>NZ_CP162797.1:5187500-5890527 GCF_054668915.1 Pseudomonas sp. H3_E04 | reverse complement strand
CGGGGTCAGCCAGCCGTAGTGACCGACCGCACCTTGATAGACATAGGGCAGCACCGCATAAGCTCCACCGAAGGTGAGCAGCGCTGCCTTGGTGAAGAACCAGCTCATCTGCGTCAACGTGCCCTGCCAGCCGAATAGCGCGGTCAACACGCCCATCGGCAACGCCCACAGCGCGGCGCCAATCACGGCGAGCGTGGCCAGTTTCGTCCAGCTGAAACGGGCATGGGCCGGAGTTGGCGTATCGTCGTCGATCAACGCTGGGCCGAAAGACTTCTTCGCCGCATTATGTCCGCCGGCCGTGAATTTCTCCGGTGCCAGGCGACCGCCGAAATAGCCAATCACCGCCGCACCCAGCACGATCAACGGGAACGGCACATTGAACGCAAAAATCGCCGTAAACGATGCCGCCGCAATCGCCCACAGCCAATTGTTCTTCAGCGCCCGCGAACCGATGCGATGCGCCGCCTGCACGACGATGGCCGTCACCGCAGGCTTGATCCCGTAAAACAGCCCGGCCACCACCGGCACTTCACCGAAGGCGATATAGAGCCACGACAGGAAAATCAGGATGAACAGCGAAGGCAACACGAACAACGCCCCGGCCACAATCCCGCCCCAGCTTCGATGCATCAACCAGCCAATGTAGGTCGCCAACTGCTGCGCCTCAGGCCCGGGCAGTAACATGCAATAGTTCAAGGCATGCAGAAAACGCCGCTCGGAAATCCAGCGCCGCCGCTCGACCAGCTCCTGGTGCATGATCGAAATCTGCCCGGCCGGCCCGCCGAAACTGATAAAGCCCAGCTTCAACCAGAACCAGAACGCCTCGCGCAGACTCACGGCCTGCGACCTAGCATCGTCATCACCCGCCAACGGCTGAACTTCACTCATCGAGCTGTTCCTTTATGCAGTCGGCAGGTTGTACCCGAAAAGCGTAACGAACAAAACGCCAGAAACGAAAAAGCCCCCGTAATCAGCAATGATTACGGGGGCTTAGTCTTGTTCAATAATGGCGGAGAGATAGGGATTCGAACCCTAGGTACCGGTGAAGGTACAACGGATTTCGAATCCGTCCCATTCGGCCACTCTGGCATCTCTCCAACGGCGCGCATCATAACAACACTTTCGTTGGTTGCGAACCCCCCAAACGAAATTTTTTCCGTGCTATCAGATGCTTGCGTCGATTAAAGCGGTACGCCCAGACGAGCGGCGACTTCTTCGTAGGCTTCGATGACATCACCGAGGCCCTGGCGGAAGCGGTCCTTGTCCATCTTCTTCTTGGTGTCCTTGTCCCACAGACGGCAGCCGTCCGGGCTGAACTCGTCGCCAAGGACGATGGAGCCGTCGCTGAACACGCCGAATTCAAGCTTGAAGTCGACCAGCAGCAGGCCGGCGTCGTCGAACAGTTTGCTCAGGACTTCGTTGACCTTGAGCGACAGTTCTTTCATGCGTGCCAGTTGCTCGGCGGTGCCCCAACCGAATGCCACGACGTGAGATTCGTTGATGAACGGGTCGCCCTTGGCGTCGTCCTTCAAGAACAGTTCGAAGGTGTACGGGTTGAGCTTCATGCCCTCCTCGACGCCCAGACGCTTGACCAGGCTGCCGGCGGCGTAGTTACGCACGACGCACTCGACCGGGATCATGTCGAGCTTTTTCACCAGGCATTCGTTGTCGCCCAGCAGTTTGTCGAACTGGGTCGGCACGCCGGCCGCTTCGAGCTTCTGCATGATGAAGGCATTGAACTTGTTGTTCACCATACCTTTGCGATCAAGCTGTTCGATGCGCTTGCCGTCGAACGCCGAAGTGTCGTTGCGAAACAGCAGGATCAAGCGGTCAGCGTCGTCGGTCTTGTAAACCGATTTGGCTTTGCCGCGGTAGAGTTCTTCACGTTTTTCCATGATGGGCTCCGCTTGCTAAGTAGGTGGGCTAGGCGATGTGACGCCAGTCGAGCCCTGAATCTTGATCGGCCAGTTGCAGCCAGTCCGGGTCGCACCCGAGGGTGTCGACAAAACATTGCCGGGCCAGCTGCGGCAGGTTGTTCTTGCTGCTCAGATGGGCCAGGACCAGGTGTTGCAAGCCCTGCCAGCCCAACTCGGCCACCAGGAATGCCGCCTGATGGTTGTTCAGATGTCCGCGTTCGCCGCCCACCCGCTGCTTGAGAAAGTACGGGTAGTGACCACGGGCCAGCATATCGCGGCAATGGTTCGACTCGATCATCAATGCATCGAGGTCCCGATAGCCGTCCAGCACCCGCTCGCAGAACGATCCCAGGTCGGTCAGCAGGCCGAAGCGCCGCTGTTCCTGATCGCTGAAAACGTACTGGGTCGGCTCTTGCGCGTCATGGGCCACGGCAATGACCCCGACGTTCAGTGCGCCAATCTGCAGTTGCTCGCCGCCGGCCAGAAAGCCCGCCGGTTCCAGCGGTTTGCGCATCCCGCGCAGCGTGCCGCGACTGAGGTAGACCGGCAGATTGTAGCGCCGAGACAGCAAACCCACGCCATGCACGTGGTCGGCATGTTCGTGGGTCACAAGTATCGCGCTCAGTTGCGCCGGGTGCACACCCAGGCGCAACAGACGTCTTTCGGTTTCCCGCAGGGAAAAACCACAATCCACCAGCACGTACGTATCAGCACTGGCGATCAGCGTGCCGTTCCCTTGGCTACCGCTGCCGAGAACGGCAAAACGCATATCGGATCAGCCCAGGTTGTCCTGAATCACGCTCAACACTTTACGCGCGACATCGGCCGGTGCGACGGTGTTGATGTTCTTTTCGACGGTGACCTGGATGTTCTCGCCCACCTTGCTCAGGCGAACCTGATAACGCTCGGCGCGGGCTTCGACTTCTTCCTTGCTCGGCGCGCTGCCGAACAGACTGCTGAGGAAGCCAGGCTTGTCGTCTTTCTTTTCGGCTTTTTCGGCCAGGTTGATGTAGTACAGGCCCAGACTGCGGTTGATGTCTTCAACGCGCCATTCGCCCTGTTCCAGCGCACGGCCGACGCTCGACCAGGCGCGATCCAGATCGGTACCGACGTTCAACACCGGGTTGCCGCTACCGTCTTCGCTGAGGCTGACGCGGCTCGGCGCATCGAAATCACGCGAGGCCAGCATCGACACCGAACCGCCCTTCTCGGAAGTACGGCTCATGCTCGCGAGCATGTCGTCGACCAGCGCAGCGTCCAGGCCAGTGTTGACCGAACGGTTGGTGAAGGCCACGTCGGCAGTGCTGCCGGCAGGACGTTCGGCGCTGACCACGTAGATTTCACTGGTGTTGCGCTGCACGCCCGGCTCGATGCGTACACGCACGCGGGTCTCGCTATCGCTGGCGATACCGGCCGCGCTCAGGCGCTTGGCCATCGAAGCGGACAACTCGTCGGAGTGCTGCCAGGTGGTGGTGAATTCACCGGTCTGCGGACGCTGTTCATCCAGACGGAAACCGTTGTCCTGGAAAAACTGCAGCGCCACTGGCCAGACTTCGGCCGGTGGGTGCTGGGCCACGACCCAACGCGTATCACCGCTCTTCTGCAGCGAATAATCCGTGGCATCGGCAACCGCCGACAACGGTTGAGGACGCGGAACAATGTATTCGCCCGTCGCGGTGTCATCGGCCACGTTGCGCGGGATCGGCAACAGCGGATCGAGACGCTTGGCAGTGCTTACATCCGGAGGCAATTGCATCGGTGCAGTCTGTTGCGCTTGCAGGTAATCGCTTCCACGGTCGCGGAAATAACCTTCCGGCCCCCAGACCCATCCGCAGCCACTGGTGCTGGAGATAATCAAGGCAAGTGCGGAAAGTCCGGCCATTCGCTTCATGCGTTGTACTTCCTCAATTAAACCAGGACGCTGCACTGGCGCAGGGCCGTGCGCAGCGTTTCATGACAAGGGGTGCTCAGCCAGGTCAGTGGCAGGCGGATGCCTTCGTGCATCAGGCCCATTTCTACCAGAGCCCACTTCACCGGAATCGGGTTGGCTTCGATGAACAGGTCCTTGTGCAGCGGCATCAGTTTTTCGTTGATTGCGCGTGCGGTATCGGCGTCGCCTTTCAGCGCGGCCTCGCACAGGTCAGCCATTTCGCGCGGGGCGACGTTGGCGGTGACCGAGATGTTGCCTTTGCCGCCCAGCAGGATCAGCTCGACAGCGGTCGGATCATCGCCGGACAGCACGATGAAATCCTTGCTCACGCCATCGATGATTGCTTTGGCGCGCTTGAGGTCGCCGGTGGCTTCCTTGATGCCGATGATGTTCGGCACGGTGGACAGGCGAATCACCGTCTCGGCCTGCATGTCGCAGGACGTGCGGCCGGGAACGTTGTAGAGAATCTGCGGAATGTCGACCGCTTCAGCGATGTGCTTGAAGTGCTGGTACAGGCCTTCCTGGGTCGGCTTGTTGTAGTAAGGAACCACCAGCAGGCAGGCATCGGCGCCGGCGGCCTTGGCATTGCGGGTCAGCTCGACGGCTTCGCGGGTCGAGTTGGCACCGGTGCCGGCGATGACCGGGATGCGCCCGGCAACCTGTTTGACCACGGCTTTGATGACGGCGATGTGCTCTTCTACATCAAGGGTGGCCGACTCGCCGGTAGTACCGACGGCGACGATGGCATGGGTGCCGTTCTTGAGGTGGAAGTCCACGAGTTTGCTGAGGCTGTCCCAGTCAAGACGCCCTTGTGCATCCATGGGAGTGACCAGTGCCACCATACTGCCCGCAATCATGAAACCGCTCCTGCCGGAAAAAGAGAGCGGTAATGGTACTGGCGCCAAGATGCTTGCACAAGCGAAGTACTGCGCCGCCGCCATTCCCCTTGGCGCCGCTTTTCGCTACCCTTCAGACTTTGATCGGTACAGATCAGCTTGTACGCCGGGTTTCAGCCTCCCCTTTCGGCCTCCCAGGCCCCGTTCCTGCGTCGCATCGACGCGCTCCCGCACAGTGGAGCGAGCCGCGAACGCTGGCCGGGGCTCTTTATACGGACCGCCAGAACAGGCACACCCGGCCACCAACGCCCGTCAACCTACCGACCGCTCATCGCTTTAGGAATGCTGCATGTCCACCCCCACAGTTCGCGAACAATTCCTTGTCATCAGTGCCCTCGGCGCCAACCCCATGGAGCTGACCAACGTCCTGTGCCGCGCCAGCCATGAAAACCGCTGCGCCGTCGTCACCTCTCGCCTGACCCGCCACGGCGAGTGCAGCGCCCTGGTGCTGGAAATTTCCGGCAGCTGGGACGCCCTCGCGCGCCTCGAAGGCAGCCTGCCATTGCTGGCCAAGCGTCACGCTTTCACCGTCAACGTGGTGCGCAGCGCCGCTCTGGAAAATCGCCCACAGGCTCTGCCTTACGTGGCTTACGTCAGCTCGGCGTATCGCCCGGACATCATCAATGAGCTGTGCCAGTTCTTCATGGACCACAACGTCGAACTGGAAAACCTCACCTGCGACACCTATCAGGCGCCACAGACCGGCGGCACCATGCTCAACGCCACGTTCACCGTGACCCTGCCGGCCGGTACCCAGATCAGTTGGCTGCGCGATCAATTCCTCGACTTCGCCGACGCGATGAATCTGGATGCGCTGATCGAGCCTTGGCGCCCACAAAACCCAATGTAAGGAAGCTTTCATGGCCGTTGTCATCGACCAACCGGTTGCGGATTTCACCGCGCCTGCGACCAGCGGGCAGACCGTCAGCCTGTCCGAACTCAAGGGCAAGCAAGTGGTGATCTACTTCTACCCGAAGGACAGCACCCCGGGATGCACCACTCAGGGCCAGGGATTTCGCGATCAATATGCGGCGTTCAAGGCTGCCAACACCGAAGTCTTCGGCATTTCCCGCGACAGTTTGAAGTCGCACGAAAACTTCAAAGGCAAACAGGAATTCCCCTTCGAACTGATCAGTGACAAGGACGAAGCGGTTTGCCAGCTGTTCGACGTGATCAAGCTGAAGAAGCTGTATGGCAAGGAATACCTGGGCGTTGATCGCAGCACTTTCCTGATTGATAAGGACGGTGTGCTGCGTCAGGAGTGGCGTGGTGTGAAAGTGCCGGGGCATGTTGATGCAGTGCTCGCGGCGGCTGAGGCTCTGAATAAAGCCTGATGGTTCTGTTGAGTCTTTAAAGACCCCTTCGCGAGCAGGCTCGCTCCCACAATTGAAATGTAATCACTGTGGAAGCGAGCCTGCTCGCGAATAGCCTCTCTGCAAAATCCGGATCAACCGCTAAAGCAACGGCGCCACCACCGGCTCCTTGCGCGGCCACGCATCCAGCACAGCCTTGAACAGCGTCGCCAGCGGGATCGCAAAGAACACACCCCAGAATCCCCACAACCCGCCAAACAACAACACCGCGCAGATGATTGCCACCGGATGCAGATTCACTGCTTCCGAAAACAGCAACGGCACCAGCACGTTGCCGTCCAGCGTCTGGATGATTCCGTAGACCGCCATCAGGTAGATGAACTGATCGCTCCAGCCCCACTGGAACAGCGCAATCAGCAGCACCGGCACGGTCACCACTACTGCACCGACATACGGCACCACCACTGACAACCCCACCAGCAACGCCAACAGCGCCGCGTAGTTCAGGCCCAACGCAATGAAGGCGATGTAGGTCA
The DNA here is from genome assembly GCF_054668915.1 of Pseudomonas sp. H3_E04. NCBI lineage: Bacteria > Pseudomonadati > Pseudomonadota > Gammaproteobacteria > Pseudomonadales > Pseudomonadaceae > Pseudomonas > Pseudomonas sp. H3_E04. The sequence continues at coordinate 5,883,936 of NZ_CP162797.1, read as the reverse complement.
CGCCGCCACAAATCACAATCTCGATGCCTTTGCCCCGAATGTAATTGGCGATCTGCCGGTTCATTTCCTGGGCGACACGGGTAATCAGGGCGCGCTCGCGAGGCAGATAGCCGCGCACCCACTCACCGATCATCGCCCGATCCTTGAGGAAGAAGAACACCAGAATCGGCACCAGCACCAGGTAGATCATGATGTTCACCAGCAGTGGCAAACTCGACAACGAGAAAGTCAGTGCCCACTGACCGAACTTGCCAATCTCGCCCCGCGCCGCCTCGATTGCTTGCAAGACCTGCTCGTCAGACACCAGATGCGGATAGCGCTCCGGTAATAGAAGTAGCAGCGATTGCCACTTGGCGAGCATGCCTGGCAACTCGTTGAACAGCGTGATCAATTGATGCCATAACAGCGGCAGGACCACGACGATAAACAGCATCAGCGCGCCCATGAACAGCGCAAACACCAGCCCCACCGCCACGCCGCCCGGCACGCGCAGCCGCTCGAGCGTCACCACCAGGCCCTGCATCAGATACGCCAGCACCATGCCCGCCAACACCGGCGCAAGCATGCCGCCGAGGGTGAGCACGGCGGTGAAGGCGAGAAACAGCAGCACTGCCAGCACCACGGCTTCTTCATCGGAGAAGTAGCGCTGAATCCAGTCGCGTAACACTTTGAACATCAATAATCCCTTCGATTGTTAACGCGCTCGCGTCAGGCTTTTTTCAACCAGTAACGGTAGACGCCAGCCTCGTCTTCTTCGCGCAACAGCGCATGACCGGCCAATTTGGCAAAGGTGCGGAAGTCGCGTTGCGAGCCGGCATCGGTAGCGATGACCTTGAGTACAGCGCCGCTTTGCAGTTTATTGAGCTCCATTTTTGCCTTTAGCAACGGCAACGGACAGTTCAGGCCACTGGCGTCCAGTTCCACGTCGTGGGCTACAGCGTCAGTCATTGCGTCACTCCGGTTCGGGTTGTCGAGCTGCCTAGAATATCTGGTCGCGGCTTCGGTGTCCGGCTACAGTAAGGTCTTTGTCCTCCAAGGCTTTGTGCATGACTTTTCTGCGCCCTACCCTGCTGACGCTCGCTTGCCTGCTCGCCTCACCAGGCTTTGCCGACGATCTGCCGTCACTCGGCGACGCCAGCTCTGCCATTGTCTCGCCGCAACAGGAATACCAGCTCGGCCGTGCCTGGCTGGCCATGCTGCGCAGTCAGGTTTCCCAGCTCAACGATCCGCAACTCAAGGATTACGTCGAATCCAGCGTCTATAAACTGGTGGAGACCAGCCAGGTCTCCGACCGACGTCTGGAATTCATCCTGATCAACAGCCCGCAACTCAACGCCTTCGCTGCACCGGGCGGCGTAGTCGGGGTCAACGGCGGCCTGTTCCTCAATGCGCAAACCGAAGGTGAATACGCCTCGGTGCTCGCCCACGAATTGGCGCATTTGTCGCAACGTCACTTTGCTCGCGGGGTGGAAGCCTCACAAAGAATGCAGGTGCCGATGATGGCCGCGTTGCTGGCCGGCATTGTCATTGCGGCGGCCGGCGGCGGTGATGCCGGCATCGCCACCATCGCTGGCACCCAGGCTGCGGCGTTGCAGGAACAACGGCGCTTCTCGCGACAAAACGAACAAGAAGCGGATCGCATCGGCATCCTCAACCTGGAAAAGGCCGGCTACGACCCGCGTTCGATGCCGACCATGTTCGAACGCCTGATGCGCCAGTACCGCTTCGACGCCAAGCCGCCGGAATTCCTCCTGACTCACCCGGTCACCGAATCGCGTATCGCTGACACTCGCAACCGCGCCGAGCAGGCGAAACCGGGCGGCATTGAAGACAGCATGCGCTACCAGTTGATCCGCGCGCGGGTGCAGTTGATCTACGAAGAAACCCCGGGGCTGGGCGCCAAGCGTTTCCGCGCCCTGCTCGATGAAAACCCGAAAAACGATGTCGCGCGTTACGGCCTGGCCATCGCGCAAATCAAGGGCGGCCAGCTCAACGAAGCGCGAGAGAACCTGAAGCAGTTGTTGGCCAAGTCGCCGAACGAGATCATTTACAACCTCGCTCAGGTCGATCTGGACATTACCAATAATCGTCTGCCTGATGCGCAATCGCGGGTCGACCGCATGCTCACGCAGTTCCCGGGCAACTATCCGTTGAATCAGGTGCGGGTCGATCTGCTGCTGAAACAGAATCGCGCCGCCGATGCCGAGAAGGCGTTAGACAGTTTGCTCAAATCCCGCCCGGATGATCCGGACGTCTGGTACCAGGTTGCCGAAACTCGCGGCCTGTCGGGCAATATCATCGGTCTGCATCAGGCGCGCGCCGAGTACTTCGCACTGGTCGGCGATTACCGTCAGGCCATTCAGCAGCTGGACTTCGCCAAGCGCAAGGCCGGCAACAACTTCCCGCTGTCCTCGCGCATCGATGCCCGCCAGCGCGAACTGATGGAGCAGGAGCGCATGGTCAAGGACATGATGGGCTGAGTTTTCCAGCAAGACAGAAGCGGTAGACATAAAAAAACCGCCTCTTTCGAGGCGGTTTCTTTTTTACCTTGCTGCTGGCTTATTCAGCCAGTTTGAAGGTGATGAAGCTGGCACGGCCCTGACGCAGCACGCGCATCGACACAGAACGGTTCTTCGGCAACGCTTTGGCGATGTCTGTGAACTCCTTGGCCGAGCCGATGGCCTGGTTGTTCAGGTGCGTGATCACATCACCCGGTTGCAGACCGATCAGGGCCGCAGGACCGTCCTGCACTTCCTTGATCACCACACCACCTTTGAGGTCGTAGGTTCTCTTCTGCTCGGCGGTCAGTTCACCGACCGCAACACCGAGACGGTTGCTGCTGCTTTCAGCGCCGGATTTCGGCAGCGCGTCCAGCTCTTTGTCTTCGTCCGGGATCGCGCCGACGGTCAACTCGACGTTCTTGCGCTTGCCTTCACGAATCACTTCCAGATTGGCTTTTGCGCCAGCCTTCAGCGCGCCGACCAGATGCGGCAGATCTGCGGACATGACGATCGGCTGACCGTTCATGCTCAGAATCACGTCGCCAACCTGCAGGCCGCCCTTGGCCGCAGGACCGTCATCCTGGATCTGCGCAACGAGGGCGCCGGCCGGCTTGTCCAGGCCGAACGACTCGGCCAGGTCCTTGTTCACTTCCTGAATGACCACGCCCAGCCAGCCACGGCTGACTTTGCCACCGCTCTTGAGCTGGTTGGAAACATCCATCGCCACGTCGATCGGGATGGCGAACGACACGCCCATGAAGCCACCGGAGCGGGTGTAGATCTGCGAGTTGATGCCGACCACTTCACCGTTCAGGTTGAATAGCGGACCACCGGAGTTGCCCGGGTTGATCGGCACGTCGGTCTGAATGAACGGCACATAGTTTTCGTTCGGCAGGCTACGACCGACGGCGCTGACGATGCCTTGGGTCACGGTGTGGTCAAAGCCGAATGGCGAACCGATTGCCACCACCCACTGGCCGGCCTTCAGGTCTTGGGATTTGCCGAGCTTGAGCACCGGCAGATCCTTACCTTCGATTTTCAGCAAGGCCACGTCGGAACGGGGGTCAGTGCCGACCAGCTTGGCTTTCATCTCACTGCGGTCAGCCAGACGAACGAGGATTTCGTCGGCATCGGCGATCACGTGGTTGTTGGTGAGGATGTAGCCATCCGGCGAAATGATGAATCCCGAGCCCAGCGATTGCGCCTCACGCTGGCGGCCGTCGCCACGCGGCGAGCGCTGCTGAGGCGGCATGCCACGCTCGAAGAATTCACGCAGCATCGGTGGCAGGCCTTCCAGATCCGGCATCTGCTGATTCACGCGACGGTCCGGCAGTTTCTGCGTGGTACTGATGTTCACCACCGCGGGCGACGCTTGTTCGACCAACTGGGTGAAATCAGGCAGATCGGCCGCTTGCGCAGCGGGGACCGCCTGACCGAGCAACAGCACGGTGGCGAAGATGGAAAGATAAGACTTCAAACTTGGTATCGACATACAGCTCCCGTTACGACGAGCAGGGTTAAGCGATATGGAGCAAAGGAACACCGGAAACCACAGACCGGCATTTTTGTTCCGGGAACAACAAACAAGGCCAGAGCCGTGAGGCTCTGACCTATAAAAAATTTTCAGGGGTTTTGCAAATGAAAATGCTCAGCAAACATTTCGACGTCTCGACGACGAAGTGGAAATGACTGAAATCAGCTCACTGCTTGCTGGTCGCAGCGCCATCGTTGTTACGCATCGATAGAGCGATTCGTTCGGCGGTGCCGATCGGAATTTCGCCGACCACCGTGACCATCATTTCACCTTGCGGCGTGGTCAGGCGACGGGATACCGCGACGGTCGGGCCCAACTGAGTACGGGTGTCGGTGACGGTTGCACCGTTCAAGGGTTCAAGGAACACCGAGAAACGCGCCAGACCATCGTCATACATCAGGCTGCTGACCTGGGTCTTGGTCTGCGCATCCTTGTGCGAACTGCTGCTGGTCAGCTCGAAGCCCGGCGGCAGCCAGTCCGAACGCCAGTTCTGCACGGTCTTGGCTGCAGAAGCCTTGTCGTTGCCGATGTTGATCGGCTTGCAATCGGCGTCCGCCAGCAAATCCTTGTCCGACGGAATTTCATCAGTGTCGAGGCTGGTGAACTGAAAACGCTCAAGCAACTGACCTTTATCGTTCAACAGCAACGACTTGAGCGGCAATCCGGTCATCTTGTCCAGATGCAGCTCGAAACCGTAGCGATGCTGATCACGAGGCGTCAGCGCCACAATCACTGCATCACGGCCGGCCACGCGCGACTTGCCAATGACGGCAAGGTCATACCAATTCTTCAGCTTTTTGGGATCCAGCGCACGGGCGGCAGCGTTGGGTGAGTCACCCAATCCCGCAATCAGGGTGCCGCTGACGCATTGAGTACGTCCATCAATGCGCACGACTTCCTGAGCCGAGCCGTCGAGCTGCAATAACCGCTCGCGGACCTGGCCATTCTGGACACGATGCCAGATGTTGTGCGTGGAAAAACTGCCGTTGCGCTCGTAAACGAAAGTACCGTGGAAGCTTTGCTGCTGCTCGGCCTGGCCCAGACGGGTCAACCAGTCCTGGGCCTCGTCAGCGTGGGCTGGAACGATGAACCAGCCACTGAGCAGAAGCGAAAGTAGAGGGATGGCGCGCATGATCCTCCTTAACGGTTTTCCAGGCTTGCGGCACGTGCGTATGGCAGCGCGCTTTCAGTTCCCTTGAGTGCAGCCTGCTGAGCGTGCTGACGCAGGTAGCCTGGCAGACGCTGATCATGCCAGCCTGGCTGACCTTGCAGAACGCCGTTAGCCATAGGGCCAGTCGCTTCCGAGCTTTCGCTGTAGCCTGCCAGAACTGCCGGCCCCTTGACCTGTGGAGTGGCCAGAGTTGGCTGATTCGACTGCTGAGCCAGTTCAACACCAGCTATTTCGTCCTGATTGTACAGACGAACACCGGCCAGAACGGCCACGGTTACCGAAGCGGCAACAGCGAGGCGGCCCAGGTTACGCCATGGGCTGCGGGATACTTTGGCCGGAGCCGTTTCGTCTTCCAGCGCAGCAGACACTGCCGCAGCGATATCCAGACGCGGAAGCAGCAGATCCTTGTGCATGGCTGCCCGAGCGATCTGGTAACGAGCCCAGGTCTCACGGGTATCAACATCATCCAGTGCACTGAGCACTCGACGCAATTCCAGTTCGTCCGCTTCGTTATCCATCACTGCGGACAGCGATTCCTGCAGGGCTTCACGACTCATGGCGTTCCTCTCTTGGCTGTCGCCGCTGTCTCAGTTTTCCTGCAACAACGGTTGCAGGGCTTTGTCGATGGCCTCCCGAGCGCGGAAAATCCGGGAGCGCACGGTACCCACCGGACATTGCATGACGCTCGCAATGTCCTCGTAACTCAGACCATCGAATTCACGTAAAGTTAAAGCCGTACGCAAATCCTCTGGCAGTTGCTGGATGGTTCGATGGACAGTGCCTTCGATCTCATCCCGCAGCAATGCACGTTCCGGTGATTCGAGATCCTTGAGGCCGTGATCGCCATCGTAGAACTCCGCATCCTCTGAACTTACATCGCTATCCGGCGGCCGACGGCCGCGGGAAACCAGGTAGTTCTTTGCCGTGTTAATGGCAATACGGTACAGCCACGTATAAAACGCACTGTCACCGCGGAAATTTCCAAGTGCCCGATACGCCTTGATAAAGGCTTCCTGAGCAACGTCCTGGGCTTCATGGGTGTCGTGCACAAAACGCACGATCAACCCGAGAATTTTGTGCTGATATTTCAGCACCAGCAGATCGAAAGCTCGCTTGTCGCCACGCTGAACGCGTTCGACCAGCTGCTGATCCTCTTCCTGGGTTAGCATGAACACTCCTCGATAAGCCCGGAGGAGACTTGCATTACTAAACGACCAGACTTGCAAACATAGACTCGGGCTTTTCGCAAAAGTTCTCCCCCTCCAAGCAAGTTTCCTGCGGGCTCTGATTTGGCACGCACGAAAAACGCAGCGCGGGATAAACCGGCTGCGCGAATAATCTTGTTATCGGTTTCGCCGGCAGGAATCCAAACGCAGATTCCGCACTGAAGCCGACACTGTCCGTGGTTTCTGGCACCGTCTATTGATCTTGGCCCTTTGGCAAAAGTTCCAATTATTTATAGCCGTACCCACCTGACATTGCGCAACCGTGGGCGGAAAAGTCTGTTTCAGCGCCGATACAGGTGTCTTTTCCCACACCTGCAAAAAAAATCTTCCGACGAAGCACAGCGCTTTTTACCGCGCAGTAGTCTCACAATGCCATCTGGGCCCGGCTATTGTGCCGCCCAACCCCTCTATATACTAGTGGGCTGTGTGGCTGTCTTGACTCGCCGATCCAGCTGTCTTGCGCCAACCCCGACCCGGGTCGCTTTGAGCGGAATCCTGAAATGAGCCAACAGTTCCAACACGATGTTCTGGTGATTGGCAGCGGTGCTGCCGGTTTGACTCTCGCTTTGACCTTGCCCGGTCATCTGCGCATTGCCGTATTGAGCAAAGGCGATCTCGCCAACGGTTCGACATTCTGGGCCCAGGGTGGCGTCGCTGCGGTGCTCGACGATACCGACACTGTCGAATCCCACGTCGACGACACGCTCAACGCTGGCGGCGGTCTTTGCCACGAAGACGCGGTGCGCTTCACCGTCGAGCACAGCCGCGAAGCCATTCAGTGGCTGATCGATCAGGGCGTGCCGTTTACCCGTGACGAACAATCCGGCACCGAAGACGGCGGTTTCGAATTTCACCTGACCCGCGAAGGCGGCCACAGCCATCGGCGGATCATCCACGCAGCCGACGCCACCGGCGCTGCGATCTTCAAAACCTTACTGGCCCAGGCCAAGGAGCGCGAGAACATCGAACTGCTGGAACAGCGCGTCGCCGTCGATCTGATCACCGAACGCCGCTTGGGCATGGACGGCGATCGTTGCCTCGGTGCCTATGTGCTGAACCGCGCCACAGGCGAAGTCGATACCTACGGCGCACGTTTCGTGATTCTGGCATCGGGTGGCGCGGCCAAGGTCTACCTTTATACCAGCAACCCCGACGGCGCCTGCGGTGACGGCATCGCCATGGCCTGGCGCTCCGGCTGCCGGGTGGCGAATCTGGAATTCAACCAGTTCCACCCGACCTGCCTGTATCACCCGCAAGCCAAAAGCTTCCTGATCACCGAAGCCCTGCGTGGCGAAGGCGCGCATCTGAAGCTGCCCAATGGCGAGCGCTTCATGTATCGCTTCGACAAACGCGCCGAGCTGGCGCCTCGTGACATCGTCGCGCGGGCCATCGACCATGAGATGAAGCGCCTGGGTGTCGACTGCGTTTATCTCGACATCAGTCACAAGCCAGAATCGTTCGTCAAAAGCCACTTCCCGACTGTTTATGAGCGCTGCCTGGGCTTCGGCATCGACATCACCAAGCAACCGATCCCGGTGGTTCCCGCCGCGCACTACACCTGTGGCGGCGTGATGGTCGATCAGCACGGGCGCACCGACGTGCCCGGCCTCTATGCTATCGGCGAAACCAGTTTCACCGGTCTGCACGGCGCCAACCGCATGGCCAGCAACTCGCTTTTGGAATGCTTCGTTTATGCCCGCTCGGCGGCGGCGGACATTCTCGCGCAGCTGGATCATGTCGCGGCGCCAAGCGCCCTGCCCGCCTGGGACGCCAGCCAGGTCACCGACTCGGATGAAGACGTGATCATCGCGCACAACTGGGACGAATTGCGCCGATTCATGTGGGACTACGTTGGCATCGTGCGCACCAACAAGCGCCTGCAACGGGCGCAGCACCGCGTGCGTCTGCTGCTGGACGAGATCGATGAGTTTTACAGCAACTATAAAGTCAGCCGCGACCTGATCGAACTGCGCAACCTGGCGCAAGTCGCCGAGCTGATGATCAGCTCAGCCATGGAGCGCAAGGAAAGTCGCGGGCTGCATTACACCCTCGACTACCCGGATCTGCTGCCCGAAGCGCTCGACACTATTCTGGTGCCGCCCACCTACGCCGGCTGAACTTGAGCCGCACTCGCAGGCGTCGGTGCAGATCCGCCGCCTGCGAGTCACGTGGCACGCAGATCGACCTGACCCGCCGCTCACCGCGCAAACGAAAGCGCAACACCACGATCAGCGGCAGCGCCAGGCTGTCCGGGCGCAGTTGCACCGCTTGCCAGCCTTGCGCCTGATTCCATAACTGCCAGCCATCGCCGTCGCGCCGTAATCCGCAGAATGCTTTCGGATGACTCAGCAGAATCTGCCGCGGAATCACCCAGAAGCCATGCAACAAACAGCCGAAAAACCCAGCCATACTGGCCCAGAGCGGAATCGACAGCAGAAATACAGAACCCGTGGCGAATGCCTGGGCCAACAGATACGCCGCCAGCAACTGCCGTGAGGCATGCCAGCGGCATTCGAACGTGTTACTTGGGCTGGACACGATCCAGAATCATCCGGACCATGCGTTGCAACTCGGGATCTTCCGACTCGCTGCGCTCCATGAACCAGCCGAACATGTCCTGATCCTCACAGGTCAGCAACCGCACGTACAGATCGCGATCCACTTGATTCAACGTCGTGTAAACCTCCTGCACGAACGGCACCAGCAACACGTCAAGCTCAAGCATGCCGCGACGGCTGTGCCAAAAGAGGCGATTCAGTTCAACTTGTTCGACCATGGAGCCCTCCTCGAATTTGCCCGGCAGTATACAGCCCCGGCTCGGGCCGAACAGTCGGCTTTGGTCGGGCACCCCTGATCCTTTATCAACTACCCATTTCAACCCTGCCCCCTTATGATGTGCCCCAGTCTATTTACCCTGCGATGACCCATGGCCGATTCTGCTTTTTTCTGCACCCTGTCTCATGAAGGCGTACTCGCGGTTCGCGGTGCGGACGCCGGAAAATTCCTGCAAGGCCAGTTGACCTGCAATATCAATTACCTGAGCGACACCCGCGCCAGCCTCGGCGCCCGCTGCACGCAGAAAGGCCGGATGCAGTCGAGCTTCCGTATTCTGCTCGAAGGTGACGGCGTGGTGATGGCGATGGCCAGCGAGCTGCTCGAGCCGCAACTGGCCGACCTGAAAAAGTACGCAGTGTTCTCCAAATCGAAACTGACCGATGAAAGCGCCGCCTGGGTGCGCTTCGGTCTGGAACATGGCGACGCAGCCTTGAACAGCTTCGGTCTGGCACTGCCTGGCGAAACCGACAGCGTTGTGCGTAATGAAGGCCTGATCGCAATTCGCGTTTCGCCCGATCGCGCCGAGCTCTGGGTACCCGCCGCTCAGGCGCAAAACATCCAAAGCCAGTTGTCCACCACACTGCCCGAGGGCGGGCTGAATCAATGGCTGCTGGGCCAGATCCGCGCCGGTATCGGTCAAGTCATGCCTTCCACCCGCGAGCTGTTCATCCCGCAGATGCTCAATCTGCAGGCGGTCGGCGGCGTGAGTTTCAAGAAAGGCTGCTACACCGGCCAGGAAATCGTTGCGCGCATGCAGTACCTGGGCAAGCTCAAGCGGCGCCTGTACCGCTTGCGTCTCGACGCGGCCGAGTTGCCGGAGCCCGGCACTCAACTGTTCGCACCCAGCCACAACAGCTCGATCGGCGAAGTGGTGCTGGCTGCCAATGCCGAGGGAAACATTGAACTCCTGGCCGTGTTGCAGGCCGAAGCTGCCGAAGCCGGTGATTTGCGTCTGGGCGCCCTCGAAGGCCCCGCGTTGCACGTGCTCGACCTGCCTTACGAACTGGATCGCGACCGCGAAATCCAGCGCTGATCGCAGCATTGTTGCAAGACCCTAGAGAGTCCAAATGAGCGAACTGGCGGAAAAGGTCCAAGAGGATTTGGCTGCGGCCATCGATAACGATGACCTGGTTCTGCCAACGTTGCCGGAGGTGGCCCTGCAAATTCGCAAGGCCGCCGAAGATCCGGAAGTCAGCGTCAGCGATCTGAGCAAGTTCATCGGTCGCGACGCCGCGCTGTCGGCGCGCCTGATCAAAGTGGTCAACAGCCCGCTGCTGCGCGCCGCGCAGGAAGTCACCGACCTGCACACCGCCATTACCCGCTTGGGCATCAACTACAGCAGCAACCTGGCGATCGGTTTGGTGATGGAGCAGATCTTCAACGCCCGCTCCGAGGTGGTCGAACAGAAGATGCGCGAAGTCTGGCGCAGCAGTCTGGAGATCGCCGGCGTCAGCTATGCGCTCTGTCGTCGCCACACACAGCTCAAGCCGGATCAGGCGGCACTCGGCGGGCTGGTGCATCAGATTGGCGTGTTGCCGATTCTGACTTACGCCGAAGACCACAATGAACTGCTCTCGGATGCGGTCAGCCTGACCCATGTGATCGAGAAAATTCATCCAGTGCTGGGCGAAAAGTTGCTGCGGGTCTGGGAATTTCCCGAGCGCCTGGTGCAACTGCCGTTGCTCTATGAGGATTTTAAACGCGACTCGGCCCGCATCGATTACGTGGACGTGGTGCAAGTCGCGAACCTGTACTGCCGCAAGGGCACCGATCATCCGTTTGCGCGAATTGATCCGCTGAGTGTGCCGGCGTTCAGAAAGCTGGGGATTGACCCGGAGAACAAGCAATTTTGCGCGGATCTGGAAGAATCGCGGTCGATGTTCTACTGATCCGGGACCGAGGCGCGGCTTTCGCAAGCACGCTCGCTCCCACATTGAAAATGCATCGCTGCAGTGGGAGCGAGCCTGCTCGCGAAGAGGACACCACCATCACCCGGCAATAAAACTGACCCGCACCTTCAATCCCGCCTGCTCACCATCATGCAAAGTGATCTGCGCCAGATGCGCGCGGCAGATCTCACCGACAATCGCCAACCCCAGGCCTGAACCGGCGACCTGCTGATTACGCCGGTAAAATCGCTCGAACACCCGATCACGCTCGTGCAGCGGAATCCCCGGCCCGTCGTCCTCAACCTCAAGCACCGCCGGGGCCGTCACCCGCAAAATCACATTGCCGCCCGGCGGCGTATGCGCCAGCGCGTTGTCGACCAGATTGCTCAGCAGTTCATTAAGCAGGGTCGGTTCGCCGCGCAGCCAAACCGGCTCGTCCGCTTCCAGCGCCAGCGCCACGCCGCGCTTGTGCGCCAACGGCGCCATGGCCATGCCCAGTTCACGTGCCAGCTGACTCAGATCGAGCAATTGCGCGCCGCCCTCGGCGATCGCCCGCGCACCGTTTTCAACGCGGGCCAGCGACAGCAGTTGATTGGCCAGATGGGTCAGGCGATCGGTACTTTGTGCCGACGATTCGAGGGTGGAGCGCCAAGTCTCGGCCTCGGTTGAACGCAGGCCCAGCTCCAGCCGCGCCTTCAGCGCCGCCAGCGGCGTGCGCAACTCGTGAGCGGCATCGGCGATGAACTGCGCTTGCCGTTCGAACTGGCCGCGCAGGCGCTCGGTGAAATGGTTGAGTGCACGAACCAATGGCCCGAGTTCATGCTGCACTTCCACCAGTGGCAGTGGCCGCAAGTCGTCGGGCTGGCGTTCCTCAACAGCGGTTCTTAACCGCTCCAGCGGGCGCAACGCCGCGCTGACTGCAAACCACACCAGCAACAACGCGCCCACGGCCAGCATGCCCAGACGCAACAAGGTATCGGCGGCAAGGCTACGCGCCATGCTGACCCGCGCTTCGTCGGTTTCGGCCACGCGGATTTCCGCCATGCCGTTCATGTTCGGCTCACTCACGGCTTTGAGCAGGCTGACCACGCGTACGTTCTGCCCGTTGTACTTCGCGTTATAAAAACGTGCCAGCGCCGGATAGCTGTCGGTGCGTGGCGTGCCGGGCGGCGGTCCGGGCAGATTTTCGTAGCCGGAAATCAACGTCTGATGAATGTCGTTGACCTGGTAATAGATGCGCCCGGCGCTGTCGTAGGCGAAAGTGTCCAGCGCCACGTAAGGCACGTCGGCGCTGAGGCTGCCATCGCGCTGCGACAATCCCGCCGCGATAGTCCGTGCCGAGGCCAGCAGCGTGCGGTCATAGGCGGTATCGGCAGCTTCGCGACCGTTCCAGTAAGCGCTCAAGCCACTGGCGAGCATCAGCACCACCAACAACCATCCGAGGTTCCACAGCAAGCGCCAGCGCAGGCTGCTGGGCTTATGCATCACGGCTTTCCAGCAGATAGCCGAGGCCACGGAAGGTCACGATGGCCACGGGCTGACCGTCGAGTTTCTTGCGCAAGCGGTGCACGTAGATTTCGATGGCGTCGGGACTGGCTTCTTCGTCGAGGCCGAATACCTGCGCGGCCAGTTGCTCTTTGCTCATCACCCGCCCCGGTCGCGCGATCAACGCTTCGAGAACGGCTTGCTCGCGCGAAGTCAGGGTCAGCAGTTCTTCGCCGAGGGTGAAGCGCCGCGTATCGAGGTCGTAAGCCAGCACGCCACAGCGCTGCTGACGCTCGCCGCCCAGGACACTGCGGCGCAACAGGGCTTTGACCCGCGCCTCCAGCTCGGTGAGTTCGAACGGTTTGGCCAGGTAATCGTCAGCACCGAGATTGAGCCCATGCACGCGATCTTTCACGTCGCTGCGCGCGGTCAGCATCAACACCGGCAGGTTCTTGCCGCGAGCGCGCAGCCGCGCCAGCACCTCGAAACCGTCCATGCGCGGCAGGCCGACATCGAGGATCGCCACGGCGTATTCCTCGCTGCCCAAGGCCAGGTCAGCGGCCACGCCATCGTGCAACACATCCACGGTCAGACCGGTGCTCTTGAGCGCCTGAGCCACGCTTTCGGCCAGTTGCAAATGGTCTTCGACGAGCAGGACACGCATGGATTTGTACCTCGTTCAGGGTTGGCCGACGCCGCGCTTTGCCGCGGAGTTTACAGCCGCAACCGCCGCTGTGAAGCCCGAAAACCGTGAAAGACAACTGAAAGGTTGTTGAAAGGTTAGCCGGTTAGAGTCGGCCCACGGACAGTTTCGACTGTCGCCGCTGCCGCCACACAGCGCAACGAAAAACGCCACGAAGCGTTTTCGACTCATAAGAACAATAACGGAGTACCCCAGCATGCCGTCCATGCGCACCGAGGCTGTAATGCCTGCTCGCCTTGCTCGATTCCACCCTTGCACTGTCGGTTTCTCACCGCAGTCCTGTTTCCCCTCCGTTGTTTCAGTCGGTGCGCTCGCGCCGCGAAAAAACTGCGCCTGCCGCTAAGCTTTCGCGCTGCTCTCTGGTCATTCAGTCCATCCATAACAACAACTCCTCTGGAGACTCAAATGAACGTATCACTGCGTAAAGTTGCTCTCGCCGCTGGCGCGATGCTGTTTGCCGGCCAACTCATGGCCGAGCCGAAACGTCCGGAATGCATCGCCCCGGCCTCCCCCGGCGGCGGTTTCGACCTGACCTGCAAACTGGTGCAGAGCGCACTGGTCAACCAGAAGCTGCTGAGCAAGCCGATGCGCGTGACCTACATGCCCGGCGGTGTCGGCGCGGTGGCGTATAACGCGGTGGTCGCGCAACGTCCGGCGGACGCCGGCACGCTGGTCGCGTGGTCGAGCGGTTCGCTCTTGAACCTGGCCCAGGGCAAGTTCGGGCGCTTCGATGAAACCAACGTGCGCTGGCTCGCGGCGGTTGGCACCAGCTACGGCGCCATCGCAGTGAAAAGCGATTCGCCCTACAAGACTCTCGACGATCTCGTTCAAGCCCTGAAGAAAGATCCAGGCTCGGTAGTCATCGGCTCCGGCGGCACCGTCGGCAGCCAGGACTGGATGCAGACCGCACTGATCGCCAAGGCTGCCGGGATCAACCCGCGCGAGCTGCGTTACGTGGCACTCGAAGGCGGCGGTGAAATCGCCACGGCCCTGCTCGGTGGTCACATTCAGGTCGGCAGTACCGACATCTCCGACTCCATGCCGCACATCCAGAGCGGTGACATGCGCCTTCTCGCAGTGTTCGCCGACAAGCGTCTCGACGAGCCGGAGATGAAGGACATCCCGACCGCTCGCGAGCAAGGCTATGACATCGTCTGGCCGGTGGTGCGTGGCTTCTACCTCGGGCCAAAAGTCAGCGACGAAGACTACGCCTGGTGGAAAGATGCGTTCGACAAACTGCTGGCTTCCGACGAGTTCGCCAAGCTGCGTGATCAGCGTGAGCTGTTCCCGTTCGCCATGACCGGCCCGGAACTGGACACCTACGTGAAGAAGCAGGTCGCCGACTACAAAGTGCTGGCCAAAGAGTTCGGCCTGATCCAGTGATCGTCTCTGTCTAGTGGCTGCGTCTCCTACGCGGGGACGCAGCACAGGAGCTCCCATGCTAATTCAACGCATTTTCGCCTCGGTGTTGCTGCTGGTGTGTGCCGGCCTGGCACTGATGGCGTGGCCGTACCAAGCGGCCTTTTCCTACGAACCGGTCGGCCCGCGCGCCTTCCCGCTGCTGATGCTCGGCCTGATGGGCCTGGCGCTGCTGTACATGGTGTTTCGTCCGGCACCGATCAAACACAGTGAAGACGAGCCGCCGCTGGATCGCGAAACCCTGACCAAGATCGCTATCTGCGTCGCGCTGTTGCTGGTGTTCGCCGGCACCTTCGAACCCCTGGGTTTCATCGTTGCCAGCATTCTTACCGGCGTACCGATGGCCCGTCTCTACGGCGGTCGCTGGCTGCCGAGCGTGGTGATCATCAGCCTGATGGCGGTTGGTCTCTATCTGCTGTTCGATCGCTTGATGGATGTTCCGCTGCCCCTCGGCCTGCTCAGCGTCCTGGAGAACTGATATGGATACCCTTGGCTATTTGGGTCAGGGCTTCGGCGTCGCGCTGAGCCCGTACAACCTGGTGACCGCACTGTGCGGCACCCTCATCGGCACCGTCGTCGGCCTGTTGCCGGGCCTGGGCCCGATCAACGGTGTAGCGCTGCTGATCCCGATCGCGTTCGCACTCGGTCTGCCGCCGGAGTCGGCGCTGATCCTGCTGGCAGCCGTCTATCTCGGCTGCGAATACGGCGGGCGAATCAGCTCGATCCTGCTGAACATTCCAGGCGAAGCTTCCACCGTCATGACCACCCTCGACGGCTACCCGATGGCCCGCAAAGGTATGGCCGGTGTGGCACTGTCGCTGTCGGCGTGGAGTTCGTTCATCGGCGCGTTCATTGCAACTTGCGGCATGGTGCTGTTTGCGCCGTTGCTGGCGAAATGGGCAATTGCGTTCGGACCGGCGGAGTACTTCGTGTTGATGGTGTTCGCGATTGTCTGTCTCGGCGGCATGGCCGGTGATCGACCGCTGAAGACCTTTATTGCCGCGCTGATCGGTCTGCTCCTTTCCACCGTCGGCATCGATGCCAACAGCGGCGTGTACCGTTTCACCGGCGACAACATTCATCTGACCGACGGCATCCAGTTCGTCGTGCTGGTGCTGGGTCTGTTTTCCATCAGTGAAATCCTTCTGCTGCTGGAAAAAACCCACCACGGCCAGGAAGCGGTGAAAGCCACCGGCCGGATGATGTTCAACTTCAAGGAAGCGGCGTCGGTGTTCGTCGTCAACGTCCGCTGCGGCGTGCTCGGGTTCATCATGGGCGTGCTGCCGGGTGCCGGCGCAACGCTCGCCAGTGCCGTGGCCTACATGACCGAGAAGCGTATCGCCGGCACCAGCGGCAAATTCGGTGAAGGCGATCCCCGTGGTCTGGCCGCGCCGGAAACCGCTATCGGCGGCGCGGCGTGCGGGGCACTGGTACCGATGCTGACCCTCGGCGTGCCGGGTTCGGGCACCACCGCAGTGATGATCGGCGCGCTGTCGCTGTACAACATCACCCCGGGCCCGCTGCTGTTCCAACAGCAACCGGACATCGTCTGGGGCCTGATCGCATCGTTGTTCATCGCCAACGTCATGCTGGTGATCCTCAACATCCCAATGATCCGCGTATTCACCCGCATCCTCGCCGTGCCGAACTGGGCGCTGGTGCCGATCATCGCGATCATCACCGGGATTGGCGTTTACGCTGTGCACGCCACCACCTTCGATCTGTTCCTGATGATCGGTATCGGCATCTTCGGTTACATCCTGCGCAAGCTGGATTTCCCGCTGTCGCCGCTGCTGCTGGGCTTCATCCTCGGTGGCCTGATGGAGCAGAACCTGCGCCGCGCCCTGTCGATCTCCAATGGCGCGCTGGAGATTCTCTGGTCGAGTCCGATCACCTTCGGTTGCTGGATCCTCACCGCGATCATGCTGCTGATGCCGCTGATTCGCATCTGGCGCAAACGTTCGGCGGCACGGCGCGTCATCGCCGATGTCTGATCGCTTGTCCCTCAAAGCCTGGTGGGGTACCCCGCTGGTCGGTCTGCTTGGCGGTTTCATCGCCAGCCAGATCGGCTGGCCGCTACCGTGGATGGTCGGCTCGTTGCTGGCGATCATCCTGGTGCGCTGCCTGACGCCGTGGCAACTGGCGGAAATCCCTGGCGGGCGCAAATGCGGCCAGTGGATCGTCGGCATCGGTATCGGCCTGCACTTCACCCCGCTGGTGATGGAACAGGTGCTCAGTCATTTCGGTTTGATCTTCTTCGGTGCATTGGTCACCAGTCTGTCGGCGGTAGTCGGCGTGTGGCTGATGCGCCGCACCGGCGAGGACCGTGCCACGGCATTTTTCTCGAGCATGCCCGGTGGTTCCGGGGAGATGGTCAACCTCGGCGCGCGCAACGGCGCACTGCTCAGCCATGTCGCGGCCGGGCAGAGTCTACGGGTGTTGGTGGTGGTGTTGTGCGTGCCGGCGGCGTTCAAGTATCTGCTCGGTGACGGCACGCCGATTTCTCACGCCGGCAGTGTCGATTGGCGCTGGCTGGCGATTCTGTTTCCGGCGGGCGCCCTGCTCGCCTGGATCTGGCAGCGTTTGCGCCAACCCAATCCATGGTTGTTCGGGCCGTTGCTGGTCAGTGCGGCGGTCAGCATCACTTGGGATCTGCACATCGGTTTGCCCAATGGCGGCAGTCAGATCGGCCAATGGCTGATCGGCAGCGGTCTGGGCTGTCACTTCAATCGGCAGTTCTTCCGCCGCGCGCCGTCGTTCATGGGCCGGACGTTGATCGGCACGGCGCTGACCATGTTGATCGCGTCGCTGGCGGCGCTGGGCTTGAGTGCGCTGACCCATCTGGATCTGCGTTCGCTGACCCTGGGCATGATGCCGGGCGGGATTGCCGAAATGAGTCTGACGGCGGAGACCCTGCAATTGTCGGTGCCGCTGGTGACGGCGATGCAGGTGATGCGGCTGTTGTTTGTGCTGTTTCTGGCAGAGCCGTTGTTCAGGTATTGGAATCGTCATCCCGCCTAAGTCTGCGAGATCGAGTTGCTCTTTTCGCGAGCAGGCTCGCTCCCACAGGGGGTTTGTGGCTTGCACACATTTCCTGTGGGAGCGAGCCTGCTCGCGAAGAAGCCAACCCGGTCGACACATCAAATCGGTGGCAAGCGCCAGTCGATCGGGGTTTCGCCATTCTGTTCGAGAAACTTGTTGGTCCGGCTGAAATGCCCACAGCCCAAAAACCCGCGATAGGCCGACAACGGCGACGGATGCACCGAGGTCAGCACCAGGTGCTTGGTCGCGTCTATCAGTTTCTGCTTACTCTGCGCATGGGCGCCCCAGAGCATGAACACCAGATGCGGCTGCCGTTCGCTGACCACCTCAATGATGCGGTCGGTGAAGTGTTGCCAGCCCTTGTCCTTGTGCGCGTTGGCGTTGGCGCGCTCGACGGTCATGGTGGTGTTGAGCAGCAGCACGCCCTGTTCGGCCCAGCTCTGCAGGTAGCCGTGGTTGGGAATGTCGATATTGAGGTCGCGTTTCAACTCTTTATAGATGTTGACCAGCGACGGCGGCGCCGGCACGCCCGGTTGCACCGAGAAGCACAAACCGTGGGCCTGGCCCGGACCGTGGTACGGGTCCTGGCCGAGGATCACCACTTTCACCTGGTCCAGCGGTGTCGAATTCAGCGCATTGAAAATCATCGGTCCCGGCGGATAGATCTCCTTGCCGGCCGCCCGCTCCTGCTGCAGAAAGCTGCGCAACTCTGCCATGTAAGGCTGGTCGAACTCAGCACGCAGTGCCTCCTTCCAGCTCGGTTCGAGTTTGATACGGTCGTCAGCAGTCATGGTCATTTCCGGCAAAAACAATGGGGCGAACCCTAGGAAAGCCGACCACGCTTGTCAATTGATCTGACGCAGATCCGGCACTTTCCCCCACAGCGATCATACTGATCGCTCAAATTCCTGATCGAGGTCACGATGAATCTGCACTTCGAAGAACTCACCGGCACCGACGGCGCCCGCATCGGCATCGCCAGCCTGGATGCCGAAAAATCGCTGAACGCACTCTCCCTACCGATGATCAATGCGCTCAGCGACAAATTGAACGCCTGGGCCAATGACCCGCAAATCGTCTGCGTACTGCTACGCGGTAACGGCGGCAAAGCCTTCTGCGCCGGTGGCGAGGTGCGCAGCCTGGTCGAAGCCTGCCGCGCTCACCCCGGCGAAGTGCCGCCGCTGGCCGCGCAATTTTTCAGCGCGGAATATCGCCTCGATTACAGCCTGCATACCTATCCGAAACCGCTGATCTGCTGGGGTCACGGTTACGTGCTTGGCGGCGGCATGGGCCTGTTGCAGGGCGCGAGCACGCGGATCGTCACGCCGAGTAGCCGTCTGGCGATGCCGGAAATCACTATTGGACTGTATCCGGACGTCGGCGCCAGTTGGTTTCTCGCCCGATTGCCGGGCAAGCTTGGCTTGTTTCTCGGCCTGACCGGCGCGCACATCAACGGCCGGGATGCGCTGGATCTGGATCTGGCCGACCGTTTCCTGCTCGACGAACAGCAACCGCAATTGATCGAAGGCCTGATGCAATTGAACTGGCAGGAACAGACCGCGATGCAGCTCAACAGCTTGCTCAAGGCCCTGCAGCAGGAGGCTCTTGAACAAATGCCCGAAGCGCAGTGGCTGCCGCGTCGCCAGCAGATCGACGAATTGCTCGACGTCAGCGACGTCACCTGTGCGTGGAAAGCCATCAGCCTGCACCGCGACAGCAGCGATCCGTTGATTGCCCGTGCGGCGAAAACCATGACCGAGGGCTCGCCGCTGACCGCGCATCTGGTCTGGGAACAGATCAGCCGCGCGCGGCACATGTCGCTGGCCGAAGTATTCCAGATGGAATACACCCTGAGCCTCAATTGCTGCCGCCACCCGGAATTCAGCGAAGGCGTGCGCGCGCGTTTGATCGACAAGGATCAGAAGCCGCACTGGCACTGGCCGGATATCAATAACGTGCCGGATGCGGTGGTCGAGGCGCACTTTCATAAAGTCTGGGAGGGGCGGCATCCGTTGGCGGATCTGACCCAGTATTGAGGTGACGCGTGGCCCGCGATGGCAACAGGATTTCCATCGCGGGCCGGCTCAATCGGTCGTCTTGTTACTCAGACATTCAGTTCGTAGAACTCGATTATTTCCATCATCGCCCGCTGCGCTTCATCGTCGCCCTTTATCAAAATATCCTCGACATCCCTCAGTGGCGGAAGCGGGTGCAGACGTTCGGCAATTTGCGTCGCGCTGTAGTCTTGAGTGGTTGTTCCTTCGCTGACTCTTATGAAGCCGATAGCGTTTTTGCCTGCGGCAAAATGCCTGGAAACCCTGATTTTCGGTGCCATGCCGTAATCGACCACGATCACCAGATCATCGCGCTCACGATGAAACTTGAGGTTGTCGATCGTCAGCATGCGCTCGGAAAAATCGATCCCGTCCAGGCCGCCTCCGTTGTTGATGATCACGTCTCTGCCGAGGCCCTCGTATCGGTAGAGATCATTTCCATCGCCGCCCGCCAGCGTGTCATTGCCTGGCCCACCCAGCAGCAGATCATCACCGGGGCCGCCCATGAGCACGTCGTCGCCGTGCATGCCTCGGATCTCCCCCGCGCCGCTTATGGTGTCGTTGCCACGACCGCCTACGATTGGCAGCGCTCGTCCGTCTCGCGAGGAAGTTGAACGGATGGGATGGTTGACGATGACACCCGTACGAAAAGTCTCGGGCGCAGGTCCCAACTGACTCGATTCCAGGAGCTGCTTCAAACTTGCGACCGACCCATCGGCGAACTTTACGAGCTCAATACCTGCGCCCGCAAGTTCACCGTTATGGGGCAAGACGATGCGGACTTTCTGCGTCCCACCCCATTGGATATCGAGCGTCGAATGGAGCATTTTCGCTCTCGGCGGATTGCGGTAAGCCCCGCGATCCGGGTTGGGCTCCAGCTCGACATGGGTGGTCTCTATCAGCGCAGCACCCCAGCTCAATTGCAGTGCATCGCGCCGCGCGCCTGCTGGAAGGACGACCGTGTCCTGATCAATCAATCCGTACTCATCTTTCCAACCCGCTACGCCAATTTCTGCTCGGTGGAAAACAGGATTCAGCACGTCCGCAATCGTGGTGGTTGCTCCGGCATGCGCTTGCACGATGTAGGTGTCGGCGCCGTCTTCGCCGTAGAGCCAGTCATCACCCGAGCCGCTGAGCAGATAGTCGGCGCCCTCGGAGCCCAGCAAGGTATCGTCACCCGCACCTGCGGATAAAAACGCGCCCGGCGTTCTGTCACCGACAGTACCGTAGTCAAGTGGGGAGCCTGCATAAGCGACGATCAGATCGTCTCCCGCGCCGCCGTGGAAAACGTTTTCCACTTCAACGTTGACTCGCCCGCCGGCATCATTGCCATGGACGATTTTGCGTTTGATCGTTTCAGTTGTGACATCCCAGCGAAACGCCTTGGGCACTGTTGCGCCCGAACTGAAGCTTGCCGCCGGATAGACGTACCAGCCTTCAAGCGCGCCGGATTCCTTTCGGTCTTCAACCAATACATCGCTCGTATTGAATGAAAACCCGTTGGCCGAGCCGGATCGATAATAGCGAGGCGCCAAGCCTGAGGAGGCTATCGCTCCCTGGGCTTTCACCTGTTTGTGTTCGACACGGGTTGTGGTGTTCGACTGCCTTTCACTGAACACGGCTTGCCCTGCATCCGCCTTCATCCATGGCGGCGTTTCAGACAGTGATCCTGGTTGGACGGTGTCTTCGATCAGTTCAGTGAGAGTGTCGTAACCAGTGTCGCTGGTAGTGATATGACTGCGAACCCAGACGCCTTGCTCATTCAAGGTAAAACCTGTGGCGTGTCTGCGGGCGGAGCGCTTTGACTTGATTTGCGCGAGGAATTCATCGGTCCAGTAAACCGCTTGAACAGATGCCACTGGGCGCTGCGCCGTTGTGGTTACATCGTCTGGTTGGACCTGAACCTCACCTTTGTTTTCCTGGGTTACTGTGGCAATTACAACTTCCGCTACGGATGACTCAGACATCTCTATCGGTGGCAGTGTTTTGCGCAGGACATCTGCGTAATCAAGTATTACGCCGTCGCTGAAACTGAATGTGGAGTCCTTCCACTTCTCGTGATTCTTTATGAGTATCGCGTCGCCCGTGCCATTGGCCAGTCGCAACACCGTGCCGACGGTAACTTCGATGACGTCGGCCTTCAGGCTTTGCGCGGAAAACCCTGCACCGAACCTGATGATGTTGCGGCCGCCGGCATCGGTGACGATATCCAGGCCGTCGCCAGCGCCGAAATAGTAGATGTCGGCGCCATCCATGCCATCCAGCACGTCAGCACCGGGACCGCCATCAAACACGTTGTCACCGGAATCGCCGCGCAGGTAGTCCGTTCCCTCTCCACCCAGCAATGTGTCGTTGCCGACGCCACCGAGCAACGTGTCGTTACCTGAGCCACCGTCCAGATAATCGGCATTCTGCTCGGCCTCAGCGCTGTTTTCGTAATCGCCGGCCAATATGTCGTCACCCGCGCCGCCGTACAGGGTGTCGGCACCGAAGCCACCCTGTAGCGTATCGTTTCCTTCACCGCCCTGTAGCACGTCATTGTTGCTTCCGCCCGGTTGCAGGTCAGATACGTCGCCATCCAGGAAATCAGCGCCTGCACCCCCCAACAGCGTATCCGCGCCACCCATGCCTCGCAGGGTGTCATCCCCCGCACCGCCATCAAGGAAGTCGTTACCGTGATAGCGAACCGGATGCTCAGAGCTATCGCCAATCAGATCGTCATGGCCTTCGCCGCCGAAGAGCAAGTCATCGCCACCGCCGCCCCAGAGCGTGTCATCGCCGAGGCCACCGTCCAGCAGATCATCGCCAAAAAAATGCGCGGCATCGCCTTCGACGCCGTCCAGTACGCCGTCATCACCCTGCAAAATGTCGTTGCCAGGGCCGCCATACAAAGCGTCGCTGCCACCGTTACCGGCGAGTGAATCATCACCACTGCCGCCGTCCAGCACATCGTTGCCATGGTGTCTGCTGGGCAGGCCACCGCCCCAATCGAGGTTGTCGCCAAGTATCACGTCGTCGCCGCTGCCACCGGCCAGGGTGTCGTTACCTTGATCGCCTTTGAGAAAATCGTCGTCAGCGCCGCCGTCAAGCAGGTCCTCACCCCAGCCGCCGTTGATAATGTCCTTGCCGCCCTGCCCGTACAGCACGTCACTACCGCCCTCGGGCGCACTGTTTATCGAGGCCTTTGAATAGACCGCTCGGTGACTGGTCACACCGCGAGCAATCGTGACGGCAGCGCGCTTGACCGACCAACCTTGTTCCAGCGCACCGGTGGTTTCGTCTCCTGACAAGACATCGTCACCAGCACCGCCGATCAAGGTATCCCGGTCATTGCCACCGAGCAGAACGTCTCGCGATGCCGTACCGATAAGCAAATCGTCACCTTGTCCGCCGTCGAGCCAGTCTCCGCGATTTGCCTTGCCTTTGGCGTCACCGTCGGCCATGGCCTTTTCGATTGTCGTCTGCTTGTCGCCGAATAACCGATCGTCTCCAGCCTTGCCGAACAATCGATCAGAACCGCCCATGCCAAGAATGACGTCGTCTGCGGCGGAACCGTAAAGTACGTCGGCCTTGTTGCGCTGTTTGACCTTGGGCAGCAGCACCACATTGCCCAGCTCATCAAAGGAGGGCTGATCACCGGGGACAGTGGGATCGGCGTCTTTGGCTTTCCAGTCGCCCTGGAGGGTCAGATCAGCGACGGTGACCGGTTGCCCTTCGTATTCAGGGAGACGGATGCCAAGCATCCCGGGCTGGAAGTTTTTGATCACCACCAGATCGCCCTGGCCGTATTTGATGTTGAGGGTGTTTTCAACAAGCGCCAGGGTGATGGACTGATCCTCGGTAGACCAGATATTACTCAGAGGCGCGCGGCGTTTGAGTTGGGGAATCGGCGCGCCGTTGATCCGCAGTTGCCCATCGGCGTTGGCATCAAGAATCTCGTCGAGGCCATCGCCGCTGGCGAACTGATAACGGTCGTTGCCTTCGCCCCCGCTCAAGGAATCGTTACCCTTTCCTCCGATCAGAACATCATCACCGGCCATTCCGTACAGCGCATCATTGCCGTCGCCTCCGGTAAGCGAGTCATTGCCGCGACCACCTTCAATGACATCGTGACCGGCCATCCCATCGATGGAGTCTTTGCCCTCGCCGCCATACAGATGATCGGCATTTGCGCCACCGGCGAAAGATCGCCCGCCGTCGTCACCGAACATGGCCAGCGGGTTCAGCACTCCGGTGGTCATCGGCGCCTGTTTGCCTGATGCGAGGTCGGAGTAGGAATACTTCTGCAGCGAATGCTCTGCGAACGAGCCCTGGGTTCGGGCAATCAACCGCGCCAGCATCTGCGCACGATCCGCCAGCCACTGTGCGCTGATAAAGCCTTCACCAGTGTGCGGATCGTAAAGCTCGAGGTTGCGGTCGGGATATCCATCGGCTCGTTCTATGACGACTTCACTGAGTTGCTGCAAAGAGTTGCGCAACGCCAGACCGAGCGGCGTCGCCTCGCCTGCCAGTTTTGCCCATGCATTGGCATTGCCGAACTCGCCTATTGTCCGGGTGACGATGCTTTGTGACTGCTCTGGGGAGAATGCCGAGAAGAATGCGTAAGCGTTGCTGACGAAGGTTTCGTTAGTGGTGGGTGTGGCAGCAGAATCGCCAGCGTAAGTACGCGTGAACATGTCGAGAAATTCGTTCTGGCCGTAGCGCAAGATCAGCTCGACCACGGCGGCAACGGGCGTGCCTTTGACTACATGCTGAATCAGCGGATTCACACTGCCACTGGCCAGCGCGATGTTGATTTGCTCGGGTACGACCGAGAGCAGACTATGCAGTGGATTGATGCCGAAATTGCTGATCGCCGCTCGCAGGCCGACGCTGTAGGCATCGATGGCGAAGAGAATGTTTTTATAGTCGTCGAGCCGGTTGGCTTTTGCCTGAGTCGGTGGGCCGTCATCTTCCGCATCCGGGTCGCCCGCAGAGATCAATCTCCACGTTTCATAGGGAGGTTTACCGCCCAGCAGGCTGAATCCGACTGTTCCAGACCAACCGGCATTGCGTTTCACGGCGGTATCGTCTTCCCCGCAAACCTCCTTGAACAGTGCCTCGCCAATCGCGCTGGCGTCGATTTCAGCGATCTGGCTGATTGACGGAACCGTCCACGGCGCCAATTGACCGGCAAGAGATCCGTTGATCAGGGTATTGATGAAATGGACGGCAACCAGGTTGGATGAAAGCTGCATCAGGTCTTCGCTGAAGATCCTGTTCAATCTGAGTTCACCTTGCCGCGAGGTGTAACCACGAATCAGGGCCGAGTAGGCACCGTTTCCACCGTTGGCATCAATGGCCACGGCAAGCCAGAGTCTGGCGTTTTTTAGTACTCCTCCAGCCTCTTTATCGGCAGCTGCAACGTCAGAAACTTTTTCACCAATAATGTCGAATAGCTTTTGGTACAGGGGGGCGCAGCTTGCCCCTGCTAATTCCAATGCAATGTACTCCACACCCTCAGAATTTAACGTCATTCCTTTGCAACTATTGGCCGCATTGAAAATTTCCGATTTTTCCATATCGCTGAAAACATAACTCATTGTTACTTCCTTGTAATAACAGAGCGTGAAAGATAATCACTGAGATACTTGAGCATCTCAGGTGCTTCGCGTAATGACGACAGACCAAGACCTACACTACCGTGCCCTCCAGCGAAGTCGAAGTTATCCAGATTGACCATGCAGAAGAAATTCAGCTTGCCGAAATCCAGATTCTCCAATTCAGCCCTACCAAAACTTGCCAGCTTTTTGTCAGTCAGTTGCTCTTCGGAAGCCGGGCGAATCAAGCCGTCACACTTGATCAGCCGAGGGGTTCCGTCTCGCCGCGGCCAACCTGCAATGACAAAATTTCGTACGGATGACACATTTTTGAAGTGCGGTGGCGGAGCGTTAAGCCAAACTTCCAGCCCCGGATAATTCTTTAGTTTCACAATCAACTCATCCGGCCAGTTGACGTGCCGATAACCCCGCTCATGAGGTTCGGTGGTTTCTTTCCTGGTAAAAAGTCCGGCGTTCAATTTATAGAGCCGCCAACTTTTGGGGATCGACTCTGTGCGCTGATTCTGGTACCGGTGCAGTCCCGTCCCGGTCCACCAGAAAAGCCCCTTCAGAGCAATCGCCAGACACGCTTTCTTGTTCACCATCTCAGGCATGCCAACGTAAAACTCAGGAACCAACGTCTTATCTACATAGGCGCCGCCTAATATCGGCACTTGCTGCATGCTCGCCAACTTGTTCTGACAGGCTTTCTCGTTTGCCTGGTGAATAGCCGCCGACTCGGCCGATTGCTCTTTGCGAATATAAAATTCCGCTACGCAATAACAGGCATAAAAGAACAATCCATACTTCAATAACCTTTTAAACCACTTGATCGCCTGCTTACGCGACTTCCTGGACATTTCAAACCTCCCGCTCAAACTGCGGAACGGTTGGTATGTCGCTATGCCCGGATATCGCGCTTGCAAAAACCTCAAAATATTGGCTCACGCCCGATTCCACACTGAACTGACATGCCGTCAACTTCGCGGCGCTGGCAAGGCCACCGTACTCACCTGCCGACTTCAAAACCTTGCATACACTTCTGGCAATTCCTTGATGGTCGAAGAAATCCACCAATATGCCATTAGCCCCGTCGACAATGACTTCCCTTACCGGAGCCGTATCCGACGCAACAACCACACAACCGGACGCCATCGCCTCCAGTAACGACCACGACAAGACAAACGGATACGTCAAATAGACATGAACTTTCGAACACTGCAGAACCGCTCGATAAGTCTGGTAGGGAAGTTTCCCTGAGAAATGCACGCTGGAGTGATCGAAACTGACCTCCGCCTCCATCCTGCTGCGCCAATCTGGATACCCGACCGGCTTACTTCCATAACTGACACCATCACCGCCAACCACGATGATCTGCGCATCGGGGCACTCAGCCTGAATAAGCGGGATCGCTCGCATGAAACTGTGAAAGCCGCGATAAGGCTCAAGGTTCCTGGCGACATAGGTAACGATCGGCTGTCCGGCTTTGAACTCGATTCCATTGGGCAATCTGACTGCCTCGACTTCCGCCAGGTCAGCACTTTGAATCACACCTTCGTGAATGACCCGAATCGCCGACCGGTAAGCGCCCGGAAACAGGCTGCGCTGCCACTGCGTAGGCGCGATTGCGATATCACATTGTTGAAGATTCAACAGATGCAGCGAGTTGAGCACTCGCAGCCGTGACGACTCCCTCGTGGCTCGGCGGAATTCAGGGTCGAACCCGCAGTCGGCGCCCTGCGCTCGATAGTAATACTCGCAATAGTGAATCAGCGGCGTATCCGGATAGACGTCCTTGACGAACAGCGTTTCTCCCCATCCGGGATGAGCCAGAATTACGTCCGGCCGATAACCCGATCGGCTCAGCCTGCTCAGAATTTCAAAAACCTTCTGCCCGTCAATGACCGCTTGTTCGTAGCGGATCAGATAGGGGTGAATATTGCCGGGCGCTCGGCTGGTCGCTCGATATCGATGGGTGTTCACCCCGACGACACCCGGCGCCGTGTCCCGGCCTATCGCGACAACTTCATCACCGCGATCCAGCGCCGCCAGCACCACATGACGGAACTGACCGGGAAAATTTTGATGAATAACCAGAAGCTTCATAGCGCTCAACGTCCATTTTTCGCCGCTATGAAGCTGAGAATTTCTCGCCTCGTTCGGCATCCACGAACGCTAACAAATGCGACGAAATGAAACTGTAGGACGCTTCCGGGAATGTCTTAGGAGATGGCAAACGTAACCACTTTTGGCCGGGCAAAAAAAGCGGCGCTTGATGCGCCGCTTGTTCGTTGCAGTGATTTACCAGCGATTGCCACGGCCGTTGTAGTCACGGCGACCGCTATGGCGGTCATAGTTGCCGCGACCCCGGTGGTCGTTGTCCCAGCCGCCGCGACGGTGGCCGTCCCAGCGTCCGCGATCATTGCCGTGCCAGCGACGGCTTTCATAGTAACGCGGGGCCGGTTGATAGTGCCGGGGCGCCTGGTAATAACGCGGTTGCTGGTAGTAACGCGGCGCTGGCTGGTAGTAGCGCGGCTGGGTGTAATAGGTGCCGCCGCTGCGGTAATAGGAGCCGCCACCGCTGTAATAGGCCGGTGCGGGTGATGTGTAGACCTCTGACCTGTAGTAGCTGTCTCCATAGGAATAAGGAACGCATCCGCCAAGGGAAAAAAGCATCACGGCAAGCAGTACGATTCGGCGATACATGGCGGCCTCCTGGACCGCGGGTTGGCCACACCAGCGACGCTGGCAGGCGACCGTCATCAATTGAGTGACTGTCGAAGAATCAGACAGCGGTTTCGGAATCTGGTGCGTTCCTGCAACAAGTTGAAACAAGTGATCATGAAATCTCGTTCATCTGCAAATCAGCGACCAGTGAACCGTAAAAGCGCTGCATGACGGTGCAACCGCGCACCACCACGATGCGCTATCGCGCGCTCCGCTCCCCCGGCAATCCAGCACATCCCCGTCGCAGAGGCCTCGGCCCGACTTGGCACGTCTCTCGCTTTAGCAAAACCGTGCAGGAGTCATCACAGGTTCGCGGCACCACAATTTGCAATGGCTGACTAGGGTTCCGGCTCGCAATCGCGAGTGGCTGGTCCGAGAGTTGGCGACCTCCAGTTGAGGTTACACGGCGGGACAAAAGCCCGGGAGACAAGCCACCGTTCGCGGTGCCGCGTTGCCTTCCTGTCCGCCCTCGATCAACTGGAGAATCCGCAATGATCCGACTACGTTTCCCCGCCTTGCTCGCCGCCGCCTTCGCCGCGCTCATCAGCACGCAATCTTCCGCTGCCCAGAAAGACCACTTCAGCGTGTGCTGGACGATCTACGCCGGCTGGATGCCATGGGAATACGCCGGCAGCCAGGGCATCGTCGACAAATGGGCGAAGAAATACGGGATCAAGATCGACGTCGTGCAGCTCAACGACTACGTCGAATCGATCAACCAGTACACCGCCGGCCAGTTCGACGGCTGCACCATGACCAACATGGATGCGCTGACCATTCCTGCTGCCGGCGGCGTCGACAGCACCGCGCTGATCGTCAGCGACTTCTCCAACGGCAACGACGGCATCGTGCTCAAAGGCGAAGGTAAAAAAGTCGCCGATCTGAAAGGCATGGACGTCAATCTGGTCGAGCTGTCGGTCTCTCACTACCTGCTGGCTCGCGCGCTGGATTCGGTGGACCTGACCGAGAAAGACCTGAAAGTGGTCAACACCTCCGACGCCGATATTTCTGCTGCCTTCAACACTGATGAAGTCAAAGCAGTGACCACCTGGAACCCGATGCTCTCGGATATCAAGGCCAAACCCGGCGTCACCGAAGTGTTCAATTCCAGCCAGATCCCGGGCGAGATCATGGACATGATGGTGGTCAACAGCGCCACCCTCAAAGACAACCCGGCACTGGGCAAAGCGCTGACCGGGGCGTGGTTCGAAGTCGTCGCCTTGATGAACGCAAAAAATGCCGCGAGCAAAGCTGCGCTCGAGCACATGGCCAAGGCCTCGGGAACTGATCTGGCAGGGTTCCAGGCGCAACTGGACACCACAAAACTGTTCGCCACGCCGAGCGAAGCGCTGAATTTCGCCACCAGCAAACAACTGCCGGACACCATGCGCAAGGTCGCCGAATTCTCCTTCGAGCATGGCCTGCTCGGCGAAGGCGCGAAGGATCCGAGCGCGGTCGGCATGTCGTTCGCCAACGGCGTGACCAGCGGCGACACCGCCAACCTCAAGCTGCGTTTCGATCCGACCTACGTGCAGATGGCCGCCGACGCCAAGCTGTAAGCCACGGAGGATTTGGCCATGCGCCTGATCAATCGCCACCCCGATCGCCCGAGTCGCCTGTTGCTGGTGATCCTGCCGTTCGCGCTGGTGCTGTTCGCTTACTTCACAGGCTCGGCCGAGCGCCTGGCGGACAACCCCAACGACAAACTGCTGCCCAGTGCCGTGCAGATGAGCGACGCGGTAAAACGCCTAGCCTTCAACGCCGACAGCCGCACCGGTGAGTACCTGTTGTGGCAAGACACCGCGTCGAGTCTGCGGCGCTTGGCCATCGGCCTCGGCATCGCGGCGCTGGCGGGTCTTTGCCTCGGTATCGCGGCGGGCACCCTGCCGCTCTTCGGCGCGCCGTTGTCGCCGCTGCTGACGGTGCTATCGATGGTGCCGCCGCTGGCGATCCTGCCGATTCTGTTCATCGTCTTCGGTCTGGGCGAGTTGTCGAAAGTCATGCTGATTGTCATCGGCATCACCCCGGCGCTGGCCCGCGATCTGGAACAGCGTGCCCGCGACATTCCGGTCGAACTGCTGATCAAGGCGCAAACCCTCGGCGCCTCGACCTGGACGCTGATGCTGCGCGTGGTCTTGCCGCAGCTGTTGCCACGCTTGCTGATCTCGCTGCGTTTGATGCTCGGTTCGGCGTGGCTGTTCCTGATTGCCGCCGAAGCGATCGCCTCCACCGATGGCCTCGGCTACCGGATTTTTCTGGTGCGGCGCTACCTGGCCATGGATGTGATCCTGCCCTACGTGGTGTGGATCACCCTGCTCGCCTGGCTGATGGACTGGGGCTTGAAACAGCTGACCCTGCGCGCCTTCCCTTGGTACGAGGGGGCGGCGAAATGAGCTTCATCACAGTAAAAAACGTCTGGCAGCAATACGCCGATCAAGTGGTGCTGGAAGGCTTGAACCTGAGCGTCAACGAAGGCGAGTTCTGCACGCTGGTCGGCGCCTCCGGTTGCGGCAAATCGACCTTCCTGCGCCTGCTGCTCGGCCAGGAAACCGCCAGTCGCGGGGAGATTCTGCTCGACGGCCAGCCCTTGGCCAGCGAGCCGGATGCCAGCCGTGGCGTGGTCTTTCAACGCTACTCGGTGTTCCCGCACCTGAGCGTGCTCGACAACGTCGCTCTCGGTCTCGAATTGCCGCGCGCGCCCTTGCTTGGCCGGCTGTTTGGCGGCGCCAAACGCGAGGCGCGCGAGCAGGCTGCTGCGCTGCTGACAAAAGTCGGCCTCGGCCATGCGCTGGACAAATACCCGGCGCAGCTGTCGGGCGGCATGCAGCAACGCTTGGCTATCGCCCAGGCGCTGATCATGAAGCCACGCGTGTTGTTGCTCGACGAGCCGTTCGGCGCGCTCGATCCGGGTATTCGCAAAGACATGCACGCGCTGCTGCTGGAGCTGTGGCGCGAGACGCAACTGACGGTGTTCATGGTCACTCACGACCTGTCCGAAGGTTTCAGCCTTGCCACGCGTCTGCTGGTGTTCGACAAGGTGCGCCTCGACCCGCACGCCCCCGGCGCCTATGGCGCACGCATCACCTACGACATCCCGTTGAACAGCGACCGCCGCGCCCAGCGCGCCGCCGTCGAGGCCCTGCCGCTGCCGCTGGCGGGCACCCTTCGCACTGCTTGAGAGGACTGCTCCAATGACTGATTCAAACCAACTCTTCCCACCCTTCGCTGAAGAACTGCTGCCGGGCGGCGGCCACCGCTCCTTCGTGCTCAAGCGCGGCCAACTACTGCGCATGA
Source organism: Pseudomonas sp. H3_E04 (assembly GCF_054668915.1). Lineage (NCBI taxonomy): Bacteria > Pseudomonadati > Pseudomonadota > Gammaproteobacteria > Pseudomonadales > Pseudomonadaceae > Pseudomonas > Pseudomonas sp. H3_E04. The sequence continues at coordinate 5,852,477 of NZ_CP162797.1, read as the reverse complement.
CCGACTTGCGTGGCGGCGCCAATGTCAGCCTGACCTTGCTCAATGCCAACGAAAAAACCGAGCGGCTGAACCTGCCCGACAGCCTCAAATGCCAGCACACCGCCAAGCTCACCGCCGGCCACTGCCTGTACTCGGACATGGGCCGCGTACTCGCCGCGATCACCGCCGACACCTGCGGTTGGAGCGACAGCCTCGGCGGTGTGCTTTGCGCACAGGAAGTCGCCGAAAAGTACGGTCAGGGCCGCTACCAGGAACTGCGCAACGGCTTCTTTCGCAATGGCACCGACAACCTGCTGGTGGAACTCGGCAAGTGGGGCCTGGGCCTGTCCGATCTGCTGATGACCCTCAACCTGTTCACCCGCGTGAACGTCGATGAGGCCGGGCGTTTCCACTTCGTCGAGGGCAATTCGAAGGCCGGCGACTACATCGAGTTATACGCGCCGATGGACACTCTGGTGGTGCTCACCGCCCTGCAACATCCGATGGACCCGTCACCCGAATACGCCCCGAAACCCTTGAAGCTGAGCTGGATGAACGCCGACGCCAGCGTCGCCGAACACTGCCGCACTTCGCGCCCGGAAAACGAGCGCGGCTTCATCAACACCGACCGTTTGTTCGCCTGAGGATCGCAGCCATGTCACTCGCAATCGCCACTTCGCACAAGCAAGCCGACAGCGCGATCTACCGCGCGACCATTCCCGCCGGCGAGCCCTGGCTGATGGAGGTCAAGGCCGGGCAGACCCTGCGCATCCTCGATCTGGAAGGCAATCAGGCGGTCGACACCTTGTTCTACAGCCTCGCCAACCCCAAAGAACGCTACGACGTGCAACGCACCTTGCGCCGGCAGAACAGCGTCTACCTGAGCACCGGCAGTGTGCTGTATTCCAACCTCGGCCAGCCGATGCTGACCATCGTTGCCGACACCTGCGGGCGCCACGACACCCTCGGCGGCGCCTGTGCGCAAGAGAGCAATACCGTGCGCTACGCCCTGGAAAAACGCTACATGCACAGCTGCCGCGACAACTACCTGCGCGCCTGTGCCCACGACGGTCGTCTGGGCAAAAGCGACATCGGGCCGAACATCAATTTCTTCATGAACGTGCCAGTGACGGCGGATGGCGGGCTGACTTTCGAGGACGGTATTTCCGCGCCGGGCAAGTACGTAGATTTGCGCGCGGAGATGGACGTTATTGTGCTGATTTCCAACTGCCCGCAGTTGAACAACCCGTGCAACGCCTACAACCCGACCCCGGCGGAGTTGCTGGTATGGAACTGACCATCAGCCGCTTACGTCGTTGGCTTTTTGCCCTGTGCCAGGCACGTTCCGGGCAGTGCCTGAAACCCACCGGACAACCCTAAACCCTGTGGGAGCGAGCCTGCTCGCGAATGCGCCGTGTCATTCAGCATTGATGTGGCTGATCCACAGCCTTCGCGAGCAGGCTCGCTCCCACAGGGGGGTTGTGGTGGGTTTGAGTGAAGTGTGTTTTTTCCATCCGGGACGGCCCGGATGTCTGTCGAAAAACAGCGGGACGGCCCGCTCCCCCTTCAGGGGTTATGCCATGTTCGAAAAAATCCTGATCGCCAACCGTGGCGCGATTGCCTGTCGCATCCTGCGCACGATCAACGTGCTGAAGGCCCAAGGCGTCGCCGTGTATTCCGAAGCCGATGCCGCCAGCCTGCACATCTCCCAGGCCGCTGAAGCGTACAGCCTAGGCGAAGGCGCGGCGTCCGCGACCTATCTGGCGGTCGACAAAATCCTCGCTATTGCCAAACAAAGCGGAGCGACGGCGATTCATCCCGGCTACGGATTTCTCTCTGAGAACGCAGCGTTCGCCGAAGCCTGCGAAGCGCAGGGCATCGCCTTCATCGGGCCGACGGCGGAGCAATTGCGGGTGTTCGGCCTCAAGCACACTGCTCGCGCGTTGGCCAGACAGCACGGCGTACCCATGCTCGAAGGCACCGATCTGCTCGACAGCCTCGATTGCGCGCTGAGCGCCGCCGAAGAGGTCGGCTACCCGGTGATGCTGAAAAGCACCGCTGGCGGCGGTGGCATCGGTATGCGCGTGTGCCGCAGCGCCAGTGAATTGAGTGAGTCGTTCGAAGCCGTGAAACGCCTCGGCCAGAACAACTTCAGCGATGCCGGGGTGTTCATCGAAAAGTACATCGAACGCGCGCGGCATCTGGAAGTGCAGGTATTCGGCGACGGCTGCGGTGAAGTCATCGCTCTCGGCGTGCGCGACTGTTCGGTGCAGCGGCGCAACCAGAAAGTCCTCGAAGAAACCCCGGCGCCGAATCTGCCCGAAGGTATGGCCGATGAGCTGTGCGCAGCGGCGATCAAACTGGCGCAAGCAGTGAATTACCGCAGCGCCGGCACCGTCGAATTCGTCTTCGACAGCGAGGCCCAGCGTTTTTATTTCCTTGAAGTGAACACGCGGTTGCAGGTCGAGCACGGCGTCACCGAACAGGTGTGGGATGTGGATTTGGTGCGCTGGATGATCGAACTGGCCGCTGGTGATCTGCCACCGCTGCGCGAGTTGTATCAGGGTCTGGAACCGCAGGGCCATGCAATTCAGGCACGTCTGTACGCGGAAGATCCGGGGCGTGATTTCCAGCCGAGCCCCGGCCTGCTGACCGCTGTGCAATTCCCGCCAGCCAACGGCGCTGAGTTGCGCATCGACACCTGGGTCGAGGCCGGTGTGGAAATCCCGCCGTATTTCGATCCGATGATTGCCAAGCTCATCGCTTGGGCGCCGAGTCGCGAGCAGGCTCGCGCCCAATTGCATCAGGCGCTGGGCGATAGCCTGCTGTATGGCGTAGAAACCAACCGCGACTACCTGCGGCAGGTTCTGCTCGATACTCCATTCGCCAGCGGTCAGCCGTGGACCCGTTGTCTGGAAAATCTGCTGTATCGCGCCAACACTTTCGAAGTGCTCAGCGCCGGCACGCAGACCAGCGTGCAGGACTATCCCGGCCGCCTCGGTTACTGGGCGGTCGGCGTGCCACCCTCCGGGCCTATGGACAGCCGAGCGCTGCGTTTGGGCAATCGTCTGCTCGGCAATGAACAAGGCGCCGCCGCGCTGGAAATCACCATGAGCGGGCCGATCCTGCGTTTCAATTGTGATGCCGTGGTCGCGGTCACTGGCGCGCCGATTGTCCTGACGCTTGACGCTGAACCGGTGCCGATGAACACCGCGCTGCTGATTCCGGCCGGCGCGACATTGCAGTTGGGCAGTATCAGTGGCGCCGGCGCGCGCAGTTATCTGTGCCTGCGCGGCGGCGTGCAGGTGCCGGATTATCTGGGCAGCAAAAGTACCTTCACCCTCGGCCAGTTCGGCGGCCATGGCGGTCGCGCGTTGAGGGCCGGGGATGTCTTGCATGTGCCGGCATTGACCGAGCGCAGCGCCGGCCAGCAACTGGCCGAACAGCACATCACTGCGCTGCCGAGCGTGCGCCAGATCCGGGTGATCTACGGTCCGCACGGCGCACCGGAATACTTCAGCGAAAACTACATCGCCACGTTCTTCGCGACCCAGTGGGAAGTGCATTTCAACTCCAGCCGCACCGGCGTGCGCCTGATCGGGCCGAAGCCTGAGTGGGTGCGTGAGGATGGCGGTGAAGCGGGTCTGCACCCGTCGAACATCCATGACAATCCGTATGCGATTGGGGCGGTGGATTTCACTGGCGACATGCCGGTGATTCTCGGCCCGGATGGCCCGAGCCTGGGTGGTTTTGTCTGCCCGGTGACGGTGATCGAAGCGGATCTGTGGCAGCTGGGGCAGCTCAAGGCGGGCGATAAAATCCAGTTCATTACCGTCTCTCTGGCTGACGCCCGCGATCTCGCCCTGAAATGGGATGCCCCCTGTGGGAGCGAGCCTGCTCGCGAAAGCGTCGGCCCAGACAAATCGCTATTGACTGACACGGCCTCTTCGCGAGCAGGCTCGCTCCCACAGGGTTTGATGTCGCCTGTGGTGTTGGCGTTGGGTCAAGGCGATCAGCGACTGGTTGCACGGGTTTCTGGCGACACTCATTTACTGCTGGAAATCGGCGAGCCCGAGCTTGATCTGGTCCTGCGCTTTCGCGCCCACGCGCTGATGCAAGCGCTGGAAAGCCAAGCCCTGCAAGGTGTGATCGACCTCACCCCGGGCATTCGCTCGCTGCAAGTGCACTACCAGCCGGAGCAACTGCCGCTGGCCGATCTGCTCGGCATCATCGCCGGCGAATGGGACGCGGTGTGCGCCGCCAAGGACTTGCAGGTACCGTCGCGCATCGTGCACTTGCCGCTGTCGTGGGACGACCCGGCCTGTCAGTTGGCGATCGAGAAATACATGACCACCGTGCGAAAGGAAGCGCCGTGGTGCCCGAGCAATCTGGAGTTCATCCGGCGTATCAACGACCTGCCGAATCTCGACGAAGTGCAGCGCACGGTGTTCGATGCGAGCTATCTGGTGATGGGCCTCGGCGACGTTTACCTCGGCGCGCCGGTGGCCACGCCGCTCGACCCGCGTCATCGTCTGGTGACCACCAAGTACAACCCGGCACGCACCTGGACCGCCGAGAATTCGGTCGGCATCGGTGGCGCCTACCTGTGCGTGTACGGCATGGAAGGCCCGGGCGGTTATCAGTTTGTCGGGCGCACCCTGCAGATGTGGAATCGCTATCGCGAAGTCGCCGCGTTCGATGGCAAACCGTGGCTGCTGCGCTTCTTCGATCAGATCCGTTTCTACCCGGTCAGCGCCGAAGAACTGCTGCGCATCCGCCGCGATTTCCCCCTGGGGCGCTTCGATCTGAACATCGAACACAGCCAGCTCAACCTCGCCGACTATCAGGCATTTCTCAGTCAGGAAGCCGAGGGCATCAGCGCTTTCCGTGCGCAGCAACACGGCGCGTTCAAGGCTGAACGCGAGCGCTGGATCGCCAGCGGCCAGGCGCATTTCGACAGCGAAGAAGCCGTGCCTGATGCCAGCGAAGAAGCACCGCTGCAAAGCGGTGAACACAGCGTCGACAGCCACATCGCCGGCAATCTCTGGCAGGTGCAGGTCGCGGCCGGCCAGCGCGTCGCGGCGGGCGATGTGCTGGTGATTCTCGAGTCGATGAAGATGGAAATCCCTGTACTCGCGCCGCTGGCCGGCGTGGTGCGAGAGATCCGCGTGCAACCCGGTTCGGCGGTGCGCGCCGGACAACGGGTGGTGGTGCTGGAACTCGACTGAAGCCATTTTTTATAAGGATCAACCGATGAATCTGCAACTCGATGCACTGCGCCAGGCCTATCGCAATGGCGACACCACACCGCGCCAACTGCTGCTGCAATTGCGCGAAAAAGCCGCTGCGCTGAATCCCGACTATCACCTGTTCATTCACTTGCTCAGCGTCGATGAACTGGAGCCGTACCTGGCCGCCCTCGACAGTCGTGACCTCGACAGTTTGCCGCTGTATGGCGTGCCATTCGCGATCAAAGACAACATCGATCTGGCCGGCATTCCCACCACCGCTGCGTGCCCGGCGTTTGCCTATGTGCCGCAACAGTCGGCGACCATCGTCGAGCAGCTATTGGCGCTAGGGGCGATTCCGCTGGGCAAGACCAATCTTGATCAGTTTGCCACCGGTCTCAATGGCAGCCGCTCGCCTTATGGTGCGTGCCCGAACAGCGTTCTGCCCGAATATCCGTCCGGGGGTTCCAGCGCGGGTTCATCCTTGGCAGTAGCGTTGGGTGTGGCCAGTTTCGCGTTAGGCACCGACACCGCCGGCTCGGGGCGGGTGCCGGCGGCGTTGAACAATCTGGTCGGTCTGAAGGCGAGCAAGGGCCTGATTTCCACCGCTGGCGTGCTGCCCGCGTGCCGCACGCTGGATTGCGTGACCACTTTCACCGCCACTGCGCGCGAGGCCAGCCAGTTGCTGGCGTTGACGGCCCAACACGATCCTCGCGATGAATACAGCCGTCGTAACCCGGCATGGAACGACGGCTCGGCATTCGGCGCGGCACGGCCGTTTCGCTTCGGCGTGCCACGGGCGCAGGACCTTGAATTTTTCGGCTGCAACGAGGGACCACAGTTGTTCGCAGCGGCCATTGAACGGCTCAAGGCTTTGGGGGGCGAGGCAGTCGAATTCGATCTGTCGCCGTTTCTCGAAGCAGCGCGTCTGCTCTACGACGGGCCGTGGGTCGCCGAGCGTTACAGCGTCGCCGGTGAGCTGATGGAGCAGAACCCCGAAGCAGTGCTGCCGGTGATCCGTGCGGTGCTCGCCAAAGCTCCAGCGGTGACTGGCGTGCAGACCTTCCGCGCGCAATATCGATTGCAGGCGCTGAAGGCCCTCTGCGACGAGGCCCTGGAAAATCTCGACTGCGTACTGACGCCGACCATCGGCCGTCCAGTGACGCTGGCCGAGCTTGAGGCCGAGCCGGTGCTGCGCAATTCTGAACTCGGCTATTACACCAATTTCATGAACCTGCTCGACTACGCCGCCGTCGCCGTGCCGACCGCGTTCATGGGCAATGGTTTGCCGTGGGGCGTGACGCTGTTCGGGCGGGTATTTACCGATCAATATCTGTTGAGCGTGGCCGATGCCTTGCAGCGCCTACAAGACAGTGCCCTGTCAGCTCCGGCGAACGCTGCGCGCAATGACCGCGCTCGATTGGTGGTGTGTGGCGCGCATCTGCAAGGGCTGGCGCTGAACTGGCAACTGACCCAGCGTGGCGGGCGCTTGCTGGAAACCACGTTCAGTTCGCCGGACTATCGACTGCACGCCCTCGCTGGCGGCCCGCCAGTTCGGCCGGGGATGGTGCGGGTCAAAGACGGCGGCGTGGCGATTGCCGTAGAGGTGTGGGAATTGCCGAGCAGCGAATTGGGCTCGTTTCTGACCGGAATTCCGGCGCCGCTGGGTTTGGGCAAGGTGCAACTGGCGGATGGGCGCTGGGAGAGCGGGTTTATTTGCGAAGCGTATGGGCTGGAGGGTGCGGTGGATATCAGCCATTTGGGAGGATGGCGGGCATACCTCAAAACCCTGGCCTGAATCTGTCGCCCTGTGGGAGCGAGCCTGCTCGCGAATGCGGTATGTCATTCAACATTGATGTGGCTGACTCACCGCCTTCGCGAGCAGGCTCGCTCCCACAGGTTCTGGCGCACCACTCCCGAATAAAAGAACGACCATTCACGCCGCACAGGGAGCAGTTATTTGCGCGCAGTGCCACTAGAATGCATCCCATCGGGCCACTGCCAACGGATCTGCCATGCCGCTTCGTTCTCCCTTGTACTCGCAACGTTCACTGGTGCTCACCCTCGTCGCCCTGCTCGGCGCCGGGTTCCTCGCTACCTCGCTGTTGAGCTATTTCGCCTCCCGCGCGTCGATCCGCGACAACATCGTCAACACCGAACTGCCGCTGACGTCCGACACGGTCTATTCGGAAATCCAGAAAGACCTGGTCCGGCCGATCCTGATTTCCTCGATGATGTCCCGTGACACGTTCATGCGCGACTGGGTGGTCAATGGCGAGCAGAATCCCGAGCAGATGACCCGCTATCTCGACGAGGTCATGACCCATTACGGCGCTTACACGGCGTTCTTCGTTTCCAATGCCACGCTCACCTATTACCACGCCAAAGGCGTGCTCAAGCAGGTCAAGGTCGATGAGCCGCGCGACACCTGGTACTTCCGCGTGCGCGACATGCAGGACCCGTACGAGATCAACGTCGACCCGGATCTGGCCAACAAGGACAACCTGACGTTCTTCATCAACTACAAGGTCTACGACTACCACAACCGCTTCATCGGGGCGGCGGGCGTGGGCCTGACCGTGGACGCAGTGATCAAGCTGATCGACAAGTATCAACAGCGCTATCAGCGCAGCGTGTACTTCGTCGACACCTTCGGCCGCCTCGTATTGACCGGTGCCGAGGGTGGTCCGGAAGGCGCGCACATCGGCCAGAGCCTTAGCGAACTGGAAAGCATGAAAAGTCTGGTCAGCCAGTTGCCCAAGCCACACAGCGGCAGCTACGAATATTCCACCCAGGGTCAAGGGCATTTTCTCAACGTGCGGTTTATCCCCGAGCTGAACTGGTACCTGTTCGTCGATAAACGCGAGGACGGCGCGCTGAGTGAGATCCGCCAATCGCTGTATCTCAATCTGCTGATCTGCCTGCTGGTGACGTTGATCGTGCTGGCGCTGCTCAATCGGGTGATCAAACGCTTCCAGGCAAAAATTCAGGCGCACGCCACCCTCGACAGCCTCACCGAACTGCCGAACCGACGCGGCTTCGACATTCTCGCCGCGCAAGCGCTGCACGAGGCCCAACGGGAAACCAAGCCGCTGACCGCGTTGTTGCTCGACCTCGACCACTTCAAAGCGTTGAACGACACTTACGGCCACATGGCCGGCGATCAGGTGTTGATCGGTTTCGCCCGCGACCTGCAAAGTTGCCTGCGTCACGCCGATATCGTCTGCCGCTGGGGCGGTGAAGAGTTCATCGTTCTGTTGAAAGACACCGACGGCGAGACCGGGCAGAAAATCGCCGAGAAAATCCGTCAACACGTCGAGCAACACGAATATGCCTACGACGGCCACAGCCTGCATCTGACCGTGAGCATCGGCGCCACCACCGTGCAACGCGATGACACCTTGCACACTCTGCTGTCGCGGGCCGATCATGCGATGTACCGCGCCAAGCAATCCGGGCGCAACCGCACCTGCATGGAAATGCCGCACTCGACTTATGCCTGATCTCGACGTCAAACCCGACCACTGCCCGGCCTGCGGTGCCCGCAACGATTGCAGCCTCGCCGACCCGCGCACCGCCGACCGCGAATGCTGGTGCTACGGCGTGAGCATCGACCCGGCGGTGCTCGACGCGCTGCCAGCCGAGTTGCGCAATCAAGCCTGCCTGTGCCCGCGTTGCGCGCAGGTTGAAACGCAACTGCAAGCAGCCCGGCGGCCGATCCCGTAAGATGCGCGCCCCTTTGTCTGTTGAATCCTGAGCATGCGCGTCGACCGTTTCCTCAGCAATCTGCCTCGTTACAACCGCCAGCAGGTGCGCCTGTTGCTGGTGGAAAAGCGCGTGCGGATTGACGGAAAGATCGTCAGCGACCCGCACAGTGAGGTGCTGGAATTCAGCCGGGTCGAAGTCGACGATGAGGTGTTGCAAAGCGGCAAACCGGCGCGCTATTTCATGCTGCACAAACCGCCGGGCTGCGTCAGCGCCACCCGCGATCCGCAGCATGCGACCGTGCTCGACCTGCTCGACGAACCGCACAAGGACGATCTGCACATCGCCGGGCGTCTGGATTTCAACACCACCGGGCTGCTGCTGATCACCAATGACGGCGCCTGGTCGCGGCGCCTGACGCAGCCGCAAACCAAACTGGCGAAGGTCTATTACGTCGAAACCGAACAGGACATCGACCCGAGCTACGCGCTGAAATTTGCCGAGGGCATCTACTTCGCCTTCGAAGATCTGACCACGCAACCGGCACAGCTTGAGCTGCTCGGCCCACGCTCGGCGCGGCTGAGCATCGTTGAAGGCCGCTATCATCAGGTCAAACGCATGTTTGGCTTTTTCAACAACAAAGTCCTGCGCCTGCACCGCGAATCCATCGGCGAACTGGCTCTCGATCACGCGCTAAAACCGGGCGAGTACCGCGCTTTGCGCACCGAAGAGATTCATTTGTTCTAAGCCGCCGACCGCTCAGCCGAAGTTGTCGAACAATTCGCCGACGGCACTTGCGTGATCCTGAGTCCCCTGCTTGAATCAGGACGTCGGCCGAAATGTGACCGATGAGTCACCACATACTTCCAAGAAACTTTTTGTCGGTCGTCTGCCCTCAAGGGCCGCGCCTCAGCCGGCAATCTGCCCGCCAATAACAATACCCGTCGACCTGCCGTACCGGATCGACATGGGCCAGCAAATTCCAGGCGTATGCCTACCTGTCACAAAGCTCGTGCAATCTCGATTGCGCGCATACCCGCTTGCTTGCCAGGAGTCTTATGACATGAGGCCAGAAATCGCTGTGCTGGATATACAGGGTCAGTATCGGGTTTACACGGAGTTCTATCGCGCAGACGCCGCAGAAAAGACCATCATTCTGGTCAACGGCTCGATGGCCACGACTGCGTCGTTTGCACAGACCGTGAAAAACCTGCATCCGCAATTCAACGTGGTCTGCTACGACCAGCCCTACGCGGGCCGGTCAAAAGCCCACAACCGGCATGAGAAACCTCTGACGAAGGAAGTCGAAGGGCAGATTCTGCTGGAGCTGATCGATCACTTCGCCGCCGAACACGTGCTGTCGTTCTCCTGGGGCGGCGCCGCCACCCTCGTCGCCCTCGCCCAGCAACCGCGGCGCATCGAAAAAGCCGTGATCAGCTCGTTCTCACCGGTGATCAATGCGCACATGCTCGATTATCTCGAGCGTGGTGTCGATTACCTCGGCAGCCGCGACGGCGACCGGGTCGGCCATCTGGTCAACAACACCATCGGCAAACACCTGCCGTCGCTGTTCAAGCGTTTCAACTATCGCCACGTCAGCAGCCTCGCCGAGCATGAATACGGACAGATGCATTTTCATATCAACGACGTGCTGCACAGCGACCGGCAGTGCTATCTGAACGCGGCGAAAAAGATCAACGTGCCAGTGCTGTTCCTGAACGGCGAATGGGACGAATACACCGCCGCCGAGGATGCGCGACTGTTCGGCAACCACGTTGCCCACAGCAGCTTCACCACCCTGCAAGCCACCGGACACTTTCTCGACATGGAGCACAAGGCCGCCTGCCGCGACAGCCAGAACGCCCTGCTCGGCTTTCTGAAACCTGCGCCGCAAGCCAGCCGAACGCGCTACTCGTTTGTGCAGGATCAACATGCCCTGGCCATTTGAAACAGCGTCATCGCGGGCAAGGCTGCAAGCTTGAAGTGCCTTTCACACCGGCGCAGTCCTTGTTCGCGATCGACCGATTTCTGCGTGGCAAAGCCCTCGCAGAGAAAAGAAAACTTCAAATCCGTGGCCGAGTCTGGTACAAAGTCAGCCGCTCTGAGCGGGTATAGTTTAGTGGTAGAACGAAAGCTTCCCAAGCTTTAGATGAGGGTTCGATTCCCTCTACCCGCTCCACCGAATATTGATCTCGCGTTGTGTTGTCTGACGGGGGATGCAGAAATGAAAAACCGGCCTTGATTGCCGGTTTTTTTGTGTCTGGAAGTTGAAGCGGGCTGGCGGTGAAGACTTCCGGAAAATTGCTGATCCCCTCCTCCCCGGATTACTTCTCGAAATCCTGATGCAGCCTCGCCAGTACATTGAAGATCGGCTCCCCGGCTTTATGCGGGACATTCAATCGAGTGAATACCTTGTGCCAGTCGGCGAGCGCAGCGAGAGTCTGCTCGATGTATTCCTCGGCCTTGAGGTATTTGTAATCCTTGCAGATCTCCATGATTCGCTTGCGCGTAGGCGTGCCGGGAGTGCGGCCACCGAAGTCAGTGGTGTGCTCGCCCATGGCGTTTGCGAAGGTCAGGTCGTATGCCGGGGACAGCGTCCAGCTTTCTTTCTCGCCTTTTTTTTCAGGATTGTGGCAGAGAAAGGCAAAGTTCTTCGCATGGTCGTCATGGTTGTGAGACAGCGCATTGAAGATCATCAACCTGGCCATCTTTTCCACTTCGACGGAGCTTCTGGTCAACACCTGAGTGAGCTTGAGCAGGTTCGGGTAGTCGATGGATGACAATGCGCGGTAGTCCGCGTACATGAGCGCCGAGACGGTCATCATGTGAATCTTGCGCTCGCCGTCGCGGTCGAAGCGCTTGGTTGCGAAGAAACGCTCAACCTCGCCGCCAGGCATCTGCACATCCAGAAGATTCGATTCAGCCATGGTCACTCCGGCGGCACGAGCCATCTCGGCATAGGCGAGTTCGATGCCGCCGGTTTCAATCGGTTCGTACAATGCCCTGAACTTCACGATCCAATGTGCATAGCCCTCGGGCAGGGCATCGAAGGCCGAAATTGCGTGTTTTTTGTCGGCAGACAGCGCCACGATTGCCTTCGGACGTGCGCCCCCCGGTGAGCCACCGGCCAGTCGCAATTTGGTAAGCACCGCAGGGGTCTCACCCTCTTGAACTTCGATTGAAGCTTCGTAGAGTTGGCAAATATCCAAAGGGCCTGTGAGCTCTGTTTTTTCCGCCTTCGGCTGATATTCAAACGCGCCCATACTGCGCTCGCCCATATAAGCAAGGCGATCAAGCGCTGTGAGGGTAAGGTGAGTGCCGTCACCGAAGGTGCTGTCGAAATATCGATCCATCAGCAGCATGCCCCAGCCGTCAGGCAGTGAATCGGCGAACGGTCCGTGTAGCCCTTCGAAGAGGCTGGTGTTCCTGGCCAACTGGGGCTTTTCGTCCCAAGCCATTGTCAGCGGCGAAAGATTGTAGCCAGTGGCAAGCCAACCCGGATCGTAAGCGAAGTAAATCCCCCGGCCCGCGACTCTGACCAGCTCACCAACCTTGGCGCCCTCTTTCAAAACATTCAGCGCTTCTGTGTGTTTGAAAGGCTTGATCATCAGCGCATCCCTCTCTTGCGCCTGGCATTCTTCAGCTCATCCAGCGAGCTCGGTTGCTCTGGTTTGAACAGCTTGGTCACAGCGTTGAGTTCATCAAGCGCAGTGGCTATCAGGATCAAAGCCTCCAACGTCACGAGCCCGGTCGCTTCGAATCGCTTGATGGTGGATTCGGAAACCCCCGCCTTTTCTGCGAGCGTCTTGCGGGAAAGGTTTTTGGAGAGCCGCAGGATTTTGGCGTTTTCTCCGACATTTCTGGCGATCTCAGCCGGCGAGTGAAGCAAATGCATGAATGACATGGCAAACCCTTCCAATTCTTAAGGATCTTAATAGAGCCATTGTAGCTATCTAACCTCCCTTAAGGATCAGATATGACCATTTTTGAGAAAATCTCACTAATTTCGTGGAGCAATAGAGATTTTCTGATTGCTACACAGCTGACACTGAGGATTACGCGGTTGGGTCACGCGTGGCCGCTTTTTGTCACCGCGATTCTCACTCTCCGCAATGCAGTCATATTTGGAAACGTAATGATGAACACAGGGTTTGTTGTGCCGTTGAAGATCGCCGCTCATGTGGTTACCAAAGCGAACATCATTTATGGACATCAAACCCATTCGGAGCACTGAAGACTTGTCCGCAGCATTGCTGCGTATCGAGCAGATTTGGGGCGCTGAGATGAACTCGCCGGAAGGCGATGAATTGGAAGTTCTCGCTCGGCGGGTGGGCGAGTATGAGGAGCAGCAATTCCCGATTCCCCCTTCCGAGCCCTTTCAAGAGGATAAACCTGGTATTGATCAGCGGTTTTGACGCTGCACTAGCCGAAAAACCGGTCGCAACGACCGGTTACTTTTTACTCGGAAATCAACGCCGGCTAACCCACCGGCACCACATTATCCAGCACCTGATTCACCGCCAGCTCGCCCAGCATGACGACCTGGGCGATGCCGAGAAGAGTTTTGCGCTGGCTGCCGTCGAGCAAGGCGGCGAAGTCGCCAAGCATGACGCTGGCCGAGCCAAGAGATTCGCTGGCGTTAACCAATAGCGACTCGGTGTCGGTGCTCGGGTTGACCTGGAACATGCTGCTGGTCTGGTACGGCGGTGAGCTGGTTTGCGGTGGGATGAGATAGTGGTCGAGGGCGCGTTCGGCGGCTTCGTGGAGTTTTTTCGAATCGAGGGACTCGTACGGAGAGGCCGGATCGGTTTCCGGCGGATTTGGCGTTACCTTGAACATGGAATCTTCCTGTAGTGGTAACTGCAACCATCCCGCTGCTATACGAAAGGGTGGCAGCTGTACGCAAGTTAGCAGACCGGTAGGAAGTCCAAAACCCGGCGCACCCGAGGGTGCCATGCGCACAGCCACCATCAAGTGCAGGCGAAGCCTGACTGGTAGGTACATGTGCAACCGTTGGTCAATCCTGGCCGGGCTGCTAAACCCGATCACTGGAAATCAGTGACGCGAACCAAGTTACCGACCGCCCTCCAGGCGCACAAGCCGGCGGATTCTGGCGTACCGGTAGGCAGCGGCGCAAGGATTTGTAGGCATCGGGACGTAACGCGATTCAACTTTAAACAGCCATGGCGCACACCGTGTAAAAGCGTTGGCAAAAGCGAATTTTTTCCGACACATTCAACGCAATCGCATTGAAAGGACACCGTCAACATGACGCAAAACATCTACGACGATCCCGAGTTCTTCCACGGCTACAGCCAGATGAATCGCTCCATCGGCGGCCTCGATGCCGCCCCGGAATGGCCAGCGCTCAAGGCATTGCTGCCGGCCATGCACGGTCTGAATGTGGTCGATCTAGGTTGCGGTTATGGCTGGTTCAGCCGCTGGGCGGTCGAGAACGGCGCCGCCAGCGTCCTAGGCCTGGACGTCTCCGAGAAGATGCTCGACCGCGCACGGCAATCAACGACCGCCGCGACTGTCCACTATGAACGCGCCGACCTTGAACACCTCGACTTGCCCGCCTGCAGTTTCGACCTGGCCTACAGTTCGCTGGCGCTGCACTACATCAAAGATCTCCCGACGTTGTTTGCGCAGCTTTATGCCGCGCTCAAACCGGGCTCGCATTTTGTGTTTTCCATTGAACATCCGATCTTCATGGCGCCGCGCAATCCGGGTTGGCTGATCGACAATGAAGGTCGCAAACGTTGGCCGCTGGACAGCTATCAGATAGAGGGTGAGCGGGTGACAAACTGGTTGGCCGAGGGCGTGATCAAGCAGCATCGCACGGTGGGAACGTTGCTCAATGCATTGATCGCAGCGGGTTTCAATATTCGTCACGTCAATGAGTGGGGGCCGAGTGATGAAGAGGTCGCAGCGCAACCGGCGTTGGCCGAAGAACGCGAGCGGCCGATGATGATGTTGGTGGCGGTACAGCGGTGATCGGGTTTTCCTGCTCCAGGAAGCCCCTCACCCTAACCCTCTCCCGAGGGAGAGGGAATTGGCTGGGTTGTTTGCAAGAGATGCGCAGACCTAAGAACCTGGCGAACTCAAAAAAACCGGAGGCGTAGCTCAGCGGGTCGCAACAATGAACAAACGTGGAAACGGCAACAGCACTGAGCCGTCAGCCAAGGCCGGATAAGCCTTGGCAACTTCCGCCAGATACTGCTGCAGATACTGCGCCCGCTCCTCCTCGGTCAACGGGCTCAGAAACGGAATCAAACCACTGCCCTTGAACCACTCAACTACACCCGCAGCCCCATCCCGAAGCTGGTGGTGATAGGTGGTACGCCACACATCGACCCGCGTGCAGTGCGGACGGAGGATCGAGAAATACTCGCTGGCAGTTGCCATGTCAGTACGCTGTCCCGCAGCGCCTGCAAGCTTGCTTGCCCACGGACCGTGCGCGGCGACTTCACGCATCAAGCGGTGGGACGGTTCGTTGAGGTTGTCCGGCATCTGGATCGCCAGGCTGCCACCACCTGAAAGCTTGCTCGCCAAGGCTGGCAGCAACGAAGCGTGATCAGGCACCCATTGCAAAACCGCGTTGGCGAAGATCGCATCGAACGGGCCTTCGTCGGCCCACTTGTCGATCTCGGCCACCTCGAACTGCACGTCGGGCAAGCGCTTGCGCGCGGCGGCGATCATGTCCGCCGAACTGTCGAGGCCACTGACGCTCGCATCGGGAAACCGCTGCACCAGCAATTCGGTGGAATTGCCCGGTCCGCAACCAATGTCCACCACCGCCCGGGCCTGCGCCGTGGGTATCGCCGCCAACAGATCACGGGCCGGGCGTGTGCGTTCATCTTCGAAAGCGACGTATTGCTTGGCAGACCAACTCATTGCGTTCTCCTGTCGGGGTGTTCAATTGCTTTTCACGATACAGGCAGCATGAAAACCAATTCCAGTGCGAACGTTGCATGAGGTGTCTGAGTGAACGGTCGACTCTCCATCAATCGTAATAGCCGACAGTTTTTTTCAGATGATCCGAGAACTCATAGATGTCATCCACCGAATTGATCGCATGCCGGGTCTCGTTTTTTTCTTCATCGAAGATGCCGAGATACTTTTGTGATCGATTGAAATGCAAACGGCAGATCGGTTTGCGATTGTTGTCGTCCAGCAAGATACCGAAATAGCTCTGCGTATCGCGCTGAACAATGCGCTTGGCATCAACGACAGATCGAACCAACGCCCGAACGATGTGATAGCCCTCCAGCTCTTCCAGTGTTGTTAAAACCTTGTCATCTGATTCGTCACGCGGATCTACCGGATCAGTTCCGGCAGGAACTGACGGCAGGGAGGCCAGTGCTGGCTGGATAGCACCGCTCATGGCCGATTTGAGCCGATCATTGATCTGGTCATTCAAAAATTGCCCGACAGCTTTTCTGGTCAGCTCGTGAAACTGGTCGCGCACTTTCTGTGTGATCACGCCGTCATAAACCCGAGAAGCGAAAACCTTCACAAAGTCATCGTCTGGCTTGCTGACCTGCGCGGCGAGGACCTTCTTGATTTGGCTGACATATTTCAACTCCCCCGCTGCGTTGATGATGGAATCAACATCAAAAGCTGACTTGGTCAACTTGACCAACTCAGGGACGGAATATTCATCGATGTCCAGCAGATCCAATTCAAGGAAAGGCTTCTCGTCCATCTTGTTCGGCGCATCCAGATCGGTAAAAAATTTATAGACTTGGCCGTTGGTAAGAATGGAGATTCGAGCGCTGGTGACATGGAAATAGCGGAACAACTGTGAGGCGTGATTGATGTGCAGCGATTCACCGATTTTTTTGCACTCAATCAGAATCTGCACCTCCCCCTCTTTCATTATCGCGTAGTCGATCTTCTCACCTTTCTTGGTGCCGATATCGCACACGAATTCGGGGGTCACCTCGGTCGGGTCAAAAACGTCGTAACCCAGAACCGTGCTGATAAAAGGCATGACGAATGCATTTTTCGTTGCCTCCTCAGTCTGGATCGCAGCGCTCTGCAAGCGGACTTTTGCGGCTAGGCTGGCTAACTTTTCGAAGAATTCCATGAGGCGCCTCTTACGGGTTTCTATCCGTGGAATGAACTGATGGCAGTTTGACTGCCACTTGATACTAGACCCAAACCTCCACAATGAAAGGTGTCTTTATAGAAGCCTTGGATTGGCGAGTCCTGCCCGCGGTATTGACTGAACGAGGAAGTTGTAAACAGAATTTTCAGCACAGCGCCGATGTCTGAATTTCAAGCTCCCAAAACAAGGACTCCATCATGAAATTCGCCAAAATTGCCCAAAAACTCGCCCTGTGGGCCGGTAGCCCGAAGACGTTCATGGGGGCGTTGATCCTGATCGGGTTGTGGGGGTTGAGCGGGCCGATTTTTGGTTACAACGACACCTGGCAGCTGATCATCAATACCTCGACGACGATCATCACGTTCCTCATGGTGTTCCTGATTCAGAACACACAGAACCGCGATACCGACATTCTGCACTTGAAACTGGATGAACTGCTGCGAGTGAACAAGGAAGCGCAGAACGCGATGCTCGGGCTGGAGGCGCTGGACTTGAAGCAGCTTGAAGCGCTGCGCCGGCATTACCGCGCGCTGGGTGAAAATCAGGTGTTCGATCTGGAGGGGCTCGGTAACAAGAGCAAGCCTAAGCAGGATTTGAATGAGTGCTGAGCAAGTAAACACACCCTGTGGGAGCGAGCCTGCTCGCGAAGACGGAGGCTCAGTCAAACATCATTGACTGACACACCGCTTTCGCGAGCAGGCTCGCTCCCACAAAGGAAACATCGCATTTCAACTACAGGCTTCGGCCGCGCTGCAACAATAAGGCGAAGTTAGCGACTGGCCTGCAACGCGCGGGCTTTCTCCAGATGACTTTGCAGCTTCGGCAAAGTCTCATCGGCAAACGCTTTGATTTCCGGCACGTCGGTGGTCTGTGCCTGTTGCTCGATCTGGGTGATGGCCTCTTCGGTCGCCTTGACCTGACTGGCGGCGTAGGCCTGATCAAAAGTCGCGCCGTCCTTCACTTCCGGCATCAACTCTTTGGCCTTGTCAGCGAGCTCTTCGCGAGGTGCGACCGGCAGGTCGAGCTTCTTGGCGATCTTCGCCAAATGCTGGTTGGCAGTGGTGCGGTCGTTGATGACGACGATGGTGTAATCCTTGACCTCTTTGGATTCGGTCTTGCCGTGGGCCAGACGGCTGGCTTCGATGTCGGCCATGCCTTTGGCGGAGGCATCGTTGATAAATTCGGCAGGCGACTGGGCGAACGCAGTGCTGGCGTACAGGCCCAGCAGAGTCGCAAAACTGGCATTACGTAAACGGGTGGCCATCCGGCTCATGGTCGCGCCCTCCTTCGTTGAAAATTCAAGCGGGCCGTGATTCGCCCGCTGCTCAAATAGTCGCGGCGGACAATTGTCCGCCTCAGTTAGGAATGCTTTGGCGTTCAAAGGTTTAGAAAATCTGCCGGGACCGCGACGAACGGTTCGCTCGCTTCAGATGCCCAAGGCCCGATGATTCAGGCGTTTGGCCGCATACATCGCTTGATCGGCATGCCGGAAGAGTTGCTGTTCTTCTTCACCGTGTTCAGGAAAACGCGCCACGCCGATGCTCGGTTCGATACGCAGGTCATGGCCGTCGAGGCGCATCGGCTGCGCCAGCACCTGACGGATTTTTCCGGCGACGCTGTCGGCATCTTCGGCGGCATGCACGCTATGCAACAGCACGACAAATTCATCGCCACCGATACGCGCCACGGTGTCGGTTTCACGCACGCAGCCCTTCAGTCGGTTGGCCACGGTTTGCAGGAGCATGTCACCGACAGCATGGCCATGGGTGTCGTTGACCTGTTTGAAGCGATCCAGATCGACATACAGCAGCGCCATGTGTCCGTGCACGGTTCGCGCATGGATCAGCGCAGCCCTGAGCCGATCACGCAGCAGTTCGCGGTTGGGCAGTTGCGTCAGTTGATCGTATTGCGCCATGCGCTTGAGCCGCGCATGCAGTTGCTGTCGTTCGATGGCCGTGGCGACTTGTGCGCAGACGTATTGCAGCAGTTCCTTGTCCTGCTCGGTGTAGCGTTCGCCGCCAGCGAGGCTTTTGACGATCAAGGCGCCGATGGTGCCGTTTTTTGAGCTCAGCGGTACGCCGAGCCAGCAAGGCGCATTCTGCTCCGCCACCAGCGCAGCGAAGTCGGGCGTGGCATCGGCGCTGTCCGGGGTCAGCAACATTGGCTGGCCGCTGCGGATCACTTGCGCGCAAAGCCGTCCGATGACGGTGCCGGGCTGCTCGGGCTGCAGTTCGTGATCGTCGACGTGATAGGGAAAGTTCAGCTGCGCGCAGTGTTCGTCGTACAGCGCCACGGAAAAATTCAGCGCCGGCAGCCACTCGCCAATGAGCAAATGGACGCGTTTGAACAGCGCCAGCAAATCTTCCGCCGCATGCGCCGCCTCGGAAATCGCGTACAACGCCGCTTGCCGCGACTCAGCCTGCTTGCGCTCGGTGATATCGCGGGCGACGGCGATGCGCAGTTGGTCGACTTCCGACCAGCGCGCCGACCAGGAAATATGCGCGACGCTGCCGTCCTTGCGCAGGTAGCGGTTCTCGAAATTGTGCTTCGGGTCGCCGCCCATTATTTCGCCAGCGGCCGCGAGGGTGCGCTGGCGATCGGCCGGGTGCACCAGCTCGATCATCGAGCGGCCGATCAGTTCGTCAGGCGTGTAGCCGAAAATCCGCTCGCAGGCAGCGCTGACAAAAACGAAACGACCCTGCTTGTCGACCGCGCAAACGGCGTCCAGCAACAGGTCCATGTAGCTCGCCAGCGGCGCAGGGTTGGGGCTTTCCATGGTTCTACGGGGTGTCCGCGCAGTGCAGCGATTTCAATCGTCCATGATCGTGGATTGCGAGTCTCTGCTCACAGCCTCAGGCCTTGTTCGGCAACAGCCCCGGCAACGCGTGCATCAACGCGTTGATGGCGAAGCCGATAAACATCACGCCGCATAAACGCGTGATGAGCAGCTCATGCCGCTGATACACCATGCGCACTCGCTGCGCGCCGACCACGCCGATGAGGATAGCGTAGGCCAGGGCGCCGCCGATGAAACTCAGGGCGATCAGTGCAGGTAGCATCGACCAGTTGAGCAGTTCGGCGCGGCTCGACAACAGCGCCGTAAAGGTCGCCACCGCCACCGGATAGGCCTTGGGATTGGTCAGGCCGAAGACGATGCCGTGCCAGAACGGCTGCCGCGCCGCCCCTTG
This sequence comes from Pseudomonas sp. H3_E04, assembly GCF_054668915.1. NCBI lineage: Bacteria > Pseudomonadati > Pseudomonadota > Gammaproteobacteria > Pseudomonadales > Pseudomonadaceae > Pseudomonas > Pseudomonas sp. H3_E04. The sequence continues at coordinate 5,832,264 of NZ_CP162797.1, read as the reverse complement.
CGCCTCGTCGCCGCTGCGGCGCTGGGCACGCACCGCACGCCAGCCGAGCCAGAACAGGTAAACCGCGCTGAGCACGCCGAGTACATCGAACGCGGTGTTACCGATTTCCCGCGCACCGACAATCGCCACCAGCGCGGTGCTGCACCAGATCACATCGCCGAGCAGATGCCCACACAGAAAACCCGCCCCGGCGCGCCGACCATGGGCCGCGCCAATCCCGAACACCGCCAGCACGCCCGGCCCCGGCGTTATTCCGTAGATGAAACCCGAAGCCAGAACGGCCAACAGCAATGATGGAGTCATGAGAAACCTGCAAGCGCCAGAACACGTGGCGGCCAGTCTATATCAGAGGATCACGGCGGATCACTGCGCGTCGTGAAAACGCATGCAGGGGTACGGTTTCTGGCGACATGCGTCTAGCCGCGATTGCAAATCGCCGACATGGACCTCGAGCTTGTGCCCGTCAGGATCGAGAAAGTAGAACGACGCGCCTTCAATAGCCTCTCAGATTTGCGGGTACGAAATATTGCTGTCCGTCATAGCGCAACGTAGTCAGCACCGGCTTTTCGTGGGTGGTCTTCGACTCGCAGGTGTCGGGTGAACCTTCACCGACCAGGCCCGTGGTGACTGAGCGGACAATGATATCGGCGTAACCATGGGAACTGGTTTTGCCCATCTCAAGCGTACGCACCGTCTCCGAGCGCTCTCCGGCGCAATTGCCGTCCCACTCGCCACTGAAGCTGTAGGCGACCAAACGATCCAGCACCGGGCGCAGTTTGTCGCCCTCTTTCACGTAGAGCGACAGCAGGTTTTCATCCAGCGGATTGACGCGCGACGAACCTTTGAAATGGGCGCGTACGCCGAAGGCACGCAGGTCTGGCGTGAGTTTATAACGCGCCGTATCCAGCTCCAGACTCTCCAGCGCGATGGCATCGGAGAGAAACGCCGACCGCTGATGATAGGTCGCCAGCGAGTTGGAGTTGCCGGCCGTGATGACGGCCAGATCCAGATCGTATGAACCCACCCTGCCGTCCTGGCCATAGACCGGATCGGGCACGAACGTCGATAGCGCGGTAATCGTCAGCGACGGATAAGCCGGCCATTCCTTGCACAAAGAAAAGTCCGCTTCGCCACTGACCGCAGGCGGCGTGCAATCGGCCCACGCCTGCCCAGCCATCAACCACCCGCAGAGCGCTACTGCGCTGATCCAAATGGACTTCATTGTCAATTCCCGCTCCTTGATGACATTTGCAGTCGCGCACTATCCCTTTCTGCATCGGAGGATTCAACAGATCTGGCCAGCGAATCTTCTCATGTGTCTGAAGTCGGAATTCGCGAGCAGGCTCGCTCCCACAGGAAAGCCGCATTCCAAATGTGGGAGCGAGCCTGCTCGCGAAGGCGTCATCGCCGACGCCGCAGATCTCAATACTTGTCCAGCGTACGCAACTTCTGCGGCAAGCCCCACAGCAGCAACGCTGCCGCAATCAGCGCGGCGACGCCGATGACGTACAGCGCCGGCGTGGTGCTGCCGGTGAGGTCCTTGATGCGTCCGACCATGACCGGGCTGACGATCCCGCCGAACTGCCCCAGGGTATTGATCACCGCGATCCCGCCTGCCGCCCCGGCACCGGCGCCTGCCAGCAACTTCGGTGGCAGGGTCCAGAAGCTCGGAATCGAAGCGATGATGCCCGCGCCGAGCAGGCCGAGCGCGACGATCAGGAAGGTCGTGTGGCTGGCGAAGATTCCCGCGCTGAAAAAGCCGATCGCGCCGACGATCACCAGCCCGGCGACAAACTTGCGCCGTTCACCGGTGGCGTCCGACAAACGCCCGATCACCACCATGCTGATCGCCCCGCAGATGTACGGAATGGCGGTCAGCAGGCCAATCATCACCGGGCTTTCGGTGCCCGCGCTGCGGATCAATTGCGGTGCCCAGAAATTCAGGCCGTAGGACGCGACCTGAATCAGGAAGTAGATCAAACCCAACGTCAGGAACCCGGGTATTTTCAGCGCCGCGAGCAATGAGCCGCCGCTCTTGTGTGGCTCGTGATGGGCGATGCGGCTGGAGAGCAACTTCTTCTCGTCAGCAGTCAGCCAGTGCGCATCCTCGATGCGGTCCTTGAGCTGGGTCAGCACCAGAAAACCCAGCGCGATGCACGGCACGCCTCCGAGCAGGAACAACCAGTGCCAGCCGCGCATCTGCAACACGCCGTCGAGGTGTTGCAGCACCAGCCCGGAGAACGGCGCGCCGACCAGCCCGGCAAACGCCGAGGCAAGAAACAGCATCGAGGTGATGCGGCCACGGAAGTGCTGCGGAAACCACAGGGTCAAGTAATACAGCACGCCCGGAGCAAACCCGGCTTCCATCGCGCCGATGACAAAGCGCAGCGCATAGAACTGCCATTCGCTGTTGACGAAGACCATCGCCGCCGTCGCCACGCCCCAGGACATCATGATCCGCGCAATCCAGCGCCGTGCGCCGACCTTGTACAGCATCATGTTGCTCGGCACTTCGAACAGCACGTAACCGACTACGAATAGCCCGGCGCCCAAACCATACGCGGTATCGCTCAGGCTCAGGTCGGTCTGCAGCTGGAATTTGGCAAAGCTGATGTTGATGCGGTCGAAAAAGGCGAACAGGTAGCAGACCATGATCAGCGGCATCAGGCGCCAGGCGACTTTGCTGACCAGGGCTTTTTCGGCGTCGTGATCGACGGACGGACTTGCGCCCGCCTCCATTACGTTGAGGCTCATAGATTTTCTCCAGGCGGACTGCCGGGGGCGTCCGATTGTTTTTGTTGTCTGGTGGTACTGCTGAATGCTTTTGAACTGTGGGAGCGAGCCTGCTCGCGAATGCGCCAGATCAGTCGACACCGATGTTGAATGACACACCGCGTTCGCGAGCAGGCTCGCTCCCACAAGGGTTTTGTATCTTCAGGTGGGCATCGGATGCAGATCGCAGTTGCGCCCGGCCTTGGCCAGTTGGCCGGGGACGTCGTGGCCTAACAGCGTCGGCAAGCCGCGCGAGAGTTTCAACAACAGCGGCAAATCGATCCCGGTGGGAATGCCGACTTCAGCGCACAGGTTCACCAGGTCTTCAGTGCAGATGTTGCCCGACGCGCCCGGCGCAAACGGACAGCCACCGAGGCCACCCAACGCCGCATCGAAGCGCCGCGCACCGGCCTCGTAAGCGGCCAGCACATTGCACAGACCAAGGCCTCGGGTGTTGTGGAAATGCAGGGTCAGGTCAGCCGGCGAAACCCGCTGCAAAACGCGCCGCACCAAGCGATCGACCTGACGCGGATTGGCCATGCCGGTGGTGTCGGCGAGGCTGATGCCCTGGATGCCGAGTTCCTGATAGGCGTCAACGATCTGCAGCACACGATCCTCATCGATCCGGCCTTCGAACGGACAACCGAACGTGGTGGCGATGCTGCCGTTGAGGCGCACGCCCGATCCGCTGACAAACGCGACGATGTCAGCGAACGCGGCCAGCGACTCTTCGCAACGCATGCGCATATTGGCCAGGTTGTGCGTCTGGCTGGCGGACATCACCAGATTCAACTCATCGGCATTCGCCGCCAGTGCGCGTTGCGCGCCTTTGAGGTTGGGGATCAACGCCACGTAAATCACCCCCGGCTGGCGCTGAATGCCGTTGAACACCTGCTCGCCGTCCCGCAGGGCCGGGATGGCTTTGGGCGAGACGAACGAGCCGGCCTCGATGCGGCTGAATCCGGCCTGTGACAATTGATTGATCAGGGCGATCTTGTCAGCGGTCTCCACCCACGTCGGCTCGATCTGCAAACCGTCGCGGGGCGAAACTTCCTGGACGACCAGGGTTTGCGAATAGTCTGTGATCATTGCACCACCCCCTGGCCTTTCAGGCGTTCGATGTCGAGTTCAGTCAGGCCAAGATTGGCGAGAATCGCGTCGGTGTGCTGGCCCAGTTTCGGCCCGGACCAGTTCACTCCGCCGGGGGTTTCCGAGAGTTTGGGAACGATGCCGGGCATCTTCACCGTTGCGCCACCGGGCAATTGGGCATCAAGCAACATGTCCCGCGCCTGATAGTGCGGATCGGCGAAGATGTCAGCCACCGAGTAGATGCGCCCGGCCGGCACTTCGGCAGCTTCGAGAGCAGCCAGGACTTCGTCGATCGGCAGGCTGCTGGTCCAGTGCGTAATGGCGGCATCAAGCAAACCGCTCTTCGCCGCACGGCCATCGTTGTGGGCGAATTCTTCTGCGTCGGCCAAATCAGCGCGGCCAATGGTGTGCATCAGGCGCTTGTAGATCGGGTCGCTGTTACCGGCAATCACCACGTAAGCACCGTCGGCGGTGAGGTAGGTATTGGAGGGTGCGATACCCGGCAAGGCACCGCCGCTGCGTTCGCGGACATGGCCGAGCATGTCGTATTCCGGTACCAGACTTTCCATGACGTTGAACACACTTTCGGCCAGCGACACATCGACAATCTGCCCGCCGCCCTGCCCGGTCTTGACCCGCAGCAGCGACATCAATGCGCCGATCACCGCGTGCAGCGAGGCCAGCGAATCGCCAAGGCTGACGCCAACCCGCGCCGGCGGCGAACCGGGGCTGCCGGTGGTGTAGCGGATGCCGCCCATGGCCTCGCCAATCGCACCGAAACCGGGCCGGTCGCGGTACGGGCCGGTCTGGCCGTAGCCAGAGATACGCACCAGGGTCAGGTTCGGATTCAGCGCATGTAGCACGTCCCAACCCAGGCCGAGTTTTTCCAGCGCACCGGGGCGCAGGTTTTCGATGATCACGTCGGCGTCACCGGCCAGTTGCTTGACCAGTTCGATGCCTTCAGCGGATTTGAGGTTGAGTGCCAGGGATTTCTTGTTGCGCGATTGCAGGTACCACCACAGCGAAGTGCCCTCGTGCAGCTTGCGCCATTTGCGCAGCGGGTCGCCCTGGCCCATGGCTTCGATCTTGATCACTTCGGCGCCGAACTCGGCGAGCATGCGCGCGGCAAACGGCGCGGCGATCAGGGTGCCGATCTCGATCACTTTGATCGCACTCAAAGGGGCAGTCATCGCGGGGTACCTCTTGTTCTTGGAATATGCCGCCAAGGCTAGAGGAACGATGATTGGCGAATCCAGCCGTCTCTCGGCAACGGGCGTTCGCGAAATGCGAATGCTCCACTGTGATTGCGTGGTGAATTCAGGGCCGCCTTCGCGAGCAGGCTCGCTCCCACAAGGTTCTGTAGTGGTTTCAGATTCTGTGTCCACACAAGTTCAATGTGGGAGCGAGCCTGCTCGCGAAGAGGCCATCAGCTGCAACGCAGATCTACCGCCCGCGCAAATGCTCAAACAACATCCGGCTCACCGGCGACAACCCCGCTTCATCGCGCACCACCACAATCAGCGCGCGATCCGACCACGCATCGGTGAGCGGCACCGCGCGCAACCCCAGTGCCTGACCAAATAACTCATAGGCTCGCTGCGGCAGAATGCCGATGCCCATGTTCGCCTGGACCATCCGGCAGACCGCATCAAATCCCGGCACATGAATGCGAATGCGCAAGACTTTGCCCGCCTGCCGCGCCGCCGCATGGGTACGCATGTTGATCGAACTGGCTGCGTGCAAGCCGACGTAGTCGCTGTCCAGGGTTTCACTGAAAGCCACCGATTCGCACATCGCCAACGGATGCTCGGGCAGCATCACCACCACCAGTTTGTCCTGCCGGTACAGCACGCTGTGCAGGCCCTTGGTGTCACTGTCCTCAGAGCAGATGCCGAGGTCCGCGACGCCATCGAGCACGCCCTGAATCACCCCGGCGCTGGGCCGTTCTTCAAGGTCGGTCTTGACCTGCGGATGCTGCGCGGAGAAGTCGCGCAAGTCTTCGGGCAGGAACTGAATGATCGCCGACAGATTGGCCAGCATGCGCACGTAACCGCGCACACCGTGGCTGTGCTCACCGAGTTCCAAGCCCATTTTTTCCACGTTGAAGAGCATCTGCCGGGCGTGGTGCAGCAGGGTTTCACCGGCCGGCGTAAGGATCATGCCTTTGGCCTGACGCACGAACAGAGCAATGCCCAGCGCCTCCTCCAATTCCATCAGGCGCTTGCTCGCCGCCGACACCGCGATGGCTTCGCGCGCAGCCGCACGGGTTAGCGTGCCTTCCTCGTGGACGGCGACGAACAGTTGCAGAGTGATCAGGTCGAGACGGCGGATCAGGCTTTTTTGCAGCATGGTGGGCTCGAAGACAAGGTTCATCCGAGCCGGCAGGATAGCCCGGTTTTACCTCTGGCTGCTCAGTTGCCCATGCTCGCGCGCCGTTTTGTGACAGGTGCGGTCAGCAAGCGGACCAATTGTGCGCTGTCGTCTCTGCGCCCCAATACCAGGACTGAAGAGCCTTGCAGGCAGGCGTCGATGGCTGACCATGAAACGTCTCTCGCGCCCTCGACATCAAACGAATCATCCACTGCGCCATCGACCAGGAAGCCTCCCGTCAACAAGCCTCGTGCGCTGCCCGAGGTCTGTCCGACCGCAACGATCCGTTTACCGGCGATGTCATCCAGCGCCAACCCTGCTTGCCAACCTCTCAGGTCGAGTTCATGCGCCGCCGGGGTGATGACAGGATTGTTGAACGCATCATCCATTTGGCCGGCGTAGGTAATCCCACTGATGAACGCATGTTGCAGTTTCCTGCCTTGCGTTGACTCGACTGCCGAACCGAGCAGAAGCAGGCGCTGCGCCGTTTGCACAGCGATGTCGGTCACGTTGCTTTCGAGCGGCTTGCCATCACGCTGAAGATTCAATAACAGTACCCCCTTGTCGCCGAACGCTTCTGCAACTTTCCCGCTGTGGTCGAACGCCATGACCAATCCCTGATTGGTGATTTCGGTTTTGCCATGCAGCAGAATCAGTCCATCGTCGAGCTGGATGATCCCGGATAGCGAAATGGCCACCCCTGGCAGCGCCACGGGCAGCCAACCGTCGCTGGCGAAAGACAAATCGTCCGAGCCATCGAGATTGAACCGCGTCAACAAGCCACTACCCTTTTGCGCGGTCATGAACAGCAGCCTGTCCGGCTGCACAAGCTGCGGATCGGATTTCGCCAGCAGCAGTCGCCCATGCGTGGCACCGAACAGGGAAGGAATACGCATGGGCACAATCCGGTAGCCATTCTTGTCGCCGCCGAACTCGATGTCCGGCGAACCATCGGGCAAAAACCGGGCGATGACTTGCTGGTATTCAAGCGTCTTGTCTTTGACGACGCCAATCACGGCGCACATCCAGATCCGCCCTGGCGCATCCACGATCAACTGCCCGCCTTGCGTGAGCGAGCCTGTGCCGAACTGGCCGTTGAGATATCCGCCTTCGCCGAAAGCCGGATCCGGATTTCCATCGGCATCCAGCCGCGCCAGGCCGTAGAACGAATGGCCCGATTGCTCGACGGTAGCGCTGACCATGATCTGCCCCGAAGGAGTGATCGCCACGCCTTTGGCAATGGTCTTGCCCGCTCCGGGAAATTTCAGCGCTCGCATACCAAAGAGAGCATCCAGCTCCCCGGCTGACTGCGCATCTGTGGGCAATGGCGCGGTGGGTTCCGACATGTTCGCATTCTCCTCAAGAGATCGCCGTCGATCCCCTCGTTGCGAGCATTCGACCCGAAGAATTCGCGCCGGACAACTGACATAAATGACAGTCTTTTAGAACAAAACGAAATTATCCGCTGTGTAAAAAAGACTGAATGACTGGTAGTTCTTACAGGTTCGAATTCAGGCCCGTCATGCCAACCTCAGCGTTCAAATCAGCCATGGACGAGAAGCATGATGAGCACTCGCGACGAGCAAATTTCACAACCGGGTCCGACCATCACTTATCCCGAGGAAGCCAGTGCGACAGGACCTGCGACTCTGTTGCTCGGCAGCGGCATACCCAATGCTCAGGTGCAAGTGTGGAATACGGAAAACACCCATTTGCTCGGTGCAGGACAGGTCAGCACAAACGGACGATGGGCGTTCAGCATCAACGGCGTCCAGGCTCCAGGCCAACAAAGGATTCACGCCCACCAGACGTATGCAGGCATCACGTCCGAATGGAGCGACGTGCGCGGATATGAGGTGCGACTGCGGCCCGAGATCGACGTCCCGGTCGTTGTCGAACCGATTGAGGACGCGCAGGTCGATACGCCTCTGATGTTTTCAGGAGATGTCACACGAGCCGAGGGTTTCGTCAGTATTTTCGATCTGGACACTGGCCTGGAGATTGCCAGAGCAGCGGTCGAAAGTGACCGGCAATGGCAAACCCCGGCAGCACACTCCATGGCGGTCGGGCAGTACCGTATATCCGCCGTCCACAACATCGCCGGCCAGATTTCAGATTGGGGCCGTGTGCGCACCTTTACCGTGCTCGCAGTAGCAAGCGAAGGCTTGTTCGACTTCGCTCGCCTGCGCACCTTCATTCAAAACGCGTTGCGGAAAATTTCCTCGATCTGGCGCTGATCCGCCGCCCGTGGATTGGTCAGTCCGCAGGCGTCCTTCAAGGCGTTGGCGGCGAGTACCGGGATGTCGCTGAGCCTGGCGCCCAGCTCGCGCAGTCCGCCGGGAATCTCGACATCTTTAGCCAGACTGCGAATGGCATTGATCGCCGCTTGCGCGCCTTCTTCCGCGCTGAAGCCGCGAATATCCGCGCCCATGGCGTGGGCGACGTCCCTGAGTCGATCAGCACAGACCTGCGCATTGAAACTCTGCACATGCGGCAACAGCACGGCATTGCAGACGCCGTGAGGCAAGTCGTAGTAGCCGCCGAGTTGATGCGCCATGGCGTGGACAAATCCGAGCGAGGCGTTGTTGAACGCCATGCCGGCGAGAAACTGCGCGTAAGCCATGTTCTCCCGCGCCACCAGGTCGCTGCCGTCGCGCACCGCCAGACGCAGGTTGCTGCTGATCAGGCTCATCGCCTTCAACGCGCAGGCATCGGTGATCGGGTTGGCGGCGGTCGAGACGTAGGCTTCGATGGCGTGGGTCAGCGCGTCCATGCCGGTGGCGGCGGTCAGGCCTTTGGGCATCGCGACCATCAGTTCCGGATCGTTGACCGACAGCAGCGGCGTGACGTTGCGGTCGACGATGGCCATTTTCACATGGCGCGATTCGTCGGTGATGATGCAGAAGCGAGTCATCTCGCTGGCAGTACCGGCGGTGGTATTGATCGCGACCAGAGGCAATTGCGGCTTGCTCGAGCGGTCGACGCCCTCGTAGTCGCCGATCCGCCCGCCATTGGTCGCGCACAGGGCGATGCCTTTGGCGCAATCGTGCGGCGAGCCGCCGCCCAGCGACACGATGAAATCGCAACGGCTCTCCTTCAACAGCCCCAGACCTGATTCGACATTGGCTGTGCTGGGGTTGGGTTTGGCACCGTCGAAGATCACCGAATCGATGTCCTGCATCGCCAGTTTCTCGGCGATCATCGCCGCCACGCCAGCCTTGGCCAGCCCGCTGTCGGTGACAATCAATGCCTTGTGAAAACCGTAATTGCGAATGGCGAGCATGGCTTCGTCGAGGCAGCCGCTGCCCATGATATTGACCGCCGGAATAAAGAAGGTGCTGCTCATCGTGTGTCTCCTGACTGGAGCCGGATCGACTGCCTCGATTCGGCGGTGCACACAGGATCGACCGATCGGTCACGAGTAATGTTGATCTGGCTCAATGTCCGCTCGTGATAAAGTCGCCGTCCATCTGCCCTTTGTTTTGAGACCGCCCACGCAATGACCGATTTTCTCAATGTCGACGCCACCCTCGAAGACTGGAACGCCTTGCGCGCCGCGAACGATTTCCAGGGTTTGCTGGTGGGCAATGGCGCCAGCCGCGCGGTATGGGATGACTTCGGCTACGACTCGCTGTTCGAAAACGCTCGTACGGTCGAAGAGAAACCGTTGAGCCCATCGGAACTGGCGGTATTCGACGCGCTGCAAACCCGCAGCTTCGAGCAAGTGCTGGGCGCCCTGAAAACCACCAGCCGGGTCAACAAGGCTTTGGCGGTCAGCTCGGCGGCGCCGCGCAATCGCTATTACGCGATCAAGGAAGCGCTGATCAACACCGTGCACGCGGTGCACATTCCGTGGCGGCTGGTGCAGCCTTCGACGCTGGCGGTGCTCAATGCAGAACTGGCGCGCTATCACACGGTGTTTACCACCAACTACGACCTGCTCAATTACTGGGCGCTGCAACACCCGGGCGAGGCCATCGACGACCTGTTCAACGGCGCGGACGCGAGTTTCGATCTGAGCCAGAGCGCCACCGACAAACCGCGCCTGCTGTACCTGCACGGTGGTCTGCATCTGGTGCGCAATCAGGACGGCACCGCACGCAAACTGACCTCGACCGAGGGCACCCTGCTCGGCAGCTTCGCCATCAACAACACGATCAAGACCCTGGACGACGTGCCGCTGTTCGTCACCGAAGGGCCGAGCGCCGACAAGCTCAAGACCATTCGCAGCTCGGATTATCTGTCGTTCTGCTACGAGCAGTTACTGGCTCATGGCGGCAGCCTGTGCATCTTCGGCCACGCGCTGGGCGAGCAGGATGCGCACCTGGTGCGCGCGTTGCGCCTGGCCCGACCGAAATGCGTGGCGATCTCGATCTACCCACGCAGCGCCGCGTTCATCCAGCATCAGAAACGTCACTACGCCAAGGTGTTTGAAGGCACCGGGGTTGAGTTGCGGTTCTTTGATGCCAAGAGCCATGCGCTGGGTGATCCGAAATTGTCGGTACCGGTTGAGGTTTGAAGCAAGATCAAAAGATCGCAGCCTTCGGCAGCTCCTACATGGAAATGCATTCCAGGTGTAGGAGCTGCCGAAGGCTGCGATCTTTTGATTTCAAAGGCTCATGCCCTGAGCTCAGAGGACAGGCAGGGTCTTGTCCTTGATGGTTTTCGTTGGGCCGTTGGCCTTGACGCTGGCGATGCCCTTGTCACACGCGCCATCCGATGAGTACGACTCGCTGCTGCCGATGACCTGGTGATTGGCCGCCTTGAGATTGAAGTAGGGATGGCCATCCTTGGTCGATTTTTTCTCGTAGCGCTCGTCCAGCGGGCTGTTGGCCTGCACCGAAGCGATGCCGCCGTCGGCGCCGGCGCGGGTGCTGTAGAGCTCGCTGGTCAGAATCGTTTCGGCGTTAGCCGCTTTCAGCACGAACCTGAATTGGCCGTTGCTGCTTTTGCTCACTTCGTACCATCCGGACATGTCTGTTTCTCCTGGGGGCGATTGAGAGATTTCGCGCTTCAGAGTAAAGACCAGCACCCCCGGTCTGTCGCCTGCCCCGACTACAAAGTGATTTTCGTACCGAGCAGACCGAGGAACCCGGCCAGCCATTTCGGATGCGCCGGCCAGGCCGGAGCGCTGGCCAGATTGCCCTGAACATGGCCGTCGGTCACCGGAATGTCGATGTAGGTGCCGCCCGCCAAACGAACTTCCGGGGCGCAGGCCGGATACGCGCTGCACTCGCGCCCCTCGAGCACACCCGCCGCCGCGAGCAGTTGCGCGCCATGGCAGACCGCTGCGATGGGCTTGCCGGCGTTGTCGAACGCGCGCACCAGTTCGAGGACTTTTTCGTTCAGCCGCAGGTATTCCGGAGCACGACCGCCGGGGATCAGCAGCGCGTCGTAATCGGCTTCACTGGCCTTGGCGAAGTCGAAATTAAGCGCGAACAAATGACCGGGTTTTTCGCTGTAGGTCTGATCGCCTTCGAAATCATGAATCGCGGTGCGCACGGTGCTGCCGGCGGACTTGTCCGGGCACACGGCGTGGACCGTGTGGCCGACCATCTGCAGGGCCTGGAACGGCACCATCACTTCGTAGTCTTCGACGAAATCGCCGACCAGCATCAGGATCTTTTTCGCGGCCATGGGAAAACTCCTCGGGGAAAGGTCTGGGAGTATTCAAGGTAGACCGTATCCAAGGGTTGCGGTAATTCCAGGCTTACTACGCTCGATCGCGATAAATGTAGGAGCCGCCGAAGGCTGCGATCTTTTGATCTTGCATTTAAATAACCAGGATCAAAAGATCGCAGCCTTCGGCAGCTCCTACAGGGGTGTATTTCAGGCTATCAGGCGAGAAAACCGTCGGCGCGCAGCAGGGTTTCCAGGCAGTGTTCGCTGATATGGTAGAACGCCTTGAGCTCTGCGATCTTCGTCAACAATTGCGCTGGGTTAACCGGCTCGGCGCGTTTCACCGCGAGAATCATCTTGTTCTTGTTGGTGTGTTCCAGCGAGATGAACTCGAAGACCTTGGTCTCGTAACCACAGGCTTCGAGGAACAATGCACGCAAGCTGTCGGTGACCATTTCCGCCTGCTGGCCCAGATGCAAACCGTATTGCAGCATCGGCTTGAGCAGCGCCGGGCTCTGGATCTGCAGGCGGATCTGTTTGTGGCAGCACGGCGAGCACATGATGATCGACGCACCCGAGCGGATGCCGGTGTGGATCGCGTAATCGGTGGCGATGTCGCAGGCATGCAGGGCGATCATCACGTCCAGCTCACTCGGCGCCACTGTGCGCACGTCACCGCACTTGAACACCAGCCCCGGATGCTCGAGCTTCGTCGCAGCGGCGTTGCACAGGCTGACCATTTCTTCGCGCAGCTCGACGCCGGTGACTTCGCCCTCGGCCTTCAGCGTGTTGCGCAGGTAGTCGTGAATGGCGAACGTCAGGTAGCCCTTGCCCGAACCGAAATCGGCGACCCGCACCGGTTTGTCCAGCGCCAGCGGCGACGACGTCAGGGCATGGCTGAACACTTCGATGAACTTGTTGATCTGCTTCCACTTGCGCGACATCGCCGGGATCAGCTCGTGTTGCGCATTGGTCACGCCGAGGTCCTTGAGGAACGGGCGGCTCAACTCCAGGAAGCGGTTTTTCTCGCGGTTATGCTCGGCAGACGGCGCTTCACGCAATTGCTGAGGTTTGCTCTTGAACAGCGAACTCTTGCCCTTTTTGCTGTATTCCAGCTGCGCTTCGTCAGTCAGCGCCAGTAAATGTGCATTTTTGAACGAGGTCGGCAGCAGACCGCCGATCAGCGCCACGCCCTCGTCAAGCGGCAGGTTCTTGGTGATGTCGCGGGTCTTGTAGCGATAAACGAAGGACAGGCACGGCTGCGCCTTGACCGTCACCGGTTTGATGATGACCCTTTGCAGATCCGCCTCTTCACCGACGTACTTGGCCAGCACCAGTTTGATGAAACCGCTGTCGTCGAGGCTGGTTTGCAGCAGCTCGATGAACTGGGCGTGGTGATCGGCGGCCGGTTTGGCGGACGGCGCGGAAGAAGCGGAAACGGACATGGACAAGCGGCCTCGGACGGGCGGAATCGGGAATGGCGGGTATTTTAGGGGGGATGGGGTTTGGGGACACGTGCTTATTTACCGAACGGCGAAAATCAAAAGATCGCAGCCTTCGGCAGCTCCCACAATTGGAATGCATTCTCCTGCAGGAGCTGCCGAAGGCTGCGAGCTTTTGATCTACCCCAACACCACCAACCGATTCGGCAACTCGTTCCTCACCTGCGTCACCGGCACATGCACCTTCAACAACTCACCACACGCCTCCACGCACGTGACAAACCCTTCAAGCGTGCGGCCTTCGCGGACCTGTTCGGTGAACGCTGCGACAATCGCGTCCCAGTTGCTGTTATTCAGCCGTTTGGAAATTCCCTCGTCCACCAGAATTTCCACATAGCGCTCAGCCTCGCAGACAAAAATCAGCATGCCGGTGCTGCCCACGGTGTGGTGCAGGTTCTGTTCGAGAAACTGCCGCCGCGCCAGGTTGGAGGCACGCCAGTGGCGCACGCGGCGCGGGACCAGATGCGTGGTGATTTTCGGCAGACGAAACAGCAGACACAGGACGATGAACATGCCCCATTGCACCAGCAGCAGGCTGCGCAGCGTCAGCCAGCCGGTGAGGTAGTGGACGATGCCCGGTAACACCAGCGCCAGCAGGCTGGCCCAGAGCAGCGGGATGTACGCGTAATCGTCGGCGCGGGCAGCGAGCACCGTGACCAGTTCGGCGTCGGTGTCGCGTTCGACCCGGGCGATGGCCTCGGCGACTTTGCGTTGTTCGTGTTCAGTCAGTAATGCCATGTCGAAAAGTGCCTGCTCATTATTCTTTTGATCTCACCAGCCGCCGGACGAACCGCCGCCGCCGAAACTGCCCCCGCCGCCGCTGAAGCCACCGCCGCCGCCGCCGCCGAATCCGCCACCACCGCCAAAGCCGCCCCCTCCTCCGGAGCCGCCCCGGCCGGCAGGCAGGATACCGAGCATCTGGCAGACAAACACCGTCAGGATGAACAACATCACCAGAAACATGAACAGCGTCGGGTGCCGCGAGATGAAATCATCCGCCGGGTCGCCGCTGGATTCGTACACGGTGGACGGTTCGTCCAGCGGATTGCCACCGAGCACTACCAGCATCGCCGCGACGCCGTCGCTGATGCCTTTGCTGAAGTTGCCGGCCTTGAACGCCGGCGTAATGACCTGATGAATGATCACCGACGACTGCGCATCGGTCAGGCGATCTTCCAGGCCATAGCCGACTTCGATGCGCAGTTTGCGCTCGTCACGGGCGACGATCAGCAAGGCGCCGTTGTTCTTGTCCTTCTGACCGATGCCCCAGTGCCGACCGAGCTGAACGCCGAAATCCTCGATGGTGGTGCCCTGCAGATCCGGCAGCGTGACCACCACCAACTGCTCGCCGGTGGCCTGTTCATGGGCCTGCAATTGCTGGCTCAGTTGCGCGCGAATCGATGGCTCGAGCATCTGCGCCTGATCGACCACGCGCCCGCTCAGCGGCGGAAACGACAGTTCGGCCCGGGCGCTTACGGCGAACAGCCACAGCATCAGCACCAGGCCCAGTTTCAACACACGCATGGACGACCTCGAGTCAGAATTTCACTTCCGGGGCTTTTTCCGCGCCGGGCGTGGTGGCTTCGAAGGTCTCGCGCATCGGCAGATCGCTGTACATCACGCTGTGCCACAGGCGACCGGGGAAGGTACGGATCTCGGTGTTGTACTTTTGCACCGCCAGAATGAAATCGCGACGGGCCACGGCAATGCGGTTTTCCGTGCCTTCGAGTTGCGATTGCAGAGCGAGGAAGTTCTGGTTGGCCTTCAGATCCGGGTAGCGCTCGGAGACCACCATCAAACGGCTCAACGCGCCGGTCAGTTGATCCTGCGCCTGCTGGAACTGCTTGAGCTTCGCGGGATTGTCGAGGGTGCTGGCATCGACCTGAATCGAGGTCGCCTTGGCTCGCGCCTCAATCACTGCGGTCAGGGTTTCCTGTTCGTGGGCCGCGTAGCCCTTCACGGTTTCCACCAGATTGGGGATCAGGTCAGCACGGCGCTGGTACTGGTTCTGCACCTGGCCCCAGGCGGCTTTGGCCTGTTCGTCGAGGGTCGGGATATTGTTGATGCCGCACGCGGTCAACAGCGTGGCGAACACCAGCAACGTGGCGATCTGTAGCCGTGAACGGGAGGTTGAGCTGATATTCATTGCAGTGATGCTCCATGACACATTTGATTTAAAAACCGAGCGCTGGGCATTCCCGGCCAGCGGTTGGGGCATAATCGGCGCCGCCACTGGCATGCGACGGGTTAATCGGCTAAAAAGTGCCCTTCGCGTTCACGTTGCCGATGTCGGCTGCGGTTTTCCGGCTCAGGTTTTGCGCCGGCACCCGAACAACAATAGTCGCTCCCTACATTTTGGCTGGCCGGTGTTGCATCACCGTTTGGGCCCTTGAGAAAAAATTCATGAAGAAGCTGTGTTTGCTGGGTCTGCTCGTCAGCCTGGCCAGTCATCAGGTACTGGCCGCCACGACCCCGGTACCTCTGGAGAACAAGGACGCTTTCATCAGCAACCTGATGAAACAAATGACCCTCGACGAGAAGATCGGCCAGTTGCGCCTGATCAGCATCGGCCCGGAAATGCCCCGCGAGCTGATCCGCAAGGAAATCGCCGGCGGCAACATCGGCGGCACGTTCAACTCGATCACCCGCGCGGAAAACCGTCCGATGCAGGACGCTGCGATGCGCAGTCGCCTGAAGATTCCGATGTTTTTCGCGTACGACGTGATCCACGGTCACCGTACGATTTTCCCGATTCCGCTGGCCCTCGCGTCGAGCTGGGACATGGACGCCATCGGCCAGTCCGGGCGCGTTGCGGCTAAAGAAGCCGCTGCCGACAGCCTCGACATCACCTTCGCGCCAATGGTGGATATTTCCCGCGATCCACGCTGGGGCCGTAGCTCCGAAGGCTTCGGTGAAGATACCTACCTGACCTCGCGCATCGCCAAAGTCATGGTCAAGGCCTATCAGGGCGAGACTCCGAGCGCCGCCGACAGCATCATGGCCAGCGTCAAGCACTTCGCCCTGTACGGTGCGGTCGAGGGCGGTCGCGACTACAACACCGTCGACATGAGCCCGGTGAAGATGTACCAGGATTACCTGCCGCCCTACCGCGCCGCGATCGATGCCGGCGCTGGCGGTGTGATGGTGGCGTTGAACTCGATCAACGGCATTCCGGCCACGGCCAACACCTGGTTGATGAATGATCTGCTGCGCAAGGACTGGGGCTTCAAAGGCCTGGCAGTCAGCGATCACGGCGCGATTTTCGAACTGATCAAGCACGGCGTCGCCCGCGACGGTCGCGAAGCGGCGAAGCTGGCGATCAAGGCCGGCATCGACATGAGCATGAACGACACCCTCTACGGCAAAGAGCTGCCGGGGCTGCTCAAGTCCGGCGAGATCGAGCAGAAAGACATCGATAACGCCGTGCGCGAAGTGCTCGCAGCCAAGTACGACATGGGCCTGTTCAAGGACCCGTACCTGCGCATCGGCAAGGCCGAGGATGACCCGGCCGACACCTACGCCGAGAGCCGCCTGCACCGTGCCGAGGCCCGCGAAGTGGCGCGGCGCAGTCTGGTGCTGCTGAAGAACCACAACGAAACCCTGCCGCTGAACAAAGACGCGAAAATTGCGCTGGTCGGCCCGCTGGCCAAGGCGCCGATCGACATGATGGGCAGTTGGGCCGCCGCCGGGCGCCCGGCACAATCGGTCACCCTGTTCGACGGCATGAGTTCGGTAATCGGCGACAAGGCCAACCTGATCTACGCCCGTGGCGCCAACATCACGGGCGACAAGAAGGTCCTCGACTACCTGAACTTCCTTAACTTCGATGCTCCGGAAGTGGTCGATGACCCGCGCCCGGCCAGCGTGCTGATCGACGAAGCGGTGAAAGCGGCGAAGGATGCAGATGTGATCGTCGCGGCTGTCGGCGAGTCCCGTGGCATGTCCCACGAATCCTCTAGCCGCACTGACCTGAACATCCCGGAAACCCAGCGCGAATTGATCCGTGCGCTGAAAGCCACCGGCAAGCCGTTGGTGCTGGTGTTGATGAACGGCCGTCCGCTGACGATTCTCGAAGAGAACCAGTCGGCCGATGCGATCCTGGAAACCTGGTTCAGCGGCACCGAGGGCGGCAACGCCATCGCCGACGTGCTGTTCGGTGACTACAACCCGTCGGGCAAACTGCCGGTGACTTTCCCGCGTTCCGTGGGCCAGATCCCGACCTACTACAACCACCTGAGCATCGGCCGGCCGTTCACGCCGGGCAAACCGGGCAACTACACCTCGCAGTATTTCGATGACACCACCGGCCCGCTGTTTCCGTTCGGTTATGGCCTGAGCTACACCACCTTCGCCCTGAGCGATATGGCGCTGTCATCGACCACCCTGAACGCCAGCGGCAAGCTCGACGCCAGTGTCATGGTCAAGAACACCGGCAAGCGTGACGGCGAAACCGTGGTGCAGTTGTACATCCAGGACGTCACCGGTTCGATGATCCGCCCGGTGAAAGAGCTGAAGAACTTCCAGAAGATCATGCTCAAGGCCGGCGAACAGAAAGTCGTGCACTTCACCATCACCGAGGAAGACCTGAAGTTCTACAACGCCCAGCTCAAATACGCAGCCGAGCCTGGCAAATTCAACGTGCAGATCGGCCTGGATTCGCAGGCGGTGACGCAGCAGAGCTTTGAACTGCTGTAACAGCAGCAACACTGCAAAACACTGTGGGAGCGAGCCTGCTCGCGAAAGCGATCATTCAGACAAAAAATTGCTGAATGACACACCGCTTTCGCGAGCAGGCTCGCTCCCACATTGGATTCAGGGTGTATTCAAAATCGTGGTTATCCGCGTCGATCGAGAATATTCACCACCAACCGGTCCACCCAGCCCCACACCCGCTGCTTGACCCGCCGCCACAAAGGCCGGCGCTGCCATTCCTCCAGACTCACCAGTTGACTCAAGCCGAAATCCTTCACAAAACTCGCCTCCACCGCTGCCGTCAACGTCGGGTCCAGCGCTTCCAGATTCGCCTCCAGATTGAAACGCAGATTCCAGTGATCGAAGTTGCACGAACCGATGCTTACCCATTCGTCGACCAGAACCATTTTCAGGTGCAGGAAGCACGGCTGGTATTCGAAGATCTGCACGCCGGCCTTGAGCAGGCGCGGGTAGTAGCGATGCCCGGCGTAGCGCACTGACGGGTGATCGGTGCGCGGCCCGGTCAGCAGCAGCCGCACATCGACCCCGCGTGCGGCGGCTTTGCGCAGCGAGCGGCGGATTTGCCAGGTGGGCAGAAAGTACGGCGTGGCCATCCAGATGCGTTGCTGGCCGCTGCTCAAGGCGCGGAACAGTGACTGCAGAATGTCACGGTGCTGGCGGGCGTCGGCGTAAGCCACGCGGCCCATGCCCTCGCCCTTGTCTGGTACGCGGGGCAGACGCGGCAAACCGAAATGCGCGGCCGGGCGCCAGGCGCGGCGGTAACGGTTGGCGATCCACTGGCGATCAAACAGCAATTGCCAATCGATCACCAATGGGCCGGTGATCTCGACCATCACCTCGTGCCACTCGCTGACATCATGGCCCGGCGTCCAGAATTCATCGGTCACGCCGGTGCCGCCGACCACTGCCAGGCATTGGTCGACCAGCAGCAATTTACGGTGGTCGCGATAGAAGTTGCCGACCCAGCGCCGCCAGCTCAGGCGATTGTAGAAACGCAGCTCGACCCCGGCCTGCGTCAGGCGCTGGCGCAGATGCAGCGTGAACGCGAGGCTGCCGTAATCATCGAACAGGCAACGCACGCGCACGCCGCGCTCGGCTGCCGCGACCAGCGCCTGGACGATGGCTTCGGCGCAGGCGCCGGCCTCGACCAGATACAGCTCCAGTTCGATTTGCTCTTTTGCCCCGGCAATGTGCTCGAGCATGCGCGGAAAGAACTGCGGGCCGTCGATCAACAGTTCGAAACGGTTGCCGTCACGCCAGGGGAACACCGCACCGCGCATGTCAGCGCGCCGTGAAAATCAGCACCGCACCCACCGGCACCGACAGACTGATCGCCGACAGATCGGCGAGTTTGCGCAGGCTTTCCAGACCCGGCGCCAGATCGAAATCCTCGGCATTGATCACCAGCGGTTCCAGCGTGACCACTTGAAAGCGCCGATCATCCAGACGCGTGGCGAGCAACTCGGCCGGGTATTCGTGCTGCTTGCCGTGCAGGCTGACGGTCAGCGGCAGGCGCAATTCCAACTGCGCGCCGGGCGCCAGATCGTTGATCGGGCGCAAGTCGATCTGGGTGGTGATGGTCGCTGCAGGGAATTGCTCGATCTGGAACAGCTCCTTGCGCATGCGCTCATCACGCAGCGGAATGCCGCTGTTGATCGATTCGAGCTCGACTTCAACTTCGGCACGACCGTTGGGATCGACTTTGCCGTGCAGTACCAGAAAGCGCTGCACTTCCGAAACGCTGGCATTTTTGGTGCTGACAAACGACAGCCGCGACGACTCGCCGTCCAGATACCAATTGGCCTGGGCCGGCAGTGCAGCGGCGGTCAACAGCAGACTGACGAAGGTTGTATAGAGGGAGCGGTTGAACATTGAACACTCATGGGGGCGATAAACCTGCACGAACCTTAACCGCCCTTGGGTTTATTGCAACATCAAGATCAAAAGATCGCAGCCTTCGGCAGCTCCTACAGGGGAACGCATTCCAAAGTAGGAGCTGCCGAAGGCTGCGATCTTTCAAGGCTGTAAGCGACAGCCTTGGCGTTCGCTCAACCATCGCGCACTGTTACTGCGGCCCATGCCGCTGACGGTGATGGTTTTGCTCGATGGATCATCGGTAAAACCGCTGGTTGGCAGCCATTGTTTCACATAGCCACGGCAATACCCGGCGTCGTTGTTCATCACATAACGGCACGAGCAATATTCCTTGGCGGTGTAGGCGCTGATGATGTCCGGGAAAGCCCAGAGATTCTCGCGTTCATACCAACCCCAGCCGAGCAGCACGATCAGCAGCAACAATAGAAAGCGCTTCATGGCCGCACCGCCTGCAACACGCGCTTGAGCAATTCGTTGTGCTTATAGCTGCCATCGCGATCATCGGCGTAACGCACGATCACCAGTTTTTCACTGGGCATCACGTACAACGCCTGGCCCCAGTGGCCGAGGGCGGCGAAGGTGTCGGGTGGGACGTCGGGCCAGGGTGATGGTGCGCCATCGACAGGGCGATTGAGCCACCAATGTCCGCCGGGCATGGCTTCGTCCTGCTGCGCCTTGTAGCCGGCAAAGGGCTTGAGATTGAATGCCACCCAATCCTCGGGCAGCAACTGTCGATCGTTCCAGCGCCCGCCGCGCGCCATCAGCAGACCGACCCGCGCCAGATCTCGCGCAGTGAGATAGGCATAGGACGAGGCGACGAAAGTGCCGCTGGCATCGCTTTCCCACACGGCGTGGCGAATGCCCAACGGCTCGAGCAATGCTGTCCACGGATAATCGGCATAACGCTCTGCACCGACCATGGTTTTCAGGGCGGCGGCGAGCAGATTGCTGTCACCGCTGGAATAGCGGAATGCCTGACCCGCTGCGGCGTAGGCGTCGTGGTCTGCAGTGAACGCGGCCATGTCGCGATGGCCCCGCGTGTAGAGCATCGCCACCACCGAAGATTTCAGCGGCGCGTATTCGTAGTCCTCCTGCCAATCGAGACCGGAGGCCCAGTTGAGCAGATGGCCGAGGGTGATTGCCGGGTGTTTGTCCAGCGCCGGGTAGAACTTCAGCGCCGGATCGTCGAGTTTGAACCGGCCTTCGCCGTAGGCCACGCCGAGGAGCGTGGCCAGCAGACTTTTGCTGATCGACCAGGTCAGGTGCGGAGTCTGTGCAGTGGTCGGAGCGGCGTAGCGTTCGTAGACAATCTGGCCGTCGCGGATGATCAGCAAGGCGTCGGTGCGGATGCCTTCGCGGTTCGTGTCGTTGCGGGGCGCGAAGGCGTAGTTTTCCAGTGCTTCGACAGCCGGGCCGGTGATCTGCGGGGCGATGGGCCATTGCTCGCCGGGCCATTGTTCGGCGTGGGCGGTGAGGCTGATCAGCAGCAGGAACAGGGACAGGCCTTTGAACATGGTGGGGGCTCTGGGAATGAACCTGTCGAGACTAGTCGGGGTTTATGACAGATGTATGGTGATTTTGAGGCCGCCTTCGCGAGCAGGCTCGCTCCCACAGTTTGATCGCATTTCAATTGAAGAATACCGTCCCTGTGGGAGCGAGCCTGCTCGCGAAGGGGCCGCTCAGGTCACCGCCAAAGCCTTGGCCAACCGCTTGGCCCTCGCCCCTGCCGCCAACTGCATCACGCCCTTGTCCCGCTGCCACATCTGCGCCCACTCCGCCGGGCCATTGCCCAGCGCCTCATCAACTTCCCGCGCCAGCGCTTCAAACTGCGCAAACAACCCGCCCAGCAGCACATGCCCCGCCGGATTGTTCGGCGCTTGCCGGCTGGCCTCGGCACACCCGGCCAACAGCGCCAGCAAACGCAATTGCAAGGTCTGCGGCCAGTCGCTTTCCTGGCCGACGCCGTACAACCACGCGGTCATGGCGCTGAGCACGTAGACATCTTCAAGACTGCGAAACGGTTTGACATAGGCGTCCCAGCCGTCACCGGCGAGCAGTTCGCACAGGGCGCCGTCGAGGTGCAGGCGGCCGTGGCTGATGTCCGGCATCAGCGGCAACGCCGGCAGCTTTTCCACCTTCACCCCGGGCTCGCCGGGATAAACCACCGCCAGACTCAGGCGCGGTGTTGCGCCGGGCTCCTCACTGCGCGCAGCCACCAGCAGCCAATCCGCCGCGTCGCCGGCGGTGACGAAATCCTTGCGCCCGTTCAAGCGCAAATCGCTCAGCCGCGTGTGCATGTCGGCGGGGCGCAGGCTGCGCTGTTCCGTCGCGCATAAGGCGCCGAGGCTCAGCGGCGCGCTCGGCCACAACATGCGCAGCGCCGCCTGATAACCGACCAGAAACGCCAGCCCCGGCGTCGCCATCCGCCGCCCGCCGGCCACCGCCAATTCGAACGGCGTGACGTTGCCCAGCGCCTGCAACAACGTTGCAAAACCCTCGGCCAGATCAGCAGCGACGGGCAAGCGTTCACGGTGGTGCAGCAGATCTGGCCAGGGCATGGGCGCCTCCTTGTGGGCTGTCATATAAGCATCACCGAACGTTCATGGCGATGACACCGGGGCTACATAGCCTGACTTTGCCCAACACTGCTGCATAAAGAAAGTCGATCGGCTGCAACCCACGACGGGTTAAAGGCCCGTACGGAGATTCACATGACGCAAATCGCCCGCATCAGCGACACCGGCAATGAACGCCGCCTGCAAGCCGAACGCCTGATCGGCGCCGAAGCCTTGCAGCAAGCCCAGGCCCTGCGCTTCGCCGTCTTCAGCGGCGAATTCAACGCCAAACTCAAAGGCGCGGAACTGGGTCTGGACATGGATGATTATGATGTTCACTGCAGCCATATCGGCGTGCGTGATCTGAACACCGGGCGCCTGGTCGCCACCACGCGTCTGCTCGATCACACCGCTGCCAGCAGCCTCGGCAAGTTCTACAGCGAAGAAGAATTCAGCTTGCATGGTTTGGCGCATCTGCAAGGCCCGATCCTGGAAATCGGCCGCACCTGCGTCGATCCGGCGTACCGCAATGGCGGCACCATCGCCGTGCTCTGGGGCGAATTGGCCGAAGTGCTCAATCAGGGCGGCTACAGCTACCTGATGGGTTGCGCGAGCATCCCGATGCAGGACGGCGGCATTCAGGCCCACGCGATCATGCAGCGTTTGCGCGAACGTTATCTGTGCACCGAACACTTGCGCGCCGAGCCGAAAAACCCGTTGCCGACGCTGGATATCCCGTCCAACGTCATCGCCGAAATGCCACCGCTGCTCAAGGCCTACATGCGCCTCGGTGCGAAAATCTGCGGCGAGCCGTGCTGGGACGAAGACTTCCAGGTCGCCGACGTGTTCATCCTGCTCAAGCGCGACGAACTCTGCCCGCGCTACGCCAAGCACTTCAAGGCGGCCGTGTAATGAGCCGGTTGCGGGTGTACGCGCGAATCGCGCGAGTGCTGCTGGTGGTGACGCTGGGGCTGACCATGGCCAGCGTCTTCGGCGTGTTCGAACGCCTCGGTCTGGCCCACTCGATGGAGCGGCGCCAGCGCTGGTCGCGCTTCTTCATGGCGCGGCTGAGCAATGCCCTGCCCTTTCGCGTGAGCGTCCATGGCGAGCTGCCGAAACAGCCGATGCTGTGGGTCAGCAATCACGTGTCGTGGACCGATATTCCGTTGCTGGGCATGCTCACGCCGCTGTCGTTTCTGTCCAAGGCCGAAGTGCGCACCTGGCCGGTGGCCGGCTGGCTCGCAGCCAAGGCCGGCAGCCTGTTCATCCGCCGTGGGTCGGGCGATAGCCAGTTGATCCGCAAACAGATGACCCGTCATCTGCAAACCGAACATGCGCTATTGATGTTCCCCGAAGGCACCACCACCGATGGCCGTTCGCTGCGCACCTTCCATGGTCGGCTGCTGTCGGCGGCGATCGATTCCGAGGTGATGCTGCAACCGGTGGCGATCCGTTATCTGCGTGACGGCGAAATCGACACGCTCGCACCGTTCATTGGCGACGATGATTTGCTCTCGCACCTGATGCGCCTGTTCAGCCATGACTGCGGCGACGTCGAAGTGCATCTGCTCAAGCCGATCGCCTGTCAGGGCCGCGAGCGCGCGGCGCTGGCGTTCGAAGCGCAGCAGGCGGTGCAGAAGGTGTTGTTTGGCGAGGTCGCAAAACCTGCAGAACCGCGCCGCACAGGCAACCTGATAGCCGCCTGAACCAATACAGATCCCCTGTGGGAGCGAGCCTGCTCGCGAAGGCGGCATGTCATTCAGCATCTATATTGGCTGATACACCGCATTCGCGAGCAGGCTCGCTCCCACATTCAGATCTTCATGGGTTCGGAGTTTTGGGCAAAATCCTGCAATTGCGGGTAGAACAGGCTGAAGTCTTCACTCAACGGTTCATACAAACGTCGCAACTCCCGCATCGCTCCCGCCAATTCCTCAGGCCTGGTCAGCCGTCGTGAGATCCCGCGCAACACCTGCTCCAGCACCTCAAACTCGCGATACGAGCCCAGCCAGTCGTTGGCGACCATGTGCGGGGCGATCTTCGCCAGCCGTTCCGGCAATTGCCGTTCGCGGGACAGCACCTGATAGACGTCTGCGGTGAACTGCTCCAGCGGTCGGTCGGCATACAGCGTCCAGTCCCGCGCCAGGCAGTGATCGAAAAACACATCGAGGACGATTCCGGCATACCGTCGCCGCGTTTCGCTGAAGCGCCCCAAAGCAATGTCGACCAGTGGATGGCGATCGGTGAAGGCGTCGATCCGCCGATGCAGCGTAATCGCCGCCTCCACTTCCGGGTCGAACTGGCCTTGCAGCCGACCTTTGACGAAGTCGCCATACAGGCTGCCGAGTAACTGACCGGGGCGCTGGCCGCCGAGATGCAAATGCGCGAGATAGTTCATGGGCGCAGCTTAGCACTGCGGCGACTGATCCATCACGCTCATATCGTTATAACCCGATAGAGCGATTTATGCGCTCGTCAGACCGAATTCATATTGGTATATCGCGATCCAACGATTTAAAGTTCGCTCCATCGCGATATATCGCCACTGCCCCCACGAGCCCAAGCCATGAACCTCGACCTCGACGAAATAATAAAAGCCCTGGCGCACCCAGTACGGCGAGACATCCTCAACTGGCTGAAAGACCCGAAAGGCGAATTCCCCGAGCAGTTGCACAACCACGAATATGGTATTTGCGCCGGGCAGATCGATCAGCGTTGCGGCCTGTCGCAATCGACCGTGTCGGCGCACCTGGCGACGTTGCAACGGGCCGGGCTGATCAGCAGCCAGAAGGCCGGGCAGTGGCATTTTTTCAAACGTAACGAGGACGTCATCCAGGCGTTTCTCAGCACCCTCAGTAAAGAGCTCTGACCCTTAACGTCAGCCAGCCGACAAGGAAACCTGCATGCCCCTTTCGCTCCTCATTCTCGCCCTGAGCGCCTTCGCCATCGGCACCACCGAGTTCGTCATCATGGGCCTGCTGCCCGACGTGGCGGCGGATCTCGGTGTGTCGATTCCCGGCGCCGGCTGGCTGGTCACCGGGTACGCCCTGGGCGTGGCCATCGGTGCACCGTTCATGGCGCTGGCCACCGCCAGGTTGCCGCGCAAGGCAGCGCTGGTGGCGTTGATGGGCATCTTCATTGTCGGCAACCTGCTCTGCGCCATCGCCAGCGACTACAACGTGCTGATGTTTGCCCGGGTGGTCACCGCACTGTGTCACGGTGCGTTCTTCGGCATTGGTTCGGTGGTGGCGGCCAATCTGGTCGCGCCAAACAAACGTGCCTCGGCGGTCGCCTTGATGTTCACCGGTCTGACTCTGGCCAACGTTCTGGGCGTGCCGCTGGGCACCGCATTGGGTCAGGAAGCCGGCTGGCGTTCGACCTTCTGGGCGGTGACCGTAATTGGTGTGATTGCGCTGATCGGCCTGATCCGCTTCCTGCCGGCCAAGCGTGACGAAGAGAAACTCGACATGCGCGCCGAACTGGCCGCGCTCAAAGGCGCCGGCATCTGGCTGTCGCTGAGCATGACCGCGCTGTTCGCCGCCTCGGTCTTCACCCTGTTCACCTACGTCGCCCCACTGCTTGGCGAAGTCACCGGTGTGTCGCCACGTGGCGTGACCTGGACGCTGATGCTCATCGGTCTGGGTCTGACTGTCGGCAACATCATCGGCGGCAAACTCGCCGACAAAGGCATGGCCGCCACGCTGATCGGCGTGTTCATCGCCATGGCCGTGGTGTCCACGGTGTTGAGCTGGACCAGCGTTGCGCTGATCCCGACTGAAATCACCCTGTTCCTCTGGGCCACCGCGTGTTTCGCCGCTGTGCCCGCGCTGCAAGTCAACGTGGTGACCTTCGGCAAGGCTGCACCGAACCTGGTTTCGACCCTGAACATCGGCGCCTTCAACGTTGGCAACGCCCTCGGCGCCTGGGTCGGCGGCAGCGTCATCGCCCACGGCTACGGCCTGACCAGCGTGCCTCTGGCCGCCGCCGCGCTGGCTGTGCTCGCCCTGCTGGTGACCCTGATTACTTTCCGCCAGAACGGCAATGCCGAGCTGGCGCCTGCTTCCAACTGATCAACTTCCTTAATTAAAGAGAGGCTTTTAGACATGGCGACTATTTTCGACCCGATCAAACTCGGCGACATCGAGCTGAACAACCGCATCATCATGGCTCCGCTGACTCGCTGCCGCGCCGACGAAGGCCGTGTGCCGAACGCGCTGATGGCCGAGTACTACGTACAACGCGCCTCGGCCGGCCTGATCCTCAGCGAAGCCACTTCGGTAACGCCGATGGGCGTCGGCTACCCGGACACCCCGGGCATCTGGTCCAACGATCAAGTGCGTGGCTGGGCCAACGTAACCAAGGCGATTCACGGCGCTGGCGGCAAGATCTTCCTGCAACTGTGGCACGTTGGCCGCATTTCTCACCCTTCGTACCTGAACGGTGAAGCACCGGTCGCGCCAAGCGCCATCCAGCCAAAGGGCCACGTCAGCCTGGTGCGCCCACTGGCCGACTACCCAACGCCGCGCGCTCTGGAAACCGCTGAAATCGCCGACATCGTCGACGCCTACCGCACCGGTGCCGAGAACGCCAAAGCCGCCGGTTTCGACGGCGTGGAAATCCACGGCGCCAACGGTTACCTGCTCGACCAGTTCCTGCAAAGCAGCACCAACCAGCGCACTGATCAGTACGGTGGCTCGCTGGAAAACCGTGCGCGCCTGCTGCTGGAAGTGACCGATGCCGCAATCGAAGTCTGGGGCGCTGGTCGCGTCGGTGTGCACCTGGCACCGCGTGCCGATTCCCACGACATGGGCGATGACAACCTCGCCGAAACCTTCACCTACGTCGCCCGTGAGCTGGGCAAGCGTGGCATCGCGTTCATCTGCTCGCGTGAAAAAGAAGGTGCCGACAGCCTTGGCCCGCAATTGAAAGAAGCCTTCGGTGGCCCGTACATTGCCAACGAGAAATTCACCAAGGAAAGTGCCAACGAATGGCTGGCCAGCGGTAAGGCAGACGCCGTAGCGTTCGGCGTGCCGTTCATTGCCAACCCGGATCTGCCGGCACGTTTGCAGGCTGATGCGCCGTTGAACGAGCCGCATCCGGAGACGTTCTACGGCAAGGGTCCGGTGGGTTACATCGACTATCCGACCTTGTAATCACGCTGTAGCGCAGAAACAAGAAAGCCCCTGACTCGTGAGAGTCAGGGGCTTTTTGCTATTGGCGCAGGACAAGCGCAAGCAAACACCGTTTAACAACAGCGACACAATTTCCCTACAAAATCCGCGACTGGCTACGTTTAAACTCTCCGCCGCGATGATCAGCCATGAGGGCTGATTGACATCTCACCAGGCAATTGCGCATTTTGTTTCATTTGCGCAGGCTCGGGCTCAGGCGCAGCATGTCCAGCCCGGTGTCGACCCAGCGTTCAGCCTCGGCGTGCAGTTCGAAGCTGTCCGGGGCCAGCAGCCAGCCGTACAGCAGGCCGTCAATGTAGGCATGAATGCTGATCGCCGCACGGGCAGTGTCGAGATCTTCCGGCAACTGGCCGCGGTTCACTGCGTTACGCAAGGTCAGTCCGATGCGCAGGTTGCAATCTAGACTGGCCGTCCGGCGCTGCTGGCGCAGATCGCACATTTCATCGGTGAACTCGCACTTATGAAACAGAATTTCGTTGATGCGCCGGGTTTTCGGGTCCAGTGCAACTTGATGAAACAAATGAATCAGCAACTGCCGCATGCAGCCCAGCGGGTCAGGTTCGTCCTCGCTTTCGCTGGCCTTGGCCAGTTCATCCAGCGGTTCGTGCAGGCTGTCGAGCATCGCCTGGACCAGATCAGCCTTGTTGCTGAAATGCCAGTAGATGGCGCCACGCGTCACGCCGGCGAGGGTCGCGATGTCCGCCAGGGTGGTGCGGGCAACCCCCCTTTCATAGAAGGCTTTCTCGGCCGCTTCCAGGATCTGGCTGCGGGTTTCCTGAGCTTCCTCTTTGGTACGACGGACCATGGCAGTAAAACCTCAAACAGGATGTTTCAGGGATGGCTGAATATCCGCTGAATAAAGAGGGGGCGATCTCTCGTGAATCGGCTCCCCGGCCTACAATTTCAAACCTTGCGACGACTTTTGTATCAGGGTGGGTACGCGGCGCAGGTGTTTACAAACAACCATGAACGTAAGTATATTACTTAGCAAGCTACTTATCCACCCGGTGCCCGATTTTTACTCTTTCACACTTCTTGTGCGCTTCTTGCGCGCCTGACCCGAGGATCTTCATGCAATTCAAGCCAGCTGTTACCGCTCTGGTCACTGCCGTCGCCCTGGCATCGCTGCTCAGCGGATGTAAAAAGGAAGAAGCGGCCCCTGCCGCTCCGCCTCCTCAGGTCGGCGTCGTCACCCTGCAACCACAAGCCTTTACCCTCACCTCCGAGCTGCCGGGTCGCACCAGTGCGTTCCGCATCGCTGAAGTTCGCCCGCAGGTCAACGGCATCATCCTCAAGCGTCTGTTCAAGGAAGGCGCCGACGTCAAAGCCGGCCAGCAGCTGTATCAGATCGATCCGTCGGTCTACGAAGCGACCTTGAAAAGCGCCGAAGCCAACCTGCGTTCGACCAAGTCGATCTCCGACCGCTACAAGCAACTGGTTGATGAGCAAGCGGTGAGCCGTCAGGAATACGACACCGCGCTGGCCAACCGTCTGCAATCGGAAGCGTCGCTGCAGACTGCGCAGATCAACGTGCGTTACACCAAGGTCTACGCGCCGATCTCAGGCCGTATTGGCCGTTCTTCGGTCACCGAAGGCGCTCTGGTCAGCAATGGTCAGGCCGATGCGATGGCCGTGATTCAGCAGCTCGACCCGATCTACGTCGACGTCACCCAGTCGTCGG
The DNA here is from genome assembly GCF_054668915.1 of Pseudomonas sp. H3_E04. NCBI lineage: Bacteria > Pseudomonadati > Pseudomonadota > Gammaproteobacteria > Pseudomonadales > Pseudomonadaceae > Pseudomonas > Pseudomonas sp. H3_E04. The sequence goes on along the minus strand of NZ_CP162797.1, from coordinate 5,802,896 downwards.
TGGAACTGCTGGAACTGCGCCGTGAACTGGAAAGCGGCCGTCTGCAGAAGGCTGGCGACAACGCCGCAGCGGTCAAGCTGACCCTGGAAGACGGCAGCCAGTACAAGCTCGACGGCAAGCTGGAATTCTCCGAAGTCTCGGTTGACCAGACCACTGGCTCGGTGACCCTGCGCGCGGTGTTCCCGAACCCCGATCACACCCTGCTGCCAGGCATGTTCGTCCACGCCCAGCTGCAGGCCGGCGTCAACAGCGCAGCAATTCTCGCACCGCAGCAAGGCGTGACCCGCGACCTCAAAGGCACCCCGACCGCACTGGTGGTCGGCGCCGACAACAAAGTCGAGCTGCGTCAGCTCAAGGCCAGCCGCACCGTCGGTAGCCAATGGCTGATCGAAGACGGCCTGAAAGCCGGCGATCGTCTGATCACCGAAGGGCTGCAGTACGTCAAACCGGGCGTCGAGGTCAAAGCGACCGAAGCGACTAACGTCGGCACCAAGAACCCGGCCCCCGCACAGGCAGCTGACAAAGCCGCCGGCGGCAAAGGGGAGTAACCCATGTCAAAATTCTTCATCGACCGTCCGATTTTCGCCTGGGTAATCGCCCTGGTGATCATGCTGGTCGGGGCACTTTCGATCCTGAAATTGCCGATCAACCAATACCCGAGCATTGCGCCACCGGCCATTGCGATCCAGGTGACCTACCCAGGTGCCTCCGCACAAACCGTGCAGGACACCGTGGTTCAGGTCATCGAGCAACAGCTCAACGGTATCGACAACCTGCGTTATGTGTCGTCGGAAAGTAACTCCGACGGCAGCATGACCATCACCGCGACCTTCGAGCAAGGCACCAACTCCGACACCGCGCAGGTCCAGGTCCAGAACAAGCTGAACCTGGCCACCCCGCTGCTGCCGCAGGAAGTGCAGCAACAGGGTATCCGCGTGACCAAGGCAGTGAAGAACTTCCTGCTGGTGATCGGCGTGGTGTCGCGTGACGGCAGCATGACCAAGGACGACCTGTCCAACTACATCGTGTCGAACATGCAGGACCCGATCTCGCGGACCGCCGGTGTCGGTGACTTCCAGGTCTTCGGTGCGCAGTACGCGATGCGTATCTGGCTTGACCCGGCCAAGTTGAACAACTTCAACCTGACCCCGGTCGACGTGAAAAACGCCATTGCTGCGCAGAACGTCCAGGTGTCGTCCGGTCAGCTCGGTGGCCTGCCTGCCGTCCAGGGCCAGCAACTGAACGCGACAATCATCGGCAAGACCCGTCTGCAGACCGCCGAGCAGTTCAAGGAAATCCTCCTCAAGGTCAACAAGGACGGTTCGCAGGTGCGCCTCAAAGACGTGGCTGAAGTCGGCCTCGGCGGTGAGAACTACGCGATCAGCGCCCAGTTCAACGGCAGCCCGGCGTCCGGTCTGGCAGTGAAACTGGCCAACGGCGCCAACGCCCTCGATACCGCCAAAGCGCTGCGCAACACCATCGACAGCCTCAAGCCGTTCTTCCCGCAAGGCATGGAAGTGGTGTTCCCGTATGACACCACCCCAGTGGTGACCGAGTCGATCAAAGGCGTGGTGCACACCCTGGTCGAAGCGATCGCGCTGGTGTTCCTGGTGATGTTCCTGTTCCTGCAGAACTTCCGCGCCACCGTCATCACCACGATGACCGTGCCGGTGGTACTGCTCGGTACGTTCGGCATCCTCGCCGCCGCCGGCTTCAGCATCAACACCCTGACCATGTTCGGCATGGTGCTGGCCATCGGTCTGCTGGTGGACGACGCCATCGTCGTGGTGGAAAACGTCGAGCGGGTGATGAGCGAAGAAGGCTTGTCACCGAAGGAAGCGACGAAGAAATCCATGGGCCAGATCCAGGGTGCACTGGTCGGTATCGCCCTCGTGCTCTCGGCGGTACTGCTGCCGATGGCGTTCTTCAGTGGCTCCACCGGTGTGATCTACAAGCAATTCTCGATCACCATCGTGTCGGCCATGGCCCTGTCGGTACTGGTTGCCCTGATCTTCACCCCGGCGCTGTGCGCGACCATGCTCAAGCCGATTCCGAAAGGCGAGCACGGTACCCCGAAGAAAGGTTTCTTCGGCTGGTTCAACCGTAACTTCGACCGTGGCGTACGCAGCTACGAGCGCGGCGTCGGCAACATGCTGACCCGCAAGGCGCCGTACCTGCTGGCGTATCTGCTGATCGTCGTGGGCATGATCTGGCTGTTCACCCGCATCCCGACCGCGTTCCTCCCGGAAGAAGACCAGGGCGTTCTGTTCGCCCAGGTGCAGACCCCGGCCGGTTCCAGTGCCCAGCGTACGCAAGTGGTCGTGGATGAAATGCGTGAGTACCTGCTGCGTCCGAACAAGGACGGCGGTGAGGCGGACGCGGTGGCTTCGGTGTTCACCGTGACCGGTTTCAACTTCGCTGGCCGTGGGCAGAGCTCGGGTATGGCGTTCATCATGCTCAAGCCGTGGGGCGAACGTAACGCCGACAACAGCGTGTTCAACCTCGCTGCGCGTGCCCAGCAACACTTCTTCAGCTTCCGCGACGCGATGGTATTCGCCTTCGCCCCGCCAGCGGTTCTGGAATTGGGTAACGCCACCGGTTTCGACGTGTTCCTGCAGGACCGTGCCGGCATCGGTCACGAAAAACTGATGGAAGCGCGTAACCAGTTCCTCGGCATGGCGGCGCAAAGCAAGGTGCTGACCCAGGTGCGTCCGAACGGCCTGAACGATGAGCCGCAGTTCCAGCTGGAAATCGATGACGAGAAGGCCAGTGCCCTCGGCATCACCATCAGCGACATCAACAACACCCTGTCGATCGCGCTGGGCAGTAGCTACGTCAACGACTTCATCGACCGTGGTCGGGTGAAGAAAGTCTACGTGCAGGGCCAGCCGGACTCGCGCATGAGCCCGGAAGACCTGAAGAAGTGGTACGTGCGTAACGCCGAAGGCACCATGGTTCCGTTCTCGGCATTTGCCAAAGGCGAGTGGGTCTACGGTTCGCCGAAACTGGCGCGCTACAACGGTGTGGAAGCGGTCGAGGTCCTCGGGGCTCCGGCGCCTGGCTACTCCACCGGTGAAGCGATGGCCGAAGTCGAAGCGATTGCCAAGAAACTGCCGTCCGGTGTCGGTATCTCCTGGACCGGTCTGTCCTACGAGGAGCGTCTTTCTGGCTCGCAAGCGCCAGCGCTGTACGCCCTGTCGCTGCTGATGGTGTTCCTGTGTCTGGCGGCGCTGTATGAAAGCTGGTCGATTCCGATCGCGGTCATGCTCGTGGTACCGCTGGGGATCATCGGTGCACTGATGGCGACCAGTCTGCGCGGTCTGTCCAACGACGTGTACTTCCAGGTAGGCCTGTTGACGACCATCGGTCTGGCGGCTAAAAACGCCATTCTGATCGTCGAATTCGCCAAGGAACTGCATGAACAGGGACGCACCCTGCGTGAAGCGGCAATCGAAGCCTGCCGCATGCGTCTGCGCCCGATCATCATGACCTCGCTGGCCTTCGTCCTCGGTGTGGTACCGCTGGCGATCTCCACCGGCGCCGGTTCAGGCAGTCAACATGCGATCGGTACCGGCGTGATTGGCGGTATGCTCACGGCCACGATCCTGGCGATCTTCTGGGTCCCACTGTTCTTCGTTACTGTGTCGTCGATCGGTCAGCGCAAAAAGACCGACGCGGATGAGACTACTGAAACTCCTAAAGAGGCTGGCCAATGAGCAAGTCGCTACTCTCCATCGCAGTCGCCGCCTTCGTGCTGAGCGGTTGCTCGTTGATACCTGACTATCAGCAGCCTGAGGCTCCGGTCGCAGGCCAGTACCCGCAGGGGCCGGCATATTCGCCGGCCCAGGCTCCGGCGCAAGCCGCTGCCGAACAGGGCTGGAAGCAGTTTTTCCATGATCCTGCCCTGCAACAGCTGATCCAGGTCGCCCTGGAAAACAACCGCGACCTGCGGGTCGCGGCGCTGAACATCGACGCTTATGCAGCGCAATACCGCATCCAGCGCGCCGATCTGTTCCCGGCGGTGTCGGCCAACGCCGCCGGCAGCCGTCAGCGGGTTCCGGCCCGTGCCTCGCAGACTGGCGAGTCGGGGATCACCAGCTCCTACTCGGCGACCGTCGGCGTCAGCGCCTACGAACTCGACCTGTTCGGTCGGGTGCGCAGCCTGAGCGAGCAAGCGTTGCAACAGTACTTCGCTACCGAAGAAGCACGCCGCAGCACACAGATCAGTCTGGTGGCCAACGTCGCCAATGCCTACCTGACCTGGCAAGCGGACAAGGAACTGCTCAAGCTAACTCAGGACACCCTCGGTGCCTTCGAAGAAAGCTACAAACTGACCAGCCGCAGCAACGAAGTCGGTGTGGCTTCGGCGCTGGACCTGGCGCAGTCGCGCACTTCCGTGGAAAACGCCCGGGCACAACTGGCGCGTTACACCCGCCAGGTCGCGCAGGACGAAAACAGTCTGACCCTGCTGCTTGGCACCGGTATTCCGGCCAATCTGCAAGCGGCCAAACCGCTGGCCGACGACCTGCTCAGCGACGTGCCCGCCGGTCTGCCTTCGGATCTGCTGCAACGTCGTCCGGACATTCTGCAGGCCGAGTACAACCTGAAGGCGGCCAACGCCAACATCGGCGCGGCCCGTGCAGCGTTTTTCCCGAGCATCAGCCTGACCGCCAACGCGGGCAGCCTGAGCCCGGATCTGTCCGGCTTGTTCAAGGGCGGTTCGGGGACGTGGCTGTTCCAGCCGCAGATCAACCTGCCGATCTTCAATGCCGGCAGCCTGCGCGCCAGCCTCGACTACGCCAAGATCCAGAAAGACATTGGCGTGGCGAACTACGAGAAGTCCATTCAAACAGCCTTCCAGGAAGTCGCCGACGGCCTCGCTGCCCGCCAGACCTACACCGAGCAGTTGCAAGCGCAGCGTGACTTCGTTCAGGCCAACCAGGATTACTACCGCCTGGCCGAACGTCGCTACCGCATCGGCGTCGACAGCAACCTGACCTTCCTCGATGCCCAGCGTCAGCTGTTCAGCGCGCAACAGGCACTGATCACCGACCGCCTCGCGCAGCTGAACAGCGCGGTCAACCTGTACAAGGCACTGGGCGGTGGATGGAATGCGCAAACTGCGCAGAACGAACCGCTGAAAGAAGAAGCGCCGAAGATGAAGTTGTTCTGATCATCGGCTGAAAGCCCACCAATTGGTGGGCTTCTTTTGGCATCAAACTACTTCTCGATGATTTTTGCGCTGAACTCTTTAACCACGACCCTGGTTTTACCAGGACTGCCGTATTCTTTGAATTCAAACCAGCAATTTCCCGACACAAAAAAAGATTTGGTTCAACACTGGTAATCTCATTCAGCGTCATCTCTCCTGTTCCTTGTTCGTGGAACCCGCCCCCTCCAATTGTTCCTTCTCCCATAGAAGCACTGGTGACAGTTTCGCTAGGGCCCGGTGCTATCTCATACTCCCCCGCCTTATGTGACTTCATAAAAGAAAGTGCAATTATCGGACCTTTAACACCCGGCTCTCCGAAATGAGCGCCGACAAACCAAAGATCACTGGACTCTTGATGGCTAATGCTTACTTCGTTGGTTTCCAAAGTGGAAACGCTTCCGCCTTTATAAACTTCCAGACTAAAAAAACCTTTTACTATTTCGCTGTTCATCTTGACTCTCCAATACGTTAAGAAAGCAGACCTGCATCACCAGACTATTACACAGCTGAAAAGCTGCATACTGTCAAACCTGACAGGTGTAATCTGCTCAAAGATAAATTATAAAGGTGATTTAATAGCGCGCAGAGATCACCAACCCTTAGTAAAAAAAAATTTCTCGCAGATTCCAATCTTGAGAACATGATTATTTATATGGATCGCATAGTTGAACATAACGAAGCTCCCGTATGAAACTTGCTGCCTGTCAGCCCGAAAAGAGACGAAAACAGTCTGACCCTGCTGCTTGGCACCGGTATTCCGGCCAATCTGCAAGCGGCCAAACCGCTGGCCGACGACCTGCTCAGCGTCAGCTGTTCAGCGCGCAACAGGCACTGATCACCGACCGCCTCGCGCAGCTGAACAGCGCGGCCAACCTGTACAAGGCACTGGGCGGTGGATGGAATGCGCAGACCGCGCAGAACGAAGCTCTGAAAGAAGAAGCGCCGAAGATGAAGTTGTTCTGATCATCGTTCGAAATGAAAAGCCCACCATTGACTACCAATTGGTGGGCTTTTTAACTGCCAGTTTTTTCGCAAAAAATATAAGCACGCGCGGCACGCACTCACCTTCAAAAAGTTTGTTCATCCAACATTTTTCGCCCAAAAAGCCACGCCTTTAACATTAACTGCAAGACCATAACGATCAATATAATGAAAATCAAATGAACCTCGGATCGACTTAGAAGTCGGCGAGTAAAAGAACTCATCTACTACAAACTCTCCCTCGCCAAACGCGTCTCCTCCAATACCATTTGGACGGCCGAAGCCATATATCGCCTTAAACTCACCCGAGGATTGAATCGGGTACTTACCGACTCCAAGTCCACGCATAGTAATAAAAACCGACGGAACGTTCTGTCCTGTGTCCTCTCCAAACAACGCCTGAATACTCCCTTTAATATATTGGTCATTCTCAGAACAACCAAAAATAACCCAGTTAGTTTTTAATCCTGAAACAAGCCCGGCTCTTGTGACTTCGAGTTCAACTTCCCCCGAACTGGTCCCGGCGACAAAATCTCTTTTCGGCAGAATATCAGCCGTAGAAAGCTCAATTTCATGCTTCATCTTAAACACCTCTTTCACTTGAGATTTATTAAACTTCCGATGAAACACTAGCCGCAAAACAAAACCTAGTACACTGTCAGGTCTGACAGTGGACAGACCTTCCTTTATTATTCAAGAATGGTAAGTTTTCATCAGCTTTTTCCAAGCAATCCTCCCCCATTAAACGGATCCGACCTGCTCGCGTACATGTTCAATCTTCATCACAAAACGCAGCTACATCTAGCGTTCGATAACCGCCCAAAACCCGCTACGACCAATTGAATCCAACCATTGCGCCCCGCACCATTCGCCTCAGAAAACCAATAACAACAAGGTTCGACACCATGCTCCAGCGCCCTGCTCCCCCCGGCTGACCGCCACCGTTCCATCTCAAACCTGCACTTCCCGCCTGCGCCGCACCCGCCGCGACAGCGCAGCCGTTCGCCTTACAAAAACAAGAGAGACCCAGTCATGACAGTTTTCCCTGTGCCCTACGCATTGCCCGGTGTGATCGCCCTGGCCGTCGCCGGTCTGGCCCTGCCAGCCAGCGCCGAAGAAGGTGGCTTCGTTGAAGGCGCCAAGGTCAACCTCAACCTGCGCAACTTTTACATCAACCGCAATTTCACCAATCCGACCAAGGCCCAGGGCAAGGCTGAAGAGTGGACGCAGAGTTTCATCCTCGACGCGAAATCCGGCTTCACCCAAGGCACCGTCGGTTTCGGCATGGACGTGCTCGGGCTGTATTCGGTCAAGCTCGATGGCGGTAAGGGCACGGGCGGTACGCAGTTGTTGCCGCTGGACCATGACGGTCGCCCGGCGGACAACTTCGGTCGCACCAACGTCGCGTTCAAGGCCAGACTTTCGCAGACCGAAGTCAAGGTCGGTGAGTGGATGCCGGTGCTGCCGATTCTGCGTTCGGACGACGGGCGTTCGCTGCCGCAGACCTTCCGTGGCGGCCAGATCACTTCGAAGGAAATCGCTGGCCTGACCCTCTATGGCGGCCAGTTCCGCGCCAACAGCCCGCGCGATGACAGCAGCATGAGCGACATGTCGATGACCGGCAAAGCCGCGTTCACCTCGGATCGTTTCAACTTCCAGGGCGGCGAATACCTGTTCAACGACAAGCGCACGCAGATCGGCCTGTGGAACGCGCAGCTCAAGGACATCTACAGCCAGCAGTACCTCAACGTGCTGCACAGCCAGCCGCTCGGCGACTGGACGCTGGGCGCCAACCTCGGTTTTTTCTATGGCAAGGAAGATGGCAGCGCGCGTGCCGGCGATCTGGACAACAAGACCTGGTACGGCATGTTTTCGGCCAAGTACGGCGGCAACACGTTCTACGTCGGCCTGCAGAAACTCACCGGCGACAGCGCCTGGATGCGCGTCAACGGCACCAGTGGCGGGACTCTGGCCAACGACAGCTACAACGCCAGTTATGACAACGCTCAGGAACGCTCGTGGCAGTTGCGCCACGACTACAACTTCGCCGCCATGGGCATCCCTGGCCTGACCCTGATGAACCGCTACATCAGCGGCGACAACGTGCACACCGGGACGATCACCGACGGCAAGGAATGGGGTCGCGAATCGGAACTCGGTTACACGGTGCAGAGCGGCACGTTGAAGGATTTGAACGTCAGATGGCGCAACTCGACCATGCGCCGGGATTTCAGCAATAACGAGTTTGATGAGAACCGCTTGATCGTCAGCTACCCGATCAGCCTCCTGTAACCACCGATTACGTGTAGGAGCTGCCGAAGGCTGCGATCTTTTGATTTTGATTTTTTAAAAACAAGATCAAAAGATCGCAGCCTTCGGCTGCTCCTACACAGGAATACATTCCAAGGTGGCAGCGAGCCTGCTCGCGAAGGCGATGGCTCAGGCAACATCAATCGCGGGATTCGATACCCAATTCATCCCACACCGATTCCGCCAGATGAAACGTCGCATTCGCCGCCGGGATGCCGCAGTAGATTGCGCTCTGCATGATCACTTCCTTGATCTCGCCACGGCTCACGCCGTTGTTGGCCGCCGCGCGCAGGTGCAGTTTCAGTTCGCCCTCGCGGTTCATGCCGATCAGCATGGCGATGGTGATCAGGCTGCGGGTGTGCCGAGGCAGACCCGGGCGGGTCCAGATGTCGCCCCAGGCGTGGCGGGTGATCATCTCTTGGAATTCCGAGTTGAACTCGGTCAGCGTGGTCAGACTGCGATCGACGTGGGCATCGCCCAGCACCGCGCGGCGCACTTGCATGCCTTCGTCGTAACGTTGTTTCTCGTCCACAAATTCTTCCTCACTGAGCCTGCAGAAACGTCAGCACCCGATCACTGAAATCGGCGCCAGCCTGCACGTTGGACAAATGCGCCGCATGGAACTCGGCGTACTCGGCGCCGCGCACATGGTCGCGAATGAAGTGCCCGCCGGACGGCGGCGTTACCGCATCTTCGCTGCCGGCAATCACCAGCAACGGCACGTTGATCGAAGCCAGTTGGTCACGGAAATCGGCATCGCGCACGGCTGCGCAGTTGGCCGCATAGCCTTGTGGATTGGTCGCGGCGAGCATGTCGGTAATCTTCTTCGCCGCGTCCGGGTGCGCCGCCGAAAAATCCGGGGTGAACCAGCGCGCGATCGAGGCATCACGCAGCGCGACCATCGCCGCCGGGCCGTCGCGCAATACGGTTTCGATGCGTGGATTCCACACCGACGGATCACCGATCTTCGCCGCTGTGTTGCAGACGATCAGTTTGTGCAGACGCTGCCCGGCATTGATCCCCAGCCACTGTCCGATCAGCCCGCCCATCGACAGTCCGCAAAAATGCGCGCGCTCGATGTGCAGCGCATCGAGCAGACCGAGCACGTCGCGACCGAGTTGTTCGATGCTGTACGGCCCTTCGGTAACCAGCGATTGCCCATGGCCGCGCGTGTCGAAACGCAGCACGCGAAAGTGCTCGGTGAACGCCGGCATCTGCGCGTCCCACATGTGCAGGTCGGTGCCCAGCGAGTTGGACAGCACCAGCACCGACGCATCGGCCGGGCCTTCTATTTCATAGTGCAGTTCGCCATCGGCGAGTTGAACGAAAGCCACAGCTCTCTCCTTCAGACAGTCAAAGCGTTGTGATCGGCCACCGCGCGCTCGACCCAGACTTGCGCCTGACCAAGGTAATGCGCGGGGTTCAGAAGATCATCGAGTTCCGCGCCACTGAGTTCGGCGGTGACTTGCGGCTCGTCAGCCAGCACCGCACGCAAATGGCGTTGCTCGGCCACCGCGCGTTTGCAGCACTGCTCGAGCAGATGATGCGCGGTGTCGCGACCGACGCGTTGGGCGAGGACGATGCTCACCGCTTCGGCCAGCACCAGGCCTTGGGTCAGTTCGAGGTTGCGGGCCATGCGCGCCGCGTCGACTTCCAGACCGTCGGCCAGCAAGCGCGCCTGTTGCAGCGAACCGGACACCAGGCAGCAGATCTCCGGCAGGGTTTCCCATTCGGCGTGCCACAAACCGAGGCTGCGCTCGTGTTCCTGGGGCATGGCGCTAAACAGTGTCGACACCAGCCCCGGCACCCGCGTTGCCGCGCCGATCAGCACCGCCGCGCCGACCGGGTTGCGTTTGTGCGGCATGGTCGACGAGCCGCCCTTGCCCGGTGCCGCAGGCTCGAAAACCTCCGCTGCTTCGGTCTGCATCAACAGGCTAATGTCGCGGCCGAATTTGCCGAGGCTGCCGGCGATCAGGCCCAACACAGCGCCGAACTCGACAATGCGATCGCGCTGGGTGTGCCACGGTTGCTCGGGCAGGCTCAGTTGCAGTTCCTCGGCCAGCGCTTGAGCAATCGGCAACGCCTGCTCGCCCAGCGCCGCGAGCGTGCCCGACGCGCCACCGAATTGCAGCACCAGCAGCCGTGGCTTGAGTTCTCGCAGACGCTGGCGGCTGCGCGTCACAGCGCCCAGCCAACCGGCGATCTTCATGCCCAGCGTCACTGGCGTCGCGTGTTGCAGCCAGGTGCGCCCGGCCAGTGGCGTGGTGGCGAAACGTTGTGCCTGAGTGGCGAGCGAGTCGGCCAGTTGTGCCAGTTGGTTTTCGATCAGCGCCAGCGCCTGGCGCAATTGCACGACCAGTCCGGAATCCATCACGTCCTGACTGGTCGCGCCCAGATGCACATAGCGCTCGGCTTCGGCGTCGGTCGAGGCGATCTGCTTGCCCAACGCCTTGACCAGTGGAATCGCCGAATTGCCGGCCGTGGCAATCGCCTCGCCCAGCGCCGCGAAGTCATACAGGCCCGCGTCGCACGCTGCGGCAATCGGTGCCACGGCCGATGAAGGAATCAGCCCGACCCGCGCTTCGGCCCGGGCCAGCGCCGCTTCGAAATCGAGCATCGCCTGCACCCGGCCCTGATCGCAGAACACTTCGCGCATATCGCGGGCGGTGAAGTAGGCATCGAACAATTGATTGCCCGGTCGCTGAGTCATAAACAGTCCTTGCCGGCGCGGGCCTCGCAGCCCGCGCACATGGGTTTACAGATCGTGGTGCAGATACTTCGCCTGCTTGGGCAAACGCAGACTGAACAGGAAGGCCACCGCCATCATCGCCGTGACGTACCAGTAGAAGGCGTTTTCCATGCCGCCGGCCTTGAGGCTCAGGGCAACAAATTCCGCCGAACCGCCGAAGATCGCGTTGGCCACCGCGTAGGCCAGGCCGACACCGAGGGCGCGGACTTCCGGCGGGAACATCTCGGCTTTCACCAGACCGCTGATCGAGGTGTAGAAGCTCACAATCGCCAGCGCCAGGGTGATCAACACGAACGCGAGGAACGGGCTGCTGATGCTTTTCAGGCTGAGCAGAATCGGCACGGTGAACAGCGTGCCGAGGGCGCCGAACCAGAGCATCGAGTTACGCCGGCCGATCTTGTCGGCGAGCATGCCGAACAACGGCTGCATGCACATATACAGGAACAGCGCGCCGGTCATGATGTAGCTGGCAGTCTTGGCGTGCATGCCGGCGGTGTTCACCAGGTATTTCTGCATGTAGGTGGTGAAGGTGTAGAAAATCAGCGAGCCGCCAGCGGTGTAGCCGAGCACGGTGATGAACGCCGCTTTGTGATCGCGGAACAGTGCGGTGATGCTACCGGCGTCTTTGTGCGCGCGGGTTTGCTCGTTGGTGGTTTCCTTCAGCGATCGACGCAGGAACAGCGAAATCAGCGCCGCCACCGCACCGACCACAAACGGAATGCGCCAGCCGTAGGCACGCAGATCTTCTTCTGTGAGGAACTGTTGCAGCACCACCACCAGCGACACCGCCAGCAGCTGTCCGCCGATCAGCGTCACGTACTGGAACGAGGCGAAGAAACCGCGCTGGCCCTTGAGCGCGACTTCGCTCATGTAGGTCGCGGTGGTGCCGTATTCGCCGCCCACCGACAGACCTTGCAGCAGACGCGCGAACAGCAACAGCAGTGGCGCCCAGACGCCGATGTCCTTGTAGGTCGGCAAACAGGCAATCAACAGCGAGCCGAAGCACATCATCAGAATCGAGATGAGCATCGAGTTCTTGCGCCCGTGCTTGTCAGCGACGCGGCCAAAGATCCAGCCACCAATCGGGCGCATCAGGAACCCGGCAGCGAACACGCCAGCGGTGTTGACCAGTTGCACAGTCGGGTTATCGGAGGGGAAAAACGCCGGGGCGAAATAGATCGCGCAGAAGGCGTAGACGTAGAAGTCGAACCATTCGACGAGGTTGCCGGACGAAGCGCCGACGATGGCGAAGATGCGCTTGCTGCGCTCTTCGCCGGTGTAGTGGGAGGTGGTGGTTGTCATTGTTTTTTCACTCGATAGGGACAGTCACAGTCTAGACATACTTTGCAACAGTCCCGTTCCACAAGGCGAAACATCAAAAGATCGCAGCCTTCGGCAGCTCCTACATTGGGATGGAGTACACCGTGTAGGAGCTGCCGGAGGCTGCGATCTTTTGATCTTAATAATCGAAGAATACCGTCTCGGCATCGGTGCCCTGCAGAACGACATTCCACTGGTACACACCCGACGCATCCGCCTTGGCCAGCAACGTCTGACGACGCTCCGCCGGCACACACTCGAGCAACGGATCAGCAACGTTCGCCGGTTCGCCTTCAAAATAAATCCGCGTCAGCAAGTGCTTGACCAGACCGCGAGCAAACACCAGCACCACCAGATGCGGCGCCTGGGTCGAGCCCTTCAAGCCTTGCACGGTCCCCGGTTTGATCGTGGTGAAACGAAACCGCCCTTCGGCATCCACCGGCACCCGGCCGAAGCCTTCGAAATTCGGGTCGAGCGGTTTGTCCTGCTGATCTTCCGGGTGGTCGTACTTGCCGGCGGCGTTGGCCTGCCAGACTTCGAGCATGGCGTCGTTGACGACATCGCCGTTGCCGTCCACCACCTGGCCGGTGATTGCCACGCGCTCGCCAAGGGTCAGCTCGTTGGCCAGGGTTTCGCGGTTCAGCCAGGTCAGGCCGATGTGGTAATACGGCCCGACGGTGTGGGACGTGGTCGCATAGAGCGTCATCTTATTTCTCCATCGGCGTGGCTTCACGGCCGCGCAGCACGATGTCCCAGCGGTAACCGAGGGCGTAGGACGGAATGGTTTTTTCCAGATCGAAAGCAGCGATCAGGCGTTCCTTGGCCGAAGTGTCCGGCACGCAGTTGTAGATCGGGTCATACGCCAGCAACGGGTCGCCGGGGAAGTACATTTGCGTGACCAGTCGGGTGAGGATGCTCGGCCCGAACAGGGAAAAGTGGATGTGCGCCGGGCGCCAGGCGTTGTGGTGGTTGCCCCACGGATAGGCGCCGGGCTTGATGGTCTGGAACTGATACCAGCCATCGGCATCGGTGACGGTGCGGCCGGTGCCGGTGAAGTTCGGGTCCAGCGGCGCGTCGTGCAGGTCGCGGGCATGGTTGTAGCGGCCGGCGGCGTTGGCCTGCCAGATCTCCACCAGAATCCCCGGTACCGGCAGACCGTCCTCGTCGAGCACACGGCCGTGAATGATGATGCGCTCGCCCAACGGCTCGCCGTCGTGCTGCGCGGTCAGGTCATTATCCTTCTCGGCAACATGCTCGGCACCGATGGTCGGCCCGGTGATTTCCGAGAGTGAATGGGGCAGGTACACCAAAGGCTTGGACGGCGAGCGCAGGTTGGTGGATTGATACGTCGGGTGCAGGTATTCAGGCTGAGTGCCTGCCTGTGGGCGACGGTAACCAGGCTTGTCAGTCATTTCGCTTTCCTCAGTTCTTGTAAGTGCCGCAGCGCGTCAGACGCGTTCGATGGCCAAGGCCAGACCCTGGCCGACACCGACGCACATGGTCGCCAGACCTTTCTTGCCAGCGGTCTTTTCCAGATGATGCAACGCGGTCAACACCAGCCGCGCACCGCTCATGCCCAACGGGTGACCGAGAGCGATCGCGCCGCCATTCGGGTTGACCTGCGGCGCGTCATCCGCCAGCCCCAGTTCACGCAGTACCGCCAGACCCTGGCTGGCAAACGCTTCGTTGAGTTCGATCACGTCGAAATCGCTGACCGCTACGCCAAGGCGCTCGGTGAGTTTGCGCACCGCTGGCACCGGGCCGATGCCCATCACCCGAGGTGCGACACCGGCGCTAGCCATGCCGAGCACTTTTGCGCGAGCGGTGAGGCCGTGTTTTTTCACCGCTTCGGCTGACGCCAGAATCAGCGCAGCAGCACCATCGTTGACCCCGGAGGCATTGCCGGCAGTAACGGTTTTGTCAGCGCCGTTGACCGGTTTCAGCTTGGCCAGTGCCTGGATCGTGGTGTCGGCGCGCGGATGTTCGTCCTGGCTGACCACGGTTTCGCCCTTTTTGTGGGCGATGCGCACTTCGACGATTTCTTCAGCGAAGTAACCGGCAGCCTGCGCGGCGGCGGTACGTTGCTGACTGCGCAGAGCAAAGGCGTCCTGATCTTCGCGCGAGACTTTGTAGTCGTCGGCAACGTTGTCAGCAGTCTGCGGCATGGCATCGACGCCGTACTGCGCCTTCATCAGCGGGTTGATGAAACGCCAGCCGATGGTGGTGTCTTCCAGTTTCATGTTGCGCGAGAACGCCGCGTCGGCCTTGCCCATCACGAACGGTGCGCGGGACATCGACTCGACGCCGCCGGCAATCGCCAGCTCCATCTCGCCGCTGGCAATCGCACGGAATGCGGTGCCGATCGCATCCATGCCCGAAGCGCAGAGGCGGTTGAGCGTGACGCCGGGCACGCTGTCCGGCAGACCGGCGAGCAGCAATGCCATGCGCGCGACGTTGCGGTTGTCTTCGCCGGCCTGGTTGGCGCAGCCGAGGAACACTTCATCGACGGCATTCCAGTCCACCGAAGGATTGCGCTCCATCAGGGCCTTGATCGGCACGGCGGCCAGGTCGTCGGCGCGCACGGCAGACAATGCGCCACCGAAGCGGCCGATGGGGGTGCGAATCGCGTCGCAGATATACACGTCACGCATCATGCTTCTCCCGGCGCCTGACCATGGGCGGCAGCGGTGCGCGCTTCAAGATCACGCAGCGCCGTCAGCTCGACTTCGGTCGGCTCAGCGGTGGTTTCAACAGAGTCGGCAAAACGAATCGCCCAACCGGTGGCGGCGACCACTTGCTCGCGGGTCACGCCCGGATGCAACGCGGTAACCACGAACTCGTGAGTGCCCTCCTCCGGTTCCATGATGCACAGGTCGGTGATGATCCCCACCGGCCCGGCGCCCGGCAGACCCAGGCGTTTACGCGAATCACCGCCCTCGCCGTGACCGACGGAGGTGATGAAATCGAGTTTGTCGACAAACGACCGCGCCGACTGTTTAAGGATGATCAACACGCTTTTCGCCGAACCGGCAATCTCCGGCGCGCCACCGGCACCCGGCAGGCGCACTTTCGGCGCGTGGTAGTCGCCGACCACGGTGGTGTTGATGTTGCCGAAACGGTCGACCTGCGCGGCGCCGAGGAAACCGACGTCGATGCGCCCGCCTTGCAGCCAGTAGCGAAAAATCTCACCGGTCGGTACCACCGTGTCGGCGGTCTCGGCCAACTCGCCGTCACCGATGGACAGTGGCAGCACGCTCGGCTTGGCGCCAATCGGGCCGGATTCGTAGATCAATACCACGTCTGGCGATGAAGTCAGGCGCGCGAGGTTGGCGGCTTTCGACGGCAGGCCGATACCGACGAAACATACCGAGCCGTTCTTCAGGCGCCGGGCCGCAGCGACGGTCATCATTTCATTGGTGGTGTAAGTCATTACTTGGCCTCCGAAGCAGCGGCCAATTTGGCCTGGAATTCGCTGAAGTCAGCGCAGCCATGGATGTATTCGTTGATCCACGCGGTAAACGTCTCACGGTCGCGAGCGATCGGGTCCCACGCCTGATAGAAACGATTATCACGCTCGGTGTAACCGTGGGCGTAGGACGGATGCGCGCCACCTGGCACATGGCAGACCGCACTCAAGGCCCAGGTCGGCAGTACGCAAGCGTTCATCGGTGCATTGAGGTCGTCGACGATTTCTTCTACGGTGACGATGCAACGCTTGGCGGCCAGCGCGGCTTCTTTCTGCACACCGAGAATGCCCCAGAGCAACACGTTGCCCTTGCGGTCGGCTTTCTGCGCGTGAATCACGGTAACGTCAGGACGCACCGATGGCACTGCCGCCAACACTTCGCCGGTGAACGGGCAGGTCACGGTTTTGATCAGCGGATTGACCTTCGGCAGGTCGGAGCCGGCGTAGGCACGCAGCACCGCGAACGGCAGGCCGGACGCGCCGGCGACGTAAGCGTTGGCGAGGTCGGCGTGGCTGTGCTCTTCGATTTCCAGCGCGTGCGGCCATTGTTTCTCGACCGCGTCACGCAAGCGGTGCAGCGAGCCCACGCCCGGGTTACCGCCCCAGGAGAAAATCAGTTTGCGCGCGCAACCGGCGCCGATCAGTTGGTCGTAGATCAGGTCAGGCGTCATCCGCACCAGCGTCAGATCTTTCTTGCCTTGACGAATGATTTCATGACCCGCTGCCGTAGGGATCAGGTGCGTGAAGCCTTCGAGGGCGACGGTGTCGCCGTCGTTGACGAATTGCTTCACCGCGTCGTGCAGCGAAAGGATCTCAGCCATGGAGCGGGCTCCTGTTCTTGTAAGGAATCGCCAGTGATAAAAAGGCGCGAGGTTCAGCGCCGGAGTCACTGAAGATTAAGCTCGGGAAATTCGCCAAACAATCCGATAATCGACTGAGTGTTCGTTTATCGAACGGATTGTTGTTCACCTAACAATCAGATCAAAAGCTTCGCGAGCAGGCTCGCTCCCACAGGGAAATGCATTCCAGAGTGGGAGCGAGCCTGCTCGCGAAGAGGCGG
The DNA here is from genome assembly GCF_054668915.1 of Pseudomonas sp. H3_E04. Lineage (NCBI taxonomy): Bacteria > Pseudomonadati > Pseudomonadota > Gammaproteobacteria > Pseudomonadales > Pseudomonadaceae > Pseudomonas > Pseudomonas sp. H3_E04. The sequence goes on along the minus strand of NZ_CP162797.1, from coordinate 5,785,798 downwards.
CATGTTCAATAAAGATTCATGCCCGGTCAGGTCGCATCCGCATGACTGACCATGCCCTTGATCAGCACCGCCGCCGTCGCCAACCCTGCCGGGATCACCAGTGCAGTCAGCACCTGCTCGAAATTCCAGCCCAGGCCAAGCAAGGTTGCGCCCATCCACGCGCCGAGAATCGCGCCAAAGCGGCCGATGCCGAGCATCCACGACACCCCGGTCGCGCGGCCTTGGGTCGGGTAGAAGCGTGCTGCCAGTGATGGCATCGCCGATTGCGCGCCGTTGACGCACATGCCCGCCACCAGTACCAGCGTTGCCAGCAAGGTGATGTTGCCCAGGCTCTGCCCTACCGCGTAGGCAAACACCCCGGCAAGCAGGTAGAAAATGCCGATGACCTTGTGCGGATTGAAGCGATCCATCGCCCAGCCCACCCCGACCGCGCTCAACACGCCGCCAAACTGGAACAACGCGCCGATGAACGCGGCCTGCTCCATGCTCGCACCGCTGTCGCGCATCAGCGTCGGCAGCCAACTGGTCAGCAGGTACACAATCACCAGGCCCATGAAATAGGTCAGCCACAGCAGCAAGGTGCCGGTGCTGTATGTGCCGGAGAAAATCACCGCAAAGACATTGCGCGCCTTGACGGTTTTCTGTTCCGGCACGCTGAAGCTCGAAGCCTGGGCGACGGTGACAGGATCGATCGGCGCGAGGGTCTTGCGTACTTTGTCGGTGCCACGATTGCGTACCACCAGGTAGCGCGCCGACTCCGGCAACCAGAACAGCAGCACTACCGCGAGGATCAGTGGCAGGATCCCACCGATCATCAGCAAGGCGTGCCAGCCGAACGCCGGAATCAGTTTTGCAGAGATGAAGCCGCCGCCGGCCATGCCAAGGTTGAAGCCACAGAACATGCTGGTCACCAGCAGCGACTTCTTGCGCTCCGGGGTGTATTCCGAGAGCAGCGTCGTGGCGTTGGGCATCCCTGCGCCGAGACCGAGGCCTGTGAGGAAGCGCAGCACCAGCAGCTGTTCGACGTTGGTGCTGTACGCCGAGGCCAGGCTGAAGCCGCCGAACAGAATCACCGCACCGACGAGGACGACTTTGCGCCCGAAGCGGTCAGCCAGAGGGCCGGAGCCGAGTGCACCGAAGACCATGCCGATCAGCGCGGCACTCATTACCGGGCCGAGGCTCGCGCGGTCGATACCCCAGTCTTGCGACAGCGCCGGGGCGATGAAGCCCATGGCGGCGGTGTCGAGGCCGTCGAGAAATACGATCAGGAAACACAGGATCACCACCCGCCATTGATAGCGCGAGATCGGTTGGGCGTTGATGAAGGTCTGCACATCAAGGCAGTTACCCACAGCGGACTGAGGCTGGTTCATTATTTTTATTCCACGCAAAAAACGCAGTCGAACGGCGGCCGGCCAAAGCACGGCACGGTCAAGAATAGAAGGTTGTAATCAGGCGTTGCGGTGAACCCGGCAACAACGGGTGAAACATGGACAGACGGGGAGCGGGCGCATGGTGAGTTGCCTCTTGTCATTATTATCGAGGTCGACAATCCGGCGGGCTCATTCACTTCAGCGCCGGATGACGCTGCCGCGACATTAATGATCCGAGGGATTTAGCGTCAATTCGATAAACGCAACACTGTGCGTTTATCGAACAGCTTCCTCAGGCGAACAACTGCGCACTGAGGTCGCGACTGGCGCTGAGCAGGCCCGGTAAAAAGCGTTGCTCCAGTTCGGCACGGCTGACCCGGCCAGCGTGAGTGCTGACATTCAGCGCCGCGACCACTTGGCCGGAGGCGTCGTACACCGGCACGGCAATCGAACGCAGCCCCTGTTCCAGTTCCTGATCGACAATGCACCAGCCCTGCTGACGCACCTGCTGCAAACATTCGAGCAAAGCGTCGGGGGTATGAATGGTGCGGCTGGTCTTGGCCACCAGTTCGGCGTGGTCGAGGTATTCGCCCAGGGATGTGTCGTCCAGCGCCGCCAACAGAATCCGCCCCATCGACGTGCAATATGCCGGCAGCCTTCCACCCACCGAAAGGTCTACCGAGATCAATCGTTGAGTGGTCGCCGAACGAGCGATGTAGAGAATGTCGTCGCCCTCCAGCGTCGCCATGTTGCAGGCTTCGTGCAGTTGCTCGCTCATCCGGTCCAGATACGGCTGGGCGGAAACCGCCAGCGGTGTCGAGGAAAGATAGGCATGGCCGAGGGTCAGCACTTTCGGCAGCAACGAATAGGTGCGGCCATCGGTGGTGGCGTAGCCGAGCTTGATCAAGGTGTGCAGGCAACGGCGCACGGCGGCGCGAGGGATTTCCGTGCGGTGGCTGATCTGCGCGATGGTCAGGTGGCGTTTGCGTTCCTGAAAAGCCTGCACCACCGCCAGGCCTCGAGCCAGCGAAGTCATGAAATCCGGATCACCGGTCAGCGCCTGAATGCGTTTGGCCGGCGATGCGACGATGGGCGGCGCCACCGACGTGAAGGAGTTGCGCATTTGATCGTTCATTTCTTGTCCTTGTCCGGCACGCATCGATGCCTAGTCAAACGGCTCGCCGCGCGATGCACAAGCACCGGGGCGCCAACATTGGGCGATTATCGAACCGCCGACCGATTATCGCAATCGAGACCATTTTTCCTCCTCTTCATCCCTGAGGCGGCTTTATCGATTCTGCTCGCAACTTAGTTATTCCACTTAATGGCGCCAAAAACACAACGCCTGTTTTATAACGCTGTCTTTACACTTAACTAGCGGCAAAAGTTGCCGGCAACAAAACCATCACACATTCAGAACCGTTTTTAACTTGGCAAAGATAGTCATTCCCGAATCGACCGCTATAATGCACCCTAGTCGCGGCGCTTTAATCAAAAGCCCGCGACTTGCTGAAACGAGGTCCTTCGTCTCAGCTCCGGCCAGCGCCCGGCGCCCATCACACATGCAACGCCAGCGCTCGCTGAAACAGGAAACTGATGCTGCGTCAGTTTTTATCTGGTGCCGTAGCCGCCTGTAACACGGAAGTCTTGATCGCCTCTCCAATGCCACCCGGCCTGATCGGGCCGTGGATGACTGGCGGGGGCGCGCAATTGACTCGTTGCAGTGTGTTTCACCGGATATTCAATTCAACTCATACAGGTAGCACCGTGACGAAAGACGAACTGCGCGCGGAACTAGAGCGCCAGGAACAACGTTACAAGGAAGTTTACGGCGGGGAAGTCACCACCTACGCCGCTCAGCCGGAACCGGAACGCAAGGCATGGCGCAAGCGCCCTACCGTTCAGGATCAGGTGTTCAAGCAGGAAATCGAAAAGATCGAAAAGGAACTCAAAGCCGAAGAGCCATGAGCCACGGCGGTTGAGCATTCGAAAGTCGGCGTCCACCTCGACCACAGCGCGGTGGCAAGACGACACCTCGCGCGCCCGCTATCCGCGGGCAGCGGCTGCATCGCTGTTCTGCGGCTTATGAACGAGCGTCCCACAGGTTTCAGAGATATTTCAGACAAACGTTTGAGCCTATGCGGCATCGGAAAAATCGCCGCAAAAATCCTGTTTCTTAAATAAAATCAAACAGTTGAAAAACCCTGCGCACCGCTTGGTTTTCACGCCCTGCAACAAATTAGATCGCAGATGTCTGTGACCAGTGAGCAGACGGGGCATCGATTTCCTGTCTTTTCTGGCATAATCGCGCCCCCTTACGACCGGGTCAGAAAACCTTCATGATCGATTTATTCAGCGGACTGGATGCTTGGGTGCTTGTGAGCCTCTTGCTCGCCCTGACGTTTGTCCTCGCCTTCGAGTTCATCAATGGATTTCATGACACCGCTAACGCGGTAGCCACTGTTATCTACACCAAAGCCATGCCGCCGCACCTGGCGGTGTTCTTTTCCGGTGTGTTCAATTTCCTCGGCGTGCTGCTGGGCGGCGTTGGCGTGGCGTATGCCATCGTCCACTTGCTGCCGGTAGAGCTGCTGATCAATGTGAACACCGGCCATGGCCTGGCGATGGTGTTCTCGTTGCTCGCCGCGGCCATCGCCTGGAATTTGGGCACCTGGTACTTCGGTATCCCGGCCTCAAGCTCGCACACCCTGATCGGCTCGATCCTCGGTGTCGGCCTGGCCAACGCGTTGATCAACGACATCCCGTTGAGAGATGGCGTGAACTGGCAGAAAGCGATCGACATCGGCGCCTCGCTGGTGTTCTCGCCGATGGCCGGCTTCCTCATCGCCGCGCTGGTGCTGATCGGCCTGAAATGGTGGCGGCCGCTGTCGAAGATGCACAAGACGCCGGAACAGCGCCGCAAGATCGACGACAAAAAGCACCCTCCATTCTGGAACCGTCTGGTTCTGGTGATCTCGGCCATGGCCGTGAGCTTCGTGCACGGCTCCAACGATGGCCAGAAAGGCATCGGCCTGATCATGCTGGTGCTGATCGGCATCGTCCCGGCGCAGTTCGTGCTCGACCTGAACAGCACCACCTACCAGATCGAACGCACCCGCGACGCGACGCTGCACCTGAGCCAGTTCTACCAGCGCAACGCCGATTCGCTGGGTGAATTCCTGGCCCTGGGCAAGAGCGTGGAAGGCGACCTGCCGGAGAAATTCCGCTGCAACCCGCAGCAGACCGAACCGACCATCACCGCCTTGCTGCATACGCTTAAAGGCGTAGCGGACTACCATTCGCTGTCGTCGGACAGCCGCATCGAAGTGCGTCGCTACCTGCTCTGCCTGGACGACACGGCAAAGAAAGTCGGCAAATTGCCTGGCCTGGAAGCCCGTGAAAAGGCTGACCTCGACAAGCTGCGCAAAGACCTGACCACCACCACCGAATACGCGCCGTTCTGGGTGATTCTGGCGGTCGCCCTGGCACTGGGCCTGGGCACCATGGTCGGCTGGAAACGCGTAGTGCTGACCATCGGCGAGAAGATCGGCAAGCAAGGCATGACCTATTCCCAAGGCATGTCGGCGCAGATCACCACAGCCAGCCTGATCGGCATGGCCAATATTTTCAGCCTGCCGGTGTCGACCACTCATGTGTTGTCTTCGGGTGTTGCCGGGACCATGGTTGCCAACAAGAGCGGCCTGCAGGGTGGCACGGTGAAGACTATTCTGCTGGCCTGGGTACTGACCTTGCCGGCGACAGTGGCGCTGTCGGCCGGGTTGTTCTGGTTGGCTTCGAAGGCTTTGGGTAGTTGATCGTTGGCTGTTGATTGGAAAAGGCGTGATTCGTGAGGATCACGCCTTTTTTGTTATTGGGGATTGGGGATTGGGGATTGGAGCATATCCGTTGCTACCGTAACGGCTGCTTATGGTTTCGCTTTTACAGCGTTTCACTCTTCAAGACGTCGACCGATCCCGATCGCAGCCCGAGCCTTCGGCAGCTCCTACAGTTGGATCGTGGGTATCTGGGAGAAATGGGTTGGTCGACAGATTGCCTTCGCGAGCAGGCTCGCTCCCACAGAACAGCAACAGCAACAGCAACAGCAACAGCAACAGCAACAGCAACAGCAACAGCAAGAGCAAGAGCAACAGCAAGAGCAAGAGCAAGAGCAAGAGCAAGAGCAAGAGCAAAAGATCGCAGCCTTCGGCAGCTCCTACAGTTGGATTGGGTACCACTTCAAGAACAGGTCGGCTGTCAGGCCGCCTTCGCGAGCAGGCTCGCTCCCACAAAAGCAAAGCAAAGCAAAGCAAAGCAGCGCAGCTGCCCCGCGGCAAAGCCGCCCCACTCAACAATGAGCGCAAGCTCGAGTGCCCTTGATCTTGATCCACCGGCGACGTCGGAAGGCTGAGTGGAGGGATTGATCCGGGCGTGGGAGCGCAGCGACCGTCTGGCGCAGCCAGACACAGCGGAAGGAGGTGCAGCGAAGCAAACCGTAGCCGCTGCGCCCGGATCAGTCCCGCAGCGAAGGAACCCGAGCCTGCGAGGGCCGAACGCAGGAGCTAGCGTTTTTTGCTTACTTTTTTTGGCGCTTGTAAAAAAGTAAGTCGCCGTCAGGCGAAACCGCCAGCAGCCGCTACCCAAGCAACGGATATTCACCCAAACCCCCAACAGCCTGGTCGGCCCAAAGGCCGCCAAGGCACAAAAAAAAAGGGGCAACCGAAGTCGCCCCAAAATGCCTTGCGTGCCCATCAATCCAGAAGAACTCACTTGCGCCGCTTATGCGCATCCTTCCAGATAAAAAATCCAAACCCTGCAAAAAACAGCACCATGAGCCCCACCGTGAGAACCCCGGCAAACACCACGTTATCGAAAAACATGACTGACCTCCCGGCCCTGCTTTGCTTTGCTTTGCTTTGCTTTGCTTTGCTTTGCTTTGCTTTGCTGCGATGGATTCAAATTAACAAACACACAGGCGCACACATTGACCGGGATCAATATCCGCAACGAAGAGAAATAAAGGAGGGCAAATAACTGACCTGCATCAACGAATGCAGGGGGAGATCAACGCTTTTTCGGTTTGTTCTTCGACTTTTTCTTGGTTTTTCCCAACGGCATCGCCTGCTCGAAAGCGTTGCGCACTTCGATCAAGCGTTTCTCGTTGAGGTCATGCACACGCTTGGCGCGTTCAGTGCTGAGGTCGATCAGTTTATCGTCTTGGCTCATGGCGTCCGGCACATCGCAAAAGAGATCACAGCTGCCGTCACCGGCAGGATTGCGCCAATCATGCCGCTTGGCGCTGGCGCTGACCAGTCACCGCTCAAATCTCGATATCAACCCACAACCCCTGACGCGGCTGATCGTCTATCAACGGCACCACCGGTACGGTGTTATCGGCGTTCAGCTCAGTGCCCGGCACGGCCAGATGCTCTTCCGGATCCTCATCCGCCTCACGGCGTCGACGGTCACGTTCCTGCTGGCGACGCTGTTCTTCGCGCGCCTGCAGGCGATCCTCTTCCGGATCACGCTTGTGCAGATCGATCGTGCTTTCGTTGGAGCTTTCCTGCACCGGCACCACCGGCGGGATGTCCGGCCGCTGGCGGATCGGATCCTGCTGGGACGTGATCGGCACGGCGCTCAAGGGGAGCATCGGTGGCAACATATAAAGGTCTCCTGTCTGCAGGCTATCGGCTGGGGTGCAGGCGCCTTGAGCCGCCTGTCGCAATTGTGTGATGCACCTCGCACCTGTAGGAGCTGCCGCAGGCTGCGATCCTTATCAGACAGCTCAAACCTGAAGGGTTCTCAAAGATCAAAAGATCGCAGCCTTCGGCAGCTCCTACGCCAGTAATCTTTGGCCCTGAAGCCGTCATTCCGTTAAGATAGCCCGCTTTTTCAAGGTGGGAGTCAGGCAGCATGGCGCAGCAGTATCAACCGGGGCAACGCTGGATCAGTGACAGCGAAGCAGAGCTTGGTTTAGGCACCGTTCTGGCACAGGACGGCCGCTTGTTGACCGTGCTTTACCCGGCCACTGGCGAGACCCGCCAGTACGCGCTACGGAATGCGCCCCTGACCCGCGTGCGGTTCTCGCCCGGCGACTCCATCACCCATTTCGAAGGCTGGAAGATGACCGTGCAGCAGGTCGACGACGTCGACGGGCTGATGGTCTATCACGGCCTCAACGGGCAGAACGAAGTCGTCACCCTGCCGGAAACCCAGCTGTCGAACTTCATTCAGTTCCGTCTGGCGAGCGACCGTCTGTTCGCCGGGCAGATCGACCCGCTGCCCTGGTTCTCCCTGCGCTACAACACCCTTGAACACACCAGCCGCCAGTTGCAGTCCTCGCTGTGGGGCCTGGGTGGCGTGCGTGCGCAACCGATCGCGCACCAGTTGCACATCGCCCGCGAAGTCGCCGACCGTATCGCCCCGCGCGTATTGCTGGCGGACGAAGTGGGTCTGGGTAAAACCATCGAAGCCGGTCTGGTGATCCACCGCCAGCTGCTTTCGGGCCGTGCCAACCGCGTGCTGATCCTGGTCCCGGAAAACCTCCAGCACCAGTGGCTGGTAGAGATGCGCCGCCGCTTCAACCTGCAGGTCGCGCTGTTCGACGAAGAACGCTTCATCGAAAGCGATGCCACCAACCCGTTCGAAGACACGCAACTGGCGCTGGTCGCGCTGGAGTGGCTGGTCGACGACGAGAAGGCGCAGGACGCCTTGTTCGCCGCTGGTTGGGACCTGATGGTGGTCGACGAAGCGCACCACCTGGTCTGGCACGAAGAAAAAGCCAGCCCGGAATATTCGCTGGTCGAACAACTGGCCGAAGTGATTCCCGGCGTGCTACTGCTCACCGCGACCCCGGAACAACTCGGTCAGGACAGCCACTTCGCCCGTCTGCGCCTGCTCGACCCGAACCGTTTTCACGACCTGGCCGCGTTCCGCGCCGAGAGCGACAACTATCGTCCGGTCGCCGAAGCCGTGCAGGAACTGCTCGACAAGGGCCGTCTCTCCGCCGAAGCGCACAAGACCATTCACGGCTTCCTCGGCAATGAAGGCGAAGCCCTGCTCACCGCCGTCAACGATGGCGACAGCGAAGCCAGCGCCCGCCTCGTGCGTGAACTGCTCGATCGCCACGGCACTGGCCGCGTGCTGTTCCGCAACACCCGCGCCGCCGTGCAGGGGTTCCCCGAGCGCAAACTGCACCCGTACCCGTTGCCGTGCCCGGCCGAATACCTCGAACTGCCGCTGGGCGAACACGCCGAGCTGTACCCGGAAGTCAGCTTCCAGGCCCAGCCGGAGGCCAGCGAAGAAGAACGCTGGTGGAAATTCGACCCGCGCGTCGAGTGGCTGATCGATCAGCTGAAAATGCTCAAGCGCACCAAAGTGCTGGTGATCTGCGCCCACGCCGAAACCGCGATGGATCTGGAAGACGCTTTGCGCGTACGCTCCGGCATCCCGGCCACGGTGTTCCACGAAGGCATGAACATCCTCGAGCGTGACCGCGCTGCCGCCTACTTCGCCGACGAAGAGTTTGGCGCGCAGGTGCTGATCTGCTCGGAGATCGGCAGTGAGGGTCGCAACTTCCAGTTCGCTCATCATCTGGTGCTGTTCGATCTGCCGTCGCACCCGGACCTGCTCGAGCAGCGTATCGGCCGTCTCGACCGGATCGGCCAGAAGCACATCATCGAATTGCACGTGCCATACCTGGAAACCAGCCCGCAAGAGCGCCTGTTCCAGTGGTACCACGAGGCGCTCAACGCCTTCCTCAACACCTGCCCGACCGGCAACGCCTTGCAGCATCAGTTCGGCCCACGCCTGCTGCCGCTGCTCGAAGAGGCTGACGATAGCGAGTGGCAAGCGCTGATCGACGAGGCACGCGCCGAGCGTGAGCGTCTCGAAGCCGAACTGCACACCGGCCGCGACCGTCTGCTGGAGCTCAATTCCGGCGGCGCAGGCGAAGGTGAAGCGCTGGTCGAGGCGATCCTCGAGCAGGACGACCAGTTCGCCCTGCCGATCTACATGGAAACCCTGTTCGACGCCTTCGGCATCGACAGCGAAGACCATTCGGAAAACGCCCTGATCCTCAAGCCGAGCGAGAAGATGCTCGACGCCAGTTTCCCGCTGGGCGACGACGAAGGCGTGACCATCACCTACGACCGCAACCAGGCGCTGTCGCGCGAAGACATGCAATTCATCACCTGGGAGCACCCGATGGTGCAGGGCGGCATGGATCTGGTGCTGTCCGGTTCGATGGGCAACACCGCCGTCGCGCTGATCAAGAACAAGGCGCTGAAACCGGGCACCGTGTTGCTGGAATTGCTTTACGTCAGCGAAGTGGTCGCACCGCGCTCGCTGCAGCTGGGTCGCTACCTGCCACCGGCGGCGCTGCGTTGCCTGCTCGATGCCAATGGCAATGACCTGTCGCCACGGGTGTCGTTCGAAACCCTCAACGATCAGCTGGAAAGCGTGCCCCGCGCCAGCGCCAACAAGTTCATCCAGGCCCAGCGCGATCAGCTGACGCCACGGATCAACGCCGGCGAAGAAAAAATCGCCCCGCGTCACGCCGAACGTGTGGCCGAAGCGCGCCGCCGTCTGGCCGCCGACACCGACGAAGAACTGGCGCGCCTGACCGCGTTGCAAGCGGTCAACCCGACCGTGCGTGACAGCGAACTGGAGGCGTTGCGTACTCAGCGTGAGCAGGGTCTGGCGATGCTCGACAAAGCGGCGTTGCGCCTGGAAGCGATTCGGGTGCTGGTGGCAGGCTGACCGCCCAGCTCCACCGCTGAAAACCAAAAGGCCCGCAGTGATGCGGGCCTCTTTTACTTCAGAAGCAAAAGCAAAAGATCGCAGCCTTCGGCAGCTCCTACACGTGAATGCGTTTCCCCTGTAGAAGCTGCCGAAGGCTGCGATCTTTTGTTCTTAAGCAGTCGCCGCTGCAACCTCTGGCTCAACCACCGCCACCAACCCGTCCTTCATCCGCTGCGCATCCCGCACAAAGCACCGCGATGCCAGAAACAGAAAGACCATGGTCAGGAACAGCGCCACCGGGATCAGGTACATCGCGTCATGCAGGCCGACGGCCTTGAACGCTTCGGTCATCTGCTCAGCCCCTGCCGCCAGCATCGCCGTGTGCGCGAAGTGATCCGACAGCCCACCCACGACCACCGGCCCCAACCCACCGCCGAGCAGATACAGACCGGCGAAGAACAACGCCATCGCCGTCGCCCGCAGACGTGGTTCGACGACGTCCTGAATCGCCGTGTACACGCAGGTATAGAAGTTGTACGCGAACAGCCAGCCAACGCTGAACACCGCGACGAACACACCGATCTCGATGCGCCCGGCATGCAGCGCCCACGCCGTGCACAGGGTCGAAATGATCAGGCTGAACGCGGCGAACAACAGCCGTCCACTGGCGAAACGCTGATGAATCTTGTCGGCGATCCAGCCGCCAAGGGTCAGCCCGACCAATCCTGTCACGCCAACGATCACCCCGGTGGCCACCGCCGCCTCCTGCAACGGCATGAGGAAATAGCGCTGCAGCATCGGCACCAGAAACGAGTTGCAGGCATAGGTGGCGAAGTTGAAGCACAACCCGGCCATCACCAGCCACAGGAAGGTCGGCACGGCGAGGACGCGGCGGATCGGCTTGTCGACTTTCTCCTGCGAGACCTGCACGGTTTCTGCCGCGCCGCGTTTTGGCTCTTTGATGAAGAACATGAAAATGGCCAGGATCAGCCCCGGCACGGCAGCGATGAAGAACGGCGCGCGCCAGCTGTCGAAGGCCTTGACCATCGCGCCGATGGTGAAGAACGCCAACAGCAGCCCCAACGGCAGGCCGAGCATGAAAATACCCATCGCCCGCGCCCGACGGTGTGCTGGAAACAGGTCGCCGATCAGCGAGTTGGCCGCGGGTGCGTAACTGGCTTCGCCGATGCCGATGCCCATGCGCACGATGAGGAAACTCCAGAAACTGCCGACCATACCGTTGACCGCAGTCAGCGCACTCCAGGTCGCCAGGCCCCAGCCCATCAGTTTGCTGCGTGAACCGGTGTCGGCCATGCGCCCCAGTGGCAGGCCGGCAATGGCGTATACGATGGTGAACGCAGTGCCGATGATGCCCAGTTGAAAGTCGCTGAGGTGCCATTCCATGCGGATTGGTTCGATGATGATCGCCGGGATGGTGCGGTCGAAGAAATTGAACAGGTTGGCGAGGAACAGCAGGAACAGAATGCGCCAGGCATTCGCCGCTTGGGTCGAGTTCTGCATGGGTCCGTCTCTTTATTGTTATGAGGGCTTCACTGCCAGCGCGTCGAGCCCGGAACCTGCAATCTAGTCAGCCGCGCGGGGGCTGTCTGTCATCATTCGTCAGCCTGATATCGACCCATCGCACTGTAACGAAACGTAAGCCCTTGATAAGTCAGGAATCCCCAGCCATACGGGGCTTTCGCGGCAAAATCCGGCGACAAAAAAATAGTTTCGTGCCCCCCTTCCCAACGCCATGGCAAAGCCTAGAATGGCCGCCGGATCCGTCCGGATCTTCCGATCAATCCCTTTGATACCTCCGCCCATGTCCGAAGCCAGTCCGTGTCTGAATTGCGGTGCCTGCTGTTCCCACTTTCGCGTGTCTTTTTTCTGGGGTGAGTGCTCATCCTCTGGCGGGACGGTACCCGATGAACTTGTCGCGCAGATCACCCCGAGCCGGGTCGCAATGATCGGCACCGATCGCAAACCGGCGCGTTGCATGTCCCTGGCGGGAGAGGTCGGCAGTGCCGTGGCCTGCACGATCTATGACAAACGTTCGAGCACCTGCCGCGAGTTCGAGGCATCGTGGGAGAACGGCGAGCACAATCCCGACTGCGACAAGGCCCGCGCCGCTCACGGTCTGCCACCCTTGCCGCCACACTGGAACGACCTGCCGCTGGAGCGCATCGCCTGAGCCTTAGCGCGAATCGCTATGAGGCTAATGGCAAAATCATTACCACCAATGTGCCACTACGGCTTGCAGCCGGAAAACCGCCTCTATACTCCTTTCATTCGCCTGCGTTGATTGACGCACGGGCCAGATGAATCCGAGACGGGGCACGCTATGGAGTGGCTTGGTTTGCAGTTTGTTGCCGAGCTGCCGGCGAGCGGGCAGATTATCCTCGATTGCAGTCACAACCCTCTGTTGGTGATGGTGGCCTATCTGGTCGCCTGCGCGGCGAGCTTCGCCACCCTGGACATGGCAGAGCGCCTGGTGCATGCCGAAGACCCGGGGTCGCGGCGCATCTGGCGCTGGATCGGCGCGACCTGCCTGGCCGGCGGCATCTGGGCCATGCACTTCATCGGCATGCTGGCTTTCCAGACACCCATCGATATTCAGTACGACCTCGGCATCACCCTCTTGTCGTTGCTGATCGCCCTGCTCGCCTCGTGGCTGGCCATGCACACCCTGAGCGAGGTGCAGCCGAGCGCGTTGCATTGCCTGAAGACCGCGTTTGTCATCGGCTTGGGCATCGCTGGCATGCATTACGTCGGCATGGCCGCGATGAAGTCGAGTGCCACCGCCTACTATCAGCCGGGGCTGTTCGCGCTGTCGGTGCTGATTGCCATCGGCGCCAGCTTCACCGCGCTGTGGGTGGCGCGCTACTTGAGCGAGGGCAGCGGCGTCGCCCATCAATTGCTCAAGTACAGCGCGGCGCTGATTCTCGGCGCCGGCATCATAAGCATGCACTTCACCGGCATGGCTGCGCTGGATCTGGTGCTTCCCGAAGGCGTCCTCGCAGCGAGCGGCAGTGAAACCGGGCATCTGCAACTGGGCCTGACCGTGGCGCTGATCATCCTGTTGATCCTCGGCAGTGCGATCAGCGCCGCCCTCGCCGACAAAAAGCTGCAGAACAAGGAAAACGACCTGCGCCGGGTCAACGCCCTGCTCAGCCAACTCGATCAGGCGCGCATGTCCCTGCAGCAAGCGGCCAATTACGACGCGCTGACCAATCTGATCAACCGCCGTGGTTTCAACCAGATGTTCGCCGAAAAACTCAGCCAGAAAACCAGCGAGGGCGGCATGCTCGCGGTGATGTTTCTCGACATCGACCACTTCAAGCGCATCAACGACAGCCTCGGCCATGACGCCGGTGACGCGCTGCTCAAAGTCATCGCCCAACACATCAGGAGCTCGGTGCGCAGCCACGAAGACGTGGTCGCGCGGTTCGGCGGCGATGAGTTCTGCATCCTTATCAGCCTGCGCGACCGCGAAGAGGCGCGTGGTATGGCGCAGCGCATCATGCACAAGATGAAAGAGCCGATTGAACTGGCTGGCCGGCGCATGGTGATGACCACCAGCATCGGCATCAGCCTGTTTCCTGAAGACGGCACCACCTGCGAAGAGCTGCTCAAACACGCCGACCTGGCCCTCTACCAATCCAAGGGCGCCGGGCGCAACGGCCTGCACTTCTTCAACTCCAGCCTGAAAACCCGCGCCAGCTTCGAGCTGCAACTGGAAGAAGAACTGCGTAGTGCGCTGCGGGAAGACAACGCGCTGATGCTCTACTACCAGCCGATCTTCGAACTGAAAACCGGACGCGTGACCAAGCTCGAAGCGCTGATTCGCTGGCAGCATCCGGTTCACGGTTTGCTCACGCCGGATCGCTTCATCGGTATCGCCGAGAACAACGGTTTGATCGCCGAACTGGACAACTGGGTGCTGCGCCGCGCCTGCAAGGATCTTGGCGAGCTGTCGCGGCACGGGTGTGCGGAATTGAAAATCGCCTGGAACTGCTCGCCGCTGAATCTGGCGCGCGAAGAGCTGGCCGAGGAGATCGAACACGCCTTGCACACTGCGGGCGTTGCCCCGGATCGCCTGGAACTGGAGGTCACCGAAAACGCCTTGATGGGCAACATTGCCAACACTCTGGTGTTGTTGCGGCAGATCCGCGCCCTCGGTGTGTCGCTGTCGATCGATGATTTCGGCACCGGCTATTCGTCGCTGGCCTACCTCAAGCGCCTGCCGCTGAACACCCTGAAGATCGACCGCTCGTTCATCCTCGACATCCCCACCGCCACGGCGGACATGGAGATCGTCCAGGCGATCATCGTCATGGCTCACACTCTGCATCTGCAGGTGGTCACCGAGGGCGTCGAGAGCCTGGAGCAATACGAGTTTCTCGAGCGTTCGGGCTGCGACTTCATTCAGGGTTATCTGCTCAGCCGCCCGGTGCCGCTGGACGAATTGCGCGCGGTGCTCGATGAAATCAACCAGCGCAAGCCCGTGCTCGGGGTCAATCCGTTGAGTCTGGCGCGCGATACATTTGCACCAGCGTCGCTGGATCCTTCGCTAAAAAGCCTTGCGCCCCATGCAGGCGCATCAACTGTGCGGCCAATCCGCTGATTGGCGTCGCCGAGCCCTGCTCGCGGGAAAATTTCACCGCCGTGTCGAGATCCTTGAGCAGCGTGCGCACGTGCCACTTGACCGGTTCGAAACGGCTTTCGGCCATTTGCGGGGCAAGGATCTGCAACGGCTTCGAATCGGCAAAGCCACCGGCCAGCGCCTCGGCGATCAGGCTGGCATCGACCCCGGCCTGCTCGGCCAACGCCACCACTTCGGCAATCACCAGCGCATTGCAGGCAACGATCATTTGATTGCAGGCCTTGGTCACCTGGCCGGCACCGACGCCGCCCATATGCGTGACGCGCTGACCGAGGCTGAGCAGCACCGGGCGCACGCGCTCAAGATCTGCCGCTGCACCACCGACCATGATCGCCAGACTGCCGGCCTCGGCGCCGACCACGCCGCCGGACACCGGGGAGTCAAGCCAGCCCATGCCGCTTTTCTCAGCCAGCTCTGCGGCCATCTCGCGAGTCGCGGTCGGTTCAAGACTGGAGAAATCCACCAATAGCTGGCCGTTTTTCGCACCTTCGGCGATACCGCCAGTGCCGAACACCACTTCACGCACCACGGCGGTATCGGCCAGACACAGCATGACGATGTCGGCGTGTGCGCACAGTTCGGCGGGGCTCGATACCTGGCGGGCGCCGGCCGCAACCAGCGGTGCGCACTTGTCCGGGTTGCGGTTCCACACCGTCAGCGGGTAACCCGCCGCCAGCAGACGCTGGCACATCGGCAGGCCCATCAGGCCGATTCCGGCAAACCCCAACGAAGGTAGCGTTGACATCATTTCGCCTCTTTTCGATTAAAGATCACCGAATCATGGCCGATTCATCAACGATCAGGAAAGGATTCCGCCCGGCGATCAGACCAGCCAGCACTACGACGCCCGGGCCGTATTCGCGCACACAAGACGCGAGATCTTCTTCCGTGAGGTTCGCCGGCACTGTTCGGCGGGCCAACCCAGTCCAGGTAAATGGCGCACCATGACCTCTAAAAACAACCCCGCCAGTGCAACAGCCGATCTGACCCTGAGCCCCGCCGCGAACAGCGCGTCATTATCCAGACCGACGCAGCCTTCGCGCCCGCTGTCGACCCAGCAATACCTGTACTTCACCGAGACCAACACCGACCGCATCCTCGATAACCTCGACGGCCTGCGTGATTCGGTATTCCCGCGCCCGGCGCATCAGGAAGGTGACAACGAGCAGCACAACGACCAGGAATTCCCCTCGGTGTGTCTGATCGGCCTCGGCCGCTGCGGCTCCAACATCGCCCTCGACGTGGCGGAGCTGGTGTACAACGCGCGCAAGTTCTACCTCAACGAATTCAACAACGAAGATCGCCCGACCGACCGGCGTCTGGCCGACAAGGGCTACAGCCCGGCGCAGTGGATCAAGAACAATCTGCGCATCGGTACCAGCAAATCGACCAAACCGGTGTTTCTGGTCGAACCGCTGGTGATGCTCGGCGACCTCGACAAGGACATTGCCGGGCGCATCCGTTTCTCGCGCAAGGGCGAGAAAAGCGGCTTCCTGCGCGACTACAGCAAAATGAAGATCATGGACTTGTCCGAAGTCCACGCCGGTGGCGCCGGTAACGCGCCGATCCTCGGTCAATATCTGGCGAAGATCATCCTCAACAAGGACACCCAGCGCTTCTCCAGCCCCGACTGGAAAATGATCCACTCGTACCTGATCGACAGCTGCGGGATCAAGGCCAACCAGTCGCGCCTGTATTTCTCGATCTTCAGTGCCGGCGGCGGTACCGGTTCGGGCATGGCCTCGGAGTTCGGCCTGGCGCAGCAGCACTCGTACATGAACAAGACCTTCGACACCAAGCCGATGGACGAGCATGACGGCAAGAGCGGTCATTCGTTTGTCTTCGAGCCGATCTTCACCAGCGGTATCTGCGTGCTGCCGAACATTTCCGACCACCGCAGCGAAATGTCCGAAGCGCTGCACATCAACGCCGGGCGCCTGCTGTGCAAATACCTTTCGGAAGAATGGGATTTCTCTTACAACTTCGCCAACGAAGACAGCAGCGAAGCCAGCGTGATGGGGCGTATCCGCCCGTGGAACGCGATGATGCTGATCTCCAACGACATCATGCGTTACGCCGAAGAAAGCGATGACGGCAATATCCAGAACATTGATGTCAATGCCATGGAGAAGCACGCCAACCAGTACATCTCGCAACAGATCTTCAACATTCTGACGGCGCAGGCAGTCACCACTGACTACGACCAGAACTACTTCCGCCGCGCCGGCATCGACATCGGCGAAACCATCCGCCTGGATGCCAACGACCTGTTCATGAGTCTGGCCGGCCCGGTGGCGATTGCCTACGCCGAATCGGTGGTGCCGGAAACCCCACCGCCGAGCAGCGACAAGTTCAAGGTCTTCGATAAAGAGCCGCAGCGCCTGAACATCGACGACCTGTTCTTCCGTTCGATCGACCTGCCGCACTTCAACAAGGTCACTCAGGCGATCGAAGGCATCAGCCTGTTGCCGATCGAATCCAAGCGTTATCGCGCTTCGCTTGAGCAGTACAAGAATTCCGGCTACGACGCCGCCGCGCTGCACGACCTGCACTTTTTCAAGAATTGCTCGTCGGTGGTCTCGATCGTCTCGCTGCCAAAAGACTACAAACTGTCCTACATGGACCTGAACCGGTTGAAGACCCATCTCAACAGCCTGTTCCCCAACACCACGCTCAAGCGCTATGCGCTGGTGATCGGCGCTTCGGCCAACCTGTCGCTGACCACCCTGATCGCCAAGAGCCCGTGCCTGTCGGACGATTTCCTCACGTTGATCGTGGCGTTCATCAAGCGCTGCTTTGCGAAGAATCCGTACCGTTTCGACGAGACGCTGGATAACTCGATTCTCGACTTCATCATTCAGGAAGACTTCGACGAGGAGCGGATCGACGACCTGCTCAACGAATTCGAAAACCCGGCGAAGATCCTCGATACCAACTGGTACGCGATCAAACCGATGTACGAAAAGAAATACCGTGAGTTGATCAACGACAAGGACAAGTTCGTCTCGATCAATGACATTCGCCTGTCACGCGACTGCGTGAAGAAGTCGATCAAGTACCTGCGCGAGATCTACCGCCACCGGATTGGCAAGACCAAGGTGATCTCGCTGAATAACCATACCGGGAAGACGTTCTCGGTCTGATCCAGCAGCGAGTCGCTCCATTCGCGAGCAGGCTCGCTCCCACAGGAAAGTGCATTGCAGTGTGGGAGCGAGCCTGCTCGCGAAGGCCCCCTCGAATTCACCGACGAATTCAGCTTTACGAACATCCAGAAACAATTAAGCGACCTTCAGGCCGCTCCATAAACTGTTCCCGTTACGTTTACGTCACCGTGAGGCGTGGTGTTTCTCCACGGCAAGGTGCCATCACGCTACTCCGCTACACACTTGCGGTGCGCCAATCGAGGCACCAAAAAGGTGCAGGCAATTAAACAGCCGCCCTTTCCTGGATCAGAATCCACGGCGAAACCACTACGGCCCAGAGCTGCGGATCACGTTCGAAAATATCCAGTGCCCGCGTTTCAGACAGCTTGGCGACCTTGTCGTCGGCCAGCCAGGCCGCGACTTTCTCGCCTTCATCCGATGCCACGGCCTCGGCGGCGGCGATCAAATCGAGCGCTGGGTCGACCCACAATAGGGCACCCTTGGCAAAGAACGGCTCAAGCTCTTTCCAGGTAATAGATGCCGTTTCACCAAGCAGCTTGGCATAGAGGGTGCTAGGTTCTTGATTCATGGGAGCTGTCCGGAAAAGAAATCGACGCGAATGATAACGTCGGTGGTCCGTCAGAAAAACCCGGTTGCAAATCGCTGCACCGAACGAAAAGAGCAGGAGCGCCAGGGAATGCTGCCTTTTGGGATATATGCCCCCGATTGCCCGCCGCAATTCTGTCTCTTTCATTCAAAAATGCGACACCCCCAAGTTTTGCCCCGTGGCGCCCGCTTCCCAGTTGATCAAGCGGCGCTCTACACTGTACCGGTACAGTTGCCGGGGCATTTTCCGGAGGGTATCGCAAAGATATCTGACCCGGTTCTGCTGCTACGGCGCCAGAACTCTAAAAAATACAACAGTAAGAGTGGAGCACTATGACTAAGGCTACTAAGCAGATTTCCAAACTGTTTGCCGCTATGGTTCTGGCCGGGGTTGCCAGCCATTCGTTCGCAGCTGACACCATCAAAATCGGTATCGCCGGCCCTAAAACCGGTCCAGTAGCCCAGTACGGCGACATGCAGTTCAGTGGCGCGAAAATGGCCATCGAGCAGATCAACGCCAAGGGCGGCGTCGACGGCAAGAAACTCGAAGCCGTTGAATACGACGATGCCTGCGATCCGAAACAAGCGGTAGCGGTAGCGAACAAGGTCGTCAACGACGGCGTCAAGTTCGTGGTCGGTCACCTGTGCTCCAGCTCTACCCAGCCAGCTTCGGACATCTACGAAGACGAAGGCGTGATCATGATCACCCCGGCTGCCACCAGCCCGGACATCACCGCCCGTGGCTACAAAATGATCTTCCGCACCATCGGTCTCGACAGCGCCCAGGGCCCTGCCGCCGGCAACTACATCGCCGATCACGTGAAACCGAAAGTGGTTGGCGTGCTGCACGACAAACAGCAGTACGGTGAAGGCATCGCCACCGCCGTGAAATCGACCCTCGAGAAGAAAGGCACCAAGGTTGCCGTCTTCGAAGGCGTCAACGCCGGCGACAAAGACTTCTCCGCAATCATCGCCAAGCTCAAGCAAGCCGGCGTCGACTTCGTCTACTACGGCGGCTACCACCCGGAGCTGGGTCTGATCCTGCGTCAGGCTCAGGAAAAAGGCCTGAAAGCCCGCTTCATGGGTCCGGAAGGCGTGGGTAACGACTCGATCACCCAGATCGCCAAGGACGCGTCCGAAGGCCTGCTGGTGACCCTGCCAAAATCCTTCGACCAGGATCCGGCCAACGTTGCCCTGGCTGACGCGTTCAAAGCCAAGAAGGAAGATCCGAGCGGTCCGTTCGTGTTCCCGTCCTACTCGGCAGTGACCGTGATTGCCGAAGGCATCAAGGCGGCCAAGTCCGAAGACGCGACCAAAGTGGCTGAAGCCATCCACGCCGGTTCGTTCAAGACCCCGACCGGCGACCTGAGCTTCGACGACAAGGGCGACCTGAAGGACTTCAAATTTGTCGTGTACGAGTGGCACAACGGCAAACCTAAAACCGAAGTTTCGCCTCAGTAAGGCCTTGCCCGACTGACTGCCAATAAAGCCCACGGCGTGCCGTGGGCTTTGTTTTGCGAATGTAAGGGCCGCGCTGGCGTGATCCGCCAGTCGGCCCACCTGAAAATCTCAAAACCGTCATCAGCGGTTCGCTGGCAAAACCCGGATTCGAAGTGGATAGAGATCCACGGGGCCGGGCGGGAAAATGACTCCACCAGTGAAATGCGTACAGGTTTTTAGGAGCGCTGTAATGCCTGACCTCTATCACTTCTTCCAACAGCTGGTTAACGGCCTCAACGTTGGCAGCATGTATGCCCTGATCGCCATCGGCTACACGATGGTTTACGGCATCATTGGAATGATCAACTTCGCCCACGGCGAGGTGTACATGATCGGTTCCTACGTGGCGTTCATCGCCATCGCCGGGCTGACCATGATGGGACTCGACAGTGTCCCGCTGTTGATGACCGCGGCGTTCATCGCCAGCATCGTCGTCACCAGTTCCTACGGTTACAGCATCGAACGGATCGCCTACCGCCCCCTGCGCGGCAGCAACCGTCTGATCCCGCTGATTTCCGCCATCGGTATGTCGATATTCCTGCAGAACACCGTTCTGCTGGCGCAAGACTCCAAGGACAAAGCTATCCCCAACCTGATCCCGGGCAACTTCGCCTTCGGTCCGGGTGGCGCACAAGAAGTGCTGATTTCCTACATGCAGATCGTGGTGTTCGTGGTGACCCTGATCGCCATGCTCGGCCTGACCCTGTTCATCTCCCGTTCCCGCCTGGGCCGCGCCTGCCGCGCCTGTGCCGAGGACATCAAGATGGCCAACCTGCTCGGCATCAACACCAACAACATCATTGCCCTGACCTTCGTCATCGGTGCTGCGCTGGCGGCAGTCGCTGCCGTGCTGCTGAGCATGCAATACGGCGTGATCAACCCCAACGCCGGTTTCCTCGTCGGCCTCAAGGCCTTTACCGCTGCGGTACTGGGCGGCATCGGCAGTATCCCCGGGGCCATGCTCGGCGGGTTGGTGCTCGGTGTAGCGGAAGCGTTCGGTGCCGATATCTTCGGCGACCAGTACAAGGACGTCGTTGCGTTCGGCCTGCTGGTTCTGGTGCTGTTGTTCCGTCCGACCGGCATTCTGGGCCGTCCGGAGGTTGAGAAAGTATGACTAGGAATCTTAAACAGGCACTGTTCAGTGCCTTGCTGGTGTGGGCGGTGGCCTACCCGGTACTGGGTCTGAAACTGACCATCGTCGGCATCAATCTGGAAGTGCACAACACCAGCCCTGCGGTACTTGCGACCATCGCGATCTGCTCGGTGCTGATGTTCTTGCGGGTGCTGTTCAACCAGCAGATCAGCAAGGCCTGGCGCTCCTCGCCGGGCATGCCGCTGATCCCGGCCAAGGCCAGCAACTTTCTGACCCTGCCGACCACCCAGCGCTACTTCATCATCGCGCTGATTCTGATCGCCCTGGTCTGGCCGTTCTTCGGCTCCCGTGGCGCGGTGGATATCGCAACGCTGATCCTGATCTACGTGATGCTTGGCCTGGGCCTGAACATCGTCGTCGGTCTGGCCGGTCTGCTCGACCTGGGTTACGTCGGCTTCTACGCCGTCGGCGCCTACAGCTACGCGCTGCTGTCGCATTACTACGGCCTGAGCTTCTGGATCTGCCTGCCGATTGCCGGCCTGATGGCGGCGACGTTCGGCTTCCTGCTGGGCTTCCCGGTGTTGCGTCTGCGTGGCGACTATCTGGCGATCGTGACCTTGGGTTTCGGCGAAATCATCCGTCTGTTCCTGCGTAACCTGACCGACATCACCGGTGGCCCGAACGGCATCAGCAACATCGAGAAACCGACGTTCTTCGGCCTGACCTTCGAGCGCAAAGCCGCCGAAGGCCTGCAGACGTTCCACGAGTATTTCGGCCTGCAATACAACTCGATCAACAAGGTGATCTTCCTTTACCTGGTGGCGCTGTTGCTCGCACTGGCTGCGCTGTTCGTGATCAACCGTCTGCTGCGCATGCCGATCGGCCGTGCGTGGGAAGCGCTGCGTGAAGACGAAATCGCTTGCCGCGCGCTGGGCCTGAACCCGACCGTGATCAAGCTCTCCGCGTTCACCCTGGGTGCTGCGTTCGCCGGTTTCGCCGGCAGCTTCTTTGCTGCACGTCAGGGGCTGGTGACGCCCGAGTCGTTCACCTTCATCGAGTCGGCGATCATCCTCGCCATCGTCGTACTGGGTGGCATGGGCTCGCAACTGGGTGTGATCCTGGCGGCGATCGTGATGATCCTGTTGCCGGAAATGATGCGTGAGTTCAGCGAGTACCGCATGTTGATGTTCGGTGCGCTGATGGTGCTGATGATGATCTGGCGTCCACAAGGTCTGCTGCCGATGCAACGCCCACACATGGAGTTGCGCAAATGAGCCGCGAGATCCTTAAAGTCGAAAATCTGAGCATGCGCTTTGGCGGCTTGCTGGCGGTCAACGGCGTGGCGCTGACCGTCAAGGAAAAACAGGTGGTTGCCCTGATCGGCCCGAACGGCGCCGGCAAGACCACCGTGTTCAACTGCCTGACCGGCTTCTATCAACCTACCGGCGGCAGCATCCTGCTCGACGGCGAGCCGATCCAGGGCCTGCCGGGCCACAAGATCGCCCTCAAAGGCGTGGTGCGTACCTTCCAGAACGTGCGTTTGTTCAAGGACATGACCGCGGTCGAGAACCTGTTGATCGCCCAGCACCGTCACTTGAACACCAACTTCCTGTCCGGTCTGTTCAAGACCCCGGCGTTCCGCAAAAGCGAGCGCGAGGCCATGGAATTTGCCGAGTACTGGCTGGAAAAGGTCAACCTCAAAGAGTTCGCCAACCGCACCGCCGGCACCCTCGCCTACGGCCAGCAACGGCGTCTGGAAATCGCCCGCTGCATGATGACCCGTCCGCGGATCCTCATGCTCGACGAACCGGCCGCCGGCCTGAACCCGAAGGAAACCGAAGACCTCAAGGCGCTGATCGGTGTGTTGCGCGAAGAGCACAACGTCACCGTGCTGCTGATCGAACACGACATGAAACTGGTCATGAGCATTTCCGACCACATCGTCGTGATCAACCAGGGCACACCGCTGGCCGACGGCACGCCGGACCAGATCCGCGACAATCCTGAAGTGATCAAAGCCTACCTGGGGGAAGCGTAAATGCTGCAGTTCGAAAACGTTTCCACCTTCTACGGCAAGATCCAGGCCCTGCACAGCGTCAACGTCGAAGTCCGTCAGGGCGAGATCGTGACGCTGATCGGCGCCAACGGTGCAGGCAAATCCACGCTGCTGATGACGCTGTGCGGTTCGCCGCAGGCGCACAGCGGCAGCATCCGCTACATGGGTGAGGAACTGGTCGGCCAGGACTCCTCGCAGATCATGCGCAAGAGCATCGCCGTGGTGCCGGAGGGTCGTCGGGTGTTTGCCCGTCTGACCGTGGAAGAAAACCTGTCCATGGGCGGATTCTTCACCGACAAGGGCGACTATCAGGAACAGATGGACAAGGTTCTCGGACTTTTCCCACGCCTGAAAGAACGTTTCAACCAGCGCGGCGGCACCATGTCCGGCGGTGAACAGCAAATGCTCGCCATCGGCCGTGCGCTGATGAGCAAGCCCAAGCTGCTGCTGCTCGACGAGCCATCGCTGGGTCTGGCACCGATCATCATCCAGCAGATCTTCGACATCATCGAGCAGCTGCGCAAGGACGGTGTGACGGTGTTCCTGGTCGAGCAGAACGCCAACCAGGCACTGAAAATCGCCGACCGCGCCTACGTTCTGGAGAACGGCCGCGTGGTCATGCAAGGCACTGGTGAAGCGCTGCTGACCGATCCGAAAGTACGCGAGGCGTACCTCGGCGGTTGAGTGTTATCGCTGCACAAAAAAACGGCCTTCGGGCCGTTTTTTTATGCCCCCGAAACTGCGGATTTACTCCCCCCTGTGGGAGCGGGCTTGCTCGCGAAAGCAGTGTGTCAGTTTACGAAGATGTCGACTGATTCACCGCTTTCGCGAGCAAGCCCGCTCCCACAAGGGATAGCCGTGTCAGGAAAATCTCTGGAAAAGTTTTGCGGCCCGCTGTAACGCATCGCGGTGAGCGTTCTCTAGAGGGACAAGCAAGCGCAAACCGCTTGCAGTAACCCTGATAAAAAACTGGAGAAACATCATGACTGCGACTACCCGTACCCTGTCCGCTACCGCCCTGGTTCTGGCCCTCGGTTCCGCTCTGAGCATCGCCACTGTCTCCACCGCCCAGGCCGCTGATGCGGACATGGAAAAATGCTTCGGCGTGGCCCTCAAAGGCAAGAACGATTGCGCCGCAGGTGCCGGCACTACCTGCGCCGGCACGGCGAAAATGGACTATCAGACCAACGCCTGGAAACTTGTTCCAAAAGGCACCTGCGCTACCACCGAAAGCAAAACCTCGCCGACCGGTTTCGGTCAGCTCGAAGCCTTCAAAGCCAAGTCCTGATCCACGGCCTGCCTGAGTGACGCCCATGTTCAATCAACACGAACCGTCCCTGCCGCGCACTCAGGCAGCTCGCTCCGAGCTTCCTGCCCGCGCCGGGCTGGGGCTCAAGACCGGGCACTTCCTCGAAGTGCTCGGCTCCATTCCCGACCTTGGTTTCTTCGAGGTCCACGCCGAAAACTACATGGTGGCCGGCGGCCCGTTTCATCATTTTCTCGGTTTGATCCGCGAGCAGTACCCGCTGTCATTGCACGGCGTGGGCCTGTCGATCGGTGGCGAAGGCCCGCTGGACAGCCAGCACCTCAAACGCCTTGCCGAGCTGATCGAGCGCTATCAACCGCAAGCCTTTTCCGAACATCTGGCCTGGTCGAGCCACGGCCCGGTGTTCCTCAATGATCTGCTGCCACTGGCCTATGACACGCCGACGCTGAACCGCGTCTGTGCGCACATCGACCAGGTGCAGAACACTCTGAAACGACCGATGCTGCTGGAGAACCCGGCGACCTATCTGGGGTTTGAGCACTCGACGATCGACGAGGCCGAGTTCATCGCCGAAGTGATCCGCCGCAGCGGCTGCGGCTTGTTGCTCGACGTCAATAATGTCTACGTGTCGTGCATCAATCATCAGCGCAATCCTTTGGCCTACCTTGATGCGTTACCGCTGCACGCGGTCGGCGAGATTCATCTGGCCGGCTTCGCTGAGGATTGCGACAACCTCGGCGACCGCTTGCTGATCGACGATCACGGCGCGCCGATTGATCAGGCCGTCTGGGATCTGTACCGGCAAGTGCTGCGCCGTATCGGCCCGGTGGCGACGTTGATCGAACGTGATAATCACGTGCCGGCCTTTGACGTATTGCTCGCCGAAGCGCGACAAGCCGCGACGCTGTTGCGTCGCGCGGAGCGTGCGGCATGAGTACGCAAGCGGACTTCGCCGCCGCCCTGCTCAATGTGCAACTGCCGTACCCCAAGGGCCTGTGCAGCCGCAACGGCGCCGATCCGTCACGGCGTTTCGCGGTTTATCGCAACAATGTGCAGAGCTCGCTGATCAATGCTCTGGCCGACAGTTACCCGGTGGTGCAGCAGTTGGTCGGTGAGGAATTTTTCCGTGCCATGGCGGCGATTTTCGTACGCGGTCAGCCGCCGCGAAGTCCGTTGATGAGCCGCTATGGCGAGGACTTCGCCGACTTCATCGCGCAATTCGAACCGATTGCCGGCGTGCCTTATGTCGCGGACGTCGCGCGCCTTGAGTACCTGCGCACTGTCGCCTACCACGCCGCCGATGCGCAGCCCATCCGGCCGGAGCAAGTCAGTGCCGCGCTGGCCGATCCGCAGTCGCTGAGCGAGTTGTGTTTCAAACTGCATCCCTCCCTGCACCTGCTCGACTCAGCCTACGCGGTCGTTGCGATCTGGGCCGCGCATCAGCAGGAGCAAGGTCTGGCGGGAATCGGCCTGAACCAGGGCCAGCATGCCTTGGTACTGCGCAACGGTCTCGACGTTGAAGTATTTGCTCTTGAGCCGGGGGCGAGCGTGTTTATTCGCCATCTGCTCAAGGGTTCGCCATTGCTCGCGGCGGCAGAGAACAGTCCGCCGTTCGATCTCGCCCAAACCCTCGCCTTACTGATTGCGCACAACGCGATCACCCAGCTGAATTACAAGGAGTTGCCATGAACGCTTTTATCCTGCGTGTCATCGCGCTGTTCGAAAAGATCCCGCACAGCCTGATTGCCTTCATCGCGCGTTTCTCCATTGCCGCGGTGTTCTGGAAGTCCGGGCAAACCAAGGTCGAAGGTCTGGCCATCGACTTGATTGACGGCACCTTTGAACTGGGCTGGCCACGTTTGGCCGATTCGACGATTCCGTTGTTCCAGAGCGAGTACAACCTGCCGCTGCTGTCGCCGGAAATGGCCGCGCATCTGGCGGCGTTTGCCGAGCATGTGTTTCCGCTGCTGATCCTGCTCGGCCTGGCGACGCGGTTTTCGGCGCTGGCTCTTCTCGGCATGACCCTGACCATTCAACTGTTTGTCTACCCGGATGCCTACCCGACCCACGGCACCTGGGCGGCGGTGTTGCTGTACCTCATGGCGACCGGGCCGGGCAAATTGTCGATCGATCACCTGATTGCCCGCCGATGCCAAGGCTGACTTGAAACAGTAGGAGCTGCCGAAGGCTGCGATCTTTTGATCTTGCTTCTAAAAATCAAAAGATCGCAGCCTTCGGCAGCTCCTACACAGGTTCGGTGTCAGCGCTGGAGTCGATCCAGTGCCTCGCCACTGCGCTTGAACCAGCCCATCAGATAATCCGCGAGCACTTGCGTGCGTTTCGGCAATCCCCCCTGATACGGGTGCACCAGATACATCGGCATCCGTCGGGTCTGGTAATCGCGCAGCAGCCAGCGCAAGCGGCCGTCAGCCAATTCGGCTTGCAGCAGATACGAAGGCAAACGGGCGATGCCGGCACCGGACAGCGCGGCTTTTTTCAGCAGGTTGTAATGGTTGCTGGCGAATGGGCCTGAGACCCGCACCCGGAGCAGTTCGTGTTGCTGGTGATACAGCCATTCTTCGCGCCCGCTGTAATGACTGTTGAGCAGGCAACGATGCTCGGCCAAGGCATGCGGCGTCGCCGGCTCGCCGAACCGCTCAAGGTAGGCCGGGCTGGCGCAGGTCATTTCGTGCCACGCCAACAGCGGCTTGGCCACCAGCCGATCGTCATTGGCCACTTCGGCGCGAATCGCCAGATCAAAGCCATCGCGCGACAGATCGCGATAGTTGTTGTTCAGCTCCAACTCGATCTGCACCTCAGGGTATTGCCCGGAAAATTCCAGCAGCAAGCCATCGAAGAAAGTCTCGCCGAGCGATACCGGAACCGTCATGCGTACGGGGCCGGCCATGTCGTCCTTCAAACGTGCCAAAGCCTGCCGCGCGCGTTCGACCTGAGCCACCAGCGCCTGCGCCTGTGGCAGCAGCGCCGCCCCCGCTGCCGTCAGGCTCAAGCGCCGGGTGGTGCGTTGCAGCAACACCACACTGAATTGTGCTTCGAGCTGGCTGATGCGCTTGGACAACTGGCCCTTGCTGCAGCCCAACTGCTGTGCAGCGAGGGTGAAACTGCCGGCCTCGATCAGTACCGCAAACGCAGCGAGGTCATCCATTTCGCTCATGGATTGTTTCCATTTGAAAACCAAAGGTTGCCTATTAGTGCGCTTATCCACCGAAAAAACCACTCTAGACTGAAACCTCATTACTCACTTGGGGTACAGCTCGATGAAGATTCTGTTGATAGGCGCCGGTGGCACCATCGGTTCGGCGGTGGACACAGAGTTGTCACAACGCCATGAGGTCATTCGTATCGGACGCAGCAGCGGTGAATTGCAGGTGGATATCAGCGACAGCGCCTCGATCCGCAAGCTGTTCGAACAGACCGGCAAGTTCGACGCGCTGATCTGCGCGGCGGGCAACGTCACGTTCGCAGCGCTGGACGAAATGACCGAAGACAGCTTCGCCCTCGGCCTGAAAGACAAGTTGATGGGCCAGGTCAACCTGCTGCTGATCGGCCGCGAGTACGCCAATGACGGCGCCTCGTTCACCTTCACCACCGGCGTACTCAGCCACGACCCGATTCGCAGCGGCGCCTCGGCAGCGCTGGTCAACGGCGCGCTCGACAGCTTCGTCCGCGCCGCCGCCATCGAACTGCCGCGTGGTCTGCGGGTGAACTCGGTGAGCCCGACCGTACTGACCGAAGCCCTGGGCAAATACGCGCCTTACTTCCGTGGCTTCAAGTCAGTTCCTGCAGCGGAAGTGGCGTTGGCCTACGCGAAAAGTGTCGAAGGCCTGCAAACAGGTCAGACGTTTCACGTGGGTTAAGGCCCTTGTGATGAGCGGTCAGGCTGCGTAACGTGGCGACACTTGTCTGGAGAGCCAAAGATGCGTGTTGCCCGTTCGATCATCCTCGTTGCCCTGCTGCCGTTGTTTGCCGCCTGCCAGTTGTTCGACGGCCAGCGGGAAAGTGTGTCCCATGCCGGGCAGACGCGCATGCAGGGCCAACTGACCGCCGCCGACGGCAAACTGATGTTCCAGCCGTGTCAGGATCAGCGGCAACTGGTGGTCAACGACATCGGCGGTACCAGCGTCCTGCAAGAGGCCGCCACCCTCGCCGACGAGCAGGGCAAGCTGTTTGCCGATGTGCGCGGCAAGGTCTCCGGCGACCGCCTCGACCTGGGTCAGTTGTATCGCGTCGAACGCTCGGGCACGGCCTGCGACGATCCGAACTTCAAACTGTTGATCCTGCGCGCTGCCGGCCATGGCCCGGAGTGGAATGTGAAGGTCAGCGGCAAAGGCATGGTCATCGAGCGCGACGGCCAGGCTCCACTGGCCGTGCCGTATGTGGAAGAGCAACTGGGCGACGGCCGCTTCAATCTCAGCAGCGAAGCCAACAACCAGCGCATTGAATTGTGGGTCGCGCCACAGCGCTGTGTCGACAGCAGCACCGGCAGCGTGCAGCACATGAGCGCCGAGTTGCGCATCGACGGTCAGGTCCAGCGCGGCTGCGGCTATTTCGGCGGCGCACGCAACGACTGATCGTTTTTCCCCCACGGATCCGCTCGCGGCGGCTTATAATCGCCGCCTTCAAACGCCCTGGCGCAGTTGTGCGCCCCGCGAATCCGGATCCCCGCCATGTTACGAATCACCGAACTCAAGCTGCCAATCGACCATCCCGAAGAAGACCTGCGCGTCGCCATCGTGCAACGCCTGGGCATCACCAGCGATGATCTGCTCGATTTCACCTTGTTCAAGCGCAGCTATGACGCGCGCAAAAAGTCCTCCGAACTGTGCTTCATCTACACCATCGACCTCAACGTACGCGACGAGGCCAAGGTGTTGGGCAAGTTCGCCGACGACCGTAACGTCAACGTGGCACCGGATGTCAGCTACAAATTCGTCGGCCAGGCACCCAGCGATCCGGGGCAGCGGCCGATCGTCGTCGGTTTCGGCCCGTGCGGTATCTTCGCCGGCCTGCTGCTGGCGCAGATGGGCTTCAAACCGATCATTCTCGAACGCGGCACCGAAGTCCGTCAGCGCACCAAGGACACCTGGGGCCTGTGGCGCAAAAGCGTGCTCAACCCCGAGTCCAACGTGCAGTTCGGCGAAGGCGGCGCGGGGACGTTCTCCGACGGCAAACTCTACAGCCAGATCAAGGACCCGAAATTCCTCGGCCGCAAAGTCCTGCACGAGTTCGTCAAGGCCGGTGCGCCGGAAGAAATCCTCTACGTCAGCAAGCCGCACATCGGTACGTTCCGCCTGACCGGTATGGTCGAAAACATGCGCGAGCAGATCCGCGAACTGGGCGGTGAAGTGCGCTTCCAGGAGCGCGTCAGCGACGTGCTGATCGAAGACGGCCAACTGGTGGGCGTGCAACTGGCCAGCGGCGAAACCCTGCATTCCAAACACGTGGTCCTGGCCCTCGGCCACAGCGCCCGCGACACCTTCCGCATGCTCCACAGCCGTGGTGTGTTCATGGAAGCCAAGCCGTTCTCGGTGGGTTTCCGCATCGAACACCCACAATCGTTGATCGACCGCGCGCGCCTGGGCAAGTACGCCGGCCACCCGAAACTCGGCGCTGCCGATTACAAACTGGTGCACCACGCCAAGAACGGCCGTTCGGTCTACAGCTTCTGCATGTGCCCGGGCGGCACTGTGGTCGCGGCGACGTCCGAGCCCAATCGCGTGGTCACCAATGGCATGAGCCAATACTCGCGTAACGAGCGCAATGCCAACTCCGGCATCGTCGTCGGCATCACCCCGGAAGTCGATTATCCGGGCGGCCCGCTCGCCGGTATCGAGTTGCAGGAGCGCCTGGAATCCCACGCGTTCATCCTTGGCGGCAGCGACTACAAGGCTCCGGCGCAACTGGTTGGCGACTTCATCAACGGCAAGCCTTCGACCGAGCTGGGCGAAGTCGAGCCGTCGTACAAGCCGGGCGTCGCGCTGGGCGATCTGGCGCTGGCGCTGCCGGACTTTGCCATTGAGGCGATCCGTGAAGCCTTGCCGGCGTTCGAGAAGCAGATTCGCGGTTATTCCCTGCACGACGCGGTGCTGACGGGAATCGAGACGCGCACTTCGTCGCCGCTGCGCATCACCCGCAACGAGTCGCTGCAGAGCATGAACGTCAAAGGCCTGTTCCCGGCCGGTGAAGGCGCGGGCTATGCGGGCGGAATTCTCTCGGCGGGTGTCGACGGGATTCGCATTGCCGAGGCAGTGGCGCGGGATATCCTCGGCCTCGACGCCTGATCCGCTAAGTTCGCAACAACGCAAAACCCTGTGGGAGCGAGCCTGCTCGCGAAAGCGGTCTGTCACTCAACGAAGTTGTTGAATGTGACTCCGCCTTCGCGAGCAGGCTCGCTCCCACAGTGGTTTCTGCATTTGGCTTTAGATATTCGCGCGCAGCACTGAGGTCGGCAGCGCCTCCCCGCGCTCGGCACTCGCCGCCACCGCTGCAATCAAATCACCCAGTTCATACCCCTGCGCCTTCAGCCATTCCTGATCGTAATACGTGTCGGCATAACGCTCGCCGCCATCGCACAGGATCGCCACGATCGACCCCGACTGCCCCGCCGCTTTCATCTGCTGCGCCGCCATCAGCGCACCGATCAGATTGGTCCCGCTCGACCCGCCGACATGCCGCCCCAAACGCTGCGCCAGATAATGCATGGCCGCCAGCGACAAGGCGTCCGGCACCTTGACCATCGCATCGATCACCTTGGGCAGGAACGACGCTTCGACCCGAGGCCGGCCAATGCCTTCGATGCGTGAGCCGCAGTCCAGGCGCAGGCTGGCATCTCCCGTCTGGTAGAAATCGAAGAACACTGAGCGCTCGGCATCGGCATACAACACCCGGGTGCAGTGCTGGCGATAGCGCACGTATCGGCCGAGGGTCGCCGTAGTGCCGCCAGTGCCGGGGCTGGAAATCAGCCAGGTCGGCTCAGGGTGTTTTTCGTAGCGCATCTGCTGGAATATCGACTCGGCGATGTTGTTGTTCGCTCGCCAGTCGGTGGCACGTTCGGCGTAGGTGAACTGGTCGATGAAGTGACCGCCATGCTCGCGGGCCAGGCGCTCGGATTCGGCGTAGATCTGCGTCGGATCCTGCACCAGATGGCTCTGGCCGCCGTAGAAGGCAATCTGGGCAATCTTCTCTTTCGAGGTGGTCGCGGGCATCACCGCGATAAACGGCAAACCGAGCATGCGCGCGAAATACGCTTCCGAAATCGCCGTCGAGCCGCTGGACGCTTCGATCACCGGCGCACCGGGTTTCAGCCAGCCGTTGCACAGCGCGTAAAGGAACAGCGAACGGGCCAGGCGATGCTTGAGGCTGCCGGTCGGGTGGCTGGACTCGTCCTTGAAATACAACTCGATGCCGGCAAAACCTGGCAGCGGCAAGGGGATCAGGTGGGTGTCGGCGCTGCGCTGGAAGTCCGCCTCAATGATGCGGATGGCTTCGCGGGCCCACTGTCGGTTGTCGCTCATAGTTTCGGTTCTCGTTGAATCAGCAGGAGATCGGTCTCCTGAAAAGGTCTGGCGCAAGCTTAGGAAAAATCCGGCAGACGGCAAAGATACAGCTGAGTCTCAATGTGTCAGGCAACTGCTAGGCTCAGTGCTGCCCGAGCCAGACAGCCTGTAACGACATATAACAAAAAAGAATATAACTTTTGTTTTAACAACTAACGGTACGGGTTAGGGTGTTTCACCTTTTCTTGAATCGATGGAGAGCGACCTTGCCTCTGCGTAGCACTTTCACGCGTTTCTTTCAGTTGGAAGCCGCCAGCGGTCTGCTGTTGATCGCCGCAGCCGTTCTCGCGCTGATCATCAACAATTCACCGCTGTCGTGGCTGTATACCGGCCTGCTCGACACCCCTGTGGTGGCGCAGATCGGTGCGTTGAAAATCGCCAAACCCCTGCTGCTGTGGATCAATGACGGCCTGATGGCGATGTTCTTCCTGCTGATCGGTCTGGAAGTGAAACGCGAAGTGCTCGACGGTCAACTGTCCAGGCCCTCACAGATCGTCCTCCCTGGCGCAGCGGCGATCGGCGGCATGCTGGTGCCGGCGCTGATCTACTGGTTCCTCAATCGCGACAACCCTGCCGCCCTGAGTGGCTGGGCCATTCCGACCGCCACCGACATTGCCTTCGCCCTCGGCGTATTGGCCCTGCTCGGCAAACGCGTGCCGGTGTCGCTGAAACTGTTCCTGATGACCCTGGCGATCATTGATGACCTCGGCGCCATCGTCATCATCGCAATCTTCTATTCCGGCGAACTCTCGACCCTGTCCCTTGGCCTGGCGGCTGCGTGCATTGCCGCGCTGGTGGCGATGAACCGGCTCGGCGTGGTCAAGCTCGGGCCGTACATGATCATCGGCCTGATCCTCTGGGTCTGCGTGCTCAAGAGCGGTGTCCACGCGACACTGGCCGGTGTGACCCTGGCTTTCTGCATTCCCCTGCGCACGAAAAACGCCGAGTCGTCGCCGCTGCTGACCCTCGAACACGCGCTGCACCCGTGGGTCGCCTACGGCATCCTGCCGCTGTTCGCCTTCGCCAACGCTGGCCTGTCACTGAGCGGCGTCACCGTCGAAAGCTTCACCCACGACGTACCGATGGGCATCGCCATCGGCCTGCTGCTGGGCAAGACCGTCGGCGTGTTCGGCCTGACCTGGCTGGCGGTCAAGATCGGCATCGCCGCCCTGCCCCAAGGCGCCAACTGGGGCCAGATCCTCGGCGTCGCGATCCTCTGCGGCATCGGCTTCACCATGAGCCTGTTCGTCGGCTCGCTGGCCTTCGAGCCAGGCGTCAGTGATTACGCCGGCATGGATCGCATGGGCATCCTCACCGGCTCGATCCTCGCGGCGGTGATTGGTTATGCGGTGACGGCGGCGGCGAGTCGCAAGAATTCACAACTGCAATGACCCCTGTGGCGAGGGAGCTTGCCCCTCGCCACAGATTCTCCGCCTGACAGTTACGCAGCGAACAATCCCCACGTCATTAGCGACCCGTCCTACAGCCACACTTTCTCCGCTTCGATAACGTCCTGCAGCCCCTTTCCGAGGGGCTGTCGATGATGAACGAAGGGACGATCAGTGGCGCGGAACAGGACATTCCCCGGGTGCAAAACCCACCGCAGGGCGACGGGCATCACGTTACCTGGCGGTATATGACGGCCGCAGAACTGGCCGAGCGCGAAGCCGGGCAAAACGCTTACGACGCGATGCTGGCGCGGCAGGAGGCTTTCGAGCACAGCCGTGAAGTGCCTGCGAAAAAACCTGAAGCCGTGCGTGCCGGCTGTGTATTCGCCAAGTCCTGCAAGTTGTCGGATGCGATTATCGATTACAGCAATCCTTCCGGCATGGTGCCGACCGACAGCCTGAAGGATTACGGCGAGCTGATCCTGCTCGGCGCTCGCGAAGCCGACGCAAGCGGCGGCATTCCTCTCAAGAAAATCAGCGCCAACACCATCCCGGTCGTGTTCGGCAGTCTGGCCTTGGCAGGCTCGGCTTTTGATGTGCTACCGGCGCTCGCCTCCCCTGCGGCGGCTGCGTCTTTGGTGGGACTGGTTGCCCTTTTGATGCCATCCAGCCTGGGCGACAGCGCGCTCTACACCGATGAGCAACTGAGCACACTCAAAACAAGCCCGAACCCGCGTGCGCCTGCGCGTCGAGCAACAGGCCGATGGCAGCCTCAAGGGTTACGGTTTCTACACCGGTAAGACCCGCGATTGGGAAATGGTCGATGTCGTGCAGTTCATTGCCCGCGGCGACCGGTTCGTTGCGGATCTTGGTGAAGGCGTCGAACTGCTCTGGACCCCGGCGGTGGATGGCTCGGACATTCTCGGCATTCCAGCACTGGAGGCCGCACCGCAGGCACCGCATATCTGGGTGTATCCACCGACGAAGGCGGCGGACGGGATACTGGTGAATCCGCTTTATCCACCGGAGTACAAAGATTTCATTCTGGTGTTTCCCGCAGACTCGGGTGTAAAACCGATTTATATCGTTGTCAGCTCTGCGAAAGGCACCGCTGAAGCGGGACATACCTATCACCCCGCTCCCGAAACGTCGGATATCACAGCCTTTCCCGATTTAAGAAGAGCGAAAAAGAAAACACCGTTCAACGGTGGGCTTAGGGATCGCTGGATCAACGCAAAAGGCCGAATAATCTATGAATGGGACTATCTACATGGCGAGCTTGAAGCCTACCGCGCAAGCGATGGTAGCCATTTAGGCTCTTACGACCACAGAACTGGTGAACAGATAGATCCACCCAAAAAGAACCGTAGTATCAAAAAATATTTATGAGGATTACATGGGACTTAAAGCCAGACTCGAATGGTATGACCAACAAACCGAACTGGGTGAAGGGGAGGAACTGTCGAAAGACCTAGGCGAGGACGGCTCATTAATGGAAGCATTAGGCCTACCGTCGAAGAGCTTCAATAACGGCGGATTTGATGTGAAAGCCGATTGGATCAAGACTCTCCAGCCCCACTTCCAGCATTCCATTCAATTTTCTTCTTACGACTATCAGGTATCGTTCGTTTACCGGGATCAATGGTAGATGGGACTGGAACTGAGATTGGAATGGTACGACACAGCAGCCTTGGAGTTTCAGGGGGAAGAGTCGTCAAAAGACCTGGGTGGTGACGAGTCAGTGTTAAGCGCCTTGGGGATTCCCGCCGCGGACAACATCAACAATGGCAGTTTCAACGTCGCTCAAAATTGGCTCGCCACCATTCAGCCGTATTTTCAACATCAAATCGATTTGAGAGTTCACGACTATCAAATTTCGTTTGACTACGGCTAACAGCCCCGGAAGTATTAGCTCCATGCACTTTCTTTTAATTACCGGTTTTTTCCCTGACGAAGTCCAAGATGACTCCTTGCAATTCGAGCTGGATATCACAGGCAGCGAGATGAATGAAAAAGTGGCTCAGCTCATTGAATCCAAGCCCTTGGATGAGGTGGAACCCGGCGAGCTGCTGTTGACTCAGGATCAGGTAACCGCATTGGAAACCCTGCTCAACGTCAGTTTTCCAAAGGGCCTCGAATACTTCATGGGCACCTGCGCCACATACTGAATGAGCAATTCACAAACAAAGAAAAACCCCGACCAGTCACCTGATCGGGGTTTCTTTTACCCGCCTTCCCGCTTAGTGCGAAACGCGGCTGGTTCCGCCAACGGTGGAAATCCGTACCCGCTCGCCAACGCGGAATACTTCATTTTCCTGAACCTGCTGCACATAGGCACGCATGCTGCCGTCGTCTTCGCGGACGGTGATTTCCACGCCTTGGGTGCGGGTCAGGCCTTCTTCGGTGGCCGAGCCAAGCAGGCCGCCAGCCACTGCACCGATGACCGCAGCGACGATGCTGCCCTTGCCGCCGCCGATGGCACTACCGCCGACGCCGCCGACCACTGCGCCCGCTGCGCCGCCGATCGGGGTCTTGGTGCCTTCGATTTTTACCGGTCGCAGGGATTCGATGGTGCCCATGCGAATCGTCTGCACGCGACGCGCTTCGTCACGGGAGTAGGAGTCGCCGGTGAGGCTCGATTGGCAGCCGGTCAGCAACATCGCCATCGTCGAAAAGGAAGCAACCAGCAGAACAGACTTACGCATAGCATCAACTCCAAAAGAACATGTGTTCATTAAACCCCGTGGCCTGGCGCCTGTCACGACACCATCCGGATAAAATTGGCTTCCATTCAGGCCTGGTACAGATGCCCGCGAGCGTCCACTCAAGGTAGCGTCAAATCAGCGATCCTGCGCCATCCGCGTTTATCTCGCTCGGTAGACTGCTCAGGGTGCCAGTCGTTCCAGAATCCACTCGGCGCCCTGGAGGCGGTAGTTGAGGCGATCGTGCAGACGGCTCGGACGGCCCTGCCAGAACTCGATGCGCTCGGGCAACAAACGGTAACCACCCCAATGTTCCGGGCAGTGCGGCTGAGTGTCGCTGAAGCGTTGCTCGGTGGCTTTGAGCAGATCTTCCAGTTCACCACGACCGTTGATGACCCGGCTCTGCGGTGAGGCCCAGGCGCCGAGACGACTGCCCAGAGGACGCACCTGGTAATAAGCATCGGACTCCTGCGGCGTGACCTTCACTACCCGCCCTTCGACGCGCACCTGACGCTCCAGCGTTGGCCAGAAGAAAGTCATGGCGGCAAACGGATTGGCCGCCAGATGCTGGCCCTTGGCGCTGTCGTAGTTGGTGAAGAAGGTGAAGCCCTGCTCGTCCAGGCCTTTGAGCAACAAAATGCGGCAATGCGGACGACCGTCGGCATCGACCGTGGCCAAGGTCATGGCATTGGCTTCCACCGGCGCCTGCTCGGTTTTCACCGCATCGGCGAACCACTGGTGAAACAGCGCAAACGGCTCGGCCGGGGCTTGCGCCTCGGTCAAACCGTCACGGGTGTAGTCGCGACGCATATCGGCCAGAGCCTGGGTCATGGCGGATTCCTTTTCGTTAGCGGATCACTTTTTTGCGGCGTCGGCTGCGGCGACTTTCTTGTCGGTCGCGGCGGCTTTGGCTGGCGCAGTCTTTTTCGCCGGAGTCTTGGCAGGAGCCTTCTTCGCTGGGGCCTTGGCGGCAGCTTTCTTGGCTGGCGCCTTTTTCGCCGCCGGCACAGCGGCTTTTTTCGCGGCAGGCGCCGGAGTAACCGGTTTGGCCACTGGCTTGACGTCTTGCGCAGCAACCATCGTCACCGGCTTCGGCGCTGGCATGTTGTATTTGCTCAGCAGCGCGACCATGGTGTTTTGCGGCGTCACCAGCAGCTCGACACGACGGTTCAAGGCACGGCCTTCAACGCTGTCATTGGCCGCACGCGGCGCTTCGGAACCCATGCCGCGCAACATCAGGCGATCGCGCTGCAAACCACTGAGGCGGAAGATTGCCGCCACCGATTGTGCACGCTCCTGGCTCAGTTTGATGTTGGCCGGCGCAGCACCGCTGGTGTCGCTGTGACCGAGCACCAGCACGGCGGTTTTCGGGTCGGCTTCAAGGATTTTCGCCACGCGAGTGAACGGGCCAAGGGTGACCGGCAGCAGCATCGCCGGGCGATCCGGGTTGAACGAACCTTCAACCGGCGCCGTCACCACCAGCACGTTGTCGCGACGCTCGAGTTGCAGGTTGCTGTCCTTCACCGCCTCACGCAGACGCGGCTCATAGTCGTCGAGCCAGGCCTGAGTCACCTTCGGATCCGGCATCGGCACGGCTTTGACGGTTGGCTGATCCTTGCCGCCGAACGGCCACCACCATTTGCCATTGGACTGCGCCTCGGCTTTGGCCACTTCGACCGGTTTGGCTTCAGGTTTGACCTCGGCCTTCAGATCGGCCTTGACTGCTTCATCGCTGGAACCGAACGGCCAGTACCACGGGTTGCTGCTTTCGGCTTTGGCCACTGGCGCGGTCGCCGCAGGTTTCAAAGGAGCCGGGGCCGGGGCTGAATCTTTGGCCGCGACTTTGTCGGAAGAACCGAACGGCCACCAACTGCCACCGTCTGCATCGTTTTTCGGGTTCTGTGCGCAACCGGTGATCGCTACACACAGGGCCAGGGCGAGGGTCTTTTTAGATGACATTGAAAATCCACAAAATGAAGTAATGAAAAATCAGAGCACTTTCGCCCGGATAAACAGCCGTTTTGAAACGCAAATCCCTTCGAGGTTCCGACCCTGGAACCTCTGTTGAAGCTTTACAGACAAGTGGCAAGCACCCGCGCCAGCTTTTGTGCGCGCGGATCCATCAAAACGTAAGGCCCCAGGGTATTTGTCACGAAGCCGAAAGCCACATCGTGCTCAGGATCAGCAAAACCGATCGAGCCGCCCGCTCCCGGATGGCCGAACGCGCGCGGGCCGAGGCCATAGGTGGCGTTGGGCACGTCCGGTTGATCGAGCATGCAGCCGAGGCCGAACCGGGTGCGCGTGAGCAAGATCTTGTCGTCGCCGAGGCTGTGCTCGCGGGTCAGCTCTTCGAGCATCTCGCTCCCGAGCAGGCTGCCGTCGAGCAGGCCGGCATAGAACCCGGCGAGACTGCGCGCATTGCCGTGGCCGTTGGCCGCCGGTTGCTGCATGCGTCGCCATTCCGGCTTGTTGGTGCTGGTCAGCACTGACGGCGGATTGGTAAAAGCGCGGGTGGTCATCGCCGTCGGTTCGCGCATGGTCACTTGCAGCAG
The DNA here is from genome assembly GCF_054668915.1 of Pseudomonas sp. H3_E04. Classification (NCBI taxonomy): domain Bacteria; kingdom Pseudomonadati; phylum Pseudomonadota; class Gammaproteobacteria; order Pseudomonadales; family Pseudomonadaceae; genus Pseudomonas; species Pseudomonas sp. H3_E04. The sequence goes on along the minus strand of NZ_CP162797.1, from coordinate 5,747,139 downwards.
GCGCTGGGCCGCAGCGTCGCCGGCGTTGCCCTTGCCACGGGCGATGTGCGCTACCCGATGAAATTCTTCGTCGGCCAGGCCCACATGGAAATCCAGGCCCAACGGTTTGGCCACCCGAGCGACGATAGACTCGCCCGGCCCACGACCGTCGGCGCGGCGCAGCAATTCGCCGACCAGCCAACCGTAGGTGATCGCGGCATATCCGTGGCCGGTGCCCGGCGTCCACCATGGCGCTTCGGCCGCGAGTGCGTCGACCATGGTTTGCCAGTCGTAAAGGGCTTCTGGGGCGAGCAGTTCGCGCAGCGCCGGCAAGCCGGCCTGATGGCAAAGCAATTGGCGCAGGGTGACGGATTCTTTGCCGGCGGCGGCGAATTCCGGCCAGTAGCGGGCAACCGGGGCCTCGAGTTGCAACTTGCCTTCAGCCACCAGTTGCAGCGCGGTAACGGCGGTGAAGGTCTTGGTGCAGGAGAACAGGTTGGCGATGGTGTCGCTCTGCCAGGCTTCGCTGCCGTCCTTGTCGGCGGTACCGGACCAGAGGTCGAGGACGGTTTCTCCACCGACCTTGATGCACAAGGCTGCGCCGCGCTCCTGGGGATCGTCGAACAGTGCGGCGAAAGCCTCGCGCACCGCTTCGAATTGAAGCTCGTAATGTCCCTGAATCTGCACCCGCAACTCCCCCGCGAAAACGCTCTACAAAGTGGCCCGCATTGTTCCAGCCCTTGAGGGATTTGGGAACAGGCGCGGGCCAGACGGTTGATCGGCAATTTGTGGTGATCACTTCGCGAGCAGGCTCGCTCCCACACTGGGTCTCAACAGCAGCGGAGATCCCCTGTGGGAGCGAGCCTGCTCGCGAATAACGACTACGCGGTCTGAAACCTAGTGACCATTGCCCGAATGCCCACCCGCCTGTGCAGCCTCCGCCGCTTTGCCAGCCTCGGCCTTGCGCCCGCCTTCAACCTCGGCAGCCGGGGTTTTCTGCGCCTCCTTGCCCAACTGTTCCAGCGCCTGCAAATTGCTTTTACGCACCGCCTCGACAAAGCCCTGATACGGCAGGTCAGTGACCCCGACCAGACCGAAATGGCCGTTTTCGCCGTCGAGCAAACGCCCGGTCACCGGTTGGTCGAGATACTGGAACCAGTGCACGCCGACAATCGACGGTTCGCTCAGCGCCTGTTTGAGGAAGTTGGCATAGGCCGGACCGCGATCTTCCTCCTTGGCCAGCTGCGTCACGCCGCCCCAGAACGGACCTCGGTCGGCCGAGCCGAAGTTGAATTCGGTGATCAGCACCGGTTTGTCCAGCGCCGCCAGCGCGGCGAAGTCGTAGCCGTCCTGCGGCTTGAGCGTGTACATGTTGAAGCTCAACACATCGCAATACTGCGCGCAGGAGGCCACGGCTTCAGGGGTACTGATGGCGAAGCGACCGCCAAGGAGCATCTGGTTCGGCGCGTGCCATTTCAGCGAATCGGAAATGGTCTTGAAGTAGGTATCGGCGAAGACCTTTTGGAAGTACCTGAAATCCGCCTCGATTTCCGGATGTTCCGGGTTCGGCAGCGGCGGCACGAACCCCGGGTCTTCCATCAATTCCCATGCCGGCAACTCGATGCCCCAGGCCTTGGACAGTCCGGCCTGATTGCGGTACTTGTCGCGCAATTGCTTGAGAAAGGCGCGTTTGGCCGGCACGTCGGTGGTCATTTTCAACGTGCCGTAAGCCAACGCGTAGCGAGCCTTCGGATCGTCGCCAGGGCCGGCCCAGGCCAGTTCGTTGTCGGCGTAATAACCGATTAGCCAAGGATCATCACGGTGATCGCGGGCGGCAATGGCTACGGCGCGCTCGGTGGCCATGGCGAAACGCGGATCGAACGGATCCGGCATGCCGCCCCACCAATCACTGCCAGTGCTGATACTGGCGTAATCGCCGACGATCGACAGCGGCAAGGTGTACGGCACGCGTTCAGCGTCCGCCAGCGCTGGCGCGCTCCAGTTGCCAACGGTGTTGAAACCCCAGGCTTGCAGGCGATCAAGGGTATGGCGGGTCCAGCGCTCCTCATCAATCCTGGCTGTGCACGGAGCTGTTTGCGTGCTGGACGCTTGCACCGCGTCAGTCTGCGCCGCTTCGGCGATACCGGATTTCGGCTCGACAGGCACCGCTGCAGTCTCAGCCGCCTGCACCGAATCGGCCTCAGCCGCCCCAGCCTTCGCCGCTTCGGCAATCCCGGCCTTGTTGTCGCTGTCGGCCTTGCACGGTTCGCCGTACAGGCGTTGCAGATTGGCGCCATAGAAGTCGTACCAGCGGCCGTTGCCGTAGCCACGGCCCTGATCGGCACCGTTGCCGCCACGGTTGTCGCCCTCGCCGAAATGCGCGGCCAGCGGGTCGTCGTTCTTCGGCAACGATTCAAACATATATTCACGACCAGCCACGTAGGTCTGGTTGACTTGCGAGCTCACCGTGTTGACGCCCAGCGAGTAGAACGGGTGGCCTTCAGGCGTCACCAGATACCAGCGGCCATCGCGTTTTTCCGTGCGAAAGAAACCGCTCGCCTTGAAGGCCGGGCCTTTGTTCCAGCCGCCGAACTTGTCCAGCGAAGCCTTTTCACGCGCGGCCAGCCACGTATTCAGCTGTTGCTGCTCTTTGCTGGCGGCGCTTTTCAGTTGTTCGTCGCTGCTGACTTTTTCCGGCCATTTACTCCGGGTTGACTGCCCGTAGGCGTCGACCAGATTGCCGTACACCGCGCGGGTCAGCGATTCGCCGTCCTGCACGCCGAACCGCTCGAGCAACAGGCTCTGGGCAACTTTCGGCTGATCCATCGACAGACTCACCGAAACCACCTGGCTGCGATCAATCTCGCCGGTGCTGCTGGCCAGCAGAATGCGTTGGCCATCGACAGTCATTGGCATCGGCGGCCCGGCTTTCATGCCCTGGCTCAGCGGCGTCGAAGCCACCAGCGGCACCAGCAAGGTTTGCGCGGGGCCGGCCGGCAGATCGACGCGGCTGAGCAGGGTGCGGCCATCGTTGCTCTGGATCTGCACATAGACCGTCACCGCCCAGTTCATCGCACTTTGCAGACGCAAGCTCATCATGCCGGACTGCGACCAGTCCCAGGCGCCGGTCTGCGGGGTCAGGCGCAAGGTTGGCCGGGCGACCGGGTTGAACGTCACCCGCCGCAGCACTTCGCCTTCGGCGGTCTGTTCGGCATTGGCCTGCGGCAGGTCGGCGTTTTCCGTAGCGACCTTGACCACGTCGGCCGGGCGCACGAAGTTGAACAGCGTCTGCTGACCGGCAGGAGCCGCCAGCAACGGCGCGGCAAAGATCAAGGCGAAAACAGCGGGCAACGAACGGCGGATCATAAGAACGGAGTTCTCCCTAACGACCAGTCAAGGCCAGTGGAACAGCGGTGGCAGAGAGATAGACAACGCGGTGGGCCAATCGGCCCACCCGTGTCTCAGGATATTTCACGACGGAAAGGCGGCAACGCATTGAGGATCGCCTTGCCGTAGCGCTGAGTGACCAGACGCCGGTCGAGCAAGGTGATGGTGCCGCGGTCTTCTTCGGTGCGCAGCAATCGGCCGCAGGCCTGAACCAGTTTCAGTGAGGCATCGGGCACGGAGATTTCCATGAACGGATTGCCGCCGCGCGCCTCGATCCACTCCGACAACGCGGCTTCGACCGGATCGTCAGGCACCGAGAACGGAATCTTGGCGATCACCACGTGCTCGCAGTAGGCACCCGGCAAATCGACACCTTCGGCAAAACTGGCCAGCCCGAACAGCACGCTGGAATCACCGCCATCGACCCGCGCCTTGTGCTTGTTCAGAGTTTCCTGCTTCGACAGGTTGCCCTGAATGAATACTTGCTTGCGCCAGTCGCGGTCGAGACCGTCGAACACGTCCTGCATCTGCTTGCGCGAAGAGAACAACACCAGCGTGCCGCGCGAACCTTCGACCAGATCCGGCAGTTCGCGAATGATCGCCGCCGTGTGGGCAGCGGCATCGCGCGGGTCGGCCTTCAGGTCCGGCACGCGCAACACGCCGGCATCGGCATGATGGAACGGGCTCGGCACCACCGCTGTGACAGCCTTTTTCGGCAGCCCAGCGCGCATGCGGAAACGATCGAAAGTGCCCAGCGCCGTCAGCGTCGCCGAGGTCACCAGGCAGCCGTAAGCGACATTCCACAAACTGCGACGCAAGGTTTCCGCCGCCAGAATCGGGCTGGCGTTGACCTCGATGTCGAACAGCGAACCGCTTTCGGCCAGGGTCAGCCAGCGTGCCATGGGCGGGCTGTCTTCCGGGTCTTCGGCGGTGAACGCGGTCCACAATTCCCAGTTGCCGGAAGCGCGGGACAACAGGCTGCCGAACAGCGGATACCATTCTTCGGCCTGATTGCTGGCGATGCCGATATTGACCTCGCCATCCATGCCTTCCTTGAGCAGGTCGGTCAGGCGCTGGAACAGGTCGTTAAGGCGCGAATAGCCTTTTTTCAGCTCGATGCCCATCTCGCGCATGTCCTCGGGAATCACCCCGCCGACAAAGCGATGTCGTGGACGTTCGCGGCCTTCGACGTCTTCGCCGGGTTTGAAATCGGCGATCTGCTCGCACGCGGTGAACATGAACTGCTGCTGGGTCTTGATCTCCCGCGCCAGCTCCGGCACCTGCTCGATCAGCTTGCCAAGATCGCCCGGCAGCGGATGTTGCGCGAGCAGTTTGGTCAGATTCTTCGCGGTGGTCTCCAGCCAGTCGGCGGTGGAACGCAGGCGCGTGTAATGGGCGAAGTGGCCGATGGCCTTGTCCGGCAGGTGGTGGCCTTCGTCGAACACGTAAATGGTGTCGCGCGGGTCGGGCAACACGGCGCCGCCGCCCAACGCCAGATCCGCCAGGACCATGTCGTGGTTGGTGACGATCACGTCGACCTTGCCCATGCCTTCGCGAGCCTTGTAGAAGGCGCACTGGCCGAAGTTCGGGCAATGACGGTTGGTGCACTGGCTGTGATCGGTGGTCAGGCGCGCCCAGTCGGCGTCTTCCAGCGCGTTCGGCCAACTGTCGCGGTCGCCGTCCCACTTATTGCCGGCGAGCTTTTCGATCATGCTGGTGAACAGCTTCTGACTGGCCTCGTCGACTTCGATCTTGAAGCCTTCTTCTTCGAACAACTGCGCGGTGGCGGTTTGCGCGTGGCCTTCCTGCAACAGCATGTCGAGCTTGGACAGGCACATGTAGCGGCCACGGCCCTTGGCCAGGGCGAAGCTGAAATTCAGCCCGCTGTTGCGCATCAGGTCAGGCAAGTCCTTGTAGACAATCTGCTCTTGCAGGGCGACGGTCGCGGTGGCGATCACCAGACGCTTGCCGGCCAATTTCGCCGTGGGGATCGCCGCCAGGCTGTAGGCCACCGTCTTGCCGGTACCGGTGCCGGCTTCCACCGCGACAATCGCGGGGTCGCCACTGCGCCGGCCTTCGTCGTCGGTGTCGATATCCCCGAGGACCTTGGCGATTTCGGCGATCATCAGGCGCTGGCCGTAACGCGGCTTGAGGCTCTTGGCCTCTAGAAAACGCGAATAGGCGCCCTGGATCGTGGTTTTGAGTTCAGTGCTGATCATTGAGTGTCGGGCGCAAAACGCTGGATAAATTTTCAGTGGTTTGATTCGGCGGCTATCATACCCCGCTAATCGATCCCGCGCAGAACGGAGTGCCCGAATGACACCTTTTAGCCTCGTTTACCCCCTGCATGTCCTTGCCGCTCTGGTGTGGGTCGGCGGCATGTTTTTCGCCTGGATGGTCTTACGCCCTGCGGCTGTGAAGGCTCTTGACGGCCCCGCTCGCCTGACCCTGTGGGTGGAAGTGTTTCAAGGTTTTTTCCGTTGGGTCTGGGTCGCGGTGCTCCTGTTGCCGATCAGCGGCGTGGGCATGTTGCATCTGCAACAGGTCGGCTTCGAGACCGCGCCGAAGTATGTGCAGGTGATGATCGGTTTGTATGTGGTGATGACGGCACTGTTCATCCGCATTCAAGGGCTGATGCTGCCGGAGTTGCGCAAGGCGGTTGAGGCGAAGGATTGGCCGGCGGGTGCGGCGGTGCTGGGGCGGATTCGGCGGGTGGTAGGGCTTAATCTGCTGGTCGGGTTGGTGCTGGTGGCGGTGGCTGCGGCTCGGCCGATGTTCTGACGATGATCGTTCCCACGCCGAGCGTGGGAACGATCAGCCTTCTTACAAACGTTGCACGGTAACCGAACCCGCCGCCCCCACCGGCCCCGGCTGGCCATCCGCGCCGGCCTTGCCGTTCTTGCCGCCGTCAGCGCGGTACACCAGGCAGCCCTTCGACTTGCCGCCCTTCCCTGCCTTACCACCGACACCCGCCGGGCCGCCGGCACCGCCAGCCACGTTGACCTTGATCAGCTCGGCCGGGAAATCCCGTGGCACGGCGAGGCGCACCAGCGCACCCGGCGCGCCTGGCTGGCCATCGCTGCCGTCACTGCCATCGGCGCCGTGGCCGGCCGAGCCGTAGGTGCAGCCCGGATCTTCACCGTTGCCGCCGTCGAGGCCGACAAAACCTGGCGCACCCCTGCCACCACGGGCATCGACCGTCAGTTGCGGCGCGCTCAGGGCCTGGAATTGCAGATTCAGATTGCGCCCGGCCCGGGCCGCTTTTTCGTAAGTGCCGGGGGCGCCGCGTGCAGTGATCTGGCTGCCCTCGCTCAACTCAGCGCGCTTGACCTTCACTTCCAGCGCTTGTTCAGCCGGAACGATGGCGATGCGCGCTTCGTGGCCCAGACGCAATTCATCGATGTTCAATTCGGTCACATTGGACGGGATCAGCAAGGTGCCGTAATCGGCGACCTCCAGCTTCTCCAGTTGCAGCGTGCTGGTGGTGTTGGGCAAACGCATCAGCGAATTGCTTTGCACATTGACCACCTGGGCGCAGGCCAGTGGACTGATGAATGCAGCGAGCAGGCAGAGTTTACGCATGGGAAGAAGCCTCCGGAGCGGCCGGGGCCGGGATGGTTTGCAGGTGGAAAACGCCGAACAACAGGATGCGGCCTCGATCACGCCAGGGATGCGGACGACCCTTGAGGCTGCGGTTGCACAGCAGCACTTCGAGTAGATGAATCAGCAACAACAGAGCGCCGGCCAGATTGACCAGCAGATGCAGCGGATGAACAAACGGCACCAACTGATTGGCCAGTACCACGCAGCAGAACAGCAGGGTCAGCAAACGCCCCAGCCCCCAGAACACCTTCATACGCTCCCCCGTGTTGCGAATTATTCTTTGCACGCACAGTACCGGCTTCTGCGGGGGATAAGCCAGAGGGAAAAATGAAATTTGTGCAAACGCTGATGAAATGGCTGCCGGGCCGATGATTTCGGCCCGGCAGCTCTAGCCAGCGGACTACAGACCCTTCCTAACGATTGATATGCAGTTCGACCCGGCGATTTTCCGCGCGGCCTTCATCGCTGGCGTTATCGGCCACCGGTTCACTCTCCCCCCGGCCTTCGCTGGTGAGTTTGTTCGGCGCCAGGCCTTGACTCAGCAAGTACGCGGCGACACTGCTCGCGCGCCGCTCGGACAAAGCCTGGTTATAGGCGTCGGAGCCTTTGCTGTCGGTGTGCCCGATAACTTTGATGCTGACCACATCAGCATTGCGCAGTTTGTCCATCAAGGTATCGAGCTGGGCTTTTGCCGCCGGGGTCAGATCGGATTTGTCGAAATCGAACAGCACATTGCCGGCATCGTTCAAGGTAATCACCTCGGTTTGCGGCACCGGTTCGACCGGTTTTACTGCCACCGGATATTGCGGCAGCGGGCAGCCACGGTGATCGACTTCGGTGTTTTCCGGCGTGTCCGGGCAGCGGTCGCGGCGGTCAAACACGCCGTCGCTGTCTTCGTCGCCGTCCTGGGCGTAACAGATCAGCCCGCCGGTGACGATACCCAGTGCCGCGCCGCCACCGGCCCAGCCGGCGCTTTCGATGGCGCCAAGACCGCCGCCGACCAGGCCACCCAGCAGGCTGCAGATCGGCCACGTACGTTGATTGAGAGGGGCGGTGCCATCGCTGTGAGTGGCACAACCGGTGAGCAAGCTGCCAAGCAGCAGCACCGGCAAGACGGACCTTGAGAAAACACGCATTTGTGAACGCTCCTGTGTACCGGCCCATACCGGTTACACAGGAGTAAAGACCCGCATCCGCGACTGCACAAGCCGCGGATGCGAGAGGGGCTAGCGGACGATTTTGATTTCGGTGCGACGGTTCTGTGCACGACCATCGGCCGACTTGTTGTCAGCGACAGGCTGGCTTTCACCAAGGCCCGACACCGAAACGAAGCTGGCACGTGGCACGCCCTGCTGGATCAGGTATTCCACCACCGAATGCGCACGACGATCCGACAGTTTCTTGTTGTAGGCATCGCTGCCGACACTGTCGGTGTGACCGGTCACGGTCAGTTGCGCGGTAGAGGATTCCTGTTTCAGGCGATCGGCAACCTTGTCCAGCACCTGCTTGTCAGGGCCGGTCAGCGTGGCTTTGTCGAATTCGAAATGCACATCACGAATGACGATGGTTTCTTCCTTGACCACAACCGCTTCTTCGACCACTGGCGCAGGCGTCGGTGGCGGGCAACCGTCAGCATCGACCTGCACGCCTTTAGGTGTGCCCGGGCACTTGTCGCGACTGTCCGGCACGCCATCGCCGTCTTCATCGCCATCACCATGCACCCAGCAGTAAGCCGCTGCCGTACCGCCGACCAGCAGCGCACCGTAGCCAGCCCACGATGCGCTTTCCGTCGCGCCGAGACCGGCACCGACCACACCGCCGACCGCCGCACAGGTCGGCCAGTCGGTTTTCTGCAAACCTGCACAACCAGTCAACACACTGGTTAGCAGAACCAAGGGTAATGCTGTCCGAACTATGCTCATCTAGTTTTCTCCTGAGGGATCGGCTTAAAACCGATTCAGGGAGTAAAGACCGGAGTTTTAATCTCCGCCAGCAATAGGCCACCGCTGTTTGCGACCGTGTTCACAGGGGTTTGCCTCTTTATAGGGGAAACGACGCCACCGGGCGCTTTGCCGACGCAGTCTGGCAGGCTAGTCTTGGCGGTCTGACTGAGGAGCTTCGATGAACGTCGCCATTTCTTCGCGCACGCCACAACAGGCGTTGGCCGCTTTGCTGGATCGCTACGCCCCGGCTCGACTGCTGCTGATCGGCGCCAGCGAATTTCCCGCATTGAGCGCTTTCAAGGGCGCACATCCAGACACCGTGGTCGCCCATGCCGCGCCCGGCGCACTGCCCGCCGAACTGGCCGCGCAACGCTTCGATCTGGCACTGGTAGTCGATTGCCTGGAACATTTGCCCAAGCGCGATGGCCTGAATCTGTTGGGCGGCATCCGCAATCTCAACGCCAGCCGCATCGCGGTGCTGGCGGATCTGGCGGCCAGTGGCTGGCAGGAAACCGATTTCTATTCGCTGGCCCTGCAGGCCAGCGAGCGCTTCCAGCGCGACGAGCAGGTGCTGACCCTGTTCACCTACGATCTGCTTGACTACAAACAAGTCCCCGACTGGCTCAATTCACGCTTCTGGGCCAATCCGGAAAACTTCGGGAAATACTGGTGGTAATGCAATGAGTACAGCCATTTGCCCTTGCGGCAGCGGCAATCTGCTGGACGCCTGCTGCGGCCCTTATCATGACGGTCACCCGGCTCCGTGTGCGGAAGCCTTGATGCGCTCGCGCTACAGCGCTTATGTGCTGGGGCTGGTCGACTATCTGGTGGCGACTACCCTGCCCGCCCAACAAGCGGGATTGAACAGGCAATCGATCAGCGACTGGAGTGCACAAAGCACCTGGCTTGGCCTTGAGGTCGAGAGCTCGGAAGTGTTCGGCGGCCAGCCGGAACACGCTTTTGTGTCCTTCACTGCGCGCTGGCATGACAGCCAGGGCGAGCACAGTCATCGCGAGCGCTCTTCATTCGTGCAGAACGCCGGGCGCTGGTACTTCATCGATCCGACGGTGCAGATGAAACTGGGGCGCAATGACGGCTGCCCGTGTGGCAGCGGGCAGAAGTTCAAGAAGTGTTGTTCGGGGTATTTCGGCGCTTGAAAGCCAAGATCAAAAGATCGTCCGATCGCGGCCCGAGCCTTCGGCAGCTCCTACGCAGGATTTGCGTCCATTCTGCAGGAGCTGCCGAAGGCTGCGATCTTTTTAGGTCTAGACTGGCACCAAAGGGAGTAACACCATGCTTGGTCGCCGGCGCACATTACATTTTCTGCTGTTAATGCTGATCGTAAACCTCGGCGGCTGTGCCTCGTGGTTCAGCGACGACAGCGTCGAGCCCGCCGTGCACCTGGTGAAAGTCGAGGTGGTGCGGGCCAAGCTGCTCGAGCAGAAATTCATCCTGCACTTTCGCGTCGACAATCCCAACGACAGCGACCTGACCGTGCGCGGCCTCGAATACCGGATTCACCTGGCCGACATGCTGCTCACCGAAGGCGAGCATGAGCACTGGTTTACCGTCGGGCCCAAGCGCAGCGCTTACTTCAAAGTGCCGATCCGCACCAACCTCTGGCCGAAGGTCAAACAGGTGGTGAAACTGCTGAAAAACCCGAACCAGCAGATTCCCTATCGATTGCAGGGGGAAATGGAAACCGGTTTATTCATCGCCCACTACGTGCACCTTGAGCGCAATGGCGTGATAATCCCCGCCGATCTAACTCCGGAGTGACCTCGATGACCCAGCAACCCCATGTCCATGGCCCTGACTGCAACCACGATCATGACCACCATCACGATCACGACCATGGCCATGTCCACGGCCCGAACTGCGGCCACGCCCACCAGGAACCGGTGCGCAACGCCCTGAAAGACGTCGGCCGCAACGACCCTTGCCCATGCGGCAACGGCAAGAAATTCAAGAAGTGCCACGGCGCTTGATGGCACTGGCGAAGATCTTCCTCGCCTGACACACCGCTTTCGCGAGCAGGCTCGCTCCCACAGTTGATCTGCAGTAATCACATTTTTGTGAACCTGCGCAGCTCTTGTGGGAGCTGGCTTGCCAGCGAGGGGCGGCACATCCTGCATTGATGTCGCCTGATTTACCGCAATCGCTGGCAAGCCAGCTCCCACAGGTCTATCAGTCGGCTGCCAGAATCAGGGCAGCACTGACCACCGTCGCATACTCCCCATCAAGATTCCCCAGCGACATCCCGTGCACCTCTTCAGCGGTACGCGGTGTGCCGAAATAATCGGCCTTGTCGAAGGTGAAGCACGCATCATCAGCCACAAACGTATCGAATCCCAAATTGCCTGCGGTGCGCGCCGTCGACTCAACAGAGTTATTGGTCGCCACACCAACGATGATCAGTTGCCCGATCCCAGCCTCACGCAATTGCGCCTCCAGCCCACTGGCACAAAACGCATCCGGCACCTGTTTCTTGATCAGCCATTCCCCGTCCCGAGGAACAAATCGCTCTTGAAACTCCACTCCGTCCTGCTCGGGCCAGAACACCGAATCAGGCGAGCGCGACAAGTGCTGCACGTGAATCACCGGGCGCCCGCTGCGCCGCCACAGCGCCAATAACTCAAGCATTCTCTCTTCGGCCTGAAGATTATTCCGCCGCCCCAGACGCGGATGCAAAATGCCTTTCTGCTGGTCGATGATGATCAGCGCAGCGTTGCTCTGAAGCTCCATAGCGATCTTTCTCCTGACAGGTATCGAGACTTATTCCGTAGTTCAACATCAGCGCTTTCCCACAGGCAACTGTCACGCCTCTGACCGATCAGCCGACAACTGCATAAATAACCGCTCGCCCCGCTTGCGCGGCCCTCGCGCCGTCACTAACGTAGCGGCTTTATTGCGCCCCCAGCCTTATACCCCCGCAGGAGCTTCGCCATGGCCTCGCCAGCCCTTACACATTTTCTTCCCCGGTTCGGCGTTGCCGCAGCAGTGGCCGGTGTCCTCGGCTTGTCCGGTTGCCAGACCTGGAACGCTCAGGACAGCCTGGCGCCGACCTCCGGCGTGCAACCGCTCAAGGGCCTGGCGCAAAACGTTTCGGTGCGAAGCAATGCGATGGGCATGCCGCTGATCGAGAGCAACAGCTTCCATGACGCGCTGTTCAGTCTCGGTTACGTCCACGCCAGCGACCGCATCAACCAGATGGTCACCCTGCGCCTGTTGGCCCAGGGCCGGCTGGCGGAAATGTCCGGCGCTTCGATGCTCGATGCCGACCGCTACATGCGCGCGGTCAATCTGAAGAAAAGCGCCGGCGAGCTGTACAAAGCCTCGTCGCCACGGCTCAAGCGCTTCTTCGAAGTCTACGCACGGGGCGTCAACGCCTACCTGTTCCGCTACGCCGACAAGTTGCCGGGCGACCTCGCCGCCAGCGGTTACAAGCCGGAATACTGGAAACCGGAAGATTCGGCGCTGATTTTTGCCCTGCTGAATTTCAGCCAGTCGGCCAACCTGCCGGAGGAAATCCAGTCGCTGGTGCTCGCGCAAACCGTGACCACTGACAAACTCGCCTGGCTGAGCCCGTCAGCACCCGATGAAAACCTGCCAGTGGCTGAAGCCGACAAGCTGCAAGGCCTCAAGCTCAACGGGCAGATTCCGGGGCTGACGGAATTGAGCAACGCCAGCCAGCAACTGTCGTCGCTGAACCTGCTCGCCACGCCGACTGCGAACAACTGGGCGATTGCCCCGCAACGCAGCCGTAGCGGCAAAAGCCTGCTGGCCAGCGATGCGCACGGGCCGCTGGCCGCACCGTCGCTATGGAGTTTCGTGCAGATTCGCGCGCCGAAATATCAGGCGGCTGGGGTCACGATTGCCGGTCTGCCGATGGTTCTCGGTGGTTTCAACGGCAAAGTGGCGTGGAGCATGACCAGCGTGCTCGGCGATAACCAGGATCTGTTCCTCGAGAAAATCCGCCGTCAGGGCAGCAGCCTCACTTATGAAGTCAATGGCAAATGGCAGCCGCTGGGCGTGCGCAACGAGACCTACTTCGTCAAAGGCCAGCGGCCGATTCGCGAAGCCGTGTACGAAACCCGCCACGGCGCGCTGCTCAACAGTGCTCAGGCAGCGGCGCAAGGCAGCGGTTTCGGCCTCGCGTTGCAGACGCCAAGCTTCACTGACGACAAAACGCTGGATGCCTTCTTCGATCTGACCCGTGCGCAAAACGTCGAGCGGGCCTCGGACGCCAGCCGCGAAATCCGCGCTATTACCCTGAATCTGGTATTCGCCGACGCAAGTAATATCGGCTGGCAAGTCACCGGGCGCTTCCCCAACCGTCGCGAAGGCGAAGGTCTGCTGCCCTCGCCGGGCTGGGACGGACGCTACGACTGGGACGGTTACGCCGACCCGATGCTGCACCCCTACGATCAGGACCCGGCACAAGGCTGGCTCGGCACCGCCAACCAACGCGTCATCCCCGACGGCTACGGCATGCAGCTGTCGAAATCCTGGGCGGCACCGGAGCGCGGCGAACGCCTGGCGGAAATGGCCGGTGGCGGTAAGCACGACAGCCGCAGCGTGATCGCCATGCAGTACGACCAGACCACCACCTTCGCCGCCAAGCTGAAAAAAGTCTTCGAAGCGCCGGGCATGAAGCAACCGCTGAAACAGGCGATCGACGCCCTGCCGGAAGCCGAGCGCAGCAAGGCCCGCGAAGCCTTCACGCGCTTGATGGCGTTCGACGGCAAGCTTAGCCCGACCTCGGCGGATGCGGCAATCTACGAACTGTTTTTGCAGGAAAGCATGAAGCAGATCTTCCTCGATGAACTGGGTCCTGAGTCGAGCCAGGCGTGGAAGGCCTTTGTCGGCAATGGCGATCTGTCCTACGCGGCGCAGGCCGATCATCTCTTGGGGCGTGAGGACAGTCCGTTCTGGGATGACCTGCGCACACCGCAGAAAGAAGACAAAGCGCTGATTCTCGCCCGCAGCCTCGCTGCTGCGATTACCACGGGCGACAGCCAGTTAGGCGGCGATCACCGCGCCTGGCAGTGGGGCAAACTCCACAGCTATGCATGGAAAAACAGCGGCGGCCAGACCGTTCGCGGGCCGTTGCCGGCCGGCGGCGATCACACTACCCTGAACACCTCGGCGTTTGCCTGGGGCCAGGACTTGGTCACCACGCGCGCGCCGTCGATGCGCTTTATCGTCGACTTCGGCCAGAGCGAACCACTGATGGCGCAGAACGGTACGGGGCAGTCGGGCAATCCACTGAGTCCGAACTACCTGAACGGGATCGATGCGTGGCTCAAGGGTCAGTACATCGGCCTGCCGATGCAGCCGCAGAACTTTGATCGGGTGTATGGCAAGGCCCGCTTGACCCTCACACCCGGCAAGTAAACGCAGTTCCCCTGTGGGAGCGAGCCTGCTCGCGAAGACGGAGGCACAGTCAGAATTGATGTGTCCGGTAAACCGCTTTCGCGAGCAGGCGCGCTCCCACATTTGCGTTGCATCGCCCTTAAAAGTCGATCGAACTTCCAGCTTCACGCCCGCCTCATAGTTAACAAGCCCCCCATTGCGGTCATGACATGGATCTTGTTATCGCCCGACCTGAAGGTCTCTACTGCCCCGCCGGGGATTTCTATATTGATCCGTGGCGGCCGGTGGAACGTTCGGTGATCACCCATGCCCATGGCGATCACGCGCGCACCGGTAATCAGCACTACCTGTCGAGCAGTGCCAGCGCCGGGATTCTGCGCGCGCGCCTCGGTCAGGATATCCAGTTGCAAACCCTCGATTACGGCCAGCGCCTGACCCATCACGGTGTGACCTTGAGTTTTCACCCAGCCGGGCATGTCCTTGGTTCGGCGCAGGTGCGCCTGGAATACGGCGGCGAAGTCTGGGTCGCGTCAGGCGATTACAAGGTCGAGCCGGATGGCACCTGCACGCCGTTCGAACCGGTGCGCTGCCACACGTTCATCACCGAATCGACCTTCGGCCTGCCGATCTATCGCTGGCAGCCGCAGGCGCAGATCTTCGCCGAGATCAATCAGTGGTGGGCGGCCAACATCGCCGCCGGCAAGGCCAGCGTGTTGTTCTGCTATTCCTTTGGCAAGGCCCAGCGGATTCTCCACGGCATCGACGAAACCCTCGGGCCGATCCTCAGCCACGGCGCGGTCGAACCGCTGAACCGCGTCTACCGCGATGCCGGTGTGTACCTGCCGCCGACGATCTATGCGGGCGACGTGAAAAAAAGCGATCCGATCATGCGCCAGGCGCTGGTCATTGCTCCGCCGTCGGCGGGCGGCAGCACGTGGATGCGCCGTTTCGGCGATTTCAGCGATGCCTTCGCCAGTGGCTGGATGCGTCTGCGGGGGACGCGGCGGCGGCGCGGCGTCGATCGCGGCTTCGTCCTCTCCGATCACGCCGACTGGCCCGGCCTGCTGTGGGCGATCAACCAGACCGGCGCGGAACGGGTGATGGTTACCCACGGTTCGATCGGCGTGCTCGTGCGCCATTTGCGCGAGCAAGGCCTCGACGCGCAAGGCTTCACCACTGAATACGGCGATGACGAAGACGACAACATCGCCTCTGAACCCACCGTTGCCGAGACCTCCCCATGAAAGCCTTCGCCGAGTTATATGCCGAACTCGACGCCACCACGTCGAGCAACGCCAAGCTGGCGGCGATGCAGGCTTACTTCGCGCAGGCCGCGCCAGAAGATGCCGCATGGGCGGTGTATTTCCTGTCCGGTGGCCGGCCTCGGCAACTGGTGCCAGTGCGCATCCTGCGCGAGTTGGCGGTCGAAGTCTCAGGACTGGAGCCGTGGTTGTTTGAAGAAAGCTATCAGGCCGTAGGCGATCTGGCGGAGACCATTTCTTTGGTGCTACCGGAAAATGCCCACAGCTCCGAGGCCGGTCTTGCTGAATGGATCGAAGACAAGCTGCTGCCATTGCGCGGCGAAACGCCGGAGTATCTGGCGCGCCAACTGCCGATGTTGTGGGCGCAACTGGATCGGCCGAGCCTGATGCTGTGCATCAAGCTGATCACCGGCAGTTTCCGCGTCGGCGTGTCGAAGTTGCTGGTCACCCGCGCCCTCGCCTCCATGGCCGGGCTCGACAGCAAGCGCGTGGCGCAGCGTCTGGTCGGTTACACCGATCTGTCGAACCGGCCGAACGCCGCCAGCTATCTGAAACTGATCGCCCCGGAATCCGCCGACGAACACGCCCAGCGCGGTGGTCAGCCCTACCCGTTTTTTCTCGCCCACGCTTTGTCGCAACCGGTGGAGGAATTCGAAGCCCTGCTCGGCCCGGCCAGCGACTGGCAGGTGGAATGGAAGTGGGATGGCATCCGCGCGCAAGTGGTCAAACGCGACGGCAAGCTGTGGGTGTGGTCGCGCGGCGAGGAATTGGTCACGGAGCGCTTCCCCGAGTTCGATGTGCTGGTCCACGGCTTGCCCGACGGCACGGTGATCGACGGCGAAATCGTCGTGTGGAAGAGCACCCATCCAACCACCGAAGATGCCTTCGATCCGCAATCCGACGAGCCGCCGGCCGTGCAACCGTTCGCCCTGCTGCAACAACGCATCGGTCGCAAGACGCTCGACAAGAAGATTCTCGAAGAAGTGCCAGTGGTGGTGCTGGCCTACGACGTGCTGGAATGGCAGGGCGAAGACTGGCGCAACCAGCCGCAGATCAAGCGCCGTGCGCAACTCGAAGAGGTGATCGCGCGCTGCAACAGCCCGGTACTGCTGCCCTCCCCGGTATTGACCGGCGAAGACTGGCTCGACCTTGGCCGTCAGCGCGAAGCGTCACGCAAACTCGGCGTTGAAGGCATGATGCTCAAGGCCCGCGATTCGCTGTATGGCGTCGGCCGCACCAAGGACATGGGCGTGTGGTGGAAGTGGAAAGTCGACCCGTTCAGCGTCGACGCGGTACTGATTTATGCCCAGCGTGGACACGGCCGCCGCGCCAGTCTGTACAGCGATTACACCTTCGCCGTGTGGGACGGCCCGCCGGAATCCAGCCAGCGCTCGCTGGTGCCGTTTGCCAAGGCGTATTCGGGGTTGACCGATGAAGAGATGCGCCAGGTCGACAGCATCGTGCGCAAAACCACAGTGGAAAAATTCGGCCCGGTGAGCAGCGTGAAACCGAGTCTGGTGTTCGAACTGGGTTTCGAGGGCATCGCCCTGTCGCGTCGGCACAAGAGCGGCATCGCCGTGCGTTTCCCGCGTATGCTGCGCTGGCGCAAGGACAAGACCGTCGAGGAAGCAGACAGCCTCGCTACCCTGCAGGACCTGTTGGCCTGACTCATTTCCCGAGCCGGCGATGATCGTTCCCGCGCTCCGCGTGGGAACGATGGGTCATGCGGGCGCCAAAACGGTGCAGAAATTTTCAGGCATTCACGCCGACGCACTAAATTCTCTCCTGCCCCTGTGCTACAACCTTTTTAAAACACCTGTTCGGCACTCTGGTTCGGAAATTGCTACTTTCTATAGGTCGTAAGCGTTGCAGTAACAATAATTCTGCGCCACAAGCGCTCATATTGGTTCTTAGGGATTGAATAATGAAAAAAGCATTGCTGACCCTTTCTGCACTGGCGTTGTGCATTTCCGCCGGCTCCGCGCTGGCCAAGGAATACAAAGAGCTGCGCTTTGGCGTTGACCCTTCGTACGCACCGTTCGAGTCGAAAGCGGCCGATGGCAGCCTGGTCGGGTTCGATATCGATCTGGGTAACGCGATCTGCGCCGAACTGAAGGTCAAGTGCAAGTGGGTCGAAAGCGATTTCGACGGCATGATTCCGGGCCTCAAGGCCAACAAATTCGACGGTGTGATCTCGTCGATGACCGTGACCCCGGCCCGCGAGAAGGTCATCGATTTCTCCAGCGAACTGTTTTCCGGCCCGACCGCTTACGTGTTCAAGAAAGGCTCCGGCATCACCGCCGACGTCGCTTCGCTCAAGGGCAAAACCGTCGGTTACGAGCAAGGCACCATTCAGGAAGCCTACGCCAAAGCCGTGCTGGACAAGGCTGGCGTGAAAACCCAGGCCTATCAGAACCAGGATCAGGTGTATTCCGACCTGACCTCTGGCCGTCTCGACGCCGGTATCCAGGACATGCTGCAAGCCGAACTGGGCTTCCTGAAGTCGCCAAAAGGCGCCGAGTATGAAATCAGCCAGCCGGTCGACAGCGAATTGCTGCCAGCCAAAACAGCTGTCGGTATCAAGAAAGGTAACACTGAGCTGAAGGCACTTTTGGATAAAGGTATCAAAGCGTTACACGACGACGGCAAATACGCCGAGATTCAAAAGAAACACTTTGGCGACCTGAATCTGTACAGCGGCAAATAATGCCCCGGCGCCCATCCTCGATGGGCGCCTTTTCCATCCGCTCAGGTTGCTGATTTATGTTTGAAACCCTCCTGCAAAATCTGGGGTTGGCCTCGTTCAGTCTGCAGGGCTTCGGCCCGTTGCTGCTGCAAGGCACCTGGATGACCATCAAATTATCGGCGATGTCGCTGCTGGTGGCCGTGTTGCTCGGCCTGCTCGGCGCCAGTGCCAAACTGTCGAAAGTCAAACTGGTGCGCCTGCCCGCGCAGCTCTACACCACGCTGATTCGCGGCGTGCCGGATCTGGTGCTGATGCTGTTGATCTTCTACAGCCTGCAAACCTGGCTGACGTCGCTGACCGACTACATGGAATGGGAATACATCGAAATTGACCCGTTCAGCGCCGGCGTGCTGACGCTGGGCTTCATTTATGGCGCGTATTTCACCGAGACCTTCCGTGGCGCGATCCTCGCGGTGCCGCGTGGTCAGGTCGAAGCCGCCACCGCCTATGGCCTCAAACGCGGCCAGCGCTTTCGCTTTGTGGTGTTTCCGCAAATGATGCGTTTTGCCCTCCCAGGCATCGGCAACAACTGGATGGTCATGCTCAAGGCCACGGCGCTGGTATCGATCATTGGCCTCGCCGATCTGGTCAAGGCAGCGCAGGACGCCGGTAAAAGCACCTATCAACTGTTCTATTTTCTGGTCCTCGCCGCCTTGATCTATCTGCTGATCACCAGTGCTTCGAACTTCATCCTGCGCTGGCTCGAACGCCGCTACGCCGCCGGTGCCCGGGAGGCCGTACGATGATCGAACTTCTCCAGGAATATTGGCGCGCCTTCCTTTATACCGACGGCCAGAACATCACCGGGCTGGCGATGACGATGTGGCTGCTGACTGCCTCGATCTGCATCGGCTTCGCCGTCTCGATTCCGTTGTCGATTGCCCGCGTCTCGTCGCACTTCTATGTCCGCTGGCCGGTGCAGTTCTACACCTATCTGTTCCGAGGCACGCCGCTGTATATCCAGTTGCTGATCTGCTACACCGGCATCTACAGCCTCGCCGCCGTGCGCGAACAGCCGATCCTCGACAGTTTCTTTCGCGATGCGATGAACTGCACGATCCTCGCCTTCGCGCTGAACACCTGCGCGTACACCACGGAGATTTTCGCCGGGGCGATTCGCAGCATGAACCACGGCGAAGTCGAAGCGGCCAAGGCTTATGGCCTGACCGGCTGGAAGTTGTACGCCTACGTGATCATGCCGTCGGCACTGCGCCGTTCGTTGCCTTACTACAGCAACGAAGTGATCCTGATGCTGCACTCGACGACCGTGGCGTTCACCGCGACCATTCCCGATATTCTGAAAGTCGCGCGGGATGCCAACTCGGCAACCTTCCTGACCTTCCAGTCATTCGGTATCGCCGCGCTGATTTATCTGACCATTACGTTTGCGCTGGTCGGCCTGTTCCGCCTCGCCGAACGCCGCTGGCTGGCCTTCCTCGGGCCGACTCACTAGCACCGGCTTGAAAATAAAGAGATAACAATGCGCCACCAGATCCATGACTTGCTGGCCCCGCTGCCGGGGACCGCACGGCAGATTCACAGCTTCCACTTCGGCCCACAGCAGGCCAAGGGCAAGGTTTACATTCAGGCGTCGCTGCACGCCGACGAACTGCCGGGCATGCTGGTCGCCTGGCACCTGAAACAGCGTCTGGCCGAGCTGGAAGCCGCCGGCCGCCTGCGCAGCGAAATCGTCCTTGTGCCGGTGGCCAACCCGGTCGGTCTCGAACAAGTGCTGATGGATGTGCCGCTGGGCCGTTACGACCTCGAGAGTGGGCAGAACTTCAACCGCTGGTTCGTCGACCTCAGCGAAGAAATCGGCAACGCCATCGAAGGCCAGTTGAGCGACGATGCGCAGCACAACCTCGAACTGATCCGCGCCAGCCTGCGCAACGCCCTCGACCGTCAGACGCCGACCACGCAACTGCAATCCCAGCGTTTGACCCTGCAACGCCTGGCCTGCGATGCCGACATGGTGCTGGATTTGCACTGTGACTTCGAGTCGGTAGTGCACCTGTACACCACGCCCGAGGCGTGGCCACAGGTCGAGCCCTTGGCGCGCTACATGGAAGCGCAGGCCAGCCTGCTTGCTACCGATTCCGGCGGGCAGTCGTTTGACGAGTGCTTCACCCTGCTCTGGTGGCAATTGCGCGAGCGCTTCGGCGAGCAGTTCGAGATTCCGCTGGGCAGCTTTTCGGTGACCGTCGAATTGCGCGGCCAGGGCGACGTCAATCACCCATTGGCCAGCCGCGATTGTCAGGCGCTGATCGATTATCTGATCCAGTTCGACGCCATCGTCGGCGAGACCAAGCCGCAACCGCCACTGCCGTACCCGGCCACGCCACTGGCCGGGGTCGAACCGGTGACCACGCCAGTCGGCGGCCTGCTGGTGTACTGCGCCACACCCGGCCAATACCTGGAAGCCGGCCAGCAGATCGCCGAAATCATCGACCCGGTCCACGACAAGGTCACCCCCATTCATTGCACCGCCGCCGGCCTGCTGTATGCGCGCTCGCTGCGGCGCATGGCCACTGCCGGCATGGTCATCGCCCACGTCGCGGGCGCCCAGGCCTATCGCAGCGGCTACCTACTTTCGCCTTGAGGATGCTCGTCCATGTACAAACTGACCGTTGAAGGCCTGCACAAAAGCTATGGCGATCATCAGGTGCTCAAAGGCGTTTCGCTCAAGGCCAAAACCGGCGACGTGATCAGCCTGATCGGCGCCAGCGGCTCGGGCAAAAGCACCTTTTTGCGTTGCATCAATTTTCTCGAACAACCGAATGACGGCGCCATGAGCCTCGATGGCCAGGCGATCCGCATGGTCACCGACCGCCACGGCATGCACGTCGCCGACGCCGATGAACTGCAACGCCTGCGCACGCGGCTGGCGATGGTGTTCCAGCATTTCAACCTGTGGAGCCACATGACCGTGCTGGAAAACATCACCATGGCCCCGCGCCGGGTGCTGGGTTGCAGCAAACAGGAAGCCGAGGATCGCGCCCGACGTTATCTGGACAAAGTCGGCTTGCCGGCGCGGGTCGCCGAGCAATACCCGGCGTTTCTCTCCGGCGGCCAGCAACAGCGCGTGGCGATCGCCCGGGCACTGGCGATGGAGCCGGAAGTGATGCTGTTCGACGAACCGACCTCGGCACTCGACCCGGAACTGGTCGGCGAAGTGCTGAAAGTGATTCAGGGCCTGGCCGAGGAAGGCCGGACGATGATCATGGTCACCCACGAAATGAGTTTTGCGCGCAAGGTGTCGAATCAGGTGCTGTTTCTGCATCAGGGTCTGGTGGAAGAAGAAGGTGCGCCGGAAGACGTGCTGGGCAACCCGAAAAGCGAACGCCTGAAGCAATTCCTGAGCGGCAATCTTAAATAACGCCGTACACAATTCCCCTGTAGGAGCTGCCGAAGGCTGCGATCTTTTGACTCTGCTTCAAGGATCAAAAGATCGCAGCCTCGTTTCACTCGTCAGCTCCTACAAGGGAATCGCGTTGTTTTAAACCTTTGGTCTGTTGCTGTGGTCTCTGAAACAACACCTCCAGAGCGCACGCAGCCGGCATGGCGAAATCCCCCGACTTTGCAAAAACCTGGTTCAGCGCCCGCGACTGGAAGCCGTTCGCCTTTCAGAAACAGGTATGGGCGGCGGTGAAAAACGGCGAATCCGGGTTGCTCCACGCCAGCACTGGCGCCGGCAAAACCTATGCGGTGTGGTTTGCTGCACTTAACCGCTTCGCCCGCTTGCAAACTCCCGTGGCCACGCCGCGCAAACGCAAACCGCCGGCCGAACCGCTGACGGTGCTGTGGATCACGCCGATGCGGGCCCTCGCCGCCGATACCGCCCGCGCGCTGCAAAGCCCGGTGGATGATTTACAGATCCCGTGGAGCATCGGCCTGCGCACCGGCGACACCAGCAGCAGCGAACGCGCTCGTCAGGGCCGGCGCTTGCCGACGACGCTGATTACCACCCCGGAAAGCCTGACTCTGTTGCTCGCCCGCGCCGATGCGCGCACGGCGTTGTCGACCCTGCGCATGATCGTCGTCGATGAATGGCACGAGTTGCTCGGCAACAAACGCGGCGTGCAACTGCAACTGGCGCTCGCTCGCCTGCGGCATTGGCAGCCGGAACTGATCGTTTGGGGCGTTTCCGCTACCCTTGGTAATCAATCTCACGCCGAGCAAGTGCTGATCCCACAGGGCGGCGGCGTCAGTGTTCAGGGCAAAAGCGAAAAAACCCTGCAAGTCGACACCCTGCTCCCACCGGCCATCGAGCGTTTTCCCTGGGCCGGCCACATCGGTCTGAAGATGCTGCCGCAGGTGGTGGCCGAACTCGATGCCTGCGCCAGCAGCCTGGTGTTTACCAACACCCGTGCGCAATCAGAGATCTGGTATCAGGCGCTGCTGGAAGCGCGGCCGGACTGGGCCGGGCTGATTGCGTTGCACCACAGCTCACTGTCCCGGGACACCCGCGACTGGGTCGAGCAGGCGTTGAAGAATGGCCAATTGAAAGCGGTTGTGTGCACCTCGAGCCTGGATCTGGGCGTGGACTTCTTGCCGGTCGAGCGCGTGCTGCAGATCGGCTCGGCGAAAGGCGTCGCGCGCTTGATGCAACGTGCCGGGCGCTCCGGCCACGCACCTGGGCGCACCTCGCGGGTAACGCTGGTGCCGACCCACAGCCTGGAACTGATCGAGGCGGTCGCCGCACGCGACGCCGTCGAGCAACGGCGCATCGAGCCGCGCCTGTCGCCGCACAAGCCGCTGGACGTGCTGGTCCAGCATTTGGTCAGCATGGCCCTTGGCGGTGGCTTTATTCCTGAAGACTTGTACGAAGAAGTCCGTGGCGCCTGGGCTTATCGTGACCTGACAGCGGCAGACTGGGCCTGGGCGCTGACGTTCGTACGCCATGGCGGGATGTCTCTTACAGCGTATCCGGATTACCGCCGGGTCGAGCCGGACGAACACGGCGTCTGGCGTGTGCCGGATGCGCGTCTGGCGCGGCGCCATCGCATGAGCATCGGCACCATCGTCAGCGACGCGAGCATCAACCTGAAATTCTGGAGCAAGGGCGGCGGCGGCAAACAGCTGGGCAGCGTCGAGGAAGGCTTTATCGCCCGACTGAAACCCGGCGATGGCTTCCTCTTCGCCGGCCGCTTGCTCGAGTTGGTGCGGGTGGAAAACATGACCGCCTACGTCAAACGCAGCACGGCGAAAAAAGCCGCTGTACCGCGCTGGAATGGCGGACGCATGCCGTTATCCAACGAACTGGCCGAAGCGGTGGTTGCACGCTTCAGCGCCGCTGCTCAAGGTCAATTCAAAGGCCCGGAAATGCACGCGTTGCGGCCCCTGCTGGAGACGCAGATACGCTGGTCCGGCTTGCCCACCACGGAAAATCTGCTGGCCGAGGTACTGAAATCCCGCGAAGGCTGGCACCTTTTCCTTTATCCATTCGCCGGACGACAAGTGCATCTGGGACTGGCCAGCCTGTTGGCGTGGCGCGTCAGTCAGCGCCAGCCCGTGACCTTCTCGATCGCGGTCAACGATTACGGCCTGGAACTGCTCAGCGCCACACCGGTGGATTGGACTACGCATCTCGACGCGCACCTGTTCAACGGCGATGACCTGTTGCTGGACGTGCTGGCCAGCCTCAATGCCGGTGAACTGGCGCTGCGCCGCTTCCGCGAAATCGCGCGGATCGCCGGGCTGGTGTTCGCCGGATATCCAGGCGCACCGAAAAGCACCCGCCAGGTGCAGGCGTCGAGCGGTTTGTTCTTCCAGGTATTCAAACAATACGACGCGGACAACCTGCTGCTGGTCCAGGCTGGGGAAGAAGTCCTACGCGAAGAACTGGATATTCGTCGTTTGGAGCAGACTTTGGAGCGGATCAACCGGATGAAACTGGACGTGCATCAAGTTAAACGTCCTACACCACTGGGCTTTCCGCTGCTGGTAGAGCGGATGCGGGAGAGCATGAGTTCGGAAAAACTGGCTGACAGGATCAGAAGAATGGTCGGTGACCTGGAAAAAACCGCTGATAACGGAAAATCGTCGTGAGTGCGTACCCGGTGCGCTTGGCCGGCGAAGAATTGTGGTTGCTGCCGGAGAAAGCGCTGTATTGGCCAGCGCAGGAAGCATTGCTGATCGCCGATGTGCATTTCGGTAAGGCAGCGGCCTATCGCAGCCTCGGCCAGCCGGTGCCGCATGGCACGACCGCGAGCAACATTGAGGTGATCGACGCGTTGCTGGCGCGGCTACCTTGTCGCCAGTTGATCTTCCTCGGGGATTTTCTGCATGGGCCTGGTTCACATGTCCCGACCACACTGAATGCGCTGGCAGAGTGGCGAGCACGGCACGCTGACCTGCCGATGACGCTGATTCGCGGCAACCACGACAAACGCGCAGGCGACCCACCAGCCTCGCTGAATATTCGCGTGGTGCCAGAACCGCTGTTACTCGGACCGTTCGCCCTGCAGCATGAGCCCGATCCGCATCCCGAGCGGCACGTGCTCGCCGGCCACGTGCATCCGGTTTATCGATTGCACGGCAAAGGTCGGCAGAGCTTGCGCCTGGCCTGCTTCAGGTTGGGTGAGCGCATCAGCCTGATGCCGGCGTTCGGTGCGTTTACCGGCGGCTATCAGGTCGAGCGCGACGACAGTTGCCGAGTCTTCGTGATCGGCGACAACGAAATATGGCCCGTCAACTAGATCGCAAATCGATCAGGCTGACGGGCCATATTCATCACAGTGGATCAGGCCACAGGAGCCGGAGGAGGTTCGTCCGGCAGCGTCGGTTCGCCTGGTTCGGTCGGTTGTTCGTTGGGAGTATCGGGATCGGGCTGGCCGGGCACGCCGGACAGGCTCAAAGACGGATTCGCCAATAACGACCAAGCCAGAACGCCTATCTGATTGGGCTCAAGCCTTGCCAGTTCAGCGCTGATTCGCGGGTCGATCTTCATAGGGCACTCCTCAGTGAAGGCCCGGATTTGTGTGTAACAAAAACGGGCAGTACACCCCATAGAGTGTCTGCCCGCCAAAGAATTCCCGACATCCGTCGGATGGTCGATCAGGTACGCGGCAAGGTCACGCCACGTTGGCCCTGATATTTGCCGCCACGATCCTTGTAGGAAACTTCACATTCCTCATCGGATTCAAGGAAGAGCATCTGCGCCACGCCTTCGTTGGCGTAGATTTTCGCCGGCAGGTTGGTGGTGTTGGAGAACTCCAGCGTCACGTGACCTTCCCACTCAGGCTCAAGCGGAGTGACGTTGACGATGATGCCGCAGCGCGCGTAGGTGCTTTTACCCAGGCAGATGGTCAGCACGTTGCGCGGAATGCGGAAGTACTCGACGGTGCTGGCCAGGGCGAAAGAGTTCGGCGGAATGATGCAGACGTCGCTGTGGATGTCGACGAAGCTGCCGGCGTCGAAGTTCTTCGGGTCGACAATGGCGGAGTTGATGTTGGTGAACACTTTGAAGTGGTTGGTGCAACGCACGTCGTAGCCGTAGCTCGACACGCCGTAGGAAATCACCCGACTGTCATCGCTGCCGCGCATCTGGCGCTCGACGAACGGTTCGATCATCCCGTGTTCCTGCGCCATGCGGCGAATCCACTTGTCCGATTTGATGCTCATGGCGGGTTTGTCCTGAATAGCGAGGTGGAAAAATTCTGTCCGGCATCTTACCGGGCGCGTCGTCTCGTTCAAAGTGCGCAACGCAAATCTCGGCGAACACCCCGTATTTACGCGATGTGGCGACGAACCGTCGCACCGCCGATCCCTAAAACACAGAATCCTTTGCAAGAAACATTGGCACGTTCCGGAAAAAGGGTTAAGGTGGCGTCACTGTGTTGCTTGTGTCACTGAGAATCTCTACACGATATGTTGAATTTCGATCCAACCATCTACAAGAATTTTTCCTGCTCTTTGCACTCAGTCTCGGCCAGGGTTCTTCCTGAGTCGCAGTTATCTTTGTTCAAGGAGTTACACCATGTCTAATCGCCAAACCGGTACCGTTAAGTGGTTCAACGATGAAAAAGGCTTCGGCTTCATCACTCCACAATCCGGTGACGACCTGTTCGTTCACTTCAAAGCTATCCAATCCGACGGCTTCAAAAGCCTGAAAGAAGGCCAACAGGTTTCTTTCATCGCTACCCGCGGTCAGAAAGGCATGCAAGCTGAAGAAGTACAAGTTATCTAACTTGTAGCTTCTTTAGAAAAGAGCCCCGCCCTTAAAAGCGGGGCTTTTTTGTGTCTGTATATTTTGTTTGCCCCTCTTTTTGCCTCCGCTCTATATGATCCGCGCCCTGGAATCACATGGAAGAAGCAGGATGCAATTCATCTCTTGGAACACATTCAACGCGTTGCTGTTGGCGTTCGCCCCCCCTCTGAATGCAGAGACCAAATCTGATCATCCGACGGTGATTCTCGACATGAACCCTCGTGCGACATATCTGGCGAAAGGACCAGAAGTCAATGGCCACTCTTCGATGCAACTCAGAGGCGCAGCGCTCCTGACGCTCTCGACTCCTCACGCCTGCGGGAGCAACGAGGTCTATTTGACGCCAGAATCATTGGGCATTCCGAACGAATCATTTCGACGAGCGATCGGCGAAGTCCAAGACTTGATCGACCAAAAAATCCCCCTGATTCTGACGCTCTCCGCTTGCGAGCGAAAACGCGCCTTCTTCGAAAAGGTACGCCCCTGCACTCCTGAGGAGTGCGCAGACCTGACGAACCCTCTGGCAGACGACAAGCTTTATCTGGACGAGCACCTCAAGCCGATCGGCGAAGGCCTGGCGTTGTACTACCTGAAAATGCCAATGTCCTATGACGAAAAAAAACAGGCGTGGCAAGCACAAATTTTTTACCGGGACACGCGAAGTCTACGCAGCGAGCATTACGTCGACAGAGAAGACTTCGCTTCAGCGAAACCCGTTCTGACATACAAAGCTTACTATCGAAACGGAAAACCCCGCCGGACCTACCAGAATGATGCTAATGGCCTGCGTCAGGGCGAGGCGCAGACATATTCCGAACAAGGGGTCGTCATCAAGCGTGAAAACTACCTCAACAACCATCTCGAGGGTTGGCAATTTATCTATCACGAAAATGGCAAAATCGCTGAGTCCTACAATTGGCATCTGGGCAAGCATGTAGATGGCGAGTATTTGGAATATGACGAGGACGGGACGCTGATCGGGCGCAGCAGTTATCGAAATGACGTTCTCCACGGCCCTGCCCTTGGATACCACTCGAATGGACAGATCAGGTACGAAACCGTTTTCATCAACGGCAAATCCCAAGGGCCAAATAATCATTATTTTGATAATGGAGCCGTTGAGACCTCCCGCACCAATGTCGACGGCAAGCCAGATGGCTGGCTAACCACTTACTTCATCGACGGGACAGTCAAAGAGAAACAGTTTTACAGGGACGGTGTGCAACGAAGCTATGAGCAATGGAATGAGCAAGGCAGGCAAACCTTGCAGTGGCAGTGGGATGAAAAACATCGCCAACAGGGCGACTTCAAACAGTGGTACGCGACCGGCCAGCTTAAAGAACATCGAAAATACAAAGACGGCAACCTTCACGGATCATCCACGACATGGCACGAAAACGGTG
This sequence comes from Pseudomonas sp. H3_E04, assembly GCF_054668915.1. Lineage (NCBI taxonomy): Bacteria > Pseudomonadati > Pseudomonadota > Gammaproteobacteria > Pseudomonadales > Pseudomonadaceae > Pseudomonas > Pseudomonas sp. H3_E04. The sequence goes on along the minus strand of NZ_CP162797.1, from coordinate 5,719,231 downwards.
AGATGGCTTCATTTACCGATTATATCGATGGTGCCGAGCATGGACCGATGCGCTTCTTCAGGAAAGACGGCAGCCTGAGCTACCAATGCCAATACCAGATGGGCGTCAGGCAGGGAGAATGTGTTTCGATTCCCGTCAGCAAGACCAAAGCAGAAAGCTGACAATGAAAAGCCCCGCAATCACGGGGCTTTCTCCTTTCTAGCGCAGGTGTTTACCAGGCCACGCCAAACCCAGCGGTATAACGGGTCTTGCTCAGATCCGCATCGTTGGTGCCACTGATGATGTCGCGCTCGGCCTTGAGGTTGAGCGACGCCCAGTCGGTGACCTTGTAGCGCAGGCCCAGCTCGGCATCCAGTGCGTAATCGGCAACGCCCGAGAGCGGCTTGCCGACTTCGCCATTGGTGAAGAACTCGACCTTCTTGCCGATCAGGTAGCGGTTGTAGTCCCACTTCATCGCGACGGAATAGAAGTTGTCCTTGCTGCCATCGCGATATTCGTAATCGGTGCGGTTGAGCAACGAACCCAGCGAGAACGCGCCCAGTTCGTCATCCCAGAACTGGTAGCCCGGACCGGTACCGACCACGCGCTGACGCGCCAGCTCTTCAATGTGATCACGCTTGTAGTTGATGCGCCCCTGCCAGAACCACTGATCGGTGAGGAAGCGGTCGAGGGAGTATTCGGCGCGCCAGTTGTTGGTGGTGGTTTCCGCATCCTGCACTTCGCGGTTGTACTCGCCCTCGGCGGTATGGCGCCAGCGACCATGGCGAGCCGAGGTCTTGAAGCCAACGTCGTAATCGTCAGTGTCCTTTTCGGCGCGCTGATAATCCAGGGCCAGATCGACGTTGCCCTTCCATACCAGGTCGGTGACGATCGGCTTGGGCTTGAGGATCTGCTGAATGCTCGCCAGCTCGACCGTCTTCGGCGCCTCGCCATTGGCCAGGGTGACCTTGCCATCGTCGGCCGCCGTGAGCGACTTCGACACTTCGCCAGCGTAGGCGTCCTGCTTCACTAGCAGGTGCTGATCGCTGTCGAGGGTCTTGACCTCTTTCCAGTCAATCGCCACCGCACCGGCGTATTTGGTCTGGATCAACAGCTTGCCGCCGTCGAATACCGTGATGGTGCCGCTCAGCTTGTCGCCGTTTTTCAACCAGACGGTGTCGGCAAGCAGGGGCGTGGACGCGCTGAAAACAGCAAGGCACAACAGGGTTCTGGGGAACATAAGCAGATCGGGGGCTCAGAGTTGGCGAAAAAGGGTCGGCATTATCCGTAGGATTTTGCCCATGACAAGGACTGACCGGACTATTTCAATTGAGTTCATTTCTCAACTGGACCGCGAGCGTTTACCCTTGTCGCCATCGTCACGCCAATGCTCAGGAGCCGCGTACGTGAAAGACCCGCTCGACAGCGTCGAAAACGATGCGCAAATCCGACGCACGGCACTCTACTCGACGCTCGCGCAAGTGCCCGAAGGCAAAGTCGTCAGTTATGGACAGTTGGCCGAACTCGCCGGACTGGGCCGCGCCGCGCGCTGGGTCGGACGGACCTTGAGCCAGTTGCCCGGCGACACCAGGCTGCCCTGGCACCGTGTTCTCGGCGCCGGCGGGCGCATCAGCCTGCCGGTCGGCAGCCCCTCCGGTGATGAGCAACGTGCGCGATTGCGCATGGAAGGCATCACCGTCCAGAACAATCGTGTGGATATTCGGCGCCATGGCTGGCGTCCGGTAGAGCACAGCGGTTAGAGTGCGCGCTTTGTTTTCGCAATTTTGAGGCAGACTTCAGCCCATGCCCCGTAAAACCTGGCGCGCCGCGCTCGCCGCCTATGCCAGTCCTTCGACGCTCGTGCTGTTGTTGCTCGGTTTTGCCGCCGGCCTGCCGTACATGCTGGTGTTCTCGACGCTCTCCGTATGGCTGCGTGAAGCGGGCGTGGCCCGTGAAACTATTGGCTATGCCAGCCTGATCGGCCTGGCGTATGCGTTCAAATGGGTCTGGTCACCGCTGCTCGACCAATGGCGCCTGCCCTTGCTGGGCAAGCTCGGCCGCCGCCGTTCCTGGCTGGTGCTGTCTCAGGCACTGGTGATTCTAGGCCTGATCGGCATGGGTTTCTGTGATCCGCAGAAGCATTTGTCCTGGCTGATCGCTATCGCCGTCGTCGTCGCCTTTGCCTCCGCCACCCAAGATATCGCGGTCGACGCCTATCGCCTGGAAATCGCCGATGACAGCCGCCAGGCCGCCCTCGCCGCCAGCTACATGTCCGGTTACCGCGTTGCCGCCCTGCTCGCCACCGCCGGCGCGCTGTTCTTCGCCGAGGGGTTCGGCTCCACCGGCTTCAACTATAAACACGCAGCGTGGACCGGCACCTATGTGCTGTTCGGCGCATTGATGGTGCCCGCGCTGCTGACCACGCTGTTCATGCGTGAGCCGCCCGTGCCGCTGCGCACGCAGCTGCAGGCCGGGCGCTATACGTTCATGCATCAATTGATGTCGGTGTTCGTGCTGATCATATTGCTGGTCTCCGTACCGGCGATGTTTACCCAGTTGTACAACACCGATTTCGCTGGTGTGCTGTTCGGCGACATGAGCCCGCTCGATCTGCTGCTGGAAGACCGCGCCTTCCTGCGCGCCATTCTCTATACCCTTCTCACCGGGATGTGTCTGTCGGCCATGGGCCGGCGCGGACTGGCACCGGTGCTGACGCCGGTCAACGACTTCATTCTGCGTTATCGCTGGCAGGCGCTGTTGCTGCTGGGCCTGATCGCCACCTATCGCATGTCCGACACGGTAATGGGCGTCATGGCCAACGTGTTCTATATCGACCAGGGTTTCACCAAGGATCAGATCGCCAGTGTCAGCAAAATCTTCGGCCTGATCATGACTCTCGTCGGCGCCGGCATGGGCGGGCTGTTGATCGTGCGCTTCGGCATTCTGCCGATCCTGTTTATCGGTGGCGTGGCTTCGGCGGCGACCAACCTGCTGTTCGTCATGCTCGCGGACATGGGCCCGAACCTGCAGATGCTGGTGGTGACCATTTCCCTCGACAACTTCAGCTCGGGCCTGGCGACATCGGCGTTCGTTGCCTACCTGTCGAGCCTGACCAACCTGAAGTTTTCCGCTACGCAATATGCCCTGCTCAGCTCGATCATGTTGCTGCTGCCGCGTTTGATGGGTGGCTACTCCGGCGTGCTGGTGGAGAAATTCGGCTATCACAGCTTCTTCCTCATCACCGCCCTGCTCGGCGTGCCGACGCTGCTGCTGATTGCACTGCACTGGTTTCAGGAGCGCCGCCGCGAAGGGCCGACACCAACGCCCGAGCCTGCACCGACGCCGGTCACCGAAGAATCGTAGGACGCTTCGCCAGTGGCGGGAGGAATCCCGCCACTCGACCTCTGTGCCGGCCACACTTCTGTACGGCAGCAAAACTCGCCGGTACACTGCTCCGTCATTTCCAGTCATAGCAACCGACAACGGCCAACCATGCGCACCAGTCAATTTTTGCTCGCCACACAGAAAGAAACGCCTTCCGACGCGGTCGTGATCAGCCACCAGTTGATGCTGCGCGCCGGCATGATCCGCAAGCTTGCCTCGGGCCTCTACACCTGGCTGCCGATGGGCCTGCGAGTCATGCGCAAGGTCGAAGCCATCGTTCGCGAAGAGATGAACGCTGCCGGTTCTCTGGAAGTGTTGATGCCGAGCACCCAACCGGCCGAGCTGTGGCAGGAATCGGGGCGCTGGGAAGAATACGGCCCTGAGTTGCTGCGCATCAAAGACCGCCACGGTCGTGACTTCTGCGCGGGCCCGACCCACGAAGAAGTGATCACCGATCTGATGCGCAACGAGTTGAGCAGCTACAAGCAGCTGCCAATCAACCTGTACCAGATCCAGACCAAATTCCGTGACGAAATCCGCCCACGCTTCGGCTTGATGCGCGGCCGCGAATTCATCATGAAGGACGCCTACTCCTTCCACGCCGATCAGGCGTCGCTGCAGGTCACCTATGACCGCATGCACGAGGCGTACTGCAACGTGTTCACGCGTCTGGGCCTGAAGTTCCGCCCGGTAGAAGCTGACAACGGTTCGATCGGTGGTGCAGGTTCCCACGAATTCCACGTGCTGGCCGAGTCCGGCGAAGACGATATCGTCTTCAGCAACGGTTCCGACTACGCGGCAAACATTGAAAAAGCCGAAGCGGTGCCACGGGAAACCTCGCGCCCTGCGCCAACCGAAGAGCTGCGTCTGGTCGACACACCGGACACGAAAACCATCGCGGCGCTGGTGGAAAAATTCAATCTGCCGATTGAAAAGACTATCAAGACCCTGATCGTCCATGCCGAAGAAGAAGGCAAGCTGATCGCGCTGGTGATTCGTGGCGACCACGAGCTGAACGAAATCAAGGCTGCCAACCAGCCTGGCGTGGCCAGCCCGCTGGTCATGGCCTCCGATGCCGAACTGCGTGACGCGATTGGCGCCGGCGCCGGCTCGCTCGGCCCGCTGAATCTGCCACTGCCAATCATCATCGACCGCTCGGTCGCGATGATGAGCGACTTCGGCATCGGCGCGAACATCGACGACAAGCACTACTTCGGCGTGAACTGGGAGCGCGACCTGCCGGTTCCAACCGTTGCCGACCTGCGCAATGTGGTCGCCGGCGACCCAAGCCCGGACGGCAAAGGCACGCTGGAGATCAAGCGCGGCATCGAAGTCGGCCACATTTTCCAGCTGGGCAACAAGTACAGCAAGGCGATGAAGTGCGAAGTGCTGGGCGAGAACGGCAAGCCGGTGACCCTGGAAATGGGTTGCTACGGCATCGGCGTATCGCGCGTGGTGGCTGCTGCCATCGAGCAGAACAACGACGCCAACGGCATCATCTGGAGCGACACGCTGGCGCCATTCCAGATCGCGCTGGTACCGCTGCGCTATGAAACCGAGCAGGTGCGCGAAGCCACCGACAAGCTGTACGCCGACCTCACGGCCGCCGGCTTCGAAGTCCTGCTGGACGATCGCGACAAGAAAACCAGCCCGGGCATCAAGTTCGCGGACATGGAGCTGATCGGCATTCCACACCGGATCGTAGTCAGCGACCGCGGCCTCGCCGAAGGCAACCTGGAATACAAGAGTCGTTCCGAAGCAGAGGCGCAAGCACTGCCGGTGGCCGATGTTGTGTCCTTCCTTCAGGCCCGTATCCGCCGCTGAAACCAGATAGAGACGTCATGTTCAAGCGAAACACCTTAGGCCTCGGTGGCGCCGCCCTGTGCGGCGCCCTGCTGGTCAGCGGCTGCGCCAATCACATGTCGCAACGCAGCGAGCACGAAGAGCGGGTCGAGCGAAAGTTGCTCGATCACAGCCTGCAGATCGATGTCGGCGAGCCCAAGGTGCTCGAGCTGCCGCAGCGACGTGTAAAGATCAACGAGCAGAAGACTTTCGAAGTCACCGAGTTTGAGGTCACCCGTCGTTACGACCGCTACACGCCTTATCAACCCTGGCGCGAAGTCTATGAGATTCCGCTGGGTGCGGTGGCCGTGGTCGGTGGTGTCGGTGCCAACGTGGTCAACGTGTTCGCCCTCGGCAACCTGCCGGACAGCGTCACCAGGGATTGGCTGAGCTACGGTTTCGCCGGGCTCAACCCGTTCATGAACGTGCAGTCCAACGGTCGCGCGCAGCAGAACCTTGCGGGCATCGACGAAGTCCAGCGCGACAAGCGCACGGAGTATTCGAGCCTGCCATGGAGCGAGCGGCCGGTGCAGGTCAAGGCCGGCAAGCAGACCTTTGACATGACCACCGATCGCAACGGCGTGTTGCGCTTGAACCTGCTCGACAGCCCTTTCGCCGAACATGACCTCAACCATGTTGGCCGCTTGCAGATCAGTGTCGAAGACGCCAAGGACGACGTACATACCGACTCGACGCTAATGCTCAGCGGCCACCTGCGCGGTAAGTTGATTGAGGCGCACGGGCTGATTTACGACGATCTGGAAGATGACGAAGTGAGCCAGTGGGTACACCGGGTCAAACGCTTGTCGGAACTGGGTCTGGAAGAAGAAGCCAGCGAACTGGAGCAAAGCCTGATCGAACTGACCCGCAATGATCCTGAGTTGCAGACTGAGTTTCTCAAGTCTCTGGCCAAGGATGCCGGGCGTCTGGTGGCTGATCCGGGACCGAATTAACGCTTAAAAGCTTCGTCGGAACGCCGCCCGGAGCAGGCTCGCTCCCACAAGGGATTTGTGAACGCCGCAGATCCAATGTGGGAGCGAGCCCTGCTCGCGAAGAGGCCCTGCCAGGCGCCGCGAATCTACCGCTCAAACAACTCCATCTGCTCAAACCCGCCGCGCAAATCCTCCAGCCTCACCCCCACCCCCAACAACCGCACCGGCTTGCCACCGCGATTGAACGCCTGCGTCAGCAGTAGTTGATAACTGCCCAAATCGCGCCCTGCCCCGGCCTGTTCCAGCGTGGTCTGGGTGAAATCATGAAACTTCACTTTGACGAACGGCTTGCCCGGTCGATAACTGCTGTCGATTCGGGCCATGCGGGTTTTCAGGGTGTCGAGCAGCTCGGGCAATTTGTCGAGGCAACTGCGCAAGTCCGGCAGATCCACGTCGTAGGTATTTTCCACACTGATCGACTGACGCCGGCTGTCGTTGTGCACCAGCCGCTCATCGATTCCACGGGCCAGATTCCACAAGCGCTCGCCGAAACTGCCGAATTCGCGCACCAGCGCCAGCCTGCCCCACTCGCGCAGGTGCTGGCAGTCAACGATACCAAGCTTGCCGAGCTTGTCGGCGGTGACCTTGCCGACGCCGTGCAGCTTGCTCACGGGCAGACCACTGACGAACTCCTCGACCTGATCCGGGGTGATCACGAACAAACCGTTGGGTTTTTTCCAGTCGCTGGCGATCTTCGCCAGAAACTTGTTTGGCGCAACGCCTGCGGAAACGGTGATGTGCAATTGGTTGGAGACCCGACGACGAATGTCTTGGGCGATGCGCGTGGCGCTGCCGCCGAAATGCGCGCTGTCGGACACATCGAGGTAGGCCTCGTCCAGCGACAGCGGCTCGATCAGGTCGGTGTAGTCGGCAAAGATCGTATGAATTTCCTTCGACGCTTCGCGATAAGCCTCCATGCGCGGCTTGACGATGGTCAGGTCCGGGCACAGCTTCAACGCATGCCCGGAGGCCATCGCCGAGCGCACACCATAGGCGCGCGCTTCATAGTTGCAGGTAGCAATCACTCCGCGTCGATCCGCCGAACCACCCACTGCCAACGGCTTGCCGGCCAGACGCGGATCATCGCGCATCTCGATGGCGGCGTAGAAACAGTCACAGTCAATGTGGATGATTTTTCGCTGGGTCATGTCGGAAAAAGACAACGTGGCAAGCCGGAGCGGCAGTATCTCACTCACACCTGTATATAGCACCAGTGGTTGAATGTTCTTTTCCGACCGTAGGAGATTTCCAATGAATTTATTTTTTCAATCACAGATCAACGGGCAATAGAGCTGAAAGCCTTGCACCACCTGCCCTGCGCGACGGTCGCCCGCCCGGAAAAGACGCTAAGCGCTTGAACCTCAACAGATTTATCCAGATCGACGGTTGACACACTCGCGAACCTCTGTAGAATGCCGCCACACAGACGCGGGATGGAGCAGTCTGGTAGCTCGTCGGGCTCATAACCCGAAGGTCGTCGGTTCAAATCCGGCTCCCGCAACCAAACATCAGAAAAGGCTACTCGAAAGAGTGGCCTTTTTTGTGCGCGTCTGTTTTGCAAACGGGCGCCCTGCTCAATCGCTAGCGAAACGGCAATTCGTTGGATTTCCGAAACTTACGCATCACCTGCGACCGTTTGCCGCGATTGCGCAGTTATTTGGCCCATTCCGGGATTAGCGGTTGACACCTCGCCGTTCGCCTGTAGAATGCCGCCACACAGACGCGGGATGGAGCAGTCTGGTAGCTCGTCGGGCTCATAACCCGAAGGTCGTCGGTTCAAATCCGGCTCCCGCAACCAAACATCAAAAAAGGCTACTCGAAAGAGTGGCCTTTTTTGTATCTGTCGAAAAAGTCCTTTCGCAACAATGATCTGTCACTGTGCAGTGAACCGCTGGGGATCATCAGAACCACTGACTTGCGACTATGCTTGAGTCGCGGACAGGGTTTGTGCAATCCAGGAACTGCCCTCGCCGATGCCCGACGAGAGGCGTAGTATTTTGTGATTATTTTTTTCTACAGGGATTGGTAACTTGGCTGGATACCTCCATCCTGTCGCGCACAATCCAAGAGGTGATTGATGCGCGCCAACTCGTCTGATCCACAAGACACCGTTACAGCAGAACAACCGATCAAACCCGAGCGTTTGCGCTGGCTGGATCGGTTAAGCAAATACCGTCAGCCGATCGGTCTGGCCGTCACGTTGCTGCTGTTTGCCATTGCCCTGATTGCCTGCCGCCATCTGCTCGCCGAGCTTGATCTCGACGCGTTGCATGACTCGATTCTCGACGTGCCGAAACCCGCCCTGCTTGGCGCCATAGGTGCGACCGTGGTCGGTTTCATTATTCTGCTCGGCTATGAATGGTCGGCCAGCCGCTACGCTGGCGTGAAACTGCCGCCGCGCACGCTTGCCCTGGGCGGCTTCACCGCATTTGCGATTGGCAATGCCATTGGTCTGTCGCTGCTGTCCGGCGGCTCGGTTCGTTATCGTTTATATGCGCGATTGGGCGTCGGTGCGTCGGAAGTCGCGCACATGACCTTGTTCGCCAGCCTCTCGCTGGGCTGCGCTTTGCCACCGCTGGCCGCGCTGGCGACCTTGAGCAACCTGCCCGCCGCCTCGCAAGCCTTGGGATTGTCCGAAGCCTTGCTCGGCTCTGTCGCCGCTGCCGTACTGATCCTCGGTGCAGTGCTGGCGATCGGCATCTATCGCCGTCGTCTGCCGGAACAACCCTACCCCGACAATCTGCTGGTCCGTGCCGGGCGGCGCACCCTGCGCCTGCCGGGTCGGCGTCTGACCTTCCTGCAATTGGTGATCACCGCCCTCGACGTCGCGGCTGCCGCCACCGTTCTGTATTTGTTGCTGCCGGAAGCGCCGCCGTTTGCGCCGTTCCTGCTGGTGTACCTGCTGGCCCTCGCCGCCGGTGTACTCAGCCATGTGCCGGGCGGCGTCGGTGTGTTCGAAGCGATTCTGCTCGCCGCGTTTGCCGACAAGCTAGGCGCCGCGCCGCTGGCCGCTGCCCTGCTGCTGTATCGCCTGATCTACGTGGTGTTGCCGCTGCTGGTCGCGTGCGTACTGCTGCTGATCAACGAAGGCCAGCGCCTGTTTCAATCCCAGACCATGCGCGCCGCTTCCGGTCTGGCCGCGCCGGTGCTGGCGGTGCTGGTGTTCCTGTCTGGCGTGGTGCTGCTGTTTTCCGGCGCGACCCCGGAGATCGACACGCGCCTGGAGCACATCGGTTTTCTGATCCCGCATCGCCTGGTCGACGCCTCGCACTTCGGCGCCAGCCTGATTGGCGTGCTTTGCCTATTGCTCGCCCAAGGGTTGCGCCGTCGTTTGTCGGCGGCATGGATGCTGACCACCATTCTGCTGCTGGTCGGCGCCCTGCTCTCGCTGCTCAAAGGCTTCGACTGGGAAGAAGCCACGTTGATGACGTTGACGGCCGCGCTGCTCGGCGTCTTCCGCCGCTCCTTCTATCGCCCGAGCCGCCTGACCGAACTGCCGTTTTCGCCGCTTTATCTGGTCGCCAGTCTCTGCGTGCTGGGCGCTTCGGCCTGGTTGCTGCTGTTCGCCTATCAGGACGTGCCCTACAGCCATCAATTGTGGTGGCAGTTCACACTCGATGCTGACGCGCCGCGCGGCCTGCGCTCGCTACTCGGTGCGGCAGTGTTGCTGGTAATCATCTCGCTGACCTGGCTGCTGCGCACCGCGCGTCCGGTGATTCATTTGCCAACGCCGGACGAACTCGACCGCGCGGCAAAAATTCTCATGGCCTCGTCGCAACCCGACGGCGGTCTCGCGCTGACCGGTGACAAGGCGTTGCTGTTTCACCCCAACGACGAAGCGTTCCTGATGTACGCCCGTCGTGGCCGCAGTCTGGTGGCGCTGTATGACCCGATCGGGCCGAGCCAGCAACGTGCAGAAATGATCTGGCAGTTCCGCGACCTCTGCGACATCCACCACACTCGTCCGGTTTTCTATCAAGTGCGTGCAGAGAACCTGCCGTACTACATGGACATCGGCCTGACCGCGATCAAGCTCGGCGAAGAAGCCCGGGTCGATCTGCTGCGCTTCGATCTGGAAGCCAAGGGCAAGGAGATGAAGGATCTGCGCTACACCTGGAACCGTGGCACCCGCGATGGCCTGTCGCTGGAAATCCATGAGCCGGGGCAGGCGCCTATGGATGAGCTGAAGGTGATTTCCGATGCCTGGCTGACCGGCAAGAACGTGCGCGAGAAAGGTTTCTCCCTCGGTCGCTTCAGCGACGATTACCTGAAGCATTTCCGCATTGCGGTGATTCGCTTCGAAGGCCGCCCGGTGGCGTTCGCCAATCTGCTCGAGACCTACAGCCACGATCTGGCCAGTCTCGACCTGATGCGAGCGCACCCGGAAGCGCCGAAGCTGACCATGGAATTCATGATGGTCGGCCTGATTCAACACTATAAGAGTCACGGATACGCGCGCTTCAGTCTGGGCATGGTGCCGTTGTCGGGGTTGCAACCCCGGCGCGGCGCACCGCTGACCCAGCGCCTGGGCTCGATGGTTTTCCGCCGTGGTGAGCAGCTGTACAACTTCCAAGGCTTGCGCCGTTTCAAAGACAAGTTCCAGCCTGACTGGGAACCCCGTTATATGGCCGTGCCCGCCGGACTCGATCCGCTCGTGGCGCTGGCCGACACTGCCGCCCTGATCGCGGGCGGCTTGACTGGATTGGTGAAACGCTGATGATTCAACGCTCCCTGAAGTACATCCTGGCCGCCCTGCTGGTGCTGGCCGTGATTGCCGGCGGCGGTTACTGGTACCTCAAACGTCCGGCACCGGAACCGACCGTCGAACAGCTCAAACCCGCCGATGGCGCCGCCATGACCCGGGTCATCCCGGGCAGCAAGCCGAAAGCGCAGGTACTGGTCGCCGTTACCGACGAGCAGAAGCTCTCCGAAAAACAACTGACTACCCTCAGCCGTAGCGCTTCGGCGCAGATCGTGCAGGTGATTCTGCCCAAGGACTGCCTGCTGCAAAGCCGCGCCCTGCAATCGGGCCTGCGCGAATTGAACGGCCCGGCCACTCTGGTCAGCGGCATCGGCCCAGGCGCCGTGCTGGCGTGGCGCTGGCTGGCGGAACAAAAGGACGACAAGGCCCAGGCGGTCTCCGTCGACTTGGCTCTGGAAAAACCCGGCTGCACCCACCTGCTGCCGAAATCCGCCGCCCACGGCCACTGGCTGGTGGCGTGGAACGATAACCCGGACGACGCCAGCGCAGGTTTCGTGCGCGATCAACCGAACGCCGAAACCAGCATCAGCGACTACGACATCAACCTGCCGCAAGTGCTGAACAACGAACTGCGCAAGATCCTCGTCGGCGGCGACAAGGCCAACGGCGGCCTGGCGATCCCGGTCGTGGAAGTGCCGGCCGGCCAGGCCAATGACACCGTGACCCTGTTTCTCTCCGGCGACGGCGGCTGGCGCGATCTCGACCGCGACGTGGCCGGGGAAATGGCCAAGATCGGCTACCCGGTGGTCGGCATCGACACCCTGCGCTACTACTGGCAGCACAAGAGCCCGGAACAAAGCGCGCTCGACCTCACCGAACTGATGCAGCACTACCGGCAGAAATGGGGCACCAAGCGCTTCATCCTCACCGGTTACTCGTTCGGTGCTGATGTGTTGCCAGCGATCTACAATCGCCTGCCAGAGAACGAGCAGCAACGTGTAGACGCAATCATCCTGCTCGCCTTCGCCCGCACCGGCAGCTTCGAAATCGAAGTCGAAGGCTGGCTGGGCAACGCCGGCAAAGAAGCCGCCACCGGCCCGGAAATGGCCAAGCTGCCAGCGGCGAAGGTTGTGTGCATTTACGGTGAAGAAGAGACCGATGAAAGTGGCTGCACGGACAAGACTGCAGTCGGTGAAGCGGTGAAACTGCCCGGCGGGCATCACTTCGATGAGAACTATCCAGCGCTGGCCAAGCGTTTGGTGGACTTGATCGAGAAGCGTCAGAGCAAGGACTCGGTCGCCGAAGAGTGATCTGAGCCGTCCCCACAAAAAGCCCCCGCAACTTCAAGGTTGCGGGGGCTTTTTACATTCCAGCAGCCACCAAAATCCCTGTGGGAGCGAGCCTGCTCGCGAATGCGGTGGGTCAGTTTACAGATTCGGCGACTGACACTACGTCTTCGCGAGCAGGCTCGCTCCCACAGGGGTATTGCGCTGGATTCAGCGGTTTTGTGCCAAGGCTCGTAAATTTCTTGACTCTTCAGGAAGCTAAAATCACCAAATGTCCACATTCCATAAAACGTGGACACCTGCTTAATTGGCATTATCGAATCGTCAACTCCACACTCATTCATCTACCGAACAAATACCCACAAAATCGCCAGCAACGTTTAGTTTCGTTTACGTCCAGTCTCGCAATATCAGATGACGCCCACAGACCTTGTAGGCAAACTCCGAAACTCTTGTTGGGGCGCTGTGCCGCTCTATTGCGCTGTTTTTCGACGGGATACTCTGCGGACGTCGCTGACCCATTCAGCGATCGGGTGTGGTAACCCGGTTAGGCAAAGTGCAACAGTGCCTCCATCACGACATCAGGCGTTCTTTCACGCCTGTAATTCACTGTCATGGCAGCTGTACGTGGGAGACCTTCGGGTCTGCCGGTTTCTTTGCTCTCCCGGTTTACCACCCCGCGTACAGCTGCCACCCATTCGTGTGGTAACGAATGCGGCAGCTCCTCGTTTTAGGGAGCAAAACAATGAGCAAAGAAATTCCGTCAACGCCTTCAGACCTTAAAACCATCGGCTTCACCCCTTTCCTCTACAACTCGGATCAAGCGTTCTTCAACGTCCGCTCCGGCATCCCGATCATCGATGCCTTGTCCCAATCCTCCGACCTGCTATACCTCGCCAAATCCTTCGCAGAAGACGCCGCCTTCATCAGAGACACCGACCGCCATGCCTGGGCTGCGCATTACCTGACGGTGATGGGCAAGGCCTTGATTGATGATGTGATCCAAGCGCTGATCCCACGACCTGCGCGTACGAAGACCGAGTCTGAAGCTGATCTGTCTGAGCGCACCTCTTGATTCAACCCAATACCTTGTGGGAGCGAGCCTGCTCGCGAATGCGGTGGTTCAGCCACCACATGCTTCGACTGACACTAAGCCTTCGCGAGCAGGCTCGCTCCCACAGGGGATTTTCGGTGGATTGAAAGTGTATGAGCAGACACGAAAAAGCCCCCGCCAGCCACAAGGCTGACGGGGGCTTTCATTTGAGGTCAGGCTTACATCTCCACCTGCGTCCCCAACTCAATCACCCGGTTCAGCGGCAAATTAAAGAACCGCAAGTTCCCATTGGCATTCTTCAACATGAACGCAAACAGCGCCTCACGCCAACGCGCCATGCCTTCCAGCTTCGAAGCAATCACCGTTTCGCGGCTGAGGAAGTAGGTGGTGCGCATCGGGCTGAAATCCAGATCATCGAGATGACACAGCTTCAGCGCCTGCGGCACGTCCGGCTCGTCAGTGAAGCCAAAGTGCAGGATCACCCGGAAGAAGCCCTCCCCATGCGCTTCCACTTCGAAGCGTCGCGATGGCGGTACGCGCGGGATGTCTTCGTAGACCACGGTCAGCAACACCACTTGCTCATGCAGCACCTGGTTGTGCAGCAGGTTGTGCAACAACGCGTGCGGTACGGCGTCGGAGCGTGCGGTGAGGAACACCGCGGTGCCTTGCACCCGATGCGGCGGTTGCACGCGGATGCTGCTGATGAAGATCGGCAGCGGCAACGCGCCTTCGTCGAGGCGTTCGACCAGCAGTTGTTTACCGCGCTTCCAGGTGGTCATCAGCACGAACAGGGCGATACCGGCGATCACCGGGAACGCGCCGCCTTGAACGATCTTTGGCACGTTGGCGGCGAAGTACAGACCGTCCACCAGCAGGAAGCCCAGCAGCACCGGCACCGCGAGGATCGGTGGCCATTTCCACAGCAGCAGCATGACCGCCGACACCAGAATGGTGGTCATCAGCATGGTGCCGGTCACCGCCACGCCGTAGGCCGAAGCCAGTGCGCCGGAGGATTCGAAGCCGATCACCAGCAAGACGACGCCGACCATCAGCGCCCAGTTCACCGCGCCGATGTAGATCTGGCCCTGCTCGTCGCTGGAGGTGTGCTGGATGTACATGCGCGGAATGTAGCCGAGCTGGATCGCCTGACGGGTCAGGGAGAACGCGCCGGAAATCACCGCTTGCGAGGCGATCACCGTGGCCAGGGTCGACAGACCGACCAGCGGAATCAGCGCCCAGCTTGGTGCCAGCAGGTAGAACGGGTTGCGCGCGGCGTCAGGGTTATCGAGCAGCAATGCGCCCTGGCCGAAGTAGTTGAGCACCAGCGCCGGCAGCACCAGCAGAAACCAGGCGCGGGCGATGGGCTTGCGGCCGAAGTGGCCCATATCGGCATACAGCGCTTCCGCGCCGGTCAGCGCCAGCACTACGGCGCCGAGGATCGCTACGCCCATGCCCGGGTGCACGACGAAAAAATTCACCGCCCACATCGGGTTCAGCGCGTGCAGCACTTCCGGCGTGTGGCTGATGCCGTACACACCGAGGGCGCCGAGGACCAGGAACCAGGTGACCATGATCGGCCCGAACAGAATGCCGATCCGCGCGGTACCGTGGCGCTGAATCAGAAACAGCGCGACCAGCACCACCAGCGACAACGGCACCACCCAGTGATCGATGCCATCAAACGCCAGACCCAGGCCTTCGATCGCCGACAGCACCGAAATCGCCGGGGTGATCATGCTGTCGCCGTAGAACAGCGCCGCGCCGATCAGCCCGCACACCACCAGCAGCGTGCGTAGGCGCTTGCGCCCTGCCGCTGCCCGCCTTGCCAGTGCCGTAAGGGCCATGATGCCGCCCTCGCCCTGGTTGTCGGCGCGCAGGACGAACATCATGTATTTGATCGAGACCACCCAGATCAGCGACCAGAAGATCAACGACAGAATGCCCAGCACGCCGTCGTGATTGACCGGCACACCGTATCCGCCGGAAAACACTTCCTTGAGGGTGTACAACGGGCTCGTGCCGATGTCGCCATAAACCACCCCGACTGCCGCGACCAGCATGCTCAGCGGTCTGCTTGCCGAACCCTCGGCGCCCGCCGCATGACTACTTGCCTGACCCATCCAACACTCCTGATCTCGATACCGGCTTCTTTGAAGGAAGCACTATGCTTTGGATTGCAGCATGCGCTGTTTTACCTGTTGTTACAGACCAATGATTGACTGCACGAAATCGGTAAAGCTCAACGGCGCGAAGCATAGCGCAGCACTCGTCGTATTTCCCCGTATAAAGCTGGTCAAGTGCGTTGCCCGCCGCTAGAATTGCGCACTTTTTGATCAGAGGCGCGCCCCAAGCGCCCATCCGTCGGCTTGCGCACCAAGCAAGCGACGTCACAAAACACCGAGGTTAGACATGTCCACCACTCCTGCGCCGGCCAATCCAAAGGTTGGCTTTGTATCTCTGGGTTGCCCGAAAGCACTGGTCGACTCCGAGCGCATCCTGACCCAGCTGCGCATGGAAGGCTATGACGTGGTGTCCACCTATCAGGACGCCGACGTCGTGGTGGTCAACACCTGCGGCTTCATCGATTCGGCCAAGGCTGAGTCGCTGGAAGTGATCGGCGAAGCGATCAAGGAAAACGGCAAGGTCATCGTCACCGGTTGCATGGGCGTGGAAGAAGGCAACATCCGCGACGTACACCCGAGCGTGCTCGCCGTGACCGGTCCGCAGCAGTACGAGCAAGTGGTCAACGCCGTGCACGAAGTGGTGCCGCCGCGTCAGGATCACAACCCGCTGATCGACCTGGTGCCGCCGCAAGGCATCAAGTTGACCCCGCGCCACTACGCGTACCTGAAGATTTCCGAAGGCTGCAACCACAGCTGCTCGTTCTGCATCATCCCGTCGATGCGCGGCAAACTGGTCAGCCGTCCGGTCGGTGATGTGCTCGACGAAGCCCAGCGCCTGGTCAAGTCCGGCGTCAAAGAGCTGTTGGTGATCTCGCAAGACACCAGCGCCTACGGCGTCGACGTGAAATATCGCACCGGTTTCTGGAACGGCGCGCCGGTGAAAACCCGCATGACCGAACTTTGCGAAGCCTTGAGCACCTTGGGCGTCTGGGTCCGCTTGCACTACGTTTATCCGTACCCGCACGTCGACGAGCTGATTCCACTGATGGCCGCCGGCAAGATCCTGCCGTACCTGGATATCCCGTTCCAGCACGCCAGCCCGAAAGTGCTGAAGTCGATGAAACGCCCGGCGTTCGAAGACAAGACCCTGGCGCGGATCAAGAACTGGCGCGAAATCTGCCCGGACCTGATCATCCGTTCGACTTTCATCGTCGGCTTCCCGGGCGAAACCGAAGAAGACTTCCAGTACCTGCTCAACTGGCTGACCGAAGCACAGCTCGACCGCGTCGGCTGCTTCCAGTACTCGCCGGTGGACGGCGCGCCAGCGAATGATCTGGATCTGGAAGTGGTACCGGACGACGTCAAGCAGGATCGTTGGGAGCGCTTCATGGCGCACCAGCAGGCGATCAGCTCGGCACGCCTGCAAATGCGCATCGGTCGTGAGATCGAAGTGCTGGTGGACGAGGTTGACGAACAAGGTGCGGTCGGCCGTTGCTTCTTCGACGCCCCGGAAATCGATGGCAACGTGTTTATCGATAACGGCAGCAACCTGAAGCCGGGCGACAAGGTCTGGTGCAAGGTGACTGATGCTGACGAATATGATCTGTGGGCTGAGCAGATCTAAGCACCGCAAAATACCTGTGGGAGCGAGCCTGCTCGCGAATGCCCTGGGTCAGTCGCTGTAAATATTGCCTGACACAATGCTTTCGCGAGCAGGCTCGCTCCCACAAGGTGCAGTGCACGATTCAAAAAGCCTCGCTCGATGCGGGGCTTTTTTGCGGCTATCGTTTAGCGGGGGACGGACTCCCTTGAACCGCACAAGAGGCACACGCACATGCGTCAGCATTCGGTCATCCACACACCGAAAATCAGCGATTACGAAGAACTGACCCGGGTCTGGGAGGCCTCGGTTCGCGCTACTCATCAGTTCCTGCCGGACAGCTACATCGAGCTGCTGCGCAATCTGGTGCTCACCCGCTATCTCGACGCGGTCATGCTGATCTGCACCAAGGACCGCCAGCAGCGCATTACCGGGTTTGCCGGTGTGGCGGCGGGCAAGATTGAAATGCTGTTCATCGATCCTGATCATCGTGGTCAAGGCTTGGGCAGGCAGTTGCTCCGCTATGCGATCGAACGGCTCAATGCCGACGAGCTCGACGTCAATGAGCAGAACCCGCAAGCCTTGGGTTTTTATGAAAAGCAGGGATTTGAAGTGATCGGCCGCTCCGAGGTCGATGGCATGGGCCAGCCGTATCCGCTGCTGCATATGCGACTGCGGCAGTCCCAGCAGCGCTCAAGCAACGGCTGACACACCATGAAACCCCTGTGGGAGCGAGCCTGCTCGCGAATGCGGTGTACCAGTCACTGCACACATCGACTGGCAGGACGCCTTCGCGAGCAGGCTCGCTCCCACATTGAATACAGCGCCTGCAAATGGAACCGGGCTTAACCGCTTCCACACAGGTACAATGCCCACCCCTTTTTTGTTACGGCCCTGTCATGACTGACCCGATTCGCCTCTCCAAACGCCTCATCGAACTGGTCGGTTGCTCCCGCCGGGAGGCCGAGCTGTTCATCGAGGGCGGCTGGGTCACCGTGGACGGCGAAGTCATCGATGAGCCGCAATTCAAGGTTGGCGAGCAAAAGGTCGAGCTCGACAAGGACGCCAAGGCTACCGCGCCGGAGCCGGTGACCATCCTGCTCAACGCGCCCGCCGGCATGGATGTCGACAGCGCCATGCAATCTCTCAGCGCCGAAACCCTCAGCGAAGAGCATCGCTACGGCAAACGTCCGTTGCGCGGGCATTTCGTGCGCCTGACCGCCAGCGCCGACCTGCAGCCCAAGGCCAGCGGCCTGTTGGTATTCACCCAGGACTGGAAAATCCTGCGCAAGCTCACCGCCGACGCGGCGAAGATCGAGCAGGAATACATCGTCGAAGTCGAAGGTGAGATGGCTGCCCACGGCCTCAACCGTCTGCAGCATGGCCTGACCCACAAGGGCAAGGAGCTGCCGCCGGTCAAGGCCAGTTGGCAGAACGAAAACCGTCTGCGCTTCGCCATGAAAAACCCGCAGCCGGGAATCATCGCGCAGTTCTGCGAAGCGGTTGGCCTGAAGGTCATCGGCATCCGTCGCATCCGCATCGGCGGCGTGTCGATCGGCAAGGTCCCGCTCGGCCAGTGGCGTTACCTGTCCGGCAAAGAGAAGTTCTAGAACTTCCACTGCCGCCACACATTTCGGCAGCGCCCGCGAGCGCTGCCCACAACGCATCAGGATTACCGACATGGTTCATAACGACGTACTGCGCAGCGTGCGCTACATGCTCGACATCAGCGACAAGAAAGTTGTCGAGATCATCAAACTCGGCGGCATGGACGTCACGCTCGCCGATGTCATCACCTGGCTCGACAAGAAAGAAGAAGACGAAGAAGGCTTCGTACGCTGCCCGGACGAAGTCATCGCGCACTTCCTCGACGGCCTGGTGATCTTCAAGCGTGGCAAGGACGAAAGCCGTCCGCCACAGCCGATCGAAGTGCCGGTGACCAACAACATCATCCTGAAAAAACTGCGTGTGGCCTTCGAACTGAAAGAAGACGACATGCACGCGATCCTCAAGGCTGCCGAGTTCCCGGTGTCCAAGCCTGAGCTGAGCGCGCTGTTCCGCAAGGTCGGCCACACCAACTATCGCCCGTGTGGCGATCAGTTGCTGCGTAACTTTCTCAAAGGGCTCACGCTGCGCGTTAGAGCGTAAAGCAGCTGCAAGCTGCAAGCTGCAAGTTAGCCCCTGCTTTAACTTGCCGCTTGTGGCTTGCAACTCGAAGCTGGCCGCATGGCCCCTCATTCCCTGCAAAAATAGTGGCTCCGCTTTTCGCGGCTGACGGCTAGGGTGTAATGATCCCTAATCTTCAGGACTCGCCATGCATCCCTACTTTTCCCTGCAAGGCCGCACCGCTCTGGTGACTGGCGGCACTCGTGGTATCGGCAAAATGATCGCCAAAGCCTTTGTCGAGGCTGGTGCCCGTGTCTATGTCTGCTCGCGCGATGCCGAAGCCTGCCATCAAACGGCTGAAGAACTCAGCGCTTTGGGCAAATGCCACGGCGTGGCGGCAAATCTGGCGACTGAAGAAGGCGTGCAGGAACTGGCCGCGCGCCTGGGCGAGCAGATCACTCATCTGGACATTCTGGTGAACAACGCCGGCACCACGTGGGGCGCGCCGCTGGAGAGCTATCCGGTCAAGGGCTGGGAAAAGGTCATGCAGCTCAACGTGACCTCAGTGTTCAGTTGCATCCAGCAGTTCTTGCCGCTGCTGCGAGAGGCCGGTTCAGCGGCGAATCCGGCACGGATCATCAATATTGGTTCGGTAGCGGGGATTTCTTCGTTTGGCGAGCAGGCGTATGCCTATGGGCCGAGCAAGGCCGCCCTGCATCAGTTGTCGCGCATTCTCGCGCGGGAACTGGTGAGCCAGCACATCAACGTCAACGTGATTGCGCCAGGGCGATTTCCGAGCAAGATGACCCAGCATATCGGTAATGATGAACAGGCATTGGCTGAGGATACCGCGCTGATTCCGATGAAGCGCTGGGGGCGTGAGGAAGAGATGGCGGCGCTGGCGATCAGCCTGGCGAGTACGGCGGGGGCTTATATGACCGGGAATATCATTCCTCTTGATGGTGGCTTCAGCCTGTAGGTCGGCGGTGCAGCCTTCGCGAGCAGGCTCGCTCCCACAGGGATTTCGTACACGACGCAGCTTCATTGTGGGAGCGAGCCTGCTCGCGAAGAGGCCAGCCCTGTCACCACCAGACTTGAAGCGAGCCGGGTTATCATGCCCGCCCTACCCCGCTTCGATCCAAGACCATGACTTACAGCGTCTCCCCCATCGGCTTCGTGCGCTCCTGCTTCAAGGAGAAGTTCGCCATCCCGCGCCAGCCGCAACTGGCCCCGGCCGCCCGTGGCGTACTGGAACTGGTCGCGCCGTTCGACCAAGGTGACGCCGTGCAGGGGCTAGAGCAGGTCAGTCATGTCTGGCTGTTGTTTCTGTTCCATCAGGCCCTCGAAGACAAGCCACGCCTGAAGGTGCGCCCGCCCCGGCTGGGCGGGAACAAGTCGATGGGCGTGTTCGCCACCCGCGCCACGCACCGGCCGAACGGCATCGGGCAATCGGTAGTCAAGCTGGACAGGTTCGAAGCCAATCGGCTGTTTATCTCCGGGATCGATCTGCTCGACGGCACGCCGGTGCTGGATATCAAACCCTACGTGCCGTACGCCGACATCATCCCCGGGGCAACCAATGACATCGCCAGCGCGGCGCCGCAGTTGATCGACGTGCAGTGGGCGGAGTCAGCCTTGAAACAAGCGCACACCCACGCTCAGCGCCTCGATGAGCCGTTGGTTGAACTGATTGAACAGTGCCTGGCGCAGGACCCGCGTCCGGCCTATCAAACACCGGCGCCGGAACGTGAATATGGCGCGCAGTTCTGGGATCTGGACGTGCGCTGGCATTACCCGACGCCCGAACAGATCCGCGTGCTGGAAGTCATCCCGGCCGAGGCATAAAGCCCACAAACGAAAAAGCCCGCGCGGCCTTCTCAGGCAACGCGGGCTTTTACTGTCACACCCAAAAACCAACTGTGGGAGCGAGCCTGCTCGCGAAGGCGTCGTGTCATGCAACATCAACGTTGATGACAGACCGCATTCGCGAGCAGGCTCGCTCCCACAGGTATCGCAGGTTATTTTTCGACGAACGCACGCTCGATCAGGTAATCACCCGGCTCGCGCATCCGCGCCGAGATCTTCAGGCCGAAGCTGTCGAGCACTTCGCTGGTCTCGTCGAGCATGCTCGGGCTGCCGCAGATCATCGCGCGGTCGTCCTGCGGGTTGATCGGTGGCAGGCCGATGTCGCTGAACAGCTTGCCGCTGCGCATCAGGTCAGTCAGACGACCCTGATTCTCGAATGGCTCGCGGGTCACCGTAGGGTAGTAGATCAGCTTGTCACGCAGCGCCTCGCCGAAGAACTCGTTCTGCGGCAGGTGCTCGGTGATGAACTCGCGGTAGGCGACTTCGTTGACGTAACGCACACCGTGAACCAGGATCACTTTTTCGAAGCGCTCGTAGGTTTCCGGGTCCTGAATGACGCTCATGAACGGCGCCAGACCAGTGCCTGTGCTCAGCAGGTACAAATGCTTGCCCGGGTTCAGGTCATCAAGAACCAGCGTGCCGGTAGGCTTCTTCGAGATGATGATCTCGTCGCCTTCCTTCAAGTGCTGCAACTGGGAGGTCAGTGGACCGTCCTGCACCTTGATGCTGAAGAACTCGAGATGCTCTTCCCAGTTCGGGCTGGCGATCGAGTAAGCGCGCATAAGCGGGCGGCCGTTGGGTTGTTGCAGGCCGATCATCACGAACTGACCGTTCTCGAAGCGCAGGCCCGGATCGCGGGTGCACTTGAAGCTGAACAGAGTGTCGTTCCAGTGATGAACACTGAGGACACGCTCGTGGTTCATGTTGCTCATGTACGTTTGACTCCTGGAGATTGGTCTGCGCGGCTCAATGAGGCTTAACGTGCGCAATTGCATCGCATTCTAATAGCGACGACAATATCTGTTAACTGGATTATTAAGATAAGGGTTATCGGTTATATCGATATGCGATTTACTCTCCGTCAACTGCAAGTCTTCGTCGCCGTCGCCCAGCAGGAAAGCGTATCCCGTGCTGCGGGTCTGCTCAACCTCTCGCAGTCGGCGGCCAGCACTTCGATCACCGAGCTCGAGCGTCAGTCCAGCTGCCAACTGTTCGACCGCGCCGGCAAACGCCTGAGCCTCAACGCCCTCGGCAAACAACTGTTGCCGCAAGCCGTGGCCCTGCTCGATCAGGCCAAGGAAATCGAAGATCTGCTCAATGGCAAATCCGGTTTCGGCTCTTTATCAGTGGGGGCGACGCTGACCATTGGCAACTATCTGGCCACCCTGCTGATCGGCAGCTTCATGCAGCGACACCCGGAAAGTCAGGTCAAGCTGCACGTGCAGAACACTGCCAATATCGTGCAGCAAGTCGCGCATTACGAAATTGATCTGGGTCTGATTGAAGGCGATTGCAGCCACCCCGACATCGAAGTGCAGAGTTGGGTCGAGGATGAGCTGGTGGTGTTCTGCGCGCCGCAGCATCCGTTGGCCAAACGCGGCAGCGCGACCATGGAAGAGCTGACCCACGAGGCGTGGATTCTGCGTGAACAGGGTTCCGGCACGCGCCTGACCTTCGACCAGGCCATGCGTCACCATCGCAGCGCGCTGAACATCCGTCTTGAGCTGGAACACACCGAAGCGATCAAGCGCGCAGTGGAATCAGGTTTGGGGATTGGCTGCATTTCGCGGTTGGCGCTGCGCGATGCCTTCCGCCGGGGCAGTCTGGTGCCGGTGGAGACGCCGGACCTGGATCTGGCGCGGCAGTTCTACTTCATCTGGCATAAACAGAAGTACCAGACTTCGGCCATGCGCGAATTCCTCGAGCTGTGCCGCGCCTTCACCGCCGGGGTGCAGCGCAGCGACGAGATCGTCTTGCCGACCATCGCTTAAAGCAGAATCACCGCCCAGACCAGTCCGATCATGCTCAACGCCACGAACTGCGCGGCGCTGCCCATGTCCTTGGCGTTCTTCGACAGCGGGTGCAATTCCAGCGAGATGCGGTCAATGGCCGCTTCCACCGCCGAATTCAGCAACTCGACAATCAGAGCCAGCAAACACACGGCAATCAACACCGCCTGCTCGACACGGCTGACATTGAGGAAGAATGTCAGCGGAATCAGCACCACGTTGAGCAGCACTAATTGGCGGAATGCCGCTTCGCCAGTGAAGGCCGCGCGCAGACCGTCGAGCGAGTAGCCGGACGCGTTGAGGATGCGTTTCAGGCCGGTTTGGCCCTTGAAAGGTGACATAAGAAAGAAACCAGCCAAAAAGGAGTGGGGAAGCTAGATCAACGAAAGTCAAAAAAGCGTGAAACTGCCAGCCATCACTGGCTCGGAATTGACTCAAGTTGTTGCAGCAGTAAAGCCGCTTGTGTGCGAGTGCGCACGTTCAATTTACGAAAGATCGCCGTGACATGGGCCTTGATGGTCGCTTCCGATACGCCCAACTCATAAGCGATCTGCTTGTTCAGCAGACCTTCGCAGACCATGGTCAACACACGGAACTGCTGCGGCGTCAGACTGGCAAGGCCATCACTGGCAGCTTTCGCCTCATCCGACACGCTCACCGCTTCGAAGGCTTGCGGCGGCCAGAACACGTCGCCATCGAGCACTTTGCGCACGGCTTCCTGGATCACGCTCAAGTCACTGGATTTGGGAATGAAGCCGCTGGCGCCGAACTCGCGGGATTTGACCATCACCGAGGCTTCTTCCTGGGCCGAAACCATCACCACCGGAATCTGCGGATACTGCCCGCGCAGCAGCACCAAGCCGGAAAAACCGTAGGCGCCGGGCATGTTCAGATCCAGCAGGACCAGATCCCAGTCAGCCTTTTCGGTCAGGCGAGCTTCCAGTTCGGCAATGCTCGCCACTTCCACCAGCCGCACATCCGGGCCAAGGCCCAGCGTCACTGCTTGATGCAGCGCGCTGCGAAACAGGGGGTGATCATCGGCAATCAGGATGTCGTATGTGGCCATTTTTCAAATGATCCTGTTTTTGATGGCAGACGCGGTGCATTCCGCTCTGACCAAAGCAACTCGAGACAGCGCTTGGAGGCGCGATCCACAGGGGCACGTTCAACGCCAATCAACAGCAAACACGGCGTTTCAAACCTTGGCCGCACCCTAATCGGCGCCAAGCATGCCCAGCGTAGCCGGGGTGGTCAAGCAAGATGGCCAGCGCTGTCGACAGTATGGGCCACTATTGGGCCAACTCCGGCTGCGGCTTTCGTATATAGGGCAACAGCTCGGCGTGAGCGGGGGTCGATTCGTTCATGTCCAGTTGCTGCTTGGCACCTAGGTAATGCTGGCTGAACACATCGAAATAGGCGTCCAGCGCCGAGGCGGCAACGCTGTCACCGGCCAGTTCCAGGCACAGTGCGGCGACTTCAGCGGTACACAAATGCTCGCTGCGAGTCGAACGGCGCAAGCGATAGCGCGAGAGTCTGTCGGGCAGCAGGCTGAGGATCGGCAAGCGGTCGAAATACGGACTCTTGCGAAAGATCTTGCGCGCCTCGGTCCACGTCGCATCGAGCAGAATGAACAGCGGGCGCTTGCTGCTATCGACTGTCACCGTGTTGGTCACCCGCGACGGCTCGACATACTCACCCGGAAACACCAGATACGGCTGCCACTGCGGATCGTTGAGCAGTGCGAGCATCTGCGAGTCGGGCTCGGTGCGTGACCAGATGAACGCATGGTTGTCGCGCACCACGTCGGCGATCAGCCAACCGGTGTTGCTTGGCTTGAACACTTCCTTGCCGGTCATGATCAGACACACGCCGGAACGGGTGTCGACGCTTGGCCGCCACGCGCACAGGCAATGACTGATGATCACTCGACAATCGCGGCAGCGTTCGGAGCGAAAGCCGCGCGCCTGAATCGGCTTGATGCCTTCGTCCTCACGCTGATCGCGCAGGCGGGCCACGGCGTTGGGGGCATGGTTCATCGCAGGCAACACCGGCAGACAGGGAAACTCGGCACAAAAGACACTCGGAAGGGCAATAATGGCCGGCAGTTTACCAGAGCGACGGCCACAAGCCTGTACCGTCCAGACCGGCTCCCCTATAATTCGCCGCCACTGAACGCACCGCCCCGTGACGGGTCGAACCACCAGTCACCGAATCAGGAGAGTTTCATGCTGCGCCTTATCGTTCCCACCGCTGCCATTCTGCTGGCGTCGTCCTTTACTGCTCAGGCTGCGTCCCTGAGTGAGCAGAATCTGAACCGAGAGCTGCGCAACGTCGCCGCCCAAAGCAGCGTCGGCACGCCACGGGCGATCAATGAAGACATTCTTGATCAGGGCTACACCGTCGAGGGCACGCAGTTGATCAACCATCTGAGCGTGCAGAAGAGCCACGCCGACAAGATGCGCGCCGATCCTAAGGCTGTGTATTTCCAGTTGGGCGCGTCGGTGTGCAACAACCCGTCGTACCGCAAGCTGATGGCCAAGGGCGCGATCATGCGTTATGACTTCACCGAAGTGAAAACCAACAAAGCGATCGGTTCGGCCAGCTATCAGGAATCCGACTGCCCGAAAGCCGCGCCTGCCAAGAAAAAGTAATCAGCGCGAAGCCTTGGCGCGCCGCTGTTCATCCTCGGCGCGCAGTTCCGCCACCAGAGCCTGCAGATAGCGCGAGCGACGTTCGCCGCCGGCCAATCGTCGGCAGCACTCCTCCTCGAGACTCAACTGATGGGTCTTGGCCGACTCTTGCAACATCCGATACAGCTGCGTATCGATCTCCAGAACCACTCTGACCATGCATCCCGCCTCCTTGCCACCCTCGAATCCTTGAAGTTTCCCGCCTTGCGCAAACGCAAGGTTGTCTTGCGACGTCTGTATTTGAGTAAATCAGAGTGATGGCCCTTTGCGATACGTTCAGACGAGCGGCGAGGCTTTGGCGCAAATCAGTAAGCGGTTGCCAGACAAAACGTTACAGCGCACTGTTCAAGTCAGCGCGAATGCGTGCGAGGGTCTAGATTGAGAGTATTCCCGATCATTCGTTAACGGCAGAAATGGAACTGCCGGCCCTGTGTGTTTTTGCAGTGCGGCCCTGGCGCTGGTCGTCAGGGCTACCCGCTCTGTACAGAAGGAGACGTTGAATGCCTTATCAACCGAACGACCTCTTGAGCCGTCATTTTCAGGAAAACGGCGACCTTATCAGCCAGCTCGAAGCCCTGCTCAACCGTGTTTCCACCGACAGCCCGAACATCCCTATCTACCGCGACATGATCCTGACCGTGCTGCGCATGGCCCAGGAGGATCACAACCGCTGGAATGCCAAGATCACCCTGCAAGCCCTGCGTGAACTGGAGCAGGCGTTCCGCGTGCTTGAGCAATTCAAGGGCCGGCGCAAAGTCACCGTGTTCGGCTCGGCGCGTACGCCAGTGGAACATCCGCTATACGCGATGGCCCGCGAACTCGGCGCAGCGCTGACGCGTGCAGAGATGATGGTCATCACCGGAGCCGGCGGCGGCATCATGGCCGCCGCCCACGAAGGAGCCGGCCGCGATCACAGCCTGGGCTTCAATATCACCCTGCCCTTCGAACAACATGCCAACCCCACGGTGGATGGTACTGACAAGCTGTTGCCCTTCCACTTTTTCTTCACTCGCAAACTGTTCTTCGTCAAAGAGGCTGACGCTCTTGTGCTGTGCCCGGGCGGTTTTGGCACCCTTGATGAAGCGCTGGAGGTGCTGACGCTGATTCAGACCGGCAAAAGCCCATTGGTGCCGGTGGTGTTGCTGGATGTTCCGGGCGGGACGTTCTGGCAAGGAGCGCTGGACTTTATCCGCAATCAGCTGGAAGAAAACCGCTATATTTTGCCGACCGATATGAAGCTGATGCGACTGGTCTACAGCGTTGAAGAAGCGGTGGATGAGATCAATCGGTTTTACAGCAACTTCCACTCCAGCCGCTGGCTCAAGCGCCAATTTGTGATCCGCATGAACCACAAGCTGAGCGACCAGGCACTGGCGCGGATGCAAGAGGAGTTCGCCGATCTGTGCCTGAGCGACGAGTTTCATCAACACGCCTACAGCGGTGAAGAACACGACGATGCACAGTTCAGCCATCTGGCACGGCTGGCGTTTGCCTTTAATGGCCGTACCCATGGTCGTCTGAGGGAGTTGGTCGACTTTATCAACCTGCCGGAAAACTGGGCCGATTCAAAACCACCCACTGCACAACGCTCACGCGAGCCTTCCAACGTGATTTGAAAGCAAAAAAAAGGCCCGCTATTTTCTAGAAAATAGCGGGCCTTTTTTGTTGAATCGGTCTAATCGTCCATCCCTCGACCGCTGAACAAGCGGTTGATCATCTCCATCGAGAACCCTCGATACGCCAGAAACCGGCCTTGCTTGGCCCGTTCTTTCGCATCAATCGGTAAATGTCCGGAGAATTTGCGTTGCCACGTATCCTGAAGCTGCGCCTGCCAATTGATACCGCTTTCGCGCAGGGCGATTTCGATATCGGTACGTTGCAAACCCCGCTGACTGAGTTCCTCACGAATTCGCAGAGGGCCATAGCCGGAACGGGCGCGGTAGGAAACAAAACTTTCAAGGTAGCGGGCTTCGGAAAGCAGCCCCTCTTCCGTCAAACGGTCGAGGGCTGTTTCGATCAGCTCCGCCTCGGCGCCACGCTGACGCAGCTTGCGCGTCAACTCGACTCGACCATGCTCGCGACGTGCGAGCAGGTCCATGGCGGTTCGCCGCACCGCGACGAGGGTATCCAGTACGGCGGTGGTCATCGCTGCAATCAGAGGTCAGCGTCGGCCAGGTCGTCTTCGGTCTCTTTGACCGCCGACGCCTTGGAGTCCGCGATCACGGCTGGCGACAGCAGCTTGTCACGCAGCTGCTTTTCGAGCTTCGTGGCGATTTCCGGGTTGTCCGCCAGGAACTTGGCCGAGTTGGCCTTGCCCTGACCGATCTTGGTGCCTTCATAGGCATACCAGGCGCCGGACTTCTCGACGAAACCGTGCAGCACACCCAGGTCGATCATCTCGCCGTTGAGGTAGATGCCTTTGCCGTAAAGAATCTGGAACTCGGCCTGACGGAACGGCGAAGCCACCTTGTTCTTCACAACCTTGACGCGGGTTTCGCTGCCGACTACTTCGTCGCCTTCCTTCACCGCGCCAGTACGACGGATGTCGAGACGAACCGAGGCGTAGAACTTCAGCGCGTTACCACCGGTAGTGGTTTCCGGGCTACCGAACATCACGCCGATCTTCATACGGATCTGGTTGATGAAGATGACCAGGCAGTTGGCGTTCTTGATGTTACCGGTGATTTTACGCAGCGCCTGAGACATCAGACGTGCTTGCAGGCCGACGTGCATGTCGCCCATTTCACCTTCGATTTCAGCTTTCGGTACCAGTGCCGCCACGGAGTCGACGATGATCACGTCAACGGCGTTGGAGCGCACCAGCATGTCGGTGATTTCCAGGGCCTGTTCGCCGGTGTCCGGCTGGGAAACCAGCAGGTCATCAACGTTGACACCCAGCTTGCCGGCGTACTCTGGATCGAGTGCGTGTTCGGCGTCGACGAATGCGCAGGTCGCGCCGGCTTTCTGCGCCTGGGCGATAACCGACAGTGTCAGTGTGGTTTTACCGGAGGATTCAGGACCGTAGATTTCAACGATACGGCCTTTTGGCAGACCGCCGATGCCGAGTGCGATGTCCAGACCCAGAGAGCCAGTAGAGATGGCCGGGATCGCCTGACGGTCCTGATCGCCCATACGCATTACGGCACCCTTGCCGAATTGACGTTCGATCTGACCCAGGGCCGCAGCCAAGGCTTTCTTCTTGTTGTCGTCCATTAAAGTCCTCACGTAATCAATAAGGCCTGACGGCCAACACCTGTATAAGTAGCCAGTATTATTCCACAGCGCTCGAAGATCGCCTACCCCTGATTTTCGATTTCTCGTGCCGCTAGTCGCACAAGCCCCTCTAGCGCGGCCTTCACCGTTTGTCGGCGGACTTCATCACGGTTGCCGGGGAAGTGCTGAACCTCACTGTAAACCTCATCGCCCACACCCCAGGCCAGCCACACTGTGCCCACCGGTTTGTTCGGCGTGCCGCCGTCGGGGCCAGCGACACCGCTGACCGCCACGGCAAAATGCGCCAGGCTCTTGTCCCGCGCGCCACGCGCCATGGCCTCGACCACTTCGCGACTGACCGCGCCAACCGTCTCGAACAGCTCGGCCGGAACATGCAGTTGCTGGGTCTTCTGCCGATTGGAATACGTCACGTACCCCGCCTCAAACCAGGCCGAACTGCCCGGAATCCGCGTGATCGCTTCGGCAATCCCGCCGCCGGTGCAAGACTCGGCGGTGGTGACGTGGGCATTGAGCACTTGTAGACGTCGGCCCAGTTCTGCGGCCAGTTGGGTGGTCTCTTTCACGGCGAGCTCCGGATCGTGTGGAATGCCTTCACCGTACACGAGCCGGACGCGCTTTCAATACACAGAATCATTCAAAATGTTCGGACGCCAGCGCTCTGACATAGGCCTGACACGCCTGCAAGGCAATCAGTCCGCGGTCGCCGGTGTCGGTGATGGCGATAATTCTTTGAGCATGCGCCGGGTCAAGTCGGGCGCGTACGGTTGCAGGATCCACGCCGCCGGTACCGGCGGTGGCTGGCACCGCACAACCGTGGGCAACGTCGCTGGCGTCGAGAAGGACTGACAACCGAACATCGGCAGTAGCAAGGCGATCGCGCAGGCGATCCTGATCACGTTGGGCATCGCTCAGCGCTCGATAATGGGTGTGTTCACTCGCGGAGAGCCGCTGCTCCAGTGCCAGGCGTTTATCCTGCTCGGCCTGTTGCGCAGTGGCGGCGACGAGGTTCTGTTGATTGACGGCTTCAGCGTTTAACCGTGACTGCTCCGCCAGTTGCCGCCCGTAACGCCACTCCTGAAACTGCCAGGCAGCCGCAAAAGCACCTGCGGCCAGCCATACAATGCCAATCACTCGCCAGGGGATTGGCATAGCACCGCCCTCGCCCGCGCCCAGATCTCCAGACGATCCTGTAAGCCGTTCAACCCGCCGTTGATACGGCGGGTGATGGTGTTGAACTGGTCCGCGTCGGCCAGTTCATTCAGGCTCTTCTGCGCCCAGAACCACGCCGCCGATTCGGCCGCCCATTGCGGTTGCTCGAGCAATTCGGGCAACGCCAAAAGGCGCTCATCGCCAAACAACCCGAGGCTGCATTGTCGATAGTTGGCGCGACCGGTGATTTGTATTAGCCCACGTCCTCGGTACTTTTGCCCGTCGCCATCCGCCTCCGGCGTATTGCCCAGTCGCAGCGCCAGGGTGCCGGTGTCGTATTTGCTCAGGTATTGGTTGTTGCCCAATTCGCGCACGTAACGCAATTGGCCCGACTCGTGACCGACCTGTGCCAGAAACGCCGCGATGCGCTTGGGCGTATCGATGCGCTGCCTGGCCATGGCGGCGTTGAGTGGCGAAACAAAAACGCCCGCTTGTGTGCGGGCGTTGGGCATGATGTCGATAAGGTGTTTTTCAGTTATTTGCATGATGCTTGATCCTCTCTGGATGTTGTCCCGATTGAATCACGGCTGGCGGCTGAAGCTTGCCAGCCATTTATTTGCCAGAGTTTTCCGCGAAAGTATTTGTGAGTGACGCTGGGTCAGGGCGTCGCTACCAACCAGCGCGGTGCCACCGGGCGATGCTCGCTGAAGGGAAAGGAAGACCCTTGCGGCCAATCGCGCAATTCACGTCGATAGGCTTGCAGTTCGGCATACTGTTCAGTGGTCAGCGTCGTGCCACCGCCATCCTCCAATTCATCGCGATCGCGTGCAACCATGCCATCGGTGGCTGCCAATTGCGCATTGCGCCATAGACGTTCAATGTCCTCGACTTCTGCTGCCGAGGGTGGCGGTGGATCAACCAGAATCGGGTAGCCATTGTCCGCACGCACCCCAATCATTTTCGCACTCACCGCCAGTTGCTGCAGCAGCGAGATCCAGTAACCCTGAGGAATTTCGATGACGTCGTCGGGGATGTCCGTCGAGTTGATGCCAGGTACGTAAACACCTCGGGTGGTGGCGCTGAATAAAACGTTGAAGGTGTTCATTCAATAGCCCTTTACGAAATAGTTGACGGTGCAGTTGGCAGCCAACTGCGCATTCGCATCGCGAATTTTCAAGGTGCAGCCCTGCTGGTTGGCGGCATTCAGCACGATCATTGCGGTGTCACCTCCCGCATGTGTGGCCACGAGCGAGAAATAGGCCCTCGGAAACGAGATTGGAAATGTCACGTAGACCAGTCCCGCAGCATTCGACAGACCTGAGCCCCATTGATCGATATTGCCGCTGGCGTGTTTTTGATAACCTTGGGCACTCGTCAATCCGGAAAAAAGCGAGGCATATTTCAGACTCGCCGTCCCGTGTACCGCCCAGGCTCCACTTTCCCTGACGATGGTGGCGCTCTCGCCACTGTTGATCACTATCGAATTCAACAAAACGCCTTGCGGGCTTATCTTGGCGGCGCCCGGGTGTGCAATCGTGACCGGAGCATTGCTGCGGCAGTGAAATGCAATGGCGGCGCCCATTGGAACCTTGTCGATGTCCGGCAGGGTCACGGTGTAAGGCGAGTTACCACCCAGACCTAACGACCAGCCCAGGTCAGCGAGAGTTAGTTGCGTAGTTGCAAGGATGTCACGCGCGCCCGCGTAGCTGCCAAGAGCCCGCTGAACATACTCGCAAGTCGCCGCCGAACGGCTGATATCGAAGGGTGCGGCGGTCCTAAAAAGCTGAGCGCTGCGCAGTGCGCCCAGCATTTGCGTGTTGGACGCTTCACTCGGCGTCAGCCCGCCGGCTTGAACGACACTCAGGATTTCCTGGGTGACACCATTGCCCCAACTCGCCGGAATCAGCGATCCCGGTCTGCCGTTCAGCGGGTCTTCATCAACAAAGCTGCCATCCACCAACCCTGCGCTGGGGACGCTTTTTGGGTAATCCATTACTGTTCTCCTGTTTTGATAGCGAGCCATGCGGGTGCCAGAGGGCGGGCATTCAACGCCGGGAAAAGCGCTGAGTCAGGCCAGTCGCGCAATGCCTGTCGGTACTCAAGTAGTTCCAGATACTGCGTGGGCTTGAGCGATGTGCCGCGTCCCAGATCCTGTTCATCGCGATGCCGCGAGACCAACCATTCGTTCGTGGCGAGAGAGGCTTGGCGCCAGACACGGGCGGCCATCGCAGGTTCCTCCTCTGCAACAATGGGAGCCTGAGCTATCACACGGCTCTGCTGTGCAGGCAATTCTCCGGCGACTGTCGGAAGCCCGCTGATCGGCGCACCGATCTCGACCTCTTGACCATCCAGCACGCGAACCATCGTATCGACGAAAGATGGAGCAAACAGTTGGCTGATCGCGTACTCACCGGTATCGATCCGTTCGACGACCACGCCGTTCTCGACCCGTGCATAAATGGCCATTATTCGTACTCCCAGATTTCACAGAAGGCGTTGCCGCCGGCGCCACTGAGTACGGCAGCCGAAGCGTTGGTCGAACAGGAGCCGCTGCCGCCGGAACCGCGTCCGCCGGTGATGCCAATCCCGTTGACCCCCACTCGGGTACCACCGCCGTCATACGGGCTGGCACCGCCCGCACCCGAGAGGACGCCCCAATTGGCGTTGTACATTGCGTATTCGCCGGGTGCGCCCCGAGCATTGGCAAGATTGCCGCCTGTGACTGCTTGCCCTCCTGCACCGCCCTGAACGAAACCAACTGTTGTGGCTGTTACGGCGACGGTAAGGACCTGCCCGCCTCCACCGCCCGCAGCGCTCATGTAGGTGCCGAACGAAGCACCTCCGCCGGCCAGCCCCATCACATTACTCGCAGCGCCACCGCCACCCAGCGTAACGGGCACGCCTGCAAGTATTTCCGGGGTCACGTCGTACAGGCTTTGAGCAAAGGCCCCAGAGCCTCCGCCACCACCAATACCCTGATAACCGGCGGCAACGGGCGAACACCCACCACCGCTCCCCCCCGCGCCGACCAGCCGCACATGGATCCTCTTGGCTTTGGGGTTTGGCTTGTAAAGCGTAATCCCGACTTTCTCGAACTGCCTGACCACCAGCAGCCGCCCCACCGCATCGGTGATGCCGTAACCGGCCAATGTGGTCGGGGTATTTTTCAGTTTGGTGAAATCGACCAGTGCACCGATCGCCGTCGCTAACTGATCGGTTTTCGCCTCATCCGGCGTAAGGCCGGCCGCCTTGATCGCGTTGAGAATCTCTTGTGTAACGCTGTTGCCCCACACCGCCGGAATCAACGAGCCCGGTGTCCCCGCCACCGGGTTTTCATCGACGAAGCGGCCATCGACCAGTCCGACGCTGGGGACGCTTTTTGGATAATCCATAAGATGTTCGCACCTTGAAATGACAAATGACCGGCATCGGCAAAACGTTCTTCGCCTACCTGTTCACGGTCTGTTGTCAGAAAATAAAAAGCCCACATCGAAGTGGGCTTGGGTGACGCAGAACTGAGTTTTTGATTTAGCTGGATGGACTGTTGACCAGTTCGCGAATGGCGACCAATGCTTCGTCAACAGCACTGCGCGCCAGATCCATGGTGCCCTTGGCTGCCTGGGCGCGAATCTGCGCTTTGGCCTTCAGTCGCAACGTACGCAGCGCCAACAGATGGTCGGTCAGTTGCTCGGCCTTGCTCAGAATCTGCTCCGCAGCCTGTTTGGCCGTGCGGCCTTTCGCGACCCACGCGGCGACTGAGAGTGGCACCTCCTTTTTCGGGTAACCGGCGTCGCTGAAAGCCTGAGCGTCTGCGGCGGCCTGTGCGTACTCCATGGCCTTGAGTGGATCGCCGGCCAGTGCGTTGCGAGCGTTGTCTGCGGCGGCGTCAACCTTGGCGCAGAGATGCCCGGCTTCCTCCAGATCGAGCGCAATCTGCTTATCCGGATTGAACACCCAGTTCTCTCCGTCCCATTCATGCGTTACCGATGGTTGCGGCCGGCGCAACTCACCGTTGAACTGATGAAGTTCCTGAATAACGATCATCGAATAAGCTCCCATTGCAACTGGACATTCACGGCGTCCCCGAAGTTGATTGCGATGCCGACGCTGTAGTCGGTCAGCGGATGACTCTTGATGCCCATGCTCAGCAGCAGTTCATCGCTGTCGGCATTGGCCTGTGCCAAGTTGTGTTCGGCCTGATAGGACTGCCATAGCGAACGTAGATTGGTATGGTCGAAACTGGCGGTCAGGGTGGACACCGTGACGTCGTTGACTATGTTGTTGGTGAACACCACACAAGGTTGCGCGGTGGTCGGATTCCAGCCGCCCGCATTGTTGGAAACGCCCGTTGAGACCGGCGACAGATAGCTGTAGTTGCCCCCTGCCCACCCTGTCGACGGAAACGCGACGGTGGTAACAGCGGAAGAAGAAGGCGTCGGGTTACCAGCAACCAGACGCGCGGCGCGTGCATGGGGATCCAAGGGCAGGAATACCGCTCCAGTACCGTTGACGGTCTGCGTCCAGGTCAAGCGCGCACGGTTGTAGATCGCACGCACTAACGGCACGGAGCCCGGCGCGCCCGTGACTATCCAGGCCAGACACATATCCAGCACCGAGGACTGAAATCCACCGCCGGAAGCACCGTTTAGCGTCCCCTTCAGTGACTCGGGAGTCACGTCGTAGATCGTTCCGCGCTGCATATACAACGTCAGCGCACCACCCACCACTTGAGCCCGCAGAAAGTAACCCGAACTCGGCAACAGGTCGGCGCTGCTCCAGGCCTGTGTAGAGAACGTACGCGAGCGTCCCAACTGACCCGCCACGACTTCCTGCCCAATGCTGGCGTAAACACCTGCCGGCACCGACACCCGGCCGCCGCTTGCAGAGGAGGCAACTGGCGTGATGGGCATACGGGCATCCGTCGTGGCAATGGTCGGCAGCGACAGGGCCGCCAGCGGCAACGCCGAATCCAGATTCCAGCCCTTGGCCGAAACGCTTTGAATCGCCTGCAACAACTGATCATATTTCTTCTCGTCCGGCGTCAGATCCGCCGCCTTGATCACGTTGAGAATTTCCTGCGTAACTCCGTTACCCCAATCCGCCGGAATCAACGATCCCGGCGTCCCCGTCATGGGGTTCTCATCCACAAATTTGCCATTCACCAGCCCGGCGCTGGGCACGCTATTCGGATAGTCCATCTGCTCATCCCTCCCTAGTCATAATTGATGTGCACCTTGGTATGCGCCGGCGCGCTGCGGTGGATCAGGCATTCCAGCGCCGAGCCCGGGTTGACGCCGAAGCGCTCGCCCCAGTAGCTCGCGCCGTAACGCCGGCCGAGCAGCAGGCGGCCGCCGGTGTTGAGCGTCCACATGAACTGCGCTTCCCAGGTGCCCCAATGCGCCGAGCCGAAACGTGCACGGCCCATGCGCGGGGCTTCGTGTTCGGTGATGCTGGCGTTGGGGTAGCCCTGGCTTTTGGCGATGTCGAGGTAGTAGCCGATAGCCTGGCTGCCGACCGCGAGCAGGCGGCGGCGTACGGCGAGGCGGCGATCGTCGAACAGCGGCGTGGTGCCCAGGCACGGGTCGGGAAGTTGCATGACGCGTTCCCAGTCGGGCACCAATTCGCTGACGCCGGCCGGGTCCATTTCGTTGAGCAGATCGGCAGCCCGGGCGTCGAGGCGGGCCAGTTCGACGGCGACGCCTTGCAACACTTCTTCGAGTTCCGGCACGCGTTCCGGATCCCATGCCGGGCCACTCGGCAGCAAAGCGCGCAGTTGCGCCTGGTATTGCGCGGCGGTTCTTATGCCCCCCATATGCAGCCTCCGAAGGTCAGCAGTTCGCTCTGCCCGGCCGGCACGTCGGCTGCCGGTGCGCTGAGGCTGTGATCGTATTCGCCGCCGGCGCTGCTGATCGCTTCGCGGATATGGCTGATCAGCAGCGGCACACCCAGATCTGCCTCGCGGTTATGCAGATCACGCAGTTGCGCTTCGACGGCGGCGCGAACCGCAGTGGTGTCCGGTTCGACGCGCTTGAAGCGATACACCACCGGCACTTGAACCGGCCGCTGCACATGCACTTCTGCGGTCACCGGACGCAGCGGTTCGATGTACTCCTGAACCTCCGCCAACTGCTCATCGTTCGGCACCGGTTGCGGGTCTTCATCACGCATGATGAACACCGTCACCGTGCCCGGCCCGAGCAGGCCGCCCCGGCACCACGCCCGCGTCACACCCGGCACTTCCAGTGCCCAGGTTTCGTAGTCGCTGGCCGCGCCACCGTGGGGAATCACGCGGTAGGATCGAATGACCCGCGAGCGCAGCGACTCGAGGCTTTCGCGGGCCACGCCACCGCTGAGGCCCGGCGCCAGCACCACGAAGCTGTTGCCGACAATCCCGGCAATCGGTTGCACCGGGGTCAGTGTCAGACCGGCGTCGGCGTTGCCCAGACTGCCGGCCTCCAGCGCCGCAATCGTGGTGGTGTTGCTGCCATTGACCGTGGTGCGCGCGGTGGTGACTTTGTAGGTCCGGCCATCGTTCGATTGCAGCAGCGTGTCAACGTCGAGCACGGCGCCAGGTGTTGCAGTAAAACTGATGCTGCCGGTAGCCACCTGTGCGGCTTTGCGCGGCTGGTTGAGGCGCAGTGCGGCGATGCGTTCCAGGGTTGACTCGTCAGCCTTGTCCGGCAGGATCTGCTCGGCAATCCAGTCGAGATAACCGTACAGGCCATAAGCGGCGCCGCCGAGGGTACGGGCCAACACTTGCGCATCGGACTGGCGCAGCGAATCGCCGGCCAGGTCGCTTTGGGTGCGTTTGATCA
The DNA here is from genome assembly GCF_054668915.1 of Pseudomonas sp. H3_E04. Taxonomy (NCBI): domain Bacteria; kingdom Pseudomonadati; phylum Pseudomonadota; class Gammaproteobacteria; order Pseudomonadales; family Pseudomonadaceae; genus Pseudomonas; species Pseudomonas sp. H3_E04. The sequence goes on along the minus strand of NZ_CP162797.1, from coordinate 5,682,400 downwards.
GCACCGGCAGCGAAGGGGTTTCAAACGGCATAGATCACCTGCCAACTGTTATCGGGGTTGATATCCAGACGCTCGCCGTCAGCCAGAGTCAGGACCGTGCGCAGGTTCAGGCGCTGGGCGTCGAGGCGTTCGCTGATGATGTCGATCGCGCTGCAGTGGCCGTCGTCGAGCAGCCACTGCAGGGCTTCGCGGGCATAGAACTCTGCGTCCATCTGCGTTTGCCGGCTCAGCTTGACCCGGCGCAACAGCCACAGGCGCGAGCCGATGCGATCGTCGGCAACCGTGGGAAAACTGTCGCCCCACCAGCCGAAGCGCTCTTCGTCATCGAGGGAGTCGTCATCGGCGGCGCGACGCCAGGTGAACAGGCTGATCAGGACGGCGCGGGTCAGTGCAGCGTGGAGGTTCTGGCTGATGAACATCATTGGCCTCCTGCCGGCGCGCCGGTCTGACCGTTGCCGGCCTGCACGCCAACATGCACGTGTTTGATCTGGCTGATGCCGCCGGCCAGTTGATCACCGGTGGAGACGATCTTGCCGGTCTGGTTTATCACCGGCGTGTCGAAGTTCACCGCGCTGCTGGCGCGGATGTTCAGCGTGGCGGTTTCGATGTCGATGATCCGCCCGCGCTTGAAGTGAATCCTGTCGCCCTCGTCGGTGTAGATCGCCACTTCACCGGCAGCGAGTGCTTGCAGGCGATAGCGGCGGTCGGCGATGACCAGGGCGATGGCGTGGGAGCGGTCGCCGCCGATGAAGGTGACGACCCCTTCAGCGCCAGCCAACGGATGGCTGGTGAAACCGTAGGGTTCGAAGTGTTCGAGGTCGTCGTTGACTTCACCGGCGGTGAGGCGCATTTGCAGCGATTGCAGTTTCGAAGCCGAATTGGCGAGCACGACAGTGCCGCGCGCCAGCAGGCGTGTCAGTAGGCTCATGGGGTGTCCTTGAAAAGAGTCGCCCGAATGGGATCAGTGTGGGAGCGAGCCTGCTCGCGAACGCGGCGGGTCAGGCGCTGTGATGTTGAGGCTGGCGACGCTTTCGCGAGCAGGCTCGCTCCCACAGGGTTCGGGGTCAGGCTCAGGTTTTTTTCGGGGGAGTCGGATCAGGATCGAAGGTATGCGGCGGGGCCACTTGCAGCGTGGTCACCGAACCCTGCGCCGACAACGAATAGGTGACCTTGGAGATCAGCATGTCGCCATCGAAATCCAGCACCGGATCCTTGACCTTGACCAGTGTGTTATGGCGCCACAAATCACCGTTGCTCTGCCGCCAGCCCTGCACCTGATAGGTGGTGGTCTGTGCGCGGCCCATGCGGGTCGCGCTTTCCCACTGGGCACGCTGCTGCGCCAACTCAAAGGTCAGTTGCGTGCCTTCGTTGATCACCGTGGTGCGCCGCCGTTTGAAGCTCAGATCCGCCGCCGTCGACTCGACTTCGCTGACCGCCGCGCCGCTTTTTGCATCCGAGCCTTTTTGCTGGCCGATCACCCGGTACTCGGAGAACACCTGGCTGAAATCCATCGGCGCACTGGCCGACAGAATGTTCTTGCCCAGCTCCAGCGCATCGCTAGCGCGCCCGCCGCTGCCGGGTTTGGCCAACACCAACTGACCCAGCTCGTTGTCGGTGGAAAACACCCGCAGCAGCGACAGCAATCGGTCGATCGACTGGAATACCGTTTCACCCGGCACGATGGTGTGTTTGGTCAGGCGTGTGGTGTCGCTGATTTCGTTGACCACCCACAGCCCATATTCGCTAGCCAAATCCCGGACGATGCTGAGCAAGGGTTGTTGCTGCCATTGACTGGGCAGGTTGCGGGCGGCGCAATCGACCAGATCCTGGGTCTTCGAACTGCCTTCGATGGTCAGGCTGATCTGCCGCCCGTCATAGCGGACAGGTGCCTTGAACACGTAGCCGGTGAGCACCAGGTCCTTGCCGATTTTTACTTCGCAGGGGTCGCCGGGTTTGATCCTTTGATCCACGGTCTGACCGGGCCACTGCCAGGTAATGTCGAGCTTGAAAGTGCGGAACTGACGCTCCAGATCGGCAGTGATTTCGACGCTTTTCCAGCCGCCGTATTCCATGTCGTTGACCGTCAGCGTGACGTGGTTATCCAATTCGTTCATGGCATTACTCCCGCGAAACTTTGACATCGTTGGGCGAGAAACCGAGATGGGTGATCGCGTTGCGCTGAGTCACTTCTTCGACCCGCGTGGCATCGCCAAACTGCTTGTAGGCTACGACCACTGCCGGAAAACTTTCCTGAAACGATTTGCTGACTTGCCGCACGCCCGAGGACGCCACCGCTTTGAGATGAGCCACCAGCGCTTCCTTTACATCGTTGATGGCCTGGAAGTGAGCAGGTCCAGCTTTCGCCAGCATTGGATCAATGGCGGTAGTCACCGCCGTGCGCAGCGCTTGCATGTCATCGCTGACGGGGACTTCCTGACGGCTGACCGGCGACGTCGACTGTTGAGCCACTGAGGGTGTCGACGCCAGTTTTACCGGCGTGGTCGCCACCGGCATCGACGCGACCCACTGCGCGACTTTGACCAGCATCGTGTCCTGCACCAGATCGGCCATGGCTTGCGCTGCGGCATTGGTATCCTTGCCGGTGGTGATCTTCGGCGCATCGGCCTTGCGAATCGCTTCGAGTTGCTGCGACACGTCGGCAATCACGCCACGGTAGCCTTCCTTGGCGAACGCTTTCAGCTCCTTAATATCGCCGAGCAAACCCTTGAATTCCGCCGCCACTTCCTTGGGCAGTTCTTTCACGGCTTTGACCAGTTCAGTGATCTGCCGGTACTGCTCGATCAGCGGTTTGAGCTGTTCCTTGATCACTTCATAGACACCGGTAAGGCTGTTGCGCAGGTTGGTGATGCCGATCCGCGCGGCCTTGATCAGCGTCATCGCCTGTTCGAAACGCGCCACCGCCGAACCCAGCAGCCCGTCGGCCTTGGCCAGCAGCACTTTCTGCGTACTGACCGTGGCTGTCGGAAACGGCAGGGGTTGGTCGGGATAGAACTTCAAGGCGAACGTCACCAACCCACCGTCCTGGCGGGTGTGGGTCATGTCGCATTCGCCGACCTTGACCTGCAGGCGTCCGAGCCACGGATGCACCAGCTCGCCACGGCCCTGCTCCAGCGCCTTGAGCAGCTTGTCGCGCTGCTCCAGGCAATCAGGGCCGATGATGAACGCGGTCAGATCGTGGGTTTTGGCCTGCTGGCCGAGGTCCTCGAAAAACGGCAGGTCGCGTTGCGGGTATTCATGCAACTGCCCTTTGCGCCCGACCGGGGTCTTCGCCTGGTCGATCCAGAAACCGACACCACGAAAGGATGCCGGCAACAAACGGTCACGCCAGTTCATTGGGAACCTCCCATCGACAGCGAGCGATAGCCGATGCGCGAAGACACGGCCAGGCCCGGTTGATTGGTTTGCGGTTGCTCGGTGCGCAGGCCCGCCGGTGCATTTTCGAAGCGCACGGTCAGGCCGCCTTCAAGTTGCGTACGGTTGTTCGCGGCGCTTTGCTGGATCAGCGCGCTGGAGGTTTGTGGCAACGAACCGCTTTGCAGTGTGCCGTTGCCAGCAGGCGCCGGACTGGCAGCGAAGAACGCCGGCGCCAGTTCGCCTTTGCCTTCGGCATTGGTCTGGCGTTGTGCTTCAGTGAGAGTTTCAACCTTGCCGGTGACCTTGGCGATCAGTCCGGCGAAGCCCCCCTCGAACAACTCCTTGATTGGCGCAATGACGGTTTGCAGCTTTTGCCACAACTCGCCGAACCACTCAGTGATCGGCCCCCAACTCTCGATGATCTGATCCAGAGGCTTCCACTCGAACAGGCCGTGCAAAAAATCCACAACCGGCGCGGATAGCGCCAACACAACGTCCCAGATCGCCGAAAAGACTTCACCGACTGGCTGCCAATACTGGGCAATCTGCTCCAGCGGCGACCACTCGAACAGGCTGGTGAAAAAACCTCTGACCTGCTGCACAGACGTTTGCAGCGCCATCCAGATCGGTTCGAAGAACCCGACAATCCCACCCCAGGCGCTGGTGAGCATTTCCATCGGGAAAAAATCAAACAGCGTGCGCAGGATATCCCGAGTGCTGTGTACGGCCGATTGCAGCGTTGTGAACATCGGTTCGAAGAACGTCACGACACCACCCCACGCATCGGTAATCATCTGCATCGGCGAGAAATCGAACAGGTTTCTGAGAAACGCCGTCACCGGCACACTCAGGGTCTTGAGCAACTCCCAGATCGCCGAGAACAGACCGGTCAGCGGTCCCCAGTTTTCGATGATCATGCCGGCCGGCGACCACGCGAAAACCGATTTGAAGAAGTCGATCACTGGCGCCGTCACGGCCATGACCTTGTCCCAGATAGACGAGAAAAATCCCGTGACCGGTTGCCACATTGCAGCCAGTACCGCGAGCGGTCGCCAGTCGAGTACCGAGCGCAGCGCCGTCATCGCACCCGCCCCGGCGTTTTTCACGCCTTCCCACATCCCTGTGAAGAACGCGCTGATCGGTGTCCAGTTGGCCACGATCAAAGCGGCGGCCACGGCAATGCCCATGGCGATCAGCATGATCGGGTTGGTCTTGAGCACCATGCTCATGACGTCCATCACCTGCGTCATACCGGTGACGGCGGATTGCATGGCGGAGAAGGCAATCGCCCCCGCCGCCAGGCCTTCGACCAGTTTCGGGTTGTCGGCGAGCAGGCTGCCGACCTGCGTCAGCATCGGTTCCAGCCCGACCACCAAGGCCCCCACCGCCGGCACCAGCGCGGCGTCCACCGCCGCCGAAACCTTCTGCATCGACGCACTGAACACGTTCATGTTCTGCGTCGCTGCTGTCGGCGCGGCGGGCAGATCGACGGTTTTCGCCGTGTCGCTGACTTCGCTCAATTTGCCCTGGAACGCTGCGGCCGATTTGATGCCGTCTACAAACGGCGTGATCACGCTGCCGCCGTTGAACAGACCACTGATGTCCAGTTTGCCGAGGCCGGTCTGCTCGAGATTGTTTTTGAAACTCTCAACCTTCACGCGCAGGGCGCCCAGTTTGGGCGAGAGTTCATCGATGCCGGTGATCAGCACCGGTTTCGGGGTTTTCTTCTCTTCGTCTGCCATCACTGCACCTGCTGCATCGCATTGATCCGTTGCGCGTGCTCCAGCGATTCGCGGAGCACATCCAGTGGCCTGGCCATCATCTGTTCGGGGTCAACCTTCCAGAACCAGGCCAGGTCATAGGCGACGGCGATCAGGTCGGTGATGGCGCCGACGCCGCACTCATGAAAAAACTCGCAACGGCCCAGCTCAGTGCATTGAGGTCCGCCAGATCCAACTGGTTGACCGACGACGGCGGGATGCCGGCGCACACGGCGATGTATTTGGCCGCCACATCCATGTCGAGGCTGACTTCTTCGCTCTTGTCGATCCTGTACGGCAGCGCCTTGATCGCTCGCACTTCCTGCACCGTCGGGCGGCGCAGAACGAGTTCGGTCAGTGGCTCGCCGTGGGCTTCGATTGCGACTTGAAGCTTCACGGCGCCGCTCATTGCCAGGTCCCCTTGATGCCTTCGAATTTCAGTTCGATGGTAGCGTCGTCGCCCTTGGAGACTGGCTCCTCGACCAGATAGGCGCCGGCCAGCACGTAGACTTTGCCGTTGCTGAATTCGCAGGTGACGGTGATATCGGTGCCTTCGATCAGCTTCTTCAGCGGGAAGTCAGCGGTGTGCAGCGCTGTCACTTTGAACGACGGTGCGATGTCGGTTTCCTTGTAGAAACCGGGCACGACGGTTTCACGTTTGACGGCCATCAGCGGGGCTTCGCAGCCGCCATTGATGGTCAGTTGTGCGCCGTCGACCTTGACGTAGCAGGTGCCTGCAATCAGTTGACCCATGGTGTTTCTCCCTTCAAATAAAAAGCCCACGCGAGGTGGGCTGAATGCTTAACGCCGACTGCGCGGATCAGGCCGCGTCGTCGTACTGCAGACGGAACTGGTTGAGCAGTGCGAACACGCGCAGGCCGTTGATGTAATCCGGCGGGAACAACACGTTCACGCGGCTCGGGTCCTGCACGTCGCGCTCGACGATCAGGTGTTCGGCGAACAGTTCGGCGTTTTCCACATGGCCTTCGAGTTCGAGCTTGGCGTACTGCGCGATCAGCTCACCGCGAATGGTCGCCGGGGTGACGATCGGTTGGCCGGCGCCAAAACGAGTGCCGTCGGACGCCAGTTTGTGGCGGCCGTATTTGCTGGTGATCACGCTCTGCAGACGACGCACGATGAACGCCGACTGGTGCATGGTTTCGCTGTCCAGATAGGAGTTGTCGGCCTGGCCGTAGGCGTTCTTCTGGTAGGTGGTGATCGAACGCTGGATGCGCACGTAACCGCCCTCGTAATAAGCGGTGGCGATGCCGTAGTTGAGCAGCGATTGACGCTCGGTCAGGGTAAAGCGCTCGCTCGCCGGCGCCGGGTCAACACCCGGCAGGCTGCCGCTTTGCGTCGGACGGCTGGCGTCGGCGGAGATGAACACCGCCGTGCGTGCAGCCAGCGCCGCCGCTTGTACCCAGAACGGTTGCGGTACGCCCGGCTCCAGCGCCTGAATGGTCATGTGCTGATCATTACGCGCCTGGCCTGCGGCGACCAGCGTACCGACGGTGCCGCGTTTGGCGCTGTAGACGTGACCGAACAGTTGCTTGGCCCACGACCAGCGCCCGGTGCTGTCATCCATGACCGCTTGCCAGGTGTTGAGGGTGGCCAGATCGGACCACGGCAAGGCGATGAATTCGAACGGCTCATCGCCCAGTGCTGCGACGGCAGCGATCTGATCCGGCACACCGACGCCGCCGGTCATGGCGGTGATTGCGCTGGTCAGGCCAGCCGGGGTTTCTTCGCCGTTGCTCTTGCCCAGGCGATTGAATTGCAGGCTGATGTCGTTGCCGCTGTCGCCGGTCCATTTGGCGTTCAGGGTGACCACACCTTCAGCAGCGCTAGCGCTGACCGGCAGGTCGGCAGTGGCGTTGATTTTCTGCGCCAGAGCAGTGGCCGCTTGAGCGGCGGTGGCGCCGTTGACCACGGTGGCTTGCACACGGACGCCGCCGACATAAAGGTTGAGCAGGCCCGCCTGGGTCGCAGTGCCGGTCAGAGTCAGCACACCCTTGGCGATTGCGCCTTCGCTGTTGTGCAGCGGCAGGCACCAGATCTCGCCGATCGGGTCGGCCTTGCGGAAGGTCTCGTACATCGAGGCGAGCATCGAGCCTTGCCCGCCAATGCTTTTCGCCAGCGCTACGCTGGAGACCAGCACCAGTTTGCCGACTTCGGTCGGGGCAATATTGTCGTTGACCTGAGCGACGATCAAACGGCGCATGGCCGATGTCGCGCTGTTGGCGGCCGAGTTGTCCATTTCGGCATAGAACAGCGGCACACGAATGTCCGCCGGGATGTTGCTGAATCCGATCGCCATTATTTGGCTCCCTGTGGTTTAGCCGCTTTCGCGGTTTTGAGTGTGATATCGCCGTCAGCCAGACGCCGGCGCCACCAGGCGCTGTCCAGCACTTCACGGCCTGCAGCCGGCAACAGGTCGCCCGCCTCCGGGTCAGGTACGACACGGCCAGCGGCCGGCACTACGGTGATGCGGTTGCTCATGGGGTTACGTCTCCAGAGAAAGTCATTTCCACCCGTCCATCCGGGCCCGGGCGTTGCAGGTTGGGGTCAGCCGGATCGATCGCATCGACCCGCACCGTCATCCCGGTAAAGGACGACAAAGCGTCCAGTTCGCGCTCGTGCCAACTTTCCGCCGGCTGACCGGGCAGATTGCGGCCGAACTGGAACTCGGCATAGAAACGCAGCCGATAGAACACGCGGCTGCTGTTGATCGACGCGAGTTCACCGCCGTCGTAGACGATGGCGTTGTAGTCGGCATCGGGCTTGAACCCCACCAGCGCACGCCACAGTTCGGCGCGCAGGTCGTGCAACAGATCCAGCGCTTTTGTAGGGTCGGTAGCGTCAAGCACGAGGACGATTTCGAAGCGCTCGCGGATCGGTTGGGTGATGAGGTTCTGTGCGCTGCCAGGACTGGCCAGATCAGCCAGCGGCAGTACGTGAGCCGAGGGTGTCGGTAGATCGGAGTTGCCTTGCAGCAACGCCAGATCGACACCCACCGAAATGTGATTGGCAAGCCCAGGGCATTGCCCACGCAATTGCGTGAGGATCGGGGTGATCTTCATGGGGGTGTTCCGGATAAGAGAAATTACAGAGGTCGCCGCAGTCCCTGTGGGAGCGAGCCTGCTCGCGAAAGCGGTCGATCAGTCACATCGATGCTGAAGCTGACGTCCCTTTCGCGAGCAGGCTCGCTCGCTCGCATAGGGCTATGCGCGGAGAATTAAGGCTGGTCACGCGGCGGCACTTCGCAGACACCAATACGCTTGGCCGCCCAGCGTTCGTAAAGGCCGATGGCGACATCAGCGCCAGCCATGGCTGTCAGGCAGCCAAACGCGCCAGCGGCCCAGATCGACATGCCGGCGGCATACAGCAGCATGATCGCCGACACGCCGCAGATCATGCAGGCACCGGAGCGCAGGGCCAGGCGTCGTACCAGTGACCAGCCGCGGGCGCCCTCCTTGTCGGCGCGCCACATTTCGCCGGAAACCCCGCCGACGACGGCGAGGAGGATGACCAGCCAGATCGGCATGTCAGCCAACGCTTGTTGCTCGTTTGTCATGTCACGCCTCCATGGGTGATTGATGAGTGATGGGTGGGTTCAAACGATTTCTCTTGAGGCAGGCATTCCAAAAAGCCCGGCGCTTGTACACCGGGCTTTTCAGTAATGCGCTCCTTCGCCTTCCTTCCAATCCTGAGTTCGAGAAGGAAGCTGACTTTTCGGCGCTACTGGCGCGGTACGAGTCCATTCAGATTGTTTTTCCGACCGCGGTCCCTGCCCGCCGGATAACTGCTTCTGGTGCTTTACGCTGCACACCCGGGTCAGTTGCCAACCCTCTGAACCGTTGAGGCCGGTTCATCGCTGCCTGTTCTTGTGGAACTAAAGAGCTTGTCTTGCCAGCCGCTTTGTCGAGCGGCTTGGTGGCAAGAATATGCATGGATGCATATACAGTCAATGCGTAAATGCATTTATTTATGCATTAAATTTGCGTATGCGCATGAAACCCAAGCGGGCCAAGGGGTGGGGAGACTTCTGCAGGCAAAAAAAAACCTGCCGAGGGGCAGGTTTCAGTTGAATCGAAAGGGGCTAGCGGGCGTACATGCCCCACCAGAAGACGTGACCGAGGATGACGATCTGCTCTTCCTGGATTTCCTGGAAGCTGTAGTCCTCATCCGGATGCTCGTCGCGATTGAAGCTGCGCAGACGGATGCCGGTGGGCAGCCGATAGAGTTGTTTCACGCGCAATTGGCCATTGTGATTGATCGCATACAGGTCGCCATCAATGATGTCGCCGATGCCGCACTTGCCAGCATTGACGCCGACGGTGGCGCCATCACGCAGGACCGGCAACATGCTGTTGCCGCGCACCGTCACGCATTTGGCCTGGTCGAACTGCACACCGTTGTGGCGCAGGCTGCGCTTGCCGAAGCGCAGGCTGGAGCGCTCGCTCTCTTCGATGACGAATCTTCCTGATCCAGCAGCCAATTCAACCTCACGTAGAAAGGGCACCGACACCTCGTCGTCATCGACAGGCGTGTCGTCGTCCCACAGGCTTATGTCCTTGAGTTCCGCATGCACGTCAGCGCGCGTGCCGCCGGTCGTTGGCGCGACATCCGCGCGCCCGCGCAACTGATCGGTGCTGACGTTGAAATATTCAGCGATCTTCGAGATGTGTTTATCCGAAGGATCGACAATCTTCCCACTGAGAATCCGCGAGAGCGTTGATTGAGGCACGCCCGTGCGACGGTGGAGCTCCGTGGGGGAGATCCCGTGCTGGTCGAGCAGTGCTCTTAAGACGGAGGAAACGTTGCGTTTTTGCATAACGCGCATAGTGCTTGAAGTTTTTCCTGAAGACAAATGCTGATTTGCATAAATCGTGCATAGATCAACTTTTCACTGCAAGTAAACGCTCACCCGACCGCAGTGCCTGCGTCGGGCAGACTGCCCATGGTAACCTTGCGCCCATCGCGGAAAAGCCCGGCCACTGCCCGCGCTTTGCCCTACATCTTTTAACGAGTTGCCCGACAATCCGATGAATAAAGCCGTCTCCGACCTGTCCTCCCACACTCCGATGATGCAGCAATACTGGCGCCTGAAGAATCAGCACCCGGATCAGCTGATGTTCTATCGCATGGGCGATTTCTACGAGATCTTCTACGAAGATGCGAAGAAAGCCGCCAAGTTGCTGGATATCACCCTGACCGCGCGCGGACAGTCGGCGGGGCAGGCGATTCCGATGTGTGGGATTCCTTACCACGCGGCGGAAGGGTATCTGGCGAAACTGGTCAAGCTCGGCGAGTCGGTGGTGATCTGTGAACAGGTCGGCGATCCGGCCACCAGCAAAGGCCCGGTCGAGCGCCAAGTGGTGCGGATCATCACGCCCGGGACGGTCAGCGACGAAGCGTTACTCGATGAGCGCCGCGATAACCTGATTGCAGCCGTATTGGGCGACGAGCGTCTGTTCGGTCTGGCGGTGCTGGACATCACCAGCGGCAACTTCACCGTGCTCGAGATCAAAGGTTGGGAAAACCTCTTGGCGGAACTGGAGCGGGTCAATCCGGTGGAGCTGCTGATTCCGGATGACTGGCCGAAAGACCTGCCGGCGGAAAAACGCCGTGGCGTACGTCGTCGTGCGCCGTGGGACTTTGAGCGTGACTCGGCGTTGAAAAGTCTCTGCCAGCAGTTTTCCACCCAAGACCTGAAAGGGTTCGGCTGCGAAAACCTGACCCTGGCCATCGGCGCTGCCGGTTGCCTGCTGGCCTACGCCAAGGAAACCCAACGCACCGCTTTGCCCCACTTGCGTAGCCTGCGTCACGAACGTCTCGATGACACCGTGGTGCTCGACGGCGCCAGCCGACGAAATCTCGAGCTGGATACCAACCTGGCCGGCGGCCGCGACAACACCCTGCAATCGGTGGTCGATCGTTGCCAGACCGCCATGGGCAGTCGTTTACTGACCCGCTGGTTGAACCGGCCGCTGCGCGATCTGACGGTGCTGCTCGCCCGTCAGACTTCGATCCGCTGCCTGCTCGACGGCTACCGCTTCGAAAAGCTGCAACCGCAGCTCAAGGAAATCGGCGACATCGAGCGGATCCTGGCACGAATCGGTCTACGCAATGCGCGGCCGCGCGACTTGGCGCGTCTGCGTGATGCCCTCGGCGCGCTGCCTGAGCTGAAAGCGGCAATGACCGATCTGGAAGCGCCGCACCTGCAGCATCTGGCGGCCACCACCAGCACCTATCCGGAACTGGCGGCGCTGCTGGCAAAAGCCATTATCGACAACCCGCCGGCGGTGATCCGTGACGGCGGCGTGTTGAAAACCGGTTACGACAGCGAACTCGACGAACTGCAATCGCTGAGCGAAAACGCCGGCCAGTTCCTCATCGATCTCGAAGCCCGAGAGAAAGCGCGCACCGGTCTGGCCAATCTGAAAGTCGGTTACAACCGTATCCACGGCTACTTCATCGAGCTGCCGAGCAAGCAGGCTGAATCGGCGCCGGCCGACTACATCCGCCGGCAGACGCTCAAGGGCGCCGAGCGTTTCATCACGCCCGAGCTGAAAGAATTCGAAGATAAGGCGCTGTCGGCCAAAAGTCGCGCGCTCGCCCGGGAAAAAATGCTGTACGAAGCGCTGCTCGAAGACTTGATCAGTCAATTACCGCCATTGCAGGACACCGCCGGCGCATTGGCCGAACTGGATGTGCTGAGCAACCTCGCCGAGCGTGCGCTGAACCTCGACCTTAACTGCCCGCGCTTCGTCAGCGAGCCGTGCATGCGCATCACCCAGGGGCGTCACCCGGTGGTAGAGCAAGTACTCACCACACCGTTCGTGGCCAACGATCTGAGTCTGGACGACAACACGCGCATGCTGGTGATCACCGGCCCGAACATGGGCGGTAAATCCACCTACATGCGGCAAACCGCTTTGATCGTGCTGCTGGCGCATATCGGCAGTTTCGTGCCGGCCGCAAGTTGCGAGTTGTCGCTGGTCGATCGGATCTTCACTCGCATCGGTTCCAGCGATGATCTGGCCGGTGGTCGCTCGACCTTCATGGTCGAGATGAGCGAAACCGCCAACATCCTGCATAACGCTACCGAGCGCAGTCTGGTGCTGATGGACGAAGTCGGGCGCGGCACCAGCACCTTTGACGGTCTGTCGCTGGCGTGGGCGGCGGCCGAGCGCTTGGCTCATCTGCGCGCCTACACCTTGTTCGCCACGCACTATTTTGAACTGACCGTGTTGCCGGAAGCCGAACCTCTTGTAGCTAACGTTCACCTGAACGCTACCGAGCACAACGAACGCATCGTGTTCCTGCACCACGTTCTGCCCGGGCCGGCCAGCCAGAGCTACGGCTTGGCAGTGGCGCAACTGGCGGGTGTGCCGAGCGAGGTGATCCTGCGTGCGCGTGAGCATCTGAGTCGCCTGGAAGACACCGCCCTGCCCCACGAAGCGCCGAAACCGGCAGCCAAAGGCAAACCGTCGCCACCGCAGCAAAGCGATATGTTCGCCTCGCTGCCACATCCGGTGCTCGATGAATTGGCCAAGGTCGATCTGGACGATATGACGCCACGCCGTGCGCTCGAAATGCTCTATGCACTGAAGAACCGGATATAAGCACTGAAGAAGCGGATATAACGCAATTCGCTTCAAGCTGTTAGAATCTCGCGCGGTTCGGGATGCTGCTGGCTCATAGCCTGGTCAGCAGGTATCGCTCCCGAACCTGGCGACCCCAACCGTGAAGGGGCAACGCTGCCGCCGCCTGAGGAGAAAATTAGAAATGACCTTCGTCGTCACCGACAACTGCATCAAGTGCAAGTACACCGACTGCGTAGAAGTCTGTCCGGTGGACTGCTTTTACGAAGGCCCGAACTTCCTGGTGATTCACCCGGACGAGTGCATCGACTGCGCGCTGTGTGAACCAGAATGCCCGGCTGTGGCGATCTTCTCGGAAGACGAGATCCCAAGCGGCATGGAAAACTTCATCGAGCTCAATGCCGAGTTGGCGGATATCTGGCCGAACATCACCGAGCGCAAGGATCCTCTCCCGGATTCTGCCGAGTGGGATGGCAAGCCGAACAAGATCGAACAACTCGAACGCTGATCTACCCCCGCGCTCGACTGAAAAGGCCCCTTGCGGGCCTTTTTGCTTTTGCAGGTTCTACTTTTCTGCAGACGAAAAAAGGGGCGGTATGACCCGCCCACATTTTTTCCCTATTCCCTGTATTCCTTTTCATCGTCCTGATGAATCGCCTCCTGCGATGTCCGTTCCCCTCTTCCGTGAAGGGCGTGTCTGTCCGTCGACACAGCCCTGATATTAGAGAGTTTCCGCAGCGGAGCAATCAGGCTCAGGTGAATGACTACGCTGACATAAATACATAACAATTGAAAAATCATCATCTAAATCAGAAAGTTACCGATTGACGGCGATTGCAATCGCCTTCTGCCGAAGTGTAAAAATAGCGAACACTTACGACACAGTAAGCAAAGGCTTACAGCGCGAGACTACAAACTCAGAAAATGCTGACCGCTCGTCTGGCACCTCGCTTGCCAGACCCGATGCACGAGACAGGCATAAACAAAAAGCCCCGGCTGATTGAATCAGCCGGGGCTTTTTGCGGGCGGTCGATCAGGCGCTTATTGGAACAGCGACTCGCTCGACAGGCCATTCTTCTCCAGGATCTCGCGAAGGCGCTTGAGGCCTTCCACCTGGATCTGCCGAACCCGCTCGCGGGTCAGACCGATCTCCAGGCCGACATCTTCCAGCGTACTGCTTTCGTGACCGCGCAGGCCGAAGCGGCGGATAACTACCTCGCGCTGCTTATCGGTCAGTTCCGACAGCCATTGATCGATGCTCTGCGACAGGTCATCGTCCTGCAGCAGTTCGCACGGATCGGTCGGACGATCATCAGTGAGGGTGTCCAGCAGGGTTTTATCCGAATCCGGACCCAGCGAGACGTCGACCGAAGAAACCCGTTCGTTGAGGCCGAGCATGCGCTTGACCTCGCCCACCGGTTTCTCCAGCAGGTTGGCGATTTCTTCGGGTGAAGGTTCGTGGTCGAGTTTTTGCGTCAGTTCCCGTGCGGCCCGCAGGTACACGTTGAGCTCCTTGACCACGTGTATCGGCAACCGGATGGTCCGGGTCTGATTCATGATCGCGCGTTCGATGGTCTGACGGATCCACCAGGTGGCGTAGGTCGAGAAGCGGAAACCGCGCTCGGGATCGAACTTTTCCACCGCACGGATCAAGCCGAGGTTGCCCTCTTCGATCAGATCCAGCAGCGACAGCCCCCGATTGACGTAACGCCGGGCGATCTTGACCACCAGCCGCAGGTTACTTTCGATCATGCGCTTGCGCCCGGCAGGATCGCCACTTTGCGACAAGCGCGCAAAATGAACTTCTTCTTCCGGGGAGAGCAGAGGGGAAAAGCCGATTTCGTTGAGATACAGCTGCGTGGCATCAAGTGCCCGAGTGTAGTCGATGTATTTATGTTGTTTGAGTGTGGCGGAGTGTCTGGATTTGGAACGAACGGAAGGTGGAGCAGCCCCTTCATCGCTCAACATCGAATCCGAATCGATGCCGGTCTCCATAAGGAGAACCTCATCGTCGATGTCAAACTCCGGCACTTCTTTACTGAGAGCCATTGTTATAGTCCTTTGGTGAGTTCGACCCCAAGCTCAAGCGACGCCTTTATCCTTGGCAACGCTGGAGCCTGTCCCCTCTACGCGACGGAACAGGCTGGCTTACAAATCAACGTCTTGGCAGGAACTGCAGCGGATCCACAGGTTTACCTTGGCGGCGAATCTCAAAATGCAGTTTCACCCGGTCTGTACCCGTTGACCCCATTTCGGCAATTGTCTGTCCGACCTTGACCTGCTGCCCCTCCCGAACCAACAGCCTGCGGTTATGTCCGTAAGCACTGACGTAGGTTTCGCTGTGTTTGATGATGACCAATTCGCCGTAGCCCCTTAAGCCACTCCCGGCGTATACGACCGTCCCATCAGACGCAGCTAAAACAGGCTGTCCCAAATCTCCGGCGATATCAATTCCTTTATTCAAACTACCGTTTGAAGAGAATTTTCCAATCAGAACGCCATTAGATGGCCATCCCCAGCCGGTCGGGGCCGGGCCTGCCGGAGGCAGTGGAGCGGGTGCAGGTTTGCTCGCGACGGACGGTACAACCCCTTTGGAACCGGTGGTTGTAGTGGTAGTAGTGCCATTCGCCTGGCGCCGGATTACTGTGGTTTTACTCGACGAAGAAGGTGAAGAACTGGAGTTGCTCACCACCGCTGTCGGCGTTGAACCGCTGCGCCCGTCGAAGCGAATTGTCTGACCCGGATGGATCGTATACGGCGTAGGAATATTGTTCCGGGCGGCGAGGGTTTTGTAGTCCCAGCCGTAACGAAAGGCGATCGAAAACAAGGTATCGCCGGGACGGACTACATATTGCCCGGTAGTAACGGTCGGACGTTGCGCGACCGAATTATTGCGATCGACAACCCGTACGTTGCTCGATTTGGTGCTGGAGCAACCGACCAGCAAGGTGCTCAAGACAAGGCCAGTCACCAGGCGCTGAAAGCTCGTGTTACCCATACGCTGCGCAATGACTGTGAGACTCACCCGCCGCTCCCTTTGTGGTGGCTGAAAATTCTGAATGCCGCGTTGCGGCATGAGGTGTCGCAAAGTATAACGGGCCGAACCGGCTTTACCTTTAATGAAGCGAAATCACCGGGCGCACACGTTTGCCTATGGCAAGTACGCTGCGTTTAAAACCTGGCTGCCGGTGTAAGACCGGCGCCGTTGAAAGGAATTCAGCGCCTGTGTACAAATGCTCAAGCCAGTGGCCCGTTGAGCAAAGGCACGAAACGTACAGCGCCCAAAACGTGTCGGGAAAAGCCATGTTCTTCGCGCACGATCAGCATCAGTTGCTGTACTTCACCGGAGCCGACCGGAATCACCATGCGTCCACCTGGAGCCAGTTGATCAAGCAACGCTTGCGGCACGTCGGTCGCCACGGCGGTAACGATGATGCCGTTGTACGGCGCCAGCGCCGGCCAGCCTTCCCAGCCATCGCCCCAGCGAAACACCACGTTGCGCAGGTTCAACTCGACCAGACGCTCCTTGGCGCGATCCTGCAGCACCTTGATACGTTCGACCGAAAACACCCGCTCAACCAGTTGCGACAAGACTGCCGTCTGGTAACCGGAGCCAGTGCCGATCTCCAGCACTTTATCCAGCGGACCCGCTTCCAGCAGCAGCTCGCTCATGCGCGCCACCATGTAAGGCTGGGAGATGGTCTGGTTGTTGCCGATCGGCAGCGCGGTGTCTTCATAAGCGCGATGCGCCAGCGCCTCATCGACAAACAGATGACGCGGGGTGCGGCGGATCACTTCCAGCACTTTGGCGTTCGTCACGCCTTCTTCATACAGACGCTGGATCAGTCGCTCACGTGTACGTTGGGAGGTCATGCCAATTCCGCTACGCAGGCGGTCGTCATGTTCACGCATCAGCTCAGCCCTCCCAGCCAGCCATCGAGACTTCTGAAGGCATCATTGAAGGTGCGATCGAGCTGCAACGGCGTGATGGACACATAGCCCTGCATCACGGCATGAAAATCGGTGCCCGGGCCGCCATCTTCAGCGTCGCCGGCAGCAGCAATCCAGTAACCGGCCTTGCCGCGCGGATCGACCACTTTCATCGGCGCCGCCGCGCGGGCGCGATGGCCAAGGCGGGTCAACTGAATGCCACGGATGTGATCGATGGGCAGATTGGGGATGTTCACGTTGAGTACCGTGCGCGGTGGCAGATCGAGCCCGGCGTGGGCCTCGACCAGTTTGCGCGCAAAGTAGGCCGCTGTCGGCAGGTTGTCCACCTGACGCGAGACCAGGGAAAAGGCAAACGATGGGCGCTCGAGAAATCGTCCTTCAAGGGCTGCCGCTACGGTCCCGGAATACAGCACGTCGTCACCGAGGTTGGCGCCCAGGTTGATTCCCGAAACCACCATGTCCGCTTCGCGCTCAAGCAAGCCGTTAAGGCCCAGGTGAATGCAATCGGTCGGTGTGCCGTTGAGGCTGATAAAGCCGTTGGCCAGGTATTGCGGGTGCAGCGGACGGTCGAGCGTCAGCGAACTGCTGGCGCCGCTTTTGTCCTGCTCCGGGGCGATAACCACGCATTCGGTGTAATCCGCCAGCGCAGCATAAAGCGCGGCAAGACCGGGCGCGGTTACCCCATCGTCGTTAGAAATCAGAATACGCATGGGCTGTCCGTCTGCCCCACCGGCACCAGATCAACGAGCTCGCGCACCAATACGGTGGCGAAGCATCCGGCCGGGAGGACGAATTCCAGTTGCAGAATGTCAGGTTGGGGATAATGCCACGTCAACCCGCCAATGGGCAGCCGCAGGATGCGACGTTCATGGCTCATGCCGGCGTGGATCAACCAGTCGCGCAGCTCCGCTTCGCGGGCGGCGATCTCCTGCTCCAGTTCATGGACAGCACCAGCAGCCGGCGAGTCACCTTCGCCCCACTGCGGACCGGTCGGGTGCAGGTCGAGAATTGCCAGACGCGGGTCGCTGCATTCGGCTTCACCGGCAGGAAAAAAACTGCGACTGTCAGTAAACGCCAGCAAATCGCCAACCCGCGCGGTGTTCCAGGAGCCATCAGCGACACGCGCCGCCAGCACCTGGTTGAACAGAAAGCTGCGCGCCGTCGACAGCAAGCGCGAACGCACATTGCGCTGTTCGGGCAAAGCCTTTCGCGCCGCCCACCCTCGCGCATCGACGACGTTGCCGCCGTCATGGCCGAAGCGCTGGGCGCCGAAATAATTGGGAATGCCCTGCTTGGCGATCAGTTGCAGGCGCTGTTCAATCGCGTCCTTGTCGCCATTGAATTGCGTCAGGCGCAACGTGAAACCGTTGGCCGAATGCGCACCGCGTTGCAGTTTGCGTTTATGACGCGTGGTCTTGAGGATCTTCAGCGTGTCGTTTTCAGCCGCCGACAGATCCGGATCGGCCTTGCCCGGCAACTGCACGCTGAACCACTGTCGGGTCAGGGCCTGACGGTCTTTCAGGCCGGCATAGCTGACGGTGCGCAACGGCACGCCCGCCGCTTTGGCGATACGCCGCGCCGCTTCCTCGGTATTGAGGCCGCGCTTTTCCACCCAGATCCACAGATGTTCGCCGTCACCGCTGAACGGAATATCCAGCACTTCATCGACCTGAAAATCTTCGGCAATGGCTTTCAGTACCGCTGTGCCGAGCGCTTCGCCATAGGCCCGCGGGCCGAGCAATTGCAGTTCATTCATGCGCGCAGCAACAAGGCAACGGAGTGCACGGCGATGCCTTCTTCGCGACCGACAAAGCCAAGCTTTTCGGTGGTGGTAGCTTTGACGTTCACTTGATCCAACTCAACTTGAAGATCCGCCGCGATCAGCGCGCGCATCGATTCGATATGCGGCGCCATTTTTGGCGCCTGGGCAACGATGGTGTTGTCGACGTTGCCGACTTTCCAGCCCTTGGCGTGGATCAGACTGACCACATGACGCAGCAGGACACGGCTGTCGGCGCCCTTGAATTGCGGGTCGGTGTCCGGGAAATGTTTGCCGATATCACCCAGCGCCGCAGCGCCGAGCAAGGCATCGCTCAAGGCGTGCAGCAGGACGTCACCGTCGGAATGAGCGAGCAGCCCGAAGCTGTGTGCAATCTGCACGCCGCCCAGAGTAATGAAATCGCCTTCAGCGAAACGGTGCACATCGTAGCCGTGGCCAATACGCATAAAAAAACGCCCCGATTTTTGTCAGGGCGTGATTCTACCTGCATTAACCGCGCAGAGCGCGCGCGTGATGCTGCAAGTGGTCGTCAATGAAGCTTGCGATGAAGAAATAGCTATGGTCGTAGCCCGGTTGCAGGCGCAGCTCCAGCGGATGCCCCGCTTGTTTTGCTGCGTGTTGCAGGGCTTCGGGCTTGAGCTGGGTGGCCAGGAAATCATCGCGATCACCTTGATCGACCAGCAACGGCAACTTCTCGGTCGCATCGGCGATCAGCACACAGGCGTCCCACTCTTTCCATTTCGAGCGGTCTTCGCCCAAATAGTTGGAAAAGGCCTTCTGCCCCCACGGGCAATCGATCGGATGGGTGATCGGCGAAAAGGCCGACACCGATCTATACCGCCCAGGATTGCGCAAGGCACAGACCAAAGCACCGTGGCCGCCCATCGAGTGGCCGCTGATGCTGCGCTTGTCGGACGCGGGGAAATGCGCTTCAACCAGTGCAGGCAATTCCTTCACGACATAGTCATGCATCTGATAATGATGCGCCCATGGCTCCTGGGTGGCGTTCAGATAAAACCCCGCGCCGAGACCAAAGTCCCAAGCCTTGCCCGCATCGTCCGGGACATCCGGGCCACGCGGACTGGTATCCGGTGCGACGATGATCAGACCGAGCTCCGCAGCCATGCGCATCGCACCGGCCTTCTGCATGAAATTCTCATCGGTGCAGGTCAGCCCCGACAACCAGTACAGCACCGGCAGCTTGCCGCCCTGCTCTGCCTGCGGCGGCAGGTACACGGCAAAGACCATGTCGCAATTCAGCACTTCGGAACGATGGCGGTAGCGCTTGTGCCAGCCACCGAAACTCTTCTGGCAGGAAATGTTTTCCAGATTCATAGCACTTCAGCCGCAAGCTGCGAGCTTCAAGCTGCAAGAGGGCGTTGCGCCTGCTTGCAGCTTGTGGCTTGTAGCTTGCCGCTGCTCCTTAGAAATGAATGACTGTGCGGATGCTCTTGCCTTCGTGCATCAGGTCGAACGCCTTGTTGATATCTTCCAGGCCCATGGTGTGGGTGATGAAGGTATCCAGCGGGATCTCGCCGCTCTGGGCCATGTCGACGTAGCTCGGCAATTCAGTACGGCCACGCACGCCGCCGAACGCCGAACCGCGCCAGACGCGACCGGTGACCAACTGGAATGGGCGGGTGGCGATTTCCTGCCCGGCACCGGCAACGCCGATGATGACCGACTCGCCCCAGCCTTTGTGGCAGCACTCAAGCGCGGCGCGCATCAGTTGCACATTGCCGATGCACTCGAAGGAGAAGTCGACGCCGCCATCGGTCATGTCGACGATCACTTCCTGAATCGGACGATCGTAGTCTTTCGGGTTCACGCAATCAGTGGCACCGAGTTGTTTGGCGATTTCGAACTTGGCCGGGTTGATGTCGATGGCGATGATGCGCGCAGCCTTGGCTTTCACCGCGCCGATCACCGCCGACAAGCCGATACCACCGAGACCGAAGATGGCCACGGTGTCACCTGGCTTGACCTTGGCAGTGTTGAGCACGGCGCCGATGCCGGTGGTCACGCCGCAACCGAGCAGGCAGACCTTTTCCAGCGGCGCGTCTTTGGAGATCTTCGCTACGGAAATTTCCGGCAGTACGGTGTACTCCGAAAACGTCGATGTGCCCATGTAGTGGAAAATCGTTTCGCCCTTGTAGGAAAAGCGCGAAGTGCCATCCGGCATCAGGCCTTTGCCTTGGGTGGCACGAATGGCTTGGCAGAGGTTGGTCTTGCCCGACTTGCAGAATTTGCACTGGCCACATTCCGGGGTGTACAGCGGAATGACGTGATCACCGACGGCAACCGAGGTCACGCCCTCACCGATCGCTTCAACGATGGCGCCGCCTTCGTGACCAAGGATCGACGGGAAGATGCCTTCCGGGTCAGCACCGGACAACGTGTAGGCATCGGTGTGGCACACCCCGGAAGCGACGACGCGCAGCAACACTTCACCAGCCTTGGGCATGGCGACATCGACTTCTACGATTTCCAGCGGCTTCTTGGCCTCGAAGGCAACGGCGGCGCGCGACTTGATCATGCTGACTCTCCAGTGAATCCAGTGAATAAAAAAGCAGACAGACAGTGTAGTTCAGCGCGCTCTGAGGAATAATCCGGGCGAAAGCAAAACATTATTGCCATACAGGGATAATCCAAGTGTCGGAAAACCGCTGGGAAGGCATCGACGAGTTCGTTGCCGTCGCCGAATGCAACCAATTCACCGCCGCTGCCGAGCGTCTTGGAGTTTCTTCCTCGCACATCAGTCGACAAATCGTACGGCTCGAAGAGCGTTTGCAGACGCGCCTGCTCTACCGCAGCACCCGGCGAGTTACGTTGACCGAAGCCGGGCAGACTTTCCTGCAACATTGCCAGCGCCTGCAGGACGGTCGCGAAGAAGCCTTGCGCGCGGTAGGCGATCTGACCAGCGAACCGAAAGGCATGCTGCGCATGACCTGCGCGGTGGCCTATGGCGAACGCTTTATCGTGCCGCTGGTGACTCGCTTCATGGGGCTTTACCCGCAGCTGCGTATCGATATCGAGCTGAGCAATCGCCAACTGGACCTGGTGCATGAAGGGCTGGATCTGGCGATTCGCTTGGGACGGCTACAGGATTCACGCTTGGTTGCGACACGCCTGGCGCCACGGAGAATGTACCTGTGCGCATCGCCGTCCTACCTGGAACGGTACGGGCGCCCACACAGTCTGTCGGAATTGAGTCGGCACAATTGCCTGATCGGCAGTTCGGATATCTGGCAACTGGAACAGAACGGACGGGAGTTTTCCCAGCGGGTGCAAGGTAACTGGCGTTGCAACAGTGGGCAGGCGGTGCTGGATGCGGCGCTTCAGGGTGTCGGTCTGTGTCAGTTGCCTGACTATTACGTGCTCGAGCATTTGCACAGTGGCGCGCTGATTTCCTTGCTCGAGGCGCATCAGCCGCCGAATACGGCGGTGTGGGCGCTGTATCCGCAGCAGCGGCATTTGTCGCCGAAGGTGCGCAAGTTGGTGGATTATTTGAAGGTGGGGCTGGCTGAAAGGCCGGAGTACAAGCTTTGAGTTATTGGTTGCCTGTGCGACCGCTTTCGCGAGCAGGCTCGCTCCCACAATTGACCGAGTTCGACAGCTGAATGTATTCCCACTGTGGGAGCGAGCCTGCTCGCGAAGGCAATGGCACAGCGACCACAAACCTCAGCGGCGATTCGCCCACCGCTGGCGCAACCACTCCAGATCTTCCGGCCGGGTCACCTTGAGGTTATCCGCCCGCCCTTCGATCAGACGCGGTGCCAGACCGGCCCATTCCATCGCCGAAGCTTCATCTGTTATCACGGCATCCGCAACCAGGCTGTCGGCCAACGCCCGATGCAACGCACCGAGGCGGAACATCTGCGGTGTATATGCCTGCCAGATCACGCTGCGATCCACCGTTTCAACCACACGACCGTTTTTATCAACGCGTTTGAGCGTGTCGCGAGCGGGCACCGCCAACAGACCACCGACCGGGTCTTCCGCGAGTTCGGCAAGCAACTTGTCGAGATCATCGCGACTCAGATTCGGTCGCGCAGCATCGTGCACCAACACCCAATCGTCATCGTCGGCACCTTGCGCATGCAGGTGCAGCAAGGCATTGAGCACCGAAGCGGAACGCTCCGCCCCGCCATCAACCCGCTGAATGCGCGAATCGTTGACGCACGCCAGATTCGGCCAATAGGGATCATCGACAGCAAGACTGACCACCAGGCCCTTGAGGCTCGGGTGATCGAGGAAACAGCCGAGGCTGTGTTCGAGAATTGTGCGCCCGCCCAGTTGCAGGTATTGCTTGGGACGGTCCGCGGCCATTCGGGCACCGACGCCCGCGGCAGGAATCACGGCCCAGAAGGCCGGCAGGGAATTGATCATTGGGCCAACTGGTAAAGGGTTTCGCCGTCCTTGACCATGCCCAGTTCGTGACGAGCCCGCTCTTCAACGGTCTCCATGCCTTTCTTCAGCTCGCTGACTTCAGCGTCCATCACCCGGTTGCGCTCCAGCAGGCCTTCGTTTTCGGCATGTTGGTCGGCGATCTGCTGTTTCAGCTCGGCGACCTGCGCCAGACTGCCATTGCCCACCCACAGGCGGTACTGCAGACCGGCCAGCAGCAAGAGCAAAACAAGAAACAACCAGTAAGGACTGCGCATCGAATATCAGGTATCCAGTGAAAAAAGACAGCCACGCATAATGTTGCAGCATCTGATAGCACGAAGCCTGGAAAGATCCAGGCTTGTGCTTAAGGCATCAGATTAGTGGCAAATCCATCGCTGTCACGACTTTTCCGACACAATCCGGTGTCCTTTGATCAGGTTGCGCTTAACCGCGGAACTCGGCGCGGCCGTTGTACTTGGCCTTGCCGTTCAACTGCTCTTCGATACGCAGCAGTTGGTTGTACTTGGAAACGCGGTCGGAGCGGCACAGCGAACCGGTCTTGATCTGGCCAGCCGAGGTGCCCACGGCCAGATCGGCAATGGTCGAATCTTCGGTTTCGCCGGAGCGGTGCGAGATCACTGCGGTGTAGCCGGCAGCCTTGGCCATCTGGATGGCTTCCAGGGTTTCGGTCAGGGTGCCGATCTGGTTGAACTTGATCAGGATCGAGTTGGCGATCTTTTTATCGATGCCTTCTTTCAGGATCTTGGTGTTGGTTACGAACAGGTCGTCGCCCACCAGCTGGGTCTTCTCGCCGATCTTGTCGGTGAGGATTTTCCAGCCGGCCCAGTCGGACTCGTCCAGACCGTCTTCGATGGAGATGATCGGATAACGCTCGGTCAGGCCTTTGAGGTAGTCGGCGAAACCTTCAGCAGTGAACACCTGGCCTTCACCGGACAGGTTGTACTTGCCGTCTTCGTAGAACTCGCTCGCGGCGCAGTCCAGCGCCAGGGTCACGTCGGTGCCCAGCTTGTAACCGGCATTGGCCACAGCTTCGGAGATCACTTTCAGCGCGTCTTCGTTGGACGCCAGGTTCGGTGCGAAACCGCCTTCGTCACCAACGGCAGTGCTCAGGCCACGGGCCTTCAGCACGGCTTTCAAGTGATGGAAAATCTCGGTGCCCATGCGCAGACCTTCCGAGAAAGACTTGGCGCCAACTGGCTGGACCATGAATTCCTGGATGTCGACGTTGTTATCGGCGTGCTCGCCACCGTTGATGATGTTCATCATCGGTACCGGCATCGAGTACACACCCGGGGTGCCGTTGAGGTTGGCGATGTGTGCGTACAGCGGCAGGTCCTGATCCTGCGCAGCCGCCTTGGCCGCAGCCAGGGACACGGCGAGGATGGCGTTGGCGCCCAGGGTCGCTTTGTTTTCGGTACCGTCGAGCTTGATCATCGCCTGGTCCAGCGCTTTCTGGTCGCTCGGGTCAGTGCCCAGCAGCAGATCGCGGATCGGACCGTTGATGTTGGCTACCGCCTTGAGCACGCCCTTGCCCAGGTAACGGCTCTTGTCGCCATCACGCAGCTCGAGTGCTTCACGCGAGCCAGTGGATGCACCGGACGGCGCGCAGGCGCTGCCGATGATGCCGTTGTCGAGAAGCACGTCCGCTTCCACGGTGGGATTGCCACGGGAGTCGAGAACTTCACGACCTTTGATGTCGACGATTTTTGCCATTGTTGTAAACACTCCAAAGTTGACGAAAACGACGCAGCTAGAGGAAATCTTTATCGTCGGCAAGCGAGGTACAGCGGGCAGACTTGCAGACGACAGCGCTCAAGCCCGAGGGCCTGAGCGACAAATCGTGCGGTACTTTACCGGAGAATCGAGTGTTACGCGGTTTCTACCGTCGGAAAACTCTTCACCAGTTCATCCAGAGCTTTGAGCTGGGCCAGGAATGGCTCCAGTTTGTCCAGACGCAAGGCGCAAGGACCGTCGCATTTGGCGTTGTCCGGATCCGGGTGCGCTTCGAGGAACAGACCCGCCAGCGACTGGCTCATTCCAGCCTTGGCCAGATCCAGAACCTGGGCACGACGACCACCGGCGGAGTCGGCACGACCGCCCGGCATTTGCAGCGCGTGGGTCACGTCGAAGAATACAGGGTACTCGAACTGCTTCATGATGCCGAAGCCGAGCATGTCGACCACGAGGTTGTTGTAGCCGAAGCTCGAACCGCGCTCGCAGAGGATCAACTGATCGTTACCCGCTTCGACGCACTTGTTCAGGATGTGTTTCATTTCCTGAGGCGCGAGGAACTGGGCTTTTTTGATGTTGATCACGGCATTGGTCTTGGCCATCGCGACGACCAGATCGGTCTGACGCGACAGGAAGGCCGGCAACTGAATGATGTCGCAGATTTCGGCGACGACCGCAGCCTGATCCGGCTCGTGGACGTCGGTGATGATCGGCACGCCAAAGGCTTGCTTGATGTCCTGGAAGATGCGCATGCCCTCTTCCAGGCCAGGACCGCGATACGAAGTCACAGAAGACCGGTTGGCCTTGTCGAAGCTGGCCTTGAACACGTATGGGATACCGAGTTTTTCGGTGACCTTCACGTACTCTTCGCAAACCTGCATGGCCATGTCACGGCTTTCCAGCACGTTCATGCCGCCGAACAGCACCATGGGTTTGTCGTTGGCAATCTCGATGTCGCCGACGCGGATGATCTTCTGTGCCATCGGGTTACGCCTTCTTCTGGTGTTGAGCCAACGCGGCTTTGACGAAACCGCTGAACAGCGGATGACCGTCGCGTGGGGTCGAGGTGAACTCAGGGTGGAACTGGCAAGCGACGAACCATGGATGATCCGGCGCTTCTACCACTTCGACCAGCGCAGCATCGGCGGAACGACCGGAGATTTTCAGGCCGGCTTCGATGATCTGCGGCAGCAGGTTGTTGTTCACTTCGTAACGGTGACGGTGACGCTCGACGATCACATCCTTGCCGTAGCAATCGTGCACTTTGGAGCCCGGCTCGAGCAGGCAATCCTGCGCGCCGAGGCGCATGGTGCCGCCCAGATCGGACGCTTCGGTACGCACTTCGACAGCGCCGGTGGCGTCTTCCCACTCGGTGATCAGACCGACAACCGGATGGCCGCTGGCACGATCGAACTCGGTGGAGTTGGCATCTTTCCAGCCCAGCACGTTACGGGCGAACTCGATGACCGCTACTTGCATGCCCAGGCAGATACCGAGGTACGGAACCTTGTTTTCGCGAGCGTACTGAACGGCAGTGATCTTGCCTTCCACGCCGCGCAGACCGAAGCCGCCCGGCACCAGAATCGCGTCGACACCTTCGAGCAGCGCAGTGCCCTGGTTCTCGATGTCTTCGGAATCGATGTAGCGCAGGTTGACCTTGGTGCGGTTGCTGATGCCGGCATGGCTCATCGCTTCGATCAGCGACTTGTAGGCGTCGAGCAGTTCCATGTACTTGCCGACCATGGCGATGGTCACTTCGTGTTCCGGGTTCAGCTTGGCATCGACCACTGCGTCCCACTCGGACAGGTCGGCGCTGCCGCACTGCAGACCGAAACGCTCAACGACGAAATCGTCCAGGCCCTGCGAATGCAGGATGCCCGGGATCTTGTAGATGGTATCGGCGTCTTCCAGGGCGATCACCGCACGCTCTTCAACGTTGGTGAATTGCGCGATCTTGCGACGCGAGGACACGTCGATCGGGTGATCGGAACGGCACACCAGCACGTCTGGCTGCAGACCGATCGAACGCAGTTCCTTGACGGAGTGCTGGGTCGGCTTGGTCTTGGTTTCGCCAGCGGTGGCGATGTACGGCACCAGCGTCAGGTGCATCAGCATCGCGCGCTTGGCGCCGACTTCGAAACGCAACTGGCGGATGGCTTCGAGGAATGGTTGCGACTCGATGTCACCGACGGTGCCACCGATCTCGACCATCGCCACGTCTGCGTCACCGGCACCCTTGATGATGCGGCGCTTGATTTCGTCGGTGATGTGCGGGATCACCTGGATGGTTGCACCCAGATAGTCGCCACGGCGCTCTTTGCGCAGCACGTGCTCGTAGACACGGCCGGTGGTGAAGTTGTTGTTCTGGGTCATGGTCGTGCGGATGAACCGCTCGTAGTGCCCCAGATCCAGGTCGGTCTCGGCGCCGTCGTGGGTGACGAACACTTCACCGTGCTGGAACGGACTCATGGTGCCTGGATCGACGTTGATGTACGGATCCAGCTTCAGCATGGTGACCTTAAGCCCCCGCGCCTCCAGGATAGCCGCCAATGAAGCCGAGGCAATGCCTTTCCCCAATGAAGAAACAACACCGCCCGTGACGAATATGTAGCGCGTCATGAAAAACCCTAGAAGTCTGCGTTAAAGCGGAACGAGCCGCCGGGGAAAGCGAAGGAAGGCCGAAGCCCCCGATCACCTGCATTAATCACAGTGCACCTTTCGAAAAAACCGCCGCGTTGTGACAGACCGGCAGATGAAACACCGGTACGTTGCTCGCTACACATTTTTTGGAATCGCCCAGCAAAGACTGCTTGGTAATCGGCAACTCCTGCAATTCAGGCGAATCCACAGAAGTTGTATCAAGAAGGGAGCGTAGTCTACCGGAATGCTCCTTTCAGCTCAAACCTTGATCTTCGTCTGTTGGCTGCCAGTGCAATGTCCAGCCTTCGTCCATCTGACCAGCAAGACCCGACAGGTTCGCCACGGCGAGCAATTCTTCGCCACGAAACAGCAGCGGCAATCTGCCACGCACGAAGGCCGGTACCGCGCGCTCGTTGAGCAGACGCTTGAGATCACGGCTGCCGCGCTCGGCCAGTTGCATGACCTCACCGCCCTGCCGGTAGGCAATACGCAAAGGCCCGGATGGAGCATGTCCGTGGAGCATGACGCGTCCGTTATCCGGCAAGCGTAGCGCTGAAGTCGGGGTCTGCCAGTCGAAGCCGCTCACTGGCGTGCGCAACCAATTGCCGCTCAGCCACCAGACGCGACCGACGCTGCGGTGCAGCTCTCCGTCGGCCAGACGCCAGATCGGAGAAGCGTCGGCGCCGGCATTGCACAGCGTTGTCCAACCCGACCAATGGTCAGCATCTGGCAGCCGGGTCAACGGTTCGAGCCAGTGGCTGAGGGCATTTCGCTGGCGTGCGTCAGACAATGCCCTCAATGATGTCAACTCCAGGGATGGCACACCCAGCCAAGCGAATTCATGGACCGTTTCGGCTTGTGCGAGATCGATCTGCGCCAGCTCATCGAGCAAGCCCTGCGCCTCACGCAGATGCCCAGCCGTGCGCGCCATGCTCGCCTGCGCTTGCGGCCAGCGCTCGGTGAGAACCGGCATGACTTGATGGCGCAGATAGTTGCGCGAAAACTGCCGGTCCTGGTTCGACGGGTCCTCAATCCAGCGCAACTGATGCGCCTGTGCATAACTTTCCAGCTCGGCGCGGCTGACGTCGAGCAACGGTCGAACCAGCGTGCCCTGCCCCACTGGGCGCCGCTGCGGCATTGCGCCGAGTCCGCGTACACCGGCACCGCGCAACAGCCGAAACAGCAGCGTTTCCGCTTGATCGTCGCGGTGCTGAGCGGTCAGCAGCACGTCAGTGGCCTGTGTCAGTGAACTGAACACCGCATAACGCGCATCCCGCGCCGCCCGCTCAATGCTCGCCCCCGACTGCACCGTCACATGCTCCACGCGCAACGGAACATCCAGCGCATCGCAAACAGCCTGGCAATGTTGCGGCCACGCATCGGCCGCAGCCTGGAGGCCATGATGGATGTGGATGGCGCTTAGCGCTGGGAGGGATTGGCTTTTCGCCAGAGTGGCGAGCAGATGCAAGAGGACGGTGGAATCGAGACCGCCGGAGAAAGCGATGCGCCAGTGAGCGGCGTGGCGCCAGGGCTCAAGGTTCAGCAGAAGCCGTGAAGGCAAATCCATCGAACGCTGACTCATATCCGCCTCTATGCCCCAATCAAATGTGGGAGCGGGCTTGCTCGCGAAGGCGTCTCAACATTCAACACATTCGTCGACTGTGATACCGCTTTCGCGAGCAAGCCCGCTCCCACATGGGTATTGCGCTCGACTTAGAGACCGTAGCTCATCAGGCGATCATAACGGCGCTTGAGCAGCGCTTCGTTATCGAACTTCTTCAGCATCGCCAACTGCGAGCTCAGCTCGGCACGGATCGAAGCGGCGGCAGCAGCCGGATCACGGTGTGCGCCGCCCAGTGGCTCGCTGATCACCTTGTCGACGATGCCCAAGCCTTTCAGGCGCTCGGCAGTGATGCCCATCGCCTCAGCAGCATCCGGCGCTTTCTCGGCAGTTTTCCACAGAATCGATGCGCAACCTTCCGGCGAGATCACCGCGTAGGTCGAATACTGCAGCATGTTCAGTTGATCGCAAACGCCGATGGCCAGTGCACCACCGGAACCACCTTCACCGATAACGGTGGCGATGATTGGAGTCTTCAGGCGCGACATCACGCGCAGGTTCCAGGCAATCGCTTCGCTCTGGTTGCGCTCTTCAGCGTCGATGCCAGGGTAGGCACCCGGGGTGTCGATGAAGGTCAGGATCGGCATCTTGAAGCGCTCGGCCATCTCCATCAGACGGCAGGCCTTGCGGTAGCCTTCCGGACGCGGCATGCCGAAGTTGCGGCGGACTTTCTCGCGCACTTCACGGCCCTTCTGGTGACCGATGATCATCACCGGCTGATCTTCCAGACGGGCGATACCACCAACGATGGCAGCGTCGTCGGAGAAGTGACGGTCGCCGTGCAATTCGTCGAACTCAGTGAAGATGTGCTCGATGTAATCGAGGGTGTAAGGACGTTTCGGGTGACGCGCCAGGCGTGCGATCTGCCAGCTGGTCAGCTTGCCGAAAATGTCTTCGGTCAGCGTCTTGCTCTTGTCCTGCAGGCGGGAGATCTCATCGCCGATATTCAGCGAATTGTCATTACCGACCAAGCGCAACTCTTCGATCTTGGCTTGCAGGTCGGCGATCGGCTGTTCGAAATCTAGAAAATTCGGGTTCATAGGCGTCCGTCTTGGGTCGTGTCCCAAATGAGCTTGGGCCGGCCGGTTGTCTATTCGCGCCCTACCTTAAGGGAGAGGCGCGCTGAGGTCGAGATTAAAAATTCAGGTTGCGGGCAAGCGCAATGATGGCACCTGCCGGTCAACGGTATTGGAGGAAGACGTTGTCTCGCCCGAACTGGTCACGCAGGGCTTGAATCAACGTATCCGCCGGGTCGATCCGCCAGGTCTCGCCGAACTGCAGCAAGGTCTTCGCGTCGGGGCTGGTGTACTCCATGGTCACCGGGCATGCGCCGCGATGACGCTTGAGCAGTTCGCCCAACCAGCGTAGCTGATCGCCTTTCAAATCCTGGGTGTGCAGCTTCAGGCGCAGACTCTCGGCAAGATTGGTCCGCGCATCCTCCATGCTCATCACCCGCTTGACCCGCAGGCGCAGGCCGCCGGAGAAGTCGTCGTTGCTGACCTCGCCTTCGACCACCACCATCGCGTCGGTCTGCAGCAGCGACTGCGCCGAATGAAACGCATCGGCAAACAGCGACGCCTCGATCCGCCCGGAGCGGTCGTCGAGGGTGATGAAGCCCATCTTGTCGCCCTTCTTGTTCTTCATCACCCGCAGGGCAATGATCATCCCCGCCACGGTCTGCGTGTCGCGCGCCGGTTTCAGGTCGATGATGCGCTGGCGGGCGAAGCGGCGGATCTCGCCTTCGTATTCGTCGATCGGGTGACCGGTCAGGTACAGGCCCAGGGTGTCTTTTTCACCCTTGAGGCGTTCCTTGAGGGTCAGTTCCTTGGCCTTGCGATGGGACGCATAAACGTCGGCATCTTCTTCGACGAACAAGCCGCCAAACAGATCGGCGTGGCCGCTGTCGTGGGTACGCGCGGTCTGCTCGGCAGCCTTGATCGCTTCTTCCATCGCCGCCAGCAGTACCGCGCGGTTACGGTCGATGTTGGCTTGATAGGCCTTTTGCTCGTCGTGGAAATACGGGCCGAGACGATCCAGCGCGCCGCTGCGGATCAGGCCGTCGAGGGTGCGCTTGTTGATGCGCTTGAGATCGACCCGTGCGCAGAAATCGAACAGATCCTTGAACGGGCCGGCCTGACGCGCTTCGGTAATCGCTTCCACCGGACCTTCACCGACACCCTTGATCGCGCCGAGGCCGTAAACGATGCGGCCGTCGTCGTTCACCGTGAACTTGAACTCGGAAGTGTTAACGTCCGGCGCGTCGAGGCGCAGCTTCATCGTCCGCACTTCTTCGATCAAGGTCACGACCTTGTCGGTGTTGTGCATATCGGCCGAGAGTACCGCGGCCATGAACGGCGCTGGGTAATGGGCTTTCAGCCAAGCGGTCTGGTACGACACCAGACCGTAAGCGGCGGAGTGGGATTTGTTGAAGCCGTAACCGGCGAATTTTTCCACCAGGTCGAAAATGTTACCGGCAAGATCGGCGTCGATGCCGTTGGTCGCGCAACCCTCAATGAAACCGCCGCGCTGCTTGGCCATTTCTTCAGGCTTTTTCTTACCCATCGCCCGACGCAGCATGTCCGCACCGCCGAGGGTGTAACCGGCCATGACCTGGGCAATCTGCATCACCTGTTCCTGATACAGGATGATGCCGTAAGTCGGTGCCAGTACCGGCTTGAGGCCGTCGTACTGGTAGTCGGAGTGCGGATAGGCCAGTTCGGCGCGACCGTGCTTACGGTTGATGAAGTCGTCCACCATGCCCGATTGCAGCGGCCCCGGACGGAACAGTGCCACCAGTGCGATCAAGTCTTCCAGGCAGTCGGGCTTGAGCTTTTTGATCAGCTCCTTCATGCCCCGGGATTCAAGCTGGAACACCGCCGTGGTTTCTGCTTTTTGCAGCAGTTGGTAGGTCGGTTTGTCGTCCAGCGGAATAAAGGCGATATCGAGCGGCGGCTCGTTGACCTTGGCGCGGTCGCGATTGATGGTTTTCAGCGCCCAGTCAATGATCGTCAGCGTACGCAGACCGAGGAAGTCGAACTTCACCAGACCGGCGGCCTCAACGTCGTCCTTGTCGAACTGGGTTACCAGACCGTCGCCGGCCTCGTCGCAATAGATCGGCGAGAAGTCGGTCAGCTTGGTCGGTGCGATCACCACACCACCGGCGTGTTTGCCGACGTTACGCACCACGCCCTCGAGCTTGCGCGCCATCTCCCAGATTTCCGCCGCTTCTTCATCGACCTTGATGAAGTCACGCAGGATCTCTTCCTGCTCGTAGGCTTTTTCCAGGGTCATGCCGACTTCGAACGGAATCATCTTCGACAGACGATCCGCCAGGCCGTAGGACTTGCCCTGCACTCGCGCCACGTCACGGACCACAGCCTTGGCGGCCATGGAGCCGAAGGTGATGATCTGGCTTACCGCATTGCGGCCGTATTTCTCGGCCACATAGTCGATCACGCGGTCACGACCGTCCATGCAAAAGTCGACGTCGAAGTCGGGCATCGAGACCCGTTCCGGGTTGAGGAAACGTTCGAACAGCAGGTCATATTCCAGCGGGTCGAGGTCGGTGATCTTCTGTACGTAAGCCACCAGCGAACCGGCGCCCGATCCACGGCCCGGCCCCACCGGTACGCCGTTGTTCTTGGCCCACTGGATAAAGTCCATCACGATCAGGAAGTAACCGGGAAAGCCCATCTGGATGATGATATCCAGCTCGAAATTCAAGCGGTCGACATAGACCTGGCGCTTGGCTTCGTAGTCTTCGGTGGTGTCCTTGGGCAGCAGCACCGACAGGCGCTCTTCGAGACCTTCGAAAGAGACCTTGCGGAAATATTCGTCGATGGTCATGCCATCGGGAATCGGGAAGTTGGGCAGGAAGTGCGTGCCCAGCTTCACTTCGATGTTGCAGCGCTTGGCGATCTCGACGGTGTTTTCGATAGCGTCGGGAATATCGCTGAACAGCTCGAGCATTTCCTCGGCGCTTTTCAGGTATTGCTGATCGCTGTAATTCTTGGACCGACGCGGGTCGTCGAGGGCGCGGCCTTCACCGATGCACACACGGGTTTCGTGCGCGGCGAAGTCTTCCTGCTTGATGAAGCGCACATCGTTGGTCGCCACCAGCGGTGCGCCAAGCTTGTCGGCCAGCGCCACGGCGCCGTGCAGTTGTTCTTCGTCGTTGGGGCGGTTGGTGCGCTGGATCTCCAGATAGAAGCGATCCGGGAACACCGCCATCCACTCACGCGCCAGCGCTTCGGCTTCCGCCGGATTGCCGCCGATCATGGCCATGCCGATCTCGCCTTCTTTGGCGGCGGACAGCATGATCAGGCCTTCGTTGGCCTCCGCCACCCACTCGCGCTCGACGATGACCATGCCGTTGCGCTGGCCTTCAATGAAGCCCCGCGAGATCAGTTCGGTGAGATTGCGATACCCCTGAGCGTTCATCACCAGCAGGCTGAGGCGGCTCAGCGGTGCGTCCGGGTCCTTGTTCGCCAGCCACAGGTCGGCACCGCAGATCGGCTTGATCCCGGCCCCCATGGCGTTTTTGTAGAACTTGACCAGGGAACACATGTTGTTCTGGTCGGTGACCGCGACCGCCGGCATGTTCATGGCAGTCAGCGCTTTGACCAGCGGCTTGATCCGCACCAGCCCGTCGACCAGGGAGTATTCAGTGTGCAGGCGTAGATGAACGAATGAAGCCGGCATAGTGATCCTGTCCAGTTACATAGAGACAACGAGGCCCGGATTGTACCGGGCCTCGAATAAAACATCAGCCTTGCGCCTAAACCTGCGTCAGGCTTTCCCGCGCCTCGTAAGCCAGGCGCACCGGGGCGAACGAGCGGCGGTGAATCGGCGTCGGGCCGAGCCGCGCCAGTGCTTCCAGATGAACGGGCGTCGGGTAGCCTTTATGGCCGCCGATGCCGTAACCCGGGTAGATCAATTCGAATGCCGCCATCTCGCGGTCACGGCTGACCTTGGCCAGAATCGACGCCGCCGCGATGGCCGGTACCTTGCCGTCGCCCTGAATCACCGCCTCGGCGCGCATCGGCAAATGCGGGCAGCGGTTGCCGTCGATCATCGCCAGTTTCGGCTGGATGTGCAGACCGGCGACCGCGCGCTGCATGGCCAGCATGGTCGCGTGGAGGATATTCAGATCGTCGATTTCTTCGACTTCGGCGCGGGCGATGCACCAGCTCAGGGCCTTTTCGCAGATCTCGTCATAGAGCTTTTCGCGCTTGGCTTCGGTGAGCTTTTTCGAATCGTCGAGGCCGAGGATCGGCCGGTTCGGATCGAGAATTACCGCAGCTGTCACCACCGCACCGCACAACGGGCCACGACCGACTTCATCGACACCGGCAACCAGTTCTTCGACTTCGGCAACCAGAGTGAAATCCAGGCCCATTTGCATGCTTGTCTTGCTCATTGTGGTTTGCCGATCAGGTCAAGGACGGCTTGCGCCGCCTGATTGGAAGCATCGCGCCGCAGCGTGCGGTGGATCTCGTCGAAGCCGCGGGTCTGTTCCTCGCCGCCATCGATCAATGGCGACAGTGTCTGCGCCAAGGCCTCGACAGTCGCATCATCCTGCAACAACTCCGGCACCAGCAAGCGCTGGGCGAGCAAGTTGGGCAGCGACACGTACGGGCTCTTGACCATGCGTTTGAGAATCCAGAACGTCAGCGGCGCCAACCGATACGCTACCACCATCGGTCGTTTGTACAGCAGCGCTTCCAGGGTTGCAGTGCCGGAGGCGATCAACACGGCATCGCACGCGGCGAGGGCCAGATGCGATTTACCATCGAGTAGTGTCACCGGCAAATCCCGGCCGACCAGCAGCGCTTCGAGTTGCACGCGGCGTTCAGGATTGGCACAGGGAATGACAAAGCGCACGCCCGGACGCATGTCGCGCAGACGTTCGGCAGTGTCGAGGAACAGCGCGCCGAGGCGACTGACTTCACCGCCACGACTGCCCGGCATCAACGCCACCAGCGGACCGTCGGGCAAACCCAGCTCGGCGCGGGCGGCGGCGCGATCAGCTTGCAGCGGAATGGTATCGGCCAAGGTGTGGCCGACGAAACGCACCGGAACGCCTTTCTCTTCGTAGAATTTCGCTTCGAACGGCAGCAGGGTCAGCATCAGATCGCAGCCTTCGCGGATCTTCAACACCCGTTTCTGACGCCACGCCCATACCGACGGGCTGACGTAATGCACGGTCTTGATCCCGGCCTGACGCAGCTGGAGTTCGATATTGAGGTTGAAATCCGGCGCATCGATACCGATGAACACGTCCGGTCTGGCGGCGATCAGCGTGGCAATCAAGTCTTTGCGGCGCTTGAGCAACTCACGCAGACGACCAAGAACTTCGACCAGGCCCATGACTGACAAGCGCTCCATGGGAAAGTACGAAGTCAGGCCTTCGGCCTGCATCAACGGACCGCCGACGCCAATGAACTCGACTGCCGGGTTCTGAGCCTTGAGCGCACGCATGAGGCCAGCGCCGAGAATGTCACCGGAAGCCTCACCCGCCACCAGCGCAATACGCAGACTGGCCATGATCAGCGGGTGATGCCGCGAGTCGACGCTTGGATCGAATCGCGGAACACGGCGACTTCAGGGAACTGCGCAGACGGCTCGGCCAGTTCGGCCAGCGCCTGCTCGACCGTCAGGCCCTGGCGGTAGACAGTTTTGTAGGCGCGGCGCAGCGCATGAATCGCGTCTTCGCTGAAACCGCGACGGCGCATGCCTTCGAAGTTCATGCTGCGCGCTTCGGCCGGGTTGCCGAATACGGTGACGAACGCCGGAACATCCTTGCCGATCGCCGTGCCCATGCCCGAAAAGCTGTGGGCGCCGATGTGGCAGTACTGATGCACCAGGGTGAAACCGGAGAGGATCGCCCAGTCGTCAACGTGTACATGCCCGGCCAACGCAGTGTTGTTGACCAGAATGCAGTGGTTGCCGATGACACTGTCATGGCCGATGTGGGCATAGGCCATGATCAGGTTGTGATCACCCAGAGTGGTTTCCGAACGGTCCTGAACGGTGCCACGGTGGATGGTCACGCCTTCCCGGATGACGTTATGGTCGCCGATCACCAGGCGGGTTTCCTCGCCCTTGTACTTCAGATCCGGGGTGTCTTCGCCTACCGAAGAAAACTGGTAGATGCGATTGTGCTTACCAATGCGGGTCGGCCCCTTGAGGATCACGTGCGGCCCGATCACGGTACCCTCGCCGATTTCCACACCTGCGCCGATGATCGACCACGGGCCGACCTCGACGCCGTCAGCCAGAACGGCGGACGGATCGATGATTGCGCGAGGGTCAATCAAACTCATACTTTCTGTTCCGCACAGATGATTTCTGCCGAGCAGACCGGCTTGCCGTCTACCGAAGCCTGGCACTCGAACTTCCAGATCTTGCGCTTGCAGCTGATGAAGGTCGCTTCAAGGATCAACTGATCGCCCGGCTTGACTGGCTGGCGGAAGCGCAGCTTGTCGGAACCGACGAAGTAATACAGGGTGCCGTCGGCCGGTTTGACGTCGAGCATCTTGAAACCGAGGATCCCGGCAGCCTGAGCCATCGCTTCGATGATCAGCACGCCCGGCATGATCGGATGCGCTGGGAAGTGACCATTGAAGAACGGTTCATTGATGCTGACATTCTTGTAGGCGCGAATTCGCTTGCCTTCAGTGTCCAGTTCCACCACCCGGTCCACCAGCAGGAACGGGTAACGGTGAGGCAGGTATTCGCGAATCTCGTTGATGTCCATCATTCAGGGGAAAGCCTATGTAAAGATTGGGAGCGCGACTGACGCGCACTCCTCTAGCAAATCAAGGAGGCAGTCTAGAGGCTGTGCACACTTGATATGGAAATGGTATCAGCCATCAGATGAAGCATTGCCGTCAGGGGTCACTTCCCCTACGCGCTTTTCCAGCTGTTTCAACCGCCGCGCGATGTCATCGAGCTGACGGATACGGGCCGCGCTTTTGCGCCATTCGGCCGCCGGTTGCATGGCTGTACCGGAAGAATAGGCGCCCGGCTCGGTAATCGAGTGGGTCACCATGGTCATTCCGGTCAGGAAAACGTTGTCGCAGATATCAATGTGGCCGACCAGACCGACACCACCGGCGAGCATGCAGTGCTTGCCGATTTTGGTGCTGCCGGAAATGCCGACGCACGCGGCCATGGCGGTGTGGTCACCGACCTGGACGTTGTGTGCGATCTGAATCTGGTTGTCGAGCTTGACGCCATTGCCAATCACGGTATCGGCCAGAGCGCCGCGGTCGATGGCGGTGTTCACGCCGATCTCGACATCATCGCCGATGGTCACACCACCGATCTGGGCGATTTTCTGCCATACGCCTTTTTCGTTGGCGAAGCCGAAGCCCTCACCGCCGATCACTGCGCCGGACTGAATAACCACACGCTTGCCGATGCGCACATCGTGATACAGCGTCACGCGCGGAGCCAGCCAGCCGCCTTCACCGATTTCGCTGCGCGCGCCGACCACGCAATGCGCGCCCAGCGTGACCTGTGCAGCGATGCGTGCACCGGCTTCGATCACCACGAACGGACCGATGCTGGCACTCGGGTCAACCACCGCGTCCGCCGCGATCACCGCTGTCGGATGAATCCCGCCAGCCGCTTTTGGCTTTGGATCGAACAGATGCGAGATGCGCGCATAGGCCAGGTAAGGGTCCGGCACCACCAAGGCATTACCTGCGAAACCTTCGGCGTCGGCTTCCTTGAGCAGCAGTGCAGTTGCTTGAGAACCGGCCAGGTATTTGCGGTATTGGGGATTTGCCAGAAAGCTCAACTGAGCTGGGCCAGCCTCTTGCAAAGTGGCTAGCCCAGTAATTTGCGTCTCGGGGTCGCCACGCAGGGTGGCGCCGAGGTGCTCGGCCAACTGGCCGAGCCTGATAGTCACGGTCATGGGTTACTTCAGCTGATTCATGCGCTCGATAACCTGGCGCGTGATGTCGTACTGAGGTTTGACATCGATGACTGCGCCACGCTCGAATACCAAGTCAAAACCACCTTTCTTGATGACTTCTTCCACGGCGCTGTCCAGCTTCGGCTTCAGCTGCTTGAGCATCTCGCGGTCAGCCACGGCTTTGGCTTCGTTCAGTTCCTTGGACTGGAACTGGAAGTCACGGGCCTTTTGCTTGAATTCCAGCTCCAGACGCTCACGCTCGCCCTGCTGCATCTTGTCGCCACCGGCCATCAGACGATCCTGAATGCCTTTGGCGCTGCTTTCCAGGGTTTTCAGCTTGGTCAGCTGCGGGCCGAACTTCTTCTCGGCATCCACGGCGTACTTCTTCGCCGCGTCGGATTCCAGCAGTGCCATCTGATAGTTCAGCACGGCAATTTTCATGTCGGCGAACGCCGGGCCTGCCACCAGTACGGAGGCCAGGAGAACCAATTGAGTCAACTTACGCACGATGCACTCCTACAAAATCCATTGTCGTTATCTTGGGTCAGACGCTTAGAACGTCTGGCCGAGGGAGAATTGGAACACTTGAGTTTCAGCGTCATCCGGTTTCTTGACCGGCATCGCCAGGGCGAAGCTCAAAGGCCCCAGTGCGGTGACCCAGGTCACGCCGACACCTACGGAACTGGCCATGTTGCTCAGGCTGATGTCGTTGCACTGAGTGCTGGACGTCGAACCCGCGCTCGCGTTGGTCGTCTTGTCGCACTTGGAATCAAATACGTTACCCACGTCCCAGAACACCGAGGTCCGCAGAGAACGCTGATCTTTCACGAACGGCAGCGGGAACAACACTTCAACGCCACCTTGAATCAACACGTTACCACCGAATGGCAGCGGATCCTGATCCGGATCGGCAAGTGTACCCGAGTTACCCGTTACAGCTGCACCGCGGCTCGGTGTACTGCGTGGACCCAGCGTGCTGTCCTTGAAGCCACGTACGGAGTTAAAGCCACCCGCATAGTAGTTTTCATAGAACGGCAAGCCGTCGGTCGAACCGTAACCGTCGCCATAACCCAGTTCGGTGTGCAGGCGCATGGTGTAGTTTTCAGTGATCGGCTGGAACAGCTGGCCACGGTAATCAAGCTTGAAGAAGGACAGGTCGCTACCCGGGATGGTGGTTTCCAGAGTCAGGCTCTGGGACCGGCCACGGGTCGGCAGCACGCCTTTGTTCAAGGTGGATTCGGACCAGCCGGCAGACGCCTTGAAGTTCAGGTATTTGTCGCCTTCCTTGTTAACGAAGTCGAAAATCTCGTCGACGGTGTAGCTACCGGTACTGATTTCGTCCTGCTGAACGGAAGCACCGAAGGTCAGACGCGAAGTCTCACTGATCGGGTAGCCGACGTTGACACCGGCGCCCAGGCTGTCTACCGCGTAGCTCGAAAGATCGGTGTCGAGTTCGTCGTAGTCAGTGGTGCGATAGAACGCGTTGTAACCCAGGCTCACGCCATCGGCGGTCCAGTACGGGTCCACGTAGCCGAAGTTGTAGCGGCTCTGGTATTCGCTGCGCGTCAGGCCGATGCTGACGCGGTTACCGGTGCCGAGGAAGTTGTTTTGGGTGATCGAACCACCGAGGATCAGACCGGCACTCTGCGCGAAACCAACGCTGGCGGTAATCGAACCGGAAGCCTGTTCTTCAACGGCGTAGTTGACGTCAACCTGGTCATCGACACCTGGCACGGCCGGCGTTTCAACGTTGACTTCCTTGAAGAAGCCCAGACGCTCCAGACGGGTCTTGGACTGGTCGATCAGGTAGGTCGAAGCCCAGCCGCCTTCCATCTGACGCATTTCCCGACGCAGCACTTCGTCCTCGGACTTGGTGTTGCCACGGAAGTTGATGCGGTTGACGTAGGCACGCTTGCCCGGATCGACAGCGAAGAGGATGTCCACAGTGTGGTCATCATCGTGCGGCTGAGGCACGCCGTTGACGTTGGCGAAGGTATAGCCCTCGTTGCCCAGACGACGGGTGATCAATTCAGAGGTGGTGGTCATCAGCTTGCGCGAGAACACCTGGCCTTTCTGCACGAGCAACAGCGACTTGACCTGATCTTCAGGGACTTTCAGGTCACCGCTGAGCTTGACATCACGAACGGTGTACTTCTCGCCTTCGGTGACGTTGACGGTGATATAGACGTGCTTTTTGTCCGGGGTAATCGATACCTGGGTCGAAGCGATGTCCATGTTGATATAGCCGCGGTCCAGATAGTAGGAACGCAGACGCTCCAGGTCACCGGAGAGTTTTTCGCGGGCATATTTGTCATCGTTCTTGAAGAACGACAGCCAGTTGGTGGTTTTCAGCTCGAACAGGTCGGTCAGGTCTTCCTCAGGAAAAACCGTGTTGCCTACCACGTTGATGTGCTGGATGGCGGCGACGGTACCTTCGTTGATCTTCACCTTCAGACCCACGCGGTTACGCGGCTGCGAAACCACTTCGGTGTCGACAGTAGCCGAATAGCGCCCCTGGGCGACGTACTGACGTTGCAGTTCGTTACGCACACCCTCGAGGGTGGCGCGCTGGAAGATCTCGCCTTCGGCCAGACCGGATTGCTTGAGGCCCTTCATCAGGTCTTCAGTAGAGATGGCCTTGTTGCCTTCGATCTCGATACTGGCGACCGATGGACGCTCGACCACGGTGATGACCAGAACGTTGCCTTCGCGGCCCAGCTGGATATCTTGAAAGAAACCGGTTTTGAACAACGCACGAGTGGATTCCACCAGGCGACGATCATCCGCCTGCTCGCCGACGTTCAACGGCAAGGCACCAAAGACGCTACCCGCGGAGACCCGCTGGAGGCCATTGACGCGAATATCAGAGATAGTGAAGGACTCGGCGTGAACTTCGGCGATCATCAATACGGTGAGAACCGCAGTTAGCAGCAGACGTTTCATGAAGTCCTTTCTTATTCCAACTGGCAATAAACAAACTGCCGCAAAATGCGGCAGATTCGCAATTCAGCGAAGCGTTACAGTCGACCCAGATCGTTGACCAGAGCAAGCAACATCACCCCGACCACCAAACTGATACCGATCTGTATCCCCCAACCTTGCACCCGATCCGACAAGGGGCGACCACGCACCCACTCGATCAGATAAAACAACAAATGCCCCCCATCCAGTACAGGAATGGGCAGCAAATTCAGAACGCCCAGGCTAATACTCAGATAAGCAAGGAAATTCAGGAAATCAGCGACGCCCGACTGGGCAGAAGCGCCCGCCACTTTAGCAATGGTTATCGGTCCACTCAAGTTTTTTACCGAGAGCTCGCCGAACAGCATTTTCTTCAGTGAATCCAGCGTCAGAATGCTCATGGTCCAAGTGCGACGGGCGCCCTCGCCAATCGCGGCCAGCGGGCCATAACTGACCTCGCGGATCATTTCCGGCGGCCAATCGATAGCTTTCACGCCAGCGCCCAGATAACCGCTTGGCGCTTTGCTTTCACCGCGCGCCGCCAGCGTCACAGGGACGTCGATTTGAGCACTGTCGCGCTCGACGCGCAGCATGATTTTGGTATCAGGACGCGTACGAACGGTATCGACCACTTGTTGCCAGTCATCCAGCGGCTGACCATCAAGCGCCAGCAAGCGATCGCCGGTTTTCAGCCCCGCCGCCTGAGCCGGGCCTTTCGGGTCGAGCTCGGCAAGCACCGGCGGCAAGGCCGGACGCCAGGGACGGATACCCAGCGAGCGAATCGGATCCGGCTCGTCGGCACCTTTGAGCCAGTTATCCAGTGCCAGCGTGCGCGGCGATTCTGCCGTCGAACCCTGCTCGCGCACCAGCAATTGAATTGCACCGCTCTCACCGAGACGACGCACCAGTTGCAGATTGACCGCAGCCCAACCCGAGGTCGGCTCGCCATCGATCGAGACAATCTCCTGGCCAGCGTTCAGACCCGCCTTGGCGGCAATGCTGCCAGACTCGACCGCGCCGATGACCGGACGCACCTGCTCGCTGCCGAGCATCGCCAAGACCCAGAAGAACACTAACGCCAGCAGAAAGTTGGCAATCGGACCGGCAGCGACAATGGCAATACGCTGACGTACCGATTTGCGATTGAACGACTGATCGAGTTGATCAACCGGCACTTCGCCTTCGCGCTCGTCGAGCATCTTGACGTAGCCGCCCAGCGGAATCGCGGCGACCACGAACTCGGTGCCTTGCTTGTCGTGCCAGCGCAGCAGGGGCATGCCGAATCCCACAGAGAACCGCAGAACCTTGACGCCACAGCGACGCGCGACCCAGAAGTGGCCGAATTCATGGAAGGTGACCAGCACACCCAAGGCGATCAGGGTGCCGGCAATCATATAGAGCGCGCTCATCTACTTTCTCCGCAATCCTGTTCAGTGTCGCGTGTCGCCGTTGCGTTACAAAAAACTATCGGCTGTGCCGACTCAACCA
This sequence comes from Pseudomonas sp. H3_E04, assembly GCF_054668915.1. NCBI lineage: Bacteria > Pseudomonadati > Pseudomonadota > Gammaproteobacteria > Pseudomonadales > Pseudomonadaceae > Pseudomonas > Pseudomonas sp. H3_E04. Next base: position 5,640,153 of record NZ_CP162797.1, on the reverse strand, counting down.
CTGCTCAGCCAGCACTCGCGCTTTGGCATCCGCCGTAAACACGGTATCGAGGTCGCTCAGCGCCACCACCGGCTCCAGATTCAAAACTTCCTCGATGATACTCGCGATTTCCAGGTAGCGAACCCGTCCGTCGAGAAACGCCGCCACGGCCACTTCATTGGCTGCATTGAGCATCGCCGGCGCGCTGTCACCAGCTTCGGCCGCCTGCCGAGCCAAACGGAGGCAGGGGAAGCGGCTTTCATCGGGCGCCTCGAAATCCAGTCGCGCGATGGCGAACAGATCCAGTGGCGAAACGCCTGAATCGATCCGCTCTGGCCAGGCCAGGGCGTTGGCGATCGGTGTGCGCATGTCCGGGTTACCCAACTGCGCCAGCACCGAGCCATCGACATAATCGACCAGGGAGTGGATCACGCTTTGCGGATGAATCACCACTTCGACCTGAGCCGGTTTGGCATCGAACAACCAGCAGGCTTCGATCAACTCAAGGCCCTTGTTCATCATGCTCGCCGAATCCACGGAGATCTTGCGCCCCATGGACCAGTTCGGATGCGCACAAGCCTGTTCAGGCGAAACGTCTGCCAGCTCGGCCATCGGCGTCTGCCGGAAAGGACCGCCAGAGGCTGTGAGCAATATCCGCCGCACACCCACCGAGCTCAAGCCGCGCGCGAAATCCGCGGGCATGCACTGAAAAATCGCGTTGTGCTCACTGTCGATCGGCAGCAGTACCGAACCGCTCTTGCGCACGGCCTGCATGAACAGAGCGCCGGACATCACCAGCGCTTCTTTGTTGGCCAGCAGAATTTTCTTGCCCGCCTCCACCGCAGCCAGCGTCGGACGCAAACCCGCCGCACCGACAATGGCCGCCATGACCGCGTCGACTTCAGGCGCGGAGGCAACCTGACAAAGGCCCTCCTCGCCCACCAGGACGCGAGTCGGCAAGCCGGCTGCACGCAAGTCATCCTGCAACCCACGCGCGGCGGGGCCTTCGGGCACCACCGCAAACTGCGGCACATGACGAACGCACAGCGCGAGCAATTCGCCAAGACGGGTGAAACCACTCAATGCAAAAACCTGATAACGCTCTGGATGACGGGCAATCACATCCAGAGTGCTCAGACCGATCGAACCGGTCGCACCCAACACGGTAATCTGCTGGGGACGACTCACGGCGCAGCCATCCAGAGCAATACGGCGAACACCGGAATGGCTGCGGTCAGACTGTCGATGCGATCCAGCACGCCGCCATGACCGGGCAGCAGATTACTGCTGTCCTTGATGCCGGATTGACGCTTGAACATGCTCTCGGTGAGGTCACCGACCACGGAAATGAAGACAATCACCGCAGCGCCGATCAAGCCTTTGAGCAGCTCGGCCACGGTCCAGTCGCGCACCAGCCCGACAATCGCAGTAATCACCAGACTCAGCGCCAGACCACCGTAGACGCCTTCCCAGCTTTTGCCCGGGCTGACGTGCGGCGCGAGCTTGCGCTTGCCGAACTTGCGCCCGGAGAAGTAAGCACCGATGTCCGCACCCCAGACCAGCACCATCACGGCCATGATCAACCAGTTGCCCAACGGATATTGCTTGATCTGCACCAGGCCCTGCCACGCAGGCAGCAGGATCAGCAGGCCGATCAGCAGCTTGGTCGCCGCCGTGGACCAATGCGCGCTGGAGCGTGGATACGTCAGCACCAGATACGTAGCAACCGCCCACCAGATCACCGATGCACCGAGCACCCAGGGAGCAAGCCCCGGCAGCACATACATGACGAACAGCATCAGAGCGACCACGGCAGCAAAACCGACGCGGAACGACTGCGCGGTAAAGCCCGCCAGACGTGCCCATTCCCAGGCACCTAGGCTGACTACCAGACCGATGAACAGCGCGAAGCCGGCACCTTTGAGCAGGAAAAACCCGCACAAGGCAATCGGCAGCAGGATCAGTGCAGTGATGATTCGTTGTTTAAGCATTAAACCCGGGCTCCAGCTTCGACCTGTTCGCTCGTTTTACCGAAGCGACGCTGGCGCGAAGCGAAATCGGCCAGCGCGGTGCGCATGGCGTCGTGTTTGAAGTCCGGCCAGAACAGGTCGGAGAAGTACAACTCGGCGTAGGCCAGCTGCCACAGCAGGAAGTTGCTGATGCGGTGCTCGCCACCGGTACGGATGCAAAGGTCAGGCAACGGCAGATCGCCGGTAGCCAGGCAGGTCTGCAACAGATCCGGAGTGATGTCTTCCGGGCGCAAGTGCCCGGCCTGGACTTCACGTGCTAGACGCTGCGCGGCCTGCGCGATGTCCCACTGGCCGCCGTAATTGGCAGCAATCTGCAGAACAAAGCGGTTGGCACCGACGGTCATGGCCTCGGCTTCGCGCATTGCCGCCTGAAGCTCAGGGTGGAAACGCGAGCGATCACCAATGATGCGCAGGCTGATGTTGTTGTCGTTAAGGCGCTTGGCCTCACGACGCAGCGCCTTGAAGAACAGGTCCATCAAGGCGCTGACTTCATCGGCCGGGCGCTGCCAGTTTTCACTGGAGAAGGCGAACAGGGTCAGGACTTCGACCTTGGCCTCAGCGCACACCTCGATCACCGCCCGCACAGCATCCACGCCCGCTTTATGCCCGGCGACACCCGGCATAAAGCGTTTTTTCGCCCAGCGATTATTGCCATCCATGATGATCGCGACATGGCGCGGCACCGCGGACGGCGCAGTCTGCTTGGTCTTGTCCATTTAAAGCTCGACCCTTATACGGCCATCAGGTCTTTTTCTTTCTCGTCCGTGGCCTTGGTGATCTGGGCCTCGGATTCCTTGGTCAGCTTATCGATATCAGCGATGGCACGACGTTCTTCGTCTTCGCTGATTTCCTTGTCCTTGACCAGTTTCTTCAGCTCGCCCAAGGCATCACGACGGATGTTGCGCACAGCAACGCGCGCGTCTTCCGCTGCGCTGCGCGCCTGCTTGGTGAAACCTTTGCGCGTTTCCTCGGTGAGGGCCGGCATCGGGATCAGCAGCAACTCGCCCAGGTTGGTCGGGTTGAGGTTCAGCCCGGCGCTCTGGATCGCCTTGTCGACGGCAGCGAGCATGTTGCGCTCGAAGGCCACGACCTGCAGGGTGCGCGAATCTTTCACGGTGACGTTGGCAACGCCGCTCAGCGGAGTGTCAGTGCCGTAGTAAGGCACCATGACGCTGCCGAGGATGCTCGGGTGAGCCTTGCCGGTACGAATCTGGCCGAACGCGTGGTTCAGAGATTCCAGGGATTTCTGCATACGCGCTTGGGCGTCTTTCTTGATTTCGTTGATCATTGTTGGCCTTCCTCGATCAAAGTCCCTTCAGCGCCGCCGTGCACAATGTTCAGCAGGGCGCCGGGCTTGTTCATGTTGAATACGCGCAGCGGCATCTTGTGATCGCGGCACAGGCAGATAGCAGTCAGATCCATTACGCCCAGCTTGCGATCCAGTACTTCATCATAAGTCAGATGATCGAACTTCTCGGCATGCGGGTCTTTGAACGGGTCTGCGGTGTACACGCCATCAACCTTGGTGGCCTTGAGCACAACGTCGGCGTCGATTTCGATTGCACGCAGGCAGGCTGCCGAATCCGTGGTGAAGAACGGATTGCCGGTACCGGCCGCGAAGATCACGACGTCTTTGGAGTTCAGGTGGCGCATGGCTTTGCGGCGATCGTAGTGATCGGTCACACCGACCATGGAAATGGCCGACATGACGATGGCCGAGATATTGGCACGTTCCAGCGCATCGCGCATGGCCAGGGCGTTCATCACAGTGGCCAGCATGCCCATGTGGTCGCCTGTTACCCGATCCATACCGGCTTTGCTCAGGGCTTCGCCACGGAACAGGTTGCCACCACCGATCACCAGACCGACCTGCACGCCAATGCCGACCAGTTGGCCGACTTCCAGCGCCATGCGATCCAGCACCTTAGGATCGATCCCGAACTCTTCCGAGCCCATCAGGGCCTCGCCGCTAAGCTTGAGTAGAATGCGTTTATAGCGAGCCTGATAACCACTGCCCTGCTGAGCCATTGCGAATCTCTCCTGCGGCGTATTTAAAATTCTTTGCGAGCTGTTTACAGCTGGCGTTCACTCTAGCTTGGCGCTGCTGCAGCGCCATCGGAACATGGCTTTGTAAGTCAGTTCCGGGTGGAAACCAAATAAAAAATTGGCACCCCATCTGAAAAGAGGCTGCGCGCGTGAGCGGGCAGCCTCTTTCGGGCGACAGTTGAAAAACCGTCTTATTGCTTGGCGGCAGCCAGCTGGGCAGCAACTTCTTCAGCGAAGTTGTCGACCGGCTTCTCGATGCCTTCGCCTACTTTGAAGTAAGTGAAGGAAACGATTTCTGCGCCGGCTTTCTTGGCCAGCTCGCCAACCTTGACTTCAGGGTTCTTGACGAACGCCTGCTCGACCAGGCTCGCTTCTGCCAGGAACTTGCTGATACGGCCCTTGACCATGTTCTCAACAATGTTTTCTGGCTTGCCTTTGATCTTTTCTTCGTTCAGCTGCAGGAACACAGCTTTCTCACGCTCGATCGCTTCGTCGGAGACTTGCGAAGGCAGCAGGAACTCAGGGTTGCTTGCAGCAACGTGCATAGCGATGTCTTTGGCCAGCTCGACGTCACCGCCTTTCAGGACAACAGCAACACCGATCTTGTTACCGTGCAGGTAAGTGCCGACAACGTCACCTTCTACGCGTACCAGACGACGGATGTTGACGTTCTCGCCGACTTTGGCAACCAGAGCTTCACGAGCCGATTCCTGAGCGGCGATCAGCGGAGCTGCGTCGGTCAGTTTGTCGTCGAAAGCTTTTTCTACGCTGGCAGCAACGAAGTTCTTGAAGTCGTCTTGCAGGGCCAGGAAGTCGGTCTGCGAGTTGACTTCCAGCAGCACGGCTGCCTTGTCATTCGATTTGATGGCGATTGCGCCTTCAGCGGCAACGTTGCCGGCTTTTTTCGCAGCCTTGATCGCGCCCGAAGCACGCATGTCATCAATGGCTTTTTCGATGTCGCCGTCAGCCTTTTCCAGGGCTTTCTTGCAATCCATCATGCCTTCGCCGGTACGCTCGCGCAGTTCTTTGACCAACGCTGCAGTAATTGCTGCCATTTTCAAATTCCTCTTGGATAGGTTTTCAACCATTCCACCCGATCGAACGGGCGTTCAATTCTTCCCGAACCACCCATGTTGGCTGCCGCACATGACAAATACAGACGTGGGCGCCGACAAATGGTTTTCGAGGTGGCAAAAAGGGGGCCAAGCCCCCTTTTTGCTTACTGAGTCAACGCCAGGGGCGTCGATTACTCAGCTGCAGCCTGAGTTTCTTCAGCTGCGAATTCAACAGTACCGCCAGCAACATTGTTGCGACCGCGGATAACTGCGTCAGCCATCGAACCCATGTACAGCTGGATAGCGCGGATGGCGTCATCGTTGCCTGGGATGATGTAGTCAACGCCTTCCGGGCTGCTGTTGGTATCGACAACGCCGATGACCGGGATGCCCAGCTTGTTGGCTTCGGTGATCGCGATGCGCTCGTGGTCAACGTCGATCACGAACAGTGCGTCTGGCAGACCACCCATGTCCTTGATGCCGCCCAGCGAACGATCCAGCTTCTCAAGATCACGGGAGCGCATCAGCGCTTCTTTCTTGGTCAGCTTGGCGAAAGTACCGTCTTCGGCTTGAACTTCAAGGTCACGCAGACGCTTGATGGAAGCACGAATGGTCTTGAAGTTGGTCAGCATGCCGCCCAACCAGCGGTGATCGACGTACGGCGAACCGCAACGTGCTGCTTCTTCAGCAACGATCTTGCCAGCGGAACGCTTGGTGCCGACGAACAGAATCTTGTTTTTGCCCTGGGCCAGACGCTCTACGAAAGTCAGAGCTTCGTTGAACATTGGCAGGGTTTTTTCAAGGTTGATGATGTGAATCTTGTTACGCGCGCCGAAAATGTACTTACCCATTTTCGGATTCCAGTAACGGGTTTGGTGACCGAAGTGCACACCGGCCTTCAGCATATCGCGCATGTTGACTTGGGACATGATAGTTCCTTGATAAGTCGGGTTTGGCCTCCACGTATCCCAATGACCAACCAGAGGCATAAAGCCCAAGGCACCCAGGTCATCGTGTCGACACGTGTGTGGATTTAAGCTTTTCGGGGCATACCCGGAAAGCGGCGCATTTTATACCACAGGGTGCGCAGAAACGGAACCCGGAATCTGTATTCGCACCAGTGACATGGGCGCAGCCCCCTTGGAATCGGCTCGATGGGCACCATTGTATAGGCACAAGCCAGACATGCAGACGCGGATTTGCGCCTCCCGTCTGGTAGAATCGCGTTTTTCAGGGTCGCAAAATGTACGCTTGCCACCCAATTCGTATCCGTAAGCGCCGCCGAGCGCAGAGAGAGCCTGTATGACCGTCAACCTCAAAACCCCCGAGGACATCGCTGGCATGCGTGTCGCCGGCAAACTGGCCGCCGATGTGCTGGAAATGATTGCCGAACATGTCAAACCGGGCGTGACCACCGATCAGCTCAACCAGATCTGCCACGACTACATCGTCAATGTGCAGCAGGCCATCCCCGCCCCGCTCAACTACAAGGGCTACCCGAAGTCGATCTGCACATCGATCAACCATGTGGTCTGCCACGGCATCCCGAACGACAAACCACTGAAGAATGGCGACACCCTGAACATCGACGTCACGGTGATCAAGGACGGCTACCACGGCGACACCAGCCGCATGTTTCACGTCGGCGAAGTGCCGGTCTGGGCCGAGCGCCTGTCGCAAGTCACCCAGGAATGCATGTACAAGGCGATCGAGATCGTCAAACCCGGCTGCCGCCTTGGCGACATCGGTGAAGTGATCCAGAAGCACGCGGAAAAGAACGGTTTCTCGGTCGTGCGCGAGTTCTGCGGCCACGGTATCGGCAAGGTCTTCCACGAAGAACCGCAGATCCTTCACTACGGTCGCGCCGGCACCGGCATGGAACTGAAGGCTGGCATGACCTTCACCATCGAACCGATGATCAACCAGGGCAAGGCCGACACTAAGGTGCTGGGCGACGGCTGGACCGCGATCACCAAGGACCGCAAGCTCTCGGCCCAGTGGGAACACACCCTGCTGGTCACCGACACCGGCTACGAGATCTTCACCTTGCGCAGCGATGACACCATCGCGCGCATCTCGGCCTGACACCCAGAACGTTCCCAGCCTATAGAAGGAAAGCCAATCGATGCCGCAGGTGGATCCCGAACTCTTCGACCGCGGTCAGTTCCAGGCTGAACTGGCCCTCAAAGCGAGTCCCATCGCGGCGTTCAAGAAGGCGATCCGCCAGGCCCGCGAGGTCCTCGACACACGTTTTCGCAATGGCCGCGATATCCGCCGCCTGATCGAGGACCGCGCCTGGTTTGTCGACAACATCCTGCAAAAGGCCTGGGAGCAGTTCAACTGGAGCGAAGATGCCGATATCGCTCTGGTGGCAGTGGGCGGCTACGGTCGCGGCGAGTTGCACCCGTATTCCGACATTGATCTGCTGATCCTGCTCGACAGTGCCGACCACGAAGTTTTCCGCGATTCCATTGAGCGCTTTCTGACGCTGCTGTGGGACATCGGTCTGGAAGTCGGCCAGAGCGTGCGCTCGGTCGACGAATGCGCCGAAGAGGCCCGCGCCGACCTGACGGTGGTCACCAACCTGATGGAAAGCCGCACCATCTGCGGCCCCGAGCGTCTGCGCCAGCGCATGATCGAAGTGACCAGCACCTCGCACATGTGGCCGGCCAAGGAATTCTTCCTGGCCAAGCGTGCCGAACAGAAGGCTCGCCACCACAAATACAACGACACCGAGTACAACCTCGAACCCAACGTCAAAGGTTCGCCCGGCGGCCTGCGCGACATTCAGACGATCCTCTGGGTGGCCCGCCGTCAGTACGGCACCCTGAACCTGCGCGCCCTCGCCGGCGAAGGGTTTCTGGTCGAAAGCGAAAACGCCCTGCTCGCCTCCTCCCAGGAATTCCTCTGGAAAGTGCGCTACGCCCTGCACATGCTCGCCGGCCGCTCCGAAGACCGCTTGCTGTTCGATCATCAGCGCACCATTGCCGGCCTGCTCGGTTTTGAAGGAGACGACGCCAAACAGGCGGTCGAAAACTTCATGCAGCAGTATTTCCGCACGGTGATGAGCATTGCCCAGTTGAGCGATCTGATCATCCAGCACTTCGAGGAAGTCATCCTCGCCCCGGAAGACGAAGCGCCGCCGCAACCGATCAATTCACGCTTCCAGCTGCATGACGGCTACATCGAAGCGCGCAATGACAATGTGTTCCGCCGCACGCCGTTCGCCATGCTGGAAATTTTCGTGCTGATGGCCCAGCAGCCGGAAATCAAAGGCGTGCGCGCCGACACCATTCGTCTGCTGCGCGAGCACCGGCACCTGATCGACGACAACTTCCGCAACGATATTCGCAACACCAGCCTGTTCATCGAATTGTTCAAGTGCAAGATCGGCATCCACCGCAATCTGCGGCGGATGAACCGCTACGGCATTCTCGGGCGCTATCTGCCGGAGTTCGGCTTTATCGTCGGGCAGATGCAGCACGACCTGTTCCACATCTATACGGTCGATGCGCACACGCTGAATCTGATCAAGCACCTGCGCAAACTGCAGTACACCCAGGTTTCGGAGAAATTTCCGCTGGCGGCCAAGCTCATGGCCAAGCTGCCCAAGCCTGAGCTGATCTACATGGCAGGCCTGTACCACGACATCGGCAAGGGCCGGCACGGCGATCACTCGGAGATCGGCGCGGTCGATGCCGAGGCGTTCTGCCAGCGCCATCAGTTGCCGGTGTGGGACAGCCGCCTGATCGTCTGGCTGGTGCAGAACCATCTGGTGATGTCCACCACTGCGCAGCGCAAGGATCTGTCCGACCCACAGGTGATCCACGACTTTGCTCAGGCGGTCGGCGATGAAACGCGCCTCGACTACCTCTATGTGCTGACCGTGGCCGATATCAACGCGACCAACCCGACGCTGTGGAATTCATGGCGCGCCAGCCTGTTGCGCCAGCTCTACACCGAAACCAAACGGGCCCTGCGCCGGGGCCTGGAAAATCCGGTGGACCGCGAAGAACAGATTCGCCAGACGCAAAGTGCGGCGCTGGACATCCTGGTGCGCGGCGGCACCGACCCGGACGACGTCGAGCAACTGTGGGCGCAATTGGGCGATGACTATTTCCTGCGCCACACCGCCGGCGATGTAGCCTGGCACAGCGATGCGATCCTGCAGCAACCGGTCGATGGCGGGCCGTTGGTGCTGATCAAGGAAACCACCCAACGCGAGTTCGAGGGCGGCACGCAGATCTTCATTTATGCACCGGACCAGCACGATTTCTTCGCCGTGACCGTGGCAGCGATGGATCAGCTCAACCTGAACATTCACGACGCCCGGGTCATCACCTCGAGCAGCCAGTTCACCCTCGACACCTACATCGTGCTCGACAACGAAGGCGAGTCGATCGGCGACAACCCGACGCGGATCAAGCAGATCCGCGAAGGCCTGACCGAAGCCCTGCGCAACCCGGACGACTACCCGACGATCATTCAGCGCCGGGTGCCGCGTCAGCTCAAGCATTTTGCCTTTGCCCCGCAGGTCACCATTCACAACGACGCCCAGCGTCCGGTGACCGTGCTGGAACTGACCGCGCCTGACCGGCCGGGCCTGCTGGCGCGGGTCGGAGGGATTTTCCTCGAGTTCGACCTGTCGCTGCAGAACGCCAAGATTGCGACCCTGGGCGAGCGCGTGGAAGACGTGTTCTTCATTACCGACGCACACAACCAGCCGCTGTCCGATCCGCTGCTGTGCAGCCGCTTGCAGGACGCGATCGTCGAACAGCTGAGCGTCAATCAGGAACCGGATATCAAGCTTTCGCGGATCAGTATCTGAATCAATGAATTTTCCCTGTCGGACCGACCAGCGCCAATGACAGCCTGACAATGAAATCCTGTGGGAGCGAGCCTGCTCGCGAAGCGGTCATTCAGCACACACCAATGTTGAATGAGCCACCCTCTTCGCGAGCAGGCTCGCTCTCACAGAGCTCGTTCCAGCCTGATATTGCGCCGGGCCCTCCGACATCGACCGAGGCCCCCATGAACAACGCTCTGAACCAGCTCCAGCCGTACCCGTTCGAAAAGCTCCGCGCCCTGCTCGGCAGCGTTACGCCTAACCCGGACAAACGCCCGATCGCGCTGTCGATTGGCGAGCCGAAACACCGTTCACCGAGCTTTGTCGCCGAAGCGTTGGCGAACAATCTGGATCAGATGGCGGTGTACCCGACCACCCTCGGCATTCCGGCCCTGCGCGAAGCCATCGCCGGCTGGTGCGAGCGGCGCTTCGGTGTGCCGAACGGCTGGATCGATCCGGCGCGCAACGTGCTGCCGGTCAACGGCACCCGTGAAGCGCTGTTCGCCTTCACCCAGACCGTGGTCAATCGTGGTGATGATGCGCTGGTGGTCAGCCCCAACCCGTTCTATCAGATTTACGAAGGTGCGGCGTTCCTCGCCGGGGCCAAGCCGCATTACCTGCCGTGCCTCGATGCAAACGGCTTCAATCCGGACTTCGACGCGGTAGCGCCGCAGATCTGGCAGCGTTGCCAGATCCTGTTCCTGTGCTCGCCGGGCAATCCGACCGGCGCGCTGATTCCGGTCGAGACCCTGAAGAAACTGATCGCCCTCGCGGACCAGTACGACTTCGTGATCGCCGCCGACGAGTGCTACAGCGAACTGTACTTCGACGAACAGACCCCGCCGCCCGGCCTGCTGAGTGCTTGCGTCGAACTCGGCCGGAATGACTTCAAGCGCTGCGTGGTGTTCCACAGTCTGTCCAAGCGCTCCAACCTGCCGGGCTTGCGTTCGGGCTTCGTTGCCGGCGATGCCGACATCCTCAAAGGCTTCCTGCTCTACCGCACTTACCACGGCTGCGCGATGCCGGTGCAGACTCAAATGGCCAGCGTCGCTGCGTGGAATGACGAAGTGCACGTGCGCGCCAACCGTGCGCTGTATCGCGAGAAGTTTGATGCAGTGCTTAACATTCTCAGCCCGGTGCTGGACGTGCAGCGCCCGGATGGCAGCTTCTATCTGTGGCCGAACGTAAAAGGCGATGACGCGGCGTTCTGCCGTGATCTGTTCGAACAGGAGCATGTGACCGTGGTGCCGGGCTCGTACCTGTCTCGCGATGTCGATGGTGTCAATCCGGGGGCAGGCCGGGTGCGCATGGCGCTGGTTGCGCCGCTGGCAGAATGCGTCGAAGCCGCCGAACGGATTCGTGATTTCATCACCCGCCAGAAGTGAGCCCGGAGCGCTTGCGGCAGAACTCCTGCTGCAAGCGCTCAAGCGGTTATTTGACCTGTCCCAGATTGGCCTCGCTCAAATCCAGTTCCCCGAGCACTTCTCGCAACACATCATCACCAATCTGGTGCTGACGACTGAGGCTGTACAGTTCCAGGCGTTGCGCGCGCAGCGCTTTCAACCGCAGTCGCCGTTCAAGCAGATCCATCTGGAATGCCAGCGCCTGGGCTTCGGCAGAATCGTTGAAAACGTCGAGTTGATGGCGATATTCGGACATGATCCGCGCCTTGAGCTCCGCCGCCAGCGCCGCTTGCGCAGCATCCTGCGGCACGACTTCTTCGGTCTCCAGCGAATGGATCGCTGCTTCGGCAGTCTTGCGCCAGGCATCGCGCACTTCCTGACGACGCTTGTCGTCGGGACTTTTGTCGATCCCGCGCAGCAGCAAGGGCAGCGCGATACAAGCCGAGACCAGCGACAGCAGAATCACTCCGGCGGCAATGAAGATCAGCAAATCACGCTCGGGAAACGCATCGGCGCCGATCAGCATCGGCACCGACATCACACCCGCCAGCGTGACCGCCCCGCGCACACCGCCCACCGTCAGCAACCAGCATGAACGCGCCGTCGGCACTTGCGTGAGCTCGCCCTTGCCGCGCCATCGGCGAAACAACACCGACAGGCGCCAGATGCTTTGCACCCAGATGAACCGCAGCAGCACCAGTGCCACAAAGATCGCCAACACATCGAGACAGCGATAGAACAGCGTCGGCCACAAGGTTGGTTCGTGGCTGACCACGGCTTTGATGATGTCTGGCAATTGCAGGCCGAGCAGCAGGAAGATCAAGCCATTGAACGCAAATTCGAGCAGCGCCCAGACACTGCGATTGAGCAAGCGCGTGCTGGTCTGGCGTGGCAACAGATCGAGCCAGCTCTGCATCATCCCCGCCGCTACCGCCGACAGAATCCCTGAAGCACCCAAACGTTCGGCCAATACATACGCAGCGAACGGCAGCAGCAACATGAACACCACATGAGTGGCCGGATCGTCCCAGCCCCGGGCGATCATCCACGCGCGCAGGCGCCCGACCAGCCAGCTCAACGCTACGCCGACCGCCAGGCCTCCCAGTGCCACCGCGACGAATGTCAGGCTGGCATTGGTCAGCGAGAACACGCCCGTGACCGCCGCAGCGAGGGCGAACTTGAAAGTCACCAGGCCCGAGGCGTCGTTCATCAGCGCCTCGCCTTGCAGCATGTGCATCAGCGGCGTCGGCAAGCGGTTCTGCGAAATCGCTGAAACTGCGACGGCGTCGGTCGGCGACAAAACCGCTGCCAGGGCAAAGGCCACCGGCAACGGAATCGTCGGCAACAGCCAATGAATGAAATAACCGGCACCGACCACGGTGAACAGAACAAGGCCGACGGCCAGGGTCAGGATCGGTCCGCGCAATTGCCAGAAGGCGCGTTTGGGCATGCGCCAGCCATCGGAAAACAGCAGTGGCGGCAGGAACAGAAACAGGAACAACTCGGGATCGAGGGCGACGTGCAGGCCCAACGTCGGCCAGGCGAGCAAGGCACCGGCGGCGATTTGCACCAGCGGCAACGGCAGCGGGATGACCCGCCCGACCAGGCGCGAGACGCTGACCAGCATCAGCAGGATGAGGACGGTGTAAGCAGTTTGCATAAAACCAAAATCTCAGGCGATCGACAGCGTTGAACTGCCATATTAGCGCCTTAGGCTGTGGCTGACCGTTGCACCTATGTCGCAGCCCTCGCTTTTGTAGGAGCTGCGGAACGCTGCGATCTTTTGATCTTTGAAAACAAGATCAAAAGATCGCAGCCTCGTTTCACTCGTCAGCTCCTACAGGGGTTTTGCATTGCCAAATCGACCTGAGGCGCCGCGAAACCGTCCGGTCATGGCATAATCCGTCACCATTTTTTTCCAGCACCTGTAAAGGGGGCGATTCCTTGGCCGTTTCAAGTAAAACGTTGCACCTTTTCGGCATCAAAGCCTGCGACACCATGAAAAAGGCGCGCACCTGGCTCGATGAACACGCTGTCAGCTATGACTTTCACGATTACAAGACTGCCGGCATTGACCGTGAGCACCTGACCCAATGGTGCGACGAGCACGGCTGGCAAACCGTGTTGAACCGCGCCGGCACGACCTTTCGCAAGCTCGACGACGAACGCAAAGCCGATCTCGACCAGTCGAAAGCTATCGATCTGATGCTCGCACAACCCTCGATGATCAAGCGCCCGGTGCTCGATCTCGGTGACCGAACCCTGATTGGCTTCAAGCCAGATATCTACGCGGCCGCTCTGAAGTAAGCAGCCCGTCACTCTTTGTAGAGGTATTCACATGTCCCATTCCCTGTTCAGCATCGCCTTTGGTGTCGGCACCCAGAACCGTCAAGGCGCATGGCTGGAAGTGTTCTACGCACAGCCACTGCTCAATCCTTCGGCTGAACTGGTCGCAGCCGTCGCGCCGATCCTCGGTTACAGCGAAGGCAACCAGGCCATCACCTTCACCACCGCCCAGGCAGCGCAACTGGCTGAAGCCGTGAAAGGCATTGACGCTGTGCAAGGCAAGCTGCTGACCCGCCTGGCCGAAAGCCACAAGCCGCTGGTCGCCACTTTGCTGGCAGAAGATGCACAACTGACCTCGACACCTGAGGCGTACCTCAAGCTGCATCTGTTGTCGCACCGTCTGGTCAAACCGCACGGCGTGAGCCTGGCTGGCATTTTCCCGCTGCTGCCGAACGTAGCGTGGACCAGCCAGGGCGCGATCGACCTCAGTGAACTGGCGGAAATGCAACTCGAAGCGCGTCTGCGCGGCGAGCTGCTGGAAGTGTTCTCGGTGGACAAGTTCCCGAAAATGACCGACTACGTCGTACCGGCCGGCGTGCGTATCGCTGATGCCGCTCGTCTGCGTCTGGGTGCCTATGTTGGCGAAGGCACCACCGTCATGCACGAAGGTTTCATCAACTTCAACGCTGGTACCGAGGGCCCGGGCATGATCGAAGGCCGCGTTTCCGCTGGCGTCTTCGTCGGCAAGGGTTCGGACCTGGGCGGCGGTTGCTCGACCATGGGCACTCTGTCGGGCGGCGGCAACATCGTGATCAAGGTCGGCGAAGGCTGCCTGATCGGCGCCAACGCCGGTATCGGTATTCCGTTGGGCGACCGCAACACTGTCGAGTCGGGTCTGTACGTGACCGCCGGCACCAAGGTTGCGCTGCTCGACGAGCACAACAATCTGGTCAAGGTTGTGAAGGCGCGCGAGCTGGCTGGTCAGACTGATCTGCTGTTCCGTCGCAATTCGGAAACCGGTGCGGTGGAATGCAAGACCCACAAATCGGCGATCGAACTGAACGAAGCGCTGCACGCTCACAACTAAGCGCTTCACACCTGTTGGAGCGATCTGCTCGCGAAGCTTTTGGCGTCCTCAAGAACGCTTTCGTGAGCAGGCTCGCTCCCACAAGGTCTGGCGTACACCCCGCCCAATTTCACAGGGCTGAACACATGATGATCCCCTCCCCCTGGCGCGCCGATTTCCCGGCCATCGCCGCGCTGCAACGGCAAGACCAGACCTATCTGGACAGCGCCGCCACCACGCAAAAACCACAAGCCCTGCTCGACGCACTAACGCATTACTACGCCAACGGCGCGGCTAATGTGCACCGTGCGCAACACTTGCCCGGCGCTCACGCGACGCAAGCGTTCGAAGACAGTCGGCGCAAGGTTGGCCAATGGCTGAATGCCGGTGACAGCGGTCAGATCGTCTTCACGCACGGTGCCACCAGTGCGCTGAATCTCCTCGCCTACGGTCTTGAACATCTTTTCAATCCGGGCGATGAGATCGTCATCAGCGCTCTGGAGCATCACGCCAACCTGCTGCCGTGGCAGCAACTGGCAAAACGGCGCAATCTGAAACTGGTGATCCTGCCGCTGGATGCCGAAGGCCTGATCGATCTCGCCGCTGCCGTGCATCTGATCGGCCCGCGCACACGTTTATTGGCCGTCAGCCAATTATCCAACGTGCTTGGTGCCTGGCAGCCACTGACCGCTTTGCTCGGCATGGCCAAGGCGCAGAACGCGCTGACTGTAATCGATGGCGCCCAAGGCGTGGTGCATGGTCGGCATGACGTGCAGGCGCTGGGTTGCGACTTCTATGTGTTTTCCAGCCACAAGCTCTACGGCCCCGATGGCCTCGGCGTGCTGTTCGGGCGCAATACTGCGCTGGAGCAGTTGCAGCCATGCCAGTTCGGCGGCGAGATGGTGCTCGACGCCAACTATCAGGATTCGCGCTTCCGTCCGGCGCCGTTGGGGTTCGAGGCCGGCACACCGCCGATCGCCAGTGTCATCGGCCTCGGAGCCACCCTGGACTACTTGGCCGGTTTGGATCAGGACGCCGTATCTGCCCATGAAGCGGCACTGCACGACTATCTGCTGCGCGGCCTCGCCGCCCGCAATGGCATTCGCTTGCTGGGCAAGCCGCAATTGGCGCTGGCCAGTTTTGTCGTCGAAGGCGTGCACAACGCTGATCTGGCGCACCTGCTCACCGAACAAGGCATTGCCGTGCGCGCCGGGCATCACTGCGCCATGCCGCTGATGAAAAGCTTCGAACTGGCTGGCGCGATTCGCGTGTCGCTGGCGCTGTATAACGACTCGGAAGATCTGGAGCGCTTTTTCGAGGCGCTGGATCAGGCCCTGGAGATGTTGCGATGAGCCTGCCGGTGGAAGCGGCCGAAGCGCTGCAGACGTTTCAGACTGCGGCGGGCTGGGAACAGCGGGCGCGGCTGCTGATGCAGTTTGGTGATCGTCTGCCGGCGCTGGATGACACGCAAAAGTGCGAGGCCAACCGGGTGCATGGCTGTGAGAGTCAGGTGTGGCTGGTCGGTGAGTTGCGCGACGGACACTGGCAGTTCAAGGCAAGCAGCGATGCGCGGATGATTCGGGGATTGGTGGCGTTGCTGCTGTTGCGGGTCAACGGGTTGTCGGTGGCGGAGTTACAGCAGGTGGATTTGCCGGAGTGGTTCAATCAGTTGGGCTTGTCGCGGCAGTTGTCGCCTTCGCGCAGCAATGGCCTGAATGCGGTGCTTCAGCGGATGAATGAGTTGGCGCGCTAATCGCCTTCGCGAGCAGGCCCGCTCCCACAATTGGAATACGTTTCCCTGTGGGAGCGAGCCTGCTTGCGAAGAAGCCAGCAGCCCCAACATCAAGCCTGAGCTTTTACTCGGTCTGAAGGGCGCCGCACACCCGCCACAATCTTGTCCACAGCCTTGGTCGCCGCGACCATACCAAACGTCGCCGTGACCATCATCACCGCGCCAAACCCGCCGGCGCAGTCGAGCTTCACGCCGTCGCCGACAAAACTCTTCTGCAGACAAATGCTGCCATCCGGTTTCGGGTAGCGCAGCTGTTCGGTAGAAAACACACACGGCACGCTGTAGTGACGGGTCACGGTGCGGGAAAAGCCGTAGTCCCGGCGCAACGTCGAACGGACTTTCGAAGCCAGGGGATCGTTGAAGGTGCGGTTCAGATCGCAGACCTGAATCAGCGTCGGATCGATCTGCCCGCCCGCGCCGCCGGTGGTGATGATCTGGATCTTGCGCCGTTTGCACCAGGCGATCAGCGCCGCTTTGGCATTGACCGCATCGATGCAGTCGATCACGCAGTCGATGTTCGGCGTGATGTATTCGGCCATGGTATCGCGGGTGACGAAATCGGCCACGGCGTGCACCGTGCAATCAGGATTGATCCCGCGCAGACGCTCGGCCATCACCTCGACCTTGGGTTTGCCGACAGTGCTGTCCAAGGCGTGCAACTGGCGGTTGGCATTGCTGACGCAGACGTCGTCGAGGTCGAACAGCGAAATCTCGCCCACCCCGCAACGGGCCATGGCTTCCGCCGCCCAGGAACCGACGCCACCGACGCCGACGATCGCCACATGGGCGGCGCGCAAGCGTTCCAGGCCCTCGATGCCATACAAACGGGCGATGCCTGCAAACCGCGGATCTTCTGTACTCATGACCATTACCCCAAAACCGGCGCGCATTATAGGGCTACGCAGCGACAAGTTTTAAGCTGCAAGCGACAAGTGTAAGAACTTAAGTCAGAGACGGCTGCCCAATGTCACGCATTTTCCCGTCAGTTGTACGACTGGTTAACCGCCGGTGTAGGATGCGCGCCCCTCGGGCGTCTATCCGACCGATCCTTCGTTCCACAGCCTTTGGAACCCGAAACAGCTATGTCATCGCGTAAATTTGGACTCAACCTGGTGGTGGTGCTGGCCATCGCTGCCTTGTTCACCGGTTTCTGGGCGCTGGTCAATCGCCCGGTCACGGCGCCGAACTGGCCGCAGCAAATCTCCGGCTTCTCGTATTCGCCATTCCAGCAAGGCCAATTCCCACAGAAGGATCAGTATCCGTCTGACGATGAAATGCGCCGTGATCTGGAAATCATGAGCAAGCTGACCGACAACATCCGGATCTATTCGGTCGACGGTTCGCTGGGAGACATCCCGAAACTGGCTGAAGAATTCGGCCTGCGGGTCACCCTCGGCATCTGGATCAGCCCGGATCAGGAACGCAACGAGCGGGAAATCACCAAAGCCATCGAACTGGCCAACACCTCGCGCAGCGTCGTACGAGTGGTAGTCGGCAACGAGGCGCTGTTTCGTGAAGAAATCACTCCTGAGGCCTTGATCGTTCTGCTGGATCGGGTGCGCGCTGCCGTCAAAGTACCGGTGACCACTTCCGAGCAATGGCACATCTGGGAGAAATACCCGCAACTGGCCAAACATGTCGATTTGATCGCCGCCCACGTCCTGCCCTACTGGGAATTCATTCCGGTGGACAAGGCCGGCCAGTTCGTCTTCGACCGCGCCCGCGATCTGAAAAAACTCTTTCCGAAAAAACCGCTGCTGCTGTCCGAGGTCGGCTGGCCGAGCAACGGTCGCATGCGCGGTGGCGCTGACGCGTCGCCGGCGGATCAGGCGATTTACCTGCGCACGCTGGTCAACAAGCTCAATCGCCAAGGCTTCAACTACTTCGTGATCGAAGCGTTCGATCAGCCGTGGAAGGCCAGCGACGAAGGTTCGGTCGGCGCCTACTGGGGCGTGTTCAACGCCGCGCGTCAGCAGAAATTCAATTTCGAAGGCCCGGTGGTGGCGATTCCGCAATGGCGCGTACTAGCGATCGGCTCGGTGGTACTGGCGCTGCTCTCGCTGACCCTGCTGATGATCGACGGCTCAGCCCTGCGCCAGCGCGGTCGCACGTTCCTGACGTTTATCGCGTTCCTCTGCGGTTCAGTGCTGGTGTACATCGGTTACGACTACAGCCAGCAATACAGCACGTGGTTCAGCCTCACGGTCGGATTCCTGCTCGCGCTCGGTGCACTTGGGGTATTCATCGTCCTGCTCACCGAGGCCCATGAACTGGCCGAAGCGGTGTGGATTCACAAGCGCCGCCGGGAATTCCTGCCAGTGCTGGGCGATTCCGATTACCGGCCGAAAGTGTCGATCCATGTGCCCTGCTATAACGAGCCGCCAGAGATGGTCAAACAGACCCTCGACGCCCTCGCCGCCCTGGATTATCCGGACTTCGAAGTCCTGATCATCGACAACAACACCAAGGACCCGGCGGTGTGGGAACCGGTGCGCGATTACTGCGCAACCCTCGGCCCGCGCTTCAAGTTCTTCCACGTTTCGCCGCTGGCCGGTTTCAAGGGCGGCGCGCTGAATTACCTGATTCCGCACACCGCCAAGGATGCCGAGGTCATTGCGGTGATCGATTCGGATTACTGCGTGCACCCGAACTGGCTCAAGCACATGGTGCCGCACTTCGCCGACCCGAAAATCGCCGTGGTGCAGTCGCCGCAGGATTATCGCGACCAGAACGAAAGCACCTTCAAGAAGCTCTGCTACGCCGAATACAAAGGCTTCTTCCATATCGGCATGGTCACCCGCAACGACCGTGACGCGATCATTCAGCACGGCACCATGACCATGACCCGCCGTTCCGTGCTGGAAGAATTGGGCTGGGCTGACTGGTGCATCTGTGAAGACGCCGAACTCGGTTTGCGCGTGTTCGAGAAAGGCCTGTCGGCGGCGTATTACCACGACAGCTACGGCAAGGGCCTGATGCCGGATACCTTCATCGACTTCAAGAAGCAGCGTTTCCGTTGGGCCTACGGCGCAATTCAGATCATCAAGCGCCACACCCGCAGCCTGCTGCGCGGCAAGGACACCGAACTGACTCGCGGTCAGCGTTATCACTTCCTCGCTGGCTGGCTGCCGTGGGTCGCCGATGGCATGAACATCTTCTTCACCGTCGGCGCGTTGCTGTGGTCGGCGGCGATGATCATCGTGCCGCAACGGGTCGATCCGCCGTTGCTGATTTTCGCGATCCCGCCACTGGCGCTGTTCGTGTTCAAGGTCGGCAAGATCATCTTCCTTTATCGCCGCGCCGTCGGTGTGAATCTGAAGGATGCGTTCTGCGCGGCACTGGCCGGGCTGGCGTTGTCGCACACCATCGCAAAAGCGGTGCTGTACGGTTTCTTCACCAGCAGCATTCCGTTCTTCCGCACGCCGAAAAACGCCGACAACCACGGTTTCTGGGTGGCGATCAGCGAAGCGCGCGAAGAGCTGTTCATCATGCTGTTGCTGTGGGGCGCGGCGCTGGGGATTTTCCTGGTGCAGGGCATTCCGAGCAATGACATGCGTTTCTGGGTGACCATGCTGCTGGTGCAGTCGCTGCCGTATCTGGCGGCGCTGATCATGGCGTTCCTGTCGTCGCTGCCCAAACCGGCGGCCAAGGCTGAGCCGGCAGCAGCATAATCGGTCACGGATAACGTCAAACGGCGGCCTTTGGGCCGCCGTTTTGCTTTAGAATGATCGCCTTTTTCAATGCCAACAAACTCGGTAGGAGCTGCCGAAGGCTGCGATCTTTTGATCTTGCTGTTGATTTTGAAAAACAAAAATCAAAAGATCGCAGCCTTCGGCAGCTCCTACAGGTTTACCGTGCGCACCCGGAGTTATTACATGACGGCCCACGCCGACCTATCGCCGACCCTTCAACTGGCCATCGACCTGATCCGCCGTCCTTCCGTGACCCCGGTCGATGCCGACTGCCAGAAGCAGATGATGCAGCGCCTGGGCGATGCCGGTTTCACCCTGGAGCCGATGCGCATCGAAGATGTGGATAACTTCTGGGCCACTCACGGCAACAATGACGGCCCGGTGCTGTGCTTCGCCGGCCACACCGACGTGGTGCCGACCGGTCCGGTTACTGCATGGCAGATCGATCCGTTCAATGCCGTGATCGACGAACATGGCATGCTCTGCGGTCGTGGCGCGGCAGACATGAAAGGCAGCCTGGCATCGATGACAGTCGCCGCTGAACGCTTCGTCGCCGACTATCCGAACCACAAGGGCAAGGTCGCTTTCCTGATCACCAGCGATGAAGAAGGCCCGGCGCATCACGGCACCAAGGCTGTGGTCGAACGTCTGGTCGCGCGCAAGGAGCGTCTGGACTGGTGCATCGTTGGCGAGCCATCGAGCACCACGCTGGTCGGCGATGTGGTGAAAAACGGCCGTCGCGGCTCCCTCGGCGCCAAGCTCACGGTCAAAGGCGTGCAAGGTCACGTGGCCTACCCGCATCTGGCGAAGAACCCGATCCACCTCGCCGCTCCGGCGCTGGCCGAGCTGGCCGCCGAGCACTGGGACCACGGCAACGATTTCTTCCCGCCGACCAGTTTCCAGATTTCCAACCTCAACTCCGGCACCGGCGCGACCAACGTGATTCCCGGTGATCTGGTGGCGGTGTTCAACTTCCGCTTCTCCACCGAGTCGACCGTCGAAGGCCTGCAGAAACGCGTTGCCGATATCCTCGACAAGCATGGTCTGGACTGGCACATCGACTGGGCGCTGTCCGGCCTGCCATTCCTCACCGAACCGGGCGCGCTGCTCGATGCGGTGTCGTCGAGCATCAAGGACATCACCGGTCGCGAAACCAAGGCGTCGACCAGCGGCGGCACCTCCGATGGCCGTTTCATCGCGACCATGGGCACGCAAGTGGTTGAACTGGGCCCGGTCAACGCGACCATCCACCAGGTCAACGAACGCGTGCTGGCAGCCGATCTCGATGTGCTGACCGAAATCTATTACCAGACCCTGATCAAGTTGCTCGCCTGATGCTCGCATGCCCGATCTGCAGTGAACCGCTCAATGCGGTGGACAACGGCGTGGTCTGCCCCGCCGGGCATCGGTTCGACCGTGCGCGTCAGGGTTACCTGAACCTGCTGCCAGTGCAGCACAAGAACAGCCGCGACCCGGGCGACAATCAGGCCATGGTCGAGGCGCGTCGCGATTTCTTGAACGCCGGACATTACGCGCCAGTGGCCAAACGTCTGGCGGAATTGGCGGCCAGTTTTGCGCCGGAGCGCTGGGTCGACATCGGTTGTGGCGAGGGTTACTACACCGCGCAAATCGCCGAGGCTTTGCCCAATGCTGACGGCTACGCGCTGGACATTTCCCGCGAAGCCGTCAAACGCGCCTGCAAGCGCAACCCGGCGATTACCTGGTTGATCGCGAGCATGGCCCGCGTGCCATTGGCGTCAGGCAGTTGCCAGTTTCTCGCCAGCGTCTTCAGTCCGTTGGATTGGGAGGAAGCCAAGCGTCTGCTCAGCGTCGGCGGCGGCCTGATGAAGGTCGGCCCGACTCGCGGCCATCTGATGGAATTGCGCGAACGCCTGTACGACGAAGTGCGCGAGTACACCGACGACAAGCATCTGGCGCTGGTGCCGGCAGGCATGGCGCTGGCACACAGCGAAACGCTGGAATTCAAACTGACCCTGGACAAGCCCGAGGACCGCGCCAACCTGTTGGCGATGACGCCCCACGGCTGGCGTGCCAGTGCCGAGCGTCGTGCGACGGTGATCGAACAGGCCGAGCCGTTCGAGACCACCGTGTCGATGCGCTACGATTATTTCGTTCTTCAATAACTTTGGGTCTCGGGCACAGGCCCGGGGCCGGCTAAATCCGCGAATGGATTTTTCAGACCCGCAGCGAGGACATCCATGCGCCAACCGGACATCGAGATTTACCTGAAAGACGCCGACGTCGACCACAAGGCCATTTCCGCCTGGCTCGGCGCAGCGCTGGGCCCGTGCAGCGACTGGGTGCAGAAAGGCCAGACGTACAAGTGCAAGGCCGGCAATGTGCCGGTGACCTGGCTGCCGAAAGCCGTGGGCAAGTGGAACAGCCTGTACCTGGAAAGCGACCAGACTCCCTGGGACGACGACATTGCCTGCGCCCGCGCAGCCTTTGCCGCACTGAACGTCGAAGTGCGCTGTGCACCGGGGACTTGGGTCGAAGAAGAAGGTGAAGAAACCGCCGATCGCTGGATTCGCATCAGCGAAGACGGAGAAGAAGAGATCACCTGGAAGACCGCCTAACCACGGGCAACGTAGGGCCCATGTGGGAGCGAGCCTGCTCGCGAATGCGCAGTGTCAGCCGATATGAATGGTGACTGATACACCGCATTCGCGAGCAGGCTCGCTCCCACAGTGGTTTTTAGCGTTCTGGAGGTTTGTGTTACAGGCCTACAACGTCTTCCGCCTGCAACCCCTTCTCGCCGGTGATCACCGCGTACTCGACCTGTTGACCTTCAGTCAGCGAGCGGTGCCCTTCGCCGCGAATCGCGCGGTAGTGCACGAACACGTCCACCCCGTCTTCGCGCTGGATAAAGCCGTAGCCTTTGGCGTCGTTGAACCACTTCACGTTGCCGGTTTCGCGTGTTGCCATCTGTTCATACTCCTTTTTTATTATTGAACGGGCTTTTCGCAGGAAAGCCTTTGAGGAACGTCAGCCTGCGTCCGACGTCCATGACAGGGCACCGGCAACAGACCGCCGAGTATATGACAGGTGAAGAAACTCTCAACAGGAGATTACTTCGGCGCTTTTTTGCCGATTTTCAGCGAATCCGTCACACTATCGACCGCCCGAGCGCCTGCTCGGTTTTATTCACTCACGCAGAAGCCGTATGACCCGTTCCCCGTTCCGCCGTCTTGTGTTTGGCACCCTGCGCCGCCTGTTGTATCTCTGGGTTCGCTCCGAGACCATCAATCAGTCGTCGTTCACTCTTAACCTCGACCGCAGTCGTCCGGTGTTCTACGTCCTGCAAAACCCTTCGCTGACCGATCTGGCGGTGGTTGACACCGAGTGCACCAAGGCCGGTCTGCCACGCCCGGTGCTGGCGGTATCGGTGGGTTCACTCATCGAACCAGCGGCGTTTTTCTACCTGACGCCGGATCCGGACTGGCTCGGCCGCCAGGACAAACGTGGTGCGCCGCCGACCCTGACCCGCCTTGTCAGCGCACTGACGCAGAACGCTGCCGAAGACGCGCAGATCATTCCAGTCAGTGTGTTCTGGGGCCAGTCGCCGGACAGCGAAAACAGTCCGTGGAAACTGTTGTTCGCCGACAGCTGGGCCGTTACCGGACGCCTGCGCCGGCTACTGAGCATCATCGTCCTCGGGCGTAAAACCCGCGTGCAGTTTTCCGCGCCTATCCACCTGCGCGAACTGATCGATCACAACAAGGGCCACGAGCGCACCGTGCGCATGGCCCAGCGCATCCTGCGCGTGCACTTCCGCAACCTGAAAGCTGCGGTGATCGGCCCGGACATTTCTCACCGGCGCAATCTGGTCAAAGGCCTGCTCAACCAGCCGCTGGTCAAACAGGCGATCCTCGACGAAGCCGAGCGCGAAAAAATCTCACCGGAAAAAGCCAAGGCCCAGGCCCTGCGCTATGGCAACGAGATCGCTTCGGACTACACCTACACCGCGATCCGTTTTCTCGAAGTGGTGCTGAGCTGGTTCTGGAACAAAATCTACGACGGCATCAAGGTCAACCACATCGAGGGCGTGCAGAACGTCGCGCAGGGCCACGAAGTGATCTACGTGCCGTGCCACCGCAGCCATATCGACTACCTGCTGCTTTCCTATTTGCTGTTCCGCAACGGCCTGACCCCACCGCACATCGCCGCCGGGATCAACCTGAACATGCCAGTGATCGGCAGCCTGCTGCGTCGCGGCGGTGCGTTCTTCATGCGCCGCACCTTCAAGGGCAATCCGCTGTACACCTCGGTGTTCAACGAATACCTGCACACCCTGTTCACCAAAGGCTTCCCGGTCGAGTATTTCGTCGAGGGCGGCCGCTCGCGCACCGGGCGCATGCTGCAACCGAAGACCGGCATGCTCGCAATCACCCTGCGCAGCTTCCTGCGTTCGTCGCGGATGCCGATCGTCTTCGTGCCGGTGTACATCGGTTACGAACGCGTACTCGAAGGCCGCACCTACCTCGGCGAACTGCGCGGGGCGAGCAAGAAAAAAGAATCGATCTTCGACATTTTCAAAGTGATCGGCGCGCTCAAGCAGCGCTTTGGCCAGGTCGCGGTGAACTTCGGCGAGCCGATCAAACTGGCGGAATTCCTTGACGCCGAGCAACCGGACTGGCGCCGGCAGGAGCTCGGCCCGCAGTTCAAACCGGCGTGGCTCAACGAAACCACCAACCGCCTCGGCGAGAAAGTCGCCCGGCACCTCAACGAAGCGGCGGCGATCAACCCGGTCAATCTGGTAGCGCTGGCCCTGCTCTCGACCACGCGTCTGGCCCTGGATGATCGAGCCATGGCGCGGGTGCTGGATCTGTATCTGGCATTGCTGCGTAAAGTCCCGTATTCGCCACACACAACCTTGCCGGAAGGCGATGGCCGGGCGCTGATCGAGCATGTGAAAGACATGGATCTGCTCGCTGAGCAGAACGATGCGCTGGGCAAGATTCTTTATCTGGACGAGCAGAACGCGGTCCTGATGACTTACTACCGCAACAACGTCCTGCACATTTTCGCTCTGCCCTCGTTGCTGGCGAGTTTCTTCCAGAGCACCTCGCGCATGAGCCGCGAGCAGATCCTGCGCTACACCCGCGCGCTGTATCCGTACCTGCAATCGGAGCTGTTTATCCGCTGGAGCCTGGACGAACTTGATGCAGTGATCGACCAGTGGCTGGAAGCGTTCGTCGAGCAGGGTTTGTTGCGTTTCGAGAAAGACCTGTACCTGCGTCCGGCGCCGAGTTCGCGGCATTTCGTGCTGCTGACGCTGCTGTCGAAAAGCATCGCGCAGACCCTGCAGCGCTTCTACATGACCGTGTCCCTGCTGCTCAACAGCGGCCAGAACAGCATCAGCGCCGAAGAGCTGGAAGACCTGTGCACGGTCATGGCCCAGCGCCTGTCGATCCTCCACGGTTTGAACGCACCAGAGTTTTTTGACAAGAGCCTGTTCCGCCACTTCATCCAGACTCTGCTCGACCTCGACGTGCTGCGCCGCGACGAAGCCGGCAAGCTCAGCTACCACGAGCTGCTTGGCGAGCTGGCCGAAGGCGCGGCCAAGCGCGTGTTGCCGGCGGAGATTCGCCTGTCGATCCGCCAGGTCGCGTTGCATCGCAGTGAAGATGCAGCGGATCAGGTCACGCCACAGCCTGAGGCTTGATGTCTTACCCCTGTGGGAGTGAGCCTGTTCGCGAAGGCGGAGTGTCAGTCGACATTTATTTTGACTGAACCAGCGCTTTCGCGAGCAGGCTCGCTCCCACATTGAAAGGAGCTCCACCCATGAAAAAACTGCTGACCTTCGCTGCCGCCACCCTGCTCAGCGCCTGCCAATCGACCACCCCTGCCGGCAAGGCCAGCCTCGACGGCGAGGTCTTTTACCTGCAACGCATCGCCCTGCCCCCGAGCGCGACCCTGAGCGTGAGCCTGCAAGATGTGTCGCTGGCCGATGCGCCGGCCGTCGTCCTCGACCAACAGAACGGCCCGATCAAAGGCCAGGTGCCGCTGCCATTCCATTTGAGCTACGATCCGGCGCAGGTCAAACCCGGCCATCGTTATTCGATCAGCGCACGCATTGAAGTCAACGGCGAGCTGATGTTCATCACCACCGAAAACCACGCCGTGCAACTCGACGGCAACGACCCGCAGCCGCTGAAAATTCGCGTCGACGCCGTTCGTTAATCCATTTTTCGCCACAAGGAAGCCGCCATGCGCCGCCCTACCCTTCGCTTCGCCGCCGCCTGCGCCGGCTTGCTGATCTCCGCCAACGCCCTGGCCCTGTCGCTCAACGACCTGTCCCAGCAAGACGCCACCGGCGGCCTCAAGGACGCCCTGACCCAAGGCGCCCAGATCGCCGTGAAACAACTCGGCACCCCGGGCGGCTTCAGCAACAACCCTGAGGTGAAAATCGAACTGCCGGGCAAACTCGGCAAAGCCGCGAGCAAGATGAAAGCCTTCGGCATGGGCGCCCAGGTCGAAGAACTGGAAACCGCGATGAACAAAGCCGCCGAATCCGCCGTGACCCAGGCCCAGCCAATCCTCGTCGACGCGGTGAAAAAAATGAGCGTCGCCGACGCCAAAGGCATCCTCAGCGGCGGCAACGATTCGGCGACCCAATACCTGAACAAATCCAGCCGCGAACAGATCCGCGCGAAATTCCTGCCCATCGTTAAGCAAGCCACCGACAAGGTCGGCGTCGCGCAGAAGTACAACGCCTTTGCAGGTCAAGCTGCTGCGTTTGGCGTGGTGGACGCGAAGAGCGCCAATGTCGAGAACTACGTCACCGAGCAAGCGCTGAATGGCTTGTTCGAAATGATCGGAAAACAGGAAGAAACCATCCGCCAGAACCCGGCCGCTGCGGCGACGAGTCTGGCGAAGAAAGTGTTTGGTACGCTTTAAGTCGTTACAACATGGGGGCGATTCAATTCGCTCCCATGCTGGCCTCCACATAAAGAACTACGTAAAAAAAACACCCACTCCCGCCCCATCTTCCTTCTCTCAAAAAGCTGCAATTGGTCCAGCCCTTCCAGAATCGACGCCGCCTCGCTACCCGAGCAGGAAAAATTTTCCGCGACATTGCTCGCCGTAAACTCCTTCGCCTCCCCGCTTTTAGCCACCTGATACACCGCGCGCTGCCGTTCCGTCAGTTGAGCAATTACGCCAGAGCTCGTCAGCCAGCGCTGAAAGTCCTGAGTGTCTGCCAGACTCTTGCGGTACACAGTTGTAAAACCGACCACGGCTCGCAAAACAACCGCGCATTGAAACTCGATGAAATAAGTCAGATCCAGCTCATCCGCCTCGGTGTGCAGGTAGGAGCGTCCGTATTTCACCGGTGCATTGCGCAGCAGCAGACTGATCGCAATGTAGCGAAACGCCGCGAACTCATGTTTGAACATGAACCAGTAAAACAAGGCTCTCGCGACCCGCCCGTTACCGTCGCGAAATGGATGTTCATAACCCATGGCGAAATGCAGCGTCACGGCCTTGATCAGTGGATGCAGATAATTTTTGTCCAGAATCGAGGCAGCGGGCCGGTTGATCCAGGCGGACAGCCTCGCCAACCGCGCAACCAATCCTGCAGCAGGAGGTGGTCGGTGCACGGTGTTGCCTGAACCATCCTGAACAACCACCTCATCATTGGTCCGGAACAATCCTGGGGAATACTGCTCGTCATCGATCCCCTCCACACCCACTCGATGGATCTCTGCAATCAGCTCAATGCTCAGAGGTTCATAACGCTTTTCCCAAGCGAAATTCATCATTCGATAATTACCCATGACCATGCGCTCATCCGGCGTCCGCGGCTGGCGCTGATGCTTGAGCATGTCCTTGGCTACGCGCGTGGTAGTCGCCGCGCCCTCCAACTGGCTACTGGCGATGGCTTCGTCTTCGATCAGGTCATTGAGCAGACAGGAGAAATGCGCCCCCTCGCCGATCTGACTGGTCATGTAATCCAGCGCGGCCGTACTGGCGTAACGATCCACCACAGCCAAGGTTTTCTGCGCCAACGGCGTTGGCACGTATTTGCCCCACTGCACCGGCTCGCCCAACGGCAACAAATGAATGTACTGGGCCGCCCGCGCCTTCTTCACCAACGCCCAACAAAGATTCGCATCCAACCCAGCCGCCCAGCGATAGCGCAACGCCTCGAATGGCAGATAGCGCCCCTGATCATCGAGCGGCTTGAGCAGCGCCAGATAATCCGCAAGTCGTTGCTTGTGGGGCGAGCGGGCCAACAGGTCGAAAACAGGATCCGTTCTGCCAGCTAATGTCGGTGGTTTCTTCATCAGACAGACTCAAGGACTCGGAAAAGCAGAACCCGGAGTACAGCATTGGACGGCCAGCGCCTCAAGATCGGAGGACTCTGAAAAAGCTGTAGGAAGGCAGCGTGAATTGGCGATTCGAAATGAATTGGCTGTCAGACCGCCTTCGCGAGCAGGCTCGCTCCCACAAAAGCAAAGCAGCGCAGCTGCCCGCGGCAAAGCCGCCCCACTCAACAATGAGCACAAGCTCGAGTGCTCTTGATCTTGATCCACCGGCGACGTCGGAAGGCTGAGTGGAGGGATTGATCCGGGCGTGGGAGCGCAGTGACCGTCTGGCGCAGCCAGACACAGCGGAAGGAGGTGCAGCGAAGCAAACCGTCGCCGCTGCGCCCGGATCAGTCCCGCAGCGAAGGAACCCGAGCCCGCGAGGGCCGAACGTAGGAGCAAGCGTTTTGGGTTACCTTTTTGGCGTTTGAAAAAGGTGACCCGCCGTAAGGGCGGAACCGTAATCAGCAACACCCACAGCAAGGGATATACACCCAAAACCCCCAAGTCATGGTCGGCCCGAAGGCCGCCCCGACAAAGAAACTCAAGCCTCCTTACGCACCCGAAACCACGCCGCATACAACGCCGGCAAAAACAACAGCGTCAGCGCCGTAGCCACAATCAACCCGCCCATGATCGCCACCGCCATCGGCCCGAAAAACACACTGCGCGACAGCGGAATCATCGCCAGCACCGCTGCCAGCGCCGTCAACACAATCGGCCGAAAACGCCGCACCGTCGCCTCGATGATCGCCTGCCAGGGCCTGAGCCCCGAGGCGATATCCTGCTCGATCTGATCGACCAGAATCACCGAATTGCGCATGATCATCCCGGACAACGCGATCGTCCCGAGCATCGCCACGAACCCGAACGGCTGCCGGAACACCATCAGAAACAGCGTCACCCCGATCAAGCCCAACGGTGCGGTGAGAAACACCATCGCCGTGCGCGAGAAACTGCGCAACTGCACCATCAGCAAGGTCAGCACCACGACAATGAACATCGGCACCCCGGCATTCACGGACTTCTGCCCGCGCTCGGAATCTTCCACCGTGCCGCCGACATCCAGCAGATAACCATCGGGCAACTCAGCGCGAATCGGGTCCAGCGTCGGCATGATCTGTTTGACCAGCGTCGCCGGTTGCTCCTTGCCATAGATGTCAGCGCGCACGGTCACGTTCGGCAGCCGATTACGGTGCCAGATGATGCCTTCCTCAAACCCGTATTCCAACGTGGCAATCTGCGACAACGCCACACTGCGGCCGTTATCGGTCGGCACCGCGAGGCTCGGCAACAACGACAACTCAGTGCGTTCATGCACGGTGCCGCGCAGCAGAATCTCGATCAATTCGTTGTCTTCGCGGTACTGGCTGACCGTCGAGCCGACCAGCGAACTCTGCAGGAATTTCGCCAGATTGGCCGTGCTTACACCCAGCGCACGGGCGCGATCCTGATCGATGTTCAGGTAGACAACTTTGCTTGGCTCCTCCCAGTCCAGATGCACGTTGACCACATGCGGATTCTCGCGAACCTTTGCCGCCACTTTGCGCGCCAACGCACGGACTTCTTCGATGTGTTCACCAGTAACGCGGAATTGCACCGGATAGCCAACCGGTGGACCGTTTTCCAGACGAGTAACCCGCGAACGCAGGGCCGGGAACTGTTCGTTGAGAGTTTCGATCAACCAGCTGCGCAGCGCTTCACGCTCTTCGATGGTTTTTGCCAACACCACAAACTGGGCAAAACTCGCCGCCGGCAGTTGCTGATCCAGCGGCAGGTAGAAGCGTGGCGAACCGGTGCCGACATAGGCCACGTAATTGTCGATGCCTGCGTGCTCCTTGAGCAGCGCTTCGAGGCGTTTGACTTCGCTGGTGGTATTGGCCAGCGAAACACCTTCGGCGAGTTTCAGATCGACCATCAACTCCAGCCGATTCGAGGCCGGGAAGAACTGCTGCGGGACGAAGCGGAACAGCATCACCGAGGCGATAAACAGGCCCACGGTGAGCACAATTACCGTCTTTCGGTGCGCCACACACCACTCCACCAAACGCCGGACGCGCTGATAAAACGGCGTCGCATACGGGTCCGGCTGACCATCGCCAGAGCCATGTTTCGCCGCATGAATTTTCGCCAGATCCGGCAGGAGTTTTTCCCCCAGATACGGCACGAACATCACCGCCGCCACCCACGAGGCGAGCAAGGCAATAGTCACCACCTGGAAAATCGAGCGGGTATATTCGCCGGTGCCGGACTGCGCAGTGGCAATCGGCAGGAAGCCGGCGGCGGTGATCAACGTGCCGGTAAGCATTGGGAATGCAGTGCTGGTCCAGGCATAACTCGCCGCGCGAATGCGGTCGAAGCCCTGCTCCATTTTGATCGCCATCATTTCCACGGCAATGATCGCGTCGTCCACCAGAAGCCCCAGCGCCAGCACCAGCGCACCGAGGGAAATCTTGTGCAGGCCGATGCCGAGGTAATACATGCAGGCGAAGGTCATTGCCAGCACCAGCGGAATGGTCAGCGCGACGACCATGCCGGTGCGCACGCCGAGGGAGAAGAAGCTCACCAGCAAGACGATCGCCAACGCCTCGACCAACACCTGGACGAACTCACCGACGCCGGTTTTTACCGCTGCCGGCTGATCGGACACCTTACGCAGCTGCATGCCGGCCGGAAGGTTTTTCTGGATCCGCGAGAACTCACCTTCCAGCGCCTTGCCCAGCACCAGAATGTCGCCGCCGTCCTTCATTGCCACGGCCAGACCGATCGCGTCGTCGCCCATGAAACGCATGCGCGGCGCCGGTGGGTCGCTGAAACCGCGACGCACATCGGCGATATCGGAGATACGGAACGTACGATCGGCGACGCGGATCGGAAAGTTCTTTATCTCATCGACTGTCTGAAAATTTCCCGAGACGCGTAGCTGCAAGCGCTCGCTGCCGGTTTCGAAGAACCCCGCCGTGGACACCGCGTTCTGTTCTTCCAGCGCCTGCTGCACCGCCGCCAGCGGCAAGCCGAGAGTGGCGAGTTTGACGTTGGACAGCTCGACCCAGATTTTCTCGTCCTGCAGGCCGAGCAGTTCGACCTTGCCGACGTCCTTGACCCGCTGCAGCTGGATCTGGATGCGGTCGGCGTAATCCTTGAGCACGGCATAGTCGAAACCGTCGCCGGTCAACGCGTAGATATTGCCGAAGGTGGTGCCGAACTCATCGTTGAAGAACGGCCCCTGGATTCCCGGCGGCAGGGTCTGGCGGATGTCACCGACCTTCTTGCGCAACTGATACCAGAGGTCGGGAATGTCCTTGGAGTGCATCGAATCGCGGGCGATGAAGGTGACCTGGGACTCACCGGGGCGAGAGAACGACATGATGCGTTCGTACTCGCCGGTTTCCATCAGCTTCTTTTCGATGCGTTCGGTGACCTGGCGCGAGACCTCCTGCGCGGTCGCACCGGGCCAGCGGGTCTGGATGACCATCGCCTTGAAGGTGAACGGCGGGTCTTCGCTCTGGCCGAGTTTGGTGTAGGACAACGCGCCGACAACGGCGAGCAAAAGCATCAGGAACAGTACGATCTGGCGATTACGCAACGCCCATTCGGAGAGGTTGAAGCGCATCGGGGCTTACTCCTTGTTCGCCAGATTGACCACACGGTTGGAGCGATCCACTGGTCGCACCTGCTGGCCGTCGAGGAGCACATGAACGCCGGCAGCCACCACCCAGTCGCTGGCATTCAGGCCTTCGAGCACCGCCACGTTTTTCTCGCCGAACGGACCGACCCGCACCGGGGTTTTCTTCAACGTGTTGTTGCCGTTGACCACCCAGACGTAAGTCGCGCCGTTTTCAGCGGTCAGCGCGGAAAGCGGTATGGACAGCGAGACACTGTCAGCCGATTGCACGAACACCCGGGCGCTCTGCCCCAGTTCAGCCGGGACTTTGCCGCTGGTGAACGAAATACGCGCGGCGAAGGTGCGCGAGCGCGGGTCAGCGGACGGCGACAGCTCGCGGATCTGCCCGGCAAAACGTTGATTCTGCTGCGCCCACAATTCCACGGTAACCGGCTGACCGACCTTGAAGCGGCCGAAGCTTTGCTCCGGCAGGCTGATCAACACTTCGCGCTCACCATCGGTGGCGAGGGTGAACACGGTTTGCCCGGCAGCGACCACCTGACCGACTTCCACCGAACGCTTGGCCACCACACCATCCTGCGGCGCACGCAGCACCGCGTAACTGGCCTGGTTGGTCGAAACGTTGAATTCGGCTTTGATTTGTTTAAGGCGGGCTTCGCCGGAGCGGTATAGATTTTCGGCATTGTCGTAGGCCGAGCGGCTGACCATCTGCCGATCCATCAGGGTTTTATAGCGATCGCGCTCGGCGCGGACCAGATTCAGATTGGCCTCGGCGGCGGCGACCTGCGCGCGGGTGGCTTCCAGTTGCAGGCGCACATCCTGCGGATCAAGTTCGGCCAGTGGCTGATCGGCCTTGACGCGCTGGCCTTCGTCGACCAGTCGTCGGCTGACTTTGCCGCCGATGCGGAACGCCAGATCAGGCTCATAGCGGGCACGCACCTCGCCCGGATAACTCTCCATCGCCTGCGCCGAAGGCTCGGGCTGCACCACCATGGCCGGGCGTACGGCGACTTTGGTCACCTCTTCCTGACCGCACGCCGATAACAGGAACGCCAGACTGACTGGCACGGCAAAGGACAACGCATGGCGGAACATGGTGACGGACCTTTCGCGAATGAGGCTTGGAATATTTATACTGGCGGGTATGGTATTAATAGCAAACTCACCAGTCCAGTATTAAAAGCGAAGAATGTCGAACAATCTTTCAGCTCCAAACGGCCCGGGCCGCCCCAAGGATCTGGCCAAGCGCCAGGCGATCCTAGATGCGGCGAAAACCCTGTTTCTCTGCCATGGCTACGCCAACACCAGTATGGACGCGGTTGCCAGCGAGGCCGGCGTGTCGAAGCTGACGGTCTACAGCCATTTCAACGACAAGGAGACGCTGTTCTCCGCTGCCGTCGTCGCGAAATGCGAGGAACAATTGCCACCGCTGTTCTTCGAATTGCCGGACGGCATCGCGGTGGAGAATGTGTTGCTGAACATTGCCCGGGGCTTTCACCAACTGATCAACAGCGATGAATCGGTGAACCTGCACCGTCTGATCATGGCGCTGGGCAGTCAGGACCCGAAGCTGTCGCTGATCTTCTTCGAGGCCGGCCCCGAGCGCGTGGTCAACGGCATGGAAGGTCTGCTGGCGAAAATCCATGCGACCGGCGCGCTGAGCATCGACCAGCCACGCAACGCCGCCGAGCACTTCTTCTGCTTGATCAAAGGGGCGGGGAATTTCCGTTTGTTGTATGGCTGCGGCGAGCCGCTGACTGGAGAGGCAGCGGAGCGGCATGTGCGCGAGGTGGTGGGGTTGTTTATGCGGGCGTACAAACCCTGAAAGTTTTGCGGTGCTTGTGCAGACCGCTTCGCGAGCAGGCTCGCTCCCACACTGGAATGCATTTCAACTGTGGGAGCGAGCCTGCTCGCGAATGAGGCGACACGGTCTCAGGGTTTGAGCGCTTTCTTCGGATAAATGTCATAACGGCTCGATTTGCCATCCAGCGCATGGCTCGGTTTCGGCCCTTCGATGCACGGTGCCTTGCGCGGACGCTTGACCACCACCCGGTGCGTGGCCAGCGCCAGCGCAGCTTCAAGCAGGGCCGGGGCATCCGGATCATCACCGACCAGCGGGCGGAACAGGCGCATTTCCTTTTTCACCAGCGCGGTTTTCTCGCGATGCGGGAACATCGGGTCGAGATAGATCACCTGCGGCGGCTCCCCTTCCCAACTGCGCATCACTTCGATGGAGTTGCCCTTGAGCAATTTCATCCGCGCCACGATCGGCGCCACGTCGAAATCTTCCGCCGCCCGCGCCAAGCCGTCCTCAAGCAATGCGCCGATCAACGGCTGGCGCTCGATCAGGCTCATTTCACAACCGAGACTGGCCAGCACGAACGCATCCTTGCCTAGCCCCGCCGTGGCATCTAGCACGCGCGGGCGCACGCCTTGGGCGATGCCGACAGCCTTGGCGATCATCTGCCCGCTGCCGCCGCCATACAATCGACGATGCGCCGCACCGCCCTCAACGAAGTCGACCCGCACCGGTCCCGGCGCGTCCGGGCCGAGCTGCTGCAACTGCAAACCCTGCTCGCCGACCTGCAAGGCGAACTCACCGTCCGCCTCGCCGAGCGGCAGGCCGAGACGTTCGGCCCAGTGTTCGGCTTGCGCTTGAAACGTCGGGGCGAGGGCCTGGACATGGATGCGGCAGGCCGCGGGTGACTCGATCATGAAAAAACGCTCAAAAAAGTTAAGGATCGACAAAAACCGCCGATAAACCATTCAACGCGCATTTTGCCAGAGCTGAGCGTCAACCGAAAAAAATGTCAGGCATTCTTCCCACATCGATTGGCTACGTTTCGCCCCATGGCGACTTCAGCCGTCATAACACTCAAGCACTGAGCGGCGTCAGTCACCTGTGGCAGGATTTCTTTGCCCAGGCCCTGGCCGAACAGACGAGTGAAGTGGTGCCTGCCTGTGGCACGTTTCCACCGGTTGACCTGAACAGCCCGGAAGAACCAACCGTTGGCAGCGAGCTGCACGCCCACATCGTCAGCCAGCGTGAGTGCGACGTGGTAGAAACCCAGGTTCGCCCGCCAGAGCCGCTGTTCCTGCCGATCGCCGAGTTTGAAATGGAGCTGCTGGACAAGCCTTTCCCACCGTTCCCGCCAGAAGAACTCAAGGCTCAGCAAGAGCAACAGGATTTCGACAGCAGCTGGGTCCGCCCGATCGTGATCAACAATGGCCAGCCACTGCCGGAGCCTGGCCCTGCTCCGCAGAAACGTCCGCTGTACCTGCCGATCGCCGAGTTCGACCTGGACTTGCTGCAAAAGCCTTACCCGCCGTTCCCGCCGGAAGAAATCGTCGAGCAACAGAAAGCTCTGGACTTCGATAATGGCTGGGCTCGCCCGATCGTTCTGCAGAACCTGCGCCTCGCCGCCTGATTCTCAGCGACACACGCTCCAGCGCCCGACATCGAGATGAAAGTGATTGCGATGAGCGGCGTTGTAGTCCGGACTCAACACCACACTGAATGACTCACAGGCGCCATCACGCAGCTGTCGCAGAAACTCTGCGTCCTGATTTTGCTTGGGCCAATCCTTGAGCACGCTGATCGTGCGTCCGTCAGCCAGGCGGAAACCGGCGATGTCCAGCGCGTCGGCACTGGCATGTCGGCTAAGGGCACCGCTCTCACGGTTATAGACATTGCGACAGGCAAAGCTGCCAAGGTGATCGACCCGCGCGATCCTCTGGCGGTAAACCGATTGCGCGGCCGGTTGCAGGGTGTGGTGTTCAAACATTGCGTAGGCCACCGCCAGCGGGCAACTGGCGATCAAACTGCTGCTTAGCGCCACTTCACCGCCCTGCACACGCAGAGCGCCGATCAGCGGACACTTGGCCCCGGGACTGTCGGCTTGACGGCTGTAGCGCAAATCCGAGCTGCTCAATGCCTGTGCGCACAATTCAGGATCACTGCGCAGGCGCATGAGTTTGTAACCGGTCAGCCAGTTGGGCGCGGCTTTTATGTCCAATGGCGCCCATGGGTTCCACTGCGGCGGCACCTCCAGCCAGCCGCGCCAGACACTTACCGCAGCACCACCCATCGCGAGCAACAGCACCCCGAACAGCCAACGTCCCATGCTCAGTCCTTGAAGAATTGATTGGCCTTGGCGTACGGCATCGACTGTGACGTGAAGCCAAAGGTGCCGGATTGCTGGATTTCTTCAGCCGCGCGAAAGAACTCGCCGAACGCCGCCAGCGCCAGTGCCGAGCCGGTGCTGATGCGGCGTACACCCATTTCCTCGAGTTGTTGCACGGTCAGTTTCAAACCGCCAGACATCAACACATTGACCGGCTTCGGCGCCACCGCTTGCACCACAGCGCGCACTTCTTCGGCGCTGCGCAAACCCGGCGCATAGAGCACGTCGGCACCCGCTTCGGCAAATGCCTGCAAACGGCGAATGGTGTCGTCGAGATCAGGGTTGCCGTGCAGGTAATTTTCCGCGCGAGCAGTGAGGATGAAGGGAAACGGCAGCGTGCGCACCGCCGCGACAGCGGCTTCAATGCGCGCCACGGCGTGTTCGAAGCAATAGATCGGCGCGTCCGGACGGCCCGTGGCATCTTCGATCGACCCGCCCACCGCGCCCGCTTCGGCGGCGCACAAAAGACTCTGCGCAGACTCGACCGGATCATCGGCAAAGCCGTTTTCCAGATCCACCGCCACCGGCAGATCCGTCGCCGCGACAATCGCTCGAACATTGGCCAGGGTCTCGTCGAGACTTAGCGCGCCATCAGCCTTGCCCTGAGAAAACGCGAAACCTGCACTGGTGGTGGCCAAGGCCTGATAGCCGAGACTGGCGAGCATCCTCGCCGAGCCGGCATCCCACGGATTGGGAATCACGAAGCTTTTCTGGCGATCATGCAGGGCCTTGAAGGCTTGGGCTTTGAGGAGTTGCTGTTGACTGACTTGGACGTTCATCGACGGGCTCCCGGGCAGAAAAAACCCGCCTCAGAGCAAGCCAAGCTGCTCGGCTGCGGGCTCTCTGTATAGCTCAGGCAGCGCGGGCAAGCCAGGCAAACGTTGCATCAGTTTTGCGTGAAAACGTTGCGCCAGTTTCGCTGCCAACAGGTTATCGGCCGTATGCAGAAAGACGTAGGGCGTGCGGCCCTCTTCGATCCATTCAGCGACTTTCGCCACCCACGGCACAAGAAACGCATCGTTGGCCTCAAGCTCGGGATGGCCGATGAAGCGCACCTGCGGAAACTGGGTGAACGCCGCCGGACGCGTCGGTACACGCGGTTTTTTCGACTGCGCGTGGATCACCGAGGACTCGGTCGACAAGCAACTGAACAGCGCACGCGGGTCGAGACAGATGCGCTCGACACCACGATCCAGCAGCAAACGATTGAGCAGGCGCTCACTCTCGCCCTTGGCGAAGAACTGTTCATTGCGCACCTCGACCGCGAGCGGGCAATCCAGTGCATCGATAAACGCCGCGAGCTCCGGCAGACGCTGCGGCGTGAAGCTTTTCGACAGTTGCAGCCACAGCGGCGAAACACGTTCGCCTAACGGCTTGAGTAATTGCAGGAAGGTTTGGGCAGCGGTCAGTTGCTCGCGCAGGTCGCCGCTGTGGCTGATGTCGCCGGGGAATTTTGCGGTGAAACGAAAGTGCGCCGGCATGATCTCGGCCCAGCGCTGCACGGTGGCTGGCGATGGGCTGGCGTAGAAGGTGGTGTTGCCTTCGACGGCGTTGAACACCTGGCAGTAGAGAGCGAGAAAGTCGGAGGTTTTTGCGTCTACCGGATACAGATACTCGCGCCAGGCATTTTCGCTCCAGGACGGGCAACCGAGGTAGTAAGGCAAATCCATCAGATATACAGATCGAGGCCCAGCACGTCCGCATCCCAGTCGACAAAACCGGCGGTGCTCAGGTAGCTGGCCAGGGCCATGGCTACGCTTTTCTTCATCGCGCGGTGGTAGATCATGTCTTGTTGACGGGCAGGCAGATTGCTCAGGCGTTGCGCGGTGGCTTGAGCAGCACGGGCGGCCATCTGCTCTTCGCTCGGGAATTCCAGCTCGCCGTCGATGATGTCGACGGATTCATCCAGCGCCGCATTGCCTTTACGCGGCTTGCGCTTGATGGGGTAGGACTGAGTGGAAACGCCGTCTATACGCATAATGTCATGCTCGGTATCAATGATGGCAATTTAGCGGCACTTGACCGACTTAGCAAACCGCCGAGTGATAACTAGAACACATAAAGCGCAAAAGGTTTTAAGGGCGGGGGCAGAAACTGACGATTGGCGATATTTATATGTGACCAGCGAACCTGTGGGAGCGAGCCTGCTCGCGAAGGGTCCAGCACATTCAACACATGCATTGACTGACCAGAAGCCTTCGCGAGCAGGCTCGCTCCCACAGGAGAAAGTGTCGTATCAGCGGGCTTTCGGGGTGGCGACTTTATCGCGCAGGTAAACCGGCTGGGCGTCATCTGCCGGGATCGCCTCGCCGCGCTCCCAGGCGAAACGCGCGAGCGTTAGCAGGTCTTCGGCGTGGGGCAGCATGCCCGCGTCGGAGCCGCTCAGATTGACCGCGATGCGTTCGCCGTAGCCCCAGCCGGTACCGGCACCGAACCAGTTGCCGCTGGCATCGGCCGGCAGCGCCGCGACTTCCGGCGGCAACACCGCTTCGGCGCCAATCAGACGCATCTCCCCCGCCGTCTCGCGGTAGCAGCCCCAATACACTTCATCCATCCGCGCATCGATGGCGGCCGCGACCTGGCTTACGCCATGCTCGCGAAAGGCACGCTGCGCCAGTACGGCAAGGTTGGACACCGGCAACACTGGTCGATCCAGCGCAAACGCCAAACCCTGCACTACGCCAATGGCAATACGCACACCGGTAAACGCGCCCGGGCCACGGCCGAAGGCAATCGCGTCGACCGCTTGCAGCGTGGTACCCGCATCGGCGAGCAATTGCTGGATCATCGGCAGCAACTTCTGCGCGTGCAAACGCGGGATCACCTCGTAATGGCTCGTGACCTTGCCGTCATGCAGCAAGGCAACGGAGCAAGCTTCAGTCGCGGTGTCCAGGGCCAGCAAGGTGCTCATCGATGTTTCCAAAACAGGGGTGGGGAAAAAGTGCGTCAGTATAAACAACTACGGCCCGCAAGCGGGCCGTGGATTGATGCTGCGGTTCAGACTTTTCAGCTCAGCGCAGCCAACACCTTGGCGGTGATCGCATCGACCGAACCCACGCCCGGAATGTGGCTGTACTTCGGCTTGCCACCATTGGCGGCCGACAGCTTCTGGTAGAACTCCACCAGCGGCTTGGTCTGCGAATGGTAGACCGACAGGCGATGACGCACGGTTTCCTCGGTATCATCCTTGCGCTGCACCAGCTCTTCGCCGGTGATGTCGTCCTTGCCAGCCAGTTTCGGCGGGTTGTAGACGATGTGGTAAACGCGGCCGCTGGCTTCGTGAACACGGCGACCGGCAATACGCTGCACGATTTCTTCGTCTTCTACAGCGATCTCGACCACGGCATCCAGCTCGACACCGGCAGTGACCAGCGCTTCAGCCTGCGGAATGGTGCGCGGGAAGCCGTCGAACAGGAAACCGTTGGCGCAATCAGGTTGAGCGATGCGGTCCTTGACCAGCGCGATGATCAGGTCATCCGACACCAGGCCGCCGGCATCCATGATGCTCTTGGCTTGCACGCCCAGTGGAGTGCCAGCCTTGACCGCAGCACGCAGCATGTCGCCGGTGGAGATTTGCGGAATGCCGAATTTCTCGGTGATGAACTTTGCCTGAGTACCTTTACCGGCCCCGGGAGCTCCCAGCAGAATGACGCGCATCGATGTGCTCCTCAATTTTTTATATAAAAGCTTTACAAAACAAAGGATTCGCTCGTAACCGGCGGATCCTGAAAAATACGGGTCGTGGCCGCACAAACGGCCAAAGGCTGATCAAGATACACAGCAGGCTGCGCCCACACAAGACGCCAAAAGTCGGAGAAACCGACGCCCGCCGTGACCTCGCGACGCGGTAACCCAAGTCGCAACCCCTACATTAACTGTCGCCTGGCGGCACTTTCCTACAGCGGGAGAAGCGGCATCCGACCCTCATCGCGAATGCCGCCAGAGGTGCTCAGCAACCTTAGCCGGTATTGCGCAATCCGGCGGCGATTCCCGCCACAGACACCAGCAGCGCCTGTTCCACCGGGCTGCCCTGCTCGACTTCCTGCTGCCGCGAACGCGCCAGCAACTCCGCCTGCAATAGATGCAGCGGGTCGAGGTAAGTGTTGCGCAAGCGGATGAATTCGAGGGTGTCCGGGCTGTGCGCCAGCAGCTGCGACTGCCCGGTCAGACCAAGCACCACCGCGCACGCCTGCGACAATAGGTCGCGTAACTGCGCGCCCAATGGCAGCAGATCAGCCTCGACCAAACGTTCATCGTAAGACTGCGCGATATCCGCGTCGGCTTTGGCCAAGACCATTTCCAGCATATCGATACGGGTGCGGAAGAACGGCCACTGCTCGCGCATCTGCCCGAGCAATTCGCCCTCGCCGCGCTCGAGCGCCTTGCTCAGTGCGGTCTCCCAGCCCAGCCAGGCCGGAAGCATCAGTCGGGTCTGGGTCCAGCCGAAAATCCACGGGATCGCCCGCAGGCTTTCGATACCGCCGGCACGGCGTTTGGCCGGGCGACTGCCGAGCGGCAAACGTCCCAGCTCCTGCTCTGGGGTCGACTGCCGGAAATACTCGACGAATTGCGGATTTTCCCGCACCACCTGGCGGTAAGCGCTGACACCGTCCGCCGCCAATTCGTCCATCAGATGGCGCCATTCAGGCGTCGGCGGCGGCGGTGGCAACAAGGTCGCCTCGAGCACGGCGGCCAGATACAGATTGAGGTTTTGCTCGGCGATGTCCGGCAGGCCGAATTTGAAACGAATCATTTCGCCCTGCTCGGTGGTGCGGAAACGCCCGGCCACCGAGCCCGGCGGCTGCGACAGAATCGCCGCGTGCGCCGGACCGCCGCCACGGCCCACGGTGCCGCCGCGACCGTGGAACAGCAGCAGTTCGACTTGCTGCTCGCGGCAGATTTCCACCAGTCGTTCCTGCGCCCGATATTGCGCCCACGCCGCAGCGGTGGTGCCGGCATCCTTGGCCGAGTCGGAATAACCGATCATCACTTCCTGCGGGCCATGCAGGCGCGCGCGATAGCCCGGCAACAACAGCAGACGTTCCATCACCGGCCCGGCGTTGTCGAGGTCGGCGAGGGTTTCGAACAGCGGCACCACGCGCATCGGCCGCAGTACGCCGGATTCCTTGAGCAGCAGTTGCACAGCAAGCACATCGGAAGCGGCGCCGGCCATGGAGATCACGTAGGAGCCCAGCGACGCAGCGGGCGCGGCGGCGATTTCCTTGCAGGTGTTGAGCACTTCGGCGGTGTCGGCCGATGGTTTGAAATGCGCGGGCAGCAACGGACGACGGTTGCTCAGCTCCTCGGTGAGGAAGTTGATGCGCTGCTCTTCGTCCCATTCCTCATAGCGGCCGAGGCCGAGGTAATCGGTGATTTCCGTCATTGCCGAGCTGTGCCGCGTCGAATCCTGACGCACATCGAGGCGCACCAGGAACAGGCCGAACGTCACCGCCCGACGCAGGCAATCGAGCAACGGCCCGTCGGCGATGACGCCCATGCCGCATTCGTGCAGCGAGTTGAAACACAGCTGCAACGGTTCGAGCAGATCACGATTGTCGTGCAGCACATCGGCGGTAGCCGGGGTCGGCGCGGTCAATGCAGCGTGCGCCCAATTGCG
Organism: Pseudomonas sp. H3_E04; assembly: GCF_054668915.1. Taxonomy (NCBI): domain Bacteria; kingdom Pseudomonadati; phylum Pseudomonadota; class Gammaproteobacteria; order Pseudomonadales; family Pseudomonadaceae; genus Pseudomonas; species Pseudomonas sp. H3_E04. Next base: position 5,598,202 of record NZ_CP162797.1, on the reverse strand, counting down.
CGTCGCACGCAGACGTTCGCGCAATTGTTTGAGCACCGCGCGATAGGGTTCGGCACTGTCGCCGGCCTTGGCCTTCAGCGCGTCGCTGGCCTGCTGCATCGACAGTTCGGCAGCGAGATGATCGACATCGCGCAGATACAAATCAGCGGCCATCCAGCGCGCCAGCAACAAGACTTCGCGAGTGACGGCGGCGGTGACATTGGGGTTGCCGTCACGGTCGCCGCCCATCCATGAGGCGAAGCGGATCGGCGCGGCTTCCAGCGGCAAGCGCAGGCCCGTCGCGGCGAACAGCGCCTGATCGGCCTTGCGCATATGGTTGGGGATCGCCTGCCACAACGAATGCTCGATCACCGCAAAGCCCCATTTGGCTTCATCGACCGGCGTCGGGCGGGTTCGGCGGATTTCTTCGGTGTGCCAGGCTTCGGCGATCAGCCGTTGCAGTTTGCTCTGGATCTGCTCGCGTTCGGCGCTGGTCAGGTCGCGATGATCCTGCGCGGCCAGTTGCGCGGCGATCGCGTCGTACTTCTGGATAAGTGTGCGTCGCGCCACTTCGGTGGGGTGCGCGGTCAGTACCAATTCGATTTCCAGCCGCGCCAGTTGCCGGGCCAGGGACTCGGCGCTGTGGCCTTCGCTGCGCAGGCGCGCGAGCAGTTCCGGCAACACCCGCGACTCGAACGGCGCCGGTTGTGACTCCTCGCGGCGATGAATCAATTGATACTGCTCGGCGATGTTGGCCAGATTGAGGAACTGGTTGAAGGCCCGCGCGACCGGGAGCAATTCGTCTTCGCTCAATTGATTGAGGCTGGCGCTCAGTTCAGCGTCCATCGAGCCACGCCGGTCGGCCTTGGCGCCCTTGCGAATCTGCTCGATCTTGTCGAGGAACGCCTCGCCGTACTGGTCTCGAATGGTGTTGCCCAACAGCTCTCCGAGCAGGTGAACGTCTTCGCGCAAGCGTGCATCAATATCGGTCATCAGCAGTTCTCCAGCGGTAATCGGGGACAGCGCAGAAATGAATGCTTTGCCAGAGAGTGCCGCTCTGCGCCGCTTCTTACAAGCAGGCGACGAATCGACTTAAACCTTGCGCGCGAAAGCCAGTCTCAACAGTAAGCCGTACGACGGCCCGCCGCCGGCGCTGCCGGACACTCACCCAGGCCTGCCATCAGCAGGCGCTAAATGAGGTCATCATGAAAATTCGTGAACTCGCCCAGCATTGGGAAGAAAACGCCAAAGGTCGCCTGACCGACACCGGCTACACGATTCATCTGGATGTTGAAGCCGCCGCACGACTGGCGGCGATTGCCGAGATGTACCCCAAACGTCATCCCGAGGAGCTGCTCGGTGAACTGATCGGCGCCGCGCTTGAAGAGTTCGAAGCAAGCCTGCCGTATGTGAAAGGTTCGACGGTGGTGGCGACGGATGAGGAAGGTGATCCGTTGTATGAGGATGTCGGCCCGACGCCGCGTTTTCTGGCGTTGTCGCGGCGGCATTTGCATGATTTGTCCTCGGCTGAGAACAAGCAGAAGCACTGATTCGATACAGGTCAAAACCGTGGGAGCGAGCCTGCTCGCGAATGCGGATTTTCATTCAGCATTTGCGCTGACTGACACATCACATTCGCGAGCAGGCTCGCTCCCACATGGGCTGTATTGCAGTGCGAAAATTGATTTATCAATGGACAAATCTACACCCGCGCGTACCGCTTGAAACCGCCAAAGTTCCCGTCCCAGAGCCTTGTCCAAACGGTCAATTTAATTTTTGGCGATAGGCCATCTTTTCTGAACTTTTCAAAAATGCCGCCGGTCGGAACAGGTAACCACGCCTGGAACGAGCGTTTCAATTCGCGTCTACAAGCGATGCTTTCGCCTCCTCTGCCAGGATGGATTCAGTTGTATTTTCAGGAGATGCCTAATGGAGTTGAAGACCATGAAAACCCAAACCTCGTTTTCCCACCTGCGCGGTCTGAAATTGGCCGCTCTGGCCATCGGCACCAGCTTCGTACTGGCCGGTTGCGCCGGCAACCCACCGACCGAGCAGTACGCCGTGACCCAATCGGCCGTCAACAGCGCCGTCAGCGCTGGCGGTACCGAGTTCGCTGCGGTGGAAATGAAGCAGGCTCAGGACAAACTGAAACAAGCTGAAATCGCCATGCACGACAAGAAGTATGACGAGGCCCGTCGCCTGTCCGAACAGGCTGAATGGGACGCTCGCGTCGCTGAACGCAAGGCTCAGGCCGCCAAGGCCGAACAGGCTGTGAAGGATTCCCAGAAAGGTGTTCAGGAACTGCGTCAGGAAAGCCAGCGCACTGTGCAGTAAGCGCGCATCCCGACCGCAAAGCTGAAACTCTTACCGATAGAAAGGACGAAAAATTATGCGTAAGCAACTGATGATTCCCGCTCTTCTGGCCGCAAGCGTTGCACTGGCTGCCTGCTCTACTCCGCCTAACCCGAACCTGGAACAGGCGCGCACCAACTACGCCGGCCTGCAGGCCAACCCACAGGCGAGCAAAGTCGCGGCGCTGGAAACCAAAGACGCCAGCGATTACCTGGACAAGGCCGACAAGGCTTATCTGGACAAGGAAGACGCGGCCAAGGTTGACCAATTGGCTTACCTGACCAACCAGCGCGTCGAAGTGGCCAAGCAGACCATCGCTCTGCGCACCGCTGAAAACAACCTGAAAAACGCCGCTGCGCAACGCGCCCAGGCTCGTCTGGACGCGCGTGACCAACAGATCAAACAGCTGCAGGACAGCCTCAACGCCAAGCAGACCGATCGCGGTACGCTGGTGACTTTCGGTGATGTGCTGTTCGCCACCAACAAGGCTGATCTGAAATCCAGCGGCCTGGTGAACATCAACAAACTGGCGCAATTCCTTCAGGAAAACCCGGATCGCAAAGTGATTGTCGAGGGTTACACCGACAGCACCGGCACCGCGAGCTACAACCAGTCGCTGTCCGAGCGCCGCGCGACTTCCGTGCAGATGGCCCTGATCAAGATGGGTGTCGATCCTTCGCGCATCGTCGCTCAGGGTTATGGCAAGGAATACCCGGTAGCGGATAACGGCAGCGTCTCGGGCCGTGCGATGAACCGTCGCGTGGAAGTGACCATTTCCAACGACAACCAGCCAGTAGCACCGCGTTCTTCGGTGAGCTCGAACTAAGCTTCACCCGGTAACGCAAAAGCCCCGCCTGACTTGATCAGGCGGGGCTTTTTCATGCGCGACCAGAAATTCCTTGTGGGAGCGAGCCTGCTCGCGAAAGCGGAGTGTCATTCACATCAATGTTGAAGGTGAATCCGTATTCGCGAGCAAGCTCGCTCCCACATTAGATGCGGTTACTGCTGGAGTTTTTGTGGGGTTTCCTCACCCATGCAACGCACCGCTTTCTTCTGCGCGTTGACCAGCACCCCGGTCAGGCCTTTCTGTTCGGTATCAAACAGCACCAGCACGCCATCAATGCACTGCGCCACTTGCGGCGCGGGGCTCAGCGAGACTTTGTAGTCCTCGCCCGGCACGGTCTTGAGCATGGTGAATTCGCTGAGCAGCAACGCATCCTCCGGCTTGGCAAAATGCAGGTAGCCGTAGTACCAGAGCGCCCCGACGGTGCCGAGGATACTGCAGATACCGGTGATGATCAGCGGGATGGCATTACGTTCTTCAGTCATTGCGGGGTCTCATCTTCGGAATTCGGGGGCGGCGGATAGTTGGGGATTTCGCCGAGGCGGCGCAGGCCGTCGAAGTGTTCGGGATCATCGAGATAGCGCAGCATGACCTGACGCCACACCGGGTCGCCGAAGGTTTGCACATGACCGCCACGGGTCAGCTGCAACACGCGCGGCGGCGGCGCTGCCTGATACAGACGAATGCCGTTGACCATTGGCACCAGCGGATCGTCGATGCTGTGGAAGATCAGCTTGGGCACGCCCGTCAGTTGCGCCATCGAGTTGATCGCGCTGTCGCCATCCGGCACCAGCCACGACAGCGGCACCTGTAACGGCCAGGTCAGCCACGAAGTGCTGAGGGCGAATTGGCCGACACTGCGATAACTGGCCGGCACGCCATCCAGCACCAGCGCCTTGAGTTGTTTTTGCCGCTCCGGGTGCTGCGCCAGCCAATGCACCGACATCGCGCCGCCCAGACTTTGCCCGAGCAGCACCAGCGGTTTGCCTTTGACCTCGGGTGCATTGTCGAGCCAGGCGAACGCCGCGTCGATGTCCTGATAGATCGCCGGCAGGCTCGGCTTGCCTTCGGACAAACCGTAGCCGCGATAGTCGACCAGCAGCACCTGATAGCCGTTCTTCGGCAACCACCAGCTCCCGCCCAGATGCATCGGCAAATTGCCGCCGTTGCCGTGCAGATGCAGGACCGTGCCTTTGACCTCGACGCCAGGTTTGGCCGGCAGCCACCAGGCGTTGAGTTTCAAGCCATCAGCGGTGAGCAGAGTGACGGTGCGGTATTCGAGTTTGGCTTTGTCCGGGGTGAAGATCTGGCCCGGTTCAGGGTAGAACAGCAGCGAACTGCAACCGCCGAGGGTCAAGAGCAGGCAAAGAATGCCGAGGATTCTCATCCGGTGAAACCTCGCAAAGAAGAGAACTGAACACAAATCAAACCTGTGGGAGCGAGCCTGCTCGCGAAAGCGGTGTATCAGCCAACATCAATGTTGAAGGTGAAATCGCATTCGCGAGCAGGCTCGCTCCCACAAGGGGGTCGGTGCTGGGTCTAGAGGATATTGGAGTAGTCCGCCTCAATCCGGTCCAGGCTCAAATGGTTGAGGAAGTTGGAGAAACACATCCACGCCGACAACGCATTCAAGTCCCGGAACTGGTCCGGCAGATACTTCGGCGGCACCACCAGCCCTTCATCCACCAGTTGCCGCAAGGTACGCATGTCTTCCAGTGTGGTCTTGCCACAGAACAACAGCGGAATCTGCTCGAGCTTGCCTTTGCGCACGGCCAACTGAATGTAGTTGTAAACCATGATGAAGCCCTTGAGGTAGGACAAGTCTTTGGTGAATGGCAGACCGGTCGGCGTCGAGCCACGGAAAACCCGGCTGGCATTGCCGTAGCTTTCGGCCATCTCGAAACCCTGCTCGCGGAAGAATTCGTAGATCTGCAAGAAGTCCGCGCCCTCTTCGACCATATGAATTGCACGGGTGCGGTTGGTCAGTTTGCGCAGGCGACTCGGGTAGGAGGCGAAAGTAATGATCTCCATCAGGATCGCCAGGCCTTCCTGGGTCACCGTGGACGAGGGTGGGCCTTTCGACAGGAACGTGCAGATCGGCTGATTCAAGCCATTGAGCGTAGTGCCGACGTGCACCAGACCTTCGTGGACTTCCAGTGCCCGCACGTCGCGGTCGTTGAACAGCGCGTCGGTGCGAATCTTGATGTAGTCGGCGCCCGCTGCGGCGTCGGCGACGATGCCGTCGGACTCGAACACGCGAATGGTCTCTTCGGCCTCGCCGAACACTTTGTTCAGTCGGGTTTGCAGCAGGTGCACCGCGTCTTTGGCGGTTAGGATCTTCGGCTCGTCCTTGAGATCGCCGCGTCCGTCGATGTTGTTCAGGTAGTCGGACATCATCAGGCCAAGGTCGGCGAGGGTCGGGTCACCGGCGTGGAAAGCATCGGACGCCGCGCCGTACAGCTCCTGCGAGATCAGGCCGAAGTCCTCGGTGCCGCGCGCCTCGAGCATGCGCACCACCATGCGGTATTCCTTGCACATGCGCCGCATGATCTGCCCGACCGGGTTGAACTGGCCGAGCTGGCGGGTGATGTCGCGCTCGATGTTCTGGAACTCCAGTTTGACCTGGCTCGAATCGAACGACAGCGGGCGGTTGAGGTAGTAGTCGCGATCCACCGCCGGCATTTCCTTGCCTTTGGCCTTGAGGAAGCCCTTGCGCACGTTGTCGTCCCACTTGACCGCATCGAGCACGCGGATCGGCGTCTGCGCCAGCACAATGCGATCGGACAACATGCGTATCGTCTGCTGGTAATCGTCCACCCGAAACTCCTGTAGAAAACGTGACGCTTTGAATGACTGGGCGCGGGCTCCCTGCAGGAGCCGCCGAAGGCTGCGATCTTTTGATCTTGGTCTTCTAAAAGCAGATCAAAAGATCGCAGCCTTCGGCAGCTCCTACAGGGGGATCGGCGTCAGACGGACGGCATTGTGTTACACCGACGCCAATACAAGGTGCATATACCGCGTCAGAATCCCGAGCATGTCCTCTTCGGCCAACGGCTCGGCGTCGTTGAGCAGGCCCTGATATTCCATCCGCCCGATAATCGCCGTCAACACCTTGGCATCCTGCTGTGGTTCGCGCGAGCCCAGTACCTGGAACAACTGGCAGGTGCCCTGCAACAGAATCTGCTGATGCGAACGCACCAGAATGGCCAGACGCGGGTTGAGCAGCGCTTCCTGGCGGAACGCCTGTTCGGCCATCAGATGCTCGCGGCGGTTGATCAGTTGCCGGTGCACGTAATCGGCCATCAGCCGCGCGATGTCATCGGCCAGCTGCGAGCGCGACTCCGGGCTGCCGTCAGCGCTGACCACCATTTCGCGCAACAGGCCTTCGTTGTTGATCCACAACTTGGCCATGTACGCCGCGCTACGTTCAACGTATTGGGCGAAGGTATCGGTGAGCAGGTCATCGATGTCCTTGAAGTAATACGTGGTCGCCGACAGCGGCACACCGGCCTCCGCCGCGACCGCACGATGGCGCACGGCACGCACGCCGTCGCGCACGACAATGCGCATTGCGGCGTCGAGAATGTCCTGGCGACGCTGCTCACTGCCCTGTCGGCTGGCCTTGCGGCCCTGGTACTGAACACTTTCAGCGACCGCAGTGGCGATACCCGCTGCACCTTCTTGAGCTAATGCACCCATCACGACAGCACTTCCTCTACTAATTCCAAATTAACCAATTGATACATTTGTACCAGACAGGCAATAAAAAGCCGCCTGTTTTAGGCGGCTTTTTAACTGAAACGTTTACGCTTGCGGTCGCATGTGCGGGAACAGGATCACATCGCGGATCGACGGCGAGTTGGTCAGCAACATCACCAGACGATCGATGCCGATACCTTCACCGGCGGTTGGCGGCATGCCGTACTCCAGCGCACGGACGAAGTCGGCGTCGTAGTGCATGGCTTCGTCGTCACCGGCGTCCTTGTCCGCAACCTGCGCCATGAAGCGCTCGGCCTGGTCTTCGGCGTCGTTCAGCTCGGAGTAGGCGTTGGCGATTTCACGGCCACCGATGAACAGCTCGAAGCGGTCGGTGACGTTCGGGTTTTCGTCATTGCGACGGGCCAGCGGCGACACTTCGAACGGGTACTGAGTGATGAAGTGCGGCTGCTCCAGCTTGTGCTCGACCAGCTCTTCGAAAATCATCACCTGCAGTTTGCCCAGACCTTCGAAGCCCAGCACCTTGGCGCCGGCCTTCTTGGCGATGGCGCGAGCTTTGTCGATGTCGTTCAGATCATCGGCGGTCAGCTCAGGGTTGTACTTGAGGATCGAGTCGAACACCGACAGGCGCACGAACGGCTCGCCGAAGTGAAACACCTTGTCGCCGTACGGCACGTCGGTGCTGCCCAGCACCAGCTGCGCCAGCTCGCGGAACAGTTCTTCGGTGAGGTCCATGTTGTCTTCGTAATCGGCGTACGCCTGATAGAACTCCAACATGGTGAATTCAGGATTGTGGCGGGTCGAAACGCCTTCGTTACGGAAATTGCGGTTGATCTCGAAGACTTTCTCGAAACCACCGACCACCAGACGCTTCAGATACAGCTCAGGGGCGATACGCAGGAACATTTCCATGTCCAGCGCATTGTGGTGCGTTTCGAACGGCTTGGCCGCAGCGCCGCCGGGAATGGTCTGCAGCATCGGCGTTTCGACTTCGAGGAAGTCGCGCTTCATCAGGAAGCTGCGAATGTGCGCGATCACTTGCGAACGCACGCGGAAGGTCTGGCGCACGTCTTCGTTGACGATCAGGTCGACGTAGCGCTGGCGGTAGCGCTGCTCGGTGTCGGTCAGGCCATGGTGCTTGTCCGGGAGCGGACGCAGCGATTTGGTCAGCAGGCGCACGTTGGTCATTTCAACGTACAGGTCGCCTTTGCCGGAACGCGCCAGGGTGCCTTCAGCGGCAATGATGTCGCCCATGTCCCAGGTTTTCACTGCAGCCAGGGTTTCTTCCGACAGCGTCTTGCGGTTGACGTAGACCTGAATGCGCCCGGTCATGTCCTGAATCACCATGAACGAGCCACGGTTGAGCATGATGCGACCGGCAACCTTGACCGGGATTGCAGCCTCTGCCAGCTCTTCCTTGGTCTTGTCCGCGTACTGTTTCTGCAAGGCATCGCAGTAGTTTTCGCGGCGGAAGTCGTTCGGGAAGGCATTGCCCTTGGCGCGCTCGGCAGCAAGCTTTTCCTTGCGCAGGGCGATCAGGGAGTTTTCTTCCTGTTGCAGGGCTTGCGGGTCGAGTTGTAGGTCGCTCATGTCTTTAAGTATTCCATCAGGTTCGTTGCCCCCAGCCTTCGGCTGGGGATCGCGGGCGAGCCCGCTCCCACAGAGGGTGTTACAGGCCGGATTTCAGGCTCGCTTCCAGGTACTCGTCGATGTCGCCATCGAGCACCTTGTCGCAATCGCTGCGTTCGATGTTGGTACGCAGATCCTTGATCCGCGAGGCATCGAGCACGTAAGAGCGGATCTGGTGACCCCAGCCGATGTCCGACTTGGTGTCTTCCAGCGCTTGCGAGGCGGCGTTGCGCTTCTGCATTTCCTGCTCGTACAACTTGGCCCGCAGCATTTTCATCGCGGTGTCCTTGTTGGCGTGCTGGGAACGCTCGTTCTGGCAGCTGACCACGGTGTTGGTCGGTACGTGGGTGATACGTACGGCCGAGTCGGTGGTGTTTACGTGCTGACCACCGGCACCGGAGGAACGATAGGTGTCGATCCGCAGGTCTGCCGGGTTGATTTCGATTTCCACCTTGTCATCGATCTCTGGCGAGACGAAAACAGCGGAGAACGAGGTGTGACGACGGTTGCCGGAGTCGAACGGGCTCTTGCGCACCAGACGGTGCACGCCGATCTCGGTACGCAGCCAGCCAAAGGCGTATTCGCCCTTGATGTGCACGGTAGCGCCCTTGATCCCGGCGACTTCACCGGCGGACAGTTCCATGATGGTCGCGTCGAAACCGCGTTTGTCGGCCCAGCGCAGGTACATGCGCAGCAGGATGTTGGCCCAGTCCTGCGCTTCGGTGCCGCCGGAACCGGCCTGGATGTCCAGGTAGGCGTTGTTCGGGTCCATTTCATGGCTGAACATGCGGCGGAATTCCAGCTTGGCCAGATTTTCCTCGAGACGGGCCAGCTCGGCGACGACATCGCCCACTGCGCCTTCGTCGTTCTCTTCGACGGCCATGTCCAGCAGGTCGCGGCAATCGGCCAGACCGCCGTTCAGTTCGTCGAGGGTGTCGACGATCTGCGCCAGCGCGGCACGCTCGCGGCCCAGCTCCTGGGCGTATTCAGGTTTGTTCCAGACACTCGGATCTTCAAGCTCGCGATTGACCTCGGTCAGACGCTCATGCTTTTGATCGTAGTCAAAGATACCCCCGAATAGTTTCGGAGCGCTCGGACAGGTCCTTGATGGTGTTCAGGATCGGGTTGATTTCCATGACGGGCAGCACTCGTTGGCGAACTTTTGAAAGCCGGCGAGTATAACGTAAACAGGCTGTCGCGGCAGCCCGTCTGGCGGGTGTGGGGGTGATTCACTTGACACAGTCTCACTGTAGGAGCTGCCGAAGGCTGCGATCTTTTGATTTTGCTTTCAAGATCAAAAGATCGCAGCCTTCGGCAGCTCCTACCAGGATCGCGGGCCTATTCGATCCCGACCTGATTACGCCCGTTGTTCTTGGCCAGATACAACCCGCGATCCGCCGCCGAAATCAGCAGCCGGCAATCGCTTCCGGACTGCGGCACCATGGTTGCCAGACCAATGCTGATGGTCAGACTGGAGCCTTCGGTCGGCGTGTTATGGGGAATCTTCAACGCCGCCACAGTCTGGCGCAGCTTCTCTGCCAACAGCCGCGCGCCGCCCGGCGAAGTGTTCGGCAGGACCAGCACAAACTCCTCGCCGCCATAACGCGCCGGCAGGTCCGACGGGCGCGCGCTGGCGTCACGGATGGCTGCGGCGACCTTGCGCAACGCTTCGTCGCCTTCAACGTGACCGAAACTGTCGTTGTACGATTTGAAGTAATCGACGTCGATCATCAGCAGTGAAAGCTGCGTCTGATCGCGCAGCGAACGGCGCCACTCCAGTTCCAGGTACTCGTCGAAGTGGCGGCGGTTGGACAGCCCGGTCAGGCCATCGGAGTTCATCAGCCGTTGCAGGACCAGATTGGTGTCGAGCAATTGCTGCTGGCTGACCCGCAACGCACGGTACGCGGCGTCGCGTTGCAGCAACGTCATGTAGGACCGCGAGTGATAGCGGATGCGCGCGACCAGTTCGATGGTGTCCGGCAGTTTCACCAGGTAATCGTTGGCGCCGGCGGAGAACGCCGCGCTTTTGATCAGCGGGTCTTCCTTGGTCGAGAGGACGATGATCGGGATGTCCTTGGTCGCCGGGTGATTGCGGTATTCGCGCACCAGGCTCAGGCCATCGAGGCCGGGCATCACCAGATCCTGAAGGATCACCGTCGGCTTGATCCGCACCGCCTGCGCGATCGCCTGCTGCGGGTCGGAGCAGAAGTGGAAGTCGATGTTTTCCTGATTCGACAGCCCACGGCGCACCGCTTCGCCGATCATCGCCTGATCATCCACCAACAACACCATGGCGGCGTTCTCGTCGGTTTTAATGTCGTCGATCTGTAAATCATTCATGAGCGGTCACCTGAGTACTGCGGGGGCCTGGATTGCCGATCAACCTGTTCATTTGGGGAAAATCTCCAGCAATCGTGGCGCTATCTTTTCCAGCGGGCGGATTTCCACCGCGGCATCGATCGCCGCGGCGGCCTTGGGCATGCCGTACACCGCACTGCTGTGCTGATCCTGCGCAATGGTCAAATAACCCTGCTGGCGCATGAGCTTAAGCCCTTGCGCGCCATCGCGCCCCATCCCGGTCAATAAAACCCCGACGGCGTCACCGTTCCAAAAACTGGCGACGCTCTCGAAAAACACATCGATAGAGGGGCGATAGATCTCGTTGACCGGTTCGGCGGTGTAGGCCAGCGTGCCGTTTTTCAACAAGCGAATATGGTGATTGGTCCCGGCCAGCAGCACCGCGCCACTTTGCGGCGGCTCGCCTTCACGGGCCAGACGCACATCGAGGCCACTGGCGCTGGCCAGCCATTCGGCCATGCCGGCGGCGAACACTTGGTCGACATGCTGCACCAGCACGATCGCGGCGGAAAAATCTCTCGGCAGGCCTTTGAGCAACACTTCCAGCGCCGCCGGCCCACCCGCAGACGACCCGATCGCCACCAGCCGCTGGCGTGACGGCGAACTGCGCGGCGAACTCGGCGCCGGGCGCGCACGTGGCGCCTTGTCGCCGATCAGCCAGCCGATGTTGAGGATCTTGCGCAACAACGGCGCCGCCGCTTCCTGGGCATTGCCCGCGCCGATCGCCGGGGTGTCGACCACGTCCAGCGCGCCGTGGCCCATCGCCTCGAACACACGGTGCACGTTCTGTTGACGGTCGACAGTGACGATGACAATCGCGCACGGCGTCTCGGCCATGATCCGCCGCGTGGCTTCGACGCCGTCCATGATCGGCATGATCAGGTCCATCAAAATCAGGTCTGGCGTGCACTCGGCGCAGCGTTGCACCGCCTCGGCGCCGTTGCTGGCGACCCAGATCACCTGATGCGCCGGCTCGAAGGCCACCGCTCGGCGCAGGGCCTCCACCGCCAGGGGCATGTCGTTGACGATTGCGATCCTCATGCCCGCGCTCCTCCGATGAGCTCGACCACTGCATCGAGCAGGGCGTCGTCATGAAAACTGGCTTTGGCTAGATAATAGTCGGCGCCGGCGTCCAGTCCACGGCGGCGGTCTTCTTCGCGATCCTTGTACGACACGACCATCACCGGCAGCGATTGCAGACGGTTGTCGCGGCGCAGCAGCGTGACCAGCTCGATGCCGTCCATGCGTGGCATATCGATGTCGGTGATCAGCAGATCGAAGTTCTCCGAACGCAGCGCGTTCCAGCCGTCCATGCCGTCCACCGCCACCGCGACGTCGTAGCCACGATTGAGCAGCAGTTTGCGTTGCAGTTCGCGCACGGTCAGCGAATCGTCGACCACCAGCACCCGTTTGCGCGCGGCTTCGGCAGCTTGGTTGCCATGACGAGCGATGCGCTCCAGGCGCCCGGTGTTGAGCAGCTTGTCCACCGAACGCAGCATGTCTTCGACATCGACGATCAGCACCACCGAACCATCATCGAGCAAGGCCCCGGCGGAGATGTCCTGAACCTTGCCCAGACGCTCGTCCAGCGGCAACACCACCAGCGTGCGCTCACCCACGAAGCGCTCGACCGCCACCCCATAAATCGCTTCGCGCTCGCGGATCACCACAACTTTCAGGGTAGCGCCATCGTTCTGGCTGGCCGGGCGATTGAGCAATTGGCTGGCGGCAACCAGGCCGACATGCTGGCCTTCGTGCCAGAAATGCTGACGCCCCTCAACCTGCACGATGTCTTCCGGGGCCAGATCGCACATGCGTTCGATGTGCGCCAGCGGGAACGCGTAAGCCTCTTCGCCGACCTCCACCACCAGACTGCGCACAACCGACAAGGTCAGCGGCACTTCCAGATGGAAACGGCTGCCCTCGCCTGCCGTCTGCTCCAGCACCACGGCCCCACGCAACTGGCGAACCATGTGCTGAACAGCGTCGAGACCGACGCCACGCCCGGACACTTCGGTGACTTTGTCGCGCAGGCTGAAGCCCGGCAGAAACAGGAAGGTCAGCAGCTCCTCTTCGCTCAACTGCGCTGCGGTTTCGGCTGGTGATAACTGCCGTTCAACGATGCTGCGGCGGACTTTCTCCAGATCGACACCACCGCCGTCATCGCTCAATTCCAGCACCAGCAAACCGGCCTGATGGGAGGCGCGCAGGCGAATCAGGCCCTCTTCCGGCTTGCCTTTGAGCAGGCGTTGTTCCGGGGTTTCGATGCCGTGATCGACAGCGTTGCGCAGCAAGTGAGTCAGCGGCGCTTCGAGCTTTTCCAGCACATCGCGATCGACCTGGGTTTTCTCGCCTTCGATCTCCAGGCGCACTTGTTTGCCGAGGCTGCGGCCAAGGTCGCGAACCATGCGCGCCTGCCCGCTGAGCACGTCGGCGAACGGGCGCATGCGACAGGCCAGCGCGGTGTCATAAAGCACTTGTGCGCGCTGACTGGCCTGCCAGGCGAACTCGTCGAGTTCGGCGTTTTTCTCGCTGAGCAATTGCTGCGACTCGGCGAGCAAACGTCGCGCATCTTCCAGCGACTCGAGCGCTTCCAGGCTCAGCGCATGCTCCTTCAGGTGCACATTGAGATTTTCCAGCGCGCGCAGGCCATTGTTCTGCATGCGCTTGAGGCGCTGCATGGTCGCCAGATGCGGCTTGAGACGCTGGGTTTCCACCAGCGATTTGCTCGACAGATCGAGCAGGCTGTTCAGGCGTTCGGCAGTGACGCGCAAAACGCGCTCGCCGCCTTCGGTGGTGCGTTTGTTTTTACGCGGGGCCGGCTCGACGGGCTCTTCAACTATCGGCGCTGGCTCGATCGACAACTCGGCCATCGGCGGCGTGGCAACCACAGCGGCTGGCGCCGACGGATCGAGCAAACGCCCCATCAGCGCCACGTAGGCATCAATGTCCACAGGTTGCGGCGCATTGGCCGGCGTGGCGATGCGCATCAGCAGATCGGTGCCCTGCAGCAATGCGTCGATGTGCTCGGGCCGCAGCAACAAACGGCCTTCCTGCGCACTGACCAGGCAATCTTCCATGACGTGGGCGACGCTGACGCCGCTGTCGATACCAACGATCCGCGCCGCGCCCTTGAGCGAGTGCGCCGCGCGCATGCACGATTCCAGTTGATCGGCCTGGGTCGGGTTGCGCTCCAGCGCCAGCAACCCGGCGCTGAGCACTTGGGTCTGGGCTTCGGCTTCGAGGCTGAACAGTTCGAGCAGTGAGGCGTCGCGCATTTGCTCGGGGGTCATGTCAGGCTCCGGGTCACGGCGGACAACAGCTGTTCTTCATCCAGCCAGCGCAGGCTGCGACCACGATATTGCAGAACGCCACGGGTGTACTTGGCACTGGCCTGCGCACCGGACTGTGACGCCGCGTCGAGGATGCGTTCGTCGATGGCATGAATGCCGTCAACCTCATCGACCGGCACCACCACCGGCCCGCCATGGGCGGCGATGATCAGCATGCGCGGCATGACTCGCCCGCCGCTGGCCGGCGCAACGCTGCCGTCGAGGTCGAGCAACTCCACCAGCGACAGACACGCGACCAGTGCGCCACGGACATTGGCCACACCGAGCAAGGCCCGCGAGCGCTGGTGCGGCAGGGAATGAATCGCCTGTAACGGCGCGACTTCGACGAGGCTGCGCGTTGCCAATCCGAGCCATTCCTCGCCGAGGCGGAACATCAACAGCGAGCGGGTCTTGACGTCGATTTCGACTTTGCTGACCACCGCTTCGCGCTGATCCTGCTGCAACGAATAGCGGTCGAGCAGGCGCGTGGCGGCGGCGGAATACACCGAGCAGTTGCGGCAATGGATGTGCTCTTCCAGCAACGGGCAGGACTTGTCGCCATGAATGCCGATGCGATTCCAGCAATCGTCGATGGCGCGGGCGTCTTCGTGGGTAACGTTCAAGGTGTCGGACGCGCTCATCGTTTACGCTCACTGTCGGCGGTGCGCCCGCTACGGGCGGCGCGCTCCTGCAATCGTCGGGCACCCGCCGTGTCACCCTGGGCCTGCAGCAACGCGGCCAGGTGCATCAACGCTTCGGGGTGTTGCGGTTCAAGGTACAAGGCCTTGCGGTAATAACCCTGGGCTTCGAGGCTCAAGCCGGCGACATCGCTGAGCAGGCCAAGCCAATAGAACACCTGCGCCACCGGCTCATGGCTGCGCAGATAGTATTCGCACGCGGCACGGGCCTCGGCGCTTTTGCCTTCGTTGGCCAGTGCAGCGATTTGGGCCAGCAATGTCGCGGCGTCGGGGTTGGCAGTTTTTTTCGTTACCGGCAAAGGCGTCACGGCAGCGAAGGGCCGGTTGCGCACTGGCGCTGGCGGCGCGCCGCGCATTGGTTGGCTGGCCGGCACGGCGACCGGTTTAGGCGTCGGCAGCGGTTCGGGGAGCGGCTCGCTGTGACGGCTGAAAGCGAACGACTGCGGGATGCCGATCGAGCGCATGCCCAAACGCCCGAGCAGACTGCCCTCCGCCGGGCCGATAAACAGCACGCCGTCGACATGAGTCAGGCGCTTGAGCACTTCGAACACCTGCTTCTGGGTCGGCTGGTCGAAGTAGATCAGCAGGTTGCGGCAAAACACGAAATCGAAGGCAGGCTCGTTCGCCAACAGCGTTGGATCGAGGACATTGCCGACCTGCCAGCGCACTTGTTCGCGAACGTATTCGTTGACCCGGTGGCCGTCCTGCTCGGCAAAAAAATGTCGTTCGCGGTATTCCAGATCCTGACCGCGAAACGAGTTCTTGCCATACACCGCACGCCGCGCCTTTTCCACCGAAAGCGGGCTGATGTCCATGCCGTCGACCTTGAATTGATGCGGCTGCAATCCGGCATCAAGCAAGGCCATGGCAATCGAGTAGGGTTCTTCGCCGGTGGAGCACGGCAGGCTGAGGATGCGCAAGGCACGCATATTGTTGAGTTCTTTAAGCCGAGCTCGCGCCAGTTTGCCCAGCGTCGCGAAGGATTCCGGGTAACGGAAAAACCACGTTTCCGGGACGATCACCGCTTCGATCAGCGCTTGCTGTTCATCCCGCGAGCCTTGCAACAGCTGCCAGTATTCGTCGGCGTGGGCGGCTTGGGACAACGTCGTGCGCTGGCGCACGGCACGCTCGATGATCGCCGCGCCCACCGACGCGACATCGAGGCCGATGCGTTCCTTGAGGAAATCGAAAAAGCGCTGATCACCACTCATGGCTGCGCCTCTAACTGCGCCGGATCACGCGGCGGATCGGGGAACAGCAAACCGCGCACGGCGTCATCGAGCAAGTCATTGACCCGCACCCATTGCAGCAATCCCTGCGCATCTTCGCGCACCGGGCCGAGGTACGGTGCCTCGCGGTTGTCGAGGCCGTAGGGCTGGAAATCCTGCGGATGACAGCGCAGCGTGTCGGTGGCCTGTTCGAGAATCAGCCCGAGCCATTGCGCTGGTTGCGATTGCTCCGGCTGATAATTGACCAGCACCAGCCGCGTGCTGGTGCGCGCCTCGGCGGGCTGACCGAAAGTGAGCGCGCTGAGGTCGATCACCGGCACCACCGCCCCGCGATAGGCGAACACCCCGGCCACCCACTGCGGCGCCCGGGCAATCGGTTTCAGCGGCAGGCGCGGCAGCACTTCGGCCACTTCCGTGGCGCGCAGGGCGTAGCGTTCGCTGCCGATGCGAAACAGCAGGAACAGCGCCGGCTTCGCCACTGGCGCACTGCCTCGTTTGGCGATGATTTCGCTCATCAGACTTTGAATCGCGAAACGCCGCTGCGCAGGCCGACGGCCACCTGGCTCAGTTCGTCGATAGCGAAACTGGCCTGACGCAGCGACTCGACGGTCTGGCTGCTGGCATCGCCCAACTGCACCAGCGCATGGTTGATCTGCTCGGCGCCAGTGGCCTGGGCCTGCATGCCTTCGTTGACCATCAGCACGCGCGGCGCCAGCGCCTGCACCTGATGGATGATCTGCGACAGCTGCTCGCCGACCTGCTGCACTTCCGACATACCGCGGCGTACTTCTTCGGAAAACTTGTCCATGCCCATCACCCCAGCCGACACCGCCGACTGGATCTCGCGAACCATCTGCTCGATGTCGTACGTGGCCACGGCGGTCTGATCGGCCAGACGCCGGACTTCGGTGGCGACTACGGCAAAACCGCGACCGTACTCGCCGGCCTTCTCGGCTTCGATCGCCGCGTTGAGTGACAGCAGGTTGGTCTGGTCGGCCACCTTGACGATGGTCACCACCACCTGATTGATGTTGCCGGCCTTCTCGTTGAGGATCGCCAGTTTGGCGTTGACCAGATCCGCTGCGCCCATCACCGAGTGCATGGTGTCTTCCATGCGTGCCAGGCCTTGCTGGCCGGAGCCGGCGAGCACCGAGGCCTGATCGGCAGCGGTGGACACTTCGGTCATGGTGCGCACCAGATCCCGCGAGGTCGCGGCGATCTCCCGGGAGGTTGCGCCGATTTCGGTGGTGGTCGCTGCGGTTTCGGTGGCGGTGGCCTGTTGCTGCTTGGATGTGGCAGCGATTTCGGTCACCGAGGTGGTCACCTGCACCGAGGAGCGCTGGGCCTGGGATACCAGCGACGTCAGCTCGGTCATCATGTCGTTGAAGCCGGTTTCGACCGCGCCGAACTCGTCCTTGCGATCAAGGTTCAGGCGCGAACTCAGATCACCGGTGCGCATGATGTCGAGGATGGTCACGATGCGGTTCATCGGCGCCATGATCGCGCGCATCAACAGCAGGCCACAGAGGCCGGCGGCCAGCACCGCGACCAGCAGGGAAATGACCATGCTGACTTTGGCCGTTGCTACGGCGTCGTCGATGTTGGCCATGGCGTTATCAGCGACGACTTTGTTCTCGCCAATGATGTCGTTGAGTTTCATCCGCCCGGTGTACCACGCCGGGGTCAGTTTCTCATTGAACAGCTTGATGGCATCGGCTTCCAGATTGCGCTTGTGCAGGTCCAGCACGGCATCCTGAATCTGCATGTAGGTATCGTGGTACTTCTCGAACAGGGCGAATTCGGAACGGTCTTCATCGGTGGCCATGGTCTTGCGATAGCTGGCCATGTGTTCTTGCAGACGCGCCTCGAACGCCTTGTAGTCGGCAGCGTCTTCACTGGAAACGCCCTGGCCTTCCTTGAGGCCAAGCAGTTTTTGGGTCTGCAAATAACTGTCGACCCAAGCGCCGCGAATCATCGAGCTGTAATAGACGCCGGGGATGGCATCGTCGCGCACGCTGTTTTCACTGGCCTCGATCTTCAACAACCGCGAGTAGGACAGCACCACCATCAACAGCATGATGGCGATAATCACCGCAAAGCTCGCCAAAATGCGTTGGCGCAACGTCCAGTTCTTCACAGTGAATCCTCGTGCCTGATCGAAATGCGGGGAGTATAGCCGAGGGCGGTGTTTCATTTATAAGACGCTTTCCAACCCGCATTTCGCGCGCACCTGTAGGAGTGAGCCTGCTCGCGATAGCGGAGTTTCAGTCACCCCATGCTTTGCCTGACCCACCGCCTTCGCGAGCAAGCCCGCTCCCACATATTCCGGGGTGGGCTCCAGGTTGCGGGCAAACCACAAATCCGGTGTAGGAGTGAGCTTGCTCGCGAAAGCGGTGTGTCAGTCGCCGATGTTTTGCCTGAACAGACGCCTTCGCGAGCAGGCTCGTTCCCACAGGTTTTGCGGCTTAAGCCAAATTCGGGCAACCCATAATTCCCTTGTGGGAGCGAGCCTGCTCGCGAAGCAGACACCTCGGTCCCGGCAAATACCAACTGCGCAAGAAGTTGCGCAGTTGGTCGTAATATTTCAGGGGTGAATTGCCCTGCAGCCCGCGCTGGGCAAGCCCTGCAGCCAAGTGCGCAAGAAGTTGCGCAGTACTGCGCAACTTCTTGCGCACTTTCTCCCGGTTATCCCGGTGAAAATCGCCGCGAAAGATGACCGACCAGCGTGGCGCCCCCGTCATCCGGGCACCGCGCAGAACCTGGCACGCTCCTTGATAACTCTCAGCCACCCACCGGGCGATTTCGCCTCCGGGCACCCTAACCTTATCCGCAAGGAGAGCACCCCATGGCAACACCAGCGTACATGTCGGTTACCGGCGAAAAACAAGGCCTGATCACTGCCGGCGCTTTCACCGCCGACTCCGTTGGCAACACCTACCAGGAAGGCCACGAAGACCAGGTCATGGTTCAGGCGTTCACCCACGACGTGATCATCCCGCGTGACCCGCAATCCGGTCAGCCAACCGGTCAGCGCGTACACAAGCCAGTTGTGATCACCAAGGTCTACGACAAGGCTTCGCCACTGCTGCAAGCAGCTCTGACTTCCGGCGAGCGCATGAGCGAAATCGTTATCCAGTGGTACCGCACTTCGGCTCAAGGCACCCAAGAGCACTACTACACCACCAAACTGGAAGACGCGATCATCGTCGCCATCAACAACAAAATGCACAACTGCCAGGATCCAGGCAACGCGCACTTCACCCACCTGGAAGAAGTGCAGTTCACCTACCGCAAAATCACCTGGACCCACGAAGTATCCGGTACTTCGGGTTCCGATGACTGGCGTGCTCCAGTCG
Source organism: Pseudomonas sp. H3_E04 (assembly GCF_054668915.1). Lineage (NCBI taxonomy): Bacteria > Pseudomonadati > Pseudomonadota > Gammaproteobacteria > Pseudomonadales > Pseudomonadaceae > Pseudomonas > Pseudomonas sp. H3_E04. The sequence continues at coordinate 5,578,708 of NZ_CP162797.1, read as the reverse complement.
TTTAATTACGGCTGACCGTTACACGCATCGGCCAGCTCTGCTGGTCGATGTTGTTTACGCCCCTCCAGAATTTCGCGTACGTTGAGCCGCTTTTTTGCGGTCGTCGACGAGCGCCGCTGTACAGCACGAGGAACAAGGGATGTTCGCGCCGGCCAATGAAACCCACTTTGCCCTGACCATCGAAGGGCTTTCCGCTGACTTTCAGGTATTCACCCTGCAAGGCCGGGAAGCCATCAGCCAGCCTTTTGTCTTTGAGGTGGAGCTGGTCAGTGAGCAGCCGTCGCTGGACCTCGAAACCCTGCTGCACAAACCGGCCTTTCTGCAGCTGTCGCCTGACGGCAGCGGCATTCATGGCCAGATCTACCGCGCCGCACAAGGCGATTCCGGCAAGCGTCTGACCCGTTATTCGGTGACGTTGCGCCCGCAACTGGCGTACCTCGCGCACCGCATCAACCAGCGCATCTTCCAGAAGCTCAGCGTGCCGAAGATCATCGGCATGGTGCTGGAAGAGCACGGCATTCAAGGCAACGCCTACGAATTCAAGACCGGCTCGATCTATCCCGAGCGCATCTACTGCGTGCAATACGACGAGTCGGATCTGCACTTCATCCAGCGCCTGTGCGAAGAAGAAGGCATTCATTTCCACTTCCAGCACAGCGCCACGGCGCACAAGCTCGTGTTCGGCGATGACCAGACGGTGTTCCCAAAACTTGCGCCTGTGCCCTATCAGCAAGACTCGGGCATGGTCGCCAGCAACCCGGTGATCAAACGTTTCGACCTGCGCCTGGAAACCCGCACCAGCCGCACCACCCGTCGCGACTACGACTTCGAAAAACCGCGCCTGACCCTGGAAAGCGAAAACCGTGGCGACGCCCTGCCCGACCTCGAAGACTACGATTACCCGGGCCGCTTCATCGACCGCGAGCGCGGCAAGCACCTGGCCAAACGTGCCCTCGAACGCCATCGCAGTGACTTCCAACTCGCCGAAGGCAAGAGCGATCAGCCATTGCTGGTCAGCGGCCATTTCCTCGCCCTGACTGAACACCCGAAAGCCAAGTGGAACGACCTCTGGCTGCTCACTGAAGTCCTGCACGAAGGCAAGCAACCGCAAGTGCTCGAGGAGTCGGTGACCAGTGACACCACCGCACTCAAAGACGATTTCCACCAGGGCTACCGCAACCGCTTCCAGGCCACGCCGTGGGACGTGCCCAACCGCCCGCCGCTGCGCCACCCGAAACCGCGCATCCTCGGCAGCCAGAGCGCGGTGGTCACCGGCCCGAAAGGCGAAGAAATCCACTGCGACGAATACGGCCGGGTCAAAGTCCAGTTCCACTGGGACCGCGAAGGTCAGGCCGACGACAAAACCAGCTGCTGGCTGCGCGTCTCCAGCGCCTGGGCCGGCGCCCAGTACGGCGGCATCGCCATCCCGCGCATCGGCATGGAAGTGCTGGTCACCTTCCTTGAAGGCGACCCCGATCAACCGCTGATCAGCGGCTGCCTGTACCACAAGGAAAACACCGTCCCCTACCCACTGCCGGCGAACAAGACCCGCAGCACCTTCAAGACCCTGAGCTCGATGGGTGGCGGCGGCTATAACGAACTGCGCATCGAAGACAAGAAAGGTCAGGAACAGATCTACCTGCACGCCCAGCGCGACTGGGACGAAAACATCGAGCACGACCAGAAAATCCGCGTCGGCAACGAACGCCACGACACCGTCGAACAGAACAGCTACACCGAGTTCAAGGCCGAAGAACACCACACCGTCTACGCCGACCGCAAAGTCGAAACCCGCGCCAACGACCACCTCACCGTCGGCGTCAACCAGCACATCAAGATCGGCACCGGCCAATTCATCGACGCCGGACAGGAAATCCACCTGAGCAGCGGCATGAAAGTGGTGATGGAAGCGGGTGCGGAGCTGACCCTGGTCGGCGGCGGCAGCTTCATCAAGATCGATGCTGGCGGCGTAACCATGAGCGGGCCGGTGATCAACATGAACTCTGGTGGCAGCCCGGGCAGTGGGACTGGTGCTGCGCCGTTGATGCCCGGCATCCTGAAACAGGCTGACGCGGACAAGGCTGGCCAGGTCCTTACCCCGGCGCAGATCAACACCCTAAAACGCAACGCGCCGTTCTGTGAAGAATGCGAAAAATGCAAGGCAGGTGCCTGTGCCATCTGAACGAATCACCCCCAAGGACTGGCTGGCGCAACAGCCACTGCAAAGCGGCGAGCGCCTGTACCTGATCATCAGCGCCGCCAGCGACGCCGATGCGCTGAAAACCCTGTACATCACCGAACCCACCGCCCAGCTCATCCCGATCTGGGGCGGCACGCCCTACTCCACCTGGCAACCGGTGATGCCCTACCTCACCGAACTCAAAGCCAACTCCGCCTTCCTGCCATGGATCGCCGATACCGACGCCCTCGACTGGGGCTGGCTGGCCGTGTCGCGTTCAGAACCGAACGAAGTGTTCGAACATCTGCGCAGCCTGACGCAGGTGAAAATGCCGGATGGCACCGAGGTGTTTTTCCGGTTTTGGGATGGGCGGCATATCTATCCGATCTTGCGAGGGCTTGGGGAGAAGGCTGGAGAAGTGCTGCCGGTGTTTGAACGGTATCTGATCAATGGGCAGGCGCTGGAAGTGGGCACGCGGGTGGTGCCGAAGGTGCGGGATTGGCCGTGGTGGGAGGTGCCGAAGGGGTTGTTGGAGGGGTTGATGGCAGAAAATCCATCAACCGTTATCGGCAACATGCTGCAGTGGCTGCAGGAGGAACACGCCGATCTGTATTTCTCCTTTCCCGAATCGAACCTGAAACAAAAAGTGGCGCGCTTTGTTAAACGCACGCCACTCACGGAAGAAAACTTTACCGGGCTATTGAAGGCCTATCTGGAAAAAGAGGTGGTGGTATGAGCGTTCTAATGGGCGGGATCGTTGGCGGTCTCACAGCAAAACAACCCGATGCTCAGGCCATCATCAACGACTTCAAGAAGTGCCTGAAGGATTACCGCGAGCATGCCGAAGCTTGGTACGGCGGCATTCTGGATGCGGAGCAGCAATTCAAAGTCGGTGACGAAGTTGGCACGGCTGACAAGGACAGCAAGAAGGAAAATACCCTTTATGCCAACTGTCCTGCGAACGGCAAGCTGGTGCTGATCCATAGTTTCGAGTCCGCGCGCTTTGTGCCGATCGGCAATACGCCAGTTCAACTGACACCGGTCGTCAATGGCCGCTTCATTGGCAAAAACGAAGTTGGACCGACCATCAATAAAACCATTGATGCATCAGGGATTCTTGAAGTCTCAGGCCTTACTCCCAATCAGCAGTACAAAATCACCTTCTTCCCGAATCCTACGCGTGCCCAGATCGACAGTTTGTTCAATTCCTACCAAGGCGTGATCGGCGAGTTGGGCGGCTGGCTACAAACTGAATGGAGCACCAGCTTCCTACCGCTATGGCAGGCGCACACCGATGCCTCCCTTGGTGGTCGCGCGTTGCAGGAACTGGAAGCGGCCTGGGAAGGCTTCATGAAAGCGATCATGGGCTTATGGGGCGATATCAAAAGTCTCTACGACCTCATTGCCCATCCTCGCGAAAACTACGAGAAGCTGAAAAACTTTTTTACTGAAGAACAGATCAAGAAGATCTACGACGCCTCTGCCGACGCTATTCACACGGCTTTGTTAATCGCGAGCGATGAGCCGCTGATGTGGATATACGTCGCGGCCATCGTGGCCTGGGTGAAGATGCTGCCGCCGCAGACTTGTACCGAAGTGCTGGCGCAAATGTCGACAGAGTTCCTGCTCAACATTTTGATCGGCGTTGTTTTGACTGGTGGTCTTGGCTTGGCCGTACGCGTGGGTACAAAAGCCGTCAAAGGGGTACAAAGCAGCGGCAAAGTCATAAAGCTGATTGAAGACTTCACCGGCATGTTGATGAAAGTCAGCAAGTCCAAAGCGACGCCGCATACCGAAGCATCGAAGCCGTTGCTACTCAATGGTGATTCGAAATTCAATCCGGCACGCAAAGCGGATGTTCAGATTGCCGCTCCCAAACCTGCCGAAACCGCGACAGCTCCGAAGAGCAAGCCACCGGTCACTGGCGGAAAAGCGGAATCCGATGCGCAGATTCAAACCCGTAAAAAAGATGAGCCAACCTCACGGATCGAGCAGGTAGAGGCCGTCGACAACGCCCCCGAACAGCCCAAGAACCCAGCGAAAAAACCAGCACAATGCGTCGACGACACATGCTCAGACGGCGAACCAGTGTCGATGGTGACCGGTGAAGAGTTACTGACGCTCACCGATGGGGAACTGGGTGGCCTACTGCCTTTTGAGTGGACACGCCTATACCGAAGCAGTGCAGTCGAAATTGATAGCCGCCTCGGCTATGGCTGGAGTCATTCACTGTCTCATCGCTTGCAGATCGACGATGAGGGTGTGCTGTGGACGGACAACGAGAACCGGCAAACCCGTTTCCCGATGCCCACGGAACAGCGGCCGGCCATCACTAACAGTCTGGCTCAGGCAGCAATTTATCTAGGCAATGACCCCGGCGAACTCATTTTGACCCAAGCCGGGGCAAAAACACGCTTTTACCATTTCCGTGCCGGTCGACTGACCGCGATCAGCGATGCGTACGAAAATCTTCTGCACATCAGTTATGACTTCGTTGATCGTATCCAGCGCATAGATAACGGCGCAGGGCGCGCCCTTTTGCTGCGCTACGAAGACAGACACATCGTTGCCGTCGATCAACAGCAACAACGCCCCGAATACGATGAACGCGGCGAACGCCAAGACCCATGGCTGACGATTCATACCCTCGTCACCTACCGATACAACGCACTCAATCAACTGGTTTCTTCCACCAATGCGATGGGCGAAACCGAGCATTACCGCTACAACGATCAGCACGTCATCCTTGAGCGACAAATGGCCGGGGGGGCTAGCTTCTTCTGGGAGTGGGAGCGTGAAGGCAAGCTGTCCCGATGCGTGCGTCATTGGGCCAATTACGCGCAGATGGAAGCGCGTTACGAGTGGGACGATAAAGGCTCAGTCATTGTCCATAACGCTGACGGCAGTGAGCTGGTCTATGTGCATGACGAAAATGCACGCCTGGTCAGTGAGGCCGCGCCCGACGGTGGTGAAACGCAGAACGCTTATGACGATCAGGGTCGACTGATTGCTGTTAAAGATCCCATGGGAGCGATCACCGAGTATCAGTACAGCGATGCCGGACGCTTGATTGCGGTGATTCCACCGGAAGGTGTTCCGACGCGTTACAACTACTTCAACGGTCAACTTATTGATGTCCAGCGCGGCAAGGCCCGCTGGAAATACGAACGCAACCGCCAGGGCGATATTACCCAACAAACCGATCCTGACGGCAACGAGACCTTCTACAGCTATGACCGTCAGGGACGCTTGCTGGAGATCCGTCACCCCGACGGCAGTCGTCATCAACTGGGCTGGAACAACCTCGGCCAGTTGTTGGAAGAGCGCCTGCCGGACGGCGGTCAACGAAAATACCGCTACGATGCCCTCGGCCGGCAAATCACTCGCCAGGACGAATTCGGCGCGATCACCCAATATCAATGGGACGCCGTCGACCGCCTGACCCAAGTCACCCTGCCTGGCGGCGCCACCCGCGCGTTTACCTACAATCCTTATGGCCGCGTCACCGCAGAACGTGACGAGCTCGGCCGCATCACCCGCTACGAATACGCCGACAACCTGCATCTGGTCAGTCGCCGCATCAATCCCGACGGCAGCCAACTGCGCTACCGCTACGACAACGCGCAACTCAACCTCACCGAGATCGAAAACGAGCGCGGCGAACGCTATCAACTCGATTATTACTCGAACGGCCTGATCCAGCAGGAAACCGGCTTCGACGGCCGCCGCACCGCGTACGAGTACGACCTCAACGGCCAAATGCTGAAGAAAACCGAGTTCGGTGACGACGGTAGTGAACTGGTTACCGAATACCAGCGCGATGCCGCTGGCCGTTTGCTGGTCAAGAAGCTGCCCGATGGCGAGGAGATTCACTACAACTATGACGCACTGGGTCGATTGGTTAACGTCGACGACGGCCATTGGCCGCTCGCTTATGAATACGACGTACAAGATCGCTTGATCACCGAACATCAGGGCTGGGGTACCACGCGTTACGCTTACGACAAAGTCGGTCAGCTCAGCCACTGCCGTCTGCCGGATGGCTGCACGCTCGATTACCGTCATTTGTCCGGTGGACGCCTGAGCAGCATCGACCTCAACGGCTCCCGCCTGACCAGCCACCAGTTCAATGCCGGTCGCGAGCAGCAGCGTCAGCAAGGTTTGTTACTCAGCCAATACCAATACGATGAACAGGGCCGACTGCAAGCGCACAGCGTCAGCCAGCGGGAAAAACACCTGTTCCAGCGTCGTTATAACTACGATGCCAACGGGAATCTCGCCGGCATTAACGACAGCCGCAAAGGCAACTGCAGCTATCACTACGATCCACTGGATCGCCTGATCAGCGTACGCGGCGCCATGCCAGAGAGCTTCGCCCATGACCCGGCAGGCAACCTCCTCGGCCAGAATGACCTGCCCGCAGCCAACCTCGCCAACGTCAAAGGTAATCGCCTGCTGATGCAAGGCGACCGCCACTACGACTACGACGCGTACGGAAATTTGATCCGCGAGCGTCGCGGCAACGGCCAAAAGCTCGTCACCGAATACCGGTACGATTGCCAACACCGCTTGATTGGCGTCAGCCTCCCAGGCGGCAGCACCGCCACCTACAAATACGACGCCTTTGGCCGCCGCATCGAGAAAACCGTCGACGGCCATACCACTGAATTCCTCTGGCAAGGCGAACGATTGATCGCCGAAAGCGCAGAAAATCGTTATCGCAGCTACATCTACGAACCGGGCAGTTTCCGCCCGTTGGCAATGCTCGACGGCGAAGGCCCGCTAAAAGCTGCCCCGTTCTATTACCAACTCGACCACCTCGGCACACCGCAGGAACTCACCGACTACAGCGGCGAAATCATGTGGTCGGCAAAATACCGCGCCTACGGCAACCTCGCGGCGCTGGATGTGAGCGAAATCGATAATCCGCTACGTTTTCAGGGTCAGTATTTCGACGCCGAGACAGGCTTACATTACAACCGCCACCGCTACTACAATCCGGGAACTGGACGGTTCTTGACCCCCGATCCGATCAAGCTTGCGGGTGGGTTGAACAGCTACCAGTACGTGCCTAACCCTACGGGGTGGGTGGATCCGTTGGGGCTGGTGTGTAAACAGACAAACGGTGCCACTCCGAAAAAGCCTCCGCAAAAAACGACCCCGCCCGAGGTTGGAGAAACACTTAAATTTGAGCATTTCGAGCAAGCGCGCAATAAGGCACTTGAATGGCTTGAAAGCAATGGATTCAAAGCAGAAAAGCCAACCATTGGGAAGTTTGGTACAAATGCCGGTAAGGTTGTAGGCATGCAAACCGCTGACGGCAAGACTGGCTATCGAATCGAATATGATGAAAGAAGCGGCGCACATATAAACGTTTGGTCAGGAAAAAAGCCAGCACCACATTACCTTTTCAATGCAAGCGAAAAAACTGTATTAAAATTACTGAGGGCATTTAAAAAATGAGTTACTTCGACGAAGAACTTGAGAAAGAATTGTCAGAATCCAGCATTAACTATGTAAAACTTAACAATGATGCGCATGACAACGCCGTCTCACATATCAATGGAAATTTTCCGTTTATTGGATCAAAAATCGCCTGGAGCTCACTCCCCAACAGCGTATCGCATTCAAAAAACGCTATAAACAAAGCCATTGAAGAACTTTCAGAAAAAGCAAAAGATCTCAAAATAACTGAAATTACCTTTATCGGCGACTCGCTTACAGAGAGTGCTTACAAGTTTCACACCGCCGATCTTAAAAAAATAATAACGACTTTTTCTGAAATACCGCAACACACCTATTTTTTCTCCGAGCAGTTTAGTTTGATAGGTTGCATAAGCAGCGAGGGCGAAATAAATTTTAGTGAGACCACTTAAACATGACACATAACAGACAAATAAGGACAAATTGATTTTCTATTGAAAAAAATCCGCCCCCATTTTTCGCGCCATTCAATCAGAGAAAACAAATTTAAAAAAACAGGATAATTATACTTGCCAGCCAAGATACTCTGAAAGCTTTGCAAACACTGAATTTATCTCGATCTCTCTAAAAAATGGTAAGTTACTATAGCGACAAACCGGTTGAAGAATATCGAAAACCAAGACCGACTTTATTGACGATGAAACGTCAGTCAGCGGCCAATCCAAAATCAAAAATTATCAGCAAAAATTCTCACCAATTCCTGGTGAGGATGACACGGATGATATAGAGCGTGATATGTAAGGAGTTGAGTTCTGGAGACCTTAATTGATTAGTTGTACGAAAGATCTGCCGGGCCGCCTGATAAGCGTGAAAGGTGCGTCACCGAGCCCTGCAAGGCCACTGTCAACTTAAAACGCCCCAATCAAGAATAATAAAAAAAGAAAACTTATGCTCAACGCTTAATCACCAGATCACATCTCTGCGACACTCTCACGGATTAAATAACCAAAGGACTGTTATCTTGAAACACTTGAGCCGCACTCTCACCTTGCTTCTAGCTTTTACCTTCTCCCTAAGCGCAATCGCGCTGTCACTTCGATCCGAACAACGTCCCGACGGCACAACTGCCTTGTTGCTCACAAACGAAGCCAGTCCAGAACGGGCTTACAAGCTCAACCAAGACCCGGCGGTTCGCTCTGCACTCGTTAATTTTTTTGGGTACCAAACCGGAAGTTACACCAATGACAATACGATGATCGTGCAGCAGGTTCTTGAAGCGCTCGATTCGCAGATGGCCACGTTTGTTGATGGCGTGCCTCCCGGCAGAAAAATGATCACCGCCATGGACGACGGTAACAACGGATTCGAGCGCGGCGCATTACTGTTGGACGACAAGGGGCATTTGCTCGCCGTAGGATTGGTCAATGGCCACTGCACCGTCAAGTCTCGTGAGGAAGCATTGACTTGTAACGATGCGCCGGAAACAGTGCTGACTATTTTCCAGCCAGAAGGCGCCAAGAAGGCTGACGCTGACTCTTTGGTCTCCTGGAGTAAGCAGTTGCCTCCTATGATGGCGCTGTGGGCGGAGAGTGATGACCCAGAACGCCGAGCCGCTGCGCAGAAGATTGCCCACGTTGAGTACATCGTGACTCAGCCGAAACAGGGAGCCTGGTCTGCGGCTCAATTACCTTCCGATTTTCCAAAAGCGATGCTGGCATTGCTTCCGCAGCGAGCTCACCTGATTGGCGCTGGCGCTCACGGTGTATTTACGACACCGGGTATGGAAGGCACACCAATTGACGGTGATTGGGACAAAATAGCCGGACGCCCTCAGCATGAATATGAGGTCATTCTCAGGACTTTTACCGAATACGCGGATGTTATCGACTTCTATCAGCAGCATGCGAAGGACGCGGAAGTCAGCGGCAACGAGCGCAAAGCACTGGTTGAGGGTCACATTGATGGTGGTACCTATAAAATAGAAATCACCAATAGAAAAGAAGCCGGCACAGTGATCACGTTCTCCGCTTGGCGGCAGGAGGTTTGATTCGCGCTTCCTGCAGCAGCCAGACAGCTGTGATCACAGGCGCAAAAAGCTGATCTTTCTAACCGCGCTCAACTGTCGCTTTCCTCCAGTCCGCAGGCAAAAAAATCGCAGCCTAACACTGCGATTTTTTTAAACGATAACTTTAAGCCCCCGCCAACCGCACCTGCCTCTCCAACTCCACCTTCAACCCCGGCTCCAATTTCAACTGCCGTGCCAGTTCATCCAGATAACTCTTCTCCATGAAATTCTCCTCATCCACCAGCATCACACTGGCGATGTACATCTCCGCCGCCATTTCCGGCGTGCTGGCCGCGCGGGCGACGTCGGTGGGGTCGAGGGGTTTGTTGAGTTCGGCGTGGAGCCAGTGTTGCAGCTCCTGGTCGTTGTCGAGTTTGGTGAATTCGCCTTCGATCAGTTCGCGCTCCCGCTCGTCGATGTGGCCGTCGGCCTTGGCGGCGGCGACCAGGGCTTTGAGGATCGCCTGGCTATGTTCTTCGACTTGCGCGGGGGGCAGGCGGTCGAGAGTTTGTGGTTCGCGTTGGGGTGCGCTGCCTTTCTGGGCGTTGTAGTTGCCGTAGGCCTTGTAGGCCAGCACGCCCAGCGCGGCGAGGCCGCCGTAGATGGCGACTTTGCCGCCGACCTTGCGAACTTTTTTGTTGCCGAGCAGCAGGCCCATCGCGCCAGCGGCCAATGCGCCGCCGCCCGCGCCGGAGAGCAGGCCGCCGAGGCCGCTGGAGCCTGACGAGCCGCCGAGCAAGCCGCCCAGTCCGCTGGCAGCCGACTTGTTGGAAGCGCCACCAGTCTTGTTCTGCAGCATTTCCTGCCCGGACTTGAGCAGTTGATCGAGCAATCCACGGGTGTTCATGTTCCGTCTCCAAACAAGGGTTATCCGGATCTAAGGCCCTCAGCCTAGTTCGAAAGTGCCCGAACCCGCCCCGCGAGTGTGCTTCGAGATGTTGCTCAACCAGCAGCCGTGTGGGATGTACAGCCAATCAATCAAACCAACGACGGTTAACGTCTGCTGCTTACGCTGCGTCAAACCGTCATTTTGGTCTTCCGGCCCGGGGGGTATTTCGGGTGCGTCGCCAACGCCCTTCGCGCCGGCTACCACACTCTGCCGAAATCATAAAAACCCGAAAAGCATCATCAAAACAAAAGCTCTGCCTGATCGTGTTTCAACAAGGAAATACGATCGAACAGCCTGATTTTTTCGTTGGCTTTTTGCCTGGCGTGGTCGGACATGACTGCAATCAACTCCTCAAGCTGGCTGACATCTCCGACCACTTTGAATTGCTTTTCCTTGTTGACGAATACAAGAGACTTCTTTTTTCGCGATAACAGTTCAATGACATTGCTGAGCGTACCGGTACTCTTGGCATCCCAGATCATCAAGCCATAATCAGCCGCTTCGGCCATGACCACGTCTTTTTCGGTGAAAAAGGCTCTTGATCCCTTGGTATGTTTTGAGGCCACGGGCCTGGCGGGCCATTGCCCAAGGTTATTCCTGGGCACCGAGCCGCTGCAGAACACCGTTGTTCTGGAAGCTTCGAGACTCAGCAGGTACTCCTGAATGGAGCTATCAGCGCCACCCGCATCACCCACCACCACCTCAAAATCAGACGCAACGATATTATTGATGCGCTCTTTAACCTTTGGATCAAGGTTCTTGATGTTGATAGAGCCAGCAATAAATACAGTGGTCATTGAGTTCATTTCCAGGTTAGTGCCGCTACGTAGATCTTTCCGACCTTTGGATATTTACGTAAAACGGCGCAGGCCGCGTCCATCGACGCCCCACTATCAAACAGATCATCTACTACCAAAACATTCCAGCGCCCGTCAGTAGTGATTTCATCATTGATGCTAAAACTGTTTCCAATCGCAGCAACTTTCTCTGCTTTGGAATGCAGATCCTTGAGCGACTTTCCCGTCGCCGCCTTTCTGAGCAAATCCGAAAAAACCGGCCGCCCGATGATTCGTCCCAACGCCAGGGCAACCTCAGTCACCGGTTGTCGCTGACGGATATTCGAAGCTGGCATAGGCACTACAAACCCGACCTGGTCCAGTCTGGGGAACACATTCGTCGCTACGGCTTGAGCAAGTGGGCCGACCTGGTTCCAATCCTTCTGGTACTTGAGCTGGTAGGTTGCCTCACCTATCTCGGTACGCTGATTATCGAAACATGGGTGTCCGCGATCATCGTTGCCCAGAAAGGTACTACTTACCATGTGTTTGTCCAGCACCCAGCCCTGATCCCAAGGGCCGTTGATCTGCTTGAGGGATACTTTCATCGAATTCTCCGTTATTCATGACAATCTCTTAAGCCCTGAAACCAAGGGCCGAGCATCTGCAGCGACGCGCAAGAGCAAACAAATAACGGAAAAAACACCTGCTAGGGGTGGTCACGCTGATGCCTGCACAAAAACAGGCATTTCCTACAGATACGACCTTCCTGAAAAACTCCCATTTCCTACGGCATCATCCCGTTGCTGCCAAAAAACTGTGGCGAGGGAGCAAACTCCCTCGCCACAGGTCAGGTTGATTTATCCGTCCACCGTGGAAGCCAAATGGCTTTCACGGTGACTGCTTCAGCGCTAAAACCGCGAAACACTGCGCATCGCATCCACCAGATAACGCATGGCGATCCGGTCACTCTCTGACAGCTCTCGATAACGCTCCACCAATTTCAATTCCTCGGAATTGAGACGGCGTCTTCTGCGCCCGCCGCCCAAGCAAGGAAAGATGCCCAACATTTCGGTGATGCCCTGTATTTTTGCCATGGACGATGTCCTTCTCTATTGAGTCAAGAAACTGCTGAACCTCACATCGCCCTGCCTCTTCGAGCAGCGTCGTGTGCCCCGCCGGCACGAAGGCTTGTATCCGGTCTTGTCCATAGAATAGGAATTAAATCGGCGTTGAAAAGTGGTTTTTAGAGTAATTAATCGAAAAAAGCAGATATGCCCTCTAAATCAGAGAGCCCTGTCAGAAAAATTACAGACATGTCTTGTTTCATTGCCAGATGACGCAACGCAAACAAGCCTTTTTGCCCGACAATCGAACCGATTAAGCTAGCGGGCATCTGTTTATAGTCCGTTGCGTTTGGCCGAAGGCATGACCGAACCGTAATTTCCGATCCGACAGGTGCCAGGAACGGCGCTGGATTGCACACGACAGGTTGTATTTATGCACCGCAGGAATTTGCTCAAAGCGTCCATGGCCATTGCGGCCTATACCGGTCTTTCCGCGTCGGGCCTGTTGGCTGCTCGCGCCTGGGCGGCCAATGGTGGCGCCGCCGATGGCGAGGCCCAGGCCTTCGATTTCGAGGCGTTGAAGCGTCAGGCCAAGCAGCTCGCCGGCAATGCCTATCAAGATACGAAACAGGTATTGCCGCCGACCTTGGCGACCATGACTCCGCAGAACTTCAACGCGATCCGCTACGACGGCGAGCATTCACTGTGGAAGGAAAACAAAGGTCAACTGGACGTGCAGTTCTTCCACGTCGGCATGGGTTTCCGTCAGCCGGTGCGCATGTACAGCGTTGATCCGAAGACGCGCATGGCGCGCGAGGTGCATTTCCGCCCGGCGCTGTTCAATTACGAGAACACTTCGGTCGACACCCAGCAGCTCAAGGGCGACCTGGGTTTTGCCGGCTTCAAGCTGTTCAAGGCGCCGGAGCTGGATCGGCATGACGTGGTGTCGTTTCTCGGCGCCAGCTATTTCCGCGCGGTGGACGCCACTGGCCAATATGGCCTCTCCGCGCGCGGCCTGGCCATCGATACCTACGCGAAGAAGCGCGAAGAGTTTCCCGACTTCACCAAGTTCTGGTTCGAGACGCCGGACAAGAACGCCACGCGTTTTGTGGTCTACGCCCTGCTAGACTCGCCGAGCGCCACCGGCGCCTATCGCTTTGACATCGATTGCCAGGCCGAGCGCGTGGTGATGGAAATCGACGCGCACATCAACGCGCGTACCACCATCGAACAACTGGGCGTGGCGCCGATGACCAGCATGTTCAGCTGCGGCACTCACGAACGGCGCATGTGCGACACCATCCACCCGCAGATCCACGACTCGGATCGTCTGGCCATGTGGCGCGGCAATGGCGAGTGGATCTGCCGTCCGTTGAACAACCCGGCGACGCTGCAATTCAATGCATTTGCCGACAAGGACCCGAAGGGTTTCGGCCTGGTGCAGACCGACCACGAATTCGCCAACTATCAGGACACCGTCGACTGGTACAGCAAGCGCCCGAGCCTGTGGGTAGAACCAACAACCGCATGGGGTGAAGGCTCTATCGATCTGCTGGAAATTCCTACGACCGGCGAGACGCTGGATAACATCGTCGCGTTCTGGACGCCGAAGAAACCCGTGGCTGCCGGTGATTCGCTGAACTACGGATACAAGCTGTACTGGAGCGCGCTGCCACCGGTCGGCACGCCACTGGCACGGGTGCACGCAACGCGTTCGGGCATGGGCGGCTTCACCGAGGGTTGGGCGCCGGGTGAGCACTACCCGCCAGTCTGGGCGCGGCGTTTTGCCGTGGACTTCACCGGCGGCGGCCTCGAGCGCCTGCCACAGGGCACCGGGATCGAGCCAGTGATCACTTGCTCCAATGGTAAGGTGCAAGACTTCAGCGTGCTGGTGCTGGATGACATCAAGGGTTATCGGATCCTGTTCGACTGGTACCCGACTAATGACAGTGTCGAGCCGGTGGAACTGCGCCTGTTCATCCGTACCAATGACCGCACGTTGAGCGAAACCTGGTTGTACCAGTACTTCCCACCGGCGCCGGACAAGCGTAAATACCCTTGAGGTTATAAGGCGGCTGTTCTGGCGTCATTCGCGAGCAGGCTCGCTCCCACAGGGGTCCGCATTCCTATTGTGGGAGCGAGCCTGCTCGCGAAGAAGCCCGCCTGACAACGCAAACTTGTGCCGAATAGAAAAGCCCCGACCATCACCGGCTCGGGGCTTTTGCTTTTCAGCCTTCAATCAATCGCGCAAATCCGATTCATGAATCGGCTGATCCCGATGGGTCGCGCGCTGATACTGCGCCGGCCACACCGCTTTGCGCCCGCCCAGATCATCATCGGCATGCAGCGGCCAGTAAGGATCACGCAGCAGTTCGCGGGCGAGGAAAATGATGTCGGCCTGACAGGTGCGCAGAATATGCTCGGCCTGCGCCGGCTCGGTAATCATTCCCACAGTGCCAGTGGCGATGCCTGATTCCTTGCGTACACGTTCGGCAAAGCGCGTCTGGTAACCCGGCCCGACGGGGATCTCCGCGTTAGCCGCAGTCCCGCCCGATGATACATCGATCAGATCCGCGCCAAGGGTGTGCAGACGCCGCGCCAGCTCCACTGTCTCATCCGGATTCCAGCCGTCTTCGACCCAGTCGGTCGCCGAGACGCGGACAAACACCGGCAATTCCTCCGGCCACACCGCCCTCACAGCTTCAGTGACTTGCAGCACCAGGCGGATGCGATTCTCGAACGAACCACCGTACTGATCGCGGCGTTGATTGCTCAGCGGCGAAAGAAACTGATGCAGCAGATAGCCGTGCGCGGCATGCACCTCGACCACACTGAACCCCGCCGTCAGCGCGCGTTTGGCCGCATCGACAAAGGCCTGGATCACCTCGGCGATCTGCCCCTCATCCAGCTGCTTCGGTTGGGTGTGCTGCGGATCGAAGGCAATCGGCGATGGTCCGACCGGGGTCCAGCCGCCATCTTCGGGTTTGACGCTGCCATGCTTGCCGATCCACGGCCGGTGAGTGCTGGCCTTGCGCCCGGCGTGCGCCAGTTGAATACCCGCGACGGCGCCCTGCGCGGTGATGAAGCGAGTGATGCGTTGCAGCGGGGCGATCTGTTCGTCGTTCCACAGGCCAAGGTCTTCGGCGGTGATGCGCCCGTCGGCGGTAATCGCCGTAGCTTCGGTAAACACCAGACCGGCACCGCCCACCGCGCGGCTGCCCAGGTGCACCAGGTGCCAGTCGTTGGCCAGGCCGTCGACGCTGGAGTACTGGCACATCGGCGACACGGCGATGCGGTTGGGCAGGGTCAGTTGGCGAAGAGTAAAGGGTTCAAGCAGCAGACTCATGGGGCACCTCTCGAATCAGTGGGCAGGCTCCAGGGTTCTGTTTGAAAAGTCGACGAGTGACAGATAAAGGGTGCGACACCCGCCCCCGCGGGCAAAAATTCGACAAGACGTCACAAGGCCAATCAAGCAGTGCTTAGAGCCTAGTCGACAACCGAGGATGACGGAGGGTTCAGAGTAATTCAGTGTGTGAAAGGACGCTTTCGCGAGCAGGCTCGCTCCCACAAGACTGCACCGTACCTGTGGGAGCGAGCCTGCTCGCGAATGGCTTAACGCGGTTCGATATGAGCAATCATCAACTGCACAGTCTCGTTGCCGCGAAACTCGTTAACGTCGAGCTTGTAAGCCAGTTCAACCCAT
This sequence comes from Pseudomonas sp. H3_E04, assembly GCF_054668915.1. Taxonomy (NCBI): domain Bacteria; kingdom Pseudomonadati; phylum Pseudomonadota; class Gammaproteobacteria; order Pseudomonadales; family Pseudomonadaceae; genus Pseudomonas; species Pseudomonas sp. H3_E04. The sequence continues at coordinate 5,562,605 of NZ_CP162797.1, read as the reverse complement.
TGAATCGTCGGGTTCGGCCACACATCGCGATCAATGCCAAACGCGATGCCATCAAGCTTCACCGAACCGCATTCGCTTTTCAGCACCACTTTCAAATGCCGCTCGCCAACTACACGCTGCTCGACCAACTGGAACACGCCATGAAACAGCGGCTCAGGAAAGTGCTGACCCCATGGCCCGGCGTGACGCAAGGCGCGAGCCAGTTCGAGGTGGAACTCTTCGACGGCCAGCGTGCCGTCCGACAACATGCGCCCGGTGAGGTCCTCTTCGCGAAGTTGCCTGCGAACCTCAGCGTCGAATGCCTCGGCGAACAGCGGAAAATTCTCCTGCGGCAAGGTCAGACCAGCGGCCATCGCGTGGCCACCGTACTTGGCGATCAGGTTCGGATGCTGCGCCGCGACCACGCTCAGCGCATCGCGAATATGGAAGCCTTGCACCGAGCGACCGGAGCCCTTGAGCAAGCCATCACCGGCATCAGCGAAAGCGATGGTCGGGCGGAAATAGCGCTCTTTCATCCGCGAGGCGAGGATGCCGATCACGCCCTGATGCCACTCCGGATCGAACAGGCACAGACCAAAAGGCATCGATTCGACCGGCAGATCCTTGAGCTGCGCCAGCGCTTCACGCTGCATGCCCTGCTCGATGGATTTGCGATCCTGGTTCATGCCGTCCAGTTGCGCAGCCATTTCCCGCGCCAGACTGGCGTCGGCGGTGAGCAGGCATTCGATGCCCAGGCTCATGTCGTCCAGACGCCCGGCGGCGTTCAGGCGCGGGCCGACGATGAAACCCAGGTCGGTGGAAGTGATCCGCGCAGCATCACGCTTGGCAACTTCGAGGATCGCCTTGATCCCCGGCCGCGCCCGGCCGGCACGAATACGCTCCAAGCCTTGGTGCACAAGAATGCGGTTGTTGGCATCCAGCGGCACCACGTCGGCGACGCTGCCCAGCGCCACGAGATCGAGCAGTTCGCCGATGTTCGGTTGCGGCTTGCTCTCGTACCAGCCAAGGTCGCGCAGGCGCGCGCGCAAGGCCATCAACACGTAAAAAATCACCCCGACGCCGGCCAGCGCCTTGCTCGGAAACTCGCAGCCCGGCTGGTTCGGATTGACCAGCGCATCGGCCTGCGGCAGTTCATCGCCGGGCAAGTGGTGGTCGGTGATCAACACCTTCAGTCCGGCGCGCTTGGCCGCCGCGACGCCTTCGACACTGGAAATACCATTGTCGACGGTGATCAATAACTGCGGTTCACGGGTCAGCGCGACTTCTACGATTTCCGGCGTCAGGCCATAGCCGTATTCGAAACGGTTCGGCACCAGATAATCGACATGCGCCGCGCCCAGCAGGCGCAGGCCGAGGACACCGACTGTGCTGGCGGTGGCGCCGTCCGCGTCGAAGTCGCCAACAATGAGAATGCGCTGACGCTGCTCCAGAGCCGTCACCAGCAGGTCGACCGCTGCATCAATGCCTTTGAGCTGCTGGAACGGGATCAAGCGCGCCAGACTCTTGTCCAGCTCTGCCTCCGACTGCACGCCCCGCGCCGCGTACAGGCGAGTCAGCAGTGGCGGCAGATCACCGAGGAAAGGCAGCGTGGCAGGCAGTTGACGAGGTTCGATACGCATGGGGCGACGGAGGCTTCTTTTTGATTCGTGGGAAATATCAGCGGTGTCGCGACCTCAGCCGCGCTCACCTTGCAGCCATTGCAACTGGACTTCGTGCTGACCGCGATCGTCGGTGACGAAGATCGTGCCTTCGCTGATCATCACGTCCCACTTGATGACGCGGGGCATGTCCTTGGCTAGGGTCTCCAGCACTTCTTGCGGAACGGCGGCGATGTTGACGTTTTTCAGGTTCTTGATCGCCGGGATCACTTTGGTTTCCCAAACTCGCAGGCTGCCGTAGGCCAGCAGGCTGGTGCGTTCGGTGCGGCGCGAGCACCAGGTCAGGCGATCGACATCCGGCTGGCCGACTTCGATCCAGTGCAGGACACGGTCGTCCAGGCTCTTTTCCCACAAGGCCGGTTCATCCACGTCTGACAGACCACGGCCGAACGACAGCTGCTCGTTGTACCAGAGCGCGTAGGCCAGCAGCCGCACGGTCATGCGTTCTTCGGTTTCCGAAGGATGACGGGCGATGGTCTGCTTGACGCTCTCGTAGACGCTGCGGTCGAGGTCGGTGAGGTTCAGTTCGAATTTGTAGGTAGTGGACGGCTGTGCCATGAACGGGCTTCTTGATACGAGGAAAGTCGGCAAGTCTAACCGATGCCACAGGCAATCATCGAATTGATGGCAATCCAGCTGCGGCGTCTGACAGCCGGCTATGTTAAAACCCTGTATCCGTTCAGCCTTGTCCTACAGGATTTCGCATGCCGTTCACCAGCAAACCGCTCTCGGGTCTGAAAGTCATTGAATTGGGTACGCTGATCGCCGGGCCGTTTGCCTCGCGCATTTGCGGCGAATTCGGCGCCGAGGTGATCAAGATCGAATCGCCGGACGGCGGCGATCCCCTGCGCAAGTGGCGCAAATTGTACGAAGGCACCTCATTGTGGTGGTTCGTCCAGGCGCGCAACAAGAAGTCGCTGACCCTCAATCTGAAACACCCTGACGGTTTGGCGATCCTGAAACAGCTGTTGGGCGAAGCCGACATCCTCATCGAGAATTTCCGCCCCGGCGTTCTGGAGAAACTCGGTCTGAGCTGGGAAACCCTGCACGCACTGAACCCGAAACTGGTGATGGTGCGCCTGTCCGGTTTCGGTCAGACCGGGCCAATGAAGGACCAGCCGGGTTTCGGCGCGGTCGGCGAATCCATGGGCGGTCTGCGTTACATCACCGGCTTCGAAGACCGCCCACCGGTGCGCACCGGGATCTCCATCGGCGATTCGATTGCCGCGCTGTGGGGCGTGATCGGTGCGCTGATGGCGCTGCGTCATCGCGAGGTCAACGGCGGACTGGGCCAAGTCGTCGACGTTGCGCTGTACGAAGCCATTTTCGCGATGATGGAAAGCATGGTGCCGGAGTTCGACGTCTTCGGTTTCATCCGCGAGCGCAGCGGCAACATCATGCCGGGCATCACGCCCTCTTCGATCCACACCAGCGCCGACGGCAAGCATGTACAGATCGGTGCCAATGGTGACGCGATCTTCAAACGCTTCATGCTCGTGATCGGCCGCGAAGATCTTGCCAACGACCCGCTGCTGGCCAGTAACGACGGGCGTGACAGCCGCCGCGACGAGCTGTATGGCGTGATTGATCGCTGGGTCAATTCGCTGCCGCTGCAGACTGTTCTCGACTTGCTCAATCAGGCCGACGTACCGGTCAGCCGGATCTTCAGCGCAGAGGACATGTTCAACGATCCGCAATACCTGGCGCGGGAAATGTTCCTGCATGCCAAGCTGCCGGACGGCAAGGATTTCAAAATGCCCGGCATCGTGCCGAAACTTTCCGAAACCCCAGGTTCATCCGAATGGGTCGGACCGCAGTTGGGCGAACACAATGCGCAGGTGCTTGGCGATCTGGGCTACGACGCGGCGCAAATCGCCCGGCTGCGCGAAGACGGAGCCATTTGAGCACGACTGCGCGGTTTGATCATCGAGCGATAAACCGCGCAATGAGCAAACGCCAGGCAAAAAGAAACCCCGAGAAGTGGGGAGACGACTCGGGGTTAAACGTGGTCTGCTTCGAGACCCGTAGCAGCAAGCGACAAGCACCGGAGCACAATGCTTGATCCTGCTGTTATGGGGTCTGACTGACAGGGATGCAGGAAGGTTCCCACAAAAAATATTTCATCTTTACAGGGCCGGACGCTTGTCCAGAGCCGCATTGCGCAACGCCGCGATGACGCAAGGTTCCAGCCGTCCTTCGGCGATCATCACGTCGCGGTGCAGGCCGTCCACCACATCGGTCAGCAAGCGCTTGTCGCTCAACTGGGCCTGATTGAATTCGCGTTCCACCACAATGGCGCCGCTGCTGTTCTTCAGCGTCACCAGACATTCACCATGGCTGCCGCGAGGGGTCAGCGTCACCTGATACGGGCTCAGAGCCTCACCGAGCAATAGACTGATACTTTCCATCTCGATCTCCACTCAATAGTCCGAAAACACAGTGCCTGGGGCGTGTTCACATTAAATGACCACCGGCCCGAGAAGAAAGTTCTGCCTGTCGCGCCCCAATCTCATGGGGCTGCGTCTGACAGAGCATGCACGGTGAAGATGACAGAAAAATAACCGCCGGCTTCAGGCCTCGATGAGTTCCTGCGGAGTGATCAGATAGCTGTCCAGCAGCCCCCTCATCAACACTGCCGAGACCGGCGTTTGCAGACGCCCCAGCAGACGCAGGCGTTGCTGGCGGAGCACTGGTTCCAGATCACTCAATAGGCTCTGCGCGACCGAGCCCAGCAGAATCAGCGCACGCGCCTCATGGTGGGCGGCCAAATGGTGAATCAGGGCCAGGCCATCCCCTCCCTTGAGTTGCGGATCGCAAATGGCAATATCGACCGCACCGCGGTGCCCCAGGGAACACAAGGCTGACGCCAGCGAAGGCGCGGTCAAGACGTCATAGATGCCGATGGCATTGAGCATTTGATGCAATGCCATCAGTTGGAACGGGTTGGGTTCAAGAATCAAAACTTTAAGCGAGCGCATGGGCGACCTCTGGAGCGATCATCGCGGACTCTCACCGCAGTTATCGGTCACTCTAGGGCAGGCGTCTTAAGCCTCCCATCAGAAAAGTAGCCGCGTCTTGCAGGACATTTCCCTTCTTTACTGCAGACAACGACACCCGCTCTCGGTCCGGCGCTGGGTGATGTCGGTCCAGCCGCCCAACAAGCCGCGTAATTTGCCGTCGCCGCTGTAAAAAGGCACGGTCCACTGATAGACCTCTCGAGGCCCGCCATTAAATAGCAACTGGCGCTTGCTGAAGCGCGATTTGCGGGTTTGCAACTGGGCAATGAACTCGTCGTGCAGCATCCGCGCGGTGGCTTCGGGAAATGCGTCAACCTCGATCAGCAACCGCCCCTGCATCTGATCCAGGCGCACCGACAGCGCTTCTTCGTAACTGCGGTTGCAGATGATCAGACGCCCCTGCATATCGCGCACGAATACAGGGTCCGGCATGGAATCGATCAGAGCATGCTGAAAGGCCAGTTGATCACCCAGTTCCTTTTCCGCTTTACAGCGCAACTTGATCACCGCCGCCAGGCGTCGGTTCCATACCAACGACAGTATTCCGAAAACGCCGATCCCCCCCATCGCCCAGCATGCCCACTCGACCAGCCGCTCCCAGATGGACGGCACGGGTGGCGGCGAAACGCCTTCGAGCCATTTGAGACGGATCGCTCGCAGTTCAGCGGCCGGGAAAGCTTCCAGCGCTTTGTTGAGAATACTCAGCAGCTGCGGCATGCCTTTTCGCACAGCCAGATGATCGGCTTCCCACTTGCCTTCTACCAGCCCGCCGACCTTGAGCATGCCCAACGGATAAAGCTGCGCGCCGATCTCGTTTTCGATGGTCGCATAGGCTTCACCGCTTTCCACCAACGCTCGCGCTTCGGCGTATGTCTTTACCGAACGAATTTGAATCGACGGATAATCGCGCCGAATCACATCCTCCAGGGCATGGCGGGCGGGTAGCACCACAACGCGTCTGGCCAGTTGTTCGAAAGATTCCACCCTTGGGGTATTGGCATGTCCGACAAAAACCCAGCCGGCCCCTCCGAAAGCATGACTGAAATCCAGGAAGGTCTTGCGATCATCACTCATGGCCAACGTCGTACTGATGTCCGCGACCCCGCTTTGCAGACGTGCGAGCATATGATCGGTGGAGAACGACTCCTGATGCTCGAATTGCAGCCCCGTCATTGCACTGACGCGCTTGAGCACATCGTTGTTCAGACCGCTCCATTGGCCGTGTTCGTCCTGAAACAGGTACAGCGGATATTGCACCGATGCCACCGTCACTCTGGGGTTGTCGCGGATCCATTGCCGCTCTTGCGCATCCAGCTCGACAGCCGGCACATTGACCGACGCATTGGCCTGATCGAGTGCCATCTGCGCCGCCACGCCGCTGTGCACCCATCCCAGCACCGCCAACAAAAACAACCAGCCCAGTGCCGGTTTCAAACCTCTGTAAAACAGCATAGCCATTTCCTTCGTGATCGACTCACCCGTCCTTCGTGGGTGAAAACCCGAGCAGTGTGGCAGCAGAAACAAAAAAGCCCGTCAGGAGACGGGCTTCAAAATGTGACAGCGCTGGCAGGCTTACAGTGGCATGCCGCGGTTGCCATGCTGACTGACAAAGGCTTGCACGGCTTTCAGGTCGTTTGGCAGAACGGTGCAGCGCTCGTTTCGCTCAAACAAATCAGAAAGATGTGCAGGTAGTTCGAGCGCTTTTCCTACACCCGCTTTCTCCACTGCCTCGGGAAACTTGACCGGGTGGGCAGTGCCCAGAATGACCATCGGAATGTCCAGACTGCGACGGCACTCGCGCGCGGCCTTCACGCCGATGGCGGTGTGCGGATCAAGGACTTCACCGCTCTGCTCGTAGACTTCGGCAATGGTTTCGCAGGTCTGCGCATCGTCCACCGCCAGCGAGTCGAACAGTTTACGCGCTTCGGTCCAGCGCTCTTGTTCGACGCTGAAGCTGCCATCCTTTTTGAACGAGTCCATCAGGCCGGCAATTGCCGCACCGTTACGACCGTGCAGGTCGAACAGCAGGCGCTCGAAGTTCGACGAAACCATAATGTCCATCGATGGCGACAGCGTTGCGTGCAGGGTTTCCTTGACGTACTGGTTGCCGCTCATGAAGCGGTGCAGGATGTCGTTGCGGTTGGTCGCGACGATCAACTGGTTGATCGGCAGGCCCATGTTGCGCGCCAGGTAACCGGCGAAAATGTCGCCGAAGTTGCCGGTCGGCACCGAGAACGACACCGAACGCGCCGGACCGCCCAACTGCAGGGCCGCGTGGAAGTAGTAAACGATCTGGGCCATGATTCGCGCCCAGTTGATCGAGTTCACCGCCACCAGACGCGTGCCTTTGAGGAAGCTCTGGTCGGCGAAGCTGTTCTTGACCATTTCCTGACAGTCATCGAAGTTGCCTTCGATGGCGATGTTGTGGATATTCTCGCCGAAGATCGTCGTCATCTGCCGACGCTGCACTTCCGATACACGCTGATGCGGGTGAAGGATGAAGATGTCGACGTTTTCACAGTGCTTGCAGCCTTCGATGGCTGCCGAACCGGTATCACCGGAGGTGGCACCGACAATCACCACGCGCTCGCCGCGCTTTTCCAGCACGTAGTCGAGCAGGCGACCGAGCAGTTGCAGGGCGAAGTCCTTGAACGCCAGGGTCGGGCCGTGGAACAGTTCCAGCACCCATTCATTAGCGTTCAACTGGCGCAATGGCGCCACGGCGCTGTGGGCGAACACACCGTAGGTTTCTTCGAGGATCTTCTTGAAATCGGCATCCGGGATGCTGCCGGTAACGAACGGGCGCATCACCCGAAAGGCCAGTTCGTGATAAGGCAGGCCGGCCCAGGAAGCGATTTCTTCCTGAGTGAAACGTGGCAGGTTTTCCGGAACGTACAGACCGCCGTCGGTCGCCAGACCGGCCAGCAGGACCTCTTCGAAATTCAGGGCCGGGGCCTGGCCGCGAGTACTGATATATCGCATTTTTTTCAAACCTTCGGTTTGAGCTGCAAGCTGCAAGGTGCAAGTCGCAAGTAAAAGCCAGACTGCTTCTCTCTTGCCGCTTGCAGCTCGAAGCTTGCCGCTGCTTTTAGTTCAAATGTTCGACACGGATCCGTACAACCGGGCCGTCGACGCCAGCCAGTGCTTCCAGCGCGGTGATCGCATCATTTATGCGCTGCTCGACCACGCGGTGGGTCAGCAGGATCATCGGCACCAGGCCGTCATGCTCTTCGACTTCCTTCTGCATGATCGATTCGATATTGATGCCGCGCTCCGACAGGATGCTCGCCACTTGAGCCAGTACGCCCGGATGATCCTTGGCGTGAATGCGCAGGTAGTAAGCGCTTTCGCAGGCTTCGATCGGCAGGATCGGATGCGCCGACAACGAGTCCGGCTGGAAGGCCAGGTGCGGCACACGGTTTTCCGGGTCGGAAGTCATCGCGCGAACCACGTCGACCAGGTCGGCGATCACCGACGAAGCGGTCGGCTCCATGCCAGCGCCGGCACCGTAGAACAGCGTCGAACCGGCGGCGTCACCGTTGACCATCACTGCGTTCATCACGCCGTTGACGTTGGCGATCAGGCGATCAGCCGGAATCAGCGTCGGGTGCACGCGCAACTCGATGCCAGCGTCAGTGCTGCGCGCCACACCGAGGTGTTTGATGCGATAGCCCAGCGCTTCGGCATAGTTGACGTCGGCGGTGGTCAGTTTGGTGATGCCTTCGGTGTAAGCCTTGTCGAACTGCAGCGGAATACCGAAGGCAATCGACGCCAGAATGGTCAACTTGTGCGCGGCATCGATGCCTTCGACGTCGAAAGTCGGGTCGGCTTCGGCATAACCCAGCGCCTGCGCTTCGGCGAGCACGTCTTCGAACGTACGGCCCTTCTCACGCATTTCGGTGAGGATGAAGTTGCCGGTGCCGTTGATGATGCCCGCGACCCAGTTGATGCGGTTGGCGGACAGGCCTTCGCGGATCGCCTTGATCACCGGAATGCCACCGGCGACCGCCGCTTCGAATGCCACGATCACGCCTTTCTCGCGTGCCTTGGCGAAAATCTCATTACCGTGAACGGCTATCAGCGCCTTGTTCGCGGTGACCACATGCTTGCCATTCTCGATGGCCTTGAGTACCAGCTCGCGGGCAACGGTGTAGCCGCCCATCAGCTCTATGACGATGTCGATCTCAGGGTTCGTGGCCACTTCGAAGACATCGTTGGTAATCGCAATACCGGTCGTCTGGAACTGAGGCTTTGGCGTGCGCGTGGCAATTTGTGCCACTTCGATTCCACGCCCGGCACGACGAGCAATTTCCTCGGCGTTGCGCTGAAGTACGTTGAAGGTACCGCCACCGACGGTCCCTAACCCACAGATGCCTACTTTGACCGGATTCACTGTGAACTCCCCATGAAACGGCCGACACAGGGTCGGCCGGAAAACAACCGCGTGCTCGCGGCTCTCTGTTGATGGCCCGGCGCTGTTGCTGCCGGACCACGATCGTCATCGGTTGCCCGAGACGATGCGAATTACTTCGCGCCCAGCGCCAGTTTGGCGACTTGTGGCGCCGGCTGGTAGCCCGGAATGACCTGGCCGTCGGCCAAAACGATGGCCGGTGTGCCATTCACGCCGATCGACTGACCGAGGGCGAATTGCTTGGAAACCGGGTTATCGCACTTGGCGGCCTTGATTTCCTTGCCATCGACCATTTTGTCCATGGCGGCTTTCTTGTCTTTCGAGCACCACACCGCTTGCAGCTGTTCGTCACCCGGGGAATTCAGGCCCTGGCGCGGGAACGCCACGTAACGTACTTCGATGCCGCGCTTGTTCAGCTCGGGCACTTCGGCATGCAGTTTGTGGCAATACGGGCAGGTGGTGTCGGTGAACACGGTGATGTGCGATTTGGTCTCGCCCACGGCCGGGTAGACCACGGTTTCGGCCACCGGAATGGCATTGATCAGTTTGGAAATGCCCAGGCGTTCGGTCTTTTCGGTCAGGTTGACCGGTTTGCCGTTCGCGAGCTGATACAGGTTGCCCTGGACGATGTATTGGCCATCGGCGCTGGCGTAAAGCACGCGGCTGCCTTTGAGTTTGACTTCGTACATGCCAGGCAACGGACTGGCGCTGATGCTCTCGACCGGAACCTCGAGTTCGAGTTTTTCCAGGCTTTGACGAATGGCTTTGTCGGCCGCGTCATCGGCGACGGCAAAGGTGCTCACCAGCGCGATAGCGGCGGCAGCGAAAATCTGGGTCAGACGCATGAGTACTCCTGAGGGCGGGCCAATGAAACGATCAGAACGCCCGTGCGAAACACCGGGTCATAACCGTCCATCGTGCAAACCGGCAAAGCCTAACACATAAGGTCGCGAGGGCCGAATGCGCCTGTCGCCACGTATTCGGGACGACATGATTCCCTGTTGGAGCGAGCCTGCTCGCGAAGAGGCCTGCACATCCAGATTGAGTGTTGCCTGACACACCGCTGTCGCGAGCAGACTCGCTCCCACAGGGGGTAGTGTTCAGCCGCGAGGATGGTGTTTGGCGTGCAGATCCTGCAACCTGGCGCGGGCGACATGGGTGTAAATCTGCGTGGTGGACAGGTCGCTGTGCCCGAGCAGCATCTGCACCACGCGCAAGTCCGCACCATGGTTGAGCAGGTGCGTGGCGAACGCGTGACGCAAGGTGTGCGGCGACAGCGACTTGCTGATACCGGCGACCTTGGCCTGATGCTTGATCCGATGCCAGAACGTCTGCCGGGTCATCTGCTCGCCGCGCTGGCTGGGGAACAGCACATCGCTGGGGCGGCCGCCGAGCAACTCGCCACGACCATCACGCATATAACGCTCAACCCAGACAATCGCCTCCTCGCCCATCGGCACCAGACGCTCCTTGCTGCCCTTGCCCATCACCCGCAAGACGCCCTGGCGCAGGTTGACCTGCTCCAGCGTCAGGCTGATCAGTTCGGTCACGCGCAGGCCACAGGCATACAGCACTTCCAGCATCGCCCGGTCGCGCTGGCCGATGGCCTCGCTCAGGTCCGGCGCCTTGAGCAGCGCTTCGACATCGGCTTCCGACAGCGATTTGGGCAACGGCCGGCCCAGTTGCGGCATGTCGACTCGCAACGTCGGGTCGACGCTGATCAGTTTTTCCCGCAACAGATAGCGGTAAAAGCCACGCACCCCGGAGAGAAATCTCGCGGTCGAGCGCGGCTTGTAGTTTTGCTCCAGCCGCCACGCGAGGTGATCAAGGATCAACTCGCGACCGGCATTGATCAATTCGAGATTCTTCTCCTGCAACCAGCCGTTGAACAGCGCGAGGTCGCTGCGATAGGCGTCGCGGGTGTTGTCGGACAGGCCTTTTTCCAGCCATAAAGCGTCGAGAAATTGATCAATCAGCGGATGGTCGATGGCAGGCATGGGTACTCAGGGCAGGCAGCTTTTCACACTGCGCGCAAATAGACAGTGAACGACGGGAATGGCCGCTAGTCTTTCATAGCCAGCCAGATCAAGGAACAGGGAGCATCAATGAACGAGCAGCAAATTCTCTTGGCATTTGGCGGGATCGGCGCGGCGGCGCTGGGTTGTCAGTGGCTGGCATGGCGCCTGAAGCTGCCGGCCATTCTGTTTCTGCTGCTGACCGGCATTCTGGCCGGCCCGCTGCAGGGTTGGCTCGACCCGCAGGAAATGTTCGGCCCGTTGCTGATGCCATTGGTGTCGCTGGCAGTGGCGCTGATCCTGTTCGAGGGCAGCCTGACTCTGCACCTGTCGGAATGGAAAGAGATCGGCAGCGTCGTTCATCGACTGGTGACCCTCGGTGCGATTTCGACCTGGATCGTCATCGCGGTCGCCACGCATTTTCTGCTCGGTTTCGACTGGATGCTGGCGATTCTGTTTGGCAGCCTGACACTGGTCACCGGTCCGACCGTGATCGTGCCGATGCTGCGGGTGGTGCGGCCAAAAGCCTCGATCGCCAACATCCTGCGCTGGGAAGGCATCGTCATCGATCCGATCGGCGCTCTGCTCGCGGTCGTGGTGTACAGCTTCATCATCGCCAGCGCTGAAGGCCAAGGCCTCAAGCAAAGCCTCTTCACCTTCGGCGGGGTGATTCTCTGCGGCGCCTTGTTTGGTGTCGTCGGTGGTTGGCTGCTGGGGACGGTGATCCGCCGTCAGTGGCTGCCGGAATACTTGCATAACCTGGCCTCGCTGGCAGCGGTGCTGGCGATTTTCATCTGCGCCAACCAAGTGATGCACGAGTCCGGCTTGCTGGCGGTGACGCTGATGGGCATGTGGCTGGCCAACATGAAAGGCGTGGACGTGCGGCACATCCTGCACTTCAAGGAAAACCTCAGCGTGTTGCTGATTTCCGGACTGTTCATCCTGCTCGCGGCGCGCCTGGACCTGGACGCTTTGATCGGTCTGGGACCGCTGGTGTTGATTCTGCTGCTGGTGATCCAGTTGATCGCCCGCCCATTGAATGTTTTGCTCAGCACCGCCGGTTCCAGTCTCAGCTGGCGCGAACGAGCGTTGCTGTGCTGGATCGCGCCACGCGGGATCGTCGCTGCGGCTGTCTCGGCGATTTTCGCCATTCGCCTGGATGAATCCGGACATGAAGGCGCCCTGCTGCTGGTGCCGCTGACCTTCGCGGTAATCATCGGCACCGTGGTTTTGCAAAGCGCAACGGCGCGACCGCTGGCACGGCTGTTAAAGGTCGCCGAACCGGCGCCGAGCGGTTTTCTGATCGTTGGAGCCAACGGCCCGGCCCGCGAACTGGGCAAGTCGCTGCAGCAACTGGGCAGCCGCGTCCTGCTGACCGATTCGAGCTGGGAGAATATCCGCGCGGCACGCATGGAAGGCTTGCCGACTTATTTCGGCAACCCGGCGTCGCAGCATGCGGACGCGCATCTGGACCTGGTGGGGTTGGGGCATTTGCTGGCGCTGTCACCGTCGGGCGAGCTGAACACATTGGCGGCGATGCGCTTTCGTCATGACTTCGGTCATCAGCGCCTGTTCGGGCTGGCCAGCGGCCATGAAAGCCGCCGCAGCGACAAGCACCGCGCAAGCCTGGAACACCGGGGCAATCAATTGGGCAGTGAGGCACTGACCTATTCGAAACTGGCCGGCCAGATGGGCCAGGGAGCGGAGCTTTACAGCACGACGTTGACGGACGGCTTCGGCTGGGAGGATTACCAAGCGCTGCACGGCAATCGCGCGACGCTGCTGTTCATGCGTGATGACAGCGGTTGGGTGCATGTGGTGACGCCGGAAACGGCGTTGAAGCCGGGGGCGGGGTGGACGTTGCTGGCGTTGATTCAACCGGAAGGTTCCAGCGCCTGACGGATCGATTCGCGAGCAGGCTCGCTCCCACATTCGGACCCCCTGTGGGAGCGGGCCTGCTCGCGAAGGCGGCGACTCGGTCACGAATAGACTGTAGATCTTTGCCGCACAAATCCCGGGCAACAAAAAAGCAGCCCGTAGGCTGCTTTTTTCTGCATCGGAAGCTGGGCTTAAGCCAGTTTTTCCTTGATGCGAGCTGCTTTACCCGACAGGTCACGCAGGTAGTACAGCTTGGCTTTACGTACGTCACCGCGACGTTTGACAGCCATGCTGTCGATCTGCGGGGAGTAGGTCTGGAAAGTACGTTCTACGCCAACACCGTTGGAGATTTTACGAACGGTGAACGCACTGTTCACGCCGCGGTTACGCTTGGCGATTACAACGCCTTCGAACGCTTGCAGACGGGAACGATCGCCTTCCTTCACTTTCACCTGAACGACAATAGTGTCGCCTGGGGCGAAGGTAGGGATTTCTTTGGTCATCTGCTCTGCTTCGAGTGCAAGGATGATTTTGTTGGTCATGCTGTGCTCCTAAGGTAAATCGTTCGATCTACCATCGATACGTTGTTAACTATCGTCCCGCTCGCGGATGTATTCCTCGAGCAGCTTCTTCTCTTCTCCAGAAAGCGAGCGGCTTTCCAGAAGATCGGCGCGTCGTTCATAGGTCCTACCAAGGGACTGCTGTAAACGCCAACGCCGGATATGCGCGTGATTGCCACTTAGCAACACGTCGGGAACACGCTGATCCGCATACACCTCCGGTCGGGTGTAGTGCGGGCAATCCAGCAGACCATCCGTAAAGGAATCTTCCTCAGCGGAATCCGCATGCCCTAAAGCTCCAGGCAGCAGTCGTGTAACCGCATCGATCAGGACCATGGCCGGCAGCTCACCGCCAGACAGTACATAGTCGCCAATCGACCACTCTTCATCGACATGAGCCTCAATAAAGCGCTCGTCAATGCCTTCGTAGCGGCCGGCAATCAGGATCAATGCATCCGATTGTGCCAGCTCGCGTACCGCCGACTGAGTCAGTTGACGGCCTTGGGGGGACAGGTAAATCACCTTCGCCGCCTCCCCGGCTGCTGCCTTGGCCTGAGCCAGCGCATCTTCCAGGGGCTTGATCTTCATCACCATGCCCGGACCACCGCCAAACGGGCGATCGTCCACAGTGTGATGCCGATCCGTCGTGTAATCTCGCGGATTCCAACAGGTCAGCTGCAAGAGCCCCTGTTTGACCGCACGACTGGTGATGCCGTAATCGCCAATGGCGGAAAACATCTCGGGAAACAAACTGATCACTTCTACGCGCAAGTTAGCCACGTTCAGAAGTCCGCGTCCCAATCCACCTTCATCTCGCCCGCTGCCAGGTCGATGGCCAACACGCATTGCTCCGTATAGGGCAACAGGCGTTCGCGATCATCCAGGCTGCCAGCGCAAGGCTTGACGACCATTACATCATTGGCGCCGGTTTCCAGAAGATGATCGATTTTCCCGAGCAGTTGCCCAAGGGTGTCGATGACCTTCAGACCTTCCAGCTGGTACCAGTAGTACTCGCCTTCGGTCAATTCAGCGAACAGGTTGCGCGGCACGCAGATCTCATAACCGGCCAGAAGACGAGCTTCTTCACGATCATCGAGACCCTTGAGCTTGGCGACCAGGAACTTGTCGCTCCCGCGTCCACTGACCAGCTCGACCTGTTTGACATTGCCTTCGCGCTTGAGCGTCCAGGTTTTGTACTGCAACAGGTTTTCAGTCGGATCAGTAAAGGAATAAACCTTCACTTCGCCGCGAACGCCATGAACAGAATAAATTTTGCCAATAACGATCAAATCATCGGCAGGGGCTGGCGTCGCGTTCATATTGCTCAGGCCGCAGCCTTGGCAGATTCCTTCAACAACTGAGCAACGCGCTCAGAAGGTTGTGCACCAACGCTCAGCCAGTAGGCAACGCGCTCTTGGTTCACGGACAGACGGATTTCCTGACCACGGGCAACAGGGTTGAAGAAACCAACCTGTTCTTTGTGGGAGCCGTCACGCGGGTTACGCGAGTCGGTTACGGTCAGGTGGTAAAACGGGCGCTTTTTGGAGCCGCCAAGGGCAAGACGGATTGTTAGCATGTGAACATCGTTCCTGTAGTCGGTGCTGCAAATCTAAATGCACAGCGGGCATGGGTGCCCGAAAGGCCGCATATTCTAAGGAATATCCGGACTTTTGCAAATGCCTTTTTCCGGCGCCCATGGCATGCCGTGCAGATTTGCATAGAGAGCCGTCATTAAAAACGGCCAGTCAGCTCCCGCCGAGTGCGGGTTTGCTGTTTGATCCTGCGTCCTTGCAGGGTCTGCGCCGGTGCGACGACCGGCGAAGTCTTAGTGTCCTGACTTACATTTTCGGCATGCCGCCGCCGGGCAACATACCGCCCATGCCGCGCATCATTTTTGCCATACCGCCCTTGGCGGTGAATTTCTTCATCATCTTCTGCATCTGCTTGTGCTGCTTGATCAAGCGGCCGATGTCCTGCACCTGCGTGCCGGAACCCATGGCGATCCGGCGCTTGCGCGAACCGCTGATCAGCTCAGGGTCGCGGCGCTCGGCCGGGGTCATGGAATTGATGATGGCTTCCATCTGCTTGAACTGCTTTTCTGCGGCGTTCTGGGCATTGCCCATTTGCGACAGGTTGACGCCGCCGATGCTCGGCAGTTTGTCCATGAGGCCGCCGAGGCCGCCCATGTTCTTCATTTGTTGCAGCTGATCGCGGAAGTCTTCGAGGTCGAAGCCCTTGCCCTTTTTCAGCTTCTTGGCCAGTTTGTCGGCCTTGTCCTTGTCCAGCGTCGCTTCAGCTTGTTCGATCAGGCTGAGCACGTCGCCCATGCCGAGGATCCGCGAAGCAATACGCTCAGGGTGGAACGGATCTAGCGCTTCGCTCTTCTCGCCCATACCGATGAACTTGATCGGCTTGCCGGTGATGGCGCGCACCGACAGTGCGGCACCGCCACGGGCGTCGCCGTCGACCTTGGTCAGGATCACACCGGTCAGCGGCAGCGCATCACCGAAGGCCTTGGCCGTGTTGGCGGCGTCCTGACCGGTCATGGCGTCGACCACGAACAGGGTTTCGACCGGGTTGATCGCGGCGTGCAGCGCCTTGATCTCGCCCATCATCTCTTCGTCGATGTGCAGACGACCGGCGGTATCGACGATGACCACGTCGATGAATTTCAGTTTTGCTTCTTTAATAGCCGCATTGGCGATGTCGACCGGCTTCTGGCTCAGGTCGGACGGGAAGAACGTCACGCCGATGTCGTTGGCCAGGGTTTCCAGCTGCTTGATCGCCGCCGGACGGTAGATGTCCGCCGAGACGACCATGACCGACTTCTTCTTGCGCTCTTTAAGGAAGCGCGCCAGTTTGCCGGCGGTGGTGGTTTTACCCGCGCCCTGCAGACCGGCCATCAGAATCACGGCTGGCGGAACGGCACTCAGGTTGAGGTCTTCGTTGGCCGCGCCCATCAGGCTTTCAAGTTCGGCCTGGACGATCTTCACGAACGCCTGGCCCGGCGTCAGGCTGCGCGACACCTCCGTGCCGACAGCGCGCTCCTTGACCGAATTGACGAAGTCCTTGACCACCGGCAATGCGACGTCAGCTTCGAGCAACGCCATGCGCACTTCACGCAGGGTGTCTTTGATATTGTCCTCGGTCAGCTTCGCCTTGCCGGTGACATGGCGCAGCGTCTGCGAGAGACGGTCGGTTAAGTTTTCAAACATTGCGCGATCCTTTCAGGCCCTGTACGAACCGGGATAATGGCGGCCCAGACCGGAATCAACATGTGCTCGGCGAGCCTGCGGCGTGGGCAGGTCGCGGATTATAGCGAAGACTGCGGCCGGCGGACACCTCGCCGTCAGCTTGCGGAGTCTTTCGTGCCGTGGCGGTTCTATGCCAAACTCAGCGCCTTTCGGGCTCGCCTAACAGGATTTATGCTCCCCTTGTCACCCAGTTTGCTGACCACCCTCGCCGCCGCCCTGCTCTATGCCGCTGCGACCGTCTATCAAAGTACCCGCCTGGCCACCGGCGCCAAGGCGAACAAGCGCCTGCTGGTCAGCCTCGGCGTGTTCGCCGTGCTCGCCCACGGCGCCAGCCTGCTCACGCATCTATTAACCCCGATCGGCCTCGGCCTGGACTTCTTCAGTGCGTCCAGCCTGATCGCCGCGGCGGTGATTGCCCTGACCCTGCTCGCCTGCTCGCGGATCCCGGTGGAAAACCTGCTGGTGCTGCTGTTCCCGCTGGGTGCGATCACGGTATTGCTGGCGCAGTTCGCGCCGACCGGCACGGTGCAGATCATCGACGAAGAGCCGGGCATCCTCGCGCACATTCTATTGTCGATCCTCGCCTACGGCATGTTCACCATCGCCGTATTCCAGGCGTTGCTGCTGCTGGTTCAAGACCATCAGCTCAAGCACAAGCACCCGTCCGGGCTGATCAAGAACTTCCCGCCCCTGCAAACCATGGAAAGCCTGCTGTTCGGCTTTCTCTGGGCCGGCTGGACGCTGCTGTCGCTGTCGCTGATTTCCGGCTGGCTGTTCGTCGAGAACCTGTTTGCCCAGCATCTGGTGCACAAGACCCTGCTGGCCTGCCTGGCATGGATCGTCTTCAGCGTGCTGCTGTGGGGCCGCAACCGTCTGGGCTGGCGCGGCCACAAGGCGATTCGCTGGACCCTCGCCGGTTTCTGCCTGCTGATGCTGGCGTACTTCGGCAGCAAACTGGTTCGTGAATACATCCTGCACATCTGACGGGCGGCATAAATGGACGGTTTGCCCATAGGGCCGATGCTCGCGGTATTTGTCCTGCTGATTTTATGGTCGGGGCTGTTTACCGCCGTCGAAATCGCGCAGCAGCACCTGCTTGCGCAACGTATCGCCTCGCGCGCCAGCGACAAACCGCTGGCGAAGCTGAGCTTCCCGCTCGACAGCCTGATCCTCTGCAATACCTTGTGCCGCGCCCTCGCAGTGATCATCGCGACGCTGCTGGCGATTTTTCTCTGCGAAGAAAACGGCCCGTGGGCGGCCTGCCTTGGCGCCGGTGCCATCCTGCTGGTGTTCGCCGATTATTTCCCGCGCACTTTGGCCCGGCGCTATCCGGACGCCGTGCTGGCGTTCGGCAATGCCCTGCTGGCCGTGCCGATGAAAATCGTCTACCCGTTCGCGTGGCTGTTCAGCCGGGTCAGCGCTTTGTTGATAACCCCGTTTACGCGCAAGGCGCAGGTGGTGCAACAGAGCGAGGACGAGTTGCCGGCCGATCACGATGATGATCCCGAACATCCCGTGCGCAGCCACCCGGTGTCGGGCATCCATGCGCTGGACAACATCACGGTCAACGACATTCTGGTGCCGCGCAGCGATGTCGACGGTATCAACCTCGACGATTCGATCGAAGAGATCATCGCGCAACTGCGCGAGAACAAGCGCACGCGTCTGCCGGTGTTTCACAGCGACATCAATCAGGTCGAAGCGGTGCTCAACACCCGCCAGATAGGCCATTTGCTCGGCAACGGTGGATTGACCCGCGAGGCGCTGCTGGCGGCCAGCTACGAGCCCTACTTCGTCCCTGAAAGCACGCCGTTGCAACTGCAGCTGCTGAATTTCCACAAGCAGCAGCGGCGCTTGGGCATGGTCGTCGATGAATACGGCGAAGTGCTGGGCATCGTCACCCTTGAAGACATTCTCGAAGAGATCGTCGGCGAATTCGAAAGCGAGCACAGCCTCGACAACCCGCACATCCATCCCCAGGCCGACGGGCGTATGGTCATTGATGGCGCCGCGTCGATCCGTGACCTGAACAAGTGCCTGGGCTGGCACCTGCCGAGCGACGGGCCGAAGACGCTCAATGGTCTGGTCACCGAAGCGCTGGAAACCATTCCGGAAAGCGCGGTGTGCCTGAAGATCGGCCGTTATCGACTTGAAATCCTCGAGACCGAAGAGAACCGGGTGAGCAAGGTGCTGATCTGGCATACCTCTTCTGCTCCTGCTTTGGTGCCCGCCAGATAAAAGATCGAAAGATCAAAAGATCGCAGCCTTCGGCAGCTCCTACCCTGCGATCTGCGCTTGTTTGATCGTTAGCCCCCTTCCTATAATCGAGGCGCTTACCCAAGCGCCGTCGATCCCTGTGCCTACCCGGCACTGCCCGGATCCTGACTGTTTCCGCTGCAAACCGACGACTGTTCCTACTCGAAACAGCGCTCGCGCCCTACCCCACATCCCTGGGTGTTCGACCATAATAATTCGCTCCACTGGAGCTCATGACTGTCAGGGATCACCGCATGACGACCCATACCGCTTACAGCGAAACCGCGCCTGCCCAGCCGACCAATTCCGCCACCCGCGTGGCCACGGCAAGCTTTATCGGCACCGCTATCGAGTTCTACGACTTCTACGTTTATGCCACTGCTGCGGCGCTGGTGATCGGGCCGGTGTTCTTTCCGCAGACCTCCGGCACGGCGCAGATGCTTTCGGCATTTCTGACTTTCGGCATTGCTTTCCTCGCCCGGCCACTGGGTTCGGCACTGTTTGGCCACTTCGGCGACCGCATCGGGCGCAAGTCGACGCTGGTCGCCTCGCTGCTGTTGATGGGCGTGTGCACCACCTTGATTGGCGTGTTGCCGGGCTACGACAGCATTGGGGCCTGGGCGCCGATTCTCCTGTGTGTGCTGCGTTTCGGTCAGGGCCTGGGCCTTGGCGGCGAATGGGGCGGCGCAGCGCTGCTGGCCACGGAAAACGCACCGAAGGGCAAACGCGCCTGGTTCGGCATGTTCCCGCAGCTCGGCCCATCGATTGGTTTTCTTGCGGCCAACGGCCTGTTCCTGACCTTGGCGATGACGCTGGATGACGAACAGTTCCGCAGCTGGGGCTGGCGCATTCCGTTTCTGCTCAGCGCGGCGCTGGTAATGGTCGGTCTGTATGTGCGCCTCAAATTGCATGAAACACCAGTGTTCGCCAATGCGATCGCCCGTCAGGAACGAGTGAAAGTGCCACTGGTCGAGTTGTTCAGCCAATACTGGGCGCCGACCCTGCTCGGTGCGGCGGCGATGGTGGTCTGCTATGCGCTGTTCTATATCTCGACGGTGTTTTCCCTGAGCTACGGCGTATCGACACTGGGCTACAGTCGCGAAACGTTCTTGGGCCTGCTGTGCTTTGCCGTGTTGTTCATGGCCGCAGCGACGCCATTGTCGGCCTGGGCCAGCGACCGTTACGGGCGCAAACCGGTGCTGATCATCGGTGGCGTGCTGGCGATTCTGTCCGGTTTTCTCATGGAGCCATTGCTGACGCAGGGCTCGACCTGGGGCGTGGCGCTGTTTCTGTGCATCGAGTTGTTTTTGATGGGCGTGACATTCGCACCGATGGGCGCGCTGTTGCCTGAGCTGTTTCCGACCCACGTGCGTTATACCGGCGCTTCGGCAGCGTACAACCTGGGCGGGATCGTCGGAGCCTCGGCGGCGCCGTTCTTTGCGCAGAAACTGGTGGCGATGGGTGGCTTGAGCTATGTCGGCGGGTATGTATCAGCGGCGGCGGTGTTGAGTCTGATTGCGGTGCTGTGCTTGAAGGAGACGCGCAATAACGATCTGAATCAGGTTGCCTGACAGAAGATCAAGAGCTTCGCGAGCAGGCTCGCTCCCACAGGGTTTTGGGATTGGTCACAGATTCTGTGTTCACCCAATCCCATGTGGGAGCGAGCCTGCTCGCGAATAGCTGCTGCGCCTCGCTTTTACAGCTCTACAACAACCACCTGCGACGCACGAGTCGCCTTGGCACGCGCGGCCTCGATCGACTCATCACGGGCCAACGCCACGCCCATGCGGCGCTGACCATTCACTTCTGGCTTGCCGAACAGACGCAGCGCGGTATCCGGCTCGCTCAACGCAGCGCCCAGATTGGCGAATGCAGTCTGGGTCGACTGCCCTTCCACCAGAATCACTGCCGACGCCGATGGCCCGAACTGACGGATCAGCGGTACCGGCAGGCCGAGAATGGCGCGGGCATGCAGGGCGAATTGCGACAGGTCCTGGGAAATCAGCGTGACCAGACCGGTGTCATGCGGACGTGGCGAGACTTCGCTGAACCACACCTGATCACCTTTGATGAACAGCTCCACGCCGAACAGACCACGGCCACCCAGCGCTTCCGTCACTGCTTTGGCAACGCGCTCGGATTCAGCCAGAGCAATCGGGCTCATGGCCTGTGGCTGCCATGATTCCTGATAGTCGCCCTTCTCCTGACGGTGGCCGACCGGTGCGCAGAACGTGGTGCCGCCAATGTGGCGCACGGTGAGCAGGGTGATTTCGTAGTCAAAGTCGATAAAGCCTTCGATGATCACCCGACCTTTGCCGGCGCGACCGCCCTCTTGCGCGTAATCCCAGGCTTTTTGCACGTCATCGGCGCTGCGCAGCAGGCTCTGGCCCTTGCCCGACGAACTCATCACCGGCTTGACCACGCAAGGGAAACCCAGGTCCTGAACGGCTTTGCTGTAGTCCTCGAAGGTGTCGGCAAAGTGGTACGGCGAGGTCGGCAGGTCCAGCTCTTCGGCAGCCAGACGACGGATGCCTTCGCGGTTCATGGTCAGTTGCGCAGCGCGCGCGGTAGGGATCACGGTGAAGCCTTCGGCTTCCAGCTCGACCAGCGTGGCGGTGGCGATGGCTTCGATTTCCGGCACGATGAAGTGCGGTTTCTCGGCTTCGATCACTGCACGCAACGCAGCGCCGTCGAGCATGTTGATCACGTGGCTGCGATGGGCGACTTGCATGGCCGGCGCGTTGGCGTAGCGGTCGACGGCAATCACTTCAACGCCCAGGCGCTGCAGTTCGATTACCACTTCCTTGCCCAACTCACCACAGCCACACAGCAATACGCGGGTCGCGGTTGGCGACAATGGAGTTCCGATACGGGTCATCTCAGGTCCTCAAAGGAAGCGGATCATCGAGGAAAGCCACGCAGGTGCGCTTTCCATGGGGAGAAAGCGCGGCATTTTACATGAACCCGAGGGTTTGGCTTCAACTGGCGACAGCCTGTTTGCGATCCCGCCAGGCCATGATCAGCCAGACAGCGGTGACGCCGGCGAACTTGGAGGCCAGCGCGGTGATAATTACCGGCGGCGTCAAGGCATCGATCATGCCGAAAAAAATGAAGGTATCCAGCGGAATGCTCAGCGCCGAACTGATCCACAGACGGTCGCGCAATGGCCGTTTGGTAATGCTGAACACCAGCCAGTCGATGCATTCGGAGACCGCGAACGCCGTGGCGCTGGCCAGCGCAATGGAAGGGTCGGACGTGATGTAGGAGAGCACCAGCGCCGCCAGCATCGCCACGATCGCGCCATGACCGAAGCGCGTTTGCACCATGTCGCGCAGCACGAACACCAGGCCGCCCCATGCGGACCAGATGATGTCCAGGTGCGGCGCGGTGGAAAAGGCGAAGTTGATCAGCACGACGCTGCTGATGTAAGCGATGAGGAAGATCATGGAGGTGGCCTGTCGATTTGGCGCACAGGTTACTTGAGTGCCCTGAAAAGCAAAAGATCGCAGCCTTCGGCAGCTCCCACATTTGGAATGCGTTCCCATGTAGGAGCTGCCGAAGGCTGCGATCTTTTGATCTATTGGCTCGGCGTCTTGGCAATCATCCAGACTAATCCACTCGCCTTCGCCCGTTCATGACACAACCCCAGCACCACCCGGCGCTCGTCATTGTTCATGCGGCCCCAGCGGGTGATCTCCGCGACCGTGCGCTGGCACCCGGTGCAAACATCATCCTCATCCAGAGCGCAGATATTCACGCACGGCGAGGCGACTGGTCGTTCAACAGTCGTCATTGTTACTGCTCGACCAGATCGCGGGCGTACCGCTGCGAGTTATGCACATAGTGCGCGGCGCTGGCTTCGAGCATCTTTTTCTGCGCCTCGGTCAGTTCACGCACAACCTTGCCCGGCGAGCCCATCACCAGCGAACCGTCGGGAATTTCCTTGCCTTCGCCGATCAGCGAATTGGCGCCGATGATGCAGTTCTTGCCGATCTTCGCGCCGTTGAGAATCACCGCGTTGATACCGATCAGGCTGTAATCGCCGACCGTGCAGCCGTGGAGCATGGCGTTGTGGCCGATGGTCACGCCGGTGCCGATGGTCAGCGGGTAGCCCATGTCGGTGTGCATTACCGTGCCGTCCTGCACGTTGCTGTTCTTGCCGATGAGGATCAGTTCGTTGTCGCCGCGCAATACGGCGTTGAACCAGACGTTGGCGCCCTCTTCCAGGAGGACCTTGCCCACCAGCACGGCATTAGGCGCGACCCAGCTCTGTGGATGGGTTTCGACACGGGCGTCGCCCAGGCGGTATTTCATCTTGTTTTCCTCGGGCTCACGGCCGTTCGAATGACGGCTCAGGTATCGATAAAGCTTTTCGGCGGTCGGTGCAGGCTGATTCTGGCGTCATAGAGCAGGTTGATCAACTCGACGATCATGATCGCCGTCAGGCCCCAGATCTTGTACTCGCCGAAGCGATAGCTCGGCACGTACCAACTGCGGCCCTGATAGTCGATGCGGTGGGTGTGCTCGCGGGGATCTTTGCGGAAGAATTCCAGCGGCACGCTGAAGACAGCCGCGATTTCAGCATCATTGGGCTGGTATTCGACAAAGTCGGGAATCACTCCGACATACGGCGTTACCTTGATGCCGTGCAGGGAGATCAGTGGACTCAGCGGGCCGATGACTTCGACCAGGCCCGGCGGCAGGCCGATTTCTTCTTCGGCTTCGCGCAGTGCGGTGAATATGAGGTCCGGGTCTTCCGGGTCGCGGCGCCCTCCGGGGAAGGCGACCTCGCCGCCGTGGGTCGAAAGCCCGCTGGCGCGCAGGGTCAGGACCAGTTCCGGTTCGTCACTGCGGGTGATCGACACCAGCACGGCGGCTTCGGGGAAACGTGCGTCGGTCTCCAGCGTGCGCGGTGTGTGGTTGCTTACCCTATGCAGTAGCTCGTCCAGCATGAGTGTTCTCGATCGGTGCCTTGCTCCGCATCATGCACCAATCAAAGCGAGCGCCCAAGCCCCCGAAACCGGTCATGTCGCGAAACGACAACTTGCCGACCGGCCCCGCTGCACGCCAAGATAGGCGCAGCATTCAGGAACCCGAGCATGAAATTTTGCAGCCACTGCGGTAACCCGGTCACCCAGCGCATTCCCGAAGGCGACTCGCGGCTGCGATTTGTCTGCGACAGCTGTCAGACCATTCACTACCAGAATCCCAATATCGTCGCCGGTTGCGTGCCGACCTGGGGGACGAAAGTGCTGCTCTGCCGCCGCGCCATCGAGCCGCGCCTCGGTTACTGGACACTGCCTGCCGGTTTCATGGAAAACGGCGAGACCATCGAGCAGGCCGCCGTGCGTGAAACCGCCGAAGAAGCCTGCGCCCGGGTGCGCAACCTGAGCATTTACACGCTGATCGACGTGCCGCACATCAGCCAGGTGCATGTGTTCTTCCGCGCCGAACTGGCCGACCTGGAGTTTGCGGCCGGGCCCGAAAGCCTCGAAGTACAGCTGTTCGACGAAGCCGATATCCCTTGGGACGAGCTGGCTTTCCGCACGGTCGGGCGTACCTTAGAATGCTTCTTCGCTGATCGGCGCGTCGAGAAGTATCCGGTTCGTTCGGAATCGATTCCGCCGTTGGTGCAGCCGGTCGTTGTCGGCTAGAAGATCAAAAGATCGCAGCCTTCGGCAGCTCCTACCTAAAACCTGATTGCGTCACTCCCTGGGGAATCGTTTCAATGCGCTGGTTGCTTGCCCTGTTCTGCCTGTCGTTCGTCAGCGTTTCGCAAGCGTCATTCGTGACCACCGTGACGCCGTCCAATAGTCCACTGATCGAAAAAGTCCTGGTACTCAAATCGGCCCACCAACTACAGCTGATTGCCGACGGCAAGCCGCTGAAGACCTATCGCATTTCCTTGGGCAAGGGCGCGAAGAAAGGCCCGAAACTGATCGAGGGCGACAAACGCACACCCGAAGGTTTCTATTGGATCGACTGGCGCAAGACCAGCGAGAAATTCAACCTGTCGATGCACATCTCCTACCCGAACATCAGCGACGCCGCCCGCGCTCGCCGTGAAGGTGTCGAGCCCGGCGGCATGATCATGATCCACGGCACCCCGGACTCGGCAGACAACCCGGAGCAGTTGTTCCATACCCTCGACTGGACCGATGGCTGTATCGCCATGCGCAACGTCGATATGCGTGAAGTGTGGAATCTGGTACCGGACGGCACGATGATCGAGATTCGCCCGTAACCTCGACCGCTGGTCACCGCAAAAAAAATAAATCAAAAGATCGCAGCCTTCGGCAGCTCCTACAGGGTTGATACCACTTCCCACTGTAGGAGCAGCCGAAGGCTGCGATCTTTTGCTTTTCAACGTCCACCACTAATACCACTTAAGACCACCACCCCCTGAAGCCCCGATATTCGCGGGTTACAAGCCATTTACCTGCGTTGACATGGTATTCAAGTGGTATTAGCTTCCGTCGCACAAGCGAGCCACAACAATCCTATACTCGCGACGGAAACGACCTACATGAACGACCTCCAGACCCTACGTCCCGACGATTCCCAGCCGACGCCACTGTACTTGCAACTGGCGCGCAATCTGGAAGCGGCGATTCATGCCGGGCAGTGGAAGGCCGAACAGGCGATGCCGTCCGAGCGCAGCCTCAGCGACCAGCTCGGCATTTCCCGGGTCACCGCACGCAAGGCGTTGGAAGTCTTGCTCGACCAAGGCCTGATCCGCCGCCTGCAAGGCTCGGGCACGTTCATCACTCCCCGCCTGGAACAACCGCTGTCGCGTCTTTCCGGCTTCAGCGAAATGCTGCGCCTGAAAGGTTTCGTGCCGAGCTCGAAATGGCTGGAGCGGGACATCACCCTGCCAACCCACGAAGAACTGATCCGCCTCGGCCTGTCGCCGAACGACAAGGTGGCGCGCATGAAGCGCCTGCGCAAAGCCGATGACACGGTCATGGCGATCGAGATGAGCACCCTGCCCGCGTCGATCATGCCCAAGCCGCAAGCGGTGGGCGATTCGCTTTACGAATACCTCGACGGCATTGGCAAACCGATCGTCCGCGCCCTGCAGCACATCCAGGCGATCAACGCCTCTGACGAATTCGCCGCACTGGTCGGCATCGCCCCCGGTACCGCCATGCTGCTGATGACCCGGGTCGGCTATCTGGAAGACAACACGCCGATCGAAGTCACCGACACCTATTGCCGCAACGACTACTACGACTTTGTTGCAGAGCTTCGCAGATAAAGAGCTTCGTAGATAAAAGCTGCGCCGCTGAGAGCGGCCCCAAGCGAGAACCGAAATGTCCGAAGACAACATCTTCACCGCCAGCGGCTGGGTTCGCGGCCGGCTGATTCACGAACACGGCAAGGTCGTGTCGATCGAAGGCGTGCCCTGCGATCCGGCGACCAACGATTTGCCCTATCTGCTGCCGGGTTTCATCGACCTGCATGTGCATGGCGGCGGCGGCAAAGACATTATGGAAGGCGCCGAAGCCTTCGAGACCATCAGCAAAACCCACGTGCGCTTTGGCACTACTTCGCTGCTGGCCACGACCATGACTGCGCCGAGCGCGGAGATTTCCAGCGTCCTCAAAGAGGTCGGAGAATTCTGCGAACAGCGTCCGAAAGGCGCCGCGCGAGTGCTTGGCGTGCACCTTGAAGGCCCCTACATCAACCCGGGAAAACTCGGCGCGCAACCGAACTTCGCTCACACCGCGTTGATGGCCGAAGTTGAAGAGTATCTGGCACTGGCGCCGATCCGCGTCATCACCATCGCCCCGGAAATCGCCGGTCACGACGGGCTGATCCGTGAGCTGAGCAGCCGTGGCATCCGCATGCAGATCGGCCATACCCTCGGCAGTTACGAGGAAGGCGTCGCTGCGCTGGCTGCCGGCGCCAGCAGTTTCACTCACCTCTATAACGCGATGAGCCCGTTGCATCACCGCGAGCCGGGCATCGTCGGCGCGGCGCTGGCCCACGCCAAATACGCCGAGCTGATTCCCGATCTGCTGCACGTGCACCCCGGCGCCATTCGCGTGGCGCTGCGTTCGATCCCGTGCCTGTATTGCGTCACCGATTCGACCGCCGCCGCCGGCATGCCCGACGGTGAATACAAGCTCGGCAGCCACACCGTGACCAAATGCCTGGGCGGCGTGCGTCTGCCCGACGGCACGCTGGCCGGCAGCACCCTGACCATGGATCAGGCCCTGCGCAATCTGGTGAAGATCGGTTTGCCGATCGCCGAAGCCTCGCAGCGTCTGTCGCAATTTCCCGCCGACTACCTCGGCATCACCGAACGCGGGCGCCTTGCCCCCGGCGCCTGGGCCGACTGCGTGCGGCTCGATCGCTCACTCACACTGACCGCCGTCATGGTCGAAGGAGAAGACATTGACTTCAAAAATGCTTGAAGAGGCGCTGTCCTCGTTCCAGGCCGTGCAAGCGCAACTGCAACAGCTCGACGCGCCAATGATCGAGATCGCCGGGCGCCTGCGCCGGCAGCCGCCGCAAGTGGCGATGACCGTCGCCCGTGGCAGCTCCGACCACGCGGCGAGCTACTTCGCCTACCTGACCATGCAGCAACTGGGCGTGCCGGTGGCCTCGTTGCCAATGTCCGTGGTGACCATGCAGCAGGCGCCACTGAAAGTCAGCGGTCAGGTCGCCTTTGCGTTTTCGCAGTCGGGGCAGAGCCCGGATCTGGTCAACAGCCTGCGCCTGTTGCGCAAGCGTGGCGCGCTGAGCGTGTCATTGGTCAACGCAGCCGATTCGCCACTGGAAGCGGCCTGTGAATTCAGCCTGCCGCTGCTCGCCGGCACGGAAAGCAGCGTCGCCGCGACCAAGAGTTTTATCGCCACCCTCAGCGCCAGCGCGCGTTTGATCGCGCACTGGAAAGAGGACAGCGAATTGCTGCAGGCCCACGATGCGCTGCCAGAAGGCCTGCGCGAAGCGGCGAAACAGGACTGGAGCGTGGCCATCGAAGCCCTGCGCGATTGCCAGCGCCTGATGGTGATCGGCCGTGGCGCCGGTTTCGCGATTGCCCAGGAAGCGGCACTGAAGTTCAAGGAAACCTCGGCGATTCAGGCCGAAGCGTTCAGCAGCGCCGAAGTCCGTCACGGCCCGATGGCACTGATCGACGAACACTATCCGCTGCTGGTTTTCGCCCCACGCGGCGCCGAGCAGGCCGGCCTGCTGAGTCTGGCGGCGGAAATGCGCCAGCGCGGCGCCCGCGTTTTGCTCGCCGCGCCGGATGACGTCAGCGAACGCGACCTGACCCTGAGCCGCGCCGAACACCCGGCCCTCGACCCGATTCTGGCGATCCAGAGCTTTTACGTGATGGCTGCAGGTCTGGCCGTGGCGCGGGGCATGGACCCGGATCAGCCGCGCCATTTGAGCAAAGTGACCCGCACCCACTGATAGCCGTTGACGGATGTACTCCGTGTAGGAGCTGCCGCAGGCTGCGATCTTTTGATTTTTGACGTAGCGAAAAAACAAGATCAAAAGATCGCAGCCTGCGGCAGCTCCTACAGGGGACATTGAACCGAGATTCAACTGATGAGACCCAGCCATGCCCGACAACAATAAAGAGCTGACCCTCAGCGCCCCGCTCAGCGGCCCGGTACTGACGCTCGCCAACGTCCCGGACGCGGTGTTCGCCAGTGGCGCGATGGGCGACGGCATCGCCATCGACCCGCTCAACGACACGCTGTATTCGCCCTGCGCCGGCGTAGTCATCCACGTTGCGCGCAGCAGCCACGCGGTGACCGTGCGCGCCGACAACGGCGCGGAAATCCTCCTGCACCTGGGCCTCGATACCGTTGAATTGAACGGCGAAGGTTTCGCCATGCTGGTCAAGGAAAGCGATCGCGTCAGCCTCGGTCAGCCACTGCTGCGCTATGACCTGGACAAGGTTGGCCTGCGCTGCAAAAGCCTGGTCAGCCTGTTGATCCTGACCAACAGCGCGGATTTTCAGGTACGGCCGATCACCCTTAAAGCGGTGAAAGTCGGCGAGCCGTTGCTGCACATCATCGCGCGCAATGTGGTGGCGGCGAATACCGATACAAATGGCGGGCCCGAGGCTCGCGGTCAAGTGCAGGTCGCTCATCGCGGCGGCTTGCATGCGCGCCCCGCTGCGCTGATCCGCCAGACCGCCCAAGGTTTCAGCAGCCACTCACAGCTGCACTTCAACGGCAAATCGGCGCCGTGCAACAGCCTGATCGGTTTGATGGGCCTGGCGATCGGTGAGCAGGATGAGGTGCAGGTCAGTTGTCAGGGACAGGACGCCGATGCCGCATTGCAAGCTCTGCTCAGCGCATTGGCCACGGCGCTGCCGGACGATCATCACGCGCAAGCGCCGGTCAGCACTAGAGCGCTGAAACGCCCGGCCGAGGCTGGGGTGTTGCACGGTGTTTGCGCGGCGCCGGGGCTGGTCGCCGGGCCATTGTTTCGCTTGAACGCGATCACCTTGCCGGCGGATGCGGGCCGTCACGATCCGGTGCAACAGCAGCCGATTCTTGAAACGGCCTTGAACGCGGTGCGCAGCGAAATCGCCGCCACCCTCGCTCAGGCGAAAAAGCACAAGAACGCCGACGAAGAAGCGATCTTCGCCGCACACCTGGCGCTGCTCGAAGACCCGGCCCTGCTCGACGCAGCCCAGCAATTCATCGAACAAGGCACCGCCGCGACTCATGCCTGGAGTCAGTCGATCGACACGCAGTGCGACATGCTCCAAGGCACCGGCAGTCCGCTGCTGGCCGAACGTGCCAATGACTTGCGCGATCTCAAGCAACGCGTCCTCCGTGTCCTGCTCGGCGAGGCCTGGCAATACCAGGTGCCGGCCGGCGCCATCGTCGCCGCCCACGAACTGACGCCATCGGATCTGCTGCAACTCAGCGCGCAAGGCGTCGCCGGGTTGTGCATGGCCGAGGGCGGCACGACCTCGCACGTCGCGATTCTGGCGCGCGGCAAAGGCTTGCCGTGCATCGTCGCTTTGGGCGCGCAATTGCTTGAGCAGCCGCAAGATCAAGCCGTAGTGCTCGACGCTGATGGCGGGCGCCTCGAATTGACGCCAAACGCCGAGCGCCTGAGCGAAGTGCTACAGGCACAAATCCAGCGCCAGCAGCGCCGCGACAGCCAACAGGCCAAAGCCCATCTACCTGCAGAAACCCGCAATGGCGTACACATCGAAGTGGTCGCCAATGTCGCCTCAAGCAGCGAAGCCGCAGACGCTTTTGCCAACGGTGCCGATGGCGTCGGCCTGTTGCGCACCGAGTTTCTCTTCGTCGATCGCCAGACGGCACCGGACGTCGAAGAACAGCGCAGCGCTTATCAAGCGGTCATCGATGCCATGGGCGACAAGTCGGTGATCATCCGCACCATCGATGTCGGTGGCGACAAGCAACTCGACTATCTGCCGCTGCCCGCCGAAGCCAACCCGGTGCTCGGTTTGCGCGGTATTCGTCTGGCCCAGGCGCGCCCGGAAATTCTCGATCAGCAACTGCGCGCGCTGCTGCAGGTCAAGCCGTTGCAACGCTGCCGGATTCTGTTGCCGATGGTCACCGAAGTTGAAGAACTGCTGCAGATTCGCCAGCGCGTCGACGCCTTGTGTCTTGAGCTGGGCATTGCCGAGCGCCCGGAGATCGGCGTGATGATCGAAGTCCCCGCCGCCGCGCTGCAAGCCGAACAACTGGCCGAACACGCCGACTTCCTCTCGATCGGCACCAACGATCTATCGCAATACACCTTGGCGATGGACCGCGACCACGCCGGGCTGGCGGCGCGGGTCGATGCCCTGCACCCGGCGTTGCTGCGTCTGATCGCCATGACCTGCGAAGGCGCGGCGGTGCACAAACGCTGGGTCGGTGTCTGCGGCGCGCTCGCCTCCGACCCGTTGGCGACGCCGGTGCTGATCGGCCTCGGCGTCACTGAATTGTCGGTGAGCCCGGTGCAGATCGGTGAGATCAAGGACCGCGTGCGCCAGTTGCACGAAGCCGAATGTCAGCGTCTGAGCCGCGACTTGCTCAAGCTGTCCAGCGCCGCCGCCGTTCGCCACGCCTGTCATCAACATTGGCCTCTGCGCTAACAAAAACAACAAGGACAAACGCCATGTACCAACTCTTCATCGAAGGCCTGCAACGCCTCGGCCGCGCGCTGATGCTGCCGATCGCGATCCTGCCGATTGCCGGCCTGCTGCTGCGCCTGGGCGACACAGACCTGTTGAACATCGCGATCATTCACGATGCCGGGCAAGTGATCTTCGCCAATCTGGCGATGATTTTTGCCATTGGCATCGCCGTCGGTTTCGCCCGGGACAACAACGGCACCGCCGGCCTCGCCGGAGTGATCGGTTATCTGGTGATGATCTCCACACTCAAGGTGCTCGACTCGACCATCAACATGGGCATGCTCGCCGGGATCGTCAGCGGTCTGATGGCCGGCGCGCTGTACAACCGCTTCAAGGACATCAAGTTGCCGGAGTATCTGGCGTTCTTTGGCGGCCGGCGTTTCGTGCCGATTGTCACCGGGTTTGCGGCGGTGGGTCTCGGCGTGCTGTTCGGCTATATCTGGCCGCCGATCCAGCAGGGCATCAATGCGTTCGGCGCGCTGATGATGGAAAGCGGCAGCCTCGGCGCCTTTATCTTCGGCGTGTTCAACCGCCTGCTGATCGTCACCGGCCTGCACCACATCCTCAACAACATGGCGTGGTTCGTCTTCGGCAACTTCACCGACCCGACCACCGGCGCGCTGGTGACCGGCGATCTGTCGCGGTATTTTGCCGGCGATCCGAAGGGCGGCCAGTTCATGACCGGCATGTTCCCGATGATGGTCTTCGGCCTGCCCGCCGCCTGTCTGGCGATGTACCGCAACGCTTTGCCGGAGCGGCGCAAGGTGATGGGCGGGATCTTTCTGTCGATGGCCCTGACCTCGTTTCTGACAGGTGTGACCGAGCCGATCGAATTCGCCTTCATGTTTCTCGCGCCGCTGCTGTTCCTCCTGCACGCGCTGCTGACCGGGCTGTCGATGGCGATCACCAACGGCTTGAACATTCATCTGGGCTTCACCTTTTCCGGTGGCTTCATCGACATGATTCTCGGCTGGGGCAAGTCGACCAATGGCTGGCTGGTGGTGCCGGTCGGGCTGGCTTACGCGGCCATCTACTACCTGGTGTTCGACTTCTGTATTCGCCGCTTCAACCTGAAGACGCCGGGGCGTGAAGACGTTGCCACGGCAGAAAAAGCCGTGCTTTCGGAAACCGAACGCGCCAGTGCTTACATCAAGGCACTGGGCGGCGCAGAGAATCTGCTCACGGTCGGCGCGTGCACGACGCGACTACGCCTGGAAATGGTCGACCGCAACAAGGCCTCGGATGCCGAACTCAAAGCGTTGGGCGCAATGGCCGTGGTGCGCCCGGGCAAGGGTGGCAGTCTGCAGGTGGTGGTCGGGCCGCTGGCCGATAGCATTGCCGATGAAATCCGCTTGGCAATGCCAGCGCCAGGCCGTGCGGCTCCGGTTGAAGCGGCTGTCATCGTCGAGGGGCCGAAACCAGTTGCACATGCCAGCAACGAGGCGCAGCAATGGCTGAATGCTGTGGGCGGCAGCGACAATGTGCTGCAACTCGATTGCATCGCCATGACCCGGATTCGCCTGCAACTGGTCGATGGCAAGGCGTTGTCAGAGGCACAGTTGAAAGCGCTGGGCTGTATGGGCGTCAGCCACTTGGACGGTGGCGTCTGGCATCTGCTGGTCGGCGAGAACGCGGCGAATTTGAGCGCAGCGATCGAAGGGTTGGTCAGTCGCCGGGAAATCAACGCGCAGGTTTGAATCGGCGGTGATTGGCGGGCCTCTTCGCAAGCAGGCTCGCTGTCACAGTTGAAAGCATCGGCCTGCAGCCCGCCGTGCGACGCAGCGCAGCGCGCACGGCGGGATATTTTTCCGCCTGCAAACCAATACATATCTACCACCCTGCTCTCGCGCACCCTCGCCATGCTCAGTGTTCATCCCACACGCATGGAGAGCGTGCCCATGAGCACATCCTCAGCCCCGACGTTTGATGAGATCAGAAGCGATCTCAATCAGATCGGGCATCACTTTTTCAACCTCGAAACCGCGCTGCTGCCAGAGCAGAAAAGCACGACCGAACAAGCCTCTCTCAACCGCATCAACGGCTTGCTCAAGAGCCATCGCGAACAGTTTGTGCGGCGAAGCCGTGCGCTGTATCAGGCCTTGGCCGACAGCGATCTGCAGAGCAGCAGCGGCAAATCCTTGCTGGCGGGCCTGAAAGAAAGCCTCGATACGGCATTGCTCGACATGGATCTGCGTGACCGTATCGACGGCAAATCCGCACGATCTTTCCTGACCTACGACGCGGGGTTCACTGCGCTTGAGCACGAGGCGCGGCAGGCTGTAAAAGATCGCCTGCTGCACCCCGATGCCGGCGCGCTAGTGGAAAAACTCACCTTGGGCCCGGCCCTGCGTCCGGCAGCCTACGCTGTGCAGTTCAGCTACCAAGGGGAAACCATCGAACTCGCCGGCGCTTTTGTCGTGACTGAAAAAAGCAGCCCGAAACTGGAGGACCTGGCAACCACGCAAAGCGTCGGCTACCTGCTGTTGTTCACCCCTGCGCGAGGTATCGAAGCCTTCGACTCGCAGAAAGATCTGGATGCCCGTCTGCTGCACTACCTGCAACATCCGGCTAGCCGCGATGAATTCAGGCAGATGCTGCCCGTGCGTTATCACGACTTGAGCGCAGCGGGCATCTGGCCGTTACAGCTGTCGCTGATCGACAGTCGGCCGCTGTTTGAGCATGCCTGTGACGTGGTCGCGAAAAAACGCACGCAGGACATCGAACGGGCGTTGAGCTTCGCTGACAATCCACAACAGGACCCGGCGCAATTGCTCGCCGCCATCGACCGTGCCATCGCCGCTGCGCTACCGGAGCTCACTTCGCGCCTCCAATTGCGCGCCCAGACACTGTTCGAGCGGCACTTGCGCAACAGCGCAGCGGACTGGTTTCGCAGCGCCAGTGCCACGCAACAAACCGAGTTGGCAGAGCATGTAGGCAACTATCAACAGGCGCGACAGAAACTGCTCGACCTGATGGGGCCAATGGTCAGTCTGAAGGAGTTCGCCCGCGAACAATGGCTGCAGCGTCTGAGCGATGACCTGGACATCGACGATCTGGACATCGAAGAACTGCAGATCACTACCGATCGGCGCGTGCCCGGATACGGCGTCTGTATTCATCAGCGCAGCATGCTCGATCTGTCGCTGCGAGGCCCGCACACCGGCGATGAATTGCCGGGTTCGGAATTCCTCAGCTATACCACTATCACCTACGACGGTGCGCCACTGCCCCCAGAATTCTCTGACCTGACGCCCGCCTGGCTGGTCGAGCAGGCAATCGGCTTGCAGCCTCGCGTCGACTTCGCTCAGTTGCAGCGCGAAATGCACGCCCGACGCACCGTCCGGCCAGCCATCGAGCATATGCTCGACCAAAGGATCGTCGCTCTGGCCTACACCGCCATGTTGCAGGGGCACCTGCTCGACAGTGACGTGCAGATGATCCAGCGGCTGCGCAACGCCAACGACCTCCACTTGCAGGCCGCAACACTGTCCTTGCACGGTGCGCAGTTGCAGGACGTCTGGGTGCTGCGCCAGACCGACGCCACCGGCGTCATCAACCGCGTGTTGTTATGCACCCCGCAAGCACCCCGCGACCGACAATTCCAGGCCTTCGACAGCGAAATCGAATGCCAGACCCATGTGCTCGACTGGGGCAAAAGTCTCAAGGACTCCGAGAGCATGGCGGGCTACCTGCTCAACCGCGCCCCGATGCGCTTTCGCCCGAGCATGCGCAAATTGCTCTCAGCGCTGAGCTTCAAGCCTGAGGCCGTGGAATACAAAAAGGTCACCTTCGAGCACTGTGGCAGCCATCTCGATTGCTTGCGAGCGATGGCCGAGCACGTGTTGTCGACGCGAACCGATGACTATGACTTCTCTACGCCGCAATGGTATCGCCAGACCACAGCGGCCAATCGCCGCCAGCTTGCGACTCTGACTGAAAGTGCCGAGGAGACTTTGCGCGCGTTTGCCAGGCATCCGTTATCCGGCAGCCACTTTCCCGCTTTCGATGTTTTCGTGCACGAGCAGGCCAGGATCAGCCTGAACCGCTTGCTCAAGCGCCCGGGCAATGATGTCGACCCGGACACCGTCTGGGCCTACTCGCCGATGTCCGTGATTCCGGCGTTGACCCCCAAACCCGTGAACTACACCCGCCTGTATCGAGACGGATACGCCGGGGGGCTCGGTTTTCTCGATGAAAAATTCTGGCAATCTGCACGCTTCAGGGGGCCGGCAGGAATCGACATCAGCGGCCTCACCGCGCAGAACGTCGCGCGGTCGGTCACCGGGGTCTGGGTTGGGCAACGCTACACCGACAAGGTCAAAGCCGAACTGCAAAGTCCAGCCAGCGAAGGCTACGCGCTCAGGCG
This sequence comes from Pseudomonas sp. H3_E04, assembly GCF_054668915.1. Lineage (NCBI taxonomy): Bacteria > Pseudomonadati > Pseudomonadota > Gammaproteobacteria > Pseudomonadales > Pseudomonadaceae > Pseudomonas > Pseudomonas sp. H3_E04. The sequence goes on along the minus strand of NZ_CP162797.1, from coordinate 5,527,060 downwards.
CAACACTCTCCTGGCCGTTACTCAGCGGCAGATGAAAAGCGCTGCCCTGGAATGCCAACTGCAGGGGCATATCAGCTCCAGCGATCGGCGATGGCTGGAGCAAAGCATCGCCAGCATGGACGACACTTCGGCGCCAACGCGCACCCGCTACCCGATCCACCGGCTGATGATTGACGGTGAATGGGTCATTGATACCTGGTTGTTCAGCCACGACAAACAGCCGGTGCTGCTCTACACCCCGGATGCCCCCGACGGTGTGGCTTTTCGCGAAGCGCGGCTGTTCAATTACCTGCTCAAGCATACCGACGGGATGATCGAGTATCTGACTGTCAGGGTCGGGGTGCAGTCGCAAAAACGCGTCCGCACGTTTCTCGAAACGGCCAGAAAGGACCTCCCACAGCAGCTCAACCGAACCACGCCAAGCCCTGCCCGCTATGACTCGACGACATCGGTAGATCCGGTCAAGGATCTGCCCAATGTGCTGTATGACATGAAGCTGCAACGCAAGATCGACGATGTCCACGCCACCACGACCAGTCGTGCGCAGATGATCAGCAGCATGGTCTGGACCTGTGTCGAATGGGTCACAGCCATTGCCACCGCGCCTTTTCCCTTGCTGAGTCTGAGCACCGGCCTGTTGCTGGCGTTCAAGGACGCCATGCTGGCGCTGCACGCCTATCGCCAGGGTGAACAGGGCGAAGCGTTCATGCATCTGCTCGGTTATATGTTCAACAGTGCCGGCGCAGTGCTGACCGACCTGCGTCCCGCCCTGCGGTCACTCAAACCGCTCAACCGCCCGCTGCGCCAGACTGCCGTGGCCGCCAGCAAAGAGCAGCAACAGACGGTCAAGCTGATCGACCAGGTGGCCGCAACCCCGGAGTGGGATGGCATGCGCACAGTGGTTTACAAGAGCAAGCTCTATTGGGCCAGTAACCATCCCGACGCGCTCGGCCGTTACTTGTTGTACACCACCGTTCCGGGCAGCCCCGAGCTGGTATCGACCGGCATCCTCACCGTGCGCAACGCAGACGGCACGATGGTGCGCAGTGGCGTGGCCGGCGGCGCGCCAAAATATGACGCCGTGCCAGAGACACCCGGTCCGCACAAGGATTATGGCGTTGCGCCGAAATACCGTGATCGCGTCGAAACGGTGATGAATCCGCAATCCAGAGGAGAGGTCATCAAACGCAGCGTGGATTACATGGTCCCTCCGCAGTCGATCATTGCCGGCGTCGTCGAGGAATTTGCCACAACGCGTAAAGCCTACCTGGAACAGGTGCAAAAACTGACCGCAGACGCCACCCGGCATTTCGCCGACCTCGCCCCGTTACCCCCTCGCGCTCAGGTGGTGGATGTCGCCGCCGACAGCACATTTGCACAGTTGATCGCCAGCGATGCATGTACGGGGAAAAATCTGGTGATTGGCGCCCGGCCCGGTTCGATCGCCAGCAAACAGGTGCTGATCGACAACCTGGACGCGCTCGCTGCCAATGGTTTCAAGCGTCTGTATGTGGAATATCTGGCGGGCGACGTTTTCCATCTCAAGCTGGAGAAGATGAACAAAGGTGAAAGCTGGAAACACATCAAACACCATTTGAAAGCCATTGATGCCGCGCTCGGGCATGGCAAGGACGCAGCGTATTCGTATCTGGCACTCGTCCGTACCGCTCGGAAAAAGGGTTTTCAAATCAGTGCGCTGGATGCCTCGACCAGCTATCAACTTGAGCACGCCATGGTGCTGTCCGAGATCTCACCACTGACGCCTCGAAGCAACAGCATCCGCAATTTCTACTCTCACAAGACGCTGGCTGCCGATATCGCCGATGCACCGCAGCAACGCTGGATCGTCCTCACCGAACAGTCACGCATGTGCACGTTCGACAAGACGCCAGGTCTGGCCGATCTGCATGACGCCGTCGCCGTACGTGTCGAAGATATCGACTTGTATCAACCCTCACGCATTGGCAGGGATACGCCCGGGGCCATTAGCGGAGACGCGACAGCGCAAGGTGATTTCCTCGTCCGGATACCGAGTACATACAAGGCTCCTCTGCCCGTCGCCGAGCCAGCCGCCGCAGCCGCCGCTGCTGATCACTTCAGCGACTTCGATATTGCTTCAGCGCTACGCGATGACATCGCCGACATGTTGCCTCAGCCCAAGTCCCTGGACTCGAACTACGCCCCGACCGTACCCCGTGAAAGAAAGGCCTATGACGCTTTCCTCACCCAGCGCAAACGTCTGGAAAAAACGGCCAGAGACGCGTTCACCGACTACGTCCCTCCCGACGCACCCATCCTGCCGGTGCTCACCTCCGACTGTACATTCGAAGCTTTTTTGCCGCGGTTGCGCGACGGGAATTTAAATCTGCTGATCGGCGAAGCCCACGCCGATGCAGCAAGCAAAGCACTGTTGAAAAAGCACATGAAAGCGCTCAAGGAAGCGGGGTATGACACGTTATATGTGGAGCACATGCTCACCGACCTGCACCAGGCCGATCTCGATACGTTCCTGCGGACCCAGCGCATGCCGGACAGGCTGAAGGCCTATCTGCATCGTCAGGATCGCGGACACATGCCCACTTACAAGGGGAACGATACGTACACAGAGGTCTTCCAGGCGGCGGCCAAGTACAAAATTCGAATCAGGGCCCTCGATTGCACAGCCTCTTACCACCTCAAGGGCATCTATGACGAGGATATTTCGCGCAACGAGATGTTCAGCTATTTCGCGACCCAAGTGATCGAAGCCGATCAACTGGCTCACGGGCCGCATAGATGGCTGGCGCTCATCGGCAGTGCGCACACTAATTTCAATCTCGGTGTGCCAGGTCTGGCCGACACCCTGTCAGCCGTCAGCCTGCACGTACGCGACACGGCCCCTGAGCTGGCCAGGGATATCCACCGTGGCTCGTGGGAGTTTGTCAGCGGCAAGCGCGAGGCCAACGTACGGGCCTTGACCAGCGACTTTCTCATGGAGGTGGCCGTTCCTGGAACGAAAAAGCCTGTCGCGACGCCTTCTGTCAGTCGCAGCAAACTGACCCAACCCGGGCACTTCCTGATCGAGAACGCAGACACCCGTAACGCCAGCGTGGTGCATAAATCCAAGACTGGCGAGATCGTTGTCACGCCGATCCAGGTCAATGACAAAGGCCTGTTCTTCGTTGATCGCTGGGAGAAAAAAAATCAGGGTTTCAAATACCTGCGAACGTTGATCGAGATGCTTGTAGCAGACGTGAAGCTGACCCAGGTGAAGTGACGCCAGTGCGATTGCACGTGATGGAAAACCACCGGGCTTGATGGCCCGGTGGTTTTTTGTGGTTGGAATCCGGCGTTGAATGCCGAGCTCAAAGCCGCGCGGCATCCAACGCGGCCCCGCTCATGGCGGCATCGCCTGGATGATGCGTGCTTTACAGGCGCGAGGATCAACCGATCCAGCGCACGGTTCACCGCCAGCTCGGCAAGCATGATGATCTGCTGAATCGCCAGCGCGGTATTGCGCTGCGGACGGCCCAACTGATCGGCGAAATCGCTGGCCAGGGTGTTGGCTGAAGCGAGTGACTCACAGGCATGGGCGAGCAGGCTTTCGGTGTCGACATCGGGCTGGATCAGAAACATCGTGCTGGGCGGGCGCGCTTTGCTCGGCTGCGGACACAGGTGGAAATACAGAGCACGCATGATCGCTTCGCGGTTTTTCGCGAGGTCTTCGGCGCGGATGGTTTGTTCGAGGGGGTGTGGGTTCGAGGGGAGGGTCGGGAACGATTTTTTCCACGATGCTTCTCCTGCTGATGCTGATGGACAGCCATCGATCGCCGGATCTCACGCGGCGAATAGGTGGCCGCTATGTGCGAGGTGAGATCCACCGGAGCAGGCAACCGGCCAGACCGAAGTCTGCCCGCACACAGCCGCCATAAAGCAGGCAGCAGATTGAGCTGGCGCCAATTATCGTGGTGCTGGCGCCAGTTGCAAGCTATCCGGGGATCTCACTCCCGATCGCTGATTCGCAGCGACGGGAAAAGACTAGAGATCGCACGTCCGACGGACAACCTGAAAACCTTGTGGGAAGGTTCTGGTTATTGGGTAACGGATTTAAACAATCTCAGGTTCTCGGGCGCCTGGACGGGCCTCATCGCGAGCAGGCTCGCTCCCACACTTTGAACGCATGTAGTCAGTGAGAAACAGGTCGGCTGTAAGGGCGCCTTCGCGAGCAGGCTCGCTCCCACAGTTTGATCGCATGCATTCAGTGAGAAACAGGTCGCCTGTAAGGCCGCCTTCGCGAGCAGGCTCGCTCCCACAGTGAAAATGCGCCCGCACAAAAATCAGCGCCAACAAAAAACCCGCAGACAATCCCTCATCTGCGGGTTTAACGTTCCAGCAGCAAAGAAGATCAGAAATCCTCCAGCCGCCACACCTCATAAGCCGGCGTCTCATACGGATGACTGAGCTTCAACGCCGCCACAACAGCAACAATCAACTCATCCGCAACGACAAGCTCAACCTTCCATTCCTCAACCCGCTCAACCTGCCCCGCCTCACCAATAAACGGCTGACTGCCGTCCAACGGTCGAAACTGACCAGAGCCAAGCACCTGCCACGCACAGTGGTCATAGTCACCGATCCGCCCACCACCGGCAGCGAACACAGCCCCTTTGACCACCTCGACATGACTGTCAGGAACAAAAAAACCGAGCTTGTACACAGGCCTTAGTTCACCCAGACGCGCGCGTTACGGAACATACGCATCCAAGGTGCATCCTCGTTCCAGTCTTCCGAACGCCACGAGTTCTGCACCGCGCGGAACACACGCTCCGGGTGCGGCATCATGATCGTTACGCGACCATCACGGCTGGTGAGGCCGGTAATCCCGCGCGGCGAGCCGTTCGGGTTGGCCGGGTAGGCTTCGGTGACCTTGCCGTGGTTGTCGACAAAACGCATCGCCACGCAACCGGACAGATCGGCTTCCAACAGTGCCTCTTCGCTGGCGAACTCGGCATGACCTTCACCGTGCGCGATAGCGATCGGCATGCGCGAACCGGCCATGCCCTGCAGGAAGATCGAATTCGATTCCTGGATCTGCACCATCGCCACGCGCGCTTCGAACTGCTCGGAGCGGTTGCGCACGAAGTGCGGCCAGAACTCGCTGCCCGGGATCAGCTCGTGCAGGTTGGACATCATCTGGCAACCGTTGCACACGCCCAGCGTGAAGCTGTCGTTACGTTCGAAGAAGCCCTGGAACGCATCACGGGCGCGGCTGTTGAACAGCGCCGACTTGGCCCAGCCTTCACCGGCGCCGAGTACGTCGCCGTAGGAGAAACCGCCGCAGGCCACCAGGCCTTTGAACTCGTTGAGATCGACACGACCGGCAAGGATGTCGCTCATGTGCACGTCGATCGCGCTGAAACCGGCGCGGTCGAACGCGGCGGCCATTTCCACCTGCCCGTTGACGCCCTGCTCACGCAGCACGGCAACCTGAGGACGGATGCCTTTCTTGATGTAAGGCGCGGCGATGTCCTGATTGACGTCGTAGCTGAGTTTGACGCTCAGGCCCGGATTGTCTTCTTCCAGCAGCGCGTCGAATTCCTGCTCGGCGCAGTCGGCGTTGTCACGCAGACGCTGGATCTGGTAGCTGGTCTCGGCCCACTGACGCTGCAGCAGACGACGCTGGCCTTCGAACACGGTGTCACCGTTGAAGGTGATGTTGATCTGGCCATTGTTGATCGGCTGACCGATCACCGACACGCAGTCGCCCAGACCGGCGGCGCTGAATTGCGCGAGGATGTCCGGGGTGGCGTCCTGACGAACCTGGATCACCGCGCCGAGTTCTTCGTTGAACAGGATCGCGGCGATTTCCGAAGCGGATTCGGCAACACTGTCCAGGTTCAGGCTCAGACCGCAGTGGCCGGCGAAGGCCATTTCCACCACGGAGGTCAGCAGACCACCGTCGGAACGGTCGTGGTAGGCCAGCAGATGACCGTCGGCGTTGAGGCCCTGGATCACCGCGAAGAAGGCTTTCAGGTCTTCGGCGTCATCGACGTCCGGCGCATGTTGGCCGAGTTTGCCGTGGACTTGCGCGAGGATCGACGCACCCATGCGGTTCTGCCCCCGACCGAGGTCGATCAGGATCAGGTCAGTGGTGCCCTTGTCCATGCGCAGTTCCGGGGTCAGGGTCTGACGGATGTCAGCCACTGGCGCGAAACCGGTGACGATCAGCGACATTGGCGAAGTGACGGTCTTGTCTTCGCCGTTGTCGTTCCAGCCCGTGGCCATGGACATCGAGTCCTTGCCCACCGGAATGGTGATGCCCAGCTCGGGGCACAGCTCCATGCCGACCGCTTTCACGGTGTCGTACAGACGCGCGTCTTCACCCGGGTGACCGGCAGCGGACATCCAGTTCGCCGACAGTTTGATGTCGGAGAGCTTGTTGATGCGCGAGGCGGCAATGTTGGTGATGGTTTCGCCGATGGCCATGCGGCCCGAGGCCGGTGCGTCCAGCAGAGCCAGCGGAGTGCGCTCGCCCATCGCCATCGCTTCACCGGTGTAGACGTCGAAACTGGTGGCGGTGACGGCAACGTCAGCCACCGGCACCTGCCATGGGCCGACCATCTGGTCACGGGCGACGAGGCCGGTGATGGTGCGGTCGCCGATGGTGATCAGGAAGCTTTTGCTGGCCACGGCCGGGTGATGCAGAACACGCTCGATGGACTCGCTGATATCGAGGTTCGACGGATCGAAGTCATCACCCAGCTCGGCTTCGCGGACCACCGAACGGTGCATGCGCGGCGCCTTGCCCAGCAACACTTCCAGCGGCATGTCCACCGGGTTGTTGCCGAAGTGGCTGTCGGTCACGGTCAGTTGCGGTTCGGCAGTCGCTTCACCGACTACGGCAAACGGGCAACGCTCGCGTTCGCAGATCGCCTGGAAGCGCTCGAAATCTTCCGGGCCGACCGCCAGGACGTAACGTTCCTGGGATTCGTTCGACCAGATTTCGTGCGGGGCCATGCCCGGCTCGTCGTTGGGAATGTTGCGCAGTTCGAAACGGCCACCGCGGTCGCCGTCGTTGACCAGTTCCGGGAAGGCATTGGACAGACCGCCCGCGCCGACGTCGTGGATGAAGCTGATCGGATTCTTGTCACCCAGTTGCCAGCAACGGTCGATGACTTCCTGACAACGACGCTCCATTTCAGGGTTTTCACGCTGCACCGAAGCAAAATCCAGATCCGCCGAGCTGGTGCCGGTGGCCATCGACGAAGCCGCGCCGCCGCCCAGACCGATCAACATCGCCGGGCCGCCGAGCACGATCAGCTTGGAGCCGACGACGATCTCGCCTTTCTTGACGTGTTCTTCACGGATGTTGCCCATGCCGCCAGCGAGCATGATCGGCTTGTGGTAACCACGCACTTCGTCGCCGTGCGGGGTAGTGATCGATTGTTCGAAGGTACGGAAATAGCCGGTCAGCGCCGGACGACCGAATTCGTTGTTGAACGCGGCGCCGCCGAGCGGGCCTTCGATCATGATGTCCAGCGCGGTGACGATGCGCTCAGGCTTGCCGTACGGCACTTCCCACGGCTGTTCGAAGCCCGGGATCTGCAGGTTGGAAACGGTAAAACCGGTGAGGCCGGCCTTTGGCTTGGCGCCGCGACCGGTTGCACCTTCGTCACGGATCTCGCCGCCGGAGCCGGTGGATGCGCCCGGGAACGGCGCAATCGCGGTCGGGTGGTTGTGGGTTTCAACCTTCATCAGGATGTGCACCGGCTCCTGCACCGCACCGTATTGGCGGGTTTCAGGGTTCGGGAAGAAGCGGCCGGCGACGTTGCCAACGATCACCGATGCGTTGTCCTTGTAAGCGGACAGCACACCTTCGCTGTGCATCTGATAGGTGTTCTTGATCATGCCGAACAGGCTTTTTTCCTGGCTCTGGCCGTCGATGTCCCAACTGGCGTTGAAAATCTTGTGGCGGCAGTGCTCGGAGTTGGCCTGGGCGAACATCATCAGTTCGATGTCATGCGGGTTGCGCTTGAGACCATTGAAGGCATTGACCAGGTAGTCGATCTCGTCTTCGGCCAGGGCCAGGCCCAGCTCGGTGTTGGCCTTTTCCAGCGCGGCGCGACCGCCACCGAGGATGTCGATTGCGGTCAACGGCTTCGGCTCGGCGTGGCTGAACAGACCGGCGGCCTGCTCGAGGTTGGCCAGCACGATCTGGGTCATGCGGTCATGCAGCGCGTCCGAAATCAGCTGGGCTTCGGCTTCGCTGAACTGCCCTGCAACATAGAAGGCGATACCGCGTTCCAGGCGCTGGATCTTGCTCAGACCGCAGTTGCGGGCGATGTCGCTGGCCTTGCTCGACCACGGCGAGATGGTGCCGAAACGCGGCAGCACCAGAAACAGACGGCCGGTCGGCTCTTGAACCGGAACACTTGGGCCGTACTTCAGAAGGCGCGCTAGCACCTGCTGTTCGTCGCCGGTCAGGACGCCGGTGACTTCGGCGAAGTGAGCGAATTCAGCATACAGGCCACTGACAGCTGGAACCTTCTGGCTCAGTTGCTCAAGGAGTTTGCTGTGGCGAAAGGCAGAAAGGGCAGGAGCGCCGCGCAGGATCAACATCTTCGGGACAGCCTCGGGAAGGGGTGTGCTTTGAGGCCGTGCATTCTAGCCTAAACCGACCTCAACATCACCCGAAACGCTACGCACGGTTGCACTCGGGTAGCAATCTGTGTTTCTGCCTCCGGGGTCAGGTAAATCGAGCGTTTCAGCGCGGCTTATTTTTACTGTAACAAAACGCCCTGAAGGCCCGTATTCAAGGGATTTCGTTCGGATTTGTGATCGCTAGCAGACTAGTCCTACGCTGTCGAGATATGGCGCCCGTGGCCGTTTGCGTATACTGCGCAGATGTTTTTCCCAACGGCTTTGCGTCCGCGATACGCCAAATGGCTGATCGCAACCGGACTCTTCCTGATGCTCGGTGGCTGTGTTGATAAACCCAACACACTCGAGCGCGTAAAGGAGGACGGTGTGCTGCGGGTGGTTACCCGTAACAGCCCCGCCACCTACTTTCAGGATCGCAGCGGTGAAACCGGCTTCGAATACGAGCTGGTGAAGCGTTTCGCCGACGATTTGGGTGTCGAGTTGAAGATCGAGACCGCCGACAATCTCGATGACCTGTTCAATCAGGTTGGCAAGCCGAACGGCCCGGTGCTTGCGGCCGCCGGTCTGGTCAGCAGCGATGAACGCAAGAAGCAGGTGCGGTTCTCCCACTCCTACCTTGAAGTCACCCCGCAGATCATCTACCGCAACGGCCAGTCGCGGCCCACCGATCCGGCGGATCTGGTCGGCAAGAAGATCACCGTGCTCAAGGGCAGCACCCACGCCGAGCAACTGGCGGAGCTGAAACAGAAATTTCCCGGCATCGAATACGAAGAATCCGACGCGGTTGAAGTGGTCGATCTGCTGCGCATGGTCGATGAGGGCCAGATTGACCTGACATTGGTCGACTCCAACGAAGTGGCGATGAATCAGGTGTACTTCACCAATATCCGCGTGGCCTTCGACCTCGGCGACGCACGCAGTCAGAGCTGGGCGGTGGGCCCGGGCGAAGACAACAGCCTGCTCAACGAAATCAATGCCTATCTGGACAAGGTGCAGAAAAACGGCACCCTGCAACGCCTGAAGGACCGCTACTACGGCCACGTTGATGTCCTCGGCTACATGGGCGCCACCACCTTCGCCCAGCACTTGCAGCAGCGCCTGCCGAAATACGAACAGCACTTCAAGAACTACGCGAAGAAAGAGAAAGTCGACTGGCGCCTGCTGGCCGCCATCGGTTATCAGGAATCCCTGTGGCAGCCAACCGTGACCTCGAAAACCGGCGTACGCGGCCTGATGATGCTGACCCAGAACACCGCGCAGGCGATGGGTGTATCGAACCGCCTCGATCCCAAGCAGAGCATCATGGGCGGCGCCAAGTACCTGGCCTATATGAAGGATCAGCTAGACGATTCGATCCAGGAACCGGACCGCACCTGGTTTGCCCTGGCGGCATACAACGTCGGCAGCGGCCATCTGGATGACGCGCGCAAACTGGCGGCGAAGGAAGGCTTGAATCCGGACAAGTGGCTGGACGTGAAAAAGATCCTGCCGCGCCTGTCGCAGAAACAGTGGTACAGCAAGACCCGTTACGGCTACGCCCGGGGTGGCGAGCCAGTGCATTTCGTGGCGAACATCCGTCGCTATTACGACATCCTGACCTGGGTAACCCAGCCGCAGCTTGAGGGCGATCAGGTGGCCGAGGGCAATCTGCATGTGCCGGCGATCGACAAGTCGAAACCGGCGCAGGAACCTGCCCCGCTCTAACAACACCTCAAATCCAACTGTGGGAGCGGGCTTGCTCGCGAAAGCGTCGTGTCAGTCGACATTATCTTTGACTGATACATCGTTTTCGCGAGCAGGCTCGCTCCCACAGGGGTTTTGTGTAGCTGCTCAGGATTTGGCAGCAGCCAGGATCAGCGCTTTCATTTCCGATACGGCGGACTTGAAGCCAACGAACAACGCATGCGCCACCAGCGCGTGGCCGATGTTAAGCTCGTTGATGCCTTTGATCGCAGCCACGGCTTCAACGTTGTGGTAATGCAAGCCGTGACCGGCGTTAACGATCAAGCCTTGGGCCAGACCAAACGCAACGCCATCCGCCACACGCTTCAATTCCTCGGCCACTTCAGTCGGGGTTTCGGCATCGGCGTAACGCCCGGTGTGCAACTCGATGGCCGGTGCTCCGACGCGCTTGGAGGCGGCGATCTGGCGCTCGTCGGCGTCGATGAACAGCGACACTTCGCTGCCGATTTTCGACAACCGCTCGACCGCAGCCCTGATGCGCTCCTCCTGCCCCGCTACATCCAGGCCACCCTCGGTGGTCAGTTCCTGACGGGTTTCCGGGACCAGGCAAATGTGCGCCGGGCGAATGCGCTCGGCGAAAGCCATCATTTCTTCGGTGACGCCCATTTCGAAGTTCATGCGGGTTTGCAGCACATCCTTGAGCAGAAGTACGTCGCGCTCCTGGATGTGCCGACGGTCTTCACGCAGGTGCACGGTGATGCCATCGGCGCCCGCCTCTTCTGCATCCAGCGCCGCCTTGACCGGATCCGGGTAGCGCGTGCCACGGGCCTGACGCAAGGTGGCGACGTGGTCGATGTTCACGCCGAGAAGAATGCGATTGCTGCTGGTCACGGATGCGCTCCTGAATTGAAAGGTTCGGCGCACAGCATATCAGGGCTTGCGAAACAGCTCGCGACTGACGAGCGGACGCCCGCCCAAATGCACCGCCAGCGCCTGGCGCATCAGACGCTTGGCCGCCGACAGCGCACCGGGCGCCGACCAGTCGGCTTCGGCCATGGCCAGCAGTTCAGTGCCGTTGAACAGGCCGGGTTGCAGCAGGTAAACCCGCTCGAGTCCGGCGTCCACTTGCAAGCGATAGAGGCCGTCAGCAGCGACAGGTTCGCCGTGGATGTCGGTATTCATGGAGAAGCCGTAGCCGAGATCATCCAGCAGACGCCATTCGAAGGAGCGCAGCAACGGTTCCAGTGGTCGACCTTCGGCCAGCGCCAGCAAGGTTGCGGCGTAATGATCGAACACTGCCGGATGCGGATCTTCGGCAGGCAACAGCCGAATCAACAGCTCGTTGAGATAGAGGCCGCTGAACAGCGCCTCGCCATTGAGCCACGCCGAGGTGCCGGAGCTCTCCATGCGCCCGACATTCTTCAGCTCGCCCTTGCCACGGAACTCGACCTCCAGCGCCACGAACGGCCGCGCCAGTGTCCCGGCCTTGCCCCGCGCACTGCGCAACACCGCCCGCAGCCGACCTTGTGGCGTGAGGAAATCGACCAGTGCGCTGGTTTCGCGATAGGCGCGCGAATGCAGGACGTAGGCGGGTTGGGCGGGAGGCGGGTTTTGCGACATTGAGTTCTCGATGAAGAAACGCGGTTTTACATACAACCCAAAACCACTGTGGGAGCGAGCCTGCTCGCGAAAGCGGAGTGACAGTCAACATCGATGCTGAATGTTACATCCTCTTCGCGAGCAGGCTCGCTCCCACAGTGAGTAGCGGTGTTTTCGAGATCGCTACTTACAAATCGCCATAACCCAGCGAACGCAGCGCGCGCTCGTCATCGGACCAGCCGCCCTTCACCTTGACCCACAGGTTGAGCATGATCTTGGAGTCAAACAGCAGCTCCATGTCCTTGCGCGCTTCGGTGCCGATGCGCTTGATGCGCTCGCCCTTGTCGCCAATGATGATTTTCTTCTGGCCGTCACGCTCGACGAGAATCAGCGCGTGGATGTGCAAGGTCTTGCCCTGCTGCTTGAATTCTTCGATTTCGACGGTGATCTGGTACGGCAGCTCGGCACCCATCTGGCGCATGATTTTCTCGCGCACCAGTTCGGCGGCAAGGAAACGGCTGCTGCGGTCGGTAATCTGGTCTTCCGGGAAGAAGTGATCATTCTCCGGCAAGTGATCGGCGATGACCTTTTCCAGCGCTTCGAGGTTGTGCCCGTGCTGCGCGGAAATCGGAATGATCTGTGCGTTCGGCAGCTGTTCCTGCAACCAGCTCAGGTGCGGCATCAACTCGGCTTTGTCTTCGATGCGATCGGTCTTGTTCAGGGCGACGATCAGCGGGCCGGTCACGTATTGCACACGTTCGAGAACCATCTGGTCTTCGTCGGTCCACTTGGTACGGTCGACGACGAAGATCACCACGTCGACATCTTTCAACGCCGCCGAAGCGGTTTTGTTCATGTAACGGTTCAGGGCCTTTTCGCCACCCTTGTGCATGCCCGGGGTGTCGACGTAGATCGCCTGCACGTCGCCCTCGGTCTTGATGCCGAGCATGTTGTGGCGGGTGGTCTGCGGCTTGCGCGAGGTGATCGCGAGCTTCTGCCCGAGGATGTGGTTGAGCAGCGTCGACTTGCCGACGTTGGGACGGCCGACGATGGCAACGTAGCCACAGCGAGTTGCGTTTGTATCAGTCATTGCCATTCTCCACGCCCAGGGCAATCAGTGCTGCGGCGGCCGCTACCTGTTCGGCAATACGACGGCTCACACCCTGACCTCGGCTTTTTTCATTCAATAAGACCACTTCGCATTCGACGAAGAAGGTTCGGCAGTGCGGTTCGCCCTGGATATCCACCACTTCGTAGCGTGGCAGTTCGCAACCGCGCGATTGCAGATGTTCCTGCAAGCGGGTTTTCGGATCCTTGTTGGTGTCGACCAGCGTCAGGCCTTCGAATTCGCCGGCCAGCCAGGCCAGCACGCGCTCGCGGGCGACGTCCATGCCGGCATCGAGGTAGATCGCACCGATCAGAGCTTCGAGGGCATCGGCCAGAATCGATTCACGGCGGAAACCACCGCTCTTCAGTTCACCCGAACCCAGACGCAGATAATCGCCGAGGTCGAAACCGCGTGCCAGTACGGCCAGCGTCTCACCTTTTACCAGCCGTGCGCGCAAACGCGACAACTGGCCTTCGCGAGCCAGCGGGAAGCGATCGAACAGCGCCTCGCCAGCGACGAAATTGAGGATGGCATCACCGAGGAATTCCAGACGCTCGTTGTTGCGCCCGGCAAAACTGCGGTGCGTGAGGGCCAGCAGCATCAGCTCCTGGTCCTTGAAGGTGTAACCGAGCTGGCGCTCGAGACGGCTTAGAGAAACGCTCACGGTTTACCCACGCTGAGTTCGTGGCTGGTTTCCACTGCCATCGCCGGGATACGGCGCAGGCCTGGGACAATTAACGCTGTGTTCAAAAAATAAATCCTGGCGATTGCGAAGCCGATTGTGCCGGCTCCAGAAATGCATTCGGCGCTGTGGTCAACAGCGCCGTGTTTGATTACTTGATCAGGCCGACCCGCGAGAAATTCGGCAGGTGGCTGAGTTTCGGCTCCGGCCAGCTCATCCAGACCGCGAAGGCCTTGCCGACAATATTCTTGTCGGGAACCATGCCCAGCAGATCCTTGGGAATGTTCGGATCATCCCAGTAGCGGCTGTCGTTCGAATTGTCGCGGTTGTCGCCCATCATGAAGTAGTGCCCGGCAGGCACTGTCCACGAACGATCCGGGGTGGCGCGGTAGCGGCTCATTTCCTTGCGGATCAGGTGCTCGGCTGCGCCGAGTTTTTCCTGATAGAGCTCCGCGCTGCCCAGCGAACCCGCCTCGGCGCCGACCATCTTCTCGGCAATCGATTCGCCGTTGACGAACAGACGCTTGTCGGCGGTGTAACGCACCGTGTCACCCGGCAGGCCCACCACACGCTTGATGTAGTTGACGTTCGGGTCGCTCGGGTAGCGGAACACCATGACATCGCCGCGCTGCGGGTCACCGACTTCGATGATCTTCTTGTCGATCACCGGCAGACGGATGCCGTAGGAAAACTTGTTCACCAGTATGAAGTCGCCGACGTCCAGGGTCGGTTTCATCGAACCGGACGGAATCTGGAACGGCTCCACCAGGAACGAACGCAGGACCAGGACAATGAACAGCACCGGAAAGAACGACTTGCCGTATTCGACCAGCAGCGGCTCTTTGTTCAGCTTCTCGACCACCACAGGCTCGGGCTGGCTGACACTGCCCTGATACGAGGCAATGGCAGCTCGCCGACGCGGCGCCAGGAACAGCAGATCAATCAACGCCAACAGGCCGCAGACGAACACGGCGATGACCAGCAACAGCGGGAAATTTAGCGACATAGGACCTGATTATTCCAACCTGAGCACGGCGAGGAAGGCTTCCTGTGGAATTTCCACGTTACCGACCTGTTTCATGCGTTTCTTACCGGCCTTCTGCTTCTCGAGCAGTTTCTTCTTACGACTGACGTCACCGCCGTAGCATTTGGCCAATACGTTCTTTCTGAGTGCCTTGACGGTTGTCCGGGCCACGATCTGACCACCGATGGCGGCCTGGATCGCCACGTCGAACATCTGACGAGGAATCAGTTCTTTCATCTTCTCGGTCAACTGGCGACCTTTGAAGTGCGAATTGTCACGGTGCACGATCAATGCCAGGGCATCGACCTTGTCGCCGTTGATCAGCACGTCCAGTTTCACCAGATTAGCCGATTGGTAACGATCGAAATGGTAGTCCAGCGAAGCATAGCCGCGGCTGGTGGATTTGAGACGGTCGAAGAAGTCCAGAACCACTTCGTTCATCGGCAGGTCATAGGTCACTTGCACCTGATTGCCGAGGAACAGCATGTCGACCTGCACGCCGCGTTTCTCGATGCACAGGGTGATGACGTTGCCCAGGTGTTCCTGCGGTACAAGGATATTGGCGCGCACGATTGGCTCGCGCATGTCCTCGATCGCCGACACGTCCGGAAGCTTCGACGGGTTGTCGACGTAAATCGTTTCACCGGTTTTCAGCACCAGCTCGAAAATTACCGTCGGCGCGGTGGTGATCAGGTCCAGGTCGTATTCGCGCTCGAGGCGCTCCTGGATGATCTCCATGTGCAGCATGCCGAGGAAGCCGCAACGGAAGCCGAAACCCAGGGCGTCGGAGCTTTCCGGGGTGTACTGCAGCGACGAGTCGTTCAGGGTCAGTTTCTGCAGCGCTTCGCGGAAATCCTCGAAGTCATCGGAGCTGACCGGGAACAGACCGGCGTAAACCTGTGGCTGGATGCGTTTGAAGCCCGGCAGCACCGGAACGTCTGGCGTGGAGCTCAGGGTCAGGGTGTCACCGACCGGCGCACCGTGAATGTCCTTGATGCTGGCGATGATGAAGCCCACTTCGCCGGCCTTCAGATCAACGGTGGCGGTGTGTTTTGGGTTGAACACGCCGACGCTGTCGACCAGGTGCACCTTGCCGGTGGACTTGACCAGGATCTTGTCGCCCTTCTTCACACGGCCATGGCGCACGCGTACCAGGGAAACAACGCCCAGGTAGTTGTCGAACCAGGAGTCGATGATCAACGCTTGCAGCGGATCTTCGATGTTGCCGGTCGGCGCAGGGATGGTGTGCACCAGACGCTCGAGCACTTCGTCGACACCCAGGCCGGTCTTGGCGCTGCAAGTGACGGCGTCGGTGGCGTCGATGCCGATGATCTTCTCGATCTCGTCCTTGACGCGATCCGGCTCGGCCTGAGGCAGGTCGATCTTGTTCAGGACCGGCATGACCTCCAGGCCCTGCTCGATGGCGGTGTAGCAGTTGGCCACGGACTGGGCTTCTACGCCCTGCCCCGCATCGACCACCAGCAAGGCACCTTCGCACGCGGCCAGGGAACGGCTGACTTCGTAGGTGAAGTCGACGTGGCCCGGGGTGTCAATGAAGTTCAGCTGGTAGGTGATGCCATCTTTGGCTTTGTAATAGAGGGTAACGCTATGGGCCTTGATGGTGATCCCGCGTTCACGCTCAAGATCCATGGAATCCAGTACCTGGGCTTCCATTTCACGCTCGGCCAGGCCGCCGCACATCTGGATGAAACGGTCAGCCAGCGTCGACTTGCCATGGTCAATGTGGGCGATGATGGAGAAATTGCGGATATGACTCAAATCACTCACGGATCAACACTCAAAAAGGCTGCAGGCTTGGCCCGCCGAAAAATAGCCGGGAATTGTACCTGATACACGGCGCAAGCGTCACGTTCGCCTGTCACCCGGATCGCATGCAAAAACGCCCCGGTCTGGCGACCGAGGCGTTTTCAGGGTTCAAGCACTGAATGAAAACTTGTTCATCAGCCCGCGCGCCTGAGCAGCCAGACACCCGCCAGCGCACACACGCCGGCCGGCACCAGCACCGCAAACAGCGGCGAGAATCCGAACACCAGACTCGATGGCCCCAGCAAATCCTGGACGATGCGGAAGGTGAAGCCCACCAGCACACCGGTGAAGACACGCTGACCGAGGGTCACCGAACGCAGCGGGCCGAAGATGAACGAGATCGCCATCAGCACCAGCGCGGCGGTCACCAGCGGCTGCAACACCTTGACCCAAAATGCCAGCCAGTAACGGCCATTGCTCAGGCCCTGCTCGGCCAGATAGTGGATGTAGCCCCACAGGCCGCTGATCGACAGCGATTCCGGCGCCATGACTACGGTGCTGAGCAGTTGCGGGCTCAACGCCACGTCCCACTCCTCGCTCGGGGCACTGACGACTTCAGTACTGCGCTCGTGGAACAGCGTGGTGGCAACGTCCGTGAGCTGCCACTTGGTACCGTCAAACTCGGCCTTCTTGGCGAAGCTGGAGCTGAGCAGATGGCGTTCTTTGTCGAAGTGATAGCGCGTCACGCCATACAACAGGCCGTTTGGCTGAACCGCGTTGATGTGGATGAATTCTTCACCCTGACGATGCCACATGCCGTGCTTGGCGCTTTGCGCATCGCCACTGCCCTGGGCCAGCGAGCGATTGGCCTGGGCCATGCTTTCGGTTGCCGGGGCAACGTATTCGCCGATCAGCACGCCAGCAAGCATCAGCACCAGCATCGGCTTCATGACAGCCCAGACGATACGGCCGATCGACACGCCAGCAGCACGCATCACGGTCAGCTCACTGCTGCTGGCCAGACTGCCGAGACCAATCAGGCAGCCGATCAATGCCGCCATCGGCAGCATTTCATAGAGCCGGCGCGGTGCGGTCAGCAATACAAAACCGAGCACGTCGACCAGCGTGTAGGTGTCGCTGACGTCGCCCATTTCATCGATGAAGGCAAACAACGTCGCCAGGCCGAGAATGATCGCCAGCACGGCGATGATCGCCATGAACACGCTGCTGCCGATGTAGCGGTCGAGTTTAACCACGGGCCACCTCCAGCGCGGCGCTGCGACGGCTGGCCAGTTTCAGGCGCAGCGGCTCCCAATACAGCAGGCCGAGGCCGATGACCAGGAAGATCGCGTGTACCCACCACAGGCCGAGGGCTGGCGGGATCTTGCCTTTTTCAAGGGCGCCGCGAGCGGCAATCAGGATGGTCAGGTAAGCCATATAAAGAAGAATCGCCGGCAGCAGCTTGAGGAAACGCCCCTGACGCGGATTCACCCGCGACAGCGGCACCGCCATCAGGGTCACGATGAACACCAGCAACGGCAGGGACATGCGCCATTGCAGTTCGGTTTTCGAACGGATGTCATCACTGCCCCACAGGGACGAGGTCGGCATCGCGTCACGGTCGGTGACTTCTTCGCTGACGTCCGGCTTGGGCAGCAGTACGCCGTAGGTTTCGTAATGAATGGCGCGGTAATCGGCCTGCCCGGGGCTGCCGTCATAGCGATAGCCGTTGTCGAGAATCAGATAGCGATTGCCATCGGGGCGGATTTCCTGACGGCCCGACTCGGCCACCAGCACGGAAATCCCACGGTCCTTTTTATCGGCGCCGAGGTTCTTCTGCGAGATGAACACGCTGCCCAGATTGACGCGGTCGTCGCTCAGGGTTTCGGTGTAGGTCACCCGAGTACCGTCACGCAATGCCTGGAAGCGGCCCGGTTCGAGGGTATCGAACTCGGTCAGCGCGTCCTGCTTGTTCAGCAGCAACTGAAACTGGTTGGCGCCCTGCGGAGCCAGGCCAAGGCTCAGCCACGCCACCACCAGTGCCACCAGCGTCGCCGGAAACAGGGTCATGCGAAACAGCTTCTGCTGGCTCATGCCGGTGGCCGAAAGCACGGTCATTTCGCTTTCGAGGTACAGGCGACCGTAGGCCAGCAGGATCCCGAGGAACAGACCCAGCGGCAGAATCAGTTGCAGGAAACCCGGCAGACGAAAGCCCATGATCAGGAACAGCGAGCCCGGATCGAGCTGACCGGCCGCAGCCTGCGCCAGGTATTTGATGAAGCGACCGCTCATGATGATGACCAGCAGCACGGCACTTACGGCGCTAAGGGTCAACAGGACTTCGCGGGACAGATAACGGAAGACGATCAAACCAGACACTCCAGGGTTGTCAGGCTAAGGCGGCCAAACAAGCAAACACATCGACCGGCCCGCCATGCAGAGCGGTCGAAAAAAGATGCGGCATTATCCTGTGATTGGGTGCGCCTGTCACTGCGCACACTCATCCATCTCTGTAATCCTTTGCTGATCGTACAACCTAGGGGGCGTTCTCAATTAGTTTTCACACCGCGCCGGGTCTGCTGTTGTGCAGGGCAAGGCGCGAGAAGCGTGGTTTGGTCATTCCAGATAAGCTTCGAGCAACGCAGCCCTGCACAACAGCAGGCCCGGCCCTTCGGGCTGTGCCTTAAAGCCGGCCAGTCTGCGTTGCAGGCCTTGGAAAGGGAACAACCATTCCCAGCGGCCTGCGCCTTGCCTGGCTGGCTTTAAGGCGACAACGCGGTGTGAAAACTAATTGAGAACGCCCCCTAGGGTTGTCAGGCGCGGGGAGCGAGGTTCAAACTGCGGCCCTTGTCGCAGGCTTTGGCCTGCGCCTCTTCTTTTATAAGCAGGCGACTGCGGACAGCGTCGAACGCCTGCGTGTTGACCATTCATTCAGGGATCCGGACATGGAACTGGTTGTAAAAAGCGTTAGCCCAGAAACGTTGAAAACCGCCACCCTGGTGGTTGCCGTCGGCGAAGGCCGCAAACTCGGTGTCGCCGCCAGACTGGTCGACGAGTCGAGCGGTGGCGCGATCAGCGCCGTGCTCAAGCGTGGCGACCTGGCCGGCAAGGTCGGTCAGAGCCTGCTGCTGCACAGCCTGCCGAACCTGAAAGCCGAGCGCGTGTTGCTGGTCGGCGTGGGCAAGGACGAGGAACTGGGCGACCGTCCGTTCCGCAAAATCGTTGCCGGCATCCTCAACACCCTTAAAGGTCTGGGCGGCGGCGATGCCGTGCTGGCGCTGGATGAAGTCATCGTCAAAGGTCGCGACAGCTACGGCAAGACCCGTCTGCTGGCGGAAACCCTGGTCGACGGCGGCTACACCTTTGACCAGTTCAAGAGCCAGAAAGCCGAACCGCGCGCTCTGAAGAAAATCACCCTGCTGACCATCAAGGCTGCACAAGCCGAAGTGCAGCGCGCCGTGAATCACGCCACCGCGATCGCCAACGGCATGGCCTTCACCCGCGATCTGGGCAACCTGCCGCCGAACATCTGCCACCCGACGTTCATGGGCGAACAGGCGAAGAACCTGGGCAAAGAGTTCAAGGATCTGAAAGTCGAAGTACTCGACGAGAAGAAGATCAAATCCCTCGGCATGGGCTCGTTCTACGCCGTGGGCCAGGGCAGCGCCCAGCCACCGCGCCTGATCGTCATGCAATACAACGGCAGCAAGAAATCCGAGAAGCCATACGCGCTGGTCGGCAAGGGCATCACCTTCGACACCGGCGGCATCAGCCTGAAGCCGGGCGCCGGCATGGACGAAATGAAGTACGACATGGGCGGCGCTGCCTCTGTGTTCGGCACATTGCGCGCCGTGCTTGAACTGAAACTGCCGATCAATCTGGTGTGCATCCTCGCCTGCGCCGAGAACATGCCTAGCGGCAACGCGACCCGTCCTGGCGATATCGTCACCACCATGAGCGGCCAGACCGTGGAAATCCTCAACACCGACGCCGAAGGCCGTCTGGTGCTGTGCGATGCGCTGACCTACGCCGAGCGCTTCAAGCCACAAGCGGTGATCGACATCGCCACCCTGACCGGTGCTTGCGTGGTGGCCCTGGGCGCACACACGTCCGGCCTGCTGGGCAACAACGACGAACTGATCGACCAACTGCTCAGCGCTGGCAAGGCTGCCGACGACCGCGCCTGGCAACTGCCGCTGTTCGATGAGTATCAAGAGCAACTGGACAGCCCGTTCGCCGACATCGCCAACATTGGCGGGCCGAAGGCCGGCACCATCACCGCCGCGTGCTTCCTGTCGCGCTTCACCAAGAACCTCAACTGGGCGCACCTGGACATCGCGGGCACCGCGTGGACCAGCGGCGGCAAGGACAAGGGCGCCACTGGCCGTCCGGTTCCGCTGCTGACCCAGTACCTGCTCGATCGCGCCAAAGCCTGACACCGCTGACGGGCGGCGGCGTCCCTTTCGGGTGACGCCGCTTGCCGCTCTGGAACCGCAATGACCAAAGTCGACTTCTATATCTTGCCCAGCGCCGATCCTTCAGCGCGTCTGGATTTCGCCTGCAAGCTCATCGAGAAAGCGTGGCGCATGGGCCATCGCATCTACCTGCATTGCAGCGATGCGGCCCAACGTGACGATCTCGATGCGCGGCTGTGGGCATTCAAGGGCGAAAGTTTCGTGCCTCACGGCCCTGCCGACAGCGAACCGGACGGTTTGATCGTGCTGGGACTGGGCGAAAACTGCGGTGAACATCAGGATCTGCTGGTCAATCTCGATCTGAAAGTCCCGGCCTTCGCCAGCAAATTTGCCCGCGTGGCGGAAGTGGTGGTGGAAGATCCGACCATCCGAGCGGCGGCGCGGGAGAGTTTCCGTTTCTACCGCGAACAGGGCTATTCTCTGCAAGACCACCGTTTACAGCGACTCTGAGCATTCCAATGGACACTCCGAAACCGCAACAGAAATCCGCTCACCTGCTGGACGATCTCGAATCGATCCGCCAGTTGCTCGGCGATGACAACCTGCAACCGCCGCTGTTGACCGATACGGTCGATGACAGCGAACAGGAACAGATTCCGATGCTGTTCGATTCCGTCGGCAACCAGCCGGCGGCCGTCGAGCCAGCACCAACGCCGGCCCCGGCTGCCGCGACTGCTGCAGCGGTCGACAAAGGCCCGGACGCGCTGCTTCATCTGGACAGCGAACTGCGCGCCGCCGCGCAATTGATCATGCAAGACGTGATCGACGACTTCGCTCCGCACATCGAAACCGAGATCAAACGTCGCCTGGATGCGCGGATGGACCGGCTGCTCAGCCAGTACGAGTAGCTTTGGCGCTCCTGCGATCAGCACTGGGTCGGCAACCGGCAAACCTGATTTCTAGACGGTGTTGCTGCGATGCCAATCCAGTGTTCTGGCATGTCGGGGCGTGGCAACCATGCCGTTTCCCCGACTCACAAACTCTCGCGCCCAGTGTTCTGGAACGGCGGTGTTCAACGCCCCGTAAAAATCGAACAGTTCGCGGGTGCTTTCGATAATCGACCACTGTCCCTGGTGCACCATCGCTATAGGGAACGGGCCTGGCCGGGCAACCGCCTCCAGATATCCGTTGTCCTGTTTGACCTTGTCGAATTCATGTCCCCACATATATGAAACGAAGTTCACTTGGGGACCATGACGGATCACATTCATCGGGGTGTTATCGAACGGCCTTGAGGAATCCAGCTCGGCGACAGCATGATTGAGCAAATTCATGACTTGCGTCTCCTCACCACTTCCCGAGCCCGGAACAATGCCCTTACCTTGTCTTATCTGAATAACATCGTGCATATCGTAGTCACCCGTATAAGGCGTGACTATTTTGAACTTTACCCAGGCATCCAGAAGTTCGTGTTCGATGGGACTTTGCAGATTAACGCTGTAGGAAACATCCTCATCGCTGATGCTATTGCGCGCATAAAGTCCTCGAACACCACCCCTGCCCCACTGCCCCACTCGCCCGACCAACCCGCTTTTTTCTGCCTGTGCGAGCATCGCTTCAGCGCCACCCCCGTAAGCAGCTTTCAGCGAAGCCGGCTTGATGGTCTTTTCGAGGATGTTATGGCCCTTGGCAGCGGCACCCTCGCCCAAGGCCTTGATGGTGTAACTTCCGGACTCTCTGACGCTTACTGCGACATTGTGTTCTTTGGATACCTTTTCGAAGGCTGGCATATGCAACGGATGGATAAATGACTCGCCAACCATTTGCCTGGCTTCTTGCCCTTCTTTGTACAAACCATTGCTGTCAAAAAACGTGACTGGATTATTGCCGACCATCGTAAACAGGTTCATGCCGTCCGCCGTTCCTGCGGGATCAGCACTTAACCAGCGCCCTGCCCAAGGCTGATAGTAGCGCCAGCCAAAGTAGTAAAGTCCCGTGGCATCGCGCTCCTTTGCGCAGTACCTGGCGGTTTTATAACTCGCCTCAATGGCACTTCGCGCCACCCATATGGCTGTTCCGCCGAATGGGTAATACTCCTCCTGGCTCACTAGTTTCCCTTCACAGTCCACGACCAGTGCGCTACTGCCAATCAAGTTGTCATAGCTGTAGTACTGCAGGTCGCCGTCGGTGTTCTGCGGCCTCGGACTGTCCCAGTGAAGGATTCGCAGCCGGGATCGACCTGATGCATCCACGTTGATGATTTGCAGACGTTCCGCCGCTGTTGTGCCGACATCCTTTGTTCTCAGTTCCAGTGACGGCAGGTAGACGACCCGTTGCTTCTGTATCCCACTACACACTTTCTGCGCACTGAACTTCAGCACTCGCTGACTACCACTGCCATAGCGATAGGTCTCATGATCATCCATCGCACCATCGCGCACTACCGGCGTCACTTGCAAAAGCTCCTGGCGTGAAGTCCAGGCAAGACGTTGACCGGGCTGCAAAATGTTCTGCTGCCCGCTCGCCGAGAAAAAGCCTTCCACCTCATCGGGTTTTGTTGCCAGGGTGTCCAACACACCGCGATTGCTACGGTTGCTGATAGTGACTCTCGTGGTGTGATTATTCTGGGAGACTGGTGCGATGTGGCATATCTGAATCAGATTGCCGCCCCTATCGTAGCGGTAAGCGCGAGTGTAATTGGTGTAAGCGGCGTCGTCAGAACCGCAGACCAGAGGGGAGTTGCACGGCACCTGGGCATTTGCCATCTCGCGTCCAGTTGCGCTGATCAATTGATAGAGCGAGTCATAGATATAAGTGCTTTGCGCCGGCACCTTCTGGTTTCGCCAGAAACGAGGCATCTGCGAATCGTCGCGCTCAACGCTGACGTTACCAACCGGATCGTAGGCGTACTTCAGATCCTGCAGCACTTTCGCTCCCGAGGCATGCCCAAGCGGTCTTTCCACTCTGATTCCCGAGAGGCGCCGAGTTTCTTCCTCGTATTTCCAGATAGTCACCACACCGTTGCCGCTCTCTTCACGCAGGTTCTGACCCGCCGCCGAATACGTCAGCGACTTCACGACAACCCGTTCCGCGCTACCCTTGAGCGTCACCCAGTGCCCCCGGATTGCGCCTGCCATATCGTAAGCCACGCGCTGCCGGTTGCCCGCTGCGTCCGTAGAGGTATGCAGCGCGCCCGTCGCATCGGTGGTCACCAGGCTGGTAAAGGTCTCGTCATCCAGATCGGCATTCCAGTCCGATGCGTTTTCACCCTGCCAATCGACCACCTCGTCCGGGTTATCTGCGTTCTTGACGAAACGCCGGCTAATGGAACGCGGCACGCCTGTCAGCGCCACGCTATCAGTCTGGGTCAGACCCGCCGTATCGTAATGGCTCACGCACCGGCCGGCCACGTTCAAGGCCATTTCAGCCTCAGTGTTCGCGGCATACACCCTGCGCTCGCTGATTTTCGGTCGTTCGTTCGCCACTTGTTCGGAAACGCTGGTCAAGCGACCGAGAAGGTCGTCCCCTTCATATTGATAGGTGCTGGTAACAAGCTGACTTGTGGATCCCGCATCGTGGTCAGGGCCGGGAATATTGCTCACCACCCTCCAGGAACGACCGACGGCGTCAGGTAGCACCACGCTGCTGCCATTGTCGGCGCCCTGCTGGCTCAACACGCGCCCGGACAGACTCCTGACATAAATGAAATTGGCCAACCCGGCTTCGTTTAATCGTGGGTCAGCGCTGCGCATCAGGAACCCGCGACCATCGTAATAGTGACGGTCAATGCGTTCGCTTGTAACAGCGAGTGAATCGGGATGGCGGTGGTAACGCACATCCCGCACACGAAGGCAGCGGCTATCCAGCACCGTGATCGATGGAGTGTTGGCATGCAGCGATGTTTGAGATGCACACATTTGATCTGCCCTTCGTTCCCTGCGGGAAAGTACTAGCAGACAATTTGCACCACCGCCCGCGCGATGCTTGGCGATTGCGCCCCGCTCGCCCTACTCGGCATGCCCCGCTATACTCATCGGCTTTTCCTGAATAAATGCCAATAGGGTCCCGCCGCGCATGGATAAGACCTACCAGCCGCACGCCATTGAAACTTCCTGGTACAAGACCTGGGAGTCCGAGAACTACTTCGCCCCGCAAGGCGCGGGCGAGTCCTACACCATCATGATCCCGCCGCCGAACGTCACCGGCAGCCTGCACATGGGTCACGGCTTCAACAACGCGATCATGGACGCCTTGATCCGTTTCCGCCGCATGCAGGGTCGCGACACCCTGTGGCAGCCGGGCACCGACCACGCCGGTATCGCCACGCAGATGCTGGTGGAGCGCCAACTCGAAGCCCAGGGCCAGAATCGTCACGATCTGGGCCGGGAAAAATTCCTCGAAAAAGTCTGGGAATGGAAAGATCAGTCCGGCGGCAACATCAGCCGGCAGATCCGCCGCCTCGGCTCGTCCGTCGACTGGAGCCGCGAGCGCTTCACCATGGACGACGGCCTCTCGGAAGCGGTGAAAGAAGCGTTCGTGCGCCTGCATGAAGATGGCCTGATCTATCGCGGCAAGCGTCTGGTCAACTGGGACACCAAACTGCACACAGCGATTTCCGACCTCGAAGTGGAAAACCACGAAGAGAAAGGTTTCCTGTGGAACCTGAAATACCCATTGGCCGACGGTGTAAAAACCGCCGAGGGCGATGACTTCCTGATCGTCGCCACCACCCGTCCGGAAACCATGCTCGGCGACTCCGCCGTCGCGGTTAACCCGAACGACGAGCGCTACAAAGCGCTGATCGGCAAATTCGTCGAGCTGCCACTGGTTGGCCGCCGCATCCCGATCATCGCCGACGATTACTGCGATCCTGAATTCGGCACCGGCTGCGTGAAAATCACCCCGGCCCACGATTTCAACGATTACGAAGTCGGCAAGCGCCACAACCTGCCACTGCTGAACATCTTCGACAAGAACGCCAACGTGCTGCCTGCCGCTCAGGTGTTCAACCTCGACGGCACGCTGAACGAGAGCATCGACGGCAAGATTCCGGCCGAGTTCGCCGGCCTTGAGCGTTTCGAAGCGCGCAAGCAGATCGTCGCCGCGTTCGACGCTGCCGGCCTGCTGGTGAGCGTCAACGATCACAACCTGAAAACGCCGAAAGGCGATCGTTCCGGCACGGTCATCGAGCCGTGGCTGACCGACCAGTGGTACGTATCGACCAAGCCGCTGGCCGAGCCTGCCATCGCCGCCGTTGAAGACGGGCGCATCCAATTCGTGCCCAAGCAGTACGAAAACATGTACTTCTCGTGGATGCGCGACATCCAGGACTGGTGCATCAGCCGTCAGCTGTGGTGGGGCCACCGGATTCCGGCCTGGTACGACGAGTCGGGCAAGGTCTACGTCGGTCGCGACGAAGCCGAAGTGCGTGCCAAGCACAACCTCGGCCCGGACGTTGCGCTGCAACAGGACAACGACGTACTCGACACCTGGTTCAGTTCCGGCCTGTGGACCTTCTCGACCCTGGGCTGGCCTGAGCAGACCGAGTTCCTGAAGAAATTCCACTCTACCGACGTGCTGGTCACCGGTTTCGACATCATCTTCTTCTGGGTTGCCCGGATGATCATGATGACCATGCACCTGATGAAGAACGAAGACGGCACGCCGCAGGTTCCGTTCAAGACTGTGTACGTACACGGTCTGGTGCGCGACGGCCAGGGCCAGAAAATGTCCAAGTCCAAGGGCAACGTCCTTGACCCGCTGGACATCATCGACGGCATCGACCTCGAGTCGCTGGTGCAGAAACGCACCTCCGGCCTGATGCAGCCGAAACTGGCGAAGAAGATCGAGAAGCAGACCCGCGAAGAGTTCGCCAACGGCATCGAAAGCTACGGCACCGACGCCCTGCGCTTCACGTTCTGCTCGCTGGCCTCGACCGGTCGCGACATCAAGTTCGACATGGGTCGCGTCGAAGGCTATCGCAACTTCTGCAACAAGATCTGGAACGCCGCGCGTTACGTTCTGGACAAGGGCGAAGACTGCGGCCAGAACGGCGAAGCCTACGAGCTGTCGCTGGCCGATCGCTGGATCATTTCGCAACTGCAACGCACCGAAGCCGAAGTGACCCGCCAACTCGATCAGTTCCGTTTCGACCTCGCCGCACAAGCGCTGTACGAATTCATCTGGAACCAGTATTGCGACTGGTATCTGGAATTGTCCAAGCCAGTGCTGTGGGACGAGAACGCGCCAGTTGAGCGTCAGCGCGGCACTCGCCGTACGCTGGTGCGCGTGCTGGAAGTCGCGCTGCGTCTGGCGCATCCGTTCATGCCGTTCATCACTGAAGAAATCTGGCAGCGCATCGCGCCGCTGGCCGGTATTCAGGGCAAGACGATCATGCTGCAGCCCTGGCCGGTGGCCAACGAAGAGCGCATCGATCCGGCGGCGGAAAACGACATCGAATGGCTCAAGGAACTGATGCTCGGCACGCGCAACATTCGTGGCGAGATGAACATCGGCCCGGGCAAGCCACTGCCGATCTTCCTGAAGAACGTCAGCGTTGACGACCAGCGCCGGCTGACCGAGAACGAAGCGCTGCTGAAGAAGCTGGCGCGTCTGGAATCGATCACCGTACTCGCCGCTGGCGAAGAAGCACCGCTGTCCGCCACCGCACTGGTCGGCGAGATGGAAGTGCTGGTGCCAATGGCCGGCCTGATCGACAAGGGCGCCGAACTGGCGCGTCTGGACAAGGAAATCCTGCGCTTGCAGGGCGAAGTCCAGCGGGTTGGCGGCAAGCTGTCCAACGCAGGTTTCGTCGACAAGGCCCCGGCCGAAGTCATTGAGAAGGAACGCGCCAAACTGGCCGAGGCCGAACAGGCCCTGGGCAAACTGGCCGAGCAGCACGCGCGGATTGCCAGTCTGTAACGGCAGATCGCACTGAAAAAGGGAGGCCAGCAGTGGCCTCCCTTTCGATAGGCCTTTTACAGACAGCCAATTCGCCACGCGATCCGTCTGACCTTCGCGCCGTCCCCTTACTACGACTGGTTGAGCAGCGTTTTTTTCACATGCAATTCGCTGCTGCATAGACCCTAAACGCACTCAAATGTAGACTCAATCGCTTCAGAAAAAGGACTTTGCATGAATTTCCCTCCCGAGCTCCCTGCTGCTTGCCCGTTACCGTCTTCCAAGGACTGTTCCGGTACCTTTTATATGGTGTGCAAGGAAGACCCGGTTCGTGAAGAAGATTGTTTATCGCAAGCCGAGCGAGGCAGGGCCCCGAATGCAACAGGCGATGCTGCGTGTACACGTCACGGTCTCTCCGTATTCATGAGCTATGATGCCTGTGTGCACCAACGGGAATTGTTCCCCCATCTGGGAAATCGGATTGCCCATGCCATGCTTGATGCAAGTCATGGCAAATCGCTCAGTACGCCGAGCAATGCAAATCCAGGCCACTCGACATGGTGGCCATACGCAAACCTTTCTCGTAGCACTTTGTTCGCCGTAATAAAGGAGTCTTAAGATGAACTGGACAATTACGACTCCAAAAGTGGCGATCGAGCCATTTAATCCCCTTGAAATTTCAGAGGTTCTGTACGAGTTCGATGGTCCGAAGATTTTTGTGACAACTGATAGCGATCGATTGATGCGTTTTTGGTATGAAAGCTTGGATGACCGACTCACTAAAACTCTTCGCTACCTCGTTACGACGACAACAGAATCGCAAATAAATATGTTGAAGAGTGGCAAGAGGACCGTTCATGACCTCCTCAAACAACCTTGGTTATGGGCAGTCGATTGCTCCTATTCAATGGAGCCGAAGAATGCCTGGGTTGTCGATGAAATAAATGACGTTCCGGCAGAATACAAACCGAAGCAAGATGCCACTCTGTATCTGGAACACATGCCCCTGTTGTCATATCGCCTGATCGGTGATGGCTTAAGGGAAGGACAGGTTCCGGCCAGCGTCATCGCCAAGGCGGTAACGGGTCCAACTTCCGCGTTAAAAAGACTCCTCGAAGCCGTCATGCCAAGTGAATCTTACGGCAGACCAGAAGAAAGCTTTAGACGCTCTTATGATTTACCCGCTGTAAGATTCGCCTTTAACAGTTTCGAAGTATCCTTTTCTGCCCCGACTGATGAACATGATGAATCATTGAAGAAAGGCCTGGTGCTTTACGGAAACGGAACGAGCAAGCTGAAGGATGCATTTGCCTGGCTAACCAACCCTACCTCGCATGCAGAACCGGAAGGCTATGTTTTACAGGCGCTCAAAGAATTAGCGCCTCCAGCCCATGGACAGATTGAGAGTGTAGAGCTCCGCGGACAACTGATTGGCAGCTCTCAGAAAATACTTATCAGCCGTTTTGATCGCAAAACCATTACTCAGGCATTGGTTAAAAAGAAAACCGAAGAAGAACAGTTGATGCAAGTCAGTGGAGTAATCCGAGAATTGGACAAAGATCATCGGAGGTTTACTTTGCGTAATCGTCCTGATCAAAAGGAAGATTTGATCTGTACTTTTGACGAAGAACACTACGATGACGTAATTGAATACTTTGCCAATGACACCCTGATCACCGCAACTGGACGTTACAAGACATCAAAAAACCTGTTTGAGGTAGGAGACATAGGGCTTGGTTTTGATATAAGCCTAGACGCCCCCAAACATTTGCTGTCTTGATGCCAACTCCGCTACGTCATATTCGTAGCATTGCGCAAGGGAATGGCGGGATCCTGCAAAATTGACTGAAAGCAAGGCGGACGCATGGGTGGGCTTCTCGTGGCGACTTTGTGGGACAATACCCACCACTTTCAGCCATACCCGAATCGACCACGCCCATGACCGCCCCCCGCACACCAAAACCTGCGCGCAAGAAGCCTGACGCCGCGTCCCCGAGCAAAGCCGTCGAGCCGCGCGAGAAGGCCAGCCTGCATCCGCGCAATCGCCATCAGGGTCGTTACGACTTTCCGGCGCTGATCAAGACCACGCCGGAACTGGCCAAGTACGTGATCACCAACCCGTACGGCAAGGAAAGCATCGACTTCGCCAGCCCCGACGCGGTGCGTGTGTTCAACCGGGCGCTGCTCAAGGCGTTCTACGGCATCCAGCATTGGGACATTCCGGCGGACTACCTGTGCCCTCCGGTTCCGGGGCGTGCCGACTATGTGCATTTTCTCGCCGACCTGCTGGCGAGCATGAACGACGGCAAGGTCCCGCGCGGCGCGATCGTCAATGTGCTGGACATCGGCATGGGCGCCAACTGCGTTTATCCGCTGATCGGCAACAGCGAATACCGCTGGCACTTCCTCGGCTCGGAAATCGACCCGACGGCCGTGGCGGCGGCCCGAGCCATCGTGCAGTCCAACGATCTGAGCAAGGTGATCCAGCTGCGCCAGCAGGAAAACCGCAAGCACATCCTCATTGGCTTGCTGGAGCCGGGCGAGCGTTTCGACCTGACCATGTGCAACCCGCCGTTCCACGCCTCCATGGAAGAAGCGACCAAGGGCAGCGAGCGCAAATGGCGCGCCTTGGGCAAGGCTGATCCGAAACGCAAATTGCCGGTGCTGAACTTCGGCGGGCAATCGGCGGAGCTGTGGTGTGAAGGCGGTGAAGCGCGCTTCGTGACGCAGTTGATTGCCGAGAGCGCGAACTTCCAGCACAAGGTGTTGTGGTTCAGCACGCTGGTGTCGAAGGCCTCGAACCTACCGGCGATCGAGACAGCATTGAAGAAGGCTGGCGTGCTGGAAAGCCAGGTCGTGGAGATGTCGCAGGGGCAGAAGCAGAGCCGCTTTGTTGCGTGGACGTTCCAGACCAAGTCCGAGCAGCAGATCTGGCGGCGCGAGCGCTGGGTGCGCTGATAGCTGCGCAGATGCCCCTGTAGGAGCTGCGGCACGCTGCGATCTTTTGATCTTGATCCTGATCCTGGATTGGCAAAAACAAGATCAAGAGATCGCAGCCTTCGGCAGCTCCTACGGGACGTGCACCCACAAAGACCTTGGTGACATCAACGAATCACAGACACAAAAAAACCGTGCCCCGGATCACTCCGAAGCACGGTTTTTTTATCGCTGCGTCTTACTTGTTCACAGCGTCGGTCAGGCCTTTGGCCACAACCAGCTTGATCACTTTCTTTGCAGGGATTTCGATGGCAGCGCCAGTCGAAGGGTTACGGCCGGTGCGGGCAGGACGCTCGGTCACTTTCAGCTTGCCGATACCTGGCAAGGTGATTTCGCCGCCGTTTTCCAGCTGATCGGCAACGATTTGGCCCAGTTGGTCCAGAGCGTTACGCGCGGTGGTTTTCGGCGCGTCGATAGCTTCAGCGATGTCGGCGATCAGTTGGTCTTTAGTAAGAGCCATGTAGTGTTCCTTCCCTATCAAATTCATATGGATTGCAGAGTGCAGTGTCAGCCATCGAGCCCGATCTTCTGGATCTGGCACCCTCGGCGATAACCACGACGAGTCGGGTTATAGATGCCGAAATCAGGGTTTGGTTCGACCTGACAAATGCTGAATGCACGCTTAACGCAGTGACTTCGCGTAAGACCGGGCAAAACTAGCACAGCGACAAGGAAATATCCGCCTCTAGCTACCCATTTGGTCAGCTTTATTGCGCTAAATCGGTAAAAAACCGCTTAAGGCCGGCCGCTTGCGTCGATTTAAGCCTTGGCCCCCCTGTGGGAGCTGCCGAAGGCTGCGATCTTTGGACTTTGCTTTTTCAAAAACAAGATCAAAAGATCGCAGCCTTCGGCAGCTCCTACGCAGAGCCTCGGCTGGAGATTCGGTTACACTGAGCGCTTTTTCGGGGGAGCCTGCCCTCCTCCCTTCCAACAGCCGAGAAGCCCATGCCGATCCGTCATTGCATCGTCCACCTGATCGACAAAAAACCCGACGGCACGCCCGCAGTTCTGCACGCCCGTGACTCTGAACTGGCCGAGTCCGCAGCCATCGAAAACATGCTCGCCGACCTCAACGAAAGCTACAACGCCAAACAGGGCAAAGCCTGGGGCCTGTTCCATCCGGAATCCGGCGCGTTCCCCTTCAGCGGCTGGCTGAAGGAGTACATGGAAGGCGGCCGTGACTTCACCGCGTTCAGTAAAGTGGCGGTTGAGCATCTGCAGAAGCTGATGGAAGAATCCAACCTCTCCGTGGGCGGCCACGTGCTGTTTGCCCACTATCAGCAGGGCATGACTGACTACCTGGCAATTGCCCTGCTGCACCATAGCGAAGGCGTGGCGGTGACCGACGAGCTCGACGTAACGCCCTCGCGCCATCTCGACCTTGGCCAATTGCATCTGGCAGCGCGGATCAATGTCTCGGAGTGGCAGAACAACAAGCAGTCGAAACAGTACATCTCGTTCATCAAAGGCAAGAACGGCAAGAAAGTCTCGGAGTACTTCCGCGACTTCATCGGCTGCCAGGAAGGCGTCGACGGCCCCGGCGAGACGCGCACACTGCTCAAGGCCTTCAGTGACTTTGTCGAAAGCGAAGACCTGCCGGAAGATTCGGCCCGGGAGAAGACCAAGACTTTGGTCGACTACGCCAGCAGCCAGGCCAAGCTCGGCGAACCGATGGGTCTTGAGGAGCTGTCGGAGCTGATCGACGAAGAACGCCCGAAAGCCTTCTACGATCACATCCGCAACAAGGACTATGGCCTGTCGCCGGAGATCCCGGCAGACAAACGTACCCTCAACCAATTCCGCCGCTTCACCGGCCGCGCCGAAGGCCTGTCGATCAGCTTCGAAGCGCATCTGCTGGGTTCGAAGATCGAGTACGACGAAGAGAACGGCACCCTGATCATCAAAGGCCTGCCGACTTCGCTGACCGACCAGTTGAAGCGGCGTAACTGATGCTCGGCAATGTGCTGAAAAAAGTCGCCCTGGTGCTGCTGGTGGTCGTGATCTATCAGAACTGGGGCAAGATCGAGCGGGTGTTCAACCCCTCGCAAATGGTCTCGGAGCAGACGCGGGCGCAGGCCAATGTCGTGCTCTACGCTACCGACTGGTGCGGCTACTGCAAGCAGACCAAGCGCTTTCTCGACAGCAAGGGTATTGCGTTCAAGGAGTTCGATATCGAGAAGGATGCCGATGCGCGCAAGGCGTATGAGGCATTGGGTGGACGCGGGATTCCGCTGATCGATGTGAACGGTACGTTGATTCGCGGGTTTGATCCGGAAGAAATCCTCGCTGCCCTGAAATAACATCAAGATCGAAAGATCGCAGCCTTCGGCAGCTCCTACATGAGATCGGTGCAGGAGTTGCCGATGGCTGCGATCTTTTGCTTTTAGCGCGCTTCGATACGGAACCCAAAGCGCGGGAAGTGCACATGCACCACGCCGCCACGCTCGTCTTCACGGCGAATGATCAACTCTTCGCTACCGGCAAACAGCAACTCACCGACCACCGGGTCGACGCCGTAATCGATAGCGGCAATCGCCACTTGCTGGCCCGCCTTGAAGCCGTTCGGATCAACGAACTGCTCATCCGGCAATCCCGCCGGCGTCGCGTTACGCGCGATCTCCAGTGCCTCGGCGGAAGACATCTCGCTCGCTGCGCCATGGCCGAACCCCAGCACTCTACCCAGCCACGCCGCAACCGCCGGATATTCATCCACCAGCGGCGCCGTGACGTGGGTCGCCTTGAGGAACCACAGCGGATGCGCCAGCGCGAAGTCGGCAATCGAAGGCTCGCCGAAAAGGAAGTCGCCCTGCTCGCGCTGCAACTGCTGTTCCAGACGCGCCATGATCGTCGGCCATTGATGCTTGGCCTGCTCGGCAGACAAACGCGTAGCGCTGCCACCGCTGAACAAACCGGCGCGATCGGCCAGGAATGCCTTGATCGCTTCCGGCGGCAATTTGCCGAAACGCACGGCCACCGATTCCGGCTGGAACACCAGACTCACCGCGTGCTGAAACACTACCGAGTCGGCCCACGCCGCAAAACTGGCGCTGGTCATTTCCTGGCCTTCGGGGAAGAACGCCGGCAGGGCTTTTTCCTGTTCCAGGCGTCGAGCGATCAACGCGGTGTCGCAATAGATGTCAGCACCGATCTGCAGCACTGGGGTCTTGCGGTAGCCGCCGGTCAGGGCGGTCAGATCCGGCTTTGGCATCACCGGGGAAATATGCACCGAACGCCAGGACAGGCCTTTGAAGCCCAGCAGCAGGCGGGCCTTTTCGGCAAATGGAGAGGTCGGGTAATGGTGCAGAATCAACTCGGACATGCTCGGCTCCGCCGCTGGAAAAGTGAATCCGCAGCTTAGCGTGCATTACCTGGCAGGCCTACCGATCTGCCTGATGGGAACCAATCAGTCAGATTGATAAGACGCGACGAGGCATTCCTTGGCGCTCTTGCGCAGCTTCTTGATCAGCCGTTCTTGACGCAGAGCATCGCTCTTGTCCTGGCAACGTTCTGTATAAACCAGCGCCATCGCCGGGCTGGAGAGGAAGAACCGCGCGCCCTTGCCGCTCTGGTGCTTGGCGAAACGGCGCACCGGGTCGTCGCTGATTCCGCAGTACAACGAGCCATTGGCGGCACGCACGAGGTAGACGAACCAGGATTTGCTCACTGGCTCGGCAGCATCGACGGATTGTTCGCTAAGACTGGTCACTTGGGTGATCTGAACATGTAGGAAAACAGGCGGCGATCTTATCAGCGCCCGGCCTGAAATGCCTTCAGGCCCTTGCGCGCCTGAGCACGCACGGCGTTGCGCACCAGCGGTGTCCAGCCCAGTAGCAAGCCCTTGAAACCCAACGCCTGCCGCGACCAACGCCACAGATCGAAGTGGTCGTGGTGCTCACAGATCTTGCCGTCACGGAAGACGAAGCGCGCCTGGATATCGTTGACCACGACATTGCCGGTCTGGCTGAACAGGTAAGTCGCCACCCAATGCGCGCCGCCGGTGCGCTCGTCGGCGCGGACGTTGTCGAAGGCCAGGGAGAAATCCTTGGCGCGGGTAGTCAGCATGCGCCACATGTCGCCGGCATCGCGCCCGCGCAACTCGCCGAAGGCCGGATCACTGAAGACCACGTCATCGGTGTAGCAGGCGGCCATGGCTTCTGCGTCAAGGCGCTGAAAGGCTTGGTAGAAGCGGTTGATGAGGGCGCTATGGGCTTCGCTCAAGGCAGTCTCCAAAAAAATAGGTACAGATTGCCAGCACGATAATCTGCCGCGCGCAGAAACACTATCGGCAATACGCAAAACCCTTGTGGGAGCGAGCCTGCTCGCGAAGGCAATTCAACATTCAGCATCTATGTTGACCGAAACACCCTTTTCGCGAGCAGGCTCGCTCCCACATTTGCACCCAGTGCATTCAGATCTTTTCGCTTTGCACCTGCACATACAACGCGCGCCCTGCACCCAGCCCGGCGAGGATCGCACCGGCGCCGATAATGCCGAAAATCCAGCCCAGCGCATTCCAGCCGCCGGTCCAGTCATGCACCACGCCCACGGCAAACGGCCCCATGGACGCCAGGGTGTAGCCAAAGCCCTGCGACATGCTCGACAGGTTCGCCGCGACATGGGAGTCGCGTGAGCGCAGCACGATCAGGGTCAGGGCCAGACTGAACGTACCGCCCTGCCCCAGCCCGAGCAGAATGGCCCAGCCCCACAAACCTTCGATCGGTGCATAGAGGCAACCGAACAGGCCGGCCAGGGTCAGCGCCATGACCACAACGATCGCCAGACGCTGATCTTTGCCACGGGTCGCCAGCCACGGCGCGGCCAGCGAACTGGCCAGTTGAATGATCACCGAGCCGGACAGCACCAATCCGGCCTGAGTCGGTGTCAGCCCGCGCCCGATGAGGATCGACGGCAACCAGCCAAACACAATGTAGGCCAGCGACGATTGCAGGCCCATGTACAAGGTCACCTGCCAGGCCAGCGGATCACGCAGCAACCCGCGCACGCGATAAGCGACGTTGTGCGCACCGTGCTTCGAGCCGACTTGTGGCAACCAGAATACCGCCGCCACCAATGCCGGAATTACCCAGAACCCCAGGCCCATCGCCCAGCTGTTACCGAAGTGTTCACTCAGCGGCACGGTCGAACCCGCGGCCATTGCCGCGCCCAGGCACAGGGCCATGGTGTAGACGCCGGTCATGGTCCCGGCATGTTTGGCGAAATCGCGTTTGACAATGCCTGGCAGCAGCACACCGACAATGCCAATACTGGCGCCGCCAAGGACGCTGCCGGCGAACAACCCGATCTCACCGAAATTGCTGCGCAGGATAATCCCCCCGGCCAGTGTCAGCAGAATTCCCAACACCACGCGCTCGGCACCAAACCGCCGCGCAAGGATCGGCGCCAATGGTGCGAACAAGCCCAGGCACAGCACCGGCAACGTGGTCAGCAATCCCGCCTGCGCCGCAGACAGCCCGAGGCTTCTGGAGACCTCGCTGAGCAAGGGCGCCATGCTCGACAACGCCGGGCGCAGGTTCAGTGCCACCAGAATCAGCCCGAGCAGCAACAGCCATGGGCGTTTTACCACCGGATGGCTTTGCTGCACCTGCTCGTCATCCGCCTCGGCATCGATCAGCAACTCTTCAAGTTCGGGGGAGCGCTGCGACGCTGTGGATAACTCACTGCGGGACATGGTTTTCTCGGTTTCAAGGTTCATTGATCAGTTGCCTCGATAAGGCTTTGGCCCGTTCCGGGTCGCGTTGCTCGACCGCATCGAGCAACGCGATGTGCAGATCGAACACTTCCTGACGGCGCGGGGAGATATTCAGGGTCTGGCGCAATTGCGCGCCGACGATGCTGGAGAAATAGCGATACAGCTCACTAAGGGTCGGGTTATGCGCGGCGTCGACCAGTCGGCGATGGAACACCAGATCGCAGGCGATATAGGTATCGAGATCGCCGTGGTAGTGGCTGCCGCTGGTGCCGAGCGCTTCGCGCAGCGCCGCCAGATCCTCATCGGTACGGCGCAACGCCGCCAGGCCGATGGCCTCGACTTCAAGGATGTGTCGGGTCTCCCGGGCCTGCTCCAACGAACAGCGGGACAAGGCTTTCAGCGTATCCAGCGGATCGACCACCGCGCGCAGATAACTGCCGTCGCCCTGGCGAATTTCGATCAATCCCGAGAACGCCAGAACACGCATCGCCTCACGCACCGTGTTGCGGCTGATGCCCAGCTCGGCGCACAGCTCCGGCTCGGTAGGCAAGCGCTCGCCGACCTGCCACGCACCGCTGTTGATGCGCTGACGCAGTTGATCCAAAGCCTGATCGACCAGGGATCGCTTGATCAAAGGGGAAATTTCAGACATGAGCCTCGCCTTTTCATCCAATCATAGGATGAATTTTCCGACATGTTAGTCAGACCCATGTAGGACGGCAACCACCTAGGGTCAATCGGAGACACATGGAGCGGCATTTTCGATTGGTCAAAATTACCCTTTAAGGGTAATTTCAGGGACAGGGTTTTGGCTTCTTATGGAAAAGAACACACCCCATTACGACTTGGCGCTGATCAAGTCTGAAGTGAGGCGACTGGGTCAAAACGCTTTCACCAAAACTTCAGTAAGGTCAGCTGAGAAGCTCGGTTTCAATGTCAGCGAAATGCAGGAGATTGTTTTCGAGCTACAAACCAGGATGTTGTACAAATCGATGACTACTTATGAGGATCATCGAATCTGGCAAGACGTGTATCACATCAATTCACGAGATCAGGAGATTTACATCAAGGTGACCTACCGCCCCGGCGGCAGCCCACCGGTGATCTCCTTCAAGGAGAAAAACCCATGAAAACCCAGCAATGTGTCAGTTGCGGTGCACGTGAGGGAATGAGGCATTTTCAGGGGCGCGGCGAAACCCTGAAAGTCAAAGGCATGGAGCGGCGTGTGGATGATCTTTCTGGCTGGGAGTGCCAGAACTGCGGCGAGGTCGAATGGGACGCCGATACCGATAGCGCGGAACGTTATTGCGACGCAGGTGATGAGTTGGTCATCGCTGCCAGGAAAATGATCGGCGACGAGATGAAGCGTATCCGCCGCAAATTGCATCTGACGCAAAAAGAGACGGTGCAACTGCTATCTGGGGGTGGGCATAACGCATTCTCTCGCTACGAGCGCGGCGAAATCTTGCCGCCCAAGGCACTCATACTGCTGATGCGTTTATTGGATCGTTACCCATATTTGCTAACCGATGCAAAGACTCTTGGCGAAGGTGCAGATTTGAGAGGTTTCGAGCACATCGTCCACAAAGAACATGAATCCCTTTCGGTTTCCTGAGCCCGAAAAAACAACCCGGCACATGGCCGGGTTGTTTTTTACTCATCCACCATCAATGCAAAATCTGACTCAAGAACAACTTGGTCCGATCATTCTGCGGATTGTCGAAGAAGTCATTCGGCGCGGCCTGTTCAACGATTTCGCCCTTGTCCATGAAGATCACGCGATTGGCCACGGTGCGGGCGAAGCCCATTTCGTGGGTCACGCAGAGCATGGTCATACCGTCTTCGGCCAGACCGATCATGGTGTCGAGCACTTCCTTCACCATCTCCGGATCGAGTGCTGAAGTCGGTTCGTCGAACAGCATGATTTTCGGCTTCATGCACAAGGCGCGGGCGATCGCCACACGCTGTTGCTGACCGCCGGACAGTTGCCCCGGATATTTGTGCGCCTGCTCCGGAATGCGTACGCGTTCCAGGTAGTGCATGGCAATTTCTTCGGCCTTGCGCTTGGGCATCTTGCGCACCCACATCGGCGCCAAGGTGCAGTTCTGCAGGATGGTCAGGTGCGGGAACAGGTTGAAGTGCTGGAACACCATGCCGACTTCGCGACGGATCGCTTCGATCTGCTTGAGGTCGTTGGTCAGTTCCACGCCATCGACGACGATGCGGCCCTGCTGGTGTTCTTCCAGACGATTCAGGCAACGGATCGTGGTCGATTTACCGGAACCCGACGGGCCGCACAGGACGATGCGCTCGCCCTGTTTGACGTTGAGGTTGATGTCCTTGAGTACGTGAAACTGGCCGTACCACTTGTTCACGCCCTGCATCTGGATGATGCCTTCCGGACCCACAGGCTTTTTGATTGCTTCGCTCATTTACAGAGAACTCCTAACGCTTGTGGCCAGTGTCGAGCTTGCGTTCCAGATGCATGGAATAGCGCGACATACCAA
Organism: Pseudomonas sp. H3_E04; assembly: GCF_054668915.1. NCBI lineage: Bacteria > Pseudomonadati > Pseudomonadota > Gammaproteobacteria > Pseudomonadales > Pseudomonadaceae > Pseudomonas > Pseudomonas sp. H3_E04. The sequence goes on along the minus strand of NZ_CP162797.1, from coordinate 5,488,028 downwards.
AACAGAAAATCCAGAACACCAAGGCGGCGAACACGTAGCCTTCGGTAGCCATGCCCAGCCATTTCGGGTCGGCAGCGGCTTGCTTGACGCTGTTGAGCAGATCAAACAGGCCGATGATGATCACCAGACTGGTGTCCTTGAACAGCGCAATGAACGTGTTGACGATACCCGGGATCACCAGCTTCAGCGCTTGCGGCAGAATCACCAGGCCCATCGAACGCCAGTAACCGAGGCCCATCGCTGCAGCCGCTTCGTACTGCCCTTTGGGAATCGCCTGCAGACCACCGCGCACTACTTCGGCAACGTAGGCCGACTGGAACAGGATCACACCGATCAGCGCCCGCAGCAGCTTGTCGAAGTTCATGCCTTCGGGCAGGAACAACGGCAGCATCACCGAGGACATGAACAACACCGTGATCAACGGCACGCCGCGCCAGAACTCGATGAAGGTCACGCAGACCACACGAATCGCCGGCATGTTCGAACGTCGTCCCAGCGCCAGCACGATGCCCAGCGGCAATGCTCCGGCGATGCCGACGGTGGCGATCACCAGGGTCAGCATCAGGCCACCCCACTGGCTGGTCGGCACGGTGGTCAGACCGAAACCGCCATGCAGCAAAGTGAAGGCGATGATCGGGTACAGCACCAGGAAGCTCAGGCCGTACACCGCTTTACGCGGCACGCGCGAGATGAACAGGGGGGCTGCGCCAATGACCGCCAGCCACACGGTCAGGTCGACGCGCCAGCGCAGTTCGGTCGGGTAGTAGCCGTACATGAACTGGCCGAAACGCTGCTGAATGAACACCCAGCAGGCGCCTTCCTTGGTGCAGTCGGCGCGTGTGGTGCCGACCCAGTTGGCGTCGACGATCGCCCAACTGAGGATCGGTGGCACGACCAGGTAGATCAGGTAAAACGCGAACAGGGTCAGCAGAGTGTTGAGCCAGCTGGAGAACATGTTCGCGCGCATCCACGCCACCACACCGATGCTGCTGTTGGGTGGAGGCATGTCGGGTTTGAAAGTATGAGTACTCATGCGCTTTTCCTTACCGCTCGATCAGCGCAATGCGCTTGTTGTACCAGTTCATCAGCAGGGAAATGCTGATACTGATCGCCAGGTACACGCTCATGGTGATGGCAATCACTTCGATGGCCTGCCCGGTCTGGTTGAGCACGGTGCCAGCGAACAGCGAAACCATTTCCGGATAGCCGATACCGGCGGCCAGCGAGGAGTTTTTCGCCAGGTTGAGGTATTGGCTCGTCAGCGGCGGAATGATCACGCGCAGGGCTTGCGGGATGATCACCTTGCGCAGGGTCGGGCCGTTGCGCAGGCCGAGGGAACGCGCCGCTTCGGTCTGACCGTGGCTGACCGACTTGATCCCGGAACGCACGATTTCAGCGATGAACGCTGCGGTGTACACGGTGAGCGCCAGGGTCAACGCCAGCAATTCCGGGATCAGCACCCAGCCACCGACAAAATTGAAGCCCTTGAGCTCAGGCAACTCCCAGTGCAGCGGAGCGCCGAAGATCAGCGCGCACAGGGTCGGGATCACCAACAGAATCGCCAGGCCAGTCCAGAACTTGTGGAACGGTACGCCGGTTTCTTCGAAGCGCTTGTTGGCCCAGCGGCACATCAGCACGATGCCGACGATCGCCAGCACGATGCTGACCACGAAGGCCCAGAAGCCGTCAGCGGCGATTGCGGCCGGCATGTTCAGGCCACGGCTGCTGACGAAGAAGGTGTCGCCGAAGTTGTGGCTGTTGCGCGGCCCCGGCATGGTCAGGAACACCGCGAAGTACCAGAACAGGATCTGCAGCAGTGGCGGAATGTTGCGGAACACTTCCACATACACCGTCGCCAGCTTGGCGATGATCCAGTTCTGCGACAGCCGCGCTACACCGACGATGAAACCGAGGATCGTCGCCAGGATCACGCCGATAAAGGTCACCAACAGGGTATTGAGCAGGCCGATGACAAACACCCGCGCGTAACTGTCCGCTTCGGTGTAGTCGATCAGGGTTTGAGCGATGCCGAATCCGGCACTGCGCTCCAGAAAGCTGAAACCGGAGGTGATGCCCCGGTGCTGAAGGTTGGTTTGGGTATTGTCGAACAGGTACCAGCCAAGCGAGACCACCGCCACAACGGTGATGATCTGGAATAGCCACGCACGCACTCGTGGATCGCTGAGGCTGAACCTCTGCTTTGGTGCGCCGATAGAATTTTGCATGAAGTGCCCCGGAAGAAATGGAACAAGAACATCACCCGGCGGTTGGCCCGCCGGGCGATAGAACCATTAGCGCACTGGTGGTGCGTACTGAATGCCGCCGTTGTTCCACAGGGCGTTCAGGCCACGGTCGATTTCCAGCGGAGTGCTCTTGCCGAGGTTTTTCTCGAAGATTTCACCGTAGTTGCCGACCTGCTTGACGATCTGCACAACCCAGTCTTTCGGCAGCTTCAGGTCTTTGCCGTATTCGCCGTCAGCACCGAGCATACGGGCCACGTCCGGGTTCTTGGTCGACTTGGCTTCAGCTTCGACGTTCTTCGAAGTGATGCCGGCTTCTTCGGCATTGAGCAGCGCGTAGCCTACCCAACGCACGATGGCCAGCCACTCGTCGTCGCCATTACGCACGACCGGGCCCAGTGGCTCTTTGGAAATGGTTTCCGGCAGAACCACGTAGTCCTTCGGCGAAGCCAGCTTGCTGCGCTGGGCGAACAGCTGGGATTTGTCGGAGGTCAGCACGTCGCAACGACCGGATTCCAGCGATTTGGCGCTTTCATCGGAGGTGTCGAAAGTGATCGGGGTGTATTTCAGACCGTTGCCACGGAAGTAGTCGGAAACGTTCAGTTCGGTGGTGGTACCGGCCTGGATGCAGATGGTTGCACCGTCCAGCTCTTTGGCACTCTTCACGCCCAGCTTGTTGTTCACCAGGAAGCCGATGCCGTCGTAGTAGGTAATGAAGCCCGGAAATTTCAGGCCCATGCCCGCGTCACGGGAGCTGGTCATGGTGGTGTTGCGCGACAGGATGTCGATCTCGCCGGACTGCAGCGCGGTGAAGCGCTCCTTGGCGTTCAACTGGCTGAACTTGACCTTGTTGGCGTCGCCGAAAACGGCTGCGGCCACAGCGCGGCAGACGTCGGCGTCGATGCCGAGGATCTTGCCGGTCGCATCCGGTACCGAGAAGCCCGGCAGACCGTCGCTCACGCCACACTGCACGAAACCTTTTTTCTGTACCGCATCCAGGGTTGCACCCGCCTGAGCGAACCCGCTGACACCGAGTACTGCTGCAGCAGTCACGACCGCCAGAGTGGATTTCAACATCTTCATTCAAACCTCCAGTTTTGCTCTTGTTGTGTCGGAGCTTGAGTCCTGTCGCACCCTTTTGAGGCGTTGTTGACCCGTGTTGGCTTTTTTTGGGGTCAACCGACGTAAGACCTTCGCTATGAGTCTAGTAGGAGAAAATCCACATCATGGATCACTCACTTCTCACCAATCGGCCGAACGGGCTGTAGCCCTTTCACGTTCGCTAAGCCCGTAGCGGCCATTGGCGAACATCCATCACCGGATTCGTTGCTATCCCATCGCGCGACTGACACTGATAGTGTTACCGCCGCGCAACGGATGCTTCGTACGCAAAGCTCCATAGCAAACGCCGTACCACACCGCTTGCCGAAGTGATTGCGCGACACGTCAATAGCTAAACTTGTAACCTTGCGACATCTTGTTAACGGATCAACCGGGCGCGCACTTCAATCACGCACTCAATGAGAGCGCCCGCACATTATTGGAGCAGACATGACCGAGCCCTTGATTCTTCAGCCTGTTAAGCCCGCAGATGCCTGCGTGATCTGGCTGCACGGCCTCGGCGCCGACCGCTACGACTTCCTGCCGGTGGCCGAGGCGTTGCAGGAAAGCCTGCTGAGCACGCGTTTTGTCCTGCCGCAGGCACCGACGCGTCCAGTGACGATAAATGGCGGATATGCCATGCCCAGCTGGTACGACATCAAAGCCATGAGCCCGGCCCGGGCGATCGACCGCGACGAGCTGGAAGCTTCGGCAGACCGCATCATCGAACTGATCGAAAACGAGCGCGCCAGCGGAATAGACGCCTCGCGGATTTTTCTTGCCGGGTTTTCGCAAGGTGGCGCGGTGGTACTGCACACCGCTTTTCTGAAATGGCAGGGACCGTTGGGCGGGGTGCTGGCGCTGTCGACTTACGCGCCGACGTTCAGCGACGAACTGGAGTTATCCGCCAGTCAGCAGCGCATTCCGGTGCTGTGTCTGCACGGCCAGTTCGATGGCGTGGTGCAGAACTCGATGGGACGCAGTGCCTATGAGCATTTGGTGAAGCATGGTGTCACCGTGACATGGCAGGAATACCCAATGGAGCACGAAGTGTTACCTGAAGAGATTCGCGACGTCGGCGTCTGGCTGAGCGAACGCCTGCGCTGATTCGCGAGCAATGCCCGCCCATTGATCCCTCCTACTACGCCGCGCCCGATTCTTGCATTACACTGGCCGGCGTACATTCCTTAACCAACTGATGAGATGACCGTGCTCAAAGCACTCAAGAAAATGTTCGGTAAAAGCGAGGCTGAGCAGCTCGCGCCAGTTCCCAGTGCGCCGTCGCACGCCCCCGGTCATCGCACCGATGCCCCGCAGGCCGACCGCCCCGCTTCCATAGCGAAACCGAAGCCAGAAGAAAAACCCGCTGCGGCCGCGCCTGTTGCCGCCGAGACTGCGCACAGCGAAGCGCCGAAACCGGCCAGACCACGTCGCGAACCGAAGCCCAAGGCACCGGTAATTCCATGGAAACTCGAAGACTTCGTCGTCGAGCCACAGGAAGGCAAAACCCGCTTTCACGATTTCAAACTTGCACCGGAACTGATGCACGCCATTCAGGATCTGGGTTTTCCTTACTGCACGCCGATCCAGGCGCAGGTGCTGGGTTTCACCCTCGCCGGCAAAGACGCCATCGGCCGCGCGCAGACCGGCACCGGCAAGACCGCCGCGTTCCTGATCTCGATCATCACCCAATTGCTGCAAACGCCGCCGCCGAAAGAGCGCTATATGGGCGAGCCGCGTGCGCTGATCATCGCGCCGACCCGCGAGCTGGTGGTGCAGATCGCCAAGGACGCCGCTGACCTGACCAAATACACCGGCCTCAACGTAATGACCTTCGTCGGTGGCATGGATTTCGACAAACAGCTCAAGCACCTCGAAGCGCGTCACTGCGACATTCTTGTTGCGACGCCGGGCCGCCTGCTCGACTTCAACCAGCGCGGCGACGTGCACCTGGACATGGTCGAAGTGATGGTGCTGGACGAAGCCGACCGCATGCTCGACATGGGTTTCATCCCGCAGGTGCGGCAGATCATTCGTCAGACCCCGCCGAAATCCGAGCGCCAGACTCTGCTGTTCTCCGCGACCTTCACTGAAGACGTGATGAATCTGGCCAAGCAATGGACCACCGACCCGGCCATCGTCGAAATCGAGATCACCAACGTCGCCAATGAAAACGTCGAGCAGCACATCTACGCCGTCGCCGCTGCCGACAAATACAAGCTGCTCTACAACCTGGTCAACGATAACGGTTGGGAGCGGGTCATCGTGTTTGCCAACCGCAAGGACGAAGTGCGCCGCATCGAAGAGCGCCTGGTGCGTGACGGCATCAACGCCGCGCAGCTGTCCGGCGACGTGCCGCAGCACAAGCGCATCAAGACTCTGGAAGGTTTCCGCGAAGGCAAGATTCGCGTGCTGGTCGCAACCGATGTCGCCGGTCGCGGCATCCACATCGACGGCATCAGCCACGTGATCAACTTCACCCTGCCGGAAGTCCCGGACGACTACGTGCACCGCATCGGCCGTACCGGGCGTGCCGGCGCTGACGGCGTGTCGATCAGCTTTGCCGGCGAGGACGACTCTTACCAGTTGCCGTCCATCGAAGAAAAACTCGGTCGCAAGATCAGCTGCGAAACCCCGCCGACGCATCTGCTGCGTGCGGTTGAGCGCAAGCGTCCACAGTAAGCGTCGCGATACGAAAAAGCGCAGCCGGAAACGGACTGCGCTTTTTTTTACGCCTGATGGTTGCCCAGCTAAACTAAAAGTCCATAATGGAAAAATAAGTTTAGTTTCGGAGCGCGAAATGTCCACTACGCCTTACGTGATCGATCAAGCCCGGGCCCATGAGCTGTTGGCGCGTATCGATGTGCCGCAGATCCTGCGCAAGCTGTTCCGCGATCTGGCGGCCGGTAACGCAATGCAGCCGGCGCAGCAACTGGTGGAATTCCCGCAGGGCGCCGGCGACTTCATCAACTACTTGGGCGTGCTGGCCGAGGATGGTGTCTACGGAGTGAAGACTTCGCCGTACATCGTGCGTGAGCAGGGTGCGCTGGTGACGGCCTGGACCCTGCTGATGTCGATGAAAACCGGTCAGCCGCTGTTGCTCTGCGATGCCGGCGAACTGACTACCGCACGTACCGCCGCGACCACAGCGGTGGCGGTCGACGCCCTCGCCCCGTTGAACGTTCAACGATTGGCGATCATCGGCAGTGGCAAAGTTGCTCAGGCGCATCTGCATTACGTCAGAACCTTGCGCGACTGGCAAAGTATCAACGTGTACTCGCCGTCGCTGCTGGAAGATGCGGAAACACAGGCTGCGTTGAAGTCCATCGCGCCGTCACTGAAGATTGCCGACAGCCGCGAGACCGCCGTTGCCGACGCGGATGTGATCATGCTCTGCACCTCGTCGGCCGGGCCGGTGATTGATCCTGCAACGTTAAGCAAACCGGCGCTGATCACCTCGATCAGCACCAACGCCCCCCGCGCCCATGAAGTACCAGCGCAAAGCCTCAGCGACATGCAGGTGTTCTGCGACTATCGTCAGACCACGCCGGGGTCGGCAGGTGAGATGCTGATTGCCACTGAACAGCATGGCTGGAGCAAGGATTCGATTGTCGGCGACCTCGCCGACTTGCTCAGCGAAAAAGTGCAGCGCCCGGGTTACGACCGTCACGTGTTCTTCCGTTCAATCGGCTTGGGCCTGGAAGACATTGCCCTCGCCAATGCGGTTTATCACCTGCACCACTGACACCACACATCTCCTGTAGGAGCTGCCGAAGGCTGCGATCTTTTGATCCTGTTTTTCAAGGACAAGATCAAGATCAAAAGATCGCAGCCTCGTTTCACTCGGCAGCTCCTACAGGGTTCTCGATAACTTGGGAGTTTTCATGAGCCACGCAGATTTCATCATCATCGGCGGCGGGATTGCCGGCGCTTCCACCGGGTTCTGGCTGGCGCCGCACGGCAAAGTGATCGTGCTCGAGCGTGAAACCCATCCCGGCTATCACTCCACAGGACGCTCCGCTGCGCTGTACACCGCAGCCTACGGCACCGCACAGGTACGCGCACTGACTCAGGCCAGCCGCGCGTTCTTCGACCATCCTCCAAGCGGCTTCTGCGAGCATCCGCTGCTGACCCCGCGTGGCGAAATGACCGTCGACTTCATCGGTGATCCCGCCGAGCTGAACAATCAATACCTCAGCGCCAAAGCCACCGTGCCGCAGATGCAACTGCTCAGCGCCGACGAAGCCTGCGCACGCCTGCCGATCCTGCGCCGGGACAAAGTCCACGGCGCGATCTACGATCCTTCGGCCTGCGACATCGACACCGACGCGCTGCATCAGGGCTACCTGCGCGGCATTCGGCGCAACCACGGCGAAGTCCGCACCGATTGCGAAGTGCTTGGCCTGCGCCGCGAAGCCGATGGCCTGTGGCACGTGCAGACCAATGGCGAGACGTTCCGCGCCCCCGTGATCATCAACGCCGCCGGTGCCTGGGCCGACAAGATCGGTGCCCTGGCCGGTGCGCAGCCGCTGGGGCTGCAAGCGAAACGCCGCGCCGCATTTATCTTTGCCGGCCCTGAGGGTGTGGACACTCATCATTGGCCGATGCTGGTCAGCCTCGACGAATCCTTCTACATGAAGCCCGACGCCGGCATGTTTCTCGGCTCGCCGGCCAACGCTGATCCGGTCGAACCACACGATGTGCAGCCGGAAGAACTCGACATCGCCATGGGCATTTATCAGATCGAAGAGGCCACCACGCTGACGATCCGCCGCCCGACCCGCACGTGGGCAGGCCTGCGCAGTTTCGTCGCCGACGGTGATCTGCTCAGCGGCTTCGATCCGCAAATACCGGGGCTGTTCTGGGTCGCCGCGCAGGGCGGTTACGGCATTCAGACGTCGCCGGCGATGGGTCAGGCCAGTGCGGCGCTGGTGCGCGGCGAACCGCTACCTGAACACTTGCATGAATTCGGTCTGGACAGCGCCATGCTCTCCCCGGCCCGGCTGGCTTGATCGCATCGACTCGCCCAAAAGATTGCGGCACACTCGCAGCGCCCCGGCACAAGGGGCGCTGACGCTGCCTGGAGCTCCACTGTCATGACTGCCCCCGAATTCGACCCGGCGCTGGATAACTTCCGCGCCATCGCCGACGCCATCGCTACGCTGTTCTTTCCGCACGCCGAGGTGGTGCTGCACGACCTGCGCACGCAGAAGGTCGACTACATTGCCAATAACCTGTCCAAGCGCGAGATCGGCGACGATTCGTCGCTGGAAGACATGCTCAGCGAGGATGTCAGCGACAGGAATATCGGCCCCTACGAAAAGCTCAACTGGGACGGTCAGAAAATTCGCAGCCTGAGCACCGTGCTGCGCGACAGCGAAAGTCGTCCGCTGGCGGTGCTGTGCATCAATCTGAATATTTCCCTGTTCGAGAACGCCAAAGCGGCGCTGGACCTGTTTCTGTCACCGAGCAAACTGATTCCGCAGCCGGACTCGCTGTTCCGTGATGACTGGCAGGAGCGCATCAACACCTTCCTTCACGCCTGGCTGCGCGAACGGCAGCTGAGCCTGAATCTGCTGACCCGCGATCACAAACGCGAACTGGTGCTGGCACTGCACGCCGAGGGCGCGTTCAAGGGCAAGAGCGCTTCGAACTACGTGGCCAATGTGCTGAACATGGGGCGGGCGACGGTGTACAAGCATTTGAAGGAATTGAAGGGCTGAAGATTTGCATCGCTAGCGCTGGCCTCTTCGCGAGCAGGCTCGCTCCCACATTTGGAATGCGTTACCCCTGTGGGAGCGAGCCTGCTCGCGAAAGCGCTTGATCAATCGCCGTAGATATCGGCCTTGAAATACTTCTCGGAAATCTTCTGATACTCGCCACTCGCGCGAATCCCGTCGATGGCGCTGTTCAACTGGCTGACCAGTTCACCGTTGCCCTTGCGCACGGCAATCCCGGCACCCTCGCCGACGTACTTCGGGTCCTTCAGCTCCGGCCCGACAAACGCATAACCCTGGCCGCGCGGCATCGACAGAAAGTCGTTAAGCGGAATGGTGTCGGCGAAAATCGCATCGAGGCGCCCCGCCGCCAGGTCCATGTAGATTTCTTCGTTGTTGCTGTAGCGCTTGACGTTGATGCCCTTGGGTTCGAACACTTCGGTGGCATAACGATCGGTGGTGGTCGCGCGCTGCACGCCGACGTTCTTGCCTTTGAGGCTGGCGTACTGATCATCCACCGTCGCGCCCTCCTTCATGACCAGATGCGAGGAAGTGAAGTAGTACTTGTGGCTGAAATCCACCGACTTCTTGCGATCTTCATTGATGGTCATCGATGACAGCGCCATGTCGATCTTCTTCACTTTCAGCGAAGGAATCAGCCCGTCGAACTCACCTTCAACCCACACGCACTTGACCTTCATCTGCGCACACAGGGCATTACCGATGTCGTAGTCGAACCCGACGATTTCACCTTTGTCGGTTTTCGACGCGAATGGCGGATAGGCCGCTTCGATACCGATGCGCAGGGTTTTCTCGGCAGCGAAGCTGCTGGCACAGGCCAGCAGACTGAAGGCAAGGCCGGTGATGAGGGGGAGTTTCTTCATGTTCGTTCTCTCGCGGGTTGTTGTTGGTTTGGCGAAGAAGAGCAGCTACAAGCGGCAAGCTGATAGCTGCAAGACAGAAGCTTTTTTGTACTTGGAAATCCATACTGGACTCTCAGGTACAAATCGTCAATCGGGTAGAGAGGGGAGGATTTTCGGTGTCACAGATGACGCCTTCGCGAGCAGGCTCGCTCCCACAAGGGAACGCTTTCCAATTGTGGGAGCGAGCCTGCTCGCGAAGACTGACCAGAGGACGCTACAGGAATTACTTTTTCCAGCGATCCGCAGCCGCATGATCACTGTCGCGCCCTTCGACCCAACGTGGTCCATCACTGGTGTTTTCTTTCTTCCAGAACGGCGCGCGGGTTTTCAGGTAGTCCATGACGAAGGCGCAGGCATCGAATGCGGCCTGGCGGTGGGCGCTGGCGGCGCCGACGAAGACGATCGGTTCGCCCGGCTCCAGCGCGCCGATGCGGTGCAGCACTTCAAGTTTCAGCAGCGGCCAGCGCTGCTCGGCTTCGACAGCAATCTTGCCGAGGGCCTTTTCGGTCATGCCCGGATAGTGCTCGAGAAACATCCCGGCCACGTCGAGCCCATCGTTGAAATCGCGTACGTAACCGACAAAACTCACCACCGCGCCAACGCCGACATTGGCCGCGTGCATCGCATTGACTTCAGCACCCGGATCGAACGGCGTGGCCTGCACGCGAATCGCCATGGTCAGCCTCCGGTCACGGTGGGAAAAAACGCCACTTCGTCGCCATCGACCACCGGCTCGTCGAGCTGGCAGAGATCTTCGTTGCGCGCGCACATCAGGTTCTGCTCGCTCAAGACCTCGGCGCCATCACGTTGCGCAAGCAGTGCGCGAACGTCATCGATGGTCGCGAAATCACCTTCAACCGCAACCGAATCCACGCCCAGCGCTTCACGGTAGCGGGCAAAAAATTTCACGGTCAGTTTCATGCCTGCTCCGCCTGGAAGTGGCCGCTCTTGCCGCCGACTTTCTCCAGCAGACGCACGCTTTCGATGGTCATGCCACGATCGACGGCTTTGCACATGTCGTAGATGGTCAGGGCGGCGACGCTGGCGGCAGTCAGTGCTTCCATCTCGACGCCGGTCTGCCCGGACAACTTGCAGCGGGCGACGATGCGCACGCTGTCTTCGCCTTCGGCGCTGAGTTCGACTTTGACGCCAGTCAGCATCAGCGGGTGGCACAGGGGAATCAGATCGCTGGTTTTCTTCGCCGCCTGAATCCCGGCAATGCGCGCCACGGCGAACACATCGCCCTTGGGGTGGCCGCCGCTGACGATCATCTGCAGGGTTTCAGGGAGCATGCGCACCAGCGCTTGAGCCGTCGCTTCACGGAACGTCACGGCTTTTTCAGTGACGTCGACCATGTTGGCGCGACCTTGGGAATCGAGATGAGTCAGCACGGGATTACTCCTGATCAGGAGCGTGGATTGTAAACCTGTGGGTCAGATATCCGCGAGCGCGATTACCGCCATGACGCAAATACCCTGTGGGAGCGGGCTTGCTCGCGAAAGCGGTGTGTCAGTCACCTTTGATACTGCCAGACATACCGCTTTCGCGAGCAAGCCCGCTCCCACATTTTGATGGTGTAGGCCATAAAAAACCGGGCGGCTTGAGGGCCGCCCGGTTTGGGTGAAGGGTTACAGATGCGATTCGGCGTATTCGGCCAGGATCGAGCGAGGCACCCCTTGCAGGGTGATGTGCACACCGTTGGGGAAATCCTTGAAGCGTTCGGTCAGGTAGGTCAGCCCGGAGCTGGTCGCGGACAGGTAAGGGGTGTCGATCTGCGCCAGGTTACCCAGGCACACCACTTTGGAACCGGCGCCGGCACGGGTGATGATGGTTTTCATCTGGTGCGGCGTGAGGTTCTGACATTCGTCGATCAGGATCAGGCTCTGCTGGAAGCTGCGACCACGAATGTAGTTGAGCGATTTGAACTGCAGCGGCACTTTGCTGAGGATGTAGTCGACGCTGCCATGGGTGTTTTCGTCATCCATGTGCAAGGCTTCGAGGTTGTCGGTGATGGCGCCCAGCCAAGGCTCCATTTTTTCCGCTTCAGTGCCGGGCAGGAAGCCGATTTCCTGATCCAGCCCCTGCACGCTGCGGGTAGCGATGATGCGGCGATAACGCTTGCTGACCATGGTCTGCTCGATCGCAGCGGCCAGCGCCAGAATGGTTTTACCGGAACCTGCGGCGCCGGAGAGGTTGACCAGATGAATGTCCGGATCAAGCAACGCGTACAGCGCCAGACTCTGATAGATGTCACGCGGCTTCAGGCCCCACGCCTCCTGATGCAGCAGCGGTTCCTGATGCAGGTCGAGGATCAGCAGGCGGTCCTCCTGGATTTCCTTGATCCAGCCGACGAAACCCTGCTCGTCGATGATGAATTCATTGATATGCACGGCCGGCAGGTTGTCGATCAGTTGCACCTGATGCCAGGTGCGGCCGTGATCCTGACGGGTTTCGACCTTGCTCACGCGGTCCCAGAAGGAGCCGGTCATGTTGTGGTAGCCGTTGGGCAGCAGGGACACGTCATCGACCAGTTGGTCGGTGCTGTAGTCCTCCGCGTCAATGCCACAGGCGCGCGCCTTCAAGCGCATGTTGATGTCTTTGGTGACCAGCACCACCGGTTTCTGCGGATCGCGGGTGTGCAGATCTATCAGTTGGTTGATGATTTTGTTGTCGTTCAGATGCTCGGGCAGAATCAGGTTCGACTCGGCCTGCTTGCTCATCAGAATTGACAGCAAGCCCTTCGGCCCGCCCTTGCCGCGCTGGATCGGCACGCCCAGTTCGACGTCCTCGGGGGACGCATCGCCCAGGGTCTTGTCGATCAGGCGGATCGCCTGACGGCATTCGGCGGCCACGCTGTGATGGCCGCTCTTGAGCTTGTCCAGCTCTTCCAGCACGGTCATCGGGATGGCAACGTGGTGTTCTTCGAAATTCAGCAGGGCATTTGGATCGTGAATCAATACGTTGGTATCGAGTACATACAGGATTGGCTGGTTGGAGGAAGGGCTGCGTCCGTGATCATCCATACTCGGTCACCTTTGTGGGAGCCATTCGACGCAATACCGTGACAGTGCTGCGCCTCGAGGTGACTGCCGAATTCATCCACGAGGGCCTGGATGAACTGCACACAATAGGAGTCTGGGAAGACGCCACCTGTGTTGCAGGTTTCGGCGGTCTGTCTTCGTAATACTCCAAAACCGATGACATAAAAAAGCACTTTGACGGTTTTTTTAAGTTTATTTTGCAGAGTGACGAAAAGCCCTTGGCGGACTCCCCGTACCCCGCTAAAGTCGGAAGTCCGCCTGCATCGAATTCCTTTTGAAAATCGCCCCAAGCCCAATGTTTCCGGGCTTTTTGTCGTTTCTCAACGAAACGCGTCCTGACAGTCTTCCCAGCCGATGCCGCTCTGCGCAGTCTGGGTGATCAGCCACGGCAAGGACGTCTTCACCGCATCCTGTTTCATGTTGAAATTGATCACCCCGTGACGCCACAGCAGCATCAGGGTCAACACCCGCTGCGCGCTCGCCGGCCCCTTGAGCTTGCCGGCGCCGTCCTGGGCATCGATGTCCCATAGCGCCACTTGCAGGCCCTGGCTGTTGAAGAAACCTTGTGCGTCACTGCGGCGCTGGCCATCCGGCGGACGGAACAGCGGCACGTAGTTTTCCGGCAATTTGTTTTTCACCAGATCGGCGCTGCGCCGTACCGAATCCTGCCAGTCCTGCCAATGACTGTGGGAGCGGAACTCCCAGCCCTGCACGCCAACGCACTGCCGGGAGAAACTCGCCTGCAGGCTGCTGACCGAACGGCCGGTGAGTCGCGCCTGAATATCCTTGCCCAGGACAAAGAATGTCCCGCTCAGATTCGATTTTCGCAGGTACTCGCTCAGCCAGTCGGTGTTGTCCGGTTGCACGTTGGCGGCGCTGTCGAACGTCAGCAGAAACAGCCGGTCGTGCATGTCGTCGCCGTTGCGCTCGTAGTCGCCAAAACGATCGAATTCGTTACTGGTTTGCGGTGACAGCGCGGCCTTGCGCATCAACTCGTCCAAGTACTGCAAATGGAAGATCCGGCTCGGCTCGGCCCATTTGGTGTAATAACTGTCGTCGCTGACCACGAACTTGGCCGCCTGCTCGCGCAGGGTCGGCAGGTCTTCAACGAGGAAGCAGAACGAGGCGTCCTGATCACAGCTTTGCTGGGCGTGGTTGTAGTTGCTCAGCAAGCGTTGCCAGAGACGCTGGCGCAGTTGATTGACCGCATCGATATTGACCGTGCGCAGCCCCAGGCGCTGGGCCAGTGCCGCCTCGTCGATGGACTCGGTGCCGAGCAGGCCGCGAGCGAACATGAGGATTTCCGCCCGCGACGCGACGTCGAACAGGGTCGGATTGCTGAGCTGTTCCGGCCAGGTCGTGCGATCCAGCGTCGCCGCATCACCGGGCGCCGCGACGGCCGCGAAGCTCAGCAGCCACGCGGTGAATAAAAGAACAATGCGCAAAGGGATGTCTCCATAACAAAACCCGCGCGGCACTATATCGCGGGTGGATCAAAACAAAGATCAAAAGATCGCAGCCTTCGGCAACTCCTACCTGACCCCACTGAATTCATTACGGTTTCATGTCGAGCGCAGTCTGTAGGAGCTGTCGAGTTCCAGCGAGGCTGCGATCTTGTTCCATGACACCACCGATCACCTATCACGCTCATAGCTGGAGTCAACACGGACAACCCCCTAGAATCGCCCCCACGATTAAAGGAGACGACTTCATGCTGATGGTGATTTCCCCCGCCAAGACCCTCGACTACGAAACACCGCCGGCGACCCAGCGCTTTACCCAGCCGCAGTACCTCGACCATTCGCAGGAATTGATTCAGCAACTGCGCGAGCTGAGCCCGGCGCAGATCAGCGAGTTGATGCACGTGTCCGACAAGATCGGTGGCCTCAACGCCGCGCGTTTCGGCAGTTGGACACCCGCCTTCACCCCGAAAAACGCCAAACAGGCGCTGCTCGCATTCAAGGGCGATGTGTACACCGGCCTGGATGCGCAGTCCTTCAGCGAGGCGCAATTCGATTACGCGCAAAAGCACCTGCGCATGCTCTCCGGCCTTTATGGCCTGCTGCGCCCGCTGGATCTTATGCAACCCTATCGCCTGGAAATGGGCACCAAACTGGCCAACGCCCGTGGCAAGGATCTGTATGCGTTCTGGGGCACGCGCATCAGCGAGTGGCTGAATGAAGCGCTGGCCGAGCAAGGCGATGACGTACTGCTCAACCTTGCGTCCAACGAATACTTTTCTGCGGTCAAGCGCAGCGCTCTTAATGCGCGAATCATCAACACCGAGTTCAAGGATCAGAAGAACGGCCAGTACAAGATCATCAGTTTCTACGCGAAGAAAGCGCGCGGCCTGATGAGCCGTTTTGTGATTGAGGAACGCATCAACGACCCGGCTCAGCTCAAGCAATTCGATGTGCAGGGTTATCGCTACAGTGCCGAGCAATCGAAACCCGACAATCTGGTGTTTTTGCGCGACCACGCCCCGGAATAAAGCATGCCCTTTGCACGACTCTTTTCTTCGAGAGTCGTGCAGTCCGCCCGAAGTCAAAATCCCCCCGCTGCATATCGCCAATTTCATGGCGCCAATAAAACCACACTCCGTTTTCTAATTTTAGTTTCACTCGACACTGAAGTTTTTTTTCAGTAGTGGCACTTAAATTTTTCACCCGTAGTGGCACAAAACTATCGACCCCGGTTTCACCCCGATAACTAAAGGCCGAAATCGTTAGTGCTATCAATTTGCACCCAGTGCCATCTTTATCAATATTTCAAAAAATTTCGGCTGGCACGATGAGCGGGCTGGAACTATGTCCAAATGCGTTGCTCATACCACCGGTAACGATTCTCGCCGAGTTTGTACGAGATAACTTACGCAGAGCTGATAGCCATGTAACCAAGTTGTCACAGCAACTTGCCTGAGTGACTAACGAGTCTCAAAACAATCGAAGGACAGGAGATACGCACCATTAATATCCCCTACAAAGGCCAAGGCCGCGCCCCTATAAACGTGCTCGCCTGAGCACCTAACTGCTTGATTTACCGGCCCCCTACCGGACGTCGAGCAGGCTACACGACTGCACTAGAGTCTTCCCGCACGGAAGATCGGCTGCATAACAGGGCAAGTCATAACAACAAGGCCTAGTTGCGCACATCTTGAGTGCACTTATTAGACACTCGGAACTTTGTATGCCTGCACACGGCATTGTGGCGCCTGTAAGCCGCACTTCCGAGTGCACTAGTGACCGCTGAACACCATTAACTCCGGCCTTCTAAGGCCTGATATATACAGAGGTAATTGCGATGCGCATCAGCATATTTGGTTTGGGTTACGTTGGCGCAGTATGTGCCGGTTGCCTGTCTGCACGGGGCCATGACGTAGTTGGCGTCGATGTTGCCAAAGACAAGATCGACATGATTAACGCCGGCAAATCGCCGATTGTAGAACCAGGCTTGGGCGAACTGCTGCAGCAGGGTATCCAGACCGGTCGTCTGCGCGGCACGACCAACTTCGCCGAGGCGATTCGTGATACCGACCTGTCGATGATCTGCGTCGGCACGCCAAGCAAAAAGAACGGCGACCTGGAACTGAACTACATCGAGGCCGTGTGCCGCGAGATCGGTTTTGTCCTGCGTGAAAAAACCACCCGCCACACCATCGTCGTGCGCAGCACCGTGCTGCCAGGCACCGTGGCCAACGTGGTCATCCCGATTCTGGAAGACTGCTCGGGCAAGAAAGCCGGCGTCGATTTCGGCGTTGCGGTCAACCCGGAATTTCTCCGCGAATCCACCGCCATCGCTGACTACGATCAGCCCCCAATGACCGTTATCGGCGAGTTCGATACCGCGTCGGGCGACGTTCTGCAATCGCTGTACGAAGAACTCGACGCACCGATCATCCGCAAGGACATCGCCGTTGCCGAGATGATCAAGTACACCTGCAACGTCTGGCACGCGACCAAAGTGACCTTCGCCAACGAGATCGGAAACATCGCCAAAGCCGTCGGCGTCGATGGTCGTGAAGTGATGGAAGTGGTCTGCCAGGACAAGACTCTGAACCTGTCCCAGTACTACATGCGCCCGGGCTTCGCCTTCGGCGGTTCGTGCCTGCCCAAAGACGTACGTGCGCTGACCTACCGCGCCGGCTCTCTGGACGTCGAAGCGCCGCTGCTCAACTCGCTGATGCGCAGTAACGAATCGCAAGTGCAGAACGCTTTCGACATCGTTGAAAGCCATGAAAAACGCAAAGTCGCCCTGCTCGGTCTGAGCTTCAAGGCCGGCACCGACGACCTGCGCGAAAGCCCGCTGGTCGAACTGGCCGAAATGCTGATCGGCAAGGGTTACGACCTGAGCATCTACGACAGCAACGTCGAGTACGCCCGTGTTCACGGTGCGAACAAGGACTACATCGAATCGAAGATTCCGCACGTGTCGTCCCTGCTCAACTCCGACTTCGACTCGGTGATCGACAACTCCGACGTGATCATCCTCGGCAACCGCGACGAGAAATTCCGTTCGCTGGCCCAGGAAGCGCCGCAGGGCAAGCAAGTCATCGACCTGGTGGGCTTCATGTCCAAGGCCACCAGCGCCGGTAGCCGCACCGAAGGGATCTGCTGGTAAGCAGACATTGCGCGGCACCGCATACCGCGTCGCCGCGCACTGACTGTGTGAACCCGTGGTAGGAGCTGACGAGTGAAACGAGGCTGCGATCTTTACCGGGGTCACTTGAGTCGTGAGTGAACACCCAGAAGATCAAAAGATCGCAGCCTTCGGCAGCTCCTACAGTGGGCCATTGATGAGCCTGCCTTAACCCCATCGGGCCCAGCCCGAGATAGAGACGGATGCAGATTATGCACAGGCTAAAACACGGCCTACTTCAGGCCGCCGGTTGGCTGTTTTACCTAAGTTTGTTGATGGGCCTGGCCTTGATGCTGCCCACGTCCACATTCGACTCCGAGTCGAAGGACTTCATTTTCCTGATTGGCGCCGTGGGTATCTGGCGCTACTCGATGGGTGCAACGCACTTTGTGCGCGGCATGATTTTTCTCTACATCGTTTACCCGCATCTGCGTCGCAAAGTACGCAAGCTGGGTAAAGCGGCCGACCCGTCGCATGTGTTTCTGATGGTCACCAGCTTTCGTATTGACGCGCTGACAACCGCGCAGGTCTACAGCTCAGTGATCCGCGAAGCCATCGACTGCGAACTGCCGACCACCATTGTCTGCTCGATCGTGGAAATGTCCGACGAGCTGCTGGTCAAGGCGCTGTGGGCGCGGATGAATCCGCCGGAGCGGGTCAAGCTCGACTTCGTGCGCATTCCCGGTACCGGCAAGCGCGATGGTCTGGCCTTCGGTTTCCGCGCGATCTCCCGTCACCTGCCGGATGACCGTGCCGTGGTGGCCGTGATCGACGGCGACACCGTGCTCGGCGAAGGCGTCGTGCGCAAGACCGTGCCGTGGTTCCAGCTGTTCGGCAATGTCGGCGGCCTGACCACCAACGAGTTCTGCGAAGTGCGTGGCGGCTACATCATGAGCGAATGGCACAAGCTGCGTTTTGCCCAGCGCCACATCAACATGTGCTCGATGGCCCTGTCCAAGCGCGTGCTGACCATGACCGGTCGGATGTCGGTATTCAAAGCCTCCGTGGTAACCAATCCGGAATTCATCGCCGACGTTGAAAGCGACTCGCTGCAACACTGGCGTCTGGGCCGTTTCAAGTTCCTCACCGGTGACGACAAGTCGAGCTGGTTCAGCCTGATGCGCCTGGGTTACGACACCTTCTACGTGCCGGACGCAGCGATCAACACCGTTGAACATCCGCCGGAAAAGAGCTTCATCAAGGCCAGCCGCAAGCTGATGTTCCGCTGGTACGGCAACAACCTGCGCCAGAACTCGCGTGCACTGGGTCTGGGTATCCGCCGCCTCGGCGCGTTCACCTCCGTGGTGCTGTTCGACCAGCGCGTGTCGATGTGGACCTCGCTGCTCGGCCTGACCGTCGCACTGATCGCCAGCTTCAAGTACGGCACCGCGTTCATCCTCGTGTACCTGCTGTGGATCGGCATCACCCGCCTGATCCTGACGCTGTTGCTGTCGTGTTCCGGTCACCGCATCGGCCCTGCTTACCCGGCGATTCTGTATTACAACCAGATCGTTGGCGCCCTGGTGAAGATCTACGTGTTCTTCCGCCTCGACCAACAATCCTGGACTCGCCAGCCCACATCCCTGACCCGTGATCTCGCCAGCTTTCAACGTTGGTTCAACACCTGGTCGTCTCGGACCATGACCTTCTCCGCCGGCAGCATTTTTGTCGCCGTGCTGCTGATGATGGTCTGACCCGCTCCTATTGAATTAACAAGGAAATCGCCCCTATGAATACCGCCGTCAACGTCAACGTAGTGCATGAATCCGAAGCCCAGCGCCAGCACGCTCGCGTGAAAATCCCGGCCAAGCTGCGTTTCTTCGGCCCTGACCGGACTCCGCTCGAAGCGCGGGTCCTAGATCTGTCGGCCGGCGGTCTGGCGTTCAACGCCGGACAGATGCCGCTGACCATCGGCGAGGTGTACAAGGCGCGTCTGCAATTTGTCATCGACAACCTCGGCCTGGCCATGGACGTTGAACTGCAGGTGCGCTCCTTTGACCGCGCCACCGGCCGCGCCGGCTGCCAGTTCCAGAACCTCGAGCCGCAGGACATTTCCACTCTGCGCCACCTGATCACTTCGCACCTGGCCGGCGACATCGTCAGCATCGGCGAAGTGCTGGCAACCCTGCAGCGCGACAATTTCACCAAGGCGCGCAAGAACAAGACCAACGACACCGGCATGACCCCGTTCGGCCGCCTGAAAGCCGTGACCTTCAGCGCCGGTATTTTCGCTGTTGGTCTGGTCGCTGCCGGTTTCATCTTCAAGTCGGTGTATGGCATGTACTTCGTCAGCCACGCGCAGGCCGGTCTGGTCAGCGTCCCGGGGATGAACATCACCATGCCGCGTGACGGCACCGTGCAGAGCCTGGTCAAGTCCGACGGCGTCGCCGCCAAAGGCGCCCCGCTGGCAACTTTCAGCACCAGCATGCTCGACGTACTCAAGGGCCATCTGGCCGAAGACCAACTGGCCCCGGCCAAGGTTGAAGAACTGTTCGGCAAGCAAATGACCGGCACCCTGACGTCGCCGTGCGATTGCACCGTGGCCCAGCAACTGGTGGCTGACGGTCAGTACGCGAGCAAGGGCGACGTGATCTTCCAGTTGGTGCCGCGCAACACCCAGGCCAACGTTGAAGCACGCTTCTCCTATCGCCAGTTCGGCGACGTACGTCCAGGCACCCCGGTGAGCTTCCAGATCGCCGGCGAAGACAAGACCCGCACCGGCAAGATCGTCAGCAGCACCAGCCTGAAGAGCGCCGACCTGTCCTCCGACATCCGCGTACAGATCCAGCCAGACGAGCCGCTCGACAGCAGCCTCGCCGGCCGCCCGGTGGAAGTGAACAGCGACCGTGGCCCGAACCTGAACTGGCTGATCGACAAAGCCATGGCTGCCGGTCTTTAAGTCGAGGACATGCCTGTGACTATCACCAGTCTCTTCAGAACACCGCGATCCCTGTGGGAGCTGGCTTGCCAGCGATTGGATCAGTGCGGTCTTGCTGAAACACCGAGTCGCCTGAATCGCTGGCAAGCCAGCTCCCACAAGGGCCCCATGTGTGCCTTGGCACTGGCAGTTTCTCTGGCCGGTTGTGCCGGCCTGCCCGATCAGCGCCTGGCCAACGAAGCGCTCAAGCGTGGCGACACCGCCACCGCTGCGCAGAATTACCAGCAACTGGCCGATCTGGGTTACAGCGAGGCGCAAGTCGGCCTGGCCGATATCCAGGTCGACAGCCGCGACCCGGCGCAGATGAAACAGGCCGAAGCGACTTACCGCGCAGCGGCCAGCGTGTCGCCGCGTGCCCAGGCACGTCTCGGTCGCCTGCTGGTGGCCAAGCCGGGCTCCACCGAAGCCGAGCACCACGAAGCCGAAACCCTGCTGAAAAAAGCCGCCGCCAATGGCGAAGGCAACACGTTGATCCCGCTGGCAATGCTGTATCTGCAATACCCGCACAGCTTCCCCAACATCAACGCCCAGCAGCAGATCGATCAGTGGCGCAAGTCGGGCTACCCGGAAGCGGGTCTGGCGCAGGTGCTGCTGTATCGCACCCAAGGCACCTACGACCAGCACCTGGATGACGTGGAAAAGATCTGCAAGGCTGCGCTCAACACCACCGACATCTGCTACGTCGAACTGGCTACCGTTTACCAGAAACGCGGCCAGCCGGAGCAACAGGCCGAGCTGATCAAGCAGATGCAGGCCGGTTACAGCCGTGGCACCGTCACCGCGCAGCGTGTCGACTCCGTAGCCCGCGTGCTGGCCGATTCGACCCTGGGCAAGACTGACGAAAAAACCGCGCAGGCGCTGCTCGAGCCGATCGCTCCGGGCTACCCGGCGTCGTGGGTCACCCTCGCGCAACTGCTTTACGACTTCCCCGAACTGGGCGACGTCGACCAGATGATGAAGTACCTGGACAACGGCCGCGCCGCCGACCAGCCGCGCGCCGAACTGCTGCTGGGCAAGGTCTACTACGAAGGCAAAATGGTCCCGGCCGACGCGAAAGTCGCCGAGGAACACTTCCAGAAAGCGGTTGGCCGCGAAGTTGCCGCCGATTACTACCTCGGTCAGATCTACCGTCGTGGCTACCTGGGCAAGGTCTATCCGCAGAAGGCTCTCGACCACCTGCTGACCGCTGCGCGCAACGGCCAGAACAGCGCCGACTTCGCCATCGCCCAGCTGTTCTCCCAAGGCAAGGGCACCAAGCCTGACCCGCTGAACGCTTACGTGTTCAGCCAACTGGCCAAGGCGCAGAACACCCCGCAAGCCGATGAACTGGCAGCGACCCTCGAGGCGCAACTGCCGCCCGAGCGCCTGCCCGAAGCCCGCCGCCTGTTGCAACAGGAACAGGCCAGCCGTGGCGCCCTGAACTCGAACACGCTGCAACTGCACGCCCTGCAAGAAGAAGACGGCGAGGAAAAACTATGAAGCTGAACCCATTCGTGAAGGCCGGTATTGGCCTCACCTTCGCGCTGCTCTGGTCTTGCCCGACACTGGCTGCGATGACTGAAAGCAAGAACTTCGGTCTGGAAGTGAAACTCACCGGCCAGTCCGAAGACGACCGTGACCTCGGCACTGCCGGCGGCGGCGACGTCAACGGCGTCGGCCTCGACCTGCGTCCTTGGATCTACGGCGAAAGCGGCGCGTGGAGCGCTTATGCGATGGGTCAGGCGGTGACCTCGACCGACATCATCGAGACCGACACCCTGCAACAATCGGACGGCGAACAGACCACCGACAGCGGCGATCGCGAAACCAAGAAAAACTACCTGGCGATGCGCGAGTTCTGGGTCGGCTACAGCGGCTTCACGCCCTACCCTGGCGAGATCCTCAAGTTCGGTCGTCAGCGTCTGCGCAATGACGACGGCCAATGGCGCGACACCAACATCGAAGCGCTGAACTGGACCTTCGATACCACCCTGCTGCGCGCCAATGCCGGTGTCGCCGAGCGTTTCAGCGAATACCGCACCGACTTGAAAGAGCTGGCGCCGAAAGACAAGGATCGCCTGCACGCCTACGCCGACGCTGCTTACCAGTGGACACCGGGGCAGTGGGTCGGCATTCGCGGCCATCACACTCACGATGACGGCAAACTCGATTACGCCGAGCCGGGCGTCCCGCGCGACTCGCTGGACAAGACCGAGAACGGCGACATCAGCTGGATCGGCCTGACCGCCGACAGCGACGCCTACAACTGGCGCAACACCAACACCGTCAACTACTGGGGCAGCATCACCGGCATGAGCGGCGACCGTGACACGGTCAACGCGCTGAACGCCGACGGCACGCGCCCGACACAAGCCAAGCGCAGCGATGACATCAGCGGCTGGGCAGCCGACGTCGGCGTACGTCTGCGCCTCGATCCGCAGTGGCAAGTCGGCGGTGCCTACGCCCGCGCCAGTGCCGATTACGAACAGAACGGTCTGGAGAGCAACCGCTCCAACTACACCGGTACCCGCTCACGCGTGCACCGTTTCGGTGAAGCGTTCCGTGGCGAAATGAACAACATGCAGACCGCCACTCTGTTCGGTTCGTGGATGGTCAACGACGAATACGACGCCAGCCTGATCTACCACAAGTTCTGGCGTGTCGACGGCAACAAGCCGGTCGGCAGCAACGGCATCAACGCGGTGGAAAACAACACCGACGACGTCACCGGCGCGATCCTCTCCAGCACCTCGCTGCCGCTTGAAGATGGCAACAAGGACCTGGGTCAGGAAATGGACCTGGTCGTCACCAAGTACTTCAAGCAAGGCCTGTTGCCGGCGGCGTTGAGCCAGTCGATCGACGAGCCTTCGGCACTGGTGCGTTTCCGTGGCGGTGTGTTCAAGCCGGGCGATGCCTATGGCAGCCAGGTTGATTCCTACATGCACCGCGCATTCATTGACGTGATCTGGCGCTTCTGATGCAAACCGCCAAGGGAGTGCCCGACATGATCAGCACCAGAACAGGCTCACTCAGCCTGCTGGCCGGCGCGATGCTGCTGGCCAGCGCCGGCGCCTTCGCCAATGTTGAACCGGCGAAACCTGCGACCGTGGCCAAAGAACTGCAACAGGCCAAGACCTACACCGTCAGCAGCGCGCCGACCGACGCACTGAAACTGGCCAAGCCGACACTGCCCGACCTGTCCGGCTTCACCGCCGAAGCCGCTGCCGCGAAGATCGTGCGCAGCAAGCCGGGCAAGATCAGCGTGCGCCGGATGATGCAGGAAAACGCCCTGAAGGACTTCATCGGCGGCGATAACAAGATGGCCGAATGGGTGGTGCGTCAGCACGGCATCCCGCAGGCGATCTTCATCGACGACGGCTACATGAACCTCAAGGACCTGGCGAAAAAACTGCCCAAGCAGTATTTCAGCGAGACCGCTCCGGGCGTGTATCTGGCCAAATTGCCGATCGTGGTCGGCGAGAAAGGCATCCTCGAAATCGACGGTCAGACCCAGGAACTGCGCCTGTCCCAAGAGGCCGGTTCGTTCCTGGTCAACGACGGCAAACTGTTCGTGCGTGACACCAAAGTCACCGGTTGGCGCGAGAAGGACAACGGCCCGGCGACCTTCCGTTCGCCGAAGGAATTCCGTCCGTTCCTGCTCGCCTGGGGCGGCACCGAGACCTACATCGTCAACAGCAAAATGGCCAGTTTCGGTTACGCCAACAGTAAGTCGTACGGGGTGAGTATTTCCCAGTACACGCCGAACATGGCCAAGGTTCTCAAGCGCCCGGAACCGACCGGCTGGATCGTCGGCTCCGAGTTCTCGGACATGTGGTACGGCTTCTACTGCTACGAAACCAGCGACTTTGTGGTCAAGGGCAACACCTACAAAGACAACATCGTCTACGGCATCGACCCGCATGACCGCTCGCACCGTCTGATCATTGCCGAGAACACCGTGCACGGCACGAAGAAGAAGCACGGGATCATTATTTCCCGTGAGGTCAACGACAGCTTCATCTTCAACAACAAGAGTTTCGACAACAAGTTGTCGGGCCTGGTGATCGACCGTAACAGCGTCAACAACATCATTGCCTACAACGAGATCTACAAGAACCACACCGACGGCATCACGCTCTACGAGTCCGCCGACAACCTGCTGTGGGGCAACAAGGTCATCAGCAATACCCGTCACGGCATTCGTATTCGTAACAGCGTGAACATCCGCCTCTACGAAAACGTCGCCATGACCAACGGCCTGACCGGTATCTACGGCCACATCAAGGACCTGACCGACACCGACCGTGACATCAAGCTCGACCCGTTCGACGCGCAGGTCTCGCTGATCGTCGTCGGCGGTGAACTGGCGGCCAATGGCAGCGGCCCGCTGTCGATCGACTCGCCGCTGAGTGTCGAGCTGTATCGCGTGTCGATGCTGGCACCGACCAAGTCCAGCGGGATCAGCTTCAACGGCATCCTCGGCGAGCGCCAGGATGAAATTCTCGACCTGCTGGTGCGCCAGCAGAAAGCCGTGCTGATCGACCCTGTCGAACGCCAGACCGAATTGCAGGACTGAGGATAATTTTATGCACCCACACATGATCAAACTGCTCAGCCTCTCGGCCCTGACCCTCGGCATTCTCGCTGCCGGCAACGCCCGCGCCGACGCTGACGGCGCAAGCGTCACGCCACCGAAGTTCACCGCCGAGCCGTGCTGCAACCTGTGCCCGGCTGCCCATGACGCGAAGAACTACACCACGCGTTATCAGCAGAACTTCACCACGCTGGTCCAAGCCCAGGGCGACTGGCTGTTCCGTACTCAGGAAGACCTGCGCACCGAGTTCAACACCACGCCGGCCGGCTACAAGCGCTTGCAGCAGTTGCACGACGCGTTCAAGAGCAAAGGCGTGGAGCTGGTGATCGTTTACCAGCCGACCCGTGGCCTGGTGAACCGCAACAAGCTCAACCCGCAGGAAAAAGCCGCGTTCGATTACGAGAAAGCGCTGGGCAACTACAAGACCATGCTCGGCCGTTTCGCCAAGATGGGTTACGTGGTGCCGGACCTGTCGCCACTGACCAACGAATCGCTGCCGGACACCCTGCCCGCCCACGATTTCTACTTCCGTGGCGACCAGCACTGGACACCTTACGGTGCCCAGCGCACGGCAAAAATCGTCGCCGAAAAGGTCAAGCAGATCCCGGCCTTCGCCGACATTCCCAAGCGTGAATTCGAGACCAAGCGCTCCGGGCGCATGGGCAAGACCGGCACCCTGCACAACATGGCCGGGCAACTGTGCGGCACCAGCTACGCGATCCAGTACATGGACCAGTTCACCACCGAGCCGAAAGGCGAGGCCGGCGACGGCGATCTGTTCGGCGATTCCGGCAATCCGCAGATCACCCTGGTCGGTACGTCGCACAGCGGCAAGAACTACAACTTCGCCGGTTTCCTCGAAGAAGCCATCGGCGCCGACATTCTCAACGTGGCCTTCCCCGGCGGCGGTTTCGAAGGTTCGATGCTGCAGTACCTGGGCAGCGAAGAATTCCAGAAGACCCCGCCGAAGATTCTCATCTGGGAATTCTCGCCGCTGTATCGCCTCGACCAGGAAACCATCTATCGCCAGATGATGGCGCTGCTCGATAACGGTTGCGAAGGCAAAGACGCGCAGATGTCCGCCAGCACCACGCTGAAGCCAGGCAGCAAGCAAGAACTGCTGGTCAACAGCAAGAACCTGAACCTGCAAAACGCCAACCATCAGGTCGATATCCGCTTCGCCGACACCTCGGTGAAAACCCTGCAAGCCACCCTCTGGTACATGAACGGTCGCCACGAGGACATCAAGATCGAGAAACCGGAAACCTCCGACACCGACGGTCGTTTCGCCTTTGAGCTGCGCACGGACGAAGACTGGGCCTCGCAAAATCTGCTGGCCGTTGAAGTCCAGGGTCCTGAAGCCGGACCTGGCGCCACGCCACAAAAAGTCGAAGCGAAAATCTGCAAACGCAACGTATTCCCGGGCGTCGGTCAACAGACCGCGCAGCTCGGGCAATGAGGTCTGCTATGCGAAATCCGAAACTGAAAAACCTGTTGGCACCGACACTCCTGAGCCTGGCGATGTTCGCCGGGGCGACTCAGGCCGCCGCGCCATTGCGTCCGCCGCAGGGCTACTTCGCCCCGGTGGATAAATTCAAGACCGGCGACAACAGCGATGGCTGCGACGCCATGCCGGCGCCGTACACCGGTCCGCTGCAATTTCGCAGCAAATACGAAGGTTCGGACAAGGCCCGCGCAACGCTGAACGTGCAGTCGGAAAAAGCCTTTCGCGACACCACCAAAGACATCACTACGCTGGAGCGCGGCACCGCCAAGCGCGTCATGCAGTTCATGCGCGACGGTCGCCCGGAGCAGCTCGAATGCACGCTCAACTGGCTGACCGCGTGGGCCAAGGCTGACGCGCTGATGTCCAAAGACTTCAACCACACCGGCAAGTCGATGCGCAAATGGGCGCTGGGCAGCATGGCCTCGTCATACATTCGCCTGAAGTTCTCCGACTCGCATCCACTGGCCCAGCACCAGCAGGAAGCGCAGCTGATCGAAGCCTGGTTCAGCAAAATGGCCGATCAGGTGGTCAGCGACTGGGACAACCTGCCGCTGGAAAAAACCAACAACCACTCGTACTGGGCTGCCTGGTCGGTGATGGCCACCGCCGTCGCCACCAACCGCCGCGACCTGTTCGACTGGGCGGTGAAGGAATACAAGGTTGGCGTCAACCAGGTCGACGCCGACGGCTTCCTGCCCAACGAACTCAAGCGCCAGCAACGCGCCCTCGCCTATCACAACTACGCCCTGCCGCCGCTGGCAATGATCGCCAGTTTCGCCCAGGTCAATGGTGTGGATCTGCGTCAGGAAAACAACGGCGCGCTGAAGCGTCTGGGTGATCGGGTGTTGGCCGGCGTGAAGGACCCTGACGAGTTCGAAGAAAAGAACGGCAAAAAGCAGGACATGACCGACCTGAAAGAGGACATGAAATTCGCCTGGCTCGAACCCTTCTGCACGCTCTACACCTGCGCGCCGGAGGTGATCGAGAAGAAACGCGACATGCAACCGTTCAAGACTTTCCGTCTTGGCGGCGACCTGACCAAGGTCTACGACCCGTCGCACGAAAAGGGCAACAAGGGTTCGTAAGGCCAGACGCAAAGCCCTGTAGGAGCTGCCGAAGGCTGCGATCTTTTGATCTGGCTTTTGAAGATCAAGATCAAAAGATCGCAGCCTGCGGCAGCTCCTACATGAATCGGTGTCAGGTTTGAGATTTGTGAGTTGACCCTCCGGTTTTTCGTGGGGGGTTTGGGGGGGCTTTGGCCCTTGACTGTTGGTTCAAACATGGAGAGATCGGGATGGTATTTTCATCCAACGTGTTCCTGTTTCTGTTCTTGCCGATCTTTCTCGGCTTGTACTACCTGAGCGGGCAACGCTATCGCAACCTGCTGCTGCTGATCGCCAGCTATGTGTTCTACGCCTGGTGGCGGGTGGACTTCCTCGCGCTGTTCGCAGCGGTCACGCTGTGGAACTACTGGATCGGCCTGAAGGTCGGTGCCGCCGGCGTTAGAACCAAACCGGCGCAGCGCTGGCTGCTGCTCGGTGTGGCCGTCGACCTGTGCATCCTTGGCTACTTCAAGTACGCCAACTTCGGTGTCGACAGCATCAACGAAATCATGACTTCGTTCGGTCTCGAGCCGTTCATCCTGACCCACGTGCTGCTGCCGATCGGTATTTCGTTCTACATCTTCGAATCGATCAGCTACATCATCGACGTGTACCGTGGCGACACTCCGGCCACGCGCAACCTGATCGACTTCGCGGCATTCGTGGCGATCTTCCCGCACCTGATCGCCGGCCCGGTCCTGCGTTTTCGCGACCTCGCCGATCAGTTCAACAACCGCACGCACACCCTCGACAAGTTTTCCGAGGGCTGCACGCGGTTCATGCAGGGTTTCATCAAGAAAGTCTTCATTGCCGACACCCTCGCCGTGGTCGCCGACCATTGCTTCGCCTTGCAGAACCCGACCACGGGCGATGCCTGGCTCGGTGCGCTGGCGTACACCGCGCAGCTGTATTTCGACTTCTCCGGTTACAGCGACATGGCCATCGGCCTGGGCTTGATGATGGGTTTCCGCTTCATGGAAAACTTCAAGCAGCCGTACATCAGCCAGTCGATCACCGAGTTCTGGCGCCGCTGGCACATCAGCCTGTCGACCTGGCTGCGTGACTACCTGTACATCACCCTCGGCGGTAACCGTAAAGGCACACTGATGACCTATCGCAACCTGTTCCTGACCATGCTGCTCGGTGGTCTGTGGCACGGCGCGAACATCACTTACATCATCTGGGGCGCCTGGCACGGCATGTGGCTGGCGATCGAAAAAATGCTCGGCCTGAACACTTCGCCGCGCAGCCTCAACCCGATCCGCTGGGCACTGACTTTCCTGCTGGTAGTGATGGGCTGGGTGATCTTCCGTGCCGAGAACCTGCACGTTGCCGGGCGCATGTACGGTGCAATGTTCAGCTTCGGCGACTGGTCGCTGTCGGAACTCAATCAGGCCAGCCTCACCGGTCTGCAAGTAGCGACTCTGGTGGTGGCTTACGTAACCCTGGCGTTCTTCGGCCTGCGTGATCTGTACACCAATCAGCCGCCAGCCAAGACCAAGCCGGAAGTCAACGTCGAGGCCGATGGCCCTGCCACCGCGACCCCGGGAATGATCAAGGCAGCGCCTGGGGAAAATCCGGCGAGCATCCACGAACCTGGCTACACCGTCGGCGTCGAAGCCCAGGTGCAACCGGCCTACTGGACCGCTGACTGGTCGCGCTACGTGATGCGCGGGCTGATCCTGCTGCTGTTCATCGCCTCGATTCTCAAACTCTCGGCGCAAAGCTTCTCGCCGTTCCTTTACTTCCAGTTCTGAGGGATCTGACATGACCCGCTCATTACGCATCTTCTACATCGCCCTGTTCCTGGTGACGCTGTTGGTCCTCGGTCTGTGGTCGATTCGCAGCTTTTTCGGCTTCAGCACCAATGCCGATGCGACGGTGCTCAATGGCCGCTGGACCAAGGCGGTGGAAACCCACTACGACGATGAATTCCCGATCAAGCGTCTGGGCACCAACCTCTGGGCCGCGCTGGATTTCAAACTGTTCAACGAAGGTCGTCCGGGCGTCGTGCTCGGCCGCGACCAGTGGTTGTACAGCGATGAGGAATTCAACCCGATCGTCAACGAACAGCAGAACCTGCAAGGCAACTACGCGCTGGTCGAAGGCGTGCGTCAGACCCTGAAAGAGAAAGGCGTGAAACTGGTGATGGCGATCGTGCCGGCCAAGGTGCGTCTGTATCCGGAGCATCTGGATGAAGTGAAGCCTTCGAGCATTCACCAGAACCTCTATCAGGATTTCCACGCCCGTGTCGCGGCCGACAAGATCCTCGCCCCTGACCTGCTCGGCCCGCTGCAACAGGCCAAGCAGAACGGTCAGCAAGTGTTCCTGCGCACCGACACCCACTGGACGCCGGAAGGCGCCGAGATCGCAGCCAACACGCTGGCGAAAACCATTGCCGAGAAATTCCCGCTGAGCGGCGAGCCACAGCGCTTCGTCACCACGCCAGCAGAGAAGGTCACGCACAAGGGCGATCTGCGTCTGTTCCTGCCGCTCGATCCGCTGTTCGAAAACATGATGCCGGCGCCTGAGCCGCTGCTCAAACGCAACACCGTTGCCGCCGAGCAGCCTGCCGGTGACGACGCGCTGTTCGCCAACAGCGAAGTACCGGTCGCGCTGATCGGCACCAGCTACAGCGCCAACCCCAACTGGAACTTCGTCGGTGCGCTCAAACAAGCGCTGCACAGTGACGTCGTCAACTACGCCGAAGACGGCCACGGCCCGATTCTGCCGATGCTCAGCTACTTGAAAAGCGATGACTTCAAGAACAGCCCGCCGCAAGTGCTGATCTGGGAGTTTCCTGAACGATATCTGCCTGTGAACAACGAAATCGGCGACGCCGACCCGCAGTGGGTCGCAGAGCTCAAACAAGCCGGCGCCCGCCAACAAAACGTAGCCATCAACACTAAATCCGAGACGCCCGATCGGGCGCAAAACTGAAAGAGAGGTACACCATGACTTTCACTACTACTCCTCGTCGTCTCGCTAAAAGCTTCGCACTGGTTGCTGGCCTCAGCGTACTTTCCGTCCCAGCCTTCGCCGGTGGCGACGCCGCGCTGTACGGCCCGACCGCACCGAAAGGCTCGACCTTCGTGCGCGTCTACAACGCTAGCAACGCTGAGGTCAGCGCGACCGTCGGCAGCACCAACCTGAGCGATATCGCGCCATTGGCCAGCAGCGATTTCAGCTTCATGCCGGGCGGCGACTACAGCGCCAAAGTCGGCAGCCAGACCCTGCCGGTGAAACTCGCCGGTGACCACTACTACACCCTGGTCAACAACGCATCCGGCGCGCCACAACTGATCGAAGAACCGCCGTTCAAGAACAAGCAGAAATCCCTGGTACGTGTGCAGAACCTCAGCGACAAGCCGCTGACCCTGAAGACCGCCGACGGCAAGACCGAAGTGGTGCCGAACGTGGCAGCCAAGGGCCGTGGCGAACGTGAAATCAACCCGGTGAAAGTCAGCCTGGCGCTGTACGAAGGCGACAAGAAAGTCGGCGACGTGAAACCGGTCGCGCTGGAGCGTGGTGAGGCAGCCGTGCTGTACGTCACCGGCAACGGCAGCAACCTGTCGCCAGTCTGGGTGAAACGCCCGGTGTCGACTCGCTAATCCTTTTGTGAACTGACGCAGTACCCCTTGTGGGAGCGAGCCTGCTCGCGAATACGGTCTGACATGCAACATCAATGTCGACTGAGCCATCGCCATCGCGAGCAGGCTCGCTCCCACAGGGCTCTAACCAAATTGATTTTATGGAGTAAACACTATGATTCCGGTGATCTTGTCAGGTGGTAGCGGTTCGCGTCTGTGGCCTCTTTCGCGCAAGCAATTCCCCAAGCAATTCCTCGCCCTGACCGGCGAACACACGCTGTTCCAGCAAACCCTCGAGCGTCTGGTGTTCGAAGGCATGGACACGCCGATCGTGGTCTGCAACAAGGAACACCGCTTCATCGTCAACGAGCAACTGGCCGCGCGCAATCTGGAGTGCCAGCGCATTCTGATGGAACCGTTCGGCCGTAACACGTCGCCGGCCGTGGCCCTGACCGCGATGATGCTGGTCAATGAAGGTCGTGACGAACTGATGCTGGTGCTGCCGGCCGACCACGTACTGGAAGACCAGAAAGCCCTGCAACGCGCGCTGGCCCTGGCCACCGTCGCTGCGGAAAACGGTGAAATGGTCCTGTTCGGCGTGCCGGCGACCAAACCGGAAACCGGCTACGGCTACATCAAATCCACCGCTGATTCGCTGCTGCCCGAAGGCGTCAGCCGCGTCTCGCATTTCGTCGAAAAACCGGACGTCAAGCGCGCCACCGAGTACGTCGAATCCGGCGGTTACTACTGGAACAGCGGCATGTTCCTGTTCCGCGCCAGCCGCTTCCTCGAAGAACTGAAAAAGCACGATCCGGACATCTACGACACCTGCCTGCTGACTCTCGAGCGCAGCCAGCAGGACGCCGACACCATCACCTTCGACGAAGCCACCTTCGCCTGCTGCCCGGACAACTCCATCGACTACTCGGTGATGGAAAAAACCCAGCGCGCCTGCGTGGTGCCGCTGACTGCCGGCTGGAGCGATGTCGGCTGCTGGTCGTCGCTGTGGGAAGTCAACGAGAAAGACGCCAACGGCAACGTCAGCAAAGGCGACGTGGTGATTCAGGACAGCAAGAACTGCATGATCCACGGCAACGGCAAACTGGTCTCGGTGATCGGTCTGGAAAACATCGTCGTGGTCGAAACCAAAGACGCGATGATGATTGCCCACAAGGACAAGGTTCAGGGCGTCAAGCAGATGGTCAACACGCTCAACGAGCAGGGCCGCAGCGAAACCCAGAACCACTGCGAAGTCTATCGTCCGTGGGGCTCGTACGACTCGGTGGACATGGGCGGGCGTTTCCAGGTCAAGCACATCTCGGTCAAGCCGGGCGCGTGCCTGTCGCTGCAGATGCACCACCACCGCGCCGAACACTGGATTGTGGTCAGCGGCACCGCCGAAGTGACCTGCGACGAAAACGTGTTCCTGCTCACCGAAAACCAGTCGACCTACATCCCGATCGCCTCGGTGCACCGCCTGCGCAACCCGGGCAAGATCCCGCTGGAAATCATCGAAGTGCAGTCGGGTTCGTACCTGGGTGAAGACGATATCGAGCGTTTCGAAGATATCTACGGCCGCTCCACCCCGATCGAACGCGGCGTGTCGGTGAAGACCATCGCGCAGTAATCGATCGCTAAAACGAGAAGCCCTCGTCCAGCCCGTTGCGTTCCCTATCCGCAGCGGGCTGGGCGGGGGCTTTTTTTTGTCCTGATTCTGCGTCGCCAGAAATGGCCTCTTCGCGAGCAGGCTCGCTCCCACAGGGGAATGCGTTTCAAGTGTGGGAGCGAGCCTGCTCGCGAAGAGGCCCGGTCAGACACCGCAAGTCCCGATGCCCATCGCCAACCTCACCTACGCTTAGGTAGGATGACCCTCTCTCTCTCGAGGTTGTGCGACATGTTCATCGGCATTTTGCTGGTCATCACCTGGCTTATCCTGCTGTTGCGCTATCCGGCCAAGGCCCTGCCGGTGTCGGTGGCGGCGGCGATTGGCCTGGGCTTCGTGGCCATGTGGGTCGTCTGGCTGGACAACCGCGAAATCAAGCAACTGGCGCGCCTTGAGATGCGTATTGCTTATGCCCCGGAACAATGCCCAGCCGATCGCCCGCTGCAATTGAAAATGAAAAACGGCAATGATGTGCCCCTGACCGAACTGCGCTGGCGCATCGCCGCCTACGCCCCGGGCGATACGGTCAACCTGGCAGACAACCAATACACCGCGCCACGCTATCGCGGTCCCGGCGAATTGCAGGCCGGCGGCGAATGGGAGGACTGTCTGCCCCTGCCACCGCTACGCCCCGGCTATCGCCCGCAAACCCTGGAGTTTCGCGCCGAGCATTTGCAGGGCAGTTTCTCCGACTGATCCCCTCCTCCGATTTTTTGCACAAGGAATGCGCCATGCCCGTTGCGTTGATCACCGGTTGTTCCAGCGGCATAGGCCGCGCCCTCGCCGATGCCTTCAAAGCGGCCGGATACGAAGTCTGGGCCAGTGCGCGCAAGACGCAAGACGTCGCCGCGCTCAGCGCCGCCGGTTTCACCGCGATCCAGCTGGACGTCAACGATGGCGCCGCGCTGGAACAACTCGCCGAGCGCCTCAACCAGCAACACGGCGGCCTCGACGTATTGATCAACAACGCCGGTTACGGCGCCATGGGGCCATTGCTCGACGGCGGCGTAGCGGCCATGCAGCGCCAGTTCGAGACCAATGTCTTCTCGATCATCGGCGTCACCCGCGCGCTGTTTCCGCTGCTGCGTCAGGCCAAAGGTCTGGTGGTGAATATCGGCAGCGTTTCAGGGGTCTTGGTCACGCCATTCGCCGGCGCCTACTGCGCCTCGAAAGCGGCGGTGCATGCGCTGAGCGATGCCCTGCGCATGGAGCTGGCGCCGTTCGGTATCCGCGTGATGGAAGTCCAGCCCGGCGCGATCGAATCGAGTTTCGCAAAGAATGCCGGGCATGAAGCCGAGCAGTTGATCAACGAGCAATCACCATGGTTTCCATTGCGTGAAGGCATTCGCGCACGGGCCAAGGCATCTCAGGATAAACCGACACCGGCGATTGAATTTGCTGCGCAGCTGTTGATGGCTGTGCAACAGAGCAAGCCGCCAAGGCTGGTGCGCATCGGCAATGGCAGCCGGGCGTTGCCGTTGTTGGCGGCGTTGTTGCCGAAAGGTTTGCTGGAATCGACTTTGATGAAGCGCTTCGGCTTGCGCGCACAACTCTGACACTCACCGTCACCCTCCATAGTGAGACCAACGGTATCCAGACCTGTCAGAGTTGACAGTAGGCGACCCTCGAAGGAAGGCCTACTGTGAGTCCAGGCCCGGTGAGCGCATGGTCGAGACCTTGTCATAGCCCGGCGAGCAAACAACCTCACAGCTACCAGCGCAGGGACGTGTATGACAACCGT
Source organism: Pseudomonas sp. H3_E04 (assembly GCF_054668915.1). Taxonomy (NCBI): domain Bacteria; kingdom Pseudomonadati; phylum Pseudomonadota; class Gammaproteobacteria; order Pseudomonadales; family Pseudomonadaceae; genus Pseudomonas; species Pseudomonas sp. H3_E04. The sequence continues at coordinate 5,453,256 of NZ_CP162797.1, read as the reverse complement.
AAACAAAGCCGCGAACATCAGGGCGACAATCGACGCTACATGGGGAAGTGGCCAGGGCAAACTTCGACTGGACGACATATTCCGCGATGACCCGACAAGGTCTCGCCCGCTGACCGGGTCGGCTCTGCTGGATGATAAATCGCTGATGGTTACCAGTACCTTCGACAAGGGTGTCTTCTTCATTTCGAAGCTGAACCACTTGGGTGCCGTCGACCTGACGTTCGGGGTCGAAGGGCGAGTCACGGGATCGTTCTTTCCTAATGAGCAGGCCGCTGGCGGGCCGATTGCCGCAGGCAACGACGGACGATTGTTCATGGCGGGCAGCACCACCAACGGGAAGGCGGGCGAGGTGCTCCCAGCGATTCTATGCCTTGACCGCAAGGGCAACCGAGTGAGCGAATTTGGCGACAATGGCCAAGTCATCATCAACCATAGCCAAGCGCCGTGGCCCGTAATACAAGGGCCCAGGTTCGTACTCGCGTTACCCGATAACAGCGTGGTAGTTGGGGTGGATCATTACACCGGTGCTCCATTCAATGTGAAGTTGTACAAGGCGTTTCTGTACAAATTCAACGCTGAGGGCCAACCCGAGAACGCATTCGGCAAAAACGGCTGCGTTGAAATCGTCGGCATCCAGCCGAGCTCTGTCAGCTCCCTCAGCGACGGATGCGTACTGGATGACGGACGCTTGTTATTCGCGGGCTACGAAAAGAGAGACAACGACTTGAACTCGGCTGGTCTCATCGTAATGTTGAACGCGGATGGCACGCTCAACCAGGCATTCGGCGAACCGCAAAGACCCGGTTTTCTGGTGGTAGATCCCAGTTCCCGCGGTGCCGAACTGCATACCGTAAAGCAGCGAGCCCCTGGCAAATTTACGGCATCTGGCTACACCAAAAAGTCCAACATCTGGACTAATCAATTCGGCATGTTGATCGCCTTCGACGAAAAAGGCGGCAAAGACTACGAGATCAATGGCGGCGAAATTACCCGGCCCCTTCTACCGGAGTTCGGCGACAACAGAGTGGTTAACTGGACGGACCATGCAACTTTCAACCATAACCTGGTGTTCTCCGGCGCAGACGAAGCGGGCAATTTTGTCGGCTGCCTGATATCCAGTGACGGCAACTACAGCCCTGACTTTTATGATGGGCGAAGCATCATTCGCGAGGACGTACCCACGCTACCACTCTCCACACTTCATTATCAGCAGGACCCGAGCAAACTGGTGGTTGCCCTGAACATCAATCCGGAAAACCCTGTGGGCTGTCTGTATCGCTACAACATTGCCCAGTAGGTGGCAGGATCACCGCGTCGCCCGGTTCAAGGGCGACCCGGTCGATCAATTGTCTGCCAGGTCCTGCTTCACCACTACCGTGCAAGTAATCCCTGCCGCCAGCAACACTCCTTCCGGCACCTCATCAATGTGTATCCGCACCGGCACGCGCTGCGCCAGGCGGACCCAGTTGAACGTCGGGTTAACGTCAGCGATCAGCTCGCGGCTCTCCGGGTTGTCGCGGTCGTAGATGCCACGTGAAATGCTTTCGACATGGCCCTTGAGCACTTCACCGCTCATGAGCTGCATGTCGGCTTGGTCACCGACTTTGACGTGCGGCAGTTTGGTTTCTTCGAAAAAGCCGTAAACCCAGAATGAATTCATGTCGACCACGGCCATCTTCGCCTCGCCGATGCGCGCGTAGTCGCCGCGATGCACGTTCAGGTTGGTCACGTAGCCGTCCACCGCGGCGCGCACTTCGGTGCGTTTGAGGTTGAGTTCGGCGGCTTCAAGCTGCGCCTGGGCGTGTTGGTAATCGGCCAGCGCGGCGTCAGCGATGTTGCTGGCGTCGTCGCGGTTCTCTTTGGAGATCACCAGATTGTCGAGGTCGGCGCGGCGGTGGGCGTTGACCTTGCGCATTTCCCAGGTCGACTTGCGCGAAGCCACCAGTGACTGCGCCTGCTTGACCGCGATGCGGTAGTGCTCGGGGTCGATGCGCATCAGCAGATCGCCCTTCTTCACCAGCTGGTTGTCACGCACCGGCACTTCAACCACTTCGCCGGTGACGTCGGCGGCGACGTTGATGATGTCGGCGCGCACGCGGCCATCGCGGGTCCACGGCGTGTTCATGTAGTGCTCCCACAGCGTACGGCCGATCCACAGCGCCAGGGCCAGCACCAGCAGGGTCGCGAGCAGGCTGAAAAACTTTTTCATCAAGATGTTCTCAACGGTAGACAGTCAGCGCCATGGCGCCGAACAGACAGGTAAACAGGCTCAGACGCAGCAGCGCCGGGTGCCAGAAAAAACGGTACAGGTCGAACCCCGAAAGGAAGCGGTCCAGCGCCCAGGCAAGTCCCGCAGCGACAAAAAACATCAGGGTCATGGTCGGCATGTACACGCCGTGGAAGGCAATTTCACGAGGCATGGGTGAGTCCTTCGGGCCGGGCGGGAGCGAATTCGGCCAGGGGTGATTGCGGGTCGAGCAGCGAGGTGCGGATAAAGTGCAGATAGCTCTTCACCCGGCGCAACGCCGAGGTATCAAAGTGCGGTGCGAACGGCTCATCGGTGGCGGCAACGCGGCTGATCGCGTGGTCGACCGCCACCAGTGCGCGCTCAAGATTGCTAGCGTTCGGCTGCAGAAACAGACGCACCAGCGCACGCCCCATCACGCGGATTGCCTGGCGCCAAGACTGCGATTCGGCATACGCCGGGTGCACCGGCAGGATCGCCTGCTCCTTGCGCAACTCGATGATCGCGTGGCCGACTTCAAGCACCACGAACATCCAGCGCAGCAGACTCTTTTGTACCTTCGGCTGCCCTGCCGCGAGGCCATAGGCCTGATGCAGCAGATCGCGGGTGCGGCTCTCGAAACGCGAGGCCAGGCCCTTGAGTTTGCCGCTGATCGCGTAGACCACTTGCCCACGCAAGTCCTGCTCCAGGCGCTGCCACAGCCAGCGACTGTTCGGCGGCAGAATGATCGCCCCCGCCGCCGCACACACGAGCATGCCCATGACCATGGCGATGTAGTCGTTGATGAAGGTGTAGGGGTTGTAGATCGTCAGGTTGTCCGGCACTGAACCGGTGCTGAAAAAAATCAGCAGGCCCAATCCGACACCGGCGTATTGCGGTCGTGAAGCGAGAAACGAACCGAGCACAATGACCGGTGCGAGCATTACGCACAGCAAAGGAAATCCATCGATCCTGGGGAAGATGAAAAACATCTCCACGAAGCCGATCAGTGCACCGAGAAAAGTCCCGCAGGCCATTTGAAAGGCCATGCGCTTGGGGTTCGGTGTGGCAGCGGACAGGCCGACGGTGGCGGCGGCGATCAGGGTCATGGTCGCCCCGCTCGGCCACGCCGTGGCCACCCAGTAACTGCCCAGCACAATCAGGATGAACGAGGCACGAATTCCCGACGCGGCTGCCGCCCACCAGTTGGTTTGCGGAGTGAAAGGCTCGTCCCAGCGCTCACGTTCGTGGCGATGATCAGCGAGTGAAGCGTGGGTCTGTGCATAACTGTGCAGGTCATCGACGAAGCGATAGAGCAATTCGTAGGCGGTGTGAAAATCCAGTTGTTCGGCTTCGCTTGGCCCCGTGTCCTGAAAGATCCCGCGCAAGGTGCGTACCCGCGCGGGCAAGCCTTCCTTGTAGCTCGCAAGCGCGGTGGCCAAACGTGCCGCATCGGGGCTGGTCAGGGCGCGACCGCTGAAGCCGTCGAGCACTTCGGCGAGATCCTGCAGACCCGGTTTGATCGCCGCAACAACATGTTCTTCGCTATTGCCGCGCAGGCGTTCAAGCAATTGATGCAAGGCGTTGAAGCGCGTGGTGATGCCCATGAACTCGCTGTTCAAACGACTCAGCCGACCGTTGCGCCGGCGCATGTGTGGGTCTTCGAACACGGTCACGCTGCGCAGTCCTTCCAGGCCCACGGCTTCGGCAATGAAACGCACGTTGCTGGCCTCGAACGCCTCGGCTTTGCTGCGCCCGCGCAAGCCGTCGGTGACGAACAAGGCGAACACGCCGAAGCGCTGATACAAGGCGTTGCGCATCGCCGCGCTGGCGGTTTGCGGCAGAATCGCCGCGCTGATCAGCGTCGAACAGAGAATCCCCAGCGAAATCTCCAGCACTCGCCAGACTGCCGCCATAAAGGCGCCGTCCGGGTGCGCCAGCGCCGGCAGACCGACCATCGCTGCGGTGTAACCGGCGAGAACAAAACCATACGCGCGAAAGTTGCGGCAACGCGCGGCACCGGCCGAGCAGATGCCGACCCAGATCGCCAGCGTGCCGAGAAACAGCTCGGTGTTCTGCGCGAACAAAGCGATCAGCGTGACCATCATCGCCGACCCCGCCAGCGTGCCGAGCAAGCGATAAAAACTCTTGGCGAACACCTGACCGCTCTGCGGCTGCATGACGATAAACACGGTGATCATCGCCGTACGCGGTTGCGGCAGTTCCAGGCGCATGGCCAGCCACAGGGTGAGAAACGCGGCGAGCAACACCTTGAAGATATACACCCAGGTCACGCCATCGCTGCGTGCCCAGTCGAAAAAACCGCGACGCCATTCCAGGGAGTGGAGCCAGCGTAGAGGGGCGGGCAAGGAGGTCATTGAAAAAACTCAGGCATGCAATCCGGACTCGAAACCTGTGGGAGCAAGCCTGCTCGCGAAAGCGCAGTCTCAGGCAACATGTTCATTGACTGATACGCCCTCTTCGCGAGCAGGCTCGCTCCCACACTGGATGCTGTGTTCAACGCAGGAGCGCCGGGGTTTTCGGGGCCTGGGTCTGCTCGGCTGTCGGCACGTCATCACCCGCTCCGAGGCCGCCGCCGAGCGCCGTCACCAATTCGGCATGCGCACTCAACCGCGCCGCCTGCACTTGCTGCTGCACTTGCTGCTGTTTGAACAGCAACGTCTGCGCATTGAGTACGTTGAGGTAATCAGTGAGGCCGCGTTGATAGGCGATCATCGCGATGTCGTAGGTCTTCTGCGCTGCGGCCACGGATTCGGCGGCGAAGTCCTGCTGCTTGTCCATCGACTCGCGGCGGATCAACTGATCGGAAATGTTCTTCAGTGCGTTGATCAGCGTCTGGTTGTAGTGCGCCACGGCGATGTCATAACCGGCCGCCGCTTCGCCCAATTCGCCACGCAGGCGGCCGCCGTCGAAGATCGGCAACGAGATCGCCGGGCCAACGTTGTAGTTGAGTTTCTTGCCGGTCAGAAACTCCAGCGCCCCGCCGCCGGTAGCCATGTAGCCGAGGCTGCCGACCAGGTCGACATTGGGGTAGAAACCACCGTGGGCGACATCGATGCCGCGCGCCTGCGCCGCCACTTGCCAGCGACTGGCGACCACGTCGGGACGCTGGCCGAGCAGTTCGGCGGGCAATGCCGAGGGCAGTTTCAATGGCGTCGCGAGGGACAGCGTCGGCCGTTGCAGCTGTGCAGCAGCGCCCGGGCCTTTGCCAGCGAGTGCAGCAATCTGGTTGCGGCTCAGGGCGATTTCCTCGTCCAGCGCATCGAGCTGGCGATGAGTCTCCGGCAGCGGTGTTTCGGCCTGGCTGACTTCGAAGTGCGTGCCGATCCCGCCGCTCAGGCGTTTCTGTGCCAGATCGAGAATCTGCTGTTGCTGCTGAAGCGTCGCCGCGACGATGTCGCGCTGGGCGTAATGCAGCGACAACTCGATGTAGGCGCGGACCAGATTGCTCTGCAGTTCCAGCTGCGCCAGTCGCGCCTCGGCCACGCTCACATGGGCCAGATCCACCGCGCGTTCACTGGCATTGCGCTCGCGGCCCCAGAGGTCGAAGGCGTAGCTGAAGCCGAGCGCGGCGTTGTTGTCCCACGTGGTGGTGTTGGCCAGATCGCCGGGGCCGTAGAATTGATCGGTCGGCCAGTTGTGGCGCTTGAGGGTCGACTCGCCATTGATCTGCAACGCCTCGGCCGCTTCGGCAACACCGGCCATGGCCTTGGCCTGACGCACCCGCGCAGCAGCCATGGCCATGCTCGGGCTGCCTTGCACGGCGAGGTCGATCCAGTGATCGAGTTGCGCATCGCCAAATGCTCGCCACCATTGTGCGCTCGGCCAGTGGGCATCCTTGGCAGCCTCGGCAATGGCCGCGTCGGTGGCCAGTGAATCAGCCGCAAGCGTCTCGCCGTGAGGGGCAATGCCTTGGGTAGAGATGCAGCCGCCGAGAGCCAGGGTTAAAGCCAGAACACTGAGCGGCAAAAGCGCTCTGTTGATGCGACGCGGCACAGCTGCGAATTCCTGAGAGAGGGATAGATCGAGGGACTTGTGTAGGAGCTGCCGAAGGCTGCGATCTTTTGATCTTTTTAAAGACAAAGATCGCAGCCTTCGGCAGCTCCTACAGGGATCGGCGCAATTCTATGGAGGTGCCTCTGCGGCGATAAGCTGGGATTTCTGTGAATCTTTGTTACGGTTAACGAGATAATCCCTTGGTCGGGGGTCTCAGCCCCTGAAACTTCGTGTCACAATTTGCCATCTCCCTTGAGAGCACCCCATGGACACTTTGCAAAACATGCGCGCCTTCAGTTGTGTTGCCGAAGCGGGCAGCTTCACCGCCGCCGCCGTGCAACTCGACACCACCACCGCCAACGTCTCGCGCGCGGTCTCCAACCTCGAAGCCCATCTGCAAACCCGTCTGCTCAATCGCACAACCCGGCGCATCGCCCTGACCGAGGCCGGCAAACGCTACCTGCTGCGCTGCGAACAAATTCTCGCCTACGTCGAAGAAGCCGAGGCGGAAGCCAGCGACGCCCACGCGCGCCCGGCGGGGCAGTTGAAAGTACACACCATGACCGGCATCGGTCAGCACTTCGTCATCGACGCCATCGCCCGCTACCGCAAGACCCACCCCGACGTGACCTTCGACCTGACCCTGGCCAACCGCGTGCCGGACCTGCTCGACGAGGGCTACGACGTGTCCATCGTGCTGGCCAGCGAACTGCCCGATTCCGGCTTCGTCTCGCAACGCCTGGGCATCACCTACAGCATCGTCTGCGCCTCGCCGGCCTACGTAAAAGCCAACGGCGCCGCACAGAAACCCAGCGACCTGCTCAACCACGCCTGCCTGCGCCTGGTCAGCCCGGTGATCCCGCTGGAGAAATGGGCCTTCGACGGCCCGGACGGCCAGGAAACGGTCACCATCAACAGCTCGCCATTCCTGGTGAACTCCGCCGACGCCATGAAAACCGCGATCACCAGCGGCATGGGCGTCGGCGTGCTGCCGGTCTACGCCGCCATCGAAGGCCTGCGCAACGGCACCCTGGTGCGCGTAATGCCAAACTACCGCTCGCAGGAACTCAATCTCTACGCGATCTACCCGTCGCGGCAGTACCTGGATGCGAAGATCAAGACCTGGGTGGAGTATTTACGCGGATCGTTGCCGGAAATACTGGCGGCGCATCAGGCGGAACTGGTTGCGTATGAACTGACCGGGAGCCTGGCTGGCGCCCGCGTCGCCACCTGAGTTTAAACACTCGCAGGTTTCCTGTAGCAGCTGACGAGTGCAACGAGGCTGCGATCTTTTGATCTTGCTGTTTAAAAATCAAAAGATCGCAGCCTACGGCAGCTCCTACATCGCGGTGTTTACCGGGAAGTTTCCGACAGGTTTTGCAGGTTGTCCGTCGGAAGTGCGGTGGCTAGGATTTGGTGGTTGCTGACGAATCAGCGACCGGGTCTGGAAAACCCGCAGGATCACAGCGCATGACATAATGCCGCGCTCTTTCAGCGCCGGTATTCAGTTATGGCGGCTGTACGTGGGAGACCTTCGGGTCTGCCGGGTTTGATCCTTTGCCGGTTTTTCCAGTCCGCGTACAGCTGCCACCCCTTTCGCCTGGAAAACGAAAAATGGCAGCTCCATTAATCCAAAAGGATCTTTGCCATGTTCAAGCCCACACCCAATCCCCCCGAATCCGAAAGCACCTCACCCTACCAATCCCCCGACTCAACGAAACTCCACGACGCCGCCGAGCGTGCGCTGGATCACTACCTCAAACCGGCCACCACCGCGCAGCAAAGCCACAGACCCAGCACCATGTTCCAGGTCGCCCCCGACCAGGACAACGAAAGCCTGCTGGCCCACGCCTGCGAATCCCTCGCCTCGGCGAGCATCATGAGCAGCGACATCGCCGCCTACGTCGACAGCCCCCAACGACACACGATACTGGCCATCCAGCAGGTGATCATGCTCGCGGAACTGGCAGTGAATCGGGTGCTGGATAATTACGAAATCCATCAATCGCCGACACGTAGCTGACCCTGTGGGAGCGAGCCCGACCCTGAGGGCTTCGGCACATTCAATATTCGAGGTGTCAGATAAACCGCTTTCGCGAGCAGGCTCGCTCCCACAATTCTGGGTCGTGTACACCGGCAAGATAGGAGTCGGCTGTCAGGCCGCCTTCGCAGGCAAGCCAGCTCCCACAGGGACAGGGTGAATCTGGCAGAGATAGGTTGGCAGTGAAGACGCTTTCGCGAGCAGGCTCGCTCCCACAATTCTGGGTCGTGTACATCAGCAAGATAGGAGTCGGCTGTCAGGCCGCCTTCGCTGGCAAGCCGGCTCCCACAGGGACGGGGTGAATCTGGCAGAGATGGGTTGGCAGAGGAGACGCCTTCGCGAGCAGGCTCGCTCCCACAATTTTGGGCCGTGTACATCAGCAAGATATGAGTCGGCTGTCAGGCCGCCTTCGCTGGCAAGCCAGCTCCCACAGGGACAGGGTGAATCTGGCAGAGATAGGTTGGCAGTGAAGACGCTTTCGCGAGCAGGCTCGCTCCCACAATTCTGGGTCGTGTACATCAGCAAGATAGGAGTCGGCTGTCAGGCCGCCTTCGCTGGCAAGCCAGCTCCCACAGGGACAGGGTGAATCTGGCAGAGAGAGGTTGGCAGTGGAGACGCTTTCGCGAGCAGGCTCGCTCCCACAATTCTGGGTCGTGTACATCAGCCAAGATATGAGTCGGCTGTCAGGCCGCCTTCGCTGGCAAGCCAGCTCCCACAGGGACAGGGGGAATCTGGCAGAGCGAGGTTGGCTATGAGGACGCTTTCGCGAGCAGGCTCGCTCCCACAATTCTGGGTCGTGTACATCAGCCAAGATATGAGTCGGCTGTCAGGCCGCCTTTGCTGGCAAGCCAGCTCCCACAGGGACAGGGTGAATCTGGCAGAGATAGATTGGCAGTGAAGACGCTTTCGCGAGCAGGCTCGCTCCCACAATTCTGGGTCGTGTACATCAGCCAAGATATGAGTCGGCTGTCAGGCCGCCTTCGCTGGCAAGCCAGCTGCCACAGGGACAAGGTGGATCTGGCAGAGATAGGTTGGCAGTGAAGACGCTTTCGCGAGCAGGCTCGCTCCTACAATTCTGGGTCGTGTACATCAGCCAAGATATGAGTCAGCTGTCAGGCCGCCTTCGCTGGCAAGCCGGCTGCCACAGGGACAGGGGGAATCTGGCAGAGATGGGTTGGCAGAGGAGACGCCTTCGCGAGCAGGCTCGCTCCCACAATTCTGGGTCGTGTACACCGGCAAGATATGAGTCGGCTGTCAGGCCGCCTTTGCTGGCAAGCCAGCTGCCACAGTTTGAATCGAGTACATCAGCGAGAAACAGGTCGGCTGTCAGGCCGCCTTCGCGAGCAGGCTCGCTCCCACAAAAGCAAAAGCAAAAGCAAAGCAAAGCAAAGCAAAGCAAAGCAAAGCAAAGCAAAGCAAAGCAAAGCAGCTGCCCGCGGCGAAGCCGCCCCACTCAACAATGAGCGCAAGCTCGAGTACCGCTCTTGATCTTGATCCACCGGCGACGTCGGAAGGCTGAGTGGAGGGATTGATCCGGGCGTGGGAGCGCAGCGACCGTCTGGCGCAGCCAGACACAGCGGAAGGAGGTGCAGCGAAGCAAACCGTAGCCGCTGCGCCCGGATCGATCCCGGAGCGAAGGGACCCGAGCCTGCGAGGGCCGAACGTAGGAGCAAGCCTTTTGGGTTACCTTTTTGGCGTTTGAAAAAGGTGACCCGCCGTAAGGGCGGAACCGTAATCAGCAACACCCGAAGAAACGGATATTCACCCAAAACCCCAAGAACCTGGTCGGCCCAGAGGCCGCCAAGACAACCCGAGCGAGAAAATGTTAGCGTGCTTGCAATCAAGCCCCGACGAGCCCAACCCCAATGAAAAAAACAGTCCTGGCCTTCAGCCGCATCACCCCGCCCATGATCGAACGCCTGCAAGAAGAGTTCGACGTCATCGTCCCCAACCCCAAGACCGGTGACATCAACGCCCAGTTCAACGAAGCCCTGCCCCACGCCCACGGCCTCATCGGCGTCGGCCGCAAACTCGGCCGCGCACAATTGGAAAGCGCAACAAAACTCGAAGTGGTCTCAAGCGTCTCGGTCGGCTACGACAACTACGACCTCGACTACTTCAACGAACGCGGGATCATGCTCACCAACACCCCCGACGTGCTCACCGAAAGTACCGCCGACCTCGCCTTTGCCCTGATCATGAGCAGCGCCCGCCGCGTCGCCGAACTCGACGCCTGGACCAAGGCAGGCCAATGGCAAGCCAGCGTCGGCGCGCCGTTGTTTGGCAGTGATGTGCACGGCAAGACCCTCGGCATCGTCGGCATGGGCAACATCGGCGCCGCCGTTGCCCGACGCGGTCGCTTCGGCTTCAACATGCCGATCATCTACAGCGGCAACAGCCGCAAGACCGAACTGGAAGAGGAACTCGGCGCGCAGTTCCGCAGCTTGGATGAGCTACTGGCCGAGGCCGATTTCGTCTGCCTGGTGGTACCACTGAGCGACAAGACCCGTCACCTGATCAGCCATCGCGAACTGGCGCTGATGAAGCCAAGTGCAATCCTGGTCAACATCTCGCGCGGGCCGGTGGTCGACGAACCGGCGCTGATCGACGCTCTGCAAAACAACCGCATCCGAGGCGCCGGGCTCGACGTCTACGAAAAAGAACCGTTGGCCGAATCGCCGCTGTTCCAATTGAAAAACGCCGTGACCCTGCCCCACATTGGCTCGGCGACCACCGAGACCCGCGAAGCCATGGCCAACCGCGCACTGGCCAACCTGCGCAGCGCCCTGCTCGGCGAACGGCCGCAGGATCTGGTCAACCCGCAAGTCTGGCGTCGCTGAACAAAAAGGCCAGTGCACTGTTGCACTGGCCTTTTATTCTCTTTGATTACATAACTTGCAACTGAACAAGCAAGCCCATTTCAGTAACTGCAATATAAGCTCTCGCAACTTATCAACTTATTGATTGATTGCCATGGAGAGCCATTCCCGTGAACACCCTGACAACTGACAAACTTATTCGTTACAGCAAAGTCATCCTGATGGCTTATATAAGCTTCTTCGGCCTGCTGGTGATGATTCACAACTTCACCGACTATGAATCCAATTACACCTATGTGGCGCACATCCTGAGTATGGACACCACCAACGCCAGCGAAAACATCATCTACCGGGCTATTGACTCGCCCATGATCCACCACCGGATCTACTGGTTCATCATCACCATGGAAGTCACTTACACGGTGCTCTGTCTGATCGGCACTTACCAGTTATATCGCTACATTGATGCTTCCGCTGCAGCTTTTCATGAAGCCAAGAAGTTTTCGATCATGGGCATATTGGTCGCCATCTTCATTTATTACGTGTGCCTGCAAACTGTCGGTGTTGAATGGTTCGACATGGACACTTCGCAATCATGGAACGCCAAGGACTGGGCACGACACATTGTCGACTTTATCTTCCCGGTAATGATCTACATCACCTTGAAAGTCGAGCGCTGAACAGCAGCGCTCGTTTTATCAAGCCAACTTCCCCTGCCCGGCGGACAACAGTGGTTTGGGTTTACGGAACACCAGCACGTTGCCCAGCATCACCAACACCAAACCGGCCAGCGCCGGCGCGGTCCATTGATAGCCTTCGGCAAACGCCGACACGTTCAGCGCCACCACCGGGAACAACACCGTGCAATAAGCTGCACGCTCCGGGCCCATGCGCCCGACCAGCGTCAGGTAGGCGGTAAAGCCGATCACCGAGCCGGGAATCACCAGATACAGTAACGCGCCGACATAACGTGGTGACCAGTCCATTTCGAACGGGATGCCTTTGAGCAGACACCACACCGACAACATCGCCGCGCCATAGGCCATGCCCCAGGCGTTGGTGGTCAGCGGTCTCAACCCTGCTTTCTGTTGCAAACTGGAGAGCATATTGCCGGCCGAAAAACACAAGGTTCCGCACAACGCCAACCCGAGGCCGAGAAGGGTTTGCGGAGTGGCCTGATGCCCGGCCACCTCCGGCCAGAACAACAGTCCCAGACCGAACAGCCCGAGCGCGCCACCCATCAATACATTGCGAGCAATGCGCTGCCCGAAGAACACCCGCGCATTCAGCGCGTTCCACAGTGTTGCCGTGGAAAACACCACCGCCACCAGCCCGCTGGGAATCCACTGACTGGCGGTCAAAAAGCACATGAAGTTGATGCAGAACAGGCACAGGCCCTGCAAGACGCAGATAAGGTGCCCGCGCCGATTCATCGGTTGCAGACGGCGGCTGAGCAGCAGCAACGCAAACAACACCAATGCAGCCAGGCCGAAGCGATAGACAATCGACACCGGAATTTCGACCACGCCCAATTGCCATTTCAAGGCGATCCAAGTGGTTCCCCAGATCAGCACGGTCAGCAGATACAACGACAGGTTCATGGCAGACACTCCTTAAACAGGCCTTGAGTGTCTGCCTCGGCCATCCTTCGGCGCTTGCAGAATCTTGCGCTTTTGTCTGCCAGCAGGCTGGCAGCGCCACGTCTACGGAGTAGGATGCGAAGGCGTTGAAGAGAACCGCACATGGCCGCCATCGATACCCTGCAAGTCTTTCAAGCCCTCAACCGCTCGCCGAATGCACGCCTGGTGCACAGCGCCGAACTCGGCGACGGCTTGTCTGCGGCTTTGTGGACCAACCACCACGACGCCCAGGAATACGAAGCACCGAGTCATCACACCTTGTCCTGCTACATCGCCGGCGGCACCGGCACGTTTCGTCGTGGCCAACCGGGCCGCAAGGGCGGGCCGGACAAGCTATGCATCCTGCCGGCCGAGCATGAATCGGGTTGGGTGATCAATGGCGATATTCGTCTGGCGCACCTGTATTTCAGCGCCGAACAATTCGCCCTCGGCTGCGTGACTTTGCTCGATCGCGAACCGCGCGAGATGCAGTTGCGCGAACAGACCTTTCTCGAAGATCCGCAACAGGCGCAACGCTTTCGCCAACTATTGAGCCTCAACTGGCAAGAGCCGGCCGAACGCTTGCTGACCAGCAGCCTTGCCCACGAATTGATCAGCCACACGCTGCTCAGCCAGGTGGGTGCGCGCCAGGGCTTGCGCTTGAAGGGCGGACTGGCGCCGCATCAGCGGCGGCAACTGGTGGAGTTCATCGACAACCAGTTGAGCGAAGCCATCAGCCTCGGGCAACTGGCCGGGCTGTGCGCGCTGTCGGAATATCACTTCGCGCGGATGTTTCGCCTGAGCTTTGGCCTGCCGCCGCATCAGTACGTGCTGGCGCGGCGCTTGAGCCGGGCACGGGAATTGTTGCGCGGGACGGCGCTGCCATTGGGGGAGATTGCGCTGGCGTGCGGGTTTACCAGTGCGAGTCATTTCACCAACCGGTTCAGGCAGGTTTTAGGTGGGACGCCGGGCGAGTATCGGCAGGCGTTTTTGCGGTAGAAGGTCAAAAGATCGCAGCCTTCGGCAGCTCCTACAGGGGAAACGCATTCCAAATGTAGGAGCTGCCGAAGGCTGCGATCTTTTGACGTTGACTCAAAACTCCAGAGTGCTCGACAAGGAAACCTGCCGCGAGTCCCCCATCGAGACAAAGAAGCGGCTCGCTGATGACGTGTAGTAGGTGCGATCAAACAGGTTCTTCACGTTCAACTGAAACTTGACTTTCTGCCCTTCGACTCTGGTGTCGTAAGTAGCAAACGCATCCGCCACGGTATAGCTCGGCAGATCAAAATCATTCACCGCGTTGCCTGCGCGCTCTCCGACATAGCGCGCGCCTGCCCCGATACGCAGCTGATCGCCGCCAAACACATTGCCGAAGTCATAAACCGCCGACAGCGAGCCGGAATTCTTCGCTACGTTTTGCAGGCGCTTGCCTTTGTATTCCGGGTCTTCGGTGACTTCGGCGTCGGTATAGGCGTAGCTGCCGATCAGGTTCCAGTGCTCGCTGAGTTGCCCGCTGACATCGACTTCCAGGCCGCGTGAACGCACTTCACCCGCCGCGCTGTAGATCGTCGTCGGGCCTTCGGAATTGGCCACCAGCACGTTGCGTTTCTTGATGTCGAACAACGCAATATTGCCGGTGATGCTGCCCGGCATATCCAGCCGCGCACCCAGCTCCCACGACTTGGCTTCTTCTGGCGCAATGCTGCCGTCGAGCACAGTGCTGCTGCCGCTCAGCGGGGCAATGGTCGAGTTGGGTTTGAACGATTCGGTGTAACTGCCGTAGAACGACAAGGCATCGGTGTAGCGGTACACGAGCCCTGCGCGCGGCACCCACTTCTGCCCGTTGCTGTCGGTGTTGGCCTTGAACGGCACGCCTTTGCCGGCGTACTGGTCGTACTCCTGAAAACGTCCGCCAGCGACCAGGATCCACTGCTCGTTGAGGTGAATCGAATCCTGCAGGAACAGCGAGTCGCTGCGCAGTTTGTCGGTCTGCGCGCTGTCGGGCGCACTCACCGTAGTGCCCATCACTTCGCGACCATACACCGGATTGAGGTAGCTGAACGTGGTCAGGCTTTTCTGCCGGATCAGATCCTCGCGGTAGATCTTGCGATATTCGTCGTCGACGCCGAACACCAGATCATGCTGCATGCCCAGTACATTCACTTTGCCTTCGAGGCTGGCGGTGGTGAAACGGTCGGTGCTGATCGCATTCTGGGTGCCGTCCATACTGCGGGTCAGTGTGCCTTTGTTGGTGTCGATCGCAGTCACGCGCACCTGGCTGGCGTCGTAGGTTTCGCGGTTCCAGCTGTAGCCGAAGTGGGCTTTCCAGTCGTCATTGAGTTCATGGTCGGCTTCGAAATGGTACAGATCCGAGCGCCCTTCCATGTCGTTGAACGGCTCATCGAGACGCTGCTTGCGCGAGATATCCAGCGGATGGTTGGTGCGCGGATCGATCAAGGTGCCACGGTCGAACGGCGTGAGAAATTCGCGGTGCTCGTAGGCGAACAGCAGCTTGGTGCGCTCGCCGTACCAGGCCAGCGAAGGTGCGATCAGCGTCTCGCGGTGGGTGCCGAAGTTGCGCCAGTAATCTTCGTCTTCATGATCGACGACCATGCGATAGGCGAAGCCGGAATCGCCCAGCGCGCCAGTGCTGTCGAAGGCGCCGCCGCTGCCATTCTTGCCGTCACCGTAGGTCGAACCGCGCACGGTTACGGCGTTGTACTGGGTCAGTTCGGGCTTCTTGCTGACCAGGTTGACCACGCCGCCCGGATCCTGAATCCCGTAGAGCAACGAGGCCGGGCCCTTGAGCACTTCGACGCGATCCACAGTCGCGTTCATGCCACGGCCCTGCACCAGCGGCATGCCGTCGCGCATGATCGAGCCGTTGCGGTTGTCGCCGAAGCCGCGAGTCATCACTGAATCCTGGGTACTGCCCAAGGTGTTGCCCTGGGTGATGCCGCTGACATTGGCCAGCGCGTCATCGAGATTGCGCGGCGCCTGATCGCGAATGACCTGCGCCGGGATGACATTGACGGTTTGCGGAATCTCTTGCAGCGATGCCGATGAGCGCATCACTGAACTGGTATCGGGCGGCTGATAACTCAGCGATTCATCGCGCGTAGACGTGATGGTCGTGGCGCCGAGATTGAGCGCGCCTTCGGTCGGCATCGGCTCCAGCGCCAACGTGTGGTTGTCGGTGCGGCGAAAGCTCAGGCCGGAGTTGCCGAGCAGACGTTGCAGGGCCTGTTCGGCGCTCATCTGGCCGTTGACTGCCGGAGCATTGAGGCCGTACGGCGCTTCGTCGGTGTAGACCACGCTCTGCCCGGTCACGCGGCTGAAGTCACTCAGGGCCTGGGGCAACGGTTTGGCGGCCAGGGCAAAATTGAATTGCTGTTGCGCCTGACTGCTCACCGCTTCAACGGCCAGCGCCATACTCATCGGCAGCAATGCCAACGCGGAAAAACTCAACGCCGACATGCCCAACCACTGTTTGACCGAACCGGATTTTGCCCTGGACTTCATTGCTCAATGACCTGTGTAGAACCGCAACGGATGCGAATGGCTCGCAGTTTCAGTCACTACACGGATGGGGCTCGGGGTTACCTCACCTTTAATTTGAAAATATTTTTCGGGGGATTTGTTGCCTGGGCTGACGCCTTCGCGAGCAGGCTCGCTCCCACCTTTGGAATGCGTTCCCTGTGGGAGCGAGCCTGCTCGCGAAGAGGCCGGCAGCCTCAGCGCAGAATAATCAGCTGCCCCAACACCCGATGCTGCTCAAATCCCAATACCCCCTGCAACGAATTGAGCACTGCTTGCGGGTCCTTGCTCGGAAAGCTGCCGCTGACCTTGCGCGCCGCCAGCTCATCGTTGAGCAGCACAATCCGCCCCGGGTAATAGCGGCGCAGATCCTCGACGACATCGGCCAGCGTGGTCTTGTAGTAAGTCAGCCAACCCTGACGCCAGGCCAGTTGCGCTTCACTGTCCACGGCATGCAGTTTTTCCGCTGAGCCCTCGGCGTAGGCAACTTGCTGGCCGGCCGTGAGAATCTGCTGTTGGCCATGCTCATCGGCCGTCACCGCGACACGCCCGGACAATACCGTCACTTGCGCGCCGTGAGGTTGCCGGCGCACTTCGAACTGGGTGCCGAGCACCCGCGCCTCGCCCTGCTCCGCCGCCACCACAAACGGATCGCCAGTGTGAGTGACGCTGAAGTAAGCAGCACCTCTGATCAATTTCACGCGGCGCTGGCCATGACTGAAATTCACAGCAATCGCACTGTCGGCATCCAGTGTCACTTGCGACTGATCGGCCAGAGTCACCGTGCGGATTTCCCCCGGTGCCGAGACATGATCAGCGCGCAGATCGTCGAGCCAGCGCTGCGCCTGCCACCCCGTGCCGAGGCTGACCATCAGCAGCAAACACGCGGCCAGCGCCAGCGCGCCCGACCAACGTAACATCGGCGAACGACGCGGGACGTCCATCGCCTGCAGATAACCTTGCAGCGCGAGCGCATCTTCATCGGCCAGCGTGCGCGCGGGGCTTTCGCTGAGTTCCCAGATCACCTGCGCCTGCGCATACGCTTGGGCATGGGCCGGATCGGCGCGCAGCCACTGGCTGAAGGTGAGTTGATCGCCAGTGCTCGGGCGGTCGTGCAACAGGCTCAGCCAGGCCAGCGCGGCCTGTTCCTGGGCCGGTGTCGGTGTGATCGGGTTGGATGGCTTCACGGTGCTTTCCCTGGCAAGCGTGGCGCGGGTTCGCGCAGGCTGGCCTTGCAGGCCTCGAGGGCGCGCATCATATGTTTTTCCACGGCACTTTGGGACAGGCCCATGGCCTTGGCGATCTCAGCGTACTTGCGCCCGTGAATGCGATTGAGCAGAAAGATCTGCCGGGTACGCTCGGGCAAGGCGCGCAACGCGGCTTCGACGTGACGCAGATCATTGCCGGCTTCGAGTGCGGCCTGGGGTTCGCTGCCATGGCTGTCGGGTTCGTCCGGCTGCCAGCCTTCATTGACGCGCGTGCGCGTGCCTTCGCTGCGCAGATGGTCGATGGCGATGTTGCCGGCGCAGCGCAGCAGATAGGTGCTGAGCTCTTCAACCTGGACCAGCGGCCGGCGCCAGAAGCGCAAAAACAGATCCTGGACCAGATCCGCCGCCGTCGCCCGACAACCGACGCGCCGGTTCACCAGCGCCTCCATTTGCGCACGCTGGGACAGAAACACCTGGAGAAAATGCGCACGCGCGCCACGCGCTTCGTCATCGCGTGATTCCGGTGGCAGACCGATCAGCACTTCAGCACTGCGCCCAGGCTGCAACCGGGCTGGCCAGCAGGCTCAACCCGGCCAGCGCCAACGCCAGACGCGGGCGATACGGCAGCAACAGCACCAATGCCAAAGCGCTGAGCATCAGCACCGCGAACCAGTCGACCAGACCGAAACTCCAGCCATTGGCCGCGACCGCTGCCCACAATGACAGCACCAGCAACAGCCATCCCGCCAACGCCAGACCCTGACGGCGGCGCGTCGACGGTTTGGCGCCGAGCAATTCGGCGTGATGAGGTGGCATCGACAGGCACAACGCGGTGAAGCCGGCATAGGTGAGCAACAGGGCCAGGAGCATCAGTTGGCCCCCTGTTCGACTGTGATCGAGCGAGGCGAAGGACTTGCTTTGCGAACGCTGACGGAGTCGCCCGTACGCTGCATCTTGCGCGCAGCCCAGCCGAGAAAAAGCCCCGTCGCCAGACATGTCAGATCAAATCCGGCCAGTGCCCAGTCGCGCTGCATCAGGGTCGCGCCAAGATTCCACGGTGTGGTCAGCGCATTGATCAGCGGCACCGCGATAAACAGCGCGGCGCCGAGCGTCAGCTGTTCGACCCAGGCCTTGCGCCCCGGACGCAACACCGCGTGCACCACGCTCAGCCCCCAGGCCATGAAAAACGCATTCACTTCCCAATCGGCCCGCCCCGCCAGACTCACCGGCAACAGTCGATTGGCCAGAAAGAACACCGCCACCGCCGATACCAGGCCGGCCATGCTGGCGATATTCAGCACCTCGACCAAGCGCAATTCGAACGGCAGCGCCGCGCTTTTCACGTGCTTGAGCTGCCGCTTGCCGAGCCAGATCACCAGCCCGGTGCCGATCATTGCCGTGCCGGCCAGTCCGCAAATGAAATACAGCCAGCGCAACAGCGGCCCGGCGAAATGGCCCATGTGCAAACCGTAGAACGCGCCACCCACGGCCATCGCTACGGGTTGATCGGGGGTACTGCTCAGAAGCTGCCCGGTGACGCCGTTGAACGTCACCGCCCGGCCGAAATCATGCACCACCCGATCGCCCGCGCGGGACAGCACCACCGTGGCGCCGGCATCGCCCGGGTTGCTCACCGACAGGCGCGCGGTGTGGCCGCCCGACCATTGCTCGCTGGCCTTGGCCAGTAGCGGCGCCATGGCGGTCAGCGGTGCGGCGACATCGGCGCGCTCGGGCGTCTTCGAGGCGGGAAAAACTTCGTCGTAGAACTTGCGCACGTCGCTGCCGTAAGAGGCAACGATGCTCGCCGGCATGACCATCGACATGAAAATCACCAGGCTGCTGTAAGTGATCATCAAGTGAAACGGCAGCACCAGCACACCCACGGCGTTATGCCCGTCGAGCCAGGAACGCTGGCCCTTGCGCGGGCGAAAGGTGAAGAAGTCCTTGAAGATTTTCTTGTGGGTGATGATGCCGCTGATCAGTGCAACGAACATCACCATTGCGGCGATGGTCGCCAGCCAGCGGCCCCACGGATAAGGCATCTGCAACTGGAAGTGAAAGCGATAAAAAAACTCGCCGCCCATGCTTTCGCGGCCCTGTACCTCGGCCCCGGTCTGAGCGTCTAGGGTTCTGGATTCGAAGCGGCCGCGCTCGCCTGGTTTGCCCGACGCCTGCTGCCAGCGCACCGTCAGACCGGGGTCGCGGGCATCGGGCAAATCGATCAGCCAGCGCGAGGCACCGGCGGCGTGTTGCTGCAGATAATCTTGCGCCAGTGCCAGGCTCGCTTCGCTATCAAGCGAATGTGCAGCAATTTCCGGCTGCATCCAGTGGCTGATTTCATCTTTGAAATAAGCGAGCGTGCCGGTGAGAAAAATCGCGAACAGCAACCAGCCGAACACCAGCCCGGCCCAGGTGTGCAGCCAGGCCATTGCCTGCCGGAACCCTTCCTTCATGCCAGCCCCAGACCGCGCGCGGCGCCGGAAATGGTGGCGAGAATCACGCTCGGCACCAACAGGCCGACCCACGCCGACCATGCGCTGCGGCAGGCGAAACACCAGAGCACCGCGACCAGATAGACCAGAAAGGACACAGTCATGCCAGTGACCACCGCTTCGGCGCGGTTCAGCGGCAGCCACAACGTCAGGGTGACACTGGCCAGCGCCGCGACCAGATAGCCGCCGAAAACCGCCGCCAGCACTCGCGAAGTGACGGCCAGACGATAGGACATGGGAAGGGTGGCGAGTTTGCCTTTCATGTTTCGACCCTGAAACGAAAAACGTCCGGCCGACAAGCCGAATCTACAGGCGAGCAATATTAATGATAAATATTCTCATACGCAAAAGCATCTGATTGCCGGACACTGTCGCCAGCCTCTACAATGCGAACCGTTCTTGTTCTCTAATGCACGTTCTCTACGCAAGTTTTGCGTCCGGAGTCATTTCGTTGCCGCCCGCCCATCCCGTCGAATCGCTCTACCACGCTCATCACAGCTGGCTCACCGGCTGGCTGCGGCGCAAGCTCGGCTGCCCCGAGAGCGCGGCGGATCTGGCCCAGGACACCTTCATCAAGGTGCTCACCGCCCGCGAGCCACCGTTGATCATCGAACCGCGCGCCTTTCTCACCACGCTGGCCAAGCGCGTGCTGTTCAACCATTACCGGCGCCAGGATGTGGAACGTGCCTACCTCGAGACGCTGGCGCAAATGCCTGAGATGGTCGCGCCGTCGGAAGAGCACAAAGCGATCATCCTGCAGACGTTGATCGAACTCGATGAGCTGCTCGATGGTTTGCCACGCCAGGTCAAACGCGCCTTTCTGCTCGCGCAGGTCGATGGTCTGACTTATCCACAGATCGCCGCAGAACTGGGCATCTCGGTGGCCACGGTCAAACGCCATTTGAACAAAGCGGCCATGCGCTGCTATTTCGCCCTGTGAATCGCGCGCCGGATTTCTCCGCGCAAGTCGCCGAACAGGCGGTGCACTGGCTGCTGGAAATGCAGCAGGGCGCCCTGAGCCCGCGCCAGCAGACGGCGATGCAGCAATGGCTGGAGGCGCACAGCGAACATCGGCGGGCGTGGGAACACATTCAGCGGGTCAATCAGCGGTTGCGCGGTGTGTCTTCACCGCTGGCGCATGCGGCGTTGAACGGGCCGAAGTCGGGCAGTCGGCGTCAGGCGCTGAAATTGTTGCTGATTCTTGGCGCTGGTTCCGCTGCCACTTGGGGCATGCGCGAGCACAATCCGCTGCCGTCGCTGCTCGCCGATTACCGCAGCCCGGTTGGTCAGCGGCGCAAGGTGGCGTTGGGTGCGGGCGATCAATTGCACCTCAACACGGCGAGTGCAGCTGACGTGCGGATTGATCAGCGTCTGATTCGTTTGCTTGAGGGCGAAATGCTCCTGACCGCGTCGCACGCGTTTGAAGTGCGCACGGCGCAGGGCGTTCTGAAAACCCAGGGAGCGCGTCTTAATGTGCGGCAATTGGCTGATCGCACGCAGGTGGCGTTGTTTGAGGGACGGGTCGAATTGAGTGCGGATGGGCGTGCGCCGATGCTGCTGCCGGTGGCGCGGCAACTGAGTTTTACCTCGACGTTTGTTGGTGACGCGAAAGCGCTGGATGCCAACAGTGGCGCCTGGGTCGATGGCATGTTGGTGGCGGCGCATATGCGTCTGGGGGATTTTCTCGAGGAGCTCGGTCGCTATCGTCGCGGGCAGCTTAATTGCGACATAAAGGTTGCTGATTTGTTGATCTCCGGGACGTATCCACTGGACGACAGTGAGCGGATTCTTGATCTGCTGGAAATCAGTCTGCCGGTGAAGGTGAAGCGCTTTACCCGGTATTGGGTGACCGTTGAGGCGCGGGTGTAAGGAACAAGATCAAAGGATCGCAGCCTTCGGCAGCTCCTACAGGAGATATGCATTGCAAATGTAGGAGCTGCCGAAGGCTGCGATCTTTTGATCCTTGAAAAATAAATGAGCCGTTTTTCAGATCTGGCGTGACAGAGAAGGAAAGCCCCCTTGATTCAACCTTCTCAGGATCATCCACCATGCACCCCACCCGCCTCACGCCACTGGCCCGCAGCCTGCGCAATCTCGTCCTCGGCGCCAGCTTGAGCTTCAGCGCACTGCCCGCCGCGATGGCGGCCGACGCCAAGGCTTACCACATCGCACCGTCGTCGCTGGAAAACGCCCTCAACCAGTTTGGCCGTGAAGCGGGCGTGCTGATTTCTTTCGGTTCACAAGTCACCAACGGCGTACAAAGCCGTGGTCTGGAAGGCAGCTATACGCCTGAGCAAGGTTTGAATGCGCTGCTCGAAGGCACCGGTCTGCAAGCACGCGCCGAAGGTAACAACGCGTTCAGCCTGCAACCGATCACCGATGCCGCGCTGGAGCTGGACACCTCGAAAGTCGTCGGCGACTGGCTCGGCGATGCCGCGCAGATCAATGTCTTCGAACACCCCGGCGCGCGTGATGTGATCCGCCGCGAAGAGTTCGAACGCCAGGGCGCGACCCAGGCCCGCGATGTGCTCAATCGCATCCCCGGTGTGAATGCGCCGGAGAACAACGGCACCGGCAGCCATGACATGGCGCTGAACTTCGGCATTCGTGGTTTGAATCCGCGCTTGGCCGCACGCTCGACAGTATTGATGGACGGCATCCCGGTGCCTTTCGCGCCGTATGGTCAGCCACAGTTGTCGTTCGCGCCGATCAGCATGGGCAACATGGATGCGGTGGACGTGGTGCGCGGCGGCGGCGCGGTGCGTTACGGCCCGCAGAACGTCGGCGGCGTGGTCAACTTCGTGACCCGGGCGATTCCCGACGAGCCAACGGTCAAGGGGGGGTTCCAGACTGAAACCAGCCCATCGTCGAGCCACGACGGCTTCAAGACCAGCGCCAATCTGCTGGCCGGCGGCACCAACGCCAACGGCCTCGGTGGTGCTCTGTTGTACTCCGGTACCCGTGGCGGTGACTGGCGTGAACACAGCGACACCGAGATCGACGACCTGATCCTCAAGGGCAAGTACCAGCTCGACGACGCCAACAGCTTCAACGCCATGGCCCAGTATTACGAGGGCAAGGCCGACATGCCCGGCGGTCTCAACGTCGCCGATTACGATGCCGATCCGTATCAGTCGACGCGCCCGAAAGACCAGTTCTGGGGCCGCCGGACGATGTTCAACTTCGGCTACCGCTATCAGGAAGATCGCCGCGAATTCACCGCCAACACCTTCTTCACCAAAACCCTGCGCAGCGGTTACCTCGATCAGGGCACATTCCTTTCACTGTCGCCGCGCGAGTATTGGGTACGTGGCCTGGAAACCCGTTTCGCCCAAGGCTTCGACCTGGGTCCGAGCAGCCACGAAGTCGGCGTCGGTTACCGCTACATCAACGAGGCCGGCCACGAACTGCGCTATCGCACGCCGATCAGCGCCAACCAATACCCGACCACCAGCAGCCGCAACGACCGTGACACTCGCGGTGGTACCGAGGCGAACGCGTTCTTCGTCGATGACCGCATCGACATCGGCAAATGGACCATCACCCCGGGCGTGCGCTACGAGATGATCGAGTCGCAACAGACCAACAACCTGACCAACGTCAAATACAAGGGCGACTACAACACCGCGCTGCCGGCGCTGAACGTGCTCTATCACCTCACCGACAGCTGGAACCTGTACGCCAACACCGAAGGCTCGTTCGGCAGCGTGCAGTACAGCCAGATGCCCAATCGCGTGAGCAGCGGTGAAGTGAAACCGGAAAAGGCCCGCACCTGGGAACTCGGCACGCGTTATGACAACGGCGCCCTGCGCGCGGAAATCGGCGCATTCCTGATCAACTTCGACAACCAGTACGAAAGCAACCAGACCAACGATTCGGTGATCGCTCGCGGCGAAACCCGCCATCAGGGCATTGAGACCAGCGTCAATTACGCACTGGATGACTTGAGCCCGGCGCTGGCCGGTTTCGATGTCTACGCCACGTATGCCTACGTCGACGCCACCATCCGCGAGGATGGTCCGAACAAAGGTAACCGCGTGCCGTTTTCCTCCAAGCACAAAGGCACGATTGGCGTCGGTTATACCGAAGGGCCGTGGAAGCTGAATCTGGACAGCAGCTTTCAGAGCGACCAGTTCGCCGACAACGCCAATACCTCGAAGGAAAGTGCCGATGGCAGCACCGGCAAGATCCCAGGTTACATGCTGTTCAGCAGCCGCGCCGGGTATGACTTCGGCCCGCAGTTGTCTGATCTGAATGTGGCGGTGGGCGTGAAGAACATCTTCAACACGCAGTACTTCACACGCTCGTTCGATGACAACAACAAGGGCAAGTATGTAGGTGAGCCGCGGACGGTTTATGTGCAGACGTCGGTGGCGTTCTGAACAGGTTCTGAAAATCCCCCCACACCGCGCAAAAAAAAAACGGGCCTGCATCAGCAGGCCCGTTCTCCTTGTGACTTGTGCAATCAGCGCATCAACTGTTGATCGCTGCCTGTTCGTTCTCGTCGAATTCTTCCGCCAACAGCTTGTCGTTGGCTTTGCCGCTAAATGGCACTACAGCGGCGCGTGGTTTACCTCGCAGTTTGCCGAACAGGTGATCCAGCTTGTGCTCGAGTTTCTCGGCAGCACCGTCGATCGCCTGTTCCAGCGAATCGGCTTTGTGGGTCACGGAAATCGGTTGGTGGCCTTTTGGCCGCGCTTCCAGTTGGCAGCGCAAGTCATGGGGACCTGGTTTCTCGCCGTTCTCGTCGCTCAGGTGGACTTCGACACGGGTCAGGTCTTCTTCATAACGGTCGAGCGTGCTCTCAATAGTTGTACGTACCCACTCCTCCAGTCGCTTACTGCTTTGAATATGGTTATCACTGTTGACTTGGATTTGCATAGTTCATCCCTTATTTCAGCTAGCTCGCTGGAGGCCTTGAAGTGAATTTCCTGACCTCCTGGTTACAACAATCGGCCCGAGCGACGAACATTTCAACCCCTGAAAAAAGAAAAATATTCATTCGCAAAAAAAGCCGGACAACCGAGCGAGGCGCTGTTAATGTCGGGAGTTGGGTCGCCTCGCCTCTTGGCAAAATCTGCTCACAATTGCCCGTCATTCAGCGGGTGCAGGCTGCGAAAAATCCCCGCCTCTTCCACCAGCCAGTCATGCACCGCGCGCACGCCCGGATGGCTCAACGCCCCCGGTGCATACAGCAGCACATAACGTTTATGGTTGGGCACCGACAGGCCGAACGGCACGATCAACGTGCCGCGCTCCAGCTCATCGTTGAGCAACGTGCGCCGGGCAATCGCCACGCCCATGCCGGCAATCGCCGCTTCGATGGTCAGGTGGTTGCGATTGAACGTATGCCCGCGTCGCACGTCGGCGCCTTCGAAGCCGATCGCGTTCAGATAGAACTCCCATTCCGCATATTCATAACTGCCACGCCAGGCGGTGATGTCGTGCAGCAGCGGGAAATGCACCAGATCGGCCGGCCCGTGCAACGGCGGTCGCCCGCGCAACAGGCTCGGCGCACACACCGGGAAAATCTGCTCGTCGAGCAAGGCTGTGGATAACAATCCGGGGTAGCTGCCGTCGTTGAGGTCGATGGCCAGATCGAAATCGCCCTCGTGCAACGGCACGCTGCTGTCCTCCGCCACCAGGCGCAACTGGATATCCGGAAAGCGTTGCTGCAAGCGCGGCAGGCGCGGGGTCAGCCACTTGCCGAGAAACGACGGGATCGACCGCAACCGCAGCGTCCCGCTGATCATCCCAGCGTCCAGCCGGCGCAGTTCCGCATCGATGCTGCCATAGGCTTCGTTGACGGTAATCGCCAGCCGCTGCCCCTGCGCACTCAACTCAACGCCCCGCGCGCGCCGATGAAACAGGCGAAAGCCCAAGCGCTCTTCCAATTGGCGAATCTGCTGGCTGACCGCGCCCGGGGTGATGTGCAGCTCTTCGGCACATCGGGTGAAGGACAGGTGCCGCGCGGCGCAGGCAAACACCTGCAGCCAGACATAGGTCTGGGCATGCAATTGACGACTCATTGTTTAGTCCTGCTAAAGGCTGTCTTAGGAGGTTTCGTTGGTCACCTCCAACCGAGGCAGGCAGTATCGCCGAGATTGCGCTTGTCCGACAAAAAATGGCAGCGATTCCTACTCCATTGCTTGTAAGGGTTTAGCATGGCTATCAGTGTTTTCGATCTATTCAAAGTGGGCATCGGCCCGTCCAGTTCTCATACCGTCGGTCCGATGCGTGCAGCGGCGACCTTTGCCCAGGCTCTGATCGATCAGCATCTGCTCAATGATGTGCGACGTGTGCAGATCCGTCTGTACGGTTCGCTGTCGGCCACCGGTGTTGGCCACGCCACTGACCGCGCAACGGTCATGGGCCTGATGGGCGAGTGGCCGGACAGCATCGATCCTTCGACCATCGATCCACGCATTCAACAACTGCGCGAAACCGGGCAACTGTCCCTCGCCGGTCAGCGTTCGATTGCTTTCGACTGGCACAGCGATCTGCTGCTGCTCGACGAGAGTCTGCCCTACCACCCCAATGCCATGTCGCTGACCGCATTTGGCGAAAGCGCCGAGCTGTTTGCGCAAACCTATTATTCGGTGGGCGGCGGTTTCATCGTCGAAGCGGCTGAAGCCGAGTCAGGCGTGGCGCCAACCAGCGACGTGGTGTTGCCGTACGATTTTTCCAGCGCCGCCGAACTGCTCGCCCTGTGCAAACAACACAAGCTGCGCGTGTCCGAACTGATGATGGCCAACGAGCGCGCCTGGCGCAGCGATGCCGAAATCCGTCAGGGCCTGTTGCACATCTGGTCAGTGATGCGCGAGTGCGTCGAACAAGGTTTGCGCCACGAGGGCATTCTGCCCGGCGGTCTGAAAGTACCGCGCCGCGCGGCGAAACTGCACCGCAGCCTGTTGGAAATCGGCAAACCGAACGTGATCAGTTCGACCCTGTCGGCGATGGAATGGGTCAACCTGTTCGCTCTCGCCGTCAACGAAGAAAACGCTGCCGGCGGGCGCATGGTCACCGCGCCGACCAACGGTGCCGCCGGGATCATTCCGGCCGTTCTGCACTACTACATGAAATTCAACCCGGATGCGTCTGATGATGACGTCGTCGCGTTCTTTCTCGGCGCAGCCGCTGTCGGCATTTTGTGCAAGAAAAACGCCTCCATCTCCGGTGCCGAGGTCGGCTGTCAGGGCGAAGTCGGCTCAGCTTGTGCGATGGCTGCCGCCGGCCTCGCCGACGTGCTCGGGGCGACACCGGAGCAACTGGAAAACGCTGCCGAAATCGGCCTGGAACACAACCTCGGCCTGACCTGCGATCCGGTCGGTGGCCTGGTGCAAGTGCCGTGCATCGAGCGCAATGCCATCGCGGCGGTGAAGGCGATCAACGCCACGCAAATGGCCTTGCGCGGCGACGGCAATCACTTTATTTCCCTCGACCGGGTGATCCGCACCATGCGCGACACCGGCGCCGACATGCATGACAAGTACAAGGAAACTTCACGGGGCGGCTTGGCGGTGAACTGGGTCGAATGCTGATCGGCCTGTTTGCACTGTCAGCGATCATCGCCTCATTCCTGCCCTGAAAACGCGCCACAAAAAACGGCGAGCCCCGAGGCTCGCCGTTTTTTTCGCCGTGTTTATTGTTCGACAATTTTTCCGGCATGCGCCTTGCTATATCACCCTTGAGGCAAACGGACATTGCAAACCTCAGCGAACGAGATGCCAGTGGTCTGGTGTTGCGAACCAAATCGGATCATGGCCGGTCAACAACTGCACGTTCAATCAGGCGGTGACGCATCATGGACAACCCATTTCAGATCATTACCGATGCCTTCGCGCCGGACTATCAGATCAATCTGAGCATTCAGGGCCTGGACGGCAGCATCATGCTGACCCTGTCCAACGCCGGCCGCATCGTGGCCAAACGCATGATCAGCGCTGAACAGCGCAACGATCCCGAGCGTTTGAAAAGGCTGGTGCAAAGCATTCAGTTCGGCATCGCCATCGAACAGGGCCACAGCGCCATGTCGATTCTCGAAGCCATGACCAGCGGCGCCGGGCTGACCCCGCCACCGCCACGCGGCAAAGGTCAGCCGGGCCAGGCGGCGAGCCTTTAAAGCTCGCCCTTTTCCACTTCAGGATGTTCGCTGGAGCCCGTGCCGATCTTGCGCTGCGGGTTCTCGATCTTCACTGAGGGGAACTGCGACGAGGCGTAACGCACCACCAGGATCGCAAACGCCAGCAGCAGAATGCCGCCGCACAGGTAGATGATGCCCATGTCCGGCGGGTTGTGGTGCGAGACATTGGAGATCAGCAGGCGCGTCAGCGCAGTGATCGCCACGTAGATCAGGAAGCGCACCGGCATGTGGTTGGTCTTGAAATAAATCCCGACCATCGCGCCCAGTTCCAGATAGATGAACAGCAACAGGATGTCATCGATCTTGATGTGCCCGACTTCGAGCATACCGAGAAACTCCATCACCGCCGCCCACGCCGTCACCGCACCGATGGCGAACAGCGCCAGATAATGGAAGGTTTCGACGAACAGGTTGCCCAGGGACTCGGCCAGTTGATGCACGTTACGCCGCAGTTTCTCGGCCCAGTTTATTTTCACGATGAGTTTCCTTAGCCCGTTTCGGGCGGATGATGCGTATCGCACGTGACGGTTTTGCGCGCGCGCCTTGTTGCAATGGTTTTCATGCAGGTTCAGGGCCACGCATCATGGCGATCCGCCGCAAATCACGCGCCGTGGCGTTTGGTCGCACCACTGGAGTTTCTGTGGGAGCGAGCCGGCTCGCGAATAGCAGCCGCACGTACCCCTGACAAACGCCAAATCCGGTCTACATTGAAAAGCCACTACCCATGGCGCTGGGATTCGCTTATCCTTTTCGCTGTATATGGATACAGTAGTCGTCAAGACAACTTAACGTGAAGGCATGTGAGGTGGTGAATGGCCGTCGAAGTGGTATACCGCAGCAGCCGAGATCTGGAGCGCTTGTTCATGGATAAAGCCGAAGCTGATCGTCATGACAAAATGCTCGAACTGGCCGAATATCTGGCTGATGTGCTGCAAAAAGCCGTTCCGTCCCTGACCGAACAGCAAGTGGAAGAAGCCGGGATCTACATGGCGAAGAATCGTGATGTGTTCGCCCGGGCATTCAAGAGCCAGCCCGATGCGCTGTCGGAGCTGATCAACGCGCCGGCCGATCCTGTCGAAAAAGCTGATGCGGCCGAACCTGATGAGGCGCCGGCGAAGCCCGCCAAAGCAGCGAAAGCGCCGAAGTAATAAGAAAGATCGCAGCCTTCGGCAGCTCCTACACTCGGAATGTAGGAGCTGCCGAAGGCTGCGATCTTTTACTTTTTCAGCGATACAAAACCTTCTCCGCCAACTCATCCGCCACCCGCGCCGGCGAACGTTTTTCCGCCTGCGCGTGAGCGAAGACTTCCGTGAGCCGCGAACTGATTTTCGACAGATGCGCCGTAATCGTCGGCAACTCCTCACCCCGATGCTTCAGCGAGACGTAGATCAGCCCGCCGGCATTGATCACATAATCCGGCGCATAAAGAATCCCGCGCCGTTCCAGTTGATCCGCCACATCCAGATGGGAAAGTTGATTGTTCGCCGAACCGGCCACAGCGGAACAGCGCAGTTGTGACACCGAGTGACTGTTGAGCACACCGCCCAACCCACAAGGCGCGAGAATGTCGCACGGTGTGCTGAGCAATGCGTCGTTGGCGATCGGATGGGCATTGAGCTGTTCCATCGCCAGCTGCACCTTGCCGTGGTCGATGTCACTGACGAGCAACTCGGCGCCTGCCGCGTGCAGTTGCTCGGCCAGTGCAAAACCGACATTGCCAAGCCCCTGAATGGCAATGCGCAGGCCTTCGAGGTTGTCGCTGCCCAGGCGCGCCATCGCCGTAGCGCGAATGCCGGTGAACACACCCATGGCCGCGTGCGGTGCCGGGTCGCCTGCCGAAGTGGTGCTGGTGACATGCCGCGTCTGTTGGGCAATGCAGTCCATGTCGGCCACTGAAGTACCGCTGTCGATGGCGGTGATGTAGCGGCCATCGAGTTGCTCGATACAACGACCGAAAGCCTCGAATAATGCGGCGCGATTCTCGACATGGGCCGGGCGCACGATCACCGCCACCCCGCCACCCTGCGCAAGGCCGGCCAGCGCCGCTTTGTAGCTCATGTTTTGCGCCAGGCGAATGGCGTCCTCGACCGCAGATTCGTCGTTGGGATAGGCAAGGTAACGGCAGCCACCCAGGGCTGGCCCCAGCCGACTGTCATGAATGGCAATGACCGCCTTCAACCCGGTGACCGGATCCACGCTCAGGTGCAGCGATTCCAGGCGAGTGCTTTGCATGAGAGCGAACATCGACAGGCTCCCGAATCACTTCTTGTAGAACGCCAGTATAGGCTTGCCCCTGAAAATTGCTGGCGCGCACCGGCATGAGCCGCCGAGCGGACACTGTCTTGCCATATAACTCGCGTCCACGGAGTCCGCTACTGGACGAACCCCCCGGACGAGGCTAAAACGAGGCATTGGAGGGAGATTTAAATGAGTGCGCGCCAACACTTTTTCGAATGCCTGCATCGTTCACCGCCAGCCCTGCTGGAAGCTGCGCTGTGGATAAGTGCCGAGCACGACAAAACTCTCGAGCCCGAGGCATGGTTGCGAACCTTCAGGGATCTGCAACTACGCGTCAGCTATGGCCTGCCGATGCTGCCGGTCAGCGAACTGGCACAACCGCTGTTGCGGCGCATGGTCGATCTCGGTTTCGCGCAGGATGATTTCCTGCCGCTACGCCCGCAGGCGGCGCTGCTGCATCGTGTGTTGCACACCCAGCGCGGTCAACCGCTGGCCTTGGCGTTGATCGCCCTGGAACTGGCGCGTGGGCTGGAGATTCCTCTGGTCGGGGTGAACTTCCCCGGTCACTTCCTGCTGAGGGTTCCCGGCGCCGACCACTTGCTCGACCCTTGCGGCGGTCGACGCTTGTATCCCAATGACTGTCGCGAATTGTTGCAGCGCCAGTACGGGCCGAACATGCAGCTCAGCGCCGAGCACTTGCTCACCGCGACGCCAGTGCAGATGCTGCAGCGCCTGTCGCGCAACCTGCGTCAACTGCACCTGACCCACGATGACCTTATCGCCGCGCTGATCGACGCGGAACGAGTGCTCGAACTGGGTGGCGCGAAGGCTGCCGATTACATGGCTCGCGCCAGTCTGTATCAACGGCTGGATTGTCCGAACGCTGAACGTTTCGATCTGGAGCACGCGCTGTTGCTCAGCGAAGATCCGATCCAGCGCCTGCGCCTGACCGAACGCCTCGGCCATCTGCCGCCCAACTCCGTCGTGCATTAACCATCCCCTGCTGGCTTGCCCCCATCCTTGAGGCCTGCGCAAACCTGTGGGAGCGAGCCTGCTCGCGAAGCAGGCACCTCAGTCTCCCGGTCAAACCGCGTTATCGTTCTTCGCGAGCAGGCTCGCTTCCACAGAGGATCGGCGGGTCTCAGTCGGCGAGCGCACCTGAATGATCAGCAGCGCGGCAATCACTGCCGGGATCGCGCAGAAAAAGAAAATCTGCTCCACCGGTATATGCATCGCCAGCAGCAGGCTGCCGAACAGCGGCCCAAGGATCGAACCGAATCGCCCCACGCCCAGTGCCCATCCTGTACCGGTGGCGCGTACATGGGCCGGATAGAAATTACTGGCGAAGGCATTCAGCGTCAGTTGCCCGCCGATGATGCAGAACCCGGCGGCAAACACACAGGCCACCAGAAAACGCGGATCGTCGTGGTTGAGCCCAAGCAGGATCGTGCACAACGCAGCTCCTGCCAACACTCCGGACAGCAGGCGCACCTTGCGTTGCAAACGGTCGGCGAACCAGGCCATGCAAATCGCGCCGAGGGTCCCGGCGAACAGGAACATCGACGTCACCAGGTTGGCTTCGTTGAGTTTCAAACCGCTTTCCAGCAGCAGTGTTGGCAGCCAACTGATCATGAAATACAACAGAATCAGGCTGACAAAAAAAGTCGCCCAGATCAGCAGGGTCGGCCGCGCATAGCCGTTGCGAAACAACTCGACCACGGTCAGTTTGCTGCCCAGCTCGCGCTCATTCTGCTCGACACTGGCCAGCGGTGGCTGCCAGTCCGGCAACATCCGCGTGGTGACCTTGCGCAGCCGTGCATACGGCGGTGCATCACGTAGCAAGCGCGGAAGCGACTCCGGCAGCATCCACCACAGGAAAGGAAACAGCAGCAATGGCGTCACGCCGCCAGCGAGGAATACTGCCTGCCAACCGAACTGATCGATAAAACCGGCCGCGACAAAACCGCCCGCCGCCCCACCGAACGAGAAACCACAGGCAGCCAGCGTCACCATCAGCGTGCGCAGACGCGGCGGTGAATATTCCGACATCAAGGCCATGGCGCTGGGCATTGCGCCGCCCATGCCGATGCCGCAGATGAATCGCGCGATCATCAGCGTGTTGAGCGAATCGGCGAAAACCATCAGCACCGTCAGCGTGGCGTAGATCAATACGCAGGCAAGCAGAATTCGCCGCACACCGAAACGGTCAGCCAGTGGCGTGACCGCCAGAGAACCGAGGGTGAGGCCGAGCAGGTTGGCGCTGAAAACCGGGCCGAACGCGGATTTTTCCAGCCCCCAGTCTTGGGCCAGCGCCGGCACTACATAACCGAGCACCTGGGCGTCATAACCGTCGGTGACCAGCAGCAACGCCAGCAGAATCAACAGCAACCACTGATAACGGGACACAGGCCGGGCGTCGAGCGCCGCGCGGAAGCTGGCAATCTGGTTATGCATCGCAAGGTACCTGTTTTTTGTTTTTATGATTATTTCGCTATTGCCACCTCGATCCCTGTGGGAGCGGGCTTGCCCGCGATGACGGCGGCACATTCAACACAAGGGTGTCTGGACGATCGCTATCGCGGGCAAGCCCGCTCCAACAGGTTTTTGGTTTTCAGTTACGGGGTGTCCGGTTGATTGGCTGGATGCGCCTTGATAAACGCCGGATGTTCAGCCGCCAAGGCAGCCACACGGCAAATCTTTGGATAAGCCTCAAGGCTGACGTTGAACCGCTCTGCGGCATACAACTGCGCAATCAAATACACATCTGCCACGCAAGGCCATTCGCCAAAACAGAAACCGCTGTCACCGATCAACTGCTCCACCGTCGCCAACCCTTGGCTGATCCAGTGACTGATCCACTCCACCACCTGCGCCTCGTCCTGCCCCGACTGGCGCAGACGATTGAGTACGCTGACATTGTGTAGCGGATGCACATCGCAGCCGATCACTGCCGCCACACCGCGCACCTGCGCGCGCGCCACCAGATCATCCGGCAGCAGCGGCACCTGTGGATAACGCTCCTCCAGGTACTCGATGATTGCCGGCGACTGAATCAGCAGCGCGCCGTCATCGGTGCGCAGGGCCGGCACCCGACCCTGCGGATTGAGCGCCAGATACGCCGCTTGCCGATGTTCTCCGCCCGACGGTGCGATCAGGTTGACCGGCAGCGCCTGGTAATCGAGCCCTTTCAATGCCAGCGCAATGCGCACCCGGTACGACGAGGTGGAACGGTAATAGGTAAAGAGATCCATGAGCCGCTCCTGTCAGCGTGCAGCGATCACGGTGCCGCGACATTCGCCGAAGCCGATCGAGGCAAAACCTTCGCGGGCGCAGCGGGCGCGCAGGATGATTTCGTCACCGTCCTCAAGGAATTTGCGCACTTCGCCGGAGGGCAGTTCGATCGGTTTCTTGCCGCCCTCAGTGATTTCCAGCAGGCTGCCGAACTGACCGTTTTCCGGGCCGGACAAAGTGCCCGAACCGAACAGGTCGCCGGCCTGCAACTGACAACCGTTGACGCTGTGGTGCGCGACCATTTGCGCGACGGTCCAGTACATGTGGCGAGTGTTGCTCAGGGTCAGACGATGGGCCGGTAGATTCTGTTCGCGCATGGCTTCGGTGCGCAGCAGCACTTCCAGCTCGATATCGAAGGCACCACCGTCCTGATCACGTTTGTCGAGCAGATACGGTAACGGCTGCGGATCACCTTCCGGACGCGCCGGTTGTGCAATACGGAAAGGCTCCAGTGCTTCAGCCGTCACTACCCAGGGCGAGACGCTGGTGATGAAACTTTTCGACAGAAATGGCCCGAGCGGCTGGTATTCCCAGGCCTGGATATCCCGCGCCGACCAGTCGTTGAGCAGGCAGAAACCGGCGATGTGCTCGGCGGCGTCAGCGATGGCAATGGGCTCGCCCATCTCGTTGCCCGGGCCGATCCAGATGCCCAGTTCCAGTTCGTAATCCAGACGCGCACACGGGCCGAAGACCGGGTCGGTCTGGCCGGCTGGCAGCGTCTGGCCTTTCGGCCGGCGCACGTCGGTACCGGAGGCTCGCACCGTGGACGCGCGACCGTGGTAACCGATCGGCACGTGCTTGTAATTCGGTAGCAACGGATTATCCGGACGGAACAGCTTGCCGACATTCTGCGCATGCTCGATGCCGACGTAGAAGTCGGTGTAATCGCTGATTCGCGCCGGCAGGTGCATCTGGCAATCGGCAGCCAGTGGCAGCACTGTCGCACCTTGCGCTTCGATGTTGCCGCGCAGGGTGCTGCCTTCACTGAACAGTTCGATCAGCCGTGCGCGCAGGGCCACCCGAGCCTCACGGCCGAGTTCGAAGAACGCGTTCAATTGCCCGCCCTGCATGGATTCCACTGCGCTGCGTGCAACGCCGTCGAACAGACCGGCCTCAAGCGCCACTTGCAAATCGAAGATGTGCTCACCGATCGCTACGCCTGCGCGCGGCATCGAACCGTTCAGGCTGAACACGCCCAGCGGCAGATTCTGCAAGGGAAAATCGCTGTGACCGTTGGCCGAAGCGACCCAGCTGCGGGGGAAGGAATTCTGTGTCATGAGTTATCTCCGGGTCGGGTCGAACGTGGCGGGCAGCGTCGCCCAACAGGCGTCGTAACTGGTTTGCAATTGTGGGCAGTCGAGGGCAAAGCGGCTTGGCCGCAGCACCTGGCTGGTCTCGAACATGAAGGCCATGGTGTTGTCGATTTTTGTCGGCGCAAGCTCGGCATTGATCGCCCTGGTGCAGGTCTCGCCGTCCGGGCCGTGGGCGCTCATGCAGCTGTGCAGCGAAGCGCCACCGGGCACGAAGCCTTCGGCCTTGGCGTCGTATTCGCCCTGGATCAGGCCCATGAATTCGTTCATCAGGTTGCGGTGGAACCAAGGTGGCCGGAAGGTGTTTTCGGCGACCATCCAGCGCGGCGGGAAGATCACGAAATCGAGGTTGGCCAGACCGTGCACGCTGGTCGGCGAGGTCAGTACGGTAAAAATCGACGGATCGGGGTGATCGAAACTCACCGTGCCGATGGTGTTGAAACGGCGCAGGTCGTATTTGTACGGCACGTTGTTGCCGTGCCAGGCGACCACGTTCAGCGGTGAATGATTGAGTTCGGTGGCCCACAACTGGCCAAGGAATTTCTGCACCAGGGTCGTCGGTTGCGGCAGGTTTTCGTAGGCAGCGACCGGGGTGAGGAAATCGCGCGGATTGGCCAGACCGTTGCTGCCGATCGGCCCCAGATCCGGCAGGCGCAGCGGCGCGCCATGGTTCTCGGCGAGATAACCGCGTGCCTGTGGATCGAGCAGTTCGACGCGAAACTTCAGGCCACGCGGCAGCACCGCAATCTCCAGCGGCGCGACTTCGAGCACGCCCAGTTCGGTGGCAATGCGCAGGCGGCCGAGTTGCGGCACCAGCAGCATTTCTCCATCGGCGTTGAAGAACACGCGCTCCATCGAGCGGTTGGCGGTGTAGCTGTAAATGCTGATGCCGGACGGTTTTTCAGCGCCAGCGTTGGCCGCCATGCTGACCAGGCCATCGATGAAATCCGTCGGTTCGGTCGGCAGATCCAGCGGATTCCAGCGCAGGCGATTAGGGGTTACTTCACCCAATGGCCCGCCCGCCAGTTGCCGCTCCAGTTTGACGAACGCCGGGTGATTGGCCGATGGCTGAATCCGGTACATCCAGGTCCGCCGCGCTTCGCTGCGCGGCATGGTGAACGCGGTGCCGGAGAACAATTCGGTGTAGAGGCCGTACGGGGCTTTTTGCGGGGAGTTCTGCCCAGCGGGCAGTGCGCCGGGCAACGCTTCAGAGCTGAATTCGTTGCCGAACCCGGACTGATACGTCAAATCCTGAGCGGTTGAATCGGAGTTCATGGAGCCTCCTGAACAGGGAGTCGGCAGTGGCCCATCGCTCTGGCTCAGAGTTCTCGGCACGCCGGGGTTGTTATTATCGTAATCTGATTACGCATAACGTAATTTGCTCGCTATCCAGCGTCAAGCTATAAAGACGCCCATTCGAACCGGAACCGCCAGCCCCATGGAAAAAACCAGCGACAGCAACGGCAAACAGAAAGTCCGCTCCGCCGAGGTCGGCACCGACATCCTCAAGGCACTGGCCGAGTTATCGCCGTCGACGTCACTGTCGCGTCTGGCCGAGCACGTGCAGATGCCGGCAAGCAAGGTGCATCGCTATTTGCAGGCGTTGATTGCCTCGGGCTTTGCCGAACAGAACGCCGCCACCAACCATTACGGCCTCGGCCGTGAAGCGCTGCGCGTAGGGCTGGCTGCACTCAACAGCATGGACGTATTGAAAGTCGCCGCCCTGCCGCTGTCCGAGTTGCGCGATGAACTCAACGAAACCTGCTTCCTCGCGGTCTGGGGCAATCAGGGCGCAACCGTCGTGCACATCGAACCGGCGGTGCGCGCGGTAACGGTGGTGACGCAATTGGGTTCGGTGCTGCCACTGCTCAGCTCGTCCACCGGGCTGGTGTTCAGCGCCTACCTGCCGCACCGCGAAACCGATGAATTACGCGAGCAGGAAATCGCTGTCGCGGAGCATCCGCTCAAGGACGAAAAAGCCTATGCAGCGCTGTGCGAACAGATCCGCGAACGGGGTCTGCATCACGTGCATGGTTTGTTGATGCCGGGTGTGGATGCGCTTTCTGCGCCGGTGTTCAACGCAGTCGGGCAGATCGCTGCGGTGCTGACCATCGTTGGCCCGACCTCGCTGTTCCACGCCGATGAAAACGGCCCGGCGGCGCAGCGGTTGTTGGCTGCGACGCGGGCCGTGAGTTGGCGGATGGGCTACGAAAGCTGAGTGTTGTTCGTTGATCGAGTCGGGATACTCGAAGATGATCAATGAACGGTTGTTTTACTTACTCCGGTATCCGTGGCTTCCATCAATGTCTGGAAGAATTCTACCAACATCTCTTTCGACTCTTTCTGGCCAGTGTAGTGCGTGACCAGTTCCGCGACCGTCCGCGCATCGTCGAACAGACTGAGGAACGACCGTTGCGCCTGGGTGATTTCCTTGACAGGTGCCCCCGCCGCTGCGGCTTTGCCCAATGTCAGCAGCCCGGTCAGCGCTTCTTTTACATGGCCCAACGCGGCGCGGTAGTCGCCACGTCGGTGCGATTGTGATGCGTCATAGATGCTTTTCATCATTTGCACAGCCACCACAACTGTACCCACGGGAGGAACCACCAGGCTCACGATACTTGCAGCTTTCAACAAATTTTCATAAACCAGACCGGCAATTATTTCATTCAAACTGATAGTGCGTTCATCGATATCGCTGAGCACACGGTGTATACGCTCATCGTGAAAAGTGAACAGGTCAGAGAGCCTCGCGCGATTTTGCGTGCGGATTACCGGTTTGATATCGACAGTGGCGACCAGGTCATCGAAATAATCTTCAACCACTTTTTGATCAACCAGCAGTATCCGCGCGCTGTAGTAGTCCCGAAACGGGCCATAGCGAAAACGAATCGAAGGAATGAACTCCGCCATCGGCCGGAAGCTGACAAGATCTGGTGCGTCAGGCGTGTAGAGCAGATCGTGGAACCCCGACAGCAGTTTCAGGCGGAATATATAAACACCCCCAACAGTGCGGTCCCCAGCAGCGGTCAATCCCAGCGAATGGATGTTGAATTTATATAATCCCTCGCCGCCTTCAAAAGTGTCATTGTCGATCGACTGATGACCGCCGCTTTCTTTCAGGCTATCAATGATGTGCTGCACCGCTGATAACGCTTCCGGAGACAACCTGCCATTAACAAAATCGGAAAACGCATTGCAGCTCATTTCACAACGAATTTTCCGGGCATGCACAGCGCGTTTGAATGCGTAATCCGAATGAGCCTTGTCCAGATACTGCTCCTTCAACATCGCGCTATACCGATCACCGGGACGGAAGGTTTTCGACAGCGAAGAAAGGTCTCGGATATCCAGTTTGTCAACATTGGGATGTCCATTCACCAAATAGTACTTGGGGCTGAATTTCGTTTCATAGGCCGGATGCACTGCTTCGAAAGTAGCGCCCTCAAGCAGGACGTCGGTAACGCTCTTGCGAAACTCTTCGGTCTGAACAATGATCTGGTCCGGATTGACTGAAACGATACTGCCACGCGCACGCAAGATATCTTCTATTTGTGCTTTCACTGCGTCATAAGTGAATTGCTCGAACGTCGGGAAGCCGTTGTCTCGCGCGTCAACCGTGGACAGCGCTTTGAGTTCGGTGGTCAGACGAGCGAAGCGCTTGCGGCCCTCGAAACCAAGCGCCCGATAACCCGTCGGTGCAATAGCCTTATGCAAGGCCACTTCAGCTTGGTAAGCAACATTGACGTAGTCCGCCAACGCCACCTTTGGATTCAGCTCCAGATCCACAGGGCGACTATCCAGCGCGTAGCGGTAACTGAGCTGTGTGCGAGCGTTGCCGAGCAGTTGACCGGCCTTGTGCAGGTAGTCCGGATGGATTAACAGTGCCGCGTACTCGCGATCTGCGGACAGCGCCGACTCCAACCAGCGGTTCGCCGCGTGCTTATCGGCAAACTTTCGCAGCTCATACTCGCCTTCCGGCATTTTGATAAACATCAGCGACGGCAGATATCCTTGAGCCGAAATGTTCAGGACATCTTTCAACGCCGGCCCGTGGTGTTCGATCTTTATCCCTTGAATCCTTACCGCTGGGTCGTTGGCCATGGCGCGGGCGACGATATTCGCATCGGTGGAATTCAACTTCCCGGAGTGGCGAGCACAGAAAACTGCAAACTCCATTTGGCTGAACAGATAATTACGGTAAGCCTCTTGGTAATCAGCAGAAGGCATCGGTGCGAGATCGTCTGTAAATTCCAATCGAAGGTTGCGATGCGCCAGCCACCGTTCAAGCGCCTCGGCTGTCAGACGACTTCCGCTGGGCGCGCCGATGACAGTAAGGCGCGCGTCATAGCCAGAGTCATGGACACCGACAACGATAAATTCTGTCAGCGTTCGGGTTTCTTCCTGCTCAATAGTGCGCCCGGCAACCACCAGGGTATACGAGCTATGCACGCTGATTGTTTCTGGATCCAGTTGTTCGCCGAGAACCCTCGCTGCCCAGCCGGCGAAGGTGCGCAACACATAATCCTTAAACGAAAAGCACGTATCGAACACACGAGAGTAATCAGCCAGGTATTGATCTTTGGAGGCCTCAAGCTCGGTATACCGTTCTTGAACTTGGCTGCCGGCATCCACCAGCCACAGCGGCCAATCGGTACGTTTCAAGGCAGCCCACAGGAGATAGAAACGCGTGTCGATACCGTAGCGCAGCACGTGCAGGCCCTGATTTTCCTGAAGCGCGGAGATAAGCGGGGTTTCAAGTTGTTGCTGGCCACTGATCAGCGACTTCACATTTTCAAGCTGGCCCTTGAGATGAGCCTCTACGCAGAAGGCGTGAGGACTTTGCATGGCTTTCATGTAGCTGATCTGATGGCTGCGCAGGGACAGCCGCTGCTGCAACTTGCTGTGCAAATCGGTATTTTTTTCGAAGTACTCAAAGCCGTTTTCCGGCGTGTGCATGAGGTAGGAGGTCGACTCGTTGACCAGCTTCATTTCTGCATCCGAACGCTCGGCGTTGTCCAGAACGAAACAAGGCTGGCGCGAGAGCAGGTAATCCTGCGACGGTTGCAGACAGACTTCGAACGCTGCGCGACCGGTGTCTGCGTCGAGCAGATGAGCAAATCGCTCACCCAGACGGGCGTCGAAATTGTTCGCCATGACCGACAGGGACAGCTCTGCACTGGTGACCGCGGCGTACGCTTGGATAAAAGCCTGCTTATTGGACAAAGGTGCACTTTGCGTGCGCATGGATTTGGCCGGCGCCGACCAGAATCCTGCGATTTCGGTTCGCAACGTTTGTTCCAGACCGGCAGTAATTGCAGCGATCAGGTCTTCGACAATGAAAGTATTCAGGGTATTGACCCTGAATTGTGCACTGAACGTATCCGGCAGAGAGAAAACACCATCACCGCCCGCTATGTAAGCAGGGCTGATATTGTTATTCAAACAATGAACTGTCACATCCCACAGAGTGCCGGAAGGACGATTTTCACTGGCAGAAAAAGCCGGATCCGTGTTGACATAGACCTTGTCGATATCGATTGTTTTGCCCAAACGGATTAATTCACGCTGCAGCATGTTACGAAGAATATCCAGCACGCTCGGCATGGCACCGACTATCTTGAAAAGATCTGATTTCGCCTGATTTGCCTTTTCCCATTCTTCAGGCCAAGTGACCTGCTCACCAAAGGAACCACGCATCAAACTTTGATATAACTTCCTCACAACCATTCCTTACTTGACTATCCAGAGGCGCGGATGCAGCCACTGCAGATAGTTGCAAGGTAGGTTCTTTTGCAATCGACTTGAAGCGCCAACAATTTACAAAACATGCCTACGACAACGAAAAGTATTTATGCTGAAAAAATAAACCAAAACATTAAACCAGTATGCCCATCAACTTTGCTTTCGCCACAGCCTGAGTTCTACGCTCTACGCCCAACTTTCCATTTATTCTTCTCGCGTGAGTTTTTACCGTATGCAACGAAATATAAAGTTGTTCGGCAACTTGCTGATTTGAAGCACCTTGAGCGATCAACATCAGCACTTCTCGCTCACGGCGACTGAGGCCCTGCGCAGGATCAGCGTTCTCGCATGGCAAGCCGGGAAGCGGCTGGTCAGCTGCCGTGCCAAGATTGCCTTGGCGTAACTCCCACTCCCGCATGGCTTGTTGCAACCGGCAGCGTTCCACAAGCGTCCCGGCTCGCTGGAGAGCTCGCTGCGCCGCCGCTTTGTCGCCGTTCGATTCAGCCAGCTCGGCGAAGGCCAGCAGCAACTCCGTTTGCGCCGTCAACATGCCTCCGGCCTCGGTCTTGTTCAACAGTCGCTCAATGGTTGGCAGAGAGTTTTCATGCCGGTTCAATTGCGCATGGGCGCAGGCCAGCAGGTATTCAATCCGAATAATCAGTTCGAACGTCGCGGGCGGCGCCTGCAGCGCAAAGGGCCCACGATAATGCCGTAATAGCCGGCCCAACGCTTCTTGCACCAACTGCGGTCGACCCTGCTGTAACCAGAACTGACTGCTGACCTGCAGCACGACACCGCGATAGACCGTATCGGGAATCTGCCGCTGCTGCATGACCCTTTCGGCCTCGCGCAGGCGCTCGAAAGCGCAGGCATAATCGCCGCGATTACCGGCCAGTTGCGCCTGTCCCAGGTAGCCATACAAGACCCGTTTGTCAGCACTGCGCGAGCAATCTTCAAGGCCGCGGCTGAACAGCTCCGCAGCCTGCGCTTCAAGACCCATGCACAGCGCCAGCCGTCCGCGGCGCAGGGCAATCCGGCCGAGCAGCGGCACGGGCACCGTGGCGCGCTGGCGCAGCAAGTGCTCGATGTCCACCAGCAGAGTCTCTGCACGCAGGGGCGCCCCGCGCTGCTCGAGCCATTGTGCGTGGTCAAGCTCAAGCAACCCTTCGAAAAGCAGTGAGCCGTGAGCACGCGCCAGGCACAGCGCCTCACGGTTGAGGGCATGGGCCTGATCGAGTGCACCGCACAGTAACGCCTGCTGGGTCAGGCCCGACAGGCACATCAGACGCGCCTGCCAGGCATCATCCGCCAGCGCCGCTAGCGCCTCCTGAAAGCAGGCGCGCGCCGGCTCCATCTGCCCTTGCAGATGACTGAGCCAACCCTGTTGCGCTTGCCAACGCGCCAGCAACTGCTGTTGCAGATGCGCTGTCGGCTGCGGTATGAAGCGGGCAAGATGGGCCAGGCATTCCCCGGCCTGTTCGAATCGGCCGGCGAATAACAAAGCCCCGGTGACCAGCCCGATCATCTGCGGTGTCATCAGGGTCAGTTCCTGGCTTTGTTGCTCGTGCAAGCGCAACAGCAGGACGACGGTCTGGTCTTCGAACAAATCCTCGAAACTCAAATACTGCAGCAGGCTGACGGCGGTTTCGTATTCCTCGGCCAACAACGCTTGCTCGAACGCTGCTCGCCAATCCTGTGTCGCGCTGAACCACTGACAG
Source organism: Pseudomonas sp. H3_E04 (assembly GCF_054668915.1). Lineage (NCBI taxonomy): Bacteria > Pseudomonadati > Pseudomonadota > Gammaproteobacteria > Pseudomonadales > Pseudomonadaceae > Pseudomonas > Pseudomonas sp. H3_E04. The sequence goes on along the minus strand of NZ_CP162797.1, from coordinate 5,410,857 downwards.
GCGCGCCGGTGCCAGGAACGCGCACACGGCCAATGCGACTCCTGGATGATTCGCGACAGCGGGCAGAAGACCTGTAGCCAGTCAGCGGAGTCCTGCCATGGCTCAATAAAACAGCCCTGCACTTGCAGATCGTGCAGCAATTGCGCGCCTTCGCCGGGGCCGAACAAATGCTCGCATAACGGCGCGTTGAACCGTGGCAGGTGAGCCAGAACACGCCACGCCTCGTCCTGCTCCGGCGTCAGATTGCTGAAGAGTTCGTGCTGCAGATAGTCGAGCAACGTGTCGACACGCTGCTGCGGCTGCGGGTTTTGCGCCCAGTCGCACTTTTGCAAAATCGCCATGCGCGCACCTGCGCACCAGCCGCCGGTACGCTGGATGATCCGAGCGGCGACTCGATCCGCCTGATCTGGCGGCAAATGGCGCAACACCGATACAACCTCATCGTGAGTCAGCGCCAGACTGGCGGGCTCGGACTCGTAAAGTTCGTCATCGAGCAACAGCCGCGGCCAGTTGCACTGCGGCCGGCGGCGAGTACTGATCCACCATGTGAGCGCCGGGCTGCTGACCGCCAGCAACCGATCCAGCAGAGCATCAACAGGCGGATTTGGCTGACGACAGTAGTCGTCGATAAACAGCGAAGTCGGCCTGGACCAATGAGCCAGCTCCGTCATCAGTTGCGTTATGTCGAGACCTTCGACCAGCCCGAGCGCCCGAGTCACACGCAGGCAAAACTCTTCGGCGCTGAGCGCTGCTCCCGCCAGCGGCAGCCAGATTGCCTCGCACTCCGCACGCACCTGAAGCAGACATTCGGTCAGCAGTGCGGTTTTGCCGCTGCCAGCGGGCGCACACAACAGCCTGACCCGCGCGCTTGATGCCAGCAACGGTTCGCTCAAGCGATTGCGAGACTGATGATGCGAAGAAAGCCTGGGCAGAAATCCGGGTCGATCCAGGCACGGGGACATGGCGGTCATCGGGTGAGCCTTCTTATCGTTGTGCGCTCACCCTAGCCCTCTCCCGCGCGCTTGTTGACGAGTATTCAGCACGCTGATTGATGACCATAAAAAAGGCGACCGTGCGGTCGCCTTTTGTCCAGCGGTGTTGCAGACCCGTTACCTTACGCCCTCGGCGCGCAGGGCCGATGGCGTGTAATCGGCGGCCTTGGCTTCAAAGCCGAATTCGAAGCTGTGCTTCTCTTCGTTCTTCATGCCCAACGCAATGTAACGGCCGGCGATGATGTCGTAGAGCGCTTCCAGGGTGTAAGCCTGAGCCTGATGATCGTAGTAGTACTGCGCGTGACCTTCAGCGACGCGCCACAGTTGCCCGCGACCATCGTAGTGATCGGCCAGCGCCACTTGCCAGCTGTCCTCGTCGATGTACATGTGGCGCTTGGCGTAGATATGCCGCTCATTCGGCTTCACCGTGCCGATCACTTCCCAGACGCGGTGCAGTTCGTAACGGGTCAGGTCCTGATTGATGTGCCCGGCCTTGACGATGTCGTCGTATTTGAGCTTCGGCGAGTCGAGCTTGTAGCTGTTGTAGGGAATGTACATTTCCTTCTTGCCGACCAGTTTCCAGTCGTAGCGATCCGGCGCGCCGGAGAACATGTCGAAGTTGTCCGAGGTGCGCAGGCCATCGGCCGCTGTACCTGGACCGTCATAGGCCACTTGCGGCGCACGCCGAACGCGGCGCTGACCGGCGTTGTAGATCCACGCCAGACGCGGTTCCTTCACCTGATCGAGGGTCTCGTGCACCAGCAGCACGTTACCGGCCAGGCGCGCCGGAGCGGTCACCGATTGCTTGAAGAAGGTCAGCACGTTGGCGGCTTTTTCCGGGTCGATGTCCTTCATCAGTTGCGGCACGGCGATCTCTTCTTCGAAGCGGATCGGCGTGTAGCTGCCGTTGGTCTGCGGTGTCACCTGGGTGATGATCCGCCGCAGGTTGCCACCGTGATAGCGGGTGATGTGGTTCCACAGCACCTCGACGCCGTTCTTCGGAATCGGGAACGCGTAGTAGCGATTGCCGGTGAAATTGGCGAGGCCGTTGCCGTCGTTGATCGCGTTGACGTTCAGCGCGCTGCGCTTGGCCGACTCGTAGATTTCCGCCGGCGCGCCCACAGTGCGGTGGGTCGGGTAGACCGGGATCTTGTAGGTTTCCGGGTAGCGTTTGAACATCGCCACCTGGCCATCGGACAGCTTGCTCTTGTACTGCTCGACGTTGGCAGCAGTGATGGTGAACAACGGTTTTTCGTTGGCAAACGGGTCGGCGAGGAAGCCCTTGCTGTCCACCGCACCGGCGTTTTTCGGGATACCGCCGGTCCAGGCCGGAATCGAACCGTCCGCATTACCGGCCTTCTCGGCGCCGAGCGGAGTCAGGCTGGTGCCAAGTTTGTTCGCTTCATCCGGCGACACCGCCGCCATCACGTTGGCCGCCAGCAGACTCAAGGCCAGCACGCCACATTGCAGAATCGTTTTGCGCATTGCAGTCATCCTTCTCGGGCAGATCAGAAGTTCACGCCGAAGCTCAGGGCCACGAAGTCACGGTCTTCGAGGACGTTGTAATCGCCACCGAAAAAGTCGGTGTAACTCAGGCTCGCGGTGTAGGTGTTGCGGTAGTCGGCATCGACGCCGAAGCTGATGGCTTTCGCACCTTCGTTGAACAGACCGTTGGGGCCGTAACCGGCGACGTCATGCGACCACGACAGGTTGGGCTTGAGGTTGATCCCGCCGATAACGTTGGCGTAGTCGAGAATCGCCCGGGCGCGATAGCCCCACGAAGTCGATGTGACGAAGCCGTCGGTATCGCCGCCGAAACCATATTGGCCATAGACCGAATCACGACCGTAACGCAGCTCACTGCGTGACTCCAGACCACCGACATGCACCACCGCCGCTTCGCCGACCACGGTCAGGCGTTCGGCGCCCAGCACCTGGTCAAAGAAGTGCGTGAGCGTGCTCTGGACCTGCGTGACTTCCTTGCGCCGGTAGCCTTTGTTATCAGCACCCGGCGAGGTCGCAAGTGGCGATGCGGTGCCACCGGCGATCGGATTGACCAGCGCCAGGGTCAGGTCGTTGGTGTTGACCTGTACCGGTGCGTTCGGCCGATAGCTGATCTCGCCGGTCCACGCGGTGCCGGTGGGCAGAGTGGTGGAGAAACTCGCGCCGTACAGACGAATGTCTTCCGGGTATTCGAGGTAGTACTGACCGCGCCCGAGCATCACGCTTTGCGCCAGACCTGCGCCGCTGCCAGGCGCGAGGCCGTTGGCAATGCCGACCATGCCTGGCAATGCCGCCAGTGTCGACAGCCCCGCCGTCGTGGTGCCGACCGTCGGCGTACGGCTGTGGTAGTTCATGAAGTAGAGGCCGTATTCGGTGTCTTCGCCGAGCCAGCGCAACGCCGTGCCCCACTGCCCGGAATCGCGCGCATCGCGATCGCCGCCACGGGGAATCACCACGCCTTCGCGTGTGACCTGAATGCCTTGGCCGAACGCGGTGGTCAGCGGCACCAATGGCGCCACCGCCGGACTGCCGACGGTGTAGCCGTTGTTGCAGCCGTCCGCCGCGACGTCGACGCCAAAGAAGGTGCCGCAGTTGTCGAGGACGGTCTGGTCCCACTCCAGTTGGTAAAAGCCTTCGACGGAAAGTTTGTCAGTCAGGCTCTGCGAACCAAACAGCATGTTCACCGGAATCAGGCCTTCCTTGATCTCCGCACCGGGACGGCGAAATGCCGAGACGTCGACCGGGTTGATGCTGTTGATCGAGTTGCCGATGAAAGTACTCTCACCCCAGCTCACCACCTGCTTGCCGGCCCGCACCGTGCCGGGCAAATCGGCGATGGCGTAGTTCTGATAGACGAAGGCATCGAGGATCTGCGCGCCGGAAGACTTGGCGCCCTCTTTGCGGCCGCTGTCGCTGATCTGCTTGAACTCGCGGTCTTCGTCCTTGAGTTCGAAGTCGTACCAGTATTTGCCCCGAACGAACACGCCGGTATCGCCGTACTTCAGTTCAAGGTCGTGAATGCCCTTGAAGATCTTCGAGAAGGTCTCGCCCTTCTTGAAATTCAGGCGCCCGTCATCACCGGTGGACGATTGTCCGCTGCCGCCATTGACCGTGCCCACCAGCGAACTGTCGGCATCGCGCAGCCCCCAGCTCGCGCCGACCGAAAGTGACGAGTCGAAGGTGCCTTCGATTTCGCCGATGTTGAAGGCGACCGCGTGCGCCTGGGCGCAGCAACCCATAGCCACCGCAGCGGCCAGCGCCTGCGGTGTGAAGATGGCGCGCATTGTTGTTTTTGTCATGCGTCTTCCCCGGTGAGTGACAGAAGGCCCCACCCTACTGCCGGGCGGTGCGAGCGATAAGCGCACCAAGGAGGTATTTGCGATGTCGCTCGAAAGGATGAATGGCCTTGTACGACGGGACCTGGAGCGGCCCATGGACTGGCTGGATGGCGCATCATCAGCGCCATGCATGTGCACGCCACTGTTGCGCGCCCCGTAACAGTGCATGTCTGGAATCGGTATTTTTCCTACAGGCGCAAGCCCGTATTCTGAGCGCGCTCTCCCGGCACACGCCGGAAAGCGCCAAGCCCGCTACGCTGAATGCGCAGGCGATTGGTTAAAGATTTCAGATAAATCGGTGTTTTCGGTTTATCGCACCGCTGTTCACTGACGTTGATTTGTAGCTCCTTGATCCAACGTCTTACCTTGGCCGCTGCGTTTGCAGCGGCCTTTTTTATGGGCGTTCAAAAAGGCTGGATAGCGGTTCGGCAACGCTTGCGATCAGCGCGTCAGACATTTCTTCGACGCTCGGACGAATTCCCTCTGCATCGATAAAAACCAGCGAAAACCCTTTCGATATAACGCCCTGTTACTGACGGGCTTCTCGGATTTGATAACCGCCACTCTGAGGTAACTTGAAACACCTCAACCATTCGCTGGTGACACGGATGTCATCGCCACCCGTGCGCACTTTTCGAGCGAGTGAAAACGCACATTCAAAAGGACATGAATATGCCAAAGCCTCCACCGTTGGAACTGGATCCAGTACATATCAGGGAGTTCGGTCCTGATGGCTTCGAACCATTCAAAGAACGCGACATGAATTACTCCTACAGCGGCATGTTCGGCCCTGCCGGCGCCAATCCGCAGACGCGTGAATTGATGCATGAAACGCAAGTCGCCGTGGAACAGGAATTCAACGCAAGAACCGCCTCTATTCCACAAACCATTGAGGTCGAACTGGCGGCGACCAGGCTGGAAGGACCGACCAATCCTCTGCCACCTGCCGCAGCACTGGCCCGCGAAGTTGGCGTCAGGAACACCTTGATTCAACGCAAGAGCGCCGAGTTTCAACGGCAGACTGCCATCGCCAACCGCTTTTATGGCAGCGATCCACTGGGAAAAACCTTCAAGGATTACCTGAATCAGGCATCGGCCAATCGGCGCGCGCAGGGCGCAGCGGTCCGCAGCAGAGCGTTGTGGAGCGAGTCCTTTCGGGCCGCCCACGAAGGCCAGACATTGGCGCTGCTCAACCAGCAACAGGCTGGCGTACTCAATTGGCTGGCCACCGTACAAGCTCAGGATCAGGATCAGGCACAGGCGGCAGCGGCAGAGGCGCAACGCCAAGCTGCAGAACGTGCCCGCATTGCCGCGGAGCAACAGCGCCAGCGTGACATTGCCGAAGCGGTGCGCCGGGAGCAGGAAGAAATCCGCGCACGCGAACAGGCGCTTCTGGCCGCGTTGGCAGAGAAACAGCGTCGGGATGCCGAACAGGCTCGATTGGCGGCTGAGACCGCGCGCCTTAATGCCGAGGCTGAAGCTCGGGAGAAAGAGCGGCTGGCTAAGTTGAAAATCGCCCAGGCCGAGGCACGAGCCAAAGCTGAAGCAACGGCGCTGGCCCATGCGGCAGAACAGCGTCGGTTACAGCAGGACAGGAAGCATGTCTTTCCGTCCTCTGGAGCAATGGCCAGCAACGGCCCGGCCGTTTCTTTCGTTTCGACAGCCGTCCCGCTCAGCCCGGCTATCTCGGCGGGAATACTCAATGCGCTACGCACCGCAAAAGCGACCCTGACAGCGACGGGCACGGCGCTGTTCGGCAGTCCAGTACTGATGGGGTTCGCAGCGCTATTGATGCCGTCACCTCTGGGCAACAGCGAACGCTTCGCCATGAGCGTTCCACTGGCCGAGTTGTCGTCCGAGCCGGCCGAGACGCTACGTGAAATCGCGGACCGGCAGGGTAGTTTGGAGATGCAGGTCGGGCTAGGCGTCAGGCGACTCGGGGCTGGCACGCAAGTGTTCGTCGCTACGAGTGATGACTTCCATATTCGCTCAAGTGTGCTGGTCCTCAATGCCGCATACGATTTGCTCAACGACGTATACAAGGTCGCACTATCGGACTCGCCTACCGACTTGCTGACATGGACGCCGGCAATCTCGCAGGGCGACCAATCGACCGCTTTGCCAATAGTGGATACCGGTTCGCCCGCCTATTCCGGCGCCTCCGTTGTTCCGGTTGAAGGGCGGCTGGATCTGAACCCGATTCTGATTGAAGGCTGGGATCGATTCATCATCGTGTTTCCGGCTGATTCGGAGATTGAGCCGCTTTATGTGGTGTTCAGTAGTCCTTATGAAGGGGCGACCGAAGAGGGGAAGCACAGCGGGCGTAGTTTCAACCCTGACGAGATTGGAGATGAAATATCAGATTTGCAGTGGGCAACAGCCGCTGTTTCATCGGAAGGAACGGACATCGTGAAGTTACACATTTCAAAGTTTCCGCAATCAGCTGCCAATGACGTAATGCTTGATCGCCTGGAGCGAATCGCTCGTGGAGAACTCGAAGCTTCCGACACTGACAAACGTTTCTACACTCACGAGATAAGGGAGTTCGAAAGATTCAGAGCTTTAGGCTTTGGTGATACCGAGATGCCAGAGATCGGGTCACCGATCTGGAATAACGTGCATACGGCAACGTTGGAAGATTTCCAGTTGAAAGACGATCCCGCACTTCTCTACACGCCCGAAGCACTGGCTGCTGCAACGGAGCAGGAAGAACGTGATTACCAGAAATTGCTGAAGGAGATGTGGCAGTGAGCACCGTTGAGATGATCGTTAAAAATGAACCTCTGGATGACATAGTCACGGTGTTCGCGTTACTTCAGGCAACGCCACATCTGGACATGATGATCAGACGCCACAATCGAGACCTGATCGACGAGTATGGGACCCTGGAAGCATCGTACTCTCGGCTCTTCGCTGCAGGAGTTTTGCTGGAGGGAGAAAAGGGCCTTGCTATCAAAGGACCTAACTGGAAGCCGCCCAAGTTCATGACAGAAAAAAAATACATTTGAAAACTGGAGCCACCCGCCGCGAGGGCTGGTGGCTCCGTTAACTTCAAATCGAATACTTCTGCAAATTCGCCATCATTTCCTTCAATGCTTCAATATTGTCCTTCGGATGCGCCGCCCCTTCGAAATCACAAATCTGCTGCCAGTGCGCCGCCACATCCTCTGGCGAGAATCCCTCGCGCGGATCGAAGCCGGCACCGAGGCTGCGTTCCCAGCGCACCTTGCCCATCCAGCCGCCACCAACCTCGAACAGGCCGGACGTTTCCTGACATTGCTCGCTGCCCAGATACACTACCAACGGACTGACCAGTTCCGGCTTCAGTTGCTCGAATACCTGCGGCGGGATCAGACCTTCGGTCATGCGCGTGCCGCCAGTTGGGGCGATGGCGTTGACCAGAATGTTGTTCTTGCGGCCCTCGATCGCCAGCGTTCGGGTCAACCCGTACAGCCCGAGTTTGGCCATGCCGTAGTTGGACTGGCCGAAATTGCCGTAAATGCCCGAAGTCGACGCTGTGAAAATCACCCGGCCATAGTTTTGTTCGCGCAGATGCGGCCAGGCGGCACGGGTAACCTTGTAGGCGCCTTCAACGTGGACGCGGTAGACCAGATCCCAGTCGGCATCGTCCATTTTGTGAAACGACTTGTCGCGCAGGATCCCGGCGTTGTTCACCACCACATCCACGCGGCCGAAAGCATCGAGAGCGTTCTGCACCAGTTTGTCGCCATCGGTGACCGAGTCATGGTTGGCTTGGGCAATACCGCCGGCCCCGCGAATTTCCGCCACCACGCGGTCGGCAGCCGAGGCGTTGGCGCCCTCGCCCTGTGTCGAGCCGCCGAGATCGTTGACCAGCACCTTCGCGCCCTGTCTGGCGAACAACAGCGCATGGGCACGCCCGAGGCCGCCACCGGCGCCGGTGACAATCACGACTTTATCTTCGAAACGCACGGGTTCATTCATCGCAGCAACTCCAGCAGGCCAAGGGTTAATGCTCCCGAGTGTCAGGCACGACGCTTTGGGTCACAACGAACACGGCTGGGGCTGAATGGTGTGCGATAAGGTTGGGGGATGGTCGAGACTGTAAAGCGCCGAGAGTGAGTGTTTCCGGCGAAATCAGGAGTACGCCACTTTGCGCGGAGGCAATACCAGACGATCACGAAACGCCAGGTAGTGCTTGAGCACCTGCACCGGCGCTTCGGTTTGCGGGTAGTGGCCAATACCCGGCAACAAAACGGTGTCCGCATCAGGGATGAGTTCGCGATAACGCTCGACCATGTGTACCCCGGAAATCGGATCGACCGCGCCGTCGATGACCCGCAGAGGAACGTCGCCACGCTGCATGGCCGCCACCCAACGGTCGCGCTGCACCCGGCGTTCGGGGATGTAGGTGATCAGTTTGTGCAGGATGCGCGGGCCATGGTTGCTGTCGACCAGACTCCAGTAATCATCCAGTTCGCTTTCGCTCGGCTGGGTCTGCGGGCCGAAGATCTCCCGGAAACCTTTGACCAACGCCTCTCGGCTGAAGGCGCGGCCAAGCAGCCAGCCAATCGGGCTGAGCAGCAATTTCTGCATCAGTAACGGCCGGTGGGTTTCCGGAAACAGACCGCCGTTGAGGAACACGCAACTGGCGACCTCGATGCGCTGTTCGTAGTGCCGCGCGAGCAGTTCCTGAGCGACGCTGTCGCCATAGTCGTGGGCAAGAATGTGCACCGCTTGTTCGATCTGCAGATGGGCGAGCAGCGCCTGTTGCAGATCGGCCTGTTCCAACAGGCTGTAGGTGTGGTTGCGCGGTTTTGCCGAATCGCCGAAGCCAAGCATGTCGCAGGCGATCACCTGATAACGCTGCGCCAACGGCTGCCACAGGTAGTGCCAATCCCAACTGGCAGTGGGGAAACCGTGAATCAGCAACAGCGGCTCACCCTGTCCCGCTACCCAGTAATGGATCGTCTGGCCACGAAAAACAAAGCTCCGGCTGCGCTTGCGCCAGATACACAGGGGAATCTCGGCGAGTGGCATTAGAATTTATACCCCGGATCCTGGAGATCGAGTTTGCGCAGCAGCGCCGGCCACGCCAGCGCGCCGCCCATGCCCTGCGCGCTCTTGGTGACGCCGGCAATCATTGCCTTGGCGCCGGCGAGAATCTGCGGTTCGATGGCGATCAGTTCCGCCCCTCCAGTCTGCGCCATGACCTGGATATCGCAGGCTCGCTGGAAGGTGAACATCATCAGAAAGGTATCGGCAATGGTGCCACCACAGGTCAGCAGACCGTGGTTGTGCAGCATGAGGAAACTGTTGTCACCGAGATCGGCTTGCAGGCGCGCCTTTTCTTCATGGTTCAGTGCCACACCTTCATAGGCGTGATAGGCCAGGCTCGACAACACGAACAGTGATTGCTGACTGATCGGCAACACCCCCTGCTTTTGCGCCGACACCGCAACACCCGGCGCGGTATGCGTGTGCAGCACGCAAACCACATCGTGGCGAACCTCGTGAACGGCGCTGTGGATGGTGTAGCCGGCGGGGTTGATTTCGTACGGGCTGTCCATGAGTTTGTTGCCGGCCTGATCGACCTTCACCAGGCTTGAGGCGGTGATCTCATGGAACATCAGGCCAAACGGATTGATCAGGAAATCTTCGGTGCCGGGCACCTTGGCCGAGATATGCGTGAAGATCAGATCGTCCCAACCGTGCAGCGCGACCAGGCGATAACAGGCGGCAAGATCGACACGGGTCTGCCACTCGGCAGCGCTGACCTGGTCTTTGACATTCGGCGACGATTGGACGGGGGCTACGCTCACTGTATGCACCTCTGCGTTCTTCTTGTTCTGCTCGTGTCAGCAGTCTAGTCAGGCGCAGGGCATCGCGTAGTTGCATTGGCAGCCAGCTTGATGACTGAACGAGTCAGTCAGGCAAACAGCCTGAGTCGCTCCCAACGCAACGGCGCTTGCCCAGGTGCAGCGATATCGTTGGTTGATCAGCCCTTGAGCGCTTCGATCAGTTGCGCCAGCCACGGCTCGGCATCGGTTTCCGGCGTGACGCTTTCGCTGGCGTCGATGCGCAACATTTCCTGCACCTCCTTTACACCCAGTTCGGCAAACAATTCCCGCATCTGCTCGCCGCCGCCACAAAAGGTGTCGCCGTAGCTGGCATCGCCGAGGGCAATCACAGCTCCCGGCAAGCCGCGCAAGGTAGCGGGCAATTGATCGCGCAGGCTGGAATACAACGGTTGCAGGTTGTCCGGCAGCTCGCCCATGCCAGTGGTCGAAGTCACAGCGAGAAGGGACTCGGGACCGAACGCCTGAATATCGGCCAGCGCCGCACGCGAGTTATAGAAGGTTTCAAAGCCGGCGGCTTTCAACAGGTTCTGGGCGTGGCGGGCGACTTCTTCGGCGGTGCCGTAGACTGAACCTGAGAGGATGGCGACTTTCATCAATCTGATCCTGAAACTGGAAAAAAAGAGCCGCGATAGTAACAGCCCACGCCACGAAGTTGCGATTGGCTCTCAATGGAAGCTGCTGGCCTGTAGACAGTCTGCGGCTTTCTTCTAGAATGCCTGCCACTGACACAATGGAAGGGATTCTCGGATGATCAACGCCAGTCTGCTGCAAATGGTGATCAACGCATCAAACGATGGGATCGTGGTCGCTGAAAAAGAAGGTGAGCAGGACAACATCCTTATTTACGCCAACCCCGCTTTTGAACGGCTGACCGGCTACAGCAGTGAGGAAATTCTCTACCAGGACTGTCGCTTCCTGCAGGCGGGAGACCGCGATCAGCAAAGTCTGCAGCTGATTCGCGAGACATTGCGTGAAGGCGGTTCCTGCCGGGAAATCCTGCGCAACTATCGCAAGGATGGCACGCCGTTCTGGAACGAATTGTCACTGTCGACGGTAAAAAATGCCGATGACGGGCAGACTTATTTCATCGGTGTGCAAAAAGATGTGACGGTTCAGGTCAAGGCGCAGCAGCGAGTTGCACAGCTGGAAGCGCAAGTGGCGGCGCTGCAAAGCGAGCTTGCGGCGTTGAAAGCGACGAACGGCGCAAACAAAACCGCGAACTGATGGTCATTAACTACAATCACCAATGACTTTGTAACTATTCACTTCGAGTTAGCCATGCAGCGCGACGCCCTCCTCACCCAGGACGAGCTGGATTTCATCCAGACCATGCAGCACAACCCGCAACTGAACGTGCGGGATGCGACGTCGAGTCTGCTGGTTAATGGCGGTTCGCAGATCCGTGATCTGCTGACACGTCTGGCTGCTCATGAACAAGTGACGATCCAGGCCAATTTCGAAAATCAGCAGATGACCTTTCCGCTGCATCTGGTGGAAGACGAGTTCCATGCGCTGCATCTGCGTCTCGGTGTACCGAGCATTTACGAAGACGGCCCGATGGTGCGCCCGTGGCGTCTGGTGCTTGACGAGCCAGTGGCACTGGAAAATGCCAAAGGCCAGCCCGGCACCCTGTGGGTGCACGAGGTGTCGCACAAAGGCGTATTGCTGGAAGTGCGCAACAAGACCAAGCCACCAAAACATTTCGCCCTGTGGTTCAGCCCTTCCGGTTATGAGCGGATTTCCCTGCGCGGCCATTTCGAACGGGAAACCGAGCAAGGTTTCTTCGCTTACGAACTGAGCCAGACCGATGCCGACGAAACCGAGCGCCTGCGCCAGTTCATCCTGCAGCAGCATCGCCTCACCCACCCCGCCCTGCACGCCTGAGTTTCAGGTATCCAGTTTGCCTGCCATGAATTGCTTCATGCGTTGACGCATGGTCGCGCCCTCGTTACCGAGACAGGCCACCGATGAGCCGGCCAGGCTGTCCTCAGCCAAATCTGCTGCATCCCCGGCCAGCATCAACTGACAATCCAGGCTCATTGCCAGGCGATTAAGGCGCCGGGGCAGTTCCGGCCCTGGGGCATGGTTGGAAAACAGCACAAGCGCCTCAGGTTTGACTTTTTCGCAGACCAGCGTCAGTTCGTCGAAGGGTTGGCCGGTGGTCAGCACCCGTACACCGGAATCGTTGCCGCTGAGAAACAGCGCCGCCACCAGTAATTCAAGCTCACGACACTGGCCGGCGAGTGCACTGACGATTATTCGACGCGGTTGCGCGCCACGCAGCATGACAATGCGCTGCAATACGCGCGCTCTGAGAAAACCATCGAAAAACAACCATTCGCTGGTTTGCCCGAAGGCGTCCTGACGCTGGAGCAGTTGCCGCCACAACGGCATGATGATGGCTTCGAACACGACCGGCAGCGTGTACGACGAGAAAATCTGCCCGTAGACGCGATCCAGTTGCTGATCGTCGAACGAACTCACTGCCTGCTGAATCTGCTCCTGCCATTGCTTGTAATCGGCCTGCACATGGTCATCGGGAATAAAATTGGCCAGCACCTTCAAAGGTTCTGTCTTCGCCAGGATCTTGCCGACTTTACTTACAGCCACGCCGCGATCGATCCAGTCGACAATGCTGCGAACGCGCTCGATATCGTTCATCGAGTACAGACGATGCCCGCTTTCAGTGCGGGTCGGCTCGATCAATCCGTAGCGGCGTTCCCAGGCACGCAGAGTCACCGGGTTGACACCGGTCAACCGCGCCACCTCGCGAATGGGGAACAGCTCTTCGCGCTCGATCGTGCCGAGTACTGTTGAAGCCGGGCGAGCGTCCGTGTTTACAGGCATCTGGCGGTCAACTTCCATGTCGGTTCATTGGATCCCATTTTAAACATGATGGACTGGAAACCTACAAGTGGTGATCTACGAGGAAAGTGGTCGGTTTAATCATCAAAATCAGGAATAATCCTTGCTTGTTGTAAAGCGCAGGCCTCTACCCCGGCCTGCGTCAGGCGAAGCTCTTACCCGGAACGACGCACTCGAAATACGGAGATACAAAATGTCTACTTCCCCCGTCACGCTCATGGTAGCGCGTCGCGTCGCCGATGGCCGCTATCACGATCTGATCGCCTGGCTGCGCGAAGGCGAACAATTGGCCACCGATTTTCCCGGCTACCTCGGCTCCGGCGTCCTCGCGCCACCGCCCGGTGACAACGAATTCCAGATTATCTTCCGCTTCGTCGATGAGCAGACGCTGCATGCGTGGGAGTACTCGGCGTCGCGTACCGCCTGGCTGAACCGTGGCAGCGACCTGTTCGAACATCCGAAAGAACACCGGGTCAGCGGCATTGAAGGCTGGTTCGGTGCTGCCGGCCAACGCCCGCCGCGCTGGAAACAGGCCGTGGCGATCTGGCTGGCGTTTTTTCCGGTGTCGCTGATTTTCAACTTTGTCCTCGGCCCGCTGCTCGCTGAGTTGAGCCTGTTGCCACGCATATTGATCGGCACGGCGTGCCTGACACCGCTGATGGTGTATTTCTTTATACCGTTGTCGACGCGTCTGCTGGCGAACTGGTTGAACAGCACGCCGACGCGGCCACTGGCGACCACACCGTCGGCGCACAATCGCTGATCTGCAGCGGGCGGCGAGCCTGTTATAGTTTTCGCTTCAACCGCGATGCGAGCCGCCCATGCCAGATTCCGCAGCCCCGATCCTCATCACCGGCGCCGGCCAGCGTGTCGGTTTGCACTGCGCGCAGCGCTTGATCGAGGACGGCCACCCGCTGATTTTCACTTACCGCACCGAGCGACCGGGCGTGCAGGCCCTTCGCGATCTTGGCGCGACAGCGCTGTTCGCCGACTTTTCCAGCGAGACAGGAATACTGGCCTTCATTGATTCACTGAAAGCGCACACCGACAGTTTGCGCGCCATCGTGCACAACGCCTCCGAATGGCTGGCGGAAACCCAGGGCAGCGAAGCACAAGCCTTCAATCGCATGTTCAACATTCACATGCTCGCGCCTTACCTGATCAACCTGCACTGCGCCGAGTTGCTGCAGCGCTCGGCGCCAGCCGACATCATCCATATCAGCGACGACGTCACCCGCAAAGGCAGCAGCAAGCACATCGGCTATTGCGCCAGCAAGGCCGGGCTCGACAGCCTGACCCTGTCGTTTGCCGCGCGCTTGGCCCCCGCCATCAAGGTCAACGGCATCGCTCCGGCGCTGCTGTTGTTCAACCCCGACGATGACGCGGCTTACCGCATCAAGGCGCTGGCCAAATCCGCGCTGGGCATCGAACCCGGCAGCGAAGTGATCTACCAGAGCCTGCGCTATCTGCTCGACAATCCTTATGTCACTGGCACAACCCTGACCGTCAACGGCGGCCGGCACGTCAAATAGGCCGTCCCGCTTCGGCCGCGAGTCGAGTAAGATCCACCAGAACGCCTGCAATAGACTGGACGGAGCAAATCAATGCCACAACTTCAACCGGGAATGGCGCGCATCCGGGTCAAGGATCTGCGCCTGCGCACCTTTATCGGCATCAACGAGGATGAAATCCTCAACAAGCAGGACGTCCTGATCAACCTGACCATCCTGTACGCGGCTCAAGAAGCGGTGCGCGATAACGATATCGACCACGCGCTGAATTACCGCACTATCACCAAAGCGATCATCGCTCATGTCGAGGGCAACCGCTTCGCGCTGCTCGAACGCCTGACGCAGGAATTGCTCGACCTGGTGATGACCAATGCATCGGTGCTGTATGCCGAAGTCGAAGTCGACAAGCCCCACGCGCTGCGCTTCGCCGAGTCGGTATCGATCACGCTCGCGGCAAACCGCTGAGCTTCAAGCTTCAAGCTTCAAGCTTCAAGCTTCAAGCTTCAAACGGTAAGCTAACAGCCGACTCCGATCCATCTTGCAGCTTGAAGCTTGCCGCTTGAAGCTGTCTCGCAGAGACCCCCATGACTGATCAACAACGCCTGGAACTCGAAGCGGCCGCCTTCCGCCGACTGGTTGCTCACCTCGACAGCCGCAAGGACGTGCAGAACATCGACCTGATGAACCTCGCCGGGTTCTGCCGCAACTGCCTGTCGAAGTGGTACAAGGCCGAAGCCGACCAACGCCAGATCGAGGTCAGCCTCGATGACGCCCGCGAAGTGGTGTACGGCATGCCCTACGCCGAGTGGAAAGCCCAATACCAGCAAGAAGCCAGCGCCGAGCAGCAAGCAGCGTTTGCCAAAGGAAAGCCCAATGACTGATCTGAACACCCTGCGCGCCAGCCTCAAAAGCGGCGAACACGCTTTCGCCGATACCCTGGCGTTCATCGCCTCCGGTTACGACTACGAGCCTCAAGCGTTCAACAACGGCGGCGTGGAAAATGCTGCCGGGCAGAACGAAGGTTCGTGCAAGACGCTGGGTCTGGCCCTGCTGGAAGGCTTGAGCGATGAAGAAGCGCTGCTGGCGTTCGGCGAGCATTACCGCTCGGTGCTGGCGACCCCCGAAGGCAGCGATCACGGCAATATTCGCGCGTTGATCAAGCACGGCCTGGCCGGCGTAAAGTTCGACGCACAACCCCTGACCCGCCGCTGATCCCGACAGCCCCACATAACCCCTATGGGAGCGGGCCTGCTCGCGAAGACGGACTGACATTCAACGTTGATGTCGATTGATAGACCACTTTCGCAACAGGCTCGCTCCCATACTGAATGCGTGGCGACTGCGAATCTCGGGCACAAAAAAACCGGCCAATCTGGCCGGTTTTTTTATGCCCTGCGGTCTTAGAACGTGGCGTTCTGCAGGCCGTCGAGGTAACGCTCGGTGTCGAGTGCCGCCATGCAACCGGCGCCGGCCGAGGTGATGGCCTGACGATAAACGTGGTCAGCCACGTCACCGGCAGCGAAGATGCCTTCTACGCTGGTGGCCGTCGCGTTGCCTTCACGGCCGCCTTGCACAACCAGGTAACCGTCTTTCAGGGTCAACTGGCCTTCGAACAGCGAAGTGTTCGGGGTGTGGCCGATGGCGATGAACACGCCGTCGACTTTGATTTCGTCGAAGCTGCCATCGTTGTTGCGCAGACGCGCACCGGTCACGCCCATGTTGTCGCCGAGGACTTCGTCCAGGTTGGCGTTCAACTTCAGGATGATCTTGCCTTCGGCCACACGGGCGTTGAGCTTGTCGATCAGGATCTTCTCGGCGCGGAAGGTTTCGCGACGGTGGATCAAAGTCACGGTGCTGGCGATGTTGGCCAGGTACAGCGCTTCTTCGACAGCGGTGTTGCCGCCGCCAACCACGGCGACCGGCTTGTTGCGGTAGAAGAAACCGTCGCAGGTCGCGCAGGCCGATACGCCTTTGCCCATGAACGCTTCTTCAGAAGGCAGGCCCAGGTAACGCGCACTGGCGCCGGTAGCGATGATCAGCGCATCGCAGGTGTAAACGGCGCTGTCGCCGGTCAGGGTGTACGGCTTGGCAGCGAAGTCCACGGCGTTGATGTGATCGAAGACGATCTCGGTCTCGAAACGCTCGGCGTGCTCACGCATGCGCTCCATCAGCACCGGACCGGTCAGGCCGTGGACATCGCCCGGCCAGTTGTCGACTTCGGTGGTGGTAGTCAGTTGACCGCCAGCCTGCATGCCAGTGATCAGCAGTGGCTTGAGGTTGGCGCGGGCCGCATAGACCGCAGCGCTGTAGCCGGCGGGGCCGGAACCGAGAATGATCACTCGCGAATGACGGACTTCAGACATGAATCTGCTCCTGTTGGCCGGCCATGAAAAATCTGGCGCGGACGCCGGACGGCCGGCGGAATAAAAAAGGACCGTGGACACCTTGGGGAAGGCTTGAACTCGACAGTCCTGTAAAAAGTTGGGTGCAGCGTATCGAGGGGGGCAAGATTAAGGAAATACGGTTTAACAATCCAGCTCATAGGTGGTCTCTATGCCGAGACGCTGACGACATAGACCGCTTTGTTACAGTGAATGTCGATTGCTCTGCCGCGCTTTCGCCACTGTGGCAAAGCCGGTAACGTCGGCGCGTTTTCCCTTGCTTCGGAGCACCTTATGCCCGCCCCTGTTCTGTCTGGCCCGCAATACCTGCGCGAAGGCCTGAAACTGGTCTTGAGCCCAGGCCTGCGCCTGTTCGTGTTGTTGCCGCTGGCAATCAACCTGGTGCTGTTCGTCGGATTGATCTATCTGGCCGGCCACCAGTTCAGCCTGTGGGTCGACACACTGATGCCGTCGTTGCCTGAATGGCTGAGTTTCCTCAGCTATATCCTGTGGCCACTGTTTGTAGTGCTGGTAGCGCTGATGGTGTTTTTCACCTTCACCATGCTCGCCAACATCATTGCCGCACCGTTCAACGGCTTCCTCGCGGAAAAAGTCGAAGTGGTGGTGCGCGGTACCGATGATTTCCCGGCGTTCAGTTGGGGCGAACTGATCGCGATGATCCCACGCACCCTTTCCCGGGAAATGCGCAAGCTCGGCTACTTCCTGCCGCGTGCGATAGGTCTGTTTATTCTTTCGTTTATCCCGGTAGTAAACATCGTCGCCGCGCCGCTGTGGCTGCTGTTTGGCGTATGGATGATGGCGATCCAGTACATCGACTACCCGGCGGACAACCACAAACTGGGCTGGAACGAAATGCTCGCCTGGCTGCGGCAGAAGCGCTGGCAGAGCATGAGTTTTGGCGGGATCGTCTATCTGATGTTGCTGATACCGGTGGTCAACATCCTGATGATGCCGGCGGCGGTAGCCGGGGCGACATTGTTCTGGGTGCGCGAACGTGGCGCCGAAAATCTGGTGATACAACACTGATCGCGTCACAAATCCATCATCCGGATGTCACAACGTCGACATGGCTTCAGCCGACACTGAAGTCATGACGACAGCTCTACACATCACCCTCATCAGCGAAACCTTCCCACCGGAAATCAACGGCGTGGCCAATACCCTTGGCCGCTTGTGCGAGGGTTTGCGCGCGCGAGGGCATCAAGTGGAGCTGGTGCGCCCGCGCCAGGCGGGCGATCCGCTACGCAGCGAAGATGAAGCGCTGCTGTTGTGTCGCGGATGGCCATTACCCGGCTATTCGGGGTTGCAATGGGGCCAATCGTCAATGCATAAGCTGCTGCGCCGTTGGAAACGGCAGCGCCCGGATGTGCTGTACATCGCCACGGAAGGCCCGCTCGGGTTATCGGCATTACGTGCGGCACGGCGCCTGGGGATTGCGGTGGTGAGCGGTTTTCACACCAACTTCCAGCAATACACCAGCCAGTACGGCCTCGGCCTGCTGACGCGGATGCTCACCCATTACCTGCGCTGGTTTCACAATCGTTCGGCAATGACCTTGGTGCCGAGTATCAGTCAGCGGCTGGAGCTGGAGCGGCGGCACTTCGAGCGCCTGGCGCTGTTGTCGCGGGGTGTGGACAGCCAGTTGTTTCATCCAAGCAAACGTCAGAGCCAGTTGCGTGAGCAATGGGGACTCTCTGATACGGATATCGCGGTCATCCACGTAGGAAGGCTCGCCCCGGAGAAGAATCTTGGCTTGCTCAAACGCTGCTTTGAAACCCTGCGGGAAACTTATCCACAGCGCCATCTGAAGCTGATCGTGGTAGGAGATGGTCCGCAGCGTTCGGCGCTGGAAAAAGAATTGCCGGAAGCGATCTTCTGCGGCGCGCAGCGTGGGGAAACGCTGGCAGCACACTATGCCTCCGGGGATCTTTTTGTCTTTCCCAGCCTCACCGAAACTTTCGGCAATGTGGTGCTGGAAGCCCTGGCTTCGGGACTTGGCGTGGTGGCATATGACCAGGCAGCGGCGGCGCAGCATATTCGCCATGGCTACAACGGCGTGTCGGCCATGCCCGGCGATGAGCAGGCATTTTGTGAAGCGGCGGCGTGGTTGCTGGAGGAGGAAGAACGGTTGCGCTGCGTCAGGCTGAATGCGCGGCAGCATGGCAGTCGCCAGGGCTGGGCAGCGATTATCGAGCAGTTCGAGGGGTATTTGCGTGGGGCTTGTGTGGGGGAGCTGGTGGTGCCTGGGGCGCAGACACAACCTTAGATTTTCGTCTACATAGAAACAGCTTTCGCGAGCAGGCTCGCTCTCACATGGGTACCGCATTCCAAGTGTAGGAGCGAGCCTGCTCGCGAAAAGGTCGACTGGCGCCGCTTAAACCAGCGTCATCAACGCCTCACGACTGAACGGCAAAATATCCTGCTCACGCCCTTCACGGACTTTCTGCGCCCAGTCCGGATCGACCAGCAGCGCGCGGCCCACCGCCACCAGATCGAATTCCTCTTTGTTCAGACGCTCCAGCAGGTTTTCCAGGCTGGCCGGTTGCGCGACCTTGTCGGTGTTGACCATGAACTGCAGGAACTCGCCGTCCAGGCCGACGCTGCCAACGGTGATGGTCGGTTTGCCGGTCAGCTTGCGGGTCCAGCCAGCAAGGTTCAGATCCGAGCCGTCGAACTCCGGCTCCCAGAAACGGCGCGTCGAGCAGTGGAAAATGTCCACGCCAGCGTCGGACAGCGGCTTGAGAAATTCGCCCAGCGCTTCGGGGGTTTGCACCAGACGCGCGGTGTAATCCTGCTGTTTCCATTGCGAGAAGCGGAAAATGATCGGGAAGCCTTCACCGACCGCCGCGCGCACCGCTTGAATCAATTCGATGGCGAAACGCGAACGGTTGGCCAGGCTGCCACCATATTCGTCAGTGCGCTGGTTGCTGCCTTCCCAGAAGAACTGGTCGACCAGATAACCGTGGGCGCCATGGATTTCTACGCCGTCCATGCCGATGCTTTGCGCATCTTTGGCAGCCTGCGCAAACGCAGCAATCACGTCCTGGATGTCCTGTTTGGTCATGCCGTGAACCACGACCTGACCGTCCTTGAGTTTTTCCGACGGACCGTAGCCCGGCACGCTGGCGTCCGGCTCGGTGCCGAGGCGACGTACGCTGCCGACATGCCACAGTTGCGGGACGATCTTGCCGCCTTCGGCGTGCACGGCGTCGACAACTTTTTTCCAGCCGGCGAGTGGCGCTTCACCGAAAAACTGCGGCACGTTTGGATAGCCATTGGACGCGATGTGGTCGACCGTGGTGCCTTCGGTGATGATCAGACCAACGCCAGCGGCCGCCCGACGGCGATAGTACTCAATGACTTTGGAATTCGGCACGCCGCCCGGCGAGAACGAGCGGGTCATTGGTGCCATGACCACTCGAGTCGGCAGTTCGAGGGCACCGAGGTGAAACGGTTTGAACAGGGCTTGAACAGGCATCGAGAGGCTCCACGGCGATTGCTTTATGACGGCGATAATATGGAGAGCCGGAGCCTTTGAACAGCATTATTGATTTTGGTGATTAAGGATTAAAAGAATGAAAAGCAAAAGATCGCAGCCTTCGGCAGCTCCTACACGGAATTTGTGGTCCCCCTGTAGGAGCTGCCGAAGGCTGCGATCTTTTGATGTTGCTTTTCAGCTCAGCGCTTTTTCAATCGCATGCACGATGGTCGGATCATCCGGCGCCGTACGCGGCGAGAACCGTGCCAGCACGCGGCCGTCCTTGCCGAGCAGAAACTTCTCGAAATTCCAGGTGATGTCGCCGGGAAACTCGGCGCCCTCGCCCGCCAGCAGGCGATACAACTGATGCCGTTCGTGGCCGTTGACTTCGAGCTTGCTCGCCAACGGAAACGTCACGCCATAATTGAGGCTGCAGAACTCCTGGATTTCTTTCTCCGAGCCTGGCTCCTGACCGGCAAACTGGTTGCACGGCAGGCCCAGCACAGTGAAGCCTTTGGCCTTGTATTGCTGGTAGAGGTTTTCCAGTGCCGCGTACTGGGGGGTCAAGCCGCATTTGGAGGCCACGTTGACCACCAGCACGACTTGGCCCTTGAACGGCGCCAGCGGTAGCTCCTGACCATCCAGGGCGGTCAACTTAAGGTCGTGAAAAGCACTCATGCCGAACTCCAGGATTCTCGTGTTCTACTCGAAACAGCCACTTGGCGAGGCCACCAAGGACAGCCGCGGACTAAAAAGGCGCCCACAGGCGCCTCTCCAGTACTCGAAGCTTAGCGCAGAAAATCAGTGGTGATGGCCACCTTCGCCGTGGACGTGACCATGAGCGATTTCTTCCTGGCTGGCGTCACGGATATCAACGATCTTCACTTGGAAGTTCAGGCGCTGACCGGCCAATGGGTGGTTGCCATCAACGGTGACGTCGTCGCCGTCCAGGTCACGGATGGTGACGATCTGCATCTGGCCGTCCGGCGCCGAAGCGTGGAACTGCATGCCGACTTCCAGCTCGTCTACACCTTCGAACATGCTGCGGCTCAGGGTGCTGACCAGCTCGGCGGCGTATTCGCCGTAAGCGTCTTCCGGCTCAACGGCGACCTGGAGCTCGTCGCCAACGGCTTTGCCTTCGAGGGCTTTTTCCAGGCCCGGGATGATGTTGCCTGCGCCTTGCAGGTAAACCAGCGGAGCGCCGCCGGCGGAGCTGTCGATGACCTCACCAGCGTCGTTGGTCAGGGTATAGTCGATGGAGACAGCCTTATTGGCGGCGATCAGCATGGGGCGAGACCTTTTGCATAAGAATATAGAAAGGCCAAGTTTAGCGAAGCAATCGCGTGAAAGCGACCACAACCCGGACAAACGGGTTTCGACCATCACCGGCTTTCATCAGGACGAAGATGGCCATTGGGTGGTCGAGCTTTCCTGTGGCCACACCCAGCACCTGCGCCATCAGCCGCCGTGGCAAACCCGCGCCTGGGTTCTGGATCCGGCGCAACGTATTGAAAAAACAGGTCAACCCTTTGCCTGCGGTTGGTGTGCACAAGGCTCGGTTAGCGCTAACCTTGGCGACTGAATTTCGGTAGTCGGCCAGACATAGGCTGACACCCTTGCATAGAGAATTCCCATGCAAACTTTTTTTATCGCCCCCACCGATTTTGGCGTGGGTCTGACCTCCATCAGCCTCGGGCTGGTGCGCACGCTTGAACGCGCCGGGCTGAAAGTCGGCTTCTTCAAACCGATCGCCCAGCCACATCCGGGCGACACTGGCCCTGAGCGTTCCACCGAACTGGTGGCCCGCACCCACGGCCTGAAACCACCGCAACCGCTGGGCCTGGCGCACGTCGAACGCATGCTCGGCGACGGTCAGCTCGACGAACTGCTCGAAGAAATCATCGCCCTGTATCAGCAAGCGGCCGTCGGCAAGGATGTGCTGGTGGTCGAGGGCATGGTGCCGACCCGCAGCGCCAGTTACGCCGCACGGGTCAATCTGCACTTGGCCAAGAGTCTGGATGCCGAGGTGATTCTGGTCTCGGCGCCGGAAAACGAAGTGCTCGCCGAACTCTCTGGGCGGGTTGAGCTGCAGGCACAATTGTTCGGCGGCCCGAAGGATCCGAAGGTCCTCGGGGTGATCCTCAACAAGGTCAAGACCGACGAGAGCATGGACGCCTTCGCCACGCGTCTGAAGGAGCATTCGCCGTTGCTGCGCAGCGGTGATTTCCGCCTGCTCGGCTGCATCCCGTTTCAGCCGGAACTCAACGCGCCGCGCACCCGCGACGTCGCCGACCTGATGGGCGCACAAGTGCTCAACGCGGGCGACTACGAAACCCGGCGCATGAGCAAAATCATCATTTGCGCGCGGACCATGCGCAACACCGTCGAGCTGCTCAAACCCGGCGTGCTGGTGGTGACGCCGGGTGATCGCGACGACATCATCCTCGCCGTCAGCCTTGCGGCGATCAACGGCGTGCCGCTGGCCGGCCTGCTGCTGACCAGCGATACGCTGCCCGACCCGCGCATCATGGACCTGTGCCGAGGCGCGTTGCAGGCCGGTTTGCCGGTGTTGTCGGTGAGCACCGGCTCGTACGACACCGCCAACCTGCTCAATGGCCTGAACAAGGAAATCCCCATCGATGACCGCGAGCGCGCGGAGATCATCACCGATTTCGTCGCCAGCCACCTCGACGCCAACTGGCTGCACCAGCGCTGCGGCACGCCACGGGAGATGCGCCTGTCACCGGCGGTATTCCGTTATCAATTGATCCAGCGCGCGCAAGCGGCGAACAAGCGCATCGTGCTGCCCGAAGGCAGCGAGCCGTTCACCGTGCAAGCGGCGGCGATCTGTCAGGAACGCGGGATCGCCCGCTGCGTGCTGTTGGCCAAACCGGAAGACGTCGAAGCGGTCGCCCGCGCCCAAGGCATCGTGTTGCCGCCGGGGCTGGAGATTCTCGACCCGGACCACATCCGCGAACGCTACGTCGAACCGATGGTGGCTCTGCGCAAGAGCAAAAGCCTCAACGCACCGATGGCCGAGCAGCAACTGGAAGACACGGTGGTGATAGGTACCATGATGCTGGCGCTGGATGAGGTCGACGGCTTGGTTTCGGGTGTGATCAACACCACCGCCAATACCATCCGCCCCGCCCTGCAACTGATCAAGACCGCACCGGGCTGCACGCTGGTGTCGTCGGTGTTCTTCATGCTCTTTCCGGAAGAAGTGCTGGTCTACGGCGACTGCGTGATGAACCCGCACCCGAGCGCTGCCGAACTGGCAGAGATCGCCCTGCAAAGCGCTGACTCGGCGGCCGCATTCGGCATCACCCCACGGGTGGCGATGATCAGCTACTCCAGCGGCGAATCGGCGCGCGGTGAAGAGGTCGAGAAAGTCCGCGAGGCGACTCTGCTGGCTCACGAGCAACAAAATTCGCTGTTGATCGACGGCCCGTTGCAATACGACGCCGCCGCCAACGCTGACGTCGCCCGGCAACTGGCGCCGAACAGTCAGGTCGCCGGGCGCGCCACAGTGTTCGTGTTCCCCGATCTGAACACCGGCAACACCACGCACAAAGCCGTACAACGCAGCGCCGATTGCGTCAGCCTCGGGCCGATGCTGCAAGGCCTGCGCAAACCGGTGAACGACCTGCCGCGCGGCGCGCAAGTCGATGACATCGTCTACACCATCGCGCTCACCGCGATTCAAGCCGCCAACCGACCTATGGATGTGTAAATGCTGGATTTTCTACCCGCACCCGTGCGCGGCGTGATCGCCTCGCTGCTGTTGGCGCTCAACACGATTCTGCTGTGCTCGTTCCTGTTCTGCGTGGCGCTGGTCAAGGCCCTGCCGTTTGCCGTGACCCAGCGCATTGCCGGTTGGCTGATGAGCCACACCCACGAGGCGTGGATCAGCAACAACAAAGGCTGGATGAACCTGGTTCGACGCACCCGCTGGCACGTCAGCGGCCTGCAAGGTCTCGACTATCAGCACTCGTACCTGATCACCAGCAACCACCAGAGCTGGGTGGATATCCTGGTGCTGCAATATGTGCTCAACCGCAAGATTCAACCGCTGAAGTTCTTCCTCAAGCAGGAGCTGATCTGGGTGCCGGTGATTGGCTTGGCCTGGTGGGCGCTGGGCTTTCCGTTCATGAAGCGCTACTCCAAGGCGTACCTGGAAAAACACCCGGAGAAGAAAGGCAAGGACCTGGAGACCACGCGCAAGACCTGTGCGAAGTTTCGTCATAACCCGGTAGGGATTTTCAACTTCGTCGAAGGCACACGCTTCACCGAAGGCAAGCATGCGCAACAGCAATCACCGTTCAAATACCTGCTCAAGCCCAAGGCAGGCGGAATCGCTTTTGTGCTCGACGCAATGGGCGAACAGCTGGAATCGATCGTCAACGTGACGATTCATTACCCGGCCGGGCGTCCGGGGTTCTGGGACTTGCTCTGCGGCAAGGTGCGCGATGTGGTGGTGCATTTTGAAGAGATCAAAATTCCGCCGGCCTTCATCGGCAAGAACTACGACCAGGACGGCGAGTACCGTTTGCAGTTTCAGGGCTGGATCAATCAGCTGTGGCTGGACAAGGATGCGTTGCTCGAGCAGATGCACCGCGAATATCCCCCCAAACACTGACCCCTGTGGGAGCGAGCCTGCTCGCGAAAGCGGTGGATCAGCTTGCAAAGATGTTGAATGAGATAAAGCTTTCGCGAGCAGGCTCGCTCCCACAGTTTTAATTGCAGCGTTCTCAAATAAAAAAGCCCGCCGATGATCACTCACCGGCGGGCTTTTTCTTGCCGCTTGCAGCTAGAAGCTTGTCGCTGCTTCTGCCTTAGATGGCGCCACGCTGACGCAGCAGCTCCAGCACTCGCTTGACGCTTTCTTCCAGGCTCAGCGACTGTGTGTCGATCACCAGATCGGCGTTCAGCGGCACGTCGTACGGGAAGGATTCGCCCGGAATGTTGTCGCCGCCAGCAGCGTACAGCCCTTGCGGATCACGCTCGGCGCACACGGTCGGCGAGGCCTGCACGTAGACCGTCAGCAAGCGATCCTTGCCGATCAGTTCCTTGGCCTGCTCGCGACCTTCGGCACTTGGCGCGACGAACGCGGCCAGGGTCAGCAGACCGGCTTCGTTGAACTGACGCGCCACGTGGGCGGCACGACGCCAGTTCTCGGTACGCCCGGCACGATCCTGCGGCAGACCTTTGTTCAGATCGTGACGCAGGTTCTGGCCATCGAGGACAAACACCGCGCGGCCCATGTCGAACAGCTTGCGCTCGACCGCATACGCCAGGGTGCTTTTGCCCGCGCCGGACAGGCCGCTGAACAGCACGGTTGCCGGTTGCTGGCCGAAGCGCTGGGCACGTTCCTCGGTCGCCACGTGGGCCAATTTGCCGTGGTGGGTGGCGGTGCCATGGGCCACTGGCTGAGCGACGATCATGCCGGCGCCAACGGTGCCGTTGGTCAGGCGATCAATGACGATGAACGCGCCGGTGGTGCGGTTGCTGTCGTAACCGTCGAGGGCGATCGGCGCGTCGAGCGCGATCTTCACCTTGCCGATTTCGTTGAGCTGCAACGCGCTCGCCGGGCCTTCTTCCAGAGTGTTCACGTCGACCTTGTTGACGATGCTGGCGATCGAACCCGGCACGTAACTGGTGGCGCGTTTGATGTCGTATTTCTTGCCCGGCAGCATCGGCTCTTCAGCCATCCACACCAGCATCGCTTCGAAGCTGTCGGTGACCGGCGGCACGTTGTCGGCATGCACCAGCAGGTCGCCACGGGAGATGTCGATTTCGTCTTCCATGGTCAGCGTTACGGCCTGACCTGGACCTGCGTGTTCCAGCTCACCTTCGAAAGTGACGATGGACTTCACCCGGCTGCTCTTGCCCGACGGCAGCACCACGACTTCGTCGCCCTTGTGCACGATGCCGCTGGCCAGCGTGCCGGCGAAACCACGGAAGTTCAGGTTCGGACGGTTGACGTACTGCACCGGGAAACGCAGATCGGTGAAGTTGCGATCGCCGGCGACTTCGACAGTCTCGAGGATTTCCATCAGCGACTGGCCTTTGTACCAAGGCGAGCGCTCGGACTTGTTCACCACGTTGTCGCCTTTAAGGGCAGACATCGGCACGAAGTGCATGCTGGTCGGCTTCATCTTCAAGCCTTCGGCGAACTTCAGGTAGTCGGCCTTGATCGACTCGAACACGCCTTCGTCAAAGTCCTTCAAGTCCATCTTGTTGATGGCGACGACGATGTGTTTGATGCCCAGCAGGGAGGCGATGAAGCTGTGGCGACGGGTCTGGGTCTGAACGCCGTAACGGGCGTCGACCAGAATGATCGCCAGGTCACAGGTGGACGCACCGGTGGCCATGTTGCGGGTGTACTGCTCATGGCCGGGGGTGTCGGCGATGATGAATTTGCGCTTGGCGGTGGAGAAATAGCGGTAAGCCACATCAATGGTGATGCCCTGCTCACGCTCGGCCTGCAGGCCGTCGACCAGCAACGCCAGGTCGATGTCGTCACCGGTGGTGCCGGATTTTTTCGAATCGCGGGTGATCGCCTCGAGGTGATCTTCGTAGATCATTTTCGAGTCGTGCAGCAGGCGCCCGATCAGGGTGCTCTTGCCGTCATCGACGTTACCGCAGGTCAAAAAGCGCAGCAGCTCTTTACGTTCGTGCTGGCCCAGGTAGGCGAGGATGTCCTCGCTGATCAAATCAGAAACATGGCTCATTGCATTCAAGCTCCGAGCTGTAAGCTTCAAGCGGCAAGCTTGTCGGCGTACAGCTAGTCAGAAATTTTGTTGATCAACCCGCCCAGCATTCTAGAAAGCTCACGGGTTTCCATAATCCAATTTTCAGCCAGCGGTTCTGCGATGTAAGCGATATCTCGGCCTATCAGGATCTGGGTCCGCAACTCTCCGCAAGAAGCCTTCGCGATCCAAAGAAAGTGCACCTTTTCTTTGCAACTCCGACGCTCCATGCCTTCAGCAATATTGGAAGGCACTGACAGTGCAGAGCGGGTGATCTGATCCTTGAATCCAAAATCCCCGCATCGCGCAAACTCTCTAAAAATCCCCACCGCTAAACATTTGCTTCGCTGCCAAACAACCAGTTTCTCGAAATCCATTACGAGTCATCCGATTCCGGCTCGCAGCAACCGGCCGCAAGCGCCAAACTGCAAAGTTACGCATACCGCCTTTAACTTGCAGCTTGCCGCTTGTAACTCGAAGCTTAAAAGTACCCCTGACGTTTTTTGTCTTCCATCGAGCCTGCGCCATCGTGGTCGATGACCCGGCCCTGGCGCTCGGAAGTTCGCGTCAGGAGCATTTCCTGAATGATGTCCGTCAGGCTTTCGGCCTCGGACTCCACCGCGCCCGTCAACGGGTAGCAGCCAAGGGTGCGGAACCGCACTTTCTTTTTCACGATGCGCGCTTTGTCTTCGTCGGACAGGTGCTCGAGGATGCGCTCGTCGTCGATCATGATCAGCGTGCCGTTCTTCTCGATCACTTCGCGTTCGGCGGCAAAGTACAGCGGCACGATCGGGATGCCTTCGAGGTAGATGTACTGCCAGATGTCCAGCTCGGTCCAGTTCGACAGAGGGAATACACGGATGGATTCGCCCTTGTTGACCTTGCCGTTGTAGACGTTCCACAGCTCGGGACGCTGGTTTTTCGGGTCCCAGCGGTGCTTGCTGTCGCGGAACGAGTACACGCGCTCTTTGGCGCGGGATTTCTCTTCATCGCGACGGGCGCCGCCGAATGCTGCATCGAAACCATGTTTGTCGAGTGCCTGTTTCAGGCCTTCGGTTTTCATGATGTCGGTGTGCTTGGCGCTGCCGTGGGTGAACGGGTTGATGTTCTGCGCCACGCCATCGGGGTTGATGTGGGTGATGAGGTCCAGGCCCAGTTCTTCGACCATCTTGTCGCGGAACTTGTACATCTCCTGGAATTTCCAGCGGGTGTCGACGTGCATCACCGGAAACGGCAGTTTGCCCGGGAAGAACGCCTTGCGTGCCAAGTGCAGCATCACGGCGGAGTCTTTACCGATGGAGTACAGCATCACCGGGTTATCGAACTCGGCGGCCACCTCGCGGATGATGTGGATGCTTTCCGCCTCCAGCTGTTTCAGATGCGTCAGTTTGTCGACCATGGCTACTCACGAAAGCTTTCTTATGAACGGCCAGCGGGCCGTGTTCGAGCGAGGAATCCTAGCACAGCGACCTCTTCTAATCAGGACGCCAACTAGATCGAAAGGGTATATGAATATGCCTGCTCGTTTGGCTGAAACGCGACTACTGTGGGAGGGGGCTTGCTCCCGAATGCGGTGTGCCCGTCAACGCTGATGCTGGTTGGCGCAGCGCTTTCGGGAGCAAGCCCCCTCCCACATTGGATTAATGGTGAGCTTCAGATCGGGTTGGGGCAATCGATGAACATGTGCTCAAGGGCAAAGCGCTTCGCCAGATACTCACCCAGCGCCTGCACACCATAGCGTTCGGTGGCGTGGTGGCCGGCGGCGATGAAGCTGATGTCGTTTTCCCGGGCGCTATGGAAGGTCTGCTCGGAGGCCTCGCCGCTGATGAACAGATCGACACCCGCCGCCACGCCCTGATCGATGTAACCCTGGCCGCCACCGGTGCACCAGCCGACGCGACGGATCATGCCGCTGCCTTCGATCAACAGCGGCTCGCGGCCCATGACTTCCTGCACCTTGCGCGCGAAATCCCGTGCGGTCATCGGCTCATTCAGCGAACCGACCAGCCCGACGACTTTCGGATTGCTCGGGTCCAGCGGTCCTTCGACAGTGATATCGAGCTGACGCGCCAGTTGCACGTTGTTGCCGACGTCCGGGTGCAGATCCAGCGGCAGGTGGTAAGCGAGCAGACTGATGTCGTGCTTGAGCAAGGTTTTCAGGCGGCGCTGTTTCATGCCGGTGACGCAGGGGTTTTCGCCTTTCCAGAAATACCCGTGGTGGACCAGGATCAGGTCGGCCTCGGCTTCGACGGCGGCGTCCAATAAAGCCTGGCTGGCGGTGACGCCACTGACGATGCGCATCACCTGCGGGCGGCCTTCGACCTGTAATCCGTTGGGGCAATAATCGGCAATTTTCGCACTGCCCAGGTAACGGTCGGCTTCTTCGACAAGGGTGCTGAGGGCAACGGCCATGAAAGACTCCTAAATATCCCGTTCAGAGGCACGCGCGGCCTCGTATAATGCGCGACATTATGGGCGGTCTGACCTCGCCTGCAACCTTTCCAGGAACGTGCTTAATGCTCAAGGCGCTGCGTTTTTTTGGCTGGCCGCTGTTGGCCGGTGTGCTTATCGCTCTGTTGATTATTCAGCGTTACCCCGAGTGGGTCGGGCTGCCGAGCCTCGACGTCAATCTGCAACAGGCGCCACAGACAACGATCGTGCAACAGGGGCCGGTGTCCTATGCGGATGCAGTGGGCATCGCCGCACCGTCGGTGGTCAACCTGTACACCACCAAGGTCATCAACAAACCAGCGCATCCCTTGTTCGAAGATCCGCAGTTCCGCCGCTTCTTTGGTGACAACTCGCCGAAACAGAAGCGCATGGAATCGAGCCTCGGCTCCGGCGTGATCATGAGCCCGGAAGGCTACATCCTTACCAACAACCACGTCACCAGCGGCGCCGACCAGATCGTCGTGGCGTTGAAGGATGGCCGTGAGACCTTGGCCCGAGTGATTGGCAGCGATCCGGAAACCGACCTGGCTGTCCTGAAAATCGACCTGAAAAACCTCCCGGCAATCACCGTCGGCCGGTCCGACAGCATTCGCATCGGCGACGTCGCGCTGGCCATCGGCAACCCGTTCGGCGTCGGCCAGACCGTGACCATGGGCATCATCAGTGCCACCGGCCGCAATCAGCTGGGGCTGAACAACTACGAAGACTTCATCCAGACCGATGCGGCCATCAACCCGGGCAACTCCGGCGGTGCGCTGGTCGATGCCAACGGCAACCTCACCGGCATCAACACGGCGATCTTTTCCAAATCCGGCGGCTCGCAAGGCATCGGTTTTGCCATCCCGGTGAAACTGGCGATGGAGGTGATGAAGTCGATCATCGAGCACGGCCAGGTGATTCGTGGCTGGCTGGGCATCGAAGTGCAACCGCTGACGCAGGAACTGGCGGAGTCGTTTGGCTTGTCCGGGCGTCCGGGGATTGTCGTCGCCGGAATCTTCCGTGACGGCCCGGCGCAGAAAGCCGGCTTGCAACTGGGCGATGTGATCCTGAGTATCGATGGCGAACCGGCCGGCGATGGCCGCCGCTCGATGAACCAGGTGGCGCGGATCAAACCGACCGACAAGGTGACAATCCAGGTCATGCGCAACGGCAAGGAGCTGAAGCTGACCGCTGAAATCGGCCTGCGTCCACCGCCGGCGCCAGTCAAAGAAAAAGAAGAATAAAAATGTTTTCGCGCCAGCGGCGCGAATAACAGACATTCTCAACAGGCATGTTATATTGTTTCAATTCTAGCAATTGGAACAACATAACATGTCGTCTCGCAAAAAGGCCTCGCTGCTAGGCCTGACTCTGGGTTTGCTCTGCGATCCCGCCTTCGCCGATGAGCCGCAGCCCTTTGAGCTGGAAGCCATCAGCGTCACTTCCGACTACGAATCCCCGACCGGCCGGGTCAGCGGTTATCGCGCGACTCGCTCGGCCAGTGCGACCAAAACCGACACAGCGATCCGCGATATCCCACAAGCCATCAGCGTGGTCCCGGCCAGTGTGCTCTCGGATCTGGGCAGCAGCAGCGTCGAGCGCGCCCTGGATTTCGCCGGCGGCGTGTCGAAGCAGAACAACTTCGGCGGCCTGACCCTGTACGAATACAGCGTGCGCGGCTTCACGACGTCCGAGTTCTACAAGGACGGCTTCAGTGCCAATCGCGGTTATCCGAGCACGCCGGATGCCGCCAACATCGAGCGCATCGAAGTGCTCAAAGGCCCGGCCGCCAGCCTTTACGGCCGGGGAGATCCGGGCGGCACGGTGAACATCGTCACCAAGAAACCACAGCCCGAAGCGTTCACCACTCTGCAAACCAGCGCTGGCAGTTGGGACCGCTATCGCACCGCGCTGGACGTCAACACGCCCCTCGATGAACAGGGCGATGTGCTCTCGCGCATCAACCTCGCCGTAGAAGACAACAACAGCTTTCGCGACCACGTCGACAGCCAGCGGGTCTTCGTTGCGCCTTCGATCAGTTGGCAGTTGAGCCCGGATACATCGCTGCTGGTGGAAAGCGAAATCGTCCGTCACAACTCGACGTTCGATCGTGGCGTCGTGGCGCCGAACAACAAATGGAGCGGCGTATCGCGCTCGACGTTCTTGGGCGAGCCCAACGACGGCAACATCGACAACCACAACAACCTGCTCCAGGCCACTCTTGTACACCATCTGAACGACAGCTGGAAACTGCGCCTGGCCAGTCACTACAAGGAAGGCAAGCTCTGGGGCGACGCCTCGGAACAGCGGGCGCTGAACGCCGATGGCCACACGGTGAACCGCCGCTTTCGCGAACGCGACACGAATTGGCACGACAGCATCACCCAACTGGAACTGCGCGGTCTGTTCGATCTCGGGCCGTGGCAGCACGAATTACTGATCGGCACCGAGTACGAGAACTATCGCAAGGACGAGCGCGTCACCACCATTGCTGGCGGCCCCTACGCCATCGACATCTATAAGCCGCTCTACGGCCAGCCGAAACCCAACGGCGCACGCTCGGGCACCGACTTCTTCGAACACGTCGAAAGCCAGGCGCTGAATCTGCAGGACCAGATCATCTTCACTGACAATTTGCGCGGCATGCTCGGTGCGCGCTTCGAGCACTTCGATCAGCGCATCGACGATCACAGCCGTAATGCCAGAAGCCAGCAGCGCCACGACGCGCTGACTCAACGCGCCGGCCTGCTCTATCAGCTCACGCCAAATACCGGCCTGTTCGCCAACGCCTCGACCTCGTTCAGACCGAACAACGGCCTGGATGCCTCCGGCAAATCCTTCGATCCGGAAGAAGGCGTAGGTTACGAAGTGGGGATCAAGAACGAGCTGTTCGATGAGCGCGTGAGCAGCACCCTCGCCTTCTTCCACATCGACAAGGAAAACGTCCTCGCCCTCGATCCGGGCACCGACACCAGCCGCGCCATGGGCAAGGCGCGCAGTCAGGGTTTCGATTGGCAAGTGAGCGGTCAGGTGACCGACGCAGTGCGGGTCATCGGCGCCTTCGCCTACATCGACGCCGAGGTGACCAAGGGCGACGCGACCATTCCTACCGGCAGCCGCATCCTCGGCGTGGCCAAACGCAGCGGCAGTCTGCTGGGTGTTTATGAATTTCAGGATGGCCGACTGCGCGGTTCAGACGTCGGTGCAGCGTTCACCTACGTCGGCGATCGCTCGGGCGAATCCGGCAGCGACTTCGAATTGCCGGCCTACCAGACCGTCGACCTGCTCGCGCACTACAAGGCCAGCGACAACGTCACGGTCGGCCTGAACCTGAACAACATCTTCGACGAGAAATATTACGAGCGCTCCTACAGCAACTACTGGGTCAACCCCGGCGAGCGGCGCAATTTCACTGTCAGCCTGACACTCAACCTGTAAAAGGACGTCACCATGCACTACGGCAAATCCCTTCTGCTCATCGCTGCGCTGTTCACCGGCCAGGTGTCGGCGCACGGCCTGTGGACAGAGGAGCGACGCGGCAACATCGAAGTGGTCTACGGTCACGGCGCCGAAGACAACGCCTTCAAGGCACAAAAAATCAGCGGTGCCTGGGCTTATGACGCAAGCGGCAAAATGATCCCGGTCAGCGTCGAGCGCCTGGCCGATCATGCCCGGCTGAAACCGTTGAAGCCGCCGGCGTTGATGGCCGTGGCGCTGAGTAATGGCATGTGGTCGCAGACGGCGGACAAGAAGTGGATCAACGAAGGACGCAGCAAAGTGCCCGGCGCCACCGAGGCCACGCAGACCTTCAAGTACAGCCTGGCGATCTATCAGCCGGGAGCGAAGTTGCCGAAACTGGAGCAGATCAAACTGCTGATCCTGCCGGAGGTCGATCCGCTGACGGTCGGGCCGGGCAAATCGTTACCGGTGCGGGTGCTGCTCGATGGCAAACCGGCTGCGGGTGTGAAGTTGATTGGCGACTATCGCAGCGCGCCGAACACGCTGAGTACCGAGACGGACAAAGATGGCCGTGCGCAGGTATTGGTGAGAAATGAGGGTTTGAATGTGATTGCGGCGCAGGTTGAAGTGCCGGTGAAGGACAGTGTGGATGTGGATAGTCGTGGGTTGTTCAGTTCGCTGACATTCGTTGGCGAGCCGCATCACGACTAAACACAATGAGCAAATGTGGGAGCGAGCCTGCTCGCGAATAGGTACAACATTCAGCACTGGCATTGAATGAAAGACCGCTTTCGCGAGCAGGCTCGCTCCCACAAGTTCAGTGTCGCTTAAAGGGCGCCGAGGCCGTCAATCAGCGCCTGATTCTGCTCCGGCGTACCAATCGAAATCCGCAAGAACTGCGCAATCCGCTCCTGCTTGAAGTGCCGTACGATCACACCCTGCTCACGCAACTTGGCCGCCAGCCCCGCTGCGTCATGCTGCGGGTGGCGAGCGAAAATGAAGTTGGCCGCCGACGGCAGGACTTCAAAGCCCTTGGCCTGCAATTGCGCAACGACCCAATCACGACTCTCGATCACCTGACGACAGGTCTTGTCGAAATACTCGCGATCTTCGAAAGCCGCCGCCGCACCGACAATCGCCAGACGATCCAGTGGATAGGAGTTGAAGCTGTTCTTGATCCGCTCCAGCGCCTCGATCAGATCCGCATGCCCTACCGCCAGACCGACGCGCAGGCCAGCCAGCGAGCGTGACTTGGACAGAGTCTGCGTCACCAGCAGATTCGGATAACGATCGACCAGACTGATCGCCGTCTCGCCACCGAAGTCGATGTAGGCCTCATCCACCACGACCACCGAATCCGGGCTGGCCTTGAGGATTTGCTCGACGGCTTCCAGCGCCAGCAGGCAACCGGTCGGCGCGTTCGGGTTGGGGAAAATGATCCCGCCATTCGGTTTGGCATAGTCGGCGGGGTTGATCTGGAATTGCGCATCCAGTGGCACCGCATCGAATTCAATGCCGTACAGACCGCAGTAGACCGGATAAAAGCTGTAGCTGATGTCCGGGAACAGCAGCGGCTGATCGTGTTGCAGCAGACCATGGAAGATGTGCGCGAGCACTTCGTCCGAACCGTTGCCAAGGAACACCTGACTGGTTTGCACGCCGTAGTATTGGGCCACGGCGTTTTTCAGCAGGTCACTGTTCGGGTCCGGGTACAGGCGCAGGTTGTCGTTGAGCTCGGCCTGCATCGCGGCCAGCGCTTTTGGCGACGGGCCGTACGGATTTTCGTTGGTATTGAGCTTGACCAGCTTGGTCAGCTTCGGCTGTTCGCCCGGCACGTAGGGCACCAGATCCTTGACGAACGGGCTCCAGAATTTACTCATCGCTCAGTTCCCCTGCCCTTTCAGAAAGTCTTCGTCTTTGATGCGGTATTCGGCGCTGCGCGCGTGGGCGCTCAGTGATTCGCCACGGGCCAGTACCGATGCAGTTTTGCCCAGCTCGGAAGCGCCGGCCTCGGAGCAGAAGATGATCGACGAGCGCTTCTGGAAGTCGTAGACGCCCAGTGGCGAGGAGAAGCGCGCGGTGCCGGAAGTCGGCAACACGTGGTTCGGGCCCGCACAGTAGTCGCCCAACGCTTCGGAAGTGTGGCGCCCCATGAAGATCGCACCGGCGTGACGAATCTGCGGCAGCCAGGCTTGTGGATCAGCGACCGACAATTCCAGGTGTTCCGGGGCGATGCGGTTGGCGACTTCGATGGCCTGCGCCATGTCGCTCACCTGAATCAGCGCACCACGGCCATTGATTGAAGTTTCGATGATGGTCGCGCGGTCCATGGTCGGCAGCAATTTATCGATGCTCGCGGCCACCTTGTCGAGGAACTCGGCGTCGGGGCTGACCAGAATCGCTTGCGCGTCTTCGTCGTGCTCGGCCTGGGAGAACAGGTCCATGGCGATCCAGTCCGGATCGGTCTGGCCGTCGCAGACCACAAGAATTTCCGAAGGGCCGGCGATCATGTCGATGCCGACCTGGCCGAACACATGGCGCTTGGCCGTGGCCACATAGATATTGCCCGGGCCGACAACCTTGTCGACACGCGGCACGCTTTCGGTGCCGTAAGCCAGGGCGGCAACCGCTTGCGCGCCGCCGATGGTGAACACGCGGTCGACACCGGCGATGCAGGCAGCGGCCAGCACCAGCTCGTTGATTTCACCGCGAGGGGTTGGCACGACCATGACCACTTCGGTCACGCCGGCGACCTTGGCCGGAATCGCGTTCATCAATACCGACGACGGATACGAGGCCTTGCCGCCCGGCACGTACAGGCCTGCGCGATCCAGCGGCGTAACCTTCTGGCCGAGCACCGTGCCGTCAGCTTCGGTGTAGCTCCAGGAATCTTGCTTCTGTTTTTCGTGATAGCTGCGCACCCGGGCGGCGGCTTTTTCCAGGGCCTCGCGTTGCGGCACCGTGATGCGGGTCAGGGCCAGTTCGAGGCGCTCGCGCGGCAGGATCAGGTCGGCCATCGAGGCGACTTCAAGACCGTCGAACTTCTGGGTGAACTCGACCAGCGCTGCGTCACCACGTTCGCGCACAGCCTTGATGATGTCCAGAACGCGCTGATTGACCGAGTCGTCAGACACACTTTCCCAGCTCAGCAGATGATCCAGATGATGCGCGAAATCCGGGTCAGCAGCGTTGAGTCGGCGAATTGCAGTGGTTGCGGTCATAGCGAGAGCCTCATAGGAATGGCAAATAACTCAGGCGCCCGAAACTAGCATTCGATCCGCTTGGGCACCTGAGAATTCTGGCTATGAGGCGGATAGACGGCGCGGCCTCGGGCCGCGCAGGTAGATCAGCCGCGGTGTCGCGATTCCACTGCGTTGCGCAGGGTGTCGATCAACGCCTGGATTCGGGCGTGCTGCATTTTCATTGAAGCCTTGTTGACGACCAGACGCGAGCTGATCGTGGCGATCAGTTCCTGTGGCTCCAGGCCGTTGGCGCGCAGGGTGTTGCCGGTGTCGACCACGTCGATGATCTTGTCGGCCAGCCCGATCAGCGGCGCCAGCTCCATCGAGCCGTACAGCTTGATGATGTCGACCTGACGGCCCTGCTCGGCGTAATAACGCTTGGCAACGTTGACGAACTTGGTCGCCACGCGCAGACGGCCCTTGGGCTCGGCCGCGCCGATCTTGCCGGCGGTCATCAGCTTGCACTGGGCGATCTGCAGGTCCAGCGGCTCGTACAGACCCTGGCCGCTGTACTCCATCAGCACGTCCTTACCGGCGACGCCGAGGTCGGCCGCGCCATGCTCGACATAGGTCGGCACGTCGGTGGCACGCACGATCAGCAGACGCACGTCGTCCTGGGTCGTGGGAATGATCAGCTTGCGGCTCTTGTCCGGATTCTCGGTCGGCACGATGCCCGCTTCAGCGAGAAGCGGCAGGGTGTCGTCAAGGATGCGGCCCTTGGACAGTGCGATGGTCAACATGGGAAACGTCAGTCCTTATCAAGGTACTCATGCCCGGTCGCAATCGACGCCGGACACACATCGAGGGTGCGCACACCCTCGACTCGAAACGAATTCAGTGGACACGTCCGTGTGTCCCGATGCAGCGATCAGCCCGGAACGCGACGGATCTTGGCACCCAGCATTTGCAGTTTTTCTTCGATGCACTCGTAACCACGGTCGATGTGGTAGATGCGGTCGATCAGCGTGTCGCCTTCGGCAACCAGCGCCGAAATCACCAGACTGGCCGATGCACGCAGGTCGGTGGCCATGACTGGCGCGCCCTTGAGTTTCTCGATACCGGTGACGATGGCAGTGTTGCCTTCAACTTGGATGTGCGCGCCCATGCGGTGCAGTTCGTACACGTGCATGAAACGGTTTTCGAAGATCGTCTCGATCACCGCACCAGTGCCTTCGGCAATGGCGTTAAGCGAGATGAACTGGGCCTGCATGTCGGTCGGGAACGCCGGGTACGGCGCAGTGCGCACGTTGACCGCTTTCGGGCGCTTGCCGTGCATGTTCAGCTCGATCCAGTCTTCACCGCAGGTGATTTCCGCACCGGCTTCACGGAGCTTTTCCAGCACCGCTTCGAGGATGGTCGGATCGGTGTCCTTGACCTTGACGCGACCACCGGTCACGGCAGCGGCGACCAGGTAGGTGCCGGTTTCGATACGGTCAGGCATGACTTTGTAGAAAGCCGAACCCAGCCGCTCGACGCCATCGATGGTGATGGTGTCGGTGCCGGCGCCGGAAACCTTGGCGCCCATGGCATTGAGGAAGTTCGCCAGGTCGACTACTTCAGGCTCGCGCGCGGCGTTCTGCAACACGCTGCGGCCCTTGGCCAGAGCAGCGGCCATCATGATGTTTTCGGTACCGGTCACGCTGACGGTGTCGAAGAAGAAGTGCGCGCCGCGCAGGCCGCCTTCAGGCGCCTTGGCCTTGATGTAGCCGCCTTCGACGTCGATGACCGCGCCCATGGCTTCGAGGCCACGGATGTGCAGGTCGACCGGACGCGAACCGATGGCGCAACCGCCAGGCAGTGCCACTTCGGCTTCACCGAAACGCGCGACCATCGGGCCCAGTACCAGAATCGACGCACGCATGGTTTTCACCAGTTCGTACGGGGCGATCAGGGTCTTGATGGTGCGCGGGTCGATTTCGACGCTGAGCTTCTCGTCGATCACCGGCTCGATGCCCATGCGCCCGAACAGCTCGATCATGGTGGTGATGTCGTGCAGGTGCGGCAGGTTGCCGACGGTGACCGGGCCATCGCACAGCAAGGTCGCAGCCAGAATCGGCAGGGCGGAGTTCTTCGCGCCGGAAATGCGGATCTCGCCATCAAGACGAGCGCCACCGGTAATAATCAATTTATCCATTAGTATCTCGACGCCCTAGGGCTCAGGTGCGCTCGGCCCAGGCCGCGCGGCTGAAAAATTTCATAGTGACCGCATGGATGCTGCCATCGGTGATCCATGGGTTCAAATGGGCATAGACCTGCTGCTGACGCTTCACCGGGCTCAACGCCGCCAGTTCATCGCTGATCACGTTCAGCTGGAAGTTGCAGCCTTCGCCTTCAACTTCTACCAGCGTTCCTGGCAGCTTTCCTTCTAGGAAGCTCTTCACTTCTACGGCCTGCATGCTCAACCTCAATCGGCGCCCTGTGCGCACGGGTCGGACATCATACAAAAAAGCCCCGCGCCTGCGAACCCCGCAACGCAGGACTCTGACGGGGGGCTTCTTTATAGATGCGGGTTCAGGGGTGCGCCAGCAGCTCGGTCAACTCGCTGACCTGAGCAATTTCGCGCATGTCTTCGGGCATCGCGCGGATGCTGACGGCCTTGCCGGCCGCCTGCGCATCACGCATGAAGCACAGCAGCAACGACAGGCCGACGCTGCTGGACTTCTGCACCGCCGAACAATCGATGACCAGCGCCGATGCCTTGCTCGACTTGATCAGCGCCTGCCCTTCCTTGCGCAGGTCAGGCCCGGTGCGGTAATCCAGCACGCCGCTGAGCACCAGCTCGTCGACATCACTCATACGAACTGCCGCCTCACTCATTGCGCTGGCTTCGCGGCGGCTTTGTCGGTTTCCTGCTTGGCCTTGGCCACTTCACCGGCCCAGCCATCGATGGTCTTGTCCAGATCGTTGCCATTGCGTTGCATGGCGTCGGCGAACTGGTCACGGAACAGCTTGCCGATATTGATGCCGTTGATGATCACGTTGCGCAGTTTCCACTCGCCGCTGATCTTCTCAAGCGTGTATTGCACCGGATAGATCGCGCCGTTGCTGCCCTTGACGGTCATGTTGACGCTGGTGCGGTCGCCCGATTCGTCTTTGGCCGGGTCAACGGTAATACCCTGGTTGTTGTATTCCAGCAAAGCGTTGCCGTAGAACTGGAACAGGCCGCGCTTGAAGTTTTCCTGAAAGCGTTGCATCTGCTCAGGCGTAGCCTTGCGCGAATACTTCACGGTCATGATGCTTTTCGAGATGCCCTCGGCATCTACCACCGGACCAACGATGCTGTTCAGCGCCGCATAGAAATCCTGCGGATCCTGCTTGTACTTCTCTTTGTTGGCCTGCAAATCGGCAAGCATCCGGTTCGTGGTGTCCTGAATCAGGTCATGAGCCGATTGCCCCGGTGCAGCGTTAGCCATCAACGGCAGGGCCGCGAGCAACACCAACAGGCCACGTCGCAAGATAGAGATCATTCAAAAGCTCCTCATTTGGCGTCTTTGCTAACGGTATTGAGCAGGAATTTACCGATCAGGTCTTCCAGTACCAGTGACGACTGCGTGTCGTGGATGGTTCCACCGTCTTTCAACTGGGTGTCCTCGCCGCCGACGCTGATACCGATATACTTCTCGCCCAGCAGACCCGCGGTGAGGATAGACGCTGTGGAATCGACCGGCAGGTTGTCGACCTTTTTATCCACTTGCAGCGTGACCCGACCGGTGAAGCTGTCGCGATCCAGATCGATAGCGGTGACCTTGCCGATGGTCACACCGGCCATGGTCACTTTGGCTCTGACCGTCAAACCGGCGATATTGTCGAAATACGCATACAACTTGTAAGTGTCGGTGGACGAAGTCGGAGACAGGCCGCTGACGCGCAAGGCGAGCAGCAGCAAAGCCAGGATCCCTGCCAGCAGGAACAGGCCGACACCGATTTCCAGGGTGCGGTTTTGCATCAGAAATCTCCAAACATCAAAGCGGTCAGAATAAAGTCCAGGCCGAGCACTGCCAGCGAGGCAAACACCACGGTCTTGGTGGTGGCGCGACTGATTCCCTCGGAAGTGGGTTCACAGTCATAGCCTTGGAATACGGCGATCCAGGTCACGACAAAGGCGAAAACGACACTTTTGATCACGCCATTGAGCACGTCGCTGGTGAAGGTCACGCTGTTCTGCATGTTCGCCCAGTAGGAGCCTTCGTAGACGCCCAGCCAATCGACCGCGACCCACGAACCGCCCCAGATGCCGACGACGCTGAAGATCATCGCCAGCACCGGCAGGGAAATGAAGCCGGCCCACAGGCGCGGGGCGATGATGTACTTGAGCGGATCGACACCGATCATTTCCAGGCTGGACAGCTGCTCGGTGGATTTCATGTTGCCGATCTCGGCGGTCAGCGCCGAACCGGCGCGACCGGCAAACAGCAACGCGGTGACCACCGGCCCCAGTTCACGCAGCAGCGTCAGGGCGACCATCTGCCCCACCGCCTGCTCTGAACCATAGCTGGAAAGAATGCTGAAGCCCTGCAGCGCGAGCACCATGCCGATGAAAATGCCGGAGACCACGATGATCACCAGCGACATGACGCCGACCGAATGCAGTTGTTTGATCAACAGGCCGAAACCACCGCTGATACCGCCACGGCCCAGCAGGGCGTGAAACAGGAACAGGGTCGCTCGACCAAACACCGCGACCGCGTCGATCGCCGATTCGCCGAACCGACGCACGCGTTCCATCAATGAAATTCTGCGCATCAGCGCTTCCCCAGAAGATCTGCGCGGTAATCCGTCGCTGGAAAGTGATACGGCACCGGGCCATCGGGATCGCCGGTCATGAACTGGCGGATACGCGGTTCATCCGAATTCATCAGTTCGTCCGGCGTGCCCTGCCCCAGCACCTGACCATCGCCCACTACATAGATGTAGTCGGCAATGCTCGCGGTTTCCGCCAGGTCATGGGAGACCACGATACTGGTGATTCCCAGTGCATCGTTGAGCAGGCGGATCAGGCGTACCAGCACGCCCATGGCGATCGGGTCCTGGCCCACGAAGGGCTCGTCGTACATGAGAATCTGCGGATCGAGGGCAATCGCCCGGGCCAGCGCAACGCGGCGCTTCATGCCACCGGACAGTTCGTCCGGCATCAGTTCGATCGCGCCACGCAGCCCCACCGCCTGCAATTTGAGCAGGACGATGTCGCGGATCATGTCTTCCGGCAGCTGGGTGTGCACCCGCAGCGGGAAGGCTACGTTCTCGAACACATCGAGGTCGGTGAACAGCGCACCGCTCTGAAACAGCACGCCCATGTGCTTGCGCGCATCGAACAGATCACTGCGCGACAGCGTCGGCAGGTTCTGCCCGTTTACCCAGACTTCGCCGCCGGACGGCCGCAACTGCGCGCCCATCAGGCGCAGCAGCGTGGTCTTGCCGCAGCCGGAAGGCCCCATGATGCCGGTGACCTTGCCGCGCGGGATGCGGATATCGACGTTATTGAAAATGCTCCGCGCACCGCGCTTGAAGGAGACTCCCTTCAGCTCGACCGCGTAGGCGTTATCGGCACTCATCTAAACTCCTTGCGATGCAGCCTCTCACTGGGATGCCAGACTTTCCTCGGAAACACCTGCATCCCGGGCAGGCCGAACTGGCGGCGAACTATATCACTGCAAAGGCTGAGCGCCCAAGCGAGAACCCGGCCAAGATCGCCGACTGAAGAGGGCCTGAGCGAGTTTCAGAGGGTTTTGGTAACCAGTAATGACAAAGCACGTCGAACTTGCGTGAGGCTTTGCCACATAACCGCTATAATCGCCGCCTTTTCATCGGCCCATACGATTCTGACATGAGCAAAACCCGCGACCTGATTCAATCGGCACAACGCACCATCCGCCTCGAAGTGGAAGCCGTCCAAGGCTTGATGGCCCATATCGACGCCGATTTCGTACGCGCCTGCGAGATGATTCTGGCCAGCAAGGGCCGCGTGGTCGTAGTCGGCATGGGCAAATCCGGGCATATCGGCAACAAGATCGCCGCGACCCTGGCCAGCACCGGCACCCCGGCGTTTTTCGTGCATCCGGCCGAAGCCAGCCACGGCGACATGGGCATGATCACCCGCGACGACGTTATTCTGGCCCTGTCGAACTCTGGTTCGACCAATGAAATCGTGACTCTGTTGCCGTTGATCAAGCGCTTGGGCATTCAACTGATCAGCGTCACCGGCAATCCGCAGTCGCCATTGGCGAAGGCAGCCGAGGTCAATCTCAATGTGCATGTCGAGCACGAAGCCTGCCCGCTGAATCTGGCACCGACCTCTTCGACCACCGCCGCGCTGGTCATGGGTGACGCTCTGGCCGTGGCCTTGCTGGAAGCGCGTGGTTTCACCGCTGAAGATTTTGCCTTCTCGCATCCGGGTGGCGCCCTTGGCCGTCGCCTGCTGCTGAAAGTGGAAAACGTCATGCACGCCGGGCAAGAGCTGCCACAGGTACAACGCGGCACCCTGCTCAAAGACGCACTGATGGAAATGACCCGCAAAGGTCTGGGCATGACCGCTATCCTTGAAGCCGACGGCAAGCTCGCCGGGATCTTCACCGACGGTGATTTGCGCCGCACGCTGGATCGCGCCATCGACATCCGCAGCGCCACCATCGATCAGGTGATGACCGCACACGGCAAGACCGCCCGGCCCGACATGCTCGCTGCCGAAGCCCTGAAAATCATGGAAGACCATCGAATCAACGCCCTGGTAGTCGTCGACGAGGAGGATCGCCCGATCGGCGCCTTCAACCTCTCCGACCTGCTGCGCGCAGGAGTCATGTAATGAGCAACGATCTGCTGCAACGCGGCAAAGCGATCAAACTGGCAGTCTTCGACGTCGATGGCGTACTCACCGACGGGCGCCTGTACTTCCTCGAAGACGGCAGCGAGTTCAAGACCTTCAACACCCTCGACGGCCAGGGCATCAAGATGCTGATGAATGCCGGCGTACAAACCGCGATCATCAGCGGTCGCAGGACCCCGGTGGTCGAGCGTCGCGCGAAAAACCTCGGCATCCCCCATCTGTTTCAGGGGCGTGAAGACAAACTGGTGGTACTCGACGGTCTGCTCGCGCAACTGGGCCTAAGCTATGAAGAAGTCGCCTATCTCGGTGACGATCTGCCAGACTTGCCGGTAATCCGCCGTGTAGGGCTGGGCATGGCGGTGGCCAACGCTGCCGATTTCGTCCGCGAACACGCCCACGGCGTTACCCGCGCCCGTGGCGGCGAGGGTGCCGCCCGCGAATTCTGCGAATTGATCCTGCGCGCCCAGGGCCGCCTCGAAGCGGCCAACGCCGCGTACCTGTGAGCCTGACCATGTTTAGCAAAAAGTTTCGCAACTTCCTGCTGTTCGGCTGCATCGCGGCGATTTTCGCTGCGGTCGGCTATTGGAACATCAGCCCGGAGCGTTTCCTCGACAAGCCGCCGGTCTCGACCGCCGAGAATCCGATCGACTGGTACGCGACCAACACGCACACCATTCAGTACCTGCCCGACGGCAAGGTGCAGTACGAGATGACTTCCGACAAGGCCGAGCACGTCAAGGCGACCGATGTCACCCTGGTGACCAAGCCTGACTTGAACATGTATCGCGGTACCGACTTCCCCTGGCACGTGACCAGTGAACGCGGCGAAGTGAACTCGGGCGGTACCGAAGTGGAATTGATCGATTCGGTCCGCGTGCAGCGCACCGATGAGAAAAAGCGCGGCACCCTGATCACCAGCACCCGCATGACCGTGTTCCCGCAGCAGGAATATGCGCAGACTGCGCAACCCGTTAGAATCGAGGGCGCTGGTGGCGTGTCGACTGGCGTCGGAATGAAAGCGTACCTGAAGGACAGCAGGATACACCTGCAATCGAACGTAAGAGGACAGTATGAGGCTCGTTAAAACCCTCCCTATTTTGCTCAGTCTGGGCGCAGCACTGGGAAGCGCGAGCGCCTGGTCCCTGCCGAACGATCAGCAGCAGCCTATCCGCATTCAGGCCGACGACGCCCAACTGGACGACAAGAATGGCATCGCCACCTATAAAGGTGACGTGATCATTACCCAGGGTTCGATGAAGGTCACCGGCAACACCGTGACCATCACCCGCACCCCGACCGGTGATATCGACGTGGTGACTTCAGTCGGCAACCTCGCCTACTTCGAACAGATGCAGACTGCTGGCGACACCAAGCCTGTACAG
The DNA here is from genome assembly GCF_054668915.1 of Pseudomonas sp. H3_E04. Lineage (NCBI taxonomy): Bacteria > Pseudomonadati > Pseudomonadota > Gammaproteobacteria > Pseudomonadales > Pseudomonadaceae > Pseudomonas > Pseudomonas sp. H3_E04. The sequence goes on along the minus strand of NZ_CP162797.1, from coordinate 5,366,343 downwards.
GGCTGGGGTGTGACGATTCAGTACCATGCCGCGCAAAACCGCGTCGTACTGATCGACAAGGCCAAGGTTGTCGACAAGGACAACAACACCACTCAGGGCGAGAAAATCGTCTACGACACCGTGAAGAAACTGGCCAGCGCCGGTCGCGCCACGGGCAGCAAGGTCACCGAATCGCGTCCGCGCATCGACATGGTGATCCAGCCGAAGAAGAAAACCGAAGAGAAATCCCAGTAATGGCAACTCTGAAAGCTCAGCACCTGGCCAAGGCCTATAAAAGCCGCCAGGTCGTGCGTGACGTCAGCCTGTCGATCGACAGCGGGCAGATCGTCGGCCTGCTCGGCCCGAACGGCGCCGGCAAGACGACGTGCTTCTACATGATCGTTGGCCTGGTGCAGGCAGATCAGGGCCGTGTGCTGATCGATGACCTGGACGTCAGCCACCAGCCGATGCACGGCCGCGCCAAGGCCGGTATCGGCTATCTGCCGCAAGAAGCTTCGATCTTCCGCAAACTGTCGGTTGCCGACAACATCATGGCGATCCTCGAGACCCGCCCGGAACTCGACAAGGCCGGCCGGCGCAAGGAGCTGGAAAGCCTGCTGCAGGAATTCCACATCAGCCACATCCGCGACAACCTCGGCATGAGCCTGTCCGGTGGTGAGCGCCGCCGGGTGGAAATCGCTCGTGCCCTGGCCACTGCGCCGAAATTCATCCTGCTCGACGAACCGTTCGCCGGTGTCGACCCGATCTCGGTCGGCGACATCAAGCAGATCATCCACCACCTCAAGGCCAAGGGCATCGGTGTGCTGATCACCGACCACAACGTCCGTGAAACGCTGGATATCTGCGAAACCGCTTACATCGTCAACGACGGTCAACTGATCGCCGAAGGTGATGCCGAGACCATCCTGGCCAACGATCTGGTCAAGGAAGTGTATCTGGGTCACGAGTTCCGCCTGTAAGCGCGACAGCGCTGTATCGATTCAAGGCGCATTTATCCGCTTTAATTGTTACAGCGCTCTAGGCAAACACTTCAGTTTCAGGCATATAATTTGCTTAAGTTTGGCGCTTCGGCGCCCTGTAGTGTATGGCGCAAAGCGCCGGCGAATAAGGTGTTAAGCCCCTGCCATGAAACCATCGCTAGTCTTGAGAATGGGCCAGCAGCTGACGATGACACCGCAGCTGCAACAGGCCATCCGTCTGCTCCAATTGTCGACCCTGGACCTGCAACAGGAGATCCAGGAGGCTCTGGAATCCAATCCGATGCTCGAGCGCCAGGAAGAAGGCGACGACTTCGACAACGCCGATCCTCTGGCCGACAACGCCGAACAGAAGTCCGCCGAAATACAGGAACCCTCCTATCAGGAAACCGCTCCGACGGTGGACAACCTTGAGGATGGCGAATGGAACGAACGCATCCCTAACGAACTCCCCGTGGATACCGCGTGGGAAGACGTCTACCAGACCAGCGCCAGCAGCCTGCCCAGCAGCGATGACGACGAGTGGGATTTCACCACCCGCACGTCGGCCGGCGAGAGCCTGCAAAGCCATCTGCTGTGGCAACTGAACCTGGCACCGATGTCCGACACCGATCGCTTGATCGCCGTAACTCTGATCGATTGCATCAACAATCAGGGCTATCTGGACGAAACACTCGAAGAAATTCTTGAAGCGTTCGATCCGGAACTGGACATCGAGCTCGATGAAATCGAAGCCGTCCTGCATCGCATCCAGCAATTTGAGCCCGCCGGGATCGGCGCCCGCAACCTCAGCGAATGCCTGCTCCTGCAACTTCGCCAGTTGCCGGCCAAAACACCGTGGCTGGCTGAGGCCAAGCGCCTCGTCGCCGATTACATCGACCTGCTGGGCAGCCGCGATTACAGCCAGTTGATGCGCCGCATGAAGCTCAAGGAAGACGAGCTGCGCCAGGTCATCGAGCTGGTACAGAGCCTCAATCCGCGTCCGGGCTCGCAGATCGAATCGACCGAAGCCGAATACGTCATTCCCGATGTGATCGTGCGCAAGGACAACGAGCGCTGGCTGGTCGAGCTGAACCAGGAATCGGTGCCACGCCTGCGGGTCAACGCCCAGTACGCCGGTTTTGTGAAACGTGCCGACACCAGCGCCGACAACACTTTCATGCGCAACCAGCTGCAGGAAGCCCGCTGGTTCATCAAGAGCCTGCAGAGCCGCAACGAAACCCTGATGAAAGTGGCCACGCAGATCGTCGAACATCAGCGCGGTTTCCTCGAATACGGCGACGAAGCGATGAAGCCGCTGGTGCTGCATGACATCGCCGAAGCGGTCGGCATGCACGAATCGACGATTTCCCGGGTGACCACGCAAAAGTTCATGCATACCCCGCGCGGTATTTATGAGCTGAAATACTTTTTCTCCAGCCACGTCAGCACCTCCGAAGGCGGCGAATGCTCGTCCACGGCGATTCGCGCGATCATCAAGAAACTGGTCGCCGCGGAAAATCAGAAAAAGCCGTTGAGTGACAGCAAGATCGCTGGTTTACTGGAGGCACAAGGCATTCAGGTGGCTCGCCGCACCGTCGCCAAGTACCGCGAATCCCTCGGAATCGCGCCTTCGAGCGAACGCAAGCGGTTGATGTAAGCCACGTTACAGCGTTCCAGTGGCAGGCTTTTCGGCCTGCCGCTTTATGCACTGGCAACGAAGGAGAAGCTGTATGCAAGTCAACATCAGTGGACACCAACTGGAAGTGACCCAACCTCTGCGTTCCTACATCGAGGAAAAACTCCAACGACTGGAGCGACATTTCGACAAGATCACCAACGTGCAAGTCACGATGTGCGTCGAAAAGCTGAAGCAGAAGATCGAAGCCACCTTGCATATCCCCGGCAGCGAAGTGGTCGCCAACGCAGAAGATACCGACATGTACGCTGCGATCGACTCACTCACCGACAAGCTGGATCGCCAACTCAAAAAGCATAAGGAAAAGACCCAGAGCCTCCTCCAGGGCGCAACCGGTCGTTAACACCCCTATCCCATGATCCGACTTGAAACCATCCTGACCCCCGGCCGTTCCCAGGTGAACGCGCCGGGCGGCAGCAAGAAAAAAGCCCTCGAACAAATTGCCAACCTGATCCACCGCGAAGTGCCGGATCTGGCGATGCAGGATGTTTTCGAGGCGCTGATCGCCCGTGAAAAACTCGGCTCCACCGGTTTTGGCAACGGCATCGCCATCCCCCACTGCCGCCTCAAGGGCTGCGCGGGACCGGTGAGCGCCCTGTTGCACCTCGAAGCCCCGATCGATTTCGACGCCATCGACGGCGCCCCGGTTGACCTGTTGTTTGTGCTGCTGGTCCCGGAAGCCGCGACCGATGCGCATCTGGAGTTGCTGCGCCAGATCGCCAGCATGCTCGACCGCAAGGAAGTGCGCGACAAATTGCGCAGCGCTCCGAGCAATGAAGCCTTGTTCCAGGTTGTACTGGACGAGCAGAACGGGCACTAATCATGCGTTTGATCATTGTCAGTGGCCGTTCGGGCTCGGGTAAAAGTACCGCCCTGAATGTCCTTGAGGACAACGGCTACTACTGCATCGACAATCTGCCGGCCGGTTTGCTGCCGGAACTGGCCGAGCGGGCGCTGATTCACACGGAGCTGGCGCAGCCGCTGGTCGCCGTGTCGATCGACGCACGCAACCTGCCGAGCCATCTGTCACGCTTCCCTGAATTGCTCGAAGACGTGCGCGCCAAACACATCAAGTGCGATGTGCTGTATCTGGACGCCGACGAGGAAACCCTGCTCAAGCGTTTTTCCGAGACCCGTCGTCGCCACCCGTTGAGTAACGCCAATCGCTCACTGGCTGAAGCAATTCATGATGAAAGCGCCCTGCTCGGCCCGATCGCCGATTTGGCCGACCTGAAAATCAACACCACCAGCCTGAACCTCTATCAGCTTCGCGACACCCTGAAGCTGCGCCTGCTGAATCAGCCGGAACCCGGTACTGCGTTTCTGGTTGAATCATTTGGCTTCAAGCGCGGCATGCCGGTCGATGCTGACCTGGTCTTCGACGTGCGCTGCCTGCCCAACCCGTACTGGAAACCGGAGCTCCGTGCGCAGTCCGGCCTTGATGCACCGGTGGCCGAGTACCTGGCGCAGCAGCCGGATGTCGAAGAAATGTATCAGGACATCTACACCTATTTGAGCAAGTGGCTGCCACGTTTCGCCGCCAGCAACCGCGCCTACGTCACCATTGCCATCGGCTGCACCGGCGGGCACCACCGCTCCGTCTACCTGACCGAACGTCTGGGTCAGGCCCTGCAGAAAACCCTGAAGAACGTCCAGGTTCGCCACCGCGACCTCACTTAAAGGATTCACACCGCGATGCCTGCTCGTGAAATCGAAATCATCAATAAGCTGGGTCTGCATGCGCGGGCATCAGCCAAGTTCGTCGGCGTGGCCGGTCAGTATCCAGACTGCACGATCAGAGTGGGCCGTACGCCTGAGACGGCTGTCGACGGCAAGAGCATCATGGCGATGATGATGCTCGCGGCGGGCAAGGGCACCAAAATTTATTTGAGTACTGAAGGGCATCAGGAACAGGAAGCGCTGGATGCGCTGGTGGCGTTGATCAACAACTATTTCGACGAAGGTGGCTGACAGCCAAAGTCAAAATATCGCAGCCTGCGGCAGCTCCTACAGGGAACGCATCAGGAGCTGCCGCAGGCTGCGATCTTTTGATCTTCTTTCACCCCAACGCCGTATCCATCACCATCATCAGACAAAACCCGATCAACAGGCCCAGACTGGCCAGCTTGTCGTGCGCATGACGACGCGATTCCGGAATCACTTCGTGGGTCACTACCAGCAACATCGCCCCCGCCGCCAGTGCCAGCCCCAGCGGCAACAGCACCTGAGCCAGACTGACCAGCCACGCACACAGCAGCGCAAATACCGGTTCGACCAGCCCTGACGCCGCGCCGATCAGAAACGCCCTGACCCGCGACATTCCCGCCCCGGCCAACACCAAAGCAATCACCAGACCTTCCGGCACATCCTGCAACGCAATGCCCATCGCCAGACTGTCGGCGTCCGCCATCCCGCCTCCGGCAGATACGCCAACCGCCATGCCTTCCGGAATGTTGTGCGCGATAATGGCGAACACGAACAGCCAGATTCGCGGTGGAATCACCGGATGCTCCAGCGTGCCGACGAGCATCTCCGGCGAGGCACCGGAAACGCGCCGATCCACCAGATACAGGCCGAACGCACCGAGCAGAATGCCAAAGCAGATCAGGCCACTGGCGGCCCACGGCGTCAGACCAAGACTTTCGGCCGCAGCGATCCCCGGCACGATCAACGAAAATGCCGTCGCCGCCAGCATCACCCCGGCACCAAACCCAAGCAAGGTATCGCTGAGTGCCTGCGGCATGCGCCGGATCACTAGCACCGGCACCGCGCCGAGCGCCGTGCCCAAGGCGCAAATGGCGCCGCCCTGCAATGCGCGCAGCAATCTGGGTTCCAGATTCAGCCATTGCACACCGTGGGCGACCAGTAAAGTCATACCCGCCAACAGCAACAGCGAACCCACCGCGTAACGAAACATGCGCCCGCTGCCAATCGCCAGTGTTTCCGTGCCCATACTCAGCCCTGATTGTTTTTATTGAAGGCTTAAACCAGTGCGGCCTGATAGCGCGCAGCAACTTCCGGCCAGTTGATCACGTTGTAAAACGCGTTGATGTATTCCGGACGACGGTTCTGGTAGCGCAGGTAGTAGGCATGTTCCCAGACGTCGAGCCCGAGAATCGGGGTGTTGCCGTTCATCAACGGACTGTCCTGGTTACCGCTGCTTTCCACGACCAGTTTTTTCTCCGGGGTCACGCTGAGCCACGCCCAACCGCTGCCGAAACGGGTCAGCGCGGCTTTGGTGAACGCTTCCTTGAAACTGTCGAGTCCGCCCAGTTGCTCGTCGATAGCCTTGGCCAGCGCGCCGTCGGGCTTGCCGCCACCGTTGGGCACCATCACTTCCCAGAACAGCGAATGATTGGCGTGCCCGCCGCCCTGATTGATCACCGCCGCGCGAAGTTTTTCCGGCAGTTGCTGGACGCTGGCAACGAGTTTTTCCACCGGCCATTCGGCAAACTCGGTGCCTTCTACGGCGGCGTTGAGGTTATTGATGTAGGTCTGGTGATGCTTGGTGTAATGGATCTCCATGGTCTGCGCATCGATGTGCGGCTCGAGGGCATCGTAGGCGTAAGGCAAGGCAGGCAAGGTAAAAGCCATTTCAGTGGACTCCATACTGATGAGAAGTTGAGGCGCGGCGGGCATTGCCGGTGTCCGGATGCAGCAGGCGCTGGGTGCGCGGGTACTCGCCGTGCTCGCTGATGAAATTCAACAGTTCGACATAGGTCTTGCTGCTCTGGCGCAACGCCGCTTCACGCAGGGCCGGACGCAAGCGCTCGTCCTGCATGGTCTGCAACAAGCGCTGGTGGATGGCGCAGAGATACTCGGCGCTCTCCTCCGGTTGATTCAGGCGCAGATGCAGGTCGGCGAGGTTGTGATGAGAGACGACGCAGGCCGCCACCGCTTCGTCGGCATCCGCCCAGCGTTCGAACAACACTTGCGCCAGGGCCAGCGCTTGCAGGTACGCCTCGCGGGCGTCGATCAATTCGCCCAGCATGAAGCAGCGATTGGCCCGTTCGATCGTGCGTTTCCAGTGCTCCATGGTGAGCCTCCAAAGCGGTTGCGGGGTTTACACGCCGCCGGCGGTGAGTTTCTCGGGGTTGAGCAACTCTTCCAGCTGGCTACGCGACAGATCGGTGTGTTCCAGGGCGACGTCGATCACCGGGCGGCCTTCCTTGTAAGCCTGCTTGGCGATTTCGGCGGCTTTCTGGTAACCGATGATGGGGTTGAGCGCGGTGACCAGAATCGGGTTGCGCGACAACGCTTCTTGCAAGCGCGATTCGTTGACCTTGAAAGTAGCGATTGCCTTGTCACCGAGCAGGCGACTGGAGTTGGCCAGCAGTTCGATGCTGCTCAGCAGGTTATGCGCGATGATCGGCAACATCACGTTCAGTTCGAAATTGCCGGATTGCCCGGCGACGGTGATCACCGAGTCGTTGCCGATCACTTGCGCAGCGACCATGGCGGTGGCTTCCGGAATCACCGGGTTGACCTTGCCGGGCATGATCGATGAACCCGGTTGCAGCGCTTGCAGTTCAATTTCGCCGAGGCCGGCCAGGGGACCTGAGTTCATCCAGCGCAGGTCATTGGCGATTTTCATCAGCGACACCGCAGTAGCTTTGAGCTGGCCGGAGACGGCGACGGCGGTGTCCTGCGAGCCGATCAGCGCAAACAAGTCCTTGCCCGGGGCGAATTGCACATCGGTCAGTTGGCTCAGGTGCCGACTGAATCGCGCGGCGAACTCCGGATGCGCATTGATCCCGGTACCGACCGCGGTGCCGCCCTGCGCCAGCGCTTGCAGGCTTGGCAGCAAATCCTGCAGATGCGCGATGTTGGCCTTGAGTTGCTGCGCCCAGCCGTTAAGCACTTGGCTCATGCGCACCGGCATCGCGTCCATCAGATGGGTGCGGCCGGTTTTGACGTGATGATGCACTTGCTCGGCCTTGCGCTCGATGACCTGGACCAGATGCAACAGCGCCGGCAGCAGTTGTTCATGCAGCACCAGCGCGGCACTGACGTGGATGGTGGTCGGGATGATGTCGTTGCTGCTTTGCCCGCAATTGACGTGATCGTTGGCGTTGACCGGCTCGCCGAGCATTCGGCTGGCCAGCGTGGCGATCACTTCGTTGGCGTTCATGTTCGAGCTGGTGCCGGACCCGGTCTGGAAGATATCTACCGGAAAATGCTGCATGAAGTCGCCTTCGAGTAGGCCTTGGGCGGCATCGCTGATGGCTTTGCCCTGAGCCGCGCTGATCTGGTTCAACTCGACGTTGGCCCGGGCAGCGGCGGCTTTGGCGAGGATCAGCGCGCGGATGAACTGCGTCGGCATCGGTTTGCCGCTGATCGGGAAGTTATCCACTGCGCGCTGGGTTTGCGCGCCGTAGAGAGCGTCCACCGGCACCTGCAGTTCGCCCATGCCGTCGCGCTCAATACGTGTCTTGGTCATTGGGGTGTCCTTGCAGCAAATCAGTGAGGGGAATAGAGGGTTGCAACTCGCAGGTGGCGAGCTGCCAGGTGTAGCGTTGCCAGCGCTGCAAGCGGCACTGACACAGCGACAGGCGCTCCATTTCACGCAAGGGCCGCCAGGCTTGATCGACACAGAGGCTGCGCCAGTGCCACGGCAACGCCACATCGGTGGCAGTGTCGAGCAGCAGACGGAAAGACGTTTCGGCGACGGTCCAGGGCGAAGTGGCTGTGCAACAGGACAGGTAGCGCCCTTCTGCAAGGTAATGTTCGATCAGGCGCGGTTCGTCGGGATTCAGCGCGCAACGGATCTGGCGACTCATCCAGCGCCAGCTTCCGAGGTAGGGCTGCTCGTGCAAGGCAGAACTCATGATCCGGGACTCGTTCGGAGATGAGATTTATTATTAGATGACAATGAGAACCAACACAAGCACTCGGGTTTGCTCTGTTCACTTGTGGGAGCGAGCCTGCTCGCGAATGCGCGGTGTCAGTCAGCACATTCACAACTGATCCACCGCTTTCGCGAGCAGGCTCGCTCCCACAGGGAAATCGCAGTGAAACCAACAAAAAAGGCGCGCCATCCAGAACGGATGGCGCGCCTTTTCGGCTTTACGAAATCGGAAGCTTAGCTGCCGGCGACAGTCATCCGCTCAATCAATACAGAACCGGTGCGGATGTTGCTGCGCAGTTCCAGGTCGTTACCCACCGCGACAATCTGCTTGAACATGTCGCGCATGTTGCCGGCGATGGTCACTTCCTGCACAGCGAACTGGATCTCGCCGTTCTCGACCCAGAAACCCGCCGCGCCGCGCGAATAGTCGCCGGTGACCATGTTCAGGCCGTGCCCCATCAACTCGGTGACCAGCAGACCTCGGCCCATGCGCTTCAACAGCGCTGCCTGATCCTCGTCGCCATGGGTGACGAACAGGTTGTGCACCCCGCCCGCGTTGGCGGTGCTCGGCATGCCCAGCTTGCGCCCGGAGTAGGTGCCGAGGATGTAGGAGACCAGTTCGCCATTTTCGACGAACGGTTTGGCGTAAGTGGCCAGGCCATCACCGTCGTAGGAAGCACTGCCCATGGCACGCATCAGATGCGGACGCTCATCGATGGTCAGCCATTCCGGGAACAGCTTCTGCCCCAGGGTGCCTTCGAGAAATGACGATTTGCGATACAGGCTGCCGCCCGACACGGCCGAGAGGAAGCTGCCGAACAGGCCACCCGCCAGCTCAGCGGAAAACAGCACCGGCACCTCGCATGTCGGCACCGGACGCGCGCCCAGACGGCTGGCTGCTCGTTGCGCAGCACGCTGGCCGATGCTCACCGGATCGGCGAGCAGACTGCCCTGACGATTGACGTCGTACCAGTAATCGCGCTGCATCTGGCCATCGGCTTCGGCGATCATTACGCAACTCAGGCTGTGCCGGGTCGACGCGTAACCGCCGATGAAACCATGGCTATTGCCATAAACCCGGCAGCCCTGATGGGTGCTGAGGGTGGTGCCGTCGGCGTTCTTGATCCGCGCATCGGCGTCGAATGCCGCTGCCTCGCAGAGCAAAGCCTTCTCGATGGCCTGCTCCGGGGTAATGTCCCACTCGTGGAACAGGTCGAAATCCTGCACATCCCTGGCCATCAGAGCCGCATCGGCGAGGCCTGAGGCTTCGTCCTCGGAAGTGTGTTTGGCGATAGCCAGCGCCGCTGCGACCGTTTCACGAATCGCCTCTGGCCCGGTGGCCGAGGTGCTGGCCGAGCCCTTGCGCTGGCCAACATACAAGGTGATGCCAAAACCCTGATCACGGTTGAATTCAACGGTTTCGACCTCGCGCTGACGCACCGAGGTCGACAGGCCCTGCTCCAGCGACACCGCGACTTCACAGGCGCTGGCGCCCTGGCGCTTGGCTTCGGCGATGATCTGCTCGACCTGTTCTTGCAGTGCCGGCAATGCCTGCGGGCCGACGCTTTGAACTGCACTCATGCTCATCTCCACTCAAATTCTGCTTTCGGCTGGGGTCATCGAGCGACCGGGCCGGACAAGCGGCCCCCGACTGGTTATCATGGCGGCGTTTCTTTGCGGACTGCCACCATGGTTGATTCTTACGACGACTCCCTCGATACGGGAGAAAAAAGCAAATCTCAGGTCAAACGCGAGTTGCATGCGCTGGTTGACCTCGGCGAGCGCCTGACCACACTCAAGCCTGATCTGGTCGCCAAACTGCCATTGACCGACGCTTTGCGCCGGGCACTGGCCGATGCGCCCAAGCACACCGCGAACATCGCGCGTAAACGGCATTTGCAGTTCATCGGCAAACTGATGCGCGACCAGGACACGGACGCGATTCTGACTCTGCTCGATCAACTCGATGCCTCCACTCGCCAGTACAACGAGCGCTTCCATAATCTGGAACGCTGGCGTGACCGCCTGATCGCGGGCGATGACGCCGTACTGGAGAAATTCGTCATCGAGTACCCGGACGCCGATCGCCAGCAATTGCGTTCCCTGATCCGTCAGGCCCAGCACGAGGTTGCGCAAAACAAACCTCCGGCTTCGAGCCGCAAGATCTTCAAATACATTCGGGAGCTGGACGAGACTCAACGCGGCCTGCGTTGAAAATCGTCACCGGGTGGCCGTCCTGCGCGCCACCCGAAAGCCCCACCTTTCTTATGCGCCCGTGCCACCCACGGTAATCGCATCGATTTTCAGCGTTGGCTGGCCGACACCTACCGGCACCGACTGCCCATCCTTGCCGCACGTACCCACACCGCTGTCCAGCGCCAGATCGTTACCGACCATCGACACCCGGCTCATCGCCTCGGGACCGTTGCCGATCAACGTCGCGCCTTTGACCGGCGCGGTGATCTTGCCATCCTCGATCAGATAGGCCTCGCTGGTGGAAAACACGAACTTGCCGCTGGTGATGTCGACCTGACCGCCGCCGAGGTTGGCGCAGTAGATACCTTTCTTTACCGAGGCGATGATTTCCGCCGGATCGCTTTCGCCGCCGAGCATGTAGGTGTTGGTCATCCGTGGCATCGGCAGATGCGCGTAGGATTCGCGGCGACCGTTACCGGTGCGTGCCACGCCCATCAGGCGCGCATTGAGCTTGTCTTGCATGTAGCCCTTGAGTACGCCGTTTTCGATCAGCGTGGTGCACTCGGTCGGTGTGCCTTCATCATCGACGCTGAGCGAACCGCGACGGCCGCTCAAGGTGCCGTCATCGACGATGGTACAAAGCTTGGAGGCAACCATTTCGCCCATACGCCCGCTATAGGCCGAGCTGCCCTTGCGGTTGAAATCGCCTTCCAGACCGTGGCCGACCGCTTCGTGCAACAAAACGCCGGACCAGCCGGAACCGAGCACTACCGGCAAAGTACCGGCCGGCGCCGGAATCGCTTCAAGATTGACCAGTGCCTGGCGCAACGCTTCACGGGCGTAACCCATGGCGCGGTCCTCAGCAAGGAAGTAGCGGTAATCGGTACGCCCGCCGCCGCCATGCCCGCCGCGTTCGCGCCGGCCATTCTGTTCGACGATGACGCTGACATTGAAGCGCACCAGTGGGCGCACGTCGGCGGCCAGGCCACCATCAGTGGACGCGACCAGAATTCGCTCCCAGACCCCGGCCATGCTCACGCTGACCTGCTGAATGCGTGGATCGAGTGCGCGGGTGGCGACGTCGATGCGTTTGAGTAACTCGACTTTTTCCGCGCGGCTGAGCACTTCCAGCGGGTTATCCGGCGCGTAAAGTTGCGCGACGTCCTGGCTGGTGAAAGCCTGCACGGTGCCGTTCTGCCCGGCGCGGGAGATCGAGCGCGCGGCACGGGCCGCTGCGCCGAGGGCTTCGAGGGTAATCGCGTTGCTGTAGGCAAAACCGGTTTTTTCACCGGACTGCGCCCGCACGCCGACACCCTGATCGAGGTTGAAGCTGCCTTCCTTGACGATGCCGTCTTCCAGCGCCCATGACTCGGAAATCTGGCCCTGGAAATACAGGTCGGCGGCATCGATGCCCGGCCCGGCCAGATCGCCGAGCACGCCTTGCAGGCTCTCGATCGTGACACCGCCGGGTGCCAACAGGTGATCACTGACTGAGGACAACAACTCGCTCATAGGTTTACGCCTTAAATTCGTGTTCTGAAGCAGGCCGCTGGGCGCCCTGCGAGAAAAACCGCCGATGACGCGTCACCGGCATGCGCGCCCGGATGGACGCTTGTTCATCGCTGTCGCGGGCGGCCAGCAACACCGCCTCGCCTTGATCCTGCTGGGCCAGCACACGCCCCCACGGGTCGACAATCGCCGCATGCCCGAAGGTCTCGCGTGGCCCCGGATGGCTGCCGCCCTGTGCGGCTGCCAGCATATAACACTGTGTTTCGATGGCCCGCGCGCGGATCAGGACATCCCAATGCGCGGCGCCAGTCACGGCAGTAAAGGCCGACGGTGCGGTAATCAACTCGGCGCCGGCGGCGCGCAATTCGCTGTACAGCTCCGGGAAGCGCAAGTCGTAACACACGCTCAAACCGACGCGACCCACCGGCGTGTCCGCCACCACTACATTACCGCCATAAGCATAGTCATCTGATTCACGGTACCGGCCGCGATTGTCGGCGACATCGACATCGAACAGATGCAGCTTGTCATAGCGCGCGACGATCTCGCCGTGTTCGTTGATCAGCAGCGAGCAGGCATTGGCTTTGCCCGTGGGTTGATCCAACGGTGGCAACGGCAATGTACCGGCAACTATCCATAAGGTGAGGTCGCGGGCGGTCTGTTTCAACCAGGGCAGGATAGGGCCTTCGCCCAAGGCCTCGGCGCGGCCGATATCAGCAACGTCGCGACGGCCCATGGCGGCGAAATTTTCCGGCAGCACCGCGAGCTTCGCCCCGCCAGCGGCTGCCTGTTCAAGCAGGCGTCGGGCCTGGGCCAGATTGGCCAGCACGTCGCTCTGGCTGACCATTTGAATCACCGCTAGAGACATGGCCGCTCCTCGGAATTTACGCAGAACTGTGTAGGAGCTGCCGAAGGCTGCGATCTCTTGATCTTGATCTTGATCTTCAAAAACAAGATCAAAAGATCGCAGCCTTCGGCAGCTCCTACGGGGCTAGTGTCTGCTAGTTAAAAAGGCTTGTCGAAGGTGATTTTCGGCTCTTTCCATGGGCCTTTGACGGTGTACTTGACGCTGGCGAAGCGCGCGACGCGGTCGCCGATCAGCTTGTCGATGAGGAACAGCGCGCCACCGACCGCCGGTGCGCCGACAAGCAGCGCGGCGATCGGCAGGTTGTTGGTGACCGGCAGGGTCACCAACAATTTCGCATCGACCTTGTCGTCGACCAGATCCAGCGTGCCGTCCAGCTCAAGATTGCTCGAAGGCCCGGTCAGGCGAATCGGCTCGCGGGTAACGTAGACACCATTGTTCGCCACCAGCAGGCCTTTGACCCGATCGTAGCTCAAGCCCTTGCCGAACAGGTCGGAGAAGTCCAGACGCAGGCGCCGGCCGATCGAGTTGAAATTGAGCAGGCCGAACACCCGCAGCGCCTGAGCGCCGCCCTCCACTTCGACAAACTGCCCCTTGTTCAGCGAGGCATCAAGGGTGCCGGAAAAGCGCTTGGTCGCCAGCCACGCCGGCGAGCCCGGCCAGCGGCCATCGACATCCATGTGGAATTCTTCACTGGTGACGCTTGGTGCGAAGCCCCAACCCTTGAGTACGTCAGCCAGATTCTTGCCACCGATCCGCCCCTTGTACCAACTGCTGGTCGCACCCGGCGTGCCTTCCCAGCCGCCGTTGCCTTGCAGGAGGATGCCCTTGAGGCCCATGTCGAGATTGTTCAGGGCAATGCCTTTGGGGGTCGGTCGCACTTTCAGCGACCAGCCACCGACCAGATCGGGACCAAGGAACAACTGGTTGAGGGTGATATCCAGCGCCGGGATTTTCGTCGGGTCGACCGACGCCAATGGATCCGGCGCATTCTCGTCGGCCTGCACCGCCGGGTCCGGTGCCGGCAGCTTCACGTATTGCAGATTCACCGCGATCGGCACGCCCTTGGCGTCCGGCAGGCTGGCGCTGCCCTTGGCCTGCTGGCTGTCGAGAGCGAGATTCCACGCGCCTGGCTTGCGATTGATCTGCACCGAGGCCTGATCCAGGGTGGTGCCGAGCGCGGTCAGTTTGCCGACCTTGATGTCCGCGCTGCTGAGCAATTGTTTGGCGCTGCCACCCGGGTCCTGCCCGGCGTATTTATTCGCCAGATCCTGCCACGGCGCGACGTCCAGTTCCGACAACACCCCGCGAATGCGCAGGCCTTTGGCACCCGGCAGCACCGCTTCGCCAGTGCCGAGAAACAGCTCGCCACGCCCATCGGCAAAATTGCTCGGCGGCGCGGCAAAGGTGAAATTGGCCAGTTGATCGTAGTTGACCCAATAACGCCGCTCCTGCCCTTGCAAGGTCATGCGGAACACCGTGTCCCGCCCGACATCGGCGGCCATGCCGAATGGCGCCGGCAGATCAACTGCCACGCCTTTGAGGCTGGAGCTGACCATCAACTGGCTGTCGGCCCCGGAAAGATTCAGCTGCAACTGATACGGAATCGTCCCGGTCACCGGCAACGGTTGCGTCACGCCCAGCCAGTCAGTGAGTTTTTTCACTTCGACCTGCCCCGACGCCGCAACCCGGGTCTTGATCTGGTTGGGGCTGCCATCCGCGAAGATCTGCGCAGTCACCGGTTTGTCGAAGGCCCGTGCAGAGATGTTCTGACCGCTGAGGCCTTTGTTACTGTCGAAGCGAAAATCGCCCTTGAGCTGGCTCAGTTCCAGTTTCGGTTCGGCCAGTTTCAATCGCGCATTGGCGGTCTTGAAATCGACGAGGATTTTCGGCTGTTCGCCTTTGGCCAGCGGAATATCCAGCTTGAGCTTGCCGTTGAGATCACCCGCGCCCTCCCAACCGGCAAAGGTCTCGCCGGTGCCGATCGGCGCGTCCTGAAGAATCTTCAAGCCGTCGCCCAGGCCACCAGCAAATGCGCCATCAAGTAACAAATGCGAGTTCTGCCCGGCCGGTACGTGAGGAATATTGACGAAGACATCGCTGACTTGCGTATCGAGCAACTGGCCTTTGCTGGCCCAGATGCGCACGCCGCTGTCTTCGATGAACACGTCACCGCTGACCTTGCTCACGTGCGGCCAGCCCGGCTGAAACGCCAGTTCGGCATCATGGACCTTGAAGAACAGGCTGATGCTGCGATCGGCCTCGCCGGCGTTTTTGCTCAGCGAGCCCTGATACTGGAAGAAACCCTGATCCACCGCGCCTTTTAGAATCGCCGTGCGCAGCCACTCATCGAGCGCCGGGCTCAACACGGCCGGCAGGTATTTCGCAGTGTAGCGACCGTCGCCGTCGACCAGACCGACGCGCAGGTCCATGTAGTCTTCCTGGCTATGGTCGAAGTGCAGGCGGATGAGGAAGTCGCCGGCAATCTTGCCCTCCTCGCCCAGCACCTTCAGGTACGGCGCAATGAGCGTGAAGCCATCCTTGTCGAGTTTCCAGGTCAGCCGCGCATTGGCCTGCAGGTACTGCCATGGCTTGGCGAAGATCGGATCGAGGTGCAGGACGAAGTCCTTGCTGTCGAGGCGCAACTCACCGCCGTCCAGATTGCCACTGAGGCTGCCACTGACATTTCGCGCCGCCGGAGCGCCGTGATAGGCATCGAAACCGACGTTGTCGAGGTTGGCGGCAAAGCCGAATTTGTTGCCATCGGTGGCGGTTGGACGGAAGTCCAGCAGGACATTGCGCAGGCCGCCGGTCACCTTCAAACGCTCGACCACCGTGGCGAAACTCTGCGGCAGCGGCCCCAGCGCATTGAGCAGCGGCGTGATCGGGGTCAGATCGAGGCGATCGGCCTGCAAATGCCAGAGCTCTTCAGCCTCGGCGCTGGCGCGCGTCTGCTGTATCTGCAGGCGGGATTCCCAGCGGGTTTCGCCAAAGCTCATGGCCAGCGAATCGAGGGTGACGTTAACTCCCTCGGCTGTGTTGCGGTAATAGGCGTTGAGCGCCAGATTGTTGATCTGGATCGGCTTGCGCTCGGCGTAGGCGCCCGTGACGTGCGGTGCATTCAGGCGCAACGCGGCACTCTGCAACGCGCCTTCGGCCCAATCGACCCAGAGTTCGCCGCCGGCCTTGATCTCGGAAAAATTCCATTGCTGGGTCAGTCGCTCGGGCAGCCATTTCGACCAGTCGCTCTGCGGCAGGCTGGCATAACCCTCGATGGTACTGTTCTGCCACTGATCAGGACGCAATTGGGTACGCAGGCTCAGCGCCACAGGCTGGCCGTCGGGCAGCGTCAGCCGCGCGTCGAGCCGCTGACGACTGGCGCCGGTGCGCAGATTGAGGCCGACATAGGTGAGTGTCATGGGCGGGTGATCGAGCGGTTGCAGCGTCACCTGGCTGTCGAGCACCGACAATTGCTTGATCATCTGCGAGCGCTGGAACAGTTGCGCCGCATCGAACGGCTGATCCTTCTGCACCGGCAGGCCTTCCAGCGCCCAGGTACCGTCTTGGGCTTCCTTGAGGCTGATCTTCAAACCGTTGAGTTCGATATGCGCGAGGCGCACTTCGCGGGCGAGCACGCTGCCCCACATATCCGGCACCACCCGCACGCGGTCGAGGCGCAGAGCGTTGGCGCCGTCGCCGACCATCACGTCATGGGCCAGCAGGATCGGCGCGAAACCGCTCCAGTTGCCTTCCAGCTCCCCAATCTGCAAAGGCATGCCAAGGGCGGCACTGGCCTTGTCTTCGATGTCGGCGCGGTATTCGGCCACCAGCGGCGTCAGCTCGCGGCCGAGGCTGACGTACAACGCCATCAACACCAGAACCAACGCGCACAGGCCCAGCCCCCAACGGGTGAGTGCGGCCAAAATGCGTGTCAGACGCTCCATGTCAGTTGGCTCCCATGGCAAAAATACTGCGAAAAGCTGAGGCCAGCCGCTTTGAATGAGTGGTGATGCAGGGCTTCAGAGCAGCACCACGTCATATTGTTCCTGGGAATACATGGTTTCCACCTGGAAGCGTATGGTGCGGCCGATAAAGCCTTCAAGCTCGGCGACGTTACCGGATTCTTCGTCAAGCAGGCGATCGACCACTTTCTGGTTGGCCAGTACACGGTAGCCCTCGGCCTGGTAGGCCCGGGCCTCGCGCAGAATCTCGCGGAAGATCTCGTAACAGATGGTTTCGGCGGTCTTCAGTTTGCCGCGTCCCTGGCAACTGCTGCACGGTTCGCACAGCACCTGCTCAAGGCTTTCGCGGGTGCGCTTGCGGGTCATCTGCACCAGGCCCAACTCGGTGATGCCGATGATGTTGGTCTTGGCGTGATCGCGCTCCAGCTGTTTCTCCAAAGTGCGCAGGACCTGACGCTGGTGCTCTTCATCTTCCATGTCGATGAAGTCGATGATGATGATCCCGCCGAGATTGCGCAGGCGCATCTGCCGGGCAATCGCCGTGGCCGCTTCGAGATTGGTCTTGAAAATGGTTTCTTCGAGATTGCGGTGACCGACGAACGCCCCGGTGTTGACGTCAATGGTGGTCATGGCTTCAGCCGGATCGATCACCAGATAACCACCGGACTTCAGCGGCACCTTACGCTCCAGCGCGCGCTGAATTTCGTCTTCAACACCATACAGGTCGAAGATCGGCCGCTCGCCCGGATAGTGTTCCAGACGATCGGCGATTTCCGGCATCAGTTCGGCGACGAACTGTGTGGTTTTCTGAAAGGTTTCCCGCGAGTCGATGCGGATCTTCTCGATCTTCGGATTGACCAGATCACGCAGGGTGCGCAGGGCCAGTCCGAGGTCCTCGTAGATCACACTCGGCGCGGCGATAGTCTTGATCTGTTCGTTGATCTGGTCCCACAGGCGGCGCAGGTAACGGATGTCCATGAGGATTTCATCAGCGCCCGCGCCTTCAGCAGCCGTGCGCAGGATGAAGCCGCCGGCCTCCTTGATACCTTCCTTGGCTACGCAATCGCTGACCACCTGCTTGAGACGCTCGCGCTCGGCTTCGTCTTCGATCTTCAGGGAAATCCCGACGTGGGCGGTGCGCGGCATGTACACCAGATAACGCGAAGGGATCGACAGTTGCGTGGTCAGGCGTGCGCCTTTGGAGCCGATCGGATCTTTGGTGACTTGTACCACCAGGCTCTGGCCCTCGTGTACCAGCGAACTGATGCTTTCCACGGCCGGGCCTTCTCGCAGAGAGATTTCGGCGGCGTGAATGAAAGCCGCGCGATCGAGGCCGATGTCGACGAATGCCGCCTGCATGCCCGGCAGGACGCGAACGATCTTGCCTTTATAGATGTTGCCGACGATCCCGCGTTTCTGCGTGCGCTCGACGTGGACTTCTTGCAGCACACCGTTTTCGACCACCGCCACGCGCGACTCCATCGGCGTGATGTTGATCAGAATCTCTTCACTCATGGCAGGATCTCGTTCAGGCATGTTCACGATAGTGGCCGCATCTGGATTCGTACGACGCTCAGGGCGTGTTCAGGTTTTGCCAACAGGGTATGCCGAAATGGCCCAACACCTCGCAGGTTTCGCAAAGCGGCAGGCCAACCACCGCCGAATAGCTGCCTTCGAGCCCGGCGACAAACACCGCGCCCAGGCCCTGAATGCCGTAGCCGCCGGCCTTGTCGCGCGGTTCGCCACTGGCCCAGTAAGCGCTGGCCTCTTCGCGGCTGATCGTGCGGAAACGCACGCGACTGCGCACCACCCGCGACTCGCAGCGCTCGCCTTCAAGCACGGCGATGGCGGTCAGCACTTCGTGTTCGTTGCCGGACAACATCATCAGCATGGCGCATGCGTCGGCTTCGTCCACCGGTTTGCCAAGAATTTTGCCGTCGAGCACCACTGCGGTGTCGGCGCCAAGCACGCAGAACGGCTGGTCAGAGACGACCGAGCGGCGCCCGGCCTCAGCCTTGCCACGCGCGAGGCGTTCGACATAGGCCGAAGGGGATTCATCAGAAAGCGGGGTTTCGTCGATATCCGCGCTGATGGCGGCGAAGTGCACGCCGATCTGCGTGAGCAATTCACGGCGACGCGGTGAGCCGGAGGCGAGGTAAAGCAGTTTCATCAAAACATCTCCCTGTTCAGTGCCCTGCTTCACCGGCTCAATAGATTCTGTAGCGTCGGCACATCCCGCGAAGGGCGAAGCTGACCCACGGCCAGAGCAAGGCACTGACCAGCGCCGGCAAGACCAACGCCAGGGTTGGCTGGCGGTTGCCGGTCAGAGCGCTGAGCCACAGTTGCGCCAATTGTGCGAGGCCGAAGATCACCAGGATCACCAGGCATTGCTGCCACATCGGGAACATGCGCAGGCGCTGCTGCAACGACAACACGAGGAAAGTAATCAGAGTCAGGATCAGCGCGTTCTGCCCGAGCAGGTCGCCCTGCAGAACATCTTCGGCCAGCCCCAGACAGAACGCCGTGACCATGCCGACCGTGTGCGGCATGTACAGCGCCCAAAACGTCACGAGCAAGGCCAGCCACAGCGGGCGAAGGATTTCCATGAAGATCGGCAACGGTGAAACGCTGAGCAGGATGCCGACGAAGAACGTCAGCCAGATCATCCAGCCGTTTGCGGATTTTTTCGCGCCGACCATTATTCTCGTCCCCCGGTAGTCGCTGGCGGTTTCGCCGGTGGTTTGCTCGCGGCCGGCGGTTTGGCAGCGGCCGGAGCGGCAGCGGGCGGTTTGCTCGCGGCGGGCTTGGCAGGCGTGGCGGCAGGCGCTGATGCTTCAGCGGCCGGCGCTGCGGTAGCGGTCGACGGCGTGGCAGGCATGATCAACGGTTTCGGCACGCTGGCCGGCAACATCGGGCCACCGCCGTGGGCGTCGAGCTGTTCCTGCGCCTGGGCCGCGTCATTGGCGCGTTCCTCGGCGGTGCGGCTGTCGCTGAACACCAGCAGCAGATAGCGACTGCGGTTCAGGGCGGCGGTGGGCACGGCGCGGACGATAGCGAACGGTTGGCCGGAATCGTGGATGACTTCCTTGACCGTCGCCACCGGATAACCGGCCGGGAAACGCTGGCCAAGGCCGGAACTGACCAGCAGATCGCCTTCCTTGATGTCCGCCGTGTCGGCGACATGACGCAACTCCAGGCGCTCCGGGTTGCCGGTGCCACTGGCAATCGCGCGCAGACCGTTACGGTTCACCTGTACGGGAATGCTGTGGGTGGTGTCGGTCAGCAGCAGGACACGCGAGGTGTACGGCATCAATTCAACCACCTGGCCCATCAGCCCGCGTGCATCGAGCACCGGTTGGCCGAGCACCACGCCGTCGCGCTCACCTTTGTTGATGATGATGCGATGGGTGAAGGGGTTGGGATCCATGCCGATCAACTCGGCGACTTCGACCTTTTCATTGACCAGTGCGGAGGAATTGAGCAACTCGCGCAGCCGCACGTTCTGCTCGGTCAGGGCCGCGAGCTTTTGCATGCGCCCCTGCAACAGCAGGTTTTCGGTCTTGAGTTTTTCGTTTTCGGCGACGAGCTCGGTGCGGCTGCCGAACTGACTGGCGACCCCTTCCCACAAGCGGCCGGGCAGGTCCGTGATCCAGTAGGCATCCATGAGCACCAGCGACGCTTGCTTGCGCGCGGGCTTGAGCAGGTCGAAACGTGCATCGACCACCATCAGTGCGACCGCGAGCACGGCCAGCACCAACAGGCGCACGCCCAACGAAGGGCCTTTGGTGAAAAGCGGTTTAATAAGCCGCTCCTCCCAGGCAAATGTTCTGTTTATTCATACGGCATCAAACCGGCCTGGATGAAGACTGACAGAAGATAAACGCCAACAGGCAGCACTGCAAAGTGCTGCCTGTGCGTTCACCCACGTATTGCATACGAAGCTTATTCGCTCGAAAGCAGATCCATGGTGTGCTTATCCATCATTTCCAGCGCACGGCCACCGCCGCGAGCAACGCAAGTCAGCGGATCTTCGGCAACGATCACCGGCAGACCGGTTTCCTGGGCCAGCAACTTGTCGAGGTCACGCAGCAGCGCGCCACCACCGGTCAGTACCAGGCCACGCTCGGCGATGTCGGAAGCCAGTTCCGGCGGCGATTGCTCCAGCGCGCTTTTCACGGCCTGAACGATGGTTGCCAGCGACTCTTGCAGAGCCTCGAGCACTTCGTTGGAGTTCAGGGTGAATGCGCGTGGAACGCCTTCGGCCAGGTTGCGACCGCGAACATCGACTTCGCGTACTTCGCCGCCCGGGTAGGCGGTACCGATTTCCTGCTTGATGCGCTCGGCGGTGGATTCACCGATCAGGCTGCCGTAGTTGCGGCGCACGTAGGTGATGATCGCTTCGTCGAAACGGTCGCCGCCGACACGTACGGATTCGGCGTAAACCACACCGTTCAGGGAGATCAGGGCGATTTCAGTGGTACCACCACCGATATCCACGACCATCGAACCGCGCGCTTCTTCAACCGGCAGACCGGCGCCGATCGCAGCAGCCATCGGCTCTTCGATCAGGAACACTTCACGGGCACCGGCACCAAGGGCCGATTCACGGATGGCGCGACGCTCAACCTGGGTGGACTTGCATGGAACGCAGATCAGCACACGAGGGCTGGGCTGCAGGAAACTGTTTTCGTGAACCTTGTTGATAAAGTACTGCAGCATCTTTTCGCAGACGCTGAAGTCGGCGATCACGCCGTCCTTCATCGGACGAATGGCAGCAATGTTGCCCGGCGTACGGCCGAGCATGCGCTTGGCCTCGGTGCCGACAGCGACGACACTTTTCTGGTTACCGTGTGTCCGAATGGCCACAACCGATGGCTCATTCAGGACGATACCGCGCTCGCGCACGTAAATAAGGGTGTTGGCAGTGCCCAGGTCAATGGAAAGATCGCTGGAAAACATGCCACGCAGTTTCTTGAACATGGGAAAGGGACCCTAGGCAACGCGTGGGTAAAAAAGTGCGGCAAACTCTAACAACGACAGGGATTTTGGGCAAGGCGCCAATATGTTAAATTGGCCGCTTTTCTGTGCACCAAGCCCCACAATCGCGGCCTTATGACCGTAGAAGTGCGGTAGTGTTCCGACAATCTAACACACGGACGCCGTCCGTTCTGTTTTCCACTGGAGAATCCCGATGGCGCTAGAACGCTCCGACGTGGAAAAAATCGCGCATCTGGCCTGCCTTGGCCTCAACGATGCCGATCTTCCGCACATTACTTCCGCCCTCAACAGCATTCTCGGGCTGGTCGACGAAATGCAGGCCGTTGATACCGACGGTATCGAGCCGCTGGCCCACCCTTTGGAAGCCAGTCAGCGCCTGCGCGCCGACGTGGTGACCGAGACGAATAATCGCGAGGCCTACCAGTCCATCGCACCAGCGGTCGAAAACGGCCTGTATCTGGTTCCGAAAGTCATCGACTAAAGGGAAAGAGCCTGCAATGCATCAAATGACTCTGGCCGAGATCGCCCGCGGTCTCGCCGATAAAAAGTTTTCCTCCGAAGAGCTGACCAAAGTCCTGCTGGCGCGTATTACCCAGCTCGATCCGCAGCTCAACAGTTTCATCAGCCTCACCGAGGATCTGGCCATCGAGCAGGCGAAAGCCGCCGATGCACGCCGGGCCAATGGTGAGAGCGGCGCCCTGCTCGGCGCGCCGATCGCTCACAAGGATCTGTTCTGCACCCAGGGCATCCGCACCAGCTGCGGCTCGAAGATGCTCGACAACTTCAAGGCTCCGTACGACGCCACCGTAGTCGCGAAACTGGCAGCTGCCGGCGCCGTGACTCTGGGCAAGACCAACATGGACGAATTCGCCATGGGTTCGGCCAACGAGTCGAGCTGGTACGGCGCAGTGAAAAACCCTTGGAACCTGGAACACGTGCCGGGCGGTTCGTCCGGTGGCTCGGCGGCGGCAGTTGCCGCTCGTTTGTTGCCAGCCGCCACGGCCACTGACACCGGCGGTTCGATTCGTCAGCCGGCGGCGTTCACCAACCTCACTGGCCTGAAGCCGACCTACGGTCGCGTTTCGCGGTGGGGCATGATTGCCTATGCTTCCAGCCTCGATCAGGGTGGCCCGTTGGCGCGCACCGCCGAAGACTGCGCGATTCTGCTGCAAGGCATGGCCGGCTTCGACCCGAACGACTCCACCAGCATTGATGAGCCAGTGCCGGATTACTCCGCCAGCCTCGGCGAGTCGCTGCAAGGCCTGCGCATCGGCGTGCCGAAGGAATACTTCAGCGCCGGTCTCGACCCGCGCATTGCCGAGCTGATCCAGAACAGCATCCAGCAGTTGCAGAAGCTCGGTGCCGTGATCAAGGAAATCAGCCTGCCGAACATGCAGCACGCAATCCCGGCTTATTACGTGATCGCCCCGGCAGAGGCCTCCTCGAACCTGTCGCGTTTCGACGGCGTGCGTTTCGGCCATCGCTGCGAGAACCCGGAAAACCTCATCGACCTGTACAAGCGCTCCCGTGGCGAAGGCTTCGGCGCGGAAGTGCAGCGCCGGATCATGGTCGGTGCCTACGCGCTGTCCGCCGGTTACTACGACGCCTACTACCTGAAAGCACAGAAGATCCGGCGTCTGGTGAAGAACGATTTCATGGCTGCGTTCAATGAAGTCGACATCATCCTCGGCCCGACCACGCCGAATCCGGCCTGGAAGCTTGGCGCGAAGAACAGCGACCCGGTCGCGGCCTATCTGGAAGACGTCTACACCATCACCGCCAACCTCGCCGGCCTGCCGGGCCTGTCGATGCCGGCCGGTTTTGTCGACGGTCTGCCGGTGGGCGTGCAGTTGCTCGCGCCGTACTTCCAGGAAGGCCGCCTGTTGAACGTTGCCCACCAGTATCAGCTCAACACTGACTGGCACACCCGCACCCCAACCGGCTTCTGAGGAGACACACATGCAATGGGAAGTCGTGATCGGGCTGGAGATTCACACTCAGCTCACCACCCGGTCGAAAATCTTTTCCGGTAGTTCCACCACGTTTGGTTCCGAGCCAAATACCCAGGCCAGTCTGATCGACCTGGGCATGCCCGGCGTGCTGCCGGTGCTCAACCAGGAAGCGGTGCGCATGGCGGTGATGTTCGGTCTGGCGATTGACGCCGAGATCGGTCAGCACAACGTGTTCGCCCGCAAGAACTACTTCTATCCGGACCTGCCCAAGGGCTACCAGATCAGCCAGATGGAACTGCCCATCGTTGGCAAAGGCCACCTGGACATCGCCCTGGAAGACGGCACGGTCAAACGCGTCGGCATCACCCGCGCGCATCTGGAAGAAGATGCCGGCAAGAGCCTGCACGAAGAATTCAACGGTGCCACCGGCATCGACCTGAACCGTGCCGGCACGCCGCTGCTGGAAATCGTTTCCGAGCCGGACATGCGCAGCGCCAAGGAAGCCGTGGCTTACGTCAAGGCGATCCATGCGCTGGTGCGCTACCTGGGCATCTGCGACGGCAACATGGCCGAAGGCTCGCTGCGTTGCGACTGCAACGTCTCGGTACGCCCGAAAGGCCAGGTCGAGTTCGGCACTCGCTGCGAGATCAAGAACGTCAACTCGTTCCGTTTCATCGAGAAGGCGATCAACTCGGAAATCCAGCGTCAGATCGAGCTGATCGAAGACGGCGGCAAGGTCATCCAGCAGACCCGTCTGTACGATCCGAACAAGGACGAGACCCGTCCGATGCGTTCGAAAGAGGAAGCCAACGACTACCGTTACTTCCCCGATCCGGACCTGCTGCCGGTGGTCATCGAAGAGTCGTTCCTCGGTGAAGTGCGGGCGACCCTGCCGGAACTGCCACCGCAAAAGCGCGAACGCTTCCAGAGCCAGTTCGGTCTGTCGGCTTATGACGCCAACGTGCTGGCTACCAGCCGTGAACAAGCAGACTACTTCGAGAAAGTCGCGGCCATCGGTGGCGACGCGAAACTGGCGGCGAACTGGGTGATGGTCGAGTTGGGCAGCCTGCTCAACAAGCAGGGCCTGGACATCGAGGATTCGCCGGTGTCCGCCGAGCAACTGGGCGGCATGCTGCAGCGCATCAAGGACAACACCATCTCCGGCAAGATCGCCAAGGTGGTGTTCGAAGCGATGGCCAACGGCGAAGGCAGTGCTGACGAGATCATCGAGAAGCGCGGCCTCAAGCAAGTCACCGACACCGGCGCGATCTCGGCCGTGCTCGACGAAATGCTCGCGGCCAACGCCGAACAGGTCGAACAGTACCGCGCGGCAGACGAAGCCAAACGCGGCAAGATGTTCGGCTTCTTCGTCGGCCAGGCCATGAAAGCCTCGAAAGGCAAGGCCAACCCGCAGCAGGTGAACGAACTGCTGAAAAGCAAGCTCGAAGGCTGACCACGGTGGAGCCAGATCCAAAGCCTGGCTCCATCCCCTGTGGGAGCGAGCCTGCTCGCGAAAGCGCCATGACATCCGACACGGATGTTGCGACTGACGGCCTCTTCGCGAGCAGGCTCGCTCCCACATTTGTATCCGGGAAACCTTGAATGAAGCGTCTGTTGCTGAGCAGCGCCCTGCTCTCCCTGCTGGCCGGTTGCGCCAGTACCGACACCATCGACCCGCACGGTTACGACCAGACCGGCGTCGCCTCCTACTATGGAGCCAAACATCACGGTAAGCGCACCGCCAGCGGCGAAGCGTTCAACCAGCATTCCCTGACCGCCGCCCACCGCCAGTTGCCGTTCGGCACGCGGGTGAAAGTCACCAATCTGAAAAACGATGAATCAGTCGTGGTCCGCATCAATGACCGTGGCCCGCACACCCGTGGCCGACTGATCGATCTGTCACGCGAGGCCGCCGATGAAATCGGCATGCTGCGCAGTGGCACCGCACGGGTTCGCGTGCAGGCCCTCGACTGATGGAGCGCCGACCATTTTCGGACTAGCCGATCTGCCGCTGATCAACGTCATCGAACTGTTCAGTGGCCTGTGTCTTCTGATCATCGGCGCTGAGCTGATGGTGCGCGCCGCCGTACGTCTGGCCGAGCGTCTGCATGTGCGCCCGCTGATCATCGGCCTGACCATCGTCGCCCTCGGCAGCAGCGCGCCGCAGATGACCGTCAGCCTGCAAGCGGCGCTGACCGATAACCCCGACATCGCCGTCGGCAGCGTGGTCGGCAGCGGCATCTTCAACATCCTCGTAACCCTTGGCCTCTCGGCACTGATCATCCCGCTGCGCGTGTCGCGGCAACTGGTGCGTCTGGATATACCGCTGATGATCGGCGCCAGTCTGCTGGTGTTCATCCTCGCCTGGAACAAGGACCTCGGGCGTTTCGACGGCATCCTGCTGCTCGGCGCTCTGGCGTTGTACCTCGGCTTGCTGTTTCGCCAGTCGCGCCACTCGACGCGACCTCATACAGAACGCCCAACCGAGACGCAGCAATCCTGGCTGATCAGCGGGCTGATGATTCTCGCTGGCCTGACCATGCTGGTGTTCGCCGGCCGTTTGCTGCTCGGCGCCGCCGTGGTCGTGGCCACCGATCTTGGCCTGTCGGAACGGGTCATCGGCCTGACAGTCGTCGCGGTCGGCACCTCGCTGCCGGAACTGGCGACTTCGCTGATCGCGGCGTTGCGCGGGCAGCGCGACATTGCCGTGGGCAACGTGATCGGCGCCAATCTGTTCAACCTGCTCGGGGTGCTCGGCCTGACCGCGCTGCTCGCACCGACGCCGCTTTCGGTATCGCCCAATGCGCTGGATTTCGACTTGCCGGTAATGCTCGGCGTCGCTGCGCTGTGCCTGCCGGTGTTCTATTCCGGCTACCGCGTGACCCGGGCCGAAGGCTTGCTGCTGCTCGGTTTGTATCTGGTTTACGGGCTGCATGTGGTGTCGTTCACCACCGGCATGCCGCTGGCCGGCAGACTCGAGCGCTTGATGCTGTTTTATGTCCTGCCGGCGCTGCTGACGTTTCTGCTGTTCACGTCGATCCGCGCCTGGCGTCGCCAACACCACAAGAGAGATGTGCCATGAGCGAGTCGAAGCAGTCCGGGGTTGAAATCCGTCGTCAGGTCATGGGCGATGCGTTCGTTGATCGCGTCTTGGGCAATGCCACCGAGTTCACCCAGCCGTTGCAGGATTTCGTCAATGAACACGCGTGGGGCGGGGTGTGGAATCGCGAAGGTCTGTCGCTGAAAACCCGCAGCCTGATTACCCTCGCCGCGCTGACCGCGTTGAAGTGTCCGCAGGAGTTGAAGGGCCACGTACGCGGCGCGTTGAACAACGGCTGCACGGTGGAGGAGATTCGCGAGGCGCTGCTGCATTGCGCGGTGTATGCCGGCGTACCGGCGGCGATTGATGCGTTTCGCGCGGCGCAGGAAGTGATCGATACCTACCAGAAACCTGAGTGATTCAGTGCTGCTGAACTAGCTTTCGCGAGCAGGCTCGCTCCCACATTTGGAATGCATTTCAAATGCGGGAGCGAGCCTGCTCGCGAAGAGGCCCTGCCAGACACCGCACATCCTTGATCAGATCCACCCACCCCACTGCAACACAAAGATCCCGACATTGGTGGTAATCGCCGCCATCAACGTGGTCAGCACAATGATCGCCGCCGCCAGCTCATGATTGCCCTGCGCCGCCCGGGCCATGACGAAACTTGCCGCCGCCGTCGGGCTGCCAAAGTAGAGAAACAGAATCCCCAGCTCTGCCCCGCGAAAGCCCCACAGCCACGCGCCGAACGTTGCCAATAACGGCAGACCGACCATCTTCACCAGGCTGGAGCTGAGCGCCATGTTGCCACTCTTGCGCAACGCCGCCAGTGACAGCGTGCCGCCGATACAGATCAGCGCCAGCGGCAGCGTGGTCTGCGCCAGATACTGACCGGAGGTTTCCAGCCAGCCCGGCAAACCGATCTTGAAATAAGCGAACGGCGCCGCCGAAATCACGCTGATGATCAGCGGGTTGCTGAACACGCTTTTGCAGATGCTCCACGGATCGGACTTGATCACCGGGCTGTACACCGCCAGCACGATGGTCGACAGCGTGTTGTAGAACAGGATCACCAGCGCCGCGAGAATCGCCCCGAGGGAAATACCGTAATCACCGTACATGCTCGCGGCGAGCGCCAGACCGATCACGCCGTTGTTGCCGCGAAACGCGCCCTGGGTGTAGATGCCGCGATCTTCACGCGGACACTTGAAAATCGCCCAGCCCCAGGCCACCGCGAAACTCACCAGCGTTGCGAGGGAAAAGTAAATGAGCAGCGAAGGTTGCAGCGCGGCGTGCAGGTCAGCGTGGAGAATGCCGAGAAACAGCAGAGCCGGCATCGTGACGTTGAACACCAGCGATGAGGCGGTGTGGATGAAGTTGTCGTTGATCCAGTCGATGCGCTTGAGCAGCACACCGAGAAACAGCATGGCAAACACCGGCGCGGTGATGTTCAGGGTTTCAAGAAAGATTGCCAGCATGCCGGATAGCCTTGGATGAGCGTCGATAGGGGGCTAATGATAAGCCACAAGTCCTTCGGCGTCTGGCAGATCGCTTTCGCGAGCAGGCTCGCTCCCACATTTGCAATGCATTTCCCTGTGGGAGCGAGCCTGCTCGCGAAGAACGATGACGCGGTCTCAGGTAATCGGCGCCGGGTTGAACAAGGTAATGTCGTTATGCAGCTTGTGCTTCTCCGCCCAGGTCTGTTGCTTGCCACTGGCAACGTCCAGGTAATAGTGAAACAGCTCCCAGCCGAGCTCTTCGATGGTCGCACGCCCGGTGGCGATGCGTCCGGCATCGATATCGATCAGGTCCGGCCAGCGCTGCGCCAGTTCAGTCCGCGTCGAAACCTTGACCACCGGCGCCATGGCCAGCCCATAAGGCGTGCCGCGACCGGTGGTGAACACGTGCAGGTTCATACCCGCCGCCAGTTGCAACGTACCGCAAACAAAATCGCTCGCCGGCGTCGCGCAGAAAATCAGGCCCTTGTGCTTGAAGCGCTCGCCCGGGCCGAGCACGCCGTTGATCGCGCTGCTGCCAGACTTGACGATCGAGCCCAGCGACTTCTCGACAATGTTCGACAACCCGCCCTTCTTGTTGCCCGGCGTGGTGTTGGCGCTGCGATCAGCCTCGCCCTTGGCCAGATAACGGTCGTACCAGTCCATCTCGCGCACCAGCTCTTCGGCGACGGTTTGCGTCTGCGCCCGTGAGGTCAGCAGATAGATCGCATCGCGCACTTCGGTGACTTCGGAAAACATCACCGTAGCCCCCGCACGCAATAGCAAGTCCGAGGCATAACCCAGCGCCGGGTTGGCGGTGATGCCGGAGAACGCATCGCTGCCGCCGCACTGCATACCGAGAATCAGCTCGGAGGCCGGCACGGTTTCGCGGCGGCGCTGGTCGAGTTTCTTCAAACGAACTTCAGCCAGCTCCATGATCTGCTCGATCATTTCGGTGAAGCCGTGACTGGAATCCTGCAAGCGGTACAACCACGGATCGCTGAGATCCACCGAGGCATCGTCCTCGTGCATCACCTGCCCGGCCTGCAATTTCTCGCAGCCCAGACCGATCACCAGCGCTTCGCCACCCAGGTTCGGGTTGCGCGCCAGATTGCGCACGGTACGAATCGGGATGTAGGCGTCGGTGGCGGTAATCGCCACACCGCAGCCATAACTGTGGGTCAGTGCCACCACGTCATCGACGTGCGGGTACTTCGGCAGTAGCTCTTCCTTGATGCGCTTGACCGCGTGATCGAGCACGCCGGTGACGCACTGCACGGTGGTAGTGATGCCGAGAATGTTGCGCGTGCCGACGGTGCCGTCGGCATTGCGATAACCCTCGAACGTGAAGCCTTCCAGCGGTGCCTGGGCATCCGGCACATCGGTGGACAGCGGCAAGCTGTCCAGCGGCGGCGCGGTCGGCATGCGCAGTTGATCTTCCTTGACCCAACTGCCACGGCGGATTGGCTGCAACGCGTAGCCGATGATCTGCCCGTAACGAATCACCGGGCCGCCTTCGGGAATATCCTCCAGGGTGACCTTGTGGCTCTGCGGCACGAAATCCAGCGTGACGAGGCCATCGGCGAACTCGGTACCGGCCGGTACGCCCTGATCATTGACCACCACTACAACGTTGTCCCGCTCGTGCAGGCGGATGTAGCGCGGCGAGTCGGAATGTTCAATCAACTGCATGACGCCGCTCCTCAGGAATGCGCTTGAGACAAATTGCCGGTGGCTTCATTGCCGCCCTTGGCTGGCGGCTCTTTCAAGACCACACGCTTGATCGGGCCGACGATCACCAGATAGCTGAACACCGCGACCAGTGCGTTGGCACCGACAAACACCAGCGCCCACTTGAACGAACCGGTGGAGCTGATGATGTAGCCGATGACGATCGGCGTGGTGATCGAAGCGATGTTGCCGAAGGTGTTGAACAGGCCACCGCTCAGACCGGCGATCTGTTTCGGCGAAGTGTCGGAAACCACCGCCCAGCCCAGTGCGCCAACGCCTTTGCCGAAGAATGCCAGAGCCATGAAGCCGACGACCATCCATTCCACTTCAACATAGTTGCACGCGACGATGCTGCTCGATACCAGCAGACCGGCGATGATCGGCGCCTTGCGGGCGAAGGTCAGCGAATGGCCCTTGCGCAGCAGGTAGTCGGAAATCACCCCGCCGAGCACGCCGCCGATAAAGCCGCAGATCGCCGGCAACGAAGCGATGAAACCGGCCTTGAGAATGGTCATGCCACGCTCTTGCACCAGATACACCGGGAACCAGGTCAGGAAGAAATAGGTGATGCCGTTGATGCAGTACTGGCCCAGATACACGCCAAGCATCATGCGATTGGTCAGCAGCTGACGGATGTAATCCCACTTCGGACCGTCGGACTTCTTGCCCTTCTGATCCATATCGACCATGCCGCCGTTGTCAGCGATGTGCTTGAACTCGGCCTCGTTGACGCGTGGGTGTTCGCGCGGGCTGTAGATGACTTTCAGCCACACCAGCGAGAACACGATACCGAGGATACCCATGACGATGAACACGTGCTCCCAGCCGAAGCTGTAGACGATCCAGCCCATCAACGGCGCGAACAGCACGGTGGCAAAGTATTGCGCCGAGTTGAAGATCGCCGAAGCGGTGCCGCGTTCAGCAGTCGGGAACCACGCCGCCACGATGCGCGCGTTGCCAGGGAACGATGGCGCTTCCGCCAGGCCCACCAGGAAACGCAGCATGAACAGCGCAACCACCGCCGTGGACATACCGAATTCACCGACGAAGCCTTGCAGCACGGTGAACAGCGACCAGGTGAAAATGCTCAGGGCATAGACTTTTTTCGAGCCGAAGCGATCGAGCAGCCAGCCACCGGGAATTTGCCCGGCGACGTAGGCCCAACCGAATGCGGAGAAGATGTAGCCGAGGGTGACGGCGTCAATGCCAAGGTCCTTTTGCAGGCTGGAGCCGGCAATGGCGATCGTGGCACGGTCGGCGTAGTTGATCGTGGTCACCAGAAACAGCATGAGCAGGATCAAATAGCGGACGTGAGTCGGCTTGGAGGATTGCATGCAGATGTACTCCCACTGATTATTTTTATGCGGGGTGAAGCTTCTTTGGTCTTGCATTTATTCCCTGTAGGAGCTGCCGAAGGCTGCGATCTTTTGATCTTGATCTTGAAAAAAAAGATCAAAAGATCGCAGCCTTCGGCAGCTCCTACAGGGGTATTGCGTGTATCAGGAGCCTACATAGGCGGTTTTCACCACGGTGTAGAACTCTTGCGCATAGCGGCCCTGCTCGCGGGAGCCGTAGGACGAGCCTTTACGCCCGCCGAACGGTACGTGGTAATCCACGCCGGCAGTCGGCAGGTTGACCATCACCATCCCGGCCTGGGAGTGGCGCTTGAAGTGGTTGGCGTACTTCAGCGATGTGGTGGCGATGCCGGCCGAGAGGCCGAATTCGGTGTCGTTGGCCATTGCCAGCGCGGCCTCGTAATCGGCCACGCGAACGATGTTGGCCACCGGGCCGAAAATTTCTTCGCGGCTGATGCGCATCGACGCTTCGCTATCGGCGAACAGCGTTGGCGCGAGGAAGTAGCCCTCGGTGTCGCAAGTCACCACACCGCCGCCGCTGACCAGACGTGCGCCTTCGGACTGGCCGATGTCGATGTACTTCATGTCCTGTTCAAGCTGCGCCTGGGAAACCACCGGACCGATGTCGGTGCCGGCCTTCAGCGCGTGGCCGACCTTGATCGACTTCATGCGCTCGGCCATCGCTTCAACGAACTTGTCGTGAATGCCGGCGGTTACGATCAGACGGCTCGACGCCGTGCAACGCTGGCCGGTGGAGTAGAACGCGCTCTGTACCGACAGCTCGACCGCTTGCTTGAGGTCGGCGTCGTCGAGAATGATCTGCGGGTTCTTGCCGCCCATTTCCAGTTGCACTTTGGCCTGGCGCGAAACGCAGTTGACGGCGATCTGACGACCAACACCCACCGAACCAGTGAAGCTGATGCCGTCGACTTTCGGGCTGTTGACCAACGCCTCGCCAACCACGCGACCGCTGCCCATCACCAGGTTGAACACACCGACCGGGAAGCCCGCGCGGGAGATGATTTCCGCCAGCGCCCAGGCGCAGCCCGGCACCAGATCGGCAGGCTTGAGCACGACGCAGTTGCCGTAGGCCAGGGCCGGAGCGATTTTCCACGCCGGGATGGCGATCGGGAAGTTCCACGGAGTGATCAGACCGACCACGCCCAGCGCTTCGCGAGTGACTTCTACGTTGACGCCCGGGCGTACCGACGGCACGTAGTCACCGGACAGGCGCAGGCATTCACCGGCGAAGAACTTGAAAATGTTGCCGGCGCGGGTCACTTCACCGATCGCCTCCGGCAGGGTCTTGCCTTCTTCACGGGCCAGCAGCGTGCCGAGCTCTTCGCGACGGGCGAGGATTTCGGCGCCGACTTTATCCAGCGAATCGTGACGAGCCTGGATGCCCGAAGTGGAGTACGCCGGGAACGCAGCGCGGGCAGCGTCGATGGCGGCGTTGACCTGAGTCAGGTCAGCCTTGGCGTAATCGCCGATGGTGTCGCTGAGTTCGGACGGGTTGATGTTGGCCGAGTAATCGGCACCGGCGACCCATTCGCCATTGATGTAGTTGTCGTAGCGTTTTGCAGTTGTCACAGGGCAGCCCTCAACTCTGAAGCCTTCACGCAAAAAGCCGCTGATTGCTCAGCGGCCTCGCTTTTTCTCGTTTATTGCGCGCCTTGCTTGTCGATCAGCGCGGCGAGCATTTCGTACTCTTCGCCGGTCAGGTCGGTCAGCGGCGCACGCACCGGACCTGCGTCATAGCCGGCGATTTTTGCACCTGCCTTGACGATGCTCACGGCATAACCGGCCTTGCGGTTGCGGATGTCCAGGTACGGCAGGAAGAAGTCGTCGATGATCTTGCCGACGGTGGCGTGATCTTCGCGAGCGATCGCGTGGTAGAAGTCCATCGCGGTTTTCGGGATGAAGTTGAACACCGCCGAGGAGTAGACCGGCACGCCCAAAGCCTTATAGGCAGCGGCGTAGACTTCAGCGGTCGGCAGACCACCCAGGTAGCTGAAGCGATCACCGAGGCGGCGACGGATCGACACCATCAACTCGATATCGCCCAGGCCATCCTTGTAGCCGATCAGGTTCGGGCAGCGCTCGGCCAGACGTTCCAGCAGCGGCGCGGTGAGGCGGCAAACGTTGCGGTTGTAGACGACCACGCCGATCTTCACCGATTTGCACACGGCTTCAACGTGGGCGGCAACACCGTCCTGGCTCGCTTCGGTCAGGTAGTGCGGCAGCAGCAGCAGGCCTTTGGCGCCCAGACGCTCGGCTTCCTGAGCGTATTCGATGGCCTGGCGGGTCGAACCACCGACGCCGGCGAGGATCGGCACGCTGGTTGCGCAGGTGTCGACGGCAGTCTTGATGATTTCCGAATATTCGCTGGCGGCGAGGGAGAAGAACTCACCGGTGCCGCCGGCAGCGAACAGAGCCGAAGCGCCATACGGAGCCAGCCATTCCAGACGCTTGATGTAGCCCGCGCGGTTGAAATCGCCTTGCGCGTTGAAATCGGTCACCGGGAAAGACAGCAGGCCGGCAGAGAGGATGGACTTCAGTTCTTGTGGATTCATTATTCGAACACCCTGGTAGCAACGTTTTATTGTGAGTGGACCGTTCAGCCTTCGCCGAAGTTGTAGGTCATCGTACAACTTAAAAAATAACCGTCAACTGCATTTCATCGTTGGCAGCGCTTTTTTGTCGGACAAGATTGGCTTTCGCACTTCCTGAAATCGCTGGGAGGCCCATTTCAGAAGCATTTGTCGGCTGAAATATCTGGTCCGGATTCGTTTAATTGCGAAGGGACGAGCGGCTCGTAAAGTACGTCGACTGCCACGAAGGATCGTGGCGGACCACTCAAAGGAAGCCGTTATGTCGATGCATTTTGCCGCCCCCACCCTCACCCACACCGCTCCTGCGCAGGACGACCGCGTCACTGTTCAGCTCTCGCAAATGCCGGAGATCCTCACCGTGCAGGTTCCGGATTCCAGCGATTTCGCGGCGAACTGGAGCGTTTACGCGATCCTCGGCAGCGATGCTGAAGAACCTGAATGGGAAGGTGATGAAGTCGACACCGGCGCTTGGGACGACGCCGAGGATGAAATGGAAAAGCTGTTCGACATCGAGGTGCAGTTGCCCAAAGAGGCGCTGCAACCGTACCTGGGCCGCGAGGTGGAGCTGCGCTACAAGTTTCGCGATGAGTCGAGTATGGAGCCGTATTCGCAGGCGCTGAGGATGCGCATAGAGGCGTAAGAGTCAGCTTCGCTGCGCCTGTGCCTCTTCATGGGCCTGGCGCAGTCTTTCGCGGCTGTTGGTCAGGTGCAGACGCATCGCAGCACGCGCAGCATCGGAATCCTGGCGGGCGATCGCGTCGTAGATTTCTTCGTGCTCACGGCTCAGACGGCCCATGTAATGTTGCTGATCATCATGGGCCAGTCGCGCCGAGTTCAGCCGGGTACGTGGAATGATGCTGGTGCCCAGGTGCGTCATGATGTCGGTGAAGTAGCGGTTGCCGGTGGACAGGGCAATTTCCAGGTGGAAAGCGAAGTCTGACGACACCGCATCGCTGGCATGGGAGGCGCTTTCGTTCAAGGCGTCGAGGGCGGCGCGCATGGTCGCCAGTTGCTCGGGACTGCGGCGTTGCGCGGCAAGGCCAGCGGACTCGACTTCGAGGCTGATGCGCAATTCGAGAATCGCCAGCACGTCACGCAGGGTGACGACGGTGGCCGGATCAATGCGGAAACCGCTCGGGCTCGGCGTATCGAGAACAAAGGTCCCGATGCCGTGGCGGGTTTCTACCTGGCCGGCGGCCTGCAGGCGGGAAATCGCCTCGCGGACCACGGTGCGGCTGACGCCATGGGCTTCCATGATCGCCGACTCGGTGGGCAACTTGTCGCCACGCTTGAGCAGGCCATCGCGGATCTGCTCGCTCAACACCGTCACCAGTTCCTGGGCGAGGCTGCGGCGCTTGCGGGGGAGGCGCGGGGTGTCGATCAGCTTTTCCATGATTTGTATCTTGTCTCGAAAGTTCGGCTTGGCGCCATCATAGCTCAAGCGAGTTGTACGATCACCGGGCAGATCACATTACCCCACTGTGGGAGCGAGCCTGCTCGCGAAAGCGGTGGTTCAGACGACAGATTCGTCGACCGATATGGCCCCTTCGCGAGCAGGCTCGCTCCCACAGGTGAGTGTTCAGACAGTTATGGCCTGTTCGACCAGACGACCGCTGTCGATCCGCACATGCCGTGGATGGAATCGTTTCAAACTGCTTCGGTGACCGACGCTGACAATGCTCAAGCCCGGAATCTCATCGATCAACGCCTGATACAACGTTGCCTCGTCTTCTTCATCCATTGCCGAAGTGGCTTCGTCCATGTAAAGCCATTGCGGTGCATAGAGAAGCGCACGGGCGAAGGCCAAGCGTTGCTGCTCGCCCGGAGAGAGCATGCGCTGCCAGTGATTGGCCTCATCCAGCCGCCCAACCAAGTGAGGCAAACGGCAGGTTTCCAAGACCTGTGCATAACGCTCCGGCGCGTAGGTGTCACCCGGCTGTGGATAACTCAGCGCTTCACGCAATGTACCGATGGGCAGATAAGGCTTCTGCGGCAGGAACAGATAGCGCGCCGCCGGCAAACGAATATTGCCGTGACCCGCCGGCCACAAATGCCCCATCGCCCGCAGCAATGTCGACTTGCCGCTGCCGGAACGGCCGCTGAGCATCACGCGCTCACCCGGCTCCACGGTCATATCAGCGTTGGTCAGCAAATGACGTCCATCGGCCAGATCCAGGCCAAGGTCGTGCACCTGCAATTCGCTGCCCCGATTCTGCACATCGATGGCGGGCACCCGCTCCTCGTTGTTGCTCATGGCATTGCGGAAACTCAGCAGACGATCGCAAGTGGCGCGCCACTCCGCCAGATCCTGGTAAGCACTGATGAACCAACTGAAATTCTCCTGCACATTGCCGAACGCCGAGTTGATTTGCATCAGCTCACCCAGCTCGATCTTGCCGCTGAAATACCGTGGCGCCGCAACAATGAACGGGAAAATGATCGCGATCTGCCCATAGCCCGAAGTGAAGAACGTCAGGCGCTTGGACACGCGCATGATGTCCCAGAAGTTATGCCAGACCAGCCCGAAACGATTGCTCAAGCGCCGGTTTTCATTCGGCTCGCCGTTGTACAAAGCGATGCTTTCAGCGTTCTCGCGCACCCGCACCATCGAAAAACGCAAGTCGGCTTCGAAACGCTGCTGGTTGTTGTTCAAGCCGATCAGGCGTCGGCCGATCAAATGCGTCAGCCAACTACCGACCGCCGCGTAGACCAGTGCACACCAGAACATGTAGCCGGGAATGGTAAAACCGAACACTTCAATGCTGCCGGAGACGCCCCACAGGATGATCGAGAACGACACCAGACTGACGACCGTGCGGATCAGGCCCAAGCCAAGCGCCAGCGTGTTCGCCGTGAATTTATTAAGGTCTTCGGAGATTCGCTGGTCCGGGTTATCGGTATAACCGCCCTGCTCCAGTTGGTAGTAATTCTTGTGTTCAAGCCAACGGGTGAAATGCTTTTCGGTCAGCCACGCCCGCCAGCGAATGGTCAGCATCTGCGTCAGATACTGGCGATACACCGCCGCGAGAATCGCCACAGCGGCAATACCGCAGAAGTACAGGATCAACTGCCAGAACGCTGCTTCATCCTTTTTCTGCAGGGCGTTATAGAAATCCTTGTACCAACTGTTCAACCACACCGCGATCCATACGCTGAACAGCGTCAGCGCGATCACGGCAATCAGCAACGTCCAGGCCTTGCCCTTCTCTTCGCTGCGCCAGTAAGGCGTGGTCATCGCCCAGACTTTGCGAAAAAACTGCCCGCGCACAGCATCGTTGACCGCGGAATATTCAGCGTTCTGATTCATGGATAAGGCTCGATAGTAAAAAGAACGGACACGCGCCGATCATAGATGATCGGCGCGATTTATCGCGAGGGCTGGCGATAGTCGTTCAGCGCAGGTTCAGCGACGAACCGGACGCTTCTGCAGTTTGCGTTGCAGGGTGCGGCGGTGCATGCCCAGCGCGCGGGCCGTGGCGGAAATGTTGCCTTCGTGCTCGGTGAGCACACGCTGGATGTGCTCCCATTGCAGGCGATCGACCGACATCGGGTTTTCCGGCACGAGACTGTCGAGGTCGGCGTGCTCGGACAGCAGCGCAGCCAGCACGTCGTCGGCATCGGCAGGTTTGCACAGGTAGTTGCAGGCGCCACGCTTGATCGCCTCCACCGCTGTGGCAATGCTCGAATAACCGGTGAGAATCACCACGCGCATTTCCGGATCGAGTTCCAGCAGCTTGGGCAGCAGGACCAGACCGGAGTCGCCGTCCATTTTCAGATCCAGCGCGGCGTAATCCGGCAGATCGGCCTGGGCGATGGTCAGGCCTTCTTCAGCGGACCCGGCGGTGCTGACGCGAAAGCCACGGCGCGCCATGGCGCGGGCCATGACGCGGGTGAAGGTCGCGTCGTCGTCGACCAGCAGCAGATGCGGCAGTTCTTCGCCTTCGACTTGAATTTCGTCACTCATGTTGGTCTCCTCGGGCGCCGTGGGGCAGGCGCAGCTCGGTGAGCGTGCCGCCTTCCTCATGACTATAGAGTTTCACTGAGCCGCCGGCGCGTGTCACGCTGGCCTTGCTCAAAAACAGGCCCAGGCCGAAACCTTTGCCCTTGGTGGTAAAAAACGGTTTGCCGATCTGCTCGGCGATGGCCAGCGGCACACCGGCGCCGTGATCGCGAATGCTGATCGTCAAAGTCTCTGCGTCCCAATCGAGCGTGACCTGGAGGTTTTCAGGGCAGGCGTCAGCGGCATTGTTCAGCAAATTAAGCAGCGCCTGAGTCAGATCCGGCGGCGGCGCCATGCGCGGCACCGTGCCCTGGCCGAGACGCTGGAAGCGATAACTGGCCTCCGGCCGCATCAGGTGCCAACGGTTCAACGCCTCGTCGAGCCAATCGGTAACGTCCTGCATCTCCACCGCCAGACGCCGGTTGGCCTCGGCGGCGCGGACCAATTGCTGCAAGGTTTCCTTGCACAATTTGACTTGGTCCTGCAGCACCTTCAGATCGTCCTGCAACATTGGGTCGGGGTGGTCCTGCTGCATTTCCTTGAGCAACACACTCATGGTCGCCAGTGGCGTACCCAACTCATGCGCCGCCCCGGCGGCCTGGGTCGCAACGGCGAGCAACTGCTGATCGCGCAGACCTTCTTCGCGGCGGATCGCGCGCAACTCTTCCTGCCTGCGCAGCTCTTCAGCCATGCGCGCAGCGAAGAAGGTGATCACCGCAGCAGCCAGGGCGAAGCTCAGCCACATGCCGTAGATCTGCAGATTCTCACGGGCGACCGGCAAGGTTTCCAGCGGATAGAAACGCGTCAACATCAGCGTATACAGCGCCAGCGCGATGCCCGACAGAATCACCGAATAACGCCACGGCAACGTCACCGCCGCGATGGTCAGCGGCACCAGATAATAGGAAACAAAAGGGTTCGTCGAGCCGCCGGAGAAATACAGCAGCGCACTGTGAATCACCAGATCGCAGGCCAGTTGCAGCGCGTATTCGAGCTCGGTCACCGGCCACGATGTGCGCAGGCGCACGGCAGTGAACACGCAGAGCAGAATCGAGCAGCCCAAGGTCATCGCCAATTGCACCCACGGCAACGGCAACAATTGCAGCCAGTACGCCAGGCCCACGGACCCGGCCTGCGCGGCGAGCACCAGGGTGCGGATGAAAGTCAGCCGCCAGAGGTTCTGGCGAGTGGCGGAAGTCAGTTGTACGGGGGCGAGCATGAGCTCTCCTGATGAGCGCTCCAGGCGGATCGCACGGAGTATAACCAAGGCGCGGGGTTCAGAGGCGAAAGTGCGGCAAACGACCACACCGCAAAAGCTGCAAGTTTCGAGCTGCAAGCTGCAAGTAAAAGCTTTTGGCTTGCGGCTTGCGGCTTGCGGCTTGCAACTTGCCGCTGCTTTCTGGAGTCTGATGGTTCACGCAGGCCGCGACCCATCACCTGCGCCTCATTCAAGGAGCCTTCATGCACACATTTCGCCGCAGCGCCGCCCTCCTCGCCCTGATCGTCGGCAGCGTCGCCAGCCTCCCGGCACTGGCCGCCGATGAGCTGCACTACAACCAGATTTCCCTGCGCGCCGAAGTCAGCCAGGAAGTGGCCCGCGACCAGATGATCGTGACGCTCTACACCGAAGAGCAGAACACCGACCCGGCCAAACTCGCCGCCGCCATCAGCACCACCATGAACAAGGCCACCGCCCAGGCCAAGCAAGTCAAAGACATCACCCTGCGCACGGGCAGCCGCAACAGCTATCCGATCTACGACACCAAAGGCCAGAAGATCACCGGCTGGCGCGAACGCGCCGAACTGCGCCTGGAAAGCACCGACTTCGCTGCCCTGTCGAAACTCACCGGCGAACTGCTGACCGAGCTGAAAATGGGTGGCATGGACTTCGCCATCGCTGACCCGACCCGCAAGGCCAGCGAAGACCAGTTGCTCAAAGAAGCCGTCACCGCCTTCAAGACCCGCGCACAACTGGCCACCGATGCACTGGGCGGCAAGGGCTACAAAATCGTCAACCTGAACCTCAACAGCAACGGTTACCCACAACCGTACCTGCGCGCACCGATGATGATGAAAGCTGCAGCCATGGATTCCGCGCCGGTGACGCCCGAAGTCGAAGCCGGCACCAGCCAGGTCAGCATGACCGCTGATGGCTCGATTGAAGTGTTGATGCAGTGATTTGAGCTTGGCGGAATGAAGAACCGGCAATCACTAAATGGTTGCCGGTTTTTTTGCGTCCGGGTTTTGTAGTGAATGATCCACCGCTTCGCGAGCAGGCTCGCTCCCACAGGTTGAACGCATTTGAATGTGGGAGCGAGCCTGCTCGCGAAGAACGATGACGCGATCTCAAGCGTGCGGATCAACCCGATCCAGCGCCCGATTCACCGCCAGCTCCGCCAGCATGATGATCTGCTGAATCGCCAGCGCCGTATTGCGCTGCGGCCTACCAAGCTGATCGGCGAAATCGCCGGCCAGGGTGTTGGCTGAGGCGAGGGATTCGCAGGCATGGGCGAGCAGGCTTTCGGTGTCGATGTCGGGCTGGACCAGAAACATCGTGCTGGGTAGATGCGGTTTGCTGGGTGGAGGGCAGAGATAGAAATCGAGGGCACGCTTGATGGCTTCGCGGTTTTTTGCGAGATCGTCAGCACGCAGCGCGGCTTCGAGGGGGGTTGGGGTTTCTTCGGGTGGGTCGGGGACTGGTTTAGACATTGGAGCGATCTCTTGGTTGAAGCCAACACTTGTCGTTTCTCACGCGACGAAGAGGTGGCAGCTGTATGCGGAGTGAGAAACCGGTGAGATCAACCCGGCCGAACCGAAGTCCGCCCGCACACAGCCGCCATAAAACTACGCAGCAGCAAATTAACTGGCGCGGATTATGGTTGTACTCGTGTTGGATTAAAACATCTCAACGGATTCTCACATCCGATCGCTGAACCTTCAGCGACAGATTAAGCCTAGTGATCACACGTCCGACGGACAACCTGAAAACCTTGTGGGAAGGTTCGGGTTAT
Source organism: Pseudomonas sp. H3_E04 (assembly GCF_054668915.1). Classification (NCBI taxonomy): domain Bacteria; kingdom Pseudomonadati; phylum Pseudomonadota; class Gammaproteobacteria; order Pseudomonadales; family Pseudomonadaceae; genus Pseudomonas; species Pseudomonas sp. H3_E04. The sequence continues at coordinate 5,325,113 of NZ_CP162797.1, read as the reverse complement.
TGAAAATCTGAATTAAACAAACTCAAGCCCTCGGGGACCTTGAGGTGCCTCATCGCGAGCAGGCTCGCTCCCATAGAAAAGCAAAAGCAAAAGATCGCAGCCTTCGGCAGCTCCTACACAATGAGCGTTAGCTCGAGTGATCTTGATCTTGATCCACCGGCGACGTCGGAAGGCTGAGTGGAGGGATTGATCCGGGCGTGGGAGCGCAGCGACCGTACGACGCAGTCGTACACAGCGCAAGGAGGTGCAGCGAAGCAAACCGTAGCCGCTGCGCCCGGATCAGTCCCGCAGCGAAGGAACCCGAGCCTGCGAGGGCCGAACGCAGGAGCAAGCCTTTTCGGTTACCTTTTTGCTGGGCCGGCACTCCGGCGTTTGAAAAAGGTGACCCGCCGTAAGGGCGGAACCGCAATCCGCAACACCCGCAGAAACGGATATTCACCCAAACCAACCAACACCCTGGTCGGCCCAAAGGCCGCCAAGGTGCCACCAATCGAAACACCCAGTTGCACCAAGTAAAACTCCCCAATCCCCGCCCCAATCCACCCCACCCAACCCCACCCCCAAAACCCCCTCAACCCCGCCCATCCCCAAGGGTATAAATAAGTAACACCAAGCCCCACCCAAGCGCACACAACATGACTGACGCACCATTTCAGTGCCCCGAATGCACCTTAAAAACCACTCGCAAACGGTCAAATGCGTCAAAAGTTATACGGATGCGACATTAAGGTACGTTCGTGCCACCGTTTAACGCCGCCGACCGCTCTGGATCTTGCATTGGGTATGGGGCCTGCATAAGTATCCGCAGGCACGACTCACGAGGTCGTACCTCACAACTAAAAAATGACAACAAATCATGAGGCCAACATGCTTAAACACGCGGTCATTCCGTTTCTAGTCGGCGCAGGCTTGTTAGCCTCCGCACCTTTCGCCACCGCTGCGACTAACCTGGTGTTCTGCTCCGAAGGGAGCCCGGCCGGTTTTGATCCAGGCCAGTACACCACCGGAACCGACTTCGACGCCTCAGCCGAAACCATGTTCAACCGCCTGACCCAGTTCGAGCGCGGCGGTACCGCCGTGATTCCTGGTCTGGCGACCAAATGGGACATTTCCGACGATGGCCTGACTTACACCTTCCACCTGCGTGAAGGCGTCAAGTTCCACACCACCCCGTATTTCAAGCCGACTCGTGAATTCAACGCCGACGACGTGCTGTTTACTTTCAACCGCATGATCAACAAGGACGATCCGTTCCGTAAGGCGTACCCGACCGAATTCCCGTACTTCACCGACATGGGGATGGACACCAACATCACCAAGATCGATAAAGTCGACGACCACACCGTCAAGTTCACCCTGAAAGAAGTCGACGCCGCGTTCATCCAGAACATGGCCATGAGCTTCGCTTCCGTGCAATCCGCCGAATACGCGGCCCAATTGCTCAAGGATGGCAAACCCGCCGACATCAACCAGAAGCCGATCGGCACTGGCCCGTTCGTGTTCAAGAGCTACCAGAAAGACTCGAACATCCGTTACACCGGCAACAAGGATTACTGGAAGCCTGAAGACGTGAAGATCGACAACCTGATCTTCGCCATCACCACCGACCCGTCGGTGCGTATCCAGAAGCTGAAAAAGAACGAGTGCCAGGTCACCCTGTTCCCGCGTCCGGCCGATCTGAAAGCGCTGAAAGAAGACAAGTCGCTGAAGATGCCGGATCAGGCCGGCTTCAACCTGGGCTACATCGCCTACAACGTGATGGACAAGGTCAAGGGCAGCAACGAGGCCAACCCGCTGGCTGACCTGCGCGTGCGTCAGGCGCTGGACATGGCCGTGAACAAGCCGCAGATCATCGATTCGGTTTACCAGGGCGCGGGCCAACTGGCCGTTAACGCCATGCCGCCGACCCAGTGGTCCTACGACACCACCATCAAGGATGCCAAGTACGACCCTGAGAAAGCCAAACAGCTGCTCAAGGAAGCCGGCGTCAAGGAAGGTACCGAGATCGTCCTGTGGGCGATGCCGGTGCAGCGTCCGTACAACCCGAATGCCAAACTGATGGCGGAAATGCTCCAGTCCGACTGGGCCAAGATCGGCTTGAAAGTGAAGATCACCAGCTACGAGTGGGGCGAGTACATCAAGCGCTCCAAAGGTGGCGAGAACCAGGCCATGATCATTGGCTGGAGCGGTGACAATGGTGATCCGGACAACTGGCTCAACGTTCTGTTCGGCTGCGACTCGCTGAGCGGCAACAACTTCTCCAAGTGGTGCGACAAGAAGTTCGACGGCCTGGTGAAAGAAGCCAAACGCACTACCGACCAGGGCAAGCGCACCGAGCTGTACAAACAGGCGCAACACGTCCTCAAAGATGCAGTTCCAATGACACCTATCGCTCACTCGACGGTGTATCAACCCATGCGCGCCAACGTGCAGGATTTCAAGATCAGCCCATTTGGCCTGAATTCCTTCTACGGCGTCAGCGTCAGCAAGTAAGACATTGCAACGGCGGCGTTTCTGACGTCGCCGTTGCTTTATCTACCGGGAAAAAAGGAAAAGGCCTACACCCAAATCCGCCGCAGATGATTGCTTCGGTATAGGCGCGTCGACTTTTCCTACGAGCATTAAGGCAATTACGTATTTACTGCCAGAGGCACGGTGCCTACCGTCGCGTACTGACCAGTGTCTGCGTGGGCCACCGGTTTTGCTTTACGTATTGGATTGAGCTCAATGCGCCCCATAAGCCCCGGGATAGGGGCTCAGGCGCATTGCACAACACTAAAAAAGAGGGAGCGTCATGCGCCATACCTTGGTTTTTTCCGCACTGTTGGGCGCCGGCCTGTTGGCCGCCACGTCTGCAAGCTATGCCGCCAGCGACAGCCTGGTGTTTTGCTCGGAAGGCAGCCCGGCGGGTTTCGATACCGCGCAATACACAACGGCCACCGATAACGACGCCGCCGAGCCGCTGTACAACCGCCTGGTCGAGTTCGAAAAAGGCGCGACCAATGTCGTACCGGGCCTGGCGACCAAATGGGACATTTCCGAAGATGGCCTGAAATACACCTTTCACCTGCGTGAAGGCGTGAAATTTCACACAACCTCTTACTTCAAGCCGAGCCGCGATTTCAACGCGGACGACGTGTTGTTCACGTTCAATCGCATGCTCGATGCACAACAGCCGTTCCGCAAGGCCTACCCCACCGAGTTTCCGTACTTCAACGGGATGAGCCTGAACAAGAACATCGCCAAGGTCGAGAAGACCGGGCCGCTGACCGTGGAGTTCACGCTCAACAGCGTCGACGCCGCGTTCATCCAGAACATCGCCATGAGCTTCGCTTCGATTCTGTCGGCCGAATACGCCGACAAGCTGCTGGCCGACGGCAAGCCGAGCGACATCAACCAGAAGCCGATCGGCACTGGGCCGTTCGTATTCAAGAGCTATCAGAAAGACTCGAACATCCGCTATACCGGCAACCCGCAGTACTGGGATCCGAGCCGGGTCAAGCTGAAGAACCTGATTTTTGCGATCAATACCGACGCTTCGGTACGCGTGCAGAAGCTCAAGGCTGGCGAATGTCAGATCACCCTGCACCCGCGTCCTGCCGATGTTGAAGCGCTGAAGGCCGACCCGAAACTGCAACTGATTTCCAAGCCGGGCTTCAACCTCGGCTACATCGCCTACAACGTGCGCCACAAGCCGTTCGATCAACTGGAAGTGCGTCAGGCGCTGGACATGGCGGTGAATAAACAGGGGATTCTGAACGCTGTTTATCAAGGCGCCGGCCAACTGGCCGTCAACGCCATGCCACCGACCCAGTGGTCCTACGACGACACCATCAAGGACGCCGCCTACAACCCGGAAAAAGCCAAGGAACTGCTCAAGGCTGCCGGCGTGAAAGAAGGCACCGAGATCACCCTGTGGGCAATGCCGGTGCAGCGTCCTTACAACCCGAACGCCAAACTGATGGCCGAAATGCTCCAGTCCGACTGGGCCAAGATCGGCCTGAAAGTGAAGATCGTCAGCTACGAATGGGGCGAGTACATCAAGCGCACCAAGAACGGCGAGCACGACGTCAGCCTGATCGGCTGGACCGGCGACAATGGGGACCCGGACAACTGGCTGGGCACGCTGTACAGCTGCGACGCCATCGGCGGCAACAACTACTCCATGTGGTGCGACCCGGCTTACGACAAGCTGATCAAACAGGCCAAGGTCGTCACCGACCGCGACCAGCGCACCGTGCTTTATAAACAGGCCCAGCAATTGCTTAAACAGCAAGTGCCGATCACGCCTGTCGCCCACTCGACGGTCAACCAGCCGTTAAGCACCCGGGTCGAAGGGTTCAAAGTCAGCCCGTTCGGCCGCAACGTGTTCTCGGGTGTCAGTATCGATTAAACCAACCGATTAGCCGCAATGCTGAGGGGAGTCGTCTACTCCCCTCACGCAAGCGCTTTGCCGAAATTCGCCAATCCGGCTTTTTGCAAACGTTTGCGATGTGTGAACGAGTTCTAAACCAATAACCGGCATACCAAAAAAAGCCGGGATAAAAAGAAAGTAAAGGAGCTTCACCCATGAAACTGAGCAGCACCGCGATACTGGCCCTGGCCATCAGCAGCATCACCGCCACGGCTTATGCGGAAACCCAAAGCCAGGCGTTCACTCCGGTGACCGTCAACACCAAAAGCGCCCAGGCTGAGGCCACCGGCTTTCTGGAAGGTCAATCGATTACTGGATCGACGCGTAACTGGTACGCCAACGAAGAACTCAAGCGTGGCGCCAAATTCCGCTATAAACACAACGACACGCTGCAAACCACTGACCGCCGCATCAACTGGGTACAGGGGACCATCGTCAAGTACAACTCCGGGTTCACCGAAGGTACTGTCGGTATCAGCACCGAAGTTGCGCTGTACAACGCCATTGCGCTGGAGCGTGATCGCAAAAACCTTGCATCCGGCAACGGCGGCGCTCCGGAAGCCGGTCTCGAGCGCCCAGGCAACAACCGTACACTGACCCGTAACGGCGGTGACGCTGAAGGCCAATGGAGCAAACTGGGCCTGGCTAACGTCAAAGCTCGGGTTTCCAATACCACCCTGACCGCTGGCCGCCAGAACTTCAGCAGCCCGATGGTTGACGTGATCGGCAACCGTCCCCTGCCTTCGAGCTTTCAAGGCGTCAGCCTGCACAGTGAAGAGCTGGAAAACCTGACCTTCGACATCGCGACGTTCGATCAGAACTCGCCGCGTACAGAAGAAAGCCAGCGCAAGTTCCGTTCCGAATACGCTGATTCGATCATTGAAATTGATCACGTCAACACCGCTGGTATTTCGTATCAGCCGTTTGCCAGCCTGAAAACCAGCTTGTGGGCCACTCAAGCTGAAGACATGTGGAAACAGTACTACTTCGGCGCCACCCACGAACTGGGCGACAGCCAGATTCTGAGCCTGACCACCGGCCTGAACTACTACAAGACCGTGGATGAAGGTAAAGCCAAGCTGGGTGACATCGACAACGATACGTACTCGCTGTCCCTGGGTCTGACTCACCAGGCCCATAGCCTGACGTTCTCGTACCAGGAAATTAACGGTAACGAGTACTTCGACTACCTGCACGAAACCAACGGTATTTACCTGGCCAACTCCCTGCTCTCGGACTTCAACGGCCCGAACGAGAAATCCTTCCAGGTCGCTTACGGTCTGAACATGGCTGAATATGGCGTGCCTGGCTTGAAGTTCAACGTCTACAGCGCTCGTGGCTGGGGCATCGACGGTACCCACTATAAAGGCGGCGCTTATGACAGCGTGCTGGCGATGGACGGCGAACACCACTACGAATACGGAATCGGTGCTGCTTACGCGGTTCAAAGTGGTCCGCTCAAAGCCACGGCCATCCGCGCCACCTACACTGCGCACCGTGCCAGTGATAATCAGCTGGACGGCAGCATCAACGAGTTCCGTCTCGTAACCACCATCCCGTTCAACATTCTGTAAAAACGCCAACCGACGGCTGACTCATGATGAGTCGGCCGTTCGGTTTTCTGTCTTCAACCGATTGCAGAGGGTTATCGATGAAAATGCTTCCCCTACGTGCAGCCATCGCGGCTGCGTTGCTGAGTGTCGCTGTCGGCGCCTCGGCCAAACCCTTGGTGGTCTGCACCGAAGCCAGCCCGGAAGGCTTCGATATGGTCCAGTACACAACTGCAGTCACGGCGGACGCTGTGGCCGAAACCATCTTCAACCGCCTGGCCGATTTCAAGCCCGGCACCACCGAAGTGATCCCGGCACTCGCCGAGTCCTGGGACATCAGCGAAGACGGCCTGACCTACACGTTCCACCTGCGCAAAGGCGTCAAGTTCCACACCACCGAATACTTCAAGCCGACCCGCGACATGAACGCCGACGACGTGGTCTGGAGTTTCCAGCGCCAGCTGGACCCGAATCACCCGTGGCACAAACTGTCGAGCGTGGGCTTCCCGTACTTTGAAAGTATGGGCTTCAAGGAACTGCTCAAAAGCGTCGAGAAAGTCGACGACAACACGGTCAAGTTCACCCTGACCCGCCGCGAAGCACCGTTCCTCGCCGACCTCGCCATGGCCTTCTCGTCGATCTACCCGGCCGAATACGCCGACCAGTTGCTCAAGGCCAACAAGGCCGGCGATCTGAACAACAAGCCGATCGGCACCGGCCCGTTCATCTTCCAGCGCTACGCCAAGGATGCGCAGGTGCGCTTCAAGGCCAACCCGGATTATTTCCGTGGCAAGCCGCCGGCCGACGCGTTGATTCTGGCGATCGCCACCGACAACAACGTGCGTCTGCAAAAGCTCAAGGCCAACGAGTGCCAGGTCGCGCTGTATCCAAAACCGGATGACATCCCGAGCATCAAGAAAGACAGCAAGCTGAAAGTCGACGAGCTGGACGCGATGACCGTCTCGTACGTCGCGATGAACACCCAGCACAAGTACATGAGCGATGTGCGTGTGCGCAAAGCCATCGACATCGCGTTCGACAAGGAAGCCTACGTCAACGCGCTGTTCGGCAAGGGCAACGCCTCAGTGGCGGTCAACCCGTACCCGCCAACCCTGCTCGGCTACAACCATGATCTGAAAAACCCGCCACGGGACCTCGACAAGGCACGCGCCCTGCTCAAGGAAGCCGGGGTGCCGGAAGGCACCACGTTCACCCTGTTCACCCGTAACGGCGGCGGTCCGACCAACCCCAACCCGATGCTCGGCGCGCAAATGATGCAGGCTGACCTGGCGAAAGTCGGGATCAAGATCGACATCCGCGTGATGGAATGGGGCGAGATGCTCAAGCGCGCCAAGGCCGGCGAGCACGATATGGTTTCGGCCGGATGGGCGGGCGACAACGGCGACCCGGATAACTTCCTGACGCCTATGCTCAGTTGCGAGGCCGCCAAGAACGGCGAAAACTACGCACGCTGGTGCAACGAGAAATTCCAGGCACTGCTGGATGAAGCGCGGGCTAAAGTAGATCCGGCCGAACGCGCCGCGCTCTACGAACAGGCCCAAGTGCTGTTTAATCAGGACCAGCCATGGATCAGCATGGCCCATACTCGGATGTTCACTGCAATGCGCAACAATGTAGAGGGCTACCACATCAGCCCTCTCACCACTAATAACTTCGCCACCACCCAGGTGAAGTAGATAAGAAACGCCCGGCGTCCCTGACCTGAGGGACGCCGGACACGCCTAACCGGCTGATGAGGTACCACACAAGATGTTTAGTTTTATTGCCCGCCGACTGGGGTTGTTGATCCCCACGTTTTTCGGCATCACCTTGCTGACTTTCGCGTTGATTCGCATGATTCCGGGCGACCCCGTGGAAGTGATGATGGGCGAACGTCGGGTCGACCCCGAAATGCACGCTCAGGCAATGGAACGCCTGGGGCTGAACAAGCCGCTGTATGCCCAGTATCTGGACTACATCGGCAAACTGGCCCAGGGCGATCTCGGTGAGTCGTTGCGTACCCGTGAAAGCGTGTGGACCGAGTTCACCTCTCTTTTCCCGGCGACCCTGGAACTGTCCATGGCCGCCCTGCTGTTCGCTGGCATCCTCGGGCTTCTGGCCGGGGTGATCGCGGCACTCAAACGAGGATCGCTGTTCGACCACGGGGTGATGGGCATCTCCCTCGCGGGCTACTCGATGCCGATCTTCTGGTGGGGCCTGATCCTGATCATGTTCTTCTCGGTGAGCCTGGGCTGGACTCCGGTTTCCGGGCGCATCGACCTGTTGTATGACATCGAGCCGAAGACCGGTTTCATGCTGATCGACACGCTGCTGGCCGATGACGTCGGCGCGTTCTTCGACGCCCTGCATCACCTGATCCTGCCGGCCATCGTGCTCGGCACCATTCCGCTGGCGGTGATCGCGCGGATGACCCGTTCGTCGATGCTCGAAGTGCTGCGCGAAGACTACATCCGCACCGCCAAGGCCAAAGGCCTGTCGCCGTCGCGCGTGGTGTTCGTGCACGGTCTGCGCAACGCACTGATTCCGGTGCTGACCGTGGTCGGCCTGCAGGTCGGCACGCTGCTGGCCGGTGCGGTCCTGACCGAAACCATCTTCTCCTGGCCCGGCATCGGTAAATGGCTGATCGAAGCCATCGGCGCCCGGGACTATCCGGTGGTGCAAAACGGCATCCTGTTAATCGCCTGCCTGGTGATTCTGGTCAACTTCGTGGTGGACATCCTCTACGGCTTTGCCAACCCACGCATCCGTCATCAGCGCTGAGGTCAATACCCATGAGCACTCCAACATCCTCAGTAGCCACCGCCACGTCCGCCGTGGATCAAAGCCTGCTGTACCCGTCGCCGTACAAAGAATTCTGGCAAGCGTTCTCCAAGAACAAGGGCGCCGTTGCCGGCCTGCTGTTCATGCTGCTGATCATCTTCTGCGCGATTTTCGCGCCGTGGGTCGCGCCGCATAACCCGAGCGAGCAATACCGTGACTTCCTGCTGACGCCGCCGGCGTGGCTCGAAGGCGGGCAGATGCAGTTCCTGCTCGGCACCGATGAACTTGGCCGTGACCTGCTGTCGCGTCTGATCCAGGGTTCGCGCCTGTCGCTGCTGATCGGCTTGTCGTCGGTGGTGATGTCGTTGATTCCGGGGATCCTGCTGGGTCTGTTCGCCGGTTTCTTCCCGAAAGTGGTCGGCCCGACCATCATGCGTCTGATGGACATCATGCTGGCCCTGCCGTCGCTGCTGCTGGCCGTGGCGATCGTCGCCATCCTCGGCCCTGGCCTGATCAACACCGTGATCGCCATTGCTGTGGTTTCCCTGCCGTCCTACGTGCGTCTGACCCGTGCTGCCGTGATGGGCGAACTGAACCGCGACTACGTCACCGCCGCGCGTCTGGCCGGTGCCGGTCTGCCGCGCCTGATGTTCATCACCGTGCTGCCCAACTGCATGGCGCCGCTGATCGTACAGGCGACCCTGAGCTTTTCCTCGGCGATTCTCGATGCCGCCGCACTGGGCTTCCTCGGCCTCGGCGTACAACCGCCAACCCCTGAGTGGGGCACCATGCTGGCCTCGGCCCGCGACTACATCGAACGCGCCTGGTGGGTGGTAAGCCTGCCTGGTCTGACCATTTTGCTCAGCGTGCTGGCAATCAACTTGATGGGCGACGGCCTGCGCGATGCGCTGGACCCGAAACTCAAGAACGCCGCCTGAGGAGATTCAAATGTCACTGCTAGAAATCAAGAATCTCAACGTCCGCTTCGGCGACAAGACCGCGACCCCGGTGGTCGACGGCCTCGACCTGAAAGTCGACAAAGGCGAAGTGCTGGCCATCGTTGGCGAGTCGGGTTCGGGTAAATCCGTGACCATGATGGCGCTGATGGGCCTGATCGAGCATCCCGGCATCGTCACCGCTGACTCGCTCAGCTTCGACGGCAAGGACATGCTCAAGCTGAGCAATCGTCAGCGTCGGCAGATCGTCGGCAAAGACCTGTCGATGGTCTTCCAGGACCCGATGACCGCACTGAACCCGAGCTACACCGTCGGTTTCCAGATCGAAGAAGTGCTGCGCCTGCACCTGAAAATGTCCGGCAAGCAAGCGCGCAAGCGTGCCATCGAACTGCTGGAAAAAGTCGAAATTCCGGGCGCCGCCAGTCGCATGGATGCCTACCCGCATCAACTGTCTGGCGGTATGAGCCAGCGTGTCGCGATCGCCATGGCGATTGCCGGCGAGCCGAAACTGCTGATCGCTGACGAGCCGACCACCGCACTCGACGTAACCATTCAGGCGCAGATCATGGATCTGCTGCTGGCGTTGCAGAAAGAACAGAACATGGGCCTGGTGCTGATCACCCACGACCTCGCCGTCGTGGCGGAAACCGCCCAGCGCGTCTGCGTGATGTACGCCGGCCAGGCCGTGGAAGTCGGCCAGGTGCCGCAGCTGTTCGACATCCCGGCGCACCCGTACAGTGAAGCGCTGCTCAAGGCGATTCCCGAGCACAGCCTCGGCGCCTCACGCCTGTCGACCTTGCCGGGCATCGTCCCGGGCCGCTACGACCGTCCGCAGGGTTGCCTGCTGTCGCCGCGCTGCCCGTACGTGCAGGACAACTGCCGCACCCAGCGTCCGGGCCTTGATCCGAAAGCCAACAGCCTCGCCCGCTGCTTCTACCCGCTGAACCAGGAGGTGGCGTAATGGCCGTCGTACTTACCGCCCGCGACCTGACCCGTCACTACGAAGTCTCCCGTGGCCTGTTCAAGGGCCACGCCACCGTGCGCGCGCTCAACGGCGTGTCGTTCGAACTGGAAGCCGGCAAGACCCTCGCCGTGGTGGGTGAGTCGGGCTGTGGCAAATCCACCCTCGCCCGCGCCCTGACGCTGATCGAAGAACCGTCATCGGGCTCGCTGCAGATCGCCGGCCAGGAAGTTGCCGGCGCCGACAAGGCCGAGCGCAAGCAACTGCGCAAAGACGTGCAGATGGTGTTTCAGAGCCCGTACGCATCGTTGAATCCACGGCAGAAAATCGGTGACCAACTGGCCGAGCCGCTGCTGATCAACACCAAGCTGTCGGCCAGCGAACGTCGCGAGAAAGTCCAGGCGATGATGAAGCAGGTCGGCTTGCGTCCCGAGCATTACCAGCGCTATCCGCACATGTTCTCCGGTGGTCAGCGCCAGCGTATCGCCCTGGCGCGGGCGATGATGCTGCAACCGAAAGTGCTGGTGGCGGACGAACCGACTTCGGCGCTGGACGTGTCGATTCAGGCCCAGGTGCTCAACCTGTTCATGGATCTGCAGCAGGAGTTCAATACCGCCTACGTGTTCATCTCGCACAACCTCGCGGTGGTGCAGCACGTAGCCGATGACGTGATGGTGATGTACCTCGGTCGCCCGGTGGAACTGGGTCCGAAGAACGACATCTACGAACGCCCGCTGCATCCGTACACCCAAGCGCTGCTGTCGGCGACCCCGACGATTCACCCGGACCCGAACAAGCCGAAAATCAAGATCGTCGGCGAACTGCCCAACCCGCTCAACCCGCCACCGGGCTGTGCTTTCCACAAACGCTGCCCGTACGCGACCGAGCGTTGCACCACGGAAGAGCCGCTGTTGCGTGAACTGGATAATCGGCAGGTGGCCTGCCACTACGCTGAGCAGTTTCTCGACGGCGCGGCATAAGGCCAATGCTGAGACCTGCATAAAACCTGCAGGAGCTGACGAGTGCAACGAGGCGGCGATCTTTTGATTTTCAGAAGCAAGATCAAAAGATCGCAGCGTTCCGCAGCTCCTACAGGGGATTTGCGGTGAACCAGAGCTAACCAAACCCCTTTCACCTCGATTGCGCATCAGTCGAGGCCGAAGGGGTTTTTCTTTGATCGACTATCTACGTCTGGCTGTCGCCCTCGTCATCCGGATCATCGGTGTCCGGCTCGTCTGTGGTCGAGTCGTCATCATCGGCGCTGCCGCCCTGATTCATATCCCCCGGCTCCGACTCGGACTTGGCCAGCATCAGCCCGCTATGCCCGACCTGTCCGTTGAACGCCTGCGAATCATGATCCTCACACTCGGCCCACGCCGTCGCCGCGCCGAGGGACAGCATCACCATCACTTTCAACAACATCAAAATACGTAGCAATCTGCTTTTCATGGCCGACTCCATCCTGTTGCGCTAAGACATACTTGCCGGACTGGCTCCGTGTGAAATCTAGTTGCGATCCGACCGGTTCACCACTTAGGACGCAGCCGAGCGGGCAGAAATGCCCTCGGTGCACAGATTGCTTTCGAATAACAGCAATAACAGAAACAGCTAAGGCCCGCGCCTGGACTGGATGGGTTTCAAGCGACGTATAGCTTTCACCCGGCGCACACTCACCTCACTGGAATCGCATGCAGTCTGCTAGATGTCGACCGGCTGTCAGCCGCCTTCGCGAGCAGGCTCGCTCCCACAGAACAGCAAAAGCAAAAGCAAAAGATCGCAGCCTCCGGCAGCTCCTACACCCGATGAGCGTTAGCTCGAGTAAAGCTTTTGATCTTGATCCACCGGCGACGTCGGAAGGCTGAGTGGAGGGATTGATCCGGACGTAGGAGCAAGCCTTTTTGGGTACTTTTTCGGCGTTTGGAAAAAGTGCCTCGCCGTACGGGCGAAACCGTAATCAGCAACACCCGCAGAAACGGATATACCCCCAAAACAAAAAGCAAAAAACCCCCAAGGCCTACACCTTGGGGGCTTCGAACAAACCAGCTCAGCGCTTAATGATGCTCACGCGTCGCGCGGAATTTCACATCCGGCCAACGCTCCTCCATCAACGCCAGGTTAACCCGCGTCGGCGCCAGATAGGTCAGATGCCCACCGCCATCCAGCGCGAGGTTCTCCACCGCTTTGTTGGAGAATTCCTCAAGCTTCTTCTTGTCGTCACATTCGATCCAGCGCGCCGAATACACAGTAATCGGCTCATACGAGCACTCGACCTTGTATTCCTCTTTCAAACGGCTGGCGACCACATCGAACTGCAGCACCCCGACGGCGCCGAGAATGATGTCGTTGCTGCGCTCCGGGAAGAACACCTGGGTCGCGCCCTCTTCGGCCAATTGCTGCAAGCCCTGACGCAATTGCTTGGACTTCAGCGGATCACGCAGACGCACACGACGGAACAGTTCCGGGGCGAAGTGCGGGATACCGGTGAAACCCAGCACTTCGCCTTCGCTGAAGGTGTCGCCGATCTGGATCGTGCCGTGGTTGTGCAGACCGATGATGTCGCCGGCGTAGGCTTCTTCGAGCTGTTCCCGCTCGGAGGAGAAGAACGTCAGGGCGTCGCCGATGCGGACGTCCTTGCCGGTGCGTACGTGGCGCATCTTCATGCCTTTCTCGTACTTGCCGGAGCAGATACGCATGAAGGCGATGCGGTCGCGGTGCTTCGGGTCCATGTTCGCCTGGATCTTGAAAATGAAGCCCGAGAACTTCTCTTCCACCGGCTCGACGGTGCGCTCATTGGCCACGCGCGCCAGCGGACGCGGCGCCCAATCGACGACAGCATCGAGCACGTGGTCGACACCGAAATTGCCCAGCGCCGTACCGAAGAACACCGGGGTCAGTTGGCCGTCGAGGAATTCCTGCTGGTTGAATTCGTGACAGGCGCCCTGCACCAGTTCCAGCTGTTCGATGAAGCGCTCGTACTCATCGCCCAAGTGCGCGCGCGCCTCGTCGGAGTCGAGTTTTTCGATGATCTTGGTATCGGTGCGCTCGTGACCGTGACCGGCGGTGTAGACGATGATGTAGTCGTCGGCCAGGTGATACACGCCCTTGAAATCACGGTAGCAACCGATCGGCCAGGTGATCGGCGCAGCCTTGATCTTCAGGACCGCTTCGATTTCGTCGAGCAGTTCGATCGGGTCGCGAATGTCACGGTCGAGTTTGTTGATGAAGCTGACGATCGGCGTGTCACGCAGACGGCAGACGTCCATCAGCGCAATGGTCCGTGGCTCTACACCCTTACCGCCGTCGAGCACCATCAGTGCCGAGTCCACCGCTGTCAGGGTGCGGTAGGTGTCTTCGGAGAAGTCTTCGTGGCCCGGGGTGTCGAGCAGGTTGATCATGTGTTCGCGATAGGGAAACTGCATGACCGACGTGGTAATGGAAATACCCCGCTGCTTCTCCATCTCCATCCAGTCGGATGTCGCATGGCGATCGGATTTACGGGATTTCACCGTACCGGCCACTGCAATCGCCTTGCCCATCAACAGGAGCTTTTCGGTGATCGTGGTTTTACCGGCATCGGGGTGGGAAATAATGGCGAAAGTGCGGCGTTTCGCGACTTCGGCGGCCTGTTGGGTCATGGGAAATCGCCTGGCGGTGATTCAAAAAAGGGCGGCGAGTATAGCTTAAAAAGTGGTCGCCAAACCACCGTCCCTCGGCCGCGCAAAACCCCGTAGGAGCTGCCGCAGGCTGCGATCTTTTGACCTGTTTTCTAGAAGCCAGATCAAAAGATCGCAGCCTGCGGCAGCTCCTACAGGTGGCCAGATGGCATCCAATGTGGGAACCTTTTAAAGCACGGAGACGTCCATCCCCTGTTACGAACTTTCGTCAGGGGCTGAAAAATCAGCAAGTTAGCCTGACGAGGCTGCGCTCATGGCTCGCTTTCGCACCGCTTGGCCGGTGCTGGAAAACGGCTACTTTTCGCGAACGCTGACTCCGGCAGCCAGGAATGGCTTGCCACGCGGAGCAGCGCTCGCCGACTACAAAAAAAGGAGTCCGCCTGTGGCTATCCGCTATGGCAAAGGGCTGATGGGAGGTGCGGTGGTGATCGCACTCCTGGCCCTGCTGGTCCACTGGATCGGCATCAACACGATCGAACACTACCGTGACGATTTGTTGTTTTACTTGCAAGCTCATCTGATTCTCGTCCTCGCTTCCATGCTGGCCGCCCTTGTCGTGGGCATCCCCGCCGGTATCTTCCTCAGCCGCCCGAGCATGGTCGGCCGCGCCGAACGCTTCATGCAGATTTTCAATATCGGCAACACCGTGCCACCGCTGGCCGTGCTCGCGATTGCGCTGGGCATCCTCGGCATCGGCAGTGGCCCGGCGATCTTCGCGCTGTTCCTCGCCTCGCTGTTGCCGATTGTGCGCAACACCTATGAAGGCCTGAAAAATGTGCAGGGCTCGCTGAAGGAAGCCGCTGTCGGCATCGGCATGACGCCGCGCCAAGTGTTGTGGAAAGTCGAATTGCCGAACGCCGTGCCAATCATCGTCGGTGGCGTGCGTGTCGCCCTGGCCATCAACGTCGGCACCGCGCCGCTGGCGTTCCTGATCGGCGCCAACAGCCTCGGCAGCCTGATCTTCCCCGGCATCGCCCTGAACAATCAGCCGCAACTGCTGCTCGGCGCCGCGTGCACCGCGCTGTTGGCGCTGCTGCTCGATGGCGTGGTCACCCTCGCCAGCCGTCTCTGGCTGGAACGCGGTTTGCGCCCGTCTTAAGGCTTTGCGAAGGAATACCTATGAAACGATTGAGCTTGATTCTGGGCTGTATCCTGCTGTTCGCAGGCGTCGCCCAAGCCGCCGAAAAACCGGTTATCCGCCTCGGCGCACGAGTATTTACCGAGCAGACTCTGCTCGCGGAAATCACCGCGCAATACCTGCGCAGCAAAGGCTACGACGCGCAGATCACCGGTGGTCTAGGCAGCAACCTGGCCCGCAGCGCCCACGAAAGTGGCCAGTTGGACCTGCTCTGGGAATACACCGGCGTGTCGCTGGTGGCCTATAACCATGTCACCGAGAAACTCGACAGCGCGCAGTCCTACGCACGGGTCAAAGAGCTCGACGCGAAAAAAGGCCTGGTCTGGCTGACGCCGTCGAAGTTCAGCAACACCTACGCCCTCGCCCTGCCGAAAAAGGTCGCCGAGCAATACCCGCAGATCGGCAATATCAGCCAGCTCAACGAAGTGCTGCGCGCCGAGGCCAAGACCAATCATCTGGTGGCGCTGGACACCGAGTTCGCCAACCGCTCCGACGGTCTCAACGGCATGGTCAAGCTCTACGACATGAACCTGACCCGCAAGAACATCCGGCAGATGGATGCCGGCCTGGTCTACACCGCACTGCGTAACGGTCAGGTGTTTGCCGGTCTGGTCTACACCACCGACGGCCGGCTCAATGCCTTCGGCCTGAAATTGCTGGAAGACGACAAGCATTACTTCCCCGACTACACCGCCGCTCCCGTGGTGCGTCAGGCCACGCTGGACGCCAACCCGAAACTGGCCGAACAACTCAAGCCGCTGGCCGAACTGTTCGACGATGAAACCATGCGCCAGCTCAACGCGCGGGTCGACGTCGACCACGAAAGCCCATCGTCCGTTGCCGCCGATTTCCTGCGCCAGCACCCACTGAATTAAGAGAGGAGAAGTCATGGAATTTCTGAACGCCTTTTCCCATCTCGACTGGCAGCAGGTGATGCACCTGACCTGGCAGCACATCACTCTGGTCGGCATCGCCGTGACCCTGGCGATCGTCATCGGCGTGCCGCTGGGCATCCTGATGACGCGCTTCCCCACCCTCGCTGGCCCATTACAAGCCAGCGCCACGGTGCTGCTGACCGTGCCGTCGATTGCCCTGTTCGGCCTGCTGCTGCCGTTCTACTCCAAGTTCGGCCAAGGCCTGGGGCCACTGCCAGCGATCACCGCCGTGTTCCTCTACTCGTTGCTGCCGATCATGCGCAACACCTACCTCGCCCTCACCGGTGTCGAGCCGGGCATCCGTGAAGCCGCGCGCGGCATCGGCATGACCTTCGGCCAGCGCCTGCGCATGGTCGAGTTGCCGATTGCGGTACCGGTGATCCTCGCCGGCGTACGCACCGCCGTGGTGATGAACATCGGCGTGATGACCATCGCCGCGACCATCGGTGCTGGCGGCCTCGGTGTGTTGATCCTCGCCTCCATCAGCCGCAGTGACATGTCGATGCTGATCGTCGGCGCGCTGCTGGTCAGTCTTCTGGCGATTTTCGCCGACCTCGTTTTGCAGTGGCTGCAACGCTCGCTGACTCCAAAAGGACTCCTCAAATGATCGAACTTCAAAACCTCAGCAAAAGTTTCCAAAGCAACGGCAAAGACGTCAAAGCCGTGGACTCGGTGAGCCTGACCGTCAATGAAGGCGAGATCTGCGTGTTCCTCGGGCCATCGGGTTGCGGCAAAAGCACCACGCTGAAAATGATCAACCGCCTGATCAAACCGACCTCGGGCAAGATCCTCATCAACGGCGAAGACACCACCGATCTCGACGAAGTGACCCTGCGCCGCAACATCGGCTACGTGATCCAGCAGATCGGTCTGTTCCCGAACATGACCATCGAAGAGAACATCGTCGTCGTACCGAAACTGCTCGGCTGGGACAAACAGAAATGCCACGACCGCGCCCGCGAACTGATGAGCATGATCAAGCTCGAGCCCAAGCAGTATCTGCATCGGTATCCGCGTGAATTGTCCGGTGGCCAGCAACAGCGTATCGGCGTGATCCGCGCCTTGGCCGCTGATGCGCCGCTGCTGTTGATGGACGAGCCATTCGGCGCGGTCGATCCGATCAACCGCGAGATGATCCAGAACGAGTTCTTCGAGATGCAACGCGCGCTGAACAAGACCGTGATCATGGTCAGCCACGACATCGACGAAGCGATCAAACTCGGCGACAAGATCGCCATTTTCCGCGCCGGCAAACTGCTGCAGATCGATCACCCGGACACGCTGCTCGCACACCCTGCAGACGACTTTGTGAGCAACTTCGTCGGCCAGGACAGCACCCTCAAGCGCCTGTTGTTGGTGAAGGCAGAAGACGCGGCGGACAACGCGCCGTCGGTCAGCCCGGAAACCCCGGTGGCCGATGCGCTGGAATTGATGGACGAGCACGACCGCCGTTATGTCGTGGTGACTTGCGCCGAGAACAAGGCACTGGGTTACGTGCGCCGTCGCGACCTGCATCGCCAGACCGGCACCTGCGCGCAATTCCTTCGTGAGTTCAACGCCACCGCAGCGTATGACGAGCACCTGCGCATCCTGTTGTCACGCATGTACGAGTTCAACCGCGCCTGGCTGCCGGTGATGGATGCCGAACGAGTGTTTCTCGGTGAGGTAACGCAGGAATCGATCGCGGCGTACCTGAGCTCGGGTCGTTCGCGGGGGATGAAGACCAGTATCGTCTCGCCGGCTGAGACGGTGGTCGCATAATCCGTCCGCGTGGTTGAAACCCGATCCCTGTGGGAGCGAGCCTGCTCGCGAAGCGTAATATCAGTCGACGCTAAATGGCGGCTGTGAAAATGCCTTCGCGAGCAGGCTCGCTCCCACAGGATCTACGTAATTTTGTTGATCTTCACAAGGTGACAAAGAATCTCAACAGCCTCTCCTGCAAGCGCGTCGTCAATTCAGCTTCTTCGAGGTCCAAATCCCCCTTCAAAACCCTCTCTCGCCGCTAACGTCGCCGATGTTGTCGCCATCACACTTACCTGCGATCTAGCTGACAAAAGCCACGAACGTGCAGATATGTTTAACACTCGAAAATTCGCCGGGAACATCTCCCCGTCATCTCGGTCGGGTAGAAGGAGTGATGAACGCGACGCACGTCAGAAGCGTGCAAAAACGCGACATTTTTAGTTGATCTCGCGCCCCTCACGCCCTAAAGTTCGCGCCGAACGTCCATGCTGGAAACGATCCATCCGGCTCAAGTACTGACGACGAGACAGCAAGGCCAAGGGATAGCTGCACATCTCTGGGCCTTTTTGCTTTCGGCGACATGCCTTGGGAAGTAGGCGAACCAAAGTGGGGATACGGAGGGCGTTCATGCACCCATTGATTAACTTAGTTTGCCAGCAGGAGTTCCCAGCATGTCGATCCAGGTCGAAGACTATTTCGCGCGCGCTACATTCGACAAAATGAAGGCGTTCGCCGACAAACAGGAAACCCCGTTCGTGGTGATCGACACCGCGATGATCGCCCAGGCCTACGATGACCTGCGCGCCGGTTTCGAATTCGCCAAGGTCTACTACGCGGTCAAGGCCAACCCGGCCGTCGAGATCATCGACCTGCTCAAAGAAAAAGGTTCGAGCTTCGACATCGCCTCGATCTACGAGCTGGACAAGGTGATGGATCGCGGCGTCAGCGCCGACCGTATCAGCTACGGCAACACCATCAAGAAATCCAAGGACATTCGCTACTTCTACGACAAGGGCGTGCGTCTGTTCTCCACCGACTCCGAGGCCGACCTGCGCAACATCGCCAAGGCTGCACCGGGCTCGAAAGTCTATGTGCGCATCCTAACTGAAGGCTCGACCACCGCTGACTGGCCGCTGTCGCGCAAGTTCGGCTGCCAGACCGACATGGCCATGGACCTGCTGATCCTCGCCCGCGACCTCGGTCTGGTGCCATACGGCATTTCGTTCCACGTCGGTTCGCAACAGCGCGACATCAGCGTCTGGGACGCGGCGATCGCCAAGGTCAAAGTGATCTTCGAACGCCTGAAAGAAGAAGACGGCATCCACCTCAAGCTGATCAACATGGGCGGCGGCTTCCCGGCCAACTACATCACCCGCACCAACAGCCTGGAAACCTACGCCGAAGAAATCATTCGCTTCCTGAAAGAAGACTTCGGTGATGACCTGCCGGAAATCATCCTCGAGCCGGGCCGTTCGCTGATTGCCAACGCCGGTATTCTGGTCAGCGAAGTGGTACTGGTTGCACGCAAGTCGCGCACTGCCGTCGAGCGTTGGGTGTATACCGATGTGGGCAAGTTCTCCGGCCTGATCGAAACCATGGACGAAGCGATCAAGTTCCCGATCTGGACCGAGAAGAAAGGCGAGATGGAAGAAGTCGTGATCGCCGGCCCGACCTGCGACAGCGCCGACATCATGTACGAGAACTACAAGTATGGCTTGCCGCTGAACCTGGCAATTGGTGATCGTCTGTACTGGTTGTCGACCGGTGCGTACACCACCAGCTACAGCGCGGTCGAGTTCAATGGCTTCCCGCCGCTGAAGTCGTTTTACGTTTAAGGAGCAGCTGCAAGAGAAAAGCCCATGACGTGTCATGGGCTTTTTTGTGTCCGCAAATCCCATGTAGGAGCTGCCGCAGGCTGCGATCTTTTGATCTGGCTTTTAAAAAATCAAAGGCAAAAGATCGCAGCCTGCGGCAGCTCCTACAGGGATTGCGCGTAGCGTTGGGAATATTGATTGGCCATGGCCTGGATTCTGGGATCCGTAGCGCTCGCCAGCGTCTGGCTCGCTACCCGCAGGAAATTCAGATTGCCGGCGGCCAAGGCCTTCTCAAGCCATATGACTGCATCATCGATCCGCCCTTCACCCGCCAACACCGCCGCATAACTGAACTGCCCACGAAAATCCCCTGCCTCGGCAGAACGCCGATACCAGTCACGCGCCGCCAGCGGATCCGCCGGACACACCTGCCCTTCCTCCAGATAACGCCCAAGCAGGTTCATCGATTTCGCATGGCCCAACTCAGCCGCGCGCCGATACAGCGCCAGCGCCTGCTGATGATCAACCGTCACCCCGCGCCCGGTCGCCAGCAGGTTGGCGAGGTTGTACATCGCCCAGTCCAGCCCCGCCTCGGCGGCGATCCGATAATGCTGCGCCGCCACCGAGGCATCCGCCGCACAACCCCAACCATGCTCATGACAACGCCCGAGCATGTTGCGCGCCATCAGATGCCCGCGCCCGGCGGCAATAGCGAACCAGCGCAGCGCAAGCGGTTGATCCTGCGCGATGCCCTGCCCGTCCAGCAGGATCTGCCCCAGCAGCGCCTGCGCTTCAACCTCGCCCTCGCCCGCCGCGAGCAAGATCGCCTGCGCAGCGCGGGCAGGACTTTCGGCGAGCATTGCGCGCAACTGTTCACCGTCCAGGGCTTCCTCGCGACGCAACTGGAAACTCATACCTCGACCCAACGCCGCAGCAAGTTGTGATAAGTGCCGGTGAGGCGGATCAGCGAAGGGTGATCGGGAACATCGTGCGTCAGTTGCTGAATCGCCCCGTCCATTTCGAACAGCAAGGCGCGCTGACTGTCTTCGCGCACCAGGCTCTGTGTCCAGAAAAATGACGCATAACGCGCGCCACGGGTGACCGCGTTGACCTTGTGCAAACTGGTGCCCGGATACAACACCATGTCGCCAGCCGGCAGCTTCACTCGCTGGGTGCCGTAGGTGTCCTGAATCTCCAGTTCGCCGCCGTCGTAATCTTCCGGCTCGCTGAAAAACAGCGTCGCCGACAAATCGGTGCGCACCCGCTCGATGCTGCCCTTGGGCTGGCGCACGGCGTTGTCGATGTGAAAATCGAAACTGCCGCCGGCCGTGTAACAGTTCACCAACGGTGGGAAGACCTTGTGCGGCAATGCAGCAGACATGAACAGCGGATTCTTCCACAGCCGCTCGAGCATCGCCGCGCCGATTTCCTTGGCCAGCGGATGGCCTTCGGGCAGTTGCAGATTGTGCTTGGCCTTGGCCGACTGGAAGCCGGCGGTGATCTTGCCGTCGGCCCAATCCGCCTGCTCCAGGGCTTGGCGGATGCGCTGCACTTCGTCTTTTGCGAACAGCCCGGGAATGTGCAGCAGCATGGCGATGTCACCTGATGGCAAGAAGGCGGCAATGGTATTGATTCTTATTGACCGTGTAAAACCCGTAAGACGAATGAACGGGCAGAAACCGTAAGGGCAAATTGTAAAGAATGTAAATTCAATGCGAATAACAATGTTTCGCAATTGATACGAATACCTGTTTACCCTATATTCCGCCGCCTCAAATCCTTGGGGAGGGGAATAAAAATGGCACGTCAACACGCACAATTACCGGTCAGTTCACCACGTCTGCTCGCCTCGGCAATCGGTGTCGCAATCACCGCCGGCTCCGCTGGGCAGATGGTCTTCGCGGCGGAAAAAACCGACAGCAAAGCGTCCGGCAACGCCATCGCCCTGGACGCCACCGCCATCACCGGCGAAGCCCAGGACTCGACTTCCTATCAGGTCGAAAAAGCCTCCTCGCCCAAGTACACCGCGCCGCTGGTCGACACGCCGCGCTCGGTCACCGTCATCCCGCAACAAGTGCTCAAGGACACCGGCGCGCTGAACATGCAGGACGCCTTGCGTACTGTGCCGGGCATCACCTTCGGCGCCGGTGAAGGCGGCAACCCGCAGGGCGATCGTCCGTTCATTCGCGGCTTCGACGCCCAGGGCGACACCTATCTGGACGGCGTGCGCGACACCGGTTCGCAGAGCCGCGAAATCTTCGCCGTTGAAAACATCGAAGTCAGCAAAGGCCCGAACTCGGCGATCGGCGGTCGTGGCGCCGCCGGCGGCAGCATCAATCTGGTGAGCAAGAAAGCCCATCTGGGCAATTCGTTCGACGGCGGCTTCACCTACGGCTCCGACCAGACCCAGCGCTACACCCTCGACGGCAACTACCAGTTCAGCGACAGCGCTGCCGGCCGTCTCAACCTGATGAGTCACGAGAGCAACGTCGCCGGTCGCGACAAGGTCGATTACGACCGTTGGGGCATCGCACCGTCGCTGGCCTTCGGCCTGGGCACCGATACCCGCGTCAACCTCGACTACTACCACCTGGAAAGCAACGACACCCCGGACTCGGGCATCCCGTACACCATTCCCACCGGTGGTTCGGCCGCGCGCACCAAGTCCAATCCGGACAAGCCGTATGCCGGTGGCGATCACGACAATTTCTATGGTCTGGATCGTGACTTCCGCAAGGGCCGCACCGACACCGCGACCTTCGCCATCGAGCATGACCTCAATGATGCGCTGACCATCAAGAACACCCTGCGCCACGGCACCAGCATGCAGGATTACATCCTCACCCAGCCGGACGACAGCAAGGGCAACGTCAACAACGGCAGCGTCTGGCGTCGAGCCAACACGCGGGTGAGCAACACCGAAACCACCACCAACCAGACCGACCTGTTCGGCACCTTCTACGTGGCCGGGTTCAAGAACAGCTTCTCCACTGGTGTCGAATACACCCGTGAGCAGAGCGAGAAATCCTCGTATAACGTCAACACCGACACTACGCCGCGCACCAGCGCCGTCACCACCAACTGCAACCCGGGCCTGATCGGCGCGGCCAGCGGTTATAACTGCACCTCACTGTCGAACCCGAATCCGAACGATCCGTGGAACGGCGCAATCTCGCGCAACTACGCCGGCACCGACACCCAGGCCGACACCTACGCGCTGTACGTGTTCGACACGCTGGAGTTGTCCGAGCAGTGGCTGGTGAACATGGGCCTGCGCTACGACCACTTCGACACCGACTACAAAACCTACAACGCCGCAGGCCGCACCACCTCCAAGGGCGATGACACCAGCGAATTCGTCACCGGCCAGTTCGGCGTGGTCTACAAGCCGGCGGAAAACGGCAGCATCTACGCCTCTTATGCAACCTCGGCGACGCCGCCGGGCAACACCCTGGGCGAAGGCCAGGAAGGCAACCCGCTGGGCGGCACACCGGATCGCAGCGGCAACCTGCTGAGCAGCGACATGGAGCCGGAAACCACCAAGAATTACGAAATCGGCACCAAGTGGGATCTGCTCAACGATCGCCTGTCGCTGACCGCCGACATCTTCCGCACCGAGAAGGAAAACGCTCGCGTGCAGGTCGACACCAGTTCCTACGAGAACGCCGGCAAGACCCGCGTGCAAGGCTTCGAACTGTCGGCCAGCGGCAAGATCACCGACAAGTGGCAGGTGTTCGCCGGTTACGCCTTCATGGACAGCGAACAGGTCGACGGTGGTCCGCTGGGTCGCGCCAACGACGGCAACGATCTGCCGAACACACCGAAAAACAGCGCCAGCCTGTGGACCACGTATCAGGTCACGCCGAAGCTGACGATCGGTGGTGGCGCGTTCTACGTCGACGACGTCTACGGCAGTGTTGCCAACACAACGATGGTCGATTCGTACGTGCGTTACGACGCGATGGCGGCCTACAAGCTGACCAAGAACGTCGACCTGCAACTCAACGTGCAGAACCTGACCGACGAAACCTATTACGACAAAGCCTTCTCGACCCACTTCGCCAATCAGGCGGCGGGACGCACGGCGCTGTTGAGCACCAACTTCCACTTTTGACCGATGTGAAAACCTGTGGGAGCGAGCCTGCTCGCGAAGGCAATCTTTCAGCAACATCGATGCTGACTGACACACCGCTTTCGCGAGCAGGCTCGCTCCCACAGGGAATGCGCCGCGAGGCTCGGCCCCGTTCATTCAGTTGAACGGGGCTTTTGTGTGTAACGCAAAACGCTTCTTGATAACCCACGGCATAATGCGCGCCGTGATGACAATTTCCGAACGGACGGCGAGTGACGTGTTGAAGAAAACCCTGTTCCAGTTGCACTGGTTTTTTGGCATCACCGCAGGGCTGGTGCTGGCCCTGATGGGCATCACCGGCGCGGCCTATTCGTTTCAGGACGAGATCCTGCGCGCGCTGAATCCGTCCGTTCTGCAGGTGGAAAAACAGGTCGCCGGCGTGCTGCCGCCAGTGGAACTGGTGGAGCGCATCGAAGCCGCGTCCGGCAAGAAAGTCTCGATGCTCTGGGTCGAGACCGACAGCGGTCACGCCGCACGGGTGTTCTTCACCCCGCCCAAGGGCGAACGACGTGGCGAAATGCGCTACTTCGACCCGTACACCGCCGAGTTCAAGGGCGATGCCACCGGCCAGGACTTCTTCGGCCTGATGCTGCAACTGCACCGTTTTCTCGCCATGGGTGACACCGGGCGCAATATCACCGGCGCCTGCACCTTAATGTTGTTGTTCTTCTGTTTCTCTGGCCTCTATCTGCGTTGGCCGCGTCAGTGGAACAGTTGGCGCGTGTGGTTGACCCTGGACTGGAAGAAAAAGGGCCGCGCGTTCAATTGGGATCTGCACTCGGTGGCCGGCACCTGGTGCCTTTTGGTCTATCTGCTGCTGGCGTTGACCGGCTTGTCATGGTCATACGAGTGGTACAACAAGGGCCTGACCCGACTGCTTTCCGACGCGCCGCAAAATGAACGCGTACGCGGTGGTCGCGGCCCGGCGCCGGAAGGTCCGGCACCGACCGCCGACTACGCGGCGATGTGGAGCAGCATCTACAGCGCCGCCGGCCCGGGCCTGGCCGCGTACAACATCCGCATGCCGGCGGTGGCCGGCCAGCCAGCGACGGTGTTCTACCTGCTCGACAGCTCACCGCATGACCGCGCGCTGAACCAGATCACCCTCGACCCGGCCACCGGCGTGGTCAAACGCGTCGACC
Organism: Pseudomonas sp. H3_E04; assembly: GCF_054668915.1. Lineage (NCBI taxonomy): Bacteria > Pseudomonadati > Pseudomonadota > Gammaproteobacteria > Pseudomonadales > Pseudomonadaceae > Pseudomonas > Pseudomonas sp. H3_E04. Next base: position 5,299,873 of record NZ_CP162797.1, on the reverse strand, counting down.
GCTATGCCGACAAAAGCTTCAAGGCACAACTGCTGACCAGCATTTATGCGCTGCACGTCGGCAGTTATTTCGGCCTCGTCGGGCGCATTATCGTGACGATTGCGGCGGTGTGCATGCCGCTGTTTTTCATCACTGGCTGGCTGCTATATCTGGATCGCCGGCGCAAGAAAAAGCAGATCAAGGATGCCCGCCAAGGTCTCGCGCAACCGTCCGCCGATGCTTCGGCGTGGCTGATCGGTTTCGCCAGCCAGAGCGGTTTCGCCGAACAGCTGGCGTGGCAGACGGCTGGCCAATTGCAGGCCGCCGGGCTACCGGTCAATGTGCAGCCGCTGGCCAATCTCAGCGAACAGGACCTGCGTGATTCGCACAATGCCCTGTTCGTGGTCAGCACCTTCGGCGACGGCGAAGCACCGGATAGCGCCCGTGGTTTCGAGCGCAAAGTGCTGGCCAAAGCCTCGACACTCGACAGCCTCAACTACGCCGTGCTCGGCCTCGGCGATCGGCAGTACGCGCACTTCTGCGGCTTCGCCAAGCGCCTGCACCAATGGCTCGGCGAACACGGCGGCAAGACCTTGTTCGCCCCGGTGGAAGTGGACAGCGGCGATCCTTACGCGCTGCGTCACTGGCAAACCCAACTCGGCCAGCTCACCGGACAGGCGCCGAGCGACACCTGGCAAGCACCCAGCTACGACAACTGGACGCTGGTCCGCCGCGACCTGATGAACCCCGACAGCAGCGGCGCGCCGGTCTACCTGCTCGGCCTCAAAGCCCCGGACACCCGCAGCTGGCTCGCCGGTGATCTGGTCGAAGTACTGCCGCGCAATTGCCCGTGGGCGATCGAGCATTTCCTCGACGGCCTCGGCATTCGTGGCGAGACCCCGGTCAAGGTCAATGGCATCGACGAACCACTGGAAGTGGCCCTTGCCTCACGCCAACTGCCCGAGCACCGCGCGCATCTGGTCGGCCTGCATGCGCAGTCGCTGGTCGACGCGATGGTGCCACTGGCGATGCGCGAATACTCCATCGCCTCGATTGCCGCTGACGGCGTGCTGGAGCTGATCGTGCGTCAGGAACAGCACAACGACGGCAGCCTCGGCATCGGCTCCGGCTGGCTCACCGAACACGCGCCTGTGGGCGGCAGCATCAGCCTGCGCGTGCGGCGCAACAGTGGTTTCCACCTGCCGAACGAGCCGGTGCCGATGATCCTGCTGGGCAACGGCACCGGTCTCGCGGGCCTGCGCAGCTTGCTCAAGGCACGGATTGCCGACGGTCAGCAGCGGCACTGGCTGTTGTTCGGCGAGCGCAACCGCGAACACGATTTCCTCTGCCGCGCCGAGCTGGAGGAATGGCTGGTGAATGGTGATCTGGCGCGGCTGGATCTGGCGTTTTCGCGGGATCAGGCTGAAAAGATTTATGTGCAGGATCGCTTGCGTGAGTCGGCGGATGAACTGAAGAGGTGGTTGGCTGATGGTGCCGTTATCTATATCTGCGGCAGCCTTCACGGGATGGCCTCAGGCGTAGACCAGGCGCTCAACGATATCCTCGGCCGCGCCGAAGTCGAACGCCTGATCGAACAGGGCCGCTATCGCCGGGATGTTTACTGAAAAACCCGTTGCTTTGTAGGAGCTGCCGAAGGCTGCGATCTGTTGATCTTGTATTCAAAAAATCAAAGTCAAAAGATCGCGGCCTTCGGCAGCTCCTACAGAGATCAAACAGGCTGCAATTTCTGCTCAAACACCGCCACCCCATCCAGATCCCGCAACACCACACTCATCTCGCCGCTCTGCCCTTCGATATTCACCTCGCCAAAAAACTGAAACCCGGCAAACGGCGAGGTGTTCTGTGCGGGCGGTGCTTTCTCGAACACCACCTCTGGCCCAAACGTCTTGTCCAGTGGATTCGGCCCGAAACTGCCGGCATTCAACGGCCCGGCGACGAACTCCCAGAACGGTTCGAAATCCTGAAACGCGGCGCGGTCCGGGTGGTAGTGATGCGCCGCGCAGTAGTGCACGTCGGCCGTCAGAAACACGAAATTGCGCACCTGCTGCGCGCGCAGAAAGCCGAGCAGTTCGGCGATTTCCACTTCACGTCCCTGCGCTGGGCCGGGGTCGCCGTTGGCCACGGCTTCCCAACGCGCAACGCCTGGGCTGACCTCGCCGTCCGGGACGCCAAGGCCGATGGGCATGTCGGCGGCAATGACTTTCCACTGCGCCGTCGACGCCTTCAATTCGCGCTTGAGCCAGTCCAGTTGCTCGCGGCCGAGAAACGGTTTTGCCGCGCCAAGGTTGTCGTCATTGGCTTCGCGATAGCTGCGCATATCCAGCACAAACACGTCGAGCATCGGCCCGTAACTGAGCTTGCGATAAATACGCCCGCCGCCGTCCGCCGCTTGCAGACGCATCGGCGCATATTCGAGCCACGCCTGCCGCGCGCGGCCGACCAGTTTGTGGATATCTTTCTCCTGATAACGCTCATCCAGTTGCTTGCCCGGTGACCAGTTGTTGACCACTTCGTGATCGTCCCACTGCCAGATCTGCGGCACTTCGGCGTTGAAGCGGCGGATGTTTTCGTCCATCAGGTTGTAGCGATAGTTGCCGCGATAATCGTCGAGGGTCTGCGCGACTCGGCTCTTGGCTTCTGTGGTGATGTTGCGCCAGATGCGCCCGCTTTCGGTGTTCAGTTGCGCGGGCACCGGGCCGTCGGCGTAGATGGTGTCGCCGCTGTGGATAAAGAAGTCCGGCAGGCGCAGGCGCATGGCTTCGTAGATACGCATGCCGCCGATGTCCGGGTTGATCCCGAAGCCCTGGCCGACGGTGTCACCGCTCCAGACAAAACGAATGTCGCGTTTTGTCGTTGGCACGCTGCGCAGATGGCCGAACCACGGTTCGCTGGCGACGCCGCTCTGGGCATCTTCGAAGTGCACACGATAGAAAATCGCCTGGTTGGCCGGCAGGCCGGTGAGTTCGACGCGGGCGGTGAAGTCGCTGCGCGCATCAGCCAGTGGCGAGACGAATTTGCGCGGGTTGCCGAACAGGCTGCCGGTGTCCCACTCCACCACCATGCGCGCCGGGCGATCGCTGCGGCTCCAGATCATCGCGCGGTCGCCGAGCAGGTCGCCGGACTGCACGCCGTCGGTGAGCTGCGGACGATCCTTGACCGAGGCAATCACCGCCGGCGCCAGCCCCGGCAGCAACAGCCCGGCACCGACCGCTTGCATGACGCGACGCCGGCCGAGGTTGAAATCGCTCATGGTGTTCTCCCTGCAAAAGGGAAAACTTAAGCACGGGTGTATGAACCCGCTATGACAATGCAGACTCCTGTGGGAGCGAGCCCGCTCGCGAAAGCGTCCTGCCAGTTACCACATCTTCAGCTGGCACTCCGCTTTCGCGAGCAGGCTCGCTCCCACAGGGATTTGGTGTTGTCGGTCAGGCCTTGGCAGGTTCCAGCGCCAACTCGACAGCCTCAGGCCGTTTGAGCAGCGCATACACCACCGCCGTGACCAGGCTCCCCGCAACAATCGCCAGCAGATACAGCAGCGCATGGTTGATCGCATTGGGGATCGCCAGCACGAACAAGCCGCCGTGCGGCGCCATCAGTTTGCAGCCGAAGTACATCGACAAGGCACCGGTCAGCGCGCCGCCAGCGATGCTCGCCGGGATCACCCGCAGCGGGTCTTTCGCGGCAAACGGAATCGCTCCTTCGGAGATAAAGCACAGGCCCAGCACGAAAGCCGCTTTGCCGGCCTCGCGTTCAGTCTGGGCGAACTTGCGCCGGGCAATGAAGGTGGCGATGCCCAGACCAATCGGCGGCACCATGCCGGCGGCCATGGTCGCGGCCATCGGTGCGTAACTCTGCGAGGCCAGCAGCCCTACCGAAAACGCATAGGCAGCCTTGTTGATCGGCCCGCCGAGGTCGACGCACATCATGCCGCCGAGCAACACACCCAGCAGAATCGCGTTGGTGGTGCCCATGCTGTCGAGGAACTGCGTGAGCGCGGCGAGCATGCCGGCGACCGGTTTGCCGACCACGTAAATCATCACCAGGCCGGTGACCAGACTGGCCAGTAGCGGAATGATCAGAATCGGCTTCAGCGCTTCCAGGCTCTGCGGCAATTTCACATAGCGGGCGATGGCTTTGGCGGCGTAACCGGCGATGAAACCGGCAATGATCCCGCCGATGAATCCAGCGCCCAAGGTGCCTGCGAGCAAGCCGCCGATCATCCCCGGCGCGAGGCCCGGGCGGTCGGCGATCGAGTAGGCGATGTAACCGGCGAGCAGCGGCACCATCAGCTTGAACGCGGTTTCACCGCCGATCTGCATCAGCGCCGCCGCCAGCGTGCCCTCTTCCTTGTACGCGGTGATGCCGAACACGAAGGACAGCGCAATCAGCAAACCACCGGCCACTACCATCGGCAGCATGTACGACACACCCGTGAGCAGGTGCTTGTAGACGCCGGTTTTCTCGGACTTGGCCGGAGCCTTGCCGTCGCTTGCGGCGCTTTCTACAGCGCCTTCAGCCAGGGCTTTTTTCAAAGTCGCTTCGGATTGCTTCAGCGCAACGCCCGTGCCGCAGCGATAGATTTTCTTGCCAGCAAAACGCTCGGTGGCGACGTCGATATCTGCCGCCAGCAGCACTACGTCTGCCTCGGCAATCGCCGTTGCGCTGAGTGGTGTTTTCGCGCCGACCGAGCCTTGGGTTTCGACCTGCAATTCATAGCCCAGGCGCTTGGCAGTCTGCTGCAACGCTTCGGCGGCCATGAAGGTGTGGGCGACGCCGGTCGGGCACGCGGTGATAGCAACGATGCGCGGCGCACGGGGCGTATCGATCGCCGGTTCGACTTCACTCGCCACGTAGACTTCGGCTTCTTCAGCACCGCGACGCAGCACCGCTTCAACATCCTGCAGCGCTTGCGCCGGAGCAATCTGGAACACGCGTTTGCCGACGAAGCGACTCATGTCCACCGCGCCAGTGGTGACCAGCAAGACCCACTCGGCGGCTTCGATGGTCGCCGCCGACAATTCGCGTTCCGGGTGCGCCGGATCGACCACTTCAACGCTGGTGCTCCAGCCCTGACGCTGCGCCGCTGCATCGAGCAGACGCGCGCACAGCACACTGGTGACCATGCCGTTCGGGCAAGCCGTAACAATGGCTAACTTCATGACAAACCCTCTTATTGTTCTGTCAGGGGGCGCACGCGCACGCCCTGTTCGAGCTGCGCCAGTTGCGCAGCGTCGTTGATGCCAAAACCGATCTGCGTCACCGCCATCGCCGCAATCGCAGTGGCGGTGCGCAGGGTTTGCTCGGGGGTGTCGGCGCTGAGCAGACCGTGGAGCATGCCGGCCAGCAAGGAATCGCCGGCACCGACCGTGCTGGCTACGCTGACCTTCGGCGGCGAGGCATGCAGAGCCGAGCCGACACTGAACCAGTTCACACCGTCGGCGCCGTGGGAAATCACCACGTGCTCGATGCCTTGCCCGTGCAAACGTGCGGCGGCTTGTGCTTCGGCGATCGGCGAGACCACTTCGCAGCCGAGGGCGTGGGCCAGTTCTTCGGTGTTCGGTTTGATCAACCAGGGGCTGGCCTGCAACGCCGCGCGCAAGGCCTCACCACTGGAATCGAGGGCGACTTTCAAGCCGAGCGCGTTCAACCTTTCAATCAGCTCGCGCAACCACTGCGCCGTGACGCCGCGCGGCAGACTGCCGGCGACCACCACTGCATCGTGCCCCGGTGCGATCTGCAGCAAGCGATCAAGCAAGGCTTGCTGCGCCGTTGCATCGACCACCGGCCCCGGGCCATTGATGTCGGTGATGCGCCCATCCTGTTCGGCGACCTTGATGTTGCTGCGCGTCTCGCCCGGCACGCGGATGAACGCGTCGACAAAACCACGCTTGGCGAACAGGGTTTCGAACGCTTGTTGATTGTCTTCGCCGAGAAAACCGCTGACGGTGACCTGATGGCCGAGGTCCGCCAGCACTTGGGCAACGTTGACGCCTTTGCCCGCAGCGTGGGTGTGCATTTCCTCGCTGCGATTGACCTGACCGGCATCCAGCCGTGACAGCTCGACGGTGAGGTCGAGTGCCGGGTTGAGGGTCAGGGTGAGAATCTTGGCCATTACAGGGCCTCCACTAATGCGCGCACTTCATTCGCGCTGCCCACGGCCAGGGCCTGTTGAGCAAGGGTTTGCGCCTGGGTCAGGCTGAGTTCACGGATGCGCGCCTTGACTTCGGCAATGCTGCGCCCGGACACGCTGAGTTCGTCGACACCGAGGCCGACCAGCACCGGCACCGCCAGCGGGTCGGCCGCCAGTTCGCCGCAGACGCCCACCCATTTGCCGTGGGCATGGGCGGCGCGCACGGTGATGTCGATCAGTTGCAGGACCGCCGGGTGCAAGCCGTCAGCTTGCGCCGACAGCGTCGGATGACCACGGTCGATGGCCAGGGTGTACTGCGTGAGGTCGTTGGTGCCGACGCTGAAGAAATCGACTTCCTTGGCCAGCACTGGCGCGAGCAACGCGGCCGACGGCACCTCGATCATGATCCCCAATTGCAGATCAGCGACCGGAATTTCCTCACGCAGACGCTCGGTCATGTCGCGGGCCTGGCGCCACTCTTCGACGCTGCCGACCATCGGGAACATGATCCGCAGCGGACGGTTGTCGGCCGAGCGCAGCAAGGCACGCAGTTGCGCTTCCATGATCTGCGGCCGCTGCAGGGTCAGGCGAATGCCGCGCACACCGAGGAACGGGTTTTCTTCCTTGGCGATCGGCCAATACGGCAGCGGTTTGTCGCCGCCGACGTCGAGCGTGCGTACCACCAGCGGTCGCCCGGCCAGACCATCAAGGACGCGACGGTATTCGGCCTCTTGGGTCGCCTCGTCCGGCGCCTGCGGGTGGGCCATGAAAATCAGTTCGGTGCGCAGCAGACCAATGCCTTCGGCGCCCTGCTCCACCGCGCTGGTCACCCCAGCGCTTTCGCCGATGTTGGCGAACACTTCAACGGCGTGGCCATCGGTGGTGTGCGCCGGTTGATGGCGCTGTTCGGCGGCAATCTTCAGGCGTTGCTCGCGGCTGTCGCGTTCTTCGGCGGCACGCTTGAGTGTCGCAGCATCGGCGTCGACATGCAGACGCCCGCGCTGGCCGTCGAGCAGCAATGGCGTGCCCGGTTCGAGCAGCAGCACCGCCGCACCCGCACCGACCAACGCCGGAATCCCGAGCGCGCGGGCAACGATGGCGCTGTGCGCGGTAGCGCCGCCGCGCGCGGTGAGAATCCCCGCCACTCGCGCAGGGTCCAGACGCGCGACATCGGACGGGCCGACTTCGTCCATCACCAGAATGTACGGTTGCTCAGGTTCGTTCGCGGTCTGCACGCCACACAACTGCGCCAGCACGCGACGGCCGATGTCGCGCAGATCGGCGGCACGCTCGGCGAGCAAAGCGTCCTGCAGCGATTCCTGCTGTTTGGCCGCAGCTTCGATCACCGCCATCCACGCCGCTTCGGCGCTCTCGCCTTGCTTGAGGCGGGTGTCGACTTCGTCGGTCAGATCCGGGTCGTCGAGCATTTCCTGGTGAGTGATGAAAATCTCGCGGATCGCCTTGGCCTTGCTGCGTTCGATCAAGCCCTGAATGTCGCGGCGCACGTCGCTCAGCGCTTGCTTGAGGCGCTCGCGCTCGATGGCCGCCGACTCGCCGCGCAACGGGTAATCGATGGCTTGCAGCACCTGAATGTGCGCCGGGCCAATAGCGATGCCCGGTGCGGCGGGAATCGCTTGCACCAGGCTGCCGGACGCCGGAGCGACCAGCACTTCAGCGATGTCGGCGATCACTTCGCGCTGCTGACTCACGGCCGGCAGCGGCTCGACCTCTTCACCTAGGCCTTCTTCAATCGCCGCGAGCAACGCCGGCAAGGCATCGGCGGCGATGCTCGGTTCGGCGATCAGCTCCAGCACCTGACCGCGCCGGGCGCCGAGGCTGAGCAGTTTGCTCAGGCTTTTCACCGATACGGCGCTGTCCTGGCTGTCGACGATGCGCACGCGAATTTCGCCGTCAAAACTCTTCGCCAACTGCGCAAGAATCTTCGCTGGGCGTGCGTGCAGACCGTGGGCATTGGCCAAGGCGATGCGCGCACTCGGCCAATCGGCAGGCAGTTCGCCGCCAAGTACTTCAAGGACTTTACGGCTGCTGGTGGCGCGGCCCAGTTCGTGGCCGCGACCTTCGATCAGCAACGCGCACAAACGCTCGAGCAGCGCCTGATGCGCTTCGCCCAGACTCGCCAGGCAGAACAGTCCGCTGAGCGGCTGGCCGAGGTAGCGCATCGGTTTGTCCGGGGTGACGAATGCCAGCCCCGGACGCTTCACGGTCTGCTCGCTGTGCAACCACCACAGGCCGTCGCCCAGTGGCAGCGCTTCAACCTGCTGCAACACGCCGGCAAAGCCGTTGCTCACACATTCCGCCTGACGCAGCAGACGTGCGCCGCGCCAGACCAGTTCTTCGAAATCATCGGCCGACACGCCGAGGCCGATCATCTGCGCGTCCAGCGCCAGTTCCTGCGGCGCGCCTTGCAACAGTTTCAGCAGCGCTTCGGGGGAGCTGGCGCGACGCAGGGCCTGGCCCAGATCGGTCTCGCCGAGGGCGCGGGTCAGCAGTTGCAGCAGGCGCAGGTGTTCATCGGATTTCGCCGCGATGCCGATCGCCAGATAAACGATCTGGCCATCGCCCCAGTCGACACCATCGGGAAACTGCATCAGGCGCACGCCGGTGGCGAATACCTGATCGCGGGTTTCTGGAGTGCCGTGGGGAATGGCGATGCCTTGACCGAGAAAGGTCGAGCCCTGGGCTTCCCGGGCCTGCAGGCCGGCGAGGTAACCGTCGGCCACCAGACCGTCGGCGACCAGATGACTGGCCAGCAATTGCAGGGCAGCGGGTTTATCCACGGCCGACTGGCCCATGGATATCTGCTCTATAGTGAGCTCGAGCATGCGATCTCCTTTTTGGCGCAGTTCAACGCCAGGTATTGTTTTGAATGGTTCACAGCTTAGGCGCTCTGCCGCGCTTTTCAGCGGCAGTTTTGGCGGTTTCACGGCAGGACCGGCCAAAGGCGCCCAAAACGTAGAAAATACGCTTGCTGAAACGTTTAATCTAGATTGATCGGCACGTTACTCGATAATGTCTCATCCTTGAAGTCCAACTGGTCGGATCTGCCTAGGCAATAAGTCGGCTGCCCTTATCGGGTAGGATTGGCGAAAATGTCGCGGCATGCTCGAAAAAACAAGGAAATACCGGGTTGAAACTCAGTGATATCGCGCGGTTGGCCGGCGTCTCCGTCACCACCGCCAGCTACGTCATCAACGGCAAGGCCGAACAGCAACGCATCAGCAACGCGACCGTCGAGCGCGTGCGCGCGGTGGTCGATCTGCACGGCTTCACGCCCAATCCGCAAGCGGCCGGCCTGCGCAGTCGGCACACGCGCACCCTGGGCTTTATCCTGCCGGACCTGGAAAACCCCAGTTACGCGCGGATCGCCAAGTTACTCGAACAAGGCGCGCGGGCTCGCGGCTATCAATTGCTGATCGCCAGTTCTGACGATGCGCCGGACAGCGAGCGCCAGTTGCTGCAACTGTTCCGCGCGCGCCGATGCGATGCGCTGATCGTTGCCAGTTGCCTGCCCGCCAGCGACGACAGCTACCGCCAGTTGCAGGCCAAGGGTCTGCCGATCATCGCCATCGACCGGGTCATGGAGCCGGAGCATTTCTGCTCGGTGATCAGCGACGACCGCGAGGCCAGCCTGCACCTGACCCAGAGCCTGCTCGATCCGCAGCCCAAGCAGATCGTGCTGCTCGGCGCACGGCCGGAGCTGAGCATCAGCCAGGAGCGTGCCGCCGGTTTCCGCGCAGCACTCAACGATTTCAAAGGCGAGGTGCTGGTCGAGCACGCCGAGTCGTTCAGCCGTGAGTGCGGCAAGCAATTGATGGAAGAACTCCTGCAGCGTCTGGGGCATTTGCCTGACGCACTGGTGACCACTTCCTACGTGCTGCTGCAAGGCGTGTTCGATGCGCTGCATGATTTCCCGCTGAAATCGCGGCCGCTGCGCCTCGGCACCTTCGGCGACACGCAGTTGCTGGATTTCCTGCCGCTGCCGGTCAATGCCATGTCCCAGCAACACCAGTTGATCGCCGACAAGGCCCTGGAACTGGCGCTGGCCGCCGTCGAGCAGGACGACTACCAACCGGGCGTGCAAGCCATTGCGCGGACCTTCAAGCAGCGTATTCATCGGGACTGAATCGTGGAGCTGATCGACAGCCACACTCACCTCGACTTCCCCGACTTCGACGCCGATCGCGCCGAGTTGCTGGCCAAAAGCCGCGCCCTCGGCGTGCGGCGCATCGTCGTGCTGGGGGTGCATCAGGGCAACTGGCAACGGGTCTGGGACCTGGTGCAGAGCGATGCCGACTTGTACGCGGCGTTCGGTCTGCACCCGGTGTTTCTCGATCAGCATCGGTCCGAGGATTTGCATGCGCTGGGGGACTGGCTGACGCGATTGCGCGGGCATCGGCAGCTGTGCGCAGTGGGCGAGATCGGCCTCGATTATTTCATTGAAACCCTGGATCGCGAGCGCCAGCAATCGTTGTTCGAGGCGCAGCTGCAACTGGCGGCGGACTTCGAGTTGCCGGCGCTGATCCACGTACGCCGCAGCCACGCGGCAGTGATCGCCACGCTCAAACGCTTCAAGCTCAAACGCGCCGGCATCATCCACGCCTTCGCCGGCAGTCGTGAGGAAGCGCGAGAATACCTCAAGCTCGGTTTCAAACTGGGTCTTGGCGGTGCACCGACCTGGCCGCAGGCATTGCGCATGCATCGGGTCCTGCCGGAACTGCCGCTGCAATCGGTGGTACTGGAAACCGACTCACCAGACATGGCCCCCGCGATGTTCCCCGGCCAGCGCAACAGCCCGGCGCATTTGCCGGCGATTTGTGCGGCGCTGGCCGAGCTGATGAATATCACGCCTGAACAACTCGCCGCCGCCAGCACCGCCAACTGCTGCGAAGTCTTCGGCTGGTAACACGTACCCGTGTAGGAGCTGACGAGTGCAACGAGGCTGCGATCTTTTGACTTTGCATTTGAAGATCAAAAGATCGCAGCCTCGTTGCACTCGTCAGCTCCTACGGGGGGGGACGGTGTCAGGTTCAGACGCGGAAGGCGCTGATCAGTTGTTTCAGTTCCACGACCTGGGCAGACAGCGCGCGGCTGGCATCTTCGGTCTGGTGTGCGCCTTGTGCTGTGCGTTCGCCGGCACGGTTGATCTCGACGATGTTCTGATCGATGTCGTGGGCCACCGCCGTTTGCTGTTCGACGGCAGCGGCGATCTGCTGGTTCTGGTCGACGATCATGCCCACTGCGCCAAGAATATTTTCCAGGGCCTGCTGGACCTTCTCCGACTGGCCCACCGTGCCGTTGGCCATCTGATGACTGACGCCCATGGCCTTCACCGCCGCGCCGACGCCACCGTGCAGCTTGGCGATCATCTGCTCGATCTCCTCGGTCGATTGCTGGGTGCGCTTGGCCAAGGTGCGCACTTCGTCGGCGACCACGGCAAAACCGCGCCCCTGCTCGCCGGCCCGGGCCGCCTCGATCGCGGCGTTGAGCGCCAGCAGGTTGGTTTGTTCGGCGATGCTCTTGATCACCTCAAGCACACGGCTGATCGACTGGCTGTCGCTGGCCAGTTGATTGATCACCAGCACCGACTGATCGATTTCGCTGGCCAGCGCGGCAATGCTGCCCTGCTGCGATTCCACCAGCCCGCGACCGCTCAGGGTTTCGTCGTTGACGCTATGGGCGCTGCTCACCGCAGCGGCGGCACTGCGCGCGACTTCCATTGAAGTTGCCGACATCTGGTTCATCGCCGTCGCTACTTGTTCGATTTGCGAACGCTGCCCGGCGACGGCCTGATTGCTCTGCGCCGACACGCTTTCCACTTGCCCGGCCTGACGCTCGACTTCGCCAACCGTGTGGCCGACGCGTTCGATCAAGTCGTGAATCTTCTTCACCGTGCCGTTGAACACCTCGCCCAACTCGCCCAGTTCATCACGGCTGCTGGCCTTGAAGTTGACGGTCATGTCACCGGCCGCGACCTTGTCCATCATCGCCCCCAGGCTTTTCAGAGTGGTGCGGGTCGAGGCGTAGAAACCGCCATAAAGATAGAAAATCAGCACGAACACCACCGACAGCGCAGAGGCTTGCAGAATCATGTGCGTACGGTTCTGCGCCAGGCGCTGCTGCAACTGGTTGTCGAGAAATTTCAGCGTGGCCTGATTGAGCTGATAGGTGTGTTCCATCAACCCGGTGACCTGATCGTAGAATGCCTGCCACGGCGCATCGAGGGTGTCAGCCATCACCACTTGTTCTTCGAACAGCTCGCTGGCCTGCTTGAGCGAGGCCTTGCTGCTGTCAGCCTGAGCACTGAGCGATTCGCGTGCAGCGTGGCTGGAACCGAGGGCGTCCTGCAGTTTCAGAGCGTACTCGGCCTGAAGTTTTTCGATCTGCACCAGCAACTCGTCGAAACGCGTGCTGGAGGAACTGTTGAGAAAGCCCTGGCCCAGTGAATACGAACCCATTGCCCGGCCTTCGCCGAGGGTCTGCGTGACGCTGGGGGTAATCAGCGTCACCAGTTCGCTGAGCTGGCGAATATCGCTTTGATTATCGCGACTGAGGCCGGCCTGACTGGTGATGATCTGGCTGAAAATCTGCGCACTGGCCAGCAACTTGCCGATCAACGCGCTTTTGCTTTGCAGCGAGCTCTCCACTTGCTGGGCCTTGAACGCGGCGATCATTTCATCGCGTTTGGCCTCGAACTGCTTGATCTGCTCCGGGTCCTCGGTCATCGCCGCCAGCCCTTCCAGGCGCGCGAGCACGGCTTGCTCGAGCGTCTGGATCTGCGCTTCGACATTGCCGGCCTTGCCGGACTGGCCGAGGGTGACGTCGATCTGCACCAGATTGTTCAGGGTCTCCAGATCGCGACGCAGGGTCAGGCTGCTGCCGAGCAGGTCAAGGCTCTGCAGTTCGACGCGGGTGCCCTGAAATTCGCGATAGGAGTCGCGCACCAGATAGAAATTGGTCACCAGCATCGGCACCAGGAACAGCACGCTGATCAGGCTGAACTTCATGCCGAAGCTCAGACGGTTCATCAGCGAGACGGCGGGATAGAGCAAGCTCTTCACTGGAAGTCTCCCTTGGTTTTTCTTGTTTTTATTGGCAGGCGCGGGACGAGAGCAGATAGCCACTATCGGGCGCTATCTCTGTATAGCGTAAATCGGCGGGAGGTTTTGTAACTTAAGGTTAATGGCAATGCAGTGATCGCCATATCAAAAGCAAAAAGATCGTCCGAAGGCTCGGGCCGCGATCGGACGATCTTTTGATCTTGCTGTAATCAGTGAACCAGAACCGTCCACAAGGCAAACCCGGCATACCACAGCACCGCCGCGCGCAGCAGCAGTTCCCACAGGCAGTCGAGGGTGTTGATGCCGTCCGGGCCGACCACTGGCGGTGGAACTTCCCCGGCTGCCAGGCCGACCTTGTTGATCAACTGCGCAGCGCTGATGTTCCAGTTCAGCAGCTCATGCAGCATCACCCGGCTGACCGCGACGAAGTTGCCGACCAGCGCCAGGCTCGCCGCCAGCAAACGCACCGGCACCCAATCGAAAGCATGGCGCAACTGCGCAGCACGCTCGACCAGCGCCGGATTGCTGGCGTGCTCTTCGGCCAGCGCCAACAGGCGATACGCCAGTGCCGCCACGGGACCAAGCAGGAAGTACCAGAAGATCACCGCAAAGAAACTCTGATACGCCTGCCACAGCAGATGCCCCTGCACTTGCTCAAGCAATTGCTCACCGCTGTCGGCGCAGATATTCAGGTCGCGCTTGGCCACGTGCGCCGCCGCTTGCAGATCCTCACGGCGCCAGGCATCGCGGAACGGCCCGAGGCCGCCGAGCAGATCGCCACGCCCGAGGCTGTAAATCACCACCAGCAAATGCACCGGCAGCGCCAGCAGACCGTAAGCCACCGGTTCCAGTACCAGCAGCAACAGCGCCAGCAACGCCACCGGGAACAGCACCAGAATCGTCAGCACCAGCCACGGTCGCTTGGCCAGCCGATTGCTGTTTTCGAGTTTGTGCAGCTCGCGGATCCATCCGCCGTCGCGTTGAAGCCGATGGCGCAGGGCCGAAAACTTCTCGATCCACACCGCCAGCAGTAACACCAGAAAACTCATTGTCCTTCCTCTTTTGCCAGGGCTGCGCGGTAGCGTGCCCAGTCGAATGCCGGTCCCGGATCGGTCTTGCGCCCCGGAGCGATATCGCTGTGGCCACAGATACGCTGATCGGTGATCGCCGGAAAGCGTTTCTGCAACTGCCGGGTCAGCGCAGTCAACGTGCGATATTGTTCGTCGGTGAACGGCAGATCATCGGTGCCTTCCAGCTCGATGCCCACGGAAAAATCGTTGCAGGTTTCACGGCCTTCGAACACCGAAACACCGGCATGCCACGCCCGCGCAAGACAGGAGACAAACTGGGTGACCTTGCCGTCACGTTCGATCAGAAAATGCGCCGAGACGCGCAGGTCAGCGATGCCTGCAAAATAGGGGTGTTCGGTGACATCCAGACAATTCTGGAAAAATTCCTGCACCTTGCCCGTGGCGAATTGCGCCGGCGGCAGGCTGATGTTGTGAATGACCAACAGGGACACTTCGCCCGCCGGGCGCTCATTGAAGTTGGGCGACGGGCAGATCTGCACGCCATGACACCACCCGCTCGCGGGATCCAACTGCATACCGATTCCTTCAACGCCGACCATGTGGGCGCCCAGTATGCCGCGATCCGCCCCCGACGCGCGATCACTTGCCGCGATTGAGTCGCCGCAGGTCGCCGAGCACCGATTCCAATGCGCGGTCGAACAGCAAGGTGTCATCCAGCGCACGCGCGGCGCCTCGGCTGAAAGCCAAGGCGAGGTCGGTGCGGCTGTGCTCCAGCACTTTCGTCCCGGTGCGGTCGACGAAGACATATTTGCCGGTCTCTTCGATGATCGCGGCGAGTTTGCAACGCAAGCTCTGTTCGTCGTCGGCGTCGAACACCACCCAGTGGCCCACACGCAACTGCTCGACCTGAGACAGGCCGGCTGCGTCTTGCGCCAGGCGCGGCGCCGGGGTGGCTGCTGTCTGCTCGGCGCTGTGCTGCAAGACCTCGGGCGTAACTTCGATCAGCGGCGTAACGCTGTGCTCGGCGTCGTCGGAACGCTCCAGCACGCGTACGTGCAGAGCCTCCAGTTCACTGAAAAATTCGCTGGTGGCAAACGGGTCGAACGCGGTACTGCTCAGGCCATCGCGCAACGACTTGAGCAAACCCGGGACCAACGCCAGCAGGCGCAGGCTGGATTCGCCGTCGTCATGGCGCTGCACGCTCCAGACCAACTGTTCCATGGTCTGCACGTCGGCGTGCCATTCGGCGGACTGATCGCCATGCTTGAGGCAGGTCAGCAACAGCACTTTGCTCCAGGCCTGCTGGACGAAACCGACCACCGTCGCCGGCAGCACTTTGCCCAGTAGCGCCTGTTGTAACGCCTGCGCGACGCGCAGCTGAGCCAGCTCGGCCTTCGCCCGGCCTTCCTCGGCGTCCCGCAAGCGTTGTTCGAGCAGTTCAGTGCGACGGCGTTCTTCCTGGGTGAAGGCGAGGAAGTCGGCGAGCAGTTCGGAGAAGATCGCCGGGTCGTCGACAAATTCGCTGAGCAAGCGCTGCACCACTTGCTCGATGCGCACGTAGAGGCTGTCGCGCTCAGCGCCGTCGCAATCGCTCCAGCCCATTGCGGCCTCGGCGATTTCGTTGAGCAAGCGCCGCGCCGGGTGCGTGCTGCGGCTGAAGAAACTCTTGTCCAGCACCGCAACCTTGAGCATCGGAATCTGCAATCGGGCGATCAGCGCCTTGAGCGCATCGGGCACATTGCGATCGTCGAGGATGCAGTCGAAAACCATGGCGATCAGGTTGATCACATCTTCGTCGGCGGTCGCGACGACGCGGGAGCGGCCACTCCTGACGCTGACCCGGGTCAGCAGTTGCTCGAGCTGATGGCGCAGATCGAAATCTTCCTGAGCCTCGAGCGCAGGTACGTATTGCTGCAAGTGCGACAACAAACGCAGCAGGTCGCGGGTGTTGATCGGATGCGCCGGGGCGCCGGGCTCCAGGGTCGGCGTGACGCGGCCGCGTACCTGGGCGAGCAATTGCTGCATCGCGGCGAACACCTCCTCGATGCCTTCGTCCGCTGGCGGCTCGTCGAGATCTTCAATCAATGTGTCGCTGTCCGCAGGCTCGACCATGCGACGGGGTATGGCGGGTTTCAGATGTGGCAATACGCCGGTGGCGAGCAACAACTGATTGGCCTCGGCATACAGCTGCTCGGTGTCGGCCAGCACATAGCGTTCGAAAAGCTTGAGCAGGATCAGCTTGACCTTGATCTCGACGCCAAGGTTACGCCCGGCCTGCAGGAAATATTCGCAGAGCATCGCCGGGCTGAGGGGATTGTGCTGATCGTCGAGACGCTTACCGAGCATCGAGCTGAACCGTGCGGTCAGTTGATCGAGGGCAAAGCCGTCGCGCTTGAGCACGCGGCTGACCATGGTCTGCACGGCCACGGTCCGCTCCATGGCATCGGTGCGCGGCGCCGACTCTTCGACCACCGGGGTGCGTGGCAGGGTATTGGCGGCGGGGTCGTATTGGGTAAGGCCGGCGAAGGCTTCGAAGAACAGTTCAAGAAAGCCGCGCTCGATATTCTTGCGCTTGAGGCGCAGGTCGCGCATGGCTTCGAAAAAGATGTTCTGATCGACGTCGTTGCGCGCCCGGTCGGCCATTTCGAACAGCGTGTCGTCAGCGTTATCGAACAGCTCCTGCAAATCGTGGCGCAGCTGCTGCGCAGCCTTGTCGCGAACCTGCAGCAGAATCACCGGCAAGCGGGCAAGCGGCGAGTGGTCCGCCAGATCGGCAGTCGCCCGGTGCAAAGGCACCACTTTCCCGTCGTTGCGCATCCTGGCCTCCTGGAACGGTGATTCGGTTCGTCGCTTTGACACTGCCCCAGCGGAGTCGTTCGTCAAAGCCATGACGTCAAATACAAGGCGGATTATCTGGCAAAAGAGGCCGGCGATGCTATAGGTCTCAGGGTTTCCCCTATACGCCATGCGCCTCGAACTCAGCGCAGGAAAATCGACCAGATGCGTCAGGCATGCGCGTTCTCGCCTTGGGTTGGCTCGCGCCCTGCCCCTATAATCGAACCACTTTGTTTGTGGAGTCCGTTATGCCGAATCTACGTCTCGCCGATCTGACCGCCGAAATCGAAAACAACGTGCGTCGTGCGTTGCTCGAAGACGTCGGCAGCGGCGACATCACCGCGCAACTGATCCCGGCCGAACGCCTGGCCAAAGCCACCATCATCACCCGCGACGACGCCGTCATCTGCGGCACCGCGTGGGTCGATGCGGTGTTCCGCCAGCTCGATCCGCGCGTGGCGGTGCATTGGCAAGTGGTCGACGGCCAGCGGGTCAAGGCCAATCAGCCGCTGTTCCACCTCGAAGGCCCGGCTCGCTCGTTGCTGACGGGTGAACGCAGCGCGTTGAACTTCCTGCAGTTGTTGTCCGGCGTAGCGACGCGCGCGCAATACCTGGCGGACTTCGTAGGCGAAACGCAGGTCAAGTTGCTCGACACCCGCAAGACTCTGCCCGGCCTGCGTATGGCGCAGAAATATGCGGTGACCTGCGGCGGCTGCCACAACCATCGCATCGGCCTCTACGATGCCTTCCTGATCAAGGAAAACCATATCGCCGCCAGCGGTGGCATCGCCGAAGCCGTGGCCGCCGCGCATAAAATCGCCCCGGGCAAACCGGTGGAGATCGAAGTGGAAAGTCTTGAGGAGTTGCAGCAGGCGCTGGAAGCCGGCGCCGACATCATCATGCTCGACGAACTGAGCCTGGACGACATGCGTGAAGCCGTACGCCTGACCGCCGGCAAAGCGAAACTGGAAGCCAGCGGCGGCATCAACGAAAGCACGCTGCTGCCGATCGCCGAAACGGGCGTGGATTACATTTCGATCGGTGCGATGACCAAGGATGTCAAAGCGGTGGACCTGTCGATGCGACTAAGCCTCTAAACGCAGCGGCAAGCTACAAGCTACAAGCCAAGCGAATCTGCTTTGACTTGCAGCTTGTAGCTAGAAACTCGCAGCTGCTCTTATACGACGAGATTATTCATCTCGCAGTACTCTTCCCACTCGACACCCAATACTTCCGCCGCTTCCTTGTGCAGCACGAGGCGCTGCGCCTCGAACTCCTCCGGCGTGCTCGTGTACTTGAGGGTCAGCTCCCACGGCTGCAAGCCCTGCGCTTCGGCTTCGTCTTCGAAGGCCCACTGGATCTGGTCTTTCTGATCATCGGGACTCAGGTCCTTGATCTCATCCTTCAGGTCCGGCACATCCAGAAGGTATTTTTCCAGCGCTTGTTCGTGGCGTTGTTCTTGGGTCAATTCAGTCATGGGGTTCTCGCTGATCTTAGGAATGGAGGATGGATCTGGATCATCAAGGATCTCTCTGACGCGGACTGGCCGGCCTTCGGAACCATTCGGGATCATCTGAAAACTGCTAAGCGATGCTCTTGCAGGCACCGAATATAGGACGTTTGCATGACGAATTACACGGCTCTTTACATCTCTTGCACAAAAAGCTGACCTGCGGAACATGAATCGACGTGTCGCGCTGAGGAGCTGGTGCCCGAGACAGGAATCGAACCTGCGACCTTCGCGTTACGAGTGCGCTGCTCTACCGGCTGAGCTACACGGGCGGTGGGCTAAACCTAGCACCGGTTTTCACAAAAGCAAAGATCGCAGCCTGCGGCAGCTCCAACATGAACGGGTTATCACACCGCTTCTGTAGGCACTGCCGAAGGCTGCGATCTTTTGACTTTTACTTCACGCAAAAAAATGCCCCCGCCGTTTGCACGGCGGGGGCATCTTCATTGCGCTAAAGCGTTGGGGTGATTAAACGCCCGAAGCCTTGGCAGCTGCCACGTCTTTGATGGACAGCTTGATACGGCCGCGGTTGTCCACGTCCAGTACCAGCACTTCCACTTCCTGGCCTTCTTTGAGGATGTCGGTGACTTTCTCTACGCGAGCGTCGCTCAGCATCGAGATGTGTACCAGACCGTCCTTGCCCGGCAGGATGTTGACGAACGCGCCGAAGTCGACGATGCGCTCAACCTTGCCGACGTAGATCTTGCCGATCTCGGCTTCTGCAGTGATGCTCAGAACGCGCTGACGAGCAGCTTCTGCGGCATCCTTGGTTTCGCCGAAGATCTTGATCGAACCGTCGTCTTCGATGTCGATCGAAGCCTTGGTTTCTTCGCAGATCGCACGGATGGTCGCGCCACCTTTACCGATAACGTCACGGATTTTGTCGGTATCGATCTTCATCGCGATCATGGTCGGAGCGTTGGCCGACAGTTCGGTACGCGACTGGCCAATGATCTGGTTCATCTGGCCGAGGATGTTCAGGCGCGCTTCAAGGGCCTGGCCCAGAGCGATTTCCATGATCTCTTCGGTGATGCCCTTGATCTTGATGTCCATCTGCAGCGCGGTAACGCCTTTGGCGGTACCGGCTACCTTGAAGTCCATGTCGCCCAGGTGATCTTCGTCGCCGAGGATGTCGGTCAGGACGGCGAACTTCTCGCCTTCTTTAACCAGACCCATCGCGATACCGGCCACCGGCGCCTTCATCGGTACACCAGCGTCCATCAGCGCGAGGGAAGCACCGCATACGGAAGCCATCGAGCTCGAACCGTTGGATTCGGTGATTTCCGACACTACGCGGATGGTGTACGGGAACACGTCAGCGGCTGGCAGCATGGCCGAAACCGAACGACGGGCCAGACGGCCGTGACCGATTTCGCGACGACCGGCGCCACCCATGCGACCACACTCGCCTACCGAGAACGGCGGGAAGTTGTAGTGCAGCATGAACGGGTCTTTCTTTTCGCCTTCCAGGGTGTCCAGCAGTTGCGCATCACGGGCGGTGCCCAGTGTTGCAACAACCAGTGCCTGAGTTTCGCCACGGGTGAACAGTGCCGAACCGTGAGTCTTCGGCAGAACGCCGACTTCGATGTTCAGCGGACGTACGGTGCGGGTGTCGCGACCGTCGATACGTGGCTTGCCGTTGACGATGTTTTCGCGAACGGTGCGGTATTCGATTTCGCCGAAAGCTGCTTTGACTTCAGCAGCGCTAGGCTGGCCTTCTTCACCGGACAGCTTGGCAACCACTTGATCCTTCAGCTCACCCAGGCGAGCGTAACGGTCGGCCTTGATGGTGATGGTGTAAGCCTGGGAGATCGCTTCGCCGAACTCGGCGCGGATAGCGCCCAGCAGTGCGGTGGCTTCTGGCGCAGGAGCCCAGTTCCAGGTTGGCTTGGCGGCTTCGGCAGCCAGTTCTTTAACAGCGTTGATCACAACCTGGAATTCGTCGTGAGCGAACAGTACCGCACCCAGCATCTGGTCTTCGGTCAGCTCTTTGGCTTCCGATTCAACCATCAGCACGGCGTCGGAAGTACCGGCAACGACCATGTCCAGGCTCGAAGCGGCCTGCTGCTCGTAAGTCGGGTTCAGCAGGTAGCCGGTGCTTTCGTGGAAAGCCACGCGAGCGGCGCCGATCGGGCCGTCGAATGGAATGCCGGAAATGGCCAGGGCAGCCGAGGTACCGATCATCGCAGCGATGTCCGGATCGGTCTTCTTGCTGGTGGAAACGACGGTGCAGACAACCTGCACTTCGTTCATGAAGCCTTCTGGGAACAGCGGACGGATCGGACGGTCGATCAGTCGGGAAGTCAGGGTTTCTTTCTCGGAAGGACGGCCTTCACGCTTGAAGAAACCGCCAGGGATCTTACCGGCAGCGTAAGTCTTTTCCTGGTAGTGCACGGACAGAGGGAAGAAGCCCTTGCCCGGATCGGCTTGCTTTGCACCGACAACAGTCACCAACACGCTGACGTCGTCGTCAACGGTGACCAATACTGCGCCGGAGGCCTGACGGGCGATACGGCCTGTCTCGAGGGTAACGGTCGATTGACCGAACTGGAATTTTTTGATTACCGGGTTCACGGTGTCCTACCTTCTTTGTGGCTCTTGGGGGAAACGGTTTCTTGCGAATTCTTGGGCAATCTCGGGAATCGGCCCGATGGCAATTGTCCGGGTGCTACAGGTAAAGCCATGCTGCAGATAAAACTTGAGGCTGGGAGCCTGCAAGGCGCCAGCGGAGAACCGCTGACGCCCGACAGACCACCAACCTCATAGCGCAATCGCTGATTAGCGACGCAGACCCAGGCGAGCGATCAGCGCGGCGTACCGGCTTACGTCCTTGCCTTTCAGGTAGTCCAGCAGCTTGCGACGCTGGTTAACCATGCGGATCAGACCACGACGGGAGTGGTGATCTTTACCGTTGGCCTTGAAGTGACCTTGCAGTTTGTTGATGTTGGCGGTCAGCAGTGCAACCTGCACTTCTGGCGAACCAGTGTCACCAACAGCTTGCTGGTAGTCAGCAACGATTTGAGCTTTTTCTTGAACGTCGAGAGCCATGAGGCAATCCTTCCTTATCAGGAAACTGTTTCAGGGAAACAGCTTCAACAGGCCAGGGACAAATCCCTGTATCTATAAATGAGTAGTGACCATGCCTGTTAACAGCCACACTCGCCGGCCCGCTTGCGCAGACCGGTTCCGGTCATTCTGACCGAATCAAGCGACGCGGCGCGATGCGCCCGTCTTCGCTCACTTCACCGATACCGATGAAGCGACCATTGTGATCCTGTACCCGCACCATGCCGAATTTCGGCGCATCCGGGGCACGCACCGGCTGGCCGTTGAGCCAGTAGAACGCGCTCGCTTCGGAAAAATGCAGCAGCGGCCAATCCTGCAGCCCGCTGTCCGATGGCATCAGGAAACGGTCAACCGCTTCGTTGCCGCCTTCGGCATGTACCGCTTCCAGCTCTTCGAGGGTCACGGTCTGTGCCAGGGTGAAAGGCCCGGCCTGGGTCCGACGCAATTCTGCGACGTACGCACCACAACCGAGTTGCTCACCGATATCCTCCACCAGGGTTCGAATATAGGTGCCCTTGCTGCAGTCCACCGCAAGCCGCGCAGTATCGCCTTCGAAGGCCAGCAATTCCAAGCGCGCAATAGTAACAGAACGCGGTTCGCGCTCCACTACTTCGCCTGCACGTGCCAGTTTGTACAGCGGCTGGCCATCACGCTTGAGTGCCGAGTACATCGGCGGTATCTGACTGATTTGCCCACGAAATTTCGGCAGAACCGCTTCGACATCGGCGCGACCAACGGTCACCGGACGCTCCTGCAAAACCTCACCTTCGGCATCGGCCGTGGTGGTGGTCTTGCCCAGTTGCGCCAGGGTTTCATAGCCCTTGTCGGAATCGAGCAGGTACTGCGAGAATTTGGTCGCCTCGCCAAAGCACAGCGGCAACACGCCGGTGGCCAGCGGGTCAAGGCTGCCGGTGTGCCCGGCCTTCTCGGCATTGAGCAGCCAGCGCACCTTCTGCAAGGCAGCGTTGGAGGTGAACCCCAACGGCTTGTCGAGCAGGATGATGCCGCTGACGTTACGACGGATACGTTTGACCTGAGCCACCGAATTACTCCTTGGTGTCTTCAGGGGCTGGAGCGGCAACGTGCTGATTGTCTTCAGCGACGGCGCGCTCGATCAGCGCCGACAGGTGCGCACCACGCACGACGGATTCGTCGTAGTGGAAGTGCAGTTGCGGCACGCTGCGCAGCTTCATTTCGCGGGCCAACTGCATGCGCAGGAAGCCTGCGGCGGCATTGAGCACCTTGATGCTTTGCGCGATGTCTTCAGCGTTGTCCTGGCCCATCACGGTGATGAAAATCTTCGCGTGACCGACGTCACGGGACACTTCCACAGCGGTGATGGTGACCAGGCCGACGCGCGGGTCTTTGACTTCGCGACGGATCAGTTGCGCCAGCTCGCGCTGCATCTGATCGCCGATACGTTGGGTACGGCTGTATTCTTTTGCCATGATTTGTTACCTGTTACTGCCCAGCGGTGAAACCCGCAAGGTCTGAAAGCGGCAAACGCCCGGCCTGACAAAAGCCAGACCGGGCGTTGCGTTTAGAGTCCGGACGCTGTGCCGCGCATTTGCATGCTACGGCCCATCGTGGCCCTTGAAGTGCGCGAGTCAGAGGCTGCGAGCAACCTGAACCTTCTCGAAGACTTCGATCTTGTCGCCGACTTTGACGTCGTTGTAGCTCTTCACGCCGATACCGCATTCCATGCCGGCACGTACTTCGGAAGCGTCATCCTTGAAGCGGCGCAGGGATTCCAGCTCGCCTTCGAAGATAACGATGTCTTCACGCAGTACACGGATCGGACGGTTACGGTGCACGACACCTTCGATCACCATGCAACCGGCGATCGCGCCAAACTTCGGCGAACGGAACACGTCACGCACTTCGGCCACACCCAGGATGTTCTCGCGAACATCGCTGCCGAGCATACCGGTCAGGGCTTTCTTGACGTCTTCGATGATGTCGTAGATCACGTTGTAGTAACGCATATCCAGACCTTCCTGCTCGACGATCTTGCGAGCGCCGGCATCGGCACGCACGTTGAAGCCGAACAGTACAGCGTTGGAAGCCAGTGCCAGGTTGGCGTCGGACTCGGTGATACCACCGACACCGCCACCCACGACGCGCACTTGAACTTCGTCGTTGCCCAGGCCATTCAAGGCACCGTTCAACGCTTCCAGCGAACCACGGACGTCGGATTTGAGGACGATGTTGAGCGTCTTCTTCTCGGCCTGACCCATGTTTTCGAAGATGTTTTCCAGCTTGCCGGCGTGAGCGCGAGCCAGTTTGACCTCGCGGAACTTGCCTTGACGGAACAGAGCCACTTCACGGGCTTTCTTCTCGTCGGCAACCACGCTCATCTCGTCGCCAGCGTCCGGGGTACCGTCCAGGCCGAGGATCTCGACAGGGATGGAAGGACCGGCTTCCTTGATTGGCTTGCCGTTCTCGTCGAGCATGGCACGTACACGGCCGTAGTTCGAACCGACCAGAACCATGTCGCCTTGACGCAGCGTACCGTCCTGAACAAGCACGGTTGCCACCGGGCCACGACCCTTGTCGAGACGCGATTCAACCACCACACCACGGCCAGGAGCCGATGGAGTAGCTTTCAGCTCGAGAACTTCGGCCTGCAGCAGAACGGCTTCAAGCAGCTCGTCCACGCCAGTACCCATCTTCGCCGAAACCGGAACGAATGGTGTGTCGCCACCCCAGTCTTCGGAAGTCACGCCGTGCACCGACAGCTCGCTGCGGATGCGATCGAGATCGGCGCCCGGCTTGTCGATCTTGTTCACTGCAACCACCAGCGGCACGCCAGCTGCCTGAGCATGCTGAACCGCTTCGATGGTTTGCGGCATCACGCCGTCGTCCGCTGCAACCACGAGGATCACGATGTCGGTCGCCTTGGCACCACGGGCACGCATTGCGGTAAACGCGGCGTGACCCGGGGTATCGAGGAAAGTGACCATGCCGCGATCAGTCTCAACGTGGTATGCACCGATGTGCTGGGTGATACCGCCGGCTTCGCCAGCAGCTACCTTGGCACGACGGATGTAGTCGAGCAGGGAAGTCTTACCGTGGTCAACGTGGCCCATTACGGTCACGACTGGTGCACGGGAGAACGACTCACCTTCAAACTTCAGGGACTCGGCCAGGGAATCTTCCAGAGCGGTGTCGCTGACCAGGGTCACTTTGTGGCCCAGTTCTTCGGCTACCAGTTGAGCAGTTTCCTGATCAAGCACCTGGTTGATGGTCGCTGGGGTACCCAGTTTGAACATGAACTTGATGATTTCAGCCGCTTTGACCGACATCTGGTTGGCCAGATCGCCAACCGTGATGGTCTCGCCGATCTGCACATCACGCACGACAGGGCCGGTCGGGCTCTGGAAACCGTGGGCGTTGCGCTTCTTCAGCTTGGCCTTGCCGCGACCACCACGACGGAAGCCATCGCTTTCTTCGTCGGTAGTGCGTGGCGCCACACGTGGCGCCGGGGCTTTTTCTTTGACCGATGCGCGATGCGGAGCGTTTTTGCGCTCGCCATCACCGCCACCGCTGCGACGATTGTTATCGTCGGCACGTGGCTTGTCCGGACGGCGCTGTTCGTTCTGCTTGTTGCGAACGTCAGCCGATGGAGCAGGAGCAGCAGCCACCGGTGCGCTTTCGCGAACAGGTTCGGCAGCAGCCGGCGCCGCAACGGCATCGCTGGCAGCGGTTTGCGCAGCAGCAGGCTGGCGACGCGCTTCTTCTTCGGCGCGTTGCTTGGCTTCTTCTTCAGCCTTCTGACGGGCAGCATTTTCTACTGCGCGACGCTCATCCAGTTCACGCTTGCGCTCGGCTTCGATTTCTTCCGGGCTACGCTGTACGAAAACTTTCTTCTTGCGAACTTCAACGCTGATGCTCTTGCTACCAGCCACACGCAGGGTGCTGGTGGTTTTACGCTGCAGCGTGATCTTGCGTGGTTCTTCCACTTTCGCCTTGTGACTGCTCTTCAAGTGAGTCAGCAGGGATTGCTTCTCACTGTCAGTCACATTTTCGTCGGCGGCGGTGTGCGGCAGACCTGCCTCACGCATCTGCTGCAACAGGCGCTCTACCGGTGTTTTGACCTCATCGGCCAGTTGTTTCACCGTGACTTGCGTCATGCACTTCTCTCCTCAGGCCGCGCCTAATTACTCGAACCAGTGGGCTCGGGCGGCCATGATCAACTTGCCGGCACGATCATCGTCAATGCCGTCGATGTCGAGCAGGTCGTCAATAGACTGCTCGGCCAGGTCTTCGCGGGTAATTACGCCGCGCACCGCCAGTTCCATCGCCAAATCCTTGTCCATACCCTCAAGCGAGAGCAGGTCTTCGGCCGGATGGGCGTCTGCCAGCTTTTCCTCAGTAGCGATGGCTTTGGTCAACAAGCGATCCTTGGCGCGAGCACGAAGCTCGTTGACGATGTCCTCGTCAAAGCCGTCGATGTTGAGCATCTCCTCCACCGGTACGTAGGCAATCTCTTCCAGGCTGGTGAAGCCTTCATCTACCAGCACCTGAGCCAGTTCTTCGTCGACTTCCAGCTCGTCGATGAAGTTGCGCAGGATGTCGCCGGTTTCTGCTTGCTGCTTAGCCTGGATGTCCGATTCGGTCATCACGTTCAGGGTCCAGCCAGTCAACTGGCTGGCCAGACGCACGTTCTGACCACCGCGACCAATGGCCTGAGCCAGATTGTCTGCGCCAACGGCGATGTCCATGGCATGGGCATCTTCGTCAACGATAATTGCCGCAACCTCGGCCGGGGACATGGCGTTGATCACGAACTGGGCCGGGTTGTCGTCCCACAGTACGATATCAACACGCTCACCGCCCAACTCACCCGATACCGCCTGGACGCGCGAACCGCGCATACCGATGCAGGCACCTTGTGGGTCGATGCGCTTGTCCTTGGAGCGGACGGCGATCTTGGCGCGCGAACCCGGATCACGGGAGGCGGCCATGACCTCGATGAGGCCTTCAGCAATTTCCGGCACTTCGATACGGAACAGCTCGATCAGCATTTCCGGCGCGGTTCGCGACAGGATCAGCTGCGGGCCGCGGTTCTCGGTGCGGATTTCCTTGAGCAGCGCGCGCAGACGCACGCCGACACGGAAGGTTTCGCGAGAAATAATGTCTTCACGGGCCAGCAACGCTTCAGCGTTGTTGCCCAGATCGACGATCACGTTGTCGCGGGTAACTTTTTTCACGGTGCCGGAGATGATTTCTCCCAGGCGCTCGCGATAGGCGTCGACCACTTGAGCGCGCTCGGCTTCGCGAACTTTCTGCACGATGACCTGCTTGGCAGTCTGTGCAGCGATGCGGCCGAACTCGATGGACTCGATTTTCTCTTCGACGACGTCACCGACCTTGGCGCCAGGATGCGTTTCGGCAACCTTGCTTGGCCAGGTCTCGATGGCCGGATCGTCGAGATCATTCTCTTCGACGACCGTCCAGCGACGGAATGTTTCGTAGGAACCGGTGTGGCGGTTGATTTCCACACGCAGGTCCACTTCGTCTTCGAACCGCTTTTTGGTAGCAGTGGCCAGAGCCAGCTCCAGCGCTTCAAAAATTACGCTTGCCGGTACACCCTTTTCATTGGATACCGACTCAACAACCAGCAGTACTTCTTTGCTCATCGTACGCCTCGCCTTTCGCAAGCCATTGGATCCGCGGGATCCGCGTCTCAGTCAAAACTGGGAATAATGTTGGCCTTGTCGATCATATCGATCGGCAACAGGAACTCGTGATCTTCTACCTGCACCACGACGTCCTGCTCTTCTACACCGCGCAGAAGGCCCTGAAAGTTGCGTCGACCTTCGAAAGGCGATCGCAGCTTGATCTTCACTTGTTCACCGGCAAATTTGGCAAACTGCTCAAGAGTGAACAGCGGGCGCTCCATGCCAGGCGAGGAAACTTCAAGGGTGTATTCAACGGAGATCGGATCTTCAACATCCAGAACACCGCTGATCTGACGGCTGACAATGGCGCAATCGTCCACCAGCACGCCACCCTCTTTATCGATATAAACGCGCAACATCGAGTGCCGACCCTGAGCCGAAAACTCGATACCCCAGCATTCATAGCCCAGGGCCACGACCACCGGGGCCAGCAAGGCCTGCAACTCTTCTAGCTTGCTCGACACCTGAACCCCCTAGTGCATGATATGTGCATGCTTTGCAAAATAAAAAAATGGGCATAACGCCCATCCTTGAAACGCCGTCGAACAGCGGCGTTGAAAGTATCCAGCTAACAAAAAGCCCCTTAAAAGGGGCTCCTTAAACTGGTTGCGGGGGCCGGATTTGAACCGACGACCTTCGGGTTATGAGCCCGACGAGCTACCAGACTGCTCCACCCCGCGACAAAGCTGGGGCGGAAGTATACGACCGATCCCTTTTAGGGTCAATGTAACCTTCCACCTGCAAGAAAGCCCGCAACAGCGGGCTCTCCTGACTAATTGGTACCGAGAAGGGGACTCGAACCCCTACACCCTATGGGCACAACCACCTCAAGGTTGCGTGTCTACCAATTCCACCACCTCGGCAATACTACGTTTGAAACTCTTCTTACTTCTGCTCTTGAGCTGGAGGCACGTCAGTCGCTGGAGTAGCCGACTTTTGCTCTTGAAGCACCGGGACATCATCAGAAGCCGGTTGTTGCTTAGGTACTTCCAACACTGCTGGATCTGGCAGACCTGCTTGAGTCAGCTGATGAGCTTTCTCTTTAGCAAAGTAACCTAACCCCAAGCTGGTTATGAAGAAACCGGCGGCAAGTATAGCAGTAAACTTACTAAGAAAGGTAGAGGAACCTTGGCTTCCGAACACAGTATTTGAAGCACCTGCTCCGAAAGACGCACCAGCATCCGCACCCTTACCCTGCTGCAGCAAAACCAGAGCAACTACGCCCAATGCACCCAGCAGATGAAAAACGACTACGACTGTTTCCAGCATTTTTTCAGTTTCCCGCGGCGCGACAGATCGCACCGAACTCATCTGCATTCAGGGAAGCTCCACCAATGAGCCCCCCATCGATATCCGGCATGCCGAACAGTTCGACCGCATTGGCCGCCTTCACGCTGCCGCCGTATAGAAGCCGCACACCTCGTGCGACTTCAGAATTCTCTGCCGCCAACTGCTCGCGAATGGCCTTATGCACATCCTGAGCCTGTTGCGGCGTTGCAGTCAGCCCGGTACCAATGGCCCAGACCGGCTCGTAAGCAATAACTGCCTTGGCAAAGGCACCGACACCCAGCTCCTCGATGATGCTGCCCAGCTGACGCCCGACAACTTCAAGAGTTTTTCCGGCTTCGCGCTGCTCGAGGGTCTCCCCTACACACAACACCGGAATCAAGCCACATGCCTGTGCCGCTGCGAACTTGCGATTCAGCATCCCGTCTCGCTCGCCGAGAATCTGGCGGCGTTCGGAGTGCCCGACAAGCACCAGGGAACAACCTGCATCCACCAGTTGGCTGGGAGCAATCTCACCAGTCAACGCACCTTGCATGGCTTCCACCGCAGAATTCTGCGCGCCGACCGAAATCGACTTGCCTTTCAAGCCATCAATCACTTGATTGATATACAAGCAAGGCGGGAACACCGCGACATCAACACCGCTAGGCAAGGCCAGATGACGAAGGCCGTTGATCAGCTCAGCGACGCTGGCGCGGGTACCGTGCATCTTCCAGTTACCAGCTACCATAGGGCGACGCATGCTGTACCTCGTCGGTCAAAGTGGGCGCAGATGTTACCCAACACAATCATGGCTTGCAAGCCGTATCAGGCAGAAACTTCGGTTACCAGTTTTGCCAGCTCTTCGGCATAGCCGCGAACCTGGTTTTCGTCCTCGCCTTCGACCATTACGCGCACCAGAGGCTCTGTGCCGGACTTGCGCAGAAGCACGCGACCGCGCCCCGCCATCGCCTGAGTTACACGGGCACTGGCCTCCTTGACAGCCGGATGTTCCAGCGGGCTGTCACCGCCACCGAAGCGGACGTTGATCAGCACCTGAGGGCACTTGCGCAAGGCCTGTCGGGTTTGGGCGAGACCTTCATTGCGGGATTTCAGAGCCATCAACACCTGTAGGGCAGCGATGATCGCGTCGCCCGTGGTGGTGTGATTGAAGCAGACCACATGCCCGGAGTTTTCCCCGCCAACGAGCCAGTTGCGCTCTTGCAGTTCGGCAATCACGTAGCGGTCACCGACATTGGCGCGAACGAACGGGATCGACAGATCCGCCAAGGCCAGCTCGAGACCAAGATTGCTCATCAATGTACCGACGACGCCACCCTGCAACTTGCCACGCTCATGCAGATCGCGGGCAATGATAAACAGCAGATCGTCACCATCAACGATGGTGCCGGTGTGATCAACCATCAACACCCGATCGCCATCACCATCAAAGGCGATACCGAGGTCAGCATGCTCGGCCAGCACCGCAGCCTGCAACGGCCCCATGTGGGTGGAGCCGCAGTTATCGTTGATGTTCAGCCCGTTCGGCTGCGCAGAAAGCACGACGACTTCGGCACCCAATTCACGGAAGACGCTCGGCGCTACCTTATAGGTCGCACCATGCGCGCAGTCGATAACGATCTTCAGGCCGGCGAAATTGGTCCCGGTAGGCACGCTGCTCTTGCAGAACTCGATGTAGCGACCCGATGCATCATTGATTCGCGATACCTTGCCGATCTTGCTCGACTCGACGACAGTCATCGGCGTATCGAGCAACTCCTCGATCATCAACTCCAATTCATCCGGCAGCTTGGTGCCTTTGCCAGAGAAGAACTTGATGCCGTTGTCGTCATGCGGATTGTGCGAGGCACTGATCACGATACCGGCTTCAGCCTGGAAGGTGCGCGACAGATAAGCGATGGCAGGCGTCGGCATCGGGCCGAGCAGCATCACATCGGCACCTGCCGAGGTCAGCCCGGCCTCGAGCGCAGACTCGAACATATAGCCGGAGATCCGCGTGTCCTTGCCGACCAGCACCTTGCAGGCACCCATCTTGCGGAAGGCCATGCCGGCCGCCCAGCCGAGCTTGAGCATGAAGTCAGGCGTGATCGGGTATTCACCAACACGACCGCGAATGCCGTCGGTACCAAAATATTTCTTGCTCATAAGTGCTCCATCATTCTTATTCGGCTGATTCTACGACCGCGATCATTCGCACTACATCGACAGTTTCCGCCACGTCGTGGACGCGCAATATCCGCGCCCCCTTGACCGACGCCAGCGCAGCCAGCGCCAGGCCACCATAGAGACGCTCGCCCACGGGACGGTTCAAGGCATGGCCAATCATACTCTTGCGCGAAACACCTACCAGCAATGGCCGCCCCAGCGCATGCAAGGCCTCCATGTGCTTGAACAAGCTTAGATTGTGCTGCAGGGTCTTGGCGAAGCCGAAGCCGGGATCAAGAATGATCCGCTCGGCGGGAATGCCCGCTTGGGCGCATTGATCCATACGCTCGGCAAGAAACCCACCAACCTCGCGAGTAACGTCCTGATACTGCGGATTATCCTGCATATCGCCCGGCTCGCCGAGCATGTGCATGAGGCAGACCGGCAATCCGGTCGCCGCCGCCGCATCCAGCGCGCCATCGCGACGCAGCGAACGCACATCATTGATCAATCCGGCGCCGAGTCGTGCGGTTTCACGCATGACTGCTGGCGTGGAAGTATCGACCGAGATGATGACATCCAGCTCGCGGTTGATCAGCTCGACAATCGGCGCGACGCGTTCGAGCTCCTCCAACGGAGAAACCGCTCGCGCACCTGGCCGGGTCGATTCGCCGCCGACATCGATCAGCGTCGCACCGGCAAGCACCATGGCTTCCGCGTGGCGCAGAGCCGCGTCAAGCTGACTATAGCGGCCGCCATCGGAGAAAGAATCAGGAGTGACATTGAGAATGCCCATGACATGCGTCTGGGCCAAATCAAGAACCCGGTTGCCGCAAGGCAACCGGGTCAGGGACTGAACAGAAGTCATTTCAAACCTTAAACGTCAGCAGCCGGACCACCAATCGGTTTTTCCGGACGCTCATCCTGCACCACAGGCGGCGGAGGCGTACCAGTGCCACCCGACCAGTCGCGAGGCTCGCGAGGTGTGCGGCCGGCCATGATGTCGTCGATCTGCTCGGCATCGATGGTTTCGTACTTCATCAGCGCATCAGCCATGGCATCGAGCTTGTCACGGTTATCCGTGAGGATCTGCTTGGCGGTGCCGTAGCACTGATCGATGATGCTGCGTACTTCGGAGTCGATCAGCTTGGCGGTCTCACCGGAGAAGCTGGCAGCCTGGCCGCCACCGCCGCGACCGAGGAACACTTCGCCCTCTTCTTCGGCATACATCAGCGGACCAAGTTTTTCCGACAGACCCCACTTGGTCACCATGTTCCGGGCAATCTGACTCGCGCGCATGATGTCGTTGGAGGCACCGGTGGTCACACCATCGAAACCCAGAGTCATTTCTTCAGCGATACGGCCACCGTACAACGAGCAGATCTGGCTGATCAGCGCACGTTTGGACAGGCTGTAGCGATCTTCTTCCGGCAGGAACATGGTCACACCCAGCGCACGACCGCGCGGGATGATCGACACCTTGTACACCGGATCATGTTCAGGCACGACGCGACCAACGATGGCGTGGCCAGCTTCGTGGTAAGCAGTGTTCTGTTTTTCTTTCTCGGACATGACCATGGATTTGCGCTCGGCGCCCATCATGATCTTGTCTTTTGCCAGTTCGAACTCTTTCATCTCGACGATACGCTTGCCGCTACGGGCGGCGAACAGCGAAGCTTCGTTGACCAGGTTCGCCAGGTCAGCACCGGAGAAGCCTGGGGTACCACGTGCGATCACTGCCGGAGCAACGTCGTCGCCCATTGGCACTTTGCGCATGTGCACCTTCAGAATCTGCTCACGACCACGAATGTCTGGCAAGCCAACCACCACCTGACGGTCGAAACGGCCCGGACGCAGCAGCGCAGGGTCGAGTACGTCCGGACGGTTGGTTGCAGCAATCACGATGATGCCGTCGTTCATTTCGAAGCCGTCCATCTCCACCAGCAACTGGTTGAGAGTCTGCTCACGCTCGTCGTGACCACCACCCATGCCGGCGCCACGATGGCGACCTACGGCATCGATTTCGTCGATGAAGATGATGCAAGGGGCGTGCTTCTTGGCCTGCTCGAACATGTCGCGGACGCGGCTGGCGCCGACACCGACGAACATTTCGACGAAGTCAGAACCGGAAATGGTGAAGAACGGCACTTTCGCTTCGCCGGCAATTGCCTTGGCCAGCAAGGTTTTACCGGTACCCGGTGGGCCGACCATCAGCACACCGCGCGGGATTCGGCCGCCCAGACGCTGGAACTTGCCCGGATCACGCAGGAACTCAACCAGCTCGCCGACTTCTTCCTTGGCTTCGTCGCAACCGGCAACGTCAGCCAAAGTGGTTTTCACCTGATCTTCGGAGAGCAGACGTGCCTTGCTCTTGCCAAAGCTCATCGGCCCGCCCTTGCCCCCCGCACCGCCCTGCATCTGGCGCATGAAGAACATGAACACCGCGATGATCACCAGGATCGGGAAGCTGGCCACCAGCAGCTGGGTCCAGATGCTTTGCTGTTCAGGCTGCTTGCCTTCAACCACAACGTGATTGTCGACCAGATCGCCGATCAGGCCATTGTCCTGAATCGCCGGACGAATGGTCTTGAAGCTGTCGCCATCGGTGCGCTTGCCGGTAATCACATAGCCATCAACGGCTACGCGCTCGACCTTGCCATCCTTGACCTGCTGGATGAAGTCGGAATAGTTGAGGGTCTGCGGCTCGTTAGGGCTGGAGAAGTTGTTCATCACCGTCACCAGGACTGCCGCGATGATCAACCACAGGATCAGATTCTTTGCCATATCGTTCAATTAACTACCCTCTGAAGCAAGCTCCGCTACTGGCGCGCGCTTCGCATGATATTCACCGGCCTAACTTACTACATTACCTACAACTCTGGCAGGCGCCGTCTGTAACCCTTTGTGAAACACTTTCTACACAATATTCGCTTATGCACGCAGAGCGAAATATGAAAAACCTATCGCCCCGCCGAAAAACCTCGTTTTACGCATCACCGCCGCGATAACCCCAAGCCAGCATGTACTGCTCGCGGGAGCTGCCACGGGAAGAGTCTGGCTTGATCATCTGGATCTTGTCGAATTTCTTCCGAGCATCCTTCAGATAAACGTCGAAGCCTTCGCCCTGAAAAATCTTGATGACGAAATTGCCACCGGGCTTGAGGATCCGTTCCGCCAGGTCCAGAGCCAGTTCACATAGGAACATGGCCTTGGGCATATCCACTTCGGGCGTACCACTCATATTGGGGGCCATATCGGAAATCACAAGGTCCACCTGCGAATTACCCACGGCCGCCAGGATTTCAGCGAGGACCGCGTCCTCAGTGAAGTCGCCCTGGATAAAATGCACGTCCGGAATGCTGTCCATTTCCAGGATGTCCGAAGCGATCAGGCGACCCTGACCGCCGATCAACCGACTGGTCACCTGGGACCAGCCACCTGGCGCCGCGCCGAGGTCGACCACGCTCATGCCCGGACGGATGAGTTTGTATTTTTCCTGGATTTCCAGAAGCTTGTAACTTGCACGCGAGCGGTAGCCATCCTTCTGCGCCTGCTTCACATAAGGATCGTTGACATGTCTTTTCAGCCAACCAAGGCTTGTCTTGGAACGCGCCATTGGGCACCTCGATGATTAGGGTCGTGATTAGTTGGGCGGATCCACGAACCCTCGGGTAAAATGGCCGCCATTTTACAGAATCCAGACGAAAGGGTCAGATTATGCCGCTCACTCCAGAGCAGAAGAAACAGTACAAATCCATCGGCCACCACCTCAAACCAGTGTTGACGGTGGCGGACAACGGTTTGACTGAAGGTGTTTTAGCCGAACTTGAACGCGCCCTGGCGGATCACGAGCTGATCAAGATCAAGCTCAACATTCTTGATCGCGAGTCGCGCCTGGCGCACATCGCCGAGCTGTGCAAGGTCGGTAAAGCGGACCTGGTTCAGGTCATCGGCAAGATGGCTCTGGTCTACCGCAAGAACTTCAGCGCCAACAAGCAGCTGTCGAACGTTCATCGCTTCAAGTGATGCGCAGGGTCAAGGGTGTGCTTCGCGCACCCTGCCACCCCATCCCGGCACCGGCTGCATCACCAGCACCAAGCCGGAAAACCCCAGCACCAGATAACTGAATACCTGCCAGCGCTGCGCATCCGGCCAGCCGACACGCACGGCGACATACATCGCGCACGCGTACAACGCCATCAACAGCACCTGCCCGCGAAAATCCCGCCATAGACTGCCGAGGCCCTCGGCCTGTACCAGCACCAAAGCCTGAAAGATCACGCACAGAGCGGCGAACCCCACCACCAGCACTTCGAATGCACTGGCGACTTCGTCGATCAACAGCGGCGCGAGACCGATCTGGCCCAACGCCGGCTGCAAACCGATATGAATCAACCATAGACCACCGACCCAAAGCATCTGGGTCAGTTGCCAAAGCATGGCGCCCGCATGCAGCGGGCGCCTTCTTTCAGATGTGACGAACTTCGACAATCTCATACTCGATATCGCCGCCCGGCGTTTTTACGACGACGGTGTCGCCCTCTTCCTTGGCAATCAAGGCGCGGGCGATCGGCGAACCGACCGAAATCTTGCCGAGTTTGATGTCCGCCTCATCCTCACCCACGATCTGGTAAGTAACGCTCTCATCGGTTTCGACATTGGCGATCTCAACGGTGGTGCCGAATATCACTTTGCCGGTGTGCGGAATGGTCGTGACATCGATGACCACCGCGTTCTGCATACGGCCTTCGATATCACGAACCCGCGCTTCGACCATGCCCTGCTCTTCGCGAGCGGCATGGTATTCAGCGTTTTCCTTGAGATCGCCGAGCTCGCGTGCCTCGCCAATAGCCTGACTCAAGCGCGGGCGCTCGACCTTGGTGAGAAACGCGTGCTCTTCTTCCAAGGCTTTGGCGCCCTGAACAGTCATTGGGTATTTGGTTATGCTCATGCCTTCAATCCTGCGTGTAGATCCTGCAAGCGGCGCACGGTCTTTTCCGGACCGAACTTCAGCGCTTCGCAGATCGCTTCGCCCGCAGCAATAGTGGTGGTGCAGTAGATCTTGTGCTGCAGGGCGTTGCGACGAATGGAGTACGAATCGGCGATCGACTGACGACCTTCGGTGGTGTTGATGATCAGCGTGACTTCGTCATTCTTGATCATGTCGACCACGTGCGGACGACCCTCGGTCACCTTGTTCACGCGGCGCACTTTCAGACCTGCGGCTTCGATCAGCTTGGCAGTGCCGGCAGTGGCGACCACTTCGAAGCCCAAGTTGATCAGATCACGGGCCACGCCTGCAACCAGTGGCTTGTCGTCATCGCGCACGCTGATGAACGCGGTACCGCCGGTCGGCAGTACTTCGCTGGCACCCATCTGCGCCTTGGCGAATGCTTCGCCGAAGGTGTCGCCGACGCCCATCACTTCACCTGTCGACTTCATCTCTGGGCCGAGGATCGGGTCAACGCCAGGGAACTTGGCGAACGGGAACACGGCCTCTTTCACACTGTAGAAGTTCGGGATGATTTCCTTGGTGAAGCCAATTTCCTTCAGGGTTTTACCGGCCATGACGCGGGCAGCGATCATCGCCAGGGAAACACCGATGCACTTGGAAACGAACGGCACGGTACGCGAGGCACGCGGGTTGACTTCGATGACGTAGATGTCTTCGCCCTGCAAAGCCAACTGCACGTTCATCAGGCCGACAACGCCCAGTTCCAGGGCCATTTTCTTGACCTGTTCGCGCATCTCGTCCTGGATGTGCGCGGGCAGCGAGTACGGCGGCAGCGAGCAGGCGGAGTCACCGGAGTGAACGCCCGCCTGTTCGATGTGCTGCATGATCGCGCCGATCACTACGTCTTTACCGTCGCAAACCGCGTCCACGTCCATTTCGATGGCGCAGTTGAGGAAGTGGTCGAGCAGCACCGGGCTATCGTTGGACACTTGCACCGCGTCACGCAGGTAACGCTTGAGCTCGTCTTCCTTGTAAACGATTTCCATCGCACGGCCGCCCAGCACGTAGGACGGGCGCACCACCAGCGGATAACCGATCTTCGCGGCAGCACGAACCGCTTCGTCTTCGCTGCGCACGGTGGCGTTTGGCGGCTGACGCAGGTTCAGGCGCTCAACCATTTGCTGGAAGCGCTCGCGGTCTTCGGCGCGGTCGATGGCGTCAGGGCTGGTACCGATGATCGGCACGCCAGCAGCTTCCAGAGCGCGAGCCAGCTTCAGCGGAGTCTGGCCGCCGTACTGGACGATCACGCCTTTCGGCTTCTCGACGCGGCAGATTTCCAGTACGTCTTCCAGGGTTACCGGCTCGAAGTACAGACGGTCGGAAGTGTCGTAGTCGGTGGAAACGGTTTCCGGGTTGCAGTTGACCATGATGGTTTCGTAGCCGTCTTCGCGCAGGGCGAGAGCAGCGTGAACGCAGCAGTAGTCGAACTCGATACCCTGACCGATACGGTTCGGACCGCCACCCAGAATCATGATCTTGTCGCGACCCGATGGCGCTGCTTCGCACTCTTCCTCGTAGGTCGAGTACAGGTAAGCGGTGTCGGTGGCGAATTCGGCTGCGCAGGTGTCAACGCGCTTGTAGACCGGGAATACTTCCAGCTTCTGACGGTGCGTGCGCAGGTTTTTCTCGGTCACGCCCAGCAGCTTGGCCAGACGCTGATCGGAGAAGCCTTTGCGCTTGAGCTTGAACATCAGGTCGCGGTCGATCGAGGACAGACCGAGGGTCTTGACCTTCTCTTCGTCCTTGATCAGGTCTTCGATCTGCACCAGGAACCAAGGGTCGATCATGTTCATGCCGAAGATGTCTTCGACCGACAGACCGGCGCGGAAGGCGTCCGCCACGTACCAGATACGCTCGGCGCCCGGCACGGTCAGTTCACGCTTGAGCACGCTCATGCTGTCCGGGTTGCTCAGATCGAGCTTCTCGTCCAGACCGCAAACGCCGACTTCCAGACCGCGCAGAGCTTTCTGCAGGGATTCCTGGAAGGTCCGGCCGATGGCCATGACTTCACCGACCGACTTCATTTGCGTGGTCAGGCGCGCGTCAGCCTTGGCGAATTTCTCGAAGGCGAAGCGTGGCAGCTTGGTAACGACGTAGTCGATCGACGGTTCGAAGGACGCCGGGGTCTTGCCGCCGGTGATGTCGTTCGACAGCTCATCAAGGGTGTAACCCACAGCCAGTTTTGCCGCGACCTTGGCGATCGGGAAACCGGTGGCTTTCGAAGCCAGGGCCGAGGAACGCGATACACGCGGGTTCATTTCGATCACGACCATACGGCCAGTGTTCGGGCAGATACCGAATTGAACGTTGGAACCACCGGTCTCGACGCCGATCTCGCGCAGTACCGCCAGCGAGGCGTTACGCAGGATCTGGTATTCCTTGTCGGTCAGCGTCTGGGCTGGAGCTACGGTGATCGAGTCACCGGTGTGCACGCCCATTGGGTCGAAGTTTTCGATCGAGCAGACGATGATGCAGTTGTCCTTTTTGTCGCGGACAACTTCCATTTCATATTCTTTCCAGCCGATCAGCGATTCGTCGATCAACAGCTCTTTGGTCGGCGACAGGTCCAGACCACGGGCGCAGATTTCTTCGAACTCTTCACGGTTGTAGGCGATACCGCCACCGGTGCCGCCCATGGTGAAGGACGGACGAATGATGCATGGGAAACCGAGGGTTTCGAGAACCGCGTTGGCCTCTTCCATGCTGTGCGCGATCCCGGAACGCGGGCACGCCAGGCCGATGGATTTCATC
This sequence comes from Pseudomonas sp. H3_E04, assembly GCF_054668915.1. Taxonomy (NCBI): domain Bacteria; kingdom Pseudomonadati; phylum Pseudomonadota; class Gammaproteobacteria; order Pseudomonadales; family Pseudomonadaceae; genus Pseudomonas; species Pseudomonas sp. H3_E04. The sequence goes on along the minus strand of NZ_CP162797.1, from coordinate 5,261,341 downwards.
GCTTTGTCGAAACGCGAACGGTCTTCAGCCTTGTCGATGGTGTCGGCGTTGGCACCGATCATCTCTACGCCGAACTTCTCCAGAACGCCTTCGCGCTCCAGGTCCAGAGCGCAGTTCAATGCAGTCTGGCCGCCCATGGTCGGCAGAACGGCGTCCGGACGCTCCTTCTCGATGATCTTGGCAACGGTCTGCCACTTGATCGGCTCGATGTAGGTGGCGTCGGCCATGTCCGGGTCGGTCATGATGGTGGCCGGGTTGGAGTTCACCAGGATGACGCGGTAACCCTCTTCGCGCAGGGCCTTGCAGGCCTGGGCGCCGGAGTAGTCGAATTCGCAGGCCTGGCCGATTACGATCGGGCCAGCGCCGAGAATCAGGATGCTTTTAATGTCTGTACGTTTTGGCATGGTTTGTCACTCAAATCCGCAGGTCAGTCGGCAAGCCGTCTTGATCGATTTCTGAAGTCCCGAAGGGGCCGCCGGAGCCGGGGCCGCCCTCGAGGGCTTCTCTCTACAGTCTCAAGGCGAACGCTTAGCGTCGCTTGGCCATCTCGTTGATGAAGCGGTCGAACAGTGGCGCAACATCGTTCGGGCCCGGGCTCGCTTCAGGGTGACCCTGGAAGCTGAACGCGCTCTTGTCGGTGCGCTCGATGCCTTGCAGCGTGCCGTCGAACAGCGATTTGTGGATCGCACGCACGTTCGCTGGCAGGGTGGCTTCGTCTACCGCGAAACCGTGGTTCTGGCTGGTGATCATCACCACGCCTGTGTCCAGATCCTGCACCGGGTGGTTGGCACCGTGGTGGCCGTGACCCATTTTCAAGGTCTTGGCGCCGGAGGCCAGGGCCAGCAACTGGTGGCCGAGGCAGATGCCGAACACCGGAGTCTCGGTTTCCAGCACTTCCTTGATCGCCTGGATCGCGTAGTCGCATGGCTCCGGGTCACCAGGGCCGTTGGACAGGAACACGCCGTCCGGCTTCAGCGCCAGCACATCGGCGGCTGGAGTCTGTGCAGGCACTACGGTGACGCGGCAGCCGCGCTCGACCAGCATGCGCAGGATGTTGACCTTGACGCCGTAGTCGTAAGCGACCACGTGATATGGCAGTTCAGAAGCTTCGATGGTCGCGTGGCTGTCGGTTTTCAGATCCCAGACAGTCGAGCGCCATTCGTATTGCTTCTGGGTGCTGACGACTTTCGCCAGATCCATGCCCTTCAGGCCGGGGAAGCCTTGCGCAGCGGCGATGGCCGCTTCTTCGGAGATGTTGTCGCCGGCCATGATGCAGCCGTTCTGAGCGCCTTTTTCACGCAGGATGCGGGTCAGGCGACGGGTGTCGATACCGGCGATTGCCACTACATTGTTGGCTTTCAGGTAATCGGACAGGGACATCGTGTTACGCCAGTTGCTCGCTACCAGCGGCAGGTCACGGATGACCAGGCCAGCGGACCAGACGCGGTCGGACTCGGCATCTTCCGGCGTGGTGCCGGTGTTACCGATGTGCGGGTAAGTCAGGGTCACGATCTGTTGGGCGTAGGAAGGATCGGTAAGGATTTCCTGATAGCCGGTCATTGCGGTGTTGAACACCACCTCACCAACGGTCTGACCGTCGGCTCCAATGGCTTCGCCGCGAAAAATGCTGCCATCAGCAAGGGCGAGTATGGCTGGCTTAGTCAAGAAGACCTCCCGTAAATAACGCATGAAAGGGCAATCGCAGGTTGTAAAAAAGCGGAGTGACGTATGGACACGTCACCCCGCTTCTTCACTGAAATTATTCTGCGCGCTTTTAGTGGACACACTAAAGCTGTAGCTTACAGAAAAGGGCGTTTTTGGTCCACCGCTAAAGAGCCCTAAAGGCCGGAGAATGCGACAGGTCGTCGCCAAGCGGTAAAAACCGGCGCAAAACGGGACGTTTGCGCCGGGTTCAGCAACGACTCAACGCAGGTCGAGCACGTCTTGCATGTCGTACAGGCCAGGCTCGCGACCATCCAGCCAGAGCGCCGCACGCACCGCACCCTTGGCGAATGTCATGCGGCTCGAAGCCTTGTGGGTGATCTCGACGCGCTCGCCATCGGCAGCAAACAGGACGGTGTGATCACCAACGATATCGCCTGCACGTACGGTGGCGAAACCAATGGTTTCACGCTCACGCGCCCCGGTCTGGCCTTCACGACCGTAGACCGCGACCTTCTTCAGATCACGCCCCAGCGCATCGGCAATCACTTCACCCATGCGCACGGCCGTACCAGACGGCGCATCGACCTTGTGCCGGTGATGGGCTTCCATGATTTCGATATCGACATCGTCGCCCAGCACGCGCGCAGCGGTGTCGAGCAACTTCAGGCAGAGGTTGACGCCGACGCTGAAGTTGGCGGCGAAGACGATCGGAATGTCCTTGCCCGCCTCGGCCAGCAACTGCTTCTCTTCAACACTGAAACCGGTGGTGCCGATGATCATCGCTTTGCCGTGTTTGCGGCAGAACGCGAGGTTTTTCAGGGTCACGGTCGGGTGAGTGAAGTCGATCAACACATCAAACTCTTCAACCACACGATCCAGATCACCGGACAGCGGCACGCCGATACGGCCCAGCGCTGCCAGCTCACCGGCATCCGCGCCAACCAGCGTGCTGTCCGGGCGATCGACCGCCGCCGTCAGACCGGCGCCCGGCGTCTGCTGCACCGCTTCAATCAGGGTCTTGCCCATGCGCCCGGCGGCGCCCATCACTGCAATACGTCGCATGCCGACTCCTTACAAATCGCCGAAGAAACGCTTCACACCGTCAAACCAACCGGTGGTTTTCGGCGAGTGGCTGTTGTCGTCGGCCAGGGAGCTACGGAATTCTTCCAGCAGCTCACGCTGACGACGGTTGAGATTGACCGGCGTTTCCACAGCGACACGGCACATCAGGTCGCCGGCACCGCCGCCACGCACAGGCGCAACGCCTTTGCCGCGAACACGGAACTGCTTGCCGGTCTGCGTGCCTTCAGGGATTTTCAGTTTGACGCGACCGTCGAGGGTTGGAATCTCCAGCTCGCCGCCCAGCGCAGCGTCGACGAAGCTGATCGGCACTTCGCAGAACAGATGCTTGCCGTCACGCTGGAAGATGTCGTGTTCGCGCACGTTGATCACAACGTACAAGTCGCCAGTCGGCCCGCCCTGGGTACCCGCCTCGCCTTCGCCAGACAGACGAATGCGGTCGCCCGTATCGACACCGGCCGGTACTTTGACCGACAGGGTTTTGTACTCTTCGACGCGACCGTCGCCGTGGCAGGAGTCGCACGGATCGGAAATGATCTTGCCCTGGCCATGGCAGCGCGGGCAGGTCTGCTGCACCGAGAAGAAGCCCTGTTGCATGCGTACCTGGCCGATGCCGCCGCAGGTCGGGCACGTCGTCGGCGAAGAGCCCTTCTTGGCGCCGGAACCATCGCACGGCTTGCAGTTGACCAGTGTCGGAACGCGGATATTCACCGACGTACCGCGCACCGCTTCTTCCAGATTCAGCTCCAGGGTGTAGCGCAGATCGCTGCCACGCTGAGCACCGCCACGGGCACCGCCGCGACCGCCGCCGAAGAAGTCACTGAAGACATCGCCGAAGATGTCCGAGAAGTTCTGGCCACCGAAACCGGCACCGCCGCCACCCATGCTCGGATCGACGCCGGCATGACCGTACTGGTCGTATGCCGCGCGCTTGCTGGCGTCGGACAACACTTCATAGGCCTCGTTGGCCTCTTTGAATGCTTCTTCCGAAGCTTTGTCGCCGGGATTACGGTCGGGGTGGTGCTTCATGGCCAGGCGGCGATAGGCCTTCTTCAGGTCCGCTTCGCTCGTGCCCCGCTCGACACCCAATACTTCGTAATAGTCACGCTTTGCCATAAGTTCTTTGCACTCTTAAGGACGTTCGGCAAACCCCTCCTGAGCCTCGCCAAACTCGTTGAGCCCCCATTAAGGCCCGGACCCAACTCACGTCAATTCAACGATCCTGGTCTTGATTGATGCGGTATCTGCGGCGCGAAAAGCAGGAGCATTCCCGGCCATACCACCAACACGCGAGCGTTGTCGCATGCTGTAAAAATTCGCGTATTCCAGATACGCCAACGCGGGAGGCAAGCTCCCGCGCGGCGACATCCTACCAGTCACCGCCGCAAGGCAGTCAACCGGGCGACCAACAACTTACTTGTGGTCTTTGACTTCTTCGAACTCGGCATCGACAACGTCGTCAGCCTTCTCAGCCGATTCGCCTTGCGGGGCCGCGCCATCAGCTGGCTGAGCCTGTTCGGCGTACATTTTCTGAGCAACCGGAGCGGAGACTTTCGACAGCTCTTCAACCTTGGCTTCGATGGCAGCCTTGTCGTCGCCTTTGACGGCGGCTTCCAGAGCAACCACTGCGGCTTCGATTGCAGTCTTCTCTTCAGCGGTGACCTTGTCGCCCGCATCAGCGACCATCTTGCGAGTCGAGTGCACCAGTGCATCACCCTGGTTACGGGCAGCGGCCAGCTCTTCGAACTTGCGGTCTTCCTCGGCATTCGCCTCGGCGTCACGCACCATGCGCTCGATTTCTTCGTCGGACAGACCGGAGTTGGCCTTGATCACGATCGACTGGGTCTTGCCGGTAGCCTTGTCTTTCGCGCCGACGTGCAGGATGCCGTTGGCGTCGATGTCGAAGGTCACTTCGATCTGCGGCACGCCACGTGGAGCTGGTGGAATGTCGGCCAGGTCGAACTTGCCCAGCGATTTGTTCTGTGCGGCTTGCTTGCGCTCACCCTGCAGAACGTGAATGGTCACAGCGCCCTGGTTGTCGTCGGCAGTCGAGAACACTTGCGATTTCTTGGTAGGAATCGTGGTGTTTTTCTCGATCAGCGCGGTCATCACGCCACCCATGGTTTCGATACCCAGGGTCAGCGGGCTGACGTCGAGCAGCAGAACGTCTTTCACGTCACCGGCCAGAACAGCGCCCTGAATCGCAGCACCCATGGCGACAGCTTCGTCCGGGTTGACGTCTTTACGGGCTTCTTTACCGAAGAAATCGGTAACCAGCTTCTGTACCAGCGGCATACGAGTCTGACCACCGACCAGAATCACGTCGTTGATCGCGCTGACGTCGATACCGGCGTCTTTCATGGCAATGCGGCAAGGTTCGATGGTGCGCTGAACCAGGTCTTCAACCAGTGCTTCGAGCTTGGCACGGGAGATTTTCACGTTCAGGTGCTTAGGACCGGTCGCGTCTGCAGTGATGTACGGCAGGTTGACGTCGGTCGACTGAGCGGACGACAGCTCGATCTTGGCTTTCTCAGCGGCTTCTTTCAGGCGCTGCATGGCCAGCGGGTCACCTTTGAGGTTCATGCCGCTTTCTTTCTTGAATTCGTCAACGAGGTAGTCGATCAGACGAATGTCGAAGTCTTCACCGCCGAGGAAGGTGTCACCGTTGGTGGCCAACACTTCGAACTGGTGCTCGCCATCAACTTCAGCGATCTCGATCACGGAAACGTCGAAAGTACCGCCACCCAGGTCATAAACGATCACGGTGTGATCGCCCTTGGCCTTGTCCATACCGTAAGCCAGAGCAGCTGCGGTTGGTTCGTTGATGATACGTTTCACGTCCAGACCAGCGATGCGGCCGGCGTCTTTGGTGGCCTGACGCTGGCTGTCGTTGAAGTAGGCCGGAACGGTGATCACTGCTTCGGTCACTGCCTCGCCGAGGTAGTCTTCGGCGGTCTTCTTCATTTTCTTCAGAATTTCAGCCGAGATTTGTGGCGGTGCCATTTTCTGGCCGTTCACTTCTACCCAGGCGTCATTGTTGTCAGCCTTGACGATCTTGTAAGGGACCATCTGGATGTCTTTCTGCACAACTTCTTCGTCGAAACGACGACCGATCAGACGCTTTACCGCGTACAGGGTGTTGTGCGGGTTGGTTACAGCCTGACGCTTGGCCGACTGACCTACCAGGATTTCGCCATCGTTGGCGTAAGCGATGATCGACGGCGTGGTACGCGCGCCTTCAGCGTTTTCAATAACTTTGGCTTTGCCGTTTTCCAGCACGGAGACGCAGGAGTTGGTAGTCCCCAGGTCGATACCGATAATTTTGCCCATGTTCACTCTCCCGAAACTTTGGATTTTGTTGCCGCAGCAGTGGTGGCTGACTGCGGTAGCACTTAAACGCTTGACTTCTAAATGGGGGCCTTGCGGCTAATTTCAAGCCTGCTCGTCAATCGAAGGCGAAACTGGCGCCGGCGCCTTGCTGACCACGACCATCGCCGGGCGCAGCAGGCGACCATTGAGCTGGTAGCCCTTCTGGAAAACCTTCAACACGCTGTTCGGCTCGACGTCGGCGCTTTCCTGCATGGCCATCGCCTGATGGTGAACGGCGTTGAACGGTTCGCCATGCGGATCGATCGCTTCAAGCTGGTAACGCTTGAGGGTGTCGTGGAACATTTTCAGGGTCAGCTCAATGCCTTCGCGCATCGGACGGATGCTTTCGTCGTCCGGGCTCGACAGCTCGAGGCCGCGCTCCAGGCTGTCGACGATCGGCAGCAGGTCGCTGGCAAATTTCTCAAGGGCAAACTTGTGCGCCTTCTCGACGTCCTGCTCGGCACGGCGGCGAACGTTCTGCAGATCGGCAGCAACACGCAGAGACTGATCCTGCGCGGCGGCCAATTGCTCTTCGAGCACTTGCACACGGGTCGCCAGGTCGTCACCCGAACCTTCGGGCGCCTGATTGGCATCTGGGTTTTGCGTATCTACTGTCTGTTCGTCAGCCATAGAATTCTCCTTTCAATTTCGTCCGCGAGCCTGACTCGCGCTTCTGCCCCGATATATGGGGCCGCAAAATCAGGCTTCAAGGGCTGCAATCGATTGTCCTTACAAAAAAGTGCTGAATAGTCATTCTTGAATGCGCTAAGAAAACTTTGCGATCAAGCAAATCGAGCTAAGCGAGGGCATTGTCAGGCCTGAACAAAACACTGTATAAATAACCAGACCTCAAGCCTGGGAGCTGCCTTTATGCTGGTGCACCTGTCCGTACACAACTACGCCATCGTTGAACATCTCGATCTTGAACTCGATCGCGGGATGAGCGTGATCACAGGGGAAACCGGCGCCGGCAAGTCGATCATGCTCGATGCCCTGGGCCTCACCCTGGGTGATCGCGCCGACAGCGGCGTGGTGCGCCCGGGCGCCGACAAGGCCGACATTCTCGCCACCTTCGACCTGGCTGATATTCCTGAAGCCAGCGCCTGGCTGGCCGAGCGCGATCTGGAAAACGACGGGCCGTGCATCCTGCGCCGGGTCATCACCTCGGAAGGTCGCTCACGCGGCTATATCAATGGCACGCCCTGCCCGCTTGGCGACCTCAAAGCCCTCGGCGAGCTGCTGATCGATATCCACAGCCAGCACGAACACCAATCGCTACTGAAAACCGACACCCATCGTCGCCTACTGGACGAGTACGCCGGCGCCACTGACTTGGCGCGTCAGGTGCAACTTGCGGCGCAGCGCTGGCGTCAGACTCGCCAGGAACTGGAGCGTCTCTCCAACTCCGGCGATGAACAGCGCGCACGTCATCAACTGCTCAGCTACCAGCTCGAAGAACTGGAAAACCTCGGCCTCGGCGAAAACGAACTCGAGCAACTGGAGCAGGAACACAAGAACCTGACCAACGCCGAAACCTTGCTGGGCATTTGCCGGCAAGTGGTCGAGCAGTGCAGTGAAAGTGATTCGGGGAATGTCCTGAATGCACTGACCGCCAGCCTCAATCGTCTGTCCAGTGTGAACAGCTCGGTGGGGGCGCTGGGTGAAGCCAGCAGCCTGCTGACCAGCGCACAGATTCAGGTAGAAGAAGCGGTCGGCGAGCTCAACCGCTTCCTCGACAACTTCGATGCCGACCCGGCTCGCCTGCAGTACCTCGAAGAACGTCTCGACGCAATCTACACCTTGGCGCGCAAGCACCGGATTCAGCCGACTGAAGTCGGCGAGATGCAGCAGAAGCTGCTCGATGAAATCGAAACCCTCAACGCCAACGATGAATCCATCGAGCGCCTGGGTGAAGAACTGGCGTCCTACGCCCGCCACTATCAAGAGAAAGCCCGCGAGCTGAGCGACCTCCGTCACCAAGCCGCCGGCAGCCTCGCCAGTGCAGTGGAGCAGGAAATCCAGCGCTTGGGCATGCCCGGCGGCCGCTTCACCATCGAGCTGAAAGCCAACAGCAGCGACGAGTTGCTGCCAAACGGGCTGGAACAGGTCGAACTGCTGGTTAGCGCCAACCCCGGCCAACCGCTCAAAGCACTGGCCAAAGTCGCCTCCGGCGGTGAGCTGTCGCGGATCAGTCTGGCGATTCAGGTAATCACCGCCCAGACCTCCCGCGTGCCGACGCTGGTATTCGACGAAGTGGACGTAGGTATTGGCGGCCCGACTGCCGAGATTGTCGGCCAGTTACTGCGCCGTCTCGGTGATCGCGGCCAGGTCTTGACGGTGACGCACTTGCCGCAAGTGGCGGCGCAAGGGCATCAGCACCTGTTCGTGCACAAGGTCCGCGACGAGAAGGCGACTCACACAGCTGTCGCCAAGTTGAGCAAAAACGAACGCATCGAAGAAGTCGCGCGCATGCTCGGCGGCATCGATCTGACCAAGGAATCCCTGGCTCACGCGAAAAAAATGGTGGTGACCGCCAAGGCTTAACAAATAGTAGAAAGCACGAAGGCGACCCGTGGGTCGCCTTCGTTCGTTTCGCGAATGTGCAATTCGCGCGACATGCTTACTTTTTCTTGCGTACGTACAGCACCAGATTGTGATCAACCATCTCGAAGCCATGCTTCTCGACGATCGACTTCTGAAGTTTTTCGATTTCTTCGTCGAAGAATTCGATCACTTCACCGGATTCCACGTTGACCATATGGTCGTGGTGGCCACCGTCAGCCAGTTCGAAGACCGCGTGGCCGCCGTCGAAGTTGTGGCGGACCACGAGGCCGGCCGCTTCGAACTGGGTCAGAACACGGTAAACCGTGGCCAGACCGACGTCCTCACCAGCTTCCATTAACGCCTTGTAGACGTCCTCGGCACTCATGTGGCGCTGCTCGGTAGAGTCGAGCATTTGCAGGATCTTGACCCGTGGCAGGGTCACTTTGAGGCCGGCTTTGCGTAGTTCGCTATTTTCAACCATGGTCAGCTTTCTCGCGATGCTGCTTCGCAGCTTCTCTTAATGCGGGTATGATCGGCGTTTACGTTGTCCCAGCCAAGATAGTGGAAGTCGCCCACCGATGCAAAACACCAAGCTCTTGCTAACCAGTTTCACCTTTGTGGGACTGCTCGCACTCGCCGGTTGTTCATTCCCCGGGGTTTACAAAATCGACATCCAGCAGGGCAATGTCGTCACGCAGGACATGATAGACCAGTTACGCCCGGGAATGACCCGGCCGCAAGTACGGTTTATCATGGGCAACCCTCTGCTTGCCGACACGTTCCATGCCGATCGCTGGGATTATCTGTACAGCCTGCAACCGGGTGGCGGTGAACGCCAGCAGGAACGAATCAGCGTTATCTTCAATTCCAACGACCAGCTTGTCAGCCTGTCCGGTGACTTCATGCCCGGCGTGAGCCGTGACGAAGCCATTCTCGGCAAGGACAGCGGCACGAACGTTACCGCGCCTGCTGAAAACGCCGACAATCCAGAAGCTGAGAAGCCAGCCAAACCAGGCTCCTTGCTGGATCAGATCCAGAAGGACGTCGATGGTGTGGAAACCGTACCGGTTCCGACACCAGAGCCGCTGGACACCTCGCCGCAGTAATAGGCGAGGCAATAAAAAACCCGGACATTCCGGGTTTTTTATTGCCTGCCGTTTGGCCAGATCAAATATTCCGCGCTTTCGCCTCAGCAGCCTTGGCCGCACGCAAGCGTCGAACTTCTTTGGGATCCGCCAGCAGCGGTCGATAAATTTCGATGCGATCCCCCGCCTGAACCGCGCGAGAATCGGCGTCAGTCACGACCTTGCCAAAAATACCCAGCGGGCACTCCGCGAGATCCAGCTCAGGAAACTCGGCCGCGATGCCCGATGCGTGCACCGCCGCCCGAACGCTGACGCCTTCAGCCACGCTGATCGCACGCAAAACCTGGCGATCAACCGCCGCGTACACGACTTCTATCTCGATCACCGGCTCAACCATGCATCTGCTTGGCGCGCTGGCAGAAAGCATCCACCAGCTGGTTAGCCGCCTGATTGAACAGCGGGCCCAACGTAGCGCGCACCAACGGTCCGGCATAATCGAACGACAGGTCCAGACTGATCTTGCAGGCCTTCTCGTTCAGCGCCTTGAAGACCCAGACGCCGTGCAACTGATTGAACGGACCTTCCTCAAGATTCATCTCGATCGACTGCCCCGGCACCAGCGTATTGCGCGTGACGAAATGCTGACTGAGGCCGCCCTTGGCTACACCGACACTGGCGCGCATGTGTTCCGGGGAGCTTTCCAGCACTTCAGCCTCCGAACACCACGGCAGAAACTCCGGGTACCGCGCGACGTCATTGACCAGGTCGTAGAGAAATTGCGCCGGGTACGGCAGAAGCGCGGATCGTTGGATATGTGTCGTCATGTAAGCGTTACTTCCAGAGCTGAGCGGCAAAGACTACAAGAATGCCGATAGGCGCCACGTAGCGCATCAAGAACAGGGACAGGGCAAACAGAACCGGGTTACGGATGGACAATTCATCCCGCACCGCTTCACGCCCCATCACCCATCCCGCGAACAGCACGAAACACAAGCCACCGAGGGGCAACATGATCCGCGAGGTGAAGAAATCGATCACGCCGAAGAAGTCGAGACCGCTCTGCGCACCCCATTGGTAGAGGCTGAACGTCCCGCCTTCGTTCACGAAAAACTTGGCTTCCTTCCAGATATTGAACGAAAACACCGTGCCCAAACCGACAAACCAGCAGGTGAACGCCAGCCAGAACGTTACCCAGATGCGGCTGATTTTAGTGCGCTCTACCAGGTAAGCCACCATCGGCTCGAGCAGCGAAATAGCAGAACTCCAGGCAGCCACTGCGACCAGCACAAAGAACACCACGCCCATCAGCTGGCCGAAAAATACGTTACCAAACGCAAATGGCAGGCTGACGAACATCAGTCCCGGACCTTCGCTTGGGTTCAGGCCAGCAGCGAACACAATCGGAAACAAAGCCAGACCGGCGACCAGCGATACAAACGTATCCAGCAGCGCAACACCGACCACGGTGCCGGACAGCGAGGTGTTCTTCGGCATGTAGGCGCCGTAGATCATGATCGAACCGACGCCGACGCTCAGCGAGAAGAACGCGTGCCCCATCGCTGGCAGCAGGCCGTCGAGGACTTTTTCCGGGTGGAAGTCGAACATGAAATGCACGCCTTCCATGAAATGCCCGGTGGTCATGCTGTAACCCAGCAGCACCAGAATCATCACGAACAGCAGCGGCATCATGATCCGCAGGCTGCGTTCAAGCCCGGCGACCACGCCTTTGGCGATTACGAAGGCCGACAGCAGCATGAAAATCGTGTGCCAAAGTGTCAGGCGCCATGGATTGGAGATGACATTGCCGAAATAGGCGCCGACCTGATCGGCCGTCGCGCCCTGGAAATCGCCACGGCCCATGTCGACGATGTAATCCAGCGACCAGCCGCCGACCACACTGTAGAAAGAAAGAATCAGCAGGGCCGTGATCATCCCGGCAAACGCGCCCCACGACCATTTGGCCGAGTGACCCGCTTCCAGCGCCAGAACCTTCAGGGCGTTGGCTGGACTTTGCCGGGCACGCCGGCCGATCAGGGTTTCCGCGAGCATGACCGGCACACCGATGAGCGCGATGCACGCCAGAAACATCAGCACAAAGGCGCCGCCACCGTAGACCCCGACCATGTAGGGGAACTTCCAGATACTACCCAGTCCCACGGCCGAACCGGTCGCGGCGAGTATGAATACCCAGCGGCTAGCCCAACTGCCGTGGACAGAAACCTTGTCTGTCGACATCGTTTATCACGCCCAAGCGTTAGAAAAAGAGGCCGCATTGTCCGGGATTCACTCAACCTGCTCAAGCACGCAGCAACACCGTAGCCGACAGCCGAACAACTCCATATAATGCCGCCCCTATGGCTAAACAGAAGAAACACCCAACAGGGACCATCGCGCAGAACAAAAAGGCGCGACACGATTACTTCATCGAGCACAAGTTCGAGGCTGGTCTGGTCCTGGCCGGCTGGGAAGTAAAAAGTCTGCGGGCGAGCAAGCTGCAACTGGTCGACAGCTACGTGCTGCTCAAGGACGGCGAAGCATGGTTGCTTGGCAGCCACATCACGCCGTTGATGACCGCAAGCACCCACGTCATCGCCGACCCGGTGCGCACACGCAAATTGCTGCTCAACCGCCGCGAGCTCGACAAGCTCGCCGCCGCCGTGCAGCAAAAGGGTTATGCCTGCGTCTGCCTGTCCTGGTACTGGAGCAAGCACATGGTCAAGTGCGAAATCGCTCTGGGCAAGGGCAAGAAGGAATACGACAAGCGTGACACCGAGCGCGAGCGCGATGCCGGTCGTGAATTGCAGCGTGCGGTGCGCAACAAGGGCAAGGAAGACTGATCTTTCCCCTTTAGCGCCAATTCGCGAGCAGGCTCGCTCCCACCCTGGAATGCATTTCAAAGGTGGGGGCGAGCCTGCTCGCGAAAGCTATTACAGCATCAACCCAACTTCAACTGATCACATCCCCTTGCGCCGCTCCGCCCGAGCCATGCGCTGTACCTCCTGACGCACCTCTTCCAGCACCTCCTGCACATACAGAATATGTCGGCTGGACACTTCCCGCGCCTGCTCGGCACGCCCTTCGATAATCGCCAGATACAATTCCCGATGCTGCGAGATCAGCATGTCGCGGGTTTCCGTGCGCTGTTTGTACATGCCGCCAATGTTGGTCACGACATTGCGCTTGAGCAGATCGAACAAGCCGCGAATCGTGTGCAGCAACACCGCGTTATGGCTGGCCTCGGCAATCGCCAGATGAAATTTCGCATCTGCCGCGCCCTCTTCCGCCCGGCTGACTTCTTCGTGACGCGAGTAGCAATCCTGCAACTCTTCGAAGGCAGCAGTCAGGCGTTCACGATCGACATCGGTCGCGCGCAATGCGGCGTAGTAGGCGCACGATGCCTCCAGGGTGTGCCGGAATTCGAGCAAATCACGCTGCGCTTCAGGGTTGCTTTCAAGCAGTTGCAGTAGTGGATCGCTGAACGTTGAACCAAGGCCTTCCACCACATAATTACCGCCGCCCTGGCGACTGACCAGCAAGCCTTTGGCCGCGAGTTTCTGAATCGCCTCGCGCAACGACGGGCGTGATACGCCAAATTGTTCGGCCAGCGTGCGCTCGGCCGGCAGCCGCTCGCCCGACTTCAGCGTGCCCTCAAGGATCATCCCTTCAAGGCGCTCGACAATATCGTCAGACAAACGGCGCTGACGTATCTGATCAAAGCCCATAACTCATTTCTCCACGATCCCGACCGCTCGCCGGGGTGTCTATTCTGGCCTATCCGCGCGCCGCCGACACCTGCCAGACAGCACTTCGCCAAAGCGGATCAGTTGCGCTCTGCACCGCATCTTCGACGAAAGTTTCAGAGCGGCAAATTGACACACCGCCACCAAGGCTTTTACCCTAGCCGACAGCGCTTGTAAATTGGTATTACCAATTATCCAAGATTGCTCACAGTGCCTGACCAACAACAATTAGGGGCCACCCCACCATGCAAACCTGGCAACAGCTCTACAGTCCGCTCGGCAGTCTTGGCGTCTCCGCTCTCGCGGCCGTCATTCCCATCGTGTTCTTCTTTCTCGCCCTGGCAGTGTTCCGCCTCAAAGGCCATGTGGCCGGCAGCATCACCCTCGCGCTTTCGATTGCCGTGGCGATTTTCGCCTTCCAGATGCCAGTGGACATGGCCTTCGCCGCCGCTGGTTATGGTTTCGCTTATGGTCTGTGGCCGATTGCCTGGATCATTGTCGCGGCGGTGTTCCTCTACAAGCTGACGGTGAAGAGCGGTCAGTTCGAGGTCATCCGCAGCTCAGTCCTGTCGATCACCGATGACCAACGCTTGCAGGTGTTGCTGATCGGTTTCTGCTTCGGCGCATTTCTGGAAGGTGCTGCCGGTTTCGGCGCGCCGGTCGCGATTACTGCCGCACTGCTGGTAGGACTGGGCTTCAACCCGCTGTACGCCGCCGGCCTGTGCCTGATCGCCAACACCGCGCCGGTGGCGTTCGGCGCGCTGGGGATTCCGATCATCGTTGCAGGCCAGGTCACTGGCATCGACGCCTTCAAGATCGGCGCGATGACCGGTCGCCAGCTGCCACTGCTGTCGCTGTTCGTGCCGTTCTGGCTGGTGTTCATGATGGACGGCCTGCGCGGTGTACGGGAAACCTGGCCGGCCGCGCTGGTGGCAGGCTTGAGTTTCGCCATCACCCAATACTTCACCTCCAACTTCATCGGCCCGGAACTGCCGGACATCACCTCGGCACTGGCCAGCCTGATTTCCCTGACCCTGTTCCTCAAGGTCTGGCAACCACGTCGCGCCGCCGGCCAGCACATCGTTGGCGCCGTGTCCGCTTCGGTGGTGAGCGCCAGCGTGGGAGGTTTCGGCCAGAAGCGCACCACCGTCGCTTCGCCCTACAGCCTCGGGGAAATTTTCAAGGCGTGGTCGCCGTTCCTGATCCTCACTGTGCTGGTGACGATCTGGACGCTGAAGCCTTTCAAAGCGATGTTCGCCGCCGGCGGTTCGATGTACAGCTGGGTGTTCAACTTCGCGATTCCGCACCTTGATCAACTGGTGATCAAGACTGCGCCAATTGTGGCCAACCCGACCGCGATTCCAGCGGTGTTCAAGCTCGATCCGATTTCCGCCACCGGCACGGCGATTTTCTTCTCCGCGCTGATTTCGATGCTGGTGCTCAAGATCAATTTCAAAACTGGTCTGACCACTTTGAAAGAGACCTTCTACGAACTGCGCTGGCCAATCCTGTCGATCGGCATGGTGCTGGCGTTCGCCTTCGTTACCAACTACTCCGGCATGTCCTCGACCATGGCTCTGGTATTGGCAGGTACCGGCGCGGCGTTCCCGTTCTTCTCGCCGTTCCTCGGTTGGCTGGGCGTGTTCCTCACCGGTTCGGATACCTCGTCGAACGCGCTGTTCAGTTCGTTGCAAGCGACTACCGCACACCAGATCGGCGTCAACGACACCTTGCTGGTGGCGGCCAATACCAGCGGCGGCGTGACCGGTAAAATGATCTCGCCGCAATCGATCGCCGTGGCCTGCGCCGCGACCGGTCTGGTCGGCAAGGAATCGGATCTGTTCCGCTTCACCCTCAAGCACAGCCTATTCTTTGCAACGATCGTCGGTTTGATCACCCTGGCTCAGGCCTACTGGTTCACCGGCATGCTGGTGCACTAAACCTACAAGACGCCTACAAGAAAGACGGAAATAACCGACGCCGGCCCGTGATCCGGCGTCAGCAATTCACCACCGGGTCTGTAAGGCTGCTGAAAGCAATGCGCTTTATATTCGGCAGCCGCAGCAGACGGATAACCGGGCCCACCCGGAGACACGCCTGATGAGCGAGCTTTTTTACAACGCCGTGCCGAACGCGACCCGCGTGGCACCGCCACTGCCCGAACCTCGGCAATACCCCAGCGAGAAACCGTCGCGGGTCTACCTGTTCGGCACGTGTGTGGTCGACCTGTTCTACCCCGAAGCCGGGATGGACGCGATCCATCTGCTGGAGCGTGAAGGGATCCGGGTCGAGTATCCGCAAGGGCAGAGTTGCTGCGGCCAACCGGCCTACACCTCGGGTTACACCGAGCAGGCGCGGACGGTAGCGCGCTCGCAACTGGCGCTGTTTGCCGGGGAGTATCCGGTGGTGGTGCCATCGGGTTCCTGCGCCGGCATGCTGCGCGAGCATTACGCCGACTTGTTCAAGGACGAGCCGGAAACGTTGAAACAGGTGCAGGCTCTGGCAGCGCGCACTTATGAACTGGCCGAGTTTCTGCTGTTCGTCTGCAAGGTGCAGCTCAAGGACAGCGGAAAACCGGTGAAAGTCGCGCTGCACACCTCGTGTTCGGCACGCCGCGAAATGAACACCCACCTGCACGGCCGCGAGTTGTTGGCGCAGTTGAGCAACGTGGAGCGGGTCAATCACGACCACGAAAGCGAATGCTGTGGCTTCGGTGGGACATTCAGCGTCCGTATGCCAGATATTTCCGGCGCGATGGTGGCTGACAAGACCCGCGCATTGAAGGAGTCCGGCGCGCACCAGGTACTGAGTGCCGACTGCGGCTGCTTGATGAACATCAACGGCGCGCTGGAGAAGCAGCAGGAAGCGTTACGCGGGCAACATCTGGCGAGCTTCCTCTGGCAGCGAACCGGAGGTGCGCAATGAGCACCTCGACGATTATTCCTACGGTCGCCGTAGAAGAAGATTTCCGCACCCGGGCACACAACGCCTTGGGTGATCAGCAGCTGCGGAACAACTTCCGCACTGCCATGGATTCACTGATGACCAAGCGGGCAGCGGCTTTCACCGATGCCCACGAAAGAGAACACTTGCGCGCACTGGGCAATTCGATCAAGGCCCGCGCGCTGTCCAAGTTGCCCGACCTGCTCGAGCAACTGGAACAGAACCTGACCCGCAACGGTGTGACAGTGCACTGGGCGGAAACGGTGGACGAGGCCAATGGCATCGTCTTATCGATCATCCGCGCTCACGAGGCGCGGCAAGTGATCAAGGGCAAATCGATGGTCAGCGAAGAGATGGAGATGAACCATTTCCTCGAGGCTCGGGACATTGAATGTCTGGAGTCCGACATGGGGGAGTACATCGTCCAGCTCGACCACGAGAAGCCTTCACACATCATTATGCCGGCGATCCACAAGAATGCCGG
Organism: Pseudomonas sp. H3_E04; assembly: GCF_054668915.1. Taxonomy (NCBI): domain Bacteria; kingdom Pseudomonadati; phylum Pseudomonadota; class Gammaproteobacteria; order Pseudomonadales; family Pseudomonadaceae; genus Pseudomonas; species Pseudomonas sp. H3_E04. Next base: position 5,244,431 of record NZ_CP162797.1, on the reverse strand, counting down.
TCAGGTCGCGTCCTTGTTCCACGACAAACTTGGCGTGGAATACACCAAGGACGTTGACCAACTCATTCAGATCGGTCGCAGGGTCCTGCGGCAGAAATTCTTCGAAGCCGACATCGGCGTCTCCGGCGTCAACTTCGCCGTCGCCGAAACCGGCACCCTGCTGCTGGTGGAAAACGAAGGCAACGGGCGCATGACCACCACCGTGCCGCCGGTGCATATCGCCGTCACCGGCATCGAAAAAGTCGTGGAAAACCTGCGCGACGTGGTGCCGCTGCTGTCACTGCTGACGCGCTCGGCACTGGGCATTCCGATCACCACTTACGTCAACATGATCTCCGGCCCGCGCAAGGAACATGAACTCGACGGCCCGCAGGAAGTGCATCTGGTGCTGCTCGACAACGGTCGCAGCCAAGCCTTCGCCGACAGTGAATTGCGCCAGACCCTGAACTGCATCCGCTGCGGCGCCTGCATGAATCATTGCCCGGTGTACACCCGCGTCGGCGGCCACACCTATGGCGAGGTCTACCCAGGCCCGATCGGCAAGATCATCACCCCACACATGGTCGGCCTGGCCAAGGTCCCGGACCACCCGAGCGCGTCCTCACTGTGCGGCGCCTGCGGTGAAGTCTGCCCGGTGAAGATTCCGATCCCGGCGATCCTGCGCCGTCTGCGCGAGGAAAACGTCAAAGCCCCGGACGCGCCGAATCAGGTGATGCGCGGTCAGGGCAGCAAATATTCGCGCAAGGAGCGTTTTATCTGGAACGCCTGGGCCAGACTCAACAGCTCGCCGACGCTGTACCGCTTGTTCGCTTTTTTCGCCACGCGCCTGCGCGCCCTCACGCCGAGCAATGTCGGCCCGTGGACGCAAAATCACAGCGCACCAAAACCGGCCGCGCGTTCGTTGCATGACATGGCCCGCGAGCATCTGGCCAAACAGGGAGAGCGTCGATGAGCGCCAAGCAACATATCCTCGGCAAGCTGCGGAAAAGTCTGACCGGGACCACGCCAATTGCCGACAACTTCGATGTCGATCTGGTCACCCAGCCCTACACCTACAGCGCCGAGCAACGCATCCCGCAACTGCGCAAACTGATGGAGGCGGTGCACACCGAAATCCACCTGACCTCGGGCACCGAGTGGCCGGCTTTACTTGCGCAACTGCTGCGCGACCGCCAGTTGCCGAGCCTGCTGATCGCACCGACCACACCGCACGGGCAACGCATCACACAGCACTGGGCGAATAATCCCGAGTTGCCGGCACTGAACTCCTACGACCGGCCAATGGAAGAGTGGAAAGCCGAGCTGTTCAACGACACCCCGGCCAGCCTCACTGGCACCCTCGGTGCGATCGCCGCGACCGGCAGCCTGATCATCTGGCCTACCCGTGAAGAACCGCGCTTGATGAGCCTGGTGCCACCGGTGCATTTCGCCCTGCTCAAGGCCAGCGAAATCCGCGACAACTTCTATCAGGTGCAACAGGAATTCGAATGGGCACAAGGCATGCCGACCAATGCGCTGCTGGTCTCCGGTCCATCGAAGACTGCCGATATTGAACAGGTCCTGGCGTATGGCGCGCATGGCCCGAAAGATCTGGTCGTGCTGATTCTGGAGGATCAATGAGTCTTCCTGCCGCTTTCCTGCGTGATGCCGAGCAATTGATTCCAGCAGACCGGCGCTTCGACGACCCGCTGTCGACCTTGGCTTTCGGCACGGACGCCAGTTTCTATCGGCTGATCCCGAAACTGGTGATCCGCGTCGAGTCTGAAGATGAAGTGGTGGCGCTGCTGCAACTGGCCCAGCGCGACAAGGTGCCGGTGACCTTCCGCGCCGCCGGCACCAGCCTGTCCGGACAGGCGATCAGCGACTCCGTGCTGATCGTGCTTGGGGACAACTGGAACGCCCGCGAGATTCGCGGCCAGGGCACGCAAATCCGCCTGCAACCGGGAGTGATCGGCGCGCAGGCCAATGCCTGGCTGGCACCGTTCGGGCGCAAGATCGGCCCGGATCCGGCGTCGATCAATGCCTGCAAGATCGGCGGCATCGTCGCCAACAACGCCAGCGGCATGTGCTGCGGCACCGCGCAAAACACCTATCACACGCTGGCCGGGATTCGCTTGGTGCTTGCCGATGGCACGCGCCTCGACAGCGAAGACCCTGCGAGCGTCGCGGCATTTCGTTCAAGCCACGGCGACCTGCTCGAAAGACTGGCGACATTAGGCCGCGAGACCCGCGCCAACGCCGAACTGGCCGCAAGAATCCGCCACAAGTACCGTCTGAAAAATACCACCGGCCTGTCGCTCAACGCCCTGGTGGATTTCGACGAACCTGTGGATATCCTGAGCCACCTGCTGGTCGGCTCCGAAGGCACGCTCGGCTTCATCAGCGCGGTGACTTACGACACCGTCATCGATCACCCGAACAAGGCCTCGGCGCTGATCGTGTTCCCCGATGTCGAAACCTGCTGCAACGCGGTCACCGTGCTGAAAAGCCAACCGGTGTCAGCGGTGGAGTTGCTCGACCGACGCAGTCTGCGCTCGGTGCAGGACAAAAAAGGCATGCCCGCTTTCGTACAGCGGCTGTCGGAAAATGCCTGCGCGCTGCTCATCGAATCCCGCGCCGCTTCATCGGCATTGCTACAGGAGCAACTGGCGCAAATCATGGCGTCCCTGCGCGATTTCCCCGTAGAGAAGCAGGTCGACTTCACCGAAGACCCGGTGGAAAACGCCCGCCTCTGGGCCATCCGCAAAGACACCTTCCCCGCCGTCGGCGCCGTGCGCAAAACCGGCACCACGGTGATCATCGAAGACGTGACCTTCCCGGTCGAACAACTGGCCATCGGCGTCAATCGCCTGATCGAGCTGTTCGACAAACATGCCTACGACGAAGCGATCCTTTTCGGACACGCACTGGAAGGCAATCTGCACTTCGTCTTCACCCAAGGCTTCAACAGCCCGGAAGAAATCGCACGCTACCAAGCGTTCATGGACGACGTCGCGCAACTGGTCGCGGTGGAATTCGGCGGTTCGCTGAAGGCCGAACACGGCACCGGACGCAACATGGCGCCGTTCGTGGAACTGGAATGGGGCAGCGACGCCTATCAACTGATGTGGCAGCTCAAACGCCTGCTCGACCCCAACGGCATTCTCAATCCGGACGTGGTGCTCAGCGAAGATCCGCAAATCCACCTCAAGCACCTGAAACCGCTGCCGGCGGCAGACGAGATTGTGGATAAGTGCATAGAGTGCGGTTTCTGCGAACCGGTCTGCCCATCGAAAGGCCTGACCCTGAGCCCGCGCCAGCGCATCGTCATCTGGCGCGACATTCAGGCGAAAAAACGCGCCGGCGTCGACACCACCGAACTGGAAAAAGCCTACGACTACCAAGGCATCGACACCTGCGCCGCGACCGGCCTGTGTGCGCAACGCTGCCCTGTAGGGATCAACACCGGTGAATTGGTGAAAAAGCTCCGTGGCCGACACGCCACGCATCAGAAAACCGCTGACTGGATCGAAGGAAATTTCGCCAAAACCCTGCAAGGCGCACGCTTCACTCTGCACGTCGCCAACGGCGCGCGGATGATGCTCGGCGCACCGCGTCTGGCGAAGTTGTCGGCGACGCTGACGCGCTTGTCCAAAGGCCAGGTGCCGTTGTGGACCAACGCCATGCCACAGCCGGAAAAAGCCATCCGCTTCAGCCCGAGCGTGGCAGACGAGCGCCCGCGCGTGGTCTATCTGGCGGCTTGCGTGTCGCGGGTCATGGGCCCGGCGGCGGGTGACAAAGAGCAGATGTCGCTGTACGACAAAACCCGTGGCCTGCTGGAAAAGGCCGGTTACCAGGTCGTCTTTCCCGACAACCAGGACAACCTCTGCTGCGGCCAGCCGTTCGCCTCCAAAGGCTACGCCGAACAGGCCGAACACAAACGCCAAGAGCTGATCAGCGCCCTGCTCCACGCCAGTCGCGGCGGCCTCGATCCGATCTACTGCGACACCAGCCCGTGTACGCTGAGGCTGGTTCAGGACATCGGCGAAACGCGACTGGATCTGTACGATCCGGTGCGCTTCATCCGTACGCATCTGCTGGATCGTCTGGACTTCACACCCCTGGAAGCACCGATTGCCGTGCACGTGACCTGCAGCACTCAGCACTTGGGCGAAAGCCAAGCGCTGATCGATCTGGCGCGCAAGTGCAGCAACACCGTGGTGATTCCCGAAGGCATACATTGCTGCGGATTTGCCGGCGACAAAGGCTTCACCACGCCGGAGCTGAACAGCCATTCGCTGCGTACGCTCAAGGACGCCGTGCAGCACTGCAGCGAGGGGATTTCCACCAGCCGCACGTGCGAAATCGGCCTGACCCAGCACGGTGGCATCGACTACCACGGGCTGGTTTATCTGGTGGATCGGGTGACACGCGCGAAGGCTGTCTGAAAAAAAATAGAACTCTTGAGCGAGACGGCAATCCACAGAACAGGCCCCGACAAATCGGGGCTTTTCCTCCATTCGGTGGCTCGCCCAGCGGTCAGCGAAGCCTGGATCCCTCAGTTCAAGGAGATACACATGAAGCGTTCTGTACTGTTAGGTCTGTTCGTTACTGCCTCGATGATGGCGTCCACTTCGTTCGCCGCAGACAAGCCTGCCGATCTGTGCGATGCCAACATCCAGACGATCAACAACGCCAAAGGGCAGTTGTCGGCGAATCCGGAATTGAGCCAGCGCGCCGAAACCAGCGTGAGCAAGGCCCAAGCTTTGAAAGCCGAAGGCAAAATCGACGACTGCGTTGCCGAAACTTCGCAAACCATCGTGGAACTGCGTAAATCGACCGGCACCAACAACTGATCCATGCTGACGGGCCAACCTGCGGGTTGGCCTCGTCGGCAGATTGACGTACACTGTGCACGCTTGTTGCCCGATCAGATTCACCGGGCAATGAGTTCGGGGCCGTTTAGGATTCGACGCCGGTTGCGAAACTCTAGGTGCATGCCGACTTGGTAACAGAAGTCGTAAATCCACTGTTGCAACTACTTATAGTTGCCAATGACGACCAATACGGTGTTGCTCTCGCTGCTTAATTGCAGCTGACAATGCTCCTGGTACCTTCGGGTCCAGCAATCATCAGGGGATGTCTGTAAACCCGAAATGATTGTCATATAGAACAGAATCGCCGTGCAGTACGTTGTGGACGAAGCGGCTAAAACTTACACAACTCGCCCAAAGCACCCTGCCCGTCGGGTCGCTGAGGGTTAACTTAATAGACACGGCTACGCATGTAGTACCGACAGCGGAGTACTGGCGGACGGGGGTTCAAATCCCCCCGGCTCCACCAAATGAACAATCAAAGACGTCCACGGACGTCTTTTTTTGTGCCTGCGATCCAGTAAATAAGCGGCTTCCAGCGCTTTTGCGGTCTTTTGAGATTTTTGGAGTTCCAGCCATTCGGGTATTCCAGGCGGTATTCCAGCCCGTCCGGTGCTAATCTTTGGAATACCGAATCAGTGCTTGAGGACAATCTCATGCCTGCTCAAAACCTCCGCCTCTCCGATCGACAGCTCAAGGCGGTCAAACCGAAAGACAAGGATTACGTCCTCACGGATGGCGACGGGCTCCAACTGCGAGTCAGGGTCAATCGCTCGATGCAGTGGAATTTCAACTACCGGCATCCCGTCACCAAAAATCGAATCAACATGGCACTCGGCTCTTATCCCGAGGTTTCTCTTGCGCAAGCGAGGAAGAAAACCGTTGAGGCCAGAGAGCTGCTTGCACAGGGCATCGATCCAAAAGCTCAGCGCAATGAGCTACAGGAAGCCAAACGAGCGGAGACGGAACACACGTTCGAGAACGTGGCCACCGCCTGGTTCGAGCTGAAGAAGGATTCCGTCACGCCGGCGTATGCCGAAGACATTTGGCGCTCCCTCACACTGCATGTTTTTCCGAGCATGAAATCAACGCCTCTCTCCGAAGTCAGCGCCCCAATGGTCATCAAGCTCCTTCGTCCGATTGAGGCCAAAGGCAGCCTCGAGACAGTTAAGCGAGTGAGCCAGCGCCTTAACGAGATCATGACCTACGGGGTCAATTCCGGAATGATCTTTGCCAACCCTCTCAGCGGCATTCGAGCGGTGTTCAAGAAACCTAAGAAAGAGAACATGGCAGCGCTACCACCAGATGAGCTTCCGGAGCTCATGATGGAAATCGCGAACGCCAGCATCAAGCGGACAACCCGCTGCCTGATCGAATGGCAGCTACACACTATGACCCGCCCTGCCGAAGCGGCGACTACCCGATGGGAAGACATAGACTTCGAAAAACGCATCTGGACCATCCCTCCGGAGCGAATGAAAAAGCGCCGTCCGCACACAATCCCGCTGACCGAACATGCACTCTCGTTATTGGAGACGCTTAAGCCCCATAGCGGCCACAGGGAATATGTGTTCCCGTCAGATAGAAATCCGCGCACCCATGCGAATAGCCAGACAGCCAACATGGCATTGAAACGAATGGGCTTTCAGGACCGCTTAGTCAGCCACGGCATGCGCTCCATGGCCAGCACAATTCTGAATGAGCATGGATGGGATCCGGAGCTAATCGAAGTCGCGCTGGCGCATGTCGATAAAGACGAAGTTCGAAGCGCCTACAACCGGGCGGATTACATCGAACGCCGGCGTCCGATGATGGCCTGGTGGAGTGAACATATCCAGAAGGCAGCCACCGGCAGCCTATCAGCATCCGCCATCAATCAAACCAGGGACCGTAACGTCGTGCCGATACGCTGAGCAGGCGACAATTCGTGCCGTGCAGCAGGGCGACTGAAGTGGCGACTGTCGCTAAATCAGCCGCATTCCTGCGCTTCTTCGGCCAAGTCCCTAAGTCTGGGAAGGCTCCGCATTCCCATACTTAGGGACTTACGCTTAAAGATCTATCAGACAACCACGAGTTGCGCCTTTCTGCGGCGGATCAGCCCTGCTGTTAACTCATAGTAATAGATGGTCGCGGGTGCTGAGCAACGCAGGTAGTGCTCTAAAAACCATCTGGTGTGCTTTTCCTTCCAGGACCAAGGGGTCGCACAACTCCAGCGCTCACGAATCGCCTCGTGCATCCTTTCTGCCTGCCTGATATGCCGCTGCCGCGTGGCATGCGCACCTTTGAGCACGGGGCTCAGAAACAACGCCATATCGAACTCGGACTTCACAGACGACCTCCGATGTAGGCACTCACCACGTCGATGCGGTTATGCCCCAACTCGTGGCTGATCTGCTGACGTGCACGCTGATCGAGTGCTCGATCCTCTCGTTGACCACCACCGCCATTGACGGGCGCGGAGAAGCCGGTCAGTTGTTCATAGCGCTCACAGGCGTAAGCCGCCCGCAGCTCATGAAAGCCTTTCAATCCATGCTCATGCATGATGTCCCGCGCCGGTCGTACAATTGTCTGCAAGAAATCTTTGTAGCTTTCATCAGGTGTTAACAAATTCCGACTGCCCTCGGGTGAGGCCTCGCAGGCCCTGTCGAGGGCGCCACGAACTTGATCCGTGACCGCAATCCAACGCGGTGCCGATGCTCCTGATCGACCGCCTTTGGTGCCGTCCTGGATATTGATCTTGCCCAGTTGCCGAGCCTCACATTGCAGCCGGGGCAAGTCCGCCAAGATCGCTTCACGCAGGCGCATGCCGGTCTCCCGAGCGAGGAGCACGATGGCACTCACCCTCAGTTGCTGTCGCTCTGACAGCGCTTGCGCAATCAGCCTGACCTGCACACGGTCTTGGCCTTGTGGCGCCTGATGAGGCAGCGACCGAGAATGCCTTGCCCCTGCAGCAATGGGTCACTGAGTAACTGCATGGCTAGATACGGTTGCAGCATCAGGTGCAGGCTTAAGCGTCGATCGTAAGCTCGCAAGCTTTCACCCGCCATAGACCGCGCGCGATCCCACCCAGCGCCTGCACCGGATAAGGCTGGGCCACGGGATTCGACTCAATCAACGGTCGAGGTGGTCGTGGTAGTTCAAGCTTCGGATCTAACTGCTGCATGGGCCCTCTCCTCGTTCATTGCTAGTTGTCCTCACGTCGTCCCGCCAAGGCTGCTGAGTGTTATCAGGGATCAAGGCCCCTGCGGCCTGTGAGGTGTTCACTGACGCGGAACGAACGGCTCCTTACGACCGGGAGCAAGGGCATGAACCCTTGAATCTGGCCTCCCTAGACGCATCCGAACATGCGGGCGGGTGGAGGCTGTGCCGACTGACGAGTTCGGCACCTGGAGATCCTGAGTAGGAGAAGGCAACGACATGGACACCTGGGGCATGCCTGACTGTCAGTCAGGTGCAGCCTTTCCATTGGCTGCGGCACCGGTGCCAGTGTCATTGCGGATGGCGACGAATCGGATTTGTCGGGTCGATTGTCACGAGGAGAGTTGCGGCAATGCCTTGTACTACGTGGCTTGCAGCACTGGTACGAGCGCCCGTCTCTTTCCAGGAGAAAGAGACGGGTGCGGTCTGGCGCAGCGATGTGTGCCGAAGGGTGAGGCAGCTGCAGTGCAGCTAGATAGGTCCATCGTCTGCCGCAGTGGACAGATTGGTAGAGAAGGCATCCGTCACTCTTGGGGAGTGACCGTGCGAGCCGCCGGACGCTAATCGCACTTAGCGAAGAACCACCACGCAAGTGGCGTAGCCTTAAAGGCTCTGGCTACCTGGGCAGGTGCTGTCAACGACAGCGATCCGTGCGCCAATTTTTATACCCACTCGAAAAGACGGTCAAGCGTCACGGGCAAAGCGCTCAGAAAGTGGCGACTGTCGCCACTTCTGTCGCCACGTTCCAGGTCACGTTCTACGCGGGCTGTCGCCGCTGTCGCCGCTGTCGCCACACTTACATCCATGCCCCCGAAAGATCCGCACACACACTGAATGGCGCTGCGCTCGATAGAAATCGCGGGGGATTACTGACGGGTAAAAATAATCGTGGCGTTAAATAAATGTGAAAATAGGAGGGTGGAACGCGGCGGCTTCGAGAAAAAGCGAATGAACCCTCCGATCGGCACGATCAAAGATCGCTTGATCGGAGGGTTTGGCGGGAAAAGCAAAGTCTCAAACTTCAATCGAAGACTCAGGCATCAAAGCGGGTTGATTGGGAAGTGGGGGCTTCGCGCCGCATGATCAGCGTCTGCTGCAACCGCAGCAGAAAGCCTGCTTCAAATGCTTCCTGATAGTCCCCTGGACGATGACGCTTTCGGTTCTGAGACAGCGCCCACCATAACGGTAATGATGAACCCTCGAGCCAAGTCTCTGCGCAACGAACACCCTCCTTTATTACCGGAGCGAACTCATTACCCCACGGTGTTTGGATCGCGGGAGCCCCTTCAGCGGACGGGACAGAGACATACTCATGGATCTGCTGATGAACGCTTTGAGCCGGAATACCAGTTAAATTCCGGAATGCCTTGTCGTACAACACGGCGGCGTCATCCAACAGCTCTACTGCCAGCTCAACGTCTTGCGGAAAATGAAGCAGAATACTCTGGGCTCCGTTAAGCCGGAGAGTGGCAGCCTGCCGCAATTTAACCGCTGCATCTTCAGGGGTAAGCGATGAAGTATCGATGCTGCTGGGTTTGGGGAGGCCGATGAGAAGCGAGAATTCAAACATCGCGGAATCCAAGCCCGCCCACCCGGTATCAAATATGATAGTCCAGGCTAGGCGATGGTAATCATGCGACGCACCGCTACAAACTATCGGTTTCAGGGCTGTCAAATTTTACCGTCAAGGTCAGAAGGTACTCTTCGATCGAATGAGCACTGTCCAGGTAATTTGCCGTTAGCCCTAGCCCCTTGACTGGCAGGTTAAGCTTGGCCACTACGCCCAGGGAACGCTTCGATTCACTCGACAGGCTGATCACCACCTTCTGTTCAAGGATCTGGTTGTCTTCATCAGCGCACTGCTCGACCAGGCTACGCATTACCACATCGCCCCACAGCTGTTTGCCACGCAGGTATTTTTCAGCTGCCTCGGTGTTGGGTTTGCCTCCGCGAAACGAGGCATTGATGGAAAACTTTCTGGCCAGTGAATTGCCCACTTTGTTTTCGACTTTGACATCGAGCTTGGCAACAGGAGCTTTGCCGTGCAACTCGTACACTTGGGACGAGGAGTCCTTGCTGACTTCGACCTGCTCAACGGTTACGTCCCGAGCTCCCAGGTATTGGCAGAGCCGCGAAAAATGCCGAAGCTTCTCAATCGCGAACTGATCCGTGGCCTGGCTCAGGTCCACATAGGCGTTACGGTCATACGGGCTCTGTAAGAGCACCGCGCCCGGTCGAAGCAGGTCAGCATCGATAATATTCTGCAGCGCCTGGCTATCTGGCTCATCGACCGTAAGCGGGTACTGCAGGATGTGGGACTGGGGATCAAATAGAAACCCCTTGGCTTCGGGCTCGAGATCATAGAGACACTCATTGATCGTGTTCTCATCCAACACGAGCATCACTCTGCGTGCGCCATGGTCCAGCGGAATCTTGCCTGTTGCCACATTGCTCCCCTTTCGCGCGATGCGCGTACCCTGTTCGTTCATTTGCCGAAAGTTTTCAGCGCCGCCAGTGCGCGTCTGAGCCACGCTGCCCACTCGCGCTGTAAAAGTGTTATCGCCAGGGCTATGAAGCTCTGGCTCGGCTGCTTTTTTTCGAATTGCTCAAGCGCCTCCCGTGCAGCCAAGCGTTTAGGCTCTGAAAAGCTGCGCCCGATGGAGGTAGCGAATTGCTCGAGCGACGCCCACACCGCATCGACACCAGTCGCTCCTGGCCCCTGCCCGGTATTATGCTCGATCCAGCAAACCACTGGCGCCAGCCGGCCCGCGCGGTCCCGCTCCTCCGCGACAACTTGCAAAACGGCTGCGTTGCCTTTGACGAACAGCTTCACGCCATCTTGTGCAAACAGAACAGTACCTCGCACGCTGATGCTGGTCAGTGCGGAATACGTTTGCTCTCGGACCGGGCTGCTAAGTTCCGCTCCACACTCCGCCAGACGCAAATAGTCCGAGGACCTGTTGTCCAGTGCTTGAGCTTGGAAAACCTTGGCATGCATCATGCTGTTACCGTATTGATCAACGTCGCGACCAATCTCGCCGCCTGATCTCGACTCACCAGACTGCCGAGAATGATCGGCGGCCGTTGACTTAGTTTCGACAGGCCTGCATCAAGGTGGAGTTTGACGAAACGATCACGGAAATGCCCCTGACCGGACACGGGTGTGGCGACGTACGTAGGGTCGAGGTCCATATGCGTGACGATCACGACCAGCTTGGGCGATGGCGCCGGAGCCTTCCTCCAGCTTTCAATCTTTTCGAGATCGCGCTTGATACGTTGTTGATTGACCTCTTGAGCATTGACCAGATAAAGGACGATGTCCGCTTCATTGTGCAGTGTTTTCCAGTCCTCGATTGCATCAGGCGCACCGGGAACGTCGCGGGTTTCCTTGAGGTCCAGCTTCAGGTCACCCATTGCAAACCGTGTTCCTTGGAGTTTCTCGGTCAGCGTGGTTTGCATGTACTCGTCGGAGACCTCACCACTAGCAAGGAACTTCAATAGAGCTGTCTTGCCGACATTGCGCTCTCCCAATATCGCCACGCGCTTACCTTTGAGGCTGATGATCATGCTGTCCCAGCCATCTTTGATTTCTTCACGTTTCCAGTAAGCGACGCCAGCCGCGACCACAGCTGCGGCTCCGGCAACGATTAGTCTCTCCCAACCCATACGAGCAGTCCCTGTCCTTCGTTTCTCGAATGGCCAGCATTGTGGCCCATTTGCTTATAACCCGTGCGTAAGCATGGAGAGGCTATCGGCTCCCCAGTGCCGCACTTAAGTAAGCGGCGGGTTTTATTCTGTGGGAGACCCGGCTAGCCACTATGCGTCGACCTGAACTGCACAGCCCATGAAGCCAGACGGCGCGTCTGACCAATTGCAAAATCTTTCACACAAAGTCAGCATACCGGCCTTCAAGGGCAGAACGCCACCATGGAAATTGCTTCAGTCAAAAGGAACTTGGAATGCTCCTCCCCCCGCGCCCGACAAAAGAGGCCGTCTGCAGTGAGTTATCGGGCAGCGACGATTCCCTGACCTTCCGAAAAATCGTACCGCCCCTCCCTCGCTATCCCTCATTTGGAAGACTCGGACGAGCCCTCTTAGAGACGCCGCCCCCCTCATGGAGCAGAGCATGAAATTCAGGAAACTCGGTCTTACCCTATCTGGCGGCGGCGGCAAGGGGGCCTATCAGATCGGCGTCTGGCAGGCTATGCGCGACCTGGGCTTGGACAGCCAACTGAGCGCCATCTCTGGCACCTCGGTAGGTGGTCTCAACGGCGCGATGTTCGCTCAAGACAAACTCGATCAGGCCAAATCCATGTGGCTGAACATCGAAAGCCGCAACATGCTTTCCGTACAGGACGTGCCAGGGCTGGCGTCACGACTGGCGCTGCTGACAACAAGCGGCGTGATCTCGCCGATGCTCAGCCACTTGATCAGTACCAAAGGCTTTTTCAAGCAAGATGGCCTCAAGAGCATGATCGCCGAAGGCCTGGACGCAGGCAGGTTGGCTTCTTCGGCGCTGCCGCTGAGCGTGGCGCTGCACAACACTGCCGCCAACCGGGTCGATTACCTCTCGGTACGCGACACCCACACTGCAGCGGACATGCTGCTCGGTACGGCGGCCCTGCCCCTGATCTTCGATGAGGTCGCCATTGACGACGGAATTTATACCGATGGCGGCTTTTACTGGGGCTTGCCGCATAAACAGATTGATAACACCCCGATCCGGCCACTGATCGAGGCCGGCTGCGACACCATCGTGGTGGTGTATCTGTCGCCCGACGACCTGAGCATCGACCCGCGCCACTATCCCGGGGTGCGCATTTTGCCGATCGTTCCTGCCAACAGTCTGGGCGGCGTCACCGCCACCCTCGACTTTTCCAACGAAGGAGCCGCAAGGCGCATGGAACAGGGCTATGCCGACGGCCTGCAGATCTTCCGCCACCTGCAGTTGTTCCTCGACAACGAAGCTCAGTACGAAGCCCTGTGGGAGCGCGCCCGCCTGGCCGCCGAACAGGAGCGCAAGCTCAGCGACAACCTGTACGACGTGGACCGTAAACACAGCAAGGCTGTCGACGATATCCATGACTTCGACCGGCAAGTTCGCAACGACGATTTCAGCCAGAAGCTCGACCTGGCCGACGACGATATGCCTCTCGCACTCGAGCACCTGGCTCTGCCCAGACCGACCTCGCCACTAGCAGCCCGCAGGAACGGCTGAACCAAGCCATACTCGAACTGCGTACTAGCGTTGCGGGCGACCTGCTGGACAGCCTGCTGCAAGCGAGCCCGACGCGCTTCGAGCACATCGTACTCGACGTGCTGCACAGCCTTGGCTACGGCGCGAACCGTCAGGCGCTGCAACAAGTCGGCGGCAGTGGCGACGGCGGCATTGACGGCGTGATCTCGCTGGACGCGCTGGGGCTGGAGAAGGTCTACGTGCAGGCCAAGTGCTGGCAGAGCACCGTCGGCCGCCCCGACCTGCAAGCGTTTTATGGCGCCCTGGCCGGGCAGAAAGCCACACGCGGTGTGTTCATCACCACTTCCGGCTACACCGTCCAGGCCGTTGACTTCGCTCGCTCGGTCGAGGGGCTGGTGCTGGTCGACGGCAAACGCCTGGTCAATTTGATGCTCGACCACGAGGTGGGCATCAGCTCGCAGCTTTACAAGGTGCCCAGGCTCGACAGCGATTACTTTGACGAATCACTCGGCTGAGCCGAAGTTGCAGCCCAAATACCTGAGCGCAACTGGGTGTCGCTCCTAAGCACCTTAAATTTAGGGATGAAAGTAGTTATCAAACGCCGTCGGCTACACTTCGACCTAGAATCCTTATAGAGGCTGAGCTCAACAAGCATCATCCATGGGAAGCCAGATTACGCAGCATTCCAAGTGGTATTCCAAGCAATTGGACTCATCAACTATTAGTCAATAAAATCAGCTTTCTACAGGCTTATTTCAGATTACCCCGGCCCACCAACTCTCAACGACAAAGCCCGCCCAGTGCGGGCTTTGTCGCATCTGGGGTTTGGCAATGTGCGCCATTCGCTCTCCATTGGCTCAAACCTGCCGTCGCTGTTCGTATTCGACGCTACAGGTTTTTGGAGGTGAACGGCCCAGCTTCGGCTCCTTCTCCAATTTGATAAAACCCACTTGGCTGTGAAGTAAATACACTTGCGGAAATAGCCAAACCACACCCATCCCCTTACCATTCCGCAGCTGGCTGGATGCCTCGCAGAGAAACCCGATCGGCACGTGAAACACTCAACCTGCACAAGGAAGGCAATAAAACATGAGCTTCATCGAAACAATCCAATCCAAGGAAGTCGATATCTACATATCGGCGTTCTTCACCATCCTCGGCCTGATTCTGGGAGCCATTCTGGATCGGGTACTGAAAGGCGATTCTCCACAATCCGCCAATCAGCCGGGCCATTCGGTAAACCTGACCTTCAACACGGTGGTCAATCCACCGCCGGGCGTGAACGCCGCCAGCACAAGCCAGGACATGACTCCAGTCATCTGCATGATGATGGTGATTGCCGGGCTGATTTATGTGTGTTTCCGGGCTGAGATACTCAACCTGCTTTCCTGGATCACGCTATTCACCATTTCCCTGTGGGCTGGCGGAACCTTGCATAGCCTTTACCGGGGCTTCTTCGCGGGCATTAAGTGGGTCGTTGCGCTGTTGTTTTGCTTGGCATTTTGCGTGGCCGCGACGTATGTCACCGACGAAGCTTTTATGCCCACACAGGCGCCGCCAAATTTCGAAAACGGTCAGCGAATCATCAATGAGCAGGGACTGACGGGGATAAAGGAAAATTTCGTCTTGCTAGATATGCATTGGTTTTTGCTGCACCTGTCGGGCGTAATCCTGCTTATTTACACAAGTCTGCGGATGATGCTTTTTTCAACCTACTTCATCGTTGCGGGCGCTCATGCCAACAACAATGGCACTGGCGAACCTTGGCTTTCCAGAAAAACCCGCAAGTACGCCAATCTGCGCAAAAACATCCTCTTCATGCCTATCCTGCTGGTTCTCGCGTATCTGCTTACCTCGGGTCTTGCTTTCGACTGGTTCATCCACACGATGCCAAATCAGGTCAATGCGTTGATGAATACGGTGCTGTATGGGCGCTGATATTTTCATCGTGCGTTGAAGATCGACTGTCGGGACATCGACCCGGTCGGCGGAAACGAGATGAACTTTTCTTCACTACGTCCACCCGACCAATCCCATAAAATCCCCCTGCTCATTCAAGAAACTACGGTTCGCCCGCGCTCCTAGCGGGCTTTTTTTCGTCCTTCATTCCCAAAACCTTGCCGCTCCCCAGCATATGCGCGACTCTGCCAGCAGATCCCTCGCCAAGGAGCGCTCGATGCCGCTGTTATCCCTGCCCTGCCCGCGCCTGACCCTGGCGATCCTCTCCCCCGATCAGGCCGAGCTCGAAAGCGTTTTCTACCAACGCAACCAGCGTCACCTCGCCCGGTGGTCGCCCATCCGCACCACCGACTACTTCTCCACCGCCAACATCCGCCGTCGCCTCGAGATCCAGGCCAGCGCCTTCGAAGCCGGGTTAGCCATGCATTTCGCTCTGCTGTCGCCGGACGGTCAGCAGATGATCGGGGCGTGCAATTTCAGCGGGATTATTCGTGGGGCGTTTCAGGCGTGTTATCTGGGTTATCACATCGATGAGGCGCATCAGGGACAGGGTTTGATGCAGGAGGGGCTGGAAGCGGGGATTGGTTATATGTTCGATACGCAGAATCTGCATCGGATCATGGCCAATTACATTCCCGGCAATGAGCGCAGTGCGCGTTTGCTTGAGCGGTTGGGTTTTGAGCGTGAGGGGTATGCGAAGGCGTATCTGAACATTGCCGGGCGTTGGCAGGATCATGTGCTGACGGCGCTGGTCAATCCGGGGTTCGAGGCGCCGGATCAGCGCTGGTCGCGGCGCCTGGGTTGACGTTCAATCCAGGTTTTTCTGAACGCGTTCAGAGCGATACCTCAGGCTGTGCGTTGAAAGCTTTCTGCGTGCTTTTGGCCCGCACCGGTAAATCCAATCGTGCGCGTCCGTAGAAGGCCAATGCCGTCAGTAAACAGGTCAGCCAGACGAAGATGCCGGCCCAGAACGTGTGGGACATGTAGTGCCAGCCCTGCAGGACGCGGGTGGTGCCGTAGACCAAGCCCAGCAGCAGCGAGCCCCACAAGATCGCATTGGAAAAACGCCACTGATGCCGTCGCGCCACGAAATACAGCGCCAGCATGGTGAAGCCACCCGACGCATGGCCGCCCGGCCAGCAACGGCCACTCCCGGCTTCGTGGAACAGTTGGAAATTGCTGTACCACTCGATGTGCGGCATTTTCCCGCCGTACAACGTGGTCTCGATCGGGCAGTAGACGCTGGTGTGGGATTTGAGGAAGTGGATCACGCCCGTGCAGAGCGCAAACGCGATCACGACAAAGAAAAAATCCCTACGGTGATCTGCGGCAAATCGCAGCACTGGTGCGACTCTGCTGCGCTCCAGAAAGGCGCCGAGTCGTGGCCGTTCGTGCGGATTGACCCCTGGCCAGATCAGCGACAGCAGTGCGCCGATCAGCGCGATCTCCGCCGTCCAGTTCGGAATGATCCGCGCCCATTTGTGGGTAAGTTTCTCGAAGAAGTGGATTTTGTCGATCGGGAAGGTTTGGCTCAGTGGGTCGAACAGCAGATTGCTGAAGGCGATGTCGATGTTGGTCATGTCGAACATCAGGAACACCACTGCCGCACAAACCAGCGGAATGCCGAGGTTGTAAGCGTAGAAACGGGATTTCATCGGGTAGTCACCGTGCGCCAGTCGGAGGCTTCAATGAAGCCGAGCATCTTCGGTGCAGCCGGGCTGGCAACGGATATGAACAAGGACGCGCCGTACCCCATGTTCGAAGCTGGCACTTTCAGGTCTTTTTCGATCTGCGCCATGCACTCGCTGTGGGTCACCAGAACCAGGTTGCGCCCGGGGACCTTGTGCGCGAGGGCATCCTGCAACATGCGGCCTCTGCAGTTGATCAACCAGTCATCGCCACTGGCGGCATGGTTGAACATATAGCCGGCCGTCTGCACGGTGCGCATTGACGGGCTGTTATAGATGTCGGCGTCGGTCAGGCCCAGTTGTTCGAACCGAGCACCGACTGCCACTGCGACACTGCGCGAGCGGTCGGTGATGCCGTCACTGCCACTCAGGCACGCAGCTTTGGAGTGATCGCAACGTTCGACGTGGCGCACCAGCACGATCATGTCGCCCTTGGCCCACCCCGCCGCCAAAGCTTGTGCACCCGCCTGATTACCGTGGGCCAGGTCCGGCACGGCATTTGGCGCCAGCAACCACAGGGTCAGCGGGATCACCAAAATCGATGCCGCCAGCACCACCCATGCATCGCGAAAACGCGCCAGACCGCTCAGATCGATCGAGCGTTTGACGCCGAACAGACTCAGTCTCAATTCCACAAAAACCGCCTCGCTACTCTGCATCACAGGTCATTCGATGCGGCGAAACTACAGAGGCGCGCGTGGGCAGTCAGTGAAACCCATGTGAAAAAGTCCTTGGGATTCGTTGCTTCGTGGACTGTCAGACAAAAATCCTTTCAGCTCTCGGGTTTGCGGCCGATACAGACCTGCTAACACCCCTGCTGGCTCAAAAGAACAACAATCTTCCAGCCTAACTGACGACCAAGAAACCCAACGTTTCTGGAGGATTTGCATGAATAGCTGGTTCGGTAACATCAGCGTGAACATGAAACTCGGCCTGGGCTTCGGCCTGGTGCTGGCCCTGACCTGCATTCTGGCGCTGACCGGCTGGACCAGCCTCGGTGGCCTGATCGACCGCAGCAACTGGATGAGCGACATCACCCAGCTCAACGCGGGCCTGACCAAACTGCGCGTGGTGCGCTTGCAATACATGCTGACCAATGGCGACGAAACCGCTGCGCAGAATGTGCAGACCACCCTGGAAAGCTTCGCCGCGCAGCAGCAGGCGCTGATCAGCAAATTCAAGAGTCCGGAGAACGTCAAACTGCTCAAGCAGCAGGCCGCGACCATCGCTGAATACCAGACCTCGCTGAACAAAATGCGCAACGCCTATCGCACCGGCAACAGCGCGCGCGACACCATGAGCGCCAACGCCCAGACTGCGTACAACCTGATCGAATCGATCAGCCAGCGCGTGCAGCAGATGGAGATGAGCGATCAGCGCTTCGAACAGTTCCAGGCTATTACTGCGGCCAAGGAAGCGTTCATCCTCGCGCGCTATGAAGTGCGTGGTTACACCGCGACCAGCAACGCCGAGACCGAACAGAAAGCCGTCGGCCAGATCGACGCGGCCATCGCCAGTCTCAAGCCACTGAATACACAATTTGCCGCGACTCAGCAGGATGCCCTGCGCCAATTGGAAACTGCGCTGAGCAGCTATCGCAGCGCGTTGATGGCGTACAAGAACGCCAACACCGATGCGGTGCAGGCGCGTAAGGAAATGACTGATCAGGGCACCACTATCGTCGCCCTGAGCGAGCAGCTGTACCAGATCCAGCTTGATCGCCGTGATGCCGAAAGTGCCCAGGCGCGCACCTTCCAGTTGATCAGCACGTTGCTGGCGCTGCTGGTTGGCGTGATTGCTGCGGTAATCATCACCCGTCAGATTACCCGCCCGTTGCAGGAAACCCTGGCCGTGGTCGAGCGTATTGCCAGCGGCGACCTGACTCAGAATGTCACCGTTACCCGTCGCGACGAACTCGGCGTGTTGCAGCAAGGCATCGCGCGCATGGGCGTGACCCTGCGTGATTTGATCAGTGGCATCCGCGACGGCGTCACTCAGATCGCCAGCGCAGCCGAAGAGTTGTCAGCTGTAACCGAACAGACCAGCGCCGGGGTGAACAGCCAGAAAGTCGAGACCGATCAGGTCGCCACGGCCATGCACGAAATGACTGCCACCGTGCAGGAAGTTGCGCGCAATGCTGAGGAAGCGTCGCAAGCCGCTGCCGCTGCGGATGGTGAGGCCCGTGAAGGCGACAAGGTGGTGAATGAGGCCATCGCACAGATCGAGCGTCTGGCCAGCGAAGTGGTGCGTTCGACCGAAGCGATGAGCGTGCTGCAACAGGAAAGCGACAAGATCGGCAGCGTCATGGACGTGATCAAGGCAGTTGCCGAACAGACCAACCTGCTCGCGCTCAACGCCGCGATTGAAGCGGCACGTGCCGGTGAAGCCGGGCGTGGGTTTGCCGTTGTTGCGGATGAGGTTCGCGGTCTGGCTCAACGCACGCAGAAATCCACCGAGGAAATCGAAGGTCTGGTCGCCGGTCTGCAGAACGGCACCCAGCAGGTTTCGGCGGTGATGAACAACAGCCGCGCGCTGACCGACAGCAGCGTCGCCCTGACGCGCAAGGCCGGCGCCTCGCTGGAAAACATCACCCGCACGGTGTCGAACATCCAGTCGATGAACCAGCAGATCGCCGCCGCTGCTGAGCAGCAAAGCGCCGTGGCAGAAGAGATCAGTCGCAGCATCATCAACGTCCGCGACGTGTCCGAGCAGACCGCAGCGGCGAGTGATGAGACGGCAGCGTCGAGTGTTGAGCTTGCGCGGTTGGGTGGTCAGTTGCAGCAGATGGTCAGCCACTTCCGCGTTTGATTTTGGTTTTGCGCTGAGGCTGAAATCGAATCGCGGGCAAGCCCGCTCCCACAGGTTTTCGTGGTCGACCACTGTTGATGTGTTCACCCCGATAACTGTGGGAGCGGGCTTGCCCGCGATGGCGGTGGGTCAATCAAATCAACGTTGCCTGACACTCCGCCTTCGCGAGCAGGCTCGCTCCCACATTTGGATTTGTGTGGGTCACAGGATTTGAGCACACCGCAGATCCCTTGTGGGAGCGGGCTTGCCCGCGATGGCGGTGGGTCAATCAAATCAAAGTTGCCTGACACTGCGCCTTCGCGAGCAGGCTCGCTCCCACATTGGATTTGTGTGGGTCACAGGATTTGAGCACACCGCAGATCCCTTGTGGGAGCGGGCTTGCCCGTGATGGCGGTGGGTCAGTCAAATCAACAGTGTCTGACACTCCGCATTCGCGAGCAGGCTCGCTCCCACAATGGATTTGTATGGCTCACTGGATTTTGAGCACACCGCAAAACCTTTGTGGGAGCGTGCTTGCTCGCGAAGGCGGTGGGTCAGTCAAATCAACGTTGCCTGACACTCCGCCTTCGCGAGCAGGCTCGCTCCCACAATGGATTTGTATGGCTCACTGGATTTTGAGCACACCGCAAAACCTTTGTGGGAGCGGGCTTGCCCGCGATGGCGGTGGGTCAGTCAAATCAACATTGCCTGACGCTGCGCCTTCGCGAGCAGGCTCGCTCCCACATTGGATTTGTGTGCCACGCTGGATTATGAGCACACCGCAAAACCTTGTGGGAGCGAGCCTGCTCGCGAATGCGGTTTAAATGACAGAGCAGATTTTCAGACCTGCCACGGATTGATCACTTCAATCCCGGAAAACTCGAAATCCCGGACATTGCGCGTAGCAATCGCGGCTCCACGATTTCGGCAGATCGCTGCGATTTGCGCATCGGCCATTGCAATCCCCCGCCCCTTCGCCTCTGCATCGGCTACCAGCGTCGCGTACTCGACGGCTGCGTGGGCATCGAATGGCAAAATCCGCCCGGCAAAATCCTCTTCAAACATTGCCAAAGCGTGGGCCTGGAGTTTTTGTTTGCGCTTGCCGGAAGGTAATCGAGCGATGCCGTGCAGTATCTCCGCCACGGTGATTGCGCTGATGGCCAGGTCCATGGCCGGTTGCGCATCCACCCAAGCCAACACTTGAGCCTCGGGTTCGATACGCATGAATTCGGATAGAACGTTGGAATCGAGCATTATCATTCAGAAAAGTCCACCCCGAGTGGTTTTTCTGCACGCGCAGGCAGATCGAGCTCGGCTCCGCCCTCGGCGCTGAAACGCTGGTGGATCCGACTGCCCAGCCCTCCGGCACGATCAACCGTGGTGAGCGCTCGGCCCAGAATCAGCCGAGCCTCTTCTTCCATGGAATGTCCATTGTGTGCAGCGGTAATGCGCAACTGCTCCTTGAGCTCCTCGTCAAGGTTTCGAATGGTGATGCTGGCCATGTCGCCCTCCTGCAATCAATGAAATCATTGATTGCAGGCTAGCATATTCAGGTCTGAAAAGAGTGAGGCTTAGCCGAACGGCACCGTCGGCACCGGCACTCCGCAATACCCCCGTGGGAGCGAGCCTGCTCGCGAAAGCGGCGGACCATTCAAACGATCATTGACTGCCACTCCGCCTTCGCGAGCAGGCCCGCTCCCACAGGGGTCTAGGGTGTCAGTACTATTCGGGATACCCGGTGATTTTGCGGATGCTTTGATACAGCGGTTTGAGCTGCCGGTACATGCGCAAATACACCTCTCTGTACAACTGCTCATAAACCTTCTGCGCCTCAGGCTGCGGTGTAAAAACCGCTCCAACCCGAGTCATCGCCGCAATGGCCGATGGAAAATCCCTGTGCAGTCCCAACCCCACCGCGCAGCATATCGCCGCCCCCAACCCTGACGCTTCATAGACATGCGGGCGCTCTGCCGGTAGGCCGAAGATGTTGGCGGTCAGTTGCATGGCGGCGTCACTTTGTGAGCCGCCGCCGGCGACGCGCAGGCGTTTGATCGAGACTTTTGAGCGTCGCTCGATGTTCTCCATGCCTTGGCGCAGCGCGTAGGCCAGGCCTTCGAGAATCGCCCGGTAGATGTGCGCGCGGGTGTGTACGTCGCCGAAGCCGATCATCGCGCCTTTGGCTTCCACGCCCGGTTCGCGGATGCCCGGTGACCAGTAGGGTTGCAGCATCAGGCCCATCGAGCCCGGGGGCACTTCGTTGACCAGTGCGTCGAACAGTTGCTCCGGTTCGATGCCCTGCTCTTTCGCCTGCTGCATCTCACGCAGGCCGAACTCGTTCTTGAACCAGCTGACCATCCAGTAGCCGCGATAGATCATCACTTCGCAGTTGTACTGATCGGGCACGGCCGAGGGGTACGGCGGGATCAGCGGGACAATTTCCAGGTAGCGCGAGCGGGTGCTGGTGATGGTCGCGGTGGTGCCGTAGGACAGGCACACGGTGCGCGCATCGACCACGCCGGAACCGATCACTTCGCACGCCTTGTCGGCGCCAGCGGCAATCAGCGGCAGGCCTTCGGGAATGCCGGTGTGGCGCGCGGCTTCGGCCGTGATGCAGCCGAGGGTTTCGCCCGGTTTGTGCAGGGTCGGCAACTGCTGCGGACGCACCGCCAGTGCCTGCCATTTCCAGTCGCGCGGTGCCGCCCATTTCAGCCGTTTGAAGTCGAAGGGCAGATAGCCGACGCAACAGCCGATGGAGTCGACGAAGCGCCCGCACAAGCGATGGGTGAGGAAGCCTGAAAGCAGTAAATACTTGTCGGTCGCCGCCCACACTCCGGGCTGATGCCGAGCGATCCAGTTGGCCTCGGCCTGGGCGCGGAAATAATCCACCGTGGCTTGGGCACCGACCATTTTGAACAGCCAGCCCCACGGCCCTTTGATGCCCCCCTCGACCTCAGCCTGACGTTGATCGAGCCAGACAATCGCTGCGCGCAGCGGTTTGCCCTCGGCGTCCACGTTGATCACGGTGCCGCGCTGGGTGGTCAGGGACACGCCGGCAATCTGCGCACGGTCGATGCCAGTCTGCTGCCAGAGTTGCTGACACGCCTCGCCAAGCTTCGCCCAGTAATACTCCGGATCCTGCTCGGCCCAACCGGGTTGCGTCGAGTAGTACGCCTGCAGATCGACTTTGCCTTTGCCGAGCAGATTGCCCTGCAGATCGAAGAGCAACGCGCGCACGCTCTGGGTGCCGTTGTCGATCGCTAACAGGTATTTCATGGCGTGATCTCCGGCAAGCCGTGATCGCGCAGCCACAGCAAACGGTAGCGCTGGATTTCCGCTTGCCAGCGTTCATCGCCCCAAGCCAATCGTGGCTGACAGAGCGTGCGAATCGCGGGCAGATAGTCCTCGCCACCGCGCGGCAGCAACAGGCCCAAACGGCTGCGGCGCAGCAGCAAATCATCCAGGTGCAGAATCATTTCCGCCTCGCAGGCGAACGCCAGTTCTGCCCACAACGTATCGCTGGCGCCTACCGTTTCCAGACCGAGTTCGCCGAGCAATTGCGCCAGCCTCGGCAGGTCTCGACCGTGACGTCCGGCCAAGCGTCGCCACTGACTGCCGCTCAGTCCCGCAATTGTCAGCGGCGGCACAGCGGCGAACACCGGCGCGCCGTCATCGACAAAAGAACGCCCGAGCATCACCGCACACGCCTTGAGCACTTCGATCGCTTGCGGGCGAAATGTGGTCAGTTTGCCGCCGGCCAACGTCACACAACCGGGCTCCTGCCACAGCACATGTTCGCGGGTTTCGTTCGATGGTTTGCCCTGCTGCGCACCCGCCGCGCTGCCGACCACCGGACGCACGCCTGACCAGGTCGACAGCACGTCGTCGACGCCCACTTCGGCACGGGGAAATTGCTGCTGGCACGCGGCGAGCAGATAGTCGAGTTCGTCGCTGGAAATGCGCGCGCTGTGGTCGAGGTCTTCGCGGTGATCGAGGTCCGTGGTGCCGACCACCGTCGCGCCTTCCCACGGAAACACGAACACTGGGCGCCGATCGCGCTTATGCAGAAAAGTGAACGCCTGCGCCACCGGCAACCGCCAGCCCGGAAGCAACAGATGACTGCCGCGCAACGGGCGCAATTGCTTCGCAGCGTCAGCGGGACGGAGACGCTCAGCCCATGCGCCCGTGGCCACGGCCAACACAGCGGAGCGCAATTGCAGCGTCGCACCGCCCTCGCCATCTTCGATCTGAACCCCGCACACCCGCCCGCCTTCACGCAGCAGTTGCGTGACCCGCACACCGCTGACAATCACCGCGCCGTCAGCCCGGGCCTCGCGCAGTACGCGCATCACCAGTCGCGCGTCATCGGTCAGCGCATCGACAAAACAGCTGCCGCCGAGCAGGCCGTTTTCCTTCACCCCCGGCGCGAGAAAACGCAGTTGCTGGGCGTCATGAAAACGATGATTGCGCCGCCCCGCCAGCGCGTCGTAAACCGAGAGCAAGCCGCCCATGACGCGCGGCCCGGGAAAACCGCCGCGATAGTGCGGCATCATGAAACTCATCGGCTCGACCAGCCCCGGCGCCTCGTCGAGCAGGCGCTGGCGCTCGCGCACCGAATCGCGGGTCAGGCGCCACTGGCCCTTGGCGATGTAACGCAAACCGCCGTGGACCATTTTCGATGATCGGCTGGAGGTGCCCCAGGCAAAATCGCGCTGCTCCAGCAGCAGACAGCGCCAGCCCCGGCGCGCGGCTTCGCGGACGATCCCGGCGCCGCTGATGCCGCCGCCGATGACGATCAGGTCCCAGGTGTCATCCGCCAGCGTCGGCAGAATCTGCTCGCGCCACTGCGCGTTCCAGTTCGCCGTCATGGCCGCGACTCTGGCAACAGCGTGCCCGGGTTGAGGCGCCCCTCCGGGTCGAAATGTTCGCTCAGCGCCTGCAACGTCTGCATCGCCAGCGGGCCTTTTTCGCGCAACAGATACGGCGCGTGATCCTTGCCGACGCCATGCTGATGGCTGATGGTGCCGTGGTTGTCGACGATGGTCTGGCTGGCCGCGTGTTTGAGCATCCGCCAGCGCGCCAGCGTCGCGGCATAATCCGCTGCCGGGCGAAACACGTAGGTGGTGTAAATGCTCGAGCCTTCGCCGTAAACGTGCGAGAGATGAGTGAAGACATGCACGCGTTCGCCCTCGGCGGCCAACGCGTCGCGCAGGCTGTCTTCGATGAGGCTGAGCAAGTGGTCGACGTTGCTCCAGTCGGTGGCGGTTTCAAGGGTGTCGACCACGTAACCGGCGTTCCACAGGTTCTCGCGCAGGTAGGGAAAGCGGAAGCGGTTCTGCGCCCACTTCTTCCCCAGCAGAGTGCCGGTGAACACCCCGCCGAAGGCTTTCAGATGCTGGCGCGCGTGTTTCAGCGACAGTGCGTTTTGCTGGCGATTGCCCGTCACACCGAAGGTCAGCAGGCATTTGCCGTCGCCGGCACCGCGCAGCTTGAGGTACTTTTCCAGCCAGGCGATCTGTTGCGGATGGCCGGCCAGCGCCAGTTGCGTTTCGGTTTCCACCGCGTTGGACAGGCGCAGCATCGACAGCGGTACGCGCGCCTGCGCCAGTTGGCGGATCGCTTGCAACGCCTGCGGCCAGTCGGGCAGGAACACACCGTAGAAACGCTCGTCCGCCGGCAACGCGCTGATTCGCACTTTCACCTCGGAAATGATCCCGAAACGACCTTCGCACCCCAGCACCATTTCACGCAGATCGGGACCTGCCGCCGACGCGGGAAAGTTTGGAATCTGCAGAGGCCCGGCGAAGGTTTCCAGGGTGCCACCGGCAAACAATTGCTCGATCCGCCCGTAGCGCAACGACTGCTGGCCGCTGGAGCGACTGGCCACCCAACCGCCCAGCGTCGACAGCTCCCACGACTGCGGAAAATGCCCCAGCGTGTAGCCGCGCGCGCGCAATTGGCTTTCCACTTGCGGCCCGCTGGCGCCGGGGCCGAATGTCGCCAGCAGGCTGTGTTCGTCGAGGTCGGTCAGGCGATTCATTCGCGCCAGCGACACCGTCAGCACCGGACGCGCGGAGTCTGGCGGATTGATGTGCCCGGCCACCGACGTGCCGCCGCCGTAGGGAATCAGGCACAGATCCTGATCATGGGCGAGCGCCAGCAATTGGCGGATTTGCTCAGCGGTTTCGGGAAACGCCACGGCATCGGGATACGTGCCCAGTGCGCCTTCGCGTAATGCCAACCAGTCCGGCAGGCTCTGGCCGCGCGCGTGCAGCAGGCGATCGTGAGTATCGACGCTGTACAAGCGATGCGGCACCAGGCGCGAGGTCGGCACTTGCGCCAACGCCGCTGCCAGGGTCGCATCGGGCAATGCCCGGCCGGCGCCCAAGCGTTCGTGGAGAAATGTCGCGCCCTGGGCCGGCAGTTCAACCACCGTGCCTGCCTCTCCCCAGCCGTTCCAGCGTCGCATGCGTGTGTCCTTTTTCTGCCGTTGGATCAAGCTTGCATACTAGTCAGCGCTGGAGATCTGTCACGGTCGCATCCGGCCAGATCCTGTAGCCAATGGCGCCAAACGTCCGGGCATTTACTTTCGCTGGGCAATCCACTTACCTTGCGCCATTCATTCGCTCACGCGCCGTCGATCAAAGGACCGCGACCATGTCATCG
Organism: Pseudomonas sp. H3_E04; assembly: GCF_054668915.1. Lineage (NCBI taxonomy): Bacteria > Pseudomonadati > Pseudomonadota > Gammaproteobacteria > Pseudomonadales > Pseudomonadaceae > Pseudomonas > Pseudomonas sp. H3_E04. Next base: position 5,218,086 of record NZ_CP162797.1, on the reverse strand, counting down.
CTCGGCTTCACTTCCGTTCCGCCGCTGCTCAAATACCTGCGTCACGCCGAACAGTTGGGCATGGCCATCGAGCCTGCGTTGGCGGCGGCCGGGTTGCAGGCGCAGCAGTTGAGCGACAACACCTTGCGCCTGCCGGGTGAGGTTCACGAGCGCTTGCTGGATTATTTCTGCGAGCACTCGGGCGATGGGTTGTTCGGGCTGCATGCAGCGAGTTTCGTCCTGCCCAACTCGTGGAGCGTGCTCGGTTACATCACCATGAATTGCGCCACGTTGGGCGATGCGATGAGCCGGATCATGCCGTTCGAAAAACTCGTCGGCGATATGGGCGTCAGCCGCGCCGAGGTGCAGGGCGAGCACGTGCATCTGATCTGGGCCTGCCGTTACCAGCGGCCACGGATTCGTCGACATCTGGTGGAAAACGTGCTCGGTTCGTGGCTGCACTACGCGCGCTGGATCGCCGACACGCAGCTGTCGCCGGCCTGCGTATGGCTGGAGCATGCGCGGCCGGATGAGGTGACGCAGGCCGAGTACGAGGCGTTTTTCGGTTGCCCGGTGCGGTTCGATCAGGCGTATTCGGCGCTGGTGGTGCCGCTGGCTTATTTGCAGTTGCCGTTGCGTCAGGCCGATGCGCAATTGCTGCGAACGCTGGAAGAACACGCGATGGGTTTGCTGGCGACGCTGGAGGATGTGTCGCTGGCGCAACAGGTGAAGAACATCCTGCGCGGTTTGCTCAAGGAGGGCTTGCCGCGCAAGGAGCAAGTGGCCGAACAGCTCAGCGTCTCGGTGCGCACGTTGCAGCGGCAGTTGCAGCAGGCTGGGACGTCGTATCAGCAGATTCTCGATGAGCTGCGTCAGGAGTTGGCGGAGCACTATTTGCTCAACAGCACGTTGCCGATTCAGGACATTGCGCAGTATCTGGGCTTCACCGAACCGCGCTCGTTTCATCGCACCTTCAAGAGCTGGCGCGGGATGCCACCGGGGGAGTTTCGGTTGCGGAATCGGCGGTGATGCTGATGGCCTCTTCGCGAGCAGGCTCGCTCCCACAGTAGTTCTCGGTTGTCTGCATTTCCGAGTTCACCGCAGATCCCCTGTGGGAGCGAGCCTGCTCGCGAAGGCGTCATTCGCCACACCAATTAAACACGTCTTGGCGCAACTGTTTAAAGCGACAAGGCATTCCGCGAAACCACCCACAATTCCTTGCGCCGCTGCCTACGCCTGCGCCAGAATCCGCCGGCTTGTGCGCCCCAGACCTCATCGCTACTGTGATTGCGTCACTGCCCATCAGTGATCGGGTTTAGTAGCCCGGAGTATTTGGGGTGCATCGTTCATCAGACAGTCAGGTCTCGCCTGAGCTTTATGGTGGCTGTGCGCAGGGCGCCCTCGGGCGCGCCGGTTTTCCCAGATCCCCGGTCTACTAACCTGCGCACAGCTGCCTCCACTTCTTTTAGTAGGGAAGCGGTGGCTAGCCAAATGAGGATCTGGATATGTTCAAAGTAACCCCAAACCCGCCAACCACCGACCCGGCATCTCCCTACGAATCCGCCGATTCGAAGAAATTCCACGAAGCCGCCGACCGCGCCCTCGACCATTACCTCGGCCCATCCAGCGCCGAATTCATGGCCCCGCCCTACAAACCCAACACGCTGTACATGGCCAATCCCGAGGCCGACAACGAATCGCTGCTGGCCGACGCCTGCGAAACTTTGGGGTCGGCGACGGTGATGCTCAACGATCAGGCGGGGCTGGTGAACGGCTCGCAGCGCAAGACGTTGCAGGGCATTGCGCAGATTGTGATGGTCGCGGAGATGGCGGTGAATCGGGTGCTGGATCGGCTGGTGCCGACGGAGTGAGGTGAGCGCCCGCAAGTATTACCGATGCCTGCGGGCAACCCCAGGAGGTCAGGTCGCGCTAGGCGTTCAAGTCAAAGACTGATCGCATTGGTAAACACCAACCGATTGCCAAACGGATCAGCAATGGTCATGTCCTGACTGCCCCACGGCATTGCCTGAATCTGCGGATGCGAGAACGTGTAGTCCTTGGCCATCAGTTGCTGCTGAAATGCCTCCAGCTCATCAGTCTCGATACGCAGCGCCGAACCCGGGCAGGCATCGCCGTGATGCTCGGACAGATGCAGCACACACTCGCCCCGCGACACCTGCAGATACAGCGGAAAATTCGCTTCGAAGCGATGCTGCCAGTCGATCTTGAAACCGAGAAAATCGACGTAAAACTCGACAGCCTTGGCCTCATCGAAGATCCGCAGGATCGGGGTGGTTTTGCCGAAGCTCATGGGGTGCTCCCTGACTGAATGGCCCCGCAGTGTAGACGGGGTGGATGTCAGGAGTTCGGCTCATTGATCGCTTTCTTTAATCGCACAGTGCCACTATGAGACCTAGATCAAAAGATCGCAGCCTTCGGCAGCTCCTACATTGGAATGCGATCTCTGTAGGAGCTGCCGAAGGCTGCGATCTTTTGGCGTCATTCGAATCAACGAAACCCATCGCGCAAATCACCTTCGCGAGCCAGAAACCGCCCAGCCCTGCCCCCATTCGCCTGCCCGTCGCGATAACTCAACACGCCGTTGACCCAAACCCCGTCGATCCCCTGCGCCGCCCGCTGCGGATCGTTGAAATCGGCCACGTCGCGCACGGTCGCCGGATCGAACAACACCAGATCCGCCCAATGTCCTTCACGAATCTCGCCCCTTTCCTGCAAGCCAAAACGCGCCGCCGACAGGCCGGTCATCTTGTGCACGGCGGTGTGCAGGGGAAACAGGCCGACGTCGCGACTGAAATGGCCCAGTACCCGTGGGAAAGCGCCCCACAGGCGCGGATGCGGGAACGGGTCTTCGGGCAGTCCGTCAGAGCCGACCATCGAAAGCGGATGGGCGAGGATTCTTCTGACATCGGCCTCGTCCATGCCGTAGTACACCGCGCCGGCCGGTTGCAGACGTTTCGCGGTTTCTTCCAGCGACAGGTTCCATTCGCCAGCGATGTCGATCAGGTCGCGCCCGCTGACTTCCGGATGCGGCGTCGACCAGGTGATGGTGATGCGGTGGGCATCGGTGACCTGCTTCAAATCCAGCGTCGAGGAACTCGCCGCGTACGGGTAGCAATCGCAGCCGACCGGATGGGTTTTCGCTGCTTCCTCCAACGCTGCGAGTAATTGCGGACTGCGCCCCCAATTACCCACGCCGGCGCATTTGAGGTGGGAAATGATCACCGGCGATTGCGCGTGGCGGCCGATCTGAAAGGCTTCGTCCATCGCCTCCAACACCGGGGCGAATTCGCTGCGCAAATGGGTGGTGTACACCGCGCCGAACGCCGTCAGTTCTTCGGTCAGTTGCATGACTTCATCAGTGGACGCGTTGAAGGCGCTGGCGTAGGCCAGGCCTGTGGATAAACCCAACGCGCCAGCCTCGAGACTGTCGCGCAACTGCTTACGCATGGCAGTGATTTCGTTGGGCGTCGCGGTGCGGAACAAGTCGTCGAGGTGATTGCTGCGCAGCGCGGTGTGGCCGACCAGTGCGGCGACGTTCAACGTGGGGTTGGCCGCTTCGACGGCGGCGCGGTAGTCACTGAAACGCGGATAAACGAACGCCGCTGCGCTGCCGAGCAGGTTCATCGGATCGGGTGGATTGCCCTTCAAAGTGACCGGCGAAGCGCTGATGCCACAGTTGCCGACAATCACCGTGGTCACGCCTTGGCTGAGCTTGGGCAGCATCTCGGGTTGGCGGATGACCACGGTGTCGTCGTGGGTGTGCACGTCGATGAAACCCGGTGCCAGCACCCGGCCGGCCGCATCGATTTCTTCGGCGGCGCGGGCGTCAGGCAGTTCGCCGATGCGCTCGATGCGACCATTGAGAATCGCCACGTCTGCGCGGTAGCCCGGCGTGTTGCTGCCGTCGATGAGCAAAGCGTTGCGGATCAGGGTGTCGTACTGCATGTCAGTCTCCCAGCGGCAGGTGATCGTCGCCGCCACGGTATTCGTCGAGGGCGAGTTTGATTCGCCGCAGACGTTCTTGATTGTCTTCAGGGCTGGCCAGCGCCAGCTCGGTGGCGAGCACGTCGATGGCCAGCAGCATGCCGTAGCGCGCCGCCGTCGGTTTGTAGATGAACGAGGTTTCCGCGCCTTGCAGCGGCAGGACGACGTCGGCCAGTTCGGCCAACGGTGAATCGCCGCGAGTGATGGCGAGAATGCGCGCGCCGTAATTGCGCGCCAGCTCCACGGTTTCCAGAAGCTCCGGGGTGATGCCGGTCAGCGAGCAGACGATCAGCACTTGCTCGGCGTTCAAACTGGCGGCGGTGACGCGCATCATCACCGCGTCATGACACACCGCAATCGGGTAGCCGAGGCGCACCAGGCGCACCTGCAATTCATCGCTGCACAGGGTCGAGCAACCGCCCATGCCGAACGCGTGAATCATTCGCGCCTGGCTGAGCAATTTCACTGCGTCGGCGAAGCGCGATTCATCGAACCCGGCCAGATGCTGGCGCAGCGTGGTTTCGATGTCGCCGACGATCTGCCCGTAGAACGCCGACTGCTCAGGCGTGCCCGCCGGATCGAGAAACCGGCTGCCAACGCCGCTGGCCTGGGCCAGTTGCAGACGCAGATCACGCAGGTCACGGCAGCCGACCGTGCGGGCAAAACGCGACAGCGTGGCGGTGCTGACTTCGGCGCGTTGCGCGAGGTCTTCGAGGCTGGCGCTGGCGGCAAAGCCGACATCGTCGAGCATCAACCGCGCAATGCGCCCCTCGCCGGCGCTGAAGGAGTCCTGGCGGGCGCGGATCTGGTAGAGGATGTCCATGGGCGGCGGGCTCCGGTTACAGCAGGTAGGAAAGGCCAACGGTCAGCGCGAAAGCGACCAGCGAAATCAGCGTCTCAAGCACGGTCCAGGTCTTGAACGTCTGCGCGACCGTCATGTTGAAGTATTCCTTGATCAACCAGAAGCCGCCGTCGTTGACGTGGGAAAAGATAACCGAGCCCGCGCCGGTCGCCAGCACCAAAAGCTCAGGATGTGGATAACCCAGACCGATGGCCACCGGCGCGACAACGCCTGATGCGGTGGTCATCGCCACCGTCGCCGAGCCAGTGGCAACGCGCATCAGCGCGGCGAACAACCAGCCCATGATCAGCGGCGACAGATGAAATTCATGGGCGAGGCCGACGATCTGATCGGTGACGCCGGCATCCACCAGAATCCGGTTCAAGCCGCCGCCCGCGCCGACCAGCAAGGTAATGCTGGCGGTGGGCGCGAGGCATTCGTTGGTGAACTTGAGGATCGATTCGCGGTTGAAACCTTGGGCAATCCCTAGCGTCCAGAAGCTCAGCAAGGTCGCCAGCAACAGCGCGATCACCGAGTTGCCGATGAACAGGAGGAACTGGTTGAACGCGCTGCCGGGAGTGGAAATCAGGTTGGCCCAGCCGCCGATCAGCATCAGCACCACCGGCAGCAGAATGGTCGCCATGGTGATGGCGAAACCCGGCAGTTTGTCGCGCGGTTCACGCTCGAGAAATTGCTTTTCCAGCGGGTTGTCCGCCGGCAATTGAATGCGCGGCACGATGAATTTTGCGTACAGCGGGCCGGCGATGATTGCGGTCGGAATGCCGATCGCGATGGCGTACAGCAAGGTCTGCCCGACCGACGCCTGATAGGCCTGCACCGCGAGCATCGCCGCCGGGTGCGGCGGCACCAGTGCGTGCACTACCGAGAGGCCGGCCACCATAGGCAGCCCGACCATCAGAATCGACACGCCAACCCGGCGCGCCACGGTGAAAGCGATTGGCACCAGCAAGACGAAACCGACTTCAAAGAACAGCGGCAAACCGACCAGAAATGCGATGCAGACCATCGCCCAATGCGCGTTCTTCTCGCCGAACCTTTCGATCAGCGTGCGCGCCATCTGCTCGGCCCCACCAGACTCGGCCATCATCTTGCCGAGCATCGTCCCCAACGCCACCACCAGCGCAATATGCCCCAGCGTCTTGCCGACACCCGCCTCATACGCGCCGACCACAGCCGACGGCGGCATCCCGGCCACCAGCGCCAGGCCCAGGGAAATCAGAGTGATGACAATGAACGGATTGAGCCGGTAACGGGCGATCAACACGATCAGCGCTATGATGGCAACGGCGGCATAGACCAGCAGCCAATAGCCGAAGGAAGGCGTCATGCGGTACTCCTCGAAAGGGTCACGTTCGAATGGGTTGTGAAACTCATAAATCATTTCGAGATAGAGATTTCAAACCGCATGAAAGTAATTTTCGTGGAGAGACAAGAGGTGTCGCTGGTGGGTATGCCGTGTCGTGATTAATGAAAATCGGAGGGCGGGATTTTCATGGCTTTCTCCCCCACAAAATCCATGTGGGAGCTGGCTTGCCAGCGATGACGGCGCCACGTTCAGCATGGGTGGCGACTGATCCACCGCTATCGCTGGCAAGCCAGCTCCCACAGTTTTGATCGCGTGCCTTCAGCTACATCGCAACCAACCTGTGGGAGCGAGCCTGCTCGCGGAAGCGGCTGCACAGTCAACATCTTCATTGCCTGACCCAGCGCTTTCGCGAGCAAGCCCGCTCCCACAATTTTGATCGCATTCCTTCAGGCAGAACGCCGTCTACCTGTGGGAGCGAGCTTGCTCGCGAAGGCGGCTTCGCAGTCAACATCTTCATTGCCTGACCCAGCGCTTTCGCGAGCAGGCTCGCTCCCACAATTTTGATCGCATTCCTTCAGGCAGAACGCCGTCTACCTGTGGGAGCGAGCCTGCTCGCGAAGGCGGCTTCACAGTCAACATCTTCATTGCCTGACCCACCGCTTTCGCGAGCAGGCTCGCTCCCACAGTTTTGATCGCATTCCTCCAGGCAGAACGCCGTCTACCTGTGGGAGCGAGCCTGCTCGCGAAGGCGGCTTCACAGTCAACATCTTCATTGCCTGACCCACCGTTTTCGCGAGCAGGCTCGCTCCCACAATTTTGATCGCATTCCTTCAGGCAGAACGCCGTCTACCTGTGGGAGCGAGCCTGCTCGCGAAGGCGGCTTCACAGTCAACATCTTCATTGCCTGACCCAGCGCTTTCGCGAGCAGGCTCGCTCCCACAGTTTTGATCGCATTCCTCCAGGCAGAACGCCGTCGACCTGTGGGAGCGAGCCTGCTCGCGAAGGCGGCTTCGCAGTCAACATCTTCATTGACTGACCCACCGCTTTCGCGAGCAAGCCCGCTCCCACAGTTTTGATCACATTTCTTCAGCTACATCGCAACCAACCTGTGGGAGCGAGCCTGCTCGCGAAGGCGGCTGCACAGTCAACATCTTCATTGACTGACCCAGCGCTTTCGCGAGCAGGCTCGCTCCCACAGTTTGATCGCATTCCTCCAGGCAGAATTCGATCCAATTGTGGGAGCGAGCCTGCTCGCGAATGGCTTCACTCGGTGCGCGCTGAACTCACACCATTTCGTTACGAATCCATTCAACCACCGAGGTGCGTTTCGGCGTCCAGCCCAGCAGGTCGCGGGCGTGTTTGCCGCGTACGCGGCTGTTGGAGCCGAGGCCGTAGTTGGCCATTTCATAGCCCCATTCGGCTTCGGCGTCTTGCAATGGCCAGTCTTGCGGTTTGCCCAGGTCGAGGGCTTCAGCCATGGCGGTGGTCATGTCGATGAACGAGGCTTCACCGCTCTCGACAAAGTAGAAAGTGCCCGGCACATTTCTGGTCAGCGCCAGCTGATACAGGGCGACGACATCTTCGATGTGCACGTTGGACCAGATGTTCTCGCCGCTGCCGACGTGGCGCACCACGCCGCTTTTGCGCGCCTGTTTCAGCAGTCGCGGCAGTTGCACGCTGTCGCGTTTGACGCCCAGGCTGTGACCGTAGATCAGCGTGTTGCAGATCACCGCCGAATTCACGCCATCCTTGGCCGCCGCAAGCACCCGATCGTCGATGGCCACGCGCGCCGCCTTATCGACGGTCGGTTCCGGCAAATTGTCTTCGTAATAGATGACATCGCTGGATTTGCCGCCGGAGGCATCGCCGACGATGCTCGAACCGCTGGTGTGCAAAAAGACCTTGTTCGAGCCACGCAAAGCACCGAGCAACGCGTCCACTGCGCCGCGATGATCGCTGCTGGCAGCGTTGATCACCGCATCGGCAGCACGCGCCTGTTCCGCCAGCAACTGGCTGTCATCAAGAGTGCCGATCACCGCATGCATGCCCAATGCTTTCAGCTCATCAGCCTGCTCGGCGCTGCGCACCAGGCCGGTGACGTTGTGCCCGGCCTGCACCAGGCCGGTGGCGATGGAACCGCCGATAAAACCGGCAGCGCCGGTAACGAATACGTTCATGGAGTAACTCCCTGCGTGAATAAGTAATGCAGCGAGTATCGGCCGATGAACCTCAGCGAAAAACCCGCCCTTGGCCAATTCACTCTTGCGCAGGGATCACGAATCAGCCCTTGAATTCGGCGCTGGCGTAGGCGGCGAGTTTGCTCTGGATGAAGTCGAGGAAGCACTGGATGCGCAACGCCAGTTGCGAGTTACGGTAGTACACGGCGTTGATCGGCTGGCGGTAGCCGCTGTTGAATTCACCGAGCAGGACTTTCAGGCGTCCGGCGCGGATGTCGTCGATGGTCATGAAGTGCGACAGACAGGCAATGCCCTGCCCTTCCAGCGCCAGATGGCGAACGGTCTCGCCGCTGGAAGCGCTGATCGCCGGGTTGATCGGCCAGCGGTCGCCATGCACATAGCGCAGCGGCCATTGGTTGAGGCCTTCGTTGTGGGTGAAGCCGAGCAGCGTGTGTTCACTCAGGTCTGCGACCTGCCGGGGCGCACCGTGCTTCTTCAAATAGGCGGGGCTGGCGACGATCATCAACGGACTGCAACCGAGCGAACGCGCATGCAGCGTCGAATCGGCGAGGGTGCCGATGCGGATGGCGACGTCGGTGCTTTGTTCCAACAGGTCAATGATCAGGTCATTGCTGTTGAGTTCGAGTTGGATGTCCGGGTACAGCTGCCGGAATTCGTCGATGTAGGGAACGATGGCGTGGAGCATGAACGGCGAGGCGGCGTTGATGCGCAGGCGCCCGGACGGGGTTTGTTGGCGCGAGGACAGGCGCTCTTCGAGTTGATCCATCTGGTCGAGAATCAGCTTGGCCTGTTCGAAGAAATACTTGCCCTCCTCGGTCAGGTCCATGCGCCGCGTGGTGCGGTTGATCAGCGTGGTGTCGAGCTTGGCTTCAAGCTTCGACAGCGTGCGACTGACGGCCGATGGCGTCTGCCCAACCTGTTCGGCGGCGGCGGAAATCGAACCGCATTCGATCACGCAGACAAAAATCTGCAACTCATCTGATCTGGCTTTCACGGGTTCCCTCTTTGAAATCGCCAAGATCGCAGCCTTCGGCAGCTCCTACATTGGAATGCATTCCCCCTGTAGGAGCTGCCGAAGGCTGCGATCTTTTGCTGTTACCCGGATAGTAGCCCGAAACCATCAGGCCTTGAGGCCAAACACCTCGGTCAGATGCTGCTCATAACGCGCCACATCATTGTCGATGTTCGGACGCTTCATCACGTCGACACAGAGGAAGGTCGGCAACGCGGTCATGCCAAGGAATTCGTTGGCCTTGTGGAACGGGAAGTACACCGCGTCCACGCCTTTGGCTTCGAAGAAATCCGTCGGGTCATCGAAGGCTTGTTGCGGCGCATTCCAGGTCAGCGACAGCATGTATTGCTTGCCCTGAATCAGACCACCACTGCCGTACTTCTGCGATGCATCGGAACGGGTGCGGCCGTCACTGGCGTAGAGGCTGCCGTGGCCTTCGGTGAACACTTCGTCGATGTACTTTTTCACCGTCCACGGCGCGCCCATCCACCAGCCCGGCATCTGATAAATGATCACGTCGGCCCAGAGGAATTTCGCCACTTCTTCGGCAACGTCGTAGCCCTCATCAATGAAAGTGGTTTTGACGTCGGCACCGCCGCGATCGAGCACGCTCAGCGCCGTTTCGTGCAAGGTGGTGTTGTAGCGGCCATCGGAGTGGGCGAATTTTTTACCGCCATTGAGCAACAGCACTTTCTTCATCGGAAAACCTCGGCGCAGCCTTCAAGGCTGGATTGAAACAGGAATTGGAATGGCGGCAGATTAACCATCGATCTCGCGCGGAAACAGCCACATCGGCGCAAAATACATTTGATCAAAACGCACGAATCAACAACCAATTGTTGCCGTAGCATTCAGCACTTTCTGTTTCGAGGAAGTTGTGATGAGTGAACGCCAGGGTTTTATCCTGCACGCCAAGACCCGCCCGGAAAAATCCGCCGAGTTCGAAGCGCTGTTTCGCGCCTATGTCGAGCCGAGTCGCGCCGAACCCGGTTGCATCGAGTACCACATGCTGCGCGACCAGCAGGACCCGACGCTGTTTATCTTCTACGAGATCTGGGCCAGCCAGGCAGATCTGGATGTGCATTCGGCGTTGCCGCACATGAAAGCGTTCTTCGCCAAACGCATGGAATACCTGGAACGCGATTTCGATATTCGCCCGATCGACATGCTCAGCGAATCCTCGGCTAGCCGCTGATCAGCAAGTGTGCGCCGAGCGCGCCCAGTCCGATAAAGAATACGCGCTTGAACAGCGCCGCACTGATGCGCTGACGCAACCATTGGCCAAGCCACATGCCGAGCATCGCCGGGATCAACGCCAGCAGCGACGCGCTCAATTCGCCACCGCCGAGGGCGCCATGCCAGAGCAGCCCAAGCGCCAGCGCGAAGGTCGAAACGCTGAACGATAGGCCGAGGGCCTGCACCAGTTCATCGCGGCTCAGCCCCAGCGCTTGCAGATACGGCACCGCTGGAATCACGAAGACGCCGGTGGCGGAGGTGATGACGCCGGTGATCAGGCCACACAGCGGGCCGAGCCAGCGTTCATGACGCGGGTTGACGTGCAAAGTCGGCAGAAACAGTCCGCTCAATGCATACAGCAACAGTGCCGCGCCAAGTCCGCGCACCACCCAATGGCCGCCGGACATGCCGATCCAGAGGGTGCCAATGCCAGTGCCAAGGAAGATCATCAGCAGCATCGGCCAGAGGCGTTTGAGCAATCCTCGCAGATGACCGCCGAAGGCCAGTTGCCAGAGATTGGTCAGGGTAGCGGGGATGATCAACAGCGCGGCTGCCTGCGTCGGCGCCATAGCCAGACCGAGCAGGCCCATGGCGACGGTAGGCAGACCAAGGCCGATCACACCTTTGACCGTACCGGCGAGGAGGAAGGTGGCGATGACCAGTAGGGACAAGGTCGGGCCGAGGGTTTGGTAGAAGTCGATTAGCGTGTGCATTGGGGTAATGTGCACTGATCCGGGCCAGGGGAAAATCTGCCATATACTGAGGCAGCCTCTTCCTTTGCAAGAGGCTGACATCGGCGTTGAGGCATCTGACCTCTTCGCGAGCAGGCTCGCTCCCACACGGGATCTGCGCTGTACATAAGTCCCTGTGGGAGCGAGCCTGCTCGCGAAAGGGCCAGCCCAGCCACCGCGAAACCACAGGCAAACCCAATGCACTACGACCTCACCGACCTGCGCCTCTACCTGCACATCCTCGACACCGGCAACATCACCGCCGGCGCCGCCCGCAGCCACTTGTCCCTCGCCGCCGCCAGCGCCCGAATCCGCGCGATGGAAGCCTCGCTGGGCGCCGAATTCCTCGAGCGCGGCCGGCGCGGCGTCACGCCAACGCCTGCCGGCAAGGCCCTCGCCCACCATGCGCGGATCCTTTTGCAACAGGCCGATCGCATGCAGCAGGATTTGGCCGATTACGCGAAAGGCGTGAAAGGCCAGGTGCGGCTGTTGTGCAACACCACGGCGATTACCGAGTACCTGCCGGAAGTGCTCGCCGATTTCCTGCGCAGCCATCCCAACCTCGATATCGATCTACAGGAACTGCCCAGCGCGCGGATTACCCATGCCTTGCGGGAAGGCGCGGCGGATCTGGGGATTGTGTCCGACGCAGTCGACACCAACGGCTTACAGACTCAGGCGTTTCGCGACGATCCGCTGGTGCTGATTCTGCCGCTCGATCACCCGTTATCTGACGCCGCCGAGGTCAGTTTCAGCGACGCGTTGCAGCACGACTTTGTCGGACTCAGCGCTGACAGCGCACTGGCGATTTATCTGGAAGAACAGGCGCTGCACAGCGGCGCGCGAATGCAGGTGCGCATTCGCGCCGATGGTTTTGATGGCGCGATGCGCATGGTCGCCCGTGGCGCCGGACTGGCTATCGTGCCCTTGGCCGCTGTCGAACGCGCGACGCTCGAACGGTTCAAGTGCGTCACTCTGAATGAGCCGTGGGCGCGCCGCAGGTTATTGCTCTGCGCGAGAGACTTCGCCGCGCTGCCGGGTTATGCCAACGCGTTGTTACAAGCGCTCAGCGTTTGCGCGCGTTTCTGAGCACTCCGATGTCGACCCCAGACAACTGAGCGGCAACCGGGCGCTATAGGGTGCGACTTCAATTCTCAAGTCCACTTGACCGGAGTCCCCATGACCGCGACCGCCCCTATCACCGTTCTGCGCGACACCCACCCGCTGCCGGTACTCGACGCCTGCAAATGGGAAAAACTCGAAGGCGACCCGCACACCGTCAACCTCAACGCCTACACCAGCGAAGACGGCAGCAAGATCATGGGCACCTGGATCTGCACACCGGGCAAGTGGCGCGTCGATTATGTGAAGTGGGAGTACTGCCATTTCCAGGAAGGCTACTGCGTGATCACCCCGGACGGCATGGCGCCGATCCACCTGCGCGCTGGCGATATCTTCGTGGTTGAGCCGGGCATGAAGGGCACGTGGGAAGTGGTCGAGACCGTGCGCAAATATTTCGTCTTCGCCTGATGCAAAAAAGCCGGGAAATCACCCGACGTGATTTCCCGGCAAATAATTTGATAGGGCCGCGATCCCCCTGTGGGAGCGAGCCTGCTCGCGAAAGCGGTCTGCCAGTCACTCCATGTTCGAGGCTGATGCCGTCTTCGCGAGCAGGCTCGCTCCCACAGGTGTTTTCACCACGGGCCTTCTATTGCGGCTTGCGATAGCTATTGATGATCGCCGAGAAATCCTTCCCGCCGTCACCGCGCTGGCTCATCGCCTGATACAACTGCTGCGCCACCGCACCGAGCACCACCGGCTGGTGCGCCTGCCGCGCCGCTTCTGTCGCCAGGCCGAGATCCTTGAGCATCAGTTCGGCACCGAACCCGCCGGTATACCCGCGCGAGGCTGGCGCCGTTTCGACGATCCCTGGCCACGGGTTGTACATCTCCGAACTCCAGCAACGGCCGGTCGAGCTGTTGATGATCCCGGCGAGCACGCCGGTGTCGATCCCCAGCGCATCGCCCAACGCCATCGCCTCACTGACGCCGACCATCGAAATCGCCAGCAGCAGGTTGTTGCAGATCTTGGCGATCTGGCCGGTACCGACTTCACCGCAATGGACGATGTTGCGGCCCATCTGCGCCAGCACCGGTTGCAGGGTGGCGAACAGTTCCGGCGTTGCGCCGACCATGAATGTCAGCGTCCCGGCGGTCGCGCCGCCAGTGCCGCCAGAGACTGGCGCATCGGCCATGGCCACACCGTATTTGGCGGCGGCCGTTGCGACATCGCGGGCGGTCTGCGGATCAATGGTGCTGCAATCCACCGCCGGCACACCTTGGCGAATGCCGGCGAGTACGCCCTCTTCACCCAGCCAGACGCTGCGCACGTGCACAGCGGCCGGGAGCATGGTGATCACCAGTTCGGCATCCTCCGCCGCCTCGCTGGCCGAAGCGCGGATGGTACCGCCCAGTTGTTCCAGTTCCGCCAGCACGGTTTTGTTCAGGTCGACCAGGTTCAGCGAGTGGCCGGCCTTGATCAGGTTGCGCGCCATCGGCGCGCCCATGTTGCCCAGCCCGATAAATGCGATTTTCATGATCGAATCCTCAGCGCAGGTTGATGGTGGTGTTCACGCCGTCGTTGACGCTGTCGTCGTCGAACCAGCGCGCCGTGACCGTTTTGGTCTGCGTGTAGAACTGCACCACTTGCTTGCCGTACGGGCCGAGGTCGCCGAGTTTCGAGCCGCGCGAACCGGTGAAGCTGAAGAACGGCACCGGCACCGGAATCGGGATGTTGATGCCGACCTGACCGACGTCGATTTCAGTCTGGAATTTACGCGCCGCCGCACCGCTCTGGGTGAACAGGCCAGTGCCATTGCCGAACGGGTTGGCGTTGACCAGCGCGATCGCCTGATCGAGGGTGTCGACTTCCAGCACCACCAGCACCGGGCCGAAGATTTCCTGGGTGTAGATCTGCATGTCGGTGGTCACCCCGGAGAACAGGGTCGGGCCGACAAAGTTGCCTTGCTCGTAGCCCGGCACGCTGATGTCGCGACCGTCCAGTTCAAGCTTGGCGCCTTCCTTGATGCCGCTTTCGATCAGTTCAAGGATCCGCGCCTTGGCTTTCCTCGAAATTACGGGACCGACATCGGTGCCCGGCTCGCTCCCAGCGTTGACCTTGAGCTTCTGCGCCAGCGCTTTCAGATCCGGCAGCCACTGTTTCGCAGCGCCCACCAGCACCACCACCGAGGTGGCCATGCAGCGTTGCCCGGCGGCGCCGAAACCGGCGCCGACCAAGGCATTCAGCGCTTGCTCGCGATTGGCATCGGGCAGCACCACGGCGTGGTTTTTCGCGCCCATCATCGACTGTACGCGTTTGCCATGTTTGCCGGCCAGGTCATAAACGTGGGTGCCAACAGCGGTCGAACCGACGAACGATACGGCTTTGATGTCCTTGTGCGTGCACAGGCCATCGACCACATCCTTGCCGCCGTGAACGACGTTGAGCACGCCCGCAGGGACGCCAGCCTCAATGGCCAGTTCCACCAGCAGCATGGTCGACAGCGGATCCTGTTCCGACGGTTTGAGCACGAAGGTGTTGCCGCAGGCGATCGCCATCGGGAACATCCACAGCGGAATCATCGCCGGGAAGTTGAACGGCGTGATGCCGGCGCACACGCCGATCGGCTGGCGCAGGGTGTACGTGTCGACGCCGCCAGCGACGTTTTCGGCGAACTCGCCCATTTGCAGAGTGCCGATCGAGCACGCGTGCTCGACCACTTCCAGGCCACGGAAAATATCGCCCTCGGCGTCGGCAATGGTCTTGCCCTGCTCGGCACTGAGGACCACGGCGATGCGTTTGGAGTGCTCGCGGATCAGTGCCTGCAATTTGAGCATGATGCGCATCCGCGCGCCGATCGGGGTCAGTTTCCAGGTCTGGAAGGCACGCTGGGCGGCGCTGACAGCGGCATCGACCTCAGCGGCGGTGGCGAACGGAACCTTGGCCAGCACTTGCTGGGTGGCCGGGTTGACGATGTCGTGCCACTCGGTGGTCTGCGACTCGACCCATTCGCCGTCGATCAGCAGTTTGACCTTTTGCAGGGTGGTGTCGTTGGGCGTAAGCGATGCGTTCATGCTGGTCTCCAGAACTTGTTTTTATCGTAGGAGCCAAGGCGAAAGGTTCGCCTTGAGATGAGGCGTGTGTCCAGAATGGTTGTCGGACGGTTTTTGGAGTATAGATGTGCAAACTTCTAATAAGAACGCACATATAAGCCCGTCCATCATGCAAAAAAACATCACCTCGCTAGGCTCGCTGAACTGGGACGACCTGAAATTTTTCCTCGAAGTCGCCCGCACCCGCAAGGCCAGCACCGCCGCGAAACGCCTGGCTGTCGACTACACCACGGTGTCGCGACGGATCAGTTCGCTGGAAGCGGCGCTCGGCACATTGCTGTTCGAAAAATCCCGCACCAGCGGCTTCGTCCTGACCACTGAAGGCCAGCGCTTGCTCGGTTATGCCGAGTCGATCGAAAGCACGCTGCACATGGCCTGCGAACAGGTTTCCGGCTCGGGTGTGGCCCTCTCCGGGCACGTGCGCATGGGCTGCACTGAAGGCTTCGGCAGTTTTTTCATCACCCCGCAACTGAGCCATTTCGTCGACGCCTACCCGGCAATCTCGGTGGACATCCTGCCGCTGCCGCACTTCATCAGCCTGTCCAAACGCGAGGCCGACATTGTCATTGCCCTCGAGCGGCCGGAGCACGGGCCGTACGTCTGCTGCAAACTCTGCGACTACCGCTTGCAGCTGTACGCAACCCAGGACTATCTGGACAAACACCCACCGATCCGCCGCCCGGCGGACTTGAGCAAGCATCAATTCATCAGTTATGTGGACGACCTGGCGTTCAGCTCGGAGCTGCTTTACCTGGCCAACGTGCTGCCCGGCGCCAGCGCACACTTGCGCAGCACCAGCGTGATCGCGCAATACGTCGCCGCGCAGCAGGGGCGCTCGCTGGCGATCCTGCCGTGCTTCCTCGCCGCGCAGGACCCGCGATTGCTGCCGGTGTTGCCGGAGGAAATCGACATCACCCGGCAGTTCTGGATGTACTGCCGGGAGGACCTGCGCAAGTTGAAGCGGATTACATTGTTGTGGGATTACATTCGCGAGGTGACTGAACGCAATCAGGCGTTGTTGATGGGGGGAACGCGGGAGATGCGCTTTGCCGATTAATCGGCGCTGACCACAATCGACACCCGGCGATTCTCCGTGCGCCCCGCTGCGGTGTCGTTGGAGGCTACCGGTTCGCTGCTACCGAGGCCTTGCAGCTGGATGTTCTCCTGCTTCATGCCGACCGTGCCGAGGACGTTGGCGACGCTCTTGGCCCGGCGCAGCGACAGTTGCTGATTGTAGGTTTCCTTGCCCGACGCATCGGTGTGGCCATCGACGCGCACCCGCTCGATTCCCACGCCGAGCAGCGCCTTGCCGATGCGTTCGACGATTTCCGTGCTGGGTACGTTCAGGCTTTCGACGTCACTGCCAAACAGCACTTTGCCCGACAGGCCGAATTCCCAGCCGTCGTCGGTCAATTCGAAACCTTGCTGTTTGAGCACGGCAACCTGCGCCGGTGTCAGGCCTTTCTGTGGGGCGGTCTGGCAACCGCTCAGAGTCAGTGCGGCGATCAACAACAATGCGGAAAACAGTCGAAAGGGAAGTGTGAACACGGGCATCAGCTCCTGGTGTGAACGGAATCGACCGGGCGCTCCGACCCGGCGGTGAATTGCGCGCCGCGCGACAGACGCTTGGCCTGATACATCGCCGCGTCGGCTGCGTTGAGCAAGGCGCCCGGCGTGGCGCCATGATCGGGATAGACGGCGATACCGATACTGAGCGAGGTCACCACACTGGTGTCGCCGGGCAGACTGATCGGCATGTCCATACTGGCGAGGATCTTGTCAGCAATGTGCTCAGCGTCTTCGACCGTATGCAGCGGCGCCAGCAGCACGGCGAACTCGTCGCCGCCCAGCCGCGCGACCAGATCATCCTCGCGCAATTGCGCTCGCACTCGATTGGCGATCGCCACCAGCACGGCGTCCCCCGAGGCGTGGCCAAAGTTGTCGTTGATGCCTTTGAAGCGGTCGCTGTCGAGAAACAGCACGGCAACCCGCTCATCGTGTTTTTTGCCGCTGCGCAAGGCGCGGATCAAGCGGCCTTCGAAAAACGCGCGGTTGGGCAACCCGGTGAGGCTGTCGTGGGACGCTTGATGGGCGAGGGTTTCGTTTTCGTTCTGCAGATGGGTTTGCCAGGACTCGAGTTCGCCGAGCAAGGCATTGAAGTCGTTGCCCAGATTATCCAGCTCAGCGATCTGCGCCGGCGGCACGCGCCGGTCCAACGCTCGCTCACTGCGCGCGGCGTGGGCGACCGAGGCGAGGCTGTGCAACGGGCCGATGATCGCGCGCAACTGCCGCCGCGCCAGATAAAGCGCGACCCAGGCGCTGATCGCGGTGCACAGCACAATACCGGCCAGGCCGCTGAGCAGGAAGCGCATCAGGCTGCCACCGTGACCGATGAGCAGGACACGACCGATTTCGCGGTCCTGATGCTCGATCGGCAGGCTGACCGGCTTTTCCAGAATGGCGCGGGTGATCTGCATTTCCAGCTCGGAGAACAAGCCGGTCTCGGCACGCTGCCATTGCGCGATCAATTGGCCTTGCGCGTCCAGCACCCGGGCATCCGCCACTTCCTCGGTGGAAGCAATGATTGCCAGCGCCTCGGTCGCCGCCGCCTTGTCGTTGAAAACAACGGCCGCCTCGACGGTGTAGCTGATAGAACGAGCGATCAAATGCAGATTGTGGTCGGCATACACCCGCAGCGCCAGTACGCCCAGCAGGGTCAGCGAAACACTGGCCATCGCCACCGCCACCAGCGCGACGATCAAATGCCCACGGCCGATGACCGAGCCCAGGGTCGGGCGAGCCTTCCAGCTGAACAGTTTCATGGCGCCGCCGCTTTGCGACGGGACAACTGCAACACGCTGGGGTGAATGCGCACACCACTGCGAGCCACGGAGTCCAGATTGACCTCGAACGACACTTGTTCATCGCCAACGCGCAGGCAGAACAGACTGCCGACAGTGCATTGATCATCCGCTTCGCTGATGCTCAGCACCGGATGCCCGATCAATGATGCGAACAAGCGACTGCGTTCATCAGCAGTCAGCTTGCCGATGTACACCGCGTCGCATTCGCTGACGATGGCTGGGTTGTCTGCCAGCAGCCGCCGCACAGCCACCGGCCGGCCCGTGGCTTGCGTAGTTCCTTTGACCAGGTCATCGGTATATTCGGTAGGGCCGACGATGCACAGGCGCAACTGCGCCGGTTCCACCGGCCAGCGTGCATAGCTGAGGATGCCAAGAACCACCTGCGTGGCCGCTTTGGCCCGTTGCTCGGCCGGCCCGGCTTGCGCCTGTGCGATGGCGCTGCCCGTGAACAACCAGAGCAAAACGATCAGCAATGCGTGCTGGCAGGCCACCACACGCTGTGTCGCCCAGACGGCCACCTTCATGGAGGGATT
Source organism: Pseudomonas sp. H3_E04 (assembly GCF_054668915.1). Classification (NCBI taxonomy): domain Bacteria; kingdom Pseudomonadati; phylum Pseudomonadota; class Gammaproteobacteria; order Pseudomonadales; family Pseudomonadaceae; genus Pseudomonas; species Pseudomonas sp. H3_E04. The sequence goes on along the minus strand of NZ_CP162797.1, from coordinate 5,199,188 downwards.
CTCTTGGAGCGTAACGAAATGATGCCGCAACGATAGCACAGCGCCAGAACGCCAGCGAGGCGCCGGCCTCTGACCGGTTGGTCAGTATTTGTTGTCGGTCATTCAGCGCTTCATCCCTGAGGCTCGGTGCCCTCCTCCAGTTCCAGCATCAGCCCACTCAGACGCTTGACCTTGCGCTGCACCGCTTCCTCAAACACGCCGGCACGCGGCTCGATCAAGGTAAACCAGTGCCGGGCGCGAGTGATGCCTGTGTAGATAAGCTCTTTGGTCAGTACCGGGTTCAGCGCATCCGGCAGGATCAGCGCCGTGTGCGCGAACTCCGAGCCCTGGGATTTATGCACCGTCATGGCGTACACGGTTTCGACATCATTGAGCCGACTCGGCAACACAAAGCGCACGCCGCCCTGACCATCGTTACGCGGGAAGGCCACGCGCAGAACGGTTCTGCCGATCTCTGCGCCTTCACGCTCGGGCAGTTTCAGGGCGATGCCGATGTCGCCGTTCATCAGGCCCAGACCATAGTCGTTGCGAGTCATCAGCACCGGCCGACCTTCATACCACTGCTGATCGCTCTCGATCAGACGCGCCTTGAGCAACGCAGCGGTAATGCGCTGATTCAGGCCTTCAACGCCCCATGGCCCTTTGCGCACTGCGCACAACAACTGGAACGTATCGAACGCCTGCAAGACTTCCCGCGCCCAATCGGTCCAGGCCGAATGCTCAAGTGGCTGCGTCGACGGTGGACGCTGATCGCGCAGTACGCTCAGGTAATGGCGGTAACCCTGCGGGCCGTTGCCGTGACCTTCAAGCAGAAGGCGTTCGAGCTTCTGATCATGTTCGTCTTTAAGCGGCAGCGAATACACGTCGGCGTAACTGCCAGCCGCGAGCAACTGTCGCGCCTCGTTGGCCAATTGCTGGTTGACTCGGCGCGCGAGCTGACCGATGCCGCTGCCCTCGCCGAAGCGGCGCGAGTGACGCAGCATCACCACTTGTTGCGCCAGCGGATGGGTGCCGTCGTGGTCTTCATGCAAACCGCTGCCCTGCAATGACTCGCCACTGACTGATTCCAGCCATTGCCTCGTTTGCGGGCTGTACCAACCGCCCTCGGCGTCACGGCACAGATCGCCCAATACCGCACCGGCCTCGACCGAGGCCAACTGATCCTTGTCGCCCAACAGTACCAGCCGCGCATGGGCCGGCATGGCGTCGAGAAGGTTGGCCATCATTTCCAGGTCGATCATCGAAGCTTCGTCGACCACCAGCACATCCAGCGGCAAGCGGTTACCGGCATGGTGACGGAAGTGGCGGGTGCCCGGTCGACTGCCGAGCAAACGGTGCACGGTGGTCACATCGCTGGGGATCGCCGCGCGCACCGTTTCGGCGACTTGCAGCGATTGCACTTGCTGACTGATCGACTCGGTCAAGCGTGCAGCGGCCTTGCCGGTCGGTGCCGCCAGACGAATGCGCAGCGGATGGCCAGCCTCGACAGCCGGTGCCTGCAGCAACGCAAGCAAGCGCACCACCGTAGTGGTTTTGCCGGTACCCGGGCCGCCGGTGATGATGCTGAAGGCGCTTCGCGTCGCGATGGCGCAAGCGAGTTTTTGCCAATCGATGACAGCTGCAGATTCCGCGCCGCCGAACAATTCATTGAGGCGCTGCGGCAGATCATCCGGCGTCGGCTCCTGTTGCAACAAGCGTTGGCGCAACGCTGCATCGATGCGGCGTTCGTAGCTCCAGTAACGGCGCAGGTACAGGCGTTTCGAGGACAGTACCAACGGACGTGTCTGCGCTGTTTCACTCGCATCAGTGGCCAGAGCGACCAGCGAGCTGCTTGCCAGCACTTTGCACCAATGAGCTCCATCGAGCGTTTCGAGCAGTTGTGAGGGCAGCAGCAACACACCGCCCTGCACGTCGCCTTCGGGCGGCAATGACAGTGCAAAATCCGGCGCCTTGAGGGTTTCGAACAGGTCCAGACACACATGACCATGGCCGAGTTGATGGCTGGTCAGCGCAGCCGCGAGCAGCACCAACGGATCGGTCTCGGGCTCGAGTTCATGCAGGAAAGCGACGAAGGCCCGGTCCAGCGCGCGCAACCAGCCGCGCTCGACCCAACGGCTCAGCAACAACAGCAAATCATCGGCGCGGGTCAGCGGCGAGAGTTTCGACAGGCTGTCCGCTTCCAGTGGTGTCGGCAGCAGATCGGCGAATGTGCGGCTCATAGCAGGACTCCCTGTTCCCAGGCGGGTTCGGACTTGGGTTCGGGTTTGCCCTGGAACATCCGGTCGAGGCGTTCGATCAATTCCCGTGGCGGACGCACGAAGTACACGCCACGACTTTCGGCACGCGTACCGCGCAGAAACAGATACAGCGCCCCGCCGACATGGCGGTCGTAATCGTAATCCGCCAGCCGCGCCTTCAACTGGCGATGCAGTGCCAGCAGATACAGCACGTATTGCAGGTCATAACGGTTGTCGAGGATCGACTGCTCCATCGCCTGCACGGTGTAGGCCTGATCATCCACGCCGAGCCAGTTGGATTTGTAATCGGCGACGTAATAGCGACCAGCGTGCTCGAAGGTCAGGTCGATAAAACCCTTGAACATGCCGTTGAGTTGAACCGGTTCTGCCGCAACACGGGCGACGCCATTATGGGTGTGCTGGCGCACCTGTTCGTCGAGTTTGAGCACGTCGACCTTGTGGCTGGCGAACCAGAATTCCATCTCGACGCGGTATTGCTTCAGTTGCTCAAGAATCACCGGCGGTTGCCCGCCCGCGATCGGCAACGGCGACTTGAGCAGATGCTGCAGCCAGTCCGTCAGCGTGATGATCCAGCCTTGCCAGCCGCGCAGGTTGCAGCGCCGGGCAATCGCATCCTCCAGCGCCTCGCGGGTTACCGCAAAACCCTCAGCACCTGCCCATTCGAGCAAACCATGCAAAAACGTGCCGGGATTCGGTCCGCGAGGGAAACGATGAATATCGGCGCCACCACTGATAATTTCCCGGGGTGCGTCGGGGTCGAGGCGTTCGTCGTCAAAGAGCTTTTGCGCCTGCGGACTGTCCGGTGCTTCATCGCTGCCGACGCTCAATACGTCGCTGATACGCAACGCGCTGTAGGAAGCGATCCACCAGTTTTCACTGGCTTTGCGCTTGGGCCGTAGTGTGGCTCGTAGCACTGCTTCATTGCGCGGCGGCTGGTAATGCTCGTCAGTGGGCTGAGGCATTTCGCCGATACCGATGGCCGGGCAATCTTGCTGCAGATCCCGTAGCCAGCGGTTCAATTCACTGGACTCGCCCAAAGCGGCACCGCCACCGAGCAAATAACCCAACGCCGACAGGTGCAGCACCGAGCTGTTGTTATTGCCGCGCTTGAGATCAGTGACGCCCAGCCAACAGGCATGCTGCGCGCGCGTTAATGCGACATACAGAAGACGCAAATCTTCGGCCAGACGCTCATCATCAGCCTGGGCGATCAACTCGAGGGTAGGCTTGAGGCTGATCTGCGCCTTGCCCGCAGCGTCGTGGTAATGCAGCGGCAAACGGCTGCCATCCATCGGTTTCGCCGAGCAAATGAATGGCAGGAATACCAATGGATATTCGAGACCCTTGGATTTGTGGATGGTCACCACCTTGACCAGTTGCTCGTCGCTTTCCAGACGAAGGATCTGCTCTTCGCCGGCCTGACCGGACAGTGCCAGCAGCTCGGCCAGATGGCGGATCAACGCTTGCTCCCCGTCCAGTTCAGCGGCGGCTTGCTGCATCAGTTCCGAGAGGTGCAAAAGGTTGGTCAGCACGCGTTCGCCGTCACTGCGCTGCATCAGGGTTTGCGGTAGGTGGAAGTCGTGAAGCAGGCGGCGCAACATCGGCAACACGCCCTGTTTGCGCCAAAGTTCGCGATAGCCGCGGAACTGCATGACCCGGGCCTCCCAGACCATTTCGTCTTGGTTCAGACGCTCCAGTTCGATCAGCGGCAGGTTAAGTGTGGTGCAGGCCAGCGCAGCCTTCAGCGAGCGCTCGACATCAGGCTCGGCACAAGCCTTCAGCCAGGCCAGCAGGTCATGCGCCTCTTGCGCGGCGAACACCGAATCCTTGTCCGAGAGATAAACACTGCGCACACCTCTGGCGGCGAGCTCGGAACGGACGGCTTGGGCTTCCTTACCGTCGCGAACGAGGATCGCGATGTCAGAAGGACGCAAACCTCTCAAATCATTTGCCTGAACGAAACCAGCGCTGCCGGTTTGTCCGCCATTGAGCAGCCTGGTGATTTCACTGGCGCAGGCGGCGGCCATTTGCTGGCGATAGACCGCGCCGGACAGCGGCTGCTCGCTGGGCAGTAGCCAGACATTCAGCGCCGCGACATCTTGTCCGTTTATCCGCAGCGTTTCCTTGCGTCCCTGAGACTCGACTGGCAGAAACGGCACCGGGTTCGAGCCGTCTTTCTCGCGAAACAAAAACGCGCCGCGTCCCTGTTCTCGGGACTCGGCGCGTTCGAATACATGATTGACCGCTGTGACCATGCCGTGGCTGGAGCGAAAGTTGGTCCCCAAGGTGTGCAAGCGGCCAGTGGTGGCCTGACGTGCGCGCAGGTAGGTGTAGATGTCAGCACCGCGAAAGGCGTAGATCGCCTGCTTGGGGTCGCCGATCAGGAACAGGCCGGTGTCAGGGTGATTATCTTCGATGCGGTAGATGCTTTCGAAGATGCGGTATTGCACCGGATCGGTGTCCTGGAATTCATCAATCAGTGCCACCGGAAACTGCTCGCGGATCAACGTCGCCAGACGCTCGCCGCCCTCCGATTGCAACGCTGCATCCAGACGCAGCAGCATGTCGTCGAAACCCATTTCTGCGCGACGGCGCTTCTCTTCTTCAAAGCGCTCACCGACCCACTTGGCGGCGTGTTGCAGAACGGCGGCATCGGGCGTTGGTAAAGCGTCAAGGCTCGCCTTGAGCCCGGACATGGCGTCCAGTCCCGGATGACTGGGGGCCTGGCCTTTCCAGGCTTCGGCCATACCATCAGGTGTTAGCCGAGTGAAGCCGGTGCCGATGTCCAGTTGTTCAAGCGTCTCGTCTTCAGCCCAGGTCTTTAGTTTCTCGAACCAGGGCTCGAAATAACGCGCCTGCATCTTGCGGCCATCGACGGTTTTGCTGGCCACGCCTTCGTGGCAGAGAGCAAGCAGTTCGTCTGCCCAGTCACGCCAAGGCGCTTTCAGCTCAACCAATGCTGCTCGCCGCTCCAGCAAACATTCTGCGATCAGTTCCCCCGGCTCCTTGCCGCCATCGGTGTCACGCTCGCTGGCAAACAAGCCGCGGATCCGAGGCAGCAACGCTGCGGGGCCACCCCAATTGCTGCGCACCCAATTCAGCGCATCGCCCTGCATCGGGTAGCAGAACAGCCGCCAGTAATCGCGCAGCACCTCACCGAGCAAATCGCTGTGATCGGTTTCCAGCGATTGCGTGAACAGGCTGCCGCTATCGAACGCATGCTCGCGCAACATGCGCTGACACCAGCTGTGAATGGTCGAAACCGCGGCTTCGTCCATCCACTGCGCGGCGATATCGAGGCGGTTGGCGCAGCCGGACCATTGCAGCGAATCAAACTGATCGCGCAGTTCGGCGATCAGTCCGTCAGGAGCGGGAATCTCGTCGCGGAAGAAACGCGCCGCCTCGGCCAAGCGGGTTCGAATGCGCTCACGCAGTTCTTTGGTGGCGGCGTCGGTAAACGTCACTACGAGGATTTGCGGCGGCAGCAATTCGCGTGTGAAACCGCTTGTTTCGCCGCCATGGCCAAGAATCAGCCGCAGATAAAGCGCTGAGATGGTGAAAGTTTTGCCGGTGCCGGCGCTCGCCTCGATCAGTTGGCTGCCGCGCAACGGGAAGGCCAGAGCTAACGGTGTCTTGGTACTCATGAGCGTGCGCCTTCGCTGGACAAGGAACGCCAGGTCGCTTCGAATAATGGGCGGTACAAGGCATCGCACCAGCCAGTGAAGGTTTCGTCTGCCGATAAAGCATCGAAGTCGGGGTATTGTCGGAGCAGTGCCGGGCTTTCACGCCGCTCGCCGTCGCTGGTCTGGCCGTCACCTTCATAGGCTTTTCGCGCAGCGGCTTCGGCTTTGACCGGGTCGGATTGCGACAGCCAGGCGAACGCGGTTTTTATCGCAATCGGCAAAGGTTGGCGCATGCCGGTTTGCCAGGCGAGCAGCAAGTCACCGAGCAATCGCAGCGCTCGGTCCCGCTCCATGGGCTCAAGCAACAGTGTGTCGTCACTGGCGACCAATGCCGTCGTCAACGCATGTTCGCTGGCGCAGGCGACCAGATGGGTGACCCACGGTTTGGTCAGCCGGTGCCACTTGCGCGTTTTGATCGAGCCGATGCTGTTGGGAATGGTGGTGACTGACAGTAGTCCGCCATCGGCGCGTTGATGCAGGCTTGCGAGCCAGCCCTCCAGCCGCATACCTTGCAAGTCGAGACTGACCGGGATCGCACTGGTCAACGGCGTCGGCCATAACGTCAGCAACTGTTGATAACGCTGCAGAAGATCCGGCAGCGGTTCGATCAGTTCACGCTGCAGGCATTCGCCAAAACCGGCCATAGGCAGCAGACCACTGTTTTGCAGGCGTAGCGCACGGGCTTGCAGCGCCTGATCGATATTGTCCGGCTGGCTGAGCGCGGCTTCCAGCAAGCTGTCGCTGAGCGTGTAGCGCTGCAGCGCGTCCAGCACGAAAGGTTCTTCATCGGCCAGCGGTGCTTGCGCGGCCTCGAAATACACCTTTAGGCGTTGAGTGAAAAAATGCCGAACCGGGTTACGCAGAAAGTCCTGGAGCAATGCCAGCGTCAGCGGTTCCTCTTGAACATATGGCGCGAGTAAGGGTGCTTCACTTTGCTGCGCTTTCTCTTGATGCAACACCTGCCACTCGCTGGCGTAGCTGAACAGTTGCTCGTCTTCGTGGAAATAGCGGGCGCTGAAAGGTTGCAGAGGATGTTCTTCGGTCAGCGCGTCCAACAGATCCTGGCTTGGGTCGATTGAACGCCAGCCGCTGGCGAGGTGATCGCGCAACTGACCGATCAGCACCGAAGCTGGTCGCTCGCTGTTGTCGCGAATGCTGCGACCGACCCAACTGATGTAGAGCTGATTGCGTGCAGACAACAGCGCTTCGAGTAGCAGGTAGCGGTCATCTTCACGCCGTGAGCGGTCGCCAGGCCGGTAATCGCTGCCCATCAGGTCGAAATCCAGAGGCGGTTGGGCGCGCGGATAGTCGCCGTCGTTCATACCCAGCAGACAGACCAGTTTGAATGGAATCGCGCGCATCGGCATCAAGGTGCAGAAGTTCACCGCACCGGCGAGGAATCGTTGCGATAAACGCCCTTGATCCAGCCCGGCGAGCCAGGCTTCGCGTACGACAGTCAGCGGCAACTCGTCAGTCAGCCCCACTGCCTCGCAGGTCTCGAGCCAGGTTTCGCGAAGCTCCTCCAACTGGGTCAGAAGATAATCGTCATGCTCGTTGCTGGCCTGGAAGAACACCTGCATCAGCGCCTGCAAGCGCAGCCCCCACTCTTTCGGTTGAGCCGGTTGCGTGAGTTGCTGATGAGCGATTTCCAAGGCATCCAGCAGAGCAACCAATGGCCCGATCAGAGCGGCATCAAGCCCACCAATTTCATCATAAGGTTCGATACCTGCACACGCCTCAGCGCTGCCGACGGCGTAACCCAGCAGCATTCTGCGTAGACCGAAATGCCAGCTGTTCTGCTCCAGTTCCTCCGGCAGGCCGAGACCGGCACGTTGTTCAGCGCTCATGCCCCAACGCACGCCGGCGCCTTCGATCCAGCGATGCAGGGTTGGCAGGTCACGCTCTTCTACGCCAAAACGAGCGCGCAGCGCTGGGACGTCGAGCAGGTCGAGGATCTCACTGACTGGGAAACGGCTGTCCGGAAGCTTGAGCAGATGCTCGACCGCGATCAATAACGGATCGCGTCCACGCTGGCCCTGATCCGCCAAAGTGAACGGAATGAAGCGCGGGTCAAATCGATCGAGCTGACCGAAAACCGCGCGGATATGCGGCGCATAGCTGTCGATATCCGGGACCATGACGATCACATCTCGCGGGCGCAGATCCGGGTCGGCACTGAAACGCGCCAGGAGTTGATCGTGCAGGATTTCGACTTCGCGCTGAGCGCTGTGGGCGATGTGAAAACGTATTGAATGGTCTTGGGCCAGGTCGACTGCAGGCCAGAGCTCGCGAGTCTCGTTGAGTGGACGCAATTCGAGGATGTCGTCCTGAAGCTGGTTAAGCATGCTGTGCGGCTGGGCTTCGCTGAACAGGTCGATGCGGCCGTCACGAAAGGCTGCGCGGTAGCTGTTGGGATCGTCGTAGCTGTCGAGCAGGTTGATATAGTCGCGACCTTGTTTGCCCCATGCGGCCAGCAACGGATGCGCGTGCTGATGCAGGGTCTCGGCATCAAGCACGACAGGCATTCCGCTTTTGCGCTGTTGCCGTTTGTATTGATGTCGCAGCAGATCCTTGTCGGCAACGATATCGGCCCAGTGGTGACGACAAGGGTTGTGTACGCAAAGCAGCACCTGGCTGAAACGTGCCAAACCGGCGAGCGCTTCAAGAACTTGTGCGGGCAATGAAGAAATGCCAAAGACGATCACGCGCGGCGGCAACGCAGCCGGGGCCTCATCAAGAGTGTTGATGCGTTCCATGAAGCGTTGATGCACACCTGCGCGACTCTGCGCCATGCCTTGTTCGCCGACGTCATCCAGCAGCGCGCGCCATAACTCCGCCTGCCAGCAACTGGTCGGCGGCAGCGGCTTTACTTCACCTCTGACATTGCGCAATTGATGCCGACCTTCAGCCCAATCTTCCAGCCAATCGGCCCGATAAACCTGATATTGATCGAACAGATCAGCCAGACGCTCTGACAATTGATAGCGCTTGCGCAAATCGCTGTCGTGAGTGAGGAAGCGTTGCAGCGGTTCGAAATGTGGAAGGTCGATTACCTGTGGCAAGAGGCGCATCAGGCGCCAGGTCAACGGAGCTTTATCGAGCAGGGATTTCGCTGGAATTTCATCTCTTCCCAGCACCATGCGATAGAGCTGCCACATGAAACTGCCGGGTAGTTGCACGTCAATCGCCGCAGCGATCCCGCAACCGCCAAGGTCGTCGTCTTCGGGATCCTCGGCCAATGCCAGTTTGAGCCATTGGGCGATGCCGTTGCTTTGCACTAAAGCGATTTCATTCTCCAGGGGTGCCAGTGGGTAACGCCGCATGATGCTGACCACAAGGCTGCGCAGCTCATCGAGACTATTGCTCTGAACCACCATGAATGCAGCGTTGAGGGACTGGGCGTCCGACATATGGATTCCTTGAAAGATCGCTTAAGCCGAGACAGAACCTTAGCATTGTCGGCCGGATGTGACAGCCGGACGAGGTCTGCAAAGGCTGTAAGAACTTTCTCGCAGGCAAAACAAAACCCCAACTGCTTTCGCAATTGGGGTTTCGGAATTTAATCTTGACGATGACCTACTCTCACATGGGGAAACCCCACACTACCATCGGCGATGCATCGTTTCACTGCTGAGTTCGGGATGGGATCAGGTGGTTCCAACGCTCTATGGTCGTCAAGAAATTCGGGTACTGACTCGTGACCAGATGGCCTCGCTTCAGCAAATTGGGTATGTGACAGCTTTCGGTGTTTGTGCGCTTCGAACTTTCGGTTCGTTTCGTCTTCACACACCGCAATCTGGTCTCTTTCGAGTTCGCAAATTGCTTGGGTGTTATATGGTCAAGCCTCACGGGCAATTAGTATTGGTTAGCTCAACGCCTCACAGCGCTTACACACCCAACCTATCAACGTCGTAGTCTTCGACGGCCCTTCAGGGAACTCAAGGTTCCAGTGAGATCTCATCTTGAGGCAAGTTTCCCGCTTAGATGCTTTCAGCGGTTATCTTTCCCGAACATAGCTACCCGGCAATGCCACTGGCGTGACAACCGGAACACCAGAGGTTCGTCCACTCCGGTCCTCTCGTACTAGGAGCAGCCCCTCTCAAATCTCAAACGTCCACGGCAGATAGGGACCGAACTGTCTCACGACGTTCTAAACCCAGCTCGCGTACCACTTTAAATGGCGAACAGCCATACCCTTGGGACCGGCTTCAGCCCCAGGATGTGATGAGCCGACATCGAGGTGCCAAACACCGCCGTCGATATGAACTCTTGGGCGGTATCAGCCTGTTATCCCCGGAGTACCTTTTATCCGTTGAGCGATGGCCCTTCCATACAGAACCACCGGATCACTAAGACCTACTTTCGTACCTGCTCGACGTGTCTGTCTCGCAGTCAAGCGCGCTTTTGCCTTTATACTCTACGACCGATTTCCGACCGGTCTGAGCGCACCTTCGTACTCCTCCGTTACTCTTTAGGAGGAGACCGCCCCAGTCAAACTACCCACCATACACTGTCCTCGATCCGGATAACGGACCTGAGTTAGAACCTCAAAGTTGCCAGGGTGGTATTTCAAGGATGGCTCCACGCGAACTGGCGTCCACGCTTCAAAGCCTCCCACCTATCCTACACAAGCAAATTCAAAGTCCAGTGCAAAGCTATAGTAAAGGTTCACGGGGTCTTTCCGTCTAGCCGCGGATACACTGCATCTTCACAGCGATTTCAATTTCACTGAGTCTCGGGTGGAGACAGCGCCGCCATCGTTACGCCATTCGTGCAGGTCGGAACTTACCCGACAAGGAATTTCGCTACCTTAGGACCGTTATAGTTACGGCCGCCGTTTACCGGGGCTTCGATCAAGAGCTTCGCGTTAGCTAACCCCATCAATTAACCTTCCGGCACCGGGCAGGCGTCACACCCTATACGTCCACTTTCGTGTTTGCAGAGTGCTGTGTTTTTAATAAACAGTCGCAGCGGCCTGGTATCTTCGACCGGCATGAGCTTACGGAGCAAGTCCTTCACCCTCACCGGCGCACCTTCTCCCGAAGTTACGGTGCCATTTTGCCTAGTTCCTTCACCCGAGTTCTCTCAAGCGCCTTGGTATTCTCTACCCAACCACCTGTGTCGGTTTGGGGTACGGTTCCTGGTTACCTGAAGCTTAGAAGCTTTTCTTGGAAGCATGGCATCAACCACTTCGTCACCCAAAGGGTAACTCGTCATCAGCTCTCGGCCTTAAGATCCCGGATTTACCTAAGATCTCAGCCTACCACCTTAAACTTGGACAACCAACGCCAAGCTGGCCTAGCCTTCTCCGTCCCTCCATCGCAATAACCAGAAGTACAGGAATATTAACCTGTTTTCCATCGACTACGCTTTTCAGCCTCGCCTTAGGGACCGACTAACCCTGCGTCGATTAACGTTGCGCAGGAAACCTTGGTCTTTCGGCGTGGGTGTTTTTCACACCCATTGTCGTTACTCATGTCAGCATTCGCACTTCTGATACCTCCAGCAAGCTTCTCAACTCACCTTCACAGGCTTACAGAACGCTCCTCTACCGCATCACCCGAAGGTGATACCCGTAGCTTCGGTGTATGGTTTGAGCCCCGTTACATCTTCCGCGCAGGCCGACTCGACTAGTGAGCTATTACGCTTTCTTTAAAGGGTGGCTGCTTCTAAGCCAACCTCCTAGCTGTCTAAGCCTTCCCACATCGTTTCCCACTTAACCATAACTTTGGGACCTTAGCTGACGG
>NZ_CP162797.1:4530000-5182500 GCF_054668915.1 Pseudomonas sp. H3_E04 | reverse complement strand
GCCTTCGCGGCATCGATGGCTTTCTGAATGGTGGCCTGGCTGGCCAATGGCAGTTTGTGAATCGCCTGGCCGGTAGAGGGGTTGAACACATCTACCGCGCGACCGTTCTCGGTCACCAGTTCGCCATTGATCAAATGCGGGATAACGCTCATCGAACACTCCTGAATTCTGGTCCGCAGGCGCCGCAAGAGGCGCCCGCATTTTTGTACATATATAGAGGGAAAAATCAGTCGAGCTTGTTCAGCACTTCGCCGACCGCATCGAACAGACGGTCGAGGTCTTGCGGCTGGCTGTTGAAGGTTGGGCCGAACTGCAGGGTGTCGCCGCCGAAGCGTACGTAGAACCCGGCTTTCCACAAAGCCATGCCCGCTTCGAAAGGACGCACGATGGCGTCGCCGTCACGCCCGGCGATCTGGATCGCGCCGGCCAGGCCGTAGTTGCGGATGTCGATGACGTTCTTCGAGCCTTTCAGGCCGTGCAGCGCGTTTTCGAAATGCGGCGCGATTTCGGCGACGCTCTGCACCAGGTGTTCCTTTTGCAGCAGGTCGAGTGCGGCAAGGCCAGCGGCACAGGCCACCGGGTGCGCCGAATAGGTGTAGCCGTGAGGGAATTCCACGGCGTATTCCGGCGTCGGCTGGTTCATGAAGGTCTGGTAGATCTCGGAGCTGGCAATCACCGCGCCCATCGGGATCGCGCCGTTGGTGACTTGCTTGGCGATACACATCAGGTCCGGGGTCACGCCGAAGCTGTCGGCACCGAACATCGAACCGGTGCGGCCGAAACCGGTGATCACTTCATCGAACACCAGCAGGATGTTGTGCTGATCGCAGATCTCGCGCAGACGCTTGAGGTAACCCTGCGGCGGAACCAGTACCCCAGCAGAGCCGGCCATCGGTTCAACGAACACCGCAGCGATGTTGGAAGCGTCGTGCAGTTCGATCAACTTGAGCAGCTCATCGGCCAAAGCAATACCGCCCTGCTCCGGCATGCCACGGGAAAACGCATTGCTCGCCAGCAGTGTGTGCGGCAGGTGATCGACATCCATCATCGCCTGACCAAACAGCTTGCGGTTGCCGTTGACGCCGCCGAGGCTGGTGCCGGCGATGTTCACACCGTGGTAGCCACGGGCGCGGCCGATCATTTTGGTCTTGGTCGCCTGACCTTTCAGACGCCAGTAGGCACGCACCATTTTCACCGCAGTATCGGCGCACTCCGAGCCGGAGTCGGTGAAGAACACATGGTTCAGATTGCCGGGGGTCAGCTCAGTGATTTTCTCTGCTAGCTGGAACGACAAAGGATGGCCGTACTGGAAGCCCGGCGAGTAATCGAGGGTGCCCAGCTGTTTCGCAACGGCTTCCTGAATTTCCTTGCGGGTGTGCCCGGCGCCGCAGGTCCACAGACCGGACAGCGAGTCGTAGATCTTGCGGCCCTTGTCGTCGAACAGCCAGCTGCCTTCGGCACCGACGATCAGACGCGGGTCGCGCTGAAAGTTGCGGTTGGCGGTGTACGGCATCCAGTGCGCGTCCAGCTTCAGTTGGCTGGCCAGTGGCGACGGCGCGTTTTCAGGCATGTTCATCGGGCAAAACCTCGCAGGGCATAAGCGTCAGGGAGATGGAAAGCGTTGTTGCAGCTAAATTGCCACGGCGATAAAGTCGGTGAAATTCAACTCTTCTAACCTTCAGTTAGATCACTGCTAAACAAAGAGAACAAAAAATGAGCAGCCGCCGCGCCGATCCATTGGCTCAGGTCAGTGATTTTGATATTCGCCTGCTGCGGATTTTTCGCAGTGTCGTGGAGTGTGGCGGCTTCTCCGCAGCGGAAACCGTGCTTGGCATCGGGCGCTCGGCGATCAGCCAGCAGATGAGCGATCTGGAACAGCGCCTCGGCTTGCGCTTGTGCCAGCGCGGCCGGGCCGGGTTCTCCCTGACCGAGGAAGGTCGTGAGGTGTATCAATCAGCGCTGCAATTGTTGAGCGCGCTGGAAAGTTTCCGCACTGAGGTCAACGGCCTGCACCAGCACTTGCGTGGTGAATTGATCATCGGCCTGACCGACAACCTGGTCACCCTGCCCCACATGCGCATCACCCACGCCCTCGCGCAATTGAAGGAACGCGGGCCGGATGTGCAGATCCAGATCCGCATGATTGCGCCAAACGAAGTTGAACAAGGTGTGCTCGACGGGCGCCTGCACGTTGGCGTGGTACCGCAGGCCAGCGCCTTGTCGGGACTGGAATATCAGCCGTTATACAGCGAGCGTTCGCTGCTGTACTGCGCGGTGGGTCATCCGCTGTTTTATGTCGACGACAAACAACTCGATGATCAACGCCTCGACAGTCAGGACGCGATTGCGCCGACCTTCCGTTTGCCGGCTGAAATTCAAGCGCACTATCAGGCGCTCAATTGCACGGCCAGTGCGTCGGATCGGGAGGGCATGGCGTTTCTGATTCTGACCGGTCGCTATATCGGTTATTTGCCGGATCACTATGCCAGCCTTTGGGTGCAGCAAGGGCGGTTGCGCGCGCTCAAGGCCGGCACGCGGTTTTACGATTTGAGTCTGGCATCGGTCACGCGCAAGGGTCGACGCCCTCATTTGGTGCTGGAAAGTTTCCTGGAGAGTCTGGCGGCAACGCGATAGATAAGCGCGCAGAGCCCAACCCGGCGGGGCCTCACCGACAAAATCAAGGAATAACCTGAGCAAGTGGACAGGTTTTTGCAGAGAAGGGCTGACTCGTCCTTCAACAAGAAGCCAAAGCCATGCAGCCAGATTCCGATTCATCCAGTGAACTGATCTACGGCCTCAACGACCGCCCCAAACCACTCGCCGCCATTCTTGCCGCGTTGCAACACGTGCTCGCCAGTTTCGTCGGCATCATCACCCCGCCACTGGTGATCGGTTCGGCGCTCGGGCTGACCGCGCATCTACCGTACCTGATCAGCATGGCGCTGATGGTCTCCGGCGTCGGCACCTTTATCCAGGCGCGACGACCGTTTGGTATCGGCGCAGGGATGATCTGTCTGCAAGGCACCAGTTTCGCGTTTCTCGGTGCGGTGCTGTCGGCCGGGTTTCTGGTCAAGCAGCGCGGCGGCAGCCCGGAAGATATCCTGGCGATGATTTTCGGCGTGTGCTTTTTCGGCGCAATCGTACAGATCGTGCTCAGCCGTTTCATCGGTCAGTTGCGCCGAGTGGTGACACCGCTGGTGACCGGCATCGTCATCACGCTGATCGGTATCAGTCTGATCAAGGTCGGCATCACCGATCTGGGTGGCGGCTTCAACGCGCCGGACTTCGGCGCGCCGGGCAATCTGGCCTTGGGCGTGTTTGTGCTACTGACGATCATTCTGCTCAACCGCTCGAATACGCCCTGGGTACGGCTGTCGGCGATCATCATCGGGCTGGTGCTCGGCAGTCTCGCGGCGTGGTTCAGCGGGAAATTGATCCCGCAGCCGTTGCCTGACTTGCCGCTGGTGAGTTTTCCTACGCCGTTCAAGTTTGGTTTCAGCTTCGACTGGACGGCTTTCCTGCCGGTCGCGCTGATTTACCTGATCAGCACCATTGAAACCGTCGGCGACCTCACCGCCAACTGCATGCTCGCCCGCCAACCGATCAGCGGCCCTACTTATATAAGTCGCTTGCGCGGTGGCGTGCTTGGCGATGGCGTGAGCTGCATGATCGCGGCGACTTTCAGCGCGTTTCCCAATACGACGTTCGCGCAAAACAACGGCGTGATCCAATTGACCGGTGTGGCCAGCCGCTACGTCGGCCTGTACATCGGCGCGATCCTGTTCTGCCTCGGCCTGTTCCCGATGATCGGCGCGGTGCTGCAACAGATTCCAAAACCGGTGCTGGGCGGTGCGACGCTGGTGATGTTCGGTGCGGTGGCGGCGGCGGGCGTACGCATTCTCGCGCAGTCGCCGCTGGACCGGCGCAGCATGTTGATCATCGCCACTTCGTTCGGCGTCGGCCTCGGCATCGCCGCGCAACCGAACCTGCTGCACCTGCTGCCGAAACTGGTGCAGAACCTGTTCGACTCGGCGATCACCAGCGGCGGGCTGACGGCAATCTTCCTCTGTCTGTTGTTACCGGAAGGCAAAACCGCAGCGGCAAAAAGCGCCGCGCCATTGAACAAGATCGAACAGGCGTAACTGTTTTTCCGCGCAAGGACTTGTCGGATGCCTGTGGGTGCGCTATCAACGCAACTGGTTGCACCCACAGACAATCCCGGAAGTGCCTATGACCTTTGAAGTCCCAGCCCACGGCGGCAAACCCGCCAGCCGCATTCGTCAGAAGAACGAAGAGACCATTCTCAAAGCCGCCGAAGACGAGTTCGCCCGTCACGGGTTCAAAGGCACCAGCATGAACACCATCGCGCAGAATGCCGGGCTGCCCAAAGCCAACCTGCATTACTACTTCACCAACAAGCTCGGTTTGTATGTGGCGGTGCTGAGCAACATCATCGAGTTGTGGGACAGCACCTTCAACACCCTTACTGCAGAGGATGACCCGGCCGAAGCGCTGACCCGCTATATCCGCGCGAAGATGGAATTCTCCCGACGCCAGCCACAGGCGTCGCGGATCTTCGCCATGGAAGTGATCAGCGGCGGCGAATGCCTGAGCGAATATTTCAATCAGGATTACCGCACCTGGTTCACCGGGCGCGCGGCGGTATTTCAGGCGTGGATCGATGCAGGCAAAATGGACCCGGTCGATCCGGTGCACCTGATCTTCCTGCTGTGGGGCAGCACCCAGCATTATGCCGACTTCGCCACGCAGATCTGCCGCGTCACCGGGCGCAGCAAGTTGACCAAGCAGGACATGGAAGACGCCGGCAACAACCTGATCCGCATCATTCTCAAAGGCTGCGGCCTCACTCCCTCTCTATAAGACGTCTATGCCTTTCACCCTCAGCGGTTTTTGCGAGTACCGCGAAGAGATTCGCAAAAGCCGCTTCATCACTCTGGCGACGCCGATCAGCAGCCCCGCCGACGCGCAGGCATTTTTCGAGCAGCACAGCGATTTGAACGCCACGCACAATTGCTGGGCGTGGAAACTCGGCGCGCAATATCGCAGTACTGACGATGGCGAGCCGGGCGGCACCGCCGGGCGCCCTATTCTGGCGGCGATCGAAGCGCAGGACTGCGATCAGGTCGCGGTGCTGGTGATTCGCTGGTACGGCGGCATTCAACTGGGCACTGGCGGCCTGGCCCGAGCCTATGGCGGCGGCGCCAACAAGTGCCTGCAAGCGGCGGAAAAAATCGAGCTGATCAGCCGCGTGCCGCTGAGTTGCGCCTGTGGATTTGCCGAATTGGCGCTGGTGAAGTTGCGTGTGGCCGATCTCGGCGGATTGGTGGTGGAGGAAAACTTCACGGCCAATGGGGTGGAGTTGGAATTGGCGGTGGGGGAAGCGCAGATCGACGTGTTGCAGAGTCAGTTGGCGGATCTGAGCCGTGGGCGGATTTTGTTGCAGCGTTGAGAGTGGAAGATCAAAAGATCGCAGCCTTCGGCAGCTCCTTTGGAACGCATTCCAATTGTAGGAGCTGCGGAACGCTGCGATCTTTTAGGGCATTCCCCAATTGGCGACTTGCCCACATCGGCTGTGCACCCGACTGTGGATAACCTGAGCACATACCGCTGTAACCCTTCTGTCACGCGGCTTTGCGCGATTTGTTCACTTTTCGTTCAATTGACCCGACGAAACGGAAAAACAGCGTAAAAACAGACAGTTAACCGCGTTTATCACCATTAGAACAAAGCAATGCAGTGCTTATGCCCGGGCTAAGGGCTTGCGCACAATTACTGTGGAGCAACCTGTGGATAAGCCGTTCATGACCACCGCTGTCGCTGGATCTGTCTAGGCCGCAAGCGCTTGCTCACTTTTTAACCAACTACTCGCGGGCAAAACTGGAGCCTGATCAACGGCTTTGCGCTGAAATGGTGCTCGACCATGAACCAGATCGAGCGCCGATGCGCTGCAGTCGGCGTTTGCCAACGGGTTGCGCAAGCGTTCCTGACTCAATGGCCAGGAAATTGCTTTATCCACAGGCACAACTCCAAGTCAGTCGAGCCTGTCATGTCCATCGCCCCTTCCCCACCGCGCCTGCAACTGCGGCAGATCAGTAAACGCTACCCCGGTTGCCTGGCCAACGACGCCATCGACTTGAGCATCGCGCCGGGTGAAATCCATGCCCTGCTCGGTGAAAACGGCGCGGGCAAAAGTACGTTGATGAAGATCATTTACGGGGTCACCCAGGGCGATAGCGGTGAAATGTTCTGGGAGGGGCAGCGCGTGCAGATGCGCAATCCGGCGCAGGCGCGGCAGTTGGGCATTGGCATGGTGTTCCAGCATTTCTCGCTGTTCGAAACCCTCAGCGTGGCGCAGAACATTGCTCTGGCGATGGGCGCGGCGGCCGGCACACCGAAGCAACTGGAGCCGAAGATTCGCGAAGTCTCGCGGCGCTACGGCATGGCGCTGGAACCGGAACGACTTGTCCACAGCCTGTCGATCGGCGAGCGGCAACGGGTGGAAATCATTCGTTGCCTGATGCAGGACATCCGCCTGTTGATTCTCGACGAGCCAACCTCGGTGCTGACGCCGCAGGAGGCTGACGAACTGTTCATCACCCTGCGTCGCCTCGCCGATGAAGGCTGCAGCATTCTGTTTATCAGCCACAAGCTCGCTGAAGTGCGCGCTTTGTGCCACAGCGCCACGGTGCTGCGCGGCGGTCGGGTAGCCGGGCATTGCCTGCCCGCGCAATGTACGGATCAGCAACTGGCACAACTGATGGTCGGCGAAGCGGCGGGATTGATTGGCGAGTATCCGAAGGTCAGCGGTAGCGCGGCGTTTTTGCAGGTGCAGGGTTTGAGCTGGCACAACCCGGACCCGTTTGGCTGCTCGCTGACAGACATCGACTTGCAAGTACGCAGCGGTGAAATCGTAGGCATCGCCGGAGTTGCGGGCAATGGTCAGGACGAGTTGCTCGCCCTGCTCAGCGGCGAACAAACCTTGCCCCGGGCGCAAGCGGCGACCCTGCGCTTCGCAGATAGAAACGTCGCTGACCTGCGCCCGGATGCGCGGCGCAAACTCGGTCTGGCCTTCGTGCCGGCCGAACGCCTTGGCCACGGCGCGGTGCCGGAGTTGAGTCTGGCCGATAACGCCCTGCTCAGTGCTTTTGAGCAAGGACTGGTGAGCCACGGGTTGATTCAACGCGACAAAGTCGAAGCCCTCGCGCAACAGATCATCCAGCGCTTCGGCGTGAAGACCCCGGACACGCAGACCGCCGCGCGCAGCCTGTCCGGCGGCAACTTGCAGAAATTCATCCTCGGCCGGGAAATTCTTCAGCAACCGAAACTGCTGATCGCCGCGCACCCGACCTGGGGCGTCGACGTCGGCGCCGCTGCGACCATCCATCGCGCGTTGATTGCCCTGCGCGATGTCGGCGCGGCGATTCTGGTGATTTCCGAAGACCTCGATGAGCTGTTCCAGATCAGCGATCGCCTTGGCGCGCTGTGCGGCGGGCGTCTGTCGACTCTTCAAGACACCGGCCTTACACAACTGAGCGATGTCGGCGCGTGGATGGCCGGCCAGTTCGATCATTCACCTCGCGCCGCCTCGGTTTAACGGAGTCTCAACATGCTGCTTTCTCTCGAACCCCGTGGCCAGCAATCGCGCCTGATGCTGTGGTGCTCGCCGTTATTGGCGGCGGCCCTGACCCTCGGCTGCGGCTCGCTGTTATTCATCGCTCTGGGCCACGACCCACTGCAAACCTTGCACACGCTACTGATCGCGCCGGTCAGCGATTTGTATGGCGTGTCCGAATTGCTGGTCAAGGCGCTGCCGATTCTGCTCTGCGCACTCGGCTTGGCGGTGGTCTATCAGGCGCGAATCTGGAACATCGGCGCCGAAGGCCAACTTCTACTCGGCGCGTTGGCCGGCAGTGCTCTGGCAGTGAACGTTATCGACATGCAAAGTCGCTGGGCGCTGGTGCTGATTCTGCTGACCGGCACGCTGGCGGGCGCCGCATGGGCCGGGCTCACCGCATGGCTGCGCACGCGCTTCAATGCCAATGAAATCCTTACCAGCATCATGCTCAATTACATCGCGCTGAACCTGCTGCTGTTCTGCGTGCACGGGCCGTTGAAGGATCCGGCGGGCTTCAATTTCCCCGAGTCGGCGATGTTCGGCGACGCCAGTCGTTTGCCGCTGCTGCTGGAGGACGGCCGCGTGCATGCCGGCGTGTATTTCGCCCTGCTCGCGCTGGTTGCGGTGTGGGTGTTGTTGCAGAAAAGCTTTATCGGTTTCCAGATCAAAGTGCTCGGGCTGGACAAGCGTGCGGCAGGTTTTGTCGGCTTTCGCGAGAAGCGCCTGATCTGGCTGGCGCTGTTGATCAGCGGTGGTCTGGCCGGGCTCGCCGGGGTCTGCGAAGTGACCGGGCCGATCGGCCAACTGGTGCCGCAGGTGTCGCCGGGCTATGGCTACGCGGCGATCACCGTGGCGTTTCTCGGACGGTTGAATCCGCTCGGCATTATGTTCTCGAGCCTGCTCATGGCGCTGCTGTACATCGGCGGCGAAAGCGCGCAGATGTCGCTCAATCTGCCGCAAGCGATCACCCAGTTGTTCCAGGGAATGATGCTGTTTTTCCTGCTCGCCTGTGACGTGCTGATTCTCTATCGGCCACGTCTGAAACTGCGCTGGACCCGGCGCGCCTCGACCCCTGCCGTAACCGCCGGAGCGCTGTAATGGATATCGATCTGTTGAGCAATATTTTCTATGCCATGGTTCGCTGCGGCACGCCGCTGTTGCTGGTGGCCTTGGGTGAGTTGATCTGCGAGAAAAGCGGCGTCCTCAACCTCGGCCAGGAAGGCATGATGCTGTTCGGTGCGGTGATCGGGTTTATCGTCGCGCTGAACAGCGGCAACCTGTGGCTGGGTGTGCTGCTGGCGATGTTGGCGGGGATGTTGTTGTCGTCACTGTTTGCCTTGGTCGCGCTGGTGTTCAACGCTAATCAGGTGGCGACCGGTTTGGCCCTGACGATCTTCGGCGTGGGCCTGTCGACGTTTGTCGGCGCGGCCTGGGTGGGTAAGCCGCTGGCAGGTTTCGAGCCTTTGGCGATTCCGTATTTGAGTGAGATCCCGCTGATCGGGCGGATGCTGTTTGCTCAGGATCTGCTGGTGTATCTGTCGTTCGCGCTGTTTGGGCTGGTGGCGTGGGTGATCATCAAAAGCCGTGTCGGCCTGATCATTCAAGCGGTCGGTGAAAACCCGGATGCGGCCAGCGCGATGGGCTTGCCAGTGCTGACCGTGCGTACATTGGCGGTGCTGTTTGGCGGAGCGATGGCCGGGCTGGCCGGGGCGTATCTGTCGCTGGCCTACACGCCGATGTGGGCAGAAAACATGACCGCCGGACGCGGCTGGATCGCCTTGGCGCTGGTGGTGTTTGCCAGTTGGCGGGTGTGGCGGTTGTTGCTTGGGGCGTACCTGTTCGGCCTCGCCAGCATCCTGCACTTGGTGGCGCAGGGATTGGGGCTGGCGATTCCTTCGAGCCTGCTCGCGATGCTGCCGTATGTGGCGACGATTCTGGTGCTGGTGCTGCTGTCCCGCGATGCCGTGCGCACTCGTCTGTATGCGCCGGTTTCGTTGGGGCAACCGTGGCAATCGGGACACTGATCGTTGTCAGAGCGGGCCTCTTCGCGAGCAGGCTCGCTCCCACAGGGGATCTGAGTGAACGCGGGCAAGCGTGGGAGCGAGCCTGCTCGCGAAGGCGTCCGCACCGGCAGCACCTGGACCACGACCCACAACTATTTCTGATCAAACACCCTCGAGAAACTCAAGAAGCCTGGAGTATGCTCCGGGATCAAAGCCTGTTTTTCGCCAAGCGCTGCAACTGCGCCTCGGTCAGGCGTGTCCATTGAATCCAGAATGCTGACTTTCAAGGAAACCCATCATGTCTCAGGCAAAAAACGCACTGATCATCGGCGCCTCCCGCGGCTTGGGCCTCGGTCTGGTGAAGACCCTGCTGGGCGATGGCTGGCAAGTGACCGCGACGGTGCGCAATCCGCAAAAGGCCGAGGCGCTGCAAGCGCTGGGTGACGTGCGCATCGAGAAGCTCGACATGGACGATCAGCAAGCAGTGATCGCCCTGAGCCAGAAGCTCAAGGGCGAAACCTTCGATCTGTTGTTCGTCAACGCCGGGGTCAAAGGCCCGGACGTGCAGACGCCGGGCGGCGCAACCCTGGCCGAGGTCGGGCAGCTGTTTTTCACCAACGCGGTGGCGCCGATCAATCTGGCCCAGCGTTTCGTCGGGCAGATCCGCGACGGCAGCGGCGTGCTGGCGTTCATGAGTTCGGTGCTCGGCAGCGTGACCATGCCCGACGCGCCGGAGCTGGCATTGTACAAGGCGAGCAAAGCGGCGCTGAATTCGATGACCAACAGTTTCGTCACGCAACTGGGTGAGCAGAAACTCACCGTACTGTCCCTGCACCCAGGCTGGGTGAAGACCGACATGGGCGGCGAAGGCGCCGATCTTGACGTCGAGACCAGCACCCGCGGGCTGATCGATCAGGTCAATGCGTTCACCGGCAAGGGCGGGCATCACTTCGTCAATTACAAGGGTGAAACGATTGCCTGGTAAGCACTGAAAATCCCGATGTGGGAGCGAGCCTGCTCGCGAATACGATCTGTCAGGTAAATCTTTATCGACTGACATGCCGCCTTCGCGAGCAGGCTCGCTCCCACAGGGAGTGATGGTGAATGGTCGGGTTGGGCTTGCCCACTGCTGCGATTTGTTTGAAACTGCGCGCCTCGTCCATCGCGGCGACCCTGGATCAGCAGACAGGGCATCACTGAGCTGGCAACCCTGAACCCAACTTTCAGAGGAGCCGGCCACAATGCCTGCGACCCGTACCTGGTTAAAAAATCCCCTCGCCATTTTCACCTCCAACGAGCTTGATGCCCGTGGCGGCCTTGTCGTGCAAGACGGTGTGATCGTCGAAGTCCTCGCCGCCGGTCAGCAGCCATCGGCGCCTTGCAATGAAGTGTTCGATGCCCGCGAGCATGTGATCCTGCCGGGCCTGATCAACACTCACCATCACTTCTATCAGACCCTGACCCGCGCCTGGGCGCCGGTGGTCAATCAGCCGCTGTTCCCGTGGCTGAAAACCCTGTACCCGGTATGGGCGCGGCTGACGCCTGAAAAACTCGCCCTCGCCACCAAAGTCGCGCTGGCCGAATTGCTGCTCTCGGGTTGCACCACGGCTGCCGACCATCACTACCTGTTCCCGGACGGTTTGGAGAACGCCATCGACGTGCAGGTCGAAACGGTGCGTGAGCTGGGCATGCGCGCCATGCTCACCCGTGGTTCGATGAGCCTCGGCGAGAAGGACGGCGGCCTGCCTCCGCAACAAACGGTGCAGGAAGGTCAGGTGATTCTTGATGACAGCCAGCGGCTGATTCACGAGTACCACGAGCGTGGCGACGGCGCGCAGATCCAGATCGCCCTGGCGCCGTGTTCGCCGTTTTCGGTGACCCCGCAAATCATGTCGGCCAGCGCTGATCTGGCAAACAAGCTTGATGTGCGTCTGCACACCCACCTTGCTGAAACCCTCGATGAAGAAGACTTCTGCCTGCAACGCTTCGGTCTGCGCACCGTCGATTACCTGGACAGCGTCGGCTGGCTCGGCCCGCGTACGTGGCTGGCCCACGGCATTCATTTCAACCCCGACGAAATCGCCCGCCTCGGCCAGGCCGGTACCGGCATCTGCCACTGCCCAAGCTCGAACATGCGCCTGGCGTCCGGCATCTGCCCGAGCATCGAGCTGACCGATGCCGGCGCGCTGTTCGGTCTTGGCGTTGACGGTTCAGCGTCCAACGATGCCTCGAACATGATCCTCGAAGCGCGTCAGGCTTTGTACATCCAGCGCCTGCGTTACGGCGCCGAAAAGATCACCCCGGAGCGCGTGCTGGGCTGGGCGACCAAGGGTTCGGCGAGCCTTTTGGGCCGAACCGACATTGGCGAAATCGCCGTGGGCAAACAGGCGGATCTGGCGTTGTTCAAGCTCGATGAACTGCGCTTCTCCGGTAGCCACGATCCGATTTCGGCGTTGCTGCTGTGCGGCGCTGACCGAGCGGATCGGGTGATGATCGGTGGCAAGTGGCGTGTGGTTGATGGGCAGGTTGAAGGGTTGGACCTGAAAGGTCTGATCGCCGATCACAGCCAGGCGGCTCGGCAGTTGATCGCCGGTACCTGAGTCGCCGCCGTTCAAAACTGTGGGAGCGAGCCTGCTCGCGAAGAGGGAGCGTCAGACAACATGTTTGTTGGATGACACACCGCTTTCGCGAGCAAGCCCGCTCCCACAGGTTTTCAGCGTCCCTATAGGCCCAGCAGGGATAGCATGATGAACGTGGCAAACAGCACAAAGTGCGTCATGCCCTCAATGGCGTTGGTCTCGCCGTCATTGAGGTTGATCGCACTGACGATGAGGGTGATGAAGATCATCACTGTCTGTACCGGGGTCATCGCCATTTGAAACGGCTGGCCGGTGTACAGCGCCATCGCTTCCATCACCGGCACGGTGAGAATCACCGTCGACAGTGACGCACCCATCGCGATGTTGACCACCGACTGCATACGATTGGCCAGCGCTGCACGCAGTGCGGTGAGAATTTCCGGCGCGGCGGAAATCGCTGCCACCAGAATCGCCGTGATCACCGGCGGCGCGCCCGTGCCTTCCAGGCCCAGATCGAGGGTCTTGGACATCACCTCGGCCAGTGCGCCGATGATCACCACCCCCGACACCAGAATGCCAACCGACAGCGCCAGGCTGACCGGTTTCGGCTCCTGCTCGACCGGCTCTTTCTTGCGGCGTTTGTCCGGGTAGCTGTAGCTGAAAAAGTAACTGTGCGGGCCGACCTGCATGCGCAGGAACAGCGCATACAGCACCATCATCGCGCCGATGGTGAACGCCGAATACATCTTCCAGTTGGCCTCGGGAATGAACTCCGGGACCACCATCGACACGCCCATCGCGGTGAGGATCATGACGCTGTAGCTGCGCGCCGAATCGTCGTTGTAGGACTGCTCGCCGTGTTTGATCCCGCCCATCAGTGCGGCGAGGCCGAGGATGCCGTTGATGTCGAGCATGACCGCTGAGTAAATCGTGTCGCGCACCAGTGTTGCCGAGGCTTCGTTGCTCATCATGATCGCCAGGATCACCACTTCAACCAACACCGCCGAGAGCGTGAGGATCATCGTGCCGTAGGGATCACCGACTTTTTCCGCCAGCAGTTCGGCGTGATGAGCGACGCGCATCGACGCGGCGACGATGAAGGCAATCAGCAGCAGACCGCCGCCCAGCGCGACGATCTGGCCGCTGTGCAGCAGCCAGTGTTCCAGTGGGTAAGCGACGCACGCGGCAAGGACTGCCAGCAGCAGGAAGCTTTCTTGTTTGAGGATCGAGAGCATGACGGGCCTTTTGCCGAAAAGAGCTGATGAGCTACTGACTGCCGCGCGCCGCTAACGTTTCGTTACATCTTTGCGCACCACGCGATGGCAGCTGGATTCAGGCATGCACTTTTATTGGCCTTGCCGTCCTCTTCGCGAGCAGGCTCGCTCCCACATTGAAATGCGATCCCCCTGTGGGAGGGAGCCTGCTCGCGAAGGCCGCACTGCGGTTGTGGATTATTTATTGTCCTGTTGGTCAGCAATTTGCATTGGCCCTGAGCACACACAACAAAATGGAGTTCGGGTTCATGCCAATACGTCCGCTGCACAAACTGCTGTACGCCGCCATCGGTCTGGGAATCAGCCTGAGCGCCAGCGCTGCCGATCCGCTGAAAGTCGGTTTCGTCTACATCGGCCCGATCGGTGACCACGGCTGGACGTATCAGCACGAACAGGGGCGCAAGGCCCTGGCGGAAAAACTCGGCACGCAGATCACCACCAACTACGTGGAAAACGTCGCCGAGGGCGCCGACGCCGAGCGGGTGATCCGCAACATGGCCAAGGACAAATACGACCTGATTTTCACCACCTCTTTCGGCTACATGAACCCGACGGTGAAAGTAGCCAAACAGTTTCCCAAGGTGACGTTCGAACACGCCACCGGCTACAAGCAGGACAAGAACCTCGGCACTTACCTGGCGCGCACTTACGAGGGCCGTTACGTCGGTGGTTTCCTCGCGGCGAAGATGACCAAGACCAGGAAAATCGGCTACGTCGCCTCGTTCCCGATTCCGGAAGTGATCCGCGACATCAACGCCATCCAGCTGGCCTTGAACAAGTACAACCCGGGCACCGAAATCAAAGTGGTGTGGGTCAACTCCTGGTTCGATCCGGGCAAGGAAGCCGACGCCGCCAACGCGCTGATCGACCAGGGCGTCGACGTGGTGTTCCAGCACACCGACAGCCCGGCGCCGATCCAGGCTGCCGAACGGCGCGGCGTGTATGCCGTGGGCTACGCCTCGGACATGGCCCACTTCGGCCCGAAAGCGGTGCTGACCTCGATCGTCAACGACTGGGCGCCACACTATATTCAAGCGACGCAGAGCGTGATCGACCACACCTGGAAATCCCAGGATTACTGGGGCGGGCTGAAGGAAGGTACGGTGGAACTGCCGATCAGCGATCTGGTGCCGGCGCCGGTGAAAGCCGAGGCCGAGCAGTTGATCGCCGACATCAAGAGCGGCGCGTTGCAGCCGTTTACCGGGCCGATCAGGGATCAGGCCGGTGTAGAAAAAATCCCTGCAGGGGTCAGCGCCACCAATGCGGAACTGGCATCGATGAATTATTACGTTGAGGGCATGAAGGCCGAGATGCCGAAGTAGTCCCTCGATTCACCACACAAAACCCTGTGGGAGCGAGCCTGCTCGCGAAAGCGGTGTGTCATTAAACAAAAATGTTGTCTGACACTCCCTCTTCGCGAGCAGGCTCGCTCCCACATTGGAAACACAGCGTATTCAAGGATTGTGTATGGATCAGCTTCCGATCATTGATATCAGCCCGCTCTATGGCGACGACGAAAACGCCTGGCCTGCGGTGGCCGAACAAATCGACCAAGCCTGTCGCGAGTGGGGCTTTTTCTACATCAAGGGCCATCCGATCTCGGCGCAGCGCATCGACGATCTGCTCGATCACGCCCAGCGCTTCTTCGCCCTGCCAGCCGCAGAAAAACTGAAGATCGACATTACCCAGACCCGCCATCATCGCGGCTACGGTGCGATTGCCACCGAGCAACTGGACCCGGACAAACCCAGTGATCTGAAGGAAACCTTCGACATGGGCCTGCACCTGCCGGCCGAGCATCCTGAGGTGCTGGCGGAAAAACCCTTGCGCGGCCCCAATCGCCATCCGGCGCAACCCGGTTGGGCCGCTCTGATGGAGCAGCATTACCTCGACATGCAGGCACTGGCGCAAACCCTGTTGCGGGCGATGACCATTGCGCTGGGCATCGAACGCGACTTTTTCGATTCGCGTTTTGTCGAACCGGTCAGCGTGTTGCGCATGATCCATTACCCGCCGCGTCACACCGCCAGCTCCGCCGAGCAACAAGGTGCCGGCGCCCACACCGATTACGGCTGCATCACTTTGCTCTACCAGGACAGCGCCGGCGGTTTGCAGGTAAAGAACGTCAAAGGTGAATGGATCGATGCACCACCGATTGACGGCACTTTCGTGGTCAACCTCGGCGACATGATGGCGCGCTGGAGCAACGACCGTTATCGCTCAACCCCGCATCGGGTGATCAGCCCGCTAGGGGTGGATCGCTATTCGATGCCGTTTTTCGCCGAACCGCACCCGGACACGCGCATCGAATGCCTGCCCGGTTGCCAGGACCCACAGCATCCGGCGAAATATCCGACCACCACCTGTGCTGAATTCCTGCTGTCGCGCTTCGCCGATACCTACGCCTATCGCCGCGAGCAAGAGGCGGTTTGATCGATCACCTGGTCAGGTTTTGCCAATTGTTGCGGCCAGCCTCTGTAGAATGCCGGCATTGCACCTGATGAGAAAAGACTATGTACGACTGGCTCAACGCCCTGCCCAAAGCCGAACTGCACCTGCATCTGGAAGGTTCGCTGGAGCCTGAACTGCTGTTCGCCCTGGCCGAGCGCAACAAGATCGCACTGCCGTGGAGCGACGTGGAAACCCTGCGCAAAGCTTACGCCTTCAACAATCTGCAGGAATTTCTCGACCTGTATTACCAGGGCGCCGATGTGCTGCGCACCTCGCAGGATTTCTACGACCTGACCTGGGCCTATCTGCTGCGCTGCAAGGCACAGAACGTGATTCATACCGAACCGTTCTTCGATCCGCAGACCCACACCGACCGGGGCATCCCGTTCGAAGTGGTGCTCAACGGCATCGCCGCCGCGCTCAAGGATGGCGAGACGCAACTGGGCATCAGCAGCGGTTTGATCCTCAGCTTTCTGCGCCACCTCAGCGAAGACGAAGCGCAGAAAACCCTCGATCAGGCGCTGCCGTTCCGTGATGCGTTTGTCGCGGTCGGTCTCGACAGTTCCGAGATGGGCCATCCGCCGAGCAAGTTCAAACGCGTCTTCGATCGCGCCCGCGACGAAGGCTTCCTGACCGTCGCCCACGCCGGTGAAGAAGGCCCACCGGAGTACATCTGGGAAGCCATCGACCTGCTGAAAATCCAGCGCATCGACCATGGCGTGCGCGCCATCGAGGACGAGCGCCTGATGCAGCGGATCATCGACGAGCAGATTCCGCTGACCGTGTGCCCGCTGTCGAACACCAAGCTCTGCGTGTTCGATCACATGTCGCAGCACAACATCCTCGACATGCTCGAACGCGGCGTGAAGGTCACGGTGAACTCCGATGACCCGGCGTATTTCGGCGGGTACGTGACCGAGAACTTCCATGCGCTGCACGAGCATCTGGGCATGACCCAGGATCAGGCCAAACGCCTGGCGCAGAACAGCCTGGATGCGCGGTTGGTAAAACCTTAAGCAACACCGCAAAACCAATGTGGGAGCGAGCCTGCTCGCGAAGAGGGAGTGTCAGTCAACATTTTCGTTGAATGAAACACCGCTTTCGCGAGCAGGCTCGCTCCCACATTCATATCGATGTTCACTCGGTAAGCTCTTCCAGGGTCTTGCCCCGCGTCTCCATCCCGAACAGCCACACCACGCCCGCCGCGATCGCGAAGCACGCCGCGCCGAGCGCGAACACGCCGCCCTGCCCGGTAATCGGGAACACCAGCCCGGTCACCAGTGGCCCGAGCAGCGAGCCGACGCGGCCAATCGCCGAAGCAAATCCCGAGCCGGTTGCCCGTGCCGAGGTCGGGTACAGCTCCGGCGTGTAGGTGTAGAGCACCGCCCACATGCCGAACAGGAAAAACTGCATCAACAATCCGGTGCCGATCAGCAACGCGACGTTGCCGCCGAACACCGCGCTCTGCCCATACAGAAACGCCATCACCCCGCCGCCGAGCAGGGTGACGATGCACACCGGCTTACGCCCCCAACGCTCGACCAACCATGCCGCCATGAGGAAGCCGGGAATCCCGCCGAGCGAAATCAGCACGGTGTAATACACCGATTGCGTCACGGCAAACCCCGACTGCTGCAGCAACGCGCTGAGCCATGAGGTCAGTCCGTAGAAACCCAGCAATGCAAAGAACCACAGACTCCAGATCATCGTCGTGCGCTGGCGATATTGCGGCGACCAGATCTGCTTGAGTGCCGAGAAGAAATTGCCCGGTGGCGTCACCGTGCGGGGCAAACGAACCGGTTCCGGCAACGCTGCAGCGCCCAGCGAAGCACGCACCCGCGCTTCGATGCCGTTCAACACCTTGTCCGCGTCGGCGTCCCGCCCGGCCTGTTCCAGCCAGCGCGGTGATTCGGGAATGAAAAAACGGATCGCCAGGACAAACACCGCCGGCACCGCCAGCACCAGAAAGATATCGCGCCAGCCAATCAGCGGCAGCAGGAAGTACGAAAGCACGCCCGCCGCGACAAAACCCAGCGGCCAGAAGCCGTCCATCAGCGCGATGTAGCGTCCGCGTCGTTGCGCAGGAATCAGCTCCGACAGCATCGATTGCGCGATGGGAAATTCCATGCCCATGCCGATGCCCAGCAGGATGCGAAATAGCGTCAGCGTCTCCACCGTCTGCGCCGTCGAGCACAGGTAACTGGCCACGCCCCACAGCACGATGCTCCACTGAAACACCGGTTTGCGCCCGAAGCGGTCGGCAAGCATTCCCGACAGCGACGCCCCCAGCACCATGCCGAAAAAGCTCGAACTGGCCAGCAGCCCCGCCTGTGCACTGCTCAGGCCGAATTCGGCTTTGATTGAGCCGAGCAGGAAAGTCATCATCGCCAGATCCATGGAATCGAAGAAAAACGCCAAGGCGATGATGATGAAGATGACGCGGTGATAACCGCTGAGCGGTAGCCGTTCGAGGCGCTCAGCCGCGCTAAAGCGTTGTGTATTCATGTTGCGCTCCCCCATCCGGAAAAATCCCCGGATCGAGTGTGCGGGATGGTCATTCAGAGGTCGTACTGGATGCGACCTGTTCACAGTCATAGTCGACGTTGATCGTCTGCTCAGCCCAGGCTGTCGCTCTAGAACGCTGTTTCCAGCTCGGTCTCGGCAGCGAAGCGATGGATTTCGCGCTGGCCGGTGGTCGTCAACTGCAAGGCGCGGGAATCGTTGGGCAAGGTCAGCCAGCCGGACTGCATGAACAACTGCAGCAGCGCCGCGCCCAGTGAGCCGCCCATGTGCGGGCGGCGCTCGCTCCAGTCCGGGCAGGCGCAGGCGACCTGCACGTTGCGGTGCGCCAGGGCCTGGATAAACACGCCGCGCTGGGCCAGTCGGGTGGACCCCTTGTGAGTGACCACCACACGTTGCTCAACTTGTTCGATCCAGCCGGCATCGAGCAGGCGCTGATACAGATCAGCTGCCAGGGTGCCGCCCAGATGATCGTCGCAAAACCGCGCGCGCAACAACGAAGACGGCGCCGCCTGTGGCCTGACCATCGGCGTGGTGCGTTTCAGCGCAGCGGGGATTTGCCGTGGCGCGCTGGCAATGGTGGCGCTGGCCAGTGCCTCGATCGCCGCGCCCACCTCCGGGGCTGCCAAGCGGAAGAAGCGTTTACGCCCACGCATCTCGATGTTCAACAGTCCACCTGCGGACAATCGCCCCAGATGCGCACTGGCCGACGACGGCGAGAGCCCGGCCAGCAACGCCAGCTCTTCGGCTTGCCGCGCCGAGCCATCCATCAACGCCCACATCATCGCGCTGCGCTTGGGGTCGGCCAGCAATGTCGCGATCTGGCTGATGCACGGTGCATTTTCCATTTGTTCACTCCCTGTCGAATCGTATCGTCTACCGCTCGGAGACATCTTGGCCGCTAATGGGTGATTGGCCAACACGCGAAAACCGCCCTGGATCGGGGCAAGGCCTGCCACCGACACCCGTTGCTCCGGCACACAACCTTGCAGCAGAAGTTGCAACCGCCACCAAAAGCCGGCAACGCGTTACGGGATCTGCGCGCCAGGTGTCAGTGCAAGCATGAGGCGGGCGCTAGTATAAGCGGGTTAAGCCAGACGTCCTGCGCCCGGGCCTGCGCAGGTGGCGATTGTTCCTGAGAGAAATTTCTCTATTTGCCTGCGACTAATGATCAACTTTGAGAAAAGCGGGAAATTGACTACCCAATTCGGCGCAACGGCTGGCGAGCATCTCCCTCAGCAGGTTCACCGGCTTACTCAATTGTGCGCGATGGGCGCACAACAGATTCAGCGGTGCGCGCTCACACAACAGTTCCGGCATCAGCACTTTGAGGCGCCCGGCGAGCACATCGGTACCAACGTCGAGCCATGACTTATAGGCGATCCCGGCACCGGCCAGCGCCCATAGCCGCACCACGTCGGCGTCATCACTGAAGCGATCGCCGCTGACGGTCAGGCCGACTTCGCGCTTGCCATCGTGAAAACTCCAGTGGTCGTGAACGCGGCTGCCAAGCATGTATAAAAGACAGTTGTGCTGGGCCAATTGCTCGAGCTGACGCGGCTCGCCATGCCGGGCCAGATAATCAGGAGAGGCGCACAACACGCGGCGATTGTGTGGGGCAATGGGCAGGGCGATCAGGCTCGAATCTTCCGGCTCGCCATAGCGCAGGGCGATGTCCACCGGTTGCCGGAAGAGGTCGGCGATGCGGTCGCCGAGCAACAGCCGCACCGTCAGTTTCGGGTGTTCACGCTGGAACGCGTCAAGCCACGGCAGCAGCAGATTGCGCCCGAAATCCGAAGGCGCCGACAGCTGCAGAATTCCGCTGACCTGATCCTGGCCGCTGGCGAGCAAGCGACGCCCTTCATCGAGATTGCTCAGGGCGGCGCGGGCATATTCGAGGAAGCCTTCGCCCTCGGCGGTGAGGCGCAGGCTGCGAGTCGAACGCGCCAGCAGGCGCGCGCCGAGCTGCTGCTCGATGCGCTTGAGTGCCGCGCTGGCCACGGCGGCGGACATGTCCATCACCCGCGCCGCCGCCGACAGGCTGCCCAGATCGGCAGCGCGGACAAACAACTGCAAATCATCAAAACGCAGCATGCGCAGCCTCCATTATCAAAAAAAATTGAAAGAGCCTGCTCTTTTAGCCGGTTTTATCGCGCAGAGAAATAGCCAATGATGGCTTCCATCGAATTCATCCGATTCTCTGGAGTCCGCGCATGTCCCAGTCCTTTACCGCTATCGCCACACTAACCGCCAAATCCGGCCAGCAGGACGTTCTCGAACAGGCGCTGCGTGCCCTCGTCGAACCAAGCCGCGCCGAGCCGGGTTGTGGCCAGTACGACCTGCACCGCGACCTTGCCGATCCACAGGTTTTTTATGTGATCGAGCAGTGGGCCAGTGATGAGGTGCTTGAGGCGCACAACGCCAGCGCGCATTTTCAGAATTTCCAGGCCAGCGCCGGCCACAGCATCGAACACTTCAAGCTCAAGCGCCTCGGCGCGATTGCCTGATTCCCTCTTCTAACAACCGTACGGAGCCACTTATGAAAGCCATCGCCTATTACGCGTGCCTGCCGATCAACGACGCCAAATCCCTGCAGGACATTGAACTGCCAGAGCCGGTCGCCGGCCCGCGCGACCTGTTGGTGGAAGTCAAAGCCATCTCGGTCAACCCGGTCGATACCAAAGTGCGGCAGAACGCGGCGCCGGAAAACGGCGCGGCAAAAGTGCTGGGCTGGGACGTTGCCGGTGTGGTCAAGGCTGTCGGCAGTGACGTCACCCTGTTCAAGGCTGGCGACAAAGTGTTCTACGCCGGATCGATCGCCCGGGCCGGTGGCAACAGCGAGCTGCACGTGGTTGATGAGCGCATTGTCGGGCACATGCCCAAGTCCCTCGGTTTTGCCGAAGCCGCTGCGCTGCCGCTGACCGCGATCACTGCGTGGGAATTGCTCTTCGAGCGTCTGCAAATCAGCGAAGGCAGCGCCGACCAGGGCCAGAGCCTGCTGATAGTCGGAGCGGCGGGCGGTGTGGGCTCGATCCTTACCCAACTGGCCAAGCAATTGACCGGCCTGAAAGTCATCGGTACCGCCTCCCGTGCGCAAACTCGTGACTGGGTCAGCGAACTCGGTGCCGACCTGGTCATCGATCACAGCCAGCCGCTGAGCGAAGAGTTGAAGCGCGCCGGCATCGCCAGCGTGACCCACGTCGCCAGCCTGACCCAGACCGATCAGCATCTGCCGCAACTGGTCGAAGCCCTCGCGCCGCAAGGCAAACTGGCACTGATCGACGATCCGAAGTCCCTCGACATCAGCCTGCTCAAGCGCAAGAGCCTGTCGCTGCACTGGGAGTTCATGTACACCCGCTCGCTGTTCGAAACGCCGGACATGATCGAACAGCACAAGTTGCTCAACCGCGTCGCCGAGCTGATCGACGCCGGCACCTTGAAGACCACCTTGGGCGGGCACTTCGGCGTGATCAACGCGGCCAATCTGCGCCGCGCCCATGAGCTGCTGGAAAGCGGCAAGGCCAAGGGGAAAATTGTTTTAGAAGGTTTCTAAAGTCAAAAGATCGCAGCCTTCGGCAGCTCCTACACGGGCTGCCGAGGTTTTTGCCGTCAGTCAGTTGCTTGACCCTTGTCACAATTGCGCGGGTATTGGGGTCTACAATCGAAGCCTCTGCGATACATCTTTTACGCAAAGGAGGTCAGCAATGAAGATCCTGATAAAAGAAGTGGCAAAGTCCCAATGGCAGGTGCGTCTGGACCAGCATGTCGTGACCTTTCGCAGTGAAGCCGAGGCCTTGGCCTTTACTCGCACCCTAGAAGCGCGACTCTGCGCCCCCCACGGGATCCCCGAACCCAGCCAGCAGCGCGCCGCAGGCTGAGCTTTAAATCTCAGCAGTCAAACCAGAACTTTCACACCTGGGCTTGCGCCAGTGTCCGGGCATTCTGCAGACGCCGGGTGAGCAGCGCGACGCTCACCACCAGCAGACCGCACAGGCTGATGACCATGGCCATCGGCACGGCGCTGCCATCGTGCAACACCCCCACCAATGCGGCGGCACCGGCGGCGATGCTGAATTGCAGGCAACCGAGCATCGCCGACGCACTGCCGGCGCGGGCGCCCTGGCCGTTCATTGCGCAAGCCGAGGCGTTAGGAATGATGCAGCCGAGGCTGGCGATGCAAATGAACAGCGGAATCAGCAACGGCCACAATGCCTCTGGGCGCATTGCGCTGACCGCCAGCAATGTCAGGCCGGCGAGGAAATACACCCACACCGCGCGCACCAGCAAAAACGCCGGGCCACGCTTGGCGAGCAGGCGTGCATTGACCTGCGCCACCAGAATGAAGCCCGCCGCGTTGGTGCCGAACAGCCAACCGAAATGCTCGGCGGGTACGCCGTAGAGCTTGATGAACACAAACGGTGAACCGGCGATGTAGGCAAACATCCCGGCGATGGCGATGCCGCCGGTCAGGGCGTGGCCAAGGTAGACCGAATCCTTGACCAGTCGCCCGTACTGGCGCAATGCACCGGACAACGGCTGGCGCGGCACATGGGCCGGCATGCTTTCCGGCAATCCTAATGCCACCGCCAGACCTGCCGCCGCACTGAACCCGGTGAGCACCAGAAAGATCGACTGCCAACCCGTGGTGTTGACCAGCAGACCACCGAGCATCGGCGCCAGAATCGGCGCCAGGCCCATCACCAGCATCAATTGGGAAAACACCTTCGCCGAGCCGACCGCGTCGCACTTGTCGGCAACCACCGCGCGGGAAATCACCATCCCCGCGCAACCGCCCAATGCCTGGACGAAACGCGCGCCGATCAGCCATTCCAGACTCGGCGCATAGGCGCAGGCCAATGACGCCAGGGTGAACAGAGCAACGCCGCTGAGCAGCGGAAGCCGCCGGCCAAAACGATCGGAAATCGGCCCATAAGCCAGTTGGCCCAGGGACAGACCAAGGAAATACGCCGCCAGCGTCAGCTGGACATGCTGCTCATCGGTGCCGAACGCCAGCGCCATGGCCGGGAAGGCAGGTAAATAGAAGTCGATCGCCAAGGGACCGAAAGCGCTCAAGGCGCCGAGTATCAAAATCGTGCGGAAGTTCATCAGGCATCCAGGTGGGCAAGTCGCAGCCCGACAGTCTAGCCGCGCCCGGACGCCTTGAACATTCCGATAGCTCGCTAACGATCAGTTTCAGACGAGCTTCACGTCATAACCCTCTTCGCGAATCGCCGCGACGACCTGATCTTCAGTCAGCGTGCTTTCGACGCCGACTTCCCTGGCAGCCAGATCGACGCGCACGCTGGCGGCCGGATCCAGCGCCTGCACCGCTTGGGTAATGGCTTTGACGCAATGTCCGCAGGACATGCCTTGAACGTTGAACACTTGCATGGGAAGACTCCTTTGAGTGGGGTTGCCGGCAGTCTCGAGCTTGCCACGATGGCAAGGTCAAGTTCTGCGAAAAACTGCCGGGCTGGCAATCGGCGCTGCGCTCGGCCAAGCTGCGTGTATCAATGACTGAAATTCAGGAGATTCAGCCATGCGCTGGTCAGCTTTGGGCCTGTTTGGCTTGCTCAGCCTTTTCGCCGCCGTCCCGCAGGTGCAAGCCGCCGGTGAGGATTACGCGGTACTGATCATTTCCCGCGAACGCCTCGAAGTCGCGACTTCGTGCGAGATCGGCGTGTACATCCAGGACCAGCTCTCGGCGCGCCTGTTCCAGGAGCAGAGCACTTCGTTCAACCTGCCGCCGGGCAAGGTTTCGCTGCGCTTGAAACTGCTGCCGGGCCAGGCACCGGGTTGCAATCCCGGCATGCTGGCGCCGGGTTCGCAGGAAGTCGTGCTGCACGCCGGGGATGTGCTGAAGTTCCGCCTGGCGATGAATGCCGAAGGCGTGTACCTCAAGCCGGCTGGTCTGGGTTATTGAGCAACCGCCTCGACCTGTGGGAGCGAGCCTGCCCGCGAAAGCGCCGGATCAGTCAACATGATTGCTGAATGCAGCACCGCATTCGCGAGCAGGCTCGCTCCCACAGTTTGTTTTGCAGCGCGTTGAATAATGGTGCTTGACCTTGCCCGCGTGGCAAGGTTGATCCTTGTAGGCATCCACTACAGGGAGCGCGACCGATGTCCGAATCCACCACTTTCGATCTGCCGATTGCCGGCATGACCTGCGCCAGTTGCGCCGGGCGTGTCGAGCGGGCGCTGCGCAAGGTCAGCGGCGCCAGTGCCGTCAGCGTCAACCTCGCCACCGAACAGGCCCGGGTGCAGGCGCCCGGCGACAGCCTGCCGGCGCTGATGCAAGCCGTGGAGCGCGCCGGTTACAGCGTGCCCCGGCAAACCGTCGAATTGAGCATCGACGGCATGACCTGCGCGTCCTGCGTCGGCCGCGTCGAACGTGCCCTGAACAAAGTCCCAAGCGTGAGCAGCGTCAGCGTCAATCTGGCCAACGAACGTGCGCACATCGAATTGCTCGGCCAGGTCGATGCACAAACCCTGCTCGACGCCGTGAGCAAGGCCGGTTACTCGGCCAGCGTCTGGCAAGCCGAACGGCCACAGTCCGATGACCAGCAAAAACGCCTGCACCGCGAGCGCTGGGCATTGATCTGTGCGATCGCCCTCGCCCTGCCGCTGGTGTTGCCGATGTTGCTGCAACCGTTCGGCATTCACTGGATGCTCCCGGCCTGGGCGCAATTCGCCCTCGCCACCCCCGTGCAATTCATCTTCGGCGCACGCTTTTATGTCGCGGCATGGAAAGCCGTTCGCGCCGGCGCCGGCAACATGGACCTGCTCGTCGCCCTCGGCACCAGCGCCGGTTATGGGCTGAGCGTCTATGAATGGGCCAGCGCCGGCGGACGCATGCCGCATCTGTATTTCGAGGCCTCGGCCGTGGTCATCGCCTTGGTGCTGCTCGGCAAATACCTCGAGAGCCGCGCCAAACGCCAGACCGCCAGCGCCATTCGCGCTCTCGAAGCATTGCGGCCGGAGCGGGCGATTCAGGTGGTCGACGGGCGTGAGCAGGACGTTGCGATCAGCGCCCTGCGCCTCGACGATCTGGTGCTGGTCAAACCCGGCGAACGCTTCCCGGTGGATGGCGAAGTCGTCGAAGGCCAGAGCCACGCGGACGAGGCGCTGATCAGCGGCGAAAGCCTGCCGGTGCCGAAACAACCGGGCGACAAGGTCACCGGCGGCGCGATCAATGGCGAAGGTCGTTTGCTGGTGCGCACCCAGGCGCTCGGCGCGGAAACCGTGCTGGCGCGGATCATTCGCCTGGTCGAGGACGCGCAAGCGGCGAAAGCGCCGATCCAGAAACTGGTGGACAAGGTCAGCCAGATCTTCGTGCCGACCGTGTTGCTGATCGCCCTGGCCACGCTGATCGGCTGGTGGCTGTATGGCGCGCCACTGGAAACCGCGTTGATCAATGCCGTCGCGGTGCTGGTGATCGCCTGCCCGTGCGCCCTCGGCCTCGCCACCCCGACGGCGATCATGGCTGGCACCGGCGTCGCCGCGCGTCATGGGATTCTGATCAAGGACGCCGAGGCGCTGGAGCGTGCCCACGAAGTCAGCAGTGTGGTGTTCGACAAGACCGGCACGCTGACCTCGGGGACGCCGCGTATCGCGCACTTCAGCGCGGTCGACGGCGACGAAAACAATCTGCTGACACTGGCCGGTGCCTTGCAGCGCGGCAGCGAGCATCCGTTGGCCAAAGCGGTGCTGGATGCAGCCGCCGAACGCGGCTTGAACGTGCCCGATGTCAGCGACAGCCAGGCGCTGACCGGGCGCGGCATCGCCGGCACGCTGGATGGCCGGCGCCTGGCGCTGGGCAATCGGCGGATGCTCGACGAAAGCGCTTTGAGTGCCGGCGATTTGCGCGCATCCGCCGAGGCCTGGGAACGCGAAGGCCGCACACTGTCGTGGTTGATTGAGCAAAATCCTCAGCCGAAGGTTCTGGGCCTGTTCGCCTTCGGTGACACGCTCAAACCCGGCGCCCTGCAGGCTGTGCAACAACTCGCCGCGCGGGATATCCACAGCCACCTGCTGACCGGCGACAACCGTGGCAGCGCACGGGTGGTGGCCGAGGCTCTGGGGATCCAAAATGTCCACGCCGAAGTACTGCCTGCCGACAAAGCCGCGACCGTCGCCGAGCTGAAGAAAACCGGCGTGGTCGCCATGGTCGGCGACGGCATCAACGATGCCCCGGCCCTCGCCGCTGCCGACATCGGCATCGCCATGGGCGGCGGCACCGACGTCGCCATGCACGCGGCCGGCATCACCTTGATGCGCGGCGATCCGCGACTGGTGCCGGCAGCGCTGGAGATCAGCCGCAAGACCTACGCAAAGATTCGCCAGAACCTGTTATGGGCCTTTGTCTACAACCTGATCGGCATTCCGCTGGCGGTGTTCGGCTTCCTCAATCCGGTGCTGGCCGGTGCGGCGATGGCGCTGTCGAGCGTCAGCGTGGTGAGCAATGCGCTACTGTTGAAAACCTGGAAACCCAAGGACCTGGAGGAACACCGATGAACATCGGCCAAGCGGCCCGACAAAGTGGCCTGAGTGCAAAAATGATCCGCTATTACGAGTCGATCGGCCTGCTCAAAGCGGCCAATCGCACCGACAGCGGTTACCGCGTGTACGGCAGCGATGACCTGCACACACTGGCATTCATCAAGCGCTCGCGGGATCTGGGCTTTTCCCTGGAGGAAGTCGGCAAGCTGCTGACCCTCTGGCAGGATCGCCAGCGCGCCAGCGCCGACGTGAAGGCCCTGGCGCGCCAGCACATCGACGAGCTGAATCAGAAGATCCGCGAGCTAGGCGAGTTGCGCGACACCCTGCAGGATCTGGTCGAGCATTGCAGCGGCGACCATCGCCCGGACTGCCCGATCCTCAAGGAACTGGCGTCGGGCTGCTGCGCGCAACCCGCCCGCGCCTGATCCGCAACAGCGTCACCACGCACAATGTACCCAGGGGAATGCCGTGGAACAGCATGACCACGGCCCCCGGCTTCCACCACGCATAGAACGGCGCGGCGACCAGCATGCCGATGCCGAAACCGCTCATCTGCAGCAAGGTCAGCACGCTGAAAATCGGCAGGCGCAATGCCGCAGGTTCCCGTTGCAGCCGAGACATCAGGCTGACTTCGGACACGCCATCGCCGAGCCCCGCCGGCAATGCAAACAGCAGCAGGCCCACGAGGCTGTGCTGCTGGAACATCAGAATGAAACCGCAGGACATCAGCGCCACGCCGCAGAAAAATCGTCTTTCGAGGTGACTGTTCTCCGAGCCCTTGAGGTGACTGGCAATGCGCGCGCCGAGCAATTTGCCGCTGGCCCATACCGCAAGCGCCAGGCCCAAGGTCGTACTCGCCGCCTCGGGCGTGAGCAGTTTCGAAATGATCGGGAAGCCGACGTTATGCGCGGCACTGCCCAAGGTGTCGGCCATGGTCACCGCGAGCATGGCCGCGACCACTGGCGCCGAACGAAGGCCTTGCCGCAGTGCAGACCATTCACCGCGCCCCGGCTGTTCGCTGATATCGGTTTTTTCGAAACGCAGCGGCACGATCAGCAGCGCCGCGAGTAAATAGGTCAGCGCGTTGAGGGCGAAGACCGTTTCGAAACCAAAAGCAGCCACCAGCACCCCCGACATCAGACTGCCGCCAACCATGGCTGCTGAAGAAGCTGAAGTGATCCAGGCGTTGGCCTTGATCAATTGCGCCGGCTCGATCAAGCGCGGCAACTGGCTGTTGAGGCCGATGGCGAACATCGAATTGCCCAAGCCGAGGCCGAAGGCAATCAACGGCAACAGCCACGCCTGCTGACTCGCCGGGGTGATCAACAGCAGCCCCAGTAGTGCAGCGCGCAACAGATCGAACGCAATCAGCGGCGCGCGGCCCTGCAAGCGCCGGTAGAAGCGTGTGCCAATCAGACTGGCGAAGATTCCGCCACCGACACGGCTGGCAAGGAAGATGCCGACGCTCATGGCGCTGTTGCTCAGCAGGTAGACGTAGGTGGCGAGCGCGACCATGTTGAGGAAGGCGCCGAAATCAGAGATCAGCCGGGCGGTTACGATCAGGTGGGTGTTGCGTGGAGTACTCACATACGGTCCTTGTAGGAGCTGCCGAAGGCTCGGGCCGCGTTCGGACGATCTTTTGATCTTGTCCTTGAAGCAAAGGCAAAAGATCGCAGCCTTC
This sequence comes from Pseudomonas sp. H3_E04, assembly GCF_054668915.1. Taxonomy (NCBI): domain Bacteria; kingdom Pseudomonadati; phylum Pseudomonadota; class Gammaproteobacteria; order Pseudomonadales; family Pseudomonadaceae; genus Pseudomonas; species Pseudomonas sp. H3_E04. The sequence goes on along the minus strand of NZ_CP162797.1, from coordinate 5,153,857 downwards.
GGCAGCTCCTACAAGGGCACGCTCGCGTTTGCGGAAAGTGCGCAGGCACAAAAAACCCGGCCGAAGCCGGGCTTTTCATCACGAGATCACTGCATCCACGGCGGTGGAGGCGGTTCTTCGGGTTTGCCTTTCGGCGCGTCGTCCGCCGCGCGAATGGCCTGCTTGCGTTCCTCGTCGAGGCGCGCCGCTTCGATTTCGCGCAGCACCCCGCCGACATCCGCCAGGTCCTCCGGATCGTCGAACTCGCCGGTCAGCACACTGTTCGGGTGCAAGGTGCCCGCTTCGTACAACGCCCACATTTCCTTGGCGTACTTGGTCTTCTTCAATTCCGGCGCGAAACGGCCGAAGTACGAAGCCATGTTGCCAACGTCACGCTCGAGCATGCTGAACGCATGGTTGTTGCCCGCAGCGTCGACTGCCTGGGGCAGGTCGATGATGACCGGGCCGGTAGGTGTCAGCAGCACGTTGAACTCGGAGAGGTCACCGTGCACCAGACCGGTACACAACATCAAGACGATCTGCGAAATCAGGAACGCGTGATATTCGCGCGCCTGATCCGGCTCCAGCACCACGTCGTTCAGACGCGGCGCGGCGTCGCCGAATTCGTCGGCCACCAGTTCCATCAACAGCACGCCGTCGAGGAAGTCATAGGGTTTGGGCACTCGCACACCGGCGCCGGCCAGACGGAACAGCGCCGCCACTTCGGCGTTCTGCCAGGCGTCTTCGGTCTCTTTGCGACCGAACTTGGACCCCTTCGCCATGGCCCGCGCCTGACGGCTGTTACGAACCTTGCGGCCTTCCTGATACTCGGCCGCCTGGCGGAAACTGCGTTTATTCGCCTCCTTGTAGACCTTGGCGCAACGTAACTGATTGCCGCAGCGCACTACATAAACAGCTGCCTCTTTGCCACTCATCAGTGGGCGCAGCACTTCGTCGACCAGACCGTCCTCGATCAGGGGTTCAATGCGTTTTGGAGTCTTCATCAGCTTTTATTGTGGGTCCTTTATTACCAAACACGCGAATGTCACTCGTTATACGGCAATCCTCGCCCGACGGGGAGGGGTTGCCGACCTGTGAACCTTGAGGATGCACACACTGTGCCGGATCAATCGCAGCGACCCGGGCGAATCATAGCCGAGACCGTGGCATTGATTGGTATCGGCCGGCAAGGGCATTTGCGACAGAATCTGACATGCACATGCATCGGAAACCCTGTGGGAGCGAGCCTGCTCGCGAAAGCGGCCTGTCAGCAGAGAATGACGCTGACCCGGCTGCTTCGCGAGCAGGCTCGCTGCCACATTGGAATACTGCTTAACGTTCGATAATCGCGGTGACACCCTGTCCGCCCGCTGCACAGATCGAAATCAACCCTCGCCCCTTGCCCGCCGCATCCAGCAGTTTGGCCAGGTTCGCGACAATGCGCCCGCCCGTCGCGGCAAACGGATGCCCCGCCGCCAGTGAACTGCCTTTCACATTGAGCCGACTGCGATCAATCGACCCCAACGGTGCGTCGAGACCCAAGCGGGTTTTGCAATACTCGGGATCTTCCCAGGCCTTGAGCGTGCACAGGACTTGCGCAGCGAACGCTTCGTGAATCTCGTAGTAATCGAAATCCTGCAAGGTCAGGCCGTTGCGCGCCAGCAAGCGTGGTACGGCGTACACCGGCGCCATCAGCAGGCCCTCGGCACCATTGACGAAATCCACCGCCGCCGCTTCGCCGTCGCGCAGGTAAGCCAATATCGACAAGCCGCGCTCTTTGGCCCATTCCTCACTGCCGAGCAACACCACCGAAGCGCCATCGGTGAGCGGCGTAGAGTTACCCGCCGTCAGTGTGCCCTTGGCGCTTTTTTCGAACGCCGGTTTCAGCGTGGCGAGTTTTTCCAGGGTCAGGTCCGGGCGCAGATTGTTGTCGCGGGTCAGGCCGAGGAACGGCGTCATCAGATCGTTGTGCCAGCCTTCGCTGTAGGAGGCAGCGAGCTTGTGGTGGCTTTCGAGAGCCAGTTGATCCTGTTCTTCGCGGGGAATATTCCAGGTCTGCGCCATCAGCTCACAGTGCTCGCCCATCGACAGGCCGGTGCGCGGCTCGCCGTTGCGCGGGAATTCGGGGATCAAATGCCGGGGCCGCAACTGCAAAAGGGTTTTCAGTTTGTCGCCGGTGCTCTTGGCGCGGTTGGCCTGCAGAAGAATCCTGCGCAGGCCTTCGCTGACGCTGATCGGCGCGTCGGAGGTGGTGTCGACGCCGCCGGCAATGCCGCAGTCGATCTGGCCGAGGGCTATTTTGTTGGCCACCAGCAGCGCCGCTTCCAGACCGGTGCCGCAGGCTTGCTGGATGTCATAGGCCGGTGTCGTCGGAGACAAGCGCGAGCCGAGCACGCATTCGCGGGTCAGGTTCATATCCCGTGACAATTTAAGCACCGCGCCCGCCACCACTTCGCCGATGCGCTGGCCGTGCAGGTTGTAGCGTTCGATCAGGCCCTCCAGCGCGGCGGTGAGCATCGCCTGATTGCTGGCCGTGGCGTACGGCCCGTTGGAGCGGGCGAAAGGAATGCGGTTACCGCCGATGATCGCGACGCGGCGCAGTTGGGTCATGAAAAGCTCCTGTTCCAAATGGTCGAAATTTGCCCAATCCCTGTGGGAGCGAGCCTGCTCGCGAAGAGGCCGGCACATTCAGCCTCTTCAGCGCCTGATACAGCGCCTTCGCGAGCAGGCTCGCTCCCACATGAACCGCATTTATCTGCAAGACCTGCTAAACCTGAGTGTTCAAGCGTAGGCCTAATTGCGCCGATCGAACGATTGATTGCCGTAGGCAGTCCACACTTTGAACCCCAACTTCTGGAGAGCGTTCCATGTCTGACCGCTATATCGACTTCGCCAACTCATCCTTCGGCCATCGTCTGGTCGGGGCCTTGGGCCTGCCGTCGCCGGTGCGGCTGGAACGCTGGCAGGCGGGGCGTCTGCGGCCGATCGAGGGCGCCCTGTTGATCGGTGGCGGGCCGCTGGCCGAACGGATCAGCGGGTTCGCCAATCGCTTGACCGACGCGATCTACAGCTACGGCACCGAGCCCTCGCTGGCCACCGCGTGGATCCCCGGCCACGGGCCGAAAATCAAAGCAGTGGTGTTTGACGCCAGCGCTCTGCAACACACCGACCAACTCAAGCAACTGCGCGAATTTTTCCAGCCATTGATGAAGAACCTCGACCATAGCGCGCATCTGGTGATCCTCGGCCGCGCGCCGGAAAGTCTGGGTGATCCGTTCGCCTCCAGCGCGCAGCGGGCACTTGAAGGCTTTTCGCGTTCGCTGGCCAAGGAACTGCGCGGCGGTGGCACCTTGCAGTTGATCTACGTCGGCGAAGGTGCCGAAGATCAACTGGAAGGCCCGCTGCGATTCTTCCTCTCGCCGAAAAGCGCTTTCGTGTCCGGTCAGGTAATTCGCCTGACCGCGTGCGCCACGCCGGTCACCGACTGGACCCGCCCGCTGGCCGGGCGCAAGGCGTTGGTCACCGGTGCTGCACGCGGCATCGGCGCGTCGATTGCCGAAACCCTGGCGCGTGATGGCGCCGAGGTGATTCTGCTCGATGTACCGCCAGCCAAGACCGACCTCGAGGCCCTTGCTGCGCGCCTCGGCGGCCGGGCGATCACCCTTGATATCTGCGCCGATGACGCCGCCCCACAGTTGATCGAACACCTGCCCGACGGCCTCGACATTCTTGTGCACAACGCCGGCATCACCCGCGACAAGACCCTGGCCAACATGACCCCGGAATTCTGGGACGCGGTGCTGGCCGTCAACCTCAATGCTCCGCAAGTGCTGACCAAGGCCCTGCTCGACAGCGGCACCCTGCGTGATAACGCACGAGTGGTCCTGCTCGCCTCGATCAGCGGCATCGCCGGCAATCGCGGGCAAACCAACTACGCGGCGAGCAAGGCTGGCCTGATCGGTCTGGCCCAGGCATGGGCGCCGACGCTGTTGGAACGTGGCATCAGCATCAACGCCGTGGCCCCCGGTTTCATCGAGACGCAAATGACTGCGCACATTCCGTTCGGCCTGCGCGAAGCCGGGCGGCGCATGAGTTCGCTGGGCCAGGGCGGCTTGCCGCAAGACGTCGCCGAAGCCGTGGCGTGGCTGGCGCAACCGGGCACGGGCGCGTTCACCGGGCAGGCGTTGCGGGTCTGTGGGCAAAGCGTTTTGGGGGCTTGAGCATGAGCATCGAATGGCACACGCTGGATCGCGAACCGAGCCTGCCCGCGCTGTACTCGCGGGCAGCGACGCGACGCAAAATCACCGGCACGCAACTGCCCGACAGCGGGCTGCGCTGCTGGGTCGATATCGACGACAAACGACTGGCGGCCTATCGCAAAGTCTGCGGCTTCGTCGATGACGGCCTGCTGCCGCCGACCTATCCACACATCCTCGCCTTCGCCTTGCAGATGCAATTGCTCACCGCCAGGGACTTTCCGTTCCCGCTGCTGGGGCTGATTCACCTGAGCAACCGCATTCGCGTGTTACGGCCGATGGGCGCGATCAGTCGCGCGCAAGTCAGCGTGCGCGTGCACAACCTGCAACCGCACGCCAAAGGCGCAACCTTCGATCTGCTCACCACCCTGGACGATCAACTCGGGCCACTGTGGGAAGCCGAAAGCCGCATGCTCTGTCGCGGGGTAAAACTCGAAGGCGAGGCGCTGGCGCAGGACTGGCAGCCGTCACAGGATCTGCTCGAAGTGACGCGCTGGACTGCACCGGCCGATATCGGTCGCCAGTATGCGAAAGTCTCCGGCGACTACAACCCGATTCACCTGAGTGCGGCGAGCGCCAAGCTGTTCGGGTTTCCCACGGCGATCGCGCATGGACTATGGAACAAGGCGCGCACACTGGCGGCCCTCTCCGATCATCTGCCCAAAGCCAACCTGGAAATCGCCGTGCACTTTCGCAAACCGGTGCGCCTGCCCAGTGAAGTGACATTGCTGGCCAGTGCCGCAGGCTCCAGCGGTGAGTTGCGCCTGATCGGTGCCGGCGATCTGGAACATATGGTCGGTCAATGGCAACCGATCGCCTGATCTGGCGGGGCGCAAAAGCCTGTTAATTGTGTATATATCACTTAAGTTTTTCCGCGCCCTGCCCGCCGCTTCGCAAAAAACCGAGCCTTGAATATCAAGGCTTTTTTTGCCCGTTTATTACCTGGGTATTAGTCCTTCGGCATTGCGCCAGGCCCTCTATATAAAGGGGTTAATACCAACTTGAGAATGGTGAAAAACCTGCCCTCGACTGAGATTACAGCCACGGACGAGGCATCGCCGACGACAGATCGGCGAGCCATCGAAGGCAACGTAACGTTGTGACAGGTGCAGGAATCTCAATCATGAAAACTCAAGTGATGTGGTCCAAATCGGCAATCGCGCTGGCACTGATTCTTTCGGTTGGCCTCGTCGGCTGCAGCAGCGGCGGTGGCGGTCATCGCAGCAGCTCGGGCAGCTCGACGGCGGACGGCACGGCGGGCACCGATGGCAGCGGTGGCGCGGGTAGCGGAACCGGCGGTGAGACTGCCGGCACTGGCGGCGCTGGAGGCGGTACCGGTGGCACTGGCGGAACCGGCGGCGGCACCGATCCGACCAATCCAACCAACCCTACAGATCCGACCGATCCCACCACCCCGACCAACCCGGTCACACCTTCGCTGGTGACCACAACGCTGGTGCAGGATGTAGGCAAAACCGTCAGCGGTGCCGGCGATGGCGTCGGCCAGATCGGCGATTCGCTGAGCACGGTTCCAGTCGCTGGCGGTATCGTCCAGAGCCTGGCCAACACCACCGGCAACGTTGTCAGCACCCTGGGCGATGGCGTCACTGATGGCATCGGCAAACTGGCCACTGACCCCAACGGACTGACCACCACCGTGGCCTCGGTTGGCGGTGTGGTTTCCGATGTTGGCAACGGCGTGTCGGACCTCAGCGTCAAACTGAACACAGCGACCCGAAGCGTTCCCGTCGTTGGCGGTGTAGTCACCCGCGTGGCGCCGCTGGTCGATGGCATCGGCGAAAAAGTCACCATGCTTGGCGACACCCTCAACACCTCACTGACCAGCGGCCCGACCAGCCAATTGACCAACAAGGTCGGCAGCGGCCTGGTGCCGGTGATCGCCATGGTCGAAAGCACCACCGACAAACTCGGCGATGCCACCGGCCTGGGTGATCCGCTCAAAGGGGTGATTTCGAAGGTGGGCGGCACGGTGAACAGCGTCGGCGGCAAAGTCACCGACGCAGGCAGCGGCAATGCCCTGACCAACACCCTTGGCGGCGCGCTGAGCAACACCGGCACGGCGGTCGGCAAAGCGGGTGGCCTGGTGTCGAATGGCACTGGCTCGGGTACTGGCGGCATCGGTGGTGGTCTTGGTGGCACCGGCCTGTTGCAAACTGTCGGTGGTGCGGTGGTCAACGTCGGCAGCGGCCTGAATGCCGGCAGCACCAGCGGCGTGGTCAGTGCCGGCGGCGTCACCGCTGGCGGGCTGGGCAACACGATTGCTTCGCTCAACACCGTACTCGGCGGCTCGGGCACACCGATCACTGCCACCACTTCACCGCTGGCCAGCGTCGGCGCCGCAGTCGGTACAGGCCTCAATCCGGTCACCAGCGCGGTCACCACTGTCACTCAACAGGTCGGCGCCGCTACCGGTCTCGGCACTCCGGTTGCCGGTATCACCGGACAGGTCGGTGCTGCGGTGGGCAGCCTTGGCGGCGCGATTGCCGCCACCAACAATCCGGTCACCACTGCAGTCGGCGGTCTGGTCACCAACGTCGGCGGCACCGTGGCAGCGGTCGGTGGTCTCGTCAACGGCGGCACTGCAACTGGCGGCACAACTGGTGGTCTGGGCGGGGTACTCGGCGGCCTGACCGGCGCGCTGGGCGGCAACAAACGCTAAATTGCACCTGGCCGATTCGACGGCCTTACCTACAGCGCCTACGCTTGGTTGAGGGCGGAAGATTCCCACGAGTCTTCCGCCTTTTTTCTAAGGAAAAACCTGCCCTGTGCTGTGTTCTGACCATGGAGTGTCCTATGCGCGTACTGGCATCCCTGCTGTGCCTGAGCCTCAGTTCCGCTGCCCTCGCCGACACCTTGCCCAGCTTTCTCAACAGCAACGAAACCATCCGCAACCTGCCCGTACCCAACCTGCCCGCCGACGCCTATCGGCCGAGTGCGGCGCCGCTGCAGGTGCCCGATCCGGGCGCGACCGCCGCACAGCCACTGCTGATGGAAACCAAGGTCAACCTCAAGACCGTGCAGATCGAAGGCGGCACGATCTATCCGCTCAACGAACTCGCGGAAATCTACAAGCCCCTGATCGGCCGCCAGGCCAGCCTTGCCGAACTGATCGAAGCCACACGCAACATCACCCGCCGCTATCAGCAGGATGGCTATCTGTTGTCCTACGCGTTCCTGCCGCAACAAAACTTCGATGATGGCGTGGCCCGCGTGGTGCTGGTCGAGGGCTACGTGCGCGATATCCAGATGCAGGGCGACATCGGCCGGGTCAAAAGCCTGCTCGACAAACTCGCCGCGAAAATCCAGGCCGAACGCCCGCTGACGCGCAAGACCTTCGAGCGCTACACCACGCTGATGAGCCGCATTCCCGGGGTGACCCTGCAAGCGCAAGTGCCGCCACCGGGCACCACTGATGGCGCGACCACCCTGGTTGCCCAGGCCAGTCGCAAACCGTTCACCAGCACCCTGAGCACCACCGAAGACAACCGCAACGGCCCGCAGGCGTTGCTCGGTGTCAGCAGCAATTCGCAGACCTCGATGGGCGAACAGCTGAGCCTCAGCGGCCTGTTCCCACCGGGCGACGACAAAGAGCATTACTACCGTCTCGACTACAGCCAGTTCCTCGATACCGAGGGCACCCAACTCAACGTCTCGGCCTCGCGTTACCGCGCCGACCCGGACACCGAAGTGCTGGTCGGCGGTGGCGGACGCCTGAGTACCCACCGCGAGAACGATCGCTACTCGATCGGCTTCAGCACGCCCCTGATCGCCTCCGCCAACGAACTGCTGACCGCCGGCTCGCGCCTGTATGCGGTCGACGACAAGACACGCTACGACGGCATCAACTTTCCCTTCAGCACCGAACTGCGCACCGATGTCCGCGCCCTGGCTTTCGAAGGAGACTGGCGCAAGGCCGACGCCCGCCAACTGCGCATCCTCAGCGCCGGCGTCTACCAGGGCTTCGACAGCCTCGGCGCGAGCACCAACTATGACGACATCGACCTGGATTTCTTCCGCGTGCGCCTGTCCGGCGTGCAGAGCGACAAGTTTCTCGACAACTGGCAAGGCGTGCTCTCGGCGGCGCTGTACTGGAGCGACGACACCTTGCCCGACAGCGAACGCGCCGTATTCGGCGGGCAGAACTTCGGCCGTGGCTACCCCGACGACCAGGCCTCGGGCGACAAGGGATGGGGCGTGGCTTACGAGGTCAACTACAGCTTCAACCGCGACGGCAACTGGGTGCGCATCCTGCAACCCTACGTCGTCGTCGACCGCTCGCGCAGCTGGTTCAACCAACTGCCGGTGCAGGCCAACAACCTGTCATCCACCGCGCTCGGACTGAGGTTCGGCGATGCCAAGTACTACAACGTCGCCCTGGAAGTGGCGAAGGCCATGTCGGATGAAGCGCTGGATACGCTGAATCGCAAGCCGCGTTACAGCATCAGTTTCAGTTATCAGTTGTGAGGGCCGAGCGGTGTGTCAGTCAGGATTTTTTTGACTGACGCACCGCCTTCGCGAGCAGGCTCGCTCCCACAGATTCGGCGGTGTTCACGGTTCCTGAGGACAACCGCCGTCCCTGTGGGAGCGAGCCTGCTCGCGAAAGCGTTCGGCGATTCAACCGATCTATCGCAGCGCTTAAACCAGCCGTTTAAACACACGCCCCGTTACCTCGCAACCGCCCACAAATCCTTGCGCCGTTGCCTACGGCTACGCCAGAATCCGCCGGCTTGTGCGCTTGGGGCGCGGGTTCTATCGTTTGCCTGCCACTGCTCATCAGTGGTCGGGTTTAGTCGCCCGCTTGTCCACGACGCACAGGTTCCTGTCAGCCAGGTATTGCATACCTGCACTTGATGGTGGCTGTGCGCAGGGCGCCTCCGGGCGCGCCGATTTCGTGGCTCATCGGTCGACTAACCTGCGTGCAGCTGCCTCCCTTTCGTTTAGTCGCGAACCGGTTGCGGCCCTACTCCATCAGGAGACTGAGCCCGTGAAAAAGATAACGCCCGATCCACCCCTTGCCGATCCGACCTTCGCCGACCCGCTCGTCGAAGCACAAAAACTCAAGGAAGCCGCCGACCGCGCCATTGATTACTACCTCAACCCCCGCCTCATCAAAGACCCTGCCGCACCGCGCAAACCCAGCACCCTGTTCTTCGTCGACCCGGCTGCGGACAACGAAACCCTGTTGGTCCATGCCTGCGAATCACTGGCCTCGGCAAGCATCATGGCCAGCGACCTCGCCGGATTTATCGATGGACCGCAGCGCAGCTCCCTGCTGGGGATACAACAGGTGATCATGCTGGGCGAACTGGCGGTCAACCGCGTACTGGACAGGCTTGTGCCGGAGTGAAAAGAGCAAGAGGTTGATTGCGCAGGTGGTGAGTCAGGCAGAGCGTTGTTGGCTGACTGGCCGCCTTCGCTGGCAAGCCAGCTCCCACAGGATTGATGTACATCAGGAAGAAACTGGTTGGCTGTCAGGCCGCCTTCGCGAGCAGGCTCGCTCCCACAGAAAAGCACAAGCAAAGTCAAAAGATCGCAGCCTTCGGCAGCTCCTACACCCGATGAGCGTTAGCTCGAGTAAAGCTTTTGATCTTGATCCACCGGCGACGTCGGAAGGCTGAGTGGAGGGATTGATCCGGGCGTGGGAGCGTAGCGACCGTCTGGCGCAGCCAGACACAGCGGAAGGAGGTGCAGCGAAGCAAACCGTAGCCGCTGCGCCCGGATCAGTCCCGGAGCGAAGGAACCCGAGCCTGCGAGGGCCGAACGTAGGAGCAAGCCTTTTGGGTTACCTTTTTGGCGTTTGAAAAAGGTGACTCGCCGTAAGGGCGAAACCGCCAGCCGCCACACCCGAAGCAACGGATATTCACCCACCCCCCCAAGAACACGGTCGGCCCAAAGGCCGCCGAGTCACCCGGCCTGCACCCGAGGCTTGGGAAACAGATTATCGAGAGTCTCCAGCAACCTCACGTGATAAATCGGCTTGCGAAACAAATCCAGCACCTGCAACCGCAACATATCGCTGACATCCTCCATATCCGCATGCCCCGACATCACAATCACCGGCAAATGCTCGCGCGACGTATGCTCACGCAGCCGCCTGATCAACGACATGCCCGACTCCTCCGGCATGCGCAGATCAGTAATCACCAAAGCAATATCCGGATGCCGGGTCAGCAAATGCAACGCCAGCTTCACCGACGTCGCGGTGTGACAGACAAACCCCTCCCCCTCCAGCAACTCCGCCAACTCCAGCAACGCGTCTTCTTCATCATCAACCAGAAGCAGTTGTTGGCGGGACGACGAAGACGCGTTCATAGGCAATACCTGAATACTGAAAGGTAAATCCAGTGTAGTGCGATATCAGCCAGGTGCAGAGTTCATAAAAATCGAAAGGTGCTTAAGGAGTCGGAGCCTGAGCCGGTGCCGCCGGAAGTGCATTCAAAATGCTGTTGAATATCGCCAGGATCCGATCTCCAATCGGCGTAATGAACGCCACAACCACCACCGCCACCATCGCCACCACAATCGCATATTCGATCGCCGAAGCCCCCTCTTCACTGCGGGCAAACGCGCGAGCCTTGGCGATCACATAATCGAAAGTCATACGAAACATAAGTTCACTCCTTCGCGCCTTTGGCGCCGACATCACCACCGCGGCATGGTTCCACCGTGCCACCTGAGCATTGTCAACAAACCCCCGCCCAACAACTGTAAGAACGCATTAATCACAAAGCATTAATCCCATCGTTTTTCCGCCGTTTCCGGCTGTTAACTGGCCAAAGTCATACTTTGGTACGGTTATTTCGCCTGTCACTAATGGCGCTTTTGCTTGGATCAGCTAGCTTGGAAATAGCGAAATAGTTGCATGTTCATAGCTGCCGAAGCAGTCCGCCTTTCGCAAGCAAATGCAATCGGTTGTGCAGCAGGAAAGGGAGAGCCGTCATGAACAGTCGCGTCACCATGGGCCTTGCCGCGTTGCTGTTGCTCGGCGCGGTTGTTGTCGGTTACTGGGGGCTGGTGCTCAGTCGTCAGCCGGCCCCGGTCGCCGAGGCGCCCGTCGCCCCAGCGGTCAGCATTGAACAGACTGTCGCGATTGCCGAAGACCAGATCCGCCAACCGGTGGTGGTGCTGCTCCACGATGTACCGCCGTTCACGCCGTTGACCGCCACCGATGTAACCGTGGAAAAACTGCGCAGCGCACCGGCCGGCAGCCTGACCAGCATCGAACAGGCAGTCGGCCGCACGCCTTGGCGCCACCTCAGCGCTGGCACCTGGCTCAATGACGAAAGCTTCCAGGCCGGCGGTGCGCTGGCGCGGATGATTCGCCGCGACGAACGCGCGCTGACCGTGGCCGTCGATGAAGTGATCGGTGGCGCCGGGCAATTGCTGCCGGGCGATTACGTTGATGTGCTGCTGTATCTGCGCGAGGACGCGAGCAACCTGCAGCAGTCGGCGCAGATCGCCGTTCCGGCTTTGCGTGTGCTTGGGGTCGGCGATCAGTACGGCCTGACCAACGACGGCCAACCGGCATCGCCGAGCCTCAGCGCCGAAGAAAAACTCAAACAGGACCAGCGCCGCATCGCCGCACGCACTGTGGTGCTGGCGGTGCCGGAACAACTGCTCAGCCGCCTGATGCTCGCCACTCAAGTCGGCACGTTGCGTCTCGCAGTGCGCAGCAGCGAAGAACAACGGCTGGCGAAGTACTGGGCCGGCGAAGCGCAATCGCCCGCGCACCTGGATCGCGCCAACAGCCAGCTTTTCCAGTTCACTCAACTCGCCCTGGGCAGCGCCCAAAAAACACCTGCCACCGCCAGTACCGGCGCGGCGCCCAGGCCTGCGGTGGAAATCATTCGCGGCAACCAGATCAGCCAACAAACCCCATGACTGCGCAAGGATTCACGTGCATGCAGAGTCGACTCAGACCGACATTGAAACCGGCGCTCCGGGCGTTGCTGTTGTTGGGATTGACGATGGATACCGCCCTCGCTGCGGTCGGCAATTGCTCGGCACTGCCGCGCCTGCCCTCGGTGATCGAAATCGGTGAAGGCTTCCAGCAGGACATGCAGTCACCGGTGGCAATCACTCGGCTGGCAGTGGGCGATCCGAAAATTGCCGACGTGCATGCCAATGGCGGTTCGTCCTTTTTGCTCACGGGCGTCGGCCCCGGCGCGACCAGCCTGATGGTCTGGACGGCCTGCTCGGCGCAGCCTCAGCAAGCCATGGTCTTCGTCCAGGGCGCGGCAACCACGGCGCTGACCAGCAGCGTGCCGTCGGACGATCCGACCCTGCCATCGCAGGTGCAGACCGACATCCGCTTCGTCGAAGTCAGCCGGACCAAACTCAAGGAAGCCACCGCGTCGCTGATCGGCACGCGCGGCAACTTCCTGTTCGGCTCGCCCGGCACACTGCCGCCGATTGACGGCGTGCCGCAGCCGCGCCTGCCGGTGGATAACTCGCTGTTCAACTTTTCCTGGGTCGGCGGCAAGACCATGGCAATCATCAACGCCCTGGAAACCAGCGGCTTCGCCTATACCCTGGCGCGGCCAAGTCTGGTGGCACTGAACGGGCAGAGTGCGAGCTTCCTGGCCGGCGGTGAAATCCCCATTCCGGTGCCCAGTTCCGGCAGCGACAGCGTGTCGATCGAGTACAAGGAGTTCGGCATCCGCCTGACCCTGACGCCAACCATCATCGGCCGCGATCGCATCGCGCTGAAGGTCGCCCCGGAGGTCAGCGAACTGGATTTTGCCAACGCGGTGAACATCGCCGGCACCACCGTTCCGGCGCTGACCATCCGCCGTACCGACACCAGCGTGTCGCTGGGTGATGGCGAAAGTTTCGTCATCAGCGGTTTGATCAGCACCACCAACAGTTCGCAGGTGAACAAGTTTCCAGGCCTTGGCGACATTCCCATCCTCGGGGCGTTTTTCAAGGGTTCGCAGATCAAACGCGAAGAGCGTGAACTGCTGATGATCGTCACCCCCCATCTGGTCCAGCCATTGGCGGCGGACGCGCGACTGCCGTCGTTGCCGGGGGAGAAACTGCGCAATTACGACCCGAATTTCTATCGCATGTTCTTCCTCGAGAACGGTAACTTCGACAAGCGCAGCGGGTTGTCGCAATGAACCAGAATCTCAGCCAGACCTTCCTCGCCATCACCCGCAACAGCACCGATCTGGAATGGCTGCAAAGCGCCCTCGCGCCACTGGGCCAAGTCATCAGCGCCGGCGCCGGCAGCCTCGACGAACTGCTCGCACTGGTCGATGTAACGTTCGCCAATCTGGTCTTCGTCGGTCTCGACCGCGAGCACGTGGTGGCGCAGAGCGCGTTGATCGAAGGTGCGCTGGAAGCCAAGCCGATGCTGGCGATCGTTGCCCTCGGCGACGGCATGGACAATCAACTGGTGCTCAATGCGATGCGCGCAGGGGCGCGGGATTTCGTCGCCTATGGCTCGCGTTCCAGCGAAGTCGCCGGACTGGTGCGGCGCCTGAGCAAACGCTTGCCGGCCGTTGCGCCCAACACCCAGCTCGGCGGGCTTACCGTCATGTACGGCGTGCAGGGCAGTTCCGACGGTGCCTTGCTCGCCAATCACATGGCCATGGTGGTGCAGAAGAGCGGCCAGCAAACCCTGCTGCTCGATCTCGGCCTGCCCCGTGGCGACAGCCTCGCGTTGTTGGGGCTGGAGAGTTCCTTTCACTTCGGCGATGCCCTGCGTCATTTGCGCCGCCTCGACGCGACGTTGATCGACAGCGCTTTCACCAGCGCCGACCACGGCCTGCGCATTCTTGCCTATGCCAACACTGACGAACCGCTGGAAACCACCAGCGCCGCCGAGCTGTACATGCTGCTCAGCGCCTTGCGCCAGCACTTCCAGCACATTGTCGTGAACCTCACCGGACAGGCCGACAGCGAGGCCTTGCGCACCTTCGTCAGCCATTGCGACAAACTGCTGTGGTACACCGACCAGAACGTCCTCAACTGCCGACGCAACCTCGCCGTGCTCAACCAGTGGCGCGAGAAAGGCATGAAACTCGAGCACGGGCGCTTGCTGATCGATCGCTACCTGAACAACGTCGCGCCGGATGCCGAGACCCTGGGCAAGACCTTCAATCTGGAAGTCATCGCCGTGCTGGCGTTCAGTCCCGATGTGCGCCTGAACGCAAAAAACCAGGGCGTGAGTCTGTTCGAACTGGCGCCCCGGGAGAAACTCACCCAGAGCCTGCGCGCCCTCGGTGAGCGTCTGGCCAAGCGCTCCGAAGGCCTGAGCAAACCGAAAGTCACCTGGTTTGATCGTCTGCGAGGTAACTCATGAGCGCAGAAAAACTCTTTGGCGCGACGCCACGCGGAGCGATCGGCAACAGCGATCACGAAGGCCTGAAACTGGTCCTGCACCGCTACATCATCGACGCCATCGAGGAGTCAGGGAAAAACCTGCTGGAAGGTTCACGCCAGCAACTGGCGCAGTTCGTCACCGACAAGGTCGCCGAATACATCGCGCGTTTGCACCTGGCGATTTCGCGCTACGAGATGGAGCGCCTCGGCGAAGAAATCGTCGATGAGCTCACCGGTTTCGGCCCGCTGGAAGTCCTGCTGCGTGACCCGTCGGTGACGGAAATTCTGGTCAACGGCCCGCACCGGGTGTTCATCGAGCGCGACGGCGTATTGCATCAGAGCGATCTGCGTTTTATCGATGCACATCACGTCGAGCGGGTCATGCAACGCATTCTTGCGCCGCTCGGGCGCCGCCTCGATGAGTCCTCGCCAATGGTCGATGCGCGCCTGCCCGATGGCAGCCGGGTCAACGCGATCATCCCGCCGATCGCCCTCGACGGCCCGTGTCTGTCGATCCGCAAGTTCCGCAAGGACATGCTCAAGAGCACCGACCTGATGGCGATGCAGACCATCGATCTGGCGATCTTCGAATTCCTGCAGAATGCCGTGGGCAAGCGGTGCAACATCCTGATCAGCGGCGGCACCGGCACCGGCAAGACCACGCTGTTGAACATCCTCAGCCAGTTGATCAACCCGCACGAACGACTGGTGACCATCGAAGACGTCGCCGAACTGCAACTCGGCCATCCGCATGTGGTGCGTCTGGAAACCCGCCCACCCAATGCCGAGGGGCATGGCGAGGTCAAGGCCAGCGACCTGATTCGCAACGCCCTGCGCATGCGTCCGGACCGGATCATTCTCGGCGAGATCCGTGGCGTCGAAGTGGTCGACGTACTCACCGCGATGAACACCGGCCACGATGGTTCGATGAGCACCGTGCACGCCAACAATGCCCAGGACGCGTTGCTGCGTCTGGAGACGCTGGTCGGGCTGACCGGGCGCTCGATTGCCGAACGCACCTTGCGCCAGATGATCTGCGCCGCCCTCGACGTGATCATTCAACTGACGCGCATGCCCGACGGCCGGCGCTGCGTCAGCGAAGTGGTGGAAGTGGTCGGCATTCGCGAGGACGTTTACGTCACCAACACCCTGTTCCGCCTCGACCGCCGCACAGGTTTCGGCTTCGTCCGCGAAGCGGTCAACCCGGCCGGCGACAAGCTGCGCCACGACGCTCACCTGGGCTGACGGCGAGGAGCACGCAGATGCTGGGACCGATCATTCTTATCGCCCTCTGCCTGATGCTGCTCGGGCTGTCGGTCTATCTGTTCCTGCAAGGCCTGCGCAAGACCGCGACGGAAAAAGTCCTCGATCGCCTCGCTGCGGGGCAACCGCAATTGACCGTGGAGCAGACGAAATGGGTGGGATTGGAGCGCATGTTTTTGCGTGCCGGCCTCGGTCGGCCGAGCGAGCGTTTCGGCCTGTGGCTGAGCCTGTGGGCGGCGGCGATGGGCCTGGGATTTCTGCTCGGGAGCTGGGTTGGTTGGCTGATCATGTTGATCGTCCCGCCGGTGGCGTTGCGGCTGTACATCGCCATTCGCTACCGACGGCGCATCCGCCGCATGATCGAGCAACTGCCGCAACTGCTCGACCATACCGTGCGCAGCCTCAAGTCCGGGCGCACGCTCAGCGATGCGGTGCTGGGCGGCATCGAAGCCAGCGAGGATCCCTTGAAAGCGGCCATGGGCCGGGTGCAGCGCAACGTGCAACTGGGGGTGAACTTGCCGGAAGCCATCAGCGATTTTGCCGAACTCTACGAGCAGGACGAACTGCGCATGTTCGCCCTCGGCCTGAAGGTCAATCACCGCTACGGCGGCAACGCCAGTGAACTGCTGGAGAACCTGATCAAACTGATCCGCGAGCGCGACCAGGGCGCGCGGCAGTTGCGCGCGCTGACCGGGGAAACGCGCATGACCGCTTGGGTGCTCGGTTTGCTACCGCTGATTCTGGTGAGCTATTTCATGCTGACCAACCCTGGCTACATGCTCGGCATGTGGCACGACGAAAGCGGCCAGACCATGCTGCTCAGCGCCGCCGTGTTGCAGGTGCTCGGCAGTCTGGCGCTGTGGCGCATGTTGCGGAGCGTTTGAGATGGTCTGGCTCGCGGCGTTGCTGTTGCTCCTCGGTTCGCTGTTATTGCTGGGCAATCACCTGCTCACCGAGCGCCGCCGCGTGCGACAGGTGCATCAGCGCTTGCACGGTCAATTGGTCCGGGAGAATCGTTTCGGCCACTGGCTGCGCGCGCTGGGTAACAGCCGTTTCGGCCGGGGCTCGGTGAGCATCGACAGCGAAACCCAGACCCTGCTCGGCCGCCTCGGCTGGCGCCGCGCCAATGAGCGCGCGTTGTTCGCCGCCTGTCAGATCGGCACGCCGCTGCTCGCTCTGGGTCTGGCGATCTTTTTGCAGGAAGTGTTTTTCCCGCAGACCAGCCATCGCTGGATGGCGCCGATGTTCGCTGCGGGCGGCGGCTATCTCTTGCCCAAACGCCTGCTCGCCTACGCCGCCGCCCGCCGGCAGAAAACCATCGCCGTGGAAATCTCTACGTTCATTCCGCTGCTGCGCATCCTCTTCGAATCCGGCATGGCCGTTGAACAAGCGTTGCGCGTGCTCAGCGTCGAAGCGCAGAAACTGCTGCCGGAGCTGACCAGCGAACTACGCCTGATCCTCAGCCGCGTCGACTCCGGTCTGGAGCTGGGGCAGGAGCTGAACAAGACCGCAGTGATGCTCGCGGTGGACGAATTTACCGACACCTGCGTGATCCTTCAGCAACTGATCCACCAGGGCGGCGGCGCGATGAAATCGCTGCTGGCGCTCAAGCAATTGCTGGATGAGCGACGCCTGACCCGGCTGCAGGAATACATCTCGAAAATGTCGGCGAAGATGTCGGTGGTGATGATGCTGTTTCTGTTTCCTGCCCTGCTGATCGTACTGGCCGGCCCGGGCTTCACCGCCATTGCCCGCGCCTTCGCAAACTGACCTTGGCTCATGGAGAGCGTTTGATGAAAGTACTGATAGTCATGGCAAGTCTGTTGCTGCTCAGCGGCTGCGCCACGGACGGCCAGGCGCCGTGGACCTCGCTGCTGTCGCCGTCCAGCTGCAGCAAACTGACCTCGGAGCAGGAACTGTCGCTGAACCTCGCCGATGATCTGGCCAGCGACGGCAAGCTCCACGCCAGCCTCGCCAACCTGCAAAGCCTGCCGGACAACCTCAGCGAAGTGCGCCTGCGCAAAGCCAAGGTCTATCGCCTGCTCGGTCGTAGCGAAGCCGAGCCGCTCTACCGCAGCCTGCTCGGCGGCTGCCTCACCGCCCAGGCCGAACACGGCCTCGGCCAGGTCTACGCCGCCCGTGGCGACAACGGCCAAGCCCAGGCCCACCTGCAACGCGCCGCGCGCCTGGCACCCACCGACGAGAAAATCCGCAATGACCTGGGCGTGGTCTACCTCAATCAACTACGCCTCAACGAAGCGAAATTCGAATTCCTCACCGCCATCGAACTGAGCCAGAACAATCAACTGGCGACGCTGAACATGGTCACCCTGCTGCTCTACCAGAACGACTGGCCACAAGCCGCGGAAATCGTCAGCCGCTCGAAACTGACCCCGGAACAATTCACCGAAGCGCAGCAACGCGCGGAAAAACTCAAAGCCCCAACCAACGCCAAAGCCACACCCGGCGACCGCGTCGCCGCATTCATCGACCCGCTACCGCCGACGCTCAAATAGGAGACAGCCATGACCATCCGCAAAGGCCTGTGCTACCTGACCCTGCTCACCCTGCCCCTCGGCGCCCACGCCATCGACACGGGCCCGGCCTCGGCGCAACAACAGGAAACCGAAGGCTGGCTGGTCCTGCAAAGCCGCAACAAAGCCGCCTCGCCGAAACCTCAGAGTGCAACAGCCACCGAACGCGAACTGGCGATGCAGCGCTGGCTGAAGAAATACCAATACGAGATCCCGGATTTTTATGATCCGGATGCGGGCGGGAAGATCGAGAGCAAGAATTAGTTTGTTGGTGCCCTTGAAGGCCCCTTCGCGAGCAGGCTCGCTCCCACATTCGACCGCGTTGGTGTTCTTGAGGCTCGCTCCCACAGTTTGCAATGCATTTCCCCTGTGGGAGCGAGCCTGCTCGCGAAGAACGATAACGCGGTTTCAGCGCTGCGGATCAACCCGATCCAGCGCCCGATTCACCGCCAATTCCGCCAACATGACAATTTGCTGAATCGCCAACGCCGTGCTGCGCTGAAACCCGCTCAACTCGCCAGCGAAATTACTCGCCATGGCACTCGCTGATGCCAGCGACTCACAGGCATGCGCCAACAGGCTTTCGGTATCGACATTGGGCGCCACCATGAACAGCGTGCTGGGCGGTTGCGGTTTTGCGGGTTCGGGGCAGAGATAGAAATCGAGCGCGCGTTTTATCGCTTCGCGGTTTTTCACCAGATCGTCGGCGCGCATGGCGTCTTCGAGCGGGGTGGTGGGGGATGGGGGTGGGTCTGGGATCAGTTTGTCCATGAGAACTCCTACTTGGCTGTGACGCCCTCTTCTGTCGTTTCCACACGACAAAAGGTGGCAGCTGTACGCAGGGTGGAAAACCGATAAGTAGGCAACCGGCCAGACCAAAGTCTGCCCACGCACAGCCGCCGCGACACAGTTTGCAGACGAACGAACCCGCCGACAACGATTACGGTAGCAATGCAAAGCATCTACTTGAATTTCAGGTTTCCACACCTGGCCGCTGAGTTGCCAGCGACAGCCAGAGACTAGTGACCCGACGTCCGACGGACAACCTGAAAACTTTGTGGGAAGGTTCTGGTTACCTTGAAACAGATTTAAACGACTTCGAGTTATCGGCCGACCGGCTGGCCTCATCGCGAGCAGGCTTACTCCCACAGAACAGCAAAAGCAAAGCAAAAGTAAAAGCAAAAGCAAAATCAAAATCAAAATCAAAAGATCGCAGCCTTCGGCAGCTCCTACAGTTAGATCGCGTAAGACTCAAAAACAGGTCGGCTGTCAGGCCGCCTTCGCGAGCAGGCTCGCTCCCACAGAAAGCAAAAGCAGCGCAGCTGCCCGCGGCGAAGCCGCACCACTCAACAATGAGCGCAAGCTCGAGTAGATTTTGATCTTGGAGCCCGTCGGCAGGCTGAGTGGAGGGATTGATCCGGGCGTGGGAGCGCAGCGACCGTACGACGCAGTCGTACACAGCGGAAGGAGGTGCAGCGAAGCAAACCGTAGCCGCTGCGCCAGGATCGATCCCGGAGCGAAGGAACCCCGAGCCCCAGCGAGCGGGCCGAACGTCAGGGCGAAGACCTTTTGGTTCCTTTTGGGGCGTTTGCCAAAAGGGACTCGCCGTAAGGGCGAAACCGCCAGCCGCAACACCCGAAGAAACGGATATTCACCCCACCCACCCAAAGCATGGTCGGCCCAAAGGCCGCCAAGTCAATGAGCCGTAACGCGCTGCCGCCCCGCCGAACTACCAGGAGAAAGGGCCAAAGCCAACTGCGTCCGATTATGCATATGCGTCAACCGCAACACCTGCGACACATACAGCTTCACCGTGTTCTCGGTAATCCCCAACTCACAGGCAATCTGATAATTGGTCTGCCCCTTGCCCACCAACCGCGCCACGTCCAACTGCCTGGGCGACAACTGACTGAACACCGCCGGCATCTCGGCAGAATCAGGCTCGCCCTCACTCACCACTGGCACGGGCGAGCGCCGCACCTTGTCCAGGTCCTGATAAAGGTCATCAATCGACTCGGACAAAAACTGCAACTTCTGATTCAAATGCCCAAGGTGCAAATTCTTCTGCCGTTCCTGCAAAGCCAGTTCCTGGCGCTGCACACCCTCAAGCAACTCAGCCAGATCAATCGGCTTCTGATAGTAATCGGCAATGCCCGCACGCAACGCCTTGATCACATCCTGCTTGTCAGCGCGCCCGGTGAGCATGATCGCCTCGAACACCCGCTGCTTGCCAGCCAGCATCTGCAACGTCTGGATCAACTTGATACCGTCCATGTCCGGCATGTGCAAATCGCTCAGCACCAGACCGATGTCCGGGTCCGCCCTGAACAGCTCGACGGCTTCAAGACTCGAGTCGCACGGCACGCAACGGTAGCCACTGCTCTCGAGAAACTCACAGAGTTCTTCGACGATCAGCGGCTGATCATCGACCACGAGGATTTTTACCGCATTAGGCTTGTTCACGAACCACTCCATTTGCTCGGGTCAACGCTGACGATTCCTGCACTTTGGTGGCGTATTCGCCTGAATTGAAAGTAGACCCACTTTCCGACTATGTACATAGCACTAGTGGCACCCCGCAATCAGGTGATCCAGTACAGCGAGAGCACCACACCTACCCACACGAACGGCGCAAATGGCAGCTTTTTTGACTTGTCCGGAGCGAGATGGCGTAAATGCTCTCTAAGCCCTTGACCGATATGGGGCCAGACTTTTGGCGCAAGCAGCAGCCATATCACGCTGGCGACTCCAGCACCGATAAACGCGCCAAGAACGAATATGCCGTTCGTCGCAAGAGCCAGGGCTGTCATTAATTTCACATCGCCGGCGCCCATGCGTCCCAAGGCGTAACCGGGCATCGTCAGCAGCAAAGCAATCAGGCAGGCCCATCCACCCTGCCCTGCCTCAGCGCCCAACCAAGTGGTGCCGGTCGCCAGCAACCAGAGCAGCGCCAACGCACCTGCGCCCAAGGTCAACAGGTTGGAAATTCGCCGCTGCCGGGCATCTTGGGCGGCGCAGATCGCCAGCCAGATCAGAACAAGAGAAATCTGCATCCGCTGAAAGCCGTCCGTTTTGCCTGAATGATTCTATGCTGATACTACGCAGTGACTGTCAGGGTAGACGCACGCATGAAAAACGGCTTTCGCAGGTCGCAAAAAGGTGCGGTGGCGATCGAGTTCGCCTTGGTGTTCATCATCTTTTTCGCAGTGTTTTACGGGTTGGTCAGCTATGGCCTGCCCTTCGTGATGATGCAATCTTTCAACCAGGCCACCGCTGAGGCGGTGCGCCGCAGCGTTGCGGTCGACCCGACCACGCCGAACTATTCGACGGTGCTGGTCAACACCGCCAATGCTGCGCTGACCCAACAACTGCAATGGCTGCCCTCGGCCTTGAATCTGGTGGTCGGCACCGACACCAGTGCGGCGTACGACGCGGGGACTGGCACCCTGACCGTCAGCGTCAATTACCCGGTGAGCAAGCTCAACCAGATCATGCCGTTTCTGGTGCTGCCGGGTATTGGCACGGTGCCCAATCTGCCCACGCACCTGACCGCCCGCTCGAGCCTGCAATTTTGACCGCCGGCGATAAGCTCTTCGGACGTTTGCTCAAGCGTGCCCCCAGCGCTGTTCTTGATCTGCCCGACCACCTCGGCGCGCCGCCCACCGGCCTGCATTTTTATCTGAATGGCGACGGCGAGGTGCTGCAGATCGCCGGCCCGCTGCGACATTTGCTCGCCCAGCACAAACCCCAGGGGCAGCCTCTGCCGCTCAGCGCCTATCTGCTGCCGCATAGCCTGTTGAGCGTGGAAGGTCCGCCGCGCGACTGGCAAGGACAATTGCTCGATCTCGACTTCCCCGGCCTGAATGCTCAGCCGCTGCACCTGCGTGGTTGGGTGCAGCCGCTGAGTGATGGCTGGCTGTTGCAGATGCTCGACATCGCCGACCTGCTGCTCGAACGTCAGCAATCGCGCGACCGCGACGCCTGCCAGACTCTCGCCGCGCAGGTCAGCGATCATCTGCGCACATGCAGCCTGACGCGCCTGCCGACGGTGCTCGGCGAACAATTGCAGGCGATCGCCCAGCGCTGGCATATCCCCTGCCTCGCCGTGGCCTTGCTCGATGAACAGGCCCAGGGCTGGCAGATTCATCAACAGTTTCGTGGCCACGATGCTCCGCTACTGTGGGAGGACGGCCAGCCGTTGGGCACGCCACTGGACAGTCTCAACGGCAGCGCGCCGCAACGCCTCGCCGGCCAGCAGGGGCGCTATGAACATTCACGATTGCAGGCCACGTTCGGCAACGCCAACGGTTTCGCCGTGCCTTACAGCAATGACCAGGGCGTGGTCGCGTGGCTGCTCTGTGGGTTTTATACGGTCGACAACGTGGCGCCATGGCTGACCGATCGCGACTGGCTGACCCTGGCCGGCGCGCTGGCCGGGCCGCTGCTCAGCCGCTTGCGCGAGCGACGCCATGGGCAATCGATGGAGCGTCTTGATTCCCTGCAAAACCTGCTTGGCGCCGGCTGGTGGGAAATCAGTACCGAAGAGCAGATTGCACTGGCGCCGACGCTGGCCTCGGCACTGAATCTCAGCGATCGCCTGCTGCCGGTAGAAGATTGGCTGTCGCTGTTTCATCCCGCCGACCGCGACGAGTTGCGCAGCCGGTTGCGCGCCCTACAGTTGCAGGGAGAAGCGCTGACCCTGAGCGTGCGTCTGCACCGCGCGGAGGTCGGCGCAGCAGCGACGTGGTATCGGATTCAGGGCCAGGTCAGCGGCACCGGTGAGCATCGGCGCCTGGTCGGGTTCATGCTCGATATCAGCGACATCCAGAATCAACAGCAGCGCGCCGCTGCCGCCCATGCGCGACTGGATAATCTGATCGCCAGTTCGCCGGCGGTGATTTACGTGCAGCGTTATGAGGAAGGCGCGCTGGTCCCGGCGTTTTTCAGCGCCAGCCTGCAACCCTTGCTGGGCTGGACGCTGGAGGATTGCGACGCGGCAACGCTGGTCGAGCACGTGCACCCCGACGACCGTGAACTGTATTTCCAGCGCAACCGCGAGCTGCTGCGTGAAGGTTCGGTACGTGCGCGTTATCGCTTGCGAGACAGTCGTGGCGACTATCACTGGCTGCTCGATGAGGCAAAACTACTGCGCAACGATCTCGGCCTGCCGGTCGAGGCGGTGGGCTTGTGGCTGGACGTCACCGACGCGACGCTGGCCGCCGAGCAGGTCTTGCAGAGCGAGGAGCGCTATCGGATTCTGGTCGAGGATTCGCCGGCGATGATCTGCCGCTATCGCCCGGACCTGACGTTAGTCTTTGGCAACCGACCGTTGGCGACTTATCTGGAATGCACCCCGGAACAACTGCCCGGGGTTGATCTCGGTGGCTGGATGTCCGTAGAACAGCGCGCCGCGTTTGTTCAGCGCCTCAGCCAACTGACGCCGGAACAGCCAGTGAGTACTGCGGAAATCAGCCTGCAATTGCCCGGACGCGAACACGCCTGGTGGGTCTGGTCGGATCGCGGCGTGTTTGACGACCAAGGTCAGTTGATTGAAGTGCAAGCCGTCGGCAGGGACAACACCGAGGTGCGCCGCTCGCAACAGCAACTCACGCAGAGCGCGAAAATGGCCACCCTCGGCGAAATGGCCACCGGCCTCGCCCACGAGATCAATCAGCCGTTGAACGTGATGCGCATGGCCATCGTCAACGTGCTCAAGCGCCTCGGCAACGGAGATGTGCAGGTTGATTACCTGACCGACAAACTCAATCGCATCGACGCCCAGGTGCAGCGTGCGGCGAAGGTGGTCGACCACATGCGTGTGTTCGGCCGTCGCTCGGAAATCGAACAGCAGTTGTTCAACCCGGCCCAGGCCATCGACGGCACCTTGTCGCTACTGGCCGAGGGCATGCGTGGCAAAGGTGTCGATCTGCGCATCAGCGAGACCGGCTTCGAGGCGCAGGTGCGTGGTTACGTCGATCAGTTGGAACAGGTGTTGATCAACCTGATGGTCAACGCCCGCGACGCCCTGCTTGGCAAACGCGACAACGACTCAGCGTTCAAGCCGTGGATTTCGATCTATGCCGAGCGTGACGAGGAAAGCGTGCGGTTGTGGGTCGAGGACAATGGCGGCGGCATTGATCCGCGTTTGCTCGAGCGGATCTTCGAGCCGTTCTTCACCACCAAACCGATCGGCGTCGGCACCGGTCTGGGCCTGTCGGTGAGCTACGGCATCATCGCCAACATGGGCGGGCAATTGAGCGTGCGCAACTCCACGGAGGGGGCGCGGTTCTGCATCGAATTGCCGATCGCCAGCGACGATCAGATCACCAGGTAAGCCTTGCCGGTCTGCCCGCAGGTCATGTTGGCGCCCACCTCGGTGTTCATCAGGTTGATGCCCAGGCCCTTGAGCAGATTATTCAGCAGCGGGTCGAGCAATGGGCTGATCAAACCGGTGACCACTGGCAACAAGCGGTTGCTGACGTCACCGATCAACGAAGCCACACCGGTGACGATAGCGCCCAGCGGATTGCTGCCCACGGGTTTGTAGACGATCAGGTTGATGCCGGACAGGGTGTTCGCCAGGCTGCCGACGATGTTGCTGGTCGGCGCGGCCGGTAGCACGCTCGGCGGCAGTTTCAGATTGGCCGGGGTGGCGAAGGGTGTGGTGCTGGAGAACAGCAAATTCTGCGTGGTCTGCGCGACGCTGGTGTCGAGTTTGAGGGCAATGCCGCCGGCGCCGTACTGCACGTGGGAGGAGGCATCGCAACTGCCGATGCCGAGAATCTTGTGGCAGGTGATGATGCCGAGATCAACCAGGGGCAGCGGTGCCACCATTGGTTCGGCGACTGAGGAAAACGCCGCGACGGGATCGATCCTGCCGAGCTTGAGATCAGCCAGAGAGGTTGTGGTGGTAGCGGTCAGGCTTTTGCTGCCGCTGTCGCCGGTCGGGCAGCGGTAATCGGTGACATAGCTTTTCGCCCCGCCGGCATCCAGCGCGATATCGATCTGCGGTGAGGGCAGCAGCTTGGGATCGAGCTGCTTGCAACCGGCGCCCAACAGGCAGAACACTGAATTGATTGTGTCCACCAGATTCAGGCTCAACAGCGCGTTGAGTGTCGGCGTCAGTGCACCGACCAGGCCCAGCACCGCATTGGTCAGCCCCGTCACCCCCGAGAGCACCGGCAAATTCACCGACAACAACGTGCGCACCTGCGCGGTGCGCACATAAATCCGGTCCGGTCCCAACGGATCGGCCTTGGCCCGCGCCGGGTCGCCAATCGCCGAGAACTGTGGCGGCTCGATCACTTTCACCCGCACCGTGACACCGGCCAGCCCCAGCACATTGACCGGCAAGGTCGCCGCCACCGCGCTTTTGCTGTTGGCCAGTTGCACCACGCCTTGCACCAGTTGCAGCAATTGCAGATTGGCATCCAGCCCCGCCGCCGTGGTGCCGGTTTGCAGTTGCAGGATCTCGCCGAGTCTGACCGGTGCTGCGTTGATAGCGGCGACCTGCAACTGGCCCAGCGCGGTGACCACTTGCGCAGTCGCGCCGTTGAGTTGCACCACCGTCGCTGCGGCCTGAATCAACTGCGTCACCGTTGCCTGGGTGTTGAGCAATTGCGTGTAGTTGCCGACGCCGACGTTGAGGTCGATGGCCAGTTGATCGAGGTATTTGAGCAGGTTGATATCGGTGTGCAGCAAACCGTCCCAGCCCACCGCCGTGAGGTTGACGTTGCCGCCGAGCAACCCGGAAAACAGCGGATTGAGAATGTTCGACTGCGCTGTGTCGATGCTGGCGAGGGTGCTGCGAATATTCAGTTGGGCGACGGTCGGCTGCGGTTTGGCCGCGACTGCCGAAGCATTTAGGGTGGTGTTGAGGCTGACCGGCGTGGCACTGAACAGCGCCTGCACACCGCCAGCAAAACTGGTGGTGACCGTACGACTGGCGGCGACTTTCACCGCCGCCGTTTGCGTGGCATCGACGGTGAAACTGCGCATGCCGCTGCCAGCGGTGGCCAGTGTGCCGCAGGTGGTAGTGAGCGTATTGGCGGCATCCACCACGTAACCGTTGCGCAGCGCACTCTGCCCGGCATAACTGGCGGCGCTCAGCCCGGGCAGGCAATTGCCACCGCGACTGACCGCTTCGAGGGCGGCCGTATCGACGACCCGCTGCAATTTGCGCTGTTCCATGTACAAGCGGCCGCTGTCGACCACCAGCAACATCATCACCAGCGCCAGACTCAAAGTGGCGGCCGCCATCAAACCGATCGCCCCCCGTTGCCGGGCCGGGCCGTTGCCTTGCGATCCTGGCGACATGGCGCACTCCTTTGCCGGCGCAGTGCCGAGCTACCTGCGTTGGTGAAAATGAGTGTAGACGCGGTCGGTCGAGACTGCTGGCGTCACGCCATTCCATTGTGGGAGCGGGCTTGCTCGCGAAAGCGTCAGGTCAGACAACCAAAATATTGAATGCACCGCCGCCTTCGTGGGCAAGCCCACTCCCACAGGAATCTGCGCCAGGCCCGAGATCACCGGTTCAACACCGAAACCTGTGGGAGCGGGCTTGCTCGCGAAAGCGTCAGGTCAGGCAACCAAAATGTTGAATGTAACGCCGCCTTCGTGAGCAAGCCCACTCCCACAGGAGCTGCCTCAGTTTCAAGAGCTGATCAACGCGGTGGATAGTTGGCCAGGATCCGCGCCACGGTCTCGCGAATGGCATTGCTGCGATCGGCCGGATTCGGGCGGCTGCTAAGCATTTGTTCATCGCTGCCGCGCCAGACCAGTTTGCCGTCCTTGCCGTCGAGCAAATCGATCTGAATGGTCGCGACCTTGTAGGTGATGTTGCGCGTTTCGTTGTACATCGGCGCGACCCAGTAGCCGTTCCACGGGCCGCCCCAACCGCCGCCGTAATTGGTCGTCACTTGCTGCTGCCGATCCTCGACGATCAGGTAGGTCTGCACGCTCAAATCTCCCTTGCCACCGCCAGCGGCCGGGCGCAAACCGCGCTGATCGAGTTGATCGGATACCGCTTGGCGGATGCGTTGTTCGGTCAGGTCACTTTTAATGCGCGGATCATCGGGACGGTATTGCAGGGCCGGGTCTTTCCAGCTCCAGCTGCGATAAGCGGCAAAGTCGCGGCTGGCGTCGAAATCGTGATTGACCTGATTGGCGGCGCAGGCACTGAGCAGCGCAGCAACAGCGAGTAGAGCGAGACGGCGGAACATGATGATTCTCCGGATGAAGACATGAACCTGCTGACACGAAGTCAGCTGGGAGGATACGCCGCCATGGCTTTTTCCACAGCCTCGCGAATCGCATCGGCGCGTTCGATCTGATTACCCTGGGTGCCGGTTTCGGCGCTGGCGCTCCACACCGGTTGGCCGTTGCTGGCATCGAACAGATCGACCCGCACCACTACGACCTGCTCTTGGTAGGTGCGCATGACCGGCACTGTGCTGTACATGCCGTAACCGCGACCGTAACGATCATAGCCGCCGTATCCACCGTAGTAGCCGTAGTCGTCGCGAACCTGGCGCAATCGGGTTTCCAGACGCAGGTCGGCGCTGACCAGCAGATCGGCCGGCCGATTGTCGCGCATCGGCCGCAAGCCGCGCTGGTCGAGGGCGTTGCTGACCGCCTCGGCCACCTGCGCCGAATCGGCCCACGCCGTGCCCGGCGGCAACTGCCCGTCGCGCCAGGCCCAATTGCGGTAGCGCCCGTAATCACGCGGCGGCGCCGGGTAGGCGCTGCGGTCGAAGGTGGTGGCGGCTTGCGGCGGTGCCGGCGGCAACGGCCGCGACTGCGCCACGTATGGATTACTGCCCTGACAGGCAGCAATCCCCAGACACATCAGCAATAACCCGCATCGAGCTTTCATGTTGCGCTCCGCTCAGATCGGCCGGCAGATCCAGTGCAAGTAACGCCCAAGCCCGGCAAAGCCTGGGTGACGACGGTGCGCAAGTTCCATTTCCAGCAAGTCCGCCAGTTCGGCGCGGGCCTGGAATTCCACCGGCATGTAATCGTGAAATACCCGTACGCCGCTCTGACTTTCGACCTGCCACATTCCAGCGAGTTGCGTTGCCAATTCCCGTGGGTCGAGAGGCTGCTGGGGAGTCAGGCTCTGCTTTTCGCCAGCCATGACGTTCTTGCGCATTTTCTTGAAATGGCCCTTGAGCAGATTGCGATAAATCAACGCATCACGGTTGTAGAACGCCAGCGACAGCCAGCCGCCGGGCTTGGTCAGTTGATGCAGCACCGGCAGGATCGCGTGGGGCTCGGCGAGCCATTCCAGCACGGCGTGGCAGATCACCAGATCGTAGGGCTCGGTGAGCTGACCGGGCAGTTCCTGCCACGGCGCCTGAATGAATGTCGCGGTGTGTCCGGCTTCGGAAAAACGCTGGCGCGCACCTTCGAGCATCGGTTCGGCCGGCTCGGTGAAGGTGACGTCATGGCCGCGCTCGGCCAGCCACAGCGACATGTGCCCCAGGCCCCCGCCGATATCGAGCACGCGCAGCGGCCGATCTGGCAAGGCCTCGGTCAGATCGGCCTGCAACACCGCGAGGCGAATCGCGCCTTTGGCGCCGCCGTAGATTTTTTCGGCGAAGCGCGTGGCCAACTGGTCGAAATGACGGTCGCTCATCAGCTGAACCGCCGTTCGCTGTCGGCGAGCTTGGCGCGCACCACTTCATTCATGTCCAGACCCAGTTCGCTGCACAGCAGCAACAGATACAGGACGATGTCGCCGACTTCCTGCCCGGCATGCGCGAGTTTGTCCGCCGGCAACTGGCGCGACTGGTCCTCTGTCAGCCACTGGAAGATTTCGACCAGCTCGGCCATTTCCACGCTGGCGGCCATGGCGAGGTTTTTCGGGCTGTGAAATTGCCGCCAGTCATTGCGGTCACGAATGGCGTGCAGGCGTTCGGTCAGTTCT
Source organism: Pseudomonas sp. H3_E04 (assembly GCF_054668915.1). NCBI lineage: Bacteria > Pseudomonadati > Pseudomonadota > Gammaproteobacteria > Pseudomonadales > Pseudomonadaceae > Pseudomonas > Pseudomonas sp. H3_E04. The sequence goes on along the minus strand of NZ_CP162797.1, from coordinate 5,124,551 downwards.
ACAAGGTTCATCGGGCTCTCCTGAAGACGCATAGCTTCGGGGGGAAGCGGGCTGAAGGCAAGCAGCGCAGATGATCCATTGTGGGAGCGAGCCTGCTCGCGAAGGCGGTGGATCATCCAGACCGGATTTGCTGACACGCCCCCTTCGCGAACAGGCTCGCTCCCACACATGATCCGGGCAAACCTTCTATCATGCAGGGAACTCGGCCGCCCTCGGCGTGGCCCAAGGCTCAGCTCTTTCATCAGGGATGCACACATGCGTGTAGAAAGCTTTTTCGAATGGCTCGGCCAGGCACTCGGTTCGATCATCCGCTTTATCGTCGATGGCCTCAGTGGTCTGTTCAATATGCTCAGCAATGCCGGCGGCAACTTTGTCGACGGCCTGGCGCAAACGCTGGGGATGGATACTTCGATCATCAGCATCATCGCCCTGATCGTTGGCCTGATGCTGCTGTGGTCGGCGATCCGGGCGTTCATGAACGCGTCGATCATTGCCGGGATCATCTGGTTGCTGCTGGGGTTGTGGTTGTTGAGCTGGATCATCCATTAACATCACCGCCACCCTGTGGGAGCGAGCCTGCTCGCGAATGGCCGGCACAGCCGAAGTCGGTCAGTCTTCGCGAGCAGGCTCGCTCCCACATTGAATGGCTGACTCGCTACAATCCCCGCTCCCCCAAGGAGCCTGCATGTCCTCTCTGATTACCGACTGGCGCGACCGCCCGACTCACCGCAAGGTCTGGGCGCTCGCCGCGCCAATGATCCTTTCCAATATTTCCGTGCCGCTGGTGGCGCTGGTCGACAGCACTGTCATCGGCCACCTGCCGCATGCCCATCAATTGGGTGCGGTGGCGGTCGGCGCCAGTCTGTACACCTTTCTCGCCTGGGCGATGGGTTTTCTGCGCATGGGCACCACCGGTTTTGCCGCGCAGGCTGCCGGGCGCAGCGATGGCGCGGCGTTGCGGCAGATTCTCTTGCAGGGCCTGCTGCTGGCGTTGGGCCTGGCAGTCGTGCTTGGCAGCCTCGGCGTGCCGCTCAGCGGCGTTGCCCTGCACTTCATGCAGCCATCGGCAGAGCTGGATCAATTGACCCGGGAGTTTTTCCACGCGCGCCTGTTCGGCCTGCCCGCCGCGCTGGCGACGTATGCGCTGGTCGGCTGGTTCCTCGGTACGCAGAATGCGCGGGCGCCGCTGGCGATTCTGCTGAGCACCAACCTGATCAACATTGTGCTCAATCTGTGGTTTGTCATCGGCCTGGACTGGGGCGTGGTCGGCTCGGCGCGCGCTTCGGTAATCGCCGAATGGAGCGGTGCCCTGCTCGGTCTATGGCTGACGCGCACGGCGTTGCGCGCCTATCCGGGGCAGATCATCTGGTCGACGTTGAAAGTCTGGCAGAGTTGGCGTCCGCTGCTGGCGGTCAACCGTGACATTTTCATCCGCAGCCTCGCCCTGCAATCGGTGTTCTTCCTGATCACCGTACAGGGCGCGCGGCTCGGCGATGCGACCGTAGCGGCCAATGCGTTGCTGCTCAACGGCCTGCTGCTGACTGCTCACGCACTCGATGGACTGGCCCACGCCGTTGAAGCCTTGTGCGGGCATGCCATCGGCGCCCGGGATCGCCTGGCCTTGCGTCGATCGCTGGTGGTGGCCGGCGGCTGGTCGCTGATCGCCAGCCTCGGATTCGCTGGGCTGTTTCTGCTCGCCGGGCACCTGTTCATCGAGATGCAGACCGACATTCAGAGCGTGCGCGACACGGCTTTCGTCTACCTGCCCTACCTCGCCGTGCTGCCGCTGATTGCAGTGTGGAGTTACCTGCTCGACGGTCTGTTCATCGGCGCCACCCGCGCGCGGGAAATGCGCAACGGCATGCTGCTGACGGTGTTGTTGCTCCTGCCGTTCGCCTGGTTCTTGCAAGCACTGGGCAATCACGGCCTGTGGATATCTTTCCTGCTGTTCATGGTCTTGCGCAGCTTGACCCTCGGCGCTCAAGCCCTGTGGCTGAAACGCAGCGATGGCTGGTTCAGCGGCAAGGCTCACTGACGGCATCAGTCAGTCCGCCGCACCCCACTGCCGACGCAGAAAGTCGAGCCGTTCCGGCTGGGTCAGTCCAGCCGGCGGCACGATCAGCACGGCGCGCGGATTGAGCAGGCGCAGCCACAGCCAGCCATCCAGCACAGCGCGATCACTGAAACCCAGCGCCAGACCTTGTTGCACATGCACGGAGATCGTCTGGTAATCGGCGCTCAGGGATTGGCACCAGCGCCAGATGTGTTGTTCCAGCAGACAGGTTTGCAGGCGCTCACGCTGGCGCCGGGTCAGGCTTTCTTCGATGCCCAGCGGCTCGACGAGCAGGCCGGGATTGCGCAGCTGTTGCCAGCCCTGACTACCGATGGCGCGGTCAGCCCAGGTACCACCAAACCAGCGCAACTGGCGGATCGGCCCGAGCCAGCGACTCAGTTGCGCGGCATCGCAGGCGTCGAAGAAATAGCTGGCGGTCTGCCGGTTGTAATAGCTGAGCAAGGCCCGGTGATTCAAGCCGAACGAGACGGTGAGCATGCGCTGCAAGTGGCTGATCAGCTGCCGCGCCGGTATTTCGCAGCTCAGCAGCAGCCCGCGCCAAGTGTCAGGGTCGCGCAGGCACAAGGCGGTCAAGGCCGGACTCTCGCGCAAGTCGACAAGAACCGGGCCGTGCTCGCTGACCGGTTGAAATTCGGTACCGTCGAACAACCGGTGACGCTGCACATCGGCAAAGCCCTGCCGCAAAGTCAGCAGAGCGCGTGACGCATCAGGGGTATCGAGCAACAGCCATTGCGCCATAGGCTCAAGCGCCGCGCCGCTCATCTTGCGCTGCTCTGATCAAGCGCGGTCAACAGCCGGCAACTGCACACGGACTCGGCGCAGTGGTTGAAGCTGCCGCCGCCCGGCAGCAGGCATAGCAGCAGCAACGGCTCGCCGGACTGCAACAATTGCTGCAGCCCATCGCTCACCAGCAACTGCGGCAACGGGACATCGTCCTCAACCGCATCCTCTGCCAGCGCCGCAGGCTGGAGAACGCCGCTGACCATCGGCTGATCGGGATCGCCTTCGAGGAAACTCACCACGACCTCCACGCCATCGGCCAGCGCCGCTGAAGGCAACTCGCTCAGGGCTGGTGCAAGCGGTAACCAGCAATGGCTAGGCGCTGCGCCTTCGCCCTGATACAGCCAGTCGAATTGCACCGCGACCGGCCGCGAGCGATCGGGTTGCGCTTCATCGACCGAAACCACCCAGGCACGCTGCAGGCTGTGCATGCGCTGCTTGGCTGGCGTTGCGGCGGGCGCACAGACGGGCAGCCGCGCGGCAGCGAACAGGCGATTGCTGTAGGCCGGTTCAAGTGAATGATCGGCACGGTGTTCGATGCGGGTCAGCAACCATGGGCGGTTGCATTCGATGAAGGGATGGCCGTCCAGCGGCAACCATTGACCGCTGCGCAGGGCGGACAAATCGCTGTGGCCTTCGGCATTCGGTCCCCGCTGGCTGGCCTGTGAATCTTCGTGCAGTTGCCACTGGCGTACGGCGCAAGCGACGCAATGCTGCTCATGCTCGCCCTGATAGTGAGCGACGTCTGCCTGCGGCATCCGCGTCGGGTCATCGCCGAATACCAGGCAATGCCTGTCGCGGTGATGCTCGAAGTAATAGTGAATGCGCGCCTCTGCGCAAAGGCGCTGGAGCAGTCGCAGATCGGATTCGCGGTACTGCGTACAGAAGGTGCGCGCGGGGTGGTCGCCGTGCAGGTCGAAACGTCGTTGCAGGCCGACAATACCGTGCTCGCGCAGGACCTGGTCGATGATCTGCGGCACGGAGCGGCCGCTGAAAATGCGCTGACTCAAACGCAGGTCAAGGCAGTCGAGCCTGGGCCCCAGACGCACGCGACTCAAGCGCAGGCCATGGCTGTGCTCATGCTGGACAAGGCTGTGCAATTGCCCGTGCACACCCTGGCCGGGCGGGCCGAAGCACAGGAACGCAGAACGGTGCAGCAGGCCGGCGAGATCCAGATGCGGATCGTCGATCACCACATCGATCTCGAAGGCAAAGGGTTCGCTAAGCGCTTCCCTTCCGGTAAAGGCGAGAACGTCGAAGGGGTCGGACAGGCCCGCTACATCGAGACGAAACGACGGCTCGTTGACTGGATCGAACATGGGCGGATCTCTACAGGGGGGGCGGCCGGGGATTCTCGCCGAGAGGCATGGCCGAGTAGAGAGGCGAAGTACAACTTAGGAAATGACCTACGCGAAAAGCAGACCGGAAGAGTTTGCTGACCGTGATCGCACAGGTTTTCGTGAAAAAATCAGGAGATGTCCCACCGGAATGTCCGAATTTTCCACAACTCGCGGAAAAAAATCGGACAACCCGGGCGGAACGCTATCGGGTCTCAGGAAGACAGATAGGAAGAGCGGGTCAGACCCAGACGCAGTGCATCGAGGAACTGCGTGCGCTCGCTGGCACTGATGCGGGCACTGGCGCATTTGTCGCGGTAGTGCGTCATCAGCTCTTCCGGCGACAGGTGCACGTAACGCAGCATGTCTTCGATGGTGTCGTGGGTTTCGATACCGGCGTGGTACACGCTGCCATCGGCGTTCTGGTAGATGTTCACCGAGTCGGTGTCACCGAACAGGTTATGCATGTCGCCGAGGATTTCCTGATAGGCGCCGACCAGAAACACGCCCAGCAGGTAATCTTCGCCTTCATTCAACGCGTGCACCGGCAGGCTGGTTTCGATGCTCTGCTCGTCAACGTACTGGTTGATCTTGCCGTCGGAGTCGCAGGTCAGATCCTGCAGCACCGCGCGGCGCAGCGGCTCTTCATCGAGGCGATGCAGCGGGATGATCGGCAACACCTGATCGATCGCCCAGGTGTCCGGCAGGCTCTGGAACACCGAGAAGTTGCAGATGTACTTGTCGGCCAGCTTGTCGTTGAGTTCGTCGAGCACCTGGCGGTGCGAACGCTGACGCGCCTTCAGCGAGTTGTGCAAGCGCCGGCACACGGCGAAGTAGCACTGCTCGGCGAGGGCTTTTTCGGCCAGGGTCAGCTTGCCATCGGCGTACTGCGCGGCGACGTCGCTCATATAGTGCGTGGCGCGCCAGTAAGTTTCGGTGACCATTTCGATGTCGGTCGGGCCGAGCAGATCGACCAGCCACTGCACGGTTTCCGGCAGGCTTTCCTTGTTCTCGATCAGCGGGATTTCGTCGTTGTGTTTCTCGACGTCGGTCACCTGCACCACCAGCATCGCGTGGTGCGCGGTCAGCGAGCGGCCGCTTTCGGAGAAGATGTGCGGATGCGGCAGGCTCTGCGCGTCGCAGAATTCCTTGAGCATGCCGACCACGACACCGGCGTAATCGTCCATGTCGTAGTTGATCGAACTGGCGTTGCGCGAGTGGGTGCCGTCGTAGTCGACACCGAGGCCACCGCCGACGTCGATGTGATCGACCGGCAGCCCGAGGTTGCGCAGCTCGCCGTAGTAACGGATCGCTTCCTTGAAGCCGTGCTGATAGTCAGCGAGGTTGGCAATCTGCGAACCCATGTGGAAGTGCAGCAGGCGGATGCCCTGATCCAGGCCGGCGCCACGGAAGCGCTCGACCACCGACAGCAGTTGTGCCGCCGACAGACCGAATTTGGATTTCTCGCCACCGGTGTCCGCCCATTTCGACGAGGCCAGCGACGACAGGCGCACTCGCAGACCCACCTGCGGCTTGACCTTCAGCGAGGCGGCTTCTTCGATCACCAGGCCGACTTCGGATTCTTTCTCGATGACGATGAACACGTTGTGGCCGAGTTTCTGGCCCATCAGCGCCAGGCGAATGAACTCGCGGTCCTTGTAACCGTTGCAGACGATGGTGCCGCCCTTCGGCGCCAGCGCCAGCACCGCCAGCAGCTCAGGCTTGGAGCCGGCTTCCAGACCGATGGAGACGTTCTGGGTGGCGATGATGTTCTCGATCACCGCTTCCTGCTGGTTGACCTTGATCGGGTACAGCGCGGTGTACTTGCTCTGGTATTCCAGGCGTTCGATGTTCGAATCGAAAGCGCCGGTCAACTGACGGACACGGTCTTGCAGGATGTCGGGGAAACGCACCAGCAACGGCAAGGACAAACCGCTCTTGCGCAGTTGGTCGACTTGCTCGAACAGATCGATAGGCGAGCTGCTCGGGCCGTTCGGACGTACTTCGACGCGACCGGCTTCATTGATCGCGAAATACCCGGCCCCCCAATGGCGGATCCCGTAAACGCTGCGGCTGTCCGCAACTGTCCATTGGCTGCCATCGTCTTTACGTGTGCGTCGTACGGACATCGAAGTCCCCTATAAAGAAGTCAGAGTGCGTCGCCTGACGTTCAGGCCGGCGCAGTCTAAAGAATGAAAATGACGGTTCGTCAGTGCGGCGGTAGACCGCACTGACTGCGTGGAGTTTAGAAACCGGTCATGAACAGGCTCTGTGAAAACCATGGCGACGACGCCGGATCCGAGAACACTCGAAGCCGGATCAAGCCGCCGGAGGGTTTCACAGAGGCTGCTAGCCGCCGGATTTCTTCGCTTTGAAACCGTGCTTGATCAGCTCTGCCAAGAGTAGCTCGACGTGATCGCCCTGGATTTCGATGATGCCGTCCTTCAACGCCCCGCCGGTGCCACAACGTTTCTTCAACGTCGTCGCCAGCTCCTTGAGCGCGTCTTCGGCCAGAGGCACGCCGGTGATGGTGGTCACCGTCTTGCCGCCACGCCCTTTGCTTTCGCGACGCACGCGGGCAATGCCGTCACCGGCCGGGATCACGGTTTGTTTGCAGATACAGGCGTCCACCGGTTTGCTGCATTCCGGGCAATGACGACCTGCGTCGGTGGAAAATACCAGGCCGCCCAGGGCGGCGAAGGATGCGGCTTTCTTGGCCACCGGCAATCCTCTCGGGAGGACAAAGACTGATCGCAACCTTGGGCAAGGTCAGCGACCGCGAAGCCCCACTCAGGCAGGGGCAGCGCTACTGCATCGGAAAACTTTGAACGCTGGACTGAATATCTGTAGGAGCTGACGAGTGCAACGAGGCTGCGATCTTTTGATCCTGATCTTTAAAAGCAAGACCAAAAGATCGCAGCCTTCGGCAGCTCCTACGGTAAATCTGCAGGCCAACCCTCAAGCTATCCGGTGCAGTTTGAAAAAGGTCGCGCAGTGTAACGGCAAAAATCGCGATTGCTAAGTGCCAATCGGCGCCAATTCATGTGTTCTTTGCGACGTCGCTTTGCTGCGCCTTGAGATAGCGCTTCAGCGCGGCCAGAGAGTCCGGGCAATAAGGCTTTTCGCTGATTTCGCGCATGACCTGTTCAACCGGGATGAATCGCGCTTCGAGGACTTCTTCCGGCTGCAGTTTCAGCGGCCCGTCCCACACGGCGGAAAACGCCGAACACCACAGACGATTGCCGGTGTCTTCGAAGTAGAAGTGATCGTGAGCGGTGAGTTCGACGCCGCTGACGCCCAACTCTTCCTCCAACTCGCGCGCCGCCGACTCGGCGTAGCTTTCGTCAGCCTGAACCATGCCGCCTGCGGCGACATCCCAGTAACCGGGGTAAATCGCCTTGCTCAACGTGCGCCGGTGCACGCACAGCTCACCGGCGGAATTGAACAGCATGATGTAGGTGCCACGGCCGATCAGCCCGCGCTCGCGCAAATCGGCGCGCACCAGCGCGCCGAGCAGGTTGTCCTGCTCGTCGACCCAAGCGATCTGTTCAGCGTCCGAGGCGGCGCGATGGGCCGCCTCTCTTGTGCTCTGGCTCACGTATCAGCCCTGATTGAGCAGTTGACGCAAATCGATCACCGCAGCGTTGGCCCGGGAAATGTAGTTGGCCATGACCAGCGAGTGGTTGGCCAACACGCCGAAACCGCTGCCATTGAGGATCATCGGGCTCCACACCGGCTCTTGCGAAGCCTCCAGTTCACGGATGATCTGGCGCACGCTGACGGTGGCGTTCTTCTTCGCCAGCACATCGGCGAAGTCGACTTCGATGGCGCGCAGCAGATGCGACAGCGCCCAGGCCTGACCGCGTGCTTCGTAGAACACGTTGTCGATTTGCATCCACGGGGTTTCCACGACTTCTTCGTCAACCTGCGGCACTTCGCCGACCGCCGGGACTTCGGTCTTCAGCGCAGTATTGAGCTTGACCCGACCGACACTGGCCGACAGGCGTTGCGACAGCGAACCGAGACGGGTACCGACATCGCCCAGCCAGTTGTTGAGGTTGTCGGCGCGCGCATAGAACAGCGCGTTTTTCTGATTCGGATCCGACAAGCGCGACTGATAACGGCTCAGGGAGTTGATCCCTTCCTGGTATTCCGACTCGCTGGACGGCAGCACCCAGCTCTTGTTGTCGAAGTTGAAGCGCGGTTCGGCCTTGGCCAGATCGGCGTCTTCGGCGGACTGCGATTGCGAACGGGCGAAGTCTTTGCGCAGGGCGCGGGTCAGGTCACGCACCTGCACCAGCACGCCGTATTCCCAGCTCGGCGTGTTGTCCATCCACAGGCCCGGCGGGAAACGATCGTTGGAAATGTAACCGCCCGGCTTGTTGAGCAAGGTGCCGGCAACGGTCTTCAGGGTTTCGACCGTGGTGTAGCCGACCACCATTTGCTTGCCTTCCTTCTCGGCAGCGACCTGGGCGTTCTGCGCCACCGGAAACAGCTCCGGTTCCTGGCTCCAGTACCAGCCCAGCGCGAAGGTGACCAGCAAGTACAGACCGACCACTGTGGCCAGCGCCCGGCTGAACAGCAGCCCGCCGACATAGCTGCGGGTGGCCGACTTGGGCTCGGCGGCACGTTCAGGCGCGCTGCCCGCGCGGTTTTTCCAGTCCAGCATGGCGATATCCTTTCAATCACTTGGGTTCAACGGTTCGACCACAACCATACAACAACGTGCCAAGGCCTAGCACCCGCTATCGCGGCACTGGCGCAAAACAAGCGAAGGACGTCGCGAAAGAAAGAATAAACGCAGGTTTCAGACGTTGAAGATGCGCAGCGAAAGCTGCCGCACTTGATCGTCGGTAAACAGATGAGCAATGCCTAAGACGTCAGTTCGACGCTGACTGGGTATTCCATCGATCGTGGCGATGTAGGCCTGCGCGGGTAAAGGCTCACCGGTAACACTGTCGACCAGACGAAAGATTCGCGCCGTGCGGGTGGGCTGCTCGGGAGGGTTGTTCATCAGCTCGAGCACGGCCTGTTGGAACACCGCTTCGGCGCCCTGCCAGTAGCCATAGTCGGCTTCGGCTCTGATCAGGCACCATTCACCCTGCTTGATCTGCGCCAGGACTTCGCTGTCCAGATTGATCATCAAGCCCGCGCGCAATTGGTCCAGCCCTTCGAGCGATTGGCGCATGCTCAACAGGCTGCTGACGTGGGCCAGCGCCTCCTCCACGCAACAGACATGCTGGCGCTCGTGGTCGGTCAGGCTCATTTCACGGACCAGCCTCAACGGAGTTCCTCGCCTTGCCACTCGTCCGAGCCCATCGTCCGGCTGATTTCGTGGCGCCAGTAGATGCGCCGGTAGCTGAAGTGGACTTTCTCCAGTTGGGTGAGATGCGACGTGGCCGTGTCGAGACAGTTCGGCATCAATAGTTCGCTGCCGACGACCAACGCGTCCTCCAGTTCCACCGTGTAGAAGTGCTCCTGCACGCCACTGGCCGACGTGCGATAGAACTCCACGCGACACTCGCTCAGCAACTCGCCGCTGGACAGCGCCATGTTCAGCAAGGGCGAAGCCTTGTCGAGGGTTTTGGTGATGATCAATGGCCTGTGCATCCGCCGCCCGGCGCCCTGATCCTTGGGGATGTACATGCCATGGCTGAGGGCCTGAACCATGATCTTGTCTTCGCGCCCGCTCTGGTAGGTATTGCCCACCGAAGCTTCAGTGAAAGCGCCGGCGGTGATCAGGCCCTGGCGGCTGCCGTGAATGGTCATGAAGGCTGGGATGGGCATGGAATGGCTCCTTTTTCGGGTAGGGGTGGGAGGAAATGATGGGATTCGAGGCGGCGATCTTCCATCTCGTCGAAAGGAATCCACGGTTCGGCAACGTCGAGAGTGATGAGGTAGCGCTCCTGATCGAGGTGCCTTGAATCTCTGAAGCGCGCAAGAATCAGCATTGCCTGGTATTTATCACCGGCCTGCCAATAGGACACCCCCGAAAGCACTCCCTGTCTGACGTATGCGCGCCATTCGGGGGTGTCCGCGATTGTCGGGTCACCCTGCGTACCCATCGGTTTCCAGCCTTTGGCGCACCATTGGTTCTGCAGATCGGTGACAACCTTCATGGCGTCGTCGATCAGCAGAGGTTCGATTTGCGGAGACATGCGGATGCTCACGGTCAGATTGTTGACGAACGTCACGGTGAAAAACCGAGCCAGCGGCGTCTCGAACCCGTACTGCGGATCAACGAAGCGCAGGCGCGCATCCGTCTTCGGAATGCCACCGGAAACAGACTTGCTACCCCGCCCCCACACACTGAACGGAGCGGTCGAATGCGCCTCCATGTACTCGTAGGTTTCGCCGATCCCCAAAATAATGACTGGTTCGTTCCACAGCGGTTGCATCAGTTGCCGTAAAGCGGCCAATGCAACAGCAGCACTTACCACCAACCACACCCAGCGACGCCGGCCTATTTGCCTAAGGCGCAAGCTCATCAGCCCTCCTCCCTCATCGCAATCTCGCGAATTGACTGCGCCAACAATCCTCTGTTGCTGTCGTTGAGCAAGAGATCAAAACGACTTGCCGCCCGCAGCACAAACTTCATCCGCTGGTCGATATCGGACAAATCTGCCAGCGGATTGCTATCAAAATCAATGGTCCGGCCGTCATCGACACGCTGGCATTGGCTGGTCAGCGTCAGCTCCATGGCCTGAGCGACACCGGAAGGAAAGTTGGTGACGAAAGAAAAATGATTGCCGCGCAAAAGCGCAACCAGGTGGCTGTTTTCGTAAATGGTCGGCTGGAGGATATTTTGCTGCTCGTGCCACGCCAAATGCTTAACGCTTTCGGCAACGCTGCCCGCGTCTATAGCTTCGAAGGCTTTCTCTATTTCAGAATAATCACGACCGAAACCAAGCGTTTCCTCACCTACCGGCCAAAGCACCGGCCACTTCGCATGCGCATAAATCTTCCGCCTTTCACGAAGACATTTCTTCAACTCCGCCAATCCCCGCACCGCATAGAACTGATGCAACGGATAAACATCCAGAAACAGCGTGGTATTGCCCATCGCCATCATCTCGTAGACATGCCGGAACTGTTGCTCGGCCACCGACAGCTCTTCGCCCGGCACCCGGACATCCATGACAGACAGCGGATTACGCGCCTGAGCCTGTTGATATTCACGCAGGTCTTCGGCCTGCCCCGGGATTTTTTCCGGCGTGAGCAATCCGGATTCGCGTCGGCTGTCTCGCAGCCGCTGCCGCGCTTCGTATTCCTCGCGGATGCGTTCAATACTCTGTGCCGCATGCAGCAAGCCACAGCCGACCTGCTTGGAGGCGAACGCCGCCAGGCCCGCCCATTGAAAATGTGAGTCGTGCAACCACAACCGCGCATAAGCCGCGTTGATCGCTCGGTTGCGCGCGACCGGATCGGCAATCAGCACGCCGTTCGGGGCGACGATTGCTTCGGCGGCGCGCTGATAGCGCCGCCAGAGGCATTGGCAGGTCAGCACTGGCACCTCTGTCACCTGCACCCGCTCGCCATACAACAACTCTTCGCCGCAAGCGCAGTCGTCGATGGGCGTGATGTTGTGATTGAGGCGCTGGGCATCACTGGCGAGTTCGGTGAAACATTGGCTCATGGCGGATGGACGGCAGCTAGGGGAATCCCTGAACCGTACCAGCCAACCGGGCCGGTGAAAGCGCTTAGAAAAAAATCAGAAAGCGCTGTCAGACGCCGCCCGTCAAGGCCGGTGAAATGTCGACAGCGCTGACAGGATTGCTCGTAAAACCCCAGCATGCGGGCACTTGGAAAAAATCAGAGGTAAAAACAAAACCACCCGGTCAGAAACTGAATCGTGTCGTCCAGCAGATTATTGACGTACGACACTCGTCTAAGGGAAAAGAGGTGCTAGCATAGAGCCACCAGTCGATCTCAGCATGCACCCTAACTAGTAGTCAGGATATGACCGAGCCAGAAGACCCCAGCCGTGAGCGTCTCAAGCACCACTTTGCCCAGCGGGTAATTCATCAGGCACGTCAGATTCTTGAGATATGGCAGCGCCTGCAACGCAGTGAGTGGTCCACCGTCGATCTCGCCGAACTGAGCGAGGCGAATCTGCGTCTGCTGCGTTTTGCCGAGCGCTTTGAACAGCCGGAACACACGCAACTGGCGCACCACATCAGCCAGTCGCTGCAAGCGGTGGATGCCAACCGTGGGCGCCTCAGCAGCGGCCTGATCACCGATCTCAATCGTTTGATGCAGCGCCTGTCGCGCACCGGCCTGCGCCATGGCGACCAGCTCGACCAGACGTTCCTGCCGCCGCTGCGCAAGCCGATCTACGTGATGTTGCAGGATCACGATCGGGCCGAACGCCTGGCCAAGCAGCTCGAATTCTTTGGCCTGAGCGCACAGGCGCTGGACAGCGTGGCGGCGTTTCGCTCGTCGATGGTCGAGCGCTTGCCCGCGGCGATTGTCATGGACGTGGATTTCAGTGGCCCCGGCATCGGCCTGAAACTCGCCGCCGAAGCTCAGGTCGGCCTCGAAGAACCACTGCCGCTGCTGTTTTTCAGCCTGCACGAAACCGACACCCCGACCCGCCTCGCCGCCGTGCGCGCTGGCGGTCAGGAATTTCTCACCGGCACCCTCGAAGCCTCGAGCCTGCTGGAAAAAATCGAAGTGCTGACCTGCGTCGCTCAATACGAGCCTTATAAAGTGCTGATCATCGACGACTCGCGCGCCCAGGCCTTGCACACCGAGCGCCTGCTCAACAGCGCCGGAATTGTCACCCGCACTTTGATCGAACCGATTCAGGCGATGGCCGAACTGGCGGATTTCCAGCCGGATCTGATCATCCTCGACATGTACATGCCGGCCTGCACCGGCACCGAGCTGGCCAAAGTCATCCGCCACAACGACCGCTACGTCAGCGTGCCGATCATTTACCTGTCGGCCGAGGATGATCTGGACAAGCAGCTCGACGCCATGAGCGAGGGCGGCGATGACTTCCTGACCAAGCCGATCAAACCGCGACACCTGATCACCACCGTGCGCAACCGCGCCGCGCGGGCGCGCAATCTGAAAGCGCGGATGGTTCGCGACAGCCTCACCGGCCTGTACAACCACACGCACATCCTGCAATTGCTCGAAGACTGCTCGTTCCGCGCCCGCCGCGAGAACAAGCCGCTGAGCTTTGCCATGCTCGACATCGATCACTTCAAGCGGGTCAACGACAGCCACGGCCACCCCATGGGCGACCGGGTGATCAAGAGCCTGGCGCTGTTTCTCAAGCAGCGTTTGCGCAAGACCGACTTCATCGGTCGTTACGGCGGCGAAGAGTTCGCCATCGTCATGCCCGACACCGATATCGACGCGGCGCATAAAGTCCTCGACGAAATTCGTCAGCGCTTCGCCGAGATTCATTACCCGGCGCAGCCGCAGGACCTGTGGTGCACCTTCAGCGCCGGCGTGGTGGAAATGTGCGATGACTCCGACAGCCTGATGATGGCCAGCCAGGCCGACGAGGCGCTGTATCGCGCCAAGGGTGCAGGACGCAATCGGGTGCAGACCGCGCGGCAGTCAAAGCAAAGTGCCACTTTTTCATCGGAATCCACTGATTCGGTCATAACCTTGTAATGGAACCGCAATAAATTCAGGCGCTTACCATTTCTGCCGTTGGTAGCCGTCATGCGCCTGAAGTTGCTCACCAATCTCAACACTCTGCTGCTGGTCGCCGTCTGCGTGGCCCTTGGCGCCACGCTGTGGTGGTCGCAAAAAGCCCTCGAACGTCCGTATCTGTTGATGGAGCGTTACCTCGGGCTGTCGCAACAATTTCAGAACGAGGTGGCGCGCAACGTTGAGGATTACCTCGCCAGCGGTGACGCGCTGCGCCTGAGCAGCGCCGCCCAGGCCATTGACAGCGTGCACAAGCAACTGGGTGAGCTGCCCCCGACGCTGGCCGACACCGTGCAGCCAAGCCTGTCGAGCCTCGATGAGTTCAGCAAAACCGACCTGCTCGCCGCCGGCAAACTGGCGGGCGATCCGCAAGCCTTGCTGTTGCAGGCCGAACGCGAACTCAGCGCCAGCCTTGATCAGCTCAACACCTACGCCAATGGCAACGCGGCCTATCTCGCACCGCTGCTCGCCGCGTCGCAGCACCTGGGCAAACTGTCGCTGGCGCGGGACAAACTGGTCAGCAGCGGGCGCAGTGAACTGGCCGCCGATGTCGAGCGCGAAGTAAGCAACATGCGCGCTCAGGCCGAGGCCATCGATGCCCTGCCCTTGCTCGGTGTGGTCGCCAGCAACGAATCGAGCAGTGACGATTTCGCCGCATTGATGGGCATCGAAAACACCGAAAAAGCCGCCACCGAAGATGCTGGTGTCGCCCTCAAACGCGAACTGAACAGCTTGCTTGGCCGCTATCCGGCGGAACTGGCGCGCACCCGCGAGCAGATCCAGAAACGCGCCGATCTCAGCGCCGCCACCCACGAAAAAATCGCCAGCGTGCAACACGCCATTGCCGGCCTCGAACCGGTGGTGCGTGCGCAACACGGGCAGATCCAGGGTGAAGTGCGCCTGATGCAAGGCGTGATGATCGGCCTGATTCTGCTGATCGCCCTGCTCATCGATACCTTGCAGCGGCGCCTGGCCCGCACCCTGACCAACCTCGCCCCGGCTTTGTCGACCTGGGCCGAGGGCGATTTCAGTCGTGACATCCAACTGGGCAAGACCAATCGTGAACTGCACGACATCGAAGCCTCGCTCAACCGCTTGCGCGCCTATCTGGTGGATCTGGTCGGCACCATTCGCGGCAACGCCGAGCAGGTCGCGGGCAGCAGCCGCACCCTCGCCGAACTGAGCAATGATCTGCACAGCGGCGCTGAGCATCAGGCCGGCGATACCGCGCTGATTCGCGACTCGCTGGGTGAACTCGAGGCAACCATTCAGCAAGTGGCTGGCGATGCCCGTCAGGCTGCGGACGCCAGCCGCCACGCCGGACTGGCCGTCGAACATGGCCAGACGGTGATCGGCCAGAGCCTGACCGGGCTGCATGCGCTGGTCGGTGAAGTTCAAGGCAATGCGCAGATGATCGAACATCTGGCTGAAGAATCGGCAACCATCGGCGGCGTGCTGACGGTGATTCGTTCGATTGCTGACCAGACCAATCTGCTCGCCCTGAACGCCGCGATCGAGGCCGCCCGCGCAGGGGAGATGGGCCGTGGTTTCGCCGTGGTCGCCGAAGAGGTACGCTCGCTGGCACAACGCACCGCCGGGGCCACCGCGGAAATCCAGACGCTGATCGCCGGCCTGCAGACCGCCGCGCGACAATCGGTCGAAGGCATGCGCGCGCAGGTCGAACACGCCGAGGCCACGGCCAGTCAGGCGCAAGCGGCGGACGGTGCATTGGACAAAATCGTCGGCGCGATCCAGACCATCGCCGACACGGCTGTGCGCATTGCCGATGTCACCGCGCAGCAAAGTGGCGCGGTCAGCGAAATCCGCGACCACAGCGAGCGCATTCATCAATTGGGTGGGGATAACCTGCTGCGCATCGGCCAGGGGCGCGAACAGGGCGAGAATTTGTTGGTTCTTGGCGGCCAACTGCACACAGCCGTTCAGGCCTTTCGCGTCTGACACACCGCCTTCGCGAGCAGGCTCGCTCCCCCACTGGAATGCATACCCCTGTGGGAGCGAGCCTGGTCGCAAAGAGGCCCTTGCCAACATCGCGAATGACCGGATCAGCTCACCCGGTCACAAATTTCGCGCAAACATCGGCCATCGTGCCGCCTATTGCATGGAACTGGACAGTCACAAAGGCTTTGCGGCATAGTCGCCGGGTTCTGACGACTGCTCATTGATAACAAGGACAATGCAGATGGCAACGCTACTGGTGCTGCACGGCCCCAACCTGAACCTGCTCGGCACCCGGGAACCGGGGACCTACGGGTCGACGACCCTGGCGCAGATCAATCAGGATCTGGAGCGGCGCGCCCGTGACGCCGGGCATCATCTGCTGCATCTGCAAAGCAACGCCGAGTACGAATTGATCGACCGCATCCACGCTGCACGCGGTGAAGGCGTGGACTTCATTCTGATCAATCCGGCGGCTTTTACGCACACAAGTGTCGCATTACGTGACGCGCTGCTGGGAGTGAGCATCCCATTCATCGAAGTGCATTTGTCCAACGTGCACAAGCGCGAACCTTTCCGCCATCACTCCTACTTCTCCGATGTAGCGGTAGGAGTGATCTGCGGCCTTGGCGCCAGCGGTTACCGACTGGCCCTGGAGGCCGCACTAGAGCAGCTTGAACACCAAGCTATACGCCCCTGACCGACCCTTGGGAGTTGATGATTCATGGATATCCGTAAAGTTAAGAAACTGATCGAATTGCTGGAAGAGTCCGGCATCGACGAGCTCGAGATCAAGGAAGGCGAAGAGTCCGTACGCATCAGCCGCCACAGCAAGACCCCGGCGCAGCAGTATTACGCGCCAGCCCCGATGCAGGCTCCGGCCGCTGCCCCTGCCGCCGCGCCAGTCGCTGCCGCAGCCCCGGCTGCCGCTGCTGCACCTGCGCTGAACGGCACCGTTGCCCGTTCGCCGATGGTCGGCACCTTCTACCGTAAATCTTCGCCAACCTCGCCAGCCTTCGTTGAAGTCGGCCAGACCGTGAAGAAAGGCGACACCCTGTGCATCGTCGAAGCCATGAAGATGATGAACCACATCGAAGCTGAAACCAGCGGTGTGATCGAATCCATCCTCGTCGAAGACGGCCAGCCGGTTGAGTACGACCAACCGCTGTTCACCATCGTTTGAACCGCGGAGAGCCTTTGATGACTGCGAAGTTGGAAAAAGTTCTGATCGCTAACCGCGGTGAGATCGCCCTGCGGATTCTGCGTGCCTGCAAAGAGATGGGCATCAAGACCGTCGCCGTTTACTCCAAGGCCGACAAAGAGCTGATGCACCTGGGTCTGGCAGACGAATCCGTCTGCATCGGCCCGGCGTCCGCCGCTCAGTCTTACCTGCACATTCCGGCCATCATCGCTGCCGCTGAAGTGACCGGCGCTACCGCCATTCACCCAGGCTACGGTTTCCTCGCGGAAAACGCCGATTTTGCCGAGCAGGTCGAGAACTCCGGCTTCGCCTTCATCGGCCCGAAAGCCGACACCATTCGCCTGATGGGTGACAAGGTATCGGCCAAGCACGCGATGATCGAAGCAGGCGTACCGACCGTTCCAGGTTCTGACGGCCCGCTGCCGGAAGACGAAGAAACGGCGCTGCGCATCGGTCGTGAAGTCGGCTACCCGGTGATCATCAAGGCCGCCGGTGGCGGTGGTGGTCGCGGCATGCGCGTGGTGCACAAGGAAGAAGACCTGATCGCCTCGGCGAAACTGACCCGCTCCGAAGCAGGTGCGGCGTTCGGCAACCCGATGGTCTATCTGGAAAAATTCCTCACCAACCCGCGCCACGTCGAAGTGCAGGTACTGTCCGACGGCCAGGGCCACGCCATCCACCTGGGTGACCGCGACTGCTCGCTGCAGCGTCGTCACCAGAAGGTTCTCGAAGAAGCGCCGGCACCGGGCATCGACGAGAAGGCGCGCCAGGAAGTACTGGCTCGCTGCGTCAAGGCGTGCATCGACATCGGCTACCGTGGCGCCGGTACTTTCGAGTTCCTCTACGAGAACGGTCGTTTCTACTTCATCGAAATGAACACCCGTGTTCAGGTGGAGCACCCGGTTTCGGAGATGGTCACCGGTATCGACATCGTCAAGGAGATGCTCAGCATCGCCGCTGGCAACAAGCTGTCGTTCACTCAGGATGACGTGGTCATTCGCGGTCACTCGCTGGAATGCCGGATCAACGCTGAAGATCCGAAGACCTTCATGCCGAGCCCGGGCACGGTCAAGCATTTCCACGCTCCAGGCGGCAACGGCGTTCGCGTCGATTCGCACCTGTACAGCGGGTATGCCGTGCCACCGAACTACGACTCGCTGATCGGCAAGCTGATCACTTACGGCGCAACCCGCGACGAAGCCATGGCCCGCATGCGCAATGCCCTGGACGAAATCGTGGTCGACGGGATCAAGACCAACATCCCGCTGCACCGTGATCTGGTTCGTGACGAAGGCTTCTGCAAGGGTGGTGTGAACATTCACTACCTCGAGCACAAGCTGGCCAAACAGTCGTAAGACTGAAGCGCTTGAAAAACCCGATCCCTGCGGATCGGGTTTTTTTATGCCTGGAGCGGCCCCTCAGCTCAGCGACACCAGCGAAAAAGCATGCCCTTGAATCAATTCAGGAGTCGCTTGACGCCCGCCCTGATCGATCACCGCGCCAGAGGCATCCTGTTACAGCGGCTTTTGACGAAACCGCTCCATGAATAACCTGGCGCGTTTCGATACCGGATCGGTGGCATATCCCGCTCGCTGCAAAGGTACCCGACCGGATAATCCTGGCCGGCCAGCATCTCGGCGACGAATGCCGGTTCCAGCGGCTGATTGCGTCGCGAAGGACCACTGGTCACTTCGAGAACAACGGCGAAATCCGTACCGATCGGCCCCGCTGCGAGCAACTCGCTCAGACTGCGGTTCTGCGTCGGCTCGCCAACCGCTGAACGCCATCTCAGGCGAACGTCAATGCGGTCCGGTTCGACCTCCATGTCAAGCTTGAGCTGAATGTAGTCAATCGCCTGTTGCCGGGCATAGGCGCGCAACGAGCCGTAGCCCTCCAGCAGATCATCGAGCGCTGCCTGGGCCTGCGCCGTCTGCTCTTGATAACCGCGCAACCTCGCACGTTCCGGCTCATTCAGCACCCGCAACCAATGTGGCAACTGCGCGTATGACTGCGCTTCGAGCCTCCTCTTTTCTGCGCCCGTTGCCAGCGCCGTCAACCGATAGCGCCGAGCGCCCCGTTCCTGAACCTTTTCGATCTGCCTGCGCAATCGATCCGGCGTCAGTCCCGCGAGACGGTCCGAGTGGAACAGCGCGTCGATATCGCTGATGTAGCGCCGCAACTTGCGCAGAACCAACTGATCGAAGGCAGCCTCCAGCCCTTTGGTTTCCCAATGTGTTCGCAGGTAGTTTTTGTATTGATCAAGGAAGTGCCCGGAAACACTATCCACGGTCTGGACGACCGCTTGACGATGGCCGACCGGCAATCCCCGATCAGCTGCACCCGGCCAGCGGTACGGCGCATCACGGATCGCCAGGTACGTCACCGGCTTGCCGTCGATGATTTTTTGCAGGATCGCATCAATCAAAGCCAGCACGAACCCCGGATCGATATTGCCGTGCGGGTAATGATTGCGCAGCTCGGTCAATGCGAAATCTTCCATGGCCTCCAATAAGGTCAGCTGACTGCTCAGACGCTTGTCGATCAGCACCTGCGAGCGCGTAATCCGCAGCAGAATTTCCTGGGTCGTTCCCGTGGGCGCAGCGGCTTGCGATCGTTTGTCTTCTCCAATCCCTTGTTCATCCGCCATATCGTCCAGCCCGTTTGTGCGTATAAATGAGCTTTCACTCTATTTATCGCCATCCGCACGCAGGCGATACCTATGTATATCGCCCCGGCGAATGTGTAACAGCAAAGCGGCGTGTCCACTTTGCCGGCGACCTGGCGTAAACTGCGCGCTTTTGCAGCTTCGGGCTGCCCCACAGATTTTCAAAGGTGCCCGCCATGCCTTGGCTGCAAGTCCGTCTCGCCATCACCCCGGAACAAGCCGAAACCTACGAGGACGCATTTCTCGAAGTCGGCGCCGTGTCGGTGACCTTCATGGACGCCGAAGACCAGCCGATCTTCGAACCGGAACTCAATACCACGCCGCTGTGGTCGCACACCCACTTGCTGGCGCTATTCGAAGGCGGCACCGAACCGGGGCCGGTGCTGGCTCATCTGGCGTTGCTGACCGGCAGCCCGCTGCCCGAGCACCACAGCGAAGTCATCGAAGACCAGGACTGGGAACGCAGCTGGATGGACGGTTTCGAGCCGATGCGTTTTGGCCAGCGCCTGTGGATCGTACCGAGCTGGCATGCGGCGCCTGAGCCTGACGCGGTCAATCTGCTGCTGGACCCGGGCCTGGCGTTCGGCACCGGCACCCACCCGACCACCGCGCTGTGCCTGGAATGGCTCGACGGCCAGGATCTGAAAGACTGTCACGTGCTGGATTTCGGCTGCGGCTCGGGGATTCTGGCGATTGCCGCCCTGCTGCTCGGCGCCAAGGAAGCCGTGGGCACCGACATCGACGTGCAGGCACTGGAAGCCTCGCGCGACAACGCCGGGCGCAACAACATTGCCGATGAACTGTTCCCGCTGTACCTGCCCGAGGATCTGCCGCAGGTTCAGGCCGACGTGCTGGTGGCCAATATTCTCGCCGGTCCGCTGGTGTCTTTGGCGCCGCAATTGTCCAGCCTCGTCAAGAGCGGTGGGCGTCTGGCGCTGTCGGGCATCCTCGCCGAGCAGGGCGAAGAAGTAGCGGCAGCCTATGCGCAGGACTTCGAACTCGACCCGATCGCCAATCGCGACGGCTGGGTGCGCATCACCGGGCGTCGGCGCTAAAATGACCGCTTGCCTGAACCGGATCGCCGCATGACCGACAGTTTCGTCACCCAGTGCCCGCATTGCCAGACCAGTTTCCGCGTCAACCATGCCCAGTTGAGCGTGGCGCGCGGGGTGGTTCGTTGCGGCTCCTGCCTGCAAGTGTTCAATGCTGCCAAGCAGTTGCTCGAGCAACATGCCGGCAAGGACACGGTGACGCCGGTCGCACCAGCGCTGCCTGAAGCGCCCGCGCCTGTCAGCGATGCTGCGGTCGTCGAACAGCCCCCCGCACCGCGCGCCATCAGCCAGAAGCAATGGAGCGCGTCGGAACTGGATCTGGACAGCCTCGATCTGGACGAAGAACTCGCCCGCCTCGAACAGCGCGAAATCCAGCCGGTCGCCGAATTCGGCCGGGCCCGCGAAGAATCCTTGAGCGCCCGGCGCGACAGCCCGGAACCGGACGAAGGCACATGGTCCGACAGCCTGTTCAGCGAGCCCGCCGCTGAGCGCAGCACCGCGTCGGATGCCGAGCCAGATATCGAGCCGTATATCGAGGGCGTAGAAATCCTCGAACCCGAGCGCACCGAACCCTCGTTGTCGCTGGAGCCGGTGGATCTGGATGACGAGCCGCCGATCCCGCAACTGCGCCTGCACGATCCGATCGACCCCAACGCTCGCCGCGAACGGTTCTCAGCCAGCGACGACAGCGATGACGACGATCTGCCATTGATCACTTCGCCGCGCAAAAAACGCGAACGGGCCGAGCCCGGCGTGCGCGCCGAGGTCCTGCAGGATCTGACCGACGACCCGCTGCAGCTGGACTGGCAGCAACGTCGCTCGCCCTGGGGCCGGCGCCTGCTGTGGCTGGTGCTGGTGGTGTTGGCGGCCGGCGGTCTTGCCGCTCAGTACGTTGCCTATCACTTCGAAGAACTGGCGCGACAGGATCAATACCGGCCGTGGTTCCAACAGATCTGCCCGCAGATCGGCTGCACCGTGCCGTCCAAAGTCGACATCGGCAAAATCAAGAGCAGCAACCTGGTGGTGCGCAGCCATCCGGAGTTCAGCGGGGCATTGGTGGTCGATGCGATCATTTACAACCGGGCGACGTTTTCCCAGCCGTTCCCCTTGCTCGAACTGCGCTTTGCCGACCTCAACGGTCACCTGATCGCCAGTCGTCGCTTCAAACCCGGCGAATACCTGAGCGGCGATCTTGAGGGCCTGGCGGAAATGCCGCCGCAGACGCCGATCCACATCGCCCTGGATATTCTCGATCCGGGGCCGAAAGCGGTGAATTACAGCCTCAACTTCCACTCACCGGAATGAACCGCTTCAGCGTTTCCTGATTGACGGCATTTTTCTGACTGGATCGCAGCCAACCAAACCGTTGGCGATAACAGAATAACTGTTCAGATTTTGTTCAATTCAGCCTTTAACCAGTCATCGAGAGCGGGTATCATGCCCACCCTTTTTCGAACTCTCATGATCCGGCCCCACTTCAGGGAAGTCCTATGTCGGCGGTACGCATCGGCCCATATACATTGCAGAACGGTTTGATTCTCGCCCCAATGGCGGGCGTCACCGACCAGCCCTTTCGTCAGCTGTGCAAGCGTCTGGGCGCAGGGCTTGTAGTCTCGGAAATGGTCACCAGCGACATGAGCCTGTGGAATACCCGCAAGTCGCGCATGCGCATGATCCACGAAGGCGATCCCGAGCCACGCTCGGTGCAGATCGCCGGTGGCGATGCGCAGATGCTGGCCGATGCGGCACGGGCCAACGTCGAGCTGGGCGCGCAGATTATCGATATCAACATGGGCTGCCCGGCCAAGAAGGTCTGCAACAAGGCCGCCGGCTCCGCGTTGCTGAAAGACGAAGCACTGGTGACCGAGATCCTGCAGGCCGTAGTGGCCGCGGTTGATGTGCCGGTCACCCTGAAGATCCGCACCGGTTGGGATCGCGAGAACAAGAATGGCCTGAACGTGGCGAAGATCGCCGAACAGGCCGGGATCACAGCGCTGGCCGTGCATGGCCGCACCCGCGCCGATCTGTACACAGGGGAAGCCGAGTACGACACGATTGCCGCGATCAAGCAGGCCGTGTCGATCCCGGTATTTGCCAACGGCGATATCGATTCGCCGGAAAAGGCCCGTTACGTGCTTGATGCGACCGGTGCCGATGGCCTGCTGATTGGCCGTGCCGCTCAAGGGCGGCCATGGATTTTTCGCGAGATCGAACACTTCCTGCGCACCGGCGAGAAATTGCCCGCGCCGGAACTGAGCGAAGTGGAACGCATCCTGCTGGAGCATCTGGCTGCCCTTCACGCTTTCTATGGCGACGTGATGGGCGTGCGCATTGCCCGCAAGCATGTGGGCTGGTATCTCGCAACCTTGCCGGGCGCCAGGGAGTTTCGCGCCCGTTTCAATCGTTTGGATGGTACGGAAACACAATGCGCCGACGTTCGGGAGTTCTTCGCCGAGCGTTACAAGAGCCTGACAGGGGACGAAGAAGGGGTGGCCGCATGACGATGATGACCGAGACTTTAGTGAGTGGAACAACACCCGTGAGCGACAACGTGAATTTGAAACAGCACCTCAACACGCCGAGCGAAGAAGGCCAGACCCTTCGCGGGAGTGTCGAGAAGGCGCTGCACAATTATTTCGCCCACCTTGAGGGCGCGTCCGTCACGGATGTGTACAACCTGGTGCTGTCCGAAGTCGAGGCGCCCCTGCTCGAAAGCGTGATGAACTACGTCAAGGGCAACCAGACCAAGGCCAGTGAGCTGCTGGGACTGAACCGCGGCACGCTGCGCAAGAAACTCAAGCAGTACGATCTGCTGTAAGCATTCAATCAAACCAGAAAGGCGCCCGCGTAAAAAACGGTCGCCTTTTTTGCTGACTTCCTTTGCTTTTGATGGAAATTGAGATGACCGACCAGACTACCCGCCTGCCGATCCGCCGCGCCTTGATCAGCGTTTCCGACAAGACCGGGATCCTCGAATTCGCCAAGGAGCTTGAAGCTCTGGGCGTCGAGATCCTCTCCACCGGCGGAACGTTCAAGCTGCTGCGCGACAACGGCGTTGCCGCAGTGGAAGTCGCGGATTACACCGGTTTCGCCGAGATGATGGACGGTCGGGTGAAAACCCTGCACCCGAAAATCCACGGCGGCATCCTCGGTCGTCGCGGTACTGACGATGCGATCATGAACGAGCACGGCATCAAGCCGATCGATCTGGTAGCGGTCAACCTTTACCCGTTCGAAGCGACCATCAACAAGCCAGGCTGCGACCTGCCGACCGCCATCGAGAACATCGATATCGGCGGGCCGACCATGGTCCGTTCGGCAGCGAAAAACCACAAAGACGTGGCCATCGTGGTGAATGCCAGCGATTACGCCAACGTTCTGGAAAACCTCAAGGCCGGCGGCCTGACCTACGCTCAGCGTTTCGACCTGATGCTCAAGGCCTTCGAACACACCGCCGCCTATGACGGCATGATCGCCAACTACATGGGCACCGTGAACCAGGCCGCTGAAACCCTTAGCACCGAAGCTCGCAGCGAATTCCCGCGCACCTTCAACAGCCAGTTCATCAAGGCCCAGGAAATGCGCTACGGCGAGAACCCGCACCAGAGCGCGGCGTTCTACGTGGAAGCCAAGCCTGCCGAAGTCGGCATCGCCACCGCGACCCAACTGCAAGGCAAAGAACTGTCGTACAACAATGTCGCCGATACTGACGCGGCACTGGAATGCGTGAAGAGCTTCGTCAAGCCGGCCTGCGTGATCGTCAAGCACGCCAACCCGTGCGGCGTGGCGGTCAGCCCGGACGCTGAAGGCGGCATCCGTCAGGCTTACGAACTGGCCTACGCCACCGACACCGAATCGGCGTTCGGCGGCATCATCGCCTTCAACCGTGAACTGGATGCCGAGACCGCCAAAGCGATCGTCGAGCGTCAGTTCGTTGAAGTGATCATCGCCCCATCGGTCAGCGAAGAAGCCCGTGCCATTGTTGCCGCGAAAGCCAACGTACGCCTGCTGGCCTGCGGCGAGTGGTCGGCTGACCGCGCCGCTGCCTGGGATTACAAGCGCGTCAACGGTGGCCTGCTGGTGCAGAGCCGCGATATCGGCATGATCAGCGCCGACGACCTGAAAGTGGTGACCAAACGCGCACCGACCGAACAGGAAATCCACGACCTGATCTTCGCCTGGAAAGTCGCCAAATACGTCAAATCCAACGCCATCGTCTACGCCAAGAACCGTCAGACCATCGGTGTCGGCGCCGGCCAGATGAGCCGCGTCAACTCGGCACGCATCGCCGCGATCAAGGCTGAGCACGCCGGCTTGCAGGTGGCCGGCTCGGTCATGGCGTCCGACGCGTTCTTCCCGTTCCGCGACGGTCTGGACAACGCGGCCAAGGTTGGCATCACTGCAGTGATCCAGCCGGGCGGTTCGATGCGTGACAACGAAGTGATTGCTGCTGCTGATGAAGCCGGCATCGCGATGGTCTTTACCGGCATGCGCCACTTCCGTCACTAATTCCGCTCCCTCTGGATGCAGGCTTTGTGTAGGAGCTGACGAGTGAAACGAGGTTGCGATCTTTTGATCCTGTATTCAAATAGCAAGATCAAAAGATCGCAGCCTTCGGCAGCTCCTACAGGGCCCGAGCTCAGAGGTTTGGCAGCGCCCCACAGAATTTGAGGTTTTTGAAATGAATGTTTTGATCATTGGCAGCGGTGGCCGTGAACACGCTCTGGCCTGGAAAGTGGCTCAGGATCCGCGCGTGCAGAAGGTTTTCGTTGCACCGGGCAACGCTGGCACCGCCATTGAAGCCAAGTGCGAAAACGTCGCCATCGACGTGCTGGCGCTCGAGCAACTGGCAGATTTCGCTGAAAAGAACGTGTCCCTGACCATCGTCGGCCCGGAAGTGCCGCTGGTGGCTGGCGTCGTCGATCTGTTCCGCTCCCGTGGCCTGGACTGCTTCGGTCCAACCGCCGGTGCTGCGCAACTGGAAGGTTCGAAGGCCTTCACCAAGGACTTCCTCGCGCGCCACAAGATTCCGACTGCCGATTACCAGAACTTCACCGAGATCGAGCCGGCCCTGGCTTATCTGCGTGAAAAAGGTGCGCCGATCGTGATCAAGGCCGATGGCCTCGCTGCCGGCAAAGGCGTGATCGTCGCCATGACCTTGGCCGAAGCCGAAGACGCGGTGCGCGACATGCTCGCCGGCAACTCGTTTGGCGACGCCGGTTCGCGCGTGGTGATCGAGGAGTTCCTCGACGGCGAAGAAGCCTCGTTCATCGTCATGGTCGATGGCAAGAACGTCCTGCCGATGGCTACCAGCCAGGACCACAAACGCGTCGGTGACGGCGACAGCGGCCCGAACACCGGCGGCATGGGCGCCTACTCCCCTGCTCCGGTGGTCACCGCCGACGTGCATCAACGGGTGATGGACCAGGTGATCTGGCCGACCGTGCGCGGCATGGCCGACGAAGGCAACGTCTACACTGGTTTCCTTTACGCCGGTCTGATGATCGACAAGGCCGGCAATCCGAAGGTCATCGAGTTCAACTGCCGCTTCGGCGATCCGGAAACCCAACCGGTGATGCTGCGTCTGCAATCGAGCCTGGTGCTGCTGGTTGAAGCCGCATTGGCGCAAGCGCTGGACAAAATTGAAGCGCAATGGGATCCGCGTCCGAGCGTCGGCATTGTGCTGGCCGCCGGTGGCTACCCGGGCGACTACGCTAAAGGCGCGGCGATCAATGGTCTGGATGCAGCGGCGGGCCTGGAAGGCAAAGTCTTCCACGCCGGCACCGCATTGAAGGACGGTCAGGTCGTTACCGCTGGCGGTCGCGTACTCTGTGCCACGGCCATGGGCGCCACCGTCGGTGAAGCGCAGCAGCAAGCCTACAAACTTGCTGCTGCCATCGACTGGGAAGGCTGCTTCTACCGCAAGGACATTGGCTACCGCGCCATTGCCCGTGAACGCGGCGAAACCCAGGAGTAAGCGACCTATCAGGCCCGGCGCGGGATGCCATTCCTCGCCGGGCTGTTCGGTCGTCGCGCATCGTTATATTCTGGCATCAACCTACGAAGGGATTTCGCCGTGCGCTGGCTCAGGATTGCCATAAGCTTCACCGTCACGCTGATGACCTTGCTCTGCATGCTCCCGGCCCAGGCCGCGCAAGGCAGTGGCTGGTCGGTATTGCTTGACGATCAGGGCATCCTGCAACTGAGCGACATCCGCTCCGCTCGCTACACCAATCAATTCAGCCCCATCGAGCTTGACCGCCTGACCGCGGCCGAACCCGAGGGCGCCCTGTGGCTGCGCTTCAAACTGGCGCCGGGCAAGCACGAACAAGTGCTGCGCATCTTTGCCCCCGACCTGTCACAGCTCAATCTCTACGTGCTCGACGGCGACCGGCTGATCGAGCAACGCAATACCGGCAACGAACGGCCCCAGGCCGAACATCCTTTGCCGAGCAGCGATTTCATGCTGCCGCTGCCCCAAGCCGACAAGCCGCTGGACGTCTACGTACGCATGGTTTCCGGCCATCAGCTGCGCCCGCACATCACCCTGCAAGCGGCAATCGAAGGCGCAGCCGATCAGAAGCAGACGCTGATTTTCGGCCTGCTGTTCGGCTGCCTCGCGATGCTCCTGCTGCACAACCTGGTGCGCTACGCCTACTCGCGCTCACGCAGCAGTCTGTGGCTGGCGATCTGTGAGGGCCTGCTGGGGCTGAGTCTGTTCCTGTTGCTCAACCTCGCCGGTCCGTGGCTGCCGAACTGGCAAGCCATTCAGACGCCGGGCGCTTATCTGGCATTGCTGCTGACGGCTCCAGCCGGGTTGATGTTTGCCCTGCGCTTCTTTGCGCCACTGGGCCAGCACCCGCTGAACAAACTGCTGTGGGGCGACATTCTGTTGATCGTTACGTGCAGCCTGTTGCTGCTGTTCGTCAACACCCTGCCGCTGAACATCATCACCTACGCACTGGTGGCGCTGGCCGGTCTGAGCATGTTGCTGGTGGGCTTCTATCACTGGCAGAAGGGCTATCGCCCGGCGCGCCTGTTCGTCGCCGCCATGGTCGTGTTCAACATCGGTACGCTGGTCATCCTCCCGGCCCTGCTCGGTCTGACGCTGGTCACGCCGCAGGGCCTGATCATGACGCTGATGGTGTTCATCTGCATCAGCGGCCTGTTGATGAGCATTGCCTTGGGTGAGCGACAGCGCAGCATCACCGAAAGCCGCTTCAGCATCAGCCGCGACCTGGCGGCAAGCAACGCCGAAATCAACGCCAAAGCCGAATTCCTCGCCAAGATCAGCCACGAAATCCGCACGCCGATGAACGGTGTACTGGGCATGACCGAGCTGCTGCTGGGCACGCCGCTGTCGGTCAAGCAGCGCGATTACGTGCAGACCATCCACAGCGCCGGCAACGAACTGCTGACACTGATCAACGAGATCCTCGACATCTCCAAGCTCGAATCCGGGCAGATCGAACTCGACGACGTGCAGTTCGACCTCAATGCGCTGATCGACGATTGCCTGAGCATCTACCGGGCCAAGGCCGAGCAACAGAACGTCGAGCTGATCAGTTTCATCCAGCCGCAAGTGCCACGGGTGATCAGCGGCGATCCGACGCGCCTGCGCCAGACCTTGCTGAGCCTGCTGGAAAACGCCCTGAAGAAAACCGAAGAGGGCGAAGTGCTGATCGTCGTCGCCCTCGACGAGCGCAGCAGCAAACCGCGCCTGCGCATCGCCGTGCAGGACAGCGGCGCGCCGATGGAGCCGGAAGAGCGCGAAGCGTTGCTGCACGCCGAACTGCACAGCAAGCACTTCCTTTCGGCCAATCGCCTCGGTGGCAATCTCGGCCTGGTGATCGCGCGGCAGCTGATTCGTTTGATGCAGGGCGAGTTCGGCATCAAGAGCGGCGCCACTCAGGGCAGCACTTTGTGGCTGACCTTGCCGCTGGACCCGGATCGCCTCGAGCATCCGACGTCCGACCTGGACAGCCCGCTGCAAGGCGCGCGGGTGCTGGTGGTCGACGATAACGACACCTGCCGCAAAGTGCTGGTGCAGCAATGCAGCGCCTGGGGCCTGAATGTCAGCGCTGTGCCGTCGGGCAAGGAAGCGCTGGCGCTGCTGCGCACCAAGGCGCACCTGCGCGACTACTTCGACGTGGTCCTGCTCGACCAGAACATGCCCGGCATGACCGGCATGCAACTGGCAGCGAAGATCAAGGAAGACCCGAGCCTGAACCACGACATTCTGCTGATCATGCTCACCGGCATCAGCAATGCGCCGAGCAAGATCATTGCGCGCAATTCGGGGATCAAACGGATTCTGGCGAAACCGGTGGCCGGCTATACCCTCAAGACTACGTTGGCGGACGAACTCAATCAGCGCAACAAGGGCCAGGTGGTCTACCAGCCGCAAGTGCTCACGGCGGCTACGGCGGCCAAAGTGCCGAGCGACTTCCGCATCCTCGTCGCCGAAGACAACACCATCTCGACCAAAGTGATTCGCGGCATGCTCGGCAAGCTCAACCTGCAGCCGGACACCGCGAGCAATGGCGAAGAGGCGCTGCAAGCGATGAAGGCCCAGCGTTACGACCTGGTGCTGATGGACTGCGAAATGCCGATCCTCGATGGCTTTTCCGCCACCCAACAACTACGTGCCTGGGAAGTCAGCAATCAGCGCATCCGCACACCGATCGTGGCCCTCACCGCGCATATTCTCGCCGAACATAAAGAACGCGCCCGCCAGGCCGGCATGGACGGGCACATGTCCAAACCGGTCGAGCTGTCGCAGTTGCGCGAGCTGATCGAGCACTGGGTTGCGCAGCGCGATCAACAGAACCGGGCCACGACCCAGCCGTCGTAAACCGACAGAGCCGGCAGTGCCTGATAGACTCCCCCACGACTCCATCGCCAGTGAGCTTGCACCATGCTCCATGTGTTGTTCAGCGTTTACCTGAAGATGCTGGTGCTCTACAGCCCGTTCTTCGTGTTGTCCTGCTTTATCAGCCTGACCCGCGGCTATTCGCGCAAGGAGCAGCGGCGTCTGGCCTGGAAGGTCGCTCTTGCGACGCTGATTTCCAGTGTTTTGCTCTATTTGTTCGGGCGGGTGATTTTCGATGTCTTTGGTATCACTGTGGATGCGTTCCGCATCGGCGCCGGCAGTGTGCTGTTCATTTCCGCGCTGGGCATGGCCCAGGGCAAACCAGCGGTGCAGGCCGACAATGTGCAGCAGGACGTGACCATCGTGCCGCTGACCATTCCACTGACGGTCGGCCCGGGCACCATCGGTGCATTGCTGGTGATGGGCGTCAGCCAGCCGCACTGGGACGACAAGCTCACGGCGATCATGAGTATCGCGCTGGCCAGTTTCACGGTCGGCGTAGTGCTGTATCTGTCCAATCGTATCGAACGGATACTGGGTGATCAGGGCCTGCAGATCGTCAGCCGCTTGATGGGGTTGTTTGTTTGCGCGCTGGCAGCGCAAATCATATTTACCGGTGTGAAAGGTTACCTGGTGCCTTGAGCGGCGCCGCAGCGCAATGACCACAGCGAAACGCCGCGCACGGTCACCGTGTGCGGCGTTTTAGTGTGCAGCGACCTCAGCGCAGCGCCGCGATCACCGCTGTCAGGCTGGCCGTTGGCTCGGCACCGCGCGCACTGACAAAGGCTTCCAGCCCTTGAGCCAGCATGAGACTGTACGGCAGGCCGGCAATGGGCAGCACCAGCTTCAGCGGCTGGCGCGGATCGAAATTGCGCACGATCAGACTGCGCCCGGAGTCGGGATCGGTCAGCACCACATTGCCATCGACCCGCGACATCAACCAATGCCCACACTCGTCGAGGTTCAGAAACAACAGGCACGGTTCTGTCGTATCAGCGGCGCAAGGCTGCCGCACATCGACCACGATGCAATCCAGACGCTGCCAGGCCTCTTGCGATACCTGGTAGCCGCCAGTCTGCGGACCGAAGGCCAACAGCAGCTTGTCGACGCCATCGGGCAGCAACCTGGCGACCTCGGTAATGTCATGACCCACTTCGAGCGTCATGACCTCAGCATCGCGATGAGCATGACTCTCGGGTAGCCAGACGCCTTCTTTCGGGCCAGCGCTATAGATCAATTGGTCGACCGGGTCGAACAGCAACGGATGCCTGGCCCCACGTGTGCCGAGCCAGGCCGACCACTGTCCGTCGCTGCGACCGGCCAGGTCGAATAATCGATCGAGTTTCGGCAAGTAATACAGATAGCGTCCGGGCACGCTTGAGACTTGCACGACAGCCGGGTGGGAATGGTCGCTCAGCAACGCTTTGAGGCGCGCACGTAATTGCTCATCGGTCTGACTCGGCACGTAAGACCAGCGATTTTCCACGGCAACGATCATGGCTGGCTGATTATCCGACAATTGCAGATGCACCCCATCGAGCGTCTGCGCGACCAGCCCTTCACCCTGGCGCCGCACCTCGCTAAAGGCCCATGACGTCCATACCTTTTGAGCCCTGAGCAGCGACTGCGGCTTGAGCAAACGATGCTCAGCCGAAAAAGCTCCGCGCAGCGCTTTGATCGCCACCAGCGGCTGGCGATAAAGTTGTCCAGTGCCTGGCTCTGACAACCACACAGCTTTTTTATCCGGCGTCGGGCCGAGCAGCGATAACTCCTTGCCTTGACCGATATCGGCCAAAGCGATTTGCCCTTCTACGTACCATGCCGCCAGCAAAGCCTGACCCGCCGCATCGCGCAAACCAAGGATCGGAAAAGGCGTCAACGGTGCGGTTTTGACCAACCCGGGCAGTGCGCTCAACCAATCGGGGTTACGCTGCAGCCAGCGCTGGCCAATGCCGGCAAACCGCAGGATCGAGGGTTTATCTGCCTGATCTCGCCACGCTTCATCGCTTCTGAGGGGTGGCAGCCCGAACTTGAGCGCAATGGCTTCGTCGCTCACAGCCGCTGCGGGCACATCAATGATATCGACCTCAAACAGGCGGCCGTCTTCTCTGGTGGCGATGAAGCGCTGACGGGTCTGAGTGAGCTCGACCACATCGCGCTCGATCACCACATTCTCCCAACGCCCGACACGCGGTTCGATGCCGCGACTGATCGTTCCCTCCTGCTGGCTATAGAACAGCACCGCGTTGTTTTCACGGCTGGACGGCATCAGCATCAACAAGTCTTCGGGCCAGGACAGGTCTTGTCCGGCCTGAATGCATTTGCCGGTCGTCTTGTTCAACCAGGCCCGGTCGCTTAACCGCAGCCCCGCATAGCCCTCGACGACTATGAAGGGAGCGTAAGACCACTCGCTGGTGCTGACGGCCGTGCCTGGCGAGTCGTGCGCGAATGGCACGTCGATCTGGCGCAATGCTTCGCGCGGCTCAAACCGGTAGTCCTCGGCCGCGAAAACAACCTTGCAAGCCGTCAACTCCACGTGCTGCGTGGTAATGCGGTACTCGATAGTCGTGGTGCCGTGCGATGTTTCTGCCGTCAGCTTTTGCGAAACCCGCAGCGCGCCATCGGTCAGTTGCTCGCATCCGGTGATCGTCGAGCCTATGCGCGGGTTCTTCAAACGGTAGCGATGCTCAACGGTGCCGGTCAGCACATCGACGCGCCATACCGTGGGATGAGCTCGATGGTAGAACCACGCATGGTGAGCGCTGACACCCGCCAGAACCAGGCCTTCATTGACCTCTTGCGGGGCGTCACGTGCAAACAGCACTCGATCCCGCACAGTGTCGTACCAGGCGGTGGTGACAATTTGCCGACTCGGCGCACTGAACGGCACCCTGAAGTTATGCAAGGGCACATACGCAGTTGTCAGTTGTCCGGTTCTGACCTGAGCCTGCAAGAAGTTCAGCACTGGCGCCGCAATGCCTCTGGTTGCCGCGTTGGCGAGGCGCATTTGCTCGGCGACTTTGTCGCGGCCGGTGCCGTAGTTGAGGATGATGCCGACCAGATGCAGGCTGAGGCCTGTCCAGTCGACCCGGAACAGCCCTTCGGCCAGCTCGATGATGCCATCGAAACGATTCAATACGAGGCCATCGACCAGCATTTCAGGTGCGCTGTCGACACTGTCTCGTGGTTTCCGGCGGAAGCTGACCTGTTCCATCCGTGCCCAAGACGCTTGCACCGTCCAGGCCACTTGTTGCCACCCCTCCGCTTGCTCGAAGTTCACTGCCAGCAAGCCCGGCACCAGTCGAATCCGGTACTGCCCCTGCGGTGCAGTGATCTGGTAGGCGATTTTCCTGCGCCACTCCTGCGGCAGATCCGGGACAACCAGCTCACGCACCTCTTCACTCAAGCGGACCTTGATCGCCGTGACCATGAATACCGGATGCAGTTTGTAGAGGATGTGCGGCGCAAACGGCGTACTGAACAGATAAAACACACGGTTGCCCTGGGTGTCATATTCCAGCTGCTGCGCCAGGCGGTCGTGCAACCGCGGATAGCGGGTGGTGGCAAAAGGCACAGCCCCCGCGCTGCCGATCTGATATTCATAGCCGTAATAACAAATCGGCGAGCACGGCAGCACCACGGCTTGCGGCGAAGTCCCCCAAATGCTGCCCACAGCAGGTCGCTCAAAGGCACTGGGAATATTGATCGCGGCATGGCGCCTGGCCGGATCGTCGTCGTACTGCGGCAGCTCCAGCGCACTGCCCTTCCAGGGATAGAACTTCTGTCCTTCGAACACGACCCTTCTGCTTTGCAAGTCCAGATCGGTAATCACTGCCAGCGAAGGGAACTGCAAGACCTTGCGATAGCTTTCGTAGGACTCTTGATAAGCGTCGTAGATCTGCGACAGGTGCTCGCCGATGGCTGCAGCCTTGTCCATGATCTGCCCGAGATTACTGGCGATCGCGGTCACGCCGATGCCGATACCCAGCAACGGCACGGACAGCGACGCCGCTACACCGCCTACGATGCCCCCCGCCGCCAGGGCGACCACATCCAGTCCCAGTGCTGCGACGTTGAAGGCCAGCGATGTGGCAAACCGTGCCCCCTGCTCATGGTTTTGCGCCAGCGACAGGTTGTAGATGTCGAAGCCGATATTGGCCACGGAAAAGGCCACGCCGACTCCTGTAGCGGCACGCCCCGCCAGTCGCCCGGCCAACGACGCCTGCTGTAATGCCTGCTCGCCTGCGGCCACTTGCCTGACCAGGTTGGCGATCTGCACCGCGTCAGTGACGACGCCAAACCCCAACTGCGCATAACTGACGTACACCTGGATTTGCAGGGCGGTACTCAGAGTCGGCGGATGATCCGCCACTCGGTAATCGCGCTGGCGCATTTCGCTGATGAGGGTTTGCAGAGCGAAAGCAAAGCTCAGTCGGCTGCCACCGTCGGCGTCACCGGCCTGGCGTGGCTCGCCTGCCGCGACCTGCACGAGGCGATCGACATGCTGCCTGACCCTGCTGAAGCGCTCATCTCGGGTCGAGACTTCGAGGGTGCGTTGCGCATTCCCCGAGTCGACCAAGGTCAGACGGAAGCCACCGTCGTCGGCAGGTTTGACGGTATCGAGCAGCGGCAGGTACTCACGCCCCAGGTTTTGCTCATCGCGTAAACGCAGGGTGGCCGCCTCGAACTCGCCGGCCCAGTAACGCGCATCCAGTTGCGCCAGACTGGCGCCCATTTGTGCGTTTTCACTCAATGAGCGCGCACGGGCCAAGGCTTGCTTGTGCCACACCGAAACAGACCGATGATCCGCATCGGCCTGGTTGTGCAGGAAACTGTCTACGCGCAAATCGGAGGCCAACACCAGTTCGGCGGGGGTCCCGGTCTTCAACTCGATCACGTTGAACTGCGCCGAGGCCATTTCACCCAGGCCATAAAGACGGGCGAGCATGCTGTCATCAGCGCTCAGATAACCGGCGACGCTGCGTTTGAGTTGCGCACCATTGGCAAACGCGTAGATGGCGAAATTGGGGTCATAAAAGCGGTAGACCATTCGCTCCCCCACCCGCACCTTGGCGAGCAGCAAAGCGTGATCGCCGGTGTCGAGCAACAGGACACTGGACGCACTGTTCGCGTCCAGCGTTTGCAACGCGCCATCAAGGCTTTGCCGGCCGCGACCCTGACCAATCTCAGCGGTAGGCAACGCTCGCAGCTCGTCCAGCGCATTGAGCAAAGCGCGCGAACCGATTTCATCAGGGCTGAGGGTGGCGGTGGCGACGTGCCCCACCAGCGCCCGCTCCGCAGATTCCCCTGCCGCCACGGCCGCGCCCATCAGCAAAGCCAGCGGATAACAACGCCGACCGGGCTCGCTCGCTGTGCTGAGCAGCAGGTCCTGAGACACTTGCCGCGCCGAAAAAGCCCCGGCTCCGACGAAGATCTCGCGCACCTGTGCGCTGCGCTGGAGGATCTGCGTACGGAACTCGTTCTGCGCCGTACGCTTGATTTGCCCGATGCGCTCGCCCCACTGACGCAGCGTCAGGGGTTGCGACATCGCCAGCACCTTGAGTGCTCGCGCGCTTTGCGTTGCCGCACGCGGGCTGCTGGCGAGGCCGGCTTCGAATGCCGGCGAACGGTTCTGGCGCAACTGTTTTTCCAGGGCGTCGTAGCGCGCAAAGGTACCTTCGGCTGCGGTTTCGCCAGCCAGTTCGCGCACCGTTTGCCATGTCTGCGCAAAACCGGAATCGTCGAGGCGCGAAGCGCCAAATACGCCACCGAGCAGAACGCGCGCCATCGGGCTCAGTTGTTCCAGCGGCAGCGAGCCATGGGCAATCTTTGTCAGCAATTCGTTGAGGTGGCTGATGACGTCGGCGCCGTGGGAGAGCGGCAATTCGCTCACGGGTTGCGCGAGAATCTGCTGGCGCGTGTCAAAGCTGATGGCGACGGTTTTATCGAAGGCAATCTCGCCGCTCAACTTTTCGCGCATTGCATCGATGAACGGTTCGCCGAGGTCGTCCATCAATTGCTGCAAAACCGACGTCAGCAGCACCGGCTTGCCTTCGATCACCGGCCAGCCGCGCCTGAAGGTCAGCGTCTGCTCCCTGAGGAGTTCCGGCATCTGCCCGGCATACCGGGATTTGAGCTTTCCCTGCTGCCATTTGCCGCGCTCGTTTTCCAGCCATTGCTCGTCCGTGCCTTTGACGATCCAGCCGGACACCGTTTCCTCTTCAGTCTGAAAGTTATATCCCTCGCGCAACTTCAAATGCGCAAGCACCGGATTCAATGCGTCCGGGTCAAGATGCGCGTCGATATATTCCCTCAACCCGGCAAGTGCCGCACCCGGCCCAGTCAAAACGATAGTGCCGCCTGCCTCGTTGCGAATGCCGTCCTGGAAATAGCCGAAAATCGCCTTGAACAAGCCAGCCAGATAAACGTCGTCCCAAGCGGTCAGGTTGGCCTGAGTCCTGATCTCATTGGTGACGTTTTCAATCACCGTCAACAACTGCTCGGCCTGCGACCAGGCAAAACCGGAAGCCGCCATGGTCGCTTCGACTTTACGCAGAATGTCGTAATTGAAGCGGATCGTTTCCATGATCGACAAGGTCATGCCGCTGGCAGGCTGAGCCAGGAAATGCGCGTTCATCTCCGCGCCCAGCTGTTGCCCCATGCGAAAACCGTTCTCGGCCACGTCTACCACTTTCGGCGCCACGAACAACTCGCGCACGCCGGGCTTGCGCTGGGCAAATGTCACCAGCGCATCTTTATGCTGTTCGGGAATGCGCTCAGTGCTATCGGGATAGCGCTGGCGCTCGCGGCCCGGCATCAACGCCGGATCATGATTGAGCAGAAGCTGCAAGACACCGAGGCGCTGCCCGTCATTGAAGGCCGAGATATCCACACCGCCGAGGCGATCCGCCAGCGGTGGCAGATAATCCATGTCGGTATAGCGCCCACCCTCAAGGTGCTCGGCCTGCAGACGCACGACATCACTGGCGGCAGCAAAATTGCCGCGCAGCGCCACTTCCCGTTGATAGACATCCGCCAGAAAGTGCTCCGCGAACTCCTCGCGGACATCGCGCAAGCGCAGTTGCGGCCCCACCATCGCCAGATGGCTGTCCAGGCACTGTTGACGGAAAGCTTCCAGAGTTGCGCGGTCCTTGCCATACCCGCGCACCAGCAGATCGATGCGCGCCAGGTCTGCGCGACCGGCCCACTGCGGCTGCTGCAGATGCTCGAACATCTGCTGTTTGAGAACCCGGGCGCGCTCTTCAATCATACTGGCCAACTGACCGGGACGACTGACCTGATCGCCTCCTGACTCCATGGCGTCGAGCCGGGCACTGTCGAGAATGACGCGGTTCATTTCGAAGGACAGCAAGGCATCGCTGTCGTACCACAGGTTGAAACGGTAATCCTCCGGCGCGAGGACTTGTTGCCAGATGTTCATGTAGTCGCGTTGAATCGCTCCCACTTCGCTGCCGCCTACCCAGACGAAATGCACAATGTTTGGCGCGGGCCTGGCTGTGCCTGACAACATCGCAAGCGTCTCGGAAAGCCGGAAAATGTAACGCTGCAATTTGCTTGAAAGTTCATCGACAGCAGCCGGGACAGGCGTTGCCTTGCGCTTGAGCAGATTAGCCAGTTGTTCAGTGAACAAACTTGCCAACTCAAGTTTCTGCGCAGTGTCGGCTGCCGCTTTGAAACTTTCATATGTGTATTCAAGCGCTTGGTAAACGCTGTCACCGGCAAATTCACCGAGTGTCTTTTTTATCAATTCATACTCTGGCAGCGAGACAAACTCACGGCCACTGAAGTCACGATTTCTGAGCGCCATTGCGTCATCCTTGATTTATTCATAAATGGCGCAGGCGAACGCATCATTGCGCCGCCAGTGGCCACAGGTGCGGGCTGAAACGACGGCAAAGCGCGCCTCAGGGCAGCAACTTATGGCGCACCACTGGAACATTCAAACATCAACAAATTCAGGAGATTTCGATAACGGCTGGCAACGTCATGCCAGCAATAAATCCGAAACACTTACAGCGCAAAAAAAGCCTGGCCAACGTTGCCGTCGACAAGCACAAAGGCCGTAAATCGGGGATTTACGGCCTTGGCGACAGTTTTCAAGTTGAGTGGCGACCGCTGGAGTTTTACTTACAACTTTTCTGGCAAGTAATTACCCACTCAAGTGACCGGCTTGTTGCCATACCAACGCGGTGTGTAAACCCAGTTACCGCCGTTGGCACGGGCAAAAGTGCATGTCGTGGAGGAACCGATCAACACCATGGTGCGCATGTCGACTTGATCCACGGTCAATGCGCCCAGTGTCGTGGTACGCAGACTCTGCCCCGGACGGCCAATATCGCGCCCGAGCACAACCGGTGTTTCAGCCGCGCGATGCTGCGCGACGATTTCCAGCGCCCGGCCCAACTGCCATGGGCGTGCGCGGGAAATCGGGTTGTAGAAGGCCAGGGCCAGATCCGCCTCGGCGGCCAGATCCAGACGTTTCTCGATGATCGCCCAGGGCTTGAGGTTGTCCGACAGCGACATCACGCAGAAGTCGTGGCCCAGCGGCGCACCGGCCTGAGCCGCAGTGGCCAGCGAGGCGGAGACGCCCGGGAGGATTTCCAGATCCACGCTGTGCCACGCCGGATCATCCGACTCGTGCAAGGCTTCGAGCACCGCAGCGGCCATGGCGAACACGCCCGGGTCGCCAGAAGACACCACGATCACCGAACGTCCTTCGGCGGCAAGCCTGAAAGCGTGGCGGGCACGCTGCATTTCTTCACGATTGTCGGTGCAGTGTTGCACCTGATCGTCACGGAAAGGGCCAGCCATGCGCACGTAGGTTTCGTAACCGAGCACATCAGTGGCGCGAGCCAGTTCGGCTTTCACCGCCGGCACCATCAGTTCGGCGGCGCCAGGGCCAAGGCCGATCACCGCGAGTCGACCCCGTGGACGACCGATCTGCGCGACGTCGAGCGGTTGCTCGGCAATCGCGATCGCCAGATTTTCACCGCCACTGACGTTCGCCGCTGGCACTGCAACGCGGGCCAATGCCTGCAGATCGCTCTGCGCTGCCACGAAGCGCAGCGGCACGCCCAATTCGAGCGCAGCCTCGCGCAGATTCGTCGCGGCCATATCAGTGTCGGCGGCCACCAGGCAGGCCA
The DNA here is from genome assembly GCF_054668915.1 of Pseudomonas sp. H3_E04. Taxonomy (NCBI): domain Bacteria; kingdom Pseudomonadati; phylum Pseudomonadota; class Gammaproteobacteria; order Pseudomonadales; family Pseudomonadaceae; genus Pseudomonas; species Pseudomonas sp. H3_E04. Next base: position 5,085,781 of record NZ_CP162797.1, on the reverse strand, counting down.
GTGCCGGAACGGCGACGTTGGCCGCAAGTAACGCATGGCGAACGACGTTTGGCAGGTCCGACACTTCAGCACTCACCGCCACCGCCACACTGCGCGGGTAAATCAGCAGTTCATCGGCACTGGCCACACGCTGCGCACTGCTCACATGAATCGACCGCTGCGCCTGCGGATCCTGCGGCAACTGCGCCTGATCCAGCCACGGCGCCGCGCCTTCGATGCGCACGCTATGCCCGGCAAGAAGATCGGAGACGAAACGTTTGCCCGACTCCAGATCCGCCAGTGCGTAGCCGCTCGGCGGGTTGAGCAGGCAGGTGCCAAAGCGCAATTCGCCGCTGGTGGTGATCGCTGGCGCCACTTGCAGCGCCGCCGCGATTTCCCGGGCCATGACGTTGACTCCGCCAAGTCCACCGAGCAATGGCACCACCGCGCTGCCGTCTTCGGCCACCGCCAGCACCGCCGGTTCGGCGCCTTTCTCCAACAGCAGCGGCGCCAACGTGCGAATGACAATCCCGGCCGCACACAGGGCGATGATCGGCGTGTCCTGTTGATAGAACGAGCGCAGGGTCGCGCCGAATTCCTGATAAACGCTGTCGGCGCCATCGACCCGTCCGGCAAGGCCATGGACCTGCGCCGCCGGATAGACCTGCTGAATGCGCCGTGCCGTCGCGAGGCTGCCCTGGCCGAGGATGACGATGGCGGGAGTCGATTGGCTCATCAACCTTGCCACCGTTCGCCCGGGACGATGATCAGCGAGAAGTATGGCGAGGACATCGGCTCGACCTGATCCATCGGCACGATCTTCTGATTGGCCATGGTTGCCCGTTCGACGTACAGCGCGCGGGCGGCGAGACCGAGTTCTTCCAGCACCTGACGCACTTTGGGAAAGTTGCGCCCCAGCTTCATGATCACTGCCGCGTCGGCATCGGCCAGACGCCGTTTCAGCTCTTCATGGGGCAGCACGCCGGAGAGCACCGACAGGCTCTGATTGCGATACACCAGCGGCGCGCCGAGCACCGAAGCGCCGCCGAGCATCGAGCACACGCCGGGCACGACTTCGGCCTCGTAACGGCTGGCGAGACGATCATGCAAATACATGTAGGAGCCGTAGAAGAACGGGTCGCCCTCGCAGATCACCGCCACGTCGCGGCCGGCGTCCAGATGCTCGGCGACCGCCACAGCGGCTTCGTCGTAGAAATCGCTGATGACTTGCTCATACGACAGCGGCGCCGGCAAGGCCTCGGTGGTCACCGGGTAGACCAGCGGCAGCAGATTCTGCGCCTCGACCAGATGCGCCTCGATGATGCCGAACGCATTGCCCTTCTTGCCCCTGGCCACGAAGTACGCGACCACCGGCGATTCGCGCAGCAGGCGCAAGGCTTTGACGGTAATCAGTTCCGGATCACCGGGACCGACACCGAGGCCGATCAGACGTCCTTTGGCCTGCATCATTCGATCTCCGTGGCGAGGGCATTGACGGCGGCGGCGGCCATGGCGCTGCCGCCCAGACGACCCTGCATGATCACGAACGGCACGCCGCGACTGTCGGCGGCCAGCGCCGCTTTCGATTCGGCAGCGCCGACGAAGCCGACCGGGAAGCCGAGAATCAGTGCTGGTTTCGGCGCGCCGGCGTCGAGCATTTCCAGCAAGTAGAACAGCGCGGTCGGCGCGTTGCCGATCACCACCACACTGCCTTCGAGGTGCGGGCGCCACAACTCCAGCGCGGCGGCCGAGCGGGTATTACCCAAATCGCGAGCGAGCTCCGGCACGCTGTCGTCGCGCAAGGTGCAGATCACTTGGTTGTTGGCCGGCAGGCGCGTGCGGGTCACGCCTTCGGAGACCATGCGCGCGTCGCAGAGAATCGGCGCACCGGCCGCCAGTGCATCGCGCCCGGCCTGGCCGGCGCCCTCGGAGAACTGCAGACCGTCGACGGCCTCGACCATGCCGCAGGCGTGGATCACTCGCACCGCGAGTTTTTCCAGATCGGCGGGAATGCGCGCCAGATTGGCCTCGCGGCGAATGATTGCGAAGGAGTTGCGATAGATCTCCTGACCGTCGCGGATGTAATCAAGCATCAAGGGGGCTCCGGGAGCGGTCGTCGAGCAGGGTCGCGGCCGCTTCAATAGTAAGGTTGCAGGCGTGCAGCGAGCCGAAACCGGGCTGTGCCGCATCGCGAAAGTAGAGATCGTAATGACCAGGGCTGACGGCCAGCAGCGTCACTGGCGCGCAGTGGGCGGCGGCACAGGAGCGCGAGCAGCCCGACAGGTGCACGCTGAGCCCTGTGGGCAGCAAAGGTGCCAACTGCCGGGCATCCTGTTTGGTGTCGGCCAGGCCTTTGCCGCACCCATCGGAGCCGGTGCAGGCGATCAGGCGAGTCAGGGGTTCGGCTGCGGTCGTCAACAGGCCCAACGCCCGCAACTGCTCAAGGACTTGGTCGGTATCAGTGGTTTTCACGTTCGGCAACAGCAGGCTCTGCCACGGCGTGAAGCGCAGGCTGCCATCGCCCAATTGTCGGGCCAGTTGCGCCGCGCCACGCAGCATCGCCGGATCAAGTCGACCCAGTGGCGGCACCGCGCCGACGTAGCAGAGACCTTGCGCGTTCTGCTGATGAGCGCCGATGTGCAGCGCGTCTGCCGACGTCGGGCGCTGCCAGTTGCTGATCGCTTTGAGCGATACGCGCTCGCGCAACGAGTCAAGCAACGCGAGCCTTGGCAACTCCTCGAGCAGATGGCGCATTCGTGTTTGTTCTGGCCGGGCCAGATCGAGGAACAACTCCAGCACAGCGACCACCAGTGCGTGAGCATTGTCCAGGCTCACAGCGCCGAGCGGGCGATCGGTGGGACAACCGGCCAGACCGAATGCCCAGAGAATTTCGCCGTCACGCTCGAACGCCGACAGCCACAGATCATGCCGATGTTCGAGCATCGCCAGCGCTTCACCGCCATCGAGTTGCACGGCGAACTTGGCGCTCAGCTCGTGGAAACGCGGATGGCTTTGCAAGGTGTCGAGGATCTGTTCGGCGAGCGGCCGTGTGTCGATCAGCATCTGCCGATCGATGCCGGCGCCGGGGCTGAGCATCAGATTGCGCACATCGTCGCCGGCGGCGTTCTTTGGCCCGAGGCCAGCGGCCAGCAAGTGCTCGATCAACTCTGCAGATTGCGCCCCGATACCGCGAACCTGCAGATTGCCACGATTGGTCGCCTCGATCGCGCCGCTGGCGAACTGCTCGGCGGCAGCGGCCACCGCATCGGCCTGATCAACGCTGATTGAACCGCCATCAAGCTTGATCCGACAGATTCCGCCGTCCAGTGCCTGGACGATACGCAGCAACCCCGGGCAGGCCGAGGGGCGTAAGGCAGTGGACATCGGGCGTTCGTTCAAGGGGCTGACCGGTTGTGTGGCAGAAGCGCTTCGCGGGCGAAGGCGCGGTATTATGCCTGCTTTGTCCGGTGGCATGAAAAGTCTGCCCGTCGGAACCCGTCCAACGGACGAACACTATTCATCTTCAGTAGCCAAGGCGATGATTCACGTCAGGGCGAGAACCTGCTCCTGACGCCGTTCGCCGAGCAAGGAGATCACCGTTGCCCGGGAGAAATCATAGTCTTCCCTATCCAACAGAGCCTTGCTGGCAGACACGCAAACGTCACCCACTACGTCGTCCGCAGTGAAGCGATGTTGAAGAATATCCGCCCCTATCACCCCGCAGTATTCAAAAGAGATGACAACCTTGGGAATGGTGATTCCTGGCGAAACAACAGCGAACATGAATCTGATCCACTTGTCGTCCCGAACGACATGCTGGCGAAGTAAACCAAGGGTCGCCGGTGTTGCCTCCAACTTTAAATCGGACAACCGCTGTCCACCAGGCAGATTTATTGCCGGCATCCAACAGTCCATTGTCTGTTGCGCCACCTCCAACAATGTAACCCCTCCTGATACCGGCAATGGAAAGTTCATTTCCTGATCGTCGGTCAGCGATGCCCCAGCCACTCTCATTGCTCTGTCCGTTATTTGCGCCCATGTCTGCGCCGCGGAAAACTGCGATGCTTTACGGGACGCAGCTGTTTGCGAATAGAGCAGCGCATCCAATGCATCCTGACGCTCCTGACCCGATAAATCGTCTGTCACAAGAACCAGTGCACAGGCACAAACGAAAGCCGTACAACTTTGATCTTTACTCATTTGCACCTCCCTAAAAAGCCAGAGACTTACGTCTCTGGCTTTAATCAAGCTCAGACTTATGCACCAAACTCCAGGGTGAGCGCTTTTTCGCGCTGCGCGGTCAATGCTTTGACGATCAGGGGCTCTACATCCAGATAGTCTTCTTCTTCAATCTCCATCGTCGCAGCAGCGTTGTAAATCTCCACGTCGCTGGGCATCCATTCGACGAACAGGACTTTGGTCTGCTGAGCTTTGGCAAAATACTGCACAGCGGCAACTGCCATGGTGATCGCCCCCTCTGCATCCTGCATGGAGCTTGTCATGCAGAAGTTGCCACCTTCAGCTTTTTTAGAGTTCTTCTCGAAAAGCGTCAGCGCCTGCGGCTCGTTCTTCAGTGCTTCCATAGTCGAGTCCGCCACACTCGAGAGCACTTTCAATGCTGCCTGGCCTTGGCCAACGGCAGCGCCCACGGCACCATGAATAATCGACAGGGCGATATTATCCATTGTCACTTTGCGGGACTCGGCTTTATAACGGTTATAGGGACTGCTGAAAACAAACCACCCTGCAAGTTTCATCAGGCGCAGGAACTCATTGTAACGTTGCTCTTTTTGGCTGGGCGCCGGGTATTTCAGCAGGGCCGCGATATCTGCGTACATATATGAGTTTTTGACAATCCGCTTACTCCGCTTGGACATGCTCGGATCAAAGCCAGCAATACCCGAGCCCATAATGGCCGCGTTCAACTCATCCTTGTCGACAGGCAGATCAACTCCCGCACGCGCTGCTCGCGACCTTAGAATCGGTTGCACGGAAACAAAAGCATTACACTCTTCAATTGCTGCAACACGCTCGGCAGCCGACATTACTTTATCAATTACATCGCTCATCACTTTAACCCTTCAATTATTAATACGCCCTCATGGCGCAAAAACAAACTATCCATCGCCGACAAAACATTCAAATCAGATGTCATTCAATTAATTTCAAAGTTTCATGAGTCGACGCTTATCAACCGATCAAGCCAACTCAATTTCTCCAAGACGCATCTCGACCACGGCCAGACTTAACTGCTCTCGATACTTTTCAATCTGATCAGGCGTTATAACAAAACGCCTTGACTGAATATCAAGTTGCGAACCTTCATGCTTCACCGTCCAGAACAGATAGGTGGAGAACCATTCGGAACTCAATAAGCGGACATTACTGATGACGATTTCAAGCTCTTTATGAAGATTGTAACTGGCAGGAGAGAATCGAAAATCTCCCCATTTTCGCGTGCTGTTGGTGAAGATTTCGACTCCATTGGAGTCGAGCTCAAGCATTTGAAAAGTTTCTTTCATACGCCTGACCTTTTCCCGACTGAGTTGCGCCGACAAAGACTTGGCCCACGCGTCCAGAACGTCTCCAAAAAAATCCTTGTCTGACACTATCACTGGCGCGTGGTCCAGGCGCCAGCCGACAGACCACATGACGCCCGAGTAATACTCGAACCAGGCAGCAGGTTCTCGTTTGCGGTCCAAGCGAAGATCCGCCTTGTATTCAGCCCAACGCATGCTGTTTTTTATGAATCGCTTGTCTTCCCTGGTCACGTCGACAAAGAACGACAACAGATTACTTCCCATTACAGCGGAGCAGCCCTCATCCGGCAGCAGCCCCGAACTATTTTTGTCAGTCACTATGAATACCTTACTGAGTTATTGTCTCAAGGTTAAATCGAGGATGTCGAAAACGCCTCGCGATTGTTTGAAAGTCCAACGACAACAAACTAACAACCCGCCAACGACGTTAAAAAAAACAATCAAGACATTTGATTTCGTTCATTCAGTGAAAGTTATTGCGGTCAGTTGATCCACGTCGCGTTATCATTGTTGACCGGTAAAAGCACGCGCGTGAGGAACGGCATGAGCACTTGGCTGACAGTTGTAGGCGTAACTGAAGATGGCTTTAAGGGTCTTGGCAAAAACGCCCGGCGAGCCCTGATGGGCGCCTCGCGGATCGTCGGCGGCCAGCGTCAGCTGGATTTGCTGCCGGCGTGTATACGTGGTGAACGACAACTGTGGCCGCGGCCCTTTTCCCTTGCGCCGGTGCTGGCGCAGCGTGGCGAAGCCGTCTGCGTGCTGGCCAGTGGTGACCCGATGTTCTACGGCGTCGGTGCCAGCCTCGCCCGGCAGGTACCCAGCGAAGAGATGCTGATCCTGCCTGCGCCGTCATCCTGTTCGCTGGCGGCGGCGCGCCTCGGCTGGCCGTTGCAGGAAGTGGTCACGCTGTCGTTGGTGGCCCGACCGTTGGCGGCCCTCAATGCGCAGTTGTTCGGTGGCGTGCGCCTGTTATGCCTGAGTAACGACGGCCAGAGCCCGGCGGCGGTTGCACAATTGCTTCGTGACCGCGGCTTCGGCCCAAGTCGCCTGAGTGTGTTTGAACACCTTGGCGGCGACACCGAGCGGCGCATCGACAGTACCGCCAACGCTTGGACCGGAGCGCCGATAGCCGACCTCAATATCATTGCCATCGAGTGTCTGGCCGATGCCACGGCGCCGCGCCTGTCGCGCCTCGCCGGTTTGCCCGATTCGGCATTCCGCCACGATGGCCAACTGACCAAGCGCGACGTGCGCGCTATCACCCTCGCACGCTTGGCGCCGACGCCCGGTGAACTGCTTTGGGATGTCGGCGCCGGCAGCGGCTCGATCGGTATCGAGTGGATGCGCGCCCATCCGAGTTGCCGCGCCATCGCGGTGGAGGCCGACGAGGGTCGTCAGCAATTGATCGAACACAATCGCGATGCGCTGGGCGTGCCCGGCCTGCAACTGATCCGTGGCAAGGCGCCGCAAGCGCTGGATAGCCTCGAACGGCCGGACGCTGTGTTTATCGGCGGCGGCGTCACCCGCGAGGGTGTTTTCGAAGCCTGCTGGGAACAGCTCAAGCCCGGCGGCCGTCTGGTGGCCAACGCCGTGACGCTGCAAAGCGAAGTCACCCTGATGCATTGGCGCGAACAATACGGCGGCGAACTGACACGCGTTCATGTCGCGCAGGCTCAGCCGCTCGGCGAGTTCGACACTTGGCGTCAGGCCTTGCCGATCACCTTGCTCGATCTGGTCAAACCCCACGATGCGTGACGAAACCGCCGAACAACCCGCGCCCCTGCGCAGCGGCCTCACCACCGGCAGCTGCGCCACCGCCACCAGCCTCGCCGCCGCGCGCCTGTTGCTCACCGGCGTCAGCGCCGACGCGGTGCAGATCACGTTGCCCAAGGGCAAACAGGTGCAGATGCGCCTGGAGTTCTGTCGCCTGAGCGAGGCCGGCGCCGAGGCCGGCACGATCAAGGATGCCGGCGATGACCCCGACGTCACCCATGGCGCCCTGCTTTATTCACAGGTGCGACTGTGCGCCGAACCGGGAATGCGCTTCAACGCCGGCGTCGGCGTCGGCACGGTGACCCGACCCGGTCTGGTATTGGCCGTTGGCGAGCCGGCAATCAATCCGGTGCCGCGTAAAATGATCAGTGATCATCTGGCCTTGCTCGCCGCCGAAACCGGTTACGGCGGCGGCTTTGACGTCACAGTCAATGTCGAGGGCGGCGCAGAACTGGCGCTGAAAACCATGAATCCACGGTTGGGCATTCTTGGCGGCCTGTCGATCCTCGGCACCAGCGGCATCGTCCGGCCGTTTTCCTGCGCCGCCTATATCGCCTCGATTCATCAGGGCATCGATGTAGCGAAAACCAACGGTTATCTGCACATCGCCGCGTGCACCGGCAACGCCAGCGAGGACACCATGCGTCGTGTCTACGATATGCCGGAAATCGCCCTGATCGAAATGGGCGACTTCGTCGGTGCGGTGCTCAAGCACCTGCGCAAAGTACCCGTGGATAAACTCAGTCTGTGCGGCGGTTTCGGCAAGATCAGCAAGCTCGCCGCGGGACATATGGATCTGCACTCACGACATTCGAGCATCGACTTGCCGCAATTGGCGCAGTGGGCGGCGGCGCTTGGCGCGGATGCGGTATTGCAACAGGGCATTCGTGAGGCCAACACCAGCCAACAAGCCTTGGCCATGGCCAGTGCGGCGGGGATTGCTTTGGGTGATGAGGTATGTCGCCATGCGCTGAATTTCGCCCGCAGTGTGGTGCCGGCGCAGGTGCAGGTCGAGGTGTTTGCCATTGATCGTCAGGGCGGGATTGTCGGGCATGCCGGAGGTTTTATATGAAGCGGATCCTGCTGCTCGGCGGTGTCACTGAAGCGCTGGCGATTGCCCGCACGCTCGGCCCGCAACATATCTACAGCCTCGCCGGCGTTGGCCGGGTGCCGAGCGATTTGCGCTGCCAGGTCAGGGTTGGCGGCTATGGAGGTGCTGAGGGTCTGGCGCAGTTCATCGCTGATGAAAGCGTCGATCTGCTGCTCGACGCTACGCACCCGTACGCCGCGCAAATCAGTGCCAACGCCGCCCGCGCGGCACAGCTCGCCGGCATCCCCTGCTGGGCCTTGCGCCGCCCGGCGTGGCAGCCGCAAGCGGGCGATGACTGGCGTGAGGTCAGTGACTGGGCAGAACTCATCGCCGCCCTCGAACCGTTCCACCGCCCGCTGTTCACCCTCGGCCGCGAACCGCTGCAACACCTCGAGGAAATCCCCGCCCACCAGTTCTGGACCCTGCGCGCCCTCGACGCCTGTCCCGGCAACGCGCGCTGCGAAGTGATCGGCGCACGCGGCCCGTTTTTGCTGGAAGACGAGCGAGCGCTATTCGAGCGCCGACAGATCGATGTATTGATCAGCAAGAACAGCGGCAGCACCGCCACCGAGCCGAAGCTCGAAGTGGCGCGCGAGTGCGGCGTGCCGGTGCTGGTGTTGAAGCGCCCGGGGTTGCCGGGGGTTGATCAGGAGTTTGAATCAGTCGCTGAAGTCCTCGCTGCTCTTTCCCACTGAATCGGCACGGCCCTATGTGGGAGCGAGCCTGCTCGCGAAGACGTCAGCACCAGTAGCCTTCCATTGTCTGACACAGCGCTTTCGCGAGCAGGCTCGCTCCCACATGACTCCGGCTCGGCGGAATTTATGTCTCGATTCCTACAACCCGGCCAGACACCACCCACATAAATTCAAAACAACACCGACTTTCAGCGTTCAGGCACACCACTTACCCTTCGGCCTTTGAACTCAAAGGCGTGATATTCAATGTCAGAGAAATTTCTTCCTTTTGACGTTCGGGACTACCTGAAAACCCCAGCGGATCTGTGCCAATACATCAAGGGCTGTGAACTGGAAGACTCGGGAGATGGGCAACTTAACCGAGCAGCAGATCGAGACGTTATGCAGACCACACGAGCACGAATAGAGACCGATGCGGATTTCGCCCAGGCATTGCGAGTCGAAGCCGCTACACTCATTCACAGCGGCGAAATCGAAACGGGGCGCAGACTGTTACAACTTTTGCAGCAAGCACTGCGACACCAAACCGCACGACGCTTTTTTACTTATCGGCCCTGATCAGGCTAAATGGGCCGCGCCTGATCGCCCACCCAACGGACCTGTCCCATGAACCGACGCCGGTTAGCATTTGCCTGGATCGCCTGCCTTGCAGTGCTGTTCAACATGCTCGCCATGCCGCTGAGCGGGGCGATGGCGCAGGCGGCCAGTTCACCGGCCGAGCAGATCCTGTGGAGCAGTTTCTGCACCGGCAGCGGCATGAAGATGGTGGCGATCGACATCGGTGCCACGGATCAGAAGACCCCGCAGAACGACAGCCATTCGAACATGCAGCACTGCTGGTGTTGCTCAGGTGGGGCGCCATTGCTGGCGCTGCCGGGGCATTCGCCGCAGCTGTATTTCGCGCAATTTGAAAGCAACCGCAGCGTTGCGCCCATCTCCCTGCAAGCCCCGACGCCGCGCCAGCAATGGCCGAGTCTCAATCCCCGTGCCTCCCCTCTGGTCTGATTTGTTCGCGCCACTGATCCGCGTTCCAAATCGTTCTGGAGAACTGCCATGTTGAAGAAACTCTTCGTCCTCGCTGCGCTGCTTTTGCCGGTGTGCTTCGCCCATGCCCATGAATATAAAGTCGGTGCGCTGGAGATCGCCCATCCGTGGTCGCAAGAACTGCCGCCGAATGCGCCGACCGTCGCCGCCTATTTCATCATTCACAACACCGGCAAAAGCGCCGATCGCCTGCTCAGCGTCGACTCGCCCATTGCTGCACAAGCGCAGTTGCACGAGCACCTGATGCAGGGCGATCTGATGAAGATGCAGCAAGTGCCAAGCGTGGAAATTCCTGCCGGTGGCACCGTGACCTTCGCGCCGATGGCTTACCACGTGATGCTGCTCAACCCGAGCGATCGCAGCCTGCTCAGCGACGGCAAGCGTTTCCCGATGACCCTGCATTTCGAAAAGGCAGGTGACGTCAGCGTTGAAGTTGCCGTGCAGAAGAAAGCGCCGGAATCCGCCCAGGGCCACGTGCACGCTCAGTAACCGTTTCGGCTGACTTCGCCCATGCGTCCGTTGCGCGCCAGGCCCGTCCCGCATCACCGTCAGACTCAAGCGCTGACGCGTGGCAGCTGGATCGCCCTGTTCGCCATGCTGATGATTTTCATCGGTCCACTGATTTCTCAGTCGATGCCGATGGATCAACACGCCTCGACATCGGTGCCAATGGGCATGGACATGTCGATGGACATGCCCGGCATGGATCACAGCGGTCATGCAGCCCAGCCTGCGGCCGAGCATTGCCCGCCGCAATCTTCGCATCACGTGCTGTGGGAAAAGTGCGGCTATTGCAGCCTGCTGTTCAATTGCCCGGCACTGACCGGCGGCGGCGATTTCGTCGCTTTCAACATCCCGCCACCGAACACCTTCACCCCACCCTCCCCGCGTCTGGGCCATGCCCGCCATCCATTCTTCCCCGGCGCCCGCACCCGCGCCCCGCCCATCGCCACGTAAACACGCACCTCTGATTGCACACGGTTGAGAAGACAGCTCCAGGCTGCCGGCCGTGGTGTTTACGACTGTTCGATGGAAATTGTCATGTCCAGGTTTACTGCTGTCCCCTGCGCGGAATCTGCCCGCGCGCACTTTGCCCTGAATGAATCGCGGATTCGTTGCAGGCAAGCTATTGCCGTCCTTTGCGGCCTGCTGCTGACACCGCTGGCGTTGGCTGATGATCACGCGAGCCACGAAAATGAACTGAGCCCGACGGTGATCACTGCCATTGCCCCGAGCTCACCACTGACGATCGTCACCAACCCCAAGGATCCGCGCCAACCGGTGCCGGCCAGTGACGGTGGCGATTACCTGAAGACCATTCCCGGCTTCGCTCTGGTGCGCAATGGCGGCACCAACGGCGATCCGGTGCTGCGCGGAATGTTCGGTTCGCGACTGAACATCCTCACCAACGGCAGCATGATGCTTGGCGCCTGCCCCGGCCGCATGGACGCGCCAACCTCATACATTTCGCCGGAAACCTACGACAAACTCACGGTGATCAAAGGCCCGCAGACGGTCCTGTGGGGGCCGGGTGCATCGGCCGGTACGGTGCTGTTCGACCGTGAGCCGGAGAGCTTCGGCGAACTCGGTACACGGGTGAATGCCAGCGTGCTGGCCGGTTCCCACGGTCGTTTCGACAAAGTCGTCGACGCGGCTGCCGGCGGCCCTCTGGGTTACGTGCGAGTCATCGGCAACACGGCGCATTCCGACGATTACCGCGACGGCAACAACGACATCGTCGCCTCGCGCTACGACAAGTGGAACGGCGATATTGCGCTGGGCTGGACGCCGGATGCCGACACCCTGATCGAACTCACCGCCGGCAAGGGCGACGGCGAAGCCCGATATGCCGGGCGAGGCATGGACGGCTCGCAGTTTTTGCGCGAAAGCCTCGGCCTGCGTTTCGAGAGATCCAATATCAGTGAGGCGCTGGAAAAACTCGAGGCGCAGGTCTATTACAACTACGCCGATCATGTGATGGACAACTACACCCTGCGCACACCGTCCGGCACCGGGATGATGGCCGGGCCCATGGCGTCCAACGTCGACCGGCGCACCCTCGGCGCGCGGCTCAAGGCGACCTGGCGTTGGGCGGATATTCAACTGATCACCGGGCTGGATGCGCAGACCAACGAGCACCGTCAGCGCAGTGCGATGGGTATCGATACCTACAAGCAACTGCCGTACAGCAAGGACGCCGATTTCCACAATTACGGCGTGTTCAGCGAAATGACCTGGTACGCCGCCGAGCGTGATCGCTTGATCACTGGCGCGCGGGTCGATCGCGCCTCGGCCAAGGATTATCCGCAAACCATAGGGTCGGGAATGATGGCTCGGCCCAACCCGACCGCCGACGACAGCCGCGCCGACACGTTGCCAAGCGGCTTCATCCGTTACGAGCATGACCTCGCCGACAGCCCGACCACGCTCTACGCCGGCCTCGGCCATGCGCAACGCTTCCCGGATTACTGGGAGTTGTTTTCGCCCAAGTCCGGCCCGGCAGGATCGGTCAATGCCTTCGACTCGATCAAACCGGAAAAGACCACGCAATTCGACTTTGGCGTGAACTACAAAAGCGCCGACCTCCAAGCCTGGGCCTCGGGCTATGTCGGCGTGGTGCGCAATTACATCCTGTTCGACTACACGCCCGGGGTGATGGGCATGAGCACCTCGCGCGCCGAGAACATCGACGCGCGGATCATGGGTGGCGAACTCGGTGCTGCCTACAACCTCACCGACAACTGGAAAGCCGATGCGACCCTGGCCTACGCCTGGGGCAAGAACAGCAGCGACGGCTCGGCCCTGCCACAGATGCCGCCGCTGGATGCGCGTTTCGGCGTGAGCTACAGCCAGGACAACTGGAGCGCCGGCGCATTGTGGCGAGTGGTCGCCGCGCAGCACCGCATCGACGCGAACAAGGGCAACGTGGTCGGCAAGGATTACGCCCAGAGCTCGGGCTTCGGCGTGTTTTCGCTCAACGGCGCGTACCGCATCAACCAGCACTGGAAGGTCAGCAGCGGCGTCGACAACCTGTTCGGCAAAACCTACGCCGAGCACCTGAATCTGGCCGGCAACGCCGGGTTCGGCTACCCGGCCAATGACCCACAGGCAATTAATGAACCGGGGCGCACGCTCTGGACCAAAGTCGATATGAGTTTCTGACAAACACCCATGTGGGGGCGAGCCTGCTCGCGAAGAGGCCGGCGCATTCAGCAGTGATGTCGTCTGGCATGACGCCTTCGCGAGCAGGCTCGCTCCCACAGGTAAACAGACAACGAAAAGAACCCAGCCAAGCGGAGCACACGTGATGCAAAAGCCTCAACCCAATTTCTACAGCCTGGCCTGGCGCTGGCATTTCTATGCCGGGCTGTTCGTCGCGCCGTTCATGGTGATGCTGGCCCTGACCGGGATCATTTATCTGTTCAAACCGCAGCTCGATTCGCTGATGTACAGCAGCCTGCTCGAAGTACCGGCGGGGCACCATACGGTGCCGGCCGATGACTTGCTGCAACGGGTGAAAGCTGCCTATCCGCAGGGCCAGGTCACCCAGTACCTGCCGCCGGTGAATGCCGAGCGCAGCGCGCAATTCGTGCTGAAAAACGCTGGCCACGAACTCAATGTATTCGTCGATCCGTATCACGGCGACATCCTCGGCGAGCAGGATGCCAAGCAGAATCTGCAAGCCATCGCCCGTGCGATCCACGGCGAATTGATGATCGGCACCGTCGGTGATCGGCTGATCGAAATGGCTGCTGGCTGGGGCGTGGTGCTGGTGGTCTCTGGGCTGTTTCTATGGTGGCCGCGCGGTCAGGCGGCGGGCATTCTGTGGCCGCGCCTGAGCAGTCGCGGGCGGGTATTGTGGCGCGATCTGCATGCGGTCACCGGGTTCTGGGGCGCGACATTGTTGCTGGTGATGTTACTCAGCGGCATGACCTGGACCGGTTTCTGGGGCAAGCAATACGCGCAGGTGTGGAACGTGTTCCCGGCGGCGATGTGGAACAACGTGCCAACCTCCGACATCGAGGCGCGCAGCCTCAACAGCGCCACTCGCCAGACCGTGCCATGGGCGATGGAAAACACGCCGATGCCGATGTCCGGCGACCACGCCGAACACATGAACCACGGCAACGCTCACGCCGGCCCTGCTGCCCCCGCCATCAGCCTGCAGGACGTGCAGAACATCGCCCGCGAACGCAAGGTCGAGCCCGGCTACAGCATCACGCTGCCGACCACTGCCACCGGCGTGTTCACCATTGCCGTGTTCGCCGATGATCCGCGTAACGACGCCACCCTGCACGTCGATCAGTACACCGGCAAGGTCCTCGCCGATGTGCGCTTCGAGCACTACGGCACCGTCGCGCGCGCCACGGAAATCGGCGTGATGCTCCATGAGGGCAAGATGTTCGGCACCTTCAACCAGATCGTCGTCCTGCTGATCTGCCTGATGATTCTGCTCAGCGCCGTCAGCGGCGTGGTGATCTGGTGGAAGCGGCGTCCCGAAGGCAAGTTCGGCGTGCCGCCGCTGCGCCATGATTTACCGACATGGAAAACCGGCGTGGCGATCATGCTGGTGCTGGCGGTGGTGTTTCCGCTGGTAGGGGCTTCGCTGGTGGTGGTGTGGTTACTGGATCGACTGCTGCTGTCGCGGCTGCGTAAGCAAACCGAATCCACCTCGGCTTCATCATGAATCAACTTCTGCAGGGCAGCCTGCGGCAGCTCCTGCAGAAGTTGATGTATCCCGTCCCGAGTGCTGATCTAGACTACGTGCCCTTTTCAAGTCTCGGGATGAGTGTCATGCGCAAAACGGTTGCCCTGTCGTTGTTGGTGTTGGCTTGTGGTTCAGTGCAAGCCGATACGACGGTCGATGTCTCGCGGATTTACGGCAAGATCAAGTTCGTCGACAGCTTTCCTGATTACAAAGTGAAAGTGGTGGATTCGTTTCCCGATCTGAAGGTGAAGAAAGTCGACTCATTCCCGGATTCCGCAGGCAAGTGGAAAACCGTCGACAGCTTCCCGGATTACAAAATCCAGGTCGTCGACTCCTTCCCCGATTTCACTATCAAGTATGTCGACTCCTTCCCCGGCGTGGACTGAGTCCTGCTTAAAGCCACTGCCGCGTTGCGGTAGCACCACAATGAAGCACTTGATCGCACCACCCCCCACTGCGCGTTCCTTCCTGGTGCGCCATCACTACGTATAACCGCTCTAACACGACATTTCCCTGCCTGATCGCGACCGGGCACAGCCTTTGCAAAACCCCCTTCAGTCGTCCGCATCTGCCAATCAAAAAAAATCGAATGTTCATGGAGATCGCACAATGAAGCGTCGCAGTTTGATCAAGGCTTTCACACTCACGGCATCCATTGCCGCGATGGGCATGACCTGGACTGTCCAGGCTGCCGAGACCATCAAGGTCGGGATTCTGCACTCGTTGTCCGGAACCATGGCGATCTCCGAAACGTCGCTCAAGGACATGGCGCTGATGACCATCGACGAGATCAACGCCAAGGGCGGCGTGAACGGCAAGATGCTCGAGCCGGTGGTGGTCGACCCCGCTTCCAACTGGCCGCTGTTCGCCGAGAAAGGTCGGCAGTTGCTGACCCAGGACAAGGTCGCGGTGGTGTTCGGCTGCTGGACCTCGGTGTCGCGCAAATCGGTACTGCCGGTGTTCGAAGAGCTCAACGGTCTGCTGTTCTACCCGGTGCAATACGAAGGTGAAGAGATGTCGCCGAACGTCTTCTACACCGGCGCCGCGCCGAACCAGCAAGCGATCCCCGCCGTTGAATACCTGATGAGCGAAGAAGGCGGCAGCGCCAAGCGCTATTTCCTGCTCGGCACCGACTACGTCTACCCGCGCACCACCAACAAGATCCTGCGCGCGTTCCTGCACTCCAAAGGCGTAGCCGACAAGGACATCGAAGAGGTTTACACGCCGTTCGGTCACAGCGATTACCAGACCATTGTCGCCAACATCAAAAAGTTCTCCGCCGGAGGCAAGACTGCCGTCATCTCGACCGTCAATGGCGACTCCAACGTGCCGTTCTACAAAGAGCTGGCCAACCAGGGCCTGAAGGCTACCGATGTACCGGTGGTGGCGTTCTCGGTCGGTGAGGAAGAGTTGCGCGGCATCGACACCAAACCGCTGGTGGGCAACCTCGCGGCGTGGAACTACTTCGAGTCGGTGGAGAATCCTGCGAACAAGAAATTCGTCGCGGACTGGAAAGCCTACGCGAAGAAACACAACCTGCCGGGCGCCGATAAAGCCGTGACCAACGACCCGATGGAAGCCACCTACGTCGGCATCCACATGTGGGCGCAGGCAGTCGAGAAAGCCAAATCCACCGACGTCGACAAGGTTCGCGAGGCGCTGGCCGGGCAGACCTTTGCTGCGCCGTCCGGTTACACGTTGACCATGGACAAGACCAACCACCACCTGCACAAGCCAGTGATGATCGGTGAGATCCAGAGCGACGGTCAGTTCAACGTCGTGTGGCAGACCGAAGGCCCGATCCGCGCACAACCGTGGAGCCCGTTCATTCAGGGCAACGACAAGAAGCCGGATTATGCGGTGAAGAGCAACTGAGTCACCGGATGTCAGTCTCGCGCCTGGCGTGAGACCGACACAATCCCCCTGTGGGAGCGGGCTTGCTCGCGAAGACGTCGGCGCATCCAATATCCATGTGACTGACAGACCGCCTTCGCGAGCAGGCTCGCTCCCACAATGTCCGCGTCAAGGCGACTGACTATGCCCACTGCCCTTTTCCGATTTATCTGTGCCATCGCACTGTTGCTGCCACTCCTGGCCCACGCCGGCGACGCCGAAGAATTCGTCGCGGCCAATCCGATGCAACAGGCCAAACTGCTGGAAGCCTGGGCCGCGCAGCCCGATCCGGCCCGTATCGAATTGCTCAACGCCCTGCAACAAGGCGAATTGAACATCGACGGCCAGCAAAAAACCCTGCGCCTGAACAATCGCCTGCGGGGTCTGATCGACACCGCCATGGCCAGCCATCAATTGCTCGCCGCCGACGCCAAACTCCGTCTGAGCGCCGCGCAGCAATTGCAGAAAAGCGCGAAACCAGCGCAGCTGAGATTTCTCGACCAGCAGCTCGCTGGGGAAAAAGATGAAAGCGTGCATGCCGCCCTGAGCCTGGCGCTGGCCAACCTGCAACTGGTCGACAGCGACCCGGCGGTGCGCCTTGCGGCGGTGCGATTGCTCGGTGAAACCGGCGACCCGCTGGCACGCACGCGCCTTGAAGGTCTGCTCGAACCGGGCGTGGAAAGCGATGCCGGGGTGCGCACCGCCGCCGAAACCAGCCTCGCTCAGGTCAAACGCAAACTGCTGATCGGCGAGGTGCTCGGCCAGGCGTTCAGCGGCATGTCGCTGGGCTCGATTCTGCTGCTCGCCGCCCTCGGTCTGGCGATCACCTTCGGCCTGCTCGGGGTGATCAACATGGCCCACGGCGAGATGCTGATGCTCGGTGCCTACTCGACCTACGTCGTGCAGTTGATGTTCCAGCGCTACGCGCCGCAGGCCATCGAGTTCTATCCGCTGATTGCGCTGCCAGTGGCGTTTTTCGTCACTGCCGCCATCGGCATGGCGCTGGAGCGTACGGTCATCCGCCACCTCTACGGTCGGCCGCTGGAAACCCTGCTCGCGACCTGGGGCATCAGCCTGATGCTGATCCAACTGGTGCGGCTGGTGTTCGGCGCGCAGAACGTTGAAGTGGCCAACCCGGCGTGGCTGTCCGGCGGCATCCAAGTGCTGCCCAATCTGGTGCTGCCGTACAACCGCATCGTCATCATCGCTTTCGCATTGTTCGTGGTGGTGCTGACCTGGCTGCTGCTGAACAAGACCCGCCTCGGTCTCAATGTCCGCGCCGTCACCCAGAACCGCAACATGGCCGCCTGCTGCGGCGTGCCGACCGGGCGCGTCGATATGCTCGCCTTCGGCCTCGGCTCGGGCATCGCCGGCTTGGGCGGCGTGGCGCTGAGCCAGATCGGCAACGTCGGTCCCGACCTTGGCCAGAGCTACATCATCGACTCGTTCCTGGTGGTGGTGCTCGGCGGCGTCGGCCAATTGGCCGGGAGCGTGCTCGCCGCATTTGGCCTGGGCATCGCCAACAAGATTCTCGAACCGCAGATCGGTGCGGTGCTCGGCAAAATCCTGATCCTCGCGCTGATCATTCTGTTCATTCAGAAACGTCCGCAAGGCCTCTTCGCACTGAAAGGACGGGTGATCGACTGATGAACCAGCCTCTGTTAGTCACGGCCACGCAAAAGGCCGGGCCGAAAGTCACGCTCGCGGTCGGTGGGGTGATCCTCGCACTGCTGATCGTTCTGCCGCTGCTGTCACTGCTCGCACCAGACAATGCCCTGCACGTCTCGGCCTACACGCTGACCCTGGTCGGCAAAATCCTCTGCTACGCCATCGTCGCCCTGGCGCTGGATCTGGTCTGGGGTTACGCCGGCCTGCTGTCGCTGGGCCACGGTCTGTTCTTCGCCCTCGGCGGTTATGCGATGGGCATGTACCTGATGCGTCAGGCCGCCGGCGATGGCTTGCCGGCGTTCATGACCTTCCTGTCGTGGAGCGAATTGCCGTGGTACTGGACCGGCACCAGCAGCTTCCTCTGGGCCATGTGTCTGGTGGTGATGGCGCCGGGTTTGCTGGCGCTGGTGTTCGGCTTTTTCGCCTTCCGTTCGCGGATCAAGGGCGTGTATTTCTCGATCATGACCCAGGCCCTGACCTTCGCCGGCATGCTCCTGTTTTTCCGCAACGAGACCGGGTTTGGCGGTAACAACGGCTTCACCAATTTCCGCACCATTCTCGGCTTCGGCATCACCGAACCGGGCACCCGCGCGGTGCTGTTTCTGGCCACGGTGTTGCTGCTGGTGGCGAGCCTGTTCATCGGCTGGCGCCTGGCGCAAAGCAAGTTTGGTCGGGTGCTGACGGCGTTGCGTGATGCGGAAAACCGTTTGATGTTCTGCGGCTACGATCCTCGCGGTTTCAAGCTGTTTGTCTGGGTGCTGAGCGCGGTGTTGTGCGGTCTGGCCGGCGCGTTGTATGTGCCGCAGGTCGGCATCATCAACCCCAGCGAAATGTCGCCGACCAACTCCATCGAAGCGGCGGTGTGGGTCGCCCTCGGCGGGCGCGGCACGCTGATCGGGCCGCTGCTCGGCGCCGGCGTGGTCAACGGCATGAAGAGCTGGTTCACCGTGGCCTTCCCGGAATACTGGCTGTTCTTCCTCGGCGCGCTGTTCATCGTCGTGACGTTGTACCTGCCCAAAGGCGTGATCGGTCTGCTGAAGAAACGAGGTGAACAATGAGAGTCACAGCGAGTGCCGAATTCATGCTCGAACCGGCGTTTTTCCCCGTGGAACCGAACAAGGACGAAGGCACCAGCCGCGACTCGATCGGCCTTGGCCAGCGTGTCGGCCCCGGCCTCGATACGCGTCACGGCACGATCCTGACCCTGGAAGACATCAGCGTCAGCTTTGACGGCTTCCGTGCGCTGAACAATCTCAACCTGTACATCGGCGTCGGCGAGCTGCGCTGCATCATCGGCCCCAACGGCGCGGGCAAGACCACGCTGATGGACGTGATCACCGGCAAGACCCGGCCCAGCCACGGCAAGGCCTGGTTCGGTGAAACCCTGGACCTGACGCAGATGAGCGAAGTGCAGATTGCCCAGTCCGGCATCGGCCGCAAATTCCAGAAGCCGACGGTGTTCGAAGCCTTGAGCGTGTTTGAAAACCTGGAGCTGGCGCAGAAGACCGACAAGTCGGTGTGGGCCAGTTTGCGTGCGCGCCTGAGCGGCGAGCAGAGAGACCGCATCAGTGAAGTGCTGGAGACGATTCGCCTGACCACTTCGGTCAATCGCCAGGCCGGCCTGTTGTCCCACGGCCAGAAGCAGTTCCTCGAGATTGGCATGCTGCTGATGCAGGACCCGCAATTGCTCCTGCTCGACGAACCGGTGGCGGGCATGACCGACGCCGAAACCGAGTTCACCGCCGAACTGTTCAAATCGCTGGCCGGCAAGCACTCACTGATGGTGGTCGAGCACGACATGGGTTTCGTCGGCTCGATTGCCGACCACGTCACGGTGCTGCATCAGGGCAGCGTGCTGGCCGAGGGCTCGCTGGAACAGGTGCAGGAAAACGAGCGGGTGATCGAGGTCTACCTGGGCCGATGAATCGGCCAGCTGCAAGCGACAAGCTTCAAGCAGCAAGTAAAAGCAAAGTCATAAACAGCACTGCTCTTGCTTGCAGCTTGCAGCTTGCGGCTTGAAGCCCAACTAACGGAGTTCCGATGCTACAGGTCCAACAACTTCATCAGTACTACGGCGGTAGCCACATCCTGCGCGGTCTCTCGTTTGACGTAAAAGTCGGCGAAGTCACCTGCCTGCTCGGGCGTAACGGCGTGGGCAAGACCACCCTGCTCAAATGCCTGATGGGCCTGTTGCCGGCCAAGGAAGGCGCGGTGAATTGGGAAGGCAAACCGATTACCGCGTTCAAACCGCATCAGCGCGTGCATGCCGGCATCGCCTACGTGCCGCAGGGTCGTGAGATCTTCGGGCGCCTGACCGTGGAAGAAAATCTGCTGATGGGCCTGTCGCGGTTTCCAGGCTCAGAAGCCAAAGAAGTTCCAGGTTTCATCTACGAACTGTTCCCGGTGCTGCTACAAATGAAGCAGCGCCGTGGCGGCGATCTGTCCGGCGGTCAGCAACAGCAACTGGCGATCGGCCGGGCACTGGCCAGCCGCCCGCGCCTGCTGATTCTCGATGAGCCGACCGAAGGCATTCAACCCTCGGTGATCAAGGAAATCGGCGCGGTGATCAAGCAGCTCGCGGCGCGCGGTGACATGGCAATTCTGCTGGTCGAGCAGTTCTACGACTTTGCTGCAGAACTGGCCGATCAATACCTGGTGATGTCGCGGGGCGAGATCGTCCAGCAGGGTCGCGGTGAAAATATGGAGGCCGAGGGTGTACGCGGGCTGGTCACGATCTAACGCGGCGGTCTAATCTGTAGCTTCCTAACGATAATCACAAACCATGAATTCGATTGTTGCACCTGCCCTGTTTACCCCGAGCTGGCACGCCGAGCTGGAACTGGCCTACGCGCGTTTCGGCGATTGCACGCGTCCGGTCATGCGCCGCCACCTCGGCCCGCTGCGCGTGCAAAAGCATCTGTACGCCGAAGGCCCCGAGGTCTGCCAGCACATCATCGTCCATCCGCCGGGCGGAATTGCCGGTGGTGATCGTCTGGATATCAGCGCTCGCGTCGAAGCCAACGCCTGGGCGCAAATCACCAGCCCCGGCGCGGCGAAGTGGTATCGCGCGGGTGGGCCGGCGTATCAGCAGCTCGACTTGAAAGTCGCTGCCGGTGCGACACTGGAATGGCTGCCGCAGGAAACCATCGTCTACAGCGCCGCGCAGGCCAAGTTGTGCACGACCATCGAGCTTGAAGGCGATGCGCGGCTGTTCTACTGGGACGTCGTGGCGCTCGGTCGTCCGGCCAGCGGCGAGCGTTTCGATCTTGGGCATTTCCAGGCGCACCTGGATATCCGCCGTGATGGCCGGTTGCTCTGGCACGAACGGCAGCGCATTGTCGGCAACGATGGTTTGCTCGACTCGCCCATCGGACTGGATGGCAATCCGGTGTTTGCGACGCTGCTGGTCACCGGTGAAATTGATGCCGCATTGCTGGAGCACTGCCGCTCGCTGGGGCATGAGGTGCGTGGGGATTTGACTCAATTGCCGGGGTTGCTGGTGGCGCGATGTCTGGCCGCTGAAGCGTTGCTCGCCCGCGCCTGGCTCATCGAGTTATGGCGTTTGCTCAGACCTGCGCTGCTCGGACGCGAGGCCATGCCCCCACGAATCTGGAACACCTGAAATGCATTGCCCTGTAGGAGCTGACGAGTGAAACGAGGCTGCGATCTTTTGATCTTGATCTTTAACAGCAAGATTAAAAGATCGCAGCCTTCGGCAGCTCCTACAGATCGCGATCGACCTGATCATTCTTAACTGCCGATATTGGATTCCAACAATGGACCTGACCCCACGCGAAAAAGACAAGCTGCTGATCTTCACCGCCGGCCTCGTCGCCGAGCGGCGGCTGGCCCGTGGCGTGAAACTCAACTACCCGGAAGCCATGGCCTACATCTCCGCCGCGCTGCTCGAAGGTGCACGTGACGGCCAGACTGTTGCCGAGCTGATGCACTACGGCACTACCCTGCTCAGCCGCGAGCAAGTGATGGAAGGCATCCCGGAAATGATCCCGGAGATCCAGGTCGAGGCGACGTTCCCCGACGGCACCAAACTGGTCACCGTTCACCAGCCGATCGTCTGAGGCCGCGCCATGACTTACACCATTCGCGATGCCAGCCGGGCCGATCTGCCGGCGATCCGCGACATCTACAACGACGCCGTGCTCAACACCACGGCGATCTGGAACGAACAAGCGGTCGACCTCGGCAATCGCCAGGCATGGTTCGACGCGCGTCAGTTGCAGGCGTACCCGATTCTGGTGATCGTCGACAGTCAAAATGCGGTGCTGGGTTACGCCTCGTTCGGCGACTGGCGGCCGTTCGACGGATTCCGCCACACCGTCGAGCACTCGGTGTATGTGCGCAGCGATCAACGCGGCAACGGCCTCGGCCCGCAACTGATGACCGCGCTGATCGAACGCGCTCGCACCTGCGGCAAACACGTCATGGTTGCCGCCATCGAAAGCGGCAACGCCGCTTCGATCCGCCTGCACGAGCGCGCCGGTTTCCGCATCACCGGGCAGATGCCGCAAGTCGGCACCAAGTTCGGCCGCTGGCTCGATCTGACCTTCATGCAGCTGACCCTCAATCCCGGCGCTCCGCCGCCGGATGCCCACAAGGAGTGATGTCGATGAACGCCGCCCAGTTGCGCCGCGTCAACGCTGAGAGCTTTGCCCACTATCGCCAGGGCCTGATCGATCTGCTGCTCGACGCCGTCGGTTACGGCGCCAGCGTCGGTTTCATGGCCGACCTCGATGCCGCCCAGGCGCGCGCGTATTTCGATGAGGTGCAGGACAACATCAACAAGGGCAGCACGCTGCTCTGGGTGGTGGTGAAGGACGAGCAGGTGCTGGCCAGCGTGCAACTGGGCCTGTGCCAGAAGGCCAATGGTCTGAACCGCGCCGAAGTGCAGAAACTGCTGGTGCGCGAACACGCGCGGCGCCGTGGCCTCGGCCAGCAACTGATGCAGGCGCTGGAACTCGAAGCGCCCAAGCACAAGCGCGGCATGCTCTATCTCGACACCGAGGCCGGCTCGCCGGCGGAAGATTTCTACAAGGCACTGGGCTATGTGCGCGCCGGCGAAATTCCCGATTACGCCTGCGACCCCAACGGCATCTATCGCCCGACCGCTCTCTATTACAAAGTCCTGCAAGGAGCCCAGCGATGATTCCTGGCCAATACCAGATCCAGCCCGGCGACATCGAACTCAACGTCGGCCGCCGCACCGTGAGCCTGAAAGTCGCCAACAGCGGCGACCGGCCGATCCAGGTCGGTTCGCACTTTCACTTTTTCGAAACCAACGACGCGCTGACCTTTGATCGCGCCGCCAGTCGCGGCATGCGCCTGAACATTCCGGCCGGCACCGCCGTGCGCTTCGAGCCGGGCCAGAGCCGCGAAGTCGAGCTGGTCGATTACGCCGGGCATCGCCGGGTGTTCGGCTTTGCCGGACGCATCATGGGTGATCTCGACTGATATCGGCGAGCCCCGAAAAGATCGCAGCCTTCGGCAGCTCCTGCCAATGTCACCTGGTCTCAAGCCGATCACTGACTGTAGGAGCTGTCGAGCGCAGCGAGGCTGCGATAGCGAGCTATGCGAGCGATCTCAAAAACAATTGAATCCCAAGGCAAGCACATGAAGATTTCTAGAAGCGCCTACGCCGACATGTTCGGCCCCACCGTCGGCGACAAGGTGCGCCTGGCCGATACCGAGCTGTGGATCGAGGTCGAAAAAGACTTCACCACCTACGGCGAAGAGGTGAAATTCGGGGGCGGCAAAGTCATCCGCGACGGCCAGGGCCAGAGCCAGTTGCTCGCCGCCGAAGTGGTCGACACGCTGATCACCAACGCGCTGATCATCGACCACTGGGGCATCGTCAAGGCCGACGTCGGCCTCAAGGACGGGCGCATCGCCGCGATCGGCAAGGCCGGCAACCCCGACGTGCAGCCCAACGTGACCATCGCCATCGGCGCCGGTACCGAAGTGATTGCCGGCGAAGGCATGATCCTCACCGCTGGCGGCATCGACACGCACATCCACTTCATCTGCCCGCAGCAGATCGAAGAAGCGCTGATGAGCGGCGTCACCACCATGATCGGCGGCGGCACGGGACCGGCCACCGGCACCAACGCCACCACCTGCACGTCCGGCCCGTGGCATCTGGCGCGCATGCTCCAGGCCGCCGATGCCTTCCCGATGAACATCGGCCTGACCGGCAAAGGCAATGCCAGCCTGCCGGAGCCGTTGATCGAACAGGTCAAGGCCGGCGCCATCGGCCTCAAACTGCACGAGGACTGGGGCACCACCCCGGCGAGCATCGACAACTGCCTCAACGTTGCCGATCAGTACGATGTGCAGGTGGCCATCCACACCGACACCCTCAACGAATCCGGTTTCGTCGAAACCACCCTCGGCGCATTCAAGGGCCGCACCATCCACACCTATCACACCGAAGGCGCCGGTGGCGGCCACGCGCCAGACATCATCAAGGCGTGTGGTTTCCCCAACGTGCTGCCGAGCTCGACCAACCCGACACGGCCGTTCACCCGCAATACCATCGACGAACACCTCGACATGCTGATGGTCTGCCATCACCTCGACCCGAGCATCGCAGAAGACGTCGCGTTTGCCGAAAGCCGTATCCGCCGCGAAACGATCGCCGCCGAAGACATCCTCCACGACCTCGGCGCGTTCTCGATGATCAGCTCCGACAGTCAGGCCATGGGCCGCGTCGGCGAAGTCATCACGCGCACCTGGCAGACCGCCGACAAGATGAAAAAACAGCGCGGCCCGCTGCCCCAGGACGGCGAAGGCAACGACAACTTCCGCGCCAAACGCTACATCGCCAAATACACGATCAACCCGGCAATCACCCATGGCATCAGCCATGAAGTCGGTTCGATCGAAGTTGGCAAATGGGCAGACCTGGTGCTGTGGCGCCCGGCGTTTTTCGGCGTCAAACCGACGCTGATCCTCAAGGGCGGTGCGATTGCCGCGAGCCTGATGGGAGATGCCAACGCCTCGATTCCGACGCCGCAACCGGTGCACTATCGCCCGATGTTCGCCAGCTATGGCGGCTCGCTGCACGCCACCAGCCTGACCTTCATCAGCCAGGCGGCGCACGAAGCGGGATTGCCGCAAGCGTTGGGGTTGAAGAAGAAAATCGGCGTGGTCAAAGGCTGCCGCGACGTGCAGAAAACCGACCTGATCCACAACGACTATCTGCCGAACATCGATGTCGATCCGCAGACTTATCAGGTCAAGGCTGATGGCGTGTTGCTGTGGTGCGAGCCGGCGGAAACACTGCCGATGGCGCAGCGGTATTTTCTGTTCTGACTACAAAAAAGGCCCTGCGGGGCCTTTTCAAGGTTGAGTCAGAAAGACCGCGTTATCGTTCTTCGCGAGCAGGCTCGCTCCCACAGGGACCCGCGTACACCGATCCCTGTAGGAGCTGCCGAAGGCTGCGATCTTTTGATCTTGACCCTCATTAAAGATCAAAAGATCGCAGCCTTCGGCAGCTCCTACACGGGGACGTCAGGCGCTATTCCACCACCAACCGCCCCAACCGCTGGCGCAACATGCGGTTCTCGGCGCGCAACTGCTTCACCTCATCCAGCAGATCCAGCGCCAGCGCCACGCCTTCCCATTCCAGCTCCAGATCCCGGCGCAGCTTCGCCGCGCGCTTGGCCAACGCCAGCTCGTAATCGGTGAAGCGCCATTCCCGGGGCTGCGCACCCTGAGGTTCGAGGATGCCGTGCTCGACGATTTCGATCACGTAAACGTCCGACAAATCGGCCGCCTCACAGAATTCTGCCAGGTCCAGTTGAACGATCAGGGGGCTGCTCATGATGGGCTACTCCGTCGTCGGGTTCAGAAGTTCTCTCGCGGGTTGAACGCGGCTTTCTTCGCCAGTTCCTGCCACAGCGCCTTGACCTCATCGTCGGACGCTTTCGGCATCACGGCCTTGAGCTGCACGAACAGATAACCGCGCTCGCCCGCCTTGTTCAGCAGGCCATGGCCTTTGGCGCGCATGCGCTGGCCATTCTGGCTGCCGGCCGGAACCTTGAGGTTGATCTTGCCGGTCAGGGTTGGCACGGCCACTTCGGTGCCCAGCGCCAACTCCCATGGAGCCAGCGGCAGGGTGATGATCAGGTTCTCGCCTTCAACATCGAATTTCGGGTGCGGCGCAAACCGGATGGTCAGATACAGATCGCCATTCGCCCCGCCACCGATACCCGGCGCGCCCTGGCCTTTCAGGCGAATCCGCTCGCCATCGGCAACGCCGGCCGGAATCTTCACGTTCAGGCTCTTGCTGGTGTTGCTGACGTGCTGGCCATGCGCGTTGTATTGCGGCACCTGAAAGGTGACTTTCTTCGATTCGTTCGACAGGGTTTCTTCGAGGAAGACCGGCAGTTCCATTTCCACGTCTTGCCCTCGGCGTCCGCGTGATTGGCGGCTCTCGGCGCCACCGAAACCGGGGCCGCGATTGCCGAAGATCGAACTGAAGAAGTCCGAGAAGTCGCCTGTGTCGCCACCGCCGAAGCCGCCACGGCTCTGCCAGCCCGGTGGGCCCTGGAACGGCTGACCGTGCTGGCCATAACGGCGCAGTTCGTCGTATTCGGCGCGCTTGTCGGCACTTTTCAGCGCTTCATAGGCTTCCGAGGCGTCCTTGAACTTGGCCTCGGCGTCTTTTTCCTTGCTGACATCGGGGTGGTATTTGCGCGCCAGCTTGCGATAGGCCGCCTTGATGGCCTTGTCGTCGGCTGTCGGCTCCACGCCGAGTATCTTGTAATAGTCTTTGAAGTCCATTGAAGGATCACCATCCGTTATCGATTTCGCGCCGAGACCAGCGTGCGCCCGATTGGCGCGTGCCGGGTTGACCGATCTCAAGGTTGTGACCGGGTGGCGCCGCAGAAGTTTATCGGCAGTGGACGGCGGTTCTTGCGACCGCCGGTGTGTCTGCCGGCCCATGCCAGCAAGTTTGGGGCAAAGCGGCGGTTTTCAACCTGCCATGTGGCGAAATAGCGGATGACCGGCCTTCGAATCTGCCGCGCACTGACATACACTGCGCGGCCGTTTTTTTGACCGGAATCCGAAAGACATGAAAGACGCCTCTCCAGCCCGTGCCTGCGGCATCGACTTCGGCACGTCCAACTCAACCGTCGGCTGGCTGCGCCCCGGCATGGACACCATGATTGCGCTGGAAGACGACAAGATCACCCTGCCGTCGGTGGTCTTCTTCAACATCGAGGAGCGTCGCCCGGTATACGGTCGCCTGGCCCTGCACGAGTATCTGGAAGGCTACGAGGGCCGGCTGATGCGCTCGCTGAAAAGCCTGCTCGGCTCCAAGCTGATCAAGCACGACACCAGCGTCCTCGGCACGGCGATGCCGTTCAAGGACCTGCTGGGGCTGTTCATCGGCCAGCTCAAGAGCCGCGCCGAAACCGCCGCCGGTCGGGAATTCGAGCAAGTGGTGCTGGGCCGTCCGGTGTTCTTCGTCGATGACGATCCGCTGGCCGACCAGGAAGCCGAAGACACGCTGGTCGAGGTGGCGCGCAAAATCGGCTTCAAGGACGTGTCGTTCCAGTACGAACCGATCGCGGCGGCGTTCGACTACGAGTCGACCATCGAGAAAGAAGAGTTGGTGCTGATCGTCGACATCGGCGGTGGTACCTCTGACTTCTCGCTGGTGCGCCTGTCGCCCGAACGGCGCGGTGTCGATAACCGTCACGACGATATTCTGGCCACCGGCGGCGTGCACATCGGCGGTACCGACTTCGATAAACAGCTGAGCCTGCAAGGCCTGATGCCGCTGTTCGGCTACGGCAGCCGGATGAAAAGCGGCGCGTACATGCCGACCAGCCACCACATGAACCTGGCGACCTGGCATACGATCAACTCGGTGTACTCGCAGAAATCCACGCTGGCGCTGGGCAGCATGCGCTACGACATCGAAGACACTGGCGGCATCGATCGCCTGTTCAAGCTGATCGAACAGCGCGCCGGGCACTGGCTGGCGATGGAAGTCGAAGAAACGAAGATCCAGCTGACGCACGCCGACAGCCGCCACGTGCCGCTGGACCGCATCGAAGCCGGGCTGAGCGTCGAGCTGAGCCGCGCGCTGTTCGAATCGGCGATCGAAGCCTTGCTCGAGCGCGTGCGCGGCAGCGTTACGCAATTGCTCAACGATGCCGGCGTGGCGGTCGACCAGGTCGACACGGTGTTCTTCACTGGTGGCTCCAGCGGCATCCCGGCCCTGCGCAACAGCGTGTCGGCAATGCTGCCGAACGCGCGGCATGTGGAAGGCAACATCTTTGGCAGCATTGGTAGCGGCCTGGCGATTGAAGCCCGCAAACGCTACGGCGTTTAGGGGCAGCTGCAAGTTTTAAGCTGCAAGCTGCAAGTAAGAGCAAAAGCAAAAGCCACTGCGGCTCTCGCTTCTGCTTTTTACTTGCAGCTTGAAGCTTGAAGCTTGAAGCTCGAAGCTGCTTTTCTAGACCATTCCTCCGAGCTTCAACTCACTCTTCAGGTACGCGTAATAAATCGGCCCCGCCACCACTCCCGGCAAACCGAACGCGGCTTCGAACACCAGCATTGCCAGAAGCAATTCCCACGACTTGGCACTGATCTGCCCGCCAACGATGCGCGCGTTGAGGAAGTATTCGAGCTTGTGGATAACGATCAGATAGCCCAGCGCGGCGATCGCTACCCAGATCGACAGCGACAGCCCGACGATGGTGATCAGCGTGTTCGACATCAGGTTGCCGATCACCGGCAGCAGGCCGAGCAGGAAGGTCAGCACGATCAGGGTTTTGGTCAGCGGCAGCTTGATGCCGAACATCGGCAGAATCACCGCGAGGAAGATCCCGGTGAATACGGTGTTGAGCAGGGAAATCTTGATCTGCGCGAAGACGATATTGCGAAACGCCTGCACCAGCAGATGCAAACGGTCGAACAAAGCGGCGGCCAGTGGCTTGCGCTTGGTCACGTCGGGGATGCGCTGCAGGGCGATGATCGCGCCGAGGACCATGCCGATCAGCAGGGTGACGAACATGTGCGCGGCGTCCTTGCCGACCAGTTGCAGGTCGGCCAGATGCTTGCTCGCCCACTCGCCGATCGCTACACGAAACTCCGCCGCGCTGGCCGGCAGATAGGCGTCGATGAACGGCGGCAATTGCCCGCGCGCGCGATCGACCACGCCCATGAATTTGTCGAGCGAGGCGCCGGGGTTTTCCGCTTCATGCAGGAGAAAACTGATAGCCCCGGCGAAAATCAGCGCCAACACACTCACCACCAGCGTGCCGAGCAGCGCCACCGCCAACCAGCGCGCACGCCGCCCTTCGATCAGCCGTTGCAGTTGCGGGGTGAGCATGTTGACCAGCTCGAACACCAGCAACCCGGCCAGCAGGCTCGGCAACAGGCGCAGCGGCAGCACCAGCAGGAGTCCGCCAAAAATGATGATGCAACTGACCCAGAACACAACATGACGCTGAGAAAACGTTGGCATACAGCCTCAAAACGAACGGCGTGAAAGGATGGGCAGTCTGCCAGCGATCCGGGGTTAGCACTAGGGATATGCGGGGCTTGGGATTGGCGCTGCACTCACCGGCGCTTTCACGAGCAGGCTCGCTCCCACAGGAGTACGCGTTTCAAATGTGGGAGCGAGCCTGCTCGCGAAGAGGCCGGCAAGCCGCAAAGATCGCAGCCTTCGGCAGCTCCCACAGGATCGCGTCTTGTGTAGGAGCTGCCGAAGGCTGCGATCTTTTGATCTTATTTCTTCTTCAGGCACTCACTCATGAACGCCTTGCGCGCATCACCGGTCAGCGCCTTGGTTTTTGCATAGGCATTGCAAGTGGTCATTTTCTGCTGCTGCGGCGTCAGCTCCTTGCCATCGTTGGCCGCAGGCGCCGCTTTCAGGCAGGTGCTCATGAACGCCTTGCGCTCA
The DNA here is from genome assembly GCF_054668915.1 of Pseudomonas sp. H3_E04. Taxonomy (NCBI): domain Bacteria; kingdom Pseudomonadati; phylum Pseudomonadota; class Gammaproteobacteria; order Pseudomonadales; family Pseudomonadaceae; genus Pseudomonas; species Pseudomonas sp. H3_E04. The sequence continues at coordinate 5,055,453 of NZ_CP162797.1, read as the reverse complement.
TCGCCCTTCAAACTCTTGGCGGTCGCATCGGCATTGCAGGTGGTCATCTTGTTCTGTTGCGCCGTGGCGGCGAAACCCTGGGAACACACAAGCAGCCCGATCATCAACAACGGCACACGCAACATCTTCATGGAGTTTTCTCCTTGTTGCCGCAGCGATGGATGCGGCCTCTGTCGCAGTGTAGTCAAAGCTTGTTACACCTTCCTGCCCTCGAGATGGCTGCGACGATATTGTTCAGGCGTGCAACCGGCCTGGCGGGCGAACATGGCGATGAATGCCGAGCCGCTGCTGTAGCCGAGGTCGAAAGCGATTTCCTGCACCGAGCGCGAGGTCTCCAGCGCCTCGATCGCCGCCAGATAACGCAAGCGCTGGCGCCATTCGCCAAAGCTCATGCCCAGTTCACGAACGAACTGCCGCGCCAGAGTGCGCTCGCTGACATGCACTTGCGCCGCCCAGTGCGCCAGAGGCTGATTGTTGCCAGGCTCGGCCTGCAAGGCCTCGAGAATCATCAGCAAGCCCGGGCTGCTCGCATACGGCAGGAAACATTCCTGCACCGGTGCCTGTTGCAGTTGATCGACCAGCACCTGAGCCAGACGCTGATCGGCCTCATGCTCGGGAATCTTCACATCGCGGGCGGCGAAGTCCTTGAGAATCGCTTTGAGAATATCGCTGATCGCCAATGTGCAGGCGCGCGCCGGCAACCGTTTGCAAACACTCGGATCAAGACACACCGCGCGATAGTTGACCGGCTGATGGCTGTAGAAACTGTGCTCGACCTCGGGCGGCACCCACACCGCATACTGCGGCGGCGACATGAAGCGGCTGCCGTCGACATCCATGTGCAATACGCCATGGGCTGCATATTCCAGCGTGCCCCAAGGGTGCCGGTGTGGCGCGGCATATTCGTGGGCATTGAAATCGGCGTAGCGGAAATACACCGCTGACGGCAGTTCGCTGAAATCGAGCAGATCGATGTGTTTGCTGTTCATGCTGTCCGGATGCAGAGGCAGTTTGTCCGGTTCGCAGTATAGGCCTGCATCCAGACAGGGGATAATCGCGCTTCATCAACGTTCTGGTTTTGTCCCATGCAATACGCGTTTCCCCTGCTGGCGATTTTCATCTGGGCCGGCAACACCGTGATCAACAAACTGGCGGTCGGCGCGATCTTCCCGGCCGAGATCGGTTTTTACCGCTGGCTGCTCGCCGGCGTGCTGTTCACGCCATTCATGCTCACAAGAGTGATCGCGCACTGGCCGCAGATTCGGCCGAATCTGCGGCGGACTTTCGTCCTCGGCGTACTCGGCATGGCGGTGTATCAGAGCCTCGCCTATTTCGCCGCAACACTGACCACCGCGACCAACATGGGCATCATTCTCTCGCTGATGCCATTGATGTCGCTGGCCATGGCGATCATCAGCCTCGGCCAGCGCCTGACCGCTGGCGCCCTGGTCGGTGCAGTGCTGTCGTTTGCTGGCGTGCTGGTGGTGGTGTCGTCCGGCAGCCTCGGTGCGCTGCTGCAACACGGGGTCAACATGGGTGACGCGATGATGCTGGTCGCGACGCTGGCCTATGCGGTCTACAGCACGCTGCTGAAAAAGTGGCAACTGCGCCTGCCGCCGCTGGTGTTGCTGTACTTGCAGGTGCTGGTGGCGATTGTGGTGTTGTTTCCGCTGTTCGCGGTGTCGCCGAAGACCGGTTTGAATCTGCAGAACGTGCCGCTGGTGCTGTATGCGTGTCTGCTGGCCTCGATGGTCGCGCCTCTGGCGTGGATGCAGGCGGTGCAACGACTGGGGCCGAGCCGGACGACGCTGTTCTTCAATCTGCTGCCATTGATTACTGCGTTGATTGCGGCGCTGGTGTTGAAGGAACAGTTGGCGATGTATCACCTGGTGGGCGGATTGCTGACCCTGGGCGGGGTGGTTTTGTCGGAGCGCTGGACCACGGTGCTGGGCCGGCGGGTCGGTACCGCCTGATTGAAAAGATCGCAGCCTTCGGCAGCTCCTACCTTGAAATGCGGTTCCTGTAGGAGCTGCCGAAGGCTGCGATCTTTTGATCTTGATGTTTGCTGCTATAACCCTGCAGCCTCCAGCCGCGCCGCATGCTCGACAAACAGCCTTACCGGATCCGCGCCTTTGCCCACCAGCCCCAGCGACTGATTGACGATGTCGAAATGATCCAGCGGAAAGTCATCCCCGATCACCGTGCCCAGATGCGAGCTGTTACGCCCGACCATCCCATCGCACTGCCCGGGCTCGCGGACGAAGGTCTTGGCGAACAAGCGGCAACTGCGATTGGTCCCGTCGAAAAGATTGCCGCCACGATCGGTCTTGCCCGGTTGCAGCGTCCCTGACCAGGAGTAATAGCGCACACCATTGGTCTCTTCCGGCCCCTGCCCGCCCCACGTTTCCGGCAGCCCTTGTGGATAACGTTGATTGAATAGTGCAACGCCCGCCGTGGTCAGCGATTGGTGGGAAGCGTGGATATCCACCGGCAGTTTCGGCCCGTGATAACCGGTGTCAAGCAACGCCATGACCCAGCCGACCAGGCGCAACAGCGCTTCGAGCACGCGCCCTTTGGCGCTGCTTGCCGGATAGTGCTTTTCCAGATAATCGGCCAGCTCGGAGCCGTGATTCGGCCCGGCCACCGAAGTCACCGAGGCGACCAGATCCGGGCGCTTCGCCGCCGCATACCGCGCGGTCAATGCGCCTTGGCTGTGGCCGAACAGGTTGACCTTCTGCGCCCCGGTCTCGCGGAGGATTTCCTCGATCCGCGCCAGCAATTGCTCGCCGCGCACCTCAGTGGAGTTGAGTGGCGAAACCTGCACCGCGACCACCGTCGCACCACCACGGCGCAAGGCCTTGATGATGCCGAACCAATACGGGTAAAGCACCAGCCGGACGAAGCCGAGCATGCCCGGCACCAGCACCAGTGGATAACGTGTCGACATGGGTTACATCCTTGTGTGCGGTGAGTGGATGCCAGACGTGCAAGACGCCCGCCAAGCATCCACCTCGACGATGACAACTCAACGATAGGCCTATTCCAGTCCGCCAGCATCCGTTCCACCGAAACCGGTTTGCCCCGCCGACATCGCAGTCTTCAGCAGTTCCTGCACGGAGTACGGCATAAATCGTATAAAACTTTTCGCTTCGCTCAAGACTCACACCCTGAGTAGCGACCGCGTCTTCAGAACGTGGCGCCTATCGGATTAGCCTCCAGGAGAATGAAATGAGTGACCTGCATTTGTCTGATGTTCAAACCCTGCGCGAGCGCGCGCGGCAACACGTGGAAAACGGCGCGGTCACCGAGGGTTACAACGCCAACCGTGAAGAAATACTGCGTTTGCTCAACGAGTCGCTGGCCACCGAACTGGTGTGCACCTTGCGCTACAAGCGCCACTACTTCATGGCCAGCGGCCTGAAAGCCAACGTCGCCGCCGACGAATTCCTCGAGCACGCCAACCAGGAAGCCGAGCACGCCGATCGCCTCGCCGAGCGTATTGTGCAACTGGGCGGTGAGCCGGAGTTCAACCCCGACCTGCTGAGCAAGATGTCCCACGCGCAATACGTAGCGGGCAACACGCTCAAGGAAATGGTCTACGAAGATCTGGTAGCCGAGCGCATCGCCATCGACAGCTACCGCGAGATCATTCAGTACATCGGTGACAAGGACCCGACCACCCGCCGCATCTTCGAAGACATCCTCGCCCAGGAAGAAGAACACGCCGACGACATGGCGGACATCCTCAACGATCTGTAATCCCGTCACACCGCTTTCGCGAGCAGGCTCGCTCCCACACTGGAACGTATTTCAATTGAAGGAATGCGTTCGAATGTGGGAGCGAGCCTGCTCGCGAAGGCGCCCTCAGAGACGCCGCATTACTTGCTGGGTTTGACGGTCACCGGTGCCTTGCCCTGCTTCATCTGCTCGAGCAACGGCGCGCACTGATTCGGCTCGCCACCGCTCGGCGCCACCAGCGCCAGCAACCCCGCCGCCGGTGCGGCAATCACGCCCAATGCAACCATCCCCGCCCCACGCAGCATCAACGGTACGGCTTTGACGCCGGCATCTGGTTTGATGAATTTGCCGCGCACATACAGCGGCGAGCGCAGGGAAATCAGACGCCAGCCTTTGGACTCAGGGGTCACGGTCAGATCGAGTTGCTCGGTGGCCATGTTCGCTGTGCCATCGATGTAGATGATCGCGTTCTCGGTATCGAAGACAAACAGCCGCGTGGTCGCCAGGCCGGTCTTGATGTCGAAATCCGCCGCCGCGCAGTTGATCTTCACTTCCTTGTCGCCAAAGATCTTGCCGACCACGTAGTTACCGACGTTGAGCCCGGCCAATTCCATCAGCTCGCGGCTGATCGCGCCGTCATTGATCAACATCTTCAGATTGCCATTGGCGCCGCCAAGCAGCTTGGCCACGGAGTTGCCACGGCCACTGATGTCGGCATCGCCATTGAGCTCACCGAAACTGGTCTTCATCGGCTCGAAGGTCGGGAACAGTTCTTTGAGTTTGAATTTGCGTGCGGTCAACCGCGCCCGGCCTTCCAGCGGCTCGGTGCGGCCATTGAGACGAATCAGCGCATCCAGCGTGCCGCCGGCGACACCAAAGCGCAGCGGCTCCAGGCTGAGCTCGCCATCGTTGAGTTTCAGATGGGTATAGAGGTCGTTGAACGGCAGCTTCTCGCTGTGGACGATGCGCTTGCCGGTGAACTCGACATCGGCATCCATGGCGCGCCAGCGGTCGGTCTTGAATTCTTCCACCGGCAGGACTTTGTCTGCTGGCTGCTTGCTCGCGCCGCCACGGGCCTTTTGCTCGGTGTTGGAATCAGCGCCGATCAACGGTGCAAGGTCGGCGAACAGCAATTGATTGGAGAGCAGCGCACCCGTGAGCTTCGGCCGTGGCTGGCTGGCCACGTAGGTCAGGTCGCCGTGGATATCACTGTCGCCGATCTTGCCGTTGAATTTTTCATATGTGAATTTCGCCCCGGCCTCGTCATGCAGCTTGGCAATCAGGTGGCCGTCGGTGGAATACGGTGGGGTGTCCGGCAGGGTCACGCCGGTCAGCGGATAGAGATTGCCGAGGCTGTCGCCAGCCAGCTTCAAGCGCAGGTCGAGGGCGCCGAGATTCAGCGGGTCAGTCAGGGTGCCGGCCAGTTCGATACGGGTGTCGCCGATCTTCGCCTGGGCCTGCAACGGGAACGGCTTGCTCGCGTCCTGCAAGGCCAGCAGCCCGCCGATCTTGCCCTGCCCGGTGAGGTTCTGCCCGTGATACTGGCCTTTGACCTTGAGTGCAAAGGCATAGTCCTGCGGTGCGCCACCCTTGTCCTGAGCAGTTTTCGCCGCTTTATCGCCGACGATTTCGCTGAATGGAATCGGTTTGCCGAGCGGGTCGATCAGTACATCGAGATCGGTCTTCAGGGTCTGGTCGTCGAGGGTCACGTGGCCCTTGTCGAAACCGATCGCGCCGATATCGACCACCCAGTTGGATGGCTCGGCATTCGGGTCCTTGGGGTCGAACTTGAACGTCCAGTTGGCGCGGCCATCGGCCAGACGTTGCAGTTCGGCATTCGGCTCGGTCAGGTCGATGCGCGGAATCACCACGCGCTGAGCCAGCAAGGCCAGCGGCGAAATGCGCAGTTCGACGCGTTTGAGGGTGACCATCTGCGGCTGCTTCGACCAGTCCGGGTTGCCCAGGCTCAAGTCCTCGGCGACCACGTGCGGCCACGGCACCCAGGCGCGCCAGCCGCCCTCTTGCGGCTCGCGCTGCCAGATCACCGCGAGGTTGCCATTGATGGCAAACGCCCGGTGCAGTTCTTCCGAGACTTTGGCGTTGATCGTGGGCTTGATCCGGTTCCAGTCGAAAAACACGATGATCAGGATCAAGGCTGCCAGCAGCAGCGCGAGGATGGCGAAGGTCCAGCTGAAGATTTTTCCAGTGCGCGTCATGCACAAAGCTCCTGATCACGACCGCACGCCGACTACCCGACGCACAGCTGAAACGGCAGACCGAAGCGGCCCCTATGCAGTCTGTGACTGGCGAAAGGCCCGCAGGTTTAATTGAAAGGCAGTTTAAGCCATAAAAAGCCCGGCAAATCTGACCGATCGGTCGAGCAGTGTTACCGCGACCCGCACTTTTGCGAGGCACGAGTGAGTCGAAAATACCCACGACGGTGCAAAACCGTCGCCCGCAAAGGCCCGATCTAGAGCCTTCGCGCCGAACAATCAATTCTGTTGATTATTACCATTGCGTTTATGAACTTTTATATCGACTTATCGAGAGTAGCATTGCCCTCGTACCCACTTTATCGCCCTCCCAAGGAGCCACTATCATGAAACGCCAATTACTGCTCAGCCTTACCCTGTCGATGCTAGCCAGCACTGCTTTCGCCCTGCCCGCAGCCGATCAGGCTACTCCGCAACTCAAATCGAGCCACTCGGTGCTCAGTCAGACCGTAGCTTCCGACGGTTCCGAGCGCACTCCACAAGGTCAGACCCTGGCTGAAAACGGCCGCAACCGCCTCGAAGAAAAAGGTCTGGTTCAAGACGGCTCGGATCGCACCCCACAAGGCCAGGCCCTGGCTGAAAACGGTCGCAATCGCCTCGAAGAGAAAGGCCTGGTCCAGGACGGTTCGGATCGCACACCACAAGGTCAGATCCTCGCTTCCGACGGTACCGAGCGCACCCCACAGGGCCAAACTCTCGCATCCGACGGTACCGAGCGCACCCCACAAGGCCAGACCCTCGCATCCGATGGTTCCGATCGCACTCCACAGGGCCAGACCCTGGCTGATGACGGCTTCGATAAAACTCCACTGGGTCAAGCCCTCGCTGAAGGCGGTGGTGACCGTGTGATCGAACGCAACAGCAAATTGAGCTGAGCCCATGACGGCCCGGCAAAAAAGCCCAATCAGCGGATTGGGCTTTTGACTTTTCAGCTTCTGTAAAACCCTCGCTGCACGACTCCCCGTTCGACGCCGACAAAGCCGATTTGCTAGAGTGCGGCGCTTGTCCTGCCGAAGAACACACCCTGCGATGCTGCCCCGCGCCGAACAGAAACAACAGACCCGCAACGCCCTGATGGACGCTGCCCGCCACCTGATGGAAAGCGGCCGAGGATTCGGCAGCCTGAGCCTGCGCGAAGTGAGCAAGACCGCCGGCATCGTGCCCACCGGTTTCTACCGGCACTTCGCCGATATGGACGAGTTGGGTCTGGTGCTGGTCAGCGAAGTCGGCCAGACCTTCCGCGAGACCATCCGCCTGGTGCGTCACAATGAGTTCGTCATGGGCGGCATCATCGATGCCTCGGTGCGCATCTTCCTTGATGTGGTCAACGCCAACCGCTCGCAATTCCTGTTTCTCGCCCGCGAACAATACGGCGGCTCGCTGCCGGTGCGCCAAGCGATCGGACGCCTGCGCGAGAACATCAGCGCCGACCTCGCGGCGGACCTGGCGCTGATGCCCAAGCTGCAACATCTGGACATCGCCGGGCTCAGCGTGATGGCCGACCTGATCGTCAAATCGGTGTTCGCCACCCTCCCCGACATCATCGACCCGCCCGCCGAAGCCTTGCCGGAGCATCTGACCCCGCAGGCGAAGATCACCCAGCAACTGCGCTTCATCTTCATCGGCCTCAAGCACTGGCAAGGGCTGGGCAGTACCGAGTAACTCCCTCCTCTCTCTGCTACCCCACAAATCCCCTGTGGGAGCGAGCCTGCTCGCGAAAGCGCTGGGTCAGTTGAATACATCTGTCTGACACGGCGCATTCGCGAGCAGGCTCGCTCCCACATTGAACATCCGCCATGGCCTCGCTTTGGTGCATGACAAATCCTTCATGCACCAAAACCTTTCAGAATCCCCGCACCTGTTGAAAGATCAGGCACGCGCCGACAGCTATTTCCTACACATCGCCCGATTGGCGCGGCGCTTGCTCTAGCCCAATCAACGTTCATTGCTGGAAGCTTTCCGATGCTGGTGATTCATCGCAGAATCGAACCTCAACCCGTCTGGGCCGCTGAGTTGCACCTGACCTTCGAAGCGCGCAGCAAAAGCCGTTTGCGCTGTTTCAGTGCCGAAGGCGAAGACGTCGGGTTGTTTTTGGAGCGCGGCCAGCCACCGCTGTATGACGGCGAATGTCTGCAGGCTGAAGACGGCCGTGTGGTGCGCGTCTGCGCCCGTCCCGAACAACTGCTCCACGTCACGTGCGCCAATGCGTTCGAACTGACTCGCGCGGCCTACCATCTCGGCAACCGCCATGTCGCCCTGCAAGTCGGCGACGGCTGGCTGCGCCTGCTCGACGATTACGTGCTCAAAGCGATGCTCGAACAGCTCGGCGCCCGGGTCGAGGCTATCGAAGCGCCGTTCCAGCCGGAACACGGCGCTTACGGCGGCGGCCATCATCATTCCCGCCACGGTGACGAAGACTTCAACTACGCGCCGAAACTCCATCAGTTCGGCGTGCGCCTGTGAATCCGGCCTGGGCGCTGCTGCGTCTGGCCAGTCCGCAATTGCCGATTGGCGGCTACAGCTATTCCCAGGGTCTGGAAATGGCGGTGGATAACGGCCGGGTCCACAACCCTGACGCCGCCCGCCGCTGGATCAGCGATCAACTGCTGCTCAATCTCGCCCGCTTCGAAGCGCCGCTGCTGTTGGCGCATTGCCAAGCCGCAGCCGATGAAAACTGGGCCGAACTGCGGCAACTTTGCGAAAGTCATCGTGCCAGTCGTGAAACCCGTGAGCTGCATCTGGAGAGCCGGCAGATGGGCTACTCGTTGCAGCAACTGCTCAACGGTTTACCAGAACTCGATGCGCCCGCTCGCGACTTTCTTGAACAGATCACAGAACCGCATCTGGCCCTGTGCTGGGCACTGGCCGCGCGGGCCTGGGGCATCAGCCCGCAGGACGCCCTCGCCGCATGGCTGTGGAGCTGGCTGGAAAACCAGCTCGCCGTATTGATGAAAACCCTGCCGCTGGGCCAGCAAGCCGCCCAGCGCCTGACCAGCGAACTGCTGCCGCTGCTGCAACAGGCGCAGCACGATGCGATCCGCATAAATCCCGAACACATCGGCAGCGCCGCTTTCGGCCTGTCCCTGGCGTGCATGGCCCATGAGCGCCAGTACAGCCGTCTGTTCCGTTCCTAGGGCCCGTCTACTTTGGAGAATCACATGAACACACAACCTCTGCGCGTCGGCATCGGCGGCCCGGTCGGTTCCGGCAAGACCGCGTTGACCCTGGCCCTGTGCCTGGCCCTGCGCGAGCGTTACAACCTCGCCGTGGTTACCAACGATATCTACACCCGCGAAGACGCCGATTTTCTGGTGCGCAACGAAGCCCTTGCGCCGGAACGCATCATCGGCGTGGAAACCGGTGGTTGCCCGCACACGGCGATCCGCGAAGACGCCTCGATCAACCTTGAAGCGGTCGATCAACTGAACCGGCGCTTTGCGGGGCTGGATCTGATTCTGGTCGAGTCCGGCGGCGACAACCTTTCAGCGACCTTCAGCCCCGAGCTGTCCGACCTGACCATCTACGTGATCGACGTTTCCGCCGGCGACAAGCTGCCACGCAAGGGCGGGCCGGGGATCTGCAAGTCCGACCTGCTGGTGATCAACAAGATCGACCTTGCGCCACTGGTGGGCGCTTCGCTGGAAATGATGGACAGCGACACCAAACGCATGCGCAACGGCAAGCCGTTCGTGTTCAGCAACCAGAAAAACGGTCAGGGCCTCGAAGAAATCATTGCCTTCATCGAACGCCAGGGCCTGCTGACCGCCGCCTGATCCACTTATCAACAAGGAAGCTTATCCATGACACTCAAACGTATTCTTGGCGCTCTGGCGTTGCTGCTGACACCGGCACTGGCCTTCGCTCACCCGGGGCATGGCGACAGCGGCCTCGTCGCGGGCATCAGCCACCCGATCGGCGGGCTCGACCACTTGCTGGCAATGCTCGCCGTCGGCTTATGGGCGGCGCAGCAACAAGGCGCGGCGCGCTGGGCGCTGCCGTGCACCTTTGTCGGCACCATGTTGCTGGGCGGTTTGCTCGGTTTTGAAGGGCTGCAGTTGCCGGCGCTGGAAAGCGGGATTGCCGCCTCGGTCTTGGCGCTGGGCCTGGCCGTGGCACTGGCCGTGCGTCCGCCACTGGTGATGGCGGTGGCAGCGACGGCGCTGTTTGCGCTGTTCCATGGCGTGGCGCATGGGCTGGAGTTGCCGGAAATGAGCAGCCCGTGGGCGTATGCGACCGGGTTTGTCGCGGCGACAGCTGTTTTGCATGCGCTCGGTTATGGCGTGGTCCGCGTGTTGCCGCAGGCAGCGGCGCCGCTGGTGCGGTTGGCGGGTGCGGCTTCGGCGGCGACTGGGGTGTGGTTGTTGGCAGGCTGATTTTTTATTGCCTGAACCGGCCTCTTCGCGAGCAGGCTCGCTCCCACAGGTTTTGTGTACGCTGCAAATCCACTGTGGGAGCGAGCCTGCTCGCGAAGACGGCCTGACAGACACCGCCTCTCTCAAGCAGTGCTCTCTGCTACCATGTCGCGCAATCGCCCCAGCCCGTGACGCCCGCCCATGCCCCATGCTTCCCGCTCCACCGCCTCGCCCGAATTGACCGCCCTGTTTGGCCAAGTGCAGCAGCACTTCCTCGACGTGATCGTGCCGCTGTGGCAAGGCCCGGGCTGGAATGCCGACATGGCGTTGCCGTACGAGGCGCTGGACGCTGCGCATCAACCGCTGCCAGCGCAACGCTATCGGGCGATGGCCTGCGCACGACAGCTGTATCTGTTCTCCAGCCTGATCGGGGTTGTGGATGATGCCGACGTCCGCGCCGCCGCGCTGTTTCGTTCTCTGCAACGGCATTTCCATGATGCCGAGCATGGCGGCTGGTTCTACAGCATCGATGCACAGGGCAAGCCGCTGGACCAGCGCAAGGATCTCTACACTCACGCCTTCATTCTGTTTGCCTGCGCGCATTACTGGGGCAAGTCCCGGGATTCGCTGGCCGAATCGACACTCAACGCCGCGCTTGAAATCATCGGCCGCCGGTTCGCCACCGGTGACGGTTTGTACGAAGCCTGCCTCGAGCGCGACTGGCTCACCCTGCAAACCGGCCCGCTGCAGAACCCGCTGATGCATCTGGCCGAAGCCTTTCTCGCGACTCTCGCCGTACGCGAAGACGCGCACACGCAAAAAGCCCTGCTTGAGTTATGCACAGCCATGCACAAGCAATTCGTCGACCCGCAATATGGCGTGTTGATGGAGAAGCCGCTGGGTGCTGTGGATAACTGGTACGAGCCGGGGCACCAGTTCGAATGGTATTTCCTGCTCGAATCCTCGCCGCTGTTGCGCGATTCGAAACTGCACCGGGCGCTGGATCGGGCATTTGCCTTTACCGAGCAGTACGGCGTACTGGAGTCCTGCGGCGCGGTTCGGGCGATGCTTGATCTGGAAGGCAATGGCCGTCCAAGGGACTCGACCCAGCGCATCTGGGCTCAGGCCGAATACCTGCGCGCGTTGACGTTGCGGGCGGACAGCGAAGCGGTGGTGCTGCGCCAGTTGCAGGCGCTGCAGCAGCGGTTTCTGCATGCCGGCGGCTGGCATGAGTGTCGCGATGAGAATGGAGAGGTCAGCCGCAAGGACATGCCGTCGACCACGCCTTATCATTTGGCGACCTGCTATCACGGTTTGGCTGAATATCTGCGTTGACCGAACGATTGCCTTCGCGAGCAGGCTCGCTCCCACAGCTTGAAATGCATTCACCTGCTCGCGAATGCCGTTACGCGGTCATCAGGCAATCCACTTTTTGTCCCCGGTGAAGCTGATCGTCAACCAGCGCGCCGCATCCGGCTCGCCCAACTGCGCCGATATCTGCTCACGTAAGGCATCCAGCTGTGCGACATCGCGCAGCGGATAATCGGCCGGCAACACCACATGAATTTCGATGAACCGCGCCCGACCGTGCTTTTGCACGTAGGACACGTAATCGTCGAAACCATGCTCGACCTTCGCCAACTCCATCACCTGCCGTACCTGATCATCCAGCGTATCGGGGGCAATACCCAGCACATCACGCAAGGCCGGGCCGAGGATCTTCAACGCCGGGGGCAGCATGGTCAGCGCCAGCACGATCAGGATCAGCGAGTCGACATACACCGCCCACTCGCCATAGCCCTGGGACTTGAGCAGCAGCGCGGCGAGAAAACTGATCAACAAGCCCACCGAGAGCATCGCGTCGACCAGCCAACTGATGTTGTCGAACTGGATCAGGCTGGATTTGAGCGTGCGATTACGGCGGCGTACGTAGAAGAAGTAGGCGAACTCGACGACGCTGAACACCGCCGCGTAGACGATCACCAGACCCAGCTCGATATCGCGGCCACCATTGATGATGCCGAACACGCCGTTGAGAAATGCATAGATGGCAATCAGCAGCAGGAAGCTGCCTTCAATCAGCAGCACCATCGGTTCCAGATGCCAGAAGCCGAACTGGAAACGCTGATTGCTTTGCTTGGCAATCAGCCGGGCGGTGATCAGCATCAGGATTTTGATAAATGTCGCGATCAGCGAAAAAAAGCCATCGAACAGGATGGATTGCGAACCTGAAACAAACCCGGTGACGATCCCGGCAATCGACACCGCCAGCATCAGCAGCGTCGACTGTTTGAGCAGTGCCTGCTCACCTCGGTTACTCACTTGAACGCCTCATGAAACCTTGAGCGCCGCGGGGTGCGGCCTGGTGGTTGAGTGAGGAGTTTAGCTTATCGACTTGGTTTGCCTGTGCCGCCCTCTTCGCTGGCAAGCCAGCTCCCACAGAGACCGAGTCACTCACAAGATAAGTGTCCATCGGTGATCCTGTGGGAACTGGCTTGCCAGCGATTGGCCTCAACGAGCAGGCTCGCTCTCACAGGCACCGCACTTGAAAATGTGGGAGCGAGCCTGCTCGCGAATGGCGTCAACGCGGTATCAAGCCTTGTTACGCTCGATGGCAAACCCGGCCCAGGTCTGACTCACGGGCATCAGCTCCAGGCTGTTGATGTTGATGTGTGCCGGGGTGTTCATCACCCAGAAAATCGTCTCGGCGATGTCTTGCGGCTGGATCGGTTCGGCGCCGGCATAAGTGGCGTTGTAGCGTTCCTGATCACCGGCGAAACGTACCAGCGAGAACTCGCTTTCGCACAGGCCGGGTTCGATGTTGCTGACACGCACGCCAGTGCCTTGCAAGTCGCAACGCAGGTTCAGCGAGAACTGTTTGACGAAGGCTTTGCTCGCGCCGTACACGTGGCTGCCCGGGTACGGATAGTTGCCGGCGATGGAACCGAGGTTGACGATGCCGGCGCCACGGCCGTGGGCGATCAGCCGTGGCAGCAGCAAGCGAGTGGCGTACATCAGGCCTTTGACGTTGGTATCGACCATGGTGTCCCAATCATCCAGATCGCATTTCGGCGCAGGGTCAACGCCGAGCGCCAGGCCAGCGTTGTTGATCAGGCCACGAAGTTTGGCGAACGTCGGCGGCAGGTTGGCAATCGCCTCCTCCATCGCCTTGCGATCACGCACATCGAGCACCAGACCGTGCACTTCGGTCTGCTTCGACAGTTCGGCGCACAGGGCATTGAGGCGCTCTTCACGACGGCCGGTGAGAACAAGCTTCCAGCCAGCCTCGGCAAAACGCCGGGCACAGGCTTCACCAAAACCGGACGTCGCGCCGGTGATAAACAGGGTGTCGGACATCGTGTTCTCCTTGCTTCGGCCGCCACGGCAGCCCTTGGAATAGAAAATCAGCAGGCAGCATGCCCGCCCTCGCGGATACGGGCAACACTTGCCAGCTGTACAAAAATCAACCAGACATGCCAAGGCCATAGCCCGCGTGGCCTGTAGCCATGTGCACGCATGTTATCCACAGTCTGCTCCACAGTTTCCGGGGGCAAGTGCAAACGCGCAAAGCCGCGCCATACAAGGCTTTGCGGGCGAAATGGAAAGTTTTTTGCTTGACCGTGAAGCGGAGGATGTGCGGGACAGGGCATTTTGCACGACGGACGGTGCAACCGGGTGATTGCGCGAGGCCAGCAATTACGGCCCTCAGCGAGGTATTTCCAGAGTTTAGTCACAGACTTATCCACAGGATTGCCCACATAGATTTGCTACGTCTCTGCTCCCCAGAAAAAGGTTGACAACCACGCGGTCCACTCCTGCAAAAATGCCTGATCAAAAAACAACCACACCCATACAAGCCACGGTTTACAAGGCGTGCAGCCAGATACACCCACGTTATTCACAGCCAGCTCCACAGTAACCGGGGACAAGTCAAAACTGTGGAAAAACAGCCATTTGCAGCGTCTATATGTCGCGCTTTGGCAGCTTGGGGAATTTGTTTTCCACAATTCTGAATTCCGCTTGATGTCATGCCTTGATTCCATGTAGGAGCTGCCGAAGGCTGCGATCTTTTGATTTTGTTTCTCAAGATCAAAAGATCGCAGCCTCCGGCAGCTCCTACACAGACATATGGTGAGTTTGAGGGATAAAAAAGCCCCGGGACTCTCGTCGCCAGGGCTGTGTACAACCGCGAGAAATCAGTGCCCGCCCAGATAGGCGTTACGCACCTCCTCATTCACCAACAACTCTTTACCGGTGCCGGTCAGGCGAATCTCGCCGTTGACCATCACATACGCGCGGTCCGACAGCTTCAGCGCATGGTTGGCATTCTGCTCCACCAGGAAAATGGTCATCCCGGTTTTCGCCAGTTCACGCAGGGTGGCAAAAATCTGCTTCACCACAATCGGTGCCAGGCCCAGGCTCGGTTCATCGAGCAGCAACAGCTTCGGCCGACTCATCAACGCACGGGCGATGGCGAGCATCTGCTGCTCACCGCCCGACATGGTCATCGCCCGCTGATTGCGCCGTTCTTCAAGCCGTGGGAACAGCTCGAACATGCGCTGCATGTCCTCTTTGGCGTACTTGTCGCCAATCGGGATGGTGCCCATCAGCAGGTTTTCCTCGACGGTCATGTCCGGGAACACCCGGCGCCCTTCCGGCGACTGCGCAATGCCGTTGGAGGCGATGTAGTGCGAGGACTTCTGCGTGATATCGACGCCTTGATAGAGAATCTGCCCACCCGCCGCTCTCGGCTGGCCGAAGATCGACATCAGCAAGGTCGACTTGCCGGCACCGTTGGAGCCGATCAGGCTGACGGTCTCGCCTTCGTTGATCTGCAGGGAAACGCCTTTGAGCGCCTGAATGGGGCCGTAGAACACGTCCAGATTGCGCAGTTCGAGGATCGGTTGGCTCATACCAGCTCCTCTTCGTCGGCGCCCAGGTAGGCTGCGATCACTTTCGGATCGTTGCGGATCGCTTCCGGCCCGCCTTCGGCGATGACGATGCCGTGGTCGAGAACCACGATGTGATCGGAAATGCTCATGACCATGCCCATGTCGTGTTCGATCAGCACCACGGTCAGATCGTGCTCGTCGCGCAGCAGCCGGATCATCGCGCTGAGCGCTTCGGTTTCCTGAGGATTGAGGCCGGCGGCCGGTTCGTCGAGGCAGATGATCTGCGGCCGTGTGCACATGGCCCGAGCGATCTCCAGACGGCGTTGTTGGCCGTACGAAAGTTCACCGGCCAGACGGTTGGCGCAGTCGACCAGATCGACCACTTCCAGCCAGTAGAACGCGACATCCAGCGCATCGCTCTCGGCCTTGCGATAGCCCTTGGTGTTGAGAATACCGGCGAGCATGTTGCGGTTGACCCACATGTGCTGCGCGACCAGCAGGTTTTCCAGCACCGACATTTCCTTGAACAGGCGAATGTTCTGGAACGTACGGGCGAGGCCGGCACGGTTCACCAGGTGAGTACCACCGAACATTTTGTAGTACATGCGGCTGAGGAAGGATCTCGGCGAAACGAAATCCGTCGGTTTGAACGACTCGCCCAGCAACTGAATGACGTTGGTCTGCCGGCCGCGCACGTTGAGTTCGATCTTGCCGCCCGTGGCCTTGTAGAACCCGGTCAGGCAGTTGAACACCGTGGTCTTGCCGGCGCCGTTGGGGCCGATCAGGGCAAAGATCGAATTGCGTTTGACCTTCAGGCTGACATCACTCAAAGCCTTGATGCCACCGAAATGCATCATCAGTTTTTCAACAGAGAGTACGACTTCACTCACGGCGCAGTCCTCTCGTAGTGAATGGCACCTTTGCGTGGTTTGACCCCGGTGCGGCTGATGCGAATCAGCCCGCGTGGTCGCCAGATCATCATCAACACCATCAGGATGCCGAACAGCAGCACGCGGTATTCAGCAAAGCCGCGCAGCAGTTCCGGGGCGACGGTGAGCACGAATGCGGCGATGACTACGCCAATGGTCGAGCCCATGCCGCCGAGCACGACGATGGCGAGGATCAGCGCCGATTCGAAGAAGGTAAACGAGGTCGGGTTGACGAAGCCTTGATAGGTGGCGAAGAACACCCCGGCCAGACCCGCCGTCGACGCACCGATGGTGAACGCCGAGAGCTTGACCAGGACGTGGTTGAGACCCATCGAACGGCAGGCGATTTCATCTTCACGCAGGGCTTCCCAGGCGCGACCGACCGGCATCTTCACCAGCCGATGCTTGACGTACAGCACCGCCAGCACCACAAGGAACAACACCGCGTAGATGAAGTAATACTTCACGTCCGGGTTGTAGGTCAGGCCGAAGAACTCGTGAAACGGCACCCCGCCATCCTTCGCCCGCTTGCCGAACTCCAGGCCGAAGAACGTCGGCAGTGGCGCCGGCATGCCGTTCGGGCCGCCGGTCAGGGACAGCCAGTTGTTCAGCACCAGACGAATGATTTCACCGAAACCCAGGGTCACGATCGCCAGATAGTCACCGTGCAGACGCAACACCGGGAAACCGAGAATGCAGCCGGCCAGGCCTGCGGTGATCGCCGCCAGCGGCAGCACCGTCCAGAAACCCAGCCCGAGATATTGGTAACCCAGCGCCAGACCGTAGGCACCGATGGCGTAGAACGCCACGTAACCGAGATCGAGCAGCCCGGCCAGGCCGACCACGATGTTCAGCCCCAGCCCCAACAGCACGTAGATCAACCCGAGGATGACCACGCCCAGCAGATAGGAGTTGGAAACAAACGGCACGATGATCGCCAGCACAATGATCAGCGGGATGATCCAGCGCAGCCGCGATTTGTAGTCCGCCGGCAGCACGTGCACGCCGGAACCAGTGCTCTCGAATCCGTCGAGGATCTTCAGGCCCTTGGGGGTTTGCAGGAACAGGCTGAGGGCAAAGCGACCGGCCATGACGATGGCAATGATCCACGCCACGCGTGTCGCTTCGAGGTTGAAGCTGTAGCCGTCGAGGACCACGCCGACAATCGGGCCGAACACGATCAGCGCAATCAGGCCGGCAAGAATCGCCTCGACCAGACTTTTTTTGATATCGATGGATTTTTCAGTGGTTGCAGACATCGCTTACACCTTCGACACAAGAGGACGGCCCAACAGGCCCTGCGGCCGGAAGACCAGTACGAGGACGAGCAGCGAGAAACTGAACACGTCTTTGTAGTCGGAGTTGACCAGACCGGAGAACAGCGACTCGGAGATACCGAGGATGATCCCGCCGAGCATTGCACCGGGCAGTGAACCGATGCCGCCAAGCACCGCTGCGGTGAACGCCTTGATGCCGATGATGAAGCCGGCATAGAAGTCGAACGTGCCGTAGTTCATGGTGATCAGCACACCGGCCAGTGCCGCCATGGCTGCACCGATGATGAACACATAGGAAATCACCCGGTCGGTGTTGATCCCCAGGATCGAGGCCATCTTGCGGTCTTGCTGGGTCGCGCGGCACATGCGGCCGAGCTTGGTGTATTTGATGACGTAGGTCAGCAGCCCCATGCCGACGAACGCGGCGATCAGGATGAAGACTTTGGTGTAGGTCAGTTGCACGAAGCCGGTGCCGACTTCAACACGCCAGGCACCGGTCAGCAACGTAGGCACGCCCTGTTGTTTGGCGCCCTGAGCGATCTGTGCGTAGTTCTGCAGAATCAGCGAAATACCGATAGCGCTGATCAGCGGCGCCAGGCGGGTCGAGTTACGCAGGGGTTTGTAGGCAACACGCTCGATGACCCAGCCATACACCGCCGTGACGACGATGGTGAAGATCAGCGTGCCGAGCATCAGCAGCGGGAAGGATTCGATACCGAAGTAAGCCAGCAGAGCCAGACTGATTGCCGCCAGGTAAGCGGAAATCATGTAAACCTCGCCGTGGGCGAAGTTGATCATGCCGATGATGCCATAGACCATTGTGTAGCCGATGGCGATCAGGCCATAGACCGACCCGAGGGTCAGGCCATTGACCAGTTGCTGCAGGAAAATACCATCCATAACGCAATCTCACGCAGTGAGAACCTGCGCGCCCATGGCGCGCGGCTCTTCTAGGAAAAATACAGATGTACGTCGGAGCAATGTCGGAGCGTGATCAGCCCTGACCACACGGAACCCCTTTGTGGGAGCGAGCCTGCTCGCGAAAGCGGTTGAACATTCAACGCAGAGGTTGTTTGTCAGTGCGTCTTCGCGAGCAGGCTCGCTCCCACAGGGGATCGGTGGTAATCAGATGATCGCTTCAGCCCTTACTTCTGCTTTTCCAGCTGGTGGTATTTGCCGTCCTTGTCCCACTGGTAAACCACGTAGTCGGAGACTTTCAGGTCGCCCTTGGCATCCCAGGTCTTCTCGCCCATCACGGTTTTCACAGGGTTGGCCTTCAGCCACTTGGCAGCGGCTTCGCCGTCGTTTTTCTTCGCGCCGTTGAACGCTGCCGCCAGGGTCTGAACCGAGGCGTAGGCGTACAGGGTGTAGCCTTCAGGCTCGGTGCCGGCCTTGCGGAACGCGTCCACTACGGTCTTGCTTTCCGGCAACAGGCGCGGGTCGGCGCCAAAGGTCATCAGCACGCCATCGGTGAATTGCGGGCCGCCAGCGGTGGTCACCAGTTCGTCGGTCACAATGCCGTCGTCGGACATGAACTTGACGTCTTTCAGGCCTTGCTCACGCAGCTGACGAACCAGCGGACCGGCTTCCGGGTGCAGGCCGCCGAAGTAGACGACATCGGCGCCGGCGCCACGGATCTTGGTGACGATGGTGCTGAAGTCTTTCTCGCCACGGGTCAGGCCTTCGTACAGCACAGGCTTGACGCCGCGTTTTTCCAACTGAGCCTTGGTGGCGTCCGCCAGGCCTTGGCCGTAGGTGTCCTTGTCGTGCAGCACGACAACCTTCTTGCCCTTGAGCATGTCGACGATGTAGTCGCCGGCGACGATGCCTTGCTGGTCGTCACGTCCGCACATACGGAACATGGCGCTGAGGCCACGCTCGGTCACCTGCGGGTTGGTCGAGCCCGGAGTGATCGCGATGATCCCGGCTTCGTCGTAGATCTCGGACGCTGGAATGGTCGACGAGGAGCAGAAGTGCCCGACCACACCGGCGACCTTCTGGTTGGTGAGGTCCTTGGCGACCGTCACTGCCTGCTTCGGTTCGCAGGCATCATCGCCTTTGACCAGGACGATTTTCTCCCCATTGACGCCGCCCGCCGCGTTGACCGCATCGGCCGCCGCCTGTGCACCCTTCATGTACTGCTCGCCGAATGCCGCGTTGGCACCGGTCATAGGACCCGCTACACCGATCTTGATATCAGCTTGAGCAAACGCAGAAACACCCAGCGCAGTAGCGACTGCGAGGGCCAGAAAGCCTTTCTTGTAAAACGTCTGGGACATGAGGTGGTGCTCCAAGGTTTTTTTTAGTTGGCACTGCGACTTCACTTCACTCAAAGCTCAGAGCAAGGCCCGTGCCATCGGTTTTTTATTCTTCAAAAAGTCGCTGCGTTGTTGTTATTTCGACTGTTTCGGTCCCATTTTCATTGGGCGTGCAACCGTCTAAACCGCGGAAGGTGAAACCATTTGTTTTTTCAGGCGCAACCCGCACGCGCCATCATTGCAACCGCAGCGGCAAACGACGTGCAACCAGCCTGTAACAGCCCGCGTCACCGAACTGCACACTGCTGGTGCGGGACTGCTACAACCCGCACCATTACAGGCTAGTCGCTGGATGCAAAAGCGCCGCTTGCGGCAACAATTTTCAACACTCAAATGACGATGCGCAGGCACTGGCCCGCGTGATACAGGGAAAATCCGGCCTCGTACAGGCAACTGCGCAAGCCCACACCGGCCAGGGGCTGCATCGGTGCGAAGGGAATCGGCAGCGCCTGCGCATCGCCGTTGCACAGGTAATCGGCGAAGGCTTTGCCGACCACCGTGCCGGTGGTGACGCCGCGACCGTTATAACCGGTGACGGCCACCAGCCCCGGCGCCGGTTCGAACAGACGCATCAGGTGATCAGGTGTAAACGCAATGCGCCCGGTCCAGGTGCATTCCCACTCGACCGGCTTCAGATTGGGGAAATAATGCTGCTGCACCCGATCGGCCCAGGCTTTGAGAAACCAGGTCGGTTTCTGATTGCCATTGCCGAGGCTGCCGAGCAACAGGCGCCCATCCTTATCGCGACGGATGCTGCTCAATACCTGACGGGTATCCCACGAGCCCTGCCCGCCCGGGAGGATTTCTTGCGCAGCGTCTTCGCTGAGGGGCACCGAGGCGACCTGGTAGTAATAGCCGGGAAAGAAATTGCGCTTGAGCTCGGTCCAGTCGCCTTCGGTATAGGCATTGGAGGCGATGACCACTTGTTCAGCGAGTACCGAACCCTGCGCGGTCTGCACCGACCAGTTCTGCCCGATGCGCTCAAGGCGAGTCACTGGCGAATGATCGAACATCTGCCCGCCGAGCCCGCGCACGGCAGTGGCCAGCCCGGTGACATAGGCCATCGGATTGAGCGTGCCGGCGCGGCGGTCAAGCAACGCGGCGGCGATTTTCTGCGTGCCGGTGGCTTGCTCGCAGGACTTGCCGGTCAGCAGTTCGACCGGCGCGCCACGACGTTTCCATTGCTGCTCGCGACTGCGCAGATCCGCCTCGCCCTTGGCGTTGTGCGCCATGTGCAAAGTGCCTTCGCGGCGCAATTGGCAATCGATGTTGTATTTATCCACAAGGCTGAACACCAGCGCCGGCGCCGCACCGAGCATGCGGTTCAGCTGACTGCCGACCGCCTCGCCGAAACCGGCCTCGATCTCGTCCGGAGGAATCCACATGCCGGCGTTGACCAGCCCGACGTTGCGCCCGGAACCGCCATGACCTGCACGATGAGCCTCCAGCACGCAGACGCTTTTGCCTTTTTCCAACAGATGCAGCGCCGCCGACAACCCGGTGAACCCGGCGCCGATCACGCAGACATCGACCTTGACCTCGCCCTTGAGCGCGGTGTTATCCGGGCGTTGTGGCGTGAGCGTTTCCCACAGACATTCTTCGCGTAACGGCATTGCCAGACTCCAACAGAAACCCAACAAACACAGTGCAGATCCTGTGGGAGCGAGCCTGCTCGCGAAAGCGGTAAATCAGCCAACATCAGTGTCGACTGACCTGACGCATTCGCGAGCAGGCTCGCTCCCACAGGGCAATCGCATCAAGCTTCGTCAGTCGAATGTAATGCCCTGCGCCAACGGCAATTCCAGCGAGTAGTTGACGGTGTTGGTTTGCCGGCGCATGTACGCGCGCCAGGCATCGGAGCCGGATTCACGGCCGCCGCCGGTCTCTTTCTCGCCACCAAAGGCACCGCCGATTTCCGCACCGCTCGGGCCGATGTTGACGTTGGCAATGCCGCAGTCACTGCCGACCGCCGACATGAACCGCTCGGCCTCGCGCACGTCGGTGGTGAAGATGCACGATGACAGGCCTTGCGGCACGGCGTTGTTCAGGCGCAGCGCTTCCTCGAAATCGCTGTAGCCGACCACGTAGAGAATCGGCGCGAAGGTTTCGCTGCAGACCACGTCGCTCTGCTCGGGCATTTCCACGATGGCCGGCGACACGTAGTAGGCATTGGGGAATTGCTCTTCCAGTTGGCGCTTGCCACCAAACACCCGACCGCCTTCGCTCAGCGCTTGCTCCAGCGCATCCTGCATGTTTTCGAAGCTGTGCCTGTCGATCAGCGGGCCGACCAGATTGCCTTGCAGCGGATGGCCGATGCGTACCTTCGAATAGGCCGCCTTGAGGCGGGTGACGATTTCTTCCTTGACCGACTCATGAGCAATCAACCGACGCAATGTCGTGCAGCGTTGCCCGGCGGTACCGACGGCGCTGAACAGAATCGCCCGCACCGCCATGTCCAGGTCGGCGCTCGGGCCGAGGATCATCGCGTTGTTGCCGCCCAGTTCGAGAATGCTGCGGGCAAATCGCGCGGCTACTTTCGGCGCCACTTCGCGGCCCATGCGCGTGCTGCCGGTCGCGCTGATCAGCGCAACACGCGGATCATCAACCAGCGCTTCGCCGGCATCGCGACCGCCGATCACAACCTGGCACAGACTCGGTGGGGCATCACTGAAATTTTTCACTACGCGATCAAACAGCGCCTGACAGGCCAGCGCGGTCAGCGGGGTTTTCTCCGACGGTTTCCACACCACCGGGTTGCCGCAGACCAGCGCCAGGGTGGTGTTCCACGCCCACACTGCGACCGGGAAGTTGAACGCGCTGATCACCCCGACCACACCAAGCGGATGCCAGGTTTCACGCATGTGGTGGCCCGGGCGCTCGGAGGCGATGGTCAGACCGTACAACTGGCGCGACAGGCCGACGGCGAAGTCGCAGATGTCGATCATCTCCTGCACTTCACCCAGACCTTCCTGAGTAATCTTGCCGGCCTCCCACGACACCAGCTCACCGAGGTCAGCCTTGTACTCGCGCAACACTTCGCCGAACTGGCGCACCAGTTCACCGCGACGCGGCGCCGGCACCTTGCGCCAGTGCTCGAATGCATGATCTGCGCGACTGATGTGCTGCTCGACTTCGGCAGCGCCTTCCCAGTTCACCGAGGCAATTTCGCTCCCGTCGATGGGCGAATGCACCGGCACTTTGCCGTTCTGGTACAGGGCCGGGTTGACTCCCAGACGATCAAGCAATGCGGCTACCATCGGTCTCTCCTCAAGCAAAAACAGAATGTGTGCGACCGTCGTTTCAGCGGCCGGGCAGGCCTTTAGTTGTAGCGTCACTGCGGCGATGCAACAAACGACCTTTACGCCAGATATCATTCCGTTTATTCATGCTGCGTATAGAACGACAAGAAAAAGGACTGGCCATGCTGAACAAACGCCACTTGCCCTCAATCACCGCGCTGCAATGCTTTGAGGCCGTGACTCGGCACCTGAGTTTTACCCGCGCTGCCGAAGAGCTGAACCTGACCCAGAGTGCGGTGAGCAAACAGGTCGCACAGCTTGAAGAACTGTTGCAGCATTTGTTGTTCCGCCGCGTGCGACGGCGCTTGCAGATGACACCGGCCGGGGATTTGTATCTGGTCGAGGTCAGAAAAATCCTCAGCCAAGTGGAGATGTCGACGCATTACCTGCGTTCCTACGGCGGCGAAACCGAAGTCCTGCGCGTCTCCACTCCGTCGACCTTCGGCGCCCGTTGGCTGGTGCCGCGCCTGAAAGGCTGGCGCCTGCGCCATCCGTCGATTCATCTGGATCTGTGCAACGAGCAGGAAGCCGATGATCTGTTGCAGGGGCGCAGCGATCTGGCCTTCTATTTCGGCCAGGCTTCGCGACCGGGCACCGAATGCCTGAAATTGTTCGGCGAAGAACTGGTGCCAGTCTGCGCCCCGAGCAGCCTGCCGGACACGCCATTCACTGACCCGACGCAACTCACCGACCTGGTGCTGTTGCAGAATGCCTCGCGACCGCAGGCCTGGCACGACTGGTTCGACAGCCAGGGCTACCACACCGAGCACAGCTACCACGGGCCGCGTTTCGAAACCTTTTACATGTGCATCCGTGCCGCCCAGGTCGGCTGCGGCGTGGCCCTGCTGCCACGGTTTCTGGTGGAAGAGGAATTGGCCGAAGGCAAACTGGTCATACCCTGGCAGCATGCGATGCCCAGCAGCGATGCCTATTACCTGGCCTACCCCGAACACGCGGCGGAAGTGCCGAAGGTGCGAGATTTTGTGAAATGGATGCTTGAACAAATCGATAGCCCGCTGTGAGTTCAACCGGGATCCCTGTGGGAGCGAGCCTGCTCGCGAAAGCGTCGGGTCAGCCACATCATCTTTGACTGACACACCGCATTCGCGAGCAGGCTCGCTCCCACAGGGTTTGCCGTGGCGTGAAAAATTGCTGGCAATCCTTGCACCTGATATGCGCCACTAGCGCCATCGATTTAGACCGCGCCAGGCGCGGCGCAACTGGAGACCCGTTTATGAGCGAGAGTGTGTTTGCCGATCGCATCGTGCAGAACCTGCTCGACACCGACTTCTACAAGCTGACGATGATGCAGGCGGTGCTGCACAACTACCCCAACGTCGAAGTCGAATGGGAGTTCCGCTGCCGCAACGCCGAAGATCTGCGCCCGTATCTGGCCGAGATCCGCCATCAGGTCGAGCGTCTGGCCGAGCTGAGCCTGAGTGCCGATCAGTTGAGCTTTCTCGAGCGCATCAGCTTCCTCAAACCGGACTTCCTGCGCTTCCTCGGTCTGTTCCGCTTCAACCTGCGCTACCTGCACACCGGCATCGAAAACGGCGAGTTGTTCATCCGTCTGCGCGGGCCATGGCTGCACGTGATCCTTTACGAAGTGCCGCTGCTGGCGATCGTCAGCGAAGTGCGCAATCGCTATCGCTACCGGGAGACTTCGCTGGAGCAGGCACGCGAACAGCTGTATCGCAAGTTCGACTGGCTGACCGCCAACGCCTCGGCCGATGAGCTGTCGCAACTGCAGGTCGCCGATTTCGGCACGCGCCGGCGCTTTTCCTTTGGCGTGCAGGCCGAAGTGGTCAACGTGCTCAAGCACGATTTCCCAGGGCGCTTCGTCGGCACCAGCAACGTGCATCTATCCCGCGAGCTGGACATGAAACCGCTCGGTACCATGGCTCACGAATGGATCATGGCCCATCAGCAGCTCGGCCCGCGTCTGATTGACAGCCAGATCGCCGCGCTCGACTGCTGGGTTCGCGAGTACCGTGGCCTGCTCGGCATTGCCCTTACCGACTGCATCACTACCGATGCGTTTCTTGGCGATTTCGATCTGTTCTTCGCCAAACTCTTCGACGGGCTGCGCCATGATTCCGGGGACCCGGTGGCCTGGGGCGAAAAGTGCATCGCGCACTATCACAAGCTCGGCATCGACCCGATGAGCAAGACCCTGGTGTTTTCCGACAGTCTGACCCTGCCCAAATCGTTGGAGATTTTCCGCGCGCTGCACGGTCGCATCAATGTGAGCTTCGGCATCGGTACCAATCTCACCTGTGACATCCCGGGTGTCGAACCGATGAGCATCGTGCTTAAAATGACCGCCTGCAACGGCCAGCCGGTGGCGAAGATCTCCGACGAGCCTGGCAAGACCCACTGCAAAGATCCGAATTTCGTCGCCTATTTGCGACATGTGTTTCAGGTTCCTGCCGAATCCAGTCTATCTAGCAAGGAGTGAATTCATGCAAGCCGTACAGCGTGAGATTGCTGAGCAGCTCAAGGTGCAACCACCGTTCGCCGACGATCAGGCCCTGCAGGCCGAAGTCGCCCGGCGCCTGACGTTCATTCAGGATTGTCTGGTCAATTCCGGGCTCAAGACCCTGGTGCTGGGCATCAGCGGCGGCGTCGACTCACTGACCGCCGGCCTCCTGGCCCAGCGCGCGATACGTGAACTGCGCGAAAAAACCGGCGACGACCGCTACAAATTCATTGCCGTGCGCCTGCCCTACGAAACCCAGTTCGACGAGCACGACGCCAAGGCCTCGCTCGACTGCATCGGCCCTGATGAAATCCACACCGTGAACATCGGCCCGGCGGTCAAGGCACTGGCGGCTCAGGTGTCGGCGTTCGAAGGCAAACCGGCGGCGTCGGTGGATTTCGTGCTGGGCAATACCAAGGCGCGGATGCGCATGGTGGCGCAGTACACGATTGCCGGGGTGGCAGGCGGTCTGGTGATTGGCACCGACCACGCGGCGGAAGCGGTGATGGGTTTCTTCACCAAATTCGGCGACGGCGCCTGTGACCTCGCCCCGCTCAGCGGCCTGGTGAAAAATCAGGTGCGTGCGATTGCCCGTAGTTTTGGCGCGCCGGAATCGTTGGTCGAGAAAGTGCCGACTGCTGACCTGGAAGACCTGTCACCGGGCAAGCCGGACGAAGCGGCGCACGGCGTGACCTATGCCGAGATCGATGCGTTTCTGCACGGGGAAACGGTGCGGGACGAGGCGGCGAAGATCATCGTCGATACGTACAACAAGACTCATCACAAGCGCGTGATGCCGTTTGCGCCTTGAGGTATGGAAATGCCTGTAGGAGCCGGTAGGAGCTGACGAGTGCAACGAGGCTGCGATCTTTTGATCTTCCTTTATTAAGATCAAGATCAAAAAATCGCAGCCTTCGGCAGCTCCTGCACAAAAAAAGCGTCCCCGGGGGGACGCTTTTTTGTGCCTGGTTTATTTGACGACGATGGTGCCTTTCATCATCGAGATATGGCCAGGGAACGAGCAGAAGAAGCCGTAGCCACCGTCAGCTACCTTGGCCACATCGAAGGTCACCGAGTCGGTTTCCTTGGCGCCGATGATCTTGGTGTGGGCGATGATGCGGGCGTCGCCGTCCTTCAGGTAGTTCTTGTCGATACCGGCTGCCAGGCCGTCGGTAGCAATCGGCTGCATGTCAGCTTCTTTGCTGATCACCAGGTTATGGCCCATGACGTTCTTCGGCAGGCTGCCGGAGTGGGTCAGTTCGACGGTGAAGGTCTTGCAGCTCTTGTCGATCACGATTTCCTTGGTGTTGAAGGACATCTGATCGGTGGAATCAACGGTGGTTTTGCACTCGGCAGCCATCAATTGGCTGCTGGCCAGCGCCAGCAGGGATACCGCAACAACTTTGGAAAACATGGTGAATCTCCAAGGCAGGGTTAACAAAAACACTAGTGGTGGAAAGACTGCCTGAAATCATCGCAAGTTCATATGACTTGAGTCAAAAATTGTATACAACTTTCAGGCTATGACACTCATCGACACAATCTAACGGCCATTTCGTTCGGCCAGCCCTATGATCGGCCCACCTACGAAACGGAGTACCTGTCATGTTCTTTAACGGCCTGTTGTGCAGCTTGCTCGCCGCCTACGCCTGTGGCGCCAGCGGTACTTTTGAATCACCCGAACGCGAAGTCTAGTCCTTGGAGCGCGACGTGCCAGCCGTTACCCTGTGCGACTGATCGACCCAGGAGTAACCCATGTCGCTGAAATCCGTTTGTGTGTTTTGCGGTGCCAATGCCGGTACCGTGCCGGCTTATACCGAAGCTGCCGTCGCCCTTGGCCGGGCACTGGCCGAGCGTAATCTGACGCTGGTCTACGGCGGTGGCGCCGTCGGCTTGATGGGCATTGTTGCTGATGCCGCGCTGGCCGCTGGCGGCGAAGTGATCGGCATCATTCCGCAAAGCCTGATGGACAAAGAGATCGGCCACAAGAGCCTGACGCGCCTGGAAGTGGTCGACGGCATGCATGCGCGCAAGGCGCGGATGGCCGAACTCAGCGATGCATTCATCGCCCTGCCCGGCGGCCTTGGCACGCTGGAAGAGCTGTTCGAAGTCTGGACCTGGGGCCAGCTCGGATACCACGGCAAGCCTTTGGGCCTGCTGGAAGTGAACGGTTTCTACAGCAAACTCACGGCTTTTCTCGATCATATCGTCGGCGAAGGCTTCGTTCGCGCGCCACACCGTGACATGCTGCAAGTGAGCGAATCGCCAGATTCCCTGCTCGACGCCCTCGATCAGTGGCAGCCGACCGTCACGCCCAAGTGGGTCGACCAAAAACCCGGCTAACCCCCGGACACCGATACAGGGCAGAATACGCGCCGCTCAACCTCACCTTCGACCCAAGAGGATCGCCCATGGCCAAACCCAATTACTCCTTCGCCAAACGTCAACGAGACCTGGCAAAGGAACAGAAGAAAGAGGAAAAGCTTCAGCGCAAGAAGCAAACCGCTGAAGAAGCGGCACTGAACCCTGACGGTGAAGTGGCGACCGATGATGATGTTGATGCAACCGATGCACCGAAAGATCAGACGCCCGACGCCTGAGCCCCACCGGGTTTGATGATCGAATCAGACCCTGCGGATTTGTGACGGGGCTGGCACTTTTGCTGCCGGCCCTCACAGCCCTGCTTTCTCCATGACGCACCAAAATTCCCTGTGGGAGCGAGCCTGCTCGCGAAAGCGGTGTATCTGTTACAAATCTATTGGCTGACCTGACGCTTTCGCGAGCAGGCTCGCTCCCACATCTGAAAACTCATCAATTCTGAGGCATCACCGTAACCCGCACTTCCGGGTCGTGATTACCGCCACCGAGAATCACCCCACGCAGGGGCGACACATCGGAGAAATCCCTTCCCCACGCCAACGTGATGTGTTCCAGCGCTGGCTGCACATTGTTGGTCGGATCGAAATCCACCCATCCCGATACCGGGCAGAACACCGATACCCACGCATGCGAGGCGTCGGCGCCGATCAGGCGTGGTTGCCCCGGCGGCGGCTGCGTCAGTAGGTAGCCGCTGATATAACGCGCCGCCAGACCGCGCGAGCGCAGGCAGGCCAGCATCAGATGGGCAAAGTCCTGACAGACCCCACGGCGGCGCTCCAGCACCTCCACCAGCGGCGTCGCCACTTGGGTGGCTTCGGCATCGAAGGTGAATTCGCTGAATATCTTCTGCATCAGCGCTTGCACGCCGAGCAGCAATGGTCGCCCCGGCGCAAAGCAGCTTTGCGAGAACTCGACGAAGCTGCGCTTCAAATGCACATAGGGTGACTGGAACCGGTAGCGACAGGCTTCGAGCAAGTCGGCGGACAACGGCTGACTGCTGTAGGTCAGCGCATCGCGGGTCTGCTCCCACGGCGGCGACTGATTGAAATCCAGCGCCGGCCGCGCCAGCACCTCGACCGTCAGCCGGGCGTTGACCTGCAATTGGTCATGGGGCCGCTCAAAGGCCAAGCGCGTCAGCGGATTGCCGAACACGTCCAGTTCATCGCGGCGCATGGTCGGCTCGGGACTGATCAACAGTTGCTGCTCGGTGCAGCGCTGCCAGCTGCATTCGCGCGGCCACAGGTGCGCCAGTTGCTGTGCGAGGGAAACCGGGCTGTCGTAGTGATAACAGGTGTCGTGGAAGATCTGATATTGAGCGCTCATCACACGGACACCGTTCGCTGGCTGACATCATCGACATGAGCGAAATGGCGCAGGGCCAGACGATCCGAGACCTGGCCGCTGGCCTCGGCGATTTCCTGCAACAGATCGGCCAGACCATCCAGCGCGGCACGTACGCTGGATTTGCCGAACAGCGGATTCTCCAGACAACCGAGATCAAACCGCGACAGGCGCTCGACCAGTTGCGGCAGCGCGGTTTCGCGAGGCGCGGCGAAGTCGTCGTTCAGGCGTTTCAGCGTGCGTGTGACCAGTTTCAGTTGAAACAACACCGCGTGGGGGTTCTGCTCATCCAGCAAAAGCAGATCGAGCACCGGAATCAGTTGCGCCACCGCCAGATAGCGCGAGCGATAGGTGATGCTGCTGTTACCCAACTCCAGCAACCACTCAAGCCCGGCCTGATCGAACGCACCCGCACCGCGCAGAAACGCGGCGAGGCTGCTGCTGAGAAACTGCAAGCGTTCGATGCGTCGGCCGATCATCAGAAAACGCCAACCTTCGTCGCGGGTCATGTCATCCAGGGCAAACCCCGACAGCGCCGCCAGCGACATCACCAGACGGTTGAGGAAATCCAGCAGTTCGCCGAAGTCCGGCTCATCGACTTCCAGCTCCAGCGCCTCGCGCTGCAACTCGACCAGGGCCTGCCAGTTTTCCCGGGACAGCTTGCCGCGCACTTGTGACGCCGCCCACTGCAAGCGCTGCAAGTTGGAGCGCAGGCTGAACGACCAGTCCTCGCCCAGCAGCGCAGCGAGCAGGCGCTCCGGCAGTTCGCCTTCATCCGGCAACAGCGCCAGGCGCTCACCGAGATCGACTGCCGCCTGCAACGCTTGCGGATCATCGCCATCGACGTAACGCGTGAGCATGATGCGCAGCAGCCGCGCGCTGTCGTCGCAGCGCTCGCAGTAGCGGCCGAACCAGAACAGGTTTTCCACCACCCGCGACGGCAGATATGGATCGCGCCGCACCAGATCGTGCACGCCGACATTGCGCTGCGCCTTCCATTGCTCGCCGCTCGGCGCACGGTCGCTGAGCACCCAGGTGTCCTTGCTCGCCCCGCCGCGCTGCATCGACACGACTTCGGCATCGGCTTCGGCCGCCACTCGGGTCAGACCACCCGGCAACACGCGGTAGCCGTCGTGGCTGGCAACCGCATACATGCGCATACCGATCGCGCGGGGTTGCAGATGACCGTCTTCGGCTTGCCAGACCGGCGCCTGCGACAGTTGCGCCAGCTCTTGCGCGACATAGGCATAAGGCCGCGCCTGCATACGCTGCGCCAGTTCCAGGCGCTGACTGTCGCTCAAATCACGGCCAAACACCGGGGCGAAGCTTTGCGACGGAAACGCCGGTTTGATCAACAGGCCCGGAAGTTTTTCCAGCGCCTGCGCCAGCACTGGCGCTTCACCGCACCACCAAGTGGCGATCGACGGCAGGATAAGTTCTTCGCCGAACAGGAATTGATTGATCTTCGGCAGAAACCCCAGCAGGCCCGGCGATTCCAGCACCCCGCTGCCGAGCGCATTGGCCACCAGCACCCGTCCCTGACGCACCGCTTCAAGCAGGCCGGGGACGCCAAGCGCCGAGTCGGTTCGCAGTTCCAGCGGATCGCAGAAATCATCGTCGAGGCGGCGCATGATCGCGTGCACCCGGCGCAGGCCGCTGAGGGTTTTCAGGTACACCGTGGCATTGCGCACAGTCAGATCACCGCCCTCGACCAGCGGGTAGCCGAGCTGACGGGCCAGATACAGATGCTCGAAATAACTTTCGTTGAACCGCCCCGGCGTCAGCAGTACCACCAGCGGTGCGTCATCGCCATCAGGAGCCTGACGCGCCAAAGTTTCCTGCAAGGTGCGGAAGAATCCGGCCAGATGCTGCACCTTGAGATCACGGTACAAATCAGGAAAGGCACGGGAGACGATGGTGCGGTTTTCCAGCGCATAGCCGGCACCGGACGGCGCCTGTGTGCGATCGGCAGTGACCCACCAGCGACCGTCCGGCGTGCGCGCCAGATCCACGGCGTACAAATGCAAAAAAGCTGACTCGGGCGGAGCAATGCCCTGACAGGGCCAGAGAAAATTGTTGTGCCCGAAGACCAGCTCGGCGGGCAGCAGGCCTTGGCTGATCAACCGTTGCGGACCGTACAGATCCGCCAGCACTGCATTGAGCAAGCGCGCGCGCTGAGCGATGCCGGCGGACAAGTGCTGCCATTCATCTGCCGCGATCACATGGGGCAGCAGATCCAGTTCCCACGGCCGATCAGCGCCCTTGGGATCGGCATAGACATTGTAGGTGACGCCGTTTTCCTGAATCTGCCGCGCCAGCAAGGCCTGACGCTGCACCAGTTGCGCGGGGCTGCTGCGCTGCAACTGATCGAACAGCCGCTGCCAATGCGCACGCACTGCGCCGCTGCCGTCGAGCAGTTCGTGATAGGTGCCCGCAGTCAGCGGGTAGCGGTCTAACAGGTCAGGCATGGAAAGCTCGGCAGACAGCAGGGAACGGTCAGACTAACGCAGGCACATGACGCGCGGATATACACAAAATCCGCGTGTCATGCCGGTTTCAGAAACGTCGCAGATCAAGGGTCATCGGCAACTCGTCACTGACTTCAACTTTCGGTATCGGGAGTTTGCCCGGTGTATGTCCGAGGCGGAAAAACCGCGCCATGCGCCGGCTCTCTGCTTCGTTGGCATTGACCGGCAATGTTTCGTAATTGCGCCCGCCGGGATGGGCGACGTGGTACTGGCAACCGCCCAGCGAACGCCCCATCCAGGTATCGAGCAGGTCGAACACCAACGGCGCATGCACCGGTATGGTCGGATGCAGACAATTGGCTGGTTGCCAGGCCCGAAAGCGCACCCCAGCGACAAACTCACCCACCCGCCCGGTCGGGTGCAACGGTACCGCGACGCCATTGCAGGTCAGCAGATAACGTTGTGGCGGCAGGCCGTTGAGCTTGACCTGCAAGCGCTCCAGCGATGAATCGACGTAGCGCACCGTGCCGCCCGCCGCACCCTCCTCGCCCAGCACATGCCAGGGTTCGAGCGCCTGACGCAGCTCCAGCTCGATGCCATTGACGGCGTAGTCGCCGACCTTGGGAAAACGAAACTCCAGATGCGCCGCGAACCACTCCGCACGCAACGGATAACCGGCATTGTTGAGTTCGACGATGACGTCGGCGAAATCCTCTTCGATAAAGTGCGGCAGCAGAAAGCGATCGTGCAGCTCGGTACCCCAGCGTGCCAGTTTCGCCGGCGCATAAGGCTCGCGCCAAAAGCGCGCGACCAGCGCCCGTAGCAGCAACTGCTGAGCCAGACTCATGCGCGCATGGGGCGGCATTTCAAAAGCGCGCAGCTCCAGCAAGCCAAGACGCCCGGTGGCGCCGTCCGGTGAATACAGTTTGTCGATGCAGAATTCGGCGCGATGGGTATTGCCGGTGACATCGATCAGTAGATTGCGCAACAGCCGATCGACCAGCCACGGCGCACATTCCTCGCCCGGCTCCGGCATCTGCGCGAAAGCGATTTCCAGTTCGTACAAGGCGTCATTGCGCGCCTCATCAACCCGTGGCGCCTGGGACGTCGGGCCAATGAACAGCCCGGAAAACAGGTACGACAGCGAAGGATGGTTGTGCCAGTAGCTGATCAGACTGCGCAGCAGATCCGGCCGCCGCAGAAACGGTGAGTCCGCCGGTGTCGCGCCGCCGAGGACGAAATGGTTGCCACCGCCGGTGCCGGTGTGGCGCCCGTCGATCATGAACTTCTCGGTGGTCAGGCGGGTTTGCCGCGCCTGTTCGTAGAGAAACTCGGTGCGCTCGACCAACTCGTCCCAGGTCGCCGATGGCTGCACGTTGACCTCGATCACGCCCGGGTCCGGAGTGACACGGAAATTGCTCAGGCGCGGATCACTCGGCGGCTCATAGCCCTCCAGCAACACCGGACAACGTAACTCTTCGGCAGTGGCCTCGATGGCCGACACCAGCTGCAGATAATCCTCGACACGCTCCAGCGGCGGCATGAACAGGTACAGCCGCCCTTCGCGGGCCTCGGCACAGAATGCGGTGCGGGTCAGCCAGTCGGCGGACTCATCGATTTTCGGCACGCGGTCATCCAGCGCCGCAGGTTCGCCGTGAACACCAAGCTGCGCGGCATCCGGCAGCTCGGCTAAGTCCTGATTCGGATCGTTGGGATGGATGAACGGATATTCTGCCGCTGTCACCCACGGCTGCGAGGCCAGCGGCAAGCGATAACCCAGCGGCGAATCCCCCGGCACCAAGCGACAGTGCTCATCGCGCAGATACCAACGCCCGCTCTGCCATTGATCGCCCTTGGCCGTGCGTGCCAGCGGCAGCACCTGGCCGATCACCTTGTTCAGGCCCTGACTGAAGACCTTGTGCAATCGCGCGCGCTCCAATGGCTCTTCCAGGCGCGAATCTTCGGCGCTGACGTTGCCGGGCAACGCGCCCTCGCGCCAGAGGTAATAGAGATGATCCTCGTAAGCCGGGAACACAAAGCGTGCAGGCAACTTCAGGCGCTCGGCAACACTGGCCAGAAAGCGCCCGGCCAGTTCGCCGTCGGCGCCATAGTCCTGCTGTTCGTCGGCGATCAACGCGTCGTTGTGCCAGATCGGCTGACCATCGCGGCGCCAATAACAATTGAGCGACCAGCGCGGCAACTGCTCACCGGGATACCACTTGCCCTGGCCGAAATGCACCAGCCCCTGCGGAGCGTATTGCTTGCGCATGCGCTGGAACAGTTCGGCGGACAGCCGACGCTTGTCCGGCCCCAGCGCGGCGGTGTTCCATTCGGCGCCGTCCGGGTCGTCGATGGAGACGAAGGTCGGCTCGCCGCCCATGGTCAGGCGCACATCGCCTTCGAGCAGATCGGCATCGATCTGCCGGCCCAGTGCCTGGATCGCCCGCCACTGTTCATCGGTATAGGGCTTGGTGACTCGTGGCGCTTCCCAGATTCGCTCGACCGACATTTCATGGCTGAACTGCGTCTCGCAAGGTTCGACCAGACCACTGATCGGCGCCGCCGAGGACGGATCGGGACTGCAGGCCAACGGGATGTGCCCCTCCCCGGCGAACAGCCCGGATGTGGCGTCGAGGCCGATCCAGCCGGCGCCCGGCAGATACACCTCGCACCAGGCATGCAGGTCGGTGAAGTCGACGTCGGTACCGGACGGGCCGTCGAGGCTTTTCACATCGGCGGTCAGTTGAATCAGGTAACCGGAAACAAACCGCGCCGCCAGACCGAGATTGCGCAACAGCTGCACCAACAACCATGCCGAATCACGGCAGGAACCGGAGGCATGCTGAAGCGTGTGCTCCGGGGTCTGCACGCCGGGCTCCATGCGAATCAGGTAGCCGATGTCTTCGCTGAGGCGCTGATTGAGCGCCACCAGAAAATCCACCGCAGGCAGCGGCGTGCGGTCGATGCTGTCCAGGTAAGTCTTGAAGGTCGGGGTGAGCGGCAGTGTTTCGAGGTACGGCGCCAGCTCCTTGCGCTCGTCGGCGGCGTAGTTGAAAGGGATTTTTTCCGCATACGGTTCGAGGAAGAAGTCGAACGGATTGAACACCGCCATTTCCGCTACCAGATCGACTTCGATGCGCAGCTCGGAGGTTTTTTCGGGGAACACAAGACGCGCCAGGTAATTGCCTTGGGGGTCCTGCTGCCAGTTGATGAAATGCTGCTCGGGCGAGACTTTCAGCGCATAGGACAGAATCCGCGTGCGACTGTGAGGCGCCGGGCGCAGGCGGACGATCTGCGGGCCGAGTTCGACAGCGCGGTCGTAGCGATAATGCGTGACGTGATGCAATGCGACATGAATCGACACGGCGTGCCTCCTGCGAGCCTTGGGCGTATGGGAAAGCGCGCAAGACTTATGCCATGCACAGGCTTGCGCGCTTTCGCGAAGTGCTCAAGGCAGTACAGCACCAAAACCGGGCGATGCGAGGAAATGCTTGGACTCAGTTGCACGCAAATGTTGCGAACGCTGGTCATGCGGTGTTTGATCGGACGCTTTCGCGAGCAGGCTCGCTCCCACATATGGAATGCGTTCCTGAGGGAGCGAGCCTGCTCGCGAAGAGGCCAGCGGCAACAACTCATTTCCCGAGGCCGGAAATGCAAAACGCCAACCCGAAGGTTGGCGTTCTGCTCAGCTCAAACAGTGTTTAGCGCGGCACGACTGGCTTGCGCGTCGGCTTCGGCCCTTTGCCTTTGGCCGCATCCTTGCGCTCCTTGGCCGCCTGCTGGTTGCGGGCGAACGCCGCAGCCTTGGCCTGTTCACGCTTGTCCCACGGATTACCGCCATCACTGGCACGCGGCGGCAGACCGGTGTGCTGGGTGAGAATCTTGGTGGTCTTCTCTTTGGCGACCTTGTGGCTGCCGGCCGGCGTCGAGTTCTTGCGACGGGCGCTCTGGTAGCTGTCGGTGGCTGGCTGATGCGCCGGGATCAGTTGATCCTTGCCCGGCCCGATCAGATCGGCGCGGCCCATGCGGATCAGCGCTTCACGCAGCATCGGCCAGCCTTTCGGGTCGTGATAACGCAAGAACGCCTTGTGCAGGCGACGCTGATCTTCGCTCTTGACGATGGTCACGCCGTCGCTCTTGTACGTCACCTTGCGCAGCGGGTTCTTGCCCGAGTGGTACATCGCCGTGGCGGTGGCCATCGGCGACGGGTAGAACGCCTGCACCTGGTCGGCACGGAAGCCGTTACCCTTGAGCCACAGGGCGAGGTTCATCATGTCTTCGTCGGTAGTGCCCGGGTGGGCGGCGATGAAGTACGGAATCAGGTACTGCTCCTTGCCTGCTTCCTTGGTGTACTTCTCGAACATGCGCTTGAACTTGTCATAGCTGCCGATGCCCGGCTTCATCATCTGGTTGAGCGGACCTTCCTCGGTGTGCTCCGGGGCGATCTTCAGGTAGCCACCGACGTGGTGGGTCACCAGCTCCTTGACGTACTCCGGCGACTCGACGGCGAGGTCGTAGCGCAGGCCGGAAGCGATCAGAATCTTCTTCACACCCGGCAGCGCACGAGCGCTGCGGTACAGCTGAATCAACGACGAATGGTCGGTGTTCAGGTTCGGACAAATGCCCGGGAACACACAGGACGGCTTGCGGCATGCGGATTCGATTTCCGGACTCTTGCAGGCGATGCGGTACATGTTCGCAGTCGGGCCGCCGAGGTCGGAAATGACGCCGGTGAAGCCTGGGACCTTGTCGCGGATCTCTTCGATTTCGCGAATGATCGACTCTTCGGAACGGTTCTGGATGATGCGACCTTCGTGCTCGGTGATCGAGCAGAAGGTGCAGCCACCAAAGCAGCCACGCATGATGTTCACCGAGAAACGGATCATGTCGTAGGCCGGGATCTTCTCCTTGCCGTACGCCGGGTGCGGCACACGGGCGTAAGGCATGCCGAACACGTAGTCCATTTCTTCAGTGGTCATCGGAATCGGCGGCGGGTTGAACCAGACATCCACCTCGCCATGCTTCTGCACCAGCGCGCGGGCGTTGCCCGGGTTGGTTTCCAGGTGCAACACGCGGTTGGCGTGGGCGTACAGCACCGGGTCGTTACGCACCTTCTCCATCGACGGCAAGCGGATCACGGTCTTGTCGCGGGTCATGCGCGGGCTGGCCAGGATCTGCACAACCTTGGCTTCCTGCGGATCTTCGACCGGGCCCTTTTCCTGCTCAATGGCGCAGGCCTGGGTGTCCTGGGTGTTCACGTACGGATTGATGATCTTGTCGACCCTGCCCGGACGGTCGATGCGCGTGGAGTCGACTTCGTACCAGCCCTGCGGCGTGTCACGACGGATGAACGCGGTGCCGCGCACGTCGGTGATGTCTTCGATCTTGTGGCCCCACGACAGGCGCTGGGCGACTTCAACGATCGCCCGTTCAGCGTTGCCGTAAAGCAGAATGTCGGCGCTGGCGTCGATCAGGATCGAATTGCGCACGCGATCCTGCCAGTAGTCGTAGTGGGCGATGCGGCGCAAAGAGGCTTCGATGCCGCCGAGCACGATCGGCACGTGCTTGTAGGCTTCCTTGCAGCGCTGGCTGTAGACCAGGCTCGCGCGATCCGGACGCTTGCCGGCCATGCCGCCGGGGGTGTACGCGTCATCGGAACGGATTTTCTTGTCCGCGGTGTAGCGGTTGATCATCGAGTCCATGTTGCCCGCCGCGACGCCGAAGAACAGGTTCGGCTCGCCGAGCTTCATGAAGTCGTCTTTGGACTGCCAGTTCGGCTGCGCAATGATCCCGACGCGGAAGCCTTGCGACTCCAGCAGCCGGCCAATGATTGCCATGCCGAACGACGGATGATCGACGTAGGCATCTCCGGTAACAATGATGATGTCACACGAATCCCAGCCAAGCTGATCCATCTCCTCCCTGCTCATCGGCAGGAATGGCGCTGGCCCGAAACATTCGGCCCAATATTTTGGATAGTCAAATAACGGCTTGGCTGCTTGCATGTCGACGACCGGTGTTGAAGTGAAAAATCGCGGGCGCGGAATATAGCACAAATTTTGACCAATTCCGACGGCAATGGTCGGTTTCTCCATGAACCCGCCCGCCTCGTCATGCCGGGCTGACATTACGCTTTTGAATTGAACGCACGACACACGAAACGGCAAGGAAGCCGACCGCCTGTCGCCTCCATTTGGGGAATGGCGCAGCGTGAAACGTTAAAGGATGACATCCAATGCCCATCAAACCGCCCATCAGAGGCGCAACAACGGTCTCGGTGCATGTGCCGCGACTCAGCGAACCGACGCCCCTCTCCGTTTTTCGACTACCTTTCGATGGCGAGGTGGCGCACACGCCCACCAGCCGCCTGCCTTCAGCAGCGACGCATACGTCGCCCGATACGGTGCATACCAGCATTACCTCTGTGCCGCCGCTGATATCGGTCAACCCGATTGGCCGTTCAGCATCAGCAGCGGTCACGCAACCACGCTCGCTGAAGGATTACCGGATCACGTCGCTGGCCGTGCTCCCGGCCCCCGACGCCCAGGGTATTTCCCTGTTCAAGGGACGTCAGTATGTGGACCTGCCGGATGGCGGTACGGTACAGATCGCAGCAGACCCCGTCAGCGGCCTCTATCGCGCGAAATTACCCAGCGAATTAAACCCTTCGGGGCCGGTTTTACAGCCGGACGCCGACGGCTCGCTCTGGCGCCCGGTTGAACCCGTGGCGCCATTGATCTACCCGCTATCGACCACGCGTCTGCAGGCGTTTCGTACCGACCTGGATTTCAGCACGGTCGATCCGGGCAGGGATCGACTGTACCGCCTCAATGGCAAGCTCTACGTCGTCATCGAACAACGTGCCTATCAGGTCCTGCACGACCTGGACGCGTCGACGCCGCGCAGGACAGTGATGCGCATCGTTCGCGCCGAAGACCCGGTCGCCACCCACGAGAACAATATCTACGTGGCCTCTCGTCCCGGCCGGTCGGAACCCATTGTTTTCGATAAGCACCACGGATGGCGGGGCACCAATGTCTTCGGTGCTGCGGGTATGCCGCGAAGAGTCGCCCAACCTTCCGGTGCGGCATTTGAGTACATGGAAATGAAGGCTGAACTTGCCGGCATTCACTATCACATCAACCACGACCACGTCGAACGTCAGCGGCTGCTGGACGCGTGGACGGAGGTGAAGGACCTGGTGGGTGAAAATGGCAGGGTGGGTATTGGCGAGTTAAGCCTCCAATTGACTGCCATTGTGAACCGCGAATGGCACAGTCGCGAGGAGCTGATGCGACTGGACAGAGCCCTGAAATACTATGAGCGCAACAAATCAGCCATCAGATTGGTGAGGACGAAGGATGAGTATAAAAACGACGTGATCGCCCTGCACAAAGGGCAAATGTTCGCCCACCAGCAGCTCATAGAATTTGGCCTGACTCGCCGCTCACTGCAAGGACCATTGCTTGATCTGCACCCTCAGCGGCTGCCACGGACGGTCAGTTTCCTCGGCCGATTGCTGCACCGCATGAAGAAGCGCCAGGTCATTGCCGACAACCTGATGAAAAAATGGAAGGTCTCGGCAGACGATTTGGGCCAGGACATCATTTCACCGAAGGATATACATAACGTAGTTGCCTCGTGGATCCTGACGAAAAGCGTGCTCCTGGATAACCCCCAATCGAGTGGCGATGCCCCTCAGGCTTCTGATCTCGCCGTCCAGTTCGGTCAGGTGACGTACATCTACGCGGCGCTCGACAGCATTCCCCCCGCTTCACACGCTTCTGTGCTCAGTGGCCTGTCACAACAATGTGCAGCCATCCGCGACTGGTACGACCGGCTGGAACTGCCCGTCGGGCCTGTGCACGAGACCTCACGCAATGAGATCAATGTGGAAATCAACACATTCGAGCAAACGCTGGCCACTCGCCTGACCCGCGACTACAACGAACAGTCCGAAAGGCTGGCACAGCCCTTTCATGAGCAACCGATTGACTTCGACTTCGTCCCACAGCAAGACAGAAGCGGCCCTGATGCAAGACCCTGGCGACTTTTTCGCGCGAAAAAAAACGGCATCTCCAGGATCAATGTCGGCCACCCTCGACGTACCGACCGGGGAGAAGAAGTCATTGACGTGCGCGACCCCTTCGATCCGACCCGGCCGGCACAGACTTATGAGCGCAAAGACGGAGAGTGGCGCCAGGCACCAACGGTTCAGCACAAACGCGGGGCTGCTCTCAGCGCCGAGGCCAGGCATCTTTTGCGGCAGTGCGACTCGTACGTGGATGCTGCCCTCAAGCAGGAGCGCAACAAAAACAATCCGGACAACATCGTCGAAGCGCTTGAGGCCAAAGCCAGAGTACTCGAAGGCACCGCGCTCCAGCTAAGGCAGCTTGAAACGGCCGATGCCAATGTTGCGCCGCTGATCCGGAATCTCGAGCTGCAGAGTCAGCGCCTGCAAGACGTCGGCGAAGAGATTCGCCTGCGGATCTACAAGGACAAGGATTTCCTGAGCATCGACAGGCTGATTTACCTGATCGACAAAGGGCAGATAAAAGTGCGCAAGCATGGCGATCGAAAGAAAGACGGCGAACAAGACTTTCTGGACGTCTATTCGCTCATCGACGCCATGAGTAACAAAGATCTCTGGCATGCACATTTCCATTATCCGGCCAAGGACACGGAAGATCTGAGCTTCAATGTGCGAGGCGCCCATCTGAAAACCCTTGAGCAAAGCCGCATGGGCAGCTCATCACAGCGCGCAGAAGAACGGGCGGGGCGCGAACACGTCCGCATCTGGCGCGAATATTTCGATGGACGTACTGCGCAGAGAATTTTTGCCTTGGCGAAAAATTCTCTGCGCGTCGATGCCGGGCAGTCACCCCGCTCGACGTAGCCGCCGGGCCTATACAACTGTGGCAATCAGCGACACCTCCCAGGCAATGATGCCGAACAGCGCGGGAGCACCGGCTATCGAGTGCTGCCGGGCAACCTCTACAAGGAATGTAAAGACATGCCAATCAAATCACCACCCAAAGGCACTACCACCGTGGATGTCCACCTGCGACCGGACACGTCAGTGGATTCGCCCGCGCTACACTCCGATCTGACGCTGCGACCGGGTTTTGAAATCGCAACCTCGATTGGCGCGCAGCCACGGCCAGGCAGGCTGACCGACCGCGCCGATCCTGATGTGATCGTTCCAGCGCCGAGCGTTACGGTGCACACCATTCGAACAGTAACGGACGAGGCGGATATCGTCGTCCGGCCGCTGGCGGACTATCGCCTCGCTTCGACGGACAACTTGCCCGCGGCCAATGCCGAGGGCTTGAGGCTGTTCAAGGGACGTCAGTACATCGAGGTGGCCGACGGCGGCTTCGTGCAGGTCGGCAAAGATGCGCAAAGCGGCCTGTGGCGAGCCAGACTGGCGAGCGAATCGACGCCCTCCGGCCCCGAGATGCTGCGCGACCCAGAAGGCGGACTGTGGCACGCATTGAAGGATTTGCAACCCAATACCTTCGCACTGTCAGCGACGCGTCTGGAGGCCTTTCGCACATCGCTGGATTTGAGCAACGCCCTGCGCGACAGCGATGGGCTGCATCGTCATGACGGCAAGCTTTACGCGGTGATCGACAAGCACAGCTATCAAGTGCTGCACGATCATGAAGCCTCGACACCGTGGACGCAGGTGATGCGCATCGTTCGACCCGATGATCCGGTTGCCGTTGATAGTGACAATGCCTATGTCGCAACCAGACCCGGCAGGTCGGAGCCGATTGTCTTTGATTCCGGCGCCGGCTGGCGGGGCGCCGAAGTGGGTGGCCCGGGCGGTATGAATCGCGGCGACAATGAAAGCCCGGAACAAAGAAGCCTGCGCAGCCGACTGTCGGCGCTGTTCAACCCGCGTCCCACTGCGCAATCGCGCGCGCGAAAACTTTTCCCGGGCCTTAATGACGAAGGCCTCGGCACGCTTCTGCGGCCCCAGGGTGATGACGTTCTCGCCTACCTGGCGCGGCGTGAAAGCGAATACAAAACGCTCAAGGAAGATCTGGCAGCCTGGGTCAGAACATCCACCGTGGACGGCACTGACAAAACCCGGGCGGTCGCAGCAGAACGCAGCGCTGCGGCAATCAGGCGCAGCTGGAAACGGCAGAGTGGCGACGTGCTCAGACTCGAACTGGGCAACGGTGTACTTCCTGCGTTGAGTGCTGATTTCAGTCACGTGCACGTGCTGGAGTTGGGCGCGGTGGGCTGGTCGGCTGCGGCCGACGACTTCCTCAACGGTTTTACTTCGCTCGAGCGCCTGACAGTCGCTCGCTCTACCCTGGATACGCTGCCCGCCAGCATCGTGGAAATGCAGGGGCTGACCGAGCTTACCCTGACCACCAACCGGCTGCAGCTCACGGAGCACACAGCGGCGCAGTTGAGCGGACTGAGCCAATTGCAACTCCTGAACCTGTCGCACAATCCACTGGGCAAAGCGCCGGACTTCAGCGCCATGCGCCTGCTCAGATCGGTGAGCCTGCGCGACACCCGACTCGAGCAATGGCCAAACGGGCTGCAGAATCTGCAAGCCGCGGTAAGCGTGGACTTGCGCGATAACCTTCTGCGTGAAATACCGCAGACCATCCTCTTCCCTGCAAGCGCGCAATCGCTGGCCAGCGCCCGAGTCAACAGCGTTACGCACATTGAAGGCAATCCATTCCCGGCAGGCTACTGGCGAACCCTTGAGAAGTATTGGCAGCGGGTGAGCATCGAGCATCCACAGGCGCACGTTGGCAAACAACCGAAGACCTTCAGACTCGACGGAGCCGTCGAGGACATCGCCATGGTGCAACGCATGTATCCCGATAAAGATGCAAGGGCAGCCAGGGATTATCTGCTCGGTCTGGAGGAAGGCGCGCATGGCGAGATGTCCCGGCGCTTTACGCAATTCAACGTGCTCGAGACGCAACTCGAAGCCTATATAACCGACAGTCAGAACGGATC
This sequence comes from Pseudomonas sp. H3_E04, assembly GCF_054668915.1. Classification (NCBI taxonomy): domain Bacteria; kingdom Pseudomonadati; phylum Pseudomonadota; class Gammaproteobacteria; order Pseudomonadales; family Pseudomonadaceae; genus Pseudomonas; species Pseudomonas sp. H3_E04. The sequence continues at coordinate 5,012,719 of NZ_CP162797.1, read as the reverse complement.
ATCCACTGCCACCGGATCGGAGGCCATCAAGGCCCGCCGAATTGCCAGACTGATTCGCGGCTGTTGGCTGCAAGAGTCGGGGGGCGTACTGAAACTGTCTGAAGTGTACGGACATCTTCCCGCTCTGACGGCGGACTTCAGCCACGTCAAATCGCTCAGTCTCGATGCTGTAACCTGGTCCGATGCTGCCGACGCATTTCTTGGCCGGTTTGCCAATCTGGAACAACTGACCCTGACGTCGTGCAATATCGGCAAGCTGCCTGCGGTCGTCGCCAGCCTGTCGCGACTTACCGAACTGCATCTGCGTGCAAACAAAATAAAACTCGATCAGCAAGATGCCGACGCGCTGAGCAAACTGCACTCACTCAAGCACATCGACCTGGGCAACAACCCGCTGGAAATCCTGCCTGATTTCGGTGCCATGCCCGGCCTGCAAACACTGAATCTGCAGAACACCGGGATCACCGAATGGCCCAAGGGACTGCTCGACAAGACGGCTTTGACCACACTTGATTTACGCGACAATCGTTTACGTGAAGTGCCGCAGGCCAATCTCGACCCGTTACCGGATGACCTGCCGCGCGTTGCCCGGATCAATAACGTCACGCGCCTGGAAGGCAATGACTTCCCTTCCAACTACTGGAGAAAATTCGATGGTTACTGGCGTCGCCTGAAAGCCGCGCACCCTGAACTGATGACCCCCGCCCACCCCGCTGCGTTCGACAGCGAAAACTCGCGAGCACAGCGTTATCACAGTCTATACCCGCACAAAACCATCGAGACCTGCCGCGAATTCATCTGGAGTCACGACAAGGCTACGGTGGCGCACCGGCTGGCGGCGCTGGAGGAGGAATTTGCCGTCCTCAAAGGCCAGCTCGATGACTGGGTTTTCTCGGGCGGTAACAACCGTCAGCGTTACATTCGAGCCAATCAGCTGCAGCACAACGTTCATACCCGAAATGACCGCAATGAAGCGCGGGATCGCATCCTCAGTTGCTGGCGCCGGGACACGCCGCAACAACACGCGAACGACGGTAGCGAAATAGGCGTTGAACTGGACCTCAGCGGCCTGACGTTGCCGACGCTGCCTGACCTGAGCATCGACTTCAGCCACGTAGGTTCGCTCAAACTGAACAACATGAACCTGACCGAGTCGCCGGAAGGCTTTCTCACGCGTTTTCGTCATGTGCGCTGGCTGAACATGGCCAACAATCGGCTCAGGGATTTGCCGCCGGCGGTTGGAGAGATGCATGGCATGACCCGCTTGTTCCTGCAGGGCAATCAACTTGAACTCAGCGCTGAAACGGCGCAGATACTGGCCGGGCGCACGACCCTCAGAGCCTTGTGGCTGCAGAACAATCCGCACCTGGGCGTGGTGCCGGATTTCAGCCTGATCACGGACATTCGCGAGGTCGATCTGGCGAACACAGGAATCGACAGCTGGCCGACAGGCCTTTTCGACCAACCGCAGCTCGCCAAGATCACCCTGAGCAACAATCAGATCAGCACGCTCCCGGACTTTGTCATTGCCCCACCAGCAGACCGGCTGGCGCACTCGGTGCAGGTCAACAGCGGCACGCGAATAACCAATAATCCCTTGAGCGATGCGACTCATGAACGCCTGCGTCTTTACAGTGAGCAGTTGGCCGCCGCCGGGACCCCGCTTCGCCACCGATTGAATCTGCTGACAACGGCTCGTCCCGTCTTTCGCATTCAAGTGCCTGTCGCCAGCCCGGTGGCGCTGAACCCGCAGTGGGTTGCCGGGATGTCGGCACAACAGGCCGCAACGAAAATCACGCAGTTGAACAACCTGAGAGCCCAGGACGGCTCGGATGGATTTTTCAACATCATCACCGGCCTTGCCCATCATCAGGATTTCCGCCGGCAGGTCTGGGATGTGATTGATGTCATCAGCGAAAACGATCCGCAATCACGTGCCCTGCGCAGGGAACTCTTCGACCGCGCCTGCGAAGCAGGTTGCACGGATCTGGCCGCCGCGACCTTCACCGACCTGCAAGTGCTTGCCATGACCCACAAGGCTCGCGCGAAAGCCCGAGAGGACGGCAACGGCGCGCCCCTGGTGGAATTGTCCAAAGGTCTGTTTCGACTCAGGCAAGTGGATGACATCGCCGCCGCGCAGGTCGCCGCAAGCAGGGCCATTGCCGATGATCCACAGGTGGCGGGGGGCGAGCGGAACCGCCATCGCTTGCGCATCCGCGACCCGCACGAGATGACCATGGCGTATCGCTTCGGTCTCAAGGATCGGTTGCAATTACCCTTTCAACCGCAGTCGCTGTCGTACATCGGCATGGCTGACGTCACAACAGAAATGCTTGAGGTGGCGTTTCGCAAAGTGATCGCGCTGAACGGCTCGCCGGAGGAGGTTCAGGCATTGGTTGCGACGGACTTCTGGCAGGATTTCATCACGCACAAATACTCATCGCAGTTCGATGCTGCCCGCCAGCCCTTTCAGGAAAAGCAGGCAGTGCTGGACGAGCAGTTTTCGAACAAGACATTGAACCAGGCCCGGTATGACACGCAAACCGATAACGTCACCGCACAGTTGGCAATCAGCGAAGCGACGCTGATTCAGGCGCTGACACACCAGGAACTGCAAGCGGAACATCCTGGCGCAGTGCCTGCTGAAGGCGAAACGGCTACACAGGCCGATTGAGGCAAGAGCTATGGCAGGCCGGGCTGACCGGTCTGCTGTCACTCGTCGTCGTCGAAGTTGTAGCTGCCCGGTGCGAGGTTTTCGAAACGCGTGTACTTGCCGATGAACGCCAGCCGAATGAAACCGATCGGGCCGTTACGCTGTTTGCCGATGATGATTTCGGCGATGCCCTTGTGCTCGGTTTCCGGGTGATACACCTCGTCGCGATAAACGAACATGATCACGTCGGCGTCCTGCTCGATCGCTCCGGATTCGCGCAAGTCGGAGTTCACCGGGCGTTTGTTCGGACGTTGCTCAAGGGAGCGGTTGAGCTGCGACAGGGCGACCACCGGGCAGTTGAATTCCTTGGCCAAGGCTTTCAGGGAGCGCGAAATCTCGGAAATTTCGTTAGTACGGTTATCACCACTGGAACCAGGGATCTGCATCAACTGCAGGTAGTCGATCATGATCAGGCCGACGTCGCCGTGCTCACGCACCAGACGCCGGGTCCGCGCGCGCATTTCCGACGGGCTGATACCGGCGGTGTCATCGATGAACAGTTTGCGATCGTTGAGCAGGTTGACCGCCGACGTCAGACGCGGCCAGTCATCGTCTTCGAGCTGGCCGGAACGCACCTTGGTCTGGTCGATCCGGCCGAGCGAGGACAGCATACGCATGATCAGCGATTCGCCTGGCATCTCGAGGGAGTAAACCAGCACCGCTTTCTCGCTGCGCAACACGGCGTTTTCCACCAGGTTCATCGCGAAGGTGGTTTTACCCATCGACGGACGGCCGGCGACGATGATCAGGTCGGACGGCTGCAAGCCACTGGTCTTCTCGTCGAGGTCGGTGTAGCCGGTGGACAGGCCGGTGATCGCGTCGGCGGTGTTGAACAGGGTATCGATGCGGTCGATGGCCTTGGTCAGCAATTCGTTGACGCCGACCGGGCCACCGGTCTTCGGCCGCGCTTCGGCGATCTGGAAGATCTGCCGTTCGGCTTCGTCGAGGATCTCTTCGGCGGTACGGCCTTCGGGGTTGAAGGCGCTGTCGGCGATCTCGGTGCTGATGCCGATAAGTTGGCGCAACGTCGCACGCTGGCGGACGATCTGCGCATAGGCCTTGATGTTGGCGACGGAAGGCGTGTTTTTCGCCAGTTCGCCAAGATAACCGAGGCCGCCCACCTGCGACGTCTGACCCTCCTTGTCCAATTGCTCGGCAAGGGTCACGACGTCGATCGGCGAGTTCTGATCGGCCAGTTTGGCGATCGCGCGGAAGATCAGGCGGTGGTCATGTCGATAGAAATCGCCGTCGGAGACTTGATCGAGCACGCGTTCCCAGGCGTTGTTGTCCAGCATCAGACCACCGAGTACGGCCTGTTCGGCCTCGATGGAATGCGGCGGCACCTTCAGGGCAGCGGTTTGCAGATCGTATTGCTCGGGAGCGGAGATATCGTTCATGGCCACTTGAGTATTAGTGAAAAGCAGGGAATTCAGAAAGACAAAGGGCACGACCTGTAAACAGGATCGTGCCCGATGTTAACCGCCTGGCGGACAAGCCGCCAGCCGATCCGTGTTGCTTAAGCTGCTACCACGACAACGCGTACGGTGGCTTCAACTTCGGCGTGCAGGTGCACGGCCACGTCGAATTCACCCACGTTGCGGATGGTGCCGTTCGGCAGACGAACTTCGCTCTTCTGCACTTCAACGCCGGAAGCGGTCAGTGCGTCAGCGATGTCGTGAGTACCGATCGAACCGAACAGCTTGCCTTCGTCGCCAGCGGTGGCAGTGATGGTCACTTCCAGCTCGGCCAGTTGGGCAGCACGGCTTTCAGCCGATGCTTTACGGTCTGCGGCAGCTTTTTCCAGCTCGGCGCGACGCTCTTCGAACGCAGCCAGGTTGGCAGCGGTCGCAGCGGTAGCCTTACCGAAAGGCAGCAGGTAGTTACGACCGTAACCGGCCTTAACGTTTACTTTGTCGCCCAGGTTGCCCAGGTTGGCGATTTTTTCCAGAAGGATCAGTTGCATGTGAAAATCCTCTAACTTTTAACCTTCACCGTTCGCGCTGTCGGTGTCTTTCGACACGTGACGACCGCGAAAATCAATCAGGCTGTCGACAATGGCCAGAACCACGAGCAACGGATAGATCAGCTGCATGAACAACAGCAGCGTGACGTACAACCCCACCAGCCAGAAACCGGCCAGTCGCTTCTGCCCGACCAGCCCGTGAATCAGGGCCAGCCCGGCGAACACCAGCGGTACACTGCACAACGGCGTCAACATGGCCATCTGTGCACCGAGATTCGGGCCCAGAAGCATCAACGCCAGCAGTAACATCGCCGGCCCCAGCGGGATGCGGATGGCGCGAAACTCGCGACCGAAACCACCCGGGTTGTACAACAACGCCTGCCAATGCCGCCCGACAATCAGGCTCAGCACGCTGACGATCTGCAACAAGGCCGCAATCAGTCCGGTCAGGACCGGTGCAATCAGGGACGCGAAACGCGCTTGCTCATCGACCGACAATTGCTTGTAGGTCTCACCGAGAAGTGCCGGCATGACCTTTATGAGGGCCTGTGCAAGCATCTCGATCTGGGCCGCAAACGCGACCCCGAGCACCACTGAAAACACCACTCCGATCACTACGCTGACCAGCAGCGTGCGGACCCAGGATTCGCTTGCGCGCAAAACCAACGCAAGCACCGCAGAGCCCAGCAGCACCAGAAGTGCCCGTGGGTCGTCGGCATACAGCCACCAGATCAATGCCGGCAGCAGTCCCAGCGACAGAACGCCAAGGGCGTCCGTCAATCCGCGCCGCAGCAGCACAAGGCTCCCGGCGGCAGCACCCAACCAATACAACAACGGCAATGTTGCACATCCGGCCACCACGAGAGTGGCCTGCATTCGGCCTCGCATGATGAACTCAGCTAAGGCGCGCATGCATTCAATCCTTTGCTACTTGTCGACTGCCCGGTCTCAGCGGCCGTGGCTGTCGGTGTAGGCCAGCAGGGCCAGGAAGCGGGCGCGCTTGATAGCGGTGGCCAGCTGACGCTGATAACGAGCTTTGGTACCGGTGATGCGGCTTGGAACGATTTTGCCGGTCTCGGATACGTAGGCTTTCAGAGTGTTGAGATCTTTGTAGTCGATCTCTTTCACGTCTTCAGCGGTGAAGCGGCAGAATTTACGACGACGGAAGAAACGTGCCATTTGATAGGCTCCTTAATAAGGTCCGTGGATTACTCGTCAGCGTTATCGCTGTTGTCGCTGTCATCACTGTCGGTGCCTTCGGCGCCTTCGTGCTCAGGACGGTCGCGACGCTCACGGCGCTCACTGCGGTTTTCTTCAGCCTTGAGCATCTCGGACTGGCCGGTAACGGCTTCGTCGCGACGGATGACCAGGTTACGGATCACTGCATCGTTGTAGCGGAAGTTGTCTTCCAGCTCGGCCAGGGCCTTGCCAGTGCACTCAACGTTCAGCATCACGTAGTGAGCCTTGTGAACATTGTTGATTGCGTAGGCCAGTTGACGACGGCCCCAGTCTTCCAGACGGTGGATTTTGCCGCCGTCTTCTTCGATCAGCTTGGTGTAACGCTCAACCATGCCGCCGACTTGCTCGCTCTGATCCGGGTGGACCAGAAAGATGATTTCGTAATGACGCATGAATGCTCCTTACGGGTTGTAGCCTGCCGCTCAAAAACGGTCAGACAAGGAGTGAATGACACTTATGGACTTGCTGGCGCGGGGCACATGCGTGCCTGCCGTCACAGCAAGGGGCGCAATTGTAGAGAAGGGACTGCGGGGGCGCAAGGCAATTGGTGATTATTTGAACAACCACCGATCTTCCAGACACCGTAAGCGAATGTGGGAGCGAGCCTGCTCGCGAATGCGGCCTGTCAGGCAACAATGACGTCGACTGACACTCCTCTTCGCGAGCAGGCTCGCTCCCACAGTTGATTGCGTGAAGCTTATTTCTTCGCGGCAGCCTTGGCTTTCGCACCGCGCTGGCGCTGGGCTTCGAACAGGCACACGCCAGTGGCGACCGAGACGTTGAGGCTGCTGACGCTACCGGCCATCGGCAGGTTCACCAGATAGTCGCAATGCTCGCGGGTCAGGCGACGCATGCCTTTGCCTTCGGCGCCCATGATCAGGATGGTCGGGCCGGTCAGGTCCTGGTCATAAATGCTGACTTCGGCTTCGCCGGCCGTGCCGACGACCCAGAGGCCGCGCTGCTGGAGTTTTTCCAGAGTGCGCGCCAGGTTGGTCACGGCCACCAGCGGAATCACTTCCGCCGCGCCGCAGGCGACTTTACGCACCACCGGAGTCAGCGTGGCCGACTTGTCCTTCGGCACGATCACCGCCAGCGCACCGGCCGCATCGGCCGAACGCAGGCAGGCGCCGAGGTTGTGCGGATCGGTCACGCCATCGAGCACCAGCAGCAACGGCGCGCCTTCGGTGCGATCGAGCAGCTCGTCAAGCATCGCCTCGCCCCAGACCTGGCTCGGGCTGACTTCAGCGACTACGCCCTGATGCACGCCTTCAACCCAGGCGTCCATTTCGCGGCGCTCGGCCTGGCCGACCTGAACACGGTTTTCGTTGGCCAGTTCGACCAGCGTCTGTACGCGCGGATCGTTGCGGCTTTCCGCCAGCCAGATCTGCTTGACGCGCTTGGGGTGATGACGCAGCAACGCTTCTACCGCGTGAACGCCGTAGATTTTTTCCAACTGACTCATGACTTCGCCTTCGGTTTACGCGCCCCGCCACTCTTGGCTGGAGCGGAACCCGCTTTTGGCGGGCCCTTACGGTGTTTGCTCGGTTTGGCTGGCTTGCCGTCGGTCGCCCTGTCAGGCGCCGACCGCCCGGTCTTTCCCCCGGACGCCGCTTTACCACCGTTTTTCGCATCGGCCAGCAAGGCCTTCTTCAATTCACGGCTTTTGCGCAGCTCGGCGTTTTTCGCCACGGCGTCGCTCGGGCGATAGGCTTCGGCAACCTTTTCCTTGGCTGGACGACGGCTGGCGGTTTTCGCTGGAGCCTTTTCTTGCGCTTCCTTGGCAGCAGGCGCAGCGGTTTCGGCGCCACGTTTCTTGCGACCGATCGGCGCGCTGATGGTTTTTTCCGCCATCTCGAAGTCGATCTTGCGTTCGTCGAGGTCGACACGCATGACCCGTACTTCAACGGTGTCGCCAAGCCGGAAGCTGCGACCAGTGCGCTCACCCGCAAGACGGTGATGCACAGGGTCGAAGTGGTAGTAATCGCCCGGCAGCGCGGTGACGTGCACCAGGCCTTCAACATAGATATCGGTCAGCTCGACGAACAGACCAAACCCGGTCACAGCGGTGATCACGCCCGGGAACGACTCGCCGACGCGATCCTTCATGAACTCGCACTTGAGCCAGTTCACCACGTCGCGGGTCGCTTCGTCGGCACGGCGCTCGCTCATCGAGCACTGCTCGCCGAGCTGCTCCAGCGCCGCTTCGTCGTACGGATAAATGCGCGCCTTCGGAATGGTCATCGCACCGGCACGACGAACGTGCGGGGTGTCTTGTTTGGAATGGATCACGCTGCGGATCGCGCGGTGCGTGAGCAGGTCCGGGTAACGACGGATCGGCGAGGTGAAGTGGGTATAGGCTTCGTAATTCAGGCCGAAGTGGCCGTCATTTTCAGCGCTGTACACCGCCTGACTCAACGAACGCAGCATGACGGTCTGGATCAGGTGGAAATCCGGACGATCCTTGATGCTCGCGAGCAACGCCTGATAATCCTTCGGCGACGGACCATCCTTGCCTTTGTGCAGGGACAGGCCGAGCTCACCAAGGAATGCGCGCAGTTTTTCCAGACGCTCTGGCGGCGGACCAGCGTGAACGCGATACAGCGCAGGGATTTCGTGCTTCTTGAGGAATTCGGCAGTGGCCACGTTGGCCGCCAGCATGCATTCCTCGATCAGCTTGTGCGCATCGTTGCGCACAGTCGGACGGATTTCGGCGATTTTGCGCTCGGAACCGAAGATGATCCGGGTTTCCTGAGTTTCGAAATCGATCGCGCCACGCACATGACGGGCAGCCAGCAATACTTTGTACAAAGCGTAGAGCTGCTTGAGGTGCGGCACGACGTCGGTGTACTCGCCGCGCAATTTGCGCGCTTCGGTAGCCTTCGGCGTTTCCAGCATCGCGCTGACCTTGTTGTAGGTCAGACGGGCGTGGGAATGGATCACCGCCTCATAGAAGCAGTAGTCGGTCATTTCGCCGGACTTGGAGATGGTCATCTCGCAAACCATGGCCAGACGATCGACTTGCGGGTTCAGCGAGCACAGGCCGTTGGACAGTTGCTCCGGCAGCATCGGAATCACGCGTTCGGGGAAGTACACCGAGTTGCCGCGAACCTGAGCTTCGTTATCCAGCGCCGAACCGATCTTCACGTAGCTGGAAACGTCGGCAATCGCCACGTAAAGCTTCCAGCCACCGGAGAACAGACGCAGCTTGCCCGGCTTGGCTTCGCAGTAGACCGCGTCGTCGAAGTCGCGGGCATCTTCGCCATCGATGGTAACGAACGGCAGATGGCGCAGGTCGATGCGCTTCTCTTTGTCTTTTTCTTCAACTTCCGGCTTGAGCTTGGCTGCTTCTTTCACAACCGCCTCAGGCCAGACGTGCGGAATATCATACGTGCGCAGGGCAACATCGATTTCCATGCCCGGCGCCATGTAGTTGCCGACCACTTCGACCACATCGCCTTGCGGCTGAAAGCGCGGCGTCGGCCAGTGAGTGATTTTCACCTCGACGAACTGCCCGATCTGCGCATTGGCGTTGCGGCCCGGCGTGACCAGCACTTCCTGCTGGATCTTCGGATTGTCGGCAACGACGAAACCGATACCGCCTTCTTCGAAGTAGCGGCCAACGATGGTTTCGTGAGCGCGGGAGACCACTTCGACGATCACGCCTTCGCGGCGACCACGACGGTCGAGACCGGACACTCGTGCCAGCGCGCGGTCGCCGTCGAACACCAGACGCATTTGCGCCGGGCTCATGAACAGGTCATCGCTGCCGTCGTCCGGCACCAGGAAGCCGAAGCCGTCGCGGTGACCGCTGATGCGGCCGAGGATCAGGTCGAGCTTGTCCACCGGCGCGTAAGTGCCACGGCGGGTGTAGATCAGTTGAGCGTCGCGCTCCATGGCGCGCAAGCGGCGGCGCAGGGCCTCGATCTGGTCTTCTGTGGTCAGACCAAACTCTTCGACCAGTTGCTCGCGGGCAGCAGGCGAACCCCGATCGGCGAGGTGCGCCAGGATCAGTTCGCGGCTGGGAATAGGGTTTTCGTATTTTTCCGCTTCACGAGCGGCCTCGGGATCGAGGGACTGCCAATCGGCCATTAGAGAGTTTTCACCTTGTCTATATGCGGGTTAGTTTGGCATAGGCGCCGGGAAACGGGAAATTTCCGCTTCTATAAGGCTTTGCATGGCCCTGTATCGACGCTCCGATACCGTTTTGAACGCCACTGGTAAAAAAATTCAGTTTTTTCTGCGGCAGGGGTTTACAGTTAAAAAGGCGCTCCGTATAGTGCGCGCCATCGACGACGCACAAGCGCTTTCGATGATGCCCAGGTGGTGAAATTGGTAGACACGCCAGCTTCAGGTGCTGGTGACCTTACGGTCGTGGAAGTTCGAGTCTTCTCCTGGGCACCAATTTCGAGTTTGAGACTAGATCAGTTTCAAGACTCACACAAAACCCGCGAAAGCGGGTTTTTTGCATTTGCGGGAAAGCTTTTGTTCACACTGATTTATTAAAACCAAATCAGGGGTTTACAGATCAAAAAGGCCTCCGTATAGTGCGCCACATCAACAGCGGCAACGCTTGCGATGATTGCCCAGATGGTGAAATTGGTAGACACGCCAGCTTCAGGTGCTGGTGACCTTACGGTCGTGGAAGTTCGAGTCTTCTTCTGGGCACCAATTCAAATTCAAGGTTCAGGCCTTGGATTTCACAAAAACCCGCGAAAGCGGGTTTTTGCGTTTCTGGCTTCCTGAATTTCCGCAGGTCTTGTAGGAGCGTGTAGGAGCTGACGAGTGCAACGAGGCTGCGATCTTTTGATCTTGCTTTTGACCCCCTACCGTTTAACAGCAAGATCAAAAAGATCGTCCGAACGCGGCCCGAGCCTTCGGCAGCTCCTACACAATCACCAGTCGCCCCATAAGGCGCACTTGAGAAACAATATCGTTTATCATTGTTGCAAGTTTTTGCAATGCGACAGTGAGGAACCCTGCGAATGACGTTTCGAAATACCCTGCGCCGAGGCCTGACCTTCACCCTCCTCGGCCTGGCGCTCGCCACTCCCCTCACCCAGGCTGCCGATGCGGTTTCCCTGACTCTCTACAACGGCCAGCACAAGGAAGTCGGCGACGCGATTGCCAAGGCCTTTGAAGCCAAGACCGGCATCCACGTCAACGTGCGCAAAGGTAGCAGCAACCAGCTCGCCAGCCAGATCATCGAAGAAGGCGATCGCTCCCCCGCCGACGTGATCTACACCGAAGAGTCGCCGCCGCTGAACAACCTCGGCGAACAGGGCCTGCTGGCCAAGGCCGATGACGCCATACTGGCGGTTCTGCCGGAAAAATACGTCGCCGCCAATGGCACGTGGATCGGCGTTACCGCCCGCGTACGCGTGGTCGCGTTCAACCCCAAACTGATCGACGAAAAAGATCTGCCGAAATCGGTGATGGAATTCTCCGAGCCGCAATGGCAAGGCAAAGTCGGTTTCGTCCCGACCAGCGGCGCCTTCCAGGAACAGGCCGTAGCGATCATCAAACTGCACGGTCGTGACGCTGCCGAAGAATGGCTCACCGGTCTGCGCGCGTTCGGCAAGACCTACAGCAACAACATGGTCGCCCTCAAAGCCGTGGAGAACGGCGAAGTCGCCACGGTGCTGGTGAACAATTACTACTGGTTTGCCCTGCAGCGCGAGAAAGGCAAGCTCGACTCCAAGTTGCATTATTTCACCGGCGGCGACGCTGGCGGCCTGATCACCGTATCCAGCGCTGCCGTGCTCAAATCCAGCAAACATCCAAAAGAAGCCCAGCAATTCCTCGCCTTCATGGCCAGCGAAGAAGGTCAGCGCGTGATCACTCAGACCACCGCCGAATACCCGCTGCACAAAGGCATGGAATCGGATCGTGGCCTCAAGCCGTTCAGCGAACTGGAAGCGCCGAATGTCACTCCGGCGGATCTGGGCAATGCTGAAGAAGCGCTGGAACTGGAACGCGAAGTTGGCCTGAACTGATGGCAGCATCGTTATCGGCCCCCGCCGCGCGCGGGGGCTATGTACCAAGGCGCAAACGTCCGTCGATCTGGCTGGTGCTGCCGGTATTGTTACTGGTGGTCATGAGCCTGCTGCCATTGGCCTATGTCGGGGTGAAAGCCTGGCAGGCGGGATGGGCCGAGGCGCTGCACCTGTTGTGGCGCCCGTATGTGTTTGGCCTACTGCGCAACACCTTGGCACTGATGGTCGGCGTGACGATCACCTGTGGCGTGATCGGCCTGTCGCTGGCGTGGTTGCTGGAACGCAGTAATCTGCCGGGCCGACGCCTGTGGGGCGTAATCCTGTGCCTGCCGTTTGCGGTGCCGGCGTTTGTCAGCAGCTTTACCTGGGTGTCGCTGAGTGCGCAATTCGAAGGCCTCGGCGGGGCGATTCTGGTGATGAGCCTGTCGAAATATCCGCTGATCTTCCTGCCGGTTGCTGCCACCCTGCGCAATCTCGATCCGTCCCTCGAAGAATCCGCCCGCACACTGGGACAGAATCGCTGGGGCGTATTTTTCCGCGTCGCCCTGCCACTGCTGTGGCCCTCGCTGCTGGCCGGTTCGCTGCTGATTGCCCTGCACATGCTGGTGGAGTTTGGTGCGCTGTCGATCATCGGCCTGCAAACCTTCACCACGGCGATTTACCAGCAATTCGAATTGGAATTCAGCAACGCCAATGCCGCGATGCTTTCGGCGGTGTTGCTGGCGCTGTGCCTGCTGTTGTTGTGGCTGGAGTTGCGCGTGCGCGGCAAGGGCCGGCATGTGCGCACCGGCCAGGGCGCGGCGCGACAGGCTGAACAGGTAAAGCTTGGACCGTGGGCGGCGTTTGGTCAGTTGTATTGCCTGTTGCTGGCGATTATTGGTAGCGGCATCCCACTGGGGATGTTGGCTTATTGGCTGGCGGTCGGCTCATCAGCAGCCTTTCCGATCGCGGCGATCAGCGAGGCGCTGCTGTCATCGCTGGCATTGTCGTTGGGCGGCGCGGCGTTGTGCCTGGTTTTGGCAGTGCCGGTCGGGCTACTGGTGGTGCGCTATAAAGGCCGGTTGGCAATCTGGGCCGAACGCTTGCCTTATCTACTGCACGCGCTACCGGGGCTGGTGATTGCGTTGACGCTGGTGTATTTCGCCCTGCATTACGTGCCGGCGCTGTATCAGACGTCGGGCTTGCTGCTGATCGCCTATGCGCTGCTGTTTCTGCCACTGGCGCAAGCGCCGATCCGTACCGCGCTGAACAAGGCTGCGCCGCAGTTGGAAGAAGCGGCGCGGACCTTGGGCGCATCGTCGTTCACGGCGTTTTGCCGGGTGACCTTGCCGATCATTTTCCCGGCATTGGGCGCGGCGTTTGCGCTGGTGTTTCTCGATGCGATGAAGGAATTGACGGCGACGTTGCTGCTCAGTCCGACTGGACTTAATACATTGGCGACCGAGGTCTGGGCGCACACGGCGAATGTCGAGTTTGCGGCAGCGGCACCTTATGCGGCGTTGTTGATCGTGGTCTCGGGTTTGCCGGTTTATCTGCTGACGACACGGATGTATCTGAGCCGCTGATACCGTTTTCGCGAGCAGGCTCGCTCCCACATTGAATCGGGTTTTCCATGTGGGAGCGAGCCTGCTCGCGAAGAGGCCAGCCCGGATAACATCAAGCCCGGAACTGCCCCAGGCTGGCTTTCAATTGCGCAGCCAGACCATCCAGCACCTTGCCACTGGCCGTGGTCTCCACCACCGCCTGAGCCGCTTTCTCGGCCTGCGCATGAATCGTCTCGACCCGCCCACGCACCGCCTGCGCGCCCTGCGCCTGATGCGCTGCTGCTTGCGTGGCCAGACCGATCGCCGCGTGCACCTGCTCAACCGAAGCCTGCACCGACTGCTGCAACCGCGCACTGTCGCGCAACACCAGCAAACCTTCGCTGGCCTGCCGTCCGGCCTGACCAATCGCTTCGACCGCCTCACGTGCGCCCTGTTGCAGCGCAACAATGTGCGCCTGAATATCGCCGGTGGAGCTTTGCGTTTTGCTTGCCAGGGCACGCACTTCATCCGCCACCACGGCGAATCCGCGCCCGGTCTCACCGGCCCGCGCCGCCTCGATCGCTGCGTTCAATGCCAGCAGGTTGGTTTGTTCGGCGATGCCGTGAATCACCGTCAGCACCACCTCAATCTGTTCGCTCTGCTGCGCCAGTCGCTCGATGACTTTCGCTCCGGTATCGACCTGCCCGGCCAGCGCTTCGATCAGCCCGCCAACCTTGGCTGAAGTACGCGTGTTTTCATCGGTGGCCTGCCGGATTTCCACGACTTGTTTGAGTGCCGCTTGCATGGCATGACTTTCCGATTGAGCTTCGTCAGCCATTTGCGAGAGCGCACGCAGGCTTTCTGCGACCTCATCACGCTGCATCCCGGCGGCCGCATCGGCGCCGGCATTGCGCAAAGTCATCGCGCCAATTTCCACGCCCGTGCGCTGAGCGACATCGCCCGCCTCGCGCACGATCGGCTGCAACTTGTCGACGAAGCGATTGACCGCCGAGGCCATGTCGCCGATTTCATCCTTGCTGTTGATCTGCACACGCTTGGTCAGATCGCCCTCGCCCGCTGCCAGATCGTCCATCGCCGCATTGAGCATTTTCAGGCGATTGACCACCCGATGACCGAGCACCACAGCCAGCAACAGCAGCACGCCGCAACCGACCAGCGCCAAGCCGAGGCCGATGCGCCAGCGCAGTGTCGCAGCCGCCTCTTGGACGGTTTGTGCGGTGTTGGCTTTCATCTCGCCAGCGGTGCCCTGCGCCGATTGCAGACGCGCCTGCATCGCTTTGGCACTGTCCGCCGCCGCGCCTTTGAGGCTGTCGCCGACCAGTTGATCGCTGCTGGCAATCAGCGCCAGAAAGCGCTTGTCGAGCTCGGCCAGATCGGTTTCCACCGAGGCCGTTGACACGCCCATCAGCACCTTGCCGATTTCCACGCCGTTAGGATTGATCGAGGCTTCAAGGTAGTAAACCGAAGGATCGTTTTTCGCCGCATCCAGCACCTTGTCCAGCGCACGCTCGCCCTGACCTTTTTCCAGCAAGGCCTTGTTGATCGGGTTTTCACGGTTGAGATAACGGGTCAGATGCTGGCCAGTGGCGTCGTCATACACCACGAACAGCACATTGGGATTGCGCTGGGCGCGACGAGCGAACTCCGAGAGCGTCGGCACGTCGCTGTCCCACATGGCACGCGGCGCTACCGAGGCAAGCAACTGCGCCATGTCGTTGGCGGAATCTTTGAGATCCTTTTCCAGCGTGGCGCGCAATTGCGCCTGCTCATCCTTAAGGCGCGCAGAAAGGCCGGTCGTCAGGCGCTGACGAGTGCTAGCGGAAAGCGCATCCAGACTGGAAGTGACTTCACGTCCGGCCTGCTCCAGTTCACCGGAGAGCTTCTGGCTGTCGGCACCCAGGCGCACAGCCAGATCGGCTTCCAGCGCCGTGACCGTGCTCCGCGTCAGGGCAACCGCCACCAACACCTGCACCAAAAGGGCGATACCAAGGGTAACGAACACCGGCCGCAACAAACGGCTTTGTAACAGTGAGAGAACGGCTGACACTTTAAATCCCTCTACTTCTGACGCCATTAATTTGTTGGCACTCTTGTAGACAGATTCACAGCAAAGGTCATGCCGTCCAACAGGCATAAACGACAAAGGCCCCGATTAAGGGGCCTTTGTTTTTTACATCAACGACTTATCAGGCAAACGGATGACGCAGAACGATGGTTTCGTTGCGGTCCGGGCCCGTCGAAATAATGTCGATCGGCGCACCGATCAATTCTTCAACGCGCTTGATGTAGGCACGAGCATTGGCCGGCAGTTCTTCCAGGGTCTTGGCACCCACGGTCGATTCGCTCCAGCCCGGCACTTCTTCGTACACCGGCTGCAGGCCGACGTAGCTATCAGCATCAGTCGGAGCAACGGCATTGCCCTGCGCGTCTTTGTAGCCAACGCAGATGTTGATGGTTTCCAGACCGTCGAGTACGTCCAGCTTGGTCAGGCAGATACCCGAGATGCTGTTCACATCGATAGCGCGACGCAGGATGACGGCGTCGAACCAGCCGCAACGACGGGCACGGCCGGTAGTAGCGCCGAACTCGTGACCCTGTTTGGCCAGGTGGGCGCCGACTTCGTCAAACAGCTCGGTCGGGAACGGGCCGGAACCCACGCGCGTGGTGTAGGCCTTGGTGATGCCCAGGATGTAATCGAGGAACATCGGGCCAACGCCCGAACCGGTCGCCACACCACCAGCGGTGGTGTTGGAGCTGGTCACGTACGGGTAGGTGCCGTGGTCGATGTCCAGCAACGAACCTTGCGCGCCTTCGAACATGATGTCTTTGCCGGCGCGACGCAGGTCGTGCAGCTCGGCAGTCACGTCGAGCATCAGCGGCTTGAGCAGCTCAGCGTATTCCTTGCACTCGGCCAGGGTCTTTTCGAATTCGATGGCTGGCTCTTTGTAGTAACCGACCAGCATGAAGTTGTGGTAATCCACCAGTTCACGCAGTTTGTCTTCGAAGCGCGGCATGTTCAGCAGGTCGCCGACACGCAGGCCACGACGGGCAACCTTGTCTTCGTAAGCCGGGCCGATGCCGCGACCGGTAGTACCGATCTTCAGCTCGCCACGGGCCTTTTCACGGGCCTGGTCCAGCGCAACGTGGAAGGACAGGATCAGCGGGCAGGACGGGCTGATACGCAGGCGCTCGCGCACCGGTACGCCTTTCTCTTCCAGCTTGGTGATCTCGCGCAGCAGGGCGTCAGGTGCAACCACCACGCCGTTGCCGATCAGGCATTGCACGCCTTCGCGCAGCACGCCCGACGGAATCAGGTGCAAGACGGTTTTCTCGCCGTCGATCACCAGTGTGTGACCCGCGTTGTGGCCACCCTGGTAGCGCACTACGGCGGCAGCATGTTCGGTCAGCAGATCAACGATCTTGCCTTTGCCCTCATCACCCCACTGGGTGCCCAGGACTACGACATTCTTACCCATAACACTTGTCCTCATTCGCGCAAACTTGGTGCCGGCGAAGGCCGGCAGGAAAACTCAAGAAGCCAGTGGCGATACTTGCCAAAGCCCGTTCTGCTGAATCAATTGCCGGTCGCAGTCCGCATCACGGGCGGCGGCCAAAGGTTGTCCAGGCAAGGCCTGAACGACACGCTGACCCTCACTGCGCAACTGGCAAACCTGCTGCCAGAGTGCCGCATCCGTACTGTCAGGCATCCAGATACCGCCAGACGGTAGCTCGATCTCAGCACGCCCCAGGGTCACCAGGGTTTTCAAATCGGTAGAGAAACCAGTCGCCGGACGGGCGCGACCGAAATCGGCGCCGATGTCGTCGTAACGACCACCCTGAGCGATGGACTGGCCAACGCCGGGCACGAACACCGCGAACACCACACCGGTGTGGTAGTGGTAGCCGCGCAGCTCGCCAAGATCGAAATACAGCGGCAACTGCGGGAAACGCACGGAAAGACGCTCGGCAATCGCCAGCAGATCTTCCAGCGCTGCCAGAACCGGCGCCGGCGCATTGGCCAGTCGCTCGCGGGCAGCACTCAACACTTCACGGCCGCCGCACAGATCAACCAGTGCGCGCAGCATGCCGGAAAGATCAGCCGGCAGGCCTTCGGTCAAAGTAATTACTTCATCGATGGCCTTGCGCTGCAGGGCATCGAACAACTGTTGCTCGACTTCACCGGACAGACCGGCGGCACGGGCCAGACCACGGTAGATGCCGACATGCCCGAGGTCCATGTGCACATCCGGCACATCGGCCAGTTGCAGCATGGCCAGCATCAGACTGATGACTTCGACGTCGCTGCTCGGGCTGGCATCGCCGTACAGCTCGGCGCCCAGCTGGATCGGACTGCGCGAGGACGACAATGCACGCGGCTGGGCGTGCAGAACACTGCCGGCGTAGCACAGACGACTCGGGCCTTCGCGACGCAGGGTGTGTGCGTCGATGCGCGCAACCTGCGGCGTGATATCGGCACGGAACCCCATCTGCCGGCCCGATTGCGGGTCGATGACCTTGAAGGTACGCAGATCCAGGTCCTGGCCCGCGCCGGTCAGCAGGGATTCCAGGTACTCGATATGGGGAGTCACGACAAACTCGTAACCCCAGCTCTGGAACAGATCCAACACCTGGCGACGCGCAACTTCAATGCGCGCAGCCTCCGGTGGCAGTACTTCTTCGATGCCATCTGGCAGCAGCCAGCGGTCTACCGTTGCCATTACGCCATTCCCCTTTGATCCGGGCGGCCAGCACGAGGGCGAGCCTTGAGTGAAGCAGAAAATGACCGAGGCGTTCAAAACGCACGCGCATGAACGACGCAGCGAAAGGCCGGCTGGCGGCTTCGCCCATCACTTTCCTCGAAAAACGCTCGGGCCGTTCAAACCCGATGCCTGCAACAAAAACAGCAATCAAACGTGCAGACGCAAAAAAGCCGGGAATTTCCCGGCTGCCGCATCATACACACGTTTTCCGAAAGGATCACCCCGCCCGAGGTTTTAGCCGCCGGGCGGAATGATTCAGGTCAACGTCGTATCAAGGTTTGGCTTTTTCCAGGTAACGGAAGAAGTCGCTGCTTGGGTCGAGGACCAGGACGTCGGATTTATTCGCGAAGCTTTCACGGTAGGCACGCAGGCTACGGTAGAAACCGTAGAACTCCTGATCCTGACCGTAGGCCTTGGAGTAGATCGCAGCAGCCTGGGCGTCACCGTCACCGCGAACCTCTTCGGATTCACGATAGGCTTCGGCCAGCAGCACGCGGCGTTGACGGTCGGCATCGGCACGGATGCCTTCGGCCAGCTCGTTACCCTTGGCGCGGTGCTCGCGAGCTTCACGCTCACGCTCGGTGCTCATACGCTCGAACACACTGCGGTTCACTTCTTTCGGCAGATCGATCGCCTTGACCCGGACATCGACCACTTCGATACCCAGCTCTTTTTCCGCCATCTTGTTCAGCGATGCAGTGATGTCAGCCATCAGCGCATCACGTTCACCCGACACCACTTCGTGCAGGGTGCGCTTGCCGAACTGGTCACGCAGACCGGATTCCAGACGACGGGACAGACGCTCGTCGGCGATCTGCTTCAGACCCGAAGTCGCGGTGTAGAAGCGCTCGGCATCTTTCACCCGCCACTTGGCGTAGGCATCGACCATCACGGCTTTCTTTTCCAGGGTCAGGAAGCGCTGCGTCGGTGCATCCAGCGTCAACAGACGCGCATCGAATTTGCGCACCTGGTTGACGTAAGGCACTTTCACATGCAAACCCGGCTGGACATCGGCCTGAACCACACGACCGAATTGCAGCAGCACCGCGCGCTCGGTCTGAGCGACGATGTAGAAGCAATTCCAGCCCACCAGTACCACGACGACGCCAACGATCAGGGCGATCAGCGATTTATTGCTCATCAGCGGGTCTCCCTTGTACGCGTCTGCGGCACGTCAGTGACATGCGGCGTGACGTCCGTGTTGTTGCTGGCGGCCGAACCGGTCACCGGTGCATTACCCGAACTGTTCTGGATCATTTTGTCCAACGGCAGGTAGAGCAGATTGCTCTGGCCGTTCTTGTTGCCGGTCACGAGAACCTTGCTGGTGTTGCTGAAGACTTCCTGCATGGTGTCTAGGTACAGACGCTCGCGGGTGACTTCAGGTGCCTTGCGATACTCGGCGACCAGCTTGGTGAAGCGATCGGCCTCACCCTTGGCGCGCGAGATGGTCTCGTCGCGGTAACCATTGGCATCTTCGATGATGCGCTGGGCCTGACCACGGGCTTCCGGCACCACGCCATTGGCGTAGGTCTCGGCCTGGTTGCGCGAACGCTGCTCGTCTTCACGTGCGCGGATCACGTCATCGAAGGCTTCCTGTACTTCACGCGGTGCCGCAGCGCTCTGTACGTTGACCTGGGTGACGGTGATACCGGTGCGATAGGTATCGAGGAAACGTTGCAGACGCTCCTTGATTTCGCTGGCCATCAATTCACGACCTTCGGTCAGCACCTGGTCCATGGCGGTGGAACCGACCACGTGACGCAGCGCACTTTCGGTCGCGTGCTGCAGGCTGATTTCCGGCTGATCGACGTTCAGCACGAAGTCCTGCAGGTTGCTGATCTTGTACTGCACGGTCAGCGGCACTTCGACGATGTTCTCGTCTTCAGTCAGCATCTGGCCCTGCTTGGTGTACGCACGCTCACGCGTCACGTTCTCCATGTACTTCTTGTCGATCGGCGGGAAGTAGATGTTCAGGCCCGGGCCGACTGTCTCGTAGTACTTGCCGAAGCGCAGCACCACGGCTTGCTCCTGCTCATCCACAACATAGACCGCGCTGTACAGCCAGACGGCCGCCAGCACCACCAGGCCGATGCCGAGCAGACCGCCGAAGCCGCCACTGCTCCTGCCCGGACCGCTGCCGTCATCACCGCGTTTCTTACCACCACCGAACAACCCGTTCAGGCTTTCCTGCAGCTTTCGGAAGGCCTCGTCGAGATCCGGTGGGCCCTTGCGGTCGCCGTTATTGCGGCGCTTGCCACCCCAGGGATCCTGATTATTCGAGTTGCCACCCGGCTCATTCCAAGCCATAGCGCTCTCCATCTGATAAAGCAAAGACGCACCCACGGCGCGCCGACCAATGCTACAGAATGCCTGCCGTTGCGGCACAACCGCTTTGTCAGGCTTTTATTGCAAAGTGTGTTGCTCGATGAATTCCATCGGCTGCAATCCTTCGCGGCTTACCAATCGATTCAGCTCGATCCGGGGCAAACGAACGGCCAGCAGGCTGACACCTTCTTCATCGTATTCTTCTTTCTGCACCGCACCGAGTTCGAAGAACTGCGCACGCAGTCGAGCGAATCGTTGCGGCAAGCGCAAGGTGCCGACGAACAGATCACTGCCGAGCAACTCGGCGATGGCCTGTTCAAGCAGTTCCAGACCGCTGCCATCACGTGCCGAGAGCCAGACCCGTTGCGGCTTGCCATCGGCATCGCGCTGGATCTGCGGCTCGACACCTTCGAGCAAATCGAGTTTGTTATAGACCTCGAGGATCGGCAAGTCCTGGGCACCAATCTCGCCCAGCACCACCATCACCTGCTCGATCTGCAACATGCGATCCGGTTCGGCCGCATCGATCACGTGCAACAACAGGTCGGAATTGCTCGACTCTTCGAGCGTAGACCGAAATGCCTCGACCAGCTTGTGTGGCAGGTGACGAATGAAGCCCACGGTGTCGGCCAGGACGATCGGACCGAGGTCGTCAAGCTCCAGCCGGCGCAGGGTCGGGTCGAGCGTGGCGAACAGTTGGTCGGCCGCATACACGTCGGATTTCGTCACGTTGTTGAAGAGTGTCGATTTGCCGGCGTTGGTGTAGCCGACCAGCGAAACGGTAGGAATGTCCGCACGGGACCGGCCGCGGCGCGACTGCTCGCGCTGACTGCGCACCTTCTCCAGCCGCCCCTTGATCTGGCGCAGGCGGACCCGCAGCAGACGGCGGTCGGTTTCCAGCTGGGTTTCACCCGGACCGCGCATACCGATACCGCCACCCTGACGCTCAAGGTGAGTCCAGCCGCGAACCAGCCGCGTGCTCATGTGGTCAAGCTGGGCCAGTTCGACCTGTAGCTTGCCCTCATGGGTACGTGCGCGCTGAGCGAAAATATCGAGAATCAGCCCTGTGCGGTCGATCACGCGACACTCGAAAACACGTTCGAGGTTGCGCTCCTGACTGGGCGTGAGGATGTGATTGAAAATCACCAGATCGGCTTCTTCAGCCTTGACCAGGTCGCGCAGTTCCTCGACCTTGCCGCTGCCGATCAGATATTTGGCGGTTGGCCGATGACGCGGCACGTTAAAAAACGCAACGGTCTCGGCGCCAGCCGAATTTGCCAACTCCTGAAACTCCTGCGGATCTTCGCGCGCCTCAGGGTCCTGTCCATCCAAGTGAACGAGGATGACTCGTTCACCACCACCGTGGCGCTCAAAGAACAAAGGAGACTCCTATCAGGCGTTACCCGGCGCTGCATCGGCATCGCCCTGTTCGTTTTCGGTTGCGCTAGGCAGACGAATTGGACGAACCGGCACGACGGTCGAGATAGCGTGTTTGTAGACCATCTGGCTTACGGTGTTTTTCAGCAGGATCACGAACTGGTCGAACGACTCGATCGTCCCTTGCAGCTTGATACCGTTGACCAGGTAGATGGAAACCCCGACTTTCTCTTTACGTAAAGTGTTCAGGTAAGGGTCTTGTAGCGAATGCCCTTTTGACATGTGCCGCACTCCTTTAAGGATTCAATAATAAAAACAGATAAATTCAGATGGCTTCGGCCGTCACACCCCCAAGGATAGACGGCAATTGCAAGGACTCAGCTCAATATGGAGATGGTCCCAAGGTATTTCAAGGCGCGTGGCAGATTGTCGCAATCAAGACTGTCCAGCCAGTGCAAATCGTCCCAGCTGCGCAGCCAGGTAAACTGGCGTTTGGCCAATTGGCGCGTGGCGATGATGCCGCGCTCCTGCATCTGGGCCAATGTCAGCTTGCCGTCCAGATAATCCCAGACTTGGCGGTAGCCTACCGCACGTATAGACGGCAACCCCGAATGCAGGTCACTTCTTTTACGCAGGGCTACGACCTCGTCGATGAACCCCTGTTCCACCATATTTGTGAATCTTTGTTCAATTCGCTGGTGCAGAACCTGCCGATTCGCCGGAGCAATGGCCAGGTTCGCGACAGTATAGGGTAATTGTTGGCGTCCCGAAGCGGCTGCTTCAGTACTTTGCGCAGATTGTTGCTCACGCAGGGCGGTCATGCTCTGTCCGCTGACTCGATAGACTTCCAGTGCCCGACTCAAGCGCTGCGGATCATTGGGATGAATGCGCGCCGCCGACACCGGATCGATCTGCGCCAACTGCTCGTGCAGCGCTTGCCAACCCAGGCGTGCAGCTTCTGCCTCGATCTGCGCACGGACCTCGGGATCGGCTGCCGGCATGTCCGCCAGACCTTCGACCAAAGCCTTGTAATACAGCATCGTGCCGCCGACCAGCAGCGGGATTTTTCCCCGCGCAGTGATTTCGGCCATGGCCTGCAGGGCGTCGCGGCGGAAATCTGCAGCGGAATACGCCTCAGCAGGATCGAGAATGTCGATCAGACGGTGCGGATATTCGGCGAGCAGTTCTTTCGAGGGTTTGGCCGTGCCGATGTCCATGCCGCGATAGACCAGCGCCGAATCGACACTGATCAATTCGCACGGCAGCACCTTGGTCAGCTCAATGGCCAGGTCGGTCTTGCCCGCAGCGGTCGGGCCCATCAGGAAAATCGCTGGTGGAAGCTGGCTCATCAACGACCGCGCAGGAACAGTTTGTCCAGATCGTCCAGGCCCAATTGGGTCCAGGTCGGTCGGCCATGGTTGCATTGACCGCTGCGCTCGGTGTTTTCCATATCACGCAGCAGGCCGTTCATTTCCGGCAGAGCCAGACGCCGGTTGGCGCGGATCGCGCCGTGGCAGGCCATGGTGCCGAGCAGTTCGTTGAGGTGCGCCTGGATACGGTCGCTAGTGCCGTATTCCATCAAATCCGAAAGCACGTCGCCGACCAGTCGATTGGCTTCGGCCTGCTTGAGCAATGCGGGAATCTGCCGGATCGCCAGGGTTTCCGGGCCAAGGCGCTGCAATTCGAAACCGAGACGCTGAAACCACGCCGCATGTTCTTCAGCGCAATCGGCCTCGCGCTGACTGACCGCCAGCGACTCCGGCACCAGCAACGGCTGGCCGCTGAGACCTTCGCTGGCCATGGCGATCTTCAGGCGCTCGTACATGATCCGCTCGTGGGCGGCATGCATGTCCACCAGCACCAGGCCATGGGCGTTCTCGGACAAGATATAGATGCCCTTGAGCTGCGCCAGTGCATAGCCGAGCGGCGGAATATCTTCCTGACCGGTCGGCAGCGCGCTGGCATTGGCTTCTGGCAGTGGCGCGAAGAACTCTTTGTAAGCAGCTTGGGCCTCGGCAGCGGGCACCGTCGATTGCGGACGCGGCGTGTATTGATACTGATAAGCGCCGCCAGCGCTGGCGCCGGATGACGTGTTGAACGCCGGTTGCGCCTGCGACTGCTCCAGCAGCGCATTGGCGGCCAGACGCATCTCCCCCTGTGGGCCGAATTCGCCCGCCTCGATCCCGCTCGGCCGAACGATCGCCGTGGTGACCGAGCCGGCCAGTTGATCTTCCGGGCGCACATCGCCCAGCGCACGGTGCAGCGTGCCATACAGGAAGTCGTGGACCATGCGCCCGTCACGGAAACGCACTTCGTGTTTGGTCGGGTGCACGTTAACGTCTACCGCTGCCGGATCGACCTCGAAAAACAGCGCGAAGGTCGGGTGCCGACCGTTGAACAGCACATCGCGGTAAGCCTGGCGTACCGCGTGGGCGACCAGTTTGTCGCGCACCGCTCGGCCGTTTACAAAGAAATACTGCAAGTCCGCCTGACTGCGGTTAAAGGTCGGCAAACCGACCCAGCCCCACAGGTGCAAGCCATTGCGTTCGATCTCGATCGGCAGAGCCTGTTCGAGGAACCCCGAACCACAGATCGCCGCCACACGCCGCGCACGAGCCGCATCATCGTGGGCCTCGTGCAGGCTGAGGATGGTCTTGCCGTTGTGGCGCAAATGAAAAGCCACATCGAAACGCGCCAGCGCCAGACGCTTGATCACTTCCTGGAGGTGATCGAACTCGGTTTTTTCAGTCTTGAGAAATTTGCGCCGGGCCGGAGTGTTGAAAAACAGGTCGCGGACTTCCACCGAAGTGCCGACCGGATGCGCCGCCGGCTGCACGCGCGGCGCCATGTCCCGGCCTTCAGTCTCGACCTGCCAGGCCTGATCGGCATCGCGGGTGCGCGAGGTCAGGGTCAATCGTGCCACGGAGCTGATCGACGCCAGCGCCTCACCACGGAAACCCAGGCTCATCACCTGCTCGAGGTCTTCGAGGTTGCGAATCTTGCTGGTGGCGTGCCGGGCCAGGGCCAGCGGCAGGTCATCGGCAGAAATACCGCTGCCGTCATCGCGCACGCGCAGCAACTTGACGCCGCCTTGCTCGACATCGACGTCGATACGCTTGGCGCCGGAGTCGAGGCTGTTTTCCAGCAGTTCCTTGATCACCGAAGCCGGGCGCTCGACCACCTCACCAGCGGCGATCTGGTTGGCCAGCCGTGGGCTGAGCAGCTCGATGCGCGCAGCGTTCAATACCTGGTTCATTCTTTCGACGCCAGTTCGGTGCCGGGAATGGTCAGGTGCTGACCGACTTTCAGCTCATCGCTTTTCAGGTTGTTGGCGGCACGCAGAGTGGCCGGCGAAACCTGATAGCGCACGCCGATCATTGCGAGGGTTTCCCCCGGACCGACACGGTGATCGCGCGGGCCTTGAGCAATCTTGCCGGAATCACGCAGCCAGGCGATGTAGGTGCCCGGTGGTGGATTCTGCTGGAAGAACTGACGCACGCCGCTGCTGATCGAACGGGCCAGCGCCTGCTGGTGGCTCGACGCAGACAGCTTGTTCGCTTCGTTGGCGTTGGAAATGAAGCCGGTTTCGACCAGGATCGACGGAATGTCCGGCGACTTCAGCACCATGAAACCGGCCTGTTCCACGCGCTGCTTGTGCAGCGGCGTGACGCGACCGATGTTGGTCAGGACCTTCTGGCCGACGTTGAGGCTGGAGGTCAGCGACGCGGTCATCGACAGGTCGAGCAACACACCGGCGAGCATGCGGTCCTTGTCGTCGAGGCTGACGTTGCCGGCACCGCCGATCAGGTCGGAACGGTTTTCACTGTCGGCCAGCCAACGGGCGGTCTCGGACGTAGCGCCACGATCGGACAGAGCGAACACCGACGCACCGAACGCGGCTGCGGACGGCGCGGCGTCGGCGTGGATCGAGACGAACAGGTCGGCGCCTTTCTTGCGGGCGATTTCGGTTCGCCCGCGCAATGGAATGAAGTAGTCGCCGGTACGGGTCAGCTCGGCGCGGAAGCCTTTCATGCCGTTGACCTGACGCTGCAATTCGCGAGCGATCTGCAGCACCACGTCTTTCTCACGCTGGCCGCGCGAGCCGGACGCGCCCGGATCTTCACCACCGTGGCCGGCGTCGATCACGACGATAATGTCACGCTTGCCGGCCGGGGCTGGCGGCAGCTTGATCGCCGGTTCGGTCGGGGTCACCGGCACTGCCGGCACGGTAGCCACCGACGGCGTCGGTGCTGGCGGCGGCGCGGCATCGGCCGGGTTGTCGAACAGATCAACCACCAGGCGGTTGCCGTACTGCGCGTTCGGCGCCAGCGAGAAGCTTTTCGGGGTGACGGCTTTTTTCAGGTCGATGACCACCCGCAGGTCGGTCGGCGTGCGCTGGGCTGAGCGCATCGCGGTGATCGGCGTGTTCGCGGTCTGCACATTCAAGGGCGCGCCGAGGGTGGCGCCATTGATGTCGATCACCAGCCGATCCGGCGCGGTCAGGGTGAAAACGCTGTGTTGCACCGGGCCGCTCAGGTCGAAAACCAGTCGCGTGTTGTCCGGCGCCCGCCACAGGCGCACGCTGTTGACCTTTGAATCGGCCACAGCGTTGACGGTTACTGCCATCAACATCAGTCCAGCGGCAGCCACCAACGCGCGAAAGCGCATACCAAACCCCATCATTTAATTGGATTCCAATGCCAAAGCGGCACACCAGGCCTCGCCACGCGAGCCCTGGGACAAAATTTTCAGCGAACGCCCGCTGTCTTGCGGGCCAATGGTAATGGTCAGGTCAGGCTTTGGCAAAAAGCCTGCACCTTTATCGGGCCACTCGATCAGGCACAGGGCATCATCTTCGAAGTAGTCGCGGATGCCGAGAAACTCCAGTTCCTCCGGATCGACCAGGCGATACAGGTCGAAGTGAAAGGCGCGAATGTCACCGATCTCGTAGGGCTCGACCAATGTGAAGGTCGGACTTTTTACCGCGCCGACATGGCCCAAACCGCGAATGATGCCCCGCGACAGGGTGGTTTTGCCCATGCCCAGGTTGCCTTCGAGAAAAATCAGGCCATGACCCTGGGTGACGCGGGCGATCCGTGCGCCAAAGTCGCTCATCGCCTGTTCATCGGCCAGGTACAGGGTTACTTCAGACACGGTGCTTGCTCCTCCAACAACTGACGAATGGCTGGAATCAGATCACTGGCCGCCAGCCCACGGCCGAATTTGCCTTGTTGCATACCCGCGTTGGCGTGCAGCCAGACGGCCAGGCATGCCGCGCCGAATGCGTCCATGCCTTGGGCCAGCAATGCGCCGATCAGACCGGCCAGCACATCACCCAACCCGCCCGTGGCCATCGCCGGATGGCCCTGATGACACAGGGCCAGACGTGCATCGGGATGGGCGATCAAACTACCGGCGCCTTTCAGAACCACTACCGCTGAATACTTTTTACTCAACGCTAATGCAGCGGCCGGGCGATCGGCCTGCACTTCGACAGTGCTGATGCCGAGCAAGCGTGCCGCTTCACCCGGATGCGGGGTAATCACGCAATCCTTGGGCAACTGGACAAAATCGCTGGCCAGCAGGTTCAACGCGTCAGCGTCCCACACCTGTGGCAACGGTGCATTGGCGGCGGCCGACAACAAGGCGCGCCCCCAACTGGCCTGACCGAGGCCCGGCCCGACCACCAGCACTGAAACCTTTTCCAGCAGCCCCATCAGTTGATTGGCTGAAGAAGTGCCGAGCGCCATCGCCTCTGGGACCCGAGTCAGCGCCGCCGGCACATGCTCTGGGCGAGTCGCCAGCGAAACCATGCCCGCTCCGCCGCGCAAGGCCATTTCCGTGCTGAGCAGAATCGCTCCGCCGAAACCATGATCGCCGCCGATCAACAGCACATGGCCAAAGCGGCCCTTGTGCGAAGTCGGCGCACGCGGCGCAAGCGCTGGAAGATTGGCGGCGCTCAAGCGGCGAGCGCAGAAGGGAATGTCAGTGAAGGTTTCGGCAGTGGCTTGCAGATCGTTGAAGACCAGCTCACCGATATGATCTGCCGCATCGCCGGTCAACAGCCCGACTTTCATACCAATGAATGTCACCGTGAGATCGGCGCGTACCGCGACACCCAGTTCACGCCCGGTATCGGCGCACAGCCCGGAAGGAATATCGACCGCCGCTACCGGCCAACCGCAGGCGTTGATAGCCTTGATCGCCGACGCATACGGCTCACGCACTTCGCCGCTCAGGCCAGTGCCGAGCAATGCATCGAGGACGACACCGCGCAGCTCGTTCTGCGCCTGCCAGCCTTGCACCACAACACCTGCGGCCACCGATTCGGCATGGGCCAATGCGGCATCACCCTGCAAACGCTGCGGATCGCCGACGGCGAGCACGCGCACCGTCCAACCGGCCCGCAGCGCCAGCCCGGCCACCAGATAACCGTCGCCGGCATTGTTGCCGTGCCCGGCGAGCACGGTCAGCTCGTTCGCGCCCGGCCATTTGCGCACCACGGCGCGCCACGTGGCGCGGGCGGCGCGCTGCATCAATTCGAAGCCCGGCGTACCGGCGGCGATCAGCCGCGCGTCGAGCTCGCGCACCTGCGCGGCGCGATACAGCGCGTCGGGTAATTCATCTTTCGTCTGCGGCATGCGTCTTCGGGCTCCGATGTCTGGCAGAATTATACGCACCTCAGCTCCGGTTTCTCTCGCCTCATGTCCGCCATCACCACAGACCTGCCCGCCCTCGCCCAATCGATCAAGGATTGGGGCCGCGAGCTGGGCTTCCAGCAAGTCGGCATCAGCGGCCTGGACCTGGCCGAGCACGAGCAGCATCTGCAACGCTGGCTTGAGGCGGGCTATCACGGCGACATGGACTACATGGGCGCCCATGGCAGCAAACGTTCACACCCGGAAGAACTGGTGCCGGGCACTTTGCGCGTGGTTTCCCTGCGCATGGACTACCTGCCGGGCGATACCGAAATGGCCAAACGCCTGGCTGAACCGGAAAAGGCTTACGTGTCGCGTTATGCCTTGGGCCGCGATTACCACAAATTGATCCGTAAACGTGTTCAACAATTGGCCGACAGGATCCAGGCGCAGATCGGACCCTTCGGTTTCCGCGCCTTCGTCGACAGCGCGCCGGTGCTGGAAAAAGCCATCGCCGAACAGGCCGGGCTGGGCTGGATCGGCAAAAACACTCTGGTGCTCAATCGCAAGGCTGGAAGTTATTTCTTCCTCAGCGAACTGTTCGTCGACCTGCCGCTGCCGGTGGACGAGCCGCACAGCACCGAACATTGCGGGCGTTGCACCGCATGCCTCGACATCTGCCCGACCAACGCCTTTGTCGGCCCATACGTGCTGGACGCTCGGCGCTGCATTTCCTATTTGACCATTGAGCTGAAAACCGCGATTCCCGAAGAGTTGCGGCCGTTGATTGGCAATCGGGTATTCGGCTGCGATGACTGCCAGATCGTCTGCCCGTGGAACCGTTTCGCCCGTCCGACCGGGGAAAGCGACTTCAAGCCTCGGCACAATCTGGATAACGCCGAACTGGCCGAGCTGTTTTTGTGGAATGAAGAAAAATTCCTCAGCAGCACCGAAGGCTCGCCGCTACGCCGGGCCGGTTATGAGCGCTGGCTGCGGAATCTGGCGGTGGGACTGGGTAACGCACCGTCGAGCATTCCCGTGCTGGAAGCCTTGAAGGCGCGCCGGGACTATCCATCAGAGTTGGTGAAAGAACACGTCGAGTGGGCTTTGAAACAACACGAAATCGGATAACCGCCCTTCGGCGGCTCCTGTACAGGGATCGCGTCAGGGCTGATCGTTATAGACAAACTTGGGCATTTCCCAATGAAAACGGATCGCCAGCAGGCGTAGCAGGAAGCCACCGAACAGCGTAATCAGAATCGCCTGCTCGCCTGGCACATTCAGATACAGGCAAAGCATGTAGCACCATGCAGCGGCAAACGAGACGCTGGCGTAAAGCTCACGACGGAAGATCAGCGGAATGTCGTTGCAGAAGATGTCTCGCAGAATTCCGCCGAACACTCCGGTAATGACGCCGCTGACCGAGGCCACCAGCATGCCGTGGCCCATTTCCAGCGCCGTCATGCAGCCAATCAAGGTGAATGCAACCAGTCCCACTGCGTCGAGCACCAGAAACAGCGAACGCAGATGGCGCATCCAGCGGGCCGTGAACACGGTAAACATCGCCGCCACAGAGGTCAGCACCAGATATTCCGGGTGTTTGACCCAGGTCAGCGGGTAGTGCCCGAGCAAGACGTCGCGCACCGAACCACCGCCCAGCGCGGTGATGCAGGCGATCAGCACCACGCCGAACCAGTCCATGCCACGTCGTCCGGCGGACAGCGCGCCAGTCATGGCTTCGGCAGTGATGGCGATCAGATAGAGCATCAGCAACATGGTGGCAGTCCAGGCAGGAAGGCGCGCAGTCTAGCCATTTCAGCGCCGCACCAGAAGAGGGCGGACTTTCGCGAGCAGGCTCGCTCTCACATGAGGTGCACTCTGTGTGGGAGCGAGCCGGCTCGCGAAACCATCAGAACTTGATGAAGTGCTTGCGGTAGTGCTGCAGCTCGGCAATCGATTCGCGGATGTCATCCAGTGCCAGGTGGGTGCTGCCCTTCTTGAAGCTGTCGCGCACGTCCGGCGCCCATCGCGCGGCCAGTTCCTTGAGCGTCGAGACGTCGAGGTTGCGATAGTGGAAGTAGCTTTCCAGCGCCTTCATGTGGGTATAAAGGAAGCGACGGTCCTGGCAGATGCTGTTGCCGCAGATCGGCGACTTGCCCTTCGGCACCCACTTTTCCAAGAAGGCGATGGTTTCAGCCTCGGCTTCGGCCATGCTGATGCGGCTGTCACGCACCCGCTGGGTCAGGCCGGAATTGCCGTGGGTGCGGGTGTTCCACTCGTCCATGCGCGCGAGCACTTCGTCGCTGTGGTGGATGGCAATCACCGGGCCTTCGGCCAAGGTGTTCAGTTCACTGTCGGTGACGATGGTGGCCATTTCGATGATCACGTCGTTGTCCGGGTCCAGACCGGTCATTTCCAGGTCGATCCAGATCAGGTTCTGCGGGTTTTGCATATTCGGGCTCCTAGGCAATGCTGCGCAGTTTAGCCTAGGCCGGTGGCCGGGCGTGCTAAACTCGCGGCCGTTTTACCTAATCGCTGCATTCTTCAGACGGAACACCCATGGCCAAACGCCAACTCAATCGTCGTCAAAACTGGCGCATCGAAAAGATTCAGGGCGAGCGCGCCGCACGCGCCGCCAAACGCGAGTCCTCGGCGGTCGAGGCCCTCGAGGGCGGCGACCTCGGCCCTGAGCAACACGGCCTGGTGATCGCCCACTTCGGTGTGCAGGTCGAAGTCGAGGCCGTTGACGGCGAACTCGCCGGTCAAGTGTTCCGCTGCCACTTGCGCGCCAACCTGCCGGCGCTGGTCACCGGCGATAAAGTCGTCTGGCGCGCCGGCAACCAAGGCATTGGCGTGATCGTCGCGCAACTGCCGCGCAGCACCGAACTGTGCCGTCCCGACAGTCGTGGCCAGCTCAAGCCGGTTGCCGCCAACGTCGACATGATCGTCATCGTGTTCGCGCCGCTGCCCGAGCCGCATGCCAACCTGATCGACCGCTACCTGGTCGCCGCCGAACACGCCGGCATCCGTCCGCTTCTGCTGCTGAACAAATTCGACCTGATCGACGAGCAGAACGCCCCGGCGCTGAACGCGTTGCTGGCGGTGTACCGCACGCTCGGTTATCCGGTACTGGAAGTCTCGGCGCATCACGGCGACGGCATGGAGCAACTGCAAAAGCAGCTCGACGGGCGCATCAGCGTATTCGTCGGCCAGTCCGGCGTCGGCAAGTCGTCGCTGGTCAACAGCTTGTTGCCGGAAGTCGAAACCCGTGTCGGGCCGTTGTCCGAGCTGTCCGGTCAGGGCACGCACACCACCACCACTGCGCGGCTGTTCCATTTCCCCGGTGGCGGTGAACTGATCGACTCCCCGGGCATCCGCGAATTCGGTCTGGGCCACGTCAGCCGCGCCGACGTCGAAGCCGGTTTCATCGAGTTCGACGATCTCCTCGGCACTTGCCGTTTCCGCGACTGCAAGCACGACCGCGAACCGGGCTGCGCCCTGCTCAAGGCGCTCGAAGATGGCCGCATCCAGCAGCAACGGATGAACAGTTACCGTTCGATCATCGCCAGCCTGCCTGAAAACGGCTATTAAACAGCCACGCCGGCAGCCCTGCGCGATGGGCTGCCGGTTGTCGGACTGCATCTGACGCACGCCTCTCCCTCTTAAACATCAGCCTTGTCTGTAGGCTTTTGCGCGCCTGCTTGCAGGACCTTTCTGTTTTATTGCGCAGAGCTTGTAGGCCTGCGCCAGCGGCCTACATTCCTTTCCTCCTTCGCTCACAGCGACCTTCGAGGAAAGCCATGCCAACCTGTGTTTTATACATCAGCCATTCGTCTCGCTACGCCCACTTGTGCAACGCCCCCAGCATCGTCGGCGCGATCCGCCTGCAAACGGCGGTGTGACCATGCGCAAGGGACTGTTCATCGGCATCAACGATTACACGCATATCGGCGGGCTGAGCGGCTGTTGCAACGACGCCATGGCCATGGCGTCGGTGCTGAAAACCAACGCCAACGGCGACCCCAACTTCAAGAATGTCCTGTTGACGTCCGCCGAGGATTATCTGAGCCGGCAAAAACTCGAAGACCAGATTCGCGAGTTGTTTTCCGGTGACTGCAACGTCGCCCTGCTGTATTTCGCCGGTCATGGTGGTTTCGACGCCGATACTGACGAAGGCATGTTGATCGCGCAGGACTACCGCAACGCCAAGGACGGCATCCGCATCAGCGACATCCTCAACTGGGCGGACAAGGCCACGCGGATCAAAAACAAAGTGATCATCCTCGACTGCTGCGAAAGCGGTGCGGCCGGCGAAGTGCGCGCCTTGCGCAGCGAGAGCAGCATGGTCGGCGAGGGCATGACCATCCTCACGGCGTGTAAAAAAGCCGAGCCGGCGCTGGAGGGCGCGCAGCATGGCGTGTTCACCGGCCTGCTCCTGCAAGCGCTGCATGGCGGCGCGGCGAATATTCTCGGCAGGATCACCCCCGGCAGCCTGTATTCCTTCGTCGACAACGCGCTCGGCGCCTGGGAGCAGCGCCCGGTGTTCAAGACCAATGTGTCGCAGTTCATTTCCCTGCGCGAAGTCTCGCCACTGATTCCCAAGGAGATCCTGCGCAAATTGCCGGACTGGTTCGCCGAAGCCGAATCGGTCCTGCCGCTCGACCCCAGCTATGAACCCACCGAAAAGGCGTTCGTGCCTGAGCACGGCGAGGTCTTCGCCCAGTTGCAGAAGTGCAATCGTCACAGCCTGATCGAACCGGTCGACGCCGAGCACATGTACTACGCCG
The DNA here is from genome assembly GCF_054668915.1 of Pseudomonas sp. H3_E04. NCBI lineage: Bacteria > Pseudomonadati > Pseudomonadota > Gammaproteobacteria > Pseudomonadales > Pseudomonadaceae > Pseudomonas > Pseudomonas sp. H3_E04. Next base: position 4,979,380 of record NZ_CP162797.1, on the reverse strand, counting down.
CCATTCACTCGACCGGCTGCCGCTTGACGGCACTCGGTGCCTATTACCGCGAACTCGCCCTCAAAGGACATTTCTGATGCCAGTCTTTATCAGCTATCGCCACATGGATCGCGCCCATGCGATCGCCATCAACACCCGCCTGACCCAGGCGAAGATCAGGACTTACCTCGACGTGCTGGATCCGGAATCGCAGACCACCGACGACATCACCGGGGTCATTACCCGCAACATCACCGAGTGCACGCATCTGCTGGCGGTAGTGTCGGAGAAGACTGCACTGTCGTGGTGAGTGCCATTCGAAATTGGCGAGGCAACAATCAGCAATCGGCGGATCTGTACGTTCAAGACCGGGCCGGCGCAATTGCCGATCTACCTGGACAAGTGGCCGAAGCTGAGCACGGCCAGCGATCTGGATTTCTTTATCGATGCGTATCGTGATGAGGTGTCGAACCAGCGCTCGATCACCCTGGATTCGTTCAGCGACTCGGTGAAAGGCGCGTACAAGCGCGATGCAGAGATGTTTCATGAACAGCTGAAGAACCGGATTCGTCGGGGATTCTGAGCCCTCACAGTCCCGCCCCCGATCATTGTCGTAGCGCTACGAAAAAATCCGCGACATGAAAGCGACAGCCACAAAAAAGCCGACATCACTGTCGGCTTTTTTGTCACTTACTGCTTCGGCGCAGGCGCTGGCGTCGCCCCACCCGGCTCAGCCGGTTTCGGCGCCGCATCGTCAAACAGATTCAAGCGCTCGCGCAGCTCATGGGCCGGCACTGGCTGTTTGTCCGCCGGCAACGCATTCGGATCAACCGGGGCTACCGGAGCAGCACCGTTCTGACCCTGATCCGCCGGTTTCGCTGCCTCAGGACCCTGCGCACCTTCAATAGCGGCCTGGGCCTTTTTGGTCAGCACGACAATGTCGATCCGGCGGTTGACCGGGTTGAACGGGTTTTCCCGATCGAACAGGGCCGACGAGGCATAACCGACCACTCGCGCGACCTGCGCATCCGGGTAGCTGCCGGCGACCAGGGCCCGACGCGCGGCATTGGCGCGGTTGGCCGAGAGTTCCCAGTTGCCATAGTCGCCAGTGCCGATGTAAGGCTTGGCGTCGGTGTGGCCGCTGATGCTGATCTTGTTCGGCACCGCTTTGATGGTGTCGGCCATGGCCAGCAGGATGTCTTCGAAGTACGGCTTCAGGCGTGCGGAACCGGAGTCGAACATCGGCCGGTTCTCGGCGTCCATGATCTGGATGCGCAAGCCGTTCGGCGTGATCTCGAAAAGGATCTGATCCTTGAATTTCTGCAGTTGCGGGTTCTCGTCGACCTTGTTCTGCAATTCTTGCAGCAACAGCTCGAGACGTTCTTTCTCGACCTGCTCGGCCATGCCTTCAACCTGATCGGTATCGACCGTAACCTTGTCCGGTTGCGGCTGTGACTTCACTTCCGGGTTGAGGGTGTTCTCCGGCGCCAGGGTCGGCGTACCACCGAGATCGATGATGTACGGCGTGCCGCTTTCGGAGAAGCCGACCGGGTCCTTGAAATAACCGGCGATGGCGATCTTCTGTTCCGGTGTGGCGGTGGACAGCAGCCACAGCACCAGAAAGAACGCCATCATTGCCGTGGCGAAGTCGGCGAAAGCGATTTTCCACGCCCCGCCGTGGTGCCCGGCGGCAATGCGCTTGACGCGCTTGACGATGATCGGCTGATTATTTTCCATTTCTTAACGACCGCGAACCGCTTGTTCCAGCTCGGCGAAGCTCGGACGGTGCGCCGGGTACAGAACCTTGCGCCCGAACTCGACCGCCAGCGACGGCGGCATGCCGGACGCCGAAGCCACCAGCGAGGCCTTGATGGCTTCGTAGACGTTCAGTTCTTCCTTGGCATCGTGGGCCAGGGAGTGCGCCAGCGGACCGAAGAAACCGTACGCCGCGAGGATACCGAAGAAGGTCCCGACCAGTGCCGCACCCACGTGCAGACCGATCGACGCCTGGTCACCCTCGCCCAGCGAGGCCATGGTCACCACGATACCGAGTACCGCCGCAACGATACCGAAACCGGGCATGCCGTCGGCGATGCCGTTGACTGCGTGCGATGGGTGCTCGAGGTCTTCCTTGAGGCTGTACAGCTCCATGTCGAAGAGGCCTTCGAGTTCGTGCGGAGCCATGTTGCCGGAGGACATGATGCGCAGGTAATCACAGACGAACGCGGTCATGCGTTCATCCTTGAGCACCGCCGGGTACTTGGCGAAAATCGGGCTCGCGGCCGCATCTTCGATGTCGCCTTCAATCGCCATCATGCCTTCGCGGCGGCTCTTGTTGAGGATCTCGTAGATCAGCCCGAGCACCTCCAGATAGAAGGTGTGGGTGAAGCGCGAACCGAACATGCTCAGGGATTTCTTGAGCACGTGCATCGTCATATAACCAGGGTTGGCCTGGAGGAATGCGCCGAGGGCCGCACCGCCGATGATCATCACCTCGAAAGGCTGGATCAGGGCGGCAATCTTGCCGTGGGAGAGCACGTATCCGCCGAGCACGCTCGCGAATACGACGATGATGCCGATAATTTTAGCCATAGGTAGAAGGTACTTACTGAGTCGGGTTCAAGGTCATATTCGGAAGTTAAAAAATCTCTTCTTCTACTTATCGGCAAAACTGCGCCAGACTATAGCCAGTTCAGGCGAAAAGCCAATTTAGCCCATGCCGGGCGCGTCTACAGTCAGTGAAGATCTTGTCCAGACATGGCTAATGAAACGAACATTGCGTCGGTAAAACCGACCACCCTCCAGGCGTGGGTCAAGCTGCTCGACAGCGTCCGTCTGCCCGTGCCGCAAGAGGCTCACGACAAAGTCTGCCGGGCGATCCGCGACAATCGCAGCTCGCTGCGCGACATTGCCGATCTGATGCAGGACAGCCCGGCGCTGGCCTTGAGCATCATCCGTGAGGCGAATCGTCACACCCACGGCACCATGGCCGCGCCAGCGGAAAATCTCGAGGTTGCAATCAATCGCCTGGGCCTTGCGCGCACCGAAGAATTGCTCGCGCGCCTGCCCGCCGAACCGCACCGGCAGATCCCCAAGGCTTTGCGCCAATTGCAGTTGATCAGCCAACACGCGACACAGCAGGCCAACGGTTTTTTTGCCAGTCGCCTGGCGCGACTGTGGCAGGACATCCATTGGGGCAGCTTGCTGTTTTTGTCGCCGCTGTGGCCACTGGCACTGACCTACCCGCAACTGCTCGAAGAGTGGGAATTGCGCGTGATCCACAAGGGCGAATCGGCGCGTGTGGTCGAAAAGCAGTTGTTCGGCGTGCGCCTGTTGAGGATTGCCGAGGCACTGGTCCAGGCCTGGCACCTGCCGATCTGGGTCGAGCAAGGCTACAAATTGCTGCTCAGCGAACAACGCGAACTGGTCAAAGTGCTGCGCATCGCCCGCGACAGTGAACACCCGCTGCGCCAGCAGAATCGCCTTGACGAAGACCCGACGCTACGCCGCTGGCTCAACCAGCCGGCGAATACCGTGCTGCTCGCCAACGGCCTGGCGCTGTCGGCGCAACAGGCCTGGGACAGTCCGCACAGCAAGCGCTGGCAGTACCTGACCAGCCTCTATCTGCAGATCTCCATGGACGAAGTGCAGCAACAGTTGCACCAGCAAGCGGCGAACAGCGCGCGTCAGCATGCGATGCCTGATTTGTGGCACCCGGCGGTTTCGCTGATCTGGCCGTGGGGCACTCGCCGGTTGCCGGCCGGCATGCTCCCGGCCGCAGCGCCAAATGCGGATGATCTGAGCCAGTGGCGTCGGCAATGCGCTGAACTGCTCGCCGAGCCCAGCCGCTTCACCAACGCCATGAGCCTGACCGTCGCCGCCCGCGAGGCACTGGTGGCCAGCGGCATGCGCCGGGTGATGATTCTGATGGCCGACCGCACGCACTCGACCCTGCGTGCACACCAGACCGCCGGCTTGCCGAAGGAGGCAGCGGCGCTGAGTCTGGTCGTCAGCCAGAGCAAAGTCCTGCAGCGTCTGCTCGCTCAACAGGCGCAGGTGCGGATCACGCCGGAGAACAACGCGCAATTTTCTGCCTTGTTACCGGCGAGCCTGCGCACGCTGTTTCGTGGTGAGCATCTGTTCCTGCGTTCATTGGTCAACAACGGCCGGGTGATCATGATCGTCGTGGCCGATCAGGGCGGCGGGCCGTTCGCCGACATCACCGTGCAAGCCTTCGGCAAAACCGCGCAGTGCATTGAAAAAGCCCTGCACAGCTTTAGCAGCCGTGGCCAATGAGCCTGCGCTACAATCCTCCCCTTTGTGCTCTGGAGACCTCACATGTCTGACTTCTCTGGCTTGCCGCTTGTCATCGAGCCGAGCGACCTGCTGCCGCGTCTGGAGTCCCCGGAACTGATTCTGGTGGACCTGACCAGCCCTGCCCGGTATGCCGAAGGTCACTTGCCCGGCGCACGTTTTGTCGACCCGAAACGCACCCAGCTCGGCCAGCCACCGGCGCCGGGGCTGATGCCGGCGAAAGCCGATCTGGAGGCGTTGTTTGGTGAGCTCGGTCATCGCAAAGACGCGGTCTATGTGGTGTATGACGACGAGGGCGGTGGATGGGCCGGGCGTTTCATCTGGCTGCTCGACGTCATTGGCCACGACAAGTACCACTATATAGACGGTGGTTTGCCGGCCTGGCTGGCGGACGGTATGCCGATGTCGATCCAGGTACCACCCGTTGTCGGTGCCCCCCTTTCGCTGAGCCTGCACGACGAACCGACCGCCACCCGCGAATACCTGCAAAGCCGCCTCGGTGCAGCGGATCTGGCGATCTGGGATGCGCGCGGGCCGCTGGAATATTCCGGCGAAAAAGTCCTCGCTGCCAAGGGTGGACACATCCCCGGCGCGGTCAATTTCGAATGGACCGCCGGCATGGACCATACGCGTCAGTTGCGCATCCGCAGCGACATGCCGCAGATCCTCGAACAGCTCGGGATCACCAAGGACAAGGAAATCATTACCCACTGCCAGACCCATCACCGGTCGGGCTTCACTTATCTGGTGGCCAAAGCCCTCGGTTATCCGCGGGTCAAGGGCTACGCCGGTTCCTGGGGCGAATGGGGCAACCACCCTGACACGCCTGTCGAGATTCAAGGTTTTAAGGACAACTAATGAAAGAGCGTCTGTTTATCCTCAGTCAGTACCTGCTGCCGCATCACCTGCTGTCGCGCCTGGCCGGCTGCATCGCCGAATGCCGCGTGCGCTGGTTCAAGAATGCCTTCACCCAATGGTTCGCCAAGCGTTATCAAGTGGACATGTCGCAAGCACTGGTCGAAGACCTGACCGCTTACGAGCACTTCAACGCATTCTTCACGCGCGCCCTGAAAGACGGCGCGCGTCCACTGGACGAAACTCCGGGCGCAATCCTCAGCCCGGCCGACGGTGCGGTCAGCCAGCTCGGCCCGATCGAGCACGGTCGCGTGTTCCAGGCCAAGGGCCACAGTTTCAGTGTGCTCGAATTGCTCGGCGGTGATGCGGCCAACGCAGCGCCGTTCATGGGCGGCGACTTTGCCACCATTTACCTGTCGCCGAAGGACTACCACCGCGTGCACATGCCGCTGGCCGGCACCCTGCGCGAAATGGTCTACATCCCGGGGCGGATTTTCTCGGTGAACCAGACCACCGCCGAAAACGTCCCGGAGCTGTTCGCCCGCAACGAGCGTGTGGCGTGCATTTTCGATACAGAACGCGGGCCGATGGCCGTGGTGCTGGTGGGCGCGATGATCGTGGCTTCGATCGAAACCGTGTGGGCCGGCTTGGTCACACCACCGAAGCGCGAGCTGAAAACCTTCCGCTACGACGAAGCCGCACGCGCACCGATTCATCTGGAAAAAGGCGCGGAACTGGGACGCTTCAAGCTCGGTTCGACCGCAATCGTGCTGTTTGGCCCGGATCAGGTGAAGTGGGCCGAAGAACTGGTGGCCGGTTCGCCAGTGCAGATGGGCCAAGGGCTGGCACTGCCGAAAGCGTGACCCTGTTCGCGGAAGCAGCCGAGGCTGCTTCCGCAAACCGCGGCATTTGCTGCTATGGTTTTGCTCATGAGCCAGACCAACTTTTCTCCCACGCTGCGCGTGCCGATTCCCACGCAAACGCGTCTGTCGTTCTGCGACGCCAGCCCGCGCGACCTCAAGCGCTGGATCGCCGGCCTGCCCAAGGCCAACATCGGCGAAACCGCCCGCCTGCTCTATCAAGGCCTGGGCGAACTGAACCTGTTGCTCACCCCCAGCGATAATCGCCTGCAACTCTTGGAACTGCTGCGGCCCGAGGTGTATTTCGTCTGCCAGCATCTGGAGCGGCACTTTCTGCATCAGGCGATCATGCTCGACGAGCGTTCGCGCAAAGTCAGCAATCTGTGTCAGGCGCTGCAAGGTCAGTTGGCCATCGGCTATCAACAGATCGTTCTGCGCATCCTGCCCAAATACAGCAAGGATCGGGCGACGCTGGTCAGCACAGCAGTGCAACGCGCGGCGCATGCCCTCAAGGCGCAACTGGTGCGCGCCACGCAGCTGTACAGTTCACCGCCGGAGTACCTGTGGTTCGCATTGCATCAGCTGTATCGCAGCGCTGCGCAATTGCAGCTGCAACAACGACGGCTGCGCGATGATCTGGCCTTTTTGACCAGCGAACTGAGCGTCGAACAGACCTACATCGCCGCACTGCTATTGGGCAGCGCCCGTTGCAATCAATTGCGTCAGAGCCAGATTGCCAGACTGGCGGAGGTAATCGAGCCGTGGAGCGCCCTGCTCAAGCTGCATCCCGGAAGCGCCGACGACGGCCTGTTTGCGGTCAGCCCGGAACTCGATGTCGGCCCACGCTATCGCAAGATGTTTCGCAGCGAACAACAGAGCGGACTGCTGGGCTTCGATCCGCAACCGCTGGTCAAACAGCTCGAAACGCACTTGCTGCACCAGCCGACTTCGACACCTTTGCCCGTCTCTGCCGGTCTCAGCGTCGACACCCTGCAACATCTCCATGCCACTTGGGGCCAAGCGGCGGAACGCAGCTTTCAGCGCATCGCCGGCCAAGGCACCTTGACTGTGTGCGTCGGCATGAGCGCCCTGCACTTCTACCTCGGCGGCGAGCGCACCTTCAGCGAGTTGCTCAAACATCCCGGTGCCCGCGCGGCAAATTTCAGCAGCGTGGTGGCCAACGGCGAAAAGGACAGCTGGAGCCAAGCGTTCGACGCCGCCCCGCAAAGCAACGATGAGCTGTTGCCGTACGAGGAAATCCAGTACGACCAGTTGAGCGAGGACGACGGCCCCGGCAATGCGCCGAATTATCCGACGTACGCCTTGCCGGTGATCAATCACAGCCCCGGCGGCTATTGCCTGGCCTGGCCGAGCGAGGTGCCGGCCGAATTGCAGGCCGGGGAAATGCTCGGCATTCAGGACAGCGAGAACACAGGCTGGAGCATTGCGGTGATTCGCTGGATCCGCCAGGTGCGGGGCAGCGGCACGCAGATGGGCATCGAACTGGTCGCGCCCCACGCGCAGCCGTGCGGTCTGCAACTGGTACGGACGAAAGACGATCACAGCCAGTATTTGCGCGGCTTGCTGCTGCCGGAAATCAGTGCGATCGATGTGCCGGCCACCTTACTCGCGCCGCGTCTGCCGTTTCAGGAAGGCAACAAGGTGTTGATCAACACTCAGGGCGAGGAACACCGCGCCGGGCTGGATCGGCGGGTGGCGAGTACGCACAGCTTCAACCAGTTCGCCTATCGCTCGCTGGATCCTGCGCAGAATGGCGGGGGCGAAGAGGATTTTGATTCGTTGTGGAATTCGTTGTAGACCGAGGCGCGGCCTTCGCGAGCAGGCTCGCTCCCACACTGGAATGAGATTTCCTGTGGGAGCGAGCCTGCTCGCGAAGAGGCCAGATCAGCTTATGGAGATCTCAGAGCTGCCCGTCGCGATCCCGGAAGCCCAGCAGATACAACACACCATCGAGCCCCAGCGTCGAAATCGCCTGCTTCGCCGACTGTTTGACCAGCGGTTTGGCGCGGAACGCCACGCCCAGCCCGGCAATCGCCAGCATCGGCAAATCGTTGGCGCCGTCGCCGACGGCAATGGTCTGCTCCAGACGCAAGCCTTCCTTGTGTGCCAGTTCCTTGAGCAAGTCAGCCTTGCGCTGCGCATCGACAATCGGCTCGATCGCCACGCCGGTGCACTTGCCGTCGACCACTTCCAGCTCGTTGGCGAATACGTAATCGATGCCAAGCCTGGCCTGCAGTTGCTTGGCGAAATAAGTGAAGCCGCCAGACAGAATCGCGGTCTTGTAGCCGAGACGCTTGAGCTCGGCGAACAGGGTTTCGGCGCCTTCGGTCAAACGCAGCGAAGCGCCGATCGAGTCGAGCACGCTGACGTCGAGGCCCTTGAGCAGCGCCAGACGCTCCTTGAAGCTGGCGCGGAAATCCAGCTCGCCGGCCATGGCGCGCTCGGTGATTTCGGACACTAGATCACCCACGCCTGCTGCCTTGGCCAGCTCATCGATGACTTCTGCTTCGATGAGGGTCGAGTCCATGTCGAATACGGCCAGACGCCGATTGCGTCGGAACAGCGAGTCTTCCTGGAAGGCGATATCGACGTTCAATTCCTGGGCAACGCTGAGGAATTCGGCGCGCAGCGCCTGCGGATCGGCCGCTTCGCCGCGTACGGAAAATTCGATGCAGCCCTTGCCCTTGTCGGCCGGTGTGTCCAGCGGCATGCGCCCCGACAGACGGTCGATATGGTCGATGTTCAGCCCATATTTGGCGGTGATCGCGCTGACCGCCTGCAACTGGCCGGCAGTGACCTTGCGCGTCAGCAGGGTAACGATATGGCGTTTCTTGCCCTGATTGCCTACCCACTGCTGGTAGTCCTCTTCGGACACCGGGGTGAAACGCACCTGCTGATCCAGTTCGTAGCCCTTGAACAGGATGTCCTTGAGCACCGATTTGCCTTGTTCGGAATCGGGAATTTCAACCAGGATGCCGAACGACAGGGTGTCGTGGATCACCGCCTGACCGATGTCGAGAATGTTCACCCCACCTTGTGCCAGAACACCGGTGATGGCCGCCGTCAGACCCGGACGGTCGACTCCCGTGATGTTAATCAGGACGATTTCGCGCAACGCGCACCCCCGCAACTGGAAAAAAACCGCATTCTACCCACTTTCAGTGACCATCGGGCACCGCGAGCGCTTTGCCGGTCTGGGGCCTGTCGCTATACTGCGCGTCAACTTCACGGACAAAGAGCCGAGCTCAAGTGAACCGGCCCACGCCAGTCAAAACCGATAACTTCTTCCTGCTGATCTTCCGTGCACTGCGCCACCGCCGTGTACCGATTGCATTGCGCATTGCCAGCCACAACGTGATCCTGGTCGCTCTGGCCCTGGTGATCTATGCCGGGGTGATGGGGCTGCAATTCAAGCAGGCCATGCACGAGCAGGCCGATGCGCTGGGCGAAAGCCTGACCACGCAGACCGCCACGTCAGCCACCGAGCTGCTGGTGTCCAACGACATCCTCAGCCTCAATGTGCTGCTCAACAACCTGACCAAGAACAAACTGGTCGCCCATGCGGCGATCTACAGCGTGGACAACCGCATCCTCGCCGAGTCCGGTCAGCGTCCCAAGCACAGCCTGCTGGGCGAAGCCGAGGGCATGTACGAGAGCAAGATCACTTTCCAGGACGTGACCGCCGGGCAACTGCGCATCAGCCTCGATATGGATCAGTTCCAGCAGCCGATGACGATCAGCCTGCAGAGCATGGGCATTTTGAGCGCGATTCTGTTGGCGCTGTCGCTGGCCCTGAGCCTGCGCATGGGCCGTTATCTGTCGACGCCATTGCTGCAATTGCGCGTGTGGCTGCGCCGGATCGACGCGCACACTCCGGGCATTGATCGTCAGGATGAAATCGGCGATCTGGCGCGCCAGCTGCACGCCAGCTATGCCCCGGAGCCCGAGCCAGAGCCTGAACCCGAGCCGGAATTCGCCGAGGAGGAAGACGAGCCTGAATTCGAGGTGCGTAACCTGCGCGATCCAAGCTTCGATGAAAGCCGCCCGCTGGCCGCGAAGAAACCGGCACCGCGTCATTTGGTCAGCACCGTCGAAGACGATGATGACGATGACGCTTTCGCCGACCTGCGCGACGAATCGCTCAACGGCGCCGCCCAATCGCTCACGCGCAAACCGAGCCCGGACGTTGCGCAGCACACCGCCGTACTGGCCGTGCAACTGGGTTCGCAGGAACAACTGCGCCGCTTGCCGCGCGCACGTCTGGAAGAATTGCAGGAACGCTATCGCGACTGCCTCGAGCAGGCCGCTTCGCTGTATCAGGGCGAAATCGAAACCCTCAACGATGGCAGCACGCTGTTGCTGTTCCACACCGAAGATTGCGGCGACGATTACCTGACCAATGCCATCTGCTGCGGCGAACTGCTGCGTGCTCTGGGCCATCAGTTGCAGATCGAGGTCGCGGACAGCGGCATCACCCTGCAATTGCAGTTGGGCCTGACCTTGGGCGACGAACTGTTCGGTCTGAGCCAGATTGATCTGCTGCTGACCGATTCAGCCCAGGATGCACTGGCCTTGTCGCAACACAGCCGCAATCTGCTGCTGGTCGAGCGCAAGATCAGCGATGACGCGCTGATTCGCCAGCGTGCGCGGATCCGGCCGATCGCCAGCCCCGAGGGTGCTTGCTGTGTGGAGCGGTTGATGGAGCCTTATCCGTCGATGCTGGAGCGGCAACTGGCGCGGATGCATGAGCGCCGGGCGTAAGGCTTAGGCCAGATACGCAAAAGCCCGCAGACGAGTGATTGTCTGCGGGCTTTTTGTTGCCTGCGCTGGCCCCTTCGCGAGCAGGCTCGCTCCCACATTTGATCGGCGACGTGCAGGCCCTGTGGGAGCGAGCCTGCTCGCGAAGGGGCCAGCGCTGAAGACGAATAATCTCTGCCCCCCAGATACAACAAAGCCCGCACAAGGCGGGCTCTGTTCTGACTCGTTCCAGCCTCAGAAGCGGAACACTTCCATATCGGTACGGATCGGCGAGGCCATTGGAATCTTCGGTTGCTTCTCAGCATCCGCCGCCGGCGCTGCGGGTTTCGGCGCGGCTTTACGCGGTGCCTCGGCCACTGGCGGCTGGTTGGCCAGAGGCTTGAGCGCCACCGACAACTGCTCGGCCAGACGCTGCAACAGGATACCTTGTGCCTGCACCTGGGAAGCGGTGCTGCCGGCGTGCAACTCCTGCAGATGAATGATGCGGTTATCGCGCACCTTGCCTCGACGGTCGATCAAACGCCATTGCGCATCGAGAATAGCCGGTTGCTTCGCTCCGGAATCCAGACGAGTGATGGTCAGCAACACCTGCACATCCGGCGTGAACCCGGCCGTGGCAGGCGCCAGCACCACACGCTGGCTGTCCAAATGACCGGCGACCTGACGCATCAGCAGCTGATCGATATCCGACGAAAGGCTGCCAGCCCAACGACCGTCGGTCGCCGCTTGCAGGCTGCCGTCGGGTTGACGTTGCAGCAGGGTTTCGCGTTGCAGGTAATCGGCAACAACTACCGGCCCCAGCAAAACCGCCATGCCCGCGCTTTGCGCAGGCTGAACCGGACTTCCGCTGTCCAGTTGATACAGCGATACCGGCTGGTGAACGCTGCAACCCGCCAGGCCAAGAACGCCGGCGAGCAACAAAATAAGGGGGCGTAGAGCAGTCATCATCCCGTCCAGGTGGCCGCCACAAGGCTGACCACAGTGAAAATACTCAATAAATATGAAGAACGCTCGGCCACGCCGGCGCTTGAAAGGCCATATCATCCGTGAATATGCGTTCCGACTCCAGCGCCAAAGCGTCGATCTACGCGTTTAATCGCAGATCGAACGCTCTAGGAAGGCGTTCTTGCCTAATTGAGGTTTTCGACGAGCAGCGCATCGACCCGCTGAAAGCCGCGCGGAAGTTTGTTTCCGCGCCGGCCACGCTCACCTTTGTAGTGCTCGAGGTCGTCGGCTTTCAGTGACAGGGTCCGTTTGCCAGCCTGCAACACCAGGGTGGCGCCTTCCGGCAGGACGGCGATGTCCGTGACATATTCTTCGCGACTGGCCACGCGTTCACCGGAGATACCGATGATCTTGTTGCCTTTGCCCTTACCTAATTGTGGCAGATCGCTGATTTTGAAGATCAGCAGGCGACCTTCGGTCGTGACCGAGGCCAGCCAGTTCTGCTCACGATCGGCCACAGGGCGCGGCGCGATGACCTTGGCGTTGTTCGGCAAGCTCAACAGCGCTTTGCCGGCCTTGTTCTTCGCTTGCAGATCTTCGCCTTTGACCACGAAGCCGTAACCGGCATCGGAGGCAATCACGTACAGCGCATCGTCTTCGGGCATCAGCACGCATTCGAACGATGCGCCCGGTGGCGGCGTCAGACGGCCGGTCAGCGGTTCGCCCTGTCCACGGGCCGACGGCAAGGTGTGCGCGGCGACCGAATAGCTGCGGCCGGTGGAGTCGATGAACACCGCAAACTGGTTGGAGCGTCCCGCCGCCGAGGTCTTGAAGCCATCGCCAGCCTTGTACGACAGACCGGTGGCGTCGATGTCATGGCCCTTGGCCGAACGCACCCAGCCTTTTTCCGACAGCACGACAGTGACTTTCTCGTTCGGCAGCAGATCGTGTTCGCTCAACGCCTTGGCTTCCGCGCGCTCGACGATAGGCGAGCGGCGGTCGTCGCCGTAGGTTTCGGCGTCTTTGAGCAGCTCGGTGCGCACCAGTTTCTTGAGCTTCGCTTCGCTGCCCAGCAGGGCTTGCAGCTTGGCTTGTTCCTTGAGCAGTTCGTCCTGCTCGTCGCGCAGCTTCATCTCTTCCAGTCGCGCCAACTGACGCAAACGGGTGTCGAGGATGTAGTCGGCCTGAATTTCACTGAGGGCGAAACGCTCGATGAGCTTGGCTTTCGGATGCTCCTCGGTACGGATGATGTGAATCACTTCATCCAGATTGAGGTAGGCGATCAGCAAACCATCCAACAGGTGCAGACGACGTTCGACCTTGTCGAGGCGGAATTGCAGGCGGCGACGTACCGTCAGCACGCGGAACTGCAGCCATTCGACCAGCAGCGCACGCAGGTTTTTCAGTTGCGGCTTGCCGTCCAGACCGATGATGTTGACGTTGACCCGGTAGGTCGACTCCAGCTCGGTGCTGGCGAACAGGTGCTGCATCAGCGCTTCGTGATCGACGCGGCTGTTGACCGGGATGATCACGATACGGCATGGGTTTTCGTGGTCGGATTCGTCACGCAGATCGGCGATCTGCGGCGCTTTCGACGGTTTGGCCTGCATCAGCGCGGCGATCTGCTCCAGCACCTTGGCGCCGGAGACCTGATGCGGCAGCGCGGTGACGATGATGTCGCCATCCTCGACGTGGTACACGGCGCGCATACGCACCGAGCCCTTGCCGGTTTCGTACATCTTCAGCAGGTCGGCGCGCGGGGTGATGATTTCCGCTTCGGTCGGATAGTCCGGGCCCTGAATGTGCTCGCAGAGCTGCTCGACCGTGGCTTTCGGCTCATCGAGCAGACGCACGCAGGCGGTGGCGACTTCACGCAGGTTGTGCGGCGGCACGTCAGTGGCCATGCCCACGGCGATACCCGTGGTGCCGTTGAGCAGAATGTTCGGCAGGCGCGCCGGCAACACCAGCGGTTCCTGCAGGGTGCCGTCGAAGTTTGGCCCCCAGTCGGCGGTGCCCTGGCCCAGTTCGCTGAGCAGCACTTCGGAATAGCGCGACAGCCGCGCTTCGGTGTAACGCATGGCGGCGAAGGACTTCGGATCGTCCGGCGCACCCCAGTTGCCCTGGCCGTCGACCAGCGTGTAGCGATAGCTGAACGGCTGCGCCATCAGCACCATCGCTTCGTAGCACGCCGAGTCGCCGTGGGGGTGGAACTTGCCGAGCACGTCACCGACGGTACGCGCCGATTTCTTGTGCTTGGAATCGGCGTCCAGCCCCAGCTCGCTCATGGCGTAGACGATACGCCGCTGTACCGGTTTCAGGCCGTCGCCGATATGCGGCAAGGCGCGGTCCATGATCACGTACATGGAGTAGTTGAGGTAGGCATTTTCGGTGAAGTCAGCCAGCGAGCGGCGTTCTACACCGTCCAGGCTGAGATCAAGGGAGTCGCTCATGCGGGCCTCATCGGTTCGTTGTCTGGCGCAGCAGCATGGTGCCACCGCGCTGGGTAAATTCAAGTTTGTTCAGGGCGCTCATGCCGAGCAGCACCTGGTCGCCATGCAGCCCCGGCGCCACCAATGCACGGACATCCCGCAGCACGATGTCGCCCAATTGCAGGCGGGCAATCTTCGTTCGATAGCCCTGGCTCAGGCCGTTGGCCGTGCTCAGGGTCACGCCGAAACCTTCTTGCAGCTTCAAACGCTTGGCCAGATCCGCCGGGATCGCCACATCGGTCGCGCCGGTGTCGAGCATGAACTCCACCGGCTCGCCGTTGATCTGGCCGCTGGCGACAAAATGCCCTTGGGCATTGCTCACCAGTTTCACTTCGATAAAACCTTCGCCCTGCTCCGACGTCACGACAATGTTCGGATTCTGCTGGCGCTGCTCCCACTGACCGAAAAACCTTGTCGCGAGAAACAGCGCCGCGCACCAGGCGAGGATCATCAGCACCCGACCGGCACGCTTGCCCGGCGGTTGCTGGCTCATGGCCTGGCACTCCAGCCACCGTCCGGCGCGGCAAAGCGCCAGACCACCGGGCGGACTTCGCCGTCGGCACGCGGGCCAAAATTGTTGTCGACGCCGATCCACGCACCTTCGGCATCAATGATCAGCGCTTCTTCCAGTCCGTAGTTCTGCGAGTAGCGGCGATTTTCCCGCAACAGTTCGCCGGCGTACGACCAGCATTGTTCGACCTTGGCCGTCTGTGCATCGCGCCGGCAGATCTCGAAAGCGTTGCGCTCAAGGGTAAACAGCTTGCCGTTGAACAATGAAATGTCGGAAAAGTCGCGATGAACCGCTTTCGCTTTCGGAAACTGTGGCGGCTGCATCTCCTTGCCGCCTTCACTGAGCAGCACGCAGCGACCGTCACAATCCCACACCGTCTGCTGGCGCTTGATCAGCAGCAAACCGCGCTTTTGCCGTTCGGCGGCCAGCCACATCTGATCACCGGCCGGGTTGATCGCCAGGCCTTCGAAGATCGAATTGAACTTGAGCAGCATGCCGCTCGCCCGCGCTTCGCGAACCAGCAGCGGCGATATTTTCAGCCAGTTCGGCGGGCCACTGACCGGCACTTGCAGTACCGCCGCATGGGCTTCACTGACGATGTAGCGATTGCCAGCGCTGTCGCAACTGATGCCTTCGAAATCCAGATCGCCCCCGCGAATGAACGACGCCGCCCAGGTGCGCGAACTCAAGCCCCACGGCAAGCCGCTCTCCGGCACGGGCGGCACATCGATGTGCACGGTTTGCGCCTGCCAGACCGGATCGCGGGTATCGAGCCGGTAGATCTGCTCGTCATCGCGATCGGAAACCGTCCACAGCTCATTGCCGCACAGGGCCAGACCCGACAGGTTGCCGCCGCGCATGCCCTCGACCGGGTGTTCGGAGAGCAGCCGCAATTCTTGCAGCGGCTCGGCCGACACACTCAGCGCACTCAGCAGCAACGCACCCGCCAAGGCCCAGCCAAACTGCATCAGGCCAGCACCTCGGCGAGGTTGCCTTTGGATTCCAGCCAGGATTTGCGGTCGCCGGCGCGTTTCTTCGCCAGCAACATGTCCATCATTTCCGAGGTTTCGGCGAAGTCTTCGCCCAGCGTCAACTGCACCAGACGCCGGGTGTTCGGGTCCATGGTGGTTTCACGCAGTTGCGGCGGGTTCATCTCGCCCAGACCCTTGAATCGGGTGACCTGCGGCTTGCCGCGTTTCTTCTCGGCGACCAGGCGATCGAGAATGCCGTCGCGCTCGGCTTCATCGAGCGCGTAGTAGATCTCTTTGCCGAGGTCGATGCGGTACAGCGGCGGCATCGCCACGTACACATGACCGGCATCCACCAGCGGGCGGAAATGCTGGACGAACAGCGCGCACAGCAAGGTCGCAATGTGCAGACCGTCGGAGTCGGCGTCGGCGAGGATGCAGATCTTGCCGTAACGCAGCTGGCTCATGTCCGCCGCACCCGGATCGACGCCAATGGCCACGGCAATGTTGTGCACTTCCTGGCTGGCGAGCACTTCGCTGCCGTCGACTTCCCAAGTGTTGAGGATCTTGCCGCGCAACGGCAGGATCGCCTGGAACTCCTTGTCCCGCGCTTGCTTGGCCGAACCGCCGGCGGAGTCACCCTCGACCAGGAACAGTTCGGAACGCATCGGGTCCTGCCCGGCGCAGTCAGCCAGTTTGCCCGGCAGCGCCGGACCTTGGGTGACGCGTTTGCGCTCGACTTTCTTGCTGGCCTTGAGACGGCGGCCAGCGTTATTGATCGCCAGTTCGGCCAGGGCCAGCCCGGTTTCCGGGTTGGCGTTGAGCCACAGGCTGAAAGCGTCCTTGACCACACCGGAGACGAACGCCGCCGCTTCACGGGACGACAGACGCTCTTTGGTCTGACCGGAGAATTGCGGTTCCTGCATTTTCATCGACAGGACGAACGCGATGCGCTCCCAGACGTCTTCCGGCGCCAGCTTCACGCCGCGCGGCAGCAGGCTGCGGAATTCGCAGAACTCGCGCATCGCGTCGAGCAGGCCCTGACGCAGACCGTTGACGTGGGTACCGCCCTGCGCGGTCGGGATCAGGTTGACGTAGCTTTCCTGCACCGCGTCGCCACCTTCCGGCAGCCACAGCAGCGCCCAGTCGACCGCTTCCTTGTTACCGGCAAAGGCGCCGCAGAACGGCTCGTTCGGCAGACGTTCGAATTCGCTGACCGCATCGACCAGATAAGAGCGCAGGCCGTCTTCGTAATGCCACTCGACTTTCTCGCCGGTACCTTTGTCTTCGAAGCTGACCAGCAGCCCCGGGCACAGCACAGCCTTGGCCTTGAGCACGTGCTTGAGGCGGCTGATGGAGAATTTCGGGGAGTCGAAGTATTTCGGGTCCGGCGCGAAGTACACGCTGGTGCCGGTGTTGCGCTTGCCGACGGTGCCGACGATTTCCAGCTCGGAGGCCTTGAAGCCGTCCTTGAAGGTCATCTGGTATTCGTTGCCGTCCCGTTTGACCCGTACGCGCACTTCGGTCGACAGCGCGTTGACCACGGAAATACCCACCCCGTGCAGACCGCCGGAGAACTGGTAGTTCTTGTTGGAGAACTTGCCGCCCGCGTGCAGCTTGGTGAGGATCAGTTCGACGCCGGACACACCCTCTTCCGGGTGAATGTCGACCGGCATGCCACGGCCGTCGTCGCTGACTTCCAGCGAATGGTCGGCGTGCAGGATGACCTGCACCGATTTGGCGTGGCCGGCCAGGGCTTCGTCGACGCTGTTGTCGATGACTTCCTGGGCGAGGTGGTTCGGCCGACTGGTGTCGGTGTACATGCCGGGGCGTTTGCGCACCGGGTCGAGGCCCGAGAGGACTTCGATGGCGTCGGCGTTATAAGAACTAGCGCTGGGAGTGGCCATAAGGTCTCGTCGTCAGTCATTCATGAAAGAGGGGCAAGACTTCACAGCGTGGTGAAATCGATTGCCTGATACATATCGGCAGCCATGCCGGCAAAACTCAGCAACGCCGGCAATTGCCCGGCAAAGCCCTGGAAACTGTGGTCGCCGCCGGCCTGGATGCGCAAGGCACAGGCGCGGTAATACTGTTGGGCGAGGCGATAATCCAGCGTTTCGTCGCCAGTTTGCAACCAGACCTGATAACGCTGAGAGTCCTGCGGTGGTGGCACTTCCAGTTCGGCCAGCGCCGTGACGTGGTCGTGGGTCAATTCCCAGGTTTCATCGGTGTAGAGGTTTTTCTGCGTGCCCAGATAACCATCGAACATCCGGTGCGGGCTGACCGCCGGGTTGACCAGCAGGGCTTTCAGGCCATGGCGCTCGGCCAGGTGAGTCGCATAGTAGCCGCCGAGCGAACTTCCCACCAGCAACGGCCGGCCCAGCTCGGCGATTGCCTGCTCGAGCTGACCGATGGCTTCGCGCGGATGGTAATGCAGCGCCGGCACGCGCAATTGCTCGCTCAACCCCAGCCGCTCCATGACCGCGACCAGCTGACAGGCCTTCTTCGAGGCCGGCGCGCTGTTGAAACCGTGGATATAGAGGATCGAACCGGACATTTGAGCTCCCTGGCTGTCGGCGAAAGATAGCGGAGTTTACAGGGAGTCAGGGGAATCGTGGGTGTTTGTGCGGCCGCCTTCGCGAGCAAGCCCGCTCCCACAGGAGAACGCATTCCAATGTGGGAGCGAGCCTGCTCGCCAAGAAGCCCGTATGGTCTCAGTAACCGTTGGAACCGTAATCAACTTGAAAGTCGAATCCAGCCACGCGCTCAACCCCGGTTTCCAGCCGCCCATCCGGCAACAGCCTTAACCAGCGATACCCCGGCGCCTGCTCGCCCACTTTGAAATCCGCACTGCCCGGCTCGAACTGAATGCACGTCGAAGGCGAGGCCATCAAGCGCACGCCATTGCGCTCGCGATCGATTTGCTGATGCACATGGCCCCACAACACCGCGCGAACTTGGGGAAAGCGATCCAGCACTTCAAAGAACGCTTCCGGGTTGCGCAGGCCGATCGGCTCCATCCACGCGCAGCCGATCGACA
The DNA here is from genome assembly GCF_054668915.1 of Pseudomonas sp. H3_E04. Lineage (NCBI taxonomy): Bacteria > Pseudomonadati > Pseudomonadota > Gammaproteobacteria > Pseudomonadales > Pseudomonadaceae > Pseudomonas > Pseudomonas sp. H3_E04. The sequence goes on along the minus strand of NZ_CP162797.1, from coordinate 4,960,640 downwards.
CCGGATGATGATGCAGACACACCAGATGATGACGTTCGGGCGCTTCGCTCAGTGCGCGGGCCAGCAACTGCAATTGATCATCCTGCAGATAGCCCGGCACCGAACCCGGCACCGCCGAATCCAGCATCGTCACCCGCCAATTGCCGATGTCGACTACCGACTCGAGCAAGGTGCTCTGCACCGCCGCCTCGGCCATGACCATCGGCTCGTCGTGATTGCCGGGAATCCAGCGCGCCGGTGCACTGATCTGCGCGCTCAGTTGGCGGAAGGCCTGATACGACTGCAGCGTGCCGTCCTGGGAAATGTCGCCGGTGGCCAGCACCAGATCGATCTGCGCCTGTTGCGCCAACACCAGGTCGATGACCTGTTGCAGGCTCTCGCGGGTCTTCATGCCCAGCAGCTTGCCGTCCGCTTCGGCGAACAGGTGGCTGTCGGACAACTGCACCAGCAGCGCCGGGTCGGCGCTGGTCAATGTCGATACGCTGGGCAAGGCGCTCTCCCGGGGCTAGGCACGCAATGGATAGGTGCGGCAATTATGCTGGGGGATGACACAAAGGGGAAACCGCCGAAGCGGACGCAGTTCACAACTAGCGAACGACTTCGTACTCGTGCCCCAACGCCAGGCAATGGCTCAGCCATTCGCCCAGAAACACATTGAGCTGGGCCTTTTCATCGGGCTGGTGCATGGCGGCGTTCGGGTAAGGATAGATGCCGCGAAAGCGTCGTGCATGTTCGGCGCTGATGACTTCGGCCATGCGCGCGTCGTGGTAGACCTGCACTTCCAGCTGCGGCACCGGCAACCATGGCAGGCTGTGTTCCTGGCGTACCTGCAAGGTCGTGGTGTACGGGCAGGTCTGCAGCACTTCGAGGGCGAGCACGCCGAGCATCTGTTCGCCCTGGGTCACGGCGATACGCCGCGCCTCGGGTTCGTTGCGCATGTCCGGCAGCAGTCGCATCAGGCGCGCGTAGTTGGCCTCGCAGGCGGCTTGCAGCCCCACGAGGTCAACCCGATAACGATCGCGCAGCTTGTTTACGACCATAGCCCCCTCACTTCGGCGCGGTTGAGCGCCAGCCACTGCAAGGCGATGATGCTCGCCGCGTTGGCAATCCGTCCGTCACGCACGGCCTGCAAGGCATCTTCGAATGCCCAGACCGTTACGCGAATGTCTTCGGCCTCTTCCTCCAGCCCGTGCAGCCCGCCGACGCCGTCGGTGTTGCAACGCCCCAGATACAAATGCACGAATTCGTTGCTGCCACCCGGCGATGGAAAGTACTTGGTCATCGGCCACAGCGCCTTGATGTCCAGCCCAGCTTCCTCCTGCGCCTCGCGGTGAGCAACTTCTTCCGGTTGCTCATCCTTGTCGATCAGACCGGCGACCAGCTCGACCAGCCACGGGTTGTCGGCCTTGCCCATGGCGCCGACGCGAAACTGCTCGATCAGCACCACTTCATCGCGCTGCGGATCGTAAGGCAGGACGCACACGGCATCGTGGCGCACGAAGATTTCACGATTGATCTCGCGGCTCATGCCACCGGCGAACAACTCATGGCGCAGGTGCACACGGTCGAGCTTATAGAAGCCCTCGTAGCATTTTTCGCGCCGCACGATATCGACGGCGGTCGGAATAGCGTTGGCAAAGTCAGTCATGATCTTCCTCTTTACTGCACATCCATTACGAGGTTGCTGTGTACAACCGGCAACCTCGACTTCGCGCCATCCTAACGCGCCCGCACCGTTTGATGCAGCCCCTTTACCGTCAGCGGGATGGACGGTGACGGTGAAACACACTCTAATCAGCTTAGTGGCGAACTGACTGCTTCGTTGAGAGTCGAAGCGGTATCTTTTTGCCTTCCCCTGCTTTCGAAAGGACGCCCATGTCGCTTTTCAAAATTGCCTCTGTGGCCGCTATTGCCCTGACTCTGGGCGCTTGTGCCAGCCTGTTCCAGCCCAACTATCGCACGCCGCTGGAAACCACCCGCGACGCCTCGGAACAACTCAAACCCGGCTGTTCCAACCCCGATTGCCCGCTGGTGAACATCGACACCCTGCGCTTCCCGGATGAGCCGGCACTGGACGGCATCATCGAAAAACGCCTGCTGCAAATGACCCGCACCGAAAAGAACGCACCGGTCGCGCCAACCCTGGCCGCCTACCGCGAGCAGTTCCTCGCCAGCGCCGGCCCGCGCCACAGCAGCTATCTGCAAGCGAAAGTACGCGAGCAGCATGACGGACTGGTGATCATCGAGCTGTCGAGCTACCTCGACACCGGCGGCGCCCACGGCACTCCGGGTCGCGGTTTCATCAACTATTCGCGCCAGCAGCACAAGGTGCTGAACCTGTCCGACATGTTGCTGCCGGGTCAGGAAGAGGCGTTCTGGAAAGCCGCGCAAGTGGCGCACAACAGTTGGCTGATCAGCACCAAGCTCGATCAGGAGGCGGAATTCGTCGCGAACTGGCCGTTCGTGAAAACCCCGCACGTGGCGCTGACCTACGGTGGCGTGATCCTCAAGTACGACGTGACCACCATCGCGCCTTATGCGTTGGGCCACGTCGAACTGAAGATTCCTTACCCGCGCCTGAACGGCATTCTCAAGCCTGAGCTGTTTCCCGGCCGTAACTGAAGGCCCGGCCCAGCACCAACTGCAACAGCCCTGCCAGCACCAGCGCCGGCAGGGTTGCGCCGACATCCGGATACAGATTCGCCAGCAAGTGGTAGGTGCTCACGCCACCCAGCCACGCCAGCAACGCCGGCCAGCGCAATGCGGCTGAGGCAACCTGAGCACTGCGCTTGCGCAGGATGAAGTGATCCACCAGCACCACGCCGAACAGCGGCGCAAACACCGAGCCGATCAACAGCAGGAAATTCTGGTACTGCGCCAACGGCGCCAGCAGTGCGATCAGCGTGCAGATCACGCCGATGGCCAAGGCCAGATGCTCGACTTTCAGGCGCAACAGAATCCCGCTCGAGACCGCCGCCGAATGAATATCGGCGAAGGCGTTTTCCGACTCGTCGAGCAGAATCAGCAACAGCGGAATGCCCAGACCGGCGCCTGCCAAGGCCAACAGCAGCGCATTGACTTCACCGCTTGGCGCGAACGCCAGGGTGTAGGCCACGCCAAGGCTCATCAGCCAGAAATTACCGATGAAAAAACCCACAGCCGTGCCACCGAAGACATTCTTCGCGCGCTTGCCGAAACGCGAGTAGTCGGCAATCAGCGGCAGCCACGATAGCGGCATGGCGATGGCAATGTCGAAGCCCACCGCGAATGGCATCGAACCGTCACCGGCGCGCGCCCACAACGCCGCGAGGTCGGCTTTGGCGAACAGGTTCCAGGTCAGCCACAGGCACGCGGCGAGCAACAGCCAGATGCCCCACTTGCGCAGAATCTGCCGCACGAACGTCAACGGCCCGCTCACCGCAAGCAAGGTCGCCAGCGCGCCGAAGAACAGCGTCCACAGCATCGGACTGGCCCACAGCGAGCCGTCGCTGAAGGCGCGAGTGCCGAGCAGGCTGGCGGCATCGCGCATGACGATGATTTCGAACGAGCCCCAGCCGATCAGTTGCAGCAGATTGAGCAGCGCCGGCAGGCTCGCGCCTTTGCTGCCGAGGCTGAGCTTCAGCGCGGCCATCGATGACAGGCCGGTGTCGCTGCCGATCACGCCGACAGCAGCGAGCAGCAGCACGCCCACCAGCGTGCCCAGAAATATCGCCAGCAACGAACCGGACAGGCCCAGACCTGGCGCGAGCAATGCGCCGGTCTGCAAAACCATCAGGCCGATGCCGAGGGAGAACCACAGGGAAAACAGATCGCGACCGCCGAAGACACGCTTTTCAGCGGGTACGGCGAGATCGGGGGAATAGGTGCCGGGTTGAATGCTCAAGGGTGTGATCTCAAAAAGGAGCAGAGAAAAAGCTGCAAGCTGCGAGCTACAAGTTAGAAGCAGTGCGCGGACTGCTTCTAATCTTGCAGCTTGTAGCTTGCCGCTCGGGGCTAGACTTTCTTGTACAGCTGACTGCCTTCCTGCTTGAACCGCTCGGCCTGTTCGGCCAGGCCTTTGGCGACGTCCACGTCGACCGCGTCGATGCGTTGGTTGGCCGCGTACTCGCGGACTTCCTGGGTGATCTTCATCGAGCAGAATTTCGGCCCGCACATCGAGCAGAAATGCGCGACCTTGGCCGAGTCCTTCGGCAGGGTTTCGTCGTGATAGGAACGTGCGGTGTCCGGGTCCAGGCCGAGATTGAACTGGTCTTCCCAGCGGAATTCGAAACGCGCCTTGCTCAGTGCGTTGTCGCGGATCTGCGCGCCCGGGTGTCCCTTGGCCAGGTCCGCTGCGTGCGCGGCGATCTTGTAGGTGATGATCCCGGTTTTCACGTCATCCTTGTTCGGCAGGCCCAAGTGCTCCTTCGGCGTGACGTAGCAGAGCATCGCGCAACCGAACCAGCCGATCATCGCCGCGCCGATACCCGAGGTGATGTGGTCGTAGCCCGGCGCAATGTCGGTAGTCAACGGGCCGAGGGTGTAGAACGGCGCCTCGTCGCAGCATTCGAGCTGCTTGTCCATGTTCTCTTTGATCAACTGCATCGGCACGTGGCCCGGACCTTCGATCATGCATTGCACGTCGTGCTTCCAGGCAATCTTGGTCAGTTCGCCGAGGGTTTCCAGTTCGCCGAACTGCGCTTCGTCGTTGGCGTCGGCAATCGAGCCCGGACGCAGGCCATCGCCCAGCGAGAAGCTGACGTCGTAGGCCTTCATGATTTCGCAGATTTCGTCGAAGTGGGTGTAGAGGAAGTTCTCTTTGTGGTGCGCCAGGCACCACTTGGCCATGATCGAACCACCACGGGAGACGATGCCGGTGACGCGTTTGGCAGTCAGCGGCACGTAACGCAGGAGCACGCCGGCGTGAATGGTGAAGTAGTCGACACCCTGCTCGGCCTGTTCGATCAGGGTGTCGCGGAACAGCTCCCAGGTCAGGTCTTCCGCGACGCCGTTGACCTTCTCCAGCGCCTGATAGATCGGCACAGTACCGATCGGCACCGGCGAGTTGCGGATGATCCACTCGCGGGTTTCGTGAATGTGTTTGCCGGTGGACAGGTCCATCACGGTGTCCGAGCCCCAGCGAATGCCCCAGGTCAGTTTCGCCACTTCTTCTTCGATCGAAGAGCCCAGGGCACTGTTGCCGATGTTGCCGTTGATCTTCACCAGGAAGTTACGGCCGATGATCATCGGTTCCAGTTCGACGTGGTTGATGTTGGCCGGAATGATTGCGCGGCCACGGGCGATTTCTTCGCGGACGAATTCAGCGGTGATTTCTTGCGGAATGCTTGCGCCGAAGCTGTGGCCGGCGTGTTGCTGCTTGAGCAGGCCGGCCGCGCGGGCTTCTTGCAGCTTCATGTTTTCGCGGATGGCAACGTATTCCATCTCGGCGGTGATGATGCCTTTGCGCGCGTAGTGCATCTGGCTGACGTTGGCCCCGGCCTTGGCGCGGCGCGGGTTGTTGACGTGGGCAAAGCGCAGTTTGGTCAGTTCGGCATCGGCCAGACGCTGTTGGCCGAAGTTCGAGCTCAGGCCCGGCAGGCGCTCGGTATCGCCACGGTCATCGATCCACGCTGAACGCACATCGGCCAGACCTTTGCGCACATCGATGACCACGTTCGGATCGGTGTAAGGGCCGGAGGTGTCGTAGACCGTGACCGGGGCGTTGATCTCGCCGCCGAAATCGGTCGGGGTTACATCGAGGCTGATTTCGCGCATCGGTACGCGAATGTCCGGGCGCGAGCCCTGAACGTAGACTTTTTGCGAACGGGTGAACGGCTTGACCGATTGCTCGTCGACCTTGGCCGAGTCACTCAGGTTGATCGCGCTTTTTTCTTTTGTTGTCATCACGGGCTCTCCAGACAGCATCCAGCAGTGGATTGTCGGAGCAGAACCTGAATGGCACGGACGCACCAGGACCGGTGCTGTGCATTCGTCATGAGCGTTCGATTGTCGAACAATATCCCGGACGAAGCACAAGAGGACTCGCCGGGTGACGAGAAATCTTGTTCCCTACGCAGGCGCTAACCTGATCAGGTTCAACGGGATCCGAAATTATTCGATCTCAGCCTCACAGCAAGGCACCCCGACAAGAACCCGGCCAGTCTAGACACAACCATCGAGGAACGCCAACACCGCAGCAAACGCCATGATGAATGGCGTAAATACACTGGCAGCCCGATTGTTGCCGGAGCAATGCGCAACTACACTCGCTGGGCCTGCTCAGCCTTGACGCTGTGCGGGCTGCGCCTTACCTTTGGCGCCCGGATTACTTCCATAATATTCATGCTAGGGATCGCCTCATGCTGCGCAAACTTTCATTGGCTGTTGCCGTGTCCTGTGCGTCCAACACAATGGCCTGGGCAGCGGAAGCACCCTTGTCGACCAAAACCGATCTGGTCAGCGTCTATCAGGAAGCGGTCGACAACAACGCCGACCTCGCGGCGGCCCGCGCCCAGTATGGCGCGCAGAAAGAAGTGGTGCCCCAGGCCCGCGCCGGTCTGCTGCCGAACCTGTCCGGTGGCGCCGAAGTCGCCGACGTGCGCACCTCGATCGACCAGCCTTCGGCCATCGCCAACCGCAGCGCGCATTCCTATCAGGCGACCCTCGCGCAGCCGCTGTTCCGCGCCGATCGCTGGTTCCAGTATCAAGCAGCCAAGGACGTCAACGAACAGGCCGCGCTGCAACTGTCGGCGACCGAACAGAACCTGATCCTGCAATCGGCCGAGAGCTACTTCAACGTGCTGCGCAGCCAGGACAATCTGGCCTCGACCAAGGCTGAAGAAGCGGCGTTCAAACGTCAGCTCGACCAGTCCAACGAGCGCTTCGATGTCGGCCTCTCGGACAAGACCGACGTGCTGCAATCGCAAGCCAGTTACGACACCGCGCGAGCCAACCGCATCGTCGCCCAGCGTCAGGTCGATGATGCGTTCCAGGCGTTGATTACCCTGACCAACCGTCAGTACAACTCGATTCAGGGCATCGTACATACGCTGCCGATCCTGCCGCCGGCGCCCAACGATGCAAAATCCTGGGTCGACACGGCGGCGCGGCAGAACCTCAATCTGCTCGCCAGCAACTACGCGGTCAGCTCCGCCGAGCAGACGCTCAAGCAGCGCAAGGCCGGCCACTTGCCCACCCTCGACGCCGTGGCGAAATACGAGAAAGGCGACAACGACGCCCTCGGCTTCGCCAACCCCAACTCGTTCGGCGCGCCCTACGGCGGCAACGTCGAGCAGAGCACGCTGGGCCTGCAACTGAACATCCCGATCTACAGCGGCGGCCTGACCAGTTCGCAAGTGCGCCAGTCCTATGCACAACTGGATCAGAGCGAACAACAGCGCGAATCCCTGCGCCGGCAAGTGGTGGAAAACACCCGCAATCTGCACCGCGCGGTGAACACCGACGTCGAGCAGGTGCAGGCGCGTCGCCAGTCGATCATCTCCAACCAGAGCGCCGTGGAAGCCACGGAAATCGGTTATCAGGTCGGCACACGCAACATCGTTGACGTGCTCGACGCGCAGCGCCAGCTGTACACCTCGGTGCGCAACTACAACAACACCCGCTACGACTACATCCTCGACAACCTGCGCCTGAAGCAGGCAGCGGGAACGCTCAACCCGGGTGATCTGGAAGATCTGCGGCGCTATCTGAAAGCCGACTACAACCCGGACAAGGACTTCCTGCCGCCGGATCTGGCATCGGCGGCTGAAGCGCAGCTCAAGGCCCGGCCTTAAGCGTTAAAAACAAAAGATCGCAGCCTTCGGCAGCTCCTACAGGGAAATGCATTCCAACTGTAGGAGCTGCCGAAGGCTGCGATCTTTTTGCTTACTTGATCAATCTGCCCAAGCTATCCAGCAGCCGCTGCAACGCGCCCTGATTACGGCGCATCACCGCCAGCCCGGCCTCGGCCATGCGCTGCGCATCACGTGGCAGTTCGAACAAGCGCTGCACCTCGACTGCGAGGCCTTCGGCATCATCCACTTCGGCCAACGCCCCGGCTTCGCGCAATTGCGCGGCGATGTCGAGGAAGTTGAACAGGTGCGGGCCGCTGAGCACCGGTTTCGCCAGGGCGGCGGGTTCGAGCAGGTTGTGCCCGCCGTTCGGCACCAGACTGCCGCCGACAAAAGCGCTGTCGGCCAAGGCATAGAGAAACAGCAGTTCGCCCATGGTGTCGCCGAGCAGCACGCTCGTCTGCGCATCGACATTAGCCCCGGTCGAGCGACGTACCGTGGCGAAACCTTCGCGCTGGCACAAGTCGAACACCGAATTGAAGCGCTCGGGATGACGCGGTACCAGAATCAGCAGCGCATCGGGATGACGGCCCAGCAAACGCCGATGGGCGTCGAGCACCACTTCGTCTTCGCCTTCGTGAGTGCTCGCGGCGATCCATACCGGGCGATCCTGCGCCTGCCACTGGCTGCGCAGTTCCGTTGCGCGTTGCAGCAGTTGCGGGTCGATCGTCAGGTCGAACTTGATCGAACCGGTGACGTCGACAGTTTCAGCCCGCGCGCCGAGATCACGAAAGCGCTGGGCCTCGGCTTCGGTCTGTACGGCCAGCAAACTCATTTCGGCGAGCATCGGCGCAGTGAGTTTGCTGAAGCGGCCATAGCCTTTGGCCGAACGCTGCGACAACCGTCCATTGGCCAGCGCCACCGGAATCCCGCGCTTGGCACATTGATGAATATGGTTGGGCCACAACTCGGTTTCCATGATCACCGCAAGCCTGGGCTGCACGCGATCAAGAAAGCGTGCCGCTGCGCAAGGCAAGTCGTACGGCAAATAGCAATGCTGGATGCGCGGCTCGTTGGCGAAAAGCGCCTGAATCCGCTCCGAACCGGTCGGGGTCATGCAGGTCACGGTGATCGGCAGCGCCGGATAGCGTTCCAGCAGCGCGCGGATCATCGGCGCAGCGGCAATGCTTTCGCCCACCGACACCGCGTGCACCCAAATGCCGCCGGGCTGCAACGCCGGCATGCCATAAGTGAAGCGCTCGCCAATGCGTCTGGCATACGCCGGCGCCTTGCGCGCGCGCAGCCACAGCCGAATCGCCACCAATGGCAGCCCCAGGTAAAACAGCGCGGTGTAGAGAGTTCTATTCATGGCGGCGGAGTTTATCGGCTTTTGTCGCCGATCGCCCGCAAGTGCACGGCAAAACGTTCTGCCAGCCAGCGCGCGGCGGGGCCGAGCGGTTCGTCGCGACGCCAGACCAGTTCCACCACCAGCGCCGGCGGCGTCCATTCACTGTCGAGCTCAATCATCTGGCCCTGATACGCCGAGTACTGCACAACGTGACGCGGCAACCAGGCCCAGCCGAGATCGCGCACCAGCCATTCGGACATCACGTAAAAGCTGTCGGCGCGCCACACCTGCGGGCTGGCCGGCTCGTTGCCGGGATAGACGCTGGTCTGCGTCGACATCAGCAGTTGCCGGTGTTGCGCCAGTTGCTGGCAGGTCACGTAAGGCTGCTGCGCCAGCGGATGATTGACGCCGCAAACCGTAACCATTTCGACCCGGCCCAGTACACGCCGCTCAAGGGCTTCGGGGATTTCATCGTGATAGAACAGCAGGCCGAGATCGGCACGCCGCTCCACCAGTTTGCGCGCGACTTCGCCTTGGGCGGCGCTGGTCAGTTGCACTTCCAGGCTGGGAAACTGCTCGGCCAGCTCGCCGAAACTTTCCACCAGTGCCTGATACGGCATCGCCTCGTCCTGGGCCACCCGCAACTGCGCCTCCTGGCCGCGCAGCATGGCCATCGCGCGGCCGTTGAGGCGCTCGCACTGGCGCAAAACTTCCCGCGCTTCCTCCAGCAACGCCGCGCCCGCCTCGGTGAGCATCGGCTGCCGACCGCTGCTGCGCTCGAACAGGCTTACGCCCAAATCCTCTTCGAGCATCGCAACAGCACTGCTGATCGCCGATTGCGCCTTGCGTTGTCGGCGCGCCACGGCGGAGAAAGACCGCTGTTCAGCGACGTCGACAAATACCCGCAGCTGCTCGAGATTCCATTGCATGCTTGCTTCCAACCCATCTTCAGAACAGATAGGTAATGACTTTACCCCATCTGAGCAATCCCTAGAATGTGGCCCCAGCAAGCAACGATTTATTTGAGGGTCGAAACCATGAACGCTTACGTCTATCTGGCCATCGCCATCTGCGCCGAAGTGATCGCCACCGTTTCGATGAAAGCGGTCAAGGGCTTCAGCACGCCGCTGCCGCTGATCCTGGTGATTGTCGGCTACGCAATCGCATTCTGGATGCTGACGCTGGTGGTGCGCACCGTACCGGTGGGCATTGCCTACGCCGTCTGGGCGGGGATGGGCATTGTCATGGTCAGCGTCGCCGCTCTGTTCATTTACGGGCAGAAGCTCGATGTGCCGGCGATGCTGGGGATGGCGTTGATCGTGCTGGGGGTCGTCGTGATTCAGCTGTTTTCGAAAACTGCCGGGCATTAAAAAGCAGCGGCAAGCTTCAAGCGGCAAGCCGCAAGCATTGCTGATTTGCTGGTCCGGGTTGCAGCTTGCAGCTTGAAGCTTGAAACTTGCGGCTTCTTCAACTCTGAGGTCGCTGCATGCCATCCGTTATTTCCACCGACGTTCTGATTGTCGGCGCTGGTGTCGCCGGCCTCTGGCTGAATGCGCGCCTGCGCGGTCAGGGTTTTTCGACCGTGCTGGTGGAAAGCGCCAGCCTCGGTGGCGGGCAGAGCGTGAAGTCCCAGGGCATCATCCATGGCGGCGCCAAGTACGCGCTGCACGGCGCGCTGACCGGCGCCTCGGAAGCCATCGCCGACATGCCGCGCCGCTGGCGCGAGGCGCTGGCCGGTAGTGGCGAGCTGGACTTGTCCGGCGTGCGCCTGTTGTCCGAAGCCCATTACCTGTGGTCGCCAGGCACTTTGGCCGGCAACCTCACCAGTTTCTTCGCCAGTAAAGCTGTGCGTGGCCGGGTCGATCAGGTCAAGGGCGACGAACTGCCGCTGGCCCTGCAAGACAAGCGCTTCAAGGGCAAGGTCTATCGCCTCGCCGAACTGGTGGTGGATGTCCCGAGCCTGATCCAGCGTTTGGCCGAGCTGGCCGGTGACGGTCTGCTCGCCGGGCAGGTCATCGAGCCACTGCTGGAAGCCGGCGTGCTGGTCGGCCTGAAAGTCGATGACCGTGAGATCCGCGCCCAGCGCATCGTCCTCAGCGCCGGCGCCGGCACGGCCGAACTGCTTGAAGCGTTGGGCCTCAGTCGTCCCGCCATGCAGCGCCGCCCCCTGCACATGATCCTCGCCAAAGGTCCCGGCTTGAAACCGCTGTACGCGCACTGCCTGGGCGGCGGCACCAAGCCGCGCATCACCGTGACCACGCATCCGGCGGCTGATGGCCAGTGGGTCTGGTACATGGGCGGCGACATTGCCGAAAGCGAAGGCGTGGCCCGCGAGCCGGCCGAACAGATCGCCACCGCGCAAAAGGAAATCGCCCAGCTGCTGCCGTGGATCGACCTCAGCACCACGCAATGGGCGACCCTGCGCGTCGATCGCGCCGAGCCGCTGCAAACCGGCCTGACCCGCCCGGACAACGCGTTCCTCGCCGAGGAAGGTCGCTTGCTCGTCGGCTGGCCGACCAAACTGGCACTGGCGCCAGACTTCGCCGACCGCGTTATCGCCTCGCTGCAACGCGACGGCATCCAGCCGCAGGCGACTGAACCGCTGCCGCCATTGCCGAAACCGCCGCTCGGCGTACCCGCGTGGGAGCAACTGCTGCCATGACCATCGCCACTCTGCACGAACTGCATCGCCCACTGGGCAGTACCGGCCTGTCGGTTTCGCCGCTGGGCCTGGGTACGGTCAAACTCGGCCGCGATCAAGGGGTGAAATACCCCAACGGCTTTCAGATTCCCGGCGATGACGAGGCGCGCATGCTGCTGCGCCAGGCGCGGGATCTGGGCATCAACCTGATCGACACGGCACCGGCCTATGGTCGCAGCGAAGAACGCCTCGGCCCGCTGCTGCGCGGCCAGCGACAGGATTGGGTGATTGTCAGCAAGGTCGGCGAAGAGTTTGCCGATGGCGTGTCGCGCCACGACTTCAGCGCTGCGCACACGCGAATGTCGGTCGAGCGCAGCCTGCAACGTCTGGAAACGGATTTTATCGATCTGGTTCTGGTGCACTCGGACGGCAACGACATGGCCATCCTCGAGCACCAAGAGGTCTACGCCACCCTCGCGGCGCTGAAGGCCGAGGGCAAGATTCGCGGCTTCGGTTTTTCCGGCAAAACCGTCGAAGGCGGCTTGAAAGCGCTGGAGCAAGGCGACTGCGCGATGGTCACCTACAATCTGAACGAACAAAACGAAAAGGCAGTCATTGACTATGCTGCTGCCCACGGCAAAGCCATTCTGGTGAAAAAAGCCCTGGCCAGCGGTCATGTCTGCCTGAGTCCTGGAGTCGATCCGGTGCGCGCCAGCTTCGAGTTGCTGTTCACTCAACCCGGCGTCGCCAGTGCTATTGTCGGCACGATCAATCCGCTGCACCTCGCCCATAACGTAGCGACCGTTGCCCAGGTCCTGCGTAGTCACTGACGCCGCCCCGCGGCCTTAAGCCAGGAGCCGATATGCCGCGCACGCTCATCCGCAAGAACCCGAGCAACTTCAAGACACTGCCACTGTTCGTCGAAGCGACGCCCGAAGGCCTGAGCTATCAGAGCGTCGGCATGCCGCTGAACTTCGCCCAGACCCTGCAACGGCGCAAGCCTGTCAGCGTTGCCGACAGCGAACGCTTTGCCGTGGAGCTGGCCAACCTCGGCGTCTCCGTGCGCCTGACCCTGCATTGGCAGAACCGCGATTACTGGGTGCTGGTGCGCCAGCGTCGCCAGGATCGCGGTGACGTGGTACTGAAGCTGATTTCCGGCTACGTGCCGGCCCATGAGTTGAACATTCCGCTGCACACGGCGATTCAGGAAATTGCCGAAGAGTGCCTGCTGGAAACCCCGGAAGGCTGGCTCGGCGGGCGCTTCAACGACACCTGGTTGCCAGCGCCCTACTCTGCCGCGCTGCATTATCGCGAGGCGCTGCCGTTTCGCCTGACACCGCTGTCCGGTTCGGCACGGCCGGTGCGCTGCGCCAATCTGCAACTGCTGGAGCGGCCACGGGCATACGTGCATCTACCGACCGCGTCGCTGCAATTGATCTACGATTTGCGCTTGGAAGTGCCCAAGGAAGCCAAATCGCTGAGCCTGTTTCATGTCGATGAACGCTTGGAAGGAGATCAGTTGGTCGCGCGTCTCGACCGCAAACGTCCTGACCTGTATTTGATGCCGCTCAAGGACGGCGCGCCAACCGCCGAGCTGTTCACCCTCAAACGCGACAAGCTGATACCGGCCAGCACTCGCGGCATTCACCTGGCGGAGAGCTTCGCTACGCAACAAGGCTGGGTCGTGCACGACGAACGCATTCGCTGGAAGGACTGGCTGGTGCAACAGGGTCTGACACCGGCGAAAGCGCCACGTACCGGCCTCAAGCAGTTGAGCATCAAGGCACTGCGCCTGGTCGGACTGGGCAGGAAACGCGCGAGCCGCTAGCGGCGGCGATCCCACCAGGTGCGCAACTTCGCGAAGAAATGGAAGTAACGGTTTTCGCGCTTGCCCATGCCACGCTTGGGGGAGAAAGACTCTTCGGCAAATGCGCCGGTGATGCGCACGCGCGACGCCTGGATCGGCAATGTGCAGACCTTGGCGCCTGCCTCGAGCAGGGCGTATTTGAGCAAGCGCTCGGAGTGCAGCTTGCGGCCGGTCGCCTTGCAGAAATCGAAGATGCGTTCGATGCGTTTGCCGTACGCAACGTAGGTGTCGCGCCCGCATACGGCGAAACGGTCATTCAGACCGCCCCACCACTGCCAGTCCGGAATATAGACGTTGTGCCGTCGCGCTTCTGCGTGGTTGAACAGGTAGCCTGGCAGCGCGGTGTGAAAGAAATTGTCCGGCCGCACAAACACCACGAAGTCGGGATCGAACGATTCGATCTCGCTGGTGACCGTATGCAAGGAGTTCAACTGATAGATCAGGTTGCGCAGCGATGCATAGTCATCGGCCCAGGTGTCACCCTGTGCCTTGACCCGCTCGAAATCCCAGCGCTCCAGCACGCCTTCGGTCGAGGTCAGCGCGCCGGTCATGGATTCGAAGGGTTGATAGTTGTCAGCAGCCAGTTCGCCTCTCTCTCCCGAGCGCGAGTTTTGCACTTCGTCGACTTTATACAGATGATAAAAGCACTTCACCTCGCTGTCCGCAGGCAACTGCGCCAGTACGTTCTGTTCGATTGAAGGGAAGCAGATCGGCGAATTTCTCGGAATCCCGAAAAACGCCACGGCAATTTTCACCACTCGATTGCACCTATGAAGAAATGATTCGGCCCGGCAGGCACCTGATTGCGGCGTCGCTTATTGGCGCTTGAACAGTTTCTGCCACCAGCGCCGAGGCCGCAGCGCTACGACTATCACATCGGACTTTTGCAACCAGTCCCGCTCGTAATCCCAGGCATGACCGCCCCACAGCTTCCCGGCCTCGTTGGAGAAGCCCAAAGTCATCAACTGATAGGTGTAACCGACATGCCCGCGCAGCCAGTCGAACAGCACCAGCGTGTTGAAGCCGGTGGAGGGGCCGACGTAGTGCTTGCCGCCCGGGCGGTCGACCGGGTAATTCCATAGCGGCGGCAACGGAATGCGATCCCAGTACATCGCAACGCGCGGCAATGGGCACATCGGTGCCGCGCAGCCCACCAGCATGGTGAAGCAGCGATCACCCGCGCGGTCGAACAGTCGCTGTACGTCCTGGCTGCAAGGCAGCCCGAAAAAATAGGCGTCCGGCGCGTTGTAGCCGTGCACGAAGACATTGACGCTTTGCTCATTGAGCAGCGTCGCCTTGATGCAGTGATTAAAACTGACGACGACGTCGTCAGCGCCGATATTCAGCGCCGCGAAGTCGGCTGCGCTAATGGCTGGGTTATTGGCGATCAGCACCACTCGGGCGGCGCGGCTCAGGCATTCGCGCAGTGCGTCGGGCAAGGCCTGCACCACCGACTGATCGCCACCGGGCAGCGCATCCAGCGCCATGTATTCGTCCGTCATTCAGGCCGGCACCTTCATGCCATAACGCAATTTCACCCAGAACCGAGTGAACGCCGACGGTG
The DNA here is from genome assembly GCF_054668915.1 of Pseudomonas sp. H3_E04. Classification (NCBI taxonomy): domain Bacteria; kingdom Pseudomonadati; phylum Pseudomonadota; class Gammaproteobacteria; order Pseudomonadales; family Pseudomonadaceae; genus Pseudomonas; species Pseudomonas sp. H3_E04. The sequence goes on along the minus strand of NZ_CP162797.1, from coordinate 4,945,451 downwards.
GCTGCCATGGACGCATCTCGCGCTGTATGGCTTCGGCGAGCGCCTGGCCGACCCGGGCAAACGAATAGCGACTTTCGGCGAACGCCTGGCCGTTGCTGGCGATACGTTGCGCCAGCTCGGGGTCGTCCTGCAGCATCTTGATTTTCGCCACCGCCTCGTCTTCGCTGCGATAAAACACGGTGTTGTGCATGTCTTCGAAACCGAGCAAGCGGTCTTCTTCGCCCTGGCTCCAGGCCAGCAGCACACAGCCGCACGCCATGGCCTCGAAGTTCTTGATCATGAACTCGTTCATGCCGATATCGGCGCTGACGAAGACTTTGATGCGATTGAGCGTTTCGAGATATTCCGCTCCGGACTTGGTGCGGGTCACGAGCATGCCGGTGCGCCGGGAGAGGGACTCGAGCATGGCCTTGCGCTCGGCGTACTCGGTGCTTTTCAGGCTGCCGAGAAAACCAATCGGGATGTCGCGCTCGACGCCGGTGTTGTGCAGCATCTGCTCGTCGTAGCCTTTGGAGACGAACACCGTATCGATGCCTTCAGCGAGCATCTTGCGCGCAACTACCGCGCCGGAAACCAGCGCCCGGCAGCTCGGCAATCGGCTATACAAGCGCGAGTAAACACCACGATATTTACTGGCGGGCATGTAGTTCTGGTAGGCGTCATGCTCCAGAAAGACCAGGCCGGGAATGCATTTGAGCACGCGTAATTGAGGCGCCAGACGTTTGACCCGGGAGAAAATCACCACACGGTCAAAGGTCTGGTAATCGACCGAAGCCAGAAACGCTCCGAGGTTCATCTGCTGCTGTTTGCTCAAACGGTAGATGAAACATTCATCGCAGTTCTGCTGAACGATGTCATAGAGCCGGTCGAGAATGACCCGCTGCTCGTCCATCACCAGAAGCATGACTTTCATAGATTAATCGACCACGTAACGTAGGCAGGCAAGCGCAGCGGATCCAAACCTGCCTACATCAGCGGAAACGATGAAATCCCCAAGGCAAAATCCGTTCACACGCGGTACACAACGGCAAAAACTCATCTGATCAGCGACTGCGTATTTTTTCGACAATCGCGGTCGTTGAGCTGTTTTCCACCAGCCCCAACACTTTCACGGTACCGCCGTAAGCGGTGACGATATCAGCGCCGACAACCTGATCGATGCCGTAATCGCCGCCCTTGACCAGCACATCAGGCTTGACCTCACGTAGCAGGTTCTCAGGCGTGCCTTCCGGGAAACTGATGACCCAGTCCACGGCACCGAGACCAGCGAGAACGGCCATGCGGCGGTCGACGCTGTTGATCGGCCGGCCTGGACCTTTCAGGCGACTGACCGAGGCATCGTCGTTGACCGCGACAATCAGTCGATCGCCTTGCGCTCGTGCCTGTTCAAGATAAGTCACATGACCGGCGTGGAGGATATCGAAGCAGCCGTTGGTGAAGACAATTCGTTCGTTATGCGCACGGGCGTCGGCGACAGCCAGCACCAACTGCTCAAGGCCCAGCACACCACGCTCGGAGCCTTCCTCGCGCTGAATCGCGCGACGCAGTTCCGGGGCGCTGATCGCTGCGGTACCGAGCTTGCCGACGACAATGCCCGCCGCCAGATTGGCCAGCGCCACCGCGTGCGGCAGTTCTTCGCCCGCCGCTATGGCCGCTGCCAAAGTGGAAATCACCGTATCGCCCGCACCGGTCACGTCGAAGACTTCCCGTGCACGGGCAGGCAAGTGCAGTGCTGGATGATCGGGCCGCAACAGCGTCATGCCGTGTTCGCCACGGGTGACGAGCAGCGCCCCGAGATCGAGATCATGCATCAGCGCTGCACCCTTGCTGACGAGCTCGTGCTCGTCAACGCAACCACCAACGATGGCTTCGAATTCGCTCAGGTTCGGCGTGATCAGGCTGGCGCCACGATAGATGGAAAAGTCCTTGCCCTTCGGATCAGCCAGTACCGGGATGTTTTTCGCCCGTGCCGCCTGAATCAGCGCCTGATGGTTTTTCAGCGCGCCTTTGCCGTAATCGGAAAGGACCAGCACCTTGATGCCCTCAAGCAGGTCGTCGACCTGGGAGCCAAGCGCCAAAGCGTCGGTGGCAAAGGGCTCTTCGAAGTCGATACGCAGCAATTGCTGGTGCCGACTCATGACCCGCAGCTTGACGATGGTCGGCTGGTGCGCAATGCGCTGGAACAATGCGCGTACGCCGGCGCCCTTGAGACTGTTGCTCAGGCTGTCGGCGGCTTCGTCATCACCTGTCACACCGACCAACGAAGCCGGTGCACCCAGCGCGGCAATGTTCAAGGCAACGTTCGCGGCACCGCCTGGACGATCTTCGATCTGCTCGACCTTGACCACCGGCACTGGCGCCTCAGGGGAAATCCGTGAGGTTCCGCCATGCCAGTAACGGTCGAGCATGACATCGCCGACCACCAAGACAGGGGCTTGATCGAAACGCGGCATGGACAACTTCATGGAGCAACCCACATACAAAATGAACAGGGGCGCGATATTAACACAGGGTAAAGCGCCGTCCGCCTCAATCTGAAAGGTCGCGGACCCAGAACAGTTCGTGGCGGCGAACAGCCTTGCGGAAAAACTCGTTACTGCCTGTGACAGGCCAGCGACGTCCGGCAAGCACCTGTTGAATGACGCGACGCAACTGCCGCTTGATTCCGAGCGGGCCCTGCAGGTCATGCTCCATGGCCAGCGCCATGGCCTTGTCCAACTGCACGTCCGCTGACAGCAGCGGACTCCACAAACGGTCGGACGGCAACGGTTCGATCGCCGGCGGCAGCGCAATCCCCCCTCCAGCCGGGCCCATTGGCCAACGATCATTGTCATGCAGGTGGTTAGCGTACATCAGCAAGGTCGACGGCTTCCACGTACTGGCGGCGATGGCTTCGAGCAGGGCACGGGTGGAAGCGACGTGGTCGCTGTGCGGATCCAGTTCGGGATGCGGAGTGACGACGACTTCGGGGCGAAAGTGCTCGAGCAATTGCCGTATATCGCCGACCAGATTGATCCAGGTCGGCGCGCCATCGCCATCGCCCGGCAGGTCGAACGGATTGTGCTGACGGACAGTGCGCACATCATTTTCGCCGGATTCCCGCGAGCAGAATGAGGTGTTCGGCTCTTCGGCCATCGCTGGCAATTGCAGGCAGTAGTAGCCCAGCTGTACACAACGACTGGCCGGAACCCCGCCCCACAACGGAATGCTCAGGCTGTCCCAACTACGCAGGCGACCTTTCAAACGAGCAGCCTGAGCCTTGTCCAGCCCGAGGCGCTGAAAATCTTCGGCTTCGATTTCGCCCTGGGTCAGGGTGACGATGCTTGCCTCTGCGCAGCGACTGTAGAGCCCGAACGCTGCCAGCTCGGCATCATCGGCGTGGGGCGCGATGACCATCACCCGTTGCTGCGCGTAATCGGGATTGCTCATGACCCACAGCGTGCCACTGGAACTCAGCGTGCAATGCCGACCACGCAATGTCAGCGCGTTTTCGCCAAGCGCCGCGGCTTGCCCGGACAGATTGAGAAAGCGCCGCCCGCCGACGCCACGCTCGAAATCCTGGCGATCGTTACCCAGCTCGACATAAGGATCCCGCCAGCGGCCGAGCCACGTGGCTTTGATCTGAAGCTCCAGCAGCAGCGTTTCTCCCGGCGCCAGCGGCTCGCTCAGATGCACGATACCGCCATCCAGTTTCACGGCGTGACGCGCCGTATCGCTGGGAAACTGGTACTGATAGTCGTCGCTTGCGCGATAGAACAGATGGTCGGCAAACCATGCTTCGTGCGCCACCCACGCCAACACCAGCAGCACCGGCACCAGCCACCAGCCCAACAGGAAGCCGGCCGCCAACAGCACGAGCAGGAACGCGACGAGGAACAAGCGCTTGCTGCGTCGATGGGCCTTGAGGAGCTGTTGCTTGCGAGCAGTCATGGTTTCAGACCTTGTAGACGGGCACCGTGTGGCACCAGCGATCCTTGTATTCGCGGTCGGCACGGCCGAACGAATAGCGCAGCGTCTTGCCCAGTGCCTGAGCATCCGCCCAGGCCTGCTGGGTGTTGACGAAACTCAATACACTGCCGGGGCTGAACTCGCGGCTTTGCGGATCGACGCCGCCATTGACGTATTCCAGCGATACCCACTGCGGCGCTTCGACACGGTAGAGAATCTGAATGGCGACCGGCGCCGACTCGAGCATCACAACCGAACCGGTCATGAACTCGCGCAGCAGCGTGAAGACTTCGACAAGTCCGGCCTTGCCGGGCACTTCGAAGCCCCAGCGCCGCTGGAACAGATCGCCATAAGCGGTGGCCTGCTCCTGTGGTGTCAAGTCGGACATCGGCACCAGCGAACCGCCCGCCTCTTCCAGCAGACGCTGTTCGCGACGCTGGTTGTAACGAAACTTCTTCGAGTAATCCTCAGGCAGCCGCGCAAGTGCCAGCCCTTCGGGCTGGGTTCGGAGGGTGCTGATCTGCCCGGCGTTGAGTTGCGACACGTAAGCCATGCGCTGGCGAACCGGAACCACGACATCCGCAGCAATCGGCAGAATCAGCTCAGCGTTGCCCATGTCCAGCAGCCCGCGCTTGCCCTCGCGCTTGAGCACTTCTTTGGACAGCGCGGCATGTTTTCCCCAGCAAGCAACAGCCGCGACGACTTCGCCGTCAACGATCCAGCCCAGGTAATGCAGCTTGATGCCGACAAACGTCGACAACCGCTCCACCACTTCGGGATGAGTTGCAAAACTGCCACCGAAGCGCTGCCAGGCCTGTGCGTAGGCCGCGTGATCAATCTCGCTCCAGCCGCGCTCTCGCCAGGCGCGAAATGCCGTCAGCATAGGTCGGTCACGTGGGTCGGTTGCGGCTCATCGCCTTCTTCGAATTCCTTCGCATGCAAGCGTGCGTAATAGCCATTCTGCGCCAGAAGCTGGGTATGAGTGCCGCGTTCGACAATCTTGCCTTCGTCCATGACCAGAATCAGATCAGCCTTTTCGATCGTGCTCAGGCGGTGAGCGATCACCAGCGTTGTGCGGTTTTGCACAACATGGTCGAGAGCCGCCTGGATATGCCGTTCCGATTCGGTATCGAGGGCCGAGGTGGCCTCATCGAGAATCAGCAGCGGCGCGTCCTTGAGCAATGCCCGCGCAATGGCAATGCGCTGCCGCTGGCCGCCGGACAGCAACACGCCATTCTCGCCGACCAGCGTCTCGTAGCCCTGCGGCATTTTGATGATGAACTCATCGGCGTAGGCTTCGGTGGCCGCGCGCTTGACCTCTTCGAACGGCGCCCCCGCCAGATCGCCGTAAGCGATGTTATTGGTCACCGTGTCGTTGAACAGCGTGACCTGCTGGGTCACCAGGGCGATCTGCCGACGCAGGCTGCGCATGGTGAAGTCCTGGACTTGCACGTCATCGAGCAGAATCTGTCCGTGCTCGTGCTGATAAAAGCGCGGTATCAGACCGGCCAGGGTGGATTTGCCACTGCCGGAACGCCCCACCAACGCAACCATCTGGCCTGGCTCGACAACGAAACTGATATCGTCGAGAACTTTCTTTTCACTGTCGGGATAACTGAAGCTGAGGTTGCGAACTTCCAGCCGCCCCTCGAGACGGTCGCGCTCGACCGTGCCGTGATCGACTTCTGCCGGCTCGTCCAGCTGCTCAAAAATACTCTCCGCACCGGCCACACCCTTCTGGATTGTCGAGCTGACTTCGGAGAGCTGACGAATCGGTTTCGGCAGCAGGCCGGCCATGGTGATGTAGGCCACCAGATCACCAGGCGATGCATCGCCACGAAGGTACAGGACCAGAAACATCACCACCGCCATGGCGCTATACGTCACCAATTGCAGCATCGGCGTATACACCGCGCCGGTCTTGGTCATCGTCAGTTGCTTGTCGGTGTTGCTCTGGCTGGCGTCGCGGAAGCGGACCTTTTCGTAAGTTTCGCCACCAAAGCTGCGCACTACGCGGTAACCATGAATCGTCTCGGACGCCACATGCGTGACGTTGCCCATCGACACCTGAATCTTTTTGCTCTGCTTGCGGAATTTCTTGCTGGTGCTGCTCACCATCAGACCAATCACCGGCAGGATGGCGACCATCACCAGAGTCAGCTTCCAGTTCATCCACAACAGGGTGCAGAACAGGAAAATCACGGTCATGCCTTCGCGGATCACCACTTTGATCGCGTCGGTGGCAGCGCCGGTGACCATCGTCACGTTGAAGGTGATACGGGAAATCAGGTGGCCGGAGTTATTCTTGTCGAAATAGCTGTTGGGCAGATCCAGCAGCTTGTTGAAAAGTACCACGCGCAGGTCATGCACCAGGCCCAGAGAGACCCGCGCCAGAAAGTAGTTGCCCAGATACGAACCGACGCCTTGCCACACGGCAATCAGCACGATCAACAACGGCACGCTCTCGAGCAATTGCAACTTGCCAAGGTAGGGATTGCCGGGGAACAGACTGGCCTCAGGATTGGCCAGGCCATCGACGAAATACTTGAGGATGTAAGCGAGCATCGGTTGGGTCGATGCGAAGATCAGGAAGCCGACGATACTCAGGATGAACAGGCCGGCGTAGGGACGCACGTAAGCCAAAAGGCGGAAATAGATCGCCAGCGTTGACTGGGCTTTCGGTTCAGGACTGCTCATGGGAATCCGCGTAAATCAGTGAGGCGGCGATGATATCACAGGCCCTTTTGCGCCGATAAACATCACCGGACGCCAGCCTTTGGCCAAGTCGGTTAAGATAGCCGGCTCACGATGGGGAGTCAGGCATGCAATCGATTGATCACAGCACTTACGAGGCACTGCGCAAGGGTGCTCAGGTACTCGAAGCCGACGGTTCCGGCGACAAGGTGCTCAGGTTGGCCGACGGTCGCATGCTCAAACTGTTTCGCCGCAAACGCCTGCTGAGTTCGGCGCTGTTCTTTCCCTACGCCCAGCGCTTCGCCAACAACACCAGAGCGTTACAGCAGCGCGGCATCCTCTGCCCAGACGTCATCGCGGTTTACCGTATTCCGAGCATTCAGCGCGATGGCGTGTATTACGCTCCGCTGGCGGGCGAAACCGTACGGCAATTGCAGGGCACGCCCGAAGGGGCCGAGACGTTGCGCGCTCAGTTGGGCGCGTTCATTGCGCAACTGCACGAAAAAGGCGTGTATTTCCGGTCCCTGCACTTCGGCAATGTCGTGCAGACGCCGCAGAATCAGCTCGGATTGATCGACATCGCCGACCTGCGCTGCCAGAGGCGCGCTCTGAGCGACAGCAAGCGACTGCGCAACTTCGCCCACTTGCTCCGCTACAAACAAGACCGGCAATGGCTGCTCGGCGCCGACGCCGGGCAGGCTTTCCTGGAAGGTTATCGCCAGGCGCTGCCGAGCAAGCGACAAGCTGCGCTGATCGAACGCCTGCGCCTGCTGCTGGGCTGACGTCTAACGGCCGATCACCAGAATCGTTGCGCCCTTGCGGTTGGCGAAGCGCTCGATGATGCGCATCTTGTGCGCCACCAGCCACTCGCTCAGCCACGGCTCATCACCCTTCCCCTCGATCAGGAAATAGCGATACTCATCGGCGTGCTCCGGCGACATCGCCTGTTCACGCGTGAGCGTAGGCAGGACATAACCGCGCCCCGCGTAATAGCTGATCCGACCGTCTTCGAACCAGGCGCTGGCCTCAGGCTCAACGTGCGCGGACATCCAGCGCCCGGCTGCCACGTAATGGGTCTTGCCTGCGCCAGTCGAAATCACATTCGACAGCATCACCAGTAACGCTGCCACGACCAGTACTTTGGTCCAGCGCGGAAACTGCCGGGCAAATGCCGCCAGCCCCATCGCCAGTACCGGTACGAAGAGCAAATTAAGGAAACTCAGATACCGGGCGTTCATGAACTGCTGCTTGATGAAAAACAGCATCAGCACGACGAGATACAGCAGTGCTGCCCAGGCGAACGGACGATAGTCTCGCCAGTAAACCCCCAAGACACCCCAGTTGCGACGCAGGACAAATGGCGCAGCGAACGGCCCCATCAGCTTGACGAATGTGATCATCATCGTCGCCAGCAGCCCGAAAAACACGATACGCCCGGCTTCATCCTGGGAGTACTTGTTGATCAGCGAGTTGCCAAACTGTTCAGACAGCATCTGAAACGACTGGTAGACGCCCTGCGGTGCAATCATGTCCAGATACAGGAGGAAGCGCGCCGACATGAAAAACCCGAAGGCCGATGCAACCAGCAGCCCCACCACCGGCAACAGAGCAAACTGCAGCAAACGCGTGCGCTGACCGGAGCGCCACAGCCCCGGCAATTGCCACAGACCCAGCGCTGGCAATAACAGCAATGCTTCCAGCCGGAACAGCGCCGCAGCCACAATAGCCAGGTGAATCAGGCCGGCTCTGAGCCAACCGCCCAGGGCCTGCCAACGCAGCGCCTGCCACAATGCCAGCGTGCAGAAAAACCAGAAACCGCATTCACGGATGATGTCATTTCGAAAGGCGTTGACCGCGGGCATTGCCAGCACAACCAGGCATGCCCAGCCAGCAAGCTGTGGCGAGCGTCGGCGAATACAATCGACCATCAGGGCACTGGTGCCGGCGAAAAACAGGCCGCACCAGAGATAGGCGCTCAACTCCAGCGGCAACAAAAGAAAGCGATGGGTCAAAGCCAGAAGAATGGAGAACCACGGCCAGTCGAAATGCACCCAGGCCACGTCGGCCCCGTGCAAGACAACCTGATGGGCAATATCGATATACAGCGCGGCATCGCGACCGACCGTTGCGGTACCCCACACGGCGATCAATGAAAGGAGAATGCTTGCCCAGAACGCGACACTGACCGGTCGCTCATTGATTAGCCGAGCTGCCTTGACCGCCCATTTACTATCCGTACCTTTCACCCAGCCCCCTCAACATCACGCGCCACAGGTACGCAAATAACAACAGACAGATTTATCGAAACAGCAGGCGCAAGGCTTTGCGCATGTAAGACCAACGCCCGAGAGTGCGCCAGTCGGCACGTAGCGCCTGCATGTAAAATGTTTTCGCCAATGCGTATTCGCCATGCGAATAGCAATCTCGAAACAATGACAGGCATCGTTGAGCGAGATATGCCTGACGCAAATCGTGAAACTCTCGCGGCATCCGCTGACTGGAAAAAACCTCAGCTACCACCTGCTCGGCACCCGCCGCCAGGCTCTGGCGCAAATCATGGCGCATGCTGTCGGCGTGCTTGTAAATGAGCGCCAGTGGCTGCTCGATCACCGTGCAAGGAAAGCGCGCCAGCACTTGGGCGAATACCGGCAAATCCTCAACGTTGCGCAGATGCTCGGGATAGTTGCCCGGCGCGAATACATCACGATGCATTGCGCAAGCCCCGTTGGAGATCGACACCGTCTTGTCCAGCAGATAGCCCCTGACCCGCTGGCGCAACGTTGCCGGCAGTGGTTTGACAGCCTGCAGGCTGCGCTTGCCACCGGAGAAGACCGACCAATGAGCGCCGATGATCATCCGCGTTTCAGGGTGACTGGCGATGTGTTGCGATAACGCCGCCAGAGCCCCGGGAGCCATCTCGTCATCTGCGTCAAGAAAGACTAGAAACTGCCCGGTGGCTTCCTCTATCCCGCGATTGCGCACGCAAGACAATCCGCCGTTGCTTTGGCGTATGGCACGAAAACGCCCGGCATGTTCGGCCAGCAACGCTTGCACCACTTCAGGCGTCGCGTCAGTGGACCCGTCATCAATTACCAGCAGATCCGCCTTCGCTTCATGCAACTGCGCCAGCACCGACTCCACCGCACGCGGCAGCGATCTGGCGTAGTTGTATGCGGGGATCACGACGCTGATCAATGTTTCAGTCAAGACCGTTTCCTTGCACGCCGTCTTTGACGACAAGAATATCTTCCATGATCAGATACTGCAGGTCAGAACCGAAAAACATGTTCAGCGCATCGGTCGGCGAACAGATCATTGGCTCGCCACGACGGTTGAGCGACGTGTTCAGCGATACGCCATTGCCGGTCAGGTCTTCCAGCGCCTTCATCATGTCGTAGTAGCGCGGATTGTATTCACGCTTGAGGACCTGGGCCCGGGACGTACCGTCCTCATGGACGACTTCCGGCACACGGGCCTTCCATTCTTCGGCCACTTCGAAAGTGAAGGTCATGAACGGCGCCGGATGATCGATCTTGATCATCTGTGGCGCAACAGTGTCGAGCATCGACGGGCAGAAAGGCCTCCAGCGCTCGCGGAACTTGATCTGATGGTTGATGCGGTCCGCTACACCGGGAATGCTCGGGCAACCGATGATCGAACGTCCACCCAATGCGCGCGGGCCGAATTCCATGCGCCCCTGGAACCAGGCCACCGGGTTGCCTTCGACCATGATTTTGGCAATTTCTTGCGGCATGTTGTCGAGCTTGCGCCAGGTCGGCTTGTTCTCGTGACGGGCACACGCGGCAATCACGTCTTCGTTGCTGTAAGACGGACCGAGGTAGACGTGTTCCATCTTCTCGACCGGCACGCCACGGGCGTGCGACACGTAGGCTGCTGCGCCGACTGCGGTGCCGGCATCGCCAGACGCAGGCTGCACGAACAACTCCTTGATGTCGTCGCGGGCGATGATTTTCTGGTTCAGCTTGACGTTCAGCGCACAGCCACCGGCGAAAGCCAGTTTGCCGGTTTCCTTGAGCACATCGCCCAGGTAGTGGTCGATCATTTGCAACGCGAGTTTTTCGAACAGCGCCTGCATGCTGGCGGCGTAATGAATGTACGGCTCGTCGGCGATATCACCTTCGCGTTTGGGCCCCAGCCACTCGATCAGCTTCGGCGAGAAATAAAAACCCTTGCCCTTTTCTTTATAACGACGCAGGCCGATGACGTTGGCGTAGTCGGTGTTGATCACCAGTTCGCCATTCTCGAACGAGGCCAGACGCGAGAAATCGTACTTGCTGGCATCGCCGTACGGCGCCATGCCCATGACCTTGAACTCGCCGTCGAGCATTTCAAAACCGAGGAATTCGGTGATCGCACCGTACAGTCCACCGAGGGAATCGGGGTCGAAGAATTCCTTGATCTTGTGGATCTTGCCGTTTTCGCCATAGCCGAAGAAGGTCGTGGCGTATTCGCCCTTGCCATCGATGCCGAGAATCGCGGTTTTCTCTTTGAAACCCGAGCAGTGATAGGCACTGGAAGCGTGTGCCAGGTGGTGCTCGACCGGCTCGATCTTGATTTTCTTCGGATCGAAGCCCAACTGCTCGAGGCACCAGACGATCTTGTTGCGATAGCGTTTGTAGCGACGGTTGCCCATCAGGATTGCATCGAGGGCGCGATCCGGGGCGTACCAATAGCGCTTGGCGTAATGCCAGCGGGCCTTGCCGAACAGGCTGATCGGGGCGAATGGAATCGCCACCACGTCAACATCGGACGGTTTGATGCCGGCTTGCTCGAGGCAGAATTTCGCCGATTCGTAGGGCATGCGGTTCTTTGCATGTTTATCGCGTACGAAGCGCTCTTCTTCAGCCGCCGCGACCAGCTTGCCGTCGATGTACAAGGCTGCGGAAGGATCATGGCTAAGGGCGCCGGACAGGCCAAGAATCGTCAATGCCACAGGGGTCTAGCCTCTTTAGTCTGCATGCAGGCGCGATGCGCCTTGAAAATTGATGTGCCCTCGCGCGGAGCGAGTGACAGCTAAAGGGCGGGATTATAGCGTAAACATGACGGGAATTACCTTGTGCGAATTGCCACCTGCACGATTGGTCCGAATCAGCAGGTTGAACGACTCAATAGCCGTCCCTGCGCCAGTAAATACTCAGATTTGAATCGGTAATCTGCCGATAGACCGTGTAAGGCAGCGAAAGCGTATCGAACACGGCGGACAGCGGTAGATCGAGCAACACGAAGGGCGCCAGCATACCGGTAGGATCGGGCGGCGCATTCAAAGTGCAAAAATCAAAGGCCAGGCCACTGTAGATGCGCGGAATCGACTGGCAGTAGGTCTTCTTTCTGCGCAAGTCACGGGCAGCATCGGCGTCGTCCTGTAAAACGGTCGAGACACTGCCACAGCCTGAGAGAATCGAAGACATTAAACCCAGCGTCAGAATTTTTTTCAGGCTCAAGATTCGCCCTCCAAGATCGTCAGGCAAATTAGCATCGAGTCCGCGCAGGGCACAGTTCATGGCTTCTGGAGAAACTGTAGGACACGTCGCTGCGTTTTGTCCGTTACTGCCCGCAGACTCGGATCCGCAGGGGATCGAGTCCATCGCAGGAAGCGGCCTGCTCGCGAACAGGCGTCACCCCGCGCTCGAGATCTCTTTCGGCAGACGCTGATCAATGACCCGATACAACGCACTGCCCGGCGGCCAGTTGCGCATGAACCGCGCGCGATCCCGGGCGTAGGCCGGGGCAAAGCTGCTGACAGAGCCGTGCTGGCACATCGAGTCGAGATCGATCAACGCCCAGCGATCCGTTTGCCAGAACAGGTTGTGGCCCTTGAAATCGCCATGACTGATGCGCTCGGCGATCAACCGGGCAAACAGTTGGTCCAGTGCCTGCAACTCGGCTTCCGGTGCCTCGCCATTCGCCACGTAAGGCGTGAAGCGCTCGATGATGTCCGGCCCGGGCAGGTACTCGGTGATCAGATAGGCGCTGCGACGCAGCCACAAAAAACGCTTTTCCAACACCGCCAGCGGTTTCGGCGTGGCGATCCCGAGGAAGGCCAGACGATTGCCTTCGCGCCACGAATGCCAGGCCCGACTCGGGCGCCAGAAGCGCTTGAGCCAGTGGGCGAAGCCCTTGATGTTGTAGCGCTTGATTACCAGCGTGCGCCCTGCGGCCTGAACCCGGCCGACACTCGCGGCACCGCCGGTCTTGTACAGATGCCCTTGGTCAAGCAAGGCGTCGGCCTGTTCGAGCACCGGCAGCATGGCGGCTTCTTCTTCGCGCCGAACGGCGCGCAAGGCGAATGCGCCGCGCTGAACAGCAAACAAGGTGCAGTCGCGGCCGACCTTGATCAGATAATCCCTGAGTCGCCAGCTACGGACCTTGTCGATCTGCTTCTGCAAGGCCTCCAGAGGCAGCGCATGCTCGCTATTGCTCAACAGGTAATACACCAGCAATTCTTCGGTGAATGGCTCGAGTGACTTGGGCAACTGGGCGAAAAACACGCCGAGATTTTCCAGCACTTTCTGCCGGGACAATGGCTGCCCAGCCGTTTCCGCACGCACCCCGGCACCATCGATCAGATACAGCTGGCCGCCGTGACGCAGCAGATTGTCCAGGTGCAAGTCTTCCTGCCAGAGCCCTTTGCCGTGCAGCCTGCCAATGGCGTCGAGCGCTGCGGCCAGCACGGCAGTCTGCTCATCGGCCAACGCTGGCAGCGACTCGACTCTCGCCCAGGCATCACCAAGGCTTTCGGCATCTTCGAGAAATTCAAAGAGCAGCCAGCCGCCCTCGCCCTCTTCCAGCCCGTCAACCAACAGCAGCGGCGTGGTCAGGCCCTGCGCAGCGAGTAGCCGCACGCCATCCAGCTCACGCTGAAAATGCCGGGCAGCCTTGCTGCCGACCAACAACTTGGCCAGCACCGGCCGACCGCGCCAGACCCCGGCGCCGACGTAGCGCTGCCCAGGCAGCACACGCAGCAGGCTCAGCAACTGCAAATCCGCAGCCCCGGCTGCATCCGCCAGAGTCACAGTCAGCGGCAACGAGGGTGAGCGCCCGGATCGGGCCAGTTCGGACAAGCGCATCAGCGGGTCTCCTTGTGGCTGCGCCGTGCCGTTAGCCGATCGAGCCAGCGGTCGAGCAGCGAACTGTCAGTCGGCTGATCAAGATAGGCCGCGAGCAACTGGCGCAAGTCCGCCTCGCTCCACTGCGGCGAGCGGCGCTGCAACGGCTCCAGATCCTTGACCCGATCACGCGCGCCGAACAGCAACGGCCGGGTCTTCTCCAGATCAATCAGTTGCGCCTCGAAACCGTCGCCGGTGGCGCGCAAAAAAATGTGTTTGGGATAAAAACAGCCATGCACCTGACGCATGCCGTGCAGACGCCGCGCCAGCAATCCGCAAGCCTTGAGAATCGCCGAATGTTGCGCGGCACTGAGTTGAGCCCAGCATTCAAGCAACGAATCCAGATCGCTCCAGCCGTCCAGTGCGCGGGTCAGCAAAATCGCGCGCACTTCCCCATCAACCTTGCGCTCACCAAAAAACGCGGCCTGCAATGCCGGGATGCCAAGTTTGCGATAGCGGCTGATATTGCGAAATTCCCGGGCAAAGCTCGGCTCGCCGAGCGGTGCATGCAAGGTGCGGGTCAGATAGTTGCTCTGGCGCTTGAGGTAATAGCCCTGGCCTTCCAGGTTCAGACGAAACACGCTGCTCCAGCCGCCGCCAGAAGTGTTGGGCTCATCCACTGCTTCCAGCTGTTTGGCCCACAGCGCGTCGAAAGTACCGAGACCGTGGCGTTCCAGCAGCGCACGGTCCTGCTCGGCAATGAAATCAGTCATTCACGTCCCTCAAAAAATCTCACCACGTGCCGAATCCGTTTCTTGTCGGCGACATCGAGCCGATCGCACTGGCGGTATTGCTTATAGAAACGCAGGCGCTGGGTATTGGACAGGTGATATTTGGCCAGCTTGTCGAGACAGGCCAGGTCCTTGGTGATCCGGTACTTCAGCCAGAAGCCGCGCCAGAACTCGCCGTTAGGGCAATCGATGAGAAAGATACGCGCCTGATCGTCAATCAACAGATTGCGCCATTTCAGGTCGTTATGGGTAAAGCGGTGATCATGCATTGTCCGGGTATAACCGGCCAACTGCCGGCTGACACCGTCGATCCAGGCGCGATCCTTGAGTTTGGGATCCTTGCGCTCGGCCAGCGCCGACAGGTCTTCGGTGTTGGGCAATTCGCGGGTGATCATTGCACCACGGTCGTAAGCCGCGCCGCGCCGCTCCAGTCCCCAGGCGACCACCTCGGCGGTAGGGATGCCCCACTTGGCGAAGCGCTTGAGGTTCTGCCACTCCATTTTCACCCGCGGCTTGCCGAGGTAGCGGCGCAGGCCCTTACCGGCGCCGACGTAGCGCTTGACGTAATAGTTGACGCCGTCGCGCTGCACGCGAATTACCTCAGAGAGCGGGTCGCGGGTCAGGCGTTCGCCCTGCAAGGCAAATACGGCTTCGAGGCTGCCGAAATCTTCGGCGAGGCTGCTGTACTGCGGTTCAAGTGTCCAACCCGCCATCAGAGCGCATCCCCGTAACGCTGTTTACGTTCGTAGAGCTTGTCGGCCTTGCCTTGCAGCCAGCTCAGCAGCGGCGCCTCTTCTGTCAGAATCTGCCGCAGCGGTTGCTGGAAATAGCCCTTGAGGAAACGCAGTTTGTCGCGGCGGGTCAGGCCGATGTCCAGCGCGGAGAAATACAGCGCCGCCAGATCCTTGTTGCGCCAGCGTTGAGTGATCTTTGCGCGGGTCTGGGCTCGGTGCAGATCGATTACCGAGAGTTTGAAATCCTGCGGCGTGACCGGTTTGTCGGTGTGCAGCAGGAAGTGGCAAATGTAGCAGTCACGGTGATTGACCCCGGCGCGGTGCATCATGCCGGTCATCCGCGCGACCTCGGCAATCAGCGCGCGCTTGAGTGCTGGCTCCGGTGGCTGCCTGACCCAGTCAATGCTGAAGTCTTCGAGGCTGATGGTCGGCGCCAGCTCTTCGGTGACAATGAAAGAATGCTGATCCGCGGGATTGCTGCCCTTCTCACCATAGGCGACGGCAGTCATGGTCGGCACGCCGACTTCTTGCAGGCGCTGGATGGCTTTCCACTCTTGCCCGGCGCCGAGCACCGGCAGCTTGGCGGTCAGCAGGTTCTTGAAGATTTCGCCCCAGCCGATGCCACGGTGGATCTTGACGAAAAAGCCATGCCCGTCGACTTCCGTACGCAATGTCCGGCGCGCTTCCAGCTCGCGGTATACCTCGCCCTGCAAGCCTTCGACTGCGGCGAACGGGTCGCGTCCGGCCCAAAGGCTTTTGAACGGTTCAGCCAGCATCAACTTCATTAAGCGTGCTCCGCCAGAATCACATCCGCCGCGTGCTGCGGCATGCTGTAGAGGTCGGCCGTCTCGGCGAAGGCCAGACCGTTGCGGCTCCAGGCCGCACGTGCAGCGTCGTTGCTCAACATCTCGGTCAGGTATTGCGTCAGCTGCGCCTGCTCGAACGGCTCGTCCAGCACTCGCCCGGCATCGGCCTCGGCAATGTAATGGGCGTAACCGCAGACCGCGCTGACCAACACCGGCAAACCGGCCACCAGCGCTTCAAGCAGCACGGTGCCGGTGTTTTCGTTGTAGGCCGGGTGGATCAACAGATCGGCACCGAGCAGGAAACGCGGTATGTCGCTGCGCCCTTTGAGAAAGGTCACATTGTCGCCCAGGCCCAGTGTCGCACTCTGCATCTGGAACAATTTGGGGTCATCCTGGCCGATTACAAACAGCCGGGTGCGTTTGCGCAATTCGGCGGGCAACCCGGCTAGCGCTTTGAGGCTGCGATCGACACCCTTGGTCTTGAAGCCGGAGCCGATCTGCACCAGCAGCAGTTCGTCGTCCTTGAGATTGAATTCAGCGCGGAAACCGGCGCGGATCTCATCGGCATTCGCCGGACGCCGACGATCCTGGGCAATGCCCGGCGGCAGCAGGTGGAAACGCTCAAGCGGCGTGTCGTAGTACTTGATGAACAGTGGCTGCTGCACTTCGGAAATCATCAGCACTTCGGTCTTCGCGTCCTTGGCGAACACCGCACGCTCGTACTCGGCGAAATGGCGATAGCGGCCCCAGCGGCGATACAGCGAGTTGCGCAGGTTCTGCGCCTTGTCTTCGAAGCAGCCATCAGCCGCGTAGTACACGTCCAGGCCCGGCATCTTGTTGAAACCGATCAGGCGATCGACCGGACGTTTGGCCAGATCCGCTGCCATCCACGCGCTGAGTTTCTCGTTGCGACGGTGATTGAAGAACGCCTTGACCGGCGCCACCAGCACTTCGAAACCCGGCGGCACGTCGCCTTCCCAGATCAGCGTGTAGACGCGAATCCGATGGCCGCGCTTCTGGCATTCGAGGGCGATGCGCATGAAATCGCGCTGCAAGCCGCCGAACGGGAAATATTTGTACAGGACGAATGCCAATTGCATCAGCGCAGCTCCTCAGCCATTAACAACGTGCTCAGTCGGCTCGCGACACGCTCGGGGTTCACACGCGTGAAGCACAAAGGCTGCTCGCGTTTCAGGTCAAACTGACGGGCATCCTGCTCGGTCGGTTGATAGGTACATTTTTTCTGCATGCAGGGCGCGCACGGGAAGTCGCTGGCCAGATGAATCTGCAACTTGCCGTAGGCGCCGGTGAGGCCCGGATTGGTCGGGCCGAACAGCGAGATGGTCGGCACGTCCAGCGCAGCGGCGAGATGGCCGAGTCCGGTATCCACCGCCACGCAAGCCTGCGCGCCGGCGAGAACTTTGCCAACGCCAGCCAGATTGAGTTTCGGCAGCACTTCGGCGTGTTTGAAGCCGGCCGCGATGCGTTCGGCGCGGGCCTTTTCCTGTGGGTTGCCCCACGGCAACTTCACGCCAACACCCAGGTAGCCGACCCGCTCGGTCAGCTCGCGCCAGTAGATTTCCGGCCAGTGCTTGGTGTCCCAGGTGGTGCCGTGGAGGAATACCACGTAGGCGTTCTTGCGCGGCAACTCGACCAGTCGCTCGACGTTGAGGCCGTAATCGCCAAGGCCTTTGGGCAGGTCGTAACCCAGGGCGATGGCGAATAACTGTCGTACGCGCTCGACGGCGTGTTGACCACGAGCGACGGCGAGTTTGCGATCGTAGAAGCGTGCAGCCATCGGCTCGCGAGCCGAGGTTTTATCGAGGCCGGCCACCGGGGCTTTGACGTAGCGAGTCAGCCAGGCACTTTTCAGCAGGCCTTGAGCGTCGATCACCAGATCGTATTTATTGGCGCGCACACTTTGCTTGAAGCGTTTCCACTCGCCGCTGGTGATGGTTTTCCACAGACTCTTGCGCCAGCGGCGGACCGCGACCGGAATCACTTTATCGACCGCCGGGTGCCAGCTCGGAATCTCGGCGAAACCCTCTTCCACCACCCAGTCGAACTTGATGCCCGGGATCGCGCGCGCAGCGTCGGTCAGCGCCGGCAACGCGTGAATCACGTCGCCCAGCGATGAAGTCTTGATCAGCAGTACCCGCAAGTTAATGAACCTCGACCACGGAGCCCTGCAACTTCTGCAAGGCATCGTTGACCGCGTCCGGCATCAACTGGCGCAGGCAGTTGTAATGGCCGAACCGGCAAGTACGATCGAAACACGGACTGCATTCGATGCCCAGACGCACGATCTCGACCTGCTCGGCCAGCGGCGGGGTGAAGCCCGGCGAGGTCGAGCCGTACACAGCGACCAGCGGACGATTCAGCGCCGCAGCGACATGCATCAGGCCGGAATCGTTGGACACCACGGAATCGGCACAGGACAGCAGGTCGATGGCCTCGGCCAGCGAGGTACCGCCGCTGAGGTTGACCGATTCTTCGCGCAGGCCCGGGATCAGCCGGGCGCGAATGTCCTCGCCGACCGCGTGATCGTTTTTCGAGCCGAACAGCCACACCTGCCAGCCTTCGCGAATGCGCGCTTCGGCGACCTTGGCGTAGTGCTCGGACGGCCAGCGCTTGGATTCGCCAAACTCGGCGCCGGGGCACAGGGCCAGGACCGGGCGGTCGAGGGGCAAACCGAATTTGGCCAGTGCCGCTTCGCGGGTGACCGGGTCGATTTGCAGACTCGGGCGCGGGTACGGCTTCGGCAATTCAGCGTTCGCTTCATAGGCCAACGCCATGAAGCGCTCGATCATCAGCGGATAGCGTTCTTTGTCGAGGGTGCGCACGTCGTTGAGCAGACCGTAGCGGAATTCGCCGCGCCAGCCGGTGCGCTTGGGGATGCCGGCGAAAAACGGCACCAGTGCCGATTTCAGCGAATTGGGCAACAGGATCGCCTGATCGTACTGGCCGCGCAGGGACTTGCCGATGCGCCGGCGCGTCGCCAGTTCCAGCGCGCCATGGCCGAGCGGGAAGCTCAAGGCCTTGCGCACTTCGGGCATGCGCTCGAGGATCGGCCGGCTCCATTCGGGCGCCAGCACGTCGATTGTGCATTGCGGGTGGCGCTGTTTGAGACACTGAAACAGTGTCTGCGCCATCACCATGTCACCGACCCAACTGGGCCCAACGATCAGAATATTCATGTGGTTTCCAAAAACGAACCGGGGAGGCATTTACGCCTCCCCGCCTCGATAATTCTACAAACACTGTAGATCTACTGTGGGAGCGGGCTTGCCCGCGATGAGGTCTTCACATTCAACATTGTTGTCGTCTGATACTCCGCTATCGCTGGCAAGCCAGCTCCCACAGGGTTTTGCATCTGTTTCAACATCTGCATTTCAGCGCAGATCACTGTGGGAGCGAGCCTGCTCGCGAATGGGCCAGTACATTCAAAACAAATGCCGACTGACACTCCACCTTCGCGAGCAGGCTCGCTCCCACCTGTTGAATCTCACTGCCTTCATTGGCGCCTTTCAGCTTAGCCCCAACTCCTTCCAGATCCGCAACACCTGTTGCCGCTCTTCGACAAACTGATCCCCGGTTATCACGCCTGCGTCTTTCTGCAAGGCCTGCCGGTGGGCGGCGGAGCGGTAGGCCTTGTAGGCCTCGCGCAACAGACTGGCATCTTCGGCGGGCATCAGCCCTTCGTGCTCCAGCTCTTCCAGAATGCGGATGTTATCGGTCCAGCGCAGCAGTGGCGGATGGCTGTGCGACCACGCCAGGGCCGCGTATTGCACCATAAATTCAATATCGACGATACCTCCGGCGTCCTGCTTGAGGTCAAACGGCACGCCCGCGTCGAACGCATTCGCCGCCGTGCCGGCTGCAGTGCTGCGAGTGCCGAGGTTGTCGCGCATCTTCGTGCGCATCTCGCTGACTTCCTGTTGCAGTTTGGCCAGATCCCTCGGTTTGCCCAACACCTGCGCGCGGACTTTTTCGAAGGCCTGGCCAACATCCTGACTGCCCACCAGCACCCGCGCGCGCACCAGCGCCTGATGCTCCCACGTCCAGGCTTCATTTTCCTGATAGCGCGCGAATGCGCCGAGGGAACTCACCAGCAGCCCGGAAGCGCCGGAAGGACGCAGGCGCATATCCACTTCATACAGCTGGCCGGAGTTGGTCTGCGCCGTGAGCAGGTGAATGATCCGCTGCCCCAGGCGCGTGAAGAACTGCGCGCCATCGATGGATTTCGGCCCATCGGTTTCCGCCTGCGGATCGCCGTCATGGATGAACACCAGATCCAGGTCCGAACCATGCCCCAATTCGATACCACCGACTTTGCCATAACCGACAATGATGAAACCGGGATCGCACAGCGTGCCGTCGGTGCGCAGCGGCGTGCCGTACTTGGCCACAGTCTGCCGCCAGGCCAGGGCCAGCACTTGTTCGAGAATCGCCTCGGCCAGCCAGGTCAGATAATCGCTGACCTTCATCAGCGGCAGGCTGCCGGCGATTTCCGAAGCGGCGACACGCAAGCGGTGCGCCAGTTTGAAATGACGCAAGGCTTCCATTTGCTGCTCGAGGTCGTCCTCGGGAATGCGTGTCAGCCGCTCGCGCAACTCGGCCGCCAGTTCCGGCGCCAGCGGTGGCTTGAACAGCCGGCCTTCGTTGAGCAATTCGTCGAGCAGCAGCGGGAAACGCGTGATCTGCTCGGCAATCCACGGGCTCGCCGCACACAGGGTCAACAGGCGGCGCAGCGCACCGGGGTTTTCCGTGAGCAAAACCAGATACGCCGAGCGCCGCGCCACCGCTTCCACCAGCGGCAGCACGCGCTCGAGCACCAGATCAGGATTGTCATGCTCCACCGCCTGCGCGAGCAGTCGCGGAATAAATGCATCGAGACGCTCGCGCCCCAGCCGTTGCATCGCGCGCAATTGCGGACTGCCGCGCAAACCGGCCAGCGCCTTCAGCGCTTTGCCGGCATCGACGAAACCGCCCTCCTGCAACTGCCGGCACGCGGCCTCTTCGTCCTGTTCTTCCTCCCACAGCGGCAGCCATTCACCGCCAACCACCACTTCGCTTTCGCTGCCCTCATCCTCGTCGGGATCGGCGATCACCTGGGCGAAATGCCAGGCCACGCGCCCGCGCCAGTACATCAACTGTTCATGGAAGGCCGGCCAATCGGAGTAGCCAAGCATGAAAGCGATGCGCGCCTGATCCTGGGCGCTGTCCGGCAGCATTTGCGTCTGACGGTCGGCAATCGCCTGGATAGCATGTTCGGTGTAACGCAGAAACTCGTACCCTTCGCGCAACTCGCTGACCACCGCCGGCGGCAGATAGCCCTGCCCTTCCAGCGTGCTCAGCACCTTTAATAGAGGACGCTGTTGAAGGCTCAGGTCGCGGCCACCGTGGATCAACTGAAAGGCCTGAGCGATGAACTCGACCTCGCGGATGCCGCCGGAGCCGAGCTTGATGTTGTCGGCCATGCCCTTGCGCCGCACTTCCTGCTGGATCAGCTGCTTCATGGTGCGCAGTGCTTCGATCGCCGAAAAATCCAGGTAACGGCGGTAGACGAACGGCCGCAGCATGTCGAGCAACTGCGCGCCGGCGACCTGATCGCCAGCCACTTCTCGCGCCTTGATCATCGCGTAGCGTTCCCAGTCGCGGCCCTGATCCTGGTAATACTGCTCCAGCGCGTTGAAGCTGAGCACCAGCGCACCGGACGATCCGTATGGGCGCAGGCGCATGTCAACGCGGAAAACGAAGCCGTCGACGGTCATCGGGTCGAGTGCCTTGATCAGACGCTGGCCGAGGCGAATGAAGAACTCCTGATTGTCCAGCGAGCGTTTCACGCCGACGGTTTCGCCGCCTTCGGGGTAGGCGAAGATCAGATCGATGTCGGAAGACAGATTCAGCTCGACCGCACCGAGCTTGCCCATGCCGAGGATGACCATCTGCTGCGGCTCACCGCTGCGCCGACCGGTCGGCGTGCCGAACTGCTCGCAATGACGGCTGTACAGCCATTGATAAGCCTGATCGATGGTCGCGTCAGCCATGTCCGAGAGGTCGCGGCAGGTCTGCACCAGATCGGCCTGGCGGGTCAGATCGCGCCAGATGATCCGCACCTGATGGCGTGCGCGCTGGCGGCGCAGGGCACGGCCAAGTTCGTCTTCGCTCTGCGCGCTGTTCGCGGCGGCGGCGATCTGTGCGCACAGTTCGCCGGGCGCAAACGCCCGGTCAAGTTCGCCGGATGCCACCAGCGCCAGCAACATCAAAGGGTCACGAATGCTCTGTTCAATGACAAATTCGCTGGCGGCAGTGACGCGGGCGAATTGCGCCCAGCGCTCCGGCGTCCAGCTCGACAGGCCGTGATCGTCCTCGAGGGCGGCGACGGACGTACGGAACGACTGCTCGGATCGGCTGACCAACGGCAGGAGAATGGCGGGCAGTTCGGCAAGCACGGGCAGGGTCATGGTCTATCCTTGATCGGCGTATAAAGGGCCGCTTGTAGTGAATGATGAAAACCCGCTACGTGAAGGACTGTCGAACAAAAGTTAGAAATAGCTGAAATTTCTTCTTCTTTGGCATCCAGCATCAAACTTTCACCTTATTCGGATGGAAATCGACCCGCCTTAACGATTATTCTCACAACGCAGTCGGAGGCCACAAGCCTTTCATCTGTAGTTTTACTACTCGTCTATACATTCGAAAGGCTGAAATGCCGGAAGATTTGTAGTAAAACTACACGCCGCCGGAACAACCTGTCGGCAATCCAAGAATTTTAAATCGTCTGCCCACAAGGCCAGTCGCAAACTCAGGCAACCGATTCTGGAAGCCTTTCCGCCCTGGAGCAAGCCATGCAAGACCTCGATCCCGTCGAAACCCAGGAATGGCTGGACGCCCTGGAATCGGTTCTCGACAAAGAAGGCGAAGACCGTGCTCACTATCTGATGACCCGTATGGGCGAACTCGCGACCCGCAGCGGCTCGCAGCTCCCTTACGCGATCACCACGCCTTACCGCAACACGATCCCCGTTACCCACGAAGCACGCATGCCTGGCGACCTGTTCATGGAACGCCGCATTCGCTCGCTGGTACGCTGGAACGCGATGGCCATGGTAATGCGCACGAACCTGCGAGATTCGGACCTGGGTGGTCACATCTCCAGCTTCGCTTCCAGTGCGACCCTGTATGACATCGGCTTCAACTATTTCTTCCAGGCCCCGACCGACGAACACGGCGGCGACCTGATCTACTTCCAGGGCCACACCTCGCCAGGCGTTTACGCCCGTGCATTCATGGAAGGCCGCATCACCGAAGACCAGATGAACAACTTCCGTCAGGAAGTCGATGGTCAAGGCCTGTCTTCCTATCCGCACCCTTGGCTGATGCCTGACTTCTGGCAGTTCCCGACCGTATCGATGGGTCTGGGTCCGATCCAGGCGATCTACCAGGCGCGCTTCATGAAGTACCTGGAGCATCGCGGTTTCATCCAGCCGGGCAAACAGAAAGTCTGGTGCTTCCTGGGCGACGGCGAGTGCGACGAGCCGGAATCCCTGGGCGCGATCTCCCTGGCCGGCCGCGAGAAGCTGGACAACCTGATCTTCGTCATCAACTGCAACCTGCAGCGCCTCGACGGCCCGGTTCGCGGCAACGGCAAGATCATCCAGGAACTCGAAGGCGTGTTCCGTGGTGCTCAGTGGAACGTGACCAAAGTCATCTGGGGCCGTTTCTGGGACCCGCTGCTGGCCAAGGATGTCGACGGCATCCTGCAACGCCGCATGGACGAAGTCATCGACGGCGAGTACCAGAACTACAAAGCCAAAGACGGCGCGTTCGTTCGCGAGCACTTCTTCAACACGCCTGAACTCAAGGCAATGGTTGCCGATCTGTCCGACGACGAGATCTGGAAACTCAACCGTGGCGGCCACGACCCGTACAAGGTCTACGCGGCGTACCACGAAGCGGTCAACCACAAGGAACAACCGACCGTCATCCTCGCCAAGACCATCAAGGGTTATGGCACCGGTGCCGGCGAAGCGAAAAACACTGCGCACAACACCAAGAAAGTCGATGTCGACAGCCTGAAGTTGTTCCGCGACCGCTTCGACATCCCGGTGAAGGACGAAGAGCTGGAGAACCTGCCGTTCTTCAAGCCAGAGCCAAACAGCGCCGAAGGCCGCTACCTGGCCGAGCGTCGTGCCGCACTGGGCGGTTTCGTGCCACAGCGCCGCGCGCAGAGCTTCAGCGTACCGACTCCGGATCTGGACACCCTCAAAGCCATCCTCGATGGCTCGGGCGACCGTGAAATTTCTACCACCATGGCTTTCGTGCGGATCCTCGCGCAACTGGTCAAGGACAAGGAAATCGGCCCGCGCATCGTCCCGATCATCCCGGACGAAGCCCGTACCTTCGGTATGGAAGGCATGTTCCGTCAGCTGGGTATCTACTCCTCCGTCGGCCAGCTCTACGAGCCAGTCGATAAAGACCAGGTGATGTTCTACAAGGAAGACCAGAAAGGTCAGATCCTTGAAGAAGGCATCAACGAAGCAGGCGCCATGAGCTCGTTCATCGCTGCCGGTACTTCGTACTCCAGCCACAACCAGCCGATGCTGCCGTTCTACATCTTCTACTCGATGTTCGGCTTCCAGCGTATCGGCGACCTGGCCTGGGCCGCTGGCGACAGCCGTACCCGTGGCTTCCTGATCGGCGGCACCGCCGGCCGTACCACCCTGAACGGTGAAGGCCTGCAGCACGAAGACGGTCACAGCCACCTGCTGGCCGCGACTATCCCGAACTGCCGCACCTACGATCCGACCTACGGCTACGAGCTGGCGGTGATCATTCAGGACGGCATGAAGAAGATGACCGAAGAGCAACAGGACATCTTCTACTACATCACCGTGATGAACGAGTCGTACCAGCAGCCAGCCATGCCGGCCGGTGCCGAAGAAGGCATCAAGAAAGGCATGTACCTGCTCGAGGAAGACACTCGCGATGCGGCGCACCACGTTCAGCTGATGGGCTCCGGCACCATCCTGCGGGAAGTGCGTGAAGCGGCGAAGATCCTGCGTGAAGAGTTCAACATCGGCGCTGACGTGTGGAGCGTTACCAGCTTCAACGAACTGCGTCGCGACGGCCTCGCTGTAGAACGCAGCAACCGTCTCAAGCCTGGCCAGAAGCCGAAGCTGAGCTACGTCGAAGAGTGCCTGAACGGCCGCAAAGGTCCGGTCATTGCTTCTACCGACTACATGAAGCTGTTCGCCGAGCAGATCCGTCAGTGGGTACCGTCCAAGGAATTCAAGGTCCTGGGCACCGACGGTTTCGGCCGCAGCGACAGCCGCAAGAAACTGCGTCATTTCTTCGAAGTCGACCGTCATTTCGTGGTGTTGGCAGCCCTGGAAGCACTGGCTGACCGTGGTGATATCGAACCTAAAGTGGTGGCTGAAGCCATCACCAAGTTCGGCATCGACCCGGAAAAACGCAACCCACTGGACTGCTGAGGAGACATTTTGTGAGCGAACTCATTCGCGTACCTGACATCGGCAGCGGTGAAGGTGAAGTAATTGAACTGTTTGTGAAGGTCGGCGACCGCATCGAAGCCGACCAGAGCATCCTGACCCTGGAATCGGACAAGGCCAGCATGGAAGTGCCGGCCCCGAAAGCCGGCGTCATCAAAAGTCTGAAAGTGAAGCTGGGCGACCGTCTGAAAGAAGGCGACGAACTGCTCGAGCTGGAAGTCGAGGGCGCTGCTGAAGCGGCCCCTGCGCCGGCCGCTGCTCCTGCGAAAGCCGAAGAGAAACCGGCTGCCGCCCCTGCTGCTGCCGCGCCTGCCGCTGCCCCTGCTGCCGCTTCGGTTCAGCAAGTGCACGTGCCGGACATCGGTTCGTCGGGCAAGGCACAGATCATCGAAATCCAGGTCAAGGTCGGCGATAGCGTCGAAGCCGATCAATCGCTGATCACCCTGGAATCCGACAAGGCGAGCATGGAAATCCCGTCGCCTGCCGCTGGCGTGGTCAAGGCCATCAGCGTCAAGCTCAACGACGAAGTCGGCACTGGCGACCTGATTCTGGATCTGGAAGTGGCGGGTGCTGCGGCCCCGGCTGCCGCCGCTCCGGCTCAGGCTGCTGCGCCTGCTGCTGCCGCTGCGCCAGCCCCGGCTGCTGCTCCGGCTGCACCGGCCGCTGACAGCGTTCAGGACATCCATGTCCCGGACATCGGTTCGGCCGGCAAGGCGAAGATCATCGAAGTACTGGTCAAGGCCGGCGATACCGTCGAAGCCGATCAGTCGCTGATCACTCTGGAATCCGACAAGGCCAGCATGGAAATTCCATCGCCTGCCGCCGGCGTGGTCGAAAGCGTTTCGATCAAGCTGGATGACGAAGTCGGCACCGGCGACCTGATTCTCAAGCTCAAAGTCAAAGGCGCGACACCTGCTGCTGCCCCGGCTCCGGCTGCTGCACCAAGCGCGCCGGCACCTGCTGCTGCTGCTCCAGCCGCCGCTGCACCTGCTGCCGCTCCAGCCGCAGCGCCGGCTGCTACACCAGCGAAACCGGGCGCCAAAGTTCACGCCGGCCCTGCCGTGCGTCAACTGGCTCGTGAGTTCGGCGTCGAGCTGAGCGCCGTTGGCGCCAGCGGTCCGCACGGTCGCATCCTCAAGGAAGACGTGCAGGTTTACGTCAAGGCGATGATGCAGAAGGCCAAGGAAGCACCGGCCGCTGCTGGCGGCGCTACCGGTGGCGCGGGCATCCCGCCGATCCCGGTGGTCGATTTCAGCCGTTTCGGCGAAATCGAAGAAGTGCCAATGACCCGCCTGATGCAGGTCGGCGCTGCCAACCTGCACCGCAGCTGGCTGAACGTGCCACACGTAACGCAATTCGACTCGGCGGACATCACCGAGCTGGAGGCCTTCCGCGTTGCACAGAAAGCCGTGGCCGAGAAGGCTGGCGTCAAGTTGACCATCCTGCCGCTGCTGCTCAAGACCTGCGCGCATTTGCTCAAGGAGCTGCCGGACTTCAACAGTTCGCTGGCGCCAAGCGGCAAGGCAATTATCCGCAAGAAGTATGTGAACATCGGCTTCGCCGTCGACACTCCGGATGGCCTGCTGGTGCCGGTCATCAAGAACGTCGACCAGAAGAGCCTGCTGCAACTCGCTGCCGAAGCGGCTTCGCTGGCTGAAAAAGCCCGCACCAAGAAGCTGTCCTCGGACGAGATGCAAGGTGCCTGCTTCACCATTTCCAGCCTCGGCCACATTGGCGGCACCGGCTTCACGCCGATCGTCAACGCGCCGGAAGTGGCGATCCTCGGTGTGTCCAAGGCAACCATCCAGCCAGTCTGGGACGGCAAAGCGTTCCAGCCGAAGCTGATGTTGCCATTGTCGCTGTCCTACGATCACCGCGTGATCAACGGCGCGGCAGCCGCACGCTTTACCCAGCGTCTGGGCAGCCTGTTGGGCGACATCCGCACCATCCTGCTGTAACCCAAAAGGCCCTCCGGCAACGGAGGGCCTTTTGCTGCACCCTTTCGAGCGCCACACGCTCGTACCTCAACCCCGTCAATTGACGGGGCTTTTTTTTGCCTGAAATAAACTGGGCCGCGCCCCTTTCCTACAACCCGTGCTGACATCGGCCACAGGCCTGGTCAACTTAACGCCAATATTTTCCGCCGCCGGCCAACTAACCTCTGCTCAGGAAAGTTGCATCAACGCGCCCCGCTTATTTAATTCTTGTTTATTCAAATCTCGAACGGAATCGATCATGTTCAAACCGACTATCGGCCCCATTGTGGGGCACACCACAACTAACGAAGTACGCATTTTCATTCGCGGCGAACAACAGGACAAAAAACGTGTATTCGCCGGAGTTCGCGCTCGTAAAGCCGGCGCGGAAAAATGGTCCAACAGCGTATTTGCACTTTTGAATCCGGCCAATGACATGTCGGGTGTACTGGTATTGCAGGATCTCGAAGCCGATTGTAAATACGAATACCAGGCCGGTTGCTTAAGCCCGATGAATCCGGTGCATACCATCGACACGGTGGTCGAGTTTCCATTGCAATGGCCGCGTCAGCTCTACCGCTTTCGCACCCGAACTGCGCATGGTAACCAGCCCCGAGGCTTCATCGTCGGTTCGTGCCGTTATCTGCGGATCACCGCAGGCATTGTTTCCCTGCCGCAACTGGGCGATCGGATCTTTGGCTCGATCAGTCAACTGATCGAAAACAGTCAGGTACCGGTCAGTGCGGTAATCATGACCGGCGATCAAGTTTATGTAGACGACTTGAATATCATTGCACCGGACCGCGAAGCCAAAGACATTCTGAAGAAGTATCGAACAGCATTCTCGCAACCGAATATTCAAAAACTGATGTCCAATACATCGACTTATATGATGCTGGACGATCATGAGATCGAAGATAACTGGCCCGCCAATGCCAAAGCTGCGGACAAGGACTTATATCGCAACGCCATGGCGGCTTATGAACTTTATCAAGCCAGCCACAGCCCGGTTTATGCATGTAATGAGGAGGGCCAGATAGACCGGGATACCTTGAAGCATTACTGGTATCAGTTTGGCGACAGCGATATCGCCTGGTTCGTTACCGACAGTCGCACCCGGCGCAACCTGTCGAAGGATGACCGCCGCATTCTCGACATCGAGCAGGAACAGGCGCTGCTGGAATGGCTGCTCCACACCCCGGCACGGGTGAAGTTCGTGGTGACCAGTGTGATGTTCTATCCCGATCGCAAACTCAATGGCGACGACGCCTGGAAGGCGTTCCCCGAACAGCGCCTGCGTCTGCTCGAAACCATTCGCACCCATCGGATCAAAAACGTCGTGTTCGTCTCCGGCGACGTCCATGGCTCGCTGACCAGTCGCTTGACTCACAGCGCAGATGCCGATTTCGAAGTGCATACCATCGTGTCGTCACCGCTGCACAACAGCAAACTGTTGCCGTATGCCAAAGCCTCGACATTCATCCTCGATCAACCGTTGGCGCGAACTGCGGCCGGGGATTATCGGCACGAGCTGACCAGTGCCGTGGTGAGTCAGGACAATTTTGCTCATGTGGTCGTGGAGGCAGATCAGATATTGGTCAATTACCATGACCGCGATGGCAGGAAGCTGCAGTCGATCAGTATGAAGTTGCGCTGAAACACCCGAGGATCGCAGCCTTCGGCAGCTCCTACACCAGGCGCATTACCCTGTCGGGGCGGCGTGAAGCTGCGATCTTTTGCTCATTTCAGTCATGCACTGGAGAAATGTTCACTGCAGCCGACATATTCTTATAGCACTTGGCCTTCATCTCTCTTGTCAGTCGGTGCCGCAATGATGCAACCTTGCCGCAGCCAACAGACAAGAGGGCGAGAGCCCGGCGCATTCAGCATATTTCCAAGCGAGTTCCCTTCATGAAGAGCCAACCCGATGCCGCCAGCCGTATGGCGGCCGAGGTAGTGACGCAGTTGCCTGTGCCCTCGCGGCTCGGCATGCTGCGTTTCGAGCGCTTGAATGAAGCCAGTTGGGCGATGCTGTTTCTCGATCCCAACTGCGAGCGCCAGTTCGGCCAGCCGGCCGTCGAGCTCTGCGCTCTGGTCGGCTCGCCCTACGCCAGCCTGATGGAGCCCGAAGCGCGCTATCAATTGCACGACGCGATCCAGCAGCAGTTGAGCAAAGGCGCGCATTACGTGGTGCGCTACACCCTGCACACCGCCGCCGGCGCGTTGAACATCCTCGAGCTCGGCGAAGCCTACAAACAGCACAACCGGCATTTGCTGCGCGGCTACCTGCTGGCGGTCGACGAGGTGTTCGACGAAACCCAGGCGCTGCCATCGGTCGACCTGGAAACCCAGAACTCGCGCCTGCAAATCGCCCTTGAGCTGAACCAGCGTGCCCAGCAGGAACAACTGCAGCATCTGGAACGCGTGCGCGCCCAGCAGGATCTGATTCTGCTGCTCGCACGCCAGCGCTACAGCACGCACAACTCGCTGCAGGAAGCCGCCGAGCTGATCACCCGCTGCGCCTGCGACATCTACGAGATCGACTGCGCCAGCCTGTGGAACCTCGAAGGCCAGCGCTTGCTGCCGATCTCCGCCTATCATCGTGCGACCCAGGAATACCTGCTGCCGGAGCCGATCGATATCAGCGGCTTCCCCGATTACATGGAAGCGCTGCACAGCAGCCGCGCCATCGATGCGCACAATGCCATGCACGACCCGCGCACCCGCGAGATGGCCGAGGCGATGCGTCCGCGTGACGTTAACGCCATGCTCGACGCCAGCATTCGCGTCGACGGGCAAGTGGTCGGCGTGTTGTGTCTGGAACAGACCGGCGTGACCCGCGCCTGGCAGTCCGACGAAATCGCCTTTGCCGGTGAACTGGCCGACCAGTTCGCGCAAGTGATCAACAACCACAACCGTCGCACCGCCACCAGCGCCCTGCACCTGTTTCAGCGCGCGGTCGAGCAAAGCGCCAACGCCTTTTTGCTGGTCAACTGCGACGGTGTGGTCGAGTACGTCAACCCGAGCTTCACCGCGATCACTCAATACACCACCGAGGAAGTCCACGGTCAGCGCCTGTCGGAATTGCCAGCGCTGGAAAACCTCAGCGAGCTGCTATTCGACGCGCCCTCGGCGCTGGCCCAGAGCAACAGCTGGCAGGGTGAATTCAAGAGCCGCCGGAAAAACCTCGAACCCTACTGGGGGCAGTTGTCGATTTCCAAGGTCTATGGCGACAACCGTGAGCTGACGCATTACATCGGCATCTACGAAGACATCACCCAGACCAAACTGGCGCAGCAACGTATCGAGCGCCTGGCCTATACCGACAACCTGACCAACCTCGGCAATCGTCCGGCATTCATCCGCAATCTCGATGAGCGTTTTGCCCGTGACAGCGATGCGCCGATCAGTCTGTTGCTGGTCGACATCGACAACTTCAAGCGGATCAACGACAGCCTCGGCCACCAGACCGGCGACAAACTGTTGATCAGCCTCGCCCGGCGCCTGCGCAACAGCCTCAGCCCGAGTGGCAGCCTGGCACGTTTTGCCAGTAACGAATTCGCCGTGTTGCTCGACGACACCGATCTTGAAGCCGGGCAGCAGATTGCCAGTCAGTTGCTGATGACCCTCGACAAGCCGATGTTCGTCGACAACCAACTGATCAGCGTCACCGGCTCCGTGGGCCTGGCCTGCGCGCCGCTGCACGGGCGCGACCCGCAGACTCTGATGCGCAACGCCGGCCTGGCGCTGCACAAGGCCAAGGCCAACGGCAAACACCAGTTGCAGGTGTTCACCGAAGCGCTGAACGCCGAAGCCAGCTACAAACTGTTTGTCGAGAACAACCTGCGCCGCGCCCTCACGCAGAACGAACTGGACGTGTTCTACCAGCCGAAACTGTGCCTGCGCAGTGGACGCCTGCTGGGTATGGAAGCGCTGTTGCGCTGGAACCACCCGGAGCGCGGCATGATCCGCCCAGACCAGTTCATCAGCGTCGCCGAAGAGACCGGCCTGATCATTCCGATCGGCAAGTGGATTGCCCGACAGGCGTGCCGCATGAGCAAGTCCCTGACCGCCGCCGGCCTGGGCAATCTGCAAGTGGCAATCAATCTGTCGCCGAAACAGTTCTCCGATCCGGATCTGGTCGCCTCGATCGCCAACATCCTCACGGAAGAAGCGCTGCCGGCCAATCTGCTCGAACTGGAGCTGACCGAAGGCCTATTGCTGGAAGCCACCGAAGACACGCATTTGCAGCTCGACCAGCTCAAGCGCCTCGGCCTGACCCTGGCCATGGATGACTTCGGCACCGGTTATTCATCGCTGAGCTATCTGAAGAAATTCCCGATCGACATCATCAAGATCGATCGCAGCTTCATCCATGAAATTCCGGACAACCAGGACGACATGGAAATCACCTCTGCGGTCATCGCCATGGCCCACAACCTCAAACTCAAGGTCGTCGCCGAAGGCATCGAAACCGCCGAGCAACTGGCGTTCCTGCGCCGGCATCGTTGCGACGTCGGCCAGGGTTATCTGTTCGACCGACCGATTCCGGGCGATGAGCTGATCAAAGCGCTCAAGCGCTACCCGCGCGGCCCGCTCTGTCTCTAAAGCCTGCCGCTATGAAGATCCCTTGTGGGAGCGAGCCTGCTCGCGAAGGCGATAAGACCGTCGACATCTTCGTCGTCTGACACCCCGCTTTCGCGAGCAGGCTCGCTCCCACAGTTTTGATAGTGCGAATTCCGGCATCATTCGGCACACTGGCGGTCTGACTTTTTACCTCCAACCTGACTGAGAGGAACGCTCATGGTTCTGCGCTCGGAAATTCTGGTGAACAAAAACGTGCTTCCAACCAAAGAACAAGCCCTGCCCGGCCGCGAAACCCCGATGACCCTGCCGGAAAAACACTTCGTCTTCGAAGACACCCCGCTGCTCGGTCCATTCTTTCAGGACGTCGACTTCGCGATTTTCGGTCTGGGTTGTTTCTGGGGCGCGGAACGACGCTTCTGGCAGCGCGAAGGCGTGGTCAGCACAGTCGTCGGTTACGCCGGCGGTTTCACCCCGAACCCCACGTATGAAGAAGTCTGCTCGGGCCTGACCGGCCACGCCGAAGTGGTATTGGTGGTGTATGACAAGGCCCAACTCAGTTACGAAGAACTGCTGGCGATGTTCTGGGAACTGCACAACCCGACTCAGGGCATGCGTCAGGGCAACGACATCGGCACCCAGTACCGCTCGGTGATCTACGCGACCACCCCGGAGCAACTGGATGCGGCACTGAAGAGCAAAGACGTGTATCAGGCTGAACTGGCCAAGGCCGGTCTGGGTGAAATCAGCACCGAGATCGACCAAGCGTCAACCGTGTACTTTGCCGAGGCGTATCACCAGCAGTATCTGGCGAAGAACCCTGAAGGTTACTGCGGGATTGGCGGCACCGGCGTGTGCATGCCAGCGAGCCTGGCGGGTAACTGACCCTTTAAAGCAAAAGATCGCAGCCTTCGGCAGCTCCTACAGGAGATCAGTGATCGTCCGCACATTGGTGGACGACGCCGAACTGGGTAGGAGCTGCCGCAGGCTGCGATCTTTTGATCTTGCCGTTGATCAACTCTCGGCAATCAACCAGTCCATCTGCCACCCGCCCTGGGTCTGCCCCAGCTTCTTCGACAACCACGGCAGCAACTCACGCAATTCTTCTTCCAGCCCCCACGGCGGATTGGCGATCGCCAGCCCGGAACCGTTCAGGCTGTTCGGCGTGTCCAGCGGATGCACCAGCAGCTCCACACGCAGCAACTTCGGTGCACCCGTGCCTGCCAGGTCCTGATAGAAACGCCGCAGTGCACGCTGATCCTTGACCGGATACCAGATCGCAGCCACGGTCTGGCGCATCCGGCCGATGGCTTCTTTCATAGATGCCGCACAACGTTGCATCTCATCGAGTTGCTCGAACGGCGGATCGATCAGCATAACCGCGCGCTTCTCCTGCACCGGCAACATTGCCCGCGCCACATGCCAGCCCTCGCCCAGATGCACTTTCACCCGCCGATCGCCAGCCATGTTGTCCTTGAGCAGCACGCCGTCTTCCGGGTGTTTCTCGTTGAGCATCACGCGATCCTGCGGCCGCGTCAGACGCCGCGCCAGCTCCGGCGAACCCGGGTAGTAGTGCAACTGGCCATCCGGGTTCATCTCGTGCAGCACCTTCATGTAGTCGGCAGTCAGCGCCGGCAGGTCCGGCTGATCCCACAACCGTGCAATGCCTTCCAGGTACTCGCCGGTACGATTGGCCTGATCGCCCTGCAAGTCATACAGGCCAATGCCGGCGTGTGTGTCGAGATAGGCAAACGGCTGCTCCTTGCGCGACATCAGGGCGATGAGGCGGGTCAAGGTCAGGTGTTTGAACACATCGGCGTGATTGCCGGCATGGAAGGCGTGACGATAATTCATGGCTGCTCCTGCGAGGGCCGCAAAGTTTACCTTTTACCGGGCGGCAAGTCAGGGGTTCGCAGCCGAGCGGGCCTCAACATCAAAAGATCGCAGCCTTCGGCAGCTCCTACACGGGATAGGCGCTCACTCTGCCGAAGGCTGCGATCTTTTGATCTTCAGGCGGGCAAGCTGCGCAGGCGCTTGCCGATGACGTCCAGCACATCACACCCATCGCGCAGTGGAATCGCGCACAGCAATGCAAAGTCGCTGAGGATCACGGAGTCGCATTCGATCGAGCCGCGCATGCACATGTTTTCCAGGACCTGGACCACGGCGCGGATGCGATAGTTGGCAGCGTCCATGAGGATGTCGAGGGGCACGTGGGTGTCGATGAACAGGCTGGGCATGTCGCTGCAATTGCCGGTGAGGGCCATGAAGCGGTTGTCGGGGTGAGGGGTGATTTTTTCGTAAGGTGGATCAGTATGCATATTGGTCATTTTCCGGGTCCCATGATTGATAAATGTGAGCCGCCATCACACCTTCCTACGGGTTAGGGTGGCAGCTGTGCGCAGGAGTAGGAACCGAGCAATCATGGACCTCGGCCACGCCGAAGCGTGCCCCACGCACAGCCGCCGCGAACGATCTTACGGACTTGAACCAAGTGCCGCAAAAAGCCAACGAACTGTAACGTCATGATTGCGGGAATCCTTCACCCTGCCACCGCTCTCGTAGTGACAACGAAAAGACTATCCCTGCAACCCACCGCGCACCAGTTCATGAAAACCGCCGCAATTCGAAGGAAACGTCCGAAGCGGTTGCCCCGAAATTTCACTCTGCCTCTGCCAGCAAAAACTCCAGAAGCGCCGATCGTGACGAATCTTCCGACATCGATAATTTGAAAAACTGCCCGACCTTGCAGCGCAGGACCGTCTCGGGAAACGCCTCGAACACGGCCGGCTGCTCCTCGCTCAGCCACTGCAGAACATTGGCGATGCGTACGCTCGCATCAGTCTGCGCCAACAGCGATTGCGGCACGCTCCACCACGGAAAGACTCGCCCCGAAACCAGCGCACGGCCCCCGATTTCAATGGCTTGGCCATTGATCAGGGCTCGCGAAACGACCGGCAGCAATTGCGCGGAAATGACCTCGTCAGACTGCAAAATAGGCAGCAAAAAACGACCATCCCAAAAGCGCAAAAACACCGCTTTACCGTCCGGCATCAACACCTGAGTGAGGCTGCGGAAATGCTCGACCAGCACTTCCAGATCCGCCGAAGACACCACCAACCATCCCCAATCCCGGGATTCTGTTTCCGCCACCCAATGTAAAAACTCACTGCCTGCAGCGACAATTCCCACATAGGGCATCACCGCGTCCCACTCGGCATAAATGGTCTCGGCCCAGACCGGATGAGCTGTGCCCCGCCAGGCCTGGAAAGCATCGGCGTCACTGGCGCGGCTGAAGATTGCGAACAGTTGCTCCGACACATGCAGCGGCTGCCGCGCCAGCCATTGTTCGGGCGTCAATTGTTCAGGCTGCACAGACACCGTCCTTGCACCGCTCACACTCTTCGCAGAAAGGCGCATCACCTTTGAGACTCATGATCTGTGCGGCGGTGAGAACCGCCGCCGGCGCAGCGACCAGTTTCTCTGGCAAGCCCGGCACCACCGGCGCCGCGCTCATCGCCGCCATCGGCGCGCCGCCCACGACGATCGGCACGCTGCTGAAAATTCCGCCGGGGCCGATGTTGATCCACTGCCCGCCGGCCTGAATCGTCGCGCTCGCGCCGCCGTCGATGACCACTTGCTGACCAGCACTGATATGGATCTGCGCCGAGGCGCTGGTGGCTTGATTGTTTACCCGGACCTGCTGGTCGCCGAGCACGGACAAATGGTCATCCTGCCTGACTTCGGTCTGGCGCTGGCCGTAGGTGATGCGTTGCTCGTCGGCCTTGAGTTCATGCCGGGCGGTGCCGGTGACCACCACACTGCGCTGGTTGTCGACCTGCAACTGCTGGTCGTTGAGCACATGCTGGGTCCAGTTGCGCTGGGCACGCAGGTAGATTTCCTCGGCGCCCTTTTTGTCCTCGATGCGCAGTTCGTTATAACCGCCACCGCCGGGACTGCTCTGGCTGCGGAAAACGCTCCGAGTCTTGTCCGCCGGCAGATCCAGCGGCACCGGGGTCGCCGCATTTGGCAGGCATCCCATGACCAGCGGCTTGTCGGCATCGCCATCAATGAAGCCAACCAGCACTTCCATGCCGACGCGCGGAATCAATACGCTGCCGTAGTGATCGTGAGCCCAGCCGGTCGCGACACGCAGCCAGCAACTGGAGTGCTCGTTGAGTTCGCCATCGCGATCCCAGGCCAGTTGCACTTTGACCCGGCCATATTCATCACAATGGATCTCCAGATCTTTCGGTCCGGTGACCACGGCGGGTTGATAACCGGAGATGCGCGGCTTTTCCGGCGCCAGCGCCGGACGGAAGATCACGTCCCACGGCGTGGCCACGAAAGTATTGCGGTAGCCCTGGAAGGATTCGCCATCGCTGGTCACCGACTCTTCCAGCACCTGCGGCTGGCGGCCGCGATGTTCGACGGTGGTGAGCAACCACAGATCATTCCAGTCGCTGCGCGGATGCCCGGTGAGTTGCAGGAAATGTCCGCAGACCAGCGAGGATTCGTCGCTGGTGCCTTCGGCTTGTCGGTAATCGGCGACATGGCGTTCAAGCGCGCGGCGCGTCAGGCCTTTGCCGGTTTCGCGATCATTGAATTGGCCGGGAAAGTGATAGTCCTCCAGCACTGGACGCTGCTCGCCGTCACTGCGACTTTCCAGAGACAGGCGCGGTTTTTCGAAGTTGTAGTCGCGCCGCGTGACGACGCTGGTGCGGGTTTCCACGCGCACGTTGAAGCGTTGAATCGCCGGCGCGCCAGCCGACATGCCGCTGCCCGGCAGATACAGCGTCGGCTCGGGCAGCTTGGGGAACACGGTCTGGTCATCGCCGAAGACCAACAGGTGACCCTGGGGGCTGTGCTGAAAGTGGTAATGAATGCCGACTTCGGCGCACAGGCGGTGGATGAAGGCCAGATCGCTTTCCGCGTATTGCACGCAGTATTCGCGCTCGGGGTATTCGCTGCCCAAGCGAAATTCAAAGGCATCGCGCAGGATCGAATGGTCCTTGAGAACCTGAGTGACAATTTGCGGCACGCTCTGATGCTGGAAAATCCGCTGGTTGATGCGATGCCCCAGATACGTCAGACGCGGGACGAGGCTGAGGTGATAGCGTGTCAGACGTTTCCCGGAATCGCCCTGCCCGACCTGATAAATCTGGCCATGAATACCGCAACCCTGAGCATCGAAACTCAGAAACGCCTGCCCATGCAGCAGGCTTTCCAGATCCAGGTCCGGCCGCTCGCTGACCAGTTCCAGCTCGAAGCGAAATGGCTGGCTGATGGCTTCCCGGCCCGTGAACTCAAGAACTTTGAGGTCATGCTGGGCGCCTTCGAGGGTCAACGTGAAACGCGGTTGATTGGCAGGCGCGAACATCCGATGTCTCTCTGCAGTGTGAGGGCGGGCGATTCTGCATGAGGGACAAGGGGTGCTGAGCAGGTGACGGGAAATTCAGATTTGCCCTACGTGGTTTGCTGAAAGCGCCTTTGTAATTCGGCCGTTCAACTACAGACAATTCAATCAAACCTGCCACCCACCCTGTGGGAGCGAGCCTGCTCGCGAAGGCGGTGTACCGGTCGAGGCATTTGTTGGTCGAGCAACCGCCTTCGCGAGCAGGCTCGCTCCCACATTGGATCTGCACAGTCTTAAGGGAAAACCACAGGCAATAAAAAACGGCCCGCTTCCTCTAGGAAACGGGCCGTTTTCATGTGAGCCGAAGCTCAGTCCATCACTTGTTCAGATGGAAGTCTTTTTCCGCTGCCTCGAAGCGCTCAACCATGCCGCGAGTCGGCTCACCCGCCTTGCTGACAAAGTAGATGGCCAGGCTGGCGAAGATGAAGCCCGGAATGATTTCGTACAGACCCAGCAGTTCGAAATGCTTCCAGACCACCACGGTGATCGCGCCGACCAGAATACCGGCCAGTGCGCCGTTGCGGGTCATGTCTTTCCAGACTACCGAGATCAGCACCACCGGACCGAATGCAGCACCGAAACCAGCCCAGGCGTAGGACACCAGGCCCAATACGCGGTTTTCCGGGTTGGCAGCCAGCGCGATAGCAATCAGCGCTACCAGCAGCACCATGGCACGACCGACCCAGACCAGCTCCAGTTGCGAAGCGGACTTGCGCAGGAAGGCTTTATAGAAGTCTTCGGTCAGGGCGCTCGAGCACACCAGCAACTGGCAGCTCAGGGTGCTCATTACCGCAGCCAGAATGGCCGACAGCAGCACACCGGCAACCCATGGGTTGAAGAGAATTTTCGCAAGTTCAATGAACACGCGTTCCGGGTTCTCGGTGACCGGGCCGGCCACTTCCGGGTGCGCCGAGAAGTAAGCGATACCGAAGAAGCCCACCGCCACGGTGCCGCCCAGGCACAGGATCATCCAGGCCATGGAAATGCGACGCGCCTTGGCGATCGACTTCACCGAATCCGCCGCCATGAAACGCGCGAGGATATGCGGCTGACCGAAGTAGCCCAAGCCCCAACCCATCAGCGAAATGATGCCGATGAAGGTGGTGCCTTTGAGCATGTCGAAGTTGCTCGGATCTTGCGCTTCGATGGCCAGGAACGTGGTGTCGACGCCGCCGGTCGCCAGCAGAACGATGATCGGCGTAAGGATCAGCGCGAAGATCATCAGCGTGGCTTGTACGGTGTCGGTCCAGCTCACCGCGAGGAAACCGCCGATGAAGGTGTAGGCAATCGTTGCCGCCGCACCGGCCCACAGCGCCGTTTCGTAGGTCATGCCGAACGTGCTTTCGAACAGGCGGGCACCGGCGACGATGCCGGAAGCGCAGTAGATGGTAAAGAACACCAGAATCACGATCGCCGAGATGATCCGCAGCAAGCCGCTTTTATCTTCGAAACGGCTGGAAAAGTAATCCGGCAGAGTCAGGGCATCGCCGTTGTGCTCGGTCTGCACGCGCAGACGACCGGCAACGAACAGCCAGTTCAGGTAGGCGCCGATAACCAGACCAATGGCGATCCAGCTTTCGGAAAGGCCGGACATGTAGATGGCGCCCGGCAGGCCCATCAGCAACCAGCCGCTCATGTCGGAGGCACCGGCAGATAGCGCGGTGACGACGCTGCCGAGGCTGCGACCGCCGAGAATATAGTCAGAAAGGTTGTTGGTGGAGCGATAGGCCATCAAGCCGATCAGCACCATTGCTGCGATGTAGATCACGAATGTGATCAGGGTTGGATTGCTTACGCTCATTGAGTTACGCCCTGGCTTTGTTTTTATGTAGCGGCGGTGGTGAACCGCTCGCAAACGACGACGTTTGGCAGACGATCCGGGATCCCGCGCATTTAAGACTGATGTTTCCCCAGGAAAGCCATCAGCCGATGCACCGGGTTATTCCCGGTTGCACCTTGGCGGCGAATGCTATGCAACAAAGCAAATAAGGTGCAACCAGTTTCGCGAGAATTAGTTGCACCCAGTCGGATAAATCGACGATCACCCCGTTTTTGCTCCCTTTTGTGGCAGTCATGGCTCTTTGCTAGAAGCAAAAGCACCAAGCAGGAGCAGCACTTTCGTACCAGAAATTATTTCCTGACGAGCTGCGTACTATTCCGGCAAAAAAAGGGTTGCACCCGGTTGCACCTCATTCAGCGCACGGCTAATCTTGCGGCCAGCTGATGCCACGCAACTGTGGCAACCATGAGGATAAAAATATGGCTACCACCACCCTTGGGGTCAAACTCGATGACCCGACCCGCGAGCGCCTGAAGGCTGCCGCAACCTCGATTGATCGCACGCCGCACTGGCTGATCAAGCAGGCAATTTTCAATTACCTGGAAAAACTCGAGGGTGGTGCAACCCTGACCGAGTTGAACGGTTTGACCGCCAAAGACGCCGATGACGCGGGCGAAGTGCAGACCGATCACGCTCACCAATGCTTCCTCGAATTCGCTGAAAGCATTCTGCCGCAATCGGTTCTGCGCGCTTCGATCACCGCCGCTTACCGCCGTCCTGAGCCGGAAGTGGTGCCGATGCTGATCGAGCAGGCACGCCTGCCGGCACCGATGGCCGAAGCCACCAACAAACTCGCCGCGACCATCGCCGAAAAACTGCGTAACCAGAAAAGTGCCGGCGGTCGTGCGGGCATTGTTCAGGGCCTGCTGCAGGAATTTTCCCTGTCGTCCCAGGAAGGCGTGGCGCTGATGTGCCTGGCCGAAGCGCTGCTGCGCATCCCGGACAAAGGCACCCGCGATGCGCTGATCCGCGACAAGATCAGCACCGGCAACTGGCATCCGCACCTGGGCAACAGCCCATCGCTGTTCGTCAACGCTGCGACCTGGGGCCTGCTGCTGACTGGCAAACTGGTTTCCACCCACAACGAAGCCGGCCTGACCTCGTCGCTGAGCCGCATCATCGGCAAGAGCGGCGAGCCGATGATCCGCAAGGGCGTCGACATGGCCATGCGCCTGATGGGCGAGCAGTTCGTGACCGGCGAAACCATCGCCGAAGCGCTGGCCAACGCGAGCAAGTTCGAAGCCAAGGGCTTCCGTTACTCCTACGACATGCTCGGTGAAGCGGCACTCACCGAAGTTGACGCGCAGAAATACCTGGCCTCGTACGAACAAGCGATTCACTCGATCGGCAAAGCCTCCCACGGCCGTGGGATTTATGAAGGCCCGGGCATTTCCATCAAGCTCTCGGCACTGCACCCGCGTTACAGCCGTGCGCAATACGAGCGTGTGATGGACGAGCTGTACCCGCGCCTGCTGTCGCTGACTCTGCTGGCCAAGCAATACGACATCGGCC
This sequence comes from Pseudomonas sp. H3_E04, assembly GCF_054668915.1. Classification (NCBI taxonomy): domain Bacteria; kingdom Pseudomonadati; phylum Pseudomonadota; class Gammaproteobacteria; order Pseudomonadales; family Pseudomonadaceae; genus Pseudomonas; species Pseudomonas sp. H3_E04. Next base: position 4,904,568 of record NZ_CP162797.1, on the reverse strand, counting down.
TGAACATCGACGCCGAAGAAGCCGACCGCCTCGAGCTGTCGCTGGACCTGCTTGAGCGCCTGTGCTTCGAGCCGCAGCTGACTGGCTGGAACGGCATCGGTTTCGTTATCCAGGCTTACCAGAAGCGTTGCCCGTACGTGATCGACTACGTGATCGATCTCGCCCGCCGCAGCCGTCATCGCCTGATGATCCGCCTGGTGAAAGGCGCGTACTGGGACAGCGAAATCAAGCGCGCCCAGGTCGAAGGCCTGGAAGGCTATCCGGTCTACACCCGCAAGGTTTACACCGACGTTTCCTACATTGCTTGCGCACGCAAACTGCTGTCGGTGCCGGAAGTCATCTATCCGCAGTTCGCCACCCACAACGCCCATACCCTGTCGGCCATTTACCACATCGCCGGTCAGAACTATTACCCGGGCCAGTACGAATTCCAGTGCCTGCACGGCATGGGCGAACCGCTCTACGAGCAGGTTGTCGGCAAGGTTGCCGAAGGCAAGCTGAACCGTCCGTGCCGCGTGTACGCTCCGGTCGGCACTCACGAAACCCTGCTGGCTTACCTCGTACGTCGCTTGCTGGAAAACGGCGCGAACACTTCGTTCGTCAACCGTATCGCCGACCAGTCGATTTCGATTCAGGAACTGGTGGCCGATCCGGTTGCGCAGATCGAGCAGATGGCCACCGTCGAAGGCGGTTTTGGCCTGCCGCACCCGCGCATTCCGCTGCCGCGTGATCTGTACGGTGCCGAGCGCGCCAACTCCAGCGGCATCGACATGGCCAACGAACATCGTCTGGCCTCGCTGTCCTGCGCTTTGCTCGCCACTGCACACAACGACTGGAAAGCCGCGCCGATGCTCGGTTGCGCCTCCAGCAACGAAACGCCAGCAGCCGTTCTGAACCCATCCGATCACCGCGATGTGGTCGGTCACGTTCAAGAAGCTACCGTCGAAGACGTCGACAACGCCATTCAATGCGCGCTGAACGCTGCGCCGATCTGGCAGGCCACGCCGCCGGCCGAACGCGCTGCAATTCTGGAACGTGCCGCTGACTTGATGGAAGGCGAGATCCAGCCGCTGATGGGCCTGCTGGCTCGCGAAGCCGGCAAGACCTACGCCAACGCCATCGCCGAAGTCCGCGAAGCCGTCGACTTCCTGCGTTATTACGCAGTGCAGGCGCGCAACGATTTCAGCAACGACGCCCACCGCCCCCTCGGTCCGGTGGTGTGCATCAGCCCGTGGAACTTCCCGCTGGCGATCTTCAGCGGTCAGGTGGCTGCGGCATTGGCCGCCGGTAACCCGGTATTGGCCAAACCGGCCGAACAGACTCCACTGGTCGCCGCTCAAGCCGTGCGTCTGATGCTCGAAGCCGGCATCCCGGAAGGCGTGCTGCAACTGCTGCCGGGTCGCGGTGAAACCGTCGGTGCCGGTCTGGTCGGTGACGAACGCGTCAAAGGCGTGATGTTCACTGGCTCCACCGAAGTTGCCCGTCTGCTGCAACGCAACATCGCCGGTCGCCTCGACAGCCAGGGTCGTCCAATTCCGCTGATCGCCGAAACCGGGGGTCAGAACGCGATGATCGTCGACTCCTCGGCACTGACCGAACAAGTGGTGATCGACGTGGTGTCGTCGGCCTTCGACAGCGCCGGTCAGCGTTGCTCGGCACTGCGCGTGCTGTGCCTGCAGGAAGATTCCGCCGATCGCGTCATCGAAATGCTCAAGGGTGCGATGGCCGAAAGCCGTCTCGGCAACCCCGAGCGTCTGTCCGTAGACATCGGCCCGGTGATCGACGCCGAAGCCAAGGCCGGCATCGACAAGCACATCCAGGGCATGCGCGATAAAGGTCGCAATGTTTACCAGGTGGCGATTGCCGACAGCGAAGAGGTCAAGCGCGGCACCTTCGTCATGCCGACCCTGATCGAGCTGGAAAGCTTCGACGAACTGCAACGCGAAATCTTCGGCCCGGTACTGCACGTGGTGCGCTACAAGCGCAAAGAGCTGGATCAACTGATCGGTCAGATCAACGCCTCCGGTTACGGCCTGACGCTGGGCGTGCACACGCGCATCGACGAGACCATCGCCAAGGTGATCGACAACGTCAACGCCGGTAACGTCTACGTCAACCGCAACATCGTCGGTGCCGTGGTCGGCGTGCAGCCATTCGGCGGCGAAGGCCTGTCGGGTACCGGCCCGAAAGCCGGTGGCCCGCTGTATCTGTACCGCTTGCTGTCGACGCGTCCTGCCGACGCCATCGAACAATCCTTCGCTCGCGGTGACGCCATTGTCGCCCCGGACGTGCGCTTGCGCGATGCCATGAGCCAATCGTTGAACGCCCTGAAAGCCTGGGCCGACAACAACAAGTTCGCCGACCTGAGCACTCTGTGCGTCCAATACGCGGCGCAATCGCAGAGCGGCATCACCCGCGTGCTGGCTGGCCCGACCGGCGAGAAAAACAGTTACGCGATCCTGCCACGCGAGCACGTGCTGTGCCTGGCGGAAGTTGAAGGTGATCTGCTGACGCAACTGGCCGCAGTACTGGCGGTCGGTGGTTCGGCGGTGTGGCCGGAAACCGAGCTGACCAAGGCCTTGTTTGCCCGTCTGCCGAAGGAAGTCCAGGCGCGGATCAAGCGCGTTGCCGACTGGAACAAGGACGAAGTCGTGTTCGATGCCGTGCTGCATCACGGCCACTCCGACCAGTTGCGCGGCGTCTGCCAGCAGATCGCCCAGCGTGGCGGCGCGATCGTTGGCGTTCAGGGCCTGTCCCAGGGCGAAACCAACATTGCGCTGGAGCGTCTGGTGATCGAGCGGGCACTGAGCGTCAACACCGCTGCGGCGGGGGGTAATGCCAGTCTGATGACCATCGGTTAAACCGCTGTAAATCCAGGCGACCGCGATAGTCGCCTGGTACGCAATACCCTGTGGGAGCGAGCCTGCTCGCGAAGACGGCGTTTCAGTCGACATTAATGTTGCCTGACCCACCGCTTTCGCGAGCAGGCTCGCTCCCACAGAAGATCAAAAGATCGCAGCCTTCGGCAGCTCCTACATGGAAACGCATTCCAAATGTTGGAGCTGCCGAAGGCTGCGATCTTTTGCTTCTGCATCACTCTCATCAATCATCCTATCCAGCCTCTATTCCCCCACCTTAGACTCGGCCCAACCCCAATTTCCAGGTAGGCCGCCATGTCCGAGACGCTGCTCAGTTCCCGCAATCTGGCTTTCGAGCTGTACGAAGTCCTCGATGCCGAGGGCCTGACCCGGCGCGAGCGCTTTGCCGAGCACAATCGCGAGACCTTCGACGCCGCCATCGGCACCGCGCGCAACATCGCCGAAAAGTTTTTCGCCCCGCACAACCGCAAGGGCGATGAAAACGAGCCGCGCTATGAAGATGGCCAGGCCATTCTGATCCCCGAAGTGAAACCGGCGGTGGATGCCTTTCTCGAGGCAGGATTTCTTAACGCCGCACGCAGTTTCGAGGCCGGCGGCATGCAATTGCCGACCCTGCTGTCGCAAGCCTGCTTCGCGCACTTTCAGTCCGCCAACGCCGCATCGACCTCGTACCCGTTCCTGACCATGGGCGCGGCGAACCTGATCGAGAGCTTCGGCAGCGAAGAGCAGAAACAGCGCTTCCTGCAACCAATGATCGACGGACGCTTCTTCGGCACCATGGCCCTGACCGAGCCGCATGCCGGTTCGTCGCTGTCGGATATCCGCACCCGCGCCGAGCCCGCATCCGACGGCACCTATCGCCTGAAGGGCAACAAGATCTTCATTTCCGGCGGCGACCATCCGTTGTCGGAAAACATCGTGCACATGGTCCTCGCCAAACTGCCGGACGCACCGCCGGGGGTGAAAGGTATTTCGCTGTTTATCGTGCCGAAGTTTCTGGTCAACGACGACGGCAGCCTCGGCCAGCGCAACGACGTGCTGCTCGCCGGCTTGTTCCACAAGATGGGCTGGCGCGGCACGACATCGACGGCGCTGAACTTCGGCGATAACGGTGAGTGTGTCGGCTATCTGGTGGGTAAACCGCACCACGGCTTGAGCTATATGTTCCAGATGATGAACGAGGCGCGGATCGGCGTCGGCATGGGCGCGGTGATGCTCGGCTATGCCGGTTACCTGTATTCGCTGGAGTACGCCCGCGAACGTCCGCAAGGCCGGGTGCCGGACAGCAAGGATCCGACGACGGCGCCGGTGGCGATCATTCAGCACGCGGATGTCAGACGCATGCTGCTGACGCAGAAATCCTACGTCGAAGGGGCATTTGACCTCGGCCTATATGCCGCGCGGTTGTTCGATGACACCACCACGCTGGAAACCGAAGCCGAGCGCAAGCAGGCGCATGAGCTGCTGGACCTGCTGACGCCAATCGTCAAATCCTGGCCTTCGGAGTTCTGCCTGAAGGCCAACGAACTGGCGATCCAGATCCTTGGCGGCCACGGCTACACCCGTGAGTACCCGGTGGAGCAGTACTACCGCGACAACCGTCTGAACCCGATCCACGAAGGCACCCACGGCATCCAGTCGCTGGATTTGCTCGGGCGCAAACTGGCGCAGAACGGTGGCGCCGGTCTCAAGCAGCTGATTCGATTGATCGCCAACACGGCCCAACGTGCCACTGCGTACGACTCGCTGGATGCACTGCGTGAACCGCTGGAAAAACTCGTTGCCCGCCTGCAGACCGTGACCATCGGCCTGCTCACCGATCTGGCCCAAGGCAAGGTCAACAGCAGCCTGGCGAACTCGGCGCTGTACCTGAAAGTGTTCGGCCACGCGGTGATCGGCTGGCGCTGGCTGGAACAGGCGATTCGCGCCGAAGAAGGCCTGGCCGAAGGCAATGCGGCGGATATCGACTTCTATAAGGGCAAGTTGCAGGCGGCGCGGTATTTCCTGACATGGGAAGTGCCGGGTTGCCAGCATGAGCTGGACTTGCTGGAGGCGCGGGATGATACGTGTCTGGCGATGCAGGACGCGTGGTTCTAAAAGCAAAAGATCGCAGCCTTCGGCAGCTCCTACAGAAACGCATTGCAATGTAGGAGCTGCCGAAGGCTGCGATCTTTTGATCTTGATCCTTTAGCTCAACTTGAACCCACCCATCTGCCGCGCCAGATCATCCGCCAGCCGCTGCAACATCTGACAATCCTCACGACACGCACGAACCTCCCCCGCCGTTGCCCGCGCCAGATCGGAAATCCCCTGCACGTTGCGGTTGATTTCTTCGGTCACCGCCGACTGCTCTTCGGTCGCTGTCGCCACCTGATGGTTCATATCGCTGATGCGCTCGACCTGGCCGGTGATTGCCGTCAGCGAGGCGCCAGTCCGCTGGCTCGATTCAACCCCGGTGCCGGTCGCGGCCTGGCCGGTGCGCATCGAAGCCACGGCGTTCTCCGCACCTTGCTTGAGGCTGCCGATCATCAGTTGAATTTCGTCGGTCGAGGCCTGGGTTCGGCGCGCGAGGGTGCGCACTTCATCGGCGACCACCGCGAAGCCGCGGCCCATATCGCCAGCGCGGGCAGCTTCGATCGCGGCGTTGAGTGCCAGCAGATTGGTCTGCTCGGAAACGCCACGGATCACCGCCAGCACCGAATCGATCGAGGCCACTTGCTGCGCAAGCTCAGCCACCGCCCCCGCCGCCACGCCGATGTCATCGGACATGCTTTCGATATGACGGATCGAGCCGCCGACCACTTCCCGTGCCTGCAACGCCTCATCGCGCGCGGTTTGCGAGGCAAGCGCGGCATTGCCGGCGTTCTGCGCAATTTCCTGCACGGTCAGGCCCATTTCGTGGACGGCCGTGGCAACCATATCGGTCATTTCCTGCTGTCGGCCCGAACGCTCGGCGGTGTTGTCCACTACCTTCGCCACTTGCCCTACGGCAGTGCGCAGGCGTTCGCTGGTGGTCAGCACTTCGCCGATCATCGCGCGCTGGCTGTCGAGGAAACGGTTGAAGCCGCGCGCCAGGTCACCCAACTCATCGGCACGGCTGGAATCTAACCGGTGAGTCAAATCTCCACCACCGCTACCGATGGCCACCAGCGCCCGTGTTACTTGTCGAATCGGTCGCACCAGCCCCTGCGCCAGCCACACCACCAACGCCAGGCAGACCAAAGACACCACCAGACCGATGGCGCCACTCATCCACATCGCTTTCCGTGCTTCGGCGTAAATCTGCGACTGCGGCACTTCGGCCACCAGCGTCCAGCCGAGATCGCGCAACGGCAGGCTGAAGGCGAGGAAATCTTCACCGTCGCGTTCGAAGCTGCTGTTCACCGCATCCTTGTGCCCCATCAGCGCTTGCGCCGCGTTGGCGCCGATCTGCTCGGTCAAGGTGCGTTTGCCGCTGAACTGCGCCTCAGGATGGACCTGAATCAAACCGTCGGAACGCACGAGATAGACCTTGCCGCGTTCACCGAAACTGAAATTGTGGATCAGCTCCGACAGCTCTTTCATGCTCAGCCCGAGCCCGGCGACACCGACAACTTTGCCGGCCTGCTCGACCTTCAGATCGATGAACAGGGCCAGCTCACCCGTGGCGCCGTCGTTGTCGATATTGAGGGTGCGCGGCTGATTGCTGTCGAGAAAGGAATAGAACCAAGCGTCGGCCGGTTTCGCGCGACTGAGGGTGCGGTCCAGGCCTTTCTCGGTGATGTAGTGGTTGGATTCGGTGCCGATGATCAGCGCGGTGAAGGCTCTGTGTTCGGCGCGAATGCTTTCCAGATATTGCGCGAAGAGCGCGGTTTTGCTGCTGTCTTCGCCGGATGCCAGCCAGTCACGCACCATGGTGTTGCTGGCGATGTCCTTGGCGGCGGTGAGCGGTTGTACGAGGATCCGCTCGATGTCGTTGCGCGTCGCTTCAATGCTCGACGGCAGCGCTTGTTCGACCAGATAGCTCTGGGCAAGGCGGTTGACCACCAGGGTATAAATGCCAACCACAATCACGATGCTGATCAGCAGGGCCGCGCCCATGCCGAGAATCAACTGCCACTGAATACTGCGTCGCCACCATTGCATGGAGCACCCCCAAGGAATAAGTGGCCGAAACACTGCAACAGCCGTGCCGATTGTATACAAGCCAACCGACAATCTATTCCCTGGTTGTGCGCAACCCCATCAGCCCTGACTGATGGTCTTGGCAATCGTCTCGACCGTGGCGCTGACTTGCTCTTGATAACGCTCGAGTTCTTCTTTGTGCTGCTTCTTCATTTCGATCTGCTGCGAGCACAGATTCATCGCCGCCAGCACCAGCAAACGGTCACCGATCAGCGTCGGGTATTTGCGCTTGGTGTCTTCCAGCGCTGCCTTGAGCATCATCGCCGCGTCCAGCAGGGTCTGTTCTTCCCCGGCCGGTGCCTTGATCGAATAGTCCTCGCCGAGAATGGAGATGACTTTTACCCCTGCTGTGCCGTGGTTCATGCGCTGACAGGACCGGCATTGACGCGATCAACCAGCGCCTGGATGCGCGCGGCGGTGGCGCCGTGTTTTTCTTCCTGCTCCATCAGGTTCAGTTGCAGGTTTTCGTTTTCATCCTTGGCCTGGGCCAGTTCCGTGGACAGGGTCTGGTTGGTCTGCAGCAGGGTCTGGTTCTGTTGCACCAGGTCGCTGACGAGCTGTTCCAATTGGCTGAGGGATGCTTCCAACATTTTGATCTTCCAAGCGTTTTTCAAAGGGCGCGTACGATAAAGAAAAGTCACCACGGATGCCAGGGTTAAACCGGCGCAAGGCCTTGATTTTCCTGGGTGGCGAAGCTTCTCGCGAGTTTAAAAGACTGTGATTGGTCGATCTGGTTCCTGCACTTCGTCGCTCAAGCCTGTCTGCGACAAATACGCACACCACCTCAAGACTTTAGTCGTATGACCGATAAGTCACCCATACAGCAGTCTCAGCCCGCATGGATGCGGCCCTTTTCGGTATCCGCCCATGTCCCTTCGCAATATGAATATCGCCCCACGGGCGTTCACCGGCTTCGCCCTGATCGGCGGCCTGATGTTGATTCTCGGCGTGTTTGCGCTGAACCAGATGAGCAAGATCCGCGCGGCCGGCGAAGACATCGCCACCGCCAGCGTGCCATCGATCAAGGCCCTCGACGAATTCACCCAACTGACCCTGCGCCTGCGCGTGCTTTCTTACCGCCTGCTGATCAACCGCGAACCCGACGTGCAGCAGAAAACCATCGAACTGTTCGACCTGCGCAACCGCCAGATCGCCGATGCGCAGCGCACGTACGAGCCGCTGATCGAAGGCCCGCAGGAACGCGCGGCGTACGAGCAGTATGTGCAATTGCTGGCCCAGTACCGCCAGCTCGAAGAGCGCATGAAAACCCTGTCGCGCAACAATCAGATCGACGAGTTGCGGCAGATGCTCAACAGCGACTTGCTGAGCAATTCCGAAGCGGTGAACACCGCGCTGGCGCGCTTGCTGGAGATCAACACCCAACAGATCGCCGAAACCGATCAGGACGCCAAGGATCAGTATTCGCTGTCGTTCAATCTGGTGGTGACTCTGCTGGTGATCGCCAGCGGCCTGACCCTGCTGTTCGCCTGGTTGCTCACCGTGAGCATTACCAAGCCGATTTCCAAGGCACTGGACGCTGCGGAAACCATCGCCGAAGGCAATCTGACCCAGCCAATCCATGTCGATGGCGAAGATGAAGCCGGGCGCTTGTTGGCGGCAATGGCCAAAATGCAATCGAAGCTGCGCGACACCCTGCAGCGCATCTCTGGTTCGGCCACGCAACTGGCCTCCGCCGCTGAAGAACTCAACAGTGTCACCGACGAAAGTGCTCGCGGCCTGACCCAGCAGAACAACGAAATCGAGCAGGCCGCCACTGCGGTCAATGAGATGACCAGCGCCGTCGAAGAAGTCGCGCGCAACGCGGTCAGCACTTCGGAAGCCTCGAAAAACGCCACCACTTCGGCGGGCGACGGTCGTGATCTGGTCCAGGAAACCGTCAGCGCCATCGAACGCATGAGCGCCGATGTGCAGAGCACCGCGTCCTTGATCGGCGATCTGGCCAATGAATCCCGTGACATCGGCAAGGTGCTCGACGTGATCCGTGGGCTGGCCGACCAGACCAACCTGCTGGCATTGAACGCAGCGATCGAAGCGGCCCGTGCCGGTGAGGCCGGTCGTGGTTTCGCGGTGGTGGCCGACGAAGTTCGTGCCCTGGCCCATCGCACCCAGCAGTCGACCAGCGAAATCGAACGGATGATCGGCAGCATCCAGAGCGGCACCGAACACGCCGTGGATTCGATGCGCAACAGCACCGAGCGCGCCGAATCGACCTTGAATATTGCCCGTGGCGCCGGGATGTCGCTGGACACGATCAACAGCGCCATCGTCGAAATCAACGAGCGCAACCTGGTCATCGCCAGCGCCGCCGAAGAGCAGGCGCAGGTGGCGCGGGAAGTCGATCGCAATCTGGTGAACATCCGCGATCTGTCGGTGCAATCGGCGACCGGGGCGAATCAGACCAGCGCAGCGAGCAATGAGCTGTCGCGCCTGGCGCTGGATCTGAACAACATGGTCGGGCGGTTCAGCCTCTGACCTGATCCTTGATCATTCCCACGCTCTGCGTGGGAATGATCACCAAGCGCAAAAGCTTTTTGACAGCATCACATTTCAACAGGTTAGAATCGCTGGCACGCAGACTGCATGGTCAGTTTGCGCCCCCGTCTTTACGCTTCTGGAGTACTGCCTTTGAATGCGACGACCATCAACAGCCTGTTCTTGATCGGCGCGTTGCTGGTAGGCGCAAGCATTCTTGTCAGCTCGCTTTCTTCACGTCTCGGCATTCCGATTCTGGTCATCATTCTCGCGGTCGGCATGGCGGCGGGGGTCGATGGTGGCGGGATCATTTTCGATAACTACCCCACGGCCTATCTGGTCGGCAACCTCGCTCTGGCGGTGATCCTGCTCGACGGCGGTTTGCGCACGCGGGTGTCGAGTTTCCGCGTGGCGTTATGGCCGGCGCTGTCGCTGGCCACGGTCGGGGTGTTGATCACCACCGGGCTGACCGGCATGGCCGCGGCGTGGTTGTTCGACCTCAATCTGATTCAGGGCCTGCTGATCGGCGCCATCGTCGGTTCGACCGACGCCGCTGCGGTGTTCTCGCTGCTCGGCGGTAAAGGCCTCAACGAACGGGTCAGCGCCAGTCTGGAAATCGAATCGGGCAGCAACGACCCGATGGCGGTGTTCCTCACCGTGACCCTGATCGACATGCTCGCCAGCGGCGAAACCGGCCTGCACTGGAGCCTGCTGACCCACCTGATCCGCGAATTCGGCATCGGTGGTGTGATTGGTCTGGGCGGCGGCTGGGTGATGCTGCAACTGGTCAACCGCATCAATCTCGCCGCCGGCCTCTATCCAATCCTGATCATCGCCGGTGGTCTGGTGGTGTTCGCGCTGACCAACGCCTTGCATGGCAGCGGCTTCCTCGCCGTTTATCTGTGCGGTCTGGTGATCGGCAACCGCCCGGTGCGCAGCCGCCACGGCATTCTGCACATGCTCGACGGCATGGCGTGGCTGGCGCAGATCGGCATGTTCCTGGTGCTGGGCCTGCTGGTCACGCCACACGATCTGCTGCCGATCGCCCTGCCCGCCCTCGGTCTGGCACTGTGGATGATCCTGTTCGCGCGGCCGCTGTCGGTGATGGTCGGCCTACTGCCGTTCAAGGCTTTCCATGGTCGTGAAAAAGCCTTTATTTCCTGGGTCGGTCTGCGCGGCGCGGTGCCGATCATTCTCGCGGTATTCCCGCTGATGGCCGGCCTGCCGCAAGCACAGCTGTACTTCAATCTGGCCTTCTTCATCGTGTTGGTGTCGCTGCTGGTGCAAGGCACGAGCCTGCCGTGGGTGGCCAAGCTGCTCAAGGTGACGGTGCCGCCGGAACCCGCGCCGATATCCCGGGCGGCACTGGAAGTGCACGTGACCAGCGAGTGGGAGCTGTTCGTTTACAAGCTCGGCGCCGAGAAATGGTGCATCGGCTCGCCTCTGCGCGAATTGAAAATGCCCGAAGGCACACGCATCGCGGCGCTGTTTCGGGGCCAGCAACTGCTCCATCCGTCGGGTAGTACGGTGCTGGAAGTCGATGATTTGCTGTGTGTTATTGGCCACGAACACAACCTGCCGGCCCTCGGCAAACTGTTCAGCCAGGCACCGCAACGCGGCCTCGATCTGCGTTTCTTCGGCGACTTCGTGCTCGAAGGAGACGCCCAGCTTAAAGCGGTTGCAGCGCTGTATGGCTTGCCGGCCGAAGGCATCGATCCGGACATGACCTTGGGCGCGTTCATTGCGCAAAAAGTCGGGGGTGCTCCCATCGTCGGTGACCAGGTGGAATGGAACAACACCCACTGGACGGTGGCGGTCATGGACGGGAACAAGATCGGCAAAGTGGGCGTCAGATTCCCCGAAGGAAGTCGCCCGGGCCCCGGACTCTTCCTCTAAACTGCCTCCACTCTCACTTGCTTGACCGGTCTCTATGCCTACCCTGCGCTCCTTTTTCGCCGCGGCCCTGCTGGGCCTCAGTCTTGTCGTCGGCCCGCTGCATGCTGCCGAACCACCGTCCAGCGATGCCGTACAGGCCAGCCTCGACAAGCTGGCCGACAGCAAACTGCCGGACGCCGACAAGAAGACCCTGCAGACCGTCCTGCAGAACACCCTCAATCAGCTCAACAACCAGCGTGATTACGAACAGAAGCTGATCGACCTCAAGCGTCAGCTGGCCAACGCGCCCAAGCAGACGATTGAAAACACCCGCGAACTCAGCCGCCTCAAGGCCACCGCACCGGTACCGGTAGCGCAGCGCTTTCCGAAAGAGTCGATCCAGCAACTGGAGCAGATCCTTACCGATCGTTCGACCCAGCAAAGCGATCTGCAAAAAGCCCTGGCCGAAGCCAACAGCCTGATCATCACCGCGCAGACTCGCCCCGAGCGCGCTCAGGCGGAGATTTCCGCCAGCCAGACGCGCATCCAGCAGATCAACACCATTCTCAAATCCGGCAAAGACACCGGCAAGACGGTCACCGCCGAACAGCGCGACCAGCTGAATGCCGAACTGGCCGCACTCAATGCGCTGATTCCGCTGCGCCGCCAGGAACTGGCCGGCAACACCCAGTTGCAGGATCTGGGCAACGCTCAACACGACCTGCTCTCGGAGAAATCCGACCGCCTCGACCGCGAGATCCAGGAACTGCAAACCCTGATCAACCAGAAACGTCTGGCGCAGTCGCAGGAAACCGTTACCCAGCAATCGATCGAAGCGCAGAAGGCCGGCGGCAGCAGCCTGCTGGCGAGCGAGAGCGCGACCAACCTCAAGCTTTCCGACTATTTACTCAAGAGCACCGACCGCCTCAACGAAGTCACGCAGCAGAACCTGCAGACCAAACAGCAACTCGACACCCTGACCCAGAGCGATTCGGCGCTGGATGAGCAAATCAACGTGCTCAAGGGCAGCCTGCTGCTATCAAAAATTCTCTATAAACAGAAGCAGGCACTGCCGCACTTGAAGGTCGACCGCGACCTCGCCGACCAGATTGCCGATATTCGCCTGTATCAGTTCGATGTCAGCCAGCAGCGGGAGCTGCTGAGCAATCCGGCGACCTACGTCGACAATTTGCTCGCCACCCAGCCGCCGGAGCAGGTCACGCCGCAATTGCGCAAAAGCCTGCTGGATCTGGCCAACACCCGCGCTGATCTGCTCGAGCGGCTGAACCGCGAATTGAGCGCGATGCTCAACGAATCGATCACCCTGCAGCTCAACCAGAAACAACTGCTGAGCACCGCGCAAAGCCTGCGCGCGACCCTCGACGAGCAGATGTTCTGGATCCCCAGCAACAAGCCGCTGGACGTGGAATGGATGCGCGGCGTGCCCGAGCGCCTCGAACGGCAGGTCAACACCTTGCCTTGGGCGTCGAGCCTGAGCGAGCTGACTGACGGCCTGACCCAGCGCCCGCTGCTGTTCCTGCCTCTGGCGCTGCTGATCGGCGCCCTGTTGTGGCGACGCAAGGCCCTGTACGGACGACTCAACAAGGTTCACCAGGACATCGGCCACTTCAAGCGCGACAGCCAATGGCACACACCGCAGGCAATTCTGATCAATATCCTGTTAGCCATGCCGGTGGCGTTGGGTCTGGCGCTGTGCGGTCTGGCCTTGCAGATCGACGCACGCGGGCAGAACGCCAACATGGGCGCGGCGCTGTTGCAGATGGGTCAGGCCTGGCTGGTGTTCTACACCGCATACCGGATTCTTGCGCCGGGTGGCGTGGCGGAATTGCATTTCCGCTGGGAGAAACCGCAGGTCGAGTTCCTTCAGGGCTGGGTGCGCCGACTCGGCCTGGTAGTAATGGCGCTGGTCGCCGTGGTGGCCGTCGCCGAGTTGCAACCGGCGGCGCTCGCCGATGACGTGCTCGGCATGCCGGTGGTGCTGACCTGCTACGCCTTGATGGCGTGGCTGCTCAGTCGCCTGCTGATCAGCAGCCCGACGCACCAGAATGCCTCGCTGTTCCGCAAAGCCGTCGGTGTGATGTTCACCCTGCTGCCGATCGCCCTGTTTGTTGCGGTGTGCTTCGGCTACTACTACACCGCGCTGAAGCTCAGCGACCGCTTGATCAATACCCTGTACCTGCTGATGTTCTGGCTGGTGATCGAGGCCACCTTCGTACGAGGCCTGAGCGTCGCGGCGCGGCGCCTGGCTTACCAGCGCGCACTGGCCAAACGGCAGGCGGCGAAAGAGGCCGGCGACGGCGAAGCGGTGATCGAAGAGCCGACGCTGGATATCGAAAAAGTCAACGAACAGTCCCTGCGCCTGATCCGTCTGGCCCTGCTCGGCGGCTTCATCGCGGCGCTGTACTGGGTCTGGTCGGACCTGATTTCGGTGTTCTCGTATCTGGACAACATCACCCTCTACGAATACACCAGCGGCACCGGCGCCAACATGAGCATGGTGCCGATCAGCATCGGCGACATGCTCGGCGCGCTGATCATCATCGGCATCACCTTCGCGCTGGCGCGCAACTTGCCCGGTCTGCTCGAAGTGTTCGTGCTGTCAAAGCTCAATCTGGCCCAGGGCAGCGCTTATGCGACAACGACGCTGCTGTCCTACGTGATTGCCGGCGTCGGTTTCGTCACCACGCTATCGACCCTCGGCGTCAGTTGGGACAAGTTGCAGTGGCTGGTGGCGGCGCTGTCGGTAGGCCTGGGGTTCGGTATGCAGGAGATCTTCGCCAACTTCATCTCCGGCATCATGATCCTCTTCGAACGCCCGGTGCGGATCGGCGACACCATCACCATCGGCAACCTCTCGGGCACGGTAAGCAAGATCCGCATTCGCGCCACAACCATCACCGACTTCGACCGCAAGGACATCATTGTCCCGAACAAGACATTCATCACCGGGCAACTGATCAACTGGTCGCTGACCGACACCATCACCCGCGTCACGCTGAAACTGGGCGTCGATTACGGCTCGGATCTGGATCTGGTCAAGGAACTGCTGCTCAAAGCGGCCCGGGAAAATCCGCGTGTGCTCAAAGAACCAGAGCCGCACGTGTACTTCCTCAACTTCGGCGAAAGTACCCTCGACCACGAACTGCGCATGCATGTGCGCGATCTTGGCGACCGCAACCCGGTGCTGGATGAGGTCAACCGCTTCATCAATCGCGAGTTCAAGAAGCAGCACATCAACATCTCGTTCCGGCAGATGGAGGTTTATCTGAAGAACCTTCACGGCCAGGAATACAAGATGGTGCCGGTGGAACCCGAGAACAAAACCATCGTGCCGATCGTCGACGGGCAGAAACCGTCGCAGGAACCGCCACCGAGCAAACTCGACTAACCGACATGGTCCCAGCAGAATGCTCGGACATTCTGCTGGAGCCGGCCCGTGAAAGCCCTCGACGAACTGACTTTCGACAACCGCTTCGCCCGCCTGGGCGACGCGTTCTCCGCGCACGTGCTGCCCGAGCCGATCGACAATCCGCGTCTGGTGGTCGCCAGCCCGGCCGCCCTGGCCCTGCTCGATCTCGATGCGGCCAGCGCCGACACCGAAGAGTTCGCGCAACTGTTTGGCGGCCACAAACTGTGGGCCGACGCCGAGCCACGGGCGATGGTGTATTCCGGCCATCAGTTCGGCGGTTATACCCCGCAACTGGGCGACGGTCGCGGTCTGCTGCTGGGCGAGGTGTACAACAACGCCGGCGAGCATTGGGACTTGCACCTCAAGGGCGCCGGGCAGACGCCGTTTTCACGCATGGGCGATGGCCGCGCCGTGTTGCGTTCCTCGATCCGTGAGTTTCTCGCTTCCGAAGCGCTATACGCGCTGAACATCCCGTCTTCGCGGGCCGCCTGCGTGATTGGCTCCGACACGCCCGTCTGGCGGGAAAAGCAGGAACGCGCGGCGATGGTGTTGCGTCTGGCGCCGAGCCATATCCGCTTCGGCCATTTCGAATACTTCTACTACACCAAGCGCCCCGAGCAGCAGAAACAGCTTGGCGAGCATGTGCTGGCGATGCACTTTCCCGAGTGTCTGGAACAACCGGAACCGTATCTGGCGATGTTTCGCGAGATCGTCGAGCGCAACGCCGAGCTGATCGCCAAGTGGCAGGCCTACGGCTTCTGTCACGGCGTGATGAACACCGATAACATGTCGATCCTCGGCATCACCTTCGACTTCGGCCCTTTTGCCTTCCTCGATGACTTCGACGCGCATTTCATTTGCAACCACTCCGATGATCAGGGCCGCTACTCGTTCAGCAATCAGGTGCCGGTGGGCCAGTGGAACCTCAGCGCGCTCGCCCAAGCGCTGACGCCGTTCATCAGCGTCGAGGCCCTGCGTGAAACCCTCGACTTGTACCTGCCGCTGTTCCAGGCGCACTACCTCGACCTGATGCGCCGCCGCTTCGGCTTCACCACCGCCGAGGACGACGATCAGCAACTGCTGGAAAACCTGCTGCAACTGATGCAGAACAGCGGCGTCGACTACACGCTGTTCTTCCGCCGCCTCGGTGAAGAGTCAGCCGAACAGGCCATCGCCCACCTGCGCGATGACTTTGTCGATATCAAAGGGTTCGATGCCTGGGGCGAACGCTACGTCGCCCGGGTCGGCCGCGACGGCAATGCCGATCAGGCACAACGCCGCGCACGGATGCATGCGGTCAATCCGCTGTACATCCTGCGCAATTACCTTGCGCAAAAAGCCATCGTCGCGGCCGAGCAAGGCGATTATTCCGAGGTGCGCCGGTTGCATGCGGTGCTGAGCAGACCGTTCGACGAGCAGCCGGGAATGGAAAGTTACGCCGAGCGACCACCGGAGTGGGGCAAGCATTTGGAGATCAGTTGTTCGTCGTGAGTCGATTCAGATAAACACTTCGATCGGTACATTGAAACGTTCAGCGAGCCAGCGGATCTGCCGCAGGTTGAGCTTTCGCTTGCCGCTCAAAATTTCTGACACGACGGATTGAGTACCCACGCCAGGGAGGTCGCTCTGAGTGAGGCCGTGTTCGCGCATCATATAGCCGAGCACTTCTTCACCGCTCGCTTCAGCCATCGGATGATGGGTGCGATCCCATTCCTCGATCCAGTCACCGATGATGTCCAAAAGGCTCATCAATGGATGCGACTCATCTTCCCCGGTTATTTCGAGTATTTCATCGACCGCCCGCACCAAGGCGTCATAATCCTCTTCGCTCTTCGGCTTTCGAACCAGCGGAGCGACATATTCCCAGTGCTCGGCCACTGTCTTGATCAAAATGCTCATACCTTCCCTTCCTTCCATTTGCCCCGATCATATTCGCGATGATCCAGAACATATTTTATGTACAACCTCTGCGATCGATAACTGACGAAAGCTATCAGTCGCAGCTTGTTGCCGCCCAGGTCAAAGACATGAAACTGGCCCACCTTGTCGATCGCAGGAAATATCGATTTCATCGCCGAGAAGTCCTTGGGACAGCTTCTCTTTGCCAGTCGAAACCACTGCGCCAGTGCGCTCGAGGATTGTGGCCATTTTTCCTTGGCCTCTCTGATGGGTTTTTCGCTAAACACATGCATGCAACATCCTTATCGCATTCTGCTATGGGAAGTTAATCGAACGGCGCGATTATCGCAATGTGCGATAGAAGCAGACAGACCGACGGTGCGTCCGGTAAATCTCAGCCTAGGTCTAACCCCGAATGGTGCACGATTGAAAATATGAGCAAACGTCTCCACCTACCTGTCATCAGCTCTCTTTTGGATTCCGCTCATGACCACCCCACTCCTCATCCCCTGCCCCACCTGCAACGGCCTCAATCGCATCCCCGCCGAGCGCCTGGCTGACCAGCCCAAATGCGGGCGCTGCAAGTCTGCGGTGCTGTTGAGCAAACCCTTCGAACTCAAACAAGGCGATTACGCCAGTCAGATCAAGGGCGATCTGCCGTTGCTGGTGGATGTCTGGGCGGACTGGTGCGGGCCGTGCAAGTCGTTTGCGCCGGTGTTCGAACAGGCTGCGGCGCAATTGGCGGGCAAGTGTCGGCTGGCCAAGCTCGACAGCGAGGCGAACCAGCAGTTGTCGGCGCAGTTGGGGATTCGCTCGATTCCGAGTCTGATTCTGTTTAAAAACGGCAGGGAAGTGGCGCGGCAGAGCGGTGCGTTGCCATTGCCACAGCTGATGGCGTGGCTACATAGCCAAGGCATCTGACCCAACACAGACCACCCTGTGGGAGCGAGCTTGCTCGCGAAGGCGGTCGATCATTCAACGCTGATGTTGAATGTGCCGGCCTCTTCGCGAGCAGGCTCGCTCCCACAGGAGATTTGCGTGTGAGTCGGGGAGTCAGTGGTCTTCCAGCAGATTGTGCAGTTCCACAAACTGCTGCGTCAGCTTATGCCGTGGATCGAGGTGAATCAGTGGCATGCTGGCCTGGTGCGACTCGCGCATGCGCACCGAACTGCTCAGATACACCGGCAGCACCGGCAAGCCTTCGGCAATCAGCTCATCGAGCATCTGCTGTGGCAGGCTGGCCCGCGCCTGAAACTGATTGACCACAATGCCTTCGACTTCCAGGCCTTCGTTGTGGTCGTCCTTCAATTCCTCGATCTCGGCGATCAGCCCGTACAGCGCCTGACGCGAGAAGCTGTCGCAGTCGAAGGGAATCAACACGCGATCCGCCGCGATCAGCGCCGATACCGCATAGAAATTCAATGCCGGCGGGGTATCCAGATAAATCCGGTCGTAGTCTTCGGACAACTCATCCAGCAACTTCCGCAGCTTGTTGATCTTGTGCTTGGCCTCAAGCTTGGGCTGCAGGTCAGCCAGTTCGGCGGTGGCGGTGATGATGTGCAGGTTGTCGAAAGGGGTTTCGTAGATGTCCGCCTGATTCTTTTTCGAGAACGGCCCGGACGACAGCGTCTGTTTGAAGAAGTCGGCGATGCCCATCGGAATGTCATCGCCGGTGAGCCCGGTCAGATACTGAGTGGAATTGGCCTGAGCATCGAGGTCGACCAACAACGTGCGATAGCCCTCGCTGGCGCTGACCGCCGCCAGATTGCAGGCAATGCTCGATTTGCCCACGCCACCTTTCTGATTGAACACCACGCGCCGCATGACCAAACCTCCGTGTATCAAAGAATGACCGAGTGTAGTTGCCGGTGACCGCGCTTCGCTACCTTCACCGACATGGACTACGTCGTCAGGTGTAAATATCGGCGCCCACGCATGGAAAAAACCGCCAGCCATTACAGAGGCACCTGACAGACTCACCGCGTCAAACCGGGATAATGGCCAAGTGATAGCCACTCCAGCGAACCGCTCGGTACATTTTGTTGGGCAAAATGTAACCAACATTTGCTACACACCCGTCGCACCGGGATAATGCGCGCCACCCGGCGCCCTGCGCCAAGCCAAGCCTGCTGCGGCGCTGGCGACTCAACGCGTCAACGAAAGCCCGCAGGGGCGGGATGAATGTCCGTGATCAACTTCAACATCGCCCAATGGCGCGCGTGGGCCCCAGGGCTCGACAGCGTGGACGCCTGGCAGGCCTGGAGCCGACAACCGGTCGTGCTGCAGAGCAGTGATGCCGCGCCCGATGTGTCGTTTCTGCCGGCCATGCAACGCCGGCGCCTCAGCCGCCTGGCGCGGATGGCGTTCAGTGTTGGCTGGCCGCTGGCCGACGGACGGGACCATCTGCCGCTGGTGTTCGTCTCCCGGCACGGCGAAACCCCACGCACCTTTGAAATCCTCCGCGATCTGGCCACCGAACAGCCGTTGTCACCGACCCAATTCAGCCTATCGGTGCATAACGCAATCATCGGCCTGTGGTCGATCATGCGCGGCGAAACCAGCGAAATGACTGCCCTCGCCGCCGCTGGCGACGGTCTGGAGCACGGCATGCTTGAAGCAGCCGCACTGCTCAAAGAAGGCGCCCCGGCGGTGCTGCTGGTGATCACCGAAGAACAACCGCCCGAGGCCTATTCGCAGTGGGTCGACGACGTGCCATTCCCCTACGCGCTGGGTCTGTTGCTCACGCCCGGTACCGACTGGCGGCTGACCCTGAACAGCAGCACCGAAACCCGGTCCAAGGCGCACTGGCCGCACGCACTCAACCTGCTGCGAACCCTGCTCGGCCAACAACCTGATTGCCAACATGCGTGGAAAAATCGTGTATGGACCTGGCATCGCAACCCGTGACCGCCAAACACCGCGACGCCTACTACTGGCGCCTGCTGGCCACTGCTGCGAGCTTCGCTTTGTTCGGGCTCGGCGGGCTGTGTCTGCGCCTGCTGGTATTTCCGCTGCTCGGCTGCCTGCCCGGTGACGCGCTGGTCCATCGCCTGCGCGCGCGACGTACGGTCAGTCGGTTGTTCTGGTTCTTCGTGCGGTTCATGGCCCGCACTGGCGTGCTGACCTATGACATCGAGGGCGCCGAACGCCTCGGTCGACCGGGGCAGATGATCATCGCCAACCACCCGTCGCTGATCGATGTGGTGTTTCTCATCGGCCTGGTGCGCCACGCCAACTGCGTGGTGAAGAAAACCCTTTGGGAAAACCCGTTCACCCGTGGCCCGCTGCGCCGCACCGAGTACATCAGCAACGACGGCAGCATGGACATGCTCGACGCCGCCGCGCAGTCGTTGCAGGACGGCCAGACCCTGATCATCTTTCCCGAAGGTACCCGCACCCAGCCGGGGCAGGCGCCGGCCTTTCATCGGGGGGCGGCGGCGATTGCCCTGCGCGGTGCGAAAATCGTTACCCCGGTGATCATCAAGGTCAGCCCGACCACGCTGACCAAAGCCGAGCCGTGGTATCGCATCCCCCATCGCCGCGTGCACTTCAGTTTTCGCGTCGGGGCCGATATAGACCCACAGACCTTCGCCGCGCAAGGCCCCGCACCGCAGGCCTCGCGCAAGCTCAACGATTATTTGCATGACTATTTCATTAAGGAGCTCGCCGCAGATGAGCGAACTGAACACCGCTAGCCTGGTGCGTGACATCAAACTGCTGATCATCGACGCCTTGGGCCTCGAAGACATCAGACCCGAGGACATCGGCGACGAGCAGACATTGTTCGGCGAAGGCCTCGGCCTGGATTCCGTGGACGCACTGGAACTGGGCCTGGCGATCCAGAAAAAGTACGGCATCAAGATCGACGCCGATGCCAAAGACACCCGCAACCATTTCACCAACGTGGCCAGCCTTGCGGCGTTCGTCACGGCAAAACAGGCAGCTTGAGACCGGACCATGCAAACTCGTGACGATATTTTCAACACCCTGCGCGATGCCCTGGTCGAGCTGTTCGAACTGGATCCGGCCCGCGTAAGCATGGACGCCAATCTGTATCAGGATCTGGAAATCGACAGCATCGACGCCGTCGACCTGATCGATCACATCAAACGCCAGACCGGCAAGAAAATCGCCGCCGAAGAATTCAAATCGGTGCGCACCGTCGGTGACGTGGTCGAGGCGGTGTTCCGTCTGGTTCAACCGGCCGCATGAGCCGACTGATCGGCCTGGGCCTGCTGCTGGCCGGTCTGCTGTACCCCTTTGCGGTGTATTTCGGCATGGAGCATTTCGCCCCGTGGCAATTTGCGCTGCTGCTGGGCAGCCTGTGGCTGGCGCGGGTCCTGACCGGCGAGCGCAAGCCTGGCAGCCTGTGGATGGCGTGCGTGGCGATCGGGTTCTGCCTGCTGCTGGCGGTCTTCGACAGCCCGCAGCTGCTGCGCTGGTACCCGGTGCTGATCAGCGCGTTCATGCTGGTGCTGTTCGGCGCAAGCCTGAAATACGGCCCGCCAATGGTCGAGCGCCTGGCGCGCTTGCGCGAGCCGGAACTGCCGGAGGTTGCCGTTCGCTACACGCGCAAGGTGACGCTGGCATGGAGCGTGTTTTTCTTTTGCAACGGTTTGTGCGCCGCCCTCCTCACTCTGTGGGCGCCGCTGGATTGGTGGATGTTGTACACCGGCCTGATCTCCTACGGATTGATCGGCCTGATGTTTGCCATTGAATGGCTGATACGACAACGGGTAAGAGGCCGTACATGAATTGGATAAAACTTGAGCAGCTGTTGCTCAAGGCGTTGCCGGCACGGGCGATCTGCCAGGCGCCGGCACTCGATCACACGCAACTGCGAGCGCAGGCCTTGAGCGTCGCCGCCGGTCTGCAAAGCCGAGGCGTGAACAGGCTGGCCGTGCATCTGGAAGATGCCGCCGACCTCGCCATCGCCCTGCTCGGTGCCTGGCGTGCCGGCGTCAGCGTATTGCTGCCGGCGGATCTGCAAGCGCAGACGCGTCAGCGCTGGTCGCAGGAAGTCGATCTATGGCTGACCGATCAACCCGGCGATGCCCGGTTGCACGACTTCACTCAGCCCGGCCTGCCCGGTGCAGAACTGGATCTTGATCAGTGTCGACTGAGCCTGTGCACTTCCGGCTCCAGCGGCGAACCCAAGCGCATCGACAAGACCCTGCGCCAATTGGCCAACGAGGTCGAAGCGCTGGAGCAGTTGTGGGGCGCAGACCTCGGTGAAGCCTGCATCATCGGCAGTGTCGCCACGCAACACATCTACGGTCTGCTGTTTCGCGTGTTGTGGCCATTGTGCGCCGGGCGCCCGTTCGTACGCCAGCAACTGGCTTTTTCCGAAGACCTGCAGCGCGCCAGCCGCGAACACCCGGCCTTTGCCTGGGTCGCCAGCCCGGCGCTGCTCAAGCGCATGGGTGACAACCTCGACTGGCCGGCCCTGAGCGCGGTGCGCCGGGTGTTTTCCTCCGGAGGCGCGTTGCCGCCCGAAGCGGCGCAAAGCCTGCAACAACGCTTGCAGCAATGGCCGACGGAAATCCTCGGCAGCTCGGAAACCGGCGGCATCGCTTGGCGCCAGGGCGAGTCGTTGTGGCAACCGTTCGCTGGCGTTGAGCTGAGCCAGGACAGCGACGGAGCCCTGCTGATCGCCTCGCCTTACCTGCCTGCCGGCCATGTCGAACACAGTGCCGACGCCGCGCGCATTGCCGCCGATGGTCGCTTCGAACTGCTGGGGCGACTGGACCGCATCGTCAAACTGGAAGAAAAACGCATCTCGCTGCCGATGCTTGAGCAGGCCTTGGCAGCCCATGACTGGGTCGCCGAAGCGCG
This sequence comes from Pseudomonas sp. H3_E04, assembly GCF_054668915.1. Taxonomy (NCBI): domain Bacteria; kingdom Pseudomonadati; phylum Pseudomonadota; class Gammaproteobacteria; order Pseudomonadales; family Pseudomonadaceae; genus Pseudomonas; species Pseudomonas sp. H3_E04. The sequence continues at coordinate 4,881,993 of NZ_CP162797.1, read as the reverse complement.
CCTCGGTGTGGTCCAGGAAAACCGCGCCTCGCTCGGTGCGCTGCTGGTGCTCAGCGAGTCGGGCCTGTTCGCCCTGCGCGAGCACGGCCGGCGTAGCCTGACCGAAACCCTGCGCAAACATCTGAGCCAACATTGCGAAGCCCTCGCCCTGCCCCGGCGCTGGCGCCTGCTGCGGCAAATGCCGTTGAACAGCCAGGGCAAACTGGCGCAAGCCGACGTTGAAGCGTTGCTGCTCGCCGCACGGCCGAAAGCTCCCGAAGTGCTGGAGCAAAGCGCAAGCGACGGCGAATGGAGCCTGCAACTCAGCGTGCCGCCGGATCTGGCCTATTTCAGCGGGCACTTTCCCAAGGCGCCGGTTTTGCCCGGCGTGGTGCAGGTGGAGTGGGCGCTGAATCTGGGTCGGCAGTTGCTGAAGCTGGACGGCGCGTTTGCCGGAATGGAGGTATTGAAGTTCCAGCAACTGGTGCGCCCGGGTGATGAAATCCAGCTGCATCTGCGTTTCGATGCCGAGCGCGGCAAGTTGTATTTCGCTTATCGCAATGACCTGGCGACCTGTTCCAGTGGACGCATTTTGCTGGATGTTGGTCATGGTTGATTTCGGTGAGTGCTGCGCACTCAATCGCGAGCAGGCTCACTCCTACAGGGAGCGCGATTTCATGTGGGAGCGAGCCTGCTCGCGAAGCAGTCACTGCGGTCTTCCAGTGGAGAAACGGTATGCATAACCCCTGCGCCGTAATCCCGGTGTACAACCACGAAACCGCGATCACCACCGTGGTCGATGCCCTGCTCACACAAGGTCTGCCGTGCATTCTGGTAGACGATGCCAGCGAGCCGTCCTGCGCGCGGGTGCTCGACACCCTGGCCGAGCGCGACGGGGTTTTCCTGGTGCGTCTCACAGTCAATCAGGGCAAGGGCGGTGCGGTGATGACCGGCCTGCGCGAAGCCTCGCGTCTGGGCTACAGCCATGCCTTGCAGGTCGATGCCGACGGCCAGCACGATCTGCACGACGTCGCGCGCTTCGTCGGCGAATCCCGCGCCCATCCCGAGGCGATGATCTGCGGCTATCCGCTGTTCGACGAGAGCGTGCCCAAAGGGCGTTTGTACGCGCGCTACCTGACCCACGTGATGGTGTGGATCAACACCCTGTCGTTGCAGATTCGCGATTCGATGTGCGGCTTCCGCGTTTATCCACTGGCGCCGACTCTGGCCGTGATCGACTCGGCCAAAGTCGGCAAGCGCATGGATTTCGACTCGGACATTCTCGTCCGTCTGGCCTGGCGCAATCAGCCGATGCGCTGGCTGCAGACCAGCGTGCATTACCCGCTGGACGGCGTGTCGCACTTTCGCCTGTTCCACGACAACGCGCTGATCTCCAGCATGCACACGCGGCTGTTCTTCGGCATGTTGCTGCGTTGGCCGCTGATCCTCTGGCGGCGGTGGAAACCATGAGCGAAGAAGTCGACAAGAAGCACTGGGCCGACCGCGAAGAGCGCGGCAGTTTCCTGCTGATGAAATTCACCGCGTTCGCCGCCAAAGTCCTCGGCCGCCGCCTGCTCAGTCCGTTGCTGTACGGCATCGTGCTGTATTTCTTCCTGTTCGGCCGCATCGCCCGGCGCAGTGCCTGGCAGTACCAGCAGCGGCTGGCCGAGTGGAGCCGGCGCGACGACTTGCGCCCGAGCCACTGGCGGGTGTTCGGCCAGTTCATGACCTTTGCCGATTCGCTGCTCGACAAGCTCGACGTGTGGAACGGCAAGCTGAGCATCGAGCAGATCGAAATCATCGACCCGGCGCTGCTGCGCAAGCAGTTACGCGGCAGTCGCGGGCAACTGCTGGTCGGCGCGCATCTGGGCAATCTCGAAGTCTGCCGCGCGCTGGCGGAAATCGGCGAAAAGGTCACCATGAACGTTCTGGTGCACACCAAGCACGCCGAGCAATTCAACCGCCTGCTCGGCGAGGCCGGGGCGACCAATCTGCGCCTGATCCAGGTCAGCGAACTCGACCCGGTGATCATGCTGCAACTGCACGAACGGCTGGAACGCGGCGAGTGGCTGGCGATTGCCGGTGACCGCGTGCCGCTGCACGGCGGGCGCAGCGTGACGGTGGATTTTCTCGGCCATCCGGCGCCATTTCCGCAAGGCCCGTGGTTGCTGGCCGGCCTGCTCAAGTGCCCGGTCAATCTGCTGATGTGCCTCAAGCAAGCCGACGGCCACTATCGTCTGACCCTCGAACCGTTCGCCGACGCGGTGGTGTGGACACGCCGCGAGCGCGAGCAGGTCATTCATCAGTGGGCCACTCGCTACGCGCAGCGCCTGAGTCACTATTGCCTCGAAGCCCCGCAGCAATGGTTCAACTTTTACCCTTTCTGGAAGACCGATGACAACGCCAACCCATGAGCCGGTAATTTTCGGCGAACGCCCTTTGCGCATCGAAGACGTGCTGGCCCTGGCCAACCGTCAGGCACCCGTGCAGTTGCAGGCTGACGCCGACTATCGCGAGCGCATCGCCAAGGGCGCGCGGTTTCTCGATTCGCTGCTGGACAAGGAAGGCGTGATCTACGGCGTCACCACCGGTTACGGCGATTCCTGCGTGGTCGCGGTGCCGCTGCATCATGTCGAAGCCTTGCCGCGTCATCTCTACACCTTTCACGGTTGCGGCCTTGGCAAGCTGCTCGACGCGCAGGCGACCCGCGCGGTGCTGGCGGCGCGTTTGCAGTCGTTGTGTCACGGCGTTTCCGGGGTGCGCGTCGAACTGCTCGAGCGTCTGCACGCGTTTCTCGAATACGACATCCTGCCGCTGATTCCCGAAGAGGGTTCGGTGGGTGCCAGCGGCGATCTGACGCCGCTGTCCTATGTCGCCGCAACCCTGTCCGGCGAGCGCGAAGTGATGTTCCGTGGCGAACGCCGTCAGGCTGCCGACGTGCATCGCGAGCTGGGCTGGACGCCGCTGGTGCTGCGTCCGAAAGAAGCGCTGGCGCTGATGAACGGCACAGCGGTGATGACCGGCCTCGCCTGCCTCGCCTTCGCTCGCGCCGATTATCTGCTGCAACTGGCCACGCGCATCACCGCGCTCAATGTCGTCGCGCTGCAAGGCAATCCGGAGCACTTCGACGAACGCCTGTTCGCCGCCAAACCGCACCCAGGGCAGATGCAAGTCGCCGCGTGGCTGCGCAAGGATCTGGCGATCGACGCGCCGACTGCACCGCTGCATCGCCTGCAGGATCGTTATTCGCTGCGTTGCGCGCCGCATGTGCTCGGTGTGCTGGCCGACAGCCTGAACTGGCTGCGCGGTTTCATCGAAACCGAACTGAACAGCGCCAACGACAACCCGATCATCGACGCCGAAGCCGAGCGCGTTCTGCATGGCGGGCACTTCTACGGCGGGCACATTGCCTTTGCCATGGACAGCCTGAAAAACCTCGTGGCCAACGTCGCCGATCTGCTCGATCGGCAACTGGCGTTGCTGGTCGACGAGCGCTACAACCACGGCTTGCCGAGCAACCTCTCCGGCGCACCCGCCGATCGGGCAATGATCAATCACGGCTTCAAGGCGGTGCAGATCGGCACCAGCGCCTGGACCGCTGAAGCGCTGAAAAACACCATGCCGGCCAGCGTGTTCTCGCGCTCCACCGAGTGCCACAACCAGGACAAGGTGAGCATGGGCACCATCGCCGCCCGTGATGCGATTCGCGTGCTGGAGCTGACCGAACAGGTCGCCGCCGCCACGCTGCTCGCCGCCAACCAAGGCGTGTGGCTGCGCGCTCAAGCCGCCGATGCGCGCCCGCTGCCGCCGGCACTGGCGGCGATGCACGAGGAACTCGGCAAAGACTTCCCGCCGGTCATCGAAGACCGGGCGCTGGAAGGCGAACTGCGCCTGTGCCTGCAACGCATCGCCGCGCAACACTGGAGGCTGCATGCGTAGTGCCGGAGTGCTTCACGCCGATACCGAGATTCTGGTGCCGTTTTTCGACGTCGACACCATGCACGTGGTCTGGCACGGCCATTACGTCAAATACCTCGAAGTGGCGCGCTGTGCGCTGCTGGACAAGATCGGCCATAACTACACACATATGGTCGAGTCAGGTTACGCCTGGCCGATCATCGATCTGCAACTTCGCTACGTGCGCGGTGCGGTGTTCGGCCAGCGGCTGAACGTGCGAGCCAGTCTGGTCGAGTGGGAAAACCGTCTGAAGATCAATTATCTGATCACCGACCTGCAGACCGGCGAACGCCTGACCCGCGCCAGCTCAGTGCAGGTCGCTGTCGAAGTCAGCAGCCGCGAGATGCAACTGGCTTCACCAAAAGTCTTCACCGATGCCGTGGAAAGGATGCTGCGATGAATGTGTTTTTCAGAAGCCTCGGCGCACTGACGCTGCTGGCCGTGTCGTCATGGGCCAATGCCTTCGACCTGCAACAACTCAGTGAACAACTGGCGAAACCGGACGTTATCCACGGCCAGTTCATTCAGGAAAAACACCTGCGCGCCCTGCCGCAGCCGCTGATCAGCAGGGGCAGCTTCGTTCTCGCCAAAAATCACGGCCTGCTGTGGCTGTTGAAAACCCCGCTGCAGCAGGACTACCGCATCACCGCCAAGGGCATCGCCCGCCGTGATACCAACGGCTGGCAACTGCTGCCGAACAAGAGCGCCGGCGCCGAGCAGAACCGTTTGTTCCTCGCCGTGCTGCAAGGTGACAGCAGCGGTTTGCAGCGCGATTTCGAACTGGCCCTGAGCGGCACGGCCCAGCAGTGGCAACTGACCCTGACGCCGCGTTCGGTGCTGCTCAAGCAAGTGTTCAAGCAAATCAACATCGATGGCGGCGCCCTTGTGCAAAGCATCGAACTGCTGGAAACCCAGGGCGACAGCACCCTGCTGCGCATGCAGGACAGCACGGCCGAGCAACCCCTGAGCGAAGCGGAGCAACATGACTTTGCCGAGTGAACGCAGGCTGCCCTGGCTGTTTCTGAGCCTGCTGCTGGCCGTCGTCGCGCTGGCCGCCTGGCAATGGCGCGACGGTGCGCCGCTGTCGGCCAATCTCATGGAACTGGTGCCCGGCACCAATCCCGACGCGCTGGAGTCGCGCGCCGAGCAGCGCATGCAGGAGCCGCTCAACCGCGAAATGCTGGTGCTGGTCGGCCACGCCGATCGCCAGCAAGCGCTGACCATGGCCCAGCAACTGGGCGAACAATGGCAGGCCAGCGGTCTGTTCGAAACCGTGCAGTGGAACCTGCAAGCCGACTTGCCGGCGCTGCGCAAGCAATTGCTGCAAGGGCGTTTGGCGATGCTCTCGGCGGATGACCGGCAACTGCTCAGCGAACATCCCGAGGTTTTCATCCAGCAGCGGGTGCAAGCGCTGTTCGACCCGTTCAACGGCTTTACCCTGGTGCCGAGCCAGGACGACTGGCTGGGCCTGACCGGACGCATCCAGAACGGCCAGCCGAAACACGGCGCGGTGCAACTGGACATCGGCAGCGGCGCATTGGTCGCCGATGCCGACGGCAAGAGCTGGGTGATGCTGCGTGCGCGTACCACCGGCAACGCCTTCGACATGAACCTGCCGCTGCAGGTGGCAGAGTTGCTCCAGCGCAGCCGCGAGCAAGCGGCGCAAAGCGACGTGCAGTTGCTCGCCGCCAGTGGCCTGCTCTACGCCGCCAACGGTCAGCAACAGGCCACCCGCGAAATGACCTGGGTCGGCGGCGGCGCCACGGTCGGGATTTTGCTGTTGCTGCTGTTGGCGTTTCGCCGCTGGCGCGTGCTGCTGGCGTTTGTTCCGGTGCTGGTGGGCATGCTGTTCGGCGCGGTGGCCTGTGTGGCACTGTTCGGCCACATGCATGTGATGACGCTGGTGCTCGGCTCAAGCCTGATCGGCGTCGCCGTGGATTACCCACTGCACTATCTGTCCAAAAGCTGGAGCCTCAAGCCCTGGCGCAGCTGGCCGGCCCTGCGCCTGACCTTGCCGGGGCTGACCCTGAGCCTGATCACCAGCGTTATCGGCTACCTGGCGCTGGCCTGGACACCGTTCCCGGCGCTGACGCAGATCGCCGTGTTCTCCGCTGCCGGCTTGCTCGGTGCGTATCTATCTGCGGTCTGCCTGCTGCCGGCACTGCTGAGCAATGTCGAACTGCGCCCGGCGCAATGGCCGCTGCGTCTGGCCGAACGCCTGATTCATCTGCGCGAGGCGCTGCTCGGTCGCATGCGCACGCCCATGCTGCTGGCCGTGCTGATCGCCTTCTGCGTCGGCGGCCTGATGCAGCTGCAGAGCAAAAATGACATCCGCCAATGGGTCGGCGCGCCGCAGCATCTGACCGACGAAGCGCAGACCATCGCGCGCATCACCGGGTATCAACCGACCAGCCAGTTCTTCCTCGTCCGTGCGGCCAATCAGGAGCAACTGCTCGAGCGCCAGGCGGCGCTGAGCGAGCGACTGCAACAACTGGTCAACCTCGACAAACTGCAAGGTTTTCTGGCCCTCGATCAACTGGTCAGCGCGCCGAGCCAGCAACAGCAAGTGCGCGAGTCACTGAACAAGCTGCCGTCGTTCTGGCAACCGCTGCTCGATCTCGGCGTGCCGGTGACGGCGTTGCAAAACGAATTGCAGCAATTGCAGACCCTGCCCGCCGAAGACATCGACGCCGCGCTGGCTGGCCCGCTCGGTGAGCCGTATCGCACGCTATGGCTTGGCCCGACTGAAGACGGCGTTGCAGCAATCACCAGCCTGCAGGGCTTGAACAATCCGTCATTGCTGCGCGTGCAGGCACTGGACTTGCCGGGAGTGGTGCTGGTTGATCGCCTCGGTGATCTGAACAGGGTGTTTGCCGCCACACAGGTCAGCGCCGCCGAACTGAAACTGGCCTCCTGCGTGCTGATCGTGCTGGTGTTGATCTTGCCTTTCGGCCTGACTGGCGCGTTGCGTATCGTCGCCCTGCCACTGCTGGCGGCGCTGTGCAGTCTGGCCAGCCTCGGCTGGCTCGGTCAGCCGCTGACCCTGTTCAGCCTGTTCGGCCTGCTGCTGGTGACGGCGATCAGCGTCGATTACGCAATTCTCATGCGTGAACAGGTCGGCGGCGCGGCGGTGAGCCTGCTCGGTACCTTGCTCGCCGCTGTGACGACGTGGCTGTCGTTCGGTCTGCTGGCGGTTTCCAGCACGCCGGCGGTGAGCAACTTCGGCCTGTCGGTCAGTCTCGGTCTGGCGTTCAGCTTCATGCTCGCGCCGTGGGCCGGGCGCCATGAACCGGCTGCGGAGACAAGCGCATGATGGTCTTCGGCTTCTGGTTGCTGGCCTTGGCGCTGTTTGCGCTGGCGACCCGGGTCGGCCGGCATTTCGGCCTGATTCCGATCGTCAGTCAGTTGCTGCTGGCGAGCTTCGGTTTGCCGTTGCTGATGTATTTCTGGATCGAACCGGGCTGGCAGCTCAGCGGCGCACAACTGATCGCTCCGCACTGGCTGAAAAACCTCTATAGCCTGAGCTTCGCCTTGCTGCTCGGGCACATCCTCAGCGATGTCATCGATCTGCGTCTGGATCGCCAGAGCGTAAAAATCGCTGTGCCGAGTTTCGCTGTGCCGTTCGCTTGCGGGCTGGCGGTCGCGTATTGGTTGCTGCCGTCGCAGCCGTGGCTCAACGCACTGGCCATCGGACTGGTCTTCGCGATTACGGCGATCCCGGTGTTGTACCTGTACTTGCGTCACATCGATTACCCACCCGCCGCCACACGGCGTCTGGTGCAGACCGCAATTCTCATCGACCTGACCTGCTGGACGCTGTTCGGCCTCGCTCAAGGCAGCCTGCACCTGAGCAGCCTGTTGCTGCCCGTGGCCATGGCCGGCGTGCCGCTGCTTTTGCACCTGCTGCGCGTTCGTCGCCCACTGACTTACAGCCTCGGCTTCTTCGCCCTGCTGGTCATGGCCGAACATTACACACTCAACGCGCTGATTTTCGGCATCGGCTATCTGCTGTGCATGGCGCTGCTGAAGGTGCCGTTGGTGCTGCCGTTGCCGGCGCGCTGGATGAGCCGCTTGCAAACGTGGATCGCAATCCCGCTGATCCTCACGTTCGGCATCGTCCAGATCGACGTGCACAGCGCCCTCGCCAGCCTCGACGCCGGGCAATGGGCGGCGCTGCTGCTGTTGCCGATTGCCAGTAAACTGCTCGGTAACTGGCTCGGCCTCGGTTGGGCGGGCGCCTCGTTCGCTGGCGCCAGTCGCTGGCGCGAAAGCGTGCTGTTGAACATTCGCGGCCTCAGCGAAATCGTCTTTCTCAATCTGTTGTTGCAACAACAGCTCATCACCCCGGCGCTGTATTTCGCGCTGATGCTGATGGGCCTGATCGCGACGCTGCTGCCGGCCCTGACCGGCCTGCATCGCGCGCCTCTGAATCTGAACAATCCCTTGCCCCGGAGCTCACGTGCCAATCGTTGAAATGGAATCCCGTCAGGTCGTGATCATCGGTGCCGGCCCGTCCGGCGCTATCGCCGCCGCCCTGCTCAAGCGCAAGGGCCACGATGTGCTGGTGCTCGAGCGCCAGCACTTCCCGCGCTTCTCCATTGGCGAAAGCCTGCTCAGCCACTGCCTCGATTTCGTCGAAGAAGCCGGCATGCTCGACGCCGTCAACGCCGCCGGGTTCCAGCGCAAGACCGGCGCGGCGTTTGCCTGGGGCGAGCGCTACAGCGCTTTCGATTTTGGCGACACCTTCACCGCCGGCAAGCCGACCACGTTCCAGGTGCAGCGCGCCGATTTCGACAAGTTGCTGGCCGATCAAGCGGCATTGCAAGGTGCGGAAATCCGCTATGGCGATGCGATCGTCAGCGTCGATTTCGATCAGGCGAAACCATTCCTTGATGTGCGTCGCGAAGACGGCAGCGAGTACCGCGTCGAAGCCGATTTCGTCCTCGATGCCAGCGGCTATGGCCGCGTGTTGTCGCGCCTGCTCGACCTCGAAGCGCCTTCGAATTTCCCGGTGCGTCAGGCCGTGTTCACCCACGTCGAAGATCACATCGACAATCCGGCGTTCGACCGCGAAAAAATCCTCGTCACCACCCATCCCGAGCATCGCGATGTGTGGTTCTGGACCATCCCGTTCAGCAACGGCCGCTGCTCGGTGGGCGTGGTGGCGGCTGAGGAACATTTCTCAGGACGCGACAGCGACCTCGATGCCTGCCTGCGCAGTTTTATCGCCGAGACGCCAAGCCTCGCCGGGGTTCTCGATAACGCGGTCTGGGACACCCCGGCGCGCACCCTCGGCGGCTACGCGGCCAATGTGAAAACCCTGCACGGCCCGGGCTTCGCGCTGCTGGGCAACGCCGCAGAATTCCTCGACCCGGTGTTCTCCTCCGGCGTGACCATTGCCATGCGTTCGGCGAGCATGGCTGCCGGCGTGCTGCATCGTCAGTTGCAGGGGGAAGCGGTCGACTGGCAACGTGAATTTGCCGAGCCGTTGAAACGCGGTGTCGACACCTTCCGCTGCTATGTCGAAGGCTGGTACGCCGGGACCTTCCAGGACGTGATTTTCTATGAGGACAGCCAGGCGGAAATTCGCCGGATGATCTGCTCGATCCTCGCCGGTTACGCCTGGGACGAGCGCAACCCGTTCGTCAGTGAAGCGCGGCGCCGGCTGAAGATGATTTCCCAACTCTGCGCGCAGGACGCCTCATGAATTACTTGAGCGACAGTTACGTCGAGGAAACCCGCTTCGGCCTCTGGTTCCTGCGCAGCCACACCTGGCAGCACCATGTGCTGCGGGTGGCGATCAACGATCTGCGTGGATTATTCAGTGAGCCGCTGCCGGAACACCCGGTGCTGCTGGACGCCGGTTGCGGTCAGGGCAAGTCGTTCGGCCACCTGCGCCAGACCTTTGCCCCGCAGCGCCTGATCGGCGTCGACGCCGACCCGCACAGTTTGCAACTCAGCGCCGAAGAGGCCACGCGCCTGGACATGCCAGTCGAGTTGATCGGCAGCGATTGCGCCACGCTCAACGTCGCCGATGCCAGCGTCGATCTGCTGTTCTGTCACCAGACTTTCCATCATCTGGTCGAGCAGGAAAAGGCCTTGGCCGAGTTCTATCGCGTGCTCAAGCCGGGCGGCTATCTGCTGTTCGCCGAGTCCACCGAGGCTTACATTGATACCTGGGTGATTCGCTGGCTGTTCCGCCATCCGATGCAAGTGCAGAAGAGCGCCGCCGGCTATCTGCAGATGATCCGCGAGCAGGGTTTCGAGTTTGCCGAGCGCAATGTTTCCTACCCCTATCTGTGGTGGAGCCGGTCGAAGGATTTTGGTTTGCTGGAACGGTTGAGGTTGAGCAAACCCAAGCCATTCGGTGAGCGCGAAGAGACGCTGGTGAATGTCGTCGCGCGCAAGCCATTGCAGGAACCTGTCTGATGTACGGCTATCGATCTGAACACCTGAAACTCTGTGGGAGCGAGCCTGCTCGCGAAAGCGGTGTATCAGTCAGCCAAAGTGGCGAATGTCAGATGGCATTCGCGAGCAGGCTCGCTCCCACAGGGATTGCTGCGTGGCTGGTGATCGTTTTGTCAGCCTTGCTGCTCAGCGCCTGCGCCAGCCAGCCGCCACTACCAGCTGCCAACCCGACGCTGCCCCTGCCGCTACAACTGCACATCGAGCGCGAGCAGGCCGGGCAGCGTCAGGACTGGCTGCTGGTGATCCAGCGCGAAGGCGCCGGCACGCGCTGGTCGATGATGGATCCGCTGGGCATTCCCCAGGCCCGCCAGCAACTGATCAACGGGCACTGGCAGGCCGACGGTCTGCTGCCGCCCAATCCCGAGGCACGGGAGCTGTTCGGCGCATTGCTGTTCGCTTTGACGCCTTCCGCCGAGCTGCTGCGCAACTATCCCGACGCCCGGCAAACAACCGATCAGCGCTCACTGCCGGCACGCTGGAACGTCCGCTATTCACAACCGTTGAGCTTCCAATTGAATCTGCCCCAAGGCCCGCACTATCGCGTTTCCCAGTTAGGTGAATCGACGCCATGACCGCTTACCTGAATGCCCTCGGCGTGATCTGCGCCCTGGGCCGCGACAAGTCTGAAGTCGCGCGCAATCTGTTTGCCGGCGACTGTTCGGGCATGCGCCGCGAGTCTGGCTGGGTCGCTGAACGTGAGCTGCCTGTCGCCGGCGTGCACGGTGAATTGGCGGCGATCCCGGCCGAATTGATCGAGCACAGCAGTCGCAACAACCAACTGCTGCTGGAAGCCGCGCTGCAGATTCGTGACGACATCAACCGCGCGATCCAGACCTATGGCCGTGAGCGCATTGGCGTGGTGCTAGGCACCAGCACCTCGGGCATCGACGAGGCCAGCCGGGGTCTGGCGCATTACATCCGCGAGCAGCAGTTTCCCCGCGAATACGACTATCGCCAGCAGGAACTCGGTGCCCCGGCGAACTTCCTCGCTGAGTGGCTGCAACTGAGCGGCCCGGCCTACGTGATTTCCACCGCCTGCACCTCCAGCGCCCGCGCGCTGATGAGCGCTCAGCGCCTGCTCGATCTGGGCCTGTGCGACGCGGTGCTGTGCGGCGGCGTCGACAGTTTGTGCAAGCTCACGTTGAACGGTTTTTCTTCGCTGGAAGCCGTTTCAGATGAACGCTGCAATCCGTTTTCCGCCAACCGCGACGGCATCAATATCGGCGAAGCAGCGGTGCTGTTCGTGATGAGCAAACAGCGCGGCGAAGGCCCGGGAATCGCCTTGCTGGGTGCGGGCGCCAGCTCGGATGCGCACCATATTTCCGCGCCGGAGCCGAGCGGTCGCGGCGCCCTGCAAGCGATGCAAAAAGCCCTTGGCCGCGCTCATCTGCAAGCCGGGCAAATCAACTACCTGAACCTGCACGGCACCGCCACTGCGCACAACGACGCCATGGAAAGCCTGGCGGTCGCGGCGCTGTTTCCCGAAGGCGTCGCCTGCTCGTCAACCAAGCCGCTGACCGGTCACACCCTCGGCGCGGCCGGCGCGCTGGAAGCGGCGTTCTGCTGGCTGAGCCTGAGTGCCGAAAACCCTGAACAGGCGTTGCCGCCGCACATCTGGGATGGCCAGGCCGATCCCGCGCTGCCGCCGCTCAACTGGGTGACCGCGAGCGAACGCTTGACGTCCATTGCACCGCGCTACCTGATGAGCAACTCGTTTGCCTTCGGCGGCAACAACGTCAGCCTGATAATCGGAGACGCCCCATGAGCCACTGGCCGCTCGCCGAACTGCTGCCGCACGCCGGCGACATGATTCTGATCGACGCCATCGAGCGCTTCGATGACGAGCAGATCTTCACCCGCCTGACGGTCAAGCCGGACGGCCTGTTCAACCTGCCCGACGGCAGCCTGCCGGCGTGGGTCGGCGTCGAACTGATGGCGCAGAGCGTCGCCGCTTTCGCCGGTTGTCACGCGCGGCAAAAAGGCAATCCGGTGGAGCTGGGCTTTCTCCTCGGCACGCGCAAATTCGAGTGCAATGTCCAAGCCTTTGCGGCCGGCAGCGAGCTGAGCATCCATGGCCTGCGCTCACTGGAAGACGACAACGGCATGGGCGTATTCGAATGCCATATCCACGGCGACGGCGTACATGCCAGCGCGCGGCTGAACGTGTTCCGTCCGCCGCAAGCCAACCAATATCTGCAGCAGACGAAGGAGTCGCACGATGACTGAATCCGTACTGGTCACCGGCTCCAGCCGTGGCATCGGCCGCGCCATTGCCTTGCGTCTGGCGCAGGCCGGGCATGACATCGTCCTGCATTGCCGCAGCGGCATGACTGAAGCCCAAGCGGTGCAGGCCGAAATCGAAGCACTGGGGCGCCGCGCACGCATCCTGCAATTCGACGTCGCCGACCGCGAATCCTGCAGAAGCATTCTCGAAGCCGACGTTGAAAACCATGGCGCCTATTACGGCGTGGTGCTCAACGCCGGGCTGACCCGCGACGGCGCGTTTCCGGCGCTGAGCGATGACGATTGGGACGTGGTCCTGCGCACCAACCTCGACGGTTTCTACAACGTCCTGCACCCGGTGATGATGCCGATGATCCGTCGTCGCGCCGCCGGGCGCATCGTCTGCATCACCTCGGTGTCGGGCCTGATCGGCAACCGTGGCCAAGTCAATTACAGCGCCTCGAAGGCCGGCGTGATCGGTGCGGCAAAGGCATTGGCGATCGAGCTGGGCAAGCGCAAAATCACCGTTAACTGCGTCGCCCCTGGCCTGATCGACACGGCCATGCTCGACGAAAACGTGCCGGTGGAGGAACTGATGAAAATGATCCCCGCGCAACGCATGGGCACCCCTGAAGAAGTGGCCGCTGCGGTGAATTTCCTGATGTCGGCGGAAGCCTCGTACATCACCCGCCAGGTGCTGGCGGTCAACGGAGGCCTGTGCTGATGAAACGCGTCGTCGTCACCGGCATGGCCGGCATCACCTCTCTGGGCAGCGACTGGCCGACCATTGCCGGCAATTTCGCGGCCAATCGCAGCGGCATTCGCCGGATGGACGAGTGGGATCGCTTCACTGAACTCAACACACGTCTGGCCGGGCCTATCGATGATTTTCTCGTACCGTCGCACTGGACCCGCAAGCAGTTGCGCAGCATGGGCCGGGTTTCGCGACTGGCGGTCGGCGCAGCAGAAAAGGCTCTGGCCGATGCTGGCCTGCTCGGTGACGAATCGATCAAGGACGGGCGCATGGGCGTCGCTTGTGGTTCATCTACCGGTAGCACTGACGAGATCAAAGCCTTCGGCAACATGCTGCTCAACTCGGTGGCCGAGGGGCTCAACGCCAACTCCTACGTGCGGATGATGCCGCACACCACCGCCGCCAATATCAGCATTTTCTTCAGCCTCACCGGCCGCCTGATCCCGACCTCCAGCGCCTGCACCAGCGGCAGCCAGGGCATCGGCTACGCCTACGAAGCAATCAAGTTCGGCCGCCTGCCGTTGATGCTCGCCGGCGGTGCCGAAGAACTGTGCCCAACCGAAGCCATGGTGTTTGACGCGCTCTACGCCACCAGCTTGAAAAACGATGCACCCCAGACCAGCCCACGCCCGTACGACAAGGGCCGCGACGGTCTGGTGATTGGTGAAGGTGGCGGCATGCTCGTGCTTGAGGAGCTGGAACACGCCCTCGCCCGTGGCGCGCACATTCACGCGGAAATCGTCGGTTTCGGCAGCAACGCCGACGGCCAGCACACAACCCGCCCGGAACAGGTCACCATGCGCCGCGCCATGGAGCTGGCCTTGGAAGATGCCGGCCTCAGTCCGGACGCCATTGGCTATGTGAACGGCCACGGCACCGCGACCGAACAGGGCGACATCGCCGAAACGCTGGCCACCAGCAGCTTGTTCGGCGAACACATGCCGATCAGCTCGCAGAAGAGCTTTCTCGGCCATACCCTCGGTGCCTGCGGTGCGCTGGAGTCATGGTTCAGCATCGAGATGCTCAACAGCGACCGTTACGTGCACACCTTCAACCTCGACGAGGTCGACCCGCACTGCGGCAAGCTCGATTACCTGCGCGGCGAATTTCGTCAGATGCACCACGACTACGTGATGAACAACAACTTCGCTTTCGGTGGCGTCAACACCTCGTTGATCTTCCGCCGCTGGGCATAACCGAATCAATCCAGGTCAAGGAGACCTACATGCACTTCACCAAACTCGCCGCTGTCACCCTGCTGCTCTGCGCCCTGCCAGCGGTCAGCCAGGCCCGCGACACGGCGGTGTACCTGCCATTCGACAAAGCCGTCGCCGAAGCCACCCGCTCCGGCAAGATCGATGGCAGCGTGAAATTCTATCTGGCCGGCAACACCCCGGCCGGCAAAGTCACCGTGGTCAGCCCCGACGCCGTGACCAACAAGAAAACCAACGCTTTCAACAAATCCGATGAAGTCGCCTGCGAGTGGGTCGCCCAATCGGCAATCATCAGCCTGCACCAGGCCGCGAAAAACGCCGGCGCCAACGCCGTGACCAACATCGTCAGCTTCTACAAGCGCAACGAACGCAAGGACGCGCAAACCTACGAATGCCACGCCGGCGCGATCATGGCGGGCGTTGCGCTGAAGGGTGATCTGGCGAAGGTTCAATAAACGCCGGAAACGACAAAGGGCGCCGTTTGGCGCCCTTTCACAGACAGGTTGGCTTGTCATCGCCGATTACCTGCCTGGCTCTGCGATGGCTGGTTGCCCAGGATCCTCAGAGTCTCACAAGCCCCTTTCGGGAACGCAGGCAGTATTGCTTGAAATGCATCGGCAGACAACGGCTGGCGTTTCGCCTCTCGGCGCGATATCCAGCGCCATCACAGCCCCACCAACAGAATATTGCTGCGGTGTGTACGCAGAACGACAACGGGCCTGACTTTCACCATCTCAGGCACTTCATAGCCTCTGAAATCGCAAATCAGCACGCTGCCCTCCTTGGGCTGGTATCGAAGAGGCTTCCGTGGCACTCACTGAAAAAGAGGCGATTTTGCGCAAAAATCGAGCGCTATCCTAAGGCAGATCCGTTACGGGAAATGTAGCTCTCTGCAATCCCCTTACTTCCTTGCACCATC
Source organism: Pseudomonas sp. H3_E04 (assembly GCF_054668915.1). Taxonomy (NCBI): domain Bacteria; kingdom Pseudomonadati; phylum Pseudomonadota; class Gammaproteobacteria; order Pseudomonadales; family Pseudomonadaceae; genus Pseudomonas; species Pseudomonas sp. H3_E04. The sequence goes on along the minus strand of NZ_CP162797.1, from coordinate 4,866,479 downwards.
TACACTCGCTTAAGCAGGTCCCGGCTCAGTACCTGCCCTCGCAGTTCTCTTTCACCGTCAAAGGAGATGACCATGCAAGTGAAAGCCCTGATCGCCGCTGCGCTTATCGCCCTGCTGCCCAGTGCCAGCCATGCCACCAACCTCATGTACATGCCTTTCGAAACCGTGCTGTCGGACGCCATGAGCGCCGGTCGGCTGGATGGCAGTGTGAAGTTCTACCTGATCGGCAACGGGCCGCAGGGCACTCAGCAGTTGCTGCGCCAAGGGGTGGTCAGTGATTTGAAAACCAACGGCTTCAACAAGAGCGATCAGGCTTCGTGTGAATGGGTGTTGCAGTCGAATCTGATCAAATTGCAGGCTGATGCCAAGCGGGTCGGGGCGAATGCGGTGGTCAACATCGTCAGTTACTACGACCAACGTGTACGCAAGGATTTGAATACCTACGAGTGCCGGGCAGGAGTTTTTGTTACCCGGGTGGCTTTGAAGGGGGATTTGGTGCGGTTGCCCTGAAATCTGTGATGTTTGGGCCGACGCCTTCGCGAGCAGGCTCGCTCCCACCTTGGAATGCGTTTCCCTGTGGGAGCGAGCCTGCTCGCGAAAGCGCCAGCCGCCTTCACACCGTCAGAGGCTCAACCTTGCGCGTCAGCAGTTCGACAAATGCCTTGGCCATCGGCGATTTCTGGTCTTTGCGCTGCACCAGCCACACCGCCGAAATCGCTTCGGGATCGAGCAGCGGGCGGTAGACCACGCCGTCGATGCGCATGCGTTGGTAGGACGCTGGCAGCACTGACACACCGAGGCCCGCTGCGACCAGGCCGATGATGGTCATCGCCTCACCAGCCTCTTGAGCGAAGTGCGGGCTGAAGCCGGCGTCACGGGCCAGGTTTAGCAGTTGCGCATAGAGCCCGCTGCCATAGCTGCGCGGGAAAAATACGAACGGTTCCAGCGCCAGCGCCGAGAGAAACAGGCCTTCATCGCTACTTTGGGCCAGTGGATGCTTGGAACTGAGCACCGCCACCAATGGCTCGCGCATCAACTCCACAACACTCAGTGAATCCGGCAATCCGAGCGGGCGCATGATGCCGACTTCGATCGACTCGTCCACCAGAGCATCGGCGACCATGGTGCTGCTCATTTCGCGCAAATTCAGATGCACCGCCGGAAAGCGCTGACGAAAGGAAAAAATCGCCTGCGGAATGGTCGAGTTGAACGGCGCCGACGAAGTGAAACCAATCTTCAACTCACCCAGCTCACCAAGTTGCGCACGCCGGGCAACATCCGCGGCCTTGTCGACCTGCGCCAGCACCAGCCGCGCCTCCTGCAGAAACAGCCTGCCCGCTTCACTCAACTCGACCCGACGATTGGTGCGCTCGAACAAGCGCGCGCCGAGCTGTTGCTCCAGCGCCTGAATCTGTTGGCTCAGCGGTGGCTGGGAGATGCCCAGCACCTGTGCGGCGCGGCCAAAATGCAGTTCTTCGGCGACGGCGATGAAGTAACGCAGATGACGCAATTCCATAGGATTTCCATTAGGTCGCTGAAGCTATCAAACAGGTCGAACAATATATTGGATAGAAACATTAGCCAGCTATATGATTTTTTCATTGCCTGCCCGGCTGTGCTTTCCGAGGTCTGAAGTGAAAACTGCTGTCGCGCCCCTTGCCCACGAAGTCCCGCCCGCTGCCGGCGACGATACCCTCGCCGAGCTGCAAGAGATCTACATCGAAAAAGGCACACCGGCGTTCATGCGCACCGTGCTGGCGCTGTTCTGTGGCGGCTTTGCGACGTTTGCCCTGCTCTACTGCGTACAACCGATGATGCCGCTGCTGTCCCACGAATACGGGATCAACGCGGCGCAGAGCAGTCTGATCCTCTCGGTGGCGACCGGCATGTTGGCCTTCGGTCTGCTGATCACCGGGCCGATTTCCGACCGCATCGGCCGTAAACCGGTGATGGTCGCGGCATTGTTCGCTGCCGCGTTATGCACCATCGCCAGTTCGATGATGCCGAGCTGGCACGGCGTGCTGATCATGCGCGCATTGATCGGCCTGTCATTGAGCGGTCTGGCAGCGGTGGCGATGACCTATCTGAGCGAAGAAATCCATCCTCAACACATCGGCCTGGCGATGGGTTTATACATCGGCGGCAACGCGATCGGCGGGATGAGCGGACGCTTGATCACCGGCGTGCTGATCGACTTCGTCAGCTGGCACACGGCGATGCTGGTGATTGGCGGTCTGGCGCTGGTCGCGGCGGCGGTGTTCTGGAAGATCCTCCCGGAGTCGCGCAACTTCCGCGCCCGCTCGCTGCACCCGCGCAGCCTGCTCGACGGCTTCACCATGCACTTTCGCGACGCCGGTCTGCCGCTGCTGTTTCTTGAAGCGTTTGTGCTGATGGGCGCGTTTGTCACGCTGTTCAACTACATCGGCTACCGCTTGCTGGCTGCGCCGTACAACCTCGATCAGGTATTTGTCGGATTGCTCTCGGTGGTCTACCTGTCGGGGATCTACAGCTCGGCGAAGATCGGTTCGCTGGCGGACAAACTGGGGCGGCGCAAAGTGCTCTGGGCGACGATTGCGCTGATGTTCGCCGGGCTCGCGCTGACGATGTTCACGCCGCTGTTGCTGGTCATCATCGGCATGCTGGTGTTCACCTTCGGCTTCTTCGCCGCGCACTCGGTGGCGAGCAGCTGGATCGGCCGGCGCGCATTGACGGCCAAGGGTCAGGCGTCGTCGCTGTATCTGTTCAGTTATTACGCCGGGTCGAGCATTGCCGGGACGGCGGGCGGGGTGTTCTGGCATCTGGGCGGGTGGAACGGCATCGGCCTGTTTATTGGTGCGCTGTTGCTGATTGCCCTGCTGGTGGCGTTGAAGCTGGCGAAGTTGCCGCCGTTGCAGGGTGTCAAAGCCTGACATAAAACCCTGTGGGAGCGAGCCTGCTCGCGAATGCACTGTGTCAGGCAACATCAGTGTTGAATGACACACCGCTTTCGCGAGCAGGCTCGCTCCCACAGTTGATTTGGGTACGACATTAGATCGTGCAAAAGAAAACGCCCGGCATTGGCCGGGCGTTTTTTATTGGGCGCTGATCACTCGTGATACTGCGCCGACAGCTCATGCACCGCACGCAGGAATGCGCCGGCATGTTCCGGATCGACTTCCGGGGTGATGCCATGACCAAGGTTGAACACGTGGCCGCTGCCCTTGCCGTAGCTGGCCAGAATGCGCCCGACTTCAGTGCGGATCGCTTCCGGTTTGGCGTAGAGCACGGTCGGGTCCATGTTGCCTTGCAGCGCGACCTTGTCGCCGACACGGGCACGGGCGTTGCCGATGTCGCAGGTCCAGTCCAGGCCGAGGGCGTCGGCGCCGGCTTCGGCGATGCTTTCCAGCCACAGGCCGCCGTTCTTGGTGAACAGAATCACCGGCACTTTGCGTCCGTCGTTCTCGCGGATCAGGCCGCTGACGATTTTCTTCATGTAGGCCAGGGAGAATTCCTGATACGCGGCTGCCGACAGGTTGCCGCCCCAGGTATCGAAGATCTGTACCGCTTGCGCACCCGCCATGATCTGGCCGTTGAGGTACGACGTCACCGACTGCGCCAGTTTGTCGAGCAGCAGGTGCATGGCTTGCGGGTTGTCGTAAAGCATCGCCTTGGTCTTGCGGAAGTCTTTCGACGAGCCGCCTTCAACCATGTAAGTCGCGAGGGTCCACGGACTGCCGGAGAAACCGATCAACGGCACGCGACCGTTGAGTTCGCGACGGATGGTGCTGACCGCGTCCATGACGTAACCGAGGTCTTTGTGCGGATCCGGGATCGGCAACGCTTCGATGTCGGCCATCGTGCTGACGACTTTTTTGAAGCGCGGACCTTCACCGGTCTCGAAGTACAGGCCCTGGCCCATGGCATCGGGAATGGTGAGGATGTCGGAAAACAGGATCGCCGCATCCAGTTGCGGGTAGCGGTCGAGCGGTTGCAGGGTGACTTCGCAGGCGAATTGCGGATTCATGCACAGGCTCATGAAGTCGCCGGCATGCGCGCGGCTGGCGCGGTACTCCGGCAGGTAGCGACCGGCCTGGCGCATCATCCACACAGGGGTGACGTCAACGGGTTGCTTGAGCAGGGCGCGGAGGAAACGGTCGTTCTTCAGGGCAGTCATGTCGGCATCCGGAAAAAAAGTGCGGGCATTTTCTCAGAGCGCGAGGCAAAAGGCACGGATGTGGGTCAGCCTTTTGTCTATCGGGTCAATTTATTGCGCTGGAATACAGAATTTGCAGCACCACAAAACAACTGTGGGAGCTGGCTTGCCAGCGATGCAGACAACTCGGTTTGTCAGGTAAACCAAGGAGATGCTATCGCTGGCAAGCCAGCTCCCACAGGTATCGCATTGCAGTTTCGAGCGGCGTTTACACACCCAGGTAATCGAGGATGCCTTCAGCCGCATTGCGCCCTTCAAAGATCGCCGTCACCACCAGGTCGGAACCGCGCACCATGTCGCCGCCGGCGAAGATTTTCGGGTTGCTGGTCTGGTGCTTGTACTGACCTTGCTCAGGCGCAACAACGCGGCCCTGGCTGTCGGTCTGGATCTCGAACTGTTCGAACCACGGCGCCGGGCTCGGGCGGAAGCCGAAGGCGATGACCACGGCATCGGCCGGGATGATCTCTTCGGAACCCGGGATCGGCTCGGGGCTACGACGGCCACGGGCGTCCGGTTCGCCGAGACGGGTCTCGACCACTTTCACGCCTTCGACCTTGTCTTCACCGACGATGGCGATCGGCTGGCGGTTGTAGAGGAATTTCACGCCTTCTTCCTTGGCGTTCTTCACCTCTTTGCGCGAGCCGGGCATGTTCGCTTCGTCGCGACGATAGGCACAGGTCACCGACTTGGCGCCCTGACGGATCGAGGTGCGGTTGCAGTCCATCGCCGTGTCGCCGCCGCCGAGTACCACGACCTTCTTGCCTTTCATGTCGACGAAATCTTCCGGCGACTTTTCAAAGCCCAGGTTGCGGTTGACGTTGGCGATGAGGAAATCCAGCGCGTCATAAACGCCCGGCAGGTCCTCACCGGCAAAGCCGCCCTTCATGTAGGTGTAGGTGCCCATGCCCATGAACACCGCGTCGTATTCGGCGAGCAGTTGTTCCATGGTCACGTCTTTACCGACTTCGGTGTTGAGACGGAACTCGATGCCCATGCCGGTGAAGACTTCGCGACGATTGCTCAGCACGGTCTTTTCCAGCTTGAACTCGGGGATGCCGAAGGTCAGCAGGCCACCGATTTCCGGGTTCTTGTCGAACACCACCGGAGTTACACCGCCACGCACCAGCACGTCGGCGCAACCCAGACCCGCCGGGCCTGCGCCGATGATCGCGACACGTTTGCCGGTCGATTTGACCTTGGACATGTCCGGGCGCCAGCCCATGGCGAACGCGGTGTCGGTGATGTACTTCTCGACCGAACCGATGGTCACCGCGCCGAAGCCGTCGTTGAGGGTGCAGGCACCCTCGCACAGACGATCCTGCGGGCACACCCGGCCGCAGACTTCCGGCAGGGTATTGGTCTGGTGCGACAACTCGGCGGCCTGAAGGATGTTGCCCTCGGCGACCAATTTGAGCCAGTTGGGAATGAAGTTGTGCACCGGGCACTTCCATTCGCAATACGGGTTGCCGCAACCCAGGCAGCGGTGGGCCTGATCGGCCGACTGCTGGGGTTTGAACGGTTCGTAGATTTCAACGAACTCTTTCTTGCGTTGACGCAACAGTTTCTTCTTCGGATCCTTGCGCCCGACATCGATGAATTGAAAGTCGTTACTGAGACGTTCGGCCATCTTCAAAACCTCGTACACGACAGCTTCAAGCTACAAGCTTCAAGCTGCAAGAAAATCAAATTAATCCGCCTCACCGCGCAAGCTTCTAGCTTGTCGCTTGAAGCTTGCAGCTGCTTCACTGTGGGCTTGCCCGCGTACTGGAGAGCAGAGATTTCAGACTCGCTGCCTTCGGTTTGACCAACCAGAAACGACGCACGTAATCGTCGAGGTTCTCGGCGAGTTCACGCCCCCACTCGCTGTCGGTTTCGGCGACGTACTCGTTCAGCACGTTCTGCAGATGGCTGCGATAGGCTTCCATGGCCTCGCCGCTGATCCGCTGGATCTCCACCAGTTCGTGATTGACCCGGTCAACGAAGGTGTTGTCCTGATCAAGCACGTAGGCGAAACCACCGGTCATGCCAGAGCCGAAGTTGTAACCGGTCTTGCCCAGCACGCAGACGAAACCACCGGTCATGTACTCGCAGCAGTGATCGCCAGTGCCTTCCACGACGGTGTGGGCACCGGAATTACGCACGGCGAAACGCTCGCCTGCGGTGCCGGCGGCGAACAACTTGCCGCCAGTGGCGCCGTACAGGCAGGTGTTGCCGATAATGGCGCTTTCCTGAGTTTTGTAGACGCTGCCCTTCGGCGGCACGATGGTCAGCTTGCCACCGGTCATGCCTTTGCCGACGTAGTCGTTGGCGTCGCCTTCCAGGTACATGTTCAGACCGCCGGCGTTCCACACACCGAAGCTCTGACCGGCAGTGCCCTTGAAGCGGAAGGTGATCGGCGCTTTGGCCATGCCTTGGTTGCCGTGCTTGCGCGCAATTTCGCCGGAGATCCGGGCGCCGATCGAACGGTCGCAGTTGCAGATGTCCAGCTCGAACTCGGCACCGCTGAGGTCGTTGATTGCCGACGAGGCCAGCTCGACCATCTTCTCCGCCAGCAGACCTTTGTCGAACGGCGGGTTACGCTCAACACCGCAGAACTGCGGTTTGTCTGCCGGGATGTGATCGCTACCCAGCAGCGGCGTCAGGTCCAGGTGATGTTGCTTGGCGGTCTGGCCTTCGAGGATTTCCAGCAGATCGGTGCGACCGATCAGCTCTTCGAGGGAGCGCACACCGAGTTTGGCCAGCCACTCGCGGGTTTCTTCGGCGACGTAGGTGAAGAAATTCACCACCATGTCGACGGTGCCGATGTAGTGATCCTTGCGCAGTTTCTCGTTCTGCGTCGCGACGCCAGTGGCGCAGTTGTTCAGATGGCAGATGCGCAGGTATTTGCAGCCCAGTGCGATCATCGGTGCGGTACCGAAGCCGAAGCTCTCAGCACCGAGAATGGCTGCCTTGATCACGTCGAGGCCGGTTTTCAGGCCGCCGTCGGTCTGCACCCGGACTTTGCCGCGCAGGTCGTTGCCGCGCAGGGTCTGGTGGGTTTCAGCCAGGCCGAGTTCCCAAGGTGCGCCCGCGTATTTGATCGAAGTCAGCGGCGAAGCACCGGTACCGCCGTCGTAACCGGAAATGGTGATCAGGTCGGCATAGGCCTTGGCCACACCGGCGGCGATGGTGCCGACGCCCGCTTCAGCTACGAGTTTCACCGAAACCAGCGCCTGCGGGTTGACCTGCTTGAGGTCAAAGATCAGTTGCGACAAGTCTTCGATCGAGTAGATATCGTGGTGCGGCGGTGGCGAAATCAGGGTCACGCCCGGCACTGCGTAACGCAGTTTGGCGATCAGCCCGTTGACCTTGCCGCCCGGCAGTTGCCCGCCCTCGCCCGGCTTGGCGCCTTGGGCGACCTTGATCTGCAGCACTTCGGCATTGACCAGGTATTCCGGGGTTACACCGAAACGGCCAGTCGCGACCTGCTTGATTTTCGAACTCTTGATGGTGCCGTAACGCGCCGGATCTTCACCACCTTCGCCGGAGTTGGAACGCGCACCGAGGCGGTTCATGGCTTCGGCCAGGGCTTCGTGAGCTTCCGGCGACAGTGCGCCCAGCGAGATGCCGGCGGAGTCGAAGCGCTTGAGCACCGATTCCAGCGGCTCGACTTCACTGATGTCCAGCGGCGTGTCGAGGGTCTTGACCTTGAACAGGTCGCGAATCATCGACACCGGACGGTTGTCCACCAGTGAGGTGTATTCCTTGAACTTGGCGTAGTCGCCCTGCTGCACAGCGGCTTGCAGAGTGTTGACCACGTCCGGGTTGTACGCGTGATATTCGCCACCGTGGACGAACTTCAGCAGACCGCCCTGCTGGATCGGCTTGCGCGGGCTCCAGGCTTCGACGGCGAGGGCTTTCTGCTCGGCTTCGATGTCAACGAAGCGCGCACCCTTGATCCGGCTTGGCACACCACGGAAGCTCAGCTCGCAGACTTCTTCGGACAGACCAATCGCCTCGAACAGCTGCGCACCACGGTACGAAGCGATGGTCGAGATGCCCATCTTCGACAGAATCTTGAGCAGGCCTTTGGTGATGCCCTTGCGGTAGTTCTTGAACACCTCATAGAGGTCGCCCAGTACTTCACCGGTACGGATCAGGTCACCCAGCACTTCGTAGGCCAGGAACGGATAGACCGCCGAGGCACCGAAACCGATCAGCACCGCGAAGTGATGCGGGTCACGGGCGGTCGCGGTTTCAACGAGGATGTTGGAATCGCAACGCAAGCCTTTTTCGGTCAGACGGTGGTGCACGGCACCGGTCGCCAGCGAAGCGTGGATCGGCAGCTTGCCCGGGGCGATATGACGGTCGCTCAGGACGATCTGGGTACGCCCGGCGCGCACGGCTTCTTCAGCCTGATCGGCAACGTTGCGGATCGCCGCTTCGAGGCCGAGGCTTTCGTCGTAGTTGAGGTCGATGATCGCCCGTTCGAAACCCGGACGGTCGAGGTTCATCAGCGAGCGCCACTTGGCCGGAGAGATCACTGGCGAGCTGAGGATCACGCGCGAGGCGTGTTCCGGCGACTCCTGGAAAATGTTGCGCTCGGCACCGAGGCAGATTTCCAGCGACATCACGATCGCTTCACGCAGCGGGTCGATCGGCGGGTTGGTCACCTGCGCGAACTGCTGGCGGAAATAGTCGTACGGCGTGCGCACACGCTGGGACAGCACGGCCATCGGCGTGTCGTCGCCCATCGAGCCCACGGCTTCGTAACCTTGCTCGCCGAGCGGACGCAGCACCTGATCACGCTCTTCGAACGTGACCTGATACATCTTCATGTACTGCTTGAGCTGGTCGACGTCGTAGAAAGCCGAACCGTGGTCGTTGTCTTCCATGGTCGCCTGAATGCGCAGGGCATTCTTGCGCAGCCATTGCTTGTACGGATGACGGGATTTAAGACGGTTGTCGATCGCATCGGTGTCGAGGATCTGCCCAGTTTCGGTATCCACGGCGAAAATCTGGCCCGGGCCGACGCGACCCTTGGCGAGCACGTCTTCAGGCTGGTAGTTCCACACGCCGATTTCCGAGGCGAGGGTGATGAAGCCATTCTTGGTGGTCACCCAGCGCGCCGGACGCAGACCGTTACGGTCGAGCAGGCACACCGCGTAGCGACCATCGGTCATCACCACGCCGGCCGGGCCGTCCCACGGTTCCATGTGCATCGAGTTGTACTCGTAGAACGCACGCAGATCCGGGTCCATGGTTTCGACGTTCTGCCACGCTGGCGGAATGATCATCCGCACGCCACGGAACAGGTCGATGCCACCGGTGACCATCAGTTCGAGCATGTTGTCCATGCTCGAGGAGTCGGAACCGACGCGGTTGACCAGCGGGCCGAGCTCTTCCAGATCCATCAGATCATTGGTGAACTTGGTCCGACGGGCCTGTGCCCAGTTGCGGTTACCGGTGATGGTGTTGATTTCGCCGTTGTGGGCGAGGAAGCGGAATGGCTGCGCCAGCGGCCATTTCGGCAGGGTGTTGGTAGAGAAGCGCTGGTGGAACACGCAGATCGCGGTTTGCAGGCGCTCGTCACTCAGGTCCGGATAGAACGCGGCCAGGTCGGCCGGCATCATCAGGCCTTTATAGATGATGGTCTTGTGCGAAAAGCTGCAGATGTAGTGGTCGGTGTCAGCGGCGTTTGCCACCGACGAACGGCGACGGGCGCTGAACAGCTTCACGGCCATGTCCTGATCGCTCAGGCCTTCGCCGCCGATGTAGACCTGCTCGATCTGCGGCAGGCGCTCAAGGGCCAGGCGGCCGAGGACGCTGGTGTCGATCGGCACTTGGCGCCAGCCGATCAGTTGCAGGCCTTCGGCGAGGATCTCGCGGTTCATGTTCTCGCGAGCGGCTTCGGCCTTGGCCGGATCCTGATTGAAGAACACCATGCCCACGGCATATTGCTTGGGCATTTCGACGCCGAAGCTTTCCTGGGCAATGGCTCGCAGGAAGGCGTCGGGTTTTTGAATCAGCAGACCGCAACCGTCACCGGTCTTGCCGTCGGCATTAATCCCACCGCGGTGGGTCATGCAGGTCAGGGCCTCGATGGCCGTTTGCAAAAGGGTATGACTAGGCTCGCCCTGCATATGAGCTATCAGGCCGAAACCGCAGTTATCCTTGAATTCATCTGGTTGGTACAGACCTGCTTTCATAGACACTTTCTCACCAGGCTGCCTCTATTCGAGGCAAATTTCTTTTCAATTCAACCACTTGCGTTCCGCGCCGAACGTACGCCGGCTTAGCGGGGGCAAAAGGGTGGTCATTGTACACAGCGACACAGAGGCTCACAAATTTGACGACGAACTGTCGCAAATTCATGTCGCATTTGTGAAAGGTTTAAAGCGATCTGCTGTGCTAGTCAAAACTTTTTTAATTTTGACCGCAACGACTCAAAGACTACTGTGACGCAGACACCACAAGGCACGCGACCTGTGAAGGCGGCGCGCACTCGTAGAAATTTTGAGGTGCTTGGAGAGGCGGCCTGGGTAAGGCCGCCGAATCTTCAGCGAGTTGTTGCCAGTTCCTGTTGGACGCTGGCGACAGTGCGAGGCCAAGGTTTACCAGCCTGAACCTTCGCTGGCAAGGCCTTGATGGCAGAAACGGCCGCATCACGATTGGCAAAGTTGCCATAGGTGATCACGTAAAGCGGCTTGCCGTTGAGGACTTTCTTGAAATAACGGTACTCGCCGCCCTGCTCCTTTACGAAGTTCTGCGCAGCGGTTTCCGAGCTGGTGCCGAGGATCTGCACGACATAGTTGCTGGTCGGCTGACCGGCGTACCAGCTGCCACCGGCGGCTTTGGCAACCGTGACCGGCTTGTCGGCAGGCTTGGACGGAGCGGGGGCCGGTTTCGCGGCTGGCGCTGGCGTGGCCGGAGCAGGCTTGGCCGTGGCGATCTGCGTCGGTGCCGGTGTTGGTGCCGGTTTGGCGGCAGGGGTCGGAGCCGGTGTCGGCGCAGGACCGGCCGGAACGCCCGCAGGCGGTGCAGAGGTGGTTACGGTCGGCGGAGTATCGCTGGAGCCTTCCAGCGGCACGCCGTCGTCGCCTTCGGTAATGCCACCGGCGGCTTCCGCCAGCGGGCCACGCATGACCGGCTGCGAGTTGCCGACCAATGGCAGCGGCATCGGCTGGGTATTGCCGGCGAATTCGACGGACGGGTTGGCGCCGTTCGCTGCGCCCTGACCCAATGGCAGTTGCGCCTGTTCGTTGGCCGGAGCACCGGTGGTCGGTGCCTTGCTGCGACCCGGCATCAGCCAGGCGGCGGCAACCGCGACCACAACGACGGCGGAAATCGCCAATACGTGTTTCTTCGGCATGTTGAACCCCATACTTGGACGCTTGACCGCGGAGCGGCTGGCAATCATGACTTCGATCAGTGCATCGCGAGCGACCTGGTTGATGTTGCCCGGCCAGCCCTCGGAGCTTTCGTGAATATCAGAGATCTGATCTGCGGTGAAAAGTTCGACACCCCGGCCCGCGCCTTCCAGCCGCTGGTCGAGATATTCGCGGGTCTCTTCTTCGGTGTACGGCTGCAATTCGATGACATGGAAACGCTCTTCTTCGAGCTGCAACGCCTCGAGCTGAGCGATCAGCGACGACTCGCCGAACAGGAACACATGCGGACGACCTTCCGGCGTGCCGGCGCCGAGCGCCATCAACGCTTCCAGCGCGGACTCGTCGAGTTGCTCGGCATCGTCCACCAGCAGATAGACTTCCTGCCCGGTCAGACCCAGTTGCACCACCTGCTCGAGAATCGCGCCGACTTCGGCCTGCGCGACATCCAGCGCCTGCGCCACCTGGCGCAGCACGCCGGCCGCATCACCGGCGCCACGGGCGGAAACCACCACGCTCTGCACCGATTGCTTATTGGTGCTGGCCACCAGCGCCTGCCGCAGCAGGGTCTTGCCGCTGCCTTGCGGGCCGGTGACCACCAGCAGCAACTGGCTGTAACGCGCCAGGTGATGCAGTTGACCCAGCACCGGTTTGCGCTGGGCCGGGAAGAATTTGAAGCCCGGCACCCGTGGCGCGAACGGGTCGTGACTTAACTGGAAATGGCCGAGAAACGCCTCGTCGGCATGCAAACTAGTCATCGGAATCGTTTTAACCTTTAAGCTGAGCCAGGGCGCGGTAATCCGCTCCCAGCGTGGCCTGTAGAACCTCTTTCGGATAATCGTCGGTCACTACCGCTTCGCCCATCCGGCGCAGCAGCACCAGGCGCAGACGACCGTCGATCACTTTTTTATCAATTGCCATGTGTTGGAGAAAATCGGCTTCGCTCATCTCTTCAGGCGGAATGACCGGCAGACCGGCCCGCTGGAACAGACGAATGCCGCGATCACGCTCCTGTTCGCTGATCCAGCCCAGGCGCGCGGACATTTCCAGCGCCATCACCGTGCCCGCCGCCACCGCCTCGCCATGCAGCCAGACACCATAGCCCATGTGGGTTTCGATGGCGTGGCCGAAGGTGTGGCCGAGGTTGAGCGTAGCGCGGACGCCGGTTTCCTTTTCATCGGCGCCGACCACCGCAGCCTTGGCCGCGCAGGAACGCTCGATCGCATAGGTCAGCGCGGTTTGATCCAGCGCGCGCAGGGCGTCGACGTTTTCTTCGAGCCAGGTCAGGAATGGTTCGTCGCAGATCAGGCCGTACTTGATGACTTCCGCCAGGCCCGCCGACAGCTCGCGCTGCGGCAGGGTTTTCAGCGATGCGGTATCGATCAGCACCACGTTCGGCTGATAGAACGCGCCGACCATGTTCTTGCCCAGCGGATGGTTGATGCCGGTCTTGCCGCCGACCGACGAATCGACCTGCGACAGCAGCGTGGTAGGAATCTGGATGAAATCGACACCGCGCTGATAGCAAGCGGCAGCGAAACCGGCCATGTCGCCGATCACCCCGCCGCCCAGGGCGATCACGGTGGTGCGGCGGTCATGACGGGCGGTCAGCAGACCGTCGAAAATCAGTTGCAGGGTTTCCCAGTTCTTGAAGGCTTCGCCGTCAGGCAACACCACCGAGATAACCGAAAACTGCGCAAGGCTGCGGGTCAGACGTTCGAGATAGAGCGGCGCGACGGTTTCGTTGGAGATGATTGCCACCTGCCGCCCGTGGATATGCGGCGCCAGCAGTTCCGGCTGATCCAACAGACCTTCGCCAATATGAATCGGGTAGCTGCGCTCGCCTAGATCGACCTTGAGTGTCTGCATGTGTCCCCACAGTGAAGATGGAAGCAGGCATCCTGCCCTGAAATTATTGGTGTTCTGCGGCCTGTAGCGGTATGACGCCGCTCGCCCAGGCATCCGTTACACCCTCGGCGGGCGCTGACAGGACGCCGAGGATAGCGCATTTCGGACGATGCTTTAACGGGGCGGCAACTGCGCGAGGCGGTCGAGAATGTCGAGCACCACCATGCGTGGCGGCCGCTCGTCGGTTTCCACCACCAGATCGGCAATTTCCCGATAAAGCGGGTCACGGATCTCGAGCAGGTCGCGCAGGGTTTTCGCCGGATCGGCGGTACGCAGCAGCGGCCGATTGCGATCACGGGAGGTGCGGCCGACCTGCTGCTCGACGGAGGCGTGCAGATACACCACGCGCCCGCCTTCATGCAGGGCCTTGCGATTGGCATCACGCATCACCGCACCGCCGCCGGTCGCCAGCACCACGCCATCGAACGCGCACAGCTCGGCGATCATCGCCTGCTCACGGTCACGAAAGCCGGGCTCGCCTTCCTTGTCGAAGATCCATGGGATATTGGCACCCGTGCGCAGCTCAATTTCCTTGTCGGAATCCTTGAACGGCAGGCGCAGCTCTTTGGCCAGCAATCGGCCGATGGTGCTTTTGCCAGCACCCATCGGTCCTACAAGTATCAAATTTCGCACAGAATCAACGACTCACAGCAATCGCCTGGTTATTCATGATACGCGGAGTGAGAAATACCAGCAGCTCGGATTTTTTCTCCGAAACCACATCACGCCGGAAAAGGCGGCCAAGATACGGCACATCGCCAAGAAATGGCACCTTATCTACGACCTTGCTTTGAGTATTTGAAAAAACACCGCCGATTACGATGGTCTCGCCGTCATTTACAAGCACTTTGGCGTTGACCTCGTTTTTCTTGATCGGCGGCACATCCTGCACTTTGTTCAGGTAATCCGGCTCATCCTTGGTGACCTTGACCTCCATGATGATGCGGTTGTCCGGGGTGATCTGCGGGGTGACTTCCAGTGACAGCGAGGCCTCCTTGAACGACACCGACGTGGCGCCGCTGGAGCTGGCCTCCTGATAGGGAATCTCGGTGCCTTTGAGGATTTTTGCGGTTTCCTTGTCCGAGGTGACCACCTTCGGCTGCGAGACGATTTCGCCGTTGCCGGTCTTTTCCATCGCCGTCAGTTCCAGATCCAGCAACACGTTGTCGGTGATGAATGCGATGCCGATCCCCGAGGTGTTGTTGACCGTGCCCATGTCGACGAACGGCGAGTTGGTGCCGGAGCTGCCCGGCGTACCGATGGTGCTCGACGAACCGTTGACCCCGGAGGCGTTCCAGTTGCCCTTGTTCTGCACCGAACCGCCCCAGCGCACGCCCAGGCTCTTGTCGTAATCGACGTTGGCCTCAACGATGCGCGCCTCGATCATCACCTGGCGCACCGGAATATCCAGCTGGGCGACGATCCGCCGGAGTTCGTCGAGGCGATCCTGGGTCTGGTAGGCAATGATGTTGTTGGTTCGCTCATCGACGGTAATCGAACCGCGCTCGTCGACCTTGGCCTCGGCGCTCGTCACCGACTGGAACAGCTTGGCGATGTCCGCTGCCTTGGCGTAATTGACTTGCAGCAGCTCACGACGCAGGGGCGCCAACTCGGCGATCTGCTTCTGCGATTCCAGTTCCTGACGCTCGCGAGCGGCAATTTCATCGGCCGGCGCGACCAGCAGCACGTTGCCGATCTTGCGCTTGTCCAGCCCCTTGGTTTTCAGCACCAGATCCAGTGCCTGATCCCACGGCACGTTTTGCAGGCGCAAGGTGATACCGCCCTGCACCGTATCGCTCGCCACCAGATTGAGATTGGTGAAGTCCGCGATCAGTTGCAGCACCGAGCGCACGTCGATGTCCTGAAAATTCAGCGAGAGCTTGTCGCCGACATAGGCCTGACGGTCGGCGTTGCGCTTTTGCAGGTCGTCGATGCTCATCGGACGAACGCTCACGGTGAGCTTGTTGTCGGTCTGGAATGTGGAATAGTCGAAGGTGCCGCTGGGCTCGACACTGATCACCGTACGATCGCCGGTGAGCGCTGCGTTGACGAACTGCACCGGGGTGGCGAAGTCCTTGACGTCGAGGCGCACGCGCAGTTTTTCCGGCAGTTGCGTACGGGCGAAGCTGAGGATGATCTTGCCGTCGTGCTCCTGGATATCCGGGGCGATGGTCGGATCAGAGAGATCGATGACCACATTGCCCTCGCCCTCGGTGCCGCGCTGGAAATCGACGCCGCGAATCGCCCTGCTGCGTTGCGCGGCCGGTCTGGCCGGTGCTGCGGCGGCCGTGGCGGCACGCGGTGCAGCGACGGCCGGGCGCGGCGCAGTCGCGGAAGCGCCCTGACCGACCACCACAAACAGATTATTGCCCTCGACCCGCGTGCTGTAAGGCGCCAACTGCGTCAGGCTGACAATCAGCCGCGTGCGATCCTTGGCTTCGGCCACCGTGGCCGTGCGCGCGTTGCCGCTGCCCAGATCAAGATTCTTGTTGGTCAGCTGGCTGGTCACGCCCGGCAGATCCAGTGCAATGCGTGCCGGTGACTCGGTTGTGTAGCCCTTGGGCTGTGGTGGCGGGCCGTCGAACGACAGCTTCAATTCGACGCGGTCACCCGGCAGCGCGGCGACATCCAGCGCTTTCAGACTGGCCGCCATTACCATCGGTGACACCAGCGCTATCCATAGCGAAAAACCGAGGGTGGAGAAAATCCTGTTCATTATTCGACTTCCACTATGAGTGCTCTTTCAAAGGAATGGTGCGCGGCCGCTCCAGCCAGGCGCCGGCGCCGTCGGGCACGATCTCGACGACATCGACCTGGGTAGGGCTGATGGCGACGATGCGGCCGTCGTTGCGGCCCAGGTAGTCGCCGACTTTCAGGCGATGCACCCCGCCTGCGCCGCGCAACAGCGCAAACGAGCCCGAGGCATTGGCGATCGTGCCGACCATTTCGAACTGCTCGATATTGAATCCTTCAAGATATTGCTTGACCCGGTTAGGGTCGGGTTTGACGTTGCGCGAGCCGTGTTTCTGCCCGGCCAGATCGACCCGCGCCTGCCGCGAGAACGGACTGCGCAGGTTGGCGGCGCTGTATGTGAATGTGGGGTAAGACCGGAATGTCGGCGTTGGTTCAATCCTGCCCGCCGGACGCAGGCGCACTTCGTTGAGGTACGCGTCGAGGTCGCTGAAGTCATCGCCGCCACCGCAGCCGCTTAACGCCAGCATCATGGGCAGGACGAGATAACGAATCGGGGTCATTTTTCCAGCCCCTTGTCGTTATAGCGGTACGTCTTGGCAAGAATACTCATGCGCAGCTTCGTCCCGCCCTCGGGATTGGCCGGCGCCAGTTCAAAATCGTGCAGAGTGACAATTCGCGGCAGCCCGGCGACGCCGCTGACGAAGGTCGCGAGGTCGTGATAGGCGCCTGTCACGGTGATCTGGATCGGCAGCTCGATGTAGAACGGCTGGGTCACTTCCGGCAGCAGCTTGATTTCCTCGAATTCCAGGCCGCTGCCCAGACCGGTGCGGGTGATGTCTTCGAGCAGTCCCGGCACTTCGGTGTCGCTGGGCAATTGCCGCAGCAACACGCCAAAGGTGTTTTCCATTTCCTTCATTTGCTGGGTATAGAGCTCAAGGTTCGCCGACAGCCGCGCCTTGCTGGCGAATTGCTCCTTAAGGGTGATTTCTTCTTCGCGCTTGAGGTCGAGCTGATTTTCCATATCGCTGATAAAGAAGTAATAGCCAAGCGCGAGGATCAACACCATCACCAGCGCACCGCACAGGGTTTTTACCGCCGGGGGCCAGGAGCCGATGTTGCTGGTGTCGAGGTCGTTGAAATCGATATTGCGCAGGCTTTGCAGCCATTCGGAGGCGTTCATTGCTCGTCCTCCACAACCTTGGGCTGGGTCTGACGAACGGTCAGCTGGAAGACGTTGGCCTGTTCGACCTGATCGGCGCTGGTGGCCTTGACCTCATTCAGGCTTGGCGCGTCGAACCAGTCGGACGCGTCGAGATTGCGCATCAGCTCGGAGACCCGGTTGTTCGACTCCGCCGCGCCACTGATGGACAGGGTCTTGCCGGCCATTTTCACATCGGTGAAATACACGCCGTCCGGCAGGGTACGCGCCAGTTGGTCGAAGACCCGCCCGCTGATCTGCCGATTGCCCTGCAGGTCCTGGATGATGCGCATGCGCTCGACCAGTTGCTGGCGGCGCGCCTTGAGTTCGCTGATCTGTTTGATGCGTTCGTCGACCACGGCAATCTGTTTGCCGATGTAATCGTTGCGCGCCATCTGCCGCTCGATCGCTGCGGTGATGATCTGGTCGGCAATCAGCACCGCGCCGATCGAGCCGGCCAGCACGCCGATAAGTACCAGCAGAAAGCGTTTGCGCCGTTCTTCGCGGCGTTCCTCGCGCCAGGGGAGAAGGTTGATCCGCGCCATCAGTCGAAACTCCTGAGCGCGAGCCCGCAGGCAATCATCAAGGCTGGCGCGTCGCTGGCCAGCGCTCCTGCGTTGACCTTACTGCCCAAGGCCATGTCGGCGAATGGGTTGGCGACCTGCGTCGGCGTGTCCAGCCGCTGTTCGATCAGACGGTCCAGGCCGGGCACCGAGGCGGTGCCGCCGGCCAACAGGATATGGTCGACCGCGTTGTACTGGCCGGAGGCGAAGAAGAACTGCAGCGAACGCGAGACTTGCTGCACCAGTGCCTCGCGAAATGGCTGCAAAACCTCGCTGACGTAATCGTCAGGCAGCCCGCCCTGTTTTTTCGCCAGGCCCGCCTGTTCGACCGTGAGGCCGTAGCGGCGCTGGATCTCCTCGGTGAGCTGGCGTCCGCCGAACAATTGCTCTCGGGTATAGATGATCTTGCCGTTGTGCAGGACGCTGAGAGTGGTCATGGTCGCGCCAATATCGACCACCGCCACGGTCAGGCGCTCCTGGGAGGCCGCCAGATGCGTCGCCAGCAGACCGAACGAGCGCTCGAGGGCGTAGGCCTCGACGTCCACCACCCGCGCGGTCAGGCCGGCGAGCGCCAGCGCCGCTTCACGCACCTCGACGTTTTCCTTGCGACAGGCGGCAAGCAGCACGTTGACCCGATCCGGGTTGCGCGGCGAGACGCCCTGGACTTCAAAATCGATGGCGACTTCGTCCAGCGGATAGGGAATGTATTGGTCGGCCTCGATCTTGAGCTGGTTTTCCAGTTCGTCGTCGGACAGCCCGGCGTCCATCTCGATGACCTTGGTGATCACCGCAGAACCGGCCACTGCCACCGCCACGCTCTTGACCCCGGTTCGCGCTTTCACCAGCAACCGGCTCAGCGCCTGGCCGACGCCTTCGAGGTCGGCGATGTTCTTTTCGACCACGGCATTCGCCGGCAAGGGCTCCACCGCGTAGGCCTCGACCCGGTAGCGCTCGCCCTGACGGCTCAGTTCCAGCAGCTTCACCGACGTGGAGCTGATGTCGATCCCCAGCAACGGATTGGTCTTTTTATTGAAGAGTCCCAGCACTACCAATTCCCTATGACTTTCCGTGAGTTACGGACTCTGTAATACGCATTGCGTTCCTTCACCCCCGTCTTGACAGAAGCGCCAATGACGCCCCCGACGGAAAAGTGCTTATAATGCCCAGCGATTTTTTCCGCTTTTTACTGCCAGCGCGGATGGCTCTGTGTGTAACCGCAGCCCCGTGCCAAATTCATTCTTTGCCCTGGATGTCCAAAAGCCTTGATTCGTCTGCTGAAATTTTTCGGTTGGTCCATCGTCGCCGTTTTCTGCGGACTGCTCTTAGGTCTCAGCGGCGCCTTTCTTTACCTTAGTCCGGGTTTGCCGTCTGTGGAGGCGCTGAGAAGCATTCAGTTGCAGATTCCTCTGCGCGTCTACAGCAGCGACAACAAGTTGATCGCAGAATTTGGCGAAATGCGCCGTACACCGATTCGTTTCGCCGACATTCCGCCCAACTTCATCAATGCGTTACTAAGTGCTGAAGACGACAATTTCGCCAACCACTATGGCGTCGACCCGAGCAGCCTGATGCGCGCGGCGACGCAACTGGTCAAGAGCGGACATATTCAGTCCGGCGGCAGCACCATCACCATGCAGGTGGCGAAGAACTTCTTCCTCACCAGCGAGCGCAGCTTCTCGCGCAAAACCACCGAAATTCTTCTGGCCCTGCAGATCGAGCGACAACTGACCAAGGACGAGATCCTTGAGCTGTACGTCAACAAGATCTACCTGGGCAACCGCGCCTACGGCATCGAGGCGGCGGCGCAGGTGTATTACGGCAAATCGATCCGTGACATCAGCCTGGCGCAGATGGCGATGATCGCCGGTCTGCCAAAAGCACCGTCGCGTTTCAACCCGCTGGCCAACCCGGCGCGCAGTAAAGAACGCCGCGACTGGATCCTCGGGCGCATGTACAAGCTGGGCAAGATCAGCGAAGCCGACTACACCGCCGCGATCAACGAGCCACTGAACGCCAGCTATCACGTACCGACCCCGGAAGTGAACGCACCGTACATCGCCGAAATGGCCCGTGCCGAAATGGTCGGTCGTTATGGCAGCGACGCCTACACCGAAGGTTTCCGCGTCACCACCACAGTGCCGAGCAATCTGCAGGAAATGGCCAACACCGCGCTGCACGAAGGCTTGATGACCTACGACCAGCGCCACGGCTACCGTGGCCCCGAGTCGCGCCTGCCGGGCAAGACCCGCGAAGCCTGGGCCAGCGAGCTGACCAAGCAGCGCACCATCAGCAGCCTCGAACCTGCGATCGTTACCCAAGTCGATAAAAACGGCCTGCAAGTGTTGACCCGCACCGGAGAAGAGCACGTTGCCTGGGACACGATGAAATGGGCGCGACCGTTCCTCAATACCAACAGCATGGGCGCCAACCCGCGCCAGCCGTCGGATGTCGCGCAGGTCGGTGATCTGATCCGCGTACAACGCCAGACCGACAATTCGTTGAAATTCAGCCAGATTCCCCAGGCTCAGGGCGCACTGGTGTCGCTGGATCCGCAGAACGGTGCGATCCGTTCGCTGGTGGGTGGCTTCGCCTTCGAGCAGAGCAACTACAACCGCGCCATGCAGGCCAAGCGTCAGCCTGGTTCGAGCTTCAAGCCATTCGTTTACAGCGCTGCGCTGGATAATGGCTACACCGCAGCAAGCCTGGTCAACGATGCGCCGATCGTGTTCGTCGACGAGTACCTGGACAAGGTCTGGCGACCGAAGAACGACACCAACACCTTCCTCGGCCCGATCCGCCTGCGTGAAGCGCTGTACAAGTCGCGCAACCTGGTGTCGATCCGCCTGCTGCAGGCCATGGGCGTGGGCAAGACCATCGATTACATCACTCGCTTCGGCTTCAACAAGCAGGACCTGCCGCCGAACCTGTCGCTGGCACTCGGCACCGCAACGCTGACGCCGATGGAAATCGCCACTGGCTGGAGCACCTTTGCCAACGGTGGCTACAAGATCACTCCGTATATCATCGACAAGATCGAAAGCCGTAACGGTGACACTTTGTTCGTCGCCAACCCGCCGACCGTGCCACAGGGTGGTGCGGCGACCGACGGTATCGCTGCGCCGGCTACCGAGTCGTTCACGGTCAATGCCGCTCCGGTTGCCGGTGAAGCGTCGGCCAATCCGGCAGTGCCGCAAGCGCCGGCCGTGGCCGAGCGGATTGTCGATGGGCGTACCACCTACATCCTCAACAGCATGCTGCAGGACGTAATCAAACTCGGCACCGGCCGCCGTGCACTGGCCATGGGCCGCAGCGATATCGCCGGCAAGACCGGTACCACCAACGAATCGAAAGATGCCTGGTTCTCCGGCTACAACGCCGACTACGTGACCACGGTATGGACCGGTTTCGACCAGCCGGAAAGCCTCGGCCGCCGTGAGTTCGGCGGCACCGTGGCGCTGCCGATCTGGATGAATTACATGTCCGCCGCGCTGAAAGACAAGCCGCCGCATGTGCAGCCTGAGCCAGAAGGTCTGCTCAGCCTGCGGGTGGATCCGGTCAGTGGCCGCGCCGCGACGCCGAGCACGCCGGGCGCGTATTTCGAACTGTTCAAGGCTGAAGACACGCCGCCTTCGGTGAACGAGCTGGGCAACGGCGCCGTGCCAGGCAGCCCGCTGCCGGCAGACGAGCAGGCGCCGATCGATCTGTTCTAGGGGAGCAGCTGCAAGCGCCAAGCTACAAGCGGCAAGCAAAAGCGCGAACGATGCACGCTTGTAGCTTGCAGCTTGCAGCCCATAAAAAAACCCAGCACCAGGCTGGGTTTTTTTATGGGCGGCTGCTTTTAACCGTTGAACACGTCATCCACGCTTTTCAGCGGGTAGTTCTTCGGATACGGCAGAGTAGCAACGCCGGTCTCGATCGCGGCCTTGGCCACGGCGTCGGAGATCAGGGTGATCAGGCGCTTGTCCATTGGCTTCGGAATGATGTACTCACGGCCGAACTCCAGCGGAGCACCGCCGTAGGCATCGCACACGTCCTGTGGAACAGGCAGTTTGGCCAGTTCGCGCAGGGCGTTGGCGGCGGCGACTTTCATTTCTTCGTTGATGCGCTTGGCGCGAACGTCCAGGGCACCACGGAAGATGAACGGGAAGCCCAGTACGTTGTTGACCTGATTCGGGTAGTCCGAACGGCCGGTTGCCATGATCACATCGCTACGGGTGGCGTGCGCCAGTTCCGGGGAGATTTCCGGATCCGGGTTGGAGCAGGCGAACACGATCGGGTTGGCCGCCATCGACAGCAGGCCTTCGGCGCTCAGCAGGTTCGGACCGGACAGACCGACGAATACGTCAGCGCCTGCCAGTGCGTCTGCCAGGGTGCGCTTCTCGGTAGCGTGGGCGAACACGGCTTTGTACTGGTTCAGGTCGTCACGGCCGGAGTGGATCACGCCGGTACGGTCAACCATGAAGATGTTTTCGATGCGAGCGCCCATGCTCACCAGCAGTTTCATGCAGGAGATGGCGGCAGCGCCGGCGCCGAGGCAGACGATTTTTGCTTCCGGCAGGGTTTTGCCAGCGATTTCCAGGGCGTTGATCATGCCGGCAGCGGTCACGATCGCGGTGCCGTGCTGGTCATCGTGGAACACCGGAATGTCGCACTGCTCGATCAGAGCGCGTTCGATCTCAAAGCACTCTGGCGCCTTGATGTCTTCCAGGTTGATGCCACCGAAGGTGATGGAGATGCGCTTGACGGTGTCGATGAAGGCTTGCGGGCTTTCCGAGTCGACTTCGATGTCGAATACGTCGATGCCGGCGAAGCGCTTGAACAGCACGCCCTTGCCTTCCATCACAGGCTTGGAAGCCAACGGGCCGAGGTTGCCCAGGCCCAGAATCGCGGTGCCATCGGAAATGACTGCCACCAGGTTGCCCTTGCCGGTGTATTTGTAGGCCAGTTCAGGATCGCGAGCGATCTCGCGTACTGGTTCAGCTACGCCGGGGCTGTAGGCCAGCGACAGGTCGCGGGCGGTAGCAGTGGCCTTGGTGAGCTCGACACTCAGCTTCCCCGGACGAGGATTGGCGTGGTATTCGAGAGCGGCAGTTTTCAGATCAGACATTTTGGCATTCCGCTTTTTTACTGTTGGACAGACTGGTCAGCGAGGATACGCGCCTCGCAAAGTCCCCACAAGACTGGGCAGTCACCGCTGTCAAGCGCCCTGCCCTACGACTTTGGGCCAAGAGCCACGGCGCACAAGGGCTGGACTGTTCACAATCAGCTGTAAAAATGTCTACAATTTTTCTTCAATGCGGTACGTGCAGCATCGAAGGATCGGTCAACGGCAACAACCAGCGCGCCTGACCTTTTTGCAATCCACCGCGCCGGGTTCGGTCAACCACCCAGCCACGCGCCTCGATCTGCCTGCCTTTCAGTGCTTCCAGACCAGCACTGTCAAATCGTCCGAGCAGATTGGGTGCAACCCGCAATACAACCCTGTCCTGCAACTCGATCCAGATTCCGCCGCGATTGCGCTGCACCTTGCTCACCCGACCGCTGACTACGGCAAAGCCTGAACGCTGGATCTCCTGCGCTTTCTGCACCGGCGATTGCCGCCAGAGACCAAGCCCGGCCTGTCGCGCGCTGCGTTCGGCGGCCTGCTGGCAGGGGACCAGGTCGACATTCGGCGCGACCGCAACGTGAAAACCCAGGCCATCGGCAAGCATTTGCGCTTCGAGATTCACTCCGCTGGCGCTGTAAACATGCGCGAGCGTACGCCCGTAATGGTCTTTCGCCTGCTTGCCGGGCCGCAAGCCGACCCGGCCGCCGCTCTCATCCACCAGCGCTTGCAGGCGTTTACGCGCCGCCACGGCGAAGGGTTCGTCGCTGCGGCCCTGCTTGCCCAGCTCCGGCGTATTGAGGCCGATCATGCGCACATTGCGCCCGTCGCTCAGGCGCAGGGTGTCGCCATCGACCACCCGCTGCACGCTGACGCTGGTCAGCCCTGCGGGTGTCGGGCAGAACGCCTGGGCGGCGGACAGCCAAATCGCAGACACAAAAAAGGCGCCCGCAAGGGACGCCTTTTTCATCAGTCTGGAGAAGTCGAAACGACCATCCAAAATGATCAGCCTCAGGCTTTTTTGCCGACGCCGAAAGTAGCGAAACGGTCTGCGAACTTCTGCACACGGCCGCCGGTGTCCAGAGTCTTCTGCTTACCGGTGTAGAACGGGTGGCATTCGTTGCAAACGTCGATCGCCAGGGCTTTGCCGTAGGTCGAACGAGTTTCGAACTTGTTACCGCAGCTGCAGGTAACAGCAATTTCCGGGTAGTTCGGATGGATATCGGCTTTCATGGTGTCTTCCTCAGGCTAGCGTGCCGCCACCCAACACTATTGTTGAATACCGCACGTAATTAGGCCGCGGATTCTACCAGACCTTTTCAATCGCGCAAGCTGTCACCGAGACCGACCGTCTGCTAGGCTCCCGGCCTTGAACGCACTTCCCTGTGGGAGCGAGCCTGCTCGCGAAGGCGCCATGGCAGTCGACACATGTGTTGCCTGACCCACCGCCTTCGCGAGCAGGCTCGCTCCCACAGGTCATGCATATCCGATCATTTTGCGTATCGAGATCCCCCCGCGTGCCCGACGCCATTTTGCGCCTTGCCCTGCCTTCGCCTCTGCGCCGCCTGTTCGATTACCGGGCGCCGGCCGGGGTGCGGCGTGAGCAATTGCAGCCGGGCATGCGCTTGCGGGTGCCGTTCGGTCGGCGCGAGATGATCGGGATTCTGGTCGAGGTCACCGACACCAGCGAGGTGCCGGCAGAAAAACTCAAACCGGCACTGGCCCTCCTCGACTCGACTTCACCGCTGCCGCCAGCGCTGTTCAAGCTGTGCCTGTGGACGGCGCAGTACTACCAGCACAGCCTCGGCGACACCTTGAACTGGGCCCTGCCGGTGCTGCTGCGCCAGGGCGAGCTGGCCGAGGCCAGACAGGAGCGCTTTTGGTCGATTGCCCCGGGCGCCAGCGTCGACGACCCTCGGGTCGCCCGTGCGCCACGCCAGCGCGAGGCGCTGACCACGCTGGCCCAGCATCCCCACGGCGTGGCGCATCAGTTGCTGAGCAAACTGATGCTGAGCAAGGACAGCCTCGATCTGCTGCTGGCCAAAGGGCTGGTGCAGGTCGAGATCCGCCGCCACGCCCCCGGCGTTCGCCATGAGCACTGGCTGGCGCAACCGGAGCTGCCGCTCAACAGCGAACAACGCGCGGCGTATGAAGCGATTCGCGCCGGTTTCGACAGTTATCACGCGTTTCTGTTGGCCGGCGTCACCGGCAGCGGCAAGACCGAAGTCTATCTGCAGCTGATCCGCGAAACCCTCGAGGCCGGCAAACAGGCCCTGGTGCTGATTCCGGAAATCAACCTCGGCCCGCAAACCCTGGCGCGTTTCGAACAGCGCTTCAATGCGCGTATCGCCCTGCTGCATTCGGCAGTGAACGATCGCGAACGCCTCGACGCGTGGCTCGCCGCCCGTGATGGCGAGGCCGACATTATTATCGGCACCCGTTCGGCGCTGTTCACGCCGATGAAAAATCCCGGGCTGATCATCATCGATGAAGAGCACGACGGCTCCTATAAACAGCAGGAAGGTCTGCGCTACCACGCTCGCGATCTGGCGCTGGTACGCGCACGGCAGGAAAACATCCCGATCGTGCTCGGCTCCGCCACGCCGTCGCTGGAAAGTCTGCATAACGCTTACACCGGTCGCTATGGCCTGTTGCGCCTGAACGAACGCGCCGGCGGCGCCAAGCAACCGCGCTTCCTGCGGCTGGACGTGAAAAGCCGGCCGCTCGACAGCGGTATTTCCGGACCGATGCAGCAAGCCATCGGCCAGACCCTCGCCAACGGCCAGCAGGTGCTGGTGTTCCTCAATCGTCGCGGCTTTGCCCCGACCCTGCTCTGTCACGATTGCGGCTGGATGTCCGAGTGTTCGCGCTGCGATGCGCGCATGACCGTGCATCAACGTTACGGCGAATTGCGTTGCCACCATTGCGGCAACGTCGAGCGCACGCCGCGCCAGTGCCCGAAGTGCAGCAAGGTCGATCTGCGCCCCGTCGGCGCCGGCACCGAACGCGCCGAAGAACGCCTGGCGATTCTGTTCCCGGATTACCCGGTACTGCGCGTCGATCGCGACAGCACCTCGCGCAAGGACGCAATGAATCAGCTGTTTGCGACGATTCAAAAGGGTCAGCCGTGCATTCTGGTCGGCACGCAGATGTTGGCCAAAGGGCACCATTTCCCCCGGGTGACGCTGGTATCGATTCTGGATGCCGACGGTGGCCTGTTTTCCGGCGACTTCCGCGCCAGCGAGCGCATGGCGCAGTTGATCGTCCAGGTCGCCGGGCGTGCCGGACGGGCTGAAGAGCCGGGCAAGGTGATCATCCAGACGCATTTGGCCGACCATCCTTTATTGGTGCAACTGACCGAGCAGGGTTATTTCGCCTTCGCCGAACAAGCCTTGAGCGAGCGCCGCGCGGCCGGGCTGCCGCCGTTTGCCCATCTGGCGCTGCTGCGCGCCGAAGCGCACAAGCCGGGGCAGGCGGAAGGTTTTCTCGATGAAGCGTGCAGCGAAGCCGAACGCCTGCTGGCCGAGTTGAATCTGAGCGGCATCGAATTGCTCGGGCCGGTGCCGGCACCGATGGAGCGCCGTGCCGGGCGTTATCGCGCCCAACTGTTGTTACAGGCGACCGCGCGGGCACCGCTGCACCGCTTGCTGGCGAGCTGGATGCTGGTGCTGGAGCAGATGCCGAGCGGGCGGGCGGTGCGCTGGTCGCTGGATGTTGATCCCGTCGACTTGTACTGATTAATCGATTGCTATCGCTGGCAAGCCAGCTCCCACAGGGACTGCGCCGCTCTTGTGGGAGCTGGCTTGCCAGCGATAACGGTCGAATTTTCACCACAAATCCATAAGCTGCCTGCTAAGGTTGGCAAGCCCGTCTTCGCAACGGATAATGCCCAGTTTTTCCACCCGCGCATCGATGCGCCCGCCGCGCTTGCGGTCGAAAGAGAAGACCATGAAAGACACCATTCGCCAGCTGATCCAGCAAGCCCTCACCCAACTCGTCAACGAAGGTGTGTTGCCTGAAGGCCTGACGCCGGCGATCCAGGTGGAGAACGCCCGCGACAAGACCCACGGCGACTTCGCCAGCAACATCGCCATGATGCTGGCCAAACCTGCCGGCATGAAGCCGCGCGATCTGGCGGAGAAAATCATCGCCGCACTGCCCGCTGACGAGAACGTCACCAAGGCCGAAATCGCCGGCCCGGGCTTCATCAATTTCTTCCAGAACACCCAGGCACTGGCCTCGCGCCTCGACGCCGCGCTGGCCGACGCCCATGTCGGCGTGCGCAAGGCCGGCCCGGCGCAACGCACCGTGGTTGACCTGTCGGCGCCGAACCTGGCCAAGGAGATGCACGTCGGCCACTTGCGCTCGACCATCATCGGCGACGGCGTGGCCCGCGTGCTTGAGTTCCTCGGCGACGAAGTGATCCGCCAGAACCACGTCGGCGACTGGGGCACCCAGTTCGGCATGTTGATGGCGTACCTGCAGGAAAACCCGATCACCAGCGACGAATTGTCCGATCTGGAAAACTTCTACCGTGCGGCCAAGCAGCGTTTCGACGAGTCCGAAGAATTTGCCGACCGCGCCCGTGGCCTGGTGGTCAAGTTGCAGGCTGGCGATGCCGAATGCCTGGCACTGTGGACCAAGTTCAAGGACATCTCGCTGTCGCACTGCCAGAAGATCTACGAACTGCTCAACGTCAAACTGACCATGGCCGACGTAATGGGCGAAAGTGCCTATAACGACGATCTGATCAATGTGGTCAACGACCTGAAAGCAGCGGGCATGCTGGTCGAGAGCAACGGCGCCCAGTGCGTGTTCCTCGACGAGTTCAAGAACGCCGATGGCGACCCGCTGCCGGTGATCATCGTCAAGGCTGACGGCGGCTACCTGTACGCCACCACTGACCTCGCCGCCGTGCGCTACCGCAGCGGCAAGCTCAAGGCTGATCGTGCGCTGTACTTCGTCGATCAGCGTCAGGCCCTGCACTTCCAGCAAGTGTTCGCCGTGGCGCGCAAGGCCGGTTTCGTCACCCATCCGATGGAAATGGAGCACATGGGTTTCGGCACCATGAACGGCGCCGATGGCCGTCCATTCAAGACCCGTGACGGCGGCACCGTGAAGCTGATCGATCTGCTCACTGAAGCCCAGGAACGCGCCTACAACCTGGTGAAAGAGAAGAACCCGACCCTGGCCGAAGACGAGTTACGCAACATCGCCAAGGTCGTCGGCATCGGCGCGGTGAAATACGCCGACCTGTCCAAGCATCGCACCAGCGACTACAGCTTCAACTTCGACCTGATGCTCAACTTTGAAGGCAACACCGCGCCATACCTGCTGTACGCCTACACCCGCGTGGCCGGTGTGTTCCGCAAACTGGGCAAGGACTTCAGCGAAGTCGACGGCCAGATCGTCCTCGAAGCGGCGCACGAGCAAGAGCTGGCGGCGAAACTGGCGCAGTTCGGCGAAGTGCTGAACAACGTCGCTGAAAAAGGCACGCCGCACATTCTCTGCACCTACCTGTACGACGTCGCCGGCCTGTTTTCCAGCTTCTACGAAAACTGCCCGATCCTCGCCGCCGACACCCCGGCGCAGATGCAGAGTCGTCTGCGTCTGGCCGCACTGACCGGTCGCACCCTCAAGCAAGGCCTGGAGCTGTTGGGTCTGGAAACTCTGGAGCGTATGTAAGTTGGCTGCCAAGAAAAAACCTGCACCCAAGCGCGGCGCCAGCCGCTATCAGGCCCCGGCGAAGCAACCGATTCCGGGCTGGCTGTGGATGGCCATCGGCCTGACCGTCGGCGCCTTCATCGTGTTTCTGATGAAACTGGAACCGGGCAAGGGCAGCGACACGGTCAAGCGCGAGAAGGTCGAACAGCAGCAGAAAGCGTCGAAGATCGCTGAGGCGAACAAGAGCCCGCCGAGCCCGACGCAACCGGTGAAACCGAAGTACGACTTCTACACCTTGCTGCCGGAATCGGAAGTGATCGTGCCGCCGGACGCGGTGCCGGAGAAGACTTTGCCGACGCCGCAAGTGCCGGCCATCCCGACCACGCCGGTGACCCCGGCCGAAGCGGCGAAGATCGACACGGCGCGGGCGCAGGCGGCCCTGGCCGGGATTACGCCGCCGCCAGCACCACCGGTGAGCAAGGCCGCGCCAGTGACCAAGTTCTTCTTGCAGGCCGGTTCGTTCCGCAAGGAAACCGATGCTGACAAGGTACGTGCGCAGATCATTCTGCTCGGCCAAGCCGTGGCGGTGGAGTCCGGCACGGTCAAGGATGAAACCTGGTATCGCGTGCTGGTCGGCCCGTTCAGCAACCGTGAACAACTGACCACTGCGCAGAAACAACTGGCTGGCGCCGGCTTCAGCAACCTGCTGTTACAACAACGCCAAAGCCGCTGATTCCCTCCCACACGGGCGCCACAAATCCCCTGTAGGAGCTGCCGAAGGCTGCGATCTTTTGATTTTGTTTCAGATCAAGATCAAAAGATCGCAGCCTTCGGCAGCTCCTACAGGAGGTCGCCGTTCGTCCCTCCGCACCCTCCCCGGTTGAAATCCTCCCCGGCACCCCCATATGAATGGGCATAAGGCATTTTCGCCCCGCTGCGTGGAGACTCTTCCCTTGACCACCATCGTTTCAGTCCGCCGCCACGGCAAAGTCGTCATGGGCGGCGACGGCCAGGTTTCTCTCGGCAACACCGTGATGAAAGGCAACGCCAAAAAGGTTCGTCGCCTGTACCACGGCCAGGTCATCGCCGGTTTCGCCGGTGCCACCGCCGACGCCTTCACCCTGTTCGAACGTTTCGAAGGCCAGCTCGAAAAACATCAGGGCCACCTGATCCGCGCCGCCGTCGAACTCGCCAAAGAATGGCGCACCGACCGTTCCCTGAGCCGCCTCGAAGCGATGCTCGCGGTTGCCAACAAGGATGCCTCGCTGATCATCACCGGCAACGGTGACGTGGTTGAACCCGAAGATGGCCTGATTGCCATGGGTTCCGGCGGCGCCTACGCGCAAGCCGCCGCCAGCGCCCTGCTGAAAAAGACCGACCTGTCGGCGCGCGAGATCGTCGAAACCGCTCTCGGCATCGCCGGCGACATCTGCGTATTCACCAACCACACCCAGACCATTGAGGAGCAGGATCTCGCTGAATAAGCCTGTTGCGGCCCGCGTGCCACGGCTTGTTTCTGCTTGAGGACCGTCAATTATTATGTCCATGACTCCCCGCGAAATCGTCCACGAACTCAACCGCCATATCATCGGCCAGGACGATGCCAAGCGCGCCGTCGCGATTGCCCTGCGCAACCGCTGGCGCCGCATGCAGCTGCCTGAAGAGCTGCGCGTTGAGGTGACCCCGAAGAATATCCTGATGATCGGCCCGACCGGTGTCGGCAAAACCGAGATCGCCCGTCGTCTGGCGAAACTGGCCAATGCGCCGTTCATCAAGGTCGAAGCGACCAAATTCACCGAAGTCGGTTATGTCGGTCGTGACGTCGAGTCGATCATTCGTGATCTCGCCGACGCCGCGATCAAGATGCTCCGCGAGCAGGAAATGACCCGCGTACGCCACCGCGCCGAAGACGCTGCCGAGGACCGCATCCTCGACGCGTTGCTGCCGCCGGCACGCATGGGCTTCAGCAACGAAGAAGCGCCGAGCTCCGATTCCAATACTCGTCAGCTGTTCCGCAAGCGCCTGCGCGAAGGTCAGTTGGACGACAAGGAAATCGAGATCGAAGTCGCCGAAGTCTCCGGCATCGAGATTGCCACGCCGCCGGGCATGGAAGAGATGACCAACCAGCTGCAATCGCTGTTTGCCAACATGGGCAAGGGCAAGAAGAAGTCGCGCAAGCTCAAGGTCAAGGAAGCGCTGAAACTGGTGCGTGATGAAGAAGCCGGGCGTCTGGTCAACGAAGAAGAGCTGAAGGCAAAGGCGCTGGAAGCGGTCGAGCAGCACGGCATCGTCTTCATCGACGAAATCGACAAGGTCGCCAAGCGCGGCAATGTCGGCGGCGCCGATGTCTCCCGTG
This sequence comes from Pseudomonas sp. H3_E04, assembly GCF_054668915.1. Lineage (NCBI taxonomy): Bacteria > Pseudomonadati > Pseudomonadota > Gammaproteobacteria > Pseudomonadales > Pseudomonadaceae > Pseudomonas > Pseudomonas sp. H3_E04. Next base: position 4,835,433 of record NZ_CP162797.1, on the reverse strand, counting down.
AAGGCGTACAGCGCGACCTGCTGCCGCTGATCGAAGGCTGCACCGTCAACACCAAGCTGGGCATGGTCAAGACCGACCACATCCTGTTCATCGCATCCGGCGCCTTCCACCTGAGCAAGCCGAGCGATCTGGTGCCGGAGCTGCAAGGCCGTCTGCCGATCCGCGTAGAACTCAAGGCGCTGAGCCCGGAAGACTTCGAGCGCATCCTCAGCGAACCGCATGCTTCGCTCACCGAGCAATATTGCGCGCTGCTGAAGACCGAAGGCCTGAACATCCAGTTCCAGCCCGAGGGCATCAAGCGTCTGGCGGAGATCGCCTGGCAGGTCAACGAGAAAACCGAGAACATCGGCGCCCGTCGCCTGCATACTCTGCTTGAGCGCCTGCTCGAAGAGGTGTCGTTCAGCGCCGGCGACCTGGCCAGCGCCCACGATGACAAGGCGATTCTGATCGACGCCGACTACGTCAACAGCCACCTCGGCGAATTGGCGCAGAACGAAGATCTGTCCCGCTACATTCTGTAGAGCGGCAAGCTACAAGCTACAAGCGGCAAGCTGAGTTAAGCTTGCAACTTGTAGCTTGCAGCTAAAGGCTGTTTTTCATGATTCCCACCGACATCAAACTGCACAAAGCCTCGAAAACCCTGACGCTCACTTACGCGTCCGGCGAGGAGTTCACTCTGTCCGCCGAGTTTCTGCGCGTGCACTCTCCCTCCGCCGAGGTCCAGGGCCACGGCAAACCGATCCTGCAATTCGGCAAGCTCAACGTGGGTCTGAGCAAGCTGGAACCCGCCGGTCACTACGCACTGAAACTGACCTTCGACGACGGTCATGACAGCGGCCTGTTCACCTGGCAATACCTCTACGAACTCGGCAAGCGCCAGAACGAACTCTGGGACGATTATCTTGCCGAGCTGCGCGCTGCCGGAAAATCCCGCGATCCGAACGAGTCGTTCGTCAAGCTGATGCTCTAGGCCGTGGCTCTTGCTCTTTAGAGGGCATTTTCTAACTTCATCTGTTTGAATGCTCCGCTCACGCAGCCCAGGATGGGCCGCTTGCGAAAAAAATTAAACTCGGGTAACCAATGGAGCTGGCAAGTTCCCTGCAGTGCTCTACGACTGTAAAGCAGCTATGCAGAATCAACGGTCACCCGAGCAGTAGTACCCGGCATTGGCTGTGGAAGCGACAGCGTGAAACCGGGTACTCGTCTCAGGACAATGGAGCGTCGTAGATGAGTGACAAGAATAACGATGACCTGAAGTACCAAGCCTCGGAAAACACTCTGGGACTTAACCCCGTCGTCGGGCTGCGCGGAAAGGATCTGCTGGCCTCTGCTCGAATGGTGCTGAAACAGGCCATCAGACAACCGATTCACAGCGTCAGGCACGTGACCCATTTCGGCCTCGAGCTGAAGAATGTGCTGCTGGGTAAATCGGCGCTGCAACCGGCCGGCGACGATCGTCGTTTTGCCGATCCGGCGTGGAGCCAGAACCCGCTGTACAAACGTTATCTGCAAACCTATCTGGCCTGGCGCAAGGAACTGCATGCCTGGATCGACGATAGCAGCCTGTCCCCCAAAGACATCGCTCGCGGCCACTTCGTCATCAACCTGATGACCGAAGCCATGGCGCCGACCAATACGGCGGCCAATCCGGCGGCGGTCAAACGCTTCTTCGAAACCGGCGGCAAAAGCCTGCTCGATGGTCTCTCGCATCTGGCCAAGGATCTGGTGCACAACGGCGGCATGCCGAGCCAGGTCAACATGGGCGCATTCGAGGTCGGCAAGAGCCTGGGCGTCACCGAAGGTGCGGTGGTGTTCCGCAACGACGTACTAGAGCTGATCCAGTACCGGCCGATCACCGAGCAGGTCCACGAGCGCCCGCTGCTGGTAGTGCCGCCGCAGATCAACAAGTTCTACGTTTTCGATTTGAGCCCGGACAAGAGCCTGGCGCGCTTCTGCCTGCGCAACAACGTGCCGACCTTCATCATCAGTTGGCGCAACCCGACCAAGGCCCAGCGTGAATGGGGGCTGTCGACCTACATCGAAGCGCTGAAAGAAGCCGTCGACGTGGTCACCGCTATTACCGGCAGCAAAGATGTGAACATGCTCGGCGCCTGCTCCGGCGGCATCACCTGCACCGCCCTGCTCGGCCACTACGCCGCGCTCGGCCAGAACAAGGTCAACGCCCTCACCCTGCTGGTCAGCGTGCTCGACACCACCCTGGACAGCGACGTCGCCCTGTTCGTCGATGAGCAGACTCTGGAGACCGCCAAGCGCCACTCCTACCAGGCCGGGGTGCTCGAAGGCAAAGACATGGCCAAGGTCTTCGCCTGGATGCGCCCCAACGATCTGATCTGGAACTACTGGGTCAACAACTACCTGCTCGGCAACGAGCCGCCGGTGTTCGACATCCTGTTCTGGAACAACGACACCACTCGCCTGCCCGCTGCGTTCCACGGCGACCTGATCGAGATGTTCAAAAACAATCCACTGATCCGCCCCAATGCACTGGAAGTGTGCGGCACGCCGATCGACCTCAAGCAGGTCACCGCCGACATCTTCTCGCTGGCCGGCACCAACGATCACATCACGCCATGGAAGTCCTGCTACAAGTCGGCGCAACTGTTCGGCGGCAAAGTCGAATTCGTGCTGTCGAGCAGCGGCCATATCCAGAGCATCCTCAACCCGCCGGGCAATCCGAAGTCGCGCTACATGACCGGTGAAGAGATGGCCGCCACTGCTGATGACTGGCAGGAAAACTCGACCAAGCACACCGATTCCTGGTGGCTGTACTGGCAGGCATGGCTGGCCGAGCGCTCGGGCAACCTGAAAAAGGCCCCGACGAAACTGGGCAACAAAGCGTACCCGGCAGGCGAGGCTTCGCCGGGCACTTATGTACATGAGAGATAGCGGCAAGTTTCAAGCTGCGAGCGACAAGCTGAGCGGGTTCTGCTTGAAGCTTGCGGCTTGCAGCTGCTCCCAACTGACCCGAAGGGTTTGACCCATGCCGCAACCGTTCATATTCCGCACCGTCGACCTGGATGGCCAGACCCTCCGCACGGCGGTGCGTCCCGGCAAGCCTCATTTGACGCCTCTGCTGATTTTCAACGGCATCGGCGCCAACCTGGAGCTGGTGTTTCCGTTTGTCGCGGCGCTCGACCCGGATCTGGAAGTGATCGCCTTCGACGTGCCCGGTGTGGGCGGCTCGTCGACGCCGAACCGGCCGTATCGCTTCCCCGGCCTGGCCAAACTGACGGCGCGGATGCTCGACTATCTCGACTACGGTCAGGTCAATGTGATCGGCGTGTCGTGGGGCGGCGCCCTGGCGCAGCAGTTCGCCTACGACTACCCCGAGCGCTGCAAGAAACTGGTACTGGCGGCCACTGCGGCCGGTGCGGTGATGGTCCCGGGCAAACCGAAAGTGCTGTGGATGATGGCCAGCCCGCGCCGCTACATTCAGCCATCCCATGTGATTCGCATCGCGCCGATGATCTACGGCGGCTCGTTCCGCCGCGACCCGACGCTGGCTGCCAGCCATGCGGCGAAAGTGCGCTCGGCGGGCAAGCTCGGTTACTACTGGCAGCTGTTCGCAGGCCTCGGCTGGACCAGCATCCACTGGCTGCACAAGATCCATCAGCCAACGCTGGTGCTGGCCGGCGATGACGACCCACTGATCCCGCTGATCAACATGCGCATGCTCGCCTGGCGCATTCCCAACGCGCAGCTGCACATCATCGATGACGGCCATCTGTTCCTGATTACCCGCGCCGAAGCAGTGGCGCCGATCATCATGAAGTTTCTCGAAGAGGAGCGTCTGCGCGCAGTCATGCACCCGCATCCGACCCCGCTCGGCGGCTGATCGCGGCGGCCTGCTTTATGCAGCACTTTTCAAATCAAGCGCGCGGCAGGACGCCGCGCAGGCAGCAACCGGTAACAGCGTCTATGGTGTTCTGGTTCGGTGAGTGTGTTTTTGCCCTGAGACGAAGGAGTGTTGAGTCATGCGCGAAAAACCAGCGACGGGCGTGGTGCCCAGCCCCGCCGTGTTTATCAACGCCCAGAGTGCGATCGCCGGTCTGCGTGGCAGGGATCTGCTGTCGACACTGCGCAGCGTCGCCGCCCACGGCTTGCGCAATCCGTTGCACAGCGCAAAGCATGCGCTGAAGCTTGGCGGACAGTTGGGCCGCGTGCTGCTCGGCGAAACCCTGCACCCGACCAACCCGCACGACAGCCGCTTCGCCGATCCGGCGTGGAGCCTCAACCCGTTCTACCGGCGCAGCCTGCAGGCGTATCTGGCCTGGCAGAAACAGGTCAAGAGCTGGATCGATGAAGGCGACATGAGCCCTGAAGATCGTGCCCGTGCGCACTTCGCTTTCACCCTGCTCAATGACGCCGTAGCGCCATCCAACACGCTGCTCAATCCGCTGGCGGTCAAGGAGTTGTTCAATTCCGGCGGGCAGAGTCTGGTGCGTGGCCTGAGCCATTTGTTTGATGATCTGCTGCACAACGACGGCCTGCCCCGGCAAGTGACCAGGCAGGCGTTCGAGGTCGGCAAGACCGTGGCGACCACCAGCGGATCGGTGGTGTTTCGCAATGAAATGTTCGAGCTGATCCAGTACAAATCGATGAGCGAAAAGCAGTACGCCAAACCGCTGCTGGTGGTGCCGCCGCAAATCAACAAGTACTACATCTTCGACCTGAGCCCGCAGAACAGCTTCGTCCAGTACGCCCTGAAAAACAGCCTGCAGACCTTCATGATCAGTTGGCGCAATCCTGATGTGCGCCATCGCGAGTGGGGCCTGTCGAGTTACGTCGAAGCGGTCGAAGAAGCGATGAACATCTGCCGGGCGATTACCGGCGCGCGTGAAGTGAACCTGATGGGCGCCTGCGCCGGCGGCCTGACCATCGCCGCCCTGCAAGGGCATTTGCAGGCCAAACGGCAACTGCGCCGGGTCGCCAGCGCGACGTACCTGGTCAGCCTGCTCGACAGCCAGATCGAAACCCCGGCCACGCTGTTCGCCGATGAGCAAACACTGGAAGCGGCCAAGCGGCGCTCGTACCAGCGGGGCGTACTCGACGGTCGCGACATGGCCAAGGTCTTCGCCTGGATGCGCCCCAACGATTTGATCTGGAGTTACTTCGTCAACAACTACCTGCTGGGCAAAGAGCCGCCAGCCTTCGACATCCTCTACTGGAACAACGACAACACACGCCTGCCGGCGGCGCTGCACGGCGATCTGCTGGATTTCTTCAAGCACAACCCGCTGACCCACGCTGGCGGCCTCGAAGTCTGCGGCACGCCGATCGACCTGCAGAAGGTCAACGTCGACAGCTTCAGCGTCGCCGGCATGAACGACCACATCACGCCGTGGGACGCGGTGTATCGCTCGACCCTGTTGCTCGGTGGCGAGCGACGTTTCGTGCTGTCCAACAGCGGCCACGTGCAGAGCATCCTCAATCCGCCGAGCAACCCGAAAGCCGCCTATGTCGAAAACGCCAAGCTGAGCAGCGACCCGCGTGCCTGGTACTACGATGCAAAACATGTCGACGGCAGTTGGTGGCCGCAGTGGCTGGAGTGGGTCGCGCAGCGCTCCGGCGCCCTGCACGAAACACGCACCACCCTCGGCAATCCGAACTATCCACCGATGGAAGCGGCACCCGGCACCTATGTGCATGTGCGCTGAAGCTCAACCGATTTTTTGCTAAGAAGACTGGATGAAAACCCGCGACCGGATTCTCGAATGTGCACTGCAACTGTTCAATGAAAAGGGCGAGCCGAACGTGTCCACCATGGAGGTGGCCAACGAAATGGGGATCAGCCCGGGCAATCTCTACTACCACTTTCACGGCAAGGAACCGCTGATTCTCGGTCTGTTCGAACGCTTCCAGCACGAACTCGCCCCCCTGCTCGACCCGCCGCCGGACGTTGAACTGGCGCCGGAGGATTACTGGCTGTTTCTGCATTTGATCGTTGAGCGACTGGCGCAATACCGGTTCCTGTTCCAGGACCTGTCGAACCTCGCCGGACGCCTGCCGAAACTGGCCAAGGGGATTCGCAATCTGCTCAATGCGCTGAAGCGCACGCTGGCGTCGCTGCTGGCAGGACTGAAGGCTTCGGGGCAACTGGTCAGCGATACCCAGGCATTGGGTCAACTGGTGGAGCAGGTGACCATGACGTTGCTGTTCTCGCTGGATTACCAGCGGATTCTCGATCGTGAGGGCGAGGTTCGCTTGGTGGTTTATCAGATCATGATGCTGGTGGCGCCGCATTTGTTACCGCCAGTGAAGGTGGCGACAGAGCGGATGGCCCTGCAATACCTTGAGGATCACGACTGACCCAAAATCAAAAGATCGCAGCCTTCGGCAGCTCCTACATTTGAAATGCGTTCCCCTGTAGGAGCTGCCGAAGGCTGCGATCTTTTAATCTTCAAAAAAAAGCCCGACCTTCACAGGCCGGGCGTTTTTGATTTGCCCTGAAATCAGGACTGACTGGATGGCGTCGACGGTGTCGATGCCGCAGTCGGGGTAGCGGCTGCCGTAGGTGCCGCAGCGGAGTTTGCCGCGTTGGCCGGAGCTGTTGGAGCCGTTGATGGCGCGGCGGCCGGTTTCGGCGCAGCGGCTTTCGGCGCGGCCGGTTTTTTCACTGCCGGCTTTTTCGCCGCAGCCGGTTTGGCCGCAGGCTTCGCAGCAGGTTTGGCGGCAGCGGTTTTCGCCGCTGGCTTGGCCGCTGGTTTCGCTGCAGTTTTGGTTGCAGGTTTTGCTGCTGACTTGGCCGCCGGTTTCGCAGCGGCTTTGGCGGCAACCGGTTTGGCGGTAGCTTTGGTCGCAGGCTTGGCGGCTGCAGTTTTGGTCGCAGCTTTCGCAGCAGGTTTTGCCGCCGCTTTGGCCAGTGGCTTGGCTGCGGTTTTCGCCGCTGGTTTGGCCGCTGCAGTTTTAGTGGCAGGCTTCGCCGCAGCGGTTTTCGCCGCTACGGGCTGAGCTTTCAGACCGGTGAGTTTTTCGATCTGTTTGGTCAGCGTGTCGACCTTGGCGTTGAGTGCCTTGACCTCGTTGCGGCTCGGTACACCCAGGCGCGAAATCGCGCTGTTCAGACGCTTGTCGAACGCGCCTTCCAGCTCATCCCACTTGCCCATGGCGCGGTCTTTCACGCCGCTGATGCGCGACTTGGCCGAAGAGGTCGAGTCCTCGACTTTCTTGCCGACGGCAGTCTTGGTGAGCTTCTCGGCTTTCTCGCCGTCTTTGACCAATGCATCGAAGAGTTTGCTGCCGTCAGTGTCGATCTTCGAGTACACGCCTAAACCAGCCAGCCAGATTTTGCGGGAGTAGGACTCGACCTTCCCGACCCACGAGCTGCTTTCTTTATCGGTGTTCTTTTTGCCAGCCATCCCGTTCTCCTTAAGATTTTCGCGCGACGCGTTCGAGCAATGCCGTCAGCTCATCGAGCTTAGCAGAGAGTGCCTCAACGTCATGTTTAGACGGAATGCCGATCCGATTCAAGGCGCTGGCCACACGGTTGTCGAAGGCCTTCTCGACCTTGTCGAGCTGAACTTCAACGCGACCCTTGAACGAGCTGACCTGAGTGGCCGCGTCATCGATCTCGGCGTTGGCCGCATGGAGTTTTTCACTGACGGCTTTTTTGCCTTTCTTTTCAACAGTTTGACCGGCGGCGACGAGCTCTTGAAAGTACTCGCTGCCCTCCTGGCCGACCTTGGTGTAGGCGCCCAGGCCTGCCAGCCAGATCTTGCGGGCATAGGATTTGACGTCGCTCAGAGTGGAAGTCGGAGCGTCGATTTTTTTCTTCAAAATGACTTTGGCCATGGTGCACCTCACGCGCAGAAGGTTTGAGGAACTGCCGGACGAGTGTCGGGCTCAGGCACAAAGTAGGCAGAAAAATTAGAAAGGGCACCCTAACCAGCGGGAGCAACTCTAAACAAATGTGGGAGCGAGCCTGCTCGCGAAAGCGGTTTGTCAGTCACTGATAATTTGACTGAAAGACCGCTTTCGCGAGCAGGCTCGCTCCCACAGGGGATTGGATTTCAACCTGAAAATCAGGCCAGGGCTTTGTCGAGGGCTTTCTCGATCTCGGCTTTGATCATGCCGCTCATGGCCGACATCATCAGGCCCAGTTCGACGTCGACCCGGATCGAGTCGTCCGCCACATGCACTTCGCCTTTCACGCCGGAGCGCTTGAGGTTCAGGGTATCGCCCGACCATTGCGGCTCCAGGCCGTATTGTTCATTGAGCTTTTTGGCCAGTTTGTCGGCCTTCTCGCGGGCGGCTTCCTTGCCCAGGGTGTGGGCGCGCTCAACACTGATTTTGGCCATGGAATGACTCCTGATGATTGAATGGCTGACGTTGAATCTTGACCGCATCTGCGGCAAATCGTCCCGAAGGTTGCCCATCTTACCTTTAGCCATTCCAAGACAAAGCATGGCTTGGGGATTAGAATGTCGCGCATTCTCTTTTGGTGACAGCGATATGACTGATCAGCGCAAAGGCAGCGATGCCGAACCCACCACTCACTTCGGCTTCAAAAACGTTCCGGAAAGCCAGAAAGCGGAAAAAGTCGCTGAGGTTTTCCATTCCGTAGCCGCAAAATACGACCTGATGAACGACCTTCTGTCGGGCGGCATGCACCGTCTGTGGAAGCGTTTCGCGATCGAGCTTTCCGGCGTGCGCAGCGGCAACCGCGTGCTCGACATCGCCGGTGGCACCGGCGACCTGACCCGCAAGTTCTCGAACCTCGTCGGCCCGACCGGCCAGGTCGTGCTGGCCGACATCAACGAATCGATGCTCAAGGTCGGCCGTGATCGCCTGCTCGATCTCGGCGTTGCCGGCAACGTCGAATTCGTCCAGGCCGACGCGGAAAAACTGCCGTTCCCGGACAACCATTTCGACTGCGTGACCATCGCTTTCGGTCTGCGCAACGTCACGCACAAGGAAGACGCGTTGCGTTCGATGCTGCGCGTGCTCAAGCCCGGCGGACGCCTGCTGGTGCTGGAGTTTTCCAAGCCGACCAACGCGCTGATGTCGAAAGCCTACGACGCCTACTCGTTCGCCTTCATGCCGCTGATGGGCAAGCTGATCACCAACGATTCGGAAAGCTATCGTTACCTGGCCGAATCGATCCGCATGCACCCGAATCAGGAAACCCTGAAGTCGATGATGGTCGAGGCCGGTTTCGACCGCGTGACCTATCACAACATGACCGCAGGCATCGTCGCCCTGCACCGCGGCATCAAGCCCTGATGTTGCTCACCGGGCTGCTCGCCAGCGTCGAACTCGGTCTTAACCGGGTGCTGCGTCTCGACAGCACGGCGCTGCCGCGCCTGGCGCATTTGACCGGCAAGGTGATTGCCGTCGACTGCCGCAGCCCGGCGCTGCAATTGTTCATACTGCCCAGTGACGAAGGCCTGATGCTGGCTTCGCAGTGGGCAGCGGATGTCGATTGCACGTTGCGCGCACCGGCCTCGAGCCTGGTGAAACTGGCCCTGAGCAAAGACAAGACCGCGGTGCTGCACGCACCCGAAGTCGAGCTCGATGGCGACAGCGGCGTGTTGCTGGAACTGGCCGGCGTGCTGCAAGACCTCGAGCTGGACTGGGAGTATGAGCTCTCGCGCTGGCTCGGCCCGGTCGCCACGCAGCTGCTCGGTGGCCATCTGCGCAGCCGCGCGCGCTGGTATCAACAAGGATTTGCCAGCCTCAACCAGAATCTTGCCGAATACCTCGCCGAAGAATCGCGCACCCTCGTCGGGCAACGCGAAGCCGAAGCGCGATTCAGCGAACTGGACCGGATCAAACTCGATCTGGAACGACTCGAGGCGCGTTTCGAGCGCCTTTCCCGATCCCTCGACCCAAGCGATAACGCATGAAGCTGCTTGCCGTCCGCCGTCTGTTGCGCATCCAGCGCGTCGTGATCCGCTACCGCCTCGATGACCTGCTGTTCGATCTGCCGCTGCCCTGGTTTCTCCTGGCCGTGCGCTTTTTGCTGCCGTGGCGCTGGCTGCCGCGCAAGCCGCTGGAACTCAACCGTGGCGCGCGCTTGCGCCTGGCGTTGCAGGATCTGGGGCCGATCTTCATCAAGTTCGGGCAGATTCTTTCGACCCGCCGCGACCTGCTGCCGGAAGACATCGCCGATGAGCTGATGCTGCTGCAGGACCGCGTGCCACCGTTCGATTCGCAGGTGTCGATCAAGCTGATCGAAGAACAGCTTGGCAAGAAAATCAGCGAAGTGTTCAGCCGTTTCGACGTCGCCCCGCTGGCCTCGGCCTCGGTGGCGCAAGTGCATGCGGCGCAGCTGAAAAGCGGCGAAGAAGTCGTGGTCAAGGTCATTCGCCCGGGTCTGAAGCCGGTCATCGCGCAGGATCTGGCGTGGCTGTTCATCCTTGCTCGCGCCGCCGAAAAATTCTCCGCTGATGCGCGCCTGCTGCACCCGGTGGACGTGGTGCAGGATTACGAAAAGACCATTTACGACGAACTCGATCTGTTGCGCGAGGCGGCCAACGCCAGCCAGTTGCGCCGCAACTTCGAGGGCTCGCAACTGCTTTATGTACCGCAAGTCTATTGGGACTGGTGCCGGCCGAAAGTGCTGGTGATGGAGCGCATCTACGGCATCCAGGTCACCGATCTGGCGACCCTTGCCGACCAGCGCACCGACATGAAAATGCTCGCCGAACGCGGCGTGGAGATTTTCTTCACTCAGGTGTTCCGCGACAGTTTCTTCCACGCCGACATGCACCCGGGCAACATCTTTGTCAGCACGGTCAATCCGTGGAGCCCGCAGTACATCGCGATCGACTGCGGCATCGTCGGCAGCCTGACCCCGGAAGACCAGGATTATCTGGCGCGCAACCTGTTCGCCTTCTTCAAGCGTGACTACCGCCGGGTCGCGCAGTTGCACATCGATTCGGGCTGGGTGCCGGCGGAAACCAAACTCAACGAATTCGAAGCGGCGATCCGTACGGTGTGCGAACCGATCTTCGAAAAACCGTTAAAAGATATTTCATTTGGCCAGGTGCTGATGCGCCTGTTCCAGACCGCACGGCGCTTCAACATGGAAGTGCAGCCGCAGCTTGTTCTGCTGCAAAAGACTCTGCTGAATATCGAAGGCCTCGGCCGTCAGCTGTATCCGGATCTGGATCTGTGGAACACCGCGCAGCCGTTTCTCGAACGCTGGATGCGCGAACGCGTCAGCCCGAAAGCCCTGCTGGGCAACGTGCAGAGCCAGCTGGAGCAGATTCCGCACTTGTCGAACATGGCCCGCGATCTGCTCGAACGCATGTCGCAACCCCATGCCAAAGACCCACCGCCGCCGTGGCGCAAACGCAAGGACGACTGGTTCCTGCGCCTGCTCGGCTGCGCGCATCTGGCCGGCGGCGCGATCCTCGCAGCGGGTGGTCCGTTGACCGATTGGTCGCACTGGCCCGCCGGAATCATGATCGCGGTCGGTTTGTATCTGGTCGTTCGCCGATAGCACGAATCAGCTGCAAGTTATAAGCTGCCCGCTGCAAGCTTGACGACACAGCAACACCGCAACCTGCTTTTACTTGCAGCTTGAAGCTTGAAACTCGAAGCTGCTTTTCAGGAATTGAAGATGAAAAACTGGCTGGACGAGATCAAGTGGGACGCTGACGGCCTGGTGCCGGCGATTGCCCAGGATCACAAGACCGGGCGCGTATTGATGATGGCCTGGATGAACCGCGAAGCGCTGGAACTGACCGCTGCGGAAAATCGTGCAATCTACTGGTCACGTTCCCGTGGCAAGCTGTGGCGCAAGGGCGAAGAGTCCGGCCATGTGCAGACCCTGCATGAAATGCGTCTGGACTGTGACGCCGACGTGATCATCCTGATGGTTGAACAGATCGGCGACATCGCCTGCCATACCGGCCGTCAAAGCTGCTTTTACCGGGTCTTCGAAAACGGTGACTGGAAAACGGTCGACCCGGTTCTGAAAGACCCGCACGCTATCTATTCCGCAGGACACAAACATGAGTGACACACTCACCCGTCTGGCCGAAGTGCTCGAAGAGCGCAAAGGCGCAGCCGCCGACAGTTCGTATGTCGCCAGCCTGTATCACAAGGGGCTGAACAAGATTCTGGAGAAAGTCGGCGAAGAGTCGGTCGAAACCATTATTGCCGCCAAGGATGCCGCCATCAGCGGCGATTGCAGTGATGTGATCTACGAGACCGCCGACCTGTGGTTCCACAGCATGGTCATGCTCGCCCAACTGGGACAGCATCCGCAGGCCGTGCTGGATGAACTGGATCGTCGCTTCGGCCTGTCCGGACACGTCGAGAAAGCCTCGCGTCCGTCCGCCTGAACAACTTTTAGAGAGGAATCGCCACATGGGCATTTTTGACTGGAAACACTGGGTCGTCATTCTGATTGTCGTGGTGCTGGTGTTCGGTACCAAGAAACTGAAAAACCTCGGCACCGACGTTGGCGAATCGATCAAGGGCTTCCGCAAAGCCATGAACGACGACGAAAAACCGGCCGAGCCGAGCGTGACCCCGCCGGCCCAGCCAGTGCCGCCGGTGCAGCCGCAAACCACCGCTCAGGCCAACCCGCCGCACACCATTGACGTGCAGGCGCAGAAAGTCGAAGAGCCGATCCGCAAAGACGTGTGAGCACTGACTAATGTTTGGTATCAGCTTCTCTGAACTGCTGCTCGTCGGCCTCGTAGCCCTGCTGGTGCTCGGCCCCGAGCGTCTGCCGGGCGCTGCGCGCACCGCCGGTCTGTGGGTCGGCCGTCTGAAGCGCAGCTTCAACGCGATCAAACAGGAAGTTGAACGTGAGATCGGTGCCGACGAGATCCGTCGGCAACTGCACAACGAACATATTCTGTCGCTGGAGCAAGAGGCGCGGAAGATTTTCAATCCGAACCAGCAGGAGCCGACGCCGCCTGAGCATGTGGGCGAGCAGACGATTCACAGCGCTGCCGCTCCGACTGCACCTGCACCTGCACCTGCACCTGCACCAGCTGTAACACCGCCAGGACCGGCGCCGGTTACTGCGAACACATCGGTTGAACACGTAGCGCCCTCCGCCGCGCCGGCTACACCAGCGCCTCAAGACCCTACACTGCCGCCGCGAGCCCCATGAGCGATCTCCCCGAAAACGACCAGCACATGCCGCTGGTATCGCACCTCACCGAGTTGCGCACCCGTCTGCTGCGTTGCGTGGCGGCGATCTTCATTATCTTTGCCGGGCTGTTCGCGTTTACCCAGCAGATCTACACCTTCGTCTCGACGCCGCTGCGCCAGTACCTGCCGGTCGGCGCGACGATGATCGCCACAGACGTGTCGTCGCCGTTCCTGACGCCGCTGAAGCTGACCATGATGGTTTCGCTGTTCCTCGCGATTCCAGTGATCCTGCATCAGATCTGGGGCTTTATCGCGCCGGGCCTGTACAAGCATGAAAAACGCGTCGCGGTGCCGCTGCTGATCTCCAGCATCCTGCTGTTCTACATCGGCATGGCGTTCGCCTATTACTTCGTCTTTCCGCTGATCTTCAAGTTCTTCGCCGCCGCTACACCGGCCGGCGTGGAGATGATGACCGACATCGCCAGCTACCTCGATTTCGTCATGACGCTGTTCTTCGCCTTCGGCGTGGCGTTCGAGATTCCGGTGGCGGTAGTGCTGCTGGTGTGGATCGGCGTAGTCGACGTCAAATACCTGAAGAAGATCCGCCCGTACGTGATCATCGGCTGCTTCGTGGTCGGCATGATCCTCACTCCGCCGGACATCTTTTCGCAGACCCTGCTGGCCGTGCCGATGTGGATGCTGTTCGAAATCGGCATCCTCTTCGGCGCGCTGGTCAGCAAGCGCGAACGCCCGGACGAAACACCAGCCGACGACCACAACGACCAGCCGCCAGCGACCCAGGCATGAACCTGCTGCTGCTCGAAGAGGCCGATTTCATTGCGGCGGACCGCGTGATCCTGCGTGATCGCCGTCTGACCCACATGCAGGAAGTGCATCGCTCGGAAGTCGGCGACAGCCTGCGCGTCGGGCGCATCAACGGGTTGATGGGTTCGGCCGAGTTGCTGCGTCTGGAAGCGGGCGAAGCGGAGCTGCGTGTCAGCCTCGACCAGCCACCGCCGGCCAAGTTGCCGCTGACTCTAGTGCTGGCATTGCCCCGGCCGAAAATGCTCCGCCGAGTGTTCCAGACTGTCGCGACCATGGGTGTGGCCAAGGTGGTTCTGGTCAACAGCTATCGCGTCGAAAAAAGCTTCTGGCAGACGCCATTTCTGGAGCCGGAAGCGATTCGTGAGCAGTTGATCCTCGGGCTCGAACAGGCTCGCGATACGGTGTTGCCGCAAATCGTCATCGAGAAGCGCTTCAAGCCTTTCGTTGAAGATCGACTGCCAGCGATCAGCGAGGGCACCCTCGGCCTGGTCGGCCATCCTGGCAACTTCCCGCCCTGCCCTCGTGCGCTGAACGAGCCAGTGACGCTGGCCATCGGCCCCGAGGGTGGTTGGATTCCTTACGAAATCGATCTGCTGGCCAAATCCGGCCTGCAACCGGTGCAACTGGGCGAGCGCATCCTGCGCGTCGAAACCGCCGTCACCGCCCTGCTCGCACGCCTTTTCTAACCCGACACAGGTTCCGTGTAGGAGCTGCCGAAGGCTGCGATCTTTTGATTTTGTTTTAGAAGCAAGATCAAAGGATCGCGCAGCCTCGTTGCACTCGTCAGCTCCTACAGGCTCCTACAAGCTCCTACGGGCGCGGACAAGTGGCGTTACAGATTGCCATCACCCAGCCGATACAACTCCTATAAGTCCAATTAAGTGGTCCGAAGGGAGTGGTCGCATGTACCGTTGGTTAGCCGAGAGTCTTGGAAACGTCAGCGTCAAACGCAAGCTGGGCATCGGTTTCGGCCTGGTGCTATTGCTGACGCTGTTGATCACTTTCACCGGCTGGACCGGCATGAGCGGCATCATCAGCCGTGGCGACAAGCTCGGCTTCATTTCCAGCCTCAACGAGTTGACCAAGGACCTGCGCCTGGCGCGCATGGACTACGACATGCGCCGTGGCGAACAGGGCCCGGGCGCGGTCAATGGATACCTCAACCAACTCGAGAGCGGCCTGCAATCGGCACGCGGCATGATCGAGCAGCCGTCCGATGTGGCGATGGTGGACCAACAGCTTGCTGCGGTCGCCGAATACAAACGCGCTTTCGGCGAAATGACCCAGGCCACCGTCCAGCGTGAAGATGCGCGCAGCAAGCTTGGCGCCAACGCTGACAATGCTGTGGCCAAGGTCGGCGAAGTCGAAAGTGCGCTGCTGCAAGGCGACAGCGTTGCGCAGTACAACGCTGTCATCGAGCTGAGCAAACTGTTGCAGCAGGCGCGCTATCAGGTGCGCGGTTACACCTACAGCGGCAAGGCCGATGCCGAGCAACCGGCGCTGACCGCCATCGACAACGCCCTGAAAAATCTCGAGAGCCTGCCGACCCGAGTGCCAGAGCAGCACATCGCCAACCTGCAGCAGGCCACCGACTCGCTCAAGGCCTATCGCGCCGCCGTCGCTCAGTTCCGTGATTCACAGGTCAAGAACACCGCCGCACTGGCCAACATGTCGGCTCAGGGCGACATCCTGATCGCGGCCAGCAAGAAGCTCACTGAATCGCAAACCGTGGTGCGCGACACCGATGCTGCCCATGCCAAGAACATGCTGCTGGTCGCCACTGCGCTGGCACTGGCCTTCGGTCTGATTGCCGCTTGGGCGATCACCCGGCAAATCATCATTCCGCTGACCCAGACCCTGAAAGTCGCCGAACGCGTGGCCGCCGGCGACCTGACCCACAACCTGGTGTCCCTGCGTCGCGACGAACTTGGCCAGTTGCAGCGCTCGATGCAAAGCATGACCCAAGGCCTGCGCGAATTGATCGGCGGCATCAGCGACGGCGTCACGCAGATCGCCAGCGCCGCCGAAGAACTCTCGGCGGTGACCGAGCAGACCAGCGCCGGGGTCAACAATCAGAAGGTCGAGACTGATCAGGTCGCCACCGCCATGAATGAGATGGCCGCCACCGTGCAGGAAGTCGCACGCAACGCTGAAGAAGCTTCGGAAGCCGCCGTCGCCGCCGACCAACAGGCCCGTGAAGGCGACAAGGTCGTCGGCGAAGCCATCGCGCAGATCGAACGTCTGGCGCTTGAGGTCAGCCACTCCACCGAAGCCATGGGCGAGCTCAAGCGTGAAAGCGACAAGATCGGCAGCGTCCTCGATGTGATCAAGTCGGTGGCCCAGCAAACCAACCTGCTGGCTCTCAACGCCGCCATCGAAGCGGCCCGCGCCGGGGAAGCCGGACGTGGGTTCGCCGTGGTTGCCGACGAAGTCCGCAGCCTCGCCCAGCGCACGCAGAAATCCACGGAAGAGATCGAAGAGCTGATCGTCGGCCTGCAAAACGGCACCCAGCAAGTGGCGACCATCATGGACAACAGCCGCAGCCTGACCGACAGCAGCGTCGAGCTGACCCGGCGCGCCGGTGGCTCACTGGAGAGCATTACCCGCACCGTCTCGGCGATCCAGGCGATGAACCAGCAGATTGCCGCTGCTGCCGAGCAGCAGAGCGCCGTGGCCGAAGAGATCAACCGCAGCGTGCTCAACGTGCGCGATGTGTCCGATCAGACCTCGGCGGCGAGTGAAGAGACCGCTGCGTCCAGCGTTGAACTGGCGCGACTGGGCACGCATTTGCAGATGCTGGTGGGCCGGTTCAAAGTCTGAGTCGATGCACAACCTCGGTTCGCCTGGAACCGAGGTCATGCCATTCGCGAGCAGGCTCGCTCCCACCTTGGAATGCGTTTCCCTCTGGGAGACCGCTGCGTCCAGCGTTGAACTGGCGCGACTGGGCACGCATCTGCAGATGCTGGTAGGCCGTTTCAAAGTCTGAGTTGATGCACAACCTCGGTTCGCCTGTAACCGAGGTGATGCCATTCGCGAGCAGGCTCGCTCCCACCTTGGAATGCGTTTCCCTCTGGGAGACCGCTGCGTCCAGCGTGAACTGGCGCGACTGGGCACGCATTTGCAGATGCTGGTAGGCCGGTTCAAAGTCTGAGTCGATGCACAACCTCGGTTCGCCTGGAACCGAGGTGATGGCATTCGCGAGCAGGCTCGCTCCCACCTTGGAATGCGTTGCCCTGTGGGAGACCGCTGCGACCAGCGTTGAACTGGCGCGACTGGGCACGCATTTGCAGATGCTGGTAGGCCGGTTCAAAGTCTGAGTCGATGCACAACCTCGGTTCGCCTGGAACCGAGGTGATGGCATTCGCGAGCAGGCTCGCTCCCACCTTGGAATGCGTTTCCCTCTGGGAGACCGCTGCGTCCAGCGTTGAACTGGCGCGATTGGGCACGCATCTGCAGATGCTGGTGGGCCGGTTCAAAGTCTGAGTCGATGCACAACCTCGGTTCGCCTGGAACCGAAGTGATGGCATTCGCGAGCAGGCTCGCTCCCACCTTGGAATGCGTTTCCCTGTGGGAGACCGCTGCGACCAGCGTTGAACTGGCGCGATTGGGCACGCATCTGCAGATGCTGGTGGGCCGGTTCAAAGTCTGAGTCGATGCACAACCTCGGTTCGCCTGGAACCGAGGTGATGCCATTCGCGAGCAGGCTCGCTCCCACCTTGGAATGCGTTTCCCTCTGGGAGACCGCTGCGTCCAGCGTTGAACTGGCCCGATTGGGCACGCATCTGCAGATGCTGGTAGGCCGTTTCAAAGTCTGAGTTGATGCACAACCTCGGTTCGCCTGTAACCGAGGTGATGCCATTCGCGAGCAGGCTCGCTCCCACCTTGGAATGCGTTTCCCTGTGGGAGCGAGCCTGCTCGCGAAGGCAGCGGCGCGGTTTGCGCGTCGTAGTTAACGGGCGCGCCAATTCGGCGACGGATGCTATGCGCTGGTTTTTTTGTACAAGGTTTGATCGGGATTTTTTCGCAGATCGACAGCGGACATAAAAAAACCCCGCTGAATCAGCGGGGTTTTCTCATCAGGCCGGCTGAGCCTGCAGGCTCACCGGTCGCAGCGGCAGCAACGGCGCATGCGGATCGGCTTTCACCGACGCGCGCCAGGCGTCCAGCCACTCGGCGTGACCTTCGGCCCAGACCTGCTCATGCAGGCGTGCCAGTGCGACAGGATCGCTCAGCAGTTGCAGACGATCATGGTTGTTGAGCCCGGCCGGGCCGACCTTGATCGCGTGTCGCACACGTTCCTGACGCAGCCACTCGATCGGCTCGGCCTGGCCGTGACGCGAGGTCGCCAGCGAGCACGCCAGGGCGTTCTGCTGTGGATCGACCACGGCGCGGACGAAGCCGTCGTTGAGGGCGTGATAACGGTTCTCATGGGTGTACTGATCGGTTGCCAGCAAAGCCTGTGGCGGATTGTATTCCTCGGGGATGAGGAACAGGCTCTCGTCACGGGTCTTCAGACCGAGGCCGACACGGCTGGAGATCACCGATACCGGGATCGACAGCATCAGCGAACCGACGATCGGCACCAGCCACCAGAGGAAGCTCGGGTTCAGCCAGATCACCAGCAGCGCCCACAAGAAGCCCAGCAACGTCTGCGGGCCGTGGCGCTTGAGAGCTTCGCTCCACGGCGTCGAGTCGTCGTCACGCTGCGGCGAATTCCAGGTCGCGGCCCAGCCGAGGAACGCGGCGAGGACGAAGCGCGTGTGGAAAATCATCCGCACCGGCGCCAGCAGCATGGAGAACAGCATCTCCAGCAGCATCGACAGGGTCACCTTGAACTTGCCGCCGAACTCTTTCGCGCCCTTGGCCCAGATCAGGATGATGCTCAACAGCTTCGGCAGGAACAGCAGCACGATGGTCGTCGAGAACAGCGCGATGGCCTTGTCCGGGTGCCATTGTGGCCACAGCGGATAGAGCTGGCGCGGTTCGAGGAAGTACTGCGGCTCCATCAGCGTGTTCACCGCCAGCAGCGCGGTCGACAACACCAGGAAGAAGAACCACAACGGCGCTGACAGGTAAGACATCACGCCGGTCAGGAACACCGCGCGGTGCACCGGGTGCATGCCCTTGACCAGGAACAGACGGAAGTTCATCAGGTTGCCGTGGCACCAGCGACGGTCACGCTTGAGCTCGTCGAGCAGGTTCGGCGGCAGCTCTTCGTAACTGCCCGGCAAGTCGTAGGCAATCCACACGCCCCAGCCGGCACGGCGCATCAGCGCAGCTTCAACGAAGTCGTGGGAAAGAATCGCACCGGAGAACGCGCCCTTGCCCGGCAACGGCGCCAGGGCGCAGTGGTCGATGAACGGCTTCATGCGGATGATCGCGTTGTGACCCCAGTAGTGGGATTCACCCAACTGCCAGAAGTGCAGACCAGCGGTAAACAGCGGGCCGTACACGCGGGTGGCGAACTGCTGCATACGCGCATACAGGGTGTCCATGCCCGACGCACGCGGCGCGGTCTGGATGATCCCGGCGTCCGGCGTCGCTTCCATCAGGCGCACCAGACTGGTCAGGCACTCGCCACTCATCACGGAGTCGGCGTCGAGCACGACCATGTACTTGTAGTCACCGCCCCAACGACGGCAGAAGTCGTCAAGGTTGCCGCTCTTGCGCTTCACGCGACGGCGGCGACGGCGATAGAAGATCTTGCCAAAGCCCTTGGCTTCGCGGCAGACATCCAGCCAGGCCTGTTGCTCGGCGACGCAGATATCGGTGTCGTTACTGTCGCTGAGCACGAAAAAGTCGAAGCGATCCAGATCACCGGTGGCGGCGACCGATTCGAACGTCGCCCGCAGACCGGCGAATACACGCGGCACGTCTTCGTTGCAGATCGGCATTACCAGCGCCGTACGCGCATCTTTCGGAATCGGCTCGTTACCGGCGCTTTTCCCGGAGATACGGTATTTATCGTGGCCAGTAAGCAGCTCGAGGAAGCCCATCAGCGCGGTCCAGAAACCGGCCGAGACCCAGCAGAACAGAATCCCGAACAGAATCAGGATGCTGGTTTGCAACGCGTACGGCAGCACTTGCGTGGCGGTTTGCAGCAGCGGCTGATGCAGGACTTCTTCCAGATCGACGAACGACCAGCCCTGGTACGGCATGATGCCTTTCATATACCAGCCGGCAACGATGGTCTGGCCGAGCATCAGCAACAACAGGATATAGCGGCGGATCGAACCGACGGTGCGCCAGCGCGCGGCCGGCAGGACATTGGCGTCCTTTGGCGGCTGCGGCGGGTTGGTGCGACCGGTCAGACGGCGCCAGCCACGCACCAGAATATTGGTGCGCCATGGCTCCGGCACGACCTTGGTACGGCGGATCGGCGGGGTCGCCTTGAGGCTGACCCGGCCACTGGCGTCGAGCACCAGCATTTCCGCTTCGGCCAGTTCTTCGGCAGTGCTCAGGGTCAGACGCTTGCCCACCGAAGCCTGGGCGGCTTCGGCAGGGGCATCGAAGGTCGAGGACGACAGGCGTTCATGCAGCTCGCTGAACGACTGGCAACCCGCGAGTTCCGCGCGTTGCTCGTCGGTCATCGGCAGATGCGCCAGATACTCGGACAGAGTCTCTGGCTGTACTGGTGAATTACTCATCGGCAGGCAACTGATAGCTCCAGGTCTCGGTCAGGACTTCTTCAGTCGGCGCCGATTCCGGTGTGGCTGGGGCCGCGTCGGCAGCGACTGGCTGCTTGGCGTCTTTGTTGGCCTTGTCCTTGGCGTCGGCTGCAGGCTTGGCTTCAGCCTGTTTGGCTTCGGCGGCCTTGGCTTCCTTGTCGAGTTTTTCCTGTTGCTTGGCGGCCACCTTGTCGGCCTTGGCGACCGACGAATTGGACGCCGGCACCGATTTGCCCAGATCCGCGGTGACCACTGGCTGAACCAGGGCGGCACGCATTTCGGTTGCCTTGCTCGGGTCCTTGATCTTCATCCGCAGGGTCAAACGCCAGCCCTTGGTTTCCGGGTTGTAGCGCACGCTGTTCTCGACCAGCTCGGCGTTGTCGCCGACGCTGACCTGACTGCGCACGTCGGCATCCGGCGTCAGGGCCGCCAGCGACGGGCCTTCGAAGTCGACCAGATAGGCCACGCTGCCATCCGGCTGACGGATCAGGTTCGATTGTTTGACGTCGCCGGTCGAACGCAGGGTCTGCGCCACCCAGGCGCTGTCCGGCGCATGGATGGCTGCTTCGTCCATGGTCCAGTGCATGCGGTAGGCGAAGTCCAGCGGCTGGCCTGGCTCCGGCATTTTTTCCGGGCTCCAGAACGCAACGATGTTGTCGTTGGTTTCGTCAGCGGTCGGGATCTCTACCAGATCGACAGTGCCCTTGCCCCACTCGCCCTTCGGCTCGATCCAGGCACTTGGGCGCTTGTCGTAGCGGTCGTCGAGGTCTTCGTAGTGGCTGAAGTCACGGCCACGCTGCAGCAGACCGAAACCACGCGGGTTCTCGACGCTGAAGTTGCTCACGGCCAGATGTTTCGGGTTGTTCAATGGACGCCAGATCCACTCGCCATTGCCGGCATGGATCGACAGACCGCTGGAGTCGTGCAGTTCACGACGGTAGTTGAGGACCTTCGACGGCTGGTTGGCGCCGAACAGGAACATGCTGGTCAGCGGCGCGATGCCGAGTTTGCCGACCTTGTCACGCAGGAACATCTGCGCCTTGACGTCGACGATGGTGTCGCTGCCCGGACGCAGGATCAGACGGTAGGCACCGGTGGCACGCGGCGAATCGAGCAGAGCGAAGATCACCAGGTGCTTGTCGCCCGGCTTTGGCTGCTGAATCCAGAACTCGCGAAAACGCGGGAACTCTTCACCCGACGGCAGCGCGGTATCGATCGCCAGACCACGGGCCGACAGACCATAGGTATGGCCCTTGCCGACGACGCGGAAGTAACTCGCGCCGAGCATGGTCATGATTTCGTCTTGCTTGTCGGCCTTGTTGATCGGATACAGCACACGGAAACCGGCGTAGCCCAGTTGTTCGGTGGCTTTCGGATCGAATTTCAGGTCGCCGAAATCGAAGCGGCTCGGATCGTATTTGATCTCCGAGACGGTATTCGCGGTGATCTCGTTGATTTTCACCGGCGTATCGAAGTGCATACCCTGGTGATAGAAGGAGAGCTTGAACGGCGTCTTCTGATCGGCCCACTCAGCCTTTTCTGTGAGGAAGCGGATCTTCTGGTAGTCCGCGAACTTCATTTCGCGGAATTCGTTCGGCAGGTTGCTGCGCGGGGCTTCGAACTTCTGCCCGGCCAGCTCTTTGGCCTTGGCCGATACGTCGTCAAGATTGAACGCCCAAAGCTGACCGGCGCTGAGCAGGCACAGGAGCGCCGAACCCGCTACCAGAGCACTTCGCATGCGTTTGGCAGACATTTTTGCTGCATTACAGGGACTAACAATCACGAGCAACCCTCGCCGAAAACAGATCAATAAACCAACGGCCAGATGAAGTGCCTGTAGGGTTTTCGGCAGTAAAAAACCGACCTTTCAGGGCACCCTTGCCAAGTTGGCGAGCATTGTTCCGACTCCGCCGGGGCAAAATGATTCCCCAATCGGATCCAGACAAGTCTCTACCTAAGTCAAAACGGATCAACGAATGTCGATCCCCGCAGCGCGCGATTATCTAGTAGCCCGGATGACAACGCATCAGGGGTAACAAAGTATTTATCGCGAAAACAGCCTAAAAACAGTCGAAATTTCCGAAAAAGGTGTTTCAGGCACTGTCATGTCTGTAACAAAAAGGTAACCGGGCCATCGTTGACCAGGTGCACCTGCATGTCGGCGCCGAATCTACCTGATGCCACAGTGCCATGCACCTGTTTCGCCTGGCTCAATAAATAGTCGAACAATTCCTTACCCAGTGCCGGCGGTGCGGCCGTGGAAAAGCTCGGGCGCAGGCCGCTTTTGGTGTCGGCGGCAAGTGTGAACTGAGAGACCAGCAGCAACCCGCCACCCACATCCGCCAGGGACAGATTCATCTTGCCCTCGGCGTCACTGAATACCCGATAGTTAAGCAGCTTATGCAGAAGTTTGTCGGCGCTGGTACGCGTGTCGTCGGGTTCTACCGCAACCAGCACGAGCAAACCCTGATCGACCGCGCCGACTACCTCGCCAGCGACTTCAACCCGCGCACCACGTACGCGCTGTAACAGCGCCTTCATGCTTCTTCGAGTGGCAGGTCGAGCAGGCGCTGGGCCATTTTGCTCGCGGCGCGCACCAGCGCATCGGTGATGCCCGGCTCGGAGGCGGCGTGGCCGGCGTCGCGGATCACCTGCAATTCGCTGTTCGGCCAGGCCTGATGCAATTCCCAGGCGTTGTCGAGCGGGCAAATCACGTCATAGCGACCGTGAATGATCACCCCTGGCAGATGAGCGATCTTGCCCATGTCGCGGATCAGCTGGTTCGGCTCAAGGAAGGCGTTGTTGGTGAAGTAGTGGCATTCGATCCGCGCAATCGACAATGCGCGCTGCGGCTCGGAGAAACGATCGACCACCAGCGGATTAGGGCGCAGGGTCGCGGTGCGCCCTTCCCAGGTCGACCACGCCTTGGCCGCATGCATCTGGGCGATCTGGTCGTTGCCGGTCAGGCGTTTGTGGAAAGCGTTGAGCAGGTCGTCGCGCTCGTCCAGCGGGATCGGCGCGATGTAGTCCTGCCAGTAATCGGGGAACAGACGGCTGGCGCCGGCCTGATAGAACCACTCGATTTCCTGCGGACGGCAGAGAAAGATCCCGCGCAGAATCAGACCATGGACCCGCTCCGGGTGGGTTTGCGCGTAGGCCAGCGCCAGGGTCGAGCCCCAGGAGCCGCCGAACAACACCCATTTTTCGATGCCCAGGTGTTTGCGGATGCGCTCAAGATCCTCGACCAGATCCCAGGTGGTGTTGTTTTCCAGGCTCGCGTGCGGCGTGGAGCGACCGCAGCCGCGCTGGTCGAAGGTGACGATGCGATACAGATTCGGATCGAAATAGCGTCGGCTCTGGGCGTCGCAGCCGGCGCCGGGGCCACCGTGGATGAACACCACCGGCAATCCCTCCGGCGAGCCGCTTTCATCGACGTACAGCGTATGGGTGTCATCGACAGCCAGATCGTGCCGGGCGTGGGGTTTGATCTGCGGAAACAAAGTCTGCATTGCGCGCTCCGTAAGGGGTCGAGGTCATCCCTGGGGGGACTCGTATTATTCTGCCGTTGGGCATCATAAACCCGATTTGCGTCAATGAGCATGTTCCAGGTCACTCGCAATTTTTTCGCCACGCATCACCCTGTGGGAGCGGGCTTGCTCGCGAAGGGGCCTTGTCAGTCGATAAAAACAGTGACTGATACACCGCCTTCGCGAGCAAGCCCGCTCCCACAGGGGCAGTTATGCGCTGTAGTGAGATCTTGCCCAGGCCAGATAGCCCTGCAGCAATTCCCCGAGCACCACCCGCGTCGGTTCGGCCAGGTCGGCGCGGTAGCGGAACGGTTCGAACTCTTCCATGTAGGTGGACTGGCACAGTTCCAGCTGCACGGCGTGGATGTCCTGCGCCGGGGCGCCGTACTGGCGGGTGATGTGTCCGCCCTTGAAGCGGCCATTGAGCACATGGGTGAACTGTTCGTGCCCCGCGCAAATCGTTTCCAGCTGACTGGCCAATTGCGGATCACAACTGGCGCCATTGAAGGTGCCGAGGTTGAAGTCCGGCAACTTGCCGTCGAACAGGTGCGGGATGATCGAGCGGATCGAGTGCGCATCGAATAGCAGCGCGTAGCCGAATTCGGCTTTCAGCCGCGCCAGTTCTTGCTGCAAGGTGCGATGGTACGGCGTCCAGATCTGCTCCAGGTAAGTCACGCGCTCCTCTTTCGAAGGTTCCAGACCTTCCTGAAACAACGGGATGCCGTCGAACAGCGTCGCCGGATACAACCCGGTGGTCGCCCCGGCATACAACGGCTTGTCGTCGGACGGCCGGTTGAGGTCGATGACGAAACGCGAATACTCGGCAGCCAGGGTGCTGGCGCCCAGTTCCTCGGCAAAGTCGTAGAGCTGCGGGATATGCCAATCGGTGTCCGGCAGGCTTTGCGCAGCGGGGATCAGCCCGGCCTCGACCGCCGGGGTCAGACGCACACCGGCGTGGGGCATGCTGATCAGCAGCGGCACGCGGCCTTGTTTGAAATTCAGAACCTTGTCCACAACCGCCCTCCTAGAAATTCGATTCAACGCCGTGACGCACGACGCGCTTGTCCAGATCGCCACCGAGCCAATAGGCCAGATCCGCCGGACGCTCGATGTCCCACGCGACAAAGTCGGCGACCTTGCCAACCTCCAGCGAGCCATGGGTCTGCGCCATGCCCAGTGCCTGCGCGGCATGAATCGTCGCCCCGGCCAAGGCCTCTTCCGGGGTCATGCGGAAGCAGGTGCAAGCCATGTTCAGCATCAGACGCAACGACAGTGCCGGCGAAGTGCCGGGGTTGAGGTCGCTGGCGATAGCGATCTTGACCTTGTGCTTGCGCAGCGCGTCCATCGGCGGCAGCTGGGTTTCGCGCAGAAAGTAGAACGCGCCGGGCAGCAGGACGGCGACGGTGTCGGCGGCGGCCATGGCGATCACGTCGGCCTCATCCATGAATTCCAGGTGATCGGCGGACAAGGCTTTGTAACGTGCGGCGAGGCTGGAGCCGTGCAGCGAGGACAATTGCTCGGCGTGCAGCTTTACCGGCAGTCCGAGCTGTTGCGCGGCGACGAAGACTCGCTCGACCTGCTCCGGCGAAAACGCCAGGTATTCGCAGAACGCATCCACGGCGTCGACCAGACCTTCGGCGGCAAGTGCCGGGAGCATCTGCTCGCAGACCAGGTCGATGTAATCGTCGGCGCGATCCTTGTACTCCGGCGGCAAGGCGTGCGCCGCCAGGCAAGTGCTGCGGACGCTGATCGGCAGCTCTTCGGCCAGGCGCCGGATGACCCGCAGCAGCTTGCGCTCGTTGACCAGATCGAGACCGTAGCCGGACTTCATTTCCACCGTGGTCACGCCGTCGCGCATCAGACTTTTCAAGCGCTTGGCGGCGCTGGCGAACAACTCGTCTTCAGTGGCTCCACGGGTGGCGCGCACGGTGCTGGCGATGCCGCCGCCCTGCGCGGCGATCTCGGCATAGCTGACGCCTTGCAGACGCTGCTCGAACTCGCCGCTGCGGTTGCCACCGAACACGGTGTGGGTGTGGCAGTCGATCAGACCGGGAGTGACCCAAGCACCCTGCAAATCATTGACCGCCGGGTATTCGCCGGACGGCAATTGAGTGCGTGGGCCGATCCACTCGATCAGCGTGCCGGATGTCACGATCGCGGCATCCTCGATGATCGAATAGACGCCGTTGGCCATGGTTGCGACGTGGCAGTGTTGCCAGAGGGTTTTCATCCCGGTTCCTCGTCTTGTTCAAAATCGATTCGCGAGCAGGCTCGCTCCCACAGTTGAATAGCGTTCCCCTGTGGAAGCGCGCCTGCTCGCGAAGAGGCCATCACAGGCTCGGCAAAAGCTGCGCCGGCACCAGTTCGGTCAAACACCGCGACGCCAGCAATTGCGTCGCCGCATTGATGTCCGGTGCAAAGAAGCGGTCCTTCTCATAGAACGGCACTTGCTTGCGCAAAATCGCCCGCGCCTCTTCCAGCTTCGGCGAGGTCTTCAGACCGTTGCGCAGATCCAGGCCCTGCACCGCCGCCAGCCATTCCACAGCGAGAATGCCGCGAGTATTCTCGGCCATTTCCCACAAACGCTTGCCGGCGGCCGGGGCCATCGATACGTGGTCTTCCTGGTTGGCCGAGGTCGGCAGGCTGTCCACCGAATGCGGGTGGGACAACGCCTTGTTTTCGCTGGCCAACGCCGCTGCGGTCACCTGGGCGATCATGAAACCGGAGTTCACCCCGCCATTGGCGACGAGGAACGGCGGCAGTTGCGACATGTGTTTGTCCATCATCAGCGAGATGCGCCGCTCGCTCAGCGAGCCGATTTCAGCGATGGCCAATGCCATGTTGTCAGCGGCCATCGCCACCGGTTCGGCGTGGAAGTTACCGCCGGAAATCACGTCGCCTTCAGCGGCGAAGACCAAGGGGTTGTCGGAAACCGCGTTGGCTTCCACCGCCAGCACTTCAGCGGCCTGGCGGAACTGGGTCAGGCAAGCACCCATGACCTGCGGCTGGCAGCGCAGCGAGTACGGGTCCTGGACCTTGTCGCAGTTCTGGTGCGAGGCGGAAACTTCGCTGCGCTCGCCGAGCAGATCGCGATAAGCCGCAGCGGCGTCGATCTGCCCTTTCTGCCCACGCGCGGCATGAATGCGCGCGTCGAACGGCGAGCGCGAACCGAGCACAGCTTCTACGGTGAGACTGCCGAGCGCCAGGGCACCGGCAAACAGATCTTCGCCTTCGAATAAACCGCGCAGCGCGAACGCTGTGGAAACCTGAGTACCGTTGAGCAGAGCCAGACCTTCTTTGGCCGCTAACGTCAGCGGCGTCAGGCCGGCGACTTTCAGTGCTTCGGTGGCTTCAAGCCATTCGCCCTTGTAACGCGCCTTGCCCTCGCCCAGCAGCACCAGCGACATGTGCGCCAATGGCGCCAGATCGCCCGATGCACCGACCGAACCTTTCAACGGAATGTGCGGATAGACCTCGGCATTGATCAGCGCAATCAGCGCATCGATCACCTGTCGACGAATCCCGGAAAAACCCCGGCTGAGGCTGTTGACCTTGAGCACCATGATCAGCCGCACCAACTCATCGCTGATCGGCTGGCCGACGCCGGCAGCGTGCGAGAGCACCAGCGAACGCTGCAGGTTTTCCAGGTCTTCGCTGGCGATGCGCGTCGAGGCCAGCAGGCCGAAACCGGTGTTGATGCCGTAGGCGGTGCGGTTCTCGGCGAGGATCTGCTCGACACAGGCGACGCTGGCTTCGATCTGCGCGCTGGCGCTGTTGTCGAGGGTCAGTGTGATCGGGTTCTGGTAGACGTCACGCAGTTGGGCCAGGCTCAGTTGGCCGGGGATCAGGTTCAGCGCAGTCATTAAAATGCTCCTTTTGAGAGTTTGTTATTAACTACCAGTCGCTCCGGAGCATTCCGTTATCCGTCGCCTCCCGTCTTTTGGACGATCCGCGCCTTGGCACGCTGGTATGGGCAGTTGTCAGTGCAAATTCGGTAAAACGTCGTGCGGCAGATTCGGGTCTTTCAAGACGCTTGCAGCGGCAGCAATATCCGGCGCCAGCCAGCGGTCCTGATCGTAGGCCGGGACCGTTTCGCGCAGCAGGCGCCAGGCGACGTCAGTGCCGGCGCCGAAGCGTTGTTCCTTGAGAAATTCCAGTGCCTGCGCCGCCAGCAGGTACTCGATGGCGAGGATCTGTGTGCAGTTTTCCAGCGCGCGGTGCAGCTTCAGCGCGGCGTTGGTACCCATGCTCAGATGGTCTTCCTGCAGGCCCGAGGTGATGTAGTTGTCGAGTACCGCCGGTTGCGCCAATTGGCGGTTTTCCGCACACAGCGAGGCGGCGACGTATTGCACGATCATCATCCCCGAGTTCACCCCGGGATTGGCCACCAGAAACGCCGGCAAGCCGCTGACGTGCGGATTGACCAAACGGTCGAGACGGCGCTCGGCGATCGAGCCGATTTCGGCCATGGCAATCGCCAGCAGATCGGCAGCCATCGCCACGGATTGACCGTGCGGGTTGGCCTGCGACATCACCCGGAAATTGTCCGGTGTGCCCAGCAGTAACGGGTTGTCGGTGCAGCCGTTGAGTTCGGCTTCGACCTGTTTGATTGCGTGCTCCAGTTGATCACGCGCGGCGCCGTGCACTTGCGGGATCGAACGAATGCTCAGCGCATCCTGAGTACGAATGCCTTTGCTCGCGGCGATCACTTCGCTGCCATCGAGCAAGGCGCGCAGGTTGTTGCCGACCTGCTGCATGCCCGGATGCGGTTTGAGCGCAATGATCTCGGCATCGAAAGCATCGATCTGGCCGCGCTGGGCTTCGAAACTCATCGCACCAATCACATCGGCCCATTGCAGCAGCCGCGTAGCATCGGCAATCGCCAGGCAACTGAGGCCGGTCATGCACGGCGTGCCGTTGACCAGACACAAACCGTCCTTCGCACCTAACTGCACATGCTTCAAGCCTTCCTCTGCCAACGCCTGCTGCGCCGCAATGATCTGCCCGCGATAGCTGACATTGCCAATGCCGAGCAGCGCGATGCCGATGTGCGCCATGTGCGTCAGGTAACCCACCGAACCCTGCGACGGCACTTGCGGGGTGATGCCGCGATTGAGCAGCGCCAGCAACCCTTCGACCACACGCCGATGCAAGCCGGATTTGCCGTGGCTGTAGTTGTGGATCGCGGCGCAGATGATGGCGCGGGTCTGTTCATCGCTGAGCACCGGGCCGACACCGCAGGCATGGCTGAGCAAGGTATTGCGCGAGAGCTGGCTGAGCTGTTCGTCCTGCAGCGAGACGTTCGACAGACCACCCAGACCGGTGTTGACGCCATAGGCGCGCTCGCCGCTGGCAACGATGCGCTGGACGATGGCCTGAGCGTTGTCGATGCGCGCCCAGGTGTCGCTGGACAGTTCCAGCGGCGCACCGTGACGGGCAACGGCGACCACGTCCTGCCAACGCAGAGGCGCACCGGTGATGATGATTTTTTCAGCCTGGGACATCTTTAACCTCAACCTTGATATTGATGCAGCTTCACCGGCCCTATCGCTGGCAAGCCAGCTACCACAGGGTTTGTGTGAGCACTGATCACTTTGTGGGAGCTGGCTTGCCAGCGATGGGGCCAGTCAGTGCACTGCATAATTCAGATCACACCACCGCCGCCCGCCGCTGCACAAACCGGTCGACATACTCATCGGCGGGTGAATGCAGGATCTCTCTCGGCGTGCCCACTTGAATCAACCGGCCATCCTTGAGAATCGCGATGCGATTGCCGATGCGCACGGCTTCGTCGAGGTCGTGGGTGATGAAGACGATGGTCTTGTGCAGGGTCTTCTGCAGTTCCAGCAACTGGTCCTGCATCTCGGCGCGGATCAACGGATCCAGCGCACTGAATGCTTCATCCATGAGGATGATGTCGGTGTCCGCCGCCAATGCACGAGCGAGGCCGACGCGCTGACGCATGCCGCCGGAGAGCTGGTGCGGGTATTTGTTTTCGTAGCCTTTGAGGCCGACGGTGTTGATCCAGTGCAGCGCGCGTTCGGCGCAGACCTGCTTGCTTTCGCCACGGACTTTCAACCCATAGGCGACGTTATCGAGCACGCTCTTGTGCGGCAGCAGGCCGAAGCTCTGGAACACCATGCTGATCTTGTGCCGGCGAAATTCGCGCAGGGCGTCCATGTCGTACTGCAGGATGTCCTCGCCATCGACCAGAATCGCCCCGCTGGTGGGGTCGATCAGGCGATTGAAGTGGCGCACCAGGGTAGATTTGCCGGAACCGGACAGGCCCATGATCACGAAGATTTCACCGGTGCCGATGCTAAGCGACAAGTCGTTCACGCCGACCACGCAACCGGTTTCGTTGAGCACCTGATCCTTGCTCTTGCCCTGGCCGACCATCGCCAGCGCATCCTTGGCGCGGTTGCCGAAAATCTTGAAGACGTTGCGTACTTCGATCTTGCTCACGCTTGCGTTGCTCATTTGCTCACCTCATGGCGTGGCCGACCGTACGCTTGAGTGATGCGGTCGATGACCACCGCGAGAATCACGATCGCCAGCCCCGCCTCGAGACCACGGCCGACGTTGAGGGTCTGAATGCCCACCAGCACGTCCTCACCGAGGCCCCGGGCGCCGATCATCGAGGCGATCACCACCATCGACAGGGCCATCATCGTGGTCTGGTTGATCCCGGCCATGATGCTCGGCAGCGCCAGCGGCAGTTGCACGCCAAACAGTTGCTGCCAGCGGTTGGCGCCGAAGGCGTTGATCGCCTCCATCACTTCACCGTCAACCTGACGAATACCGAGGTCGGTCAGGCGAATCAGCGGTGGTGCGGCGTAGATCACCGTGGCGAAAATCGCCGGGACCTTGCCCAGACCGAACAGCATCAGCACCGGAATCAGATAAACGAAACTCGGCATGGTCTGCATGATGTCGAGCAGCGGCATCAGCACCGAACGCAGGCGGTTGCTGCGCGCCGAGAGGATCCCCAGCGGAATGCCGATCAGCACCGAAATAATCGTCGCGACCATCATCAGCGCCAGGGTCTGCATCAGCTTGTCCCAGAGGCCGACCGCACCCACCAGAAACAACAAACCGACAATCACGGCGGTGGTCACCACTTTGCGCGTGGCGTGCCAGGCGATCACGCCGACAATCGCCAGCATCAGCCACCACGGCGCCGCACGCAGCAAACCTTCGAGACTGACGATGGCCCAGAGCAGCGTGTCGGAGATATGCCGGAATACGTCGCCGTAATTGGTCACCAGCGAATCGACCCAACCGTTGACCCAGTCGGCGATGGAAAAGGTAAAGCTTTCGGGAAACATAAGGGACTCTCAATCAAGGGGTTGCGATCAAGCGTCCGGCTGCCATGGCTGGCAGCCGGGGAAACCTGACCTACAAGGCCGCGTCGATTTTCTTGGCTGCGTCGTCGCTCACCCATGCGTGCCAGACTTCAGGATGTTCCTTGAGGAAGATTTTCGCCAGTTTTGCCGACTCGATACGTTCCTTGGCCATGCGCCCGAGGTTCTGGTTGAGTAGGTCGATCGGCAGGTTGACCTTTTCCAGCACGGCGACCAGTTCCGGGGCTTGGTCGTGGAAGGTTTTCGACAGGCCGACCTTGATGCTCACGGTCTTGTCGACGCCGGGTTTCTCTTCCAGTTTGACCGCATCGATCTGGCCCATCAGTGGCGTTGGCGACCAGTAGTAGAAGAGGATCGGCTCGCCCCGCTTGTAACTCGACAGCACCGCTGCATCCAGCGCAGGGCCGGTGCCCGGGCGGAAGTTGGTGTAGCTGTTTTCGAGGCCGTAGCTCTTGAGCATTTCGCTGTTGTCGAGTTCGCAGGTCCAGCCGGCCGGGCAATTGTAGAAGCGGCCCTTGGACGGCTCTTCGGCGTCCTTGAACACAGCGGAGTATTTGCCCAGGTCAGCGATGTTTTTCAGGTCCGGGGCTTTCGCCTCGAGCTTGCGCTTGGCGTCGCCTTCGATCACGTAACGCGGCACGTACCAGCCTTCGACCGCGCCCACCACCGGTGCGCCGACGCCGATGACCTTGCCGGCCTTCTCGGCCTTGTTCCAGACCTCGCTGCGGCCAACCCACTCTTCGGCGAACACTTGAATGTCGTTGCTGCTCAGGGCGTTTTCCATGGTGATGGAGTTGCCCGGCAGGCTGTCGGTCTTGCAGCCGTAACCTTTCTCCAGCACCACCTGCAGTACGTCGGTCAGGAGCATGCCGCTTTCCCAGTTCAGGCCGGCGAATTTCACCGGTTTGCCCGATTCGCACCAGCCGGCGGCTTGCGTCGCACCGGCACTGGCCAACAGGCCCATGGACAGCAATGTGGTCAGCAGGGTCTTGTTCGATTTCATTGTCGTGACGCTCCTAATCATGAATGGGCTTACGGCAGTTCAAGAGGCATCCAGCCTGGTCCACGTCCAGATCAGGCCTGCGCCGCAGCGCGACCGGCCCCGCTCGTTTTTGCTTGTTGGGTGCTGTTCTGCTCGACCGGCAGAATCAGGTGATCAGGCACGGTGCTGTGCCATTTCTTTGCGCAGAGGTAATACACGGCGGCCGGCAACACCAGGCCGATGATCCAGGAAATGTCCACATCGCCCAGAGCTGCCACCAGCGGCCCGGTGTAGAACTTGGTCGAGATGAACGGCAATTGCACCAGTACGCCGAACACATAGACGCTGATGCCGAGCAGGTTCCAGCGGCCGTAGCGACCGTTCGGATCGGCCAGCGCCGGGACGTCGTAGCGCTCGCGGGTGATGCAGTAGTAGTCGACCAGATTGATCGCGCTCCACGGGGTGAAGAAGGCGAGCAGAAACAGGATGAACGACTTGAACGCACCGAGGAACGAGTGCTGCCCGAGCAGCGCAATCAGTGTCGCCGCGCCGACGATGAACAGCACGAACACCAGCCGCTGCATGCGGGTAACCGTCAGGTGTCCTTTGAACCCGCTGATGATGGTGGCGATGCACATGAAGCTGCCGTAGGAGTTCAGCGTCGAAATGGTCACTTTGCCGAACGCGATGCTGAAGTACAGCAGCGCTGCGGTGGCGCCGGTACCGCCTAAACCGACGATGTAGGCGACTTCATGGCCAGCGAATTGACCGTTGGCCGAAGCGGCGGCAAACACACCGAGGATCATCGCCACCTGGGCGCCGATCACCGACCCTGCGCCAGCGGCGAAAAAGGTTTTTACCGACGAAGTGGCGCTCGGCAGGTAGCGCGAGTAGTCCGCCACATACGGGCCAAAAGCGATCTGCCAGGACGCCGCCAGCGACACTGCCAGGAGGAAACTGCTCCAGCTGAAATGACGAATCTGCAGGAGTGCGCCGACGTCGGTCTGGCTCATCAGCCGCCAGAACAGAAACACGAAAGCGATTACGCCAATCACGCTGGCGACGCGGCCGATCCAGTGGATCACGCGATAGCCGAGCACCGTGACCAGCACGATGACACTGGCGAAAATCAGGATGCCTACGCTGTCGCTGACACCGAACAACTGACCCAGCGCCTGTCCCGACAGCACCGTCCCGGTGGCAGTGAAACCCAGGTACATCAGGCACACCAGCACGATCGGAATTGCCGCCCCATAAACGCCGAATTGCACACGACTGGAGATCATCTGCGGCAAGCCCAGTTTCGGCCCTTGCGCGGCATGCAGCGCCATCACGCCACCGCCGAGCAACTGGCCGATCAACAGACCGATCAGCGACCAGAACACATCACCGCCAAGCACCACCGCCAGGGCCCCGGTGACGATCGCAGTGATCTGCAGGTTGGCGCCCATCCACAGGGTGAACTGGCTGAACAGACGACCGTGTCTTTCCGCTTCCGGGATGTAGTCGATCGAACGCCTTTCGATCAACGGTGTACTGCCTGCACGTTCGTTGTTAACCGCCATGATTCAACCTCTGTGGATTGCTATTCGGGTTCACTGAAATTCATCTGTGGGAGCGAGCCTGCTCGCGAATCGGGTGTATCAGTCACAGCAGTAGCGACTGACACGACGCCTTCGCGAGCAGGCTCGCTCCCACATAAAACCAGAGCGTGTTACCCGCCAGTGATCATCGGCAGATTCAGCCCCTGCTCTTTCGCGCAGTCGATCGCAATCTGGTAACCGGCATCGGCATGGCGCATGACGCCAGTCGCCGGGTCGTTATGCAGCACACGAGCAATGCGCTCGGCGGCTTCGTCAGTACCGTCGCAGACGATCACCATCCCCGAATGCTGCGAGAAGCCCATGCCGACCCCGCCGCCGTGGTGCAAGGAGACCCAGGTCGCACCGCTCGCGGTGTTCAGCAGTGCGTTGAGCAGCGGCCAGTCGGACACGGCGTCGGAGCCGTCCTGCATCGATTCGGTTTCGCGGTTGGGACTGGCGACCGAGCCGGAGTCGAGATGGTCGCGACCGATCACCACCGGGGCCGACAGCTCGCCGCTACGGACCATTTCGTTGAAGGCCAGACCGAGCTTGGCGCGCTGGCCCAGACCGACCCAGCAGATACGCGCCGGCAGACCTTGGAAGCTGATGCGCTCGCGGGCCATGTCCAGCCAGTTGTGCAAATGCGAGTCGTCGGGGATCAGCTCTTTGACCTTGGCGTCGGTTTTGTAGATGTCCTGCGGATCACCCGACAGCGCCGCCCAACGGAACGGGCCGATGCCACGGCAGAACAGCGGACGGATGTAGGCCGGTACGAAGCCTGGGAAATCAAAGGCGTTCTCGACACCTTCTTCCTGAGCCATCTGGCGGATGTTGTTGCCGTAGTCGAAGGTCGGAATGCCTTGCTTCTGGAACTCCAGCATGGCTTTGACGTGCACCGCCATCGACTGCTTGGCGGCTTTGATCACAGCTGCCGGTTCGGTCTTGGCGCGGGCGCGGTATTCGTCCCAGCTCCAGCCGGCCGGCAGGTAGCCGTTGAGCGGATCGTGGGCGCTGGTCTGATCGGTGACCATGTCCGGGCGCACGCCGCGCTTGACCAGTTCAGGGAGTATTTCGGCAGCGTTGCCGAGCAGCGCGATGGAAATCGCTTTGCCTTCTTTGGTGTATTTGTCGATGCGCGCCAGGGCGTCGTCGAGGTCTTTGGCTTGCTCGTCGACGTAACGGCTTTTCAGGCGGAAATCGATGCTTACCTGCTGGCATTCGATATTCAGCGAGCAGGCGCCGGCCAGGGTGGCGGCCAGCGGTTGCGCGCCGCCCATGCCACCGAGGCCGGCGGTGAGCACCCAGCGACCCTTGAGGTCAGCGTTGTAATGCTGGCGCCCGGCTTCGACGAAGGTTTCGTAGGTGCCCTGAACGATGCCCTGGCTGCCGATGTAGATCCAGCTGCCGGCAGTCATCTGGCCGTACATGGCCAGGCCTTTGGCGTCGAGTTCGTTGAAGTGTTCCCAGCTCGCCCAGTGCGGCACCAGATTGGAGTTGGCGATCAGCACGCGCGGTGCGTTGGCGTGGGTCTTGAACACGCCGACCGGTTTACCCGACTGCACCAACAGGGTTTCGTCGTCGTTCAGGTTGGTCAGGCTCTCGACGATCTTGTCGTAGCACTCCCAGTTGCGCGCGGCGCGACCGATGCCACCGTAGACCACCAGTTCCTTCGGGTTCTCGGCAACTTCCGGGTCGAGGTTGTTCATCAGCATGCGCAGCGGCGCTTCAGTCAGCCAGCTCTTGGCGGTCAGCGTGTTACCGCGTGCGGCGCGGATCTGCACGTCACGAAACTTGTTGCTGTTCTGGGTATTGTCAGTCACGAAAAAGACTCCTCAGCGATCAATTCAAACCAACCCTGGCAGTGGGCAGCAGCCTGCGCGCCTCGATGCGCGACAAGCGAATCAGTGGACGCTGCGGGGAGTCTCGACCGACTCATACGCATACGTCTTTACTTGTACATACAAGCATATGCAATCAAGCGGCCAACTTGTTGGAGTAGCGTTCAGGAAAAATCACGGGCAAGGCTGGAGAGCGCCTGAATCGAGGGTTCTGGCGTGGATGAAATTTTTCCGGAAGGAGATTCTGGGGAGATGCAGCTGGGCCAGGTGAGCGCGGTTTTGCGCCACGCTGGGGCGTTCGGTAACAAGTTGGTGCGGGGTTTGGAAACACCCAAAAGCAAAAAATCGCAGCCTTCGGCAGCGCCTACACTGGGTTTGATGTACATCCTGTAGGAGCTGCCGAAGGCTGCGATCTTTTAAGATTTCTGAATCAGCGTCCAGTCAGTTCAATGACGCAGCAACCCGCATTGGTGGAGACTTCGGCCAGACCGCTGTTACCGTCCAGTTGCAGGCAATCATGTCGCCCCAACTGCGAAACACTGTCACCGATCCGGACTTCCAGCAACTCACTGACACTGAACAGCAGCAACGTCGATGCCGAGCTGAAAAACCGCTGCTCACCGTCCAGCCACTGCAACCGCGCGCTGTAACGCTGCGGCGCGTAGATCAGATTGAAATCGCGAATTGCACCGCCGAGCAAGGTGCAGGACACCTGACTTTCGCCGCTGAACGCATACGGGTCGAGCGGTAACAGTGGGCGGGAATCGTCACCGTCGACGCACAGGGTCATGCCGTCGCCCTGCAACACGGTGATGACTCGCTGGAAACCGGCGAATGTCGAGAAAACGCCCGAATCAGCGATGTCGGCAATCGACAGGCGCCAGCCAAAACCGTCCAGGCCTGCGCCCGCATCACGGGTAATTTCCTCGGTGCTGCCGCCGCCATTTTTCCACGGCATGCGCGGGTAGCCTTCGGCGCGTAGAACCTTCGCTTGATAATTCATTTATGAAAGCGCCCTTCCAGACGATGACGCGAGCCCGGATGGATCAAACGCGCAGCGGTCACCGGCTGACGTCCCGACCACGTGCGGCGACGGATCAACAGACATGGCTCGCCCTTTTCGATCTGCAGTAACTTGCATTCCGACGGCTCGGCAAGAATCGCTTCGACCACGTGCTCGCCTTCGGTCAGCGGCGCGACCTGGTTGAGATAGGCATAGGGTGTTTGCAGAGTGAAATCCTGCTTGAGGTATTCCGGGGCTACCAGTGCGTTGACGAAACGGTCTTCGATTTGCACCGGGATGTCGTTTTCGTAATGCACGATCAGCGAGTGGAAGACTTTCTGGCCTTCGCGCATGTCCAGCGCCAGCGCGCGCTCGGAGCCGGCAGCCTCTTCTTCGAGGGTGATGACCTGGCAAGTGTGGCGATGGCCGCGCGAGGCGATTTCATCGGCGATGTTGTGTACTTCGAACAGCGCTGACTGGCTCTTCGGCTCGGCGACAAATGTGCCGACGCCTTGCATGCGCACCAACAAGCCGTCGGCGGTCATCTCGCGCAGGGCGCGGTTGATGGTCATGCGGCTGAAGCCGAGCTGGCTGACCAGTTCGCTTTCGGACGGCACGCGGTAGTGCGGCGGCCAGTTACCGCTGTCGATCTGCTGGGTGATCATCTGTTTGACGCGGGCGTACAAAGGCGCCGGACTGTCGCCCATGTTCGCGGCCAACGGAGAAACTGGAGGCGGAGTCGGCACGGTTGATCCCTGTTCATTGGATGAAAGTGACTAGCTTGCCGGAGTTTACCGGGCAGGCAAACGTCTGTATATGTATATACAAATAACACACGATGGGGTGCCGAACGATGTCCGCCTTCTTTGCCGAATGCGCACTGCTGCCTAACGGATGGGCCAATAATGTACGTCTCGAGGTCAGCGCCGATGGCCTGTTGACCCGGATCCAGGCCGATTCCAGCGCAGACGGCGCCGAACGGCTGCGCGGGCCGTTGCTGCCGGGAATGCCCAATCTGCACTCTCACGCCTTCCAGCGCGCCATGGCTGGATTGGCCGAAGTGGCCGGCAACCCCAACGACAGTTTCTGGACCTGGCGCGATCTGATGTATCGCCTCGTCGGAAAAATCAGCCCCGATCAGCTCGGCGTTATCGCTCGCCAGCTGTACATCGAAATGCTCAAGGCCGGTTATACCTCGGTCGCCGAATTTCACTACGTGCACCACGACAGCAACGGCCAGCCGTACGCCGATCCGGCCGAACTGGCCTTGTGCATCAGCCAGGCTGCCAGCGAAAGCGGAATCGGTCTGACCCTGCTGCCGGTGCTTTACAGTCATTCCGGTTTCGGTGGCCAGACGCCCAACGATGGCCAGCGTCGGTTTATCAACAGCACCGAGAATTACCTGAATCTGCAAGCGCGGTTGCAGCCACTACTGGCGCGGCAGAAGGCGCAGTCGCTGGGTCTGTGTTTCCACTCGTTGCGTGCGGTGACGCCGCAGCAAATCAGCGAAGTGTTGGCGGCCAGCGACAAACAATGCCCGGTGCACATCCATATCGCCGAGCAGCAGAAAGAAGTCGACGATTGCCTGAGCTGGAGCGGTCGTCGTCCGTTGCAATGGCTGTACGAGAACGCTGAAGTCGATCAGCGCTGGTGCCTGGTCCACGCCACCCACGCCAACCCGGAAGAAGTCACGCGGATGGCCAACAGTCGCGCAATCGCCGGGCTGTGTCTGACCACTGAAGCGAATCTGGGTGACGGGATTTTCCCGGCAGTAGATTTTCTCGCCCAAGGCGGGCGCATGGGCATCGGCTCCGACAGCCATGTCTCGCTGAGCGTAGTGGAAGAGTTGCGCTGGCTGGAATATGGCCAGCGCCTGCGTGATCAGCGGCGCAATCGCTTGTACGGTGCGGACCAACCGATGGTCGGCCGCACGCTGTATGACGCGGCACTGGATGGCGGCGCCCAGGCATTGGGGCAACCGATTGGTGCGCTGGAAGTGGGCAAGCGCGCGGACTGGATTGTCCTGGACGGTAGCGATCCGTATCTGGCGACGGCTTCGGGGGACGGGATTCTCAATCGCTGGTTGTTTGCTGGCGGTGATCGACAGGTGCGCGATGTGCTGGTCAATGGTCAGTGGGTGGTGCGCGATGGACGGCATGCCGGCGAAGAGCACAGCGCTCGCGCATT
This sequence comes from Pseudomonas sp. H3_E04, assembly GCF_054668915.1. NCBI lineage: Bacteria > Pseudomonadati > Pseudomonadota > Gammaproteobacteria > Pseudomonadales > Pseudomonadaceae > Pseudomonas > Pseudomonas sp. H3_E04. The sequence goes on along the minus strand of NZ_CP162797.1, from coordinate 4,796,379 downwards.
CACCCAGGTCCTGCGCGATCTCCTGGGCTGACCCAAAACCAAACTGTGGGAGCGAGCCTGCTCGCGAACGCGGTGTATCAGTCAACATTCATATCAACTGACACACCCTCTTCGCGAGCAGGCTCGCTCCCACAGTTGATTTGTATCGAGGCTTAATTGGAGGTCTTGGCCATCTGCCGATCCGACGCGCGCCAGATCAGGCGTGTGGTGTCGTAACCCTGCTGACGCGCCTTGCTCAGCAATTCTTCACGCACTACACCGTTAACGGTTGGCGTGCGTGACAACAGCCACATGTACTTGCGACTCGGATCGCCGACGATGGCGGTCTTGTAATCGTCGCTGACGTACAACACCCAGTACTCGCCCTTCGCCACACCCGGCACCAGGCGCGAGAACCAGTTATCGAATTCGACCCAGAGCTTGTCGGTCTTGCCTGGCACTTGTGGATAAGCCGTGCCTTTGGCTTCTTCCCATTGCCACTCCGGGGTCAGGCAACGGTTGAGCACGCCGACGTTACCGTCAGGCTTGAGGGTGTAGTGGGCTTCGGATTGCGCGCAGTGGCGCTGAAAGAACATCGGCAAACGTGCCAGTTCATACCAGGTTCCCTGATAACGCTTGAGATTGACGCTGTTGACGGTCTTCGGCGCCAACGGGTCGACGCCGGAAGTGGCGCAGCCAGCCAGTACCAGGCCAGCAAAAAGGATCAGCAATAACCGCTTCATTTTTTTCTCCGTGGGCGCGAAGCCCCGGTTTACTTCAGGCCTTGGCCGGAAAACATCAGCACTTTGTCACCGGCGTATTGCACGCTGATAAAGCTGTTCTTGTCGCCCCAGGTGCAGCTGGACATACCGAGCGCGCCCGAGCAATCGGTGGGCTTGCCGAGGAGGGTTTCCACTTCGGACTTGGCCATGCCGGCCGAGAGCTTGGAGTAGTTTTCCTGATTGACCTTGCTGCATGCGGCCAACAGCACACAAAACGACAGCAGGGCGATAGATCGCAGCGACATGGTGAAACTCCTGGAACGAGGGGGGATGGCATGGTGCCAACCAGAAGCTTAGAAGAGAAAAGTGTCATCTGGTTCCGTGCTCAATTGCCTATTTATCAGCCCGCCTGTCTGACTTTTGCCGATAAATCAGAAACTTTGTGAAGCTGTCGAGCATTTCGTCGACTTTCCGCACAAGCGCCTAATCTTTGGCGCGGCGCGGTCGAAATAAGAGCAGCGCAACGCTGCCGAATATGGCAAATTGCCGCCCTTTCTTGACCAGCCCCTTCGCGGTAGTTCATTCGATGACCAGAAACATGAAATTCAGCCACAAAATCCTGTTGGCTGCTGCCCTTGTGGTGGCCGTTGCGTTCGCCTGTTTCATCTTCTTCAACGACTATCGCCAGCGTCAGGCTTTGAGCAGCAGCACCGAAGCGACCATGCAGGAGCTGGGCAGCCTGACCACCAGCAACATCCAGACCTGGCTGGAAAGCCGCATTCAATTGCTGCAATCGCTGTCGCAGCAGGTCACAGTCGATGGCAACGCGCCCGCCAGCCTGAAGCGCATCATCGACCTGCCCGCCTACACCGGCAATTTCCAGCTCAGCTATTTCGGTGGCGCTGACGGCGTGATGTTCTCGGTGCCGGCCGGCAACCGTGCGCCGGACTACGATCCACGCGCGCGCGGCTGGTACAAAGCGGCCAACAGCGCACAACAGACCATCGTCACCGAACCGTACATCGCCGCCTCGTCGGGCAAACTGGTGATCACCGTCGCCACCCCGGTACAACGTCAGGGCCAGATGCTCGGCGTCGCCGGTGCCGACATTGATCTAACCAGCGTCAGCGCGATCATCAACTCGCTGAACTTCGGCGGCCACGGTCATGCGTTCATTGTCAGCGCCGAAGGCAAGATCCTCATCCACCCGGACAGCAAACTGGTGCTCAAAACGCTGGCCGAGGCCTATCCGAACGGCGCGCCTCAAGTCAGTCAGGGCCTGAAAGAAGTCGAGTTCGACGGCAAGACCCAGTTGATTTCCTTTACTCGCGTCAACGGCGTGCCTTCGGCTGACTGGTACGTGGCGCTGGTGCTCGACAAAGACACCGCGTTCTCGATGCTCAGCGAATTCCGCACCTCGGCACTGATCGCCATGGTCATCGCCGTACTAATCATCATCGGCCTGCTCGGCATGCTGATTCGCGTGCTGATGCAACCGCTGCTGACCATGGGCCGCGCGATGCATGACATCGCTGAAGGCGAAGGCGACCTGACCAAGCGCCTGGTGATTCACGGCAACGATGAATTCGGCGCGCTGGGCACTTCGTTCAACCGCTTCGTCGAGCGCATTCATACGTCGATCCGCGAGGTGTCCTCGGCCACCGGCCAGGTCAACGAAGTCGCCCTGCGTGTGGTCGCTGCCTCGAACTCGTCGATGTACAACTCCGACCAGCAAGCCAGCCGCACCAACAGCGTCGCCGCTGCGATCAATCAGCTTGGTGCCGCCGCACAGGAAATCGCCCAGAACGCCGCCCTCGCCTCGCAACATTCCAGCGACGCGCGCAACCTGGCGGTCGATGGCCAGCAGGTCGTGGATAAAACCATTCAGGCCATGCAGCAACTGTCGGCAAAAATCAGCGACTCCTGCGGCAACATCGAAACGCTGAACAGCAACACGGTGAACATCGGCCAGATTCTCGAGGTGATCACCAGCATTTCCCAGCAGACCAACTTGCTCGCGCTCAACGCCGCCATCGAGGCTGCGCGCGCCGGTGAAGCCGGACGCGGTTTCGCCGTGGTCGCCGACGAGGTGCGCAACCTCGCGCACCGCACCCAGGATTCGGCGCAGCAAGTGCAGAAGATGATCGAAGAGTTGCAGGTCGGCGCACGCCAGGCGGTGACCATCATGACCGAGAGCCAGCGCGAGAGCGAAAGCAGCGTCGGCATCGCCAACCAGGCCGGCGAGCGTCTGGGCAGCGTGACCCAGCGCATCGGCGAAATCGACGGCATGAACCAGTCGGTAGCCACCGCGACCGAAGAGCAAACCGCCGTGGTCGAGTCGATCAACGTTGATATCAACGAGATCAACACGCTGAATCAGGAGGGTGTGGAAAACTTGCAGGCGACGTTGCGCGCGTGTTCGGACCTTGAGCAGCAGGCGGCACGGTTGAAGCATCTCGTCGGCAGCTTCAGGATTTAAGCCGCGGCCTCAGGCCTCTTCGCGAGCAGGCTCGCTCCCACAGTGGAATGCATTTCAATTGTGGGAGCGAGCCTGCTCGCGAAAGCGGCATAAGCCGCACTGAGGATTCAGAACCTTGAGCCGGGCCTGGACAGGAACTCCAATTCCTCAGACGTAGACTCCCGCCCCAACACCGCATTGCGATGCGGAAACCTTCCAAACCGCGCAATCACGTTCTGATGCCGCTCGGCATAATCCAGATTGTCGGCAAACACCGCCCGCTCCGACTCTGGCTGTTCAGCCACCAATCCAATAAATCTGGAAACGGCTTCGTTCTGCACTGCGAGGTTTTCGCAGTGTTCGAATACCAGATAAATGAATACCCGCTGAATCGGTTTCAACTGCCGATCGAAATCCGCTGCAATGCCTTGCGCGACAAGCTTCTGTGCGCGCAGATCACCGGAAAAGGCTTTGGGAGTGTCGCGATAGATCATGCGCGGCAGTTGATCGAGCAACAACACCACCGCCAGCCAACCTTCGGGACATTGCGTCCACTCGGTCAATTCACCGGCCAGCGCCTGATCGACAAAGACCCCGAAACGCGTCTGCGCTTCGAGGTCTTGGCTGTTTCGCTTACCGAACCACAACTTGCCCTTTTCGGCCGCTACTGCGTTGGCTGATTCGGCGTGTCCGAACCACCAGTCGAGCAACGGCTGCCAGGGCGCGTGCATGGTTTATTCCTTGTGGTAGGCCGTGGCGCGAGCGACTTCTTCTTTCGAACCAAGGAACACGGCAACGCGCTGGTGCAGGCCTTCGGGCTGAATGTCGAGAATGCGCTGGTGACCATCGGTGGACGCGCCGCCGGCCTGTTCGACGAGGAACGACATCGGGTTGGCTTCGTACATCAGGCGCAGCTTGCCCGGTTTCGACGGCTCACGGCTGTCGCGCGGATACATGAACAGACCGCCACGGGTCAGAATGCGGTGTACGTCGGCAACCATCGCCGCGACCCAACGCATGTTGTAGTTTTTCTTCAACGGGCCTTCTTCACCGGCCAGCAACTCGCCGACATAGCGCTGTACCGGGGCTTCCCAGTGGCGCTGGTTGGACATGTTGATGGCGAATTCCTGAGTGGTCTCCGGAATGGTGATGTCTTCGTGAGTCAGGACGAAGCTGCCCATTTCGCGGTCCAGGGTAAAACCTTTGACGCCATCGCCCAAGGTCAGTACCAGCATGGTTTGCGGGCCGTAGATCGCGTAACCGGCGGCAACCTGTTGGGTGCCTGGCTGCAGGAACGCTTTTTCGTTCAGCGGCTCGTTCTGGCTCAGGTATTCGTTCGGGCAACGCAGTACCGAGAAGATTGTGCCGACCGGTGCGTTGATGTCGATGTTCGACGAGCCGTCCAGTGGGTCGAATACCAGCAGGTATGCGCCTTTCGGGTATTTACCGGGGATCTGGTAGGCGTTGTCCATTTCTTCGGACGCCATGCCGGCCAGGTGACCGCCCCATTCGTTGGCTTCGAGGAGGATTTCGTTCGACAGCACGTCGAGCTTCTTCTGCACTTCGCCTTGCACGTTCTCGGTGCCCATGCTGCCCAGAACACCACCCAGGGCGCCTTTGGATACGGCGTGGCTGATCTCCTTGCAGGCACGCGCCACCACTTCGATCAAAAAGCGCAGATCGGCAGGAGTGTTGTTGCTGCGGGTCTGCTCAATCAAATAGCGACTCAAGGTAACGCGGGACATGGACGGCTCCGGTGGAATGGGGGGCGGAAAACCCGCGCAGTTTACAGGGAGTCTGAAAACCTAGCGAGCGAAGACGCCGGCTAACGTGCGCCTGGGTGTATTTGCCTGTATGAGACGTGATTGTCGGTGGAGAGTTCAGGTGTCGGATTGAGCGTAGTTCGGTTCAGCATGACCGGTTGAGGATTTTCAGTGTCTGCCCGGGCGCTTTCGCGAGCAGGCTCGCTCCCACAATGGAATGCATTTCAACTGTGGGAGCGAGCCTGCTCGCGAATGGCGCGCAGCGCCGGCCATGCTCAGGTATTGGCAGGCGGCTTGCGCAACAGGCTGAACGCCATCGCTGCGAGAAACACCACACTGAGCAGCAACACCGCCCACAAGCCGAACTTCTTCCAGTTCGTCCCGGCCACCGCCGCCGTCGTCGCCGTCGAGGTCTGCGTGGCCAGCGCTTCGCCCTGCACCGTCGCCTTGCCGAGGCTCGCCAGCTTCTCTGGCTTGAAATCCGGAATCAACGTTGCCAGCGGCAGGTTCGCCGTTTTCACCGTGGCATTGCCCAAGGCCAGGCTGTACGGCCCGTCGCCCCGGGCGAGGAAGATCACCTGCGTGGCGCGCACCGCATATTTCAGGTCCGGCGCCTGCTCACCCAACCCGCCGCCGCGCTCATCCACGGTCAGCTTGAGTTGCTGCACGGTCTGCCCGGACAGCGGGATTTCGTTCTGCACCACATCCTGATTGTTCTGGGTCAGGCGATAGAGCAAACCGCTGCTCAGTGGCTGCCACGGCAAGTTGCTTTCACGTCGCCCAGCCAACGTGACCGGCGCCAGACTGTTCGGCTGTTTCAGCTCAACCTGCACCCGCTCGACATTCAGACCCATGGGCAACTGCCAGGTGTATTCCCCGGACTTGGTGCTGCTGCCGGCCACGCTTGGCGACCAGACCAAAGGCAGCGGCAGGTTGCGCGGGTCGCTGCTTTTCAATTGCGCCGACGTCAGGACGGGCGCCGACCCCGGCGACTCCCACAACAGGCGCACATAACGCGCGGTCTGCCCCGGCAGGCTCACTTCGTGCTGTTCGATGCGCTCATCGGAAAAGGTCAGGCGTGCCACCTGGCCCTCGCCCCATGACTGCCAGTGCTGCAGATCGTCGCTGGCCTCGATGCTGAAACGCTGGAATCCGTCGCGCTCGCTGGTCCAGTCGAGGATCAACTGTTGCAACGGCGCCTTGATCGCACTGGCATCGAGCAGCCAGCCGCGCAGCACTTCTTCGCCCGCTTCCAGTTGCGAGGACGGCTGCACTTCGACCAGGGTGCCATTGGAGGTCGACTGCACGCGTACATTCGGCGCGCGCTCGCTGGCGTCGGCGGCGTTGTACAGCGGGAACCACTTCACTTCGTGCAGCTTGCCGTCGTCGCGGGTCTGTGCCGATTCGCGAGCCAAGGCGTAGGCCTGCGCTTCGCCGGCGGCGTTGAACACACGCAAATCGCTGAGATCGGTCTGGCGCGCCAGCAATTGCGCGCTCAGCGGCAGGTCGAGGCGATACCACGGGCCGTTGCCGCTCACCGTCAACGGCACCTGCGTGGCGAAGTCCGCCGGTTTTTCCTGAGCGCCAGCGACCATCACCACGCCCAGCGCCAACCATCCCAGATTCAGCATGCGACTCAAGATGCAACTCCTTCGGTTTCCGGCGCGGGTTTGTCCGCCGCCGGTTCAGCCTCAACGCGTTTCGGTGGCAGCGGCGCAAAGTAGCCGACCACCAGCAGCAACACACCGACGCCGATAAACGAGACGATCCGGGCGAGACCGCCACGGTTGCTCAGTTCGACAAAAATCAGTTTGGCCACCACCAGCGCAATCAGCGCCGCGCCGATCAGCCACACTTCGCGGCGATGGCGCAGATGGCCGCCGATCATCAGCCCCAGCGCCATCAACGTCCAGACGATGGACAGGCCGGCCTGCACCAGCATCGACGCGAGCAGTTGATCGAGCTCGAACGGAATGCCGGCCCAGTGATGCGCCGCGCGGGTGACCAGTGCGGTGCAGAAGGCAAACAGCGACACACCGGCAATCAGTTGCGTGGCGTGGTCGGCGTAGTCCTGGCGGATCGACAACTGAGCAACCGCGCTGCGCGACCAGACATAAACGCCGAACAGCGCAAACAGCAGACCCAACTCCAAAGGATTAAGCAGCGGCACGTAAGGCAACGGTTCGGCATTGCCATCGCTTACGCCATTGGCCAGCCAGAACCACGCCAGCATCAGCACCGCCAGCGGTGCCGCCGCATACAAGCGGTACTCGCGGGCAAACGCGGCCACCGGCCACGGCCACGTACGTGGAGCAGCCATCAGCAACAGATAGAGGCTCGGCAGAATCGCCCAGCCCAGCCAGCGCCAGGCATTGTACTGCTCGGACAACAGCAGCAGGCCGTAACGCAACTCCAGCGCCAGCACGCCAATCAGCAGCCAGCAACCGAGCACATGGGCCACGCTCAATGCGCGCGCCGGCAACATCGACGCCAAGCGGCGCAGGCTGAAGAAGTGCACCGCGAACAGCGCCGGCCACGCCAGCCAGCCGAAGTCGGCAGCCGGGTGATAGCGTGCATGCCACGCTCCGAGCAAGACCAGCGCCGCCGCCGGAATCAGCAAAGTGCAGAGCAAACCCAGCGCCGGCCATCTCAGGCGCAACGACAACACCGTCCACAGCGCCACACTGATCGCAGCGACCAGCAGCAACAACGTGCCTTGCAGGTTCGGCGAGGCGAAACGCAGGATTTCGCTGACCCACGCCAGCGTCCACCAACCAGCGCCCCAGACCAGCAGCACTTGCGACAAGCGCTGCAAACTCAAGGCATCAAAAGCACTGGCATGGTTGCCCAGTTGCAAGCGCCACGCACCGATCAGCGCGGCCAGCCCCAGCACCAGCGGCGTCCAGAAGCCATCGTGGGCAAACGGTTTCAGCCCTTCGCTGGACAGCGGCCCGAGCCATTCGGGGCCGGCGAGCAGAAACGCTGCGCCGCCGATCACCTGCAACAGCAGACCGAAAACGAAACTCAGACGCTGTTGCAGGTACAGGCTCAGCCAAATGATCAGCAAACCGCTGGCCGCCCACACTGCACTCGCGGTTTGCCACGGCAGGACGAACAGTACCGCCAGATTGATCAGCACCAGCCCGGCCAGCAAGATCACCGATAAGCCACGCAGCAAACGCACATCAGCGCGCACCATCTCATCGCGAGCCGCGAGCAGCATGCCGCCGATCAAGGCCAGCCCGATCAGCGACGCACTGAGCAAACCGCTCCAACCGGCGCTGAACACCGCCGCCGAGTCTTCGCCGGCACTTTGCAGGCGCAACAGGAACAACGCGCCGCCCAGCAACTGCACGGCGAACGCGGTAAACAGGAATGTGCGCGATTGAATTTGCAAGCCAACCAACAAGGTCGCCAACCCGGCCAAGGCCCAACTGATCGCCGTGCCCTGGATGAACAGGAACAACGGTGCCAGCAGATACAGGAAAGTCAGGCCCAGACATGCCAGCACTGGAAGCCCCTGGCGTTCCCACGGCGATGTCTGCTCAGGCGTAGCCTTGCGCAGTTGAAGGAAACTGAACAGCAGCGCGGCGCCGAGCATCAGCGCGCCCAGCGGTGCGCCGTCGAGCAGGCTGCTCTCGCCGGGCTGCAATTGGCTGAGAAACGCCAGCGCCGAACCCAGTTGCAACAACAAGGCTAAAGCCCGGGCGAACGGCCGATGCTGACGTAAACCAAGCCAGAAAATCCCTGCGCCTTCAACGGCCCACGCCGCAGAAGTCCAGCGCGCATCGAGCCCCAGCGGAATCGCCAGGCTGGCAAAAATCACCCCCAGCGCCAGGCAGGTTTCCCCCAGCAGCATCGCGCGCCCGCCCATCAAAACTCTAGCCAGCGCCATATAGATCATGCCCAGCGCCAAGGCACTGAACGCCGCCGCAAATTCGAGATGCTGGACCAAAGCAAACTGCAAACCGAAGCCAATGATCGGCGGGCCGAACAGCATGGTGCCGTCGACGTAATCGCCCTTGCGGGCCGACCATTGCAGCAGCGCCTCACGGTCAGCGTCCGCCGGAGCATCCTGCAGGTCGCGCAATTTGCGTCGGGCGAAGAGCAGGCCGATGGCGAGGTACATGAGGAAAAACACAATCAGGAACGGCTCGGTGCTCCACAGCAGTTCCGGCGTGTACGAACGCAGGCCCCAGGCGAACCCGATACCGAAGGTGCCGACGAAGCCGATGAGGTTGAGCAGGCGCCAGGCCTTGAACCAGGCGATAGCAAGAATGCCCGCGTTGAGCAGAGCGAAATAGCTGAACAGCGCTACATGATTTCCCTCGCCGGTAGAGGTGAGAATCGGCGCGGCGAAACCGCCGAGTGCCGCCGCTGCCGCCAACCCCAGCGCGTCCTGGGTGATCGCCAGAATTGCCGAGAACACCGTGACGGCCACCAGCAGGCCGAGTGCGGCGGATGGATCAAGCAACGGATGCAGACGCATCGCCGCGAACACCGTCAGGTACAGCACTGCGATCCCGGTGCCTTGCAGCATCAATGCATAGTTGCTGTTGCGTCGGCGCAGCCACCAGCCCAGCGCCAGCAAGCCCAACGCTGCTGCCGCAACGCCGGCGTAACGCAACTCGATCGGCACCACCATGCCTTCGGTGGCGTAACGCAGCAAAAATGCCAGGCCGAAAAACAGCAGTACTACACCGACGCGCAGAACAGTGTTGCCGCCAAACAGCCAATTGCGCGCAGCGCTGATGCCGCGTTCGATCAGGTTCGGGCCTCGGGGTTCGGCAGGTTTTTGTGCGGGTGCAACAGGAGCCGGTTCGGCGCGCCAGACATTGGCCGGCAGGGGCTGACTGGTCTCGCGGGCGACGGCGGAGATGGGTTCGAGGTCGGGCGGCAGTTCCCAGATCAGCTCAGGGGTCGGGGCAGCCTGCTCAGCCACGTCGACGGGTGCGGCGACCGGCTCGACTTCAGGTGGCGGTGGTGGCGCATGCGAGGGCGACCCCTCCAGCACGAACAAGCGCTGAGCCACTCCTTGCAAGGCTTCACGCACCTGCTCCAGTTGGCGCTGTTGCTCCGCCGCCTGCGAGCCAAGACGCGCGATGCGCAGCATCTGGCCGATGACCAGCCCCAGCAGCGCACCCAACAGCGCGCCACTGAACGACTCGTCGAGCAGTCCACCGAGCACCAGCCCGATCAACATGAACATCCATTGCATGGTCGATATCCCTGAGCGCAAAGGCCAATCCGGGAAGATTAGCGCAGCCTGTCGCAAAAAGATCGCAGCCTGCGGCAGCTCCTACAAAGGTTTATGCGAACACCTGTGTAGGAGCTGCCGAAGGCTGCGATCTTTTCCGGCGCGCGATTATATCGAGCCGAGTGGAAAGTTACTCCAGCGCTTTCCAGATATCCGTGGCGTACTCGCGAATCGTCCGGTCCGAGGAGAACCAGCCCATTCGCGAGGTGTTGAGCACCGCCGAACGCCACCAGTTCTGCGAGTCATGCCAATGCGCATCGACACGCTTCTGCGCCTCCCAGTAGGAGTCGAAGTCGGCGCAGACCAGGAAGCGGTCATAGTCGATCAGCGAGTCGATCAGGCCGGTGTAACGCGAGGTGTCGTCCGGCGAGAACACACCGCTGCGAATTGCTTGCAGCACATCGTTCAAACGATGGGAGGCGGCGATGTCGGGTACGGCGCTGAATTCATGGTTCTGTTTGCGCGCTTCAACCTGTTGCGCGCTGAGGCCGAAAATGAACATGTGCTCGGCACCGATGCGCTCGCACATTTCTACGTTGGCACCGTCAAGGGTACCGATGGTCAGCGCGCCGTTGAGGCCGAACTTCATGTTACTGGTGCCTGACGCCTCGAAACCGGCGGTGGAAATCTGCTCGGACAAGTCCGCCGCCGGGATGATGCTTTCAGCCAGGCTGACGTTGTAATTGGGCAGGAACACCACTTTCAGCAGGCCGCGCACGGTTGGGTCGTTGTTCACCACCCGAGCGATGTCGTTGGTCAGCTTGATGATCAGCTTGGCCTGGTGATAACTCGCCGCCGCTTTACCTGCGAAGATCTTCACCCGTGGCACCCAGTCGACTTCCGGCTCGGCACGAATCGCTTGGTACAACGCCACGGTGTGCATCAGGTTGAGCAACTGACGCTTGTATTCGTGGATACGTTTGACCTGCACGTCGAACATCGCCGCCGGGTTGACCGCGATCCCGAGGCGCTCGTGAATCAGATAGGCCAGCGCCTTCTTGCTGTGCAGACGCTGCTCGGCGAAGGCTTTGCGGAACGCGGTTTTCTCGGCGAACGGTTCGAGTTCGAGCAGACGCTCTTCGGGATGATCGAGCACGTCCGGGCCGAGAGCGTCGATCAGCATCGAGGTCAGTTCAGGGTTGGCCTGATACAGCCAGCGGCGGAAAGTGATGCCGTTGGTTTTGTTGTTGATCCGCTCCGGGTAGAGCTTGTGCAGTTCGGCAAATACGGTTTTGCGCATCAACTGTGTATGCAGACCCGACACACCGTTGACGCTGTGCGAACCGAGAAACGCAAGGTTGCCCATGCGCACCCGGCGACCATTGTCTTCTTCGATCAGCGACACCGCGCGCAATACGTCGAAGTCGTGAATGCCCTTGGCTCGCAGCGAATCGATGTGCTGCGCGTTGATCAGATAGATGATCTGCATGTGCCGTGGCAGCATGCGTTCCATCAGCCCGACCGGCCAGGTTTCCAGCGCTTCCGGCAGCAGCGTGTGGTTGGTGTACGACAGCGTGTCGACGGTGACTTGCCACGCCGCGTCCCATGCGACGTCGTAGACATCGACGAGTTGGCGCATCAGTTCGGCCACCGCGATTGAGGGGTGAGTGTCATTGAGCTGGATCGCCGCGTGGTCACCCAGGGTCAGCACCGAGGTGTGCATGTTGCGGTGACGGCGCAGCAGATCCTGCAGCGAGGCGGCGACGAAGAAGTATTCCTGGCGCAGACGCAGCTCTTGCCCGGCTTCGGTGCTGTCTGCCGGGTAGAGGACGCGGGAGATACTTTCGGCGCGGGCCACTTCCGCCACGGCGCCCAGGTGGTCACCGGCGTTGAAGCGCTCCAGGTGCAGGTCTTCCATGGCGCGGGCACGCCACAGACGCAAGGTATTGACGCTCGCCCCGCGCCAGCCGACTACCGGCGTGTCGTAGGCAATCGCGCGCACGGTTTCGGCCGGCGACCAGACCTGACGAGTCTTGCCCGAGGCATCGGTGACGGTTTCGACGCTGCCGCCGAAGCCGATCGGGTACACGACTTCCGGCCGTTCGAATTCCCACGGGTTGCCGAAATCCAGCCAGTGTTCGGTCTGTTCCTGTTGCCAGCCATCGACGATCGCCTGACGGAACAAGCCGTGCTCATAACGAATGCCATAGCCATGGCCGGCGATGCCGAGGGTCGACATGCTTTCCATGAAGCACGCCGCGAGACGACCCAGGCCGCCGTTGCCCAAGGCCGCGTCGGGCTCCAGCAGGCGGATACGCTCCAGATCGACGCCCAGTTCGGTCAGCGCTTCACGGGCGACGTCGAGCAGGCCCAGGTTGCTCAGGCTGTCGTAGAGCAAACGGCCGATGAGAAACTCCAGCGAGAGGTAATAAACCCGCTTCTGGCCTTTGCGATAGATCTGTCGGGTGTGGTCCATCCAGTGTTCGACCATGTGATCACGCGCAGCCAGGGCAATGGCTTCAAACCAGTCATGGTCGAAGGCGTGATCGGGGTCTTTGCCCACGGCGTAGGTGAGTTTGGTCAGGACGGCGTCGCGGAACGCGGCCACCTCTGCTTCGCGAACTAGTGGTTCTTGAGTCATCAACAGGACCTCGAGCGAGCGGGAATTTTCTGAGCCTAGACGGTCTGACCGGCGGTAACGGCTCTGGTTCGGCAGTATTTGCGCGGACTGTGCGCCAGTCCGACATAACCTTGGCGGATGAGCCAATGAATGCAGGGGCCGTGCCGTCCTGTCGGGCAAAATGCGGCGGCTGTGAAAATATCCGGCGAAAGGTTGTTCAAAAATCCACCGCTCCCGGTATGATCGCGCGCCCTGATGCATACACGCCTGGTAACTCCCGATGATGAAGCCCAACCTGATCGCCGCCGCCGAGATTGATCGTCTCGATACGTGGGCCAAATACTCGGCGCCGATGTGCGGCTCTTGCATGTCCAGCTGCTGCACGCTGCCGGTCGAAGTGAAGATCAAGGATCTGGTGCGCATCGGTGTGGTCGACGAGTTCGAACTGGGCGATCCGCCGAAGAACATCGCCAAGCGCCTGCAAAAGGAAGGTCTGGTCGAACGCTTCAATCAGAAGTCTGGGATCTTTACCCTGCAGCGCATGAGCAACAACGACTGCTATTACCTGGATCGTAAAACGCGCCTGTGCACCATTTATGACAAGCGCCCGGACACCTGCCGCAACCACCCCAAGATCGGGCCACGCCCGGGGTATTGCGCGTACAAGCCGAAAGAAGTCGAGCGGGTGCAGCATTTCCGGGCCATCGACAAATTTTGATCGCTGGTGAAGTTTTCGGCGGCTGATCGGCCGCTTTCGCGAGCAGGCTCGCTCCCACAATAGAGATCAGTGAACACGGATTTTGTGTGCACCCGAAATCCCCTGTGGGCCGAGCCTGCTCGCGAAAGGGCCAACGCATACACTGCATAAACGCCAGACAAACAAAAACGCCCCCGGTCTCGCGACCGGGGGCGTTTTCTATTCCAGGGCTGAATTACGCCTTGGCTTTCTTGGCAGCGCGGGTACGCTCGCTTTCGTCGAGGATCTTCTTGCGAAGACGGATCGACTTAGGCGTAACTTCGCACAGCTCGTCTTCCTGGATGTATTCCAGAGCCTGTTCCAGGGTGAAGCGAACAGGTGGGACCAGAGCGATGGTTTCGTCTTTACCCGAAGCACGCATGTTGTCGAGCTTCTTGCCTTTGGTTGGGTTGACACCCAGGTCGTTGTCGCGGCTGTTCTGACCAACGATCTGACCGTTGTAGATCTCCTGGCCGTGTTCTACGAACAGCTTGCCACGAGCCTGCAGGGTTTCCAGCGAGTAGGTCAGAGCCTTGCCGGTTTCAACCGAAACCAGAACGCCGTTCTGACGGCCGGACATGTGGCCCGACTTCACTGGAGCGTAACGGTCGAAGATCGAGGTCAGGATGCCAGCACCGTTGGTCAGGGTCAGGAACTGGTTACGGAAACCGATCAGACCGCGAGCAGGGATGTTGTATTCCAGACGAACACGGCCCTTGCCATCCGGCACCATGTTGCTCAGGTCGCCCTTACGCAGCCCCATCTCTTCCATGACCTTGCCCTGCGATTCTTCAGGGATGTCGATGGTTACGTTTTCGAACGGTTCCTGCTTCACGCCGTCAACTTCACGGATGATCACTTCAGGACGGCCCAGGGCCAGCTCGAAGCCTTCGCGACGCATGGTTTCGATCAGTACCGAGAGGTGCAGCTCACCACGGCCGGACACCTTGAACTTGTCAGCCGAGTCGCCTTCTTCAACGCGCAGTGCAACGTTGTACAGCAGCTCTTTGTCCAGACGATCCTTGATGTTACGGGAGGTCACGAACTTGCCTTCTTTACCGCAGAATGGCGAGTCGTTTACCTGGAAGGTCATGGAAACGGTTGGCTCGTCAACGGTCAGCGGCTTCATCGCCTCGACGGTGTTGATATCGCACAGCGTGTCGGAGATGAACAGCTCGTCGAAGCCGCTGATGCAGACGATGTCGCCGGCTGCTGCTTCGTCAACGTCAATGCGGTGCAGACCGTGGTGACCCATCAGCTTCAGGATACGACCGTTGCGGCGCTTGCCGTCGGCGCTGATGGCGACAACCGGGGTGTTCGGCTTGACGCGACCACGAGCGATACGGCCAACACCGATAACACCCAGGAAGCTGTTGTAGTCCAGAGCGGAGATCTGCATCTGGAACGGACCGTCACGGTCAACGGCCGGAGGCGGAACGTGGTCGACTACTGCCTGGTACAGCGGAGTCATGTCTTCCGCCATGGCGGTGTGGTCCAGACCGGCAATACCGTTCAGGGCCGAAGCGTAAACAACCTGGAAGTCCAGTTGTTCTTCGGTAGCACCGAGGTTGTCGAACAGGTCGAAGATCTGGTCCAGAACCCAGTCCGGACGCGCGCCTGGACGGTCAACCTTGTTGATGACCACGATTGGACGCAGGCCGGCTTCGAAAGCCTTCTTGGTCACGAAACGGGTTTGCGGCATAGGGCCGTCTTGAGCGTCAACCAGCAGCAGAACGGAGTCGACCATCGACATTACGCGTTCAACTTCGCCGCCGAAGTCGGCGTGGCCCGGGGTGTCCACGATGTTGATGTGGTAGCCGTTCCAGTTGATGGCGGTGTTCTTCGCCAGAATGGTAATACCGCGCTCTTTTTCCTGGTCGTTGGAGTCCATCACGCGCTCGTCGTTGAGCTCGTTGCGCTCCAGGGTGCCGGATTGACGCAGGAGTTTGTCTACCAGGGTGGTTTTACCGTGGTCAACGTGGGCAATGATGGCGATGTTGCGTAGATTTTCGATCACTTGTGTATCTCGATCAGAGGATTCGGTTTGCTGACAAGTCATGGCAGCGATTAGCAGTAGTGTCCGGCATGGCCGTTACAGCTTGACGGCGGTGTCGGGGGGCCGGTGACGCAGGCCACAGGCAAACAGCCCCGGGCACTTAGCTCGGTCGATAAACGCGCACATTGGCATGCCCCTCACTGAGCAAATGGTGGGCATGCAGGCGACTCATCACGCCTTTGTCGCAATACAGCAGGTACTGGCGAGTAGGGTCCAGTTCCTTGAAACGTGCGTTCACTGCATAGAACGGCATCGTCTGTACCTCTATGCCAGCGAGCTCCAGCGGGTCATCCTCGGCGGCATCCGGGTGGCGGATGTCGATGACGATCTGACCGGCCAGCGCTTCGCTGACTTCTTCAATCTGCAAATCCTGGCCCAATTCGTCGATTACCCGATCGATCGGTACCAGTTTGGCGTTGGCGAGCGCACGCTCGAGCACTGCCATGTCGAATTCTTTCTCTTCGTGCTCAACCCGGCCACGCTTGGCGGCGGTCTTGGGGTTGACCGAAATCACGCCGCAATATTCCGGCATGTGCCGGGCGAAATCGGCGGTGCCGATCTCGTTGGCAGTGTCGATGATGTCCTGCTTGTGCGCGACGATCAGCGGACGCAGCACCAGCTTGTCGGTCACGCAGTCGATCACTGACAGGTTCGGCAGCGTCTGGCTCGATACCTGGGAGATCGCTTCACCGGTCACCAGTGCATCGATGTGCAGGCGTTCGGCGATCTCGGACGAGGCGCGCAACATCATACGCTTCAAAACCACGCCCATATGACTGTTATCGACTTTGCCGAGAATTTCGCCCAGCACTTCCTCAAACGGCACACTGACAAATAGCACGCGTTGCGAGCTGCCGTATTTCTTCCAGATGAAGTGCGCGACTTCCATCACGCCCAATTCGTGGGCACGCCCGCCGAGATTGAAGAAGCAGAAGTGCGCCATCAGGCCGCGACGCATGATCTGGTAAGCCGCCACGGTCGAATCGAAGCCGCCTGACATCAATACCAGCGTCTGCTCCAGCGCACCCAGCGGGTAGCCGCCGATGCCGTTGTGCTGGCTGTGAATCACGAACAACCGTTTGTCGCGAACTTCGATACGGACTTCGATTTCCGGCGCTTTAAGGTCGATTCCGGCTGCACCACACTCGCGACGCAGCTTGCTGCCGACGTATTTTTCCACGTCCATCGAGCTGAACGCATGCTTGCCCGCGCGCTTGCAGCGCACCGAGAAAATCTTCCCGGCCAGCGCGTCGCCGTAGTGCTGTTTGCACTTTTCGGTGATGTCGTCGAAGTCGCCCAGCGGGTACTCGTCGATCTGCAGAAAATGCGCGATGCCCGGCATGCAGGTCAGGCGCTCACCCATCTCTTTCAAGGCTTTGGGGTCGGTAACGCGGGTTTCCAGCTCGAGATTGTCCCACACGCCGTTCACCACCACGGCCGGGTCCAGGTCACGGAGCACGGTGCGGATGTTCTTGGCCAACTGGCGGATGAATTTCGTCCGGACAGGTCGGCTTTTGATGGTGATCTCGGGGAAGACTTTTACGATTAGTTTCATGAAAACAGCGCGCGAACGGCCAGCCGAAAAAGGGGGGCGCGGATTATAGCGGAAATTGCTCAAGGTTTAACCAGTTAATGTGCAGAAGGTTTTGCTTGCACCAAAACAGGTCATTTCTGAATTTAAACGCAACATTAAGGGGCGGGATTTGTCGATTCATAAGCTCGCGCACCTTAATAAGCGTGAATTTGGGGCAAAAAACCCATGCTGGGGCACTGGCATGCAATTTGCTCCCTTGTGAGGCAGGTTGCCTTGGCAGAGTATTCGCGCCGGCATCACCATTATTAAGGGCATCCACTACCCGCCCTAATTCACCCGGAGGACACTATGTCGAAGTCGGTTCAACTCATCAAAGATCATGACGTCAAGTGGATTGATCTGCGCTTCACGGACACCAAAGGCACTCAGCACCACGTGACCATGCCGGCTCGCGATGCGCTGGATGACGACTTCTTCGAAGTCGGCAAGATGTTCGACGGTTCCTCCATCTCCGGCTGGAAAGGCATCGAAGCCTCCGACATGATCCTGATGCCGGTCGACGAAACTGCCGTACTCGATCCGTTCACCGAAGACCCAACTCTGATTCTGGTCTGCGACATCATCGAGCCTTCGAGCATGCAAGGCTACGATCGCGACCCACGTGCGATCGCCAAGCGCGCCGAAGAGCACCTGAAAGCCACCGGTATCGGTGACACCGTATTCGCAGGCCCAGAGCCTGAGTTCTTCATCTTTGACTCGGTGAAATTCAAGTCGGACATCTCCGGCTCGATGTTCAAGATCTACTCCGAGCAAGGTTCGTGGATGTCCGACCAGGACATCGAAGGCGGCAACAAGGGTCACCGTCCAGGCGTGAAAGGCGGCTACTTCCCGGTTCCACCGTTCGACCACGACCACGAAATCCGTACCGCCATGTGCAACGCACTGGAAGAAATGGGTCAGTCGGTTGAAGTCCACCACCACGAAGTGGCAACTGCCGGCCAGAACGAAATCGGCGTCAAGTTCAACACCCTGGTGAAGAAAGCTGACGAAGTTCAGACCCTGAAGTACGTTGTGCACAACGTTGCCGACGCTTACGGCCGCACCGCGACCTTCATGCCGAAGCCACTGTACGGCGACAACGGTTCGGGCATGCACGTGCACATGTCGATCTGGAAAGACGGCAAGAACACCTTCGCAGGTGAAGGCTATGCCGGCCTGTCCGATACCGCTCTGTATTTCATCGGCGGCATCATCAAACACGGTAAGGCCCTGAACGGCTTCACCAACCCGGCGACCAACTCCTACAAGCGTCTGGTGCCAGGCTTTGAAGCGCCGGTAATGCTGGCCTACTCGGCGCGCAACCGTTCCGCTTCGATCCGTATTCCATACGTGTCGAGCCCGAAAGCCCGCCGTATCGAAGCACGCTTCCCGGATCCGGCTGCCAACCCGTACCTGGCTTTCGCAGCGCTGCTGATGGCCGGTCTGGACGGTATCCAGAACAAGATCCACCCAGGCGACGCCGCCGACAAGAACCTGTACGACCTGCCGCCTGAAGAGGCGAAAGAGATCCCACAGGTTTGCGGCAGCCTGAAAGAAGCCCTGGAAGAGCTGGACAAGGGCCGCGCGTTCCTGACCAAGGGCGGCGTGTTCTCCGACGACTTCATCGACGCTTACATCGCGCTGAAATCGGAAGAAGAAATCAAGGTTCGCACCTTCGTACACCCACTGGAATATGAGCTGTACTACAGCTGCTGATCCGGTAGCGCTGCGCAATTGGCGTGACTGAGAGAGGCCTTCTTCGGAAGGCCTTTTTTATTGCCCGACGCAACGCATTTCTCATGTGGGAGCGAGCCTGTTCGCGAAGGCGGTAGGTCATTGAAGGTGATGTTGGCTGATACGACGCCTTCGCGAGCAGGCTCGCTCCCACCGGGGATTTGTGGTGTTTGAATAATCTCTGGATGCTTCGCCAGTTGGGCCAACCGCCCCACCTGTCCTATGCTGCTACCCATCGCTTCCAACCCCGGTCGATTTCATGGGTCGCACGTTTCTCTACATTCTGCTGCTGATCGCCCTGCCCGCCGCCGCGCAGATCTACAAGTACACCGACGCCAACGGCAACACCGCGTACAGCAATCAGCCGCCGGACGGCGTGCAGGCGCAACCGGTCGAGTTGCCACCACTCAACCGGGTCGAGCCGCAAGCACCGAGTGCGCCACAAGCACCCACTGCAGAACAACCCCAACCACCGCGCAACGTTTACGACATCCTCGAGCTCGCCGGTCTGCCCACTGACGAAGCCCTGCGCGCCAACAACGGCACGTTCACGGTCAATGTTCTGATCAAACCGCGCCTGCAACCACCGCATCAATTAAGGCTACTGCTCGACGATCAGCCCTATGGCCAACCGAGTAACGTGCCGGTTCTGCAATTGATCAACGTCGATCGCGGCGAGCATCGCCTGGCCGTGCAAGTGATCGACGGCCAGACCGTCATCCAGCAGAGCCAGCCCGCCGTTTTCACTGTGCAACGCGTGCACACGCCATGATCCGCGCGGGGCTGGCACTCATTCTGGCGCTGATGGCGCTGCCCGCCGCGGCTGAGGTCTTCACTTATATCGACGCGCAGGGCAACCGCGTCTACACCGACCAACCACGCGCCAATGCCAAGCGAGTGCCGATCGCGACAAGCAATCGTATGGCTGTCCCTGCCAACACCGCAGCGCCGATCACCACAGCGAAAAAATCCGTCGAACCACCACCCTTTCATTACGACATGCTGCGCATTCTGATCCCGGAGCCCGATGCCACTTTGCGCAGCAGCGCCGGCGAGCTGATCGTCAGCGTTACCAGCGAGCCCGGCCTGCAAAGCGGCCATCGTTATCGCCTGTTGCTGGATGGCAAGGCCACGGGCGAGCCCGGCGTCAGTCCGGTATTTGCCCTGAGTAATATCGATCGCGGCAGCCACAGCCTTTCCATCGAAATCCTCGACGCCGCCGGGCGCACCGTGGAACGTACTGCCAACCAGCCGTTCCACATGCTGCGCATTTCCCTGGCGCAGAAGCGTCAGGTCAAACCCTGTGTCGCCGAAGATTACGGCGTGCGTGCGGAATGCCCGCGCAAGGACAAACCTGCAGAGCCGAAAAATCCCTTTCTGCGCTTCTTTTAACGCCCGCCAACCGCTCGCACTCTATTGGTGCACTAAACTGCAACCCGCCCGCAACCCAACCCATTTTGGTTCGAAACTTCCCGTTTGAGCTGGCTTCGTGCCATACAAACGCGCGTCAAACGCCTGTTTCAGGGTTTAAACGCTTCTTTTCGGAGCCTTGGTTTGGTTTTTGCATTTTCTCGACATCAGCGCTTTGTTCTCGCGCACGCCTTGCTCCAAAAGGGGTCCAGATGACCATAAGCGACGCTATTCACCGTTTGCTGCTCGACAACCTGACCACGGCGACCATCCTGCTCGACGCCGAACTGCGCCTGGAGTACATGAACCCGGCGGCGGAGATGCTGTTGGCTGTCAGCGGTCAGCGCAGTCACGGCCAGTTCATCAGTGAGCTGTTTACCGAGTCTCCCGAGGCGCTCAATTCTTTGCGCCAGGCGGTTGAGCAGGCGCACCCGTTCACCAAACGCGAAGCAATGCTCACCGCCCTCACCGGCCAGACCCTGACTGTGGATTACGCGGTCACACCGATTCTGAGCAACGGCGCGACCTTGCTACTGCTCGAAGTCCACCCGCGTGACCGCCTGCTGCGGATCACCAAGGAAGAGGCGCAGCTGTCCAAACAGGAAACCAGCAAGATGCTGGTGCGCGGCCTCGCCCACGAAATCAAGAATCCCCTCGGCGGCATCCGTGGTGCCGCGCAGTTGCTGGCCCGCGAGCTGCCGGAAGAAAGCCTGCGCGATTACACCAATGTGATCATCGAAGAAGCTGACCGCCTGCGCAATCTGGTCGATCGTATGCTCGGCTCGAACAAACTGCCGTCGCTGGCCATGTGCAACGTCCACGAAGTGCTTGAACGCGTCTGCCATCTGGTCGAAGCCGAAAGCCAGGGCTGCATCACTCTGGTGCGCGATTACGATCCGAGCATTCCCGACGTATTGATCGACCGCGAACAAATGATTCAGGCGGTGCTGAACATCGTGCGTAACGCGATGCAGGCGATCAGCAGCCAGAACGAGCTGCGTCTGGGCCGTATCAGCCTGCGCACCCGCGCCATGCGCCAGTTCACCATCGGCCACATCCGCCATCGTCTGGTGACCAAAATCGAGATCATCGACAACGGCCCGGGCATCCCGGCGGAACTGCAGGAAACCATTTTCTTTCCGATGGTCAGCGGCCGCCCCGACGGTACCGGGCTGGGCCTGGCCATTACCCAGAACATCATCAGTCAGCACCAGGGCCTGATCGAGTGTGAGAGCCATCCAGGCCACACCACCTTCTCGATCTTCCTGCCACTGGAACAAGGAGCCACATCGACATGAGCCGTAGTGAAACCGTGTGGATCGTCGATGACGACCGTTCTATCCGTTGGGTCCTGGAAAAGGCCTTGCAGCAGGAAGGCATGACCACCCAGAGCTTCGACAGCGCCGATGGCGTGATGAGTCGTCTGGCCCGGCAGCAGCCGGACGTGATCATTTCCGATATCCGCATGCCGGGCGCCAGTGGCCTGGATCTGCTGGCGCGGATTCGCGAACAGCATCCCCGGCTGCCGGTCATCATCATGACCGCCCACTCCGATCTGGACAGCGCTGTCGCCTCGTATCAGGGCGGTGCTTTCGAGTACCTGCCCAAACCGTTCGATGTCGACGAAGCCGTTTCGCTGGTCAAACGCGCCAATCAACATGCGCAGGAACAGCAAGGCCTGGAAGTTGTGCCAGCCTTGACCCGCACCCCGGAAATCATCGGCGAAGCGCCGGCGATGCAGGAAGTGTTTCGTGCCATCGGGCGCCTGAGCCACTCCAACATCACCGTGCTGATCAACGGCGAATCCGGTACCGGTAAAGAACTGGTCGCCCACGCCCTGCACCGCCACAGCCCACGCGCGGCTTCGCCGTTCATTGCGCTGAACATGGCGGCGATTCCCAAGGACCTGATGGAATCGGAACTGTTCGGCCACGAGAAAGGCGCATTCACCGGCGCCGCAAACCTGCGACGCGGGCGCTTCGAACAGGCCGACGGCGGAACCTTGTTTCTCGATGAAATCGGCGACATGCCGGCGGACACCCAGACGCGTCTGTTGCGCGTGCTGGCCGATGGCGAGTTCTATCGCGTCGGCGGTCATGTACCGGTCAAAGTGGATGTGCGCATCATCGCCGCCACCCACCAGAATCTCGAAACACTGGTCCACGCCGGTAAATTCCGCGAGGACTTGTTCCACCGTCTCAACGTGATCCGCATCCACATTCCACGCCTGTCGGATCGTCGCGAAGACATCCCGACCCTGGCCCGGCACTTCCTCAGCCGCGCCGCACAGGAACTGGCGGTCGAGCCCAAACTGCTGAAAAGCGAAACCGAGGAATACCTGAAAAACCTGCCGTGGCCGGGCAACGTGCGTCAGCTGGAAAACACCTGCCGCTGGATCACCGTGATGGCCTCCGGCCGTGAAGTGCACATCAGCGATTTGCCGCCAGAGCTGCTCAACCTGCCGCAGGATTCGGCGCCGGTAACCAACTGGGAACAGGCCCTGCGCCAGTGGGCCGATCAGGCCTTGGCCCGTGGCCAGTCGAGCCTGCTCGACAGCGCGGTGCCTGCGTTCGAGCGAATCATGATCGAGACGGCGTTGAAGCACACCGCCGGGCGCCGTCGTGATGCCGCCGTTTTGCTCGGCTGGGGGCGTAATACCCTGACGCGCAAGATCAAGGAGTTGGGGATGAAGGTTGATGGTGGGGATGATGATGAGGGGGAAGAGTGTTAGGTCTGCCGTTCTGCGCTGAACCCATTCGTCGAAGCTTTTTGGGCCAGCATGCACCGCATCAATGCACGATGACCCGGGATCGCGCAGACCCCGAATCCCATCGCCCTGTTTCAACGTGCTGAAAAATCCCGCTTCGAATAACTGAAAGCCCCGAATTCCGGGGCTTTCGCGTTTTCGAAGCGTTTTTTGTTTCAGCACATTAAAAACTGGCACGCCCCCTGCAATACCTATCTCAGGTGATTCGTTTCACCACCCGTTTCGGGGACCTTGGTACAGGCAGGCCGGGGATTCCCCTCTTTACATCGGGCTCAGACCGCAACGGATGAGCCCACCCTTTTGGGATCCTTGGTACAGGCAGGCCGGGGGTTCCCTCTTTACACCGGACTGACGCCGAACGCGAAGTCCAGGCTTTTGGGAACCCTGATACAGGCAGGTCAGGGATTCCCGCTTTTACACCGCCACTGCGCCCCAACGAATTACTCAAGCCGGGGGCGCTTGGGCCGGTGATGTAACGGCGAGTTCTGCCGCCCCCCGTCATATTTTCGAATGTCCGCTACCAGCCAATCCAGCATGTTCCCAGGACTTGGTTCAAATTCGACGATTGTGCTCAGCCACGCTCGCTCCACCGCATCCGCCTGACTGAAATTTTCCAGAACCCGCCAGACTCGACGCTGTAAAAGCGGCCGCTCAACATGAAATCCAGGCGTGCGACTCAGCGTCCGGACACCGTTCAGCATCGTACTCCAGGGCCCTTCGAAACTATCATCCTGCCCTTTGAACGTGAAAGCGGACGATAGCGCGCTGGCGGTGGCTGGGGGCCGGAAAGGTCAACGGCAGCGGTGGGAAATGCCGTTAAAAAACGTCAGAGGTAACGATGAGTTTCAGCTCATTGCTCTCGTAACCGAACTTCCAGCCGCCAGCGGTCATCGACCTCGCTGCCGATCCAGTCACCGCCCAACGGCCGCGCCGCCAGCACCGTCAGCAACAACCCGCCGTCACTCTTGCGCGTGCGCCAGTTCACATCCCTGCCGTCGAGCTTGAGCTGGCCCTTTTGCGGCCGACCTTGCGCCTGAAACAGCAATGCGATGGTGCCGTCGATGATCTCGCCGTGCAGTTTCGGCTCATTGTTGAACCACACCACCAAACCGCCGTCGGTAACCTCGACCCGCTCCAGCACGCTCGGCTCCGGCGTGGTCAGGCGACCGATCATCAAGCCGATCATCAAGCCGACGATGGCCAGCGAACCGATGACTCGAGGGAATAGTTTCGAACGGTTGTCCACAGGCGGCGTAGAATGCCGCTCATCTTTACCTTCGGAGCCGTGCATGTTTCACGTCATCCTTTTTCAACCAGAAATTCCGCCGAACACCGGCAACGTTATCAGGCTGTGCGCCAACAGTGGCTGCCACCTGCATTTGATCGAACCGCTGGGTTTCGAGATGGACGACAAGCGCTTGCGCCGCGCCGGTCTCGATTACCACGAATATGCCACGCTGCAGCGTCATGCTGATCTGGCCAGTTGTCTTGAGAGTCTGGGCAACCCGCGCGTATTCGCCTTCACTACCAAAGGCTCACGACCGTTTCATGATGCCGCATTCTTGCCAGGCGACGCGTTTCTGTTCGGCCCGGAAAGCCGTGGCCTGCCAGCGGACGTGCTCGACGCCCTGCCTGGCGAACAGCGCCTGCGCCTGCCGATGCGCGAAGGCTGCCGCAGCCTGAATCTGTCCAACACCGTGGCGGTCGCCGTGTACGAAGCGTGGCGGCAGAACGACTTCAAGTAACGCCGCAAGCAAATGTGGGAGCGAGCCTGCTCGCGATTACGGAGTGTCAGTCAACATTGATGTGTCTGACAGACCGCTTTCGCGAGCAGGCTCGCTCCCACATGGGGTCTTGCTGAACCGTCTTACTGAACGGTCGGGGTCTCGCCGCTTTCCTGCATGCGCTGCAGCTCTTGCGCGTACAGGGCGTCGAAGTTCACCGGGGCCAGCATCAGCGCCGGGAACGAGCCACGGGTGACCAGGCTGTCCAGGGTTTCGCGAGCGTACGGGAACAGGATGTTCGGGCAGAACGCACCCAAGGTGTGGCTCATCGAAGCCGCGTCCAGATTCTTGATCAGGAAGATACCGGCCTGTTGCACTTCAGCGATGAAGGCCACTTCTTCACCGTTTTTCACGGTAACGGAAAGAGTCAGCACCACTTCGTAGAAATCGCCTTCCAGCGCTTTCTGACGGGTGTTCAGATCCAGACCGACCGCCGGATCCCACTGCTGGCGGAAGATCGCCGGGCTTTTCGGGGCTTCGAAGGACAGGTCGCGTACATAGATGCGCTGCAAGGAGAATTGCGGTGCGGTTTCTTCTTCGCTGGCTGCAGTGTTCTGTTGGTCAGTCATCTCAGATCCTTATCGATCTTGGGTCTTTTAGGGAGTGCTGTACGTGGGTGCAGCCGTTCAGCCCTTGAGCAGCGCGTCGAGTTTGCCGGCGCGCTCCAGGGCATATAAATCATCACAACCGCCGATGTGTTTGCTGCCGATCCAGATCTGCGGCACGGACGTACGCCCGGCCTTCTTGGTCATTTCGGCGCGCAACTGCGGCTTGCCATCGACCTTGATCTCTTCGAAGGCCACGCCTTTGCTGGCGAGCAGATGCTTGGCGCGCGAGCAGTAGGGGCAGTAATCGCTGGAGTAGACGATGACTTCGCTCATGTCATTTCACCAACGGCAGGTTGTCGCCCTTCCAGCTGGAAATCCCGCCGGACAGCTTGGCGGCGGTGAAGCCGGACTTCATCAGTTCGCGGGCGTGGGTGCCGGCGGTCTGACCGAGGGCATCGACCAGAATGATGGTCTTGGCCTTGTGCTTTTCCAGCTCGCCGACGCGGGCAGCCAGTTTGTCTTGCGGGATGTTCACCGCGCCGACGATGTGGCCTGCGGCATAATCCTTGGCCGGACGGATGTCCACCACCACGCCTGCATCTTTATTGACCAGTGCGGTCAGCTCGCCGGTGCTCAGGCTCTTGCCGCCGCCCTGCATCGTGTGCGCCAGCAACAGAGCCAGCAGTACGACGAAGATACCGACAAGAATGTAGTGGTTAGTGGCAAATTCAATCAGGTGAGCAACCATCGAAGGAGGTTCCAGGGCGTTAAAATGTCGGCCAGTATACACAGCCACTATGGTCGGCCAAACCCCGTCCGGCGGTGACGCGGTCGGAACTTCGCTTTAAACTCCAACTCCGTTTTCCATCGCCCTCTTCTTTATCAGCCACGAGTGGATTCCATGACGACTACGCCCAAACCTTTGGTCCTGATGATTCTCGACGGCTTCGGTCACAGCGACAGCCCCGAATCCAATGCCGTGTTCGCGGCGAAGAAACCTGTGCTGGATCGTCTGTGGGCTACCGTGCCGAACGGCTTGATTTCGGGCAGCGGCATGGACGTCGGCCTGCCGGACGGCCAGATGGGCAACTCCGAAGTCGGCCATATGAACCTCGGCGCCGGGCGCGTGGTGTATCAGGACTTCACCCGTGTGACCAAAGCGATCCGCGACGGCGAATTCTTCGAAAACCCGACCATCTGCGCCGCTGTGGATAAAGCCGTGGCCGCCGGCAAAGCCGTGCACTTTATGGGCCTGCTGTCCGATGGCGGCGTGCACAGCCACCAGGATCACCTGATCGCCATGGCTGAACTGGCCTTCAAGCGCGGCGCCGAAAAAATCTATCTGCACGCCTTCCTCGATGGCCGCGACACGCCGCCGAAAAGCGCTGCTTCGTCGATCGAACTGCTCGACGCGACTTTCCAGGCCTTGGGCAAAGGCCGGATCGCCAGCATCATCGGCCGTTATTTCGCCATGGACCGTGACAACCGCTGGGATCGCGTCGCCCAGGCCTACAACCTGATCGTCGACGGCAACGGCGAATTCAACGCCGCCACCGCTCAGGAAGGCCTCGAAGCCGCCTATGCCCGTGGCGAAAGCGACGAGTTCGTCAAAGCCACCTCCATCGGTGAGCCGGTGAAGGTCGAAGACGGCGACGCCGTGGTGTTCATGAACTTCCGTGCCGACCGCGCCCGCGAGCTGACCCGGGTGTTCGTCGAAGACGATTTCAAGGAATTCGAGCGTGCCCGCCAGCCGCAACTGGCCGGTTTCGTCATGCTGACCCAGTACGCCGCAAGCATTCCGGCACCGTCGGCCTTCGCCGCCGGCAGCCTGGAAAACGTTCTCGGTGATTACCTGGCGAAAAACGGCAAGACTCAACTGCGCATCGCTGAAACCGAAAAATACGCCCACGTGACCTTCTTCTTTTCCGGCGGCCGCGAAGAACCGTTCCCGGGCGAAGAGCGCATCCTGATCCCGTCGCCGAAAGTCGCTACTTATGACTTGCAGCCGGAAATGAGCGCCCCGGAAGTCACCGACCGCATCGTCGACGCTATTGAAAACCAGCGCTACGACGTGATCGTGGTCAACTACGCCAACGGCGACATGGTCGGCCACAGCGGTGTGTTCGATGCGGCGGTCAAAGCGGTCGAGTGCCTGGACACCTGCGTCGGTCGCATCGTCGAGGCGCTGGAAAAAGTCGGCGGCGAAGCACTGATCACGGCTGACCACGGCAACGTCGAGCAAATGGCTGACGAATCCACCGGCCAGGCGCACACCGCGCACACCACCGAGCCGGTGCCGTTCATCTACGTCGGCAAGCGCGACCTGAAAGTGCGCGAAGGCGGTGTACTGGCTGACGTGGCACCGACCATGCTGATGTTGCTGGGTCTGGAAAAACCGGCGGAGATGACCGGTACCTCCATCCTGGTGTAAACCACACCTAACCTTGTGGGAGCGAGCCTGCTCGCGAATACGGTGGATCAGTCGACAGCGATGTCGCCTGACACACTGCTTTCGCGAGCAGGCTCGCTCCCACATTGGTTTTGGGGTGTTTTTCAGGCCAGTTATCACACAGCCCCAATTGGGCGTTTTTTTTGCAGCCTCGGGCGGGCATACTAGGCCGTCCCTTACCCTGGTGCCGCCCGCCCCTATGCTTCGCGTCCTGATCGCCCTTGCTCTGACCTGTCTGCTCCAGCCGGCCTTCGCCGACGAGCGCGCGCAAACCCAACAGCAGTTGGAGGCCACGCGTCAGGATATCGCCGAGCTGAAAAAGCTTCTGGGCAAGCTGCAGGAAGAAAAGTCCGGCGTGCAGAAAGAGCTCAAGGGCACTGAAACCGAGATGGGCAAGCTGCAGAAGCAGGTCGACGCCCTGCAGAAAGAACTGCAGAAGAGCGAATCCGAGCTACAGCGGCTCGATGCAGAGAAAAAAAACTCCAGAGCGCGCGCACTGAACAGCAGCGACTGATCGCCATTCAGGCCCGAGCGGCCTACCAGAACGGCCGCCAGGAATACCTCAAGCTGCTGCTCAACCAGCAGAATCCCGAGAAATTCGCCCGTACCCTCACCTATTACGACTACCTGAGCCAGGCACGCCTGGAGCAGTTGAAGAACTTCAACGAAACCCTGCGCCAACTGGCCAATGTCGAAAAAGACATCGGTCTGCAGCAGGCGCAGTTGCTGGTACAGAAAAGCGACCTCGACACTCAGCGCGAAGCACTCGAGAAGGTCCGCAAGGAACGCCAGCAGGTTCTCGCCAGACTCAATGACGACGTGAAAGCCCGCGACCAGAAACTCGCCGCCCGCGAGCAGGATCAGGCAGACCTGTCTAAAGTCCTTAAAACCATCGAAGAAACCCTGGCCCGACAGGCTCGTGAGGCAGAAGAAGCGCGGCAGAAAGCGCTGATCGCCCAGCAGGAAGCGGAAAAAAAGCGTTTGCGTGAGGCGCAGGCTGACAGCAGCGACGCCCCACGAAAACCCGCCAGATCAAGCCCCGGCGCGCTGGTATCGAGCAGCGGCGAAACGTTTGGCGGGCCATTTGCTGCAACCCGGGGAAAACTTCCGTGGCCGGTTGATGGTCGATTACTCGCACGCTTCGGTGAAAGCCGTGGCGACGACGCCCGCACCAAGTGGGATGGCGTGATGATCAGCGCCTCCGCCGGCAGCCAGGTGCACGCCGTACACGGTGGGCGCGTGGTGTTCGCCGACTGGCTGCGCGGTGCCGGTTTGCTGGTGATTCTTGATCACGGCAACGGTTTTCTGAGTCTTTACGGCCACAACCAGACGCTGCTCAAGTCGGCGGGTGATGTGGTCAAGGCGGGCGAGTCGATTTCCACTGTCGGTAACAGTGGCGGTCAGGACACGCCAGCGCTGTATTTCGCAATTCGTCAGCAGGGTCACCCGAGTGATCCGGCGCAATGGTGTCGTGCGCAAGGATAAGCGCACCATCTAATTCAGGAGTTCGTTCGACATGCTGCATTTGTCCCGCCTTACCTCGCTGGCCCTGACGATCGCTGTGGTGATCGGCGCGCCTCTGGCGTTCGCCGCACAACCGGCCCCGACCGTCGCTCCGGCAGGCACTGCCGCGACCGCCAAGGCGCCGTTGCCGCTGGAAGAGCTGCGCACCTTCGCTGAGGTCATGGACCGGATCAAAGCCGCGTACGTTGAACCTGTGGACGACAAGACCCTGCTGGAAAACGCGATCAAGGGCATGCTCAGCAACCTCGATCCGCATTCGGCCTACCTCGGCCCGGAAGATTTCACCGAGCTGCAGGAAAGCACCAGCGGCGAGTTCGGTGGCCTGGGTATCGAAGTCGGCGCCGAAGACGGCTTCATCAAAGTCGTCTCGCCGATCGATGACACGCCAGCGTCGAAGGCCGGCATTCAGGCCGGTGACTTCATCGTCAAGATCAACGGTCAGCCAACCCGCGGCCAGACCATGACCGAAGCCGTCGACAAGATGCGCGGCAAGATCGGCCAGAAAATCACCCTGACCCTGGTTCGCGATGGCGGCACGCCGTTCGACGTGACCCTGGCCCGTGCAGTGATTCAGGTCAAAAGCGTCAAGGCGCAACTGCTGGAATCGGGCTACGGCTATATCCGCATCACCCAGTTCCAGGTCAAGACCGGCGAGGAAGTCTCCAAGGCTCTGGCCAAGTTGCGCAAGGACAACGGCAAGAAGCTCAACGGCATCATTCTCGACCTGCGCAACAACCCGGGCGGCGTGCTGCAATCGGCGGTAGAAGTGGTCGACCATTTCATCACCAAAGGTCTGATCGTCTACACCAAGGGCCGTATTGCCAATTCCGAGTTGCGCTTCTCCGCTACCGGCAAGGACGAAAGCGAAGCGGTG
Organism: Pseudomonas sp. H3_E04; assembly: GCF_054668915.1. Classification (NCBI taxonomy): domain Bacteria; kingdom Pseudomonadati; phylum Pseudomonadota; class Gammaproteobacteria; order Pseudomonadales; family Pseudomonadaceae; genus Pseudomonas; species Pseudomonas sp. H3_E04. The sequence goes on along the minus strand of NZ_CP162797.1, from coordinate 4,766,185 downwards.
CCGATGGTCGTGCTGATCAACGGTGGCAGTGCCTCGGCTTCGGAGATCGTCGCCGGCGCTCTGCAGGACCAGAAACGCGCCGTGGTCATGGGCACCACCAGTTTCGGCAAGGGCTCGGTGCAGACCGTGCTGCCGCTGAACAACGACCGCGCGCTGAAGATCACCACCGCCCTGTACTTCACGCCGAACGGCCGCTCGATCCAGGCTCAGGGCATCGTGCCGGACATCGAAGTGCGCCGCGCCAAGATCACCAACGAAGCCGACAGCGAATACTTCAAGGAAGCCGATCTGCAAGGTCACTTGGGCAACGGCAACGGCGGCGCCGACAAACCGAGTGGTTCCGGCGGCAAGGCCAAAGCGATGCCACAGGATGACGATTACCAGTTGGCCCAGGCCCTGAGCCTGCTCAAAGGCCTGAGCATCACTTCCGGCCGCTGAGGATGTTGCTGCGTTCACTTTGCGTTCTGTTGTGCTGTCTGGCGGGTTTTGCCCAAGCAGAGCCCGCCAGCTCCACGCCGCACAAAGCCTACCTGACATTGATCATCGACGACCTGGGGCAGAACCTGCCCCGGGATCGTCGCGTGCTCGCCCTGCCTGGCCCGGTCACGGCAGCGATCATGCCCGACACCCCGCACGCCAGCGAATTTGCCCGCGAAGCCCATCGCGCCGGCAAGATCGTCATCCTGCACATGCCCATGGACCCGGCCACCGGACCTTACGCCTGGCACCCCGAACTGCCAATCGAAGAGCTGCAGAAACGCCTGAATGCCGCGTTCGAGAAAGTCCCGTTCACCGCCGGCATCAACAATCACATGGGTAGCCGCATGACCGCGCAGCCGGCGGCGATGGCGTGGTTGATGGCTGAGTTGCAGCGTCGGCACAAGTTCTTCGTCGACAGCCGCACCAGTGCTCAAACGGTCGCTGCGCAGCAGGCGCAGAAAATCGACCTGGCCAGCGTTTCCCGAGATGTGTTTCTCGATGACGAACGCACCGAAGCAGCCATTGCCACTCAGTTGCAGACCGCGATCGCCCTGGCGCACAAACAGGGTTCAGCGGTGATGATCGGCCATCCGTACCCGCAGACCCTGGCGGTGCTCGAGCGCGAGCTGCCCAGGCTGAAGGCGCAAGGCATCGACTGGATCGATATCAGGCAGATGATCAGCGTACGCAGTAATCGCGCGATGGCTGGGCATGGCAAGGACGGCATTTACCGGTAACAACTGGTCACGGTGCAATACATAGTTACCACCACGCACCCTACCCCGTTCCGGATAGTGAGACCTGCTACAGGTCGCGGCTCCTTCGAGCCGCTTTCAACTATCAGGAGTGCCCATGACGAACAATGCCCCGATCATCCCGCCCATAGGGCGAACTGAACCGATCCGAATCGATAACCTGTTGATCAATTTCACAACAGAGTTTCTGCGCATCTGGGATACCGACGGTCTTTCGGCCAAACCGGCGTCGTTCTGGCGCCCGACCCCCGCTCCCGACGCGCTGCCCGGTTATTTCCCCTTGGGCGATGTCGTCACCAGGGGCTTGGGCAATATCAATGGCGAACGCGTGGTGGCGGTGGCTTGCGAAGCGGACATTGCCAGCACTGATCCCACGAAAGGCAGAGCACTGCGGCGTCCCGATGATTACGAGCTGGTCTGGAAAGATTCCGGCTCAGGCTCGAAAAGAGATCTGTCGATCTGGCGACCCCTGCCTCCCGCAGGCTATGTGGCGCTGGGATCGGTGTGCTCGAATGATCATGAAAAGCCGTCGCTTAACGCGGTGCGCTGCGTTCGCGCAGATCTGGTGATCGCGTCCAATTCCAGCGAGCTGATCTGGGACGACAAAGGCAGCAAAGCCCGGCAGCGCGTGAGTAGCTGGAGTGCCGTTCCTCCCGCAGCTTTATCTGGTGAGGTCTACTTGGCATCAGGCAGTTTTTTCAGCTTGAGTGACTACTCCAGACCGGCCAGCTTCCCTGTCTACTGTTTGCGTCTGCGGATTGGCCTGGAGCTGTACACACGCCCATCGCCACCTGTGCTGTGCGGGGAAACGCCGACATCTGTCGATCCTACGGACGATGCTACTCACACGGCCATACTCCCTTGGTTCACGGTCAGGGATCCGCGTTACACCGTCACCGAGCAGTGGCGCCACTCGCCCTTCTACCTGTTGGAGCGCAAGGATCGGTATGTGCTCGTCGGTCACGCACACAACAGTGGCAACGACAGCCAGATATTCAGGTGGACTGCGCCTCGCGCTCAGCGCAATGCCGGTTTGCGGACTTTCACCCAGACGACTTCCGTCGAATTCGGCGCCCAATGGCAAGCCGGGCAGCACAGCGCGCTGATGTTTTCCGCACGGCTGGGCCATGATTTCACCCAATGCGAACTGCATTCGAATGACTGGCTCAATGCGGCGGCAATTGAAGTGGTTGCGGTGGTGGACAAAAATCGTTCCGTGGCGGCCTATCTGGTGCAGAGCGACTACCGCCTGGTGCGCGCAGACAGCACCACAGTGACGGAGGGCTTCAGCTACACCGATGGCAATAGCCTGCACATCAGCCAGTACACGCCAAGCGAGCCTGAAATCATCGTCGCATCGGAGCCGGAGGCGGTCGAAGATCAGACTGTGCTTGCGTCTCTGACCAATGACGACATCAGCGCCCCGCTGCCAGAGCCAGACGAGTCAACCGCTACAGATAGCGCGCCATGATTTCATCGACCACGCCTTCTTTGCGCAACTGATCCAGCGCGGTCTGAAGCTTGTTGACCACGTCATCGGAAACGTCCTTGTTCAGCGCCAGGTACAACTCGGCGCTGTTGAAGCGCAGCACGGTCTTCAGGCCGGTCACGCCATCCTGCCGCGCCAGATAACGGCCGGCAGGATCACCGGTGGCCCACAGATCGATCTGGCCATTGAGCAGTTTTTTTGCGTTGTCCTGATCGCGCAGCACCACCACCGGCTTGAGCCCCTGTTTGGTCAGTGTCTCGGCAATCGCATCTCCCTTGTAGGCACCGATCTTGTACTTGCGCGCGTCATTGAGGGTTTCGAGGGTGATCTTGCTGTCCGCCTTGGCCAGCAGGATCCAGTCGTCCGGGCCGATCGGGCCGACCCATTTGAACAGTCTTTCGCGATCGGGCAGGCGCGCCATGACGAAGGCGCCGTAACCGGGATTTTCCAGGGCGAGTTTGTAGACTCGCTCCCAAGGGAAACGCAGGGTCAGGCTGTACGTGAGGCCGGCGCGCTGGAACATCTCGCGGACGATGTCGGTGGCAATACCGTTGATGTTGTCGCCCTGGGCGAAATTCTTGCCGTTCTTCGCCATGTTGTACGGCGGGAAGTTTTCGGTGAGCAGCACCAGATCGGTGTCGGGACCGTTTTCGGCGCGAGCATTGCTGATCAACAACAATGAGGCGCTGGCGAGAACAACAAGCAGGCGTTTGATCATGTCTGGCTACCGGAATCCATGGCGTGCCCAAGAGTGCCTTGGGCGCGCCATGCTGTCCACTGGCCTGTACGCTTTAGCGCATGACGATGCCGCGATGCGACATGTAGGCCTTGGCTTCCTGCACGGTGTATTCGCCGAAGTGAAAAATACTCGCCGCCAGCACAGCGCTGGCATGGCCTTCGAGAATGCCATCGGCCAGATGCTGAAGATTGCCCACGCCACCGGAAGCGATCACCGGAATGCCCAGCGCATCACTGATGGCGCGGGTCACGCCGAGGTCGAAGCCGCTTTTCATACCGTCCTGATCCATGCTGGTCAGGAGGATTTCGCCGGCACCGAGGCCTTCCATTTTCTTCGCCCACTCGACTGCATCGAGGCCGGTCGGCTTGCGCCCGCCGTGGGTGAAGATTTCCCAGCGCGGCGTTTCGCCGGGGCCGGAAACCTTCTTGGCGTCGATGGCGACGACGATGCACTGCGAACCGAAATGCTGCGCGGCTTCACCGACAAACTCCGGATTGAACACGGCAGCGGTATTGATCGACACCTTGTCCGCGCCGGCATTGAGCAGGTTGCGGATGTCCTGCACGGTGCGCACGCCACCGCCGACGGTCAGCGGGATGAACACCTGACTGGCCATGCGCTCGACGGTATGCAGCGTGGTATCGCGGCCATCGACGCTAGCGGTGATGTCGAGAAAGGTAATTTCGTCGGCACCCTGCTCGTCGTAGCGACGGGCGATTTCCACCGGGTCACCGGCGTCGCGGATGTTCTCGAACTTCACGCCCTTGACCACCCGGCCGTTGTCCACGTCCAGGCAAGGGATGATGCGCTTGGCTAACGCCATAAGGCTTAATCTCCGATTAAGAGTTGCAAGCTTCAAGCTACTAGCTGCAGGAAAGAGCCGATCGCGGTCGAGTTTCTAACTTGCAGCTTGCAGCTTACAACTTGGAGCTGGCCGCGTAGCCATCACAAAAAGCTTGAGCATCTGCAACATCCAAAGTGCCCTCATAGATCGCGCGGCCCGTGATCGCGCCGATGATGCCCGGTGCCTTGGCGTCGAGCAGCGACTTGATGTCACCCAGATTGTGGATGCCGCCGGAAGCGATCACCGGAATCTTCGTCGCAGCGGCCAGAGCAGCGGTGAACGGCACGTTGCAGCCCTGCATCATGCCGTCTTTGGCGATGTCGGTATAAACGATCGACGACACGCCGTCGGCTTCGAACTGCTTGGCCAGATCGATCACCTGTACGGTGCTGATTTCAGCCCAGCCATCGGTGGCGACGAAACCGTCTTTGGCATCCAGACCGACGATGATCTTGCCCGGGAATGCGCGGCAGGCCTCAGCGACGAACGCCGGATCCTTGACCGCTTTGGTGCCGATGATCACGTAGCTGACGCCCGCCTTGACGTAATGCTCGATGGTTTCCAGCGAACGGATGCCGCCACCGATCTGAATCGGCAGGCTCGGGTAGCGCTTGGCGATCGCGGTGACCACTTCGCCGTTGACCGGCTGGCCTTCGAACGCGCCGTTGAGGTCGACCAGATGCAGACGACGGCAACCGCCCTCCACCCACTTGGCAGCCATGCTCACCGGGTCATCGGAGAACACCGTGGAATCTTCCATGCGGCCCTGGCGCAGACGTACGCAGGCACCGTCCTTGAGATCGATAGCGGGGATAATCAGCATGCTTTTTCCTTCGTCAAAAGAGCGGCAAGCTGCAAGCCATAAGCTGCAAGCGCGCACGCGCGTCTATCTCTTGCAGCTTGCAGCTTGACGCTTGCCGCTGCTCTTAATTTTTTTCGAGCGCCCACAGGTCGCTTTCGATGCTTTCAAACCGTTCCTTGAGGTGGGTCTGCACATCGAAAATCGCCCTGTTGTAATAGTGCGGAGCAATCTCGCGGGTAAACAGCTCAAGAATTTCCGCCGCTTCGAATGAACCCAGATCCAGTTCGAAACGGTCTTCCATGAACCGCTGAATCTTGCGATTTGCCTCGCTCTCCTGCTCGGGAGTGAGGGTCAGAATAGGCGGCTTGGACTTCTTGACAGCCATTTACCAGCGACCGTCCCACGCAGCGAAGTTCTGCAGCAGTTGCAGGCCATGGGTATGGCTTTTCTCCGGGTGGAATTGCACGGCGAAACGCGAGCCATCGGCCAGCGCTGCGGCGAAATCGACACCGTAATGACCGCTGCCCACCACCTGACGCGCATTGGCGGCGGCGATGTAGTAGCTGTGCACGAAGTAGAAACGCGCCAGATCCGGGATGTCATGCCACAACGGGTGACTGATGTTCTGCTTCACCTCGTTCCAGCCCATGTGCGGGACCTTCAGGTGCTCGCCGTCTTCGTGCAGATCCTTGCCGAAGAACTTCACCGCGCCCGGAAACAGGCCGATGCAGTCGACGCCGGCGTTCTCTTCGCTGGTATCGAGCAAGGCTTGCATGCCGACGCAGATGCCGAGGAACGGCCGATCCTGGCTGACCTCACGGACCAGCGAGTCGAAACCGAGGCGACGGATCTCCGCCATGCAATCGCGAATCGCGCCAACGCCGGGGAATACCACGCGGTCGGCCTCCCGAATCACGTTCGCGTCGCTGGTAATCAGCACCTTGCCGGCGCCGACGTGCTCGAGAGCCTTGGCCACCGAGTGCAGATTGCCCATGCCGTAGTCGATAACTGCAACCGTCTGCATTACAGAACGCCTTTGGTCGATGGCATTTGCCCGGCCATGCGCTCGTCCAGCTCGACGGCCATGCGCAGCGCGCGGCCGAAAGCCTTGAACACGGTTTCGATCTGGTGGTGAGTGTTGGTGCCGCGCAGGTTATCGATGTGCACGCTGACCAGCGCGTGGTTGACGAAGCCCTGGAAGAATTCCTGGAACAGGTCAACGTCGAAACCGCCGACGGTGGCGCGGGTGTACGGCACGTGCATCTGCAAGCCTGGACGACCGGAGAAATCGATCACCACGCGCGACAGCGCCTCATCGAGCGGCACGTAGGCATGGCCGTAGCGACGGATGCCTTTTTTGTCGCCGATGGCTTTGGCGAAGGCCTGGCCGAGGGTGATACCGACGTCTTCCACCGTATGGTGGTCGTCGATATGCAGATCGCCCTTGCATTCGATATCCAGGTCGATCAACCCGTGACGGGCGATCTGATCCAGCATGTGCTCAAGAAAAGGTACACCGATATCAAATCGGGCCTTTCCGGTGCCATCAAGGTTGATCGAGGCTTTGATCTGGGTTTCCAGAGTGTCGCGCTCGACAGACGCCTTACGTTCGGCCATCACCAGCTCCGCAAAATCATTGGGCGAAAAAGGCAGCCATTATAGGCACGCAGAAGGCAAACAGAAACACGAGAGGTGAGATGCCTGACGGATAGAACGCCCGGCTGTCGCGGGTAGACATGTCCATACAAGCAAAAAGATCGCAGCCCCCGGCAGCGACTACAGTCTCAGCATGCGAACACTGACTGTAGGAGCTGCCGAAGGCTGCGATCTTTTCGGCTTGAATCCAATGCACCTGACACTACCTCTCAGGTGCACCAATGCTTAGTGAAACAGTACCGCGGTCTTCTGCAGGGTCACCCACACACCCCACGCCAATGGAATACCCACCACCAGCCAGGCAGCGATCGCCAAAGGCTTGGTGCCCGGCGCCGCTTTCCAATCCAGAACGGTGCTGGCATCAGCACCCTTGTCGTGGCCCAGCGCCTGTTCGGCAGCCAGTTCGGCGTCGGTCATGAAGTACTTGTCGGCCACCGGGCGCACCATCAGGTTGCACAGGAAACCCAGCACCAGCAGGCCGGCGAGGATGTACAGGGTGATGTCGTAAGCGGCAGCGCGTTCCACGCCGATGCTCAACTGATACTCACGCAGGTAGTTGACCAGCACCGGACCGAGCACACCGGCGGCAGCCCAGGCAGTCAGCAGACGACCGTGGATCGCACCAACCATCTGCGTACCGAACAGGTCAGCCAGATAGGCCGGAACCGTGGCAAAACCACCGCCGTACATCGACAGGATGATGCAGAACGCCGCCACGAACAGGGCAACGTTGCCCAGATGGCCCATGTTCGGAATCAGCGCGTACAGGGCAAAGCCCAGCGCGAAGAACACGAAGTAAGTGTTCTTGCGGCCCAGGTAGTCCGAGAACGATGCCCAGAAGAAACGGCCACCGATGTTGAACAGGCTCAGCAGACCGGTGAAGCCCGCCGCGATCGCCGCGATCGAGGCCAGTTGGCCCGCGTCGAGCTGACCGAACGGCACATCAACGCCCAGCAGCTTGCCGCCGAACACTTCCTGCAACAGTGGCGAAGCCATACCGAGGATGCCGATACCCGCCGACACGTTCAGGCACAGCACCAGCCAGACCAGACGGAACTGCGGAGTTTTCCACGCCACGTTCACGTGGACGTGACGGTTGGTGATCATCGCATTCGAAGCTTTCTTCGCCGGCGCGGTCCAGCCTTCAGGTTTCCAGCCGGTTGGCGGCACGCGGTAGGACAGTGCGCCACCGATCATGAACACGAAGTAAATGGCCGCCATGGCCACGAAGCTCTGCCATACGCCCACGCCTTCTGGCGAAGCGAAGTGGCTCATCAGCGCAGTCGCCAATGGTGCGCCGACCATCGCGCCGCCACCGAAGCCCATGATCGCCATGCCGGTCGCCATGCCGCGCTTGTCCGGGAACCACTTGATCAGGGTCGACACCGGTGAGATATAGCCCAGGCCCAGACCGATACCGCCGATCACGCCCGAGCCGATCCACATCAGCCAGATCTGGTGGGTATAGATACCCAGCGCGGAAATCAGCAGACCACCGCACCAGCACAAGGCCGAGACCACGCCGGCTTTACGAGGCCCGGCGTGTTCCAGCCAGCCACCCCAGATCGCTGCCGAGCAGCCGAGGAAGATGAAGAACAGCGTGTAGATCCAGCCGAGCATGGAGATCGGCCAGTCGCAGTTCGACGAAAATACCTGTGCGATGAAGCTCATGTCCGGCGCGCAAGCCACTGGTGCACTAACGCCCAGTGCCTTGGACAGCGGCAACCAGAACACCGAGAAGCCGTAGGCCATGCCGATGCACAGGTGAATGGCCAAAGCGGCCGGTGGAACCAGCCAGCGGTTGAAACCGGGCTTGGCGATGATGCGTTCCTTGGACAGGAACGCAGGCTGGTCGGCTTTGAGGCCGTCCGCCGTGATGCTCGTGCTCATTGTGTATCCCCCAATTGTTAGTATGGTTCGCCAGCCACTGCTCACCCTCGGCCTTATGCACGCAGGCATGACCGTTTTTTCAGGTGAAGCTCCTTGAAGGCGCGACGTTAAGTCGCAGACGGGCGGACGAACTGGCGAAGGTTACCATTCTCAGGTGACAGAAAAACCAAACTGATATCACCTTTTTTCTGTCAACTGTGTTCGCCCCCTGTAGGAGCTGCGGAACGCTGCGATCTTTTGATCTTTTTGAAAATGCCAAAATCAAACGATCGCAGCGTTCCGCAGCCCCTATAGACGGCATTTCAACGGGGCTACCATGCCGGATGTTTTCAAGTGCCTGACGACAGATATGTGCATTCGCTACTTGTCCCATTTATGCGTGCGAAAAGTTACCCGTCGCCTGGGCATGACTGAACGACTGGCGAACCAAGCGCAAAAAATGGCGTCGCAAGCGGGGCCGGATTGCGCCCTCTGGCGCCCGCCGGGCATCCTCAAACACAGACGCCGGTGACGAAGTGGCAGCTGCCGTTGCCGACCCTTGGCACATGACGCCACACCGAACCGGGCGCCGGCAGCGCTATACTCCCCGGCCATATGACCAATTCGACTAACTACAAGGACTCGCCCATGAAAGCGTTCGGCAAAATCCTGGGTCTGGTACTTCTCGGGCTGTTGCTGATCATTGTGGCGGCAGGCTTTGCCCTGACCCACCTCTTCGATCCCAACGACTACAAAGACGAGATCCGCCAGATAGCCCGCGACAAGGCCCACATCGAGCTGACGCTCAATGGCGATATCGGCTGGAGCCTGTTCCCGTGGCTCGGTCTGGAATTGCACGAAGCCAGCGTCGCCACCCTGGCCAAACCTGCCGAACCGTTTGCCGACTTGCAGATGCTCGGCCTGTCCGTGCGCGTGCTGCCGCTGTTGCGCCGCGAAGTGCAGATGAGTGACGTGCGCGTCGAAGGCCTCAACCTGCGCCTGAACCGTGACAAGAACGGCCACGGCAATTGGGAAGACATCGGCAAGGTGCCTGTGGCGCCCGGCTCGACTCCACCCGCCACACCGGGGGCGACCGCCAGCGAGCCGACCGTCGCTGTGGAAAAACCGGCGCAACCGATCCGCCTCGACATCGACAGCCTGACCGTCAACAACGCCCGCGTTGAATACACCGATGAGCTGACCGGCAAGCAGTTCAGTGCCGAAAGCATTCAACTGAGCACCGGCCCGGTGCACGACTCGACCAATATCCCGGTGAAAGCCACCGCGTTCCTCGGCACCAATCAACCGGTGCTGCGCGTGCGCACTGAGCTCAACGGCGAGCTGCGCTTCGAGCGCGCCCTCCAACGCTACAAGTTCGAAGACCTGAAGCTGACCGGCGAGCTCGCTGGCGATCCGCTGCAAGGCAAGACCATGACTTTCTCCGCTCAAGGTCAGTTGTTGCTGGACAAGGCAGCGAACGTCGCCGAATGGACCGGTATCAAGATTTCCGCCAACCAGTTGCGCGCTCTGGGCGAGTTGAAAGCCAACGACCTCGACAAGACGCCACAGATCAGCGGCGGCATTTCCATTGCCCAGTTCGATCTGGCGAAATTCGTCGACAGCATCGGCCAGACACTGCCGGCGATGGGCGAAGGCAGCCTGAGCAAGGTCGAACTGGTCAGCCGCGTTGCGGCCACTCCGACCAGCCTGTCGTTCGACAACATCAACCTGAAACTCGATGACAGCAGCTTCAGCGGCCGCATCGCCATCGAGGACTTCGCCAAACAGTCGCTGCGTGCGATTCTCAAGGCCGACACCTTCAACGCCGATCGTTACCTGCCACCAAAATCGGCCCAGGCCAACAGCGCCACGCAAACCCGTCAGGCCGAAGTCGCCAGTACCGAGGCCGGCGCCGTCGCAGGTACCACGCCGCTGCCGGACAAACCGAGTAAAACCGCCTGGAGCACCGAGCGCCTGCTGCCGGTGGAGCGCCTGGCCAAACTCGACGTGGATGCCGACCTGACTTTCGGCCAACTGACCCTCGACAAACTGCCGATCCAGAACGCCGCGCTCAAAGCCACCGGCCAGGGCGGCCTGCTGACGCTGACTAACCTGAGCGGTGATCTGTACAACGGCGGCTTCGTCGCCAACGGCACACTCGACGTGCGCCCAAGCGCGCCGGTGTTGAACCTGCAGACCCGGCTCAATCGCGTGCCGGCGGAAAAAATCATCGAAAGCCAGGGCAAGAACCCACCGGTCAAAGGCCTGGTAACGCTGACCAGCAGCTTCACCGGCAGCGGCAACAGCCAGCAGGCGCTGATCGATACGCTGAACGGCAACGCCAGTTTCGTCATCAACAATGGCGTGCTCCTCAACGCCAACCTTGAACAGCAATTGTGCAAAGGCATCGCCACGCTCAACCGCAAGACCCTGAGCGGCGAGCCACGGGGCAAGGACACGCTGTTCGAGGAGCTCAAGGGCAACCTGACCGTGCGCAACGGCGTCGCCAGCAACCCCGACCTGAAAGTGCGCATCCCCGGCATGACCGTCAATGGTGACGGCGATATCGACCTGCGCGTTTTGGGTATGGATTACCGCGTCGGCATCATCGTCGAGGGCGATACCAGCGCCATGCCCGACCCGGCCTGTCAGGTCGGTGAGAAGTTCGTCGGCATCGAGTGGCCCCTGCGCTGCCGTGGACCGCTGGAACTGGGCGCGAAGGCCTGCCGCATCGATAATGACCGTCTCGGTCAGGTCGCCAGCAAAATGGCCGGCAACAAGCTCAGCGAAAAAATCGACGAGAAACTGGGCGACAAAGTCAGCCCGGAACTGAAAGACGCATTGAAGGGGCTGTTCAAGCGATGACAGCGGAGCAGTTTTCCACGGCGGTGCTGGAGTGGTTCGACCGCCATGGCCGTCACGACTTGCCGTGGCAGCAGGACATCAATCCGTACCGGGTCTGGGTGTCCGAAATCATGTTGCAGCAGACTCAGGTCAGCACCGTGCTCAACTATTTCGAGCGTTTCATGACGGCGCTGCCGACGGTCGAAGCACTGGCTGAAGCGCCGGAAGACGAGGTGCTGCACCTGTGGACCGGGCTGGGTTACTACACTCGCGCACGCAATCTGCAGAAGACCGCGAAGATCGTCGTCAGCCAGTACGCTGGCGAGTTCCCGCGTAACGTGGAAAAACTCACCGAGCTGCCAGGCATCGGCCTGTCCACCGCCGGCGCGATCGCCAGCATCAGCATGGGCCTGCGCGCGCCGATCCTCGACGGCAACGTCAAACGCGTGCTGGCGCGCTTCACGGCGCAGGAGGGGTATCCCGGCGAACCGAAGGTCGCCAAGCAGCTATGGGCCAACGCCGAGCGCTTCACCCCGCACGATCGGGTCAACGCCTACACCCAGGCGATGATGGATCTTGGCGCCACACTCTGCACGCGCAGCAAGCCGAGCTGCCTGCTGTGTCCGCTAAAGCGCGGTTGCGAGGCGCACATGCTTGGCCTGGAAACCCGTTATCCGATTCCCAAGCCGCGCAAAGCCATCCCACAGAAACGCACGCTGATGCCGATGCTGGCCAACGGCGAAGGCGCGATTCTGCTTTACCGCCGCCCGTCATCAGGCCTGTGGGGCGGGTTGTGGAGTTTGCCGGAACTGGATGGCCTCGATGATTTGCAACATCTGGCCGATCAGCACTCGCTGACCATGGGCCGGCAGCAGGCGCTGCCGAGCCTGGTTCACACCTTCAGCCATTTCCAGTTGTCCATCGAACCCTGGCTGGTTCAGGTGCAGGAAGCCAGCCATCACGTGGCCGAGGCCGACTGGCTCTGGTATAACCTCGCCACCCCGCCGCGCCTGGGCCTTGCTGCCCCGGTCAAGACCTTGCTCGAACGCGCGGCCGCCGTCTTGAATGCAGGAGAATCGCCATGACCCGCACCGTAATGTGCCGCAAGTACAAAGAAGAACTGCCCGCGCTGGAACGTGCCCCTTTCCCGGGGGCCAAGGGCCAGGATATTTTCGACCACGTCTCGGCCAAGGCCTGGGCCGACTGGCAGAAACACCAGACCCTGCTGATCAACGAAAAGCGCCTGAACATGATGAACGCCGAAGATCGCAAATACCTGCAGGGCGAAATGGACAAGTACTTCTCCGGCGAGGAATACGCCAAGGCCGAAGGCTACGTGCCGCCAGCCGAATAACCCGCAGATTTCGTAAGCGACGGAATTAATTTAAGAAATTTTCAAAAAGTCGTTGACGTAAATCCGAAAAACCCTTTTAATGCGCCCCGTTGCCCAGATAGCTCAGTCGGTAGAGCAGGGGATTGAAAATCCCCGTGTCGGCGGTTCGATTCCGTCTCTGGGCACCAAATACCGAAAACCCTGAATCGCAAGATTCAGGGTTTTTTTATGCCTGCGATTTGATCCCCCCTCCCTCTTCCCCCTTCGATACACCCCTGCATTCCAGCTGTACTGGAAAAAACCAGAAATCTGTATCTCTCCGCGCAGATGGCGTTTCGCCAATACTTCAAACAAGCCTTGGCGAGCCAGTGACTGGCTCTACTTTGCGCCCCGCAACACTCTGGGTTTGCGTAACCCTCAGAGCGCAAAACCTGATTTTTTGAATCGATCGGCGTCGCCCGCAAGGTCACTTCCTGTCCAGCAAAAAAATCTGAAACCCAACCCACAGGCGAACTGCAGTTAGTGCTTTTCAAACATTCCAGGATGAATGCTGGCGCCCCCGTGCGCCCGGCAAAAGAGCGAAATGGACGACGTATGATCAAGCAACTTATCAATGAAGACAGTTATGTGCAGATCGGCGATCTTTGCAGCGCAACGATCCAGCTGAAAATCGAAGGACTGAATCCCGCCGGCTCCATCAAGCTGAAGACCGCGCACGCGCTGATCACTGATCTTGAAGTCCGCGGACTGATCAACCACAAGACCCGCCTTATCGAATCCTCATCGGGGAATCTGGGCGTTGCGCTGGCCATGGTCTGCGCCGCCAAGGGTTACCAGTTCGTTTGCGTAATCGACCCGAATATTTCCGCGCCGAACCGCAAGCTGATTCAAGCCCTTGGCGCGCAAATGCTCATGGTCGATCAGCGCGACGAGAACGGCGGTTATCTGAATTCGCGGATTCGTCTGATCGAGCAACTGGTCGCTGACAACGCCGACTACATCTGGCTCAACCAGTACAAGAATCCGACCAACCCCCTCGCTCACTATCAAGCGACTGCCACGTCCATCGCGCGCAAATTTGCGCACGTGGATTACCTGTTCGTCGGCGCTGGCACCACTGGCACGCTGATGGGCTGCAAAAACTACTTCGCCGAACATCATCCGCAGACCAAAGTCATTGCCGTCGATACCGTCGGCTCGGTGACGTTCGGCCTGCCGGGCGGCACGCGCCATATCCCGGGGCTCGGCACCAGCCGTCTGCCGGAGATATTCGAGTCGTCGGGCATTCACGACTTCCTGTCGATTCCCGAGGAACAGACGATCAAGGTCTGCCGTTGGCTGGCGCAACGCTACGGCCTGCTCTTCGGCGGCTCCACCGGGACTGTGCTCGCCGGCATCCGCCAGTGGGCGCCGCATATCCGGCCCGACGATGTGGTGGTGGCGATCTCCCCGGACATGGGTGAGCGCTATCTCGAAACCATCTATTCCGACGACTGGGTCACCCAGCGGATCGGCGCAACCGCACTGCAGCCCCTTTTCCCTGAAATCGCTCTGGCACTCTCGGCGTAATCCTCATGACCACACAGAATCTGATCCAGCCGTTCCACGTCATCCCCGGCGCTGTCGTCAAAGACATCCTCAACGGGCTGCGGCATGCAACCATCGACATGGTCGCGCAGACCTACCTGACCCACGAGCGGGGCGAAACTGTTAACCCCGACAGTTATTTCCTGCGTTTCCCTGCGCAACCGGCGAACCGGATCATTGCGCTGCCGGCGGCCATCGTTGACAGCGAGGGCGATCAATCCGTCTCCGGAATCAAGTGGATTGCCAGTTATCCCGACAACATCAAGTCAGGTATTCCGCGCGCATCTGCGGTGCTGATTCTCAATGACCCCGAGACCGGCTACCCCTACGCGCTGCTCGAAGGTGCGCTGATCAGTGCCGTGCGCACAGCCGCGTCGGCAGTCTTGGGGGCTTGGTGGCTGAATGGCCAGAACCGGCACGCGGCGACACTTTCGATCATTGGTGGCGGGGTAATTTCAAGGAATATCCTCGAGACTTTCGTCGCGGACGATTGGTCCTTCGACAGCGTGGGTGTTCACGATCTCAATGCTGAGTCGGCGCAAGCCCTTGCGGAATTTGGTGAACAACTGGGCCTGCCGGATGTACGCCTGCTGTCGCTCGAAGAAGCGCTGACTGCCGACATCGTGGTGTTCGCCACCAGCGCGGGCGAGCCGTACGTAAAAGGCCAGGGCACGTTCCGCCCGGGGCAGATTGTTCTGAACATCTCGCTGCGGGATATCGGCGCCGAAATCATCGAGGAAAGTTACAACTACTTCGACGACATCACCCATTGCCTGAAGGCCAATACCTCACCGCATCTGGCCGAGCAGCAGTACGGCCATCGCGACTTTGTCACCGGCACGGTGGCGCAGCTGATTCGCGGCGACCTGCACGTCGCCCAGGACAAACCGCTGATCTATTCACCGTTCGGCATGGGCATTCTCGATCTCGCGATTGGCCGGATGATCCACGACATTGCAGTCGCGGCCGGTACGGCAATTGCCATCCCGTCATTTTTTGGCGAGGAGCGCAGATGGTGAAGGCGCCTGTGCACATTGGCCTGGTCGGCTGCGGTTCGCGCGGAATGTCGGTATTCGAGCGCCTGTTGAGCCGCGCCGAGGAACGCCCGCAACAACCGGTCGTCATCGACATTTTCGAGCCCAACGTGCTCGGCGGCGGCGCGCACTGGCCCGATCAACCGGACTACCTGTTGCTCAACACCGTCGCCGGTCAGCTCGGGGTATTTCCCGACGCAGCAGCGTTCGGTGATCTGACCGACGCTCGGGAACGGCCAGGGCCGGACTTTCTCGCGTGGTGCCGAGCACAGCACGTCAAGGTTGACCCCGACAGCGGCCTGCTCGCCGCCGACGGTCGCGACGTCGAGCCGGAGGATTTTCTGCCACGGCACCTGCTCGGGGCTTATCTGGCCGACGCCTTCACGCGGATCCTCGCGACCGCACCCGCTTGGGTCACGGTCAATCTGCATCGGCATCAGGTCACGGCGGTCGAGCGCAACGAGAATCAGCAATACCTTCTGCTAACCGCCGACGGCGCTGCGGTGACGGTGGATCGTCTGGTGCTGACCGTTGGCCACACCGGACGCCTGCGCCTGGCGGGGCAGAACCGGGTCGACAACGTTTACCCGCTGCCGGGCAGCCTCTCCACCGTCGAGCCCGGCGAAACGGTGCTGATCGAAGGGCTGGGCCTGGGCGCCATGGACACCCTGGCGGCGCTGACGGCTGGCAGGGGCGGGATCTACAAACCCATGGCCGATGGCAGTCACACTTACCAGCCTTCGGGTCAGGAGCCGGTGATCTTCATCCAGTCGCGGGACGGGCTGCCGTTTCGCACGCGTCCCAATGGCTTGATCGGCTGCCCCCGCCATAGCGCCGTGCTGCTCACGAGCGAGCGCATCGAGTCGTTGCGGGTCAACGCGCACAACCGCCGACTGGATTTCGAACGGGACATTCTGCCGCTGATGCTGCTGGAGATGCGTGCCGCTGCGGTCGCCGTCCTGCATAAACCCTCAGCGCCGCAACAGTTGCTTGAGCAGCTCAGAACCGTCAGCGTTGTCGGCCCGGCAGGGGTTGTCGCCTGCGAAGCCTTGCTGCGCGAGTTCGAAACGATTGCCGGGGCAATCAATCCGCTGGAGCTGATCTGCCACGCACTGCCCGACAGCGTGACGCCTTACAACTATCACGCATGGATTTACGACACCCTCGAAGCCGACTTGCAAGAAGCGCGTCGGGGACGCGGCGCGTCGCCGATCAAAGCAGCCATTGAAGTCTGGCGCGACTTGCGTGACCGACTGCGTGAGGCAGTCGACTTCGACGGGCTCACCGAAGACTCGCATCGGCAGTTCTATGGCCGCTGGCACAAGGCGATCAACCGTCTGGTCGCCGGCCCGCAGAAGGAGCGCCACGCCGATCTGCTCGCGCTGTGTGACGCCGGTTTGCTGACCTTTCTCAAGCCCGGCTCCCGCCCCGCGATCGAGCACTTCAAGCGAATCGCCGGTTACGTCCAGAGCAGCGGCGTCACCCACAGCGACTGCGCGCCGGTGCGCGACCTCGCGCGCCTGGGCCTTGTGCGTCCGCGCACCGATGTGCAGGGCATCGACGGCATCGATGTCGACGCAGCGTGCAACCCCAAGTCGAATAACGGCGAAGCGGTGCATGACATCTGGGTGCTGGGCCCGCTCGCTGAAGGCTCCTGTTATTACAACCACTACGTCACCTCGGCGGGCGCACCTTCGCGGCTGTTCATGGACGCCCATCGAGTCGCCACCGCCATCCTTGAGACAGGAACTCGCGCATGAAACTCTACTATCAGACGCATTCGCCTTACGCCCGCAAGGTGTTGGTGCTGGCTCACGAACTTGGCATCGCATCGAGCCTTGAGGTGATACATCACGAGACCAGCCCGACTTCACCGAACGCGACCATTTACCAGGCCAACCCGTTGGGCAAAGTGCCGGTGCTGATGCTGCCTGACGACACCGCACTGTTCGATTCCATCGTGATTTGCGAATACCTCGACGACCTGAGCGACGGCCGCAAATTCATCCCGGCCAGCGGCCCCGAGCGCTACAAGGCGCTGCGCCTGCAGGCATTGGCGCAGGGCATGTGCGATGTCGGCATCAAGCTGCGCTGGGAAGTCGAGCGGCGCCCCGAGGCCCTGCGCTATCCGGCGTATGCCGATGGCCAGGCCTACAAGCTGAAGGAGGCGTATCGCTTCATCGAAGAGCACGTCGACCTCAATGGCCCGATCACCGTAGGCCACATCGCCTTGGCAACCGCCCTGGACTGGATCGCTTTCCGTCAACTCTCGGACTTCTCGGCGCAGGCACGCCTGAGCGAGTGGTATCAGACGTTCTGCCAGCGCGCGTCCATGCGGGCGACCGAGTACAGCGGACAGACGCACGATTAAGCCAAGGAAACCGCTATGAGCTCTCTCTTGTTGCAAATGTCACCGATCGCGCTGGTGATCGCGCTGATCCTGATCCCCCGGCGTCCGCCGGTACAAGCGGCGCTGGCCGGTGTGGTGCTCGTGCTGGTGCTGTGGGCACTGGGCGCTGCCGGGCCGGTGTCGGCGGCGATCTCCTCGGCGATTTTTCAGGACACCACGATCCTGTTTCTCAGCACCGCGTGCGTCATCGTCCCGGGGCTGGCCTTCGTCATTCTGGTCGAGCGCGGCGGCGCGCCACAGGCCATCGGCGCGTGGGTCAAGGAACTCGGCTGGACACCCCCGGCGCAGGTGATTTTCATCGTGCTGGGCCTGGCGCCGCTGCTGGAAGCGATGACCGGCTTCGGCGTTTCGCTGATCGCCACGGTGCCGCTGCTGATGGGGCTTTTCACTCGCCAATCGGGGATGAAAATCGCTCTCGCCGGCATGGTGATCATGCCGTGGGGCACGCTGGGTCTGGCAACGGTGATCGGTGCCTTGCTGGCGCATTTGCCGGCGCATACCCTCGGCAGCCATTCGGCGCTGATCAGCGCGCCGGTGTTCCTCTGCCTGGCGTCGCTGGCGTTGTGGCAGGCCGGCATCCGCAGGATCACACCGTGGCTGGGGCTGCTTGTCGTGACCGCCCTGTTCGTTGCCGTGCTGTATTGCGTCAACCTGTGGCTCGGCCCGGAGGTTTCCGGTGTGCTGGCCGGGCTGGCCGTGGCTTGCGTCGGTCTGGGTATCTCCTGGGCGCAACGGAAAAAACTGGTGCGCTGGCCGAGCGCGGCATGGCCTTATCTGGCCTTGCTGGGAGTGATTGTGGCGTCGCGCGGACTGTTCGTGCTGTCGGGCTGGGATGGCCTGTGGGTCATCAGGGGCGAACACGTTTCATGGAAGCCGCTGGCGTCTCCAGGGCTGGCGCTGCTGATCGTGACCGTGCTGATGGCGTTCAGGCAGACCGCGGGCGCGGGCTTCCCGTGGCAAGCCCTGTTCAACCGGGCGAAGTTTCCGGTCACGACAATCTTCCTGTTCCTGCTGCTGTCCCAGGTGATGGTCAACGCCGGATTCCTCGTCGAGGCGCAAAGCGCGTTGCAATCCATGTCGGGTATTTCGCTGGCGCCGATGATCGCCCTGCTGGCAGGGATTGCTGGTTATGTCACCGGCTCCAATGTCGGCGGCAACACGCTGGTGATGCCATCCATTGCCGCGCTGAGCAGCGAACACGGGGCGTGGCTGGCGGCAATGGTCAACAGCGCCGCCGGTCATGGCGCACTTGGCTCGCTGTCGATCCTGTCGTTGATCACTGGACTTGCCGGTGCCAACCGTCAGGAAGAAAACAGCCTGATCCGCTTCGCCTTCGGTCTGGTGGCGCTGAACATCGTCATAGTTGCTGCAACGGGGATCGTTTTGCTCTACTTTCTGTGAATTGTTTCGAATCATCACAGAGAACTTATGGACAGGTTTGATTTGCCGGACAAGCGCTGGCGGATAGTCAAGGACTGGATTATTCGCCAGATCGACAGCGGTGACCTGGCGGCCGAAGCGAAACTGCCGTCAATCCGCGTTCTGGCGCGGATGTTCGAGACCAGCATCACCACGGTGCAGCGAGCGCTGGCCGACCTCGAGGCCGACGCCTACGTCACGACCGTGCCGCGCGTCGGCTACTTCGTCTCGGCGTCAGGACGGGCAAAACCGTCCGGCGCTTTCGACTTTTCCAGTGTCACCGTCAACGTCAATCATGCGGTGGTCGCGATGCTCTCCGAAGCGGCCTCGCGCACTACCGCATCGCTGAATTCGGCGGTTCTGCACAGCGATCTCACGCCCAACGTTTTGCTCAATAAATGTCTCTCGGTGTTGGCGGCCAAGACTGACAACGCGCTGAGCGGTCTGGTCGCGCCACCCGGCCTGCCGGCGCTGCGACGGCGCATCGCCGGGCTGATGCTGACCCGTGGTGTAGTCTGCGGGCCGGACGATATTCTGGTGACATCGGGCGACACCATCGCTCTCGAACTGGCCCTCGAAGCCGTCGCGTCCAAAGGCGCTACCGTCGCCATCGAAACCCCGACCTATTACGGCATTCTGCAGACCATCGAACGCTTGGGCATGCGCGCC
Source organism: Pseudomonas sp. H3_E04 (assembly GCF_054668915.1). Lineage (NCBI taxonomy): Bacteria > Pseudomonadati > Pseudomonadota > Gammaproteobacteria > Pseudomonadales > Pseudomonadaceae > Pseudomonas > Pseudomonas sp. H3_E04. Next base: position 4,746,255 of record NZ_CP162797.1, on the reverse strand, counting down.
TTGCCGATCCGCACCCACGGCCGCACGGGCCTGGATGTCGATCATCTGGAAGAAGCGCTGAAGCAAAAAAAGGTCGCGGTGATTTTTCTCAACCCGACGCTGCAGAATCCGCGTGGTTTCATCATGCCCGACGAAGCGCGCGCGCGACTTTCAAGGATCGCCCGGGAAGCGGATGTGCCGATCATCGAAGACGACATCTTCTTCGACCTAGTGCCCGAAGCTGATCGACCGCGCGCCCTCAAGAGCTACGACAGCAGCGGCCAGACGATCTACTGCTCGTCCTTTTCCAAAACCATCGCGCCGGGTTATCGCGTCGGCTGGTGTCTGGCCGGCAAATACCGCAATGCCATCCTCGCGCAGATGTTTTCGCGCAACCTGGCCGTTTCCAGCCTGGCGCAAAATGTCCTCAATGAATTCATCGGCCGTGGCTACATGGACGAGCACTGCGCCAGATTGAGGTCGCAACTCTCTTCGCTGGCGAGTTTTGTCGAAGCGCTGGTGCGCAACGATTTCCCGGCCGGCACCCTCTACGTCCCACCGCGCGGCGGCTTCATCCACTGGATCGAAATGCCGACACACACCGACATGCCGGCGCTGCAGCAATTGGCCACAGAGCGTGGTTGCCACGTGGCTGGCAGCGGGATCTTTTTCGCCGATGGCCAGGCTTCCACAGGCGTGCGCATCTGCCTCGGCACTGCGCTGACGCCGGCAGTGATCGGCATTCTCAAGGTGATCGCGGAATGCGCCCGCCTTGCCGCACGCCCGGCGAGCCTGCGGCAGATGCCGACTGAACAACTGCAAGAGCCGGCAGTTTCCTGACCGGCTTGCGCGAGCCCTGCTTATGAATCAGAAAAGAACCCGTATTCGCTTGCCGCATCCCCCACCGTATCGCCCGAGCCGCTGGACATTCTGGCTGACGGTGCTCGCCGCAGTGCTGATCGCCTTTGCCGTATGCCTTTCGATCTACATGCTCATCGAAAGCTGGATCAGCGGTTCCATCACCACCAACAATCGCGGGCCGCGCAGCACCTACACCTTGGCACTGCAACCTCGGCGATACTGGTTCGAGTTCATGTGGCAGAGCTTCTGGACTTCGTTCATGTTGGCCATCGGTGTGCTCGGGCTGTGGGTTTATCGCAAAGGGCGGATGCGTGAGCAGAGGCCGAAGGGCAAGCGCTCGCGATGATGCAACTGGGGCGCTTTTTTGAAGCAGCCTCTTACCTGCCTGTTCTTTCATTCCAGCGCAACACCAGATCGCTCACCACAGCGCTGCCAACTCTGCGGCGATTGACTGGGCAAAAGTACGAAATGGACTACGGACATTTACCCTGTTACGCGCCTTCCGGTGGCAATGTCCTGCAACGCCTGTCCCACCCTTCCTTCCGAACTCGCAGGTTCGCCCGACATACCTGCGCCGCCTTCCTCGGCATGCTTGCGTCTCTGTTTCCAGAATGCGGAAGACCCGATGAGCCAGCTCAAACCTGCTGATACGCAAGACCATAAAATCGATTCACTGCTAGGCGAACTGGGCAAGCTGATTCGCCAGGCGCGGCAAAAAGTGCTACGCGCGGTCGATACGATTCAGGTGCAGACTTGTTGGCAAATCGGCCGGCATATCGTGGAGTTTGAACAACAGGGAGCCCAACGTGCGGGATATGGGAAAAATTGATTGGCCTACTGGCTAAGGATCTGACCGGGCAATTCGGGAAAGGGTTTGATGAAACCAATTTGTGGAAGATGCGCCTGTTTTATCAAAAATTTCCAATTCGAGACGCACTGCGTCCCGAATTGAGCTGGACCCACTACCGCCGGCTACTGCGGGTCGAAAGCGAGAAAGCGCGCCTGTGGTACATGAACGAATGCGCCGACCTCAACTGGTCAAGCCGCGCCCTTGATCGTCAGATCCTGACGCTCTACTACGAGCGCCTGCTGATGAGTCAGGACAAAGCCGAGGTGGTCGAGAAAGCCACGACCAACATCGACGCGATGAAATGCAATCCGCGGGAATTCATTCGCGATCCGGTCATGCTCGAATTCCTCGGCCTGCCCTCGGCAGGCAAAGTCAGGGAAAGCGGACTCGAACAAGCCCTCATCAATCACTTGCAAAGCTTTCTGCTTGAACTTGGCAAAGGCTTTTCCTTTGTCGCCCGCCAACAACGCATCAGCACTGACGGCGTCGACCTCTATATCGATCTGGTGTTCTACAACTATCTGCTCAAGTGCTTCGTGATCATCGACCTGAAACGCGGCAAGCTCAGCGCCCGCGATGTCGGGCAGATGGACATGTATGTGCGCATGTACGACGAGCTCAAGCGCAGCGAAGGTGACAAGCCAACCGTCGGTATCATTCTGAGCGCGGAAAGCAATGACTCGGTGGCGCGCTATTCCATGCTCAAAGGCAATGAGCAACTGTTCGCCAGCAGCTACAAGACGATACTGCCGAGCGAAGAAGAGTTACGTGCTGAACTCAACCGCGAACAGGCGTTGATCGAAGAACGCATGCTCATTCAATCCAGTGAATGAACCGGCCGGATTGTTCTTGAGCAGCGCGGCGACTATGGTTGGCACCTAACCGCCGAGGTCAAGCACCATGAGCTGTCAGCAGACATCCGATGTGGGCGACCCAGAGTTGAGCCAAGCAGCTTTGACTGTAACTGAAGCTACGCCCTTCAAGGAAACCGCAGCCGACGGCTACGCACTCGGCGGCTTCACCTGGCGCCATAGTTCGCCCGATCCACAGCGCCCGGTGGTCATCATCAACGCCGCCACCTCCGTGCGTTGTCGCCATTACTCAAGGTTCGCGGCCTATCTGTTCAGCCACGGCTTCGACGTGATGACCTACGACTACCGGGGCATCGGCGAATCACGCAGCGAATCGATCAAAGGGCTGCGCGCCTCGTGGACCGACTGGGGCGCGCTGGATTTCGAAGCGATGCTCAAACGGGCGCAGCGGGAGTTTCCCGGTCAGCCAATCGATGTAGTCGCCCATAGTTTCGGCGGCTGTGCGGCAGGCCTGGCCGCGTCGGGCACGGTCATCCGACGGCTGGTTACCGTCGGTGCGCAGTTCGCTTACTGGCGCGATTACGCCCCCGAACATCGCTGGCGGATGTTCGGCAAGTGGCATGTGGTCATGCCTTTGATGGCGCTGCTCTGCGGCTATTTTCCAGGCAAGCGGATCGGCTGGCTGGAGGACACGCCAACCGGCGTAGTTTGCGACTGGAGCACGCCCACCGCACGTTACGAGCAGCGCCCAAGCGGTCGCGCGCTGATGAAAAAGGCGGGCGCCCTGCCCTTCGCCAACGTCCGCGCGCAGACCCTGGCCATCAGCCTCAGCGACGACCCTTACGGCACGATCCCGGCAATCGAACGCTTGCTCGACTACTTCTGCAACGCAACTAAAACCCACTGGCGTATCGCACCGCAGGACATCGGCGAACAACAAGTCGGACATTTCGGCTTTTTTCGTAGCGCATACCAAGCCACACTATGGCCCATCGCTCTGACCTGGCTGCAAACGGGCGCACTGGCCCCCGACACACCCGGGCGGCAAGTCCCGCACAGTTGAGCCCTTCTCCACGCACGACGGAACACACCATGGCCTCCGCCAACAAGCAGCAAAAACGCGCCACCCGGGCCAAAGCCAAGGCCAAGCAGAACCGCACCAAGCGCGCCGAAGCGCCGGTCGAGCTGGACCCGAACGATGACCGCATCGATTTCGAATCGGTAGACCTTACCGAACTGTTCAAGAAAATGATCGACGCCGAGAAGATCAGCCAGCAAGCCATGTGCACCGCGTTCCTCGAAGATCCGCTGCTGGAACTGGTGTACGAGCAGGAAGGCGAAGAAGGCGCGATGGATTTCATCCTCGCCGCGCTGATCGAGTATCGCCAGTGGTCGCAGGAAACCGACGAGGCTGGCGCGCTGGCGTGGATCGAATCACCGGCATTCCAGGCTGACTATGTAGCGGCATCCGACGCGATCGCCGCACAAACCCAACAGAAGAACTGAGCTCCCATGGCATCCCTGAACAAGCAACACAAACGCGCCAAACGCGCCAAGGCCAAAGCCAAGCAAATCCGCATGGTCGGGCGCAAACCGCTGGATCAGGACGAAGACCTCGGCCACCTCGCCGAGCCGATCCCGGAATACACCCTGGCGATGTTCAGCAAAATGCGCGACGCCGAAGCGGTCAGTCGCGACGAAATGCTGCTGACCCTGCTGCGCGAACTGGCCTTCATCATTGTCGACCACCCTGAACTGCTCGACATGGAAAACGCCGACAACGAAGGCATGGCCGCCACCCACCTGGCCGCCGACATGCTCATCGACTACCGCATGTGGGCCGACGGCATGACCATCGAACAAGCCCAGGCCTGGCTGAGCGAGCCGCAGTTCATCACTGATTTCGGGGTGGCGCTGGATGCTTATGGGAAGTCGGTAGACACCCAGGAAGACAAGAGCGAATAAGCCCTTCTCAGAAACAAAAAACGGCCGCTAGTCATCCCTGACAGCGGCCGTTTTTGTTTGGATGGCCTAGCTACTCTTTGTCCGGTGACGATGTATATCCCATTGACATATCCCCAGCACGATCTATCCTGAGCTAATCACAGGAACAGACCCGGGAGCTCGAATATGGAGCAGACCACAATTTTCATGAGCAACAGAAGTCAGGCAGTCCGACTGCCAAAGGCAGTTGCGATGCCCGGCGACGTTAAACGAGTGGAAGTCATCGCGATTGGCAGAACACGCGTCATTACGCCTGCTGGAGAAAGCTGGGATAGCTGGTTTGATGGCGACAGCGTCAGCCCTGATTTCATGGCTAACCGTGAGCAACCCACTGAACAGGAGCGCGAGTCGTTCTGATGATCAAGTACATGCTGGATACAAATATCTGCATCTTCACCATCAAGAACAAACCACAAATTGTCCGGGAAGCCTTCAATCGACATTCCGGGCAGTTGTGCATCAGCGCTATCACGCTTATGGAGCTTATTTACGGTGCTGAAAAGTCGGCGGCCCCGGAGAAAAATCTGGCAATTGTTGAAGGATTTGTCGCGCGACTGGATGTCTTGCCTTTCGATAACGACGCAGCCGCACAGGCCGGGATGGTTCGATCTGAACTCGCGAAGGCTGGAACGCCGATCGGGCCATACGACCAAATGATCGCTGGCCACGCACGCTCACTTGGACTCATTGTAGTGACGAACAACGTACGGGAGTTTCAACGCGTTTCCGGTTTGCGAATCGAGGACTGGGTTTAACCTGACTGGAAAGCTCAGAAACAAAAACGGCCGCTAGTCATCCCTGACAGCGGCCGTTTTTACATCACGCGTTACGACTCAGTTCAACACCACCGCACCACGCTTCTCCAGCTTGCGACGGCGCGACACCAGCAGACCAGCCGCTACCACCATCAGGCTCAGCAGGCCGGTGGCGAGGATTTCCACGCGGTGGGCTTCCTGGAACAGCATGATGGTCAGCGCGGCGACGATGAAGATGATCACCGCCCAGGTCAGCCCCGGGAACAGCCACATGCTGAAGACGATTTTCTCGCCGCGCGCCATGCGCTGCTTGCGCATACGCAGTTGCGAGAAGGCGATCACCAGATACACCAGCAATGCAATGGCACCGGAGCTGGCCAGGAGGAATTCGAACACCGCAGCCGGCGCCACATAGTTGGCGAAGGTGCAGAGGAATGCTGCGCCGGTAGACAGCATCACCGCCCAGTAAGGCGTGCCGCTCTTGTTGGTGCGGGTCGACATGGCCGGGGCGTCGCCACGCTTGCCGAGGGAGAACAGCATGCGCGAGGAGGTGTACAGCGCCGAGTTCAGGCAACTGGTTACTGCCACCAGTACGACGATGTCGACGATCATCTTGGCGTTGGGAATGCCCATTCGCTCAAGCACTGTCTGATAGGAACCGAGGTTGGCCAGGGTAGGATCGTTCCACGGCACCAGCGCCACCACGATGAAAATCGAAACCAGATAGAACAGGCCGATCCGCCAGATCACCGAGTTGGTCGCCTTGGAAATCTGCTTGCCTGGGTCCTTCGATTCCGCCGCCGCGATGGTTACGATCTCGGTGCCCATGAACGAGAACATGGTGGTCAGGATCGCGCCCAGTACAGCGCCCATGCCGTTGGGCAGGAAGCCACCGCTGTCAAACAGGTGCGAAACGCCACTGACCTGGCTGGTCGGCAGCAAACCGAAAATCGCTGCAAGGCCGAGGCCGATAAAACCGATGATCGCCAGCACTTTGATCAGGGCGAACCAGAATTCGAACTCACCGTAATTCTTCACGCTGAACAGGTTGGTCACGGTCAGCAGCAGGGTGATGACCAGCGCGAAAGCCCAGATGTCCACGCCCGGGAACCACGCATGCAGGATGGTCGCGGCGGCGTTGGCTTCCAGCGGAATCACCAGCACCCAGAACCACCAGTACAGCCAGCCGATGGTGAAACCGGCCCAGTGACCGATCGCGCGGTCAGCGTAAGTCGAGAACGAACCGGTGTCCGGCGAAGCCACGGCCATTTCGCCGAGCATGCGCATCACCAACACCACCAACGTACCGGCGGCGGCGTAAGCCAGCAGCACGGCCGGGCCGGCGGCAGCAATGGCGTGGCCGGAGCCGACGAACAGACCGGCGCCGATCACACCGGCGATCGACAACATGGTCACATGACGCGGTTTGAGCCCCTGTTCGAGGCCAGTGGAGCTTGGGGTACTGCTCATAGAGACTACCTTTGCAAGGAAAGCGAGTGCGTCCGGCGCGTCTGAAAATTCTTTCTCGTAAAAAGAATCCAACGGCCTGTTCCTTATTCTGCACGCAATATTTGCGCCAAAATGTTTCAAGTCCTTGAGGGCCGGGGGCTTCGGCATCCGATGCAAGTCCTTGAGTTTAATGGCTATTCGCCAGAGCGTTACCCGGCGACTCACTTTCAAGACGAATCAGCGCACCAGAAACACACAGATAAAGTGTGCGACGCACAGAAAAAGGGCGAATAAGGAACGTTCGGCCGGATAGCGCTTCCAACACCCCGCCAAAGCTGGCAACATCGCGCCTTTTTTTACGCGGCACCCTCGGGTTTGCACGATCAAACACCCGTTCGGTTGTTGACGGGGCGACAGTCTGCTGCGCCGATGCGACAACCCGCCACATGCCACCCGTTTACCGCTCGTAGCGCTGTTGGCTGCCATTGAAACGCTATGCTAGCTTGGCCGCCTCGCCAGGAAGGCCCGCCAACAGCAGGAGCGCAACATATATGAGGAACGCACATGGCTGAGGCCACGCCCGCGCTGGAAATCCGCAACTTGCACAAACGCTACGGACAGCTGGAGGTGCTCAAAGGCATCTCGCTGACCGCCCGCGACGGCGACGTGATCTCGATCCTCGGCTCTTCCGGTTCCGGCAAGTCCACGTTCCTGCGTTGCATCAACCTGTTGGAAAACCCGCACCAGGGCCAGATTCTGGTGGCCGGTGAAGAACTCAAGCTCAAGGCCGCGAAGAACGGCGAACTGGTCGCCGCCGACGGCAAGCAGATCAATCGCCTGCGTTCGGAGATTGGTTTTGTATTTCAAAACTTTAATCTGTGGCCGCACATGAGCGTGCTCGACAACGTCATCGAAGCCCCGCGCCGCGTGCTCGGCCAGAGCAAAGCCGAGGCCATCGAAGTCGCCGAAGCGTTGCTGGCCAAGGTCGGCATCGCCGACAAGCGCCACGCCTACCCGGCGCAATTGTCCGGCGGCCAGCAACAACGCGCAGCGATCGCCCGCACGCTGGCAATGCAGCCGAAAGTTATTCTGTTCGACGAGCCTACCTCCGCGCTTGACCCGGAAATGGTTCAGGAAGTACTTAGTGTCATCCGCGCATTGGCCGAAGAAGGCCGCACCATGCTGCTCGTGACCCACGAAATGGGCTTCGCCCGTCAGGTTTCCAGCGAAGTGGTGTTCCTTCATCAGGGCCTTATAGAAGAGCAAGGATCGCCACAGCAGGTGTTCGACAACCCGCTTTCGGCGCGCTGCAAACAATTCATGTCCAGCAACCGCTAACGGAGCAACATGCATGCAGAATTTCAAAAAGGTCTTCCTGGCCGCCGCCGTCACCCTCGCGTTCAGCGCCGGTGCCATGGCTGAAACCCTGAAAATGGGCATCGAAGCGGCCTACCCGCCGTTCAACAATAAAGACGCGAGCGGCCAAGTGGTCGGTTTCGACAAGGAAATCGGCGACGCCCTGTGCGCGAAGATGAAAGCCGAATGCTCCGTCGTCACCTCTGACTGGGACGGCATCATTCCGGCGCTGAACGCGAAGAAATTCGACTTCCTGATCTCCTCGCTGTCGATCACCGAAGAGCGCAAAGCGGCGGTGGACTTCACCGACCCGTACTACTCAAACAAGCTGCAATTCATCGCGCCGAAAAACGTCGATTTCAAAACCGACAAGGACTCGCTCAAGGGCAAGACCATCGGCACCCAGCGCGCAACGCTGGCCGGCACCTGGCTGGAAGACACCTACGGTGACGACATCAAGGTCAGCCTCTACGACACCCAGGAAAACGCCTACCTCGACCTGACCTCCGGCCGTGTCGACGCGATCCTCGCCGACAAGTACGCCAACTACGACTGGCTGAAAACCGACGCTGGCAAGAACTACGAGTTCAAGGGCGACCCGGTGGTGGAAAGCGACAAGATCGGCATTGCCGTGCGCAAGGGCGACAACGAACTGCGCAACAAGCTGAACGCCGCACTGAAGGAAATCGTCGCTGACGGTACCTACAAGAAAATCAACGACAAGTACTTCCCGTTCAGCATCTATTGATCTGACCTGTGGGACCGGCGCCGTGATCAAGCGGCGCCGGCTCCCGACTTTGCCTGCCGCAATTTGAACAGAAACCCATGATTATCGACCTCTACGGATTCGGCCCGGCGCTCGCCGCTGGTGCGCTGATGACCGTCCAACTGGCCCTCACCGCCCTCTGCCTGGGCCTGGTGCTCGGCCTGCTCGGCGCCTTGGCCAAGACTTCCCCGTACAAGCCGCTGCAATGGCTTGGCGGCACTTATTCGACGCTGGTGCGCGGCGTCCCGGAATTGCTTTGGGTGCTGTTGATCTACTTCGGTACGGTCAACCTGATGCGCGCCCTCGGTGAGTACTTCGGCAACCCCGACCTGCAACTCAACGCCTTTGCCGCCGGTGTGATCGCACTGGGCCTGTGCTTTGGCGCCTACGCCACGGAAGTGTTTCGCGGCGCCCTGCTGGCCATTCCCAAAGGTCACCGTGAGGCCGGCCAGGCCCTGGGCCTGTCGAAATGGCACATTTTTACCCGGCTGATCATGCCGCAGATGTGGCGCATCGCCCTGCCGGGCCTGGGCAACCTGTTCATGATCCTGATGAAAGACACCGCGCTGGTTTCAGTGATCGGTCTCGAGGAAATCATGCGTCACGCGCAGATCGGTGTGACCGTGTCGAAACAACCGTTCACCTTCTATATGGTCGCCGCCATCATGTACCTCGGCCTGACGGTGCTGGCGATGACCGGCATGCACTTGCTGGAAAAACGCGCCGCTCGCGGCTTTGCGAGGAGCGCGCAATGAACTGGGAAGTCATCATCAAATGGCTGCCGAAACTGGCACAAGGCGCGACCCTGACGCTGGAACTGGTCGCCATCGCGGTCATCGCCGGCCTGCTCCTCGCCATTCCGCTGGGCATCGCGCGCTCTTCGAAGCGCTGGTACGTGCGCTCGCTGCCTTACGCCTACATCTTCTTTTTCCGCGGCACGCCGCTGCTGGTGCAGTTGTTCCTGGTCTATTACGGTCTGGCGCAGTTCGATGCAGTGCGTGAAAGCGCGTTGTGGCCGTACCTGCGCGATCCGTTCTGGTGTGCCACCGTGACCATGACGCTGCATACGGCGGCGTACATCGCCGAAATCCTGCGCGGCGCGATACAGGCAATTCCACCGGGCGAGATCGAAGCCGCGCGAGCCTTGGGCATGTCCAGGCCCAAAGCGATGTTCTACATCATCCTGCCCCGTGCCGCGCGCATCGGCCTGCCGGCGTACAGCAACGAAGTGATCCTGATGCTCAAGGCCAGTGCCCTGGCCAGCACCGTGACCCTGCTGGAACTGACCGGCATGGCGCGCACGATCATCGCCCGCACTTATCTGCCGGTTGAGATCTTCTTCGCCGCCGGCGTGTTCTATCTGGTCATGGCTTACGTGCTGGTACGCGGCTTCAAGCTGCTGGAGCGCTGGCTGCGCGTCGATGCCTGCCAAGGCCGCTGACACTTCCTGCGTGCTGACGGGCGAGGACTTACTCGCCCGCTTCACCGCGCTGGATGCTTTTCTGATTGAGCATCAGGCGCTGTGGAAACCTCGACCGTTCACTCATCTTTCGCTTGCCTGGGAAGCGTCCTACCCGGAGTTGGCCTTGTGGCTACGCGGGCGGTCGCTGGAAGATGCCGAACGCGCGCATAACCATCCTGCTGAACTCGTGGATGCGCCTGAGCCGTTCGCTTCATTGGCGAAGTTGTCGGCGCAGCTGAGTGCGGTCGGTGAGTTGCCGGGGCGTGCGCTTGAAGCTGCCGGGCATCGTTTGAATGTCGATGTGCCCGGGCGCAAGTGGCAGCAAATTGAAGCGTTTGCCAGTCGTTTATCTTTCGCTTCGCAGCCGACGCATTGGTTGGACTGGTGTTCGGGCAAGGGACATTTGGGCCGGCGCTTACTGGGGTCGGGACAACAACTGACTTGCGTTGAATACGATCCGCTATTGGTCGCCAGCGGTCAGGCACTGAGTCAGCGTCATCACTTGCACGCCCTGCATCTCGAACAGGATGTACTCGCGGCAGACGCCCCAGCGGTATTGAACGCCGCCCACACCCCCGTCGCCCTCCACGCCTGCGGTGATCTGCATGTGCGCCTGATGCAACTGGCCAGTGCCGCAGATTGCCAGCAAATGGCGATCGCGCCCTGCTGCTACAACCGCATCAGTCGTAACGAATATCAGGCCCTGTCCTGCGCGGGATCGGCATCGCTCCTACAGCTCTCGCTGGAAGATCTGGCGTTGCCGATGAGCGAAACCGTCACCGCCGGTGCTCGCGTCCGACGTCAGCGCGACACCTCGATGGCTCGTCGCCTGGCTTTCGACTTGCTGCAACGGCAACTGCGCGGCGTCGACCAATACCTACCAACGCCCTCCCTGCCCAGCGCCTGGCTGGATAAACCGTTTGCGGACTATTGTTTCGATCTAGCAGCGCTGAAGGAGTTATCCACAGTCGGCTCGCCAGATTGGTCGACACTCGAAGCCGCCGGTTGGCAGCGGTTGGCCGAAGTTCGCAACCTGGAATTGCTCCGCAGCCTGTTCCGACGACCGCTGGAGCTTTGGCTGAATCTGGATCGGGCACTTTTCCTCGCAGAACAGGGATACGTCGTACACCTCGGCACCTTTTGCGACATCTCACTCACACCGCGTAACTTGCTGCTGCTCGCCGTACGCGCTGAAAACATCACAGCCTGTGGATAACTCTGTTGATGGATTTTCCGTGGATCCAATATCTGCGCCTGTTTCGTTGACTTAACAACACTGGTCATTTTTTGTTCACATAAATAAAAACCTGTAAAACAGGGATTTGCGAACAAGATGAGAATGGCTTCACAAAACCTCGCCTTAGCAGTCCTCGCGCCCCTCAGTTGTGCATAAGCTGCCAATCAAAACGACATAACCGCCGAATAATGGGCGAGCCGAGTGAATAATTGCGGGGTCACGAAAGCCGAAGCTGACCTGTACGCCCTGCGTAAATGCCTTACTGCGCGTGAGGTACAAAAGCTGCGCATAAATTTGCGCAGGGCCTGATTTTTCCGGAATGCAAAAATAGTCTGAATTCAGGGGTTTACAGGATCTACCCAATCGCTATAATCGTCGCCCACACGCCGGTATAGCTCAGTTGGTAGAGCAACTGACTTGTAATCAGTAGGTCCCGGGTTCGACTCCTGGTGCCGGCACCATACAAAACAAAGCCCCTGCAGAAATGCAGGGGCTTTGTTTTTTCTGGTGTGTTTATATTTCTAGCGTTTCACCCTCAGTGAAATAGCTTCTCCCCTCGCACTTCGCGCGATTAGCCACACTTCCTCTTACACACTTCGAAAGCGCGAACTCTGAACCAACGGTTCACATTTCCATCTTTATGCTAAATTATGAAATAGCAATAATTATGGTGTGCACATAAAAAGATGTAATCGTATGAGCAGCATTTTCAGCGCCCAGAACTGGCCGAGTCAATGGCTAACCAGCTTCTCAATCCAGGTGTGCTCGACGAAGGTCTGCGCTCAGGTCTATTTCTATCTGGCCTGCGCCGCACAGGTAAAACGACGTTTCTGAGGAATGATCTCATCCCGGCCCTGGAAGAAGCAGGTGCTTTAGTCATCTACGTCGACTTATGGAGCGACACTCTGGCCAACCCGGCAACGCTTGTGCACAACGCCATCCAAAAAACCCTGAAAGACCTGCAAACGCCGGGCTCCTCTGCCTTGGAAACATTCAAGCGGGTCAGCAATGTTGAAATCGGCGCCGCTGGATTCAAGTTCGGCTTCAAACTCGACAGCATTGGCAGCGCCGACGGCCCGACACTGGCACAAGCACTCACAGAGGTTGTAAATCAAGCCAAGACTGATCTGGTGCTGATCATTGACGAAGTGCAGCACGCCATTTCCTCCGACGACGGCAATCAACTGCTGCTGGCACTCAAAGCCGCCCGCGATGCAATCAACCCCCCGCCCCAATACTCCCGGCTACTTTCTGTTCATCGGAACCGGCTCCCACAGAGCGCAAGTCAGCGAACTGACCGCCAAACGCAACCACGCCTTTTCCGGCGCCACTTCAGCAGCCCATCCATTGCTGAAAGGCGATTACGTTGAATTCCCGCTCAACCGACTCGCAATGACAGTGAAGAAGGACAAGTTGCCGTCCCTCGAAGCCGCTGTCGAAGCGTTCAACACTTTGGGAAATCGACCTGAAGAAATGCTGAAGGCCCTACGCCAACTCTTACAGCAAGAGGGCGAGCCAGATGTTTTCCTACCAGTAATCGCAAGCACACTACGCTCGGCGGCGGCGAGCATCGAGCTGGAAAAAGTCGAGCAACTGGGTAGCCTGGCTCAAGCCGTTTTCAACAAGATCGCCTCTACAGAAGGCGATGCCCGCGGAATTTTTTCCACAGGTGCGGCGGGTGAATATTCAAAGTCAGTCGGGCGAGAGGTTCGAGTCGAAGAGATTCAACCGGTAGTGATTGCGCTGGTTGCCGAGAACATCATCATGCGACGCGGGCATGGGATTTACGCGATTACAGATCAGTTTGTCCAAGAGATATGGCTGCAAGAGCAGGCTTTGATTGAGGGGAGTTAGGCATGCGAGGCATGCATTACAAAAAAGCCCGCGCGGAAATATGGGCTTGATAACCCGCGTAACATGCAGGCACACCAGCACCCCAACTCACGTTTCCGGCGCATTTTTTTGTGTCAGCATTACCGTGCAATGGCGGCTGTGCGTGGGAGACCTTCGGGTCTGCCGGGTTCCTCTATCTCAGGTTTCTCAGCGTGCGTATAGCTGCCACCCTTTCGCCTGAGAACGAGTTGGCAGCTCGCATTTGATACAGACAGTTCACAAATGAATGCCATTGATCCACTCGTAATCCGCCTCGCTGCAGCAGCGGTCGCCTCGCTCCACGTCCTTAAGTTCGGCAGGTGAAGCGAAATGACCAACTACCTCGATTTGAAAACCCCAGGCCTCACGCACTTTTGCTTTCAAGCCAATCAAGCGCTGTTCCGCACCAATCGTGGTGTTCCAGTGATAGCCGCCCTCTCGCACGCCTCGCACCTGCTTCACATCTCCAAGCTACTGACCACTGAATCCACAGTCGCGCGCGCCCCTGACCTTCACGCTTATGCCTCGCAGTATCTGCAGGATCAAGCAAGGCGCTGATCGATGACGTAGTGAAAGTGATGGATGCTCCGCCGGACAAGCTGTTGATGTAAGCACCGTTGTAAGGCCCTCGCGGATGCGAGGGCTTTTTGCGTTTCAGACCTGACTAATCTCAAATACGAACGAAATCCTCTGCTCGTTCGCACTCCAGACATAGCGCAAATGCTTGCCCTGCTTCGGAATAGAAACCGCCGGCGGCCGAAACACGGCGACACATTCATGGCCCGGCAGGCGAACGCTGTTATAGAGCAGGCCCCAAGACGCGGCATCACGCAGTTGCCGCGCGAACACTCGCGATGGACCGTAGGCTTCGGGATCGGGTTGATGCAAATCATCGAAGCCGCCGCGAACATCATGCAGCGGCTTGATCACCTGATTGATGTAAGTACGCATGGTTAACTCAAGATCGGCTTCCTGGGTCGCCGCGAGAAAGCGTTCCTGATGAAAACAGGTTTCGGCGATGGCCGTAGCCTGGCTGCTGGCGGCGTAATAGACGCCGAAGGTGCCGTCACTGAAACGGCTGCGTTTGCCGACGTGAGTGAACGCAGCCATCACCGGGCTGGAACCGGGGCCGGACAGGCGATCTTCGGGACGTACGCGGGCGAGTACGCCGGCCTGTTCGATCAGGCGATCATTGGTCAGCGCTTCGATGGCGTAGGCAACTTCGAGGTCCTCGGGGTCGAGGACGTCTTCGAACAGCGCAATCGGCGGGAAGCTGCTGTTGACGATCCGGTAGGCTCGCGGCCATTGCACATCCACCAAATCGGGCACTTTCAACCGCGCACACCGTCGAGGTAGCGGCGCACATCGGCAATGTCGACCACCCGGCCCGCCAGCATGTAATCCAGCGCGGTTTTGCCATTGAACGGTGCCGCCGTGTTAGGGCTGCAGACCCAAGCGTAGGCGCGCTCGCGGCTGTTGCTGAAGATGATGCTCAACGCCTTGTGAATGCCCATCAGATAAGAGATGCGCTCAAGGGTGTCATGGGGCAGGCGTATGTTTGGCAGGTGTTTGTATTTATAGAATGTGGTGTTGCCGACTCCACCGAGCAGGGTGCGTTGTTGCTCGGCGCTACAGCCCCAATGCTCCATGAGGCTGAAGAAGAACTTCAGCGCAACCCGGCCGGCTTCGGGGGCGTCGAGTTGTTCGCGTGGGTTTAACGCAGTAGATGAAGTTGGCATTTGGCCGCCTCCAGAGAAATCATCATGCCTTGAGGTTAGTACATATCTGTACATTTACTCAAAATTAATACACTGATGAACAGCCGTGCAGACTGAAAAATCCATACGCTTGCGCACATTTTTTGATCTCCGTCACCTCCATCCCAGCAAAAACCCCGATCCTCTGTCAGCCTCCAGCCATCGGCGGAGAAATCAATTCGCTACTAAATCCGCGACAACTATGCTCAGGTGCAGGAATATAGCCGGCATATGGCGCCGTTTCGGTCGTTTCGTAAACAACAATACCCAGCCCACTTCAGAGGGCATTACCCATGGATAGCAGAACCTTACGCAACCTCATGCGCATCGTGCAGACCGGCTCGTTGTCGGCTGCAGCCGAGCATTCGTGCCTGACCGTGCAGGCGTTGGCCGCACAGTTGAACAAGGTCGAAGAGCAGTTCGGTTTCCGCTTGTTTCGCCGTTCCAACAAGGGTCTGACGCTGACGCCGCAAGGCACGGAGCTCACGCCTTACATCGACAAAGTGTTGATTGCCACGCGACAGATGGAAGAAAAGGTCGAGGCGCTGAAGGTACCCGGGCAGCGGACTTTGAAGGTGGCGTTGAACAACACCCTGTCGCCTGATTTCAACCGGCGCATGATCGGACGCCTGATCGAGGTATTTCCCGATTACCAGATGGAATTCAGCTATGCCGAGTCGATGGAGAATCTCAGCAAGCTGAAGAATGAGGATTTCGATCTGGCGGTGCTGATCGGCCCGCAGCGGCCGGGGCTACCGAGCATCGTGCTGCCGGATGTGCAGGTGCAGGTGGTCGGTGCGCATTGCGGTCAGGAAAACGATCCGCTGACCTTGCTGGGCAACAAGTTTCAGGTGCGTCCCGCGGAAGATTGTCCGTATTCCCACAGCTTCTTGCGCTTTCTCGACGCCGGATTGGGCAATCACGAGAACGGCCAGCGCATGGTTTATTCGTGCAGCGAAACCCTGACGCTGTCGTTGATCACGCAGATGGACGCAGTCGGCATGGTCTCGCGGGAAGCGGCGCAGAAGAACGGCCTGACGATTTTTCCCGGTTTCGAGGATTTCCTCGAAGTGCGCCTGGCGGTGAACAATCCGGAGTTGTCCCACCAGGCGCTGAACGACGTCGTTGATCTGCCGCTACATGAACGAACCGAGCGCAATGTACGCAGCCGTCCCCACCGCCACACTGAGAAAGAGGTTTTTGCTGAAATACGCACATAGCAACGTCGGAATCGCGGCATAGAATTCCGGGCGATCGAGCTGGATCTGCCGGTCCTTGATCAACAAGGGCGTGAGGCTGATCGCAGCGACGATCGCCACCGGCAGATATTCCAGCGCCCGCGCCACGAACGGCGGCCAGTGTTCGGTGTTGATCTGCAGCGGCAAGGCGCGTGGCAGAAAGGTCACGGCCATCATCAGCACCACCACGAGAATCAGGAACGTTTGGTCAGGCATACACCCACTCCGCAGCCCACAAACGTGGCGATAAATACGTTGAAGGGCGAACTGCCGATCAGGCTCAGCGCACCCATGCAGACCACGGCGGCAGCGGCAGCGATCAGTTTGTTGCGCGTGTTGCACAGCGAGACCAGCACGTAGAGCATCATCGCCGTCAGCGCGTAGTCGAGCTGATACTTGATCAAGTGCGCCGCGTACTGCGCGCAGACCGCGCCAAGCAAACCGCCGAGCACCCACGAGGTGTGGCAAAACAGGTTGAAGCCGATCAGGTAACGCACGTTGACCGGTGCGCCCGTGCCGAGCTTGACGCTATGAAAGGCGAAGGATTCATCCGTCAGGCCACCGGCGTAAGCCCAACGCTCCATGCGACTCAAACCCAGCGCGCGCAGGGCCTTGGCCATGTACACCGACATCAGCATGTGCCGCGCATTGATCAGAAACGTGGTCAGCACAATGGTCGTCAGCGATGCGCCACTGGAGATCAGCGCCAGCGCGGCGAACTGCGAAGCGCCGGCATAGACAAACAAGCACATCGCCACCGGCAGCCACATCGGCAGGCCGGCGTTGACCGCCATCAACCCGAAGACAAACGACACGGTGAAATACCCGGCGACCACCGGGCTGGCTTCGGCAAACGTGCGCGACGGCTGATGAGTCGCCATCAGCGGCGCGCTGCCGGACCTTTCATTCATAGATCCCTCTCAAATGTCCGTTCGCCGTGAGGCTCGCAAAAACCCTGGGCGGTCCAGAATCGCTTGCCCGCGAGGTTAGCATCGTCGACGAACAGAAACATCCGCAGCACCCCGACCCGTTTCATGTCGGACGACGCCGCTTCGACCAGACGCTGACCAACGCCCTGGCTGCGGTAGCGCGGGCTGACGGCCAGATGATTGATCGTGCCACGACTGCCAAGCATGCCACCAAGCACCGCGCCGACGATCTCGCCGTCCACATCGAAAGCCAGATACGCCGTGGTGGTTTTCTGGATCAACACGCCGCGCAGGCATTTGGCGTCCTGCCATTCGCAGAACGACACTTCGTCGAACTGGCGGAAGAAGCGCTCCATGCGTTGCGCATCCTTGGCGGTGGCGCGGCGCAGGACCACTGGCATCGAGCACTCGACGCCGTCGATTGGGGTGATCTGATTAGCGAACAATGTCGAAAGCGGTCCCGGGCCGCGAGAAGGAAATCGCCAGAATCTGCCGGTACGCCATGGCATGGGTGTGGGTATTGCGCGCCGGGGTCACGTAATGGCGCATGTCGCGATCGAGGAAGTACGTGGTGTCGAGAATTTCCTCGTAGGTGGTCGCCGCCAGTTGATGCTCGTGGATGTCGTACAGTCGACTCTCGGCACCCTCTACGTTACTGCGGCCCCAGAAGTGCACACCACTGAACGGATAGCCGTCGCAATGAATACCTTCAGGAGTGATTTCCAGCTGTTTGCCGGGTTTGATCTCGATGCGGATCTGATGGATCTGGCACTGCCAGATTTCATCGTGCAACTCTTCCGGCAGCACACTTTTGTACACTTCGAAATCGGTGTCGATCAGGCTGCGCATCACCGGTGAAGAAATCACTTCCTCGGAAAAGTCCTGAAAGTGCCGCACCACGCCGCCGACGTAAGCGTTGTTCTCTTTCGATTGCACGTAAGCGCGATGCTCAAGTTGTTTGAGCTCACGGGTTTTCGGGTTGTATTCAAAGTCGCTGTAACGACGGTAACGCATGCCGGCCTCGGCCTGACCGTAGTAGCTGTCAGGCTCCATGTTTTCCCAACTTTTGGTCAGTCTGACGAAGTCGGCAAAATGACCGTAGAGATTGAAGTCACCACCCTGGACGTTGACAAACTTGTCGCGCCGTAGCGATTCGCCCACTTCTCTGTTCAAAACGATCATTACCCAATTCTCCGCTGCGTTGAACGCCCTAATCTATTGGGTGGAGAATTTGCGTCCATGAGAAAGAATTTCAGGCATTTGAAGTACTGCTTGAAACGGAATCTGCAGCGCTTGAAAAACGACTTTTACATGACAAGAACACCGGTTATTTCCGGTTTTCGCTAAAAAACCGTCGAAAAAAAACCCCGAACGAATCGGGGTTTTCTCATTTTTCTTACAGCGGATCGATCATCAGAAGATGTTGATCGGATAGTCCACGAATACACGCAGCTCGTTACCGCTGACGTTGTACTCGCTGGATTTCTGCGATACGCGCAGGATCGAGCTGCGCAACTTCACGCTCAGGTCTTTGGCCGGGCCACTTTGCACGACGTACTTGAACTGGTTGAAGATCTCGCGCTCGGTGCCACCTTCGCTGGTGGACGTGGTGATGTTGTCGCCGCGCACGTAAGCGAAGTTGTAGCTCAGACCCGGAACGCCGAACGAACCAAAGTCCAGGCCGTAACCCAGCTGCCAGCTGCGTTCGTCTTCGGCGTTGAAGTCAGACCAGTAGGAGTTGGCCAGATAGATGGAGTTACCACCGTCGCCGACACGACCCTGATCTTTCTGGTAGCCGCCATAGGCGTAGCCCAGGTTGCTGTCGCCAGTGGAACGCTGATGCGCCACGGTGAACGAGTGCGGGCCGGTGGCGAAGGTGGCTGCCAGGCTCCAGATCTTATTGTCGTCGCCAGTTACACCGTTTTCGCGGACATAGGAGTTGTCCAGCTTGGTGCGATAGCCGTTGAAGTCCAGGGTCAGCGACTGATCCTTGTTGAACGGAATCACGTAGTTGGCGTTCACGTACTGTTTCTTCAAGACGTCTTCAACGTCGGAGGCGTACAGCGCGCCTTTGAAGTGTTCGGTGAACTGATAGCTGCCGCCCAACACGTTGATCGACTTCAGACCGCCGCTGTCACGGCCTTCATCGCTCTTGCGCGACTCGGCGGTGAAGCGGCCGGCGTTCAATTCCAGGCCTTGGATTTCACGGGAAGTGATCAACGTACCGGTATAGCTTTCCGGCAGCAGACGCACGTTGTCGTAGCTCAGCACCGGCAGGGCCGGCATCTGATCACCGTAGGTCAGTACGGTGTTGGACACGCGGAACTTGACCGCAGCACCGCCCTTGGCGATGTCGTGGTTCGCGCGACCGTCATTTTCCTGTTTGAAGAAGTCGATGCCTTGCGCGCCGGTGCGACCTTTGCCGCCGTCCAGACGCAGCGCGTACAAACCAAAGGCGTCAACACCGACACCTACGGTGCCTTGGGTGAAGCCGGACGAGAACGTGCCGATTGCCGCCTGGCCCCACTCGGCTTTGTCCGGGCGGCCGTCTTTGTAATCACGATTGATGTAGGCGTTGCGCAACAGCACTTTGAGGCTGCTGTCTTCAACGAAACCCTTGGATTCGGCCTGGTCGTTAGCCATGGCCTGTGTAGCACTCAACATCCCCAGTGCGATCAGACTGATTCGCTTGTTCAACATTTTGTTTTCCTTATTACGGGTTGAAACGCGCTGTGTCGAACGGCTGAAACGGCGCTTTCTGCACTCTTGTATTCACCCCGAAACAAAAAAGCCCGCCGACGTTAACGTCATGGCGGGCCTGCTCTTTATTTTGAGTCATGGCGGTTAGCCACAGGCGTTGGGCCGAATCGTAGCCGCGCCCTGAACTGTGTGTCAATTTCAAGAATCGTCTTTAAATAGGCGAAAAACGTCTAAGAAAGGTAATTTTTTTGCTGGGCTGTTGCAGAAAAAACGAATTAAACAGGGAGTTTGAATTGTGGGAGCGAACCTGCTCGCGAAATCGGTGGGTCACTCAGTGAAGTCATTGGCAGGGCTGACGTCTTCGCGAGCAGGCTCGCTCCCACCTGTGAATACCTGTAGATAAAATTCAGGCAAAAAAAGCGCCGCCATCCCGGCAGCGCTTTTGACCAATCCCTGTTGTTCCTATCCTTCCATCACATCCCACAAGGCTTCCAGCTCGGCCTCGCTAAACAAGCCAGCGGGATAACGCTCGATCATCATCCGGCGCGGATCAGGTTGTCTGATCTGACGCGTTCCATTGGACTTCAACCAGTGCGCGACCAGCTGGAGCGATTCGCCGTTGACGGCCATGGGATGCACAGTCCGCTCGCTGACTACGTTCATTTCGGCGTTCATTTCAGCGCTCTCTCCCCGTTCATGAGCGGCTAAGTTATCCAAGGTTTGTGACAGAACTGTTGAAGTTCCCCGCCCTCCCTAGTGCACCAGGAGCAATACAAGAGGTATGCCAAGGCGCACGGATTCCCGACAAGCGCACATAAAAAAGCCCGCAGTCCTGATGGGCTGCGGGCTTGCTTTCATGCCTGGCGAGCTAAACGTTGCGTCGCTGTTTTACTAACCAACTCAAGCTGTTACGACTCAACTCACTCTTTGTGCGGCGCTGGCTGCTGTTGGGTAAGGCAGTGAATATTGCCGCCGCCCAGTAACAGTTCGCGGCCCGGTACCATCACCACTTCGTGCTGTGGGAACAGCTTCTGCAGGATTTCCCTGGCCGGCGCGTCCATCGGGTCGTCGAAGCTCGGCGCGATGATGCCGCCGTTGACGATCAGGAAGTTCACGTAGGAACCGGCCAGACGCACGGAAGGATTGCGTTCCTGCGAACCGTCCACCGCATCAACCCCGGCGCATTCTTCTTCGGTCGCATACAGCGGCCCCGGAATCGGCATTTTGTGCACCGTGAACGGGCGGCCCTTGGCGTCGGTGCTGCTTTGCAGCACTTGCATTGCGGCCTGGCAGCGCGGGTAGTTCGGGTCCTGCGGATCATCGGTCCATGCCAGCAGCACTTCGCCCGGACGCACGTAGCAGCAGAAGTTATCCACATGGCCGTCGGTTTCATCATTGAACAGGCCGTCCGGCAGCCAGATGATCTTGTCTACGCACAGGTTGTCGCTGAGTACGGCCTCGATTTCTTCGCGGCTCAGGTGCGGATTGCGATTGCGGTTCAGGAGGCATTCTTCAGTAGTGATCAGCGTGCCTTCGCCGTCGACATGAATCGAGCCGCCTTCGAGTACGAAACCTTCAGTGCGATAACGCGGGCTGCGCTCGATCTCGAGGATCTTGCCGCCGACCTGCGAATCGCGATTCCATGGCGCATACAGGCCGCCATCGAAACCACCCCAGGCATTGAAATCCCAATTAACGCCGCGCACTTCGCCCTGGTTGTTGATGACGAAGGTCGGGCCGCTGTCGCGAACCCAGGCGTCGTCGCTGGACATTTCCACCACGCGGATATTCGGCACATCGAGGCGCGCGCGGGCGTTTTCGTACTGGCCGGCGGAGACGGCAACGGTCACCGGCTCGAAGCGGGCGATGGCTTTGGCCACGGCGGCGTGCGCGGCCTGCGCCGGCTTGCCGCCCAGACGCCAGTTGTCCGGGCGCTCGGGCCAGATCATCCAGGTCTGGGTTTGTGGCGCCCACTCGGCCGGCATGTAGAAGCCGTCGGCGCGCGGGGTACTTTTCAATGTGGTCATCAGGACTCCAGGGAACCGTCGAGGGTTTTCAACGCGCCGTACAGATTCGGCCGGCGGTCGCGGAATGAACCCCACGCGCTGCGAATATGTTCCAGCTCGTCGAGGTTGAACGTGTGCACAAGAATACCTTCTTCGGTTTTATTCAGCTCCTGCACTTTTTCGCCAAACTGGTTGGCGATGAACGACGAGCCGTAAAAGGTGATGTCGTAGCCGTCCTGCTCTTCATTGCCGATGCGGTTACTGGCGATCAGCGGCATCAGGTTGGCGCCGGCATGGCCCTGCTGCACCCGCTGCCAGTGATCGCGCGACGAGATGGTCTTGTCATGCGGCTCGCTGCCGATTGCGGTTGGATAAAAGAGAATTTCCGCGCCTTGCAGGGCCATGCTGCGCGCCGCTTCCGGAAACCACTGGTCCCAGCAGATACCGACGCCGATTTTCGCGTAACGGGTATTCCACACCTTGAAGCCGGTGTCGCCCGGGTTGAAGTAATACTTCTCGTGATAGCCCGGGCCGTCGGGAATGTGGCTTTTACGATAAATCCCGAGGTTGCTGCCGTCGGCGTCGATGATCGCGATGCTGTTGAAACGCGCGCGGCCTGCCAGTTCGTAGAAGCTGATCGGCAGCACCACCTGCAACTCCTTGGCGATTTTCTGAAAATGCTTGATGGCGACGTTGTCTTCCACCGTCGTTGCCAGTTGCAGGTAATCCGGATTCGGCTTCTGGCAGAAGTACGGCGCTTCGAACAGTTCCTGGATAAGGATGATCTGCGCGCCTTTGGCGGCGGCTTCGCGGACCAGTCTTTCAGCGGTTTCGAGGTTGGCTTCCAGGTCCCAAGAACAGGCCATCTGCGTGGCGGCGACGGTAACGATACGGCTCATGAATCATCTCCGGGCTAGTGCTTTGACGGTTGAAGAATTCAACCGAAAAGAAAACGCGCGCACCGGACAAGAGATCGCCATGCCGGAGCAATGGCGACTTTATAACCGATAAATATCCGCATTAAAAGCTACAAATCGGGAAACATCCTATTTAAATGCTTAATAAGATCGATACAAATCGAATTTAAAGCCGAAAACAAATGTGGGAGCGAGCCTGCTCGCGAATGCGCTGTGTCAGGCCACCGCATGTGGCGGCGGATACACAACTTTCGCGAGCAGGCTCGCTCCCACAGGGGATGTGCCTTGCTTACAGGCCCTCGGTAAGCACCCGATCCAGCATATCGACGAAGAAATCCACACTCTGGCGCGACGTCACCATCGGTGGCTTGATCTTGAGGATATTCAAGTCATCGCCGGTCGGCTGCATGAAAATCCCCAGCTCACGCAGGCGATCACACAGCAATGCAGTCTCGGCAGTTGCCGGTTCCAGCGTCTGGCGATTGCGGATCAGCTCCAGCCCCAGATAAAACCCGGAGCCGTGCACCGCGCCGACCAGCGGATGTTTATCGATCAACGCTTCCAGGCGCGCCTTGAAGTGGCCGCCGACCACCTGGGCGTTCTCCCAGAGTTTTTCTTCTTCCATCACATCGAGCACCGCCATGCCGATCTGGCAACTGACTGGACTGCCGCCCGCCGATGAAAAGAAATACCCCTCGGCCTCCAGCGCCTCGGCGATTTCCCGGCGAGTGATCACCGCGCCAAGTGGCTGACCGTTACCCATGCCTTTGGCCATGGTGATGATGTCCGGCACCACGCCCTGCTCTTCGAAACCCCAGAAAAAATGGCCCATGCGCCCGTAACCGACCTGTACTTCATCGGCGATGCACACCCCGCCCTGCGCGCGGACCTTTTCATACACCTGCGGCAAATAGCCCGGCGGTAAAGAAATGCCCCCGGCATTACCGTAAACCGGCTCGCAGATGAAACCGGCCAGTTGGCGCTTTTGCTCGGCAAGTTTCTGCAGGTGATGGTCGACGCTGCGCACGTAATCCGGCGCCGAATCGGGGCCACGGTATTCGCCGCGATAAGTATTCGGCGCCGGCACTGGATGCACCCAGTCCGGACGACTGTCGAGCGCTTTCGGGTTGTCGGCAATCGATGTCGAAACCGCGTCGGCGCCGACCGTCCAGCCGTGATAGGCCTCAAGCACGCTGATCATGTCGCGCCCGCCGCTGAAGGCCCAGGCCAGACGGATCGCCAGATCATTGGCCTCGCTGCCGCTGTTGACCAGAAACACCCGATCCATACCCTTCGGCGCCAGCTTCAGCAGGCGCTCGGAAAACTCGGCCACCGCCGCATAGTTGAAGCGCGAGTTGGTATTGAGCAGTGACCACTGCCGCGCCGCGACCGCCGCCATGCGCGGATGACCATGACCGAGCACCGCGACGTTGTTGAGCATGTCCAGATAGGATCGGCCGTGCATGTCGATCAAATGATTGCGCCAGCCGCGCTCAATACGAGGTGGATCGACGTAATAGTGTTTTTGCGTGCGAGCGAAACTGGCGTCGCGGCGTTCGAGCAGGGTTTTCGCGTCCAGCTCCGGCTCGGCGTCGCAGGCCAGCCCGAGCAAGGTCGCCGGCGACGGGCACAACGTCTGCCACGTGGATGCACGGGACGGCGTGCAGAACAGTGGCGCGTCGAGCTCTGCTTCTCGGCACAACTGCACAATCAGCGGCCCAGTGACTTCACCGAGTTTCTGGCCTTTATCCAGTCCCGCGCCATGGTCAAGAACCGGCGTCACGCCCCACAGGCGAACACTGAACTGTGGGCCATCGAGTTGCAGCGCACCGTTTGCCGCTTGCTTCAGAACGCCGGCGAACGGCGTTTGCACTTCGCTTCCAGACGGCACACGCAATTCGACATGCAATGGGAACGTGTCCGGCTCAGTCGCGCTGTCCGGCCGAGTACGTGACAAGCGGTACTGGCCATAACGCGTCGCCGCCAGCCCATGCACCGCTGCGGCTTCTGTCAGCAAGCGCTGATCGCTGCCCGGCTGCTCCCAGTTGCCAGCCTCGAAGTGCGGGCTCAGCACGCCCAGATCGATCAGCGCAAATTCGCGCCCGACCAGTGCGGGCAACAGCGGCGCGAATTCTGCGTGTTCGTTCCTCGGTAAGGTCTGGCCCACGGCAGTGAGAATGGCCGCCTCCATCAATGCCAGTGGCACCGAGGTCGCGACACGGAATATCTCCCATTCATGACTCAGATTGTCGCGGCTGTAGGTATTGGTGGGATCGATGCTCACCTGTTGCTCGCCACTGAGCACCAGCACCGCCGATCGCGCCACGATCAATGGCCACAGCGCTTGCAACTCTGCGTACTGCAACGGATTGACCGCGTGATACGCCTTGACTGCTGGCAGGATGACAAACGGATCGCCATCGGCGTGATGCAGCAATGCCGCACAGGTCACCGACAGATCGGTGATGCGCCAAGTGCGTACCAGATCACCGAAGTCGATAACCCCCTGCAGTTGCCAATGCCGCTGGGTATCGCGCGCCCAGACGACGTTGTCATCGGTGATATCCATGTGAATCGCCTGCACCGGCAGTTTGTCCAGCAACGGCTGCAAACGGCGCTCGGCCTGCTCGGCGGCAGCGCTGATCGCCGCACGCTGTTGCGCGTCTGTGATGACCGGCATCAGATGACCGATCAAAGCGTTGGCGTGACGCGCGTCCCACTGCAAGGTGCGCTCAAGGCCCGGGTGATCGAAGCCTGCCAGCGCCAGATCCATCTCGCCACAGAGTCGGCCAAACCCGGCGACGACGTCCTGGCCAAGATGAGCGAAATTGGTTAACGGCTGCCCTTCGATGTACTCCAGCAAGCGAACATGTACCGCTTCGCCATTGGCTTGCAGCGACAACAGATCTGCACCGTTATTGGCAGCGATCACGCGCGGTACTTTGATCGCCGAGTGCTCGGCCAAGTATTTGAGTCCTGCGTGCTGGGCTTGCAGCTCCACAAGGGCGTAATCGCCACGACAGACTTTCAACACGAAGCGCCCACGCGCACTGTCGACGCGATAATTCAGATCCTGCTGACTGCCCAGCGCCTGCAGCGTGCCGCTGAGCCCGTAATGTTCGGCCAGCCATTGCAGCGCCTGCGCCTCTGAAACCTGCGGACCGGGCAAACTGGCGCGATGAATCAACGTGGCGAGCGGCATGAAACGACCCCTGAAGTTTTATTAGGCGCTTATATCGCCATTGCCTCAGCGGTTACGCAACCCCTCATGACGTTGGCCGGTCAAACGAAAAACGGCAATGCCGTCGCCGAAAGCCGTCCAGGCAAACTTTCCTACAAGACATTCAGATTGTGTTTCAGTGCAGCTCTGTGCAATCTGCGCCGCAAATTCACAGCACGGATGCAAGCCCACGTCATGTCCCATCGTCGCCTCGCCCTTACGGACAAAAAAGTCCGCAATATCCCTCGCCGCTTGCGAGCTCTGGCCGCTTGGGCCGCCGATTTCGAGGGGTATTTTCCAGCTGACCTTACTCTTGAGGACAAATACTGGAACTGGAAAATTCCGATCCACATGGCGATGGTTGAAGGAAAACAGGCAACAACCGATCTGAAAAGGCAATGTGCCCAGCACTTGATCGACGCGGCACAGCACATTCGCCTGGCTCGCCCGGAGCATGCGCTTGATTGCAAAGTGGTCGCAGCCCTTTGTGTTCCCGGCATGTTTTCCAGCGAAATCTGTATCTATACGGATCTGGAATACCACCGCGGTCATATCCCGGCCTCCGACAGCGAATATGTCGAAACCGGCAAAAGCCTGGCTCAGGAATGGGGGCTTGTGTTGCCACAGGGCATGGGCGAACGAGGTTTGCGCTACGAGGTTGAAGGCTGGGATGGGCAGACTTATGAAGAGGAACGCTGGTATTTTGGCGAGGTCGATTGACGCTACGGCGCAGTCCGCGCTCGCGCCCGGCAGCACTTTGCGCAAGAATGTCAGCCATTCACACCTATCACTGGAAATCCTCATGAATGTCATCACCACCGACCTGCCCGGTGTTCTGATCATCGAACCCAAGGTGTTCGGCGACGAGCGCGGTTTTTTCTACGAGAGTTTCAACGCCAAGGCGTTCCAGGAAGCCACCGGTCTGGATACGCAATTTGTCCAGGACAACCATTCGCGCTCGCAAAAAGGCGTGCTGCGTGGCCTGCATTACCAGTTGCAGAACACTCAGGGCAAACTGGTTCGCGTGACCGTGGGTGAAGTGCTCGACGTGGCAGTGGACATTCGTCGCAGCTCGCCGCATTTCGGTAAATCGGTGGCGGTGCGCCTGTCGGCGGAAAACCATCGTCAGCTGTGGGTACCGGAAGGTTTCGCTCACGGTTTCGTGGTGCTGAGCGAGTTCGCCGAATTCCTCTACAAGACCACCAACTACTACGACCCGACTTCCGAGCGCAGCATTCGCTGGGACGACCCGGCGCTGGGCATCGACTGGCAATTGGACGAAGCGCCGAAGCTGTCGGCCAAGGATCAGGCGGCCGCGCTGCTCAAGGACGCTGACGTCTTCGCCTGAGGCCGGGCATAATGCGCCTGTCCCTACAGGCGCATCCGGCTCATGAAACCAACCCTCCCCCGCAGACCTCGCTGGCGCAGCCTCGCGCTGTTGGCCCTGTGCCTGGCGCCGCTGCTATGGCCGTTGGAACACCTCGCCGAACGCTATTACCGCAGCGAACTCGCCGGGCAGAATCGCCAGACCCTCGATCTCTATGTCGCCAACCTGCTCGGTACCCTGCATCGCTATGAAGTGTTGCCGCAGATTCTCGGCGATCTGCCGGCCCTGCGTGCCGTGCTTGGTGCGCCGGACGACGGCGTCACCCAAGGCAACGCCAATCGCCTGCTGAAAAACATTGCTGCGCAGACCGGCGCTGAAGTCATGTACCTGATGGACACGTCCGGCCAGACCCTGGCGGCATCGAACTGGGACAAGCGTGACAGCTTCGTCGGGCGCAATTTCGCCTTTCGCCCGTATTTCAGTGAAGCCATGGCCGGGCGCCTCGGACGCTTCTTCGGTCTCGGCACCACCTCGGCCAAACGCGGCTACTTTTTCGCCGCTGCGGTGCGCAACGGCGAGAAAATCATCGGCGTGCTGGTGATCAAGGTCGACCTCGACCACACCGAAAGCCTGTGGGGCAAAACTCCGGAACAATTGTTGGTCACCGACCATAACGGCGTGGTCATCCTGACGTCGCGTCCGGAATGGCGCTTCCGCTCCACTCGCGGGTTGAGCGATGCCGAGCGCGCTGCAATCACCGCGATCCAGCCCTACCCGACCCGCGAACCACGGCCGCTGAATCTAAGCCCCGACGCCTGGCTGACGCA
This sequence comes from Pseudomonas sp. H3_E04, assembly GCF_054668915.1. Classification (NCBI taxonomy): domain Bacteria; kingdom Pseudomonadati; phylum Pseudomonadota; class Gammaproteobacteria; order Pseudomonadales; family Pseudomonadaceae; genus Pseudomonas; species Pseudomonas sp. H3_E04. The sequence continues at coordinate 4,717,931 of NZ_CP162797.1, read as the reverse complement.
GACTCACGACATCGCCGAAACCGGCTGGAGCGTAAGCATTCTCGCCCCGCGCACACTGATCGATCGCCCGGTACGCACGGTGGTCGCGATCGGCGGCGCCACGCTGTTGGTGGTCATGCTGCTGGTGGGTCTGATGATGCAGCGTCGCCGGCATTACCTGGAGCGCATCGCTTTTGAGGCCAAGGCGCGCCGCGAGCTGGAGGGTCGGGTTGCCGAACGTACCAGTGATCTGGAAGGCCTCAACCGCCGTTTGAAGCAGGAGGTGCTTGAGCGCGAGCACGCCCAGCAGGAGCTGGTGCGCGCTCAGGACGATCTGGTTCAGGCCGGCAAACTGTCGGCGCTGGGCACCATGTCGGCGAGCATCAGTCACGAACTCAATCAGCCGCTGGCGGCGATTCGCAGTTATGCGGAAAACGCCGAAGTGCTGCTCGATCATCAGCGCACCGACGACGCGCGTGGCAACCTCAAGCTGATCAGCGAACTGACCGGGCGCATGGCCTCGATCATCGCCCACCTGCGCGCCTTCGCCCGCCGCGATCGCCACGCACCGGAAAGCGTCGCCCTGCAACCGGCGCTGGACGACGCGTTGGCCTTACTCGCCAAACGTCGGCGCAGCATGGAAGTTGAGCTGATCCGCGACTTGCCCGCAGCCACGCTGTGGGTCGAGGCCGGCGAAACCCGCTTGCGCCAGGTGCTGGGCAATCTGCTGGCCAATGCTCTCGATGCCCTGACCGAAAAAGGCCCGCCGCGCAAATTGTGGCTGAGTGCCGAAGCCACCGCCGACGGCGTCAATCTGTACATTCGCGACAACGGCCCCGGGTTCTGCATGGAAGCTCTTGGCCGCGCCAGCGAGCCCTTTTACACCACCAAGACCCGCACCCAGGGTCTGGGTCTGGGGCTGGCCATTTGTGAAACGCTGATGCGCGCCTTTGGTGGCGAGCTGTCGTTCGCCAACCACAAGCAAGGCGGCGCCCTGATCACCCTGCGCCTGCGCGCCGGTGCGCCCGGAGTCAGCCTGCAACCGTCCGAGGATCGAAGTGCATGACCATCGACAATCGCATCCAGGTAGTGTTGATCGACGACGATCCGCACCTGCGCCAGGCCCTCGGCCAGACCCTGGACCTGGCCGGCCTGAAAATCCTGCCGCTGTCCGAAGCCAAGGGCCTGGCCGCGCAACTTGAGCGTGACTGGCCGGGCGTGGTGGTCAGCGACATCCGCATGCCGGGCATGGACGGCCTCGAACTGTTAAGCGAGTTGCACGCCCAGGACCCCGAGTTACCGGTGCTGCTGATCACCGGCCATGGTGACGTACCGCTGGCGGTGCAAGCGATGCGCGCCGGCGCTTACGATTTTCTGGAAAAACCCTTCGCCAGCGACGCGCTGCTCGACAGCGTTCGTCGCGCCCTCTCGTTACGGCGGCTGGTGCTGGACAACCGCAGCCTGCGTCTGGCCTTGAGCGACCGCAACGAACTGAGCGCGCGGCTGGTGGGGCACTCGACGCCAATGCTGCGCCTGCGTGAGCAGATCGGTGCGCTGGCGGCGACCAAGGCCGATGTGCTGATCCTCGGCGAGACCGGTGCCGGCAAAGAGGTGGTGGCCCGCGCGCTGCATGATTTGTCGAGCCGCCGCAATGGCCCGTTCGTGGCGATCAACGCCGGCGCCCTGGCCGAATCGGTGGTGGAAAGCGAGCTGTTCGGCCACGAGCCCGGCGCCTTCACCGGCGCGCAGAAGCGTCGCATCGGCAAATTCGAATTCGCCAACGGCGGCACGCTGTTTCTCGACGAAATCGAAAGCATGAGCATGGACGTGCAAGTGAAACTGCTGCGCATGCTCCAGGAGCGGGTCGTCGAGCGCCTGGGCGGCAATCAGTTGATCCCGCTGGACATCCGCGTCATTGCCGCGACCAAGGAAGACCTGCGCCAGGCAGCGGATCAGGGCCGCTTCCGCGCCGACTTGTATTACCGCCTCAATGTCGCGCCGCTGCGCATCCCACCGTTGCGCGAACGCGGCGAAGACGCACTGGTGCTGTTCCAGCATTACGCCGATGAAGCCAGCGCCCGCCACGGCTTGCCGCCCCACGAACTGCAACCGGCGCAACGCGCCCTGCTGCTGCGCCACACCTGGCCGGGCAATGTACGTGAACTGCAAAATGCCGCCGAACGCTTCGCCCTCGGGCTTGAGCTGGCACTGGACAACAGCGCTGATGGCAGCGGTGGCACGCCGGTAGAAGTGGTCAGTGGCGGCCTCAGCGAGCAAGTGGAAAACTTCGAGAAATCGCTGATCGCCGCCGAACTGGCGCGCTCGCACAGCTCGGTGCGCAGCCTCGCCGAAGCCTTGGGTATTCCCCGCAAGACTCTGCATGACAAGCTGCGCAAACACGGTCTGAATTTCGGCGACAGCAGCCACGGGGACGACAACGAATGAGCAGCGAAAGCGAATACCTGCAAACGGTGCTGCATCACGACATTCCGCTGACCGCCGAGATGGGTCTTGAGGTGCTCGAGTGGCGCGAGCAGCAACTGAGCCTGCACCTGCCCCTCGCACCCAACGTCAATCACAAGAGCACCATGTTTGGCGGCAGCCTGTACTGCGGCGCGGTGCTGGCCGGTTGGGGCTGGTTGCATCTACGTTTGAAGGAAGAAGGGATTACCGACGGACACATCGTCATTCAGGAAGGGCAGATCAGTTATCCGCTGCCGGTAACCGGTGACGCCGTGGCCCTCTGTCCGGCACCGGATGCGGCCGTGTGGAAGCGCTTTGTGGCGATGTATCGGCGTTATGGGCGAGCACGGTTGACGCTGGATACGCGGATCCTGAATGCGGGAAGCGAGGACGATGCGGTGAGGTTTACCGGGCAATATGTCTTGCACCGGTGAAGCACAAGATCGTCCGAACTCGGGCCGCGTTCGGACGATCTTTTGATCTCAGGAGCGTGCCAACTCCAACAGTCGCGCACGCCATGCAGCCTTCGCCGGCAGTGCCAGAAAGAATTCATTCAACAGCGATTCTCGCGGCGGATAACTGAACGCCTTGCCGTTCAAATCCAGCACCTCGCCCCCCGCGCCTTCCAGCACCCCCTGCGCTGCCGCCGTGTCCCACTGCGAAGTCGGCGCAAGACGTGGATAGCAATCGGCAGCACCTTCGGCCAGCAGACAAAACTTCAAGGAACTGCCGATACTGGCCAGTTGCAACTCACCAAGACTGGCGCTCAACCCGGCCAGCAACCGCTCTTGCTCGGGACTTGAATGTCGACGGCTGGCGACCACGGTGAACGCCTCCCCCGGTGCAGGCACAGCGCGCACCTGAATCGTCACTGGCGTTGCGTCCTTGTCGCCGCGCCAGGCACCCAGGCCGCTACCGCCGACGTAAAAGCGCCCGTTGGTCGGCATCGTCACCACGCCAAACACCACCCGGCCGTTTTCAATCAGCGCGATGTTGACGGTGAATTCTTCGCTGCCACTGATGAATTCCTTGGTACCGTCCAGCGGATCCACCAGCCACCAGCGCTGCCAACCGGCGCGTACGCTCTGCGGGATATTGGCGTCCTCTTCCGAGAGCACCGGAATGCTCGGATCCAGCGACGTCAGCCCGGCAACGATAAGGTGATGCGCAGCCAGATCGGCAGCCGTCACCGGTGAATCATCGGACTTGGCCGTGACTTCAATGCCGGCACGCCAGAACGGCAGAATTACCTCGCCAGCCTGCAGCGCCAACTCAATTACCGGTGCCATCAACGGATGGGGAAAATTCATCGACGTCTCACTCATAGCTGAACACCCCGCGCTGGCTCAGCAGGTCACGAGTCAAATACAGTGCCGCCAATGCGCGGCCTTCGGTAAATTGCGGATTGAGCGCCAGCGCCGACAGTTCGCGCAGGTTGACCTTGTCGACCCGCATCGGCTCCGGCTCATCGCCTTCCAGCCGTTCTTCGTAGAGATCGGTGGCCAGCACCACTTGGATCTTCTGGCTCATGTAACCGGGTGACAGCGACAGTTCGGTCAGATGTTCCAGCTGACGCGCGCCATAACCGGCCTCTTCCTTGAGCTCCCGCTCGGCTGCTGCCAGCACGTCTTCGCCCGGCTCGATCAGGCCTTTGGGCAGAGACAATTCGTATTCGTCGGTGCCGCCGCAGTATTCCTCGATCAACACCGCGTGTTCGGCATCAAGCATGGCGACGATCATCACCGCGCCGTAGCCCGCACCCTTGCCGACCAGACGCTCGTAAGTGCGCTCCACGCCATTGGAAAATCGCAGCTTGAGCTCTTCGACGCGAAACAGGCGACTGGTGGCGACGATCTCGCGGGCGAGTACGGTGGGTTTCTGGCGCATGCAAAGCTCCTTGGCGTGAACGCGCTACTATAACGCGGCTTTCCCGATTGTTTGCGTCGGATATCTTTTCACCGTTCGAGACGTTGCCATGCCTTCTTTACCGTGGTCCGAGATCGATACCGTCCTGCTCGACATGGACGGCACACTTCTGGATCTGCACTTCGACAACCACTTCTGGCTCGAGCATCTGCCCCAGCGCTACGCCGAACTGCACGGCATCAGCCGGGCCATGGCCGAGCTGGAGTTGCAGCCATTGTTCGAACGCCACGCCGGCCAGTTGCAATGGTATTGCCTGGATTTCTGGAGCACGGAACTGAAATTGTCGGTGCGTGAACTGAAACAGGAAACCGCGCACTTGATCGCCCTGCGCGCGGATGCCGATACCTTTCTCGACGCAATCAAACGCGCCGGCAAACGGGTGATCATGATCACCAATGCGCATCGCGATTCGCTGTCGTTGAAACTGGAACGGATCGAACTGGCGCCGTACTTCGAGCGGCTGATCAGCTCGCATGACTATGGTTATCCGAAAGAGAACCCGCAGTTCTGGGATGCCTTGCAGGCCGACATCGGTTTTGATCCGGCGCGCAGCCTGTTTATCGATGACACCTTGCCGATCCTGCGCAGTGCAAGGGACTTTGGCGTGGCGCATCTGCTCGCGGTGAAAGAACCGGACAGCCGCAAAGGGCCGAGGGACACCGCAGAATTTGCCGCAGTCGAGGATTATCGCGATCTGATTACTGGACTCTGATCCCTGTAGGAGCTGCCGAAGGCTGCGATCTTTTGATCCTGATTTTAAAAATCAAAGTCAAAAGATCGCAGCCTTCGGCAGCTCCTACATGACTGCGTTATTTTGGAATGCGCAGTTTTTGTCCCGGATAGATCTTGTTCACATCCTTGAGCATCGGTTTGTTGGCATCGAAGATTTTCTGGTACTGGTTGGCATTTCCATAGACGCGTAGCGAAATCGCACTAAGCGTGTCACCTGCCTTGACCTCGACAAACTCGGCGGCCACCACGACCGGGCCGGTCACGGTGATCTGATCATCGACGCTGCCTACGCCCGAAATGTTGCCTACCGCAAGCAGGATCTTTTCCTTTTCTTCCTGGCTCGCCACTTCACCGGTGACCGTCACCTTGTCGCCATCCACGGTCGCCTGCACGTTAGGATTGCCCAGCCCGACCTTGCTGATATGTTCCTTCAACTGCTCACTGGCGTTGGCATTGCCCGGGGTCAACAGATCGATCAGCTTCTCCCCGGCCTCTTTCACAAAGCTCAACAGACTCATAGCGCACACTCCTTGATTTGGGTTCCAGTCGTCCAAGCCTAGACCACCCCAGCCAAACCCGGTTCCAGTCCGACCAATGACGCTGCCGCGCCGCAGGCGGTAGAATCGCCAGACCCCGCCAACCGCCCGGAGCGAAGATGGACATCAAGCAACTGAAATTCCTCATCGCCCTCGACGAAACCCGCCATTTCGGCCAGGCGGCCGCGCGCTGCCACATCACCCAGCCGACCCTGTCGATGCGCTTGCGCAGCCTCGAAGAAGAACTCGATCTGCCATTGGTCAATCGCGGCCAGCGCTTCGAAGGCTTCACCGCGCCGGGTGAACGCGTGCTGGCGTGGGCGCGTACGGTGCTGGCGGCGTATGACGGCTTGCAGGCGGAAGCGGCGGCCTGTCGCGGCAACCTGATCGGTACGCTGCGCCTGGGTGTGGTGCCGCTGTCGAGTTTCGATCCGTTGCCGCTGATGCAACGTCTGCATGCGGCGCACCCGGAACTGCGCTTCGAACTGTCGTCGCTGAGCTCGGAGCAGGTGCTCGAACACCTGGCGAACAACCGCATCGACATAGGCGTTTCGTATCTGGAGCGTCTGGACAGCGAGCGTTTCGATTCACTGGCCTTCAACGAGACGCGCATGGGCCTGCTCTACGACGAACGCTCGTTCAGCTTCGGCGAAGCACCACTGAGCTGGGAATCGCTGATCGAACTGCCGTTGTGCATGCTCACCAGCGGCATGCATTTTCGCCAGTCCATCGACCATAACTTCCACAGCCGTGGCCTGACGCCGCAACCGCTGCTGCAAACCGACGCTGTGCATCAACTGCTGCAAGCGGTCCACGGCGGTTTTTGCTGCGCGATCATGCCGCTCGACGGCGGCGCGGAAAACCTCGCCGATCACCTGCGTCTGCAACCGATCGAAAATGCCCACACCCTCGCGCCGCTGGGGCTGATCATGCGCCGTGGGGCACCGCGTTCGGCGCTGGCTGAAGCCTGCTTCGCGCTCTATCAAAAATCGCCGAAGGAGGCGTGATCGACGGCATCTATCGGTAGATCGGTAATAGCGATTAGACGCGACAACTTGCCGCGCCTAGTCTTGACCTAGATCAAACCGTCGGTGATGCCATGAACGCCAAGCGCCCAGCCTGCGCGGCGCCAGCAATTGAAACGCCTGCGCCTGCCGCCAGCCAGACCTACAGCTACAGCGATTTACCCCTTGAGGCATCGGCCAGCACCGCGCTGGCCGAGGAAGTCGCGTTGGCGATCGCCTATAACGGCATCAGCCAGGCAGTGATGCTGGTCACCCCGACCGACCTAGAAGATTTCATCGTCGGTTTCAGCCTCGGCAGCGGCATCATCGAAGACGCCAGCGATATCTATGATCTGCAACTGACAGGTGCAGGCTCGGCACAATACGCGCAGGTGACCATCGCCAATCGCGCATTCTGGAACCTCAAGCAACAGCGTCGGCAGTTGGCCGGCACCAGCGGTTGCGGATTGTGCGGCGTCGAAGCGGTCGAACAGGCGTTGCCCGATCTCAAGGTATTGCCTGGCGCAGCCTTGCCACCGATCGAATGGCTCGACGGCTTGCGCCAGCGCATCGGCGCGTTCCAGCCACTCGGCCAGCACTGCGGCGCGGTGCATGCGGCGGTGTTCATGAACGCCAGCGGCGAATTGCTGCTCGGTCGTGAAGACATCGGCCGCCATAACGCGCTGGACAAGCTGATCGGCGGACTGATCCGCCAGAAGATATCCACAGAGGGCGGGCTGGCGATCGTCACCAGCCGTTGCAGCCTCGAATTGATCCAGAAAGTCTTGCGTGCCGGCATCCAGACCCTGGTCAGCCTGTCGGCACCCACCGGCCTGGCCGTGCAATGGGCCCGGCGCCACAACCTCAATCTCATCCACCTGCCGCAGAAAAGTGCGCCGCGGGTGTACAGCCCCGCGATGGAGAATCAAGCGTGAGCCAACATCATCAAGCCGACCAGAAACCTGTCCCGCGCTACAAGCCTTACAAAGGTGCCGCCGGCGGCTGGGGCGCCCTGATCAGTGTGGCCCAGGCGTGGCTGACCAGCGACAATGCCCTGAAAAACCTGCGCATGATGCTCAAGACCAACCAGAACGGCGGTTTCGACTGCCCGGGTTGCGCCTGGGGTGATTCGCCGGAAAGCGGCATGGTCAAGTTCTGTGAGAACGGCGCCAAAGCAGTGAACTGGGAAGCGACCAAGCGTCGCGTCGATGCGAAATTCTTCGCCAAGCACAGCGTCACTTCTCTGCTGGAACAAAGCGATTACTGGCTGGAATATCAGGGCCGCCTGACCGAGCCGATGGTCTACGACGCCGAATCCGATCGCTACAAGCCGATCAGTTGGGAAGATGCCTTCGCCCTGATCGGCAAGCACCTGCGCAATCTGCCGAGCCCGGATCAGGCCGAGTTCTACACCTCGGGGCGCGCCAGCAACGAAGCGGCATATCTGTATCAGCTGTTCGTGCGGGCTTACGGCACCAACAATTTCCCCGACTGCTCGAACATGTGCCACGAGGCCAGCGGCGTGGCGTTGGCGCAGAGCGTCGGTGTCGGCAAAGGCACGGTGACCTTCGACGACTTCGAACACGCCGACGCGATTTTCGTCTGGGGCCAGAACCCCGGCACCAACCACCCGCGCATGCTCGAACCGTTGCGTGAAGCAGTAAAACGCGGCGCCCAAGTGGTATGCATCAACCCGCTGAAAGAGCGCGGCCTGGAGCGTTTCCAGCATCCACAGCACCCGATCGAAATGCTCACCAACGGCGACAAGCCGACCAACACCGCGTACTTCCGCCCGGCTCTAGGCGGCGACATGGCAGTGCTGCGCGGCATGGCCAAGTTCCTTCTGCAATGGGAGCGCGATGCACAGAAGGCTGGCGAGCCGGCGGTGTTCGACCATGATTTCCTCAATGCCCACAGCGCCAACGTGCTGGAGTACCTCGCCATCGTCGACGACACCTCGTGGGAGCAGATCGTCGAGCAATCGGGCCTGACCCTGGTGGAGATCGAGCAAGCCGCGCGCATGTACGCCAAAGGCAAGAACGTGATCATGTGCTGGGCCATGGGCATCACCCAGCACCGTCATTCGGTGCCGACCATTCAGGAAATCGCCAACCTGATGCTGCTGCGCGGCAACATCGGCAAGCCGGGCGCCGGCCTGTGCCCGGTGCGCGGCCACAGCAACGTGCAGGGCGACCGCACCATGGGTATCAACGAGCGTCCGCCGGTGGCGTTCCTCGACTCGCTGGAGCGTCGCTTCCAGTTCAAGGTGCCGCGCCACAATGGCCACAACGTGGTCGAGGCAATCCATGCGATGGCCGAAGGTCGTGCCAAGGTGTTCATCGGATTGGGCGGCAACTTTGCCCAGGCCACGCCGGACAGCTCGCGCACTTTCGAAGCGCTGCGCAACTGCGACCTGACCGTACAGATCAGCACCAAGCTCAACCGCAGCCACCTCGCTCACGGTAAAAACGCGCTGATCCTGCCGTGCCTGGGCCGCACCGATATCGATATCCAGACCGAAGGGCCGCAAGCGGTCACCGTGGAAGACTCGTTCAGCATGGTCCACGCCTCCAACGGCCAGCTGCAGCCGCTGTCGAACCAGATGCGCTCGGAGCCGTCGATCATTGCCGGCATCGCCGCTGCGACGCTGGGCAGCCAACCTGTGGACTGGAACTGGCTGGTGGCCGATTACGGGCGCATTCGCGAACTGATCGCCGACACCATCCCGAACTTCAAAGACTTCAACGACAAGATCAAAAACCCGGGCGGTTTCTATCTGGGCAACTCGGCTGGCGCTCGCAAGTGGAACACCCCGTCGGGCCGTGCCAATTTCCGCGCTAACCAGTTGCCGAAAGATCTGGTTCACGAGCGCACCCGTGCTACCGGGCAGGTGCCGGATCTGATCCTGCAATCGATGCGCTCCCACGATCAGTACAACACGACGATCTATGGTCTCGATGACCGCTACCGTGGTGTGAAGGGCCAGCGTGACGTGCTGTTCGCCAATGAGGCCGACATTATTCGCCTGGGCTTCCGTCCGGGACAGAAGGCCGACATCGTGTCGATCTGGGACGATGGTCGCGAGCGCCGGGTGAAAGGTTTTACATTGTTGGCGTTCGATATTCCTGCCGGGCAAGCGGCGGCGTACTATCCGGAAGTCAATCCGCTGGTGCCGCTGGAAAGTACGGGGGATGGCAGCCACACGCCGACGTCGAAATTCATTGCGATCCGGCTGGAAGCGGCGAGTGAGAGTGGGTTGATCATGGCTAAATCCGCTTAACGCGGAGCCCGATCCGGCCCCTTCGCGAGCAGGCTCGCTCCCACACTTGGAATGCATTTCAAGGGTGGGAGCGGCCTGCTCGCGAAAGCGATCGACCTGTGAACATATCTGCGGTGGCGAAGATTTTCGACCACCCACAAAAAAGGCCGTTTTTGCATAAAAACGGCCTGTCCGAAGTAGCTAAAGACCGGCGAAAATCGGTTAAGTTCCGGTGAAAAAACAGTAACTTGCATTATTGTATACAAGTCGTGTTATTCGTCGGATTTTGATTGTCACGCCCATTGCAGAGCCTCAGGATCGGCGCCGTCATCCCTTTGAGGCTCATCCTCTATGAAGTTCTCCTCGATTCTCTTGTTGTCCCTTGGCCTGGTCAGTGGCTTCGCTTCTGCCGGAGGCACCACCGAAGCAGGTGTGGGCGGCGCATTGGGCGGGGTTCTTGGCTCGGTCGTCGGTCAATCGTTAGGCGGCAATACAGGTTCCACCATCGGCGCGGCCCTGGGCGGCGCGGGTGGTAGTGCGGTCGGCGCAGACAAGCGCAGCCGTGGCGAAGCGGCCATCGGCGGTGCACTGGGTGCAGCCGGCGGTAACGTCGTCGGCCGCAGCCTCGGCGGCACCACCGGCAGCCTGATCGGCTCCGCCGCTGGTGGCGGCGCAGGTGGCGCGCTGGGTAACTACATGGGCAACAAGAGTGACGACGATGATCGTCGCTACGACCGTCGCCATGATGACCGTCGCTACTACCGCGACCGTGGTCATCCAGGTCGCGGCCATGCCTACGGCCACCGCAAGCATCACAAGTACTATCGCCACCACTAAGGCGAAGGCTTGAACAAAAAATCGCAGCTTTTGGGCTGCGATTTTTTTTGCGCGTCTAGACCACCAGCCGCTCCAGCGCCCCGCGCAAACCTGCCGGAATCGGCACCGGCTGATTGCTCGCCCGATCGACAAACACATGCACAAACCGTCCCGCCGCACACGCCTCGCTTTCGCCGACCTTGAACACCGCCAGTTCGTATTGCACCGAACTGTTGCCCAGCTTGCCGACCCGCAGCCCGATCTCGATCAGATCCGGGAAAGCGATCGAGGCAAAATAATCGCAGGCCGAACTGACCACGAATCCCACCACTTCGCCGTCATGGATATCCAGGCCACCGACCTGAATCAGATAAGTGTTCACGGCCGTATCGAAGAAGCTGTAGTAGGTGACGTTGTTGACGTGACCGTAAGCGTCGTTGTCGTGCCAGCGTGTGGTGATGGGCTGGAAGTGCCGGTAGTCGGAGCGTTGATTCATGCAAGATTCTCGCATTTTCTTACTTGAAGTTGATCGTAAGGACGAACACTTTACCTGTGGGAGCGGGCTTGCCCGCGAAGGCGTCAGCACAGCCGACCGGTGTCAACGATCAGCAAACCCCTTCCCCTGCGCGGCCAGCTCACCAATCAAGCGCGCCGGCTTCCATTGATCGCCCTGGCGCGTCGCCAGCGCCAGCAAGCGCTGATGGATATCCGCCAGCCCTTGCAGATTCGCCCAGGCCATCGGCCCGCCCTTCTCCGCTGGAAAACCATAGCCGTTCAAGTACACCAGATCGATGTCATGGGCCGATCCGGCAATGCCTTCCTGGAGGATCTTCGCGCCTTCGTTGACCAGCGCCAGCAAACAGCGCTCAAGAATTTCTTCGGGGCCGATGTCGCGACGCTGGAAACCCAGCTCTTCGCTGACTCGCAGAACCAGCGCGTCCACTTCGGGATCATGCTCGGCCTGGCGACTACCCGGCTCATAGTGGTAGTAACCGTTACCGGACTTCTGCCCGAACCGGCCCATTTCGCACAGACGATTATCGATCTGAACCTCCGGCGCATCCTGCCCCTTGCCTGCGAGTACGCGGGCACGCCATTCCAGATCGATACCGACCACGTCGTACATGCGAAACGGCCCCATGGCAAAACCGAAGCCCTGTAGTGCGGCATCCACCTGCTGTGGATAAGCGCCCTCGAGAAGCATCTTGCGCGCCTCCAGTACATACGGATGCAGCATGCGGTTGCCGATAAAACCGTGACAGTTGCCCGACACCACGCTGACCTTGCCCATGCGCTTGCCGAGCGCCAGCGCCGCCTCCAGTGCCGTTGGCGAGGTCTGCGCACCTCGCACGATTTCCAGCAGTTTCATGATATGGGCCGGGCTGAAGAAGTGCAGACCCAGTACCTGTTCCGGGCGCCGGGTCGCAGCCGCGATAGCGTCGATGTCCAGCGCCGAAGTGTTGCTCGCCAGCAGAGCCTCGGGCTTGAGCAAGCCATCCAGCTCGCGAAAGATCTTCTGCTTCAGTTCAAGGTTTTCGTACACCGCTTCGATCACCAGATCGACATTGCGAATCGATGGGTAATCCGCCGCTGCTGATACGCGAGCAATTCGCGCATCTGCCTCGGCCTGATCGATGCGCCCCTGACGCACGTTGTGTGCATAGGTTTCGGCGACCGTTGTCAGTGCTTGCTCGAGCATCTGTGGATTGTTATCCACCCACTGCACACTCACGCCGGCATTGGCCAGGCACATGACGATGCCACGGCCCATGGTGCCCGCGCCGATCACGGCAGCCTGCTGAATATCGAAGGATGTCTGGCTCATGTTGTTCTCTTGTTGGCGATCCGAAGACAGATCCCAACCTTAGTCAGGCAACGAGGCTTTTTGAAGTTTATTAGCGTGATGATCGACATTCAGCGGATGGATAGAGGCACTGCCTTGATGACTCTTAACGTAGGAGGCGCCGACGGCTGCGATCCTTTGATCTTGAAGAAATCAACATCAAAGGATCGCAGCCTTCGGCAGCTCCTGCAGATCAGAGGTGCTCTTGCGCCCACTCGCGGACCTCGGCGTAGGGGTACTCTTCCAGCGCCGCGTATCCTGGAATCGCCCGCGCCTTGAGTTTGGTGAACAAAGGGACGCTGATTCCGCACAGGAATCGCGTCAGGCGTTCGGCCGATGGAATCCGCCCTGTGTGCTGCTCATGCCTGTGGATAAATTCATCACACAGTTCTGCGAAGTTTTTATCCACAAGCGGCGGCAACGGCGGCGGCTCGGGCAACCGCGCAATCTGGCCGTAACACACCGAACAATGCCCGCAATGCTCGGGGGCATTGTGATCACCGAAATACTCGGCCAAGCGATAACCCAGGCAGCGTTCCGTGGCGAACACATCAAGCATGGCGTGAATCCGAGCCACTTCGGTCTGTTCATGGCGAGTGAAATACTCGTGCAGCTCAGCGCTCAGGGCGTCGCTGGCAAAATCACTGCGCAGCAGGCTGTAAACCTCGGTCATTTGCTTGCTTTCAAGCTCGACCCAGCCCTTCTCCTGAAAATAATCCAACGCTGTCACCACCCGATTGCGCTCGGCGGAATACTGCGAGTACATCGCCTCGAAATTCACCGTGGCCCAAGTGCGTGCTCGCGTAGAGGTCTGGATGATCGCCGCTACGAAATCCCTGCGCTCGCCTTCGAAGCGCTGGAGCAGCGCTTCAGGCTCAAGCAGATATTTGAAGCGGTATTCGGCGTAATAGGCGTAACGCGGCGCGATCAGACCTCGCAGCTCCAGCTGCACCAGCAGAGTCTTCAACGGCAACGCGCGTATATTGCTCTGATCCGCCAGCGGCCCAAGCAGAAACTCCCACTGCCCCTCAGGCACCGAAGCTTTCAGTTCATCAAGCACATAACGAATGCCATCACGCTCGGGTGTATCGCCGTAAACGAAGTTCTCGAGCACATTGAGGCTGTCGCGGTTGGCCAGGACCAGGCAGTCGGAGGGCTGTCCGTCGCGTCCGGCACGGCCAATTTCCTGACTGTAGTTTTCGATGGATTTGGGCAGATCGAAATGCACGACGTTACGGATGTCGCTCTTGTCGATGCCCATCCCGAAAGCGATGGTGGCGACGATGCAATTGGACTGCCCGGCCATGAAGCGGCGTTGGATGCTTTCACGCTGATCGTGGGGCAAACCGGCGTGGTATGCCTCGGCCTGGATTCCATTGCGTTGAAGATGTTCGGCAATGTGCTCGGCGGTCTTCTGCAACGTCACGTAGACAATGCTCGGTCGCCCGGGACGCTCGGCCATCCATTCGACCAGACGTCGACGTTTGTCCTGACCGCGTACAGGCTCGACCAGCAAATTGAGGTTGGGCCGATAGAATCCGGTGGTCACCACGTCATCAGGGGCGATGGCGAATTTGGCCTGCATGTCGGCGATGACCTTCGGTGTAGCCGTGGCGGTAAGCAGCAGTGCCTGCGGGATGTTGAACTGGCGCTGGTAGTCCGGCAATTTCAGGTAATCAGGCCGAAAATTGTGCCCCCATTCGGAGATACAGTGAGCCTCGTCGACTACCAGCAACGAGATCGGCACCTGCTGCAGGAAGTTGCGGAAGCGCTCGTTTTTCAGGCGTTCGACGGAAATCATCAGGATCTTCAATTCACCCGAACGCGCACGGGCCATGACGTCATTGGCGTCCTCGCGGCTCTGTGCCGAATCGATGCTTCCGGCCGAAATGCCGTGGCGCTTGAGAAACGCCAGTTGATCCTGCATCAACGCCAGCAGCGGCGAGACCACCAGTGTCAGGTGCGGCAGCAGAAGCGCCGGCAACTGATAGCAAAGCGATTTGCCGGAGCCGGTAGGAAAGATCGCCGCCGCCGAGCGCCCCGCCAGCACCGCGCTGACAGCGGCCTCCTGACCGGGGCGAAATTGTGGATAACCAAAAACCTGTTCCAGGGTGTGGTGCATTTGCTGTCACTCCTTTGACTGCTGCCATGCCCAAAGCCTAGCGGGCGATTGCAGCGAGTCGAGAAAAGGTCGGGGTTGAATCGATACTGAATGATACATGGGAAGCGAAAACCAAGCGTGTAACAATCGAAGCGCCTCGACAAACTTTCGAAAGCTCAGCTACATATATATAACAAATTTAAACATTACAAACGCAGACACAACAGCACCCTTTATTTATAACAACAATTCAAACTAACTTGACTGCTCTTATTCATAAGCAAGAGCAACGAAATGACAACTTTAACAATATTTTTCTGCGGCACCGGCTCCAACAAGTTTGATGACAAACATAAAAGCTTCTGGGACGGCGAAATCGTTTCTACGCTCGCTGCACACCACAGCGGACGCGAATTTGCCGAGTGGATCGTCGTCGATGGCCCTGGCAGCGGCAATCTGCAAGCCGACGACCTGTTCACCAAGACCTCTGAGTACGGCATGTCCGGCACCCTGTTCGGTAAAGGCTGGGACGAAAACGTGCAACACGCCGTGAACATTATCAAAGGCAAATGCGACTGGCAGCGTAAACAACTGACTGAGGCAGAATATAACCGTCTGAAAGCAGCAGGGATCCCTATTGAAGATGTAAAAGTGGAAGGCTCCTGGTTTTGGCGCCAGTATAACTATGGCGACCGGAGTATCACGCAACAGAAGTTGCAGGAACAGATCATCAAGACTTTCCGCAAGGACGGCATTATTCCCACGCGTGTCAATCTGCTCGGCTGGAGCCGTGGCGGTATCAGTTGCCACATGCTCGCCAATGCAATGTTCAAGGATGCTGCACTCAAACATATTCCCGTAAACATCTTTGCGATTGACCCAGTTCCGGGCATCGGCAACTTCCAGGAAAACCGCGTCAAACTCGCATCCAACGTCAAGGAATACATCGCCTTCTATGCCCGCGACGAGCGCTCAAAAGGCTTCAGCTGCGTGATCCCGCAAACCGCCACCGGCAGCAAAACCTCGATCTATCCAATGGCCGGTCGCCACGCCACCCTCGCTGGCAACGCCACGGCACTCGGCGGCGAGCCGAGCAGCAGCAGCGACCTCAACGCACTGATCGAACCCGGCCTTATCGTTCGCCATCTGGCGGAAACCTGCCTCAAGCGTTGGGGCGTACCACTGGGCAAAACTCTCAACCTGAGCGATGCCGACCTGCGCCGCCTCACCGGCGCCATCGTTAGCGACGAAGCGCGCTACAAGAAGATGCACAGCCAGTCCTACACCTGGTTCACCGAGCTGGACAAAGGCGAGCGCTATGTCTCGCTGGGCAGCAAAGGCGTGCCGTTTTCAGCAGTCAAAGGCACGATCTACCGCCCGGCAACCGGACTGACCACAAGCCTGCTGGATATTTCCGGTTACCAGCATCTGCGTTGAAAGGCGTTGAAGAATCGGTAGCAACGTCTGGTGCTTTGTTCGTCCCGTTCCTACTTCACGCGATGCCTTGTCGGCTATCGCGAGCGGGTGGTGCGAACCTATAGTCGTGGGTATCGCTGCTTTGGTCAGCGACCCACATCACCCATGCTCTGTACCTGCTGACAGGTCGGCTGCGAGCTGCTGCAAGTCGCGCAGACACAGATGCTCAACTGGAAAGCCCCTACCTAAGCCGAGCAGCCTGATCGCCGCCGATCATCTGTCGGCGACCAGGCACCAGTCATCGTTATCAACACTTCAGCATTGCCTGGAAGTAAGTCACTGGCGTACATTGACCATGATTTTTATTGAGACTTCAGTCTTCACCCGCCGAGTAAGAGAGTTACTGGACGACGATGCCTACGCCACCTTTCAAAAGCAGTTGGTCGCAAACCCGTCTATTGGCGATGTAATCGAAGGAACCGGCGGGGTGCGTAAAGCACGAGTCGCCTCCAAAGGCCATGGCAAACGGGGTGGCGCACGGGTTATCTACTACCACTTCGTTTCAGCATCACAGATCGCGTTGTTGATGATCTATCCAAAAAACGAGCAGCAGGATCTTACCCATGACGAACGGAAAGCACTGAAGGCCATGATTGAAAACTGGAGGTAACCATGAGCAAGTTTTTTGATGAGCTGATGGAAAGCGTGCAGGAAATGGATGAGATTCTTCGGGGTGAAAAAAAGCCGTCCCGCGAATTCTATGTGGATGCATTACAGGTTAAACAGATTCGCAAAGCGACGGGAATGACGCAGGCAAAGTTCGCAGCCTTGATCGATGTCCAGTTGGGAACGTTACGCAATTGGGAGCAAGGTCGTCGTCAGCCGACTGGGCCGGCCAAAGCACTACTCAAGGCCATTCATAACGATCCTGTTCATGTGCTGAGTGCACTGGCTGATTGACAGATAGCCAGGGCAAGCCAAGTCTTTGAGTCCAACCAAGCTGCATTTCAGATCGGAAAAAAAAACCGCCCCAAAGGGCGGTTTTTTATTCACTGCAAACCATTACTTACAACTTCGGCCCAGCCGCCTTGATCGCGTCGCTCACTTCGAACTTCTTGAAGTTCTCGATGAACAGACCGGCCAGTGCTTTCGCTGCCTCGTCGTACGCTGCCTTGTCAGCCCAGGTGTTGCGTGGGTTGAGCAGGTTGGTGTCGACGCCCGGAACGGCCAGTGGCACGTCGAGGTTGATGGTGTCGAGGTGCTCGGTGGCAGCACCGATCAGAGCGCCGCTCTGGATCGCGGCGATCACTGCGCGGGTGGTCGGGATGTTGAAGCGTTGGCCGACGCCGTAGCCGCCGCCCGTCCAACCGGTGTTGACCAGGTAGACCTTGGAGCCGAAACCGCGAATGCGCTTGATCAGCAGTTCGGCGTATTCGCCAGCCGGACGCGGGAAGAACGGCGCGCCGAAGCAGGTGGAGAAGGTCGACTTGATGCCGCTGCCCGAACCCATTTCAGTCGAGCCCACCAACGCGGTGTAGCCGGACAGGAAGTGGTAGGCCGCTTGTTCTTCGTTGAGGATCGATACTGGCGGCAGTACGCCGGTCAGGTCGCAGGTCAGGAAGATCACCGCGTTTGGCTCGCCGCCCAGGTTCTTCTCGGAACGCTTGGCAACGTGCTCCAGCGGGTAGGCGGCGCGGCTGTTCTGGGTCAGGCTGACATCGGCGTAGTCGGCGTGCTTGGCGTCGTCGATGACGACGTTTTCCAGCACCGCACCGTGCTTGATGGCTTTCCAGATAACCGGCTCGTTTTTCTCGGAGAGGTCGATGCACTTGGCATAGCAACCGCCTTCGATGTTGAAGACCACGCCTTCGCCCCAGCCGTGTTCGTCGTCACCGATCAGGTAACGGCTTTCGTCGGCCGACAGGGTGGTTTTACCGGTGCCCGACAGACCGAAGAACAGGGTCACGTCGCCGTCTTCGCCGATGTTGGCAGCGCAGTGCATTGGCAGCACGTCAGCGGCCGGCAGCAGGAAGTTCTGCACGGAGAACATGGCTTTCTTCATCTCACCGGCGTAACGCATGCCGGCGATCAGCACTTTCTTCTGCGCGAAGTTGATGATCACGCAACCATCGGAGTTGGTGCCGTCACGCTCAGGCACGCACTCGAAGTTGGCGACGTTGAGCACTTGCCATTCTTCACGGCCAGCCGGGTTGTACTGGGCCGGGTTGATGAACAGGCAACGACCGAACAGGTTCTGCCAGGCAGTCTGCGTGGTCATTTTCACGGCCAGGTAGTGATCTTCCGCCGCGCCTACATGCACGTGGGAAACGAAGTGCTCTTGCGCGTTGTTGAAGGCCTCGACGCGAGCCCACAGGGCATCGAACTTGTCGGCCGGGAACTTGCGGTTGATCGGGCCCCAGGCGATAGCGGCCTGGGTGGAAGGCTCTTCAACGATGAAACGGTCGACTGGCGAACGGCCGGTGCGGTGACCGGTGCGAACAACCAGAGCGCCGGTATCGGCAAGCTCGCCTTCACCGCGATTCAGGGCTTCTTTTACCAGATCATCAACACTCAGATCGGTGTACACGGCGTTATTGGCTTGCGTCATGAGGTTCCCCGTCGGCCAGTGGCCGAGTGTGCTCCAAACGTTTTGTAGTAGAAAGTCGTGCACTACTACCGCGAAAAAAGTGGGCCGGATTATGCCAGAAAAGCCCAAAAAGAGTAGGGTCCTCCCGTCGTAACGGCGATATTCCGTCATTACGCAGTGAATTTACCTGCGCTGAACCGTTTTAGTGACGGGTATCTGACGGCGTATCGACGCCCGCGCCAGCGAACAATTGAGCAATATCGGCCGCGTCGAACAGGTACTGCTGATTGCAGAACTGGCAATCGATCTCGACGGTGCCACCCTGTTCGGCCACCAAAGCTTGCGCGTCTTCCAGCCCAAGACTGAC
Organism: Pseudomonas sp. H3_E04; assembly: GCF_054668915.1. NCBI lineage: Bacteria > Pseudomonadati > Pseudomonadota > Gammaproteobacteria > Pseudomonadales > Pseudomonadaceae > Pseudomonas > Pseudomonas sp. H3_E04. Next base: position 4,698,902 of record NZ_CP162797.1, on the reverse strand, counting down.
CAGCGCATTGCCGGAGCGTTCCCGCGAGCAGCTGCAGTTGAAGCGCAGATGCTGCACATCGAACAGACGCACCTGCTCCTCGTGGTACAGGCGATGCAGCACGGTTTCGTTGTCCAGGCTGAGCAGTTCATCGGCGCTCAAAGTACTGGCGAGCGCGGTGAGGTGCTGCCAGCTCGCAGCGCGTTCTTCTTCGTCTTTCAGGCGGTCGGCGGGCAGTTGCTGCAGCAACATGCCGCGCGCGCGGCGACCGTCGGCGAACAGTTTGAAGCGCGTGCCGACCTGCTGCGACATGACGAAATAGTTGGTGAAGCAATCGGACAGGGTTTCGCCGTCGAGATCGACGATGCCCTGATAGCGCTGGCCAACCGTCGGATCGACGGTCAGGGCCAGAACACCGTTCGGCATCAGGTCGCTGAGGGTGGCGTCCGCCGCGATCTGCTCGGCTTCGTAACGCGCCAGGCCACGGATTTCGCGATCGCTGGAGCACTCGATCATCAGCATCGGGATCGGGCCTTCGGAGCGCGCCTGCAAAATCAACAAGCCGTCGAACTTCAGGGTGCCGACCATCAACGAGGCGGCCGCCATCAGTTCGCCCAGCAGTTGCGCCACTGGCTCCGGGTACGGGTGTTTGGCGAGGACTTCGGCGTAGCTGCGCTCCAGCGCTACCAGTTCGCCGCGAGTGTCGCTGTCATCGAAGATGAAGCGTTGAGTGAAATCGGTATCCGCTAGGTCGGTCATAGGTCTGGGTATCTGAATGTGATGACAAAATGATTACAAAACGTGAAAATTTGCGCTTGCTGGCACTTTTTTTGGTGCCGGCGCTTTTTCGCCATGGGAGGCATTTTATGAACAATCCGGGTTTGTTCCAATCAAGGTGGAACCTCGGCCGGCTGGTTCTGTGTAACGTAGTGCCGTTGGCGCTACTGGCTTTCTGGTTATGGCCTACGGGCCAGATGCTGTGTGTGATTTTCGACGAGTGGCTGTTCCGCTCGCTCAATGCACCGCTGGCCAGCAACCCGATATGGCTCCACATCTGGGCAATTGCAAGTCTGCGCCCGTTCGACATCGTCGTCGGACTGATTCTGCTGACGCTGCTGATCAAGGGCGACTGGGTTTTCAGGGCGATTGACGTGCGCCGCGCATTCTTCGGTTTTTTCTCGATCCTGCTGTTGATGGTGGTGATCCGCGCGCTGTTTTCCAAATTCGCCGATCACATGGGCTGGCAGCACAGCAGTCCGTCGATGGTGCTTGAGGGCGCCGTGCACATCAGCGATTACTTTCCGCACCTGGAAAAAACCTGGGAGCTGAAGGATCGCTCGGGCCAGAGTTTTCCGGGTGATCATGCCTCAGTGTTGTTGATCTGGGCGTTGTTCATGGGCGTGTTCAGCCGCACCATCGGCCAGTTTCTGACGGTCTGGGGTCTGGCTGTGCTGTTCATGTTGCCGCGCCTGGTGGCTGGCGCGCATTGGGGTCAGGACGATTACATCGGCGGCGTGTTGCTGGCGGTGTGGGCGTTGGGCTGGGGTTACTACACGCCATTTGCCTATCACGCGTCGAACCTTTTGTTGAAGCTCACCGCGCCGGTTTTCGCGCTGCTGGGCAAGTTGCCGATGGTGTCGCGGATGAGTGTGGTGCGTAGCGCCTGATACCGCGTCGTACTCGATTCGCGAGCAGGCTCGCTGCCACAGACGACTCGATCAAATGTGGGAGCGAGCCTGCTCGCGAAGAGGTCGGCACAACGTTTCAATCTTCGTTGCTGCTACCGCGAAACTTGAACAGATCACGCCGCTGTTTCTTGCTCGGCTTGCCATCGGTACTCACGCCCAACGACCCCGCCTTGCGCATTGCCGCAGCCGCTTCACGCTTGGCGACACTCGCTTCGGTCTCGGCATACAAGGTTTGCGCCTCGGGCGCGCCACGGCGCACGATCGACAACGCCTCGACCCTCACGGTGCGCACTTCGAAGCCGGTGCGAATCTCGAACTCATCACCGATGCGTGGTTCCTTGCCCGGTTTGCAACGCTCGCCATGGCAATGCACCTTGCCACTTTCAATTGCTGCTTTGGCCAGCGCACGGGTCTTATAGAAACGCGCCGCCCATAGCCATTTATCGAGACGGACCTTGTTGTCGTCCTCCTCCTGCTTCTGTCCCATATGAATTCCTCGCTCAGCCAGTAGTCGGAACTGTACTACCGTTTCTGTCGGGCGCAAGAACCTGGCCCTCCAGATAGACTGTGATCTTCGCCGCCCGAACGGCCTGGAGTGACCGCGTGACAAAATTTCCAACTTCATTGACCTCGCCCAAGGGCGGTTGCCAAGGCTGCCAGCAGAGCGAGCCGCTGGACTTCGATTTTGCCTTCGCCTACCAGCCGATCGTCGACCTGCGCGACCAATCGGTATTCGCCCACGAAGCGCTGGTGCGCGGCGTGGCCGGTGAGGGCGCGCTGTCCGTGTTAAATCAGGTTACAGAAGACAACCGATACCGCTTCGACCAGCTCTGCCGGACTCGCGCCATCGAAGGCGCGGCCAGTCTTAATATGCAGACACACTTGTCGATCAACTTTTTGCCCAACGCCGTCTACCGTCCAGAGCTATGCATTCGCAGCACACTGGAGGCTGCACGAAAACACAACTTTCCGATCGACCGGCTGATTTTCGAAACCCTGGAAATCGAGCACGTAGATAATTATCGCCATTTGACCAATATTCTGCGTGAATACCGCGAATTCGGCTTCAAGACCGCCATCGACGATTTCGGTGCCGGCTATTCGGGGCTCAATCTGCTGGCTGATTTCCAACCGGACCTGATCAAACTCGACATGGCGCTGATCCGCGATATCGATCAAGACCGTGTCCGTCAGGTGATCGTGCGGGGGGTTGTCACAATGTGTGCGGAGTTGGACGTTACAGTTATTGCCGAAGGCATAGAAAGCGCCGGGGAACGGGATTTCCTCGCGGACTGTGGAATATTCCTGATGCAGGGCTACTGGTTCGCCAGACCTGCATTCAAAGCGTTGGCCCAGGTGCCGGACGAGGCCTGGAAGCGTTAACCCTTGGTTTTTTCTTTGAAGACATTTGATCATTTGACCGTCGTCGGTCTGCGCGAGTGGGTGGCGCTCCCGGGCCTGGGAGTCGCCGGTCTGCGCGCAAAAATCGACACCGGCGCCAGCACCTCCAGCCTGCACGCCACCGATATCGAACCGTTCGAACGTGACGGCGAGAAATGGGTGCGCTTTACCGCGCACCTCGGCACGGTGGTGCAGTTGCGTCACCGGCGCTGCGAAGCGCCGCTGGTCACGCGCAAAACCATCAAGAGCTCCAACGGCCATGCGCAAGTGCGCTATGTGATCAGCACCACGCTGGCCCTGGGTGATCGGGTCTGGCCAGTGGAATTTACCCTCGCCTGCCGCAAGTCCATGCGCTATCGCCTGTTGCTCGGTTCCAAAGCCCTGATCGATGGCCAGTTGGTGGTCAATCCGGGCATCAAATATGTACAAGACAAGCCGGTGTTCCCGGTATCTACCTCCTCCACAGGTGTTGCATGAAGATCGCTGTGCTGTCGCGTAATCCGCGTCTGTATTCCACCCGCCGTCTGGTCGAAGCCGGAATCGAGCGCGGGCATGAAATGGTGGTGATCGACACCTTGCGCGCCTACATGAACATTGCCAGCCACAAGCCGCAGATCCACTACCGCGGCAAACCGCTGGAAGGTTTCGACGCGGTGATCCCGCGGATCGGCGCGTCGGTGACGTTCTACGGCTGCGCGGTGTTGCGTCAGTTCGAAATGATGGGCGTGTTCCCGCTCAACGAGTCGGTCGCCATTGCCCGCTCGCGGGACAAATTGCGTTCCCTGCAGCTCCTGTCGCGGCGCGGGATCGGTTTGCCGGTCACCGGTTTTGCCCACTCGCCGGACGACATTCCCGATCTGATCGCCATGGTCAACGGCGCACCGCTGGTGATCAAGGTACTCGAAGGCACCCAGGGCATCGGCGTGGTGCTGTGCGAAACCGCGACGGCCGCAGAATCGGTAATCGAAGCGTTCATGGGCCTGAAGCAGAACATCATGGTCCAGGAGTACATCAAGGAAGCCGGCGGCGCGGATATCCGCTGCTTCGTGGTCGGCGACAAGGTGATCGCAGCAATGAAGCGTCAGGCCAAACCGGGGGAATTTCGCTCCAACCTGCATCGCGGTGGTAGCGCCAGCCTGATCAAGATCACCCCGGAAGAACGCATGACCGCGTTACGCGCTGCCAAGGTCATGGGCCTGGCGGTGGCGGGTGTGGATATCCTGCGCTCCAATCACGGGCCGCTGGTGATGGAAGTGAATTCGTCGCCGGGACTGGAAGGGATCGAGACCACCACCGGCAAGAATGTCGCCGGGATCATCATCGAACATCTTGAAAAAAATGGCGGGCCGAATATGACCCGCACCAAGGGCAAGGGCTAGAAAAGCAGCTGCTAGCGGCAAGCTTCAAGCGGCAAGTGAAAAGCGCTCTTGCTTCTAGCTTGCAGCTTGCAGCTTGTAGCGGCTTCTAGACTGCATCTCGGGGCAACATCAATCCAAGCGGCAATCTCACCCGCGCCTCAAGCCCACCGCCGGAGCGGTTGCGCAATTCGACATTGCCGCCATGCATCGCCGCAATCCTTTTCACGATCGCCAGTCCCAGCCCGGTACCTTTGCCACCGCGAGCCCGATCACCTCGGGTAAACGGGTTGAAGATCGCTTCAAGCTCGGACGGATCGATCCCGGCGCCACGGTCCATTACGCTCAGGACCACATACGGCGCGCTGGTGTCTCCCGACACATAAGCCGCCACTTCAACGCCGGTGCCAGCATGATTCAAGGCGTTGCCGATCAGGTTGTTGAGCAAGCGTTTCATTGACACGCGACGCAGCGGGAACGGCTGGATCGGTTCCAGGCGCAAACGTACTTTTTCTTCGTTCTGGTTGTACGGCGCGGCGACTTCACGCACCAGATCGCTGAGGTCGACTTCTTCCACCGACTCGTCGCGACCATCGCGAATGAACGCGAGGAACTGGTCGAGAATCGCATCCATATCTTCGATGTCGCGGACCATGTCGTCGGTGAGGTCGGTGTGATCGCCCATCAATTCCAGCGACAGGCGCAAGCGCGTCAGCGGTGTGCGCAAGTCGTGGGATACCCCGGCGAGCATCAGCTCACGCTCGCGCCCGGCCTGCTCGACGTCCTCGGCCATCTGGTTGAAGGCGCGGTAAACCTCGGTCATTTCGCTGGGCGTGTCGCTGATCGGCAGGCGCACGCTGCGGCCTTGGCCGAGTTGTCGTGCGGCATAGACCAGGCGCTTCAGCGGCTGGTTGAGCTGGCTGACGAAAATCCATGCCGACGCCGTCGACAAGAGGCCGATGGCAAGGAACCAGCCGAGCACGTTCCAGATTTTCTGGCCGCGCAATGGATGCGGATACAACGGCACTTTCAGCCAGCCATCGCCCAGGCTCGGCGCGCGAACCCACAATGCCGGCGGCGAGTGCATGCGCAAGCGCACCTCGGTGTCGGCACCCAGTTCCGCCTGCATCTGACGCTGATAGATTTCGCTGTACGGCCAGTGCTGTTCGCCTTCCGGCACACCGGCGCCCACCACACGAATCAGGGTTGCGGCATCGGCAATTTTTGCACGGTTTTCTTCATCGGCGGCCCAATAGGCGCGCAGCGTCAGAGCTACGCCATGGCTGTATTGGCGATCCACCAGCACGTCCTCGTTCATCAACAGATAAACCAGGGTCAGCGCCTTGGAAAACAGCACGACGATGAGCACCAGCCAGAGGGTGCGGGAGAAAAAGCTTTGGGGGAACCAGACGGGGGTTTTCATCTTTAACCGCTACACACTTGCAGGAGCGAGCAATGCTCGCATATTGCGGATTGCGAGTCTGTGGCAATGGCCTTGCGGCCAGAGCCTTGCAGACCCGCTCCTACAAATCACCGATCACTTGGTGGCGGTGCCATCCGGTACGAACACGTAACCCACGCCCCAGACGGTCTGGATGTAGCGCGGTTTCGACGGATCGGGCTCGATCATCCGGCGCAGACGCGAAATCTGCACGTCGATGGAACGCTCCAGCGCATCCCATTCACGGCCACGGGCGAGGTTCATCAGCTTGTCACGGGTCAGCGGCTGACGGGCGTTCATCACCAGCGCCTTGAGTACCGCGAACTCACCGGTGGTGAGCATGTGCACTTCTTCGCCACGCTTGAGTTCGCGGGTGGCCAGCGACAATACGTAATCACCGAAGGTGACGTTTTCGTCTTCGCTGCCCGGCGCGCCCGGTACCGGTGCGGCCTGACGGCGCAACACCGCTTTGACCCGCGCCATCAGCTCGTCAGGGTTGAACGGTTTGGCCAGGTAATCGTCGGCGCCCAGTTCGAGGCCCTTGATACGGCTCAGCTCATCGCCCTTGGCGGTGAGCATGATGATCGGGATCTGGTTGTTCGCGCCACGCAGGCGGCGGCACGCGGTCAGGCCGTCTTCGCCCGGCAGCATCAGGTCGAGGACGACCAGATTGAACACTTCACGCGCCAGCAGACGGTCCATCTGCTCGGTGTTCGGAACGGTACGGGCACGGTAGCCCTTGCTGACGAAGAAACGCTCCAGCAGGCTGCTCAGCCCCGGATCGTCATCAACGATTAGAATTTTTTCGCCTTCAGCCGTTTGTGCAGTGCTGCTCATTGGATGCTCCTTTTAGCTCGGCGCGCATTATGGCGTAGCTGCCGTTATACGCACCGTGTGCATTGTTAGCAGATTTTTCCTTCACTGCCAGAAAACCGGGGTTTATGCCTACAGCCTGCAACGCCCCCGAATGACAGAACGCTGGTTATAATGCGCGGCGTTTTGCGCCAGGCAACGTCTGAATCGTTACCGTAAGTGGCCGGTATTTTTTCCGGCCCTGTGCAGCAACTGTTCGATTTTACGGGTCAATGGGCTGCCTCTTGATCCAGGCAGCGGCAATCTACTAGCCGCTCAATCAGCCTCCAGGCCTTTATCTGCGTGCCTGAGAGCCTGCTTTCATACTATGTCAGGTGGTTTTATGGACAGCATCAACAGCCGCATCGCCGAGGAACTCGGCGTACGCCCACAACAGGTCGAAGCGGCCGTCGCGCTACTCGATGAAGGTTCTACCGTTCCCTTCATCGCCCGTTACCGGAAAGAAGTCACCGGCAGCCTCGATGACACCCAGTTGCGTCATCTGGAAGAGCGCCTGCGCTACCTGCGAGAACTCGACGAACGGCGCATCAGCATCCTCGCCAGCATCGAAGAGCAAGGCAAACTCACTCCTGCCCTCGAGCGCGACATCAAGCTCGCCGACACTAAAACCCGTCTCGAAGACTTGTACCTGCCGTACAAGCAGAAGCGCCGCACCAAGGGCCAGATCGCCCTCGAAGCCGGCCTCGGTGAACTGGCCGACGGCTTGTTCAACGACCCGAACCTGTCGCCGGAAACCGAAGCCGCGCGCTTCGTCGACGCCGAAAAAGGCGTGGTCGATGTCAAGGCTGCGCTGGAAGGCGCCAAGTACATCCTCATGGAGCGCTTCGCCGAAGACGCCAGCCTGCTGGAAAAGCTGCGCAATTTCCTCAAACAGGAAGCGATCCTCAGTGCCCGCGTCATCGCCGGCAAGGAAGAGGAAGGCGCCAAATTCCGTGATTACTTCGAACACGACGAGCCGCTGAAAAGCATGCCGTCGCACCGCGCGCTCGCCATTTTCCGTGGCCGCAACGAAGGCATTCTCAGCTCTGCGCTGAAAGTCGGCGATGAGCTGCCCGGCACCATGCACCCGTGCGAAGGCATGATCGGCCAGCAGTTCGGCATCCAGAACCAGAACCGCCCGGCGGACAAATGGCTGGGCGAAGTGGTGCGCTGGACCTGGAAGGTCAAGCTCTACACCCACTTGGAAACCGACCTGCTGGGCGAGCTGCGCGACGGCGCCGAAACCGAAGCGATCAACGTCTTCGCGCACAACCTGCACGACCTGCTGCTGGCCGCTCCGGCTGGCCCGCGTGCAACCCTGGGCCTCGACCCGGGCCTGCGTACCGGCTGCAAGGTGGCCGTGGTCGACTCGACCGGCAAGCTGCTCGATCACGCCACGGTTTACCCGCACGTACCGCATAACAAGTGGGATCAGACCATCGCCATTCTGGCCGCCCTGTGCGCCAAGCATTCGGTGGACCTGATTGCCATCGGCAACGGCACTGCCAGCCGCGAGACCGACAAGCTGGCGATCGAGCTGATCAAAAAATATCCAGCAATGAAAATGACCAAGGTCATGGTGTCCGAAGCCGGCGCCTCGGTGTACTCGGCCTCGGAACTGGCGGCCAAGGAATTCCCCGATCTCGACGTGTCGATCCGTGGCGCCGTGTCGATCGCCCGTCGCCTGCAGGATCCGCTGGCCGAGCTGGTAAAAATTGATCCGAAATCGATCGGTGTCGGCCAGTACCAGCACGACGTCTCGCAGCTGAAACTGGCGCGCGGTCTGGATGCCGTTGTCGAGGATTGCGTGAACGCCGTAGGCGTGGATGTGAACACCGCCTCCGTGGCCTTGCTGGCGCGGATCTCCGGCCTCAACGCAACGCTGGCGCAAAACATCGTTGCTCATCGTGACGAACACGGCGCGTTCAAAACCCGTGCAGCGCTGAAGAAAGTCGCGCGTCTGGGCGAAAAAACCTTCGAACAGGCCGCCGGTTTCTTGCGCGTGATGAACGGCGACAACCCGCTGGATTCGTCGGCGGTGCACCCGGAAGCCTATCCGCTGGTGCAGCGCATTGCCGCTGAAACCGACCGCGACATTCGCTCGCTGATCGGCGATGCCGCGTTTCTCAAGCGTCTGGATCCGAAGAAATTCACCGACGAAACTTTCGGTCTGCCGACTGTCACCGACATCCTGCAAGAACTGGAAAAACCCGGTCGTGATCCACGTCCGGAGTTCAAGACCGCCGAGTTCCAGGAAGGCGTCGAGGACCTCAAGGATCTGCAACTGGGGATGATCCTTGAAGGCGTGGTGACCAACGTTACCGCGTTCGGTGCGTTCGTCGACATCGGCGTGCATCAGGACGGTCTGGTGCACATCTCGGCGCTGTCGGAGAAGTTCATCAAGGACCCACGCGAAGCGGTCAAGGCCGGTGACGTGGTGAAAGTGAAGGTCATGGAAGTCGATATCCCGCGCAAACGCGTCGGCCTGTCGATGCGCATGAGCGACACTCCGGGCGAGAAGGTCGACGGCGCCCGTGGCTCGCGTCCGGGCTCGGCACCGCGCCAGTCTTCGGGCAACGCGCCGCGCAAGGAAACCGCCACCGCCGCGCCGGTGAACAACGCGATGGCCTCGCTGTTCGCCAACGCCAAACAGTTGAAGAAACGCTGATGGACATGCCGGCCGGGCTCGTCGAGAGCGCGTTTTTCAAGCTGTTGGGCTGTCGCCTGCACAGTCTCGAAACCGGGGTGGCGCAAGTCGCCCTGGCGCTTGAGCCCGAACTGCGCAACCGTGGCGGCAAGCTGCACGGTGGCGCGCTGTTCAGTCTGGTCGACATTGCCATGGGCCTGGCGTGTTCCAGCAGCCATGGCTTTGATCAGCAGAGCGCGACCATCGAATGCAAGATCAACTACATCCGCGCCGTCTCCGACGGCGAGGTGTTGTGCACGGCGCGGGTGATTCATCCGGGCCGGCGCACGCTGGTGGTCGAAGCCGAGGTGATGCAGGGCGACAAACTGGTCGCAAAAGCACAAGGCACCTTCGCTGTCCTGTAGATGTTGCTCATCATTTTGAGTTAATTTCGGCGCAACGAATCCTGTAGGAGCTGCCGCAGGCTGCGATCTTTTGATTTTGTTTTTCAACAGCAAGATCAAAAGATCGCAGCCTTCGGCAGCTCCTACGGGTTCATGTGTGCGGCTGACAGGCTAGAAAACCAGGCGATAACGCCAGTTTCAACTTCACCCTTGTAGACCGTCCTGCCCACCCCCATATTGGGGCGACTGACGCGTGAAGGAATCCAAATTGAGCGAACTTCTCAACCGCCGCCTGGCTCTGCTCGGCGAGCGCGCTAACCTCTCTCTGCTCAAGCAGTGCCTGCACGGTATCGAACGTGAATGCCTGCGCGTGACCAGTGAAGGTCGCCTGGCGCAAACGCCGCACCCCGAAGCCCTGGGTTCCGCGCTGACCAACGAACAGATCACCACCGACTACTCCGAGTCGCTGCTGGAATTCATCACGCCTGCCCTGCCGGATCCTGCCGACACGCTGGCGAGCCTGGACAAGATTCATCGTTTTGCCTACAGCAAACTCGGCAACGAGTACCTGTGGAGTCCATCGATGCCGTGCCCGTTGCCGGCCGAGGAAGACATCCCGATCGCCTATTACGGCACCTCCAACATCGGTCAGCTCAAGTACGTCTATCGCAAGGGCCTGGCCCTGCGTTACGGCAAGACCATGCAGTGCATCGCTGGGATTCATTACAACTTTTCCCTGCCGGAACAGCTCTGGCCATTGCTGCGCGAAGCCGAAGGTTTCGTCGGCACTGACCGCGACTTCCAGTCGGTGTCCTACATCGCCCTGATCCGCAACTTCCGTCGCTACAGCTGGCTGCTGATGTACCTGTTCGGTGCCTCGCCGGCGCTGGACGCCGGCTTCCTGCGCGGGCGTTCGCACCAGCTCGAACAGCTCGATCCGGACACGCTGTATCTGCCGTACGCGACCAGCCTGCGCATGAGCGATCTCGGTTATCAGAGCAACGCCCAGGCCGGCCTGACACCGTGCTACAACGATCTGGCGAGCTACACCGACAGCCTGCGCGAAGCCGTGGCCACGCCGTACGCGCCGTACGTGGAAGTCGGCACGCACAAGGATGGCGAGTGGGTGCAACTCAACACCAACATCCTGCAGATCGAAAACGAGTACTACTCCAACATCCGCCCGAAACGCGTGACCTACACCGGCGAGCGGCCGATCCAGGCGCTGATGGCGCGCGGCATCCAGTACGTCGAAGTGCGCTGCCTGGACATCAACCCGTTTCTGCCGATGGGCATCGACCTCAGCGAATCGCGCTTCATCGACGCCTTCCTGCTGTACTGCGCGCTGAACGACAGCCCGCTGCTGACCAACACTTCGTGCGGCAACGCCACCTCGAACTTCCTCAGCGTGGTCAAGGAAGGTCGCCGTCCGGGCCTGCAATTGCAGCGTGACGGTCAGCCGGTCGAGATGAAACAGTGGGCGGCGGAGCTGCTGGAACAGATTGCTCCGCTGGCGGCCATGCTTGATCAGAGCGTTGGCGGTGATGCCCACAGCAAGGCGCTGGATGCGCAACTGGCCAAGGTCAACGACCCGTCGCTGACACCATCGGCGCAGGTGCTGGCCGCCATGGCCGAGCACAAGGAAAGCTTTGCGCAGTTCTCCCTGCGCCAGAGCCAGGCCCATGCCGAGTTCTTCCGCAGCGAGCCGTTGGCAGCTGACGAGCAAGCGAGGTTTGAAGAACTGGCGCGCGCGTCGCTGGCACAGCAGACCGAGCTTGAGCAGAACGAGGTCGGCGATTTCGATGTGTTTGTCGGCGCGTATCAGGCGAGCATCCTCGCCATTAGTAACTGATATAGAAGATCCTTCGGCCCTTTTCGCGAGCAGGCTCGCTCCCACAGAGGAATTCGTCTCCTGTGGCAGCGAGTCTGCTCGCGAACGGCCGCTGCGCTTAGATTTTTCCGCTCATAAGCTCATTCGAAAAAGTTATTTATTTCGCGATTCTTAGATCATTTAGTCTCCACTCATGCCGACATTCGGTCGCCTGATCTGGAGCTCTCAATTGAAACTGAATTTCCCGCTTCGCCTGCTCGCCGCCGCCTCGCTGGCCGCTGCAAGCTTCCTGGCCCAGGCGGCCGATCTCACCGTTGCCTACCAGACTACCGTCGACCCGGCCAAAGTCGCTCAGGCCGATGGTGCATACGAGAAAGCCACCAAGGCCGACATCAGCTGGCGCAAGTTCGATAACGGCGCCGACATCATCGCCGCCATCGCATCCGGCGATGTGCAGATCGGCTATCTCGGTTCGAGCCCGTTGACCGCTGCGATCACCCGCAAGGTACCGGTAGAAACCTTCCTGATTGCCACGCAGATCGGCGCCGCTGAAGCACTGGTCGCGCGCGACGGTTCCGGCATCAAGACTCCGCAGGATCTGATCGGCAAGAAAATCGCCGTGCCGTTCGTGTCCACCGGGCACTACAGCCTGCTCGCCGCGCTCAAGCACTGGAACATCGACCCGTCGAAAGTCACCGTGCTCAACCTCGCGCCGCCAGCGATCATCGCCGCGTGGAAGCGCGGTGACATCGACGCCACTTACGTATGGGATCCGGCACTGGGTGTGGCCAAGGAAAACGGCACAGTGCTGATCACCTCCGGCGAACTGGCCAAGTTCGGCGCGCCGACCTTCGACGCGTGGATCGTGCGCAAGGACTTCGCCGAGAAGCACCCGGAAATCGTCACCGCGTTCGCCAAGGTCACCCTCGACGCCTACGCCGATTACCGCAAAGACCCACAGGCCTGGCTGGCCAACCAGAGCAACGTCGACAAACTAGTGAAGCTGTCTGGCGCCAAGGCCAGCGACATTCCATTGCTGCTGCAGGGCAACGTCTACCCATTGGCGGCGGATCAGGTCAGTGACCTCGGCGCGCCAACCACCAAAGCCATCACCGACACCGCCGCGTTCCTCAAGGAACAAGGCAAGGTCGAAACCGTGCTGCCGGACTACGCGCCGTACGTCAGCGCCAAATACATCACCAATTGATCGGGAGATAACAGCGATGGCCTTGCTACAGCTGGAGCGCATCAGCGCACAGTACCCGGGCAGCCCGGAGCCGGTGCTGACGGATATTTCTCTGACCCTGGGGCCGCAGCAGTTGCTGGTCGCCCTCGGCCCGTCCGGCAGTGGCAAGACTTCGCTGTTGAACCTGATTGCCGGTTTCGTCGAACCGAGCGCCGGACGCATCACCCTCGACAGCGTGCCAGTCAAAGGCCCGAGCGCCGAACGTGGCGTGGTGTTCCAGGATGACGCTTTGCTGCCCTGGCAGGACGTATTGGCCAACGTCGCCTTCGGCCTCGAACTGGCCGGTGTCGCCAAGGACAAGCGGGAAAAGACCGCCCGGGAAATGCTCGCGCTGGTCGATCTCGCCGGTTTCGAAGACCGACGCATCTGGCAATTGTCCGGTGGCCAGAAACAACGCGTCGGCCTCGCCCGCGCCCTCGCCGCCGATCCGCGCGTGCTGCTGATGGATGAGCCGTTCGGTGCGCTTGATGCATTCACTCGCGAACAGATGCAGGAACTGTTGCTGCAAGTCTGGCAACGCACGGCCAAGCCGGTTTTCCTGATTACCCACGACATTGAAGAGGCGGTGTTCCTCGCCACGGACCTGATTCTGCTGGCGCCGAATCCAGGGCAGATCGTCGAGCGCCTGCAATTGGATTTTGGTCAGCGTTACGCCGCTGGCGAGTCGGCCCGCGCGATCAAATCCGATCCACGCTTTATCGAAACCCGCGAGCACGTGCTGAGCAAAGTCTTCTCGCAACGCAGCGTCGTACCCCGGCAGGAGCGCGCATGAGCAGTTACGACGTAACCGCTGCGGCGGTGAAAACACCTTCGGTGAGCATCCCGGTGCGCCGCAGCCTCAGCACCCGCTGGATCAGCCTGCTGACCCTGTTCGGCCTCTTGGCGATCTGGTGGGCGGTGACCGCGACCGGCCTGATCGAACCGTTGTTCTTGCCACCGCCTTCTGCCGTGCTGCAAAAAGGCTGGTTGCTGGCGACCTCGGGATACATGGATTCGACGCTGTGGCAGCACCTGGGCGCCAGCCTCAGCCGCATCGGTCTGGGTCTCGCTTTTGCGATTCTGACCGCCGTGCCGGTGGGCATTGCCATCGGCGCCAACCGCATCGCCCGTGGTGTGCTCGATCCGCTGATCGAGTTCTACCGCCCGATCCCGCCGCTGGCGTATCTGCCGCTGATCGTGATCTGGTGCGGGATCGGCGAGTTGTCGAAAGTGCTGCTGATCTATCTGGCGATTTTCGCGCCGATCGCCATCGCCACCGCGACGGGTGTGCGTACGGTTGATCCGGCAAAACTGCGCGCGGCGCAGTCGTTGGGCGCGACGCGCGTGCAGTTGATTCGTCATGTGATTGTGCCCAGCGCTCTGCCGGACATTCTCACCGGCGTGCGCATTGGTCTGGGGGTTGGCTGGTCGACGCTGGTCGCGGCTGAACTGATCGCGGCCACCAGTGGCCTGGGTTTCATGGTGCAGTCGGCCGCGCAATTTCTGGTCACCGACGTGGTGGTGCTGGGGATTCTGGTCATCGCCCTGATCGCCTTCGCCATGGAAATGGGCTTGCGCGCATTGCAGCGCAAACTCGTGCCATGGCACGGCCAGGCGCACTAAAACATCTTTTGAATCCCCCCTGTAGGAGCTGCCGAAGGTTGCGATCTTTTGACTTTGATCTTTACCAAAACAAGATCAAAAGATCGCAGCCTTCGGCAGCTCCTACAAATGGTGGTTTCACCGAATTGAAGAGAACGACCATGAGCACCCTCAACATCACCCCGTTAAGCTCGGCCCTCGGCGCGCAGATCAGTGGCGTCGACATCAGTCAGCCGCTGAGCCTGGAGCACCGCGACGCCATCGAACAGGCGCTGCTCAAATACCAGGTGCTGTTCTTCCGCAACCAGCCGATCGAGCCGGCGCAACAGGCACGTTTCGCGCATTATTTCGGCGACCTGCACATTCACCCGATCTACCCGAACGTACCGGAACAACCGGAAGTACTGATCCTCGACACCGCCGTCACCGACGTGCGCGACAACGCGATCTGGCACACCGACGTGACCTTCCTGCCGACCCCGGCAATGGGCGCGGTGCTCAGCGCCAAGTTGCTGCCGGAGTTCGGTGGCGACACGTTGTGGGCCAGCGGGATTGCTGCGTATGAAGCGTTGTCGGCGCCAATGAAAACCCTGCTCGAAGGCCTCACCGCCACCCACGACTTCACTCGCTCGTTTCCACTCGAGCGCTACGGTAATACACCTGAGGCGCTGGCTCAGTGGGAAGAGGCCCGACGCAAGAATCCGCCGCTGTCGCACCCGGTGATTCGTACGCATCCGGTGAGCGGCCGCCGATCGCTGTTCGTCAGTGAGGGGTTCACCTCGAAGATCAACGAGCTTTCGGAAACCGAAAGTGAGGCAATCCTGAAGTT
The DNA here is from genome assembly GCF_054668915.1 of Pseudomonas sp. H3_E04. Classification (NCBI taxonomy): domain Bacteria; kingdom Pseudomonadati; phylum Pseudomonadota; class Gammaproteobacteria; order Pseudomonadales; family Pseudomonadaceae; genus Pseudomonas; species Pseudomonas sp. H3_E04. Next base: position 4,683,669 of record NZ_CP162797.1, on the reverse strand, counting down.
TCTGTTCGCCCACGCGACCCGGCCGGAATTCACCATCCGCTGGCGCTGGCGGAAAGACGACATCGCCTTCTGGGATAACCGCGTGACCCAGCATTACGCGGTGGATGATTACCGCCCGGCGCGGCGGGTGATGCAGCGGGCGACGGTGTTGGGGGATGTGCCGTTCTTTAAGTGATTGCTGATTTCTTCGCTGTCTGAACTGGCCCCTTCGCGGGCAAGCCCGCTCCCACAGCTAACTGTGCCGTTCACACATTCTGCGAACGACTCGACCCCTGTGGGAGCGGGCTTGCCCGCGAAGGCGTCAGAGCAGGCGCCGAGTAACCTGGCGCGTGCCGTTACTCCGCCGTCGAAGGCTTCTCCCAAAGATTGATCCCGCCCTCCTGAGCAAACCGATCAATCTCCGCCAGCTCTTCAGCACTGAAATCCAGATTCTTCAACGCGCCGACGTTCTCGATGATCTGCTCCGGCCGGCTCGCGCCGATCAGTGCCGAGGTCACTCGCGGATCACGCAGCGTCCACGCCAGTGCCAGTTGCGCCAGACTCTGGCCGCGACGCTGAGCGATCTCGTTCAGCGCCCGCACGTGAGCGATATTGGCCTCGGACAAGTGCGAAGCCTGCAGCGAGCCGCCGCCCGGGCGATTGACTCGCGCATCGGCCGGCACACCGTTGAGGTATTTGTCGGTAAGCAAGCCTTGCGCCAAAGGGGTGAAGGCGATGACGCCCGTGCCGAGTTCATCGGTGGTATCGAGCAGATCCTTTTCCACCCAGCGATTGAGCAGGTTGTACGCCGGTTGATGGATCAACAGCGGCACTTTCCACTCTTTCAGCAGCGCGGCCATTTCGCGGGTTTTCACTCCGGAATAGGACGAGATCCCGATGTACAGCGCCTTGCCCTGCTGCACAGCGGTGGCGAGGGCGCTGGCGGTTTCTTCCAGCGGGGTATCCGGGTCGAAGCGGTGCGAATAGAAGATATCCACATAGTCGAGGCCGAGGCGTTGCAGGCTCTGGTCGAGGCTGGCCAGCACGTATTTGCGCGAACCGCCGCCCTGGCCGTAAGGGCCGGGCCACATGTCCCAACCGGCCTTGCTGGAGATGATCAACTCGTCGCGATACTGCTTGAAGTCTTCGCGCAGCAGGCGACCGAAATTGGTCTCGGCGCTGCCGTAGGGCGGGCCGTAGTTATTGGCCAGATCGAAATGGTTGATGCCCAGATCGAACGCGGTGCGCAGCAAGGCACGCTGGGTCTCGATCGGTGTGCTGTCGCCGAAGTTGTGCCACAGCCCCAGCGACAAGGCCGGCAGCACCAGACCGCTGCGGCCAACGCGGCGGTAGGGAATGGAGTCGTAGCGGTTTTCGGCAGCGGTGTAAGTCATCGAATCCTCTCTTGTCTGTCTTGAAATGGGTGTCGATTGCTCCCGTGGGAGCGAGCCTGCTCGCGAAGGCTGTTACGCAAATCTATTGCCGGGTCGAGCCAGGCCAAGGTTCTGCCGCAACGTGCGGCCTTCATATTCATTTCTGAACAAGCCACGCCGCTGCAGTTCCGGCACCACGCCTTTGGCGAAATCTTCCAGCCCGCCGGGCAGGTGCGGCACGAGCACGTTGAAGCCATCCGCCGCGCCGTGCTCGAACCATTCCTGCAGGCGATCGGCAATCTGCGCCGGCGTCCCGACCAGGCTGTAATGCCCGCGCCCGCCAGCGATCCTGCGACCGAGTTCGGCGAGGGTCAGGTTCTCTCGCCCCGCCAGCTCGGTCAGCAGTTTCTGTCGGCTCTGCTGGCCGCTGTCAGTCAGCGGCAACGGCGGCAGCGGCCCGTCCAGCGGGTACTTCGATAAATCGAAGTTGCCCAGCATACGCCCAAGCAGCGCGACGCCCACCTCCGGTTCGACCAATTGCTGAAACGTTTCACATTTTTCTCGCGCTTCGGCTTCGCTGGCACCAACCACAACAAACACACCGGGCATGATTTTCAGCGAATCGGTACTGCGCCCGAACCTGGCCAAGCGTCCCTTGATATCGGCATAAAACGCTTGAGCGGCGGCTAGCGAGGTCTGCGCGGTGAACACCACTTCAGCGGTTTGCGCGGCCAACTCACGCCCGGCCTCGGAAGATCCGGCCTGAACAATCACCGGTTGTCCCTGTGGCGAGCGCGCGACATTCAGCGGGCCTTTGACCCGGAAATGTTCACCGACATGGTCGAGCACATGCAGCTTCTGCGGGTCGTAATAGGCGCCGCTGGCCTTGTCGCGGTGGAAGGCATCGTCCTCCCAACTGTCCCAGAGCCCGGTAACCACCTGATGAAATTCGCGGGCACGGCTGTAGCGTTCGGCATGGCCGATGTGAGCGTCGCGGCCGAAATTCAGCGCCTCGGCGGCGTTGTCCGAAGTCACCAGATTCCATCCGGCACGTCCGCCCGACAAATGATCGAGCGAGGCGAACTTGCGCGCCACGTGGTACGGCTCGTTGTAACTGGTGGTGGCTGTGGCAATCAGGCCGATGTGCTCGGTCACTGCGCTCAGCGCCGAGAGCAAGGTCAGCGGCTCGAAGTGATCGGAGCGCGCCATGCGGCTGGCGATGTCCTGGGTCGGTGCAGCGACGCTGTCGGCGACAAACAGTGCATCGAACTTTGCCGCTTCGGCAATCTGCGCCAGCCGTTTGTAATGGGTGAAATCCAGTCCCGCATCCGCCGGTACATCGGGATGCCGCCATGCCGCTACGTGATGCCCGGTGGCCATGAGAAACGCACCGAGTTTCATCTGCTTGCTCATCTCAGAAATCCTTGCGCAGTTGCACGCCGAAGTAGCGTTCGTCATCCCGTGGCACGGCGCGATAGATGTAGCTACCGCCACTGGCCAGCAACGGCGAATAGGACTTGTCGGCGAGATTCTTGCCAAGCAGCGCGACGCGCCAGCCATTGCTGTAATCGGCCAGGGCGACGCTGGCGTTCCACAGCCCGTAAGCGCCCTGTTTGGTATCGGGGTTCTGGCTGATGTCGTACTGCACTTCGCTTTGCCAGCTGTAATCGGTGCCCAGTTCGATATCGAGACCATTGTCGAGCGGGACGGTGTAGTCGGCGCGCACGTAGCTTTTCCAGTCCGGGCTGAACGGCAATGGTTTGCCGTTGACGTTGCACGACGCCGCCGCGCCGGCGGGGCAGGCGAACTCGTCGATGCGTGCGCGGGTGTAGGCCAGAGCGCCGGAGAACTTCAGTTGCTGGGTGGCTTGCAGGGCGTAATCGAGTTCGACGCCTTCGCTGGTCACGCTGCCGGCGTTGATCAGACGCGTCACTACTTGCCCGGCGACGGTGTCGAAAAAGTTCGCCTGATAGTTGTCGTACTTGCTATGGAAGATCACCAGATTGGTGGTCAGGCGATTGTTCCAGGAGGTGGCTTTGATCCCCGCTTCCCATGTGTTGGAAGTCTCCGGTTTCAGCGCTTCGGTGTCGCGCGGCTGCATATTGAAGAACACGTTGTAGGCCGGGCCTTTGTAGCCGCGTGAATAGGTCAGGTAACTGGTGACGGTATCGCTCAGGTCGTACTGCAAACCGAGGCGACCGGACCAGCCATCTTCGTCCACCGAGCCGGAGCTGCTGGTCGCCGGTTGGATGCCGCTGACGGTGGTCGCTGATGTTGAAACGCGGCGGTGATCGTATTCCAGATCATCGTGGGTGTAGCGCAGGCCGGCGATGCCGCGAAAGTCCGAAGTGAAGTTCAGCGTGCTCTCGCCGAACACCGCGTAGCTGTCGCTGGTGGTGCTGTAATCGGCAACGCCACGGTCGGTGCGATTAGTCGTGGTGAGGGTGCGTTGATAGGTCTCGTCGTCCTTGCCGTGCATATAGAACAGGCCGCCGACATACTCGAGAAACTCGCCTTTCGGCGAAGCCAGACGCAACTCTTGCGAGTATTGGTCGAAAGCCAGATCGCCCTTGTCCGCCGTGCCGGGAAACGCGGCGGTCACGCTGCCGAGGCGATCACCATCCTGATACTGGGTGTTGTCCCAGCCGCGCCACGCAGTGATTGACGTCAGCGTGTAATCGCCCAGTTGCCAGTCGAGCTGGCCGGACAGGCCTTTGTTGATGTCTTCTATGTGAGAGCGGGTGTCGGTGTTGATGTCGCGGTTGTGGCTGGTCGCATTCACCGGACTGAGCGCGTTGGCGAAGGCCGGCGTCAGCGCTTGGCTGACGACGCCATTGGGCGCGTCGTCGTGGGACTGCATGTAGTCAGCGATCAGGGTGAAGGTGACGTCGTCGTTCGGGGTGAATTCGAGTTTGCCGCGCACGCCGCGATGGTTGTACCCGTTGACCTCATGGCCGTTGTGCTGGTTGTCGACGTTGCCGTCGTAAGTGCCGAACAAGGTGCTGATCGAGCCCTTCAGCGTATCCGGAATGAGGCTGCCGCCGAGGCCGAAACGGGTGCGGCTTTCGTTACCGCTGTAGTACGACTGATCGATGTAGCCGTGGGTTTCGGCGGTCGGTGCTTTGCTGGTGATGTTGAGTACGCCGGCCGAGGCGTTCTTGCCGAACAGCGTGCCTTGCGGGCCACGCAACACTTCGACGCGCTCCAGATCGAGCAGATCCAGCGTGGCTTGCCCTGGCCGCGCATACACCACGCCGTCGATTACCGTGGCCACGGTCGGCTCGACGCCGGGCGAGGTGGAAATCGTGCCGACACCGCGCACGAATAACGAGGTGTCCTTGTTCGAAGCACCGGTACGGAAATTCAGCGACGGCACTTGCTGAACGATGCTCGCCACGCCGTTGCGGTTGTCGCGTTCAAGCTGTTCACCGTCGAGCACCGATACCGCCACGGGTACTTTCTGCAGCGATTCTTCACGGCGAGTCGCAGTCACCGTGACGGATTTCAGGGTCGGCTCCTGATCGCTGCTGTCAGCGGCAAATACCGTGGGCAGCGGCAGCGCCGCCAGCCCGGTGAAAATCCAGCCCGCCGCGCGAATAGACTGCGTGAGTGTGTGTAATGCTCCAGGAAAATTACGCATAGGTGTTCGCTCGAAAATGGCCCTGAACCGCTGCCGTTCTGCGACGACAGCGCCTGAATCTGTCTTGGGCATTCGCTCGAGCGAGTAGCAGACAATGCGCTTTGTTAGCGCTAACATCGCAAGTATTGGCGTCCTAGGCATAGAGCGTCCAATACTGAAAAATTACTTTTATATGCAATTTGGTTTTTAAGAAGGATGGCATCTTGAGCGATGAAAAACCGCGTAAACGCCGGGGCGCCGGCCGTGTCACGTTGAATGCGGTGGCACGCGCAGCCGGTGTGTCGGCGATTACCGTGTCGCGGTATTTCAATCAGCCCGAACAGGTCTCGCCCGAGCGTCGCGAGCGCATTGCGGCAGTGGTCGCCGAGTTGGGCTACGTGCCGAATCTGGTGGCGGGCGGACTGGCCTCGGCGCGCGGAAGAATCGTTGGCATGGTCATTCCGAACATCTCCGGGCCGATTTTCGCCAACACCATTCAAGGCTTCAGCGACACTCTCAGTCGTCACGGTTATCAACTGTTGCTGGCGTCGAGTTATTTCGATATCGAGCAGGAAGAAAATGCCGTGCGCGCATTTCTCGGCTGGTCGCCGGCAGCGCTGGTGCTGACCAGCCACTTCCACAGCGCAGGCACCGAGAAGATGCTCGCCGAGGCGGATATTCCAGTGATCGAAACCTGGGATTACCAGCCGGGACGCGGGCCGATGCAGATCGGTTTTTCACATTTCGAAGTGGGCGTGACAGCGGCAAGGCACCTGCTGGAGAAAGGCTATCAACGCATTGCCTTCGTACAGAACAGCGCGCCGGGGGACTTCAGCGCACTGGAACGCCGCGATGGTTACGCGGCGACTTTAAAAGAATCCGGTTTGGAACCCTGGGTTTTCGCCCCCGACGCCAATCGCGAACCATTCGAGGCCGGCAAACAGGCAATGGACACCCTGATGAACACCACACCGCGCCCCGACGCGATCATCTTCGCCAACGACAACCTCGCCGCCGGCGGCTTGCTTGCCGGGCAACGCGCGGGTTTGAAAATCCCCGAAAACTGCGCCGTTCTCGGCTTCGGCGACTACCCGTTCGCCGAGATGCTGCTACCAAGCCTGAGCACGATCAAACCGCCAGCGCTGGAGATCGGTGTACTCGCCGCAACACGCGTGCTGGAAAGCCTTGGGGTATTGCCGAGCGACGCAGTGCAGCGGCTGAATCTGCTGCGATGCCGAGTGATCGAACGCGAAAGCACCTGACTGTGGGAGTGAGCAGGATAGCTCCCACAGAATTTCTGTCATACCGACAATTCACGTAGCGCAGCCGCCGCCAGAAATCCGGAGCGGGAACGGTAGCGCCGGTCTCGCCGGACAGTCTGGTCAATACGCTCCAGCAACTGCTCGGGCAATGTGGCATTGAAGCGCACTGATTTGCCGAAGTAAGGCGTGATGTCAAAGTCGACCACGCCCCAGATACCGCCCGCGTAATCCGGGTTATCAAGATGAGCATCAATGTCGCGCACCTGCGGCAGTGGCGCGCCATCGGCGACCAGCCCCTCGTAGTGCAGCGCCAGCGCTTCCTGCGTGTTTTCGAAAGCTTCGGCTACCGTGGCGCCTGCGGAATAACACCCCGGTACGTCCGGAATGATCACGCCATAGTCCGAGTCGGCATCCTTGTGCAGAACGACAGGGAATTTCATAAAGGTGAACCCTTCCTCTGGCAAGTTCATGATGGGCATTTCGTCTTCGTATACGGGCCTCATTTCAATCCCGCCTGTTTCAAAATGCTGTTGATCGTACCCTTGGGCAGATCCGAATCAGGGTGCTTGATTGTCACCCTTCCCTGTTTGAACGAATGCTTGTACTGGTGATGACTGCCTTTTACCGCAACCAGGTACCAACCATCGTTCTCGATCATCCTGATCATTTCCCGACTGCGCATGTCCTTCGCCCTTTTCTACAGCAAGAGCTGCAACTCTAGGGGATAAAGCGCGCATCGATACACACCATACACACCTGGATAAATAATAGTCTGTTTCGTGATCATCACAGAGGGACGGATCAACGGCGGGGCCCATTGGCAGTGCGATATTCGGCGTGCAGGCGGGGCAATGGTGTTGTTCATGCTGCTGAGCGCCGAGTCCTGAGCAGACCCGGCACTCAGCCGTCGATCAACGCACCAGATGCAGAAACTGCATGTGCCGTTCGTACTGGTCGAGGATGTCGTTGATGATCTGCTCTTTGGTGTAGCCGACCAGATCGTAGTCCTGACTGCCCTCGCTCAAATGCACTTCGGCGCGGTAGTAGCGGCGATTGTTGAGTTGCTTGGAGCCCATGCCGCCGCGCGCGAACGATGGCGTGAAGTAGCCGCGCATCTGTACCTGATAGATGAACGGATGCTGCTCGCCATGACCGATTTCCAGGCTGACGTTGTCATGCGCCGGATCTGGCTGGGTGACCACGTGCAGGCCTTTTTCGACGAACACGGCGGTCACTTCCTCGATCGCCGGACGCACCGTGCTTTCCATGAAGCGGTACACCTCGTCGCGGGACGGGAAGTGCACGGCCTGACTCAGGCGCTGGCGCCAACCGCCGGTGCCACGCCTTGAACCGGAGACCGGCGCCAACGAATGCAACTGCGCGATCTGCTTTTGCGACTCCAGATAGAACGCCTTGTGCAGCCCCCACATCATCAGCAAGAGAATCAACGAGAACGGCAACGAGGTCAGCACCACCGCCGACTTCAGCGCATCGATGCTGCCGGAGAAGAGCAGCGCACTGGTGACCAGCGCGGTCATCGCGCCCCAGAACACCCGCAGCCATTTCGGCCCGTCTTCATCCGGGTTGCCGCCCTTGGCCGACAGGGTCGAGAGTACGACGGTGCCGTAGTCGGCGGAAGTGACGAAGAACACGAAGCTGATGAACACCGTCACAGCGATAACAGTCTTGCTCCAAGGGTAGGTTTCGAGCAGCAGGTAGATACTCATCGACGGATTGTCGATGGCCGACATGCCCAACGCGCTCATGCCGTGATTGAGCACCTGGTCCAAGGCGCTGTTGCCGAAGATCGACATCCACGCCAGGGTGAAACCGAGCGGAATCAACAGCACGCCGAAGACGAATTCACGGATGGTGCGACCACGGGAGATGCGCGCGATGAACAGGCCCACGAACGGCGACCAGGCGATCCACCAGGCCCAGTAGAACACGGTCCAGCCACCCAGCCAGTCGCTCGGTTTATCGTAGGCGTAGAGGTCGAAACTCTTCATCGGCAGGGCGCCGAGGTAGTCGCCAACGTTCTGGATCAGGGTGTTGAGCAGGTGCTGCGTCGGTCCGGCGAACAGCACGAACAGCAGCAGCCCGCAGGCCAGCAGCATGTTGATATCCGACATCACCCGTACGCCTTTATCGACGCCGGAGACCGCAACGATGATCGCAGCCCCCATCATCAGCGTGATCAGGCCGACCTGAATCCACTGGGTGTGGGCGATGCCGAAAAGATAATCCAGGCCCGAGTTGAGGTGCAGCACACCAAAGCCCATGTCCGCACCGAGGCCGAACACCGTGGCGATAATGCCGAAGCCGTCCACCGCGTAGCCGATCGGGCCGTTGATGCGTTTGCCGATCAGCGGATACAACGCCGAGCGCAGGGCCAGCGGCAGGTTGTGTCGATAGGCGAAATAGGCCAGCGCCATGCCGACAAAGGCGAACACGCCCCATCCATGCAGGCCCCAGTGCAGAAACAGAACCTGCATCGCCTGACGCGCCGCATCGGCGGTACCAGCCTCGCCCTGCGGCGGCTGCAGCATGTGCGTCAGCGGTTCGGAAACGCAGAAGAAGAACAGCGTGATGCTGATCCCGGCGGCGAACAGCATGCCGGCCCAGGACAGGTAACTGAATTCGGGCTCGTCGTGGTCGGCACCGAGTTTTATCTTGCCGTAGCCGGATAAGGCGGTGACCACCACGAAGACCAGATACAGGGTCATCGCGAGCATGTAGTACCAGCCGACCGTATTGGCCGCCCAGTTTTGCGCTTCCAGCAACCAGGCGCCGGCCTGCTCCGGCATGGCAATGACAACGAGACCAAACAGCAGAATGACCGTCGCGGCGAAATAGAACACCGGCGGATTCATGCGCACCAGACCGCTGGCGGGGGTAGACGATGCACTCATGGAACGTGCACCTCGAGGGGTTGAAACGTGGCTGAAATGATCGGACTCAGCAAAGGCTAGCCTCCTGTTGTGAGCGGGCAGCGAACCACCGGTTTAACTTGAATGAACGTTCAAGTTAAACATGAATGCGGTGGTAAGGACTAATCGCAGGGCTGGGCGGTAGGTTTCCTACAGCGCCCGAGGAGGTGTATGACGCGGGATTGAAGGCATTCGTTCAAAAGTACCCTCATGGCTCACTCCTGTAGGAGCTGCCGAAGGCTCGGGCCGCGTTCGGACGATCTTTTGATCTTGATGTTTAAAAAGCAAAGATCAAAAGATCGCAGCCTCGTTTCACTCGTCAGCTCCTACAGGTCGGCGATGTTGAAGTCTCGACCAGACTTACTTCTGCGTCCCGTCATCATGCTGCAGATTCGCCTGGGTCAGATTCGCCCCCGCCGGCACACTGCGCGTCAGCCACACGTTGCCGCCAATGGTCGAACCCTTGCCGATGGTGATCCGTCCGAGAATCGTCGCCCCCGCATAGATCACTACGTCATCCTCAACGATGGGATGACGCGGATGCCCCTTCTGCAACTGGCCGTCCTCATCCGCCGGGAAACGCTTGGCCCCCAGGGTCACCGCCTGATAAATCCGCACCCGCTCACCAATGATCGCGGTTTCGCCAATCACTACACCGGTGCCGTGATCGATGAAGAAGCTGCGGCCGATCTGCGCGCCGGGGTGGATATCGATGCCCGTCGCCGAATGCGCGATTTCCGCGCTGATCCGCGCCAGCAGCGGCAGCCCGGCACGGTATAAATGGTGCGCCAGGCGATGGTGAATCACCGCGAGAATGCCCGGATAGCAGAGCAGCACTTCATCGACGCTGCGTGCCGCCGGGTCGCCGTGATACGCCGCCAGCACATCGGTGTCGAGCAGCGTGCGCAGCCCCGGCAAGGCCAAAGCGAAATCCTGCACGATCTGGATGGCGCGGGTCTCGACTTCACTGTCGTCCTGCGCGCTGTGGCGAGCGACGTAACGCAGCTCCAGGCGTGTCTGCGCCAGCAATGCATTGAGCGCTACATCAAGCGTGTGGCCGACGTAGAAATCTTCACTTTCTTCACGCAGATCGACCGGCCCGAGGCGCATCGGGAACAGCGCGCCACACAGCGCCTCGAGGATTTCCGCCATCGCCGCTCGCGATGGCAATTCGCGCCCGCCCTGCTCCCCTGAAGCCCGACCATTCTGTGCACGCCACTGATCCCGCGCGCTGCGCAGCTGGCTGACGATGGTCTGCAATTGCCAATGGCTGGAACGCTCGCTCACGGTGAAGACTCCTAACGGGCGGCCGGACTGTCTGGCCGCGTCAACGGCGCCTACTTTACGGCATGCCTTTGCCGACGAATTAAGAACCGATAGTGCTGGCGTCAGTTCATTTGGCTATAAGCGATTGGCGGTTGCCCGAGCAAAAGCGCGTGCCTATAGTCCTTTCATTCTTCTGCGCCAGTACGGACTCATGATCAAACAACAGCTGCAACGCTTTTCCCGTCTCGAACTGCTGAGCCATCCCACGCCGCTGGAAAAACTCGAACGCTTGTCCGCCTGGCTCGGTCGCGAGGTGTACATCAAGCGCGATGACCTGACGCCGCTGGCGATGGGCGGCAACAAGCTGCGCAAACTCGAATACCTCGCCGCCGACGCGCTCGCGCAAGGCGCTGACACGCTGATCACGGCCGGGGCGTTGCAATCGAACCACGTGCGCCAGACCGCCGCGCTGGCCGCGAAACTCGGCCTGGGCTGTGTGGCGCTGCTGGAAAATCCGCTGGGCACTGATGACGGCAATTACACCGGCAACGGCAACCGCTTACTGCTGGATCTGTTCGACACCAAAGTCGAGCTGGTCGACAACCTCGACAATGCCGACGATCAACTGGCCGCCCTCGCCGTGCGCCTGCGCAGCAACGGCAAGAAGCCGTATCTGGTGCCGATTGGCGGCTCCAACGCGCTCGGTGCCTTAGGCTACGTGCGCGCCGGGCTGGAGCTGGCTGAGCAGATCAAGGACAGCGGCCTCGATTTCGCCGCTGTGGTGCTGGCGTCGGGCAGTGCCGGGACTCACAGTGGTTTGGGGCTGGCACTGAGTGAGGCGCTGCCGCAACTGCCGGTGATCGGCGTGACCGTTTCGCGCAGTGACGAAGATCAGCGGCCGAAGGTTCAGGGTTTGGCCGAGCGCACCGCTGAGCTGCTGGGTGTCGAGTTGCCGACCAGCTTCAAGGTCGAGCTGTGGGACGAATATTTCGGCCCGCGTTATGGCGAGCCGAATGCCGGCACGCTGGCGGCGGTGAAACTGTTGGCGGGTCAGGAAGGTCTGTTGCTTGACCCGGTCTATACCGGCAAGGCCATGGCCGGTCTGCTCGACGGGATTGGCCGGCAGCGCTTCGATGACGGTCCGATCATCTTCCTGCACACCGGTGGCGCGCCGGCGTTGTTTGCCTACAAGGATTTTCTATAAGAGCAGATCCAAGAGATCGCAGCTTCGGCAGCTCCAACATGAGATCACCTGTAGGAGCTGCCGAAGGCTGCGATCTTTTAAGAATTCGCTGATATTCCTTAAATGAATAAAAGATTCCATATTAGGTATTTTCAAGTCTAAAAAAGACATCTTATAGTCTCGCCGCAGGCGAATTTCGGGCGAGACGCTTACGCTGCTTTAAGGCAGGATAGCGCTGTCGTTCAAATCACCAATTTGCCTACATTCCTTAAGCGTCTTCCATAAGAAAACACAGGGGCTTGTCATGAATTTTTCCGCACTACGTCGCACTCTGCTGGTCGGTTCGCTGGGTCTTGCGCTGAGCGCCGGCCTGATCGGTCAGGCAGTGGCCGGTGAGCAGCTGCAACAGATCAAGGACAAAGGCGTTCTCAACGTCGGCCTGGAAGGCACTTACCCACCGTTCAGCTACGTCGACGAGAACGGCAAGCTGTCGGGTTTTGAAGTCGAGCTGTCCGAAGCGCTGGCGCAGAAGCTCGGCGTCAAGGCCAAGATCCAGCCAACAAAGTGGGACGGTATCCTCGCAGCCCTGGAATCCAAGCGTCTGGACCTGGTGGTCAATCAAGTGACCATCTCCGACGAGCGCAAGAAGAAGTATGACTTCTCCGAACCCTATACCGTCTCCGGCATCCAGGCCCTCGTGCTGAAAAGCAAAGAGTCGGCCCTGAATATCAAGACTGCCGCTGACCTGTCCGGCAAGAAAGTCGGTGTCGGCCTGGGCACCAACTACGAGCAGTGGGTTCGCGCCAACGTGCCGGGTGCTGACGTGCGCACCTACGATGATGATCCGACCAAGTTTGCCGACCTCAACAATGGTCGTACCGATGCCATCCTGATCGACCGTCTGGCTGCCCTCGAATACGCCAAGAAAGCCCCGAAAACCGTGGCCGCCGGTGAGGCCTTCTCGCGTCAGGAATCCGGTATCGCCCTGCGCAAAGGCGAGCCTGAACTGCTGGCTGCGGTGAACAAGGCGCTCGACGAACTGCGTGCCGACGGCACTCTTGAGAAACTGTCGAAGAAATACTTCAACGCAGACGTCACCAAATAATGGAAGAGGCTTTCCAACTCGCGCTGGATTCCGCGCCCTTTCTGTTGAAGGGCGCGTACTACACGGTAGTCCTCAGCCTCGGCGGGATGTTTTTCGGTCTGCTGCTGGGCTTCGGCCTCGCGCTGATGCGCCTGTCGCGCTTCAAATCGGTCAGTTGGCTGGCACGCATCTACGTGTCGTTCTTTCGCGGCACGCCGTTGCTGGTGCAGCTGTTCGTGATCTATTACGGCTTGCCGCAACTGGGCATGGAGCTTGATCCGCTACCGGCAGCACTGATCGGCTTTTCGCTGAACATGGCCGCCTACGCCTGTGAAATCCTCCGTGCCGCGATCGGTTCGATCGAGCGCGGTCAGTGGGAGGCTGCTGCGAGTATCGGCATGACCCGCGCGCAGACCCTGCGCCGGGCGATCCTGCCGCAAGCGATGCGCACGGCATTGCCGCCGCTGGGCAACAGCTTCATTTCGCTGGTCAAGGACACCGCACTCGCTGCGACCATTCAGGTACCGGAGCTGTTCCGTCAGGCGCAGCTGATTACCGCCCGGACTTTCGAAGTCTTCACCATGTATCTTGCCGCCGCACTGATCTACTGGATTCTGGCCACGGTGCTTTCGCACTTGCAGAACAAGTTGGAAGAGCGGGTCAATCGGCACGACCAGGAGTCCTGACGCGATGATTGTCGTGGAAAAACTGACCAAGCAATTCAAGAGTCAGGTCGTGCTCAACGGCATCGACCTTGAGGTAAAGGAAGGCGAAGTCGTCGCGATCATCGGCCCCAGCGGCTCGGGGAAAACGACGTTCCTGCGCTGCCTGAATTTCCTTGAAGAACCCACCAGCGGCCGGATCAAGGTCGGCGATATCGAAATCGATACCAGCCGCCCGCTGAACCAGCAGCAGAGTCTGGTGCGCAACCTGCGCCAGCACGTCGGCTTCGTGTTCCAGAACTTCAACCTGTTCCCCCATCGCACCGCCTTGGAAAACGTCATCGAAGGCCCGATCGTGGTCAAGAAGATGCCGCGCGAACAAGCGATTGCCCTGGGCAAAAAGCTGCTGACCAAAGTGGGGCTTGCCGGCAAGGAGGACGCGTATCCACGTCGTCTCTCCGGTGGTCAGCAACAGCGCGTGGCGATCGCCCGGGCGCTGGCGATGGAGCCGGAAGTGATTCTGTTCGACGAACCGACCTCCGCTCTCGACCCGGAACTGGTCGGCGAAGTGCTGGCGACCATTCGCGGTCTTGCCGAAGAAAATCGCACCATGGTGATTGTCACCCACGAAATGGGTTTTGCCCGTGACGTGGCCAATCGCGTGGTGTTTTTCGACAAGGGCGTAATTGTCGAACAGGGTGAAGCCAAGGCACTGTTTGCCAATCCGAAAGAAGAACGCACCCAACAGTTTCTCAGCAAGTTTCTGAATCACGCCTGAGAACGATTTCCGCAATCCCCGCCAACTTCCACGGATGGAAGTTGCGTCTTCGCGGCAGTTAAATCTTTCAATTATTTATTACTCAAGTGTGCAGATAAACATTGCGCAATAGTTGCGCTCATCCTGGAATCGTCACATCCGCATACCTCTGCCCGCGCACAAACACGCAAAAAACGCAGCGAAATCGGCGTTTTTCTGTAGCCGAACTTACTACATAACTTAGTCTTAATGCCTCAACGACGTAGGAAGTTTCTGATTAACTTGTAATTCATGGATTAACTAACCTCTTCTATTGACACCCCTCTCCGCAGACTTTTATCTAGTCGACAACCGGCGCCACTTAGTTCAAAAAAACTAACTAATACTGAGCAAATACTCGTCGCTTCTATTGCCAGTTGATTCGCGCCTTTGTTTTCCAGAAACGGATTTCGCTGCAAGACTTCAAGGAGAGAAACCGATGACCCGCACTTCGCACACCCCCGAACTTGCAGCGCCAACGCTGGCATGCGCACAAAGAATCGGCGTCAACCTGGCGACAGCCGCTCACCTGCTGGTCGATGTGCCGCCCTACCTTGGCATGGACGATGGTGACCTGATCGAGCTGTTCTGGAACAAGTGTTATGTCGCTTCAAAAGTCCTCGGCGCCACCGATGTCGGCGAGTCCGTCAGCCTGCGGGTGCCGGAGAGTTTCATCACCAATGGCACCGCGCGTATTCACTACCGCGTGATGCAGGTCGGCCAAGGTCCGGCGTTATCGGCAGCCACCCGAGTGCAGGTCAAACTCGATTGCCCAGGTGGCCAGCCCACCGGGCAGTGCGAAGACGAAAATCAGCAACTGGCACCGGTGATCATCCCTGAAACGATTCGCCGTCAGGGTGTAAATCCCAACCAGATCAAACGCGGCGTGCCGCTGACCATCGAGCCCTACCTGAACATGGCCGAAGACGACGCCATCACCCTGCGCTGGGGTGATGTGCGCATGGATCTGGCGCCAGTCACGGCAGCGGATGTCGGCCTGCCGATTCAGGTCTGGATACCACCGGCAGTCATCGTCGAAGCAGGCGAGGATCTGCGGCTGGACGTGACGTATTGCATCCTCGACCGGGTCGGCAATAACTCGCGCTGGGCACCGCCGCGCACGTTGAAAATCGGTTGCGTGAATCCGTATGTGAAAGTCCCCTTGAAGCCCGAATTCAAGGCCGCCGAATCACGTACCCAGTGAGCCGTGCTCAGGGGTGAGAGGGTGCGCTCCCTCTCACCTGCAAGGCGCCGCCCAACGCGAACATCCCCCTTCTATGCATATTCCTAAAAGTTAGTTTATTTAATTTTTATACACGCTTAGGGTATATGCACCGGACCACCGGACATTCTTTCAATCGTCGCACTTCGCGGCGTTTTTCATGAAATGTGAGGTAGGTATGGTCCGGAACACAATCACCCCAGTGCAGATCGCCAGGGCATTGCGTGCAGCCAGGGAGCGGCACTGATGTCCAGTCTTGCAGATGCAAACGTGCAGTCCGACCTGGACATCGCCCCGCTGTTGTTGCCCGCGCAAGTCTTGCGCAACGATGCTCAAGCCATCAAGGCCGCTCAGGATCTGGCGCAAGTCGCCCGGGTGCAGGCGGCCAAACGCGACCGCCAACGCAAGCTGCCATGGTCGGAAATCGAACAGTTCACCCGCAGCGGCCTCGGCAGCATTGCCATCCCGCGTGAGTACGGTGGCCCGCAGGTTTCCTTCGTCACGCTGGCTGAAGTCTTTGCGATCATTTCCGCCGCCGACCCGGCGCTCGGGCAGATTCCGCAGAACCAGTTCGGCATCATCAATCTGGTGCTCGGCAGCGCCACCGAAGCGCAGAAAAAGCAGTTGTTCCAGAGTGTTCTGGAAGGCTGGCGCATCGGTAACGCCGGCCCGGAACGCGGCACCAAAAACACCCTGGAACTGAAGGCGCGAATCAGCGCCGACGGCGCCGATTTCGTGATCAACGGCGAGAAGTTCTACTCCACCGGCGCGCTGTTTGCGCATTGGGTCGCGGTGAAAGCGCTCAATGATGATGGCAGGCAAGTACTGGCCTTCGTCCGTCGTGGGACGCCGGGTCTGCGCATCGTCGATGACTGGTCGGGCTTCGGCCAGCGCACCACCGCCAGCGGCACGATCCTGCTGAACAACGTGCGCGTCGAGTCGAGCCTGGTCATCGACAACTGGAAGATCAACGATAAGCCGAACACCCAGGGCGCAGTGTCGCAGCTGATACAGGCGGCGATCGACGCCGGCATCGCCCGTGGTGCTATCGACGACGCCATCGACTTCGTCAAAACCCGCGCGCGGCCATGGATCGACGCCAAGGTCGAGCGCGCCAGCGATGACCTCTACGTGATCGCCGATATCGGCAAACTGAAAATCGAACTGCACGCCGCCGAAGCGCTGCTGCGCAAGGCCGGCCAAGTACTCGATGAAGTCCACGCCGCGCCGCTGACTGCCGAATCCGCCGCACGCGCTTCGATCGCCGTGGCCGAAGCGAAAGTGCTGACCACCGAGGTTTCGCTGCTGGCCAGCGAAAAGCTCTTCGAACTGGCCGGCAGCCGCGCGACCCTCGCCGAATTCAATCTCGACCGCCACTGGCGCAACGCCCGCGTGCACACCCTGCACGACCCGGTGCGCTGGAAATATCACGCGGTCGGCGCCTATCGCCTGAACGGCACTTTGCCGGCTCGCCATTCCTGGATCTGAGACGACCAGTCATCTGGAGAACCCCCTATGACGCTTCCCCATCACGTCGCGCTCATCACCAGCGATGAGCAAGCCCTGATCGTCGCCAGCGACCTGGCCGAAGATTTCAAACGCGACAGCGCCCTGCGCGACCGCGAACGCCGCCTGCCATTGGCCGAGCTCGAAGTGTTTTCCCGCTCCGGCCTGTGGGGCATCAGCGTGCCAAAAGAATATGGCGGCGCGGGCGTATCCAACGTCACCCTGGCCAAAGTCATCGCGCTCATCGCTCAGGCCGACGGTTCACTCGGGCAGATTCCGCAGAACCATTTCTACGCACTGGAAGTGCTGCGCGTGAATGGCAGCGACGAACAGAAACAGCGCCTGTACGCCGAGGTCCTCGCCGGCCAGCGCTTCGGCAATGCGCTGGCGGAACTGGGCACCAGAACCGCTCACGACCGCGTCACCAGTCTCAAACGCGACGGCGCTGGCTATCGCATCAACGGGCGCAAGTTTTACTCGACCGGGGCGATTTACGCGCAGCGCATTCCGACGTCAGTGGTCGATGAAAACGGCGTGCAGCAACTGGCCTTCGTCCCGCGTGAGAGCAAAGGCCTGACGGTGATCGACGACTGGAGCGGCTTCGGCCAGCGCACCACCGGCAGCGGCTCGGTGGTGTTCGAAGATGTGCATGTAGCGGCCGAAGATGTGCTGCCTTTCCAGAGCGCTTTCGAACGCCCGACCACGGTCGGCCCGCTGGCGCAGATTCTCCACGCCGCCATCGACACAGGCATTGCCCGCGCCGCTTACGAAGATGCCTTGCATTTCGTGCGTAGCAAGACCCGCCCGTGGATCGATTCCGGCAACGACAGGGCCACCGAAGATCCGCTGACGCTGAAGAGCTTCGGCCATTTGAGCATTCGGCTGCACGCCACCGAAGCCTTGCTGGAACGTGCCGGCGAAATCCTCGATGCCGCGCAAGCGGAAACCAACGCCGAAACCGTCGCCGCCGCCTCGATTGCAGTTGCCGAAGCGCGGGCGATCAGTACGGAAATTTCCCTCGCCGCCGGCAGCACCTTGTTCGAACTGGCCGGCAGCCAGGCGACGCTGAGTGAACACGGCCTCGACCGCCACTGGCGCAACGCTCGCGTGCACACCCTGCACGACCCGGTGCGCTGGAAGTATCACGCAGTAGGCAATTATTACCTCAACGATGAAAACCCTCCGCTGCGAGGGACGATCTGATGACTGCTGCGAAAAAGAAGATTCTGCTCAACGCGTTCAACATGAACTGCATCGGCCATATCAACCACGGCCTGTGGACGCATCCGCGCGACACCTCGACCCGCTACAACACGATCGAGTACTGGACCGAACTGGCGCAGTTACTTGAACGCGGTCTGTTCGATGGCTTGTTCATCGCTGATATCGTCGGCGTCTACGACGTCTACCAGAACTCGGTGGACGTCACGCTGAAAGAGTCGATCCAGTTGCCGGTCAACGATCCGCTGCTGCTGGTTTCAGCGATGGCCGCCGTCACCAAGAACCTCGGCTTCGGCCTCACCGCCAATCTCACTTACGAGCCGCCGTATCTGTTCGCCCGACGCATGTCGACGCTCGATCATCTGAGTCGCGGCCGGGTCGGCTGGAACATCGTCACCGGTTATCTGGACAGCGCCGCCAAAGCCATGGGCCTGCGCGAACAGGTCGAACATGACCGGCGCTACGACCAGGCCGAAGAATATCTGCAGGTGTTGTACAAGCTTTGGGAAGGCAGCTGGGAGAACGGCGCGGTGCTCAACGACCGCGAGGAGCGTATCTACGCCAACCCGGAAAAAGTGCACAAGGTCGAGCACAAGGGCGAGTTCTATCAGGTCGAGGGTTATCACCTCTGCGAGCCGTCCCCGCAGCGCACGCCGGTATTGTTCCAGGCCGGCAGCTCCGATCGCGGCTTGCTGTTTGCCGGGCGTCACGCCGAGTGCGTATTCATCAGCGGCCAGAACAAGCCGTCGACCAAAGTGCAGGTCGACAAGGTCCGCGCCAGTGCCGTCGAAGCCGGGCGCAATCCTCAAGACATCAAAGTGTTCATGGGCCTCAATGTAATCGTCGGCGCCACCGAAGAAGCGGCGTGGGCCAAGCATGCCGAGTACCTGAGTTACGCCAGCGCCGAGGCCGGCGTGGCGCATTTTTCCGCCTCCACCGGCATCGACTTTGCCCAATACGAAATCGATGAGCCGATCCAGTACGTGAAGAGCAACGCCATTCAATCGGCGACGAAAAACCTGCAGAACAACGACTGGACCCGGCGCAAATTGCTCGACCAGCACGCCCTCGGTGGCCGCTACATCACGGTGATCGGTTCGCCTGAAAAAGTCGCAGATGAGCTGGAATCGTGGATCGCCGAAACCGGTCTGGACGGCTTCAACCTGACGCGCATCGTCACCCCGGAAAGCTATGTCGATTTCATCGAACTGGTGATTCCCGAGTTGCAGCGGCGCGGCTCGTACAAGACCGCGTATGACAGCGGCACCTTGCGCGAGAAGTTGTTTCACGGTGAGGCGCAGCTGCCTGAACAACACAGTGGATCTTCGTACAGGCATCAGAAGCTTCGCGAGCAGGCTCGCTCCCACATTTGAAATGTGTACCCCTGTGGGAGCGAGCCTGCTCGCGAAGAGGCCCTCCCCGACAGCAAAATTCATGCACTGACTGGAAAAACCACCATGACCAAAAAAATCCTGTCCCACCCAGTCAAAGCACTGGCCCTGGCCTTCGGCCTGTTCAGCTCGGCGGTATTCGCTGCCGATGCGCCGCTGAAAATCGGCACCACCGCCGCCTTCGCCATTCCCCTGGAAGCCGCCGTCGAGGAAGCCTCCAAACAAGGCCTGAAAGTCGAGCTGGTGGAGTTCACCGACTGGATCGCCCCCAACGTCAGCCTCGCTGCTGGCGACATCGATGTGAATTACTTCCAGCACATTCCGTTTCTGGAAAATGCCAAGGCCGCGTCCGGTTTCGATCTGGTGCCGTTCGCACCGGGGATCATCAACAACGTCGGCCTGTATTCGAAGAAATACAAAAGCTTCGATGAGCTGCCGGAAGGCGCCAGCGTGGCCATCGCCAATGACCCGATCAACAGCGGACGTGGTTTGCAATTGCTCGCCAAGGCCGGGTTGATCACCCTGAAACCGGGCGTCGGCTACAAGGCCACCGAGGACGACATCGTCGCCAATCCGAAGAAGATCAGGATCCTTCAGGTCGAAGCCGTGCAGCTGGTGCGCGCGTATGACGACGCCGATCTGGTCCAGGGTTACCCAGCCTATATTCGCTTGGCGAAGACCTTCGATGCCGGCTCGGCGCTGCTGTTCGACGGTCTCGATCACAAGGAATACGTGATTCAGTTCGTCATCCAGCCGAAGAGCAAAACCGACCCGCGCCTGATCAAGTTCGTCGACATCTATCAGCATTCGCCAGCCGTCCGCGCGGCGCTGGACAAGGCCCACGGCAAGCTCTACCAAGCCGGTTGGGAAAGCTGAGCATGACTGCCGCGATCCAACGGCGACTGGAGCTTCCAGAGCCACACACTGCTGAAAAAACCGAGCTGCACCCCGAGTTGAATCGCGCCCACGTACGCTTTATCGGCGTGGGCAAAACCTACAACGGCCGACAAGGTCCGGTCGCCGCCTTGCAGGGCATCGACCTGGCGATTCAGCGCGGCGAAGTGTTCGGCATCATCGGCCGCAGCGGCGCTGGCAAGTCGTCGCTGATCCGCACGATCAATCGCCTGGAGCAGCCAACGTCCGGGCGGGTGTTGATCGATCAGGTCGATATCGGCGAATTCGATGAAGACCGCCTCGTCGCTCTGCGCCGGCGCATCGGCATGATCTTCCAGCACTTCAATCTGATGTCGGCCAAGACCGTCTGGCAGAACGTCGAGTTGCCGCTGAAAGTCGCCGGTGTGCCGAAGGAGCAGCGCGACAGCAAGGTCCGCGAACTGCTCGAACTGGTCGGCCTGCAGAGCAAGCACAAGGCCTACCCGGCGCAACTCTCCGGCGGGCAGAAACAGCGTGTCGGCATTGCCCGCGCGCTGGTGCATGACCCGGACATTCTGCTCTGCGATGAAGCGACATCGGCGCTGGATCCGGAGACCACGCAGTCGATCCTCGGCCTGTTGCGCGAGATCAACAAACGCCTCGGCCTGACCATTGTGCTGATCACTCACGAAATGGCAGTGATCCGCGAGATCTGCGATCGCGTCGTCGTGCTTGAGCATGGCCATGTGGTCGAGCAAGGGCCGGTGTGGCAAGTGTTCGGCAATCCGCAACACGAGGTCAGCCAGACCTTGCTCGCGCCGCTGCAACACGCCTTGCCGGAAGAATTGCAAAGCCGTTTGCAGGCGGCATCCACGGCGTCTGATGCAGCGGTGGTGTTGCGTTTGCGGTTCTCCGGCAGTGCCGCTGATGAGCCAGATCTGGCCGCGTTGTTTGCGGCGTTGGGTGGCCAAGTGAAGCTGCTTCAGGGCGGCGTGGAAAGGATTCAGGGTCACGCGCTGGGGCAGCTGTTGCTGGCCGTCAGCGGCTCGGCGTACAGCGCCGAACAATTGCGCGAACGCGCCGGGCAATGGGCGCAACGAGTGGAGGTATTGGGCTATGTGGTTTGATCGCTTGCTGCAGGGTTTTATCGACACCTTCCTGATGGTCGGCGTGTCGTCGCTGATCGCGCTGCTGGTGGGCATTCCCATGGCGGTGATTCTGGTGACCAGCGACAAGGGCGGGATCTATGAGGCACCGCTGTTGAACCGTGCGCTGGGCGCCTTCGTCAATCTGTTCCGCTCGATTCCGTTCCTGATCCTGATGGTCGCGCTGATTCCGTTCACTCGCCTGATCGTCGGCACTACCTATGGCGTGTGGGCCGCTGTGGTGCCGCTGACAATCGCGGCAACGCCGTTCTTCGCGCGGATCGCCGAAGTCAGTTTGCGCGAGGTCGATCATGGCCTGATCGAAGCCGCGCAGGCCATGGGTTGCCGGCGCTGGCATATCGTCTGGCATGTGCTGCTGCCCGAGGCGCTGCCGGGGATTGTCGGCGGTTTCACCATCACCCTGGTGACAATGATCAATTCGTCGGCCATGGCTGGGGCAATTGGCGCTGGTGGGCTGGGGGATATCGCTTATCGGTACGGCTATCAGCGCTTCGACAGCCAGATCATGTTGACGGTGATTGTCTTGCTGGTGGCGTTGGTGGCGGTGATTCAGTTGGGTGGGGATCGGTTGGCGCGGGGGCTCAACAAACGCTGAGTACAGGGTTAGTTTCCTTCACCGATGGGACCGATCTTTCATCTGTGCCGCCCCCCCGGGGCGGACTTCCGCTGCATTTCGTCAATTAGAAGCTTGAGTCAATAGCGGTTTTAGCCATTAATCAAGTTGTAAAACAAATTGCTGTTTTCCTGCCTCGCCCGATAAAGCTGACTCATACTTTTTGCCGCAAAAACAATGCTGTCCGCGTTATTGAGTGCCATTTGCGCGCGCATATGAGGAGCCTCATTAAACATGGAAATCGAAGTTTCAAGATCCAGCATACCTGGAAGCCCCATATAATTCTCAACGGACGTAATGAAGTCACGATGGGACGCCGGATACCTTTCTGAAAACTCTAAATTTAAACCACCATTCATAATAGCTTCTGAAACCCCTCTAGCCGGGAGTTCGTACTGCATCACTGGATAGTTCAAGATTTCCGGACTTCTGGAGTTCAAATAGAAATTATCCACCGCATTCGGCCCAACAGCGCCAATTCTGTTAACCCTGTTCAAATGCAGTAATTCGTGCCCCAAAACCATTTCAAAATCACCATCGACCCTAGATAAGTTAATAGCAATTCGTCCATAAAAATCGTCTGGTCTGACCTCCGCGTTTGAGTGCATCTCAGGTCCCGGACCGCCTACAAAACCTAAAAACTTCCCTCTTGCTGCCTGTCCGCCATAAGCATTTGTCATATCTAACCCACGCATCCAAACGTGTGAAAGCTGATTTTCTACTGCCCTGTATTCAGGTCCAAAATAACTTTGTAAAACTGCTGGAGATTCTGTAAAGCCTTGGGTTAATGCATAAATCGCTTCAGAAAACACTTGTCCCATTTCGGGTAGCTGGGAGCTTATGATGGCTGATAGATGCATAGGAAACTGATCAAGTCCGCGTGACACAATCCGCTTACCTGATTGAATGAGAGATGTTTCAATAAAATCATTTTCACCTTCATAAAACCACCTCCCATCCAGATCATTATTAACGACAGGCGTATTCGCAACAAAACAAAATAAATTCAATCCATTAACTGCTCCTGCAGGATCGCCGCTTATCCAGCGCTGTAACCACGGCGCGTAATAACGATATCCATAATAGTAAAGACCGGTCGCATCCCGCTCTTTGCCTGAGTAACGAATCGTTTTGTTTTTCGCCGCCAATGCATTTTTACCCGCCCAGCACGCCGTGCCACCAAACGGGTAATAGTGCTCCTGAGTCAAAATCCCCGCACCATCATCCAATTCCAGCGTGCTGGAACCGAGATGATCACTGAGGCTGTAACGCAGTTGGTCGCCTTCCACCCCGCTTGGCCAGTGCAGCAGTCGTACCCGATTGCGCCCGGTATCGACACTGACGACATGTCGCTCGACACCATCGACTTCGCGATAAATCTCGAGCCCCGGCAGATAACGAACTTCTGCCGTCAGCGTCTGACCGGACGCGTGGCTGACAGTCGTTTTACGCAACCGATGGCCCGGCTCGTCGTAGCCATAACACTCGTAGTCATCGCTTTCATTCGGACGTTGCACCAACACAACCCGGCTTAACTCATTGCGTACGTTCCAGTACATGGCCTGACCACGTTGCAACTCGAGCTGATTACCCGCCGCATCAAATCCCAGCGCTATCTCCGATTCCCCGGGCAAAGAACCATCGGCGTGCTGCGCCAGGCTTCGGTTGCTGTAAGCCGAAGTAAACATCGAAAATCCCGGCGCACCGCTGTGGTGGCGAGTGACCAGGTTGCCCGCTGCGTCGTAGTCGAATTTCTGCGTGTAGTTGCGCCGTTGATTGGGATCGAGCGGCGTTGGCAGCAGCTCCGGCAAGGCCGGACCATGGCTGGGCTGGCTGACTTCCCAGCCGCTGGCCTCGACCAGTTGATAAAGGCTGTCGTAGCGATACCGACTGACCGGATCGATGCGCTGATTGTTGAGCCAGGACACGGCTTGGGTTTTATCTTCCAGGCTGACGATGTTGCCCACCGGATCGTAGACGTAATTCAGATCCTGCAACGGAGGGCGCGTGCCGACACTGGCGAGCAGTCTCAGCAACCGGCCGTCATCGCGGCTGTATTCGGCACGGGCGATGACGCCGTTGCCGGCCGTTTCGCTTTCGATCTGACCCTGCGCGTTGTAGCGAATCGCACTGACCAGGCACTTCGGCTGCCTGCCCTCGCCGGCCTGTAACAGCCAGGTCGCGCAAGCTTGCCCGGCGACGTTGTACTGCTGCGTTCTGAGGTTGCCCACCGCGTCGGTGTGATGCTGCAAATCGCCGGTTGCAGTGAAAGTCTGTCGGCTGACGTAGGTGGTTTCCTCGAGATAGTCATCCCGCCGGTCGGGTTCGAGCGGCCAGTCAGGCGTCTCGAGCTCGATCAAAAAGCGTCGCGACTCCACCAGCACTGCGCCAGCGAGGCCATAGTCATCGAAGTGCCGATTGCCGGCCGGATCGTCGTGGCGGATCGGTCGACCGCACTGGTTGTGCAGCGCGCGTTCATCGGTGGCTTTTGCATAGGTCCAGCGCTCGACCACGCGAGGCGGCCCGTCGTGCGCCTGCTCGGTGAGGGCTAGCGGTCGCTGCAGATCATCGTATTGGCGGTGACTCTGACTGCCCCGCGCATCCCAGCCAGAACACATCGAACCCGCTTCATTCAACAGCCGCACCTGCCAACCGGCGTCGACGCTGTCGGCGAGTAACGCTTGACCGCTCAATGCGTAGAGTGTGGCCAGATTCGGCTTGGGCGCAACGCCGTACAAACGCGGATCCCACGACGCTACCTGATGCCCCGCCTCATCAAAGATCTGCCGGATGATGCGCGATCCGATGTCGGCTTTATCCGGGTGTCGGCAATAGGCAACGCTGCGAACCGCCAGTGCGCGCGGGTCAATGACCGACAAGGTCGGCGTGGCGGTGTCATGACGAGTGCCCATTTGGAGTGAGTCCTTGGCATCTTTGATACCAAGACTGTGCTTATTCTGGTCGAGCCGCTACTGTAAAAACTAACAGGTCAACCTCTTTCAATGACTCAACCGCCAGGAGTCAGGAAAACCATTTTTTGAAAAATCCCTGTTTGTGGGGCTTTTCGTAATAAGCGATGAAGTTGGCGATGGATCGGACGGGCGATCCTTCTTCAGGCCTTCTGTAAAGCAATTCGTCGTGTGTTCCAACCACGCCGATTCCCGCCGAATGACCACCATCAAGGTTCACCGACCATCCACCAGCACCGTTCATCCTCTCGAGCCTGGCCATTACCCTGGACCATTCGGGCATCGTATAGCCAGTCGCTGTCTCGCTGCGCCCGGTGCTGCCGCCCCATGCCAAACGCGTACGCTGCCCGTTATCTGTTCCGCCGGGCAAACTGATGCCGGAGCGGATGTTAGGTGAACCTGCATGACCCAGTTTTCCCGGCTGATTGTTCTTCGGGTCAAAGAGAAATTTGGTGAGACCCAAATGGCTTTCCGGGAAGACCGCTTCCCCACCTTGCGAAAGCACAGGCCCGGATTCAATCCTCGATCCATCTCTCATTCGAACTGTCACGAAATGCTTTCGATAGTCTGAAGGCACCGGGGCGTAAATCTGACTTTTACCGCCGATCTTGCTCGGGCCAATCGGCGCAAACGGCGAAACGTTACTGCTAGCCTGATTCCGCATATTGAAGAAACCGCCGTTGATATAGGCAACGGCACCCGCGTTCGGGATCCCTGCTTGCGCCTTGATATCTTCTCCCGACGCAGTGTTCAGACGAAAACCTGTCTCGGCTCCCGCTACTTTGCTTCGCAATGTCGAATCAATCGACAAGTAGGCAAAGCTTCTATTGCCTACGATCGGACGAGTCAAATTCATTCCCATCCGATTGAACAATTCATTACCGCCGACAATATCGACTGCCACAATTCCCCGGGTCACTGTACGTACCCAGACACCGTCTCTTGACGCCACTATTCCCGCATAAGCTCTGCGCCAACGATCCTGCGCATCGGTGCCCTTTAAACCGTCGGAATCGACAGCGCTTGTCGGATTGTTTGCGACCATTGCGTACAGATTCAACCCGTCCCCTTGCGGATCCGCACTTATCCATCGCTGTAGCCAAGGCGCGTAATATCGGTAGCCGTAGTAATAAAGTCCCGTAGCGTCCCGCTCCTTGCCAGAATATCGGACGGTTTTGTATGTCGCCGCCTGCGCATTTCTGCCAGCCCAGCAGGCTGTTCCTCCAAAGGGATAATACTGCTCCAGTGTCAGAACACAGCCTTCATCATCCAGCTCCACAGTAGAGGAGCCAATGAGATCGTCATAGCCGAAACGCAGTTGATCCGGGTTTCTGGCGCAAGGCCAGTGCAATAGTTTTATCGAAGCTCGACCGACTCCGGTTTCGATCACTTGATACTCTTCACCTGCGGCACGTCGGTGCAATTGGAGACCGGGAAGATAGCGAACCTCGCTATCCAGAATTCGCACCGCAGTCTGTCGGATAAACACTTTGCGCGAACGATGTCCGGAAATGTCATAACTAAAGCATTCGTAATCGTCGACCTCTGCCTCGCGTTGAACCAGCACTACGCGGCTCAGCTCATTGCGCACGTTCCACGTCATGGCCTGACCGCGTTGCAACTCCAACTGATTGCCCGCCGCATCAAATCCCAGCGCTATCTCCGATTCCCCGGGCAAAGAACCATCGGCGTGCTGCGCCAGGCTTCGGTTGCTGTAAGCCGAAGTAAACATCGAAAATCCCGGCGCACCGCTGTGGTGGCGAGTGACCAGGTTGCCCGCTGCGTCGTAGTCGAATTTCTGCGTGTAGTTGCGCCGTTGATTGGGATCGAGCGGCGTTGGCAGCAGCTCCGGCAAGGCCGGACCGTGGCTGGGCTGGCTGACTTCCCAACCACTGGCCTCGACCAGTTGATAAAGGCTGTCATAGCGATACCGACTGACCGGATCGATGCGCTGATTGTTGAGCCAGGACACGGATTGAGTCTTGTCTTCCAGGCTGATGACGTTGCCCACCGGATCGTAGACGTAATTCAGATCCTGCAACGGAGGGCGCGTGCCGACACTGGCGAGCAGTCTCAGCAACCGGCCGTCATCGCGGCTGTATTCGGCGCGGGCGATGACGCCGTTGCCGGCCGTTTCGCTTTCGATCTGACCCTGCGCGTTGTAGCGAATCGCACTGACCAGGCACTTCGGCTGCCTGCCCTCGCCGGCCTGTAACAGCCAGGTCGCGCAAGCTTGCCCGGCGACGTTGTACTGCTGCGTTCTGAGGTTGCCCACCGCGTCGGTGTGATGCTGCAAATCGCCGGTTGCAGTGAAAGTCTGTCGGCTGACGTAGGTGGTTTCCTCGAGATAGTCATCCCGCCGGTCGGGTTCGAGCGGCCAGTCAGGCGTCTCGAGCTCGATCAAAAAGCGTCGCGACTCCACCAGCACTGCGCCAGCGAGGCCATAGCCATCGAAATGCCGATTGCCGGCCGGGTCGTCGTGGCGGATCGGTCGACCGCACTGGTTGTGCAGCGCGCGTTCATCGGTGGCTTTTGCATAGGTCCAGCGCTCGACCACGCGAGGCGGCCCGTCGTGCGCCTGCTCGGTGAGGGCTAGCGGTCGCTGCAGATCATCGTATTGGCGGTGACTCTGACTGCCCCGCGCATCCCAGCCAGAACACATCGAGCCCGCTTCATTCAACAGCCGCACCTGCCAACTGGCGTCGACGCTCTCTGCGAGTAAGTCTTGACCACTCAATGCGTAGAGTGTGGCCAGATTCGGCTTGGGCGCAACGCCGTACAAACGCGGATCCCACGACGCTACCTGACGCCCCGCCTCATCAAAGATCTGCCGGATGATGCGCGATTCGATGTCGGCTTTATCCGGGTGTCGGCAATAGGCAACGCTGCGAACCGCCAGTGCGCGCGGGTCAATGACCGACAAGGTCGGAGTGGCGGTATCAGCGTGGGTGTTCACGGCTAGGCGAGCCCCTGGTGTCAATACTCCAAGCCTGAACCCGTTTCCTCTGGCGCGATACTGTAAGAACTACCAGTTGCTTTTTGGTCTGCGCGCCCAGACAGCGTATTCATTCGCCAAGGCTTGCCGATCAGTTGCGCTAGTACAGACTGGCGCGAGGGCTGAATAAGCGCTAAGGTCGATGGCGGCAGGTGGCCATCAACCTAGCCCATGTGATCGCAAAATTTTCGGCATTGCCCTTAGTGAAAATCAGATGTCTCCTACACGGTTTTTAGCGTTTCGCCAGCCCGAACCACATGGGTTTGCAGGACGATTCCTAGAATAATTTGCCCGCTTGTACCCGAAATATCCGGTAGCTAATCTCCGGTCGTCACTGTTTTGCGGTGACCGGATTCAGTTGTCCGGATTCGCTGGGCGTGCAGTCAGGCCTGACCTCGGCAGAGGCTTTTAGCTGTCTGATGTTGGCTGTACGCAGGGCACTTTCGGGTGCGTCGATAACCGGCGGCCGACGACTGATCTGCGTGCAGCCGCCGTCCTGCTCGTTTAGTCGCGAAATGGTTGGCTCCCACTTGATGTCAGGAGTTTACCCATGGAAAAAAATCTCACCGATCCGCCACTCAGCCTTACTTCCAGCAAGCGGTTCACCGAGGATTTGCTCAAGGATCGCTCTGCATTGTGCCGCGCCGTTGACTCGCATCTGGCTGGCACTCAGGTCACGTTGGCGGGACAGAAACGCGTCTACAGCATCAGCGAAGATGTGACGCTGGAGGATGCTCAATTGTATGTTGCCGATCTGCTGCGCTGCGCTTCGGTGACCGTCCATCAATGCGGTGATCACCTCGGGGGCGCGGATCGAGCCATGGTGTTCTCGGTCTGGCATTTGCTGGAAATGGCCAAAGCGATGATGGACCGTTCGATCGATTGCCTGGGCGCAAAGCAGCTTTAAAGCCTGCACCCATCGCCGCCTGCGCTGGCACCAGCGCAGGCGGCGTTTTTTTGCCGGCGAAAAAGCTTATAGTCCGCTCTCTCTTCGCCCATACAGCACCGATCATGAAGCAAACGCCCAGTGACCTCGAACAGATCACCGCCACAACCCTCAGTCACTACAACTCGGTGGCCGAGGATTTCCGCGAAGGCACTCGCGACCACGATGTCAGCCAGAATATCGAAGCCCTGTTGCGCCATATTCAGGCTGAGTCACCGTTGACGATTCTCGATTTCGGCTGCGGTCCGGGACGGGATTTGCAGACCTTCACGCGCATGGGCCACATTGCGATCGGCCTCGATGGCTCGCAGGAATTCGCACGCATGGCCCGCGAGGACAGCGGTTGCGAAGTCTGGCAGCAGGATTTTCTCAAACTTGATCTGCCGGCCGAGCGCTTCGACGGCGTCTTCGCCAATGCCGTGCTGTTTCATGTGCCGTTGCAGGTATTGCCGCAAGTGCTACGGCAACTGCACGGCACCCTGAAACCGGGCGGCGTGCTGTTCAGCTCCAATCCGCGCGGGGACAACCGCGAAGGCTGGAACGGCCCGCGCTACGGCTCGTATCACGACCTCGAGGCTTGGCGCGGGTTGCTGACGACGGCGGGCTTTGTCGAGCTTGAGCATTACTACCGCCCCGCCGGGTTGCCGCGTGAGCAGCAGCCGTGGCTCGCGAGCGTATGGCGCAAAGTCTGAGTCAGGGCGCGGCCTGGACCTGATACTGGCTGTCGCTGCCGTCCGGGAACAGTGCAGTCATGCTGTGTCCCGGCAACGTCCGGCCCTGCCAATTGCGTGGAGCGGCGTCGAAATTGCCCAGCAGTCGCGTGCCGTCGGCAAACGCCGTCTGCTGTATCAGGCGATCCTCGCTCAACCAGTCAAAAGCCGTCAGCGCTTGCGTCGCCAGACGTTCATGCAGCGGACGAAAGAATCGATCCTGACGCACGATCAATGGCAAGCGCTGATCAAGGCTGGCCGCGCTCAGGTGGTACAGCGGCGGTACGTTGTAGAGCAACTGGGTGAGCTCGTTTTCCACCCGCACGTCGCTCAGTTTCAGGTTATCGAACAACCAGTGATGACTGGTGATGACCGAGCCGTGGAATACCGCCTGATACAGCGGTAAACGGCTGGCGGGGGCGAAATGCACGCGTCGGTAGTCAGCCTTCAACCGGGTCGGTTTGAAGAACACCGCCGGCTGCTCCGGTGGGTACCACTGGCCAACGAAAGATTCTGCCTTGCCCGGTTGATGCATGTCTGGATCGCCCCAACCGATCACCGGCGTCTGCATGCCATGTGCGAACAAGACCCCCTGAGCGGTGGCGGCATTGCCATCCTCGGAGCCGCCCGGCAGCTGCAACACCTCGTTGATCCAGCGCGATGCTGCGACATTGCCCGCGGCATTTTGCGCCTGAGTCATCGGCGCGCCCGGACGATAACTATCGAACAGCATGCCAGCGGCATAAGCGTCGACAAACCAACTGTTGAAGCCGGCGACCTGCTGGATTGCATCGATGCGCCGCTCCAGCAACGGTCGTACGCATCGCGGATCGGTATAGTGACCGGACTGCTGAAACCCGCTTTTCAGCGCACCGTTTTCCTCCACGATCGCACACTCGGTATTGGCCCGAGCGCCGAGGTGCGCGGTGGTCCAGTCCGGATTTTCGTCCTGGCGCAGCGCGGTTTCGTAGGAGTCATACGGAGCAATCAGATACCCCGCCGAGACGGCGGCGCGCACCGCCTCAGGATGCCAGAGTCCACCTTCCCAGCCCTCGCCGAGCCCAAGCCACAGACGCGCCAGCCCGGCGCTCTGCAATCGTTCGATGGTCCGGCGCGACAAGGTACGTCCCCAGCGCGAAGGATCAACTGTGAGCGCATCAGTCATGACAGCGGCCAGTTGCGCGCGCACATCGGCATAACCAGCGACCAGCACCTGCATATCCGGTGTTGCACTGGTCTGCCAGTGCTTGCGCGCTTGAGTGTTCAGCGCCTGATTGAGGCTGCGCAACAGCACGGTCTGCTGATAGTGATTGAGTACGCTCTCACTGGCGATCGACCGAAGCACTTCACTATCCATCGCCGCACGTAATTCACTGACAAGTGATCCCGAACCCCGCAACCGGGCAACCAGCAACGGCCAGTTGCGCACGTCCTCGGGACCGAGCAGATTGTTGCCCCACAGATAGACATGCGGGGCCCCGATCAGCTTCGCGGCTTGCGGGGTCTTCATCAACTTGTCCGGCAGAGGTTCATATCGGCCGTTATCGATGAGCCACTGCTTGTAGCGCCTGGCGCCAGCCAACGGATCGTCAGCGCCAAGAAACAGGCTGAAGGTCAGCGGCTTCGAGGGCTCAAGCGAAGTGAATCGATGCCGCGCCGACAGCCCCAGCGCATCGCCATTGGCCTTGAAGCGCAGTTGATTGTTGTAAGGGTTGGTCAGCAGCCAGTGCAGGCTGAACCTTTCGTAGGCCATCCCCCAAAGCGGCAGGCTCAAGTCCTGGGTGGTATCGAGCGCGGCCTGCGCGAGGAGGAATCTTTGCCATACCCGGTCACCGCGCGGCACGTAGCGCCCTTCGGCAAGCGGCCAGATCAGCGCCTGGCCCATTGCACTGGCGGGCTGATGAATAAACTCGATTTCCGAGGGCGCATTGGCGGCGATCGAAAACGTCAGGTCACGCTGAGCAAGGTCAACGCTGAGGACCCAGCGCCCATCGTCCCATTGCCAATCGATGCGATTGCCGCGCCTGATCAGGCCGCTGACCTTGTGCCGCAGCACGCCTGCCGAGGCCTGCACCGCTGGAGCGCCGGCGGGTTCAACACGCACCGCCAGCGTCG
The DNA here is from genome assembly GCF_054668915.1 of Pseudomonas sp. H3_E04. Lineage (NCBI taxonomy): Bacteria > Pseudomonadati > Pseudomonadota > Gammaproteobacteria > Pseudomonadales > Pseudomonadaceae > Pseudomonas > Pseudomonas sp. H3_E04. Next base: position 4,651,788 of record NZ_CP162797.1, on the reverse strand, counting down.
CAGGGTCGACCTGCACCCGCCACAGCTGGTTTTCCAGCAGCACTTCGGCCACCACTGGCGGCGACAGGGTCAAGCCAGCGAGCAGCAACAATCCGCGCAACCCGCCGGAAACAGTCGACATGGCACGTCCCTCCTCGAATGAAGAAGGGACGTTAGCGCAGTCCTCTCACGCTGTAAGTCAGACCTTTCCCAAAGATGACAGGGGCTATCTCACTGCGTCGGCTTTTCATCCTTCTGCGGCTCGCGAATCCTGTACCAGGCCACATACAGCGCCGGCAGGAACAGCAGCGTCAGCAGGGTCGCCACGACGATGCCGCCAATCATCGCGTAGGCCATCGGCCCCCAGAACACTTCGCGGGCGATCGGGATCATGCCCATGCTCGCCGCCGCAGCGGTGAGCAGGATCGGTCGGCGCCGGTGTTCGGTCGCTTCCACGACCGCGTCCCACGGTGCGTAGCCCTTCTGCTCGAACTCATCGATCTGCGTCACCAGAATCACCGAGTTACGGATGATGATGCCGATCAGCGCGAGAATCCCGAGGATCGCCACGAAACCCATCGGCGTGCCGGTCGGCACCAGCGCCAGGACCACGCCGATCAGCCCCAGCGGCGCGACACTGGCGACCAGGAACATCTTCTGCACGCTGTGCAACTGGATCATCAGGAACGTCGCCATGAGGAACAGCATCAGCGGCAGCACTTTGGCAATCGGCCCCTGGGCCTTGCCACTTTCCTCGACCGTACCGCCGGTGGCGACCTTGTAGCCGACCGGCAATTTGGATGCGAAAGCGTCAATCGACGGCTTGAGCAGTTTCACCAGATCGGTCGGCTGAATCTCGTCGCGCACCGAGGCCTTGATGGTGATGGTCGGCAAGCGGTCACGACGCCACACCAGCGGCTGTTCCAGTTCATAGCGCACGGTGGCGAACGCCAGCAGCGGAATCGAGGTGCCGCTCGGCGTGACGATCTGCAGGTTCTGCAGGGTTTCCGGGGTACCGCGTTCGGAATCCACGGCACGACCGACCACGTTGATCAGGTAGATGTCGTCATCGACCTGAGTCAACGGCGAGCCGCTGACGATGCTGTTCATCAGGTTGGCAACGTCTTCGGAGGACAGCCCGAGCTGCCGCGCCTTGTCCTGGGCGATGTCGATGCGCAGGACTTTGCCCGGCTCGTTCCAGTCGTAAATGATCTCGCCGATGTGCGGATTCTTGTCCAGCTCGGTGGCCAGGTCGATGGCGTGCTTGCGCACCTGATCGACGTCTTTGCCGCTGACTCGATACTGAATCGGACGCCCCACCGGCGGGCCCATTTCCAGGGCCTGCACATAGCTGCCGATACCGACGAAGTCTTTGTGCAGCCGCTCACGCAGGCGCTGACTCAAAGCCTCGCGGGCTTCGAAATCCTTGCTGACGATCACCAGCTGCGCGTAGTACGGGTTCTGCAATTGCTGATCCAGCGGCAGATAGAAACGGATCGCGCCCTGACCGATGTAAGTGCTCCAGCGCACGATGTCCGGGTCACCCTTGAGGGTCGCTTCGAGCTTGTCCACGGCTTTGCGGGTTTCATCGATGGAAGCGTTTTGCGGCAGGTTCAGGTCAACGAGAATTTCCGGGCGGTCGGATGCGGGGAAGAACTGGTTCTGCACGAAACGCATGCAGAACACCGCCAGCACGAACAACAGCACGGTGATGCCGATCGCCCACCAGCGATTGCGCATGGCCCACAACAGACCACCGTTGAATGCCCGGCCGACGCGACCCGGCTCGGCGTCATGGGCCTTCACCTTGTCACTGAGGATATGCACGCCGATCACTGGCGCGAAGAACACCGCCACCACCCACGAGACGATCATCGCCACGGCAATCACCGCAAACAGCGTAAACGTGTATTCCCCAGCAGAACTGGCGTTGAGGCCAATGGGCACGAAACCGGCGACGGTCACCAGGGTACCGGTGAGCATCGGGAACGCCGTCGAGGTGTAGGCGAACGTCGCCGCCTCCTCCCTGCTTTCGCCCATTTCCAGGCGCGTGACCATCATTTCCACGGTGATCATCGCGTCGTCCACCAGCAGACCGAGGGCAATGATCAGCGCGCCGAGGGAAATCCGCTGCATGGTGATGCCGCTGTATTCCATGAACACAAACACCATCGCCAGCACCAGCGGAATCGAGCAGGCCACCACCAGACCGGCGCGCACGCCGAGGCTGATGAAGCTCACCACCAGCACGATGATGACTGCTTCGAACAGGGCGCTGGTGAAACCGCCGACGGCCTCTTCCACCACCACCGCCTGATCGGAAACCGTGTGCACGCCGACGCCGACCGGCAAGTCAGCGGTAAGCTGGTCGATGCGCTCGTGCAGCGCCTTACCGAACTCCTGAACGTTGCCGCCCTTCTGCATGGCGATCGCCAGGCCGATAGCCGGTTTGCCGTCGAAGCGGAATTGCGGTGTCGCCGGGTCGACATAGCCACGGCTGATCTCGGCGATGTCGGCCAGACGATAGAAACGGTCGTTGAGCTTGAGGTTGACCTCGGCCAGATCTTTCTCCGACTCGAACTGACCCGAAGTGCGCACGGAGATCCGCTCCGGCCCCGCCTCGATCACCCCGGCCGGAGTCACTGCGTTCTGCGATTGCAGGCTCTGCACCACCTGACGCTGGTCGATACCCAGTGCGGCGAGTTTGCGCGTGGAGAAATTCAGGTAAATCGTTTCGTCCTGCTGGCCGACCATTTCGATCTTGCCCAGCCCCGGCACGTTGCGGATTTCTGCGCGCGCCTGCTCCACGTAATCGCGCAACTGGCGCATGGTCAGGCCATCGGCGGTGAAGGCGTAGACCGAGCCGTACACGTCACCGAATTCATCGTTGAATCCCGGCCCCTGAATACCCTGGGGAAACTGGCCGCGAATGTCGTCGATCTTCTTGCGCACCTGATACCAGATTTCCGGGATGTCCTTGGCGCTGGTGGTGTCGCGCAGGTACACGTACACCGTCGATTCGCCGGGGCGCGTGTAGCTTTTCACGTAGTCGAGGGAATCGAGCTCTTCGAGTTTTTTCTCGATGCGGTCGGTGACCTGCTTGAGAGTTTCCTCTTGGGTCGCACCCGGCCATTTGGTCTGGATCACCATGGTCTTGATGGTGAAGGACGGGTCTTCTTCGCGGCCCAGATTGAAGTACGAGAACACCCCCATCAGCAGCCCGACGAACATCAGGTACCACACGAAAGACTGGTGCTTGAGGGCCCATTCGGAGAGGTTGAAAGAGCCTTTCATTGACTGTCCTCGTCAAGTTTTACCGATTGTCCGGGTTTGAGACTGTTGACGCCGGCGCTGACCACGCGCTCGCCGTTTTGTACACCACCGGCCAGCACCACGCTGTTGTCGCCACGGCTGACCACGCTGACGTCGCGCGGATTGACGGTTTTGTTTTGCGTGTCGATCACCCAGATCCGGGTTTTGCCATCGACTTCCTGCAACGCGGTCAGCGGCAGTTCAATGCGCGGCTTGATCGCCGAGCTGAGGGTCACGCTGATCGCGGTGCCGAGGCGGAAACCGTCCGGCGTATCCGACAGGGTCAGGCGCGCGCGGCGGGTGCGCGTGGCGCTTTGTGCCTGCGGTTCGATCTCGCGGATGATCGCCGTGGTGTTGATGCTCGGGTCGAGTTGCGCAGCCACCGAGAACACCACGTCGCTGGGCAACTGATCGACCAGCGTATCGGGCAAATCGATCACCGCTTCCTTGATATCCGGTTGCGCCAGTGTCACCACCTGTTGCCCGGCAGTCACCACTTGCCCGGCTTCGGCGTTCCACGCGGTGACCACGGCTTTGTGATCGGAGCGCAGCTCGGTGTAGCTCAACTGATCCTTGCTCTGGCTGACCGCCGCCCGCGCCTGATCGAGCGAGGCCTGGGTGGTTTTCAGGTCGGTATTGGCGACGTCCAGTTGCGCCTGCGCACCGACGCCGCGATCGAACAGCGCTTGCTGACGGCGTGCATTGGCCTGGGCATTGATCAGTTGCGCCTGAATCCGCGCCAAGTCGCCTTGGGCCGAACGCAACTGGTTCTGCTGATCGGACGGATCGAGGGTGGCGAGCAAGGTACCCTTCTGCACTTCGGCGCCGACATCGACGTTACGACTGGCGATGCGGCCGCCGACGCGAAAACCGGTGTTGCTTTCATAGCGCGCCTGAATGCTCCCGGCAAAGCGCCCGAGGCTTTCTTCGTTCAGCGCTTTGACCGTGACCGACAGCACCGGACGTACCGGTTCCGGCGGTGTTTCCTTTTCCGAGCAGGCGCCCAACACCAGCGCCATGCACAACAGACCGAGGCGCTTCATGGCTGCGCTCCCGGTTGCAGATCCTTGTAGGTGTTTTCGGCGATCTCGACTTTCATGCCGGGGTGCAGCAACTGGCCGCCGGCGACAATGACTTTCTCGCCGCCCTTGAGGCCTTCGCTGATGATCACTTTGCCGGTCAGGTAACGACCGACCGTGACCGTGTGCAACTGCGCTTCACCCTTGTCATCGACCAGCCACACCGCCGGATCGCTGATGTTTTTCGTCAGCGCCGACCAGGGCAGTTCTACCGCCGATTTGCCGGTGCCTTTGGCGGTGGCGCTCACGACCGAACCGAGTTGCATGCCCGGCGGCAGCTTGTCGAGGCTGACCTTGACCTGCACGGTGCCCGACTGCGCCGACACCGAGGGGGTGATTTCGCGCACGGTGCCGGTGGTTTTGATCTCGGGGTTGTCGAGCAGGCTGACCACGATCGAACGATCGGACGGCCGCTCGGCCAGCAGCGATTCGTAGACATTGAACACCGCGTCGCGGTCGCCATCACGGGCGAGGCTGAAAATCGGCGCGGTGGCCTGCACCACCTGGCCGACTTCGGCCTGGCGCTCGGTGATCACGCCGGGCGCATCGGCGATCAGCGCGGTGTAACTGAGCTGGTCCTTGGCGTTGGCCAGCTGCGCCTGCGCCGCGCTCAACGCGCTCTGGCTGCTGCGCAGCGCGGCTTGGGCCGAATCGTATTCGCTCTGGCTGGTGTAGCCCTTGGGCAGGAGTTTTTGCTGACGCACGAAAGCGGCCGCCGCTTGTTTCACGCGGGCCTGTTCGGCGACGACTTGGGCCTGAGCGGAATCGACGTTGGTCTGCAGATCTTTCGGATCGAGTTTGGCCAGCACCTGCCTGGCGGTGACGCGGTCGCCGACATCAACCATGCGCTGGATGATTTTGCCGCCGACGCGAAATGACAGCTGGGTCTGCACCCGCGCCTGCACATCACCGGTGAGGGTCACCGCTGCGGCGTAGTTGGCCGGTTCGACTTCTTGCACAAAGACCCGTGGCAGATATTCCTGAGCAGGTTTCTTGTCGCCGCAAGCGGTGAGCAAAGTGAACAGACTCAGCATGACAGCTGTTTTCATTCCGGGACTTGCCATGCAGACTCCTTCCTGTGTACGAACGTGCAAGTGACGATACGACTGTGAGCTTAGAACAGGGTTCAACGTTCGCCTGAGCGATCACAACATTTCCGTGTAGGAGCTGCCGAAGGCTGCGATCTTTGCTTTTTCAAGATCAAAAGATCGCAGCCTTCGGCAGCTCCTACAAAGGCCGCCCGAAGAGAAGGAATTCCATGCTTCATACCTTGGCCGTGGCCAATTACCGCTCGATCAACAAACTGGTGATTCCGCTCGGGCGCCTGAACCTCATTACGGGACCCAATGGCAGCGGCAAGTCCAACCTCTACCGCGCCTTGCGCCTGCTGGCCGAAACCGCGCAGGGCGGCGTGGTCAATGCGCTGGCGCGTGAAGGCGGGCTGGACTCGACGTTCTGGGCCGGGCCGGAAACCATCAGCCGGCGCATGCGCAACGGTGAAGTGGCGATCGAACCGACGGTGCGCCAAGGGGTGAAGCGGCTGCGCCTGGGATTCGCCGGCGAGGATTTCAGTTACGCCATCGGCCTGGGCCTGCCGGAGCCAAGCACCTCATGCTTTTCCCTCGACCCGGAAATCAAACGTGAATGCATTTGGGCCGGCGCGGTGTTTCGCCCGGCGAGCCTGCTGGTCGACCGCAACGGCCCGATGATCCGCGCCCGCGAAGGTCGCGCGTGGGACGTGCTGGCGCAACACACACCGAACTTCGACAGCCTGTTCGATCAGGTCGGTAATCTGCGCAGCTCGCCGGAAGTGTTCCAGATGCGCGAGTTCATCCGGCGCTGGCGTTTTTATGACCACTTTCGCAGCGATGCCGACGCGCCGGTACGCCAGCCGCAACTCGGCACGCGCACGCCGGTGCTGCACCACGACGGTCGCGACCTGGCGGCAGCCTTGCAGACGATTATCGAGATTGGCGATCCGCAGGCGTTAACAGCGGCGATCAGCGATGCGTTTCCCGGTGCGCGGCTGAATATTGCGCCGTTGACCGGTGGCCGTTTCGCTATCGAGTTCTATCAAGAGGGTTTGTTGCGGCCGTTGTCGGCGGCAGAACTGTCGGACGGCACCTTGCGCTATCTACTGCTGGTTGCGGCGTTGCTGACTCCGCGACCGCCATCGCTGATGGTGCTCAACGAACCGGAAACCAGCCTGCACCCGGACCTGCTGCCGGCGCTGGCACGGCTGATCATCCGCGCTTCGGAGCAGTGTCAGGTGTGGGTGGTGTCCCACGCGCGACGGTTGATCTCGGCGTTGCAGGAAGATCCGGAATGCAATTGCATCGTGCTGGAGAAGACGCTGGGGCAGACCGGGATTGTCGGGCAGCGGGCGCTGGATGAGCCGGCGTGGCATTGGCCGGATTGAGCGGTGACTGAAGAATTCGCGAGCAGGCTCGCTCCCACAATCGTACGCGATCAAATGTGGGAGCGAGCCTGCTCGCGAAAGCGATTCAAGCGTCACCGCTGAATCAAGGCACTAGCCCTGCCACTTGCCCCCTTCAACAATCACACTCTCAGGCCGGGTGTCATCGCTCAGTTCTTTGCGCACATATTGGTCATACAGCTTGAGCAGGTATTTCTCCTCGCCCAACCTGGCCAATTCGCTGTTGACCCAGTCACGCAACTCGAGGTTGCCCTTCTTCACCGCCGGCGCAATCGGCGCCTCGGCACCCAGTTTTTCCTCCAGCACGCGATAGCCCGGGTTCTGCTTGGCCCAGCTGAACAGCACCAGATTGTCCTGCGCGTAAGCATCGCCACGACCATTGGCCAGGGCTTGCAGCGACTCGGAGTTCTTTTCGAACTTGAGCAGTTTCCAGTCCGGATGGTTTTTGGTCAGCCAGATATCCGCGGTGGTGCCGGTGGTGACAATCGTGGTGCGCGTCGCCAGATCATCGAGTCTGTTCACCGAACTGCCCTGCGGCACCAGCGCCTGCACGGCCACCTTGAGGTTCGGGTTGGTGAAATCCACCGCTTCCTTGCGCTCCGGGGTGACGGTCATGTTGGCGAGGATCAAGTCGACCTTGTCACTCTGCAGAAACGGAATGCGGCTGGCAGGCTCGACGGCGACGAACTCGACCTTGTTTTCGTCGCCGAGCAGGTCCTTGGCGAAGCGCCGGCCAATGTCGGTGTCGAAGCCGACGTAACGCCCGGCCTCATCGACGAAACCGAACGGGGGCTTGTCGGTAAATACACCAACGATCAATTTGTCGCGGGCCTTGATCTTGTCCAGATAACCCGAGGGCGCGGCGCTTTCGCTGGCGACTTTCGGCTTTGGTGGCTCTTCGGTCTTACCGCAACCGGCAAGCAAGGCGAGGCTGAGCAGGGGCAGTAACAAAGCGGCAGTTTTCATAGCAGTTCCAGTTCCTTTTTCGGATTCGATTCTGGCGATGTGGCAACGAAGGAGAATTTCTCCAGAAACTGCTGCGCGCGTGCGGTTTGCGGGTTCGTAAAGAAAATCTCGGGCGGGTTCTGTTCGAGGATGCGCCCGGCATCCATGAACACGATGCGGTCGGCCACCGCGCGGGCGAAGGCCATTTCGTGGGTGACGATCAACAGGGTCATGCCTTCGCGGGCCAGGCCCTGAATGACTTGAAGTACTTCCTTGACCATTTCCGGATCGAGGGCGGCGGTGACTTCGTCGAAGAGCATGACCCGCGGGTTCATGCACAGCGAGCGGACAATGGCGATGCGTTGCTGCTGGCCGCCGGAGAGCTGACGCGGGAAAGCATCGCGCTTGTCCAGCAGGCCGACACGCTCAAGCAAGGCTTCGGCCTGCTGCTGCGCTTCGCGACGCTGGCGCTTCTGCACCTTGAGCGGGCCGAGCAGCAGATTGTCGAGCACGCTCATGTGCGGGAACAGGTGATAACTCTGGAACACCATGCCGATCTGCTGACGGATTTCGCGCCAGTCAGTGATCTTGTCCAACAGCTCGCGGTCGAGGAATTTCAGGCTGCCGCTGTGGGCCTCTTCCAGACCATTGAGGCAACGCAGCAAGGTGCTTTTGCCGCAACCGCTGGGACCAAGAATGACGAGCACTTCGCCGCTCTGCACTTGCAGGTCGATGCCATCGAGCACCTGCTGCGCGCCATAGAATTTGTTGAAACCGTGAAACTCGATCAGTGCGCTCATGCTTGCGTCCAGCGTCGCTCCAGCACGCGCGAAGCGGCCGAGAGCGGGTAGCAGATGAAAAAGAAAAACAGGAACAGCGCACCGTAGATCAGTACCGATTCATAGGTGCGCTCGATGATCTGCTGACCGACCTTGATCACATCGACGACGCCGATCAGCACCGCCAGGGAACTGGTCTTGACGATCCGCGTATAGACGTTGATGGTCGGCGGCGTCATGCGCTTGAGCGCTTGCGGCAGCAGCACGTAGCCATAGAGTTGAGCTGCATTGAGGCCGATCGACAGCCCGGCTTCACGCTGTCCGCGCGGCAACGAATGCAGCGCACCGCGCGCTACCTCGCCAACTTCGCTGGCGCCCCACAGCGACAGCACCAGCACCGCGCACCAGAAGCTCGGCAGGCTCAGGCCGAAGAAAATCGGCAGACCGAAGAACAGTAGATACAACCAGACCAGCACCGGAATTGCCCGGAACAGCTCCAGATAGATGCGCAGAATCGCGTTCAGCCACGTGACGTTCAACGTGCGCAACACACCGTAGAACACGCCGCCGATCGTGCTGATGGCGATGCTCAGAAACGAGATCGACAGGGTTTGCCCGGCGCCTTTTGCCAGTTGCGGCAACGACACCCAGAGCAGTTCAAGACCCGAACTGGCCATGCTGGAGCCTCCTTTCCAGACGGCTGAGCAACAGCGACAGCGGCAAGAACAGCAACACGCAGATCAGCGTCAGCACGGCGAGCATTTCGTAGGTTTTGTAGTAGAGCGCGATATAGCTCTTGGTGGTGTAGAGGATTTCCGGCACCGCCACGGCCGAAACCACGGTGGTTTCCTTGAGCAGGAAAATGAAATTGGCGAACAGTGACGGCAAGCTGAGGATCCCCGCCTGCGGCAGGATCACATAGCGCAGCAACTGGCCGTGGGACAGGCCAATCGACCGCCCGGATTCCAGTTGTGCCTGGGGCACCGCATCGACGCCGGCGCGCAGCACTTCGGTGAGATAGGCACCGCCAAGGAAGGTCATGGTGATGATCGCCGCAGTGAAACCGGAAACCTGGATCCCCACTGCCGGCAACGCGAAGTAAACGAAGAACAGCTGAATCAGCAACGGCGTGTTGCGCGCCAGCTCTACGTAGAAGCCGACCAGTTTTTGCAGGTATGGCGTGCGAAACACCAGAATCGTCGCGTTGAGCAGCGCGACCAGCAGCGAAGTGGCGATCGCAATCAAACCGACCTGCAGAGTCACGCCGACGGCTTTGAGAAAAGCCGGCAGAGTGCTGAGGATAAAGGCGTAGTCCAAAGTCATGAAGCGTCCTGACGCTGCTTGGTAAGCGGCGATGATGCAATCCATGGACGGCGGATGGCCGTCCGGCAGGCACTGACTTTATAGGTATAAAAACCATAATTTAAATACCTTTAAAGCATATTGATATCACCCAAAAAACTATCCTGTGGGTTTGCCGGGAAGGAATAAGAAGGCTATTTTTCTTTGCGCTGTAGGACGGATCTTTATTTCACGAAAGACCTCCAAGGACTCGCAGCTTTTGGCCAGACTCTCCGGCCCATTCACCACAAGGAAGAAAGACATGGACGTAAAAGTGCCGCAGCGGCTGGATCCGCAGGATATTGTGAAATTGTTAAGGGCGTTGCGCCGGGCGTTGAAGACGCAGGTGGCCTGAAGCAAGGGCCAGATCAAAAGATCGCAGCCTGCGGCAGCTCCTACTGGAGACCGCATTCCCGTGGAGGAGCTGCCGCAGGCTGCGATCTTTTCTCTGTACGCACAAAAACGCCGATGACCATCACTGGCCATCGGCGTTTTCACGTCTGAAGCGGATTTACTCAAGCGTCAGATCAGAACGCCGGCAACACCGCGCCGCTGTACTTCTTCTCGATGAAGGCTTTGACTTCCGGGCTGGTCAGGGCCTTGGCCAGTTTCTGGATCGCATCGCTGTTCTTGTTGTCCTCACGGGCCACCAGGAAGTTCACGTACGGCGAGTCAGCGCCTTCGATCACCAGCGCATCTTTCTGCGGGTTGAGCTTGGCTTCCAGCGCGTAGTTGGTGTTGATCATGTCCAGATCGACTTCCTTCAGCACGCGCGGCAGCAGGGCCGATTCCAGTTCCTTGAACTTGAAGTTGTGCGGGTTCTTGGCGATGTCTTTCGGCGTTGCCAAAGCGTTTTTCGGATCTTTCAGCTCGATCAGACCGGCCTTCTGCAGCAGGATCAGCGCACGGCCGCTGTTGCTGCCTTCGTTGGGGATGGCGATGGTGGCGCCGTCCGGCAACTCAGCCAGAGTCTTGTACTTGCTCGAGTAACCACCGAACGGTTCAACGTGAACGCCCTGCACGGTCACCAGGTACTTGGATTTGTCATCCTTGTATTTACCCTGGTTGAAGCTGTTCAGGTACGGCAGGGTCTGGAAGTAGTTGGCGTCCAGACGCTTTTCGCCAACCTGTACGTTCGGCTGCACGTAGTCGGTGAAGACTTTGATTTCCAGATCCACGCCTTCTTTGGCCAGGGTCGGTTTGATCAGCTCAAGGATTTCAGCGTGGGGCACCGGCGTTGCGGCAACCACCAGTTTCTCGCCGGCGTTGGCGAAAGAAGCCGTCAGCGCAGCCGCCAATGCGGTAAACAACAGAACCTTTTTCATGCAGTGTCCTTATCGAAAATCACGGTCGTCATCGACGACGGCATTTAATACGTGTGCCAGTGAAGTGATATCGCTGGCGTGAGGCGGACAATACCCGGATTTTTTATTCCAGGACAATAACGTTTATTCAGCTTCATATTCCATTTTGTTCATGCTGAAGAAAATGCTTATACCGCCTCGCTCAAGCGAATCAGCCAATCTTTCAAGGCCTTACGCTCTGCACTGCTACCGCCGATGTGGGTCTGCCTCACCAGACGTTCGATCTGAACCTGCGGCGCAGACGCGTCAGGCAGGTTCAGATGTTCCGGCAGGATCTCGTCGCCGGTGCTGACCAGCAGAGCGAAGTGGATGACGTTTTCCAGTTCGCGGGTGTTGCCCGGCCAGCTGTGTTGTTCGAGCACATGTTGCGCGGCTTCGCTGATCAGCGGCACGGGTAGGTCCAGACGCTGGCTGTAGATGCCAAGGAAATACTCGGCCAGCGAGAGGATGTCGCCGGTCCGCGCGCGCAACGCCGGCAGCTCCAGATGGCCCTCGCTGAGGTAGTGATAGAGCCGCTCGTGGAATTTCCCGGCATCCACGGCCTGGGCCAGATCGATGCTGGTGGCGGCAACCAGACGCACATCCACCGGGCTCGGCTGATGCGCACCGACGCGGGTGACTTCGTGGTTTTCCAGTGCCGCGAGCAGCTTGATCTGGATCGGCAGGGGCAGGTCGCCAATCTCATCCAGGTACAGGGTGCCGCCGTTGGCCGAACCGAACCAGCCGGCGCGGCTGCTGGCCGAACCGCTGTAGCTGCCGGCGGCGTAGCCGAACAGTTCGGCATCGGCGTAGGTCGGGCTGATCGCGCCGCAGTTCACCGAAACGAACAGCCCGCTGCGGTCACTGGCGCGGTGGATATGCCGGGCGAGCAGCTCTTTACCGGTGCCAGTCTCACCGCGAATCAGCACTGAAATCGCACGTGGAGCCAACTGCTCCAACTCCTCGCGCAATTGCCGCGAGCGTGGATCAACGAACACCAACGCCTTGGCGCGAATGCTCAGAGGGCTTTTTTCCGCATCGGGAAAGGTCAGCAATGGCTGACCGAAAGTTTCGAAACTCATGGCAGGCTCCCGCCCAAAACCGCCAGCCGACGGGGGCGTTGAATAATGAGGTCAGGCGCGACGGCGGGCGTGATGTTCCAGGCGATTTTGCAGGCGATAGAGGTAGGCAAACCCCTGCTCCCAACGCTGATGCCCGGACTTGACGTTGATGTGCCCGGCACCGGCGAGAATCCCCGCCTCCGCGCCCCAGTTGCGCGCCAGTTCCAGCGCGCGCGGGGCACTGACGGCGGCGTCGTTGTCGGAACTGACGACCTGACTGGGGAACGGCAACAGATCCGTCGGAATCGGTGCGAAGTTACGCAGCGCTGGCGCGCAGGCGGGACGCTCGACATCGGCCGGCGCGACCAGCAACGCCCCGCGCACCTGACGCAGGTACTGCAACGGCGCAGTCGCCGCCCAATGGGCGACGGTGATGCAGCCGAGGCTGTGAGCGATGAGAATGACCGGCGTGCTGTCGGCGGCAATCGCTTCGGCCAGCGCGGCGACCCAGTCTTCACGGCGCGGCGTCAGCCAATCGGCCTGCTCGACCCGTGCGCTGTTCGGCAGGCTGTTCTGCCAATGGCTTTGCCAATGATCTTCTGGCGATCCTTGCCAGCCCGGCACAATCAGATAGCGGATTGATTCGTTGCGCATGGGGAGCCCTCCTGCGTCGTGTCTGTTCCGGGTCGAGTATAGGGAGCGGAGTTATATCCGTTAAGGAATAAGAAGCTATTTATTAATACCCATAATGCATATGAGTCGCGAATCCTGTGGGAGCGAGCCTGCTCGCGAATACGGTGCATCAGTCGACGCTGATGTTGTGGCCAATGGCGCCTTCGCGAGCAGGCTCGCTCCCACAGGGTGAGTGTGTTGTGGCAATAACGCGGAATAAAAAAAGGGCCGCACCCTGCCAAGGAGACGGCCCCGGAAAACAAAATCTGTCACCGCGCGGTGATCACCGACAACTTGGTAATCCCCGCCCGTTCGATCGAAGCCATGGCTCGCGCCACTTCGCCGTAATTCACCCCGTCATCGGCCTGCAATTGCACGCGCACTTCCGGGTCTTTGGCTTTGGCCGACTTGAGATTGAATTCGAGCAAGTCGGGCTGAATCTCGTCCTTGTTGATAAACAGCTTGCCGGCGCCGTCGATGCTCACCACCAGCGGATCCTTCTGCTCGACTGGCGCCACCGCTTCGGTCTTCGGCAGGTTGATCGGTATTGCGTTGGTCAGCAGCGGCGCGGTGACGATAAACACCACCAGCAGCACCAGCATCACGTCCACCAGCGGCGTCACGTTGATCTCGCTGAGCACCTCATCCGAGTCTTGCGTGGAGAAGGCCATATCAGGACGCCTCCTTCACTTTTGCCGCGTTGCCCGGCGTTGCCACCTTGTGCGCGGTCGGGTGTATCAGCACGCGGAACGCGCTTTTCTGCGCCAGGCTGTAGAAGTCGTGGGCAAAGTCGTCGAGATCCGCCGCCGTCAGTTTCAGACGGCGTAAAAAGTAGTTGTAAACCAGCACCGCCGGCACCGCGACGGCGATCCCCACGCCGGTTGCGACCAGTGCCGCACCGATCGGCCCGGCCACGGTTTCCAGGCTTGCCGAACCGGCGGCGCTGATGCCTTTCAAGGCTTCCATGATTCCCCACACCGTGCCGAACAGACCAATGAACGGCGAGGTGCTGCCAATACTCGCAACTACCGCCAGACCGGTCTCCAGCGAACGCCGTTCGCGGACGATCTGCTGGCGCAAGGCACGCTCGAGGCGATCCTGATGGTTGATCGCCTGGCTCAGATCATTCGCCTGCGGCGCCTCGCCCACCTGGATCGCCGCGTAACCGGCCTGCGCCACCCGCGCTGCGGCGCCGGGCTGGGTTTCGCTCAACTCGGCGGCGGCATCCAGGCTCGACGCCGCCCAGAAACGTTTATGAAAGCGCCGATCCTGCGCTTTCAGACGACCGAACTGCACAGCCTTGAGTAAAGCCAGGCCCCAAGTGGCAACGGAAAAACCCACCAGCAGCCAGATCACCGCGCTTTCGATGGATTCCAGTGGAGATGCCAGTAACGTCATGATGTGTTCCCTCGTGTAAACATTTCGCGCGAATTTGGTTTCGGTTTAATGAATCTTGAAATCGATGGGCACGCTGACCCAGCCGTCCTGGGCGACATCACCCTGCTTGGCCGGGACGAAACTCCAGCGCTTGACGGCGTTCAGCGCAGCGTCGTCGAGCTGCTGCCGGCCACTGCTTTTGGCAATCTGAATCTCGCCTGGCTTGCCGCTGGCCAACACATGCACCCGTAACAACACCGTGCCTTCCCAGCCGCGACGCTGAGCCAGCGACGGATATTCCGGCGCCGGATTTTTAAGGTATGCGGCGTTGGCTGAAGCCGGAGTAACGGGCGCCGGTGCCGGTGGCGCAGCCGGTGCTGGAGCGGCGACCGGGGCTGCCGGTTTCGCTGGCGCTGGCGGTTGCTCTACTGCCTTCGGCGCCGGTTTGGGCGGCGGTTTCACCACTGGCTTGGGTTTCGCGATCGGCTTGGGCGGCGGCGGTTTGACCGCCAATTCCTCTTCCACCGGCGGTGGCGGTTCGATCACCGGCGCCGGTGGTGGCGGCGCAACAACCGGCGGCGCTGGCGGAGCCGGACGCGAAAACTCAATGGTCATCGGCGGAATTTCCGGCGGCACCACCGGCAGCGCTGGCGTCGGTTTCTGGCTGACCCAGTAAATCACCGCGCCATGCACGACCAACGCGAGCACACCGAGCAGAAGAATTTCGCGCCGACTCAATATGCCCTTGGGCACACGCTGCAGACGCAACTGCCCCAACGGCACCCGGTGCGGCCGGCCAAGATCGACCAGTTCGCCACTCGGCGTATGCCGCCACAGCAACTCCCCTGCACCGGCGGCGGTCTGGACATTGCCCATTGTTCAACTCCCTGCGGTCTCTTTCGTTCTACGAGCCAAAGCGATCGACCCGCCAATCCTGACGCCCCCACGGCGTAGTCGATGGGGCAATCATTGGCTGTGGTCGCTTATCACCGAAAGTAATCTTTAACGTTATGCATAGGCCTTCAAGGAATATACAAATCGTCCGTTTTCACCGAAGCCGCGCACCACAAGGGCTGCAGCGATCTGCCATAAACCCCATGCTTTTGCGGCATGAAAAGTATTCGCCCACGGCATCCGCCAACGCCTGTTAACGGCTGGTATTGCTTTGCTGAACGGCGACGATAGGCGTGGTTTCCGCCGTCACTGAGCCGTTCATGTCGATCAGTTGCGTCTGCTTGCCAGCGCCGCTGAAGATCGTATTGGTCGAACGGCCTCGTCCGGGGCAGCGCCTTGAAAGCCCAATCAGAAATCGTAGCGGCCTGTAACCCCCAGGGTCCGTGGCGTGCCGAGGAGGCCTTCATAGCCGCCGTTACCGCCGGTCCACAGAGTTGTGTAGTAAGTTTTGTCGAAGGCGTTTTTCAGCCACAGCGAGACGTCCCACTGGCCCTGACTGAAATCACCACGCAAGCCAGTGGATAGGTTGACCACCGCGTAACTGGGGATCTGCCCGTAATCGGAGTCCTCGACCGTGCCCACCGCTTTGGAGCGAAACGCGTAGCTGCCGGTGACGTAGGGTTCGAAGCCGTTAGCCAGATTCCATTTGTATTCGCCGTTGGCGTTGCCGATCCATTTCGACGCGCCGACCACTTGATGGCCGCTGAGGTCGCACGAGGCTGGTGCACCCGGGGCCTGGCTGATTTCCGGCGGGCACGGCGCATCCTTGTACGAGAGGTAGCTGACGTCGTTGTACGAGCCATTGAAATTCAGAGTCAGGCCACGCAACGGCACCACGGTGCTTTCGAACTCGATGCCGCGCGAGCGCACCGAACCTGCGTTGGTCAGGTATTGCACGCGGTTGGCGGCGTCATAGGCGTTGGTCTGGTAGGCGTTGACCTGGGTCCAGAACACATTGGCGTTGAGTTGCAGGCGGCGATCCCACAGGGTGCTTTTGAAACCGAGTTCGGCGTTGTTGGCACGCTCGGTGCCGATCAATAGCGAGTCGGCGCCGGCGGTAGGTGCGGAGCCGACCGCGAGGTTGACCCCGCCGGATTTCTCGCCGTGGGACAGCGTCGCGTAACCGAGCACATCGTCGGTGATGCGATAGCTCAGGTTGAGCAGTCCCGAGGGGCTGGAGCTGTACTGATTCAAGTCTCCGGAATCGTAGACGCCGGCACGGCCGCGACGCGCATTGGCTGCCGCGCCGGCCACAGCTACACCGCCGAGCGGCGCGTTGCGGCCGACCGAGGCGTTTTTCTCTTCGTAGGTGCCACGCACCCCGGCAGTGAAATCGAGGCGCTCGCTCAGGTGCCAGGTGCCTTGGGCAAACAGGGCGAAACTGTCGGTCTTGATATGGCCGTTGCCGACGCTGGTGACGTTGGCCAGGGCGCCGGCCGGCGTGCCGTTCCAGATGTCCGCCTGTGGGCCGTAATAGGAGAAGGATTTGTTGTCCAGATCCGAGCCGAAATAGTAGGCGCCGACTACATAATCGAAGAACTCGCCCTTGGGCGAGGCCAAGCGAAATTCCTGCGAATACTGTTTGTCTTCCACCGACACGCCAGCGTTGTAACTGGCCGGCACGTTGAGGCCGTCGTCGTTGCGCGGGGTGAAATTCCAGAAGCGGTACGAGCTGACCGAGGTCAGGGTGAAGTCGCTCGGCAACGTCCAATTGGCTTCCACCGACGTGCCGCCCTGATGCACGGTGACGTGCTGATCGTTGTCGAGATTGACCTTGCGATGCCGGCCGTTGACCAGTGTCGCCCCGGCCGCGCTCGCCCGCGATTCATACAGATTGACGCCGTTGATGGTCGGCCCGGTGTTGTACAGCACGCGGGTGCCGGCGCTGGAATCTTCTTCGTTGTAATCGCCGATCCAGCGCAGATTGAAATCTTCATTGGGCTTGAACAACAGCTGCGCGCGGAAGCCCTCGCGGGAGCCGCCGTTGAGGTCGTGGCCGTCGTATTCGTTCTTGATGTCGCCGTCACTGCGCGTGCGATAAGCGGAAAAGCGCCCGGCGAGTTGATCGTTGAGCGGCCCGGAAATCGTGCCTTTGGTCTGGAAGTAACCGTCCTCGCCGACCGAAGTTTCGATGCTGCGTTCCGGCGTGAAACTCGGAGCGCGGGTGCTGATGTTGATGACCCCGGCGGTGGTGTTCTTGCCGAACAGCGTGCCCTGCGGACCGCGCAAGACTTCGAGCTGCTCGATGTCCATCAGATCGAACACCGCCATCCCCGGACGGCCCAGATAAACGTTGTCGATGTAAAGGCCAACGCTGCCCTCCAGACCATCACTGGCCGGGTTATTGCCCAAGCCACGGATGGACACGCTGGACTGGCGCGCATGCATGTAGGCGACGTTGACGCTGGGCACCAGTTGCTGCAAATCCTGAATCCGGTAAACCCGCTGCGTCTCCAGATTCTGCCCACTGACCACACTCATCGGCGTCGGCACATCTTGCGAACTTTCTTCGCGGCGGCGGGTGGTGACGGTCACGGTTTCCAGTTGCGAACCGTTGGCCGTCGCTGTGCCTGCCGAGACCGGTGGCGAAGTGTCGGTTTCCGCAGCATGACCGTGAGTCCAGCTGGCGCTGCCCGCCAGCAACAGCGCCAAAGGCAGGCGTTTGAGCCGTCGGGGTGATGGGGGTAACGCAAGATTCAACGGGCTCATGGCGCGGCTCCTGGTCAAAAAACACACAGACATCTACAACGCTGCATATTCTTTAAAGTTATTTATTTATGGATTTACAAATATTTACTGCATAAGAGATTGCCTTTATAAGGAGTCGACCTAATGCATATCCAATGCATTTCCCGGATATTTTTTATGTGAAAAATGCATATCGACTTGCGCCAACTGCGTCACTTCATTGCTTTGGCTGAACAACGCAGCTTCGTCGCCGGCGCGCAGGCAGTGAACCTGTCGCAGTCGGCATTCAGCCGTAGCATCCAGGCGCTGGAACACAGCGTCGGCTGCCAGTTGATCGACCGTGGGCGCAAGGAATTGCCGCCGACCAAACAGGGTCAGGTGCTGCTCGAACATGCACGACGATTGGTCAGCGGTGCGCAGCAGATGGCCAACGAGATCAGCCAGTTCAACGGCCTCGAAGCCGGGGAATTGCGCTTTGGTTGCGGGCCGGCGCCAGCCGCTGGATTGATCCCGCGCGCGATCGGCGCATTCATCGGCCGCTACCCGAAAGCGCGGGTGCAGTTGCAGGTCGATGACTGGCAGAGTCTGAGCAAACGCCTGCTCAGCGAAGAGTTCGAATTCTTCGTCGCCGATACCCGGCAATTCGAGGCCGACCCGGATTACCAGACCCACCGCCTGCGAGCGCGCAAATGGCATTTCTGCTGCCGCGCCGGACATCCACTGACGGCGTTCGAACGCATCACCGCCGAGCAGTTGCTGAGTTATCCACTGGCGGTCAGCATCCGCCCGCCGAACCTGCGCAAGGTCATCGTCGACCTCAGCGGCCGTCCGGATTTCGCCCCGAATGTGGAATGCGAAAACGGTTCGACGCTGTTGAGTGTGGTGTTGCGCTCGGAGGCGATCGGGATTGTCGGCGCGTATTCCGATGCGCTGCATCTGGCCAAGGGTGAGCTGGTCTGTTTGAAGATTGAAGGCCTGGCCGATGATTTGGAGGAGCTGTACACCCGCTATGGGATTGTCAGCCGCGCGGGGTATCGGTTGTCGCCATTGGCCGAAGCGATGATCGAACAGATCAAGGCGATTGATGCGGAGGATGAGGAGGTGTGCTCGCTGGAGAATTTCGCGGTCTGAGCTGGCCCCTTCGCGAGCAGGCTGATGCAATCGCTGCATAAAAACCATTCCCCAAATGCACTTGCCGAACACCCCTACCGACAGCGAAAACCCTCACCTGTCCCACTGACCGGTGAACCCCATGCCTGCCCCATCCAACCCCGTGCGCAACGTGCTGTACATCATGTGCGATCAACTGCGCCGCGATTACCTGTCCTGCTACGGACACCCGCATCTGCACACGCCAAACATCGATCGCCTCGCTGCCCAGGGCGTGCGTTTCAGCCGCGCCTACACCCAAGGCACGATCTGCGGCCCGTCGCGGATGTCGGCCTATACCGGGCGCTATGTGAGCAGCCATCAAGTGGCCTGGAACGCCGTGCCGTTGCCGCTGGATGAATTGACGATCGGCGATTACCTGCGACCTCACGGCATCCGCACCGCGCTGGTCGGCAAGACCCATGCGACGGCCAATGTCGACGCCTTGCAGCGCCTGGCGATCAACCCGGAAAGCGCGCAAGCCGAGTTGCTCAATGAGGTCGGCTTCGAACCGTACCTGCGCCACGACGGCATCTACCCCGACGATCCTTTATTCGACGACAAGCGCGAATCCGCGCCCTACACCCACTATCTGCGCGAACACGGTTTCGAGGGGCGCAATCCCTGGCACGACTGGGCGAATGCCGCCGAAGGCGAGAACGGTGAAATCCTCAGCGGCTGGAAAATGCGTCATGCGAATTTGCCAGCACGAATTCCCGAGCAACACTCAGAGACTGTCTACACTACAAATCGCGCCATCGACTTCATCGCTGAGCAAGGCGAGAAATCCTGGTGTTTACACCTCTCGTACATCAAACCACACTGGCCCTACATCGTACCGGCTCCATACCACGCTTTGTACAGTACGAAATCGATCCTGCAACCGGTCCGCGCGACGCCCTCTGAAGCCAGCAAACACCCCGTATACACTGCCTTTCGTCAACATGAGGAAAGCCTCAACTTCTCCCGCGATTCAGTACGATTGAATGTAATCCCCACCTACATGGGCCTGATCAAGCAAGTGGATGATCAGTTGGGGCGGCTGTTCGATTTTCTGCAGAGCAACGAGCGTTGGGATGACACGTTGATCGTGTTCACCAGCGATCACGGCGATTTCCTCGGCGATCATTGGCTCGGTGAGAAAGAGTTTTTGCTCGAGCAGGCGGTGGGCGTGCCGTTGATCGTTCGCGATCCTCGGGCGGCGGCGGATGTCACTCGCGGCACTGTCGATGAGCGGCTGACGGAAACCATTGATGCGTTGCCGACGTTTCTTCAAGCGTTGGGATTACCGGGGGCAGAACACCGGCTGGAAGGACGCTCATTGATCCCGCTGCTGCACGGGGAAAATCCCGATTGGCGCCGCTATGCAATCAGCGAATACGACTACGCCTTTCAGGCCCCGGCGCGGCAACGACTGGGCCAGCCGATCGACCGTTGCCGCATGACCATGGTGCGTAGCGAGCGCTGGAAATACCTGGCGTACGACGGATTTAGACCGCAGTTGTTTGATCTGTGGAATGATCCGCAGGAACAGCGCGATCTGGGTGAAGACCCGGCGTACGCGGCGGTGCGCGAGGAGCATGCGGGGTATCTGTTTGAATGGGTACGCGGACTGAAGCGGCGGACGACGATCAGCCATCCGGAGATCGATTTGCGCGGGCAGCGGTTTCGTTATGGCGAACCGGACACCGAGAAGGTTGTTCAGATCGGAGTGTGGTGAAAGCCCTTCGCGAGCAGGCTCGCTCCCACAGGGATTGGCGTCGATCACATCCGTTGTGCCCGGCACTAAACCATTGTGGGAGCGAGCCTGCTCGCGAAGAGGCCAATCAGACGCCGACGATATCCGCGCCCTTAATGGTCAGACTCCGCTGCCCACTCACCCCCACCGGCACCTCGCCCTTGAGCGTCACCCGGCGCACCACGCGATCCTGGGTGCCGTAATCATCAATCGCGTAATGCTGCGTCGAGCGGTTATCCCAGATCGCCACATCACCGGCCTGCCAACGCCAGCGCACGGTGTTTTCCTGGCGGATCACATGGCTTTGCAGCAAGCCGAACAGATGCGCCGAATCCGCCTGCGAGTAACCTTTGATGCGTTTGACGAAATGCCCCAGGAGCAGGCTTTTCTCGCCGCTGATCGGGTGCACACGCACCACTGGGTGCTCGGTCTCGTAAACAGTGGAGGTAAAGACTTTGCGATAGCGCTCCAGCTTCTCTGCCGAGACGTCCGGCTTCGCACCGGCGTAGTCGTACTCGTTGCTGTGCACAGCGGTCAGTTTGTCGGCGAGTTCACGCAGCTCGCTCGGCAAGCCGCTGTATGCCGTTGCGGTATTGGCCCACAGCGTATCGCCGCCGAAGGCCGGCGCGACCACCGAGCGCAGGATCGAGGCTTTCGGGTAGGCGTCGACGAAAGTCACGTCGGTGTGCCAGGAGTTGGCGCGCTGACCTTCGGCGCCGTCCAGCTCGAGCAGATACCGGGTGCCTTCGCGCGATGGCACGGTCGGGTGCGCCACCGGTTCGCCGAGCAGATGAGCGAAGGCTTCCTGACGCTGATCGTCGAGCTGCGTCTGCTCGCGGAAGAACAGTACTTTGTATTCGACCAAGGCTTGCTGGATCGCTTCGACCGTGGCGGCGTCCAGCTCGCCGGACAGGTGCACGCCTCGGATCTCGGCACCGATACGTCCGGCTACCGGGTGAATTTCCAATGTGTGAGAAACGGGTTTTACGGCGAGTGCGGCATTGCTCATGGGAAGACCCTCATCGACGGCTTGCGGTTTTGACGGCAGCGAAACAACGCTCTATCTATATTCCATTTACATCTAATAGATATTCGAATGCTTCGTTGACGGAATAAGAGCTTGCATTTAAAACCTCAAGCACCCCTCGTCGCAAATGCCTTCGAGCTATTTTTAGGATGCCGGAAAAGCATATGGATCTTCGCCAGTTGCGCTACTTCATCGCCCTTAACGAACACCGCAGTTTTGTCCGTGCGGCCGACGCCATGGGCATCACTCAACCGGCGTTCAGCCGCAGCATTCAGGGGCTGGAGCAGGAGTTCGGTTGCGTGCTGGTCGATCGCGGCAACAAGGATCTGCGCCCGACGCCCGAGGGCCAGGTGGTGCTGCAACACGCCCTGAGCCTGGTGCAGGGCGCAGCTTTGCTCAGCGCAGAAGTGACGCAAATGACCAAGCTCGACGCCGGCGAAGTGCACTTCGGCTGCGGCCCGGCGCCGGCGGTGAAACTGGTGCCGGATGCGGTGGCGCAATTCATCAATGCGCACCCGAAAGTGCGCACCTGTTTTCAGGTGGATAACTGGGAAAAACTCAGCCGTGCGCTGAGCCGCGAAGAGATCGAATTCTTTATCGCCGACATCCGCCATTTCGAGTCCGACCCGAATTTCCAGACGCAACCGCTGACGCCCAAGCGCGGCGTATTTTTCTGCCGCCCGGGGCATCCGTTGCTGGCCAAGGAAAGCCTGTCGACCAACGACATGTTCGACTTTCCCCTGGCCGCCACCCTGATCCCGCCGGGCATTCGCAAGCTGCTGGCGAACCTCAGCGGGCGCATCGATTTCTCGCCGACCATCCAAACCGAGCACTTTCCGGCGCTGGTCAAAGTGGTGCTGCAATCCAACGCGATCGGCGTCGGCACGGAGGAGGCGTTTATTGAGGATGTCGCCAAGGGTTCGCTGGTGCTGTTGCACTGGCGCAACCTGCCGCAGAACCTTGAAAGCATGAACGCCCGCTGCGGCATCGTCAGCCGCACCGGGTTCCGGCTGTCGCCAGCGGCGAGGGCAATGATCGAGACGTTGGTCGCGGTGGATCGGCAGGACGTCAGCGTCGCTGTCTGAAACCCATAAAGATCGCAGCCTTCGGCAGCTCCTACAGAGGAATGCGTTTTCCTGCAGGAGCTGCCGAAGGCTGCGATCTTTTGCTTCTAGAGCTTGGCCGCTGAGAGTTCAGGCGCCACCCAATCACTGACCTTGAACGGCTTGCGGATCAGCTTCTGCTGCGCCGCCAGATCGACCTTGTCCTGCAGGCCGCTCAAGAACACCGGATCCAGCGTCGACGGGAAAATCTCGCTTAAGTTCTGATCCTTGAGATCCTGAGCCAGGATCACCGGCGGATAACTTGCCAGCCCCGACACCAGCTGCACATAGGCATCCTTGTTGCTGTCCTGAGTCAGCCACTCGACCGCCTGCTGCTGCGCGTTGAGCAGTTTGGCAATGACCTCAGGATGGGCATCGACAAACTTGCCATTGCCGAGCAACACAGCCTGCACGCTACCGGCGCCGCCGAGGTCCTTGGTGTTGAGCGGCAATTCCGCCAGGCCTTTGGCTTGCAACGCACTCAGCGCGGAGCTGCCCCACGAGGCATCGATCTGCCTGGCCGCGAGTGCCGAGACCGCCGCGTTGAAATCCAGATTGATGACCTTCACGTCCTTCTCGCTGAGGCCCTGACTGGCCAGCGCCGCATCGAACGACAGCTGCGTCGCCGTACCGCGGAAGATTGCCACGCGTTTGCCCTTGAGATCCTGCAAGGTCTTGATCCCCGAGCCGGGCACCACGCCGAGGTATTGCTTGACCCCACGCGCCGTCGCGCTGAGCAGGCGCGTGTCCAGACCGTTGGACTTGCCGATGATCGCGGCGAGGTCGCCCAGATAGGCCAGATCAACCTGGCCGTTGGCAAACGCCTCATTGATCACCGGCCCGGCGCCCTTGAAGAAACTCCACTGGATCTTGATGCCTTGCTCGGCGAAGGCCTTTTCAAAGATCTGCTGATTGCGCAGCACATCAACGATGCCGCCGCCGCTGTGTTGAGTGCCGGCGCTGAGGTCGGGCACCGCGATGCGGATTTCCTTGAGCTCCTCGGCCTGGGCGCTGAGCGAGATGAATCCTGCAAGCGCCGGGGCGGCCAGCAGGCTGATGATTCGTTTGAAGGGAAGGTTCATGGGCACGGCTCCTTGGTCGCTGATGAGCCGAAAGTAGGCTGAATACGTACCTTCACTTAAATACTATAAATGCACATTTTTATATCCATATGAGCTAAGCGCGAGAGGGCGCGGCTTGCAGCACGATATGCATTAACAGCATCGAAAATATTCTTAGAATGCATTGGATGCGCGTATGCAGGCAAGCCTTAAATGGATTCGCTTATCTCCCGATGGCATCTAACGCAACTTCGTTAGATCAGTTTCATATATGACGAAACCCAATGTGGGAGCGAGCCTGCTCGCGAAGAGGCCATGCCAGCCGCCATCAATGCTGCTTGAAACAGCCATTTCGCGAGCAGGCTCGCTCCCACATGAAAAGCGGTTCGCCATGCAACCCGACAACGGAGGTCACCCATGGCCCGTCAATCTCTGCTCAGCCTGCCGCTAGCCGCACCGCCGCTGAAAAGCCGTGGCACCTGGCCGAGCCTGAATCAACGCCTGTTGCCTTGGCTGCTGCCCGTCAGCCTCTTTGCCCTGTGGTGGCTGGCCGCGCGCAATCAGTGGATGAGCGAGCAGATCCTGCCGGCGCCATCGCTGGTGTGGAGCAGCGCTGTGGAACTGGCCCAAGGCGAGCTGTGGAGTCATTTGTGGATCAGCCTGCAACGGTTGTTCTGGGGCTTGTTGGCAGGCGTTTCGACCGGCGCGGTGCTTGGCGCCGCAATGGGCTTCAGTCGACGTCTGGAGCGCCTGGTTTTTCCGACATTCGCCGGATTGGCGCAGGTGCCGACGCTGGCGTGGATTCCGCTGTTCATGGTGTTCTTCGGCATCGGTGAAGTGCTGAAACTGGTGGTGCTGATCAAGGCCATTGTGGTGCCGGTGACCTTGCACACACTGGTTGGCGTGCGCGATGCGCAACCGAAACTGCGCGAAGCCGCCGCCGTATTGCGCCTACCGCCGCGTCTGCTGATTTGGCGCCTGGTGCTTCCCGCTGCGCTGCCGGCGTTCATGGCCGGCGTGCGGCTGGCCTTGGCCGCTGGCTGGACCTCTTTGCTGGCGGTCGAGCTGCTGGCCTCCAGCGAAGGCATCGGCTATCTGATGGTCTGGGCGCGGCAGTTGTTCATGCTCGACATCGTGTTCGTGTGCATCGTGGTCATCGGTCTGATCGGTGTGGCGATGGATCGCGGCATCGGTCTGCTCGACCGCAAGCTGGTGCACTGGCCGCACCCGGCCACCGCGCACATCACTCGCGGCCCGCGCTATCAGGGCTGGCAGCGCCTGCAACCGTGGCTGTTGCCGCTGGGCTTGTTGGCGCTTTGGCAATTGGCCAATGATCAGCAGTGGGTCGACGCGAATATTCTGGTCAGCCCTGCGGCTGTGCTGAGCACGACGTGGGACGGACTGCTCGACGGCACGCTGGTCAACGGCATGGCGCTGAGCCTGAGCCGCACCCTCGGCGGCTTGCTGATCGGTGGCGGACTCGGTTTCGCCTTGGGCTTGCTGCTGGGCCTGTCGCGTTTCAGCGAACGCGTGCTCGGCCCGACACTCGCCGCACTGCGGCAGATTGCGATTTTCGCCTGGGTGCCGCTGCTCACCGCGTGGTTCGGCCTCGGCGAACCGGCCAAGTGGGTGTTCGTCGCTCTCGCTGCATTCTTTCCGCTGTTCGTCGCCACCCAGCGCAGCGTCGCCAACCTCTCGCCGCAACTCAACGAAGCCGCGCAAGTGCTGCGCCTCGGCCTCGGCCAACGCCTGCGTCGACTGGTCCTGCCCGGCGCTGCGCCGGGGATTTTCGCCGGGCTGCGATTGAGCCTGATCTACGCCTGGCTCGGCACCATCGGCGCTGAATATTTCATGCCGTCCAATGGCGGCATCGGCAGCCAGATGATCGGCGCGCAGCAGCTGCTGCGCATGGATCTGATCATGGCCGGCATGCTGCTGGTCGGCCTCACCGGCGCCCTGCTCAACCTGATCGGCCAACGCCTGGAAATTCGCGCGACCCGCTGGAGACACGCATGAACGCACCGATTGTCAGCTTCAACCACGTAGGCAAATCCTTCGCCGTCAACGGTTTCGAACTGGAGGCGATTCGCGAATTCAACCTGGACATTGCCGAGGGCGAATTCGTCGCCATCGTCGGATCCAGCGGCTGCGGCAAATCCACTTTGC
The DNA here is from genome assembly GCF_054668915.1 of Pseudomonas sp. H3_E04. NCBI lineage: Bacteria > Pseudomonadati > Pseudomonadota > Gammaproteobacteria > Pseudomonadales > Pseudomonadaceae > Pseudomonas > Pseudomonas sp. H3_E04. The sequence continues at coordinate 4,625,577 of NZ_CP162797.1, read as the reverse complement.
TGCGTTTGCTGGTCGGCCTCGACACCGAGTTTCGCGGGCAGATCAGTGTCGATGGCAAGGCCGTCAGCGGCATCGGCGGCGAGCGCGGCATCGTCTTTCAGGAACATCGTCTGTTTCCGTGGCTGACAGTCGCCGACAACATCGGCCTGGGCCTGGTCAATGAACCGCTGAGCGGGGCGCAGAAACAACAACGCATCAAGGATTTCATCGAACTGGTCGGCCTCAGTGATTTCACCCAGGCCTATCCGCATCAACTCTCCGGCGGCATGGCGCAGCGCGTGGCGATTGCTCGCGGCCTCGTCGCCAGCCCGCGAATCCTGTTGCTCGACGAACCCTTCGGTGCCCTCGATGCGCTGACTCGCCAGCAAATGCAGGACGAACTGCTGGCTATCCGCGAGCGAGCACAGATCACCACGATTCTGGTGACCCACGATGTCGAGGAAGCGATTTTTCTGGCCGACCGCGTGGTGGTGATGGAGCCGCGTCCGGGGCGGATCAAGCAAGTGGTCGACATCGCCCTGCCGCACCCGCGCCAGCGCAGCAGTTACGACTTCCATCAGTTGCGTGAAGAACTGCTGCACGAGTTGACCAGTGACGACCATTACCAACCGAGCGCAGCGGTGCAGATCCGCGATCTGCCGCTGACGTTCATTGCCTGCTGAACAGGAGTTTCGCGATGCCGCAACGTCCCAACTTTCTAGTGATCCTGGCCGACGACCTAGGCTTTTCCGATATCGGCGCGTTCGGCGGCGAAATCGCTACGCCGAACCTCGATGCGCTGGCCAACAACGGCCTGCGCCTGACCGATTTTCACACCGCACCGACCTGCTCGCCGACGCGCTCGATGCTGCTGACCGGCACCGATCACCACATCGCGGGCATCGGCACCATGGCCGAAGCGCTGACTCCGGATCTGATTGGCAAACCCGGTTACGAGGGCTATCTCAACGACCGCGTCGTCGCGCTGCCTGAGCTGCTGCGTGAGGCCGGCTACCAAACCTTGATGAGCGGCAAATGGCACTTGGGTCTGAAGGCTGAACTGGCGCCCCATGCGCGCGGTTTCGAGCGCTCGTTTTCACTGTTGCCGGGCGCTGCCAACCACTATGGTTTCGAGCCGACCTACGATGAGCAAACGCCGGGCCTGCTGAAATCCACCCCGGCGCTGTACATCGAGGACGATCAGTTTGTTGACGAGTTGCCGAAGGATTTCTATTCCTCCGATGCCTTCGGCGACAAGCTGCTGCAGTACCTCAAGGAGCGCGATCAGACCCGGCCGTTCTTCGCCTATCTGCCTTTCTCCGCGCCCCATTGGCCGCTGCAGGCGCCCGCCGATATCGTCGCGAAATACCGTGGCCGCTATGACGCCGGCCCGGAGGTGCTGCGCCTCGAACGCCTGGAAAAACTCAAGGCGCTGGGCCTGATCGAGCCAGACGTCGAGCCGCATCCGCTGATTCAGCTCAGCGCCCAGTGGGACGCCTTGAGCGACGAGCAAAAGCAGATTTCCGCACGGGCCATGGAGGTCTACGCGGCGATGGTCGAGCGCATGGACTGGAACATCGGCCGGGTCGTCGATTACCTGCGCCAGCAGGGACAGCTCGACAACACCTTCATCCTGTTCATGTCCGACAACGGTGCCGAAGGCGCGTTGCTGGAAGCGTTCCCCAAGTTCGGCCCGGAGTTGATGACCTACCTCAATCAGCATTACGACAACAGCCTCGACAATATAGGCCGGGCCAATTCCTACGTCTGGTACGGGCCAAACTGGGCGCAGGTGGCGACCGCGCCGTCACGCTTGTTCAAGGCGTTCACCACCGAGGGCGGGATCCGCGTGCCGGCACTGCTGCACTATCCGCAATTGCCGCTCAAAGGGCAGATCAGCCATGGTTTCGGCACGGTGATGGATATCACCCCGACCATCCTTGATCTGGCTGGCGTGCGGCATCCGGGCAAACAGTGGAAAGGCAAAGCGGTGGCGCCACTGCGCGGTAAGTCATGGCTGGGCTTCTTGTCCGGCGAGACCGCGCAAGTGCATGACGAGCACACCGTTACAGGATGGGAATTGTTCGGACGTCGGGCGATTCGCCAGGGGTCGTGGAAAGCGGTGTGGATCCCCGGGCCGGTGGGGCCGGCGAACTGGCAGCTTTATGATCTGGCGAGCGATCCGGGGGAGATTCATGATCTGGCGTTGAGTCAGCCGGACAAGCTCAGTGCGTTGATCGGGCATTGGCAACGTTATGTGGAAGAGACCGGAGTGATCCTCAGTGCTTCGCCGTTTCAGCCGGATTGATATCGTCTGACAGATCGTATTCGCGAGCAGGCTCGCTCCCACAGCAAACCGGATTCCAACTGTGGGAGCGAGCCTGCTCGCGAAGGTGCCTTTGAGAACAACCCGTTAAGCCCGGGCTGTACTCACCTCTTCACTCACCACTTCAGCCTGCCGAACAAACCGGTTCGCCCGGCCAAACGTGCCGAAATCATTGAACCGCACACCCATCTCGCGCATGACCTTGTGCGCCACCGGTACGGTCATCTGACGAATGTAAAACGGCTCCTTCACCACGAAGTGATGAATCCCGTGACTGCTGCCGAAGTTGAAGCAGAACGCTTGCAACGGCCACAGCCACCAAGGGTTCAGCACTTGGCATTGCTGCAGCACATTGCCCGGTTCGACGTCGCCGTAGTAATGCATGTTCGAGCTGATGAAGTGCAGGCAAAAAGTGCGCAGCACGTTCGGGCCGATGATCACCACGGCGGCGATATCGATCACCTGCATCACCGAAAGCGTGGTCGCCGACCACTCGATTGGCGAGCCGAGCAACTGCGCGATGCCATTGGCCGCGTGAAAGCCGAGAAACACATACCACGCGCCCCAGTGCAGCAGCGCCAGCGGTGCATAGACCTTGAGCACGCGTTTGCCGATGCTCAGCTTGTGTGCCCAGGTCTTGGCGCGCAGCAGGCGGATAAACGCCGACATGACGTTATCGCCAACCATCAACAGTCGCGCAAAACCCCACGGCTCGCCGTTGGTGATTGCGCGCTCTTCCATGTCGGCTTCAGTGCCGGAAACCTTGTGATGGTTGAGGTGCAGATGACGACGGATCCAAGGATTGATCGTGCTCGGCCGCGCCAGCCAGACCAGAGCCATCATCAGGTTGTGCGGCACGCGCTGTTTACGGAAGTACATGCTGTGAATCAGGTCATGCTCCAGCTCGTGGGTCAGCGAGGCGAAAAAAGCATTGAGCAGCAGACACACCCACCAAGCCATATGGCCAGTGATGTACAGCGCCGCCGAGCCGATCATCCCGGCCAGCGCGAACGCCAGAATCCCCGCGCCCAGAGAATCCTGATGCTGAAGAATCGGGTAGCGCTCACGCAATTGCGCACCTTTGGCCAACACCACCTGGCGAATATGTGCCGAGCGCTGCGCCGCATTCAGTCGTTCAGGGCTTGCAGAAGTACCATCCATGCTTCCATCCTCGGGTCTAAGATGAATGCATCGTGCCTTGCCGGGGTTCGATCCGCGCTAGCCAAGAACGCCAACCTGTTGACCGGACGCGCCAATCAGCATGAAGGAACCGACCTCCCTCGCCAGCTGGACCCGCGCCTTGCGCAAACAACTCGATGCGCTGGGGCTGGACAGCCTTGCCTTGTGCCAACAGGCCGGGCTCGACCCAACGCTGATGGACGACCCCAATGCGCGCTATCCGCTGTCCGGTACCACGCGTTTGTGGGCGCTCGCGGTTGAGGCCAGCGGCGACCCGGCGCTGGGCTTGCGCGTGTCGCGCTTCGTCAGCCCGACCACCTTCCACGCGCTCGGTTACGCGCTGGTGGCCAGCGGCAGCTTGCGCGAGGTGTTCGAACGCATCGTGCGTTATCACCCGGTGGTCAGCGATGCGCTGGAGCTGGAGCTGAGCCGCCACGAAGACCGCTATCAATTTCGCCTGAAAATCCCCTCAGGCAACCCGGCGCCGGCCTTCGAAGCCATCGACGCCTTCGCCGCGATCTACGTGCGCACCTGCCGCAATCGCCTCGGCCGCGACTACGCACCTCTGGCGGTGTACTTGCGCCGCCCGGAACCGAACGACGCCCAGCAATGGCACAAAGTCTTCCGCGCGCCGGTATGTTTTGCCGCAGCCGAAGACCGCCTGGAGTTCGCCCTCAACGACTTCGACAGCCACCTCGACGACGCCAACCCGGAACTGGCCGAACACAACGAAGCCGTACTCAAACGCACCCTCGCCCAGCTCAAGCCGCTGACCTGGGAGCGCAAGGTGCGCGATGCGATTGAAGAACAATTGCCCGAAGGCGAACCGAGCGCCGAACGCATCGCCCAGGCCTTGCACCTGAGCCTGCGCAGCCTGCAGCGGCATCTGGCGGATGAAGGTTGCCGCTTCGACACTTTGCTCAACGAAAGCCGTGAAAACCTCGCGCTGCTGCACCTGCGTGACCCGCAGTGCTCCTTGAGTGAAGTCAGCTATCTGCTGGGATTCGCCGACACCAGCAGCTTCAGCCGCGCGTTCAAGCGCTGGACAGGGATGACGCCGGGGCAGTTTCGGGATCAGTTGCGCTGAGTTTCAACTGGTGCGCAGGCTGCGCGCCAGACCGGCCGACCATTGTTCGATCATTGCAGCGCCCACCTCTGCGAAGGCAGGATGATTTGCGCTGTACTCCGCCATTTCGCCCATCGCTTCCTGCACACCGTGCGCGACCATATGCAGTAACTGGTTGCAGCGTGCTTCACTCAGATTGCAGGCCGTACGACCAAACTTGGTAAGCATTTTATGCTTGGGCCACGCCTTCGAACCGCCCAACAGCAGTGCCATGCTATCGCTCTTGATGTACACCGACGTGGTGATGATGTCGTACGCCGGAGCCAGCCTGACCAATGAGTGCTCGCCACAATCCTCATAGAGCACGCCAAAGTTTTTCAGGTGGGCATCGCCGTTTTTCAATGCCGCCGATAAAGCGACAATCTTGAAGAAAGCTTCCAGTGCGTGCTTGAGTAATGAGGGCGAAACAAACGCCTTGATCTGCCGTGCGACTCCTTCGTAAGAACCATCGTATTTGGCCTTCGACGGCCAGCCGTTGAGCACGCAAAAGTCTTCGAAACCGAGGTATCCGGTGTCGCTCAAGTCAAAACGCTCGATGACGAGAAATTTGCCATGCTCGCTGAGTTCGAAATGCGGCACGTCGAGGCCACAAAGTTGCGCAGCGCGCATGCAGAAATATTCGTTGGTTGCCAACTCGGGATAATCTTCGGCACGGAAGGCTTTGACCAGATGAGTCGAGCCTCGGTGCGTCAGTCGGTCTATTGCAGCGGCACTGTCACGCACCAATACTTTGGGCTGCACGCCTGAAACCCCGGAATACTGCCCGTAAGTCTGCAAAAGATCCTCGAACAAACCTTGCGCACCGTCATGAACCAATAACTCAGCGAGCGAGGTTTCAGGTGGACGATCAGTTGTCGATGCGCTCGCGATCGAAAGACGCCCGAGTTGATGCGGGCCGACGATACCTAGTAAAGCGAAGTCATCGAAGCCGCGCACGGCTTTGCTGAACCGCCGCATCAACTCATCGCGCAACGCACCCTCAGGCAGGTTCATCTCGAATATCGGATGGATGCCGCGTTCACAACCATAACTTTCCAGGCGTGTCGGCATGGTCAGCGAAACGGCATTTTCATCAATCGCATCCTCCCGATAGCTGAACACGCTGTCGACACCTGCGTGCCCGCGCCCCAATCTTCCAACCTCATGGCCGCCGACGCAGACCTGCAAGCGGTCCAATGCCTCAGTCATGGAAGTTCACCTTGCGCAGCGTGTCGAGTGTCGGCCGTCGAGAGGCGCGGGGTATTGCGGCCAGTTCGTAGCCGAATCCGTTAAGAATGGCTTCGACTTTGCGCAAACCGATTTCCGAGATTGTGTTGTTTTCAATCCCCGAGATTGTCGCGCGGCTCATTCCGTATTGCTGCGCCAAAGCTTGTTGGGACAGCTTTTCGGCCTTACGCAAGCTTCTGATCAACTCGCCAATTTTTTCCATCACCGCCCCAAATGCATTGCTTGCAATGCAAGATTCACCTAAAAAATCGAAATGCATCATAAACAATGCAATTGAATGAGCTTAGCGTAGATGGTCAGCCATCGCTAACGTCTTGACACCGCCTCTCAAACCCCAACTCAAACACCGTCCCCGACACATCACTACTCACCCGCACCCGCCCGCCATGCAACTGCATGATCGATTGCACAATCGCCAACCCCAGCCCCCCCGAATCCCCCGGCTCCGCCCTTGAGGGATCGACGCGGTAGAAGCGGTCGAACAGTTTGCCCAAGTGCTCAGGCGGGATGACCGGGCCGTGGTTGTGCACTTGCAGCCAGCACATATCCGGTTCATCGCGGCGTTGCAGACTGATCAGGGTGCCGGGGTCGGCGTGGCGTACGGCGTTGGCCAACAGGTTGCCGAGGGCGCGTTGCAGCAGTTGCTGGTCGGCGAGCAATTCGCCGTGCATGCGATTTTGCAGTTGGAGGTCGCGGTCATCGGCCAGGGCTTCGAAGTAATCGCAGAGCTCGTCGCCGACGTTACGCAAGTCCAGTGTGTGCAGATTGAGCGCGCGTTCGGCCTGTTCGGCGCGGGCGAGGAACATCAGGTTCTCGGCCATGCGCTTGAGCCGTTCGAACTCTTCCATGTTGGAGGCCAGCAGTTCCTGATAGTCAGCCGTGCTGCGCGGGTGGTTCAGGGCCTGGCCGTTGCTGGCGAGCAAGGTGTGCAGCGGCGTGCGGATTTCGTGAGCGAGGTCGGCGGAGAATTGCGACAGGCGCTGCACGCTGTCATCCAGCCGCGCGAGCATGGTGTTGAGCGCGTGCACCGGCTCGCGCAGTTCGCTCGGCGTGCCCTCGGTGGGCAGGCGTCGATCAAGGCTGCGCAGATCGATACTGCGAACGGCTTCGCTCAATTGATGCAACGGTTGCAAGCCACGCCGCAGCAACAGCAGGCCCAGAGCAAACGCAAGCACCGCGCCGAGGCCGACAGACAGATACAGACGCAGCCGATAACTGCCGAGCATCTGCTCACGCTCGCTGAGCACCTTGCCGGCGATCACTGTCAGGGTTTCACCGTTGGGACCTTGCGCCTGGCCAGACAGCAACGCCAGTTCGGCGCCGTCGCTGGCCTGCCAGGTGAGCACGTCGCGGCGCTGCGGCATTTGTTCTCGCGGTAATGCATTGAGCGCCGGCAATTCACGCTGACGTGGGTTGATTGCGATCACACTGGAGCCGTCGGCCCGGCGCACCAGCAACAGGCTGTCGAGATTGCCGAGCATGTTCTGATACAACCGTGGCCGTGCCTGCAGGGCGTCGAGGCTGTCGCTGTCGGCGAGCAAGGCGCGCACTTGTTCGAGGCGCCCGAGCAGGGCCATGTCGTCGCGAAAGGCCAACTCCGAGGCCAGCGAGCGGTAGAGGAACACGCCGATTGCGCTCAGCACCAGCGCGCATACCACGGTGAAAGCCAGCGCCAATCGCCAGGCGATCGACTTACTCCACATCGTCCGGCGCTTCCAGTTGATAACCGACGCCGCGCACGGTGTGGATAAGTTTCGGCATGTACGGGTCATCAACCTTGGCGCGCAGGCGACGCACGGCGACTTCGACCATGTTGGTGTCGCTGTCGAAATTCAGGTTCCACACCTGCGAAGCGATCAGCGTGCGCGACAGCACTTCGCCCTGGCGGCTGGCGAGCAGCTGCAACAGAGCGAATTCCTTGTTGGTCAGGGCAATGCGCTGGCCGCCGCGACTGACCCGGCGGCGCAGCACGTCGATTTCGAGATCGGCGATGCTGTACGACTCGGCTTCGCGCATCGGCCCTCGTCGCAGCAGCGTGCGCACCCGCGCGAGCAGTTCGGCGAAGGCAAAAGGTTTGAGCAGATAATCGTCGGCGCCCAGCTCAAGACCACGGACGCGGTCTTCGATGGCGTCCTTGGCGGTGAGAAACAGCACCGGCGTGGCGCCGCGCTGGCGGATCAGTTGCAGCAATTGCCAGCCGTTGAGGCCGGGCAGCATCACGTCAAGGATGATCAGGTCGTATTCCTGCTGCTCGATAAAATAGCGGCCGTCGAGGCCATTGAGCGCCACATCCACGGCGAAACCCGACTCGCCCAGGCCCTTGGCGAGGAAATTGGCGGTTTTGGCTTCATCTTCTACGACCAGCAAACGCATGGCACACCTCGATTGATCAGGTACACAGGCTAGGCGTGTTCGGCGCCGTTGCCCATTACAAACTTGTAATCCGCCTGACGGGGTTCTGACGAAGTGCGCCGGTTAAGGTGCAGACCTACCCCATCGGAGCCTGCACATGACCGTCAAATACCTTGTCGCCAGCCTGATCCTCGGCCTCAGCGGCGCCGCGAGCGCCACGCCAGAACTGCCGCGCCACGCCGACCTCGACCTGAAAACCGCACGCTGGCTGGCGGACAAGGCGATGAGCTCCTGCACCGGCACGGTGTCGGTGCTCGACCGTGGCGGCAACCTGCTGGTGACTCTGCGTGGTGACGGCGTTGGCCCGCACAACACCGCCGCCAGTCAGCGCAAGGCCTACACCGCGCTGTCGACCAAGACGCCGACGCGGCTGTTCGCCGAGCGCGCCCGCAGCAACCCGGAAACCGCCAACCTCAACACCCTCGACGAATTGCTCTTGCTCGGCGGTGGCATTCCGCTGTTCGCCGGCAGCGAACTGGTCGGCGCCATGGGCGTGGCCGGTTCCGGCGGCGGCGAGCAAGACGAAAACTGCGCCCGCGCCGCCGCCGACAAAGCCGGCCTGACCATCACCCGTTCCCACTAAGGAGATCCACCATGACCACCCTGCGCATGACCCTCGCCGCGCTCGGCCTGAGCGCTGTTTCCAGCCTGGCGCTGGCCGCCGGTAATCCGCTGAGCGTGCACGTGCTCAACCTGGAAAACGGCCTGCCGTCACCGGGCATCAACGTCACCCTGGAAAAACACGTCGGCGAAAACTGGCAGCCACTGGCTCAAGGCACCACTAACGAACAAGGGCGGATTGCCGAACTGTTCCCGGCCAAACAGCCATTCGAAGCTGGTGAATACCGCGTGGTGTTCAAGACCGGCGAGTACTACCAGAAGATCAAGCACGAGACATTCTTCCCGGAAATTCCGGTGATCTTCCAGGTCAAGCAGACCGATCAGCACTACCACATCCCGCTGCTGCTGAGCCCATACGGTTTCTCCACCTATCGCGGTTCGTGATTCAGACCCCGATTCCCTGTGGGAGCGAGCCTGCTCGCGAAAGCGTTTTATCAGTCGACATCATCGTTGAATAACACACCGCTTTCGCGATCAAGCCCGCTCCCACAAGTGATTTGTGGCGTTAGTTAAATCGTGGCCATGGCCCGCAATCTTGCGGCATCGAGGATTTCGATTTCGCCGTAAGCCAACCCAATAATCCCCTGCCCCTGCAGATCCTTGAGGATCTGATTGGTGGTCTGCCGCGACAGCGACAGCATCGCCGCCAATTGCTCCTGCGGCAGTTGCAGCGTCCGGCGTGGCGCGTCGAGTTCGCCGTAGCCTTCGGCGATCATCAGCAAGCGATGGGCCAGACGCGCCGGAGCTGGCAGCAGGCTCAGCTGTTCGAGATGGATGAAGGCCAGGCGCAACTTGTGGCTCATCAGCAGCGCCAGATGTCGCCAGGACTGCGGCTGTTCGTCGAGTAATTTGAGCAACGCCGCCTGGGGAATATTCAGCAAGGTACACGGCCCGACTGCATAGGCGTCATGGGTGCGTGGCTGACCGTCGAACAGGCAGATTTCGCCGAACCAGTGCGGCGCCTCCACCAGACTCAGCAAGGCCTCCTTGCCCTGCTCGCTGACCGCGCCAATGCGCACGGCGCCATCGAGCACTGCATACAGACCGCACGGCGCATCGCCGCGCTGGAACAGTCGCTGCCCCGCCGTCAGCCGCCGCTCCCGGGCCAGCGCCAGCAGGCTATCCTGAAAAGACCCAGGCAGATGACTGAACCACTGGCCGCTAAGCAACCGTGCACGAATTTGCATAACCACTCCTGGAGTGTCGCCTGCCCGACAGAACGAACGCGGATCCCGAGGGATGATGCATTCAACCCCACTGGAGGAACAACAATGAAAAGCCTCGTCGACCACCTCAGTCAATACGCCGCCTACCACCGCGACCCGCGCAACATCGCCAGCCACTTTATCGGCATTCCGCTGATCGTGGTGGCGGTGGCTGTCCTGCTGTCACGGCCGCAATGGGCGCTGGGCGGGTTGTGGATATCTCCCGCCGTTGTGGTGGCCCTTGCCTCGGCGTGGTTTTACCTGCGCCTGGAGTTGAAGCTCGGCGTGTTGATGACCGTACTGATGGGCCTGTCGGTGTGGGCCGGGCATGCACTGGCGCAGCAGAGCACCATGGTCTGGCTGAGCAGCGGCCTGGCGATGTTTGTGGTGGGCTGGGTGATCCAGTTTGTCGGGCATCACTATGAAGGGCGCAAACCGGCGTTTGTCGATGACATCAGTGGGCTGATTGTCGGGCCGTTGTTTGTCGTGGCCGAGCTGGCGTTCTTGCTCGGGCTGCGGCATGAGTTGAAAGAGCAGATCGAGGCGCGGGCGGGGGTGGTGCGAGTTAATCCGAACGGCAAAGCGGCGGCTTAGGCCGCTTGAAAGATCGCAGCCTGCGGCAGCTCCTACATTGGAATGCGTTTCCCTGTAGGAGCTGCCGAAGGCTGCGATCTTTTGATCTTAGAGGTTGGCGACTTTCTGCCAGACCTTCGGCTTGAAGAACAAGGTCTCACCCTTGGCCAGGCCGATCAGGCTGTCGTGATCCTTGACCACCTCCGCTTCGATCAGATCGGTTTGCCCTTCCACTTTCAAGGTCACCCGCGTCGTCGCGCCCAGCGGGCGGATATCGCGCACCTCGGCGGCATGGTGATCTTCCAGCTCATGCCTGGACAACGACACTTCGTGCGGGCGGAACAGCACATGGTTGTCGTCGCTCAGCAGCAGGCGGTTCGAATCGCCGAGGAAGTGATAAACGAAATCGCTGGCCGGGTTCTCGTAAACGTCGCCCGGTGAGCCGATCTGCTCAATCACGCCCTTGTTCATCACCACGATACGGTCGGCGACTTCCATCGCTTCTTCCTGGTCGTGGGTTACGAATACCGAAGTCAGGTTGATATCTTCGTGCAGCCGCGCCAGCCAGCGCCGCAGTTCCTTGCGCACCTTGGCGTCGAGGGCGCCGAAGGGCTCGTCGAGCAGCAACACTTTCGGCTCCACCGCCAAGGCACGGGCCAAGGCAATACGCTGACGCTGGCCACCGGACAACTGCTCCGGATAACGATCCGACAGCCAGTCCAGTTGCACCATGTTCAGCAGTTCGTGAACCTTGTTCGCGATCTGGCTTTCACTCGGGCGCTGGTTTTTCGGTTTCATGCGCAGGCCGAACGCGACGTTGTCGAACACCGTCATGTGGCGGAACAAGGCGTAATGCTGGAACACGAAACCGACGTTGCGATCACGCACGTCGTGGCCGGAAACGTCCTCGCCGTGAAAAACGATGTTGCCCTGATCCGGAGTTTCCAGACCGGCAATGATCCGCAGCAAGGTGGTTTTGCCGCAGCCCGACGGGCCGAGCAGCGCGACCAGCTCACCGCTGTGGATATCCAGGCTGATGTTGTCCAGCGCCTTGAACGCATTGAAATTCTTGCTGACGTTACGCACTTCGATCGACATGAATTATTCCTCCGCGGCGCTGGCGCGCAGGCGGTTGATACGGTTTTCGCTCCACTGCTTGAGCAGCAGGATGAAGAGCGCCAGGATCAGCAACAGGCTCGCCACGGCGAACGCGGCCACGTGGTTGTATTCGTTGTAGAGGATCTCGACGTGCAGCGGCAAGGTGTTGGTCACACCGCGAATGTGCCCGGACACCACCGACACCGCACCGAACTCACCCATGGCCCGCGCCGTACACAGCACCACGCCATAAATCAGGCCCCACTTGATGTTGGGCACGGTGACGTGCCAGAACATCTGCCAGCCGTTGGCCCCGAGCAGGCGCGCGGCCTCTTCTTCCTGGGTGCCTTGTTCCTGCATCAGCGGAATCAGTTCACGGGCCACGAACGGCACGGTGACAAAAATCGTCGCCAGCACAATGCCCGGCAGGGCGAAGACGATCTGGATGTCGTGATCCTGCAACCACGGCCCGAACAGGCCCTGAGCGCCGAACATCAATACATAGACCAGACCGGCGATCACCGGCGACACCGAGAACGGCAGGTCGATCAACGTCACCAGCATGCTCTTGCCACGGAATGAGTATTTGCTTACGCACCACGCCGCGCTGACGCCGAACACCAGGTTCAACGGCACCGAGATCAGCACCGCGAAGACGGTGAGTTTCAATGCCGAAAGCGCGTCCGGTTCAAAAATCGCGGTGAAGAATGCGCCGAGGCCATTCTTCAAACCTTGCGATACCACGATGAACAGCGGCAGCAGCAGAAACAGGAAAAAGATCAGCCAGCCAAGGCCGATCAGGACTCTGCGCGAAGTGGCGCTGCCACGCCGCGCAGCGTTGGCCGAGGACGCGGCCGCAATAGACGATTGGGACATGTTCGCGCCTCCTTATGGGGTTTCGATGCGCCGCTGCAGCAAGTTGATCAGCAGCAACAGGATGAAGGAGACCACCAGCATCAATACGCCGATGGCGGTAGCGCCGGTGTAATCGTACTGGTCGAGTTTGACCATGATCAGCAGCGGCAGGATCTCGGTTTTCATCGGCATGTTGCCGGCAATGAAAATCACCGAACCGTACTCGCCGACGCCACGCGCGAACGCCAGCGCAAAACCCGTCAGCCAGGCCGGCAGCAGTGCCGGCACCAGAATGTGGCGAAATACCTGCCATGGTTTCGCGCCCAGGCACGCCGCCGCTTCTTCGACTTCACGGGGAATATCGGCCAGCACCGGTTGCACCGTGCGCACCACGAACGGCAGCGTGACGAAGGTCAGCGCGAGGGTGATGCCCAGCGGGGTGTAGGCGATCTTGAAACCGAGGTCAGCGGCAAATTGCCCGACCAGCCCGGCCGGCGCGTACAGCGCGGTCAGCGCAATACCGGCCACAGCCGTCGGCAGGGCGAACGGCAGATCGATCATCGCGTCGATCACCTTGCGCCCCGGGAAGGTGTAGCGCACCAGCACCCAGGCCAGCAACGTGCCGATGATGCCGTTGATGATCGCCGCACACAGCGCGGTACCGAAGCTCAGCTTCAACGCCGCGAGCACCCGCGGTGCGGAAATGATCGTCCAGAACTGATCCCAGGTCAGCTGGGCGGCGTGGACGAACATCGCCGCCAGCGGGATGAGCACAATCAGGCTGAGGTACACCAAGGTGTAACCCAGCGTCAGCCCGAAGCCGGGTATGACGGGGGAGATACGACGCGACATAAAAGTCCCTGGTTGAAAACGCATCAATGTGGGAGCGGGCTCGCTCGCGAAGAGGATGGTTCATTCAACATTTCCGTCGTCTGACACACCGTCTTCGCGAGCAAGCCCGCTCCCACATGGTTTCGTGCCTGAGCTTCAGGCCCGTTATGGGTCAGATTACTGCGCCTGATAAATCTGGTCGAACACGCCGCCGTCGTTGAAGAATTTCGGCTGCGCGGATTTCCAGCCGCCGAAGTCCTTGTCGATGGTCACCAGTTCCAGTTTCGGGAACTGCTGGGCGTACTTGGCCGCTACGTCCTTGTCACGTGGACGATAGAAGTTTTTCGCGGCGATTTCCTGGCCGGCCGGGCTGTACAGGTGCTTGAGGTAGGCTTCGGCGATCTGCGCGTTGCCCTTCTTCTCGGCATTCTTGTCGACCACGGCCACTGGCGGTTCGGCGAGGATCGACAGCGACGGCACGACGATATCGAACTTGTCTGCGCCGCCATCTTCTTTCAGCGCCAGGAACGCTTCGTTTTCCCAGGCCAGCAACACGTCGCCCTGACCGTTGTTGACGAAGGTGATGGTCGAACCGCGGGCGCCGGTGTCGAGGATCGGCACGTGCTTGAACAGGGTTTGCACGTATTCCTTGGCCTTGCCTTCATCACCGCCGTTGGCTTTCAGACCATAGGCCCACGCCGCGAGGAAGTTCCAGCGCGCACCGCCCGAGGTTTTCGGGTTAGGGGTGATCACCGAGACATCGTTCTTGACCAGATCGCCCCAGTCCTTGATGCCTTTCGGGTTGCCCTTGCGCACCAGGAAGACGATGGTCGAGGTGTACGGCGTGCTCGCTTCCGGCAAACGCTTCTGCCAGTCGGCGGGCAGGCTCTTGCCGAGCTTGGCGATTTCATCGATGTCGCCAGCCAGGGCCAGGGTCACCACGTCAGCACGCAGACCGTCGATCACCGCACGGCCCTGCTTGCCCGAACCGCCATGGGACTGCTGGATTTTCACCGTGTCGCCGGCATGATCCTGCTGCCAGAATTTGATGAATTCGGCGTTGTATTCCTGATACAGCTCGCGCGTCGGGTCATACGACACGTTGAGCAGCTCGTAATCCTTGGCAACGGCGGAACCGGCAAACACGGCACTGGCCAGCGCGGCCAAGGCGTAACGGCGAATCGACGACATGGTGAAAGCTCCTGGAATTCTTGGTGGTGGCTTTTTTTATGTATTGCTGGAATCGGTCCCGTTTGAAAGATCGCCGCCTTCGCCAGCTCCTACGCACAGCCCCCTGTAGGAGCCGCCGCAGGCTGCGATCTTTTGATTTCAGCCCGGTTGTTTACCGGGTTGCTGCAGACGGAATTTCTCTTTGCGTTCGATCTGTACGACCTGTGCGTTGTGCACAGTGATCTCCACCGCGCCGAACCGCAGATCGCGCAGGGCGCTCTGGATTTCACGCAAGATGGTGCTTTCGTCCTGACCGTCAACGCTGCGAAGGGATGCGCTCATGGTGCTGCTCCTTTGAAGGGGATTTGCCTGGCAGTGGGCGGCACTGCGTTCGGCGTGGGAGCAATATAAGAGAGCGACGGATATTCTTAAAAAGACTATTTAAGAATGTTTATATAACCAGAATTGTTTATCTGCCCTCACAAGGGGTTGCAGCCTGTAAAAGCAAAAGATCGCAGCCTTCGGCAGCTCCTGCACCGGTTCCCGTAGGAGCTGCCGAAGGCTGCGATCTTTTGATCTTTAACCAATCAGTGGAGCACGTTCCCAATCAATTTCCGCCGCAGGAATAGGCCGTCCAAACCAATACCCCTGCCCCAGATCACACGCCTGCTGAAGCAAAAACGCTGCCTGCTCAACCTGTTCGATCCCTTCGGCATGGACCTGCATGCCCATGCTCCGCGCCAGCGCGATGATCACCCGGACAATCGCCACGTCATCCTCATCCCACGGCAACCCTGCGACGAAGCCCTGATCGATCTTGAGTTTCTGCACCGGAAGACGCTTGAGCCGCAGCAGCGACGAATAGCCGGTGCCGAAATCATCGATGGCCAGACGCACACCCAGCTCGCGCAAGCGATGCATCTGTTCCAGCGCCACTTCCGGATCGTCCATCACCGCGCTTTCGGTAACTTCCAGTTCCAGATACGCCGGATCCAGCCCCGTGTCGTGGAGCACCTGCGCTACCTGCTGGTAAAGCTCACGCCGGGCAAACAGCCGTGACGAGACATTCACCGCGACGAACGACAGCACCACGCCGCGCTGCTGCCATTGGCACATCTGCCGGCAGGCCTGCTGCATAACCCAGGCATCGATGTCGGCGATCAGCCCGGTGCGCTCGGCAATCGGAATGAATTCCGCCGGCGACACCAGGCCGCGCTGCGGATGCTGCCAACGCACCAGTGCCTCGACGCCAATCAGACGGCTGCTTTGCAGGTCATGCACCGGTTGGTAGTAGACGCGCAACTCCTCCTGCTCCAGTGCACGGCGCAGCTCGAAGGCGATTTCGACCCGTTGCTGGGCGTGGGCGGTCAGCTCTTCGGTGTACAGCGCGTAACCGTTGCGCCCGCTGCTTTTGGCCTTGAACAGCGCACTGTCGGCGTTGCGCAACAACTGCTCGGCGCTGAGGGCATCGCTGGGATACAGGCTGATGCCGATGCTCGCGTTGATGAACAGTTGATTCCCATCTACCAGCAGCGGCTCCTTTAACGTGTCCAGAATTCGTTGCGCCAATGCCGCCGCCTGCGCAGGCTGTGGACAACTTTCCGCAAGCACCGCGAACTCGTCTCCACCCAGCCGCGCGAGGGTGATGCCGGGGCCGAACAATGCCTGCAAGCGCGTCGCCAGCGCTTTGAGCAACCGATCACCGACGTTATGCCCGAGGCTGTCGTTGATCAGCTTGAAGTGATCCAGATCGAGCATCAGCAGTGCGCAGCCACGCTTGTGTGTCTGCGCCGACGCCAGCGCCTGTTCGGCGCGGTCGCTGAACAGCAGGCGATTGGGCAGATCGGTCAACGGATCGTGATGCGCCAGGTGTTTGAGCTCGGACTCGGAATCCTTGATCGCACTGATATCGGAGAACACCGCCACGTAATGGCTGAGGCGGCCGAAATCATCGTGAATCACCCGGATGGTTTGCCACTGTGGGTAAATCTCGCCGGTCTTGCGCCGGTTCCAGATCTCGCCGCTCCATTCACCTTCAGCCTCGAGGGTGGCGAACATCGCCTGATAGAAGCCCGACGGATGATGGCCGGACTTGAACAGACTCGGCTGCTGGCCAATCACCTCATCGCGCCGATAACCGGTGATCTCGATGAAAGCACGGTTGACGTGCACGATCAGCCCTCGATGGTCGGTAACCAGCACACCTTCGCGAGTGCAATCGAACACGGCGGCCGCCTGACGCAGGCGCTCACGGTCGATGTGGCGCTCGCGCAAGCGCGCGCCGATGCCGAGAAACCGCCCCAGCCGCGCCCGCGCGAGAAAAATCAGCGCGGCGCTGACGGCTGCCAGCAAATAACCGTTGATCAGTTGCCAGTGGGCCAGCTCATTGGAGTCATCGAAGAACTTGCTTAATAAATGATCAGAAACCTGCAGCCATACGGCGGCCAGTACCAGGTAGAGCAGCGCTGCACGCAAGGCATCGCGGTAAGTCGCAGACATTCGGTCGTCCATGTCCCTACAAAAAGGTTGGAATTATAGGTGAAGAAACATTCAGCGACTTCTTATCTGAAAGGGCGACTGGTTTTATCTGTGTGCTTAGTGATAATGCAACGGCTGTTTTTATCTTTATCGAGGGCCCTATAGCCTATGTGGTACGAAGGTTTTCTTGGCTTGTCGGCCTGGTCACTGGTCGCGGTCACCCTGCTGATGACCCATGTGACGATTGTCGCCGTCACGGTCTATCTGCACCGTTACTCGGCCCATCGCTCACTCGAGCTGAATGCGGGTCTCAAGCACTTCTTCCGTTTCTGGCTGTGGCTGACCACGGCGCAGAATACCCGCGAGTGGACCGCCATCCACCGCAAACACCACGCCAAATGCGAAACCGAAGATGACCCGCACAGCCCGGTCATCAAGGGTCTGTCCACGGTGCTGCGCACCGGTGCCGAGCTGTACCGCAGCGAAGCGCAGAACCCGGAAACCCTGCGCATCTACGGCAAGAACTGCCCGGAAGACTGGATCGAACGCAACCTCTACAGCCGCTATCCGCTGCTGGGAGTAGCGATCATGGGTGTGATCGACCTGCTGCTGTTCGGCACCATCGGCATCACTATCTGGGCGATCCAGATGATGTGGATTCCGGTGTGGGCCGCTGGCGTGATCAACGGTCTGGGCCATGCCGTCGGCTATCGCAATTTCGAATGCCGTGACGCGGCGACCAATCTGGTGCCGTGGGGCATCCTGATCGGCGGTGAAGAGCTGCACAACAACCACCACACCTACCCCAACTCGGCCAAGCTGTCGGTCAAGAAATGGGAATTTGACCTCGGCTGGGCGTGGATCAAGGTCTTCTGCTTCCTGCGTCTGGCCAAGGTGCAGCGGGTCGCACCGATTGCCCACCGCGTCGAAGGCAAGGGCAGCCTGGACATGGACACCGCCATGGCGATCCTCAACAACCGCTTCCAGATCATGGCCCAGTACCGCAAATTGGTGATCGGCCCGCTGGTCAAGCAAGAGCTGGCCAAGGTCGATCATTCGGTGCGCCACCAGTTCCACCGGGCCAAACGCCTGCTGTCGCGCGAAACCAGCCTGCTGGAAGACCGTCATCACTTGCGCATCCAAACCATGCTCGAACACAGCCAGGCGCTGAAAGTCATTTACGAAAAACGCCTGGCCCTGCAACAGATCTGGGTCAAGACCAGCTCCAATGGCCACGACATGCTCGCCGCCATCAAGGAATGGATTCACGAGGCCGAGGCCAGTGGTATCCAGTCGTTGCGCGATTTTGCCGATCAGCTGAAAACTTACTCGCTGCGTCCAGCAGCTGTCTGACCCGGCACTGGCTGCGATCTTCTGATTCGAAGGATCAAGAGATCGCAGCTTCGTTGCACTCGTCGGCGCCTACACCTCGCCGCCCGGCGGGACTCGGTAATGGCCGGGAACTTCGCCGAAAATCCCCTATCTCAATGACACTTCGCCATCCCGGCGGGTTGTCCTGTGGCCGTCGTCGACATTGCGGCGCGCCCTTTGAGATTTGTGCCGATGGTCAACAACAACCAGAAAGACACATCCTTCACGCAATGGCCCGAGGCCGCGCAAACGCTGATGGCGCTGATGCATGCGCAAGGCGAAGTCGCGCGCCTGAGCGAGCGCGAACAATTGATCAGTTCGCTGCTGGTCAGCGTCAACGCCGTGCTTTGGGCTTTCAATTGGGAAACCCGGCAGGTTCTGTACGTCAGCCCGGCGTACGAACGGATTTTTGGCCGTTCCGCCGCGCTGTTGTTGGCTGACTACAACCAGTGGCGCGACAGCATTTACCCCGATGATCTGGAATACGCCGAACAAAGCCTGGCCGAAGTCCTGCACCGAGGTGCGGTGGAAGATCGCGAGTACCGCATCATCGCCGCCGATGGCCAGGTGCGCTGGCTTAGCGACAAATGCTTTATCAATCGCCAGGACGAGCCCGGACAGCCGGTGATCATCGTCGGCATCGCCGAAGACATCACCGACAAAAAGCACATGGAAACCGAGCTGCAACGCTTGGCCACCACCGATGTGCTGACGCAAAGCAGCAACCGCCGCCACTTCTTCGAATGCGCCCACCGCGAGTTTGCCGAGGCGCGCCGCCAAGGCACACCGCTGGCCTTCCTGCTGCTGGACATCGATGACTTCAAAGTGATCAACGATAGCTACGGCCACCCGGAAGGCGACAACGTGCTGCAACGGATCGCTGAGTGTGGACGCGGATCGTTGCGCCGTGGCGACCTGTTCGGACGGATTGGCGGTGAGGAATTCGCCGCGGTGTTCCCCGGCTGTGCACCGGAAATGGCCGTGCAAGTAGCGGAGCGCCTGCAGCAGGAGATCCAGCGACTGCGCTTCAACCACGACGGGCAAGCATTCAGCATCACCGTGAGCCAGGGCCTGACCAACCTCACCGACGAAGACAAGAACCTCGACAGCCTGTTTGCCCGCGCGGATGCGGCGATGTACGAGGCGAAACGGCAGGGCAAGAACAGGATTATTGCGGCCTGATCCCGGTTTCCACGCCTGGTGCTGTACCTGTGGGAGCGAGCCTGCTCGCGAAAGCGTTTTGTCAGTGAACTCAAAGCTGAATGACACACCGCGTTCGCGAGCAGGCTCGCTCCCACACTGGAATGTGGTGATCTGTCATTTGCGCATCCGCAGCAACTCCGGCAGCCCGATCTTGAGCAACCGCGCGGTCCGGCTCTTCGCCAGTTCCTCAACGCCTTCATGCTCGGTCAGCCGCGCCATCTGCGCTGCCATGTTCATCACCAATGCCTCGCGGGAATACACGCCGCCGCCCAACTGGTAGACCGAAGCAATCAACTCGCGCAGCTCCAGCGGCAGACGCCAGCGGGTGCGCAACGCCGAGCCATAAGACGCGCCAAACTTCACCAGCGCTTCACCGACCTCCTCCTGCTCGTCCAACTCGCCGCCGGCCTGCTGCCATTCCTGCAGGCAGCGCAGCAGCGCCAGATCACCGAGCCGATGCAGCATGCCCGCGCAATAGCAGCGCTCCTGATCCAGATCGAGCAGGCGCGCCAGCGTACGCGCGTATTCCGCCGTGTGCAGTGATAACCCCCAGTAGCGCTCAGCATAATCCGCCAGGCATGGATCGCTGAGCCGCGCGCTGCGTTTGAGCGCCAGCCCGAGGATCAGGTTCATGCTCTGCCCGGTGCCGAGTCGATGCAGTGCCTGAGCGAGGGTTTGCACCGGCGCGCCGTGATGCTGCGCGGCGCTGTTGGCTGCCGCAATCAGCACGGCAGTAATCTGCGGATCGGTGCGCACTTCCTGCTCCAGCAGCTTCAGGTCCAGCCCCTCGGGATTGAGGCTGCGCTTGACGGCCACTTGCACATCGGTCATCAACGGCGCGCCATCGGCCTGCTCGCGACGCCGCTCGAGAAACACCGACAGGGTCATGCCCGGCGCCAATGCCGGCACTTCGCAGACCACGGCTTCGCCGGCGTTAAGCAGCAAGCCCTGCAAGCGCTCGGTCAGGCCTTCCATGTTCAACGGTTTGGTCAGGTACGCCGTCGGCGCCAGCGGAATCGCTTCGCGCACGCTGGCGCTGTCGTTACGGCTGCTCATCAAAATGAACGGCAACGGCGGATTGCGTTTGCGCTGACGCACACTGCGCAACACATGTAATCCATCGATGCCAGGCAATTCCCAGTCAACGATGGCCAGGTCATAGGGCACCTCGCTGAGCAATGAAAGTGCTTGCTGGCCATCGGCACACAGATCCAGACGCGCATCGCAGCGCACGTTGAGCAGCACTTGTTTGAGCAGGTCGCGGGACCAGGGATCGGCCTCGGCAATCAGCACTCGGGGTACGGCGGGTAAATCAACGGCAGTCATGCGCGCTCTCCTTGCAATGCCTGAACCTTAGCCAATGCTGGCGATTCGATACAGCGCAAACAGGTTCGATGTGTTTCTACAGGCATAAAAAAACCCGCCGAAGCGGGTTTTTGTCGAGCAGGTCACAGCAATGGATCAGAGTTCAGAGAAGCACTCTTCGATGATCGCCAGGCCTTTGTCCAGTTGCTCGTCCGGCGAAGTCAGCGGGACCAGCACGCGCAGCACGTTACCGTACGTGCCGCAGGACAGCAGGATCAGGCCCTTGTCACGCGCCTTGGCCACCACAGCGGCCACGGCGGTCGGGTTTGGCTTGTGGCTGTCGCCGTTTTCAAACAGCTCGACCGCGATCATCGCGCCCAACGCACGCACTTCACCGATCACCGGGTACTTGGCCTGAATGGCCTTCAGGCCAGTGACCAGACGCTCGCCGACAGCCTTGCAGCGGTCCAGCAGTTGCTCTTCTTCAAATACTTCCATCACTGCCAGCGCAGCGGCGCAAGCGATCGGGCTACCGGCGTAGGTGCCGCCCAGACCGCCCGGAGCAATGGCGTCCATGTACTCGGCCTTGCCGCACACGCCGGCCAGCGGGAAGCCGCCAGCGATGGATTTGGCGAAAGTGGTCAGGTCGGCAGCAACACCCATCTGTTCCATGGCGAAGAAGGTGCCGGTACGGCCAGCGCCAGTCTGTACTTCGTCAGCGATCAACAGGATGCCGTGCTGGTCGCACAGCGCGCGCAGACGCTTCATGAACTCCTTCGGCGCGACGTAGAAACCACCTTCGCCCTGCACCGGCTCGATGATGATCGCCGCGATGTCTTTCGGCTCGGCGTCGTTCTTGAAGATGCGTTCGATGGAAGCGATCGAATCGTCGATGCTCACGCCATGCAGTTCATTCGGGTACAGCGCACGGAAGATGCCGCCTGGCATCAGGCCCATGCCAGCCGAATAAGGCACGACTTTGCCGGTCAGGCCGAGGGTCATCATGGTGCGACCGTGGTAAGCGCCGGTGAAAGCGATTACGCCAGCGCGGCCAGTGGCGGCACGGGCGATCTTCACAGCGTTTTCCACTGCTTCGGAACCGGTGGTGACCAGCAGGGTTTTCTTGGCGAAATCACCCGGCACCTTGGCGTTGATTTTTTCGCACAGCTCAACGTACGGCTCGTAGGCCAACACCTGGAAGCAGGTGTGGGTCAGCTTGTTCAGCTGTTCGGTCACGGCAGCGATGATTTTCGGGTGCACGTGGCCGGTGTTCAGTACAGCGATACCGCCGGCGAAGTCGATGAACTCACGACCTTCAACGTCGGTCACGGTGGCGTTCTTTGCCGACTCGGCGAAGATCGGGTGAATCTGGCCGACACCACGAGGTACGGCATTGGTGCGGCGGGCCATCAGTTCAGCGTTAGTCTTGCTCATTACAGTCCTCATTCGCCGCTCATCGGGCGGCGTGGTTCAAGGATGAAGCGGGAGGAATCGGCGGTGGCAGCATGCGATGATCGACTGCCACGGCGTTCCCGGCCGCAGAGAAAATTCCTGTTTGAAACGACGCAAAGGGACAGCGCTCTCGTGCCCTTTGCGTTTGCAGCGATCCCTTTCCCGGCTTAGATGCCCAGGCAGAGGTATTTGATTTCCAGGTAGTCTTCGATGCCGTACTTGGAGCCTTCACGACCCAGGCCCGAAGCCTTGATGCCGCCAAACGGCGCGACTTCGTTGGAGATCAGCCCAGTGTTGACGCCGACCATGCCGTATTCCAGCGCTTCGGCGACACGGAACACACGGCCAAGGTCACGCGCGTAGAAGTAAGAAGCCAGACCGAATTCGGTGTCGTTGGACATCGCGATTACTTCGGCTTCGTCTTTGAAGCGGAACAGCGGCGCCAGCGGACCGAAGGTTTCTTCCTTGGCCACGGCCGCGTTTTTCGGCACGTTGGTGAGGATGGTCGGCTCGAAGAAGTTGCCTTCCATCGCCTTGCCGCCAGCCAGTACGGTGGCGCCTTTGCTCACGGCGTCAGCGATGTGTTCCTGAACCTTGGCCACGGCTTTTTCGTCGATCAGCGGGCCGGTAGTGGTGCCGTCTTCCAGACCGTTGCCGATCTTCAGTTTGGCCACTGCCACTTTCAGCTTCTCGGCGAACGCATCGTAGACCGCGTCCTGAATGTATAGACGGTTGGCGCAGACGCAGGTCTGACCGTTGTTGCGGTACTTGGAAATGATCGCGCCTTCGACGGCCTTATCCAGATCGGCGTCGTCGAACACGATGAACGGCGCGTTGCCGCCCAGTTCCAGCGAGACTTTCTTGATGTCCTTGGCGCATTCGGCCATCAACTGGCGACCGATCTCGGTCGAGCCGGTGAAGGACAGCTTGCGCACGATCGGGTTGCTGGTCAGCTCGCTGCCGATGTCGCCGGCGCTGCCGGAGACCACGCTGAACACGCCCGCCGGAATGCCTGCACGCTGAGCCAGTTCGGCCAGGGCGAAAGCGGAAAATGGAGTTTGCGATGCTGGCTTGAGCACCATGGTGCAACCGGCGGCCAGCGCCGGGCCGGCCTTACGAGTGATCATCGCCGCCGGGAAGTTCCACGGGGTGATCGCGGCGGTGACGCCGATCGGCTGCTTGATGACGATCAGGCGCTTGTCCGGCTGATGGCCCGGAATCACATCACCGTAGATGCGCTTGGCTTCTTCGGCGAACCACTCGATGAACGATGCGGCGTAAACGATTTCGCCCTTGGCTTCGGCCAGCGGCTTGCCCTGCTCGAGGGTCATCAGGCGCGCGAGGTCGTCCTGGTTCTCGATCATCAGTTCGAACCAGCGACGCAGCTTGCCGGCACGCTCCTTGGCGGTCAGTGCACGCCAGGCCGGCAGCGCTTTGTCAGCGGCTTCAATGGCACGGCGGGTTTCAGCGGCGCCCATCTTCGGCACGGTGCCGAGGATTTCGCCGGTTGCCGGGTTGTTGACCTTGATCGTCTGACCGTTGTCGGCATCGACCCAAGCGCCATCGATGAAGGCTTGCTGGCGGAACAACTGGGTGTCTTTAAGCTGCATGTCGGCTTTCCTTAACAGCACCGCGGCCTGCGCGGAGCAAATTATGATTGTAGAAAGGCGCCTCGCAAGGCTGCCGTCAGGGAAATCAGTGAGCGGATTGTGGCGCATCGACAGTGCACGACCGGGCGCACTTGCGCTGCAACATCCCGTCAACGAGCGTTTGAAATCTCAAACGGATCGTAGGTTCAAAGGGGGTAAAGGACAATAGGTCGTTCGAAAAAAAGAACAAAAACGCCGCTTTTCAGATCAACGTACAGAAAATCCGCGCCGCAGGAAAAACCTTAGATCAACCCCGGCAAAGCGCCAAGCGAGGGTTTTGCAGGACGTTACCGCTTTAAGGAATGCAGCGATTTCGCGCCGACACGCACACTGACAAAATCCGCCAAACCCGGCATGGACGCCCCGAGCCGACCTAGGTATGATGTCGCCCGCTGCACCAGTAGCTCAGCTGGATAGAGTACTGCCCTCCGAAGGCAGGGGTCGTGGGTTCGAATCCCGCCTGGTGCACCATGAATCAAACGAGAAAGCCCCGGACTGTGATGGTCCGGGGCTTTTTTGTGGGCGATGACAAGATCGCTGGAAGGCCGTCACTCCGTCGTCCAGTCAAACTCGTCATATTCATCGTCGTCATCTCCCTCCTCCTCAACCTCGTCAAACACCTCGTCTTCCTCAACGAGGTCTTCTTCCGGCTGATTCAGCAGAAATTCCTTACGTGTCTCGGTTACTGCACGCCGCATTTGTTCGCCCTTTTCCGGGCAGTTGAGTAGCTGGGCGATGCGGTCGATTTTTGCTGCCACGGTGTCCTCCAGCGCATTGGCAATGGCTCGATAGTGCGCGTTTTCGCGGGGCAATGCCAAATGGCTGGGGAATCAGGGCAGTCAGCCGCCCGTGAGCGGCCGAGCCTCAGCGGTGATAACGCCGCACCGCGCTGCTGTTGCGCAGCACATGGCCCTTGATTTTTTCCATCAGCTCGGCGCGGGTCAGGCCAGCCGGCAGGGCGTCCGGGGCGAGGTCGAGGGCGTAGATCTGGATGATGTAGTGGTGCGCGCTGTCGCCCACTGGCGGGCATGGGCCCATGTAATGAGTGTTGCCTTTGCTGTTGGTGCCGCCGACACCTTCGAGCGCGGATTTGGCACCTACGCCGGCCGCGATCTGGTGGGTGGTGGGTTTGATGCCGTAGTGAATCCAGTGATCCACGCCCAAGCCTTTCTGGCCATCCGGGTCGTGCATGACGATGGCGTAGCTCTGGGTTCCGGCCGGGCCGGCGTTCCAGCTCAGCGCCGGCGACTGGTTCTTGCCGCCGCAACCGGGTGCGTCACTTGCCGCTGCCGAGGTGAACAGACGGTTATCCGACACGCCGGGGATGCTCAGGGTGAAGCGCTCCTGGGCCTGTGCCGGGAACTGCACGCAAAGGGTCACGGCGATGGCCGCCAGCCATGGGTTGAGAGAGGTCAATCGGGTCATTCCGGGAGCACCTTGTGCAATGAGGCCGTCGTCGGCCCGCAAACTATAGCTGTACCGTTCGTGCCTTGGCAGTAGCAAATGGCTGAACCTCGCGCGGCGCCGCCAACTCACAAGAGAAATGCCTGCGAGGAAGCCGAAATGTCCCTGCACCGTGTCGCCCGTTTCGCCGATGTCCCGCAAGACCGTGGCCTGCAAGTCGAAATCGGCGACTGCAAGATCGTCCTGCTGCGTGCCAACGGCGAGTTGCGGGCGTTTCAGGGCCTGTGTCCACATGCCGGCGCACCGTTGGCCGAGGGGGCGATGTGTCACGGCAGGTTGATCTGCCCCTGGCACAAAGCCGCGTACCGGGCCGAGGACGGCGGCCTGTGCGAGCCGCCATCGCTGGACAGTCTCAAACGCTATCCGCTGGAGCTGCGCGGCGATGAAGTGTGGGTCGATGACCAGCCCCTGCCGGATCCGCACACCCCGCCCGCCGACGATCCAAGAACGTTCGTGGTGGTCGGCGCCGGGGCGGCGGGCACGGCTTGCGCGGCGGCCCTGCGGGAGAAGGGTTTTGGCGGGCGCATTGTGCTGGTCGATGGCGAACCGGATGCCGGCTACGACCGCACGGTGTTGAGCAAATTTGTCCTCGCCGGGGAGATGTCGCCGAAAGAAGTCCCGCCGCTGCGCGATGAAGCGTTCTATCAAGCGCAACGGATTGAGCGCGTGCAAGGCGACGTGACTTCACTCGACGCGCCAGGCAAAACGCTTCATCTGCACAACGACGGCATCCTGCGCTACGACGCCGCTGTACTCGCCACTGGCGGTGCACCCAACCCGCTGAAACTGCCGGGCGCCGAGCTGACCAACGTCTTCGTCCTGCGCTCGAAAGTCCAGGCTGAACAGATCATCGACGCCGCTCAACCGGGTCAGCGCGCGGTGATCATCGGCGACAGTTTCATCGCCCTTGAATGCGCATCCGCCCTGCGCGAGTACGGCCTCGATGTCACAGTTCTCGCTCGCCACGCAATCCCGTTCGCCAAGCAATTCGGCGACGCTGTGGGCAAGGCGATTCGCGCCCTGCACGAAGAGCACGGGGTGAAGTTCATCAGCGAACACGAGGCCACGCAGATACTGGGCGAAGACAAGGTCGAGGGCGTGCTGCTCGACAATGGCCTGCGGTTGGCGGCAGATCTGGTTCTCGCCGGCGTCGGTGTTCACCCGGCCACTGAGCCTTTCGACTCATTGCCCAGGGAAGACGATCAGTCATTGCGCGTCGATGACGGCATGCGCGTCACTGATGGCTTGTGGGCCATCGGCGATATCGCCACGTTTCCGTTGAACGGCCAGCCAACCCGCATTGAGCATTGGCGCCTGGCCCAGCAACACGCGCGCATCGCTGCGGCCAACATGCTCGGTGGCGAGGAACATTATCTGGATGTGCCGTTTTTCTGGACCTACCACTTTGGCAAGAACTACGACTATCTCGGTCACGCGCAGGAATGGGACGAGGTCGAGTTCAGCGGCGAGCCGCAGAAGCCGCCATTCATTGGTCTGTTCGCAAAAGACGGCCTGGTTGTTGCGGCGGTGGCCTGCGACAAGCAACGCGCAATGGCGCTGCTCGCTGAGCGGATGAAGCAGCCGTTGCGGATGAAAGAGGCGTGGACGCTGATTCAGGTCTGACACCGGTCCTGTAGGAGCTGACGAGTGCAACGAGGCTGCGATCTCTTGATCTTGTTGTTACATAAGCAAAATCAAAAGATCGCAGCCTTCGGCAGCTCCTACAGTGGAGGTCAGGTCAGACGGTTAACCGGCTCGCGATTGCCATCTTCTTCGGCATGCAGAAAGATCACCCGCTGTTGCTCCAGCGGCGCCGGCAAGGCCTGCTGCTGAAGCGGCCAGAAATGCGTTTCCACGTGGCTGATATCACCGTCCTGATCGTTGTGGATGGTCATCACCCCGGGCGTGCGGAGTTTCTGGAAACGCTCGTCGCACAGCTTGAAGCTTTTGCTCAGCCCTTCATCACCAATCACCGGCGAAGGCAGACGGCGCTGGGCGAAGCTGCGGCTTTTGCGTTGCTGGTAACGCGCCCAACCGATCAGGATCACTGCGTTGACCAGCGCCACCCACATATAAACCTGCAAAGTGCCCAAGGCATCGAATGCCGAGTTCTCGATGCGCGGGCCGCCGGTGGTTTCGATCAATGGCCATAGCCCGCGTACCAGCAGGAACAGCAGGCCAACCCAGGCCAGCATCGTGAGAATGACGTCGATCACCACCAGAAAGGGCCGTTGGCGAGTCCGGATAATTTTCATTTGATCACTTCCTCCTGGTCGTCGCCCAGCGGGCGGATGCCCCGATCAGGACTGACCCAGCGCGCGCGTTTTTTGTGTTGGCTGAACAACACCTTGGGGAAACTGACCAGGGTGGTCAGCAGACTGACGAGCCAGAACACCAACGGATACCAGACCACCCAGAACATGGTCTTGCCCAGACCCGGCTCATAGCGCCGGTCAATGATGATGCTGACGGCGAACTGCACCAGGCAGACAAACGCCAGCAACAGGCCGGTGAAGGCCGGCGGCATCAGGTGATCCACGGCGATCGCGTCGGGCATGACCATGAACTTGCCCATGCCCCAGAAAATCACCGACAGCAGAAAGGTGAAGGCCCAACCGGTGGACAGGCAGTATTCGAACAGCAGCGGCCACAGGTAGCGATGGCGGTACTGCCAGATGCCGCGAATGTTCTTGAACAGCACTTCGGCGCCGCCCTGAGCCCAGCGCAGACGCTGCTTCCACAGGCCACCGAGGGTTTCCGGCATGAGGATCCAGCACAGCGCGCGCGGTTCGTAGAAGATGCTCCAGTGATCCAGTTGCAGCTTCCAGCTGATGTCGATGTCTTCGGTGATCATGTCCGGGCTCCAGTAGCCGACCCGGTTCAGCGCGGTGCGGCGGAACGCGACGATCACGCCGGAGACGGTAAAGATACGCCCGAATACCCGCTGCGTACGCTTGATCAGTCCGATGATTGAAGAGAATTCGCCCACCTGCACCCGCCCGATCAAGGTCGAACGTGTGCGGATGCGCGGGTTGCCGGTCACTGCGCCAAGGCGCGCGTTATCCAGCATCGGCGCCACCAGATAAGCCGCCGTGTTCGGCGCCAGCAGTGCATCGCCATCGATGCACACCAGATACTCACTGCGCGCAGCGATCGCGCCCATGCGCAGAGCTACAGCCTTGCCCTGGTTTTCCGCCAGATGCAGGACCCGCAAACGCGGATCTTCCTTGGCCAGTGCGTCGAGGACCTCGGCAGTGTTGTCCTTGGAGCCGTCGTTGATCGCGATGACTTCGATATTCGGGTAATGCTGAGCCAGCGCCGCGTGAATCGTATCGGCAGCGTTATCGCCTTCGTTGTAGCAAGGGATCAGGATCGAAATCAGTGGTTCGCCTTCCAATGGCGGCGGCAGCGTGTCGTCCTGCCACGGCCAGTGGCGCTCCCAGTGCAGCCAGAAATACAGACCGCCAGCGATCCACAACCCGGACATGAACAGCGGGTAGAAGAACACGAACGACATCAGGAACTGGCCGGTCACCAGGAAGATCAGCCCCAGCGGAACGCCAAGGACAATCGCCAGAACAAGCAGGGCTAACAGTCTATCCAGCATGTTATGGATTCCATTTGTTGGAGAGTGCAGGCCTTACGGTTTTCAGGTCTGGCAGGTTGTCGAGGAAGTTGTCCGGGTAGTAACCGAAACTGGTCGCACCCTGACGCTTGAGCCGGCCCATCCAGTCCGCCAGATGCACGGCATCGATGTCGGCCTGATCCTTTTGGTTCCAGTCGCGCGCCTGCAATTCGAACACGGTGCGGTTGAGTGCCCCGGGACGTTTTTTCACCGTGGCGACCAGTTCTTCCAGCCACGGGCCGGACTCGGCCAGCGTCTGTTTTTCCATCAATGGCATGGCCATTGGCGCCGTCCAGTCGTAGGTGGCGAGGAAGTCATCGAGGTTCTGTGCGAACCACGCTTCGCTTTCAGGGTTGAGCATCGGCTCGGCGAAGATGTTGCGCGCGGTCAGCACCTGCGGCCCGCGGATTGCGCGGACCTTGGCGGTCAGTTCGTTGGTGAAGTCGATCAGGTAACGACTCTTGAAGCGCGTCCAGCGTTGCATCGCCGCCGGGTCGTCGCGCAGCGCGGCAATCGAACCTGGCAGACCTTGAGCAGCGTAGGCCTTCAAGGCATCCGGACTGGCGTCTTCGAAATCCGATAGCACAGCATCGTCGTGGTAGAGAATGCCGTCGATCGAGGTCAGCCGCGCCACGTCTTCATAGATTTCACCGATGATCTTGCGCACTTCGGGATTGAACGGTGACAGGCGTTTGTACTGCTTCGGATCGACCGAGGTGATGGCGGTTTTCGGGTCCCACCGGGTTACACGCGGCAGCTTCGAATCGAGTTCGAAACTCAGCACCGGCATCCACGCAAAGACCTTCACATGGGCACGGGTGCGCAGTTGCCAGGCGACGCGGTCGAACAGGTCGGCACGCACCGGCAAGTGGCGGTTGGGGAAGTACAACGAATGCACCAGACCATCGCCCTTGGGATCGGCGAAGGCTTGCAGGAACACCGTGCTGGCACCCAGGTCGGCCATGCGCTGCACCAGTTTGCCGAGGTTGATGTCCTGCTGCGCCGGGTCCGGATCGTAGACGTTGTCGAGATCGACATGAACCACGCGCATCGGCCCTTCGGCCTGTACCGAGACGATGCTGTTGGCGAAATGCTCGCCGTCAGGATCGGAGGCAACGAGGAAGCGCGGCCCGCTCATCAGGTTGTCGAGCGTATCGAGACCGTCGTCCAGAGTCAGGGCCATCTCATAGCCCTCCTCGCCAACCACGGTCAGCGACGTACCGTCGGCGGTGCCGTACGGCCAGACCCAGACGCGTGGTTTGTAACCGGTGGCCTTGCGGATCTTCTCGGAAATATTCTTTACGTCGGTACGAATGCGCGCCTGGAAATCGGCTTCGGACTCATAGCGCTTGGTCACGGGGTCATAACGCCGGGTCGCGGCGGCAGGCTGCAGGTTGCCCTGCGGGTTGGCAAGGATGCCTTTGTGGTTGGCGTCGGTGTGGGCGGCGATCTCTACCAACCCGGATTTGGAAATTTCGCGGATCTGCTGCCAGGTCAGGAAGTTCTCACGGTTACGCGGCGTGCCGGCAAAATCCACCGGTTGATTGAGCGGCGTGTCGATCCAGGTGCCAACCGGCGCCAGCAAGGCGTGCCAGTTATAGGCGCGCAGCACCGGCAGCACGCGGGTATAGAAGCTGGCATAACCGTCGTCAAAGCTGAGCAACACCGCTTTCGCCGGCAGCTCCGGGCCACCGTTACGCGCGGCCATGATCTGGTCGACGGTCACTGGTTTGTAGCCGTTCTCGCGCAGCCAGGCGAGCTGCTCGATCATGCGCTCGGTGCGCACCGCCACCACGGCCTGATCAGGATCACGGTCTTCGACATCGTGGTAGGCGATGCCAAGCACATGGTTTTTTGGCCACGGTTGTTCACTGGCCGCGACCGGGCGCTCGGAGGGCGGCGCGAAGGCCGGGGCTTGCTGGGCGCAGGCGCTGATCAGCAGCGCTCCCAGCAGAAGGATGAAACGCGAGATAAAAGGCATCTTCAAACTCTTCTAGAAGCGGAAAGTGAGGTCGACGAGCAGACGCAGATCAGTTTCCCGATCACCGTCATAAGGCCGGTTGATCACACTGAACATGCCGCCCACATCGAACACGTCGTTCCAGGCGTACCGTTGGCCATAACCGAGCAACGCCATGCCGCCGGTGCCGTGGTCGCGTTGGCTGTAGGTGCCGGCGCCGGCCTGGAATTGCTGGCTCCAGGAAGTTTCGTAGCGGTGGTAAAGCACGTGGTTGACGTTGACCAGCGGCATCACGCTGAAGTCCGACTTCGGGTTGAAGTACGGCACGTCGTCGGATTTCGAGTTGTGGCTGGTGCCCACTTCCAGGCCGGCGTCGACCTGGATGTTCGGCGCGGTGTAGATGCCCTCGCGCCCGGTCACCAACGCTTCGACGCGGTTGTTGCCATCGCTGAAGTGCGACGGGCTGACCGACACGCGCCACTCGCGGCTTTCGTTGGCGCGCCAGCGCAGGAACGCACTGCCGCCATTGGCCTTGATGTCGCTGTTGAGCGCGCGCAGCGGCGTTTCCGCCGAGAGGTATTCGAGGCTGCCGCCGTACTGCCAGTGATCGTTGATGTCGCGGGCAATCGCCAGGCGCGCGCCCTGTTTGTCACCGAAGCCGTAATCGTGATTCGACACCTCGGCTTCGAGAGTCATGTCACGGGTGCGCCGCTCCAGACCGACACGCTGGAAGCGATGGTGGCCGGTGCCTTCGGCGAAATCGCCAGTGGCATAACCGGCGCCGGCGAACACCCGCCAGTCTTCGTTGATCGGTGGGCTGTAAAGCGTGCTCTGGATACCGAAATCACGGCTGCCGCTGACCGCACCGGCATCGCCGCTGCCGCCACCGTTGGCCTTGCCGCCGTAGGCTTCGACGCGCAGTTCGGCCATGTCATGGACTTCGCGTTCGCGAGCCAGACGCTGCACCTGGCGATTGTCCGGATAGCGCGCGACCACGTCGTCGACCAGCGCATCGTTCTGCCGCCACTCCTGCAACTCCATCGCGGTGCGCGCCTGCGCGACCTCCAGGCCGGCATCGCGTGGCGCCATGCTCTCGGTTTCCTTGAGCTGATTTTCCGCGCGGCGCGGCCACTGGCGGGCGAGGTAGAGATCGGCCTGGGCCAGACGCAAGCCAAGGTTGCCCGGCGCCTGATCGACCAGCGTCTGCAAGCGTTCTTCGCCGTGAGGCAGGTCGGAACCGTAGGTGCCGGCCTGGGCGGCGAGTTGCTGGGCGTCCATCCATTCGTCGTTGGGGTTGCCGATCGGCAAACCCTTGAGCTCGACGCGCGGACGCTGGGCTTTCGCCGCGTCTTCGGCGACCTTGCGCGCCTCATCGGCGCGGTCGCTTTCCAGCAGCGAGTAGTACAGCGCAGTGCTGTCTTCGAGGCGATCACCGACATCGGCATCCGGCGCCGAAAGCACCTGGCGATACAGATCGGTAGCAATCTCAGGCTCACGCTGATCCAGATAAGACGCCGCAACCCAGCGCAGGGCGTAGGTCGGAATCTGCACGCCCTCGGCCTGCAGCTTTTGATATTCGGCGATGACGTCGGCGGTGCGCGCCCGGGCCTTGAGCGCGCCCATGCGGTCGATGCGCCAGCGCGTCACGTCGTCGTGAGCAGTCGCGTCGGGCGTCCAGGTCGCGAGCAATTTGTCGTAATCGGCCAGCGCGCGATCGGCGATGACGTAGCGTTCCTTTTCGCTGCGGGTCGCCAGTTCGGCAAGGCGCACGCGTTCGGCGGCGAGATCGCCTTCCAGGCGGCGCAAGGTCACCGGATCAATCAGGCCGGGACGTTGACTGGCCAGACGCAGCGCCGGTTCAGGCAGACGGGCCTGTTGCAGGGCGACCACGTACTCGCGGGCGACTTCCGGTTTGTTGCCGGCGCGGATAAACGCCTGATCGAATTCGAACAATGCGTCGTATTGTTTGCCGGCGCGACCGAGTGCGTAGCCCAAGGCGAGACGGCGTGACGGATCGTCGGGTTTGGCGGCAACCAGCGCCTGGGCGCGGGTGACGGCCTGATCGGGTTTGCCGGAATCGGCCTGGGTCAGCGCCAGGCCCAGTTGCAGGTCGGCGTTGTCCGGCTCCAGCGCCAGCGCCTTGTTGTACACCTGGATGGCCTGATCCCAGCGCTTGAGGTTGCGATAGGCACGCGCGGCGGCGGTCAGTGCCTGCACCGGCAGGACGCGGTCGCGCCCCTGGGTTTCGTAGACCTTGACCACTTCGGCATCGAGCCCGGCCCAACTGGCGATTTGCAGGTGATCGCTGACCTGGCTGTCGCTGGCCAGACCCGGCGGCACCTGACGCAGCACGGTCAATGCAGGCGTGTAATGCCCGGCGCGGGCATCGCGCACCATCTCGTCGTAGGGCGTGTCGGCCAATGCCAGCAGCGGCCAGAGCAACTGGCTGCACAGGGCGAATCGGAACAAAGGGCGCAAACCACGATGTAATACAGGGCCATCAATACGCGGCATTTGTCAGCATCCTTACATGGCCAGCCGGGTCGCAATGCCCTCCTTGCCCATTCGTAACGGTGGCCGACAATGACAGCCCTCGGCCAAGCTTGGTGAGGCAGTCTGCACGCAAGCGTAGTCGAATTTTCACAACGCAATAATTGTTCAGAATCGGCCCCGTCTGTACAAAATCCGTACAGCAAAACGCCCGGCACCTGTTCACACAGGGGCCGGGCGTCTGGGGGGCGCGCGGTTGGGTTTATTGCTCTTGGGTGACGCCGGCAAACTTGCTCATCAGGAAGCCGATGAACTGCTCGACGGTCATTTTCTGGCCGTTGAATTCGACCTGATTGGCCGCGTAATGCAGTTTGGTCACCACGTTGGTGCCGTCGGCGACAGCCAATTGCGAGCCGACCGCCATGCCGGCGAACATGTCCGCCGCTTCCCTGGACTGATCGACGATGGCTTTGGCGTCAGTCTGGCCATCAAGTTGCGCCTGCACGCTCAGCAGATCGACCAGCATCGGCTTGGACACCTGGATGTTCAGGTCGAGCAATGCGATCAGTTGCTTGCCCAGTTGATCCGGCGGCAGGTCCATCGATTGCGGCTTGGTCAGGTCGATCACCAGATTGGCGCGGCTTTCACCGTTGGCGGTGTTGAACGACAGGTTCTCCAGCGCCAGTTGCGGACCGGCCGCCAACAGCTTCTGCAGATCGGCTTTGACCTGGGCGTTTTCCGCTTCAGTCAGATTCAGCTCCGGTGCCGGCAAACCCTGCGCAGCAGCCTCGGCGGCAGCTTTTTCGTAGGGCTGCAACTTGGTCTGGTAGATCTGCATCAGCGACATGGTCGACGGAATGTCGAGATTCTTCAGGCTCATGGCCATGGCCGCCGAACCGACTTTCTTGTCGTTGAGCGTCACTTCGCCGATTTTGTAGTCGGCACGCCCCGAGGCATTGCTGCCGCTTTCTTCGGTGCGGTTCTTCATTTCGAAGTTCTTCACGCCCAGCACCATCGGTTTGGCGCCGAAAGTGGTTTTGCTGCTGGTCACTTCCAGGGTGTTTTCCCCGGTGTAGTAGCCGTAGCTGCTCTTGGCGAGGTTGCTGGCCAGGGTCAGGCCGTTGAGCTCGATCTGCACCGGCGCCTGGTCTTGCGACACGGTGACCAGTTTCAGGTTGTCCATGTAGCCGTCGGCCTTGACCTTCTGCGCCTGGGCGCTGGCGGCGATGTCCATGCTCAACCCGGAAAACTTCAGGCTCGATTGCTCATCCAGCGCAGTTTCGAACGGCACCAGATTCAGAGTGCTGGTGGTCGATTCGTCGTAGCCGATGTTGGTCACGCCCTTGAGCGGCGCGGCGCCGTTGGTGGCGGCGAACCATTTTTCCGTGGACGGGCTCTTTTCCAGCTCGTAGTTGCTGGTGGCCATGACCGGCAGCCACTTCAGCGAAACCAGCCGCGAGAACGGCAGCGGGCCGTGTTCGATGTGATCGACGAACAGCAGCTCGACCGGCGCATCACCGAACATCTCGCCTTCGCCCTTGAGGCGATAGTGCGCGGTGCTGGTGAAGGTGTGACGCTCCAGCGATACCAATTCCAGCGACGCGGTGCCGTTAGAGCCGGCCATGGCGGTCTGCAGCTCTTTGTTGGCGTTGGTCACAGCGTTGTTCAGTACGCCTTCGATCTTGGTCCCGGTGTACCAGGCCCCGCCTGCGCTGATCGCGCCGATGGCAACAACAATTCCGAGAAGCACGCCTGCTGATTTATTCATGAATGACCTGATCGGTTTCCGTGGCTGTGGATGATGTCGTCTTCCTTGAACCCGGGATCGGGTCGCGGCTCGACTGTGCGCAATCAAGCGGTGGAGATTAGCACCGGGCGCGCGCGACGGCCCAATGTTTAAAGGTTAAAGAGTGTCTATGGGGGGAATGGACAGTCGGCAGGAGCGAAGAGTTTCGGTGTTTTTGCGGGCCTCTTCGCGAGCAGGCTCGCTCCCACCAGGACAGTGCTTTACCTGTGGGAGCGAGCCTGCTCGCGAAGAGGTCGGTGGATTCACAGCAAATCAGGAATATTGAACCTCGATTTCATCCAGCTGATGATCAAAGCTTTTCAGCCGCGCGGTCCAGGTATACACCAGCACTTCAAAGTCGCGATCGATCACCGCTCCGCCGGTGGTATCCGCTCGCACATCGCAGAAATCCAGCTGATAGCGTTCGCGGGCCATGGCCGTGGCGACATCTGACAGCTCACGTGCGTTATTCAGCCAGTGCCAGCCTTCATCGGCGATCTGCTTGTCGAGTTCCAGGCATTGCTTCTTCAGCGCTTCGAGGCTTTTTTCCAGCGGCGTGCCGGTGAGCTCGCCCATGACTTCGGCGAAGGTTCGCCCCGGCTGCCAGTAACTGCCCCAGAAGTAGCGGTCGAACACGGTTTCGACCCGGCGCAGGGCGACTTTGGTGTCCCAGATCAGCACGAGCATCTTGCCCCGTTCGAGCTGGCGCTTCTTGACCCGTTGCAGCTGAATCGAGGTCCACGCGACGACGACGATCGCCATCACCGCGATCAGCGCAACGGCGCTGTCGAGGAAGATCATCGCCGTATCGATCTGGTGGGCCAGCATGATCCCGTAGAAATACGTGGCCGAGAGCAGCACCAGTGCGACCAGAGCGCACCAGAAGCCGAGAGCGTAAGGGTTTTTCATTATTGTTTCCCCTGGGCCAGCACGAGCAATGTGCATTGCAGGAGCGCTTGGCATGGGGCGCCCCTCCAACACTTCAAAGCATAGCAACGGCCTCAGGGTTTGCTGGCGCCCGAGGTGTTCGTTCGTCCGCTTTCCCAGCCACCGCCCAGGGCGAGGAACAAATCGATCTGGCTCATCGCGACCTGAGTGTTGGCGGCGGCCAGTTGCGCGGTGACATCGGTGTAGGTGCGCGTCGCTTGCAGGTCGGCGAGGAACGACTCGCGGCCGGCCTGGAAGAAGCGGTGCGTCTGCTCGGCGGCGAGCTTGGCCGACTGCTCGGCTTCGGCCAGCGCATCGCGGCGTTGCAGCAGTGCGCTGTACTGGGCCAGACCGGTCTGCGTCTCGCGGATGGCGTTAAGCACCACGCCGTCGAAATGTGCCAGTGCGCCCTGGGTGTTGGCCTCGGCTTCACGGATGCGTGCACGGGCGCCGTTGGTCGGCACTTTCCAGCTCAGCGACGGGCCGAAGCCCCAGCGGTTGGTCGACGGGTCGCCAAGGTCATCAATGATGCCGACGGTGCCGATGGTCGCGCCGATGCTGATGTCCGGGTACAGCTCGCCGGTGGCGATACCAATGCCGGCGGTTGCCGCCGCAAGACGCCGCTCGGCCTGACGAATATCCGGGCGGCGCTTGAGCAGCGCAGCGCCGTCACCGACCGGCACCAGTTGCGCGATCTTCGGCAACTCGGCGCAACTTGCCGTACCTGCCGGCAATTGCTCGA
The DNA here is from genome assembly GCF_054668915.1 of Pseudomonas sp. H3_E04. Taxonomy (NCBI): domain Bacteria; kingdom Pseudomonadati; phylum Pseudomonadota; class Gammaproteobacteria; order Pseudomonadales; family Pseudomonadaceae; genus Pseudomonas; species Pseudomonas sp. H3_E04. Next base: position 4,588,523 of record NZ_CP162797.1, on the reverse strand, counting down.
CCGGTTTGGCCAGCAGCATCGACAGACGGAACAACCCGGCCTGCCGCGCCGCTTCATAACGCGGCAAGTCGGCGCGCAGGGATTTGAATTGGGTCTGCGAACGGGTGACCTGGGTTTCGTCACCACGCCCGGCATCACGCAGACGCTGGATCAGCGTAGTGCTCTGCGATTGCAGATCGAGGGAATGCTCGGCGATTTCCCGCTCTTCATTGGCGGCGCAGACCTGGGTGTAAGCACGAACCACGTCCGCCACCAAGGTGATACGCGCAGTGTCGGCGGCAGCCTGAGTCGCATCGGCATTGGCTTTCGCCGCTTCGATACCGCGCTGCAAAGTGCCCCACAGGTCGAACTGGTACGAAGCGCTGATGCCGATATCGGCGATGTTGGCCACCGGGACTTTTTCCGGCAGGAGGAACGCCTGACCAGATTCCTGCAAACGTTGCGCACCCATTTTCACCCCGCCGCTCCAACCGCCAGCGGCCTCGGCTTCATCCACCTGAGCGCGCGCCCGCGACAGGTTCGCCGCTGCTACACGCAAATCGGTGTTGGAAGCCATGGCCTGCTGCACCAGTTGATCAAGGCGCGGGTCTTTATACAGTCGCCACCAGTCCGCCGGGACGGGTGCCGACACCACCGGTTTACCGGCGACTGCCAGCTCACCCTGAATATCCTTGCGCTGCACCGCCGCGTCGGCGGGCACCTGATAATCCGGGCCGACCATCTGACAGGCCGAGAGCATCACGCCCAACCCGGCGATCAACCAGGCCCTGCTCATGGCTGCGACTCCTCATGTTGGTCGTCGATGATCGACACGGTGGCGGTACGCCCGGCGATCATGCGGAAGTCGGCCGGCACCTCATCAAAAGCGATGCGCACCGGAATCCGCTGTGCCAGACGTACCCAACTGAACGCCGGGTTGACGTTGGGCAGCAGGTTGCTGCCGCTGGTGCGGTCGCGGTCTTCGATACCGGCGACGATGCTTTCGACATGCCCGCGCAACCGCGCGCGGTCACCGATCACGCGGATATCCACCGATTGCCCGACATGAATACCGTCGAGTTTGGTTTCTTCGAAATAGCCATCGATATGAAAGGAGTTGCTGTCGACCACCGACAACACCGGACGCCCGGCGGTGACGAATTCCTGCGGACGCGGCGCGCGGTCGTTGACGTAACCATCGACCGGGCTGCGGATCACCGAACGATCGAGGTTGAGCTGCGCACTGTCCACCGCCACCAACGCCTCGGCCAGCGCCGATTGCGCGCGGGCCACCCGCGACTGGCTTTCTTCCAGTTGCTCGGCCGGCACCAGATTGCCGAGGCCACGGTTACGCTTGGCTTCACGCTGGGCCTGGGCGAGGGTTTCTTCGCGATCGGCCACCGCGGCCCTGGCTTGGCGCAGGGCCAGTTTGAAGCGGTCCTGGTCGATGCTGAACAGCACCTGACCACGCTTGATCAACTGGTTGTCCTTCACCTCGACCTGCTGGATCAACCCGGACACGTCCGGGGCGATCTGGATGATGTCGGCGCGAATGTGGCCGTCGCGAGTCCACGGCGCGAACATGTAATACATCACCATGCGCCAGACGAGGACAACGGCAAAAGTCACGATCAGCAGGGTCAGAACCACGCGACCGATGGTCAGAAACGGTTTTTTCATGTCATCAGGTATCGACTGAGTGAGTCCACGCCGTACAGCAGCACGGCGTAAAGCGCCACGTTGAACAATGCCCGGTGCCAGACCAGACGGTAAAAGTGCAGGCGTTGCAGCACGCCATGCACCAACAAAAACAGCACGTAAGTAATGCCCATCAGCACCAGCAGGGTCGGCAGGAAAATGCCGCTGATATCCAGATCACCGATCATAGGGGCGCTCCATCGGGCAGCGGTTCTTCGGGCTCGGCGCTGGAGACGAACTCGACGCCGGGCAGCAAGGCCAGACGCAGACCGCTCAAGGCGTGCAACAGGTGGCGACGGGTTTCATCGTCGCCCTGGCCGTTGAGCGCACGGCGGGTGCGATCAAGGGTCATCAGCAGACCGCTCGGCGCCGGCAGGCGTTCGTCGGCTTTGAGGCACGCGCGGAAATACTCGCCGACCTCGCCCACCACCTGCCGCAACAGGGCGTTTGGCACGCCAGTAACGCGCGGGGTGTAGGCAAGCAGATCGAGCATGTTCAGACCGACACGCACTTCACGCATGGCGATGCCGGTGTCCTGACCGGTCAGGGCCAGACGCGGCAGGTGCTGCATCAGCCGATCGAGCAACTGCACACCCAAATGCCGATGTTCGGCGAGGCTGGCCGGTTCGGTCATGCTGACGATGTCTTTCCAGCTGAATCGGGTCAGACGCTTGGCCGCCAGCTCGGCGCCGAACGGTCGCGCCACCAGCGTCCAGATAAAGGCGAACAACAGCCCCAGCGGCCCGGCCAGGTTGGAGTTGGCGAAGGCGAAAAAGTCAGCGTCGTACGCGCCCTGAATACTGATGAACGAGGAAGTGTTGACCAGCGTCAGCAGCATGCCGAGGTAGAAGCGCGGCTGCACCGTCAGCGTACCGATGCAAATGAACGGCACGGCAAACGCCAGCACCAGCATCGGAAAATCATGCAGGTTGGGCAGAATCAGGAACAGATAAAGGCTGGCGAACAGCACCGACATCCCGGTCCAGAAAAAGAACCGGTAAATCTGCGGTGCCGGGTCGTCCATCGAGGCGAAGAAGCTGCACGCCACCGCCGCCAGGATCACCGCGCTGCCGCCGTCCGGCCAGCCGAGCAGGATCCACAGCACCGAAGCAACGATGATCGCCAGAATGGTCGAAGCCACCGAATACAACATCAGCCCGCGATCGATGAACGGCGTCAACCGGCCGAGGCGCCAGTGCCGGTACACCGCGCGCCAGTTGTCCTGGCGCTCGCACAGGATCGCATCCTGCAGGCTGCGGCAGTCCTGCCACAGATCGATGAATTCACCGAGGCGGTAGATCGCGTTGGAGAACAGCAACTGTTTGCGGTCTTCCAGCGCTTCGGCGCTTGGTTGCAGTGCGTCGAGTTGATCTCTCAGCGCTTGCCAGCGCTCGAGATTGGCGTCTGCGTGGCCCAGCCATTCCCGGGTCGCGGTCAGCAACGGCTGGAATTTTTCCACCAGCTCCGGGGTGCGGCGTTCGAGGGCGTACAGCGAATCCTCAAGGGCATCGATCACCGGCAACAGATGAATCATTCGCCCGCGCAGTTCCTTGGTGTTGCGCACGGTTTGTGGCCGCGCGCCTTCGTGGGGCAACTGGCCGATCATCAACTCGAGGCTGTTGAAATTGGCGACCATGGCCATGCGCAGCGCGGTGACTTCTTCCGGCTGCACATCGCGGCTGAGAAACTTCTGGCTGTAGCTCGTCGCATCGGCGAACCACTTGCTTACCGCGTCGTTGAACACCGGCGCCAGCCGTCGCGGCCAGAACATCGCACCGACCACCGCAGCGACGGCGATGCCAAGGAAAATCTCTTCGGTACGCGCCTCGGCTACGTCCCACACCGCCAGCGGATTATCGACCACCGGCAGAGCAATCAGCGGCAAGGTGTAACCGGCCAGCATCAGCGCATAACTGTTGGCCGTGCGCAGATGCAGGGACATGAACAGCAGAATGCCGGTCCACAACGCGATCACCACCACCAGCACATAGGGACTCTGCACGAACATCGGCACGAACAGCACCGCCGCCGCCGCGCCCAGGAAAGTGCCCGCCGCGCGGTACAGCGCTTTGGAACTGGTCGGGCCGAGAAACGGGCTGGAAACGATGTACACCGTGGCCATCGCCCAGTACGGACGCGGCATTTGCATGAGCAAGGCGATGTACAGCGCGATCATCGACGCTGCAAAAGTACGGACCCCGTAAAACCAGTCACGGGCCGGCGGCATGCCAGTGAAAAAACCGTTCAAGAATTGACCACCACAGGCGAACTCGCCGCCTCAAAAGCCCTCAGTACCCGAAGCGTAGCTTCCAGATCGCTGCGCTCGATGCCTTCCAGCACTTCGTGGCGCAAGCGCACCAGCTCGGCTTCGACCGCTTGCACCAGCTCGCGGCCGGTATCGGTCAGGCTCAGGCACTTGGCGCGGCGATCCTGAGCGTCTTCGGTGCGACAGACGTAACCGGCATGGCACAACTGATCGAGCAACCGCACCAGCGAAGGACTCTCCATCCCCGCAGCCTGGGCGACTTGCACCTGACGCACGCCCTCGCCCAAACGCCCGATCATCAACAAAGGCACGGCGCAGGCTTCGGAAATTCCGTAGTTGACCAGCGTGGTCTGGCAGATCTTCCGCCAATGCCGGGCGGCCACCACCATGGCGCTGCTGATGTTCATCTGAAGACTGTCGAGGGAATCGGACACGGGATAACGGACACTGTTAGTTTGCTAACTATCAATATCGCATTGGAGGGGAATTTCAGTCAAGTTTTGAAACAAATCTCTCCGTTAGTCGCACTATCTGACTCAAAGCTTTCTCCATCGATACTGACAAGGTATGTACGTTGTCATCACCTAATTCAGGAGCCTGATATGTCAAAACAAGCCGTTTTCACCATGAAACTGGAGCCGGAACTGCGGGAGGAGTTCATGGCGGAAGCCGAAGCGGCACACCGGCCGGCGTCGCAAATCATGCGAGACATGATGCGTCAGTATGTTCAAACCCAGCGAGAGGCCCGCGAATATGAAGCGTTCCTGCAACGCAAGGTTGAAATCGCTCGGGAATCCGTACGTGCCGGAGACGGATTGAACAACGAAGACGTAGAAGCAGCGTTCGCGGCAAAGCGCAGGCAGGCAGAAGATCACCTATGAAAATCATATGGACGCCAGCCGCCGCACAGGATCGTGCAGACATTTGGGACTACTTGCAGGCCGCCAACCCAAGAGCGGCCATTGAAATGGATCTGCGCTTCAGCGAAGCGGTTCATCGCCTTTCCGACAATCCGTTGATTGGCCGTACCGGCATTATTGCCGGTACGCGTGAAATGATTCCGCATCCCAGTTACCGTCTTGTCTAACAAACGGAGCGAGACGCCGTCTGGATCATGGCGCTGGTGCATACGGCACGGACTTGGCCTCAGCCGAAGTAATCAGCCCGCCCCTTACGCAACATCACATTCAACTGATCCACCACCTCCGCCCAATCCGCATCATCCAGAATCTCCTCGCGCAGAAACTGCGCCTGACTTTCCGTCCAGAAAAACGCGTCGGCCAGATGCAATTCCGGTTTGAGCGGGGAATGGCTGGCGATGAATTGGTCGATGCTGACCGGGTCGTCAGCGAGGCCGAGTTGTTTGAACAGGGCCGGTAGGCTGTGCTGCGGATTTTCCATGATGCAACTCCTCTGCAATTCGGTTCCGGCGTTACGCCGTTTGCTGCAGTGGAGTTGATCATAGCTGTCGCTGCGGGTTCAGGGTCTGGCGACGTCAGGTGAGCCTGCGGCCAGTTGCTCTGCCGGATAGACCGATTGCCATCCGCCGCCCAACGCTTTGTATAAACCGACCATCGCCAGGGAAACGCCGGTCGAGCTTTCCACCCATTGTTCCTGCGTGGCGAGCAAGGCGCTCTGTACGGTGAGGACGTTGACGAAATCGACCACGCCTTCGACGTATTGCTGTTGCGCGGTGCGCAGGGCGATCTGATTCTGGCGCACGGCTTCGGCGAGGCTGTCGCGACGACGCTGGCTGGCGTTGTACGCGGTGAGTTGATCGTCGATTTCATGCCAGGCGCGCAGCACAGTCTGCTGGTAGGCGATGGCCGCTTCCTGCTGTTGGGCTTCACGCAGTTGGAGCATGCCGCGCAGGCGACCGCCGTCGAACAACGGCAGGCTGAATTGCGGGCCGATGGCAAAGGCACGCGAGCCCCATGAACCGAAATCGCTGAGTTGCATCGCTTGCGAACCGAGGTTGCCGGACAGGGTGATGCGCGGATAGAAATCGCCCTTGGCCACGCCGATGTTGGCGGTGGCGGCATGCAGACGCGCTTCGGCCTGGCGGATATCGGGACGACGTTCAGCCAATTGCGACGGCAGGCCGATGGCGACTTGCAGTGGCGACTGCGGCACTGCCGCGTCTGTGGACAACGCTTGAGCGAGGGCCTGCGGCGGTTCGCCCATCAGCAGACTGATTGCGTTGATCAGTTGCGCCTGACGCTGCTCAAGTGCCGGCAGCCGTGCTTCGATGGCGGCGACTTGCGCGGCGGCTTCGGCGACATCCAGATCGGTGGCCACGCCATCGGCCAGCCGCAGCTGCGAGAGTTTAAGGCTGTGGCGGGCGACATCGAGATTCTGCTCGGTGACGGCGCGGGTGCTCTGCACCCCGCGCAGCTGAATGTAGTTTTGCGCGGTGTCGGCAAGCACCGTCAGCAGCACGCCGCGACGATCGTTTTCCGCCACCTCGAGGTTGGCATCAGCAGCTTCGGTTTCACGGCGCACGCGGCCCCAGAAGTCCAGTTCCCATGACGCCGAGAAACCGGCATCCCACAGATTGAAAGCCTCGTCGCCGTTATTTCCCGATGGATCGTTCAAGCCTTTGCCACTGTTGCGTTTGCGCCCGTAGCTGCCGCTGGCGGTGCTGTTCGGATAACGCTCGGCGGTGATCACCTGACGCGCGGCGCGGCTTTGTTGCAGGCGGCTGCTGGCCAGTTGCAGGTCGAGGTTGCTGTTCAGCGCGCGCTGGGTAAGCGCGGAAAGCTGCGGGTCGTGGAAGGTTTCCCACCAGCGTTCGTTCAGGGGTTCGCTGACGGCCTGGCTTGGGGCGGACCGGGCAGGTTTGGCCCAGTCGGCAGGCTGAGGGACTTCGGGTTTCTGGAAATCTGGGCCGACAGTGCAGGCGGTGAGACTCATTGTGAGCAAGGCACTGAAGGTTAGCTGCTGCCACTGGCTTTTTCGTGAGCAGGCTCGCTCCCACAGGGGGAACGCATTAAAAAATGTGGGAGCGAGCCTGCTCGCGAAGGCGACAGCCGATTCAACACCGATCATCGCTGCGTCACCTCGCGCCCGGACGCCGTCGAGCTGGCGGTATCAATACTCGCCTCGACCGACATCCCCACCCGCAAGCGCTCGGCCAGTGGCTGGCCCGGTTCCAGCACAATCTTCACCGGAATCCGCTGTACAACTTTGGTGAAATTACCCGTCGCGTTATCAGGTTTCACCGCCGCAAAGGTCACGCCCGTTGCCGGCGCAATGCTCTCGACGCGGCCGGTGAGGGCTTCGCCGCCGAGGCTGTCGACCCGCACTTGCACATCCTGCCCGGGCTGCACGTCGGTCAACTGGGTTTCCTGAAAGTTGGCGACCACGTAGGCCTGTTGCAACGGCACCACCGCCAACAGCTTGCTGCCCGGCGTGACGTAAGCGCCGACACGCACCGCGCGCTCGCCGATCATGCCGTCCTGCGGCGCGGTGATACGCGTATAGGACAAGTTGAAACTGGCGATTTCCAGCGCCGCCTGCGCGTGTTTCAGATTGCCTTCAGCGGCGTTGCGCTGGGCGGTGAGAATCTCGACCTGCTTGCGTTCGGCCGCCAGTTTCGCCGTCGCGGTATCGAGGCGTGCCGAGGCCTGATCGATGCGCGTGCGTGCCTGCTGCGCGTTCTGCACGGTGCCGGCGCCGACACCGGCGAGATGGTTGTAGCGATTCAGTTCCTGTTGTGCGAACGCCATTTCCGCTTTGGCCGAGACCACGGTGGCCTGCGCCTGAGCAATCAGCGAAGCCTGCCGCTCCAGAGTCGCGTTGGCGTTCTGCAACTGTGCCCGCGCGACCAGGGTTTGCGCATCCGCCGCTTCCGCCGCTGCGCGCAAATCACGGTCATCGATCAGCGCCAGCAACTGCCCGGCATTGACCTGCTGGTTGTCTTCGACCAGCACCTGCTTGATGAACCCGGCCACGCGCGGCACCACCAGGGTGTAGTCGGCAGAGACGAAGGCGTCGTTGGTGGTTTGCTCGGTGCGTTGGCCGAACAACCCGGGCATCGCCAGATACACCAGCACGCCCACCGCCAGCGCGGCAGCCACAGCCACCGCGAGTTTTTGCTTGGATTGAGTCATAAAAAAACCTTCTGTTTCAGTACAGCTGTCAGGTCGGCGCGCGCGGCGGATAGATCCGCGTCGGCAGCCAGAAAATCAGCAGGATCAACGCCACGGCAACGCCGGCCATGCACAGGTACAAATCGGACGAAGTCAGCACCACCGCCTGCTCGTGCACGCGGTGAGCGAGGCCCGGATCGCTGTGATCGGCCAGCGGCGAATTGCCGAGGCTGTCGACCAACATGGTCGAATGGAAATGCAGGCGCGCGGTGGTCAGCGCTTCGATGACGCCGGTGGCAACCACGGCGGCCAGGCCTTTGACGGTGTTGAACCACGCCGACGCGAACGGTCCTTCCATCGGCGTGATACTGCCGGTCGACAACATCAACAGCGGCAACACCGCCATCGGCTGGCCGAAAATCTGCAGCCATTGCAGGACGTAGAAATCATTGCGGATCCACTGCGAAGTCAGGTGCGAACCACCCAGGCAGGACAGCGCGAGCATGCTCAGACCAATGCCGAGCACCCAGCGGCAATCGACCCAGCGCAAGTTGCATAGCGCCGCCACCAATGGCAGCGCGATCAACTGCGGCAGCGCGGCAATGAGCATGATCGGCGCGGTTTGCGCCGGACGATAACCCTGCACCTGGGCCAGATAACTCGACGGAATCAGCACCACCGCCAGCAGCACGATCAGCACCCCGGCGAGGGTGATCAACGCAAACAACAGGTTGCGGATGCCGAGCATCTGCAGCTTGAAAAACGGAGTCGGCTGCGACCATTCATTGATCAGAAACGCCACCAGCAGCAGCGAACCGGCACCAAGCAATCCACAGATCAGATTCGACTCGAACCAGTCCAGCCGATTGCCCTGCAACAAACCGATCACCAGCATGCAGATCGCTGGAAAGCCAAGCAGCAGGCCTTTCCAGTTGAACGTCCTGAGACGTTCCAGCCGCAGCGGATCCTGCGGCAAACCGTAGGCAACGGCGACCATGGCGATCAGACACGGCACGATGATCTGCCAGAAGGTCCATTGCCAGCCGACGTATTCGGTCCAAAGACCGGCCAGCGGCGTGCCGAGCCCCGGGCCGAACGTCGCGGTCAACGCGTAGCCGGCCAGCCCGTAGAGCTTGATGTTCGCCGGGAGAAAGCGCAGCGCGACGGTCATCAGCATCGGCGGCAGCGCGCCGCCGGCGAGGCCCTGAAGGATGCGCATCAACAATAGACTTTCGTAATTCGGGGCGAACGGGCACAGCACGCCGAGCAGGGTAAAAAGACCGATGGCGCACAGAGTGAAGCGACGCAGCGAGAAGGTCACCGAGCACCACGGCGCGAAGGCCATGGCCGCGACCGACGTCGCCGTGTAGCTGGCGACCAGCCAGGTGCCTTCGTCGTAGCCGATGTGCAGCGCGCCGCGAATATCGGCCAGTGCGACTTTGGTGACCATCTCGTTGAGGCCCGAGACCAGCACGGCCAACAGCACGCCGACCAGACCAATGATGATCCGCGCCCCGAACACCGGAGGCGCAACCGCCGTCGCCGGGCTGGCCGCGGCGAGAGGCGCCGAGACCGTCAGGGATGTCATGAATGAAAAGCTCCGGGGGTGAAAATACCGGAGCATTTTAGTGGGGCTTGATGCTGACGAAAATTGACTTATTGGCAGGTTATAAGTGCATCAGACACAAATATCAAAAGCAAAAGATCGCAGCCTTCGGCAGCTCCTACAGGGGGAATGCATTCCAGTGTAGGAGCTGCCGAAGGCTGCGATCTTTGCTTTGCTTTTTATGGCTGCGCCGCCAGCCACGTTTCATCGCAGCAGGTCTTGAGGGTTTCGCGCAGCCAGCGGTGGGCCGGGTCCTTGTCGAAGCGCGGGTGCCAGGCCTGGGTCAGCATCAGCATGGGCAGTGGAATCGGCAGGTCGAATGAACGCAGTTTCAGGCCCAGCCGCCGTACGCTGAGCAGGGCCTCTTTAGGCACCGGCAGGATCAGGTCGGAGTCGGGCAGGGCAAACATGGCCGCATGGAAACTCGGCGCGATCACCGCCACCCGGCGCTCCAGCCCCAATGCATTCAACGCTGTGTCGATCGGGCCGCGAGCGATGCCACGGCGCGACATGCTGATGTGGGAAAAACCGGCGTAGCGCTCAGCCGTGATTTCGCCATCGAGCAACGGATGATTTTCGCGCACCAGGCCGACGAAATGCGTGGAGAACAGGTTCTGCACTTTCACTTCCGGCGTGAGCGGACGGGTGTTGCTGACGCTCAGATCGATGCGCCCTTCGCGCAGCGCCTCATCGTCGCCATCGCCTTCCGGGACAAAGCGCAATTCGCAATGCGGGGCGAGTTGGTCGAGGGTGTCGAACAGCTTGCCGCCGTAAACGCCGACGAAGAAATCATTGGCGCGGATGCTGAAGCGCCGGCGCAAGGTGCCCAGCTCGACGCTGTCGGCGGAGCGAAACAGCAGCGCCGCCTGCTCGACCACGTCGCGCACCTGTTCGCGCAGTTCGAGGGCTTTGGGGGTCGGCACCAGGCCACGCCCGGCGCGCACCAGAATCGGATCGCCGATGGCGTCGCGGATCCGCGTCAGCGTGCGGCTCATGGCCGCCGGGCTGAGGTTCATCCGCCGCGCCGCGCCGACCACACTGCCCTCGTCGAGCAACGCATCGAGGGCGACCAGAAGGTTCATGTCCGGGAGTTGCATGCTGAGCACTCTTGGCTAATCTGGATTGATCCGGGCGCAATGCTAACAAACATCCCTCAAGAGTGACGATGCCAGCGCTGGCCTCTTCGCGAGCAGGCTCGCTCCCACATGAGTACGCATTCCAAGGTGGGAGCGAGCCTGCTCGCGAAGAGGCCGGCCCAGCCAACGAAGAAATCAGCGCTGCATACCCCAGCGCTTGACGGTCACCCGCTCGAGGGTGGCAAACACCAGATTCTCCACCAGCAAACCAATCAGGATCACCACCGCCAACCCGGCAAATACCTTGTCGGTGTACAGCTCATTGCGATTCTGAAAGATGTACCAGCCCAGCCCGCCCTTGCCACTGGTCGCGCCAAACACCAGTTCGGCGGCGATCAAGGTGCGCCAGGCAAACGCCCAGCCAATCTTCAAACCCGCGAGAATCGACGGCAGCGCGGCCGGGATCAGGATGAACAAGACCAGGCGCAATCCCTTGAGGCCATAGTTGCGCCCGGCCATGCGCAGCGTATCGGAGACGCCGAGAAATCCGGCATAGGTGTTCAGCGCCAGCGCCCACAAGACCGAATGCACCAGCACGAAAATCAGGCTGTTCTGGCCCAATCCGAACCAGAGCAGCGCCAACGGCAGCAGGGCAATCGCCGGCAACGGGTTGAACATCGAAGTCATCGTACTGAGCAGATCACGTCCCAACTGGGTCGATACCGCCAATGTCGTCAGGGCAAAGGCGAGGCCGATGCCGATCAGGTAACCCTTGATCAGCACCACCAAAGATATCCACACCTTGACCAGCAACTCGCCACTGAGCAGACCGTCGAACAGTGCCTGCGCGGTTTGCAGAAAACTCGGCAGCATCAGGTCGTTGTTCTGAATCCGCGCGACCACTTCCCAGATAATCGCCAGCACGATCAGGATCAGGCTTTTGCGCAGCCAGCCCTGTTGCCACAGGCGCGTGCCGAGCGGCAATTCACGCTCGACCGGCACTGCGGTCAGCGGCTCGAGCACGGTTTCGAATTCTTCACGCACGGATGATGAATGGCTCATCGGGTAGTCCTCCTGGCCGCTCAATAGGCGATGCGAATGTCGTTGAAGTCGTGATCACGTTCGGTCTCCGGCGCCTGGCCCTCATCGAACAGCAGACGATGAATGCGCCGCGCCGATTCCTGAAACGCTACGCCGCCGAGACTGTGCAGATCGTATTGATGGCTGTGCACTTCGGCGCGCACCCGGCCCGGATGTGGCGACAGCAAGAGGATGCGATTGCCTACCACCAAGGCTTCTTCAATCGAATGAGTGACGAACAGCAGGGTGAAGCGCACCTCTTCCCAGAGCAGCAGCAACTCCTCCTGCATCTTGCGTCGGGTCAGCGCATCGAGTGCAGCGAAGGGTTCGTCCATCAAGAGGATTTTCGGCTGCATGGCCAAGGCCCGGGCGATCGCCACCCGCGCTTTCATGCCGCCGGACAAGGTGTGCGGATAGGCGTCGGCGAACGCCGCCAGACCGACCTTTTGCAGATAGTGCAGCGCGCGTTCTTCCGCGTCTTTCTTGTTCAAGGTGCGCGAGGCGAGCAGCGGGAACATCACGTTCTGCTTGACGGTTTTCCACGGCGGCAGCTGATCGAATTCCTGAAACACCACAATGCGGTCCGGCCCCGGCGCATCGACGCGCTGGCCTTGCAGACGGATCTCGCCTTCGCAGGGCTGGATGAACCCGGCCACCGCTTTGAGCAGGGTCGATTTACCGCACCCGGACGGGCCGAGCAGGACGAAACGATCAGCGGGGTCGACGGCGAAACTGACTTGGTGGGTGGCGCGCACCACGCGTTGCGGCGTGCGGTATTCGAGGCTGACGTGATCGACGGTCAGCAACGCTTCGCTGTGGGCGATCGGGTTGCTGGCCGCGTGGCCTGGCAAAGGGGCGTTCATGGTCGATCTCCGGCAAATCAGAAAGGCGCATCGCCCTGAATGGTCGTGCGATACAGCTTGCGGCGCAGGTGCGCAGGACAGCCGGCGGCGAGATGGATCAGCGAACGGTTGTCCCAGAACACCAGATCATGCGGCTCCCATTGATGGCGGTAGATATTTTGCGCAAGCACGCTGTGGGCGAAGAGCTCGGCCAGCAACTGGCGGCTCTCGTCGTCGGGCAGACCGACGATGCGCGTGGTGAAGCCTTCGCTGACGAACAAGGCCTTGCGGCCGTTTTCCGGATGAGTGCGCACCACCGGGTGCACCACTTCGGCGACCTGAGCCAACTGTTCAGGGGTCAGGGTCGGGCGCCAGTTGCCTTCGAATTTGCTTTCGCTGTAGCGCGCCGTGTAGGAGTGCGCGGCAAAGCGCCCTTCAACCGCATTGCGCAACGCGGCCGGCAAGTCGTCCCAGGCTTTGTGCATGTCGGCGAACAGCGTATCGCCGCCCTCGGCGGGCAGCTCTTGGGCGTGCAGCATCGAGCCGAGGCTCGGCAGCTCTTTATAGGAAAGATCGGAATGCCAGAACTTGCCGGCGTCACCGAGACCGATGTTCTGGCCGTTCTCGATAATGTTGGAAACAATGAGGATTTCCGGGTGGTTGGCCAGCAGGAATTGCTTGAGCACATGGATCTGCAATACGCCGAAGCGACGGCTGAAATCGATTTGCTGTTGCGGGGTGATCTGCTGATCGCGAAAGACCACGACATGGTGATCCAGATGTGCGCGGTGAATCCGCGCGAAGTCCTGATCATTCACTGGCCGGCTCAGGTCGAGGCCAACGATCTCGGCACCGACGGCACCGCTGAAGGGACGAATTTCGAAGATTTGCGGCGCGGCAGTTGCGGCGCTTTCGATGGCAGTAGCGGCGGACATCAATCATCTCCCACGCACGGCGCGCTCACAAACGCGCTCGTCGATCAGACACTCACGCTGGATTGCGTGTCGGTTCAGGTCGTGCGGCGCGCCGATTGGTCGGCAGGTACGCAGGAGGATGACTTTATAGCTATAAGAATTTGAAATTAAATACCGTTAATGAATAACGATATGGCGAATGGTGAGGAGGTGGGTGACGATTTGTGTCACTTACCGACAGTTTCGTAGAGCCTCAGCGGGCGCCTTCGCGAGCAGGCTCGCTCCCACAGTTGGAATGCAATCTCCTGTGGGAGCGAGCCTGCTCGCGAATGGGGCGTCAACAGCGCTGAAGACCTAGCGCTCGTGCAACGCCTCAGCCCGTGCGCGGATAATCGGCTTGAGCAAATAGCTCAACACCGACTTCTTGCCAGTGATGATATCCACCGAAGCGACCATCCCCGGAATGATCAACAGAGGTTTCTCGTCTGTGCCCAAATGACTGCGCTCGGTGCGTACCTTGATCACGTAGTAAGTGGTTTTTTTGTCTTCATCGGTGATGGTATCCGCGCCGATCTGCTCCAGCTGCGCCTTCAGCCCGCCGTAAATGGTGTAGTCATAGGCGGTGAATTTGACGATCGCTTCCTGCCCCGGATGCAGGAACGCGATGTCCTGCGGGCGGATCTTGGCTTCGACCAGCAGGGTGTCGTCCAGCGGCACGATTTCGACCATGTCGCTGCCCGGCTGGATCACGCCGCCAATGGTGTTGACCAGCAACTTGTTGACAATGCCCCGCACGGGCGAGGTGACCAGCGTACGGCTGACGCGGTCTTCCAGTGCTTTGCCGGTGGCCTGGGCCTTGTTCAGATCGGTGCGCGCTTCGTTGAGTTGGGTCAGCGCTTCGCTGCGGAATTTGCCACGGGTTTCGTCGATCTTGCGCTGCACTTCCTTGATCGCCGATTCGGCGCGCGGGATCGCCAGCGTGGTCGCATCGAGCTGGCCTCGGGTTTCCACTTCGGCACGCTTGAGGCGCAACACTTCCACCGGCGAGACCGCGCCCTGCGCCACCAGTGGCTCGGACATGTTGATTTCCTGACGCTGCAAGCCGAGTTGCTGGCGGTACTGCGCCTGCTTGGAGCTGAACTCACGCAGCTCTTGCTGACGCTGGATCAACTGTTCCTGCAAACCACCGATTTCGTCGTGCAACTGCTGACGCCGGCTGATGTACAGCGACTCTTCGCTTTTTGCCTGGCCCGGCACGGCTTTGAGCACGTCCTCGGGAAAATTCAGCGGACGATCATCGACTTCCGCGCTCAGACGCTCGACCCGCAGCAACATCGACAGGCGATCGGCCTCGGTTTCGCCAACGTTGGAGGCGAAACGCGTGTCATCGAGACGAATCAGCGGCGCGCCGGCCTCGACGATCTGGCCTTCCTTGACGAACAGCTCGGAGACGATACCGCCCTCCAGGTTCTGGATTTTCTGGATCTTCGACGACGGAATCGCCTTGCCGTCGCCCTTGGTCACTTCGTCGATTACGGCGAAGTTGGCCCAGAGCATGAGGAACACGAAGAAGCCGATAATCGCCCAGATGGTCAGGCGCACGACGCGCGGGGCGTCTTCGATCAGCGCCTTGTTGACCTCCGGCAGCGGCTGGCCCTGCAGCGAGGCAGAGCCCTTGAAGTAGCGACGGATCGACTCCTTGACACCGGACTTAAGCAACACTGATCTGCCCCTTCTTCAACGCTTCCATCACGGCGGCTTTCGGGCCGTCGGCGAGAATCTGCCCGCGATCGATCACCAGCAGGCGATCAACCAGCGACAACAGCGATGCCCGGTGCGTGACCAGCACCACGGTCTTGTTTTCAATCACCGCTGCGAGGCGTTGCTTGAGGCGTTCTTCACCGGTGTTGTCCATCGCACTGGTTGGCTCATCCATCAGCAGAATCGGCGGATTGAGCAACAGCGCCCGGGCCAGGGCGACGTTCTGTCGTTGGCCGCCGGAGAGGTTCTGCCCGCGCTCGCCGACTTGCAGTTCATAGCCTTGCGGGTGCAAACGGGCGAATTCGTGGACGCCGGCCAGTTCTGCGGCTTGCAGCACCAGCTCGTCTTCGACGTAACGCGCGCCGGACACCAGGTTGTCACGCAGCGTACCGGACAGCAGTTGAATGTCCTGCGGCACGTAGCCGATGTTGTAGCGCAGTTCGCTGACATCGATCTGGCGGATGTCCACGCCGTCGACCAGCAAGGCACCGTCGTCCGGTTGGTAGAGGCCGACCAGCAGTTTCGCCAGCGAACTCTTGCCCGAACCGCTGCGGCCAATGATGCCGATCTTCTCGCCGGGACGGATGACCAGGTTGATGTTCTTCAGCGCCGGGTTCTGCTGGTCCGGGTAGGTGAAACTGAGCTGACGGCATTCGATCGCACCCTGCAAGACCTTGCGGCTCAGCGGGCGCTCCTCGAAATTGCGCTCCTGCGGCAGCTCCATCATCTGGTCGACCGAAGTCATGGTCACACGCGCCTGTTGATAGCGCGTGAGCAGGCCCGACAGCGACGCCAGCGGGCTCAGCGCACGGCCACTGAGCATGTAACAGGCGATCAGCCCGCCCATGCTCAGGTTGCCGGCGATGATCTGGTACACGCCGAAGACGATCATGATCACCCCGGCCAGTTGCTGGATCAGCAAGGTGATGTTCATCGCCAGGCCGGAGAGCATTTTCACTCGCAGCTCAAGGCGGCTGAGGGTGCCGATGGTTTGCTCCCACTGATACTGGCGCTCGCTTTCGGCGTTGTTGACCTTGACCGCATCCAGACCGGCGAGGGTTTCGATCAGGCTCGACTGGCGCTCGGCGCCCAGCGCCATGGTGCGCTCCATGGTCGCGATCAGCGGCTTCTGCAAGGCATAGCCGATGAGCAGGGCAATCGGGAACGCCAGCACCGGAATCCACACCAGATGCCCGCCGAGAATGGCGATGACGATGAAAATCAGAATGGTAAACGGCAGGTCGATCAGGCTGGTCAGGGTCAGCGAGGCGAGGAAGTCGCGCAGGCTCTGAAACTCATGGATGTTCTGGGCAAAACTGCCGACCCGCGCCGGGCGGTATTTCATCGCCATGCCGACGATGCGCTCAAACAGCGTGGCGGAGATGATCAGGTCGGTTTTCTTCCCGGCCAGATCCAGGCACAGGCTGCGCAGACTCTTGAGGATCAGGTCGAAGATATAGGCGCCGGTAATGCCCAGCGCCAGTACCCACAGAGTTGCTTCGGCCTGGTTCGGCACCACGCGGTCGTAGACGTTCATCACGAACAGCGGCGCGGCCATGGCGATGATGTTGATCAGAAAACTGGCGGCGATCGCATCGGCGTACAGCCAGCGCGAACGCTTGAGGGTGTCACGGAACCACGAGCGTGCGCGCGGGATCAGCGTGCCGTGGTTGACGTCGAATTTGTGCTGCGGCTGGGCGAAGAACACTTTGCCGATGTAATCGTCGCTCAGCAGTTCGCGGCTGACCACCGACTCGCCGCCGTCGCTTTCGCTGAGCAGCACGCGCGCTTCGTGGTCGCCCTGCCAGCCGAGCAGAACGGCACTGCGGCCATCCTTGAGCAGCAGCAGCGCGGGCATGGCGATCGCCGGAATTTCTTCGAGCTTGCGCTGCAACACCCGACCCTGCAGGCCGGCGCGAGCCGCTGCGCGCGGCAGCAGCTCGATACTCAAACGTTGCTTGGGCAGCGGCAGGCCGGTGGTCAGCATCGCCGCGCTGGCAGGCTTCTGGTGCAGCATGCACAGGGCGAGCAGACCATCCAGCAACGGATCGTCATGCAACGCGCGTGGATCATGGCTGAGTTGAACTCGACTGACTTCTGATTCCACGCTCGACACTCTTTAACAGTTGAAAGGGATAACTCAGTTCATCCCAGGCAGCTGGACCTTGGGCTTCACGTCGTTCTGCACAACGGATGCCAACGGCGCGACCACTCCCTGGCTTTTGAGCAATTGGCCCATGGTCGCCTTGATTCGGTACTGAGTAAATAACTGAATGTTCTTGATTTCCGCCAGACGCCGCGAAGCAGTGAACAGTTCGTTTTCGCTGTCGAGCAAGTCCAGCAGGGTGCGCTCGCCGAGGCTGAATTGACGCTGGTAGGCGGTACGCACCGAGGTGCTGTGGTCGACGTACTGCTGAGCGATCGGCACCTGGGCATTGGCATTGTTCAGGGCGTTCCAGGCCAGGCCGAGCTCTTCGTTCAACTGGCGCAGGGCGTTGTTGCGGATGTCCAGCGCCTGGTTGGCCAGGTACGACTTGGATTCCAGATCAGCCTTGTTGCTGCCACCGGAATACAGGTTGAAACGCATGCGCAACATGGCCTGCCATTCGTTGTTGTGACCGTTCTGGCCGTCGAGATCGTTGTCGGCGGTACGGCCCAGTTCGGCGTCGAAGCGTGGGTAGAAGGTCGATTTGGCGGTGGCGAACTGCTTCTCGGCAGCGGCGATGTCCGACTCGGCGGAGCGCAGGATCGGGCTGTTTTCCAGCATCTGCGCACGGGCCTCATTGAGGTTGGCCGGCATCATCGCCATGAACGGTGCCGGACGCTCGAGCTGGTCTGGCATCTGGCCGACGGCGCTGAGGAAGTTGGTTTCCGCGTCGGCGAGGTTGGTCTGTTCGGTGATCAGGTTGTTGCGGGCCTGCGCCATACGGGCTTCGGCCTGATCAAGGTCGGCACCGCTGCCGACGCCGCGCTGGGTGCGCAGCTGGATCTGGTCGTAGATGCGCTGGTGGCTCTTGAGGTTTTCCTCCGCCAGACGGACGAATTCGCGACGGGTCAGGACGTCCAGATACACCTGGGCGACTGTCAGCGCGGTACGCTCTGAAGTGCCGAGCAGAGAGTACGCGCGCGAGCTGACGTTGGCTTGTTGACGCGCTACTTCGTTGGACGTCGCGAAACCGTCAAAAACCATTTGCGAGAGACGTAAACTTGACTCACTGCGGTTCAACGTCTCCCAGTGATTGCCGCCGCCATTGGCCCGGGTCGTTACGCTGTCAGTGCCTTCGCGGCCATAACCGCCCAGCAGATCGACCTTGGGCAGGTATCCCCCTTTCGCAGCCTTTAACTGATAATCCGCCGCCAATCGACTGTTGACCCCCGCCTGAATCTCCGGATGGACATCCAGCGCCTGTTGCATGGCTTCTGGTAAGGATTGTGCTTGTACAAAAGAGGCGGCGAGAGCGAAGGGAGCGGCAAGGAGCAAAAGCGAACGCATGGTTGGAATTTTCCCGGAACTTCTTGTCTTGAATCACAGCAGAAACGTGGCGCTGCGTCGGATGATGGCAACCCGAAAGACCGTATGTCGGAAAGTTCAAAACAGGAACTGGATGACAGGCTGAAGGACAGGTCGCCGCGGAAATATCAATGTGACATTAGTGGGGCGATTGTTTAGGATGGCTCCCAGAAGGTCAATAGTTTGGCATAAAGTTAATCGCGATAATTTATAGCCAGATTATTGACGAAAACCCAGCGTCAATAAGTTATCCATTTATAGAAAGTACGTCCAGACTGAAGTGGCGCCGACGCCCGTCAGGTCCATGGAAGTCAACTGAATGTGACACCCCGGAGAGTCTTCAATGAGCAGTGTTGTTGCCGTCGTCAAAAGCATTGTCGGTCAGGTTTTCGTGGTGTCCCCAGAGGGCGTGCGTCGCGTACTCGTTGAAGGCGATCGCCTGTATGTCGGCGACCAGATCGATACCGGTCTGTCCGGCGCGGTGTCGCTGGAACTGGCCGATGGCCGCATGCTCGATCTGGGCCGCGACACCCAGTGGAGCGCCAGCTCGCCTGAGTCCAGCACTGACCTGGCCGAGGCGACGGCGCAGGCTGCGCCTTCTGTAGAAGAACTGCAGCAAGCCATTGCCGCCGGGGTCGACCCGACCACCGCACTCGAATCCACCGCTGCCGGCCCAACTGCCGCAGGTACCGGTGGTGCTGCCGGTGGCGGTCACAGCTTCGTCATGCTCGACGCCACCGCTGGCCGCGTCGATCCGACCATTGGCTTCCCTACGGCGGGCATCAACTCCGCCGGGCAAGTCGCGCAGGACACCACGGGCGGCCTGACCACCGACACCACCACCAATGCGCTGCGTGATTCGACCCTGAGCCTCAGTGCCACGCCGACCATCACCGAAGCCGGCGGCGTGCTGGTGTACACCGCGACCCTGACTCAGGCGCCGCTGACCGACCTGACCATCACTCTGTCCAATGGCGCAGTGATCGTCATCCCGGCCGGCGCCACCACCGGCACCGTCAACGTGCCGCTGGCGCCGAACGACACGGTCTATAACGACCCGACCCAGATCGACGTGACCGTCACCGGCACCACCGGCGGCAACGGCATCACCGTGACCCCGCCAACTGTCCCGGCGACCACGCAAGTCACCGACACTGTCGACACCACTACCGTTACTTTGACGGCTGGTTCGAGCGTGACCGAAGGTGGCCAGATCACTTACACCGCGACATTGACCAACCCGGCGCAAACCCCGGTAACCGTCACACTGTCGAACGGCTCGACCATTACCATTGGCGCTGGCCAGACTACCGGCACCGTCAACGTGCCGACGCCGGCCAACGACGTGTACAACAACGGCAGCACCGTCAGCACCACGATCACTGGCGCTACCGGTGGCAACTTCGAAAACCTGGTGCCGAACCCGACGCCAGCCGTCACTACGATCACTGATTCGGTCGACAACACCGGCCTGACCTTGACCGCGACCAACAACGTCGTTGAAGGCGGACAGATCACCTACACCGCGACCTTGACCAACCCGGCGCAAACCCCGGTAACCGTCACCCTGTCGAACGGCTCAACCATCACCATTGCGGCTGGCGAAACCGTCGGCACCGTGAACGTGCCGACTGCGGCCAATGACGTTTACAACAATGGCAGCACCGTCAGCACCACGATCACTGGCGCTACCGGTGGCAACTTCGAAAATCTGGTGCCGAACGCTACGCCAGCCGTCACTACGATCACTGATTCGGTCGACAACACCGGCCTGACCCTGACCGCGACCAACAACGTCGTTGAAGGCGGACAGATCACTTACACCGCGACGCTGACTAATCCAGCCCAGACGCCGGTAACCGTCACCCTGTCCAACGGCTCGACCATCACCATTGCGGCCGGCGACACCGTGGGCACCGTGAACGTGCCGACTGCGGCCAATGACGTGTACAACAACGGCAGCACCGTCAGCACCACCATCACCAGTGCAACCGGTGGCAATTTCGAAAACCTGGTGCCGAACCCGACGCCAGCCGTTACCACCATTACCGACTCGGTCGACAACACCGGTCTGACCCTGACCGCGACCAACAACATCGTTGAAGGCGGACAGATCACCTACACAGCGACCTTGACCAACCCGGCGCAAACCCCGGTAACCGTCACCCTGTCGAACGGCTCGACCATCACCATTGCTGCGGGCGAAACCGTGGGCACCGTCAACGTGCCGACTGCGGCCAATGACGTTTACAACAATGGCAGCACCGTCAGCACCACGATCACCGGGGCTACCGGTGGCAATTTCGAAAATCTGGTGCCAAACACCACACCTGCCGTGACCACCATCACCGACTCGGTAGATGACACTGGCCTGACCCTGACCGCGACCAACAACATCGTTGAAGGCGGTCAGATCACTTACACCGCGACACTGACCAACCCGGCGCAAACCCCGGTAACTGTCACCCTGTCGAACGGTTCGACCATTACCATTGCTGCGGGCGAAACCGTTGGCACCGTCAACGTGCCGACTGCGGCCAACGACGTTTACAACAACGGCAGCACCGTCAGCACCACGATCACTGGCGCTACCGGTGGCAATTTCGAAAATCTGGTGCCGAACGCTACGCCAGCCGTCACTACGATCACTGATTCGGTCGACAACACCGGCCTGACCCTGACCGCGACCAACAACGTCGTTGAAGGCGGACAGATCACTTACACCGCGACGCTGACTAATCCAGCCCAGACGCCGGTAACCGTCACCCTGTCGAACGGCTCAACCATCACCATTGCGGCTGGCGACACCGTGGGCACCGTGAACGTGCCGACTGCGGCCAATGACGTTTACAACAATGGCAGCACCGTCAGCACCACCATCACTGGCGCTACCGGTGGCAATTTCGAAAACCTGGTGTCAAGCAACACGCCTGCGGTCACCACGATCACCGATTCTGTCGACAACACCGGCCTGACCCTGACTGCGACCAACAATATCGTTGAAGGCGGTCAGATCACCTACACCGCGACGCTGACTAATCCAGCGCAGACGCCGGTAACCGTCACTCTGTCCAACGGTTCGATCATCACCATTGCGGCCGGCGACACCGTCGGCACCGTCAACGTGCCGACTGCGGCCAATGACGTTTACAACAACGGCAGCACTGTCAGCACCACCATCACCAGTGCAACCGGTGGCAACTTCGAAAACCTGGTGCCGAACGCTACGCCAGCCGTCACTACGATCACTGATTCGGTCGACAACACCGGCCTGACCCTGACCGCGACCAACAACGTCGTTGAAGGCGGTCAGATCACTTACACCGCGACGCTGACTAATCCAGCCCAGACGCCGGTAACCGTCACCCTGTCCAACGGCTCGACCATCACCATTGCGGCCGGCGACACCGTGGGCACCGTCAACGTGCCGACTGCGGCCAATGACGTTTACAACAATGGCAGCACCGTCAGCACCACGATCACTGGCGCTACTGGTGGCAATTTCGAAAACCTGGTGCCAAGCAACACGCCAGCGGTGACCACGATTACCGACTCGGTGGATGACACTGGCCTGAGCCTTAGCGCCACCGGCTCCGTGGCCGAGGGTGGCCAGATCACCTACACCGCCACGCTGACGAATCCGGCCGGCACCCCGGTAACCGTGACCCTTAGCAACGGCTCGGTGATCACCATTGATGCCGGCAAAACCACCGGCACCGTTACCGTTCCAGCGCCTGCCGATGACGTCTACAAAGACGCCGGCCAGGTCGAAGTCAGCATCAAGGACGCCACCGGCGGCAACTTCGAAAATCTGGTGCCGAACACTACGCCGGTAGTGACCGAAATCACTGACACCGTCGATACCTCGACGGTGAAGCTGACCGCAGACACCTCGGTTGCCGAAGGCGGCACCGTGACTTACACCGCCACCGTCGGCGCGCCAGTCACCGGCTCCCCTGTGGTCGTGACGTTGGCCAACGGTCAGAACATCACCATCGCCGTCGGCCAGACCACTGGCTCAGTCACCTACACCGCACCGAACGATGCCTTGGACGGCAACGCTCCGCTGACCAACGCGATCACTGGCGTAAGCGGTGGCAACTACGAAAATCTGGTGGCGGACAACACTCCAGTTTCGACTTCAGTCACCGACGTTACCGACACCACTAACCTGTCGCTGAGTGCGACCGGCTCTGTGGCTGAAGGTGGTTCGATTGTTTACACCGCGACTTTGACCAACGCCGCTGGCTCGCCAGTAACCGTTACCTTGTCGAACGGCGCCGTGATCACCATCAAGGCTGGCGAAACCAGCGGCACTGCAACCGTTGCGGCCCCGTCCGATGACGTTTACAAAGACGCCGGTTCCGTCCAGGCAACGATCACCAGCGCTACCGGTGGCAATTTCGAGAACCTCGTTCCGAGCACCACGCCAGCGGTCACTCAAGTCACCGACACCATCGACACTTCGACCGTCAAACTGACTGCTGATACTTCAGTGGCCGAAGGCGGTACCGTGACTTACACCGCCACTGTCGGCGCGCCAGTCACCGGCACGCCCGTTGTCGTGACCCTGGCCAACGGCCAGAACATCACCATCGCCGTCGGCCAGACCACCGGCAGCGTCACCGCCCCGGTATCGAATGACGTGCAGATCGGTCACGCACCGCTGACCAATTCGATCACCAACGTCAGCGGCGGCAACTACGAAAATCTGGTCGCCGACAAGACCCCGGTCAGCACCACCGTGACCGACACCGTCGACACCACCAGCGTCGCGCTGACTGCCACTGGCAACGTCAACGAAGGTGGTCAGATCACCTACACCGCGACGCTGAGCAATCCTGCCGGTACGCCGGTCACCGTAAATCTGAGCAACGGCTCGGTCATCACCATTGAAGCCGGCAAGACCACCGGCACCGTGACCGTTCCGGCACCTGCCGATGACGTCTACAAAGACGCCGGCAAAGTCGAAGTGACGATCAAGGACGCCACCGGTGGCAACTTCGAAAATCTGGTGCCGAGCACTACGCCTGCGGTGACCAATGTTGCCGACACGGTCAACACCACGCACCTGACCCTCAGCGCAGAAAGCTATGTGCTCGAAGGCTCTTCGATCACTTACACCGCAACGTTGACCAACGCCGCGCAAACGCCGGTAACCGTCAACCTGAGCAATGGCCAGACCATCACCATCGAAGCCGGCAAGACCAGCGGTTCGGTGACGATTGCCGCACCGAGCGATGACGTTTACAAGGACGTCAGCAAGCTCACCGTGACCATGACCGATGCCAGCGGTGGCAACTTCGAGAAACTCGACGTCAGCAAGACCCCGGTCAGCACCACGGTCAACGACACCGTCGACACAACCGCACTGACCCTGACTGCCAGCGATACCGTCAGCGAAGGTGGCCAGATCACCTACACCGCGACCCTGAGCAACCCAGCCGGCACTGCGATGACCGTGACCCTGGCCAACGGCGCGGTGATCAACATCGCGGCCGGTGCCACCAGCGGTTCGGTGAATTTCCCGGCGCCTGCCAACACGCCGTACATCGATGGCAGCAACGTGCGGACGGCGATCGCCAGCCACAGCGGCGGCAATTTCGAGCGCGTCGATGCCGATCGTTCGGCTGTGGTGACCAAAGTCACCGACGCCGTCGACACCACCAACATCAGCCTGAGCGCCACCAGCAGCGTGGCCGAGGGCGGCTCGATCGTCTACACGGCGACCCTGAGCAATCCGGCCGGCACGGCCATGAGCGTGACCCTGAGCAACGGCGCGGTGATCAACATTGCCAAGGGTGCGAGCACTGGCACTGCGACCGTCGCTGCGCCTGGCGATGATGTGTACAAGGACGCCGGCAAGGTCGATGCGAGCATCACCAAAACCAGCGGCGGCAACTTTGAAAATCTGGTTATCGACAAGACTCCTGCGGTAACTGATGTCACCGACACCATCGACAACAGCACCGTTGCGCTGACCGCCAGCGCCAGTGCGGTTGAAGGCGGCGTGGTTGTCTACACCGCGTCCGTGACCGCACCGGTCACCGGTTCGCCAGTGGTGGTGACCCTTTCCAACGGCCAGACCATCACCATTCCGGTTGGCGCCAGCAGCGCCAGCGTGAACTTCACCGCACCGAACGATGCACAGGCCGGCGGCAACACCCTGAGCGTGAAAATCGACGGTGCCAGCGGTGGCAATTACGAAAACCTCGTAGCCGACCAGACCCCGGCGGTGACCTCGGTGACTGACGTCGCCGACACCACCAGCTTGTCGCTGTCCGCGACCGGCTCTGTGGCCGAGGGCAGTTCGATTGTCTACACCGCGACCCTGAGTAACCCGGCCGGCACGCCGGTGACCGTGAATCTGAGCAACGGCGCAGTGATCACCATCGAGGCCGGCAAAACCACCGGCACCGTCACCGTTCCGGCACCTGCCGATGACGTCTACAAAGACGCCGGAAAAGTTGAAGTCACGATCAAGGACGCCACCGGCGGCAACTTTGAAAACCTGGTGCCGAGCACCACGCCAGCGGTCACCGATGTCACCGACACCGTCGACACCTCGACTGTCAAACTGACCGCCACCGAAACCGCAGCCGAAGGTGGCACCGTCACCTACACCGCCACCGTTGGCGCACCGGTCACCGGTTCGCCTGTGGTCGTAACCCTGGCCAACGGTCAGAACATCACCATCGAAGTCGGCAAGACCAGCGGCAGCGTGAGCACCACCGCGCCGAACGACGCACTCGCCGGCCACGCGCCGCTGACCAACTCGATCACCAACGTCAGCGGCGGCAACTTCGAAAATCTCATCGCTGACCAGACCCCGGTCAGCACCACCGTGACCGACACCGTCGACACCACCAACCTGTCGCTCAGCGCGACCGATGCGGTGAACGAAGGCGGCCAGATCACCTACACCGCGACCTTGAGCAATGTTGCCGGCACACCGGTCACCGTGACCCTGTCGAACGGTGCGACCATCCTCATCGAGGCCGGTAAAACCACCGGCACCGTGACGGTCGATGCTCCGAAAGACGACGTCTACAAAGACGCCGGCAGCGTTGAAGCGACCATCCAGAGCGCAACCGGCGGCAACTTCGAAAACCTCGTTACCAGCAAAGCGCCAGCGGTGACTGCGGTCAACGACACCATCGACACCTCCACCGTATCGCTGAGCGCCACCGCGAACGTTGCTGAAGGCGAAACCGTGGTCTACACCGCGACCGTGGGCGCGCCAGTGACCGGCTCTCCGGTCATCGTCAGCCTGTCCAACGGTCAGACCATCACCATCGCCGTTGGCGAAACCACCGGCAGCGTCAACTACGTCGCGCCGAACAGCCCGCTGGCGGGTGGCAGCTCGCTGAGCGTGACCATTGATGGCGCCACGGGCGGCAACTACGAAAAACTCGTGGTCGACGGCAAGTCCGCCGACACCGTGGTATCGGACACTACCGACACCACCAACCTGAACCTGACCGCCAGCGATTCGGTCGCCGAAGGTGGTCAGATCACCTACACCGCAACCCTGACCAACCCGGCCGGCACACCGGTGACTGTGACCCTGTCGAATGGCGCCACGATCACTATCGACGCGGGTAAAACCACCGGCACCGTGACAGTCGATGCACCGAAAGACGACGTCTATAAAGATGCCGGTAAAGTCGAAGTGACCATCGAGGGTGCGACCGGCGGCAACTTCGAGAACCTGGTGCCAAGCGCGGTTCCAGCGGTGACGAATGTCACCGATACCATCGACACTTCAACGGTCAAACTGACAGCTGATACTTCGGTGGCCGAAGGCGGTACCGTGACTTACACCGCCACCGTCGGCGCGCCAGTCACCGGCTCACCAGTTGTGGTAACTCTGGCCAACGGTCAGACCATCACCATCGGCGTCGGTCAGACGACTGGCACTGCAACTGCTGTTGCTGCGAACGATGCGTTGGCCGGTAATGCTCCGATCACCAATTCGATCACTGGCGTGAGCGGCGGCAATTTCGAAGATCTGGTGGCGGACAAAACTCCGGTTTCGACTTCTGTCACCGACGTTGCCGACACCACCAACCTGTCGCTGAGTGCGACCGGCTCTGTGGCTGAAGGTGGTTCGATTGTTTACACCGCGACATTGACCAACGCCGCTGGCTCGCCAGTAACCGTTACCTTGTCGAACGGCGCTGTGATCACTATCAAAGCAGGCGAAACCACCGGCACCGCGACCGTTCCTGCGCCGTCCGATGACGTCTACAAAGATGCCGGCTCCGTGCAGGCGACGATCACTGGCGCTACCGGCGGCAACTTCGAGAACCTCGTTCCGAGCACCACGCCAGCGATCACCCAGGTCACTGACACCATCGACACTTCGACGGTCAAACTGACCGCTGATACTTCTGTAGCCGAAGGCGGGACGGTCACCTACACCGCTACCGTTGGTGCTCCGGTCACCGGCTCGCCAGTTGTGGTAACTCTGGCCAACGGTCAGACCATCACCATCGGCGTCGGTCAGACTACTGGCACTGCAACCGCTGTTGCTGCGAACGATGCGCTGACCGGCAACGCGCCGATCACCAACTCGATCACTGGGGTAACCGGCGGTAACTTCGAAGATCTGGTGGCGGACAAAACTCCGGTCTCGACTTCTGTCACCGACGTTACCGACACCACCAACCTGTCGCTTAGCGCGACCGGTTCTGTGGCCGAAGGTGGTTCGATTGTTTACACCGCGACATTGACCAACGCCGCTGGCTCGCCAGTAACCGTTACCTTGTCGAACGGCGCTGTGATCACTATCAAAGCAGGCGAAACCACCGGCACCGCAACTGTTCCGGCACCGTCCGACGACGTCTACAAAGATGCCGGTTCCGTGCAGGCAACGATCACCAGCGCTACCGGTGGCAACTTCGAAAATCTGGTACCGAGCACCACGCCAGCGGTCACTCAAGTCACCGACACCATCGACACTTCAACGGTCAAACTGACCGCTGATACTTCGGTGGCCGAAGGCGGGACGGTCACCTACACCGCCACCGTTGGTGCTCCGGTCACCGGCTCGCCAGTTGTGGTAACTCTGGCCAACGGCCAGACCATCACCATCGGCGTCGGTCAGACCACTGGCACCGCAACCGCTGTTGCTTCGAACGATGCGTTGGCCGGTAATGCTCCGATCACCAACTCGATCACTGGCGTAACCGGCGGCAACTTCGAAGATCTGGTGGCGGACAAAACTCCGGTCTCGACTTCTGTCACCGACGTTGCCGACACCACCAGTCTCTCGCTCAGCGCCAGCAATTCGGTGGCTGAAGGTGGCCAGATCACTTACACCGCGACACTGACCAATGCTGCTGGCTCGCCAGTGACCGTGACCCTGTCGAACGGCGCCGTAATCACCATCAAGGCTGGCGAAACCACCGGCACCGCAACTGTTCCGGCACCGTCCGACGACGTCTACAAAGATGCCGGTTCCGTGCAGGCAACGATCACCAGCGCTACCGGTGGCAACTTCGAGAACCTCGTTCCGAGCACCACTCCAGCGGTCACTCAGGTCACTGACACCATCGATACTTCGACCGTCAAACTGACGGCTGATACGTCGGTGGCTGAAGGCGGCACCGTGACTTACACCGCCACCGTTGGTGCGCCAGTTACTGGTTCGCCTGTTGTGGTAACTCTGGCCAACGGTCAGACCATCACCATCGGCGTCGGTCAGACTACTGGCACTGCAACCGCTGTTGCTGCGAACGATGCGCTGACCGGCAACGCGCCGATCACCAACTCGATCACTGGCGTAACCGGTGGCAATTTCGAAGATCTGGTGGCGGACAAAACTCCGGTTTCGACTTCTGTCACCGACGTTGCCGACACCACCAACCTGTCGCTTAGCGCGACCGGTTCTGTGGCCGAAGGTGGTTCGATTGTTTACACCGCGACATTGACCAACGCCGCTGGCTCGCCAGTAACCGTTACCTTGTCGAACGGCGCCGTAATCACCATCAAGGCTGGCGAAACCACCGGCACCGCAACTGTTCCGGCACCGTCCGACGACGTCTACAAAGATGCCGGTTCCGTGCAGGCGACGATCACCGGCGCTACCGGCGGCAACTTCGAGAACCTCGTTCCGAGCACCACGCCAGCGATCACCCAGGTCACTGACACCATCGACACTTCGACGGTCAAACTGACCGCTGATACTTCTGTAGCCGAAGGCGGGACGGTCACCTACACCGCCACCGTTGGTGCTCCGGTCACCGGCTCGCCAGTTGTGGTAACTCTGGCCAACGGCCAGACCATCACCATCGGCGTCGGTCAGACTACTGGCACCGCAACCGCTGTCGCTTCGAACGATGCGCTGACCGGCAACGCGCCGATCACCAACTCGATCACTGGCGTGAGCGGCGGCAATTTCGAAGATCTGGTGGCGGACAAAACTCCGGTCTCGACTTCTGTCACCGACGTTACCGACACCACTAATCTGTCGCTCAGCGCCACCAACTCTGTTGCCGAAGGTGGCCAGATCACTTACACCGCGACTTTGACCAACGCCGCTGGCTCGCCAGTGATCGTGACCCTGTCGAACGGTGCTGTGATCACCATCAAGGCTGGCGAAACCAGCGGTACTGCGACCGTTCCGGCGCCGTCCGATGACGTCTACAAAGATGCCGGTTCCGTCCAGGCGACGATCACCAGTGCCACCGGCGGCAATTTCGAGAACCTCGTTCCGAGCACTACGCCTGCGATCACCCAGGTCACTGACACCATCGATACCTCGACCGTCAAACTGACCGCCGATACATCGGTCGCTGAAGGCGGCACTGTCACCTACACCGCCACTGTGGGCGCGCCGGTAACCGGTTCGCCTGTCGTCGTGACTCTGGCCAACGGCCAGACCATCACCATCGGCGTCGGTCAGACTACCGGCACTGCAACCGCTGTTGCGTCGAACGATGCACTGACCGGCCACGCTCCGATCACCAACTCGATCACTGGCGCAACCGGTGGCAACTTCGAAAACCTCGTCGCCGACAAGACTCCGGTCAGCACCACCGTGACCGACACCGTCGACACCACCAACCTGTCCCTGTCGGCGACCGGTTCCGTGGCCGAAGGTGGCCAGATTACGTACACCGCGACATTGACCAACGCCGCTGGCTCGCCAGTGACCGTGACCTTGTCGAACGGTGCAGTGATCACCATCAAGGCTGGCGAAACCACCGGCACCGCAACTGTTCCGGCACCGTCCGACGACGTCTACAAAGACGCCGGTTCCGTCCAGGCGACGATCACCAGCGCTACCGGTGGCAACTTCGAGAACCTCGTTCCGAGCACCACGCCAGCGATCACCCAGGTCACTGACACCATCGACACTTCGACCGTCAAACTGACTGCTGATACTTCAGTGGCCGAAGGCGGGACGGTCACCTACACCGCCACCGTTGGTGCTCCGGTCACCGGCTCGCCAGTTGTGGTAACTCTGGCCAACGGCCAGACCATCACCATCGGCGTCGGTCAGACGACTGGCACTGCAACTGCTGTTGCTGCGAACGATGCGTTGGCCGGTAATGCTCCGGTCACCAATTCGATCACTGGCGTGAGCGGCGGCAATTTCGAAGATCTGGTGGCGGACAAAACTCCGGTTTCGACTTCTGTCACCGACGTTACCGACACGACAAATCTGTCGCTGAGTGCGACCGGTTCCGTGGCCGAAGGTGGCCAGATCACGTACACCGCGACATTGACCAACGCCGCTGGCTCGCCAGTGACCGTGACCTTGTCGAACGGTGCAGTGATCACCATCAAGGCTGGTGAAACCAGCGGTACTGCGACCGTTCCGGCGCCGTCCGATGACGTCTACAAAGATGCCGGCTCTGTGCAGGCAACGATCACCAGTGCCACTGGTGGCAACTTCGAGAACCTGGTGCCGAGCACTGCTCCAGCCGTCACGACAGTCACCGACACCATCGACACCTCGACCGTCAAATTGACCGCCGATACTTCGGTGGCTGAAGGCGGTACCGTGACTTACACCGCCACCGTCGGCGCGCCAGTCACCGGCTCGCCTGTGGTCGTGACTCTAGCCAACGGCCAGACCATCACCATCGGCGTCGGCCAGACTATCGGCACTGCAACCGCTGTTGCGTCGAACGATGCACTGACCGGCCACGCTCCGATCACCAATGCGATCACCAACGTCAGCGGCGGCAATTTCGAGAATCTCGTCGCCGACAAGACCCCGGTCAGCACCACCGTGACCGACACCGTCGACACCACCAACCTGTCCCTGTCGGCGACCGGTTCCGTGGCCGAAGGTGGATCGATTGTTTACACCGCGACATTGACCAACGCCGCTGGCTCGCCAGTGACCGTGACCTTGTCGAACGGCGCCGTAATCACCATCAAGGCTGGCGAAACCACCGGCACCGCAACTGTTCCGGCACCGTCCGACGACGTCTACAAAGATGCCGGTTCCGTCCAGGCGACGATCACCAGCGCTACCGGCGGCAACTTCGAGAACCTCGTTCCGAGCACCACGCCAGCGATCACCCAGGTCACTGACACCATCGACACTTCGACCGTCAAATTGACCGCCGATACGTCGGTGGCCGAAGGCGGGACGGTCACCTACACCGCCACTGTGGGCGCGCCAGTTACTGGTTCGCCTGTCGTCGTGACTCTGGCTAACGGCCAGACCATCACCATCGGCGTCGGTCAGACCACTGGCACCGCAACCGCTGTCGCTTCGAACGATGCGCTGACCGGCAACGCGCCGATCACCAATTCGATCACTGGCGTGAGCGGCGGCAATTTCGAAGATCTGGTGGCGGACAAAACTCCGGTTTCGACTTCTGTCACCGACGTTACCGACACGACAAATCTGTCGCTCAGCGCCAGCAATTCGGTGGCAGAAGGTGGCCAGATCACTTACACCGCTACGCTGACCAACGCCGCTGGCTCGCCAGTGACCGTGACCCTGTCGAACGGCGCCGTAATCACCATCAAGGCTGGCGAAATCACCGGCACCGCAACTGTTCCTGCGCCATCCGATGACGTTTACAAAGACGCCGGCTCCGTCCAGGCGACGATCACCAGTGCCACTGGTGGCAACTTCGAGAACCTGGTACCGAGCACTGCTCCAGCCGTGACGACAGTCACCGACACCTTCGACACCTCGACCGTCAAATTGACCGCCGATACGTCGGTGGCCGAAGGCGGCACCGTGACTTACACCGCCACCGTCGGCGCGCCAGTCACCGGCTCGCCTGTGGTTGTGACTCTGGCCAATGGTCAGACCATAACCATCGGCGTCGGTCAGACTACCGGCACTGCAACCGCTGTTGCTTCGAACGATGCACTGACCGGCCACGCTCCGATCACCAACTCGATCACTGGCGTAACCGGTGGCAACTTCGAAAACCTCGTCGCCGACAAGACCCCGGTCAGCACCACCGTGACCGACACCGTCGACACCACCAACCTGTCCCTGTCGGCGACCGGCTCCGTGGCTGAAGGTGGCCAGATTACGTACACCGCGACATTGACCAACGCCGCTGGCTCGCCAGTGACCGTGACGTTGTCGAATGGCGCCGTGATCACCATCAAAGCAGGCGAAACCACCGGCACCGCTACTGTTCCTGCGCCATCCGATGACGTTTACAAAGACGCCGGCTCTGTGCAGGCGACGATCACCAGTGCCACTGGTGGCAACTTCGAGAACCTGGTGCCGAGTACTGCTCCGGCCGTGACGACAGTCACCGACACCATCGATACCTCGACCGTCAGATTGACCGCCGATACTTCGGTGGCTGAAGGCGGTACCGTGACTTACACCGCCACCGTCGGCGCGCCAGTCACCGGCTCGCCTGTGGTTGTGACTCTGGCCAATGGTCAGACCATCACCATCGGCGTCGGTCAGACCACTGGCACCGCAACCGCTGTTGCTTCGAACGATGCACTGACCGGCCACGCTCCGATCACCAACTCGATCACTGGCGCAACCGGTGGCAATTTCGAGAATCTCGTCGCCGACAAGACCCCGGTCAGCACCACCGTGACCGACACCGTCGACACCACCAACCTGTCCCTGTCGGCGACCGGTTCCGTGGCCGAAGGTGGATCGATTGTTTACACCGCGACATTGACTAACGCCGCTGGCTCACCTGTGACCGTGACCTTGTCGAACGGCGCCGTAATCACCATCAAGGCTGGCGAAACCACCGGCACCGCAACTGTTCCGGCACCGTCCGACGACGTCTATAAAGATGCCGGTTCCGTCCAGGCAACCATCAGCAAAGCCACCGGCGGCAACTTCGAAAACCTGGTGACCAGCAGCACACCTGCCGTCACCAGCGTTACGGACACCATTGACACCACCACCGTAAAACTGAGCGCAACCGCTACTGCGGCCGAAGGCGGCAACGTCGTCTACACCGCAACAGTCGGCGCGCCCGTAACCGGCTCGCCTGTCGTCGTGACTCTGGCCAACGGCCAGACCATCACCATCGGCGTCGGTCAGACCACTGGCACCGCAACCGCTGTTGCTTCGAACGATGCACTGACCGGCCACGCTCCGATCACCAACTCGATCACTGGCGCAACCGGTGGCAACTTCGAAAACCTCGTCGCCGACAAGACCCCGGTCAGCACCACCGTGACCGACACCGTCGACACCACCAACCTGTCGCTCAGCGCGACCGGTTCGGTGGCGGAGGGTGGCCAGATCACCTACACCGCGACTTTGACCAACGCCGCTGGCTCGCCAGTAACGGTGACCTTGTCGAACGGCGCCGTGATCACCATCAAGGCAGGCGAAACCACAGGAACGGTGAACGTTCCAGCGCCAGCTGACGACGTCTACAAAGACGCCGGCACCGTGCAGGCGACCATCAGCAGCGCCACCGGAGGCAGCTTCGAAAAACTGGTACCGAGCACCACGCCAGCGGTGACCAGCGTCACCGACACAGTCGACACCACCACCGTCAGCATCACCGGCAGCAGCTCGGTGACCGAAGGCCAGACCGCCAGCTATACCGTCAGCCTCAATCACCCGGCGCAGACCGAAGTGACCCTGAAAATCGTCTACAGCGGCACTGCTGCCGACGGTTCGGACTTCACCGGCGTGTACACCGTGAAGATCCCGGCGGGCGCCAGCAGCGCGCAGTTCAACGTCGCCACCCTCGATGACAAGATCACCGAAGGCACCGAGAACTTCGTGGTCAAGATCGATTCGGCTACCGGCGGCAACTTCGAGAACCTCGCGGTCAGCAGCACCAACGGCAGCGTCAGCACCTCGATCATCGACAACGACGCACCACCGGTGCTCGATCTGGATGCCAACAACTCCAGCGGCGCGACCGGTGCCGATTACAAAGTGACGTTCACCGAGAACACCCCGGGCGCCGGCGTGTCGATCGCTGACACCGACCTCAGCATCACCGACCCGGACAGCACCATGCTGACCGGTGCCACCGTGGTGCTGACCAACCGTCAGGACGGCGATGCGCTGAATCTGGGCAACAGCGTCAACGGCATCACCATCAATGCCAACAGCACCAACGGCACGGTGACCCTGACCCTCTCGGGTAACGCGACCCTGGCCGACTACATGCAGGCCATCAAGAACATCAGCTTCACCAACAGCAGCGAAAACCCTAGCACCGTGCCGCGCGTCATCACCGTGACGGTGACCGATGGCGGCAACTACTCGAACACTGCGACCACCACGGTCAACGTGGTGGCAGTCAACGATGCACCGGTCGCCGCGCCGAGCAATGTCACCGGCACCGAAGACACGCCGCTGGTACTCGGCTGGTCGACCTTCGGCGTCAGCGATGTCGACAGTCCGGCGAGCAGCCTCGGTATCAAGATCACGCAGCTGCCGGGCGAGGGCAAACTGCAGTATCTGGACGGCTCGACCTGGAAGGATGTTGCCAACAACCAGACCTTCAGCAAGGCCGACATCGACGCCGGCAAGCTGCGTTTCCTGCCGGATGCCAACGAGTCGGGCACCAACGGTTACGGCGGCACTGGTCTAGGCAACAATCAGGCGGACTACGCGCAGATCAAGTTCCAGCCTACCGATGGCCAAGCGCTGGGCAGCACCGGCACAGTGAAGATCGACATCACGCCAGTGGCGGATGCGCCGACCGTGGCCGTGGCTGATAGCAGCGTTAAATCCACTGGCCTGATCAAGGAAGTCTGGACCGGTCTGTCGGGTCTGGGCACTGACGGCAGCGGCGCGAACTCGACCACCCTGAAAAACGTCATCGACGCGGCCGGCAAACCGAACTCCAGCGGCAACGTCACTAACGTGCAGTCTGACGGCAGTGTCGCCGCCGGTACGGCGTCGAAAACCTCTGGCCTGATCTACCTGGAAGCCGGCAAGACCTACACCTTCAGCGGCGTGGCCGATGACAGCCTGCTGATTACCATCGGCGGCAAGAGTGTGGCTTCCGGTACCTGGGGCGCGGGCGGTGCGATCAATGGTTCGTTTACCCCGACTACCAGCGGTTACTACACCCTCGACATCTACCACCACAACCAGAGCGGCCCGGGCAGCTACGACGTCAACCTGTCGGTCAACGGCGGCACGCCGATCGACCTCAGCAATGCCGGCGTGCCGATCTACACCGGTGTGCAGGACCTGATCAACTCGGGCGTCACCGTCTCCGATCTGCACGGCACCAACGGCGAAGGCTATTACGACGGCTACAAGCTCAACACCGGCGCCGAAGGCACCACGGTGAAACTGTCGGCGATCAGCACCGCGCTGACCGACACCGACGGCTCGGAAACCCTGAGCGTGAAGATCAGCGGTGCGCCGGTCGGTTCGGTGCTCAGCGATGGCGCGGGTCATACCTTCACCGTTACCGCGAGCAATGGCGAAGCCAACGTCACCGGCTGGAACCTCGGCTCTCTGACCGTGACCCCGCCCACCTACTACAACGGCCAGTTCAACCTGACCGTGACTTCGACGTCCACCGAACAGGTCGGCGGCTCGGCAAGCAGCACCGCGACCATTCCGGTCACGGTAGTGCCTGCGGTTTACAACGCGGTCACCGCCACCTCGGGTGACGACAACGTCACCGGCACCGACGCCAACGACATCATCGTCGCTGACATCGGCGGCCTGACCGTGGTGCCGGGCACCAACTACAACATTGCGTTCATGGTCGACAGCTCGGGCAGCATGAGCACCTCGTCGCTGAACGCTGCGAAAGACTCGCTGACCTCGGTGTTCAACAGCCTCAAGCAAAGCCTGGGCGGCAGCAACTCGGGCACGGTGAACATTTTCCTGGTGGACTTCGATACCCAGGTCAACAAGTCGGTGTCGGTGAATCTCAACGACCCGAATGCACTGACGTTGCTCAAAGCCGTACTCAACTCGATGGGCTCCGGCGGCGGTACCAACTACGAGGACGTGTTCAAGACCACGGCCAACTGGTTCCAGAGCGCCGATGCGGTCGCCAACACCGGGGCCAAGAACCTCACGTACTTCATCACCGACGGCCAGCCCACTTACTATCAGACCGGCGAGCAGACCAACCCGACGCTGTATGGCAACGTGAAACTCGACAGCGTGGTGAACACCAGCAACTACAAGCAGGGCGATACGTTCAGCACCTACATCGACAACTCGCACTACCTGACCATCAACAGTGCCGGCAGCGTTGTGCTGCAAACCTACAACTCGTGGTGGGGCTGGAGCAGCGAGACCCTGGGCACGATTCACGCGCAGGGCGACGGCACTTATGAATTGTCGAACCTCGCGGGTACCGGCAACAGCACCAACTCGTCGACGACCAGCAACTCCACCAGCGGCTTTGCCTTGCTGAGCGGATTGTCGAGCGTCGAAGCCATTGGTCTGAACAATGACGTCAGCCTCAACGACCTCAAGCCGTACGATTCGGACAAAACGCCGCAAACCAACATCGATCCGAAGGATCTGGCCAACTCGATCATCGGCCATACCGAAGCGACGATGCCGGGTAACGACACCGTCAATGGTGGCGAAGGCAACGACATCCTGTTCGGCGATCTGGTCAGCTTCAACGGCATTGCCGGCGAGGGTTACCAGGCGATGCAGGCGTTCGTTGCCAAGGAAACCGGCGTCGATGTCAGCAAAGTCAGCACCAGCAACGTGCACCAGTACATCACCGAGCACTATCAGGCGTTCGATGTGTCCGGTGCGCACGATGGCAACGACACGCTGCTCGGTGGCGCAGGCAATGACATCCTGTTCGGCTCGGGCGGCAACGACCTGCTCGACGGCGGCAAAGGCAATGACATCCTGCTCGGCGGCACCGGCAACGACACGCTGATCGGCGGTCAGGGCAACGACATCCTCATCGGCGGTTCCGGTGGCGACACCTTCGTCTGGAAATCGGGCGACACCGGTAACGACGTGATCAAGGATTTCAAAGCCAGCGAAGGCGACCGCATCGACCTGCGCGATCTGTTGCAGGGCGAGACCGGCAGCACGATCGACAACTTCCTGAAGATCACCACGGTGGATGGCACGTCGTCGCTGCAAGTCAGCTCGGCGGGCAAATTCAACTCGGGCGATGCCGCTGCGGCCACGCCAGACGTGACGATCAAACTGGAAGGCAACAACTGGGCGAGCGCCAACCTGCACAACCTGATTGCCGGCAGCGACCCGACCATCAAGGTCGATCACAACAACAGCTGAGGCTGAAACAACGACGGCCGCCTCCTGTGAGGCGGCCGTCGCGTTTGCGGGCAATGCAGCGGTGACGATTTAATCGTCGCCCCGCATACTGACGCGCAGTTGGCTATGCTGCTGACAGCATGACGCTGTTCATTTGTGAGGGATGCTCAATGTTTTACGTGCAACGCGATGCGCAGGGCCAGTTGATTCGCGTGGAAGCTGCGGCGTACGCCGAGGCCACGGAAACGCTGCCCGCCGACAACCATGAGATTCAGGCGTGGTACGCCAACGAAGCCGTGGAAAACAGCCTCAAACAGCTCAAGCAGAGCGACTTTGAAATGATTCGGGTACTCGACGACCTGATTCAGGTGCTGACCCAGAAAGGCGTGATCCGCGTCACCGACCTGCCGGCGGCGGCCCAGGCCAAACTGATGGACCGCACCCAGGCGCGTGAAGCGCTGGGCGGGTTGAGCCAGTTGATCGATGAGGATGAGGGCGGGTTGATCTGATCCTGGATCTTCACCAACTGGACTGGCCCTTTCGCGAGCAGGTTCGCTCCCACACTGGAATGCATTTCAAATGTGGGAGCGAGCCTGCTCGCGAAGGCGGCATCACTGAAGACAAGTTACTTCCAGGGCTTCGGCTCACCGAGCAACTGCCCCTGCACGCCATACAAGCCCATCTCGCGAATCACTGACAACTCGCCTTCAGTCTCGACCCGTTCGGCAATCAGCGGCAGATCGATGCTGTGCGCGGCGCGCTGGATCGCTTCGATGAACAGGCGCTTGTCGCTCTCCTGATCGATCGCGCGGATGTAGCTGCCGTCGATTTTCAAATACGCCAGGCCCAACCGCGCCAGGTTGCCGATCATGCTGAAGCGCCCGCCGAAGCGCTGCAGACTCAGCGAGAAGCCAAGCTCGCGCAGGCGTCGGGTCAACTGCTCCAGCACCGCCTGTTCAGGCAATTGCTCCTCGCCGATCTCCAGAGTCAGACGCGCGCCGAGATTGGAATGCGCGCGCAAAATTTCGAAGACTTTGTTCAACGCCTGCGGGTCGGCCAGCGTTGCTGAGGACAGGTTCAGCGCCAGTGAATCCTCGTGCCCTTTCATCTGTTCCAGCACGCGTTCGAGCATCAGCCGGTCAAGCCGCGCGGTCCAGCCGAAGCGCTCCAGCCACGGCAGGAAACGTCCGGCG
Organism: Pseudomonas sp. H3_E04; assembly: GCF_054668915.1. NCBI lineage: Bacteria > Pseudomonadati > Pseudomonadota > Gammaproteobacteria > Pseudomonadales > Pseudomonadaceae > Pseudomonas > Pseudomonas sp. H3_E04. Next base: position 4,549,845 of record NZ_CP162797.1, on the reverse strand, counting down.
GGAATGGTCTGGCCCTGCTCGTCGAGCAGACGCGACAGCACCTTGTAATGCAGCACCAGTTGCGTGTCCTGCGCCGCAACCACCGGCTGGAAATACAACTCGAAACGCTGCTGACTCAAGGCCTGATCCAGCAGTCGATGCCAAGCGTGATGGTCGTCACCGACCTCCGCCACCAGACTCTGATCGATGCACGCCCAATTCTGCTCACCCTGCCCTTCGGCCTGTGCGAGCGCCTGATCGCCCAGTGTCAGCACCGCTTGCGGGGAGTCACCGTGGGCAAACGGCGCCAGCCCGATCGAAGCCACCGCCGGCACATCGGTCGCGCCAGTGGCATGCAGGCTGCTCAAGGCGTTGTCGAGATTCTGCGCCAACTGCAACGCTTCCTCGCGCACCAGCCCGGGGGCGAGCACAGCGAATTCACCGCCGCGTATACGCGTGACCAGATCCTGGGTCTGTGGATATCTGGCGCACTCGCGGGTCAGTTGCTCACCGACGGCCTTGAGCAACTGGTCGGTACGCTGGCCGCCGAGTCGCTGGTTGAGCCCGGCGAGGTCCTTGACCCGCAACAGCAGCAGGTAACCGGAACTGGCCTGCTCCGGGTTGCTCACGCGGTTGTTCAATTGCATTTCGAAATAGCGGCGGTTGGCCAGGCCGGTGAGGTTGTCCTGATAGGACTCGGTACGCAATTTTTCGCTGCGCTCGGCCTGCTCCTGGAACAGCGTCTTGAGCTTCTCGACCATCTGATTCATCGCCTGCACCACGCGACGCAATTCAGGCGTGCGCGGCAGGTCCGGCAGGCTGAGAAACTCGCGGCGGGCAATCGCATGGGACTGCTGGACCATGTAATCGAGGGGCTTCAACTGCCGACGCAGCAACAGCGCGCCGAGCACCGCACTCAGTGCGCCGCAGATCAGCAACCAGCCAAGGCTACCCAGCGCGCTCTGCCACAGCTTGGCCACGGCGAACATCGGATGGCTGACGACCTCGACCCGAGCCGCCTGCTCCCAGCCACGGCTGACCAGCGCATCGCCACCCGCCGGCTCCAGGCCGATCAGTTTGACGAACCAATCCGGCACGTTGCTCACCGCCGGGGTACCGCTGCGCTCGACGATGGTCTGCTCGGTCTTCACGTCGACCACCCGGATGCTTGCGTAATAGCCGCTGTCGAAAATCGAACTGACCAGCAGCTCGACCATCGCCGGGTCGTCGATATTCGGCGTCAGCGACAACGCCAGCGCCGTCGCCGCGTCCTGCGCGTGGGAGCGCAACTGGTTGACGTACTGGGTGCGCGAGCTCTCCAGGCTGACCATGAAGCTGCCGGTGAAGGCCACGACCAGGAACAGACAGATAGCGATCAACAGCTGTTTGAACAAAGACATCTGAGCGCGTGCTCCTAGTTAGTCGTCTCGACCGGAAAACCTTCGGCCTGCATTTTTTTCAGCACATCCTGCCAGCGCGACAGGCGTTTGGTGTCGCCGACCTTTTTGTTGCCCTTGGCGCCGGGCAAATACAGGCCTTCGGCATTGAAAGAGTAGACCGGCAGCAAATCGGTCCGCTGCGCCGCCGGCTGGATCGGATCGATCAGGCTGTCGAGCACCAGCGGCATGGCATCGGGGGTCGCATAGTACGTCAACACCATGTGCGCGCGGTTCTGGCGCAGCGCCTTGACGTAGGTGATGCGCAGCTTGTCACTGGATACTCCGAGATGGCGCAGGCTGAAATACTTGGCGATGGCATAGTCTTCGCAGTCACCGGCGCCCTTCCACAGCGCTTCGACCGGGGTTTCCCAATAATCCACTTCGCGCCACAGATCGATGTCTTCGACGTAGCGCACCTGCTTGTTGAAAAACAGGTTCACCACTTTGAGCTTGTCCATCTCACTGGCCTGCTTCTGCGTCGCCAGCAGATTCTGCCAGGCGTCGATGCGCTGCTGCCCGGCGCCCAGCGGCCCATAAAGAGCCGTGGCCTTGCGGCTGATCGCGGAAAAATCCCAATCGGCGTGCAGACCGCCCAGCATGACGCCGGCCAGCAGCAATGTGCAGCCAAGCCAGCGCAGGGTCCGAGGGATCGCGAAACGTACCGCCACTGCAGGTTTCCAGAAGGACAGAAAGGAAGCGTTTGATGGTGAAGCTTAGCCCGGCAAAAAACAATGGCACCGTGAGATCATCGAAGACCCGCTAGACTTGAGATTGCCGCGTAACGTTTTACAAGGTTTGACAACCTGTAGAGCAATCACTAGTGTCATTTGGATCCAAATATTGCGACCTACAGGGTGTGTTGTCGTGACTCAGAAGCCCAAACCGCTGCACAGCATCAAAGTCGAAGGACCGATTCCTGCGCATTTGGCCCGGTCGGTGATTGAAGAAACCCTGCGCTCGGCCATTCTCGATGGACGCCTGCCCTGTGGCACTGCGCTGCGCCAGCAGGATCTGGCCGATCTGTTCGGGGTCAGCCGCATGCCGGTGCGCGAAGCCTTGCGCCAGCTCGAAGCGCAGGAGCTGCTTAGCGTCACCACGCACAAAGGGGCCGTGGTCGCCCCGCTGATTCAGGGTGATGCCGCTGAAACCTACGAGTTGCGCATTCTGCTCGAATCCGAGGCATTACGGCAGTCCATTCCGCTGCTGACTGAGGCCGAGCATCAACTCGCCGCTGGCTACATCGACGAACTGGAAGCGCAACACGACTACAACGAAATCGGCCGCCTCAACCGTCTGTTCCACATGGCCTTGTACAGCAAGGCGCCCAATCAGCGACTGCTGCGCCTGGTGGAGGACGGCTTGAACGAAGAAGAACGTTTTCTGCGTTTCAATCTGGAAGCGATGGGCCTGGGCAAACTGTCTCAGGACGACCACCGTGCCATGCTTCAGGCCGTGATCGAGCGGGACATCCCGCGCTCGCTCGAAATGCTGGAGCAGCACCTCAACCGTGGCGTTGAAGTCATCACCCGCTACCTCGCGACTCCCGCCGCACAGAAGCGTCACACCGCACGCTGATATCTTGTACGTCGAATAATCCCCTTACAAATCTGCGCGACCGCTCTGCTGCCGGCCCTGGCAGCGGATCGGCGTGCCCGCTGGTGCCCGCCCCGGCCCCGCCGACGCATTTCTGCTGCCCGCCGATGACCAATCGGTAATAGCCGTGACGGCAATTTACCCGCACTCTTCAAGCGCCAACCCTATAGAACGGGGACGCGCCGCCCTGACGGCACAGTCCCCGCAACAGGAACCTACGGAAGGAGCCTTGTCACGGGAAACAGGAAGTCATGGCGCCGGTCCCGGCCAACTTTCGTCCCCCTATGAATTCAGTAAATCCCCTTAGTTGAAAGTTGCTTCGAGTGAGGCATTCACTCTTGTTTATCAATTTTGGCCGTTATTAGCCGAAAGGAGTAACTACGCCTGAATAAAACTTGCCTGGAAAGTTTTATCGGCAACTCTCATATTCAAAAAACAGCCAACTTAAAATAATTGAAAATAAACTTGTTAATTGCTTTTGCCCTGTATTAGTTTTCTCTCGCCAGGTTTGAACTTCTCCGTTCAGCGCGGCATACCTGAAACACCATCGGCAGTAACCGTGGCGCCGCAATGGAGCCACATCGCAATCAAGTTTCGCCCGACCAACTTGCTATCGAACTAGTTCGACCGCTTACAGCAACTGAAAGAACCGTGCACTTCATATCACTGATAAAGGACATCATGATGCCCACTAAGCAGCAACTCGCCCTGAAGAAAGCCGAACTGAGTATTCACCCGATCTTTTCCGAGATTACTTCGTTATCGGTATTACGCCGTTTCATGGAAACCCATGTATTTGCCGTATGGGACTTCATGTCGCTGACCAAGCGCCTGCAACAGGAACTGACCTGCACGCGTTTACCCTGGTTGCCGCCGCGCGATCCTCACGCCGCTCGGCTGATCAACGAGATCGTGCTGGGCGAGGAATCGGATGATCGCCTCGATGCCGGCCACTACAGCCACTTCGAGTTGTACCTGGATGCGATGCGCGAGATCGGCGCGAGTACCACGGCGGTGGAGCGTTTCGTCACGTTGCAGCAGGAAGGCGTGAGCTACGACGTCGCGTTGCAGAGCATCGATGTCGACCCGGCAGCCGCACAGTTTGTCCGCGATACCTTGCGCATTGCCCTGGAGGCGCCGGGACACAGCGTTGCCGCCGCGTTCCTGCACGGTCGCGAGAGCGTCATTCCGACGATGTTCCAGCGCATCCTCGATGACTGGGGCATCGGCATCGAACAGGCACCGACCTTTCGCTACTACCTGCAACGGCATATCGAAGTCGACTCTGAAGACCATGGCCCCGCCGCCGAACAGCTGCTGGAGCGTCTGGTCGATGGCGATCCGCAGCGCGCAGCTGAAGTCTATGCCAGCGCCATCGCCGCCGTGGAAAGCCGCATCGCCCTGTGGGACGGCCTGCGCTTGAGCATGGGCGCAAAAGTTGCCGAGGTGGCCCAATGAACGCCGCCGACTATCAATCCTTCGCTGATGCCTGGGAAAGCCGCGCGACCATCCGCACTCGTCCGCGCCGGGTGCTCGAAGACGATCAGCGCCTGATCTACCCGCTCAGCCGCCAGGCGCTGGTGCTCAGCGAAACCTTCCTGCGTGAATGCCCGCAACAACGTGATTTCGCCCTGGTGCAGACGTTGTACAAATTCATCAACGACGTAGTGATTTTCGAGACCGAAATCGTCGACAAGACCGCGCGCAGCATCGCCAAGAATCGCTTTGCCGTGGCGTTCCCGTTCGCCTGTCGCTACGACGCGATGACCGTAGTGGTCGATGAGGATTACCACGCGCTGGTGGCCATGGACTTCATGCAGCAAACGGTCGCGCTGACCGGTATCGAGCCGATTCAGTTGCCTGACGAAATCGAACTGAGCCGGGCGATCCCCGCTGCCGTCGCGCTGGCCCCGGAACACCTGCGCAGCGCGGTGGAATTGATCTGCGTGGCGATCGCCGAAAACACCGTGACCGGTGATGTCGCCGCGTTCGCCCGCGACGATTCGGTCAAGCCGTCGATCAAAGGCCTGATGGCCGACCACTTGCTCGACGAGGGTCGCCACTCGAGTTTCTGGGCGCGGATGGTGCGCATCTATTGGCACACCGCCAGCGACACGGACCGCGAAACCATCGCGCAGATTCTGCCGGTGTTCATCGGCCATTACCTGACCAACGACATCCAGAAGTCCTTCGATTTGCGCTTGATCGACGCACTGCCGGTCAGCGACACCACGCGCCATTCACTGCGCGAAGAAATCGCCGGACTGGCCTTCCCGATCAATCGCCACCACCCGCTGGTGGGCAACATCGTCAGGTTTTTCCACAACAGCTCGCTGCTCGACACACCGTCCGTGCAGGACGCCCTGCGCGACTATCTGGTTTGAGGAGGCCGACATGAAACGTCTCGACATTTTGCTCACCGGCACCAGCCAGGCGATGACCGACCTGGCCCGGGAACTCGAACAGCACGGCCATGCACTGACCCGCAGCGGCGCGATACAAGCGGCGGTGGATCTGATCATCGACGATGGCTTTATCGGCGCTGGCGACTTCTGCGCGATCCCGCACCTGCACCTGCGCTTGGGTGTCGCCGCGCAAGGCCATGGCGGCCTGCCGACCCTCGACTTACTGTGCTTTCTCGGCTCGTCGCTGATCAGCCGCGTACCGATTGGCGATGAGCCATCCGGCAACGGTCAGTCGCTACGCCTACGAGCGCTTGCCCATGTGGTCGACGAAGTGGCGTTGCTGGTCAGCCGCTTTTCCCGCGATGCCGATTATTTGCGCCACGCCCCGGCCCTCAAGGCGCCGGATTTCGAACGCCTGGAAGACCTGCTGTTTCTCGACAAGCTAGCGTACGTCCACCGTCTCAACGACACGGCACACCCGGCGCTGCTGGAGCAGGCGAAAATCCCGCTGATCGAGCGCCTGCAACAGAGCCTGATCGAACATGCCGAACGACCGGCGCTGCACCTCGGTGGACAGTCCATCAACTACCGCCAGTTGCACGCCCACAGCCGGGCGATTCAACGGCGATTGCTGCCATTGCTTGAGCAACATCCGCAGCCGTGGGTAGTCGGCGTCTGCCAAGGCAAAAGCCCGGCGCTGTTCGCCTCGATTCTGGCGATTCTCGGCAGCGGCGCGGTGTACTTGCCGCTGGAGCCCAGCCATCCATTGCCGCGTCAGCAATACATCCTGGAAAACGCCGGCGCGGTGCTGTTGCTTCACGATGGACAGCAGGCGCTCAGCGAAACGATAGCGGGGCTGAATGTCAGTGGCATCGAGGCGACCGACGCGGACTTCAATCGACCGCTGATGCTGCACCGTCCCAAGCTCGATGCGCCGTGCATGGCGCTCTACACCTCGGGTACCACCGGGCATCCGAAAGGCGTGCTGCTCAGCCAGGCCAATCTCGCCCACTTCACCGCGTGGTACGCCGACTACGTGCAGTTGCGCGCCGAGAGTCGGGTGTTGCAGTTCTCATCGCTGAGCTTCGACTCATCGCTGATCGACATCTTCCCCAGCCTGCTCACCGGCGCCGAACTGGTGGCGCCCGACGACACCCAGCGCCGCGATCCTTTGCAGCTGGTGGCGCTGATTCGCCGGCGGCAACTGACCCACGCCTTCCTGCCACCGGCGCTGTTGAGCATCCTGCCGCTGGAGCAACTGGAGGGCGTGCAGGTGATGACCGGCGGCGATGTCTGCGAGCCGTTCGTCATCGAGCAACTGACCCGTCAAGGCGCCCTGCACAACCTGTATGGCCCGACCGAAGCCACCGTGCTGATCACCGCGCGCCAGCTCAAACCCGGGGACGGCAACCGCACGCTGGGAGGGCCGATCGCCAACAGTCGGGTGCTGATTCTCGACGACGATCTGCAACCGGTGCCCGATCAAACCGTCGGTGAACTGTTCATCGTCGGCCCCGGTGTCTGCATCGGTTACCTGAACAATCCGCAGCAGACCGCCGAGCGTTATCTGAACCTATCGCTGCCCGGCGGCGAAACCCTGCGCGCCTATCGCAGCGGCGACATGGCCAAGTGGGGCGAGCACGGTATCGAGCTGTGCGGGCGGCGCGACAATCAGGTGAAAATCCGTGGCTTTCGCGTTGAGCCGGAAGAGATCGAGCGCTGCCTGCGCGAGAGCCGCTTGTATCGGCAGATTGCCGTGGTCATCGACCGTCAGCGGCGCATTCTGGCGTTCCTCGCTCAGCCACAGACCGAGACTGCCCGCGACGAATTGAAGGCGCATGCCCGGCAATTTCTGCCGGACTACATGCAGCCGGTGGCATGGACTGAGCTGGCGCAGATGCCGTTCGCCAGCAACGGCAAAGTCGATCGCAACGCGCTGCTTGCATTGCCGGTGACGGTGCAGGACAGCGCTGCGAAATGCCTGCCGGCCAATGCTGACGAAGCGCTGCTTCTGGAGATCTGGGCCGAATTGCTGGAGCTGCCGACCAGCGACATTTCCACTGACGAAAGCTTCTTCAATCTCGGCGGCCATTCGATCCTGCTGTCGCGGATGTTGCTGCGCTTGCGCGAGGAGTTTGGCCGAAGCATTTCGATCAATCGCTTCATCGAACAGCCGACCATCAGCAAACTGGCGACGCTGGTGCGCGGCACCGGCGACAGCGCGGTACTCAGTGCCCAGGCCATGGCCGACTCTGAGCGTAAGCTGGATATCGAACCGCTGCCGATCAGCCGCATGGGCGATGTGCACAAGGTGATCGTCACCGGTGCCAACAGTTTTGTCGGCGTGCACATCGTCGAAGCGCTGCTCGGTTGGGGCGCCAGCGAAGTGGCCTGTCTGGTGCGCGACGGCGCCGGGCAAACGGCGGCGCAACGTTTCGCTCAGGCACTGCGCGAAAACCGTCTGGAGCACCTCGATCTCAGCCGTGTGCGGGTTTACGCAGCTGATATCAGTCGCTCGCAACTGGGCCTGGGCGATGACGATTACCAGCGCCTGGATCGCGAGTTCGGCGCGCTGGTGCACAACGCCGCCAACGTCAACCACGTACTCGATTACGAGTCGCTGGCCGCGGACAACGTCGAGCCGATCTTCGCCCTGCTGAAGTTGTGCGAAGGGCGGAGTAAAAAGGTCTTCAACTTTGTCTCGACCCTGTCGGCATCCAGCACCGTGGATGACGCCGGTCGAGTGCTGGAACTGCCCGCCGCCGCGACGCCGCCGATCTACATTCGCAACGGCTACAACCTGTCGAAGTGGGTCGGCGAACGCATCCTCGAAAGGGCGCGCGAGCAGGGTGTGCGGGTCAATCTGTATCGCCCCGGCAACATCAGCTTCAACAGCCTGAATGGCGTCTGCCAGCCGCACAAAAACCGTTTGATGCTGATGCTCAAGGGCTCGATCCAGCTCGGCCAGGTGCCGGCCTTTGCGCTGAATTTCGACCTGATGCCGGTGGACTTTCTCGCCCGCTTCATCGCCTTTCATGCCAGCCGTTATTCAGCGGATCGCGCGGTGTTCAATCTGCACAACCCCGAGCCGCTGAGCTGGGATGCCTACGTCGCGTCGTTCCGCGAAACCGGCAGCGAATTTTCGCTGGTCAGCGTCGCCGATTGGCAACAGCAACTGAACCGGGTCGACGCCGACAACGCGCTGTTCGGCGTGCTCGGTTTCTACCTCAACGGCTTCGAAGAAGACATCGGCGACATCTCGCAGATCGGCCACGCCAACGCCGAGGCCGGCGTGCAGCAGATGGGCGCGCACTACCCGCAAAAATCCCCGGCGCTGCTGCGTCGCGGCTGCGATTACCTGAAACAAATCAACTTCATCTGACTCATCCACAAGGAGCAACACCATGAGCAATCTGCAACCAGACACCCTGATCAAAAACCCGCAAGGCTGCCACGTCGTGTCGTCGGTGGAAGTGCCGGCGGACGCGGCAAAAGTCTGGGCGATCGTTGGCGATTTCGCTGGCTTCGATCGATTCATTCCGGCGCTGTCGCACACCGAAATGACCGGCGAGGGCGTGTCTTCGCTGCGCAAGAAATTCTTCAAGAACGGCAACGTCGTGGTCGAACAACTCAACTCGCGCGATGAACAGGCACAGCGCATGACCTGGACGACGATTTACAACACCCTGGGGGTGGCGAATCTGTGGGCGGCAATGCAGGTGGAATCGCTGAGCGAAGGGAAGTCGCGAGCAACCTGGACGATCATTGCCGAACCGGCTTGCGGCGGAGAAGAGGCGCTGCCGGAGTTCAGGGATTTCGTGCAGGGGTTTGCCGATGATGCGATGGGCAATGTGCTGAAGCTGCTTGTCTAAGGCTTTGGCTTTGCGGTGATCGTCAGACCGCTTTCGCGAGCAGGCTCGCTCCCACATTTGGAATGCATTTCCCTGTGGGAGCGAGCCTGCTCGCGAAGAACGATAACGCGGTCTGCGATCTGTAAATCAGATCTTGAAACTGTCAACCAATTGCTTCAACCGGTTCGCCTGCTGCGACAACGCATCACAATCCTTCAACGTTTCATTGAGGTTGGCCACGCTCTGCTGGTTCAACAGGTTGATCTGGTTGACGTCGACGTTGAGGGTTTCCACCACCGCCGTCTGCTCTTCCGTCGCCGCTGCAACCGATTGGTTCATGCCGTCGATTTCGCCGATGCGCTGGGTCACGCTGACCAGGCGCAGACCGGCCTGATTCGCCACTTCCACGCTTTGCTCGCTGGACGCCTGACTCGCGTTCATGGTGCTCACCGCTTCGCGCGAACCGACCTGCAGCGAGGTGATCATCTTGTGGATCTCTTCCGCCGATTCCTGGGTGCGATGCGCAAGGTTGCGCACCTCATCGGCAACCACGGCGAAACCACGTCCGGCTTCCCCGGCACGCGCAGCCTCGATGGCAGCGTTGAGCGCCAACAGATTGGTCTGCTGCGAGATGCCTTTGATCACATCGAGAATGTGGCCGATGTTATCGGTGCTCGCGTTCAAGGTTTCGATCTGCGTGCACGACAGGCTGATTTTCTGCGACAGCTCGGTCATCGCCTGGATGGTTTGCTCGACCACCTGACGACCATCATCGGCCTGCTCGGAAGCACCGCTGGCGTGCTGCGAAGCATCCGCCGCGTTGCGCGCGATCTCCTGAGTGGCGGCGCCCAGCTGATTGATCGCCGCCGCGACGCTGTTGGTGCGCGCACTTTGCTCATCGGAACCGACGATCGAAGCGTTGGACGAAGCCATCACCCGTTGTGACAGGTCATGTACGTGACGGGTCGCCGACGACACTTCGGAAATAGAAGCGTGAATGCGCTCGACGAACTGGTTGAACGCACTGCCCAGTTCACCGAACTCGTCTTTGCTCTCGACCACCAGACGCCGGGTCAGATCGCCCTCGCCCTGGGCGATGTCTTTCATCGCGCGGCCCATGGTGGTCAGCGGACGCATCAACACGTTGATCAACAGGCTCAACAGCAACGCAATCGCCGCGACCGCGACAAACATGGCGATCAACGCCGAAGTGCGGAATTGGCTGAGGGCGGCGTAGGCCTTATCGCGATCGATCGACAGACCGATGTACCACTGCGCATTCGGCAGATCGCTGACCGGGGTGAACGAGAGAATGCGCTCCTGACCGTTGAGCACGACATTCTGGTTGCCCTTCTCGATGCGCACGCTGGTGTTCGGGTAGATGTCCTTGAGGTTTTTCATTACCTGATCTTTGTCCGGGCTGACGATCACCTGACCGTCGGCACTGACCAGAAATGCATGGCCGAGGCCACCGAAATCCACCGAGTTGATGATCTTCACCAGGGTTTCCAGGCTCAGGTCACCACCGACCACACCGAGCAGTTCTCCGTCCTTTTTCACTGGCATCGCGATGGTTACTACCAAGCCACCGACGGCCGCCATGTACGGCGGGGTCAGCATGGTTTTGTCAGCGGCCACTGCCTGCTTGTACCAAGGGCGCTGACGCGGATCGTAACCGTCCGGCATCTTCGCATCAGGGCGCTGGGTGAAGACACCGTTGGCTTGCCCGACGTAGGTGAACTGGAAGTTCGACGTAAAGGCCGGCTGATCGACGAGGCCAGGAAAATCGGCATTTCTGCCTTGATGAGCAACGTTCTGCGCGAGGTTTTCCAGCACCAGAATCCGCCCGCTCATCCAGTTCTGCACGCTGCTGGCGGTCAGGTCACCGGCCTGCTGCACGGAAGACTGCAGGTTCTGGCGAATGGTGTTTCGCTGCAAGTAATCGTTGTAGAGCGTGAACAGCGCGAACGCCAGGACCACGACGCCCGAAGCGGCCAGGAGGATTTTATGGCTGAACTTGAGATTCATTTCATGGGACTTCTTATGCCAAAAGTGGGGATGCGTTCCGGTTGCAACATTCCATGTACAGCGCAGGCAGCGTTCTTCAGGGCCGCTCTACTTTGGTGCACGCATTTCTCACCAGTCTGTCGGCCAGCGGCAGAGAAATCTTAGGGCTGCGTGAGAAATGGCCGGGTTTTGGACAGGTTTCCCGCCGAACGGCGTGCCAGAGCGGCTGCGAGGGAATTTTTTAGCAACGACATCGGAGCGGCAGTTGCAAAATCTGTAACCCTTGATGACAATGCGACTAATTATCATTTGTGACGTTCGGGCTGGCGTGGTCATGTCTTCACCTGAGTTGGTCGTACAGGCGCTTTACGGTAGTCATCACGGCTGGCTCAACGCTTGGCTGCGCGCAAGGCTGGGCAATGCGGCGGATGCGGCTGATTTGGCGCAGGACACTTTCCTGCGTCTGCTACAACGCACCGAACGTCTCGAACTGAAAGCGCCCCGAGCTTTCTTGCGAACCATCGCGCGCGGTCTGGTGATCGATCATTGGCGCCGCGAGGAAATCGAGCGGGCCTATCTGGAGACCATTGCTCACTTGCCTGAAGGCGAAGTACCTGACGCCGAATCCCGCGCGTTGGTGCTGGAACTGCTGGAAAGCATTGCGCGCATGCTTGAGGGACTGAAGCCAAAAGTGCGTCAGGCATTTCTGCTCGCGCAGTGCGAAGGGTTAACGCACAAACAGATCGCCGAGCAGTTGGGCGTGTCGGTACGTTCAGTGGAACGCTACGTCGCCGATGCGCTGTATCACTGCTATGTGTTGCGGTATGAAAGCTGATGCCTGTGGATAACCTCTCACTCGGTCGCCGCGTCGAACCGCGCCAACAGGTGGTCAAGCAAGCGATTCACTGGCTACTGCGGCTGCGCAACAACCACGGCAATTCGCGGTTGACTCGTCAATGCGAGCAATGGCGCGCCGAGCATCACGAACACGAAATCGCCTGGCAGCGGGTGCAGTCGCTGCAAGCCGAATTGAGCTCCAGTCTGCGTGCCGTGCCGGGTGCGCAGGTCGCTTTCAACACCCTGGAAAACAGTGCGCAAGGTCTGGGCCGTCGCCAGGCCTTGAAGTTGATGTCCGGCGCGCTGTTGTTGGGCTCCGCCGCGTGGCTGGCCAAGGACAGCGCCGCCTGGCAGCAATGGAGCGCCGACTACGCCACGGTGACCGGCGAACGGCGCGGTTTCCAGTTGCCCGACGGCACGCGCATCGAACTCAACACCGCCAGCGCCGTGGATCTGGATTACACCGCGCAGCAGCGCCTGATCAAACTGACCCGTGGCGAGATCATCGTTACCTGCGGCGGCTCTGACGAGGGCGCGGCGACCGATCGACCGCTGCGCATACAGAATCGCCACGGCAGTTATGCGCCGGTCGATGCGCGTTTCATTTTGCGTCAGGAAGAACAGTGCACGCGGCTCAGCGTTACCCGTGGCCGGGTGGTGGTTCGCGCTGGCGGTCATTCGCTCGAAGCGCTCGCCGGGCAGAGTTTTCTGGTCGACCAAAGCGGTTTGCGCGCAGCGCCGACGCTGGATATGGATGCAGGCGCCTGGCTCGACGGTCTGATCGTCACGCGCAATATGCGGCTAGGTGACTTCCTCGCTGAAGTCGCACGCTATCGCCCGGGTTTTCTCAATTGTGCGGCAGATATCGCAGACTTGCGCCTCTCTGGGGTGTTCCGTCTGGAGGACACCGACAGGCTGCTGGCGATTCTGCCGCAAACGTTGCCGGTGCAACTGCGCTATCGCACCCGCTGGTGGGTGACCCTTGAGCATGCGGTGTGAAATTTTTTTGGCGGGTTTTTCCAGGCAGTCCGGCTTAGTCAGTAAGCACTTCAACTCAGCCCCCGCGACTGCCTACGGAAATCCACAATGACTGTCCGCGCCATTTGTAAGAATCCTCTGAATTTCACTGCACCATCGGCACCGCTGCGCCATGCGGTTCGGGCAGCACTGTTGTCCTCCGCGCTGGGCGTCAGCTTATTACCAAGTCTGGGTCTGGCCGCCAACACTGCCGGCACCGAGATCAGCCACCGCTACAACATTGCTGCCGGGCCATTGGGCGAGGCATTGAATCAGTTCGCCCGGCAGGCCGGCATCACCTTGGCGATGACGCCGCAACAGACCCAAGGTCAGCAATCTCCCGGCGTGCAGGGTGAATATTCGACCGATCAGGCCTTGACCCATTTGCTCGGCGGTTCCGGACTGGAAGCCGTCAGCCAGGACGGCAGCAGCTACATTCTGCGCCCGCTGGCTGAAAGCCAAGCAATGGCCTTGCCGGCTACTGATATCAAAGGTTTTGCCCTCGGCAACGCGCTGGGCAGCATGGCCGGCTACAACGCCACGCACAGCCAGATCGCCACCAAGACCAGTACCGCCCTGCTGGAGACCTCGCAAAGCGTATCGGTGGTGACGCGTGAGCAAATGGATGACCAAGGCTCGCAAACCGTCTCGCAAGCGATGCGTTACGCCCCGGGCGTGCTGACCAATCCGTACGGCGCCACGCACCGTTACGACTACGTGGCGATGCGCGGTTTCAACGACGGCTCGGTGGACAACATTTACCTCGACGGCCTGAAGTCGATGGGTGACAGCGGCACTTACAGCACCATGCAGGTCGATCCGTATTTCCTCGAGCGTGTGGACATTCTCAAAGGCCCGTCGTCCGTGCTGTACGGCCGCAGTTCGCCCGGCGGTCTGGTCGCGCTGACCAGCAAAAAGCCGTTGTATGAGGCTTATCATCAGGTGCAGGCCACGGTGGGGACACAAGGCCAGCGCGGGGTTGGTTTTGACTTCAGCGGCCCGGTCGATGACGACAAGCGCATTGCTTATCGTCTGACCGGTTTGAGCGATCAGTCCGACACGCAGTTCGATCACAACAAGGAAAAACGCTTCGCCCTCGCGCCGACGCTGAGCATCGATTTCAGTGAAGACACCTCGCTGACTCTGCAGGCCTATCTGCAACACGATCCGGACGGTGGTTACCACGGCGGCGTTCCGGCGGACGGCACGATCCATCAGCGCAATGGCGACCGCATCTCGCCGCGATTCTTCGAGGGCGAGCCGGGGATCGACGGCTACTCCCGTGACCAGCAATCGTTCGGCTATCAGTTCGAACATCGTTTCAACGACGTCTTCACGGCGCGGCAGAACTTCCGCTATCTCGACTCCAAAGTGAACATGGATCAGGTCTACGCCTATGGCTGGACCACCCCGACCAGCAATGAACTGAACCGCTATTACACCGGCGGTGATGAGCGCCTGCATGCGTTCATCGTCGACAACATGCTGCAGGCCGAATTCTTTACCGGCGCGACCAAGCACACAGTACTGATGGGCGCCGATTATCAACGGCGCAAAACCGTGGTCGACTGGACCAGCGGTGGACTGGCGCCAATCAATGCGTTCAATCCGGCGTATGGTAACTCGGCGATCGAAATGTACGGCGACACCAGCTATCTGCGTCGTCTCGAGCAGACTGGTGTGTATCTGCAAGACATGATCGAGATGGACAAATGGCGCTTCTCGCTGGGCCTGCGTCAGGATTGGGTAGAGACATCCGACGAAAACCGCATTGCTGAAGCCGGGCGTCCCGTTGGTACGGAGATCAATGATCGCCGCACCAAGCTGACCGGCCGTGCGGGCGCTCTGTACCTGTTCGATAACGGCCTGGCGCCGTATATCAGTTACTCCGAGTCATTCAACCCGAACTCCTATGCCGACAGCGCTGGCAATCCACTGGCCCCCACCGATGGCACGCAGTGGGAAGTCGGTTTGAAGTACCAGCCGCCGGGCACCGACAACCTGTTCACCGCCTCGCTGTTCCGCATCGATCAGGAAAACCTCGCGACCAAACTGCCGCAGGAAAACTTCTATCGCGCGGTCGGTGCCGTACGCTCGCAAGGTCTGGAGCTGGAAGCGCATATGCAACTGACCGACAACTTCAAAGTACTCGGCAGTTACACCTTCACCGATATTGAATATTCGAAATCGATGATCAGCACTTTGAGTACGCCGACCGATGTCATCGAGAACAAAGGCAACTCACCGACTCAGGCGCCGCGACACATGGCCTCGCTGTGGGCTGACTACAAGTTCGACAGTGCCGCGCTCGATGGGCTGCGGTTGGGCGGTGGTGTGCGCTATGTCGGCTACAGCTGGGCCGATGCCGAGAACACCTTGAAGGTGCCGTCTTACACGTTGTTCGACGCCTCGATTGGTTATGACCTGGGCAAGATTGGTTTGAAGGGTGTTGATGTTCGGCTCAATGCGAACAACCTGACCAACGAGTCTTATGTTGCGTCCTGCGCCAGTCTGAACTTCTGCTACATGGGCGAAGAACGCAACGTAGCGGCGACCGTCAGCTATCAGTTCTAAAGCATTGTTCTGTGCATGAAAAAGCCAGCCCCTGATGTCAGGGGCTGGCTTTGTCGTTTATTCCGGGTGTCTTGCATGCGTGCGTTTCTGGTTTTGTTGCATCGTTACATTGGCTTGGCTACAGCGGTGTTTCTGTTGCTTGCGGGCCTCACAGGCAGTGTGCTGGCGTTCAATCACGAACTGGATGAGTGGCTGAATCCGCAGTTCTACGAGGCGACTTCACTGGGTGAGCGCTTGCCGCCGGGCGCGTTGGTTGATGCGGTGCAGACTGCGCATCCGAAACTGCAAGTCTGGTACATGGAGTATCCGCAGGAGGCGGGGCATACGGCGGTACTGGCGGCAGTTCCACGCAAAGATCCAGCAACGGGCAAGTCGTTCGATGAACGCAATCAGGTGTTTTATCTGGATCCGGTGAGTGCGCAGCAGAAAGGCGCTCGCTACTGGGGCGAATGCTGCTTCCAGCGGGAGAACTTCATCCCGTTCATTCTGGAGTTTCACTACAACCTGACATTGCCCGGTAACTGGGGATTGCTGTTGATGGGCCTGGTGGCCATCGCGTGGGTGATCGACTGCTTCATCGCATTGTGGCTGACCTTGCCGCGCGGCAAGCCCTTTTGGAAGAAGTGGGCTACTGCGTGGAAGGTGAAAGGCGGGCATGCCTACCGTTTGAACTTCGATCTGCATCGCGCCGGCGGATTGTGGTTGTGGCTACTGCTGTTACCGATCGCCGTCAGCAGCGTGGCGATGAACTTGCCGAGCCACGTGTTCAAGCCTGCGGTTTCGTTATTTTCGCCGATCGAGCCGAGCGTTTACGAAGCCAGAGGACGAATGCCCGCCGATCAACTGGGGACGACACAGTTAAGTTATCAACAGGCGTACGAAAGGGCATTGCACGAAGGGAAACGATTAGGACTGACGGCGGCGATCGGCGAGTTGTATTACAGCTTTGAATACAACTTCTACGGCGCGGGGTTTGGACAGCACGATACAGACGCACACGGTAAATCCTGGTTGTTCTTTCACGGTACCGACGGACGCTTGTTAGGACAGGAAATCGCCGGACAGGGCACGCTTGGGGAGCAGTTCTATCGACTCCAGTTGCCGATACATGGGGGACGGATCATCGGGATGACAGGGCAGGTAATGATCGCGGTATTGGGTGTGTTGATTGCGGGGCTGTCAGGGACGGGCGTTTATATCTGGTGGCGCAAGTGGCAGGCACGACGCGGCAGCAAGACTCGCAGAACGGCCTGATCTTTCGTACACGCTTAAATGACAAAACCCCTGTCTGCGTTAGCAGACAGGGGTTTCGGAATTCAATCTTGACGATGACCTACTCTCACATGGGGAAACCCCACACTACCATCGGCGATACATCGTTTCACTTCTGAGTTCGGGATGGGATCAGGTGGTTCCAATGTTCTATGGTCGTCAAGAAATTCTTTATCTGGCCCGTCAACACGGTAACAAGCCAGCAAAAACAGGAACTTCTACTAAAACAAAACCCAACTGCTTTCGCAATTGGGGTTTCGGAATTTAATCTTGACGATGACCTACTCTCACATGGGGAAACCCCACACTACCATCGGCGATGCATCGTTTCACTGCTGAGTTCGGGATGGGATCAGGTGGTTCCAACGCTCTATGGTCGTCAAGAAATTCGGGTACTGACTCGTGACCAGATGGCCTCGCTTCAGCAAATTGGGTATGTGACAGCTTTCGGTGTTTGTGCGCTTCGAACTTTCGGTTCGTTTCGTCTTCACACACCGCAATCTGGTCTCTTTCGAGTTCGCAAATTGCTTGGGTGTTATATGGTCAAGCCTCACGGGCAATTAGTATTGGTTAGCTCAACGCCTCACAGCGCTTACACACCCAACCTATCAACGTCGTAGTCTTCGACGGCCCTTCAGGGAACTCAAGGTTCCAGTGAGATCTCATCTTGAGGCAAGTTTCCCGCTTAGATGCTTTCAGCGGTTATCTTTCCCGAACATAGCTACCCGGCAATGCCACTGGCGTGACAACCGGAACACCAGAGGTTCGTCCACTCCGGTCCTCTCGTACTAGGAGCAGCCCCTCTCAAATCTCAAACGTCCACGGCAGATAGGGACCGAACTGTCTCACGACGTTCTAAACCCAGCTCGCGTACCACTTTAAATGGCGAACAGCCATACCCTTGGGACCGGCTTCAGCCCCAGGATGTGATGAGCCGACATCGAGGTGCCAAACACCGCCGTCGATATGAACTC
This sequence comes from Pseudomonas sp. H3_E04, assembly GCF_054668915.1. NCBI lineage: Bacteria > Pseudomonadati > Pseudomonadota > Gammaproteobacteria > Pseudomonadales > Pseudomonadaceae > Pseudomonas > Pseudomonas sp. H3_E04. Next base: position 4,531,897 of record NZ_CP162797.1, on the reverse strand, counting down.
TTGGGCGGTATCAGCCTGTTATCCCCGGAGTACCTTTTATCCGTTGAGCGATGGCCCTTCCATACAGAACCACCGGATCACTAAGACCTACTTTCGTACCTGCTCGACGTGTCTGTCTCGCAGTCAAGCGCGCTTTTGCCTTTATACTCTACGACCGATTTCCGACCGGTCTGAGCGCACCTTCGTACTCCTCCGTTACTCTTTAGGAGGAGACCGCCCCAGTCAAACTACCCACCATACACTGTCCTCGATCCGGATAACGGACCTGAGTTAGAACCTCAAAGTTGCCAGGGTGGTATTTCAAGGATGGCTCCACGCGAACTGGCGTCCACGCTTCAAAGCCTCCCACCTATCCTACACAAGCAAATTCAAAGTCCAGTGCAAAGCTATAGTAAAGGTTCACGGGGTCTTTCCGTCTAGCCGCGGATACACTGCATCTTCACAGCGATTTCAATTTCACTGAGTCTCGGGTGGAGACAGCGCCGCCATCGTTACGCCATTCGTGCAGGTCGGAACTTACCCGACAAGGAATTTCGCTACCTTAGGACCGTTATAGTTACGGCCGCCGTTTACCGGGGCTTCGATCAAGAGCTTCGCGTTAGCTAACCCCATCAATTAACCTTCCGGCACCGGGCAGGCGTCACACCCTATACGTCCACTTTCGTGTTTGCAGAGTGCTGTGTTTTTAATAAACAGTCGCAGCGGCCTGGTATCTTCGACCGGCATGAGCTTACGGAGCAAGTCCTTCACCCTCACCGGCGCACCTTCTCCCGAAGTTACGGTGCCATTTTGCCTAGTTCCTTCACCCGAGTTCTCTCAAGCGCCTTGGTATTCTCTACCCAACCACCTGTGTCGGTTTGGGGTACGGTTCCTGGTTACCTGAAGCTTAGAAGCTTTTCTTGGAAGCATGGCATCAACCACTTCGTCACCCAAAGGGTAACTCGTCATCAGCTCTCGGCCTTAAGATCCCGGATTTACCTAAGATCTCAGCCTACCACCTTAAACTTGGACAACCAACGCCAAGCTGGCCTAGCCTTCTCCGTCCCTCCATCGCAATAACCAGAAGTACAGGAATATTAACCTGTTTTCCATCGACTACGCTTTTCAGCCTCGCCTTAGGGACCGACTAACCCTGCGTCGATTAACGTTGCGCAGGAAACCTTGGTCTTTCGGCGTGGGTGTTTTTCACACCCATTGTCGTTACTCATGTCAGCATTCGCACTTCTGATACCTCCAGCAAGCTTCTCAACTCACCTTCACAGGCTTACAGAACGCTCCTCTACCGCATCACCCGAAGGTGATACCCGTAGCTTCGGTGTATGGTTTGAGCCCCGTTACATCTTCCGCGCAGGCCGACTCGACTAGTGAGCTATTACGCTTTCTTTAAAGGGTGGCTGCTTCTAAGCCAACCTCCTAGCTGTCTAAGCCTTCCCACATCGTTTCCCACTTAACCATAACTTTGGGACCTTAGCTGACGGTCTGGGTTGTTTCCCTTTTCACGACGGACGTTAGCACCCGCCGTGTGTCTCCCATGCTCGGCACTTGTAGGTATTCGGAGTTTGCATCGGTTTGGTAAGTCGGGATGACCCCCTAGCCGAAACAGTGCTCTACCCCCTACAGTGATACATGAGGCGCTACCTAAATAGCTTTCGAGGAGAACCAGCTATCTCCGAGCTTGATTAGCCTTTCACTCCGATCCACAGGTCATCCGCTAACTTTTCAACGGTAGTCGGTTCGGTCCTCCAGTCAGTGTTACCTAACCTTCAACCTGCCCATGGATAGATCGCCCGGTTTCGGGTCTATTCCCAGCGACTAGACGCCCTATTAAGACTCGCTTTCGCTACGCCTCCCCTATTCGGTTAAGCTCGCCACTGAAAATAAGTCGCTGACCCATTAT
>NZ_CP162797.1:3400000-4525000 GCF_054668915.1 Pseudomonas sp. H3_E04 | reverse complement strand
GACGATCTCACCGGTGATCGAAGCGCGCAGGCCGACCTTGCCGTGAATCGCCGGAGCGCTCAGACCTTTCCAGCCTTTCTCCAGAACGAAGCCACGGATATCGCCGGCATCATCCTTGGCCCAGACCACAAATACGTCAGCAATCGGGCTGTTGGTGATCCACATCTTCGCGCCGGTCAGGCTGTAGCCGCCATCGACCTTACGCGCCCGGCTAATCATCGCGCCCGGATCGGAACCGTGGTTCGGCTCGGTCAGACCAAAGCAACCGATCCATTCGCCGGAAGCCAGTTTCGGCAGATACTTCTGTTTCTGTGCTTCGGTACCGAATTCGTTGATCGGCACCATGACCAGTGAGGATTGCACGCTCATCATCGAGCGATAGCCAGAGTCGACGCGCTCGACTTCACGCGCGATCAAGCCATAACTGACGTAATTCAGACCGCTGCCACCGTATTGTTCTGGAATGGTCGCACCGAGCAGACCGACTTCGCCCATCTCGCGGAAGATCGCCGGGTCGGTTTTCTCATGACGGAACGCTTCGAGCACACGCGGCGCCAGACTCTGCTGAGCGAACTGTGCGGCGGTGTCGCGGATCATCCGCTCTTCCTCGGTGAGCTGTTGATCCAGCAGCAGGGGATCGATCCAGTTGAAACTAGCTTTACCGCCCATGAGTATGCCCTCGCAATCGGGTGAATTAACGTGGCATTGATCCTAGGCGCGGTTCGTCATCGCGGCAAACGAGGATTTCGCATTCTGCTGTGCTAATTTCTCACTCCGAAACGTCTTGAAATGCCATTTATGCGGCGAATTAGTGAGGTTGACGTACATGCGCAGGAAGATCCCCAGCACCGCCGCTCTGATCAGCTTCGAAGCTGCCGCCCGCCATGAGAGCTTTACCCGGGCCGCTGAAGAGCTTTCCCTCACCCAGGGCGCCATTTGCCGACAGATCGCCAGCCTCGAAGAGTTCCTCAGTGTGGAACTGTTCCGGCGCTCGCGGCGCGGAGTGAAGTTGACCGAGGCGGGCCTTTCCTACAGTCGTCGGGTGGCGACTCAGCTCGATGCGGTGGAGCGCGATACCCTCTCGGTGATGGGCCAGCAGGGCACCAACGTCATCGAGCTCGCCGTCGTCCCGACTTTCGGCACGCAATGGCTACTGCCCCGCCTCAAGGACTTCCAGCTCCAGCACCCGGAAGTGACCGTCAACCTGACCAACCGCACCCGGCCGTTCCTGTTTGCCGATACCGAATTCGATGGCGCGATCTACTTCGGCGATGCCGATTGGTCGGGTACCGAATCCCACAGATTGATGGGCGAAAATCCGATGCCGGTGTGCAGCCCCGCCCTACTCGGCGATCGCAAGCAGCTGACAGCGCAAGCCATCGCCGAGCTACCACTGCTGCAGCAGACCACCCGACCTTATGCCTGGCGCCAATGGTTCAACTCGCAGCAGTTGAATATCCCTCGCGACATGACAGGCCCACGCTACGAGCTATTCTCCATGCTTGCCCAAGCAGCCATGCACGACATGGGCGTCGCGCTGATTCCGCCGTTTCTGATTCAGCGTGAACTGGCCGAGAAACGCTTGGTGGTTGCAAACCCTCAAGCGCTGTCCAGCATCAAGGCCTACTACCTGATGATTCCGGAGCGAAAGGTCGAATCGGCATCGCTGAAAGCATTTCGTGACTGGCTGGTAAATCAGGCGCGGAGCTACAGCCTAGAAGAATAAAGGCCTCGGGCAATAACTAACCCCGTAGTCAGAAAATCCAAATCCCTACAGATATAACTATTTGTCGCTTTTGCGCAGACTGTATCCGAAAGTCGTACAGACGTCCCACAAGCTGCCAACCACGTGGCTTTGAGCCTCTAATGGCGACTCATTACTGCCTATTCACGCCACCGATGCGATTTTTTTTAGAATTCAGCCAGAATCCTTGCAGGGCACGGCTTGCAAGGGTTTCAACTGGCCATCTGCGACATTCGGTCACGGCATGACTTGTAGTTAATTTTCCGTCACCCGTCATAATCCCTTGAAGGGCATAAAGTTCGCCTGCAAAATGCCGCGCCCCGCCCTGATTCGGCGGGATCGTGCTGATCGGCCGCCCCAGCCGCACCATCCGTAGTGCATGGGTTTACTCAATAAGATCACGCAGGAGATTTGACGTGCACATTGGTGTTCCTCTCGAAACCCAGACCGGTGAAACACGGGTTGCTGCAACCCCGGAAACCATCAAGAAGCTGATCAGCCAAGGCCATAAGGTCACTGTACAAAGCGGTGCCGGCGTCAAAGCCAGTGTCGTGGACAGTGCCTATGAAGCAGCCGGCGCAAGCATTGGCAGCGCCAATGACGCGTTTGGTGCCGAGCTGATACTCAAAGTGGTCGCGCCAAGCGATGCCGAACTGACGCTGATCAAGCGCGGTACGGTGCTCGTGGGCATGCTCAACCCATTCAACAACGAGACCATCGCGAAGATGGCCGAATGCGGCATTACCGCGTTCGCCCTCGAAGCCGCGCCGCGCACCTCGCGGGCGCAGAGTCTTGATGTGTTGTCGTCGCAGGCGAACATCGCCGGCTACAAAGCGGTGCTGCTGGCCGCTCACTATTACCCACGCTTCATGCCGATGCTGATGACCGCTGCGGGCACCGTGAAAGCCGCGCGCGTGCTGATTCTCGGCGCGGGTGTGGCCGGTCTGCAGGCGATTGCCACGGCGAAACGTCTGGGTGCAGTGATTGAAGCGTCCGACGTGCGTCCAGCGGTGAAGGAACAGATCGAATCCCTCGGCGCCAAGTTCGTCGACGTGCCTTACGAGACCGACGAAGAGCGCGAATGCGCTGTTGGTGTCGGCGGTTACGCGCGGCCGATGCCGGCGAGCTGGATGCAGCGTCAGGCCCAGGCTGTGCACGAGCGCGCCAAGCAGGCCGATATCGTCATCACCACCGCGCTGATTCCGGGCCGCAAAGCGCCGACACTGCTCAGCGCCGAGACTGTGGCGCAGATGAAACCGGGCTCAGTGGTCATCGACCTCGCAGCCGCCCAAGGTGGCAACTGCCCGCTGACCATCGCTGATCAGGTCGTTGTGGAAAACGGTGTGACCATCGTCGGCCCGACCAACCTCGCTGGCGAAGTCGCTGCCGATGCTTCGGCGCTGTACGCACGCAACCTGCTGGACTTCCTTAAGCTGGTGTTCACCAAGGAAGGCCAGTTCGACGTCAACCTCGAAGACGACATCGTCGCCGCGTGCCTGATGTGCCGCGACGGCCAAGTCATCCGCAAAAACGCCTAAGCAGGGATTCAGACGATGGAAGAGCTTATCTCCCCCGGTATCTACAACCTGATCATCTTCGTGCTGGCGATTTATGTCGGTTACCACGTGGTCTGGAACGTTACGCCTGCGCTGCACACGCCGTTGATGGCAGTCACCAACGCGATCTCGGCGATCGTGATCGTCGGCGCCATGCTCGCCGCTGCGCTGACCGTCACGCCGCTGGGCAAGACCATGGGCACACTGGCTGTGGCACTGGCGGCGGTCAATGTGTTCGGTGGCTTCCTGGTCACCCGCCGCATGCTTGAGATGTTCAAGAAGAAAGCCCCGAAAGCAAAAGAAGAGGCGCCGAAGTAATGAGCATGAATCTCGTCACGACGCTCTACCTGATCGCGTCGATCTGCTTTATCCAGGCCCTCAAAGGCCTGTCGCACCCGACCACTTCGCGGCGCGGCAACCTGTTCGGCATGCTTGGCATGGCGCTGGCTATCATCACCACGGTCGGCCTCATCTATAAGTTGGGCGCTGAACTGGCCACGGCTGGCATCGGTTATGTGATCGTCGGCCTGCTGATCGGCGGCACCGCCGGGTCGATCATGGCCAAGCGCGTTGAAATGACCAAGATGCCGGAACTGGTGGCGTTCATGCACAGCATGATCGGCCTCGCGGCGGTATTCATTGCCATCGCAGCGGTAGTTGAGCCGCAGTCGTTGGGTATGGTTAAACAACTGGGCGATGCGATCCCGGCGGGCAACCGTCTGGAGCTGTTCCTCGGTGCGGCGATCGGTGCGATCACTTTCTCCGGTTCGGTGATTGCCTTTGGCAAGCTCTCGGGCAAATACAAGTTCCGCCTGTTCCAGGGCGCACCGGTACAGTTCGCCGGCCAGCACAAGCTCAATGCGGTTCTGGGTCTGGCTACGCTGGTTCTTGGCCTGACGTTCATGTTCACCGGTAACCTCACTGCGTTCGCGCTGATGCTGGCGCTGGCGTTCGTGATGGGCGTGTTGATCATCATCCCGATCGGCGGCGCCGACATGCCGGTGGTGGTGTCGATGCTCAACAGCTATTCCGGCTGGGCGGCGGCGGGGATCGGTTTCTCGCTGAACAACTCGATGCTGATCATTGCCGGCTCGCTGGTGGGTTCGAGCGGCGCGATTCTCTCGTACATCATGTGCAAGGCGATGAACCGTTCCTTCTTTAATGTGCTGCTCGGCGGTTTCGGCAATACGGCAGACGCAGGTCCTGCCGGTGCGCAGGAAGCCCGTCCGGTGAAATCCGGCTCGGCTGATGACGCAACCTTCCTGCTGACCAACGCCGACACCGTGATCATCGTGCCAGGTTACGGCCTCGCAGTGGCCCGTGCACAACACGCACTGAAGGAATTGACCGAGAAGCTGACCCATCGCGGCGTAACCGTGAAATACGCGATTCACCCGGTTGCCGGTCGCATGCCTGGGCACATGAACGTCCTGCTCGCCGAGGCCGAAGTGCCTTACGACCAGGTGTTCGAGATGGAAGACATCAACTCCGAATTCGGCCAGGCTGATGTGGTGCTGGTGCTCGGTGCGAACGACGTGGTCAACCCGGCCGCGAAGAACGATCCGAAGTCGCCGATTGCCGGCATGCCGATTCTCGAAGCGTTCAAGGCCAAGACCATCATCGTCAACAAGCGCTCGATGGCCAGCGGCTATGCAGGCCTGGACAATGAACTGTTCTATCTGGACAAGACCATGATGGTTTTCGGCGACGCGAAGAAAGTCATCGAAGATATGGTCAAAGCGGTCGAGTAATTCACCGTTGCAATAGCAAACGCCCCGACCTGTCGGGGCGTTTTCGTTTGCGCCACATGGTGGACAATTTGCCGCGTTGTTGCAGATCCGGTAACGGTGTTTTACTTAAAAGCCGCGAAATAGAGGCCTCGTTTGCGACCTTGGTAGCGGGACAGGCGCCGGCCAAATTCACTAGACTGCGCATCCTGCTACTCGTTGCCCGAGATAATAATCCATGTACCGTGACCGTATTCGCCTGCCTTCGTTGTTGGACAAAGTGATGAGCGCTGCCGACGCCGCTGCTCTGATTGAGGACGGTATGACCGTCGGCATGAGCGGTTTCACCCGTGCCGGCGAAGCCAAGGCCGTTCCCCACGCATTGGCCGAGCGGGCCAAGGTCACGCCGCTGAAGATCAGCCTGATGACCGGCGCCAGCCTGGGCAACGACCTCGACAAGCAACTCACCGAGGCCGGCGTGCTGTCGCGGCGCATGCCGTTTCAGGTCGACAGCACGTTGCGCAAGGCAATCAACGCCGGCGAAGTGATGTTCATCGACCAGCATCTCTCGGAAACGGTCGAGCAGTTACGCAACCAGCAGTTGAAACTGCCGGACATCGCCGTCATCGAGGCAGTCGCGATCACCGAACAAGGCCACATCGTGCCGACCACGTCGGTCGGCAACTCGGCCAGCTTCGCGATCTTCGCCAAACAAGTGATCGTCGAGATCAACCTGGCACACAACGCCAACCTCGAAGGCCTGCACGACATCTATATCCCCACGTACCGCCCGACGCGCACGCCAATCCCGCTGGTGAAAGTCGACGATCGCATCGGCAGCACGGCAATTCCGATTCCGCCGGAGAAGATCGTTGCGATTGTCATCACCCAACAGTCGGACTCGCCGTCCACGGTGTCGGTACCGGACGCCGACACCAACGCTATCGCCGAACACCTGATCACCTTCTTCAAGCAGGAAGTCGCGGCCGGGCGCATGACCAACAAACTCGGCCCGCTGCAGGCCGGGATTGGCAACATCGCCAACGCAGTGATGTGTGGCTTGATCGACTCGCCGTTCGAAGATCTGACCATGTACTCCGAAGTGCTCCAGGATTCGACTTTCGACCTGATCGATGCCGGCAAGCTGAGCTTTGCCTCGGGCAGCTCGATCACCCTGTCCGAGCGGCGCAACAGCGACGTGTTCGGCAACCTGGAGAAGTACAAGGACAAACTGATTCTGCGGCCGCAGGAGATCTCCAATCACCCGGAAGTGGTGCGGCGTCTGGGCATCATCGGCATCAATACCGCGCTGGAGTTTGATATCTACGGCAACGTCAACTCTACCCATGTCTGCGGCACGCGGATGATGAACGGCATCGGCGGCTCCGGCGACTTCGCGCGCAATGCGCATCTAGCGGTATTCGTGACCAAATCGATCGCCAAGGGTGGCGCGATCTCCAGCGTGGTGCCGATGGTCAGCCACGTCGACCATAGCGAGCATGACGTCGACATTCTGGTGACCGAGGTCGGGCTGGCCGATTTACGCGGCCTCGCGCCACGGGAGCGTGCTCGAGTGATCATCGACAACTGTGTGCACCCGGACTTCCGCCAGGCACTGAATGATTACTTCAGCGCTGCCTGTGCAATCGGCGGGCACACCCCGCATATTCTGCGCGAAGCCCTGAGCTGGCATATGAACCTGGAAGAAACCGGGCGCATGCTGGCGGTGTGATTCGCACAGATAACCACCGAGGCAAACACAGTTTTGCTTCGGTGGATGCCCGCGAGAAGCAGGATCACCAAAAACTGTACTGCTGTACCGGTCGTTTCCTACGGAAAATCCCTAGTCAACTCCCTAATACAAGCAGAAGTGCACCAACCGAGTGCAGACAGGTACAGTTTGCCCAATTTCGACCCGTACACCATCCATAAACAGTTAACTGCTCACTCACAATACAAATGAACTGTATCTAGAGAGACTAGGCAAACGAGAGGATCATGGGCACCAGTCAAACCACTACCTGATCCCGCCACAAGCGGAAGGATGTCAACCATGGAACGTACACTCAGTTCCGAACTGTTCTTCGAAGACAAAGCTGTAAACACCCAGGCTTCCCTGCCTCTGCGCGTTATTGCCAACCTGATGTTGTGGCAGCGCCGCATCTCCAGCCGCCATCAACTGGCTCGCCTGGACTCGCGTCTGCTGGCCGACGCCGGTATCAGCGAAGCACAACGCTACGAAGAGCTGAGCAAGCCGTTCTGGCGCTAAGCAGCGTCGCTGGCTCTGGTCGTCAGACCCACCGCCAGCAACCCGAATTGCACAAGCAGAACCCGTCGTGGGAAACCACGACGGGTTTTGTCGTTTTGGGGCGGCAAACGCTCTAAAACGCATAATTGATCGGCGGAAAGTACAATTTCACAAACCATAAAAATGACCAGTACAGTTATTCAGAAACGTTTGAGTATCAGTGGCCACCACTGGGCGAACCGTATCTGGCAGCCTAATATCCATGCAGAACGTGGCGAACGTTGCGCAACAGGCGTCTGACTCCTCAGATACCGAGCCACCTCTCACTACGGTTTATCCAAAGGAGTTACATCATGACCCGTCTTCGTCTGCTCAGTGCCGCCGCCCTGCTGGCCGTGGCTGCCAACGCCAGTGCTACCAGCTTCATCGTCACCACCGACTCGATCGTCGGCGCGCTGAAAGCCTCTTCTGACGCCACTTCCGATGTGACCTCCTCTTTCCGTGACGACAAGATCGTCCTCGCCGCCCGCGACGATGCCGCCAGCTTCGTGGCCAGCGAAGGCGATATCCGTGGGGTGAAACTGGAAAGCGCGCTCGATCACATCCGCCATCAGGCGCCACAACTCAATGCCACCGATGCCCAATTGGCTCAAGCCATTCTGACCCTCTGATCAATCGTGGCATCGCGGGACACGCCAGCCGTGTCCCGATGTTTCAATGCTGGCTCTGGCCCGGGCATTTGCGCTAGCCTTCAGGCTCGTTAACAGTTGTCGAGTCCCATGCGCTTTCTTCCAACTCTGCTCATCTCTTCTACTTTATTCGCTGCCTGCTGGGCGATGTCTGCCAACGCCTTCGACGCCTTCAATGCTTCGACTCAAGGCACGGTTGTCAGCGGTTACGCCACCAGCATGGTGTCTTCTGCGCCGTTCGACCGTAAACTGCTGCGCGCCGCCCATGATGACGCCGCAGCCTTCGTTGCCAGTGACGGTGAATGGCGAGGCGCACGGCTGGAATCCGCGCTGCATTACCTGCGCAAAACCCGGCCGAAACTTCATGCCAGCGACCTTGAACTGGCAGAGGCAATTCTCGTCCAATAGTTATCCTTTTCCTTCCGGAGTCGTTCCATGCGTAGCCCGCTGATTGCTGCCGCCCTTGGCCTGTTTGTGTTGGCCGATGTGGCCCAGGCGCACACCCTGGTAGCCACCAGTAACATCATCGTTCGTGCCTCCCAGCGCACCATCGATTTCACCTCCGATACCACCACGTCGATTCGCGATTCGAAAATCATCCGCGAAGCCCACGACGACGCCGCCAGCTTCGTCGCCAGCAACGGTGACATCCGTGGCGCGCATCTCGAAGCCGCCCTCAACACCTTGCGCACTCGCGTGCCGGAAGCGCGCGACGCCAGTGATCAGGTACTCGCCGAAGCCATCCTCGCACTGTGAGGTCCGTTGGCGCCTGGCTGCTGGCCGGGGCGTTGTTGCTGCTTGGCAACAGCGCCCACGCCGTCCTGCAATTGCGGCTCAAGACCGAGGGTCTGAACCCGGCTCAACAACAGGCCAGTCAGGCGCTGATCGATGAAGCCATAGCGAAACTGCCGCCGAGCTTCATCGCGCGGCTGGATCGGCGCATCGACGTCGGCTGGACCGACGACATGCCTGCCAACGCTTATGGACAAGCGACGCTGGTGTCCGAGCTCGATCTGAATCGCCAGCTGCTCGCCGGTCTCACCGATGGCAGCGCGGCAAAAGAGAAAACCAATCGCCCCCACGGCACCGTGCGGCAGGAACTGCTGGCCACGGTGCTGCACGAAATCACGCATATCTACGACCGTGCGCGTTTATGGCCAAGCGCCGAGCGCACGTTGATCCAACGCTGCACCCGACGCTTCAACAGTGCCGGGCTGATCGGTATTCCTGATGAGTGTCGCGGGCAGAACGGTCGCCGCTTCACCATCAGCGATGACCCGCGCCTGCTTGACCTGGCCGGGTGGCAGCAATATGTCGGCCGCCGTGGCGAGCGCGAACAACACAATCGCCAGATCGCGCGCAGTCCGGACCTCTACGAGATCTCCAGTCCCAAGGAATTTGTCGCGGTCAACATGGAGTACTTCCTCCTCGACCCGAGCTACGCCTGCCGCCGCCCGGCGCTGTATCGCTACTACAAGGAACATTTCGGCTGGGCGCCGGCAGCGCAGGACACCTGCAGCAAGAGCTTCGCCTTTCTCAATGCGGGCAATGATTTCGCCAAGCAGCCTCTGGGGCAAGTCGATCCGGAACGGGTCTACGCGGTCGATTACCTGCTGGCCGAGGCCAATCAGAACTGGGTCAGCCGCTGGGGCCACAGCATGCTGCGCCTGGTGATCTGCGCTCCCGGTCGCCCGCGCGGCCCGGATTGCCGCCTCGATCTCGATCAGCACCTGGTGCTGTCCTATCGCGCCTTCGTTGGCGATGTGCAGCTGTCGAGCTGGGACGGACTGGTCGGCAAATACCCGTCGCGGCTGTTCGTGCTGCCGCTGGCACAGGTGATCGACGAGTACACCAAGACCGAGCTGCGCAGCCTCGCCTCAGTGCCGCTGAACCTGTCTCGCGAGGAGATCGAGGGCGTGGTCGAACATGCTGCCGAGATGCACTGGAGCTACGACGGCAACTATTTCTTCCTGTCCAACAACTGCGCGGTAGAGGGTTTGAAACTGTTGCGCAGCGGCAGCAATAACAGCCAACTTGTCGGGCTCGACAGCATCATGCCCAACGGCTTGCTCGAAGTGCTCAAGGGCCGTGGTCTGGCCGACACCAGTGTGCTCGACGATCCGAAAGAAGCGCTGCGTCTGGGTTATCGCTTCGACTCGTTCCGTGATCGTTATCAGGCAATGTTCGATGTGCTTAAGAAGCAACTGCCGATCAAGCAGACCACTGTCGAAGACTGGCTGTCACTCAGCGCTGAACAACGCCGCGAATGGTTCGATCGCGCCGACCTGCGCACCAGTGCGGCGCTGTTGCTGCTCGAGCAGGCCAGTTTCCGCCGGCAGTTGTTGCTGGCGCAGGATGAGGTCAAGCAACGCTACCTCGGCGCCCGCGAGCTGGAGAACGGCGGCATGGACAAGGCCAACGCGACCTTGCAGGAAATCCTCGCCAACAGTGGTTTTCTCAGCCGCCCGGCGGAACTGCTCGACTCCAAAGGTTACGGACTGCCGCAGCCAAGCGAGTTTGGCCGACTGGAAGCGGAAAGCAGCCAACGGCAGAAGAAGCTGCTGGCGCTGTCCGGCGATCTCGATACCGAAGTGCGCAAGCTGCTCGAACCCAAGCGAGCGGCCGAGATTGCCGCCAGCGAGGCCAACGTCAAGCAGATTGGCGAGCATTTGCGCAAACTGCACAAGGCTTCGGGCGGACTGCAATTACCCTGAGCACAAAAAAAGGCTTCAGAACGCCTGTTCTGAAGCCTTTTTGTTTTCCCCTGTGGCTTTAGATGCGAGCCTTGCGCACGCCTTGGGACAGCGCCGAACACAAACTCAACACGCCATCGATGGCCTGTTCAGGCGTATCGGCACTGGCGATGTGATCGATCAACGCCGAGCCCACCACCACACCGTCAGCCAGACGCGCGATCGCCGCAGCCTGCTCCGGTGTACGGATACCGAAACCGATGCTGATCGGCAGGTCGGTATGCCGACGCAGACGTGCAACCGCCTCTTCCACATGCTCCAGAGTCGCTGCACCGGCACCGGTGACACCCGCGACGGACACGTAATAGACGAAACCGGAACTGCCGTTGAGCACGCGCGGCAGACGCGCGTCGTCGGTGGTCGGCGTGGTCAGGCGAATGAAATCCAGCCCGGCAGCCTGCGCCGGGTCACACAGCTCTTCGTTGTGCTCTGGTGGCATATCCACCACGATGAGGCCGTCAACGCCAGCCTCTTTGGCTTCGGCGATGAAACGCTCGACGCCGAATTTGTGGATCGGGTTGAAATAACCCATCAACACCAGTGGCGTGTCGCTGTTGCCTTCACGGAACTCGCGAACCATTTGCAGGGTTTTCGCCAGATTCTGTTTGGCGCCCAGGGCGCGAATGTTGGCCAACTGGATCGCCGGGCCATCGGCCATCGGATCGGTGAACGGCATGCCCAGCTCGATCACATCGGCACCTGCGGCCGGCAGGCCTTTGAGGATTGCCAGCGAAGTGTCGTAGTCAGGATCACCGGCAGTGACAAAGGTCACCAGCGCCGCACGATTTTGTTGCTTGAGGTCGGCAAAGCGGGTTTGCAGGCGGCTCATCAGTGTTTCTCCTGCTGCGACTGTTGCATATGGTGCATCACGGTTTGCATGTCCTTGTCACCACGGCCCGAGAGGTTGACCACCATCAGGTGATCCTTTGGCAGCTTCGGTGCGCGTTTGAACACTTCGGCCAGAGCGTGAGCGCTTTCCAGGGCAGGAATGATCCCTTCCAGACGGCAGCATTTGTGGAACGCTTCAAGCGCTTCGTCGTCGGTTACCGAGGTGTACTGGACGCGGCCGATGTCATGCAACCACGCGTGTTCAGGGCCGATGCCCGGATAATCGAGGCCGGCGGAAATCGAGTGGGCGTCGATGATCTGGCCGTCGTCGTCCTGCAGCAGGAAAGTCCGGTTACCGTGCAGCACGCCCGGCACCCCGCCGTTGAGGCTGGCCGCGTGCTTGCCGGTTTCGATGCCGTAACCGGCGGCTTCGACGCCGATGATCTCCACGCTCTTGTCGTCGAGGAACGGGTGGAACAGGCCCATGGCGTTGGAACCGCCACCGATGCACGCCACCAGGCTGTCCGGCAGACGACCTTCCTGAGCTTGCAGTTGATCGCGGGTTTCCTTGCCGATGACGGCCTGGAAGTCGCGAACCATTGCTGGATAAGGATGCGGGCCGGCCACGGTGCCGATCAGGTAGAAGGTGTTGTCGACGTTGGTCACCCAGTCACGCAGGGCCTCGTTCATCGCGTCTTTGAGGGTGCCGGTGCCGGCCACGACCGGGATGACTTCAGCGCCGAGCAGCTTCATGCGGAAGACGTTGGCCTGCTGACGTTCGATGTCGGTGGTGCCCATGTAGATCACGCAATCGAGACCGAAACGCGCAGCAACGGTGGCCGTGGCCACGCCGTGCATGCCGGCGCCGGTCTCGGCGATGATGCGCTTCTTGCCCATGCGCCGCGCCAGCAGGATCTGGCCGATGCAGTTGTTGATCTTGTGCGCGCCGGTGTGATTCAGCTCTTCACGCTTGAGGTAGATCTTGGCGCCGCCGCAGAATTCGGTCAGGCGTTCGGCGAAATACAGCGGGCTCGGACGTCCGACGTAGTCACGCTGGAAGTAGGCCAATTCTTCTTTGAAGGCCGGATCTTCCTTGGCCGCTTCGTATTCGCGGGCGAGGTCGAGGATCAACGGCATCAGGGTTTCCGCTACATAACGGCCACCGAACGCACCGAACAGGCCGTTGGCGTCAGGGCCGTTACGCAGATCAGAAGTGTGCGAAGTCTGGGTCATGGGGTCGCTCCAGGTGAATTCGGTCAGAAGACAATGACGACCACTCTACCCCTGACTTTCCAGGCTGAAAACCGATAAGATCGCCACAACCTGTCAGGAAAACTCACAGATACCATGAGCCATGACCTTCCCCCGCTGAATGCCTTGCGCGCCTTCGAGGCCACCGCTCGTTTGAACAGTGTCAGTCAGGCTGCCGAACAGCTGCACGTTACCCACGGGGCGGTCAGCCGCCAGCTCAAGGTGCTTGAAGACCATCTCGGTGTGAGCCTGTTCGTCAAGGACGGGCGCGGCTTGAAACTCACAGATGCCGGCGTGCGTCTGCGCGATGCCAGCGCCGAGGCGTTCGATCGGTTGCGCAGTGTTTGTGCGGAATTGACCCAAAGCACTGCCGATGCGCCGTTCGTGCTGGGGTGTTCCGGGAGCCTGCTGGCGCGCTGGTTTATTCCGCGCCTGGGGCGGCTGAACGCTGATCTGCCGGATTTGCGTCTGCACCTGTCTGCCGGTGAAGGCGATCTCGATCCCCGCCGCCCGGGGCTGGACGCGCTGTTGCTGTTCGCCGAGCCACCGTGGCCGGCCGATATGCAGGTCTACGAACTGGCGGCGGAACGCATCGGCCCGGTGATGAGCCCGTTGTTCAGCGGTTATCAGAAGCTGCACACCGCTGCGGCCGCAGATCTTTTTGACGAGCCCTTGCTGCACACCACCTCTCGCCCGCAAGCCTGGCCAAGCTGGGCGCAGCAAAACCACCTCGATCCCAAGGCGTTGAAGCTCGGGCAAGGTTTTGAGCATTTGTATTATTTGCTGGAGGCGGCTGTTGCAGGTCTCGGCGTGGCGATCGCGCCGGAGCCGCTGGTAACCGAAGATCTGAAGGCGGGTCGCCTGGTTGCGCCGTGGGGCTTCTGCGAAACCCCGGCGCAACTGGCGTTGTGGCTACCCAAGCGCGCCGCAGACGGACGCGCCCGGCAACTGGCGCAGTGGCTCAAGAACGAGCTGCGCCAGACCGATCACTCGCCGCGCTTGAACAGAAAGTAGGCGGCAAGCAGACCGATTGCACCGACAGCCACGCCGGCTGTGGTCCATGGGTGTTCCTGCGCGTAGTCACGAGTGGCAATGCCGGTCTCGCGGGTTTTCACTTTGACTTCTTCGTACGCGTCGCTGAGCAGATGACGGGAATGTTTCAGCGCACTTTCGGCGTTGCTTTTCAGCGCCTTGAGGGTCTTGCGCGACTCGTCTGAAGCATCGTCTTTCAAGCTTTCCAACGATTTGAGCAGACTCTCGATCTCGGCTTCCATGCTTTGCAACGAGGCTTTACGTAAAGAGGTGTTGGCCATGGTGGCTCTCCTGCATTGGTGATGAGTGGCGTGTGTTGGTTGGGACTTCACCACTTCGAGAAAGTGCAGAAATTCTGAACTTCGGCAGCGCAGAGGCGCCGAAATCAACGGTGCAATTGCCTGCTAGGCTCAATTTCACACGCCCTTCCAACCCAAGGAGAACGCCATGAGTGACCATCACACGTACAAGAAAGTCGAGCTGGTCGGTTCGTCCACCACCAGCATCGAAGACGCCATCAACAACGCGCTGGCCGAGGCCAACAAGACCCTGCGCAATCTGGAATGGTTCGAAGTGACCGAAACCCGTGGCCACATTGAAAACGGCCAGGTGGCGCACTTTCAGGTAACACTTAAAGTCGGCTTCAAGATTGCCGCCAGCTGAGTTTGAGCTAGTCTTCTGAACTTGCGCGCTGGCCGAGTGCCATAGGGAATGGCAAAGCGCTACAAGGTGAGCGCATCGGGTGGATGATCCGATGCCCGCCTCTTTCAATCCGACCAGGGAGTGCGACCGATGAAGAAGTTCATGTTGGCAGTAGGTTTGTTGAGCCTTGCGGGTGGTGCATTTGCAGCCGGCAAGCCATGTGAAGAGTTGAAAAGCGAAATCGCCGCGAAGCTCGACGCCAAAGGCGTTTCCGGTTATTCGCTGGAAGTTGTCGACAAGGGTGCGGCGGCTGATGGCGACGTCGTCGGCAGTTGCGAAGGCGGCAGCAAGGACATCGTCTACAAGCGCGGTTGATTGCGCCTGAAATACAAAAGCCGACGTCGATGCGTCGGCTTTTTTATGGGCGATGATTCCGAGTGTGGGAGATGCGCCACGCTGCGATCTTTGGATATTGATTTCAAATCACAATCCGAAGATCGCAGCCTCGTTGCACTCGACAGCTCCTACAGGGTTCGCGTTATCCCTTCATGACTTGGGCCAGCAGTTCGTAGGAATGGATGCGATCGGCGTGTTCGTAAAGATCACTGGTGAAAATCAGCTCGTCCGCCTGGGTCTGCTCAATGAGCACTTCAAGCCTGGCGCGGATCTTCTGCGGGCCGCCGACCATGGCGAGGCCGAGGAAATCGCCCACCGCTTCACGTTCATGGGGCAGCCACAGACCGTCCATGGTTTTCACCGGCAGACGCTGCACTAGGCTCTGGCCACGCATCAACGCAAGAATGCGCTGGTACACCGACGTCGCCAAGTAATCGGCTTGCTCATCGGTATCCGCTGCCACCAGCGGCACGCCGAGCATCACGTACGGCTTGTCGAGCACCGCCGACGGTTTGAAGTGGTTGCGGTAGATGCGGATCGCCTCGTGCATGAAGCGCGGCGCGAAGTGCGAGGCGAAGGCGTAAGGCAAGCCGCGCTCACCCGCCAATTGCGCACTGAACAGGCTTGAGCCGAGCAGCCAGATCGGCACGTTGGTGCCTGTGCCGGGCATGGCGATCACCCGTTGCTCCGGGGTGCGCGGGCCGAGGTAGCGCATCAGTTCGGCGACGTCTTCGGGAAAATCGTCAGCACTGCCAGAGCGCTCACGACGCAAGGCGCGGGCGGTCATCTGGTCAGAGCCGGGGGCGCGGCCCAGACCCAGGTCGATTCGCCCCGGATAAAGACTCTCGAGGGTGCCGAACTGCTCGGCAATCACCAGCGGCGCATGGTTGGGCAGCATCACCCCACCGGAACCGACACGGATCGTCGAAGTGCCACCAGCCAGATAGCCGAGCAAGACTGATGTAGCAGAACTGGCGATGCCGTCCATATTGTGATGCTCGGCGACCCAGAAGCGCGTGTAGCCAAACTTCTCGGCATGCTGCGCCAAGTCCAGCGAATTGCGCAGCGATTGCGCCGCGCTGCCGTTTTCGCGCACCGGCACCAGGTCGAGGGTGGAAAATTTAACGTCGGACAGTTTTTTCATGAACCTGCATCTCCGGGTGGGGAGGCAGGTTTTTCTTGCGAACGAAAACCTGCCAAATCCATAAGCGTGTTTTATGGAATGAGGGCATATACCCGAGATTCAATAGCAGCGACGAAATTTCCTACTAAAAAAGTCAACGATTCAGCCAGGCTGAACTTTGTTCCGCCGTCTATCCTCAGAAGCCTTGCTAGTAAAAACCGCGACGGCGCGGCGTTCCGCGCCACATTTGAGGAGGCAGACATGGCTATCGTGAAAAAGGCATCGGCGCATTGGGAAGGCGACCTGAAAACCGGTCTCGGCTCGATCTCCACCGAAACCGGCGTACTGCGCGAAGCGCCGTACGGCTTCAAGGCGCGCTTTGAAGGCGGCAAAGGCACCAACCCGGAAGAACTGATCGGCGCGGCCCACGCCGGGTGCTTCTCCATGGCGTTTTCGATGATTCTCGGCGACGCCGGCCTGAAGGCAGACAGCATCGACACCAACGCTGAAGTCACCCTCGATCAGGTTGAGGGCGGCTTCGCGATCACTGCTGTGAAGCTGATTCTCAAGGCGAAGATCCCGGGCGCAACTCAGCAGCAGTTTGAAGAGTTGAGCAACAAGGCCAAGGAGGGGTGCCCGGTTTCCAAGGTCCTAAATGCGAAGATCACCCTCGAGGCTTCGCTGGTCAGCTGATTCGGCGTTTGCCGGGCTGACGCTTTCGCGAGCAGGCTCGCTCCCACAAGGGATTTGTGCACGACGCAGATCCAGTGTGTGAGCGAGCCTGCTCGCGAAGGCGGCCTCGGATTCAACTCAGCAACCGGCAATCAATACAAGGTGTGAGCAAAGTCAGAACCCGCTCTGTAAAAATGTGGTCGAATAATCCACAGCAGCTTCAGCGCACGCCTGTGCGCGCTGCCTCAAGGAGCTTCATCGATGAAACGTATTGGCTTGGCGATCCTTTGCAGTGCACTGGCCACGTCCGCTTTCGCAGCCCCCAAGGACTGCGAAGAGCTCAGAAAGGAAATCGAGATCAAGATTCAGGCGAAGGCAATTCCCTCCTACACCCTGGAAATCATCACGGCAGAAGAGGCGAAGCAGCATGACTCGGCCATGATCGTCGGTTCTTGCGAGAACGGCACCAAACGGATCATCTACCAGAAAAACGACAGCTGAAGCGCTAGATGATGCAGTGGAACTCGCGGTCTTCAGCAACGATCTCGCGCTTGGCATTGTACAAACGCGCGCTCGGTGTGAACGCCAGCGAGCGGCCTTCCAGCAGATAACGCTGGCCGGCCTCGAAGTGGTCATAACGGATCGTCAGATAACACAAACGCTCGACCGGGCCGGTGAGCAGACTGCCACCGCCGCCAAACACTTCGAAGTCGAAACGCACCCGCAGCTCGTGGCTGCCGGGCGTCACCTGGAAGAACCGCCCGTCGTTCAAGCGCTGGTTGTCGAGACGCTCGGCCATCAGCAACTTGCCGCCGGGGCTTGGCGTAGAGAAGTCGACCCAAGCCATGTGCGGATCAACCGGTGGCAATGGCGTCTGGCATCCGGCGACGAGACCGACAACGAGCAACAGCAGCAAGGTGCGCATGATGGATATCCGCAGGTTTGAACAGCCAGCATAGCGCCGATCAACTGCTCTGACAGCCCGCCGGTGTGCCCTGACCGACAACCTTGCGCTGTTCGTCATAAAGCTTGGCCCAAGGCCGGAAGCCGATGCTGCCAGCCTGCAGCTGATAGCGCTGGCCGGCGTTGAAGTCCTTGAATTTCACGCTCAACTGGCAATCGCGCCACAGCGGTTCGGCAGTCGGGCCGATGTTTGTGGCTTCGACCGGAAATTGATAGCGCACCTTCAGCTCATGGCTGCCGGGCTGCACTTCGAAATAACGTTTGTCGACAGCCTGTGTGGCATCGACTTGTACGGCTTGCAGCGCCGTGTCGTGTTGGCGAGCGTCAAGATCGATCCAGGCTTGCGAAGGGTCGGGGTCGGGCATTCCGAATCCGGCACAACCGGCCAGCGTCAGCAGGCCTCCTGTCAGCATCAACATGCGCATAGCGGTGCTCCTTGAGGCGGGATAGTCTTGGGGCAGACTTTCCGGGGAATTTCTTATTTTGATCAGGCCGTCTTCAAGCCTTGGGTTACTTGATCGCGTTTTTCCGATTTTGTTTCCGGGTGTGTTGTTTTTGTTGCTCAACGGTTGCGCCAGCGTCAGCTACTACAGCCAGCTGGCCAGCGGACAATTGCAATTGCTGCGCGCGCGGGAACCGGTGGAGAAAGTCATTGCCGACCCGAACCGCGACGCCAGATTGCGCACGCATTTGGCTCAATCGCAGAAGGCTCGCACGTTCGCCAGCGAGCACCTGCATCTGCCGGACAACCAAAGCTATCGTCTCTACGCCGACATCGGCCGACCGTTCGTGGTGTGGAATGTGTTCGCCACCGCCGAATTTTCTCTCACGCCGCAGAATCACTGCTTCCCGATTGCCGGCTGCGTGGCCTATCGCGGCTACTACAGCCAGAGCGCCGCCCGTGGCGAAGCGGCGATTCAGCGATTGCAGGGCATGGACGTATCGATCGGCGGGGTCGAGGCGTACTCGACGCTTGGCTGGTTCAATGATCCGATCCTCAACTCGATGATGGGCTGGGGCGATGAACGACTGGCCACGCTGATATTTCATGAACTGGCGCACCAGCGCTTTTATGTAAAAGACGACACCGAGTTCAACGAGTCTTTCGCTACCTTCGTCGAGCAGGAAGGGACGCGGCAGTGGCGGGCGTTTCGCGGGCTTCCGGCGGAGTCAGGCGCGAAACTCAAGCAGCGTGACCAGTTCATCAAACTGGTACTCGACACGCGTTCACGACTGGAAAAGCTCTATGCGCAGCCGCTGTCCGCGGAGCAGATGCGAGAGCGCAAAGCGGCGGAATTCGAGCGCTTGCGCCGGGAGTATCGGGTCATGCGCGACGGTCAGTGGGCCGGAGACAAGCGCTATGACGCCTGGGTCAACGCGCCGCTGAACAATGCGCGGTTGTTGCCGTTCGGGCTGTATGACCAGTGGGTGCCGGCGTTTGCGGCGGTGTTCAGGCAAGTAGATGGGGATTGGCTGAGGTTTTATGCCGAGGTTGAGCGGTTGGGACGGTTGCCGGTTGATGAGCGTAAGGCGAGGCTAAAAGCGCTGGCCCAGTCCTAAGGAACTCGGGGGCATAACGGCCCTTTCGCGAGCAGGCTCGCTCCCACATTGGATCGCGGTGCCTCTGTGGGAGCGAGCCTGCTCGCGAAGGCTATTTCATCAGCTCTGCAAAAACGCCTGATGCAACGCATCCAGCGTCTCGAAGTGATACGCCGGCGCCTCCGCGTTCAACTCCTCGAAGCTGCCAAACCCATAGCCCACCGCCGCTGCATCGAGACCATTGCTGCGCGCGCCGATCAGGTCATGCTTGCGGTCACCGATCATCAGTGTCTGCGCCGGGTCCAGGCGTTCTTCCTCAAGCAGGTGCGCAATCAGCTCAACCTTGTTGGTCCGCGTGCCATCCAGTTCGCTGCCGTAGATCACTTTGAAGTGGCGGGCGAAGTCGAAGTGGCGGGCGATCTCGCGGGCAAACACCCACGGTTTGGAGGTGGCGATGTACAACTGCCGTCCCTGCCCGCTCAAAGTTTCCAGCAACGGCGTAACCCCGTCGAACACTCGGTTTTCGTAGAGGCCGGTGACCTTGAAGCGCTCGCGATAGAAATTCACCGCTTCCCAGGCCCTGGCCTCGTCGAAGTCGTAAAACTGCATGAACGCTTGCAACAACGGCGGGCCGATGAAGTGTTCCAGTTTGCTCAGGTCCGGTTCGTCGATGCCGAGATTGGCCAAGGCAAACTGGATGGAGCGAGTGATGCCCTCACGCGGATCGGTCAGGGTGCCATCGAGGTCGAACAGTACGGTCTGGTAATGCATGGAAATTCCTGAGCTGGTGTAGGGCAATTCAGAGCTGGTCGTAGCCTTCGGCCAGATGCAGGTCCTTGAGCTTGACGTAGTTCGCCGCGCTGTAAGTAAAGAAGGCGTTTTCCTTATCGGTCAGCGGGCGAACTTGCTTGACCGGGCTGCCGACATACAGAAAGCCGCTCTGCAGACGCTTGCCCGGCGGTACCAGACTGCCAGCGCCAATGATCACGTCGTCCTCGACCACCGCGCCATCCATGACAATGCTGCCCATGCCGATCAACACGCGATTGCCAACGGTGCAGCCGTGCAGCATGACCTTGTGGGCGATGGTCACGTCATCGCCGATCAGCAGTGGAAAACCGGCCGGGTTGAACGGGCCGGCGTGGGTGATGTGCAGCACGCAGCCGTCCTGCACGCTGGTGCGCGCCCCGATGCGGATGCGGTGCATGTCGCCACGGATCACCGTCAGCGGCCAGACCGAGCTGTCTGCGCCAATTTCGACGTCGCCGATCACCACCGCCGAACCGTCGACGAATGCGCCGTTGCTCAAGCGGGGGGTGTGATTCTGATATTTGCGAAGGGACACGATTAGTTCTCTCTCTGTCGCCGATAGCTGCGGTGAGTGTCGATTGTAATTAAGATGGGCGCATGTTTCTTCCAGCCAAGGTGCCAACCGTGAGCGTGAACAACCCTCTTTTGCAGTCCTACGACCTGCCGCCGTTCTCCACGATCCGTGCCGAACACGTCCTGCCCGCCATCGAAACCATCCTCGCGGACAACCGCGCCGCCATCGTCGAAATTCTCGAGACCCAGGGCAAGAACCCGACCTGGGCCGGTCTGGTGCTGGCGATGGACGAACTCAACGATCGTCTCGGTGCGGCATGGAGCCCGGTCAGCCATCTTAACGCCGTGTGCAACAGCGCTGAATTGCGTGAAGCCTACGAGTCGTGCCTGCCAGCGCTGAGCGCCTACTCCACCGAGATGGGCCAGAACCGCGAGCTGTTCCAGGCGTATGAAGCGTTGGCCAACAGTCCGGAAGCTGCCAATTTCGACGTCGCGCAAAAAACCATTCTGGAACATGCCCTGCGCGATTTCCGTCTGTCGGGTATCGATCTGCCGGAAGCCGAGCAGAAACGTTACGCCGAAGTGCAGAGCAAACTGTCCGAGCTGGGCAGCCGCTTCTCCAACCAATTGCTCGACGCTACGCAGGCCTGGACCAAGCACGTCACCGACGAAGCCGCCCTCGCCGGCCTGACCGATTCGGCCAAGGCGCAAATGGCTGCCGCCGCCCAGGCCAAAGGCCTCGACGGCTGGCTGATCACACTGGAATTTCCCAGCTATTACGCGGTGATGACCTACGCGCAAGACCGCGCGCTGCGTGAAGAAGTCTACGCCGCCTACTGCACCCGCGCCTCGGATCAAGGCCCGAATGCCGGTCAGAACGACAACGGCCCGGTGATGGAGGAGATCCTCGATCTACGTCAGGAACTGGCCCAACTGTTGGGCTTCGCCAGTTTTGCCGAGCTGAGCCTGGCGACGAAAATGGCCGAATCCAGCGATCAGGTGCTGAGCTTTCTGCGCGATCTGGCCCAGCGCAGCAAGCCTTTCGCCGCGCAGGATCTGCAACAGCTGCGCGCTTACGCCGCCGAACAGAGCTGCGCCGACCTGCAAAGCTGGGACAGCGGTTTCTACGGTGAAAAACTTCGCGAGCAGCGCTACAGCGTCGCTCAGGAAACCCTGCGTGCCTACTTCCCGATCGATAAAGTCCTGAGCGGTCTGTTCGCCATCGTCCAGCGTTTGTACGGCATCGAGATCGCCGAGCAGAAAGGCTTCGACACTTGGCATCCGGACGTACGCCTGTTCGATATCAAGGAAAACGGCCAGCACGTCGGCCGCTTCTTCTTCGACCTGTATGCCCGCGCCAACAAGCGTGGCGGCGCCTGGATGGACGGCGCCCGCGACCGTCGTCGCACCGTCGACGGTGTGTTGCAAAGCCCGGTGGCCAATCTGGTGTGCAACTTCACCCCGGCCGACAGCGGCAAACCGGCGCTGCTGACCCACGATGAAGTGACCACACTGTTCCACGAGTTCGGCCACGGCCTGCATCACCTGCTGACCCGCGTCGAACACGCTGGCGTATCCGGCATCAATGGCGTGGCTTGGGACGCGGTCGAGCTGCCGAGCCAGTTCATGGAAAACTGGTGCTGGGAGCCGGAAGGCCTGGCGCTGATCTCCGGCCACTACGAGACCGGTGAGCCACTGCCGCAGGACCTGCTGGAAAAAATGCTCGCGGCGAAGAACTTCCAGTCCGGCCTGATGATGGTGCGTCAGCTGGAGTTTTCGCTCTTCGACTTCGAACTGCACGCCACCCACGGCGATGGCCGCAGCGTGGCGCAAGTGCTCGAGGGCGTGCGTGACGAGGTGTCGGTGATGCGTCCTCCGGCTTACAACCGTTTCCCCAACAGCTTTGCGCACATCTTCGCTGGTGGTTACGCGGCGGGTTACTACAGCTACAAGTGGGCCGAAGTGTTGTCCGCCGATGCCTTCTCGAAATTCGAGGAAGACGGTGTGCTCAACGCTGACACCGGTCGGGCGTTCCGCGAAGCGATTCTGGCGCGCGGCGGCTCGCAGGCACCAATGGTGCTGTTCGTCGACTTCCGTGGCCGTGAGCCTTCGATCGATGCGCTGTTGCGCCACAGCGGCCTGAGTGAGGACGCGGCAGCATGAGCGACGGCCCTGTGATCACCAAGAAGCGCTTTATCGCCGGGGCGGTCTGCCCGGCGTGCAGCGAGCCGGACAAACTGATGATGTGGAACGAGGACGGCGTGCCACACCGCGAATGCGTGGCCTGCGGTTACTCCGACACCCTCAACGAGCAGGGCCTGTCGGTGCCCAAAGAGCTTGGCACGCGGGTGAACACCAGCGCGCTGAAGCCTGCCGCCGATAAAAAGGTTCAGGCCGTGCAGTTCTTCCCCAACCCCAAGTTGAAGAAAAAGCCCGACGAGCAGCAGTGACAATTACCGCCGCCTGCCGATGACCGTCGGCAGGCGGCGGTAACTATCTACCACCGCGCCCCTGCGCTTCCTGATTAGGCTGGCCAATCCAGCCCTCTCTCATGGAAGACGCCATGCCTGACACCAATCCCCTCCTGCAACACTGGCAGCTGCCGCCCTGGTCGGCAGTACGCGCCGAGCATTTGCTGCCGGCGGTCGAGCACATCGTTGCCGACAACCTGCTGATTATCGACAACGTCATCGCCACTCAGGTCGATCATCCCAATTGGGACGACGTGGTGATTGCCATTGATGAAGCCGACGCGCGCCTGGCGGAAACCATGGCGATCATCGAGTTCCTGACAGTGATCCACTCCGACGATGCCGACTGGTTATTGCAGAGCGCACTGAGCGGCAATACCGCAGAACGCTTCAGCGCAACGAGGAGCAGTCATCGGGCGTTGCTCCAAACCTATCAGCGGCTGGCAAAGAGCTCGATTGCCCCGAGTTTCAATGATTCACGCAAAACCGCGCTGGCGAAGATCCTGCGCAGATTTCGTCTGGCCGGCACTGAGTTGCCGGCAGCGCAGCGAACACAGCTGGCACAGTTGAACGAGGACATCGACCTGCAGGAAAAGCGCTTCCTGGCCAACCTCGCCGCAGCCAACTCCGCCTGGTACAAGCACATCGATGATCAGACCGTGCTGGAAGGGCTGACACCCGATGTGCAAGCGCATCTGGCTGCCAACGCTAAACAGGCTGGGCTGTCCGGCTGGCGACTTACGCTGAATCAGCACACTTTCGAACAGATCATGACCCGCGCACAAAACCGCGCATTGCGCGAGGAGTACTTCAAGGCTTACTACACCCGTGCCTCGGATCAGGGGCCCACGGCCGGGCGCTTCGACAATGAGCCAGTACTGGCCAGGCTGTTGATCGCTCGCCATGCGAAGGCGAAGTTACTGGGTTTCGACGATTTCGCCCAATTGCGCCTGCACAACCGCATGGCCACGCATACCGATCAGGTCAGCCGTTTCCTGCATCGGCAGATCGCGCTCAATGCCGCGCAACTGGCGCGCGACACCGCAGAGCTGCAAGTCTTCGCTCGCCAGCGGGGCATCGAGCAGCTGCAGGCGTGGGATCAGGACTTCCTCGCGGAACAGTTGCGCCTGCAGCAACTGGACGAGGCGCTGAGTGACCTGCGCCAGTATTTTCCGCTCAATGCCACTCTGCGCAGCCTGTGCCGGTTCGGCGAGCATCTGTTTGGCATCACCATTGTGGAGGACCCGCAGGGCGAACGCTTCGATGACCAGGTTCGACTATTCGAGGTCAGTGAGCATGGACAGCCGATCGGCTTTATCTACATCGACCCATTCCATCGTGAAACCGGCAGCGATTACGCCTGGACCGGTGTGCTGCGCAATCGACGCATCACTGCCGAAGGCCGGCCGGTACTGCCGATAGCCTCGCTGCAAAGTAATTTCACCGCTGCCGCTGCCGGCCATCCTGATCTGCTTTCTCACCAGGATCTGCGCGTACTTCTGCATGAGTTCGGGCATTGTCTGCATCACGTGCTGACGCGCTCGCCCCATTACAACCTGTCAGGCATATCGCAACTGAGCCGCGACGCGGCCGAATTTACCGGTCAACTTTTCGAACACTGGGCGCGGTCAGGGGAATTTTTGCGCTGGCTGGGCACGCATCACGAAACCGGCGAGCGTCTTGGCGAAGAGCAGATCAACCGTGCACTGGTTGCTCTCGGCGCTCAGCGCAGTCGAGACACGGCAATGCTGCTGATGAGCGCGCTGCTGGATTTCGAGCTGCACCGCAGTCAGGGCGACGGGCGCAGCGTTCAGCAGGTATTCGATGAGGTTCAAGGCGTGTTCCCGCACTTGCAGTTGCCAGCAGAATGCCGCTTTGCCAACAGCTGCGACTATCTGGCGACCGGTTACGAAGCTTCGCTGTACGCATACAAGTGGTCAGGCGTGCTGGCGAGCGAAGCATTCAAACGCTTCGAACGAGAAGGCGTATTCAATGAGAAAACCGGCCGCGACCTGCGCGAAACACTGCTTTCGGGTGACAAGAAGTCGCTGCCCGAAGCGCTGCAAGCCTTTCTCGGCCAGCCGATCAACCCTGAGCTCTTCGCCGGGCTGCCAGACTGAGCGGTCAACGCTGGACGTGCGCCGAGTCGAACCAACTCTTCATCGAGCACATGGCGAAGGCACTGGTGCTGCATTCGCCATTGACCAGCGCCTCGTGCAATCGGTCGACGTCGACTTGCATCACATAACGCACGCTGTCGTGAAAATGCTGGCTGTCACCAAAGCCGCCCTCGGTCATTTCCTTGAGCGCCTGCTCCTTGCTCCAGCCCTGCACTACCACGCGGTACATCGCCGCCATCAGTCCGGTGCGGTCAGATCCGTGCTTGCAGTGCATCAGCACCGGGCCATCAGCTTCAGCGGACTGAATCGCGCGCAGGGCCTTGAGCACATCGCTGTCGTCGACGTGATTGGTGCGATACGGCAGTTGCACCTGCCTGATTCCCGGCACAGAGAGCCAGTCGCTGTCAGCATCAGGCAGGAAGTTGATCACCGTGACGACATGTAGGTCGTTCAACAGCGGCACCGCGCTGCGGCTGGGCAAGGCGCTGCGATACAGCGTCGGTGACATGCGGAACAGGTTGAACTGCGCTTCTACCGGCTGCGCCCAATCCGCCGGGCGAGATGGCGCGGCGTCGGCCGCCCGGGCCGCAATGCCATGCAACAGGGCAACAAGCGAAAAGCATAACGCGGGAAAAAAGCGCACTCGATACATGCTGGGCTGACCGTTTCGGCAATCTTCATGGGAGGAATTGCAGCTTCGCTATTGAGCGGTCAACACGCCGTGAGCCGGCCGTCAAAGAAACGTGAATCGGCGCCTCGTCGGGCTTTTTTCCGCGCGAACGGTTTTTCTTGATGCTTAGCCTGCTACCATTTGTCACATGATGTTGCAGACGTGGCGCCCTTGGCCGGGACAGACACTCGTTATCGCAACGCAAAATTCCTCGAGCTGCTCGCAGAAGCGGCTGACTTCTATGCCTGATGAGGTGCCCCCATGTCTGATCAAGATCGAGACAACCCGCGCCGTGAGTTCTTGCGCAAATCCCTGACCCTGATTCCGGTGGTCACGCTTGCCGGTACCGGCCTGGGCAGCAGCGTGCTGCAAGCCGCACCTGAAAGCACACCGGCGCCTGCCGCAGCAAAACCGGCCGCTGCTGGCGCCGGTGATTATCAGCCGAGCTTTTTTACCGCCGAAGAATGGGCGTTCATCAACGCCGCCGTCGCGCAGTTGATCCCCAACGATGCGCAAGGCCCCGGCGCCCTCGAAGCCGGCGTGCCGGAATACATCGACCGACAGATGAACACCCCGTATGCCGCCGGCGCCCTCTGGTACATGCAAGGCCCGTTCAATGCCGACGCTGCTCCGGAAATGGGCTGGCAGAGCAAATTGGTGCCCAAAGAAATCTACCGCCTCGGCATCGCTGCCACGGATCAGTGGGTAAAAGGTCTGAGCGGTAAAACATTTGCCGAGCAAGACAGCGCTACCCGAGACGATTTGCTCAAGCAACTTGAAGCCGGCAAACCGCAGTTCGACGCGGTGCCAGCGAAGATCTTCTTCAATCTGCTGCTGCAAAACACCAAGGAAGGTTTCTTCTGCGACCCGATCCACGGTGGCAACAAAGGCATGGTCGGCTGGACCATGATCGGTTTCCCCGGCGCCCGCGCCGATTTCATGGATTGGGTGGAACGCAACGAGCAATACCCCTTCCCGGCAGTATCGATTCGCGGCGAGAGGGCGTAAGCATGGCAACGGTAATGAAGAAGGTTGATGCAGTCATCGTCGGTTTCGGCTGGACTGGCGCGATCATGGCCAAGGAGCTCACCGAGGCGGGTCTGAACGTGCTGGCGCTGGAGCGCGGGCCGATGCAGGACACCTACCCCGACGGCAACTATCCGCAGGTGATCGACGAACTCACCTACAGCGTGCGGAAAAAGCTCTTTCAGGACATCTCCAAAGAAACGGTGACCATTCGCCACAGCGTCAACGACATCGCCCTGCCCAACCGCCAGTTGGGCGCGTTCCTGCCGGGCAATGGCGTCGGCGGTGCCGGTCTGCACTGGTCGGGCGTGCACTTTCGCGTCGACCCGATCGAGTTGCGCATGCGCAGCCATTACGAAGAACGCTACGGTAAAAGCTTCATCCCCAAGGACATGACTATCCAGGACTTCGGCGTCAGCTATGAAGAGCTGGAACCGTTTTTCGACTTCGCGGAAAAAGTCTTCGGCACCTCCGGCCAGGCGTGGACGGTGAAAGGCCAATTGGTCGGTCAGGGCAAGGGCGGCAACCCCTATGCGGCGGATCGCTCCAATCCGTTTCCGCTTCAAGCGCAGAAAAACACCGTGTCCGCACAGCTGTTCGGCAAGGCGGCTACAGAAGTCGGTTACAAACCCTACAACCTGCCTTCCGCCAATACCTCCGGGCCATACACCAATCCCTACGGCGCACAAATGGGGCCATGCAACTTTTGCGGATTCTGCAGCGGCTACGTTTGCTACATGTATTCCAAGGCTTCGCCGAACGTGAACATTCTGCCGGCGCTCAAGCCTCTGCCGAATTTCGAACTGCGGCCCAACTCCCATGTGCTGCGGGTCAACCTCGACAGCAGCAAGTCCAAAGCGACCGGCGTCACCTACGTCGATGGCCAGGGCCGCGAGATCGAGCAGCCGGCGGACCTGGTGATTCTCGGCGCCTTTCAGTTGCACAACGTGCGTCTGATGCTGCTTTCCGGAATCGGCAAACCCTACGACCCGATCAGCGGCGAAGGCGTGGTCGGGCGTAACTTCGCTTACCAGAACATGGCCACCATCAAGGCGTTCTTCGACAAGGACACCCACACCAACAACTTCATTGGCGCTGGCGGCAATGGCGTGGCGGTGGACGACTTCAACGCCGACAACTTCGATCATGGCCCGCACGGCTTCGTCGGCGGCTCGCCGATGTGGGTCAACCAGGCCGGCAGTCGACCGATTGCCGGCACCTCGAACCCGCCGGGCACACCGGCCTGGGGCAGCGCGTGGAAACGCGCGACCGCCGATTACTACACCCACCAGGTGTCAATGGACGCCCACGGCGCGCATCAGTCCTACCGTGGCAACTATCTCGATCTCGATCCGGTGTACCGCGACGCCTACGGTTTGCCGCTGCTGCGCATGACCTTCGACTGGCAGGAAAACGACATCAAGATGAACCGCTTCATGGTCGAGAAGATGGGCAAGATCGCCCAAGCCATGGGCCCGAAAGCCATTGCAGTGATCGGCAAGCAAGTCGGCGACCACTTCAACACCGCCTCGTACCAGACTACCCACCTCAACGGTGGCGCGATCATGGGCACCGATCCGAAGACCAGCGCCCTGAACCGCTATTTGCAGAGCTGGGACGTGCACAACGTATTCGTCCCGGGCGCCTCGGCGTTCCCGCAGGGCCTGGGCTACAACCCGACCGGGCTGGTGGCGGCGCTGACCTACTGGTCGGCAAAAGCGATCCGCGAGCAATACCTGAAAAACCCCGGCCCGCTGGTGCAGGCTTAAGGAGCGATGACCATGAAAACTTTCGTTATCGCCACCCTCGCGCTGCTCGGAAGCACGGCAGTTTATGCGGCCGACGTTGATCAGAAGCTGATCAAACAAGGCGAATACCTCGCCCGCGCCGGTGACTGCGTGGCCTGCCACACGGCCAAGGACGGCAAGCCGTTCGCCGGCGGCCTGCCGATGGAAACGCCGATCGGCACGATCTACTCGACCAACATCACCCCGGACAAGACCGGTCTGGGCGATTACAGCTTCGAGGACTTCGATCAGGCCGTGCGCCACGGTGTGGCCAAAAACGGCAGCACCTTGTACCCGGCGATGCCGTATCCGTCTTATGCGCGGGTAACCGAGGCCGACATGCAAGCGCTGTACGCGTATTTCATGCACGGCGTCGAACCGGTGGCGCAGGAGAACAAGGCCAGCGACATCCCGTGGCCGTTGAGCATGCGCTGGCCGCTGATGGGCTGGCGCTGGCTGTTTGCGCCGAAGGTCGAGGATTACCAGGCCACGTCGGCCGATCCGGTAATCGATCGCGGGGCATATCTGGTCGAAGGCCTCGGGCACTGCGGCGCCTGTCACACCCCGCGCGCGCTGACCATGCAGGAAAAAGCCCTGAGCGCGGCGGACGGCAGCGAATTCCTTGCTGGCAGTGCGCCGCTCGAAGGCTGGATCGCCAAGAGCCTGCGCGGCGATCACAAGGATGGCCTCGGCAGCTGGAGCGAAGAACAATTGGTGCAGTTTCTCAAGACCGGGCGCAGCGATCGCAGCGCAGTATTCGGCGGTATGAGTGATGTGGTGACTCACAGCATGCAGTACATGAGCGATGCCGACCTCACCGCGATTGCCCGCTATCTCAAATCGCTACCGGCCAATGACCCGGCGGATCAGCCGCATCAGTACGACGAGAAAGTGGCCACAGCGCTGTGGAACGGTGACGACAGCCAACGCGGCGCGTCGGTGTACATCGACAACTGCGCGGCCTGCCACCGCACCGATGGCCATGGCTACACCCGGGTGTTCCCGGCACTGGCGGGCAATCCGGTGCTGCAAACCGACGATCCGACCTCGCTGATTCATATCGTGCTCAAGGGCGGGACTTTGCCGGCAACGCACACCGCGCCATCGACCTTCACCATGCCCGGTTTCGCCTGGCGCCTGTCGGATCAGGAAGTGGCGGATGTGGTGAGTTTCATTCGTGGCAGCTGGGGCAACAAGGGTGCGCCAGTGAAAGCTGCCGATGTTGCAGAGTTGCGTACAGAGGATATGAAGCAGACCTCCGGTGACGATCTGGGCCAAGTGACGCAACACAACTGACCACTCGCCCGACGGCACTAGCCAGATGAGGATCGCCCCGATACTGTGCGCATATACAGTATCGGGGCGTTTTCATGTCTACTCCATTGCCACCTCGCGGTCGCGGCACCGCAACCAACCCGCACAACCGTTTTGCGCCGAGTCGTTCGGTGGCCGAGGACGATGGCTGGTATCAGGAAGTGCCAGAGACGCAAAACACCGAAGTGATTATCGAGAAGGCCAAATCGATCATCAGCCGCAACACCTCGCCGGATCTGCCCTTCGACCGTTCGGTAAATCCCTATCGCGGCTGCGAACACGGCTGCATCTATTGCTATGCACGGCCCAGCCACGCCTATTGGGACATGTCACCGGGCCTCGATTTCGAAACCCGGCTGATTGCCAAAACCAATGCCGCCCAGGTCCTCGAGGAACAGCTGAGCAAACCCGGCTATCAATGTGCGCCGATCAATCTCGGCTCCAATACCGACCCGTATCAGCCCATCGAGCGCGAATACAAAATCACCCGACAGACCCTGGAAGTGCTGCTGCGCTATCGCCACCCGGTGACCATCGTCACCAAAGGTTCGCTGATTCTGCGCGATCTCGATTTGCTCACGGAGCTGGCGCAGCAACGGCTGGTGGCGGTGATGATCAGCCTGACCACGCTGGATGATGAACTCAAACGCATCCTTGAACCACGCGCCGCTGCGCCCAAGGCACGCCTGCGCGCGATCCGGGTGATGCGCGAAGCCGGGATTCCGGTCGGCGTGCTGTGTTCGCCGATGATTCCAATGATCAATGACAGCGAAATCGAAAGTCTGCTCACCGAGGCCCATGCTGCCGGTGCGCAAAGCGCTGCCTACATGATGCTGCGCCTGCCGCTGGAAGTTGCGCCGCTGTTCGAGGAGTGGTTGCAGGCGCACTATCCGCAACGTGCCGCCCATGTGCTGAGCCTGATCCGCCAGAGTCGCGGCGGCGAACTCTACGACAGCCGATTCGGCGCGCGGATGCGCGGTGAAGGGCCGTTTGCCGACCTGCTCGCACAAAGATTTGCCAAGGCCATCAAAAAGCTTGGCCTGAACAAACGCGAGGGCTATAACCTCGACTGCACGGCCTTCTGTCCGCCGGGTCGCCAGATGTCGTTGATTTAGCGACAATTGGCTTTGGGTTGACGGGTTGGAATCCTTCCGCCGAAACACGCCGGTCACGTTTTTTGTGACCTGGAACACACGTTCTAGAGCGTTTGATTCAGTTTCAGTTAAGTTTCGGCGGCTACCTTGTTCATCGAGTGACTGACGGGTCGGGATGACCCGGATGGTTTAAACAGCCACTGGCTTCATACCGGAATACCGGGGAAGACTCCCTGAATCCGCACAAGAGGATGAATCATGAGTGACAAGGATAAACAGTCGTTGGCTGCCTCGGCGCAAAGCCCTGAAGCACAATCCGCCGATGCAGCACTGCGACAGATCGTTGATGGCTTTTTACGCTTTCACCATGACGTTTTTCCGCAGCAGGAAGAACTGTTCAAGAAGCTCGCCACCGCTCAGGCGCCCAAGGCGATGTTCATCACCTGCGCCGACTCGCGCATCGTTCCCGAGCTGATCACCCAGAGCTCACCGGGCGATCTGTTCGTTACCCGTAACGTCGGCAACGTAGTGCCGCCCTACGGTCAGATGAACGGCGGCGTCTCCACCGCGATCGAATACGCGGTACTGGCGCTGGGCGTGCAGCACATCATCATTTGCGGCCACTCCGATTGCGGCGCCATGCGTGCGGTACTCAACCCCGACAGCCTGGAAAAAATGCCGACGGTCAAAGCCTGGCTGCGCCACGCTGAAGTCGCGAAAACCATGGTGCACGACAACTGCAACTGCACCGACGAAAAAGACAGCATGCCGATCCTCACCGAGGAAAACGTCATCGCCCAACTGCAGCACTTGCGTACCCATCCTTCGGTAGCCTCGCGCATGGCGAACGGTCATCTGTTCATCCATGGCTGGGTCTACAACATCGAAACCAGCGAAATCAAAGCTTACGACGCGGACCAGGGTCGTTTCCTGCCTCTCGACGGCAGCCATCCGATTCCTGTGGCGACGCCCAAAGCGCGCTTCTAAATCTTCCCAACAATCTGTGTGGTATGACGCCGGCCGCTGATTCAGCGGCCCGGCCTCGCCACGCCTGAAGAAAACTTCGGGAGAATCGCCATGCGTGCGGCTCAATTGAAAGCTGTGTTGCCACGGGAGCTGCTCGCCTCCGTGGTTGTGTTTCTGGTCGCCCTGCCGCTGTGCATGGGCATCGCGATTGCCTCAGGGCTGCCGCCGGCAAAAGGTCTGATCACCGGCATCATCGGCGGTCTGGTGGTCGGTTGGCTGGCGGGTTCGCCGTTGCAGGTCAGCGGTCCAGCGGCGGGTCTGGCGGTGCTGGTTTTCGAGCTGGTGCGCCAGCATGGCATCGAGATGCTCGGGCCGATCCTGCTGCTCGCCGGCTTTCTGCAACTGGTCGCCGGGCGCCTGAAGCTTGGTTGCTGGTTTCGGGTCACGGCGCCTGCGGTGGTCTACGGCATGCTCGCGGGCATTGGCGTGTTGATTGTGCTCTCGCAAATCCATGTGATGCTCGATGCCAAGCCGCAGCCTTCCGGGCTCGACAACCTCACGGCGTTCCCGGCGGCCGTAGCGCAAGCCTTGCCATCGTTCGGCTGGCAGGCGGGTCTGCTCGGCTTGTCGACGATTGCGGTGATGTGGCTGTGGGAAAAATTCCGCCCGCATTCGCTGCGCTTCATTCCCGGCGCATTGCTCGGTGTGGGTCTGGCGACGGTGGCGAGCCTGATGCTGGCGTTGCAGGTCAAACGCGTCGAGGTACCGGCGAATCTGGCGGAGGCGATCGATTGGCTCAAGCCGGCCGACCTGATGAGCCTGGCCGACCCGACGCTGCTGATCGCCGCGTTCGCCGTGGCGTTTATCGCCAGTGCCGAAACCCTGTTGTCGGCGGCAGCGGTGGACCGCATGCACAGCGGCGTGCGTTCGGACTTCGACCGTGAGCTGTCGGCACAAGGTGTCGGCAACATGCTCTGCGGCCTGGTCGGCGCGCTGCCGATGACCGGGGTGATCGTACGCAGTTCGGCCAACGTTCAGGCCGGTGCGACCACACGCTACTCGACGATTTTCCATGGCCTGTGGCTGCTGGCATTCGTGCTGTTGCTGTCGAGCGTGCTGCAAAGCATTCCGGTGGCGAGTCTGGCGGGTGTGCTGGTGTATACCGGCTTCAAACTGGTCGACCTGAAAGCTTTCCGTGGTCTGGGTCGGTACGGGCGGATGCCGATGTTCACCTACGCCGCGACGGCGCTGGCGATCATTTTTACTGACCTGCTCACCGGTGTGCTGATCGGCTTCGGTCTGACGATGCTGAAGCTGGCGTTCAAGGCTTCGCGCCTGAAGATCAGCCTGATCGACCTGCCGCAGGACGGCGAGATGGAATTGCGTCTGGTCGGCGCGGCGACGTTCCTCAAAGTACCGGCATTGACCCAGGTGCTGGGCAGCATTCCTCACGGCACAACGGTGCATGTGCCGCTCAACAACCTGAGCTACATCGACCATTCGTGTCTCGAGTTGCTTGAGGAATGGGGCCGGGCGAATGCGGCGAAGGGATCGAAGCTGTTGATCGAATCGCGTGGGTTGAAGCGCAGGCTGGAAGGCCGGGTGCGGACCAATACCGGGATTGGTGCGGCGGGTTAAATCTTCGGGTTGAACTCGACCCCTGTAGGAGCTGCCGCAGGCTGCGATCTTTTGATCTTGATTGTTAAAAAACAAGATCAAAAGATCGCAGCCTGCGGCAGCTCCTACATTGGATTGTGTATGACTCAGGCAGCAGGCTGATCCAGCTCAAGCCCCACACCCAAGCGGCGGCTCATGCACGGCCAGCGTTTCCAAGCGGCGCCGGTATCCGGACTGCTGAGTTTTTCGCGATAGGCTTCGACCGACTCCAAAGCAAAACTCTCGTCGTTGAGCATCTCGTCGATGGCGTGATGCACCGCTTCGTCCAGTTGGTTGGCGAATTCCTCACCGATCAATTGGTGAGCGATCAGGTTGGCGACCGTCATGTCCAAGGGGATCAGTGGCTGGCCGAAATGCTTGATGTACAGGTCGTTGACCTCTTCGACAAAACGGTGCGCCAGATAGGCTTCGTCGAGGAGGCTGTCCAGGCCGACGTGCCCGGCCATGATCGCCGGCGGCTGGAGGAAATACTGCTCGGCGATTTTCAGCACCGGTTTGATCTGTGATTCGATGCCGGCTTCCCTGGCGACTTCATTGGCTGCATCCAGCAGGTCAGGTACTTCATCGATGTAGGCGGCGACGAAACGCGTCAGCACGCCCTGGGCGTCGGCTTCCGGCAACTGGATCGCCGGGTGCAGGTGAGGCAGCTTGCTTTCCAGCTGACGGGTCAGCAGGCCGGTGTCCTTTTCGTGCTGTTGGGCTTTTTGGATCTGCTCGCGCAATGCGGCGGTGTTCATGAAAACTCCAGGAAACAAGGCAATGAAATAGGAAGACATAACTTAGCTGGCTTACGAAAAACGCTAAGACGCATTTGTCATAATTATTTCATCCTTGATGCAGCTGCGTTATATCCATTCGCCACCACTCGTCTGCATCCTTCTCCATTCGGGCACTTGAACGCAAGCTCCGGGTGTTTCAGCTCATTTACGTGGCCGGGTTGCATTTCCCGGGCGCTGTCTATACTCGCCAATGAATGGAGTTAGCTGATGACGCCCGACTGCACCCGCAGCAAGGCCCGGCGATTCAAGTTCGTAGTCTGATGCAGCCGCTCCCTTGCCGCAGGCGATACGCCGGCGGGATAACAAGAACGATAAGGGGAACCCGCAATGATGCGACATCCACATGTCTGGATGGGCCTCCTGTTGTGGTCGATTTTCAGCCAGGCCCATGCAGCCTGGACTGTGAATATGGCGCCTGGAGCGACTGAAATCAGTCACGCAGTATTCGACCTGCACATGACCATCTTCTGGATCTGTGTGGTGATCGGGATCATCGTCTTCGGCGCCATGTTCTGGTCGATGATGGTGCACCGCCGCTCCACCGGCCAGGTCGCCGCGAAATTCCACGAAAGCACCGGCGTCGAGATCATGTGGACCATCGTGCCGCTGCTGATCCTGGTGGCCATGGCCGTCCCCGCCACCGCGACGCTGATCAAGATGTACGACA
This sequence comes from Pseudomonas sp. H3_E04, assembly GCF_054668915.1. NCBI lineage: Bacteria > Pseudomonadati > Pseudomonadota > Gammaproteobacteria > Pseudomonadales > Pseudomonadaceae > Pseudomonas > Pseudomonas sp. H3_E04. Next base: position 4,489,943 of record NZ_CP162797.1, on the reverse strand, counting down.
CCAGCGAGCCGGACATCGATATCCAGATCACCGGCTATCAGTGGAAGTGGCATTACAAATACCTGGGCCAGGACGTCGAGTTCTTCAGCAACCTGGCCACCCCCGCCGAGCAGATCCACAACCAGCAAGCCAAGGGCGAGCACTACCTGCTCGAAGTCGACAAGCCGCTGGTGCTGCCGATCGGCGCCAAGGTGCGCTTTCTGGTGACCTCGGCCGACGTCATTCACTCCTGGTGGGTGCCGGCATTTGCGGTCAAGCGCGATGCGATTCCCGGATTCGTCAACGAAGCCTGGACGCGTATCGACAAACCCGGCCTCTATCGCGGCCAGTGCGCCGAATTGTGCGGCAAGGACCACGGTTTCATGCCGATCGTGGTCGAGGTCAAGGAGAAGGCCGACTACGAAACATGGCTCGCCGAGCGCAAGGCCGAGGCCGCGCAGCTCAAAGAACTGACCAGCAAGGAATGGACCCTCGACGAGCTCAAGGAGCGCGGCGACAAGGTTTACCACACCACTTGCGTGGCCTGTCACCAGGCCGAAGGCCAGGGCCTGCCGCCGATGTTCCCGGCGCTCAAGGGCTCGAAAATCGCCACCGGGCCGATCAAGGATCACCTGAGCATTGTCTTCCACGGCAAACCCGGCACCGCCATGGCGGCGTTCGGCAAGCAGCTGTCGGAAGTCGATATCGCAGCGGTCGTGACTTACGAACGTAACGCCTGGGGCAACAACAAGGGCGACATGGTCACGCCAAAAGAAGTGCTGGAGCTGAAACAGGCGGAAAGCAAATGAGCCGGTCAATTACGTCCTCAGTGAACCGGTCGGGGCAGCGTGCCCCGACCTGCCCCGTCCACTTTCGTGAAGGAGACCGGCCATGAGCGCTGTCATCGATGACCACGGTCACGCCGACCACGCCCACGGCCCCGCCAAAGGCCTGATGCGCTGGGTGCTGACCACCAACCACAAGGACATCGGCACGCTGTACCTGTGGTTTGCCTTCTGCATGTTCCTGCTCGGCGGCTCGTTCGCCATGGTCATTCGCGCCGAGCTGTTCCAGCCCGGCCTGCAGATCGTGCAGCCGGAATTCTTCAACCAGATGACCACCATGCACGGTCTGGTGATGGTGTTCGGCGCGGTGATGCCGGCGTTCGTCGGCCTCGCCAACTGGATGATTCCGCTGATGGTCGGCGCGCCGGACATGGCCCTGCCCCGGATGAACAACTTCAGTTTCTGGCTGTTGCCGGCGGCGTTTCTGCTGCTGGTGTCGACGCTGTTCACGCCGGGTGGCGGGCCGAATTTCGGCTGGACCTTTTACGCGCCGCTGTCGACCACCTACGCGCCGGAAAGCGTGACGTTCTTCATCTTCGCCATTCACTTGATGGGGATCAGTTCGATCATGGGCGCGATCAACGTGGTCGCGACCATCCTCAACCTGCGCGCGCCCGGCATGACCCTGATGAAAATGCCGCTGTTTGTCTGGACCTGGCTGATCACCGCGTTTCTGCTGATCGCGGTGATGCCGGTGCTCGCCGGCTGCGTGACGATGATGCTGATGGACATTCACTTCGGCACCAGTTTTTTCAGTGCTGCCGGCGGTGGTGACCCGGTGCTGTTCCAGCATGTGTTCTGGTTCTTCGGCCACCCGGAGGTGTACATCATGATCCTGCCGGCGTTCGGCGCGGTCAGCCAGATCATTCCGACCTTCGCGCGCAAGCCGCTGTTCGGCTACACCTCGATGGTCTACGCCACGGCGAGTATCGCGTTCCTGTCGTTCATCGTCTGGGCGCACCACATGTTCGTGGTCGGCATTCCGCTGGTGGGCGAGTTGTTCTTCATGTACGCGACCATGCTTATCGCCGTGCCGACGGGTGTGAAAGTGTTCAACTGGGCGAGCACCATGTGGCAAGGCTCGATGACCTTCGAGACGCCGATGCTGTTTGCCGTGGCGTTCGTCATCCTGTTCTCCATTGGCGGTTTCTCCGGGCTGATGCTGGCGATCGCCCCGGCGGACTTCCAGTATCAGGACACCTACTTCGTGGTCGCGCACTTCCACTATGTGCTGGTGCCGGGGGCGATCTTCGGCATCTTCGCCTCGGCCTATTACTGGCTGCCGAAATGGACCGGACACATGTACGACGAAACCCTCGGCAAGCTGCACTTCTGGCTGTCGTTCGTCGGCATGAACCTGACCTTCTTCCCGATGCACTTCGTGGGTCTTGCGGGGATGCCACGGCGGATTCCGGACTACAACCTGCAGTTCGCCGACTTCAACATGGTCTCGTCGATCGGTGCGTTCATGTTCGGCGCCACGCAGATCTTCTTCCTGTTCATCGTCATCAAGACCATCCGTGGTGGTGCACCGGCCCCGGCGAAACCGTGGGATGGCGCCGAAGGGCTGGAGTGGAGCGTGCCGTCGCCGGCGCCGTATCACACCTTTACCACGCCGCCGGAAGTGAAATGAACATGGAGTTCTTTGTGGGAGCGCGCCTGCTCGCGAAGAACGCTGACGCGGTGTGTCTGACGCACCGCAGCGTCTGCTTCGCGAGCAGGCTCGCTCCCACAGGGATTCGTGTAGAGGCTGAAAATCATGGCTGACTCGATCTCGCTGAAGAAACTCGTCACTCGCCTGCTGCTGGTGGTGGTGGCGATGTTTGTCTTCGGCTTCGCCCTGGTGCCGATCTATGACGTGATGTGCAAAGCCTTCGGCATCAATGGCAAGACCGGCGGGCAATACGAGGGCGAGCAAGTGGTCGACACCTCGCGCCAGGTGCGCGTGCAGTTCTTGTCGACCAACACCGCCGACATGCCGTGGGACTTTTACCCGAAACACGACGAGATGACCGCCAATCCCGGTGCCGTGAACGAGATGGTATTCATCGCGCGCAACCCCACCGACAAACCGATGAGTGCGCAAGCGGTGCCGAGCATCGCGCCGAGCAACGCGGCGGCGTTTTTCCACAAGACCGAATGCTTTTGTTTTACCCAGCAGGTGCTGCAGCCCGGTGAACAGATCGAAATGCCGGTGCGTTTCATCGTTGACCGCGACATGCCCAAGGAAGTGAAGCACCTGACGCTGTCCTACACGCTGTTCGATATCACCGCCCGACATCCACCGGTGGCCGTTAGTACCGGCGGTTGAGCGTGCCCGATAAGGAGAACAATAAATGGCAACTCATGAGCATTATTACGTCCCGGCCCAGAGCAAATGGCCGATCGTCGCCACGGTCGGGATGTTCGTCACCGTCTACGGCCTCGCTACCTGGTTCAACGATCTCAAGGCAGCACGCCCGGATTCCCACGGCCCATTGATCTTTTTCGTCGGTGGCCTGCTGCTGGCGTACATGCTGTTCGGCTGGTTCGGTGCGGTGATCAAGGAGAGTCGCGCGGGGTTGTACAGCCCGCAGCTGGACCGCTCGTTCCGCTGGGGCATGAGCTGGTTCATCTTTTCCGAAGTGATGTTCTTCGTCGCCTTCTTCGGCGCGCTGTTCTATGTGCGTCATGTATCCGGGCCGGCGCTGGGCGGTGAGGGGCCGAAAGGCATCGCGCACATGCTCTGGCCAAACTTCGAATTTGTCTGGCCGCTGCTGCACACGCCTGATCCGAAACTGTTCCCGCCGCCCAAGGACGTCATCAGCCCTTGGGGCCTGCCGCTGCTCAACACGGTTCTGCTGGTCAGCTCCAGCGTGACCATCACCATCGCCCACCATGCGCTGAAGAAAGGTCATCGCGGCGCGCTGAAACTGTGGCTGGCGATGACCGTACTGCTGGGTGTCGCGTTCCTCGGCTTCCAGGCCGAGGAGTACATCCACGCCTACAAAGAGCTGGGCCTGACCCTCGGTTCGGGCATCTACGGCGCGACATTCTTCATGCTCACCGGATTCCACGGCGCCCACGTAACCATCGGCACGATCATCCTGTTCGTGATGCTGATGCGGATCATGAAGGGCCACTTCGACAACGAGCACCAGTTCGGTTTCGAAGCGGCGAGCTGGTACTGGCACTTCGTCGACGTGGTCTGGATCGGTTTGTTCTTCTTCGTTTATGTGCTTTGACGGCAGCTGCAAGCTTCAAGCGGCAAGCTTCAAGTAAAAGCGGTAAGGCTTCTAACTTGCAGCTTGTAGCTCAACGCTTGCAGCTACCACGGCACGTGGGAAACCAACTGGCCGCTGTAGAAACCCCAGGCCATCAGGCCGACGGTGACTACGGCCAGTGCCACCCGAACACTCAAGGCGATGACAAGGCGATTGGAGCTGCTGTCGTCCTTGACCAGGAAAAACAGGCCGCTGAACAGGCTGACGACCGTGGCAATCAGCATCAGGACGATCGCTGCTTTGAACATGGCAAGACTCCGGGGGACAGGCGATGCACTTGAGTATAGCGATCGCGATGACTGACTTTATGGCGCGCCCATGAAGCGCTTTCGTCCGGGCGTGATACCCACTGTTGTGGTGGCGCTGCTGCTGCCGCTGATGGTTGCGCTGGGCTTCTGGCAACTGGGCCGGGGCGCGGAGAAAACCGCGCTGCTGGCCAGTTACGCTGAACGTCGGGTGGCCGAACCGCTGGCCAGCAGCGAGTTGCTCGGCAACGCCGACCCGGCTTACCGCCGCGTGCGCCTGCACGGCCAGTTCGATCCGGCCCACACGCTGTTGCTCGACAACCGCCAGCGTGGCGGCAAGGTCGGCGTTGAATTGTTGCAACCGTTTCAGGATCAACGCAGCGGTCTGTGGCTGCTGGTCAATCGCGGCTGGCTGCCATGGCCCGACCGGCGCGTGCCGCCGCAATTTCGCACACCCGCCGAGCCCCTGACGCTCGACGCCTGGGTCTACGTCGCCCCCGGCGCAACGTTCCAGTTGCACGCCGATCCGGTCAGCAGTGTCTGGCCGCAGACCATCACCGCCGTCGAGCCGGGCAAATTGTGGCGAACCCTGGAGCGCGACGGCTTCGCCTACGAATTACGCGCCGAACCCGGCCCGGTCAGCTATCAGACCGATTGGCCGGTAGTCGCGATGGGGCCGGAAAAACACCTCGGCTACGCCGTGCAATGGTTCGCCATGGCCACGGCGTTGCTCGGTCTTTACCTCTATTTCGGCTGGCACAACGCAAAGGAGAAACGCCATGGGAAGCGCCATGAATCCACCCAGCATGTCTGAGGCCAAACCCGTTCCCAGCCGCCGGCGTGGGCGCATTCAGCTGCTGCTGATCGTGCTTGGCGTGGTCGGGCCGATGTTGCTCGCTACCGGCATGTACAAATTGCAGTTCTGGGTACCGGAAGGACGCAGCTATCACGGCGATCTGATCGGCAACGGCCAGACCCGCGCCGACCTCGGCGTGCAGGCCGATGAGCAGCGTTGGCAGATTCTGGTCACGGCGCCGAAGGACTGCGCAGTCGATTGCCAACAACTGGTTTATCTGGCGCGGCAGATCCAGATCAGCCTCGGCCGCGAAGCCGGCCGCGCCAGCCACGCCCTCGCCGCCGCGCAACCACTGAGCACCGATTACGCCGCCAAGCTCGACCGTGAATATCCGCAGCTGCAGCGCTATCCGCTGGATGCCGGCGTGTTCACCAGGACCACCGGCGACAAAGCCGTGCCGCAGCTGTGGATCGTCGACCCGCACGGCAATCTGGTGCTGCGTTACGAGTCGAATGTGAAGGGCAAGGATCTGCTCAACGACCTGCGGCATCTGCTGAAACTGTCGAACATCGGATGAGGGCATCGTCATGGCCAAACCTGGATTTCGCCTCGCGCTGTTTGCCACCCTGCTGGCACTGATCGTGGTGCTGCTCGGCGCCTATACGCGCCTGACCCACGCCGGCCTCGGCTGCCCCGACTGGCCAGGCTGCTACGGCTTTATCAGCGTGCCGAAAAGCGAGGCGCAACTGGCCCATGCCGAACTGCATTTCCCGGATGCGCCCGTCGAGACGCACAAAGGCTGGAACGAGATGATCCACCGCTACTTTGCCGGCACTCTGGGTTTGCTGATTTCAGTACTGGCCGGGCGCGCCTGGGTCAACCGGCGCCATCCGGGCCTGCCAGTGAAACTGCCGCTGTTTCTGTTGGCGGTGGTCATCGCTCAGGCGGCGTTCGGCATGTGGACGGTGACGCTCAAGCTCTGGCCGCAAGTGGTCACCGGGCACTTGCTCGGCGGCTTTGCCACGCTGAGTCTGCTGTTCCTGCTGACGCTGAGGTTGTCCGGCGTACTGCCGGCGCTGACGGTTCCGAAGCGCCTGCAATACTGGGCGACGGCGGGCCTGCTGCTGGTGATCGGCCAGATTGCATTGGGCGGCTGGGTCAGTTCCAACTACGCAGCGGTGGCCTGCATCGACTTTCCCACCTGCCACGGCCAATGGCTGCCGCCGGCGGACTTCGCCAATGGCTTTCACCTGACCCAGCACATCGGCCCGAATTATCTCGGCGGACAACTCGATAGCGATGCGCGCACGGCGATTCATCTGACCCACCGCATCGGCGCGTTGCTGGTGACGGTCGTGCTGCTGGGTCTGGCCTGGCAGTTGAAAGCGGTGGGCATGAGCCGACTGGCCGGTTTGCTGCTCATCGCCCTCGCCGCGCAGATCACCCTCGGCATCAGCAACGTGCTGTTTCATTTACCGCTGCCCGTGGCCGTCGCGCATAACGCCGGAGGCGCAGCGTTATTGCTGACGCTGGTGCTGGTCAATTATCACGCGCGCACCAGCCTGCTGCGGGTGAGCCAACCGGTGCTGGCGCGCTGGCGCTTGAGTGCGCACAAACCTGCCGTCGCGCCCATTGCATTGAAAGGAGAAACGCCATGGCGAGTCTGATCGGCGAACGTGCGGGGCAAGCGCTGTGGCGCGATTATCTGGAGCTGACCAAGCCGAAAGTCGTGGTGCTGATGCTGATCACCTCACTGGTCGGCATGTTCCTCGCCACTCGTGCGGGTGTGCCGTGGACAGTGCTGGTGTTCGGCAATCTGGGCATAGCCTTGTGCGCCGGCGGTGCGGCGGCGGTCAATCATGTGGTCGATCGGCGTATCGATGCGGTGATGGCGCGCACGCACAAAAGGCCACTGGCCGAGGGTCGGGTTTCACCTGCGGGGGCGCTGACGTTTGCGTTGCTGCTGGCGTTGCTCGGCCAGGCGCTGCTGCTGACGTTCACCAATCAGCTGACCGCTTGGCTGACTCTCGCTTCACTGCTCGGTTACGCCGTGGTCTACACCGGCTTCCTCAAACGGGCGACGCCGCAGAACATCGTCATCGGCGGCCTCGCTGGCGCCGCGCCACCGCTGCTCGGCTGGACCGCCGCCACCGGCCATGTCAGCGCCGAACCGCTGTTGCTGGTGCTGATCATCTTCGCCTGGACGCCGCCGCATTTCTGGGCGCTGGCGATTCATCGCAAGGAGGAATACGCCAAGGCCGACATTCCGATGCTGCCGGTGACGCATGGCGAGCACTACACCAAAGTGCACATTCTGCTGTACACCTTCGCACTGCTGGCGGTGAGTCTGCTGCCCTACGTGATTCACATGAGCGGCGTGCTCTATCTGGTCTGTGCGCTGGCGTTGGGCGCAAGGTTTCTGCAATGGGCCGTGGTGCTGTACCGTGGCAGTCGGCCGCACGCGGCGATCAACACCTTCAAGTACTCTATTTATTACTTGTTCCTGTTGTTCATCGCCCTGCTCGTAGACCACTACTTACTGTTGAACCTATGACCCGAACCCAGAAAACCGTCTTCATCCTCGTCGCCTTGATCGCGTTGATCCTCGGGCTTACCGTCAACAAAGTGCTGAACGGCAAAGGCCAGGGCGACCCGACTGCGCTGATCGACGCCGGGATCATCCTGCTGCCGCAGAGCCGCAACCTGCCGGACGTGACCATGACCGATCAGGACGGCAAACCGGTTGCCATCGACGAGTTGAAAGGCAAGTGGAGTCTGTTGTTCTTCGGCTACACCTTCTGCCCGGACATCTGCCCGACCACCCTCGCGCAACTGCGGCAGATCAAGAGTGAATTGCCGAAAGAGGCTGTGGATAAACTGCAGATCGTACTGGTCAGCGTCGACCCCAACCGCGATACGCCCAAGCAGTTGAAGCAGTACCTGGGCTACTTCGATCCACAGTTCATCGGCCTGACGCCAACGTCGATCGAGGAGCTGCAGAAGGTCGCGAACGCGGTGAGCATTCCGTTCATTCCAGCCGATACCAGCAAGCCGAACTACACCGTGGATCACAGCGGCAATCTGGCCGTGATCGGCCCGGACGGCACGCAGCGCGGGTTTATCCGCGCGCCGTTGAACAATGCCAAGCTGGTTGCGCAATTGCCGACGATGCTTGAGCGCCAGTAGGAACACCACTGAACCATTGTGGGAGCGGGCTTGCTCGCGAATGCGGTGGGTCAGATAAAGACATGTTGGCTGACACACCGCATTCGCGAGCAAGCCCGCTCCTACACGGACGATATTCCAGGCACAAAAAAGGGGACGCTCATGGCGTCCCCTTTTTTCATTGCAGCAACCGGAATCAGAACGCCGGCAACACCGCGCCTTTGTACTTCTCGGTAATGAACTGCTTCACTTGCGGGCTGTGCAGCGCAGCCGCCAGTTTCTTCATCGCGTCGCTGTCCTTGTTGTCCGCGCGGGACACGAGGATGTTCACGTACGGCGAGTCGTTGCCTTCGATCACCAGCGCATCCTTGGACGGATCGAGTTTGGCTTCCAGCGCGTAGTTGGTGTTGATCAGCGCCAGATCGACCTGGGTCAGCACGCGCGGGATGGTCGCGGCTTCCAGTTCACGGAATTTCAGGTCTTTCGGGTTTTGCTCGATGTCTTTGAGGGTCGACAGAATGTTGGTCGGGTCCTTCAGCGTGATCACTCCGGCCTTGGCCAGCAGCAACAGCGCACGACCGCCGTTGGTGGCGTCGTTCGGGATCACCACGTTGGCGCCGCCGGGCAGGTCTTTCAGATCCTTGAGCTTGCTCGAGTAAGCGCCCAGCGGCTCCAGGTGCACGCCGGTCACGGCAACGAGGCTGGTGCCCTTGGCCTTGTTGAACTCATCGAGATACGGCTGGTGCTGGAAAAAGTTGGCGTCGAGGCGCTTTTCCGCAACCTGAACGTTCGGCTGAATGTAGTCAGTGAAGACCTTGACCTTCAGATCAACACCTTCTTTAGCCAGGGCCGGTTTGACGAACTCGAGGATTTCCGCGTGCGGCACCGGAGTGGCGGCGACGGTCAGGGTTTCGGCGTGAGCCGAAAATGCCGCAACGGCAGCGAAAGCAGCGATCAGTTTTTTCATTCAGCTAACTCCTTTTCCGGGCGCCCGCCAGCGTGTGGCCAGCGCCTCTTTTGATGACCAGAACCGATTATTTGCGCGAGAAATGCACGACCAGGCGGTCGCCCACCATTTGCAGCACTTGCACCAGAATCAACAGTAGCACCACGGTGACGATCATCACGTCAGTCTGGAAACGCTGGTAGCCGAAACGGATCGCCAGGTCGCCCAGACCACCGGCGCCGACCACACCGGCCATCGCCGTGTAGGACACCAGTGTAATCGCTGTCACCGTAATCGCTGCGAAGATGCCCGGACGGGCTTCCGGCAGCAAGGCGTTCATGATGATCTGCCGGGTGGTCGCGCCCATCGACTGGGTCGCTTCGATGATGCCGCGATCGACTTCACGCAGCGCAGTTTCCACCAGACGCGCGAAGAACGGCGTAGCACCCACCACCAGCGGCGGGATCGCCCCGGCCACGCCCAGCGAGGTGCCGGTGATCAGCACGGTGAACGGGATCATCACGATCAGCAGAATGATGAACGGCAGCGAACGCAAGATGTTCACCATAACCGACAGGACTGCATAGAGACCCCGGTTCTCCAGCAACTGACGCGGGCTGCAGAGAAACAGCAGCACGCCCAGCGGCAGGCCGAGCAGCACGGTGAACAGCAGCGAACCGCCGAGCATCAGCATGGTGTCGTTGGTGGCGAGGCCGATTTCAAGCCAGTCGATGTTCTGAAAGAACAGTTTGATGGCTTCTATCGCGGCGTCGTATTGCTTGATTGCAGCGTCAAACATTTCCATTAGCGCAACACCTCCATGTGAACGTCAGCGGCGGTGAAGCGGGCAAACGCCGCCTCCATGTCGCCACCGGTGACAGCGAGGGTCAGTTGCCCGTACGGAATGTCTTTGATGCGGTCGATGCGACCGGCGAGGATGCTGTAGTCGACGCCGGTTTCCCGGGCGACGGTGCCGAGCAACGGCGCGTAGGTCGCCTCGCCCTGGAAGGTCAGACGCACGATGCGCCCCGGCACGTGGGCGAAATCGTCACGCTGCTCGCTCTCGTCGATCTGCTCGCTTTCCTGGACGAAACGCTTGGTGGTCGGGTGCTGCGGATGCAGAAACACATCGGCCACCGGACCTTGCTCGACAATTACCCCGGCGTCCATCACCGCGACCTGATCGCAGACGCGACGGATCACATCCATCTCGTGGGTAATCAGGACGATGGTCAGTTTCAGTTCGCGGTTGATTTCCGCCAGCAGTTGCAGGACCGACGCCGTGGTCTGCGGGTCGAGAGCGCTGGTGGCCTCGTCGCACAGCAGAATCTTCGGCTTGGTCGCCAGCGCACGGGCGATGCCGACGCGTTGCTTCTGACCGCCGGACAGTTGCGCCGGGTACTTTTTCGCATGGTCGGACAGACCGACCCGCGCCAGCAACTCGGCCACCCGTTGATTGATTTCGCTGCTCGACAACTCACCGGCCAGGGTCAGCGGCAAGGCCACGTTATCGGCCACGGTCTTGGAGGCGAGCAGGTTGAAGTGCTGGAAGATCATCCCGACCTGCTGGCGGAAACGGCGCAGGCCGTTGGCATCCAGTGCGGTGACTTCTTCGCCGTCGACGATGATCTTGCCGCCACTGGAATCTTCCAGGCGATTGATCAGACGCAGCAGGGTACTTTTGCCCGCACCGGAATGGCCAATCAGGCCGAACACCTGGCCGTTCTCGATGGCGAGACTGGTCGGGTGCAGCGCGGGAATATCCTTACCGGCGACGCGGTAAGTCTTGTGGACGTTTTGAAACTCGATCACGTAGCGAACCTTGTGGGGCGCGTTGGAAAAGGATCAGCGGTTAGCCGGGCGCGCATTTTAGCCTGTCCGTATAGAGGTTCTTAGCATTTATTTCGCAATTAACCTTCGATTTGGCAATAACAAGATCAAAGGTCATAAAAAAGGAACGCTCCGCGCGCCTCATCAGTCACTAGTTAAGCGACTTGAAAACCCTGGGTGCCGTGCCCGGGAATCACTCAAGGGTCTGCGGAAGGCATCCGGGGCCAAACGAGGAGTTTACGTCTGATGAGCATCAAAAAGCCTGCACCTGATAAAAGCGAGATGGCCGGAACCGATACCCCGGATCGCGCCAACACCAATGCCAAGCTCGACAGCCTGGAAGAATTCCGTTCCGACGCCACCGGTCAGGCGCTACGCACCAACCAGGGCGTGAAGATCGCCGACAACCAGAACACCCTCAAAGCCGGGCCGCGCGGGCCTTCGCTGCTGGAAGACTTCATCATGCGTGAAAAGATCACGCATTTTGACCATGAGCGTATTCCAGAGCGCATCGTCCATGCGCGCGGTACCGGCGCGCACGGTTTCTTTCAGACCTACGAGAACCATGCAGCGCTGACCAAGGCCGGTTTCCTACAGGACCCGGGCAAGAAAACCCCGGTCTTCGTGCGCTTTTCCACGGTGCAGGGGCCACGGGGTTCCGGCGATACCGTGCGTGACGTGCGCGGCTTTGCGGTGAAATTTTTCACCGACGAGGGCAACTTCGACCTGGTCGGCAATAACATGCCGGTGTTCTTTATCCAGGACGCGATCAAATTCCCCGATTTCGTGCACGCGGTGAAACCCGAGCCGCACAACGAAATCCCGACCGGTGGCTCGGCTCACGACACGTTCTGGGACTTCGTCTCGCTGGTGCCGGAATCGGCGCACATGGTGATCTGGGCGATGTCCGACCGGGCCATCCCGAAAAGCCTGCGCAGCATGCAGGGCTTCGGCGTGCACACCTTCCGCCTGATCAACGCCGAGGGCAAATCACGCTTCGTCAAATTCCACTGGCGCCCTACCGCCGGCACCTGCTCGCTGGTGTGGGACGAGGCACAGAAGCTCGCCGGTAAGGACACCGACTACCATCGTCGCGACCTGTGGGAAGCGATCGAAATGGGCGACTACCCGGAGTGGGAACTGGGCGTACAGATCGTCGAAGAAGAGAACGAACACGACTTCGACTTCGACATCCTCGATCCGACCAAGATCATCCCCGAAGAGATCGTCCCGATCACACCGCTGGGCAAGATGACCCTCAACCGTAACCCGGACAACTTCTTCGCGGAAACCGAGCAGGTCGCTTTCTGCCCGGGCCACATCGTACCGGGCATCGATTTCTCCAATGACCCGCTGCTGCAAGGTCGGCTGTTTTCCTACACCGACACGCAGATCAGCCGACTCGGCGGGCCGAACTTCCATGAGCTGCCGATCAACCGTCCGGTGGCGCCGTTCCACAACGGCCAGCGCGATGCGCAACACCGCACCACCATCGATAAGGGCCGCGCTTCTTACGAGCCGAACTCGATCGACGGCGGCTGGCCGAAAGAAACCCCGCCGGCGGCACAGGACGGTGGTTTCGAGAGCTATCCGGAGCGCATCGACGCGGCGAAGATCCGTCAGCGCAGCGAGTCGTTCAGCGACCACTTCTCCCAGGCCCGCTTGTTCTTCAACAGCATGAGCGAGCATGAGAAAGAGCACATCATCGCTGCCTACAGCTTCGAGCTGGGCAAGGTCGAGCGTGAGTTCATCCGTGCCCGTGAAGTGAACGAGATCCTCGCCAATATCGACCTGACCCTGGCCAAACGCGTAGCGGAAAACCTCGGTTTGCCGGCACCAGCCAAAGGCACGGTCGAAGTGCGCAAGACCTCGCTGGAGCAATCGCCAGCGCTGAGCCAGGCCAACCTGCTGCCGGGCGATATCAAGACGCGCAAAGTGGCGATTCTCGCGGCCAACGGCGTTGATGCTGCGGCCATCGATGCGATGAAGAAAGCGCTGGGGGCCGAAGGTGCTCACGCGAAACTGCTCGGCCCGACCTCGGCGCCAGTGAAGACCGCTGACGGCAAGGCATTGCCGGTGGATGCGTCGATGGAAGGCATGCCGTCGATCGCTTTCGACGCGGTCTTCGTACCGGGTGGCGCGGCGTCGATTACCGCGTTGAGCGGCGACGGCGTGGCGCTGCATTACCTGCTCGAGGCCTACAAGCACCTGAAGGCGATCGCGCTGCACGGCGAGGCCAAGCAGTTGCAGGACTTGTTGAAGCTGGATGCGGATGCGGGCCTGTTGCAGGGCGCGGATGTGGGTGCGTTGACCAAGCCGTTCTTTGCCGCGATCGGCGAGCATCGGGTCTGGGCGCGGGAGCCTAAGGCCAAGGCTATTCCAGCGTAAAAGCAAAAGATCGCAGCCTTCGGCAGCTCCTACAGGATGTACTCAATCCCATGTAGGAGCTGCCGGAGGCTGCGATCTTTTTAGGGTTTACGCGGGCTTAAAACCATCTGCGCCGGCACCGTGCGCAGGATCTGCTTCTCAAGCTGCAACTCAAAATCAGGATCGAGCTTCTTCACCCGCTTGGTCAGCAAGGTCGCCAGCCACGGATAATCCGCGGTACGTGGGGCCTGGATGCTGACAGCGCACTCATAATTCACCACATCGGCGGCGATCGCATCGAGTTGTCGTTGCAGCTTGTGAATATCACCGATGTTCAACGCAACCGTGGTGCTTTCAGCCGTCGGGTCGATGACCTTGGCTTTCGGCCGGGCTTCTGCAGCCAGCAGCGCCGCTTCAGCCTTTTCCAGCTCGGCCTTGCGCGCTTCGGTGATCGCGCCGTTGACGCCGCCGGTCAACGCGGGCGCTTTGGGCATCAAAGCACGGGCGCGGCTCAGCGCGGTGGCGGCGGCGTTGACATCGCCTTTCTGCAGGACGATCTGGCTGCGGCGCAGATACGCCTCGGCCAGTTGCCGCTGATATTGCTCAAGGGATTGATCGTTGGGGGTGTCGGCCTGTAATGCGGCCAACTGGTCTTCGGCGGTGGCCAGTTCGCTGCTGGCCAGGCTTTGCTCCAGCTGTGCGATGGCCGTAGCCCGCGCATCCGGGACTTCGGCCACCGGCGGCGTGCTTTGGCAGGCGCCCAGCAGCACGGAAAATGCGACAAGGAGCAGATAACGGGAGGCGAACGGCTTCATTCCTGCGACTCTCTAATTGCGCAAAAAGCGGCCAAGTCTACACCCCACGACGGGGCAGAACAAAACTCAACAGAAACAGCGCGGCTGCCGCCACCACGATCGAGGGCCCCGCCGGGGTGTCCTTGAACCACGACAACGCCAGCCCGCCGCACACTGCGAGCATGCCCAACAGGCTCGCGCCCAACGCCATCTGCTCCGGCGAACGGGCGTGACGCTGTGCCGCAGCCGCCGGGATGATCAGCAGTGACGTGATCAGCAATACGCCGACGATTTTCATCGCCACGGCGATCACCACCGCGATCAACAGCATCAGCGCCAGTCGCAGACCGGCCACCGGCAGACCTTCAACCCGGGCCAGTTCTTCATGCACGGTGACCGCCAGCAGTGGCCGCCACAACGTCACCAGCAACACCAGCACCGCCGCGGTGCCGCCGAGAATCCACGCCAGGTCGCTCGGACTGATTGCCAGCAAGTCGCCGAACAGATACGCCATCAGGTCGATCCGCACTTCATGCATGAAGCTTAGTACCACCAGGCCGAGAGAGAGCGTGCTCGGTGCAAGAATTCCCAATAGCGTGTCGGACGCCAGTGGCTGGCGCTGTTGCAGCGTCACCAAAAGCACCGCCAGCAGCAGACAACCGACCGTCACCGCCACCGTCGGGCTGACATCCAGCAAAAAGCCGAGCGCCACGCCGAGCAGCGCGGCGTGGGACAGGGTGTCGCCGAAATAGGCCATGCGCCGCCACACCACAAACGAGCCGAGCGGTCCGGCCACCAACGCCAGGGCCAGACCTGCAAGCAGGGCATACAAGAGAAAATCAGCCATGCTTGCAGCCGTCTCCATGAACATGAGGTTGCCCGCCGAGCGGGCCTTTGACCACCGAACCGTGCAGGTCGTGGGCGTGGTCGTGATGGTGGTGATAGATCGCCAGGCTCGGCGCGTTCTTGCCGAACAGCTCGACGAATGCCGGGTCGCCGCTGACCTGCTCGGGATGCCCGGAGCAGCAGACGTGACGGTTGAGACAGACCACCTGATCGGTGGTGCTCATCACCAGATGCAAATCGTGGGACACCATCAGCACGCCGCAACCGTGGCGGTCGCGCAGACGGGTGATCAGGCTGTACAGCTCGGCCTGCCCGGCCACGTCGACACCCTGCACCGGCTCGTCGAGCACCAGCAACTCTGGCTCACGCAGCAGTGCCCGAGCCAGCAGCACACGCTGCATTTCGCCGCCGGAAACGCTCTGCACCGGGCTGTCGATCACATGTTCGGCACCGACTTCCTTCAACGCGGCCAGCGCACGCGGTCGATCGACGCCGGGCACCAGGCGCAAGAAGCGCAGCACTGACAGCGGCAGCGTCGGATCGACATGCAGTTTCTGTGGCATGTAGCCGACGCGCAGCTTCGGCTTGCGCCAGACGCTGCCGCTGTTCGGCTTCAGCAACCCAAGCACGGCGCGTACCAGCGTGGTCTTGCCGGCGCCGTTGGGGCCGATCAGGGTGACGATCTGCCCCGGCTCGACGCTCAGCTCGATATTGTCCAGCACGGTCTGTCCGGCAAACGTGACGGCGACCTGTTCCAGACGGATCAGCGCGTTGCTCATCAGGCCCCCCTGGCAACCGGCGCACAGGCCGACCACTTCGACCGTCTGCGCTTCGACGATGAAACCGACGTCCTTGGCGCTGTTGATGATCGCGTCGCTGATCACTTTTTGTTCAAGTTCGATGGCGGCGTGGCAATCGCGGCAAATCAGAAACTGGCCCTGATGCGCGTGCTCGGGGTGCACGCAGCCGACGAAGGCGTTGAGCGAGGAGATGCGATGCACTAGGCCGTTTTCCAAAAGAAAATCCAGCGCACGGTATACCGTTGGAGGCGCGGCGCGGCGGCCGTCCTGCTCGCTGAGCACGGCGAGAATGTCGTAGGCACCCAGTGGCTTGTGGCTCTGCCAGACCAGTTCCAGCACGCGGCGGCGCAGGGCGGTCAGACGCAAACCTTTTTGCGCGCACAAGGTATCGGCCTCGGACAAAGCGCTGTGCACGCAATGGGAGTGGTCGTGGGGACGGCTGGCAATCGGAGTAATAGGCATGAGCGGCGACGAGATTTGCTGGAGACGTTATTATGTTACCCGTTCTCGCTTCCTTGAGTGGTCATCGTGTCCCGACTTTTTTCTGTTTTTGTGGCTTTCGTTGCCAGTTTTCTGCTGATCGGTACGGCTCAGGCCGAAGTCAAAGTGCTCACCAGCATCAAACCGTTGCAGTTGATTGCCGCTGCGGTGCAGGACGGCGTGGCGGTTCCCGAGGTGCTGCTGCCGCCGGGTGCCTCGCCGCACAATTACGCCCTGCGCCCATCCGACGTACGGAAGGTGCAGTCGGTCGATCTGCTCTACTGGATCGGCCCGGACATGGAAGGTTTCCTGCCGCGCGTGCTCAGCGGTCGCAGTCAGCCAAGTGTTGCCGTGCAAGATCTGCCGGGCCTGAAGCTGAGGCATTTCGGCGCTGACAATCACTCCCACGCCGAAGAGGCCGACGAGCATGATCACGATCATCGCCCCGGCTCGCTGGATGCACATTTGTGGTTGTCACCGGTCAATGCGCGGGTGATCGCCGACAAAATGGCCGCCGACCTCAGCGCCGCCGACCCGACCAATGCCCAGCGTTATCAGAGCAATGCCAAAGCCTTCGATGAACGTTTGGATGCGCTGGATCAGCGCTTGAAGAAGCGTCTGGCCAATGTCGAAGGCAAGCCGTACTTCGTCTTCCACGAGGCCTTTGATTATTTCGAAGACGCTTACGGCCTCAAGCACGCCGGGGTGTTCGCGGTGGCCGCCGAAGTACAGCCCGGCGCCCAGCATGTCGCGGCGATGCGCAAGCGTTTGCAGGAAGTGGGCAAGACCTGTGTGTTCAGCGAGCCGCCATTGCGTCCGCGTTTGGCCGAAACATTGGTGGCTGGCCTGCCGGTGAAACTGGCTGAGCTGGATGCGTTGGGCGGGTACACCCCGGCGACGGCTCAGGGCTATGAGCAGGTGTTGGAAAAGTTGGGCAATGATTTGGCGGGATGCCTGGAATCGCTGTAACAACACAAACCCTGTGGGAGCGAGCCTGCTCGCGAAAGCGGTGGGTCAGTCAGCAAAAATGCTGAACGGGCCGCCGCCTTCGCGAGCAGGCTCGCTCCCACAGGTTCATGTTTGCTTGGCGAATCTACTCAGAGGGCGAAGGGCAACGGTGTATTGACCTTCTGCCGCTGCGCCAAGCGCTGCTCAAACTCCTTGGGATCGTGAATCAACACGTCCTGCCCGGCAAACTGCTCCGCCGCGATCAACCGTGACAGCCAGAACCGCACACAGGCCACGCGCAACATCGTCGGCCACAACTCAGCCTCCGCCGCCGTGAACGGGCGCAACGCTGCATAAGCGCCAAGGAATGCGCGAGCACGCGGGCCATCGATCACGCCCTCCTCGTCCGAACACCAGTCATTCAAGGCAATCGCCACGTCGTAGAGCATCGGCCCCGAGCAGGCGTTGTAAAAATCGATCAGCCCGGTCAGGTGCGTGCCTTCAAACATCGCGTTGTCGCGAAACAGGTCGGCGTGAATGTTCGCCCGAGGCAGTGCGAGGATCTTGTCCTTGCGCTCAGAGATTTCATCCAGCGCGCTTTGTAGCAGCGCACGCGGCTCATCGCTCAGGTGCGAGAGAAATTCAGTGCCCTCCTCCTGCATCCAGTCCAGACCGCGATCGGTCTTGCGCTTGATCATGCGCTCGCCCTGGGTCGCCAGGTGCAGATGCGCCTGCAGTTCGCCCACTTGCGCGCAATGCTGGGCGTTGGCGACCTTGATGTGCTTGCCCGATAGGCGCGGTTGCAACAATGCCGGTTTGCCTTTGAGTTCACGCAAGGCCACGCCGTCCGTGGTGCGCAGGGCGTAGGGCACCGGCAGATCAGCTTCGTGCAGCACGTCGAGCAGGTCGATGAAAAACGGCATCTCCTGCACCGGGCCGCGTTCGACCAGGGTCAGGACAAACTCGCCCTGCTCCAGGCTGATGAAGAAATTGGTGTTTTCGCTGCCGGCGGCGATCCCCTGGAAATCAAGCAGGCGGCCGAGCCCGTAAGGGGCGAGAAAGGTTTCCAGCTCGGGCCGAGCCAGGGGAGTGAACACAGACATTGAGAACTGCTCAGTTCTGGCGCCGCTATCGCGCGGCGCCTGTTGGAAAAATCAGGAAACTTACTTCCAGGTAAAAATTTCCCACGACGGAATCAGCATATCCGGCTGGTCGGATCTGATGTAATTGGCGTCCGATCCATCGGCGCGCACCAGGAAATACGGTTTGCCCTTCTTGGGCGTGACCTTGATCGCATAGACGAAGCCATTCCGGCTGTACTCCTGAATGGTCTTGTCGCCCTCCGTGCGGATGGTGACCTCGGGGTCGCCGCCCGGCGCATCATCCGCCGCCATCGCGGCCAGTGGTGAGACAGCGATCAACCCGACCAGCAGCAAGCGATTTAACGTACGCATGATAACCTTGTCCCTTTGTCGTCAACGGTCCCGCTATTCTAGCCCCGGACCCGCCGAAAAGGTTGATCCTGCTCATGAGCCAAGCCCCCCTCGTCCTGGTGGACGGTTCGTCTTACCTGTACCGCGCCTTTCATGCCCTGCCACCACTGACCACGTCCAAAGGCCTGCCGACCGGCGCGGTCAAAGGCGTGCTGAACATGCTCAAGAGTCTGCGCAAGCAGTACCCGGACAGCCCCTTCGCCGTGGTCTTCGACGCCAAGGGCGGGACATTTCGCGATGAGATGTACGCCGAATACAAGGCCAATCGCCCGAGCATGCCCGATGACATGCGCGTGCAGATCGAGCCGCTGCACCAGAGCGTGATCGCCCTCGGCTTCCCGCTGCTGTGCGTGGACGGCGTCGAGGCCGACGACGTGATCGGCACCCTCGCCCGCAGCAGCGCGGCGGCAGATCGCCCGGTGATCATCTCCACCGGTGACAAGGACATGGCGCAACTGGTCGATGGCCACATTACCTTGGTCAACACCATGTCAGGTAGTTCGATGGATGTGGAGGGCGTTAAGGAGAAATTTGGCGTCGCACCGGAGCAGATCATCGATTATCTGGCGCTGATGGGCGATTCCTCCGACAACATCCCGGGCGTGCCGGGCATCGGCCCGAAGACCGCGTCCGGCCTGCTGGTCGGCGTCAACGGCGGTCTGACCGAGCTGTACGCCAACCTCGACATCGTGCCGACCCTGCCGATTCGCGGGGCGAAAACCCTGGTGGCCAAGCTTGAAGAGCACAAGGAAATGGCTTTCCTGTCCTATCAACTGGCGACCATCAAGATCGACGTGCCACTGGATATCGGCCTCGATGATCTGCAGATGGGCGCGGAAGATCCGGCCAAACTCTATGAGCTGTACACCCTGCTGGAATTCAAGAGCTGGCTCAATGATCTGGATCGCGATGCCAAGCGCCTGGAACTGAGCGCGGCGGCCGAGCCGGCGCCGGCGGGCGATCTGTTCAGCGCCCCGCAAGCCGAGGCAGCCGCCGCCCCTGCCGAAGCCGCCTACGAAACCATCCTCGATCAGGCTCGCTTCGACGTCTGGCTGGAAAAACTGCGCAACGCCAAGCTGATCGCCTTCGACACCGAAACCACCGGCATCGACGCGCAGCAGGCGCAACTGGTCGGTCTGTCGTTCGCCGTGCAGGCCAACGAAGCCGCGTACATTCCGCTGACCCATTCCTACATCGGCGTGCCGGAGCAGCTGGATCGCGACACCGTGCTGCGCGCACTCAAGCCGATTCTGGAAGACCCGAACAAACTCAAGGTCGGCCAGCACGCCAAGTTCGACATGAACATCCTGGCCAACTGCGCCATCGGCGGCGATCAGAGTGAAGGCATCAGCGTGCGCGGCATCGCCTTCGACACCATGCTTGAGTCCTACGTGCTCAACTCCACCGCGACCCGCCACGACATGGACAGCCTCGCGCAGAAGTACCTCGACCACACCACGGTGAGCTTCCAGGACATCGCCGGCAAAGGCGCCAAGCAACTGACCTTCGACCAGATCGCCCTGGAACAGGCCGGGCCCTACGCCGCCGAAGACGCCGACATCACCCTGCGCCTGCACCAGACTCTGTTCGACAAGCTCAGCGCGATTCCGAGCCTGGCCAGCGTGCTGACTGACATCGAAATCCCGCTGGTACCGGTATTGGCGCGCATCGAGCGCCAAGGCGCGTTCGTCGATGCCGAACTGCTCGGCATCCAGAGCATCGAACTGGGCAACAAAATGGTCGCGCTGGAGCGTGAGGCCTTCGAAATCGCCGGGGAGGAATTCAATCTCGGCTCGCCGAAGCAGTTGGGCGTGATTCTTTATGAAAAGCTCGGCCTGCCGGTGCTGAAGAAAACCGCCAAGGGCCAGCCGTCCACCGCTGAAGAAGTGCTGGCGAAACTTGCCGAAGACGATCACCGCTTGCCGAAGGTGCTGATGGAGCACCGTTCGATGAGCAAGCTGAAAAGCACTTACACTGATCGCCTGCCGGAGCAGATCAACCCGCGCACCGGGCGCATCCACACTTCGTATCATCAGGCCGTCGCTTCGACCGGTCGCTTGTCTTCGAGTGATCCGAACCTGCAGAACATCCCGGTGCGCACCGCCGAAGGCCGGCGCATTCGTCAGGCGTTCGTCGCGCCAAAAGGTTACAAACTGCTGGCGGCGGACTACTCGCAAATCGAATTGCGGATCATGGCGCACCTGTCCCGCGACGAAGGCCTGATGAACGCCTTCCGCAACAACCTCGACGTGCACACCGCAACCGCTGCCGAAGTATTCAAAGTCGAGCTTGATCAAGTGAGCTCGGACCAGCGCCGCAGCGCCAAGGCGATCAACTTCGGTCTGATCTACGGCATGGGCGCGCAGAAGCTCGGCAAGGACATCGGCGTCGACACCAAGACCGCCAAAGCCTACATCGATACTTACTTCGCTCGTTATCCTGGCGTTCGCGAATACATGGAGCGTACCCGCGCGCAGGCAGCCGATCAGGGTTATGTCGAAACTTTCTTCGGTCGTCGCCTGTACCTGCCGGAGATCAACTCGAACAAGCCACAGGAGCGCGCCGCCGCCGAACGCACGGCAATCAACGCGCCGATGCAGGGCACGGCAGCGGATATCATCAAGAAAGCCATGGTCGCAGTGGACAACTGGCTGGCGACGTCGGGGCTGGATGCGCGGGTCATCCTGCAGGTGCACGATGAACTGGTGCTGGAGGTTCGCGAGGATCTGGTCGAGCAGGTCAGTGCCGAGATTCGCCTGCACATGAGCGAAGCGGCGAAGCTCGATGTGCCGCTATTGGTCGAAGTCGGGGTCGGCAACAATTGGGATGAGGCGCACTGAGTATTGCGCTGCGTTGCCGCGACTCGCTGTCGCGGCAAGCCCGGGAAACGGGCTTAGAACGATAAATGCCTGAGGCTATTCCAAAGCTTTTTGAAAAAAATCTGAACTAATCTGTTGATCGAACACTCAGAGGTACTGAATGGCTGGTGAAGCCCTTCGATGCTCCTATGTTGTGTTAAGTGTTGGCAGATATCTGAACCCCGCCCTAGCGGTTCGGAACTTGAACCCCGGAATTTCTCCCTCCCCAATGAAATCCGGGGCTTTTTTTGCCAAAAAATCGGCTGTAGCGCGGCCATGCTGCGTTAAAAGCATCGCTAAAAATGCTCATTTAGGTCCCCTAAAGTCGAGCGCGACCCCGGCCGTTTTAGCGCTGCTTTTGCCTTGCCTGGCCACACTACAACCAATTTTTCCCCATTCCGAATTTACTCGGCGGCGGCCTCGGTGTTTTTGTCTGCCAGTTCCATCCAGTCGGCCAGCACAGTGTAGGCCTCTTCCAGACCCATGCGTTTTGGTGCGGAGAACAACTGGATGGTGATCGAGTCGCCCCAGCCTTTGCGGATTTCCGACTGCACTTTCAGCAGGGTGTTCTTGGCTGCCCCGTAGGTGAGCTTGTCGGCTTTGGTCAGCAGGATGTGCATCGGCATGCCGGCGGCGACGGCCCAGTCGAGCATCAGCAGGTCGAAGTCGGTCATCGGATGGCGGATGTCCATCATCAGAATCAGACCTTTCAAACTCTCCCGACCACCGAGGTAAGCCTCGAGGTGGCGCTGCCAGTGTTGCTTGAGCGGGATCGGTACTTTTGCATAACCGTAGCCCGGCAGGTCGACCAGACGGCGATCTTCGTCTAGCTTGAAGAAGTTCAACAGCTGTGTGCGACCCGGAGTTTTCGAGGTGCGCGCCAGGCTGGCGTGGGTCAGGGTGTTCAGCGCGCTGGATTTGCCGGCGTTGGAACGACCGGCAAACGCCACTTCGAAGCCTTCGTCGTCTGGGCATTGATCGACTTTGGCGGCACTGAGCATGAACGTGGACTGTTGGCACAGGCCGAGGATGGGATTCTTGAGTTGCATGGGATTTCCGATGTGGGCGGCGCCGGGATTGGGCGCGGAACGCGGTGTCGCTTCCGTTTCAGTGACGCCAGTATATAATGCCGCAGATTTTGTGTGTGCTTTGTCCCAGCGAAGGATGAAGTTCACGAGAGCGACAGACTTTGATTGCGCATTAGAACGCAGAACGCTCTCAACCCTGAAAAGGTCGTTTTATGACGAAATGGCTGCTGGCTGCCGGAGTCTTGATGCCGCTTTACAGCGCACAGGCTACACAGGATCCGGAAGCTGTGTACAACCGTGTTTGTGGTGCCTGTCATTCCGGCCAACTACCCATGGCGCCCGCAAGAGGCGATCAGGAAGCTTGGACGCCGAGGTTGGCGAAAGGTATGGGGACGCTGGTGCAACACGTGACCCAGGGTTTCAAGGCGATGCCGCCGCGTGGTTTGTGCATGGACTGCAGTGCCGAGGATTACCAGGCCATCATCCTGTGGATGAGCGAGAGTAAGCCCGGTCCATAACTTAACCCTTAGCCGTAGTTGGATTAGCTGATGAACAAATTGATCGTGAGTCTGCTGTTGACCGTGGGAATTTCAGGTCTCGCCCATGCTGCCGGCGATGCCGCAGCAGGCCAGGCCAAAGCTGCCGTTTGCGGAGCCTGCCATGGCCCGGACGGCAACAGCATGGCGCCAAACTTTCCGAAACTGGCCGGTCAAGGTGAACGCTACCTCGACAAGCAATTGCACGACATCAAATCGGGCAAGCGCGTGGTGCTGGAAATGACCGGGCTGCTGACCAACCTGAATGATCAGGATCTGGCCGACATCGCCGCGTACTTCGCCAGCCAGAAAGGCAGCGTCGGCGCCGCCGATCCGAAGATCGTCGCTCGCGGTGAAGCGCTGTTCCGGGGCGGCAACCTGGAAAAAGGCCTGCCAGCCTGCACCGGCTGCCACTCGCCGAACGGCGCCGGCAATGCTGCAGCAGGCTTCCCGCACCTGGGTGGACAGCATGCGCAATACATCGCCAAGCAACTGACCGATTTCCGCAAGGAAGAAGGCGGTCGCGCCAACGACGGCGACGCGATGACCATGCGCACCATCGCGCGCAAGCTGAGCGACGAAGACATCGCCGCTGTTTCCAGCTACATCCAGGGCCTGCATTGAGACCCTGCTTCGAGGGTTGAACGAGGCGCTTGACGCCTGCCACGTTAACGCTCGATTAATCCTTCGCAGCAAGTATAAAAAGGGTGGCTTTGGCCGCCCTTTTTTGTGGCCGCTGCCGTTACACTACAGCACTCATGCCCGCCAGGATCTGTGTCGCAACAGGTCGAGCGAGGCGACCCAAATTGTTCAGGAGTAAAGCATGCGTAATCTGATCATCAGCGCCGCCCTCGTCGCTGCCAGCCTGTTCGGCGTCACCGCCCAGGCCGCTGAAGCCCCTGCCGCCCCTTACGTTGAACTGGCCAACCCGGTGCCGGTGGCAAAGCCTGGCAAGATCGAAGTGGTCGAGCTGTTCTGGTACGGCTGCCCGCATTGCTACGCTTTTGAGCCGGTGATCAATCCATGGGTTGAAAAACTGCCGTCCGACGTCAACTTCGTGCGCATTCCCGCCATGTTCGGCGGCCCATGGGACGCTCACGGCCAGATGTTCCTGACCCTCGAAGCCATGGGTGTCGAGCACCAGGTGCACAACGCCGTGTTCAACGCAATCCAGAAAGAACACAAGAAGCTCACCGACAAGAACGACATGGCTGACTTCCTCGCCACTCAAGGCGTGGACAAGGACAAGTTCCTCGCCACCTTCGACTCGTTCGCCATCAAAGGCCAGATCATCAAGGCCCGAGAGCTGGCCAAGAAGTACGAAATCACTGGCGTGCCAACCATGATCGTCAATGGTAAATACCGCTTCGACATCGGCTCTGCCGGTGGTGCCGAGCAAGCGTTGAAACTGGCTGACGATCTGGTCGCCAAAGAGCGAGCGGCCAACAAGGCGGCTGCCAACTAAGCGCGGCATTCGCCATGCGCCGCTGGAAGTCCGAACGCATCGTTGGCCTGCATGATCCGCAGGTCAACGAGCATCACCTGGCGTCTACGGGCCTGCCTGCAGACCAGCGTCTGCGCTTGCTCAGCTTCAACATTCAGGTCGGCATCAGCACCGAGCGCTATCGGCATTACCTGACCCGCAGCTGGCAGCATCTGCTGCCCCACACCGGACGTTCCGGCAATCTGCAGAAGATCGGCGACCTGCTCGGCGACTTCGATCTGGTCGCCCTGCAGGAAGCCGATGGCGGCAGCCTGCGCTCAGGCTACGTCAATCAGGTCGAACATCTGGCCCACCTCGGCGCCTTTCCCTACTGGTATCAACAACTCAATCGCAACCTCGGTCGACTGGCCCAGCACAGCAATGGCGTGCTCAGTCGCCTGAAGCCGTGGGCGATCGAGGACCACCCCCTGCCCGGCCCGAAAGGTCGCGGCGCGATCCTGCTGCGCTTCGGCGAAGGTCCGGAAGCGCTGGTAGTAGTGATGATGCACCTGGCCCTCGGCGCGCGGACGCGCAGCCTGCAACTGGCCTACATTCGCGATTTGATCAGCGGCTACAAGCATCAGGTGCTGATGGGCGACATGAATACCCATGCCAGCGACCTGCTCGAACACTCGCCGTTACGCGATCTCGGCCTGCTGGCCCCGCAGGTGGAAGCGACCTTCCCCAGCTGGCGCCCACAGCGTTGCCTTGATCATATTCTGCTCAGCCCGACCCTGACTCTGGAAAAGGTCGAGGTGCTGGCCCAGCCCATTTCCGATCACCTGCCGGTCGCGGTGGAAATTCGTCTGCCGGGTTCGCTCACGGCCGACGCATTGCCCGCGTTGAGCCCTGCCCCTCGCGGAACCTGTGAATGAGCGACGACGCCCAGCGCTGGAAAGAGAAGTACCTCAAGAGCATCGAACAGCAGGACAAGCTTGAGCGCCGTTGGGCCGCGCGACTCGATCTGCTGCGACGCGGTCTGGTGCGCAGCACGCTGGCGGCCGAGGGCACCGACAAGGTCGTCGATCAATGCATGAAAGAAATGCGCGAAGTCGTACGTACCGATGACATGGACGCCGGCCTCGCCGCCCTGCTGCCGCGCCTGGAAAAAGCTGTGCTCGATTCCGAGCAGCGCCGTGAAACGCGCATCGATCAGGTCAGCACCGCGCTGACGGCGCTGGTCACCCAGTTGCAGGCCCTGCCATTGCCGCGCGAAGTGGCGCAACCACTGAAGAAATTCGCCAAGCAACTGGACAGCCGCGTCGGTCAGGCACGGGAAATGCCGCTGCTGCTGAGTGAACTCAGTGGCTTGCAAGGCAAGGCCTTGAGTCAGTTGGAGACGCCGGCCGAGCCGGGCCGGCCGGGGCTGTTGCAGCGTCTGTTTGGCAGCCGTGACGGCGAGGAAGCCGCTGCACCGGCTGCAGACATACCAGCAACACCAGTGCCGCAGCCGGTCGAAGCCCGGCCACCTGAACCGGAGCCTGTGCAATCAGCACCGGTGGCCAACGCTGAGCCAGCGATGGCAGCACCCGAGACCATCATCGAGATACCTGCCCAGACGCCGCCTGATGAGTCGGAAGTCGTGGCGTTCGCTGCGCCTTTGGTCGTCGTTGAAGCCGCGCCAGCGCAGGTTGAACCAGCCGCTGACGCCGAGATAACCGTCGCTGCGCATGCAACCGAGGCATTCAACCCCGATGAACTGAGCCACCCCGGCGCTCCGTCGCCGCTGATTCTCGATAGCCTGCCGCTCCCGGAGCCGATCGCTCAAGCCTTGGCCGCTGTCGACCCGGAGCAGTCGGAACACGACATCCTCTTCGCTCTGCCGGATTCTCCGGAGCCGTCCTACAGTTCCGTGGCCCGACATATCGAAGACACGCTGATCGGCCTGCTCGACGACCTGACCCTGCCCGAGCGTCACCGGCCGCAAGCCGAAGCCATGCGCGAACGACTCAAACACGGGCTGAACTGGTACGAGCTGCTGCCGATCCTCGACGATCTCGCGACCTTGATGCTGGCGATTACCGACAGCGGTCAGCACGAATTCGAAGCTTATCTGCAACAGCTCAACGAACGCCTCGAAGCGTTTCAGAGCAACCTGCAAGCGGCCAGCGAAGGGCATGCCGACAACAGCTCGGCGGCGCGGGCCATGGACACTCAAATCCGTGAACAGGTCGACGGCTTGCAGAGCAGCGTCCAGCAAGCAGCCGACCTCGATGACCTCAAGCATGTGCTGGAGAATCACCTGGAAGGCTTACTCGGAACGATGGACCAGCACCAGAAGCAGCGCGACGCCCGCGAGCAGGAAGTCGCCGGCAGGTTGAAGAGCCTGTCGGAGCGCGTGGCGCATATGGAACAGGAAGCCTTGGGTTTCCGTGAACACCTTGAAGAACAGCGGCAGAAAGCCCTGATCGATCCGCTGACCGGTCTGCCCAACCGCGCGGCGTGGAGCGAACGCCTCGAGCATGAAATCCAGCAATGGCAGCAGCACGGCAACACCCTCAGCCTGGCCATGCTCGACCTCGATCATTTCAAGCGGATCAACGACAGCTACGGCCATTTGGCCGGCGATAAAGTGTTGAAAATCATCGCGACGGTCTTGCGCAAGCGTCTGCGCGGCACGGATTTCATCGCCCGCTTCGGCGGCGAAGAGTTTGTGCTGTTGCTACCGGCAACGCCGCCTGCGGTTGGCGCGAAGCTGCTGGAAACCCTGCGCGCGGCGATCGAAGCCTGCCCTTTTCACTTCAAGGGCGAGCGCGTGACCATCACGATTTCCATGGGACTCGCATCATTCAGGACAGGAGAACACAGCGATCTGGTGCTGAAAAGAGCCGATCAGGCGTTGTACCGGGCAAAAAACGCCGGACGCAATCGAGTCGAGCTGGGCTGAGGCAATTGTTCCAATTTGTTTAAATCCGCCCGCTGGCGGACTCTGAGCAAATCCGTACGTTACACTGTTGCATTATCATCTTCAGCGTATCGTCCTCTGCCATGAAATTCCTTGCCCTTGTTGCTTCGTTGCTCGTTCTCGCCGGTTGCGCCAGCGGCCCGAGTTACGACACCAGCCACCCTTCGGCCAATTACGACAGCCGCATCCAATTCGTCGTGGTGCACTACACCTCGGCATCGCTGGAGCGTTCGCTGCAACTGCTGACCCACGGCGACGTCAGCAGCCACTACCTGATCGGCGATGATAAAAGCGCCACCATCTACAAGTTGATGGACGAAAACCAGCGCGCCTGGCATGCCGGCGAAAGTCAGTGGCAGGGCCGTACCTGGCTGAATTCCAGTTCCATCGGTATCGAAATCGTCAATCCCGGCTACAAGGACACCCCAACCGGGCGCCTTTGGTATCCGTACAGCGAAGCGCAGATCCAGTCGCTGATCACCCTGCTCAAGGACATCAGCCAACGCAACGGCATCAGCCCGCGACACATCATCGGTCACAGCGACATCGCCCCGCTGCGCAAGCTCGATCCGGGGCCATTGTTCCCGTGGAAACGTCTCGCTGATGAAGGCCTCGGCCTGTGGCCGAACGAGCAAGCGGTGGCGCGTCAGCAGGCGGTTTTCAACACCAACCCGTTGCCGGAGGTCGGCTGGTTCCAGGCGCAACTCGCGCGCCTGGGTTACGACACGCCGCAGACCGGCGAGCTGGACGTCGCCACGCGCCATGTCCTCGCCGCGTTCCAGATGCATTACCGCCCTGCCCGGTTTGACGGCACGCCGGATGCACAAACCGCAGCACTTCTGCTGGTCCTCAATCAGACAAAATAATGACGCCCGCCCGACGGTCAGGGCGAAATCGCAATCAGCAGCTATAACTCATGGTAATTCTTCGGAAAATCCCTGATGGCTGCGACCCGAGAGACGCTGCGTAGCTGGTTTTATCGCCCTGTTTTTTTGGCGATGATCGCGGCTGTCCTCAGCGCCAGTCTGCTGATCGCCGGCGGTATGTTCGCGGCGATGCGCCAGATGGAAATGCGCGAGAGCCAGGAAATGAACGCCCAGGGCGAGCGTTTCCTCGCGCGCCTCGAACAATTGTTCGGCCAGTTGCGCGAAAGCCTCGACGACCTGGAAGCCCAGCCCTTGCGCGGCTGCGACGAGGAAATGATTGCGACGTTGCAGCAAGTCACCTTCAACTACCGCTTCGTCTATGAAGCCGCCTACATGGACGCGTCGCGGTTCTGCTCCAACCGTCCGCGCCAGGAAGGTCTGTCCCTGGTGCGTGCGCCGGACATTCAGGGCCCGACCTACAGCTATTGGCTGAACACCACCACCGAACCCGATGAAAACCGCGCGGCACTGATGCTCGGCCGCGGCAACTTTCGGGTCGCCACCTCGCGCGGACATTTGACCGACATGGTCGATCTGTCGCCCGGCAGCAGCCTGCTGGTAGTGCTCGATCACGGCAGCCGGGCGATCCCGGTGCTCGGTACCGCACAGACCTGGCCACCGACCGAACCCTGGCCACCGAAGAGCCTTGATGCGCTGCAAGTCACGCAAACGCGATTGATCTACCGCATGCCCACCAATAACCCGGAATATCAGTTGGTACTGATCACGCCGCGCACGGGCATGCACGTCCCGGCGGTGTGGTGGTGGCTGTTGCCGGTGTGCCTGATCGCCGGGGCTGTTGTCGGCTTTCTGACGTTGCTGCTGGTGCGTCAGCGCCAGTCACTGGATGCCGAGCTGCACGGGGCGATTCGTCGGGGTGAGTTGCAGGTGCTGTATCAGCCGATCTTCGATCTCGACAGCCGCAACTGCGTCGGCGCCGAAGCCCTGCTGCGCTGGCGGCGTCCCGACGGCACACTGACCAGTCCCGACCTGTTCATTCCGATGGCGGAGAACACCGGACAGATCCGGCAGATGACCGACTTCGTCTTGCAGCGTCTGCTCGAACAGCTGGGTCAGTTACTGCGCGCCAACCCGCAACTGTACATCTCGGTGAACCTCGCAGCCTGCGATGTCATGGTGCCGCGCATCGGCCAGGTCATGGCGCGCCTGCTGGCGTTGCACCGTGTCGCCGCGCGACAGATTGCCTTCGAAGTCACCGAACGCGGCCTGATCGATGTGGTGGTGGCGCGGGAGAACCTGCAAGCCTTGCGCGACGTTGGCCATCAGGTACTGATCGATGATTTCGGCACCGGCTATTGCAGCCTCGCCTATCTGCAGACCTTGCCGGTGGACTGTTTGAAAATCGACAAGGCGTTTATCGATGCGCTGGGCCATGACGCGGCGAGCAGCGGCGTCGCTCCGCACATCATCCACATGGCGCAGGCGCTGGATCTGAAAGTGATTGCCGAAGGCATCGAGCTGGAATCCCAGGCAGCGCTGCTCAGCAGTGAGGGGGTCAAGTTCGGTCAGGGCTGGCTGTTCGCCCACGCACTGAGCGCCGTGCAGTTCATCGAACTGATCACCCGTGGACGACGCCTGGCCGGACGGCGTATGGATGATGAAGCCTAAACCGCCAGCGCCATGTAGAACTGGGTGCCCTGCCCCGGCCGCGAATAAACGCCCATGCGCCCGCCGTGCAGCTGGACGATTTCCTTGCACAGCGCCAGGCCAAGGCCGGCGCCGCCCTTCTTGCGCCCGACCTGCACGAACGGCTCGAAAATCCGCCCCTGCTGGCCATAGGCAATGCCTTCGCCATTGTCTTCGACGCTGATGATGACCCGCTCGCCATGGCGGCGCGCCTGCAGACGGATCTGCCCGTCGCGGGCGGTGTGGCGCAAAGCGTTGTCGATCAGATTGTCGAGGACTCGATCGAGTTGTGCCTGATCAGCCTGCAACCTAGGCAGCGGGCCTTGAATCTCGACGTTCAGCGCAACACCTTTGGCCGCAGCCACGTCGGCAAAGCGCAGTTGCGCCTGCTCCAGCAGGTCCTCGATGGAACATGGCGCCAGGGTGAGTTTCTGCAGACCGTTCTGGTAGCGCGAGAAATTCAGCAAGTCGTTGATCAACTGCATCAGACGCTGCATTTCTTCGTTGACGGTATCCAGCAGGTCAGCTTCACGCGACTCCGCCGGGAATTTCGCCCGCTCGCGAAACAGCCCAAAGGCCATGTGCATGCCCGTCACCGGCGTGCGCAGTTCATGGGAAGCGCGCAAGACAAACTCGCTACGAACCCGCTCAAACGCCCGTTGCTCGGTAACGTCGTGCAGGACCATGACCGCACCGAGAATATGCCCCTGGGTATGGCTGACCGGCGTCAGGCTATAAGTCAGCAGGCGCGATTCGCCATCGACTTCGATGCTCAGATCTTCCGGAGCCCGCTCCAGCGTGCCGCCGCGCAGCACCAGTTGCAGTTGTGCATCCAGCTCCGGGCGGCCGAGTGCGGTGCCCAGGCCTTGGCCGAGTCGATCGTCTTCCCAGCCCAATTGGCGCTGAGCCACCGGGTTGAGGTGTTCGAGCTGGCCTTGGCGATCAATCATCAACAAACCGTCGTCGATACTGTCGAGCACCGCTTGCAAACGCTGCTGACCGGCCAACAGTTCGTCGACATTCATCGCCTGGTGTTCACGCAACGCCTCGGCCATCAAGCCGAAGCGGCGCGACAGCAGATTGACTTCCATCGCCGTGGAAATCGGCAGGGTCACGTCATAATTGCCCTGGCCGATGTTGTCGGCGGCCTTGGCCAGCGCTTCGATCGGCGCGCCGAAGCGTCGGGCAATGCCCTGGGCGGTGACGAAGCCGATGATCAGCACCGCCAGCCCGACCAGGCCAAGCAGCCCGGCAATCAGCAAGGCACGCTCGCGAGCGGCGTGTTGCACCTCATTGATACTGTCCAGCGCGTGTTTGTGCTCAGCGATCAAACCGTTACGGAGGATATTGAAGCGCTCGCGGAAATCCGCGCTGGTGCTGGCGTTCTTCGCCGCTTCGGCGGTCACGTCGAATGAAGCGAGGAAGTTCAGGTAGTCGGCCTTGGCCTGGCGGAAACCGTAAGGCTGGTCATCGCCCTCCGGCTGCTGGGCGATGCCTTGGTCGAGCAACTCGAAGTAGTGTTGCTTGGACGCTTCGAACGCAACGGGATCAGGCTTTTCGGCGAGCATGATGATCAATTGATCACCGAGGGTCTGGCGCAGCTTGAGCCCCAGATCCAAGGTGACGAAGTTGCTGCGCACCAGCGCTTCCTGCGACCCGGCCATCTGCATCACGCTGACCAGCCCGAGCAAGAGCCCGAGCAAGGCCACAGTGATCAACGCAGAAATGCTCAGGAACAGGCGCGTGCGCAGCTTGATCGCCAGTTTCATCGCGCAGTGCTCACAGGTTGTACTGCTTGCGTTTGCGATACAGGGTCGAGGCATCGATGCCGAGGGTTTTCGCCGCTTGGTCCAGGGTGCCGGCGGTGGCCAGAACCGCGCCGATGTGCGCTTTCTCCAGCTCGTCGAGGCTCAGCGCCGCGCCGACCCGTGGCGCATTGTTAGCCGGTTGTTCGGCCATGCCCAGGTGGCTGATTTCCACGCGTTCCTGCGGGCAGATGATGCTGGCCCGCTCGACCACGTTGCGCAGCTCGCGAATGTTGCCCGGCCAGCGATAACCGAGCAGCGCCTCCCGCGCTTCATCGCTGAAGCCGCGCGCTGGGCGTGCGTACTCTTTGACGAAACGTGCAAGGAAACGATCGGCGAGGGTCAGGATGTCTTCGGCGCGCTCGCGCAGGGGCGGCAGATGCAGGGTAATGACGTTGAGGCGATAGAGCAGATCTTCGCGGAAGCGGCCGTCGCGGACCATGTCTTCGAGGTTGAGGTTGGTCGCGGCGAGAATGCGCACATCGGCGCGGCGAGTGACCGGATCGCCGACCCGCTCGTATTCCTTGTCCTGAATGAAGCGCAGCAACTTTGGCTGCAACGTCAGGGGAAAGTCGCCGATCTCGTCGAGAAACAGCGTACCGCCGTCCGCCTGGTTGACCCGACCCAAAGTACTCTCGCTGGCGCCGGTGAACGCGCCACGGCTATGGCCGAACAGCTCGCTTTCCATCAGCTCGGCAGTCAGCGACGGGCAGTTGATGGTCACGCAGGACTTCTTCTCGCGCTTGCTCCATCCGTGGATCGCACGGGCCAGCTCACCTTTACCCGTGCCGGACTCGCCAAGGATAAGAATGTTGGCGTCGGTGCTTGCGACCTGACGGGCCGTCTCCAGCACGACTTTCATCGCCGGGCTGTGGGAATCAAGGCCGTCTTTCGGTTTGCGGATCTCGCCTTCCAGCGCTTCAAGGCGCGCGGAGAGCTGGCGCACTTCCAGTTGCTTGGCGGTGGCCAGACGCAGTTGATCAGGGCTGCACGGCTTGACCAGGTAATCGGCGGCGCCGGCCTGAATTGCGTCAACGGCGGTGTCGACCGCCGAATGGGCGGTGACAATGACCACGCGCATCCACGGCGCCTGAATGCGCATCTGCGCAAGGACATCGAGACCGTTGTCCTCGCCCAGACGCAAATCGAGGAAGCACAGGTCGAAAACCTGGCGTTGCAGCAATGCCTCGGCCTGAGTTGCACTGTTGGCCGTGGCTACCGTATAGCCCTCGTCTTCGAGGCAATAACGAAACGTACGCAGGATGGCGGATTCATCATCCACCAGCAGAATGCGGCCTTGTTGCTCAGTGGCAGATTCCATTTTTCCTACGCTCCATAGTGATTAGTCTTGGGTTAGTCCCGGAAAAATCGGGCAAGTTGCATGGTTGATTGTGAACGATACCAGCCATAGGAGGGTAGCTCTCTACTGCCATAACGGCCAATTCATTGATTTCGTTAAGTTTTAAGACATTCTGCATTTTGCAGGGCAGATCCTGCGTCCTCTTCTGACATCTGCGTACCGGTAGCAATTCCATATCATCGAAATTTCCCACGAAATAATCGTGCATTGCGCACGACTGCAGAAGAGCCATCGTGCAGGATGCGTCGCAGGAAATTTCTCATCCGCATATAAGTCATTGTTTTTATTGATTTTTCTGTACATCAAAAAACTGGCATGCAGGCTGCAATACCTCACTCAGCCCGGGCAGAACAGCACTGCCCCAACCGAACAAGCGTGAGGAACACAGGATGACTCGCCCAACCGCCGCCCAAGTACGTATTTCGCCACTGCAGATCCAGCAAGGTCTGTTCGGTGTACTGGCGTTGTTGATCACCCTGATCGTCTGCCAGCAATACATGAGCTGGGAAAACAGCCGTAAACCCGAGCCACTGATTTCGATGCAGCACAGCACGCAGAAGCACTTCAGTGCCGTGAGCAGCAGCCAGGCCGAAAACGCTTCGATGCACATGATTGATGTCGACCAGGCACAGCCGCTGGACCAACTGCCACGGGAAGAGCGCTGGGTCTTCTAAGTCGTTGAATACATTCGGACGCCTGAGCGTCGGAAACCGGAAACCCCCCTAAATAGAGAAGTAAGGAGAATCACCATGTTGAGCTGGGCAATTACATTCTTGATCATTGCCATCATCGCCGCCGTTCTGGGCTTCGGTGGTATCGCGGGCACCGCCACGGGTATCGCCAAGATTCTCTTTGTCGTGTTCCTGGTGATGTTCATCGCTTCCTTCTTCTTTGGCCGTCGCGGCCGAGGTTAACGATGATCGGTCTCAAGACATTGGCCGCCGCCCTGCTTCTGGGCGGCAGTGCCATGGCCATGGCGGCCAATGACGGCCAGACCCGGGTCAACGAACTGCTCGCCTCCGACGAGCAGTACCGTGAAACCTGGGAAGGCGTGATCAAAAAGGAAGAGCGCGTACCGGAATGGGTGATCAACCTGTCCGGCACCTCCGAACAACAGATGCATGCCGTTACGGAAGATGGCGACCAGTATCTGGTCGGCCCGCTCTGCGAGAATCAGGACAAGTGCCTGAATCACCGTTTGATCGTCGCCTTCAGCTTCGACAAGGATGACGCCTACGCCATGCTGGTCGATGTGCCGGAAGGTCTGCCGCAGGACAAGTCGCCTACGCGCCACGCGACTTATCGCTTCTTCGGCAAGCCTGATCAGGGCATGCAGGATCTGCTGATGGAAACCCTGAAGAAAGATCCGAAGTGGTACTGATGCAGGACGCACAAGGTTTTCGAACACGAAAGCAGCGCCCCGCTGCTTTCCATTGCGCCGCCCGATGAGGGTCGGTGCATGACCAGGGGGCCGGGACGTTCTGACTGATACAGGGTCGGAGTGACCTACGGGTACAGGGAGTACCTGCGCAAGGGCCGGGTCAGGGTAAAAGCTGCGCCGCAGGTTCGTCGACCCGATGGTCTGACGAATCTGCGCTGGGCTTTGAATGTGCTAAAGCATTGATCCAGTACGCCAATCCCCTTCTATTGATCGTCGACACTGCGCAAGAAAACATTTCGCGGTGTTTCCTCGCGACCGTATATCGACAAAGATCGCGCTCGTTCGGAGTGGCCTCTAGTCTTGCGAATCAGACTTTTTCAGGAAATTTCCGCCGATTTTGCCTGTACAAAATTTAAGCGGCCTACGCTGTAATGGCCGGTTCACGGCACTTATGTCGGCACAAATGTCACAATCGAACCGCTTGGGACGCCAGTTTCAATTGAAAAAGCTCATGCCGATTCGGCATAGGGTAGGCGTTTACGGCATTAGACGGCGCCACCTTGCATCGGAATAGTTGCGCCTTTTTTCGCCTGCCGAAGAGCCGTAAACACGCGCTTCGGGGCACCTTATACGGAGGCAGATGCACAGACTTTTCCGCTGATGAGCGTTCCAGTTCCTGCATGTGCCTGAGTCAAACGCAAGTAAGGGTAAAGATAATGAAGAAGGCAAAAATCAGCCTCGCCTGGCAGATCCTCATCGGTCTGGTTCTGGGGATTGCACTGGGTGCGTTGCTCAACCACTTCAGCGCCGAAAAGGCCTGGTGGATCAGCAACGTCCTGCAACCGGCAGGCGATATCTTTATCCGTCTGATCAAAATGATCGTGATCCCGATCGTCATTTCTTCGCTGATCGTCGGCATCGCTGGCGTCGGCGACGCCAAGAAGCTCGGGCGTATCGGCCTGAAGACCATCATCTATTTCGAGATCGTCACCACCATCGCCATCGTTGTCGGTCTGGTGCTGGCCAACGTGTTCCATCCGGGCACCGGCATCGACATGAGCACCCTGGGCACGGTCGACATTTCGAAGTACCAGGCGACTGCCGCCGAAGTGCAGCATGAACATGCGTTCATCGAGACCATCCTCAACCTGATTCCGTCGAACATCTTCGCGGCCATGGCCCGTGGTGAAATGTTGCCGATCATCTTCTTCTCCGTATTGTTCGGTCTGGGCCTGTCGAGCCTGCAGTCGGACCTGCGCGAGCCGCTGGTGAAGATGTTCCAGGGCGTCTCGGAAAGCATGTTCAAAGTCACCCACATGATCATGAACTACGCCCCGATCGGCGTATTCGCACTGATCGCGGTGACCGTGGCCAACTTCGGCTTCGCCTCGCTGCTGCCGCTGGCGAAACTGGTGATTCTGGTTTACGTCGCCATCGCCTTCTTTGCCTTCGTGGTGCTGGGCCTGATCGCCAAGCTGTTCGGCTTTTCGGTGCTCAAGCTGATGCGCATCTTCAAGGATGAGCTGGTGCTGGCCTACTCCACCGCCTCCTCGGAGACCGTACTGCCACGTGTCATCGAGAAGATGGAAGCCTACGGCGCGCCGAAAGCCATCTGCAGCTTCGTGGTGCCGACCGGTTACTCGTTCAACCTCGATGGCTCGACCCTGTACCAGTCGATCGCGGCGATCTTCATTGCCCAGCTGTACGGCATCGACCTGTCGATCAGCCAGCAACTGCTGCTGGTGTTGACGCTGATGGTCACCTCCAAAGGCATTGCCGGCGTACCGGGTGTGTCCTTCGTAGTGCTGCTGGCGACACTGGGCAGCGTCGGCATTCCGCTGGAAGGTCTGGCGTTCATC
This sequence comes from Pseudomonas sp. H3_E04, assembly GCF_054668915.1. Classification (NCBI taxonomy): domain Bacteria; kingdom Pseudomonadati; phylum Pseudomonadota; class Gammaproteobacteria; order Pseudomonadales; family Pseudomonadaceae; genus Pseudomonas; species Pseudomonas sp. H3_E04. The sequence goes on along the minus strand of NZ_CP162797.1, from coordinate 4,453,358 downwards.
GCCGGTGTCGACCGCATCATGGACATGGCGCGTACTGCACTGAACGTCATCGGTAATGCTCTGGCCGTGCTGGTTATCGCGCGCTGGGAAGGCATGTACGACGATGCCAAGGGCGAGCGCTACTGGAACTCCCTGCCGCACTGGCGCAGCAAGGAAAAACTGCCGGCTGGCGAAATCTCCAAGAACTGATTGCTGAACCCTGTGGAGATTGGCTTTTCTGTGGGAGCGAGCCTGCTCGCGAAGGCGGAGGGTCATTAAGCATCGAAGTGACTGGCAGGACGCTTTCGCGAGCAGGCTCGCTCCCACAGGGGATGTGAGCCAAGCCACAAATGAGGCACACACAAACCCCGGAGCAATCCGGGGTTTGTCGTTTCTGGCGACCCCGCTATCATTCGCCGCATTCTTCGGGGGATTTGACTGATGCTTAATGGCCTGTGGCTTGGCTTCTTCATCGTGGCAGCCGTGTCGGCGCTGGCGCAGTGGCTGATCGGCGGCAACGCCGGGATCTTCGCGGCGATGGTGGAAAGCATTTTCGCCATGGCCAAGCTGTCGGTCGAAGTCATGGTGCTGCTGTTCGGCACCCTCACCCTGTGGCTGGGCTTTCTGCGCATCGCCGAGAAAGCCGGGATCGTCGAGTGGCTGGCCAAGGTCCTCGGCCCGCTGTTTCTACGGCTGATGCCGGAAGTCCCGGCCGGCCACCCTGCCCTTGGCCTGATCACGCTGAACTTTGCCGCCAACGGTCTGGGCCTGGACAACGCCGCCACACCCATCGGCCTGAAAGCCATGAAAGCGCTGCAGGAGCTCAACCCCAGCGCCACCATCGCCAGCAACGCGCAGATCCTCTTTCTGGTGCTCAACGCCTCGTCGCTGACCCTGCTGCCCGTGACCATTTTCATGTACCGCGCTCAGCAAGGCGCGCCGGATCCGACGCTGGTGTTCCTGCCGATTCTGCTGGCGACCAGTTGCTCGACCATCGTCGGTTTCCTTTCCGTAGCTTTCATGCAGCGCCTGCGCATCTGGGACCCGGTAGTGCTCGCCTATCTGCTGCCCGGCGCGCTGATCCTTGGCGGTTTCATGGCCCTGCTTGGTACGCTTTCTGCAACGGCACTGGCGGGATTGTCGTCGATCCTCGGCAATCTCACGCTGTTCGGCTTGATCATGCTGTTTTTGCTGATCGGCGCGCTGCGCAAGGTCAAGGTGTATGAAGCGTTCGTCGAAGGCGCAAAAGAAGGCTTCGATGTGGCGAAAAACCTGCTGCCGTATCTGGTGGCGATGCTCTGTGCAGTCGGGGTGTTGCGCGCGTCTGGTGCGCTGGATTTCGGCCTGGACGGCATTCGCCATCTGGTCGAGTGGGCCGGTTGGGACACGCGCTTCGTTGACGCGCTACCGACGGCGATGGTCAAACCGTTCTCCGGCAGCGCCGCGCGGGCGATGCTGATCGAGACCATGCAGACTTCCGGCGTCGACAGCTTCCCGGCGCTTGTTGCAGCGACGGTGCAGGGCAGTACCGAGACCACGTTCTATGTGCTGGCGGTGTATTTCGGCGCGGTGGGCATTCAGCGCGCACGGCACGCGGTGGGGTGTGCGTTGCTGGCTGAGTTTGCCGGAGTGGTCGGCGCCATCGGGGTCTGCTACTGGTTCTTCGGCTGAGCAAAATTCCCATGTGGGAGCGAGCCTGCTCGCGAAGACGGAGTGTCAGTCAACGCTTAAGTGACTGATACACCGCTTTCGCGAGCAGGCTCGCTCCCACAGGAGTTGTGGTGTGTCAGCGGGGTTGCGGGGCAAGTTTCTGGCCTTGCTCGACGGCCCAGGCCACAACCTTGGCCGTAAGGCGATCACTGGCCTGGCCAAACCCGGCGACCACCGCCGGCACCTGCACATCGTTCAACGGCTGGCGCTCTTCGAAGCGACGGCTGGCGAGGATGCGCTGGTCATAGCCACGCACCAGCAACGCATCGACCCGCACCACAACGCCGGCCTGGGTGCCCTGATATTCGGTCTGAAACGCCTGCAAACTGCCGCCCAGTTCCAGATCCGCCTGGAAGTTGCTGTCGTCAGTGCTGAGCAACGTCACTCTGCCGTCACGCTGGAATCCATCGAGCAGGCGATTGCGCAGCAGCACCGGCGCCGGATCGCTCCAGCGCGAGCCTTTGTAGCTGCTGATCACATCGCCCTGCGGAATCACAGCAATGCTCGGCCGGTTCAGCGCCTCGCTGGCCTGCAATTTATTCAAGCGCAGCGACCACGACTGCGTCGCCGCCGGGTTGGCCGAGGCGGGCGCCGGTGCGGCGGGCAGGCGGTAGACATCCGACGGTTCCGACTCGGGCAAGATCGAGCACGCGCCAATCAGGATCAGGCCGGCGCCGAGGAGGGCGATTCGAGTCAACTTCATGGGGTGAATTCCTTGTTCTTGTCGCTGCCCAGCAGGTAGCCGCTGGGGTTGGCCTCAAGGCGTTGGGAGATGGCGCGCAGCGAGGTCAGCGTCTCGCGCAGTTCGCGAATCGCCGGGGCCAGACCGTTGAGGCCCTGCATGCCGTTATCCAGCGAGTTCTGGTTTTTGCTGAGCAAGCCGTTGATGGTCACGCTGCTTTGTTCCAGCGACTTCATCGCCTGCTCGGCGCTGCCCAAGGCCTGTTTGCCCTGATCGTTAAGCAGACCGTTGGCGTTGCGCATCAGCAGCGAGGTCTGTTCGAGCATGCTGCCGGCCTGTTTACCAACGGTCGCCAGTTGCTGCATCGCTTGTTTGATATCACCGCGCTGGTCGTTGATGGTGCCGGTGGTCTGTTCCAGATGGGCGAGGGTCTTGCTCACGCGGTCGACGTTTTCAGCGGAGAACATGTGGTTGGCGTTTTGCAGCAGGGCGCTGATGCCGGTCATCAAGTCGCTGCTGTCGTTGAGCAGACGTGAGATAGGCGAGGGCGAAGCGATCAGCGTCGGCAACTGGCCGTCATGCCCGCGCAATTTAGGGCTCTCTGGCGTACCGCCGCTGAGCTGGATGATCGAGGTGCCAGTGATGCCGGTCAGTGCCAGTTTGGCCTGGGTGTCTTCCTTGACCGGCGTGTCGCCCGCCAGACGAATCCGCGCCAGTACCCTGCGCGGGTCCTGCGGGTCGAGGCGCAGGCTGACCACATCGCCGACCTTGATCCCGCTGTACTGCACCGAACTGCCCTTGGACAGGCCGCTGACTGCCTCATTGAACACCACTTCGTAGTCCTTGAACTCGGTGTCGACGCTGGACTTGGCCAGAAACAGGCCGAAGAGCAGGGCGCCGGCCACGACGATCACCGTGAACAGGCCGATCAACACATGATGGGCTCGGGTTTCCATATCAGACCTCGTTGAGCAGTTTGGCGGCGTCCAGCGCCGAGCGGCCGCGCGGGCCGTGGAAGTATTCGTGAATCCACGCGTCGTCGGTTTCCGAGACGTCGTCGATAGGGCCGGCGACGAGTACTTTCTTCTGCGCCAGCACCGCCACGCGATCGGTGATGGTGTACAGCGTGTCGAGGTCGTGGGTGACCAGAAACACACTCAGACCCAACGCATCACGCAGGGTCAGGATCAATTGATCGAACTGCGCCGCGCCAATCGGATCAAGGCCGGCGGTGGGTTCGTCGAGAAACAGAATGTCCGGATCCAGCGCCAGGGCCCGCGCCAGCGCCGCACGCTTGATCATGCCGCCGGACAGCGACGCCGGGTACTTGTCCGCCGCCGACAGCGGCAGCCCGGCCAGTGCCAGTTTCACCGCCGCCAGGTGCTCGGCGTCGTGACGGCTGAGGCCGGCGTGTTCGATCAGGGGCAGGGCGACGTTCTCGGTCACGGTCAGCGAGGAAAACAGTGCGCCTTTCTGAAACAACACACCGAAGCGCCTTTCGATCAGCGAGCGTTCATGCTCGGCCAGGTTCGGCAGGTTCTGGCCGAAGACTTTGACCATGCCTTCGCTGGGCCGATTCAACCCGACGATGCTGCGCAGCAGCACCGATTTGCCGGTACCGGAGCCGCCGACCACGGCGAGGATTTCGCCTTTGTAGACGTCCAGATCAAGGTTCTCGTGCACGCTCTGCGGGCCGAAGCGATTGCACAGGCCACGGACTTCGATCACCGCCTCCGAGGGCGCGCGGGGTAGACGACTCACCAGCCCATCTCCATGAAAAACAGCGCAGCCACCGCATCGAGCACGATCACCACGAAAATCGACTGGACCACGCTGGAGGTGGTGTGCGCGCCGACCGATTCGGCGCTGCCGCTGACCTTGAAGCCTTCCAGACAACCAATCGCCGCGATCAGGAAGGCGAAGATCGGCGCCTTCACCAGGCCGACCAGAAAATGCTGAATGCCGATGTCCGATTGCAGCAGCGAGAGGAACATCGCCGGCGAGATGTCCAGCGACACTGCGCAGACCACGCCGCCGCCGACGATCCCCGAAAGCATCGCCAGAAACGTCAGCATCGGCAGCGCCACCAGCAGCGCCAGCACGCGCGGCACCACCAGCAATTCGATCGGGTCGAGACCGAGAGTACGGATCGCGTCGATTTCTTCGTTGGCCTTCATCGAGCCGATCTGTGCGGTAAAAGCACTGGCGGTGCGCCCGGCCATCAGGATCGCCGTGAGCAGCACGCCGAATTCGCGCAGGAACGAGAAGCCGACCAGGTCCACGGTAAAAATCGTCGCGCCGAAACTGGCCAGCACTGTGGCGCCGAGAAACGCCACCACCGCGCCGACCAGGAACGTCAGCAGGGCCACGATCGGCGCGGCGTCGAGGCCGGTCTGCTCGATGTGCGCGATCATCGGCGTGATGCGCCAGCGCTTGGGCCGCAACAGACCACGGGCAATGACTTCGAGGATCAGGCCGACGAAGCCGAGCAGCTGCAGCGTGTCAGTCCAGACCTTGTCCACCGCGCGGCCAATGCGCGTCAGCAGTTGCACACTGACGCTGACTTCCGGCTCCTTGATCGGCACGCAGAAATCGCTCAGCGAGCAATACACGGTTTGCAGCAAGGCGCGGTCGGCAGTTGAAAGGGTGCAATCGGGGTGTTCGGCGGTTTTGCCCAAGCGCTCGGAACCGAGCAGTTCCACCAGCAACGAGGCGCCCGCGGTGTCGAGGGCGCCGAGGCCGTTCAGATCGATGGAAGTATTGGCATCGTACTGGCCGCGGAGCTTTTCGTTCAGGTGCTTGAGCGCCGTGTAGTGGGCGAGCGTCCAGTCGCCGCTGACCCGCAGGCGGGCAGGGCTGAGCGCGGTGTCCAGGTAGGCACTGCCGGGGGTTGGGCTGCTGGTCATAAGCTCCGTGCTTGTACGGCCGTTACGAGATCCTACGTAATAGCACGAACCGGATCAGTTTTCTTTGGCCGGTGTGCTGTCGGTAATTGCGAAACGCAGCACGCCGATCAACTGACCGTCCTCGGTCAACACCCGCACCTGCCACTTGCCCGCCGGGTTGCCGGGGAAATTCTGTTTGTGCGTCCACGCCCGGTAGCCTTCCTTACGCCCGCCATGGATATCGAGGGCGATGCGGTCGACCTCTTTGCCGTTGAAGGTCCAGACGTGATAAATCCGCTCGTCGAGACCGCGCGGCGCGTTGATCGCAGTGTAGGCGTAGAGCCCGCCGCTGCGGATCTGCTCGGCGCTGACGGTATCGAGGCTGGCGCCGGGCGTGCGGTCCTGCAGCTGCGTGCTGATCGCCACGTCGGTCATCCACAGCGTTGCCGGCGGCACCCACGAACGCAGCGCCCAACCGACGCCGCCGATGCCGACTGTGATGAACAGAATCGCCAGGGCATTGCGCACCGTGCGGATCGGGAAGATCGACGCCAGGCTCGGGAACGACAGCAGCACGGCAATCCCCAGCGCCCATTTGAAACTCTGCGCAGTGGTCAGGTGCATGATCACCGGCAACGCAGTGAGCAGGGCGGCAAACAGGGTCAGGGTGTGCAGCGCGAGAAACGCCCAGCGCCGTGGCGCCAGCCATTTGTAATACAGCGGATCGACGATGGAGATCAGGGCGGCAATGCCGAGCAGCCCGGTGAATATCAACTGGCCGCTGTTCCAGGTCGTGGTGATGAAGAAGAACGGCAGAACGAAGAACAGGCTTTCCTGATGGATCATCTGCGTCGCGTAGCGCAGCAGCGGCTGGGGAATCTCGCGCTTGAAGATCCGCGTGAACAGTCCGGTCAGGGTGTTTTCCAGCATCAGCCAGATCCAGCTGAGCAGCATGATCACCGTGATCCAGCTCGCCAGTCCCTGCTGGCGATCGACAAGGATGAAACTGCCGACCCCGGAAATGAAACCACCCGCCGCAATGACTCCGGGGTAGCGCTTCATCAGCTCGAGAAGGCGCTGGACCAGGAGGGTTAATTTCGACATGTGGGCGATTCACTGCAGGCTAAGGAAATACCCCGACAGAGTAGCGTCCGTCGGGCGTTGTGGCGAGGTGGTGCGCGGAGCAATTTTCCCTGTGGGAGCGAGCCTGCTCGCGAAGGCGTAGTAACAGCCGCCATCACCGTTGAGGAAGCCACCGCATTCGCGAGCAGGCTCGCTCCCACAGTGTTGTGTGTCAGGGCTGCGGCGAATGTTTGCGGTGGCGATGCAGGCGCCAGCCGATCACGATCAGCAGCAATACGCCGACACCACCGGCGACCAGCCACAACACCTGATCATCACTGATCAACGGCTTCTCGATCCGGATATACCCCGGCTGCAACAGCAGCTCGCGCATGGCCTTGTTCGCCGCTTCCAGCGTCACCCCTTGCAGCTCGCGCGCGGGATTGGCAAAGCGGCCATCCTGATAATCGGCCAGCGCACTCCAGTAATAGTCCGCCAGTGCGCTGTTGCCTTGTACGGCCCAGGCTTGATGGGCGATCGCGGCTTGTTTGATGCGGGCGAAGGTACTCGGGTCGAGGCCGTTTTTCAGCAGGTCGGCCTTGAGGTCTTCCAGCACTTGAATGGCTTCTTCGACGTCATCGCGATCCAGATCAGCGTTGAGGCTCATGAAGCCGACACCGCCGAACACTTCACGCTCGGCCCACGGCCCATACGACAAACCATGGTTGAGGCGAATTTGCCGGTACAGCGCCCAGTCGAGGTAATCCTTGAGAATGTCGAACGTCTGATCGTACTGATCGTCGAGCACCGGTTCCGGCACCAGCCAGTGCAGCTTGGCGCTGTCGCCAATGAAGCCACGGGTGAGGGTGCGCTCATGGGCGGCGCTGGTGCGGATGTCCGGCAGCGCCCGGTGTTCGCTCGGCTCGACCGGCTCCAGCTCGCCCCAGGTGCGCTCCAGATAGGCCGGCAGCAGTTTGTCGAGTTCGCCGACGACGATCAGGGTCATGTTGTTCGGCGCGTACCAGGCCTTGCGCACCTTCTCCAATTGCTCTTGGGTCAGATGGCCGACGTCGGCGCGCTGCGGGCATTTCAGACCCAACTCGACAGCCAGCTGATTGCTCGCAGTGTGGCCGAGGTCCTGCCGGTCGAGGAAACGTTGCAGCTTGGTGTAATGCCCGCCGTCCTCACGCTCGACCACCCGTTTCGCCGCGTTGATTGCGTTGTCGTCAATGCGTGTCTGAGTCAGCAGCGCCAGCAGCAGGTCGAGCACCTTGCGCTGGTTTTTCGCCGGGGCTTCGATGACAAACGTGGTGTCGGCGTTGCTGGTGAATGCATTCCAGTCACCGCCCAGCGCCTGCATACGCTCTTCCAAGCCGCCTTCGCCGGTAGCGTCGATACCGCTGAACAGCAGGTGTTCGAGCAAATGCGGCAGCTCTTTTTCGTCGCAATCGAAGTCATCGAGGCCAACGCCGACCACCAGCCGGATCGCCACATGGCCGCGTTCGGTGCCGGGCTTGAGCATCAGTTGCAAACCGTTGGGCAGCGCATAGCCTTCGACCTGAAACCGATCCAGGGCGAAGGCGGGCAGGGAACCGAGCAACAGACAGGCGAACAACAGGCAACGCATAACAGGCTTCCATACGGCTGATTTGGAGATCCGTGTCGTCAGTCAGGGCCCCATCGCTGGCAAGCCAGCTCCCACAAGGATCTGCGGCGCTCACAAAACCCTGTGGGAGCTGGCTTGCCAGCGATGCGGTCTCAAGGCTGAACCACTGTAACTGACTGACCCCAGCCCCAGACGTTCAAGGCGAATGCGTAATGTCGGCCATGTCATCCACCGCCAGCGCGCCGGTGTCCGCTGTTTCCAGCACCACATAGGCGCTACTGCAGAACAGCGAATTGAGCCGTTTCATATCGGCGATCAACTCCAGGTGCAGCGAACTGGTCTCCAGACTCTGCACGATCTTGCGTTGCAAACGGCTGACATGCGCGTGGGCCAGACGCCGTTCCTGCGCACGAAAGCGGCGTTTCTCCCGCAGCAGCCGCCGCGCGCTTTCGCGGTCGCCGCTGAGAAACACCGACAGGCCCAGGCGCAGGTTGGCAATCAGTTGCTGCTGCAGCCCGGCGAGGTCTTCCAGGCCTTCTTCGGAGAACGAGCGGCGCTGCGAAGTCTTCTGCTGCTGGATCTTGCGCAGCATGCGCTCGATCAGGTCGGCAGCGAGTTTCAGGTTGATCGCCAGTTCGATGATCTCGGCCCAGCGCCGACTGTCCTGCTCGCCGAGGTCCTCGCGGGGCATCTGCGCCAGATACAGCTTGATCGCGCTGTACAGCGCCTCGACGTCGTCGGTCAGGCGGCGCATCTCCTGAGTGATTGCGGTCTGCTTGCCGCGCAGCACATCCAGGGAGGCGTCGAGCATGTTGTCGAGCAGATCGCCCATGCGCAGGGTTTCCCGCGCGGCATTGGCCAGCGCCAGGCTCGGCGTGACCAGCGCGGTCGGGTCGAGATGGCGCGGTTTGGCGGTGCCGTTGACCTCCGGCCGCTCCGGCAGCAGCCACGCACAGAGCCGCGCCATCGGCCCGACGCTGGGCAGCAGGATCAGACAGCGCGCGGTGTTGTAGAGCAGGTGAAAGCCGATGACCATTTCCTGCGGGCTGAAGTCGAGGCTGTCGATCCAGTGCACCAGCGGGTCGAGCACCGGGATGATCAGCAGCAGGCCGATCAGTTTGTACAACAGACTGCCCAGCGCAACCTGACGGCCGGCGGCGTTCTGCATGCTGGTGCTCATGAACGCGAGAATGCCGCTGCCGATGTTGGCGCCGATCACCAGACCGATCGCCACCGGCAGGCTGATCACCGCAGCGCCGGCCAGCGTAGCGGTGAGCAGCACGGCGGCGAGGCTGGAGTAGGAAATCATTGCGAACAACGCGCCGACCAGAGCGTCGAGGAGGATGTCGCCGGTCAGCGAGGCAAAAATCACCTTCACCCCCTGCGCGTGAGTAATCGGTGCGGCGGCTTCGACGATCAATTGCAGGGCGAGAATGATCAGCCCCAGGCCGATCGACACCCGGCCCATCTGCCCGAGCCGCGTCTGTTTGCGCGACAGAAAGAAAATCACCCCGAGGAAAATCAGCAACGGCGACAGCCACGACAAATCAAACGTCAGCACCCGCGCCATCAACGCGGTGCCGACGTCGGCGCCAAGCATGGTCGCCAGCGCTGGCGTCAGCGCCATCAAACCCTGGCCGACAAACGAGGTAACCAGCATCGCCGTGGCGTTGCTGCTCTGGACCATGGCGGTGACGAGAATGCCGGCGATGAACGCCAACCATTTCTTCGACATGTTCTGGCCGATGACATGTCGCAGATTGGTGCCATAAACCCGCAGGATGCCGGTTCGGACGATGTGCGTGCCCCAGATCAGCAGGGCGACGGCGGACAGCAGATTGAGCAGGGTGAGCATGCAGACCCCCTGTAGTAGCAGCGCCCCAGAGGGGCAAGTGGACGGCACCGCGCGGTTTCTACGTTTTTGATACTTAAGCTGTAGTTGGCTAACGGTCTCGGCGCCAGCATTGCACAGCTAAAGCGTGGATTGAAACAAAAGTGTCATCAAAACAAATGCATCCACTCACCGAATCCGACACCTTTCCCCTCTGTTGCCCAAAACAACTGTGGGAGCGAGCCTGCTCGCGAAAGCGGTGAGCCAGCCAACATTGTTGTCGACTGGCACTCCGTCTTCGCGAGCAGGCGCGCTCCCACAGGGGTGTAGCGTGCCGCTGGACTACCGGGTTACTGGCCCGGAACATCCTTGCGCAGTTTCACCGGATCCTGCTGCTTCTTCTTGCGGGCCATCGCGCCGCGCAGTTTGATGTTGATCGCTTCCACCGCCAGCGAGAACGCCATGGCGAAGTAGACGTAGCCTTTAGGCACATGCACGTCGAACGATTCGGCGATCAGCACGGTACCGACCACCAGCAGGAACGACAGGGCAAGCATTTTCAGCGACGGGTGCTTGTCGATGAATTCGCTGATCTTGCCCGAGGCCAGCATCATCACCAGCACTGCCACGACGATCGCCGCGACCATGACTGGAACGTGGGAGACCATGCCGACGGCGGTGATCACCGAGTCCAGCGAGAAGACGATGTCGATGATCGCGATCTGGATGATGGTGTAGAGGAAGTTCCCGCCCTTGCCCGATGGCGCGTCGTCGCTTTCGTCTTCGCCTTCCAGCGCGTGGTACATCTCCTGCGAGCTTTTCCACAACAGGAACAGGCCACCGAAGAACAGGATCAGGTCGCGACCGGAAATACCCTGGCCGAACACTTCGAAGAGGTCGGCGGTGAGGCGCATGACCCAGGTGATCGACAGCAGCAACAGGATCCGCGTGATCATGGCCAGGCCAAGACCAAAGATCCGCGTGCGCGCCTGCATGTGTTTGGGCATGCGGCTGACCAGGATCGAAATCATGATGATGTTATCGATACCGAGGACGATTTCCAGGGCGGTCAGGGTAAAGAAAGCAACCCAGATTTCGGGGTTGGTCAGCCAATCCATGTGTATTCCTTTGAGCAATTGTTGAACCGAAAAAGGTCCGGGCTTCAAACCGCGAAGCCAGGACCCGTTACGGTGAGTCTTGGGCTTATAGAGTGCTGAACACCGGGAAAGTCCCCAACAGCAGTGCAGCAATCAGAATGCAGATGCACACCAGAATCGCCCATTTCAGGGTGAAACGCTGATGATCACCGAAATCGATGCCGGCCAGCGCCACCAACAGATAGGTCGACGGCACCAACGGGCTCAGCAAGTGGACGGGCTGGCCGACGATCGAGGCACGGGCCATTTCCACCGCAGTGATCCCATAGTGGCTGGCCGCGTCGGCCAACACCGGCAACACACCGTAATAAAACGCGTCGTTGGACATGAAGAAGGTGAACGGCATGCTCACCAGCGCCGTGATCACCGCCAGGTAAGGGCCGAGGAAATCCGGAATCACCGCCAACAGGCTTTTCGACATCGCATCGACCATGCCGGTGCCCGACAGGATACCGGTGAAGATACCGGCCGCAAAGATCAGCCCGACCACTGCCAGCACGCTGCCGGAATGCGCGGCGACGCGATCCTTCTGCATTTGCAGGCATGGGTAGTTGACGATCATGGCAATACTGAACGCCACCATGAACAGCACCGGCAGCGGCAACAGGCCGCCGATCAGCGTGCACATCAGGCCGAAAGTCAGTGCGGCGTTGAACCAGATCAGCTTCGGACGGCGTGCGTCGGGGAATTGCGAGACGCTGATTTCGCTGTGATCGATTTCGTCGCCGACCAGGTGCAGCTCGCCGAGGCGGGCGCGTTCACGTTTACCGTAGAAGTAGGCAATCAGCAGGATCGCTACGACACCGGCGGCCATCGCCGGGATCATCGGCACGAAAATGTCCGACGGATCCACATGCAGGGCACTCGCTGCGCGGGCGGTCGGGCCGCCCCACGGGGTCATGTTCATCACGCCACCGGCGAGGATGATCAGACCGGCCATGATTCGTGGGCTCATGCCGATGCGACTGTACAGCGGCAGCATCGCGGCCACGCAGATCATGTAAGTGGTCGCGCCGTCACCATCGAGGGAAACGACGAGCGCCAGAACGGCGGTGCCGACCGAAACTTTCAACGGGTCGCCCTTGACCAGTTTGAGGATCTTGCGCACGGCCGGGTCGAACAGGCCGGAGTCGATCATCAGGGCGAAATACAGAATGGCGAACATCAGCATCACGCCGGTCGGCGCCAGTTTGGTGATGCCTTCGAGCATCATCGGGCCGATCTTCGGCGCAAAACCACCGAACAGAGCGAACAAAATCGGGATGATGATCAGGGCGATCAGCGCGGACAGGCGCTTGTTCATGATCAGGAACATGAACGTGATGACCATGGCGAAGCCAAGGAAAGTCAGCATGGGAATACTCCAGGCGTAGCGCGGCTAATGGAATGAGCGGATCGGGCGGGATCAGCGCAGAACGGGAGGCGCGAGGCGTACGGGCGGAGTGACCAGCAGGAAGCGGGAGAAACGGCGGGTTGCAGAGGACATCAGAATCACCATTGTTGTTGTTAATTGGGCCGGGCCTATGGAGCAAATACAGGTCTTGGGCCAACCGGTCTGTTGCCGGGAGTGAGGCGATCCTAATCGGGGAAGCTTTCAGCTACCTTTCGCTATTGAAAGCGGTGAATGAACGGCCAACCGGCGGTCGGATGCGACCAGGGCCAATAAAGACGGGGTTGGTAGCGATGTGGGTAAACGCACTGACAGCGCCGGCTGGCAGTCTGGACATATCCGTTTTCAGTTCGGCGTCAGCATCTGGTTAAAAAATCGACAGATCCAGCGGCCGCACCGCGCCCATCCAGATCGCATGTTCGGTGTGGTCGAGCAAGTCGTCGCCCGTGTCCGGATGCAGGAACACCACCAGGCCCTTGCGGTTGAGCGCCAGCCACGGCAGCACCTCGCCGATCAGCTCGGGGCCGAAAGCCAGTTGGCAGCTCCAGTCGGGGTGCGGCCCTACCGGGCGTTCGTGCACGCGGCCCATTTTCAGCGCAAACAACTGCGCGGCCTGTTCGCACAGGGCCCGCGCCTGGTCGATGGTTTGCGCGTCGAAATAGACATGGGCGTGGTAGCCCTTGATCCCTTGCATCGTGTCGCCTCTCAATCGGTTCGAACCCTTGGCTGTTTCCACCGTCACAGGCCATATAGGACAACAATAAGGAAAACAGCCATGAAAAATGCCGAAACCCCAGTGGTGAAAGTGGTGCTCTATGGTGCCATGGCCAGCCTGGGCGGTGCGTTGATGGCTGAATTACTGCGCCGCCAACACGAAGTCATCGCTATTCTCGATGATCTCACTGCGCTTGCGCCACGTCCGGGCTTGCGCAGTAAAACCGGCGATCTGTTCGATGCCGAGCGAGTCAATCAGAGCGTCGCCGGCAGTTCTGCGGTGATCTGTCTGCTGGACGCGCCGGGTCTGCCATTCAGCAGCGACCACGTCGAGCGCTCAGTGACGCTCGGGCCGGTTGAACAGGTGCTGGCAGTCGACGCGCTGGTCGAAGGTTTGCAACTGGCCAGCGTGCCGCGACTGTTTCTGGTCGGCAATTTCGGCGTGCTCGACGAGCCTGACAGCGACGAGCGCCTGCAACGTCACGCCGCCGAAGAAATCCTCGAAGCGGTGCAAAGCAGCTCGCTGCGCTGGACCTTGGTCAACGCGCCCCATGGCGTTGCCGGGTTGACCATCGAGCACTTCAGTCAGGTCGGCGGCAATCTCGAACCGGGACTTGCCGAACCCTTGGAACGCTTGAACCGCGTCGCGGTGGGTATCGCCGATGAGCTGCGGTTGAATCTGCATGTCGGTGAGCATGTGAATTTTGTGGCGGCTTCAGATTCGTAAAAGATCACAGCCTTCGGCAGCTCCTACATGGGATCGCATTCCATTTGCAGGAGCTGCCGAAGCTGCGATCTTTTACTCTTCACACCGCAATCGAGGGCAGGGCCAGACCGTTAAGCGATTCGGCGCTGCTGGCCTGTTCCGCCATTAACCAATCAACAAACTCTTGAATCAACGCCCCCCGACGTTTGCGTTGCGGCAACACCACGTAATACCCAAGCCGCGACAGCGTGGTTTGCGCCAGCGGCCGGCACAGCAAACCCTGCACCAGCAAGTTATCCACAAGGTGGCGCCAGCCGATCGCCACACCTTGCCCGCCAATCGCCGCCTGGATCAGCAAGGTGTAATTGTCGAAGCGCAACTGTCCCGGTGCTGGCGGCGTAGTCAGGCCCAATTGACGAAACAAGCCACTCCAGTCGAACCAGTTGCTGCTGTTTTCACCGCGCAGGTGCAGCAGCGGAAATTCCAGCAGGGCCTGCGCGGGCAGCGGCAATGAACGCTCCTTGAGCAGCAGCGGGCTGCACACCGGAAACACCTCTTCGCTGAACAGCCAGTGGCTCTCGCCCTGCTTGAATCGACCGTCGCCAAACAGGATCGCCACGTCGATGTCGGTGCGCAGCATGTTGTGGTTGCGCTCGCTGGTGACCAGGCTGACATCGATATGCGGATTGGCCTCATGGAAGCGATGCAGGCGCGGCATCAACCAATAAGCGGCGAAAGCAAAATCCGTGGCCACTTGCAGCACTTCATGTTGCTGCTGAGCGCTGATTGCGCCTAATCCTGCGTCGATATTCTGCAAACCGAGGGTAACTTGCTCGAAAAGCAGGGTACCCACCTCAGTCAACTCGATGCCCCTGTAAATCCGATCGAACAGGCGCGTACCGAGCTGCTCTTCCAAGCGTTTTATCTGCTGGCTGATGGCCGGTTGCGTGGTGCCCAGCTCAACCGCAGCAGCGGTAAAGCTGCGATGACGGGCCGCCGCTTCAAAGGCGCGCAATAGATCAAGGGAGAGATCACCGAGGGCTTCATACATAAGCTGGGCTTATCCTAGTCATTGTCCGGCGCGGGCTTTACCGGAAGAGGCATGGAATCCATGCTCGATCGCAGCACTCTCGCATAAATATTCAACATGGAATGCCGCGATCACATGAAGCGCAAGAACATTCTTTTCATCATGGCCGATCAAATGGCCGCGCCAATGTTGCCGTTCTACGGCCCATCGCCGATCAAACTGCCGAATCTGTCCCGCCTCGCCGCCCAAGGCGTGGTGTTCGATGCTGCCTATTGCAACAGCCCGCTGTGCGCACCGTCGCGTTTCACCTTGGTCAGCGGCCAGTTGCCGAGCAAGATCGGCGCCTACGACAACGCGGCCGATTTCCCCGCCGACATTCCAACTTACGCGCATTACCTGCGGCGTCTCGGCTACCGCACCGCGCTGTCGGGCAAGATGCATTTCTGCGGGCCGGACCAACTGCACGGTTATGAAGAACGCCTGACCAGCGACATCTACCCGGCCGATTACGGTTGGGCGGTGAACTGGGACAAGCCGGACGTACGGCCGAGCTGGTATCACAACATGTCGTCGGTACTGCAGGCCGGACCGTGCGTGCGCACCAATCAGCTGGATTTCGATGAAGAGGTGGTGTTCAAGGCGCAGCAATACCTGTTCGATCACATTCGCGAAGACGGCGATCAGCCGTTCTGCCTGACCGTGTCGATGACCCACCCGCACGATCCGTACACGATTCCCAAGGCATTCTGGGATCTGTATGACGATGCTGATATCCCGTTGCCTACAGCCTTGAACCAGGAAGAACTCGATCCGCACTCGCAACGCCTGCTCAAGGTTTACGACCTGTGGGACAAACCGCTGCCTGTGGATAAAATCCGCGATGCCCGCCGCGCCTACTTCGGTGCGTGCAGCTATATCGATGCCAATGTCGGCAAACTGCTGCAAACACTCGAGGAAACCGGGCTGATCGATGACACCGTCATCGTCTTCTCCGGCGACCACGGCGACATGCTCGGCGAGAAGGGCCTCTGGTACAAAATGCACTGGTACGAGATGGCGGCGCGAGTACCGCTGTTGATCAGCGCGCCGGGGCAGTTCGATGCGGGCCGGGTCAGCGCCGCCGTTTCCACCGCTGACCTGCTGCCGACGTTCGTTGATCTGGCCGGTGGCACGCTCGAGCCGGACTTGCCGCTGGACGGTCGTTCCTTGCTGCCACATCTGCAAGGGCAGGGCGGGCATGACGAGGTGTTCGGCGAATACATGGCCGAAGGTACCGTCAGCCCGCTGATGATGATTCGCCGGGGCGCCTACAAATTTATCTACAGCGAAAGCGACCCGTGCCTACTCTTCGATGTGGATAACGATCCGCGCGAAGAAGAGGAGCTGAGCCAGTCGCCGCACCATCGTCAACTGTTCGAAGATTTTCTCGCTGAAGCGCGGGCCAAGTGGGACATCCCGGCAATCCATCGGGAGGTGCTCGCCAGCCAGCGCCGACGCCGTTTCGTCGCCGACGCGTTAACCATCGGCAAGCTGAAGAGCTGGGATCACCAGCCGCTGGTCGATGCCAGCCAGCAGTACATGCGCAACCATATCGACCTCGATGATCTGGAGCGCAAGGCCCGTTATCCACAACCCTGCCAAAACCAATAACGTTAAGGGGAAGTCCATGCGCAAGTTATCCACAGCTGTGACCGTTGGCCTGATCGCATTGAGCAGCGCTTCGGCCTTCGCCGAGCAGGGCTGCGAAACCGTGAAAATGGCCGATCCAGGCTGGAGCGACATCGCCGCAACCAATGCCATCACCGGGTTTCTGCTCGACGGCATGGGCTACAAGGCCAAGGTCGACACCCTCGCGGTGCCGATCACCTTCGGCGGCTTGAAGGATGGCCAGGTGGACGTGTTCCTCGGCAACTGGATGCCGGCGCAGCAGGGCTTCTACGACAAGTTCGTCGCCACCGGCGATGTGACGCAACTGGCCAAGAACCTCGAGGGCACTGAATTCACCCTCGCCGTCCCCGAGTATGTCTGGGAGGCGGGTGTGCATGATTTTGCCGACCTGAACAAATTCGCCGACAAATTCGACAAGAAAATCTACGGCATCGGTTCGGGGGCACCGGCGAATATTTCGCTGCAGGAAATCATCAAGAAGAACGACTTCAACATGGGTCAGTGGAAGCTGATCGAATCCAGCGAGCAGGCGATGCTGGCCGAAGTGTCGCGGGCGGTGAAGAAACAGAAATTCGTCACCTTCCTCGGCTGGACCCCGCACCCGATGAACGTGCAACTGAAAATGCGCTATCTGAAGGGCGGCGAAAAATATTTTGGTGACACCGGCAACGTGTTCACCCTGACCCGCAAGGGCTACGCCGAGGCCTGCCCGAATGTGGGCAAGTTGCTGACCAATCTGGCGTTCACCCAGGACATGGAAAACAGCATCATGGCCGAGGTGGTGAACAAGAAAATCAGCAATGCCGAAGCGGCGAAAGCTTGGATCAAAGCGAATCCGGCGGTGCTGGATAAATGGCTCGAGGGTGTGAAAACGGCGGATGGCAAGGATGCGTTGGCGGCGGTGAAAGCCAAACTGTAATGCTATCTGACTGTCGACCACTTACCTGTGGCGAGGGAATTTACCCCCGATCGGCTGCGAAGCAGTCGCAAGATCCATGAACTCGATAGACCTGACTCACCGAGAACTCCGGGTTTGGGGCCGCTTCGCGGCCCATCGGGGATAAATCCCCTCGCCACAATGATTGCGGTGTCCTGATAGGCTTGCCTGAAAAACCCCAACCGCGAGGACCCATGGCCTTCCCCAGCCGTCATTCACTTTTTCCTTTCCTGACCTGGCTGCCACGGCAAACCCGCGCCAGCGTCGGGCGGGACCTGATCGTCGGCCTCAGCGGTGCGATTCTCGCCTTACCCCAGTCGATCGCCTACGCACTGATCGCCGGTCTGCCGCCGGAATACGGCCTGTATGCGGCGATCGTTCCAGTATTGATCGCCTGCCTGTGGGGTTCGTCATGGCATCTGATCTGTGGCCCGACGGCGGCGATTTCCATTGTGCTGTACGCCAGCGTCAGCCCGCTCGCGGTGCCGGCGTCCGAGGACTACATCACCCTGATCCTGCTGCTGACATTCCTCGCCGGGATTTTCCAGTGGCTGCTCGGCTTGCTGCGCTTCGGCGCGCTGGTGAATTTCGTTTCGCATTCGGTGGTGCTCGGCTTCACCCTCGGTGCCGCCGTGGTGATCGCCATCGGGCAACTGCCCAATCTGCTCGGCCTGGAATTGCCGGCTAACACCACGGCGCTCGCCAGCCTGATGGATCTGCTGCGACATCTGGGGGCTGTGGATAAGTCTTCTCTTATCCTCGGCGTCGCCACGGTAATCGTCGGCGCGACCCTGAAAAAACTTCTGCCGCGCTGGCCGACGCTGTTGCTCACGCTGGTGCTGGCCAGCCTGCTGGTATGGATTTGGCCGGGGATGTTCGGCCATGTGCATCTGGTCAGCGCTTTCGTCGGGCGCTTGCCGCCGTTCAGCCCTTTGCCGCTGGATTTGGAGCTGATCCTGCGCCTGCTGCCGAGCGCCGTGGCGGTGGGCATGCTCGGGCTGGTCACTAGTCTGTCGATCGCCCGTTCGATTTCGGCGCGCTCGCAGCAGTTGCTCGACGCCAATCAGGAAGTCCGCGCACAGGGTCTGTCGAACATCGTCGGTGCGTTCTTTTCCGGGTCGCTCTCAGCCGGATCGTTTACCCGCTCAGGTCTGAGTTATGAGGCCGGTGCCTGCTCGCCACTGGCCGGAGTGTTTTCGGCGATCTGGGTGGCGCTGTTTGCGGTGTTCGGCGCCGGCCTGATCGCGCACATTCCGATCCCCGCCATGGCCGGCAGCATCCTGTTGATCGCCTGGGGCTTGGTCGATCATCGCGGCATTCGCGCCTTGCTGCGGGTCAGCCGCGCCGAGTTCGTGGTGATGGCGCTGACCTGCCTCGCGACTTTGCTGCTGGAATTGCAGACGGCAATCTACGCCGGGGTGCTCGCGTCGTTGTTCTTTTACCTCAAGCGCACCTCGCAACCACGGGTGCAGCATTGGCGCGACGGTGACGACGATGTGCTGCGGGTGGGCGGTTCGATCTTTTTCGGTGCCAGCCATTACCTGCAAGTGCGCCTGCAACGCCTGCATGGCGCACGAGTGGTGATCGAGGCACAGCAGATCAACTTCATCGATTATTCAGGGGTGGAGATGCTGCATCAGGAAGCGCGGCGCCTGTTGGGCCAGGGTCGCAGCCTGACTTTGCGCCGGGCGCGGCCGCCAGTGGTGGAGGAACTGAGGAAGCTGGAGGGGGCGGAGAAATGCCCGATCCGGTTTGAGGATTGATCTGATCTCGCGGTGGTGATGCGATTCGCGAGCAGGCTCGCTCCCACATTGAGCGTATTTCAATGTGGGAGCAACGCTTAAAGGGCCAACTGGCGGCGCAGCTCGGCGAGTACCGGCGCGGTATCCGGGCGTACGCCACGCCACAGCCAGAACGCCTCGGCTGCCTGTTCGGCGAGCATGCCCAGACCATCCATCGCCAGCGCTGCGCCGTGCTCAGTGGCCCAGCGGCAGAACGCGGTCGGTTCCTTGCCGTACATCATGTCGTAGCACAGCGTCTGGCCTGGCTCAATCAGGCTTGGCGCAATCGGCGGCACGTCACCGGTCAGGCTGGCGGAGGTGGCGTTGATGATCACGTCCACCGGCTCGCGCAGCCAGTCGAAACCACTGGCCGACACCGGCCCCAGATCGCCGAACAATTCCGCCAGCAGCTCAGCCTTGTCCACCGTGCGATTGGCGATGATCACCGAGGCCGGTTTCTCCGCCAGCAAAGGCTCCAGTGCCCCGCGCACCGCGCCTCCAGCACCGAGCAAAAGGATGCGCTTGCCGGTCAGGCTGAAACCGGCATTCACCGTCAGATCGCGGACCAGGCCCGCGCCATCGGTGTTGTCGCCGAGCAGTGAACCATCGTCCAGTTTGCTCAAGGTGTTCACCGCACCGGCGCGCTGCGCGCGGGCGGTCAGGCTGTTGGCCAGACGGTACGCGTCTTCCTTGAACGGCACTGTCACGTTGGCGCCGCGCCCTTCGCGAAAGAACGCCGTGGCGCAGCCGGCAAATTCCTCCAGCGGCGCCAGCAGCGTGCTGTAATCGAGGCGCTGGCCGGTCTGTTCGGCGAACAACTGGTGAATCATCGGCGACTTGCTGTGGCCGATCGGGTTACCAAAAACGACATAACGATCCATCACCCGTCCTCAGGCCTCGGCCAGCCAGTCGCGATCCTGCAGGAAGTACTCGGTCAGGCGCGCTTCTGCGCTGCCCGGCTCGGCCTTCCAGTCATAACCCCAGCGCACTTGCGGCGGCAGCGACATCAGAATCGATTCGGTACGGCCACCCGACTGCAGGCCGAACAGCGTGCCACGGTCGTAAACCAGGTTGAATTCGACGTAGCGGCCACGGCGAAATTCCTGGAATTCGCGCTGCTGAGCGGTGAAGGCGTCGTTCTTGCGCCGCTGCACGATCGGCAGGTAGGCCTCGATGTAGGCATCGCCGATGGCGCGCATGAAGGCGAAACTGGTGTCGAAATCCCACTCGTTCAGATCGTCGAAGAACAAACCGCCAATGCCGCGCGGCTCATGACGATGCTTGATGTGGAAGTAGGTGTCGCACCAGGCCTTGTAGCGCGGATAGACGTCCGCACCGAACGGCGCACAGGCTCGCTCGGCGACGCGGTGCCAGTGGATGCAGTCTTCTTCAACGCCGTAGTACGGAGTCAGATCGAAGCCGCCGCCGAACCACCAGACCGGTTCTTCGCCTTCTTTTTCAGCGATGAAAAAGCGTACGTTGGCGTGGGAGGTCGGCACATGCGGGTTGTGTGGGTGGATCACCAGCGACACGCCGAGTGCCTCAAAACCGCGCCCGGCCAGCTCCGGCCGATGGGCGCTGGCCGACGGCGGCAAGCCGCTGCCGAAAACATGGGAAAAGTTGACCCCGCCCTTTTCGATCAGTGTGCCGTTTTCCAGCACGCGGGTGCGCCCGCCACCGCCCGCCGGCCGGGTCCAGGCGTCTTCGGCGAAGCTTTTGCCGCCGTCTTCGGTTTCCAGTGCAGCGCAGATGCGGTCTTGCAGATCGAGCAGATAGGCCTTTACGGCGTCGGTGCGGGTCGTCATGGCTTCACCTTGAATCGGGCGGCGCCCCGGCAGGCGGGCGGCGCAAATGGGCGCGTAGCATACCATCGCGGACCGGCGCGCCGCAGTTGACGAAGATCAAGCAGGGGAGTTGGATAGGGGGCTTACCGATGAATCAAGGAGAGCAGGCAGATGGCAAAGCGTATCCAGTTCCGCGCCCACGGCGGTCCCGAAGTGCTCGAATATGTTGACTACGAACCCGCTGCACCCGGGCCGAACCAAGTGCGCGTGGCCAACCAGGCGATCGGCCTGAACTTCATCGACACCTATTACCGCAGCGGCCTCTATGCGCCACCCGCGTTGCCGTCCGGCCTGGGTTCGGAAGGCGCCGGCACCGTCGAGGCAGTGGGCAGCGATGTTACCCGCTTCAAGGTCGGCGATCGCGTTGCGTACGGCAGCGGCCCGCTCGGCGCCTACAGCCAGGTGCATGTTCTGCCGCAGGACAATCTGGTGCATCTGCCCGATGAAATCAGTTTCGAAACCGCCGCCGGGGTCATGCTCAAGGGCCTGACCGTGCAATACCTGCTGCGCCAGACCTACGAGCTGCAGGGCGGCGAAACCATTCTGTTCCACGCCGCAGCCGGTGGCGTCGGCTCTCTGGCCTGCCAATGGGCCAAAGCGCTGGGCGTGAAACTGATCGGCACCGTCAGCTCGAAGGAGAAAGCCGACCTGGCCAAAGCCAACGGCGCCTGGGCCACCATCGACTACAGCCATGAAAACGTTGCCGAGCGCGTGCTGGCACTGACTGACGGCAAGAAAGTCCCGGTGGTATATGACGGCGTCGGCAAGGACACCTGGCTCACGTCCCTGGACAGCGTGGCACCACGTGGCCTGGTCGTGAGCTTCGGCAATGCTTCGGGCGCGGTCGACGGCGTCAATCTGGGCATTCTCGCCGCCAAGGGCTCGTTGTACGTCACCCGGCCGACGCTGGCGACTTACGCCAACAACGCCGAGAACCTGCAACGCATGGCCGACGAGCTGTTCGAGATGATCATCAGCGGCAAACTGAAGGTCGACATCAGCCAGCGCCATGCACTGGCGGATGCAGCGAAAGCACAAACCGAACTGTCGGCACGGCGCACGACCGGTTCCACAATTCTGCTGCCATAACGCCTCAAGTTGATACTCGGCGAACTCTTCCATGAATTCGCCGAGTATCTTGGGGCTATATCAAGTACATCTTGCGGTGGAGTTTCTTCGCTGCCGGCCTACGGCCGGCAAACTTCCGGCGCAACTTCTTCGATTCATAGACAAGCCATTTCTCAGCCCACTCTTCAATCACTGGCGGATCAATACTGGCGGTTGTATTCATCACGATACTCCGGCTGATGCGCGTTCATGTTCACAGGCTGATCCAGGGCCATCAGGATTTGTCGCCACTCGGCCGACAACAGCCAATAATCGCCACGGGCACGTTGCTCGATATGCATTGCCTGCGAAGCGATCGGTGTCAGGCCGAAGCGCTGATACAGTTGCCGCTGTGGCGATCTGCACAAGGCCGTCACGCCCTGATAGCCGCGATCAATCGCCCATTCGGCGGCGGTGGCGAGCAAGCCATTGACCGACACCGGCCTGTGCTGCTGGGAGTGGGTGATCAGGCGGCTGAACTCCACGTGTCGCGCCAGTATCCCGGTTGGAGAAACATGATGCTGGGCCAGTGAAGCCCACTCGAACGGCGCCGGAGTTGCCCGCAGCACCGCAATGAGCTGGTCACGCTGATAGAGCAGAAAGTGCGTGCTGCGCGAGGTGATCGCCAGTCGGGTTTCCAGCGCCCGGGCTCTGGAGGTGAGCATGTAATGCTGCAATCGCAGGCGAAACTGCCGATTGATGAAGCGTTCAAATTCCCCGGCATCCGACCCCGCCTCAAGAATGGCCACACGATAATCGGCCTGTTGATTCTTGAGTGTTTCCTGAAAGCCCTGCAGATAATCCTTGAGGTGTAAATCCGTAATATCCATTACTTCTCCGCAGCCATTAACATTTCGAAGTTGCTTCAAGCACATTGAAAGAATGGTTGCTTTTGAGAATCTCGCCACTGCACGCGTTCTGATAATCACGTGGGAAAACTTACATATATTGCAGACTCAAAGATTCGTCTGACGCATGAAAGAACAATGGCATCGGATAACTTTTAAACAGACACGGGAATAAACCGCTGGCATCCGCAAAACTCCTCGGCGCTGGCACCGAGGAGTCCGCAGAAAATACAAAAAGACTGGCGTCAGTCAGGGCGAATGACGTTACCGGTGGCCAGGTCGCGGATCACGCTGGGGTTCTTGCGCCCGCCAAGGCTACCGCCCAGGATCAGGTCGACCTGACCACGAAAATACTGCTCGACCCGTAAGCGCGTGCGCGCTGGCGGCCGTCCCTGTGGGTTGGCTGATGTTGAAATCAGCGGTCCGACCAGCGAGCACAAATCGCGCACCTGCGGATGATCACTGACCCGCAGCGCCACCGTGTCATGCACGCCGGTGACCCATTCCGGCAACAGGTTCTGGTGCGGCACCAGCCAGGTGTTCGGCCCCGGCCAAGTGCTGGCCATGCGATCGATCCAGTCCTGCGGGAAATCTTCGAACAGAAAATCGAACTGGCGGATGTTGTCGGCGACCAGGATCAGCCCTTTGCTCACCGAGCGATTCTTGATCGCCAGCAAGCGGTCCACCGCGTCTTCATTCCACGGGTCGCAACCCAGCCCCCAGACGGCTTCGGTTGGATAGGCAATCACCGCGCCGGCGCGAACTTCACGCGCGGCTTGTTGCACACGCCAACTGTTGACCATGAAAAACTCTCCACAAACAGGTTTCGCGCAGTTTACCGATCTTCCTCGTAAAACCTAGCTTGTCCGCGCCAGCCAGCGCCCGTTTTCGCATACCGCACGGCCTTCGATTTCCAGCTCGGTCAACGTTGCCAGCACTTTCGGCAGTGCCCAGCCGCAGCTCGCGGCCAGAGCCTCGCTGGTGTGCGGCGCCGCGTGCAGCAGCGCCAGCAACGGGTGATCGGCCTGCCCCGCCGCTGTGAATAACAGTGGCTGCTGCCAGCCGCGCAGGGCTTCGAGGATGTGTTCGATAGTCTCCACCAACACCGCCCCGTCGCGAATCAACTGGTGACAACCGCGCGCGCCGGGGTGATGGATCGAGCCCGGAATGGCATAAACCTCGCGGCCTTGTTCGGCTGCCAGCCGCGCGGTGATCAACGAGCCGCTGGCAACACTGGCCTCGACCACCAGCACGCCAAGGGATAACCCGCTGATGATGCGGTTGCGCCGGGGGAAGTTGCTCGGGCTCGGCCCGGCATCCAGCGGAAACTCGGAAAGCACCGCGCTGCCCGAGGCAATCATTGCCTCAGCCAGGCGTTTATTGCGTTGTGGATAAAAATTTTCCAGCCCCGTGCCGAGCACCCCCACGGTCAAGCCGCCAACATCCAGAGCAGCCTGGTGTGCAGCGGCATCGATGCCCAGCGCCAGACCACTGTTGATGACAAAACCGGCCCCGGCCAGACTGCGGGAAAACGCCGCTGCCGTATCCATCCCGGGACGCGAAGCGCGGCGGCTACCGACCATTGCCAACTGCGGTTTCTCCAGAATCGACGGATCGCCGGCAACGAATAACAGCGGCGGCGGATCGGCAATTTGCGCGAGCAACGCTGGATAATCCGCTTGATCCCACATCAGCACATGTTGATCGGGACGCTCTAGCCAGCGCATTGCGTGGCTGGCGCCGTCGCGCACCGTCGGACAGCGCCTTGCCTCGGCACAGGTCGCCGGCAACCCCAGCGAGCGCCAGGCACTGGCCGGCGCGCTGATGGCTTTCGACGCCGAGCCGAAGGCTTCGAGCAGTTTGGCAAACCGCTTGGGGCCGATATCCGGCATGCGGTGCAGGCGCAGACGCGCTTCCAGTTCCGCCGGGGAAATGGCCGTACTGACAGACAACATGAATGGATCATCCTTGATCGTTCTATGCTCCGAACCATTCGGAACAACCTGTGGATAACTCTGTTGGTAACTTGTGAAGCAAGCTTACGGATTTCGCACCTTGTCGAGCACCGCCAGCGAGCGCGACGCGTTGAGCACCAGGCCATAGCTGAGCTTGTCGTAGGTGCGGAACACCATCAGCAGGCCGGCGCGTTCATCGGGGATCTTCAGCGGCTGGCCGGTGATCCGGTCGCGCACGGTTTCGCCGGTTTTCATCACCGCCAGGACATTGCCTTCGGCCAGACCGTCACGTTTGCCCTTGTTCAGGGTCACCACATCCATCACACCGATCTGCGTGACGCCGCGTGGCACGTCGATGATCAGCCCGTCGATGGAACGCTTCGGCGCGCTGGGCATGAAAGTCGAATTGATCGAACGTTCTTCACCGCCGAACAAGCGGTCACCGAGGCGGACTTCCTGGGTGGTGCGTTGCAGGGCGAGGGTGGCGACGTCGCCTTCGGTGGCAACAATCTCGCCGCCACCGATATCGTCGGCGTTGATGCCGAGAAACTCCTTGGTCTGCGGATCGGTGTAGACCTTGCCCTGGCGGAAGATGCCGTACACCGGTTGCTCCGGATCGAAATGGCCACGGGCGAAAATGCGGTCACCGGTACCACTGAGCACGCGTTCGGCATCGCCGGCGACGATGTACGGCGCCTTGTCGAAGTCTTCGGCCTTGTCGACGATGCGGTTGCTCAGCAGAAAGCTGTTGATCGATTTCAGCGGAATGCTCGGAATCGCCTCGGCCACCGGGCTGGTGCGAATTCGTGGCGAGAGTTTGATGGTGCCGCGCGACTCGCCACGATGGACGGTCAGTTGCGGCTGACCGTTGACGTAGCTGAGGGTCAGCGTGTCGCCCGGATAGATCAGGTTGGGGTTTTCGACCTGCGGGTTGGCCCGCCACAGTTGTGGCCACTGCCAGGGCTCGCGCAGGTATTTGCCGGAAATGTCCCAGAGGGTGTCTCCGGAAACCACTGTGTATTGCTTTGGAAAACCATCCCTGAGTTGCACTTGCCCTTGCGCGGCGCCGGCCGAAGCCAGAAGCAGCAGGGCGAGTAGTGTTTTCCTCATGCAGTGAATCCCTTTATCATGTGCATTCGCGTGAATCGTCAGAGCCCCCGTGGCTCGCTTCTGTTTTTCAGAAGCTACGCTTCACAACGGTAGCCTGCATCTTCGGACCCGCCAGGCCATCGACCCGACTTTACTCAACGTGTGCAGCAATCGAAGCCTATGGCCATTTTAAACATCCTCGAATTTCCGGACCCGCGTCTGCGCACTATCGCCAAACCAGTGGCTGTAGTGGACGACGAAGTGCGTCAGTTGGTCGACGACATGTTTGAAACAATGTATGAAGCGCCGGGCATCGGCCTCGCCGCGACCCAGGTCAACGTGCACAAACGTATCGTCGTGATGGACCTGTCCGAAGACCGTACCGAGCCACGGGTGTTCATCAACCCCGAGTTCGAACCGCTGACCGACGAGATGGATCAGTATCAGGAAGGCTGCCTCTCGGTACCGGGCTTCTACGAAAACGTCGACCGCCCGCAGAAGGTCAAGATCAAGGCGCTGGACCGCGACGGCAAGCCCTATGAGCTGATCGCCGAAGGCCTGCTCGCGGTGTGCATCCAGCACGAATGCGACCACCTCAACGGCAAATTGTTCGTCGATTACCTGTCCACGCTCAAACGCGACCGGATCAAGAAGAAGCTGGAAAAGCTGCACCGCCAGAACGCTTGATGCCCCTCTTCAAAGGCTTGCTGCGGCAAGCCTTTTTCTTTTATGAGACGCCTTTCATGATTGAGCCACTGCGCATTGTTTTTGCCGGTACCCCGGAATTCGCCGCCGAACACCTCAAGGCCCTGCTGAGCAGCCCGTACGAGGTCGTCGCGGTCTACACCCAGCCGGATCGTCCGGCCGGCCGTGGGCAAAAACTGATGCCAGGCCCGGTCAAACAGCTGGCCCTGGAAAATAATATCCAGGTGTTGCAGCCGCCGACCTTGCGCAATGCCGACGCCCAGGCCGAACTGGCTGCGCTGAAGCCGGATTTGCTGGTAGTGGTCGCCTACGGTTTGATCCTGCCGCAAGCGGTGCTGGATATTCCACGTCTGGGTTGCATCAACAGCCATGCTTCGCTGCTGCCACGCTGGCGCGGTGCGGCGCCGATCCAGCGCGCGGTTGAACACGGCGATGCCGAAAGCGGCGTGACCGTGATGCGCATGGAAGCCGGGCTGGATACCGGGCCGATGCTGCTCAAGGTCGCCACGCCGATCAGTGCTGAAGATACCGGCGGCAGCCTGCATGATCGCCTCGCCGAAATGGGTCCGCCCGCTGTGGTTCAGGCGATTGCCGGTCTGGCTGCCGGCACTCTGCAAGGTGAAGTGCAGAACGACGAACTCGCCACCTATGCGCACAAGCTGAACAAAGACGAGGCGCGAATCGACTGGAGGCGTCCGGCGGTGGAGCTGGAACGCCTGGTCCGCGCCTTCAACCCCTGGCCGATCACTCACAGCACGCTCAATGGCGAAGCGTTGAAAGTGCTGGCGGCGACTGTGGCCGAAGGCACTGGCGCCCCGGGTGAAATCCTCAGCGCCAGCAAGGACGGCCTGATCGTCGCCTGCGGTGCCCAAGCGCTGTGCCTGACCCGCCTGCAACTGCCCGGCGGCAAAGCATTGAATTTCAGCGATCTGTTCAACAGCCGTCGTGAGAAATTCGCCGTCGGCAGCGTGCTCGGCGCTGCGGTGGACGCGCAATGAATCCGCGTCTGGCCGCCGCCAAGGCACTCGCTGCCGTGCTCAGCGGCAAGGCTTCACTGAACAGCTCTCTGCCGACGCAACTGGACAAGGTCGAGGATCGCGATCGCGGTTTCACTCAGGATCTGGCCTTCGGCACCGCACGCTGGCAGCCACGCCTGTCGGCACTGGCGGAAAAACTTCTGCAGAAACCGTTCAAAGCCGCCGACGCCGATGTCGAGGCGTTGCTGCTGGTTGGCCTGTACCAATTGCTCTACACCCGCGTGCCGGCGCACGCCGCCATCGGTGAAACCGTCGGGTGTGCCGACAAGCTGAAAAAGCCTTGGGCCAAAGGCCTGCTCAACGCCGTGCTGCGCAATGCCCAGCGCGAAAGCGAGACGATCTTCGCCGAACTTGAACGCGACCCGGTGGTGCGCACAGCTCACCCGCGCTGGCTGCAAAAATCCCTGAAGGCCTTCTGGCCGCAACAGTGGGAAGCCATCTGCGCAGCGAATAACGCGCATCCGCCGATGATCCTGCGGGTCAACCGCCGCCATCACAGCCGCGATGCTTATCTCGCGTTGCTGGGCGAAGCCGGGATCGCCGCAGCGCCCTGCGTTTACAGCCGCGACGGCATCGTCCTCGAAGCCGCCGCCGATGTGCGCAGCCTGCCGGGTTTCGCCGAAGGCTGGATCAGCGTGCAGGACGAAGCCGCGCAACTGGCCGCCGACCTGCTCGATCTGGCGCCGGGGCAACGCGT
Source organism: Pseudomonas sp. H3_E04 (assembly GCF_054668915.1). NCBI lineage: Bacteria > Pseudomonadati > Pseudomonadota > Gammaproteobacteria > Pseudomonadales > Pseudomonadaceae > Pseudomonas > Pseudomonas sp. H3_E04. The sequence continues at coordinate 4,424,938 of NZ_CP162797.1, read as the reverse complement.
CCTCGACGCCTGCTGCGCCCCTGGCGGCAAGACCTGCCACATCCTCGAAGCCGAGCCGGCGCTGGCCGGGGTGGTGGCGGTGGATCTGGAAGCCAAGCGTCTGGTGCGAGTGAAGGAAAACCTTGAGCGCCTAGGCCTCAACGCTGAGTTGATCGCCGCCGACGGTCGCGATATCGATAAATGGTGGGACGGCAAACCGTTCCAGCGCATCCTGCTCGACGCGCCATGTTCGGCCACGGGGGTGATCCGCCGCCATCCGGATATCAAGCTGACCCGCCAGCCCGACGACATCGCAGCCCTGGCGCAACTGCAAGGCGAGCTGCTCGAAGCCATGTGGAAAACCCTCGAGGTCGGCGGCATCCTGCTCTACGCCACGTGCTCGACGCTGCCGACCGAGAACACCGAAGTCATCGCTGCCTTCCTCGAACGCACGCCGGGTGCGCGGGAACTGGATCTGGCCACGGCGGCCGGGATCAAGCAGCCCCATGGTCGCCAATTGCTGGCCCAGCAGGGCGGGCATGACGGGTTCTATTACGCCAAGCTGATCAAGATCGCTGCCGCGCGCGGCTAAACGGATTCATGGAGTGACTGGATGAAAATCATCATCCTCGGTGCGGGACAGGTCGGCGGTTCGCTGGCCGAACATCTGGCCAGCGAGGCCAACGACATCACCGTGGTCGACACCGATGGCGAGCGCTTGCGCGACCTCGGCGACCGCCTCGACATCCGCACCGTGCAGGGCCGGGGCTCACTGCCGTCGGTGCTGCGTCAGGCCGGTGCCGACGACGCCGACATGCTGGTCGCGGTGACCAACAGCGACGAGACCAACATGGTTGCCTGTCAGGTCGCGCACACGCTGTTCCACACGCCAACGAAGATCGCCCGGGTGCGCGAAGCGTCGTACCTCAATCGCGAGGAACAGCTGTTCCAGAACGAAGCGATTCCGGTCGACGTGCTGATCAGCCCCGAGCAGGTCGTGACCAATTACATCAAGCGCCTGATCCAGCATCCCGGCGCCTTGCAGGTGATCGACTTCGCCGAAGGCGCGGCGCAACTGGTGGCGGTGCGCGCCTATTACGGCGGGCCGCTGGTAGGCCAGCAATTGCGCCAGTTGCGTGAGCACATGCCGAACGTCGAAACCCGCGTGGCGGCGATCTTCCGCCGTGACCGGCCGATCCTGCCCCAGGGCGACACGGTGATCGAGGCGGATGACGAAGTCTTCTTCATCGCTGCCCGTGAGGACATTCGCGCGGTGATGAGCGAAATGCGCCGCCTCGATGAAACCTACAAACGCATTGTCATTGCCGGTGGCGGGCAGATCGGCGAGCGTCTGGCCGAGGCCATCGAAAGTCGTTATCAGGTGAAGATCATCGAGATGAGCCCGGCGCGCTGCCGCTACCTCTCCGACACCCTCGACAGCACCGTGGTGTTGCAGGGCAGCGCCTCGGATCGCGATCTGCTGCTGGAAGAGAACATCGCCGACGCCGATATCTTCCTCGCCCTGACCAACGATGACGAAGCCAACATCATGTCATCGCTGCTGGCCAAACGGCTGGGGGCGAAGAAGGTCATGACGATCATCAACAACCCGGCCTACGTCGACCTGATCCAGGGCGGCGACATCGACATCGCCATCAGCCCGCAACTGGCGACCATCGGCACCTTGCTCGCCCACGTGCGCCGAGGCGACATCGTCAGCGTGCACTCACTGCGACGCGGCGCGGCGGAAGCGATCGAGGCGATTGCCCACGGTGATGCCAAGTCGAGCAAGGTCATCGGCAAGCCGATCGAGAAGATCGGCCTGCCACCAGGCACCACTATCGGCGCGGTGATCCGCAACGAGAAAGTGATCATCGCTCACGACGACACGGTGATCGAAGCGGGTGACCACGTGATTCTGTTCCTTGTGGATAAAAAGCATATTCGCGATGTGGAGAAGCTGTTTCATGTGGGGTTGAGCTTTTTCTGACCTGAAGACAACGTTGCCCGTGATGGCCCCTTCGCGAGCAGGCTCGCTCCCACAAGGGGAATGCATTCCAAATGTGGGAGCGAGCCTGCTCGCGAAAGCGGTCTGAAAGACTCGCAGATTTTCTGACGAACAATAGAAAGGACTCCGCCAATGCTCGAATCCCTGGAAAAAATGCTCGCCAAGGGTGTGGATAACGCTCTGTTGCGCTTCGGCCTGGGCAAGGGATATCTGGACCTGGGCGAAAACGCCAAGGCTGCCGAGCATTTTCAGCGTTGTGTCGCGTTCGACCCGAAATACTCGGCGGCGTGGAAGTTGCTGGGCAAGGCGCAGCTGGCGCTAGGCGATCACGCCGCTGCGCGTCAGGCCTGGGAGCAGGGCCTGGAGGCGGCCCGCGCTCACGGTGACAAACAGGCCGAGAGGGAGATGACGGTGTTCCTGAAGAAGCTCGAGCGACAGGCACCTTGAGCTACCGATAGCGCAAGGCGAGGCCGTCTGCATTAACCGTCCCCAAGCGAAGTTGCTCAGTACCAGCGCGCTTCGCCCGGCGGACGTTTCTTGAAGCGTTTCATGCTCCACATGTACTGGCTCGGATACGCCGCGACGTAACGCTCGACCACTTTGCTCATGGCCGCGCAGGACTCGGCGGTATCGGTGCTGTACATGGCTTCTGGCGCGGCTTCGAGAATGACTTTGTAGCCCGAGCCGTCAGGCAGGCGCAGGGCATGCAGGAACACACCGACCGCTTTACCACCGGCCAACATGTTCGGTACGAATTTGCTGGTCAGCGCCTGAGTGGCGAAGAACGGCACGAAAATCCCGGCCGATTCGGCCGGTTCCGGGTCGGCGGGGATGCCCACGGCACCACCCTTACGCACTTCCTTGATGACGCTGAGAATGCCTTCCTTGGTCGACGCCGCGACCTTGTTGCCCAGCTGCACGCGCTGTTTGCGCAGCAATTCATCCACTGCCTTGAGCTTCGGCGGACGGTAGAAAATGATCGGTTTGCACTGGCTGCAATAGAAGTGGTTGAGCACTTCCCAGTTGCCGAGGTGGCTGGTGATGCCGACCACGCCTTTGCCCGAAGCGAGCGCATCCTTGAGCACATCGAGGCCTTCGACTTCGCGAACCAGATCGATCGAGCGCTGCGCCGGCCAGATCCACGCGCAGGCGCTTTCGGTCAGCGACTTGCCGATGTCTTTCAGACTCTGCCCGACCAGACGCTCACGTTCGGCCGCATCCATCTGTGGAAAACACTTGGCGAGGTTGATCCGCACCACTTCGCGGGAACGGTTGGGGGTTTTCCACATGATCCAGCCGATCGCCGAACCCACGGCCTGCACGGCCCGCCATGGCAGCAGGGCAAACAGCCGCAGAGCGCCTACCAGCAAGGCGCCTTTAAACTTTTCCACAGGTCACTCCTGATCTTTGTGCTGTGCGAGGCGGGCATTCTAACCGGCGTTGGCGAGCTGCGCGTAGCGGTCGCAATCCTGGGTGTGGTCCATGACCATGCCCGAGGCCTGCATCAGCGCGTAGCAAATGGTCGGACCGACGAAGGTGAAGCCGGCTTTTTTCAGAGCCTTGCTCATCGCCAGCGCTTCCGGGGTGATCGCCGGGACCTCGCTGCGGTCCTTGAAATGATTGATGATCGGTTGCTCGCCAACAAACGACCACAGAAATGCCACCGGATCCTCCAGCGCCAGCCACGCCTGGGCATTGCGCCGGGCGGCGTTGAGTTTCAGGCGGTTGCGGATGATGCCCGGGTCGAGCATCAGTTCGTCGATTTCGGCGTCGCTCATCTGTGCCACGCGCTGCACGTCGAAGCCGAACAACACCTCGCGATAGCGCTCACGTTTGCGCAACACAGTGATCCACGACAGCCCGGCCTGGAACCCTTCGAGCAAAAGCAACTCGAACAAACCCTGCGCATCGCGTAGCGGCGTGCCCCACTCCTGATCGTGATAAGCCATGTACAGCGGATCTTCGGTACACCAAAAGCAGCGTGGCATAAGGCTCCAGGGGGCGTGCGCAGCAACGAATCGGGTATACTCCCGCTCTTTAAATCGCAGCCCAAGAAACAGGTGAATTTCGTGAGCCAGCCTACGCCAGCCGTGCGTACCTTCCAAGACTTGATCCTCGCGCTCCAGCAATACTGGGCCGAGCAAGGTTGTGTGGTACTTCAGCCCTACGATATGGAAGTAGGCGCCGGCACTTTCCACACCGCGACCTTCCTGCGCGCCATCGGCCCGGAAACCTGGAACGCCGCTTACGTACAGCCAAGCCGCCGTCCGACTGATGGCCGTTACGGCGAAAACCCGAACCGTCTGCAGCACTACTATCAGTTCCAGGTAGTCCTGAAGCCGAACCCGGACAATTTCCAGGAACTGTATCTGGGCTCGCTCAAGCATGTCGGTCTCGACCCGCTGGTGCACGACATCCGTTTCGTCGAAGACAACTGGGAATCGCCGACCCTCGGCGCCTGGGGTCTGGGCTGGGAAGTCTGGCTCAACGGCATGGAAGTCACTCAGTTCACCTACTTCCAGCAAGCGGGCGGCATCGAGTGCTACCCGGTGACCGGCGAGATCACCTACGGTCTCGAGCGGCTGGCGATGTACCTGCAAGGCGTGGATTCGGTCTACGACCTGGTCTGGGCTGACGGCCCGTTCGGCAAAGTCACCTATGGCGATGTGTTCCACCAGAACGAAGTGGAGCAGTCCACCTACAACTTCGAACACGCCAACGTCGACAAACTGTTCGAGCTGTTCGACTTCTATGAAAGCGAAGCCAAGCGCCTGATCGAACTCGACCAGCCGCTGCCGTTGCCGAGCTACGAAATGGTGTTGAAGGCGTCGCACACCTTCAACCTGCTGGATGCGCGCCGGGCGATCTCGGTGACTGCACGTCAGCAATACATTCTGCGCGTGCGCACCCTGGCGCGTTCCGTTGCGCAAGCCTACCTGCTGGCCCGCGCCAAGCTGGGCTTCCCGATGGCGACCCCGGACCTGCGTGACGAAGTACTGGCCAAGCTGGAGGCTGCACAATGAGTGCGCAAGATTTTCTGGTTGAACTGGGCACCGAAGAACTGCCACCCAAAGCTCTGAACACCTTGGCTGATGCGTTCCTCGCCGGTATCGACAAGGGCCTGCAAGCCGCTGGCCTGAGCTACGAAAGCAAAACCGTTTATGCCGCGCCACGGCGTCTGGCGGTGCTGATCACTGCGCTGGCCACTCAGCAGCCGGATCGCAGCATCAACCTCGATGGCCCGCCACGTCAGGCCGCGTTCGACGCTGACGGCAACCCGACTCAGGCCGCCCTGGGCTTCGCCAAGAAGTGTGGCGTCGAGCTGAGCGAAATCGATCAAAGCGGTCCGAAACTGCGCTACAGCCAAAACATCGCCGGCAAGCCGACCGCGAGCCTGTTGCCGACCATCGTCGAAGATTCGCTGAACGACCTGCCGATCCCGAAACGCATGCGTTGGGGTGCGCGCAAGGAAGAGTTCGTGCGTCCGACCCAGTGGCTGGTGATGCTGCTCGGTGATCAGGTCATCGATTGCACGATCCTCGCGCAGAAGGCTGGCCGTGATTCACGTGGACACCGTTTCCACCATCCGGAAGTCGTACGCATCGGTTCGCCGTCGAGCTACCTCGCCGACTTGCGTGCCGCTTACGTATTGGCCGATGCCAACGAGCGTCGCGAGATCATCAGCAAGCGCACCGAAGAGCTGGCCACCCGTCAGGAAGGCACGGCGATCGTTCCGCCGGCATTGCTTGACGAAGTGACGGCGCTGGTCGAATGGCCGGTGCCGCTGGTGTGTTCGTTCGAGGAACGCTTCCTCGACGTGCCGCAGGAAGCACTGATCACCACCATGCAGGACAACCAGAAGTACTTCTGCCTGCTGGATGCCGACGGCAAGTTGCTGCCACGTTTCATCACCGTGGCCAACATCGAAAGCAAAGACCCGCAGCAGATCATCGCCGGTAACGAGAAAGTGGTTCGCCCACGTCTGACCGACGCCGAGTTCTTCTTCAAGCAGGACAAGAAGCAGAAGCTCGAAGACTTCAACCTGCGCCTGCAGAACGTGGTGTTCCAGGAAAAACTCGGCAGTGTCTACGACAAGGCCGAGCGCGTATCGAAACTGGCCGCGTACATCGCCGCACGCATCGGCGGCAACGCTTCGTGGGCTGCCCGCGCAGGCCTGCTGTCGAAGTGCGACCTGGCCACCGAAATGGTTGGCGAGTTCCCGGAGATGCAAGGTGTCGCCGGTTACTACTACGCCCTCAATGACGGCGAGCCGCAGGACGTCGCGCTGGCGTTGAACGAGCAGTACATGCCACGCGGTGCCGGCGCTGAATTGCCGGCGACCCTGACCGGTGCAGCCGTGGCGATCGCCGACAAGCTCGATACTCTGGTCGGCATCTTCGGTATCGGCATGCTGCCAACCGGCAGCAAAGATCCGTATGCCTTGCGCCGTGCGGCGCTGGGTGTGCTGCGGATCCTGATCGAGAAGCAACTGGATCTGGATCTGAACGACGCCGTGGCTTTCGCGGTGAATGCGTTCGGCGGCAAGGTCAAGGCGGCCGGCCTCAACGAAGCCGTGCTGGAATTCATCTTCGACCGTCTGCGGGCGCGTTATGAAGACGAAGGCGTCGACGTCGCCACTTACCTGTCGGTACGTGCGCTCAAGCCAGGCTCGGCGCTGGACTTCGACCAGCGTGTGCAGGCGGTGCAGGCCTTCCGCAAACTGCCGGAAGCAGCAGCGCTGGCGGCGGTGAACAAGCGTGTGTCGAACCTGTTGAGCAAAGTCGAAGGCTCGGTACCGACCGTGGTCGAGGCCAAGTACTTCGACAACGCCAACGAGTTCTCGCTGTACTCGGCGATCCAACAGGCGGATCAAGCGGTACAGCCGATGGCCGCCGCACGTCAGTACAACGAATCGCTGGCACGCCTGGCCGCCCTGCGCGAGCCGGTGGATGCGTTCTTCGACGCGGTGATGGTCAATGCCGACGATGCCAATGTGCGGGCCAACCGTTATGCGCTGCTGGCGCGTCTGCGTGGCCTGTTCCTCGGTGTTGCCGACATTTCGCTGCTGGGTTGAGGGATTGCTGTTGAAACTGCTGATTCTCGATCGTGACGGCGTGATCAATTACGACTCCGATGCCTACATCAAGTCGGTGGAGGAGTGGATTCCGCTGCCCGGCTCGATCGAAGCGATTGCGCAGTTGAGCAAGGCCGGCTGGACGGTGGCGGTGGCCACCAACCAGTCGGGCATTGCTCGCGGCTACTACGATCTCGCCACCCTGGAGGCCATGCACGCGCGCCTGCGCGAGCTGGTCGCGGAGCAGGGCGGCGAAGTCGGCTTGATCGTGTATTGCCCGCATGGCCCGGACGAAGGCTGCGATTGTCGCAAACCGAAACCGGGAATGTTGAAAACCATTGCCGAGCATTACACGGTGCCGTTGACCAACGTCTGGTTCGTCGGCGACAGCCTTGGTGACCTGGAGGCCGCCAAAGCCGTCGATTCACAGCCAGTTTTGGTGAAGACCGGGAAAGGCGAAAAGACTCAGGGCAAAACCCTGCCGGTTGGCACTCTGATTTTTGACGATCTGGCGGCGATTGCCGCAGAACTTATCCACAACTAGAGTACTTCTGAATTTCCTGGCCAGGGATTGCTCGGGAGTGCGCTTGAACAGTCGGGCATTGCCCCGTAACGGTAACCGTCGCCATGTCGATACTGCGGGCCTTCAGAATCTTTCTTTTCTATCTGCTGCTGGGCACAACAGCGTTGCTGTGGTGCAGCCTGAGCTTTTTCATCGCGCCGTTTCTGTCCTTCAAGGCGCGCTATCGTTTCATCAACGTGTACTGGTGCCGTTGCGCCCTGTGGCTGACCAAGGTGTTCCTTGGCATCCGCTACGAAATCAAAGGCGCGGAAAACGTGCCAGACCGGCCCTGCGTGATTCAATCGAACCACCAGAGCACTTGGGAGACGTTCTTTCTCTCCGCTTATTTCTCGCCATTGAGCCAGGTGCTCAAGCGCGAATTGCTTTACGTGCCGTTCTTCGGCTGGGCCATGGCCATGCTGCGCCCGATCGCCATCGACCGCGACAACCCAAAAGCGGCGCTCAAACAAGTCGCGGCCAAAGGCGACGAGCTGCTCAAGGACAACGTCTGGGTGCTGATCTTTCCGGAAGGGACACGAGTCCCGTACGGCACCGTCGGAAAATTCTCCCGCAGTGGCAGCGCTTTGGCGGTGAATGCGGCGCTTCCAGTACTGCCGATTGCACACAATGCCGGCAAGTTCTGGCCGAAAATCGGCTGGGGTAAACAGGCCGGAGTGATCACCGTGGTCATCGGCGAACCGATGTATGCCGAAGGTAGCGGGCCGCGCGCCATCGCTGAGCTCAATGACCGCGTGCAGGCGTGGAACGAGAAAACCCAGCGCGATATGGGCTCGCTGCCACCGGCGCCACAGGCACCGACCGCGAGTGACCAACTGGCTGTCTGATTTTTGTGGATAACCTGTGTACGCTTTTGCTTCAAAAGTCCGTAATCGTTTTTTAACTTATTGATTTTAGTCGATATTTCCAAATCGATAAGTTGAACGAAATCCGTGCATAAGTTTTATTCGGATGTAAAAAAACCGGCTGTTATAGCCGGTTTTTTTGTGTCCGTTCATTCGGCAATCAGCGGCAACTCGATGCGGAATGTGGTTCCCGCATCGACAACGCTGTGACACTCGATCTTGCCGCCATGATGATCAATCACCGCTTTCACCATCGACAGACCCAAGCCCACGCCGTCGATGCCTTGAGCCGAGGAAAAACGCCGATACTGGCTGAACAGGTCAGGCAATTCATCGGCAGCAATTCCTTTGCCCTGATCGTTCAACACGCAGCGCAGCCACTGTCCATTACAGCTGACCTTCAATTGCACCGTGCTGTTTGCCGGACTGTACTTGATCGCGTTTTCCAGCAGATTGAACAGGGCGCGCGTCAGCAATCCCTGATCGGCCAGAATCAGCCGCTCCTGACATTGCTCATCGACCTCGTTGAGCAGCTCGATGCGTTTCTGCTGGGCGATGGGCAAGGCCTGATCCAGCACGTCCAAAACCAGCATCGCGAATAACGTCGGGCGGAACTGGTAGGTCTCGGACTCAGCTCGCGCCAACAAGACGAAACCATCGGTCAGATCCAGCGCCCGGCGGACCTGACGCTCAATCTGCTCGAACAACGGCGTATCAGCGCCGGCCTGATGACGATGCACATCAAGCAGGGCGAGGATCGCCGAATGGGGCGCGCGCAGGTCATGGGACAGAAAACGCAGCAGGACGCCGCGTTGCTCCTCGGCCGCACGCTCGGCACTCAAATCCGTCAGGCTGAGCAACCAGCCGATCGGCGTATCGCCATCGACCGGCAGTAGCGCCGCTCTCTCCAGGCGCAGGCTGCGCTCCTTGTGATCGCGAAATTCCAGCAGCGGCAGAGTGGCCAGCGGCGGTCGCGGCGCTGTGGATAATTCCGGATAGCCGAGCCGTGCCAGTTGATCGAGCACGTCATCGTCCACCAGCGCATCTTCAAACAGCTCGCGCGCCTTACGATTGCCCAGCAGGATCTTGCCCTGCGGATCACTGATCAGCGTCGCTACCGGCAGGTATTCCAGGCCATCGGCAATGAAGCGCCGGGTATCACGGGTGCGACTCATGGCTTGTTCGAGCGCCATGATCTGGCCTTGCAACTGGTCAGCACCGGTGAAACGAGTCCGGCGTCGTTCAGGGAAGACTTTCGGTTCACTGTCCAGACGCGCCAGCTCCCAGCCGAAATAGGTCAGCACCACACTCAGGCGCCGCCAGTTCCAGATCAGGTAACCGAACAACATGCCCAGCGCAGCAGATGTGGGCGACCACCAGTAGCGTACTTCGGCGAGCAGGGCACTGCTGATCAGCGCACCGGCCATGCCGATCAAAGTTACCCACAGCGCCCAACGCGGTCGCCACAGCAACAATCCCAGCACACACGCGACCATCGCCATCGACAGCAACGCGCCGAGCGCTGGCGACGAATTGTGCAGGTTGAACTGGGCGCGATAAGACAACAAGGCAGTCAGTGGCAATAGCACTAGACTTATCCACAACCACTCGCGCACCAGCCGCCGGAACAGACGCTGTACCTGACTCGGCTCCCGACTTTCACGTCGGCGTTGAGTGTTATGCATGAGGCAAAGGGCAGGGCAGTGGGAATGGTTTCATAGGTCTCAGGTCTGAGGCGTAGACCCGAAGAATCATAGCGGACGTCGACCATCGACGGGCTGCTTCTTTCATCGTGGCCGGGGAGTCGTTATTGTCGACATCCCAGCCCCAGCGACAAGGAACACCGCCGATGCGCGTTGCCATTCTGGACGACGAACCCGCCGAACTGCGCCGGGTCGAGCAAACCCTGGAGCAAATGGCCGAAGCTGGGGAACAGCCGTGGTCACTGCACAGCTTCGAGCGTGGCGAAGACTTGTTGCGCCAGTTACGCCGGGAAACGTTCGACCTGCTGATCCTCGACTGGCAACTTCCCGACCTCACGGGTCTGGCACTGCTGCGCTGGACCCGTGAACACATGGACGCGCCACCGGCAGCCATCATGCTGACCAGTCGCGACGGCGAGAGCGATATCGTGCAAGCCTTGAATGCCGGGGCCGACGATTATGTCAGCAAGCCGTTTCGCCCGAATGAGTTGAAGGCGAGGGTGGCTGCGGTATTGCGTCGGCATAGCCAACCGCGCAGCGCGGCGGGGGAGGTGCAGACTTTCCACGATCTGACCTTCGATGACGCGGAATTGACCGTTACCCGTGAAGGTAAACCGATCCTCATGACCGAGCGCGAGTACCGACTGGCGCGGTGTCTGTTCAGCAACCTGGGCCGGCCGCTGTCACGAGATTATCTGTACGAGCGCTTCTGGCCGAACGAGGAGACAACGTCTTCGCGGCCGCTGGACACGCACATCTACCGATTGCGCAACAAGCTCGGGCTCACGGCTGATCGGGGTTGGCAGTTATTGACGATCTATGGGTATGGGTATCGTCTGGAAAGTGTCGCATCTGCGGTCGAGTAGCCCATCCCGAACAAAATGCCCGGAATAGCTTAGAAGGGCAGACCCTGAAATAAAAAAGGCCAACGCAATGCGTTGGCCTTTTTCGTTGCCGCCAATCTGGATGTAGGTGGGCAAAGTTAACCGACTTTGACAGATTGAAATATCAGAGGTATACGGCACGTTTGGGCAAAGTTAATCTTCCTATTGGAAGAAGTTAAAGTGCGGAAACCTATTTTCGGCCAAAGTTAGACGCCATGGAAATGAACAACGATTTTAAAATTCGGTTAATTGACAATTTGTCAAAAGAGAATATAAATTAAACTATATAACTCACTTATTCAAGTACGTCTTAGTAAGTTAATACCAGTCTATTTTGGCAACTTTTAACTGCCAGCCCTGACACCCACCTCCAACCTATGACTGTACATAAATACAGCCATGTCAACTGATCCATGATCCTCTAAGCTCGCCGAAAGCATAGAAGAGGAGCCGCTGCTCAGTCTGGGTAGATACTCCTGCTCCGTCACCATCACGTAATAAAGCATCGCTAGGCTGAATCGAATGGGCCAGCCTTCTCTGGTCTAGAGGAGGCCTATTGCCCTCTCCATCCATACGGACAAACTCAACAGACCGCTCTGATAGCTTGATACCAGCTGCAGAGTACGTTCGCATGTCCACTGATCACCAACGGTACTCCACCGAAAACCAATCAGCAGCCATCCATGCATACGCAATGAGCCATGGCATGGAAATCATTACAACTTACCGAGACGAAGGGAAAAGCGGCCTGGACATCGGCGGTCGTGATGCTCTGCGCAGGCTGCTAGACGACGTCCAGACCGGACATACCCAATTCCAGGTCATTCTTGTCTATGACGTCAGTCGCTGGGGACGCTTTCAGAACACGGACGAAAGCGCCCACTATGAGTATCTTTGCACTAGCTCAGGCATCAAGGTTGTGTATTGCGCAGAGCCATTCGAAAACGACGGTTCGCCTTTGGCAACAATTTACAAAGGCATCAAACGATCCATGGCAGGGGAGTACAGCCGAGAGCTATCCCAAAAAGTTTTCGCTGGTCAGTGCCGCCTGGTCGAAAAGGGTTTTCACCAAGGTGGGCCAGCAGGATATGGATTACGTCGTGCATTGATCGACGAGAAAAACGAATTCAAGGCAGAACTATCAAGAGGCCAGCAGAAGAGCATCCAGACCGACAGGGTCATTTTGATTCCTGGGCCCGAGGCGGAAATTGAGGTGGTTCAGCGCATCTACCATCAATTCGTCCACGACAAAATGAACGAACGTGAGATCGCCAACGCACTGAACGCTGAAGGACTGATCACCGACTTTAACCGTCCTTGGAGCCGGGGTAGCGTCCACCAAGTGCTGACCAACGAAAAATACATCGGTAACAATGTCTACAACAAAACGTCCTCCAAGCTACGTAAACGCATCAGTCGCAACCCACCCGACAGGTGGGTTCGCTGTGATGGAGCATTCCAGGGAATTGTCTCACTAGAGGTGTTTGCGGTCGTTCGCGAAATAATCTTGCAGCGCTCACATCGCCTGGACGATGCGCAAATGTTGGAACTGCTTCGTACTCTATTGAACCGAGCGGGTTTACTGTCCGGAATGCTCATCGATGAGCAGGACAACATGCCGTCTAGCACTACCTATGTAAGCAGATTCGGCGGGCTTTTACGTGCCTACACACTCATCGGTTATACACCCGACAGAGACTATCGATATTTGGAGATCAATCGCTCCATAAGACAGCTGCATCCGAAGGTTCTTGAAGATGTTGTCAAACACCTGAAGCAAGTCGGAGCCCAAGTCGAGCCCAATGCTGACAATGACCTACTGACCGTTAACGGTGAGTGGACGGCGTCCGTGGTCATAGCGCGCTGCCAGGCGACACCTACAGGGACTCTTCGCTGGAAGCTCAGATTCGACAACAGCCTGGCGCCTGACATCACGATTGCTGTCCGCATGGAGCACGCAAATCTGCAGGTGCGGGACTATTACCTGGTTCCCAGTATAGATATGGGGGCATGGCCACAAAAAATGGCCGAGGAAAATAGCCCTTTAATCGACAGCTACCGCTTCACAACGCTGGATGTTCTTGAGGGGCTTGCTGCCCGTTGCTCCCTGAAGGAGGCTTGCCGATGACCGTCCCATCAACTTCACGCGAACGTGTCGCACTAATTCCTATAGCACAAATTCATATCCTGAACCCTCGAACGAGGAATAAGAAGGTTCACCGCGAGCTCATCGAAAATATCAAAACGGTGGGCCTCAAACGCCCCATCACATTAAGTCGAAAAGCCTCGCCGCAAGGCGCGCTCAACTATGACCTTGTGTGCGGACAAGGCCGTCTAGAGGCGTTCCTAGCACTGGAGGCCACAGAGATTCCAGCGTTTGTGATTGATGCTGTCGAAGAAGATTGCCTTGTAATGAGTTTGGTAGAGAACGTAGCTCGAAGGCAGCATCGCCCGATAGATCTCATGAACGAGGTTGGACGCTTGAAGGAAAGGGGCAAGACAGACGCAGAGATCGCAATAGTAATTGGCAGCACCGCATCATGGGTCAGCATGATTGTTGGGCTGCTGGAGCGCGGTGAAGAAAAACTCCTGTCAGCTGTCGAAACCGGTTTAATCCCTTTAAGCATGGCAACCGACATCGCCCGAAGCAGTGAAAGCGACATCCAAAATTTGCTCACTGATGCCTACGAGCGTGGAATAAGAGGAAAGAAAATAACAAAGCTGCGACACCTTTTAGAGCTCCGAGCCAAGAAAGACAAATTTGTGCGGGGGAGCTCATTAGGTGTCAGCCAGAATAAAAAGAAAAGACTGACGCCCGCAGACTTGAGACGACTATTCGAACGGGAGGCCGAACGACAGCGCTTAATGGTAAAAAAGGCAGCCTTTACCCACGACCGGGTTGTTTTCGCCATTCAAGCGATTAAAGAGCTCTTATCCATCAGTGACTTCGAAAAGCTACTCTCTGCAGAGCATCTGAATTTGATGCCAAAGCTGATACAGACTCGGCTTCAGAATGGAGGGCAGTTGTGATGTCTGACCAAAGACTTGAGCCTACTCACGCTCAGCCGACCCACCTTCCGAAAAATGCCTTTTTGGATGAGTGCGTTCGAGTCGAAGTGGCCAATATTCTGCCCCTGAAAATCTCAAGGCCTGCGGTAAAAGAAAGCCTCAAATACCAGCAAATTTTAGCATCAATCCAGGACGTCGGCCTGGTCGAACCACCCGCTGTAACACCAGTACCTGGACGTGGTGGACATTACTTTCTGCTAGATGGCCATCTACGCATTGAGGCGCTGAAAGACCTAGGAGAGTTGGAAGTCGACTGCCTCGTGGCAACCGACGACGACACCTACTCTTATAACAAACGTACCAACAGAATATCTGCCGTTCAAAGCAACAAAATGATAGTGCGGGCAATGGAGCGTGGAGTCTCTGCGGAGCGGCTTGGCAAAGCGCTTGGATTATCACCGCAGACCATCAAGCAAAAATTTCGGCTGCTGAATGGCATTTGCGCTGAGGCGATTTCGCTTCTGGGTGATACGGACTGCCCAGCGAATGTTTTCAACCTCCTGCGGCAGATGAAACCACTGAGGCAAATTGAAGCGGCTGAATTGATGATTGGGAATAGAAATCTTTCTGTACTGCTCGCTAAAGCACTTTTGGCTGCCACACCTTCAGACCAGTTGGCAGTACCGAGAAAAAAACCAACCTGATCAACAGATCTCTGCCGAATCAATCGCTCGCCTTGAGCGCGAGCTTGCCGCACTGCAGATGCAGATCAAAACAGTGGAAGAAGACTACGGGCCTGATGTCCTACATCTCACTGTCATTAAAGGCTACCTGGCCAAGCTTCTTGCCAACGCTGCTGTCGTTCGGTGGCTGGCTAGGCACCAACCTGAGTTCCTGAAAGAGTTCCAATCCATCGCCGAGTTGACCGAGCTACCTTGGGGAATTCACGAATCAGATGCTGCCCAACTGGAGCCGGCTGTCGAGGCACAAGAATAATTTCACGTGATCAAGCGACGGTGGGAATTTATATGTCGAGGTTGAACCGCTGATCTGGCGCGACAAACCTGACCACTCAAGCTTGAAACAGATCCATTGAACTCGAACGGTCTTCAAGACGATAACCCATCGCTCGATACCCGCTTTGGCGCTTTTCCCACATCCGCATCAACGCTGGATGCCCGGCATCGATAAACTCGATTATGCGCACATTGGATTTACTCGCATGCTCTCGATGCAAACGCCCTGCGTACTGCTGCAGTGTGCCTTTCCAAGAAATGGGCATTGCAAGCACCAAAGTATCCAATGGCGGATGGTCAAATCCCTCACCTATGAGCTTGCCAGTGGCCAATAGCACTCGAGGAACATCCGGTGGTAGGGCGGCCAACTCATCTGTCAGGGCTATGCGCTGCTTTTTCGACATACGTCCATGCAAGGTAAATAGATTCTGCACACGACCAACGAGTGCCGCCTCGATGACGCTCAGGTGATCAGTGCGCTCTGTCAGCACCAGCACTTTACGTCCTTGATTGAACGCCTTTTCGACTTCAAGCGTGACCCGCTCTGTGCGTTCAATATTCTCAGCAAGGTGCCGGAATACATCTTGAATACCAGCTCCCTCGGGTAGGTTGATCGGAGCTGCTAACAGCAGAGTTTCCACCATCAAATCATCAGGAGCACTGGTTGGCCTGCTCGCCGTATGTCGAATCGGCCCACACTGCATAAATATGATGGGGTGCTGACCATCACGGCGTACCGGTGTAGCTGTTAGCCCAAGTACATACTTTGCCCGAACATTTTTCAGGATTGCTTCAAACGAAAATGCCGATAAATGATGGCATTCATCAACTATGACCTGCCCGTAGTTTTTCACCTGTTCGCTAACTTGACCCTGCCTCGATAGGGACTGCATTACGGCTATATCAATAATCCCCGTAGGCTTGGCTTTTCCGCCGCCGATGGTGCCGACTACACCTTTACCGAGACTAAGGAACGCCTGCAGTCGCTCTTGCCACTGGCGAAGCAGATCCGTTCGATGCACAAGCACGAGCGTATTCACACCGCGACGCGCGATCAATGCAGCAGCGGCCACGGTTTTACCGAAAGCTGTCGGGGCACAAAGGATACCAGCATCATGTTGTAGCATCGCCGTTACAGCAGCCTCCTGATCCTCCCGCAATGCACCGACGAAGTTCAGGTTGATGGGCTCGCCACCAAAACGCTCATCCTCAATGATCGGAGCAATGCCGTTTTCCTTCAAAAGCTCTAACACGACATCTAGGCAGCCACGGGGTAGGGCGATGTGCTTGGGGAAGTTATCTGCACAACCGATGATGCGGGGCTTGTTCCAAACCGACAGACGCATCGCCTGTGCCTTGTAGAATTCTGGATTCTGAAACGCAGCCAGCCTGACCAACCGATTAGCCAACGCCTGGGGCAATCCTTCTTTTTCAAAGTAAATCAGGTTTGCCAATGTAACCGTTAAAGATGCTGGCATTGGGCAAGATAGTCTTTGTTCACTTGGGTTCTTCCAAGGCTCTTGCTCGTCCTCCTCAGCAACGAACGTTACATCCAAAGGATGAGCGTGGCCCGTCGCACATACGATGGCCGGATCAATATCCTCCACGGCCATAGGCTGGATGCTGGCCAGGAATGCCCATTGATCAACATACGGTTTAAGTTCGTCGTCAACAAAGACACTGCATCCGTACTCGCGAGCTTTCTTCTGCAAAGGCAGCGCAATCAAGTTGCCAAAACCACCTTTCGGCATCCTGTCCTGGTTCGGGAAAAGTCGGTCATACGAACTCAGCTTCAGCTGTCGAGTTCGAGCGCAGGTATGACTAATGATCGCCGTGCCCAGTCGCCGGGCGTCCTGAGCTGTGACAGCCCTCGCAAAGAATACCCAAGCATGAGCTCCATTACCGGAGCGCGAGATTTCCAAAGCCACGGGTACATCCAGCTCTCGACAGGACTGGGCGAAACCTAGCAAGTCATCGCGCCAGTCGGCCTCGTCGAAATCAACAGCAAGGAAGTTACATGTGTCGTCGGTGAGTAAGGGGTAAACGCCTGCGACTATCTCACCCGCCAGGTGCCGATACAGCACCTGTTCATCCAACGGCACTAATTGACGGTGGCTGCACTCTCCACACTTGATTTTGGGCTTCTGACAAACACCCGGACGCCATTCATTCGCACAAGCTGGCGAATACCCTGCCTTTCCGGCTTTACTCTCCCAGCGCTGGGGGAATACATCAGTACGTCCTAGAAACAAGCGCTGAAACAGCTTCAGTTTCGCCTTGGTTCCAAGACTCTGTGTGGGTAGCTCGACTACAGAAACAGGTGTGGCAGGCACCGCTGCTGGCAGTCGCCATTCAATAGCGTTGGCCTCCAGCAATGCAATCAATCGAGCATTTTCTGCCTGGAGCTCTACCAGGAGATCAGAGTCAGTCATGGAGTCGATTTTCATACCTGTACAAACCACAATGTCTCAGTGTCAGGACTACAACGTGTATCAAAAGCTTCAGTAGCCCTCGGCCCATTCTCGACAGGGTATGACAAGCCAGTCGCAACGAGCTATCTCTGCCAGCCAAATCGCTCCGCTAAATAGCGCCCCTAGAAAAGTAATCTACCACGTGCGCAGCATCCATAACGCAGGGCACGCGTCGACGAAAATTTGGGGACGACTCACAGGGTTACGCTGGATAAAGCAGGATTTAACCTCTGGTATACGCACTGCACAATGCTGTTCGAGTCCGCTGTCGACAAACGAACTTGGGCCAAATGCTCCCGCTTCGGGCGAGAAAGATTACTCCACTCTTGTCTGCACATGCTGGTGCAAGGTGGTGAGTGCTAATGATCGCCTGTTTTCGCCAGCGAGGTTCCTATTGTAAGTGCCTGGGGGTGGGGTAAAAGCCACCGGTCAGTACCTTCAAAAAGTCGTTAAGTGACTGCCGACCATTGTTACCTTTGAACGTGACGATTACATAGCAACTGCCGCTGGCGGTAAGGAGTATCCAGTAAGGGCTCCTGTGCGCCATCAGGTGGATATCAGAGGTGCGAATGCGATGCCCGTCTTCAAACCGTCCTGCACCTGCACGAGTATGCTTATGCACCACACCGACCGCAGAACACGCCACAATCTCGACTTCTGTCAGGAAGGCGGTCACTGCCATACCGCTGAAATGCCGCTCTGCCGCCGCGAGCCGGAGCTCACCGAAACCTGTTGAGGTTGTCATGTCAGATTCCCTGCCAATGAGGTGGGTAGGCCAGGCAAGGCCCGGTCTAGAACACCTTTACCACTGTCGCCAACTCTGCTGATTTACGAGTGCCAGGGCCCAGCAGAAAATACGCGGTGTTGCGGGTCTGAAAGCAGAAACCATCCGAGAACGACACCATTGGAGTAGTACGCACCCAGTCTCCCGGCTTCAGCCGTCCTTGGCTGTCCATGACCACCTCGTGCGCATAGATCAT
Source organism: Pseudomonas sp. H3_E04 (assembly GCF_054668915.1). Classification (NCBI taxonomy): domain Bacteria; kingdom Pseudomonadati; phylum Pseudomonadota; class Gammaproteobacteria; order Pseudomonadales; family Pseudomonadaceae; genus Pseudomonas; species Pseudomonas sp. H3_E04. The sequence goes on along the minus strand of NZ_CP162797.1, from coordinate 4,406,389 downwards.
GACTGGGAGACGAGCATCACGCTCCAGCGCTTCCAATAGTGATGGCGGCATCACCAGATCAATCCAGATCCATTGCCTAACTAGACAATACGGCGCATGACCGAAACGCCGCTGGGCGAGTGCTATGGCCTCTTCATCGGAAGCATTGTGGCCGAGCATAGAAATGCCCTCGCCATACAACAGCTCTGTGATCGCATCCAAGTTTTTCATGACAGCTAACCTCCGCTGAGCATGTGCATCGTCGACGCCTTGCCCGGCGCATACGTTAAGCACTCGATCTGATAGCACGACTACCTTAGCCGGGCCGATTCTCCGCCCCGAACAACCCGTCCGCGAGATCCGCCATAGTCAAACACCGAGTTGTCGCCCCCATACTCGCGTCGCTAGCTTTTCGAGGACTTTCGCCAGCAGCACGCCCCAACGCTAATTTGATCAGGGCATCTGTTGATATCAAGGCACCGCGCTGAGTACCTTCAGACGTCACGTGGCCGCCTCTCACCATGGCGCCTTTACTTGCCAAAGAGTTGGTTAGGTGTACTGACTTACTGCCCAAGCGCTCGGCAACTTCTGCGACCACAATGTGCGTGGAGAGAAACATCAGCAGATCCACTACCGAAATAAACACCCTGCGGCTTCTGCCCAAGGACTCAACACGGGCCCCCAAATGACCTTGTTCCACCCAGGCTTTGATGTTCTCGTGCTTCCAGCGAGTCATCTTGGTGAGATCCGTAATGGTCAGCTCAAACAAGGCAGAGTCTTGTCGCAGATGCCCCAGGATTTCTTCCTGATCGAATCCAAAGGCTGCTAACCCCTGTACTTCAGGAGTTCTTGATACTGGCTTGATCTGACCAGTGAAAATCAGCCGATAGACTTCACAGGCTTGGTGGTAGGAGAAGCGCTTAGCGCTGATGTCTTCAATCCCGAGGGTTGTGTGGCAAACCACAGGCACCGGCGCTTCGGCGAGCACGTCGATCAGGCGTTGGACATCCTTCTTTAGAAATTCCCCTTTAGCGAACAGGGGTCTGTCGCTTTCCGGCACTCGATTTAAGGTTCCCGATTCCAGTAGGCGCGCGCGCACCCGACGAGTGATGTTGAGGATACGGAGCAAATCTTTGCTGGTGACGAGACCTTCTGCAGCCTGCTGGAGCGCCTCAACTGCTGCGCGGTCGATTAGGCAGAAGTCGACCAACGCCCCCTGTATGACCTTCCCAGGCAACTGGCCAGTCTTCACGTACGACATGATTCGGTCGGGCGAAGAACCAAGCAAACGGGCAGCTTCATTAGCGGTAAACGTAGCCTTTAAGCCCAATAGCTCTGCGCCGATATACTTCATTTTTCGGTTGATCGGAGTATGGGCATGGCCGAGGATGATATCGGTAACGATGGCCCGTAAGGGTGCGTAAGCTGCGGAGTTGAACGAGGCGTTCAGCTCTCTGTACCAAGCCCCCAAATGACGAATGAATTGCCTGGAGTCTGCCTGGTTCGCGGCCTGTACCTTTGCTAGCACAAATGTCCGAAATCCAGTCAATAAATCCTGAGCCATCACATAACAAGCCTGATTGATCTCAACGGCACGTTTAAAATCAATGGCCACATTTTTCCTGTGTGGCACCTTCAAGGTCAGATTGGCGAGAAACAGCAGGAATTTGTCGATGTCCTGCGGGACACCCGGCGCATGGTTCAAACCTGAAAGCACCTGCTGATTCTCACCGGTGCGCAGGAGGATCGATGAAATCAGGAGGTTGGCGGCATCGGCTGGCAGCGCGGTCGCTAGTGACAGATCGCATCCGCAACCGCATTGAGACACGGCCCCCCGATTTAATTCCAACGACGATTCACATTCCGGGCACTCGGCGATGAGCAGTACCTGATGCAGCGGACAGGCCGTAAATAGCTGATGATGCCACGCCTGGCGGATATGACCTGATAGCTGCAGGCACTCCGGACAGACGGGGACAAGCTTTCTCAGGAATAACCCAGCAGCCATCGATCCTTCTACAGCAGGAAACGCTGCCAAACGATCAAGCCGTTGCGCATCTAGCCCATGGTACTGCGCTATGGCAGACCGCTCCCCATCGGTGTAACGGCTTTTTAGCCGGACACCGGGCGGTCGCAAAAGGGCATGGGTAGACCCAAGAAAGTTCTCCTCTGTCAGTCTCAACAGATAGCCGTTGAGGCTTTCGTCAGATATGTCATCGTTTGGTATGAACGCCAGCATGGTTTTTTCCCCTTAGATGCGCACGCCGGCTTCTTGCATGACCTTCGCATAAACCAAGGCCATGTGTTCAACCAATACAGGCTGCTGAATGTCGAAGGGATTGAAGTCGATCAGCCGCCCCATCACGGCGCGTTGATAGGCCAAAGTAAACGCTTCATAGCCTGCTACCTTGTCGGCTTGCCCAACCAGTTGCACCTCGCCGAAAAGCTTGTGGATCAGCCCATACCGACCTGCAGAGGCCAAGTACATGCGGCGAGCAAACTCCGCATCATTAAACGCAAACGTGTCCCAGCCATTCTCAGACAGGTGCTCCAGTGCGCTGCCCAGCGCGCTGCGGAAATGCTTGTAATCTGTGCCCTGCCATTGATATGGGTAGTATTCGATGGGGCTCAGGGCTCGATCAGCCAATTGTTCATTTTCCTTGAACAGCCCGAGCAGGGTCGGTAGTCCCGCCAGCACGATGCTGGCTCGCGTCTGATCAAAAATCAGCTTGATGAAGTCAGCAGCCGCACGCACTGTCGTGCGTCCACTGCGCTCCAGCATGTGTTGCGTCTCGTCGAAAATGAGCAGCAGCGTCGACTGCTTGTTGACCGCTTTGATGAAGGCATCGGTCGCCAACACATGATTCCTGAACAGCGCGGTACTCATGCCGATGCTGACCAAACAGGCATCCGGCAAAGCCCGCCCGGTGAGATGTTTGGGACTTACCACATAGATAATTTTGCGGTGTCCCAAAGGTTCACTGGTTGTATGGCTAGCGATGATACTTGCCAACAACTTCGACTTGCCGACGCGGGTGGGCCCGACGATGGGCAGGATCTGTGGATCACCGCTCTCCGTGCGCGCCAAGGCTGATTCAATTTCAGTCTGTACGACGTTAAAACGGTGATGACAGACTAAAGGGTTCATCACTTGGTTCATGGTTGTGCCCTGCGCGGCGCGGGTTCAAAATCATCCTCACTGGAGTCGTCCGCCTTTGGCGATACGAAAGCATCTAGTGGTTGGGACGTGTACTTTTCGAGCTGGCCTGCTATTTCGGCCTTCTCCGAGACTTTTTCGCGCTCACGCAATGCCTTGTTGTTAGCCTTGATTTTTGGACGCCGCTGGCTGTCAGCCGTGAACTGGGCGAGCATTCGGGCATACACGCGCTGATAGTCGTGTCCATTCATCTCAGCGTTGCCACCCGAATAAGCCTTCTTCAACATCTTGGCCACCACGAATGACACCTCTGGGATACCGACGGTTTTATTGTGAAGTCGGATCAGGCTGCCATCGTCAGGATGCACAGCAAAGATCGCGGTGCAATCTTCGGGGTTGTACAAGATGTCGATAGTGCTGATGGCGCGCTCGCGCGCCAATGCGGCCATAGCTTGGCTATGGAATTGAAAGCCTTCAAAGTCGACGCCGTAGTGTTGAAGCTGGCGAGTATCCCTGTTCACCTCAAGAAGCAACTTCTTCAGTTGATCGAGGGAGGGTGGCGGCACTGGCAGGAAATTAGACAAGGCCTCATCCATCGCCATTTTGGGGGTCATGGGCTTGCCATATCGAAAGCCAAGCTTCTGATTTGGACGGTGGATGTAGACGTCGGCAACGAATGTCACGATGTGCCGGTAGATCTCTTCGATTGAGTAACAGGCCTCAGCCTCGGCCTTGGCATGACGATTTTTGATTCGTTTGTCCTGGCTCTGCTTAGCACCCGGCATTTTGGTGAAAACACCGTCGTCGGATGCCTTGAAGAATGACTCCACGTGCGGCTTGTCGTCGCCTCGGGCAATCCGGGCGTACTCGATCTGAATCCCCAAGCGCCGTACGATGCCCAAAGATAGGTCGGAGAAATTCTCTGACGCATTGTCGAGAACCACTGTGGAGATGCCGCAAGGCTGCACCCAGTCCGTTTCGATGCCGAAACGGTCTTTGAACGCCTGGTCTTTCGGCGCCAGAAAGAACTCGAACACTTTCAACAAGGTGTATTCGCTGGGCTTACCGCCGCTTACATATACGGCGACAGGGTATGAAGCGTGTGCACAAACCATGGCGTACATGGTCAGCTCGGTATAGCGGTTACCGAATTCGTCGCGGCAATACACATCCAATGTCTTAGCGTCGATTTCAACGCGCTCAAAGGGCTGCTTCACGTCATAACGCCGGACAGCCTGACGATTCCAAAGATTGAACGTGCGAGGATCAAGGCGCCCTTCTTTCACCAAAGAGCTGGGCAATTTCTGGAGAAGACGACTGATCGTCTTTCGATCAATCTGTTCTTCAGCCCCTGATTCTTGGCAGAGGTCTTTCAACTCTTGATTGATCATCGTCGTCACGGACGACAGATTCACCTTATCGTCTTTCATGAACGTCTGAATCAGGACACGTTCTGCGACCTCCTTTGCTCCGGATTTTTTCGCCCACCCGGAACCGCCCCTGCGACTGAAATTTGGGATAAGTCCTTCGAACCCATGACATTTGAATTTGCGCCGGTAATTCTGGATGCTTTTGTTCGAAGGCCTTTTGTGCTGGTGGAGTAAACAAAATGCATCCACACGCTCATTGCACGCTTGATCATCCAGAGATTGGGCATCAAGTGATACCAGGAGCTCGATCAGTTTCTGACGAAAGTCGGCTTCCTCTTGCTCGGTTTTAGACCAAGAGCGCTTTGTAGCCTCGACTTTCCGACCAGGCAATGCAATGTCACCAGAGGCGACCTGATTATAAAAGGCTCGAATATCGACAGCGCGCTCAACACCACCCTTCGCCTCGAGAACGATGTCCCCCAACAGTGGCTTGATGGCCTTGATAACGTAGCAGGTGTCTTGCCATACGACAGCTTGCCCTGCCTCTAAATTAGAGTTCATAACGAATCACCTCAAAGGCTTCCAACGAGCCAAATGCAGGCGCAATTTCAAAATCCATCAGCTCGAACTGGTGTATCTCAAGGTCAAATTTGACAACCCCGAGTAGCACCCCCGCTGCGAGCTGGTAGTTCGCCGGTAAGCCTGTATCCAGGATTTGGCGGACAGGGCCTTTGAGGCGGTCGGGAGTAAGTGTTTGCAAAGGAGCGGCCCACTGCGAGAGAGCAGCCGATGCTTGTGTTAAATAGGGTATGAACAGCTGAACATTTCTGAGGTAGTGACCCTTAAAGTCATCTTCAGAAATAACGATGAAGCGCATGCCTTTACTCAGCAGGGCACTTCTCACCAACCTCAGGAACTCAGTTTGCTCCTCCACAAAAAGACGAGGTTTTACTTCCACGACAACCTGTAGCTCGTCAAGGAGGACAGAAAAATCAGGCGTGTAATACATCGTGCCCTGAGGTTTGATCAGGTGCTTCTCTGGTAACAGATCACCCGTTGATAAATCGAGTGTGAACGGTTGTGCCCGGTAGGAGCGAACTCGGGGATCCAGCTCGAACACCTGAGCAACGGATTGCTCAAGCCGAGACTCCACTCGGATTTCGACATTGCCATTTTTTGCCGAGCACATGACATATGCCCTGCGCGAACGCCTGACCCGTTTTGCAACGTCTCGGCTGAAAGCATGGCTTTTACTGTCAGACTTCATTGGTACACTTCACCAAATAATTGAGCTGTTAGGTATAGCCCGAGGTCGATAGACTGTCAAGATTTGGTGATGTGTACTCAAAGGACACATCTGGACTACACGGCTAGCTTGGGGATTGGAATGGGTAGGCAGGCACGCCAACACTGGTACACGCTATACAAAAATGTGCAGGCGCAATTGGATGCCTACCAGGGAAACGACAGCATCAACCTGCTGATCCGAAAACTCGCAGACGAGCAGGGGTACGATGCCAAGGTCGTTTCGCGAATGCTGAAAGCCGGCAATTTCCTGGATCGTATTGCAGGGCCATGTTCCTCTGAACAGGTGGGCTGCGGTTACGCTCACATTGAGCAGCTTGAACGACTAAACCAGCTCAACAGTGAAGTAGCTTTGTCACTTGTGCAAAGCACGCTCGCTAACCAGCAGACTTTGCTCGACCTGCGCAATATTACAGAAGGTCATGCGAAAAGCGTGGGCACTGCCACCACTACCAGTCGCGCCCGCGCTCGCTCCCGAGTCGCCGAGCACGAACGTCGGTGCGGCGAGGTGCTGGAGATATCGAGGCCAGACTTTTTCGGTTATCCCGAAGGCGAAATGATAAAGGTCGGTCACTCTGATTTATTCAATCAGTTCTTCATGATCCAAGTGAATGGGCACCCCAAGGCTGCCATATTTATACGGGTGGGAGACACTTCGCGAAAAGAGGAGAGAGCTGCGGCAGACTTGCTTAAGTTGGCTAGTTTCGCTCGGACTTACTTTGAAAAAGTGTGGTACATCTTTCCAAATGGCTCATCGCTTGCCCATGAACTGGCGTTCTATGCTCATAGTGTTAAAGCACTGGGAAAGTGGTTGTACCTAGGTACTTTAAGCCAGGATAGCCAATCAATCGTTCCCTTTCAGAATCGCGGAAGGGCTCTGGAAAGAGAGCTGATTGATGGCGTCGATCCTCTCAGGTGGGACGGAGTCAAGGTGAGCACTCGACGCAAGGCTCATGGTTCGTTTCGTCCAGTCATTGATGAAATCGCAGAGGAAATTTGATTACCAGGTTATCCGCATGAGTTCATCAGAACCGCAACCAGAATGAACAAACGCTGGCATGTTATGAACCGGTGACGACCTCAACACCGGAATAAACGATTTTCCGCCGACAAACACAAGTTTAGATGCTGGATTGATACCTGGGCTCGTCTGATGAGTGAAGTCACAAGTAGATTTACGACGCACCTGAAGCCGTCAAAGTTTGACCCTGCGAAGAACTCAACAGCTCGACATAGCAATGGCAATCTGTGTACTAGCCATAAGGTTAAGAGGGAGGGTGTAGAGCTAGTAAGCAGCCGCTCACCTATTCGCCTACTTAACGACGAATTGCTTTAATTGTTCTCGAGAAGCAATGATTTGCTCGCGAATCTCTTCTGGATCGATGTACATCGCCCCTTCAGGGGTAACGTGCAAGGTTTTTAGCTTGTTCACGGCATCAATGAACGCTTGTTCACGGCGCTCCCAGTAGGTGAGTTGTCGAGGTTTTCTGAACCAGCCCATACTGAGCCCCTCCGTACGATTTCATTCAACGTAGCATTGCCAGCCCCCGGCGACACACCGGTCGTCAGTTACTAGGACTCCACCAGAACGGTCGAGTGCTATACAAGCAGCCTACGCCCCTTGAATAGGAGCCGATTGAAAAGCTGAGCGTGACTAGAAAAATACCGCCATTCGCGACCACAAGGAGGTGCTGATGTGTAATGCCTGGAATCATCCTAAAAACTGCAGTTGTGGTTGGGGCGGTGATGGACATATGGGGCGATCCATCAATACCTTTAGCGCGCCATTGGCCCCCAGCGGCTGGTTCATTTCACTTACCAATACCTACCACAGCTACGTCAATCCGAACGCCAGCTGCCCAGTGTGCGGGGCGGCGGTGTTCTTTTATCAATCGGCCAGGGGGGGCCGAGTTTTCTTCGACGAGCTGGGCCCGCCTTGGCCTAAACATCCCTGCACCGACACTAGCAGCCGACCAGGTAAAGCTCCAGCCACAGGTGAGCCAATCACCTATGCTTGGCAGCGCGCCGGCTGGCAACCGTTCATTATCGAAGCGGTCACAGGCATCGACAAAAGCTACCTCAAGCTGACCGGAACTCGTCAGGGACAGCACCTGTCCCTCTACCTGCGGCGGGTCGTGGCGCACCATCAACATCATCAGGTGCTGTCCGAGCACAACCTGGCGCAGATTAAAGCCGTAAGCGACGGCCACTTTCAGCTGTCGATCCTGCTCCCGCAGGGCTCGCCGGTCACCCTCGACGTCTACAGTCTGCTTGCTCAAGCGAGAGATGGGCGAAGTACACCGGCTGAGTCGGCGAAACCCACCCCTGCAGATAAGCGAACCGCCTCGTTGATTAAGCCGTCCAGTCCACGCCGGCCCAACGTCCAGCGTGAGCCGAAGAAACCGACTGAGCGCGCGCCAGCGACCACGACCATGGCCTTAGCCTTTCGCAAGGCTCAGGAACGGCAGGGCCCTTCCTAACCTCCCTACGATTCGAGCTGCGCGTAATTGGCGATTATGGTCAATCAGAGCTCATTCCTGGCCAACTGCTGGCAACCACTTAACCAATGGCGGTTACCAGCATCGTCCCCTGCGCTATACCAGCAACCTAGGTTCTGGTTTCACGTGCCAGCGAGAAAGTCATAGTCAGTTCCCTGAGATCGCCGATGCTACCGAAACGGGGGCGGCACAGCCGTCTACAGGTTTCGGCCACACAAGTAATGCTGCTTTCAGTAGGGACTCAGAACGCCTGGCAACGGCATCGTCATCCCAAGCTACGAGCGCTGTCTGATGAAAATAGGTATTCAGCAGCAGGGCGCTTTGACCCAGTCGAGATCGTTTACCCAGAACCGGCTCACAGCAAGCATTATGAGTGTCGGCAAAGGGGCCATTGCTGATTGAGCTGTTCAGCGGCTGGGTAAGCAACGTTAGGTTCCCAAAACCATGAACTACTGCCTCTCTAAGCTGACGCTGTGGCTCGGTCATCTCTGCTATTTGGTATATAGGTAACTTTTCCCAGCTCTGCGGCATCACATGTTCGACAGTCAAGTCAGACTGGACTGGCACATGATTACTGCCCTGCTGAGTGCCACGAGCGGCGTATTCCAGCGCCCGCAGGACACCGCACGTTTTAACGGGCCGAAGTTCCTTGTAAACCGGACGATGACACCACTTGTCGCTAAACAGGGTGTCATCCGGCCAGACCTCGCTCGGGGCCGTCGCCGCTAAAAGTATTTTGCGCAGGGCTGTATGAGGGGCCTCGACACCCCCCGTCACCGCTTGCAGCACACGCATGAAAAAGCGGTTGTAGCCCTTGGTGGTCAATCCACATACCGCGCGTCGCGTCAGATAGGAGGCCAAGTCGCCGAGGGCCTGTTTCAGCTCAACGCTGTCGGTTCCCAGTTGCTCACGCAGTGCGAGGTAAACCGGGGTGACCGTACCCACGTCCAGTGATTTAACCAAGCGTGCAAACTCAGCCAAGTACCCAGTGCCCTCCGGTGATACCAACTCCTGAAAGTGATGGCTGGACGCAACAAGTCGCGCCAGCTCTACTTCAAGATCGCGTGGCTGCTTTTGCCACCATGCTTTGTATGACTGAAATACATGACTGGCGAGGGTAATTTCCTGGCTACGCAAGGTAGCGTAGTTGTAGAAGAACAAATCAATGCGCGGATAGGTCAAGCGGCCCTGACGCTCCTTTTCTCGCCAGTAGGCATTTGCCGAAACGCCCTTGCCGGTGGTCGCAACAAGATCAAAAGGGCTCCAGTACCGTTCATATAGTTGCGGTACAGGCTTCCCCTGGCGGGCAGCTTCAAGAAAAACGAAATTACGTACCAGGTCAGACGCCAGCAGTGGTTCACCACGCGCATTGAGCGTTTCGAAGATGACCTGAGGGTCATCCTCCACTTCCAGCGTCAGGGTCATGATCTGCACATGATCGGCTAACGCCATATAAAGTGCCTGAGCGCGCTCCGGCCCTAGGGGCGTGTGGGCTTGCAAAGGCGAAACTTCATTACTGCGACGTATATCCGCGATCAGCGTATCGCCGAACGTGGGTTCGGTAGCAGGGTCGACAACATCTGTGAGGTCAATTCCCCGCATGTAGGCAAGACAAGCGTGGTAGAGGTATAAGTAGGTCTGCACCATCAAGGGCCGCTCAATTCGAGTGCGTCCATTACGTACCGGGTATGCCGCTCCGACGTCCTGAATGGAAGTGGTGGTATCACTCAGACGGCGCATTTCGTCTTGTCCAGCTTGGGTTGGCCAGACCTTGTAATGATCTTCTGTCCTCTGGTATGGGCCTGGATTACGTACCAAGCCATCGAGCATTTGTGGAATGGGGCTTTCTATCAGTTCACATGCTGCCTGGCGAAAGGCCAGTAACAGGAGTTGTAAGGTGGTGGAACGCTGCTGACCATCAATCACCTCGAAGGCTGGCGCTCTGCCGAAACTGTTCGGCACCGGTGTCATCACAATCGACCCTAGAAAGTGCTTCTGTAATGGCCTCAGTGCCGCCGTGATGCCAGTTGATGTCAGCGATTGTTGCTCCAGTACAGCATCAGCCCGGTCTTGGATGTCAGTCCACAGCGGGCCAACCTGCTTCTCCAAAGTCCATACATAACCCCGTTGAAAAATGGGAATCTGGTACTGATGGGGGGTACTAAATAGGCCGGTAACCGTGGTTTTATTGGGTTGCATCCTAAATCCTTGTCTGTACTGAAAATCGGCATTTCAGTAGTCTTTGGGCTGCTCTGAAGATCAAACCGCATCCCCAAACACCGCCCGCTCCAACACCTGATGATGCCTCTGCCAATCAGGCATATGACTAGCCACCAGCCCCCAGAATGCCTTGGTATGGTTCTTTTCCACTGTATGGCACAGCTCATGGACGATAACGTAGTCCTGCACACTGGCTGGTAGCTCCATCACGCGAGGATGAAACTCCAGAGCGTTGTTCGCATCGCAGCTGGCCCAGCGGCTTTGGAAGTGACGGATACGAGCACCAGTGGCTTGAAGACCAGTTTCTCGCTGCCAGTGACGGACACGTATCAACAGCTTCTCATGAGCACGTTCCCGGTAGAACCGCTCCAGTAACGGCATCAGCTCTTCGGGCTGGATGCTCGTATCATCTGGGTTTTCAACAATGAAACGCGATGCTGTGAAGGTTAGTCGGGGCTTGAGGATATCCAGCACATGCCGTACCTCGGTGAAGTAAGTACGCCCGCCATAGCGCAGACGGCTACCCGTCACGATGGGCTCGGTGGCCAAGGGCTGATTCACCTGAGCCAGCTTTTCGCGAATCCAGCGTGCACGACGGAGCACCAAAGCCTCTTGTTCAAGCTCATCCACCAGCGGCCCGCGCAACAGAACAGGTCGCCCCCGTTCCACTGTCACGTAATGGCGCTTGAGTTTGGTATCGAGCTGGAAGTACCACTCGATAGCTGTTTGGCCGTAATTCAATACTGGCATGGGCAACGCCGCGTTAGTTTTTCAGCAAAATATCGAAGATTCGCTTGGCGTGATCACGCGCTACTGAGCGCTCCCAGCCCGCCAGAGGCATCAATACTCCCCGCAGGTGATCTCTAAAATCAGGGTGCGTATCCGGCATTTTTTTCCAGTTTCCAGTCGCCAGAGCACGACTCAGCATTTCATCCTCGAACAGCTTGGTCGTTGCCACCCTTGCCGAGTTCTCAGCCAGTAACGCGGCAAGGTAGTGGTACACCGCTGAATGCGCGGGCTTATTAAAACCGGTGTTGTCCTTGTCCTGAACCCGCTGGCTGAACAGCTCCAGTTGCTCCAGGAACCTCGCCTGGGTAATGCGACCCGCTTTTTCCTCTTCAAGCAACTTGTCCAACTCCTCAGCTATCTTGTCGAAGAATGCTGGATCCTTATCCTTGCCGGTGACGATGGTTTGTTTCAGTTGGTTTTTCATCACCAAGGCGCGGCTACCGGGGCTCGCCAGCTTCTTTAAACGCTCCATATCGCTGGCATCCAGAATCGATACCTCATGACCCAGCAGACTCTTGGCCGGGCTGGCGGCGATGTACTCATCCAGCAGCTGTTGAAGCAGCTTGGATTCCAGCTTGGTGATGCGTTCCTTGTAGGTATCACCCGGCAGTTTATCCCGCAGCATCAACCGAATCTCAGCTAACAGGGTGAAGTAGGACTTGAAGGGTACGCCGCGTACATCCGGCAGGATGATGTCCACAGAGCGATTGAACTGCTTCACCAATTCTAGGAACTCTTCGACCATGTCTAGCCTGGCGGCAGGATCAAGGAAGCGCTCGGCGTCATCTTTATATGCCTCGCGCTGCGCTACCGGGTCATGCTTATTTGGAAGCATTTTGAGTATGCGGTCGAGCGTGGCTTGAAGCTTGGGCAGTTCGGTTTCAACACCTTCCCAGACCTGCGAAGCCTTCACTTCACCGCCGTAAATCTTCAGCGCATGATCAAGGTGCTCGACTACTCCGTAGTAATCCACGATGTAACCAGCATTTTTGCCGAACAAGGTGCGGTTCACCCGTGCAATAGCCTGCAACAGGGTGTGTTCCTTAAGCGGCTTGTCGAGGTACATGGTGCCGACAATCGGAGCATCCCACCCGGTCAGCAGCATGTCGGAGACGATGATTAGCCCGACGTTGTTCGCCTGCGGCTTACCATCAAGCCCTTTAGTTACTTCCCCGTAGGGCAGGGGGAACAGCTTGCTGACAAAGTTGCCGATCTGCTCGGACGGCATGGCCACGGGTGTCTTTCCGGCTTTAACCTCAGCCTTGACTCGCTCCTCGATGCTTCGGATCTTGTCGGCGTCTATTTCGTACGCTGCCGCCTCTTCTATGGTAGAAGCACCCGTCCGGGAAGAGGTAATACTGGCCAGGGAAATCACCACCTTGCTGTCAAAGGTTAGCAACCCCTTGCTCGCCCGCTCGACCATGATTACATCGAGCAGATCCTTGTAACGCACCGCCATATCGCGGCCATCGCATACCAGCATGGCTTTCAAGCCCTTGGCCTTTACGTTACTGAGGAAGTGCTCGACCAGATGCTCAGCGACCTGCTCAATGCGGTCACCGGCCTGACGCCAGCCGCGCAGCAGCTCACGCTTTAACTCATGCTGGCGAACTTCACTCTGGTCGGTGAACTGCTCTTTGAAAGCGGCATCCAGTTCAGCATTGGCCGACAACGCCACCCAGGCATCCTGGTATTTGATCGGCAGGGTTGCGCCATCCGCCACCGCTTCATGCAGGCGGTATTCGTCGATGTATTCACCTCCACCAAACTCGCCCAGCGTGTGTTTGTCCTCTTGCAGCAATGGCGTACCGGTAAAGGCGATGAACTTGGCGTTGGGCAAACTGGCGCGCATGAAAGCTGCGAGGAAGTCGTACTGGCTACGATGAGCTTCATCGACCAGCACATAGAAATTAGCCTTGGTGCTCAGCACCCGGAAATGCACCTTCTCCCGGCTGATTTCCTCCCACTTAGCCTTCAGCAGCACACCATTTTCGTCCAGCTGCCGGTGGCGGACATTGCGCTCATGCACAATGAAGAAGTCCTTCTCCTCACGAATCCGACGGTGGCGGGTCGCTTGCAATGCATCATCTTCTTCGTCAGGCCTATCGGCGGCCTGCTCACTGGGCTGGTCGTTCTCCTGAAACTTCTGCACCGTGCTGGTAAATACGCTGCCGTAGTCGTTGGATAACATCTTCAACAATCCATCAACCGACACGGCCTGTATGGCATTGATGCCCACCGCGTGGAAGGTGTCGAATATCTGCTTATCGAGGTCTTTGCGGTCGGTCAGCACCAAAACAGTAGGGTTATTCAACCCCGTGCTATCGGCACGCAGCATCCGAGCGAGCAGGGCCATGGTCAGGGATTTCCCGCTGCCCTGGGTATGCCAAACGACGCCACCCGAGGGTCTCGATGCGCACAGGCGATCCACCGTTTTGCGCACGGCTCGCCATTGTTGATAACGCGGCAGCTTCTTAACCGTCTTGCCGTCGCGGGTTTCGAACAGCACAAAATGGGTGATCAGTTGCAGGAAGCGACTCGGCTCGAACAATGCCCACAGCACGTTCTCCTGCTCACTCGGAGCCTCGCCTAATAGGGCAACAACAGCTGCAGTCTCCTGCGCGTGCAACCGATAGCGGGCGTAATAGGCAGGCTTAGTCAGGATCGCGCCATACCGCCCTTCACGTCGATTAAGCCCCACACATACCTGGTTGAATACAAACTGGGTTGGAAAGGTGCTTTGGTAGCCATCCAATTGACCCAGGGCTTCATCTTGGCGGTGATGGCTTGCTTTGCATTCGATGATCGCCAGCGGCAAGCCATTCACAAACAGCAACAGATCAGGCCGGAAAACATCCCCATCCGCATTGCGCCCCACGTACTGATCGACCACATGGAAGTCGTTGTTGCTGGCATCGCTGGCGTCGAAGAAGCGCACGCTGCGCGGCTTGCCCTCGACATCCTTCACTTGGATATCGGAACGATGCACCACCTGTTCCCAGAACGCCTTGTTGGCGGGCAACAGCTCATCGTTAACTCGTTTGCGTAGCTCGATCAGTGCGGCACTGATGCCACCAGGTGCGCTCGCCAGCCATGGGTTGAGAATAAGCAGCCTAGCCTGTAATACATCGTCCAGCACCGGAGCTAGGTGACGATGTTCAACCTCCACCTGGCTACCGGGCAGATGGGTGTAGCCCAGCTTGATCAGCCAATTGATGGCGGGAAGCTCGACACCGACCTTCTCCGGTGACTGGCTCATTGCTTACTCCTGTTCCTTGGAGGTTTCCCTCGGACGACTGCGATACCAAACCGCCGTAGGGCCATTATTGGCTTGGCTTTGCTTATGATTTTCAAACTGCTGCGAATCATGGATTACACGTCGCCAACTGCCGCAACTGCAACATACAACGTCCTAGCTTACGCTGCACGGTGCGCTGAAGCTCAGGCATAGATCCAAGGGCAGGGGAGTGATTTCGTCCATGAATAAAAACTTAGGCTGAACCGGTTGATCTATCGAGCTTGACCCGCCATTTGCCGGTTAGAAGCTTTTGCATCAGGCCGCGCTTGAGGTCTTGATACTCAGACTGCTTTCTTTGTAGGGCATGAGCTTTCTCTTCGATAGCTGCCAATATTTCAGCTATTCGTTGCTGCTCCGCGAGCGGAGGCACAGGAATCCACTTTTTCAGCCAGTCCTTGGGTTTGAAGAGAAACTTCTCGATGTCCACACCCTGACTACAAACAAGAAACAGCTTTGCATATTTCAGTAACTGAACCAGATAGTTCAAAAAGGTTACGTCAAAGCCTTCTCTTGCTTGGAGCACAAGGTACTCGTTTGAAACCAAGGCACCTGCAAGGTGCTCAGGAACAATGCCACACGCGCCATGGACAATCTGTCGCTCAGATATAAGAAAATCACCCGCCTCAAGAAGATACTGATTCTTGACCTTAATGTCCGCGCCAGGCAACTCGTCCCTAAGATCAACCCCACCGTGACGCCGCCTCACCGTCACTCGCCGGTAGAGCTGATCGTCAGCCATTTTGATAGGGCGTTCTACAACGCTTAACACGTCACCAATTTTCTTTACAGACCAAGGCGCAGGGATCGCCCCTAGCTCACTGTCCTTAAAATCGGTATGCGACACCCAGCGGCCATTGACGTCTTGAATGCCCACGCCCCTACTTAATAGGCTTTGCATCAGGCCCTGTTTGAGTGCCTGAGTGACTTCAATCTGGCGGGAAATCACATCCAGTTTGTCGCCCACGGCTGTGAGGATGGCGGCGATTTTTTGCTGTTCGGAAAGCGGGGGAATTGCTGCGGTTAGGTTCTGTAAGTCCTTGGTGGACAGGTGCTTAACCGTTGTCGCCGAAATACCGTCCTGAATCTTTCTTATCACACTGGCAACAAGGAAAAAAAGGAAGCCTTCATCTGAATGCCCTGGCTTCTCTGAAATCTTTAAAACTCGCTGATTCAAGAGTGCTTGAGAGCCTTCCCACCGTACAACATGGAATTCGCCGTCCATGCCGACCAAGACATCCCCAGCATTTACGAGGTAGCGGTCGTCGTATTCACCTAGATAACCTGTTTCGCTGAAGCCCCGCAGTAAATCACGAATACGAATTAGCGGAATTCCCCCATCCGATGAGAAAAGCTCAGACTTGAATGGAGCGCCGGTCAGCAGGGTTAAGAAGCCTCCCAGTTGCTCACATCTCCAGTTTTCTGGCACCCAACCGACAGCTGTTTCTTTGTATCCCTGCTTACCGACTAAACTCATACCTCGGCCTCCAACAGCCCCAGCTCAGCCAGATAGCCATTCAATCGGGCATCAATCTGCGTATCTTCCTCAGCCAGAGCTGCTAGTTGCGTCAAGGTTGCAACCAGGTCAACCGTCTGTTCGGTTTCACCATTGTCGATATAGCGAACGATGTTGAGGTTTCCATCGTTGCTGCGAATCTCCTCCAACGGCACCACTCGACAATAGTTTTCTATCTCAGCCAAGCTCTCAAAGGCTGCCTTGTGTGTGCTGACGATGCGCATTATGTCTTGAACGCGCAGGGTGTTTTGCGCCTTGCCTTCGAGGTAGTCACGACTGGCATCGATGATGATGACATTACCCTTGAGAGCAGAGGGTTTTTGCTTGTTGAGAATCAGCACGCAAGCCGGAATTCCGGTGTTGTAGAACAAGGCAGACGGTAGGCCTACGATGGCTTCAATCAAATCGCCCGGCTGATTGCCGTTGGCCGCATCCGTGCCAAACAACAGCCCATGGCGAATCTTGCCTTCCTCACCACTGCGAAAAAGCACACCGTGCGGCAGGATAATGCCCATGCGACCATCAGCCTTAAGGCTGGCCAGCATATGTTGAGCGAAAGCCAGGTCGGCGTAACCCCGTGGCGGGATGCCATAGACCAGCCGACCATAAGGGTCGCTAACTTGCTTGTAGTTGGGGGCTTTGGGCTTCTTGCCGCTGTCTTGCTCGTTCTCGTTGCTTAGCTCCAAAGGTGCCCACCAGGACTTGGCAGAAAACGGCGGGTTGGCAATTACCCGGTCAAAGGTCTTCAGATAATCGCCGTCGAGGTGCTTGGGCTCGACCAGCGTATCTCCACGCTCAATGGCTGCATGCATGTTATGCAGGTAAAGATTGAGCTTGGCGATAGCCCAAGTGCCCAAGTTCTTTTCCTGTCCGAACAGCAGCACATTAGGCTTGCCCATCAGGGTGCCATGGGGCAAACCGGATACATGGTGAGCACTCTCCACCAGCATGCCGCCACTGCCACAGGTCGGGTCATACACACTGTGCCCAGGTTGCGGATCAATCAGCTCAACCACCAATTGCACCACGGCCTTTGGCGTATAGAACTCGCCGCCTTTCTTACCTGCGTCGTCGGCAAACTGCTTGATCAGATACTCGTAGGCATCGCCCAGCATGTCGGCCTTATACAGGTCATCATTACCCAGCTTGTACTGGTTAAAATGACGCAGCAGACGTTGCAAGGTGGCATCAGCCAACACCCGCTTGTCACCGTATTGCGTAGCGGTCAGTACGTGTTGCAGCTCAGGGTTATTGGCTTCGATAGTCGCGAATGCCTTGTCCAAGGCTTCGCCGATATTCTCGGTACGTGAGATCAAATCGAACCAGCGGGCACTGATAGGAAACTTGCCCCATTTGTCCTCGATTTCCTCCTGAGCTTCGCCATAGCTCAGGTTTTCCTCTTCCCTCAGCTTGGTGACACGCTCGTCGAACACGTCGTTGTAACGCTTGAGGAAGAGCAAGCCGAAGATGTAGTTCTTGAAGTCAGAGGAGTCGATGGAACCGCGCAGAATGTTGGCGGATTCCCAAAGCCAGGACTCCAGCGTTTCGAGTGACAGCTTGTCAGCCATGGGTAAATCAATCCTTATAAAACGCACAACGCACCAGCACCTGGCGATTGCTGCCATGACGCATGGGCAAATCAGAAAAAGTGGGCTCGATTGTACAGGTCGACGCCATTTGGAGCCCGAAGAATCAACCTCCATTGAATGACAAAACCCCAGCAGACCTTTCGGTCAACCGGGGTTTCTTGGCAGGGCAGTGAGCTATTAACTTTGGTCAGAACGCTTAACTTTGGCCGAAGTGGCAAACAACTTTGCCCACCTACACTGGATCAGAAATCCAGGTTGGAAACCGCCAACGCGTTGCTCTCGATGAAGTCCCGGCGAGGTTCGACCGCATCACCCATCAGGGTGTTGAAGATCTGGTCTGCGCCGATGGCATCTTCGATGGTGACTTTCAGCATGCGCCGCACGCTTGGGTCCATGGTGGTTTCCCACAGCTGATCCGGGTTCATTTCGCCCAGACCTTTGTATCGCTGGATTGTGTGGCGCTTGGTGCTTTCAGCCATCAGCCAGTCCAGTGCTTCCTTGAACTCGGTAACGGCTTTCTTGCGCTCGCCGCGCTGGATGTACGCGCCTTCGTCGAGCAGGGTGCTCAGTTGCGCGCCCAGGGTGACCACGGTTTTGTAGTCGTTGCTGCCGAAGAAGTCGCGGTTGAAGGTGACGTAGTTCGACAGGCCGTGAGAGATCAGTTCGACCTCTGGCAGCCAGACGCCACGTTCACGGTCTTCGCGCAGGCTGGCCTTGTAGACCAGGCCAGACTTCTCGTTGGTACGCAGACGGACTTCGTACTGGGCCAGCCACTCTTGCATTGCTGCATGGTCGCCCAGGGTTTCCAGGCTGACGGCTGGCAGGTAGATGAAGTGCTCGGTCAGTTCCTGTGGGTACAGGCGCGACAGACGCTTGAGGGTCTTCATGACCATGCGGAAGTCATTCACCAGACGTTCCAGCGCTTCACCGGAAATGCCCGGGGCTTCTTCGTTCAGGTGCAAGCTTGCATCTTCCAGAGCCGACTGCGTCATGTACTCTTCCATGGCGTCGTCGTCTTTGATGTACTGCTCTTGCTTGCCTTTCTTGACCTTGTACAGCGGTGGCTGGGCGATGTAGATATAGCCGCGCTCGATTAGCTCTGGCAACTGACGGAAGAAGAACGTCAACAGCAGGGTACGGATGTGCGAACCGTCGACGTCAGCATCGGTCATGATGATGATGTTGTGATAGCGCAACTTGTCGATGTTGTACTCTTCGCGACCGATGCCGCAGCCCAGCGCGGTGATCAGCGTGCCCACTTCCTGGGACGAGATCATCTTGTCGAAGCGTGCCTTCTCGACGTTGAGAATCTTGCCCTTCAACGGCAGGATCGCCTGGGTCTTGCGGTTACGTCCCTGCTTGGCAGAGCCGCCCGCGGAGTCACCCTCCACAAGGTACAGTTCGGACAACGCCGGGTCTTTTTCCTGGCAGTCAGCGAGCTTGCCCGGCAGGCCGGCAATGTCCAGCGCGCCTTTGCGGCGGGTCATCTCACGGGCCTTGCGCGCAGCTTCACGGGCACGGGCGGCGTCGATCATCTTGCCGACCACCAGCTTGGCTTCGTTCGGGTTTTCCAGGAGGAAGTCGGAGAAGTACTTGCCCATTTCCTGTTCGACCGCGGTCTTCACTTCGGAAGAGACCAGCTTGTCTTTGGTCTGCGAGCTGAACTTCGGATCCGGTACTTTCACCGAAATGATCGCGGTCAGGCCTTCACGGGCATCGTCACCGGTGGTGGCGACTTTGTGCTTCTTCGCCAGACCTTCCTGCTCGATATAGTTGTTCAGGTTACGCGTCAGTGCCGAACGGAAGCCCACCAGGTGGGTGCCGCCGTCGCGCTGCGGAATGTTGTTGGTGAAGCACAACAGGTTCTCGTTGAAGCTGTCGTTCCACTGCAGGGCGATTTCCACGCCGATGCCGTCTTCACGCTGGATGTTGAAGTGGAACACCTGGTTGACCGCAGTCTTGTTGGTGTTCAGGTATTCAACGAACGCACGCAGGCCACCTTCATACTTGAACAGCTCTTCCTTACCGCTGCGCTCGTCCTTGAGAACAATGCCGACACCGGAGTTGAGGAAGGACAATTCACGAATGCGCTTGGCGAGGATGTCCCAGCTGAAGTGAATGTTCTTGAAGGTTTCGCTGGAAGCCTTGAAGTGGATCTGGGTACCGGTGGTTTCGCTGTCGCCAACGATGGCCATCGGTGCCTGAGGTACGCCGTGGACGTAGGTCTGTTCCCAGATCTTGCCGCTGCGGCGCACAGTCAGGACCAGCTCTTCGGACAGTGCGTTCACTACCGACACACCTACGCCGTGCAGACCGCCGGATACCTTGTACGAGTTGTCGTCGAACTTACCGCCAGCGTGGAGGACGGTCATGATGACCTCGGCGGCGGAGACGCCTTCCTCTTTATGCACGTCTACCGGGATGCCACGACCGTTGTCTTTAACGGTGATGGATTCGTCCGGGTGGATGATGATGCTGATGTCGTCGCAATGGCCGGCGAGGGCTTCGTCGATCGAGTTGTCGACCACCTCGAACACCATGTGGTGCAGACCGCTGCCATCGTCGGTGTCACCAATGTACATACCGGGACGTTTGCGTACGGCATCCAGGCCTTTCAGCACTTTAATGCTCGTTGAGTCGTACGTATTTTCTTCGCTCAATGCCTTCACTCCCGATGGTCGTGGGTCTGGGTGATACGGCCCTGTTCCACGTGGAACAAAGCGACTGGCGTTTCCGTCTGCCAGCCTTCCCTCAGTAATTCGTGATCTACACAAGTGATGAACACCTGGCAGCGTAAGTCTTCCAGCAAGCGGCATAGCGCGCGACGGTGGCTCTCGTCCAGCTCGGACGGCAAGTCATCCACCAGATAAATACATTGTCCGCGACGGGCCTGGCTGACCAGGTGCCCCTGGGCAATCCGCAGCGCACAGACCACCAGCTTTTGCTGACCCCGGGACAAGATGTCCGCGGCATTGTGTGCGCCCAATCTGAGACGCAAATCAGCGCGTTGCGGGCCGGCTTGGGTGTGCCCCATCTGCTGATCCCGTTGCACGGAAGCGGCAAGTACGGCGCTCAATTCGCGGTCCTTGTCCCAGCCTCGGTAATAGCTGAGCGTCAAACCCTCGAGCTCAACCAGTTCGCTCAAGGTCTGCTCGAAGACCGGTTTCAAGGCTGTGATGTAAGCGCGGCGGTATTCATCGATTTCAGCGCTGGCCTGACACAGTTCCCTGTCCCAGACCGCTTGCGAAACGGCGTCAAGTGTACCATGCCGCAGCCAGGAGTTTCTCTGGCGCAAGGCCTTCTGCAAACGCTGCCAGGTGGCCATGAAACGCGGTTCAACGTGGAACACGCCCCAGTCGAGAAACTGCCGGCGAATCTTCGGCGCGCCTTCCAGCAGACGGAAGCTGTCCGGGTTGATCAACTGCAACGGCAGGATCTCCGCCAACTGCGCAGCGCTTCGGGCGTTCTGGCCATCGATGCGAATCTGGAACTCTCCCTGACGGTCGCGAGAAATCCCCAGCGCACTGTGTCCGCCTTCAGCCAGTTCAACCTGACCGAACACGGTACAGGCGAGCTGTTCGTACTGAATCACCGGCAAAAGCCGCGTGCTGCGAAACGAACGGGCGAGCCCCAGCAGATGAATGGCTTCCAGAACACTGGTTTTGCCGCTGCCGTTGGCGCCGTAAAGAATGTTGATGCGGGGGGAGGGGGAGAAGGTCACCGGGTGCAGATTGCGCACCGCGGTGACCGAAACACGACTTAACGACATTCAGGATCAGCTGATTACAGACGCATCGGCATGACAACATAAGCCGAATCGTCATTGTCGGACTCTTGCACCAGCGCACTGCTGTTGGAGTCGGACAGGATCAGGCGAACCTGCTCGGTGGTCATCACGCCCAGCACGTCGAGCAGGTAGCTGACGTTGAATCCGATTTCCAGCGAGCCGCCGTTGTATTCAACGCCCACTTCTTCTTCCGCTTCTTCCTGCTCCGGGTTGTTGGCCTGGATCTTCAACTGACCGCTGGCCAGTTGCAGACGGATACCACGGTATTTCTCGTTGGACAGAATCGCGGTACGGCTGAACGCTTCGCGCAGTGCCTGACGATCACCGAGTACGAGTTTGTCACCACCTTTCGGCAGTACGCGCTCGTAATCCGGGAATTTACCGTCGACCAGTTTCGAGGTGAAGGTGAACTCGCCAGTGGTGGCGCGGATGTGGTGCTGGCCGAGGACGATGCTGACATTGCCATCCGGCTCGGTGAGCAGACGCGCCAGTTCGAGGATGCCTTTGCGCGGCACGATCACCTGATGGCGATCCGGCTGACCGATATCGGCCTGCATCGAGCACATCGCCAGACGGTGGCCGTCGGTAGCCACGGCGCGGATCACACCAGCGGAAACTTCCAGCAGCATGCCGTTGAGGTAGTAACGCACGTCCTGCTGGGCCATGGCGAAGCTGGTGCGTTCGATCAAGCGACGCAGCTTGCTCTGCTCCAGGCTGCAGGTCAGCGAGCCCGGGCCTTCTTCGACGGTCGGGAAGTCATTGGCCGGCAGGGTCGACAGGGTGAACCGGCTACGACCGGCCTTTACCACCAGTTTCTGCTCGTCGACCTTGATGTCGATCAGCGCATCGTTGGGCAGGCTTTTGCAGATGTCCATCAACTTGCGCGCCGGCACGGTGATGGAGCCAGTTTCGGCCGGCTCTTCGAGTTGCACACGACCGACCAGCTCGACTTCCAGGTCGGTACCGGTCAGCGACAGTTGCTGGCCTTCGACGACCAACAGCACGTTGGACAGTACCGGCAAGGTCTGTCGGCGCTCGACGACGCCTGCGACCAGTTGCAGGGGTTTCAACAGGGCTTCGCGTTGAATGGTGAAATGCATGGTCTAGTCCCTTGCCTTAATAAGCTGCGCTGGTGTTCATCAAGTGGTCAGTGTACGCAGCAGGTTCTTGTAGTCCTCGCGGATGTCCGCGTCGGATTCCTTAAGTTCGTTGATCTTGCGGCAGGCGTGCAACACGGTGGTGTGGTCGCGGCCGCCAAACACATCGCCGATTTCCGGCAGGCTGTGGTTGGTCAGTTCCTTGGACAACGCCATGGCGACCTGACGCGGACGAGCCACCGAGCGCGAACGGCGCTTGGACAGCAGGTCGGAAATCTTGATCTTGTAATACTCGGCGACTGTGCGCTGAATGTTATCCACAGAGACCAGTTTGTCCTGCAACGCCAGCAAGTCTTTCAGGGATTCGCGGATCAGCTCGATGGTGATGTCGCGACCCATGAAGTGCGAGTGGGCGATTACGCGCTTCAGCGCACCTTCCAGCTCACGGACGTTGGAGCGAATGCGCTGGGCAATGAAGAATGCGGCGTCGTGTGGCAGATCGACTTTGGCCTGATCGGCCTTCTTCATCAGGATCGCCACGCGGGTTTCCAGCTCCGGCGGCTCGACCGCAACGGTCAGGCCCCAGCCGAAGCGGGATTTAAGGCGTTCTTCAAGGCCTTCGATTTCTTTAGGGTAGCGGTCACTGGTGAGAATGACCTGCTGACCACCTTCAAGCAGCGCGTTGAAGGTGTGGAAAAACTCTTCCTGGGAACGCTCCTTACGGGCGAAGAACTGAATATCGTCGATCAACAAAGCGTCCACTGAACGGTAGAAACGTTTGAATTCGTTGATGGCGTTCAACTGCAGCGCCTTGACCATGTCGGCCACGAAGCGCTCGGAATGGAGGTACACGACCTTGGCATTCGGATTCTTCTTTAATAGATGGTTGCCCACCGCGTGCATCAAGTGGGTTTTACCCAGGCCGACGCCACCATAAAGGAACAGCGGGTTATAGCCGTGCTTGGGATTGTCCGCCACCTGCCAGGCCGCCGCACGGGCGAGCTGGTTGGATTTACCTTCGACGAAATTCTCGAAGGTGAACGTGCGGTTCAGGTAACTGGTGTGCTTGAGCGCACCTTCTACCTGCACGGTGCGCTGTTCAGCGCGAACCGGCGCCTGCTGCGAGGCGGCACCGGCCATCGGGTCGAAGCTGTCGCGGGACGGCTCTTCGCTGACTTCGGCGGCCTTCTGTGTGGAACGCTTGGCCGGAGCAGGCGTTGGCGCGGGTGCCGGATTGCTTGCTGGCACATTATTGGCCTGCGCCTGAGGAACCTGCGCGGCCGCCAGTGGTGCGTTGGGTGCGGCACGAGGTGCCGAGCTGCGTTTGCTGCCTATTAATAAGGACAGCGCAGGCGTCGAGCCATTGCCGTGCTCATCCAGCAGTTCAAGGACGCGGCCCAGGTACTTTTCGTTGACCCAGTCCAACACGAAACGATTAGGTGCGTATACGCGCAACTCGTCGCCTTCAGCTTCGACCTGTAGTGGACGGATCCAGGTGTTGAATTGTTGGGCAGGCAGCTCTTCGCGCAAAAGCTCCACGCACTGCTGCCAAAGTTCCACTGACACGGATATCCCCTAAGTTGAAAGCCGGTGAGGCAAAAACAAGCGGCCATTGTAGCGGCGAGCGGTTCACTTATCCACATGCAGCTAGGTCCATCACCATCATTTATCAATGCTTTAAAGCATTAAAAGGCGACCAACGGCATGTGAATAAGCCCTGTGGATAAACACCACTGAGGGCACTGGACAAGTGGGGGCTAAACTCGGTGGATAACCGGCCTGTGGATAACAGACCATTCCACGCACAGCTTATCCGATAGCGCAGCACAGGCTGAACACGGTTTTCCACTGTAGTTGTCATTCTCTGTACGCCGCGTGGAATAAGGCCCAAAGATAGTTATCCACAGAAGATGGCGTACCTAGCTTTTATAAGCTTTACAGAAAAGCTTTAAATAATTCCCTTCTTTATTTCTATATCTGGCTGAGAGGCTTTCGAGCGAAAACCCTGCGTGGATCTATTTATAAGGAAACGCTGGTTGGAAATTGACCTGAAGGCTTGCTTTCTCTAGAATCCCCGGTCTCTTAAAACGGGGGCCATTCCGGCCCGTTGTGGACGAACCAGGTAACACGACATGAAACGTACTTTCCAACCAAGCACTATCAAACGCGCTCGTACCCACGGTTTCCGTGCTCGCATGGCTACCAAGAACGGCCGCGCAGTCCTGTCGCGTCGTCGCGCCAAAGGTCGTGCGCGTCTGGCAGTTTGATAATCCGGTACTGGAGGTGAGTCAGGACTTCAGTCGGGAAAAGCGTCTGCTTACCCCCCGGCATTTCAAGGCAGTCTTTGACTCCCCTACCGGCAAGGTTCCGGGGAAAAACCTCCTGCTCCTTGCACGCAACAACGATCTTGATCACCCCCGTCTCGGGCTGGTTATCGGGAAAAAGAGCGTAAAGCTCTCCGTTGAGCGCAATCGCCTCAAACGTCTGATGCGCGAATCGTTCCGTCTGCACCAGGATTCACTGGTCGGCTGGGACATCGTAATCGTCGCGCGCAAAGGTTTGGGTGATGTAGAAAACCCCGAATTGATTCAGCATTTCGGCAAACTCTGGAAGCGTCTGGCACGCAACAAGCCCGTTCCGGCAGTCAAAACCGAAACTGTAGGGGTAGACAGTACCGATGCGTAAACTGGCCCTCGTTCCGATCCAGTTTTATCGCTATGCCATTAGTCCTTTAATGGCCAGCCACTGTCGCTTCTACCCCAGTTGTTCCTGCTACGCGTATGAAGCCATTGAAAATCATGGCCTTCTGCGCGGTGGCTGGCTGACCTTTCGTCGTTTAGGTCGCTGTCATCCGTGGAATCCCGGTGGTTATGACCCGGTTCCACCTGTCCCTACCTCCCGTTCTTCTTCGATGGCCGAGTAATCATGGATATCAAACGCACGATCCTGATCGTCGCCCTGGCAATCGTGTCCTACGTCATGGTTCTTAAATGGAACCAGGATTATGGCCAGGCTGCCCTGCCGACTCAGAATGTTGCTTCCAGTACGACTACATCCGGTTTGCCGGACACCGCCACTGGCACAAATACTGCCGCCAGTGACGATATTCCGCGCGCCGCCAGCGATACCAGTGCACCAGCGGAAACGCCGGTTGCTGCCAGCAAAGACCTGATTCAGGTCAAGACCGATGTGCTCGATCTGGCGATCGATCCACAGGGTGGCGATGTTGCGCAACTGACTCTGCCTCTGTATCCACGTCGTCAGGACCGTCCTGACGTGCCGTTCCAGTTATTCGATAACGGCGGCGAACGTGTATATCTGGCGCAAAGCGGTCTGATCGGCACCAACGGCCCGGATGCAAACCCGGCCGGTCGTCCGGTTTATTCGTCGGAGAAGAAGGTTTACCAACTGGCTGACGGTCAGGATCAACTCGTCGTTGACCTGAAATTCAGCAAGGACGGCGTCAACTACATCAAGCGTTTCACCATGAAACGTGGCCTGTACGACGTCGCTGTCTCCTACATTGTGGATAACCAGAGCGCTCAGCCCTGGAACGGCGCAATGTTTGCCCAGTTGAAGCGCGACGCCAGCGCTGATCCTTCATCGACCACTGCTACTGGCACCGCGACTTACCTGGGCGCTGCCCTGTGGACAAGTTCCGAGCCGTACAAGAAAGTGTCGATGAAGGACATGGACAAGGCGCAGCTCAAGGAAACCGTCACCGGTGGTTGGGTAGCCTGGCTGCAACACTACTTCGTGACCGCGTGGATTCCGGCGAAGGGCGAAAACAACATCGTCCAGACCCGTAAAGACAGCAAAGGCAACTACATCATTGGTTACACCGGTCCTACTTTGACCGCTGCTCCAGGTGCAAAAGTTGAAACCAGCGCTGTGCTGTACGCCGGTCCGAAAAGCCAGGCTGTGCTGAAAGAGTTGTCCCCAGGTCTGGAACTGACTGTCGACTACGGCATTCTGTGGTTCATTGCCCAGCCGATCTTCTGGTTGCTGCAACATATCCACGCCATCGTCGGTAACTGGGGCTGGTCGATCATCTTCCTGACCATGCTGATCAAAGGGATTTTCTTCCCGCTGTCGGCCGCCAGCTACAAGTCGATGGCGCGCATGCGTGCCGTGGCGCCGAAACTGGCTGCGCTGAAAGAGCAACATGGCGATGACCGGCAGAAAATGTCGCAGGCCATGATGGAGCTTTACAAGAAAGAGAAGATCAATCCACTGGGCGGCTGCTTGCCGATCCTCGTGCAGATGCCAGTCTTCCTTTCGCTGTACTGGGTTCTGCTGGAAAGCGTGGAAATGCGTCAGGCGCCGTTCATGCTGTGGATCACTGACTTGTCGATCAAGGATCCGTTCTTCATTCTGCCGATCATCATGGGCGCAACCATGTTCATCCAGCAGCAGCTGAACCCGACTCCTCCGGATCCGATGCAGGCGAAAGTGATGAAAATGATGCCAATCATCTTCACCTTCTTCTTCCTGTGGTTCCCGGCGGGTCTGGTGCTGTACTGGGTTGTGAACAACTGCCTGTCGATTGCACAACAGTGGTACATCACGCGTAAGATCGAAGCGGCGACGAAAAAAGCCGAGGCGTAACTTGCACTGTGGATAACACCACTCAAAACGCCCCCTAGTGGGGCGTTTTGCTATCTGCCACTTTTGTCTGGATGCCGCTTTATGAGCACACCCCGTGAAACCATCGCTGCCGTCGCCACCGCCCAAGGTCGCGGCGGTGTGGGCATCGTCCGTATTTCCGGGCCGTTGGCCAGCGTTGCGGCAAAAGCCATCAGCGGCCGCGAGCTGAAACCGCGTTACGCCCATTACGGGCCATTTTTCAGTGACGACCGGCAAGTGCTGGACGAAGGTCTGGCTCTGTATTTCCCGGGGCCAAACTCGTTCACCGGCGAAGACGTCCTGGAACTGCAGGGTCACGGCGGCCCGATCGTCCTGGACATGTTGCTCAAGCGCTGTCTGGAACTGGGCTGCCGTCTGGCCCGTCCAGGGGAATTCAGCGAGCGCGCCTTCCTCAATGACAAACTTGATCTGGCCCAGGCCGAAGCCATCGCCGATTTGATCGAAGCCAGTTCTGCACAGGCTGCGCGCAATGCGCTGCGTTCATTGCAGGGTGCGTTTTCCCAGCGCGTGCATAACTTGACCGAGCAACTGATCGGCTTGCGTATCTACGTCGAAGCCGCCATCGACTTCCCGGAAGAGGAAATCGACTTTCTCGCCGACGGCCATGTATTGAGCATGCTCGACAAAGTACGCGATGAGTTATCCACAGTGCTGCGCGAAGCGGGGCAGGGCGCGTTATTGCGTGATGGCATGACCGTCGTCATCGCTGGCCGGCCAAATGCCGGAAAATCCAGCCTGTTGAATGCATTGGCGGGTCGCGAGGCTGCCATCGTCACCGAGATTGCCGGCACCACGCGGGATATCCTGCGCGAACATATCCACATCGACGGCATGCCTTTGCACGTGGTCGATACCGCAGGCTTGCGCGACACCGATGATCATGTGGAAAAGATCGGCGTGGAACGGGCGTTGAAAGCCATCGGTGAAGCGGATCGGGTTTTGCTGGTGGTCGATGCGACCGCACCCGAGGCACTGGATCCTTTTGCCTTGTGGCCAGAATTCCTTGAAACCCGACCGGATCCAGCAAAAGTCACCCTGATCCGGAACAAAGCCGATCTGACCGGTGAAGCGGTTGCACTGGAAACCAGTGACGACGGCCACGTGACCATCAGTCTCAGCGCCAAGTCTGCCGAAGGCCTCGACCTGCTGCGTGATCACCTCAAGGCGTGCATGGGTTACGAGCAGACTTCGGAAAGCAGCTTCAGCGCACGTCGCCGCCATCTGGAAGCACTGCGCCAGGCCAGCGCGGCACTGGAACACGGCCGCGCGCAACTGACGCTGGCGGGCGCTGGCGAATTGCTCGCCGAGGATTTGCGTCAGGCTCAACATTCCTTGGGTGAAATTACCGGCGCATTCAGCTCAGATGATTTGCTGGGAAGGATTTTTTCCAGCTTCTGCATCGGCAAGTAAAGAAAAGGGCTGTGGATAATTCATCCACAGCCCTTTTTTGTTCACCAATTATAGGAAACCGTACCGAGCAAAGTACGATCCTCGCCCCAGTAACAGCGGCCTGCGTCGTTGCATCCCGAAACGTATTCCTTATCGAACAGGTTCTTCGCGTTCAGATCGACACTCCAGTGTGTATCGATCTGATATCCAACAGCCGCGTCGACCAATGTGACGTCGCCGGCATCCAGCTTTCCGTATAGAGAAGGCGAAGTGTAGGCAAACGCACTGTCGAAATAGCGCACGCCACCGGCCACATACAAGCCTTTCAGATCACTGTCGAGGAAGCGATATTTCGCCCAGACCGAGGCCTGGTTGCGCGGCACGCCGGTCATTTGATGACCTTTGACCAGCGACGTCGCTGCATCCTTGGTGATCTTCGCATCGGTGTAGGTATAAGCCGCCGTGACATTGAGGTTCTGCGTCAGGTTACTGTTGAGTTCCAGCTCCACCCCTTTGGCGCGGCTTTCGCCCACCTGGCGATAGGTCGACGTCGTTGCGTCGAAATAGGTGTCGTCCTTCTTGCGCAGGTCATACACCGAAGCGGTGAAAGTGGTGTCCCAGCCGATCGGTTCGTACTTCAAACCCACTTCGTACTGGCTGCTGATGATCGGATCAAGCGGTGCGCCGGCATTTGATATCTGCTGCACCGGCACGAACGCTGTTGAATAGCTGACATACGGCGTCATGCCGTTGTCGAACTGATACATCACGCCGCCCTGATAGGTGAATTTCTTGTCCTCGGAACTGATGTTGCTGCCTTGGGCCACCTTGTCGCGGAAATCGCTGTCGACCCAGTCTTGACGTCCGCCAAGCAAGAACAGCCAGTGGTCGTACTTGCTCTGGATCTGTGCATAAACACCCTTCATCTGCTGCTCGAGCAAAGTGTTCTGCACGGCAATCGGCGTGGTCGGATCACGCCGGTAAACCGGGTTGTAGACGTCGATCGGCCCAACAATGCCGGCATTCCAGTCCTGGTTGAACGAGGTGCGATCGTAGCTGGCGCCAAACAATACGGTGTTTTCCAGATCGCCCGCCTGGAATTTGCCTTCCAGCTGGTTATCCAGCGAATACACCATGGATTTGTTGAAGCGATCGTAAGCGGTCATGTTCAGCCGCGTGCCGAAGCCGGCGTTGTTCAGATTGCCCGGCCAGGTTTCGTGGCGGGTGATGCGCGACTGCATGTAGCGCGAGTTCTGGCGGAACTGCCAGTCATCGTTGAACGAATGGCTGAACTCGTAACCGGTGCTCCAGGTTTCCCGTTCGAAGGTATTCCAGTCCGGGTCACCGAGCATGGTGTCTTTGGATAACTGGCCGTTGGGATTGCTCAGCAACGTGCCGGCGGCCGGCAGGCCAAGCTCCATGTTTGTGTGATCTTTCTGGTAATTGGCCAGCAGAGTCAGCGTGTTGAAATCGTCAAAATTCAGGGTCAGCGAAGGGGCGATGTAAATGCGGTCGTCAGGAACGTGGTCGGTCTGGGTATCGGATTTGCGCCCCAGCATCACCACACGGCCGAGAACATTACCGCTGTCATTGAGCGGGCCGGAGACGTCGACGCCGATCTGCCGGCGATTGTTCGAGCCATAACCCAATTGCACTTCACCTTGCGGCGCGGCAGTCGGGCGCTTGCTGACCAGATTGACCAGACCGCCCGGCGCATTTTCGCCATACAACAGCGACGAAGGGCCACGGAATACCTCGACTCGTTCAAGTCCGTACGGCTCGGTGCTGGTGTCATAGCGATTGCCCTGCACGCGCAGTCCATCTCGGAGCAGACCGTAGCCGTAATCGGTGGCGTTGAAGCCGCGTATGTAAAACAGATCGCCGGCCAGACTGTCGCCGGCAGCGAACGGCGGGGCGAAGATTCCCGGCACGTAGCCGAGGACGTCGGTGAGTGTCTGGGATTTCTGATCCTTGATGCGTTGTCCGGTCACCACTGACACCGAACGAGGCGTTTCCGACAACGGTGTGCTGGTTTTCGTACCGATCCGGCTGTTTTGCGCCTTGTAGCCAACGTCGGCGGCGTAATCCAGATTCATTGGATTACCCAACTGCGCGTTGATGTTGGTCGGCGCCAGTTCCAGAGAATCTCCGTTGGGCAAGGTCTGCAGAATGTAACTGCCAGGTGCTTGCGGCACAGCCTGTAAACCAGAGCCTTGCAACAATTGAGCGAAACCCTGTTCGACGCTGAAGTCGCCGTTCAACCCGGCGCTGCGCAAGCGATTTGTCTGCTGCGGTGAGAACGACAGAATCACATTGGCGGCAGAGGCGAACTGACTCAACGCATTGTCCAGCGGGCCGGCGGCAATGGCGTAGCGCTGCGATGCGGTCGCCGCGCAGGCGCTATGGCTGGTGACCAGACAGGACGCAGCGCCGGCCATCAATAAGCTGTACGCAATGCAGTGAGGAGAAAAGCGCTGACGGAACGTAGGAAGACGCATAGGTGGATTAGCCCTGAAGGTGGCGAAGAGCCGCGTTTATCGCGATTACCTGTAGGGCCGGGTCAGGGTGGAAAAAGATAACCCTCGTTGAAATTATTTTTCCCCAACCGTTTTCTGATCAGGCGCGGTGGCTGATCGAGACCCAGTAACGGCTGAAATAGCGGACATCGATCGGCAACGAAGCCTGAAGATTGGCCAGCACTGCGTCGGTCGAATCGAGCCGGAAAGTCCCGGAGACCCGCAGATCTGCGGCCCGACGATCGCAATGCAGTACACCCCTGCGATAGCGGCCCAATTCTGCGATGACATCGCCCAAGGGCGCATCAAGAACGATTAATTGACCGTTGATCCAGGCGATTTCTGCTGGACGGAAGGGATGAATGCGCCCGACATGTCGACTATCGAAATCTGCGCCTTCACCTGCTTTGAGTACGAGTGGAGCGGCAGATGACTGCGCAGGCTGAATGCTGATTCGGTCTTCAAGAACGCCGACCCGGGTTGAGTTCGACAACTCGTGCACCGAGAACCGAGTCCCCAATGCTTGAATCCGCCCGTCACGGGTTTGCACATAA
The DNA here is from genome assembly GCF_054668915.1 of Pseudomonas sp. H3_E04. NCBI lineage: Bacteria > Pseudomonadati > Pseudomonadota > Gammaproteobacteria > Pseudomonadales > Pseudomonadaceae > Pseudomonas > Pseudomonas sp. H3_E04. The sequence continues at coordinate 4,374,681 of NZ_CP162797.1, read as the reverse complement.
AACGGCCGCCGATCACCGAGCTTGCCGGTTTGGACGAGGATCTCACCCGAGCGCACGCGAATCAGGCGTTGCGCTGCGTCGAAAGAAACATCGATGGCCGAATCGGTGTTGAGCTGGATCTGGCTGCCATCGGCCAGGCTGACGGTCCGACGCTGGCCCACACCGGTTTTATAGTCCGCCCAGACGTTGCCCATGGAAGTGTGAGTTTGAACATTCCAGCCAACGAAGCCTGTTCCCGCTGCAAGCAGCAGTAGCTTGAGTACCTGACGCCTTTGTAGGCTGCCATTGAGCGCACGTCGTTTCAGATCATGCGGCAGCGTACCGAGGTGGCGCTGCAACTGCTCCATCTGGGTCCACGCCGCCAAGTGCGCCGGATCGCTGTCTATCCACAACTGCCAGGCTTTTTGTTCGGCAAGGCTTGGTGGCTGGGATTGAAATTGGACGTACCAGCCGGCGGCAGCTTCGAATACCTGGCGGTCGGGAGCGATGGCCATCATTGCTGCGCCATGATCAGGGCGCATTCCGTCAGGGCGCGAATCATGTGTTTCTTTACTGTGGTCAGCGAAACCTTCAGGTGTACGGCAATCTGTTGATAAGTCAGTCCATCGACTTGCGAAAGCATGAAGATCTGCCTTGTACGCCTGCCCAGTCCGGCCAGAGCCTTATCCACAGCGATCAGAATCTCAATAATCAATGCCCGGTCTTCTTCGCTGATGACCGTTGCTTCCGGGCGGGCTGCAAGCGTCTGCAGATAAGCGGTTTCGATGGCGCACCGTCGATAACGGTCGATCACTAAACCGCGCGCAATTGTCGCCAGATAGTCCCTCGGCTCACGAATATGTACTGCATTGCGCGCCGCCAGAATTCGCAAAAACGTGTCATGCGCTACATCGGCCGCATCGCAGGCGTTGTGCAGTTTTCCCTTGAGCCAGCCATATAGCCACGAATGGTGTTGCTCGTAGATTTGCTCGATGGCGGCGGTATGGGCGGGTAGGGGCATGGCAGAAACTGGAGAGTTAATGATAATGGCTATTATTAGCCTCTGTTACGTCCTCTCACAATAGCCTTTTCATTTCCTGCCCTTGGCTTGCCAAACGTCACCGATCCTTCGCTGGCGTTTTATTGCGTCCCTAAAAAGCCATGTTGGCGATTTTCTGTGGGTTAAGCCCTGTGAATAACTGCCACTGAGGTCAGTTGATAACAGGGGTTGAAAACTGGATATAACCCGCCCTGTGGATAACCACACCTTTAATCCACAGGCTTATACGGGTTATCCAACGGCCTCATTGCCACTTTGACACAGAGTTTTGAACCTCTGTACACATTGAAAAATATGGCCTGTAGCAATCTATCCACAGAAATGTTGCTCAGTAAGAATAAACATAAAAACAAAGGTTTTATAAATTTCTCTCTTTTTTATTCTTTTAACCTCGAGTTCTCCACAGCTGGTTAAATTTTGTGCAAAGGGTTCTTTAGAAAGGGCGAAGTCCCTATACTTGCCGACCAGGTCCAGAAACCTGAGCTCAAATTTTTCCTGAATGACCTACTTAAGCAGGCACGAGGTGCGTGGTGGATTTCCCTTCCCGTTTTGAAGTGATCGTCATCGGCGGCGGTCATGCCGGTACCGAGGCAGCACTTGCGTCAGCACGCATGGGCGCAAAAACCCTGTTGCTGACGCATAACGTGGAAACCCTCGGCGCCATGAGTTGCAACCCGGCCATCGGTGGCATCGGCAAAAGTCACCTGGTCAAGGAAATCGATGCCCTAGGCGGCGCGATGGCCATAGCTACCGATAAGGGCGGCATCCAGTTTCGCGTGTTGAACAGCCGCAAAGGTCCGGCCGTACGGGCGACCCGTGCGCAAGCCGACCGGATTCTGTACAAAGCTGCTGTCCGCGAAATTCTTGAAAACCAGCCGAACCTGTGGATATTTCAACAGGCTGCTGACGACCTGATCGTTGAGCAGGAGCAAGTCCGTGGTGTTGTCACACAGATGGGTCTGCGTTTCTTCGCCGATTCCGTGGTGTTGACTACCGGTACCTTCCTCGGCGGACTTATCCACATTGGTTTGCAGAATTTCTCCGGCGGTCGTGCTGGTGATCCCCCTTCGATTGCTCTGGCCCACCGTCTGCGTGAGCTGCCACTGCGTGTCGGGCGCTTGAAAACCGGTACGCCGCCGCGCATTGATGGCAAGTCTGTGGATTTTTCGGTAATGACCGAGCAACCGGGCGATACGCCGATTCCGGTGATGTCGTTCATGGGCAACAAGGAACAGCATCCACGCCAGGTCAGTTGCTGGATCACTCACACCAATGCGCGTACCCACGAAATCATCGCAGCGAACCTCGATCGTTCGCCGATGTATTCCGCAGCCGGTGAAATCGAAGGCGTCGGCCCGCGTTATTGCCCGTCGATCGAAGACAAGATCCATCGCTTTGCCGACAAGGAAAGCCATCAGGTTTTCATCGAACCGGAAGGTCTGACCACCCATGAGCTCTACCCGAACGGGATATCCACAAGCCTGCCGTTCGATGTGCAATTGCAGATCGTGCAATCGATCCGCGGTATGGAAAACGCACATATCGTGCGTCCAGGTTATGCGATCGAGTACGACTACTTCGATCCGCGTGATTTGAAGTACAGCCTGGAAACCAAAGTCATCGGCGGTCTGTTCTTCGCCGGGCAGATCAACGGCACCACCGGTTACGAAGAAGCTGGCGCCCAGGGTCTGCTCGCCGGGGCCAACGCCGCACTGCGTGCCAAGGGCAAAGAAGCCTGGTGTCCGCGCCGCGATGAAGCGTATATCGGCGTGCTGGTCGACGACCTGATCACACTCGGCACCCAAGAGCCGTACCGCATGTTCACTTCCCGTGCCGAGTACCGGCTGATTCTGCGCGAAGACAACGCCGACCTGCGTTTGACCGAAAAAGGTCGCGAGCTCGGTCTGGTCGATGACGCGCGTTGGGCGGCCTTCTGCAAGAAGCGCGAAAGCATCGAACTTGAAGAACAGCGTCTGAAAAGCACTTGGGTACGGCCAAATACCCCGCAGGGCGATGCGATTGCCGAGAAATTCGGCACGCCGCTAACCCACGAATACAATTTGCTCAACCTGTTGAGCCGTCCGGAAATCGACTATGTCGGTCTGGTCGAAGTGACCGGGCAGGGCGCTGAAGATCCACAGGTCGCCGAGCAGGTTGAGATCAAGACCAAGTACGCCGGTTATATCGACCGTCAACAGGACGAAATCGCCCGTCTGCGCGCCAGTGAAGACACGAAATTGCCTGTGGATATCGATTACACCAACATTTCCGGCCTGTCCAAGGAGATCCAGAGCAAGCTCGGCGCCACACGTCCCGAGACTCTGGGCCAGGCTTCGCGGATTCCGGGTGTAACCCCGGCAGCGATTTCGCTGTTGATGATTCATTTGAAAAAACGCGGCGCGGGCCGTCAGTTGGAGCAAAGCGCTTGAGTTCTAAGGTCACTTCGCAACATGCCGAAGAGTTATCCACAGGAGCCCGCGAGCTCGGTGTCCATCTCACTGAAACCCAGCACGAATTGCTGCTGGGTTATCTGGCCCTGTTGATCAAATGGAACCAGGCCTACAACCTGACCGCTGTGCGCGATCCAGACGAAATGGTTTCGCGGCACTTGCTCGATAGTCTCAGCGTGATGTCGTTTATCGAAAACGGTCGCTGGCTCGATGTCGGCAGTGGCGGTGGCATGCCCGGTATTCCGCTCGCGATCCTGTATCCGGAGTCGCAAGTGACCTGCCTGGACAGCAACGGCAAGAAAACCCGCTTCCTGACTCAGGTCAAACTCGAACTCAAACTGGATAACCTGCAAGTTATCCACAGTCGCGTCGAAGCCTTCCAGCCTGCGCAGCCATTCAACGGGATCATTTCCCGGGCCTTCAGCAGCATGGAAAACTTCACTAACTGGACTCGCCACCTGGGCGATGCCGATACACGCTGGCTGGCAATGAAGGGCGTTCATCCGGCCGATGAGCTGGTAGCATTGCCGGCAGATTTCAAACTCGATAGCGAACACGCCCTGGCCGTACCCGGTTGCCAAGGCCAACGCCATCTGCTGATACTGCGCCGCACGGCATGATTGGGAACACAAGCAAGAATGGCTAAGGTATTCGCGATAGCGAACCAAAAGGGTGGTGTGGGCAAGACCACCACCTGCATCAACCTCGCAGCATCCCTGGTCGCGACCAAGCGCCGGGTGCTGTTGATCGATCTCGATCCACAGGGCAACGCCACCATGGGTAGCGGTGTGGATAAACATGGCCTGGAAAACTCGGTCTACGATCTGCTGATCGGTGAATGCGACCTGGGCCAGGCCATGCACTTCTCCGAGCACGGCGGTTATCAACTGCTGCCGGCCAACCGCGATCTGACCGCCGCCGAAGTGGTGCTGCTGGAAATGCAGATGAAGGAAAGCCGTCTGCGCAGTGCGCTGGCGCCAATCCGTGACAACTACGACTACATTCTGATCGACTGCCCGCCGTCACTGTCGATGCTCACCCTCAACGCACTGGTCGCCGCTGACGGGGTGATTATCCCCATGCAGTGCGAATACTTTGCGCTGGAGGGTTTGAGTGACCTTGTGGATAACATCAAGCGCATTGCCGAGCTGCTCAATCCCAACCTGAAAGTCGAAGGCCTGTTGCGGACCATGTACGACCCGCGGCTGAGCCTGATGAATGATGTCTCGGCACAGCTCAAGGAGCATTTCGGCGATCAGCTCTACGACACGGTAATCCCGCGCAACATCCGCCTGGCCGAAGCACCGAGCTACGGCATGCCGGCGCTGGCCTACGACAAGCAATCGCGTGGTGCCCTGGCCTATCTGGCTCTGGCGGGCGAGATGGTTCGTCGTCAGCGCACAAATTCACGCATTGCTGCCGCTCAGCCAACTTAAGGAATCCCCATGGCCGTCAAGAAACGAGGTCTCGGACGTGGACTGGATGCACTGCTGAGTGGTCCGACGGTCAGCGCGCTGGAAGAACAAGCCGCGCAGGCTGACACCCGCGAACTGCAACACCTGCCGCTGGACCTGCTGCAGCGCGGCAAATATCAGCCGCGCCGCGACATGGACCCGCAGGCCCTGGAAGAGCTGGCACAGTCGATCAAGGCTCAAGGCGTGATGCAGCCGATCGTGGTGCGCCCGATTGGCGGCGGTCGCTTTGAGATCATTGCCGGTGAACGCCGCTGGCGCGCCAGTCAGCAGGCCGGGCAGGAAACCATCCCGGCGATGGTTCGCGATGTGCCGGATGAAACCGCGATTGCCATTGCGCTGATCGAGAACATTCAGCGTGAAGACCTTAATCCGATCGAAGAAGCAGTGGCTTTGCAGCGCTTGCAGCAGGAATTCCAGCTGACTCAGCAGCAGGTTGCCGAGGCTGTGGGTAAGTCGCGGGTGACTGTGGCTAACCTGTTGCGACTTATTGCACTGCCCGAAGTGATCAAGACCATGCTTTCGCACGGCGACCTGGAAATGGGTCACGCGCGTGCTTTGCTTGGTCTGCCGGACAATCAGCAGGTCGAAGGGGCGCGACATGTTGTCGCACGAGGACTGACTGTGCGCCAAACCGAGGCACTGGTTCGTCAGTGGTTGAGTGGTAAACCGGAGCCTGTGGAAGCTGCAAAACCCGACCCGGACATCGCTCGCCTCGAGCAGCGCCTGGCCGAGCGCCTAGGCTCTGCGGTGCAGATTCGCCATGGCAAGAAGGGCAAAGGCCAATTGGTGATCGGATATAACTCCCTCGATGAGCTTCAAGGTGTGCTCGCACACATCCGCTGAAACATTTCCTCATGTAGCGCGCAGTCGGAAATCACTACCTGACAGTTGAATAGGGGCAGAACCGCCCCTATACTCTGCGCGCATTTTGTCGGCACAAATTATGCCAAGTTATTGAATTTCGGCAGCCGACCATTGGAGAGCAACTGTGATGGAAACCCGCACGCCAAACCGCTTGCCTTTCCATCGCCTGGCGGTTTTTCCGGTGTTGATGGCTCAATTTGTCATTCTGCTCATTGCCGCTTTGGCGCTCTGGCAATGGCATGGAGTCGTTGCCGGATACTCGGGACTTTGCGGAGGCCTGATAGCCTTGCTGCCCAATGTTTATTTCGCTCACAGGGCATTTCGGTTTTCCGGCGCCCGAGCAGCCCAGTCCATCGTCCGGTCTTTTTATGCCGGCGAGGCAGGCAAACTTATTTTGACGGCAGTGCTGTTTGCACTGGTGTTCGCAGGTGTGAAGCCACTGGCGCCGATCGCAGTATTCGGCGTGTTCGTGCTGACTCAGTCGGTCAGCTGGTTCGCTCCCCTGCTGATGAGAACAAGACTTTCGAGACCTTAGGGCGTTTGAGGCAACCATGGCAGAGACAACCGCTTCGGGCTATATCCAGCACCACTTGCAGAACCTGACTTTCGGTCAGCTACCCAACGGCGGCTGGGGCTTTGCCCACACCGCAGCAGAGGCCAAGGAAATGGGCTTCTGGGCTTTCCACGTCGATACCCTCGGCTGGTCGGTCGCGCTGGGTCTGATCTTCGTTCTTCTTTTCCGCATGGCGGCAAAGAAAGCGACGTCGGGCCAGCCGGGTGCCTTGCAGAACTTCGTTGAAGTATTGGTCGAATTCGTCGATGGCAGCGTGAAAGACAGCTTCCATGGCCGTAGCCCGGTGATCGCACCGCTGGCACTGACCATCTTCGTCTGGGTGTTCCTGATGAACGCCGTCGACCTGGTACCGGTCGACTGGATTCCTCAGCTGGCCATCCTGATCTCCGGTGACCACCACATCCCGTTCCGCGCCGTGTCGACTACCGACCCGAACGCGACTCTGGGCATGGCGTTCTCGGTGTTCGCACTGATCATTTTCTACAGCATCAAGGTCAAGGGCATCGGCGGCTTCATCGGCGAACTGACCCTGCACCCGTTCGGCAGCAAGAACATCTTCGTTCAGGCCCTGCTGATCCCGGTGAACTTCCTGCTGGAATTCGTCACCCTGATCGCCAAACCGATCTCTCTGGCTCTGCGTCTGTTCGGCAACATGTATGCCGGCGAGCTGGTGTTCATTCTGATCGCTGTGATGTTCGGCAGCGGCCTGCTCTGGCTCAGCGGCCTGGGCGTAGTTCTGCAGTGGGCGTGGGCTGTATTCCACATCCTGATCATCACGCTGCAGGCGTTCATCTTCATGATGCTGACCATCGTCTACCTGTCGATGGCGCACGAAGAAAACCATTAAGACCAGTCTCGACTAGTCTGATGTCCTTCCCGGTAAAACGGGAAGGGGCTCCTTGCGGGGCATCTGAAACGATTTGTTTTACCGCTTTAATCTAAAAAACCTAAACCATACGACGTAAAAGTCGGGAGGAAAGATGGAAACTGTAGTTGGTCTAACCGCTATCGCTGTTGCACTGTTGATCGGCCTGGGCGCACTGGGTACCGCAATTGGTTTCGGCCTGCTGGGCGGCAAGTTCCTGGAAGGCGCAGCGCGTCAGCCAGAAATGGTTCCAATGCTGCAAGTGAAAATGTTCATCGTTGCCGGTCTGCTCGACGCCGTAACCATGATCGGTGTTGGTATCGCTCTGTTCTTCACCTTTGCGAACCCGTTCGTTGGTCAGATCGCTGGCTGATTACTCGGATCTTCCGGGTAATTTGGTGTGATGGACAACGTAACTGCGAGGTGTTGGCGTGAACATTAATGCGACCCTGATTGGCCAGTCCGTTGCGTTCCTGATTTTTGTACTGTTCTGCATGAAGTATGTATGGCCTCCGGTCATCGCTGCTCTGCACGAACGTCAAAAGAAGATCGCTGATGGTCTGGACGCTGCCAGCCGTGCAGCTCGCGACCTGGAGTTGGCCCAAGAGAAAGCGGGTCAGCAACTGCGCGAAGCGAAAGCTCAGGCAGCTGAAATCATCGAGCAAGCCAAGAAACGCGGTAACCAGATCGTCGAAGAGGCTGTTGAAAAAGCCCGTATCGACGCTGACCGTGTGAAGGTTCAGGCTCAAGCCGAGATCGAACAGGAACTGAACAGCGTCAAAGACAAGCTGCGTGCCCAAGTGGGCTTGCTGGCTGTTGGCGGCGCCGAGAAGATCCTGGGTGCCACAATCGATCAAAACGCGCACGCAGAGCTGGTTAACCAACTGGCTGCTGAAATCTAAGCGAGGGCGATCATGGCAGAACTGACCACGTTGGCCCGACCTTACGCTAAGGCGGCCTTCGAGCACGCTCAGGCCCACCAGCAACTGGCCAATTGGTCAGCCATGCTCGGCCTGGCAGCAGCGGTGTCGCAAGACGACACCCTGCAGCGCGTGCTCAAGGCCCCGCGACTGACGAGCGCAGAAAAGGCCGCCACGTTCATTGACGTGTGCGGCGACAAGTTTGATGAAAAGGCACGCAACTTCATCAACGTCGTTGCCGAGAACGACCGTCTCCTGCTTCTGCCGGAGATCGCCGCTCTGTTCGACCTGTACAAGGCCGAACAAGAGAAATCGGTAGACGTTGAAGTAACCAGTGCATTTGCATTGAACCAAGAACAGCAAGACAAACTCGCCAAGGTTCTCAGTGCACGACTCAACCGGGAAGTGCGCCTGCAAGTTGCGGAGGACGCTGCCTTGATTGGTGGTGTCGTGATCCGCGCCGGCGACCTGGTTATCGATGGCTCGATTCGCGGCAAAATCGCGAAACTTGCCGAAGCATTGAAATCTTGAGTTTGAAGGGGCAGCAGAGCAATGCAGCAACTCAATCCTTCCGAAATAAGTGAAATTATCAAGGGCCGCATCGACAAGCTCGATGTGACCTCCCAAGCCCGTAACGAAGGCACTGTCGTCAGCGTATCTGACGGCATCGTGCGGATTCACGGTCTGGCCGACGTCATGTACGGCGAGATGATCGAGTTTCCGGGCGGCGTCTACGGTATGGCCCTCAACCTGGAGCAGGACTCCGTAGGTGCCGTGGTATTGGGCTCCTACCAGTCGCTGGCTGAAGGCATGAGCGCCAAGTGCACCGGCCGCATCCTCGAGGTTCCTGTTGGTAAGGAATTGCTGGGTCGCGTAGTCGATGCTCTGGGTAACCCTGTTGACGGCAAAGGTCCACTGGGCAACACCGAGACCGACGCGGTCGAGAAAGTTGCTCCAGGCGTGATCTGGCGTAAGTCGGTAGACCAGCCTGTACAGACTGGCTACAAGGCTGTCGATGCCATGATCCCTGTCGGCCGTGGCCAGCGTGAGCTGATCATCGGTGACCGTCAGATCGGTAAAACCGCTCTGGCGATCGACGCGATCATCAACCAGAAAGACAGCGGCATTTTCTGCGTCTACGTAGCTATCGGTCAGAAGCAATCGACCATCGCCAACGTGGTTCGCAAGCTGGAAGAAAACGGCGCCCTGGCCAACACGATCATCGTGGCTGCCAGTGCTTCGGAATCTCCTGCGCTGCAATTCCTGGCACCGTACTCCGGTTGCACCATGGGTGAATTCTTCCGCGACCGCGGTGAAGACGCGCTGATCGTTTATGACGATCTGTCCAAGCAAGCAGTGGCTTACCGCCAGATTTCCCTGCTGCTGCGCCGTCCACCAGGCCGTGAAGCTTACCCAGGCGACGTGTTCTATCTCCACTCCCGTCTGCTGGAGCGCGCATCCCGCGTTTCGGAAGAATACGTAGAGAAGTTCACCAACGGCGCAGTGACCGGCAAAACCGGTTCCCTGACCGCACTGCCGATCATCGAAACCCAGGCTGGCGACGTTTCCGCGTTCGTTCCGACCAACGTGATTTCCATCACCGACGGTCAGATCTTCCTGGAATCGGCGATGTTCAACTCGGGCATCCGCCCTGCAGTGAACGCCGGTGTTTCCGTATCCCGTGTGGGTGGTGCCGCTCAGACCAAGATCATCAAGAAGCTGTCCGGTGGTATCCGTACCGCTCTGGCTCAGTACCGTGAACTGGCGGCATTCGCCCAGTTCGCTTCTGACCTGGACGAAGCGACCCGCAAGCAACTTGAGCATGGTCAGCGCGTTACCGAGCTGATGAAGCAGAAGCAATACGCACCGATGTCGATCGCTGACATGGCGCTGTCGCTGTATGCCGCTGAGCGTGGGTTCCTGACTGACATTGAAATCGCCAAGATCGGCAGCTTCGAACAAGCGCTGATTGCTTTCTTCAACCGCGATCACGCCGATTTGATGGCCAAGATCAACGTTAAAGGTGACTTCAATGACGAAATCGACGCTGGCATGAAAGCCGGTATCGAGAAGTTCAAGGCCACCCAAACCTGGTAAGCCGCAGCGGGAGCCGCGAGGCTCCCGCTTGCTAACCTGATAGGTGTTACATGGCAGGCGCAAAAGAGATTCGCAGTAAGATTGCGAGCATCAAAAGCACGCAAAAGATTACCAGCGCCATGGAAAAAGTGGCGGTCAGCAAAATGCGCAAGGCACAAATGCGCATGGCTGCTAGCCGTCCTTATGCGGAGCGTATCCGCCAGGTTATTGGGCATCTGGCCAACGCCAACCCGGAATACCGCCACCCGTTCATGATCGACCGCGAAATCAAGCGTGTTGGTTATGTTGTGGTGAGCAGTGACCGTGGTCTGTGCGGCGGCTTGAATACCAACCTGTTCAAGGCCCTGGTCAAGGACATGGCGGTAAACCGCGAAAACGGCGTCGAGATTGATCTGTGTGTCGTTGGTAGCAAGGGTGCGGCCTTTTTCCGTAACTTCGGCGGTAACGTCGTTGCAGCTATCAGCCACCTGGGTGAAGAGCCGTCGATCAATGATCTGATCGGCAGCGTCAAGGTGATGCTGGATGCCTACCTGGACGGCCGTATTGACCGCCTGTCCGTGGTGTCCAACAAGTTCATCAACACCATGACGCAACAGCCTACCGTGGAGCAGTTGATTCCACTGGTGGCTACCCCGGATCAGGATCTCAAGCACCACTGGGACTATCTCTACGAACCGGATGCCAAAGAGCTGCTTGACGGCTTGATGGTCCGTTACGTCGAGTCGCAGGTCTACCAGGCGGTGGTCGAGAACAACGCGGCTGAACAGGCTGCGCGGATGATCGCGATGAAGAACGCTACCGACAACGCCGGTGATTTGATCAGCGATTTGCAGCTGATCTACAACAAGGCGCGTCAGGCTGCGATCACCCAAGAGATCTCGGAAATCGTCGGCGGCGCTGCCGCGGTTTAACGGTTCAAATATTCAGAGGATCCAGCTATGAGTAGCGGACGTATCGTTCAAATCATCGGCGCCGTTATCGACGTGGAATTTCCACGCGACAGCGTACCGAGCATCTACAACGCGCTGACTGTACAAAGCGCGGCCGCAACCACTCTGGAAGTTCAGCAGCAGCTGGGCGACGGCGTGGTTCGCACCATTGCGATGGGTTCCACCGAAGGCTTGAAGCGCGGTCTGGAAGTTACCGACTCTGGCGCAGCCATCTCCGTACCAGTCGGTAAAGCGACCCTGGGCCGGATCATGGACGTCCTCGGTAACCCGATCGACGAAGCTGGCCCGATCGACACCGAAGAGCGCTGGGGCATTCACCGTCCAGCGCCTTCGTTCGCTGAACAGGCAGGCGGCAACGACCTGCTGGAAACCGGCATCAAGGTTATCGACCTGGTCTGCCCGTTCGCCAAAGGCGGTAAAGTCGGTCTGTTCGGTGGTGCCGGTGTAGGCAAAACCGTAAACATGATGGAACTGATCCGTAACATCGCCATCGAGCACAGCGGTTATTCCGTGTTCGCCGGTGTGGGTGAGCGTACTCGTGAGGGTAACGACTTCTACCACGAGATGAAGGACTCCAACGTTCTGGACAAAGTGGCACTGGTTTACGGTCAGATGAACGAGCCGCCGGGAAACCGTCTGCGCGTAGCACTGACCGGCCTGACCATGGCCGAGAAGTTCCGTGACGAAGGTAACGACGTTCTGCTGTTCGTCGACAACATCTATCGTTACACCCTGGCCGGTACTGAAGTATCCGCACTGCTGGGCCGTATGCCTTCGGCAGTAGGTTACCAGCCGACCCTGGCTGAAGAGATGGGCGTTCTGCAGGAACGTATCACTTCGACCAAGGAAGGTTCGATCACTTCGATCCAGGCGGTATACGTACCTGCGGATGACTTGACCGACCCGTCGCCAGCGACCACCTTCGCCCACTTGGACGCCACCGTCGTTCTGTCCCGTGACATCGCTTCCCTGGGTATCTATCCGGCGGTAGATCCACTGGATTCGACTTCGCGCCAGCTGGACCCGAACGTGATCGGCCAGGACCACTACGACACCGCTCGCGGCGTTCAGTATGTTCTGCAGCGTTACAAAGAGCTGAAAGACATCATCGCGATCCTGGGTATGGACGAGCTGTCGGAAGCCGACAAACAGTTGGTTAACCGTGCTCGTAAGATCCAGCGCTTCTTGTCGCAGCCGTTCTTCGTGGCTGAAGTCTTCACCGGTGCTTCGGGTAAATACGTTTCCCTGAAAGACACCATTGCTGGCTTCAAAGGCATCCTCAACGGTGACTACGACCACCTGCCAGAACAAGCGTTCTACATGGTTGGCGGCATCGAAGAAGCGATCGAGAAAGCCAAGAAACTGTAATCCCGGCGCCCGGCAACGGGCGCTAATTTAGGTTGAGGCAATCAGATGGCTATGACAGTCCATTGCGATATCGTCAGCGCGGAAGGGGAAATCTTTTCCGGCCTGGTCGAGATGGTGATTGCGCACGGTGCACTGGGTGATCTTGGTATCGCTCTGGGTCACGCGCCGCTGATCACTAATCTCAAGCCGGGTCCGATCCGCCTGATCAAGCAAGGCGGGGAAGCCGAGGTGTTCTACATCTCCGGTGGTTTCCTCGAGGTTCAGCCGAACATGGTCAAGGTACTTGCCGATACCGTGCAACGTGCCGCCGACCTGGATGAAGCTCAGGCTCAGGCAGCTCTCAAGGCTGCCGAGAATGCCCTGAACGAAAAAGGCGCGGACTTCGATTACGGCGCCGCTGCCACTCGTCTGGCCGAGGCTGCAGCTCAGCTGCGCACCGTCCAGCAGATCCGCAAGAAGTTTGGCGGTTAATCCGTCAGCCGCTTGTTGTGCGATTGATAAAAAAGGGTAGCCTCGGCTACCCTTTTTTCTTTTCCGAATTCCCCAGAAACCGGTCGCAGTCGCTGACCACCCAGGATTGGTAGCCAGTCATGTCTCTCGAAATCGTTATCCTCGCGGCCGGTCAAGGCACTCGTATGCGCTCGGCGCTGCCCAAAGTGCTGCATCCGGTTGCCGGCAACTCCATGCTCGGCCATGTTATCCACAGCGCCCGGCAACTTGATCCACAGCGCATCCACGTGGTGATCGGTCACGGTGCCGATGTGGTGCGTGAGCGACTGGCAGCTGATGACCTGAACTTCGTGTTGCAGGACAAACAGCTCGGTACTGGCCATGCCACCGCCCAAGCGGTGCCGTTCATTGACGCCGACACCGTGCTGATTCTTTACGGCGATGTGCCTCTGATTGAAGTTGAAACCCTGCAGCGTCTGCTCAAGCATGTGGTGCCGGGACAAATGGGCCTGCTCACCGTAGAGCTGGATGACCCGACCGGTTATGGCCGCATCGTGCGCGATGCCGACGGCAAGGTTGCGGCCATCGTCGAGCACAAAGACGCCAGCGAAGCGCAACGGGCCATCACAGAGGGCAACACCGGCATCCTGGCCGTGCCGGCCAATCGCCTGGCGGACTGGATGAGCCGCTTGTCCAATAACAACGCGCAGGGCGAGTACTACCTGACCGACGTGATCGAAATGGCGGTCAGCGATGGTTTGGTCGTCGCTACCGAACAACCGCACGACCCGATGGAAGTCCAGGGCGCCAATGATCGCAAGCAATTGTCTGAACTGGAGCGTCATTACCAGTTGCGCGCCGGCCGTCGTCTGATGGCTCAAGGCGTGACCCTGCGTGACCCGGCACGTTTCGATATACGCGGCGAAGTGACTGTGGGCCGTGATGTGCTGATCGACATCAACGTGATCCTCGAAGGCAAGGTGATTATCGAAGACGACGTTGAGATCGGTCCGAACTGCGTGATCAAGGACAGCACCCTGCGTAAGGGCGTGGTGATCAAGGCCAACAGTCATATCGAAGGTGCCATTCTCGGTGAAGGCAGCGACGCCGGTCCCTTCGCGCGTTTGCGCCCGGGCACTGTGCTCGAAGCTCGCGCCCATGTCGGTAATTTCGTTGAGCTCAAAAACGCCCATATGGGCGAGGGTGCCAAGGCTGGCCACCTGACCTATCTGGGCGATGCCGAAATCGGCGCACGCACCAACATCGGTGCCGGCACCATCACTTGCAACTACGATGGCGCCAATAAATGGAAAACCGTATTGGGGGCTGACGTTTTCATCGGCTCCAACAACTCGCTGGTTGCGCCTGTGGATATCTCCAACGGTGCAACCACTGCGGCTGGCTCGACCATCACGCAAAATGTGGATAACGCTCAGCTGGCAGTTGCCCGAGCGCGTCAGAAGAACATCGACGGTTGGAAGCGCCCGGAAAAAATCAAAAAATCCTGATTTATCCACAACCACCTGTGGGAGCGAGCCTGCTCGCGAATGCGGTTTGTCAGTCACGTCTTCAGTGGCTGAGACTCCCCTTTCGCGAGCGGGCTCACTCCCACAGTCATTTCATCCTTTCTGAATTTTTCTCCTCACAACTTGACGGCAACCTTTCGATAGAGTTTCATTGCTTGCGTTATCTTTCGAATCGAAACTTAAGCCGCCATGTCCAAACGCAATACTCCTCAGCGTCGTCATAACATTCTCGCCTTGCTCAACGAGCAGGGCGAAGTCAGTGTGGATGAGCTGGCCAAGCGTTTCGAAACTTCTGAAGTTACGATTCGCAAGGATCTTGCTGCGCTGGAAACCCATGGTCTGTTGCTGCGTCGTTACGGCGGTGCGATCACCATGCCGCAAGAGCTGGTCGCAGAAACTGCGCAGAGTATCTCCAAGTACAAGCAGGCGATTGCTCGGGCGGCAGTCAAACGCATCCGCGAACACGCGCGCATCATCATCGACAGCGGCAGCACCACCGCCGCGATGATTCCAGAACTGGGCCAGCAACCTGGCCTGGTGGTGATGACCAACTCCCTGCACGTCGCCAACGCCTTGAGCGAACTGGAACACGAGCCGGTGCTGCTGATGACCGGTGGCACCTGGGATCCGCACTCCGAATCCTTTCAGGGCCAGGTCGCCGAGCAGGTACTACGCTCTTACGACTTCGACCAATTGTTCATCGGCGCCGACGGTATCGATCTGGTGCGCGGCACCACCACATTCAATGAACTGCTCGGTCTCAGCCGGGTGATGGCCGACGTGGCGCGGGAAGTCATCGTCATGGTCGAGGCCGACAAGATCGGCCGCAAGATTCCCAACCTGGAGCTGCCATGGAGCAGCATCCATACCCTCATTACCGATGATCGCCTGCCAGTCGAGGCACGCGATCAGCTTCAGGCCCGCGGGATCACCTTGATCTGTGCGGCTGTCAGTCAGGAGAAATAACCATGTGTGGCATTGTCGGCGCAGTAGCTGAACGTAATATCACCGCCATCCTTCTCGAAGGCCTGAAGCGCCTCGAATACCGCGGCTATGACAGCGCCGGTGTGGCGGTCTATACCAATGACGAAACCCTGGACCGCATGCGCCGTCCGGGCAAGGTCAGCGAGCTGGAAACCGCACTGGCCGAACAGCCGCTGGCCGGCCGTCTGGGTATCGCCCATACTCGTTGGGCGACTCATGGCGCACCGTGCGAACGCAACGCTCATCCGCATTTTTCCGGTGACATTGCGGTGGTGCACAACGGCATCATCGAGAACCACGAAGCCCTGCGCGAACAGCTGAAAGCGCTGGGCTATGCGTTCAGCTCGGACACCGACACCGAAGTCATTGCCCACCTGCTGACCCACAAGCTCAAGGAACAACCGGACCTGACTGCCGCGCTCAAAGCGACCGTCAAGGAGCTGCATGGCGCCTACGGTCTGGCAGTGATCAACGCGCAGCAACCGGATCGTCTGGTCGCCGCGCGCAGTGGCAGTCCATTGGTGATCGGCCTGGGCCTGGGCGAAAACTTCCTCGCTTCCGACCAACTCGCTCTGCGTCAGGTCACTGACCGCTTCATGTACCTGGAAGAAGGCGATATCGCTGAAATCCGTCGCGACAGCGTGCAGATCTGGGACGTAACCGGCAACGCTGTCGAGCGCCAGACCGTGCAGTACACCGACGGTGCCGAAGCCGCCGACAAGGGTGAGTTCCGCCACTACATGCTCAAGGAAATCCACGAGCAACCGACCGTGGTTCAGCGCACTCTCGAAGGTCGTCTGGGCAACAATCAGGTGCTGGTTGAGGCCTTCGGTCCGCAAGCCGCCGAGCTGTTTGCCAAAGTGCGCAACGTGCAAATCGTCGCCTGCGGTACCAGCTATCACGCCGGTATGGTCGCGCGTTACTGGCTCGAAGAACTGGCCGGCATCCCCTGCCAGGTCGAAGTCGCCAGCGAATTCCGTTATCGCAAAGTCGTGGTGCAGCCGGACACATTGTTTGTGACCATCTCGCAGTCCGGCGAAACCGCTGACACCCTCGCGGCCCTGCGCAATGCCAAGGAGCTGGGCTTCCTCGCCAGCCTGGCAATCTGCAACGTCGGCATCAGCTCGCTGGTGCGTGAATCCGACCTGACCCTGCTGACTCAGGCCGGTCGCGAAATCGGCGTGGCTTCGACCAAAGCCTTCACCACGCAACTGGTCGGCCTACTGTTGCTGACTCTGTCGCTGGGCCAGGTACGCGGTACTTTGGCCAACGGCGTCGAAGCCACGCTGGTCGAAGAGCTGCGTCGTCTGCCGACTCGCCTCGGCGAAGCGCTGGCGATGGACAGCACCGTGGAAAAAATCGCCGAGCTGTTCGCCGAGAAAAACCACACTCTGTTCCTCGGCCGTGGCGCGCAATTCCCGGTCGCGATGGAAGGTGCCTTGAAACTCAAGGAAATCTCCTACATCCACGCCGAAGCCTATCCGGCCGGTGAACTGAAGCACGGTCCGCTGGCCCTTGTGGATAACGACATGCCGGTGGTCACCGTCGCGCCGAACAACGAACTGCTGGAGAAGCTCAAGTCCAACTTGCAGGAAGTCCGCGCCCGTGGCGGCGAGTTGATCGTATTTGCAGACGTTAAGGCCGCGATGACCAATGGCGAGGGTACTCATGTGGTGCAGATGCCACACATCCACGACATTCTCTCGCCGATCCTTTATACGATCCCGCTGCAACTGCTGTCGTACTACGTCGCCGTGCTCAAGGGCACCGACGTCGATCAACCGCGCAACCTGGCGAAATCGGTGACCGTGGAATAAGTTATCCACCGTTGACCTAAGCTCCCACAATCGCAGCCTCGGCTGCGATTGTCGTATCCGCCGCTGAGGAATCCCATGGACCGCTTTCAGGAAATGCAGATCTTCGTTGTCGTCGCTCAGGAGCAAGGCTTTTCGGCGGCGTCGCGGCGTCTGGGGTTGTCAGCGGCAAGCGTCACCCGAGCGGTGGCGGCGCTGGAGCAGCATATCGGTACGCAGCTGCTGGTGCGTACCACGCGCACCGTGCATCTCACCGAAGCCGGGCAGCGTTATTTCGATGACTGCCGGCGGATTCTCGCCGAGGTGCAGGAGGCCGAGGATTCGGCGGCAGGCAGCCATGCCTTGCCGCGCGGGCAGTTGACGATCACTGCGCCGGTGCTGTTTGGCGATCTGTTCGTGACCCCAGTGATGGCCGATTACCTTTGTCGTTATCCGGATGTGTCGATCAACGCGCTGTTGCTGGACCGGGTGGTCAACATGGTCGAGGAGGGCATTGATGTCGCAGTACGCATCGGTGAGCTGCCGGACAGCAATCAGCATGCGATTCGCGTCGGGGAAGTGCGGCGGGTAATCTGCGCTTCGCCGGGGTTTCTGGCTGAACATGGCCGCCCGGAGCATCCGCAGGCCTTGGCCGGGCTGCCGGTGGTGGCGACGTCGGCGATCGGTCAGCAACGCAACTGGCCGTTTCTCGACGGCGGTGAAGCACTCAGCGTGCGCACCGAACCGCGCCTGACCGTCACGGCCAATCAGTCGGCGATCACCGCCGCGCGCAAAGGCCTGGGTCTGACGCGAGTGCTGTCCTATCAAGTGGCGGACAAGGTTGCGGCGGGCGAGCTGGAAATCGTCCTTGCCGAGTTCGAACTGCCGCCGTTGCCGATCCACGTGGTGTATCAGGGCGGGCGCAAGGCGCCGGCGCGAATCCGCAGTTTTGTCGACTTCGCCGTGAAGGCCCTGCGCGAGCATCCGGCCTTGAGCGCTACGGCGTTATTGCACGAGATGAAATAATCGATTGCAGCTGCTGGTTATTCTGTTGTTCCGGCAACACATAGATGATGACTCATCGGCGCGCTCATCCCCGTAGCGACGTCACTTTCCAGCGGAGTCGACCATGCAAGCGATCAAACTCTACAACTTCCCCCGTTCCGGCCATGCCCATCGCGTCGAGTTGATGCTGTCGCTGCTGCAACTGCCGACCGAGCTGATCTTTGTCGACCTGGCCAAGGGTGAGCACAAGCAGTCGCAGTACTTGGCGATCAACAGCTTCGGCCAAGTACCGGCGATTGATGACAACGGCGTGGTGCTGGCCGATTCCAACGCGATCCTGGTTTATCTGGCGCAGAAGTATGGCAACGGTCGCTGGCTGCCGACCGACCCGGTGGGCGCAGCGCATGTGCAGCGCTGGCTTTCGGCAGCGGCGGGACCGATTGCCTTTGGCCCGGCGGCGGCACGCCTGATCACGGTGTTTGGTGCGCAGCTGAATGCCGAGGAAGTCATTGGCCGTGCGCATAACCTGCTCAAGGTCATGGAACTGGAATTGGGCAGAACTGCCTATCTGGCGGGGCAAGAGCCGACCATCGCTGACGTATCCGCCTACAGCTACATTGCCCACGCTCCGGAGGGCAACGTCTCGCTGGATGACTACGCCAACGTTCGCGCCTGGCTGGCGCGGATCGAAGCGTTGCCGGGTTTTGTCGCGATGCCGCGTACTGTCGCGGGTTTGCAGAAAACCGCGTGATCTCCACTCAAGCGTAGGACAGAGCCTTTTCAGCCAGTAGTTCCTGATACAGCTCTGTCCACTTGCGACCCATCTCATCGGCGGTGAACAACTGCCGATAGCGCGCTTCGGCTTTGACGCCCATCTCGGCAGCACGCGCAGGGTTTTCCCAAAGCGTACGCATGGCTTCACGGAAGGCCTGTGGATTGCTCGGTGGCACCACCAGTCCGGTTTCGTCGTGGATATTGATGAAACTGGTGCCGGTGCCGATTTCGCTGGAGATCATCGGTTTGCCGTACATCGCGCCTTCGAGCAGCGAAATCCCGAAAGCCTCGGAACGCAAGTGCGAGGGAAATACGATCGCGTAGCTCAATTGCAGCAACGCCACTTTGTCCTCGTCACTCAGACGACCGAGGAAATGAATATTGCGCAGGCCCAGCGCGGCGGCCTGTGCATGCAGTTCCTGCTCCAGCGGACCGGCACCGACGATCACCACGGGATAATCGACGTCCTTGAGCGCATCGAGCAGGATGTGCAGGCCCTTGTAATAACGCATTACTCCGACGAAGAGAAAAAACTTATCCCCAAGCTGTTGGCGCCAGCGGTTCGTCCTTTCGGTATCAGGCTGTGGATAACCTGCCTTGTTCAAGCCGTAGGGGATAACGCGAGTCTTGTCCTGAAACTGCTGCAACACATCGCTGGTGTGCAGATAGTTCGGCGATGCAGCAACGATGCGGTCGGCGCTGGCGAGAAAGCGATTCATCAGTGGCCGATAGAGCCTGAGCAAATGCTTCTGGCGAATGATGTCCGAGTGATAGGTCACCACGCTCGGCTTGTTCACGGCGCTGGCGAAATGCACCAGGTCCATGAACGGCCACGGGAAGTGATAGTTGATCACGTCCGCTTCAGCGGCCAGCTCGCGGAACTGCTTGAACACGCTCCAGGAAAAGCCGGTGGAGGCGAACTGGATATCCAGCTTCGCCCGATGTACTTCGTGCTGACCGAGTTGCACCACGGGCGGCGTCGGATCGGTGCTGAGTGTCAGCACTTGCCCGTCGATGCCATGCTGGGCGCCGCTTTCGCACAACTGAAAGATGACTTGTTCGATGCCGCCGACCGAATCGGGCAGGTACGTCTTGAAGAAATGAAGAACGCGCATTCAACCTCCCATGGCCTGGCGGTACGCACCGGCCGTGGCCTGTGCACAACGTTGCCAGGAAAAAAGTGCCGCCTGCTGCAATCCCGCTTCGCGGCAGGCCTGCCAATGCAGCGAGTCGTCGATCAGCCGGCCCATTGCATCACGCAGACCCTCGGCATCGTCCGCTTCAATATAGTTGCCAGCCGCGCCGGCCACTTCCGGCATCGCCGAAGAGCGGGTGGTCACCACTGGCGTGCCGCTGGCCATGGCTTCCAGCACCGGCAAGCCGAAGCCCTCATACAACGATGGAAATATCAGTGCCCGGGCGCCGGCCAACAGTTGCGCCAGTTGCTCATCGGGCAGATAGCCGAGCAGGCATACGTGACCGCTGGCCAATGCCTGGCGCAGTGGCTCGCTGAACTGCTCGCGCTGCCAACCGGCCATACCCGCTATCAACAAGGGAAAACGCTGGCGCACGACGTCGGGCAGCAGGGCGTGGGCCTGCAATGCCAGGCTCAGGTTCTTGCGCGGCTCGAGGGTGCCGACGCACAGGAAATACTCCCGGTTCTGGACGGCGTGGGCCTTGAGTACGCTATCGATTTCCTCGGTTTGCCGAGGGCGGAAGCGTTCGGCCACGCCTAGCGGCGCGACCACGAATCGCTGCGCAGGCAGGTTGAAATAAGCTTGCGCCTCGTCGGCGATTGCCTGCGAATCGGTCAGAATCACTCGCGCCTGCTCCACACCTGCGGCCAGACGACGTTCGATCTCCCTCAGCCGTGCTGGCGGTTGGGTTTCTGGAAAATGCAGGTGCGTCAGATCATGCAGGGTGATCACGGTCGGGCCGTCGAAAGCCAGCGGCCAAAGGCTCGGCTCGTGATAAAGATCAATCCCTTGGCGCCGACCCTGATCGAAGCGTTTCTGCTCCAGCCAGCGGCGTGCCTGATACGCCCCGGGTATTTGCCGCAACAATGGCGTCATGCGCGAGTAGCCGGGCATGGCCGCGTCCGGCAGGGCCGAACTCCAGCCCCAGCCATGAAACAGAGTCACCTCCACATCGGACTCGCTGCGCAAGGCGTTGACCAGTTCGGCGACGTAGTGGCCGATGCCGGTGCGCGGCGCTTGCAGGATGCGGGCATTAAGAGCAATGCGCATACGGCCTCGCTTGCACGCGCGGGGCCTGCAAAACATTTTCAAGACTGCGAGTCGCCAATTGTTCACTGGCCTCGCGCCAGCCGATCCAGCGCCAGTCAGCGACCTCGCGGGCGGCGGGAAATTGTCCGCTGCGCTGATAGGTTTCGATCAGATCGGCAAGACTTTGTGGATCCTGCAGATCGAAATAAGCCATGAACTCGCCGCCGATTTCGCGGAAAACCGCGATGTCGCTGCCCATTGCCGGCAAACCGCGCTGCATGGCTTCAACCAGCGGCAGGCCGAAGCCCTCGACAAACGATGGGAACACCAACGCGCTGGCTTGCGTATAAGCGTATTCAAGGCTGGTGTCATTCAGGTCGTTGAACATGAACAGGCGCCGGTTCAATTGCGGGTGATTGCGAATGCGGGCGAGCAGGGCGTCGCATTTCCAGCCGATCCGTCCGGCGATGCACAAGCGTGCCGTTGAGCCATCGGCCCAGGCGCGTTCGAAGGCGTCGAGCAGGTACCCATGGTTCTTGCGCGGCTCAATGGTGCTGACCATCAGAAAAACCGCTTCGGGCGCTGTGAACAGGTCTCTCAAGCGCGGTTCGACCGTGGCTTCGCTGTGCTGCAGATCAAGCTCGGAACCCAGATGAAAGTAATCGAACCAGCGCTTTTCAGTCTGCTCGGCACCGATTCTGCGCTGCAATTCGTCACGCACCTGATCGCGCACCGTGGCGGAAATTGCCATATAGCCGTCAGCTGTGCGGGTGATCCAGTCGAACCATTCGTTGAAAACCTCGACCAGACGCGTGTCGTAAAACTGCGGATGCGTCAGCGGAATCAGGTCGTAGATCACCGCGATCATGCCGACGCCGTCGCGTTTGAGCTGCTCGACATGGGTGAAAAAATCCGAGTGCCAAGAAGAATCCAGCAGCACCAGTTGATCGCCCGGCTGGTGCTGAAGCGGCGAACAACGTTTGAGCAACTGCCTGCGATTGATCCGCCGGACCAGCCGAATCGGCAGGCCGAGCACTGCAAACTGGGTCAACCGATAGCTCACATACAGCAGTCGCCGCGCCGGTTTCGACGTGCATAGCGCATCGCGGCGCTGGTGCCATTGCCAGAAGCGGTGGGCGAGGCGCTCCAGGCGCTCACCGAAGGTTTCAAGGCTGTTCCAGAAAGGTGTATCGAGTGGCGCCAGTTGCAGCACGTGGTAGAGCTGACCATTGATCACCACCACCGGCATGCACTCGATGCCTTCAGCGCTGGCGGGCAACTGCTTGATGACGTTGCGCACCACGCGCTGGATCCCCGAATTGACCTTCGGATGTTTGAATACGTGAGTGCATTCAACCAGGAGGCGGGTCATGGCGCACGCTCGACAGGCCGGGCCTCGTTTTCACGGGTAATGGTGGTTTTTGCGTCGAGCCAGGCACAACCGACGAAATCCTCCCGAGGGTTGTTGATCACGTGGAACACCAGTGCGTAGTCACGCCACTCGAAATTGCGATCCAGGTGCGAGTCCAGACGCGACAGGCTCAGCGACACCGAATAGTTGCCTTTGCCCAGGCCCATGATGAAGGCGAAGCGATAGGTGAAGCGTTCACCGGCGCGCAGATCGGTCAATGCCTTGTTCAGTCGGTGGGTGTTGATGCCGTACATCATCTGGCCCAGTCGATCCTTGAGGATAAAGCCCAGCACCAGCCGTTCGATGTCCTCGCGTACCTCGACCTGCACTTCGAGCACCACCGGCTGGCCGACTTCGACAGCGTCAATGCTGCGCTGGTTTTCATCGAGCAGGCGTACGCCGAGAATCGCCGCCTCGCCGGTGCCGGAGACCGTCTGCACCTCGCCACCGGCGAGCGTTTCCTGGCGTACGACCTGACCCTCACGTTCGGCCATTAGCGCGTTGTAATAATCGAGGACCGGCTCCGGTTTGCCGCGCATGGCCACGCGCCCATCCTTGAGCAGGATCGCCGAGTCGCAAATCGACTGAATCGCGAAGCGATCATGTGACACGATCAATAACGTCGTGCCGGATTTACGAAAGCTGCGGATGCGTTCGAAGCTCTTGTGCTGAAAATAGGCATCGCCCACCGACAGTGCTTCGTCGACGATCAGGATGTCCGGGCGCCGAGCCGTGGCGACGCTGAACGCCAGGCGCATCTGCATGCCGCTGGAGTAAGTGCGGACCGGGTGATCGATGGCTTCGCCGATTTCGGCAAAACGTTCGATATCGGGCATCAGGGCCTGGATTTCTTCAAGCTGCATGCCCAACAACTGACCGGCCATGATTGCGTTCTGGCGCCCTGTGAAGTCCGGATGGAACCCCATGCCCAGCTCCAGCAGGGCTGCGACGCGCCCCTGCAGTTCAATCTTGCCCCGGGTGGGTTGGGTGGTGCCGGTGATCATTTTCAGCAAAGTGCTTTTGCCCGCACCGTTGGCGCCGACGATGCCTACCGCTTCGCCGGGAGCAATTTCGAACTCGACGTCCTGCAGCACCCAATGCGGATGATGCCGGAGCGGTGAAAACGGAATCAGCCACTCGGCCAATCGCGCCCAGCGGTTGGGATACTGTTTATAGGCCTTGCCCAGGCCGGTGACGCGAATATGCCCCATCAGAGTTCATCCACCATTTCGCCGACGCGCTGGCGAAACAGCCTCAGACCGATCAGACAAAACACCACGCCGGTAATGAAAACCGGCAGCAGCGCACTCCATACCGGCCACTGACCGTAGAGAAACAGGTTCTGATAACTGCTGAACAGGTGGGTCAGCGGGTTGAGTTGCAGCAGGCGCTGGACCCATTCCGGCAGGATCGTGACCGGGTAGACGATCGGCGTCAGCCAGAACCAGAACTGCAGGCAGATGCCGAACAACTGGCCGACATCGCGAAAGAATACGTTCAACACGCCAAGGACCATGCCCAGCCCGGCGCAGAACATCATTTGCAGAGCAATCAGCGGAATCAGCGCCAGCAGCGCCATCCCCGGCCAGCGCCCGGTGACCAGCAGAAAGCCGAGAAACAGGCCGATGATGATGGCGAAATTGATTCCTGCGTTGATCAGCACAATCACCGGCAGGCAAATTCTCGGGAAGCTGATTTTCTTCAGCAGATTGGCGTTTTCCAAAAACATGTTCTGGCTGCGCAGGGTGATTTCGGAAAACAGTCCCCAGGCGAGCAGACCCGCACACAGGTAGACGCTGTAGGCCATGCTGTCGTCCACACCCGGTAAACGTGCGCGCATGATCTGGGAAAAAATCACCGTGTAGACGATGATCATCGACAGCGGATTGAAGATCGGCCATAGCGCGCCGAACAGCGAATTGCGATAGCGCGCTTGAAACTCTCGCTGCACGCTGCCGAGGATGAATCCACGGTAGCTGTACAGCGAGCGGTACAGGGAAAGCAGCATTCAAACCGTCCTGCCATATTGATCTTCGAAGCGAACGATATCGTCCTCGCCCAGGTACTCGCCGCTTTGCACCTCAATGATGACCAAATCGATCACCCCGGGGTTTTCCAGGCGATGCTTGTGTCCGGCAGCAATGAACGTCGATTCGTTCTTGGCTACCAGCGTGGTGCCGGAACCGTTGTTGGTGACCTTGGCCATGCCTTCGACCACCACCCAGTGTTCGTTGCGATGATGGTGCATCTGCAGTGACAACTTGCCACCGGGTTTGACCACGATGCGCTTGATCTTGAAACGCGGGCCTTCCTCGAGAACGGTGTAGGTGCCCCAGGGACGGCTGACCGTACGATGCAGGCGATAGGCTTCGTGGGATTTGTCCTTGAGCTGTTTTGCCACGCGGCGCACATCCTGCGCACGGTCGGCATGGGCCACCAGCACCGCATCGGCGGTGTCGACGATGATCAGGTTATCCACACCCACTGTCGCCACCAGCCGGCCTTCGCTCTGCACGAAGTTGTTGTGGCTGTCGATGAAAATCGCTTCGCCGCTGGCGCGGTTGTTGTCGGCATCGGCCGGAATCAGCGCCGCGACCGCGCTCCACGAGCCAATGTCGCTCCAGTCGAAACCGGCGGGTACCACCACGACTTTTTCCGAGCGTTCCATCAGCGCGTAGTCAATGGAAATGTCAGTGATTTCGGCAAACAGCGTCGGCGACAACTCCTGTTGCAGGCAGCCCACGGTTTCAACTGGCGCGCTGACGGCCATGCAGGCACGGGTCTGTTCCAGCAACTGGGGTGCGTGCAGTTGCAGCTCGGCAATAAGCGTCGCGGTGGTAAAACAGAACATGCCCGAATTCCACAGGAAATTACCGCTCTCCAGGTAGTGCGTGGCGGTTTGCAAGTCGGGCTTCTCGACGAAACGCTGCACCTTGGCCGCGCCTCTGGCGTCCAGCGGCGCACCGGTCTCGATGTAGCCGAAGCCGGTTTCCGGGGCGGTCGGAACCACGCCAAAGGTCACCAGATAACCGTCCTTCGCCAGATTCACTGCGTGTTCGACCGCACTTTTCAAGGCGTCCTGATTGACGATCAAATGATCCGCCGGCATCACCACCATGATTGCGTCGTCACCGTGCAGGGCCTGCAACGACAACGCCGCAGCCGCGATCGCCGGTGCGGTGTTGCGCCCGCTCGGTTCCAGCAGAAAGTGCCCGCGATGGCGCGATACGTGCGCCGCGCAATAGTGATCCTTGCTCTGGAAGTAATACTCGCGGTTGGTCACCGTGACGATGTCGCCCCAGCCATCGAGCAAAGCTGCCGCGCGCTGGTAGGTCTTGCCCAGCAGCGACTGGCCGTCGGGCAGGGTCATGAACGGCTTGGGATGGCCCTCGCGGGACACCGGCCACAAACGGGTGCCGGCACCGCCGGACAGAATCACTGGAATCAGCATGGCCTACTCCTTGGCGACGCGTTTCATGTCCGCATCCATCATCATGCGGATCAAGGTATCCAGGTCGGTTTTCGGTTTCCAGCCCAGTACACGCTGGGCCTTGGCCGGGTTGCCGAGCAGCACTTCGACTTCGGCCGGGCGGAAGAACGCCGGGTCGATCTTCACGTAATCGCGGTAGTTCAGGCCGACGTGGTCGAAGGCGATGCGGCACATTTCGCGCACCGTGGTGGTAACACCCGTGGCGACTACGAAGTCGTCAGGCTTGTCCTGCTGCAGCATCAGCCACATGGCTTCGACGTAATCGCCGGCAAAGCCCCAATCGCGTTTCGCGTCGATGTTGCCCAGTGCCAAGTCCTGCTGTTTGCCCAGCTTGATGCGCGCGGCCGCGTCAGTGACTTTGCGCGTCACGAATTCGATGCCGCGCAGCGGTGATTCATGGTTGAAGAGAATGCCGCTGCTGGCGTGCAGGTTGAAGCTTTCGCGGTAGTTGACGGTGATCCAGTGGCCGTAGAGCTTGGCCACGCCGTAAGGGCTGCGCGGGTAGAACGGGGTGTTTTCGTCCTGTTGCTCAGCCTGGATCAGGCCGAACATTTCGCTGGTCGAGGCCTGATAAAAACGCGTGTGCGGACTGAACTGGCGGATCGCTTCGAGCAGGTGTGTCACGCCCAATCCATCGACGATGCCGGTGGTGACCGGTTGATCCCACGAGGCGGCAACGAAACTCTGTGCGGCGAGGTTATAGACTTCGTCCGGTGCCGACTTGATTACCGCACGCTGCACCGAGCAGGCATCGGCCATGTCGCCGTCGAGGTAGACGATATCGGCTTCGACACCCATCTCGCGCAGGCGCCAGCGTGAATCGCTGCTGCGCCTGGCGACGAGGCCGTGAACCTTGTAGCCCTTGTCCAGCAGCAGTTTGGCCAGATAGGCGCCGTCCTGGCCCGTAATCCCGGTAATCAGTGCACTTTTTGTCATTGTTGTCGTACTCGCGTCTCCCAGTCGGACAGGATCGCCCGCAGGGATTGTTGTGTGGTGATGGCTGGCGCCCATCCTGTGGCGCTGGCCAGTTTTGCCTGACTGCCGCAGACGCGGCGCTGGTCCGCGCGACGCATGCGCGCCGGATCCTGCACCAGTTCTACGTCGACTTCGGCCAGATCGGCCAATTGCTCGATCAGGCTGCGAATGCTTTGCTCGCGGCCCGAGCAAATGTTGTAGACCTGCCCCGGTGTGCCGTTTTCCAGCAGTGCGAAGTAGGCGCAAATCACATCGCCGACATCGAGAAAATCGCGGGTCACGTCGATATCGCCGACTTGCAGTTGCGGTGCTTGCAAGCCCTGTTTGATGCGGCAGATCTGCCGCGCTGCGCTGGCGATGACGAAGCTGTCTTTTTGCCCGGTGCCAATGTGGTTGAACGGACGCGCGACCAGTACCGGCCAGCCTTCGCTCAGGCCCCATTGAAGGGTCAGAAATTCCGCTGAAAGTTTGCTCACTGCGTAAGGATTGCGCGGCAGCGGCGGTTGTAGCTCGGTGATCGGCAGGTGCTGCTCGTCGACTTGCCCGTAAACGTCACCGGAGCTGACGTACAGGAATGTCCCGGCAAAGCCGCGAGCCTTGAGCGCCTGCAACAGATTGAGGGTGCCGAAGAGATTGATGTCGAGGGTGCGGGCCGGGTCACGAAAGGCTTCCGGCACAAAGGTCTGGCCGGCCAGATGAATGACTGCATCCGGCAACTCAGGCCAAAGGTCGATGAGGCTGTCGGCGTTCGTAAGGTCGTAGGCCGATGCGGCAGGCAGCAGCTCCCACGACGATCCCGGCGAAGCCAGACGAGACTGAATGTGTTGTCCCACGAAGCCACTGAGGCCCGTGACGAACAGACGTTTTTTCAAACAGCGACCCCTTGGTCATGACTCGCGCCGCTTTCCTCACACGCTTTAAGGAAAGCTCTGTCAGACCGGAGGAAGTATCCGGTGAAACAGCAGGCGAAGCCGTTGTTGTAGTTGTTTGGTTGCCAATCTGTGCCAATTGCTCGGCAATTTCAACCGGGCAAACCGTGACTGGTCAGTTCTCGTCAGCATAGTCCGATTTATTCTCGCCCGGCGGTTCCCGGAGTCGCGATGGATGTGTTTAGAATGGCCTTCGTCGCGAGTTGGCCGGTTGTTTTCCGGACGCCGCGACGCGGGGTGAAACTGACCACTAAAACAAGAACGAAGACGTGCCCGATGATGACGGACGAGTGCCGGCCCTGCCGACCCGATCCGACGCCCGGCCGTCATAGCATGAAGCAGCCGGGACGGCGCTTCATCGTGGGATGCCATGAATTTCATTCTCTATTCGGACGTCAACGACAGCTCCATCAGTGCCAGTCTCGGGCGTCCGGAATACAGCTATTACTTTGTGCTCAAAGCCTATCGCCCGGTGCTGGAAAGCCTGGGGCGGGTGCACGTGGCCGGGTCTGTCGCCGACGTTGATGTGATTTACCGGCAATTGCTCGCCGCTGGTGAAGACAGTGTGTTCCTGTCCTTCACTCCGCCGCAGAAAACCCCGGTTGATCTGGAATGCCCGACGATATGCGTGGTGGCCTGGGAGTTCGATTCGATCCCCGATGAACAGTGGGACGACGATCCGCGTCAGGACTGGACGCGCATGCTCGCGCGCCACGGCCGGGTCATCACCCTGTCGAGCCACACGGCAACGGCGATCCGCCGCTCCATGGGCGAAGCATTTCCGGTACTGGTCTTGCCAACGCCGTTGTGGGACAGCTTCGCGGCAATTCGTCAGCAACAGCAGCCGATGCCAGTCAATCCGGGCACTACGCTGGCGATCAAGGGCTGCATTTTCGACAGCCGTACATTGGGGCTCTCGGCCGACGGTTTGCTTCCTGTCCCGCTGACTGCTGAAGAAGAGGCTGCGCTGGCGGCTGAACTGGAGGCAGCCCGGCCACCACCTTTGACGCTCAAGCGGCGTTTCGTCATTGCCCGGCACTACCTGCGGCTATGGCTGTTGAACGCCGGTCAGCTGCAAGCCGAACCGGTACCTCGAGTTAAATTCTTGTCGAACTGGTATTGGGAAGGCGTTCGCGATCTGCTGCCCGATGCCGTTCACGGTTGGCTCGAGCAGCGTCTGCCGGCCGTGTGCGCCGCGCCACCGCTGACGGTAGTCGAACCTGTCCCGCTCAATCTGCCAGACACCTCTTCGGTGGTCGAAACCCGGGTTGACGGCGTTATCTACGTCAGCGTGTTCAACCCCAAGGACGGGCGCAAGAACTGGCATCAACTCATCACCGCGTTTTGCTGGGCGTTTCGTGAGACGGCTGATGCGACGCTGGTGCTGAAAATCACGCAGAACGATCTGGCGCTTTACTACGACGAGCTGATGACCTTGCTCGCCCAGCTCACGCCGTTCGCCTGCCGCGTGGTGGTCCTGCACGGTTACCTGGACGACGGCCAATACGCTCGGCTTTATCAGGCCGCGAGTTTTTACGTCAACGCTTCGCGCTGTGAAGGTCTTTGCCTGCCCTTGATGGAGTTCATGTGCAGCGGCAAACCGGTGATCGCACCGGATCACTCGGCGATGCAAGACTACATCGACGACTCGGTGGCCTTCGTGGTCAAGTCCAGCGAGGAGCCGGCCATCTGGCCGCAGGACACTCGCCTGATCTATCGCACGCTGCGTCATCGGCCCGATTGGGGCTCGCTGAAAAGTGCCTACGAACGCAGCTACCGCATGGCCACGACGCAGCCGCAGGATTACCGCCGCATGTCGGCAGCGGCGGGAGAACGCATGCAGCATTATTGCGGTTTCAGCGAGGTGCAAACGCGTCTGTCGAACTTCTTCGAACCTTTGCCCGAGATTGCAGATGTCGTGCTCGCGAAGGATAACGCCTCATGCTGATCATCATTCATTCGGAAACCAACCGGCACACCATCGCGCAGAACCTCGGGCGCTCGGAATACAGCTATTACTTCGTACTCAAGGAGTATCGCCCGGTGCTCGAACGCATCGGTCAGGTGGTGGAAGTGGCCGATCCGCAGACGGAAGTCGATGCGCTGTATCTGGAATGCCTGAGCCGTGGCGAGCCCTGCGTGTTTCTGTCGTTCTCGCCGCCACATCGCACTCCCGTTGACCTGGCCTGTCCGACGCTGCCGGTGTTTGCGTGGGAGTTCAGCACGATCCCCAACGAAGCCTTTGCGGGCGAGCCGCGCAACGACTGGCGTAGCGTATTGCATGCCTGCGGGGCGGCGATCACCCATTCCAGTTATACGGTCAACGCCGTGCACGAGGCCATGGGGGCCGAATACCCGATCGTCGCGGTGCCGGCGCCGGTCTGGGACCGCTTTGCCGCCCGTGGCGCGAATATGCCCGAGCAACCGCTGGCCGCTGCATACAGCCTGACGATCAAAGGCCTGGTCGCGGACAGCCGCACCCTCAATCTGAATGCATTCGGCCCTGCGCACCTGCGCAGCGGCGACGGCATCGACTTCGCCGCGCCGGCCTCCGAACAGACGCTGGTGCTTGATGGCGTGGTTTACACCTCGGTGTTCAATCCCGGTGACGGGCGCAAGAACTGGGAAGACATGCTCAGTGCGTTTTGTGTGTGTTTGCGCGATGTTGAAGATGCGACGCTGGTGCTCAAGCTCACTCACCATGACGCCGAAGAAGCGCTCAGCGATATTCTTCATCACTTGTACAAAAACCAGTCTTACCGCTGCCGCATCGTTCTGATCTACGGTTACCTCGCCGATCCGGACTACGAGCAACTGGTGCAGGCCACGCGGTACGTGGTCAACACCTCGTACGGTGAAGGTCAGTGCCTGCCGTTGATGGAGTTCATGTCCTGCGGCAAGCCGGCGGTGGCGCCGCGCACCACGGCGATGATCGATTACCTGAGTGCCGACAATGCCTTTCTCATCGAATCCACCGACGAGCTGACAGCCTGGCCCCACGACCCGCGCAAAGCCTTTCGAACCTTGCGTTACGTGACCAACTGGAGTTCGTTGTGCGAGGCCTATCGTGCCAGTTACGACGTCGCGAAAAACCAGCCGCAGCGCTATGCCGCGATGTCGGCGCAGGCAGTCGACAGTTTGCAGGCGTTTTGCAGTCAGGCTGTGGCTGAACAGCGTTTGCGAGGGTTTCTGACGCAGTTGTTCGAGCATCGTGCGCCTGCCCTGGAAGCCCCCCAGGCATGAACGCCAAGCGCATCATGGACGTTGAAGTCCTGCGTGCGGTCGCGGTGCTCGGCGTGTTGTTCCACCACTTGCCGGACAATCTGTTCGGCGAACCGGTGCGGTCTCTGGGCTTGATCCATGCGTGGGCGCAGACGTGGTGGGGCGTCGATCTGTTTTTCGCCATCTCCGGGTTCGTCATCGCCCGCAGCCTGATCCCGCTGTTGCAAGGCTGCACGACGGCGCAGCAGCGCTGGCTCCAGGTCCGCCACTTCTGGCTGCGCCGGGCTTTTCGCCTGTTGCCTTCGGCCTGGCTGTGGCTGGTGCTGATCCTGCTGGCCTGCGTGTTTCTCAACCGATCCGGCGCTTTCGGAACGCTGTCCGCCAATCTTCAGGCAACTCTGGCCGGGGTGCTGCAATACGCCAATTTCCGGTTTGCCGACAGCTTCTTCCAATACGAATACGGCAGCAGTTTCGTCTACTGGAGCCTGGCGCTGGAGGAGCAGTTCTATCTGCTCTTTCCGTTGCTGATCCTGTTGTTTCGCCGGCACCTGGTCTGGGCATTGCTGGCGCTGGTGGCGGTGCAGATTCTGACCGTGCGCACGCCTTTGCTGATGGTGGTACGCACCGACGCGCTGGCGCTTGGCGTGCTGTTGGCGATGTGGAGTGCGCAGCCGGGTTATCAGCACTGGCAGCCCTCGCTCTTGCGCCGACCATGGCTTGGCATCTCAGCCTTGATTGCCATTGCAGCGCTGTTGAGCTTCATGGCCACCGACCGTTTCACTTTGGCCAATTATCGGATCGGTTCGATCGCCGTGCTCAGTGCCATGCTGGTCTGGATCGCCTCGTACAACCGTGACTACCTGATGCCTGCCGGACGCTTGCAGCGGTTGCTGGCATGGGTCGGTAGCCGCTCCTACGGTATCTACCTCATTCACATTCCGGTCTACCTGTTGGTACGTGAACTGATATTTCGCTTGCAGAGCAGCGGCCTGCCGAGCCCGGCCGGACATCCCGTCCTTACGCTGTTGATTGCCTTCGGCCTGATCGCGGTCCTCAGCGAACTCAACTACCGCTTGGTCGAAATGCCGATGCGCAATCGCGGTGCTGCACTGGTCAAGCGCCTCGATGCCTCCCGAACTGCTGTTACCTCAACCGGAGCCACCTCATGCTGAGTTTTTTGAAGAAACTCTCGGCGACAACGCCTGCACAGACGGCAGCAGAACCGGTCGCTGCGGTTGCCGACAAAGTCGATCCGTACTTGCTCGGCCTTTACGATGCAAAGCTCAGCGGCTGGTTCAACCAGGAAACTCACGAGCTGTACACAGGGTTCGCCGTGAGCGCCGACGACACGCTGCTTGATGTCGGCTGCGGCGATGGCGGCAACGTGCACTTTTGCGGTATGCGCGGGGCGAAGATCATTCTTGCCGATATCGATGCGGCCAAGGTCGAGGCCACGCGCCAGCGTCTGAACGACACACCGGCCCGGGACATCGAATGCCATGTCACCGACTGCAACCCACTACCGATTGCCGACGCAACGGCGACGCGTGTGGTCTCCACCGAGGTGATCGAGCACGTCGACGATCCCGCGCAGTTTCTCGCCGAGCTGGTGCGGGTCGGCAAGCCGGGCGCGCTGTATCTGCTGAGCGTGCCGCATCCCAGCTCCGAGGACCTGCAGAAGGACATCGCCGCGCCGGAGTATTTCCAGAAACCCAACCACATACGCATCATCAGTGAAGAGCAGTTCAAGTTGATGGTCAGCGAGGCCGGGCTTGAGATCATCAGCCACAGCCAATATGGCTTCTACTGGTCGATGTGGATGATGTTGTTCTGGGAAGCCAAGGTCGAGCTCAGCAACCCCGATCACCCGATGCTCGAGCACTGGGCCAATACCTGGCAAGCGGTGCTGGACTCTCCGCGCGGAGCGCAGATCAAGCAGGCGCTGGATGCGGTGGTGGCCAAGAGTCAGGTGATCATCGCGCGCAAACCTGCGGCATCCCTGTAGGAGCTGCGGCACGCTGCGATCTTTTGATCCAGGTTGTTGAAGCAAGATCAAAAGATCGCAGCCTCGTTTCACTCGACAGCTCCTACACGGTTTTTGTGTAACCTTGCAGCCCGGTGATCGAGGGGTTTTCAAGGTATGCGGTTTATTGCGGGTCTGATCTTTAGCGTCTTGCTGGCAGGTTGCGAGCAACACCCCGCGCCGGTCCTCGACCAGCAACTCTACGTCTGGCAACGCCAATGGACACCTGCGCATGAACCGGCATTGCGCGACAGCCACGACGATTTCTCGACCCTGCGCGTGCTGGCATTGCAGGCCTTTCCTGGCGAGCGGTGGAGCAGGGCGCGGGTTGCTCCGGCATTGTTGAAAGCTGATGGTCGCCCGCTGATCGCAGTGATTCGCCTCGATGGCCAGTTGCAGTCGCTGGATCAGGAGCAGGTCACCGCGCAGATTCTGCAGATCATTGCCGATTGGCAGGTGCATGGCCTCACGCTGAACGGTATCGAAATCGACCACGATGCCGGCAACGCGCGGCTGCCGGCGTACGCTGAATTCCTCAAACATTTGCGTGCGGCGTTGCCGCCTTCGTTGCCTTTGAGCATCACCGCGCTGCCGGCTTGGCTCGACAGCGTGCAGTTGCCAGCGCTGTTGCAAAGCGTCGACAGCAGCGTGTTGCAAGTCCACGCCGTGAGCGATCCGCGACTGGGTCTGTTCGATCCCGAGCAGGCGTGGAAATGGGCCAAGGCCTGGGCACGTATCAGCGACAAACCGTTCTATCTGGCGCTGCCGGCCTACGGCGTTGCGCTGTTGAGCGATGACGGTGGCGCGCCGGTAGTGGAAAGCGAAGTGCAACTGGAGCGCGGCGGGCAGCGCAGGGAATTGCTCGCCGATCCGCAGCAACTCAGCCAATTGGCCAAGACCTTGCGCGAGGATCCACCTGAGCATCTGGCCGGTTTGATCTGGTTTCGCTTGCCGCTGGCCAACGATCGTCGCGCCTGGAGCCTGACTACTTTGCGCGCCGTGGCGCGGGGCGATGGGCTGAACAGCCGGTTGGATCTGTCATTCAGAGAGCAGGGCGGTCTCTATGACATCCAGCTCGAAAACCGCGGCAATCTCGACAGCCCGTGGCCCGCGAAAATCACGCTGAAGGCGCAGGATTGTGCAGGTGCCGATGCGCTCGCCGGTTACTCGTTGCAACAAAGTGCCAATCTGCTTACCTTCACCCGCCTGCGTGACGGCCGCTTGCCGGCGGGCGGACAGCGCGCTGTCGGTTGGGCGCGTTGTGCATATATTGATCAAGGAGGTTCGCATGTTGACCCGTAACTGGCCCCGCCATCTGCTTTGCCTGAGCCTCAGCCTGCCGCTGGGTTCGGCGCTGGCCTGCGGCCCGGACTTCCCCATGCGCCTGCTCGACAACCGCGCGCAGACCTTGGCCGATTTGCCCGAAGGCAGCTTCAGCTTCGAAATCAGTCGCTTGGGTAAAACCATTGCCGGGCTGAAAAATGTCACAGGGGCGACCCATAACCCCAATGACTACGCCGAAGACCACGCGGCTGAGCTGGCGCGCGAACAGGCTGAGCAGGTGGGCCTGAGCGCCGAGCAATACGCGGTGGTCAAGCGCCTGCGAGGGCTCAGCGATGCACGTCAGGCCGAGGAGCAGGGCGCCAGTTTGCCGGCGGAAATCCGTTTGTACGTCGCCGGCGCCGTTGCCTTTGCCACCGGCGATGATCAATTGGCCACGGAGTATTTCAACAAGGTGCTGGCACTGCCGGCAGACCAGCGTCCGTTGCGCAGCACCTGGGCGGCGTATTCCCTCGGGCGCATCGCCTTTGCCATGAGCAACGAGGCGCACGATCGCATCGAAGCGCTGGAAGAAGCGCGCGATGCTTTCCGCCACGCTCGGCAACTGAGCATCGACGGCTTCAGCGATCCGCTGGAATTGGGCGTTGCCAGCCTCGGTGAAGAGGCGCGGGTGTTGCGCAGCGCGGGCGACTGGAGCGGCGCCATCGAACTGTACGAAGCACAGAACCTGCACGGTTCGGCCGTCGGTTACACCTCGCTCAAGCAACTGATGAACGAACTGGCCGAATTGCCCGAGGCCCAACTGGCGAAACTGCTACAGCAGCCAGCGGTGCAGCAACTGGTTACGGCATCGCTGGTCAGCCGTCAGGGCTGGTCTTTCGGTGAGCAGCCGCCGAATGAAAAGAAACTCGTCACACTCCTGCAAAACAGCACCCGTGGCAGCCTCGACAATGCCGATCGACTGGCGGCGATGAGTTATCAACAGGGCGACTACGCGTCTGCCCAGGCCTTTCTGGTAAACGCCGGCGACGGCGGGCTGGCCTGGTGGCTGCGGGCAAAACTGGCAGTGCGTGAGGGCGACACGACTGCCGCTGCCGCCGCCTACGCCAAAGCCGCCCAGGCCTTTCCGCAGAATGAAGACTGGGGCTATCGCCGCACGCCGGACTGGGCGTTTGAAACGGTACAGCCCAAATGCCGGGTCGACGGCGAAAGCGCGATCCTGGCGCTGCAACGCGGTGAATACCTGCAAGCATTCGTGCAGCTGTATCGCAGCAACAGCCTTTACTGGTTCGATGCCGCCACCGTTGCCGAGCGGGTGCTGACGATCGATGAGCTCAAGCGGTATGTCGATGAGAACGTGCCGGCGCCGCCGCCATTAACCCAGCAGGAGCGCGACAGCTATGTCCCGCTGTCGGTGGCCGCCAACCTGCGCAATCTGCTCGGTCGGCGCTTGCTGCGTGAGGGGCGATACCAGGAAGCGGTCGGTTATTTCGCCAGTGACGATCTGCAGCACAAGGCTCGGCTGTACGGCGAGCAACGGCTCAAGGCCGACTCGGCGTGGTGGCCGAGCAAGCGCGCCAGTGCGTTGTACAACGCCGCGTGGACAGCCCGGGAGTGGGGCATGGACATCCTCGGTTATGAGATGGCCCCCGATTACGCCACCTTCGGCGGCAATTACACGCTGGAGAGCACGAAGCTGGATGTCGGTCCGCTGATTTCCACGGCGGAAGTGCAGCGCCAGCAGGCCAGCGCCGCGCAACCGGATCAGCGTTATCACTATCGTTTTGTCGCCACGGCACTGGCCGGTCGCGCCGCCGATAACCTGCCGCACACCAGTCAGGCGTTTGCTGCGGTGTTGTGCAACGCCGCCGGCTGGAACAGCAGCCTCGAAGACCAGAGTGCGCTGTATCAGCGCTACGTCAAGGAAGGTCCTTACGTGCCGTGGGCGCAGGACTTCGGCAATCAATGTCCGTACCCGGACTTCGAGCATGCGGACAAGCGCTACGTCACCCAGGTGACCGATGCCGTGCGTGAAACGCTGCGACCATACAAGTGGCCGGTGCAGATCGGCGCGGTGCTGCTGGTCGCTGTCGCTGCGCTACTGCTGATCACCCGTCGTCAGCGCAAGGTACGCAAAGGCTAGGCCTGCTGAATGAAGCTCAGGCGTACGGCGAAGCCAATCAACAGGCTGCCAAACAGCCATTGCTGAATGCGCTGGGCGGTCGGACTGTGTTGCAGCCAACGGCCCAGTGCCGCGCCGGTCAGGGCAAATACACTGTCGAACAGCAGACCGACGCCGACCAGCACCAGGCCAAGCACGGCGAACTGGCTCAACACCGGCGCGCCATGACTGACGATGAATTGCGGCAGTAGCACCGAGCAGAACAGCAAAGCCTTGGGATTAAGCAGGTTGGTCAGCAAGCCGCGACGGATCGCATCGCGCCACTGGCCGTGGGCAAGTGCCTGCTCTTGGGTTTGCGGGCTCGGCACCAGCGAGCTGCGCAAACACTGGATGCCGATCCACAACAGATAGGCCGCGCCAGCGATGCGCACCACGTCAAACGTCCACGGTGCCGTTTTGAACAGCGCCGCCAGCCCCAATGCTGCCAGTGCCACGTGGCAGGCGCGGGCAATGGCAAGGCCCAGCGCGGTGGCCAATGCCGCGCCACGCCCCTGTCGCGCCCCGGTTTGCAACAGCAGGATCATGTCCGGTCCCGGCAGTAGCAGAACCACAGCCAGCGTCAGGATAAACAGCCAGAGACTTGCCACGTCACGCCCCTCTCAATGTTGATTTTCTCGCGCCAGTCTAGAGCGAGAGGCCAGGGCAGGTGCTTGCGTAGTCGGCTTCAATTGTTCACAGCTTTGGCATAACCTGCTGGTTTTAAACCGTCAGACTATCGGGATCTGCCAAAGATGAAACTCGACGCCTATGACCGCAAGATTCTCGCCGCGCTGCAACGCAACGGCCGCCTGAGCAATGTCGAGCTGGCGGAACAAATCGGCCTGTCGGCCTCGCCGTGCCTGCGCCGGGTGCGCATGCTGGAAGAGGCGGGAGTTATTCGAGGCTACCAGGCCAATCTGGATCGCGATGAAGTCGGGCTGGGGCTGACGGTGTTTGTCGGGGTCAAGGTCGAGCGGCATAACGAAGAACGCGCCGAGGCGTTTTATGCGGCCGTCACTGCGTTGCCTGAGGTGGTCTCAGCGTTTCTGGTGTCCGGCGAATCGGATTTCCTCTTGCAGGTGGTCGTCCCTGACTTGCGCGCTTATGACCGCTTTGTCAGTGCGCACCTGCTGAAACTGCCTGGGGTGAGCGATATTCGCAGCAACTTTGCCATTCACACAGTGAAAGCGCCGGGGGCGTTGCCGTTGGGGCATCTGCCGCTGTAGACCGGGTGGCGCCATTCGCGAGCAGGCTCGCTCCCACAGGGGTAACGCATTCCAATGTGGGAGCGAGCCTGCTCGCGAAGGAGCGCGCAAGGCTTGGAGATTTACATCTGCGTCGCCATCCCCTCGACATTCATCGCTGCCTGACGCAACGCTTCCGAACGCGTCGGGTGCGGATGGCAGGTCAGGGCAATGTCCTCGGCCGACGCGCTGAACTCCATCGCCACACAGAACTCGCCGATCATCTCACTCACGCTCGGCCCGACCAGGTGCACGCCAAGGACTTCGTCCGTGCGCTCGTCGGCGAGGACTTTGGCAAAGCCCTCGGTTTCGTGATTGATCTTCGCCCGGCTGTTGGCAGTGAAGGGAAACTTGCCGACCTTGTAGGCACGGCCCTCGGCCTTGAGCTGTTCTTCGGTCTGGCCGACGCTGGCCAGTTCCGGTTGGGTGTAGATGACGTTGGGGATCAGCGCGTAATTGACCTCACCGGCCTTGCCGTGGATCTGCTCGACGCAGGCCATGGCCTCGTCTTCTGCCTTGTGCGCGAGCATCGGCCCGGACGTGACGTCGCCGATGACCCAGACCCCAGCGGCTTCGGTGCGATGTTGCTTGTTGGCGAGCATGCCGCGTTTGTCGGTACTCAGGCCGACGTTCTCCAGCCCCAGGCCCTGGGTGTATGGCCGACGCCCGATGGCCACCAGCACATAGTCGGCTTCGATCAGCTCAGCCGTACCACCAGCGGCAGGCTCGACACTCAGCTGCACGCCTGTAGCGGAGCTGGTGGCGCTGGTGACCTTTGAACTCAATTTGAAGGCAATGCCTTGTTTGCTCAGCGCGCGCTGCAAGGTCTTGCCGGCCTCGGCATCGACGCCGGGGCAGATGCGATCAAGGTATTCGACCACGGTGACCTGCGCGCCGAGTCGCCGCCATACCGAACCCAGCTCCAGGCCGATCACCCCGGCGCCAATGACCACCAGATGTTTGGGCACTTCACTCAGCGACAGCGCGCCGGTGGAATCGAGGATGCGCTGGTTGTCGATCTCGACGCCGGGCAGGGGAGTGGGCTCGGAGCCGGTGGCGATGATGATGTCCTTGGCGCTGAGCTCGGTCTTGTTGCCCTGATCGTCGGTCACCGTGACTTTGCCCGGGCCGTCGATGTGGCCCCAGCCTTTGATCCAGTCGACCTTGTTCTTGCGAAACAGAAATTCGATGCCCTTGGTCAGGCCGGCGACGCTTTCGTCTTTCTGTTTCATCATCTGCGCCAGGTTCAGCGTCGGTTTGACTTCGATGCCAAGGTTGGCGAACTCCGTACCCACCGCAGCGGCGAAGAGTTCTGAAGCGTGCAACAAGGCTTTGGACGGCATGCAACCAACGTTCAGGCACGTGCCACCGAGGGTCGAGCGCCCTTCGACGCATGCGGCCTTGAGCCCGAGCTGGCCGGCGCGGATCGCTGCGTTATAACCGCCGGGGCCGCCGCCCAGAATCACCACGTCATAGTTGCTCATGCGCTTGCTCC
The DNA here is from genome assembly GCF_054668915.1 of Pseudomonas sp. H3_E04. NCBI lineage: Bacteria > Pseudomonadati > Pseudomonadota > Gammaproteobacteria > Pseudomonadales > Pseudomonadaceae > Pseudomonas > Pseudomonas sp. H3_E04. The sequence continues at coordinate 4,335,091 of NZ_CP162797.1, read as the reverse complement.
AGATTGCTCGATGGGGGATAGCGAAGATTAGCTGCGATTAAAATTACGTGCGTAATATGAGCTTTACCGGACATTTCGGTCAAGGCTTCAGGCAAGCGACAGCTGCGGCGTCTTTGAATAACGGTAAATGTATACGAATATTTCACAGTTTCCGTTATATCGTAACGCTATGAACGTAGGGCCTACATTTTCGGGGTGTTATGCAAGTCGATCTTGAGTTGGACGCCGCGCCAGTCACCGAACTGCCGCGCTTTCAGCAGGCAGCCGCGCACTCACGCAAATTGCGTTGGTTAGCGTATGGACTCGGCGCAGTGGCCGGGTTGGGCTGGGTGTTGGCATTTTTCGTCGGTCTGTTTGCGCCGCAATCCTTGTGGTCGCCGTTGTTGGTCAATCAGAGCGCCGCGTTGCTGGTGCTGGTCGCCGGGCTGCAATCGGCCTGGTGGGTGGCGCAATGGCGCGCGCGGGTGATGCATCCGCCAGCCTCGCAACCGAGCGTCGTGGAGGAAGGCGCAGCAGCCGAGGGCTGGTACGAAAGGCTGCTGGAGCGCTTGAGTCTGCGCGGCCGGTATTTGCTAGGACAAATCGGCGCGCCGGCACTTTGGCTCGGTGGCTGGGCATTGCTGGTTCTGCTCAGCACCGAGCAAGTGTGGAATCTCACTTTACCTGCTGCGGCGTTGGGCCTGCCGGCAAACATTGGTGCAGCACTGATGTTGTTGCTGGCCTTCGCCTTGCTGGTGCTGGAGCGGCAACTGGCGCAGGAGCTAACGGCGCAATGGCCGGAGGCGGCTGCGCTGGCGCAACTGACCCGGGTGGTGATCATCACCCTGTTGATCGGTGCGCTGTGTCTGTTGTTTGCCAGCGAGCACGCAGTCTGGCCGGTTCGCGTTGCAGTGCTCAGCGCAATCTTGCCGATGCTGGTTGCCCTCGAACTGCTGTTGCGCGCGGCGCTGTCTGTCTTCAGCCCGCGCCTCGACCAACTCGAGCCGTCCCTGCTGGCGCGCAGTTTTACCTCCGATATGCTGCGTTGGCCGCCGCAGCCGTGGTTGGCGTTGCAGCACGAAATGCACAATCGGTTCGGCATCGATCTGCGCCAGATCTGGGCCTTCAGTTACATGCGCCGGGCCTTGTTGCCAGTGTCGGCGGTGGTCGTCCTTAGCGGTTGGCTGCTGACCGGCGTACATGAAATTCCTCTGCAGGGTCGCGGCATCTACGAGCGCTTCGGTAAACCGGAACAGGTTTTCGGCCCGGGTTTGCATGCCGGTTTGCCTTGGCCACTGGGGCGTGTGATCTCCGTTGAAAACGGCGTGGTCCATGAACTGGCGACCAGTGTCGGCGACAAGCCAATCGCCGCGCAGTCCGACTCCGCTGAAGGCCCCGCCCCGCTGATCGCCAACCGTTTATGGGACGCCAGCCACGTCAACGACAAATCCCAGGTCATCGCCAGCAGCCGCGGCGCGCAACAGGGCCTGCAAATCGTCAACATGGATGTGCGCTTTGTTTATCGCATCGGTTTGGACGACGAGGCGGCGTTCGCCGCGACCTATAACAGCGCCGATGTAGCGACGCTGATTCGCAGCACTGCCAGCCGCATTCTGGTTCACGATTTTGCCTCGCGCACCCTCGACGGTCTGCTCGGCGACGACAGGGCAGGGCTGGCCGAGGAAATCGGTCGCGCAGTGCAACGCGATCTGAACAAACTGAACAGTGGTGTGGAAATCCTCGCCACAGTCGTCGAAGCGATTCATCCACCGGCCGGTGCGGCAAATGCCTATCACAGTGTGCAGGCGGCGCAGATCGGCGCCCAGGCGTTGATCGCTCGCGAGCGCGGCGCGGCTGCGCAGACCAGTAACGAAGCGCAGTTGCAGGCGAGCACGGCGCAGGATCAGGCAACGGCAAACGCGCAGGAGATCAATGCCGCTGCGCAAACCGCCGACCTGAAATTCGGCGCCGAACAAAAGGCATTCGCCAGTGCCGGTCAGGCCTTCGTACTGGAGCAATATTTCAGCCAGCTCAGTCAGGGCTTGAGTAAAGCCAGGTTACTGATACTTGATCATCGACTCGGCGGCAGCGCCAACGCGCCAACCATCGATCTGCGTACTTTCACACTTCCGACTGATCCGTCGTCCCCACGCACCACCGCTCAACCAGGAGCCACCCATTGAGCCAGTCGCCTGTTCATGACGTTCACGACCACAGCGGCCATGACCACGGCCACGGCGGCCATCACCATCATCATGGTCATCATCACCATCACGGCGAGGTGCCAGAAGCCGGACCCTTTCCGTGGCGGCGTATGGGCTGGGCTGCGTTGCTGGTGGCGTTTGCCATTGCCGCGGCGAGTCTGGTGCAAGTGCGCTCCGGTGAAGCTACGGTCATCACCCGTTTCGGAAATCCGTCGCGGGTCTTGCTCGCTCCAGGATTGAACTGGCGCTGGCCGGCACCGTTCGAAGCAGCGATCCCGGTGGACTTGCGTTTGCGCACAACCTCAAGTGGTCTGCAGGACGTTGGTACTCGGGACGGTTTGCGCATCATCGTGCAGGCCTATGTGGCGTGGCAGGTGCAGGGTGATCCTGAACACGTGCAGCGCTTCATGCGAGCCGTGCAGAATCAGCCGGACGAAGCGGCGCGGCAGATTCGCACCTTTGTCGGCTCAGCGCTGGAGACCACGGCCAGCAGTTTCGACTTGGCCAATCTGGTCAACACTGATGCCAGGCAAGTGCGCATCGCTGATTTTGAAGCGCAATTGCGGCAACAGATCGATCAACAATTGCTCGCCACTTATGGTGTGCGCGTGGTGCAGGTCGGTGTCGAGCGGCTGACTTTGCCCTCGGTCACACTCAACGCCACAGTCGACCGCATGCGCGCAGAACGTGAAACCATCGCTACGGAACGCACGGCTGTTGGCAAACGCGAAGCGGCGCAAATTCGCTCCGCCGCCGAGCGCGATGCGCGGATCGTCCAGGCCGATGCAACGGTGAAAGCCGCTGGCATTGAAGCGCAGTCGCGGGTTGAGGCTGCGCAGATTTATGGGCGCGCCTACGCCAGCGCGCCACAGCTTTACAATCTGCTGCGCTCCCTCGATACCCTCGGCACCATCGTCACGCCAGATACCAAACTGATTCTGCGTACCGACTCTGCACCGTTCCGCATATTGGTCGACGGCCCGCCGAAGCTCGATAACAAACCCGGATCGCAACCATGAGCGAAGAAGTTCCACGTGGAACACATGCGTTGAACAGTCCGTGGATTCAAGCCGGACGTCTGACCTTCATCGTCCTGTATGCGATCACGGTATTGGCCGCGTTGGCATGGGCATTTTCGAATGTCCGGCAGATCGATCCGCAGAACCGCGCGGTGGTACTGCACTTCGGCGCACTGGATCGCGTTCAGAATGCAGGACTGTTATGGGCATGGCCGCAGCCCTTTGAGCAGGTGATGCTGTTGCCGGCGGCGGATCGGGTGATCGAGCGTCGAGTGGAAAATCTGTTGCGCAGTGACGAGGCGCTAAAGGCTGACCGGGTGGCGTCCTTCGCCACGCCGTTGAGCGATGCACTTGCCGGATCTGGTTATTTATTGACCGGTGACGCCGGCGTAGTGCAACTGGACGTGCGAGTGTTTTACCAAGTCTGCGATCCCTACGAATTCGTGTTGCAAGGCGAGCATGTGCTGCCGGCACTCGATCGCCTGGTGACGCGCAGCGCCGTGGCGCTGACTGCGGCGCGAGATCTCGACACCATTCTGGTCGCTCGCCCGGAATTGATCGGCGCCGACAGTCAAGCGGCCGAGCGTCGTGAGCGATTGCGCGGTGATCTGGTGCAAGGCATCAACGCGCGTCTCGCTGAACTGAAGGCGAGCGGGCAGGGCATCGGTATCGAGGTGTCGCGGGTCGATGTGCAATCGAGTCTGCCGGAGCCAGCGGTCAGTGCTTTCAATGCGGTTCTGACCGCAAGTCAGCAGGCTGACAAAGCTGTGGCTAACGCGCGCACCGATGCCGAGAAACTTACCCAGTCCGCCAACGAACAGGCAGACCGCACGCTGCAGGTGGCTCACGCGCAGGCAGGTGAGCGTCTTGCAAAAGCCGCGGCCGATACCGCAACCGTCTCTAGTCTCGCCACGTCTGCCGACCCGCAAATGCTCCTGCGTCTGTATCGCGAGCGCATGCCGAAGATTCTTGGTCAGGCCGGGTCGGTTACCACCGTCAACCCGAAAGACGATTCCCGGTTGATCATTCAAGGAGCCAGTCAATGACGGCGACTACCGCTGCTCCGAGCCTGTTGTCCTCGGCCGAACAACGTCGCGCCGCGCGTCAATTGACCCTGGCGATGCTTGCGCTCGGGCTGCTGGGTCTGGGCTTGCTCTGGCGCTGGATGCTCCCGGAGCAGACCGGTGTCAGCCAATTGCTGCTCGGTGTCGCCTCGTTGCTGGTAGCGGTTCCGGTGATGCGTTCGGCCTGGTACAGCCTGCGTTACCCGAGCCTGCACGGAATCACCGATCAATTGATTGCGCTGGCCATGCTCGGTGCCTGGGCGACCGGTGATCTGCTCACTGCAGCGTTGTTGCCGATCATCATGATCTTCGGCCATGTCCTGGAGGAGCGCAGCGTCATCGGCTCCCAGGAAGCGATTAATGCGCTTGGCCAGTTGACCCGCAGCCGTGCGCGCAAGCTGCAAGCAGACGGTTCGATCATCGAGGTGGACAACGGCATGCTCAGCGCTGGTGATGTCGTCGAGGTGCGGGCCGGTGATCGGGTGCCGGCAGACGGTCGGGTGCTGGCCGGTCAGGCGAGCCTTGATACCGCCTCGATTACCGGTGAGTCGGTGCCGGTAGAAGCGGGCGTCGGCGCACTGGTGTTCGGCGGGGCAATCAACCTTGATGGAGTGCTGCGCGTTGAAGTCACCCGCACCGGCGAGGAATCCACGTTGGGCAAAGTCATCGCCCTGATGCAAAACGCCGAGCGCTCGAAACCACCGATCACACGGTTACTCGAACGCTATGCAGGCAGTTACATGGTGTTGGTTTTGCTGCTGGCGGCGGTGACCTGGTTCGTCACCAATGATGCTCAGGCCATGCTCGCGGTGCTGGTGGCGGCGTGCCCCTGTGCGCTGGTGCTGTCGGCGCCGGCCACGGCGATTGCCGGTGTCGCCGTGGCCGCGCGCCATGGGATTCTTATTCGCAGCTCGGCATTCCTGGAAGAACTCGCCGATCTGACCTCGCTGGTGGTCGACAAGACCGGCACGCTGACTTACGGCACGTTGCGTTTGCAGTCGATCGACAGCCCGAATGCGGACACCGCCGACGTGCAGACACTGGCCGCCAGTCTCGGCGCGGCGAGCAGTCATCCGGTGAGCCGGGCACTCGCTGGGATGGCCGGTCAGGAAGCTTATTGGCCTCTAACTGAAATTCATGAGCGCCAAGGCTTGGGTGTAGTTGCGATGACAGGGAAGGGCGAAGCTGCGCTCGGTCGCCCAGAGTTGTTCGCACAACTGGGCATCACAACCACCCTTGTTCCTGAACACGATGGCCCGATTGCCGGGTTGGCCCTGAACGGCGAATTCCTCGCCTGGCTGTTGCTCGCCGACAGCATCAAACCCGAAGCACGCATTGCCTTGAGCGAATTGCGCGAACTGGGCCTGGGACGACAACTGCTGCTGACCGGTGATCGTCAGAGTGTCGCGCGAACCCTGGCGCAGGAAGTCGGGCTGAATGAAGTCCAGGCGCAAGCGCTACCCGAAGACAAACTCAATCGCGTGCTCAAGGAAATCGATCACGGCTTCCGTCCGATGGTGGTGGGTGACGGCATCAACGATTCACTCGCACTCAAGGCAGGCGTAGTTGGCGTGGCGATGGGCGCCGGCGGTGCCGACATTGCTCTGGCGTCAGCGGACATCGTCTTGATCGGCAGCGACTTGCGCCGCCTCGGTACTTGCGTGCGCTTGAGTCGTCAGTGCCGTCGCACTTTGCAGGCCAATGTGATCATCGGGCTGGGCTGGACGCTGGCCATCGTGATTTTTGCGGCTTTCGGTTGGCTGGGTGCCGCCGGGGCCATGATCGCGGCGCTGCTGCATAACCTGAGTACGTTGTTGGTGTTGGGCAACGCCGGACGTTTGCTGCGCTTTCAGGAGCCATTGCTCAGGCTCGACGCTCAGGATAAATGAAAGAAAATTCATCGAACCGCACAGTGCGCAGGCAGTCATCTATCGTAAGGCGCGTCGCCTGTGGCTTTCAGCCGATGGGCCGATCACGATAGACAAGGCCGATCGAATCGATAGCCTGCTATTTTTCCAGGTTGGTCTACCCTCAGATCAGACGTCTGAAATAAGGGGGGATTTTCCATGCTCGCGCAACTTCCACCGGCCTTACAGAATCTGCAGTTACCGCTTCGCCTGCGACTCTGGGACGGCCATGAGTTCAATCTGGGCCCGACGCCCAGCGTGACCATCGTCGTCAAGGACCCGCAGATGGTCACTCAATTTACCCACCCAAGCCTGGATGCGCTGGGTGCGGCGTTCGTCGAAGGCAAGCTGGAACTGGAGGGCTCGATCAGCGAGGTCATTCGGGTCTGCGACGAATTGAGCAGTGCGCTGCTCGACGAAGAAGAAGGCAGTCAGCCGGTGCGAGCGCATCACGACAAGGACACTGACGCCAAAGCCATTTCCTACCATTACGACCTGTCGAATGCGTTCTACCAGCTCTGGCTGGACAGCGACATGGTGTATTCCTGTGCCTATTTCGAAACCGGCAGCGAAACCCTCGAACAGGCGCAGCAAGCCAAATTCCGCCATCTGTGCCGCAAGCTGCGCTTGCAGCCGGGCGAGTATCTGCTGGATGTCGGCTGTGGCTGGGGCGGTCTGGCGCGGTTCGCGGCGCGAGAGTTCGGTGTGAAGGTCTTCGGTATTACGTTAAGCAAGGAGCAATTGGCACTCGCGCAGGAGCGTGTCAAAGCCGAAGGGCTGGAAGACCAAGTCGAACTGCAATTGCTCGACTATCGCGATTTGCCGCAGGACGGTCGGTTCGACAAGGTCGTCAGTGTCGGCATGTTCGAACATGTCGGCCATGCCAATCTCGCCGAGTATTGCGCAACGTTGTTCGGCGCGGTCAGGGAGGGCGGGCTGGTGATGAATCATGGCATCACCGCCAAGCACACCGATGGCCGTCCGGTTGGACGCGGCGCCGGAGACTTCATCGAGAAGTACGTGTTCCCCAACGGCGAGTTGCCGCATCTGTCGATGATCTCAGCCGAGATCAGTGAAGCGGGGCTGGAAATCGTCGATGTCGAAAGCCTGCGCCTGCATTACGCGCGCACGCTCGATCACTGGAGCGAGCGACTTGAAGACAACCTCGAGGCTGCGGCGAAGCTGGTGCCCGAGCAAGCGTTGCGTATCTGGCGTCTGTACCTTGCCGGCTGCGCGTATGCTTTTGCCCGGGGCTGGATCAACCTGCATCAGATCCTCGCCGTGAAAGCTCATCCGGATGGCAGCCACGAACTGCCCTGGACCCGCGACGATATCTACCACCCCTGACACGGGGCGTTCAGAGAATCGGCGAAATCAGCCGGGCGATCCGCATGCCGACTTGCTGCAGGCGGTGGATCTCCCGGCTTTCTTCTTTGGCCACCTCATCGGCCTGTGCGAAGTCATCGTTGAGCATCTGTTCCACGGCGGCGGCGAACTCGCTGTCGACGGTCAGTAACATCACTTCGAAATTCAGGCGGAACGAGCGATTGTCCAGATTGGCGCTGCCGATGGCGCTGATCTCGCTGTCGATCAATACCACTTTCTGGTGCAGAAAACCCGGTCGATAACGGAACACCCTAACGCCGGCCCGTACCGCTTCAAAGGCATACAGGCTTGAGGCGGCATAGACGATGCGATGATCAGGCCGCGACGGCAACAGCAGGCGCACATCGACACCACGCAATACCGCCAGCCTCAATGCCGCGAATACAGCTTCGTCCGGGACAAAGTAAGGGCTGGTGATCCATACGCGTTGAGTGGCCGCGTGAATGGCTTCGACGAAAAACAGCGAGCAGGTTTCGTAGGCATCGGCCGGGCCGCTGGCGAGCAATTGGCAAAGCACGCCATCGTCCGGATACGCATCCGGAAGGATCAACGGTGGCAATGTTCGAGCTGCCCAGAACCAGTCTTCGGCGAACGATTCCTGCATGCATGCCACCACCGGCCCGCGTACTTTAACGTGGGTGTCACGCCACGGCGCCAGTGGCGGCTTCTCACCCATGTATTCATCGCCGACGTTATGCCCGCCGACGAACCCGACTACGCCATCGACCACGACGATTTTTCGGTGGTTGCGGAAGTTGACCTGAAAGCGGTTGAGCCAGCCGCTGCGCGTGGCAAAGGCTTTGACCTCGACGCCGGCATCACGCAATGCCTGCACGTAATGATGGGGCAGGGCGTGGCTGCCAATGCGGTCGTAGAGCAAATGAACGGAAACGCCTTCGGCGGCCTTCTTCAACAGCAAATCACGCAAGCGCTGGCCGAGCCGATCGTCGTGGATGATGAAGAACTGGATCAGCACGGCTTCCTTCGCTTGCTCGATCGCCTGAAAAATCGCATCGAAGGTCGCCGCGCCGTTCACCAGCAGTTGCACCTCGTTATTCGCCAGACACGGCATGCGCCCCAGTTTGGGCATCGCGCGCAGTGACGCGTAGGCACTCGACGCGCGAGCGGCCAAGGCTTCTTCCACCCACGGGCGCCAGTTCAATTCGGAAATGGCCAAACGCATCTGCTCGTTGGCCTGGCGCCGCGCCTTGATGTAGCCATCGAAGGTGCTGCGACCAAATACCAGATATGGAATAAGCGTGAGGTAGGGAATGAAGATCAGCGACAATGCCCAAGCGATCGAACCTTGCGCAGTGCGCACGGTGAGCACCGCATGGATCGCCGCGATCGACCCGAGTGTGTGCAACAGGGCGATCAGGTAACCGAAAATGTGCGGTCCGAAAAAATCCATGGGGCAACCTTGCTCCGCGAGATGCAATGCTTAACAGACCATGTTCTGCTGCGAATGTCTCTATTTAATCGGCGCATGAACCGACGCAATCGGCCGGCGTCTAACGGCCACAACTGATCAGGAGTTTCTCGATGAACGTTCGTCTGCTGGGTTTGGTGCTGGGCCTGGGTTTGGCTTTACCGGTGGTTGCACAGGCACAAATGCTGCAGCCGGGATTGTGGGAGATGACTTCGAGCAATCTGAAGGTCGATGATCAGGCCATGGACGTGCAATCGATTCTTGGCCAGATTCAAGGTCAGATCACCCCGCAGCAGCGTGCGGCGCTGGAGAAGAACGGCATCAATATCGGCGGTAAAGGCATCCGCGCTTGCCTGACGCCACAACAGGTCGCGACCAACGACATCCCGTTGGCCGACCCGCAATCGGGTTGCAAACAACAGATCACCGAACGCACCGGCAACCAATGGAAATTCCGCTTCAGCTGCCCGAAAGCCCAGGGCACCGGCGTGGCTACATTCCTCAGTGACCGCGAATTCACCACCGTCGCCAATGGCACCTTCAACGCTATCGGTATCAACCAGAAGGGCAGCCTGGAAACCCGTGCGGTTTGGCTGGGTCAGGACTGCGGCACGGTAAAACCTCGCGCTTGAAACCTCTGCGACTCCCACAGCTGGAACCTATTCCAACTGTGGGAGCGAGCCTGCTCGCGAATAGATCGCAAATTCGCCTCAAGTCATGGCTGACTCAACGCCTTGTACAGCGTATTGAGGTTGTATTCGAACAGCCCGGTAAAGGTGCTCGCCGGCCCACTCGCCGCCAGTGCATCCGAGTACAGCGTGCCACCAATGTGTGCGCCGCTTTCATCCGCGATCTGCCTGAGCAGGCGCACGTCCTTGATGTTTTCCATGAACACCGCTTTGACTTTGGCCTGGCGAATCTGCGTGATCAGCGCAGCGACTTCGGCGGCGGAGGGTTCGCGTTCGGTGGACAGACCCTGTGGCGCGATAAAGTCGATGCCATAGGCCTGACCTAGATAGCCGAAGGCATCGTGGCTGGTGACAATCCTGCGGTTGCCCGGCGGCAGCCCGCCAAGTTTGCTCTTGGCTTCGGCGAGCAGAGTGTAGATCTGTTTGATATAGGTCTGGCTGTTGCGCTCGTAGTCAGCCTTGTTGGCCGGGTCAGCGGCGATCAGCGCGTTGGTGATGTTGGCGACATACAACTGGGCGTTCGCCAGATTGTGCCAGGCGTGTGGGTCAGGAATGGTTTCGCCGTCTTCATCGAGCGAACGTGGAATCACCCCGCGACTGGCACTGATCACCGTGGCCTTACTGTCGGTGCTGGCCACCAGCCGATCCAGCCAAGGCTCGAAACCGAGGCCGTTCTTGATGATCACTTTGGCGTTTAGCAAAGCCTTGGCATCGTCCGGGGTCGGCTCATAGGTATGCGCATCGGCGTCCGGGCCAACCATATTGGTGATCTGCACGTGCTCGCCGCCGACCTGATGGACCATGTCGGCGAGGATGCTGAAGCTGGTGACCACCGGCAGTTTTTCGGCGGCCGACAAGGACATCGACAGCATCAAGCTGAACAGCACGAGTAGAGCGCGCATCGGGAAACACCTCATTGGGATGTGAGCAAAGGCGGGCGGCGCAGCAGACCGTGAACCGGTCCCAACACCACCGACAGCAGATAGCCGAGCCCCGCGACCAGCACGATGGCCGGGCCGCTGGGCAACGAGTAGTAGAACGACAGCAGCAAACCGAGCCACACCGACACGCAGCCCATGACGGCGGCGACGGCAATCAGTATCGGCAGACGGCGACTCCAGAATCTCGACGCAGCAGCTGGAAGCATCATCAATCCCACCACCATCAGCGCGCCGATGGCCTGAAACCCGATCACCAGATTCAGTACGACGAGGGTAAGAAACACACCGTGAGCCAGAGGCCCCAGACGGCTGACTGTGCGCAAGAACAACGGGTCAAGTGTGTCCAGCAGGAGTGGTTTGTAGATCGCCGCCATGGCCATGAGGCTGCCTGCCGAGACCCACAGCATGCCGGTCAGCGTTGGTCCGTCTACGGCCAGCGCTGAGCCGAACAGCAAATGCAAAAGGTCGAGGCGTTTGCCGGCAATGCCGAGAATCAGCACGCCGCTGGCGAGTGAGATCGGATAGATTGCGGCGAGGCTGGCGTCCTCGCGCAGACCCGTGCGCCGGGTGATCCAGGCCGCAAGTCCGGCCATGCTCAGCCCGGCGCCGAGGCCTCCGAACGTCAGAGCAGGGAGGCTCAGACCGGCAAACCAGAATCCTAACGCTGCACCAGGGAGAATGCCGTGGGCGACGGCGTCACCGATCAGGCTCATACGCCTGAGAATCAGAAACACGCCCAACGGCGCAGTGCTGCACGCCAGCACCAGGCCGCCGACCAGGGCGCGGCGCATGAACACGAATTCGCTGAACGGCTGCCAGAAATGGTCGAGGGTAGCGAGCATCAGGCGACCTGCATGTGCGGTGCCGGCTGGATCAGTTCCTGGCTGGTTCCGTACACGCACTCGGCGTTTTTGATCAGCAGGGTATGCGGAATGTGTTGGCGGACAGCGGCCAGGTCATGGCAGACCACGACCAGTGTCCGACCCTCGGCGTGCCAGTGGTGGATGTGTTGCCAAAGCAGTTGCTGGCCGAGTTCGTCGAGTGCGGCGTGAGGTTCATCCAGCAATAGCACCGGGGCATCCGCGAGACTCAGACGTGCGAGCAAGGCGCGTTGTAACTCACCGCCTGACAGAGCCATCAACGGACGCTGTTCGAGTCCACTTAAGTGCCAGTCTTCCAATGCGTTGTTGAGTCGCTGCGTGCGTAGTTGTGTCGACAGCCGTCGGCCCCAGAAACCTGCGGCGATGAGCTCTTGGAGGCTGATTGGAAACTGGCGATCAAGGTGCTGCTGTTGCGGCAGGAAGGAAATTCCGCTTTGCCGGGGAACCGCCATTTCTACCTTGCCAGCCAGAGGTTTTTGCAAACCGGCGATGACCTTCAGCAGGCTGCTTTTGCCGCAGCCGTTGGCGCCGATGACGGCCGTCAGGCTGGCACTTTCGAATTCAAGACTCAGAGGCGTCGTCAGCGGTTGGCCGGGTGCGCCCCAGACCAATGATTGGCAGCGGATCATTTGCGCTCCCGTTGCCAGCTGCTTTCGGCGACGGCGTCATGGGCATGCAGGCTTTCGGCGTGGATCACGCGGATGTGGAATTGGTTGATGCCAGGCGTGCGCTGCAGTGCCAGGTTGAGTCGGCGCGCGGCGTCTTCGCAGAACATCAGGTTTTGCCCATTGGCGAGAGCGAAGGCTTGCTCATCGGGGCGCTTTACGGCGGTCTGAACCGCAGTGCCCAACGCTGCTTCAGCGTCATTGATGATCGCGGTCAGCGGTAGCTCGTCGATGAAATTGTCGAGATGCAGGTGCAGTTGCGCAAAGCTGCGTTGACTGTGCGGAGTGGCTACGATCCCTTTGGTTGAACCTAGCCACGCCAGAACATCCGCGTGTTGCAGAGCCTTGTTGGCGAAATCTTCGACGAATTGCTGCTGGATCAATTGCCTTGCCAAGGCTGCGGAGCAGGGGCATGTCGAGGAATAGGGCACCTCGATTTTTAGTTCCACGTGGAACATTTGCTGTTTCACGCTGGCTGAAATGGTTGCCGGATAAGATTTCCAGCCGGCCAACGAACTGATCAGCGCGGCTCGTTTCAGCAGCACGTCGGTGTGAATGTTCAGATGAGCGCTGGCGGATAGACCTTGGTGACTTTGCAGAAAACGCTTGAGTACCTGATGCAGCAGAGCGGGAGAAAGGCTTTGCTGTTCGAGGGCTTCGAGTGCCAGATACAAGCGCGACATGTGAATACCACGCGCTTCGCCATTATCGAGACTAACGCCGGCGTCTATTTTTGCGCTGAGGCGTTGGCCTTCAAGCAAAACGGGAAGGGAGATCCCGTGCATTCCCACCCAATCGAGAGGCAATGTCTGGCGGGCAGATTGAGCGGCGATATCTGGAAGAGTAAGAGAATTCATGGTTGAGACCGTCGTGTTGATCTCTTTTTACGTTACATTATAACAATCCATTCAGCGACGCTTTTTTCATGAAAAGGTTTTCACTAGCAGCCCGTCATCCGGCTGCAAGTGAACCTTGCGCTGCTCCCTCCCGAGCTGGAAAAGCGGTTGATGGTCGTCCACCCGACACGACGGGTATAGCCAACCCAAGCCTCGCCATCAGAGGCAATGCCGGTAAAAAAGGTTAATTGGCCGAAGCGGCTGTTGGTCTGCGCCCAATAGCGATGGCCGTCCTTCTCGAATCCGCGCAGGTAAAGCGTGGAACCTACCGTACTGACGCTATAGGCGTTGCCGTCGGCGTCTACACAGGCCAGCAGATTAGCGCTGCGTGTGCAGTGCGCGAGCGCCGGCATTTGCGCTTGGGCTTGACCGGCCAGCGACGTAGCGCAGCTCAAAATCAGGTATTTCAACCCATTGTTCATTGCGAGTTTCCACGATCGGTGGTGCGGCAATTTGCGAAATCTCCTGCGTCGGACTGGCAAGCTCAAGTTGTTATACTATAACATAGGTCGTAACCAGCCTGAGCTGCCGATCACAATCGTATGCCTTCTTTGACCCGGTTAAATGAAGCGCAACACGCCAAGCGCACCTCAAAGCGCAAATCGGCTGCCATTTATAAGGATTATCCAATGTCAGCCAAATTGCCCGTCACCGTACTTTCAGGATTTCTCGGCGCGGGAAAAAGTACACTTTTGAATTACGTACTACGTAACCGAGACGGCTTGCGCGTTGCGGTGATCGTCAACGATATGAGCGAGATCAACATCGATGGCAGTGAAGTCCAGCGTGATGTCAGCCTGAACCGCGCTGAGGAAAAACTCATCGAAATGAGCAATGGCTGTATCTGCTGTACGTTACGTGAAGATTTACTGGAAGAAGTCAGCAAACTTGCCCGTGAGGATCGTTTCGATTACCTGCTCATCGAGTCCACTGGCATTTCCGAACCGCTTCCGGTCGCGGAAACCTTCACCTTCCGCGATGAACAGGGGCAAAGCCTCGCCGACATCGCTCGCCTGGACACCATGGTCACGGTGGTCGACGGTGTGAATTTCCTGCTCGATTACCAGGCAGCCGAAAGCCTTGCCTCTCGCGGCGAGATTCTCGGTGCAGAAGACGAGCGTTCCATCACCGATCTGTTGATCGAGCAGATCGAATTCGCCGACGTACTGCTGATCAGCAAAATCGACATGATCAGCCAGCACGAGCGCGAAGAGCTCACCGCTATCCTCAAGCGCCTGAATGCCCAGGCTGAAATCATTCCAATGGTGATGGGCGAAATCCCACTGGAGAAAATCCTCAACAGCGGTCGTTTCGATTTCGAGAAAGCCGCACAAGCGCCCGGGTGGCTGCAGGAGTTGCGCGGTGAGCACGTCCCGGAAACACAGGAATACGGCATCGCGTCGACGGCCTACCGCGCGCGCCGGCCATTCCACCCGCAACGCTTTTTCAGCTTCATTGACCGCCCATGGCTGAACGGTAAATTGCTGCGCTCCAAAGGCTTCTTCTGGCTGGCCAGCAAACCCACCGATGCCGGTAGCTGGTCCCAAGCCGGCGGCCTGATGCGCCATGGGTTCGCCGGGCGTTGGTGGCGTTTCGTTCCAAAAAACCAATGGCCTGAGGATCAGGAAAGTGTCCAGGCGATCATGGGAAACTGGATGCCAGGCACAGGAGATTGCCGCCAGGAGCTGGTTTTCATCGGTCAGGACATCGATTTCCTACAACTGAGCGCTGAACTCGATGCCTGCCTTTTGACCGATGAAGAAATGGCCATGGGCGTAGAAGGCTGGCGTTCGCTGCCTGACCCATTCGGTCCCTGGCACGAAGAGGCCGCCTGATGCTTGCGCTCAAAGATCAGCAGCACCTTACCCGTCATCAGCACCAGGGCCTGACTCCGCAAACGCTGACGCGCATCCTCGAAGATCAGGCCAATCTCGCTATCTGGCAGCGCCAGCTACCCGTGCACATTGCCGATTTTGCGCAATTGGTGCTGTCGCTCAACGAGCCCCTGGCCGAGTCGCTTTGCCTGGAGTTACCTGACGAAGACGCCGAACCGGATCTCGCCGGTCTGGCTGCAGGGTTGCGTGATCTGCAAGGTTTCGAAGGTTTCATGTGCGACCTCAAATGGCTGATCAGTGCCTTCGCCTGTCTGCTGGGCGCGCGGCGTATCGGCGTGCGTTTGCGTGTGCTGGACAAGGCCATGTGTCCGCGCTTCCACGTCGATCACGTGCCGGTGCGCCTGATCACTACTTACGCTGGCATCGGCAGCCAATGGCTTGAGGAGGGTGCGATGGACCGCGCGCAACTTGGCCAGGCCAATGCCGAACCGCAAGATCCAGCGTCGATTCGTCAGCTCGACAGCGGCGACGTCGCGCTGCTCAAAGGCGAAAAGTGGCACGGTAATGAAGGCTTCGGCCTGATCCATCGTTCGCCGCAACCGGCACCCGGTGAGCGCCGTCTGTTGCTCACCCTCGACTGGCTCGGCTGACACATCAGGGCTTGCGCCAGACGCCCTGACTCTGGCCTTCGCAATATGGCTTGAGATACGCCGCATCGGTGGCCACGCCGTAATAGTGGATATCCTGGCGATAGGGCATATTGGCGACTTGCGCGTTGCTGCACACGCCGAAAGCGCCGCTCGGGCACTGATCGACGTACTGCACCTCGACCTTCTGCCCGGCCAGCGTCGGTTGGCAGAAGCCGTCATTGAACAATTTCTGCGGAATCGTCCTGTTCTGCTGACAGACTTTGACGTCGAGCCGTTCGCCCTGCGTGTGCACTACGCAGGCCTGGGCCCACGCTTCACTCGACAGCAGCGCCAACAGCAACGACCATCCCGACCAGCGCATCTTCGATCTCCTCAATAACAGTCTGCAGAAAAGTGCCCACCATGTTGCAGAACATACCGACCCACGTCATCGCCGGCCCATTGGGCGCTGGCAAGACCAGCCTGATTCGCCAGTTGCTGGCGCAGCGGCCTGCGGACGAACGCTGGGCGGTGCTGATCAACGAGTTTGGCCAGATTGGTCTGGACGCCGCGCTGCTGACTCGCGATGCCGATGGTATCGCACTCGGTGAGGTGGCCGGGGGCTGTCTGTGTTGCGTCAATGGCGCGCCATTTCAGATCGGCCTCGGCCGGTTGCTGCGCAAGGCCAGGCCAGATCGACTGTTTATCGAGCCATCCGGACTGGGCCATCCGGCGCAGTTACTCAAGCAGTTGAGCGAGGCGCCGTGGCTGGGCGTGCTGGCTGTTCAACCGAGCGTTCTGGTTTTGGATGCTCAGGCACTGCACGCAGGCAAATCCCTGCCGGACGCCCAGCAGAAAGCGTTGGCCAGCGCGGGGTTGTTGCTGTTGAACAAGGCGCAGGATCTTGATGAAAAGGCTCGAGACAGTATCGCCACCCAGTTGCCGCCCGTCAGGCTGATATGGACGCAGCGAGCACAACTGCCCCTGAGCGAGCTGCCGGGGCTGAAAGCAAAAGCATACGAAGGCGCAGGCAATCTGCCGCTGCCCACTGGATTGGCACAGCTGCCAGCGGTCTGGAGCAATCCGGCCGAACCGATTTGCCTGAGTCAGTCACAAGAGGGCGGCTGGAGCATCGGTTGGCGCTGGCATCCGGCGCAGGTCTTTGATCAAGATCGCATTGCCCATTGGTTGAGCGGTATGAACTGGAAGCGGGCCAAACTGGTTATCCACAGCACGGATGGCTGGGTTTCGGCGAATGCGCTGGAGAATGCCGAGCTGGAATGGCAGGTAAGTGAATGGCGAAGAGATTCGCGGATCGAGCTGATTTTCAGTGATATTGAAGAACTTGGAGTGCTTCAGCAGGGGCTGGCTGCTTGTCGCAAGCTTTAGATGCAAAAGATCGCAGCCTTCGGCAGCTCCTGCAAAGCCTGCATCAAGGCTGCGATATCTGGTCTCTCAAGGCTTCCACTTGGTATGTTCCTGGCGCCACTGGCTCAACTCGATGACTTCCGCGCGAGGCTTGTGCACTTCGACCACCGGCGGCGTATCGTCGAACGGCGCCGGGTAGGGTGCCAGTTCAATCTGCGCACTGTGCGCGCCGAACTGGGTGACGGTACCGTTGTGGCGGCTCTCGCCGGTCACGGTGAACTCGAAGTTGTAGACCCGCGCCAGTCGTCGGCGACCGTTGGCATCCTTGATCAGACCGATCTTTTTCAGCGCGACGTTACCGTCCAGCAGCTCGACGCCGACATTGGTGCAATGCTGCTTGACCCGTTCCAGCGCGCGCTCGCGCAGGCCGTGGTTGTGCCATAGCCAGGCACCGGCAGCGGCGAACAGCATCAGCACGAAGATGTTTTCCAGGCTCAGCATCTACATCGAACTCCAAATGATGGCGTCAGCTTAACTGTCTCGCCGGTCTGTCGTACAGGCTGTGTTTCGTCGCATACTGCGCGGCTTGAATTTCAATCGTTTTACGGAATGACCCGAATGAAACGTACGCCTCATCTGCTCGCCATCCAGTCCCACGTGGTGTTTGGCCACGCCGGCAACAGCGCTGCGGTTTTTCCGATGCAGCGCGTCGGGGTCAACGTCTGGCCGCTCAACACCGTGCAGTTTTCCAACCATACCCAGTATGGTCAGTGGGCCGGTGAAGTGCTGGCGCCGCAGCAGATTCCCGAGCTGATCGAAGGCATCGCCGCGATTGGCGAGCTGGGCAACTGCGACGCGGTGCTCTCCGGCTACCTCGGCAGCGCCGCGCAGGGCCGGGCGATTCTCAGCGGTGTGGCGCGAATCAAAGCGGTCAATCCGAAGATGCTGTATCTGTGTGATCCGGTGATGGGCCATCCGGAGAAGGGCTGCAGCGTACCCACCGAAGTCAGCGATTTCCTGCTGGATGAAGCGGCGGCCGTGGCGGACATCATGTGCCCGAACCAGTTGGAGCTGGACAGTTTTTCCGGGCGCAAGCCGCAGTCGCTGTTCGATTGCCTGGCGATGGCGCGGGCGCTGCTGGCGCGCGGGCCGAAAGCGGTACTGGTCAAGCATCTGGATTACCCGGGCAAACCGGCCGATGGTTTTGAAATGCTGCTGGTGACTGCCGAAGGCAGCTGGCATCTGCGCCGTCCCTTACTGGCGTTTCCACGTCAGCCGGTGGGCGTGGGCGATCTGACCTCTGGTCTGTTCCTGGCGCGGGTGTTGCTGGGTGACAGCCTGCTGGCAGCGTTCGAATTCACCGCAGCAGCGGTGCATGAGGTGTTGCTGGAAACCCAGGCGTGCGCCAGTTACGAGCTGCAACTGGTGCGGGCGCAGGATCGCATTGCGCATCCGCGGGTGAAGTTCGAGGCTACAGCGATCAGTCTGTAATCTCGTCGTTGTTCAAAAAGATCGCAGCCTTCGGCAGCTCCTACATGGGTTTGCATTCCAAAATGTAGGAGCTGCCGAAGGCTGCGATCTTTTGCTTTTTGGTCTCAGGCGTCGCCCTTGATTTCCTGATAACGCTTCTCCAGTTCCTGGCGAATCTGCCGGCGCTGCTGCGCCTGCATGAAGCGGCGCTTGTCTTCGCTGTTCTGCGGTTGCAACGGCGGCACGGCGGCCGGTTTGCGCTGATCATCCACCGCGACCATGGTGAAGAAACAGCTGTTGGTGTGGCGCACCGAGCGTTCGCGGATGTTTTCGGTGACCACTTTGATGCCGACTTCCATCGACGTGTTGCCGGTGTAGTTGACCGAGGCCAGGAACGTCACCAGTTCGCCGACATGAATCGGCTCGCGGAAAATCACCTGATCCACCGACAGGGTCACCACGTAGCGCCCGGCATAACGGCTGGCGCAGGCGTAAGCCACTTCGTCGAGGTATTTGAGCAGGGTGCCGCCGTGGACATTGCCAGAGAAGTTGGCCATGTCGGGGGTCATCAGTACCGTCATCGACAGCTGGGCGTTTCCGGGTTCCATAACGTTCTCACGGATCAAGGCTGATTGCAGGAAGCGCCTCTGCGGGCACCTGGTAGCTTTTCAAAAAGCACCGTTATCGGGACGCCGCGCGGCGGGCCGCCGTCACGCCGGTAGCGATCTGTTTCCATATATTGCACCGGCTTCCAGAGCGAAGTCGCGGTGTTAACCTGCAAAAGCCCTGCCCAAGGGCAATTCCTACATTAAAAGCGGATTTTTACCCTGCTCGCGCAGAACGTCTGACGTCTGTCCGCGCGCCTCGTCATCAAGGAGACCACGCCATGCATGCCATCAGTTTTATTCAGGACCTGGCAGTGATCATGCTGGTCGCAGGCGTGGTGACCGTGCTGTTCCACCGTTTCAAGCAGCCGGTGGTACTCGGCTACATCGTTGCCGGCTTCATCATTGGCCCGCACACGCCGCCGTTCGGCCTGATCCACGATGAAGAAACCATCAAGACCCTGGCCGAACTCGGGGTGATCTTCCTGATGTTCTGTCTCGGCCTGGAGTTCAGCCTGCGCAAGTTGTTCAAGGTCGGCGCGACAGCGTTCATTGCCGCGTTTCTCGAAATCATCCTGATGATCTGGATCGGCTACGAAATCGGCCGCTGGTTCGACTGGAACACCATGGATTCGTTATTCCTTGGCGCGATTCTGGCGATCTCCTCGACTACCATCATCGTTAAAGCGCTGAATGACCTGAAGATGAAAAACGAGCGCTTTGCGCAGTTGATCTTCGGCGTGCTGATTGTCGAGGACATCCTTGGCATTGGCATCATTGCGTTGCTGTCGAGCATCGCCGTCAGTGGCACGGTGAGCTCGGGGGAAGTATTTTCAACGGTCGGCAAGCTGTCGCTGTTCATGATCGTCGCGCTGGTCATCGGCATTCTGTTGGTGCCGCGTTTGCTGGCCTATGTGGCGAAATTCGAAAGCAACGAGATGCTGCTGATCACCGTGCTCGGCCTGTGTTTCGGCTTCTGCCTGCTGGTGGTCAAGCTCGAATACAGCATGGTTCTAGGCGCTTTCCTGATCGGTGCGATCATGGCCGAGTCGCGGCAATTACTGAAAATCGAAAGACTGGTCGAGCCGGTTCGCGACCTGTTCAGTGCGATCTTCTTCGTCGCCATCGGGCTGATGCTCGACCCGCTGATTCTCATCGAATACGCCTGGCCGATCGCGGTAATCACCGTGGCTGTGGTGCTTGGCAAGATGTTGTCCTGCGGCCTCGGTGCGTTTATCGCCGGCAATGACGGACGGACCTCGCTGCGAGTCGGCATGGGTCTGTCACAGATTGGCGAATTTTCCTTCATCATCGCCGCGCTGGGCATGACTTTGCAGGTCACCAGCAACTTCCTCTATCCGGTCGCTGTGGCCGTGTCGGTAATCACCACGCTGCTGACGCCATACCTGATTCGCGCGGCGGACCCGCTGTCGATCAAGCTCGCGGCCGCCGTGCCCAAGCGTCTCGGGCGGGTGCTCGGCATGTATGGCGAGTGGTTGCGCAGCATTCAGCCGCAAGGCGAGGGCGCGATGCTGGCGTCGATGATCCGGCGGATTCTGTTGCAGGTCGGGGTCAATCTGGCGCTGGTGATTGCGATCTTCTTTGCCGGCGCGTACTTCGCCGAGCGCATGTCGTTGTGGCTGCAGGACTGGATCAGCGATCCGAGCTGGCAAAAGGCACTGATCTGGGGCGGTGCGTTGTTGGTGTCGCTACCGTTCCTGATTGCCGCTTATCGCAAGCTCAAAGCGCTGTCGATGCTGCTGGCGGAGATGGGCGTCAAGCCGGAGATGGCCGGGCGTCACACGCAGCGAGTGCGCCGGGTGATCGCCGAAGTGATCCCGATTCTCTCGCTGCTGGTGATTTTCCTGCTGTTGGCAGCCTTGTCGGCCAGTATCCTGCCGACCAACAAGCTGCTGGTGCTGATTGCCGTGGTCGCCGCTGCGGTAGCGGCGCTGCTGTGGCGCTGGTTCATCCGCGTGCATACGCGGATGCAGGTGGCCTTGCTGGAAACCCTCGACAACCACAAGGAATCGTCGGGGCATTGACCAGCCGGGGCGTGTGGCGGATCAGCTTTCCAGCCAGACGTCCCGCGCCCAGTGCCACACCGATTCCCAGGTTTCTTCAGCAATCAGTTCTTCTTCGGCCTGCCACAGCACCACGGTGCCGTCTTCTTCGACACAGTAATAGTCATCGCCGTCCTGACAGATCGGGATCAAGCTGCGGTCAACGCCCACGTCCCATGCATTGGCGGCGACGTCCGGCAGATAGGTGTGTGATTGCGGGTCGGTGACCGTCACCGGCTCGAGGCTGCCATAGACCACATCGCTGACGGTCAGCAAAAATTCTTTGAAGACGAACGGAATGTCGATGAACAGTTGTTCTTCGATTTCCACCAGCAGGTCTTCGTCAGGCAATTCCAAAGGAACCGGCACGGGTTCGTTGGCTTCGCGCAGTTGTTCGATGATTTCTTCCACGTCCGGGATCCTCTTGCTGAATGGCGCGGTTTATATGGGCCGGTTTATACAGTAGCTCGCTATAGATGCAACCGTGAAATGAAAAACCCCGGCCGAGGCCGGGGTTCTGTTACCGCAAGTGAAGCGCAGCAGGGATCAGCCGTTCTGGCGGATACCGGCGACCAGCCAAGGCTGGTTGTCGCCCTGCGGACGTTCCATGTTCCAGCTTTCGCTGAACACTTCGCCCTGGTCGAAACGCGAGGTTTTCGACACGCCGGTGAAGGTCAGGGTGGCGATGGTCTTGTCGGCACGATCGTCGACGCCGTCCAGTTGCACCTGCAGGTTGTCGATGTAGGTCGACTGGAAGCCGTCGCCCAGGTCGGCACGCTCACGCTTGAGGAACTCAAACATTTGCGGGGTCACGAACTCGGCGATCTTGTCCATTTCGTTGGCGTCCCAGTGCTGCTGCAGCGACTGGAAGTGGCTGCGCGCGGCTTCAAGGAAGCGCTGTTCGTTGAACCAGGCCGGTGCGTTGATCACTGGACGGGCGGCAGCCGGAGCAGCCGAACCACCGAAGATCGAACCCATGGCGGCAGGTTTCTGTTCGAACACTTCACGCTGCATCGGCGCGCCGGCCGGAGCGAATTGCTCCTGCTGCTTGCGACGACGGGCGGCGATGAAGCGGAAGATCACGAACGCGATCAGGGCCATGATCAGGATGTCGAAGATCTGCATGCCCTGGAAGCCGTCGCCCATGAACATCGACGCCAGCAGGCCACCGGCGGCAATACCCGCCAATGGGCCGAGCCAGCGCGAAGCACCACCGGCCTTGGCCGCGGCGCCAGCAGCACCGGCAGCGCCAGCGGTCGCTGCTGCGCCGCCCACGCCAGGAGAAGAAGGAGCCATCTGGCTGGTCTGGTGCGTCGGCGCAGCGCCGGCGCTTTTGCCACCACCAAAGCGCTTGGCGTTGGCGTCGAGGCTCATCGTCAGGCCGATGCACAACGCCATGGCGATGCTAAGAAAACGTTTCATAAAGGGTATTCCCGTTTTGTGGAGACACGCGCGCCATGTTGCACAGCTGAAGTGTTACTGGCTAGCGAGAGAGTGTTTCGGGCTTTTGCCTGACAGGTCGCGTTCAGCTTGGCGAGGCAATCAGCCGATGTACTTTTGTCTGTAGGAAAAGACGATAGGTTCAGAGGGATTGATGCACTTGAGCCGCATACCCTGTGGGAGCGAGCCTGCTCCCGAAGGCGTCGTGTCAGACAAATGAATGCTTGATGACACAGCGCTTTCGCGAGCAGGCTCGCTCCGACATTGGGTTCAGTGCCGGTGGTTAGATCGCTTCCAGCTTGGCATAGCCGAGCATCAGCCACTTGCTGCCTTCGCTGAAGTTCACCTGCACCCGGGCCTGGGCGCCGGAGCCTTCGAAGTTGAGGATCACCCCTTCGCCAAAGATCGAGTGACGGACAGCCTGACCGAGCACGAAACCGGTTTCCGGAATCTCGCTGCCGCTGAACAGATTGCTGCCGCTCATCGACTGGTTGCCGCCGAACGGTCGGCTGACGCTGTTGGACAGACGAACTTCCTGAATCAGGCCTTTCGGCACTTCCCGTACGAAACGCGACACCTTGTTGTAGGTTTCGCTGCCGTACAGGCGCCGGGTTTCCGCATAGGTCATCACCAGATTCTGCATCGCCCGGGTGATACCGACGTAAGCCAGACGCCGTTCTTCCTCGAGACGCCCCGGTTCTTCCAGGCTCATCTTGTGCGGGAACAGGCCTTCTTCCATGCCCACGAGGAACACGTAAGGGAATTCCAGACCTTTGGCGCTGTGCAGGGTCATCAGTTGCACACTGTCTTCGTGCTCGTCGGCCTGAGTGTCGCCGGCCTCCAGCGAAGCATGGCCGAGGAACGCCGCCAGTGGCGTGAGTTCTTCGTCCTCTTCGGTGTTCTCGAAGTTGCGCGCGGCGCTGACCAGTTCCTCAAGGTTTTCTACCCGGGCCTGGCCTTTTTCGCCTTTTTCCGCCTCGTGATAGGCGATCAGGCCAGACTGCTCGATGACGGTTTGCGTCATCAGGTGCAGCGGCATCTCGGCGCACTTGGCGGCGAGGTTCTCGATCAGTTCGATAAATGCACCGAGCGCGCTCGCTGCACGGCCGGTCAGGCCTTTGTTAGCCACCAATAGGCGCATTGCTTCCCACATCGACACATCGCTGTGCCGCGCATGCTCGCGAATCGCTTCGACGGTTTTCTCGCCGATGCCGCGGGCCGGCACGTTGATCACCCGCTCCAGCGCCGCGTCGTTGCCACGACCTTCAAGCAAGCGCAGGTAGGCCATGGCGTTCTTGATTTCCGCGCGTTCGAAGAAGCGCTGCCCGCCATAGATGCGGTACGGGATGCGCTCACGCAGCAGGGCTTCTTCGAGCACCCGCGACTGGGCGTTGGAGCGGTACAGAATCGCGATATCGCTACGGGCCAGACCGGTTTTCAGCGCGCTTTCGATGGTTTCCACCACGTAGCGCGCTTCGTCGTGTTCGTTGAACGCGGCGTACAGATTGATCGCTTCGCCGTCGCCACCGTCGGTCCATAGCTCTTTACCGAGACGCCCGGTGTTGTTGGCGATCAGCGCGTTGGCGGCTTTGAGGATGCCGGCGGTGGAGCGGTAGTTCTGCTCCAGACGAATCGTCTCGGAGTCCGGGAAGTCGGACGAGTACTGATGAATGTTCTCGATCTTCGCGCCGCGCCAGCCGTAAATCGACTGGTCGTCGTCGCCGACCACCATCAGGCTGTCGCCGCCCTTGCCGAGCAGGCGCAACCAGGCGTACTGCACGGCGTTGGTATCCTGGAACTCGTCGACCAGAATATGCCGGAAGCGCTTTTGGTAGTGCGCCAGCAGGCCGGGGTGATCGCGCCACAGGTCGAGTGCGCGCAGCAGCAGTTCGGAGAAATCGATCACGCCGGCACGCAGGCACGCTGCCTCGTAGGCTTCGTAGATGCCGCGCATGGTGGCGAGGAACAGGTCGCCGCTGGCCTGAATGTGTTGCGGTCGCAGACCTTCGTCTTTCTGGCCGTTGATGAACCACTGCGCCTGCCGCGCCGGCCAGCGTTGCTCGTCCAGACCCAGCTCGCGGATCACCCGCTTTACCAGCCGTTGCTGGTCATCGCTGTCGAGAATCTGGAAGGTCTGGCTCAGGCCCGCTTCCTGCCAGTGCGCGCGCAGCAAGCGGTGCGCGAGGCCGTGGAAGGTGCCGACCCACATGCCGGCCGGGTTGATGCCCAGCAACTGCTCGATGCGATGGCGCATCTCGGCAGCGGCCTTGTTGGTGAAGGTCACCGACAGGATGGAGTGAGGCGAGGCGTTTTCGACCTGGATCAACCAGGCGATACGGTGCACCAGCACTCGGGTTTTACCGGAACCGGCGCCGGCCAGGACCAACTGACGGCCAACGGGGGCTGCTACGGCCTGGCGTTGGGCATCGTTGAGGGAGTTCAGCAGAAGGGAGAGATCATCGCGCATCGGGGCATTCTAGGGTGCGCCGCAGGCCCGGGCAAACCGTGCGTTGCATTAGCCGATGAAAGTGCTGCCGATGACGACCGGTCGGTCACTGGCTGCAGGCTTCGGCCCGTCTCGCCTGAGGGGTTGCAGCGGTGCGCAAGCGGCGGAAAATTTCCCCGCAATTGTGATCGGCAGCAGTTTGGCATCGGGATCGGCTTGTGTATGCTCCGTGCACGTTTCGGGCGCACGCCCTCCTTATAAGAACAAGAACGTTGCCCATGATCTTCAGCGCCGAACTGTCGGGACCCTCCGTGGACCCCCGGGTGATCCGCAAGCACTATGCCGTCGAAATGGCGGTGGAGCGCACGCGTCTGCTGTATCAGGGCTCGTTGTTGCCCACGCTGTTCATGTTGATCAACGGTCTGGTCTGCGCCGCTTTGCTCTGGAGCCCGCAGCGCTACTTCGTGGTCAGCGTCTGGCTGGTGTGGCTGCTGTCGCTGGTCGCGCTGCGGGTGATTCAGGTGGCCGCGTTCGATTCGGCGATTCCCGATCGTCAGGCCCAGCCGATCTGGTTCCGCATGTTCCTGCTCGGTTCGACCATGACCGGCCTGACTCTGGCCGGAGCCGGTATCGCCCTGGTACCCGCTGACAACTTCATGCAGCAAGCCTGGGTGTTCGGCCTGATCGGCGCGGCAACGCTGTCGGCCAGTGTCGCCTACGCGGTGAGCCTGCCGGCGTTCCTCTCGTTTACCTTGCCGTGCCTGCTGCCAGCGATCGGCTACCTGTTCTGGGGCGGCGACGATCAGGCCCGGGGCTGGGGCTGGCTGGGTCTGATCCTGCTCGGTTCGTTGAGCGTGGTGGCGTGGCAGGTCAATCGGCTGATCGACCGTGGATTGCTTCGGCGTTTTCAGAATCAGCACCTGATCGAGCATTTGCAGCAAGCGCAGACGCGCAGCGAACAACTCAATCAGGAACTTGGCAAAGAGATCGAACAGCGCCGCTGTGCCGAGGCGCAATTGCGTGAAGCGCAGGTCGATCTCGAAGATCGCGTAGCCCAGCGCAGCCGCGAACTGGATGCCGCCAATCAGGCCCTGAGCAAAAGCGAAGCGCGCCTGGCGCTGGCGCTCAAGGCCAGTGAGCTCGGATTGTGGGACTGGAACCTGCAGACCGACGAAGTCCATCACACACAGATTCAAGAACTGTTCGGCCTCGCCCCGGAGTACGTGACCGCGCTGCTGCGCGACCTCAAGCCGCGACTGCACCCCGAAGACGTGCCGTCACTCAAGTTCGCCCTGGTCGAGCATTTGAAAGGGCGCACCGAGGATTATCAGGTCGAATATCGCCTGCGCCACGGCGACGGCCACTGGGTGTGGATCGAGGACCGTGGCCGCGCCGTAGAGCGCAGCGCCAGTGGCCGGGTGATCCGCATGGTCGGCACCCGTCGCGATATCAGCGCCAGCAAAAGCCTCGAAGAGCAGCAACGGCTGGCGGCAACGGTGTTCGAAGCGGCCAGCGAAGGCATCGTGATTCTCGACCCGGACTACGCGCTGATTGCGATCAATCAGGCGTTCAGCCGGGTCACCGGTTACGAGATCGACGACATGCTCGGGCGCAACGTCGTCGAGTTGCCGTGCAGCCGCGATGCCCGTCGTCACTACGTGGCGATCCGTCAGGCACTGGAGCAGCACGGCAGTTGGCAGGGTGAGCTGGTGGAAACCCGCAAGAACGGCGAGCTGTATCCGCAATGGCTGCAACTCAATGCCGTGCGCGACAGCCGTGGCAATGTCAGCCATATCGTCGGCTTCTTCGCCGATCTCTCGGCGCGGCGTGCCTCGGAAGAACGCATGCGCTATCTGACTCATTACGACGAGCTCACCGGCCTGGCCAACCGTGCGCTGTTCCGCGAGCGTCTGCACGAAGCCCATCAGCGGGTGCGGCAAGGCGGGCGCCGCAGTCTGGCGTTGCTGCACATCAATCTCGATCGCTTCAAATTGCTCAACGACAGCCTTGGCCATGAAGTCGCCGATCAGCTGCTGCAGAAGATGGCCCGGCGCCTGGTCAATGCCTTGCCGGAAGCCGACACCATTGCGCGCCTGTCCGGTGACGAATTTGCCGTGCTGTTCGATGCCTACGGCAATCTGTCGAGCCTGGCGCGGGTCGCCACGCGGTTGTCGGCCAAGCTGCGTTTGCCACTGAGCGTCGACGGGCATGAACTGGTGGTCAGCGCTTCGATGGGCATCAGCCTGTTGCCGGACAACGCGCGGGAGATTTCCGCGCTGGTCAGCCAGTCGAACATGGCCATGCAGCATGCCAAACATCTGGGCGGCAACAATTTCCAGTTCTTCACCGACAGCCTGCAAGCCAGCACACTCGAACGTTTGCAACTGGAAAACCACCTGCGCCGAGCCATTGAAGAACAGCAACTGACGGTGTTCTATCAACCGAAACTGTGCCTGCAAACCGGCCGCATGAATGCCGCTGAAGCGCTGGTGCGCTGGGATCATCCGAGCATGGGCCAGGTGCCGCCGGCGGATTTCATTGGCCTGGCTGAAGAGACCGGTCTGATCGGGCCGATCGGCGAATTCGTTTTGCGTCAGGCGTGCTGGCAAGCGTGCGAATGGCAGCGGCAGGGCCTGGCGCCGATCCGCGTGTCGGTGAACCTGTCGGTGCATCAGCTGCGCCAGGGCAAGCTGGTCAGTCTGGTGCGGCAGGTGCTGGAAGAAACCGGGCTGGCGCCGCACTGCCTCGAGCTCGAGTTGACCGAAAGCCATTTGCTCGACAGCGTCGAACACATCATTGCGACGTTCCAGCAACTGCGCGATCTGGGGGTGAAACTGGCGATCGATGATTTCGGTACCGGTTATTCGTCTTTGAGTTATCTCAAGCGCATTCCAGTGGATTACGTGAAGATCGACCAGGCGTTCATTCGCGGCTTGAGCGTGGGCAGCGCGGACGCTGCAATCACGCGTGCGATCATCGCCATGGCTCACGGGCTGGCGCTGAAAGTAGTGGCGGAGGGTGTCGAGCGTCAGGATCAGTTGGAATTTCTGCGCATGGAGCGTTGCGACGAGGTGCAGGGTTATCTGATCAGCCGGCCGGTGGACGCTGCCTGTCTGGCCGGGCTTTTGCGTGATCAGGAAAATCTGCGTTAAGGGCTACATGCACCTCAGCGTGCCTGATGCCGGGACATCGAGTTACGCATTGAGCAGGCAAAATGCCTATTCATGTAGTATAACTACAAGCTTGCTACATCCTTGCCCACAAGAAGAGTCCAGCCCCTTGAATCTGCTGCAACACATCGCCCAGTCACGTCACCTGTTACGCAAGTCGGAGCTCAAGGTCGCCGACCACGTGCTGCTTGACCCTGCGGCAGTGATGCACAGTTCCATGGCCGACCTGGCTCACAGCGTCGGCATCAGCGAGCCGACCATCGTGCGCTTCTGCCGCGCCATCGGTTGTTCCGGCTTTCAGGATCTGAAACTGAAACTGGCGCAAAGCCTGGCCGCCGGCGCCAGCTTCGGCCAGTTCGCGATTCACGAAGACGACTCCGTCGCCGACTACAGCCTGAAGATTTTCGACACCACGCTGCACACCCTGATGGAAGTGCGCGAGAAGCTCGATCCGGTGGAATTGCAACGCGCGGTGACGTTGATGTCGCAGGCGCAACGTGTCGAGTTCTACGGCTTCGGGGCCTCGGGCGCGGTGGCGGCAGATGCGCAGCACAAGTTCTTCCGGTTGCTGCTGACCGCGGCGGCGTACTCCGATCCGCACATGCAGGCCATGTCAGCCGTTACCTTGAAACCGACCGATGTGGCGATCTGTATTTCCCAGTCAGGGCGATCCAAGGATTTGCTGATCACCGCCAATCTCGTACGCGAGAGCGGGGCGTCGCTGATCACCCTGTGCCCGAGCCAGACGCCGTTGGCCGAACTGTCGACCGTCAATCTGGCGATCGATGTACATGAAGACACCGAAATCTATACGCCGCTGACTTCGCGTATCGCGCACCTTGTCGTGATCGACGTGCTGGCGATGGGCGTGGCCATGGCGCGCGGGCCGAGCCTGGTCAATCACCTCAAGAGCGTCAAGCGCAGTCTGCGCAGTTTGCGTCTGTCTCCAAAAGCCGTGAAAGCCCTGGATGATTGAGCAAGGTCGTTCCGACCTTGTTCGCGAGCAGGCTCGCTCCCACAGGGGATCTCCCGAGAACACAAATTCTGGGTCATGACGGGATCAAATGTGGGAGCGAGCCTGCTCGCGAAGGCGTCCTCAAAAACACCACATCCCTGCGCACATTTCATCACATTGTCATCCCCGCGCAGCCAAACCGTCATCCCCCACGCCTATCGTGAAACTCCCGTACTCGCCCTGGGAGACTCGAAATGGCTCAGCCCTACGAAGAACGCAACAGCGCCGCGAAAACCCGTCGACAGCAGGAAGATCAGCGCCGCATGGAATTTCGCCGCGCCATTGAAGATCGCTTCGAACTTCGCCAGCTTCAGGCCGAGATCGGCGATTTTCCCGAGATCACGCACTGGCAGGCAACGCCCGCAGCTTCCCGTCGAAACGCTCAACCAACGCAATAATCTGCGCCCGCTCGCTGCGGATGAACGCCAGGAAGGCGTGCGCCACCGGTGACAGCCGTTTGGCTTTGGCTTGCACCAGGCACCAGCTGCGCATCAGCGGCAACTCTTCGACCGGCAGCTCGACCAGGCCGCCGGTCGCCAGCTCCAGGTTCAGGGCGTGGCGCGTCAACAGCGCCAGGCCCAGACCTGCCACCACGCATTCACGCTGAGCTTCGGCGGACGCCACTTCCTGGGTCTGGGTGAAGTGCACGCGCTTTTCCTTGAAGTATTCCTCGCAGGCCAGACGCGTACCCGAGCCCGGCTCGCGGATCAGCAGCGTATACGGCTCGAGATCCTGCAAGCGCAGCGGGCCCATGTGCGCCAGCGGATGATCCGGGCGCGCCACGGCAACGATCGGATTATTGAGAAACGGCAGGAATTCCAGGCCCATATCCTGCGGCACCATCGACATGATGACCAGGTCGTCGCGGTTGTCCGAGAGGCGGCGGATGACCTGGCCACGGTTGACCACCGTCAGCTGCAAATTGACTTCCGGATGCTGGCGCTTGAACGCGGCGAACAGGTGCGGCACAAAATATTTCGCACTGGATTCCACCGCCAGTTTCAGCTGGCCCTGCAGCGAGCCCTGCATGTCCGACAGTTGCATATCGAGGTTTTCCAGGCGCCCGAAAATGTCGCGACTGGCACGTTGAAGCGCTTCTGCCGCCTCAGTCATGTAGAGTTTTTTGCCGACATAGTCGAAGAGCGGCTGGCCGATCAGCTCTTCAAGCTGACGAATCTGTAGGCTGACGGCCGGTTGTGTGAGGGACATTTCCTCAGCGGCGCGGCTGTAGGATCGTAAGTCGCAAACCTCATTGAAGATTTGCAGTTGACGCAATGTCATACGCATCAGTGACTTACGCATATTTTTGATGCTCGGGCGGCGGGCAGACGCCACAACTATAAGTGTTTACTTATGCCTGTCCCAATTTTTATTCATTTTTGTTAATCCCTTGGCAGCGCTAGTGTGGACCTGCGACTGAATTGAAACATTTGGTCACGCGTCGACCTGGGTCTAGCAGGTCGTGGTGCCACCGGCTCAAGGGAACCTCCAAGTGATAAAAAAGATCCTGATCGCCAACCGTGGTGAGATTGCCGTACGAATCGTACGAGCCTGCGCCGAAATGGGCATTCGCTCGGTTGCGATTTTCTCCGATGCCGATCGCCATGCCTTGCATGTGAAGCGTGCGGACGAGGCGCACAGCGTCGGAGCCGAACCATTGGCCGGCTACCTGAACCCGCGCAAGCTGGTGAACCTGGCGGTGGAAACCGGCTGCGATGCGCTGCACCCCGGCTACGGATTCCTGTCGGAAAACGCCGAGCTGGCGGAAATCTGCGCTGAGCGCGGCATCAAATTCATCGGCCCGTCGGCGGAAGTCATCCGGCGCATGGGCGACAAGACTGAAGCGCGGCGCAGCATGATCAAGGCCGGCGTACCGGTGACGCCCGGTACCGAGGGCAATGTCTCCGGTATCGAAGAAGCCCTGGTCGAAGGCGACCGTATCGGTTACCCGGTAATGCTCAAGGCCACCTCCGGTGGTGGCGGACGCGGTATCCGTCGCTGCAACAGCCGCGAAGAACTCGAACAGAACTTCCCCCGGGTCATATCCGAAGCCACCAAGGCGTTCGGTTCGGCGGAAGTGTTCCTGGAAAAATGCATCGTCAATCCCAAGCACATCGAAGCGCAGATTCTCGGCGACAGCTTCGGCAACGTCGTGCACCTGTTCGAGCGTGACTGCTCGATCCAGCGCCGCAACCAAAAGCTCATCGAGATCGCGCCGAGTCCGCAGCTGACCCCGGAGCAACGCGCCTACATCGGCGACCTGTCGGTGCGTGCGGCCAAGGCTGTGGGTTACGAGAACGCCGGCACCGTGGAGTTCCTGCTCGCCGAGGGCGAGGTGTACTTCATGGAAATGAACACGCGGGTGCAGGTGGAACACACCATCACCGAAGAAATCACCGGCATCGACATCGTCCGCGAACAGATTCGCATTGCTTCCGGCCTTCCATTGTCAGTGAAGCAGGAAGACATTCAGCATCGTGGTTTTGCGTTGCAGTTCCGTATCAACGCTGAAGACCCAAAGAACAACTTTCTGCCCAGCTTCGGCAAGATCACCCGTTACTACGCCCCCGGCGGTCCGGGCGTGCGCACCGATACGGCGATCTACACCGGCTACACCATTCCGCCGTTCTACGATTCGATGTGCCTGAAACTGGTGGTCTGGGCACTGACCTGGGAAGAGGCGATGGACCGTGGCTTGCGTGCCCTTGATGACATGCGTCTGCAAGGGGTGAAGACCACCGCCGCCTACTACCAGGAAATCCTGCGTAACCCGGAATTCCGTAGCGGCCAGTTCAATACCAGCTTCGTTGAGAGCCATCCGGAACTGACCAACTACTCGATCAAGCGCAAACCCGAAGAGCTGGCCCTGGCCATCGCCGCCGCCATCGCCGCCCACGCAGGCCTATGAATGAAGCAGCTGCGAGCTTTCAGCTGCAAGCGGCAAGTAAAAGCAGATTGGCTTTTTCTTGCAGCTCGTAGCTTGAAGCTTGCCGCTATGAGGAGATACCAATGACTAAGAAGATCTTCGTTACCGACACCATCCTGCGCGACGCTCACCAATCGCTGCTCGCCACCCGCATGCGCACCGAAGACATGCTGCCGATCTGCGACAAGCTCGACAAGGTCGGCTACTGGTCGCTGGAATGCTGGGGCGGCGCGACGTTCGACGCTTGCGTGCGCTTTCTCAAGGAAGACCCGTGGGAGCGCCTGCGCCAATTGCGTGCGGCGCTGCCCAACACCCGTCTGCAAATGCTCCTGCGCGGGCAGAACCTGCTCGGCTATCGCCACTACAGCGATGACGTGGTCAAAGCCTTCGTCGCCAAGGCAGCGGTGAACGGCATCGACGTGTTCCGCATCTTCGATGCGATGAACGATGTGCGTAACCTGCGCGTGGCCATCGAAGCGGTGAAAGCGGCCGGAAAGCATGCGCAAGGGACCATCGCCTACACCACCAGTCCGGTACACACCATCGACGCCTTCGTTACCCAAGCCAAGCAAATGGAATCCATGGGTTGCGATTCGGTAGCGATCAAGGACATGGCCGGTCTGCTGACGCCATACGCCACAGGTGAACTGGTGCGCGCATTGAAAGCCGAACAGTCGCTGCCGGTGTTCATCCACTCCCACGACACCGCTGGCCTGGCCGCCATGTGCCAGCTCAAAGCGATCGAGAACGGTGCCGATCACATCGACACCGCAATCTCCAGTTTCGCCTCAGGCACCAGCCACCCCGGCACCGAGTCGATGGTTGCCGCGCTCAAAGGCACCGAGTACGACACCGGCCTGAATCTGGAACTGCTGCAGGAAATCGGCCTGTACTTCTACGCGGTGCGCAAGAAGTACCACCAGTTCGAAAGCGAATTCACCGCCGTCGATACCCGTGTGCAGGTCAACCAAGTGCCGGGCGGGATGATCTCCAACCTCGCCAACCAGTTGAAAGAGCAGGGCGCTCTGAACCGCATGGGCGAAGTGCTCGCAGAAATTCCGCGCGTACGTGAAGACCTCGGCTTCCCGCCGCTGGTGACCCCGACGTCGCAGATCGTCGGCACCCAGGCGTTCTTCAACGTGCTGGCCGGCGAGCGTTACAAGACCATCACCAACGAGGTGAAGCTGTATCTGCAGGGCGGCTACGGTAAGGCGCCGGGCGTGGTCAATGAAAAGCTGCGGCGTCAGGCGATCGGCAGCGAAGACGTCATCGACGTGCGCCCGGCCGATCTGCTCAAACCGGAAATGACCAAGCTGCGTGCCGACATCGGCGCACTGGCCAAGTCCGAAGAAGACGTGCTGACCTTCGCCATGTTCCCGGACATCGGGCGCAAGTTCCTCGAAGAGCGTGCCGCCGGCACCCTTACGCCGGAAGTGCTGTTGCCGATCCCGGAAGCGGGTGCCGTTGCCTCGGCGGGCGGCGAAGGCGTGCCGACCGAGTTCGTCATCGACGTCCACGGCGAAACCTACCGCGTCGACATCACCGGTGTCGGCGTCAAGGCCGAAGGCAAGCGCCACTTCTATCTGTCCATCGACGGCATGCCCGAAGAAGTGGTGTTCGAACCGCTCAACGAGTTCGTCGGCGGTGGCAGCAGCAAACGCAAACAGGCCTCGGCGCCAGGCCACGTCAGCACCACCATGCCCGGCAACATCGTCGATGTGCTGGTCAAGGAGGGTGACACCGTCAAGGCGGGCCAGGCGGTACTGATCACCGAAGCGATGAAAATGGAAACCGAAGTCCAGGCTGCCATTGCCGGCAAGGTCACTGCGATTCATGTGGCCAAGGGCGACCGGGTCAACCCGGGCGAAATCCTCATCGAGATCGAAGGCTGAGATAACAGCCGCGATCCAACGCTTTAAACCTCGGGGGAGCAGGTGCTCCCCTTTTTTTTTGCCTGTGATTTTCGTTACTTCTCAGCTCGCTTGAAGAACCAATGTGGGAGCGAGCCTGCTCGCGAATGCGTCGGACCAGCCAACATCATCTGCGAGTGATCCACCGCTTTCGCGAGCAGGCTCGCTCCCACAGAAGGCGTGCTTAATCCATTAGAACGCCATGCGCCATTGACCCGCAAAGCCATACGCTCGGCTGTCATTGCCCAGCTCACCCGTCAAGCCCACGCCCAGTGTATGCGCCGCTGAAATACCAAGATCGAGCCCCGCATCCACCGACAGAGCGTTCCTATCCAGTGCCGCGCCGGTCACTTCGAAGCGCTTGCCGCCCTTGCGCAGTTGCTGGCGGGTGTCACTGTCGATGTCACCGTAGGTATGTTTCCAGCCGGCGCTCAATCGCGGGGTCAAATGCATGCCGTTCTCCAGCGTATTGACCTGCGCAACCCGCAGACCGAAGGTGCTGCTGAAGTTGTCGCGGGTCTGGCCGTAGACTTTCAGCGCCGCGTCGCCGCCCTTTTCGTTGTAGCTGTCGCGCTGATAACGCTGATAGCCGAGGCTGGCGTAGGGCTCGAGGGTTACGCGATCCCGGCCCAGATTGAACCCGGCTTCAGCGAATGCCTGTTGAGTATTGGCGTCGTAGTTGCCCTTGAGACGATCGCTGAAACCCTTGAACGCGACCCGCCGTGTGCTGCTGCCGTCATGGCTGGCGTAGGTAGCGCCGAGACGCACCGATAGCGGGCCATCCTGACGCACGGCGTAGGCGCCCAAGTGCCAGCTGTCGAGGTCGCCGTCGTACTGGCGGGCATCAAGTTTCGTCTGCGATTTGCCGCCGAGCAGGCCGACCTGCCAGTGCTCGTGGAGTCGCCAGTCAGCGCCCATGACCAGCCCTTGCGTGGCGTGTTGGAGGATGCCGTCAGCGTCGCGGTCAACCTTGCCGCCGTGGCCCAGTGCCTGGAACCACACCCGTCCGGAGTCTTCGCTGCCCGAGGCCTGATGAGGTGAACTGCGCGAGCCGTCAGTAGAGCCGGAACGGTTGTCCAGTTGGCGCATCGCCGAGAGCATGCTCGCACTCACTGGGGTGATGCTGCTTAGCGTGGCTTTAGCGAGGTTGGCGTTGCTGCCTGCGGCGAGTTGGTCGAGGGCGATGGGCGCGGTGGTTTTATCGCTGGTCAGCAGTGCGGCGACGGCCGTGTTGATGGGTTTTGCAGGCTCGGACGCGCGCTGTGCGGTGGTTTGTGCAGTCACGATTTCGTTGGGTATTGATGATTCCACCGATGCGGAGTCTTCAATCAAGGTCGCAACTGAGGTCAGGGCGGGGGCTGGAGCTGCGATCACCGCTGTCATTGAAGCTGGAGCGGGCGTTGTCGCGATCGGTACAGCGGGAGAAGTCGGCTGCTCTGGCTCGATAATACTGCTTGCAAGTTCGCCTGCATTTTCTGTAAGAGCGAGGCTTTCAAGCGGTTCACCATTGCGAGCGTAAGTCAGTCCAACCGACTTCTTGTTGTATTGAGCTGTGGCGGTCATATAGGCGAGATCGTTCTCTATCCTGCCGAATTCGCCTTTTACCTCTCGGGCCTCAATGATTTTGTATTGGCTGCTCTGCGGATATTCACCAGGAGCCGAAACAATCTTCAGGGTGGCACCTTCGAGTTGGGCTGTACCATCGACCTTGATCGTCTGACCACCAGCGGGAGTGACCTCGTAAGCCAATTCGGCACCAGGCGCCAAGTGCAAATTGCCCTTCACTCGCGGTGCCCCAAGCGCTGCATTGACGGTGAGCAGCCCACCCACCTCAAGATTTCCCACCGTGCCTTTACCGGCGAAACTGCCGCCATTCTGGACATACACATCGCCCTTGATGCTGCCGAGGTTGGTCAGTGCCCCACCGCTGTTGACCAGAACGCCTTCATGGAAATCACCTTTGGAGCTCAGCGTCCAGTTGCCTTGGGCGACGAATAACCCATTGAAGTTGCGCGTGTCGTTCAACGCGCCGCCCTCCGCAGCATTCAGGAACAACACGTTATCGCCCTTGCCGCCATCCAGCCGGCCAGTGAAGCTTGCGCCGTCTGCGAGGGTAATCAAGTCGTTGACGTCAGTCCCTTTGAACCCGGTTTCCGGGGTCGTGAAGATGATCGGAACCGTGCTCGCGTCGTTGAGAAAACCCTGGAGCCGTTCCATCGCCTGTTGCTTGGGGTTGGCTTCGGGCTGCTCCGTCGTTTCCATGCTTGGGGGCTGCTCTATTGCTTCAGTGGATTGCTCGGCGTTAGCCAGCGCTACGCCACCCAGCGCCAGTGAAATAGCCAGAGCCAGGTGTTTTGGTGCGAATACATGTTGAGTGGGCATCAGGTTCGATTTCCGTATCGAGAAAACCCAACTCTATTGCTACCCGAAAAAAACCGATGTCGGCCGCTTCCCACAGCCACGCAGGCGACATCGGATCGTTCTGTAGAAAAACGTCACTGGATTTCGCAGAAACAGCTTTTGCGTAATGGTGAGCAGTCTTTTTCCTACAGCCGATTCAGGATCACAACGGTATCGATCGGTGATCCATCTGCATTGTTTTGCGTCGATTGAAGCCCCGGCGGCTCGCGTCTGCATTAAATTGCGTCTTTCGCCGATCGAATCTACCGCGTCATGAGAAAGCATAAATCCGCACAGCAACTGACCGTCCTCGAGCGCACGGCGCTCATCGAAAGCATTCAGCAAGCGCTGGCCGAAGGCACTCTGGAAATCGGTGACGCCGTGCGCCGTTTACGGGTCGAAGTCACCGGTCTGCATCAGACCCAGTTCGCGAAGATGTGCAAGATTTCAGTGCGCACGCTGGTGCATATCGAACATGGCGAAGGCAATCAGACCCTGAAGTCGCTGATCGCGGTGTTCCGCCCCTTCGGCATGAAAATGGGCGTAGTGCGGATTCGCCGGGACACCATTTGAATGCACCTCAACTACGGCGCACATACGCCTTGCTGTAATGCCGCTCCATCCGTGCCTGAATCAGCTCCAGCCCGATCGACATCAGCCAGTAGATGATCGCCGCCGTGGTGAGCATTTCGATGTAGCGATAACTTGAGCGCCCGTAGGACTGGGCGAGAAACATCACATCCCAGACGCCCATCACCGAGATCAGCGACGAGTCCTTGAGCATCGAGATGAACTGGTTGGTGGTCGGTGGAATGATCGTGCGCATGGCCTGGGGCAGGGTGATGCGCCAGAAGATCACGCTTTCGCGCAGGCCCAGCGCCAGGGATGCTTCGCGTTGGCCGTGATCGACGCCGAGGATACCGGCGCGGAAGATTTCGCTCAGGTAGGCGCCGTAGTTCAGCGACAGGGCAATGATGCCGGCGACGATGGCGCCGGGGACGATGCCCAGTTGCGGCAGGCCGAGGTAGATCAGCAGGATCTGGATCAGCAGTGGCGTGCCACGAAAG
Source organism: Pseudomonas sp. H3_E04 (assembly GCF_054668915.1). Classification (NCBI taxonomy): domain Bacteria; kingdom Pseudomonadati; phylum Pseudomonadota; class Gammaproteobacteria; order Pseudomonadales; family Pseudomonadaceae; genus Pseudomonas; species Pseudomonas sp. H3_E04. Next base: position 4,297,687 of record NZ_CP162797.1, on the reverse strand, counting down.
AACGAGGTGTAGAAACTGGCGATGCCAAACGCCACGGCGCTGTTCGACAGGCGCGCCAGCGCGGTGATGAAACCGAGCAGCGACGAGGCGATGATCGAGCAGGCGCAGAGAAACAGAGTCAGCGCTGCGCCCTGCAGAAATCCGTTCGGCGCCAGTTTCAGGCCGACCAGGTTGGGCAGCTTGTCGAGGATGATCGAGAACTTCAGGTCGAAGCTGAGAAAGAATCCGGCAAACAGGCAGAACAGCGCCGCCCACGTCAGGTACAGGCGCGTACGGAAACCGAAGAGCTTTTGCAGGCGTGTTTCAGCCACCGGTTGCGGTGGCTGTGGCGGGGTTGGAAAGGAAGTCATTGGCTGATGTCGGCGCCGATCCATTTCTGCGACAGCTTGCTCAGGGTGCCGTCCTGTTTCAGCTGGGCGAACACCTCGCGCACCTTGGCGTCCCACTGCGGGTCACCCTTTTCGATGGCTACCGAATTGGGCTCCGAGTAGAGCGGTTCACCAGCTAATTTGAAGCGCTGGTCCTGGTTCAGGCGCGGCTGCGCGGTGACCAGATTGGTGAGGATCGCATCCAGGCGCACGCCGGCACCCAGGCCCAGATCCTGGAAGGCAACGTTGTCGGTGTCGTACGGGGCGATCTGTACATCCTCGAACGGATACTGCAACTGCGTATCCTCGGCGCCTTCGATGACCAGGTTCTTGTTCAGGTAACTTTCGTAGCTGGAGGCGCTGGTCAGACCGACCTTCTTGCCGCTCAGATCCTTGGCGCTGTGAATGCGCTCGTCCTTGGCATTGACCACGATTACCGCTGGCGAGGCGTAGTACTCGACCGGGAAGTCGAACACCTCGGCGCGGGCCTTGCTCGGGGTCATCGAGCAGATGCAGATGTCGTAGCGCCCGCTCCAGCGGCCGGCGGCGATAACGTCCCAGGACGGCGTTTCGAGACGCAGTTTGACCCCGAGTTTGTCCGCCACGGCTTTGGCAACGTCGACATCGAAACCGTCGAGTTGATTCTGCTCATTGAGAAACGAGAACGGCGGATAGCTTTCCATGAGTACGCCGACCAGCTCTTTTTTCTGCTCCACACGGTCCAGCGTCGCGCCGCCGAAGGCTTGGGTGGAGGCCAGAATGGTCAGGCCCAGGGCCAATAGCGGTTGGAATTTCACAGTCGCTTCCTGTTGAAAAAAGAGGTTGTTATTAACCGAGTGGTGCGTATTAAATAGTTATAAGAACGACTCTGATAGTGAGTTATTTTCATAAGCATATGAGTGAAAAGCATATGGGCGCAGCAGGTACGGTCATTCTCGATGGCGGCATGGGCCGTGAATTGCAACGCGCCGGGGCGCCATTTCGCCAGCCCGAGTGGTCGGCACTGGCGCTGAGCGAAGCGCCGCAAGCGGTCGAGGCGGTGCATGCCGCTTACATCAGCAGCGGTGCCAACGTGATCACCAGCAACAGTTACGCGGTGGTGCCGTTTCACATTGGCGAGGCGCGCTTTGCCGCTGAAGGCCAGGCGCTTGCGGCGCTGGCGGGAGAGTTGGCGCGGCGGGCGGTGCAGGCATCCGGCAAGCCAGTGCGTGTTGCCGGTTCGTTGCCGCCGCTGTTCGGCTCGTACCGTCCGGATCTGTTCGAAGCGGATCGGGTGAGCGAATTGTTGATGCCACTGATCAAGGGACTGGCCCCGCACGTTGATCTATGGCTGGCCGAAACCCAGAGCTCGATCGTCGAGGCGCGCGCCATTCACGCCGGGCTGCCGAAGGATGGCAAGCCGTTCTGGCTGTCATTCACCCTCAAGGATGAAGACACCGATGAAGTGCCACGCCTGCGCTCCGGTGAACCAGTAGCGGAAGCGGCTGCGGTGGCAGCGGACTTGGGTGTGGAAACGTTGCTGTTCAACTGCAGTCAGCCTGAAGTGATTGGCGCAGCAATCGACGCGGCACGCGCAACCTTTGAGCGTCTCGGCGTCACGATCAATATCGGCGCGTATGCCAACGCGTTTCCTCCGCAACCCAAAGAAGCCACGGCCAATGACGGGCTCGACCCGTTACGTGACGATCTTGATCCGCCGGGGTATCTGCACTGGGCGCTGGACTGGCAGCAGCGCGGCGCCAGTCACTTGGGCGGCTGCTGCGGGATCGGGCCGGAGCATATTGCGGTGCTGGCGCAGAAGCTGCGTCGTTAAGCCAGACCCCGCCAATTGTGGGAGCGGGCCTGCTCGCGAAAGCGGTGTGTCAGTCAACATTTGCGGTGACTGACACACCGCTTTCGCGAGCAGGCTCGCTCCCACAGGGGCTTTGTGACGATCGGCTACGGCACTCGGCCAAGCCTTTCACCTGGCCATCAGGCGTCTGGTTTTCATCGCTCAGCCAGCGCTCGAACCCCTCACCGATCGCCGGCCATTCCGAATCCACAATCGAATACCACGCGGTGTCGCGGTTCTGCCCCTTGACCACCATGTGCTGGCGGAACACCCCTTCAAAGCTGAAGCCCAGACGCTCGGCCGCATATTTGGAGCGGGCGTTGCCGTTGTTGCACTTCCATTCCAGGCGCCGGTATCCCAGCTCGAGCGAGTATTTGGCCAGCAGGTACACAGCTTCAGTGCTTTTCGGTGAGCGCTGCATCGGCGCACCGAAAGTGACATGGCCGATCTCGATGCGGCCCTGCGCCGGGACGATCGACATCAGGCTGAGGATGCCTTGCACCTGACCAGTCGCACGGTCGATGACGCTGAAAAAATACGGGTCGCTGTTGGCCGCATGATTGTTCAGCCAGTCGTTGAACGCGCTGCGCTCGGGAAACGGCCCGTAAGGCAAATAATCCCACAGTTTCGGATCAGCACCCGGCCCTTCGAGGGCGGCGAAGAGTTGATCGGCATGGCGCGCCGGGTCGAGTTTTTCCAGGCGGATGAAACGGCCGTCGAGCAAGGTGGCGGAGGGGGCGGGGACGCCTTTCCAGTCAGCGAGTGAAGCGGTCATGTGCGCGTCTCCTTAAAGGGCTTTACGAAACTGGATGAAACCCGGACGTTCGGCAATGCGCTGGTAGAGCTGGATCGCCGTCGCGTTGGTTTCGTGGGTCAGCCAGTGGACTTTGCAGCAACCATCGGCCTTGGCGGTAGCGTAGACATGCTCGATCAACAGCCGACCGACACCTGTGCCACGGGACTCGGGCACCACCAGCAGATCCTGCAGATAGCAGGAGTTTTCAATGCTCCAGTTCGAGCGATGATAGATGTAATGCACCATGCCCAACGCTTTGCCCTCGGCCCAGGCGAGGGCGGCGTGAGTCGGCTCGTTCGGATCGAGAAAGCGCTGCCAGGTGCTCTGGGTCACGGCGTCTGGCAGCTCGGTGTTGTAAAAGCGCAGGTAGGCCTGCCACAGCGGCAGCCAGGCGGCATGGTCGTTGGCGCTGACCGGGCGAATGTCGATCTGGGTCATGCGGGTTTCCTTAGCGCATCAATTGGGCGAGGGTTTGATCGTTGGCGTCGGGGCTGGCGGCGAGGCCTTCGCGTACCCCGGCAATGTCAGCGGCGCTGCGGTTCTGGCTGAGCTTGCGTTTGCCTTCGAGGCGGTCGATGGGAATGGCGAAACCGACGATGGCTTTGAGCATGCCGTCGATGTAATCGGCAGGTGCATCTTCGACCGACCATGGCTGGGCGCGGCCCGCTTCGTGACGGTCAGTGAGGGTGCTGACGATGTCGAGCAGGCGCCCGCCATCGCTAAAGGTTTCGGCATGGCCGTAGGCGTGCACGGCGATGTAGTTCCAGGTCGGCACGACTTTGCCGTGTTCGGCTTTGCTCGGGTAGAAGCTCGGGCTGACGTAGGCGTCTGGTCCGGCGAAGATCAGCATCGCCTCGGCGCCGTCACGCAGGTCCTTCCACTGCGGATTGGCTTTGGCCAGATGGCCGTAGAGCGTGCCGTGCTCACCCTGTTCGCGATGCAACAGCACCGGCACGTGGCTGGCCTGCAGGCCGCTCTCACCGTGGCTGACCAGAATGGCCAGGCGAGTGGCAAGAATCAGCTCGTGCAGCTGGGACAAGTCTTCGATGGCAAAGGCGCGTGGCGTGTACATGGACAGATTTTCCTTGGCGAATGCCTGCATCCTAGGCAGGCTATTGGTCTGTTGTAAGAGCCATTGCTGAGCCATTTCATAGGTCCATTCGCTATGCCTGATCTGCCACCCTTGTCGATGCCTTTCAATCCGGCCGGAATCGAGCTTGATCGCCGTCAGGGTCTGAGCCGCCAGCTCTATCAGGCGTTGCGCCAGCGGGTGCTTGACGGGCGCCTCGTTAGCGGCACGCGATTGCCGGCCAGCCGTGACCTGGCGTCGGCGCTGGGCATTTCCCGCAACAGCGTGGTGCGCGCATATGATCAGTTGTACGCCGAGGGCTTTATCGAAGGGCGCGTTGGCGACGGTACTTACGTGGCGCAATTGGTGCAGGCGTCCACGCCGAAGAAAAAACTATCCACAAATCCATCCACAGGCTTGTCAACAGGCTTACCCACAGCCTTATCCACAAATTGGCTGGATTTACCTGTGAATCCATCCAGCAAAGTTATCCACAGCGACGGATTTTCCCGCATCGAAAAGCACCATCTGGCCCGACCGCCGAGCGGTCCGCCGCGTGCTTTTCGGGTGGGCGTGCCGGCGTTCGACCTGTTCCCGTTCGAGGTGTGGGCCAAGCTGAACGCGGCGTTCTGGCGCAAACCGGATCTGCAGCAACTGTGTTACGGCGATCCGGCCGGTGATGCGCGACTGCGCGGCATGATCGCTGCGTATTTGCGCAGTTCACGCGGCATGCAGTGCACGGCTGAGCAAATTGTGATCACCAGTGGCGCGCAGCAGGGCATCAGCCTTTGTGCACAGCTGCTGGTCGAGCCTGGGGACGGCGTGGCGATCGAGAACCCGGGCTATCGCGCCGCCGGACATGCCTTCGCTGTGGCGGGGGCCAAATTGCACGGCGTGGCGGTAGACGGCGACGGCATCGATTGCGGTGCCATGGCTCAGCTCAGTGACTGCCGGGTGGCGTACGTCACGCCGTCTCATCAGTACCCGACCGGTGTGGTGATGAGTCTGGCCCGGCGTCTGGAATTGCTCGCCTGGGCCGAGCGTGTCGGCGGCTGGATCGTCGAGGATGACTACGACGGCGAGTACCGCTACACCGGCGCACCGCTGGCGCCGTTGGCCGCACTTGATCGTCAGGGGCGTGTGCTCTACGTCGGCACGTTCGGCAAAGTGGCGTTCCCGGCGCTGCGCCTTGGTTATCTGGTGCTGCCACCCGCGCTGGTCGACGCGTTCGCGCAACGCCGCGCCGTCGATGTGCGGCATTCGGAGGTCGGCACGCAAGCGGTGATGGCCGAGTTCATGGCCGCCGGGCATTTCCAGCGGCATATCCGCCGCATGCGCCGGGCTGCGCTGAGCCGGCGCAACTGCTTGCTCGAAGGTTGGCCGACGGCGATCGCCGGTGTCGGTCAATTGCCCGCGGTGTCCGCCGGGCTGCACCTGACCGTGGCTGTGGACAGCGTGGAGCGTGAGCAACAATTGATCGCCCAGGCCGCTGATGTCGATGTCGAAATCAACGGCCTGAGCAGTTACTGGTTGCCGGACTCGACTACACCCATGGCCCGCCGCGCCGGCCTGGTGCTGGGTTTTGCCGCTGTGCCGGAGGCTGCGATCACAGCGGCACTGGCGCGCTTGCGACAGGCTTGGGGAGGTTGAAGAACAACGCCTCGGCCGAGCGACTGGAAATTTCGCTGCGATGGATTTCAATCAGTTGCTGGTTGCTTGGCTGGCTGGGCTCGTAGGCACCGCCCATTCGCTGTTGGGCGACGGTTTTCATATGCCCGCGAACGAACGATGGATCATGCGCCTCGGCGCTGCTGTAGTGAAAATGGGCATAGCACAGGACCTTGTCATTGTGGGCATCACGAATCCGGTACTCGTCGAGGAAATCATGCTGACGGCGACGGATCGGCCGTCGGGTCACGGTTTTGTCGATGATTATTTCTCCCTTTTCCTTGAGCCATTGCATGCCCGCCGCCGTGGGTAATTGCTGTTTGACCAAGCGAATGCGCGTGCTGGTGCCTTTTTCTTCCAGGTTTTTCGCTGCTTTGTCGAGCGCGTGATTAAGCGTTTCGGAGGGTTCATGCTGGCCCGCGGTGAGGTTCCTGGCGGTCAGTGCTTCGTCGATCGCCGCAATGGCCTTGCGTAAGAGTGCGGCATGCTGGTGGTATTCCTCCTCGACCTCCACCGGGATCCGCGCGCCGCGTTTGAGGCGCGCTTCGATGCGCCGATGAAATGCCGCCAGGCCATCGATCAGCGCCTGGCCCTCGCGAACACTGTGTTTCAAGTCGACGGGAGAGGCTGGCGTCGGCGCAGGCGGCGTACGCTGTTCGACCCAGACACCGGGCGACTCTTCGTGGAATGTGGCAATGACGCCCGTCAGATGAGTGCGTACTTCCATCAGTTCGGTAGTGTCATCGCCGACGCTTTTCTTGCGTTCGCCGACCACGGTGCCCCTTGATCGTGTCTGGATGATCTGTCGATTAGAGGCAGACGCGGAGGGCGTTGACGGACCGGCCTGCGGCGCGAGCAGATGCCGGAAGCGCAGCAGTTCGGCGAGTCGGCTGTCGGCGGCGGCTTTGAATGCAATCACCCGCGTTTGTACATGTTTAAGTCGCTCTGTGTGGAGCTGGCCGGAGTATTCGCTGGCCAGATCGCTGAAGCGTTTGTCCACGGAATCGAACTGCTGCGCGACGTTGCTCAAGGCGTCGATGCGTCCACGCAAGTCGCCCAGGCTTTCATCGGCGCTCAAGTCCAGCGAGCTCTGGATATTCAGCGCAGCGTCTTCGATGAGATCGGCCAGCGCCTGTTGCGCGCTGGCATGGTTCGCGGTGTCGCCAGGCTTGATACATATTCTCTCGGCGAGGCTGATTTGCAGCACTTTAAGGTCATCCAGCTGGTAAGCCGGCAGCGCGTCCCGATACACGCGCATTGCCTCCACGGCGTCTTTTCCCAACAGCTTCATTTCTTCGAAGCAGGCTTGTGCCGCCTCCATTTTCTCGATGATGCTTTGAGTGACGTCATTCAGGCTGACGGCCGCCAGACCGAATGCCTCTGAATCGGCGCTGGCCCCCTCCGCGATCATCATCTGCATGCCCTCGACGCTCTGTTGGAATTGCGAGGAGTGCTCACTGAGCCACTCCTGGCCCAGAAACAATTGCATCTGCAAGCGTTCGGTCATGACCGTGCGGTAATTGGGAATGGTCTGGTTGAGATTCAACTCCTTGATCTGCTGAATGTTCGCTGCGTACTCCTTGTGCTGGGCATCGAGTGTGGCGAGGTACTGAGTGCGCGCCTGTGACTGCGCCGGCGGCAGAGCATCGCTCAAGGCATCACGGTCCGCGTTCAGACGTATCTCCTTGGCATGCATGGTGTTATCGAACTCGGCGATCTTTTCGGTCAACGCTTTGGCGGCGGCCTGCCTGCTGTCCCGGGATTTTTTCAGTGCCGAATCCAGGCCTCCGCCGCGCAGACGCAGGCGCATATCGATCACCCACTCGCCCCTGGCGGAATAGGCCACTGTCGGACCGATGCGGCGGGGTTGCTGGCGCGAGTCGATAATCTGCACGTTACCGTGTTCATTGCGCATCACCTCGAACCAGCGCTGGCCGACCTCCACGTACCAAGTGTCGCCGTGCGGGTGCAAGCCTCGGTGCATGCCGTCGCTGGCGGCCTCGCCAAGATCTTTCGGTCGGCCACGCTTGAAGCTGTCGAGGACCTTGGCCAGCGCCAGCGGCGAGCGTTTCAATGCAGTGACGATATCGATGGTCGTCGCGTGGGGGCCGACCAGTTCGGCACTGGTGGCATCGGGCAGTTGCAGCGCTTTGCGTACCTTGCCGGCCGGCTCAAGGGGCGCCATATCCTTTTCGAGCTGTGCAAACGATTCACCCGCTGATGCCTCGCCGACTGCCGCGCGATGCGCAAGGACCATACCCAGAGCCAGGAGGATGTCGGCAATCGCCGTCCACGCAACCTTGCCCGACTGCTGGTTGGCAACGTCGGTGACTTCCTGCAGATCGTCCATGATTTGCCAGATCCATGCCGCCGTGCCGACGCTGCGTCCCAGGAACGGCAGGGCGGCATTGAATATCAGCCAGCCGCCCTGTTTCAGGGTGGCCCAGCGTGCCTCGGCGTTGGACACCGATTGCCGGTCGGCCTGGGTCAGCAGGGCCTGCACGTTGCGTTCATGAAGTGTCTCCAGCACGTCACCGGTCAGTACTTGTGTTCCCAACGCTACGGGGCCGGACATGTCGAGCGCCGTCGTCGGATTGACCAGCATCTGCGGAATTGTCCATATCGATGGCAGCCTGGCGGTAAAGACAAACTGGCTGTAATTGAAACGTACGTCATCGGGCAGCCACGCCAGCACCGAGTCGCGTAAATGTCGCGAATGCTCGATCGCGTAGAGGAGGTTGGCGTGTCCGGGAAATTGCATCAACGGCATCTCGAACAGTGGACGGTACAGCAGGCAGGGGCCTTTGTTCGCTTCGCGCGGGCCGATGACGTACATGTTGGCGACGCTGTCGGCTGCGGCGCTGCTGCGGTGCGCGACGAAAGCCAGCGGGCGGATCACGATTTCCTCGCCATCGACGTATCGTTCAGCGGCGGTGGCCGCCAGCGCCGCTGCAACGTAGCGATAACCCGAATCATCAATGCCTGCTCGACCCTGGATCTTGTCTTGCAACGCCAGCAAGGGCAGCTCGATGCGTAGCTGGCTTGTGTATAGCTTTTTCAGCGCCGCCGCCTGATCGGCGTCGTCTATCAGGCGTGCCTTCAGGTGCGCCGGATAGGTCCGGCCGATATCCACCGTGCTGACCAGTTTTTCCAGATACGCCACGGTCATCCAGTCAGGGACTGCGCTGGCATCCTTATAACTCACGGTCTTGTTGCCCAATGGCAGTCCGGCGAGGTTCTGCAGGGCCAGTTCCGTCAAGGTCAGGGTCTTGGTGCTGGTGTTGCCGGGCAATACGAACGTTCCCCAGACCACCAGGCTGGTGATGGTGATCACAATGTCATCGAGCTTGATGTCCTTGGCATTCGGCTGGTCCTTCAACATCTGTTGCATCAAGGCGTCGCGGGTATACGCGCGCAGGTCAACGACCTCGCTCTGGAACGATTTGCCGTTGTGTTCATGCTGAACCGTGGTCAGGTCCAGGAGGTGCCGGCTGTAGCGGGCCTGATCGACGGACGGCGCAGCATTGAGCCACTGCGGCAGCATCGGTCGCAGTCGTTCGAAATGTGCCTCAAGACGTGGGGTCGGTCGGGCCGTTTTGCCGGAAGTCCCTGTGTGCGGATAGACAGGGTTGAGCGGCTTGTCAGCAAAAAAGTTGATTTTGCCCAGGGCATCGGCCTCAAGCGAAATCAAAGTGCAGGCCTGATGGTCGAAAAAGTCGCCCTGCGGTTCGACCAGCCGCCACTTGAGGCCCGGATCTGCGGCAGTTGCGCCGAAGCGTCGCTGCAGATCCTCGCCAAACGCTTGCAGCGAGTCGAAGTGCTGGTAACCCCGGGTGACCGCGTGAGTGAGAACCACGCTGCGTTTTGCAACCGTGCCAATGATGACCGCCATGTCCAGCAAGGCCAGGTGATCGGGCTGTGACGTGCCTTCCCGGTCGAGGTCGATCAGACACGCCCGTGTATTGTATTGGTCAGCGGTCATACGTTGTTGCTTGTCGGGCTGCCGGAAAACCGCTTCGGCGACGGCGGTTTGAGCGTTATCCCAGCCAAGGCTGGCATCGGCTCTCCATAAATTGCGTAACGCTTGCGACAACTGCTGCCAGCGCGGCTGCCCGGGGTAGGTGAACTCATCCCAGTAGGTGACGTGCTGGTCCTGGTAGGCGATGAACAACAGGGGGGCGAGCTCGTTGAGCAGCAGACCGATCGCCTCGATTTTCACCGGCAACTGCACGGGAGCCGGCCAGGCAGGTTGCTGGGTCAGATAATGCTCACCGTCCAGGTAGGTTACGGTTTTTCCGGTCATGCCGAGGCGTACCAGCGCATCCGTCAGCGTTTCAACGTTGGGCCGGCCGGCGAAGACCTGATCGTTGTCTATCTCCCAGGTCGGCTCTACGACCATGGCCAGTTGCGGATCGATCTCAAGGTCGGGGTACAGCGTCTTCAGTGCCGGGGCCAGGGTTTTCGCGGCGACTTCATGGAGTGAGGGGCCGGTGACCAGTTGGGTCACGATATCGACGGCACTGGGTGTGGGGAGTTCGGGCATCGGTGATTCCTGCTCTGTCGGGCGCCGGAAGCCGGCGGATCAGGGCAAGTTAAAAGGCGCCACTATCGCCCGTGCGGTACATAAATCTTCCAGGCAAAAAAAGACCCGCGTGTGCGGGTCCCGGATGCGCTGTGGGAATCAGGTTCCGGATTTGATTTTGCTCCAGGCCCGCGTCCGCGCGCGTTCGGCATCGCGAGGCAGCGGTTGCAAGGTGTAGAGCGTGTTCATGGCCGCGTCGGTCGGGTACAGGTTCGAGTTGTTGCGAATGGCGGGATCGACCAGGCCGGTAGCGTCCTTGTTCGGGTTGGGGTAGCCGACAAAATCGCTGACCGGTGCGATCACCGCCGGTTGCAGCAGATAGTTGATGAAGGTGTAAGCGTCCTCGGTGTTCTTCGCACCTTTGGGAATCGCGAGCATATCGAACCAGATCGGCGCCCCTTCTTTTGGCAAGCGCATGTCTACTACCACACCATTCTTCGCCTCCTTGGCGCGGTTGGCCGCTTGCGAGAAGCTGCCGGAATAACCGACGGCCACGCAAATGTCGCCGTTGGCGATGTCGGCCATGTATTTGGAGGAATGGAAGTAGGTCACGTAAGGGCGGATCTTCATCAGCAGCGCTTCGGCCCTGGCGTAATCCGCCGGCTTCTTGCTGTTGGGGTCGAGGCCGAGGTGTTGCAGAGCCAGCGGCAGAATCTCCGATGGCGAATCGAGCAGGGCGACGCCGCACTGCTTGAGCTTGCTGATGTTCTCTTGCTTGAAGATCAGGTCCCAACTGTCCACCGGCGCGTTGTCGCCCAGCGCTGCCTTGATCTTGTCTGGGTTGAAGCCGATCAGGATGGTGCCGTACATGTACGGCACGGCAAATTTGTTACCCGGGTCATTGGCCTCGATCAGCTTCATCAGTTTCGGATCGAGGTGATTCCAGTTCGGCAGCTTGCTGCGATCCAGCGGCTGGAATACTCCGGCCTCGATCTGTTTGGCGAGGAACACGTTTGACGGCACTACCACGTCATAGCCTGAGTTGCCGGTGAGCAGCTTGGCCTCGAGTGCTTCGTTTGTGTCGAAGATGTCGTAGATCAGCTTGGTCTGGCTGTTCTGTGCCTTGAAGTCGTCCAGCGCCTTGGGCGTGATGTAGTCGAACCAGTTATAAACGCGCAGCGTGCGTTCTTCAGCTTGGGCGCCAGCGCTGAGCAGGGCCGCGCACAGTGCCGAGGCGATCAATCGCTTGTTCATTGTTCAAAACCTTCCAGCACGTTCACTGCGTTGATGCCGATCTCTTCAACGGCGTAGCCACCTTCCATGACGAACAGGGTCGGCTTGCCAAGGGCGGCGATGCGCTTGCCCATGGCCAGGTAATCCGGGCTGTCGAGTTTGAACTGCGAGATCGGGTCGTCTTTGAACGTATCGACGCCGAGGGAGACGACAACGATGTCCGCGCCGTAGCGATCAATCTCGTCGCAGGCCTGATCCAGCGCTGCACTCCAGACATCCCAGCCGGAACCGGCCGGCAGCGGATAGTTGAAATTGAACCCTTCACCGGCGCCTTCGCCACGCTCGTCGTCATAGCCGAGGAAGAACGGAAACTCCGCTTCCGGGTGACCGTGGATCGAAGTGAACAGAACGTCGCTGCGTTCATAGAAAATCGACTGGGTACCGTTGCCGTGGTGGTAATCGACGTCGAGGATCGCGACTTTCTGGTGCCCCTGGTCGAGGAACGCTTGCGCTGCAATGGCGGCGTTATTGAGGTAGCAATAACCGCCCATCAAATCGCTGGCGGCGTGATGTCCCGGCGGACGGCACAGGGCGAAGGCCGCGCGGGCGCCACGCTGGATTTCTGCTTGTGCGGTCAGGGCCACTTGCGCTGCGCTATAGGCCGCTTGCCACGTACCGGCGGTAATTGGTGCGCCGCCATCGAAGCTGTAATAACCGAGCTGGCCGTGCAGGCTGGTCGGTTTGATCGCACGCAGCGTGCGCGCCGGCCAGGTGTAGGGCAGCAAGTCGCCGTCGGTGTTGAACTCGGTCCAGCGATCCCACGCACCTTTGAAAAATTCCAGATAGTCACGGCTGTGAATGCGCGCGATCGGTTCCAGACCGAAATCCTTGGGCGCTTCGACGGCACCGAGGCTTTGCTTCTGCACGCGTTGCAGTACGTGGTCGGCACGCGACGGCATCTCGAAGCACGGCTTGAGCTGGCCATCGATGAGTTCGCAGCGGCCATGGTGCAGGTGGTGATCGTCTGAGTAGATCGTCAGCATTTGTTGTTCTCCGCAAGGCTGATTCGGTGGGTTTCAGTGTTGCGGCGCCGGGCGAATCGGAAAACGTTGCGAGCGGCCAAAAGGGGATCGATATGGCCAAAACCTCTGACCGCAATTCGCCCCTCACAATCAAAGATCGCCGCCTTCGACAGCTCCTGCACCGATCCCTGCAGGAGCTGCCGAAGGCTGCGATCTTTTGGTCTTCAGGATCTGAACTGACTTGGCGCCACGCCGCTCCAGCGCACAAACGCATGGCGAAAACTCGCGGTCTCGCTGAAGCCCAGCGTCTCGGCGATCCGATAAATCGGCAATTGATCCTCACACAACATCTGCTTGGCCCGCTCGAAGCGCAGTTCATCGAGCAGTTCCTGATAGCTGCTGCCCATGTCTTTCAAATGTCGGCGCAAGGTACGCGGTGAGCACTTCATCTGCTGCGCCAACCCCTCCAGGCCCGGCGCGGCGTTCAGTTGCGCGCTGAGCAACTGCCGAATCCGTCCCAGCCAGGCCTGACGTCCGGTGAACTCCAGATTCTGCTTGCGGCAACGTTCGGCCATGGCCTGATGGGTGATCGCGTCGGCCAGCGGCAGCGGCTGATCGAGCCAGTGGCGGTCGAAGGCGAAGGCGTTGTCCTTGGCCGAAAAATGCAGCGGCGAGTTGAAGGGTTCAGCGTAGCTGGCGCGGTAGTCCGGTGCGGCATGTTCGAAGCGTGTGGCGCGCAGTGGCAAGGAATGGCCGAGCAAGTCGTCGCAGATGACTTTCAGCGACACCAGACAGAATTCGGCATTGAACACCGCCATGGCCGGGCTTTCGCGATAGTCGGCGGCGACGAACCAGACCTGCTCGCCATCGTCTTCCAGGCTCAGTTCGAACAATGTGCCCAACAGCGCCGGATAACGGATCGCCAGCCGCAAAGCGTCACCGAAGGTGGCACAGGTCAGCAGGGCGTAACCGAGCATGCCGTAACAGGACACGTGCATGCGTCGGCCCAACTCAAGGCCGATGTCACGTTTGAGCGCCACTGCATTGGTGCAGACCTGCATCTCCTGATGGGTGGTGATCCGCGTATCGGCGCGCTGCAGATCCGCCGCCACGATGCCGCTGCCAGCCAGCAACGCCTCGCTCGACAGGCCTTCGGCCTTGAAGGTGTTGAGAATCAGTGAGACCGCGTTGAGGGTGGTGAGGTGGGAGTGGAGCATGGGATCTTCCAGCCTGAGGGTGGCTGGAACGCAGCAATTTATATGCCGTACAAAAATCCCTTGTGGGAGCGAGCCTGCTCGCCAAAGCGGTTTGTCAGCCACACGAATGCCGAATGTGTCATGGCTTTCGCGAGCAGGCTCGCTCCCACAGGGGGATTTGCGTTGTGACAGATCAGATCAGCTCGCCACACAAATCCAGCTCGATCAGCCGTCGCACTTCAGCCGTTTCCAGCCCCGCACCCAGCAACCCATGCAGCTTGCCGAACGCCGCTTCTCGCGTCATGCCGCCACCGGACAATACGCCAACACCCCGCAAGCGGCTGCCAGCCTCGTAGACATCCAGCTCAACCCCGCCTTCATGGCATTGCGTCACTGCAACCACGACTACGCCGTTATCCCGTGCGCGGCCAAGGCTGGCGAGGAACTTTGGATTGTCGCTCGGCCCGGTACCGCTGCCGTAGCATTCCAGCACGAGGCCTTGAATGCCGCTGTCGAGAAGACCGTCGAGGACTTCGGCGCTGATGCCGGGGAACAGCGGCAACACCGCGACTTTGGCCAGTTGCTTGGGCTGGCTGTAGCTCAAACTGGCTGGAATCGATGGCGCTTTCACACCACCGCCCTGACGCTCCAGGCGTTTGAACGGATGGCGGCCGAAGCTGCGCACTTTCGCGCAGCGGGTCGGCGCCAGCAGTTCGCCGTGGAAGTACAGGTGCACGCCCGGCGCCAGGCCTTGGCCGAGAGCGACCAGCGCGCCGCCGAGGTTTTCCCAGGCATCGCTGTCGGTCACGCCCGCCGGCAACATCGAGCCGGTGAAACATACGCGCGCGTGCAGCCCGAGCAATTGAAAACTCATCGCCGCCGCGCTGTACGCCAGCGTGTCGGTGCCGTGCAGGATCAGCACGCTGTCGCAGCCTTGCACATCGACGGCATCGACCACCGCTTCGCGCAGTTGCTGCCAATAGGTCGGGGTCATGTTGGCGCTGTCGATCAGCGGCGACATTTCCCGAAACTGCCACTGCGGCACTACCAGCTCAGGCTGGCTGTGCAGATAGTCGCGCATCCGCGCTTCGAAGCCGGACGCCGGGGCCAGACCGTTGGCGCTGGCCTGCATGCCGATGGTGCCACCGGTGTAGAGCACCATGATGTGTTGGGCGGCGGGATAGGTCGACGAGCTCATAGGATTCTCCGAAACGATGAGGGCCCTGTGGGAGCGAGCTTGCTCGCGAATGCGGTGTGTCATTCAACAATGATGTTGGCTGAAAGTCCGTCATCGCGAGCAGGCTCGCTCCTACAGGTTATTGCATCACAATAACTGACGGGCGCAGGGGATGCGCCCGTCATTCACCTGTCAGCGTTGCGCTGCAGGTACGCCTTGCGGCGCAGCTTCAGTCTGGCCCGCCGCTGCTGGCGGGTTGACCGGCCAGGCGTTGCGATCCAGATCCAGATCGGCGAATTTGCTCGAGTCGAAAACTGGCTGTTTGACGCCGGCGCGACGCTGCTCATCGTAGTCGCGCATCACCCGCAGGCCGACCTTGAACAGCATGGCCAGGGCCACGAGGTTGACGAAAGCCAGACAGGTCATGGTGATGTCGGCGAAGGCGAATACCGTCGTCAGGTCCTGCATCGAACCCCACACCACCAGCGCCAGCACCAGGCCGCGGAACAGCATCAGCAGGGCGCGGTTGCGGCTGAGGAACTGCAAGCTGTTCTCGCCCAGGTAGTAGTTGTAGAGGATGCAGGTGAAGACGAACAGCGATAGCGCGACGCTGACGAACATGCGACCCCAGTCACCGACTACGGCAGCCAGCGAGTTCTGGGTCAGGACGATGCCGTCACCTTCGAAGCCCGGGGTGTAGAAGCCCGACAGCAGAATCAGCAGCGCGGTGCAGGTGCAGATCACGAAGGTGTCGAGGAACACGCTGAAAGCCTGAACCACGCCCTGCGCGCCCGGATGCTTGACGGCGGCCACAGCGGCGACGTTCGGCGCACTGCCCAGGCCCGCTTCGTTGGCGAACACGCCACGCTTCACGCCCATGACAATGGCGCTACCGAGCAGGCCAGCAAACGCCGGGTCGAGGCCGAAGGCGCTCTTGAAGATGGTTTCCAGCATGGCTGGTACGTGTTCGATCTGGGTGCCGATCACGTACAGGGTCACGCCGATGTAGGCCAGGGTCTTGATCGGTACCAGCAGGTCGGAGACCGAAGCGATGCGCTTGATCCCGCCGATAAAGGTGATGGCCAGCAGCACCGCGAGGACGATACCGGTGTGTTGTGGGTTGAAGTCAAAGGCGTTCTGCAGCGAGTGGGTCACGGTGTAGGACTGCAGACCGATGAAGGCGAAGCCGTAGGTGACCAGCAGCAGAACGGAGAACACTATCGCCATGCCCTTGAGCTTGAGCCCGTGCTGGATGTAGTAGGCCGGGCCGCCACGGTACAGACCGTCGCCATCGGCGCGCTTGTAGACCTGGGCCAGGGTGCACTCGAAGAAGCTGCTGGACATGCCGACCAGTGCGGTCACCCACATCCAGAACACCGCACCCGGACCACCGAGGGTCACGGCGATGCCGACACCGGCAATGTTGCCTGCACCGACGCGGCCGGCGAGGCTGAGCATCAAGGCCTGGAACGAGCTGAGTTGCCCGGCGCTGCCTTTGAGGCTGTCGCGGAACACCGCGAACATGTGGAAGAAATGACGCAGTTGAACGAAACGCGAGCGAATCGTGAAGTAGCTACCGAGCCCGACAATGAGCACGATCAGTACTTTCCCTGAGAGGAAGTCGTTGATGACTTCGAGCATGGATTTTTCCTCGCTGTTTTTTGTGGGTGCAAATGCTGGATCGGAGAAACATCGTGTTACACCGGCGTGCACGCGGCACGACGGGCGAGGCGAAGGTTTCGTCCCGGATCCATATCGCGGGTTTTGTTATTAGTTCGGGTTTCGCATGGGTTATGGCCTCGTTACCGACGACCGCTCACGCGAAGAGGGGCGGCACTATACCGATCAGTGGCGCGCCCGTCTGCACGGTAGTGGTGCAAGCGACGAAACGAGGTTGCTGCAAAATCAAAAGATCGCAGCCTTCGGCAGCTTCTACAGGTGTACGTCAATCCTGTAGGAGCTGCCGAAGGCTGCGATCTTGGCGGTATCGAATACACAAAGCATCTAACGTCCTGCCCGCAAAGAAGTTAAAAAAAAGGGCTCGGGGACAAAATCCCCAAGCCCTCAAAAGGTGAGAGGTGTCTAGTCCCTCGACCTGGTGAGCGGTGCTGCAAATTCGCGTCGGCTCAGGCTTTGAGCGGAACCAGACGCGGGGCGATCATGTTTTCCGGGCGCAGGATGTCGGCGAGCATGGCTTCGTCGAGCAGACCTTCTTCGCGCACCAGTTCCAGCACGCCGCGGCCGCTTTCAAGAGCGATACGGGCGATGCGGGTGGCGTTCTTGTAGCCGATGTACGGGTTCAGTGCGGTGACCAGGCCGATCGAATGTTCGACCAGTTCACGGCAGCGCGCTTCGTTGGCGGTGATACCGACGATGCAGTGCTCGCGCAGCATGTCCATGGCGCGTTGCAGCAGGCGGATCGAGTCGAGGATCTTGAAGGCGATCAGCGGCTCCATCACGTTCAGTTGCAGCTGGCCGCCTTCGGCTGCCATGGTCAGCGCCAAGTCGTTACCGATGACCTGGAACGCCACCTGGTTCACGGCTTCCGGGATCACCGGGTTGACCTTGCCGGGCATGATCGAGCTGCCTGGCTGACGCGCCGGCAGGTTGATTTCATTGATGCCGGTGCGTGGGCCGCTGGACAGCAGGCGCAGGTCGTTGCAGATCTTCGACAGCTTGACTGCGGTGCGCTTGAGCATGCCGGAGAACAGCACGAACGCGCCCATGTCGGAGGTCGCTTCGATCAGGTCGGCGGCCGGTACCAGCGGTTGGCCGCTGATCAATGCCAGACGCTGAACTGCCAGAGCCTGATAACGCGGGTCGGCGTTGATGCCGGTGCCGATGGCGGTGCCGCCCAGGTTGACTTCGGTCAGCAGTTCCGGGGCCAGCGTCTTCAGACGCGCCAAGTCTTCGCCCATGGTGGTGGCGAAGGCGCGGAATTCCTGGCCGAGGGTCATCGGCACGGCGTCTTGCAGTTGGGTACGGCCCATTTTCAGGACGTGGTCGAACTCTTTGCCCTTGGCCGCGAAGGCCTGGATCAGGCTGTCGAGGCTGGCCAACAGCGCGTCGTGACCCAGCAGCAGACCCAGGCGGATCGCCGTCGGGTAAGCGTCGTTGGTCGACTGCGCCATGTTCACGTCGTCGTTCGGGTGCAGGTACTGGTATTCGCCTTTCTCGTGGCCCATCGCTTCCAGAGCAATGTTGGCGATCACTTCGTTGGCATTCATGTTGGTGGACGTGCCGGCGCCACCTTGAATCATGTCGACCACGAACTCTTCGTGGTAATCGCCGCGGATCAATCGGGCACAGGCTTCGCTGATGGCAGCGTGCTTGGCTTCGCTCAGGTGACCCAACTCGCGGTTGGCGTCAGCGGCGGCCTGTTTGACCATCGCCAGGCCCACAACCAGTTTCGGGTAATGCGAAATCGGAACGCCCGAGAGGCGGAAGTTGTTCACCGCTCGCAGGGTCTGGATGCCGTAATACGCATGGGCCGGTACTTCGAGGGCGCCAAGCAGGTCGGTTTCTGTGCGGAAAGATGCAGCGGAGGACATGATAGAAATCATCTCGATAAGGACCCGGTCTGTGCCGGAACGCTGCGAATGCTAGGCTTGTGGGGATTTTTGGGCCAATGCTGTTAAGCGCTGCCCTATGCACATTCGGCATAATGCCCATGTGACGCCGCCTGTGCGGCAGACGTGTGACCTGTTTTGGTGCGTGTCCGGGAGGACGTGATGAATCTGGAAAGCAAATGGCTCGAGGACTTCAGTGCCCTGGCCGCCACCCGCAGCTTCTCGCAGGCAGCCGAACGGCGCTTCGTGACCCAACCGGCGTTCAGTCGGCGGATCCGCAGTCTCGAAGCTGCGCTGGGGCTGACCTTGGTCAATCGCTCGCGCACGCCGGTCGAACTGACGGCGGCGGGGCAGTTGTTTCTGGTGACCGCGCGCACCGTGGTCGAACAACTCGGTGAAGTGCTGCGCCATCTGCATCATCTGGAAGGCGGGCAGGGCGAAGTGATGCAAGTTGCTGCGGCGCACTCGCTGGCGCTGGGCTTTTTCCCGCGCTGGATCGCCCAGTTGCGCAACGAAGGACTGAACATTGCCACGCGACTGGTGGCAACCAACGTTGGCGACGCCGTGCATGCACTGCGCGAAGGTGGCTGCGATCTGATGCTGGCGTTCTACGACCCGGATTCGGCGATGCAGATGGACCCGGAAATCTTCCCATCGTTGCATCTCGGCCAGACCGAGATGCTGCCGGTGTGTGCGGCGGATCTGGATGGCAAGCCGTTGTTCGATCTGGAAGGCGAGGCGAGCGTGCCGTTGCTGGCTTACAGCGCCGGGGCGTTTCTCGGGCGTTCGGTCAACGGCTTGCTGCGCCAGCGCCAGTTGCGCTTCACCACGATCTACGAAACCGCCATGGCCGACAGCCTGAAAAGCATGGCGCTGGAAGGCCTCGGCATTGCCTGGGTGCCGCAACTGAGCGTACGTGCCGAACTGGCCCGCGGTGAGCTGGTGGTGTGCGGCGGCCCGCAATGGCATGTGCCACTGGAGATCCGTCTGTACCGCTGCGCCCTGGTGCGCAAGGCCAACGTCCGGTTGCTGTGGCGCAAGCTTGAAGGCGGTGCTGCCCAAAACACTTGAAGCTGATGAAGATCGAATGTGGGAGCGATCCTGCTCGCGAATGCGCAGTGTCAGGCCCTGAGGTACGTCTGACACAACGCTTTCGCGAGCAGGCTCGCTCTCACAGGGGGATTTTTGCGGTGTTCTTTCGCTGACCTCAAGGTCAATAAAACCGGGCGTTTCGCTCATTTGACAGATGGTCGTTTCGGGGGCTGTTTATTGCTTTCTTTGCGGTATACTGCGCGGCCTTCGGCCGGCACGTCCGGCCATTTTTCGTACAATCAAGCCACGCAACCTGCGTGGCTTGTTGTTTTATGACGCGCCTGCGGGCGCTCCAGAGAGAAGAGGCGCGACGATGAGTGCACTGGTTGGCGTGATCATGGGCTCCAAGTCCGATTGGTCCACCCTTAGCCACACCGCCGATATGCTGGAAAAGCTCGGCATCCCGTACGAGGTCAAGGTGGTTTCCGCCCACCGCACCCCGGATTTGCTGTTCCAGTACGCCGAAGAGGCTGAAAGCCGCGGCATCGAGGTGATCATCGCCGGTGCCGGTGGCGCAGCCCACTTGCCAGGCATGTGTGCGGCCAAGACCCACCTGCCGGTGCTGGGCGTGCCGGTGCAGTCGGCCATGCTCTCGGGCGTCGATTCGCTGCTGTCGATCGTGCAGATGCCAGCGGGCATTCCGGTTGCCACCCTGGCCATCGGCAAGGCTGGCGCAATCAACGCCGCGCTGCTTTCGGCGAGCATCCTCGGCGCCAAGCACCCGCAATTTCACGCGGTACTGAAAACCTTCCGTGCCGAGCAGACAGACAGCGTCCTGGACAATCCAGACCCACGTATTGCCTGAGGTTGTTGAGATGAAGATCGGTGTAATCGGTGGCGGCCAGTTGGGTCGCATGTTGGCCCTGGCGGGCACTCCGCTGGGGATGAACTTCGCTTTTCTCGACCCCGCGCCGGACGCTTGTGCGGCCGCGCTGGGCGAACACCTGCGGGCCGATTACGGCGATCAGGATCATCTGCGCCAGTTGGCCGATGAAGTCGATCTGGTGACCTTCGAATTCGAAAGCGTCCCGGCCGAAACCGTGGCGTTTCTCTCGCAGTTCGTGCCGGTCTACCCGAGCGCCGAAGCCCTGCGCATCGCCCGCGATCGCTGGTTTGAAAAGAGCATGTTCAGGGACCTCGGCATTCCGACGCCGGCCTTCGCCGACATCCAGTCGCAAGCCGATCTGGACGCCGCCGTCGCTTCGATCGGTCTGCCGGCCGTGCTGAAAACCCGCACCCTGGGTTACGACGGCAAGGGCCAGAAAGTCCTGCGCAAGCCGCAAGACGTGGCCGGTACGTTCGCCGAACTGGGTAGCGTTGCCTGCCTGCTGGAAGGCTTCGTGCCGTTCACCGGCGAAGTGTCGCTGATCGCCGTGCGTGCCCGCGATGGCGAAACGAAGTTCTATCCACTGGTGCACAACACCCACGACAGCGGCATTCTCAAGCTGTCGGTCACCAGCACCGATCACCCGTTGCAGGCGCTGGCGGAAGATTATTCCAGCCGTGTGCTCAAGCACCTCGACTATGTCGGCGTGATGGCTTTCGAGTTCTTCGAAGTCGACGGTGGCCTGAAGGCCAACGAAATCGCCCCGCGCGTGCACAACTCCGGGCACTGGACCACCGAAGGTGCCGAGTGCAGCCAGTTCGAAAACCACCTGCGCGCCGTGGCTGGCCTGCCGCTGGGTTCGACCGCCAAGGTCGGCGAGAGCGCGATGCTCAACTTCATCGGCGTAGTGCCGCCGGTGGAAAAAGTCATCGCCATCGAAGACTGCCATTTGCATCACTACGGCAAAGCTTTCAAGGCCGGACGCAAGGTCGGCCATGCCAACCTGCGCTGCGCCGACATGGCCACGCTGCAGGCGCAGATCATCAAGGTCCAAGCGCTGATCGCCGAGTAAACCAGTTTCATGTGGCAGCGGCGGAACCATTCAGGCGCCGCCGTTCTCTCATGGCAGGATGCGAAACACTGGCTAGTCTTTCGCATATCTTCCAAATCAGAGGGAAATGCCATGGGAATTATCGGAACCATCTTTATCGGCTTGATCGTCGGCCTGCTGGCTCGGTTCCTGAAACCGGGCGATGACAGCATGGGCTGGATCATGACCATCCTGCTCGGTATCGGCGGTTCGCTGGCAGCCACCTACGGCGGCCAGGCTCTGGGCATCTATCAGGCGGGCGAGGGTGCGGGTTTCCTCGGCGCACTGGTCGGCGCTGTCGTGTTGCTGGTCATCTACGGTCTGATCAAAAAGAACTGATCGAAAGCGACAAAGCCCTCTCGGCCATCGCGGCCGGGAGGGCTAGAATGCGCGGCGACTCACCGTCCATTCCTTTGCCTGCCGAGCACCTTCATGCGCCGTCTTCTGTTGACTCTCCTCTTGCTGGGCAGCTATCTCGCCCACGCCGGCGAACTGCCGGAAACCGACTGGCTGGAACTGATGCCCAAGTCGGATCAAAAGGCCCTCGAGGCCATGCCTGAAATCGACCACAACTCCCCCGAAGCCAACGGCACCTTCACCGAGAAGGGCGGGATGAAGCAGGCCAAAGGTCTGCCGGCGGTGATGTATTCGACCAAAACCGTGGCGTCGATGAACGACAAGCACATCCGCATCGGTGGTTACCCGGTGCCGCTGGAATCCGACGCCAAGGGTCGCAGCACGTTGTTCTTCCTCGTGCCGTATCCGGGCGCGTGCATCCACGTGCCGCCACCGCCGCCGAATCAACTGGTGCTGGTGCGATATCCCAAGGGCTTGAAGCTGGACGACATCTACACACCGCTGTGGGTGACCGGCACGCTGAAAGTCGAAAAGGTCAGCAATGACCTGGCGGACGCGGCGTATGCGCTGGAGGCTGAGAAGGTGCGGGTGGTGCAGGAAGCTGATCTTTGACACCTGCGCAAACCAATGTGGGAGGGGGCATGCTCCCGAAGGCGGTGGGTCAGTCAATGGTTTCGTCGACTGAGACACCGCCTTCTGGAGCAAGCCCCCTCCCACAATAGGTTTTGCGGCGTTGGTTAGAGCGGCGTAGCGGCGACGCTGACGCCCATGGTATGACTCGCGCCCGGCGCCAGCGTGACGATGTCATCCATCACATTGGCCGTCTCGATGCACAACATGCGCTGCCAGCCATCGTTGTCCATGTCCGGCAGGGCGGCGGCGCGGTCGATCCACGGGTTCCAGATCACCGCCGTGCGCGAACCGGTCGAGGTCAGCACGATGCGTCGTTCCCAGGCCGGATCAACGATGCTCAATTGCGGCGGAGCATTGAGGTAGATGCGGTCGGTCTCGCCGGCGAAATGCAGATCGCCGCTCTGGCTGGCCGTGTTCCAGTCGTCCAGGGTCTCGATGTAATCCAGCCCGGCCACGCCGTCGACATGCACATTGCGCACGTCACTCACGGCGAAATAGGTGTGCAGCGCCTGACTCAGCGTGACGGTGTCAGTACCACGGTTATGGCTGGTCAGGCTGTAATGCAGTTGATCCGCCAGATGCAGGGTCAGGGTCAGGTCGACCTCGTGGGGCCAGCCCGGCAGGCCACCTTCCGGGTAGGGCAGCTTGAACTCGACCTTGATGCCGTCAGCCTCTGATTCGATGTTGCCCAACTCCCAGTCCATCGCCCGCACCAGACCGTGCGCGGGGGCCGGCTGCTCGCCGGTGTACATGGCCTGCACGCTGCTCGGGTTGCGCTCGAACTTGCCGAACCACGGCCAGCACACCGGCACGCCGGCGCGGATGCTCTTGCCGGTCTTGAACTCGGCCTTGTCGTTGAGCCAGATGATCGGCGGCTGGCCGTCGATCTGATAACTGAGGATGTGCGCGCCTTGCTGGGCCACCAGCACTTCGGCCTTGCCGTGGCGGATGCGCCAGCAGTTCAGTTCATCCTGTTTCACGGCTTCAACGTTGGGCGTGTTCATGGGCAACTCTCGATCAGACACTGGGGACGACTATCGACCGCAAAACGGCCGCGAGGTTTAACGCGCGCGTGGTGGCACCGAACGGGTGCGACCGCTGCCATCGATGGCGACGAAAACGAAAACCGCTTCGGTGACCTTGCGCCATTCGCTGGAGAGTGGGTCATCGCTCCACACTTCGACCATCATCTGGATCGAGCTGCGACCGATTTCCAGGGTCTGGGTATAAAAGGACAACTGCGCGCCGACGGCGACCGGGACGAGAAACGCCATGCGGTCGATGGCGACAGTGGCGACGCGGCCACCGGCAACCCGGCTGGCCATGGCAGTGCCGGCCAAATCCATTTGCGCGACCAGCCAGCCGCCGAAAATATCGCCAAAGCCGTTGGTTTCACGCGGAAGTGCGGTGATTTGCAGGGCCAGGTCGCCCTGTGGAATCGGATCTTCTTGTTCGAGCTCTATCATGCCGAGGGGCCTCTGACCCGTGACTCTTCGTGGGTATTGCGGGTGGTAGCCGTCTTCAAGAAAAACGATTCAACACCGAACACACTGCGTTCGTCACGTTTTCCATCAGGCGCCTAAAGGGAAACTCTGCGAAAAAGGCTAAATCCCGAGCAAAGGACGGGCCAACAACGTTTTCGCACAGTAACCTCTTACAAATCCTGCGCAGGTGGCGAGTATATCGGTCGATAGACCCCGCGACGACCACCCGGTTCTGATTTCGACCGTCAATTACGCGCCTCTATGTGCTTTTTCGAACAATTTGCTATGGTGCCGAACCTGTCCGAGCCACCGCCAGCGTTGTTGTGGCGACAGATTCGACTATAAGAGAAGCCCTTGCCATGACCACAGCGCCTTCGAGCCTCGCGCAGCCCGAGCAACCCGCACGACCGTTGACCCGCAATGATTACAAGACTCTGTCGCTGTCCGCCCTCGGCGGGGCGCTGGAGTTCTACGATTTCATCATCTTCGTCTTCTTCGCCACCGTCGTCGGCAAGCTGTTCTTCCCGGCCGACATGCCCGAGTGGCTGCGCTTGATGCAGACCTTCGGCATCTTTGCTGCCGGCTACCTGGCGCGTCCTTTGGGCGGCATCGTCATGGCGCACTTCGGTGACCTGCTGGGGCGCAAGAAGATGTTCACCCTGAGCATTTTCATGATGGCCGTGCCGACGCTGATCATGGGCCTGCTGCCGACCTACGCGCAGATCGGCATCTGGGCGCCGATCCTGTTGCTGCTGATGCGGGTGATCCAGGGTGCGGCGATTGGCGGTGAAGTGCCGGGGGCGTGGGTCTTCGTTTCCGAACACGTACCGCAAAAGCACATCGGTTATGCCTGCGGCACGCTCACCAGCGGCCTGACGGCCGGCATCCTCCTCGGCTCGCTGGTCGCCACGGCGATCAACAGCATTTATACGCCAGCCGAAGTGTCGGATTACGCCTGGCGGATCCCGTTCCTGCTCGGCGGCGTATTCGGCCTGTTCTCGGTGTACCTACGTCGCTGGCTGCACGAGACACCGGTGTTCGCCGAACTGCAATTGCGCAAGGCACTGGCCGAAGAAGTGCCGCTGCGCGCAGTACTGCGTGATCATCGCGGCGCCATTGCCATTTCGATGCTGCTGACCTGGCTGCTGTCGGCTGGCGTCGTCGTGGTGATCCTGATGACGCCGACCGTGCTGCAAACGGTCTACCACTTTTCGCCGACCACGGCGCTGCAAGCCAACAGCCTGGCCATCGTGTTCCTCAGCCTCGGCTGCATCGGTGCTGGCGCGCTGGCCGATCGTTTTGGCGCCGGTCGCGTCTTCGTCTTTGGCTGCCTCGGCCTGCTGATCAGCTCCTGGACCTTCTATCACAGCCTCGCCGACCACCCCGACTGGCTGTTCCCACTGTACGCGCTGACCGGTCTGCTGGTCGGCACCATCGGCGCGGTGCCGTACGTGATGGTCAAAGCGTTCCCGCCAGTGGTTCGCTTCAGTGGCTTGTCGTTCTCGTACAACGTCGCTTACGCGATCTTCGGTGGCTTGACGCCGATGGTGGTGAGCCTGCTGCTGAAGGAAAGCGCAATGGGGCCTGCCTACTATGTAGCGGTGCTGTGCGGAATGGGGATTGTGGTGGGTGCGTGGCTGTGGAAGAAGGGGCGCTAACGCCTGGGATCTGCTCCACCAATACCGGCCTCTTCGCGAGCAGGCTCGCTCCCACAGGTGGAATGCACTCCATTGTGGGAGCGAGCCTGCTCGCGATTGGGGCAGCACAAATCACTCAGTAAAACCGGATGCTGGCCTTTCATCCAATTGTCATATTTCAGCCATAGAGTGTTCACATGGCCTGCTGATACTTGGCCCCGACTTAACACACCCTATCTGCTAGGAGTAAGGCATGAAACTGAAGCGTTTGATGGCGGCAATGACTTTTGTCGCTGCTGGCGTTGCGACTGCCAACGCGTTCGCCGCTGTTGACCCTGCTATCCCGAGCTACACCAAGACCACTGGTGTGTCGGGCAACCTGTCCAGCGTCGGTTCCGATACCCTGGCCAACCTCATGACCCTGTGGGCTGAGAACTACAAAAAAGAATACCCGAACGTCAACATCCAGATTCAGGCTGCCGGTTCTTCCACCGCGCCACCTGCACTCACCGAAGGCACCGCCAACCTGGGCCCGATGAGCCGCAAGATGAAGGACAACGAGCTGCAGGCTTTCGAACAGAAGTACGGCTACAAGCCGACTGCGATCCCGGTTGCCGTGGATGCCCTGGCCGTGTTCGTGCACAAGGACAACCCGATCAAGCACCTGACCATGGCTCAGGTCGATGCGATCTTCTCCTCGACGCGCCTGTGCGGTGCCAAAGCTGACGTCAAGACCTGGGGTGACCTGGGCGTGACCGGTGACCTGGCCAACAAGCCGGTCCAGCTGTTCGGCCGTAATTCGGTATCCGGGACCTACGGCTACTTCAAGGAAGAAGCACTGTGCAAAGGCGACTACAAGCCAAACGTCAACGAACAACCAGGTTCGGCGTCGGTGGTGCAGTCGATCAGCAGCTCGCTTAACGGCGTCGGCTACTCGGGCATCGGCTACAAGACCGCCAGCGTGAAAACCGTCGCCCTGGCCAAGAAAGAAGGTGGCGAGTTCATCGAAGACACCGAAGAAAACGCCCTGAACGGCAAGTATCCGCTGTCGCGCTTCCTCTACGTTTACGTCAACAAAGCCCCGAACAAGCCTCTGGCCCCGCTGGAAGCCGAGTTCGTAAAACTGGTGCTGTC
Source organism: Pseudomonas sp. H3_E04 (assembly GCF_054668915.1). Classification (NCBI taxonomy): domain Bacteria; kingdom Pseudomonadati; phylum Pseudomonadota; class Gammaproteobacteria; order Pseudomonadales; family Pseudomonadaceae; genus Pseudomonas; species Pseudomonas sp. H3_E04. Next base: position 4,270,983 of record NZ_CP162797.1, on the reverse strand, counting down.
GAAACAGGGTCAGGAAGTGGTAGTGAAAGACGGTTACATCCCGCTGCCAGCCAAGGTTGCTGCCAAGGCACTGGCTGACCTCGGTCTGCAGGAAGGCGGCGCTGTCGCCAAAAAGTAACACCCTGAGGCCGGCCTGACGCCGGACTCCTGTGGGAGCGAGCCTGCTCGCGAAGGGGCCGTCACATGCACCATCGATGTGACTGACCCGACGCTTTGACGAGCAGGCACGCTGCCGCAACCACCAAATTCTCGACTCCGCTGCCGGACTTCCGGCTGGCGGATTTGCTGCGTCACTGCACTGTCATCTTTCTGTCATACAGGATCGCTAGGGTGTGCGCATGAATGATCTGGCCAATTCCCCAATGACTACGACTTCCCCTCCCAAGCGCATTGACTTCAATACGCCTGAGCTGCAACGCAAGCGCCGCATCCGCGCGCTCAAGGATCGCTTCACCCGTTGGTACGTCCTCGTCGGCGGCCTGGCCGTGCTCGCGGCCATCACCCTGATTTTCTTCTTCCTCGCCTATGTTGTTGCGCCACTGTTTCAAGGTGCCGACCTGACTGCGAAAGACTCGATCACCCCGGCCTGGATGCAGGACGCCGGCAAGCCGCTGATGATCTCGCTCGAGGAGCAGAATCAGGTGGCCATGCGTGTGTCCGACAAGGGCCAGGCGCTGTTTTTCGATCTCGACAGTGGCGCTGAATTGAGGCGTGTCGATCTGCCGCTGCCTGCGGGCGCCACCGTGACATCGATCGGCGAAGACCAGCCGGGGCATCCGCTGGTGGCCGTGGGCCTGTCCAACGGTCAGGCGCTGGTGTTCCGTCACACTTATAAAGTCAGCTACCCAGACGGCAAGAAAACCATTAGCCCGGCTATCGAGTATCCGTATGGCGAGGCTGCGATCGCCTTGAACGAAAGCGGCGGCGCGCTGGAGCATGTCAGCCTCAATGCCACCGACTCGACGCTGATGCTGGTCGGCTCCACTGGCTCGCAACTCAACGTGCTGTCGCTGACCAGCGAAGAAAACATGATGACCGGCGAAGTCACCAACGAGCAGACGCGCATCGATCTGCCGCAAATGACCGAGCCTGTGAAAAACATCTTCGTCGACCCGCGCCAGCAGTGGCTGTACGTGGTCAACGGTCGTGCCCAGGCCGATGTGTTCAGCCTGCGCGACAAGAGCCTCAACGGGCGCTACAAACTGTTGGAAAATGCCGACGCCGAAGTCACCGCGACCGCGCAACTGGTCGGCGGTATCTCGCTGATCATCGGCGATTCCAAGGGTGGTCTGGCCCAGTGGTTCATGGCCCGTGACACCGATGGCGAACAGCGTCTGAAGCAGATTCGCACGTTCCAGATGGGTACCACGCCGATCGTTGAAATCGCTGCCGAAGAACGCCGCAAAGGTTTCCTCGCCCTCGATGCCAGCGGCAAGCTCGGCGTGTTCCACAGCACCGCGCACCGCACGTTGCTGGTTGATCAGGTGGTGGAAGGCCAGGGCCTGTTCGGTCTGTCGCCGCGCGCCAACCGGGTGATCGTTGAAGCCGGCGGCAAGCTGCAGCCGTTGCTGCTCGACAATCCGCACCCGGAAGTATCGTGGAGCGCGCTGTGGAGCAAGGTCTGGTACGAGAACTACGACGAGCCTAAATACGTCTGGCAGTCGACCGCAGCCAACACCGATTTCGAACCGAAACTGAGCCTCTCGCCGCTGACCTTCGGCACCCTGAAAGCCGCGTTCTACGCCATGCTGCTGGCGGCACCACTGGCCGTCGCTGCGGCGATCTACACCGCGTACTTCATGGCCCCGGGCATGCGCCGCAAGGTCAAACCGGTGATCGAGCTGATGGAAGCGATGCCGACGGTGATCCTCGGTTTCTTCGCCGGCCTGTTCCTCGCGCCGTATGTCGAGGGCCATCTGCCGGGCATCTTCAGCCTGCTGATGCTGCTGCCGATCGGCATTCTGGTCGCCGGCTTCACCTTCAGCCGCCTGCCCGAGTCGATCCGCCTGAAAGTCCCGGACGGCTGGGAAAGTGCGCTGCTGATTCCGGTGATCCTGTTTGTAGGCTGGCTCTCGCTGTACATGAGCCCGTTCATGGAGAACTGGTTCTTCGGTGGCGACATGCGCATGTGGATTTCCCACGACCTGGGCATCACCTACGACCAGCGCAACGCTCTGGTGGTCGGTCTGGCCATGGGTTTTGCGGTGATCCCGAACATCTACTCGATCGCCGAAGACGCCGTGTTCAGCGTGCCGCGCGGCCTGACCCTGGGTTCGCTGGCCCTCGGTGCCACGCCGTGGCAGACCATGACTCGCGTGGTGATCCTGACCGCCAGCCCGGGCATCTTCTCGGCGCTGATGATCGGCATGGGCCGTGCGGTCGGCGAAACCATGATCGTGCTGATGGCCACCGGCAACACCCCGGTCATGGAGATGAACCTGTTCGAAGGTCTGCGCACCCTGGCCGCCAACGTCGCGGTGGAAATGCCCGAGTCGGAAGTCGGCGGCAGCCACTACCGCGTGCTGTTCCTCTCGGCGCTGGTGCTGCTGTTGTTCACCTTCGTCATGAACACCCTGGCAGAACTGATTCGTCAGCGTCTGCGCAAGAAATACTCGTCGCTTTAAGCAAAGGTAGAAGTCTGTGAAACAGAACTCCCTGAAAGGATGGTTCAAGAGCGGCGCCCCGGGCGTCTGGATCAGCGGTGGCGCGGTGTCCATCGCGGTCATCATGACCATTGGCCTGTTGGCGGTGATTGCCGTGCGCGGTCTCGGTCACTTCTGGCCGGCGGACCTGATCCACGCTCACTACGACGTACCGGGCCAGGCCAATCACCTGGTGATCGGCGAAGTGGTACAGAAAGAAGAAGTGCCGCGCGCGCGTCTGAAGAGCGCCGGTTTGCCGGTGCCGGACGAAGGTCCGGAGTTCATGACCCGCGAGCTGATCAAGGTCGGCAACCGTGACCTGAACGGCAACGACTTCACCTGGATCGTCGGCGAGTGGCTGACCAACCAGACCACGCCGCCGGAGTTGATGGCGATCGAGCGTCGTGAGTGGGGCAACTTCTACGGCTACCTGGTCAACGTCAAACAGGATGGCAAGGTCATCGCCGAAGGCGAGGCCGCATGGCCTGAACTGAAAGCGCGCATCGACCGTGTGAACGATCTTGCTGCTCAGCTGAAAACGCTGGAAAAAACCGACATCGGCGCAATCAATGCCGGCCTCGAACGCATCCGACTGCACGGCCGCAAATTGGAGCTGGAAGGCAAACTCGACGCCACCGCACAAGCGGACATGGAGTCCGAGCGCGCCGAGCTGGATGCGCGGTACAAAGACATCGAAGCACGTCTGTCTGATTTGCATGCACAGTTCAACCGCGACGCCTTGACCGCCCGTGACGCCAACGGCAAGGAAATCGAAATCGGTCTGGGCAAAGTCGTGCATGCCTACCAGCCAAACGGCATGAGCACGTTGACCAAGGTTGGTTTCTACTTCAGCAAGATCTGGGAATTCCTCTCCGACGACCCGCGTGAAGCCAACACCGAAGGCGGGATCTTCCCGGCGATCTTCGGCACCGTGATGATGACCCTGATCATGGCGATGATCGTCACCCCGTTCGGCGTGCTGGCAGCGGTGTACCTGCGCGAATATGCCAAGCAGAACACCCTGACTCGCGTCATTCGTATCGCGGTGAACAACCTCGCCGGCGTACCGGCGATCGTTTACGGCGTGTTCGGTCTGGGCTTCTTCGTCTACGTGCTGGGTGGCTCGGTCGACCGCTTATTCTTCCCGGAAGCACTGCCGGCACCGACTTTCGGTACACCGGGCCTGCTCTGGGCCTCGCTGACCCTCGCGTTGCTGGCAGTGCCGGTGGTGATCGTGGCGACCGAAGAAGGTCTGGCGCGGATTCCGCGAACCGTGCGTGAAGGTTCGTTGGCCCTCGGCGCGACCAAAGCGGAAACGCTGTGGAAAATCGTTATCCCGATGGCCAGCCCGGCCATGATGACCGGCATGATCCTCGCCGTGGCCCGTGCCGCCGGTGAAGTGGCGCCGCTGATGCTGGTGGGTGTAGTGAAACTGGCGCCGTCGCTGCCGGTGGACGGCAACTACCCGTACCTGCACCTGGACCAGAAGATCATGCACCTGGGCTTCCACATTTATGACGTCGGCTTCCAGAGCCCGAACGTCGAAGCAGCCCGCCCGCTGGTGTACGCCACCGCGCTGTTGCTGGTGCTGGTGATCGCGACGCTGAACCTGTCGGCGGTGTATATCCGCAACCACCTGCGCGAAAAATACAAAGCACTGGACAGCTAAAGCCATTAGCCACAAGCGGCAAGCTACAAGCCGCTTTTGCTCAAACTTGCAGCTTGCAGCCAGAAGCTTGCAGCTACGAACGGAGTGAGACCCCATGCAGCACGAAACACACAGCCACGGCATCAACATGTCTGCCCTGGGCCGCGACAAGCAGAGCCTGGACCTGGCGCAGGAAACCGTCGCCATCGAAGTGCCGGGCCTGAGCCTGTACTACGGCGAGAAACAGGCCCTGTTCGACGTCAGCATGAACATCCCCAAACAGCGCGTGACCGCGTTCATCGGCCCGTCCGGCTGCGGTAAGTCGACGCTGCTGCGTACCTTCAACCGGATGAACGATCTGGTCGACGGCTGCCGTGTCGAGGGCGCGATCAACCTGTACGGCAACAACATCTATCGCAAGGGCGAAGACGTGGCCGAGCTGCGTCGTCGCGTCGGCATGGTGTTCCAGAAGCCCAACCCGTTCCCGAAGACCATCTACGAAAACGTGGTTTACGGCCTGCGCATCCAGGGCATCAACAAGAAGCGCATCCTCGACGAAGCCGTTGAGTGGGCGTTGAAAGGCGCGGCATTGTGGGACGAGGTCAAAGACCGTCTGCACGACTCCGCCCTCGGCCTGTCCGGTGGGCAGCAACAACGTCTGGTGATCGCCCGCACCATCGCGGTCGAGCCGGAAGTGCTGCTGCTCGACGAACCGTGCTCCGCTCTCGACCCGATCTCGACGCTGAAAGTCGAGGAGCTGATCTACGAGCTGAAGTCCAAGTTCACCATCGTCATCGTTACCCACAACATGCAACAGGCGGCACGGGTGTCCGACTACACCGCGTTCATGTACATGGGCAAACTGGTGGAATTCGGCGACACCGATACTCTGTTCACCAATCCGGCGAAGAAGCAGACCGAAGACTACATCACCGGTCGATACGGTTAACCGTACAGCCGCGAGCTTCAAGCTGCGAGCGGCAAGTCAAAACGGTTCAGCGTAACGACAAATTTCAGCTTGCAGCTCGTAGCTTGCAGCTCTTGGTTAAAGCTTTTGCGGAGCGAACACAATGATTTCTAAGGAAGGCCTTACCCATCACATTTCCGCGCAGTTCAACGCTGAACTGGAGGAAGTGCGCAGTCACCTGCTTGCCATGGGCGGGCTGGTCGAGAAGCAGGTCAACGACGCGGTCACGGCGCTGATCGAGGCCGACTCCGGCCTGGCTCAGCAGGTCCGTGAGATCGACGACCAGATCAACCAGATGGAACGCAACATCGACGAAGAGTGCCTGCGCATTCTCGCCCGTCGTCAACCGGCGGCATCTGACCTGCGTTTGATCATCAGCATTTCCAAGTCGGTGATCGACCTCGAGCGTATCGGCGACGAGGCCACCAAGATCGCCCGTCGTGCCATCCAGTTGTGCGAAGAAGGTGAAGCCCCGCGCGGTTACGTCGAGGTCCGTCACATTGGCGACCAGGTGCGCAACATGGTGCGCGATGCGCTGGACGCTTTCGCGCGTTTCGATGCCGATCTGGCGTTGTCGGTGGCGCAGTACGACAAGATCATCGACCGCGAATACAAAACCGCCCTGCGCGAGCTGGCTACCTACATGATGGAAGATCCGCGCTCTATCTCGCGCGTGCTGAGCATCATCTGGGTCCTGCGTTCGCTGGAGCGCATCGGCGATCACGCGCGCAACATCTCCGAACTGGTGATCTACCTGGTGCGCGGCACCGACGTGCGCCACATGGGCCTCAAGCGCATGAAAGAAGAAGTTGAAGGCACAAGCGCTGAAACCGCTAATGTTCCGGGCGAAGCTGACGATAAGTAAGATTGCCTGAGAAAAGCGCCCGGCCCTCTGGCCGGGCGTTTTTGTTTCTGCTTTTCGTAGGCAGATACGGATCGGAAAGCGAATTAAAAAGCAGCACCCGCGAACGAAAAGTCCCGGCGTGACTGAAGAGTTTTGGCAATGTGCCATCAGCCAGCGTTATGCTTGCCGGGATTTTAATAGGGGTGTTGGATGAGCAAGATCAGTGTGTTGGTCGTGGACGATGCTTCGTTCATTCGTGACCTGGTGAAAAAGTGCCTGCGTAATTACTTCCCGGGGATCCGCACCGAGGACGCCATCAACGGCAAAAAGGCCCAGGCCATGCTGGCCAAAGAGGCTTTCGACCTGGTGCTGTGCGACTGGGAAATGCCGGAAATGTCCGGCCTCGAACTGCTGACCTGGTGCCGCGAGCAGGACAACCTCAAGACCATGCCGTTCGTCATGGTCACCAGCCGTGGCGACAAGGAAAACGTCGTGCAGGCGATTCAGGCCGGCGTTTCCGGCTACGTCAGCAAGCCGTTCACCAACGAGCAACTGCTGACCAAGGTCAAGCAGGCACTGAACAAGGTCGGCAAGCTCGACACCTTGATGAACAGCGCGCCGACCAAGATGAATTCGGCATTCGGCAACGATTCCCTGAGCGCACTGACCGGCGGCAAGCCGGCCGTGGTCGGCGGCGCTGCGGCCAGGCCTGCCGCTGCTGCCCCCGCTCCAGCCGCTGCGCCGTCGCGCGGTTTGCTCAACAGCCCGCCAGTTCAGGCGCCCGGTGCATCCAAGGCGCCGGTGGGCGGTCGTGGTCAGGGCCAGTTGCGCCTGCCGAGCGGTACTCAGCAATGCGTGATCAAGGCCCTGAGCATCAAGGAAGCGCTGCTGGTAGTGAAGCGCACCGAGACCCTGCCGCAGATCCTCGACAGCGCCGTGCTCGATCTGGAGCAGGGCGACAACGCCGAGATCGCGCGTCTCAACGGTTATCTGCACGCCATCGTCGCCCACGAGCAGAAAGCCGACAGCGACTGGCTGCAACTGACCTTCCGCTTTGTCGACCAGGATGCGCAGAAGCTCGACTACATCTCGCGCCTGATCGCCCGGGGCACGGCGCAAAAGCACTTCGTGCCCGGCGCGTAACCGCAGCGGCCCAAAAAGATCGCAGCCTTCGGCAGCTCCTACAGGGGAACGCATTCTCATGTAGGAGCTGCCGAAGGCTGCGATCTTTTGCTTTGTGTGCTGGCCAATTTGAAACATCTGTCGACTACCCTGGTCTGTCTCAGCTGCTAGGCTGATTCCCAGGCCTTCCTTCGACAGACTTTTGCCCATGCTCGCGCGCCTGCTGTTTTTCTGCGGTCTCTGCCTGGCCTCCCAGCTGGCGATGGCCATGACCATCTACAAATCCACCGATGCCAACGGCGTGGTCTCGTACAGCGACCGCCCGAGCAAAGGCGCGAAAGTGTTCGTGTTTCAGGATCGCATGGTCGAGCGCCTCGACCGTCAGGTGTACCTGGACATCAAGAAGCAGAAGGGCGTCGACGTAGTGTTTGCGCGCAACGATCTGTACGCGCCGGTCGAGGTTGCTCTGGCCTTCATCGGTACGAGCAATGTGCGTGGCGCGCCCGCACAGGCGATCCGCCGCGTGCTGCCGCCGCGCAGCAACACGCGGCTGGCGCTGCTGACGGCGATCAGCCGCGACCAGCCGCTGGTGTATTCGCCGCAGTTCCAGTATTCGCTGGGCGACCCCGCAGGCACCGCACAGAGCTATCGCTATCCGCTGCCCTGGCGTGGCGGGCCGTTTCGCCTGAGCCAGGGCGCCAACGGCCAGTACAGCCACTACGGGCCGAAGAATCGCTACGCCATGGACATCGCCATGCCGGTGGGCACGCCGATCATCGCCGCGCGAGCGGGGGTGGTGGTCAAGACCGAAAATTCCCAGAGTGGACGCGGCACCGATGCCTCCGGCAATTTCGTCCGGGTGCTGCACGACGACGGCACCATGGGCGTGTACCTGCACCTGAAACAGGGTTCGGTGAGCGTGCGCGAAGGCCAGCGGGTCAAGGTCGGCAGCCCGCTGGCGCTATCCGGCAACACCGGCAACAGCAGCGGCCCGCACCTGCATTTCGTGGTGCAGCGCAATACCGGAGAAGGGCTGGTGTCGATTCCCTATCAGTTCAACCAGCCGCTGGGGGCGTTGCCCAATTTTGCGTTGGGCAAACAGTGATGAGGTGTCTGGTCTGACGCCTTCGCGAGGCTCGCTCCCACAGTTGAAATGCATATCCATGTGGGAGCGAGCCTGCTCGCGAAAGGCACGGCGCGGTGCCGGGTCAATTGTTCAATCGAGCATCAACACCTTGGCCAGGACAATCTTCGGCCCTTTCATCTTCTTGATGATGATGCGCAGGCCTTCGACTTCCAGTACTTCTTCCTCTTCCGGCACCCGTTTCAGGGTTTCGTAAACCAGCCCGGCGAGGGTTTCCGCTTCGATGTGATCCAGATCGATGCCCAGCAGACGCTCGACCTTGAACAGCGGCGTATCACCACGTACCAGCAGCTTGCCCGGTTGATAGGCAAGGATGCCGCGCTCTGCCTTGCGGTGTTCGTCCTGGATATCACCGACCAGCACTTCCAGCACGTCTTCCATGGTCAGGTAGCCGATGATGTTGCCGTCAGCCTCCTCGACCACGGCGAAGTGCGAGCCACCCTTGCGGAACTGCTCCAGCAGCTGCGACAGCGGCATGTGCCGCGACACGCGCTCCAGCGGGCGGGTCAGCTCGGCAAGGTTGAACGACTCGGGAATGTGGTCCAGCGCGGCCAGTTCCAGCAGCAGATCCTTGATGTGCAGCAGGCCGACGAACTCCTGACGCTCGCTGTCGTACACCGGATAACGGCTGAACTTGTGGCGACGGAACATCGCCAGGATTTCCTTCAGCGGCGCGTTGAATTCCAGGGTGATCAAATCTTCGCGGGAGTTGGCCCAGTCGACCACTTCCAGCTCGCCCATTTCCACGGCCGAGGCCAGTACGCGCATGCCCTGATCGCTCGGATCCTGGCCACGGCTGGAGTGCAGAATCAGTTTCAGTTCTTCGCGGCTGTAATGGTGTTCATGGTGCGGGCCGGGTTCACCTTGCCCGGCGATACGCAGAATCGCGTTGGCGCTGGCGTTGAGCAGGTAGATCGCCGGGTACATCGCCCAGTAGAACAGGTACAGCGGCACCGCCGTCCACAGCGACAAAAGCTCCGGTTTGCGGATCGCCCACGACTTGGGCGCCAGCTCGCCGACCACGATGTGCAAGTACGAAATGATGAAGAACGCGGTGAAGAACGACACGCCTTTGATTATCTCTGGCGAATCGACGCCGACGGCGCTCAGCAGCGGTTCGAGAATGTGTGCGAACGCCGGCTCACCGACCCAGCCCAGGCCAAGGGAGGCGAGGGTAATGCCGAGCTGGCACGCCGACAGGTAGGCATCGAGCTGACTGTGCACGGTGCGCAGGATATGTCCGCGCCAGCCATGTTGTTCAGCGATGGCCTCGACCCGGGTCGAGCGCAATTTGACCATGGCAAATTCCGCCGCAACGAAAAAGCCGTTGAGCAAAACCAGGATCAGAGCAAAAAGGATCATGCCGAAGTCGGCGAAAATGGTAGCGAGGGACAAGCCAGGGGAAGGGTCCATGATGGAGTTTTGCGGGTTCCGTGTGATTCGAAAGTGGGGAGAAACAGCGCCTGAAAGGCAGGCACAAGTCAGCCAATGTAGCGGCTGACCGTGCGATTGCCTAGTGGCGTGTGCCAGGCGGCATCACTCGGTGGCGCTGATGGCTCGTGCGCTGGCCACCTGGGCCGGGGCGAAATGGCAGGTGAACGTGCTGCCATGACCGGGCACGCTGCTGATTTCCATCCGCGCGCGGTGGCGCAGCAGCACGTGCTTGACGATGGCCAGGCCGAGGCCGGTGCCGCCGGTATTGGAATTGCGACTGGAGTCGACACGGTAGAAACGTTCGGTCAGGCGCGGCAGGTGTTTGCTGTCGATACCGATGCCGGAATCCTGCACGCTCAGGTGCGCGCCTTGCTCGTCGCCCCACCAGCGAATGCGGATGTTGCCCTCGGCCGGGGTGTACTTGACCGCGTTGAACACCAGATTGGAGAACGCACTGCGCAGTTCTGCCTCGCTGCCCTTGAGCAACACTCCGGCATTGGCCTCAAGGCTGATGCGCTGGTTTTTCGCCCCGGACAACTGCTGCGCATCGCTGGTGATCGATTGCAGCAGTGTGTCGATCTGCACCGGCTGGTTGTCCGACGGGTAGTCGGTGGCTTCCAGCTTGGCCAGCAGCAACAGGTCGTTGAGCAGCGTCTGCATGCGCCCGCCCTGTTGCTGCATCTGCTGTAGCGCCCGGCTCCAGCGCGGGTTCACTTCTTCGACGTTGTCGAGCAGGGTTTCCAGATAGCCGCAGATCACCGTCAGCGGTGTGCGCAGCTCGTGGGAGACGTTGGCGATGAAATCCTTGCGCATCTGTTCCAGTTGATGAATGCGTGTGACATCGCGGACCAGCATCAGGTGTTCATTGTTGCCGTAGCGGGTCAGGTACAGCTGAATGCGCACGCGATCATTGGTCGGCGAAGGGATTTCCAGTGGTTCGGCGAAGCTGTCCTGCTCGAAGTATTCCTTGAAGCGTGGATGGCGCACCAGGTTGGTCACCGGCTGCCCGCTGTCCTGCGGAGTCTTCAAACCGAGCAGGGTTTCGGCGGCGCGGTTCCACCATTCGAGGTTGCCGTCGCTGTCGAGCATGATGACCGCGTCTTTCAGTGCGGCGGTGGATTCCTGAACCCGGTCGATCACCGCTTGCAGACGCCCGCGCACCCGTTGGTCGCGGCGTTGCAGGTGATAGATGCTGTCGAACACCTCACCCCACAGGCCATAGCCATCGGGCGGCGCTTCGTCGGGTTGATGCTGGCGCAGCCATTCGTGCAGACGCAGCAATTGCTTGAGCGTCCAGGCCAGATAAAGACCCAGACCCGCCGCGAGACTCCAGCCGTAATAGCCGGTGATCAGACCGATCACCAGGCAGGCGGTGACCAGCAACAGCATGTGGCGAATCAGGGTGCCATGCCAGTTTTGATTCACAGAGGCGTCCTTAGCCGCAGCTTCAAGTTTCAAGCGGCAAGCTTCAGGCTAACGCGGATCGGCTGTTACTTGCCGCTTGTAGCTGAAAGCTTGCAGCTGCTTTTTTACGCTTTTGTGGAGAACCGATAACCGGTGCCGCGCACGGTTTGTACCAGATTTTCGTAAGCGTCGCCGAGGGCCTTGCGCAGGCGCCGGATGTGCACGTCAACGGTGCGCTCTTCGACATAGACGTTGCCGCCCCAGACCTGGTCAAGCAACTGGCCACGGGTGTAGGCGCGTTCCTGATGAGTCATGAAAAATTGCAGCAGGCGGTATTCGGTCGGGCCCATCTCGGCGGGTTTGCCGTCGATGGTCACGCGGTGGCTGATAGGGTCGAGCAGCAGGCCACCGACTTCGATCGGCGCTTCACCATCGGTCGGTCCGGCGCGGCGCAGCACGGCCTTGAGGCGGGCGACCAGTTCGCGCGGCGAAAACGGTTTGGTGATGTAGTCGTCGGCGCCGACTTCCAGGCCCTGGATCTTGTTGTCCTCTTCGCCCTTGGCGGTGAGCATGATGATCGGGATGTCCCCGGTCAGCTCGTCACGCTTGAGGCGCCGGGCCAGTTCGATGCCCGAGGTGCCGGGCAGCATCCAGTCGAGCAGGATCAGGTCCGGTTTGCGGTCGACGATGATGGCGTGGGCCTGCTGTGAATTCTCTGCCTCGAGGCAGTCATAGCCGGCCATTTCCAACGCCACGGCGATCATTTCGCGAATGGGCGCTTCGTCGTCGACGATCAGAATGCTCCTGCCAACCATGCCATAATCCTCTTGTCATTTAACTGTCTTGCGCCGCATTAGATAACGGAATTATTGCAGTCGTGTGACAGTATTTCAGGCTGGCAACATTTGCACCCATCCTCGACTAAGCTCTAAGTCCGAATCCTGACAACCACAAAAGAAGGTTTCCATGACTCAGATGACTGCTTCTTTCAAAGCCCTGCTGATGGCCGCCGCCCTGACATTGCCGGGGCTGGCCATGGCGGCCGATCCGGCAATGGAAAAGGACGGCATGTACACCGACCACAAGGGCATGACCCTGTACACCTTCGCCAAGGACTCCGCTGGCAAGTCCGCGTGCAACGACAAGTGCGCGGCAAACTGGCCGCCGTTGATGGCGCAGGCGGGTGACAAATCCATGGGCGACTGGACGGTGATCAAGCGTGACGACGGCACGATGCAATGGGCCTACCAGGGCATGCCGCTGTACACCTTCGTGATGGACAAAAAGGCCGGCGACATGACCGGCGACGGCAAAATGGACGGCGCCTGGAAAGTCGCCAAGGCCAAATAACCACAAACCCCCCTGTGGGAGCGGGCTTGCTCGCGAAAAGCGTTGTGTCAGTTATCGCAGAGGTGACTGACATGGCGACTTCGCGAGCAAGCCCGCTCCCACAGGTGTCATGTATCAGCGCAATGCGTAATCCAGCACGATCCCGACAAATATCGCCAACCCTGCCCAGTGGTTATGCAAAAACGCCTGGAAGCAGCGCATGCGGTCTTTGCTGCGCGTGTACCAGAACTCCCACGCATAACACCCCGCAGCTACCAGCAAGCCGAGGTGGAACCAGATCCCCAGCTCGAACTTCGACCCGGCCAGAATCAGACAGACCAGCGACAATGCCTGCAAGCTGAGGATGATCACCCGATCCGCTTCGCCAAACAGAATCGCCGTGGATTTCACGCCGATCTTCAGGTCGTCATCGCGGTCGGTCATTGCGTAATAAGTGTCGTAGCCCACTGTCCACAGCAAATTGGCGATCCACAGCAGCCACGCCGCCGCCGGCAATTCTCCGGTCTCAGCGGTGAAGGCCATCGGCATGCCCCAGGAAAACGCCGCCCCCAGCACCACTTGCGGGTAGTAGGTGTAGCGCTTCATGAACGGATAAGTGAACGCCAGCGCCAGACCGCCGAGCGACAGCCAGATGGTCGGGGCGTTGGTGCACAGCACCAGCAGAAAACTGATGCTCATCAGCACGGCAAAGAACACCAGCGCTTCCTTGGAGCTGATCCGGCCAGCGGCGAGCGGCCGTTGCGCGGTGCGTTTGACGTGGCCGTCGACCTTGCGGTCGGCCCAGTCGTTGATCACGCAACCACCGGCACGGGTCAACACCACGCCGAGGACGAAGATGACGATGTTGGCCAGCGACGGCGAGCCCTTGCCGGCAATCCACAACGCCCACAGCGTCGGCCACAGCAGCAGGTAAATTCCGATCGGCTTGTCCATGCGCGTCAACTGAACGAAATCCCAGGCGCGCGGGTTCAGACGGTTGAGGGACTTGAGCAGGCTCTGATACATCAGCAGTTCTCCGGATGGGCGCGGACGGCGTCCCACAGGCTCGGCAGGAAAATTTCCGCGACCAGCACGCTCAGCGCGCCACGGTCGAAACGCGAACGCCGGCCCCACAGCTCAGGGGCTTTCACCGCTGGCGGGAGCCATTGTTCAGGGTAGTGGCAGACTTCAATGGCGCGGCGCTGGAACGCCTGATCGCAAAACAGCAACTCGCCCAGCGAGCGGCTGCCCAGTTCATCCATGTGCAAACCGTCACCTTGCAGGGCCGCCCGCGAGGCGACGCTGCGGGCAAACACCCAGGCCTCGCCGTGGCCGCGCAAATACACCTCACGGACCCAGCCTTCGCTGCCCTCGGCCAGCTCCAGTGCCGCGCATTCATCAGCGCGCAGGGTGTCCCAGCCTTCGAACAGCGGCGATACACTGAAGCCGTCCTCGGACAAACGGGTCAAACGGCGGGTCAGTGAACCTTCGTCGAACAACCAGTCGAGGGTCAACGGATCGGGGCGGGGCGTCAGGCAGTCCTGGGTCAGCCAGAGCGGGGCGGGGCAGGCATTTGTATGTTGCACAATGAGTCATTATTGGCCGCAAATGAGGCGGCGAGCTTACCATGGCGGGCGACAAGATCGAGCGGCGCCGGCCGCCGTTGCGCCGAACAGGCTTGCATCTGCCCGGCACCCTCAGTACAAAACGCCCTGAGCCGGATGGCAACGCTGCACCCATCGACCGTCCGCGCCGCACTACGCCTGAACCCTGAGGAAGTACCTGAATGAAGAAGTGGCAATGTATCGTCTGTGGCCTGATCTATAACGAAGCCGATGGCTGGCCGGATGACGGCATCGCGCCGGGCACCCGCTGGGAAGACGTACCGGCAGACTGGCTGTGCCCCGACTGCGGCGTCGGCAAAATGGACTTCGAAATGATTGAAATCAACTAAGCAAACAGAGGAGTAAGGCATGAGCGCACCAGTCGTCATCATCGGCACCGGACTTGCGGGCTACAACCTGGCCCGCGAGTTTCGCAAGCTCGACAGCGAAACCCCGTTGTTGCTGATCACCGCCGATGACGGCCGCTCTTACTCCAAGCCGATGCTCTCCACCGGTTTCGGCAAGAACAAGGACGCCGACGGCCTGAGCATGGCCGAACCCGGCGCCATGGCCGAACAGTTGAAAGCCGAGGTGCGCACCCACACGCGCATCAGCGGCATCGACGCCGGCCACAAGCGCTTGTGGATCGGCGAAGAAGCCGTGCCCTATCGCGATCTGATCCTGGCCTGGGGCGCGGAAACCGTGCGCGTGCCGATCGAAGGTGACGGCGCAGAACTGGTATTCCCGATCAACGATCTTGAAGACTACGCGCGCTTCCGTGCCGCAGCAGCGGGCAAGCGTCGGGTGTTGTTGCTCGGCGCCGGGCTGATCGGCTGCGAATTCGCCAATGACCTGATTCTCGGCGGCTACGAAGTTCAACTGGTCGCGCCGTGCGAACAGGTGATGCCAATGCTCTTGCATCCAGCTGCGGCGGCGGCCGTGCAGGCCGGGCTGGAAAGTATCGGGGCGAAGTTTCACCTCGGCCCGGTGCTGACCCGGCTGGAGAAAGTCGCCGATGGCCTGGAAGCGCACCTGTCCGACGGCCAGATCATCCCGTGCGATGTGGTGGTCTCGGCGATCGGCCTGCGTCCACGCATCGATCTGGCGGCGGCTGCCGGCGTGCAGGTCAATCGCGGCGTGATGGTCGATCGTTACCTGAAAACCTCCCACGCCAACATTTACGCCTTGGGCGATTGCGCCGAAGTCGACGGGCTCAACCTGCTTTACGTGATGCCGCTAATGAGTTGCGCACGCGCGCTGGCGCAAACTCTCGCCGGAAACCCGACCGCAGTCAGCTACGGGCCGATGCCGATCACCGTGAAAACTCCGGTGTGCCCGCTGGTGGTGTCGCCGCCGCCTCGGGGCAGCGAAGGCATGTGGAGCGTCGAAGGGCAGGGTGCCGACATCAAAGCGCTGTGCCACAGTGCCGACGGTCAGTTGCTCGGTTACGCCCTGACCGGCGGGGCGGTCATGGAAAAACTGGCCCTGAACAAACAGCTGCCGCCGCTGCTGGCGTAAATGCCGGTCGTTCTGTCGTAAACACCGCTCTTTTGCCCCGACAAAGGTCGTGGGGAGACTGGCGCCGCCGTTGGCGGCGTGCCATTCTCACTCCCGTCTGCCGCAGAGTAGAGCCTGCGGCGCCTTGGGCGCTGTTCCAACGAGAACAGCACGGACATAACAACAAAAAACCGTCAAAGGGGCTTCACTAATGCGTAAACCAGAACTCGCCGCTGCAATCGCCGAAAAGGCAGACCTGACCAAAGAACAGGCCAACCGCGTCCTCAACGCCGTCCTCGAAGAAATCACCGGCGCCCTGCACCGCAAGGACAGCGTGACGCTGGTCGGCTTCGGCACCTTCCTGCAACGCCACCGCGGCGCCCGCACCGGCAAAAACCCGCAGACCGGCGAACCGGTCAAGATCAAGGCCAGCAACACCGTGGCGTTCAAGCCAGGCAAATCGTTGAAAGACAGCGTCAATCCTTGATGGCGGCGTGCTCCCCTGAATGACGGGGAGAACCGCAAATGAAAAATGGGCACACCGATTGCGGTCGGGTGCCCATTTTTTGTACGTCTGCTATCCGTCCGGATATTTAATGGCTATCCGTAGGTAGCCAAAACCATATGGGCAAAGTCTCTCTTGCTTAATTTCTGCTCGGTATTCTGAAGGTGATATGCACGCCATGCCGATTCAAGCATTGCCCCGTCGAATTCTCCGTCCGTAGCGATATAGGTAGTGGCGTCGTCCCTTACAGCTTGCACATAGTGCTTCGAAAGGCTTTTGATTTCTTCCGACGTCGTATAAAACGGCACGGTTGTTGTGAAGAGCAACATAGCCCCCGTTGATGATAATGGGCCTTTAAACATGCAAATTTTTGCAATGCACATTTCAGCCGCAACAGAGGTGCTGATAAAAAGCAAAATTAAGGCTGGAACCGTGATCCGTTTTTTTAAAAAGCTAGTGCCCATGTCTAATTGAACTCCTTGTCCTAAATTGCGCCGCCAGGCGCACTGCGTGTCTTTTTGAGTCGAGAAAGGATTACGTCAGAGCGCTAAACAATCGAATCAATATCCAGCTGAAACGGCGCGCCAACTGCATGTCCACCGGTCATCGCGGCGATAGCGGCGTCGTGGTCTTCAGCGGCTGGCGGGATCATCGCCAGTTGCTCCTGAACCAGGTTTTCAGGGTGGGCGTTCCAGCGCAGCAGACTTTCCTCGACCCATTCGGGCTGGTCGGCATAGCTGCCGTAAACGTCGGTCTCAGTGACCCGTTGACTGCGCAGCGCTGTCAGGCGGGCCTTGGTCATGCTGATCTTGTCTATTTCCTGATTGAGCATCAGCGTCTTGTGCACGCGCTCCTGCTCTCGCACGTAAGAACGGTGGTTGTTTTGCAGATCGCGCTTAACGGCCCGCAGCTGTTGCTGAATATTCTCCAGCGCGCTGCTGATCCACTCGAATTCGCGATTGGTCACCAGCGAACGCTTGAGCTGCAGTGCTTCCTGCCAACGGCGCAGGCTGGCCCAGCAGCCGGGGATGTAGCTGCCGACCATTGAGTGGTGACCTGCGGAGAACAACTGCCGCAAAAACGATTCGCGTTCGGGCAAGCCGTTGGTAGCGCGCAACGCCTTGGCGCAGCCGTGATCGTTGATCGTGCTGCAACCCGGTTCCCAGAGAAGGGAGGATCGGTGGTCCTTGTCGAACTCAACGGGCATGAAATGGCGCAAAGCACCGTGATGCCCATAGTCGTCGCCAAAGAAATTGATGATTCCCCAGATCAGCAGGCCGAGGCCGGCGACCGGGTTGAAGCCCAGCACCACGGCGTTGGTTGCGTACATCGGCCCAGGCTTGGCGAAAGTATTCATCCATGTGGCGGGAACGCTCGGAACCGGGTCGTTCTGATTGACGATGCGGTGGTGGGCCAATGCTTTGGCGCTTTCGATGAACGTGGTGTCACCAGCGCGGGGGGCGCCGTAGGTGTAGAGCACGATTTGCGGGGAGAACTCCAGGTTGCGTCTCAGCATCTCGGACAGGATCAATGCAACTGCACCGCCCAGACTGTGACCCGTGATCAGCAGCTTTTGCCCGCTGTAGAATTTTTCCAGATAAGTCACGATGAATGGATAAGCCGCCAAAGCGCCACCGTAGAAACCGCGGTGCACTTTGCCTTCTCCTTCCTGGAACGGAACCTGATAGGCATCTCCATCACGCAGACCGTCGGGCCAGAATTCACTAGTACCGCGCACGCTGATCAGGATCAGATCGTCGTGGTGGCAGATAAAGGCCTGGGTATCAGTACTGTTGTCTTTGTTACGGTCATCGAGACAATGCAACTTGGCCGGGTGTTCTTGTTCGTCGCCCAACGCCGGGTCATTCACTTCGGGGTAAAGATTCGGGTCGAACGGCACCACTTCCAGGCGTTTCGAATACGGCACGTCTTCGTACAGTGGGTAGTATTTCTGCGTTTGCGAGTCATCGACCTTCCACAACTCGTCGAACTGCGGCAGCGCGTGGCCGAACCAGTTGCCGCTGCTGGGCTGTACCGGAAAGCTTACTGTGTCGGTCTGCACCGGTTGAGTGTTGGGTTCCTGTCCGAAATCGGTGTAGCTCAGCGTCGCCATCACCGATAACTGATAAAGGTTGAGCGCGCAGAACGCCTCGCCTGTCGACAGCATTGGTCGTAGCGCTCTCATCGGCCGTACTTCCAGCACATGGTGTTTGTTCGGCAGCAGCGCGACGCCCATGGGCGGTGGCGGGGAAAACCCCAGCTCGACGGTAGCCATTTCCGCCGGACTCAGGATTGCGTGCAGTCCGCCATCCGCGGCGGTTTTATCGACGAGCTTGAAGTCTCTGGACTTCGCCGCCGATCGCATGAGCTTGTGCGCCGCCCTTTTCGGAGGGTCGCGACGAGCAGCCAGCGGCGGCAGGTGGGCGATGTGTTTTACCAATTCACTGACTTCGACCTGGCAGTACGCATCGGTTTCGGGCAGGTCCTTGGCCGGATTGGCCTGGGTGCGAGTACCTGTTTTATGGAAGAAGCGGGTCTTTTCGGCGCGGACTTGGAGTTCGGTAATGGGGAGGGGGTAGTCCAGTCTTTTTCTCAAGTCTCGATACAGCGCGTCTGCTCCTTGAAAAGGCTTATTCAGCTTGAGCACTACCGGGCCACAATGGTGGTTGTTTACCTTTGCCCAGCCTTTCGCATCCAGTTTTCCTGTATGAACGGTGTCTTCGTAGTCGGTGATCTCATATGCCAAGCCGGCGTAGGGTGTGCCATCTCCGAACTCATTCACCAATTGAAAACTGGTCGAATGCCCGCGCATCGGGCAGGCGTGGATATCACCTTGCATGAAGGTGGTAACGCTTGTCGGTAAGGATTCAGCGTTCATGGAGTCTCGTCCGTGTTTTCGTTGCAGCTTGGATAGATGGTGCAAATCCGTCCATCCACCATTCTGAAGGTGCTGAAGTCTTCATAATTTCCATTGCAATAACCATGCTGGTCCTCATAGCCTTCCCCCATACAGCGCTTCCAGCCACCAGGAACCTGGACCCAAGTGTCCCCCCAACCAGGTTGCTCTTCATTCGCTAGGTTTATTTTCAATCTCACGGTTTTTCCTGGGAGTTGATCCAGTGTGTACGCGCCATGAGGGCGGCTCCGGGCTACATTTCCTTCTTGATCCATTCCTTTACATCTCAACATTTTTATTAGGTTACGCTTGGGGCTGACTGTCCGGAAAAACCACATGCATTCGCCTGTAAACTCACCCAGGCCGTCCTCGGTGAATGTGCCCTTTAATCGTTCCAGCAACTCTGGACGCACGAAAATCGAGGCGTAGTCCATGCTGAAGTTGTTTCGGCCTTTTCCATAAAAGCCGATGACCTTGATTTCCACTTTGTTGAGCGCCAACGGACAATCGCTGACGGTTTTGTACAACTCGATTTCCGCAGTGCTTACATATTCCATGGTGGGTTTATTAAAGCTCACCCAGAAATCCGGCTTCCCTGGCACGCGGCAGGTTTCACCTGCGGCAGGCAGGTAGATAGCCTTGAGCTCGTATTTGAAGTCAGGTGGGAAGTCCGGAATAAAGGTGAAGGAGTTTGGCTTGTCTACCGCCGAACAGCCTGAAGTCAGAGCGAGTACACCGCCGAGAGTACTGGCGAAGAGGGCTCGTTTGATACGCGGGAGCGTTTGCCGCCGAATGAATTCTTTCCGGTCGTTCATGGCTTTTCTTCCGCGTTTTCTGTGCATCCCGGATAGATGGTGCAAACCCGCCCATCGACCATTTTGAAAGTGCTGAAATCTTTGTCGTTGCCGTAGCAAAAGGCGTATTGATCCTCGAAGTTGTCACCCATACAGCGCTTCCAGCCGCGGGGTACTTTTATCCAGGTATCGCCGATGGCTGGAAGTTCTTCACTTGCCAGCCTGACCTTCAGCGTCACCGTTTTGCCCTCAAGTTGATTCAATGTGTACGCCGTGGAAGGTCTCGTTCGCAGCACGTTTCCCTGTGCATCCATGTTTTTGCAGGTCAGCAGTTTGATCAGGGAACGATGTGGACCGACGGTGCGGAATGACCACCTGCATTCACCATAAAACTCACCCTTGCCGTCCTCACTGAAAGTCCCTATCTGTCGTTCCAACAGCTCCGGGCGTACAGCAATCGAGGCGTAGTCATAACTGAAGTTGCTTCGCCCTGAACCATAAATACCGATTACCTTGATCTCGATGTAATTCAGCGCCAGAGGACATTCGCTTACGGTTCTGTAAAGCGGGATCTCGGAAGTCCCTTCGTACTTCATATTGGTTTTGTTGAATCCCAGCTGAGTGTTTCTCCCGCCAGGCACTGTGCATGTTTGGCCCTTGGCCGGAATATAGGTGGCCGTCAGGTCGTACTTGAATCCAGGTGGAAAATCCGGAACAAACATAAAGGTGTTCGGGGTCTTCACCGTCGTACAACCCACCAGCAATCCCAGGCAACCACTCAGCAGCAACCCTCGTTTCAAGTTCCTCATCGACCTACCTCTCCCTGCCAATACAACGCTTCCTGATATACCCGCTCAAAATGCATCGCCGGATCTTCACCGGGTTTGGGCAGCCATGATTTGCCTGGCCGATATCCCGGTAACTGCAAACTGCGGGTCAGCAAGAAATGCACTTGCTCCGGTTGTTGCCAGCCCCACAAGTGCGTCAGTTGAATCAGTCCCCACAGCCACTCATCGACGTCGAGCTGTTCGGCCAGCGTGGCCATTGCTTCGGTGTGTTCGCCGACCAGGTAACGGCGGGTGTTGTCGAACAGCACGTTGGCGTAGATCAGCTCCGGGGTCGGCGTGTGCAGCCACGGCGGATCCATCGGCAGCGGGTGGTGGCCGGGGTCCGGGTTGTCGATGGCGTTCCATCGTTCTGCGTGCCAATAGCAAACGCTGTTGAATGGCCCGAGAAACGCGGCGCGGTGCTCGGGTTGCAGGTGCGCCAGCGCACGGCCCAGAACACGGTTGTCATGCACGCGGTACACCGCCAGATTCGGGCGTTCGCCGGTTATCAGGCGCTCGCGCCAATGCGCCGCCAGCGTGTCAAGTTCGACGTGACGGGCACTGGCCAGCCAGCCCCAATTGCGCTCGGACGTGGCAAGCAAGGTCTGGATGGCGGGATGCTGCGCCGTATCGATCTGCAACAGCAGCGGGCCGGTCGGCACCAGTAACTCGGCCGCCGTGCCGCTGTAGAGCGGGCGAAACCGCTCGGTGCCGAGGTCGCGGGTCAACGCAGCGTGCTCTGCGCTTTGGCCGTCGGTGTCGAGCATCAGATACAGTTCACAGCCAGCGCGGGACTGAGCGTGCAACCATTGTTCGACCGGGCTCAAGCGACTTCTCCCAGCTCGCACTGACCCGCCGCGCAGGCTTCGCACAGCGGGCAGAAATCCGCTGCCTGCTGGCGGGCGCTGTTGACGATCGACAGCGGCGTGGCGTTGATCGCAGCAGGCAGACCGGCCTCAACCTGCAGCGGCTGTAGCGGTGCGAGACCCGGCAGTGGCGCGCCGCCCTGAACAATGGGCACGCTGCTGAAAATCCCGCCGGCATTGATCACGATGTGATGTCCGCCCGCTGACAGCGTCAGGCTCATGCCGGCATCGATCACCACGTTGCTTGCCGTGACATGCGCCTGCTGGCCGGCCTGGATTACCAGAGCGCCCAAGGTCTGGCTGCTGGTGCCGCTGACCTGCAACAAGTCATCGGCGTTGATCACGGTGCTGCGCAGTCCTTGATGAGTGCGCGAATCCTTGCCCTCGATGAGACTGGTGCTGTCATTGCCGACATGCTCATGGCGGTCGCGAGTGATCAGGCTGCGGCTGTCGTTGAGGACCAGTTGCTCGAGGTCGCGCTGCGCGCGCAGGTAGATTTTCTCCTGCCCGGCGCGATCCTCGATCGACAGTTCGTTGTAGCCGCCATTGCGCGGTGAGCTCTGGCTGCGTAATACCGTGCGGGTTTTACTCGCTGGCAGGGGATGAGCGACGGCATTGACCTTGTTGGCGACGCAGCCGGTAATCAGCGGTTGGTCCGGGTCGCCTTCCTGGAAGGTCACGACCACTTCCATGTCGACCCGGGGAATGGTCACCGCGCCGAATCCGTCACCTGCCCAACTGGACGCTACGCGTAACCAACAGCTGCTTTTTTCGCTGTTGCGTTCAGCGCGATCCCAAGGAAACTCGACACGAACCCTGCCGTATTCATCACAAAAAATCTCTTCTCCGGGAGGCCCGGTAACGCGTGCGGTCTGGCAGACCAGCAAGGGCCTTGGCGCGGGCAAAGGCGGACGGTAAACCACCTCTGCGGGAATGGCCCTGAAGGTATTGCGATAGCCCTGGAAAAAACCATCGGCAGGTTTCGCCTCGCTGCTGAAAGCCTCTTCGAGCACCGCCGGTTGCTTGCCTTCGTGACCAAGACTGACCAACAACCACAACTCGTTGCAGTCGGCCCTGGGATGTTCGCTCAGCTCGAACAGGTGACCGCTGCGCAAAATCGCCTGATTGCTTTTGCCTTCAATCCATTGATAGTCGCTGCGATGGCGCTCCAACGTCTGACGCGCCAGCTGTTTGCCGTGTTTTTCGGACTTCATCAACAGTGGGTAGCGATAGTCCTCCAGAGCCGGCGTGAATTCGGCGGTGAAGCGGCTCTCCAGCAGCAGGCTTGGGCGCTTGAGGTCATAGTCGCGGCGGGTGACGGTGCTGGTACGGGTGTTGAAGCCCATGGTCAGGTGGTTGACCACCGGGTGTTCGGCAACCATGCCGCTATCCACCCTGAAGGGTGTCGTGCCCAATTTGCGCGCGAACACCGGGCTGTCGCTGAACACCAGTAAGTGCCCGTCGAGCGAATGTTGATGGTGCCAGGCGATACCCTCTTCGGCGCACAGGCGCTGGATGAACAGGAAGTCGCTTTCGCCGTATTGCGTGCAGTACTCGCGCGGCTCACGGGCGGCGACATTGAACGTGAAGTCATCGCGTTGAATGCCATGCCCTTTGAGCACTTGCGCGATGATCTGCGGCACTGTCAGCTGCTGGAAAATCCGCTGGTCGTGGCTCAGTTGCAGATAATGCAGCGCCGGTACCAGTGTCAGCTCATAACGGCTCAGGCGCTTGCCTGACTCGCCGAGCATGACGTTTTCGATCCGCCCGTGAATGCCTTCGCCCGCTAATCCGAATTGCAGAAATGCAGGCTGGCTGAGGAGGCTTTCCAGATCGAAATCCGCCTGCTCGCTCACCAGCTCGATGCGAAATGCGTACAGCTGACTGATGCCTTCGGTGCCCGTGAACGCGAGTACCTTGAAGTCGTGGCGAATGGTCGGGATGTGCAGTGAGAATGGCGCGCAATGGCCTTTGCCGAACATGGGCTTGTCCTTAAGCAAAGTGAGTCAAAGCGCGATGCGGTTCCTCCCTGATCGCCGCGCATGAAAAGTTGCCGGGGCAAGCTAACGGCGCAGCAAACTAAATGATGTAAGAAGTATCCCTGACATTTGTCAGAGTATTCCGGCTGTGGAAGTACTGGCCGGGCTGCGAGAAGTATCTGTAGGAAGCGGCGTGGATAACTATCGAAGTGCCAGTATTTGCGCGGGGAGTAAAGTTTCAGAATAATGAAATGCCATCATTATGGTGGCACTTTTTGCATTGATCGTTGTCGCTGCAAACTTCTCGATGGAACCCGGTCATTTTCGGAAGTGTCCTACTTCTATTTTTTTTTGAATTTGGCATGCTGCACGCCGCTCGAGGGTGCGGGCGTCAGGTAAACTCGCCCGGCTGCGGCCGAGGCTCTGGAACAATGGTTTGGCGGGAGCCGGGAAAATGCGCTGATTAATAAACGGCATCAGGGAAACCCCTGTGGCATATAGGGCGATCTCCTACAGACCTCAATGAACAGTTCGTCTTGTTGTTTAATCAGATGCTTGCTAGTGGCCATCATAGTGATTACGATGCGCCCACTTGAAAGAGCACATCTCAATTGGATGAGTCGCTGAACTGCTCTTCGATACTGTCCCGCGTTGCTGAAACTCCATTCGCGCGCATGACTGTAATCCTTAATAAAGGCCATGGATGTCCTACTCAAGCAAACTTTCCGCCCATTACCTCGAACTCGCAAAAGTCTCTGTTTCCAAAGAGAATTTCGCGGGCGAAGACGTTCGTTTTTCGAGCGAATTCGAGGCGCTTGAAAGTGAGCTGGCCAAGGCTTCGTCGATGCACGAAAGCGGGCAGATCGACTGGCTGAAAATCCGCGAAAACAGCGAAAATCTGCTGCGTACCCAATCCAAGGATCTGCGTGTCGGCGCCTGGCTGACCTGGTCGCTGTACCAGCGCGAATCCTTCCCCGGGCTGCTTGCCGGCCTCGGTCTGCTGCACCATCTGTCGGAAAACAACTGGGCCGACGTCCACCCGCTCAAACCCCGCACCCGTGCCGCCGCGATCGGCTGGCTGGTGCCGCGTCTCGAGCAGGTCATCACCGAAAACATCGCGATCAAAGAGCAGTTGCCGATGTTCCGGCAGCTCTCCGAGCACCTGGCCGGTCTTGAGGCCGCGTGCACTGAACATCTGGGCGATGACGCGCCGCTGCTGCTGCCGATCTCCCGCCGCCTGAAAACCATGATCCAGCGTGCCGCCGACAACCAGCCGGCCCCGGGCGTGGTGGGCGCGGCAGTGGCGCAGGTCAAGCAGGCCGCGACCCAGCTGCTCACCCCAGGCGCGCCGATCGACAACGAACGCGATGCGCACAAAGCCCTGCGTGCCCAGCAGGAAAGCGCCCGGCCGTTGTGCGCGTGGTGGCTCAAGCAGAAGGCTACCGATCTGCGCGCCCTGCGCCTCAATCGCACGCTGTTGTGGATGACCATCGACGCGGTGCCCGAGCGCAACGCCGAGCAGATCACCGTGCTGCGCGGCCTGCCGCTGGAAAAACTCAAGCTCTATCAGGACCGTTTCGATCAGGGCAAATACGCCGACCTGCTGGTGGAACTGGAGGCGAGCCTGGCGAAGGCGCCGTTCTGGTTCGATGGCCAGAGGATGGTCTGGGAATGTCTCCAGAACCTCAACGCCGAGCTGGCCATGCGCGAAGTGGAAATCCACTTCGCGCTTTTGATTCAGCGCCTGCCGGGCATCATCGAGTTGCGCTTCCATGACGGCGCGCCGTTTGCCGATCCGTCCACCCGGGCGTGGATCGCCGCCAACGTCATGCCGCACCTGCAAAGCGCCAGCGCGCCGCGCAAGGTCGAAAGCGAGAACGTCGAAACCCAGCCGGCCTGGGAAAAAGCCCTCGAGGAAGTCCAGCCGATCCTGCGCAAGGAAGGCTTGAAGCCGGCCGTGCAGATTCTCAAGCAGGGTCTGCAATCGGCCCACGGTGGCCGCGAACGGTTCTTCTGGCAGTTCACCCTCGCCCGGCTGTGCTTCCTGGCCAAGAAATACGAACTGGCCAAGAACCAGCTCGAAACCCTCGATCAGACATTACAGGACTCAGGCCTGCACGCCTGGGAGCCCGATCTTGCATTGCAAGTGCTGCACCTGCTGCACAGTTGCTGCGAGTTGTTGCCGCAGAATCACGCCGTACGTGAAAGCAAGGAAGAGATTTATCGCAGGCTGTGCCACCTCGACCTCGAAGTGGTACTCGAATAGGCCCCAGGGCCACAACCGCAAGGAGAAAAGCCATGGCCAAAGAAGGCTCGGTAGCCCCCAAGGAACGCATCAACGTCACCTTCAAACCCGCCACCGGCGGAGCTCAGGAAGAGATTGAACTGCCGCTGAAGCTGCTGGCAATCGGTGACTACACCCACCGCAAGGACGATCGCAAAATCGAAGATCGCAAGCCGATCAGCATCGACAAGATGACCTTCGACGAAGTGTTGGCCAAGCAAGAGCTGGGTCTGACGCTGAGCGTGCCGAACCGTCTGCAGGAAGATGGCGAGGCTGAAGAGCTGGCCGTGCAATTGCGCGTCAATTCGATGAAGGACTTCAACCCGGCCAGCCTGGTCGAGCAAGTGCCTGAGCTGAAAAAACTGATGGAACTGCGCGATGCGCTGGTGGCCCTCAAAGGCCCGCTGGGTAACGCACCTGCGTTCCGTAAAGCGATCGAAGGCGTGCTCGCCGACGACGAATCCCGCGGTCGCGTACTCGGTGAGCTGGGCCTGAACGCCGCAGCCCCGGACGCCTGAGACTCCAGTAGCCAAGGAAGCCAACACAATGAGCACTAGCGCAGCACAAGAGAAGAGCGCCACCAGCGGCGAATACAGCATTCTCGACAGCATCATCGCCGAAACCCGTCTGACCCCGGACGACGAAGCCTACGACATCGCCAAGCGTGGCGTGTCGGCGTTCATCGAAGAGCTGCTCAAGCCGCAGAACAACGGTGAGCCGGTCAAGAAAGCCATGGTTGACCGCATGATCGCCGAGATCGATGCCAAGCTCAGCCGTCAGATGGACGAGATCCTGCACCACCCGGATTTCCAGGCGCTGGAATCGTCGTGGCGTGGTCTGCAGTTGCTCGTCGACCGCACCAACTTCCGCGAAAACATCAAGATCGAAATCCTCAACGTCTCCAAAGAAGACCTGCTGGACGATTTCGAAGATTCGCCGGAAGTCATGCAGTCGGGCCTGTACAAGCACATCTACACCGCTGAATACGGCCAGTTCGGTGGTCAGCCGGTGGGCGCGATCATCGCCAACTACTACATGTCGCCAAGCTCGCCAGACGTCAAGCTGATGCAGTACGTGGCCAGCGTTTCGTGCATGTCCCACGCGCCGTTCATCGCTGCCGCCGGGCCGAAATTCTTCGGTCTGGAAAGCTTCACCGGCCTGCCGGATCTGAAGGATCTGAAAGACCACTTCGAAGGCCCGCAATTCGCCAAATGGCAGAGCTTCCGTACTTCGGAAGACTCCCGCTACGTTGGCCTGACCGTGCCGCGTTTCCTGCTGCGCAACCCGTACGATCCGGAAGAAAACCCGGTCAAATCGTTCGTGTACAAGGAAACCGTTGCCAACAGCCACGAGCACTACCTGTGGGGCAATACCGCTTACGCGTTCGGCACCAAGCTGACCGACAGCTTCGCCAAATTCCGCTGGTGCCCGAACATCATCGGCCCACAGAGCGGTGGCGCGGTCGAAGACCTGCCTCTGCACCATTTCGAAAGCATGGGCGAAATCGAAACCAAGATCCCTACCGAAGTATTGGTTTCCGACCGTCGTGAATACGAACTGGCCGAGGAAGGCTTCATCTCCCTGACCATGCGCAAAGGCTCCGACAACGCGGCGTTCTTCTCCGCAAGCTCGGTGCAGAAGCCGAAGTTCTTCGGCATCAGCGCAGAAGGCAAGGCGGCAGAGCTGAACTACAAGCTCGGCACCCAACTGCCGTACATGATGATCGTCAACCGTCTGGCTCACTACTTGAAAGTGCTGCAGCGCGAGCAACTCGGTTCGTGGAAAGAGCGTACCGACCTCGAGCTGGAACTGAACAAGTGGATCCGTCAGTACGTTGCCGACCAGGAAAATCCGAGCGCCGAAGTCCGTGGCCGTCGTCCGCTGCGCGCTGCGCAAGTGATCGTCAGTGACGTTGAAGGCGAGCCGGGCTGGTACCGCGTGAGCTTGAACGTGCGTCCGCACTTCAAGTACATGGGTGCCGATTTCACCCTGTCGCTGGTTGGCAAGCTGGACAAAGAGTAAGAGCGACTAATGGACGGATACGGCAGCCTGTTCGAACGCCTCAACGGCGACGCACAACTACGCAAGGGCAACAGCCTTGAGGCTTGCGCCATGGCGTCAGTGGCTGCCCATCTGGCCAAAATGCTCAGCACCCGGGCCGGCAGCGTGCAAACGCTGGCCGACTACGGGTTGCCCGATCTCAATGACATGCGCCTGAGCCTGCACGACTCCCTGAGTCAGGCCCGTCTGGCCATCGAAAACTTCATCGAAGCCTACGAGCCACGCCTGAGCAACGTGCGTGTCATTTCCCTGCCGCGTGACCACGATCAACTGCGCCTGGCCTTCAGTATCGAAGGCTTGCTGGAAGTCGAGGGTTTCAAGCGTCAGGTCAGCTTCTCCGCGCGCCTGGATGGCAGCGGTCAAGTCAAGGTCACCTAAGGAGATCCCCGATGTCTGGCAAACCCGCAGCACGCGTATCCGACCCCACCGCTTGCCCGCTCCCTGGCCACGGCACCAACCCGATCGCCGCCGGTTCCGGCGACGTGTTCTTCGACGGCCTCGCGGCCGCCCGCCAAGGCGATGCCTCGGCGTGTGGTGGTGCGCTGGTCGGCGATCTTGCCACTACCGTTTTGATCAACGGCAAACCGGCTGCGACAGTAGGTTCGGTTGGATCTCACGGCAACAAGGTCACGGCTGGGTCCGGAACGGTGATTATCGGCAATTCGCATAAGCCGGCGCCGTTTGTGCCGCCGTTGCCGCTGATGCTGTTTTCACATACACAGCACGTGGTTATGGAAGATCAAGATGGAAATCCGCTGTCCGATATTCCCTATCAAATTACAACATCCAAAGGGAAAGTCATCACCGGTCAAAGTGATGCAATGGGCAGAACCGAGTTAGTCGGAGGAAATGAGGGTGAAACTTTCGACTTCCACGCGGCGATCGATGGAGCGGCACTATGAGTGCAGAAGTTCTGTCGACGTTAATGGCACGCTCAATTGCCTTGACTCCGAAAGCGGACAAGACTCCCAAAAAAGTGACCTATAAGGTTTTTTGGAAAACAACGGCTTTTTGGACTGATGCAGACATTGCTGACTTTCAGAATGATGCGCCATTGATTGCTGAAACTTTGATCAATGAAAAGTATTGGAACAGAGAAGGCGCAGTCGCTAACAATAGATTTACATGCGAAGATTTTGCACTCAGGGTGTTGTGTGAGTTTGCGTCCAAGCGTGGGCTGCCAGTCAAGTTGAAAACGGGTGTCCGGACCTACCGTAACATGGAGAACTATACCGCAGCGAACCATGACAGATATGCGTCCAATATGTTTGGATTCAGTGAAATGGTTATGTTGACTTACGGTGCTCCCGACATGCAGCGAGTCGGTGAAAATACCTTGGCAGTGGATTCAGTAGAAGGGTTGTTACCTGGCGATATCCTAGCGCAGGCGAAGGATCGACCTGGTGATCTCGCGCACCACATTCAAATGGTTGTCCGTATTACAGAAACGGAACTTGAGATTCGCCAAGGAAATACCTCTGGTGCCAGTTTTCGTCCAGTCACAACGATACAGAAATGGATGGGTTCAAACATGGCTGACCCGCAGAACTCTGGGTACGCGGGCATGCTGATCGAGACCGGGCTTTATCGAAAGGCCGGAGCAGGTTGGAATTATAAAAATCTCAGCACCGGCTCAATGGCCGAAGATTTTTTGAGTATTTTTTTGTTTTATCGATGGAATTTCATGGAGTTCAATAAGTGACTATTCAAGGTTACTTGGCCGGAGTGGCTGATAGCGATTTGTTTGGCACTTTAGCGATTATTTGCTTGGTAGTTGCCTTGTCCGGGATTTTTTCGCGAGTCAGGGAAAAGAAGATGCATAAAATCATGATGTTCGTGTGTGTGATGATGATTCCGGTTATGCACGTGATTGGAAGTATTTATTTGAACCAGACACCTGCTTGAGATGATAGTTGGGCTGTCGAAGACTGGCGATTCTCTCGAAATCTCGATTGTGCCAGTCGCACGAAAATTGCTGACTTGCAAAAAAGGGGGATGTCCCCTAATGATGGTAAGTTGGTGATATGGGAATCGAGGAAGGTGAAGTGATGAGTGCGACTCTATTATATTATTCAAATGATGAAGTATGTAGGCGCAAGCTCATGAAGCTGTCTATCGCGATTCTTGCCGTGGCTCTGGTTTCACTGATAAACGTATTTCAAAATGCCCTCATGATGTTGATGGATAGTGTTAACTTTATTCCGTCTCAATCCTCCATTTTTTCATTCGAGCCTTATGAGATCAATGAGGGGTCGTCGAATTACTGGATCTATGGCGAGGATGGGGAGAACTATTACTACTTCTCCTACGAGCCCGCAACGCCTTACGTATTCATTCGCAAATCCAATACATGCCCGTCGTTTGATCGTCTTGACCATGCCACGTGGTGCGCCGCAGAACGCGGCGGTAAAAAATGAACCGGCATTTCGGTGGCGAAGCGTTTTTTTTATGAGTTCATTTTTCAGGCAGGTACCCCGTGTCCTTTAACCACTACTACCAAAGCGAACTCACCGCACTGCGCCAGCTCGGTCGCCGTTTCGCCGAGCGTAGTCCGGCGCTGGCGCCGTATCTGGGGCAGGCCGGGCGGGATCCGGATGTGGAGCGGTTGCTCGAAGGCTTTGCGTTTCTCACCGGGCGCCTGCGCCAGAAGCTCGATGACGAACTGCCGGAGCTCAGCCATTCGCTGATGCAGCTGCTGTGGCCGAACTACATGCGCCCGCTGCCGGCGTTCAGCATTCTGCAGTTCGACCCGCTCAAGCGTTCCGGGCCGGCGCTGCTGGTTGAGCGCGATACGCCGATCGAGAGCAAGCCGATAGAAGACGTGCGCTGCCGTTTCCGCACCTGCTACCCGACCGAGGTGTTGCCGCTGGATCTGGCCGCGCTGAATTACTCGGTGAAGGGCGATGGCTCACTGCTCAGCCTGCGCCTGGAAATGAGCGCGGACGGCCACCTCGGCGAACTGGAGCTGAGCAAATTGCGCCTGCACTTTGCCGGCGAGCGTTACATCAGCCAGATGTTGTACCTGAGCCTGCTGCGCAATCTTGATGGCATCGAACTGATCCCGCTTGACGGCGCCGGCAAGCCGATCGATGGCGTCAGCGGCAAGCCGATGGCGTTCAAGATTCCCGGTGACCGCGTGAAACCGGTGGGTTTTGCCGAAGAAGAAGCGTTGATCCCGTATCCGCTGAACACCTTCCGTGGCTATCGCTACCTGCAGGAATACTTCGCCTTCCAGGACAAATTCCTCTTCGTCGACGTCAATGGCCTCGACATTCTCAAGGCCTTGCCGGAAGACACGCTCAAGCAGATGCGTGGTCTCGAACTGCGCTTCGACATCCGCAAGAGCGGCATCATGCGCATGCGCCCGACCCTCGATAACGTGAAGCTGTTCTGCACGCCGATCGTCAATCTGTTCGAGCACGACGCGTTGCCGATTCGTCTCGATGGCAAGCAGGACGAGTACCTGTTGCTGCCGGCGGAATACGACCTGGAAAACTGCGGTGTGTTCTCGGTGGAAACCGTCACTGGCTGGAAGCCCGGCGGCCTCGGTTATCAGGAGTACGTGCCGTTCGAATCCTTCGAGCACGACCCGAGTTTCGACGTGCCCAACAGCCGTCCGCATTACAGCATTCGCCAGCGTTCGTCCTTGCTGCATGACGGCCTCGACACTTACCTGAGCTTCGGCATCCGCCACACCGAAGCCCACGAAACCCTGTCGATCGAGCTGATGTGCACCAACCAGAACCTGCCGAAAAAGCTCAAGCTCGGCGACATCTGCATGGCCAGCGAGCAGACCCCGGAATTCCTCAGTTTCCGCAACATCACCCCGGCCACGTCGAGCTTCGCGCCGCCGCTGAACCGTGACTTCCTGTGGAAGCTGATCAGCAACATGTCGCTTAACTATCTGTCGCTGGCGGACGTCAATGCGTTGAAGGTGATTCTGGAAACCTACGACCTGCCGCGTTACTACGACCAGCACGCGGAAAAGGTCAGCAAACGCCTGCTCGGCGGCCTCAAGCACATCAAGCATCACCACGTCGACCGACTGCATCGCGGTCTGCCGGTGCGCGGTCTGCGCACCGAACTGACCATCGACCCGGAAGGCTATATCGGCGAAGGCGACCTGTTCGTCTTCGCTTCGGTTCTCAACGAGTTTTTCGCGCTTTACGCCAGTCTCAATTCATTCCATGAGCTGCGGGTAAAAAGCACACAGGGAGAGGTGTACCAATGGACACCACGTATGGGCCTGCAGCCTCTGCTTTAAGCGGGCTGACCAAGGTAATACGCGAGTACTCGCTGTTTCAGGCCGTGCTGCTGGTGATCGATCGGCTGCGCGAGGCACACCCGCATCTGAGCGAAGACGATCTGTACGACCAGGTCGAGTTCCAGGCCAACCCGAGCCTGGGCTTTCCGCGCAGCGACGTCGATCGCGTAGAGTTTTTCGAAGAGCACGGCAAGATGCGCGCGCGCATGCGCTTCAACCTGATCGGCCTGGTCGGCTCCGGTTCGCCGCTGCCGGCGTTCTATGGCGAACAAGCCCTGGGCGACAGCGAGGACGGCAACCCGACGCGCAATTTCCTCGACCTGTTCCACCATCGCCTGCAACGACTGATGCTGCCGATCTGGCGCAAGTACCGCTACCGCGCGAGCTTCCAGAGCGGCGCGATCGACCCGTTCTCGGCGCAGCTGTTCGCGCTGATCGGCCTGGGCGGCGACGAGATCCGCAAGGCCAAGGAACTCAACTGGAAACGCTTGCTGCCGTACCTCGGCCTGCTCAGTTTGCGGGCGCACTCGGCGGCGCTGATCGAAGCCGTGCTGCGTTACTACTTCAAGCACGAAGACCTGGTCATCGAGCAATGCATCGAGCGCCGCGTGGAAATCCTCGACGAGCAGCGCAATCGTTTGGGCCGCGCCAACAGCGTACTCGGCGAAGACCTGGTGCTGGGCGAACACGTGCGCGATCGCAGCGGCAAATTCCGCATTCACATCACCGAACTCGACTGGCAGCGATTCCATGAATTCCTGCCAATCGGTTTCGGTTACCAGCCGCTTTGCGCGCTGGTGCGGTTCACCTTGCGTGACCCGCTCGATTACGACATTCGCCTGGTCCTGCGCCAGGAAGAAATCCGCGAACTGCGCATCGGTGAGCAGAACGCCTGTCGCCTCGGTTGGACCAGTTGGCTGGGCCGCGAAAAAGCGGACGGCGTGGTGACCCTGGGCAGCAAAATTCATTAAGGACGTGAGCCATGATCAACGTAGACCTGCAACAACTCATCCAGGCGCTGGACGCCGAAACCCGTCGTGATCTGGAGCGTTCGGCCGAGCGTTGCGTCGCCCGTGGCGGCAGCAAGATCCTCGTCGAAGACTTGCTGCTGGGCTTGCTCGAGCGCCCGAACGGCTTGCTGTCGCGCGCGTTGCAAGATGCTGACGTCGACGCCGGTGAACTGACCGCTGCATTGCAGTCGCGGGTCGAGCACAGCGCTTCGCGCAACCCGGTCTTTGCTCCGGAACTGGTGCAATGGCTGCAAGATGCGCTGCTGGTGGCCAACCTCGAACTGGGCCAGACCCAGGTCGAGGACGCCGCGCTGATTCTGGCGTTGCTGCGCAACCCGATGCGTTATGCCGGCAGCCGCTATCAACCGCTGCTCGCCAAGCTGAACATCGATCGTTTGAAGGAATTTGCCCTGTCGCAACAGGAGCAGCCGGCGGCCAATGGCAAGCCGGCGGCACAAGGCGAGTCGCTGTTGCAGCGCTTCACCCACAACCTGACGCAACAGGCCCGCGACGGCAAACTCGACCCGGTGCTGTGCCGCGATGGTGCGATCCGGCAGATGGTCGACATCCTCGCCCGTCGTCGCAAGAACAACCCGATCGTCGTCGGTGAGGCCGGCGTCGGTAAAACCGCCATCGTCGAAGGTCTCGCCTCGCGCATCGCTGCCGGTGAAGTACCGCAGGTGCTCAAAGGCGTTGAATTGCTGTCGCTGGACATGGGCCTGTTGCAGGCCGGCGCCAGCGTCAAAGGTGAATTCGAGCGCCGTTTGAAAGGCGTGATCGACGAAGTCAAAGCCTCGCCGAAACCGATCATTCTGTTCATCGACGAAGCCCACACGCTGATCGGCGCGGGCGGCAATGCCGGCGGTTCCGATGCAGCCAACCTGCTGAAACCCGCGCTGGCCCGTGGCGAACTGCGCACCATCGCCGCGACCACCTGGGCCGAGTACAAGAAATACTTCGAGAAAGACCCGGCGCTGGCCCGTCGCTTCCAGCCCGTGCAACTGCACGAACCGACTGTCAGCGAAGCAGTGACCATCCTGCGTGGCTTGGCTCAGGTCTATGAGAAGAGCCACGGCATCTATCTGCGCGATGACGCGGTGGTGTCCGCTGCTGAGTTGTCCGCGCGTTACCTGGCCGGTCGGCAACTGCCGGACAAGGCTGTCGACGTCCTCGACACCGCGTGCGCCCGCGTGCGCATCAGCCTCGCCGCCGCCCCGGAAAGCCTTGAACGCCTGCGTGGCGAACTGGCTGAAGGCGGCCGTCAGCGCCAGGCCCTGCGTCGCGATGCCGAGGCCGGCCTGCTGATCGACCACGAAGCGCTGGAGGCACTGGAAGCGCGGCTGGACGAAGCCGAAAGCGAGATGATTGCGCTCGAGACCCTGTGGACTGAGCAGAAAGAGCTCGCCGAGCGTCTGCTGGAACTGCGTCAGCAACTGGCGAAGGCCCGCGAGGCTGCAGCTGTCGAGCCGACCGTCAGCGTGGAAGAAGACGCCGAAGGCACGGTGATTGAAACCGTGGTCGCCGAGGTTGAAGAAGGCCAAAGCGTCGAAGCGCTGGAAGCCCAGTTGCATGAAACCCACGCCGCGTTGACCGCTGCGCAAGTCAAAGAGCGTCTGGTCAGCTTCGAAGTGTGCCCGCGTCTGGTCGCCGAAGTGATCAGCGCCTGGACCGGCGTGCCATTGGCGCAACTGGCCCGCGAGCACAACGCCAAGGTCGCCACTTTCGCCACCGACCTGCGCACGCGCATCCGTGGTCAGGAACAAGCCGTGCACGCACTGGATCGCTCGATGCGCGCCACCGCTGCCGGTCTGAACAAGCCTGACGCACCGGTCGGGGTGTTCCTGCTGGTCGGCCCGAGCGGCGTCGGCAAGACCGAAACCGCGCTGGCCCTCGCTGACTTGCTCTATGGCGGTGATCGCTTCATCACCACCATCAACATGTCCGAGTTCCAGGAGAAGCACACCGTCTCGCGCCTGATCGGTGCGCCACCGGGCTACGTCGGTTACGGCGAGGGCGGCATGCTCACCGAAGCCGTGCGTCAGAAGCCGTATTCGGTGGTGTTGCTCGATGAAGTCGAGAAGGCTGATCCGGACGTGCTCAACCTGTTCTACCAAATCTTCGACAAAGGCGTGGCCAACGATGGCGAAGGTCGCGAGATCGACTTCCGCAACACGTTGATCCTGATGACCTCGAACCTCGGTAGCGACAAGATCAGCGACCTCTGCGAAAACGGCGCACGTCCGACCGCTGAAGTGCTCGAAGAAACCATTCGTCCGGTGCTCAGCAAACACTTCAAACCGGCGCTGCTGGCGCGGATGAAAGTGGTGCCGTACTACCCGGTGGGCGGTCCTGTGCTGCGCGAGCTGATCGAGATCAAACTCGGCCGTCTCGGCGAGCGCCTGAACCGCCGTCAGCTGGAGTTCAGCTGGTGCCAGAACCTCGTCGATCACCTGTCCGAGCGCTGCACGCAAAGCGAAAGCGGCGCGCGCCTGATTGACCATTTGCTCGATCAGCACGTGCTGCCGCTGGTGGCTGATCGTCTGCTCGACGCGATGGCGACCGGCGAAAGCCTCAAGCGTGTGCATGCCACGCTCGACGGCAACTCCAGCGTGACCTGCGAGTTCGTCTGAGGTGGGCGTGATGTTCACTCAGGTGCCGCAGCCACTGGTTTATGCCGAAGCGTTGCTGGCGCAGTTCGCCAGTCTGTCGCGGGCGGCGGACAGTGCTGCGCTGCTGGGTGAATTCGTCCGTGGTCTGGCCGAACTGAGCGGCTGCGAACTGACGCAGCTGTACCTGCTCGACGCCACCCACACCTGCCTGGGGATGAATGCCGAGTGCCTCGACGGCGCGCTGCAACCGCGTCAGGCGGCGAGCCTGTCGGCGGATTACAACGGTGAACAACTGCTGCAATTCGCCCTGTGCCAAAACCGCGTGGTGTGCCTCGACGACCTCACCGGCAGCCTGCACGAAACCAGTTTTCTGCCGGCGACGAGCACGCCGTGGCAGTCGCTGTTGTGCGTGCCGCTGGTCAATCAGCACAAGTCGGTCGAGGGCTTGCTGCTCTGCGCCAGCCGTCGGCGTACTGACCTGCAGGGTTTTGCCGATTCCCTCGGCCAGCTCGGCTCGTTCGTGCTCGGCCAACTGCATCTGCTGCAACGCCTGCGTCAGCCGCCGGCCGAATCGGCCACCGCCACACGCAGTGTGCCGAGCATCAGCGGCTACGGCCTGATCGGTAAAAGCGCGGCGATGCGCCAGACCTACTCGCTGATCAGCAAGATCCTCCACAGCCCGTACACCGTGCTGTTGCGTGGCGAGACCGGCACCGGCAAGGAAGTGGTGGCGCGGGCGATTCACGATTGCGGCCCGCGTCGCTCCCAGGCGTTCATCGTGCAGAACTGTGCGGCGTTCCCGGAAAACCTGTTGGAAAGCGAGCTGTTCGGCTATCGCAAAGGCGCCTTCACTGGCGCCGATCGCGATCGCGCCGGGCTGTTCGACGCGGCCAATGGCGGCACGCTGCTGCTGGATGAAATCGGCGACATGCCGCTGTCGCTGCAAGCGAAGATTCTGCGTGTGTTGCAGGAAGGCGAGATTCGTCCGCTGGGTTCCAACGACACCCACAAGATCGACGTGCGCATCATCGCCGCGACGCACCGTGATCTGGCGGCACTGGTCAGCGAAGGCAAGTTCCGCGAGGACTTGTACTACCGCCTCAAGCAATTCCCGATCGAACTGCCGGCCCTGCGTCAGCGCGAAGGCGACATCCTCGATCTGGCCCGGCATTTCGCCGAGAAGACCTGCACGTTTTTGCAGCGCGATCCGGTGCGCTGGTCGGACTCGGCGCTGGAGCATCTGTGCGGTTACACCTTTCCCGGCAACGTTCGCGAACTCAAGGCGCTGGTCGAGCGTGCAGTGTTGCTCTGCGAGGGCGGCGAGTTGCTCGCCGAGCATTTTTCCCTGCGCCTGGAAGCGATGCCCGAAGACAACAGCGGCCTGAATCTGCGCGAGCGGCTGGAGCAGGTCGAGCGCACTTTATTGCTTGATTGCCTGCGCAAGAACGACGGCAACCAGACCCTCGCCGCCCGCGAACTGGGCCTGCCACGGCGCACGCTGCTGTATCGGCTGGGGCGCTTGAACATCAATCTGGGAGATTTCGATGGCTAGGCAAAGAGCCCGCGAGATGTCCGCAAAAACCCATTTCAGCGCCGCCCGCAAGGGTCGGCGCTTTGTGCTTTGTCTACACCTGGAGACCCTCTGATGTCTGTTCGTCACTGGCACGCTGTCCTGCTGACCCTCGTCGTTCTATGCGGCCTTGGCGGCTGTAGCGGCAATTACAAATTCAACGACAACGACTATCGCCCGTTGGGTGATCCGCAAGCGGTCAATCGCGGCAAGTGACCGCAAGGAGCATCAAACATGGAATTGGTTTTCGAAATGCTGAACACCAAGCAGTTCGTGCCCACCGAGTTGTGCCAGCGGACCTTCAAACAGGCCGGCGGCGTGATCGGGCGCGGCGAGGATTGCGACTGGATCATCCCTGACCGCAAGCGTCACCTGTCCAATCATCACGCGATTGTCAGCTACCGCGAGGGCTCGTTCTTCCTCACCGACACCAGCAGCAACGGTGTCCAGGACGGCAGCAGTGGCGCACGCCTGCACAAGGGCGAGCCGGTGCGCATCGAGCACGGCAGCACCTACATTCTCGGCGACTTCGAGATCCGCGCGCGGCTGGTCCGTGACCCGGCGACCTTCGACGGCGAAGTCGGCCGCCCGCGCGCGGCTGGCAGCATCATTCCGGACGACGCCTTTCTCGATCTCGACCCGCTCAACGCCCTCGAACAGCAAGAGCGCGTCTACTCGGAAATCGATGAGCTGCTGTCGCCCACCGCCAAGCCGGAAGATTCCCGTCAGCGCGCCGACTACGCGCGCATCGACATGGAAAGCCTGATGGTCCCGGAGCTGATTGCCGCCCCGGTCGAACCTGAGCCGGCGCCTGCGCCGAAAGCCGTCGAGCGTCAGAGCGAAGGTTTCTGGGAGCACTTCGGCGCGGCGCTGGGCGTCGACGTCAAAGGCCTCAGCCACGACGAACGTGAAGCGCTGGCGCTCAACGCTGCGCGGCTGCTGCGCCAGAGCATCGGCGGTTTGCAGCAGAGCCTGCGTACCCGCTCCGAGCTGAAAAACGAATTGCGTCTGGCCCAGACCACCGTGCAGGGCACCAACAAGAACCCGCTGAAATTCGCCGTCGATCCGAGCGAAGCACTGCAGATCCTGTTGCAGCCAAGCAAGCCTGGGCACCTGCCCGCCGAGCAAGCGATCTCCCGCGCATTCCGTGATTTGCAGGCGCACCAAGTGGCTCTGCTGACTGCCAGTCGCGCCGCCGTACGCGGCACGCTGGAGCACTTCTCGCCAGAGCAGCTGACCCTGCGTTTCGAACGTGACAACAAGCCATTGATCGCCACGTCGGGCGGGCGCTGGAGAGCGTTCGGCCGCTATCACCAGGCCCTGCGTCAGGACGATGACTGGAGCGAGCGTCTGCTGGCCCGCGACTTCGCCCAGGCCTACGAAGAACAGATCCGCCTGATCTCCACCCTCCACACCGACCACCAAGGATGATGCGCATGTCTCGCCGCTCGACCGCTTTTTCAAGACGCTGACTGCGCTCACCGTGCTGGTGCTGCTTGCCGGTTGCTCGTCGCTGTCGCCGTACTCGAAAGTGACCAAGATCAACCTCAAGCTGACCGGCAGCGATCAGCTCAACCCGGACCTCAACGGTCGGCCGTCGCCGATCGTCGTGCGCCTGTTCGAACTCAAGCACCCGGTGACCTTCGAGAACGCTGATTTCTTCAGCCTCTACGAACGCGCCAAGGAATCCCTCAACCCGGATCTGGTGGCCAGTGAAGAACTCGAACTGCGCCCGGGTGAAACCGTGGAACTGAAACTCAGCGTGGAGGAGGGCAGCCGTTACGTGGGCATCCTCGCTGCCTATCGCGACCTGCCGGATACGCAATGGCGGCACACCGTGCAGATCACTCCGCTGGAGCTCACCGAGGCTGATCTGACCCTCGATCAGGCCGGTATCCGCAACACCCAACAAGTGCTCGCCAAGGCGGATGACTGATCATGAACACCCATAAAGTCATTTGGCAGGAAGGCATGTTGCTGCGACCGCAGCACTTCCAGCACAACGATCGTTACTACGATCACCAGATGAAAACCCGCACTCAATTGCTCGGTGGCTACACCTGGGGTTTTCTCAATCTGGAAATCGACTTGCAGTTCCTCAACATGGGCAAGCTGGTGATCAGTGAAGCCTCGGGGATCCTGCCGGACGGCAGCCTGTTCGAACTCGGTGGCAACACTGAGCCGCTGGCGCTGGACGTGCCGCCGAACACCGGCAACACGCCGATCTATCTGGCGCTGCCACTGGTCACCGGCAACCACATCGAGGCCCGGCGCCCGGAGCAATCCGACGTGCTCGCGCGCTACACCGCGTATGACGCCGAAGTCGCCGACTCCAACGCCGGCGATGATTCCGCCAGCCAGGTCAGCTGCGGTCGTCCGGACTTCAAACTGTTGCTCGGCGAGCAGCAGAGCGATCAGGCCTACGTGAAGCTGAAAATCTGCGACGTGCTCGATACCACACCCGACGGCGTGATCAGCCTCGACCCGGATTTCGTCCCGACCTACATTCAGGCCCACGCCTCCAGCTACCTGCTGTCGTGCCTGAAAGAAGTGATCAGCATGCTCAGCCACCGTGGCGACACCATCGCCGAGCGAATTCGCTCCAACGGCAAGGTTGGCGGCGCAGAAGTCGGCG
Organism: Pseudomonas sp. H3_E04; assembly: GCF_054668915.1. Lineage (NCBI taxonomy): Bacteria > Pseudomonadati > Pseudomonadota > Gammaproteobacteria > Pseudomonadales > Pseudomonadaceae > Pseudomonas > Pseudomonas sp. H3_E04. The sequence goes on along the minus strand of NZ_CP162797.1, from coordinate 4,231,048 downwards.
ACTTCATGATGCTGCAACTGATCAACCGCACCGAACTGCTGCTGCGCCATTACCTCGGTCTGGAACAGGTGCATCCGGAAGAGTTGTACCGCACGCTGCTGACCATGCTCGGCGATCTGGCGACCTTCTCCGGCGAGAGCAAACGCCCGCGTCTGGACAGCCGCTACTCCCACGCCGATCAGGGCGCGAGCTTTCGCAAACTGATGGAAGCGATCCGCCAAGTGCTGTCGATGGTGCTCGAACAGCACGCCATCGAACTGATCCTGCAGGCGCGTCAGTACGGCATCATCGTCTCGCCGTTGCACGATCACAAACTGCTCGGCTCGGCCTCGTTCGTGCTGGCAGCCAGTGCCAATTGCGACTCCGAAGAACTGCGTCAGCGTTTGCCGCAGCACCTCAAGGTCGGCCCGGTAGAGCGCATCCGCCAACTGGTCAACCTGCACTTGCCGGGGATCAAGGTCAAACCGTTGCCGGTGGCCCCACGGCAGATCGCGTTCCACTCGAACAAAACCTATTTCATCCTCGAACTCAGTTCCGAAGACCTGGCACAACTCGAACGCTCCGGCGGTTTCGCGTTCCACGTGTCCGGCGAATTCGCCGAGCTTGAACTGAAATTCTGGGCCATCAGGAACTGACCGACATGATCAAGGAAACGGATTACAACCAGGACGACAAAACCGTCCTGCTCGACCGTCAGGGCCACGGACCGGCATCGAGTCCGCTGACCGACTTCGCCGCGCCGCCGCGTTTCGAGCAACTGGAAGAACGCATGATCTACGCTGCGCGCCTGCGTCCGGCCGAAGCGTTCAACATCAGCCTCAACTCGCTGGTCGCGGCCTCGTCCGACCTGCTCTCGGAAGTGGTGCGTCTCAAGCACAGCGAAACCCGCGAAGATCTGTACGCACTCAATGAGCGTCTGACCGCCGGGCTGAAGTTGTTCGAAGTGCGCGCCCTGCACAACGGCGCCGAAAGCAGCCAGGTAATGGCCGCGCGATACGTGCTCTGCACCGTGGTCGACGAAGCCGTCGTGACCACGCCGTGGGGCAACGAAAGCGAGTGGTCGCAGATGAGCCTGCTGAGCAGCTTCCACAACGAAACCTTCGGCGGCGAGAAGTTTTTCCAGCTGCTCGATCGGCTGTCGAAAAACCCGGTCAAGCACCTGCCGATGCTCGAACTGATGTACCTGTGCCTGTCGCTCGGTTTCGAGGGCAAGTACCGCGTACAGGCACGCGGCATGCTCGAGCTTGAAGGCATCCGCGACGCCTTGTACCGGCAGATCCGTCAGTTGCGCGGCGACGTGCCGCGCGAGTTGTCGCCGCACTGGGAAGGTCTCAACGATCAGCGCCGCAACCTGGTGCGCATCGTGCCGGCGTGGATGGTGGTGCTCTTTACTCTGGTCTGCCTGGTGGTGATGTATTCGGGCTTCGCCTGGGTCCTGAGCGAACAACGCGACACCGTTCTGCATCCTTATCAGCCGCTTGATCCAGCCGCGGTGCAACCGCAGGCGCAGCCGTAAAACAGGGACGTGTGATGAAAAAGTTTTTCAAGAAAGTCGGCGCCTTCCTGCGCCAGACCTGGGTCTGGACTCTGCTGCTGGTGCTGTTCGTGGCGCTGCTGGTGTGGTTCGTCGGCCCGTTGTTGGCGGTCGATGATTACAAGTTCTGGGAAAGCGCGACCTCGCGCCTGCTGACCATCAGCGTGCTGTTCCTGATCTGGGGCCTGACCATGGTCTTCGTCAGCTGGCGCGCGGGTATCCGCAAGAAAGCCGAGGAAGAAAGCGAGGACGGCCAGGACCGTATCCGCCGCGAAGAGCTGATCGACGAAGAACAGAAAGAGTTGAAGGCGCGTTTCAAGGACGCGCTGAAAACCCTGAAGACGTCGAGCCTGTATCGCGGTCGCAGCGAGCGCTGGCGCAGTGACTTGCCGTGGTACCTGCTGATCGGTCCGCAGGCCTCCGGCAAGACCAGCCTGCTGGACTTTTCCGGTCTGGAATTTCCGATCAACAAGATCGACCGCAAGCTGACCCGCGACACCCTCGGCACCCGTCATTGCGACTGGTATTTCGCCGACCACGGTGTCCTGATCGACACCGCCGGGCGCTATACCACTCAACCGGACGCCGAAGTCGACGGCAACGCCTGGACAACCCTGCTGGAGTTGCTGCGCAAGCGTCGTCGCGGTCGTCCGTTGAACGGCGTGCTGGTGACCATTCCGGTGGAAACCCTCACCGGTGGCAGCGAGCAGGACATCGACACGCTGGCGCGCCAGGTACGCAGCCGTCTGCAGGACGTGCATCAGAAACTGCACGTCGACGTGCCGGTGTATCTGGTTCTGAGCAAGGCTGACAAGCTGCTCGGCTTCGACGAGTTCTTCGATCAACTGACCCGCGAAGAAAGCGATCAGGTGCTCGGCACCAGTTTCCGCAAGGATCAGGTCGGCACCGACGTCGCGGTTCTGCGCAACGAGTTCGAAGAGCTGCTGCGCCGCCTGAACAGCCAAGTGATCATGCGCATGCACTCCGAGCGCGACACTCAGCGCCGTGGGCGCATTCTCGACTTCCCGCATCAGTTGGGGCAGATCGGCGAGCGCCTGTGCCTGTTCGTCGACATGGCGTTCACCGGCAACCGCTATCAGCGCGCCACGCAACTGCGCGGTTTCTACCTGACCAGCGCACCGCACCTGACCCAGGAAATGGATTCGACCACCGCCGGCATCGGCGCCAGCCTGGGCATGAACGCCGGCGTGCTGCCGACCCTGCGCAGCGGTCGTTCGCGCTTCATCCACCACTTGCTCAGCCAAGTGATATTCCCCGAAGCCGATCTGGCCGGTCTGGACAAGCGCGAGCGCAGCCGCATTCATTGGGGCCAGCGTGCGTTGTACGTCGGCGCTCTGGCGGCACTGGCACTGTTCGGCATGCTCTGGGCCGGTGGTTTCTCCGCCAACTACGAGCGCCTGGAAAACCTGCGCACGCTGGCGCAGAACTGGACCCAGCAACGCTCGGCCGTGACGCCGCGCGATGACGCCATGGGTGTGCTGAAAGTCCTCGACACCAGCTACGCCGCGACCCAGGTGTTCCCGAGCAAGAGCGACGTGTCGTACCACGAACGTGGCGGCCTGTATCAGGGCGAAGAGATCAACCCGGTGGTGAAAACCGCCTACGAGCGTGAGCTTGAAGCGCAGTTGCTGCCCCGGGTGGCGACCATGCTCGAAGGGCAGATCCGCGCCAACATGAAAGACCGCGATCGCCTGCTCAACAGCCTGCGTGCGTACCTGATGCTGAACATGAAGGATCGTCGCGATGCGGCGTGGCTCAAGGACTGGGTCGCCACTGACTGGTCGCAGCGCTACACCGGCAACACAGCGGTGCAGAATGGTCTGAGTACGCACCTCGAGCGCTTGCTCAAGCAGCCGTTCATCTACCCGCTGAACGATCAACTGGTGACACAGGCGCGTCAGGTCCTGCGCAGCGAATCGTTAGCCAATGTGGTTTACCGCATGCTCCGCGAGCAGGCGCGCAACCTGCCGGACTACCGCTTCAGTCAGCACCTCGGCCCGCAAGGTTCGTTGTTCATCGGCACTGAATACGTGATTCCGGGCTTCTACACCCAGCAGGGTTATCAGCAGTATTTCTCGGTGCAGGGCGCGGCGCTGGTCACCGATATCCTGCGTGACAACTGGGTGCTGGGCGAAGGCGCGGGCATCAGCGACATGGACTTGCGTCGCCTGATGGTCGAGCTCGAGCAGCTGTACTTCCGCGACTACGCCAACTACTGGAGCGAAGCCGTTGGCCAGGTCGCATTGCCGCCAATCAGCGACGCCGGCGAAGGCGCCGAGCAACTGGCGGGCCTGACTTCGGCCAACTCGCCGGTCCTCGCATTGCTCACCGAAGTGCGCGAAAACACCCGCTTCGAAGCCGCGGCTGATCCGGTCGATGAAGCCGGTGAAGCTGCCGATGCGCTGGCCGGGCAGAAAGGCAAACTGGGCAAGGTCGGCAAACTCGCCGCAGCTGCCGCCGACAAGGCTTCGGCGCTGAACGTGGCGAAGAACCTGCCGGACACCGCGAAGAAATCCCTGCAACGCCGCTTCGAACCGCTGCATCGTCTGCTCGATGACAACAACGGCCCGGGCGCTGACCTGACGCCAGCGTTCAGCGCGCTCAACGACCTGCAACTGCAACTGGCCGGTCTGGCCCGTTCCAGCACGCCGGAGCAAGCCGCGTTCGAGATGGCCAAGACGCGCATGAGCGGCCAGCGTGATGCGCTGACCAACCTGCGTAATGCTTCCGGTCGTCTGCCGCGTCCGCTGAGCGTGTGGTTCAACGTGCTGGCCGAAGACTCTTGGCGACTGGTGCTCAACGATGCCTATCAATACCTGAACGGCCGTTATCAGAACGAGCTGTACAGCGTGTATGGCAAAACCATCAGCAAGCGTTATCCGTTCAGCGCCAGCAGCACCAGCGACGTGGCGATCAGCGACTTCCGCGAGTTCTTCCGCGCTCAAGGTACCGTCGACCGCTTCTTCGACAGCTACATGCGTCCGTTCGTCAGCGGCGATCCGGGCAACTACCGCATGCGCAGCGTCGATGGTCACAGCCTGCCGGTATCGAAGGTCTACCTCGATCAGATGGCGGCGGCGCAGACCATTCGCCAGAGCTTCTTCTCGATCAACCCGGCCGAGCCGACCGTGCAGTTCAAACTTGAGCCGTACACCCTCGACCCGGCGGTCAGCCGTTCCGAATTCAAGTTCGGCGACAAGACCATGGAATACCGTCACGGCCCGATCCTGCCAATGACCTTCAAGTGGCCGACCGATGCTGAAGACGGTCGCACCAGCCTGGTCATGGACAAGATGGCCGGGCGTCCGATCGGGATCGAGAAGAACTCCGGCCCATGGTCGCTGTTCCGTCTGTTCGACCTGATGCAGACCGAGTACCTGAACGGTCGTGACGTGCTGGTACTGAAAGCCGACGTGGGCGGCCTGCGCGCCAACTACCTGCTGACCAGCCAGCGCACGCCGAACCCGTTTGACATGGGCGTACTGCGTACTTTCCGTATGCCGGTGCAGCTCTGATGCTGGTGGCCAGTCCCTGGCGCAGCGCGGCGCGTACCGACCCGGGCAAGGTGCGGGCGCGCAACGAAGATGCCTTCCTCGACTCGCCGCAGCATGGGCTGTGGGTGGTCGCGGACGGCATGGGCGGTCATCAGGGTGGCGACATCGCCAGCCAGTTGATCGTCGCCAGCCTGGCTGAGTTGCCGCAACACGAGGACTTCGACGAACGCCTCAAAGCCATCCGCCAGTGCCTGCACTGGCTGAACCGGCGTTTGGGGCAGGAGTTGACCGTCACCGCCGGACGCCACGACAGCATCATGGGCAGCACCGTCGTCGCGCTGCTGGTGGAAGGCAATCGCGCGGCCTGCATCTGGGCCGGCGACAGTCGTTGCTACATGTGGCGCGGGCAGCGGCTGTATCAGCTGTCCAAGGACCATTCGCTGCAACAGCAATTGATCGACGAGCAGCAAATGAGCGTCGAACAGGCGGCAGCGCACCCGGCGGCTCAGGCACTGACCCGAGCCGTCGGCGCCGCCGACACACTGACCCTGGATGTGCTTGAACTCGAGGTCTATCCGGGCGATGTGTTTTTGCTCTGCAGCGATGGTTTGTATCAGGGCCTGAGCAGCGATGCCCTCGGCAACGCCCTCAGCCTCAGCGCGCCGCACGTGGCGCTGGAACGTTTGTTCGACGGCGCTCTGCGTGGCGCCGCGCGTGACAACCTGACTGCCGTGGTGATCCGCCAATGAGTGAACTCGAATCGCCCATCGATGACTTGCTGATCAGCGAAGAACAGGCCAACAACCTGACCTACTTCGCCTTCGCCAAGGAAAACAAGGCAGAGCCTTTGCTGGCGCCAACCAAGGCCAGCATCGGTGCACTGCCGGATGTACTCGCCGGTCGCTACCACCTCGAGCGTCTGCTCGGGGCCGGTGGCATGGGCGCCGTTTACCGGGCGCGGGATCTGCTGCACGAACAGTTCGGCGATCCCGACCCTTACATTGCGCTGAAAATCCTCAGCGAAGAATTTGCCGAATCGCCGGACGCCAGTGCCTTGCTCTACAGCGAGTTCGCCCTGACCCGACGCTTGCGCCACGACAACGTCGTGCGTGCACATACCTTTGAAGTCGACACCGAGTGCCAGCGGGCCTTCATCACCATGGAATACATGCGTGGCCTGACCCTGGACAAATTGCTCTGCGAGCGGCCCCTCGGCCTGCCGTGGCAAGAACTGCGCGACATCATCCTGCCGCTGCTCGACACGCTGGCCTACGCCCACCGTCGCGGCGTGCTGCACGGTGACCTGAAGCCGAGCAACGTCATGCTCAGCGAAGACGGCCTGCGCCTGTTCGACTTCGGTCTGGGGCAGGCAGAAGAGGGCACCTTGCCCGGCCTGCCGCACCTGAGCCGCGAGCGCTTCAACGCCTGGACCCCGGGCTACGCCGCCCCCGAACTGCTTGAGGGCCAACCGTTGTCGGCCAGCGCGGACGTGTACGGCGTGGCCTGCGTAATCTATGAACTGGCGGGCGGCAAACACCCGTTCCGCCGCTTGCCCTCGACCCAGGCCCGCGACGAGCACCTGGAGCGCGAGCTGCGCGCCCCAGCGAATCTACCCCAGCACGGCTGGCAAGCGCTGCGAACCGCGCTGAGCTTCAACCCGGCAGAACGCACCATCACTGCCCAACAATTGCGTGACGCCTTGGGCGCCACTTCGTCCTGGCTGCAACGTCTGCGACTTCGGGCGTAACGGATGACATTCGAACAGGGAGCACACGATGTTCAACTCAGCTAACGAAACCCACTTCAGCCTAAAGGTCGAAGACTACGTCGGCGACCTGCAAGTGCTGTCGTTCACCGGCACCGAAGGCATCAGCCAGGCGTATCGCTTCGACCTCGAACTGGTCAGCGAAAACCCCGATCTGGATCTCGAACAACTGCTGCACAAGCAGGCGTTTCTGGCATTCGATCCACAGGGCTCCGGCATTCACGGTCAGATCTACCGCGTCGCCCAGGGCGATGCCGGCAAGCGCCTGACCCGCTACAAAGTCTCGATCGTGCCGCAACTGCAATACCTGCATCACCGCACCAACCAGCGCATCTACCAGCAGATGTCGGCGCCCAAAATCATCGCGCTGATCCTCGAAGAGCACGGCATCAAGAGCAACGCCTACAGCTTCCAGCTCAGCCAGCCGTGCCCGGATCGCGACTACTGCGTGCAGTACGACGAAACCGACCTGCATTTCGTCCAGCGTCTGTGCGAAGAAGAGGGCATTCACTACCACTTCCAGCACAGCGAAAAGGCCCACTTGCTGGTGTTCGGCGACGACCAGACCGTGTTCCAGAACTTGGGGCAGCCAACTGCTTATGTGCAGGGCAGCGGCATGGTCGCCGACGAGCCGGTGATCAAAGCCTTCAAACTGCGTCTGGAAACCCGCACCAGCCGCACCACGCGCCGAGACTACGACTTCGAAAAACCGCGCCTGCGAATGGAGGCTGCGTACAAACCGGACGGCGACAGCACTGAACCGGACCTGGAAGATTACGACTACCCCGGCCGCTTCACCGACCGCGCGCGCGGCAAATTCCTCAGCCAACGCGCCCTCGAACGCCACCGCGCCGACTACCGCCAGGCCGAAGGTCGCGGCGACCAGACCAGACTGGTCAGCGGCCACTTCATGGAAATGTCCGACCACCCGCGAAGCGAGTGGAACGACCTCTGGCTGCTCACGGAAATCTTCCACGAAGGCAAGCAGCCGCAAGTCCTCGAAGAAGGCGTAACCAGCGACACCACCGACAACAAGGACGACTTCCACCAGGGCTACCGCAACACCTTCCTCGCCACCCCGTGGGACGTGTTCTACCGCCCGGCCCTCGAACACCCGAAACCGCGCGTACTCGGCAGCCAGACCGCCATGGTCACCGGCCCCAAAGGCGAAGAAATCCACTGCGACCAATACGGCCGCATCAAAGTCCAGTTCCACTGGGACCGCGAAGGCCTCGCCGACGATAAAACCAGCTGCTGGCTACGCGTCTCCAGTTCCTGGGCCGGCGACCGCTACGGCGCCATCAGCATCCCGCGCATCGGCATGGAAGTCCTCGTCACCTTCCTCGAAGGCGACCCCGACCAACCACTGGTGACCGGCTGCCTGTACCACAAAGAAAACCCGGTGCCGTACGCACTGCCGGCGAACAAAACCCGCAGCGTATTCAAAACCCTTAGCTCCCCGGGTGGCGGTGGGTACAACGAACTGCGCATCGAAGACAAGAAAGGTGCGGAGCAGATCTACATTCATGCCCAGCGCGATTGGGATGAAAACGTTGAGCATGACCAGAAGATTCGGGTCGGGAATGAGCGTCATGACACGGTGGTTAAGAACACCTACACCGAGCTGAAGGCTGAAGAACACCGCACCACTATCAGCGACCGCAAGATTGAAGCGAAGCTGGATGATCATCTGACGGTTGGGCAGAACCAGCATGTGAAGTTGGGGACTGCGCAGCTCACCAGCGTGGGAAAAGAGATTCACCTTAAGGCTGGGGACAAGATTGTTATTGAGGCGGGGACGGAGCTGACCATCTTGGGTGGTGGGAGCTTTATAAAGCTCGATGGCGGTGGGGTTACGGTGGTTGGGCCGGTGATCAAGATCAATGCGGGTGGCTCGGCTGGATCGGGGACTGGCATCGGGATTAAACCGCCGGTGCTGCCGGGGGCGGCGGATAAGGATAAGGCGGGGAGTTTGATGGATCAGGCGTTGTTGAATGCGCCGCCTGAGAAGGTCAAACCGAAGGCTTTTTTTGTGTTTTCCGAGTGATCGACATGAATGGTGTTTTGAAGAAGAGCAATGGCATCGCGATAGCGGTTTTCACCGCGTCGCTGTTGAGCCTGTTTCATGGCAGCGCTTATGCGGAGGAGTGTCCGTCCGAGGACTTTTCCCAGTTTCTGCCGGCGTTTTCTGCGAATGCCGAAACTCAGCAGCGGTGGACTGCGATGACGGTGAAGTCGCTGGTTTTGAAACCCGAAGGAGAGGGGGGACTCTTGAGCCGCAAACGACGGAGATCAACAGTTCCACATTGGCGTTTCCGCTGATGGCACCTTTAGCCACAGACAAGACAGACGGGGTTGAAGTCGAAACAATCGACGACAGTCACGTCAACGCTGTGGACAAGCGAGCGGGTAACAGCAACATCAAGATTTTTAATTTTTCTCGTCAGGCATGCTGGGTACTCGAGGGCGTCGAGAACTGGTCGATCAATGATAAAGACCTTGTTGAAGCGACCACGCCGACCCTGACTACCGCCGAGAACTTTTGCTATCAGCGTGCGCGAACTTACGGGCGCCTTGGTGGCCTGGACAAATACTCCCTGACGGGAGAACTCTTTGAAGCAGCATTGGAAAACTACCTGTGTGCAGCAGCTTCCGGCGATCCTCAGGCAAGTCTCAGTGCTGCCAGTCTGAGTCTTTCCGGAATGGCATCTCAATTGGAAACAGAGAAGGTCGAAGCCCTGTTCAAGGCCGCCGCTACTACTCTGGCAAGCGGAGCTTCTGCATTGTCCACTTTCTATTGTTATGGCAATGACACAGATCCCGAGGGGCCTTGTCAGCATCCTGAAGAAGCAGAAAGGGAATTGATTCGCGCCGCATCGATGGGCTCTTCCGATGCTCAAAATAAACTGGGTGATACGTTCGAGACCGGAAGATTGGTAACCAAGGATGCCTCCAGAGCACTGGATTGCTATCGCTTGGCCGCCAGTAAAGGAAATGCAATCGCCCTTAGTAATTTAACCAGATTGAAATCGCAAACCGCTGACGCCACAGAAACCAGCCATTGCTATTGATTTGCAGGATGCAGAAATGACAGAACCATTAGATTTAACGGGTAATTACGAAAACCGTGGCTACGTGTACAAGATGGGTGGCGATGGCATAAAAACAAATGCGGCCGGTAATAAGTTAATCGACTGCTCGCACATGGTTAATTTGTTGCTGACGGGGGCTGGCTACAAAATCCCGTATCAAGATACCCGTGTTATGGTGAATTCCATTTACTACACAACCGTGGTGCCACCCGACGTCAAGAAAGGTGATATCGCTCTTTGGATTAATGAAGATCCGCTGGGTGGTGGGGATAAGTTATTTCATACCGGTATTGTTGTTGACGTTAATCCCACCGGTACTGCAGGCAAGTTCTTCGGCGCGCAGACGAGGAAAGGGCCATCATTTACTTATTTTGGCACTAAAGATCCGGCCTTCTACTGGCCGATTCCTACAAAGTTTCTCAGGGCTAAAGAAGAGTATAGAACCGGCGTAGCGGAACAACCTACCCCTGCCCCCGCTCCTGCACCAACGCCTGCTGGACCGGAGCCTGTTCTAAACTTTCAATTCCCCATAAGAAAGGCTGATGGGAAACAGTTTGACAGTGCCAATGAACTGTATACCGCCATCGGAAATGAGACCTCAGGTCAATACCTTTTGGGTAGCTATAACTTTTGGCACGGTGGCATTCATATTAGCAATGCCAGTGCATCCTACTGTGTGAAAGACGAGCCCGTACGATGCATGGCGGATGGTGTGGTTGTAGCCTATCGCCTCAACGAAGATTATTTACAGTCGGAGTACGCTGGAGATAAACCGGCCAAGCTTAAATACTCTAATTCTTTCTGCCTGGTTCGGCATGACTACAAGTCGCCCGCTAACCCGGAAGAAGGCCCGAACAAAAGGAAACAAAATAAGCTGGTATTTTTCAGTCTTTATATGCACTTGATGCCCTATAAAGGCTACTTGCCTACAGAGGAGGAGTTGGGTAAGCCGAAGATAAAGTTCACGGTGGGAGATTTTACTGCCCGCAGTGATTCTGAGGAAGGTCCGGAATGCGTGAAGTATGGGCTGATTTCTGCGGGCTCTGTCTTTGAAGTTCTAGAAGAAAAGCTTGCCAGTAACGGTATCACTTATGCCCGAGGTAAGTTGTTAAGTGGCAAGGTGCCTAACAGGAAATTAGGGGAAGAATCTTGGTTTGCTTATAAGAAAGACGGTGTGGCAGTCAAGAATAAAAAAGACACTGCGATCTGGAGCGCAATATTACCGCCGGAACGAACCCGGCCAGGCTATTGGAAAGGGCTGGTTAAGGCTCGTGTCAGCGCCCCGAACGGATTGCCGTTGTTCGCAGCGCCCAAAGCTGTTGCTAACGGTGAAAGTGCTGGTGAACCGCTGGGAGAAATGGCCCTCTGTTTGAACAGTGAAATTAAATTCGACGGTACCAAAGTATTTAATCTGAAGGTTGGAAGTTCTCTGGTTCGCATGGCTGAATGCACCTGCCTGTCTGGCGGTTTGAGAGGCGCAGGGACGGCTCCGTCAACATTCTGGGCGAGCGTCGAAGATATCGGTAACGGTCGGATGGTCACGTGGGCCGAAGTCACACCTGCCGAATTCGATAAGGTAATTGCTTGCGAAGCAGCGATAAAAGCAGGCCATCCAATAGGGTTTTTAGGCTTGCAGGAGAACCTCGGGAAAGTTGAGGGTTCAATCTCTAGCAAATATCACGCTCATATTGAGATATTCACCAGTGATACGGGTCTCGATAAATTCTTGCAGAATGAAGCAGCCCTGAAAATTGGCATGAGTTACCTGAATCTGCCGGCGGGCACGGTACTTGCCAGTAAGGCGTCCACGGGACAGCCCGCGACTCTTGAGTCCAAACATATAGTTCCTATGGGATCGGTTTCTGTGTTCAAAGACTCAAAAGGGGTTGAGTGGTATGAGCCGACCGTTACAGAGAAAGATAAAAAGCTGACGGGCCTGATCAAAAAGGCAGACGTTACCTTTACGTCTTCAGGTGCTCAGTTGATATCTCAACATGATTGGGCAAAGTTGGGATATGCAGTTGTCAAAGAGGGCGATGAGAATTCAGATGGTTTTCTTGATCCGGACTCGATGCCGCCTTTTTTCAAGGAGCTCCATGCGAAACTCGACGCTTTGGGTGACAAAGATGGTGAAGTTACCTCCGCGGACTTGAACTCAGCATTGAAGAATGTGGAGTTCCGGGATAAATGGACAAAGTTGATTGCTTACCACCCCACCGAGTGGCAGGCGAAGTCTTCCGAGCCCAAGTGGAGTCGTCTTGATCAACTGCTCGCTGAGTCGCCAAAGTTACTGGAACATGAAAAAGAGCGGATTGACAAGCTTGTTTTTTGGGATGAGCTGGCGGGTGCGTTACAGATGCCTCTTCCGAAACAGATCTATCATTTTCACCCGATTGCGTTCGTCAATAATTTCATGAAGTTTGCCGTGCCTGGAAAAGGTTGGGCGCACAGTGCGTTTGCCAATTTGCTCGCGAGCGTTGAGTCGAATAATGATTACACGGCTTACAACAGGACCAAGGGTGGACTGAAAGCGTTTTATAAAACTGATTTGACTACGTTGACCATCGCTGAACTACAGCAGAAACAGAAGGACCGGGATATTTTTGCGGCGGGTCGCTATCAAATGGTTCCTGATACGATAAATGGTGCTGTGAAAAAGCTCGAACTTGCTTCCACGCTTAAATTTGACGAAGAGACTCAGGATAAGATTTTTGAGGAGTACTTGATAAAAGTTAAGCGCAAGGCATTCATCCAGTATCTGGAGGGCGATGGCGACGTCGAAAAAGCTGCCTATGCCTGGGCCTTGGAATTCGCCTCGGCAGGTGTAAGAAAGGGTAAGACCATTAGCCCGGTACCGAAGAAAGATGAGCACGGAAACATCGAAATGAAAGACGGCAAACCGGTGATGCTGGCGAGGGTCGCCAGCTTTGAGGGACAGTCGTATTATGCGGGCGACGGTCTCAATACCGCTCACATTTTGCCGGCTGACATGGTTCGTGTTCTCGAGGAGTCAAAAAACAATGGCAAGTAAGTTATCAGCGTCCCGCTTGTTTTGGCTGGGCGCGCTTTTTCTCTTCTCGTGTTTCGCTAAGGCCGATGTGCCGCGGTTCGAAAACTATAAAGTCGACGAAATTTTTAAGGGCCAACATCACGATGCTGTTGCCAGTGATGAAAATAAAAGCTGGGCTGAGGGGCGCAAGAAAGCCATCAAGCAACCGGTAAATTTTGCGGGCCATTATGTTGTTTACGCAAACGGCTGTGGCGGCGGGTCTATCTGTGGCGAAATTCTTGACGTGAAAACGGGGGAGGTTGTTACGTCCTTTCCTAATGCTTATTACATCATCGGAAATGACGGTACCGCACCCTACGCGGCCGTCTACAAGCCAGACAGCAAATTGCTCGAAATTATGGGTGTAGCGGCCGATCCGGAAGTGGATGTAGAGGGTAACGATCTCGAGGAGGGTAACCGGCAGCGCTTTTACGAGTTCGATGGCAAGAAGCTCACTCTGATCGAACTTGTCGATCAGTAAGTTCGGTTTATTCCAAGGGGCAAGGTGAAGGATGGGCCTCTGGCTAAATCCGCCCCTCCCCTTTCTCCAGCGTGTTCATTTCCTGCCTTGTCGCCATCGACTATCCCTGATGTTGCAACGACCCGTTTGCACTCCTGGGATTCCGGGCGCAGGTGGGAGTAGGGCGGGTAAATTCAGTTCAACCCTTTAGCGGCATCACTAATCGGTCTGACTTGGACGATGCCTGCGTTAGCTGAAACCACCACATTGAGTCCCGTCAACGGTGTCGACACGAAATCAGCCCCAAATCCGGCACGTTTGAAGAGTTGCAGCCGGACTGCGGCGATGGCTTCGTTAACCTGCGCGTCGACAAAAAACCTAAGACGTTGCTCAGCACTTACTGGGGCATGAACGGACCAGATCAATGCATCACCCGATTCACCAAACGCAAAATCTGAATGACTCAAGGATGAACACCGTGAAACGTTTTGCTTTTACCCTGCTGGCCGTGCTACTGCCGGCTTCAGCGGCCTATGCGCAGGACGACTGCAGCCATGTCACCTCAAGCCTGCAAATGGTCCCCTGCTCGGAGGCGGCGAAGAAGGCTGCCGATGCGCAGTTGAACCTCAGCTACAAGCAGTTGATGACGCGGCTTGAGTCTGACTATCGAGCAGATCCGGCATTGGGTGCGGAGTACGCAGCGAAGGTCAAAGAGTCGCAACGTGCGTGGTTGAAGTTGCGAGATGCGAACTGCCCCTTGGAGGCGTTCGAGATCGAGGCGGGGATGCCGGCTCATGTGTTCGCGGTTAACTCGTGCATCGCCAGAATGAGTCGCGAGCGCTCGGCGTATCTGGAGAAGATCGCCCCTGCTCTTGCATTCGACAAGAGCGCTTCGACGGCACCGACCAATGACGCTTGCCCCTCGGAAGAGTTCGCTCCTTTCCTGACAGCGTTTTCCGCCAACAGTGAATTGCAACGCCGTCTGACTGCAATGACGGTCAAGTCGCTGGTGTTGAAATCGGTAGCGGGGAAGGATCGAAGTACCTTTGAGCCTTCGACCTCGGGTGTCAGTGGAACAGCCTTCACCTATCCGCTGATGGCTGCAATCACACCCGGCAAGACACTTGGAGTCGAGATCGAAGAGGTCGATGACAGTCGCGTCAACGTTGTGGATAAAAGGGCCGGCAACAGCAATATCAAGATCTTCAACTTCTCTCGTCAGGCGTGCTGGGTGCTTGAGGGGATTGAGGATTGGTCGGTCAGCGAGAAGGATCTTGTCGCAACGGATAACCCGGGAATGAGCCGCGCCGAAAACTTTTGTTATCAGCGTGCAGAAGCGTTGGGTGGGCTGGGGTCTCTTGAGCAATACCGGCTGACTGCGGAGTTGATTGAAGCGTCGCTGGAAAATTTTGTGTGTGCTGCAGAGTCGGGTGATGCACAGGCGAGCCTGTCGGCGGCGAGCCTGAGTCTTTCGCAAATGGCATCTCAGTTGGAAACCCCTAAAGTTGAGGCTTTGTTCAAGGCGGCTTCGAAAATACCAAAGGGTGCGCTGGGCTATGCAACGTTTCTTTGTTCGGGAAACTCCTCCGACTATAACGGCCCTTGCCTTCATCCCAAACAGGCAGAAGAGCAGGTTATTCGAGCGATTACCATGGGCTCCACAGACGCGATGAATTATCTGGCTTCTACCTTTGAAGCAGGCGAGTGGGGAACGAAGGATATGTCTCGAGCGTTAGCCTGTTATCAAATGGCGGCTGACAAAGGTGATCAGTTGGGCCTCTTCAACGTGGGGCGATTGGGATCGTCAGCCACGGCGCCGGTCAAAGCCACCCACTGCATTTGAATGTCGAGGGCCTGTTTGAGGCGGTTTTGCACAAGTTTTTTCTGAATTCCTCACGCTAAAACGTTTAATGCTTGAGCATCTGACGACCCCGATTTTCCTTTAAACTCCCCACCCCCAAGGAACGCTCAGGACACGGAATGCCAGCCTCTTCTTCCTCGCTTCGCCCAGCGTTGGTGCTTTGGCTATATGCCGCTGCGATCACGCATATCCTCGCCGGTCTTACCCTGACCTGGGCCGGTGACTCCGGCTTGCTCGATGGCTACCTGCAAGTCCTCGAACTGTCGTTCTGGGGTGCCGATGCGGTACCAGCGGCCGGACACGATCAACAGGTCTGGTGGCTCGCGCTGTTCGGCGCGACGTTGCAAAGTTATTCGCTGTACATGTTCGCGCTGGTGCACCTGGGCAATCGCTTGAAAGTCGCGGCAGTCTGGGGTTGGTTGATCGCGGGCATCCTGTTATGGGCGCCGCAGGATATGTGGCTCTCGGCGCAACAGCAGGTCTGGTCGCACGTGTGGCTCGATGGTTTTGCGCTGTTGGTGTTGTTGCCGCCGCTGTTTTGGCTGTACAGACATGACCGTCAAGGGAAGGAGTAACAGCGTGAAAGTATTTTCGATTCTTCTCGGTTGCTTGCTCTCTGCTGCTTCATCCGCATTGTTTGCTGGAGAAGCGTGCAACCCAGACAGTTTGTCCAACCCGGACTTGATCACCTGCGGCCAGCAAACCTTCAAGAAAGTCGATGGTGTCTTGAACGAACAATACAAAAAAGCGCTGTCGACTCTGGCTCCTGCGGAGCAAAGCCATCTGAGAGATGTGCAAAAGAACTGGGTGCGCTTCAAAGAGTCGTTTTGCGAAGAGCTTTATCAAGCCGCGTTGCCGGGCGCTGAGGCGCCAATCGAGAAGCTCGGGTGCCTCGTGCAAACGACCAATGCCCGTTTGGGTGAATTGATTTCCCTACAGACGGGCTTACCACTAGACGGTTTTTACAAAGCGGCATCCGCGATTGCGGGGAGGGATCGTGAGAGAAATGTAACGACCTCAATTGAGCTGCTGGGAGGGGAAGAGCTCGATGATCCGCTTTGGAAGCAATACGCGGATGGGCACTGCAAATTGAGCGAGCGTTTGTTCCGTGAGGATTTTGAGAATTGCAGGGTGCGGATGCGCTTTCAGTTACCTATGAATCGTTAAATGAATTTTCGTTTGAAGTTGTCGCCTGCATTTATCTCTGCTCTTCTGCTAGTACCAATGACTGCCCATAGTGAAGTTTCTACACAGCTAAAGCGGTTGCCATGTGCGGTACTTCAGCGGGGTCAAGCGTTCCTTCAATAGCCTTTTACGTCCTGCCGATGAGCGACTGCGTCGGCGGTTGAGGCTTGAAGGCTGCGGAATGCTCGGGCCAAGTAATCAGTGTCAGGTTATTTCTGTTTATGTTCAGGAGCTTGGAAACATCGCTACCCTCATGGCCTTTGAAGATTGCCAGTGGTTGTCCATGTCCAAAATTCGAGGTAACGGGTATCGCTATCAGATCTGGCGATCTGAGGCGCGCAAGGCTGCGGAAGATATGGCGCGTGAAAGCCAGAATCTCAAAGGCCGAGGTATCGAAACTACTCAAATCCGGTATGAGCCTATTACTCCCGTTGCCATCGACGCTGCGGATCTTTGGGGTGATGAGGCTACGCTGTACCCGTGGCACGATGTGCATCAATGGAAACAGACTGACACTCGTGGCTTTGATCTCTCGCTTTGGTTCAACCACGAATTGTGTGGGCTGTGTTATGCGTCACCGCGCAAGAGCAAACTATGCATCAAGATCGTGATTCTGGAGGGCAAGCCGGAAAGATCCCATCCGTTGCGGGGCACAGTGGCTGCTTTGGCATTAACCGCGATTGAAAACTACGCTCTCTTGATTGGCTGTACAGAAATTGAAGTTCAAGAGCCGGCAGTCGGTGCTATACCCATATACGAGAATTTAGGGTTTGGCTTTGATCCGACGGGCCGGCTTGTTATTGCGGTTGAGCGGTAATACTATCCAGTCAAATTTCGAGACCCGAGAGGTTTCCATGAAAAAGTCCAAACACGAACCCAAGCCTTTGATGGCTGCCCGGTTCCAGGCTGAAGCTCGTGAAGTCTTGGCCAAACGCTCCGGTAAGCGCAGCCGCTTTCTGGATGCTGCCCTGTCAAAAGGCAGTGATTTTGAGCCTGTCGGTCGACTTGCCGGTTGAAGCTTTCGAGAATCTTAAAAAAGCTGCCCTCGTTGGCAGCTTTTTTATGTCTGGATTTTTACCGACATTGTTGAAAGAGGACTTAACGTCCCCTTTTTTCAACCATCAATCCCGCTACGGCTTCGCCGCCGCGCTCTTAACCTCAATATGATCCAGCGTCCCTTCCACCATCAATCGCACCCCGTCCGCCATTCTGCTCAGGGCCAGCGCCACCGAGCGGCGGGAGCCGTGGAGGTCGTCGGCGAGGTCGCAGGCGATGACGCTGATGGACAGGAGGTCTTCGGAGGCGTTGGCCATGAGGGCTTCGGCGTCGGTGCCGGGGGAGAGTTTGAAGAGGCCGGTTTCGCGTTTGGGGTGGGGTTCGGCGGGCGGTTTGAAGTGGTGGTCGAGGGCGCGTTCGGCGGCTTCGTGGAATTTCTTTGATTCGAGAGATTCGTAGGGCGATATATCTGGGGTTTCGGGGGGATTGGGGGTTGGTTTGATCATGGCGCAGCTTCCTGGAATTTATGAGGCTGACACCAATTCGCTTCGCACTTCGAATAGGTGGCAGCTGTGCGTTGGTGTGCAAGACCGGTCCAGGTGGCCGGCAGACCCGAAGGTCTCCGACGCACAGCCGCCATAACGATTCGCGAGCATAGGAAAACACTCGGCGAAATGCCACTAGCGATTGTGCACCTGAACCGGACTTGCACGTCCGAGTCGCCGATTTTGCGGCGACCCACAGAGCCTATCCCCACCGCACCAACTCGCCTAGTTCACGCACAGCCCCGCACTTTGCAGGAGATTTCCCATAGATTCGCGGGCCGGAAGATCAAAAGATCGCCGGCTTCGCCAGCTCCTACAGGGATGTGTTTCAACAGGTGTAGGAAAGGTGAGTGGTGAGACGCGGAGCGTCTCGGGATACATGCCCACGCGGAGCGGGGGAAGGATCAATGGGCGAGCGCTGAATCGTGACTTGGCGGTCATCGTGCAGGAAATCGCCTACATAATCCTTCAACAGCGTCAGATACTGGCGTTATCGTCCGAATCCCTTACACTGCCCCCGCCGTTCATTTTCCTTTTGAGGCTGTGCGCATGAAATTTCGTTTTCTTCTGTGGATGATGGGTTTGTTGATGGGTAAGGCCAGTCGGACTAATCCTGCGTTCCAGCAGCAGTTGGGTGACAAGGATCTGGTGTTTCAGCTGCAGACGCTGGATGGGAAAGTGGCGCGGCATTTTGTGGTGAAGAATCAGCGCATCACCAGCAAGTCTGGCGTGGTGGCGGAGCCGGCGTTTGCGATTGCGTTTAAAGATGCCGGTTATGGCTTTGCCACGATGCAGGCGAAGAACAAGCAGTTGGCGTTTATGCAGGGGATTCAGGACAAGTCGATCCAGCTGAAGGGTAATCCGGCGCTGGTGATGTGGTTTCAGGGGTTGATGAAGTACTTGGTGCCGAGGAAGGCTAAGCCTAAGGCTTGAGCCTTTGGTGACGCGGAGCGTCACGGGATGCATTCCCACGCGGAGCGTGGGAACGATCAGGGGCGGTCTGGTAGACCGAGTTGGATTCTTCGCGAGCAGGCTCGCTCCCACAGGGATTTGTGTAAATCCTGGGGAGCGGGCCTGTTCTGTTTTAGCCCTGGCTGAACTGCGAGGCCAGTTCACGCAGCAGCACTTCAGCCTCAAGCACTTTGCTAACGACGTCGTTGGCTTTGTCGCGGGTCAGGCCGACACGCTCAAGCAGGGCATCCGGAATGTCTTCATCCGGCCCGGAGCCGATGCCACGCCCACGCAGCAGGCGCACGGCCAGGCAGACGAGGTTCGGGTATTCGGCGTAGGCGCCGTCGTAGCTTGGGTCGTGCTGGAAGCGCAGGGCGGTGGCCAGCTCATCGGGCATGTCCCAGTAGCGCATCAGCCACGAGCCGATCTGTTCGCGGCTGATACCGAGCAAATGTTGCTCGATGTAGCTGTGGCACAGGTGCGGGTTGACCTCCAGGTGGCGGCAGATCAGCGAGAAGTGCGGCGGGAACACGTGGGCCAGCAGCAGATAGCCGAAGTTGTGCAGCAGACCCGCGAGGTAGGTCAGGCCGGCTTCCGGGCGCTGGGCGCGCGGCATGGCGCGGGTCAGGCCTTCGATGACGGCGGCAGTGTAGATCGACTGTTGCCAGTACGGTGTGGTGTGTTGCGGGTGGTCTTTCGGCAGGCTCAGGGTCTTGCCGAGGGCCAGGCCCAGCGCCAGGTTGATCACCAGATCGAAGCCCAGCACGCGGACGATCGCGTCTTCCACCGAACGAATTTTGCCCGGCGAAGCGTAGTACGGCGACGCTGCCCAGCTCACCACTTGTGCCGCCAGTGCCGGGTCGGTTTCGACCACGCCGGTAATGTCGTCGATGGTGGCGTTCGGATCAACGCGCAGCTTGATGATTTTTTGCGCGGTTTCGGCCAGCGGCGGAATTTCGATGGTCGCTTCCAGACGTTGCTGAATGCGCCGCGCGGTGAACGCCTGCACGGCCTGGGTGATTTCCTCGCGGTCATCGTCCGGGCGGTCGAGGTTCGGGCGGATACTGCTCAGGGCTTCGCCGAAGTTGGCAGCGCTGGCTTTGGTCAGCATCGATTTGAAGTCTTCGCTGCTGATTTCCAGCAGCAGGCCCGGCTCGCCGGAGTTGATCAGCAACTTCGGCTCGCGCAGCAGGCTTTCTTCGTAGAGGCACGGCGAACTGGTCAGCGCCGGCAGGCCCGGCAGCAGGCTCAGATTGTGTTTGCCCAGCATCTTTTCCAGGCGCTCGGTGGACACGGCTGTGAGGCGGCGGCCAGTGAGTTCGGCGAGGCGATTGAGATCCAGCAACTGGCTCTGTGGAAACAGCACCATCAACGCGCCCACGGCGTCGTCCAGCAACACGGCCTGCACTTTGCGCGAGGCATTGAGGCCGTGGTGGTCGAGCACTTCTTCGTAGGCAACGCCCAGCTTGTTGAGCAGCAGCCGAATAACAGACGGAGCTTGCGGAGATTCGGGGACGAGAGCAGCTTCGGTCATGGTCTGTATCCGTTTTTGAAACAATGGCAGGAGTATAACCAGCTCTGTAGGAACGATCCTGCACAAACTGCGACGGTGCTCACACTTGGCCGTATTGCTGCCCATGGCGCAGCCAACGGTCGAGCAATGGGCTGACGTGAGTCGGCCAGCGCTCCAGCAAAGCCTGGGCAGCATCGCGCACGGCGGGCAGCAGGTCGGCGTCGCGCATCAGGTCGGCGACCTTGAATTGCAGCAGGCCGGTCTGGCGGGTGCCGAGCATTTCCCCGGGGCCGCGCAATTCGAGGTCTTTTTCGGCGATGACGAAACCGTCGTTGGTCTCGCGCATGATGCCCAGGCGCTGGCGACCGATCTGCGACAGCGGCGGATGGTAGAGCAGTACGCAATGGCTGGCGGCGCTGCCCCGGCCGACGCGACCACGCAACTGGTGCAACTGTGCGAGACCGAGGCGCTCGGGGTTTTCGATGATCATCAGGCTGGCGTTGGGTACATCGACGCCGACTTCGATCACGGTGGTGGCGACCAGCAGTTGCAGGTTGCCGGCCTTGAACTCAGCCATCACTGCGGCTTTCTCGACCGGCTTCATGCGCCCGTGAATCAGCCCGACTTTCAATTCGCCGAGGGCGGCGGTGAGGTCTTCAAACGTGGTTTCGGCGGCTTGGCAGGTCAGCTCTTCGGATTCTTCAATCAGCGTGCACACCCAATAGGCCTGCCGCCCTTCGGCACAAGCACTACGCACCCGTTCGATGACTTCGACGCGGCGGGTGTCGGTGACCAGCACGGTGTTGACCGGGGTACGCCCGGGCGGCAGTTCGTCGAGGATCGAGGTGTCGAGGTCGGCGTAGGCACTCATCGCCAGCGTCCGTGGAATCGGCGTGGCGGTCATGATCAGTTGATGCGGACACATGCGCCCGCCGACGCCTTTCTGCCGCAACGCCAGACGCTGCTGCACGCCGAAGCGGTGCTGTTCGTCGATGATCACCAGCGCGAGATTCTTGAATTGCACTTCGTCCTGAAACAGCGCGTGGGTGCCGACCACCATCGGCGTGCCGCTGGAGATCTGCTCCAGCGCGGCAACGCGGTTTTTGCCTTTGAGCTTGCCGGCCAACCATGCGACCTCAATGCCCAGCGGCTCGAGCCAGCGCTTGAAGGT
This sequence comes from Pseudomonas sp. H3_E04, assembly GCF_054668915.1. Classification (NCBI taxonomy): domain Bacteria; kingdom Pseudomonadati; phylum Pseudomonadota; class Gammaproteobacteria; order Pseudomonadales; family Pseudomonadaceae; genus Pseudomonas; species Pseudomonas sp. H3_E04. The sequence goes on along the minus strand of NZ_CP162797.1, from coordinate 4,209,411 downwards.
GATGAAGTGCTGTTCGGCGAGGATCTCGGTCGGCGCCATCAATGCAACCTGGTAACCGGCCTCCAGCGCTTGCAGGGCGGCGAGGGCCGCAACCACGGTTTTGCCCGCGCCGACGTCACCCTGAATCAGCCGTAGCATCGGTTCGTGCTGACTGAGGTCGTAGGCGATTTCGTTGCCGACGCGCTGTTGCGCGCCGGTCGGGTTGAAGCCGAGGTTTTTCAGGTATTTCGGTGGCAGCTTTGTGGCTTTCGGCATCGCCGGCGCGCGCAGTGAACGCATGCTTTCACGCAAACGCTGCTGCGACAGTTGATGGGTGAGCAACTCTTCGAACGCCAGACGATGCTGCGCCCAGTGATGACCGAGGGCGAGTTCGTCGACATCGGCATCAGCGGGCGGGTTGTGCAGGTAGCGGATCGCATCGGCCAGCGGCGCCAGTTGATAGTCGCGGGCCAGTTCGGTCGGCAGCCAGTCGGGCAACGTGCTCGGTTTGAGCAGCGTCAGGGTCTGCATGCACAGCTGGCGCAGGCGCTGTTGGGTCAGGCCTTCGGTGAGCGGATAGACCGGGGTCAGGGTTTCGTCCACTGGGGGCGGTTCGTCGCCGGTGATCGCGCGGTATTCCGGGTGGTAGATTTCCAGGCCTGAGGCGCCGGGCCGGGCTTCGCCGTAGCAGCGAACCCGCGTGCCACGCTTGAGGCCTTCTTTCTGCGCATTGCTGAAATGGTAGAAGCGCAGGCTCAGGCCGCCGGTGCCGTCCTGCAAGCGCACGACCAGACTGCGGCGGCGACCCATGACCACGTCGGCACCGCTGACGGTGCCTTCGACCACGGCGTCCTGCCCCGGCCGCAGCGCGCCGATCGGCACTACGCGGGTGCGGTCCTGATAGCGCAGCGGCAGGTGAAACAGCACGTCCTGCAGATTCTCCAGGCCGACCTTGGCCAGTTTCTCGGCCATGGACTCGCCGACACCCTTGAGTGCCGTCACCGACACTTGCGACAGCTCCGTCATGACGCTCGCTTAACCGGCCGTAACCGGCGCCGTTGGCTTGGCCACCGAGCACAGGCGAATGGAGTCGGCGAGAATCTCGATGGCTTTCGGCCGTGGGAAGCTGGCGCGCCAGGCAATCGCCACGGTGCGGAACGGCACTGGCGCGGTGAGCGGGCGCACTTCAATTACGCCCGGGGCGTAGTGATGGCTGTCCACTGCCGACAACGGCAGGATCGAAATACCCAGGCCGGACGCGACCATGTGGCGAATGGTTTCCAGCGAGCTGGACTCGACCGTGGTGTGCTTGGCGCCGTCGTTGCCCTTGGTCAGGGTCGGGCAGGCCTCGAGCACTTGATCGCGGAAACAGTGGCCCTCACCGAGCAGCAGCAGGCTCTTGTCGTTGAGCAGGCCGGCGTCGATGGACTCTTTCTTGGTCCACGGGTGCTGGGCCGGCATCAGGACGTAGAACGGCTCGTCGTACAGCGGCAGGGTCAGCACGTCGGCTTCGTTGAACGGCAGGGCAATGATGATCGCGTCGAGCTCGCCGTTGCGCAGTTTGTCGCGCAGCACGTGGGTGAAGTTTTCTTCGATGTACAACGGCATCTGCGGGGCGACCCGGTGCAGTTGTGGAATCAGATGCGGGAACAGGTACGGGCCGACGGTGTAGATGGCGCCGACTTTCAGCGGCGCGGTCAGCTGGTTCTTGCCGGCCTGGGCCAGTTCGCGAATGCCTTGGGCCTGTTCCAGGACTTTTTGCGCCTGGGCGACGATGCCTTCGCCGACCGGGGTCAGGCGCACGGCGCTTTTGCTGCGCTCGAAAATCAGCACACCGAGTTCGTCTTCAAGTTTTTTCACGCCCACCGACAGCGTCGGCTGACTGACGTGGCAACGCTCGGCGGCATGGCCGAAATGCTGCTCTTGGGCGAGGGTGACGATGTAGCGTAATTCTGTGAGGGTCATAGCAAGCGTCCATGAAGATGCGCGCCAAGCATACCGGCTGCAATCGATAGACGCACGTTATCAGACTGCGGGCTGAGTGCGACACCGGTCGAGGTCGGTTTGCCGCTGGCAGATACGCAAAAGGCACCTTTCGGTGCCTCTCCCTGTTTACGCTGAACCCTGTGGGAGCGAGCCTGCTCGCGAAAGCGGTGGTTCAGGCAACAAATGTGCTGACTGACACGACCTCTTCGCGAGCAGGCTCGCTCCCACAGGTTGCGGTATATCTAACGGCGGCGTTCGAGCGAATAAACAAACGGTGCAACAATTTCGATCGAGCCGTTGTTGAGCATGTCGGCCGGCGGCTTTGGCAGCGGTTGCGCGCGGCGGATCATGTCCAGGGTGGCCCGGTCCAGATCAGCGTTGCCGGAGCGGCCGACCAGTTCGAACGACAGCACATTACCTTCGCCATCAACCACGAAGCGCAGACGATTCAAGCCTTCCTTGCCCCGTGCCTGAGCGCTCTGCGGATACTTCTTGTACTTCTGCAAATGCGCGAGCAGGGTGCCTTGCCAACTGGCCTTGGCCGCCAACTGAGCCGGCGAAGGACCCGGTGCAGGCTGGGCGGATTTCTCCGTTGGCGCCTGAGTCGGTTGAGTATCGGCCGGTTTCTCCTCTGAAGGTTTTTCCTTCGGCGGATCAGGCAGCTTCTTCTCGACCGGCTTCGGCGGTTTTGGCTTGGGCTTCGGCTTGGGTTTCGGTACCGCGATTTCCGCTTTTGGTGCTTCAGCCAGTTTCGGAATCGGCAGCTCTTCCACCGGAGCCGGTGGCTGCGGCGGTGTGACGACTTTCGGCGGAGCCGGCGGTGGCGGGGCAGGCAATGGAGCCAGCTCGACCATCATTGCCTGCGGCGGCAATTCGATGGGCGGGCGGGCGGTCCAGTTCAGCGCCAGCGCGATGGCCAGCGCATGCACGCCCAGCACCACGGCCAGGCTACCGCTGTAACGCGTCAGCTTATGGCGCGTCGTGATCATTTCTTGGCTGCCGTCTCAAGACCGACCAGACCGACCTTCAGGTAACCGGCGGCGCGCAGGCTGTCCATCACGCTCATCAGGTCGCCGTAATCCACGCCTTTGTCAGCCTGGAAGAAGATGGTGGTGTCTTTCTTGCCCTGGGTCTTGGCGTCGAGGGTGGCGCCGAGGGTTTCGGCTTTCACTTCGTCGTCACCGAGGAACAGGCGCTGGTCAGCTTTGACACTGAGGAACACCGGTTTCTCTGGCCGCGGCGCCGGTTTGGCGGTCGAGGCGGGCAGGTCGACTTTGATGTCCACAGTGGCCAACGGCGCGGCCACCATGAAGATGATCAACAGCACCAGCATCACGTCGATGAACGGCGTGACGTTGATTTCGTGGTTCTCGGCCAGATCGTCGTCTGCGCCTTCTTTCAAATGCAGGCCCATGGCCGATTACCCCACTTTAACCATGTGCGGCTGCGAGCTGCGCTCAGGCTGGTGGTCGAGATCGCGGCTGACCAGCAGCAGGACTTCTGCCGAGGCATCGGAGACCTGAGCCTTGTAACCGGCGATGGAACGGGCGAAGACGTTGTAGATCACCACCGCAGGAATCGCCGCAACCAGACCCAGTGCAGTGGCCAGCAGTGCTTCAGCGATACCCGGCGCGACAACGGCGAGGTTGGTGGTCTGAGTTTTGGCGATGCCGATGAACGAGTTCATGATGCCCCACACGGTACCGAACAGACCTACGAACGGTGCAGTCGAACCGATGGTGGCGAGCACGCCGGTGCCGCTGCTCATGTTGCGGCCGCAGGCAGCAACGAGGCGCTCGAGGCGGAAGCTGACGCGTTCCTTGATGCCTTCTTTCTCGCGGCTGTTGACTGACAGGCGCATCTCTTCGAGCGCGTCATGCACCAGCAGGTTGGCAAGAGTGCCTTCCTTGCCGGCAGTGGCGCTGGCTTCCTTGAGCGTGGTGGCTTTCTTCAGTGCGGCGATTTCGCCCCGCAGACGACGCTTGGCGCCCATCAGCTCGAAGCCTTTGGCGATCCAGATGGTCCAGGTGATGATCGAAGCGATGGCCAGACCGATCATCACGATTTTCACGATGATGTCGGCGTTCTGGTACATGCCCCATGGCGACAGGTCGTGGGCCATGCCCAAGGTGTTGTCGGCTTCGAGGGCTTCAGGTGCGTCGGCCGCATCGACAGCCTGCACTGGATCGGTGGCGGCCGGTGCAGCCGGTGCGGCAGCGGGTGCGCTCTGCTCGGTGGCGGCTGGGGTGGCTGGCGCTTGAGCGTCGGCGAAGGCCGCGGTCGGTGCCAGCATCAGGCTGAGCAACAGAGCCGCGACGGCGCTCCAGGCGCGAGGTCGAGTGGTTGGCGAAGCGGGAGTTTGATTACGTGTCATGCTGGCCGGACCTGAGATAGAAAAACGTTGTTGCTCTTCCAGGCCTCGTGAGGCCGAGAACAAAAGTGGCGTGCATTATTGCAAGTAATTCTTGTTAACAAAAGTAATAGAGTATCTTTTTTTCCTGCATTGCTAGCCGTTCGTCCTGTGCCAGAGCTAGTCTGTGCCTTTCCGATGGGAGTTTTCTGATGTCCGCGCCTTCTGTTTTGATTGCCGGTTGTGGTGATGTCGGCAGCCGTCTGGCCATGCAACTGCTGGCGGCTGGCTGGCAGGTTCATGGCTTGCGCCGGGACGTTTCCAAATTGCCGGAGGGCGTCATCGGCGTCGCCGGCGACTTGTTCAACGAAGAGTGCCCGGCGACCTGGCCGGTGGGTGCCGTGGATTATCTGGTGTATTGCGCGGCTGCCACCGACCACGATGAAGAGGGCTATCGCCAGGCCTACGTGCAGGGTTTGCAGAATGTGCTGAGCTGGCTGGGTGACTATGGGCAAGTGCCCGGGCGGCTGATCTTCGTGTCCAGCAGCAGCGTGTACGGCCAGCAGGACGGGGCGTGGGTGGATGAAACCTCCGAGACTGTCGCGGCCGGATATTCGGGTCGCTTGATGCTCGAAGCCGAGCAGGTCGCGCTCAAGAGCGGCATCCCGGCAAGCGTGCTGCGCCTGACCGGGATCTACGGCCCGGGTCGCGAGTGGCTGCTGACCCAGGTGCGTCGCGGCTATCGCGTGGCAGTCGAGCCGCCGCTGTATGGCAATCGGATTCATGCCGATGATGCGGCCGGGTTGCTGGCATTTCTGCTGGAAAAAGACCGCGAGGGCGTCAAGCTGGACCAGCTCTATATCGGCGTGGATGACGCGCCAGCGCCGTTGGCCGAAGTGGTGGGCTGGTTGCGCGAATATCTGGGTGTGACTGAATGGGCGGAAGACGCCAGTGTGCGCCGCACCGGCAGCAAGCGTTGCAGCAATGCGCGGGCGAAAGCGTTGGGGTGGGTGCCGAAGTATTCGAGTTACCGCGAAGGCTATGCAGCGATCCTTGAAGGTCGCTAAAAGCAAAAGATCGCAGCCTTCGGCAGCTCCTACAGGAAAATGCATTCCAGAGTAGGAGCTGCCGAAGGCTGCGATCTTTTCAGCGGGTTACTGTTTTTCCAGCAACCACTTGCGCTCACCCGCGGTAAACTGCGGTTGCTCATCCGCCAGCGCAGCGTTCACTGCCTGCAGAATCTCCAGCTCCTTGCCCTTGCGCACAAAGATCCAGTTGTTGCCCTGGCCATTGAGTTGCAGCCAAATGCTGTCGTTGCCATTGCTCATCGATGCGCAATCGCCCGCCAAGCACAAGGCATAACGATCAACGCCCGGCAGGCCGGTCACTTGGCCGTCGGCCTGGAACTGCACCGTGCCGCCTTCACCCTGACCGCTGGCGATGGTCCAGTTGCCGCCCAGATACGCCGAATACAACGCACGTTCGAAGCTGGCACCGATTGGCGCGCCTTCCGGCACCGGGATCTGTGCGCGATCGAAAACTTGTTCGGGTTCGTTGTCGCTGGCAGCTTGCTGCAGGCGTCCACCGTCGCGTTTCAGTTCGCTGGCGGAGCTGCCATAGAAGTCGACTTTCCAGGCGCCGGACTCTTCGCCCAGCAGCCGTCCTTCGACATTCTCAAAACCGTTGGTGTAGCGGGCCTGACCGGCCTTGGTGTTGACGTCCCATTCCAGATTCGGGCCGTAAGCCTGCAGCGCTTCACGCAGGGGGCCGCCCTTGGCGGCGGCATCGATCGCCACCTGATTGATCCAGGTGCCGCTGATGTCACGGTCGGCAGGGTCGCTGGCGCAGCCGCCGAGAAACAGGGCGAGCAGCGAGAGAGCTAGCGCTTTGCGCATGGTGGAATCCTTTCAAAACCTTTTCTTGCAGCAGTCGGCGCGGCGTGGAGGCCGCGCCGTGCGCATCACTCGATGACCAGAATGGCATCCATTTCAACCTGCGCACCCTTCGGCAGGGCCGCCACGCCAATGGCGGCGCGGGCAGGGTATGGCTGGTCGAAGTACTTGCCCATGATCTCGTTGACCTTGGCGAAGTGGCTCAGGTCGGTGAGGAAAATGTTCAGTTTGACGATGTCCTTGAACGAACCGCCGACGGCTTCGGCCACGGCTTTGAGGTTCTCGAAGACCTGGACGGTCTGGGCTTCGAAGCCTTCGACCAGTTCCATGGTTTTCGGGTCCAGCGGGATCTGGCCCGACATGTAAACGGTGTTGCCTGCCTTGATCGCCTGGGAGTAAGTGCCGATGGCGGCCGGGGCCTTGTCGCTGGTGATGACGGTTTTGGTCATGTAGGACTCCTTGTAATAGGCAGGTTATGCACGCATGCGGGTGATGCGGATCACCCCGGTCAAGGCGCGCAGTTTCTTGATCACGCGGGCCAGGTGCACACGGTCGTGAACGCTGACCACCAACTGCACGACGCTGATGCGACCATCGCGTTCGTCCATGCTGATTTTCTCGATGTTGCCGTCGGCGGCGTTGACGCTGCTTGCCAGCAGAGCGATGAGGCCGCGCTGGTGTTCCAGTTCGACGCGCAACTCGACGTTGAATTCGCCGGTGACATCCTTGGCCCACGAGAGCTGGATGCACTTTTCCGGGTTGTGCCGGATTTCGCTGATGTTGCGGCAGTTGTCCAGGTGCACGACCATGCCTTTGCCCGCCGACAGGTGGCCGACGATAGGGTCGCCCGGGATCGGCGTGCAGCACTTGGCGTAGCTGAGCACCAGGCCTTCGGTACCGCGAATCGCCAGCGGGCCTTCCGGACTCGGCAGCTGCTCGCCTTCGCCAAGCAGGCGACGTGCGACCACGTAGGCCATGCGATTGCCCAGACCGATGTCTTCGAGCAGGTCTTCGATCAGTTCGAGGCGGTACTCGGTGAGCATCGCCTTGACCCGCTCGGCCGGGATCTTTTCCAGCGAGCTGTCGAAACCGTTGAGGACCTTGTTCAGCAGGCGTTCGCCAAGGCTGATCGACTCGGAGCGTCGCTGTAGCTTCAGCGCGTGACGAATATGTGTGCGTGCCTTGCCGGTAACGACGAAGTTGAGCCACGCCGGGTTCGGCCGGGCGCCGGGAGCGCTGACGATCTCGACCGTGGAGCCGCTTTGCAGCGGTTCGGACAGCGGCGCGAGACGACGATTGATCCGGCAGGCAATGCAGCTGTTGCCGACGTCGGTGTGTACCGCGTAGGCAAAGTCGACCGCCGTGGAGCCTTTCGGCAGCTCCATGATCCGGCCTTTTGGCGTGAACACGTAGACCTCGTCCGGAAACAGGTCGATCTTCACGCTCTCGATGAATTCCAGCGAGTTGCCCGCGCGCTGCTGCATTTCCAGCACGCCTTTGACCCATTGGCGAGCGCGTGCGTGCGTGCCTTTCGGCTGCTCGTCGCCGCTGGATTTGTACAGCCAATGAGCGGCAATGCCGTTGTTGGCCATCTCTTCCATTTCGCGGGTGCGGATCTGGATCTCGATCGGTACGCCGTGCATGCCGAACAGCGTGGTGTGCAGCGACTGATAGCCGTTGGCCTTGGGAATCGCGATGTAATCCTTGAAGCGCCCCGGCAACGGTTTGTACAAATTATGCACAGCACCCAGTACGCGGTAGCAGGTATCGACCTTGTCGACGATGATCCGGAACGCGTAGACGTCCATGATCTCGTTGAAGGCCCGACGCTTGCCGCGCATTTTCTTGTAGATGCCGTAGAGGTGTTTCTGCCGACCGCTGACTTCGCCCTGGATGCCGTCGATGGCGAGGCAATGGCCAAGGGATTCTTCGATCTTGTTGACGATTTCCTTGCGGTTGCCCCGGGCGCGCTTTACCGCCTGGTAGATCCGCGCGGAACGCATCGGGTGCATGGCCTTGAAACCGAGGTCTTCGAATTCGATGCGGATCGCGTGCATGCCCAGGCGGTTGGCAATGGGCGCGTAGATTTCGAGGGTTTCCTTGGCGATGCGTCGGCGTTTTTCACCCGACAGCACTTCCAGCGTGCGCATGTTGTGCAGGCGGTCGGCGAGTTTGACCAGGATCACGCGAATGTCGCGCGCCATGGCCATGGCCATCTTCTGGAAGTTTTCGGCTTGGGCTTCGGCCTTGGTCTCGAAATTCATCTGGGTCAGTTTGCTGACCCCGTCGACCAGTTCGGCCACGGTTTCACCGAACTGCGCCTGCAGCGCTTCTTTGGCGATACCGGTGTCTTCGATCACGTCATGCAGCATCGCGGCCATCAGGCTCTGATGGTCCATGTGCATGTCGGCAAGAATATTCGCCACCGCAAGAGGATGCGTGACGTACGCCTCGCCGCTGCGACGGCGTTGACCGTCATGGGCTTGTTCGGCGTAGAAATACGCTCGGCGGACCAGGTTGACCTGGTCATTGCCGAGGTAGGTCGATAAGCGGTCGGCGAGGGCGTCTATGCTCGGCATGATGAATCCTGCCGAAAGCTGTGACCCCGCGCCGTGCTACGTCGACCAGGCATAGGCTTAGACGGCCTCGTTCGACTCGTCCTCGAACGCTGCGAACAGCGGTTCATCCTGGACGATTTCCTGCTCGGCGATGTACTCGTAGCTCATCACGCCTTCAGCAATTTCACGCAGCGCGACAACAGTCGGCTTGTCGTTTTCCCACTGAACCAGTGGCTCTTTGCCGCCGGTGGCCAGTTGACGGGCACGCTTGGTAGAGAGCATGACCAGCTCAAAGCGGTTTTCCACGTGTTCTAGGCAGTCTTCAACGGTTACGCGGGCCATGGTATTCCTCGGAGCGAATGCAATATGCGCGCTGCCCGGTTGGGCGAGCGGACTGAACAGTTTAAAAAATCACCAGCGATTAGGGAAGCGCTGATTTTTTGACCAGACCCTTCAACGCGCTGCAAGCACCAATGTAAAGCGCTTGCGGGCGTTTTGGGAAGTACTGATTCAACCGAGCAATTCAGCGAGCAGTTTGCCGAAACGCACTTGCTGACGTTTCTGTTGCAACTGATTGGCCCGGAAAATTGCCTTGAGATCGTCCAGCGCGTGGGCGAAATCGTCGTTGATGATCAAGTAATCGTAATCGACGTAATGGCTCATCTCGCTGACCGCTTCGCGCATGCGGCCGTCGATGATTTCGTCGCTGTCCTGGCCGCGGTTGGTCAGGCGCTGGTGCAAGGCTTGCAGCGACGGCGGCAGGATGAAGATCGAGCGCGCCTGCGGCATCAGCTTGCGCACTTGCTCGGCGCCTTGCCAGTCGATCTCCAGAATCAGGTCGTGACCTTCGTCCAGTGTCTGCTGCAGGCGGCTTTGCGAGGTGCCGTAGAAGTTGCCGAAGACTTCGGCGCGTTCAAGGAAGTCGCCGTGCTCGCCCATCTTCACGAACTCTTCGCGGGTCACGAAGTGGTAGTTCACGCCGTCCACTTCACCCGGGCGCATGGCGCGGGTCGTGTGCGAGACCGAAACGCGGATCTCCGGATTGGCGTCGGTCAACGCCTTGACCAGACTGCTCTTGCCCGCGCCCGATGGCGCGGAAATGATGTACAGGGTGCCGGTGTGTTGGGTCATGTCAGGGTAGCCTTACTCAATATTCTGCACTTGTTCGCGCATCTGCTCGATCAACACCTTGAGGTTGACGGCGGCCTGGGTGCTGCGCGGGTCGAAGGCTTTGGAGCCCAGTGTGTTGGCTTCGCGGTTGAGCTCCTGCATCAGGAAGTCCAGACGCCGCCCGGCGGCACCACCGGATTTGAGTACCCGGCGAACTTCGATGATGTGAGTGCTCAGGCGATCCAGTTCTTCGGCGACATCGCTTTTTTGCGCGAGGATGACCATTTCCTGTTCAAGGCGCTGCGGGTCGAGTTCAGCCTTCATGTCGGCAAAGCGGTCGAGGACTTTCTGACGCTGGGTAGCGAGCATCTGCGGTACCAGTTCACGCAGGGTCACGACGTCTTCTTCGATGGAAGTCAGGCGGTCGTTGATCAAGCGAGCCAGCTCTGCGCCTTCGCGCTCGCGGCCAGCTTTCAAGTCCTTCAAACCCTGATTGAACAGGGACAGGGCTTCGGCGTTCAGCGCTTGTGGGTCGGTCGCATCGGCCACCAGCACGCCGGGCCAGGCCAGCACTTCCAGTGGATTCAGTGCAGCGGGATTCTTGATCAGCCCGGCTACGGTTTCCGCAGCGGCAACCAGTTGCGCGGCGCGTTCGCGATCGACTTGCAGCGGCTTGCCGGTGCTTTCCTCGGTGAAGCGCAGCGTGCACTCCAGTTTGCCCCGCGACAGGCCCTGGCGCAGCGCTTCACGCACGGCGCCTTCGAGGTCGCGAAACGATTCGGGCAAACGCAGGTGCGGTTCCAGATAGCGGCTGTTGACCGAGCGCAGTTCCCAGCTCAGGGTGCCCTGGGCGCCGGCTTTTTCGACGCGGGCGAAGGCGGTCATGCTGTGCACCATGGCGGTGACCTCGCAATGCAGATCGGCGCGAAACGCTGTTTCGCAGGCGCGATTTCAATGAATTTAAGCCGACTGGCAGCAAAGGCGCAGGATTGTAGCGCAGTGCGGCGAATGCGCCCAAACACACGGTGTGACAAAGCGCTGCAGCCCGTCGGTTATGCGCGCTTGAGGGGCTTCGGTCGTCGGCCGGCGGTTTTAACCAGTGCCCACTCGCGGTGCAGCGCTCTATAATGCTCAGCAGTTTTCCGTCCTCAGTACAGGTATCCCTATGAAACGTCCAAGTGGTCGCGCTGCCGATCAGCTCCGCTCGATCCGCATCACCCGCAACTACACCAAACACGCCGAGGGATCCGTACTGGTCGAATTCGGTGATACCAAAGTCATCTGCACCGTCAGCGTTGAAAACGGCGTGCCGCGTTTCCTCAAAGGTCAGGGCCAGGGCTGGCTGACTGCCGAATACGGCATGCTGCCACGCGCCACCGGCGAGCGTAACCAGCGTGAAGCCAGCCGTGGCAAGCAGGGCGGTCGTACGCTGGAAATCCAGCGTCTGATCGGCCGTTCCCTGCGCGCAGCGCTGGACATGTCCAAGCTCGGCGACGTGACCCTGTACGTCGATTGCGACGTGATCCAGGCCGATGGCGGCACTCGCACCGCCTCCATCACTGGCGCCATGGTTGCGCTGGTCGATGCCTTGAAAGTGATCAAGAAGCGCGGCGGCCTGAAAGGCGGTGACCCGCTCAAGCAGATGATCGGCGCGGTCTCTGTGGGAATGTACCAGGGCGAGCCGGTGCTGGATCTGGACTATCTTGAAGATTCCGCTGCTGAAACCGACCTCAACGTAGTGATGACCAGCACCGGCGGTTTCATCGAAGTGCAGGGCACCGCTGAAGGCGCGCCGTTCCAGCCTGACGAGCTCAATTCCATGCTGGAACTGGCCAAGCAGGGCATGAACGAGATCTTCGAATTGCAGAAGGCCGCACTGGCCGACTGAGGTTCTTGACTACAAGGAGAACATGATGAGTGACGAGCAAGCGTTGCTGCCCAAACCGAGCCAGGAGGTTCGCCAATGGGCGATGTTCTGTCACTTGTCCGCCTTGCTGGGGATCTGGATTCCGTTCGGCAATCTGATCGGGCCGCTGATCCTTTGGCAGATGAAACGCGAGAAGGACCCCTTCATCGATGCGCAGGGCAAAGAGGCGCTGAATTTTCAGATCACTGTCGCCATTGCCTCGATGATCTGCTTCCTGCTCATGCTACTGATCATCGGTTTCTTCCTGTTTGGCTTGCTGGCGATCGCGGCATTGGTTCTGACGATCATTGCAGGTGTCAAAGCCAACGAAGGTTTCCCATACAGATATCCGTTCACCTGGCGATTGATCAAGTAACGGTCAGCTGAATTGCAGTATAAAAAACACCCCGTTACCGGGGTGTTTTTATTTGTGCAACTAAAAAGTTTGGTTTTATTGTAGGACTAATCTTTTGTCGATGTGCGGTTTGGCATTTGTTTACGGATATTTTTTTATTTAAATCTTTGGTCACAACTGATCGGTGAAGTGCGTGTTGCCGCCCTTGTTATTGGCGTGAGCAGGTTGTTAAAGTTGCCCGATGTAATGTTTTGATTGAAACATTTCGATATGTTCAAGCCATTGATGGCACTTGAATTCCCCAGTAATCAGTGTTGATAAAATCAGCCGGTTCACCCGTCGGGCCAAGGTAAGCGCTCGCCTCGTGAATACTTAGCCAAGAATAATCCACATGATTGAGCTCGATTTCTACGGCACGCTCGTGGCCGCTTCTTTAGTACTACTGCTCGGACGCGGACTGGTTACGCGTATTGGCTTTCTGCGAAGTTACAATATTCCCGAACCGGTAGCGGGTGGCTTGGTGGTCGCCGTGCTCCTGTTGGTATTGCGCACTTTTGATATTGAAGTCCGCTTCGATACATCACTGCAGACACCGCTGATGTTGGCTTTCTTTGCCACGATCGGCTTGAGCGCGGACCTTGCCAGTCTGAAGAAGGGCGGTCGCATTGTCGGTATCTTCCTGTTGGCGGTCATTGGCTTGTTGGTGGTGCAGAACGCCATGGGCATCGGACTGGCCACTTTGCTCGGGCTCGACCCTTTGATGGGCTTGCTGACAGGCTCGATCACGCTCGCCGGCGGCCACGGCACTGGCGCTGCATGGGGCGCGGTGTTCAGCGAGAAATATGGCCTGGCCTCGGCTTCGGAACTGGCGTTGGCCTCGGCGACATTCGGTCTGGTGCTGGGTGGTCTGATCGGTGGGCCCGTTGCGCGGTTGCTGATCAAGCGTGTGCAAGTGCCCGGCAGCCCCCAGCAAGCGCCGCGACTGCCACGAGGTTTCGAGCAGCCGAACAAGGAGCGCTCGATCACGCCCTTTTCTTTCGTCGAAACACTGGCGCTGATTGCCGTCAGCCTGCTCGCAGGTAATCTTTTGAATGGCCTGCTGCATGGCACTGCTTTCGAGCTGCCGACCTTTGTTTGCGTGTTGTTTGTGGGCGTGATGTTACGTAATGGACTTTCAGCGCTTGGGTTGTATCAAGTATTCGAGCGTGAAGTTTCTGTGCTCGGCAATGTCAGCCTCTCGCTGTTTCTGGCGATCGCGTTGATGTCGCTCAAGCTATGGGATCTGGCGGCGCTGGCATTGCCGATCTTCATCATTCTGGCCGTGCAGGCGCTGGTCATGGCGCTGTTTGCGATTTTTGTAACGTTCCGGGTAATGGGCAGTAACTACGATGCCGCGGTGCTCGCTTCGGGACATTGCGGCTTTGGGCTGGGTGCTACGCCTACGGCCATCGCCAACATGCAAGCGGTGACGCAGCGCTATGGCCCTTCGCAAATCGCGTTTCTGGTGGTGCCGATGGTAGGAGCGTTCTTCATCGATATCGTTAACGTCATCGTGATCAAGTTGTATCTGACCTTGCCATTCTTCGCGGCGGTCTAGGACGCACGGCGCATAAAAAATGCCCGCATCTCTCGATGCGGGCATTTTCTTTGGCTGCGATAAAACGCTTAGATGGTCAGCGTCCAGTCGTAGTCGACGATCAACGGCGCGTGCTGCGAGAACCGTGGCTGACGCGGCAGGCGTGCGCTGCGCACCGAGCGACGCAGGCCCGGGGTCAGGATCTGATAGTCGAAACGCCAGCCCAGATTGAGCATCTCGGCCTGTTCGTTATCCGGCCACCAGCTGTACTGGTCGCCTTCGCGGCTGACTTCACGCAGCGCATCGACATAGCCCATATTGCCGACAATCTCGTCCATCCAGGCGCGTTCCGGCGCCAGGAAGCCTGGAGATTGCTGGCTGTCGCGCCAGTTCTTGATGTCGAGTTTCTGCTGCGCAACGTACAGCGAGCCACAATAAATGTACTCGCGACGTTTGCGTCGCTGTTTGTCCAGGTACTTGCCGAAATCGTCCATGAGCTTGAACTTCTGGTTCAAGTCCTCATCGCCGTTCATCCCCGAAGGAAACAGCAAGGTGGCAATACTGACTTTGTCGAAATCTGCTTGCAGGTAGCGCCCGTAGCGGTCGGCCGTCTCGAAACCGAGACCGCTGATGACAGCCTTCGGTTGCAACCGCGAATACAAAGCCACGCCGCCTTGGGCAGGGACTTCAGCATCGCAGGCATAAAGGAAGTAGCCATCCAGTTGGAAGGCTGGGTCATCCAGTTCAAAGGCGGAGGCACGGGTGTCCTGCAGGCAGATGACGTCGGCATTCTGGGCTTGCAGCCAACTGAGCAAACCGCGCTCGACTGCCGCCTGAATACCATTGACGTTCACACTGATGATCCGCATAAATGGCCCCAAAAATCGCGTGCGTGTATGATACACGGCGTCAAGCTAATTAGCTAAATCCGTGGTATTTGGGGTTTTTTTCATGCAAGCGTATCAGCGCGATTTCATTCGTTTTGCCATCGATCGCGGCGTTTTGCGCTTCGGTGAGTTCACCCTGAAGTCCGGGCGCACCAGTCCCTACTTCTTCAACGCCGGCCTGTTCAATTCGGGTTCGGCCCTGGCGCAACTGGGACGTTTCTACGCTGCGGCCATCGCCGAAAGCGGCATCCCTTTCGACGTTCTGTTTGGCCCTGCCTACAAAGGTATTCCGCTGGCGGCCACGACCGCCGTTGCGCTGGCCGAACATCACGACCGTGACCTGCCATGGTGCTTCAACCGCAAGGAAGCCAAGGCCCACGGCGAAGGCGGAAGCCTGGTCGGTGCCCCGCTGACTGGCCAGGTCTTGATCATTGACGACGTCATCACCGCCGGCACCGCCATTCGCGAAGTGATGCAGATCATCGCTTCCCAGGACGGCGCCAAGGCCGCCGGCGTATTGATCGCACTGAACCGTCAGGAGCGTGGCAACGGCGAGTTGTCGGCAATCCAGGAAGTCGAGCGCGACTTCGGCATCCCGGTGATCAGCATTGTTTCGCTGAATCAGGTGCTGGAATTCCTCGCCGACGATCCGCAGCTCAAGCAACACCTCCCAGCCGTGGAAGCGTACCGCGCGCAATTTGGCGTTTGACCAATGTGGGAGCGAGCCTGCTCGCGAATGACCGCCACACTGAACGATGTGAGGCGAATACCGCTTTCGCGAGCAGGCTCGCTCCCACAAAAAGAAGACCCAGTTCAGGCTGCTGAATTGGGTCATTTTGTTAGCGATTAATGCAGATTTCGCCATTTGAGGAGCAGCCTCAGCGCCAGTCCGACATTGACCAGCGCAAACACCAGCAGCGCAACCACCACCATCACATACAGCGTGCGATCCACATCGAAATCCCAAAGGTCCAGCGTGCTGCTGCGCATGATCCCGACTGCTGCGGGCAAGTTAACGTAAAACAGCGCCACAAAAGCACACGTCAGTGGCAGTGCTCGCCAGTAGAAAGCAGCCATCACCTTGTCTCGACTGCGCTTGCGGCCCTGCAAACCCTTTTGATATTCATCCTCAGCCAACGCTTCGTTGAGTGCGGGCCACGCCAGGTTGAACATGAACGTGGTCAAGGTCAGCAGCAAGCCACTGACCGCGACGATGTCACTGAACGACATTCAGGCCCAGCGTTGCGCAGAGCAATGCGTGGGAATCCTCGCTGATCTCGAACTGTCCGGCGCTGCCCTTGCGTTTGGTGATGGGTTTGAAGGTCGGCTCGTTTTGGGTGATGAGCATGTTCAGTTCGTCGCGAATCACGTCGGAGCTGATCACCACCAGATACACATTTTGCGCGTGTTCGGCGGACTCGATCACCGCGCGCATACTGTGCTGCAGGATGTCGTCGAGTTGGTTGCGAAAACGCGAAACGGTGTTCTTCAGCAGGGTTTTGCTTTGGCTCTGGGTCAGTTGAAAGATCGTCGATATCTGCGATTCGGTCGGCAGGGTTTGCCCGAAGTAACTCTGAATCAGATACAGCAGGCGATCCTGCTTGGCCTCGTCTGCCCGGCTAGGCATGCCGCCCTCGACCAGCATTTTCAGGTATTCGGTCAGGCTGGCCTTGGCGATGCGCTCCAGCGCATGGGCGATTTCGGCGTCGCCGATGCGCAAGGTCTTTTTCACCGGTTCCTTCTGTTCCTGCTCGAAAGCGTCGGCGTCGATCGTGAACGAGATCTGCATGGCTCAGGCGCTCCGGGATTATTTTTTGCTGGCAGCCGGCTTTTCGGATTTTTCCGGGTACGGATCTTGTGGGGCGTCACCTTGGCCGGTAAGGGTTTTCCAACCGTTCAGGACATGCGCCGTTTTCCTGAACTGCGGGCAGGGCGGCATAGAGGTTTTGGCTTGATTGGAATAACGATGGCCGCAGTCCACGCATTCGTAGGTGCCTGCTGAAACATCGCTGCCGTAGGGAACGTAATCTTTCTGCATGAGTGAATCTCCGTTGGATGAGGGGAAGATCCTAGGGAGATTTATTCTGAAGGGATGTCGGACGTTTCGCTGTGTGGAGTCAGGCGTTTCCTGCGCGCATAAAAAAGATCGCAGCCTTCGTCAGTTCCTACAAAAGCGGATTCTCGCATGTGCGAAATCCCTGTAGGAGCTGCCGAAGGCTGCGATCTTTTGCTTTCAGCGATCAGCCATCAAGGACGCTTGCGATTACTGATCAGCGTGCCCACACCGGTATCGGTGAAGATTTCCAGCAGAATCGCATTCGGCACACGACCGTCGATGATCAACGAACTGCCAACCCCGCCCTGAACCGCTTCCAGTGCGCAGCGGATCTTCGGCAGCATGCCGCCGTAGATCGTGCCGTCGGCAATCAGATCGTCGACCTGCTGGGTGCTCAGGCCGGTCAACACGGTGCCCGACTTGTCCATCAGGCCAGCGATGTTGGTCAGCAGCATCAGCTTTTCAGCTTTCAGTGCTTCGGCAACCTTGCCCGCCACCAGGTCGGCGTTGATGTTGTACGACTCGCCATTCTCACCCACGCCAATCGGCGCGATGACCGGGATGAAATTGCCTTTGACCAGCAGATTCAGCAACTCGGTATTGATGCCGACGACTTCGCCGACGTGGCCGATGTCGATGATTTCCGGCTGGGTCATTTCCGGGGTCTGGCGGGAGACAGTGAGCTTCTTCGCCCGGATCAGCCCGGCATCTTTACCGGTCAGGCCGATGGCACTGCCACCATGGCGGTTGATCAGGTTGACGATGCTCTTGTTGACCTGACCGCCAAGGACCATTTCCACCACGTCCATGGTCGCCGCGTCGGTGACTCGCATGCCGTCGACGAAATGGCTTTCGATCGACAGGCGCTTGAGCAGATCACCGATCTGCGGGCCGCCACCGTGCACGACCACCGGGTTGATGCCCACGGCTTTCATCAGCACGATGTCGCGGGCGAAGCCGGTTTTCAGCTCCTCGCTTTCCATCGCGTTGCCGCCGTATTTGATCACCAGGGTCTTGCCGACATAGCGTCGGATGTAAGGCAGCGCTTCGGACAGGACCTTGGCAGTGTTGGCGGCGGCTTCGCGTTCGAGGGTCATTCAGGGCTCCGGGTGGATCAGAACGGTAGTTGGAGATCAGGTGCAACGCGTTTCAGTTGGACGTGGAACACATCCTTGATGCGCTGCAATTCAGCCTCGTCATCGGCCTCGAAGCGCAGCACCAGCACCGGTGTGGTGTTGGATGCGCGCACCAGGCCCCAGCCTTTGGCGTAATCAACCCGCACGCCGTCGATGGTGGTCAGGTCGGCGCCTTCGCCCCACTGAGCATCGTGCAGTGCATCAATGATGCTGAATTTGCTCTCTTCGGTCACATGGATATTGATTTCCGGCGTGGAAATATCGTTCGGGAAGGTCGCAAACAGCTCTTCGGCTGTGGATTTTTCCTTGCTGAGGATCTCCAGCAGACGTGCGGCGCTATAGATGCCGTCGTCGAAACCGAACCAGCGTTCCTTGAAGAAGATGTGCCCGCTCATTTCGCCGGCCAACAGCGCGCCGGATTGTTTCATTTTCTTTTTGATCAACGAGTGACCGGTCTTCCACATTAGCGGCCGACCGCCGTATTCCTTGATCAGCGGCACCAGGCGACGGGTGCATTTGACGTCGAAGATGATTTCCGCGTCCGGGTTACGCGCCACTACGTCGCGGGCGAACAGCATCAGCAGACGATCCGGGTAGACGATGCTGCCGGTGTTGGTCACCACGCCGACGCGGTCGCCGTCACCGTCGAAGGCCAGGCCGATATCGGCGTTGGTTTCCTTGACCTTGGCGATCAGGTCGACAAGGTTCTCCGGTTTGCCCGGATCCGGGTGATGGTTCGGGAAGTTGCCGTCGACTTCACAGAACAGCGGGATGACTTCGCAGTTCAGCGCTTCGATCAGTTGCGGGGCGATCACGCCGGCCGCGCCGTTGCCGCAGTCGACCACGACTTTCAGGCGCCGGGCCAGTTTGATGTCCTTGACGATTTCGGTGTTGTAGCGGTCAAGGATTTCGACTTGGGTGACGCTGCCCTGGCCGGTGCTCAGGTCGTTGTTCTTGATGCGTTCGTGCAGCACCTGAATTTGCTCGTTGGCGAGGGTGTCGCCAGCGATGACGATCTTGAAGCCGTTGTAGTTCGACGGGTTATGGCTGCCGGTGAGCATCACCCCGGACTTGCCGGCCAGCACGTTGGCGGCGTAGTACAGCGCCGGCGTCGGCACCAGGCCGACATCGCTGACGTGGCAACCGCTCTCGGCGATGCCGCGAATGAGTTCCGCGACCAGCTCCGGGCCGGACAGGCGACCGTCGCGACCGACCGACACATTCGGTTCACCCTCGGCCAGACTCTGCGAGCCGATGGCGCGACCGATCCAGTAGGCTGTTTCGCCGTTGAGGTATTCCGGCACGGTGCCACGAATGTCGTAGGCGCGGAAAATGCTGTCAGGCAGTTTCGGGGCGATCTTGGCGGGGGTATTCATCTGCGGAAATGCTCCATCTCGAAAAGGGCGGGACAGACCGGCGAAATCTTCGACGGCAGGCTCAAACTGAAGGGTATGACGGCGTTTTCCACAGAGAGTTCGTGCTATGAAAGGGCCATGACGCCTCGCCTGGCCGGGCTTGCGGCCGGCAAAACCTTGATTTTCCGCGCTTAACCGTTCAGAGGAATCTGCACAAATTTCCCCTGTAGGAGCTGCCGAAGGCTGCGATCTTTTGATTTTGCTTTTTAAAGATCAAGATCAAAGGATCGCAGCCTTCGGCAGCTCCTACAGGAGGTGACTCCGGTTATTTGGTGCCGGTGTGGCCAAAGCCTCCGGTACCGCGCTCGGTCTCGACGAACTCTTCCACCATCTCGAAATGCGCCTGTACCACCGGTACCAGCACCAGTTGCGCCAGACGTTCGCCGACGGTCATGGTGAAGTCACTCTGGCCGCGGTTCCAGCAGGAGACCATCAGCGGTCCCTGATAATCGGAGTCGATCAGGCCGACCAGATTGCCCAGCACGATGCCATGTTTATGGCCCATGCCCGAGCGCGGCAGGATCAGCGCGGCGAGATTCGGGTCGCCGATGTATACCGACAGGCCGGTGGGAATCAGTACGGTTTCACCCGGTTTGATCACGATGTCCTGTTCCAGCATGGCGCGCAGGTCGAGGCCGGCGGAGCCCGGTGTGGCGTATTGCGGCAGCGGGAATTCGGTACCGATGCGTGGGTCGAGGATCTTGGCTTGCAAAGCGTGCATGTAAATTAAACCTGGTTCAGACGTTCGGCGATAAAGGTGACCAGTTGGCGAGCAATCTTGCTCTTGCTGGTCTGGGCGAAAACCGTGGCGTGCAGCTCACGGTCGATGACGCTGCAGGCGTTTTCTTCGCTGTTGAAACCGATGCTCGGGTTGGCGACGTCGTTGGCGACGATCAGATCGAGATTCTTGTCCTTCAGCTTGCGTGCAGCGTAGTCGAGCAGGTGTTCGGTCTCGGCGGCGAAGCCGACACTGAACGGACGATCGGGGCGGGTCGCGATGGTGGCGAGAATGTCCGGATTGCGCACCATTTGCAGGACGAAGCCGTCGCCGCTCGTAGGATCTTTCTTGAGTTTATGCGGGGCGACGACTTCAGGGCGGTAGTCCGCTACCGCTGCCGACGAAATGAACACATCGCAAGGCATGGCAGATTCACAGGCGGCGAGCATGTCGCGGGCGCTGACCACGTCAATCCGCGTCACGCGATCAGGCGTCGGCAGGTGCACCGGGCCGCTGATCAAAGTCACGCGGGCGCCGGCTTCGACTGCTGCTTCGGCGAGGGCGAAACCCATTTTGCCGGAGCTATGGTTGGTGATGTAGCGTACCGGGTCGATGTTTTCCTGAGTCGGGCCGGCGGTGATGACCACATGCTTGCCGGTCAAGGCCAGACGCTGGAAGCAATCGGCGGCGAGCAGCGCCAGATCGGTGGCTTCCATCATGCGGCCCATGCCGACGTCGCCGCAGGCCTGGCTGCCCGAGGCTGGGCCGAAAGTCTTCAAACCACGGCTTTCCAGCAGTTGCAGGTTGGCCTGGGTCGCCGGATCGCGCCACATCGCCTGATTCATCGCTGGCGCGACAGCAACCACGGCGTCGGTGGCCAGCACCAGTGTGGTCAGCAGGTCATTGGCAATGCCCTGGGCCAGACGAGCAATCAGGTCGGCGGTGGCCGGGGCGATCAGTACCAGATCGGCCCATTTCGCCAGTTCGATATGGCCCATGGCGGCTTCGGCGGCAGGGTCGAGCAAGTCGAGGTGAACCGGGTGCCCCGACAGGGCCTGCATGGTCAGCGGGGTAATGAACTCGGCGCCGCCATGGGTCATGACCACGCGCACTTCGGCACCCTGGTCGATCAGGCGGCGAACCAGATCGGCGCTCTTGTAGGCCGCAATGCCGCCGCCGACGCCCAGAACGATGCGTTTCCGATACAGCCGCTGCATAGGTCTGCCTTTCATTTCGTTGATGACGGCGGCGCGATGCCCCTCCCCAGGGTTGAATCGACCGCCAAAAAGATGGGCTACGATATCACAGCGACCGCTACGGAACAGCGGCGCCCACAGACAAGGAGGTGCTATGAGTATTCGCGATTGGCCGGCGGCGGAACGGCCGCGGGAAAGGCTGTTGGAGCATGGGGCAGGGAGTCTTTCAGACGCTGAGCTGTTGGCGATTTTTCTGCGCACCGGGTTGCCTGGAAAAAGCGCAGTCGACCTCGCCAGACATCTACTGACGCAATTTGGTGGCCTGCGTTTGCTGCTCGAGGCCGATCAGGGCGCATTCAGCAAACAACTGGGCCTCGGCCCGGCCAAGTTCGCCCAACTGCAAGCCGCGCAGGAAATGAGCAAGCGCCATCTGGCCGAGCGCTCACGACAGAAACCGGCACTGGAAAACCCTCAGGTCGTACGCGACTACCTCAAGGCAATGCTGCGGCATGAGCCGCACGAGGTGTTCGGCTGCCTGTTTCTCGATTCAAAGCACCAGGTGCTGAATTTCGAGGCGCTGTTTCGCGGCTCTATCGACAACACCAGCGTGCACCCTCGGGAAGTGGTGAAGCGCGCGCTGGCCAATAACGCGGCGGCAGTGATCCTGTGTCACAACCATCCGTCCGGGAATACCGATCCGAGTCAGGCAGATCGGCTGCTGACCAAGCGCCTGCAGAAAGCGCTGGAGCTGATTGACGTGCGAGTGCTCGATCACTTTATCGTCGGTGACGGCGAACCGCTGTCGATGGCGGAGTGTGGCTGGATGTAGTTCTCGGCGCCAATTCTGGACCTTGTGGGAGCGAGCCTGCTCGCGAAGGCGTTGTATCAGTCAGCATCATTGTTTGCTGAAAGACCGCTTCGCGAGCAGGCTCGCTCCCACAGACTGTTTCCATCCACAGGTTTTATGTCAGGCAGGTTATTTGAGGCTGACCTTGGAATAATCCTGTCGGCCGAACGGGCTGACGGAATAACCCTGAATATCCTTGCGCGTCAAAGCGTAGGCCGTCGGGTGCGCCAGTGGCAGCCACAACGCCTGCTGCTGGATCTGCGCCTGTGCCTGTTCATAAAGCTTGGTCCGTACGCCTTGCTCGCTGGTGGTCTTGCCGGCGCTGATCAGCTTGTCCAGATCGGCGTTGCAGTACCGCGCGAAGTTGGTGCCGGACTTCACTGCTGCGCAGGAAAACTGCGGCGTGAGGAAGTTGTCCGGGTCGCCATTGTCGCCGGCCCAGCCCATGAACAGCAGGTCATGCTCGCCGGCCTTGGCGCGACGAATCAGTTCGCCCCACTCGATCACGCGGATCTCCGCCTGGATGCCGATCTCGGCCAGATCCGATTGCAGCATCTGCGCGCCGAGGCTCGGGTTCGGGTTGAGCAGGCTGCCCGATGGTCGCGTCCAGATCGTGGTCTGGAAACCATCCTTCAAGCCGGCCTTGGCCAGCAGCGCCTTGGCTTTGGCCACGTCGTGCGGATAGCCCGGCAGGTTCTTCGCGTAGCTCCAGGTGTTCGGCGGGTACGGGCCGTTGGCCGCCTCGGCGGTGTCTTCGAACACGGCTTTGATGTAGTTGGCCTTGTCGAACGCAAGGTTGATCGCCTGACGCACTTCCGGCTTGTCCAGTGGCGGGTGCTGGCTGTTGATGCCCACGAAAGCGGTCATGAACGCGTCAGTCTTTTCCACTTTCAGCGTCGGTTCCTTCAGCGCAGCCTGCACGTCCAATGGTTTCGGCGACAGGGCGATCTGGCATTCATTGCGTCGCAGCTTTTGCAGGCGCACGTTGGCGTCCGGGGTGATGGCGAAGATCAGCGGGTCGACGGCAGGCTTGCCATGGAAATAATCCGGGTTGGCCTTGTAGCGAATCGCCGCGTCTTTCTGAAAGCGATTGAACACGAACGGGCCGGTGCCGATCGGCTGGCTGTTGAGTTTGTCGGTGGCGCCAGCCTTCATCAGCTTGTCAGCGTATTCGGCTGAATAGATCGAGGCGAAGCCCATGCTCAGGGTGGCGAGGAAGGTCGAATCCGGATGATCAAGAGTGAAACGCACGGTGAGCGGGTCGAGGGCGTCGATTTTCTTGATCAGGGTCGGCAGTTGCATCGACTGCGCATGGGGGAAGCCGCTTTGGGCGACTTTGTGCCATGGGTTGGCCGGGTCGAGCATGCGGTCGAAGCTGAATTTGACGTCTTCAGCGCTCAGCTCGCGGCTCGGCTTGAAGTAATCGGTTGTATGAAATTTCACCTGCGGGTGCAGTTTGAATACATACGTCAGGCCGTCGGTGCTGACTTCCCAGCTGTCGGCGAGGCTAGGGATGACCTTACCACTGGCGGTATCGAAATCCACCAGACGATTCATCAGCACATCGGCCGAGGCATTAGTGGTGGTCAGCGAGTTGTACTGCACCACGTCGAACCCTTCGGGGCTGGCCTCGGTACACACGCTCAACGCGGCGGCCTGGACGAGGGGGCTCAGCAACAGCGGAGCGAGTAACAGGGGTAGGGCAGCGAGGCGCATGGTCGGTTTCCTTTACAGATCGAAGGCCCATCTGCAAGTGCAGTCTGGAAAAGTCCTACCCTAGAGCTCTGAATTGCAAATGACTATCCCCTTTTTGCATTTTCAGGCGCAGTCTTGCGCGGTTTCGAGCTTGAGCAGCGGGATGAAAAGTCTGAATCGCCTGTAGGGCGGGATTTCTGCGACGAGTGGTCAAAACCAGTCGCGGCCTTTATTCAAGGCGTCCGCAGGCCGAAAAAGCGGCTTTTTATTGATTCATTGCACAGCGATTGTTGTTGCACCCCGGTCTTTCTGGTATAAAGCAGCGCTCTTTTCTAGGGGCCCGGTTCCTTCACTGTAGGTGTAGCCGGTAAGACCTCTAAAGAAACGCGGCGCCTGGCGCCAAATGACTGAGAGATTAAGCGGCCAACCCATGCCGGGTTGGGCATGTGGTTTTAGAGGGCTGAGGCATGTCGAGAGTATGTCAAGTTACCGGTAAGGGTCCGGTGACTGGGAATAACATTTCCCACGCAAACAACAAAACCCGTCGTCGTTTCCTGCCGAACCTGCAGCATCACCGCTTCTGGGTTGAAGAAGAGAAACGTTTTGTGCGTCTGCGCGTATCTGCCAAAGGCATGCGTATCATCGACAAGCGTGGCATCACTGTCGTGCTCGCCGAACTTCGCCGCGATGGCAAGATTTAAGGGAGCTAATCATGCGTGAATTGATTCGTTTGATCTCGAGCGCCGGTACTGGTCACTTCTACACTACCGACAAGAACAAGCGTACTACCCCGGACAAAATCGAGATCAAGAAATATGATCCGGTTGTTCGCAAGCACGTGATGTACAAGGAAGGCAAAATCAAGTAATTGATTTTTCCTGACTGCGAAAAAGGCCCGTATCGAGAGATGCGGGCCTTTTTTGTTTGCCTTGGATTCTGCGGTGACCGGTTGGGCCTTATCGCTGGCAAGCCAGCTCCCACATTGATTGCCGGTCTTCACAGAACCTGTGTCATGCACAAAACCTGTGGGAGCTGACTTGCCAGCGATGAGGGCCGATCAGCCAGCAAGCATCTCAAGCCTTCTGTTCAAAGATCACATAAACCTTGCGGCAAGCCTCAAGCACTTCCCAGGTTCCGCGAAACCCTGCCGGGATCACGAAGCGATCGCCAACGCGCAAGGTCTTGGCATTGCCATCGCTGTCACGTAATACCGAAACCCCCTGCAGAATCTCGCAGTACTCATGCTCGGTGTAATTCACCGTCCACTGACCCACCGCGCCTTCCCAAACACCTACGCCCATTTGCCCACAAGGGCTGTCGTATTGATGAAACACTGCCTGCTCAGGATCGCCCTTGAGCACCTTCGCCGGGTCCGGGCGATAGCGCTCGGCTTCGCTGCTGGCAAGGCTGATGTCGACGACGTTCTGGATGTTCATTGTTGTTTTCTCCGCTAATGACGGCGCGTTGGCTGGAATGGGCCAAAGTCTATGTTTATTAAAATGAACACCGCAAGGCCGTATGGCCAGCTTATGTCAAATATATTGAAACAACCCCGGTCGCTGGTTTAGGGTGGCGGGTGCCTCGGGCCGAAAGTGTAGGCTGGCCGGGCAGAATTCTTGAACAGTGCCGCAGCGCTTGCGGTGCTCGTATTCAATAAGAGGAGGACACCCGAATGACCACCCTGACTCGTGCCGACTGGGAACAACGCGCCCGCGATCTGAAAATCGAAGGCCGCGCCTTCCTGAATGGCGAATACACCGACGCCGTCTCCGGCGAAACCTTCGAATGCATCAGCCCGGTCGATGGCCGCCTGCTCGGCAAGATCGCCAGTTGTGACGCCGCCGATGCTGACCGTGCTGTAGAAAACGCCCGCGCTACTTTCAATTCCGGCGTCTGGTCGCGCCTGGCGCCGACCAAACGCAAAGCCACCATGATCCGTTTCGCCAGTCTGCTGAAACAGCACGCCGAAGAACTGGCGCTGCTGGAAACACTCGATATGGGCAAGCCGATCAGCGATTCGCTGTATATCGATGTGCCGGGTGCGGCGCAGGCGTTGAGCTGGAGCGGCGAAGCGATCGATAAGATCTACGATGAAGTCGCCGCGACCCCACATGATCAATTGGGGTTGGTGACCCGTGAGCCAGTAGGCGTGGTCGGCGCTATCGTGCCGTGGAACTTCCCGCTGATGATGGCCTGCTGGAAGCTCGGCCCGGCGCTGTCGACCGGTAACTCGGTGATCCTCAAGCCGTCGGAAAAATCGCCGCTGACCGCCATCCGCATCGCTGCTCTCGCCGTTGAAGCCGGGATCCCCAAAGGCGTGCTCAACGTGCTGCCGGGCTATGGCCACACCGTCGGCAAGGCGCTGGGTCTGCACAATGATGTCGACACACTGGTGTTCACCGGTTCGACCAAGATCGCCAAGCAGTTGATGGTCTACGCCGGCGAATCGAACATGAAGCGTGTCTGGCTGGAAGCCGGTGGCAAGAGCCCGAACATCGTCTTCGCTGATGCGCCGGACCTGCAGGCCGCTGCCGAATCCGCCGCCAGCGCCATCGCCTTCAACCAGGGCGAAGTGTGCACCGCCGGTTCGCGTCTGCTGGTCGAGCGTTCGATCAAGGAAAAATTCCTGCCGATGGTGATTGAGGCGCTGAAATCCTGGAAACCGGGCAATCCGCTGGACCCGGCGACCAACGTTGGCGCGCTGGTCGATACCCAGCAGATGAACACCGTGCTGTCGTACATCGAATCCGGCCATAGCGATGGCGCCAAACTGGTCGCCGGCGGCAAGCGCATCCTCCAGGAGACCGGTGGTACTTACGTCGAGCCAACCATTTTCGATGGTGTGAGCAATGCGATGAAGATTGCCCAGGAAGAGATTTTCGGCCCGGTGTTGTCGGTGATCGCTTTCGACAGCGCCGAAGAAGCCATCCAGATTGCCAACGACACGCCATACGGTCTGGCCGCAGCGGTGTGGACCCAGGACATCTCCAAGGCACACCTGACCGCCAAAGCCTTGCGCGCCGGTAGCGTGTGGGTCAACCAGTACGACGGCGGCGATATGACCGCGCCGTTCGGTGGCTTCAAACAGTCGGGCAACGGTCGCGACAAGTCGCTGCACGCCTTCGACAAGTACACCGAGCTGAAGGCGACGTGGATCAAGCTGTAAGGCGCTGACGGGAGCCCGCTCACTCCGGGCTTCCTGACCAAACAGAGATCCCCTGTGGGAGCGAGCCTGCTCGCGAAGGCGGTATATCAGTCAGCAGAACAGCTGAATGTGAAACCGTATTCGCGAGCAGGCTCGCTCCCACAGTGATTTTGTGGTGCACATAAAATATCCACAGGAGCGTGGAACATGCGGTGGGCGACGTATTTCGCCGTGTTGGCGTCTGTCTTGAGTGTCGGCCTGGCCCTGGGGGTCAGCATGCCGCTGGTGTCGTTGCGTTTGGAGGGCTGGGGTTACGGCTCGTTCGCCATCGGTGTGATGGCGGCCATGCCGGCAATCGGCGTGCTGCTGGGGGCGAAGATTTCCAGCCACCTCGCCGCGTATTTCGGCACGGCGAACCTGATGCGACTGTGCCTGTGGGCCGGGGCACTGTCGATCGGCCTGCTGGCGCTGCTGCCAAGTTATCCGATCTGGCTACTGCTGCGGCTGCTGATCGGCGTGATCCTGACCATCGTGTTCATCCTCGGCGAGAGCTGGATCAATCAGCTGGTGGTCGAACAGTGGCGTGGGCGACTGGTGGCGCTGTATGGCAGCAGCTATGCGTTGAGCCAACTGTCTGGTCCATTGCTGCTGGGGGCGCTCGGTACCGAGCATGATTACGGTTTCTGGGTCGGGGTCGGTCTGCTGACGCTCTCGCCCTTTTTGCTTTCAGGGCGCAGCGGTGCGCCGAGCAGTGAAGCCAACAGCGTGACGTTCGGCGATCTATGGGTCTTTGCCCGAGAGCTGCCGGCGATTGCCTGGGCGGTGTCATTGTTCGCCGCGTTCGAAGCGATGATCCTGACGCTGCTGCCGGTGTACTGTCTGCAACAAGGGTTCACCGCCGAAATTGCGCTGGCCATGGTCAGCACGGTGGTGGTCGGCGATGCGCTGCTGCAATTGCCGATCGGCGCATTGGCCGATTATCTGTCGCGGCGCACGCTGTTCGCCGGGTGCGCGGTGGTGTTGATGCTGTCGAGTCTGGCCATTCCAATGTTGCTCGACACGCTGCTGATCTGGCCATTGTGGGTGCTGTTCGGCGCCAGTGCCGGCGGCTTGTTTACCCTGTCGCTGATCCTGATTGGCGAGCGTTATCGTGACGATGCGCTGGTCCGCGCCAATGCACATATCGCCCAGTTGTGGGGTGTCGGTTGTCTGGTCGGGCCTTTGGCGGCAGGGGCGGGCAGTCAGTGGATCAACGGACATGCGCTGCCGCTGCTGATGGCGGCGGGGGCTTTTGGCCTGGTGCTTTTGTTGTTGCGCCAAGGGGCCTTTGGCACAACGGCAGAAGCAGCCTGAGCGCATCCCTGTGGGAGCGAGCCTGCTCGCGAAAGCGGTGCACCAGTCAGCTCATTTGCTGGAAGTGAAACCGTTATCGCGAGCAGGCTCGCTCCCACAAGGCATGACCAACAGACGGACTTACAACATCCGCTCGAGGCCGACGCTGGTGCTGAACCACGAGTTGAAGCGCCGCCACCAGCTCCCCGGTTCTTTGGTCAGGGTATGCATCTGGCCGTTGTCCTCGGTGACCCAGACGACCTTGCCGTCCTCGAGTTTCGCCTGATAACTCAGAGTCGGCGCCATGCCTTGCAGCGCCAGTGCGCGCACGTGCTCGGCCAGTTCCGGGCTGTCGACCAGCACGCCGACTTCGGTGTTCCACAGCACCGAGCGCGGGTCGAAGTTGAACGAGCCGATAAACGATTTGCGCCGATCAAAGATCATCGCCTTGCTGTGCAGGCTCGAATCCGAACCGCGAAACGACTTGCTATAGAACACCCGCGGCCCGCTGCCATAGTTATCCCCAGGCTGGCGGCGCAGTTCATAGAGTTTCACCCCGTGTTCAAGCAACGCCTTGCGATAGGGCGCGTAACCACCATGCACCGCCGGCACGTCAGTGGCCTCCAGTGAATTGGTCAGCAGGCTTACAGAGACCCCGGCGTCGGCGCGCCCGGTCAGGTAAACCAGCCCCGGCTGGCCGGGCACGAAGTACGCGGAAATCATGATCAGCTCTTTGCTGACGCCGGTCAGTTCCGGCGCCAGTTGCGTGGTCAGCAGCAGATGCGGATCGGGTTCGCCCTTGGACAGCACCTTGCTCGGCGCATCCCACAACGCCTGGTTCCAGGCCCAGATCAGCTCCTTTCGCCAGATGTCCATGCGCGGGTCGGTGGTGAATTTCATCAACTGTTGATACAGCGCGTGGTTCTGCTTGCGGGTTTCTTCCAGCGATTCTTCCAGGCGCGTGCGCGTGTTTTGCAGGTCGGCGGCGGTCGGTTGGCTGGAGAGGAATTCGTCGATCGGCTTGCTCAGCGCACTGTTCCAGTACTGGTCGAAACTGTGTCCGAGCTGCTCGGCGACCGGGCCGATGCTGAGCATGTCGATGTCGGTGAAATTCAGGTTGGGTTCGGCGTCGAAATACTCATCGCCCAGATTGCGCCCGCCGACGATCGCCGCGCTGTTGTCCGCCAGCCACAGTTTGTTGTGCATTCGTCGGTGCTGCACGGACAGATTGAACAGTCGCCCAGCCGCGCGTGTTACGCCGGTGCTGCGCCCCAGGTGCAACGGATTGAACAAACGAATCTGGATCTGCGGATGTGCCGCCAGCGTCGCGATGATCTGGTCGAGGCCGTCGCTGGTGGTGTCGTCGAGCAGGATGCGCACGCGCACGCCACGGTCGGCCGCCTTGAGCACTTCCTCCACCAGCATCCGCGTGCTGATGCCGTCATGGACAATGTAGTACTGCAAGTCGAGGCTGACCTGGGCGTGACGAATCAGCTCGGCGCGGGCGGTAAACGCCTCGCCACTGTCCGAGAGCAGACGAAACCCCGACTGCCCTTTATAGGGCGCGGCCTGAGCCTGAATCGAACGGCCGAAACTGGAGTCCGACGCTGGCAATGCCTGGCTTGGTTCGCGCGGCACATCGAGGCTGGCGCAGCCGCTGAGGAACGAGGCGAGTATCAGTAAAGCGAGTAGGGGCTGTCTGAAGCTCACGTAGGATCGTTCCGGTTGGCGGCTGAGGTCGGCAATTTGGACGCCGGGCGCGCAAAAAAGGTCAGTCGGTCTCAGCGAGTAGTTTGATTGCCGCAGCGCCGACCTTGCGCACCGCTTCTTCGATCTGCGCTGTTGGTTTGGCAGCGTAGTTCATCCGCAGACAATTGCGGTACTTGCCCGAAGCGGAAAAGATGCTGCCGACAGCAATCTGTACGCCCTGATCGTGCAGCGCGCGATTGAGCTTCAGCGTGTCGAAACCTTCCGGCAGCTCCACCCAGAGCATGAAGCTGCCCTGCGGGCGACTGGCGCGGGTGCCGGCCGGGAAATAGCGCGTCACCCAGTCGATCATCGCGTCACGATTGCGTTGGTACTGCATGCGCATACGCCGCAAGTGCGGCTCGAAATGGCCGGCCTTGATGAATTCGGCGATGGCGATCTGCGGTTGCGGCGCGGTGGATCCGGTGCTGATGTATTTCATGTGCAGCACCCGCTCGAGATATCGGCCCGGCGCCACCCAGCCGATGCGCAGCCCTGGCGCCAGGGTCTTGGAGAACGAGCTGCAGAGCAACACGCGGCCGTCTTCATCGAAGGATTTGATCGTGCGCGGGCGCGGGTAGGTATAGGCCAGTTCGCCGTACACATCGTCTTCGATGATCGCCACATCGAAACGCTGGGCCAGGGTCAGCAGAGCACGTTTGCGCGACTCGGGCATCACGTAGCCGAGCGGGTTGTTGCAGTTGGGGGTGAGCTGAATGGCTTTGATCGGCCACTGTTCCAGCGCCAGTTCAAGAGCGTCGAGGCTGATCCCGGTGAGCGGGTCGGTGGGGATTTCCAGGGCTTTCATGCCCAGGCCTTTGAGGGTCTGCATGGCGCCGTGGAAGCTCGGCGAGTCCACCGCGACGATGTCGCCCGGCTCGCAGATCGCATGAATACTGGTGGACAGCGCTTCGTGGCAGCCAGTGGTGATGACCAGCTCGCTGGCGCTCAACTGGCAGCCGGAATCGAGCATCAGTCGTGCGATCTGTTCGCGCAGTTCGAGGTTGCCGTGGATGTTGTCGTAATACAGACCGGGCATGTCCTGTCGGCGACTGATACGCGCCAGCCCGCGCAGCAGCGGTTTCATGGTCGGCGAGCCGACATCGGGCATGCCACGGCCCAATTGCACGACATCCTTGCGTGGCACCGCGCGAATGAGTTCCAGCACCTGATCCCATTGCGAAATCTCGACTGGCCGCTGCGCCGGGCGGCCTATTGCGGGCAGCTCCGGCAATTCGCGGCCGACTGGCACAAAGTAGCCAGACTTGGGTTTCGGCGTGGCCAGACCGCTGTCTTCGAGCACGCGATAGGCCTGCTGCACCGTGCTCAGACTGACTCCGTGTTCAACGCTCAAGGCACGTACGGACGGCAAGCGATCACCGGGCCGATAGAAACCTTGTTCGATGCGGGTGCCGAGCAATTCGGCGAGGTTTACATACAGGGTCATGGTGGCCTCGGTGCACATTGGTAAAAACCAGTACAGATGCGGCAAAAATCAATCATTCAGTCGGCGAATCGGCAAATCTGTATGGAGTTAATACAGGTTCTTTGAGTCTGTAATGGTTTTGCTCGCCCGCGCATCATGGAATCTCTGGCTACCCAAGTAAACAGGAGCAACGAAAATGAACGGCTTGAGCGATGTGCGGCTGACGTTACACAGTCAGGAACTGGCGGCAGGGCAGAAGGACAACGCGCGCAATCTGCTGCGCAATGCGCCGTCCGGCCTCAGTCACTGGGGTCTGTTCTGGCATCGTCTGCACACGCGCAAGGCTTTGCTCGGACTGACACCGGAGCAGCTCAGGGATGTCGGGCTGACGCGAGAGCAGGCAAGGGAGGAGGGGTTGAAGCCGTTCTGGCGGATATGAGATCTGTATTGTTCTTGCGGGCCTCATCGCGAGCAGGCTCGCTCCCACAGT
Source organism: Pseudomonas sp. H3_E04 (assembly GCF_054668915.1). Lineage (NCBI taxonomy): Bacteria > Pseudomonadati > Pseudomonadota > Gammaproteobacteria > Pseudomonadales > Pseudomonadaceae > Pseudomonas > Pseudomonas sp. H3_E04. The sequence goes on along the minus strand of NZ_CP162797.1, from coordinate 4,177,610 downwards.
GACTGCGTTCTGCCTGAATAAACGCGGTTACTGTGGGAGCGAGCCTGCTCGCAAAAGCGGATCAAGGGCCGCCGAAATACCCTCAGACCAACTCTTTCAGCCGGTGCCACAACATCCCCAACGCCAATAACGGCGAGCGCAAGTGCTTGCCGCCGGGGAAGGTGATGTGCGGCACCTTGGCGAACAGATCAAACCCGCCGCCATGCTGCCCGCTGATCGCCTCGGCCAACAGCTTGCCGGCCAGGTGGGTGGCATTCACTCCATGCCCGGAATACGCCTGGGCGTAATACACGTTCGGCTGGTCGGCTAGTCGGCCGACCTGCGGCAAGCGGTTGGCACCGATGCCGATCATCCCACCCCACTGATAATCGATCTTCACCCCGGCCAGTTGCGGGAACACTTCAAGCATCTTCGGCTGCATATAAGCGCGGATGTCTTTCGGATCGCGTCCCGAGTAATGACACGCTCCGCCAAACAACAGACGTCGATCCGCCGAGAGTCGGTAGTAATCCAGCGCTACCCGCTGATCACAGACCGCCATGTTCTGCGGCAGCAGGTTGTGCGCCTGCTCTTCGCTGAGCGGTTCGGTGGCGATGATGTAGCTGCCGGCGGGCAGGACCTTGCCGCTCAGTTGCGGGTTCAAGTCATTGAGATAGGCATTGCAACCCAGCACCAGCGTCTTCGCCCGCACCGAGCCTTGCGCGGTGTGCACTTTCACTTCGGGGCCGTAATCGATGCGCGTCACCGCCGAATGCTCATACAACTGAGCGCCCATCTGCTGCGCCGCTACTGCTTCACCCAGCGCCAGATTCAACGGGTGCAGATGCCCGGAACCCATGTCGATCAAACCACCGACGTAGCGCTTGGAACCGACCACCGTGTGCATTTCACTGGCTTGCAACAGACGGGTTTCGTAGCGGTAACCGAGGCTGCGCAATTCTTCGGCATCTTCGGCAAAACCGTCGAGATCGGAAGGCTTGTTGGCGAGGTCGCAGTAACCCCAGGTCAGGTCGCAGGCAATGCCGAAACGCTGGACGCGCCGACGGACGATCTCCACCGCTTCCAGGCCCATGAGTTTCATCTCGCGCACGCCTTCGGCGCCGATGACGTTGGCGAACTGATCAAGGCCGTGACCGACACCGCGAATCAGTTGCCCGCCGTTGCGACCGCTGGCGCCCCAGCCGATCCTGTGCGCTTCCAGCAACACCACGCTGAAACCGCGTTCGGCGAGTTCCAGCGCGGTATTCAGCCCGGAAAATCCACCACCGACCACGCAGACATCCGCCACCACCTCGCCTTGCAGCACGGGATGGTCCGGCTGCGGCAAGCTGCTGGCGGCGTAATAAGAGGCAACGTGGGGTTGGCTCGCGGTGGTCGGGGCGCGGGCGGTCATGGGCATCATCCAACGGCTGAGTGTCGAGAAAATTTGACGGAGCATAAGCCGCGCGCCCAAACGTGGGCAACATCGGTCGGCCTGCGGTGTCTGGATCCGGGCTTTTGCGGCACAATCATCAGCCCGCCACTTTGGTCACCGTTTCGATGAGCTGCAACAGTCAGAAAATCCGCACCCTGCGTCAGCAGATTCCCACGTTCGACTGCGTGCCGGGCTGCCACGACTGCTGCGGACCGGTGACCACTTCGCCCGAGGAAATGGCCCGGCTACCGCGCAAGACCCGCGCCGAACAGGATGCCGCGCTGGAACAACTCAACTGTGTGCACCTGGGGCCAAATGGCTGCACGGTGTATGAAGAGCGGCCGCTGATCTGTCGACTGTTTGGTACCACCAAGACCTTGCCATGCCCGAACGAGCGGCGGCCGGTGGAGTTGATTCATCCACGGGTGGAGAAGCAGATATTCGAGTACATGGCGGCGAATCGGCAGGTGTTGGTTTAGCTGTTGCGTTCACTTCAGACCGAGTCGACTTCTTCGCGAGCAGGCTCGCTCCCACAGGAGATTGCATATCAAATGTGGGAGCGAGCCTGCTCGCGAAGGGGACGCCGCCGATTTCAGTCCGGAATCGGCAGGCACAGGCTCTCTTTCACTTCTTCCATGACGATGTAGCTCTTCGATTCACGTACATGTGGCAGCTTCAACAGAATGTCGCCCAGCAGTTTGCGATACGAGGCCATCTCGGAAATCCGCGCCTTCACCAGATAGTCGAAATCTCCTGACACCAGATGACACTCCAGCACATGCGGCAGCTTCAGTACCGCGCGTCTGAATTCTTCGAATGTGTCGCCGGATTTGTAGTCGAGGCTGATCTCGACGAACACCAGCAGGCTACCCTTCAAATGCTGCGGATTGAGCCGGGCGTTGTAGCCCATGATGATCCCCTCGCGCTCCAGGCGCCGCACGCGCTCGGTGCAGGGCGTGGTCGAGAGTCCGACCTTTTCCCCGAGTTCGGTGAAGGAAATCCGCCCGTCCGCCTGCAGGATGCGCAGGATATTGCGGTCGATCTTATCCAGCTCACGTTTGGTCTGAGTGTTGGTACGCATAGGGGATGCGCCTCCGTGAAAAGGGTTTTTGCCGAGAATTGTCGCCAAATATAGGCGCTTATATAGTGAAAAGCACTGGCATTTCTTTTTTACACTGCGCCCATCATTGCTCTAACAAACAGTTCGGCGAAAAGCCGCGATGAGGGATTGAAAATGCGCGTCATGGTCTTGGGTAGCGGCGTCATCGGTACCGCCAGTGCTTACTATCTGGCCCGTGCCGGGTTTGAAGTGGTGGTGGTCGATCGGCAGCCTGCTGCGGCCATGGAGACCAGTTTCGCCAACGCCGGCCAGGTCTCGCCGGGTTACGCCTCGCCGTGGGCCGCGCCGGGCGTGCCGCTCAAGGCCATCAAGTGGTTGCTGCAACGCCACGCGCCATTGGCGATCAAGGCCACCGCTGATATCGACCAATACCTGTGGATGGCGCAAATGCTGCGCAACTGCACCGCCAGCCGTTACGCAGTGAACAAGGAGCGCATGGTGCGTCTGTCCGAGTACAGCCGTGACTGCCTCGATGAATTGCGCGCCGAAACCGGTATCGCCTACGAAGGCCGGAGCCTCGGCACCACGCAGTTGTTCCGCACTCAGGCGCAACTGGATAACGCCGCCAAAGACATCGCCGTGCTGAAAGAATCCGGCGTGCCGTTTGAAGTCCTCGACCGCGCCGGCATCGCCCGCGTCGAGCCGGCGCTGGCAGGCGTGACCGACATTCTCGCTGGCGCGCTGCGTCTGCCCAACGACCAGACCGGCGACTGCCAGATCTTCACCACCCGTCTCGCTGAAATGGCGCGCAAGCTCGGTGTGGAATTCCGTTTCGGCCAGGACATCCAGAAACTCGACTACGCCGGTGATCGCATCAACGGTGTGTGGATTGACGGCAAGCTGGAAACCGCTGATCGCTACGTACTGGCGCTCGGCAGCTACTCGCCGCAACTGCTCAAGCCGCTGGGCATCAAGGCTCCGGTGTATCCGCTCAAGGGCTACTCGCTGACCGTGCCGATCACCGATCCTGCCATGGCGCCGACGTCGACCATTCTCGACGAGACCTACAAGGTCGCGATCACCCGCTTCGACAACCGCATCCGCGTTGGCGGCATGGCCGAGATCGCCGGTTTTGACCTGTCGCTGAATCCGCGTCGGCGCGAAACCCTGGAGATGATCGTCAACGACCTTTATCCTCAGGGCGGCAATCTGGCCGAAGCGAGCTTCTGGACCGGCCTGCGCCCGACCACGCCGGACGGTACGCCGATCGTTGGCGCCACGCCGTTCAAGAATCTGTTCCTCAACACCGGTCACGGTACGCTCGGCTGGACCATGGCCTGCGGTTCCGGCCGTTTGCTCGCCGACCTGATGGCGAAGAAAAAGCCGCAGATCAGCGCCGAAGGCCTCGATATTTCCCGTTACGGCAACCAGACCCAGGAGTCCGCAAAACATGTCAATCCAGCGCCAGCTCACCAATGAGCGCATGAGTCAGATCGTCAGCCACAACGGCACCGTGTATCTGGCCGGGCAGGTCGGCGACGACTTCGACGCCGGAATTGAACAGCAGACCCGCGATGTGCTCGCCAATATCGAACGTCTGCTCGATCTGGCCGGGACGGACAAACAGCATCTGTTGTCGGCGACGATCTATCTCAACGACATCGAAGCGCACTTCGCTGGGATGAACGCGGTGTGGGACCAGTGGCTGCCCAAAGGCGCCGCGCCGGCCCGCGCCACCGTCGAAGCGAAGATGGCCAAGCCGAGCATTCTGGTGGAGATCTCCATCGTCGCCGCGCTGCCATAACGTTTCCAAGATCCCTCTCCCGGTGCTGTTGGCGGTTCACGTCGTCAGTCAGCGCCGGTTTTTCTTCCCATGACCGCCCAGAAGTTGCCGCCATGCGTCCTGCCCGTGCCCTGATCGACCTTCAAGCCCTGCGTCACAACTACCGAATTGCCCGCGAAGTCACCGGCGCCAAGGCGCTCGCCGTGATCAAGGCGGACGCCTACGGCCATGGCGCGGTACGTTGCGCCCAAGCGCTGGAAGCCGAAGCGGATGGTTTTGCCGTGGCCTGCATCGAGGAAGCACTCGAGCTGCGCGCTGCCGGGGTCCGTGCGCCGGTATTGCTGCTGGAGGGCTTCTTCGAAGCCGACGAGCTGGGATTGATCGTCGAACATGATTTCTGGTGCGTGGTGCATTCGCTGTGGCAGCTCGAAGCGATCGAGCAGGCAGTCCTGAGCAAACCGATCACGGTGTGGCTCAAGCTCGATTCCGGCATGCACCGCGTCGGCCTGCATCCGAAAGATTATCCAGCGGCCTATCAACGTCTGCTGGCCAGCGGCAAAGTCGCGAAAATCGTGTTGATGAGCCACTTCGCCCGCGCTGATGAACTGCACGCGCAAAGCAGTGCCGAGCAGGTCGCGGTGTTCGAGGCGGCGCGTCAGGGGCTGGCGGCTGAAGTCAGCTTGCGTAATTCGCCAGCCGTGCTCGGTTGGCCAGAAATCCACAGCGACTGGGTACGCCCGGGCATCATGCTCTACGGCGCGACCCCGTTCGAAGAAGCCAACGCCGTTGCCGAACGCCTGCAACCGGTGATGACCCTCGAGTCGAAAGTCATCAGCGTGCGTGAATTGCCGGCCGGCGAACCGATCGGCTATGGCGCCAGATTCATCACCGACAAGCCGATGCGCATTGGCGTGGTCGCCATGGGCTACGCCGATGGCTACCCGCGCCAGGCGCCGACCGGCACGCCGGTGCTGGTGGCCGGCCAACGCAGCCGCCTGCTGGGGCGCGTGTCGATGGACATGCTCTGCATCGACCTGACCGACGTAGCGGAAGCGGGACTCGGTTCTGTCGTCGAGTTGTGGGGCAAGAACATCCTCGCCAGTGACGTGGCGAAGTGGGCCGATACCATCCCGTATCAGATCTTCTGCAACCTGAAACGTGTGCCAAGGCTCTATTCCGAGGGTTGACGCCGCTGCAGGGGCCAAGTGTTGTAAATACTGAACGCTGTCGCCATGATAACGCTCAATATTCTTACAACATCAGGAGGCTCCCGCCTTGGACGTCGGTGAACGACTGCAATCGATCCGCAAGCTCAAAGGGCTTTCCCAGCGTGAACTCGCCAAACGCGCGGGCGTCACCAACAGCACCATTTCGATGATCGAAAAGAACAGCGTCAGCCCTTCGATCAGTTCGCTGAGAAAGGTGCTCGGCGGCATCCCCATGTCGATGGTCGAGTTCTTTTCCGAAGAGATCCTGCAGGACCAACCGACCCAGATTGTCTACAAGGCCAACGAGCTGATCGACATCTCCGACGGCGCCGTGACCATGAAACTGGTCGGCCGCGCTCACCCCAGCCGCGCCATCGCCTTCCTCAACGAAATCTACCCGCCGGGCGCCGACACCGGCGAAGAAATGCTCACCCACGAGGGCGAGGAAACCGGGATTCTGGTGGAAGGCCGCCTCGAACTGGTGGTGGGTCTGGAAACTTTTATCCTCGAAGCCGGCGACAGCTACTATTTTGAAAGTACCAAGCCGCATCGTTTCCGTAACCCGTTCGACGTGCCGGCGCGACTAATCAGCGCAGCCACGCCGGCGAATTTTTAAGCAGAAGGCGCCAGGCCAATATGGCAAAGGCCCCCGAACCGTTTTACCGATGGGCAACAAGACCCCTCTAACCATGGGGTTGTTTCAGTACAGCGGCCTACCCGCTATACTTGCGCCCGCCTGCGAACCGTGGCCGCAGGCGTGAATAGCCACCATTGAGGGTGAACGCGTGAACCTAATTATGAAAATGCTGGCTGCACCAGCAACCGTACTGGCCCTCTGGGCTGTCAGCGCTCAAGCTGCGACGAATGACGACATCGCCAAACGCCTCGAGCCCGTCGGCCAGGTGTGTGTTCAAGGGCAGGAATGCAAGGGTATGGAAGTGGCCGCGACGGCTGGCGGCGGTGGCGGAGCAAAAGCCCCTAAAGACGTGATCGCCAAACACTGCAACGCTTGCCACGGCACGGGCCTGCTCGGCGCGCCGAAGATCGGCGACAAGGCAGCCTGGAAGGAGCGCGCCGATCATCAGGGTGGTCTGGACGGCATCCTCGCCAAGGCCATCACCGGCATCAACGCCATGCCGCCAAAAGGCACCTGCGCCGATTGCTCCGATGAAGAGCTCAAGGGCGCGATCAAAGAGATGTCCGGTCTGTAATCAGCGGCGCCTTTGAAAAAAACCGTCTTCGGACGGTTTTTTTGTGCCTGTGGTTTCTGGTTTCCCGATTCATTCAGGCCCTGGTCCCTCCGAACCAAACGCTGTCCTTTGCAGCAAACTCAAGGCAATCTCGGTCTACCCCTATCAACGGAACGGGCGGGAGGCTTCAGATGGTGCAGTTGTGTTCGATCGAACAGGCGGTGGACGATGTGCTGGCGCGTTTGCCTGCGCACATCCACATGGGCCTGCCGCTGGGGTTGGGCAAGCCGAATCACTTCGTCAACGCGCTGTACCGGCGCATCAAGCAGATGCCCGAGCGGCAGCTGACGATCTATACCGCGCTGTGCCTCGGTCGGCCGAATCTGGGCGATGGCTTGCAGAGGCGCTTTATCGAGCCCTTCGTCGAGCGCGTGTTTGGTGATTATCCGGAATTTGATTTTCTCGCCGATCTCCAGCATGACAGCCTGCCCGCCAACATCCGCATCCAACAGTTCTTCATGCAGCCGGGCAGTCTGCTCAACAGCGCGCCGGCGCAGCAGGATTACGTCAGCAGCAATTACAGCCATGCCGCCCGCGACATCAATGCAGCGGGTCTGAACCTGGTGGCGCAACTGCTGGCCAGCAGCAGCGAACATCCCGATCGTCTGAGCCTGAGTTGCAACCCGGACATCACCCTCGACCTGTTGCCGATGATCGCCAAGCGCCGCGAGGCGGGGGAGACCGTTGTGCTGGTCGGCCAGGTGCATACGGATCTGCCGTACATGCCCGGCGATGCGGAAGTCGACATCGATACCTTTGACCTGCTGATCGACGAGAAGGACAGCAGCACGCTGTTTTCCACGCCGAACATGCCGGTAGGCTTTCAGGATCATTTCATTGGTTTGCACGCCAGTGCGCTGGTGCGCGATGGCGGCACGTTGCAGATTGGCATCGGTTCGATGGGTGATGCCCTGACCGCTGCGTTGCTTGCCCGTCAGGCCGATAACGCCGGTTATCAGGCGTTGCTCGATGACATCAACCTCAGCCAATGGGCGCAATTGATCCAGCGCGAGGGCGGGACCACGCCATTTGCCAAAGGCCTCTACGGTTGCAGCGAGATGTTCGTCAACGGGCTGCTGGTTTTGGCGGATGCCGGGATCATCCGGCGCAAAGTCTATCCGGATGTGCCGACCCAGGAGCAGGCCAACGCCGGCACCCTCGACGAAGCCGCGCAGCCCGACGGTATTTCGGTGCACGGCGGTTTCTTCCTTGGCCCGCGCAGTTTCTATGAACGGCTGCGTGAGTTGCCGCAAAGCAGGCTGCTTGATTTCAACATGACCCGCATCAGCTACATCAACGAGCTGTACGGCCAGGAAGAACTCAAGCGCTTGCAGCGCATCGATGCGCGCTTCATCAACACCGTGTTTACCATGACTCTGCTCGGCGCCGGCGTGGCTGATCAATTGGCAGACGGACGTGTGCTCAGCGGTGTCGGTGGCCAATACAACTTTGTTGCTCAGGGCCACGCGCTGGAGGGCGCACGATCGATGTTGATCCTGCGCAGCTGGCGCGAGTCCGGCGGTGAGGTCAGCTCCAATATCGTCTGGGATTACGGTCACTGCACGATCCCGCGGCATCTGCGTGACATCGTCGTCACCGAGTACGGCATCGCTGATCTGCGCGGTAAATCCGACGCGGCGGTGATCGAAGCGCTGCTCAATATCAGCGATTCGCGGTTCCAGCCGGGGCTGATCGAGCAGGCGCAAAAGGTTGGCAAACTGCCGAAGGATTTTCGTCTCGATCCACGTTTCGCCGACAACACACCGCAACGCTTGCAGGCGATCGCTGCGCGGCATCCGAACCTGTTTCCGGAGTATCCGCTGGGTTGTGATTTCACCGCGATCGAACGGGATTTGCTGCGGGCGCTGAACTGGCTGAAGAGCAAGTTCAAGCTGACCGAGATTCTGGAATTGGGCAAGGCAGCGCTGGATGCACCCGAGGCATCGGCGTTCCCGGAACATCTTGAGCGGATGCAACTGACGAATCCGGAAGGCCTCAAAGAGGATCTGTTCCAGCGTTTGCTGCTCACCGGCCTGAAAGCCACCGCGCAGTAACTGCCGCCACAAAATCGAATGTGGGAGCGGGCTTGCTCGCGAAAGCGGTGTGTCAGTCACTCAACAGGGTGACTGACACAATGCATTCGCGAGCAGGCTCGCTCCAGGAGTAACTCGGTGCCGCTGGTTACTCGATGAAGGTGACGACGCCATCCTTCAGCGATTGCACGCGAGCCAGCGATTCAACGCGGTAGCCCTGCGAGTCCAGTTCGGCGCGGCCGCCCTGGAACGACTTCTCGATGACGATGCCCAGACCGGCAACGGTGGCGCCGGCCTGTTTGATGATCGAGATCAGCGCTTGCGAGGCCTTACCGTTGGCCAGGAAGTCGTCGATGATCAGCACGCGGTCGCTGCTGGTCAGGTGGCGCGGGGAGATGGCCACCGTGCTTTCGGTCTTCTTGGTGAACGAGTAGACGGTCGCCGAAAGCAGGTTTTCAGTCAGGGTCAGCGACTGCTGCTTGCGGGCGAAGATCACCGGCACGCCGAGGTTCAGACCGGTCATGATTGCCGGAGCGATGCCTGAAGCCTCGATGGTGACGATCTTGGTGATCCCCGAATCCTTGAACAGTGCGGCGAATTCGTCACCGATCAGCTTCATCAGGGCCGGGTCGATCTGGTGGTTCAGGAAAGCGTCGACTTTCAGGACCTGATCGGAAAGCACGATGCCTTCTTCGCGGATTTTTTTGTGCAGTGCTTCCACAACAGCTTCCTCTGTTGGCGCGATGGGCGCCGAAGGTAGATTAAAAAGTAGTCGATTCTAGCGCTTTAACATCGCGCGTATATCGGCCAATGCGCTATTGCCACGCACGGCTTTGACTTCAGTCGGGGTGTCGTCGTTGCCTTCCCACGCCAGATCGTCCGGCGGCAGTTCATCCAGGAAGCGGCTCGGCGCGCAGTCGATGATTTCACCGTACTGCTTGCGCTTGGCTGCGAAGGTGAAGGCCAGGGTCTGGCGGGCGCGGGTGATGCCCACGTAGGCCAGGCGACGTTCTTCTTCGATGGTGTCGGCTTCGATGCTGGAGCGGTGCGGGAGGATTTCCTCTTCCATGCCCATGATGAACACGTAGGGGAATTCCAGCCCTTTGGAGGCGTGCAGCGTCATCATTTGCACGCCTTCGGCACCGTCCTCTTCTTCCTGCTGGCGCTCGAGCATGTCACGCAGCACCAGTTTGCCGATGGCGTCTTCGACGGTCATTTCGCCGTCTTCGTCTTTCTCGAGGGTGTTTTTCAACGCCTCGATCAGGAACCAGACGTTGCCCATACGGTAGTCGGCAGCCTTGTCGCTGGAGCTGTTGGTACGCAGCCAGTTCTCGTAGTCGATGTCCATGACCATGCTGCGCAGCGCCGAGATCGGATCTTCGCCGGCGCACTGCTCGCGGACCTTGTCCATGAAGCGCTTGAAGCGTGCCAGCCGATCGGTGAAACGGCTGTCGAGATGTTCGCCGAGGCCGATTTCATCAGTGGCGGCGTACATCGAGATCTTGCGCTCGGTGGCGTAGTTGCCGAGTTTTTCCAGCGTGGTCGAGCCGATTTCGCGGCGTGGCACGTTGATCACGCGCAGGAAGGCGTTGTCGTCATCCGGGTTTACGATCAGGCGGAAGTAGGCCATCAGGTCCTTCACTTCCTGGCGACCGAAGAAGCTGTTGCCGCCGCTCAGGCGATACGGCACCTGGTGGTGCTGCAGCTTCAATTCGATCAGCTTGGCCTGGTAGTTACCGCGATAAAGAATGGCGAAATCGCTGTACGGGCGGTCGGTGCGCAAATGCAGGCTGAGGATTTCCATGGCCACGCGTTCGGCTTCGGCGTCCTCGTTACGGCAGCGGATCACGCGGATCTCGTCGCCGTGGCCCATCTCGCTCCACAGCTGTTTTTCAAATTCGTGCGGGTTGTTCGAGATCAGCACGTTGGCGCAACGCAGGATGCGGCTGGTGGAGCGGTAGTTCTGCTCGAGCATCACCACTTTCAGGGACGGGTAGTCGTCCTTGAGCAGCATCAGGTTTTCCGGGCGCGCGCCACGCCAGGCATAGATCGACTGGTCATCGTCGCCCACCACGGTGAACTGGTTGCGCTTGCCGATGAGCATCTTCACCAACAGATACTGACTGGCGTTGGTGTCCTGGTATTCGTCGACGAGCAGGTAACGGACCTTGTTCTGCCACTTTTCGAGAATGTCGGCGTGTTCTTCGAAGAGCTTTACCGGCAGCAGGATCAGGTCATCGAAGTCCACCGCGTTGAACGCCTTGAGCGTGCGCTGGTAGTGGGTGTAGACGATCGCGGCGGTCTGTTCCTTGGGATTGCGCGCGTTTTCCAGGGCCTGGGCCGGCAGGATCAGGTCGTTTTTCCAGGCGCCGATCATGTTCTTGATCTCGTCGACGCCGTCGTCGCCTGCGTATTCCTTCTGCATGATGTCGGTCATCAGGGCTTTGACGTCGGTCTCGTCGAAGATCGAGAAACCGGGTTTGTAGCCCAGTCGCGCATGTTCCTTGCGGATGATGTTCAGGCCCAGGTTGTGGAAGGTGCAGACCGTCAGGCCGCGCCCTTCGCCGGCACGCAACAGGGTGCCGACCCGCTCTTTCATCTCGCGCGCGGCCTTGTTGGTAAAGGTCATGGCGACGATGTACTGGGCGCGGATGCCGCAGTTCTGGATCAGGTGCGCGATCTTGCGCGTGATCACGCTGGTCTTGCCGGAGCCAGCACCGGCGAGCACCAATAGAGGGCCGCCGACATAGTTCACGGCTTCTTGCTGCCGGGGATTGAGTCGGGACATACGAAAATTCGGGAGTCGTTGACGAAATGGGCCGGCATTTTAACAGGCTCAGCGATTTCTGCTGCTCTGTCCGACTTGTGACGCAGCACGCGATTCAGATTTGCCGGTTTTGTTACTTTCACGCAGGATACGCGGGGATTTTGCGGCTAATGTTCTCATTCGTGACACAAAATAACGTTTCGATGCCGTTGTCATCAGACAACGCATTGGTCATTGTTCAGCACACCGGCATAATGCCCCGCCTACATCATTGCAGAGTCTAGGGAGTCAGCTTGTCTACGCCTGTCGAACCCTTGCGTTTGCTGCTACTGGCCGAAGAGCCAGCGTGGACAGCGTTGTTGCGTGAGTGTCTGGCTCCGATGGGGAGCGCGGCGGTGCTGATCAGCGCGCCGAACTGGGATTCGGTCAGCCGCCTGTTCGAGGACAACCGCCACGCGGTGCTGCTGACTCTGCCAGCGTTGCAACCGGCGCCGGGGCGTTGCAGCCTGCCGACCGTTCTGCTGCTGGAACACGAGCCGGCCACCGCGCCGGTCGGTGTCAGCGACTGGCTGGTGTTCGACGCCCTCGACGCTGGCATGCTCCAGCGTTGCCTGCGCCATGTGCGCGAACGCGGCGTACTGGAAAACACCCTGCAGCGCCTCGCCGAACAGGATCCGCTGACCGGCATCGCCAATCGCCAGGGCTTTCAGACCCTGCTTACTGCGCGTCTTGCCGAGGGCGACGGGCGCGGTCTCGCCCTCGGCCATCTTGATCTCGACAATTTTCGCCATGCCAACGACGCCCTCGGGCATCAGGCCGGGGATCGTCTGATTCTGCAGGTCGTCGCGCGGCTGAAAAGTCAGCTGGAGGCCGGCGATCAACTGGCGCGGCTGGGCAGTGATGAATTCGCTTTGCTGATCGACACCCGCCGTGCGCCGCAACGCGCCGAGTGGATGGCCGAACGCATCACTGAGGCGTTGGCCGAACCTTATTGGGTCGACGGCGAGAGTCTGCTGATCGGTTCCAGCCTTGGCATCGCCCATGCCCGCGCCAATGGCGGCGCCGATCCATTGATGTGGCACGCGCACATCGCCATGCAGCAGGCCAAGAGCACGCAGGGCTGCACCTTTCATATCTTCAACGAACGCATCAATCGCAACGCGCGGAGCATGGCCGATCTCGAAAGCGAGCTGCGCCGGGCCTTGCGCCGCGATGAGCTGGAACTGCATTACCAGCCACGCCTGAATCTTGAGGACGGCCGGATTGTCGGCCTCGAAGCGCTGGTGCGCTGGCGTCATGGCGAGCGCGGTCTGTTGCCGCCGAGCGAATTTGTGCCACTGGCCGAGCAGAGCGGGCTGATCGTGCCGTTGGGCTACTGGGTGATTTCCCGCGCCTTGCGCGACATGCAGGCCTTGCGCGAGCAGGGGCTGCCGGCGCTGCACATGGCGATCAACCTGTCGTTCCGCCAGTTTCAGGACAGTCAGTTGCTGCCGACGCTCAGCCGCCTGATTGCCGAGCGTGGCGTCGAAGCGCAGTGGCTGGAATTCGAACTGACCGAAACCGCGGTGATGCGGCGCAGCGATCTGGTCAAGCAGACCATGGACGCCCTCGGCCGCCTCGGCGTGCGCTTCTCGCTGGACGATTTCGGCACCGGTTTTTCCTCGTTCGTGCACCTCAACAGCCTGCCGATCACCTTGTTGAAGATCGACAAGAGTTTTGTCGGCGGCATGGAACAGCGCGAAGAGAACCGCAAACTGGTGCACGCGATGATCAACCTTGCGCACAACCTGCACCTGGAAGTAGTCGCGGAAGGGGTCGAGACGCCGGAGCAGTTGGATCTGTTGCGCGGATTCGGCTGCGATCAGGTACAGGGTTACCTGATTAGCCGACCGTTGCCGCTGGAGGAGTTGGTGGAATATCTGGCGTCTGGATCGAACCAGCAGCCGGCTTTGGAAATCGTCGGTTGATCACGATTGTTGCGGCCGGCACAAATCCCCGTGGGAGCGAGCCTGCTCGCGAAGGCGTTCTGTCAGCTGAATGATCTGTGCCTGACGCTCGGTCTTCGCGAGCAGGCTCGCTCCCACAAAGGAAACCCTCATTCGGCCTGGGGGATGATGAAACCTTGAGATTGCGGCTCGCGCCGAATCATCCGCTGCATCTTCCATTCGAACGCCAGCGTCAGGCTCACCGCCGCGCACGCCAACCCCAGCGCCAGACCCCACCAGACGCCGGTTGGTCCCCAGTTCAGGTGAAACGCCATCCACCACGCCGCTGGCGCGCCAATCAGCCAATAGCAAGCAAGCCCCACGAGGAACGTCGTCTTGGCATCCTTGAGCCCGCGGATACAGCCCATGGCAATCGTCTGCGTGCCGTCGAACAGCTCGAACCACGCCGCTACGGCCAGCAGGCTCACCGCCAGACGGATCACCTCGGCAAACGCCGGGTCGTTGTGGTCGAGGAACAAGCCGACCAACTGGTTCGGCCACAGCCAGAACACCAGGGCAAAGCCGAGCATTACCACGGCGCCGAAAGCGATGCCGACACGCCCGGACATCCGTGCATCGATCAGTTGCCCGGCGCCGTAGTGTTGGCCGACGCGCATGGTGATGGCATAGGACATCCCGGCCGGGACCATGAACGCCACCGACACGATCTGCAGTGCAATCTGATGCGCGCCCATCTGTGTACTGCCCATGGTGCCCATGCACAGCGCAGCGAAAGCGAACAACCCGACTTCCACCGCATAGGTGCCGCCAATTGGCAGGCCCAGGCGCCAGAGTTCTTTCAGGTATTGCCGGTTCGGCCGCGACAGGCCGGCGCGCAAGGGGTAAGCGTTATATGCCGGATGCCGGCGAATGTGCCAGGCCAGCGCCAGGGCCATGCAGTTGGCGACAATCGCCGTGACCAGACCGATGCCGGTCAGACCCAGTTGCGGCAGGCCGAACATGCCGGTGATCAGCGCGTAGTTGAGCAGGAAGTTGGCCACGGTGCCGGCGAGGCTGATGACCATCACCGGCGTCGCCCGGCCGATTGCACTGGTAAAACCGCGCAGGGCCATGAAACTCAAATAACCGGGCAGGGCGAAGGGCAGGGCGATGAGAAATTGCCCGGCGGCGTTGACGTTGGTTTCGGTCTGGCCGAACAACAGCAATACGGGTTTCAGGTTCCACAGCAACAACCCGGCGCCGAGCGCCATCAGCCAGGCCAGCCACAGTCCGGCCTGTGTCAGGCGCGCGGCACCGATGATATCGCCGGCACCCTGACGGATCGCTACCAGTGTGCCGACCGCTGCAATCACGCCGATGCAGAAAATCGATACAAATGAGTAGCTGGCCGCACCGAGGCCGCCACCGGCCAGCGCCTCGGGACTGAGGCGCGCCATCATCAGGGTGTCGGTCAGCACCATCAGCATATGCGCCAACTGCGAAGCAATCAGCGGCCCCGCCAGCCGCAGGATGGCCCAGAGTTCGGTACGCACAGGATGCCGCATGGTCATCACCACCTGATTTAAGAGGGAACAGAAGAGCGTCGATTCTCGGCGCTTGGCAGGCTTTGCACAAAGGGATAAAAAGGATGGGTGGCATGATTAATACTCATGCTGAAACGTGCCCGCCGAATTGGCCATATCCCCGTTACTGGAGCTTTGTGTATGTCCCGACGACTTCCGCCGTTGTATGCCCTGCGCGCATTCGAAGCCGCAGCGCGACACAGCTCGTTCACGCGCGCGGCGCAAGAGCTGTCGATCACCCAGAGCGCGGTCAGTCGGCACATGCGCACCCTTGAAGAACACTTTGCCTGCCGGCTGTTTCACCGCAGCGGGCGCAACCTGCAACTGACCGAATCGGCGCGGCTGCTGTTGCCCGGTATCCGCGAAGGCTTCTGCGCCCTTGAACGCGCCTGCAATACCTTGCGTGCCGAGGACGACATTCTGCGCATGAAGGCGCCTTCAACCCTGACCATGCGGTGGTTGCTCGCGCGGTTGAGTCGCTTCCGCCATTTGCAGCCGGGCAATGAGGTGCAACTGACCAGTGCGTGGATGGACATCGATTCGGTGGACTTCAACAATGAGCCATTCGATTGCGCGGTGCTGCTGAGTGACGGGCATTTCCCGCCGGACTGGGAAGCGAGCCTGCTGTTTCCGGAGGAACTGATCCCGGTCGGCGCGCCGAACCTGCTCAACGATCAACCTTGGGACGTGGCGCGTCTGGCGACTGCTGAACTGCTGCATCCGACTCCGGATCGCCGCGACTGGCGCAGTTGGCTGGAGCGCATGGGCCTGTCCGATCAGGTCTCGCTCAAGGGCGGTCAGGTGTTCGATACGCTGGAGCTGGGCATGATCGCGGCTGCGCGCGGCTACGGCGTTTCGATGGGTGATCTGTTGATGGTCGCCGAAGATGTCGCGCAAGGGCGCTTGAGCCTGCCTTGGCCGACGGCGGTCGCCAGTGGCCTGAATTATTACCTGGTGTGGCCAAAACCGCGCCCGGGAGGTGAACGTTTGCGCCGCCTCAGCGATTTTCTCCAAGGCGAAGTCCGCGCCATGCAATTGCCGGCGGTGCAGCGCTTGAGCTGAAACGTTCGAGCCGGCACAATGCCACTACTGCGCCATGCCCACGCAATCCGCTCAAGTATTCGGATTTTCCGCCGACTACGAGCATGTGGAACCGTCGTGCCGGTTCCGCGCTACTCCCATTATTAGAATATTTTCCGGGCAATTACCGCGATCAAGGAGGATTCGGTGGCTCGGCCAGGAGCTGTTCATGTCTCAACCTCGTGCTCGGATCGCCTCGCAGCTGGGCCTTGCCCTTGCTGTGATACTGGCGATAGTCATCAGCGGCAGTACGGTGTTCGCCTTGCGTTCGCTGGATTCCGCCAACCTCGCCACCCGTGAAGAGCATCTGGCCAGTGAGGCCCGGCTGCTGGCCGATCAGCTGAGTACCTTCCACGGTACGCTGCGCGAAAGCACCCTGCGTCTGAGCGGGCTGTTCGAAAAGCGCTTCGGCAGTGGCCTGAGTGTGCACCCCGATCAGCCAGTGACCGTGGCCGGCGTGCAGACCCCGGGCCTGCACCTTGGCAACGAGGTGCTGAATAACAACTTCAAGGAAGTTGACGAATTCAAGCAGATGACCGCCGGCGTTGCCACGGTGTTCGTGCGCAGCGGCGAAGACTTCATTCGCGTCAGCACCAATGTCAGCAAGCAGGACGGCACCCGTGCCATCGGCACCGTGCTCGATCATGCCAACCCGGCCTACGCGAAGCTGATGGCGGGGCAGAGTTATGTCGGCCGCTCGCTGCTGTTCGAGCGCTACTACATGTCGCAGTACACCCCGGTGCGCGATGCGGGCGGCAAGATCATCGCCGTGCTGTACGTCGGCTTCGATTACACCGACGCGCAGAACGCGCAGTTCGCTAATCTCAAGCGCTTCCGCATTGGCAAGACCGGCTCGCTGGCGCTCCTCGACGAGCAGAACAAATGGCTGGTGCCGATTGCCGGCGTCGAAAACCTGGATCAAGCCGCCCCGACCATCAACAACCTGGTAAAAACCCCGGGCAAGGGTGAGTTCTGGAGCGACAAGGGCGAGGACTTCTACAGCATCGCCGTGCCGTTCGAAGGTGGCCCGTGGTCGGTGGTGGCGAGCATGCCGAAAGCCGAGATCCGCGCGGTGACCTGGAGCGTCGGTACACAACTGGCGATCGGCAGCCTGCTGGCGATGTTGCTCGCGGTCGGTTCCGTGGTCTGGCTGCTGCGCAGCAAACTCGCGCCGCTGGGCGATCTGGTGCGCCAGGCCGAAGCCTTGGGCGCTGGTGATCTGAGCGTGCGCTTGAACGTATCGAGCCACGACGAAATCGGTCAGCTGTCGCGCGCGTTCAACCAGATGAGCCAGGCGCTGTCGACCATGGTCGAGCACATCCGCCGCGCTTCGGAAGAGGTCAACAGCCGTGCGCAGGCGCTGTCCGGTTTGTCCGGTGGTGCTTACGAAGGCATGGAGCAGCAGTCGGGCGAAATCACCAGCATGGCCGGCGCCGTGGAAGAGTTCAGCGCGACGTCGCTGAACATTGCCGACAACATGGGCGCGACTCAGCGCCTGGCGCAGGAAAACGCTCAGCAAACCCAGATCGGCCGCAGCTCGATGGAAGAAGCGTCGTCGTCGCTGGAGCAGATCGCCGGCGCGCTGAACAGCACCGCCAGCGTGATCAACACGCTGGGGCAGCGCTCGCAGGAAATTGGCGGCATTGTCGGTGTGATCACCTCGATCGCCGAGCAGACCAACCTGTTGGCACTCAACGCTGCCATCGAAGCCGCGCGTGCCGGTGAGCAGGGTCGCGGTTTTGCCGTGGTCGCCGACGAAGTGCGCAGCCTCGCCTCGCGCACCCGTCAGGCCACCGACGAAATCTCCAGCATGATCCACAGCATCCAGCAGGAAACCGGCAACGCGATCAGCACCATGGAGCAGGGCAATGTGCTGATGCAGGAAGGCCTGTCGCGCAACGCCAATGTCGCCTCGGCGCTGGCGCGGATCGACGAGCAGAGCCGTTCGGCAGGCCAGCAGTTTGCTGCTATCACTACCGCCACTCAGGAACAAAGCAGCACTGCCACGTTGCTGAGCAGCAATTTGCAAAGCATCGCCTTGGCCAACAGCGAGCAGCGTGAGGTGGTGTCGAACCTGGCTGTCACCGCTAAAGAGCTGGAGAAGCTGGCGGCGGATCTGCGTTCCGAGGTTGACCGCTTTCGTTGATGCGTCTCTGAAATAGCTATCGCGAGCAGGCTCGCTCCCACAGTTTTCGGTGTGATTCACAAAGGTTGTGAAATCCGGAAACCCCAGTGGGAGCGAGCCTGCTCGCGAATGCTTTTCTCCCACCGCTTCTTTGCACTTGCTGAAACGTTTCCGCAGCGCTATAAAAATGGCACAACTCCAATAAAGGCTGCTGCCATGACCCCGCTCAAACTCCTCGTCGCCCTCGGCGCGTTCTCTGCCGCTTCCCACGCCATGGCCTGGGACTATGTCCTGCTCGACGCCAACACTCCGGCAAAAAACTGGACGATCACCAGTGAACAACTCGGTGTAAAAACCGCCAAACCGTTTTCCGTGACCCTGCGTACTCTGCATGGCGGTCGTCAGGAGGGCGTCAGCGTTGTCGATATCGATAACGGCACGATGAAGCTGTCGGTAGTGCCGACCCGTGGCATGAACGTGTTGCAGGCTTCGGTGGGCGACGTGCGCATGGGCTGGGATTCGCCGGTCAAGGACGTGGTCAACCCGGCGTTCATCGAGCTCAACGGTCGCGGTGGTCTGGGCTGGCTGGAAGGCTTCAATGAGCTGGTCACCCGTTGCGGTTATGAGTGGGTTGGCCATCCCGGCATGGACAACGGCGAACTGCTGACCCTGCACGGTCGGGCCGCCAACATCCCGGCCAGCACCGTCACCCTGCACATCGATGAAAAGCCGCCGTATGCCATCACGCTGCGTGGCGAGTTGAAAGAGCAGGCATTCAAGAAAGTCGATTTCTCGGTAGCGACCGAACTGGTCACCGAACCGGGCAGCGCCAGCTTCGCCCTCAACGATACCCTGACCAACAACGGCGACTATGCGAAGGAATATCAGGCGCTGTATCACAGCAATTTCAGCACGCCGTTTCTTGAGCAAGGCGCGAAGTTCGCCGCGCCGGTGAAGCAGGTGTCGCCGTTCAACGACAAGGCCAAGGGCGATCTGCCCGACTGGCAGACCTATCGCGGGCCAACCAAGGACTACGACGAAACGGTCTACAACGTCGTGCCTTATGCGGACGCCAAGGGTGACACCCTCACCGTGCTGCACAACAAGGCCGGTAGCCTCGGCGTATCCGTTGGCTTCAATACTCAGCAGTTGCCAGTTTTTTCGCTGTGGAAAAACACCGACACCCAAGGGCAGGGCTACGTCACCGGCCTCGAGCCCGGCACCAGTTTTTCCTACAACCGTCGCTATCAGCGGCCGTTGAATCTGGTGCCGACCATTGCCCCAAAAGAACATAAACAGTTCCAGATCAGCTATAGCCTGCTGGCCGACAAAGGGGCGGTGGATAACGCCTTGAAGCGCGTGACCGAGATTCAGGCCGGACGCGACACCGAAGTGCGTCAGGCACCGCTGGTTGATCTGACGGAGCATTAAGGTGTCGCCGGCCGGTATTGCAGTGCCTCGGCCAGATGCTCGCGGCTAATCGCGTCGGCCTGTTCAAGATCCGCCAGCGTGCGCGCGACCTTGAGCAGGCGATGCGCCGAGCGCAGCGACAGGATCAGTCGCTCGCAGGCCGCTTCCAGCCATTTCTCGTCGGCTGTGGATAACTTGCAGTGATGCTTCAGCCCCGGCAGATCGAGAAACGCATTGGCACAGCCTTGACGTTTCTGCTGACGCTCCCGCGCTTCGGCCACCAACGCCGCAGCGCTGGCGCTGTTTTCGCCGGCCTTGGCTGCCGGATTCAACGCGGTTGCCTCCCGCGCGACGGTCAGGTGCAAATCAATCCGGTCGAGTAGCGGCCCTGACAGTTTGTTGCGATAGCGCTGGACCATGTCCGGCGTGCACGAGCATTTGCCACTGGGTTCGCCAAGATATCCACAGGGGCACGGATTCATCGCGGCAACCAATTGGAATCGCGCGGGGAAACGTACGCGATCCTTGGCCCGCGCGATGACGATATGTCCCGACTCCAAAGGCTCGCGTAAAACTTCCAACACTTTGCGATCAAACTCCGGCAACTCATCGAGAAACAGCACGCCATGGTGGGCGAGGGTGATCTCCCCGGGTTGCGGTTTCGAGCTGCCACCGACCAGCGCTGGCCCGGATGCGGAGTGGTGGGGCTGGCGGAAGGGGCGTTGCGGCCAGTGAGTCAGGGGTACCCCGCTGGCGACCGATTGAATCGCTGCCACTTCCAGCGCCTCGCATTCGGAAAGCGGTGGCAGCAACCCCGGCAAACGACTGGCCAGCAATGTCTTGCCAGTGCCCGGCGGCCCGCTGAACAACAGGTTATGTGCCCCCGCAGCGGCAATCAGCAGTGCGCGCTTTGCGGCTGTTTGACCCTGCACCTCGTTGAGGTCGGGATAGGGCTTGGCAGCGTGCATCAAACCATCGGAAACGTAAGGCTCCACCGGCGTATGCCCATTGAAATGAGCCACCGCTTCCAACAAATGATCCACCGCAAACACCTTCAACCCCGACGCCAGACATGCCTCCTCGGCATTCGCTCGAGGCACCACCAGCGCCCGCCCGGCCTTGCGCGCCGCCAGTGCTGCCGGCAGCACACCACGCACCGGCCGCACGGCACCTGACAGCGCCAACTCACCCAGACATTCCACATCGTCCAGCGTCAGGCAGGGCACCTGCACACTGGCCGACAAAATCCCCAAGGCAATCGCCAGATCGAAGCGTCCGCCATCCTTGGGCAGATCCGCCGGCGCCAGATTCAAGGTGATCCGCCGCGCCGGAAATTGCAGCCCGGAATTGATGATCGCACTGCGCACCCGATCCTTGCTTTCCTTCACCGCCGCTTCAGGCAGGCCGACCATGGTCAGCGACGGCAGGCCGTTGGCCAGGTGGACTTCGACAGTGACGGCTGGAGCTTCCACGCCAACCTGGGCGCGGCTGTGGACAATGGAGAGGGACATGGTCGTTCCTTGAGCTGAATCGGGAGCCGCTTCCTGCGGGTTTTTGAAGGGTAGTCGGGAGAGCGAGCCCAAGTGGCACCGATGCAAGGGTAAACCTTCACTGGATGTTGCCAAGTTGCCCTCCACGGTCAGTAGAGACGCTGCATTAGTTTTCTTCTTCGGGATTTTTCACTTGGCTTCCTCCCCCGGCCAGCCAACCGTCCGGTTCGAGTTCGTTACAGTACTTGGCCGCTACCTCAATAAAACGACGCTGATTGGCTGAAATACCTCCGGCTAACCGAAGTGCTTCAGCGTGATATCCAACAATCTGTTCTAGCTTTGCCCTTCTCTTTTTGTCTTTCATTGAGGCCTCGTTTTTTGGGTGACAGATGCTTGGTTGGCCACCGTAGTACAAGGAGGAAGAGTCGCGTAATCAGGCGCAGACGCTAATTTTTGCAGGGCCATGCGCTAATAGTTGTAGGACGTCGGTGAAAGGTTTTCGACTGTCTTGTATCGCGGAGTCGGATGCTCCAGTTTGGCCACTCAACACAGCCTCTGGAGGCGAAAAATGGACCGCAATGGTATGCGCCTGATTCATCCGGGCGAGGTTCTGAATAGTGCAACAAACCCAACGTCATGTCCGGCCAACTGAGCAGGCTCAGGTGTGGGTGTTCGCTTGTGGTGGGATGTTGGTGGGGATGACCTGATGGGTTGTCGTGCACCTTAAGCTGTCCAGGTCGCCAAACCCGCTGCTGAACATTCAGCATCAGATGAGCTTGGAAACCTGGGCTTTCGGCGCAATCGGATGGCAGTGGTGCAGGTTGTAGGAGGTTGCGGGGATGGTTGAAGGGCTGAAGATCAAAAGATCGCAGCCTTCGGCAGCTCCTACAGGGGACGCGGGTTATTCCGCGGGCGGTGTCAGCTTCGCTTCCATCTCGGCAACCTTCGCTTCCAGACTCTCAAGCCGTGCACGGGTGCGCGCCAGCACCACCATCTGACTATCAAACTCTTCCCGGCTGACCAGATCAAGTTTGCTGAAGGCACTCTGCAGCAGCATTTTGAACTGGCTTTCGATTTCGGCTTTCGGCAGTGGCGTGTCGCCGCTGAACAGGCGGGAGGCGGTGCCGCTCAGGGCGTCGAGGAAGTCTTTGGGCGCGAGCATGGGAAATGTCCTGGAAACAATGGCCGGCAGTGTATCACGCAGTGTCTATAGTCAATCCCGTTGCACGGATGCACGCTTTTCGCGCAGGGGGACGGACGGTGGCGCACCGTTGTTGTGCGTATCGGCAAAAGCTTTTCTGCCCGAGCGCGTGCAACACGG
The DNA here is from genome assembly GCF_054668915.1 of Pseudomonas sp. H3_E04. Lineage (NCBI taxonomy): Bacteria > Pseudomonadati > Pseudomonadota > Gammaproteobacteria > Pseudomonadales > Pseudomonadaceae > Pseudomonas > Pseudomonas sp. H3_E04. The sequence goes on along the minus strand of NZ_CP162797.1, from coordinate 4,155,161 downwards.
GCCAAGAGATTGAAATGCAGGGTTTTTGCCGAGCTGGCAAGGTTTCTGCTTAGTCACCCTCGACCCATGCACTGATGCAGTCGCTGTGACGAATGCAGTGCGGCAGACGAAGCGGGGAGTTTCGTCTGATGCGGTTAGCTGGCGTCAACGATGCGTTACAAAGCCAGGCACTGCGCTTAGACTTGAGACGGGTTTGTTTTCCTGGGGCAAGTCCACCAATTCGGGAGAGAGTTTCATGAAGCTAGTCACTGCCATCATCAAGCCGTTCAAGTTGGACGACGTGCGCGAGTCGCTGTCCGAAATCGGCGTGCAGGGCATTACCGTTACTGAAGTCAAAGGCTTCGGCCGGCAGAAGGGTCACACCGAGCTGTATCGCGGCGCGGAATATGTGGTCGATTTTCTGCCCAAGGTGAAAATCGACGTGGCCATCGACGACAAGGATCTGGATCGGGTTATCGAGGCGATAACCAAGGCGGCCAACACCGGCAAGATCGGTGACGGCAAGATCTTCGTGGTCAATCTGGAACAGGCGATCCGCATCCGTACCGGCGAAACCGATACCGACGCGATCTAAGCGCCGCCACAAACCCAACGCCCCAGGAGAAAACAATATGACTCTGCGTAAATTCGCAGGGCTAGGCGCCCTGTTGTCCATCGTAATGCCCGGCATCGCCATGGCGGCAGACGAAGTGGCAGCGCCAGTCCTCAATTCCGGCGACACCGCCTGGATGCTTACCTCGACAGCGCTCGTGCTGTTCATGACCATCCCCGGCCTGGCGCTGTTCTACGGCGGTATGGTTCGCTCGAAAAACATTCTTTCCGTGCTGATGCAGTGCTTCGCCATTACCGGTCTGATCAGCATCCTGTGGGTCATTTATGGCTACAGCATTGCCTTCGACACTACCGGCATGGAGCAGGGCGTCGTCAACTTCAATTCGTTCTTCGGCGGCATGGGCAAGGCGTTCCTCGCCGGTGTCACGCCTTCGAGCATCACCGGCCCGGCGGCGCTGTTCCCCGAGGCGGTGTTCATCACCTTCCAGATGACCTTCGCGATCATCACCCCGGCGCTGATCGTCGGTGCGTTCGCCGAGCGCATGAAGTTCTCTGCGATGCTGATCTTCATGGGCATCTGGTTCACTCTGGTTTATGCACCGATCGCGCACATGGTCTGGTCCGGTAACGGCGGCCTGATGTGGGACTGGGGCGTGCTCGACTTCGCCGGTGGCACCGTGGTGCACATCAACGCCGGTATCGCCGGTCTGGTGGCGTGCCTGGTACTGGGCAAGCGCAAAGGCTTCCCGACCACACCAATGGCTCCGCATAACCTCGGCTACACGCTGATGGGCGCGGCGATGCTGTGGGTCGGCTGGTTCGGCTTCAACGCCGGTTCCGCTGCTGCTGCCAACGGCACTGCCGGTATGGCCATGCTGGTTACCCAGATCGCCACTGCCGCTGCGGCACTGGGCTGGATGTTTGCCGAGTGGGTCACCCACGGCAAGCCAAGCGCACTGGGTATTGCTTCGGGTGTGGTCGCCGGTCTGGTCGCGATCACTCCAGCCGCTGGCACCGTAGGCCCGATGGGTGCACTGGTGATCGGTCTTGCCGCAGGCGTGGTGTGCTTCTTCTGCGCCACCACCCTGAAACGCAAACTCGGCTATGACGATTCCCTGGACGCCTTCGGCGTGCACGGCATCGGCGGTATCCTCGGCGCGATCCTCACCGGTGTGTTTGCCGCACCGGCACTGGGCGGCTTTGGCACCGTGACTGACATTGGCGCGCAGGTCTGGATTCAGATCAAAGGCGTCGGCTTCACGGTGATCTACACCGCGATCGTCACCTTCATCATCCTCAAGGTGCTGGACGCCGTCATGGGTCTGCGTGTAACCGAGGAAGAAGAGTCGGTCGGCCTCGATCTGGCACAACACAACGAACGCGGCTACAACCTGTAAGTACGCGCGATAAAAAAATTGCCCGGTTCGCCGGGCATTTTTTTGTCCGGGATTTGTCATTCAAGGAGCGGCTGAAAGGATTTTTCTTACGGCTTTGGTCGTCTTTACGACGAGGCTTTTTCTGCGGGCAATCGCTTACATCGCTGCAGGAATATTAGGGCCTTTGTTTTTTTTCAGAGCACGCTAGAATGCGCCCCGAACGAGCGGAGAACTGTATGTGGCAACAGACTCTGATAACCCTGCGGGCAAGGCCCCGGGGGTTTCATCTGGTGACGGACGAGTTGCTCGCAGGCTTGCCTGAACTCAGGACCTGTCGGGTCGGTCTGTTGCATTTGTGGCTGCAGCACACGTCGGCGTCGTTGACCATCAACGAGAACGCCGATCCGGCAGTTCGTCGCGACTTCGAACGATTTTTCAATCGTCTGATCCCACAAGGAACGGACGACTACGAGCACAACGACGAAGGCCCGGATGATCTCCCGGCGCACTTCAAGGCCAGCGTGCTCGGTTGCCAGATCAGTCTGCCGGTTGCGGCTGGACGGCTGGCAGTGGGTACCTGGCAAGGGATTTATCTGGGCGAGCACCGTGATCATGGCGGTGCCCGTAAAGTCCTCGCCACCTTGCACGGTGAACAGGCATGAGCCGCTGCCGGGCAGCGGCAGAAGATTTTTCAACGGCGGCTTCGACAGCCGCCAAAGCTGGTCTATAACTAATCTGCTTTTGGCAAGTCATGAGGTAGAACATGAGCGACGATGATCTGGAAAACGACGACCTCGAAGTAGGCGACGAAGACGAGGCCGAGGAAGGCCTGGAAGCGGCAGCGGAAGACGTTGCCGAAGACGATGGTGGTGACGACACGCCGGCCCCGGCTGCCAAAGGCAAAGCCAAGGCTGCGGTATCGGTCGATGAGTTGCCGAGCATCGAAGCCAAGAACAAGGAGCGTGACGCCCTGGCCAAGGCCATGGAAGAATTCCTTGCGCGCGGCGGCAAGGTGCAGGAAGTGGAGGCCAACGTGGTCGCCGATCCGCCCAAGAAGCCGGACAACAAGTACGGCAGCCGCCCTATCTGAGGCGCGTCGCTCGCTTGCTGAAAAAGCCCGCCGTCGCTGCGGGCTTTTTCATGCCTGAAATAAATCCGTTGAAAACAAATGCAGTCCCCTGTGGGAGCGAGCCTGCTCGCGAAGAGGGCATGTCAGCCGACATACATGTTGGATGACACATCGCATTCGCGAGCAGGCTCGCTCCCACAGGGCTGTAGATCAGTTCGAGGAGGAATTCCAGCGTGCGAGGACGGCTGGCAGTTCCGTGAGGCTGCGAATCTGCGCATCCGGCAAGCGCTCCGCTTCCCACACCTTGCCCGTCGGGTTGAACCACACCGCGCGCAAGCCCGCCTGCTGCGCCCCGGCAATGTCATCACCGGGATGATCGCCAACATGCACCGCCGCTTCAGCACCCACACCACCGCGCTGCAACGCTTCATGAAACAGGCGCGCATCCGGCTTGGCGATGCCGATGTCTTCGGCGCACAGGGCGAACTTGAAATAATCCGCCAGCCCCAACCGACGCACGTCGGCATTGCCATTGGTGACCACGCCGAGGGCATAGTGATTGGCGAGCAGCTCCAGCAGCGGCTCGACTTCCGGGAACACTTCGATCTGATGCCGAGCGTGCAGGAACACGTCAAAAGCCTTGTCAGCCAGATCCGATGCCTCGCCGTGGGCATATCCGGCCTCTTCCAGCGCGTGGAACAGCACACGTCGACGCAGCGCGCTGATGCGGTGCTTGAGCCCCGGTTCGCCCGCCAGCACGCGCTCGCGAATCGCCCACAAATGCTCCACCGGCACCGCGCCCAGGCTGGACGCATGTTCGCTCAGCCACTCGCGCAACACGGTTTCAGCGCTGGCGATCACCGGCGCGGTATCCCACAAAGTGTCGTCGAGGTCGAAGGTGATCAACTGAATGCTCATGAATCATCGCCTTTCATGCGTTTGGCCCGGGGATGGGCGCTGTCGTAGACCGCCGCCAGATGCTGGAAGTCGAGGTGGGTATAGATCTGTGTGGTTTTGATGTCGGAGTGGCCGAGCAATTCCTGCACCGCGCGCAGGTCCTGCGAGGACTCGAGCAAATGGCTGGCGAACGAGTGCCGCAGCATGTGCGGATGCAGGTTCTGCCCCAGTTCGCGCTCGCCAGCCAGTTTGACCCGCACCTGAATCGCGCGCGGGCCGAGGCGTCGACCTTGCTGGCTGACAAACACCGCATCGTCCGCCGGGTTGGTCATGGCGCGCAGCGGCAACCACTGTTCCAGTGCTTCGCGGGCCTTTTTACCCACCGGCAACAGCCGCGTCTTGCTGCCCTTGCCGAGCACCTGAACCATACCGTCGGCGAGGTCGAGTTGATCGAGATTGAGCCCGGTCAGCTCGGACAGGCGCAGGCCGGAGGAATAGAACAGCTCAAGAATCGCCTGATCGCGCCGGGCGAGAAAATCGTCCTCGACCGCACCTTCCAGCAATTGTAGTGCGCGGTCGGTATCGAGGGTTTTCGGCAGGCGTCGTTCGCCTTTTGGCGGGGCCAGGCCGGTGGCCGGGTCGTGGTCGCACAAGCCTTCGCGATTCAAGTAGTGATAGAGCCCGCGCACCGCTGAGAGCAGGCGGGCGAGGCTGCGCGAGGACTGGCCTTGCGCATGCAGTCTGGCGATCAGGCTGCGCAGGCGCTGGATGTCCAGCGCGGCCCAGCTGCCGATGTTCTGCTTGATGCACCAGCCAAGGACTTTATCGAGGTCGCGGCGATAAGCCGACAGGGTGTGCGGCGACACCTGTCGCTCACTGCGCAGATGTTCGCAGTAAGCGTCCAGTTGTCGTTCCATGGTCAGCGTACCGAGCGCAGCGAGCTGTTGACCCGTGGCAGCACGCGGCCCATGACCTCGGCGATGTAGCTCAGGAACAGGGTGCCGACCGAGCTTTTGTAGTGCTGCGGGTCACGACTGGCGATGGCCAGGATGCCGTGAATGCCCTGATGGCTGACGGCAACCACGGCGGTCGAGCCGATCTGCTGGCGCTGTTCTTCGCCGAAGAGGAAATCCAGCTCATGTTCACGCAGGCTGCCGCTGACGCTTTTGCCTTCGGTGAGCAGGCCGCCGATAGCGGTTTGCGCGTCGGCGTGAGTCACCCAGCGGCCGACCGGTGCCGGGTTGTCGCCGAGCAGGATCAGACTGACGAAGGGCACCTGAAAATCCTGACGCAGACTGTCTTCAACGCTGATGACCACGTCTTCCAGGGTCGACGCATCCATCAGCGCGAGAATCAGGCGTCGGGTCTTTTCAAAGAGGCGATCGTTGTCGCGGGCCACATCCATCAGATGCGAGAGGCGATGGCGCATCTCGATATTGCGGTCGCGCAGGATAGTCATCTGCCGTTCGACCAGCGATACGGTGTCGCCGCGTCGGTGCGGGATGCGCAACGACGGCAGCAGCTCTTCGTGCTCGACGAAGAAGTCCGGATGAGCCTCAAGGTAGGCGGCAACCGCCGCTGCCTCAAGGCTCTCGGACGCTGATTCGTCGGCTGGTCGGGCGGGTACCTGAGGCTTGTCGGTCATGATTTCTGCTCGCTCAAAGACGCACTTGTCCTTCGTATACACGCACTGCCGGACCGGTCATCAACACCGGTTCGCCCGGGCCGGCCCACTCGATGGACAGACGCCCGCCGGGCAGGTCGATCAACAGCGGCGAATCCATCCACCCCTGACTGATGGCCGCCACCGCCGCCGCACAGGCGCCGGTGCCGCAGGCCTGGGTTTCCCCGGCGCCGCGTTCCCACACGCGCAATTGTGCGCGGTGGCGATCGATGACCTGAAGGAAGCCGACATTGACCCGCGCCGGGAAGCGTGGATGGTGTTCGATCTTCGGCCCCAGCTCATGCACCGGTGCGCTGTTGATGTCGTCCACGCGAATCACCGCGTGGGGATTGCCCATCGACACGGCGGCCAGTTCGACCGTGGTGCCGTCGACATCCAGCTGATAACTGGTGGCCTGGGCCGGCGCATGGAATGGAATGTCCGCCGGCACCAGACGCGGCGCGCCCATGTTCACGCCGATCTGGCCGTCGTTACGCACGTCCAGTTCGATGATGCCGCCCTTGGTCTCGACGCGGATCTGCCGCTTGGCGGTCAGACGCTTGTCGAGCACGAAGCGGGCGAAGCAGCGCGCACCGTTGCCGCACTGTTCCACTTCCGAACCGTCGGAGTTGAAGATCCGGTAGCGGAAATCCACGTCCGGGTTACTCGGCGCTTCGACGATCAGCAACTGGTCGAAACCGATACCGGTGTGACGATCGCCCCATTGCTTGGCGTGTTTAGGCTGAATGTGCGCGTGCTGGCTGACCAGGTCGAGGACCATGAAGTCGTTGCCCAGGCCGTGCATTTTGGTAAAACGCAGCAGCATGGGTTACTCCGGCAGCAGGCTTTCGCCGGCAAACAGCTCGGCCACGGTTTCGCGGCGACGCACTTCAAAAACCTGATCACCATCCACCAGCACCTCGGCGGCACGGCCACGGGTGTTGTAGTTGGAGCTCATCACAAAACCGTAGGCACCGGCCGAATGCACTGCCAGCAAGTCGCCTTCTTCCAGCGCCAGCTCGCGGTCCTTGGCGAGGAAGTCGCCGGTTTCGCAGATCGGGCCGACGATGTCGTATTTGCGTGCAGCGCTGTCGCGCGGTTTCACCGCCGTGACGTCCATCCACGCCTGATACAGCGCCGGGCGGATCAGGTCGTTCATCGCCGCGTCGACGATGGCGAAATCCTTGTGCTCGGTGTGCTTGAGGTATTCGACCTGGGTCAGCAACACGCCGCCATTGGCAACGATGAAGCGGCCCGGCTCGAACACCAGCGCCAGATCACGCCCGTCGAGACGCTCGCGCACGGCCTTGATGTAGTCGGCAGCCAGCGGCGGCTCTTCATCGCGATAACGCACGCCCAGGCCGCCACCGAGATCGATGTGGCGCAGGTGAATGCCACAGTCGCCGAGGCGGTCGACCAGATCGAGCAGGCGATCCAGTGCATCGATGAACGGCGGCAGCGTGGTCAGTTGCGAACCGATGTGGCAGTCGACGCCGACCACTTCCAGGTTAGGCAGATGCGCGGCGCGCACGTACACGTCTTCGGCGTCGGCAATGGCGATGCCGAACTTGTTCTCTTTGAGACCGGTGGAAATGTACGGGTGGGTGCCGGCATCGACGTCCGGGTTCACGCGCAGCGAAACCGGGGCGCGAACGCCCAGCTCGGCGGCGACCAGTTGCAGGCGCTCGAGCTCGTCGGTGGATTCGACGTTGAAGCAGTGCACGCCGACTTCGAGGGCGCGACGCATGTCGTCACGGGTCTTGCCGACGCCGGAGAAGACGATCTTGTCGGCGCTGCCACCCGCGGCCAGTACGCGTTCCAGCTCGCCACGGGAAACGATGTCGAAACCGGCGCCGAGACGGGCCAGGACATTCAGTACACCGAGGTTGGAGTTGGCTTTGACCGCGAAGCAGACCAGATGCGGCATGCCGGCCAGCGCATCGGCGTAGGCCAGATATTGCGCTTGGATGTGTGCGCGCGAGTAGACATAGGTAGGTGTGCCGAAGCGGTCGGCGATGGCGGACAGCGCCACACCTTCCGCGAACAGCTCCCCGCCACGGTAGTTAAAAGCGTCCATGGCGATCCCTTATTGGTGTACGTCGTGCTTGTGAGCCTTGGATGGCTGCTTTTGCGAGGACTGGGCTTGTTCAGCCGGGTCCTGATCGTCGTCGGGCAGATACAGCGGGCCTTTCTGACCACAGGCCGAGACCAGACAGGCAACCGCGACGAGCGCAGCAAGGGAAGAGATCAGGCGCTTCATGGCGAAATCCTTGAAAATGCGTTAATTGCGCCGGAGTATACCGGCCACCCGGCAGCTTGCCTATGCGAGGGGGTTCCCGTCCGGCGGGGCTCCTTTGATGCGCATCATCCCTGTGGGAGCGAGCCTGCTCGCGAAGGCGTCGGCAAATTCAACAGGCTCGTTGCCTGACACACCGCTTTCGCGAGCAGGCTCGCTCCCACGGGGGCGGTGCTGGATGGGCCGACAGGTGCTTGGTCGTTAATCTTTGCAATCGGCCGACAGCGTCCGTATCTTTCGGCGCTTGAGCCTGATCAGACATTTTTGAGGTTGCCGCAATGAGTTTGTCCGAAGCCCGTTTCCACGATCTGGTCGATGAAACCCAGGAAAAACTGGAAGACATATTTGACGAAAGCGATCTGGACATCGATCTGGAAAGCTCGGCCGGCGTGCTGACGGTCAAATTCGAAAACGGCAGCCAGCTGATCTTCAGCCGCCAGGAGCCGTTGCGTCAGCTGTGGCTGGCGGCCGTGTCCGGTGGTTTCCACTTCGACTACGACGAAGAAAGCGAGCGCTGGATGTGCGACAAGAGCGAAGAGCAGCTGGGCGAAATGCTTCAGCGCCTGGTCAAGCAACAGGCTGGCGCTGAATTCGATTTCGAAGGTCTGTGATTCGTGACTGATGCAGCGCCTGTTCGCCCGCCGAAACCGCTCTACAGCAACGTCAGCCCGGCGGTGCCTTCGCCGTGCACGGGCGTATGTCGGCTGGACGAACAGAAAGTCTGCCTCGGCTGCGCGCGCCATGTCGAAGACATTCGCGAATGGCGTTCGGCCGATGATCAGCGGCGCCGGGTCATCGTTGCCCAGGCGTCACAGCGCAGGCAGGCCAATGGTGAGTGACTTGTATATTTTTTGAGCTGTGATAGTGTCCGCGAACGCCTCAAACCACCGAGGCACGGTGAAAACCCCGTCTTTTTTGGCGGGGTTTTGCTTTTTTTGTGCAGAAGAAAGGAGTCTGCCTGGATCATGACCGCACCTTCCATCACCCTTACCCGTCTGGACGTGCAACGTCTGGAGCGCCTGATCGACAACCTGAGCGAGAAAGACCAGGCTGCGCCGGGCGTGATTGCGCTGCAAACCGAGCTGGACCGCGCCGATACCGTGGTCGGCCACGATGAAGTGCCCGCCGATGTCGTGACCATGAATTCCCGTGTGCATTGCCGCGAAGAAGGCAGTGGCAAGGATTATCACCTGACCCTGGTCTACCCGAAGGACGCCAACGCCGACGAAGGCAAGATTTCCATTCTGGCGCCGGTCGGCAGTGCGCTTTTGGGTCTTAAGGTCGGTCAGCACATCGACTGGCCGGCTCCGGGTGGCAAGTCGCTGAAGCTGACCTTGCTGGAAGTGGAATCGCAACCGGTCAACGGCGGCGCCTTTCCCGAATAAATCCCGGCTTCAAACCTGTTCGAGCGCTTCATTCAACGAGCGCTCCAGGTCCGCCTTGTAGCGCAGATACAGATTGCTTGAACTGTGCCCGTCACCGAGCAGCCCCGAGAGGTCGAGGTCGGTGATGTAGCAGCGATAGCGCTCGGTCTCGCGGCGCTGCTCGACGATCTCCCGGGCGACCACGCTGAACAGCTGGTCGCCATGCTCCAGCTCGCTGAATTCCCTCTGATTGCAATACAAGGTGACCTGCACTTCGCCAGGTGCGGCTTTGCCGATGATCGCTTGCACGTCATAGAACGGTTTGTTCACCGGCGTCTGCGGTGCCGGTCGGGTTTCGACTCGGCGCGAGCGTCCCGGGCCTGACGGCAACAGCTGGTAATACAAAGTCTCGGGGCTGCCCGCAGGGCCACCGTCCATCGGCAATTGCGCTTCACGGCGGTACTGGATCGATTGCAGAAAACGCTGCAGCGGTACCAGCAGACTCTGCTCGTCGTGGTAGGGCAGTTGCTGTTGCCACAGGGCATTGAATTCATCCAGCACGTACAGCTCGGCCTGCTGTTCGCTGATGCGGTAGAACACCTGAATGCATTCCGGCTGACCCATCGGCAGGATCAGCGCGAGGTCGTGATCCTCCAGCGCCATCGGGTCCAGGTGCAGCGGGCTGTAGCGTGGTTGTTCTTCGCCCAGATAGTCGAGCAGCGCCGGCAGGGTGGCGAGGGCGACATGGTTGACCTGACCCGGCACCAGCTCCAGCACGTGATAGTGCTGCTGCACCTGAATCAGGTAGCGATGATTCAAGTCACTGAGCAACAGAGTCTGCGCGGTGTCGATGATTTCCTCTACGCGGCGGGCAATGAACTGCGCGCGGTTGTGGCAGAAGCAGCGCACTTTAAGCGACGGCTGGACCGGGCCGCGTGGCAGGTTGTTGAGGTAATCGCGCAGGCAATCGAGCAGCGCATGGGGGCCGTCGAAACGATTGACCAGCACTTCGTTCCAGCTGTTGAGCGTGACCTGATCGAGGGTCAACACCAGGTTTTCGCGCACGCCGGCATAACTGAGCGAGTCAGTGCGCTCGGTGGTCATCAGGATGTTCAGATCGCGATGATGCTTGAGCGGGTCGACGCCGACGTTGATCAGCAGCAGCACTTCGCTGGGCACAGCGGCACGCAGCAATGGCTCTTCGGCAACAGTGGGCAAGGGCAGGGCGATGCACTGCTGCAGGCTGCCGAGCAGGTTGAACAGCTCGAACTCGCTCAAATCGCTGGTGCCCGGATGCAGGGCCAGACGTGTGCTGCTGTCGATCACGCCGTTGCGGTGGCACCAGGTCAGCAGTTCAAGCAGCTCGCGACTGCGCTTGATCGGCGCGAAGTGTTCCCACTCCAGTGCTGTCAGGCTGCCATTGTACAAGCCCCACTGGGTCTGCCCCGGCTCCTTTTTGTTCGGCGACTGCACCAGGGTCAGGGTGTCTTCGGCCAGATCCGGGGCGATGCCGGGGTTGATGAACTCGACCTTGTCGGCCTTGCGCTCGAACGCCGCGTACAGGCGCCGGCCGAGAACATTGAGGTCGCGCTTGTTGATCAGGCTGACGGTCTGTTCGCTGCGGGCGAACTGGGTCAGGAAGCGATAGCTGTAGTTGAGTTCATTGACCAGCGCGCGGCGCTCGGCGCTGACCTGGCGGACTTTCCACTGACTGCGGCTGTCGAGCAGCGCCAGTTGCCGTTGATCCCAGTGCCACTCGCCGGCCAGGCGTTCGAGCAGTGCGCGTTGCCAACCCTGGCTGCGGCTGTTGCCGGTGAGCTTGCGATTGACCTTCAGATACAGCGCGCGGCGCACCAGCTCAAGGCGTTCCGGCTCGTTGCGCGCAATCAGGTATTCCTCGATACGCCGGTACACGACCATGTACGGGTCCAGTTCATCAAGATCGAGCTGATTGACGAACACGGCTTTCTTGAAACGCAGACTCAGGCACTGCACCTGCGGATGTTCGCTGGCATAAACCTCGGTCAGCAGCAGTTTGAGCACTGACTTGTAGGGCGATTCGATGCCTTTGAACAACTGCCACAACCCGGCACCGATGAATTCGCCGGGCGGAATGGCCGCCATCGGCCCGAGATCAAGCGTCTCGTCGGCGCGAATGAAGCGTTTGGACAGCAGGGTGTGGGTGTAGGCGTCGTAGGCCGTTTCTTCATAGACCGGCACCAGCCACCAGATCGGCGTGCGTCCGCCCAGCCAGATCGCCGTGCGATAAAACTCGTCGAGGAGCAGATAATGCTGGGTGCTGCCGCAGTTTTCCGAACTGAGCTGGGAGTCACGTTCGCCTTTGATAAAGCGCGCCGGGTCGATCAGGAAGAAATGCGCCTCGGCGCCCTGGCTCGCGGCCCAGGTTTCCAGCAACTGGCATTTCTTGCGCAGCTCGGCGAGCTCACTTTCGCTCAGATCAGGTGCATGGCAGACCCACACGTCCATGTCGCTTTGATCGGCCTGGGCCAGAGTGCCGAGGCTGCCCATCAGGAACAGGCCGTGAATCGGTCGCGGCGGGTTACTGCCATGGCGCGGCTTGTAGGAGAACGAGCGGGTCAGGCGCTGCGCCTCGGTCAGCGCATTGGCGTCCGGCTCATAATTGGACAAACCGGCCGGCGTACTGCCCGAGACATAGCCGGGCAGCAACGGATGATTGACGTGAAAGAACAGCGGCAACAGCGTCAGCACGCTTTGCTGGCGCGTCGACAAACCTTCGAGTGCGCGGCCGAGGCGGCCTTCATTGAGTTTGAGAAAACGTGCGCGCAGCTGGCTGAGTACCTTGCGGTCGATGCCTTCGTCCAGGTCGGGGCGGATTTCGTGGGTGCGCGTCATGTCAGCTCAAACCGGCTTGCAGGCTCGGACGTAGAGGGTCTCGGAATGGCCGCAGTTTAGCCGCTGCGTGGCAGGACGTTTAAGCTGAATTTGTTTTCTGACGTCAGTTTTTTATCGGCAGCGATCGAGCGGGCCCGCGGAAATCCCGTGGCAGGAGTTCCCGTGGGCAAAGTCAGGGAAAAATCAGGCGGTTTCCTGCTCTCTCAGAATCGTCAGTACGGTCTGCACGTTTTGCGCGGCATCGCGACCGAGGCTGGTCAGATACCCGCCATCGGGCTGGTCGGTGAGTTCTTTTTCAAAGAGGCGCTGGGCAGCAGCGATGTGTTTCGGGGCAGCGGTCTGATGAATTTTCAGACCTTCCTGGGAACTGTCCAGGTTGAAGAGTGCAAGGACTTCCAGTTCGGCAACCAACTCAGGGGTAAGCGACATAAGGACTCCAGACTTTCTAGGAATTGGACGACAGCGCCTCTAAGGTGAACCCGCTGGTGCGGCATGTCCAGTGCTCAGATCAGGGGATTTTGTCTTGAGGCGAATTCCAGTGTAGTCCGCATAAAAAAGATCGCAGCCTTCGGCAGCTCCTACAGGAGATTGGTGTAAGAGCTGCCGAAGGCTGCGATCTTTTGATCCTAGAGCTTTTCCGGTGGCAGCTCTGGCAATGCGCGCAATGCCGTTTCGTACCACTGGGTGTCGAACGGGCGATCTTCATCGAGCATCGCGTCAATCTCATAGGCAAGCACGTGAGCCATGAGGTTGAGGATCTCTTCGCGCTCCATGCCGACCAGAGTCAGTTTGTTCAACGTCGCCTTGGCCGCTGGCGGGTTGTCGCTTTCGATCTGGTTCTCGATGGCTTCGATCAGCGTCGCTTCAGTGAATGCTTCTTCGTCGTCATCGTTGACGATGTCTGTCGGCTCGCTCATGGCAGGCTCCTCAAGGAAAGGCGCCAGTTTACCCGCATTCAGCGGCGTGATGCTGCTGGCGGGAAACGTCGCGGCGATCTATAAACAGGCACTGCCCACCCCGCACGGCCTGGAGGCTCTGTGATGTTCAAGCTCTACGGATTTGCTGTCAGCAACTACTACAACATGGTCAAACTGGCACTGCTGGAAAAAGGCCTGCCCTTCGAAGAGGTAACTTTCTATCCGGCGCAGACCCCGGAGTCACTGGCCATCAGCCCGCGGGGCAAGGTCCCGGTGCTCGGTGTCGACGCCGGTTACATCAACGAAACCGCGATCATCCTCGAATACCTCGAACAATCAGAAAAGGCCACGCCGCTCCTGCCGAGCGATCCGTTTGAGCGTGCGCAGGTGCTGGCGATTGCCAAGGAGATCGAGCTGTACATCGAGTTGCCGGCGCGTGCCTGTTATGGCGAGGCATTCTTCGGTGTGACATTGCCTGAGGCGATCAAGGAAAAGACCCGGACCGAGCTGCTGCTGGGCTTCGCGGCGCTGGGCCGTCACGGCAAGTTCGCGCCGTATGTGGCGGGTGACAGCCTGAGCGTTGCCGACTTGTATTTCCTCTACAGTGTGCCGCTGGCCTGTGCGGTCGGGCAGAAGCTGTTCGGGATCGATCTGCTGGCCGAAATGCCGCAGGCGAAAGGGCTGCTGGAGCGTCTTGAGCAGAATCCGCACGTGCAGAAGATTGCGGCGGACAAGGACGCGGCGATGCCGGCGTTTTTGGCAATGATTGCTGCCAAGAAGTGAATTTTGTGGCGTCCTGGAGGGCGGCTTCGCGAGCAGGCTCGCTCCAACATTGAGTCGGTGATGAACACAAATTTTGTGAACATCCTGAATCCCTGTGGGAGCGAGCCTGCTCGCGAAGCTCTTGGCTTTTAGCGGCTGGCGATCAGGGCCTGGCCGCGTGCCACCGCAGCCTTGACCTGCGCCGGTGCAGTCCCGCCGATATGGTCGCGGGCATTCACCGAGCCTTCCAGGGTCAGCACGGCAAATACATCCTGCTCGATCTGATCACTGAACTGACGCAATTCTTCCAGGCTCATCTCGGCCAGATCCTTGCCGGTGTCGACGCCATATTTCACTGCGTGGCCAACAATTTCATGGCAATCACGGAACGGCAGGCCACGGCGCACCAGATAATCCGCCAGGTCAGTTGCGGTGGAGAAACCGCGCAACGCCGCTTCACGCATGATCGCGTGTTTCGGCTTGATCGCCGGGATCATGTCGGCAAACGCGCGCAACGAATCGCGCAGGGTGTCGGCGGCGTCGAACAGCGGTTCCTTGTCTTCCTGATTGTCCTTGTTGTAGGCCAGTGGCTGGCCTTTCATCAGGGTCAACAGGCCCATCAGCGCACCGAACACACGGCCGGTCTTGCCGCGCACCAGCTCGGGCACGTCGGGATTTTTCTTTTGCGGCATGATCGAGCTGCCGGTGCAGAAACGGTCCGGCAGATCGATGAACTGGAACTGCGCGCTGGTCCACAGCACCAGCTCTTCGGAGAAACGCGACAGGTGCATCATCGCGATGCTCGCGGCCGAGCAGAATTCGATGGCGAAGTCACGATCGGAAACGTTGTCCAGCGAGTTGCCGCCGACGGCGTCGAAGCCGAGCAGTTGCGCGGTGTATTCGCGATCGATCGGGTAAGTGGTGCCGGCGAGCGCGGCGCTGCCCAATGGCATGCGGTTGGTGCGCTTGCGGCAGTCGACCAGACGCTCGTAATCGCGGCTGAGCATTTCGAACCAGGCCAGCATGTGGTGCCCGAAGGTCACCGGCTGTGCGGTCTGCAGGTGAGTGAAGCCCGGCATGATGCTTGCGGCCTCACGCTCGGCTTGCTCCAGCAGGCCTTTTTGCAGGCGGGTGATCTCGGCGAGGATCAGGTCGATTTCATCGCGCAGCCACAGGCGGATATCGGTGGCGACCTGGTCGTTGCGGCTGCGCCCGGTGTGCAGCTTTTTACCGGTGACGCCGATGCGGTCGGTCAGGCGTGCTTCGATGTTCATGTGCACGTCTTCGAGGTCGACGCGCCAGTCGAACTGGCCGGCCTCGATTTCGCCCTGAATGGTCTTCAGGCCATCGATGATGCTGTCGCGCTCGGCATCGGTCAGCACGCCGACCTTGGCCAGCATGGTGGCGTGGGCGATCGAGCCCATGATGTCGTGGCGATACAGGCGCTGGTCGAAAGTGACGGAGGCGGTGAAGCGGGCGACGAAGGCGTCGACGGGTTCACTGAAGCGGCCGCCCCAGGACTGATTGGTCTTGTCAGTGCTCATGAATTCGCTCGTATCGGCTTGAAGAAATGGCGTGAAACGCTGGCGCGGATAATAACAGGGTTGCCAATCCTGTCGCTGACACCGATCGACAGGTTTTTTCGCGGATGTGTCAGGCACGTCCGGCGCGGTCTGCAGGGAATTTACAAAAGGATATTTTTTGATTGAGCAATATCGTTCCGACGAACGTCTACAGTGGACATAAGGGTCGGTGCGAATGCGGATCATGCAAAGGTCTGGCCACCGGCTATAAGAAGAGGGGGCGGGTGAGTTGTACAACGGTCACCCACCGCGAGAAACGCAGGAAACACTGGGCTCTGAGCCGTTCGATCCGGACGCTGGCAAATATTGCTGGCCGACGTACGGCACTTTTTGGCGCTCGGGCTAGTCTTAGCGTGGATCGCGGTGACGGAGGTCACTACACCTGTCTACGCTATCCTTGTGCGAGACTCACGCAGGAATCCAGCGCAATATGAATGTCCTGATCGTTGATGACGAACCCCTGGCTCGCGAGCGCCTAAGCCGTATGGTGAGCGAGCTCGAGGGTTACACAGTCCTGGAGCCCAGTGCCACGAATGGCGAGGAGGCGTTAGCGCTGATCGACAGCCACAAGCCGGATATCGTGCTGCTCGATATCCGCATGCCGGGCCTCGATGGCCTGCAGGTTGCTGCCCGACTGTGCGAACGAGAGACGCCGCCGGCCGTGGTGTTTTGCACCAGTCCCGATGAATTTGCCGTGGAAGCCCTGCAGGCCAGCGCCGTGGGCTATGTGGTGAAACCTGTGCGAACCGAACACTTGAATGAAGCCCTGAAGCGGGCTGAACGTCCCAACCGGGCGCAACTCTCGGCCCTGACCCGTCCCGCTGCCGAAAGTGGCAACGGCCCACGCAGCCACATCAGCGCACGGACCCGTAAAGGCATCGAGCTGATTCCGCTGGATCAGGTGGTCTACTTCATCGCCGACCACAAATACGTGACCCTGCGTCACGAAGCGGGTGAGGTGCTGCTTGACGAACCTCTCAAAGCCCTCGAAGACGAATTCGGCGAACGCTTTGTGCGTATCCACCGCAACGCGCTGGTCGCTCGCGACCGCATCGAGCGATTGCAGCGCACTCCACTGGGACATTTTCAGCTGTTTCTCAAAGGTCTCAATGGCGATGCGCTGATAGTCAGCCGCAGGCATGTCGCCGGTGTACGCAAGATGATGCAGGGGCTTTGACCCGGTCTTTACCGGGCGTTACAACTTCTTTTACCCGGCATGGCAGGCCAGGGAGGCCACGCCGTTTTCTGATTCAGGTCAAAGTGGAATTGACTGAGCTGTTATTATCCGCCGTATCTATTCAGTACGGATTGTTCCATGTCCCCTCGCGAAATCCGCATCGCCACCCGTAAAAGTGCGCTGGCCCTCTGGCAGGCCGAATACGTCAAAGCCCGTCTCGAGGCAGCCCACCCGGGCCTGCTGGTGACGCTGGTGCCCATGGTCAGTCGCGGCGACAAGCTGCTCGACTCGCCACTGTCGAAGATCGGCGGCAAGGGTCTGTTCGTCAAGGAGCTGGAAACCGCGCTGCTGGAAAACCAAGCCGATATCGCCGTGCATTCGATGAAAGACGTGCCGATGGACTTCCCGCAAGGCCTGGGTCTGTTCTGCATCTGCGAGCGCGAAGACCCGCGCGATGCATTCGTCTCCAACACCTACGCCAGTCTTGAAGCGCTGCCTGCCGGTGCCATCGTCGGCACCTCGAGCCTGCGTCGGCAGACGCAACTGCTGGCACGTCGTCCGGACCTGCAGATCCGCTTTTTGCGCGGCAACGTCAACACCCGTCTGGCCAAACTCGACGCCGGCGAGTACGACGCGATCATCCTCGCCGCGGCCGGTTTGATCCGCCTGGGTTTCGAGGATCGCATCACGTCGGCGATCAGTGTCGATGACAGCCTGCCGGCCGGTGGCCAAGGCGCGGTCGGCATCGAATGCCGCAGCGCCGACCACGATATTCATGCCTTGCTCGCGCCCTTGCATCACGCCGATACGGCTTCGCGGGTGAATGCCGAACGCGCCCTCAACAAACATTTGAACGGCGGCTGCCAGGTCCCGATCGCGTGCTACGCCGTGCTTGAAGGCGAGCAGTTGTGGTTGCGCGGTCTGGTCGGTGAGCCAAGCGGCGGCAAGCTGCTCAGTGCCCAAGCCCGCGCTCCGCGCGCGGACGCCGAAACATTGGGTGTGCAGGTCGCTGAAGACCTGCTCAAGCAAGGCGCCGACGACATTCTCAAGGCGGTGTACGGCGAGGCGGGTCACGAGTGACGGCCTGGCGCCTGCTGCTGACGCGCCCGGCAGACGACTGCGCGGCGCTGGCCGAACAGTTGGCCGGGCACGGGATTTTCAGCAGTTGCCTGCCGCTTTTGGACATTGTTCCGCTGCCGGTCTCTGCCAGTATTCGTCAGGCGATTTCGCGATTGCCCGCTTGCAGCGCAGTGATCGTGGTCAGCAAACCGGCGGCGCGGATTGCGGTGGACTTGCTCAAGTCTGAAGGCGCGCCGCCATTGAGCATGCCGTGGTTCAGCGTCGGCGCCGCGACCGCAGGCATACTTCGCGAGCATGGTCTCGATGTGAGCTTCCCGGCTGACGGCGATGACAGTGAAGCCCTGCTGCAATTGCCGCGTCTGCGCGAGGCGCTCGGCCAGCCCGAGGCGCAGGTGATGATCCTGCGCGGCGAGGGTGGTCGTGAACTGCTCGCCGAGCGCCTGCGCGCGCTTGGTGCTAGTGTCGAGTATCTGGAGTTGTATCGCCGCGACCTGCCAGCCTACCCGCCAAACGAGCTGCCACGGCGGATCGAAGCGGAACGCTTGAACGGGCTGGTGGTCAGCAGTGGACAGGGTTTCGAGCACCTGCGGCAGATGGCCGGCGATGCCTGGCCGAAGATCGCGCAGTTGCCGTTGTTTGTACCGAGCCCGAGAGTCGCCGAGCTGGCACGTGCCGCCGGGGCTCAAACAGTTGTGGATTGCCGCGGCGCGAGTGCCGCGGCTTTGCTGACGGCGTTACGGGAATGTCCCGTGCCGTTTTCTAACGCAAAGGATGGATACGTGAGCGAAACAGCCTTGCCAAAAGATGACGTCCAGCCTGTGCTCGATGCCCAGGTTGAAACTCCACTACCGGCCAAAGAGCCGCGCCGAGGCAATGGACTGGCGATTGTCGCCCTGCTGCTCGGCGCCGCCGGTGTCGCCATAGGCGGCTGGGGTGTCTGGCAGGTGCGCCACCTGCAGAACAACACGCAGCAACAGTCGGGTCAGGTGCAGGCGTTGAACGATCAGGCGCAGAGTCTGAAGCTCAACGAACAGCGTCTGACCGAACGCCTTGCGCAGTTGCCCGGTGCTGACGAGCTCGCCGAACGCCAGCGTCTGGTCACGCAATTGCAAGGCGACCAGCAGCGCCTCAATCAGCGTCTGGAAACCGTCCTCGGCGCCAGCCGCAAGGACTGGCGTCTGGCCGAGGCCGAGCACTTGCTGCGTCTGGCCAGCCTGCGCCTGTCGGCGTTGCAGGACATCAGCAGCGCCCAGGCGCTGGTGCAGGGCGCCGACGAAATCCTCCGTGAACAGAACGATCCGGGTTCCTTCGCCGCGCGCGAGCAAGTAGCGAAAACCCTGGTCGCCCTGCGCAGCACCGAACAGCCGGATCGCACCGGGCTGTTCCTGCGCCTCGGCGCGCTGCGCGATCAAGTCATCGACCTCACCGAGCTGGCGCCGGAGTACAAGGATCGCGGCGAGTCGCTGCTGGGTCTGACCGCCGACGGCGATGGCGCCAGTCGCTGGGCGCAGTGGTGGGACAAGGTCTCGCGCTACATCCGCATCGATTTCAACGCTGACAAAAACGTCAAACCGCTACTGGCCGGACAGAGCCTGAGCCAGGTGCGCCTGGCCCTGAGCCTGGCGCTGGAACAGGCGCAGTGGGCGGCGCTCAACGGTCAGGCGGCGGTGTACACCCAGGCGCTGGCCGAGGCACGCGATGTGCTCAAGGGCAATTTCAACCCGGACAACCCGCAGAGCAAAGTCATGCTGGAACAGGTCGCCGAGCTGAGCAAGGAACCGGTCACTGTCAAGACTCCGGATCTGGCCGGTACCTTGAGTGCGGTTCAGGGGTATCTGGAGCGGCGTAACGTCAATGCCGAAGAATCGGTGAAACCGTTCGCCAAGCCCGCCGCCAACGCGGCGCAGGAGGCGACTCCATGAAGCGCCTCTATGTAATCGTGTTTCTGGTCATCGCCGCGACGGCAGCGCTGGGCCTGGCGATCGCCGAGCATTCCGGTTACGTGCTGGTGGCGTACAAGAGCTTCCGCTACGAGGCGAGCCTGTGGGCGACACTGGCGGTGATCGCGGTGCTGTGGCTGCTGTTCTGGGGCATCAAAGTGTTGGCCGAGCTGGTGATGACCTCCACCGGCGTGGTCAATCCATGGTCGCGGCGAAATCGCAGCCGCCGCGTGCAAGTGGCGATCGAACACGGGCAACTGGATCTGGCTGAAGGGCGCTGGGCCAGTGCGCAACGGCACTTGACCCGCGCAGCAGAAGCCGAGCGTCAGCCACTGCTTTATTACCTCGGCGCTGCACGCGCGGCGAACGAGCAGGGCCAATACGAAGAGAGCGATCGTTTGCTCGAGCGGGCGCTGGAGCGTCAGCCGCAAGCCGAATTGGCGATCGCCCTGAGTCACGCGCAACTGCAGACCGATCGTGGCGACACTGATGGTGCGCTGGTGACCTTGCAGGCGATGCATGAACGGCATCCGCGCAGCGCGCAGACATTGCGTCAATTGCAACGTCTGCATCAGCAACGCGGCGAATGGTCGGCGGTGATTCGTCTGCTGCCGGAGTTGCGCAAGGACAAAGTGCTGCCGCCGGCCGAACTGGCTGAACTCGAGCGTCGCGCCTGGGGTGAGAATCTGTCCTTGGCAGCGCATCGCGAAGAAGACGGTACGGTGGGTCTGCAATCGCTCAAGCGCGCGTGGGAACAGCTGACTTCGGCGCAGCGTCAGGAGCCGCCATTGGTGTTGGCCTATGCCGAGCAGTTGCGCCAGTTGGGCGCTCAGGTCGAGGCCGAAGAGGTGCTGCGCACAGCGCTCAAGCGCAAATACGACAGCCATCTGGCGCGGTTATATGGCTTGGTTCGTGGCAGTGATCCTGCGCGCCAGTTGCAGACTGCCGAAGGCTGGCTCAAGGAGCACCCGGCCGATCCGAGCCTGTTGCTGACCCTCGGGCGTTTGTGTCTGCAAACCAGTTTGTGGGGCAAGGCGCGTGACTATCTGGAAAGCAGTCTGCGTGTGCAGCGCAATCCGGAGACCTGTGCGGAATTGGCTCGGCTGCTTGCGCAGCTGGGCGATACCGAGCGCAGCAATCAGTTGTTCCAGGAAGGTCTGGGGCTGTTGGATGAACGCCTGCTGGCGGCGCCTTTGCCGGTTGCGACGAAGGTCTGAAAGGCGAGGGAGTTGGTTCCCTCGCGAACTTTCAACAAGTGAAAATTCCTCTTCTTTGCGCTCTTGAGGCAAAATCCTACAGAGCGCTTCATCGTTTCCTCTCGAACCTGTCGGGTTTTCCCTACACCTGTGGTGAACTGTCGGCAGGCCCTCGCCTTGAAAGGCTGACACGCTTTCCTCTACCGTAACCGTCTGTCTCTACTGTTACGGAAAAGCCATGTCGTTGGCCTGCTCACGCTCCTTGTTCTTCATGGCTTTCATTGCGGGGGCCTTTGCTCTGGGAGCTTCCTATTACCTCGAATACGCGGTCGGTCTGACGCCTTGCAGTCTGTGCCTGGTACAGCGGTTGTTCCTCACGCTGCTGTGCATCGGCTGCGGCGTGGCAGCGGTGCATGGCCCTCGGCGTGTTGGCTTATGGTGGTACTGGCTGTTTGCGCTGGGCGCCAGTCTGGGTGGAACCACCGCTGCGTGGCGGCAGGTCTTGATCCAGAGTGACTCGATGTTGCAACTGGTCAAATGCTCGCCCACCGTGGAGTCGCTGTTCAGCGGTCTGCCATGGATCTGTGCCTTGCAGCGGATGTTCAAGGGCGGTGCCGATTGTGCGGAAATCTCCTGGACGCTGTTCGATTTGAGCATCCCCGAATGGAGCCTGCTGTTTTTTGTCGGTGTGTCGATTCTTGCGGTTTATCAGTTGCTGCGTCTGATCTGGAGCGCTCTGCAGCGACCGGTCAGCGACGAAGCGTCGCACTACACACTGGTCAAGGATTAAACACTTGTATGAACTTTATCTCCTGCGTACCTTGAAGCCATAGGCGTGCGGGCATAATCTGGCCGGCACGTGTCATTGGATTTATGTTGCTCGATGACGCTCTGCCCGATCGTCCACCCAGTCAAATCAGAACAGGGGCGCGGGTGTAGAGCAGCATGACCCACAAGGGAAGAGAGATCGCCATGCTCGAAAGTTGTCAGAATGCTCAGGAACGTTGGGGTGGGGTTCATCTGCTGATCGACCGCTGGTTGCAGGAACGTGAAGAGTTGATCGGCGCCTACGACAAGCTCGGTGCGCAGCCTGAGTCGCTGTCCGAGAGCCGCAAGCCTCTGCAGGAATTCTGCGGCGTGCTGGTCGATTACGTATCGGCGGGGCACTTTGAAATCTATGAACAGCTGACTGGCGAAGCCAAGGCGTTCAACGACAAGCGCGGTCTGGAACTCGCCGAGACCATCTACCCGCGCATCGACGTCATTACCGAGAAGCTGCTCGCTTTCAATGATCTTTGCGACGAAGGCAAATGCGTTGCGGAGAAATTCAAGGAGCTCGGTGGCCTGCTGCACGAACGTTTTGAACTTGAAGACTGCCTGATCGAAGTGCTGCACACAGCACACAAGGAAGAAGATCCGGTTCAGGCCTGATCCACGTCCTTCATGAAAAACGGTGCGCCGAAAGCGCACCGTTTTTTTATGCCTGATCAGCTCGTCGCGCCCCGCAACTCCACTTCAAAAACCAGTGGTGTGAATGGCGCAATCAGGTCGCCGGCACCGTCGGCGCCATAGGCCTGATCCGATGGAATCACCAGTCGCCATTTCGCCCCCACCGGCATGTTCTGCAAAGCGGTGCGCCAACCGGCGATCACGCTGTCGAGGTTGAACCATTGCGGCTGGGTGTTCTGATCGAACACAGTGCCGTCCGGCAGCTTGCCGACATACAGCACCTGCACTTTGCCGTCCGGGCCGGCCTTGGCGCCGGAGCCTGGAACCAGTTCAGTCAGAAGGATGCCATCGGCCAGTTCCTTCACCCCCGGTTTGGCTTTTTCCGCACTGAGAAAGCGTTGCTCGTTTTCCATCGCCGCGTCGCTCGATTGCCGTGATGCCTGCTCGGCGTTGCGCGATTCATGGTCGGCCAGAATCTGTTCGATACGCGCTTCACTCAACGCCAGCGGCTTGCCCTGATACGCCTGTTGCAGACCTTCGATCAGCGCCTGGATCTGCAACTGCGGCACCTCCTGGCGCAGCCGTTCGCCGAGGCTGGCACCGAGGCTGTAAGCCAGATCATGAGCATCGTTCGCGGTGGTTTTTTCATCGGCATGCGCCGCCGAAAAAACCATGCAGAGGGACAAAATAAAGTAGCGCGACATGGGCACTCTCCGACCTGAGATGCGGGGGATTATGCCAGTGCAAATGCCTGCATCGGTGAACTGCTTTTTTCCGCGCGCAGAACATTTCGGCTTCGGTGCAACGCAACGGTGCAGATACTGTCAACATGCCCTAGCGGCGGTATCAGCAGAGGTCTAGTATGAGCCGCACTCACGTCAGCCAGGAGGTAAACCATGTCGGCCACCAAGAAGCCTGTAAATACTCCGTTGCACTTACTCCAACAGTTGTCGGGCAGCCTGCTCGAGCATTTGGAAAACGCTTGCTCGCAAGCCTTGGCTGATGCTGAAAAACTGCTCGCCAAGCTGGAAAAACAGCGTGGCAAGGCGCAGGAAAAACTGCACAAATCGCGCACCAAATTGCAGGACGCCGCCACCGCCGGCAAAGCCAAGGCCCAGAACAAGGCCAAGGCTTCAGTGAAAGAACTCGAAGACCTGCTCGACGCTTTGAAAGATCGTCAGTCCGAGACCCGCAGCTACATTCTGCAACTCAAGCGCGATGCTCAGGAAAGCCTGAAACTGGCCCAGGGTGTTGGCCGCGTTCAGGAAGCAGTGGGTAAGGTCCTGTCGTCGCGTTCGGCAAAACCGGCAGCCGCTGCGGCGAAGAAAGTCGCTGCCAAACCTGTTGCAAGCAAAGCCCCGGCGAAGACCGCTGCGGCGAAACCTGCGGTTGCGAAAACCGCCGCCAAACCAGCGGCCAAGGCGCCAGTGAAAGCGGCTGCCAAACCGGCGGCGAAAACTGCAGCGAAGAAGCCGGCGGCGAGCGCGGCAAAACCGGCGGCTAAAACCACTCCAGCCAAACCTGCTGCAGCCAAGCCAGCAGTGAAAACCAGCCCTGCCAAAGCCGCTGCAAAACCGGCCGCGAGCAAAGCTGCACCGGCGAAAACCGCAGCCGCCAAACCTGCAGCCAAACCAGCGGCAAAACCAGCAGCCAAAACCGCTGCTGCGAAGCCTGCTGCGAAGACTGCGGCCAAGCCGGCCGCTGCCAAACCTGCTGCGAAAGTGGCGGTAAAACCGGCTGCCAAACCAGCCGCAACATCGGCAGCAAAACCTGCAGCGAAAACCGCTGCTAAGCCGGCCGCCAAGCCTGCTGCGAAACCCGCTGCTGCCAAGCCGGCGACCGCTGCTGCAAAACCGGCCGCCAAGCCAGCCGCAAAACCAGCGGTGAAAAAGCCTGCAGCTGCCAAGCCAGCCGCGACCAAACCGGCTGCCGCTCCAGCAGCCAAGCCTGCACCTGCGGCGACCCCGGCTGCCCCAGCTGCGTCGGCACCGTCGTCCGCCGCTCCTTCGACTGCGCCAGCGCCTGCCGCTTCGTCGAACGTCAGCAGCACCCCGACCAGCGCTTCCTAAGTGCCGGTTGCCGCGACGCGCAGTACTTGCAGCGCGTCGCGGTTCAGGCTGGCGGCATTGCCGGCCAAGCCCTCAAGCCAGGTCACTGAACCTGCATCGTTGCGCCTCCAATCCTGTGCCATACCTTCAAGGCGTGACAGCAAGGTGCGCTCAGCTTCAAGCTCCAGTGATTTGATCTGCTCGCGCATGCCGGCCACCACCGCATCGTCGACGGCCCGCGCTTTCCACTGCATGCGCAGGGTTCGCAGCGGCTGCACCACTTCGACATCCCACGGCGCGGTCAAGGCCTTGAGCAGACGTACGCGCGGTTCATCGCAGGTCACCGCGCGCTGCTCCAGCCACAAACCGCACAGCAACAGGCAGACATTGGCGCCCGCCGTTTGCAATTGCAGGCAGGCATCTTCCACGCCCGGCCGGGCGTAGACATCAAGGGCAAAGCTCCACAGGTCAGAGGACATCGTGCTACTCGCGCCAGTTGTGAGCGAAGCTGGTAGACTCCGCCGCCATTATGATCCGACTTCAGAACCTGACTTTACAGCGTGGCCCGCAACGTCTGCTAGAAGACGCCGAGCTGACCCTGCACGCCGGCCACAAAGCCGGCCTCATCGGCGCCAACGGTGCCGGCAAATCCAGCCTGTTCGCCTTGCTGCGCGGCGAGTTGCACCCGGATTCGGGCGACTGCCTGCTGCCGGCCGACTGGCGCATCGCACACATGCGCCAGGAGGTCGACACCCTCGAGCGCCTGGCGGTCGATTATGTGCTCGATGGCGACCTGCGTCTGCGCGAGGTGCAACGCGAGCTTGCCGCTGCCGAAGAGGCCCATGACGGCACCGCACTGGCGCGCCTGCACGCCGAACTCGACAGTGCCGACGGCTACACCGCCGATGCGCGGGCGCGCAAGCTGCTCGCCGGCCTTGGGTTCACCAATGAGCAGATGGACCGTCAGGTAGGCGATTTCTCCGGTGGCTGGCGGATGCGTCTGAATCTGGCGCAGGCACTGATGTGCCCGTCGGATCTGCTGCTGCTCGACGAACCGACCAACCACTTGGACCTCGATGCGATCATCTGGCTCGAAGAGTGGCTGAAGAGTTATCCGGGCACTTTGCTGCTGATTTCCCACGACCGTGATTTCCTCGACGAAGTGGTCGATCACGTCGCCCATGTCGATCAGCGCAAGCTGACGCTCTACCGGGGCGGCTACACCGCGTTCGAACGCGCCCGTGCCGAACGTCTGGCCCAGCAGCAACAGGCCTACGAAAAGCAGCAGGCGCAGCGTGCGCACATGGAAAGCTACATCGCTCGCTTCAAGGCCCAGGCAACCAAGGCCCGTCAGGCGCAGAGCCGGATCAAGGCACTGGAGCGCATGGAAGAATTGTCGGCGGCCCACGTCGATTCGCCGTTCGACTTTGTTTTCCGTGAGTCGACCAAGATCTCCAGTCCGCTGATCGACCTGTCCGATGCGCGTCTGGGTTATGGCGACAAGACCATCCTCGAAAAGGTCAAGCTGCAACTGACCCCCGGTGCGCGGATCGGTCTGCTCGGGCCGAACGGCGCGGGTAAATCGACGCTGATCAAGAACCTCGCCGGCGAACTCGAACCGCTGGCCGGGCGCCTGACCCGTGGCGAAAACACCGTGGTCGGCTACTTCGCTCAGCATCAGCTCGACTCGCTGGACTCCAAGGCCAGCCCGTTGCTGCACTTGCAGCGTTTGGCGCCGGGCGAGCGCGAGCAGGCCTTGCGCGACTTCCTCGGCGGCTTCGACTTCCGTGGCGCGCGCATCGATGAGCCGGTGCTGAATTTCTCCGGTGGCGAGAAGGCCCGTCTGGCCCTCGCGTTGATCGCCTGGGAACGGCCGAACCTGCTGCTGCTCGACGAACCGACCAACCACCTCGACCTGGAAATGCGTCTGGCGCTGACCATGGCCCTGCAGGAATTCAGTGGTGCGGTGCTGGTGGTCTCTCACGATCGGCACTTGCTCAAGAGCACCACCGACAACTTCTATCTGGTTGCCGACGGCAAGGTCGAAGAGTTCGACGGCGATCTCGAAGACTACGCACGTTGGCTGGTGGAATATCGTCAGCGCAATGCGCCGGTCAGCAACACGCCGGTCAACCCGGACAAGACCGACAAGAAAGCGCAGCGCCAAGCGGCGGCAGCATTGCGCCAGCAACTGGCGCCGCACAAGCGCGAGGCCGACAAGCTTGAAGCCGAGCTGGGCAAGCTCCACGAGAAACTGGCCAAGGTCGATGCCAGCCTCGGTGACAGCGATATCTACGAGCCGGCGCGCAAGAATGAATTGCGTGATCTGCTCGCCGAACAGGCCAAGCTGAAAGTTCGGGAAGCCGAGCTGGAAGAAGCGTGGATGGAAGCCCTGGAAACCCTGGAAAGCATGCAGGCGGAGCTGGAGGCGTTGTCCTGATGGAGGCCTTCAAGCTGCCTTTCTCGGCGGTGTGGGTCGAACCGCTCTGGTTCACCGCGCAGATTCTGCTGATTCTGCTGGCCGGTTACCTGACCCAGCGTTTCGTCGCCAAAGGCCTGACTCGCCTGGGTGAGCGCTATCCGTTTCCGCCGCAGTTGCTGATGCCGCTGCGCGGCGTGTTGCGCTGGCTGATCATGGGCAGCGCGCTGCTCTTCGTGCTCGAGCGTCTCGGCGTTTCGGCCACGGTGCTGTGGACGGCGCTGTCGGGGTTTGTCGCGGTGGCGGCGGTGGCGTTCTTCGCCATGTGGAGCGTGCTGTCGAACCTGCTCTGCGCAATTCTGATCTTCACCGTCGGGCCGTTCCGCCTCGGCGACGTGGTCGAACTGGTGGACACCACCGACAAGCCTGGCGTCAAAGGCCGGGTGATCGCGATCAATCTGCTCTACACCACGCTGGTCGAGGCCGAAGAACTCGGCACCGGCAGCGCCATGGTGCAGGTGCCGAACAGCCTGTTCTTCCAGCGTTCGGTGCGGCGTTGGCGCGGGACGGATGTGTTTCCTTCCAGCGGGTTCGAGAAGTAGCGTTTTCAGCAAGATCAAAAGATCGCAGCCTTCGGCAGCTCCTACACGGATCGCATTCCTTCTGTAGGAGCTGCCGAAGGCTGCGATCTTTTGCTTTTAAGCCCAAAGCGCATTAGCTTGAGCGTCTGTCACGATTCAGAGCCGAGGTGTGCGATGGAGCTTCAAACATGGCTGGCATTTTTTGCCGCCTGCTGGGTGATCAGCCTGTCCCCGGGCGCGGGCGCCATCGCGTCGATGTCCAGCGGTTTGCAATACGGGTTCTGGCGCGGTTATTGGAACGCGCTGGGCCTGCAGATCGGTCTGGCGGTGCAGATCGCGATTGTCGGCGCGGGGGTTGGCGCTGTGCTCACTGCTTCGGCCACGGCGTTCCATGCGATCAAATGGTTCGGCGTTGCCTATCTGGTTTATCTGGCGATCAAGCAATGGCGCGCGCTGCCCATGGACATGAGCGATGACGCTGCGGTTCGGCCGATCGGCAAGCCGCTGGCCTTGGTGTTTCGCGGCTTTCTGGTGAATATCAGCAACCCCAAGGCGTTGGTGTTCATGCTCGCGGTGTTGCCGCAGTTCATCAATCCCCATGCGCCGCTGCTGATTCAGTATCTGGTGATCGGCGTGACCATGGTGTTCGTCGACCTGATTGTCATGGCCGGCTACACCGGACTGGCGTCGAAGGTGCTGCGCCTGTTGCGCACGCCCAAGCAGCAGAAGCGCATGAACCGCACCTTTGCCGGGTTGTTCATTGGCGCGGCGGCGTTTATGGCGACGTTGCGCAAAGCGGCGGCGTAAACCGCTCGGGCAGAAAAAAGGCGACCTATGCAGGTCGCCTTTTTTGTTTCTCTCGGTGACTCAGCGCAGGATCACCGGCGCGGTATCGCGCGGCAGATTGTTGCGCTGCGGTGCTTCACGCGGCTGCTCATAGCCGTTATCCCCGAGCTGCATGCTCAGTTGCCCGGCCACGTCTTCGCCCAAGGCCTTGGACACCTCACGCACCACCCGCGGACGGTTCAGCGAGATCTTGATGTCGCGATGATTCACCAGTTTGGTGTCTTGCGCTTCGCCCATCGCCGTGAAGGCCGAGGTGATCTCGTAGGTCTTGGTGTTGATCAGGCTGAAATCCGCCACCAGTGTCAGACCCAGCACCGCCGAATAGCTGTCGGTATTCGCCAGCTCGTTGATGTTCTGGGTGAAGTCGATGTCGGACACAGTGCCGAACAGCACGTAGTCGGCGCCTTTGAAGTTGCCGGCCTTGATGCGCTTGATCACGTCATACACATCGCCCTTGGACGAGGCAGTGTATGGCGTGCCCTGCACCAGCTGGAACATGCCAGTACGCAGGATTTCACCCTTGATGTCGCCGGTGAATTTGCGCAGCTCGCCCTGTTCGATGTAGCTGGTGGTCGCTTCGATCTCGTTGTAGCTCGAAGAACCGCTGGCGCTGTAGTAACTCTCGCGGTGATTGCTCTGCGCCGAAACGATGTGGATGTATTGCTCCACGCGCTCCTGATACGCCAGATCCGTCACCGCCACTTTCGGGGCCGCCTGCGCGCTGAACGCGCAAGCCAGGGCCATCATGCCAATCCATGTGCGCATCGATTAACGCTCCGTGGTTTTGCGGATCTCTTTTTCGTCCATCCATTCGGCCAGACCGCTTTCGACGTCGATCAACTGCAGGCTGAATTTGTAGAAGACGTCCTTGTAGTCGCTGCTGCGCTTGACGATCGAGCTGATCGAACCTTCGATGCGGTACTTGGCGGCGATCATGTTGCCGGTCTTGGCCACGGTGCTTTTCTTGTACAGGCCGCTCTGGTTTTGCAGCTTGAGCTGATCAACCTGGCTCTGCATCGCATTGTTGTCGCTGGCGAAGCGCGCAACACCGGTCTTCATCAGCTGGGTCTTGATGCTGGTGGTGATTTCGCGGGTGTCGATGTACTCGCTGGTCTTGTTCTTCACGTCGTAGACCTGAACCACCGGGCGACCCTGCAGAATGCCGGACTGGGCCAGCGAGCGGGTCATCGACTCGGCGATCATTTGCAGGTCGGTCGAACCGAATTCGTTGGTCACGGTTTCAACCGCTTTGGTGTCGCCGTAGCTGATGTTCTTGCTGCCCAGGGTCGGCGAGGTGTTGGCGCAACCGGAGGCGAGCAGGGCGATGACGGCGATGCAGGAAAAGCGTGCAAACATGAGAAAGCTCTCTCAATCAGAAATAGGGTGGCGGGTTTACGGCGTCTTGATTTCCAGACGGAAATCCACGGCTTTCGGGGTCGGGGCGATGGCCTGAATGAAGCTGGTCTGAGCGCCGTACATCATCTGGCTTTTCCATACTTCTTCTTCGGCAACCGGGAAACCTTCGGCGCCAAGCCAGGCGAAGCGGTAGTAGAAGATCTTGTTGCTGTTGAGGGTGTTGCTCAACTGCACGTTGACGGTCATGAAGCCGTTTTCACGAGCCACGCGCATGGCGCCGACGACGATGTGTTTCTGCGGGCCCATGGCCACGACTTTGCTCGCGGCGCTGCCCGGCTCTGGCGGTGGCGGGGTGGCGCAGCCTGCCAGCAAGGCGAGGGCGGCGACGGCGATGATCTTCAAGCGCATTGCAAAGACTCCGTTCTTAAGGTTGTTTGAGGCTGGCGACGTTGGTCGCGGCAGCGCTCGGCATTACGTGAGCAGCGATGCCGCCAGCGAATACCTGGTTGCCCACGGCACGCAGGCTGATCACTTGGTAGCGCTGGTCGACAGTGACCTTGACCACCGAGCCGCCGACGGCGCTCGGCAGAGTAACCTGATGCTCACCCTTTTTCAGGCGCAGACGCACCACTTGGGTGTTGTCCGGCAAAGTGCGCCATGTACGCGTATCGGCACCCTCGAGCACCGCTGAAGAAATACCCACGGCGAGGCCGGCGAGCGGGTTGGTTTCGTTGATCTTCTTTTGCGCCACACCCTTGGTGATCGCGCGCACGGTGGTGCGCACGATGATCCCCGGCATGTCATCGCGCAGGGCGCGGCGCGACATGGCGGTGGTGCTGTTCAGCGCGGTCAGGTCGACTTGCTTGCCGTCGACGCCGATCTGCGCAAACGGCGCGGTGGAGGTGTCCGGTTTGATGATCGGGAACGACAGCGGAGTGATTACCACGTTGTTGGAGATCGGCAATGGCAGCGGCACACGAATCGAGTCGCGGGCCGGGGCCAGACCGCTCTGCACCACGATCAGAATGTCGCTGTCGTCGGACTTCGACGGCTTGTCGAGATTGACCAGCGCCTGCTCGAGCAGCGGCGTGTTCGGACGCAGTTCGGCAGCCTTGCGATAACCCGGCGCGGCCAGATCCTTCTCGCCCAAAGCTTCGTAAACGAAACCGGCCAGGTAATGGCTGAATGCACTCTGGTAGCTGTTCTTCAGGCCGACCACTTCCGGCGCGTCGAGGCTGGCCACCGGATAACCCTGCAAATCCTTGTACTGGGTCTTGATGCCTTCTTTCTCGGCCTGTTCTTCGCTCTTGAGGTATTCCTTGTCGCGCAGGTCGGCGATCACCGCTTCGCGTTCGTGGGTCTTTTTGATCGCCGTGCGGGCGCCATCGAAATCGTTGACCGCCAACAGGTTCAGGGCCATCTGCGTGGTCAGCATGACTTTCTCGTAGTCATAGCCTTCGTAGCGACGCACCTTGTCGTTGACGATAAAGCTGCCGAACTGTGCCAGGTACTTGGCCGAGTCGAGCTTGACCGCGTCTTCCCACTGACCGACCACCTGATCGGCACTGCCCCAGGCGTTCTGGCTGCCCGACAAGTCGCCCTTGGCGCGCAGCAGTTCACCTTTCTCGAAGTAATAGAGCAGGTCTTTGTCGGTGCCGGTGTTGTTCTTTTCCAGCAGGGTCAGCGCCGCGTCGACGTTGCCGGAAGCCAGTTGCTGATTGGTCTGGGCCAGTTCGGAATCGTAGTTGCGAAACGCTGCGCAGCCGGACAACAGCGTGACAGCGCTGAGCGCGAGCAGCATGGAAGCGCGGAATGCCATGAGTACTTCTTCCCTGAGTAACAAAACTTGCAGCCGCGTGTGCTGGTCGGGCTGGTGTGACCTATCGACGGCGGCGCTCGCCTCCTGCCAATTCCTCATGCGTGAGGAGCTTGTGATGCCGGCTCGCTGGGCGAGGGCGCGGCATTATAAGCGTGGCGTGATGGCTATGTAATAGCTTTTTGGTTGCATTTGCAGATGCGGTGCCATCACTTGTCCGATGAAGCGGTTTTATTCGGCACAAACGCTGATCCGACGGTATAGACCTGATCCCGGAAAACCCGCAGGTGCAGAATCTGGCGGTCCTGGTCGACGCGCATTTCAAAAGGGTGGTCGATGGACGCAGGCGCAAAACGGAAGGTGTGCAGGCCTTTCTTCATGCGCAGACGGGCCACCAGCGTCTTGTCCGGCAACGCTCGCCATGTGCGGGTGTCGGCTTCTTCGAACGGATCATGCTGAGTGACGATCAACGAGGCTTTCGCCGGGTTGCGCTCGTTTTCCTGCGCTTGACCGATGGCGGCCATGTTGGCGCGGAACATCGCCCGCGAGATGATTTGCGGCATGTCGTCGCGCAGTGTGCGCATGGACATGTCGGTCACGCTGTTGATTACCACCAGCGGCTGCTTGCGACCGTCTACGGTGATATGGCTGAAGTTGGGCGTGACCGCGTCCGGGACCATCACCGGGAATGAAATGGGCGCGATGATGACCAGCGTTTCGTTCAGACGAACCGGGATCGGCACTTGCACGGAGCTGCGAGCCGGGGCCAGGCCACTCTGGATAATGAGCAATACATCGCTTTCATCGGCTTTCGCTGGCGGTTTATCGAGATTGCGCAGGGCCTTTTGCAGCAAGGGCATGTCCGGCCGCAGTTCGATCGCCTGGCGATAACCTGCTGCTGCGAGGGCGCGCTCGCCGAGGGCTTCGTAAGTGAAACCAGCCAGATAGTGGCTGAACGCACTCTGGTAGCCGTTTTTCAATTCCACGACCTGCGGCGCCTCGAGCAGGGCGACCGGGTAACCCTCCAGGTCCTTGTAATGCAGGGTCTGGCCTTGGACCTTGGCCTGTTCTTCGGCCGCTTCGTATTGCTTTTCCCGCTGGCGGGCGATCAATGTTTCGCGTTCGTGGGTTTTCTTGATATCTGCGCGGGCGCCGGCGAAGTCATTGACGGACAACTGGTTCAAAGCCATCTGTGTGGTCAGCATGACCTTCTCGTAATCGTAGCCTTCATAGCGCCGCAGCTTGTCGTTGACCAGCATCGTGCCCATTTCATCACCGAAGCGCGCCAGTAATTTCATCGCGCCCGAGGGGTTGGCCTCCTCGCGCTGGAAGATCATCCGGTCGGCGTTGCGCCAGGCGTCCTGGCTGTCGGGCAGGGCACTGCCAGCGCTGAGGATCGCGCCTTTTTCGAGGTAATACAGCAGATCCTTGTCTTCCCATGGGTTGTGCATTTCCACCAGCGCCAGAGCCCCGGTCAGATTGCCCCGGGTCATTTGCTCGGTGGTCTGCTGCATTTCAAGATCGTAGTTGCGATAGGCGGCACAACCGCTCAACTGAATAGCGACGCAAAGCAGCAAAACGAACGGAAGACTCCGCATTGAGGTTGATTCCTTGCGCGCAAATGCTCTGGGGCGGGCAGTATAAGGTGGATGGTGGCAAATGGCTGTGATCTTGATCGAGCGTGTCGAGGCTCAATCGGCAGCGGGCAGTGCGGCAATACTCGGCGACAAACGCTGCTGCCGTCTGCCGGGTATTTCCGGCCAATCAGAGCGAAACGCCGACAAAGCTTGAGAGAAATGTCTTCGAAGTGAACAATATGTAACTTCGCATTTCCATTTGAGATTCGTTCATGACTGCCTCGTCCCGATTGCTGGCCTGGCTGCTGTTCCCGTTATTGTCCCTGAGCAGCCTGCCGCTGCTGGCCGATACCGTGGAAGGCGCGCCGCAAGCGTTGCACCTGCTCGATTACATCAGTGCCGATTACCCGCCGACGGTCGCGGCAGGCAAAGTCATCGACGATGGCGAATACCGCGAGCAGCTGGAATTCACCCAGGTTCTGCAGGGCTTGATCACTGCATTGCCAGCCAAACCGGAAAAAGCCGCGCTGGAACAGGGCGTCGAGTCTTTGCACGCCGCCATCACTGCGAAGCAGGACGGCGCTGATGTCGCTCGTCAGGCGCGACAGCTGGGGGCGAAACTGGCGGTGGCGTATGAAGTCAGTCAGGCGCCGATCATCACCCCGGACCCGACACGCGGTGCGCCGTTGTATGCACAGAACTGCTCGGTGTGCCACGGCGATACAGGTGCCGGCGACGGCCCGGCCGGCGTAGGTCTGACTCCCGCGCCAGCCAATCTGCGCGACGCTGCGCGGATGGATCACCTGAGCCTGTACGCGATCTACAGCACCCTCGGCCAAGGCGTCGAAGGCACTGACATGCCGGCGTTTGCCGATCAGCTCGATGATCGCCAGCGCTGGGATCTGGCCACCTACATCGCCGGCTTCAGCGCCGATGCGGCAGCCGCCAAGTCCGACAAGGTCTACAACATCGCTGACCTGGCCCGCCAGACCCCGGCCGAAGTGCAGGCAGCCGAGGGCGCCGAGGTCGCGGCGACGTTCCGTGCTCAGCGCGCGCAACCACCGCAGGTCAAGCGCGGGCCGGCGCAGTTGCTCGATTACACCGCCGCCACGCTGGACAAGAGCCTCGCGGCCTACCGCGCCGGTGAGCACGATCAGGCCTATGACCTGTCGGTGGCGGCGTATCTGGAAGGCTTCGAACTGGTGGAAAGCTCGCTGGACAACGTCGATGCCAACGTGCGCAAGGACACCGAAAAATCGCTGATGGCGTATCGGCAGTCATTGCAGGATGGTCTGCCCGTCGAGCAGGCCGAGCAGCGTCTGGACGCGGCCAAAGCCAAACTCAAGGAATCCGCCGGCCTGCTGGGCAGCGATGGTCTGAGCTGGTCGCTGAGTTACATCTCCGGTCTGCTGATTCTGCTGCGCGAAGGTCTGGAAGCGATTCTGGTGCTGGCGGCGATCCTCGCCTTCCTGCGCAACACCGGCCAGCAGTCAGCGGTGCGCAGCGTCAACGTCGGTTGGGGTCTGGCCTTGCTGGCAGGCTTGGGCACCTGGGCGCTGGCGGCGTATGTGATCGACGTCAGCGGTTCGCAGCGTGAGTTGCTGGAAGGCGCCACCGCGCTGTTTGCCAGCGTCATGGTGTTGTGGCTCGGCGTGTGGATGCATGACCGCCGTCACGCGGCGGCCTGGCAGGATTACATCAAAAGCAGCCTGGTCGGCGGCGGAGGTCGCTTCGGTTTTGCGATCCTGGCGTTCTTCTCGGTCTATCGCGAATTGTTCGAAGTGATCCT
Source organism: Pseudomonas sp. H3_E04 (assembly GCF_054668915.1). Taxonomy (NCBI): domain Bacteria; kingdom Pseudomonadati; phylum Pseudomonadota; class Gammaproteobacteria; order Pseudomonadales; family Pseudomonadaceae; genus Pseudomonas; species Pseudomonas sp. H3_E04. The sequence continues at coordinate 4,120,534 of NZ_CP162797.1, read as the reverse complement.
GTTCTACGAAACCCTGTGGCTGCAGGCCGGTCCTGCCGGGCACAACGCCGTGCTGGCCGGCGGCGCGACGGCGCTGGTGCTGCTGGTCGGCCTGGCCTGGGTGATTCTGCGCGGTTCGGCGAAACTGCCGCTGACGCTGTTCTTCAGCATCAACGCCGCGCTGCTGTGCGCGTTGTCGGTGGTGTTTGCCGGGCATGGCGTGAAGGCCTTGCAGGAGGCGGGAATCTTCGGCACACGGCCGGTGGCGTTCTTTGAATTCGACTGGCTGGGGATCCATGCCGATGCCTATTCGCTGACCGCGCAGGTAGTGGCGATTGTGGCGATTGCTGTGCTGTATGGGCGCAGTTGGGTGGCGGAGAAGCGCCGGGTTTCGGCGGCCTGAAGACATTCGCTGCGCTCACATTCGCGAGCAGGCTCGCTCCCACAGGTTCGTTCTGTATCCTGTGGGAGCGAGCCTGCTCGCGAATTTTTTGGAGGCAAGAACATGCGTGTATGGATCGATGCCGACGCCTGTCCACGGGCGGCGAAGGATCTGGTGGTGAAGTTCGCGCTCAAGCGCCAGTTCGAAGTGGTGCTGGTGGCCGGGCAGCCGCAGATCAAGCCGGGGCTGGCCATCGTCAAACTGATCGTGGTGCCGAGCGGGCCGGATGCGGCGGATGATTATCTGGTCGAGCATGCGGTGCCGGGCGAGCTGGTGATCTGCAGCGATATCCCGCTGGCCGATCGGCTGGTGAAGAAGGGCGTGGCGGCGCTGGATCCGCGCGGTAAGGAATTCGATGCGCAGAACATGGGTGAGCGTCTGGCGGTGCGTAATCTGTTCACCGATCTCAGGGAGCAGGGCCAGATGAGCGGCGGCCCGGCACCGTTTGGCGAGCGGGAGAAGCAGGCGTTTGCCAATGCGCTGGACCGGATTCTGACCCGGCTCACCCGCAAGCCCTGAGTCTTGCACAATCCCTGTGGGAGCGAGCCTGCTCGCGAAAGCTGTGTGTCATACAACCTGATGTTGGCTGATACAACGCATTCGCGAGCAGGCTCGCTCCCACATCTGGTTTCATTTAAGGCGAGGGATCATGCGTCGTTTTCGTGAGTCAGTTCGAGCACGCGGTCGACCAGTTTGTTGATCCCCGAAGCCGCTTCACTGATGGTCTGCGCCAGCATGTAAGCCGGGGTGGTCACCAGTTTGCGCGCCTTGTCTTCGACGATTTCGGTCACAGCGCACTCTTCGTGGGTGGCGCCCATTTTGTTCATGGCCGCAGCGGTGTCGGCATCGTTGCCAATGGTGCAGGTCACGCCGGGACCGTAGATTTTCGCCGCCAGCGCCGGGGAAATACAGATCAGCCCGACCGGTTTGCCCGCTTCGGCAAATGCTTCGGCCAGGGCCAGCACTTCAGGTTGCACGGTGCAGCCGGCGCCTTCGATGGCGAAGTTCGACAGGTTTTTCGCCGCGCCGAAACCGCCGGGCACGATCAGCGCATCGAAGTCGTCAACGTCGGCATCGCGGATATCCTTGACGTTGCCCCGGGCAATCCGCGCCGATTCCACCAGTACGTTGCGCGATTCCGGCATTTCTTCGCCGGTCAGGTGGTTGATCACATGCAATTGCGCGATGTTTGGCGCGAAGCACTGCACCTGTGCGCCGCGCTGGTCGAGGCGCAGCAGGGTGATGACACTTTCCTGGATTTCGGCGCCGTCGTACACGCCACTGCCGGACAGGATCACTGCAACTTTTTTGCTCATGGGCTTCTCTCCAGATTCATGGCGCTCAATGTCCCTTAAATCGTCGCGTGTTGCCATAGGGGCATGGGGGACAGAGCGCTCTCTCAATGGATCGCAACGGCGGCGGGGTGTTCATTATTTGCCTGGACTGCGTGTGGCAGCCGCCAGCGAATGGCTTATTCGGCTGGCGTTTTCGGTCCGGCAGGAGGGCTCGCTTCGGCCTGGCGCAACTGCTCGGCCTCGGCGGCTTTGGCGATCTGCTCGTCCTGATAGATTTTCTTCGCCAGTTGCGCATTCTTGAAGCGGCGTCGCAGCCACAGGCCCAGCCCGAGGATCAGCAAGGCGCCCAGCACCCACAGCTCGTACTTCTTGATGCTGCCGAGCATGCCTTCCAGCACTGCGCCGAAGTGATAGGCCGCCGCAGCCAGTGCGGTGGCCCAGATCGCCGCGCCGATGCCGTTGAGCAGCAGGTAGCGTCCCGGCGGATAACCGGACAGGCCGATTGCCACCGGCATCACCGTGCGCAGGCCGTAAACGAAGCGGAAGCTCAGGACCCAGATGTCCGGATGTTTGCGGATATGCTCCAGCGCGCGGTCACCCATCATCTGCCAGCGCGGCTTGCGCGCGAGCAATTTGCGCCCGTGCTTGCGCCCCAGGAAGTACCACAGCTGATCGCCGGCGTAGCTGCCGAAGAACGCCACGACCACCACCAGATTGATGTCCATGTATCCACGGAACGCGAGGAAGCCTGCGAGCACCAGGATGGTTTCGCCTTCGAAGAACGTGCCGAGGAACAAGGCAAAGTAGCCAAAGTCGTGCAGAAATTGTTGGAGCATTGTCTGGGTGCTGGCGAAATGAACGCGCAGCCTAACCCTTCGGGCACATTCATGAAAGTGTCCAAATGTGTCTCGACGTGAACATTTCCTACATCGACAATGGATTGCGGCTACCTGTCACAGAGCACACACAACTGTCATCTGTTGGTCATAATGGCCGTCTATAACTGTCACGCTCGCCCGTTTGCCCGGGCTCAGGAGTCCGCCGTGAGCTTTACCCCTGCCAATCGTCTGTTCCCAGCCACTCGTCTGCGCCGCAATCGTCGTGATGATTTTTCGCGGCGGCTGGTGCGTGAAAACGTGCTGACGGTCGATGATCTGATTCTGCCGGTGTTCGTGCTCGACGGGGAAAACCGCCGCGAAGCCGTGGCATCCATGCCGGGCGTCGAGCGACTGACGATTGATCTGCTGCTTGAAGAAGCGGCGAAATGGGTCGAGCTGGGCATTCCGGCGCTGGCGCTGTTTCCGGTCACCCCGCCTGAACTGAAATCCCTTGATGCCGCCGAAGCCTGGAACCCCGAAGGCATCGCCCAGCGCGCCACTCGCGCCCTGCGTGAGCGTTTCCCGGAGCTTGGCGTGATCACTGACGTGGCGCTGGACCCGTTCACCACCCACGGTCAGGACGGCATTCTCGACGAAGAAGGCTACGTGCAGAACGACATCACCGTCGATGCGCTGGTGCGTCAGGCGCTGTCCCACGCCGAAGCCGGTGCGCAGGTCGTGGCGCCATCGGACATGATGGACGGTCGCATCCAGGCCATCCGTGAAGCGCTGGAAATCGCCGGTCACGTCAATGTGCGCATCATGGCCTACTCGGCCAAGTACGCCAGCGCCTACTACGGCCCATTCCGCGATGCGGTGGGCTCGGCGTCGAACCTCGGCAAGGCCAATAAGGCCTCTTATCAGATGGATCCGGCCAACAGCGACGAAGCGCTGCACGAAGTCGGTGCGGACTTGTCCGAAGGTGCGGACATGGTCATGGTCAAACCGGGCATGCCCTACCTGGACATTCTTTTTCGGGTCAAAGATGCCTTCAAGGTGCCGACCTTCGTCTATCAGGTCAGTGGCGAATACGCCATGCACATGGCCGCTATCCAGAATGGCTGGTTGAGCGAAGCGGTGATCCTCGAGTCACTGACCGCCTTTAAACGTGCCGGTGCAGATGGCATCCTGACTTACTTTGCCGTTCGTGCCGCTCAATTGTTACGAGAGCAGAAATAGCCCTCCCAGGAACATTCCATGAATACCGAAGGACTCACTGAAGTTGCCGTAAAAGAAGCTCAGCCGGTGGTCGAGCAAATCACCGAAACCCCGCCGGAAATGGAGCCTGCGCCACCCGCGCCGGTTGCCGAAACCGCTGTGGCGGTGCCGGCGATCGCCATTCCCGGCCTGGATGACAGCAGCCTGTACATCCACCGCGAGCTTTCGCAATTGCAGTTCAACATCCGCGTGCTGGAACAGGCGCTGGACGAGTCCTACCCGTTGCTGGAGCGGCTGAAGTTCCTGCTGATCTTCTCCAGCAACCTCGACGAATTCTTCGAAATCCGCGTTGCCGGGCTGAAAAAGCAGATCACCTTTGCCCGCGAACAGGCCGGCGCTGACGGCTTGCAGCCGCATCAGGCGCTGGCGCGGATCAGCGAACTGGTCCACGGTCACGTTGACCGTCAGTACGCGATCCTCAACGACATCCTCCTGCCCGAGCTGGAAAAGCATCAGGTGCGCTTCATCCGTCGGCGCAACTGGACGACCAAGCTCAAGACCTGGGTCCGCCGCTATTTCCGCGACGAGATCGCGCCGATCATCACCCCGATCGGCCTCGACCCAACGCACCCGTTTCCGTTGCTGGTGAACAAGAGCCTGAACTTCATCGTCGAGCTCGAAGGCATCGACGCCTTCGGTCGCGACTCCGGTCTGGCGATCATCCCGGCGCCGCGTCTGCTGCCGCGGATCATCAAGGTACCGGAAGAAGTCGGCGGCGCCGGCGACAACTATGTGTTCCTGTCGTCGATGATCCACGCCCACGCCGATGACCTGTTCCAGGGCATGAAGGTGAAAGGCTGCTACCAGTTCCGTCTGACCCGAAACGCCGACCTGGCGCTCGATTCCGAAGACGTCGAAGACCTCGCCCGGGCCCTGCGTGGCGAGCTGTTTTCGCGGCGCTACGGTGATGCGGTACGTCTGGAAGTTGCCGACACTTGCCCGAAACATCTCTCGGACTACCTGCTCAAGCAGTTCAACCTGAGCGAGACCGAGCTGTATCAGGTCAACGGCCCGGTCAACCTGACGCGCCTGTTCAGCATCACCGGTCTGGACAGTCATCCGGAGCTGCAATACACGCCTTTCACCCCGCAGATCCCGAAACTGCTGCAGAACAGCGAAAACATCTTCAGTGTGGTCAGCAAGCAGGACATCCTCTTGCTGCACCCGTTCGAGTCGTTCACCCCGGTGGTCGACCTGCTGCGTCAGGCCGCGAAAGACCCGCATGTGTTGGCCGTACGGCAAACCCTGTACCGCTCCGGCGCCAACTCCGAGATCGTCGATGCGCTGGTCGACGCCGCGCGTAACGGCAAGGAAGTCACGGCAGTGATCGAGCTGCGCGCGCGCTTCGACGAAGAGTCCAACCTGCAACTGGCCAGTCGTCTGCAAGCGGCGGGTGCGGTGGTGATCTACGGTGTGGTCGGCTTCAAGACTCACGCCAAGATGATGCTGATTCTGCGCCGCGAGGCTGGCGAGATCGTCCGTTACGCGCACCTCGGCACCGGCAACTATCACGCCGGTAACGCCAAGCTCTACACCGACTACAGCCTGCTGACGTCCGACGACGCCTTGTGCGAGGATGTCGGCAAACTGTTCAGCCAGTTGATCGGCATGGGCAAGACGCTGCGCATGAAAAAGCTGCTGCATGCGCCGTTCACCCTGAAGAAGGGCATGCTCGACATGATCGCCCGCGAAACCCAGTTCGCCCTCGAAGGCAAACCGGCGCACATCATCGCCAAGTTCAACTCGCTGACTGATCCGAAGATCATCCGCGCGCTGTACAAGGCCAGCCAGTCCGGCGTGCGCATCGATCTGGTGGTGCGCGGCATGTGCTGCCTGCGTCCGGGCATCGCCGGGGTCTCGCACAACATTCATGTGCGCTCGATCATTGGCCGCTTCCTCGAGCACACGCGGGTGTTCTACTTCCTCAACGGCGGCGACGAACAGATGTTCCTCTCCAGCGCCGACTGGATGGAGCGCAACCTCGACAAGCGCGTCGAGACCTGCTTCCCGGTGGAGGGCAAGAAGCTGCTGACCCGAGTCAAGAAGGAGCTGGAGCTGTACCTGACCGACAACACCCACAGCTGGAGCTTGCAGTCGGACGGCCGCTACATCCGCAACACACCTACCGGCAACCAGAACCCGCGCAGTGCGCAGGCGACGTTGCTGGAGCGGCTGGGCAGCCCGATCCTGCCGGTGAGCAGCTGACCGTCAGCCCAAATAAAAAGGCGATCCCAACGGATCGCCTTTTTTGTGCCTGACACACCAACCTGTAGGAGCTGTCGAGTGCAACGAGGCTGCGATCTTTTATAAACAGGAGCAAAAGATCGCAGCCTTCGGCAGCTCCTACGGCGGCGTTCAGTGCACCGTTAGGACAATGCCCACCCGCGTCAGCCAATCGGCCTCAAGGCCAAAATCCGCCTGGGTCAGTTGGTTCTCATCCAGCCAGTTCTCCGGAAATTGCACATCGAGATGATCGCCATTGGCATGCAGCACCACCTGCGGCATCGCCTGGGTTCCGCGAATGTGATGGAACAGAATGGCAAATCGCAGCAGCACGCACAGGCGAATCAGCTTGATGCCGTCATCGCCGAACTCGGCGAATTTGTCCTTGGGAATATTGCGCCGATGGCCTCGCACCAATAACGCGAGCATCTGCTGGTCTTCTCGCGAGAAGCCGGCCAGATCGGAGTGCTCGATCAGGTAGGCACCGTGCTTGTGGTAATGATAGTGAGCGATGTCGAGGCCGACTTCGTGGACTTTCGCCGCCCAGCCGAGCAGTTCGCGCCAGATGCCGTCGTCCAGTTCCCAGTCCACGGCGACCTGATCGAACGCGTGCAGGGCCTTGCGCTCGACCCGCGCCGCCTGTTCCAGATCGACGTGATAGCGCTCCATCAGCGAGGTCAGGGTGCGTTCGCGCACGTCTTCGTGATGATGGCGGCCGAGCAGGTCGTAGAGTACGCCTTCACGCAGCGCGCCCTCGCAATGGTCCATGCGTTGCAGTTCAAGGGCGTCGAAGATCGCTTCGAGAATCGCCAGACCCGCCGGGAAGATCGCCCGGCGGTCAGGCTTGATGCCTTCGAAATCGATCTTGTCGGCGTCGCCCAGCTTGAACAATTTGCGCTTGAGCCACGCCAGGCCTTCGGCGTTGACCTCGCCGCTGCCGTGGCCGCCGGCCTTCAGGGCCAGACCAATGGCGCGAATCGTACCGGAAGAGCCGATGGCTTCATCCCAGGTCAGGCGATGCAGGGCGTGCTCGATGCTCATGATTTCCAGGCGCGCCGCCGTGTAAGCCTGGGCGTAGCGGGCCGGAGTGATCTTGCCGTCCTTGAAGTAGCGCTGGGTGAAACTCACGCAGCCCATTTGCAGGCTCTCGCGCAATAAAGGCTCGAAGCGCTGGCCGATGATGAATTCGGTACTGCCGCCGCCGATGTCGGCGACCAGACGTTTGCCTGGGGTGTCGGCGAGTGTGTGCGACACGCCGAGATAGATCAGACGCGCTTCTTCACGGCCGGAGATGACTTCAACCGTGTGGCCGAGGATTTCCTCGGCGCGGCGGATGAATTCGCCACGGTTGCGTGCTTCGCGCAGGGCGTTGGTGCCGACGATGCGCACGGCACCGAGCGGCATACCGTTGATCAGTTGGGCAAAGCGCTTGAGGCAATCGAGGCCGCGCTGCATCGATTCTTCGTTGAGCTGGCGCGCGTCGTCGATGCCGGCGGCCAGTTGCACCTTTTCGCCGAGGCGCTCGAGGATGCGGATTTCGCCGTTCTGGGCCTTGGCCACGACCATGTGAAAGCTGTTGGAGCCCAGGTCGATTGCGGCGATCAGGGACAGATTCTTGGCTTGGGATTGCGGCATGGTCAGGGGGTCTCGGTCGATAACCCCGACATCGTGCCACGATCAAACGCTGGCGCCAACGCGCATGGTTCAAACCGTTGATTCAGCGCAGAAAGTCTGAAGATCGCGGCGCGGCCATTCGCGAGCAGGCTCGCTCCCACAGATGAGCGCATTCCCCTGTGGGAGCGAGCCTGCTCGCGAAGAGGGCATCACTGCCTCAGAATATCTTCAGGCTGTCGCTTCCACCGTGCCAATAAAGTTCGCCAGCTCCGCCGTCTGCGGATTGGCAAACAACACCTTCGGATCGCCCACCTCATGCACCTTGCCATGGTGCATGAAGACCAGTTTATCGCCGACTTCCCGGGCAAAGCGCATCTCATGGGTGACCATGATCAGCGTCATGCCTTCTTTCGCCAATTGCCGCACCACGCTGAGCACTTCATTGACCAGCTCAGGGTCCAGCGCCGAGGTGATTTCATCGCACAGCAGCACCTTCGGCGACATCGCCAGGGCCCGGGCAATCGCCACCCGCTGCTGCTGGCCGCCGGACAAGCGGTCGGGGAAGGCATCGAATTTCTCCCCGAGCCCGACTCGCTCGAGCATTTCCCGCGCCAGTTCGGCTGCCTTGGCCTTGGGTACTTTTTGCACCACTTGCGGCGCGAGCATGACGTTTTCGCCGACGGTCAGGTGCGGGAACAGGTTGAACTGCTGGAAGACCATGCCGACCTTCTGTCGCAGGCTGCGCAGATCGGCGCGGGCGGCGTCGAGGTATTCGCCGTCGACTTCAATCACGCCGTCGTTGATCGACTCCAGGCCATTGAGCGTGCGCAACAGGGTCGATTTGCCCGAGCCGCTGCGGCCGATGATCGCCACGACCTGGCCTTCCTCGACGCTGAGGTCGATGCCTTTGAGTACGTGGTGATCGCCGTAGTATTTATGCAGGGCGGAAATTCTAAGCAGAGGCATGCAGTCTCCTTTCCAGGTAGCGCGCACTGAGGGACAAGGGGTAGCAGAGCAGGAAGTAGCCGAGGGCGACGAGGCCGTAGACCATGAACGGTTCGAACGTGGCATTGGCAAGCATGCCGCCGGTCTTGGTCAGTTCGGTGAAGCCGATGATCGAGGTCACCGCTGTGCCTTTGACCACTTGCACCGAGAAGCCCACGGTCGGCGCCACGGCGATGCGCAGCGCTTGCGGCAGAATCACATAGCGCAACTGCTCCAGCGGATTGAGCGCCAGGCTCGACGAGGCTTCCCACTGACCGTGGGGAATGGCCTCGACGCAACCGCGCCAGATCTCCGCCAGATAGGCACTGGTAAACAAGGTCAAAGCGATGGCCGCGGCCATCCACGGCGAAATCTCGATCCCGGCCAGCGCCACACCGAAGAACACCAGAAACAGCTGCATCAGCAGCGGCGTGCCCTGGAACAGCTCGATCCAGGTGCGCGCGATGCTGCTTGGCAGAGTGTTCTTCGAAATGCGCATCACCAGAATCAGCAGGCCGACGAGGCCGCCGCCGATGAACGCCACCAGCGACAGCGCCAGCGTCCATTGCAGGCCGGTGAGCAGGTTGCGCAGGATGTCCCAGAAAGTGAAATCGCTCATTGGCTGCTCCTCGCAATGAAGCGGCGGCCGAACCAGTTGAGCAATTGGCGGATCAGCAGCGCCATGCACAGGTAGATCAGGGTGGTCAGCGCATAGGTTTCAAAGGCGCGGAAGTTGCGCGACTGAATGAAGTTGGCGGCAAAACTCAATTCTTCCGTGGCGATCTGCGAACACACCGCCGAACCGAGCATGACGATGATGATCTGGCTGCTCAGCGCCGGCCAGACCTTGCCCAGCGCTGGCAGCAGGACGACGTGGCGGAACGCTTCGAAGCGCGTCATCGCCAATGCCGCTGCGGCTTCCAGTTGCCCGCGCGGAATCGCCTGGATGCCGGCGCGGATGATCTCGGTCGAATAGGCGCCAAGGTTGATCACCATCGCCAGCACCGCCGCCTGCCATTCGGAAATCTGCACGCCGAGCGACGGCAGGCCGAAGAAGATGAAGAACAGTTGCACCAGAAACGGCGTGTTGCGGATCAACTCGACGTAGACGCCGAAGATCGCCGAGAACGGGCGGATCTGCCAAGCCCGCACCAACGCCCCGACAATGCCCACGCCGACCCCGAACAGCGCGCCGATGGCGGTCAGCTCAAGGGTGAACAGGGCGCCGCGCAGCAGCAGGTCGGTGTTTTCCACTACCGGCAAAAAATCGAACTGATAAGCCATGAAGGTCTCCCGCGCAGTCGATCAGAGATCAGCCGGCAGCGGCTCTTTCAGCCAGGTCTGCGAGTTCTTTTCCAGCGCGCCGTCAGCCTTGGCGGTGTTGAGGATGTCGTTGACCTTGGCCAGCAACGCCGCTTCATTCTTGTTCACACCGACGTAGACCGGCGAATCCTTGAGCTTCACTTTCAACGCCGGCACACGCTTGGGGTTCTTCTCGCTGATGGCCACCATCACCACGTTGCCGCTGGCGATCAGATCGACCTGGCCTGCCAGATAAGCGGCGATGGTCGAGTTGTTGTCTTCGAAGCGTTTGATGGTCACGCCCTCGGGGGCGACTTTGCTCAGCTCGATGTCTTCAATGGCGCCACGGGTGACGCTGATGGTCTTGCCCTTGAGGTCGTCGAGGCTGCTGATCGCAGCGTCTGGCGGGCCGAACACGGCGAGGTAGAACGGTGCGTAGGCGCGAGAGAAGTCGATGACTTTTTCGCGCTCGGCGTTTTTGCCGAGGCTGGAAATCACCAGATCGACCTTGCCGGTGGTGAGGAACGGAATGCGGTTGGTGCTGTTGACCGGCGTAAGCTCGAGTTTGACCTTGAGTTGGTCAGCCAGCAGTTTCGCCGTGTCGATATCCAGACCGCGCGGCTTCATGTCCGGGCCGACCGAGCCGAAGGGCGGGAAGTCCTGGGGCACGGCGACTTTCAGCGTGCCGCGTTTGACCACGTCGTCCAGACCGTCGGCGTGAGCGGGAGCCTGGCACAGCAGCAGGCCGGCAAACAGGGAAGCGAGGAGGGCGCTGTAACGCTGGGTCATGGACAATCTCCGGATCGGCGGGAAGTGGTTTCTGCGATCGGACAGAGCATGGGCCGTGCCAAGAGTCGGGATTCGCCTCGGCAGGCCACGGTATCAGCGGCTTGGTTCGGTCTTACTGGTCTGAACAGTCAGCCCGGTTTTCGCACTGCGATGGCGCATCGACTGCACGCGCCGAACCCCGCTGGGGCACGACTTGCCGGACTCGGCGAATAGCTTTACAACTAGCCGCACCTTGGCCCTGATGCGTCCGCAAACCATGAATTCGATCTCCCGCGCCGTACCCGAAGTGGCGCTGCAAGCGATCCGCAAACTGATCACCGAACAGGGTTTCGGCGCGGGTGATGCCTTGCCGTCGCAACGGGATCTGGCCCTGCAACTGGGGGTCAGCCGCGCTTCCTTGCGTGAGGCGCTGTCGTCGCTCAGCGCACTTGGCGTGGTCAGCATTCAGCCGGGCAAAGGCGTGTTCGTGCAGTCGCCGGTCGAATTGTCGCGCGGCGAAGCGCCGGGCTGGCCGTTCGCGGCGCAGGCCTCGCCGCTGGACATTTTCCAGTTGCGCTATGCGCTGGAGGGCTTTGCCGCCGGGCTCGCCGCGACAACCTTGAGTACATTTGATCTGGATGCGCTGGAAGACAACGTCGCGGCGATGCGTGAGCAATTGCGCAGCGGCGACTTCGAAGCGGCGGCGAAACTCGACTTCGAATTTCACCGGCGCATCCTCCTCGCCAGCGGCAATCAAGCGATGCTGAGCATCCTCACCGCCAGCGCCGAGATCTTTCTCGAAAGCCAGAAACTGCCGTTCATCCGCGCCGAGCGCGCCATGGAAACCTGGCAGGAACACCGCAAGATCCTCCGCGCGCTGGCTCGCCGCGCATCAGGGGCGGCGCAGAAAGCCATGCAGGAACACGTGCGCAACGCCGCCCTGCGTACCGGAATCGCCTTCATCGCTCCCGCCACGGCGTGACTTGAGCTATACCCAAACTCATCAGGGGCCATAGCAACACTCAATCATCTGCGGCTTCCTGAACAAGGGAAGGGCGGCTATGATGGGCCACGTTTTTTTGCTTACAACCTGGAGAATTCCATGAGCAGCGATCTGATCAAACACGTTAGCGACGCTAGCTTCGAAGCCGACGTACTCAAGGCCGAAGGCGCTGTCCTGGTCGACTACTGGGCTGAATGGTGCGGCCCTTGCAAAATGATCGCACCGGTTCTGGACGAGATTGCCGAGACTTACAAAGGCAAGCTGACCGTCGCCAAACTGAACATCGACGAAAACCAGGAAACCCCGGCCAAGCATGGCGTGCGTGGTATCCCGACGCTGATGCTGTTCAAGAACGGCAACGTTGAAGCGACCAAAGTCGGCGCACTGTCGAAGTCGCAGCTGGCGGCTTTCCTCGACGCCAACATCTGAGCGTCGCAGTAAAACGCTGAAAAAAAGCCCCGCAAATCGCGGGGCTTTTTGCGTATTCAGGGCTAGACGCTCCGAAACTCAGGTGGTACATTCGGCCCCGCACTGGTTTCTCCACTGCCCCCTGCTAGCCGTCGCCGACGCACTCCTTTTCGAATTAGTTCGCGATCCTGTCGCCTTCTCCGCGGCGCGGCCTCATTAAGCCAAAAGCTTAATTTCCCCCCTCCATAAATGATTACGTCATTCCTATATGAATCTGACTGAACTCAAGCAAAAGCCGATTACCGAACTGCTCGAATTAGCCGAACAGATGGGCATAGAAAATATGGCCCGTTCGCGCAAGCAGGACGTGATTTTCTCCCTGCTGAAAAAACACGCGAAAAGCGGCGAGGAAATCTCCGGTGATGGCGTGCTGGAGATTCTCCAGGACGGCTTCGGCTTCCTGCGCTCCGCAGACGCTTCCTACCTCGCCGGCCCTGACGACATCTACGTCTCGCCGAGCCAGATCCGCCGCTTCAACTTGCGCACCGGTGACACCATCGTTGGCAAGATCCGCCCTCCTAAGGAAGGCGAGCGGTATTTCGCCCTGCTCAAGGTCGACACGATCAACTTCGATCGTCCGGAGAACGCGAAAAACAAGATTCTCTTCGAGAACCTGACCCCGCTGTTCCCGACCGTGCGCATGAAGATGGAAGCCGGTAACGGTTCCACCGAAGACCTCACCGGTCGTGTGATCGACCTGTGTGCACCGATCGGCAAAGGCCAGCGTGGCCTGATCGTCGCACCGCCGAAAGCCGGTAAAACGATCATGCTGCAGAACATCGCAGCGAACATCGCCCGTAACAATCCTGAAGTTCACCTGATCGTGCTGTTGATCGACGAGCGTCCGGAAGAAGTGACCGAAATGCAGCGCACCGTGCGCGGCGAAGTGGTTGCTTCGACCTTCGACGAGCCGCCGACCCGTCACGTGCAGGTTGCTGAAATGGTGATCGAAAAGGCCAAGCGCCTGGTCGAGCACAAGAAAGACGTGGTGATCCTGCTCGACTCCATCACCCGTCTGGCCCGTGCCTACAACACCGTGATCCCGAGCTCCGGCAAGGTATTGACCGGTGGTGTCGATGCCCACGCCCTCGAGAAGCCAAAACGCTTCTTCGGCGCCGCGCGTAACATCGAAGAAGGCGGCTCGCTGACCATTATCGCCACCGCGCTGGTTGAAACCGGCTCGAAGATGGACGAAGTGATCTACGAAGAGTTCAAGGGTACCGGCAACATGGAACTGCCTCTGGATCGCAAGATCGCCGAGAAGCGTGTGTTCCCGGCCATCAACATCAACCGCTCCGGCACCCGCCGCGAAGAGTTGCTGACCGCCGACGACGAGCTGCAGCGCATGTGGATTCTGCGCAAGCTGCTGCACCCGATGGACGAAGTCGCCGCCATCGAGTTCCTGGTCGACAAACTGAAAACGACCAAGACCAACGACGAGTTCTTCTTGTCGATGAAGCGCAAGTAGTACGCAGCTGATAGAAGGAGCGCTCCGCAAGGGGCGCTTTTTTTTGTCCGCGATTTATTTGTATCTGGATTGAAATTTGCGCGGCTGCTAACGTCGCGCCTTCAAGGGATTCTGTACCCGGAACAGGTAAGGTTTTTCATGCACACGTTTGGCAATCGCCGTGATATCGACGGCTTACGCGCGCTCGCGGTACTTCCCGTCGTGCTGTTTCATTTCGGATTCAATACATTCAGCGGCGGCTTTGTCGGCGTGGATGTTTTCTTCGTCATCTCCGGATTCCTGATCACCTCGATCCTGTTTCGTGAAATCAGCGCCAAGCGATTCAGCTTTGTCGATTTCTGGGCGCGCCGTGCCCGCCGCATCATTCCGGCCTTGACGGTGGTCATGCTGGTGACGCTGGCGCTGGGTTGGCTGCTGCTGACGGCGAAGGATTTCTCCGAACTTGGCCGAACGGTGCGTTATCAGTCGCTGTTCATCTCCAATATTCTTTTCATGCGCGAGGACGGCTACTTTCAGCCCGCCTCCGATCTGAAACCGTTGTTGCACACTTGGTCGCTGGCGGTTGAAGAGCAGTACTACATTTTCTTCCCGTTACTGATGGCCGTGCTGGTTCGCTATTTCAGGCACTGGCGCTGGATCCTGCTGGCATTGCTGCTGGTTTCCTTTGGCCTGAACATCGCCTGGATTGAGCACAAGCCGGAATTCACTTTTTTTGCCTTGCCGACTCGTGCCTGGGAATTGTTGTGCGGGGCGATGCTTGCGGTAATGCCTGCGCCAAAACAGGCCGTGCGACCGTGGCTGTACCAGATGGTCGGCATTGCCGGTCTGGCAGCGGTGCTGGTCGCCGTGTTCACGTTTGATCGCTCAACGGTGTTTCCCGGGTGGGCGGCGTTGCTGCCGGTACTGGGCACCACTGCCCTGATCTGGTCAGGCGCCCAGGGACCGAGCTGGGCCGCGCGCCTGTTGAGTCTGCGGCCGCTGGTCTGGATCGGCCTGCTGTCTTATTCGCTGTATCTGTGGCACTGGCCGATTTACGTGTACGCCAACGCCATTTCCATCGACGGTATCCAGCCGCTCGAGGCGCTCGCCTGGATTGCGCTGGCAGTGGGTCTGGCATGGCTGAGCCTGCGCTACATCGAATTGCCGTTTCGGGAAAAACGTTTGCTGGGCGAACGTAAGTCGATACTGGCGGGTGCGGTAGTGGCCATTGCTGTACTGGTGGCGGTCGGTTCGGCGATTCGCTCGGCCGACGGTATCCCCGGGCGCCTGAGCGGCAAGGCTCTGGAATATGCGCAGGCCCGCGAATGGCGTGCCGGACAAATGAAATGCATGGTGGTGACGCAAGACAAATCGATCGACAAGGCCTGTCTGGTCGGCGGCGAACAGAGTACGCCGCCGACCCAGGCGTTCTGGGGTGACAGCCATGCGGCTGCGTTGATGCCGGCTATCGAGAGCAATGCCCGCCGCGACGGTCGTTCGGTATGGCTGTTCAGTATGAGCGCCTGTCCGCCGATTCTCAGCGACGACCCGCGCCAGCGGTGCAAGGACTTCAATCAGCAAACCATGGACAAAGTGCTCAGCCTTGGCATCAAGGACGTGGTATTGGCGTCCAATTGGAGTCTTTACGTCTATGGTCGCGAGGATGGCGACAAGAAGGTTTTGCTCAACGCCCATGACGATACCGCCCAGGCTGAGCAACGCATGGCCGCTGCGTTGCGCGCTCGCGTGGCCGCCTTGCGCGCAGCTGGCGTGCAGGTCTGGCTGTTCAAGGAAGTGCCGCTGCAACGCAAGGGCACCATCAACCGCCTGACCAGTCTGGCAAGGGTCGGCCGCTCCGCCGAAGGCCTTGGGCGTCCGCTTGAGGAACATCTGGCGCGTCAGCATTTTCTCGGCAACTTGTTCGCGTCCATGAGCGAAGCCGATCCGGGTGTGCATGTCATCGATCCGACGCCGATGATGTGCGCCGACGGGGTCTGCAGCATCGAGGTCAACGGCCACTCGCAGTACAAGGATGAGGACCATCTCTCGGACATTGGCAGTGCCAGGCTGAGCCCGTTGTTTGCCCCGGTATTGCTGGGCACAAACCGGCATTGAGTACTGCCAGGCTCTGACGGGCTGCTGTTTGCCCGCCAGAGCAGGTAGGATGTACGCCTATTTTGAGGGTGCCATCGTCAATGAAATTCAAGGATCTTCGGGATTTCGTGCAGCAGCTTGAGCAGCGCGGAGAGTTGAAACGCATCCAGATTCCCGTTTCGCCGGTGCTGGAGATGACTGAGGTGTGCGATCGCACGCTGCGAGCCAAAGGCCCGGCGCTGCTGTTCGAAAAACCCACCGGTTACGACATTCCGGTGCTCGGCAACCTGTTCGGCACCCCCGAGCGGGTAGCGATGGGCATGGGCGCCGAGTCGGTCAGCGAGCTGCGCGAAATCGGCAAGTTGCTGGCCTTCCTCAAGGAGCCAGAGCCGCCGAAGGGCTTGAAGGACGCGTGGTCGAAACTGCCGATCTTCCGCAAGATCATTTCGATGGCGCCGAAAGTGGTCAAAGACGCGGTTTGCCAGGAAATGGTCATCGAAGGCGACGACGTTGATCTGGCGATGTTGCCGGTGCAGACCTGCTGGCCCGGCGACGTCGGCCCGCTGATCACCTGGGGCCTGACGGTCACCAAGGGACCGAACAAGGAGCGTCAGAACCTCGGCATCTACCGTCAGCAAGTGATCGGCCGCAACAAAGTGATCATGCGCTGGCTCAGCCACCGTGGCGGCGCCCTCGATTTCCGCGAGTGGTGCGAGAAACATCCGGGCCAGCCGTTCCCGGTGTCGGTGGCCCTTGGCGCCGATCCGGCAACGATTCTCGGTGCCGTGACGCCGGTGCCGGACAGCCTTTCCGAATACGCTTTCGCAGGGCTCTTGCGCGGTAACCGCACCGAACTGGTCAAGTGTCGGGGCAACGATCTGCAAGTGCCGGCCACCGCCGAAATCATTCTTGAAGGCGTGATTCATCCGGGCGAAATGGCCGACGAAGGCCCATATGGCGACCACACCGGTTACTACAACGAAGTCGACAGCTTCCCGGTGTTCACCGTCGAGCGCATCACCCACCGGATCAAGCCGATCTATCACAGCACTTACACTGGCCGTCCGCCGGATGAGCCGGCGATTCTCGGCGTGGCGCTGAACGAAGTGTTCGTGCCGATCCTGCAGAAGCAGTTCCCGGAAATCACCGACTTCTACCTGCCGCCGGAAGGCTGCTCGTACCGCATGGCCGTGGTGACGATGAAGAAGTCGTATCCGGGGCATGCCAAGCGCGTGATGCTCGGCGTCTGGTCGTTTTTGCGACAGTTCATGTACACCAAGTTCGTTATCGTCACTGACGACGATATCAACGCCCGCGACTGGAACGACGTGATCTGGGCCATCACCACGCGCATGGACCCCAAGCGCGACACGGTGATGATCGACAATACGCCGATCGACTACCTCGACTTCGCCTCGCCGATTTCCGGCCTGGGCTCGAAAATGGGCCTGGATGCCACCCACAAGTGGCCGGGCGAAACCACCCGCGAGTGGGGCCGCGTAATCGTCAAGGACGACGCCGTCACCCAACGGATCGATGCCATCTGGAATCAGTTAGGAATAGATTGATGCGTGTAACCCTGCAGCCTTCCGGAGCAGTGCTTGAGATACAGCCCGGTGAGCGGATTCTCGACGGCGCACGGCGCCTGGGCTATGACTGCCCGCAAAGCTGCCGCAACGGCAATTGCCACGTGTGTGCAGCGCTGCTGGTCGAAGGCCGCGTCGAACAGGCCGGCAATGTCCACGACCACGGCGAGTTCTACACCTGCATTGCCGAACCGCTGGAAGACTGCGTGCTGTTGTGGGATGGCGTGCTCGCATTGGGTGAGCTGCCAGTGCGCAGCCTGTCGTGTCAGGTCATCGAATGCCGCGAGGTGGGCGGCGACACCTGGCGCGTGCGTCTGCGCGCACCGGCCGGCAAGCCGCCGCGCTATCACGCCGGGCAATATTTGATGATCGAGCGTGAGAGCGGCGAGAAATCGGCGTTCTCCATGGCTTCGGCACCCCACGGCGGGCGTGATCTGGAAATCCATGTGCTGGCGCGCGAAACCAGTGCGTTGAGCCTGATCGAGCAGTTGCAACGCAACCCGCTGGTGCGTGTCGAGTTGCCATTTGGCGACACGCATCTGGCCGAGTTGCCAAACGGTCCACTGGTGTTGATCGCCGCCGGTACCGGCATGGGCCAGATTCACAGCCTGATCGAACATTGCCGCGCCGAAGGTTTCAAGTATCCAGTGCATCTGTATTGGGGCGTGCGCCGCCCGGAAGATTTCTATCAGATCGAGCACTGGGACGAATGGCAGAAGCTGCCCAATCTGTTCCTGCACAAAGTGGTCAGCGACCAGTGCGGCTGGGAAGGGCGCTGCGGGATGCTGCACGAGGCGGTTTGCGAGGATTTCCCTGATCTGAAGCCGCTACATGTCTATGCCAGCGGTTCGCCGGCGATGGTTTACGGCACGCTGGATGCGCTGGTCGAGGCGGGTATGGATGCGCATCAGATGCGCGCCGACGTCTTCGCCTACGCGCCGCGTTCCTGATACTTATAACTTGGTATATAGCCGATCGGTATTTAACTTAAATAGTAAATACCGCTAGGTTATATATGCATCAGGCAATTATTCAGTGGCACTTAAATTGCCTTCAAACATATGTGCCTTATTGTTACAGCGGTGCGTTCTATTAAGTAATTCTTCACCCGCGGGGAGCTGAACGCTATTCGCCATGAGCGCTATTGAAAACGCAATTCTGAACCTGGCTTATCCTCCTCGGCTCGATCTTGGGCCGCAGCTGACGCACGAACAACTTCTCGCTTCCATGCAATCGACGATGGCGCGCCACAAGGGCGGGCCGGTGTGGTTGTTCGCCTATGGCTCGCTGATCTGGCGGCCGGAGTGCACGGCAGTTGAGCGCATGCGCGGTCGCGTGCATGGCTACCATCGTGGCTTGTACCTGTGGTCCCACGAGCATCGTGGTACACCGGAAATGCCTGGCCTGGTCTTCGGTCTGGATCGCGGTGGTTCCTGCAGCGGTTTTGCCTACCGCTTGCCGGAAGACAATCTCGATACCGCGCTGTACGCCCTGTGGAAACGTGAGATGCCGTTTCCGTCGTATCGTCCGCACTGGCTCAATTGCCGGCTCGAAGATGGCACTCAGGTGCAGGCCTTGGGCTTCGTTCTTGAGCGCCACCTGCCGAGCTATGCCGGTAACTTGCCGGATCATGTGCTCAGCCAGGTGTTCGCCAGCGCCAGCGGGCGTTACGGCACCACTCGTGATTATGTCGAGCAGACTGCGCACGCCCTGCGCAGCCACGCCATGCCGGATCGAAATCTGGAGGCGCGGCTCAAGCGTTGTAAATCACACAGCGATCAGGCGACCGCTTCACGGCTCTGACTGGCGACTTGCTTGTGCCACAGCGTTGGCGCAAGGAAGGCCATCGCCAGCAGGCAAGCGCCGACCAGCAGGACGAAACCGCCATCCCAGCCGAAGTGGTCAACGGTGTAGCCCATTGCCGCACTGGCTGCGACCGAACCCCCCAGATAACCGAACAGACCGGTGAAGCCCGCTGCGGTACCGGCGGCTTTCTTCGGCGCCAGCTCCAGCGCTTGCAGGCCGATCAGCATCACCGGACCGTAGATCAGGAAGCCGATCGACAGTAGGGCGATCATATCGACCATCGGGTTGCCGGCCGGATTCAGCCAGTAAACCAGAGTCGCGACAGTCACCAGAGCCATGAACACCATGCCGGTCAGGCCACGGTTGCCACGGAAGATCTTGTCCGACATCCAGCCGCACAGCAGCGTGCCCGGGATCCCCGCCCACTCGTAGAAGAAATACGCCCATGAGGTTTTATCCACGGTGAAGCCCTTGGCTTCCTTCAGGTACGTCGGCGCCCAGTCCAGCACGCCGTAGCGCAGCAGGTAGACAAACACGTTGGCCAGAGCGATGTACCAGAGCATTTTGTTGCGCAGCACGTACTTGACGAAGATTTCCTTGGCGCTGAATTCGTCTTCGTGGCTGGCGTCGTAGCCTTCCGGGTAGTCGTTCTTGTACTGCTCGATTGGCGGCAGGCCGACCGATTGCGGGGTGTCACGCATGGTGATGAACGCAAACACCGCCACGCCCAGCGCGACTGCGGCCGGGACGTAAAACGCCGCGTGCCAGTCGTTGAACAGGCCCATGCCGATCAGGAACAGCGGGCCGATCAGACCGCCGCCGACGTTATGCGCCACGTTCCACACCGAGACCACGCCGCCGCGTTCCTTCTGCGACCACCAGTGCACCATGGTCCGCCCGCTCGGCGGCCAGCCCATGCCCTGCGCCCAGCCGTTGATGAACAGGAGGATGAACATCATCGTTACGCTGGATGTTGCCCACGGCGCGAAACCGAAAATGAACATCACCCCGGCCGAGACCAGCAGGCCGAACGGCAGGAAGAAGCGTGGGTTGGAACGGTCGGACACCAGGCCCATGAGGAATTTCGACAAACCGTAAGCGATGGCAATTGCCGACATCGCCAGACCGAGGTCGCCACGACTGTAGCCTTCGTCGATCAGATACGGCATGGCCAGGGAGAAGTTCTTGCGCAGCAGGTAGTAACCGGCGTAGCCGATAAAGATACCGGCGAAGATCTGCCAGCGCAGGCGGCGGTAGGTGCTGTCTATTTTTTCTTCAGGCAATGGAGCCTGATGTGCGGCAGGACGAAAGAAAGCAAACATTCAAGAGCTCCAGTTTTCTTGTTTTGACTGCGGATGCGAATGTTACAGTTTCGTTACCGAAAATAGCATCGCTTCACGTCGGCAAAACAGCGGAAATTTGGACAGTTGAGCGTTCCTTTATGAACATGTCGCTCTGAGACAAGTAAGGGGCGCTGAGGGAATGGTGACTTGGGTGGGTTTCTGCGGTTTTGCATATTGAAGAGCCGGATTTAAACGCTAAAGCGATCCGGATTGCTGCTCCGGATCGCTCCATGTTCTTAACGAACCTGAACGACAACCTTGCCCACCGCCTTGCGCTGGCCAAGATCATCGATCGCCTGCGCGGCATTGCTCAGTGGATAGACCTGCGACACCAGCGGTTTGAGCTTGCCCTCGGCAAACCAGGCGAACAGCTGCTGGAAGTTGGCTGCATTGTCCTGTGGCTGGCGTTGGGCAAAAGAACCCCAGAACACGCCGAGCACCGCCGCGCCTTTGAGCAGGGCAAGGTTGACCGGCAGTTCCGGGATGCGTCCGCTGGCGAAGCCGACTACGAGCAGGCGGCCGTTCCAGGCGATGGCGCGGATGGCCTGGTCGAACAGGTCGCCGCCGACCGGATCGTAGATCACGTCGGCGCCCTGGCCGTCGGTGAGGCGTTTGATTTCCTCCTTCAGGCTGCTTTCGCTGTAGTTGATCAACTCGTCAGCCCCGGCCGCTTTGGCCACCGCAAGTTTCTCGGCGCTGCTGGCGGCGGCGATCACCCGGGCACCCATGGCTTTGCCTATCTCTACCGCGGCGAGTCCAACGCCGCCCGACGCGCCGAGCACCAGCAGGGTTTCGCCCGGTTGCAGGTTGGCGCGTTGCTTGAGCGCGTGCATCGAGGTGCCGTAGGTCATGCTGAATGCAGCGGCGATGTTGAAATCCATTGACGGCGGAATCGGCAGGACGTTGTAGCCCGGCACCGCAACCTGCTCGGCAAAACTGCCCCAACCGGTCAACGCCATGACCCGGTCGCCGACTTTCAGATGGCTGACCTTTTCCCCGACTTCACGCACCACGCCCGCCGCTTCACCGCCCGGCGAGAAGGGGAAGGGCGGTTTGAACTGGTATTTGCCCTCGATGATCAGCGTGTCCGGGAAATTGACCCCGGCGGCGTGCACGTCCAGCAGGATTTCATTCTTCTTGGCGACAGGGCTGGCGACGTCTTCCAGCACCAGCGATTCGGCAGGGCCGAAGGCTTTGCACAGCACGGCTTTCATCAGGGCTATTCCTTTGGGAGTGATGGCCGATAAGTGTAGGTGTGTGAATCAACGGGTCAACGAGCATGCCCGACCCTGATAGTCAGCCATAAGCTTGTGCTTGCGCGCCGGGTCGTTATGCTAGGCCGCAAACCGGATAAGGAGCGAATTGTGAAAGCGTGGATCATGTTGTTGCTGGCCCTGTCTCTGCCTGTGGCAGCACTGGCCGAAGAAGCCAAAGAAGGCGAAGCGCCGAAAGTCAATTACATCACCCTGAGCCCGCCGTTCGTCGGCAATTATGGCCTCGACGGGACTGCCAAACTCAAGGTCTACAAGGCCGATGTGGCCCTGCGCGTAACTGGCGAAGAGGCGACCAAACTGGTCAAGGCCAATGAGCCGCTGATCCGCAATCAGCTGGTGGCACTGTTCACTCAGCAATCGACCGAGGCCATGGGCAGCATCGAGGGCAAGGAAAAGCTGCGTCAGGAAGCGTTGAAACAGACGCAGCAAGTGATGAATGACGAGACTGGCAAGCCGGTGGTTGAGGATCTGTTGTTCAACAACCTGATCATTCAGTAAGTCGTTCGCTGTCCGGGCAGGCCTCTTCGCGAGCAGGGTTATTCGGTGAATGCAAAAATGTGCATCACCACCAATCCACTGTGGGAGCGAGCCTGCTCGCGAAAGCTATTTATCAGGCAAAAATGAATCAGGGTTTGAGCGCGATGACTGCCGCCCACTGCTCCGCCGTCACCGGCATCACCGACAACCGCGAGCCCTTCTGCACCAGTGGCAGTTCGGCCAGCGCCGTCTGCTGCTTCAGATAATCGAGCTTCAACACCCGTGCAAACGTCTCGACATGCTCGACATCGATCGCGCTCCAGGCATTTTTCTCCGCTGTGGCCTTTGGATCGAAGTAATGGCTGTCCGGCTCCAGCGCCGTCGGATCGGGATACGCTGCTTCGATTATCTTGCCGATCCCGGCAATCCCCGGCTCCGGGCAGCTGGAATGGTAGAAAAAGAACGCGTCACCCACGGCCATCGCCCGCAGGAAATTGCGCGCCTGATAGTTGCGGACCCCGTCCCAGCGCGCCTTGCCGAGCTTTTCCAGACCCCTGATCGAGAGTTCGTCGGGCTCTGATTTCATCAGCCAGTAGGCCATGTGGTGTGCTCCTGAAGCGGTCATTGGGCAGGTTGTCGGGCAATTTTATGACAAACCGACAGTCGGTTGACGTCAGCGTTTGCGCACAGGTTCACGTTGCCGCAAAATGCCGGCCTTTAAAGCTTGACGCTGCTGCACGGCCTACGAACGGAAACCGCTGCTGTCATCGTGATGATGTGCCTTGAGGGGGGCAATCGATGAAACGCAAACCGGATTTGCTATGGACTTTGGTAATTTTGTTTGGCTTGGGCGTGGTAACCACCGGTTACGCGCAGAGCCTGTGGGCGAACAAGACCGACGCGCCGATTGAAGTGGCGCAACAGGTGCAACAGTCGACCGCTTTCAAACGCTGAACCTGTCTCTTCGACGCCGCTGTTCTGTGCGGCGTCTACTCTGCGAAATACCACGCTTTGTCGGTGACCGTGCCTTGTAACGGGACATCCCAGCTCGCCTGCGCCAAACGTTCAACCTTCTGGCATTCATGGGCAAGGCCCAGCAGCGTCGGCTTGCGCCAGTTCTTGCGCCGGGCCAGGTAGGCGAGGCTGCGATCATAAAATCCGCCGCCCATGCCCAGGCGCCCGCCGACATCGTCAAACCCCACCAGCGGCAACAACACCAGATCCAGCGCCCAGACCTTGCGTTGCCGAGCCAGATTGGCCCGGGGCTCAAGAATCCGGAAACGATTGGGCGTGAGCTTTTCGCCGGGCCGGATGCGCTGGAAGACCATTTTCGTTCGCGGCCAGGCGCTGAGTACCGGCAGATAAGTCGCCTTGCCACGACGCTGGGCTTCGCGCAGCAGCAAGCGCGGATCGATTTCACCGTCGGTGGGCAAATACAGAGAGATATGTTTTGCCCGGCGAAAGTGCGGGTCTTGGGCCAGTTGCCGGAACAGGCCTTTGGCAGCCTGGCGTTGTTCGCCCGGCGTCAGTGCGCGGCGCGCCTTGCGCAGCAGGCGGCGGAGTTGCGGGCGGGGCAGCAGCGCGGGTTCGGTCATGGTTCGGCTTCGGCAGGTGGATGCAAAAACGTACGCATAAAAAATCCGATGTCGGCATACACCGACATCGGATTCGAATCAGGCTCCCCGGATGAACCGCTGTCAACTCAGCCCTTGAACCCGAAAGTTCAAGGTGGAAGAAGCAGTAGACTTTAAGGCTTTCCGTCTAGCGGACATGCACACCAGCCCAACGTGCAACTTCCAGGGTAGTGCGAATCGGCTCCGGGACATCGTCAACTGGCAAGCACCCCAGGGAGTGCGGCGAGTATACCTCAAGCTGCCAGTCGAATCAGCCCTTGGCGGTGTTCTGATCGTCGGCCAGGACCAGATCGACACGATCGAGCAAGTCGCGCACCTGTTCGCGGGTCGAACCGCTGGCCTGGATGTCCGGGCGCTCTTCTTTGTGCAACAGGTCGTGGGTGATGTTCAGCGCGGCCATCACGGCAATTCGGTCGGCACCGATGACTTTGCCGCTGCTGCGGATCTCGCGCATCTTGCCGTCCAGGTAGCGGGCGGCGCTGACCAGATTGCTGCGTTCTTCCGGCGGGCAGATGATCGAATACTCTTTGTCGAGGATCTGCACGGTAACGCTATTGCTTGAACTCATGAGTCTTGCTCCAGGGCCTTGAGGCGCGAAATCATCGATTCGACCTTACGCCGGGCGATTTCGTTTTTTTCAATGAGGTGAGCGCGTTCCTCGCGCCAGGTTTTTTCCTGAGCTAGTAAGAGTGCGTTTTGACTCTTAAGTTGCTCGACTCGGCCAATCAGCAGTTCGAGTCTGGCCATCAGCGCTTGCAGGTCGGTGTCTTCCATTGGGTCCACGTGTTCGTCTGATGGGTGGTAACTGGCGGACAGCCTTTAATGGTCTTGGCGGGGCTGTCGATGTAGGATACAAGGCCTTCATTCTAGACATAGCGCCGTCTGGCGCCTAGCTGCCCATGACCATTGCGAATTCCCCGTACCAAGCCTTTGCCACCCTGCTGACTGCCAGCGGCCACAACGTCTCGCCTGCCGAACTGCACGGCGTGCTGCTCGGGCGCAGTTGCGCCGGCGCCGGCTTCGATCACGAAGGCTGGCTGATCGACGCCGCCGAACTGCTCGAAGGCGATATTCAGGACAATGTCCGCAATGCCCTGATCGGCTTGCAGGAGATGGTCAAAGGCGAGCTGACCGGCGACGACGTCACCGTCGTTCTGCTGCTGCCGACCGACGATGCACCGCTGGCCGACCGCGCTGCTGCGCTGGGCGAGTGGTGCCAGGGCTTCCTCAGCGGTTTCGGCCTGAACTGCCGCGACAGCAGCATGCTCAGTACCGAAGCCACCGAAGTGCTGCAGGATCTGGCGGCCATTTCCCAGGTGCAGGATGCGCTGGAAGAATCCGAAGACGGCGAATCCGACTACATGGAAGTCATGGAATACCTGCGCGTTGCGCCGTTGCTGCTGTTCTCGGAAACCAAAAAATCCGATGTGCCGCCAGCCGCCAAACCTCCGCTGCATTAATCGCGTGACAGGGAAAGCCATCTGCCCATGACCCATATCCCGAAAGCGGAATACAGCCGTCGCCGCAAGGCCCTGATGGCGCAGATGGAACCCAACAGCATCGCGATCCTCCCCGCCGCCGCGGTGGCCATCCGCAACCGCGACGTCGAGCATGTCTACCGTCAGGACAGCGACTTCCAGTACCTCAGCGGTTTTCCCGAGCCACAAGCCGTCATCGTCCTGATGCCCGGGCGCGAGCACGGCGAGTACATCCTGTTCTGCCGTGAACGCAACGCCGAACGCGAATTGTGGGATGGCCTGCGGGCAGGGCAGGAAGGCGCGATCCGCGAATATGGCGCCGACGATGCTTTTCCGATTACTGACATCGACGACATCCTCCCGGGCCTGATCGAAGGCCGCGACCGGGTGTATTCGGCGATGGGCAGCAACCCCGAGTTTGATCGGCACCTGATGGACTGGATCAACGTGATCCGTTCCAAGGCGCACCTCGGCGCGCAGCCACCGAATGAATTTGTTGCCCTGGATCATCTGCTGCACGACATGCGCCTGTATAAATCGGCGGCAGAAGTGAAGGTGATGCGCGAAGCCGCGCGGATTTCGGCGCAAGCGCATATCCGCGCGATGCAGGCCAGTCGTCCGGGGCTGTATGAATACAGCCTTGAAGCCGAACTGGATTACGAATTCCGCAAGGGCGGGGCGAAGATGCCGGCCTACGGTTCGATCGTCGCCGCCGGGCGCAACAGCTGCATCCTGCATTATCAGCAGAATGACGCGCTGCTCAAGGATGGCGATCTGGTGCTGATCGACGCTGGTTGCGAGATCGACTGCTACGCCAGCGACATCACCCGCACGTGGCCGGTGAATGGCAAGTTCTCCCCGGAGCAGAAAGCGATCTACGAGTTGGTGCTGGCTTCACAGGAAGCCGCGTTCGCCGAGATCGCACCGAACAAGCACTGGAACCAGGCGCACGAAGCCACGGTGCGGGTGATCACCACGGGTCTGGTCAAGCTTGGCTTGTTGCAGGGCGAAGTTGACGAACTGATCGCCAGCGAAGCCTACAAGGCTTTTTATATGCACCGCGCCGGGCACTGGCTGGGCATGGATGTACATGACGTCGGCGAGTACAAGGTCGGCGGTGAATGGCGCGTGCTGGAGGTCGGCATGGCGCTGACCGTGGAGCCGGGCATCTACATCGCAGCGGACAATCAGAACGTGGCGAAGAAATGGCGTGGCATTGGCGTGCGCATCGAGGATGACGTGGTCGTGACCCGATCCGGTTGTGAAATCCTCACCAGCGGCGTGCCAAAAACCGTCGCCGAGATCGAAGCGCTGATGGCCCAAGCAAGGACACACGCAGCATGAGTCGAGTCAATCTGGCAATCATCGGTGGCGGTCTGGTCGGCGCCAGTCTGGCGTTGGCGTTGCAGGCCGGGGCCAAGGCGCAGGGCTGGAAAATCGTCCTGATCGAACCGTTCGCTCCCGGCGACAGTTGGCAGCCGAGCTACGACGCCCGCTCCTCGGCGCTGTCGTTCGGCTCGCGGCAGATTTATCAGCGCCTGGGCGTGTGGCAGGAAATCTCCCGCCGCGCCGAGCCGATCAAACAGATTCACGTCTCCGACCGTGGCCGCTTCTCCACCGCGCGCTTGTCGGCGATGGAAGAGGGTGTGCCAGCGCTCGGTTACGTGGTGGAAAACGCCTGGCTTGGCCAGTGCCTGTGGCAGCACCTCGACAAAGACGTGATCACTTGGCGCTGCCCGGCGGAAGTCACGCGCATGGAGCCGTTGGCCGATGGCTATCGTCTGACCCTCAACGATGAAACCACGCTGGAATGCGACCTCGCGGTGCTCGCCGATGGCGGCCGATCCGGGTTGCGCGAACAGTTGGGCATCAACGTGCGCACGCGTCCGTACAACCAGAGCGCACTGATCGCCAACATCACCCCGAGCGAAGCGCACAACGGCATGGCCTTCGAGCGCTTCACCGACGAAGGGCCGATGGCCCTGCTGCCGTTGCCGGACAATCGCTGCGCACTGGTGTGGACGCGGCTGGGCATGGACGCGCAGCGTCTGACTGAATTGAGCGAGCGTGATTTTCTCAGCGAATTGCAAAGCGTGTTCGGTTACCGCCTAGGCACTTTGAAACAGGTCGGCGCGCGGCATCTGTATCCGCTGTCACTGATCGAAGCTGAAGAACAGGTGCGTTCGCATCTGGCCGTGCTCGGCAACGCCGCGCACAGCCTGCACCCGATCGCTGGCCAGGGCTTCAACCTGTCGCTGCGTGACGCCGATGCCTTGGCTGCCGCGCTGCTGGCGAGTCATAAGCCGCTGGGCGACTTCGCTACGTTGCAAGCCTATCGCGAGCGGCAGCGCCTCGATCAGGACCTGACCGTGGGCTTCTCCGATCAGGTCACGCGCCTGTTCGGCAGCACCCAGCCGCTGGTGTCGCTGGGGCGCAACCTCGGCCTGCTCGGGCTCGACCTGCTGCCACCGGCCAAACGCTGGTTCGCCCGGCAGGCCATGGGCCTGGGAACCCGTCCGGATGCTTGAGTGGCTGAGCAACACATTCGGCAAGGCGCGATTGATGCGCTGGGTAATGACTTTCTACCCGCCGTATCTCGGCGCCGGAGTGCGCGTTCGGCACATCAGCGATGACTTTCGCGACGTGCAGGTGTCCATGGGGTTGGGCTGGTACAACCGCAACTACGTCGGCACCCAGTTTGGCGGCAGTCTGTATTCGATGGTCGACCCGTTTTTCATGTTGATGCTTATGGAAAACCTCGGTCCGAAATACATCGTCTGGGACAAGGCCGCCGACATCGACTTCATAGCGCCGGGCAAAGGCCCGGTGTTTGCCCGGTTCAACATCGACCAGACCCTGCTCGACGAGATCCGCCGGCAGACCGCCAACGGCGACAAATACCTGCCGCAGTTGCAGGTCGACATTCATGACGGCGCCGGCAACCTTGTGGCGCGGGTCGGTAAAACCCTTTACGTGCGGCTCAAGCCGCAAGCGAGACAGGCCTAAAGCATGGAAATGCGCGCAGATCTGCTGATTGTCGGAGCCGGAATGGTCGGCAGCGCCCTGGCGCTGGCGCTCCAGGACAGTGGGCTGGAAGTGCTGCTGCTCGACGGCAGCCCGTTGAGCGTTAAGCCGTTCGCTGCCGAAGCGGCGTTTGAACCGCGCGTCAGCGCGCTGTCGGCGGCGAGCCAGCGCATCCTCGAACGCCTCGGCGTCTGGGACGGCATCGCCCTGCGGCGCAGCAGCCCGTACACCGACATGCACGTCTGGGATGGCAGCGGCACCGGGCAGATTCATTTCTCGGCGAGCAGCGTGCATGCCGATGTGCTCGGCCACATCGTCGAGAACCGCGTGGTGCAAGATGCCTTGCTCGAGCGTTTGCATGCCTGCGATCTGGGCATGCTGGCCAATGCGCGGCTGGAACAGATGCGTCGCTCCGGCGATGACTGGCTGCTGACCCTGGCTGACGGCCGCACATTGCGCGCGCCGCTGGTCATCGCGGCGGACGGGGCCAATTCCGCAGTGCGCCGTCTCACCGGGGTGGCGACTCGCGAGTGGGATTATCTGCATCACGCGATCGTCACCAGCGTGCGCTGCAGCCAGCCGCATCGCCAAACCGCCTGGCAGCGCTTTACCGATCACGGGCCGTTGGCGTTTTTGCCTTTGGAGCGTGACGGTCAGCAGGACTGGTGCTCGATTGTCTGGTCGACTACGCCGGGTGAAGCCGAGCGCTTGATGGCGCTGGAGGAGACTGCGTTTTGCGCTGAGCTGGAGCGAGCCTTCGAAGGGCGTCTCGGTGAAGTCATCAGTGCCGATCCGCGTTTGTGCGTGCCGCTGCGTCAGCGTCACGCCAAGCGTTATGTCGCTGAGGGCCTGGCGTTGATCGGTGATGCGGCGCACACCATTCACCCGTTGGCGGGGCAGGGTATGAATCTTGGTTTCCTTGACGCAGCGGTGCTGGCCGAAGTGCTGCTGCAAGCGCATGAGCGCGGTGAGCGGCTGGCGGACGTGAAGGTGCTGAGTCGCTACGAGCGTCGACGCATGCCGCACAATCTGGCGCTGATGGCCGCAATGGAGGGCTTCGAGCGGTTGTTCCAGGCCGATCCGCTGCCGCTGCGCTGGTTGCGCAATGCCGGGTTGAAAATGGTCGAGCAGATGCCCGAGGCGAAGGCGTTGTTTGTGCGCGAGGCGTTGGGGCTGACGGGGGACCTTCCAGCTCTGGCAAAGCCCTGACCTCCTCATTGAGGCTGGTGGCCCCTTCGCGAGCAGGCTCGCTCCCACAGTTGCAATGCATTCCAATGTGGGAGCGAACCTGCTCGCGAAAGCGTCAGCCCACTCACCGCAGTTTTGCGTTGTGCAACATCTGGTAACGCCTTCCCCCAGTGTTCGATTGTGGTGGTAAATGTGAGTCCTTATCATTTGGCCCACATTTCCCGACCGAGAGACCACTCCCATGTTGGCATCCAAGCGTCTTCTGACCGCACTGGCCTTGACCCTGATCGGCAGCACCACTGCCCAGGCTGCCGATGAGGTGGTGGTTTACTCGTCGCGTATCGATGAGCTGATCAAACCGGTATTCGATGCCTACACCGCCAAGACCGGGGTGAAGATCAAGTTCATCACCGACAAGGAAGCGCCGCTGATGCAGCGCATCAAGGCCGAAGGTGAAAACGCCACCGCCGACCTGCTGCTCACCGTCGATGCCGGCAACCTGTGGCAGGCCGAGCAGATGGGCATCCTTCAGCCATTCACTTCGAAAACCATCGACACCAATATTCCCGCGCAATATCGCTCGTCCACCCACGCCTGGACCGGCCTGAGCCTGCGCGCGCGGACCATCGCCTATTCCACCGAACGGGTGAAGCCGGGCGAACTGACCACCTATGAAGCGCTGGCCGACAAGAACTGGGAGGGCCGCCTGTGCCTGCGCACGGCGAAGAAGGTCTACAACCAGTCGCTGACCGCGACCATGATCGAAGTCCACGGCGCCGAGAAGACCGAGAAAATCCTCAAGGGCTGGGTCAACAACCTGTCCACCGACGTGTTCTCCGATGACGTTGCAGTGCTGGAGGCGATCAACGCCGGGCAGTGCGACGTCGGCATCGTCAACACCTACTACTACGGTCGCTTGCATAAGCAAAAACCTGAATTGCCGGTGAAGCTGTTCTGGCCGAATCAGGCTGATCGCGGCGTGCATGTGAATCTGTCGGGCATCGGCCTGACCAAACATGCACCGCACCCGGAAGCCGCGAAAGCCTTGGTGGAGTGGATGACCACGCCTGAGGCACAGAAGATTTTTGCCGACGTGAACCAGGAATTCCCGGCCAACCCGGCGGTGGCGCCATCGGAAGAAGTGGCGGCGTGGGGCAAGTTCATTGCTGATACCTTGCCGGTAGAAGTGGCGGGCAAGCGTCAGGCCGAAGCGATCCGGATGATGGATCGGGCGGGGTGGAATTGAGTCTGCCGCTGTAGAGATCAAAAGATCGCAGCCTTCGGCAGCTCCTACAGGGGAACGCGTTTCTAATGTAGGCGCTGCCGAAGGCTGCGATCTTTTTGCTTTTGTCGCTACACTCCACGACCTATCCACGAGACCCAAAAGTGGCCCACCCCGCCCAACGCCGCTGGTACCCCATCGTCTTCGCCATCGCCGCGCTGGTGCTGTTGCCGCTGAGCGTGCTGCTGCTGTCGTGGCAGACCATCGATCAGCAGATCTGGTCGCACCTGTGGCAAACCCAGATGCCGCGTCTGCTCGGCAATACCCTGACGCTGATCCTCGGCGTCGGTGTCGGCGTGACCCTGCTGGGCGTCAGCCTCGCGTGGCTGACCAGCCTCTGCGAGTTCCCCGGTCGGCGCTGGCTCGACTGGGCGCTGATGCTGCCCTTCGCCATTCCGGCCTATGTGCTGGCGTTCGTCTTCGTCGGCCTGCTGGATTTCGCCGGCCCCGTGCAAACCCTGCTGCGCGAATGGTTCGGCACCGGTCTGCGGCTGCCGCGAGTGCGGTCCACCGGCGGGGTGATCGTGGTGCTGGTGCTGGTTTTTTATCCCTACGTTTATCTGCTGGCGCGTACCGCGTTTCTGGCTCAGGGCAAGGGGTTGATGGAAGCGGCGCGGGTGCTCGGGCAGTCGCCGTGGCAGGCGTTCTGGCGGGTTGCGCTGCCGATGGCGCGTCCGGCGATTGGCGCGGGCGTGGCGCTGGCGCTGATGGAAACCCTCGCCGATTTTGGCGCGGTGTCGGTGTTCAACTTCGACACCTTCACCACGGCAATCTACAAGACCTGGTACGGCTTCTTCAGCCTGCCCAGCGCCGCGCAACTGGCCAGTCTGTTGCTGCTGGTGGTGATGCTGGTGCTGTACGGCGAGCGCCGCGCGCGCGGGGCGAATCGGGCCGGCAATGAGCGGCCACGGGTGAAGGCGCTGTATCACCTGCGCGGGCTCAAGGCATTCGCGGCGACAGGCTGGTGTGCCCTGGTGTTTGCCTGCGCCTTCGTCATTCCGCTGCTGCAACTGATCGTGTGGTTCTGGCAGCGCGGGCGCTTCGATCTGGATGAACGCTACGCCGGACTGATCCTGCACACGCTGTATCTGGGCGCGATGGCAGCGCTGATCACCGTCAGCGTTGCGCTGTTGCTGGCGTTTGCCCGGCGCCTGGCACCGACCCAAGCGATCAACTCCGGGGTCGGTCTGGCCAATCTCGGCTACGCCTTGCCCGGTTCGGTGCTGGCGGTGTCGATCATGCTGGCCTTCAGTTATCTGGATCGTGAGCTGGTGATTCCGTTTTCGTCATGGCTCGGCGGTGCCGGCAAACCGTTGCTGCTCGGCAGCCTCGCAGCGTTACTGATGGCTTATCTGGTGCGCTTCATTGCTGTCGCTTACGGGCCGCTGGAAAGCAGTCTGGCGCGTATACGGCCATCTTTGCCTGAAGCGGCACGTAGCCTGGGTGTCAGTGGGCCACGACTGTTTTTCAAAGTGTATCTGCCGCTGTTGCTGCCCGGCACCTTGAGCGCGGCGTTGCTGGTGTTCGTCGATGTGCTCAAGGAAATGCCCGCGACCCTGCTGATGCGCCCGTTTGGCTGGGACACGCTGGCGGTGCGCATCTTCGAAATGACCAGCGAAGGCGAATGGGCGCGCGCCTCATTGCCGGCATTGACCCTGGTGCTGGTTGGTCTGTTGCCGGTCATCGGGCTGATCCGACGTTCAGCGCACCGAAACACTTAGTAGTGAGTCCTACATCATGCGGCTACAATGCGCGGCATTCGGTGCGGTTCGTCTGACAGACCCGTGCGCTGGAATCGGCTGCAAGCCTTACTTATCAAGGCTTTCAGCCGTATAGCGGCGGTCCGCACCCTCGCCACGCCCGGAAGGAGAAACCCATGGGACAGCGTACGCCTCTGTATGACCTGCACCTCGCGCTTGGCGCGAAGATGGTCGATTTTGGCGGTTGGGACATGCCACTGCATTACGGCTCGCAGGTCGAGGAGCACCACGAAGTGCGCCGCGATTGCGGGGTGTTCGATGTTTCCCATATGACCGTGATCGATGTCACCGGCGCCCAGGCCAAGGCCTGGCTTCAGCATTTGCTGGCCAACGACGTCGAACGTCTGCACCGCCCGGGCCGGGCGTTGTACAGCACCATGCTCAATGAGCGCGGTGGCATCGTCGACGACATGATCGTCTACCGCCTCGACGACGCTTACCGGCTGGTGTTCAACGCCTCGACCCGCGATCAGGATCTGGCCTGGATGAACGCCCAGCTCGGCGCCTACGACGTGCAATTGCACGAGCGCTGCGAGCTGGCGATGCTCGCCATTCAGGGACCGCAGGCGCGGCACAAGATTGCCGAACTGGTCACCCAGTCGCGCGCCACGCTGATCCAGCAACTCAAACCTTTCGAAGGCGCCATCGACGGCGACTGGTTCATCGCGCGTACCGGTTACACCGGCGAGGATGGCCTGGAAATCTGCCTGCCCGCCAATCAGGCGCCGGGTTTCTTCAACGATCTGGTCGGTGCCGGTATTTCGCCGATCGGCCTTGGCGCTCGCGACACCTTGCGTGTCGAGGCCGGCATGAACCTGTACGGTCAGGACATTCATCAGGACGTTTCACCGCTGGCCTCGAACATGGCCTGGAGCATCGCCTGGGAGCCGGCCTCGCGGCAGTTCATCGGCCGCGCGGCGCTGGAGGAGGAAAAAACCGCCGGCGTGGCGCACAAGCTGGTCGGTCTGGTGCTGGAAGAACGCGGGGTTTTGCGCGCTCACCAGGTGGTGCGCATCGCCGATGTTGGCGAAGGGGAGATCACCAGTGGTAGTTTCTCTCCTACGCTGAGCAAATCGATTGCCCTGGCGCGTGTACCGATGGCAACCGCCGACCGCGCCGAAGTGGAAATCCGTGGCAAGTGGTACCCGGTACGGGTGGTCAAACCGACCTTCGTCCGCCATGGCAAAACTTTGATCTAACCTTTTTTGGCGGGCACGACCGCTGACAATTTCTCGAGGACACCGAAGATGAGCGATATCCCTGCCGAACTGCGTTTTGCCGAAAGTCATGAATGGGCGCGTCTGGAAGCCGACGGCACCGTCACCGTGGGCATCAGCGATCACGCGCAGGAAGCGCTGGGCGACGTGGTGTTCGTCGAGTTGACCGAAGTCGGCAAGGTGTTCGCCGCCGGTGATCAATCCGGCGTGGTCGAGTCGGTGAAAGCCGCCTCCGACATCTACGCCCCGGTCAGCGGTGAAGTCATCGCGATCAACGAAGAGCTGGGCGGCTCGCCCGAGCTGCTGAACTCCGACCCGTACGGCGCGTGGATCTTCAAGCTCAAGCCAAGCGACAAGGCCGAGCTGGACAAGCTGCTGGATGCGGCGGCTTACCAGGCTGCCATTGGCGAGTAAGCGTTAAGCAACACCGCAAAGCCCCGACCTGTCGGGGCTTTTTTGTGCACGATGATTTCCCCCTGTGGGAGCGGGCTTGCTCGCGAAGGCGGTGTATCAGACACATTCATGTCGACTGACAAACCGCCTTCGCGAGCAAGCCCGCTCCCACAATGGAAATGCGTCTGATACTGGAATATTGGGCGCGATACGGGCTGCTATGCTGGTTTGACCGTGTTGCAATGACGCCGAGCGCAAGCCAAGAGAGAGCCCGTCATGTCCCAGTCGCCGTCCCTGAGCCAGTTACGCGATTCCGAAGCCTTTCTGCGCCGCCACCTCGGCCCGGATGCCGCCGAGCAGCAGGCGATGCTCGACAGCCTCGGCCTGGGCAGTCGCGCCGAGCTGATCGAGCAGACTGTGCCGCCGGGCATTCGCTTCAATCGCGCACTGGATTTGCCGCCGGCCCTCGACGAACAGGCTGCGCTGGCGAAGCTGCGCGGTTATGCCGAGCAGAATCAGCTATTCACCAGCCTGATCGGCATGGGCTACCACGGCACCGTCACGCCAACCGTCATTTTGCGCAACGTCCTGGAAAATCCCGGCTGGTACACTGCGTACACCCCATACCAACCAGAAATCGCCCAGGGCCGGCTCGAAGCGCTGCTGAATTTTCA
Organism: Pseudomonas sp. H3_E04; assembly: GCF_054668915.1. Taxonomy (NCBI): domain Bacteria; kingdom Pseudomonadati; phylum Pseudomonadota; class Gammaproteobacteria; order Pseudomonadales; family Pseudomonadaceae; genus Pseudomonas; species Pseudomonas sp. H3_E04. Next base: position 4,085,683 of record NZ_CP162797.1, on the reverse strand, counting down.
GCAACTGACCATCGACCTTACCGGTCTGGAACTGGCCAACGCCTCGTTGCTCGATGAGGCTACCGCAGCGGCCGAAGCCATGGCTTTGGCCAAGCGCGTGGCGAAGTCGAAGAGCAATCTGTTCTTTGTGGATGAAAACTGCCATCCGCAAACCCTCTCCGTGGTACAGACCCGCGCCGAAGGTTTCGGCTTCGAGCTGATCATCGACGCGGTGGATAATCTGGCGCAGCACGAGGTGTTCGGTGCGCTGCTGCAATATCCCGACACTCACGGCGAAATCCGCGACCTCAAACCCTTGATCAATCACCTGCACGCGCAACAGGCCCTGGCCTGTGTCGCCACCGATTTGCTCAGCCTGCTGTTGCTGACGCCGCCGGGTGAGTTGGGTGCCGATGTGGTGTTCGGTTCGTCCCAGCGCTTCGGTGTGCCGATGGGTTATGGCGGCCCGCACGCGGCGTTCTTCGCCAGCCGCGAGGAATACAAACGGGCGATTCCGGGGCGGATCATCGGTGTATCGAAAGATGCTCGCGGCAACGTCGCGCTGCGCATGGCTCTGCAAACCCGCGAGCAACACATTCGCCGCGAGAAAGCCAATTCGAACATCTGCACAGCGCAGGTGCTGCTGGCCAATATCGCCAGTTGCTACGCGGTGTATCACGGCCCCGAGGGTTTGAAGCGTATCGCCCAGCGCGTGCATCGCCTGACCTGCATCCTCGCGGCGGGCCTTGAGCGCAACGGCATCAAGCGGCTCAACAAGCAGTTCTTCGACACCCTGACCCTGGAGGTCGGCGGCGCACAAACCGCAATCATCGAAAGCGCTCAGGCAGCGCAGATCAACCTGCGCATTCTTGGTCGCGGCCGCGTCGGGCTGAGTCTGGACGAGAGCTGTGATGAGCACACCGTGGCGAAGCTGTTCGATGTGCTGCTCGGCGCCGATCACGGCCTGAGCGTTGATGCGCTTGATGCGCAGGACATCGCCTCGGGAATTGCTCACGAACTCCAGCGCAGTACGCCGTACCTGCAACATCCGGTGTTCAACGCCCATCACAGCGAAACCGAGATGCTGCGTTATCTCAAACAGCTGGAAAACAAGGATCTGGCGCTCAACCAGTCGATGATCCCGCTGGGCTCGTGCACGATGAAACTCAACGCCACCAGCGAGATGATCCCGATCACCTGGCCGCAGTTCGCCCATCTGCATCCGTTCGTGCCGAGGGAGCAGGCCGTTGGTTACACGCTGATGATCGAAGAGCTTGAGCGTTGGCTCTGCGCGATTACCGGTTTCGATGCGATCTGCATGCAGCCCAACTCCGGCGCGCAGGGCGAGTACGCCGGGCTTTTGGCTATTCGCAAATATCACGAGAGTCGGCGCGAGGGCGCGCGGGATATCTGTCTGATTCCGTCGTCGGCCCACGGCACCAACCCGGCCTCGGCGCAGATGGCCGGGATGCGTGTGGTGATTGTCGAATGCGATGAGGCGGGCAACGTCGATCTGGATGATTTGAAGCTGAAAGCCGCCGAGGCCGGGAACAAGTTGTCGTGCCTGATGGCGACCTATCCGTCGACCCACGGGGTTTACGAGGAAGGCATCAGCGAAATCTGCGCAGTGATTCACCAGCATGGCGGCCAGGTGTATATGGATGGCGCTAACCTCAATGCCCAGGTCGGCCTGGCCAGACCGGCGGACATCGGCGCCGACGTGTCGCACATGAATCTGCACAAGACCTTCTGCATTCCCCATGGCGGCGGCGGGCCGGGTATGGGCCCGATCGGCGTTCGCGCGCATCTGGCGCCGTTTGTGGCCAACCACCCAGTGGTGCCGATCGACGGGCCGCTGGCGCAGAACGGCGCGGTCAGCGCAGCACCATGGGGCAGCGCGAGCATTTTGCCGATCAGCTGGATGTATATCGCCATGATGGGCCCGCAACTGGCGGACGCTAGCGAGGTGGCGATTCTGGCGGCGAATTATCTGGCGCAACATCTATCCGGCGCGTTCCCGGTGCTCTACACCGGGCGCAATGGCCGCGTGGCCCATGAATGCATTCTTGATCTGCGCCCACTGAAGGCGCAGACCGGCATCAGCGAGGAAGACGTTGCCAAGCGGCTGATGGATTACGGGTTCCACGCGCCGACCATGTCCTTCCCGGTGCCCGGTACGTTGATGGTCGAGCCGACCGAGAGCGAATCCAAGGCAGAGCTCGACCGCTTCATCGCGGCGATGCTGAGCATTCGCGCCGAGATCAATGAAGTGCAGAAGGGCAACTGGCCGGGCGAAGACAACCCGCTGAAGCGCGCGCCGCATACCTTGGCCGATGTCACCGGAATCTGGGAACGGCCCTACAGCATCGAACAGGCCATCACCCCGGATGCGCACACGCGCTTGCACAAATATTGGCCGGCGGTGAATCGGGTGGATAACGTTTACGGCGATCGCAATCTGTATTGCGCCTGTGTACCGGTCGATGATTACCGCTGATCTCTAAATCCACCACCGTCCCTGTGGGAGCGAGCCTGCTCGCGAAAGCAATCGTCCAGCCAGCATTTTCGGTGACTGGCTAACCGCTTTCGCGAGCAGGCTCGCTCCTACAAGGCATGGTGGTGAGGCGGTAATCCGGGCAAAAAAATGCCGCTCGATCGAGCGGCATTTTTCATGGCGCGAGGCTTACTCGGAAGCCACGGCGTTCTTCGCCAGGATCGCGTTCGCCAGTTCCATGTCCGAAGCCTGCAGGCCCGGGTTGTCGGCGCGGACTTTCTGCATCGCCGCTTCCAGGTACGGGCCACGGATGCCGCCGTCGCTGGCGACGAAGCTGCCGGCGTCGTCCTGGGCGGCGACGATCAGCTTGTGATCCTTGAACGTCAGGTAGGTCGATCCGGTGGTGGCACCGGAGGAAATGACGTTACGCCAAAAGCTGTCCGCCATAGCCGAACCAACGGGAAGCGACAGCAGGGCCAAGGTGGCGACAGCGAGTTTGAGACGCATGATGAGGTGACTCCTGGGGATTGACTACGGCGTTGGATAGGCGATTCCCCGATCCAGTTCCGTGCCGACTTATTTCAACTCACTTTGTGGCGTCACCCGCAGCACTTCTTCCACGGTGGTCAACCCTGCCGCGACTTTCTGCGCACCGGACAGGCGCAGGCTGCGCATGCCTTCCTTGAAGGCCTGGCGGCGAATCGCGGTGAGGTCGGTATCCGGGGTGATCAGTGCTTTGAGGCTGTCGCTCAGCTGCATGATTTCGTAGACCCCGGCGCGGCCGCGATAGCCGGTGTCGCGGCATTCCAGGCAGCCGATCGCCCGTTGCGCATTGCTCGGCAGCGGCGCCTGCCAGGGCCGGGTCAGGGTTTGCCAGTCTTCTTCATCGAGCGTCAACGGTGCCTTGCAGTGCGGGCATAACGTGCGCACCAGACGCTGGGCCATGACCCCAAGCACGGTGGCCTTGATCAGGTAATGCGGCACGCCGAGCTCAAGCAGACGGCTGATCGCGCTTGGCGCATCGTTGGTGTGCAGCGTCGACAGAACCAAGTGCCCGGTGAGCGCGGCCTGAATCGCCATTTCGGCAGTTTCAAGGTCGCGGATCTCGCCGATCATGATGATGTCCGGGTCTTGCCGCATCAGCGCGCGGACCCCGGCAGCGAAGGTCAGCTCGATGTTGTGCTGCACCTGCATCTGGTTGAAGGCCGGCTCGACCATTTCGATCGGGTCTTCAATGGTGCAGAGATTGACCTCCGGCGTCGCCAGTTTTTTCAGCGTGGTGTACAGGGTGGTGGTCTTGCCCGAACCGGTCGGCCCGGTGACCAGGATGATGCCGTTGGGTTGCCGGGTCATGTCCTGCCAGCGGCGCAAATCGTCGGCGCTGAAACCCAACTGGTCAAAATTCTTCAGCAGCACTTCCGGGTCGAAAATCCGCATGACCATTTTTTCGCCGAACGCCGTCGGCAAGGTCGACAGCCGCAGCTCCACTTCGCCGCCGTCCGGGGTCTTGGTCTTGACCCGGCCATCCTGGGGTTTGCGCTTTTCCGCGACGTTCATGCGACCGAGGCTTTTCAGGCGACTGACGATCGCCATGGTCACTTGCGGCGGAAATTGATAGACGTTGTGCAGCACACCATCGATGCGAAAGCGCACGGTGCCATGCTCGCGGCGCGGTTCGATGTGGATATCGCTGGCGCGCTGCTGGAAGGCGTACTGGAACAGCCAGTCGACGATGTTGACGATGTGCGCGTCGTTGGCGTCCGGCTCCTGATCGCTGGCGCCAAGGTTGAGCAGTTGTTCGAAATTGCCGAGGTTGCCGCCCTGGGCGTCGGCGTTGCTGGCGCCGCTGACCGATTTGGCCAGACGAAAGAATTCGACGCTGAAGCGCTGGATGTCCACCGGATTGGCCACAACGCGTTTGATCGGCAGCTTCAATACGTGGGTCAGATCGGCTTCCCAACCGCTGACGTAAGGCTGCGCGCTGGCCACGGTGACCGAGTCGCGGTCCACGGCGACGGCGAGAATCTTGTGCCGTTGCGCGAAGGCGTAGGACATCAGCGGTGTGATCGCCGCAACATTGATTTTCAGCGGATCGATGCGCAAATACGGCTGGCCGGCCTGCTGCGCCAGCCATAGGGTCAGGCTTTCCAGATCCAGATGTTTGCCCGGACGGCTGAGGTCGTCGAGTTGCTGGCTGGCGATGAATTCCAGCGGATGCATCTGCCCGTGAGCAGCATGGCGACGGCGGGCATTGAGCGCCTGTTCCGCCGCGTCCTGGCAGATGAAGCCTTGGGCGACCAATTCTCGCAACACATCGTTGAGGTCGAGCCAGCGGTCCTGAGTGACAAATTGAACGGACATGCGGCTTTCCTTTTTAAGCGTCATGCGCAAAAGGATAGTCGTGGCTCTGCTGACCGTTGGGCCACTACCCGACGAAGCCGTTGCCGGATTTGTCAGCCGGCAGCCTGGGCGGGCGCCTGCCACGCCGCATCGGCGTTGTGCAGATCCACCGCGCAGACGCTGATCAGGTTACGCAGTTTCTCCGCGATCACTTGCGCGCGATGCCAGCTCAGGCCGCCCATGAGCAGATCGATCGACAGCAGATCGTCCTGGCGCTGGACGTTGACCTGCTCCGGGGTCAGAAACTGCAAGGCGAACAGATTCAGCACGCGCACCAGCAGGTCCGGCTCGGCCTCGGCAAGGATTCGGTACTGCGCCAGGCAATGGGCGTTATTGACGTTCCAGACATCAGCGCGGGCGGCGGGGCTGTTTACAGCTTCAAGGTGCGGCATGGCGAGTCTCCAAAATCATTGGAGAAATTTTTACATTCGGTGCGGGGTATTTCTTGGCTATGATCGGCGCCTGAACGGACTTATCGAAAGAAATGATTCGTGAAAGCTGATCTTTGAGGATTTTTTATGCACAGCGAGCTGGACGCCTACGACCGCAAGATCCTTGCCTTGCTCCAGGAAGACGCTTCGCTGTCGAGCGCGCAGATCGCCGAACAGGTCGGCCTGTCGCAATCGCCGTGCTGGCGGCGGATTCAGCGGATGAAGGAGGAGGGCATCATTCGCGGCCAGGTGACCTTGCTGGATCGCAAGAAGATCGGCTTGAACACGCAGATCTTCGCCGAGATCAAACTCAACGCTCATGGGCGTTCGAACTTCACTGAATTCACCGAGGCGATTCGCGGCTTTCCGGAAGTGCTGGAGTGTTATGTGCTGATGGGTGCAGTGGATTTCATGCTGCGCATTGTCGCGGCGGACATCGAGGCGTACGAGCGGTTCTTCTTCGAGAAACTGTCGCTGGTGCCGGGGATACAGGAAGTGAATTCGATCGTGGCGCTGTCGGAGATCAAGTCCACCACCAGCCTGCCGGTTTGAGGTAAGGCAGCTGGCCTCTTCGCGAGCAGGCTCGCTCCCACGGGGGATTGCATTCCAATGTGGGAGCGAGCCTGCTCGCGAAAGCGGTATTACATGCGCAGGAGCATTTTCCAGGCGCGGTTCTGGTACACCGCAATCGCTTGATGCTTGCGCGCATCGAGCAGTTCGTCGGTGATGGTCGGCTCGTTGGCCAGTTGCGCCAGTTTGTTCAGCTCACCATACAGGCGATCCATTTCCGGGATGTCCAGCACGTTGCGTGCATGGTGCAACCAGACCTGGATGCGCTCGATACGCGGCAGTTGCTCGGCGAGGTCTTCCGGCTGCTGCTGATAGCGCTGCAGCTGCAGAGCGGTGGCTTCTTCACCCAACAGACGCGGCAGCCAGCTGTGCAGTTGCGCGTCACCCTGACGATTACCGCGAGTGTTGCGGTCGGCGGTCCAGGTGCGTGCCAGCAGCCAGCGGGAAGCGTTCAGCGAGAACTGGCCCCAGCGCGGGTCTTCCAGTTCTTCGAGGAACTGCTCCGGCGCGGCCTTGCGCACGTCTTCATCTTCGATACCGACCTGTACCAGCGGACGCCAGTCTTCCAGCAAGGCATCGAGGGCCACGCGCAAATCGTGGGTCGACTGACGCGGCGCGGCCTGGCCGAGGCTGCTGAGCAGGGCGCGCATTTCCGCGAGGTTCTCGACCCAATCCTGCAGCAGGCGCCAGTGGCCGTTGAAGCGATATTGCTCGGCCAGTCGCTGGCTGCTGCCGAGCAGATGCCAGCTCAGCGCGGCGAAGGCGTCGTCAAGGCGGGTTTCTGTAGTCAGTTGCGGCGCCGGCAGGCTCAGCGAGTAGCTGTTGGCGTCGTGCAGGCGATAACCGCGCTCGGCCTTGCTGATATCGCACGGCATCAGTGCCAGGGTTTCGGCCAGTTCGGCAGCCAGTTCCAGCAGCGCGGCAGGCTCGCCTTCGCGCAGCTCCAGTTCCAGCTCGCAGATTTCTTCCTTCTGCTTGCCGACCACCACGTGACCGAGATCCAGCGCGGCTTCGATGACCACTTTGGTCTTGCCACGGCCCCAGGCGATTTCGGCGCGCTCGCGGACGAAATCGGTGGTGAAGATCGGCTTGAGGGTTTTCTTGTCCAGCTCGGCCAGCGCCTCGGGCCAGCATTCGCCGTCGAGTTTCTTCACATCGAGCTTGGCTTTCGGCAGTTTCCAGTCGTATTCGTTACGCTCGGACAGACCGGCGACGCTCTGGCCACGGGTCTTGAGGGTTTGAATCACTTCGTCACCATCCTTGCGCAGGCGCAGGGCGACTTTGGCCTGGGCGAGGTCGCGCTCGGGGGTGTCGAAATACTGGTTCATCAACTCACGGCGTTCCCAGCCACTTTTGTTGCGTTTCTTCAGCAGCGTGTGCTCGCGCAGGGCAGCGAGGGTTTCGCGGCTGACGCGGAGTTTGATTTCAGTTTCTTTTTGCATGGCCGGAACATCCAGAATCGGGAGCGCAGCCGGGGGAATGTGTGGCTGCCAAGGCCGTGCAGTGTACAGGAGTCAAACTTCCTACGCCCTGCGGCGGTTTATTCCGCGCGCCGGATGGTTCTATAGTGGGCCTCAATCCGGGACCTGGAGTCAGTGATGCCATTGCCGTCCATGCAAGACCAGTTCGCCGCGCTGATTGCCGCGCCATCGGTCAGCTGTACCCAACCGAACCTGGACCAGTCCAACCGCGCCGTCATCGATCTGCTCGCTGGCTGGCTCGGTGACCTGGGTTTCAGCTGCGATATCCAGCAGGTCAGCCCCGGCAAATTCAATCTGCTCGCCAGTTTCGGCAGTGGCCCCGGCGGCCTGGTGCTGGCCGGGCACAGCGACACCGTGCCCTACGACGACGCGTTGTGGCAGACCGATCCGCTGAAGCTCACCGAAGTCGATGGCCGCTGGGTCGGGCTGGGCAGCTGCGACATGAAGGGCTTCTTCGCGCTGATCATCGAAGCCGTGCAGCCGCTGCTCGATCAGCCGTTCAGACAACCGCTGCTGATCCTCGCCACCTGCGACGAAGAAAGCTCGATGTCCGGCGCCCGCGCGCTGGCCGAGGCCGGGCAACCGTTGGGCCGCGCGGCGGTGATCGGCGAGCCGACCGGGCTCAAGCCGATCCGCATGCACAAAGGCATCATGATGGAGCGCATCGACATCCTCGGCCAAAGCGGCCACTCGTCTGATCCGCGCCTGGGCCACAGCGCCCTTGAAGCGATGCACGATGCCATCGGCGAACTGCGCGGCCTGCGCCTGTTGTGGCAGCGCGAATTCAGCAATCCACAGTTCAGCGTGCCGCAACCGACCATGAACTTCGGCTGCATTCATGGTGGCGACAACCCCAATCGCATCTGCGGCCAGTGTTCGCTGGAATTCGACCTGCGGCCGCTGCCGGGCATGGACCCGAACCTGCTGCGCGCGGAAATCCTGCGCAAGCTCAACCCGGTGGCCGAGCGGCATAAGGTGAAAATCGATTACAAACCGCTGTTCCCGGAAGTGCCGCCGTTCGAGCAGGCCGAAGACGCAGAGTTGGTGCGCATCGCCGAAAAGCTCACCGGCCATCGCGCCGAAGCAGTAGCGTTCGGCACCGAAGCGCCTTATCTTCAGCGCCTCGGCTGCGAAACCATCGTCCTCGGCCCCGGCGACATTGCCTGCGCGCATCAGCCTGGCGAGTACCTTGAAATGTCACGTTTGCAGCCTACCGTGCATCTATTACGGCAACTGATTGAACATTACTGCCTGAGCCCGGACAAAGTTCTATGAATTGAACACTGTCCATGTGGGAGCGGGCTTGCTCGCGAAGGCGGTGCGTCAGACACATAGATGTCTACGGATACGCCGCCTTCGCGAGCAAGCCCGCTCTCACGAGGGATCTATGTGTTGCCTGATCAAACGCTGTAAATTGCCAGCATTCCAACCCGTATTCATGAGGAGAGCGCGCGTGCCGCCAAGCCTGTTCCGACGATAACCATCAGCCTGCTGTGCGTTTTTCGTTTCGCCCCTTTTCCGGCTGCTATTTATTACAGGCCCAGGTTCATGCCCGAATACGTCAATTGGCTTCGTCACGCGTCCCCGTACATCAATGCCCACCGCGATTGCACCTTCGTCGTCATGCTGCCCGGCGACGGCGTGGAGCATCCGAATTTCGGCAACATCGTTCACGACATCGTTCTGCTGCACAGCCTTGGCGTGCGTCTGGTGCTGGTGCACGGCTCGCGCCCGCAGATCGAAACCCGCCTTGCCGCCCGTGGCCTGACCCCGCATTACCACCACGGCATGCGCATCACCGATGCCGCGACCCTGGAATGTGTGATTGATGCGGTCGGCCAGTTGCGCATTGCCATCGAAGCGCGGCTGTCGATGGACATGGCCTCGTCGCCGATGCAGGGCTCGCGTCTGCGCGTGGCCAGCGGCAATCTCGTCACCGCGCGGCCGATTGGCGTGCTGGAAGGTGTTGACTATCACCACACCGGCGAAGTGCGTCGGGTCGACCGCAAAGGCATCAATCGCCTGCTCGATGAGCGCTCGATCGTGTTGCTGTCGCCGTTGGGCTATTCGCCGACCGGCGAGATCTTCAACCTCGCCTGCGAAGACGTCGCCACCCGCGCCGCGATCGACCTGGGCGCGGACAAGCTGCTGTTGTTCGGTGCCGAGCTCGGCCTGATCGACGAGAACGGCAAACTGGTGCGCGAACTGCGCCCGCAACAAGTGCCGGCCCATTTGCAGCGCCTCGGCATGAGCAACTATCAAGCGGAGTTGCTCGATGCCGCCGCCGAAGCCTGCCGTGGCGGCGTGGCGCGCAGCCATATCGTCAGTTATGCCGAAGACGGCGCCCTGCTGACCGAACTGTTCACCCGTGACGGTGGCGGTACGCTGGTGGCGCAAGAACAATTCGAACTGGTGCGCGAGGCGGCGATTGAAGACGTCGGCGGCCTGCTCGATCTGATCAGTCCGCTGGAAGAGCAGGGCATTCTGGTGCGCCGCTCGCGGGAAGTGCTGGAGCGCGAGATCGAGCAGTTCAGCGTGGTTGAACGGGAAGGCATGATCATCGCCTGTGCGGCGCTGTATCAGATTGCCGATTCCGATGCCGGCGAACTGGCGTGCCTGGCGGTGAATCCGGAGTATCGCCATGGCGGTCGCGGCGACGAATTGCTCGAGCGTATCGAAACCCGGGCAAGGGCGCAGGGTCTGAAAACCCTGTTCGTACTCACCACGCGCACCGCGCACTGGTTCCGCGAGCGCGGTTTCGAGCCAAGCAGCGTAGAACGCCTGCCAGCGGCGCGGGCGTCGCTGTACAACTATCAGCGTAATTCGAAGATTTTCGAAAAAACTCTGTAAAACCGTGTCGCTCCATTCGCGAGCAGGTCGAATCGTCGCACCGTCGCTCCCACAGGAAAGCGCATTCCAGTGTGGGAGCGAGACTGCTCGCGAAGCTTTTTACTGAGTGATGAATTTCGCGCTGACGTACGGCGAGTAATCCGGCAGCACCGTCTCGACCTTGCCCTGTTCTTTCAGGAATTTCGCCGTTTGCGCAATTGCCTTCGCGGTGCCGCCGTCCAGCAGCGCCGTGGTTTGCTGCGCCTTCGCGGCGGGGAATGCCGAACCGGCCAGCAGTTCCGGCACATCCGCGGCGTTGGCACCGGTCAGTTTGGCGATTTTCTGCACAGGCACCGAGTCGGCCGTCCAGCTGTCTTTGTGCGCGGCGTAGTCAGCGAACGAGTCCAGGGTGACCTTGGCGAATTTCGCCACGACCTCGGGATGCTTCTCGGCAAAATCCTTGCGCGCCACCCACACCTCGAAGGTCGGCGCACCCCACTGGCCGACCTGGGCGGCGTCGGTCAGGGTCTTGCCGGTCTTGCGGATCTCGCCCAGCGCCGGCGACCAGACGAAAGCGCCATCAATGTCGCCACGCTTCCACGCTGCAGCGATTTCCGCCGGTTGCAGATTGACCACTTTGACTTGCGAAGTATTCAGGCCCCAGTGCTGCAGTGCGCCGAGCAGACTGTAGTGCGAGGTCGATACGAACGGTGTGGCGATGGTTTTGCCGATCAGGTCCTGTGGCTTGTCGATGCCGCTGCCGTTGCGCACCACCAAGGCTTCGGCGGCATTGATCTGCGCGGAGACGATGAACGCGACAATTGGCAGATTACGTGAGGCTGCCGCAGCCAGTGGGCTCGAGCCGAGGTTGCCGATCTGCACGTCGCCGGAAGCAATGGCTGTCACTACTTCCGGGCCGCTGTTGAACCGGCGCCAGTCGATCTTCTCGCCAATGGTTTTTTCATAGACGCCGTCGGCCTGCGGCACTTTGCTTGGATCAATGCCGGTTTGATAGCCCACAGTCAGACCGGCGGCCTGTGCGGAAAAAGAAAACAGTGCCGACACACAAACTGTAACAAATTGACTAGATAGTGCGCGTTTCGCCATGATGCGTCGCCTTTTCGATGGGATTTGCCGTGTTGGGAGTACGGCAAAGCTAATCGATCTAAAAAAAGGTCAACAAATACCATTTAGGAATGAGCTTAGGCGCCGATACGCTGTTTCCCGGCGCGGATGGCCATTAATGGGCCATATGCCTGAATGGCATGAAAAAGAGCGAATAAATTCTTTTTGGGTTTATCAGGAAGTCTTTACCCTGCAGGGACCAAATCACTCGCGATTAGACGATGGTCGTAGACATACAAGGTTACGATTGACTTGGCAGTCACGGTCTGGCGCTAATCGCGAATCTTAGGATTCAGGGCAAATCGACCCCGAACCAGGAACACAAGAATTAGAACGAGAGGAGCGATACATGAACAAGTCCACCTTGGCCCTGGCTGTGGCCGTTGGGGTTATGGCGCAGCAGGCAGGCGCCGCCGGTTTCATCGAAGACAGCAAGGCTACTCTGGGTCTGCGTAACTTCTATATCAACACTGACAACCGTGACGGCACTGCCGAACCAAGCCGCAACGAAGAGTGGGGCCAAGGCTTCGACCTCCGTTTCATCTCCGGTTACACCCAAGGCACCGTCGGCTTCGGTATCGATGCCATCGGCCTGTTGGGCGTACGTCTGGATTCAGGCGGCGGCACCAACGGTAACGTTGCCTCCGGCGGCGGCCCAGGCACTGCTTACGGTGGCACTGTTTTCCCAAGCGAATCCAACGGTCAGGCGGTTGATAACTTCTCCAGCCTGGGTCTGACGGCCAAAGCGAAGATCTCCCAGACCGAACTGAAGCTGGGTACTCTGCAGCCGAAGAACCCGGTCATCGTTACCAACGATGGTCGTTTGCTGCCACAAACCTGGCAGGGTGGCCAGATCACTTCCGGCGAGATCAAGGACCTGACTCTGGTCGGTGGCCAGATCGAGCACGTGAAAGGTCGTAACTCCAGCAACAACGAACAGCTGTCTATCGGTGGCGCAAACGCGCGCACCGCAAACAGCAATAAGTTCATCTACGCCGGTGGCGATTACAAGATCACCAAAGACCTGACGGCCCAGTATTACTACGGCAACCTGGAAAACTTCTACAAGCAGCACTTCTTGGGTCTGGTACATAACTGGTCGATCGGTCCAGGTGTGTTGAAGTCCGACTTCCGTTACTTCAATAGCTCCGACGACGGCCGTAATGGCGATGAATCTGCCTATTTTAGCAACGGTGCCTACGGCAACAGTTCGCTGGGTAACGGCAAAGGCAAGGTCGACAACAATCTGTACAGCGGCTTGTTCCTGTACACCGTTGCCGGTCACACCTTTGGTGGCGGCTATCAGGTGAGCAATGGCAGCAGCGACTTCCCTTGGCTGAACCAGGGCGACGGCTCGTCGAACTACACCATCACCGACATGCAGATCCAGAAGTTCAACCGTGCCGGCGAGCGCACTTGGCAGGCACGCTACTCCTATGACTTCGCCAAGGTTGGCGTGCCTGGCCTGACCGCAGGCATGGTTTATCTGCGCGGCGACAACGTTGATACCTACGCTAGTCGTGTGCAAACCTCGAATGGCGCTTCCGAGTGGGAACGCGATCTGACCGTCGCCTACGTTGTTCCGGAAGGCCCGTTGAAGAACGTTGGCGTGATGTGGAAAAACGCTACCTGGCGCACCGACATCGCCGGTCAACGCGACCAGGACGAAAACCGCCTGATCCTCAGCTACTCGATCCCGCTGCTGTAACAGCGCTCGAGCAACTGAAGCAAAAAAAGCCCCGTCCGGCATCGCGCCGGACGGGGCTTTTGCGTTTCGAGTCAGGCTCACCCCCGTAAGCCTTTCTCGATGTCCCTCTTTGCTGCAACTCAAGGCCTTCTCGAACCTTGTATTGGATGTTCGTCGCGATGCCGGTCGGTGTCCAATGAACAGATGTTTAATATTCCTTAATCATCTAAATATCTATTTATTTATTCTTTTTCACGCTGATTGATCCCGAGCTACAGTTGTTGTCTCCCATCCCTCATCAGGAGCAGCACCATGAGCCTCAGACTCGGCGACATCGCCCCCGATTTCGAACAGGACTCCAGCGCCGGCAAGATTCGTTTCCACGAATGGCTGGGCGATAGTTGGGGTGTGCTGTTTTCCCATCCGGCGGATTTCACTCCGGTGTGCACCACCGAGCTGGGTTTCACCGCCAAGCTCAAGGATGAATTCAGTCGGCGCGGCGTCAAGGCCATCGCGCTGTCGGTCGATCCGGTGGACTCGCATCACAAGTGGATCGAAGACATCAACGAAACCCAGAACACTGTCGTCAACTTTCCGATCCTGGCCGATGCTGATCGCAAGGTTTCCGATCTCTACGACCTGATCCACCCGAACGCCAATGACACCCTGACCGTGCGTTCGCTGTTCGTTATCGATCCGAACAAAAAGATCCGCCTGACCATCACCTATCCGGCGAGCACCGGGCGCAACTTCCACGAGATTTTGCGAGTGATCGATTCGCTGCAGCTGACCGACAACTACAAGGTGGCCACCCCGGCCAACTGGCAGGACGGTGAAGAGGTGGTGATCGTGCCGTCGCTCAAGGATGAGGAAGAGATCAAGCAGCGCTTCCCAAAGGGCTATCGGGCGGTGAAACCGTACCTGCGCCTGACGCCGCAGCCGAATAAATAAGATTTGCGGTGCAGCCACCGCCGCTTTCGCGAGCAGGCTCGCTCCCACATTTGCAATGCTTTCCCCTGTGGGAGCGAGCCTGCTCGCGAAGGCGCCAGCCCAGGCAATTGAGAATCCGGAATCACAACGCAGGGGAATTTCGGCCGTTTCGACGGCCTTTTTTTTCGCCTGGATTCTGCTCAGCGATATATCTCTTAAACGCATAACCAAATGAATAAATATGATTTATGGATATATAAATCAGCTGGTAAGGTCACTGCCATTGAAGCGAGATCGCAGCCTGCGAATCGCCTGTAACGCTTGAAGGAATCTGCAATGCTGGTCGTCTCACTTGGTGGCAGCCCCAGCCTGCGCTCCCGTTCCGGGGTGCTGCTGGAGCGCTCGCAACGCTGGTTGCAACAGCAAGGGGTGGAAGTGGTGAGTTATCAGGTACGGGACTTCCCGGCCGAGGATCTGCTCCACGCCCGCTTCGACAGCCCGAAGGTCCTCGACCTGCTGCAACAGATCGCAAACGCCGATGGCCTGCTGATCGCCACGCCGGTGTACAAGGCCTCGTTTTCCGGAGCGCTGAAGACCCTGCTGGATCTGCTGCCGGAGCGTGCCTTGAACCACAAGATCGTCTTGCCGATGGCTACCGGCGGCAGCATCGCCCACATGCTGGTGGTCGATTACGCCCTCAAGCCTGTGCTGTCGGCACTCAAGGCCCAGGAAATGCTCCAGGGTATTTTTGCCGAGGACAGCCAGATCGCTTACGGCGAAGGCAGTGCCGCCGCGCAGTTGGCGCCGGCCTTGGAGCAGCGCTTGCACGAGGCCCTGGACCAGTTCATCGGCGCCATGGCGCGCCGGCCGAAACCACTGGAGCCGGGCCTGTTGAACGAACGTTTGTTGAGTGCTCGCTGGAGCATTTAAGCCTGATCGAAATTTGAAGTACTGGCCTTACTCGCCCGCCAACGGGCAAGCAGGTGCAGCCACAACCCAACAGCAAAAAGGAGAGCGCTATGCGCACTGTATTTTTGCGTCGTGGTCTGGTCGCTCTGTTTGCTGCGGCTGTCACCTTCGGCGCCATCACCCAAGCTCAAGCCGAGACATTGCGGATCGGTTATCAGAAGTACGGCACGCTGGTGCTGCTCAAAGCCAAAGGCACTCTGGAAAAACGCCTCGCCGCGCAAGGCGTCGACGTGCAATGGACCGAGTTTCCCGGCGGCCCGCAGCTGCTCGAAGGCCTCAACGTCGGTTCGATCGACTTCGGCGTGACCGGCGAAACCCCACCGGTTTTCGCCCAGGCCGCCGGCGCTGATCTGCTCTACGTCGCCTACGAACCGCCAGCGCCGAACAGTGAGGCGATCCTCGTTCCGAAAGACTCGCCGATCAAATCGGTGTCCGATCTCAAGGGCAAGAAAGTCGCCCTGAACAAGGGCTCCAACGTGCACTACCTGCTGGTGCGTGCACTGGCAGACGCCGGCCTCAAGTACAGCGACATTCAAACCGTATTCCTGCCGCCGGCCGATGCCCGCGCTGCGTTCGAGCGTGGCAGTGTCGACGCCTGGGTCATCTGGGATCCGTACCAGGCCGCTGCCGAGAAACAACTGCAAGCGCACACCCTGCGTGACGGCAAAGGCATCGTCGACAACCACCAGTTCTACCTCGCGACCAAACCTTACGCGCAGAAAAATCCCGAGGTGATCAAGACCCTCGTCGAAGAAGTGCGGGCGGTTGGTGAATGGTCGAAAGCCAATCCTGAAGACGTGACGCAACAGGTCGCGCCACTGCTTGGCCTGCCGGCGGACATCACCCTGACCTCGGTGAAACGCCAGGGCTACGGCGCGCTGTTCCTGACCCCGGAAGTAGTCGCCGCGCAACAGAAAATCGCCGACACGTTCTTCCAGCTCAAGCTGATTCCCAAGCCGTTGAGCATCAAGGATGTGATCTGGACCCCGCCGGCCGCTGTGGCCCAAAGCTCCCAAGCCCAGTAATTCGAATCCACAAGGAGACCACTCCATGAGCCTCAATATCTTCTGGTTCCTGCCTACCCACGGCGACGGCCATTACCTTGGCACTGCCGAAGGCGCCCGCGCGGTTGATCACGGTTATTTGCAACAGGTCGCGCAAGCGGCGGATCGTCTGGGCTTCGGCGGTGTGTTGATTCCGACCGGGCGTTCCTGCGAAGACTCATGGCTGGTGGCGGCCTCGCTGATTCCAGTGACCCAGCGCCTGAAGTTTCTGGTCGCCCTGCGCCCCGGGATCATCTCCCCGACGGTCGCGGCGCGGCAGGCAGCGACCCTGGATCGTTTGTCCGGCGGGCGTGCGCTGTTCAATCTGGTCACCGGTGGTGATCCGGAAGAACTGGCCGGTGACGGTCTGTTCCTCAACCACGAAGAGCGCTATCAGGCTTCGGTGGAATTCACCCGCATCTGGCGCCGCGTGCTGGAAGGCGAAACCGTCGATTACGACGGTGAGCACATCAGTGTGAAAGGCGCGAAGCTGCTCTATCCGCCGATCCAGCAACCGCGTCCGCCGCTGTATTTCGGTGGTTCCTCGGAAGCGGCGCAGGATCTGGCCGCCGAACAAGTGGAGATGGTTCTGACCTGGGGCGAGCCGCCGGCCGCGGTGGCCGAGAAGATCGCACAAGTGCGTGCCAAAGCCGCCAAGCTCGGCCGCACTGTGCGCTTCGGTATTCGTCTGCATGTGATCGTGCGTGAAACCAACGCTGAAGCCTGGCAAGCGGCGGATCGGCTGATCTCGCATCTGGACGATGACACCATCCAGCGTGCCCAGGCTTCGCTGGCGCGCTTCGATTCGGTCGGCCAGCAACGCATGGCCGCGCTGCACGGCGGCAGCCGCGACAACCTCGAAGTCAGCCCGAACCTGTGGGCCGGTGTCGGGCTGGTACGCGGCGGTGCCGGTACTGCGCTGGTCGGCGATGGCCCGACCGTGGCGGCGCGGGTAAAGGAATACGCGGATCTTGGCATCGACACGTTCATCTTCTCCGGTTATCCACACCTCGAAGAGTCGTATCGGGTGGCCGAGCTGCTGTTTCCGCACCTCGACGTCGAGCGCCCGGAACTGCCGAAAAGCGCCGGTTATGTCAGCCCGTTCGGCGAGATGGTCGCCAACGACATCCTGCCCAAAGCCGCGTCGCAGAGCTGAGGCGCAGTCATGAAAAAAATCATCCACAGCCTCGCGCCCTGGGCGTTGCCGGTGTTGCTGCTGGCGGTGTGGCAGTTGTCGGTGTCGGCGGGCTGGTTGTCGACGCGGATTCTGCCGGCACCGGTGGCGGTGATCGAGGCCGGCGTCAGTCTGGTACGCAGCGGCGAGATCTGGACGCACCTGGCGATCAGCGGCTGGCGCGCGGCCCTTGGTTTCACTATCGGCGGTAGCATCGGCCTGGTGCTGGGCTTTATCACCGGCCTGTCGAAATGGGGCGAGCGCCTGCTCGACAGCTCGGTGCAGATGATCCGCAACGTGCCGCATCTGGCGCTGATTCCGCTGGTGATCCTGTGGTTCGGCATCGACGAGTCAGCGAAAATTTTCCTCGTGGCGCTGGGCACCTTGTTCCCGATTTACCTGAACACGTATCACGGCATCCGCAACGTCGACCCGGCGCTGGTGGAGATGGCGCGCAGTTATGGCCTGAGCGGTTTCAGCCTGTTCCGGCAGGTGATTCTGCCGGGCGCACTGCCGTCGATTCTGGTCGGCGTGCGCTTCGCCCTGGGCTTCATGTGGCTGACGCTGATCGTTGCCGAAACGATTTCGGCCAGCTCCGGCATCGGCTATCTGGCGATGAACGCCCGCGAGTTTCTGCAGACCGACGTGGTGGTGCTGGCGATCCTGCTTTATGCGGTGCTGGGTAAACTCGCCGACCTTGCCGCCCGTGGGCTTGAACGTGTGTGGCTGCGCTGGCATCCGGCCTATCAGGTTGCCAAAGGAGGTGCGGCATGACCGCTCAACAACCTCCACGCCTGTTGCGCGGCATTCCACTGGCGGTGCGCAATCTGCAGAAAACCTTTGGCTCACGCCAAGTGTTGCGCGACATCGATCTGCACATTCCGGCGGGCCAATTCGTTGCCGTGGTCGGGCGCAGCGGGTGTGGCAAGAGCACGTTCTTGCGCTTGCTCGCCGGCCTCGATCAACCGACTGGCGGCGACCTGCTCGCCGGCTCCGCGCCGCTCAGCCAGGCGCGCGACGATACGCGGCTGATGTTCCAGGAAGCGCGGCTGCTGCCGTGGAAAAAGATCATCGACAACGTTGGCCTCGGCCTCAAGGGCAACTGGCGCCAGCAAGCGCTGGATGCATTGGACGCAGTCGGCCTGGCCGATCGCGCCAATGACTGGCCGGCGGCATTGTCCGGTGGCCAGAAGCAGCGCGTCGCGCTGGCCCGGGCGCTGATTCATCAGCCGCGTCTGCTGCTGCTCGACGAACCGCTCGGCGCACTGGATGCCCTGACCCGCATCGAGATGCAGCAACTGATCGAACGGCTCTGGCAGCAACACGGTTTTACCGTGCTGCTGGTGACCCATGACGTCAGTGAAGCGGTGGCGATTGCCGATCGGGTGATCCTGATCGAGGACGGCGAAGTCGGCCTCGACCTGCACATCGACCTGCCGCGCCCCAGGGTGCGTGGCTCGCACCGCCTCGCCGCGCTGGAAACCGAAGTGCTCAACCGTGTTTTGTCCCTGCCCGGCGAGCCGCCGGCGCCGGAACCCGTTTCACCCCTGCCTACGCAATTGCGTTGGGCGCAATGAAGCAGCTGCAAGCTTCAAGCTACAAGCCGCAAGAACAAGCCTGGTGCTTTTACTTGCAGCTTATAGCTTGGCGCTTGCCGCTCATTTCGATCCCAGGAGAAATGCTATGACTATCAAAGCCATCAACGTGCGCAACCAGTTCAAAGGCTCGATCAAGGAAATCGTTCTCGGCGACGTGCTGTCGGAAATCGACGTGCAGACTGCTTCGGGCATCGTCACTTCGGTGATCACTACCCGCTCGGTCAAAGAGCTGGAGCTGGTGGTCGGCAGCGAGGTGATCGCCTTTGTGAAATCCACCGAGGTGTCGATCGCCAAGTTGTGAACCGGTGAGCAAAAAACAACCCCGGAGGGTGTGAGCCCTGCGGGGTTTCTTTTTGAAGATCAAAAGATCGCAGCCTTCGGCAGCTCCTACTTTGGAACGCGTTCCCATGTGAGCTGCCGAAGGCTGCGATTTTTTAGCGTTTAGGTAAATACGGCGGTAGGTAGAGGCTGATATAGGCATCAAACACCCGCATCCCTTCTTCGGCCATGCGCGGGGTGATCTGCCCGTGCTGCTGCACCGAACGGGCATAAACCCGGTCGCCCAGTTCCATCGCCAGGGCAAACACATCGACATCGTCCGGCAGCCTCGGCAACTCGAAATGCTGGTCGAACAGCTTGTGCATCAGGTCGCCCAGTTCCAGATCGTGCTGGCGGTCAGCCTGGGTGACTTCGGTCAGGCCGTGTTGCGCCAGGATCAATTGCCGCGCGGCTGCGTCTTCGTCGTAGATCTCCAGCATGCGCTGTTCGACCAGTCGCGACAGATCACGCCAGTCGCGCAAAGCATCGTGATCGATCGGCGCTTGCAGGCAGGCGCGGAAGGCTGCGTGGACATCGGCGGTCAGGGCTTCGAGCAGTGCCGGGACGCTGGCGAAGAAGTGATACACGGAGGAGGGCGGAATCTGCGCGCGCTCGGCGACGCTGTAGATCGACAGACTGGCCACGCCCTCGGCCGCCAGCAGGGTGCGCGCGGCGTCGAGTATCGAATCGATCCGCGCCTGGCTGCGGGCACGGGGTTTGCGAACGGTGGCGGGACGCGTCATGGAAGTCTCCTGCGGGGCAGCGGGCATTGTACGAGCAGGCATCTGTATTGTCTGCCCGGCCGCCTTCGCGAGCAGGCTCGCTCCCACAGGATCCGCTGCGTACATAAAGTCATCGTTCACTGGAGATCAATTGTGGGAGCGAGCCTGCTCGCGAACCGCCGCAGGCGGCTATAAAAAACGCCGCTGGCTGAATCAGCCAACGGCGTTTTTTTAAGCTGCAAACCATTTAAACGGTATGCAGATACCAGTTGTACTCAAGGTCGGAGATGGAGTGTTCGAACTCCTCCAGCTCGCTTTCCTTGCAGGCGACGAAGATATCGATGTACTTCGGATCGATGTACTTGGCCATCACCTCGCTGTCGTCCAGCTCGCGCAGGGCATCGCGCAAGTTGTTCGGCAGGCTCTGCTCGTTCTGCTCGTAGCTGTTGCCTTCGACAGGCGCGCCCGGTTCGATCTTGTTGACCAGACCGTGGTGCACGCCGGCCAGTACCGAAGCCATCAGCAGGTACGGGTTGGCGTCTGCGCCGGCCACGCGGTGCTCGATACGCACGGCATCGGCAGAGCCGGTCGGTACGCGAATCGCCACGGTGCGGTTGTCCAGGCCCCAGCACGGCGAGTTCGGTACATAGAACTGCGCGCCGAAGCGACGATACGAGTTGACGTTCGGGCAGAGGAAAGCCATCTGCGCCGGCAGGGTCTCGAGCACACCGCCGATCGCGTGACGCAGCGCGGCGTTCTGCTCGGGATCCTCGCTGGCAAAAATGTTTTTGCCGGCTTTGTCCAGAATCGAAATGTGTACATGCAGACCATTGCCCGCCTGGCCCGGATACGGCTTGGCCATGAAGGTGGTGTCCATTTCATGGTCGTAGGCGATGTTCTTGATCAGACGCTTGAGCAGGACCGCGTAGTCGCAGGCCTTGATCGGGTCGGCGACGTGGTGCAGGTTCACTTCGAACTGCGCCGGGGCACTTTCCTTGACGATCGCGTCGGCCGGGATGCCTTGTTCCTTGGCGCCTTCCAGAATGTCCTGGAGGCAGTCGACGTATTCGTCGAGGTCGTCGATCAGGTAGACCTGCGTCGAGTGCGGGCGTTTGCCGGAGATCGGCGAGCGTGGCGGCTGTGGACGGCCGTTCACGTTTTCCTGGTCGATCAGGTAGAACTCGAGTTCGAAGGCGGCGCAGATGGTCAGGCCGAGCTCGTCGAACTTGGTCACCACCTGACGCAGCACTTCACGGGGATCGGCGAAGAACGGATCGCCTTCGAGTTCGTGCATGGTCATCAACAGCTGCGCGGTCGGGCGCTTCTGCCAGGGCTCGTTGCACAGGGTATCGGGGATCGGATAGCAGATGCGATCGGCGTCGCCGATGTCCAGGCCCAGACCGGTGCTTTCCACCGTAGAGCCGTTGATATCCAGAGCAAATAGAGAGGCCGGCAGGTTGATGCCTTTCTCGTAAACCTTGTGGAGGCTGGTGCGTTCAATGCGCTTGCCGCGCACCACACCATTCATATCCGCAATCAGAAGGTCAACGTACAGAACCTCAGGATGTTCCTTAAGGAACGCGTTCGCTTCGTTAAGCTGAACGGCACGCGGGGGTACCGACATGATGCAACACCTTTGTTGTTAAAAATATCAATCATTGATCTTTTCTGGTTTCAGTCAACCCGAACGGCCTGCCGAAGTCAAGCGAGGCCTTTTTTGCCCCGAAAAAGCGCTTGAAGGGCATTTATGGGGCACTTTGGGGCACTTTTTCAAACCTTGAACGATGCTCAGCTGCGGGCTTGAGCAGGCCGTGTTGTATTTTTTACGGGGGTGTTGTGTAAAAAAATGAACAAGGCTAAGCTCCGGTCAAACCCATAACAGCAATAATACCGGGGTGCTTCATGTCTCGCCTGCCGTTAATCGGCATCACCGACTGCTCGCAACAGTCCGGTCTGCATGCTCATCACATCAGTGGCGATCAATCCGTCCGTAGCGCAGCCAGCAAGGCGCGCAGCCTGTCGGCGAGACTCTCGTCAACATCCGGCAAAACGGCAGCGTCCGATATTCTGGACGTCGGGCACAGCATCCGCTTTATGGCGTCTCCTTCCACTATAGAACTCTTTCCCTCTCAAAGCCCGTGCCGCACTTGGCGCCGTGCTTTTGATTCTGCACGTTTGCAAAGTGCACGGGAAATGCAACGCCAGCGTCAAGGGCAGGTAAGCTCCTCTTTCATTGTCTATGCGCGGTGCCAGGCGTAAGCCGGCACTGCGCGAGCAAGCCCCCTTTAACGCGACGCCGCAAGCGTCAAAATTGCCTGACATCGCGTCAGGAGACTCAGCCCAGAGGCATTTATGAGTAACAACCTCGACCAGCTCACCGATTGGTTGAAAGACCGCAAGATCACAGAAGTCGAATGCATGATCGCGGACTTGACCGGCATCACCCGGGGCAAGATCTCGCCGACCAACAAGTTCATCGCCGAGAAAGGCATGCGTCTGCCGGAGAGCGTGCTGCTGCAGACCGTGACCGGCGACTATGTCGAAGACGACATCTATTACGAACTGCTCGACCCGGCCGACATCGACATGATCTGCCGTCCCGATCAGAACGCTGTGTACCTGGTGCCGTGGGCCATCGAGCCGACCGCGCAGGTGATCCACGACACCTACGACAAGCAAGGCAACCCGATCGAGCTGTCGCCGCGCAACGTCCTCAAGAAGGTCTTGAAACTGTATGCCGACAAGGGCTGGCAGCCGATCGTGGCGCCGGAAATGGAGTTCTACCTGACCAAGCGCAGCGACGACCCAGACTATCCGTTGCAGCCGCCGATCGGCCGCTCGGGCCGTCCGGAAATCGGTCGGCAGTCGTTCTCCATTGAAGCGGCCAACGAATTCGACCCGCTGTTCGAAGACGTCTACGACTGGTGCGAACTGCAGGAGCTGGACCTCGATACGCTGATCCACGAGGACGGCACGGCGCAGATGGAAATCAACTTCCGTCACGGTGACGCCCTGTCGCTGGCCGATCAGATTCTGGTGTTCAAACGCACCATGCGTGAGGCCGCGCTCAAGCACGACGTTGCCGCCACCTTCATGGCAAAACCGATGACCGGCGAGCCGGGCAGTGCCATGCACTTGCACCAGAGCATCATCGACATTCAGACCGGCAAGAACGTCTTCTCCAACGAAGACGGGACCATGAGCCAACTGTTCCTGCACCACATCGGTGGTTTGCAGAAACTGATCCCCGAGCTGTTGCCGCTGTTCGCGCCGAACGTCAACTCGTTCCGCCGCTTCCTTCCGGACACTTCGGCACCGGTGAACGTCGAGTGGGGCGAAGAGAACCGTACCGTCGGCCTGCGCGTACCGGATGCCGGGCCGCAGAACCGCCGCGTGGAAAACCGTCTGCCGGGCGCCGACGCCAACCCGTACCTGGCGATTGCCGCGAGCCTGCTCTGCGGTTACATCGGCATGGTCGAGGGCCTGAACCCGAGCGCGCCTGTGGTCGGCCGTGGTTACGAGCGCCGCAACCTGCGCCTGCCGCTGACCATCGAAGATGCGCTGGAGCGCATGGAGAACAGCAAGACGGTCGAGAAATACCTCGGCAAGACCTTCATCACCGGCTACGTCGCGGTCAAGCGGGCCGAGCATGAAAACTTCAAGCGCGTGATCAGTTCGTGGGAGCGTGAGTACCTGCTTTTCGCCGTCTGATACGCCGGGCGCGGCGGCCAGCCGTCGCGCCTTCACCGATAACAAGGAGAATTGGCATGACCAGCAACAACCCGCAAACCCGTGAGTGGCAAGCGCTGAGCAGCGATCACCACCTGGCCCCGTTCAGCGACTTCAAACAGCTGAAAGAGAAGGGCCCGCGGATCATCACCAACGCCAAGGGCGTTTATCTGTGGGACAGCGAAGGCAACAAGATCCTCGACGGCATGGCCGGCCTGTGGTGCGTGGCGATCGGTTACGGTCGCGATGAACTGGCCGATGCCGCCGCCAAACAGATGCGCGAGCTGCCGTACTACAACCTGTTCTTCCAGACCGCCCACCCGCCGGCGCTGGAATTGGCCAAATCGATTGCCGATGTTGCGCCAGAAGGCATGAATCACGTGTTCTTCACCGGCTCCGGCTCCGAAGGCAACGACACCATGCTGCGCATGGTTCGTCACTACTGGGCGATCAAGGGCCAGCCGAACAAGAAAGTCATCATCAGTCGCAAGAACGGTTATCACGGTTCCACCGTGGCTGGTGCCAGCCTCGGCGGTATGACTTATATGCATGAGCAGGGCGACCTGCCGATCCCGGGCATCGTCCACATCGCGCAGCCGTACTGGTTCGCCGAAGGCGGTGACATGTCGCCGGAAGAGTTCGGCATCTGGGCGGCCAATCAGCTCGAAGAAAAGATTCTCGAAGTCGGCGTCGACAACGTCGGTGCCTTTATTGCCGAGCCGATCCAGGGTGCCGGCGGCGTGATCATTCCGCCCGACACTTACTGGCCGCGCATCAAGGAAATCCTCGCCAAGTACGACATCCTCTTCGTTGCCGATGAAGTGATCTGCGGTTTCGGCCGTACCGGTGAGTGGTTCGGTAGCGATTTCTACGACCTCAAGCCGCACATGATGACCATCGCCAAAGGCCTGACCTCCGGCTACATCCCGATGGGCGGGTTGATCGTGCGTGATTCGGTGGTGGCCGTGCTCAATGAAGGCGGCGATTTCAACCACGGCTTCACTTACTCCGGGCACCCGGTGGCCGCAGCGGTGGGTCTGGAAAACATCCGCATCCTGCGCGACGAAAAAATTATCGAGAACGCCCACAACGAAACGGCACCGTATTTGCAGAAACGTCTGCGCGAGCTGAACGATCACCCGTTGGTGGGTGAAGTTCGCGGCGTCGGTCTGCTGGGGGCGATCGAGCTGGTGCAGGACAAGGCCACGCGCAAGCGTTACGAAGGCAAGGGCGTGGGCATGATCTGCCGGCAGTTCTGCTTCGACAATGGCCTGATCATGCGCGCGGTGGGCGACACCATGATCATTGCGCCGCCGCTGGTGATCAGCAAAGCGGAGATCGATGAGCTGGTTACAAAGGCACGCAAGTGTCTGGACCTGACCCTCGGTGTGCTGCAGGCCTAGGTGCTAGGCTTTGAGCGGGGGAGCTGCGGCGCACTCGCTCAAAGCTGTCAGAAAGGCTGGTCTTTTGTTGAAAGACCGCCTCGGATCTTGCCAGACTAGCCGCGGTTCCAGTTGTCCGGGTTCGGCCGCTGAACAAAGTGGTTCAAAAAAGAAAAATTTGGAGCATGACGCATGAAGGCATTAGGTAAAAAGCTAGCTGGCAAGACTCTGCTCGCGCTGTCCATGGCGGGCATGATGGCGGGTGCGGTGCACGCGGACGACAAGGTACTGCACGTCTACAACTGGTCCGACTACATCGCGCCGGACACCGTGGCCAACTTCGAGAAAGCCACCGGGATCAAAGTCGTCTACGACGTCTTCGACAGTAACGAAACCCTGGAAGCCAAGCTGCTCGCCGGCAAGTCCGGTTACGACATCGTGGTGCCTTCCAACAATTTCCTCGCCAAGCAGATCAAGGCCGGCGTTTACCAGGAGCTGGACAAGTCCAAGCTGCCGAACTGGAAAAACCTCGACGAAGACCTGCTCAAGGCCGTTGGCGATGCCAGCGACCAGGGCAACAAACACGCCTTCCCGTACATGTGGGGCTCGATCGGCATCGGCTACAACCCGGCCAAGGTCAAGGCTGCGCTGGGCATCGACAAGATCGATTCGTGGGACGTGGTGTTCAAGCCGGAAAACATCGAGAAACTCAAAAGCTGCGGCGTGAGCTTCCTCGATGCACCGACCGAAATGATTCCGGCGGCATTGCACTATCTGGGCAAGCCGACCAACAGCAAGGACAAGGCTGATCTGAAAGCCGCCGAAGACCTGTTCCTGAAGATCCGTCCTTCGGTCGCCTACTTCCACTCGTCCAAGTACATCTCCGACCTGGCCAACGGCAACATCTGCGTCGCCGTCGGTTACTCGGGTGACCTGGAGCAATCCAAGACCCGCGCTCAGGAAGCCGGTGACAAGGTCAAACTGGCCTACACCATTCCAAAAGAAGGCGCCGGTACTTTCTACGACATGGTCGCCATTCCCAAGGATGCCGAAAACGTCGAAGCCGCCTACAAGTTCATGAACTACCTGTTGGAGCCGCAAGTGATGGCCGGCATCACCAACGCCGTGCGTTTCCCGAACGGCAACAAGGCGGCAACGCCTCTGGTGGACAAGGACATCACCAGCGACCCGAGCATCTATCCGTCGGCTGAAGTGAAGAAGCAGCTCTATGCGATCAGCGATCTGGACGCCGCAACGTTGCGTCTGATCACCCGCAGCTGGACCAAGATCAAATCGGGCAAATAAGCCGGTTTGTCGCCACAACCACTGGCCGTCGTCGTCGCGACGGCGGCCAGCGGATAATTAAATGACAGAAAGTTTTGCTGGATCGGTTTTTCGAGGGTAAGTTGCGCGCCGGTTTTGTTGTCGGGCAGCCATGGCTGTCATGCAGCGCGGGGCAACTTGGGCCCAATCAATTTAGAGGACCTCCACTTGCCTGTATTTTCTTCTTTGCGCAAAGCCCTGCTGGCCGCTGCCGGCCTGACAATCGCTGTCGGAGCCCAGGCCGCCGGTACGGTGCATATTTATAACTGGTCCGATTACATCGGCGAATCGACCCTGGCCGACTTCGAGAAAGAGACCGGGATCAAACCGGTCTACGACGTTTTCGACTCCAACGAAACCCTGGAAGGCAAGCTGCTCGCCGGGCGTACCGGTTACGATGTGGTCGTGCCGTCGAACCACTTCCTTGGCAAGCAGATCAAGGCGGGCGCGTTCCAGAAGCTCGACAAGGCGCAGTTGCCGAATTATTCCAACCTCGACCCGGTGCTGCTCAAGCGCCTGGAGCAGAACGATCCCGGCAACCTCTACGCCGTGCCGTATCTGTGGGGCACCAACGGCATCGGCTACAACGTCGATAAGGTCAAGGCCGTGCTGGGCATCGACAAGATCGATTCCTGGGCCGTGCTGTTCGAGCCGGAAAACATCAAGAAGCTGCACAGCTGCGGCGTTGCGTTCCTCGATTCGGCTGATGAAATGATGCCGACCATGCTCAATTACCTGGGCCTGAACGCCAACAGCACCAACACCAAGGACTACGAAAAGGCCACCGCCAAGCTCCTCGCGGTGCGTCCTTACGTGACCTATTTCCATTCCTCGAAGTACATCGGTGATCTGGCCAACGGCGACATCTGCGTGGCCATCGGTTTCTCTGGCGACATCTTCCAGGCGAAGAACCGTGCCGAGGAAGCCAAGAAGGGCGTCAACATCGCCTATTCGATCCCGAAAGAGGGCGGCGCGCTGTGGTTCGACATGCTGGCGATCCCCAAGGATTCGTCCAACGTCAAAGAGGCCCACGCCTTCATCAACTATTTGCTGAAACCTGAGGTGATCGCTCAGGTCAGTGATTACGTCGGTTACGCCAACCCCAACCCGGGTTCGGACAAGCTGATGGAACAATCCATTCGCACCGATGAAGCGGTTTACCCACCGCAAGCAGTCCTCGACAAGACCTACGTGTCGACCGAGTTGCCAGCCAATATTCAGCGTTTGATGACCCGTAGCTGGACCAAGGTCAAGTCGGGCAAATAACGCACAAACTATCCAGGGTTCGTCTTGCGGGGCGAACTGCTGCTTCTGTTGGGAGTTTCGTAAATGGCAGTTGCCTCCGGCGCCTACAAGAAAGCCCTCGAGGGCGACCAGACACCGAAACAGGTGCTGGTCAAAATCGACCGGGTCACGAAGAAGTTCGACGAGACGATTGCCGTGGACGACGTGTCCCTGGAAATCAAGAAGGGCGAGATTTTTGCTCTGCTCGGCGGTTCGGGATCGGGCAAATCCACCTTGCTACGGATGCTCGCAGGCTTCGAACGGCCCACGGAAGGGCGGATTTTCCTCGACGGCGTCGACATCACCGACATGCCGCCGTACGACCGTCCGATCAACATGATGTTTCAGTCCTACGCCTTGTTCCCGCACATGACCGTGGCGCAGAACATCGCCTTCGGCCTGCAACAGGACAAGATCCCCAAGGCAGAAATCGACGCCCGCGTGGCCGAGATGCTCAAGCTGGTGCAGATGAGCCAGTATGCCAAGCGCAAGCCGCATCAACTGTCCGGCGGTCAGCGTCAGCGCGTGGCCCTGGCCCGTTCGCTGGCCAAGCGGCCGAAGCTGTTGCTGCTCGACGAACCGATGGGCGCACTTGACAAGAAACTGCGCTCGCAGATGCAGCTGGAACTGGTGGAGATCATCGAGCGCGTCGGCGTGACCTGCGTGATGGTGACCCACGACCAGGAAGAGGCCATGACCATGGCCGAGCGCATCGCGATCATGCACCTCGGTTGGATCGCCCAGATCGGCAGCCCGATCGACATCTACGAAACCCCGACCAGCCGTCTGGTCTGTGAATTCATCGGCAACGTCAACATCTTCGAAGGCGAAGTGATCGACGACGCCGAAGGCCACGCGACCATCACCTGCAAGGACCTCGACCGGCAGATCTACGTCGGCCACGGCATCAGCACCTCGGTGCAGGACAAGTCGGTCACCTACGCGATTCGTCCGGAGAAGCTGCTGGTCACCGCCGACATGCCGACCTGCGAATACAACTGGTCGAGCGGCAAGGTCCACGACATCGCTTATCTGGGCGGGCACTCGGTGTTCTACGTCGAATTGCCGAGCGGCAAACTGGTGCAGTCGTTCGTCGCCAACGCCGAACGTCGCGGCGCGCGTCCGACCTGGGGCGATCAGGTCTACGTGTGGTGGGAAGATGACAGCGGCGTGGTACTTCGCTCATGAACATGCGCAAATTCAAACGCCGTATCAACCGAATCATCCCCAATGGCCGGCAGCTGGTCATCGGGGTGCCGTTCATCTGGCTGTTCCTGTTCTTCATGCTGCCGTTCTTCATCGTTCTGAAGATCAGCTTCGCCGAAGCCGACGTGGCGATCCCGCCGTACACCGAGATCTACACCTACGCCGAGCAGAAGCTGCAACTGCTGTTGAACCTGGGCAACTACGCGTTGCTCGGCGACGACGAGCTGTACATCGCCGCCTATCTCGGCTCGCTGAAAATGGCCTTTATCAGCACCGTGCTCTGTCTGCTGATCGGTTACCCGATGGCCTATGCCATCGCCAGCGCGCGCAAAGAGCTGCAAACGGTGCTGGTGCTGCTGATCATGATGCCGACCTGGACCGCGATCCTGATCCGCGTCTACGCGTGGATGGGCATTCTCAGCAACAATGGCCTGCTCAACGGCTTCCTGATGAGCATGGGCCTGATCGACGAGCCGCTGCAGATTCTCAATACCAACCTGGCGGTGTACATCGGGATTGTCTATTCATACCTGCCGTTCATGATCCTGCCGCTATACGCCAACCTGGTCAAACACGATCAGAGTCTGCTGGAAGCCGCGTCGGATCTGGGTTCGAGCACCTTCAACAGCTTCTGGAAAATCACCATTCCGCTGTCCAAGAACGGGATCATTGCCGGCTGCATGCTGGTGTTCATTCCGGTGGTCGGCGAGTTCGTGATTCCGGAACTGCTTGGCGGCCCGGAAACCCTGATGATCGGTAAGGTGCTCTGGCAAGAATTCTTCAACAACCGCGACTGGCCAGTGGCGTCCGCGCTGGCGGTGGTGATGCTGGCGATC
Organism: Pseudomonas sp. H3_E04; assembly: GCF_054668915.1. Classification (NCBI taxonomy): domain Bacteria; kingdom Pseudomonadati; phylum Pseudomonadota; class Gammaproteobacteria; order Pseudomonadales; family Pseudomonadaceae; genus Pseudomonas; species Pseudomonas sp. H3_E04. Next base: position 4,056,173 of record NZ_CP162797.1, on the reverse strand, counting down.
CTGATTGTGCCGATCATCCTGTTCAACCGCAGTCAGGCCAAGGAAATGGAGGGTAAAGAATGAAGCGCTTCCGTTTCTCCAGCCTGATGCTGGTATTGGGTCTGATCTTCATCTATCTGCCGATGCTGATCCTGGTGATCTACTCGTTCAACGCCTCGAAACTGGTGACGGTGTGGGGTGGCTGGTCGATCAAGTGGTACGTTGGCCTGCTCGACAACTCGCAGCTGATGGGCTCGGTGCTGCGCTCGCTGGAAATTGCCTGCTACACCGCAGTTGCTGCAGTTGCGCTGGGTACGCTGGCGGCGTTCGTGCTGACGCGTATCACCCACTTCAAGGGGCGCACGCTGTTCGGCGGCCTGGTGACTGCGCCACTGGTGATGCCGGAAGTGATCACCGGTCTGTCGCTGTTGCTGCTGTTCGTGGCCATGGCACAGATGATCGGCTGGCCGCAGGAGCGCGGCATCGTCACCATCTGGATCGCCCACACCACGTTCTGCGCGGCGTATGTGGCGGTGGTGGTGTCGGCGCGTTTGCGTGAGCTGGACCTGTCGATCGAAGAGGCGGCGATGGACTTAGGTGCGCGGCCGTGGAAGGTGTTCTTCCTGATCACCATCCCGATGATCGCACCATCGCTGGCGGCGGGCGGGATGATGTCGTTCGCGCTGTCGCTGGATGACCTGGTGCTGGCGAGCTTCGTCTCCGGCCCGGGTTCGACGACCCTGCCGATGGAAGTGTTCTCGGCGGTGCGCCTTGGTGTGAAGCCGGAGATCAACGCTGTGGCCAGCCTGATTCTGCTGGCGGTGTCGCTGGTCACCTTCCTCGTCTGGTTCTTCAGCCGTCGCGCCGAAGAAGCCCGCAAGAAAGCCATCCAGCAAGCCATCGAAGAAAGCGCCGCCGATTCGTGGAAGCAACCGGATGCGCGCCGCGCGCCTGCGCCACAATCGGCTTAAGCAATATCAGGTTGGCCTCAACCTCGAGGCCTACCTGGTTAAAATGTGGGAGCAGGCTAGCTCCCACATTCGATCTCAGTTGACCCAAGGAGAGCGGCGGATGACTTCCACAAAGTTCATAGGCCGAAACCCCGGCTGCTGATCCACCAGCACATCAGTCTTCACATTGCCAAACGTAGTCTGCGGGCGATGGCGCAAGCCGTCGGCAAACGCGCAGATGATGCACTCCTTGAAACCCTCCCCACGCGGATGCGCATGCACCACGGCCTCGCGCTGCACGCTGCTGAACGCCGCGTAATCCATACCGAGCACGTCCATCTCCACCCCAGCCGTGACCAGCGCGACGGTCGGGCGCAGATGTTTGGGTATGCCCGGCGTGGTGTGCAATGCGATCGACAGCCAGACTTGCTCGATGTCGTCATCGCTCAGCCCGTAAGGCTTGAGAAACGCTGCTGCGGCATTCGCGCCGTCCACTTCAAAGCGCTCGTTATCGCTGCGATGACCGGCGACCAGACCAAGGTCGTGGAACATCGCGCCGACGTACAGCAGCTCTGGGTTATAGGCCATTTGCTGACGCTCGCCGCTCAAGGCACCGAACAAAAACACTCGGCGCGAGTGGTGATAGAGCAGGTCGGATTCGATGTCGCGGATGTATTCGGTGGTGGCCCGGGCGAGGGCGCTGTCAGGGATCTTGATGCCGGCGATGGTGCTGGTCATAACGGTTTCCTCGTCGAAAACGCCGTCGTGGCGCTGCTGGAGAAAGTCTGTTCCTGGCGCGGCGAGCGAACAATCGAGCAATGGCTGCGATCCTTGCCATTGCACCTGCAAATCGTGCCAGGCTCGCTTGTCGGGTGTGGATTGGCCAGGGTGACCCGGTCAACAAGCCAGGCACGGCCCATGTGGGAGCGAGCCTGCTCGCGAAGGCGGTGTGTCATTCGACAGCTAAGTTGCGTGTGATGGCCTCTTCGCGAGCGGGCTCGCTCCCACAGGTTTGTGTGTTTGTCACAGGTATCGAGGACATTTGAGTCATGAGCAAATCCGTCGCCATCGTAGTGTTTCCCGGGGTGCAATCGCTCGATGTCAGCGGCCCCATGGACGTGTTCGCCGAAGCCAACCGCTTTCTTGCGCCGCAGGATCACTATCGTTTGCAAGTGATCGGCCTCGAGGACGGGCCGATGGCCTGTTCCAACGGAATGAGCCTGAACGCCCACTGTCACTTCAGCGAAGCAACGGATAGCCCCGATCTGTTGCTGGTCGCCGGTGGCCCGCAATTGCCGTTCATGGATTTTGGCCCCACATTCGACGCCTGGTTGCGGGGAGCCTGTGGCCGCGCCCGGCGTTTCGGCTCGATCTGCAATGGCGCGTTCATGCTCGCCCGCGCCGGTTTGCTGCACGGGCGCACCGTCACCACGCACTGGAACGATGCCGAGGCATTGGCGCAGTTGTGCCCGACCACGCGGGTCGAGGCGGATCGCCTGTATGTCGAGGACGGTGCGCTCTACACCTCGGCCGGGGTCACGGCGGGCATCGACCTTTCGCTGTACCTGCTGGCGCGTGACCACGGTGCCGAGGTCGCGCTGAGTGTGGCGAAACGGCTGGTGGTGTTCACCCAGCGCTCGGGCGGGCAATCGCAGTTCAGCCCGTTCCTCACGCCGCATGCGGAACCGACGTCAGCGGTGGCGCTGGTGCAGCTGTATGTGCTGGCCAATCTCACTGGCGATCTGACGATCGCCGATCTGGCCAATGCGGCGAACATGAGTGCGCGCAATTTCTCCCGGGTGTTCGCGCGGGAAGCCAAAGTGACTCCGGCGGAGTTCGTTGAGCGGGCGCGGGTGGATGCGGCAAGGGTGATGCTGGAAAGCACCACGGCGCCGCTGAAGACTGTGGCGTATCAGTGCGGGTTTCGTGACGCGCAGCATATGCGCAGTGTGTTCAACCGCAGATTAGGCGTCACGCCGCAGCAGTTTCGGCTGAATTTTGCCGTGAAGCTCTGACGTTTTGCGGCGTCGCTGAAGGCCCTTTCGCGAGCAGGCTCGCTCCCACAGGAGAACGCATTTCAATGTGGGAGCGAGCCTGCTCGCGAAGGGGCCGGTCGAGACGGCATTAATCTATTGCGCAGCCCGCGCAGGCAACAGCTTCAACGTACTGCGCGTATTCGCCAGCACCTCTTCCTCACTGAAATGCGCCTGCACATAAATCCCCTCCACATACGCCTCGGCCTGGTCGTCATAGTGACTGTCCAGCGGCACGCCACTCTGGCCGACCGGGTTAATCGTCAGGCCATGCACCGGATCGGCAAAGTCCACCAGACGCCGGGTCGACGGTCCATAGGTCACCGGCCACGGCGCCGGGCCGATTTTTGCCGAGAGGTTGTTCGGCACTTCATGACTGCCCGGCGCCGCGAACGGGCCGACGTTGAACAGGCGATCCAGCGGCTTCTGCTGTCCCAGCGGATGGCCGTGAGTCAAGGTGTGTGCCGCGCCCCACTGCCAACCCGCCACGTTGTCGCCGAGGGTCAGTTTCAGATGCGCCATGCTTGCCGCCCACGCCGTACGCACGACATCGGCGCGGGTTTCCTTGGCCGGCGTGCTGCGATTGTCCCACCAGGGTGAATCCGCCTTGGCCGCCACGCGTGGCAACGCGGAGTCGATCACCCGCGTCGACAGCAGGGTGTCGAAAAAGTCATTGCCCAACTCATCGCGCATCGCCGCATCGGCAAGGTCGTAGAGGAACTGGGTGAACACCGTCGCGCTGACCGAATTCAGCGGATAGTCGCCAGGCCACTGCGCCAGTTGCTCAACCAGTTTCAGCTGCGCCGGATCACTGACCACCTCACGCAACACCGGCAACAGCGGCGCCAACAGGCGCGGGCCATAACCGGTCGCCGTGCCCAGCTGCAGTTGCTGGTTGGTCTCGTTGCTCCACTTCACCCGGTTGTCGCTGAGCTGACGATCGAGCTGCTGACCGCGATCGGCAAGGTTGTAGTAACCGGGAATCTCCATGCCGGTCGGCGATACGGGCTGGAAGTTGGCCGAGACGATATAGCCGCGCGCCGGGTTCTCTTCCTGCGGGTTGGCGCTGAACGGGTAGTAACCGTCCTTGTCCGCCTCAGGCGTACTGCCGTCGAGAATGAAGCCCGGTTTCACCCCGGCCGGACGTTTGGGCAGCAAGGCCGAGGCCCACCAGGCGATATCGCCTTTGGCGTTGGCGTACACCAGATTCAGACCCGGCGCCTGCACCTTGGCCGCTGCCGCGCGGGCCTTGGCCAGCGTGTCGGCGCGGTTGAGCTGGTAGAAGCCGTCGAGGATCGGGTTCGGTGTTTCGAGGAAGGCCCACCACATCGCGATGGGTGTTTTTCCGGCAGCGCTGCCGAGGGCGTCGTTGACGATTGGCCCGTGCGGAGACTGGCGCAGGGTTATCGTCACTGGAGCCTGGCCTTTCACATTGATCTGCTGCTCGCTGACGAGCATGTCGGTCCACTGACCGCGATACCAGACTTGATTGGGGTTGCCCGGGTTGACCTTCTCGGCGATCAGATCGAGATCATCGTTCTGGAACATGGTCAGGCTCCAGCCGAAATCGAGGTTGTGCCCCAGAAACGCGAACGGCACCAGCGCTTGATGATGGCCGTACAACTCGAAGCCCGGCGCCGACAACTGCGCCTCGTACCACACCGAAGGCACCGAGAAACGGATATGCGGATCGCCGGCCAGCAACGGCTTGCCACTCTGGCTGCGGCTGCCGGCAATCACCCAGGCGTTGCTGCCCTCGAATTGCGGCAGGCCGTTGTCGATCAGCGCCTGTTCGCTGAGGCGGGCGAGGGCGGTGAGGTCCTGCCAGTCGCCGGCGGCAAGGGCCGGCGCGTGCCGGGCGTGATCGCTAGCCACAACGCCTTTGGCCTGCCAGTCGAGATCGAACACATTCAGGTAATCGGCGCCGAGCTGATCGCGCACGTAGGTCAGCAACGGCTCGGTGCGAAATGCGGCGGCAAAGCTGTAGGCCATGTAACCGGCGACGCTGATGCTGTCTTCGGCAGTGAACGGCCGCTTGGGGATGCCCAGCACGTCGAACTCGATCGGCGCGGCGTGGCTGCTCTGATATTGGTTGATGCCGTCCAGATAGGCTTGCAGGCCCTTCCACGCCGGCGACTGTTTGTCGAGGCTGGCGACGTAACTGGCGGCACGCTCGCGGATGCGCAGGCTGCGGAACAGCTTGTCAGTGTCGAGCAGTTTTGGCCCGAGCACTTCGGCCAGCTCACCGCGGGCGAGGCGGCGCATGGCTTCCATCTGGAACAACCGGTCCTGGGCATGCACATAACCGAGGGCGCGATAAAGGTCGGTTTCGTTTTCGGCGCGGATATGCGGCACACCGCGCTCGTCATAGCGCACGGTCACCGAGCCTTGCAGGTTGCGCAACTCGACCTGGCCCTGGCGCGTCGGCTGCTTGCTGTAGAGATAGCCGCCGGCGACGCAGAGCAGGACAACGATGAGCAGGGCAACAACGGTGAACGCACGCTTCATGGTGACTCCTTGTGCAGGCGGGAGGGCCGCCCGTCGGGCTGCAAACATTTAGCACAGAGCATCTGTGCGCTGCAGCGCTGTCCTTGAAAAGTCCGGAATGCCTTACTTTGCCTCCACCGACCACGGGCAATAACAACCCACCGCCAGCGTATGCGTGGCATTGACCGGGCGATCCTCGGTCAGGGCATGCAGGATCGGTTCGATAAAGCTGTTGCTGGAGTTGCAGGTCAGGCCTTCGCTGTACGGGCCGAAGTAGGCAAGTTTGCCGCTGCGATCCCAGATCGCGACGGCGGGGCTGGCAGGGATCTGTTCGGAGCCGGGCAGGACGATGATGGTTTTCAGGCTGGCGAGGGTGGCGGGCAACTGGCCGTGGCTGCCGGGTTTTTGCACGGCGAAGAACTCTACGCCGCGAGGACCGAACTGTTCGACCATCGCGCTCAGGTGCTGTTGATTGCCGACGTTGCACGGGCAGGCCGGGTCCCAGAAGTGCACAAGACGGATATTGCCCGCCCCGGCGAGGTTGTCCGGCAGGCGCAGCGGATCGCCGGAAAACACGGCAGTGTGTTCGCTGAACGCGCGCAGATAGCGGCCCTGAAACCAGTCATACGCCGCCCACAGCACCCCGGCGCAGATCAGCGCGAGCAGGCTGGCGAACAGTGCGGTGCGGTAGGGCGAACGCATGGATTTGCTTCCTCAGAGGCGGGCTAGCTTGCCATGTCTGCCTCTACAGATGAATATCGCAGGCCGATAAAGTCCGTTTACCGCTCTGGAATGCCCGCATGCCTGATACTTTCGACCCCGATCATTTACGCGCGAGCCTCAAGCCATTGGCCGAGTGGCAGCCGTTATCGGATGAGGCGAAGGCTTATCAACGCTTCTACAAGACCGACTTCGCCGAGCGCGATGTCTGGCGCGGCATGGGCCGTTTCGAAGTCGATGGCTACGAGCTGGTCAGCCATTGCTGGTGGCCGGAGAAGGTCAAGGCGACGCTGTTTCTGCTCCACGGTTACTACGATCACATCGGCCTGTACCGGCATGTGATAGAGTGGGCGCTGGATCAGGATTTCGCCGTGATCGCCTGCGACTTGCCGGGGCATGGGCTGTCGAGCGGGCCACGGGCGAGCATTCGCGATTTCGCTGAATACCAGGATATGTTGCAGGCGCTGTTTGCTGAAGCGAACTCGATCGCGCTGCCGCAGCCTTGGCATTTGTGCGGGCAGAGCACCGGTGGCGCGATTGTCGTCGATCACCTGCTCAACCATGGCGAGAACAGTCCGGCGCAGGGGCAAGTGATTCTGCTGGCGCCATTGGTGCGACCAAGGGCGTGGGGCTGGTCGCAGTTGAGTTATTACCTGCTGCGGCCGTTTGTACGCGGTGTGGCGCGACGCTTCAGCGAGAACTCCAATGATCCGGATTTCCTGCCGTTTCTGCAGGCCGATCCGTTACAGCCAAGACGTCTGCCGACCAAATGGGTGGGCGCGCTGTCGCGCTGGATCATTCGCGTCGAGCACGCAAAAAAAAGTCCGCGACGGCCGCTGATCATTCAGGGGCAGGCGGACATGACCGTCGACTGGCAGCACAATCTGCAGGTGTTGAAGTGGAAGTTCGACCGGCCGCAGATCCTGCTGTTGGCCGAGGCACGGCATCACCTGGCCAATGAAACGGCGGAGATGCGCGAGGAGTATTTCGAATTCCTGAGCAAGCGGATCAGGGGGCGAAATCTCTAATGCCTGGGAGGGCCTCTTCGCGAGCAGGCTCGCTCCCACAGGGGAATGCATTACAGGCTGTGGGAGCGAGCCAGCTCGCGAATGCGATCTTTCAGGCAGCGAAAATCACTGGCCGACCGCCAACCCCGCCCGAATCGCCGCCAGTGCCGCCTGGTAATAAGCCTTGCCCTCGGTCGACTCGGCAAACGTCGCAAACTCTTCCAGCTCTTCATCCGACAAGTCGCGGTAGACGTAAAGCAGGGTGTTGTTCAGATCGGCGCCGATCTGATCCATCAGGCGCTGGCGCTGACCATTCAACATACCCTGTGCCTGTCCGCCACCGAGCAGTCCCGGGATCATCGAACTCAAGCTGTCCGCTGCTACGCCGGCAATCGCCAGACTGACCTCGGCGCCAGCCTCACGGGCCGGCAAGGCTTGCGCCAAGTGGCCGATGATCAGCAAGCGACTGTCGCTGGCCTGCATCTTCGGCAGGCCCTGGGCGTTTTTCGCCAGTTGGTCACGGCGAGTTGCGAGCAATTCGGCGGCGACGATTTTCTTGCCCAGCGGCGACTGGAAGAAGGTCAGCGCCGGTTTCGGGTCGGCAAGTTTCTGCCGCAGTTGCGCTTCGGCGCGTTGATCCATGGCCTGTGCGGCGAAGCGCTGGTTGCTGTTGTTGACCAGGGCCTGAAACACCGCAGGCGGCAGGCTGTTCTGATAGCGCTGCTGGGCGGCGCTCAGGGCATCGTTGAAATGCGCGCGTTGTTCTGGCCAGCCGGCGACCTTGTACAACTGATCGTGGCCGTCCGCCCAGGCGGGCAATACGCAGAACATCAACAGTGAAAAAAGCAAACGGCGCATAGGGACTCCTGTCAGCAGCGGACTATTGTCCGTGCGGTGCCGGTACTTGTCGAGAATTCGTAGCAAGCCGCTGCGTGGCTCTGTCGGATTTATTGCCGTCGGCATACTATGCGCGCCATGCCGATATCCTCTGAACACCCGCTGCTGTTACGCATTGTCGACGACCTGGCCGAACACGGCTGGTCGCAGCAGAACATCTTCCTGCCCGCCGATCTGACCCGGGCGCTGGCGGCCGAGTGCCGTAAACGAGAAGCCGAGGGTGAGCTGGCGCCGGCGGCGGTCGGACGCGGGCCGTTTTCGGAGATTCGCGAGGGTATTCGCGGCGATCACATCCAGTGGATCGACCCGGGCCAGGCCGAGGCCACTGATCGTTATCTGAGCCTGATGGACAGTCTGCGCGAGGCGCTCAATCGCGGTCTGTTTCTGGGCCTGGAAGACTTCGAATGCCATTTCGCGCTGTACCCGCCCGGCGCGTTTTACCTCAAGCACGTCGACCGCTTTCGCGATGACGACCGACGCATGGTTTCGGCCGTCATCTACCTCAACGACGCCTGGCTGCCGGAGGACGGTGGTCAGTTGCGCATGTACCTGGGCGATGAACGTGTGCATGACGTACAGCCGACTGGCGGCTGCCTGGTGGTGTTTCTCTCCGGCGAAGTGCCCCACGAAGTGTTGCCGGCCCATCGCGAGCGCCTGTCGCTGACTGGCTGGTTCCGTCGCCGTGGCAACGAGCCGTTCTGAAGATGGAAAAAATTCTGGTCAGCCGCTGCCTGTTGGGCCATCGCGTGCGTTATGACGGTGGCGCGAGTGGGCCGTTTGATCTGCTTGAGCAATGGATCGAAGAAGGACGCGTGGTGCCGTTGTGTCCGGAAGTGGCCGGTGGTTTGCCGACACCGCGGGCGGCGGCGGAGATTCCTGGCGGGCAGGGCGGTCAGGTGCTCGATGGCACTGTTGCGGTCATCACTAGCGACGGTGAGGATGTCAGTGCGCCGTTTATCGAGGGTGCACGGCAAGCGCTGGAACTGGTGCAAAAGCACGGCATTCGGGTAGCGGTGCTCAAGGCCAACAGTCCGTCTTGCGGGAATCTGGTGACGTATGACGGCACGTTCAGTGGGGTCAAAGTCAGTGGCGAAGGGGTGACGGCGGCGTTGCTCAAGCGCCATGGGGTTCAGGTGTTCAGTGAGCTTGAGCTGCCGCAAGCCGCGCAGGCCCTGGCCCGACTCGACTAAAGCGCCAGCACCCATTCAACTGTAGGAGCTGACGAGTGAAACGAGGCTGCGATCTTTTGATCTTTTTGAATCAACATCAAAAGATCGCAGCCTGCGGCAGCTCCTACGGTTCGTTGAACCACTTCTTCGACAGCGCCGCCAGGCGTCCGTCGTCTTTGATCCGCTGCATCGCGCTCTTGAGGCTGGCCTGAAACGCCGGGTTGCCCTTCTGGAAGGGAATCGCCAGCTCGACCGGCACTGCCGCTTTCGGCTTCTCTTCGGTCAACGCCTGCACCAGCACCATCGGCCGTGGCGTTTCATCCTTCTTCGCCAGCAATTGCCCGTCGACCTGGCCGTACGGCTCGCTGAAGTCGAAACGATCCTTGAGTTCGGGTGTCAGTGCTATGTGATTGAGCGCGACGTCGTACTTGCCGCTTTCAACGCCCTGGAGCAGGTCGCCCTCGTCGGTGACGATAAAGTCGGCACGCACATCCAGCTCCTTGGCCAGAAGTTGCCCAAGCTCGACCTCGAACCCCGTGAGGGTGTCGCCTTCCTTGTAATTGAAGGGCGGTGTATTAGCCTCAAGGGCTATGCGCAGCTCGCCACGGTCGTTGACGTCATCAATCAGTTCGGCGTGAACCAGCGGGCTCAGAAGGGGTAGCAGGCAGAACAGGCCAGGCAGCAGGCGCATGGTCACTCCTTTGAAATCATTATCGCGACGCTCTGATTCAGGCTCGCTTTGCTATGGTTGTCGAGTGCCTTCGACAACGAATGGTCATGAAGTTGTCATGACCGTGCGGATTTTACGGAAAAACTGGAGAAGAAAATGAAAAGCTTTATGTCTCGTGCAGCGTTGGCCGGTGTGCTGATGGGTGTTTCGGTGCTGGCCAGTGCGGCGACACCGGCGCCAAAGGATGCTGAAGTGTTCATCGTTTCTCCCGAGGACGGCGCCACGGTTTCGCAGACCTTCATCGTCAAGTTCGGTACCAAGAACGTCGCGCTGGCACCGGCTGGTGATCCGACCAAAAATACCGGTCATCACCATCTGCTGATCGACGCCAAGGAAATCGTTCCTGCCGGCTCGGTGGTCCCTACCGATGCCAACCATATGCACTTTGGCAAGGCGCAGACTTTTGCTGAAATCAAACTGGCTCCGGGCAAGCACACCTTGCAGCTGGAACTTGGCGACAGCGGTCACATGGCATTCGACCCGCCAATCGTCTCGAAGAAAATCACCGTTAACGTGGAATAAAAAAAGGGAGCCTTCGGGGCTCCCTTTTTTTATTCAGCTTCAAGTGGCTAGCTGCAAGCGGCAAGTAAAGGCAAAAGCGCTTTTCACTTGCCGCTTGTAACTTGTGGCTTGTAGCTGCTCTTAGAAGAGAACCCGGCTACGGATAGTGCCGTTGACGTGTTGCAGCTTCTCTTGCGCCAGCTCCGAGTATTCGGCGTCGACGTCGATCACCACGTAGCCAACCTTCTCGTTGGTCTGCAGGAACTGACCGGAGATGTTGATACCGTTTTCGGCGAAGACCTTGTTGATCTCGCTCATCACACCCGGGATGTTCTCGTGGATGTGCAGCAGGCGGTGCTTGCCAGGGTGAGCCGGCAGGGCCACTTCCGGGAAGTTGACCGACGACACCGAAGTACCGTTGTCGCTGTACTTGACCAGTTTCTCTGCCACTTCCAGACCGATGTTGGCTTGCGCTTCGGCGGTCGAGCCACCGATGTGCGGGGTCAGGATCACGTTGTCGAGGCCACGCAGCGGGCTTTCGAACTCTTCGTCGTTGGAGCGTGGTTCCACCGGGAACACGTCGATGGCCGCGCCGATCAGGTGCTTGTCCTTGATCGCGTCAGCCAGAGCGTCCAGTTCAACCACGGTGCCACGAGCAGCGTTGATCAGAATGCCGCCCTTCTTGATGGCGCGGATTTCCTTCTCGCCGATCATCCACTGAGTGGCGGCAGTTTCCGGCACGTGCAGGGTGACGATGTCGGACATGCCCAGCAGCTCGTGCAGGTTGTTGACCTGCGTGGCGTTGCCCAGTGGTAGCTTGGTCACGGTGTCATAGAAGAACACCTGCATGCCCAGGCCTTCAGCCAGCACCGACAGCTGCGTGCCGATCGAGCCGTAGCCGACGATGCCCAGCTTCTTGCCACGGATCTCGAACGAGTTGGCGGCGGACTTGATCCAGCCACCACGGTGGCAGGAGGCATTTTTCTCAGGGATGCCGCGCAGCAGCAGGATCGCTTCGGCCAGCACCAGCTCAGCCACGGAGCGGGTGTTGGAGTACGGCGCGTTGAACACGGCGATACCGCGCTCGCGGGCTGCACTGAGGTCAACCTGGTTGGTGCCGATGCAGAAACAGCCGACCGCGACCAGTTTCTTCGCGTGATCGAAGATCTCTTCGGTCAGTTGCGTGCGCGAGCGAATGCCGATGAAGTGAGCGTCAGCGATCTTTTCCTTGAGCTGGGCTTCCGGCAAGGAACCAGTCAGGTATTCGATGCTGGTGTAGCCCGCCGCCTTGAGGACGTCGACAGCCGATTGGTGGACGCCTTCGAGAAGAAGGAACTTGATCTTGCTCTTATCGAGAGAAGTCTTGCTCATCTGCGTAAACCTGTATCCCGGAGAAAAATGGCAGGGAGGGAGCAGCTTGGAGCTGACCCGCACGGCAACAAAGCCGTCACCGCGGATCTGGCCTTGGGCACTGTCCTGCGGGGTCGGTATGCTAGCATAGCCACCCCGCTAAACACTCATTCCTGCGACGTGAAGCGTTCTCAGGATGACCATGAATTGTTCGAGAGTTCTGTCGATGACCAATCCTGCGCTGATTGATGAACTGAAGACCCTGGTTGAGCCTGGCAAAGTCCTCACCGACGCCGACTCCCTGAACACCTACGGCAAGGATTGGACCAAGCACTTCGCCCCGGCGCCGAGCGCCATCGTGTTTCCCAAGACCATCGAGCAAGTGCAGGCCGTGGTGCGTTGGGCCAATACCCACAAGGTCGCGCTGGTGCCCTCCGGCGGGCGCACCGGGTTGTCCGCCGCTGCGGTGGCGGCCAATGGCGAAGTGGTGGTTTCGTTCGATTACATGAACCAGATTCTCGACGTCAACCTCACCGACCGCACCGCCGTGTGCCAGCCGGGTGTGGTCACCGAACATCTGCAGAACGTCGCTGAAGAAAACGGCCTGTACTATCCGGTCGACTTCGCCTCGGCGGGTTCCAGCCAGATTGGCGGCAATATCGGCACCAATGCCGGCGGGATCAAAGTGATTCGCTACGGGATGACCCGCAACTGGGTGGCCGGCATGAAAGTCGTCACTGGCAAGGGTGACGTGCTCGAACTGAACAAGGACCTGATCAAGAACGCCACCGGTTACGACCTGCGTCAGCTGTTTATTGGCGCCGAAGGTACGCTCGGTTTCGTCGTCGAAGCGACCATGCGCCTTGATCGCGCGCCGAAAAACCTCACGGCGATGGTCCTCGGCACCGCCGATTTCGATTCGATCATGCCGGTGCTGCACGCCTTCCAGGGCAAGCTCGACCTGACCGCGTTCGAATTTTTCTCCGACAAGGCTCTGGCCAAGGTCATGGGCCGTGGTGATGTGCCGGCGCCATTCGATACCGAGTGCCCGTTCTACGCCCTGCTGGAATTCGAAGCGACCACCGAAGAAGTGGCCAACAGCGCGCTGGAGACCTTCGAACACTGCGTAGAACAGGGCTGGGTGCTCGACGGCGTGATGAGCCAGAGCGAAACCCAGTTGCACAACTTGTGGAAGCTGCGCGAGTACATCTCCGAAACCATTTCGCACTGGACGCCGTACAAGAACGACATCTCGGTTACCGTCTCGAAAGTGCCGGCGTTCCTGCGCGAGATCGACGCGATCGTTGGCGAGCACTATCCGGATTTCGAGATCGTCTGGTTTGGCCACATCGGCGACGGCAATCTGCACCTGAACATCCTCAAGCCGGAAAATCTGAGCAAGGACGAGTTCTTCGCCAAGTGCGCCACTGTCAACAAGTGGGTGTTCGAAACCGTCGAGAAGTACAACGGCTCGATCTCGGCCGAGCACGGCGTGGGCATGACCAAGCGTGATTACCTGACCTACAGCCGCTCGCCGGCCGAGATCGAGTACATGAAAGCGGTCAAGGCAGTGTTCGACCCGAACGGCATCATGAACCCGGGCAAGATTTTCCCGGTTTGATCGGTAATCTCTGTTGAATCAATAAAGGCAGGAGTCGGTAAATGAGCTATCAGCACCAGTACGTCGACGGCACGCGCATTCACTTCCCGATCGGGAAAGTCGTGTGCATTGGCCGCAATTACGCCGAGCACGCCAAGGAACTGGACAATCCGGTGCCGACCGAGCCGCTGCTGTTCATCAAGCCGGGCAGTTGCGTGGTGCCGCTGGAAGGCGGGTTCAGCATTCCGACCGAGCGTGGTTCGGTGCACTACGAAGCGGAAATCGCCGTGTTGATCGGCAAGCCGCTGTCGACCAAGCCGAGCCGTGAAGAAGTGCTCGATGCGATCTCCGGCTTCGCCCCGGCGCTGGACCTGACCCTGCGCGACAAGCAGGCCGAGCTGAAAGCCAAGGGCCTGCCATGGGAAATCGCCAAGTCGTTCGACGGCGCGGCGGTGATCGCGCCGTTCGTGGTCGGCAGCACCTTCGCTGACCTGACCGACATCGGCATCCGCCTGACCATCAACGGCGAAGTGCGCCAGGACGGCAACAGCAGCGCGATGCTCAACCCGATCGTGCCGATGATCCAGCACATGGCCGGCTGCTTCTCGCTGCAGGCCGGTGACGTGATCCTCACGGGCACGCCAGTGGGCGTCGGCCCGCTGAACGTCGGCGATGAAATCGTCCTCGAACTGCCGGGGGCGAGCAGCTTCAGCAGCAGCGTGCGCTAACCGCAACACCGTGTACCCAGGTGGGAGCGAGCCTGCTCGCGAAGACGGACTGTCAGGCGACGATGATGTCGTCTGACCCGGCGCCTTCGCGAGCAGGCTCGCTCCCACATTGTTGTGCGGCGTGCTGTAGATAGCTGACAGCACACGCCAATCCCGCCATTTCCCGTTTTTTTCACATCCTCTCTGGATAATTTCCGCGAATCTGGCGTCTCAGCCGGCCTCTTTGTGCTATTACCCTTGGCCTGAATTTACGGAACGCGTCCCCTGATGGCATCTCGAACTCAGCAGAAACCCACTCTCCGATCCCGCTTCGTCCTGCGCTGGTATGTCTGGCTGTTGCTGGTCATCGCAGCGGCCTATGGGCTGGCGTTCGCCATGCACTGGGATGATCGTGGTGTGCTGTGGGTGCTGGAGCGCTTCGAGAGCAAGGCCGAGCAGAAGGAGAGCGTGTGGCTGCCGGATTATCAGGTCGTGATCGATGCCAAGCCGCTGCCGGGCATGGAGAAGGACGAAGCTTCCGATCTGGCTTACAACCCCCAGACCAAAACCCTGTTTGCGGTGATGGGCAAAAATCCGTTCCTCGCTGAGCTGACACTGCAGGGCGACGTGTTGCGCAAGATGCCGCTGGTGGGCTGGAGCAATCCGGAAGGCCTGACGGTCATGGAAAACGGCCTGCTGGCGATCGTTGATGAGCGTCAACACACACTGTCGATCGTCAAGGTCGACGCCGGTACGCGCGAGCTGAACATGGCCGACTTTCCGAAATACGATCTCGGGCCGTCGAAAGACCAGAACAAAGCCTTTGAAGCCATCACCTGGGATCCGCGTAATCGACAGCTGATGCTCGGGGAGGAACGTCCGCCAGCGCTGTTCACCTGGAAAAGCGACGGCAGCCAGACCCTGACCGGCGACAAGCAGAAGCTGGCCAGTGACGAGCTCGACATTCGCAACCTCTCGGCGCTGGCCGTCGATCCGCGCACTGGCCATCTGCTGGTGTTGTCGGCCGATTCGCACCTTTTGCTGGAACTGGACGAGAAGGGCGAGCAAGTCAGCTTCATGACCCTGCTCGGCAATTTCAACGGCTTGAAAGACACCATTCCCCGCGCCGAAGGCATGACCATGGACGAGGACGGCACGTTGTACATGGTCAGCGAACCGAACCTGTTCTACCGCTTCGAAAAACACCGGTAATTTTCCCTACGACAATCGCGGAATTAGGCGGTTGTCGTGGCAGGCAAGTGGCCATTAAGCTTCAGTTCAGACAGGCGTGATATTTCATCCGCCTGCCTTGAACCCGAGCCTGCCTGAATGCGTCGACTTGCCCGTCCCAAACCGCTGATTCTTGTCCTGTTGATGATTGCCCTGATCGCGTTGCTCGCGATCGGTCAATACCTGCGCCTGTTCGAGCGCGCCTGGTTCAACCTGCACACGCTGTGGCAGCCGTTGAGCAGCGAGGCCATTGGCCTGGATCAATATCGGGTGACGATCGAAGCGCGGCCGATCGACGGGCTCGACGATGACGTTTCGGCGCTGACCTACGATCCGGTGCGCAAAAGCCTGTTCACCGTGACCAACAAGAATTCCGAACTGATCGAACTGTCGCTGGAAGGCAAGATCCTGCGGCGCATTGCCCTGGTCGGGTTCGGCGATCCGGAAGCGGTCGAGTACATCAGCGCCGACACTTACGTGATCACCGACGAGCGCCAGCAACGCCTGATCAAGATCCACCTTGAAGCCGACACCACTTTCCTCGATGCCGAAGACGCCGAGCAGATGACTCTCGGTGTGCACATGGCCAGCAACAAGGGTTTCGAGGGGCTGGCGTACGACTCGGTGGGCAAGCGGCTGTTCGTGGCCAAAGAACGCGACCCGATGCTGATCTACGAGGTCCACGGTTTCCCGCATTTCAAACCGGACAAGACCTACGCCGTGCACGTGATCAACAACCCCAAGCGCGATGCCGGGATGTTCGTGCGTGATCTGTCGAGTCTGCAGTACGACGAGCGCAGCGGGCACCTGCTGGCACTGTCGGACGAGTCGCGGTTGATTATCGAGCTGGATGTCGACGGCCGCCCGTTGAGCACCATGTCGATCAGCGGCGGGCGTCAGGGTTTGCAGAAAACCGTGCCGCAGGCCGAGGGGATTGCGATGGATGATGACGGTGCGTTGTATCTGGTGAGCGAGCCGAATCTGTTTTACGTCTTCAAGAAACCGGCACAGCCCTAACCAACACCCCAAGACACTGTGGGAGCGAGCCTGCTCGCGAAGGCGGTTGGCCAGTCAATGAAGATGTTGGCTGAACAGGCGCATTCGCGAGCAGGCTCGCTCCCACAGGTCTATTTGTCTGCCCATGATTCGGGCAGTCTGTTACTCAGCCTTCAGGGTTTTCACGCCTTCGCTGGTGCCCAGCAGCAACAGATCCGCCGGGCGCGCGGCGAACAGGCCGTTGGTGACCACGCCGACGATCGCGTTGATCTGCGCTTCCAGCTCCACCGGGTTGGTGATCTGCAGGTTGAACACGTCGAGGATGATGTTGCCGTTGTCGGTCAGTACACCTTCGCGGTACACCGGGTCGCCACCGAGTTTGACCAATTGGCGGGCAACGTGGCTGCGTGCCATCGGGATCACTTCCACCGGCAGCGGGAATTCACCGAGCACCGGCACCAGTTTGCTGGCGTCGGCAATGCAGATGAAGGTCTTGGCTACAGCCGCGACGATCTTCTCGCGGGTCAGGGCCGCGCCGCCGCCCTTGATCAGGTTCAGGTGCGCGTCGCTTTCATCGGCGCCGTCGACGTAGAACTCCAGATCGCTGACAGTATTGAGCTCGTACACCGGAATTCCGTGGCCCTTGAGGCGCGCGGCGGTGGCTTCGGAGCTGGCGACCGCGCCATCGAACGCGCCCTTGTGCTGGGCCAGGGCGTCGATGAAGCAGTTGGCGGTCGAGCCGGTGCCGACGCCGACGATGCTCTTGTCGTCGAGTTTCGGCAGGATGAAGTCGACGGCGGCCTGGGCCACGGCCTGTTTGAGTTGATCCTGAGTCATGCGGGCTCCGAAACGGGCAAGGGGTGGGCAGAAAGGCCGGCATTATAGGCCTCACGGTCGTGGAGGTCATTGTCCTATTGGCAGATCAAAAGATCGCAGCCTTCGGCAGCTTCGACAGAGGAATGTGTTGCAAAGTGGAGGAGCTGCCGAAGGCTGCGATCTTTTTGGACGCATAAAACCTCTGGATCCGTGTGGTCGTCCGGCTGAAAGCCGGGTTAGACTCCTTGGCCCTGCCCAACCCGCTCAGTGATGCTTTCCGATGCTCGAACAGTACGTCAAAAAGATCCTCACCTCGCGCGTTTATGACGTTGCCGTAGAAACCCCGCTGCAGAACGCCCGCCAGCTCTCCGAGCGGCTGGGCAATGACATCTGGCTCAAGCGTGAAGACTTGCAGCCGGTGTTCTCGTTCAAGATTCGCGGTGCCTACAACAAACTCACCCAGCTGACTGACGAAGAGCGCGCCCGTGGCGTGGTCACCGCGTCGGCGGGCAATCATGCGCAGGGTCTGGCTCTGGCGGCGAAAGTGTTGGGCGTCAAAGCCACGATTGTCATGCCCAAGACCACCCCGGAAATCAAGGTCGAAGGCGTGCGCTCTCGCGGCGGCAAAGTGGTGCTGCACGGTGACTCGTTTCCGGAAGCGCTGGCCTATTCGCTGAAACTGGTCGATGAAAAAGGCTACGTCTACATCCACCCGTACGACGATCCGCACACCATTGCCGGGCAGGGCACCGTGGCCATGGAAATTCTTCGTCAGCACCCGCAGCCACTGGACGCGATCTTCGTTCCGGTCGGCGGTGGCGGGCTGATCGCCGGTATCGCGGCGTACGTGAAATACCTGCGTCCGGACATCAAGGTCATCGGTGTCGAACCGGACGATTCCAACTGTCTGCAAGCCGCGATGGCGGCGGGCGAGCGCGTGGTTCTGCCGACCGTAGGCATCTTCGCCGACGGTGTGGCGGTGGCGCAGATCGGCCAGTACACCTTCGAGATCTGCAAGGATTACGTCGATGAAGTGATCACCGTCAGCACCGATGAGATCTGCGCAGCAATCAAGGACATCTACGACGATACCCGCTCGATCACCGAACCTGCCGGCGCGTTGGGCGTGGCCGGGATCAAGAAATACGTCGAGCAACGAGGCGTCAGCGGCCAGACCTTCGTCGCCATCGACTCCGGCGCCAACGTCAACTTCGACCGTCTGCGCCACGTCGCCGAACGCGCTGAGCTGGGCGAAGGGCGCGAGGCGATCATCGCCGTGACCATTCCCGAGCAGGCCGGCAGCTTCAAGGCCTTCTGCGAAGCCATCGGCAAGCGCCAGATCACCGAATTCAATTACCGCTACAACACCGGCAGCGAAGCGCACATCTTCGTCGGCGTGCAGACCCACCCTGACAACGATCCGCGCAGCGCATTGCTGGCGAGCCTGACCGAGCAGGGTTTCCCGGTCATCGACCTGACCGACAATGAACTGGCCAAGCTGCACATCCGCCACATGGTCGGCGGTCGCGCGGCGCAGGTGGTGGATGAAGTGGTGCTGCGCTTCGAATTCCCGGAACGTCCGGGCGCCTTGTTCAACTTCCTCAACAAGCTCGGCGGGCGCTGGAATATCTCGATGTTCCACTACCGCAACCACGGCGCGGCTGATGGCCGTGTGGTCGCCGGCCTGCAAGTGCCCCATGACGAGCGTCATCTGGTACCGGCAGCACTGGCGGAAATTGGCTATCCATACTGGGACGAAAGCGACAATCCGGCCTATCAGCTGTTTCTTGGCTGAGCGGCTACGCTGATGGGCATGGATCTACGGATGAGAACGACATGGAAACCCTGACCACCCTGAAAGTCCTCCACGTCGCGGCGACCGTGGTCATCCTCGTGAGCGGGCTGGGGCTCGCCGCCCTGACCTGGCGTAATCGCAGCGAAGGAGCGGCCAGTACGATGCGCCGTCCCTGGCTGTTCATCTGGTGTCTGATGCTGATCGGCATGCTCAGCATGCCTTTCACCGGTTGGTGGCTGGTGCATCTGGTTGGCTGGCCATTGGGCCAACTGTGGATTCTGGGGTCCAGCGTAATCTACGCCGTGGCCACGCTCAGTGCGGTCTGGCTGCTGGTCCGGCTTGATCGGCTTTGGACCAGTGGGGTGGGCAATCGCAAGTTCAATCTGGCCCTGGCGATTGTCAGCGGCGTTGGGTTTGTCGCTATAGCGGCGTTGATGGGGGCCAAGCCGGTTTAAGGCTTGAGACCGAGTTGCGGCCATTCGCGAGCAGGCTCGCTCCCACAGGAGATTTGTGAATGACACAGATCCAATGTGGGAGCGAGCCTGCTCGCGAAGGCGATATCAGTCGCGCAACGAAATCACCGGCCAGCCACGCTTCTCGGCCTCGGCCCGCAGATTCGGGTCAGGATCCACCGCCACCGGATTCGCGACCTGCTCCAGCAACGGCAGATCATTCATCGAATCGCTATAGAAATAGCTGTCCTCAAGCGAATACCCGGTCTCTTCCAGCCAACGATTCAGGCGCGTGACCTTGCCTTCACGGAAACACGGAATGTCGGTGCTGCGTCCGCTGTAGCGGCCGTCGATCATTTCGCATTCGGTGGCAATCAGGGTTTCCACGCCCAGGCGTACGGCGATCGGTGCCGTCACGAAACGGTTGGTCGCAGTGATGATCACCAGTTTGTCGCCAGCGTCGCGGTGCTTCTTCAGCAGCTCCAGTGCCTTGGGCAGCACGATCGGCTCGATGCAGTCGCGCATGTAATCGCTGTGCCATGCGTCGAGCACGGCCATTTCGGTGCGGCCGAGAATTTCCAGACAGAAGTTCAGGTAGGCAGCGTTGTCCAGCTTGCCGGCCAGGTAATCCTGATAGAACTCGTCGTTGCGCGCCTTGTAGGCGATCGGGTCGAGGAAGCCGCGCTCGCACAGATAATCGCCCCAGGCGTGATCGCTGTCGCCGCCCAGAAGGGTGTTGTCCAAATCGAATAAAGCCAGGCGCATTGCAGTTACCCGCTGAAAAGTCAGTAAAAAGGCGACAAGAATACGGTCTTTTCACAAGAGTGCACATAAGGTAGGAACCTTCGTTGCCGCCTGATCAAGCTTTGTGGAACAATGCGGCGACATGCGTTTGCGAGGTTGTTGCCGTGATCGACCCCGATGGTTTCCGCCCCAATGTCGGGATCATTCTGACGAATGACGCCGGCCAGGTGCTATGGGCTCGCCGTATCAATCAGGACGCCTGGCAGTTTCCGCAAGGGGGCATCAACCCCGAGGAGACGCCGGAAGACGCCTTGTACCGCGAGCTGAACGAAGAAGTTGGCCTGGAACGTGAAGATGTTGAAATACTGGCCTGTACCCGAGGCTGGTTGCGCTATCGTTTGCCGCAACGCCTGGTGCGTACCCACAGCCAACCGCTGTGCATCGGCCAGAAACAGAAATGGTTTCTCCTGCGCCTGATCTCCAACGAGCAGCGGGTGCGGATGGATCTGACCGGTAAACCGGAGTTCGATGGCTGGCGCTGGGTCAGCTATTGGTATCCGTTGGGCCAGGTGGTGACATTCAAGCGCGAGGTGTATCGACGCGCTCTCAAAGAGCTTGCCCCGCGCCTTTTAGCGCGCGACTGACGACGGAGTTCGACCCCGAGCCATGCTCAATACGCTGCGCAAGATCGTCCAGGAAGTTAACTCCGCCAAGGATCTCAAGGCGGCGTTGGGGATTATTGTGTTGCGCGTCAAAGAGGCCATGGGCAGCCAGGTCTGCTCGGTCTACCTGCTTGATCCGGAAACCAATCGCTTCGTCCTGATGGCCACCGAGGGCTTGAACAAGCGCTCGATCGGCAAGGTCAGCATGGCCCCCAACGAGGGTCTGGTCGGTCTGGTCGGCACGCGTGAAGAACCCCTGAACCTCGAGAACGCTTCGGTCCACCCGCGCTATCGCTACTTCGCCGAAACCGGTGAAGAGCGTTACGCCTCGTTCCTCGGTGCACCGATCATTCACCACCGCCGCGTCGTCGGCGTATTGGTCATCCAGCAGAAAGAACGCCGCCAGTTCGACGAAGGTGAAGAAGCCTTCCTCGTGACCATGAGCGCGCAACTCGCCGGCGTAATCGCCCACGCCGAGGCCACCGGTTCGATCCGTGGTCTGGGCCGTCAGGGCAAGGGCATTCAGGAAGCCAAGTTCGTCGGCGTGCCGGGCTCGCCCGGTGCTGCCGTCGGTACCGCCGTGGTCATGCTGCCGCCGGCGGATCTGGACGTGGTTCCGGACAAGACCATCACCGACATCAATGCTGAGCTGGCGCTGTTCAAGACCGCCATCGAAGGCGTGCGCGCCGACATGCGCGCGTTGTCCGCCAAACTCGCCACCCAACTGCGCCCGGAAGAGCGCGCGCTGTTCGACGTCTATTTGATGATGCTCGATGATGCCTCGCTGGGCAGCGAAATCACCACCGTGATCAAGACCGGCCAATGGGCCCAGGGCGCGTTGCGTCAGGTGGTCACTGAGCACGTCAACCGTTTCGAATTGATGGACGACGCTTACCTGCGTGAGCGCGCCTCGGACGTCAAAGACCTTGGCCGCCGTCTGCTCGCGTATCTGCAGGAAGAGCGCCAGCAGAACCTGGTCTACCCGGAAAAAACCATTCTGGTCAGCGAAGAACTGACGCCGGCGATGCTCGGCGAGGTGCCGGAAGGCACGCTGGTCGGTCTGGTCTCGGTACTCGGTTCGGGTAACTCCCACGTCGCGATTCTGGCCCGGGCCATGGGCATTCCGACGGTGATGGGCCTGGTCGACCTGCCGTACGCCAAGGTCGACGGCATCGAAATGATCGTCGACGGCACCCGTGGCGAGGTCTACACCAACCCCAGCGAAGTGCTGCGCAAGCAGTTCGCCGAAGTCGTCGAAGAAGAGAAACAACTGGCGCTGGGCCTCGATACCCTGCGCGACCTGCCGTGCGTGACCCTCGATGGCCACCGCATGCCGCTGTGGGTCAACACCGGTCTGCTCGCCGATGTGGCGCGGGCGCAGAAGCGTGGCGCCGAAGGGGTCGGTCTGTACCGCACCGAAGTGCCGTTCATGATCAACCAGCGCTTCCCGAGCGAGAAGGAACAACTGGCGATCTATCGTGAGCAGCTCGCCGCGTTCCACCCGCAACCGGTGACCATGCGCAGCCTCGACATCGGCGGTGACAAGTCGCTGTCGTACTTCCCGATCAAGGAAGACAACCCGTTTCTCGGCTGGCGCGGTATCCGCGTGACCCTCGACCACCCGGAAATCTTCCTGGTGCAGACCCGCGCGATGCTCAAGGCCAGCGAAGGCCTGAACAATCTGCGGATTCTGCTGCCGATGATCTCCGGCACCCACGAACTCGAAGAAGCCCTGCACCTGATCCACCGTGCGTGGGGCGAAGTGCGCGACGAGGGCACCGACGTGCCGATGCCGCCGATCGGCGTGATGATCGAAATCCCGGCAGCGGTTTACCAGACCAAGGAACTGGCGCGGATGGTCGACTTCCTCTCCGTCGGCTCCAACGACCTGACCCAGTACCTGCTGGCGGTCGATCGCAACAACCCGCGCGTCGCCGACCTCTACGACTACCTGCACCCGGCGGTGCTGCAAGCCCTGCAAACCGTGGTCACCGACGCGCACGCCGAAGGCAAACCGGTGAGCATCTGCGGCGAAATGGCCGGTGATCCGGCGGCAGCGGTGCTGTTGATGGCGATGGGTTTCGACAGCCTGTCGATGAACGCCACCAACCTGCCGAAGGTGAAGTGGATGTTGCGCCAGGTGAACTTGAGCAAGGCGCAGGAGATGCTGGCGGAACTGATGAAGATCGATAACCCGCAGGTTATCCACAGCTCGCTGCAATTGGCACTGAAGAATCTCGGGTTGGCGAAGATGAATTCGCCGGTGGTGAACAAGGCTCTCTAAAAGGCTGATGCCCTCTTCGTCGGAACGCCGCCCGGAGCAGGCTCGCTCCCACAGGTATTCGTATCGATCACGAAACCCATGTGGGAGCGAGCCTGCTCCGGGCGGCGTTCCGACGAAGGCGCCAGTTCAGGCACCGCTAAACCACAACCTCCACCTCGCCCAAATGCCCGCCATACGGCCCAAAGCTGCGCTCAACCATCCGCCGCGTTCCGTCCGCCTGCACAACCAACGCCGTACTCGCCCGCGTCCCGTAACTCTGGCTGGCAATAAACACGCTCGACAACAACGCTTCCGTCGCCATGCCCACTCCGGTATCCGGCAACTCCGCCTCGGGTGCGGTCTGCGCATCGCTCAGCAAGGTCAACAAGCGCTCAGGCTGCGGATCATCCAGCACCGCGCTCAACGCCGCCTTGGCCTTGAGCAGTTTTGGCCACGGCGTATCCAGCCCCGCGTTGGATAAACCATAAACCCCGGACTGCAACATCACCGGCTCTGACGCCCGCGCATTGAAGTGCCACAACTCATGGGCATTGCCCAGCAGCAGATTGAACCCGGCATATTCGGCGGCACGAGCCACCACATCGCTCAAATAATCATCAATCGACAGATCACCTGTGAGAAAGCGCGCCACCAGTTCGCCCCGGGATTTGGTTGCCGGCGGCTGTTGTGGATCGCGGATATTGGTCAGCGCGGCGAAGCGCCCGTTGGCGCCGATCCCCAGCCAGGTGCCGCCAGCTTCAAGATCACGCCCGGCATGCACGTGTGACGCTTCGGGCCATTGCGCCAATGGCAGGGTCGGGCGGGCGTAGAATTCGTCGCGGTTGGCCGCGACGATCAGCGGCTGGGCATGGCTCGGGCGCCAGGCGAAAACAATCAGGCACATAAGGTGGTCCTTGTGTGTTTTTTGCCCACTCTACGCATCCGGCGTCCGTGCATCCATCGCCAGTGGAGCAGAAGGCTGCGCATCCGTTAACATGCCGCTCCTGTTTTGCCGATGCGTGCTGGAGACGGTCATGGAATTTCTGCTCTACCTGGCGCTCGGCGCCTGTGCGGGCGTGCTCGCCGGGCTGTTTGGAGTCGGCGGCGGGATCATCATCGTCCCGGTGCTGGTGTTCAGCTTCACCCTGCAGGGTTTCGATCAGTCGATCCTCACGCACCTGGCGGTGGGCACGTCGCTGGCAACGATCATCTTCACCTCGGTCAACGCCGTGCGTGAACATCACCGTCGCGGCGCGGTGCGTTGGGCGATTTTTCGCTGGATGACCGTGGGCATTCTGCTCGGCGCCGGTTTCGGTGCGCTGACCGCAGAAGCGATCTCCGGGCCGAACCTGCAAAAGATCATCGGCGTATTTGCCCTGGTGATCGCCGTGCAACTGGCGCTGGATGTCAAACCCAAAGCCAGCCGAACGGTACCGGGCAAACTCGGTCTGACTGCCGCTGGAACGGTGATTGGCTGGGCCTCGGCGATTTTCGGCATTGGTGGCGGCTCGCTGACCGTGCCGTTTCTGACCTGGCGCAGCGTGCCGATGCAGCAGGCTGTGGCGACCTCATCGGCCTGTGGCCTGCCGATCGCTCTGGCCAGTGCAGCAAGTTTCATGATTCTGGGGTGGCACGATCCGCTGTTGCCGGCCCATAGTCTCGGTTTTGTGTATTTGCCGGCATTGTTGGGCATCGCCCTGACCAGCATGGTGTTTGCCCGGCTCGGCGCGCGTCTGGCGCACAGGTTGTCGCCGCGCTTGCTGAAAAGGCTGTTCGCCGCTTTGCTGTTCTGCGTGGGTTTGAGCTTTCTGCTCTGACTGCGTGGCAATCCTGGCTTAATCCTGAGGTGGCAGCGTCGCCCGGGAATTTCGCTTTCAACTCTAACAAGGAGTCGCAATGCTGCCTTACCCGCAGATCGACCCGGTGGCCCTGGCCATCGGTCCGCTGAAAATCCACTGGTACGGTCTGATGTACCTGATCGGCATCGGCGGCGCGTGGCTGTTGGCGTCGCGCCGGCTCAACCGCTTCGACCCGACCTGGACCAAGGAGAAACTCTCCGATCTGGTGTTCTGGCTATCGATGGGCGTGATTGTCGGCGGCCGTCTGGGTTACGTGCTGTTCTATGACCTGAGCGCGTACCTGGCCAACCCGACGCTGATTTTCGAAGTGTGGAAGGGCGGCATGTCGTTCCACGGCGGATTCATCGGCGTGATGCTCGCGGCCTTGTGGTTCGGCAAGCGCAATGGCAAGTCGTTCTTCCAGTTGATGGACTTCGTCGCGCCGATGGTGCCGATCGGCCTGGGCGCCGGGCGCATCGGCAACTTCATCAACGCCGAGCTGTGGGGCAAGGCCACCGACGTGCCGTGGGCCATGGTGTTCCCGCCGTTCAGCGATCCGGCGCAGTTGCCGCGTCACCCGTCGCAGCTGTATCAGTTCGCCCTCGAAGGCGTGGCGCTGTTCCTGATCCTGTGGATTTTCTCGCGCAAACCGCGCCCGACCATGGCGGTCTCCGGCATGTTCGCGCTGTTCTACGGCATCTTCCGTTTCATCGTCGAGTTCGTCCGCGTCCCGGATGCGCAGCTCGGCTACTTGGCGTGGAACTGGCTGACCATGGGTCAGGTGCTCTGCGTGCCGATGATCGTCGGCGGGCTGTTGCTGATCTGGCTGGCCTATCGTCGCGCCCCGGCAGCGCCGCTCGCGCCGACGGCTTAAACTACGAACCCCGGCGCGCGACGCCGGGGTTCCAAGGACACAGGTAACTCATGAAGCAATATCTCGAACTGGTCTCGCACGTCATTCAGAACGGCACCAAGCAGGCCAACCGCACCGGCATCAACACCATCAGTTTCCCGGGAGCGATGCTGCGTTTCGATCTGCAGGAAGGTTTCCCGGCGATCACCACGCGCAAGATGGCCTTCAAATCGGCCATCGGCGAGATGTGCGGGTTTCTCCGTGGCGTCAACAACGCCGCTGAATTCCGCGCGCTGGGCTGCAAGGTCTGGGACCAGAACGCCAACGAAAACGCGCAGTGGCTGGCCAACCCGTTCCGTCAGGGCGACGACGACCTCGGCGAAATCTACGGCGTGCAATGGCGCAAATGGCCGGCGTACAAGCAGATCCCGCTGAGCAACATCGCCGCCATCGAACAGACCCTGAGCAACGGCTACAAGCAGATCGCTCAGGGCGAAGAAGACGGCCAGGCCTACGTCGTGCTGTACAAGGCGATCGATCAGGTGCGGCAGTGCGTCGACACGATCATCAAGGATCCGGGCAGCCGCCGCATTCTGTTCCACGGCTGGAACTGCGCCCAGCTCGATGAAATGGCCCTGCCGCCATGCCATCTGCTGTATCAGTTCCACCCGAATGTCGAGACCAAGGAAATCTCCCTGACGCTCTACATCCGCTCCAACGATCTGGGGCTGGGCACGCCGTTCAACCTCACTGAAGGCGCTGCGCTGCTGAGCCTGATCGGTCGCCTGACCGGTTACACGCCGCGCTGGTTCACCTATTTCATCGGCGATGCGCATGTCTACGAGAACCACCTGGACATGCTCAACGAACAGCTCAAGCGCGAGCCGTTTGCCATGCCGAAACTGAAAATCTCCGATCGCGTGCCGGAATTTGCCAAGACTGGCGTGTATCAGCCGGAATGGCTGGAACTGGTCGAGCCGAGCGATTTTTCGCTGGAAGGCTATGAGCACCATCCGCCGATGACCGCGCCGATGGCGGTCTGACAAGTAATACGCCACACCCCTGTGTAGGAGCTGCCGCAGGCTGCGATCTTTTGATCTTGCTGTTTAAAAGATCAAAAGATCGCAGCCTGCGGCAGCTCCTACATTTGGTTTTGTGTTGGGCTCAATGGCCGTGACTACGGCCCACATGGGAATGCTCAACCTCCGTCGCCACAACCCCGCCACTCACTTCCAGCCGCTGCAAGATCCCGCATTGATCCGCCTCCGGGCCTTCGCCACAGCGTTGGCGCAGGTCGAGCAGTTGCGTCTGCAACGCCAATAACCCATCAATCCGCGCTTTCACATGCTGAATATGTTCGTCAATCAGCGCATTGACGCTCTCGCACTGATCCTGCGGGCTGTCGCGCAGGGCGAGGAGGCTGCGGATTTCTTCGAGGGTCATGTCGAGGGTGCGGCAGTTGCGGATGAAGGTCAGGCGCTCGGCGTGGGTCTGGGTGTAGACGCGATAGTTACCGTCGCTGCGCGCCGGTTCCGGCAGGAGGTTTTCGCGCTCGTAGTAGCGGATGGTTTCCACCGCGCAGTCGGTGAGTTTCGCCAGTTCGCCGATCTTCATGACGGTCATCTCCAAAAGGTTGCTTGACCCTATAGTGGCTACAGGGTCTTTACTTGGCAACAGGCACCTTCATGGACGCGACCAATGAGCGATTCCCTGCACACCCACAAGCCCGGCGACGGCCACGATCACAGTCATAAATTGCAGCCCGTGCATAACCATTCGCACGGCGGCGATTCCTGCTGCGCTTCAAAAGCTGCGCCGGCCCCGGTTCATTCGCACGAAGATTCCTGCTGCTCGTCGAAAGCCGCAGCGCCTGCCTTGGTGCAATTGAGCGAAAAGACCAGCGACGATGCGCGCCTGAGCAGCTTCCGCATCGAGGCAATGGACTGCCCGACCGAGCAAACGCTGATCCAGAACAAGCTGGGCAAACTCGCTGGTGTGCAGCAGCTGGAATTCAACCTGATCAACCGCGTGCTTGGCGTGACCCACAATCTGCCGGGCACCGAGCCGATCACCGAGGCGATCAAATCCCTCGGCATGCACGCCGAGCCGCTGGAGGCGGGCGTCGATGCGCCGGCTCCGGCGCCAGTAAAAAAACACTGGTGGCCATTGGCGCTGTCCGGCCTGACCGCGCTGGGCGCCGAAGTCATCCACTTCACCAGTGCTGCACCCGACTGGGTGGTGGCGATTGTTGCGCTGGTGTCGATCCTCAGCGGCGGCCTTGGCACTTATAAAAAGGGCTGGATTGCCCTGAAGAACCGCAATCTCAACATCAATGCGCTGATGAGCATCGCCGTGACTGGCGCAATCCTCATCGGCCAGTGGCCAGAAGCGGCGATGGTGATGTTCCTCTTCACCGTCGCCGAGCTGATCGAAGCACGCTCGCTGGATCGTGCACGCAACGCGATCAGCGGCTTGATGCAGATGACCCCCGAGCAAGCCACGGTATTGCAGGCCGACGGCAACTGGCGCGACCAAGAGGTAAAAAGCGTCGAACTCGGCGCCCGCGTGCGGGTGAAACCCGGCGAGCGCATCGCGCTGGACGGCGCGGTGATCAGTGGCAGCTCGACCATCGATCAGGCACCGATCACCGGGGAAAGCTTGCCGGTGGAGAAAACCATCGGAGACAAAGTCTTCGCAGGCACGATCAATCAGGCCGGGTCGCTGGAATATACGGTGACCGCAGCGGCCAACAACTCGACGCTGGCGCGGATCATTCACGCCGTCGAACAGGCCCAGGGCGCACGGGCGCCGACCCAGCGTTTCGTTGATCAATTCTCGAAAATCTATACCCCGGCGGTGTTCGTCTTCGCCTTGGCCGTGGCGATCATCCCGCCGTTGTTCATGGGCGCGGCGTGGTTCGACTGGATCTACCGTGCTCTGGTGTTGCTGGTGGTTGCCTGCCCGTGCGCACTGGTGATTTCCACTCCGGTGACCATCGTCAGCGGCCTCGCGGCGGCGGCGCGCAAGGGCATTCTGGTCAAGGGCGGCGTGTATCTGGAGGGCGGCTTCAAGCTTGATTATCTGGCGCTGGACAAGACCGGCACGATCACCCACGGCAAACCGGTGCAGACCGATTACCTCTCGCTCGACCGGGCCGCAGACGCCACGGCACCGGCCATTGCCGCCGCGCTGGCCGGACGCTCCGATCACCCGGTGTCGCTGGCGATTGCCAATGCCGCTGTGGATAAAAACTTAAGCGCACTGCCTGTGGACAACTTCGAGGCACTGGGCGGGCGCGGTGTTAAAGGCGACATCAACGGTCAGACTTATCACTTGGGCAACCATCGTCTGGTTGAAGAATTGGGCCTTTGCTCGCCGCAACTGGAAGAGAAGCTGTTCGCGCTGGAAAAACAAGGCAAATCCGTAGTGCTGCTGCTCGACAACTCAGGCCCGCTGGCGCTGTTCGCCGTGGCCGACACGGTCAAGGAAAGCAGCCGCGAAGCGATTCGTCAGTTGCATGAGCTCGGGGTGAAAACCCTGATGCTGACCGGCGACAACGTCCACACCGCGCAAGCGATTGCCGCTCAGGTCGGCATCGACGAGGCGCGCGGCGACTTGCTGCCGACCGACAAGCTGCAAGCCATTGAAGACCTGTACAAGCAGGGCCACCGGGTCGGCATGGTCGGCGATGGCATCAACGACGCGCCGGCATTGGCCCGTGCCGAGATCGGCTTCGCCATGGCCGCCGCCGGCACCGACACCGCGATCGAAACCGCCGATGTCGCCCTGATGGACGACGATCTGCGCAAGATCCCTGCCTTCATCAGCCTGTCGCGCAATACCGCGAGTATCCTGAAACAGAACATCGCCCTGGCGCTGGTGATCAAGGCGATCTTTCTTGCGGTAACCTTTGCCGGGCTCGCCACCATGTGGATGGCGGTGTTTGCCGATATGGGTGTGAGCCTGCTGGTGGTGTTCAACGGTTTGCGCCTGCTGCGCAAATAGATGAGGAAAGAGTGTGCTGAGTGCCGAGCTGAAAGCGTTTTACATGGTCGCCCGCCTGGGCAGCATCACGCTGGCGGCGAAAAAACTCGGCCTCAGCCAACCGACCGTGACCACCCAGATTCGCAATCTGGAAAGCCAGTATTCGGTGGAATTGTTCTACCGCGGCGGGCGCCGTTTAAGCGTCAGTGACGAAGGCGCGCGGCTGCTGCCGATGGTCAAGACCCTGTTGCAGCAAGAGGCGGACATCGAGTTTTTCCTGCGCAACAGCGGCCTGGTGCAGGGCACGTTGCGCATTGCCGCGACGGCGCCGTATTACATTCTCGATCTGGTGAAGACCTTCCGCGAGCGTTTGCCGCAGGTGGAAGTCTCGGTGGAAATCGGCAACTCGCAACAGGTGCTGGAAGCGCTGGAGGATTACCGCGTGGATGTCGCGGCGTCGTCACAGCTACTTGATGATGCGCGGTTGATTCGTCGGGTGCTCGGCACCGATCCGCTGGTGCTGGCGGTGCATCGCAACCATCCGTTGGCCGCGCAGGAACATGTGTCGCTGAGTGCGCTGGCCGGGCATACGTTGTTGATGCGCGAGTCGGGTTCGACCACGCGGCGCTTGACCGAAGAGTTGCTGGCCGGCGCCGGGGTAAGTTTCGGGCCGTTGCTGGAGATCGGCAGCCGCGAGTCGATCCGTGAGGCGGTGCTGCGCAACATTGGCATCAGCATCATTGCCCGGCAGGAAGTGCCGCATGATCCACAGTTGCGCGTGCTGACCATCGAGAATGCGCCGCAGATTCCGGAGTATCTGTATTGCCTCAAAGAGCGCAAGGGCGCTCGTCTGCCGGCGGCGTTCCTCGGCTTGGCACAGGAAATGTCCCCGGCCTGAAGATCAAAAGATCGCAGCCTTCGGCAGCTCCTACAGTGGGAACGCAATTACTAATGTAGGAGCTGCCGAAGGCTGCGATCTTTTGATCCTGAACCAAAATCCCCGAATACCACTATCAGCGGTTTTTGCCTCGCTGCCACATGACGGACGCATTACAACTCTAGGATTGGCCTCATCCGTTTGATGAGGCCTGTCCATGAATCCTGCCATCGCAACTGCCCTGACCAACCCCGGCGCGCCGATGAAAGTGCGCGGCGTGCACAAGCGTTTCGGTGCGTTCACTGCGCTGGATAACGTCTCCCTTGATGTCGCCGCCGGCGAACTGGTGTGTCTGCTCGGCCCGTCGGGCTGTGGCAAGACCACGTTGTTGCGATGCATTGCCGGGCTGGAGCAGCAGGACAGTGGCGAGCTGTACCTGGGCGATCGCGATGTCTCGCACCTCGCCCCGCAAGCGCGGGATTACGGGATTCTGTTCCAGTCCTACGCGCTGTTCCCCAACCTGACGGTCGAGGCGAACATTGCCTACGGCCTCGCCGGCAGCGGTCGTGATGAAGTGCGCCGACGTGTCGGTCAGATGCTGGAGCTGGTCGGCCTCAGCGGCAGTGAGAAAAAGTACCCAGGTCAATTGTCCGGCGGTCAGCAACAGCGAGTAGCACTCGCTCGCGCATTGGCGCCGGCACCGTCGCTGCTGTTGCTCGATGAACCGATGTCGGCCCTCGACGCGCGGGTGCGCGAGCATCTGTGCACTGAGCTGCGTCAGCTGCAACGCAACCTCGGCATCACCACGCTGATGGTCACGCACAATCAGGACGAAGCGATGTTGATGGCCGATCGCATCGCCGTGATGAACAACGGCCGCGTCGAGCAATACGCCACCCCACAGGAAATCTACAACCGCCCGGCCACGCCGTTCGTGGCCGAGTTTGTCGGCCAGGGCAACTGGCTGCCGTTCCAGCGCAGCAGCGACAGTCACGCCCAGGTCGGCGGGATGAATCTGCGTCTGGCCGAGGGCAGCGTGCACGGCGCTTCGGGTCGACTGTTCTGCCGCCCGGAGGCGATCAACGTCAACCCGCTGGTGCACGAAGAGAACCTGTTCCCGGCCAAGGTTCGCGAAATCACTTTCCTCGGCAACCGCTGCCGGATGAGCTTCGAACTCGATCAACTGCCGGGCCATGCGCTGCTCGCCGAGCTCGCGCCAGAAGCCATGCCGCGCCTCGGCGCCCAGCAGATCATGGTCGCCTTGCCGCCGCGCAGTTTGCAGGTGTTCGCCTGATGAACCGCAACCTCGCGCTGCCGCTACCGCACAAGCAGGTGCGACAGTCTTCGAAAGCCGAGATCGGCGATCGCCTGTTCGTGGTCGGCGGCAAAATCCTCCTGCTGGTATTGCTCGGCCTCGCGGTGCTGCTGCCGTTGTTGGCGATCTTCTGGCGTGGCTTCAGCAATGACGCCGGGCAGGGCGGTGGCTGGCTCGCGGCGAAAGAGTTGGTGACCAGTGCCAATTTCCACTGGCTGCTCGGCAACAGCCTGAAAGTGTCCCTCAGCGTTGCGGTCATTGTCGTACCGCTGGCCTACCTGTTTGCCTACGCGCTGCAACGCACGCTGATTCCGGGCAAAGGCATCTGGCGCGGGATCTCCCTGCTGCCGCTGATGGCGCCGTCGATGCTGCCGGGGATTGCGCTGGTCTATCTGTTCGGCAACCAAGGCATGCTGCGCTGGTTGCTCTCGGACAACATCTACGGGTTCTGGGGCATTGTGCTGGGTGAGGTGATCTACACCTTTCCCCATGCGCTGATGATTTTGCTCTCGGCATTGTCGCTGGCCGATGCACGTCTGTTCGATGCCGCATCGAGCATGGGCGCCAGCCCGGCGAAGGCGTTTCGCAGCATCACCTGGCCGGCGACCCGCCAGGCGGTGTTCGCCGCGTTCTGTCTGGTGTTCACCCTGACCATCACCGATTTCGGCGTGCCGGTGGTGGTCGGTGGCGACTATCAAGTGCTGGCGCTGGAGGCCTACAAAGCCGTGGTCGGTCAGCAGCAATTTGGTCGCGGCGCGTTGATCGGCATGGTGCTGTTGCTGCCGGCGCTGTTCAGCTTTGGCGTCGATGCCTGGCTGCGTCGGCGTCACGGTGATTCCATGAGCGGTCGGGCGCAGGTGTTCAAACCGGCGCCGTCGAAAGTGCGCGATGGCTGTTATCTGGCGATTGTCTTGCTGATCAGCGCCGCGTTGATTCTGGTGTTCGGCATGGCGGTGTTTTCCTCGCTGGTGAAATTCTGGCCGTACAACCTGTCGCTGTCGCTCAACCACTATCAGTTCAACGAGACTGCCGGCGGTGGCTGGCTCGCCTACAGCAACAGTCTGAAGATGGCGCTGGGCACGGCACTGATCGGCAGTGTGCTGATCTTCACCGGCGCTTATCTGATGGAGAAAACCCGCAGCCAGCGCGGCCTCAACCTGGCGTTGCGCATGCTCAGCTTCGTGCCGATGGCGGTGCCGGGGCTGGTGCTGGGCCTGGGTTACGTCTTCTTCTTCAATCTCAGCGGCAATCCGCTGCACGTGCTCTACGGGACGATGACGCTGCTGATCGTCTGCACCATTGCGCACTATCTGACCACCGCACAAATGACCGCGACCACCGCGCTGCGCCAGCTCGACGCCGAGTTCGAAGCCGCCGCGCTGTCGCTGAAGGCGCCGCTGTACCGGCATTACCTGCGCGTGACTGTGCCGATCTGCCTGCCGGCGCTGCTGGACATCGTGCGCTACCTGTTCGTCTCGGCGATGACCACGGTTTCCGCTGCGATCTTCCTTTACAGCCCCGACACCATCCTCGCGGCGGTGGCGGTGCTGAACATGGACGACGCCGGCAACGTCGGCGGTGCGGCGGCAATGTCGACCCTGATTCTGTTCACTTCGGCCGGCGTGTCGCTGCTGCTGGCGTGGGCTTCGCGCGGCCTGTTGCGCCGTTCCCAGGCCTGGCGGCAAACCGCGCCAGGTCACTGATTGCAAACCCGTTCAACTCATCTACAGGAAAACGCTCATGTTCAAGCCTATGGCCCTGGCCGCTGCTGTGCTCGCGACTTTCAGCCTGAATGCCTTCGCGGCAAAAACCGAGTTGACGGTGTACACCGCCCTCGAAGCCGAGCA
The DNA here is from genome assembly GCF_054668915.1 of Pseudomonas sp. H3_E04. Lineage (NCBI taxonomy): Bacteria > Pseudomonadati > Pseudomonadota > Gammaproteobacteria > Pseudomonadales > Pseudomonadaceae > Pseudomonas > Pseudomonas sp. H3_E04. Next base: position 4,022,371 of record NZ_CP162797.1, on the reverse strand, counting down.
ACTGAAGTCCTACAAGGACGCCTTTGAAAAGGCCAACCCGGACGTCGAGATCAAATGGGTGCGCGATTCCACCGGGATCATCACCGCCAAACTGCTCGCCGAAAAAGCGCGGCCGCAGGCTGACGCGGTGTGGGGCCTGGCCGCGTCGAGCCTGGCGATTCTCGACCAGCAAGGCATGCTGCAAAGTTATGCACCGAAGGATCTCGGCAAGATCGGCGCGAATTACCGCGACGCCGCCAACCCGCCAGCCTGGGTCGGCATGGACGTGTGGGCTGCGACCATTTGCTTCAACACCGTTGAGGCTGAGAAGCAGGGTCTGAGCAAACCGATCAGTTGGCAGGACCTGACCAAGCCTGAGTACAAGGGCAAGATCGTCATGCCCAACCCGGCGTCGTCCGGCACCGGTTTCCTCGACGTCAGCGCCTGGCTGCAAACCTTCGGCGAGAAGCAGGGCTGGGCGTATATGGACGGCCTGCACCAGAACATCGGTCAGTACGTCCACTCCGGTTCCAAGCCTTGCAAGCTGGCGGCGGCGGGGGAGTTTCCGATCGGGATTTCCTTTGAATACCCGGCCGTACAGCTGAAACGCCAGGGCGCGCCGCTGGACATCATCCTGCCGAAGGAAGGTCTGGGCTGGGAGATTGAAGCGACAGCGGTGATCAAAGGCACACCGCATGAAGAAGCGGCGAAGAAACTCGCTGACTTCTCCGCCAGCGCCGAGGCGATGGATCTGTACAAAGAGAACTTCGCCGTGCTCGCGCAGCCGGGGATCGCCAAGCCGCAGACCGAATTGCCAGCCGACTATGAGCAGCGTCTGATCAAGAACGACTTTGCCTGGGCCTCGAAGAATCGCGACGAGATCCTGACTGAATGGCGCAAGCGGTATGACGGCAAGTCCGAAAAAGTTGTCGCCAAGTAAGATCTTTATCGACTGACAAGGCCCCTTCGCGAGCAGGCTCGCTCCCACAGTTGCAATGCTGTCCCCTGTGGGAGCGAGCCTGCTCGCGAAAGCGGTTTCTCATTCAGAGCACCTGTACATGACACAACCCAAAGACCTGCTCATCATCGGCGCCGGCATCCTCGGTCTGTCCCACGCCTATGCCGCCGCCAAACGCGGCCTGAAAGTCGCGGTATTCGAACGCACCGCCACGCCCCTTGGCGCTTCGGTGCGCAACTTCGGCCAGGCGCTGGTCACCGGTCAGCCACCCGGTACCATGCTCGACCTGGCCAAGGCCAGCCGCGAGATCTGGGGCGACTGGGCGCAACTTGCCGGTGTGCAGATCAAGCGCAACGGTTCGTACCTGTTCGCCCGCAGCGAGGCCGAAGAACACCTGCTCGAAGCCTTCTGCGCCGACCGCGCGGTCGAGCATGGCTACAACGTCGAGCTGCTGCGCGGCGCGGCGTTGCGTGATCTCTATGGCGGCCAGTTCAGCCATCACCGCGCCGCGTTGCACGGTATCGATGATCAGCAGTTGTACTCGCGCGAAGCGATTCCGGCGCTGATCGATTATTTGCGCCGCGACCTGGGTGTCGAGTTTCACTTTTCCACGCTGGTGCGCGACGTCGAGCCGGGGCGACTGCGCAGCACTGCCGGTGAGTTCTGCGCCAAGCAGATCATCGTCTGCTCCGGCCACGACTATCAGACCTTACTGGCCGAGCCGATTGCTGCGCTCAATCCGCAGATCTGTCGTCTGCAAATGCTGCGGGCCAAACCGCAGGTCGATCTCAATCTGCAACACGCCGTGCTCACCGGCCTGAGCTGCGTGCACTACGGCGCTTTCGCCGATTTGCCGGAGGCCGCAGCGGTGCAGGCGCAGATCCTCCGTGAACAACCGCACCTGCACGCCAACGGCATTCACCTGCTGATCAGCCCGACGCCGTATGGCGAACTGATCATCGGCGATTCGCATCATTACGGCAGCGATGCTTCACCGTTCAACGCCGAGCAGGTCGACAACTGGATGCTCGAACTCGCCGAGCAGACGCTGGGCTGCCGGGTGCAAGTGGTCGAACGCTGGCAGGGCGTCTATGGTTCTCGGGGGCCGGGGCCGTTTTCATTCCTGCGCCCGGCACCGGGCCTGAGCGTGGCGCTGATGCACACCGGCGTCGGCATGAGCGTCGGCCCGGCGCTCGCCGAACGCAACGTCGCGCAGCTACTGGAGCAGGCATGAATCAAGAACAGGTGATCGCCCGGGTGTTCGGTCTGTACGAACGCTTCGGCGCCAGCGATTACATCGGCGAACCGGTGTCGCAGCTCGAGCACATGTCCCAGGCCGCAGCACTGGCCATGGCTGAAGGCTGTGACGATGAAGTGGTGCTGGCGGCGTTTTTCCATGACATCGGCCATTTATGTGCCGAGGGCGCGGAAAACATGGGCGGTTATGGCGTAGTCAGCCATGAACGGCTCGGTGCGGATTATCTGCGTGAGGCAGGTTTCAGCGAGCGGCTGGCGCGGCTGGTGGAATATCACGTGCAGGCCAAGCGCTATCTGACGTTGCGCGAGCCGGGGTATTACGCGCGGTTGAGTGAGGCGAGTCGCAGGACGCTTGAATATCAGGGCGGGGTAATGAGCGCGGCTGAGGCGGATGCGTTCGAGGCCGATCCGTTGTGTGCGCTGAGTTTGCGCATGCGGCGCTGGGATGAGCTGGCGAAGGAAAGGGCGGTGCCGGTGGTGGATTTGGCTGGATTGAAAGCGAAAGCGGCGCGACTGCTGGCTGTTTAGGACTGCGCACCGAGGTGCTGCATTCGCGAGCAGGCTCGCTCCCACAGGGATCCGCATTCCAAGGTGGGCGCGAGCCTGCTCGCGAATGGGTCAGGCGCTACAAATCTTCAGCCAACGCTTCAACCTGCTCCTGCCTTTCCGCCTGATTCAACTTCGCCTGCGGATTGAGCGACGACCACTGCGGATGCGCCCGCGCCTTGTTCAGCGCTTCTGGCAACTTGCCCTCGCGCCAGATTTTATCCACAGGCGTGGCCACCTGAATGCTGTCCATCGCCGCATGCCCGCGCTGATCCAGCGCTAGTAACAACTGGCGCTGGCGCAACGCCAACAGGCGCAGCACGGCGTCATCCACCGTCAATTCCCGCTGGCCTTTGATCTTGCCGAGCAGGCGACTGCCATAACTGCGCGCCGTTTGCAGTGCGCCCCCGGCGATCGCGCCGGCCAGTGCCGCTGCGCCGAGGGTAATCCCGCCGACCAGCAAATCCACCCCAGCCCCGGCCGCTGCACCGGCGGCAATGCCTCCGCCGACGCGCACGCCGAGTTGTTTCAAGGTTTCCGGGTTGAACAGGTCATCGCCCCAGCGCCCGTCGAGCAACGGTAAATCACTGGCCGCCGCATCCTGCGGGCGAAACGCGTAGAGCTTGAGCAACGCCTCAACGCACTTCTGCTCACGCTGGCGCACGGCTTTGCGCAGCTCGCTGATCGCCTGTTGTTCCTGCTCGGCTTCGCTGACCACACTGCGCCGGCACGCAGCGCAGTCGATCAGCAATTCGGCAATCAGGCGCGCCGCGCTTTGCTGGCGGGCGAGGCGCTGCGCCTGCTGGTCGGCGATCAAGCGCTCCAGTTGCGGCCGGGCGTTTTCCAATAGCAGGGCGAGGCTCTCGTACAAGCGCCGCTCGCCATCCTCGGGCGGCGCGACGCTGTCGAAACGTACCAACGCATGCAACCCCAACCGCGCCAGCGCCTCGCGCCAATCGGGTTCGCGATGGTTGGCGCTGCTGACGAAATTCAGCACTGGCAGCAGCGGTTTGCCGCAACTGGCGAGCACTTCCAGTTCGTCGCGGTACTTGGCCAGCACCGGTTCACGGGCGTCGATCACATACAGACCAGCGTCGGAAGCGAGCAATTGCCGCAGCACCTTGGCTTCCTGCTCGAAACGCTGGCGCGCCTCGCTGCCGTCGAGAAACCGCGCAAGTCGTGCCGGGCCGTCGAGGCGTTCGCCGGGGCGTTCCAGACGTTCGAGAAAATCCAGCAGGGCGATCGCATCTTCCAGCCCCGGCGTGTCGTACAGATCGAGCAACGGCTCGCCGTCCACCGACAACCGCGCGCCTTCGACATGCCGGGTGGTGCTCGGCCGATGCGAGACTTCACCGAAGCCGACATCGCGGGTCAGCGTGCGCAGCAGCGAGGTCTTGCCGACGTTGGTGTGGCCGACCACCGCGAGTTTCAGCGGGGCCTTGCGTGCATCAGTCATGTCCGCTCTCCAGCCAGTTCATCGGCGCGCAATCGGCGAATGGCAGTTCCAGCTGTTGCAGCGCCGCGTGCCAGTCACCCAGACGTTGCCCGTCCAGCGCTTCGCCAGGCGGCGCTTGCAGCAGCCAGATGCGAGTGGCGCCGGCATTGCGTGCCAGCTCGGCGATCAGTGCAAGGCTGCCGCGATCCGGCGAACGTCGCGGATCGCAGGCGATGGCCAGCCGCGCCGGCGGGAAGCGACTGAGTTGTTCGAGCAGTTTGTGCCGCGATTCGCGACTGTCGAGGATGCCGGCGTTGCTGACGTTTTTCGGTAGCGCGGGTGGCCATGGGCGCTGTTCGTCCAACTCGATCGCCACCAGCAGCGCGCCTTCACTGGCGAGCTCGCCGACGTTGCTTTCAACGCGATGCAGTTGCGCCGGCTCCGGGTCGTTGACGCCGAGGCGCTCGCTGGTTGGCATCAACCGTTCGCGCAGTTGCGCGTAACCGGGCAGATTCAGATCCAGGCGCAGCGCGGCTTTGCCACTGTTCCAGCGCCACAGGCACAACAGCGCGAGCAGCAGGCGCGGCAGCACGCCGTAGACCAGCAGCACGCCGACCAGCCAGGTCGCCCAGGCCTGTCGTGCGCTTTCAATATCCAGTGCGCCGTCGCCGCTGGCGCGGATCATTTCCTCGGTCGGCACGTTGAAGCCGAGCAGCGCCGGCAGATAGCCAAGGGCCTGGGTGACATGGATAAAGGTGTCGGCACCGAGGATCGTGGTTTCCCAGACAAAGCCGTAGCGCCGGGTGGCCATCAGCGTCAGCAGCAGAATCAGCGCGCTGAGCATTGCCAGCAGCCACAAGCCATTGACCAACGCGCCGAGTGCCCAGCGGTTGAGTTTTTTGCGTTGCAGCAGCAACAGCAGGGCCGGCGCCAGTTGCGCGGCTTTGGCGTCGCGGGCGAATTTTTCGCTGAGCCACAGCCACAAGCGCCCGAGGGTGGCGCCGTGTTCGCCAGCGAAAAACAAACCCAGCGCCCAGCTCAGCAGCAAAATCAAATTGATCCCGAGCAGACTGCCCAGCGCCCAGAACACATTCACCGGCGTCTGCCCAAGTGCGGCGAAAGCCAGACCGGCGCCGCTGAGCACGGCGAAAATCATCAACAGCACCAGCGCCAGGCGCGCGCCTTGCAGCCAATGCTTGAGCGCGGCGGTCAGCCCGTCGCGCTCGGCCAGCCATAGCGCCCGGCGCGCAATGCGGCTCGGCAAATCGCCGCCAGCGGCGCGGGCCAGACGATTGGCTTCCAGATCATCCAGCGGCCCCGCGTGTTCTTCGCGCAGGCGGATGGTTTCGGTGAGCCAGAGGTTTTGCAGTGGAGTCAGTTCAGTCACGCGGCGTCCCGTCGCTAAATCGAGCGCTGAGCATAACCGCTGTGGCGCTTATCGGGGTAAGCGCGGCTCTGGTATCCTCGCCGGCATGACTAAATCACTGCCCCTCAGCCTGATCGCAGCCCTCGGTGAAAACCGCGTGATCGGCGTCGACAACAGCATGCCCTGGCACCTGCCGGGGGACTTCAAATACTTCAAGGCGACCACGCTCGGCAAGCCGATCATCATGGGTCGCAAGACCTGGGATTCGCTCGGCCGGCCGCTGCCGGGGCGCTTGAACATCGTGGTCAGCCGCCAGCCCGATCTGCAGCTCGAAGGTGCCGAGGTGTATCCGTCGCTGCAAGCCGCCGTGGCGCGCGCCGAGGAATGGGCGAAAGCCCAGGGCGTTGACGAACTGATGCTGATTGGTGGCGCGCAGTTGTATGCGCAGGGACTGGCGCAGGCCGACCGGCTGTACCTGACCCGCGTGGCGCTGAGCCCCAAAGGGGACGCGTGGTTTCCGGAGTTTGATTTGAACGACTGGAAGCTGGTGTCGGATGTGCCGAATCCGGCAGAGGGTGACAAACCCGCGTACAGCTTCGAAGTCTGGGAAAAAGCCTAAAAGATCGCAGCCTTCGGCAGCTCCTACAGGGTGTCGCATTTCCCCTCTAGGAGCTGGCGCAGCCTGCGATCTTTTGATCTTGCTTTACATCACGCCTGAGCCAACTCGGCATGCTCATCCGCATCCAGCAATGCTTTATCAGTCTGCTGCATGACCTGACTGGTAATCGCCCCTGCGGTAATCGAGCCACTCACGTTCAACGCAGTGCGGCCCATATCGATCAACGGCTCGACCGAAATCAGCAACGCCACCAGCGACACCGGCAAGCCCATCGCCGGCAGCACGATCAGGGCGGCGAACGTCGCGCCGCCACCGACCCCGGCGACACCGGCCGAGCTCAACGTGACAATCGCCACCAGCGTCGCGATCCACAGCGGATCGAGCGGGTTGATGCCGACCGTTGGCGCCACCATTACCGCCAACATTGCCGGATAGAGACCGGCGCAACCGTTCTGGCCAATGGTCGCACCGAACGAGGCTGCGAAACTGGCGACCGACGACGGAATACCCAGGCGACGGGTCTGCGCTTCGATACTCAGCGGAATGGTCGCTGCGCTGGAGCGGCTGGTGAAAGCAAACGTCAGCACTGGCCAGATCTTGCGGAAGAAACGCAGCGGGTTGATCCCGGCGGCCGACACCAGCACGCCGTGTACGACGAACATCAGGCCCAGGCCGATATACGACACCACGACGAAACTGCCGAGCTTGATGATGTCCTGCAGGTTGGAACCGGCGACCACTTTGGTCATCAGTGCCAACACGCCGTACGGGGTCAGCTTCATCACCAGACGCACCAGACGCATCACCCAGGCTTGCAGGGTGTCGATGGCGTTGATCACTTTCTGGCCTTTTTCCACGTCATCCTTGAGCAACTGCAACGCAGCAACCCCAAGGAACGCGGCGAAAATCACTACGCTGATGATCGACGTCGGCTTGGCCCGGGCCAGGTCGGCGAACGGGTTCTGCGGGATGAACGACAGCAGCAGTTGCGGCACATTGAGGTCGGCGACTTTGCCGGCGTAGTCGTTCTGAATGGTTTGCAGGCGCGCCATTTCCTGAGTGCCGGCGACCAGACCTTCAGCGCTGAGGCCGAACAGGTTGGTCAGGCCGATGCCGATCAGCGCCGCGATGGCGGTGGTGAACAGCAGCGTGCCGATGGTCAGGAAACTGATCTTGCCCAGCGACGAGGCGTTGTGCAGGCGGGCCACGGCGCTGAGGATCGAAGCGAAGACCAGCGGGATCACGATCATTTGCAGCAGCTGCACGTAACCGTTGCCGACCAGATCAAACCAGCCGATCGAGGCTTTCAGCACCGGGTTGCCGGCACCGTAGATCGTGTGCAGCGCGACGCCGAACGCCACGCCGAGGGCCAGTGCGAGCAGAACTTTTTTCGCCAGGCTCCACGAGGTGTGGCGGGTTTGCGCCAGAGCGAAGAGCAGGGCGAGGAACACCAGCAAGTTGAGAATCAGCGGTAGATTCATGGGGACTCCAGTAAAGACTGTGCCAACAGCCGTCCGGGGCTGCTGCGAACCGGCAAGCCTAACAGCTTGATTTGCAATGATTTAATACCAAAATGGCTGGGTATCCGTCGTTTTTGGAATAAGCGCGTGTCGCTGTCGGCAATGCAACTGGCGCGCAGGGGACGCAGGCGGTCGCTGACAGGCGAGGGTTGTCACACTTATTTGTTAGCGTCGAACTCTTTGCATCGGGGAGTAGCGCTATGAGAATTGCACGCACGTTGTTGGCTGTGGCACTGGCGGCTGGCCTCGCCGGCCATGCATTGGCCACGGACCTCAAGCATTGGCCGGCGGATCAGGCCAAGGCGCTGGACGCGATGATCGCCGCCAACGCGAACAAGGGTAATTACGCGGTGTTCGACATGGACAACACCAGTTACCGCTACGACCTCGAAGAATCCTTGCTGCCGTTCATGGAAAACAAGGGCCTGATCACCCGTGACAAGCTCGATCCGTCGCTGAAGCTGATGCCGTTCAAGGACACCGCCGATCACAAGGAAAGCCTGTTCAGTTATTACTACCGCCTCTGCGAAGTCGACGACATGGTCTGCTACCCGTGGGTGGCGCAGGTGTTTTCCGGGTTCACCCTCAAGGAGCTCAAGGGCTACGTTGATGAGTTGATGGCTTCGGGCAAACCGGTGCCGGCGACGTATTACGAAGGCGATGTGGTGAAAAAGCTCGACGTCAATCCGCCGAAGATCTTCACTGGCCAGCAGGAGCTATATAACAAGCTGATGGAGAACGGGATCGAGGTTTACGTGATGACCGCAGCCTCCGAGGAGCTGGTGCGCATGGTCGCGGCGGATCCCAGGTACGGTTACAACGTCAAACCGCAGAACGTCATTGGCGTTTCATTGCTGCTCAAGGATCAGAAGACCGGCGAGTTGACCACTGCGCGCAAACAGATCACTGCTGGCAAATATGACGAGAAGGCCAACCTCGGCCTCGAACTGACGCCTTATCTCTGGACCCCGGCAACCTGGATGGCCGGCAAGCACGCGGCGATCCTGACCTATATCGATGAATGGAAAAAACCGGTACTGGTCGGTGGCGACACTCCAACCAGCGACGGTTACATGCTGTTCCACGATGTCGACGTGGCCAAGGGCGGCATTCACTTGTGGATCAACCGCAAGGACAAGTACATGACGCAAATCAACGGCATGATGGCCAAGCACGCGGCGGCGCAAGCCAAGGAAGGCTTGCCGGTGACGGCGGACAAGAACTGGGTGATCGTCAAGCCTGAAGATATTCAGTAAGACCTATTTCAGGCTCTACAGGGACACCTGCCAAACGGGCTTGCTTGCGAAGCAGTAGTCATCAGTAACGATATTGACTGACGACAAACCTCGGAAACGAGCCCGCATTCATCGGCATGCGGGAGTGGATACAACATCAGCTTTTTTCACGATCTCGGGGGGGAGGGTTTGGTGAGCGTGAATTTGCTTGAGCTGCTTTAAGTGACTCCTGTTTCCAAGTGGGCCACTGCTCTACCACACGGCGGGACTCATTGAGGTAATTGATGAAATCTTGCTTATTGCTGGTCATATTAGTTTTCCTCTATGTACCTTGATAGCAGAGCTGCAGCTATGGTTTCACGTTCCATGTATGAACAAGGCAACATCTGGGTCCGCAATTTAGCATCTGATTCTTTCCAGTCAATGATTTCACCTTGGTCGGTTTTCCGAATCACTGGATAGCCGCTACCGAGATTTGTTGAGAATAGATTAAAAAAGCTCCTTGGTCCAACCCCTATAAAAGGCTCAAAAATGACATTGTTACTTTCTTTGTCTAAAGATATTGAATCTGAGTGAAATTCTAACGCTTTGCTCTTCGGATAAGGTTCTACATAAATGACTCGTTGTATTCCAGCTGCCACGATATGCTTGGCGCAGTTGTGGCATGGAAATGTGGTGCAATATAAATGACTTCCAGCTGTGCTTATTCCAGATCTAGCACTAGACAGAAGAGCTTCCATTTCAGCGTGAACAACTCGGCCGTACTCCGTAATATCTTTTATTTTGCTATTTTTTATGAGTGGGCTTAGTTCTTCTCGATATTGTTCGGGGACGGCTTCTATTATTCCTTCTATAATTAATCTTTTCTGTATTGCGTTCGAGTCCTCTCCTTTCATGTAGTCTCGACCGTCGGCGACATCAACAATTTCTTGCGTTTTTTCGTCGATATCTGGCCAATACAACCCTCCATGTGCTTTAGGGACATCATTGGCGCCTGTTGAAATAATGCAACGGCTTTTTGTCAGCACAGCGCCAACTTGGCGAGAAAGATCTGCAGACCTTAATGATGCGGAAAATGCCATGAACATTGCATATTCGTCGAATGTCGGCGTGATGTACGGTTTCCCAAAGAGAAGATCTAAAATTCTCCAAATCTGTTTTTTTAAGGAGTCGGAATTGCCATTGTAATCGATGAAGAAGTCCGAAAGGTGATAAGTGTCGCGAGTGTGTTGTCCGTACTCTTCCCTTTCGTCTGCATCTCGTTCAATAAGCTTTGATGCTTGCTCTTTAGACATGGATTTATCTTTAGTCAAATATTCATGTCTGCGCGTATGGTCAGCATGGACACCGATCAAGAAAAAGCCATCTGAATATATCTTTCTTAACTTTTGTACTTCGGCAGGGCTTTTTAACGAGTTTACAATGAAAGCATTCCGCCGAAGCGGCTCCTGTTTTCCTCTCGATTTATTTATTTTGGCCGCAGCGCCTAAAGCTAGAATTGAATTATCTTGGCTTTCTTTTCTAAGTCTATTTCCTTCCTCCATATATGAACTGATTCTCTCAAATTCATGACTGCTTTTTGAGGGGTTTCCAATGTTTGCAATTATGTCAGTTGAGATTTTTATGATGCGCGTTTCGTATTTGAAGGTTTTTAGTCTGTCAGTTATTAGCTTTGAAACTTCAGGTAAGTCTGTGCCAATTGTACCGACAAGCCCAATGATTAGTTCTGAATCGGAGTAGGTGTCATCTATGAAGTAGGCGTTCTCTGATGTGTCCGCGGTTGATAGTTCTTGTAGGATCTCTTTGTTTTCTTCTGAGCGATCTGTTTTGTTGTTATTGCTTTGGTCTTCAGTGTTTAATAGTGGTTCTACTGATAGTTTTAGCTTGTGTGCTGAGTGAGCCTTTCCTTGGAAATGAATTCGCCCTGTAGAGGGATACCAATTTAAGCTTCCTTTGCTTTTAGTTTTAAATTGATGCTGGTTTTCATTTATTTCTCTCCATTCTCCTGCTGACGAGATTGGTTCTAATTTTTTCTTCAACTCGTCGATTGTTCCGTCAAAGCGCATGCTCAATCCTTAATGCGAGAATTATATAAAGTGGCAAGGATCGTCGCCGTGGCTCCGAATGCCAATTGCGATCAACATAGCGCTTCGAGGACTTGTTGGCTAGATACACGGTGAAGCTTTTTTATAGAATATCTTTATGGCGCCTGCAGGGGTGTTTCTTGTGATATGTGTTGGATTTTGTGCTCGGAAACAAAGTGTGAGCACGTAGGAAATTTACCTTTGTATTGTGAGGTCTCGATGCGCGCGCTGATGGGTTTGGTATTTCGAATTAAAACTTGCCATGAAGGCTTACGAAACCGACCTTACCTGATGGGTCGCGCGCCCGGTGTCATCATAAAATTCTAAATGGCTTCGAGAGCCCAAGATTACTTAGATGAGTCCGTATGGGAATGCTTTCCATGCATCGGGTAGGTATCTATTCCGTGCCAGACGGCGATAAACCGATTAACAAAAAATGCCCCGCACTTGGCGGGGCATTTTCTTTTTGACGCTTAAGGATTACAGCCCGTCGAGCATCGATTTGTTGCGCACCGCGCCCTTGTCGGCACTGGTCGCCAGCAAGGCGTAGGCCTTGAGCGCGGTGGTCACTTTGCGTGGGCGCACCTCGACCGGTTTCCAGCCTTTCTTGTCCTGCTCGGCGCGGCGTGCCGCCAGTTCTTCGTCGCTGACCAACAGGTTGATCGAGCGATTCGGAATGTCGATCAGCACCTTGTCGCCATCCTGCACCAGACCGATCGCGCCGCCGGCCGCAGCCTCTGGCGAAGCGTGACCGATCGACAGACCGGAAGTACCGCCGGAGAAACGGCCGTCGGTGAGCAGCGCACAGGCTTTGCCCAGACCTTTGGATTTCAGGTAGGAAGTCGGATAGAGCATTTCCTGCATGCCCGGGCCGCCTTTCGGACCTTCGTAGCGAATGATGACGATGTCGCCTTCCTTCACTTCGTCGGCGAGGATGCCGCGCACGGCGCTGTCCTGGCTTTCGAAAATCTTCGCGTTGCCTTCGAAGACGTGGATCGACTCGTCGACGCCAGCGGTTTTCACCACGCAACCGTCCTGCGCGATGTTGCCGTACAGCACGGCGAGGCCGCCTTCTTTCGAATAGGCGTGCTCGAAACTGCGGATGCAGCCGTTTTCACGGTCGTCGTCGAGGGTTTCCCAACGGGTCGACTGGCTGAACGCGGTCTGGGTCGGAATGCCCGCAGGACCTGCCTTGAAGAAGTGATGCACGGCTTCGTCGCTGGTCTGGGTAATGTCCCACTTGGCGATGGCTTCTTCCATGCTCCGGCTGTGCACGGTTGGCAGGTCGGTGTGCAGCAGGCCGCCACGGGCCAGCGAACCGAGGATGCTGAAAATGCCGCCGGCGCGGTGCACGTCTTCCATGTGGTACTTCTGGATGTTCGGCGCAACTTTGCACAGCTGCGGCACGCTGCGCGAGAGACGATCGATGTCGCGCAGGTCGAAATCGATCTCGGCTTCCTGGGCGGCTGCGAGCAAGTGCAGGATGGTGTTGGTCGAACCGCCCATGGCGATGTCGAGCATCATCGCGTTTTCGAACGCCTTGAAGTTGGCAATGTTGCGCGGCAGCACGGAGTCATCGTTCTCGCCGTAGTAACGTTTGCACAGCTCGACGATGGTGCGACCGGCCTGGAGGAACAGCTGTTCGCGGTCGCTGTGGGTGGCCAGGGTCGAACCGTTGCCCGGCAAGGCCAGACCCAGTGCTTCGGTCAGGCAGTTCATCGAGTTGGCGGTGAACATGCCGGAGCACGAACCGCAGGTCGGGCAGGCGCTACGCTCGTACTCGGCGACTTTCTCGTCAGAAGCGCTGGAGTCGGCGGCGATCACCATGGCGTCCACCAGATCGAGACCGTGGGAAGCGAGTTTGGTCTTGCCCGCTTCCATCGGGCCACCGGAAACGAAGATCACCGGGATGTTCAGGCGCAGTGCAGCCATCAGCATGCCCGGGGTGATCTTGTCGCAGTTGGAAATGCAGACGATGGCGTCGGCGCAGTGGGCGTTGACCATGTACTCGACGGAGTCGGCGATGATTTCGCGGCTCGGCAGCGAATACAGCATGCCGTCGTGGCCCATGGCGATGCCGTCATCGACGGCGATGGTGTTGAATTCCTTGGCCACGCCACCGGCGCGTTCGATCTCGCGGGCGACCAGTTGACCCAGGTCCTTCAGGTGTACATGCCCCGGGACGAACTGGGTGAACGAGTTGGCGATGGCAATGATCGGCTTCTTGAAGTCGTCATCTTTCATGCCGGTGGCGCGCCACAGTGCGCGGGCGCCGGCCATGTTGCGGCCGTGGGTGGATGTTTTCGAGCGATAATCTGGCATGGAGCACTCCGGGCGGCTAATCACGTACTAAAGGGGAGTGAGCTTCTGTTGACCTCTGAAACACCCGAAAAATGGCCGTGTGTCCGGAAGCTGCCGATGACGTTGCGGGATCGCCGCTGGTCTCAGCCTGAGCTCATAAACCCGCCGGGGATGAATGGCGATGAATGAGGCGATTCTACACCGCTGGCGTCGTGAGGGAATGGCGCAAAGCGTTGTTCCCGTGCCGAAGGAGCCAGCGCAATGACGACTGGCAGGGTCAATGGTCGCCTCCCGGCATTACCGGATTGCCGTGCAGCTTGCTGCTGCGCCGGCCGATCACGCTGTTGAGCAACAACGATATGCCACTCAGTACCACAAAACCGCAGCCAAGCGTCGCTTGCAGATTGGCCGGGCCGAGGCTGATCAGGGCGCTGACCAGCCCGCCACAGATAAAGATGATGATGCTGCCGGCGGATGCCGATGCGCCGGCATTTTCGGCAAACACGCTCATGGCACGGGAGGTGGCCGGGGGCCGCGCAATGGTGGTGCCGACGGTGCAGATCAGCATCGGAACCAGCACCGCCGCGGTTGACAGCTCATGGTTGGTGGCCAGATAGAGCATCACCAGACCCGAGATCAGAATCATACTCAGGCCGGTGAAAATCTGCTGTTGCGTATTGATAAGCCGGGTCAGCGCGCTGGCGAGCAGGCCGCCGAAGACATAAGCGGCGCCATAGATCAGCAGAATCAAAGCGAAATCGTAAGGCGCCATTTGCAATTGCTCCATGAAGATCAACGGCGAAGTGACGATGAAGGAAAAGTGGCAGGCGAAAGCGAACGCGGAAATCAGCCAGTAGCCGACAAACGGGAAATTGCTCAGGACCCGTCTGTAGGACTGAATGAAACCCAGGTGTGGACCGTTCTGAACAGGCCGGCTGTTGTCGAGCAGTCGCCAGGTTTTGATCAGAACCACGGCTGCAAGGGCGATGAATACCCAGAAGCTGCCGCGCCAGCCGAGGGTGGCTTGCAGAAACGTACCCGCCAGCGGCGATAGCGAAATGAAGATGCCCGTTGCGGTGACCATCAGAATCCGCAGCCGGTCACGCTCCTGGCCTTCAAACAGATCCTGTACCAGTGCCTGAGACAGCATGAAACTACCGCACCCCATCGCCTGCATCACCCGGAAAACGAGGAACAGCGTGTAGTCATTGCTCAGCACGCAGCCAAGGGCGCCGAGCAGCGACGCGCTCGTGCCGGCCAGCAGCAAACCCTTGCGTCCAATCACGTCCGAGAGCGGGCCGATCAGTAGCTGCGCGAAGGCAATACCGACGGCGAACAGACTGATCGACAGGGCGATGTCGCTCGGCGATCGACCAAAGTGTGCCGCCAGCGCCGGGAACGAGGGCAGCACAACATCCAGCGGGAACACGCCGAGCAGGATCATTGCCAGTAACAGGCTGACTGCTCCGCGCTGTTGTCGGCGGCTGACTGTACGGCTGCGTTTATTCATCGATCAATCCTGCTCTGGCGAAAAGTGTCTGGTTATGGGGCAGCGCAAAAAAACCAGCCTTGTGCAGGGCCTCCAGCGTGGGTTTGCAGCCGGCACGAGCGCGAGCACGGCTGGACTGCACAGTTGCCATCGCACCGACAATCTCTTTCATGTCACTCTCGGCAATGCCGGCCGAGCGCAGGCTTTGTTGCAGCCAGCTCTCGTCGACCTCGAAGAAGATGGGGATGATCTCCACAAGAGTCCTGGCGGCGAACAGGCGCTGGCGACTGTTCATCGCAATCCATAAGTAGTGGAAGGCCTCTGCGAAGTAACGGCTGTGCCGGGCTTCGTCGGCGAGATGGTCACGCAGCATGTCGTTCACACTTGAAACCATGGTGTTGCGGCAAACCTCGAGCAACTCCCGGGCGATGATGGTTTCCGAGACAAATCCAAGTAGAAACCAGGCCAGTGCGCGGTTCTTCTCCGGCGTGCGCGCGATCAGAGCATTCATGCGTGTGATCCGCTTCGGAATGACCGGTCGCCGGGTAATGCTGTAGAACGCGGCGATCTGCTCGGCTATCTGGTTGGAGAACAGCGCGTGGTAGCCCTCGTCGGTGTACAGCTGCAATGCAGCGTGTTTCATCGGCAGCGGTATATAGATGGGCAGTTCGCGGTGGACGATGACCTCCACTGCGCGGTTGACGATGCGGTGCTCGAGCAGGGTGGTGTAATCGAGGAAATACACCAGATGATTGGCAGTGAGGCGGTGCAAGGTATCGCGACCCTTGGCCTGGATGGCCGGATGCGCCAGATAAGGCAGAAAGGCCGGGGGAAACCAATAGCGGTTCTGCAGCTGCTGCTCGACATCGCCCGGTAAACGATAGTCATGGGTACTGCTGCGCACCGATGCGCGGCTTTGCCAGTCGGGAAGGGTGAATTTGAGCGACCACGACACCGGTGCCTCGCCCTCATCCAGCGCTGTGGAAATCATGACGGTACCCCGCGAAGCAGGTCACGCATTTCCTGACACATGGCGTGGCCATCGCTTTCGCCGCAACCGACAAAGAACAACGGTTGCTCAGCGCTGCCTTCGAGCCCGAGCAGGGTTTCGACCTGGGCGTCGGCAAACGCGCCGGTCAGCCAGGTATTGAGCCCCAGCGTTGTCGCGACGAGCTGGAAGGTTTGCGAGAGATGGCCTGCCTCGATGAACGCCATGCGATAGGCGCGCGAGTGTTCGTACTTCCACCAGAGTCGATCAAATCTGGCGGTGATGAATACGCCCAGCGGCAGATTGTTGATGAAGTGCTGGCCGCCGAGCAGCTGACCCAGGGCTGGTTCGGGCAAAGCGTTGACCCGGCTCAGGGCGTGTTCGCAAGGATGGTAGGCGTAGACGCCCGGTTCCAGCCCGACAATGTTCTGCACCAGAAGAAAGCCTTCACAAGCGTTAAGACCACCGCCGGAGGGGCTGCTTCGGCGGGTATCGAGGCCAGGCGCGACCAGATCGTCGTGCGCATTTTCGCGCGCTGGAAGATAGCCGAGCGTGAAATACAGCAGCGTTGCAACCTCGGCCAGTGTCACCGCCGCACCGGTGTAGGAGCGGCAGGTTTTCCGCGTCCGCAATGCCTGAGTCAGGCTGTCATCGTTCATGGCATCGGGTGCTGGCAGGATGATGAGCGCTTCAGCTGACTGCGGTGTTCTGAGGGTTATGGGGGCGGGTGTTGCCAACACTTCGCTGCAATGCGCCAGATAGTGTCTGGACCATTCATGAATGTTCTGCGGAGTGTGCTCGCAAGGGATGTTTTGTGTGCCGATGTGATAAATCTTCGACAGTTCATCCCAGCCCCAATTCGGGCTGTCGATTTTAGAAACGCTTAGAATATCTGCGTCCCTGAGTTGTATGTCTATTATGTTTTGCGGATCAAACAAAACTGGATTGTTTATAAGTTGTGCGAGGCGAATGGAATAGTCGAGATCAAGCTCGTATTGAGTGTGCGTTTTATAGTTCCAGACAACTTGTCCAGGCGGGCGCGGCAATATAAAAAGAAAAGGATTGATATACATTGTTTTAAATCACTCAGGGAAAGTCTTGAGGACGCCGGAGTGCCGGCACTCTCCGGCGTCCAGACTTGCTTAGCGGGCTTTGGCTGCAATCAGGAAGGCGAGGTTGGCGAGTTTATTTGTTTCCAGATAAATGGTTTTCATGATGTGAACTCCTTGTTCATCAGTAGTTGAAGTCGCCTCATGGCGACAACTTCATAATAGTTTGTAATCGAATATTGGCAAGGGGATATTAAGTAGGAATATTCCAGTAATTCTGTCGGAGTGATCGAGTACTGGATATCTGCGTTGTAGGTTAATTTCCCGCAACTAACAGCTGTGGCGAAACGTCCTGCAAGGGAACTGGAAAGTAACTGTAGGAAGACGCCTAAACACTCATGTTGAGTGTGAAGAAAGGAGGGGGCGGGAGGTGGAAAAAAAACGGGGAGCTCGGCGGCTCCCCGTGTTCAACCGCAATCAGCTGTTGGGCAGCAGACGGCAGGTGATGCTTTTGATGTAGCGGGTTTCGGCGATGGCCGGATGCACCGGATGATCCGGGCCCTGACCGCCACGCTCGAGCATCTGGATGTTGCGGTCCAAATGGCGGGCGCTGGTCAGCAGGATATTCTGCAGGTCGTCTTCCGGCAGGTGCATGGAGCACGAAGCACTGACCAGAATGCCGTCCTTGGTCAGCAGGCGCATGGCTTGCTCGTTCAGACGGCGGTAAGCACCTTCGCCGTTCTTCATGTCTTTCTTGCGCTTGATGAAGGCTGGCGGATCAGCAACGATCACGTCGAAGCGCTCTTCGCTAGCCTTCAGCTCCTTCAATGCTTCGAAGACGTCGCCTTCGATGCAGGTCATCTTGTCAGCGAAGCCGTTCAACGCAGCGTTGCGCTCGACACCGTCGAGGGCGAATGCCGAGGCGTCGACGCAGAACACTTCGCTGGCGCCGAACGCAGCGGCCTGCACGCCCCAGCCACCGATGTAGCTATAGAGATCCAGGACTCGTTTGCCTTTGGCATAAGGTGCCAGGCGCGCACGGTTCATGCGGTGATCGTAAAACCAGCCGGTTTTCTGCCCTTGAATGACCGGCGCTTCGAACTTGACGCCGTTCTCTTCCAGCGCGACCCATTCCGGCACCAGACCGAACACGGTTTCGACGTAACGGTTGAGGCCTTCGGCGTCGCGGGCGGCGGAGTCGTTCTTGAACAGGATGCCGCTTGGCTTGAGCACCTGGGTCAACGCGGCGATCACGTCGTCTTTATGCGCTTCCATGGTCGCCGAGGCGATCTGCACCACAAGGATGTCGCCGAAACGATCGACCACCAGACCCGGCAGCAGGTCGGAGTCGCCGTAGACCAGACGATAGAACGGCTTGTCGAACAGACGCTCGCGCAACGACAGCGCGACATTCAGGCGATGCACCAGCAGCGACTTGTCGAGGGCCAGTTTGATGTCGCGCGACAGCAGGCGCGCGCAGATCAGGTTGTTCGGGCTCATGGCGACGATGCCCAACGGCTTGCCGCCAGCGGCTTCGAGCACCGCCTGATCGCCGGCCTTGAAGCCGTGCAGAGGCGTGGCGGCCACGTCGATTTCGTTGCTGTAGACCCACAAGTGGCCGTTGCGCAGGCGACGGTCGGCGTTGGCTTTGAGGCGCAGGCTAGGCAGGGACATGACGTCGCTCCGGAAAAAAGAGCGGGAGTATAGCGTGTTGACGCGTGCTCCGGTCTGGCGCGCGATGAATAGCGGATGGCCCCTTCGCGAGCAGGCTCGCTCCCACACTTGTAATGCATTCACCTGTGGGAGCGAGCCTGCTCGCGAAAGGGATGCCGACGACTACGCAGCCAGTGCGTCAATCAGGGCCTGACTGAACGCCGGCACATCATCCGGCTGGCGGCTGCTGATCAGGTAGCCGTCCTTTACCACTTCCTGATCGACCCAGTTGGCCCCGGCATTGACCAGATCGTCCTTGACGGTTTTGTAGCTGGTCATGGTCTTGCCGTTGACCAGTCCCGCCGAGATCAGCAACCAGCTGCCGTGGCAGATCACGGCAATCGGCTTGCCCGCCGAAGCGGCAGTCTTGACCAGATACTGAGCATCCTGATCGATACGGATTGTGTCAGAATTCTGCACGCCACCGGGCAGCAGTACCGCATCGTATTGTTCGATGCTCGCAGCCTGGAAGGAGTTGGCGACCGGAAAGTCATCCGCCGGTTTGTCATGGTTCCAGCCTTTGACCGTGCCGGCCTCGGTCGAGAGGATATCGACCTGCACGCCGGCCTGCTCGAGGGCATCCTTGGGGCCGGTCATTTCGACCTGTTCGAAACCATCGGTAACCAAAATAGCGACGCGTTTGTCGTTGAGGGAAGTTGCCATCGGTAAGCTCCTGAGTCTGTGGAGATTTTGCCTTCGCAGCGGAACGTTGAGGTCCGATGCGCCCTACAGATTCCGAAGCCTGGGCACAGATGAAAGTTCCGGCGATGTGCCCATCGGTGTGTCGCCCTGCCGTTTCAGCGGTTAGAATCGCCGCCTGCCCCGGAGTGTGTACTTATGTCCCAAGAGCTGACCACCGAACAGATCCAACAATCGCTGCAAGGCATCAGTGTGCCGGCGCAACCGCAGATCATGGTGGATCTGCAAATGGAGCAGTACATGCCCGACCCGGACCTGGAGGTGATCGCCAAACTGATCTCCCAGGACCCTGGTCTGTCTGGCGCGCTGCTGAAGATCGTCAACTCGCCGTATTACGGCCTGAGCAACAAGATCACCTCGATCCAGCGTGCGGTGAACCTGTTGGGTAGTCGTTCGATCATCAACCTGATCAACGCGCAGTCGATCAAGGGCGAGATGAACGACGACACCATCGTCACCCTCAACCGTTTCTGGGACACCGCGCAGGATGTGGCGATGACCTGCCTGACCCTGGCCAAGCGCATCGGCACACAGGCGGGTGACGAAGCCTATGCGTTGGGCCTGTTCCACGATTGCGGTGTGCCGTTGATGCTGCAGCGTTTCCCCAATTACATGACCGTGCTGGAAGAGGCCTACGCCAGCGCCAGCCCGGAATGCCGCGTGGTCGATACGGAAAACCGCGTGTTCAATACCAACCACGCCGTGGTCGGTTACTACACCGCCAAGTCCTGGCGCCTGCCGGAGCATGTCAGCGCCGCCATCGCCAACCATCACAATGCGCTGGCGATTTTCAGCGACGAATCGTCGAAGAACAGCCAACTGAAAAACTTGCTGGCGATTCTGAAAATGGCCGAGCACATCTGCGCCTCATATCGGGTGCTGGGCAACCAGAGCGAGGATTTCGAGTGGAGCGCGGTCGGCCCGCTGGTGCTCGATTACGTCGGTCTGTCGGACTACGACTTCGAAACACTCAAACAAACGATTCGCGACCTCGGCGCGCATTGATCCGAGGACACCATGCCTGAACTGCCGGAAGTCGAAACCACCCGCCGGGGAATTGCCCCGCACCTGGAAGGCCAGCGGGTCAGCCGGGTCATCGTCCGCGACCGGCGTTTGCGCTGGCCGATCCCGGAAGACCTCGATGTGCGCCTGTCCGGGCAGCGCATCGTGCTGGTCGAACGGCGTGCCAAGTACCTGTTGATCAACGCCGAGATCGGCACGCTGATCAGCCATTTGGGCATGTCGGGCAATCTGCGTCTGGTCGAGGCCGGGTTGCCGGCGTTGAAGCACGAGCACGTCGACATCGAACTGGAATCGGGTCTGGCCTTGCGCTACACCGATCCGCGACGGTTTGGCGCGATGTTGTGGAGCAACGACCCGCTCAATCACGAATTGCTGATTCGCCTCGGGCCGGAGCCACTGACCGATCTGTTCGATGGCGAAAGATTGTTCAAGCTCTCACGCGGGCGTTCGATGGCGGTCAAGCCGTTCATCATGGACAACGCGGTGGTGGTCGGGGTCGGCAATATCTACGCGACCGAAGCGCTGTTCGCTGCCGGCATTGATCCGCGCCGTGAAGCCGGGGGGATTTCCCGCGGGCGCTATCTGAAACTGGCGATCGAGATCAAGCGCATCCTTGCCGCTGCCATCGAGCGTGGCGGCACGACATTGCGCGATTTCATTGGCGGCGACGGTCAGCCGGGCTATTTCCAGCAGGAACTGTTTGTCTACGGCCGCGGCGGTCAGCACTGCAAGGTCTGCGGCACGGGCCTGCGCGAAGTGAAGCTGGGCCAGCGCGCCAGCGTGTTTTGCCCGCGCTGCCAGACCTGAAAAAATCCTTCGGTCTATAGTGAGAAGTCTCACTGCTCAGCCCGAAGGATCGTGCCATGAAATCCCTGCAAGTCCTCTTCGTCACTCTGCTGCTGTGTTCCAGTCTGGCTGTACAGGCATCGGAAAACGGCAGCGGTGATCCGCGTTACACCATCCAGAATCCCCCGGCCTACGCCATGCTCGGCGACCTGCTGATTGCCCGACCTTTGCTGGTGGTGGCCACGGTGATCGGTGCGGGAGCGTTTGTGGTGTCGTTGCCGTTTACCGCACTGGGCGGCGGGGTCGGCGATGCCGGGCAGGCGCTGGTGGTTGACCCGGCGAAGGCGGCGTTCGTGCGGTGTCTGGGGTGTACGGGGGAGGGGTTCGAACAGCGCGAGTGAAGGGCAAGATCAAAAGATCGCAGCCTTCGGCAGCTCCTACAGAGGAATGCGATCCATGTAGGAGCTGCCGAAGGCTGCGATCTTTTTAGCGAATCAGGCCTTGCCGGTGATCTTGCGGTACTTCTCCATCAACTGTTCTTCAGTCTCCGGATGGGCTTCGTCCAGTGGAATGCAATCCACCGGGCAGACCTGCTGGCACTGCGGCTCGTCGTAGTGGCCGACGCACTGGGTGCACAGGTTCGGGTCGATCACGTAGATCTCTTCGCCCTGGGAAATGGCGGCGTTCGGGCACTCGGGTTCGCAGACGTCGCAGTTGATGCAATCGTCGGTGATGATCAGGGACATGCTAACTCCAGCCGGGGCGGCAGGCCCGGGCGCTATAAATCAATGCGCGCAATTGTGCCGCATTGGCGAGCGCAGTGCACGCGGGGGCGATCAAGGGCTGCAAAACAGAGATCGCAGCCTTCGGCAGCTCCTACAAGCAAAGATCGCAGCCTGCGGCAGCTCCTACTTTTTGAAGCGTAGGGTCAGCGCGTCGGCCACGGCCGGGTGGACGAACTTGCTGATATCGCCGCCCAGCGCGGCAATCTCCCGCACCAGCGTCGACGAAATGAACGAATAACGCTCCGACGGCGTGAGAAACAGGCTCTCCACATCCGGCGCCAGTTGGCGGTTCATGTTGGCCAGCTGGAATTCGTATTCGAAGTCCGACACCGCGCGCAGACCACGCAGGAACACATTGGCGTTCTGCTCTTTGGCGAAATGCGCGAGCAGCGTCGAGAAACCGACCACTTCCACGTTCGGCAGGTGCTTGGTGACCTCGCGAGCCAGTTCGACCCGTTGTTCCAGCGGGAACAGCGGGTTCTTTTTCGGGCTGGCGGCGACCGCAATGATCACGTGATCGAACAGGCGCGAGGCGCGTTCGACCAGATCGCCATGGCCCTTGGTAATAGGGTCGAAGGTACCTGGGTACAACACTCGGTTCATCGCGTCGTCCTGGCGGGAGTCCGTTGGGGAGTCGGATGGTATCGCAGCCTTCCCGGTCGGCCAAGTCGCCTGTTGGGTAAGAAAGCACTATAGACGATAGGAATATTCTGCTTTTTCATGGATTTTTCAGCCGAACAGCCAAGGCTGTCGCCAGTTGCGCGGTCAGGCCATACACCGACAGTTGGGGGTTGGCACCGATGCTGGTGGGGAACAGTGAGCCGTCGTGAATCGACAGGTTGCTCAGTTGATGATGGCGACCGAGGCTGTCGGCGACCGCGTTTTTCGGATCTTCACCCATCGCACAACCACCCATGACGTGAGCGCTGCCCAGTCGCGTGCGGTACAGCTCCAGGCTCAATCCGTCGATCAGCGAGCGCGCCTCAGCCAGTGTCTTCACATAGCGGCCGTCGGCGTGCATCGGCATGACGGATTGCGCGCCGCCGGCGAACTGGATTTCCGCCATGACGTGAAAGGCCCGGCGCAAACCGTCCCAGGCGTACTGCGAAACCTGATAGTCGAGCACTGGCGAGCCATCGCCGCGCAACTCCACCGCGCCACCGCTGCTGTCCGGGTGGAAGCCATCGCGCAGCAGCGCCAGCATCGCGTGGGTGTGCGGCAGATCAGCCATGTGTTGCGCGTTCTCTTGGCCGAAACCGCCGAGCAGTGTGGCGGCCAGCGCCGGGTGCAGCGGTGGCACTTCGAGTTTGAATGCCATCGGCCCGGTGGTGCCGTCCTTCCATTGGAAATGGTCGGAATAAATCGACTGCGGCGCTCCGTAGAACGGATTGACCACCTCGGCGAAACGCGCGGCGGACATGTTCACCGGGTGCAGAAAGGTGCGCTTGCCCACGCGCCCATGCGGATCCGGCGCGTCGGAGCGCAGCAACAGCGCCGGGCTGTTGATGCCGCCGCCGGCCAGCACGTAATGCCGCGCCTTGACCGTGATGCTGCGCCCGGTCGGCTCGACGCAGCGCTCGTCCATCGCCACGCAATGCAGGCCGGTCACCTTGTCGCCGCTGATCAGCAGTTTTTCCACTCGCGCCAGATACAGCAGCTCGCCGCCCTTTTCCAGCGTCGCCGGGATGGTCGTGACCATCATCGATTGCTTGGCATTGCTCGGGCAGCCCATGCCGCAATAGCCCAGATTCCAGCAGCCGCGCACGTTGCGCGGGATCACGTGCCAGCTGTAGCCGAGTTGCTCGCAGCCTTTGCGGATCACGTCGTTATTGGCGTTGGGCTGCACCATCCACGGCGCGACGCCGAGGCGCTGCTCCATTTTCTCGAACCACGGCGCCATCTCTGCCGGGCTATGGCCTGTGACGTTGTGTTCGCTGGCCCAGTGTTCGAGGGTCGGCTCGGGCGTGCGGAAACTCGAGGTCCAGTTGATCAGCGTCGTGCCGCCGACCGCGCGGCCCTGCAGGATAGTGATCGCGCCGTCCTTGCTCATGCGCCCGATGCCTTCCTGATAGAGGCTGCTGTAGGCATCATCTTCGAGCAGTTTGAAATCCGAGCTGGTCTTCAGCGGGCCTTCTTCGATCAGCAGGACTTTGTAGCCGGCCGCGCTGAGGATCTCCGCCGTGGTGCCGCCGCCGGCGCCACTGCCGATGATCGCCACGTCGGCTTCGAGGGTAAGGTCGTTGCTCAGTTGCGCGCCGTTGAAGGTTTTCCAGCCTCGGGCGAGGCCTTCGCGGAAGGGATCGGGTACGGGCATCGGTCAGGTTCTCTTTATTATTCTGGATGCTGAGGTGATGCAACTGGCCCCTTCGCGAGCAGGCTCGCTCCCACAGGGAATTGCATTTCACATGTGGGAGCGAGCCTGCTCGCGAAGACCGCCCCCCCGGTTTCAGACCTTCGGCGGCCCGGGATAACCGCAGTGCGCCCAGGACTCGGCGCGGGTGTACCAGGCCATCATCACCATCTGCTGCAACGAGCTATGGCCCATGCGCAGCAAGCTCAGTGAACTGTTCTCCCAGCGTTCGAGGAAATGTCGCATCGCTTCAGGGCTGGCGTTTTCCCAACTGCCCCAGATGCCGGTGAGCGGGCCACGGGTCACGGCCATACCCAGCACATCGAACAATTGCCGAGTGAGCTTGAGCATTTCCGGCGACACGTGATCAAGGCTGTAGTCCAGCGACTTCAGCGTGCCGTCGACCGCTGCGGGCATTTCCCCGGCGGCGACGGCGCCGTCGAGCATCACCGGGATCAGCGCGCGCAGGAACAGCAGATCGCCGTCGCGCAAAACGACAAAGCCGTTGGCGCTGATACTCGACGAGCAGCCAGTGAGGCTGGCGCCAAGGCCGGCGGTGGCGAGAAACGCGCTGGCGCCGAGGCTGAATTTCAGCAGGCCACGGCGCGACAGGGCGGGTGTTTCGGTCAGGCTTGGGTGCATTGTTGTTCTTATCCGGCGTTGACGATCGTTTAGCGGATGAACAGCTTCTGAATCAGTTTCTGAATCGATTTGCCGTAGGGCGGGTAGATCAGCCGCGCCGCGTTGAAGCGCTGTTTGACCAGCACGCCCTTGGCCTTGCTGAAGGTCAGGAAACCTTCGTGCCCGTGGTAATGGCCCATGCCTGAGGGACCGATACCACCGAAGGGCATATCGTCCTGGGCGACGTGCAGCAGGGTGTCGTTCAGGCAAACACCGCCGGAATGGGTCTCGTGCAGCACGCGGTTCTGTTCGCGTTTGTCATAGCCAAAGTAGTAAAGAGCCAGAGGACGAGGCCGCTGATTGATGTAAGCGAATGCCTGCTCCAGATCGCGATAAGGCACGATCGGCAGCAACGGGCCGAAGATTTCGTCCTGCATTACAGTCATCTCATCGCTGACATTGAGCAGCACGCTGTGCGGCATGCGTCGGCCCTGGCCTTGTTCGAACAGCGGGATCAGCAGCGCGCCCTTGCTGGTCGCGTCGCTGACGTATCCGTTCAGCCGGGTCAGTTGGCGTTCGTTGATGATCGCGGTGTAGTCGACGTTGTCGGCCAGGGTCGGGTAGAAGCCTTTCACAGCCTGACGATAGGCCTCGACGAAAGCGCCGACGCGGTCTTCCGGCACCAGCACATAGTCAGGCGCGACGCAGGTCTGCCCGGCGTTGAGGGTCTTGCCGAAGGCGATGCGTTCGGCGGCGTCCTTGAGCGGTACGTCTCTGGAGACGATGGCCGGCGACTTGCCGCCCAGTTCCAGCGTCACTGGCGTGAGGTTTTCCGCCGCAGCGCGCATGACGTGTCTGCCGACGCTGGTGGAACCGGTGAACAGCAAGTGATCGAAAGGCAGACGCGAGAACGCCACGCCGACATCTGCTTCGCCCAGCACTACGCAAACCAGGTCTTCGGGAAAGATCCGCGCGAGCAGCTCTTTGAGCAACAGGCCGGTGGCCGGGGTCGATTCGCTGAGCTTGAGCATCACCCGATTGCCGGCAGCCAGGGCGCCGACCATCGGCCCCACGGCCAGATACAGCGGGTAGTTCCACGGCACGATCACGCCGACCACGCCCAGCGGCTGATAAACCACCTTCGCCGAAGCCGGCTGGAACGCCATGCCAACCTTGCGTCGCGAGGGCTTCATCCAGTTTTTCAGGTGGCGGCTGGCGTAGTGAATGCCGTGCAGGCTCGGCATCAGCTCGGCGAGCAGGGTTTCGTCGGCGCTGCGGTGACTGAAGTCGGCGCTGATCGCTTCGACCAACGCCTGACGCTCACTGCTGAGCAAATCGCGCAAAGCCTTGAGCCACTGTTGCCGTTGCGCAGCGGGCGGCATCGGGTTGGCGGCATAGGCCGCTCGTTGCGCGTGGAACTGCCGATCAAGCGTTTCAAGAGGCTGTTGCAGGGTTTGCAGGTAGGCAATGTCGGCAGTCATCGCAGGCTCCGGATTTTATTGTAATGAGCACTTTTTAGAGTCGATGCTCTATAAAGTCAAACGACTTCCGCGCACGTCAGTGTTTTATCCATTTCCGGTTAGGTCGTAAGATGCGCCGTCTACGCACTCTGAATTAAAGCTCAAGCCATGGCCCCACGAATAAAAACCAGCGAGCGCATCGTTCAGAACAGCCTGGAGCTGTTCAATCAGCAGGGCGAGCGCAGCGTCAGCACCAACCACATCGCCGCGCACATGGAGATTTCTCCGGGCAACCTGTACTACCACTTCCCCAACAAGCAGGCGATCATTGCCGTGTTGTTCAGTGAGTACGAAGCTCTGGTGGACAGTTTTTTGCGTCCGCCCCAGGGCCGCCCGGCGACCGTCGAAGACAAGCGTTTCTATTTGAAGGAACTGCTCTCGGCCATGTGGCGCTACCGCTTTCTGCATCGCGACCTTGAGCATTTGCTCGACAGCGATGCGGAACTGGCCGCGCGTTATCGGCGCTTTTCCCAGCGCTGCGTGATCCAGGGTGCCGCGATCTACGAAGGCTTCGTCGCCGCCGGCATCCTGAAAATGGATCGCGTGCAGATCGAGTCGCTGACCCTCAACGCTTGGATCATCCTGACCTCGTGGGTGCGTTTTCTGTGCACCACGCGGGAAAACTCCAACCACCTCAGCGAACAGGCCGTGAAGCGTGGCGTGTATCAGGTGCTGGTGCTGGAAGCAGGGTTTGTTACCGATCAGGCGCGGGATGAAGTCAACGCATTGTTCGACGAGTTCTATGTGCCGCTGGCACAGGCCCTTGAAGACGTGAAATAAACCGTTCAGCCGAATGCCACAGGAGCCCGTTATGTCGATTGCGCAGTTGATCAGCCCACAAGCACTGGACGCTCGCAAAGAGCAGCCGGGTCTGGTGATTCTCGATTGCCGTTTTGCCCTCGAAGATCCGGATTACGGCCAGCGCAGCTACGCCGAAGGGCACATTGCCGAAGCGAGTTTCGCCGATCTGGAGCGAGATTTGAGCGGCAAGGTCGAGAAGGGCGTGACCGGGCGTCATCCGTTGCCCGAGCCGGCGGCGCTGATCGAGCGCTTGCAAGCCTGGGGCATCGGCAACGACAGCGATGTGGTTTTGTATGACGACGGCCCGGGTGCATACGCGGCGCGGGCATGGTGGTTGCTGGCCTGGCTGGGCAAGCGCGACGGCGTGTTCATTCTCGACGGCGGGCTCAAGGCCTGGCACGCGGCCGGTCTGCCGCTGAGCCTGGATCCGCCGAGCGTGACGCCGGGTAACTTCAGTGGTCAGTCGGACATGAGCCTGTTGCTCAGCGCCGAGCAATTGCAGCAGCGCCTCGGCCAGCCAACGCTGACCCTGCTCGACGCCCGCGCCTTGCCGCGTTTCAAGGGCGAAGTGGAACCGATCGATCCGGTGGCCGGGCATATTCCCGGCGCACAGTGTGCAGCGTTCACCGAAAACCTCGGCAGTGATGGGCGCTTCCTGCCGGCCGAGCAGCTCAAGCAGCGTTTTGCCGGCAAACTGGGCGATCGCTCGCCGTCGGAACTGGTCGCGTATTGCGGGTCCGGGGTGACGGCGTGTCATAACCTGTTTGCGCTGTGTCTGGCTGGCTACCCGCTGGGCGCCCTGTATGCCGGATCGTGGAGCGAATGGATCAACGAGCCATCGCGCGGCATTGCCACAGGCGAATAAAGTCGCAGATCCCAGGTGGGAGCGAGCCTGCTCTCGAAAGCGGTGTGTCAGTTATCAATTCATTACCTGACGGGACGCCTTCGCGAGCAGGCTCGCTCCCACAAAGTCTTTTGTCGCATCGCAAAATCTGACCAAAGCGCAGATCCCTTGTGGGAGCGGGCTTGCTCGCGAAAGCGGTGGGTCAGTTATCAATTCATTACCTGACGGGACGCCTTCGCGAGCAGGCTCGTTCCCACAAAGTCTTTTGTCGCATCGCAAAATCTGAACAAAGCGCAGATCCCTTGTGGGAGCGGGCTTGCTCGCGAAAGCGGTGTGTCAGTTATCACTTCATTACCTGACGGGACGCCTTCGCGAGCAGGCTCGCTCCCACAAAGTCTATTGTCGCATCGTAAAATCTGACCAAAGCGCAGATCCCTTGTGGGAGCGGGCTTGCTCGCGAAAGCGGTGTGTCAGTTATCACTTCATTACCTGACGGGATGCCTTCGCGAGCAGGCTCGTTCCCACAAAGTCTTGTGACACATTGTAAAATCTGACCAAAGCGCAGATCCCTTGTGGGAGCGGGCTTGCTCGCGAAAGCGGTGTGTCATTTATCACTTCATTACCTGACGGGACGCCTTCGCGAGCAGGCTCGCTCCCACAAAGTCTTGTGACACATTGTAAAATCTGACCAAAGCGCAGATCCCTTGTGGGAGCGGGCTTGCTCGCGAAAGCGGTGTGTCAGTTATCACTTCATTACCTGACGGGACGCCTTCGCGAGCAGGCTCGCTCCCACAAAGTCTATTGTCGCATCGCAAAATCTGAACAAAGCGTAGATCCCTTGTGGGAGCGGGCTTGCTCGCGAAAGCGGTGTGTCAGTTATCACTTCATTACCTGACGGGATGCCTTCGCGAGCAGGCTCGCTCCCACAAAGTCCTTTGTCGCATCGCAAAATCTGATCAAAACGCAGATCCCTGTGGGAGCGAGCCTGCTCGCGAAAGCGGTGGGTCAGTTATCACTTCATTACCTGACGGGATGCCTTCGCGAGCAGGCTCGCTCCCACGAGGGATATGCGGCGCTCAATGACCGAGTGCGGCCAGCCATTGTGGTATGCGCCGTTCCAGGTAATACCTGGGCCTGCGCACCGAGCCTTCGACGAAGCCGACGTGACCGCCACGCGCCTGCAATTCGAGCCGGGTGCAGGCTGACAACTCGTCGGCGTGCGGCAGGCTGTGGGGAAATACGAACGGATCGTCCGCCGCCTGAATGATCAACGTCGGTGTGCGGATCTCGCCGAGGTAGTAGCGGCTCGAGGCGCGGCGGTAGTAATCCTCGGCATCGGTGAAACCATGCAGTGGCGCGGTGACCCGGCCGTCGAAATCCCAGAATGTGCGCATGTTTTCCAGCGAGCCGAGCGCGGCCAGTTTTGCCAGGCCGTCTTCGCGCCCGTCATGCTGGAACTGGCGCTGCTTGTTCCTGATGTAGGCGACCATCTCCCGCATGAAGTGCGCCTGATACACCCGCGAAAACCCCTGGCCGATGCGATCAGCACATTGATCGAGGCGGAACGGTACCGACACCGCCACCGCACCGAGCACGCCGCTGTCGCTGCCGGTTTCACCCAGATGCTTGAGCAGCACATTGCCGCCCAGTGAATAACCGACTGCGTACAACGGCGCCAACGGTCGTTTCGCGCGCAGGTGCTGGATGGCTTCGGCCAGGTCTTCGCTGGCGCCGGAGTGGTAGCTGCGCGGCAACAGATTCGGCTCGCCGGAACAACCGCGCCAGTTCAGCGCGACGCTGGCCCAGCCCTGCTCGGCCAAGGTCTTTTGGATGCCCGCCACGTAGGGTGAATTGGACGATCCGGTCAGCCCATGCAGCACCAGCACCAAGGGCGCCTCGGCACTGTGCGGGCCGTGCCAGTCGAGGTCGAGGAAGTCGCCGTCCTCGAGCCACAGGCGTTCGCGTTCGCGCTCGATGTGCACAGTCTTGCGCCACAGCGGACCCCACAGGGTTTGCAGATGCGGGTTGCCAAGGCCGAAGGCGGGGATGAAGCGTTCTGGCGAAGGGGGCACGATGATTCTCGATGGGCTTGTGGCGAGGGGACACGCCCCCTCGCCGCAGGTTGCTTGCGACCTTGTCAGCCGGCGATGTCCGCCGTGCGCTGCCACAACGCGTAAAAAACCCGACCGGATTTCTGTTCACGATGCAGGCGCCAGTTGCCCGGCAGGCCCAGCGTTGATGGCGCTGTTTCGCTTTCAGTGTAGATCCACGAATCGGCCGCCAGCCATTGGCGCTCTTCCAGCAAAGTACAAACTGCCGGCAACAGGTTCTGGTTGAACGGCGGGTCGAGGAACACCAGATCGAACGGCGTCGCGGTCTGGGTTTCCAGATAGCGCAGCGCGTCGGCGGTTTGTACTTGGCCGTTGGTGCAGCGCAAGGTGCCGAGGTGTTCTTTCAGGCTGGAAACCGCAACGTTGCTGGCGTCCAGCGCCTGAGCGGTAGCCGCGCCACGGGACAGCGCTTCGAGAAACAGCGCGCCGCTGCCGGCGAACGGGTCGAGCACTTTCGCCCCTTCGACGTACGGCGCGAGCCAGTTGAACAGGGTTTCACGCACGCGGTCCGGGGTCGGGCGCAGGCCCGGCGCGTCAGGGAAGCTCAGCTTGCGGCTGCGCCACTGGCCGCCAATGATGCGCAGCTGATTGACGCCGTTGTGCACGTTTTGCACAGGTTTTTTCGGTGCTCGAGTCGCCATTAATGCTCCGGAACCCCGAGCGGTTGCTCGGCAGGTTTATCAGATGGGGCCGGTAGCGGCTTTTGCGGCACGGTCGGGCCAGCGGTGACGATGACCATTTTCTCCGTGCTCAGGTGTTTGTTCAGCGCATCGCGCACCTGCTCTACGGTCAGGCTCTGCGACTGCCGCATGAAGTCGTCGAGATAGCTCAGCGGCAGATTATAGAAGCCCATCGCGCCGAGTTGGCCAACGATGTCGGCGTTGCTCGCGGTGGACAGCGGGAAGCTGCCGGCCAGCTCGCGCTTGGCATCGTCGAGTTCTTTCTGCGTCGGCCCGGTTTTCAGGTAGTCGGCGAGTACGTCCTGCACCAGTTTCAGGGTGCCTTCGCTCATCTCGGCGCGGGTCTGCAGGTTGATCATGAACGGACCACGGGCCTGCATCGGGCTGAACGCCGAATACACGCCGTAGGTGAGGCCACGCTTCTCGCGCACTTCGCTCATCAGACGCGTACCAAAACCACCGCCGCCGAGGATCTGATTACCCAGCGACAGCGCGGCGTAATCCGGGTCGTCGCGATCAATGCCCAGTTGCGCGAGCATCAGGTTGGTCTGTTTCGACGGAAATTCGATGTGGTTGACGCTGGCCGTCGGTTCCTGCGGCGCAGCGATCTTCGCCAGCGCCGGGCCTTTCGGCAGGGCAGAGGAAACCTGATTGGCGATCGCTTCGGCTTCAGCTCGCGACAGATCGCCGACCAGCGCGATCACCGCATTACCGGCGGCGTAGGCCTTGGCATGGAACTCGCGCAATTGCGCGACGGTGATCTTCGGCACGCTTTGCGGATTGCCGTCGCTGGAATGTGCGTACGGGTGATCGCCGTACAGACGCTTCATCAGCTCCAGGCTGGCGAGTTTGCCGGGGTTCTGTTTCTGGTATTCGAAACCGGCGAGCAGCTGGTTCTTGATGCGCGCGAAGGAATCGGCGGGAAAGGTCGGTTTACCGACCACATCGGCGAACAGTTTCAGCGCCGGTTCACGCTGCTCAGGTGCGCTCAGACTGCGCAGCGAAGCCAGCGCCATGTCCTTGAACGCACCGTTGCCGAAGTCGGCGCCGAGGCCTTCAAACCCTTGAGCGATGGCGCCGACGTCTTTGCCGGCGATGCCTTCGTTGAGCATGGCGTTGGTCAGCACCGCGAGGCCGGGGACGTTGCCGTCCTGGCTGCTGCCAGCGGCGAAGATCAGGCGCATGTCGAACATCGGCAGCTCGTGCGCTTCGACGAACAGCACTTTCGCGCCTTCAGCAGTGTTCCAGGTCTGCACATCAAGCTTGCGGCTGGCCGGGGCCTTGCCGTCGAGTTCGGCCAGCGATTGCAGTTTCTGGCTGGACTTGGCGTTATCCAGTGCTTCGCTGGCCTTGCTGTCAGCGCTTGGCGACAAATAAACCGCTGCCGAGCCGATCACCGCGACAGCAATCAGGCCGAGCAGCATCAGGCGTGGGGTTTTGCGCTCACTCATGAGTCGTCTCCAAAGGCAGGACGTGGGCGACGCTGAGACGTTCGCGGGTGAAATACTTTTTCGCGGCGTTCTGGATGTCTTGCGGGGTCACGCTTTCCAGATCGGCCAGTTCGGTGTCCATCAGCTTCCACGACAGGCCGACCGTTTCCAGTTGACCGATCGCGGTGGCCTGGCTGGTGATCGAGTCACGCTCGTAGACCAGACCGGCGATGACTTGAGCTCGGACGCGTTCCAGCTCTTCGGCAGACGGCGCAGTGGTTTTCAGCTGCTCGAGCAGTTTCCACAAACCGGCTTCAGCCTGAGCGATGGTCTTTTTCTTCTGTGTGTTCGGCGTCGCCGACAGGGTGAACAGACTGTCACCACGGGTGTAGGCGTCATAGTCCGACGAGCCGCCGGAGACCAGCTCTTCGCCGCGTTCCAGTTGCGTCGGGATGCGCCCGCTGTAGCCGCCGTCGAGCAGCGCCGAGATCAGGCGCAGGGCGTTGACCGAGCGTTTGTCTTCAGCGGTAGCAATGCTCGGCACGTTGAAGCCAAGCATCAGGCTCGGCAGTTGGGTTTGCACGCGCAGGGTGATCTGGCGTTCGCCGGGCTCGGCCAGTTCCAGCGGCTTTTTCGCCGGTGGCACGTCGCGTTTGGCGACCGGGCCGAAATAGCGCTGGGCGAGGGTTTTCACTTCGTCCGCAGTGACGTCACCGACCACCACCAGCGTGGCGTTGTTCGGCGCGTACCAGGACTGGTACCAGTGGCGCAGTTCCTCGACTTTCATGCGGTCCAGGTCAGCCATCCAGCCGATGGTCGGCGTGTGATAACCGCTGGCCGGGTAGGCCATGGCCTTGTAGCGTTCGTAGGCCTTGGACATCGGCTTGTCATCGGTGCGCAGGCGGCGCTCTTCCTTGATGACTTCGATTTCCTTGGCGAACTCGTCGGCCGGCAGGCGCAGGTTGGCCATGCGGTCGGCTTCCAGCTCGAAGGTCACGCCGAGGCGATCCCGGGCCAGCACCTGGTAATAAGCCGTGAAGTCGTCGCTGGTGAACGCGTTCTCTTCGGCGCCGAGGTCGCGCAGGATCAGCGAGGCTTCGCCGGGGCCGACTTTTTCGCTGCCCTTGAACATCATGTGCTCGAGCGCGTGCGACAGACCGGTCTGGCCCGGAGTCTCGTAGCTGGAGCCGACCTTGTACCAGATCTGCGAAACGACCACCGGCGCACGATGGTCTTCGCGCACGACGACCTTGAGGCCGTTGTCGAGGGTGAATTCATGGGTCGGTTGCGGGTCGGCCGCCAGGGCCGAAAGGGGCAGGCAGACTGCGCTGAGCAGCAGGCCAGCAGCGCGGCGGGCAAGAGCATTCATTCGTTTTTCAACCTGTTGGGCTGCCCGCTTGGTCTTAGCGTCGGCGGGCGAGAGGTAGGGCGTGTCATTGATCATTACCAGTACCGCGCCGGCGCCTGATAGTGTGCAGGGCAAGGCGCGAGGAGTGTGGTTTGGTTGTTCCAAATAAACTTCGAGCAACGCAGCCCTGCACACTATCAGGCCCGGCCCTCCGGGTGGCGCCTGAAAACGGGCCATACTGCGTTGCAGTCCTTGGCAAGGAAAGCACATTCCCTGCGGCCTGCGCCTTGTCTGGCCCGTTTTCAGGCGGCCACGCGGTAC
The DNA here is from genome assembly GCF_054668915.1 of Pseudomonas sp. H3_E04. Classification (NCBI taxonomy): domain Bacteria; kingdom Pseudomonadati; phylum Pseudomonadota; class Gammaproteobacteria; order Pseudomonadales; family Pseudomonadaceae; genus Pseudomonas; species Pseudomonas sp. H3_E04. The sequence continues at coordinate 3,988,513 of NZ_CP162797.1, read as the reverse complement.
TGGTAATGATCAATGACACGCCCTAGGATACTGATCCGTTTTACCGGCGACCACGCCTATCAGACTTCGAATGCTGATTGGGCTGTATGGGTTCATGGCAGAAGGCGGCTGTTTATCGACTAGACAGCGCTTTTTCGCCGATTTTTACCGGTTTAACTCTTCGTTAAAACGATCCTTGAGGTGCCTTTGGCGCCTCGACAAAATGTTGCGCGTGAACAAGCTGGGTGAAACACAGTCTGTTCTGCATCGAATATTTATTTGCCGGGGCGCCCTTATGGCGCGTCGCTACCGTGAGATAGCCGTCCTCCATGTTTGGTTCCAACGACGACAAGAAGAGCCCAGCTGCGGCTGGCGAGAAGAAAAGCCTGTTCGGATGGCTGCGGAAAAAACCGCAGGAACCCGTCGTCGAACAGCCGCCCGCGATTCCTGAGCCGGCCCCCGCGCCAGCACCTGTAATAGAAGAAGAGCCGGCGCCGATTGTGCTGCCGATCGCCGAACCGGTGCTGCAACCGGAGGTTGAGGCCGAGCCCGAAACGCCGGCCGCTGCCGAGTTGCCGCTGACGCCCGCCGCCGAGCCGTGGCTGACCTTGCCAGTGGCAGAAGAGCCGGTCGCGCTGGTTGAAGAAGCGGCGCCGCATGTGACGCCAGTGATTCCTGCACCGGTTGCCGAGGCTGCGGCGCAGCCTGTGCCTGAGCCGGTTGTCGCGCCAGCGCCGGTCGTTGCCGAGCCGATTGCCCCGGTTGCCCCGGTTGTCCAGCCGTCCGAGCCTGAGCCTGAGCCTGCACCGCTTGCCGCTGCGCCAGTTGTCGCTCCGATCGTACCGGTCGAAGTCCCTGTAGAAGCGCCCGTCGAAACCCCGCGCACCGAGGAAACCAAAGCCGGTTTCTTCGCCCGCCTCAAGCAAGGCCTGTCGAAGACCAGCGCCAGCATCGGCGAGGGCATGGCCAGCCTGTTCCTCGGGCGCAAGACCATCGACGATGACCTGCTCGATGACCTCGAAACCCGTCTGCTCACCGCCGACGTCGGCGTCGAAGCCACCACGCAGATCATCCAGCGCCTGACCCAGAAGGTCGCGCGCAAGGAACTGGCCGACGCCGATGCGCTGTACAAGTCGCTGCAGGCTGAACTGGCCGCGATGCTCAAGCCGGTCGAACAACCGCTGAAGATCGCCTCGCAGAACAAGCCGTTCGTGATTCTGGTGGTCGGCGTCAACGGTGCCGGCAAAACCACCACCATCGGCAAACTGGCGAAGAAGCTGCAACTGGAAGGCAAGAAAGTCATGCTGGCGGCCGGTGACACCTTCCGCGCCGCGGCCGTGGAGCAATTGCAGGTCTGGGGCGAGCGCAACAAGATTCCGGTGATTGCCCAGCACACCGGCGCTGATTCCGCTTCGGTGATCTTCGACGCGGTGCAAGCGGCCAAGGCCCGTGGCATCGACGTGCTGATCGCTGACACCGCCGGTCGTCTGCACACCAAAGACAACCTGATGGAAGAGCTGAAAAAGGTTCGCCGGGTGATCGGCAAACTCGACGCCGACGCCCCGCACGAAGTGCTGCTGGTGCTCGACGCCGGTACTGGCCAGAACGCGATCAATCAGGCCAAGCAGTTCAACCAGACCGTCGAACTTACGGGCCTGGCGCTGACCAAGCTTGACGGCACCGCCAAGGGCGGGGTGATTTTCGCCCTGGCCAAGCAGTTCGGCCTGCCGATCCGTTACATCGGCGTCGGTGAAGGCATCGACGATTTGCGTACCTTTGAAGCCGAACCCTTTGTCCAGGCACTGTTTGCCGAGCGGGAGCGTTCATGATTCGTTTCGAACAGGTCGGTAAACGCTACCCGAACGGTCACGTCGGCTTGCATGAGCTGAGCTTTCGAGTCCGTCGTGGCGAGTTCTTGTTTGTCACCGGCCACTCCGGTGCCGGTAAATCCACGCTGTTGCGCCTGTTGCTGGCAATGGAACGGCCGACCAGCGGCAAACTGCTGCTCGCCGGGCAAGACCTGAGCACCATCAGCAACGCACAAATTCCATTTCTGCGCCGGCAGATCGGCGTAGTTTTCCAGAACCACCAGTTGCTGTTCGATCGCACGGTGTTCAACAACGTCGCGTTGCCGCTGCAGATTCTCGGCCTGTCCAAGGTCGAAATCGCCAAGCGCGTCGATTCGGCGCTGGAACGCGTGGCGCTGTCGGACAAATCCGATCTGTACCCGGGCGATCTGTCCACCGGCCAGCAACAGCGCGTCGGTATTGCCCGCGCCATCGTGCATCGCCCGGCCTTGCTGCTGGCGGACGAACCGACCGGTAACCTCGACCCGCGCCTGGCCGCTGAAATCATGGGCGTGTTCGAAGATATCAACCGCTTGGGCACCAGCGTGCTGATCGCCAGTCATGACCTGGCGCTGATCGCGCGCATGCGTCATCGCATGCTGACCCTGCAACGCGGCCGATTGATCGGCGACGGGGAGGCCGGGGTATGAGTGCAACACGCAGTCCGAAGGTTTCCGAGCGTGTGGCCCCGAAGGCCGCCGATCCGCAACCGCAGAAGAAGAAAAAGCACGACGATGACGACGGCCCGGACTTCGCCACGCTGTTCCACGCCTGGATCGAAAGCCATCGCGCCAGCCTGCTCGACAGCCTGCGCCGTCTCGGCAAACAGCCGATCGGCAGCTTCTTCACCTGCATGGTGATGGCCGTGGCGTTGAGTCTGCCGATGGGGCTTTCGCTGTTGCTCAACAACGTCGAGCGTCTTGGCGGTTCCTGGCAACGCGCGGCGCAGATTTCGCTGTACCTGCAACTCGACGCCAGCCCGGAACAGGGCGAGTCCCTGCGTGAGCAGATCAAAGGCATGCCCGGCGTAGCTGATGCCGAATATGTCGGCCGTGATCAGGCGCTGGAAGAGTTTCAGCAGCAGTCCGGCCTGGGCGAAGCCCTGCGTGAGCTGCCCGAGAACCCTTTGCCGGGTGTGGTGCTGGTGACACCGAACGAAGTCGACAAGCCGACACTCGAAGCATTAAGACAAAAACTTTCCGAGCTGCCCAAGGTACAACAGGCGCAACTTGATCTAGTCTGGGTCGAGCGTTTGGCCGCCATCCTCAAGCTTGGCGACCGCTTTGTCTTCGGTCTGACGGTGCTTTTGGTGTCTGCATTACTTTTGGTGATAGGCAATACCATTCGTCTTCATATTGAAAACCGCCGCACCGAGATAGAAGTGATTAAACTCGTCGGCGGCACTGACAGTTATGTGCGTCGCCCTTTCCTTTATATGGGTGCGTTGTATGGCTTCGGTGCAGGGCTGTTGTCCTGGGGTGTATTGGCGTTCGGCCTCGACTGGCTGAACGATGCGGTGGTTGGACTGGCCGGTTTGTACGGCAGTGATTTCGCCCTGGCCGGCGTGCCAGTGGCCGACGGTCTGTCGCTCTTGCTTGGCGCGGTGCTGTTGGGTTATATCGGTGCATGGATTGCAGTCGCACGTCATCTCAGGGAGCTGGCGCCGAAGTAGAATCTTTTTTGCGCGTGATTGACCTTGCGGTTTTTATGGGAACTTGTACCTGAGTTCCCGGTCAATTTTTCGCAGTGCCGAGAGGCACGAGTATGTAAGTGGGAGGTTTTTTCGTATGACCAATTCTTTGCAACCTGCGTATGCGCTGGTTCCGGGTGCGAACCTGGAAGCCTACGTGCACACCGTCAACAGCATTCCATTGCTGACGCCGGAGCAGGAGCGTGAACTGGCCGAGAGTCTCTACTATGAGCAGGATTTGGGGGCGGCTCGGCAGATGGTGCTCGCCCACCTGCGTTTTGTCGTACACATTGCCCGTAGCTATTCCGGCTACGGTCTGGCTCAGGCTGACCTGATCCAGGAAGGTAACGTCGGCCTGATGAAGGCCGTCAAGCGCTTCAACCCGGAGATGGGTGTGCGTCTGGTGTCGTTCGCCGTGCACTGGATCAAGGCGGAAATTCACGAATTCATCCTGCGCAACTGGCGCATTGTGAAAGTCGCGACCACCAAGGCCCAGCGCAAGCTGTTCTTCAACCTGCGCAGCCAGAAGAAGCGTCTGGCGTGGCTGAACAACGAGGAAGTCCACCGTGTGGCGGAAAGCCTTGGCGTCGAACCACGTGAAGTGCGCGAGATGGAAAGCCGTCTGACCGGCCACGACATGGCCTTCGACCCGGCTGCCGAAGCCGACGACGACAGTGCTTTCCAGTCTCCGGCCAACTACCTGGAAGACCACCGGTACGACCCGGCGCGTCAACTGGAAGATGCCGACTGGAGCGACAACTCCAACACCAACCTGCACGAAGCACTGGAAGTGCTGGACGAGCGCAGCCGTGACATCCTCTACCAGCGCTGGCTGGCGGAAGAAAAAGCCACGCTGCATGACCTGGCGCAGAAGTACAACGTGTCGGCCGAGCGAATCCGTCAGCTCGAAAAGAGCGCGATGAACAAGCTCAAGTTGTCGATCGCCGCGTAACTGGCGAATCCGCAATAAAAAACGCCCCGATCAGCGATGATCGGGGCGTTTTTCATTTCTGTTTCAACACCAATCCCTGTGCGAGCGAGCCTGCTCGCGAAAGCGGTTTATCAGTGACATCAATGCAAGCTGACACACCGCTTTCGCGAGCAGGCTCGCTCCCACATTGGTATTTCGGTGTTATTCAGCCCAAGGCGCCCGCCGTGAATCGTTCAGCCCCAGCAAATAACTGTCCCCGCCCAACTGACTCATCTGCTGGCGAATCCACCCAGCCCGACGCGACACATACCCGGTCGGATGACTGGCGCTCCACACCCGTGGATTGGGCAGTACCGCCGCCAGATAACTCGCCTGCTGACGCGACAATGACTTCGCACTCACGCCAAAGTGGTGGCGGGCCGCCGCTTCAGCGCCAAACACGCCGTCATCCCACTCGACGCTGTTCAGGTACACCTCAAGAATCCGCTGCTTGGGCCAAAACACCTCGATCAGCGCGGTAAACCAGGCTTCCAGGCCTTTGCGCAGATAACTGCGGCCGGACCACAAAAACAGGTTTTTCGACACTTGCTGGCTCAAGGTGCTGGCGCCGCGAATCGAGCCGCCCAGCTCGTTGTGGGCGAGGGCGGCCTGGATTGCGCGCAGATCGAAACCCCAATGTTCAGGGAATTTCTGGTCCTCGCCAGCAATTACCGCCACTTTCAGGTCATCGGAGATTTCGTCCCACGGTTTCCAGGTGCGCTGCAGGTCAATCGGCTCGCCGTCGACCCAGGATTCGACCTTGCGCTCGACCATCAGCGCCGTGCCCGGCGGTGGCACGAAGCGAAACACCAGCACCAGCAAGACACTGCCACCGGCGAACCAGAGCAGAGCCTTCGTGAGACGACGGAAAATTGAACGCAGCATAGAGATGGCTTGGCCGAACCCGTGGAGCGGGCCATTATACAGACCCTGCCGATCACGTCTGACTGGAGTTCCCCATGCTGCGTGGCTTTTTGATGCTGGCCGCTTTTTTCGGATTTACCGGTGTTGCGCTGGGCGCTTTCGCCGCCCATGGCCTGAAAAACCGCCTGACCCCGGAATACCTGACGATTTTCCATACCGGCGTCACCTATCAATTGGTGCACACTCTTGCGCTGTTCGGGGTGGCGCTGCTGGCCACGCAAATTCAAGGGCGCCTGATCAGTTGGGCCGGGGTGTCCTTCACCGTCGGCATCCTGCTGTTCTCCGGCAGCCTGTATCTGCTGACCACCACCGGCATCAGCAAGCTCGGCATCATTACTCCATTCGGTGGCCTCGCGTTTCTCATCGGTTGGGTCTGCCTCGGCCTCGCTGCTTGGCGCCTATCCTGAATCTGACGCTCCCTCCTGTAGGAGCTGCCGAAGGCTGCGATCTTTTGATTTTGTTTTTCAAGATCAAAAGATCGCAGCCTTCGGCAGCTCCTGCACGGACGTGTTTCAAGACGAATGGCTTGGGTCAGCCTGACTGATCGGGCTAGAATGCCAGCCCCTAAAAATGATGGCGGCGTTGTGCATGCGCATTCAGTTGAACGGTGAGTCCTTTGAATTGCCCGACGGTGAAACCGTTGCGGGCCTGATCACTCGTCTGGAGCTGACCGGGCGCCGTGTGGCCGTAGAGCTCAATCTGGACATCGTCCCGCGCAGCCAGCATGCCGATACCCCATTGAGCGACGGCGACAACGTCGAAGTGGTCCACGCCATCGGCGGCGGCTGATTGTCCCGGCCCGCAAGGGCACAGAATTGTGCAAGACCCTCACCCTTAAAGAGGATTCCCCATGAGCATCGTTCGTAGCGACAAGCCTTTTGTGCTGGCCGGTCGTACTTACCAGTCGCGTTTGCTGGTCGGTACCGGCAAGTACCGTGACATGGAAGAAACCCGCCAGGCCATCGAAGCCTCGGGTGCCGAGATCGTCACCTTCGCCGTGCGCCGCACCAACCTGGGCCAGATCGAAGGCGAGCCGAACCTGCTCGAAGTGCTGTCGCCGGATCGCTACACCTTTCTGCCGAACACCGCCGGTTGCTATGACGCCATCGAAGCCGTGCGTACCTGCCGCCTCGCGCGTGAGCTGCTCGACGGTCACAACCTGGTGAAGCTGGAAGTGCTGGCCGACCAGAAAACCCTGTTCCCCAACGTAATCGAAACCCTCAAGGCCGCCGAAACGCTGGTCAAGGAAGGCTTCGACGTGATGGTCTACACCAGCGATGACCCGATCATCGCCCGGCAACTGGCGGAAATCGGTTGCATCGCCGTCATGCCGCTGGCCGGTCTGATCGGCTCCGGTCTGGGCATCTGCAATCCGTACAACCTGCAGATCATCCTCGAAGAAGCCAGGATCCCGGTGCTGGTGGATGCTGGCGTCGGTACCGCTTCCGACGCGACCATCGCCATGGAGCTGGGTTGCGACGCCGTACTGATGAACTCGGCCATCGCCCACGCCCAGCAACCGGTGATGATGGCGCAAGCGATGCAGCACGCCATCGTTGCCGGTCGCCTGGCGTACCTCGCCGGCCGCATGCCGAAAAAACTCTATGCCAGCGCCTCTTCGCCGCTGGATGGTCTGATCAAGTAAGAGCCATTGATGACTGAATCGAACGACACGCCTGTCCAGCCGGACGAAGGCGACGAGCGCCAACACCGCCGCATCAAGAGTTTCGTGATGCGCGCCGGGCGCATGACCGAAGGCCAGCAACGCGGCCTGGACCAGGGCGCGCCGCTGTACGTGCTGCCGCTGGCCGATGCGCCGGTCGATTACGACCAGGTGTTCGGCCGCTCGGCGCCGCGCTCGCTGGAAATCGGTTTCGGCATGGGCCACTCGCTGCTGGAAATGGCCGCCGCTGCTCCAGAGCAGGATTTCATCGGTGTTGAAGTGCACCGTCCGGGTGTCGGCGCGCTGCTCAATGGCGTGCTGACCCAAGGGCTGACCAACCTGCGCGTCTACGATTGCGACGCGATCGAAGTGCTCAACCGCTGCATCGCCGACAACAGCCTCGATCGCCTGATGCTGTTTTTCCCGGATCCGTGGCACAAGAGCCGCCACCACAAGCGTCGTATCGTTCAGGCCTCGTTCGCTGAACTGGTGCGCAGCAAGCTCAAGGTCGGCGGCATTCTGCACATGGCCACCGACTGGGAGCCGTACGCCGAGTACATGCTGGAAGTGATGAACGTCGCCCCGGGCTACCGCAACCTTGCCGAAGACGGCAAATGCGTCCCGCGCCCGGCCGAACGCCCGATCACCAAGTTCGAACGCCGTGGCGAACGTCTTGGCCATGGCGTGTGGGATCTGAAGTTCGAAAAACTCTCTTAAGCATCACGCAACACCCCTGTAGGAGCTACGGCACGCTGCGATCTTTTGATCTTGATTTTGAAGATCAAGGATTGCAGCGTGCCGCAGCTCCTACAGTTGTTTCTGGCGTTTGCTCAAGTTTGGCCGTGATCCGCCGAAAGCTCGAGGCCACCATTTGTAAAGGAAGACAATTCTTGAAAGCCATTTTTGCCTGCACGCTGGTTCTGGGTCTGCTGTTTTGTGCAGCGTGCGAACGGGTAGTCAGCCCCGAGGAATACTTCGCGAGTGCGCAGAGAACGGCGGCAAAGATCGAGCGCGACGCCAATGACCGGCTCAAGCGTGAGGCCGCCGGGGAAAGCGTGCAATACACCCCTGAACAGTTGCGCGTTGCCGAAGGTGATCTCGAGGCTCTTGTGGACAACCTCAAGCATGCGTCGGACGGCGGGCACACGCTGGCCACCTATCTTCTGGCCAGCCTGCAGGACAACCCGATGTTTTCCGAGCAGACGCGCTTACAGACCTGTGGTCTTTATCAGCAGGCCATGGATGATGGATTGTTAGCGGCTGCGGTGGGCTATTACCATTTGTGCGACAAGGCGTATGAACGATTTGATGCGCAAAATCCTGATCATTTGAAATTCTTGCAGTCTCTCGAGCAGTTGCTGCTCAAGCCTGATACGCATGCTGACGACTATCCGTTGCAGGCCAAACGTTCGCTGTGTTTCGAAGAAAACGGGGCGCCTGCCGGCAAGGTCGGGCCGCTGGCCGCCATGCGAGCCCGCGCAGCTGGCTTGGTATTGTCCGAAGACCAGTTTCGGGCTGAGGCCTACTACATACTCGCGTTGACTCGTGTAAACGGCAGCGATCTGCGCGACAGCGGCAATATCGAACACTTCGATAAAGCGATAGCGCTGGGCTGCAAGGATTTCGTTGGCCTCAAGGCGATCCTTCAGGCGCAGAGCCGCTTATCGAAGAATCATTGAACCAGGGCCCAATAGTGGGAGCGAGCCTGCTCGCGAAGAGGGGTGTCAGTCGGCGTGAAAGTTGAGTGTCAAACAGCTATCGCGAGGAGGCTCACTCCTACAGTAGTTATGAGTGTCTCGGATTTACAGTTTGGTCATGAAGCGCGCAGGTACGTGGTCTGTCAGCCATACGCCGTTTTCGGCCTGATAGAACTTGAAGCCTTCTTCCTGCATTTGCTGCGCCGCGACTGCGAGGACCACTACGCTGCCGTAGCGTTGACCTACGGAAGTGGCAGTGACGATCTCTTCCGAAAGATGTACATGATGGCGTGATCCAGGGATTAAACCTTGTGCATTGATCGAATCGAGAAAACGCGTCGCTGTGCCGTGATACAGCGTTTGCGGTGGGTGTTTCTCGTCGAACTGCAACTCGACAGTCTTCGTCGAATGGCCCTGAACAGCGCGGATGCACAAGCCGTCAGTGGAAATCGCAAAACGCTTTTTGTCGCTACTTGTCACCACTGTTTCAATCAAATCGCGATCGAGGTTATGACCGTCACGCGCGGCGCCATTAATCAATGCGTCGATATCTGCCCAGCCATCCAAATCCAGCGTGAGACCAATCGCTTGAGGCTGGTGACGCAACACGAAGCTGAGAAATTTGCTCGTCTCATCCAGTAGTTTTTTACTCATGAACTTCCCTTTCATTGCGATCAACTGTGGGAGCGAGCCTGCTCGCGAAAGCGGTCTGACAATCAACGATGATGTTGGATGTCATGACGCCTTCGCGAGCAGGCTCGCACACATTCGTTTCGGGGTGTTTGCGGAGTCAGCGGCGATCGGCAACCACGCCGATCAGCACCAGTACCACCAGCAGCACCGGCGCCAGGCTGTAGTTGTTGAACTGGCTCAGGCCTTTGATCACCCACGGCGTGGCGTAGATCAGCGCGGCGCCGCTGCCGATCAGGCAGAGCAGGGCCATCAGGGGCACGCGCAGGGCGCCGGCGATGCTGCCCAGGCGTTGCTCGACCCAGCCTTTGAAGTCGGCGCCGAACAGCACCAGCAGGCAACCGACCAGCGCCAGAGCGATTTCCGAGAGATTGCTGCGGCTCCAGCGGGAGACGGTGGCCAGCAGGTCGAGTATCAAATCCATGCGTTTTCCCTTTGAGCTGAAGTCAGTTCAGAAATTGTTGCAGCAAATCGTTGAGGAACAGCTGGCCGCGTTCGGTCGGCGCCAGGCGTGACGGTTCGACCTGCAACAGGCCGCTTTGTTCGGCCTCGCGGCGGCCTTCGGCGAGGGTCTCCAGCGACAGACCGGTGCGTTCCGGATACAGGCGCGATTCGACCCCGGCGGTCAGGCGCAGGGCGTTCATCAGGAACTCGAACGGCATCTCGTCATTGCTCAGGGATTTCTCGCCGGCCTGAAAGCTTTTCGCCGGGTTCAGATAATCCTTCGGCAGGCGGGTTTTCCATGTGCGCACGATGCGCCCGTCCGGGTGACTCAGCTTGCCATGGGCGCCGGCGCCGATGCCGATGAAGTCGCCAAAACTCCAGTAATTGAGGTTGTGCCGCGCTGGTCGCCCGGCCTGGGCGTACGCCGACACTTCGTATTGCGCGTAACCGTGCTCGGCCAGCAGCGCCTGGCCGGCTTCCTGAATGTCCCACAGCGTGTCGTCTTCCGGCAGCACTGGCGGCTGATTCCAGAACACTGTGTTCGGCTCCAGCGTCAGTTGATACCAGGAAATGTGCGTCGGCTTCAGGGCGATGGCCTGGCGCAGATCGCTCAGGGCATCGTCCAGCGACTGATCGGGCAAACCATGCATCAGGTCGAGGTTGAAGTTATCGAACCCGGCCTGCTGCGCCATGCCTGCCGCACGCACGGCTTCGTCACCGTTGTGGATGCGGCCGAGTGCTTCGAGCTTTTCCTGCTGAAAGCTCTGGATGCCGATCGACAGGCGATTGATCCCCAACTTGCGGTAAGCGACAAACTTCTCTTGCTCGAACGTGCCCGGATTCGCCTCAAGGGTGATTTCGATGTCGGCGGCGAACGGGATGCGTTGCTCGACGCCCGTCAACAAGCGTCCAAGGGCTTCGGCGCTGAACAGGCTCGGCGTCCCGCCACCAAAAAAAATCGAGGTCAGCTCACGGCCATACACCGCATGCAGATCCTGATCGAGATCGGCCAGCAGCGCGTCGACGTATTCCTGCTCCGGCAGCACCGGGCTGGCAGTGTGCGAGTTGAAATCGCAATACGGGCATTTGCGCACACACCACGGGATGTGGATGTACAGCGCCAGGGGCGGCAGGGTTGGCAGCGGTGCCCGAGGCGAGGACGCGGCGCCGCCGATGATCAGCGACGACGCGGAAGAATCAGTGGTCATTTCAAGCCCAGACGCTGGCGCAGCAGATCCATTGCACGGGCGCGGTGGCTGATCTGGTTCTTGTCGGCCGGGCTCAGCTCGGCGCTGGAGCAATCGCGCTCCGGCACCCAGAACAGCGGGTCGTAACCGAAACCGTGTGCGCCGCTGGCTGCGTTGAGGATGCGCCCGTGCCACAGGCCTTCGCAGAGGATCGGCAGCGGATCATCGGCGTGACGCACCAGCGCCAATACGCAAACGAATTGCGCACCGCGCTCGGCTTGCGGCACGTCCTTCAGCGCATTGAGCAGTTTGGCATTGTTCGCCGCATCGCCCTGACCGTCGGCATAACGCGCCGAGTAGATGCCCGGCGCACCACCAAGGAAATCCACTGCCAGCCCGGAGTCGTCGGCCAGTGCCGGCAGCCCGGAGATGCGCGCGGCGTTGCGGGCCTTGAGGATCGCGTTCTCGACGAACGACAGGCCGGTTTCTTCCGGTTCGACCTTGCTCCACTCGCCAATCGAACGCAGTTGCACCGAGTCGCCGAGCATGGCCTGGAGTTCTTTGAGTTTGCCGGCGTTATGGCTGGCCAGTACGAGCTGCTTGATGTTCATCATTCGCCGGGAAAGAGTTCTTGGTTGAAATTGATGGTGTTGATCTTGTCGCCGTTCTGCACCTTGATTTCAAAGGTGCGGGTTTCCTGCTGCGGCACTGGGTACTGGGCAATGTAGTAGATCGCGCCCTGTTCGGTGACCTGGCGGAATTTCAGCGCCACGCTGTTGCTGGTCAGGTCCTTGATCGTGCCGGTGACGCTGGCGATCACCGGTTTGCCGTCCTTGACCACGGAGACGTTGATCACGCCCTGGTTCTTGCTGCGGATCAGCTCGGCAGCCTTGGCGATGTCCGGTTGCAGGAACGTCGAGTTGAACGTGTTGTAGTGCACCGTGATGTCACCGAAGGTTTCCTTGCGTTCACCCTTGATGACATCCGCCGCCACGGCGCCAGCGCTCAGGCAGGCGGTGAGTAACAGCAACGCTAGACGACTCATGTTCGTGCTCCTTCAAATGCCCTGGCTCAGACCGCGACTCGGTGGTCCGCCAACTGGGGACTGCTGACGCGGTAGATACCGATTTCACCTAACAGATTAGGCCATAGCTTACTGGCCCACCCGTGGCGGTGCTGTTGATCCACGGCAAGCCGATCAATGACCCTCGCGTCACGTTCGCGGCACAGTTCTTCGAAATCCTCGAAGGTGCAGAAGTGGATGTTCGGCGTGTTGTACCAGGTGTAGGGCAGGAATTCCGAGACCGGCATGCGGCCCTTGCTCGCCAGATACCAGCGGCAGCGCCAGTGGCCGAAATTGGGGAAGGTGATGATGCACTGACGGCCGACCCGGAGCATTTCGTCGAGGATCTTGTCCGGGTAATGCACCGCTTGCAGGGCCTGGGTCATGACGACGATGTCGAAACTGTTGCTGGCAAAATTGCCCAGCCCTTTGTCCAGATCCTGCTCGATGACGTTGATGCCCTTGGCCACGCACTCGGCGATGTTGTCGGCGTCGTTTTCCAGGCCATAACCGGTGACGTTCTTGTTGTCGCGCAGCCAGGTCAGCAGCTCGCCGTCACCGCAACCGAGGTCGAGGACGCGGCTGCCGGCGGGGATCCATTCCTGGATGATTTCCAGATCAGCTCTCATGGCTTTCTCACAACGAAATGCGGTTCATGTAATTGCCGAACGCCTGCAAGTAACGCGGGATCGGAATCAGGAAGGCGTCGTGGCCCTGGGGGGCGTCAATTTCCAGATAACTGACGTCCTTGCGCGCGGCCATCAGCGCATCCACCAATTCCCGCGAACGGGCGGGGGAGAAGCGCCAGTCGGTGGTGAACGACATCACGCAAAACTTGGCGGTGGCGTTTTCGAAGGTTTTCGCCAGATCATCGTCGAAGTTCGCCGCCGGATCGAAGTAATCCAGCGCTTTGGTCATCAACAGATAGGTGTTGGCATCGAAGCGCCCGGAGAACTCTTCGCCCTGATATCGCAGATAGCTTTCGACCTGGAACTCGACACTGTGGAAGTCGTAGTTAAGCTTTTCGCTCTTCAGGCCACGGCCGAATTTCTCACCCATGGAATCATCGGACAGATAGGTGATGTGCCCGACCATGCGCGCCAGCATCAGCCCGCGTTTGGGAATCACACCGGCTTCCTGGAACGAGCCGCCGTGGAATTCCGGGTCGGTGAGGATCGCCTGGCGCGCGACTTCGTTGAAGGCGATGTTCTGCGCCGACAGTTTCGGTGCCGAGGCGATGGCCAGGCAGTGACGCACGCGATCCGGGTAAGTGATGGTCCATTGCAGCGCCTGCATGCCGCCGAGGCTGCCGCCGATCACCGCTGCCCACTGGCCGATGCCGAGCAAATCAGCGAGGCGCGCCTGGCTGTGCACCCAGTCTTCGACGGTGAGCACCGGGAAATCGGCGCCGAATGGCTTGCCGGTTTCCGGGTTGATGCTGCTCGGGCCGGTGGAGCCGTTGCAGCCGCCGAGGTTGTTCAGGCTGACCACGAAGAATTTGTTGGTGTCGATCGGCTTGCCGGGGCCGATGCAGCTGTCCCACCAACCGGGCTTGCGGTCGTCGACGCTGTGATAACCGGCAGCGTGATGGTGGCCGGACAGCGCGTGGCAGATCAGCACGGCGTTGCTCGCCTGGGCGTTCAGCGTGCCGTAGGTTTCGTAGATCAGGTCATAAGCGGCCAGCGAACGGCCACAGGCCAGCGTCAGCGGTTCGCTGAAATGCGCGGTTTGCGGCGTTACCAGACCAACAGAATCGGCGGGAAAGGCAGTTGGCATCGACCCTGCTCTCGTTGAAATGAGGCGTAAGTCTAAAGACCGGGGGGGTTAGCGGCAAGCAACGATCAGGTCCGGCGTTTTCGCTTCGGATCGAGGTGCAGCCATTTGCGAGCAGGCTCGCCCCCACAGTTGAAATGCATTCCAATGTGGGAGCGAGCCTGCTCGCGAAAAAGGCGACTCGGTCAGTCAGACCGAACGCACTGGCTTACATCAGCAAACGCAGAATCTCCGGCATCATCGTCATCGCCGCCAGATTGTTGATCACCAGCATGTCGATCAGTTTCAGCGCAAGGAAGGCGAAGATCGGCGACAGATCCAAGCCGCCCAGGTTCGGCAGGAAGCGGCGGAACGGTGCCAGCGCCGGTTCGCAGATCTGGTTGACCAGTTCAGCGCCCGGATTGTGGCTGCCCGGTGCGACCCACGACAGAATCACGCTGATGATCAGGGCGAAGAAGAAGATCTTCAGGAACAGTGCGGTGACGCCGATCAGCGACCAGATCAACAGCTGCAGCGGGTTGCCGGTGGTGCCGTAGGTCAGCAGCAGGGTCAGTGCCATGAGCAGCAGTTGCACCAGGATTGCCAGCACCAGCGACGACATGTCGAGGCCGAACACGCTCGGGATGATCCGGCGCAAAGGCTTGAGCAGCGGCTGAGTGGCCTTGACCACGAACTGGCACAGCGGGTTGTAGAAGTTCGCCCGCACCAGTTGCAGGACGAAGCGCAGCAGCACGATCAGCAGGTACAGGCTGCCGAGGGTTTGCAGCACGTAAACCGCTGCGGTGTTCAATCCGATCATGTAAGGCTCCTTATTTGCCCAGTTGTTCGGCCATTTCGGCCGAGCGGTGCGCGGCGGCGCCGAGTGCGGTTTCAACCAGCGCTTCGAAGCCGCCAGCCTGGAATGATTTGATCGCAGCTTCCGTGGTGCCATTCGGCGAGGTCACGCGGCGGCGCAGTTCGGCTGCATCGACATCGCTGGACACCGCCATGTGCGCGGCGCCCAGCGCGGTCTGCACGGTCAGTTGCTCAGCGATTGCTTTCGGCAGGCCCAGTTTGACGCCAGCGGCGGTCATCGCTTCGATCAACAGGAAAAAATACGCCGGGCCGGAGCCGGACACTGCGGTGACTGCGTCCAGTTGCTGTTCTTCGTCCAGCCACAGGGCGATGCCGACGGCGGACAGCAGCTCTTCGGCTTGCTGGCGTTGCTCGGCGCTCACTTCGCTGGTCGCGTACAGACCGCTGACACCCTGACGCAGCAGCGCCGGAGTATTGGGCATGCAGCGTACGATCGGCTGTTCGCCGAGCCACGCGGTCATGCTCGCGCAGGTGATGCCAGCGGCAATCGACACCACCAGTTGATTCGACTTCAGACTTGGGCGAATCGCCTCGCACACGGCTTTCATCGCCTGGGGCTTGACCGCCAGGACGATGACATCGACGCCGTCGATGGCCTGGGCGTTATCTGCGAAGGTTTCGATGCCGTGTTCGGCGCTGACCTTGGCACGGGTGTCTTCGCCCGGATCGCTGGCGCGGATCTGCGCCGCTTCCAGACCTTTGGCGCGCAAGCCGCCAATCAGACTGGCCGCCATGTTGCCCGCACCGATAAACGCAATACGTGTGTTGCTCATGTGTGGTCCTTATCTGGAAACGTTCAAGACTGAGAATAATCTCTGGCGCCAAACAGCGCGGTACCGATCCGCACCCAGGTGGCGCCTTGGGCGATGGCCGACTCAAGGTCGTGGCTCATGCCCATGGACAGTGTGTCGAGCGGCAGAGCGAGGCTCGCCTGCAATGCCTGTACGGCGGCGAAGGCAGCGTCCTGTTCAGCGCGCTCCTCGGTCGGCTCGGGAATCGCCATCAAACCGCGCAGTTTCAAGCGTGGCAACGCGCTGATGGCCTCGGCCAGCGCCGGCAGATCGGCCGGAGTACAGCCGGATTTGCTCGCTTCGCCGCTGACATTGACCTGAATGCAGATGTTCAGTGGCGGCAGTTCGGCCGGGCGTTGTTCGGACAGGCGTTGGGCAATTTTCAGACGATCCACGGAGTGCACCCAGTCGAAATGCTCGGCAATCGCGCGAGTCTTGTTCGATTGAATGGGGCCGATGAAGTGCCAGATCAAGGGCAGGTCGGCCAGCTCCAGCTGTTTGCCCAGGGCTTCCTGCAAGTAGTTCTCGCCGAAGTCGCGCAGGCCGGCGGCGTAGGCCTCCCGCAGGGCCTGGGCGGGTTTGGTCTTGCTCACGGCGAGCAAATGGATGCTGTTTTCGTCGCGGTGCGCGGCTTTGGCCGCTGCCTGGATGCGCGAACTAACCTGAAGGATGTTGTCTGCTATCGTGGACATCAAGAGGCGCCGGCGGTCTGTAGGTTCGCGGCATTCTACTGGAATTGAGGGACGCTATGGATATCACTGAACTGCTGGCCTTCAGCGCCAAACAGGGCGCTTCCGACCTGCACCTGTCGGCCGGCCTGCCGCCGATGATCCGCGTCGATGGCGACGTGCGGCGGATCAATCTGCCGGCGCTGGACCACAAGCAAGTGCACGATCTGATCTACGACATCATGAACGACACCCAGCGCATCGAATTCGAGAAAAATCTGGAAACGGATTTTTCCTTCGATGTACCCGGCGTGGCGCGCTTTCGCGTCAACGCCTTTAACCAGAACCGTGGCGCCGGAGCGGTGTTCCGCACCATTCCGTCGAAAGTGCTGAGCATGGAAGACCTTGCCATGGGCGATGTTTTCCGCAAGATCACCGATGCGCCGCGCGGGCTGGTCCTGGTCACCGGGCCGACCGGCTCGGGCAAGTCGACCACGTTGGCGGCGATGATCGATTACCTCAACACCCATCGCCATCACCACATCCTCACCATCGAAGACCCCATCGAGTTCGTTCACGAATCGCGCAAATGCCTGATCAATCAGCGCGAAGTCCACCGCGATACCCGCAGCTTCGCCACTGCACTGCGCTCGGCCCTGCGTGAAGACCCGGACGTGATTCTGGTTGGCGAGATGCGTGATCTGGAAACCATTCGCCTGGCGCTGACCGCCGCCGAGACCGGGCATCTGGTGTTCGGCACGCTGCACACGACCTCGGCGGCGAAGACCATCGACCGCGTGGTCGACGTGTTTCCCGGCGACGAGAAGTCGATGGTTCGCTCAATGCTGTCGGAGTCGTTGCTGGCGGTGGTGTCGCAGACGTTGATCAAGAAGATCGGCGGCGGGCGGGTGGCGGCGCATGAAATCATGCTGGGGACATCGGCGATCCGTAACCTCATTCGCGAGGACAAGGTGGCGCAGATGTATTCCGCGATTCAGACCGGCGGGTCGTTGGGGATGCAGACACTCGATATGTGCCTGAAGGATCTGGTGACCAAAGGCTTGATCAGCCGCGAGCATGCGCGGGAGAAGGCGCGTACGCCGGATAATTTCTAGCAGGCAAAAGCAGAAGATCGCAGCCTTCGGCAGTTCCTACAGGGAAACGCTGATCCCAATGTAGG
This sequence comes from Pseudomonas sp. H3_E04, assembly GCF_054668915.1. Classification (NCBI taxonomy): domain Bacteria; kingdom Pseudomonadati; phylum Pseudomonadota; class Gammaproteobacteria; order Pseudomonadales; family Pseudomonadaceae; genus Pseudomonas; species Pseudomonas sp. H3_E04. The sequence continues at coordinate 3,971,092 of NZ_CP162797.1, read as the reverse complement.
AGCTGCCGAAGGCTGCGATCTTTTGATCCTTAACGCTGGACTACGCGCAGTTGCTGTTGTTCTTTCGGCAATACGCGCTTGGCCACGACGTAATGCTTTTCCCAGTACGGCTTGTTCAGCGTGTCGATGCTCACCGCTTTGCCACGGCGCGGGGCGTGGATGAAGCGGTCGTTGCCCAGGTAGATGGCAACGTGATTGACCCGACGGCTCTTGATGTTGAAGAAAATCAGATCGCCCGGCTTCAGATCCTTGCGCTCGACTTTCTCGCCGTGACCGCTGGCCATGGCATTGGAGGTGCGTGGCAGGTCGAACGTAGCGTCGTTGAACGCATATTTCACCAGACCGCTGCAATCGAAGCCTTTACTTGGGCTGCTGCCGCCCCAACGATAAGGTGTACCGAGGACGTTTACCGCACGGCTCAGCACATTGCTGCTTTCCTTGCTCGCCATCGGTGGCACCAGTTTGCTGCGGCTCTTGCTGCTCAGCGTGGTGGTCTTGCTCTTGCTGCTTTTGCTCGATGGAGCCGAAGCATGGGATTTAGGGGTGAAGCCGTTGACGTTGGGAAGACGTTGCTCACGATTGGTGGCGTGGGCGGCCAGTGGCATTAATAGGCAAATAGTCAGCCATGTCTTGAAAAATGGTCGCATTAGGCGTGGCTCATAAGTGATAGCGCGCAACTTTATAACAGCTTTTTTTGCCGTTCCGAGGCCGTTCATCGATTCATTCGGCTGGCTACGGAACCAAAAACGCTCAAAAAGTACGCAATTGTCCGACAGAAGTCAGGTTCTACAAGGGTTTCGCGCTAGCAACGGTAACATTTGCCATACGTCGGCCACCTGTAAAAAAGTCACAAAGAAATGAAGAATATTTATCTATCGAGTGCAATGAGGTCTTAATGAACAGCTATCAGCTCCCCCGCGTGAAAGAAAAAGACACTCACAGCAAAGTCATCGGCTACCTGCTGTGGATTTTCGGATTCACGGGAGCGCACCGCTTTTATTACGGCAAGCCGGTGACCGGGACGATCTGGTTCTTCACCTTTGGTTTGCTGGGGATTGGCTGGCTGATCGACGTGTTTCTGATCCCGGCGATGGATCGCGAGGCCGACCTGCGCTTTGCTGCCGGGCCGATCGAGTACAACGTCGCGTGGATCCTGCTGACTTTCCTCGGCGTGTTCGGCGTGCACAGGATGTATCAAGGCAAGTGGATCAGCGGTTTGCTGTATCTGCTGACGGGCGGGTTGTTCTTTATTGGCGTGCTGTATGACTTCTGGACCCTGAATGATCAGGTCTCGGTGCGCAACGCGCAGAATCGCGGCGCCTTCCAGTAAGTTTTTGCCAGATCAAAAGATCGCAGCCTGCGGCAGCTCCTACAAATTGGAACGCATTCCATTGTAGGAGCTGCCGAAGGCTGCGATCTTTTGCTTTTTAGGCTTGGTGGGTAATCCGCCCATCCACCAGCGTATAGCGCACCACACCCGGCAGACTGTGCCCGATGAACGGGCAGTTCTCGCCCTTCGACAGCCAGTGTTCACCGGCCACCGTCGAAGCCTTCGGATCGAACAGCACGATATCCGCCGCACCGCCCACCGCCAGTTTGCCTGCCGGCAGACGCAGCGCTTCGGCCGGGCCTGCGCTCAGACGCGACAGCAGCGTCGGCAAGTCGAGCAAACCATCCTCGACCAGGGTCATCGCCAGTGGCAGCAGCAACTCAACACTGCTGATGCCCGGCTCGGTGGCACCGAACGGGGCCAGTTTGGCGTCGCGCTCGTGGGGCTGGTGATGGCTGGAGATGGCCGAGACCACCCCGGACTTCACCGCCTCACGCAGGCCATCGCGGTCAGCACGGGTGCGCAGCGGTGGTTGCACGTGGTAGAGACTGTTGAAGTCGATCAGCGCTTCGTCAGTCAGGATCAGCTGATACAACGCAACATCCGCCGTTACCTTCAAGCCACGGGCCTGCGCCTGGGCAATCAGTGCCACACCGCGCGCACTGGTCAACTGGCTGAAATGCGCACGCACGCCGGTCTGCTCGACCAGCAGCAGATCGCGAGCGAGCGCCACGGTTTCGGCGGTTTCCGGGATACCCGGGAGGCCCAGGAAACTGGCGACTGCGCCTTCGTGGGCCAGACCGCCCTCGGCCAGATCGTGATCCTGCGAGTTGAAAATCACCGTCAGGTCGAAAGTCGCCGCGTATTCCAGCGCCCGGCACAGGGTGCGGCTATTGCGGAAGCTTTCCAGGCCATTGCCGAACGCCACGCAACCGGCGTCGCGCAGAGCGACCAGTTCGGCCAATTGCTCGCCATCGAGACCTTTGCTCAGCGCGCCGATCGGGAACACCTTGGTGTTGCCGGCCTCGCGGGCGCGGTCGAGGATCAGCTCAGCCACTGCGGAGGTGTCGAGCACCGGTTTGGTCTTTGGCGGGCAGCACAGGCTGGTCACGCCACCGGCGGCGGCGGCGCGGGTTTCGCTGACGATCGAGCCTTTGCGGCTGTAGCCCGGCTCGCGCAGGGCAACGTTGAGGTCGACCAGGCCAGGCGCGGCGACCAGACCTTGGGCATCGATGGTTTCCACTGCGCTGAAACCGGCCGGCGCGGCGCCGAGGGCGACGATCTTGCAGGCTTCAACGTGGATGTCGGTGATTTGATCCAGGCCGCTGCTGGGATCGATGACGCGTGCGCCGAGAATGCTGAGCTTCACTGGGCGTTCTCCTGCTCGAATTGACGTTGCGCAGTCTGCCCGCTCATGGCCATGGACAGCACGGCCATACGAATCGCGATGCCGTAGGTCACTTGATTGAGGATCACCGAGTGCGGGCCGTCGGCCACCGCCGACTCGATCTCCACGCCACGGTTGATCGGCCCCGGGTGCATGACGATGCAATCGGGTTTGGCTCCGGCCAGACGTGCGGTGGTCAGGCCGAACAGGCGATAGAACTCGCCTTCGCTGGGCAGCAGGCCGCCGGTCATGCGCTCACGCTGCAGGCGCAGCATGATTACCACGTCGACGTCTTTCAGACCTTCAGCCATGTCGGTGTAGACCTTGACGCCATACTGCTCGATGCCGATCGGCAGCAGGGTTTTCGGCGCGATCACACGGATGTCCGGGCAGCCGAGGGTTTTCAGCGCGAGCATGTTCGAGCGCGCCACCCGCGAATGCAGGATGTCGCCAACGATGGCGACCGAGAGGTTTTCGAAACCGCCCTTGTGCCGACGGATGGTGAGCATGTCGAGCATGCCCTGGGTCGGGTGCGCATGCCGGCCGTCGCCGCCGTTGATGATCGCCACTTGCGGGCAGACATGCTCGGCGATGAAGTGCGCCGCGCCCGAGTCGCCATGACGCACGACGAACATGTCGGCGGCCATCGCTTCGAGGTTGCGCAGAGTATCGAGTAACGTTTCGCCCTTGCTCGCCGACGATGTCGACACGTTGAGGGTGATCACGTCTGCCGACAACCGCTGGGCCGCCAGTTCAAATGTGGTGCGGGTGCGCGTCGAGTTTTCAAAGAACACGTTGCACACGGTCTTGCCGCGCAGCAACGGGACTTTCTTCACCGCCCGGGCACCGACTTCAAGGAACGAGTCGGCAGTGTCGAGGATTTCCGTCAGCAACTCGCGGCGCAGGCCGTCGAGCGAGAGGAAGTGGCGCAGCTGGCCCTGATCATTGAGCTGCAGCGGGCGCTTGGTATCTAGAGGCGTCATCGCGAGGGGGACTCTCAATAGGGCGGATTAAAGGGTGACGTCTTGCAGTTCGAGCGTCAGCGGCTCGGGGCCGGACAACTTGACCCGCTGGTTGCCGGCCAGGGTCAGGGTGGCGCCGACCACGTTCGGGCGGATCGGCAGCTCGCCGGCGTCCAGGTCCAGCAGGCAGACCAGGGTGACGCTGGCCGGGCGGCCGTAATCGAACAGTTCATTCATGGCGGCGCGGATGGTCCGACCGCTCATCAGCACGTCGTCGATCAGCACCAGATGCTGGCCTTCGATTTCGAAGGGCAGGGCGGACGGGCGCACTTGCGGGTGCAGGCCGTTCTGGCTGAAGTCATCGCGATAGAAGGACACATCCAGCGTACCCAGAGGCGCATCGCTGGCCAGTTCCTTGAGCAGCGCCTGCGCGACCCAGATGCCGCCGGTGCGGATGCCGATGTAACGCGGTTCGCTGATGTCACGCTGGGCAAGGTGCGCCTTGAGGCGGGTCGCCATCTGGCTGATCAGATCGGCGGGATTGGGCAGGCTCATGGTTGCTCCTTCGTGATTCCGCGCTGCGTCCTGCCGGACGAAGCTCGGTTTATAACCAAAAGAAAAGCGCCGAAGCGCTTGTCAGGATTCAAACAATGCAGTGTTTTCATCGAGCCAGCCCTGCAGCAGCAGGGCGGCGGCGATGGCGTCCACCGGGTTGTCGCGGTAACTGCCTTTCTGCCCGCCACGCACCAGTCGCTCGCCCTTGGCTTCGAAAGTGGTCAGGCGTTCGTCGTGGGTATAGAAGGGCAGGTTGTAGCGGCCGTTGAGGCGGCGGGCGAATTTCTCCGCGCGTACGCACATCTCGCTGGGCGTGCCGTCCATGTTCAACGGCAGGCCGACCACCACGGCGTCGGGTTTCCATTCTTTTATCAGCGCTTCGACCTGATCCCAGTTCGGCACGCCGTTCTGCGCTTTCAGGGTGCACAGCTCGCGGGCCTGGCCGGTGATGACCTGGCCGACCGCGACGCCGATCTGTTTGGTGCCGTAGTCGAAGCCGAGAATCAGGCGCAGGGCCATCAGGCGTGACCTGCCTGGCTGGTGAGCAGATTGAGATCGATGCCCAGGTGCCGCGCTGCCGCTTCCAGGCGCAATTCGCTGCGGGTGTTGAAGAGGATGTCGGCATTGAACGGGCAGGTCAGCCAGGCGTTGTCGGCCAGTTCGGCTTCCAGTTGCCCGGCCTCCCAGCCGGCGTAACCGAGGGTGATCAGGCTCTGCGCGGGGCCGACGCCGTCAGCGATGGCGAACAGCACGTCCTGCGAAGTCGACAGGGCCAGGTCGCCGTCCAGCTGCGCGGTGGCCTGAAAGGTCTGGCCCGCCGGGTGCAGGACGAAACCGCGATCGGTCTGCACCGGCCCGCCGATGAAGATCGGCACATCCTGGCAGCGTGCCGGCGGCTCGATGTCCGGGCGCAGCTGTTCGAGGATGTCGGCCAGGTTCAAGTCTTGCGGCCTGTTGACTACCAGCCCCATCGCGCCATTGGCCGTGTGCTCGACGATGTAGGTCAAGGTGTGGGCAAAGTTCGGGTCGGCCATGTGTGGCATGGCGATCAGGAAGTGATGCTTGAGGTAGCTGGGGCTGACGTTTTTCATGAGCGCTAGTGTGGCGTCGCAAGGGCGAACTGACAAGCTGAGGCTTTAAAAGATCGCAGCCTTCGGCAGCTCCTACAGGGTCTACGCAGGCCCACTGTAGGAGCTGCCGAAGGCTCGGGCCGCGATCGGACGATCTTTTGATTTTGCTCTTAATTGCTGGACAGTTTGTCGCCCCGGGCAAATTTCCAGGTGCGGATGATTTCCAGGCGGTCGATATCCGACAGATCGCCGGTAAACGGTGCAAACGGTGCGGCCAGGCGGACGATGCGCTGCGCGGCCTGATCGAGCAGTGGCTGGCCGGAGGATTCCAGCACCAGCACTTCATACAGCGAGCCGTCGCGGTTGATCGAGACCATCAGGCGCAAATTGCCGTAGATCTGCTTGCGCCGTGCTTCTTCGGGGTAGTTGAGGTTGCCGATGCGCTCGACCTTCTTGCGCCAGTCGTCCTTGTACCAGGCGCCCTTGTCGCGCATGGTCGAGGCCGCGCTCAAGCGGTGGATGCGCGGGCGTTTGGCGTACAGCTGTTGTTCCTTGGCCAGTTCCGCCTCGAGGCTGGCGATGTCGCTGGACAACTGCGAGCTGTCGAATACCGGCGCGTCGACGGTCGGTTTGACCTCGGTTTTGCTTTCTTCTTTCTTGGTCGGCGCCTTTTTCGGTTTCGGCGCGACGGTGGTCACCGCTGCCTTCGGTGCCGCTTCCTGCACCACTGGCTTGGCGGCGGGCGGCGGGGTGACCTTTTTGACCTGATTGTCCTGGAACGGCGCGACTTCGGTGGTCTTGGGCAGGGCTTTCTTGTCCAGCGTGCCGCTGCCTTCCTGGTTTTCCTGAGCGAGAAAATCTGCCTTTTCCGGCTTCTTCTCGGCCTTGAAGGTGGCCAGGGTGATTTCCAGGGTTTTGCTGATCTGCTGCGGCTCGACCATGGTGAAACCGACGCCGAGCAGCAGCGCCAGATGAATCAGCGCCGCGAGAAACAGGGTAAAACCGAGGCGATCGGCCGGGCGCACGCCACGATGGGCGAGTTCAGCGGGCAGATCGGACGGGAGGGTCATGACAGAAAAACCAACATCGCGTTTTCATGGGCCCGGCATGATAACGCAATGTTGGTTTTTAGCTGCAAGTGACATAGAAGCAAGCGACGAGCCGCAAGCTTCAAGCTTCAAGCTTCAAGCTTCAAGCTGACGCGGGCCGGCTTCAAGCTTGTGGCTTGCGGCTCGAAGCTTGCAGCTGCTTTTCGATCGCATCCATCAGCATGCCGCCGATATCAGTGCCGAACGCATTGTCGATTTCGCGGATGCAGGTCGGGCTGGTGACGTTGATTTCGGTCAGGTGCTCGCCGATCACGTCGAGGCCGACGAACAGCAGGCCTTTCTCGCGCAGGGTCGGGCCGACTTGGGCGGCGATCCAGCGATCCTTTTCGGTCAGCGGACGCGCTTCGCCACGGCCACCGGCGGCGAGGTTGCCACGGGTTTCGCCCATGGCCGGGATCCGCGCCAGGCAGTAATCCACAGGCTCGCCATCGATCATCAGGATGCGCTTGTCGCCATCGACGATCGCCGGCAGGTAGCCTTGAATCATGATCTGCTGCTTGCCGTGCAGGGTCAGGGTTTCGAGGATCACCGAGAGATTCGGGTGGCCGGCGGTGTGACGGAAGATCGACGAACCGCCCATGCCGTCCAGCGGCTTGAGGATCACGTCACCGTGATGGTCGGCGAACTGACGCAAAACGTCCGGGCGGCGGCTGACGATGGTCGGCGGCGTGCACTGCGGGAACAGCGTGGCAAACAGCTTTTCATTGCAGTCGCGCAGACTCTGCGGCTTGTTAACCACCAGCACGCCGGCGGCTTCGGCCTGTTCCAGCAGGTAAGTGGAGTAGACGAACTCCATGTCGAACGGCGGATCCTTGCGCATCAGGATCACGTCCAGATCGCTCAGCAGTTTGTCCTGCTCGGCGTCCAATTCGAACCATTTGTCCGGGTTGGCGAAGACTTTCAGCGGGCTCATCCGCGCCCGCGCCTGGCCTTCGGCCTGATACAGGTCTTTCTGTTCCATGTAGAACAGTTCCCAGCCGCGCTTTTGCGCGGCCAGCAGCATGGCCAGCGAGCTATCCTTTTTATAGGAGATGCTGGCGATAGGGTCCATGACAATCCCGACGCGAACGCTCATTGGATTTTCCTCGAAATTTGGCTACCGGATCGGTATTGAAAAAGTGCCGCCAGAGTGGCGCCGGGCGGGTTTCGGGTCAAGGAAAAACCCGTCGATAGATTGCATCTGGAGACTGTGCTAAAAAGGCTGGCAGATCGCGCCGACCCTTGGCTATCAAGGGTTTCAGGCCATTATTCACAGCAAAACGGACAATTTGATTCGCAAAGGCGACGGTAGAACCCTCTTATGGAACAGCAGTCCAGCGCCTTGAAGGTCATGGTGATCGACGACTCGAAAACGATTCGCCGCACCGCCGAAACATTGTTGAAGAACGTCGGTTGCGAAGTGATCACCGCCATCGACGGTTTCGATGCGCTGGCGAAGATCGCCGACCACCATCCCGGGATCATCTTCGTCGACATCATGATGCCGCGTCTGGACGGTTATCAGACCTGCGCCCTGATCAAGAACAACAGCGCCTTCAAGGCGACGCCGGTGATCATGCTTTCATCCAGGGACGGGTTGTTCGACAAGGCCAAGGGGCGGATTGTCGGCTCTGATCAATTTCTGACCAAGCCGTTCAGCAAAGAAGAACTGCTCAACGCGATCCAGGCCCATGTTCCGGGCTTTGCCGCCGTTTTGCCGCAGTAAGACACGCACAGTGACGCTCGGCCAGCGGGCCGGCAGTCGACCAGAAAAATGGGGAAGACCATGGCACGTATCCTGATCGTCGATGATTCGCCGACTGAAATGTACAAACTCACCGGCATGCTCGAAAAGCACGGCCATGAAGTGCTCAAGGCCGAGAACGGCGCCGACGGCGTGGCTCTGGCCCGTCAGGAAAAACCCGACGCGGTGCTGATGGATATCGTCATGCCCGGCCTCAACGGTTTTCAGGCGACCCGCCAGTTGACCAAGGATGCCGACACTGCGCACATCCCGGTGATCATCATCACCACCAAGGATCAGGAGACCGACAAGGTCTGGGGCACCCGCCAGGGCGCCAAGGATTACCTGACCAAACCGGTCGACGAAGACACCCTGATCAAGACCCTGAACAACGTACTCAAAGGCTGATCGCGCGATCATGAACGAATCGCTGACTGCGTTCGAACTGCTCTGGCAGATCGACCAGCGCTGCCGCCTGCTGGCAGCGGACCTGCCGTCGCAAGCGGCGCGACCGGATCGCTGGAGCGGCATCGGCTTTCGCCTCGGCGAGCATTGGTATGTGGCGCCGATGGGCGAAGTCAGCGAAGTTTTGCATGAGCCGCGCTTCACCCAATTGCCCGGGGTCAAACCGTGGGTCAAGGGGGTGGCTAACCTGCGCGGCCGGCTGTTGCCGATCATGGACCTGTGCGGGTTCTTCGGCCATGAGTTGTCGCCGTTGCGCAAACAACGGCGGGTATTGGTGGTGGAACATGAAGACGTGTTCGCCGGGGTAATGGTCGACGAAGTCATCGGCTTGCAGCATTTCGAACAGGGCAGATTCGAGCCGTTGTCGATCAGCAAGCGCCAGGGCTCCAAGGCCGAATTCGTCAAAGGCTATTTCCGCCGCGAGCAGAACTGGCGGGTGTTCAGCCTGTTCGCACTGGCCAAATCCCCGGTGTTCATGGGTGTGGCGGTATAGCAAGTACAACACTTCCCCCTGTGGGAGCGGGCTTGCTCGCGAATGCGGTGGGTCAGTCAATCCATGTGTCGGCTGACCCACCGTATTCGCGAGCAAGCCCGCTCCCACATTTGAAGGTGGCGAGTTTCATAGGCGAGGACCGATGACAAAAGCAAAAACAGGCAAGTCGGCAGAAGCATCGCGCAGTCGCGCGCAGATCATCGTGCTGTTTATCGCGTTGATCGTGTTCATCATGCTGCTGTTCGCCAACTTCGCTTACCTCAACACCCAGGCGAACTACGACAAGCAGTACATCGGCCATGCCGGTGAGCTGCGCGTGCTCTCGCAACGCATCGCCAAGAACGCTACCGAAGCGGCGGCGGGCAAGGCTGCGGCGTTCAAACTGCTCAGCGATGCGCGCAACGATTTCGCCCAGCGCTGGGGTTACCTGAAAAAGGGTGACCCGAACACCGGCCTGCCACCGGCACCCGTCGCCGTGCGCCCGGAAATGCGCGCCGTGCAGATGGATTGGGAACGCCTGCTGAAAAACACCGACGCGATTCTCACCAGCGAACAGACCGTACTGTCGCTGCATCAGGTCGCCGCGACACTCGCCGAAACCGTGCCGCAGTTGCAGATCGAATACGAAAAAGTCGTGGAAATCCTCTTGCAGCGCGGCGCTCCGGCGGCGCAGGTGGCGATGGCGCAACGGCAATCGCTACTGGCCGAACGCATTCTTGGCGCAGTCAACACCGTGCTCGCCGGTGACGAAAACTCGCAGCAGGCCGCCGACGCCTTCGGCCGCGATGCCGCGCGTTTCGGTCTGGTGCTCAACGGCATGTTGCAGGGCAACCCGACGCTGAAAATCAGCCAGGTCGAAGACCGCGACGCCCGCGCCCGGTTGAGCGAAATCTCCGAGCTGTTCCAGTTCGTTTCCGGCTCCGTGGATGAAATCCTCGAAACCTCGCCAGAGCTGTTCAAGGTCCGCGAATCGGCGAGCAACATCTTCACCCTGTCGCAAACCCTGCTCGACGAAGCCTCGCATCTGGCCACCGGGTTCGAGCACCTGGCCGGCGGGCGCAACACCGACACCATTGGCGGCTATGTGCTGGGCTTGCTGGCGCTGACCTCGATCATCCTCATCGGTCTGGTCATGGTCCGCGAAACCAATCGCCAATTGCGCGAGACCGCCGAGAAAAACGAGCGCAACCAGAACGCGATCATGCGCCTGCTCGACGAAATCGAGGACCTCGCCGATGGCGACCTCACCGTGACCGCGTCGGTGACCGAAGACTTCACCGGCACCATCGCCGACTCGATCAACTATTCTGTCGACCAATTGCGCGATCTGGTCGCCACCATCAACCTCACCGCCGGCCAGGTTGCCGCCGCCGTGCAGGAAACCCAGGCCACCGCCATGCACCTGGCCCAAGCGTCTGAGCAACAGGCCCAGCAGATTTCCGAAGCCTCGACAGCGATCAGCGACATGGCCGAGTCCATCGATCAGGTCTCGGCCAACGCTGCCGAATCGTCGGCGGTGGCCGAGCGCTCCGTGGAAATCGCCAACAAAGGCAACGAGGTGGTGCACAACACCATCCACGGCATGGACAACATCCGCGAACAGATTCAGGACACCGCCAAGCGCATCAAACGCCTCGGCGAGTCCTCTCAGGAAATCGGCGACATCGTGAGCCTGATCGACGACATCGCCGACCAGACCAACATTCTCGCCCTCAACGCGGCGATCCAGGCATCGATGGCCGGGGATGCCGGGCGCGGTTTTGCGGTGGTTGCCGACGAAGTGCAGCGGCTGGCCGAACGTTCCTCCGCCGCAACCCGGCAGATCGAAACCCTGGTGCGGGCGATTCAGGCCGACACTAATGAAGCGGTGATTTCCATGGAACAGACCACCACCGAAGTGGTGCGCGGCGCGCGACTGGCGCAGGATGCCGGTGTGGCCCTGGAAGAAATCGAAGGCGTGTCCAAGACCCTCGCCGCGCTGATTCAAAGCATCTCCAACGCGGCGCAGCAGCAGACGTCCTCGGCCGGGCAGATCTCACTGACGATGAACGTGATCCAGCAGATCACCTCGCAGACTTCGTCGGGGTCCACGGCCACCGCCGAGAGCATCGGCAACCTGGCGAAAATGGCCAGTCAGTTGCGCCGTTCGGTGTCCGGTTTCACCTTGCCGGCGGCGACAGATAAAGCGTGAGTGGAGTGGTTATGGGTGATCGGCACGACTACGTGGCCCTGGAATGGGTCAAGGGCGAAATTGCCGAAACGCTGAAGCTGGCGCATCAGGCGATCGAGGCCGTGCTCGACGATCCGCAGGCGTTCCCCGGGCTGGACGAATGCCTGGCGTACATTCATCAGGTGCACGGCAGCCTGCAAATGGTCGAGTTCTACGGCGCAGCGTTGCTCGCCGAAGAAATGGAGCACCTGGTCGAAGCCCTGCAACATCAACGCGTGCCACACCGCGATGAAGCCCTGCACCTGATGCTGCAAGCCCTGGGACAATTGCCGCTTTACCTTGACCGCGTGCAGAGCGCGCGCCGTGACCTGCCGCTGGTGGTGTTGCCGCTGATCAACGATCTGCGCAGCGCTCGCGGTGAAAGCCTGCTGGCGGAAACCAGCCTGTTCAGCCCGCCACTGCCCGAGCTGGCGCCGCTCGGCGACGCGGCACTCGCGGCATTGGAACCGCCCGATCTGCCGAACGTGCTGCGCAAACTGCGGCAGATGCTGCAAATGGCTCTGGTCGGTCTGCTGCGCGAACAGGACGACCAGACGCACCTTGGCTATCTGGCCAAAGTCTTCAGCCGTCTCGAAGCGCTGAGCGGCGACGCGCCGTTGAGCCCGTTGTGGCAGGTCGCCTCGGCGTTGGTCGAGGGCATGCGCGAGGGCGTCATCGCCAACAGTCCGGCGCTGCGCAGCCTGTTCAAGGACGCCGACAAAGAGCTCAAGCGCCTGCTCGAGCAGGGCATCGTCGGGCTCAATCAACCGGCGCCAGCCGAGCTGCTGAAAAGCCTGTTGTTCTATATTGCCAAAGCCGAACATCCCACCGGGCAGATGCTGACCATGAAAGATCACTACTCCCTGGACGACGCGTTGCCCGACAGCGCGATGGTCGATGAAGAACGCGCGCGCCTCGCCGGCCCCGACCGCGATGCCATGCGCTCGGTTCTGGCGGCGCTGTGCGAAGAGCTGGTGCGGGTCAAGGAACGCCTCGATCTGTTCGTGCGCAGCGACCGCCAGCATGCTTCGGATCTGGACAGCCTGCTCGCGCCGCTGCGGCAGATTGCCGACACCCTCGCGGTACTGGGTTTCGGCCAACCGCGCAAAGTCATCATCGATCAACTGGCGGTGGTGCTCAGCCTCGCTCAGGGCCAGCGCGAACCGAACGACGCGATCCTCATGGACGTCGCCGGGGCCTTGCTTTACGTCGAAGCGACGCTGGCCGGCATGGTCGGCACGGTGGAGACGCAAAGCGCCGAAGACGCGCGCCTGCCGACCACCGACCTGACGCAGATCCATCAGATCGTGATCAAGGAAGCGCGCATCTGCCTGCAACAGGCCAAGGACATGATCGTCGACTACATCGACGCCGATTGGGACCGCCAGCATCTGCAACCGCTGCCAGACCTGCTGACTCAGGTGCGCGGCGCGCTGGCGATGATTCCGCTGGCCCGCGCGGCGAGTCTGGTCGAGGCCTGCAACGGTTTCATCCGCGAGCATTTGATGCTCGATGCCCACGAACCGGGCTGGGAACAACTCGATCATCTGGCCGATGTGATCAGCAGCCTGGAGTATTACCTCGAACGCCTGAGCGACGACCCGCAGGCACCCGCCGAGCATCTGCTCGATGTTGCGCAAAACAGCCTCGCCAGCCTCGGCTTTTTTGCCAACGAGCAGCCCGGCGAAGCGCAAGTGCCGGTGCTCGATGAGGTGCTCAGCCCCAGCGAAGCGCAGCTCATGCAGGATCTGCAAGCGCTCGACGACCCTGACGTCGTGCAGTCGCTGGCCGAAGTGCTGGCCAGCCCGCTGTCGTCGCTCAACCCGCCGGCGCGCAACACCCCCGACAGCCTGATGCCGCCGCCAGCGGATGAAGAACCGGTCGACGATGAACTGCGCGAAGTGTTCCTCGAAGAGACCGACGAAGTTCTCGCGGTTCTCCACGAATACCTGCCGCGCTGGACCGCCAATCCCCAGGACCGCGCCGCGCTGACCGAACTGCGTCGGGCTTTCCATACCTTGAAGGGCAGCGGGCGCATGGTCCGTGCCTTGGTCCTTGGCGAACTGGCCTGGGCGGTGGAAAACCTGCTCAACCGCGTGCTCGAACAAAGCGTCGAGCCCGGCGCAGTGCTGCGCCAATTGCTCGGCGACACCGTGTTGCTGCTGCCCGAGCTGATCAACGAATTTGCCACCCAGCGTCAGCGCCAGCGCAGCGATGTCGATCAACTCGCCGCCCGCGCCCACGCCTTGGCCAAAGGCGATGAACCGCTGGCTGCCGAAGACACCGACGACGTCGCCGCGCTCGATCCGCTGCTGCTGGAAATCTTCCGCAAAGAAGCTGAAACCCACCTCGCCAGCCTCAACCGTTTTCTCGATCAGGCCGCCGAACAGGTGCCGTTGCCGGCCAGCGACGAACTGCAACGGGCGCTGCACACGCTCAAGGGCAGTGCCTCGATGGCCGGCGTATTGCCGATGGCCGAACTGGCGGCTTCGCTGGATCAACTGGCCCGCGAGTTCAAGGCGCATCAGTTGCCGCTGGATCTGGACGAGGTTGAATTGCTGCTCGAAGCCGAGGGCTTGTTCCGCGTCGGCCTGCGCCAGCTCAAACACGATCCGCTGGCGCCGATTGTCGGTGCACAGTCGCTGATCAAACGCACCGAGGCGCTGCTCGCCGAGCGCCTGCAAGCCAACTCCGATGGCGCTGACAGCGGCCTGCGCCTCAAGCGCGATCCGCAACTGATCAACAACTTCCTCGCCCAAGGCATGGACATCCTCCTCGACGCGGAAAACCTTTTGCAGCGCTGGCAGCAGCACCCCGGCGAACGCCAGGAACTCAGCGCTCTGCTCGATGAACTGACCACCCTCGGCGAAGGCGCGCACCTTGCCGATCTGCTGGCAGTCGATGGTTTATGCGAAGCCTTGCTCGATCTGTATGGCGCGGTGGAAGAAAGCAGCCTGGCGGTCAGTGAGCGGTTTTTTCACGAAGCGCAACTGGCCCACGAAGCGCTGATCAACATGCTCGACGAACTCGCCGCCGGCCAGGAAATCACTGCACAGCCGGAGCGGATTCGTGCCCTGCAGGAACTGCTCGACGAAGGCCTCGACCCGGCGGCGATGGGCCTGATCCGCAGCGATGGCAGCCGCACCCTCGATATTCGCGAGCTGGGCAGCGCCACCGCGCAATTGCAGCAATCGGTTGCCGCCCTCGAGCCTGACGACGAGATCGTGGAAATCTTCCTCGAAGAGGCTGTGGACATTCTCGACAGCGCCGGGCAAGCCTTGCAGCGCTGGCTCAGGGATCCGGACAACGCCGCGCCGCTGTCGTCATTGCAGCGCGATTTGCACACGCTGAAGGGTGGCGCGCGCATGGCCGAAGTCGAGGTCATCGGCGACCTTGCCCAGGAACTGGAAAATCTCTACGAAGGGCTGGTCGATCGACGCTACAGCCACAGCGCCGCGCTCGAAAGTTTGTTGCAGCAGAGTCACGAGCGTTTGGCGCTGATGCTGGAGCAACTGCAAGCGCATCAAGCGCTGACTCCCGCGCAGGATTTGATCGACGCGATCCGTCAGCTGCGTCAGGGCCAGGCCGCCAGCGAATCATCCCCCGCAGTGGTCGAACACGACAACGCCGGGCATGATCCGGAGTTGCTGGAAATCTTCCTCGAAGAAGGTTTCGACATCATCGAAAGCTCCGGCGCCGCGCTGTTGCGCTGGCAGGCCGAGCCGGGCAACCGGCAGGAAATCGAAACCCTGCTGCGCGATCTGCACACCCTCAAGGGTGGCGCGCGGATGGTCGAAATCGGCCCGATCGGCGACCTCGCCCACGAGCTGGAATTTCTCTACGAAAGCCTCTCCACCAGTGCGCTGCAACCGTCTGCCGAACTGTTTGCGCTGGTGCAGCGCGGCCATGACCGACTGGCGCAAATGCTCGATGGCGTGCGCGCCGGGCAGCCTTGCCCGCCGGCCGATCGGCTGATCAACGCGATCCAGAATTTCAGTCACCCGATGCAGATTGAAGCGCCGCCTGCGCCAGCCCCGGTCATCAAGCCTGAGGCAGCGCCACCGGCCGCCGATGCTGGCGCGGACATGGTCAAGGTCTCGTCTGAATTGCTCGATGAACTGGTCAATCTGGCCGGGGAAACCTCGATCTTCCGTGGGCGGATCGAGCAGCAGGTCAACGATGCGCAGATTGCCCTCAACGAGATGGAAACCACCATCGAGCGCATGCGCGATCAGTTGCGCCGCCTCGACACGGAAACCCAGGGGCGCATTCTCAGCCGCCAGCAAGTCGATGGCGAACGCCTCGGGTACGAAGACTTCGATCCGCTGGAAATGGACCGCCATTCGCAGCTCCAGCAACTGTCGCGGGCGCTGTTCGAATCCGCTTCTGACCTGCTCGACCTCAAGGAAACCCTCGACCGCCGCAACCACGACGCGGAAAACCTGTTGCAGCAACAGGGGCGGATCAACACCGAATTGCAGGAAGGCCTGATGCGCACGCGCATGGTGCCGTTCGAACGCATGGTGCCGCGTCTGAAGCGCATCGTGCGGCAGGTCGCCGAGGAGCTGGGCAAGGATGTCGCATTCGTCGTCGGCAATGCCGATGGCGAGATGGATCGCAACGTGCTGGAGCGCATGGCCGCGCCGCTGGAACACATGCTGCGCAACGCCGTCGACCATGGCCTCGAATCCGCCGAGGTGCGATTGGCGGCGGGCAAACCGGCGCAAGGGCAGATCACCCTTGATCTGTCCCGCGAGGGCGGCGACATGGTTTTCGACATCCGCGATGACGGCGCCGGCGTGCCGCTGGAAGCCGTGCGGCGCAAAGCGATCAAGCGCGGCTTGCTCGCCCCCGACGCCGATATCAGCGACCGCGACGTGTTGCAGTTCATCCTCCAGCCGGGTTTCTCCACGGCGGAAAAGATCACCCAGATTTCCGGGCGTGGCGTCGGCATGGACGTGGTCCACGAAGAAGTGCGCCAGCTCGGCGGCAGCATGAGCATCGATTCGGTGCCGGGGCAGGGCGTGCATTTCCGCATTCGCCTGCCGTTCACCGTGTCGGTCAACCGCGCGCTGATGGTGGAGTGCGCTGAGGATCAGTACGCGATTCCGCTGAACACCATCGAAGGCATCGTGCGCGTATTGCCGAATGATCTGGAAGGGCACTTCCGTCAGGATCCGCCGAGTTATCAATACGCCGGCCAGCGTTATGAGCTGTGCTACCTCGGCGAGCTGTTGAAGACTGCGCCACGGCCGAAGCTGCTCGGGCAGAACCTGCCGTTGCCGGTGCTGCTGGTGCATTACAACGACCGCCACATTGCCGTGCTGGTCGACGCCATGGCCGGCACCCGCGAGATCGTGGTCAAGAGCCTCGGGCCGCAATTCGCGGCGGTACAGGGCGTGTCGGGGGCGACGATTCTCGGCGATGGCCGGGTGGTGCTGATTCTGGATCTGCTTGCACCGATCCGCGCGATGCAGGCGCGCCTGGCGCAGGAACCGACGGCCACGGAGATCGACAGCGAACCGCACAAGCCGCTGCTGATCATGGTCGTCGATGACTCGGTAACGGTGCGCAAGGTCACCAGCCGTTTGCTCGAGCGCCACGGCATGAACGTGCTGACTGCCAAGGACGGTGTCGATGCGATGCTGCTGCTCGAAGAGCACCTGCCCGACCTGATGCTGCTCGACATCGAAATGCCGCGCATGGACGGCTTCGAGGTCGCCACCCAGGTGCGCGCCGACGAACGCCTGCGCCACTTGCCGATCATCATGATCACCTCGCGCACCGGGCAGAAACACCGCGACCGCGCCATGGCCATCGGCGTCAACGACTACCTCGGCAAGCCGTATCAGGAATCGGTGTTGCTGGAGAGCATCGCCCAGTGGAGCAAGAAACATGCATGAGCACCGGCATAACCCGCGCACCAGCCAGCTCACCGGGCTGCTGCTGCCGCTGGCCGATCGCAACCTGATCCTGCCCAATGTCGCCATCGCCGAGCTGATCGACTACCAGGCCAGCGCCTTCGACCTCGACACGCCGCCGTGGTACCTGGGCCGGGTAACGTGGCGTGAGCGGCAGATTCCGCTGATCAGCTTCGAATCGGCCTGCGGGCAGAAAATCGTCATCGGCGAACGGGCGCGGATCGTCATCCTGAATGCGCTGGGTGGCTTGCCCGAGCTGAGATTCATCGCCCTGTTGGTGCAGGGGATTCCTCGGTCGTACAAGCTCGACAGTCAGTTGAGTTATGTCGATGTGCCGTTGTGTGCGCTGGAACAGGCAGCGGTGCAGGTGGGCGAGCAGGTGGCGAAGGTGCCGGATTTGTTGGGGCTGGAGCAGTTACTGGTGGAGGCTGGCCTGGTTTATTGATTTGCGTTTGTGGTGTCCTGGCGGGCGTATTCGCGAGCAAGCCCGCTCCCACAGTGGAGCGATGTCGTACACAAAATCTGCGTACCCTGAAGCTCCCATGTGGGAGCGGGCTTGCTCGCGAAAGCGCCAGTCGCGGCAGCAAATTCCTACGGGTAGATCCCCAATCCAGATCAGCTAATAAACAACAATTGATTGAGGTGTTTAAAGACACCCACTGTTACGCCCCACCAGCCTACAAATCCTTGCGCCGCTGCCTACGCCTGCGCCAGAATCCGCCGGCTTGTGCGCCCAGGGCTTGCTGCGTAACTTGGATCGGGTCACTGATTCCCAGTGATCGGGTTTAGCAGCCCGTGGTAAATCTGAGGTTGCACGAGCACCGTCAGTCAGGCTTCACGCCTGCACTTGATGGCGGCTGTGCGCAGGGCGCTTCGGCGCGCCGGCTTCCTTAGGTTCCCCGGTCTGCTAACCTGCGTTCAGCTGCCACCCCTTCTTTTAGCAGAGATGCGGTTGCGGCTTTATCCGGAACCTGAAGATGAAAAAACCATCGCCCAATCCGCCGACCAAAGACCCGGCATCTCCCTACGAATCCCCCGACTCAAAGAAATTCCACGAAGCCGCCGAGCGCGCACTCGACCATTACCTCGGCCCGCCCAGCCCCGACTTCATGGCCCCGCCGTACACCCCCAACACGCTGTACATGGCCAACCCCGAAGCCGACACCGAATCGTTGCTGGCCGACGCCTGTGAAACCCTGGGTTCTGCAACAGTGATGCTACATAACCACGCCGCCTCGGTGGACGGCTCGCAGCGCAAGACCCTGCAGGGCATCGCGCAGATTGTCATGGTGGCGGAGATGGCGGTGAACCGGGTGCTGGACAAACTGGTGCCCACTGACTGAGCGAATGCGCTGAGGCGACTGTCCTCTTCGCGAGCAGGCTCGCTCCCACAATTGGAATGCGTTCCCCTTGTAGGAGCTGCGGCACGCTGCGATCTTTTGATCTTGATTCTGAAAATCAAAAGATCGCAGCCTCGTTTCACTCGACAGCTCCTACAGGAGCTTCAGCTTGTCCGTTACGCTCAGCGTAATGATTCACCTCCCAGCTTGATTGATGCCCTCACCGCACACGCCTAACTTGGCTCCACGACAGCGAACCCCGTGGAGTGAGCATGACAACAACAATTTCCCCCGACTCGCGCTGGACGCGGCGGCGTGACGAGAAGCAGCGCCGGCTCGACAAGGTGCGCGGGCTCGCCGATGGCGCGGTGTTGCCCAGCGACAAAATCGTCGCCGCGCTCGAAGCGCTGATTCATCCCGGCGACCGTGTGGTGCTGGAGGGCAACAACCAGAAGCAGGCGGATTTCCTCTCGCGTTCGCTGGCCAAGGCCGATCCGGCCAAGCTCCATGATCTGCACATGATCATGCCCAGCGTCGGCCGCTCCGAGCACCTTGATCTGTTCGAACGTGGCATCGCCCGCAAGCTCGACTTCTCCTTCGCCGGCACCCAGAGCCTGCGCATCAGCCAGTTGCTCGAAGATGGCTTGCTCGAAGTCGGCGCCATTCACACGTACATCGAACTCTACGCTCGCCTTGTCGTGGACCTGATCCCCAACGTTGTGCTCTCGGCCGGCTTCATGGCCGACCGCGCCGGCAACATCTACACCGGCCCGAGTACCGAAGACACCCCTGCATTGATCGAACCAGCGGCGTTCAGCGACGGCATCGTCATCGTCCAGGTCAATCAGTTGGTCGACGACGTCAGCGAGCTGCCGCGCGTAGACATCCCCGCGTCATGGGTCGATTTCGTCGTGGTCGCCGACAAGCCGTTCTACATCGAAC
Organism: Pseudomonas sp. H3_E04; assembly: GCF_054668915.1. Classification (NCBI taxonomy): domain Bacteria; kingdom Pseudomonadati; phylum Pseudomonadota; class Gammaproteobacteria; order Pseudomonadales; family Pseudomonadaceae; genus Pseudomonas; species Pseudomonas sp. H3_E04. The sequence goes on along the minus strand of NZ_CP162797.1, from coordinate 3,951,586 downwards.
CGCTGTTTACCCGCGACCCACGCCACATCAAGCCTGTGCACGTGCTGATGGCGATGATGGCGATTCGCGGGATCTACGAAAAACACAACGTGCAGTCGCTCAACCACGGCATTGGTTTCAACACCGCCGCCATCGAATTGATCCTGCCGACCTACGGCGAATCCCTCGGCTTGAAGGGCAAGATCTGCCGCAACTGGACGCTCAACCCGCACCCGACTTTGATCCCGGCGATTGAAAGCGGCTGGGTCGAAAGCGTGCATTGCTTCGGCACCGAACTGGGCATGGAAAACTACATCGCCGCTCGGCCCGATGTGTTCTTCACTGGCCGCGACGGCTCACTGCGCTCCAACCGCATGGTCTGCCAACTCGCCGGGCAGTACGCGGTGGATCTGTTTATCGGCGCGACGTTGCAAGTCGACGGCGACGGCCATTCCTCGACGGTGACCCGTGGTCGTCTCGCCGGTTTCGGTGGTGCGCCGAACATGGGGCATGATCCGCGCGGCCGCCGTCACGGCACCCCGGCGTGGCTGGACATGCGCCACGCCGATGGGCCGCAACCGATGCTCGAACGCGGCAAGAAACTCGTAGTGCAAATGGTCGAGACCTTTCAGGAGGGCGGCAAACCGACCTTCGTCGAAACCCTCGACGCCGTGGAAGTGGCGAAGAAAAGCGGCATGCCGCTGGCGCCGATCATGATCTACGGCGACGACGTTACGCACCTGCTCACCGAAGAAGGCATCGCCTACCTGTACAAGGCGCGCTCGCTGGAAGAACGCCAGGCGATGATCGCCGCAGTCGCCGGGGTCACCGCCATCGGCCTGCGGCACAACCCGAAAGACACCGAACGCATGCGCCGCGAGGGCCTGATCGCCTTGCCCGAAGACCTCGGCATCCGCCGCACTGACGCCACTCGTGAATTGCTCGCGGCGAAAAGCGTGGCCGATCTGGTCGAGTGGTCCGGCGGCCTGTACAACCCGCCCGCCAAATTCAGGAGCTGGTAATGCACGCATTCAACCTGCAAGCGAAACCGCTTTCTCTGGCTGACCGCTTGGCCGATCTGGCGGTGGACGCGCTGATCGACGAAGCCGATCTGTCGCCGAAACCGGCGCTGGTCGACCGTCGTGGCAACGGCGCGCACACCGATCTGCACCTGGGCCTGATGCACGCTTCGGCGTTGGCCTTGTGGCCAGCGTTCAAGGAAATGGCCGAGGCGGCGCTGGAGATCGGCGAAGTCGGTTTGCCATTGCGCGAAGCGATTGGCCGCATCGGTCGTGAAGGCGAGCAAGCCATGCTTGTGACCACCAACGGCGTCAACACCCATCGCGGTGCGATCTGGGCGTTGGGACTGTTGGTGACGGCCGCCGCGCTGCAACCGAAATCCGTCGCTCTGTGTGCCGCCCGTCTGGCACTGCTCGACGACCGCTACGCACCGAAACCGCTCAGCCACGGCGCACAAGTTGCCCAGCGTTACGGCGCACGCGGCGCTAGGGAAGAAGCGCAACTCGGCTTCCCGTCCGTGCTGCAACGCGGCCTGCCGCAACTGCACAAAAGCCGCGCCAGCGGCCACGGCGAACAGAACGCCCGGCTCGATGCATTGCTGGCGATCATGACCGAGCTGGCCGACACCTGCGTGCTCTACCGCGCTGGCGAACCCGGCCTGCAGGCCATGCAGGCCGGCGCACAAGCGGTGCTCGATGCCGGCGGCAGCGCCAGCCTCAGCGGCCGTCGGCGCCTGCACGAACTGGATCAACAACTCATCGCATTGAATGCCTCGCCCGGTGGCGCCGCCGACCTGCTCGCCGCCACGCTGTTGCTTGATCGTATCGAGCGCGACGGCATCTCTCAGGGAGCGTCTTGATGGAAAACCTATCGTTTGAATTCCCCGCCGGGCAGCCGCCACGCGGGCGTGCGCTGGTCGGTTGTGTCGGCTCGGGTGATCTGGAAGTGCTGATCGAACCGGGTCTGGCCGGCAAACTGACGATCAACGTGCAGACCTCGGTCAACGGCGCGCAGCAGCGCTGGCAGCACCTGTTTGCGCGGATGTTCGACGGCACCACGCCGCCGGCGATGGCCATCGATATCCACGATTTCGGCGCGACACCGGGGGTGGTGCGCTTGCGTCTGGAACAGGGTTTCGAGGAGATCGGCCATGACTGACAGCGCAGCGTTGCTGAACAAACACAGTTTCGTCGAACTCGGCGCGCGGCAGCGGGCTAAAGCCTTGCTCGATGCCGGGACCTTTCGCGAACTGCTCGATCCGTTTCAACGGGTCATGTCGCCGTGGCTCGAGCGCCAGGGCGTAGTGCCGCAAGCCGACGACGGGGTGATCATCGCCAAGGGCCGCCTCGACGGTTTGCCGGTGGTCATCGCGGCGATTGAAGGCGCGTTTCAGGGCGGCAGCCTCGGTGAAGTCGGCGGGGCGAAGATTGCCGGGGCGCTGGAACTGGCCGCTGAAGACAACCGCAACGGCATCCCCACCCGCGCCGTGTTGCTGCTGGAAACCGGCGGCGTGCGCTTGCAGGAAGCCAATCTGGGGCTGGCGGCGATTGCCGATATTCACGCGGCGATTGTCGATTTGCAGCAATACCAACCGGTGGTCGGCGTGGTCGCCGGCAGCGTCGGTTGCTTCGGCGGCATGTCGATCGCCGCTGCGCTGTGCAGCTATTTGCTGGTGACCCAGGAAGCACGTCTCGGCCTGAATGGCCCGCAGGTAATCGAGCAGGAAGCCGGGATCGAGGAATACGACTCCCGCGACCGGCCCTTCATCTGGAGCCTGACCGGCGGCGAACAGCGCTTCAACACGGCACTGGTGGACCGTTATGTCGGCGATGATGTGGCGCAGATTCGTCAGCAGGTTGGCGAATTGCTCCAGCAAGGCTTGCCGGCACAGCCGCGCAGTCAGCGCGCCGAGTGGTTCCTGCAACGCCTCGGCAAGCTGGACACGGGCAAGCAAATCGAACCGTCGGTGGTTCGCGATCTGTATCAAGGAGAGCGCTCATGAGCGGTTATTCATTGCGCGGTTTGCACTGGTTCAACGCCCTCAGCGCTGGCGCCAGGGTCGTCGAAGGTTTGCCGCCGTCGTTGAAAGTCGCCGACGCTGAGCTCGGCCGTTTTATCGCCGTGGTCGCCGACCCGGACAATCGTTTTCCCCGCTCCCGCCATGGCGAAGTCGGTTTGCTCGAAGGCTGGGGTCTGGCGAAGGCTGTGGATGACGCGATCAGCTCCGACCGCGACAGCGCACAGAAGCGTCCGATCATTGCCATTGTCGATGTGCCGAGCCAGGCGTATGGCCGCCGTGAAGAAGCCCTCGGCATTCATCAGGCGCTGGCCGGCGCGGCGGACAGTTATGCCCGTGCACGCTTGGCCGGCCATCCGGTGATTGCGCTGCTGGTGGGCAAGGCCATGTCGGGTGCGTTTCTCGCCCACGGTTATCAGGCCAATCGCCTGATCGCGCTGCGCGATCCCGGCGTGATGGTCCACGCGATGGGCAAGGCGTCGGCGGCGCGGGTCACCTTGCGCAGTGTCGAGGAACTGGAGGCGCTGGCCTCGAGCGTGCCGCCGATGGCCTACGACATCGACAGCTACGCCAGCCTCGGTCTGCTCTGGGAAACCCTCTCGGTGCAGCAGATTGAACAGCCGACAGAGGAAGATCTGGCGCGGGTGAGCGAGTGCCTGAAGCAAGCGATCAACGATGTGAGCAGCACTGATTTGAAAGGTCGACTTGGTGCGAGTAATCGTGCCGCCTCCAGCAAAGTCCGCGAGTTGCTGAGGGCGCAGTGGTGAACCTGCCCCTGGCCCACGATCTGCTCTGGGGCATGACCCCGGCGCAGTTGCCGGCGGATGCGCCGCAGTGGGCGGTCGCGGCGCTGGCGGCCGGGCAACCGGTGGTGGTGCGCCGGGCCTTGAGCGAGGAAGGTCTGGTCGCGGTCGGCGTTCGTGGTGTGTTGCGCGAGCAGCGGCAGGCGACGTTTATGCCGCTCGATTCGATTGCCTGTCGGGTCAGTCCCGAGGCCCTTTGTCATGTTGAGTGCGAGCGAGATCTGCCGGTGATGCAGGGGCTCAAACAACTGCGGCCGATGCTCGATGACTGCGGTTGGGTCTGGGGTGTCAGCGGCAGTGTCGGGTTCGAATTGGCCAGCGGTTTTGCAGCGATGCACGCGGCCAGTGATCTCGATCTGATTCTGCGTGCGCCGCAGGTGATCACGCGCAATCAGGCATGCAAACTCGTGGAGCTTTTCGATCAGGCTGTGTGCCGGGTCGACATGCAATTGCAAACGCCGTTCGGCGCTGTGGCCTTGCGGGAATGGGCCAGCGGTTCGTCCAGGGTGCTGCTGAAAAATGCGCATCAGGCGGCATTGGTGATGGATCCGTGGAACCCGCAGGAGCAGGCAGCGTGAGCAGTCTGCTGGTGTTTCCCGGCCAGGGCGCGCAGCAATCCGGCATGCTCCAGCGGTTGCCTCGGGAAACGCTGGTCGAGGCCAGTGATGTGCTCGGCGAGGATGTTTTGCAGTTGGATTCAGCCGAGGCATTACGCACGACACGAGCGGTGCAACTATGCCTGCTGATCGCCGGTGTCGCTGCTTCGCGGCAGTTATTGCAGGATGAACTGAGCGCGGATTACGTCGCCGGCCTGTCGATCGGCGCTTATCCGGCGGCGGTGGTGGCGGGGGCCTTGAGTTTCAGCGATGCACTGCATCTGGTCAGCCTGCGCGGTGAGCTGATGCAACAGGCTTATCCACAGGGCTACGGCATGACCGCGATCATCGGCTTGCAGTTGTCCACAGTCGAAACACTGCTGGCCCAAGTGCACAGCGAAGATCGGCCGGTGTATCTGGCCAACATCAACGCCGATAACCAAGTGGTGATTGCCGGCAGCGACGAGGCCATGCATGCGGTGGCCGAACTGGCGCGCAGTCGTGGTGCCGGAGTGGCGAAACGGCTGGTGGTGAGCGTGCCGTCGCACTGCCCGCTACTGGAAAGGCCGGCGCAGGCGCTTGCCGAGGCCTTCGCCAAGATTGAACTGAAAAACCCGAAGATCGCTTATCTGAGCGGCAGCCGCGCCCGTCCTGTGAGCAAAGTCGAAGCGCTGCGCGATGACCTCGCTTTCAACATGTGCCGCGTGGTGGACTGGCGCGGCACCGTGCAAAGCGCCTATGAGCGCGGCGTACGTCTACAGATCGAACTGCCGCCCGGTGCGGTGCTGACCGGGCTGGCGCGCCGGGTGTTCGAGCAGGGCACCGTCACTGCCTTCGACAGTGCCCGCCTCGACACCCTGCAAGCGCTGTTGCGCGAGGAGGGTGGCCGCCAACTCTAAACCGCCGCGACTCAAGCTTCGAACAACAAAAACAACATTCGACGATGCACTTTGAGGACTACAACAATGATTATTTACGGTGTGGCGTTTCTCGCCTTTTGCACGCTGGTCGGTATCTGGGTCGGTGAATTGCTCGGCAAGCTGATCGGCGTGCCGGCCAACGTCGGTGGCGTCGGCATTGCGATGCTGCTGCTGATCGGCCTGGGCAGCTATCTCTACAAGAGCGGCTGGCTCAAGGGCAAGACCGAGCAGGGCGTGGAGTTCTGGAGCGCGATCTACATTCCCATCGTGGTCGCCATGGCCGCGCAGCAGAATGTCTACGGTGCGCTGAAGGGCGGGCCGATGGCGATTCTTGCCGGCACCCTCGCCGTAGTGATCGCTTTTGCCTTGGTGCCGGTGCTGACACGCATGGGCAACAAGCAAGAGACGCCGATTGCTCCTGCCAAGACTGCGGGGTAATCGCCATGTACGAATCAATGATGAAAGTGATCACCGGTTACGGTCTGATCAGCGGCTTTCTGATTGTCGGCCTGACCATGTGGGTGTCCTACTGGATGTCCAACACCTTCACCAAGGGCCGATTGCACGGTTCGGCGATCGCCATTCTGCTCGGGCTGGTGCTGTCGTATATCGGCGGCGCACTGACCGGTGGGCAAAAAGGTGTGGTGGATATTCCCCTGCTGTCCGGCATCGGCCTGCTCGGCGGTGCGATGCTGCGTGATTTCGCAATTGTGGCGACGGCGTTTGGCGTGAGTGTCGATGAGCTCAAGCGTGCCGGGTTTGTGGGTGTGCTGGCGCTGTTTGTCGGTGTTGGCACCTCGTTCGTCGCCGGGGTCGGCGTGGCGACGGCATTCGGGTATACCGATGCGGTGAGCCTGACCACCATTGGCGCGGGGGCCGTGACTTACATTGTCGGCCCGGTGACCGGCGCGGCGATTGGTGCCAGTTCCGAGGTGATGGCGTTGTCGATTGCGGCGGGGCTGATCAAGGCGATTCTGGTGATGGTGATGACACCGTTCGTGGCACCGATGATCGGCCTGAACAACCCGCGCAGCGCGGTGATTTTCGGTGGTTTGATGGGCACCTCGAGCGGCGTCGCCGGGGGCCTGGCGGCCACCGATCCGAAGTTGGTGCCGTATGGTTGCCTGACGGCGGCGTTCTACACCGCGCTTGGGTGTCTGCTGGGGCCTTCGCTGCTGTTTCTGGCGATGCGCGGGTTAATGGGCTGACGCTTTCGCGAGCAGGCTCGCTCCCACAGTTGGAATGCATTTTCCTGTGGGAGCGAGCCTGCTCGCGAAGGGGGCGACTCGGTATCAGGCCTGCCGATTGGCATACATCCGACACTCCGCCAGCAACGCCAACAAGTTCGGATCGCGCTCCTTTGTCTTGAGAAACACCACGCCAATGTGCTGCTGCAACCGGTACTTCTCCTGCAACGAAATCAGCTTCACCCGATTCTCGTACACCGCCGCAATCCGCCCCGGCAACAAGGCGTACCCCACCCCGGAGCTGACCATGCTCAGCAAAGTGAAGATGTCGTTGACCTGCATCGCCACCTTCGGCTCGAACCCCGCCTGCTTGAACACCCGCACACCGTCCTGATGCGTGGCGAAGCCCTGGGTCAGGGTGATGAAGGTTTCATCGCGCACTTCCGCCAGATCGACTTCACTGCGCTGAGCGAATTTTGAATCCGCCGGGGTGGCGAGGAAAATGTCGTCGGAAAACAGCGCAATCTGCTCGCAATCCGGGTCGTTGATGCTGTCGTCCAGCGACACCAGAATCGCGTCGACTTCCATGTTTTTCAGCTTGTAGAGCAGGTCGATGTTCGAGCCGAGGATCAGGTCGATGTTGAGTTCGCTGCGGCGGATTTTCAGGCCCATGATCAGCTGCGGCACGGTCTTCACCGTCAGCGAGTACAGCGAGCCGAGCTTGAAACGCTCGGCGGAGAACCCGGCGGCTTCGCGGGTCAGACGCACGCTGTCGACAACGTCGTTAATCAGTTTTTGCGCACGTTCTTCCAGCACATAGGCGCTTTCCAGCGGCGTCAGGTTGCGCCCTTCGTGTTTGAACAGCGGGCAGCGCAGGGCGTTTTCCAAAGAGTGAATGGCGCGGTGCACGCTGACGTTGCTGGTCTGCAGTTCGGCGGCGGCGCGGGCGAGGTTGCCGGTGCGCATGAAGGCGAGGAACACCTCGAGTTTTTTCAGGGTCAATTCTTCGTCGATCAGCATGGCGCGGACTCTTTTTGGAATGCGTCGATTGTGCCTTGAAGATCAAAAGATCGCAGCCTTCGGCAGCTCCTACATTGGAATGCGATCACCTGTAGGAGCTGCCGAAGGCTGCGATCTTTTGATCTTGGCTTTGAACAGAAACATTGCGCTTTTACGCTCAAGGCCCGAGCCTTGCGCGCTTGCGGTAGTGACTACGAGGTATGCGACACATGTATCACGGGGAAAAACTCAACGCCTGGACCCACTTGGTCGGTGCCATCGCCGCGTTTATCGGCGGCGTATGGATGCTGGTGATTGCCAGCCTCGACGGTAGTCCATGGAAGATCGTCAGCGTGGCGATCTACGCCTTCACTTTGCTGGTGCTCTACAGCGCTTCGACCGTGTACCACAGCGTGCGCGGGCGCAAGAAAGCGATCATGAAGAAGGTCGATCACTTTTCGATCTACCTGCTGATCGCCGGCAGCTACACGCCGTTCTGCCTGGTGACGTTACGCGGGCCGTGGGGCTGGACGCTGTTCGGGATTGTCTGGGGGCTGGCGCTGATCGGCATTCTGCAAGAGATAAAACCGCGCTCCGAGGCACGGATTCTGTCGATCGTGATTTACGCGGTGATGGGCTGGATCGTGCTGGTCGCGGTCAAGCCGCTGATCGCTGCATTGGGCACGGCGGGGTTTGCCTGGCTGGCGTCAGGCGGGGTTTTGTATACGGTGGGGATTGTCTTTTTTGCCCTGGATCACCGGCTGCGGCATGCCCATGGCATCTGGCATCTCTTCGTGATTGCCGGGAGTCTGCTGCACTTTGTTGCGATTCTGTTTTACGTCCTGTGAACGCAACGACTGTGGGAGGGGGCTTGCTCCCGAAGGCGTCAGGTCAGTCAACCTCATTTGTTGAATGACACACCGTTTTCGGGAGCAAGCCCCCTCCCACATTGGAACTAGAGTGTTCACAAAATCTGTGGTCACTGGAGATCCAATGTGGGAGCGAGCCTGCTCGCGAAGGAGCCTAGAAATCACCCCACAATTGTTGAGCCACCGCCAATGCCACCACCGGCGCGGTCTCGGTGCGCAGCACGCGTGCGCCGAGGCGGGCGGCGTGGAAGCCGTTGCCTTTGGCCTGCTCGACTTCGCCATCCGTCAAGCCACCTTCAGGCCCGATCAGGAAGGCCAGCGTCGTCGGTTTGGCATGGCTCACCAGCGGCTCGGCCACCGGGTGCAGGACCAGTTTCAACTCGGCTTCGGTCTGCTTGAGCCAGTCCGCCAGCAACACTGGCGGATGAATCACCGGCACCCGTGAGCGCCCGCACTGTTCGCAGGCACTGATCGCCACCTGACGCCAGTGCAGCAAGCGCTTGTCGGCGCGTTCGTCCTTGAGGCGGACTTCGCAGCGTTCGCTGAAGATCGGTGTGATTTGCGTCACGCCCAGTTCAGTGGCTTTCTGAATCGCCCAATCCATGCGCTCGCCCCGGGACAGGCCCTGGCCGAGGTGGATCTGCAGCGGCGATTCGACTTGCCCGGCGAATTGCTCGTCGATCTGCACGACCACGCGCTTCTTGCCGACGTCCACCAGCGATCCGCGAAACTCATGGCCGGAGCCGTCGAACAATTGCACGGCATCGCCCTCGGCCATGCGCAGCACGCGGCTGATGTAGTGCGCCTGGGCTTCCGGCAGTTCGTGTTCGCCGGTGCTCAGCGGGGCGTCGATAAAGAAGCGGGACAGTCTCATTTCGGGTCTCTGGAAAGATATGAATCAGTTGGATCGGTGTCGACTTCATTCGCGAGCAGGCTCGCTCCCACACTTGAAATGCATTCCCCTGTGGGAGCGAGCCTGCTCGCGAAAGCGGCAGTCCAGCCACCGCAAATCTCAAGCAAGGCGAATCAGCCCGGGTCGCGGAATCCCGGGTGAAAGTCTTTCGGCACCGCAACACTGACGCTGTCACGCGTCGCAATATCAATACCTTCACTGGCCACTTCGGCCAGAAAGTCGATCTGCTCCGGGGTGATCACATACGGCGGCAGGAAATACACCACGCTGCCCAGCGGCCGCAACAACGCGCCTCGCTCAAGCGCATGCTGGAACACCTTCAGGCCACGACGCTCCTGCCAAGGGTAGGCCTCTTTCGTGGCTTTATCCTTGACCATCTCGATCGCCAGCACCATGCCGGTCTGGCGCACTTCGGAGACGTTCGGGTGATCGACCAGATGCGCGGTCGCCGAGGCCATGCGCTGAGCCAGCGCCTGGTTATTCTCGATGACGTTGTCCTGCTCGAAGATATCTAGCGTCGCCAATGCCGCCGCGCAGGCCAGCGGGTTGCCGGTGTAGCTGTGCGAGTGGAGGAAGGCGCGCAGGGTCGGGTAGTCGTCGTAGAACGCGCTGTAGACCTCGTCGGTGGTCAGGCATGCGGCCAGCGGCAGGTAGCCGCCGGTGAGGGCTTTGGACAGGCAGAGGAAGTCCGGGCGGATGCCGGCCTGCTCGCAGGCGAACATCGTCCCGGTGCGGCCGAAGCCGACGGCGATTTCATCGTGGATCAGGTGCACGCCATAGCGGTCGCAGGCTTCGCGCAACAGCTTGAGGTAGACCGGGTGATACATGCGCATGCCGCCCGCGCCCTGAATCAGCGGCTCGACGATCACTGCCGCGACGCTGTCATGATTTTCCGCCAGCGTCTGTTCCATGGCGGCAAACATGTTGCGCGAATGTTCTTCCCAGCCCATGCCGTCGGGACGCAGATAACAATCCGGGCTGGGCACTTTGATGGTGTCCATCAGCAGGGCTTTGTAGGTCTCGGTGAACAGCGGCACATCGCCGACCGCCATCGCTGCCATGGTTTCACCGTGGTAGCTGTTGGTCAGGGTGACGAAGCGTTTCTTGTTCGGCTGGCCGCGATTGAGCCAGTAATGAAAGCTCATCTTCAGCGCGACTTCGATGCAGGACGAACCGTTATCGGCGTAGAACACCCGGTTCAAGCCTTGCGGGGTCATTTTCACCAGACGCTCGGACAGCTCGATCACCGGTTGGTGGCTGAAACCGGCAAGGATCACATGCTCGAGTTGATCGACCTGATCCTTGATGCGCTGGTTGATGCGCGGGTTGGCGTGGCCGAACACGTTGACCCACCAGGAACTGACCGCGTCGAGGTAGCGCTTGCCTTCGAAGTCTTCGAGCCAAACGCCTTCGCCGCGCTTGATCGGGATCAGTGGCAGCTGTTCGTGGTCTTTCATCTGGGTGCAGGGATGCCACAACACCGCAAGATCGCGTTGCATCCACTGGTTATTCAGGCCCATTTACAGTCTCCTCGAGGCGGCTCGCGTCAGGCGCGGGCGAACAATCGCGCAAGCCTATGCAATGCATCGCGCAGGAACAACCCATTGTGTCGATTGAGCTACTTTGTCTGAGCCGATAGACGTCGCTGGCGGCGTTTTGATGGCTAACGTATTCTTCGCGGTTCTTTGAGTCGTCTGACTCGCATAACTGCTTTTCCCACATGTTTTTCCGGAGTTCGCTGAATGTCTGTCGGTTGGCTGCGCGCCTGTGCGCTGGTGATGTTGGGGCTGTTCAGCGTTACGGCGCTGGCCAAGGATAAAACCGCAATCGTGATCGGCGGCGGCCTGTCGGGTCTGACCGCCGCTTACGAACTGCAAAACAAAGGCTGGCAGGTCACCCTGCTGGAAGCCAAGCCGAGCCTGGGCGGGCGCTCGGGCATGGCCACCAGCGAGTGGATCGGCAACGACAAGACCCAGCCGGTGCTGAACAAGTACGTGTCGACCTTCAAGCTCGGCACTACGCCGGCGCCGGAATTCGTGCGTACGCCGGGTTATCTGATCGACGGGGATTATTTCTCCGCTGCTGATCTGGCCACCAAGCAGCCAGCCACCGCCGATGCGCTCAAGCGCTACCAGAAAACCCTCGACGATCTGGCGCGTTCGATCGACGATCCGCAGAATCCGGCGGCGACCGCCACTTTGCATGCGCTGGACCAGATCACCGTATCGAGCTGGCTCGACAAGCAGAACCTGCCGGCCACCGCGCGTCAGTTGATCAACCAGGACATTCGCACCCACTACGACGAACCTTCGCGTCTGTCGCTGCTGTATTTCGCTCAGCAGAACCGCGTCTATCGCGGCGTCTCCGACCGCGACCTGCGCGCCTCGCGTCTGGTCGGCGGCAGCCAGGTGCTGGCCCAGGCCTTCGTCAAACAGATCAAGACCATCAAGACCAGCTCGCCGGTCTCGGCCATCATCCAGGACAAGGACGGCGTGACCGTCAAAGTCGGCAGCGTCGGTTATCAGGCTGACTACGTGGTGCTGGCCGTGCCGTTGCGCGCACTGAACAAGATCGCGCTGACCCCGGCGCTGGATGCCCAGCACCTGGCGGCGATCAAAGGCACCAACTACGGCTGGCGCGACCAGATCATGCTGAAGTTCAAGACGCCAGTGTGGGAAAGCAAGTCGCGCATGTCCGGCGAGATCTACAGCAACGCAGGTTTAGGCATGCTCTGGATCGAACCGGCGCTGAAGGGCGGCGCCAATGTGGTGATCAACCTGTCTGGCGACAACGCCCGTGTGATGCAGGCGTTCGGCGACAAGCAGATGGTCGATCAGGTGCTGATCCGTCTGCATGCGTTTTATCCTCAGGCCCGTGGCTCGTTCACCGGTTATGAAATCCGCCGCTACAGCACCGACCCGTCGATGGGCGGCGCCTACCTGGCTTACGGCCCGGGGCAGATCAGCAAGTTCTGGCGCCTGTGGGAACGTCCGCTGCAACGCGTAGCGTTCGCCGGCGAACACACCGACACCTTGTACCCGGGCACCTTGGAAGGAGCGCTGCGCACCGGCCAGCGTGCGGCCAGTCAGGTTGAAGATCTGGCGGCCGGCAAATCGTTCGAGCCAGCCAAAGTGGTTCCGGCCGCTGCAGCGGCAGGCGCGGCGGGCGCGGTGGCAGCGAAGAAGGGCAACTTCTTCAGCAACCTGTTTGGCGGTTCGGATGACGAGAAGAAGCCTGAGCCTGTGAAAGCGCCAGAGCCAGCACCTGCTCCGGCCGCTCCAGCGCCTGCGCCGACCCCGGCACCTGCGCCAGCTCCGGTGGAAGCGCCGAAGCCAGCGACGCCGGTAAAAGCCGAGCCAGCGAAGAAAGCAGCGGCCAAGCCAGCGGCGAAGAAGCCTGCGGCCAAGACCGAAACGAAAAAGCCGGCTGCCAAACCGGCGGCAAAGAAGGCTGAGCCGGCGAAGAAACCAGCGGCCAAGCCTGCTGCAACGACCGAGACCAAGGCGCAGTAAGGCTTTGCGGTGAATGAAAAAGCGCGGCGTATATGCCGCGCTTTTTTTTGCCTGTGAGGGCCCCATCGCTGGCAAGCCAGCTCCCACAGGTTTCTGAGGTAAACGCGGGATTTGTGCACGCCACTAACCACTGTGGGAGCGGGCTTGCCCGCGATGAGGCCTGTCCAGACAGCGCATCATCAGGATCTGCCACCTGACATTCCGCCACACTTTTGCCTTTAATCTTTTCTTAACTCGTCACTACCAGACTCTTGATCGTATTTCTCGATATTTCAAAGCAAAATTTTCCGCTTTAATTCGATAGATAACTCGCTAGTCTTGGTTCGCAGTTCTCACAGGATTTGGGCAATGCAGCTACGTAACTCTTCTTCGCGCTATGGTTGGGTCAGCATCTTCATGCACTGGGGCGTGGCGCTGGTGGTCTTCGGACTGTTTGCGCTGGGTCTGTGGATGGTCGGGCTGGATTACTACAGCACCTGGCGCAAAGACGCGCCGGATCTGCACAAGAGCATCGGCCTGGTGCTGCTGGGTGTGATGGTGTTGCGGGTGCTGTGGCGTTTCATCAGCCCACCGCCGCCTACGCTGCAAAGCTACAGCCGGATGACCCGTATCGGCGCCAGGTTCGGCCACGGGTTTCTGTATCTGGCGCTGTTCGCTGTGATGATTGCCGGTTACCTGATTTCCACCGCAGACGGTGTCGGGATCCCGGTGTTTGGCCTGTTTGAAGTTCCTGCTCTGCTTTCCGGACTACCGGATCAGGCAGATACCGCTGGGGTGATTCATCTGTGGCTGGCGTGGGCACTGGTAATTTTTTCCGGTCTCCATGCGTTGGCAGCATTGAAGCACCACTTTATCGATCGTGATGCGACCCTTACCCGAATGCTCGGTCGCAAAGCCTGAAATTCAACCTCGACTCAAAGGAAAAGAAAGCATGTTGAAAAAGACTCTGGCCGCTCTGGCAATCGGTTCTGCCGTGCTGTCCGCCAACGTAATGGCTGCTGACTACGTAGTAGACAAGGAAGGCCAGCACGCCTTCGTCGACTTCAAGATCAGTCACCTGGGCTACAGCTACATCACCGGTACCTTCAAGGACATCGACGGCAAGTTCAGCTTCGACGCTGCCAAGCCTGAAGACAGCAAGATCGAGTTCAACGTCAACACTGCCAGCGTGTTCACCAACCACGCCGAGCGCGACAAGCACATCGCCAGCGCTGACTTCCTCAACGCCAGCAAGTTCGGCAAGGCCACCTTCGTTTCCACCAGCGTCAAGTCTACTGGCGCCAACACCGCTGACGTGACCGGCGACCTGACCCTGCTGGGCGTGACCAAGCCAGTTGTCGTCAAGGCCACCTTCCTGGGTGAAGGCAAGGATCCATGGGGCGGCTACCGTGCCGGCTTCGAAGGCACCACCACCATCAAGCGTTCCGATTTCGGCAAGCAGAAAGACCTCGGTCCGAAGTCCGATGCGGTCGAGCTGTATGTTTCGTTTGAAGGTGTGAAAGCGAAATAAATTTCGCCGCCACATGAAAACGCCCCCGGTCGAAAGGCCGGGGGCGTTTTTTTTGCCACAACACAGATCCCCTGTAGGAGCTGCCGAAGGCTGCGATCTTTTGATCTTGGTCTTTAAAATCAACATCAAAAGATCGCAGCCTTCGGCAGCTCCTACACAAAGAGATTTGCAGCGCTCAAAAAAATGCCCCGGCTCTATCGAGTCGGGGCATTTTCATTGCGGCTTGAAACTCAGCGATTACGGGTCAGCAAGGCTGGTTTCTCACCACGCGGGCGGCTTGGCAGTTGATCGAGCTGCTCAGGCGTCGGGAAGCGGTCGGCTTTCGATTCCTTGTGCATGATCTTCGGGCCGTTGCTGCGCGGGTTCTGCACGGCCGGTTCGCTGCGTGGCTGATCGTCACGGGCCGGGCGGCGGTTGCGTGGCGCGGATTCGTCACGACGACCCTGACCGTCACGCGGAGCGCCATTGCGCGGGCCGCTGCGTTTGGCCGGTGGCGTGCCTGTGCTCGAGCCGTTGCTGTTGCGCGGACCGTTCTGGCGACCTTGAGGCTGACCACCGCGTGGTGCGCCAGTGCCTGCGCCTTGCGCAGGTGCGCCCGGACGACGGCCACGGCCACCGGCAGGAGCGGCTTTGGGCACGTAATCGACGCGGTTACCGAAGTTATCGATATCGTCGTCGAGGAATTCGTCCGGAGCACGATCAGCCGCTGCACGCGGTGGCTGGCTCGGGCGCTGGTCGCGGCTCGGGGTGCCTTCGCGCGGTTTCTGCTGACGGGCAGGGCGCTCGCCACGCTCACCGGCCGGCTTTTCCTTGCCCTTGTCTTTGCCTTTGTCCTTGCGACCGCCGCCACCGCCGCCGCCATTCGGGCCATCGCCACGTGGACCACGGGAATTGCGCGGGTTGCGGATGTCCGGACGCTCGCGGGCTTCCGGCTTCTCGGCTTCGATGGTGCTGGAGTCGAAGCCCATCAGATCGCCGTCGGCAATCTTCTGCCTGGTCATGCGCTCGATGCTTTTCAGCAGCTTCTCTTCGTCCGGCGCGACCAGCGAGATCGCCTCGCCCGAACGACCGGCGCGGCCGGTACGGCCGATACGGTGCACGTAGTCTTCATCGACGTTTGGCAGCTCGAAGTTGACCACATGCGGCAACTGATCGATGTCCAGACCACGGGCGGCGATGTCGGTGGCCACGAGAATGCGTACTTCGCCGGCCTTGAAGTCGGCCAGGGCTTTGGTGCGGGCGTTCTGGCTCTTGTTACCGTGGATCGCCACTGCCGGCAGGCCGTGTTTGTCCAGGTATTCAGCGAGGCGGTTGGCGCCGTGCTTGGTGCGGGTGAAGACCAGCACCTGTTCCCATGCGCCGGCGGTGATCAGGTGGGCCAGTAGCGCACGCTTGTGGCTGGCGGGCAGGCGGAACACGCGTTGTTCGATGCGCTCGACCGTGGTGTTCGGCGGCGTCACTTCGATGCGTTCCGGGTTGTGCAGCAGCTTGCCGGCGAGGTCGGTGATGTCTTTCGAGAAAGTCGCCGAGAACAGCAGGTTCTGACGCTTGGCCGGCAGACGTGCGAGGACTTTCTTCACATCGTGCACAAAACCCATGTCGAGCATGCGGTCGGCTTCGTCGAGAACGAGAATTTCCACGTGGGACAGATCGACGCTGCCCTGGCCGGCGAGGTCGAGCAAGCGACCCGGGCAGGCGACGAGGACGTCGACGCCACGGGACATGGCCTGGACCTGCGGGTTCATGCCGACGCCGCCGAAGATGCAGGCGCTGACGAATTTCAGGTCACGGGCGTAGATCTTGAAGCTCTCGTGCACCTGGGCCGCGAGTTCGCGGGTCGGGGTCAGGACTAGCACGCGCGGTTGGCGCGGGCCGTGACGCTGGGATTTGTCCGGGTGACCGTTGGGGAACAACCGCTCCAGAATCGGGAGGGCGAAGCCGCCGGTTTTACCGGTACCTGTCTGAGCCGCCACCATCAGGTCGCGACCTTGCAACACGGCGGGAATGGCCCGCTGTTGCACCGGAGTAGGCTCGGTATAGCCCGCATCTTCGATGGCACGGACTAAAGCCTCGGAGAGACCGAGGGAAGCAAAGGACATGAGTAATCCTGTTTTAGTTAGGGCTTGGCCCAATGGGAGTCTTGCCTGGCGCGAATCACGTTTAAGAGGACGCAATCCCGTCCGGTCCAGCGGCGGTTCCGAAGGCACGTCAGGAGCGCTCGCGCGGGCTGAAAGCTGCGCTGTAGCGGGTCGTGAGGCCTGTTACGGTTCCGGGCGTCCGGGCGTGAGCCTGGCGGGAACGCCGGAGTATAACAGAGCAATCACTGCGCGCTGCTTTCCTGCTGCTC
Organism: Pseudomonas sp. H3_E04; assembly: GCF_054668915.1. Classification (NCBI taxonomy): domain Bacteria; kingdom Pseudomonadati; phylum Pseudomonadota; class Gammaproteobacteria; order Pseudomonadales; family Pseudomonadaceae; genus Pseudomonas; species Pseudomonas sp. H3_E04. The sequence goes on along the minus strand of NZ_CP162797.1, from coordinate 3,934,914 downwards.
AACGGTTTTGCCGCTGGCCGTGGCTGAGCGCAGTGAGGCATTGTCGACGGGCGCAGCGCCATAGCGCGCGCTGAGCTCGGCGTAGGCCGGCTCGCGCTTGAAACGCTTGAGCTCGGCACCGAAGCGCTGCACGAGCAAATCCATACCGGCATTGCGCCGAACCGCCAGAAACTGGCTTTGACGACTGATAACTGTCGGGTTTTCAGTGATCAGATCGCGAATATTCAGCTCATCGAGCAAATGCTGGCCGACGCGGCGATCGGTAATCAGCAGATCGATACGCCCGCGTACCAGTTTGCCGAAGTTGGCTTCATGGGTCGGTGCCGGCTCCCGGGTAAACAGCTCCGACTGGCTGAAGTCAGGGCTATACAGATAGCCCGGCGAGGTGCCGATGGTCAGGCCTTTGAGTTGTTCGAGGGTGCTGAAAGGGTGCGGCCGGTCGTTGGCGTAGAACATCACGAATTCGACGTCGGACAGCGGTTCGCTGGGATAGAGCAGGGTGGCGTCGCGCTCGGCGCTGTGAAAGATGTCCAGCGCACCGTCGGCCTGACCGGTTTCGAGCATCGACAGGCAGCGCTTCCACGGCAGGAACTGCCATTCGACTTCAATGCCCAGACGCTTGAACACGATGGCGGTGGTTTCGTAGTCCAGCCCGAGATTCTGCCCGCCCTGTTCGTACACGTACGGCGCCCAGGGCTCGGTGACAATACGCAACTTCTCGCCCCGAGCGGCGAAGCTCAGGCAAGCAAAAACCAGCACGGTGAATAACTGCGTGATCAAAGGCATGGCTGGAGATTACGACGAGAAACGCCAAAGAGCCAGAAAGTGCCTGCACAAGCTCTGTTTCGCGGGCTTAAAAGCAAAAGATCGCAGCCTTCGGCAGCGCCTACAGGGAAATATGCAGGCGCTGCCGAAGGCTGCGATCTTTTGACTTTGATTTGACGCTTAACGCGGCAATTTCAGGTTGTTCCAGATGGCCAGGCTAGGTTCGGCCTGGTTCATGGAATAAAAATGCAGCCCCGGTGCGCCGCCCTGCAGCAGGCGTTCGCACATCTCGCTGACGACTTGTTCGCCAAAGCTTTGAATGCTTCGCGTGTCATCGCCGTAGGCTTCCAGTTGCTTGCGGATCCAGCGCGGGATTTCCGCACCGCAGGCATCGGAGAAACGCGCGAGTTTGCTGTAGTTGGTGATCGGCATGATCCCCGGCACGATCGGCAGATCCACGCCCAGCGCCTGCAAACGGTCGACGAAGTAGAAGTAGCTGTCGGCGTTGAAGAAGTACTGGGTGATCGCGCTGTCGGCACCAGCCTTTGCCTTGCGCACGAAGTTGGCGAGATCGTCTTCGTAGTTGCGCGCTTGCGGATGCATCTCCGGGTAAGCGGCAACTTCGATGTGGAAATGATCAGCGGTTTCTTCACGAATGAATTCCACCAGCTCATTGGCGTGACGCAGCTCACCGCTGGTCATGCCCATGCCGGACGGCAGGTCACCGCGCAGGGCAACGATGCGCTTGATGCCGGCAGCCTTGTATTCGTTCAGCAGGCCGCGCAGGTCGTCCTTGCTGTCACCGACGCACGACAGGTGCGGTGCGGCCGGTACTTTGACTTCGCTTTCCAGCTGCAACACGGTGTTGAGCGTGCGATCACGGGTCGAACCGCCAGCGCCGTAGGTGCAGGAAAAGAAATCAGGGTTGTAGGTGGCCAACTGACGGGCAGTGGCGAGCAGCTTTTCTTGCCCGGCATCGGTCTTGGTCGGGAAAAACTCGAAGCTGTAGCGACGGTCTTGGGACATGGTCATACCCTTGGAAACAAGAACCTTCGAGGCGCTGCAGTCCCGTGTGGGAGCGAGCCTGCTCGCGAAAGCGCAGGGTCAGACAACACGAATGTTGAATGTTAATACGCCTTCGCGAGCAGGCTCGCTCCCACAGGGAGAGCGAGCAAGCGCCTGTTAGTAGCGGTAGGCGTGCGGCTTGAACGGGCCTTCGACGGTCACGCCGATGTAGTCAGCCTGTTGCTTGGTCAGTTGGGTGACCACGCCGCCGAAGCCGCGAACCATTTCCAGGGCCACTTCTTCGTCGAGTTTTTTTGGCAGCACTTCAACGGTCAGACGCTCGGCTTTCTGTGCTGGCGACAGGTCGGCGTATTTCTGGCCGAACAGGAAGATCTGTGCCAGAACCTGGTTGGCGAACGAACCGTCCATGATGCGGCTCGGGTGACCGGTGGCGTTGCCCAGGTTCACCAGACGGCCTTCGGCCAGCAGGATCAGGTAGTCGTCGTTCTGTGGATCGAAGCTGCCAGCGCCGGTGCGGTGAACCTTGTGCACCTGTGGCTTCACTTCTTCCCATGCCCAGTTCTTGCGCATGAAAGCGGTGTCGATTTCGTTGTCGAAGTGACCGATGTTGCAGACCACGGCGCGCTTCTTCAGGGCTTTGAGCATGTTCGCGTCGCAAACATTGACGTTACCGGTGGTGGTCACGATCAGGTCGATCTTGCCCAGCAGCGCTTTGTCGATGCTCGCTTCGGAACCGTCGTTGATACCGTCGATGAACGGCGACACCAGTTCGAAGCCATCCATGCAGGCTTGCATGGCGCAGATCGGGTCGACTTCGGAGACTTTAACGATCATGCCTTCCTGACGCAGCGACTGAGCCGAGCCCTTGCCCACGTCACCGTAACCGATGACCAGCGCTTGCTTGCCGGACAGCAGGTGGTCGGTGCCGCGCTTGATCGCATCGTTCAGGCTGTGACGGCAGCCGTACTTGTTGTCGTTCTTGGACTTGGTCACCGAGTCGTTGACGTTGATCGCAGGGATCTTCAGCTCGCCCTTGGCCAGCATGTCCAGCAGACGGTGTACGCCAGTGGTGGTTTCTTCGGTCACGCCGTGAACGCGATCGAGCACTTGCGGGTATTTCTTGTGCAGCAGCTCGGTCAGGTCGCCGCCGTCGTCGAGGATCATGTTGGCGTCCCATGGCTGGCCATCCTTGAGGATGGTCTGCTCCAGGCACCACTCGTACTCTTCTTCAGTTTCGCCTTTCCAAGCGAACACCGGGATACCGGCGGCAGCGATAGCGGCAGCGGCCTGATCCTGAGTGGAGAAAATGTTGCAGGACGACCAGCGAACTTCGGCACCCAGGGCAACCAGGGTTTCGATCAGCACGGCGGTCTGAATGGTCATGTGGATGCAGCCGAGGATTTTCGCGCCCTTGAGCGGCTGCTCGGAAGCGTATTTGCGGCGCAGACCCATCAGGGCAGGCATTTCCGATTCGGCGATGATGGTTTCGCGACGGCCCCAGGCAGCCAGGGACATGTCGGCAACTTTGTAATCGGTAAAATCTGCAGGCGTGTTGACAGCGCTCATGAAGAGCCTCCATTCGTAATATATGCGAATGGGCGCCGTTGTGCGTTTAGTGTCCGGCGCAGGCCGGTCAACGCCCCATCCGAGCCTGACAGGTCGAACCTGCTGCAGCGCCCCTCGGACAGGTGGCGGGAAAACGGTAACAAGCGATCATTACCGTTTTGAAACGGTGGCGATTATAGCTGTCTTTGAGCTGCAAGTTGCAAGCTGCAAGCGACAAGCTGATCGGCTTTTACTTGCAGCTTGTAGCTTAAAACTTGAAGCTGGGGGCCAATACCCCTAACGCCCAATCGCCTCGATCCAGGAGCCCCCCCATGAATTTCCACACCCGCAAATGGGTTAAACCCGAAGACCTCAACCCCAACGGCACCCTGTTCGGCGGCAGCCTGCTGCGCTGGATCGATGAAGAAGCGGCAATCTACGCCATCGTGCAATTGGGCAACCAGCGCGTCGTGACCAAGTACATCTCGGAAATCAACTTCGTCAGCGCCTCGCGCCAGGGCGACATCATCGAACTGGGCATCACCGCCACCGAATTCGGCCGCACCTCGATCACCCTGACCTGCGAAGTGCGCAACAAGATCACCCGCAAGAGCATCCTGACCGTCGAGAAGATGGTGTTCGTCAACCTCGGCGAAGACGGCCTGCCGGCGCCGCACGGGCGGACCGAGATCAAATATGTGAAAGACCAGTTCAAGGATGACGAAGCCGTTCAATAACCTCGGCGGCGCATTCTTCGCGAGCAGGCTCGCTCCCACAGGTACAGCGTGATCCTTGTGGGAGCGAGCCTGCTCGCGAAAGCGGTAGCCCATTCAGCGAAGATTCGCCTGGCCACTGAACAGCCATGAAGCGCAACGGTCGTAGCTACATCCCCCCCACCGGTTGCCACGCCATGACCACCCCCACCAGCGAAAAGACCCCCGACCTCTCGGCCAAGGAGCAGCACGAAGTCGAGAAGAGCCAGCCGCCGCGCGCGGCCGTTCTGCATGAAATCATCCGCACCCAGGGCGATCAGGAACTGGAGCGCAGCATTGCCGCGCTGTGGTGGTCGGCGCTGGCGGCAGGGTTGACCATGGGCCTGTCGCTGATGGGCATGGGATTGCTCAATTCGCGCCTGCCCGATGGCGACGAATTCAAGGTGATCGCCAGTTTCGGCTACTGCGCCGGTTTCCTCGCGGTGATCCTCGCGCGCCAGCAACTGTTCACCGAAAACACCCTGACCGCCGTGCTGCCGGTGATGACCAAGCCGACGCTGAAGAATTTCCTGCGACTGATCCGTCTGTGGACAGTGGTATTGGTCGGCAACCTCTGCGGGACGATTCTGGTCGCCTACGTGATGCTGGAACTGCCGATCTTTGACAGCAAGACCGATGTCGCTTTCCTCGAAATCGGCCGCAAGGTCATGGAACACAGTGCCAGTCAGATGTTCGCCAAGGGCATCGTCTCCGGCTGGATGATCGCCACCATGGTCTGGATGATTCCGTCCATGGAGAGCGCAAAGATGTGGATCATCATCCTCATCACTTACTTCATGGCGCTGGGTGACTTCACTCACATCGTGGTCGGGTCGGCGGAAGTGTCGTATCTGGTCTTTGCCGGTGAGCTGCCGTGGAGTGATTTCTGGGCGGTGTTCGCCGGGCCGACGCTGGCGGGGAACATCATTGGCGGCAGTTTCATCTTCGCGCTGATCAGCCATGCGCAGATTCGCAGCGAGAGCGGTGCGCCGAAGGAGCCTGCGGATCAGGCTGTCGAGCCTGATCCGCAATCGATCAAAAAATGATCAGTGGTGGGCTGGCTCAGCCACGCTGGCCGGCTCATTGCGCGTTGCGTGCTTGACCAGTTTGCCGATGGTCAGGCCCTGCAGCAGGATCGACGACAGCACGACGATGTAGGTGATGCTCAGCAGCAGGTCGCGCTCCGGGCCCAACGGCAGGGCCAGGGCCAGTGCCACCGAGACGCCGCCGCGCAAACCGCCCCAGGTCAGGATGCGGATGGTACCGGCCGGTACCGAGCGCCAGCGACGCAGCAAGAGGATCGCCGGCGCCACGGTGAGCAGGCGCGACAGCAGGATCGCCACCGCCAGCAGGCCTGCGGCGGCCATGTGCAGCCAGTTGAACGGCAGCAGCAACAGCTCCATGCCGATCAGCGCAAACAGCAGCGCGTTGAGCATGTCATCGAGCAACTCCCAGAAACCGTCGAGGTAGCGGCGGGTCATGTCGTTCATTGCCAGATTGCGCCCGAGGTTGCCGATGATCAGACCGGCGACCACCATCGCGATCGGTGCCGAGACGTGCAACTCGGTGGACATCGCCGAGCCGCCGATCACCAGGGCCAGGGTCAGCATCACGGTGATCTGATGCTGCTCGACGCTTTTGATCATCCGATAGACCAGATAACCGATCAGCCCACCGAACAACACACCGCCAATCGCTTCGTGAACGAAGAGCATGGCCGTGGCGCTGACGGTCGGGGTTTCGCCCAGTTGCGCGATGCCCAGCAGCACGGTGAAGACCACGACCGCCGTGCCGTCGTTGAACAGTGATTCGCCGACGATGGTAGTTTTCAGTGGTTTCGACGCGTTGGCGGTACGCAGCACGCCGAGCACCGCAATCGGGTCGGTCGGTGAGATCAGCGCGCCGAACAACAGGCAGTAGAGGAAACTCACGTGCCAGCCGAACAGGGCAAAAATGTAGAAGGCCAGACTGCCGATCACTACGGTGGCAATCAGTACGCCGAAGGTGGCCAGCAGGCCGATCGGCCAGCGGTAGCTGCGCAAGTCATTCAAGTTGACGTGCAGAGCGCCGGCGAACAGCAGGAACGAGAGCATCCAGTTCATCAGCAGATCGCCGAAATCGATCTGGCCGATCAGTTGCTGCACGCGGTCTTCGAGGCCGGGAAAGCCGAGCACGCTGAGGCCTTGCAGGAGCAGTGAGAACAGCAGGGCGGTAACCATCACGCCGATGGTCGGCGGCAGGCCGATGAAGCGGAAATTGACGAAAGTCAGGAGAGTGGTAAGGCAGATGAAAGCGGCGACGAGTTCAAGCATCCGGGGTCCTTTGGATGAGGGGTGAATGGAGCGCGACCGGAGGTTGGACGCAGGGGTTTGATGGGGTGGGGGTGGCTGAGGGCACATTCGGATTGCGCGTCCCACTCAACAGCCCCCTCACCCCAACCCTCTCCCGAGGGAGAGGGCCGAGCAAGTCGGCGTGGGTGTCGAGCGTCCCCCGATCAGTCCCCTCTCCCACGGGGAGAGGCTAGGGTGAGGGCCACGTCTGACACACCAGCATCAGCCAGACACATTGACCGCAACCGCCCGCCGACGTTGCAGGTAAATGAACAGCAGCGCCGTCAGCACCGTCAGCACGCCAACCAGCGCCCCGGTCCATGGCAAGTCCGCCAGATCCGCGCCGCTGGCGACCACGAGTCCGCCTATCCAGGCGCCTGCCGCGTTGCCCAGATTGAATGCGCTCTGGTTCAGCGTCGAACCGAGATTCGGCGCTTCGTGCGCCTGATCGATGATCAACAGCTGCAGAATCGGGCACAGCGCAAAAGCGAAAATCCCCCACAGCACCAGGGTGATCGCCGCTGGAATAACTGAACGGCTGGTCTGGCTGAACGCCGCGAGAATCACCACAACTGCCAGCGCCACGCCGACGAGTGACGGCAACAAGCGGCTATCGGCCAGACGCCCGCCGAGCATGCTGCCCGCCGTCAGGCCGACCCCAAACAACAGCAGCATCACCGTCACGCCGTGGGGGCTGACGCCAGTGATGTCTTGCAGAATCGGCGCGATATAGGTGAACACGCTGAACAGGCTGGTCGAGGCCAGCACGCTCATGCCCAGCGCCAGCAGCACGTTGGCCTTGCCCAGTACTTTGAATTCGCTGGCGAGGTTGGCCTTGTCCATCGCGATGTGTTTCGGCAACCACAACCACTGCGCCAGCGCGGCGACAATGCCGATCACCGACACCGCCCAGAAGGTCGAGCGCCAGCCAGCGTATTGGCCCAGCGCTGTGCCCAAGGGTACGCCGAGGACGTTGGCCAGGGTCAGGCCGGTAAACATCATTGCGATGGCTTGCGCGCGCTTGTTCGGCGCGACCAGCCCGGCGGCGACCACCGAGCCGATGCCGAAAAAGGCACCGTGACACAGCGCCGTGACCACCCGCGCGGCCATCAGCGTCGCGTAGTTCGGCGCGAGCGCGCAGAGCACGTTGCCGAGAATGAACATCAGCGTCATGCCCAGCAATGTCGCTTTGCGCGGCATGTTGGCGGTCCCGATCGCCAGGATCGGTGCGCCAAACACCACGCCCAGGGCGTAACCGGTGATCAGCAGGCCAGCGTGGGGAATGCTCACGGCCAGATCGCGGGCGACATCGGGCAGCAGGCCCATGATGACGAATTCGGTGGTACCGATGCCGAAAGCGGCAACGGCGAGTGCAAGCAAAGCGAGGGGCATGCGCAAGGTCTCTGTCGGTCGTCTTGACGCTTTGATCAGGCATACGCGTGCCAGCGACCGTTTTCGATGAAAGCGGAGCAGGCAGCTTTTATTGGAATTTTTTGGTGTGCAGCTGAGTACGGCGTGGTGGGTTGCAGTATAAACAGCTGCTGACACATGGCGAATCAATTCTGACCAGTCGGTTCTGCAATCGCACATTCACCGTAAACGCTGCCGTGAAACATGCGCCTGAAAGAACCTTTCGGCCGGCTGCGGCTCTTAGCCTGTGGGCAGGTGCTGATCGGCATGCTGATGATGAAGTTCTGACCGCTCGCCAATTATTCGAATCGAAAAAGGACGACGTTATGACAGTGGCTCTGTGGTGTGTGTTGATCGCGATTTTCCTGCCGTACGTGTGCACGATCGTGGCGAAGGCCACCGGCGGTTTCCGCTTGAAGGACAATTACGATCCACGGGATTTTCTCGACAGCGTCGATGGCGTCGCCCGTCGCGCCCACGCCGCGCAATTGAACAGCTTTGAAGTCACACCGGCGTTTGCTGCCGCAGTGATCGTTGCGCATCTGGTCGGCACTGCGGAGCTGGTGACGGTCAATGTGCTGGCGGTGCTGTTTATCACCAGTCGCCTGCTGTACATCATTTGCTATCTGGCCGACTGGGCTGCACTGCGTTCGGTGGTGTGGTTTATCGGGATGGGGCTGATTGCTTCGTTTTTCTTTGTGTCGATCTGATTATCAGCTGTTGCTGCCGGCCTCTTCGCGAGCAGGCTCGCTCCCACATGGAAATGCATTCCAGATGTGGGAGCGAGCCTGCTCGCGAAAGCAATGGATCAGACGGCGAAGAACCTAAGACTTTTGCTTCGGTGTATCCGCCACCTGCGGGACCTGCGGCAACGCCGCCCCTTTAGGCCAGAGCATCCAGATCTGCCCCTGCTGTTTCATGTCCCCGGCCAGTTGCCCGGCCGCATCGCCGGTGCCCCAGAACAGATCCGCGCGCACCTCACCGGCAATCGCGCCGCCGGTATCCTGCGCCGCAACCGGGCGCACCAGTGGGGTGCCATCAGGTTTGGTGGTCGACAGCCATAACAGACTGCCCAGCGGAATCACCTTGCGATCCACCGCCGCGCTGTAACCGGCGGTCAGCGGCACGTTCAGCGAGCCGCGCGGGCCTTCGTTGCTGTCCGGGTTGCGGGTGAAGAACACGTAGCTCGGGTTGCTGGCGAGCAGTTCCGGAATGCGCGTCGGGTTAGCCTTGGCCCAGTTGCTGATCGCGCTCATGGTTACCTCTTCCTTCTTCAGCTCACCTTGTTCGACGAGCCAGCGACCGATCGGCCGGTACGGGTGGCCGTTCTGATCAGCGTAGGCGATGCGTAACTGTTTGCCGTCCTCGGTCTGAATCCGGCCCGAGCCCTGAATCTGCAGAAATTGCAGGTTCATCGGATCAGTCAGATAAGCCACTACCGGCGCTTTCACGCCTTTGGATTCAATGGTCGCTGCGTCGTCGTAAGGCTTGAGCACGCGTCCTTCGAGGCGCCCGCGCAGGCGCTTGCCTTTCAATTCCGGGTAGATGCTGTCGAGCGAGACGATGATCATGTCCTCGGGCACGCCGTACACCGGCACATTTGCCGTCGCGGTGGGTGTCAGGCTGCCGGGGTAGACCGGTTCGTAGTAGCCCGTGATCAGGCCGTTGGGGTTGTCGTTCTCGGCGCGCAGGCCATAGACATCGAGGTTCTGCTTGAGGAACGCGCGAATCTCGGCGGCGCTTTGCGGCACATTCGCCGCCGCAGCGCAGGTCGGGCCCCAGACCGCGTCGGCTTTGAGTCGTGTGCAGGCGCTGCGCCAGGAACCGAAACCGGCAACCAGATCGTTGTCGGAGACCGCGGGCAACGCTTCCCAGGTCGCGCTGGAATACGTGGCCAGCGCATGGGTTTTCGGTTCGGCATTGTCACCGCCGGTGCAGCCGGCCAGGACGGCCAGGATTGGCAGGGTGACGAGAAGCGGGTGACGCCAGGCCGTGAAGCGGCTGTTCATGGAGTGATTCCTGTGCCGGTTGGCCGAGTGCTCCATGCGCTCGAACAACCCGTATTTTTAATAGGGCTATTGGTGTTTGGCCATGAGCCGAGGATACTGGCCGCCGATTTCCGCGACCTGAAGCGACCATGACTCTGAAACGAATTGCTGTTGTATTGCTGGCCTGTCTGACCTTGTCCGCCTGTGGCGGTGTCGATCCGAATTCGCCGTTGGGTCAACGCAAGGCCATCTTCAAGCAGATGCTCAAGACCAGCGAAGATCTCGGCGGCATGTTGCGTGGGCGCATTGCGTTCGACGGACCGAAATTTGCCGAGGGCGCGGTCAGGCTCGATGCTTTGTCCCATGAGCCGTGGAAGCATTTCCCGCAGGTGCGCGAAGAAGATCACACCAGCGCCAAAGATGATGTCTGGCAGAAACAGGCGCGTTTTCAGGAGCTGGCCCGCGCTCTTGAGGCGGCTACCGGTGAATTGGTGGTCGCCAGTCAGGTTCAGCCGTACAAGGCCAGCAATCTCGGGCCGGCAGTGCAGAAAGTCGAGGACGCCTGCAGTGCCTGCCATAAAGAGTTTCGCGATCATTGATTTGTATTGCTTGAGCTGACACCTACGCGAGCACGCTCGCTTCCACAGTTGACAAAGTGGTTCATGTGGGAGCGAGCCTGTTCGCGAAAGCGCTTTGCCATTCGCCACGAAACCAAAGTCTTACTTGTCGATCTCGTCCAGCGCTTCCTGCAGTTCCTTGCGCGACTCGGCGAGCTTCTCCTTGCGCTTGTTGATCTTCTCCGGATCGCCCTTCTTCATGGCCTTGTCGAGATCCGCCTGACGCTGACTGACTTCGTGCTTGGCCTCAAGCACCTTGTTCTCACGTTCTTTTTTCAGCCCGGCGTCGGTGCAGTGTTCGTTCACTTCACGCAGTGCGGTTTCCAGACCGGCCTGCTGCTCCATGTTGCCGCGGGATTTGGCCTGCTCGATCTGATTGATGATGCCCTGCTTCTTGGCAGCGCAACCGGTCAGGCCCGGGCCGTCTTCCTCGGCCATGACCGGGGCGGCCATGACGCCGCAAAGAGTAAGCAGGGCGAGCGGTGCGAGAAATTTCATAAAAGCTCCATGTGCAAAGGCAATCGGGGTGGGAGGGCACTGCGCTGTTGGAGCGTCTGGCCGGCCGTTGGGTTCCCGCCGGGCGGGGATTGCAGGTTCAGAAGCCGTCGATTCCGGCGGCTTTCAAAGTTTCACTCATAGCCACTACCTGCGGGTCGCGAAAGAATGCGCTCAGTTGCGCCGCGCGTCCCGGGCCGATGCCGGCTTCTGCCTGCCATTGTTCAGTGTCACGTTGTGCCAGGGCCTGCCATGAGTCGTCCAGTTGCGCCTGTCCGGTCGGCGGCATGCCCAGCGCTTTCAACCATTGAGCGAACGGCTGTTGCCGCGCGCCGTGAAAACTATGGATCAGACGTGCGCTGCTGCGCTCGCCGAGGCCGGCAATGTTAGCAAGCTCTGACGCATCGAGGGTCAGCCAATCCAGCAGGTGTTTCAGACGGCCTGTTTCCAAAAGTTTCTCCCAGGTGCCGCGTCCGACATGTTGCATCGCCAGACCCCGCTTGCCACTGAGCCAGGTCAGACGCGCAAGAAACTGGCTTTCACAGCCGGGTGTCGGTTGCCAGCAGCTCAGGGTGTGGTAGTCGGCGGCATTGGGGACGCTGATGTCTGCCCGTTCGCTGGTGCGCAGCACGACACTGTCCAGGCGTGGGATGGTCAGCCCGGCCAGACTGATTGCCACCTGATCGCCGGGGCGGATGTCGAGGGTTTGCCAGCGCTTGAGCGAGCTGACACTGACCCGCTTGATTTCGCGGTCATCGAGTCTGACCGGCAGCAGTTCCAGCACCGGCGTGATCCGCCCGGTGCGGCCGATCTTGAAATTGACCTTACGCACTTCGGCCAATGCCTGGGCGAAAGGGTATTTCCAGGCAATCGCCCAATAAGGTGCCTTGGCCTGCCAGCGCTCGGCGGGTGGCCGTTGGCTCTGACGCAGCACCACGCCGTCGCTGGCAAAGGGCAGGGGCGAGCGATACCAATGCTCGCGCCATTTTTGCGCGTCTTCGAAATGGGTGATGGGCTGCGTATAGGGCTCAGTGGCAGCGAACCCTAATGCCTGGAGTTCTGCCAGGCGTTCGGAAAAATCGATCGGACCTTGTGGCCAGTCCCAAACGAACAGCCCGATTCCGGCAGCCTGTTCAGCATCAAGGGATTTGCGGCCCATCAGCCCGGCCACGGTGGCGCGGGCATTGAAGCTGCCGGACTGTGATTGAACATGCGCATTGAGGCGCCAATAGAGTTCGCCCTGTACCAGCAGATCCCGTGGCTGCCTCAAACGTTGCGGAACGGCTGCGATCCTGCGCGCCGAGACGCTCCAGTCCTGGCCGTTGACCCCGTCACCGCGACTGATGGCCTGCTGCAATATTCCCTGGCGGTAGATCAGCGTGACAGCCACGCCGTCGACCTTGGGCTGTACCCAAACGTCCTGGCGATCGCGCAGCCAGTCGGCGACGTCTTCTGCTTTGTGCAATTTGTCCAGACCGGTGTGGGCGATGGGATGGGTGATCGTGCCGGACGCGGTGCGCAACGGCTGCGGTGATGACGGTTGGTTGAAGCAGGCTCGCCATTCTTTCAGCCGCAGCCGGGACTGGTCATAGAGTTCGTCGGTGATCAGCGAGCGACCTTCGCGGTGATAGGCGTCGTCCCATTGGTCGATCTGGTTTTGCAGGATGGTGATTTCGCGTTGTGCCTGGGGTAAGGGCCAGTTGGGGCAGTTGGCTTGGCTGACGAGGGTGATGAGTGCCAGCAGGAAGGCCAGCAACAGGCGCAGTGTGAAGAGCATCGTTGAGCGTCCTTGCTCGGAGGTAATATTTGAAGGGTAGGTGAGGATTCGAAATGCGTTACCGGGGGTGTTTTTCGAGGTGTTTCCGGATTCTGAATTGACGTTGCATGGGCGGGCGCCTTCGCGAGCAGGCTCGCTCCCACAGGGATCTCAAAAATCTGTCAGGCATGAAAAAGCCCCGCACGGCGCGAACCGTGCGGGGCTTTTATGCAGCCAGGGTTTTACAGGCCAGCGGCGGAACGCAGGGCGTCGGCGCGGTCGGTTTTTTCCCAGGTGAACGTGGTGAAGCTGTCTTCGCCAACGGTCTTGGACTGCGGAGCACGGCCGAAGTGGCCGTAGGCTGCGGTTTCCTGGTACATCGGGTGCAGCAGGTCGAGCATGGTGGTGATCGCGTATGGACGCAGGTCGAACACTTCACGCACCAGTTTGATGATCTTGTCATCGCTGATCTTGCCGGTGCCGAAGGTGTTCAGCGAGATCGAGGTAGGCTGGGCCACACCGATCGCGTAGGAAACCTGAATCTCGCAACGCTCGGCCAGGCCGGCCGCAACGATGTTCTTGGCCACGTAACGGCCAGCGTAGGCAGCCGAACGGTCAACCTTCGATGGATCCTTGCCGGAGAACGCGCCGCCGCCGTGACGGGCCATGCCGCCGTAGCTGTCGACGATGATCTTGCGACCGGTCAGACCGCAGTCACCTACCGGGCCGCCAATGATGAACTGGCCGGTCGGGTTGATGTGGAACTGGGTGTCCTTGCTCAGCAGTTCGGCAGGCAGTACGTGCTTGACGATCAGCTCCATCACGCCTTCGCGCAGGTCTTTGTAGGAAACTTCCGGGTTGTGCTGGGTCGACAGAACCACAGCGTCGATGCCGACAACCTTGCCGCCTTCGTAACGGCAGGTCACTTGCGACTTGGCGTCCGGACGCAGCCAAGGCAGCAGGCCCGACTTGCGTGCTTCGGCTTGCCTTTGTACAAGCTGGTGCGAGAACGTGATCGGCGCTGGCATCAAAACGTCGGTTTCGTTGCTGGCGTAGCCGAACATCAGGCCCTGGTCGCCGGCACCCTGATCTTCAGGCTTGGCGCGGTCGACACCCTGGTTGATGTCAGGGGACTGCTTGCCGATGATGTTCATCACGCCGCAGGTGGCGCCGTCGAAGCCGACTTCGGAGCTGGTGTAGCCGATGTCGCAAATCACGTCACGAACGATCTGCTCCAGGTCGACCCAGGCGCTGGTGGTCACTTCACCGGCAACGATGGCCACGCCGGTCTTGACCAGGGTTTCCACGGCCACGCGAGCGTGTTTGTCCTGGGCAATAATGGCGTCCAGCACCGCATCGGAAATCTGGTCGGCGATTTTGTCCGGATGTCCTTCAGACACGGACTCGGAGGTGAAGAGGGAGTATTCGCTCATCTCGATGTTTTCCTGAATTTACCGATGGTGAGTGTCGCCAGCCGGTCGCTGAAAGTGGCGAACCTGGATCTGGAAACCATTACGTAAGCCTACATAGAGGCTTTCCCCGGGAACGAGTCCCGCAGCGGTGGCCCAACGGGCCAGATCGTCCTGTTCAAACCCCAACCAGAGATCACCGCAGGCCTCCCTGGCCCAACTCTGGTTGTGGCTACATAACTCTGTCACGAGCAGGCTACCGCCCGGTTGCAGCAGATCGGCCATGTGCCTGAGCGCATCGGCCGGGGCGGCGAAATGGTGCAGCACCATGTTCAACACCACGCAATCGGCCGTAAGGCTTGTGCCGTTCAATGCATCGGCCAATTGCAGGCTGACGTTAGCCAGCTGTTCACGTTCACACACCTGACGCGCCAGTTCGAGCATCGCCGGGCTGTTGTCCAGCGCGGTTACGGTGCCGAAGCGACGGGCCAGTTCCGGCAGAAAAGCACCATCGCCGGGGCCGACTTCAATGGCCGTGGCTGCACCATTGAAGTTCAGTTTGTCGAGCAGGGCCAGCACGCTGTCACGGTACTGCGGCAGGCCTGCGATCAAGTCTTGCTGGGCACGGAATTTTTCCGCGACCCGGGCGAAAAAGTCCTGACTGGCGGCGGCACGCTGTCCGTGGACCTGCTCGATGCGCGCTTGCACTTCGTGTGGCAGATCCAGGTTGTCGACTTCTTCCAGCAATGCCGCGTGCAGCTTGCCGCCGAGCAATTCGCTGTGGGGCAGGGCGCGACGATAGAAAATCGCGTTGCCTTCACGGCGTGTCGCCACCAGATCGGCTTGCGCCAGCACCTTGAGGTGATGGCTCATGCCCGACTGGCCGATGCCGAAAATCAGTGCCAGCTCCAGCACGCCGAACGAATCGTTGGCCAGCGCGCGCAAGACATTCAGCCGCAACGGATCGCCGCCGGCCTTGCACAGGGCCGCCAGCTCGTCGCAATCGTCATGGCGAATGGAAGGCACGCGTAAGTTCATAGGGCTGGCAGTCTAGAGACGGGGGCAAGGCACCGCAAGGCCAATATCAAAAAGTTTTGATATTGCTCGATAAATGGCACTTCTCTGCGGACGGTAGTCTCTACAAACGAATAGCGGAAAGGTTTCACCAGGCGAAACCTGTGCTATCGATTGGAAAAACGCCTGCCGATGACTATCTGTCATTGCCCCGAGGCGCATGGGTGAGGGAAAATGCCCTCCTTTTTTCCGTTTCAGTCTATTCACACCCAGGAGATCAGCGATGCCTAGCCGTCGTGAGCGTGCCAACGCCATTCGTGCCCTCAGCATGGATGCCGTGCAAAAAGCCAACAGCGGCCATCCCGGTGCCCCTATGGGTATGGCAGATATTGCCGAAGTGCTGTGGCGCGACTTCCTCAAGCACAACCCGAGCAACCCGTCGTTCGCCGACCGTGACCGCTTCGTGCTGTCCAACGGCCACGGCTCGATGTTGATCTACTCGCTGCTGCACCTGACCGGTTACGACCTGTCGATCGACGACCTCAAGCAGTTCCGTCAACTGCACAGCCGCACTCCAGGCCACCCGGAATTCGGTTACACCCCGGGCGTTGAAACCACCACCGGCCCGCTGGGTCAGGGTCTGGCCAACGCCGTCGGTTTCGCTCTGGCTGAAAAGGTCATGGCGGCGCAGTTCAACCGTCCCGGCCATAACATCGTTGACCACCACACCTACGTGTTCCTCGGTGATGGCTGCATGATGGAAGGCATTTCCCACGAAGTCGCCTCGTTGGCCGGCACGCTGGGCCTGGGCAAGCTGATTGCCTTCTATGATGACAACGGCATTTCCATCGACGGCGAAGTCGAAGGCTGGTTCACCGATGACACGCCGAAGCGCTTCGAAGCCTACAACTGGCAGGTGATCCGCAACGTCGACGGTCACGATCCGGAAGAGATCAAGACCGCCATCGAAACCGCACGCAAAAGCGCCCAGCCGACCCTGATCTGCTGCAAGACCACCATCGGTTTCGGTTCGCCGAACAAGCAGGGCAAGGAAGATTGCCACGGCGCCCCACTGGGTGACGCGGAAATCGCCCTGACCCGTCAGGCGCTGAACTGGAACTACGGCCCGTTCGAAATCCCGGCCGACATCTATGCCGAGTGGGATGCCAAAGAAGCAGGCCGCGCGGTGGAAGCCGAGTGGGATCAGCGTTTCGCCGCCTACTCTGCGGCATTCCCGGCTGAAGCCAACGAGCTGATCCGTCGTCTGAGCGGCGAGCTGCCGGCCGACTTCTCGGAAAAAGCCTCGGCCTACATCGCCGAAGTCGCGGCCAAGGGCGAGACCATCGCCAGCCGCAAAGCCAGCCAGAACACCCTCAACGCGTTCGGCCCGCTGCTGCCGGAAATGCTCGGCGGTTCGGCTGACCTCGCCGGTTCCAACCTGACCCTGTGGAAAGGCTGCAAAGGCGTCAGCGCTGAAGACGCCAGCGGCAACTACATGTACTACGGCGTGCGCGAGTTCGGCATGACCGCGATCATGAACGGCGTCGCCCTGCACGGCGGTCTCGTGCCTTACGGCGCGACTTTCCTGATGTTCATGGAATACGCGCGCAACGCCGTACGCATGTCGGCTTTGATGAAGAAGCGCGTGATCCACGTCTATACCCACGACTCCATTGGTCTGGGCGAAGACGGCCCGACGCACCAGCCGATCGAGCAGTTGACCAGCCTGCGCAGCACGCCGAACCTCGACACCTGGCGCCCAGCCGATGCCGTGGAATCAGCCGTGGCCTGGAAAAACGCTCTGGAGCGCAAGGACGGCCCGTCGGCGCTGATCTTCTCGCGGCAGAACCTGCAACATCAGGAACGCGACGCTGGCCAGATTGCCAACATCAGCCGTGGCGGTTATGTGCTCAAGGATTGCGCAGGCGAGCCTGAGCTGATCCTGATCGCCACCGGTTCGGAAGTCGGTCTGGCGGTTCAAGCCTTCGACAAACTGACCGAGCAGGGCCGCAAGGTTCGCGTGGTCTCGATGCCTTGCACCAGCGCGTTCGATGCTCAGGATGCGGAGTACAAGCAGTCGGTTCTGCCGTTGCAGGTCAGCGCACGTATCGCCATCGAAGCGGCCCACGCCGACTTCTGGTTCAAGTACGTGGGTCTGGAAGGCCGCGTGATCGGCATGACCACCTACGGTGAGTCGGCGCCGGCTTCGGCTCTGTTCGAAGAGTTCGGTTTTACCCTGGAAAACATTCTCGGTCAGGCTGAAGAGCTGCTGGAAGACTGATCCAGAAAAGGTGTTCTCTGAGCTGACGCCTTCGCGAGCAGGCTCGCTCCCACATTGGAATGCATTTCCCTGTGGGAGCGAGCCTGCTCGCGAAAGCGTACGCTCAGGCGCCATCGCACTGCATGATTCACCACGGTAATCGAGAACCCCATGCCTCAACCGCGTCCCTACAAAGTTGCACTCAACGGCTACGGCCGCATTGGTCGTTGCGTCTTGCGGGCGTTGTTCGAGCGCGGTGCGAAGGCCGGGTTTGAAATTGTCGCGATCAACGATCTGGCCGACATGGCCAGCATCGAATACCTGACACGCTTCGACTCCACCCACGGCCGTTTTCCCGGCGAAGTGCGGGTTGAAGGCGATTGTCTGCATATCAATGGCGACTGCGTGAAGGTCTTGCGCAGTGCCACCCCCGAAGGCATCGATTGGGCGTCGCTGGGCGTCGATCTGGTGCTTGAGTGCTCCGGCGCTTACCACACCCGTGCCGATGGCCAGCGGTTTCTCGACGCCGGCGCGCCGCGCGTGCTGTTCTCGCAGCCGATGGCCAGCGAAGCGGATGTCGACGCCACCATCGTCTACGGCGTCAATCAGGACTGCCTGACCGGCGACGAATTGCTGGTGTCCAACGCCTCGTGCACCACCAACTGCGGCGTGCCGCTGCTGCGCCTGCTCGATCAGGCGATTGGTCTGGATTACGTGTCGATCACCACGATTCACTCGGCGATGAACGATCAGCCGGTGATCGACGCCTATCACCACGAAGACCTGCGCCGCACGCGTTCGGCGTTCCAGTCGGTGATCCCGGTGTCCACTGGTCTGGCGCGTGGTATCGAGCGTCTGCTGCCGGAACTTGCCGGGCGAATTCAGGCCAAAGCCGTGCGCGTGCCGACAGTCAACGTGTCCTGCCTCGACATCACGATGCAGACCGCCACCGCGACTGACGCCAACGAGGTCAACCGGATCCTGCGCGAAGCCGCCACCAGCGGCCCGCTCAAAGGCCTGCTGGCCTACACCGAGTTGCCGCACGCCAGCTGTGATTTCAACCATGACCCACATTCGGCCATCGTCGATGCCAGTCAGACCCGTGTTTCCGGCCCCAAACTGGTGAACATCCTTGCCTGGTTCGACAACGAATGGGGTTTTGCCAACCGAATGCTGGACGTTGCAGACCACTATCTGCAAACAGCAACTTCAAAAAAACCGTAGGAAGTGCGACCCATGACCGTGTTGAAGATGTCCGACCTCGATCTGCAAGGTAAGCGCGTATTGATCCGCGAAGACCTCAACGTCCCCGTCAAGGACGGTGTTGTCACCAGCGACGCGCGCATCCTGGCTTCGCTGCCGACCATCAAGCTGGCCCTGGAAAAAGGCGCGGCAGTGATGGTCTGCTCGCACCTGGGCCGTCCTACCGAAGGCGAATTCTCCGCCGAGAACAGCCTGAAGCCTGTCGCCGACTACCTGAGCAAAGCGCTGGGCCGTGAAGTGCCGCTGGTGGCTGACTACCTCGGCGGTGTCGAGGTCAAGGCTGGCGACATCGTGCTGTTCGAAAACGTGCGCTTCAACAAGGGCGAGAAAAAGAACGCCGACGACCTGGCCCAGCAATACGCGGCCCTGTGCGACGTGTTCGTGATGGACGCTTTCGGCACTGCTCACCGTGCCGAAGGTTCGACCCATGGTGTAGCCAAGTTCGCCAGAGTCGCCGCTGCCGGCCCGTTGCTGGCCGCTGAACTGGACGCGCTAGGCAAGGCCCTGGGCGCGCCGGCCAAGCCAATGGCGGCCATCGTCGCCGGCTCCAAGGTCTCGACCAAACTCGACGTGCTCAACAGCCTGAGCCAGATCTGCGATCAACTGATCGTCGGCGGCGGCATCGCCAACACTTTCCTCGCGGCCGCCGGCCACCCGGTTGGCAAATCACTGTACGAACCGGACCTGCTCGACACCGCCCGTGAAATCGCGGCGAAAGTCAGCGTGCCGCTGCCGGTTGATGTCGTGGTTGCCAAGGAATTTGCCGAAAGCGCCGAAGCGACCGTCAAGCTGATTGCTGACGTTGCGGCTGACGACATGATTCTCGACATCGGTCCGCAAACCGCCGCCAATTTCGCCGAGTTGCTGAAATCGTCGAAAACCATTCTGTGGAACGGCCCGGTCGGCGTGTTCGAGTTCGATCAGTTCGGTAACGGCACCAAGGTGCTCGCGCAGGCCATCGCCGAAAGCTCGGCATTCTCCATTGCCGGCGGTGGCGACACCCTGGCGGCGATCGATAAATATGGCGTGGCTGAGCAAATCTCCTACATTTCCACCGGTGGTGGCGCGTTCCTCGAATTCGTCGAGGGCAAGGTGCTGCCTGCCGTTGAAGTCCTGGAAAGCCGGGCCAAGGCCTGAGGCCGCCCGTTTGGCCAGGCAAAGGAGTGTTCACATGGTCAAGTCGTTAGCGCTGTTGTTGCTGAGCGGTACGCTGGCGGCCTGCGGGAGTACCCCGAAGGCCGACGCGACGCCAGCACCGAGCGAGCCGCAGAAGGGCTGTTACCAGGCCGACTGGCAGGCCGAAACCAACCCGGTGCTGAACAAGCGCTCGGGCCCGGACGGCCTGGACAAATACGAGACGCAAACCCCGGTCAAGGAACATGGTTGTCCTTGACGGGTCTGACTCTTTAACTCAGGGCTGGCGGCGTGCGCCGTCAGTCGAGGAACACGGATGAAAGGCTTGATCGCCGTTGCGGCGTTGGCATTGTTGGGTGGCTGCGCGCAGTTGAACGTGTTTCAGTCGTCCGCCCCGGTGGATAACTGGACGACCTGGACCTGCGACAGTCAGGCCAAGGTGTTGTGGCGTTACGCCGATGCCGGCCAGAAGGAAGTCGACGTTCGCCTCGGCGGCGGTGATCAGGTCTATCGCCTGAAAGAAGAGCCGGGCGCCTCGGGCGCGCTGTACAGCGACGGCATGCTGGCGTTTCACGTCAAGGGTGACGAAGGCCTGGTGTACTGGGTCGCCACCAATGACCTGATTGGCCGTGGTTGCAAGGCCGAGTAACACGATTGAATTGATGTACAGAGATCCAAATGTGGGAGCGAGCCTGCTCGCGAAAGCAATCTTGCCGTCGATGATGCAGTGTCCGTCAGACCGCTTTCGCGAGCAGGCTCGCTCCCACAGGGGGTCCCTGTTGTTCACACAGTTTTGGTAACACCGAATCACCAGACCGGGCCTAACCCCCGATCTGCATTAACTTGAATAGCCGCCGCCGCTCCGGCAGGCTGGCACGATCAACGACCCTCAACCGGGAGAGACACACACAATGGCACTTATCAGCATGCGCCAGATGCTGGACCACGCAGCCGAGTTCGGCTACGGCGTTCCAGCCTTCAACGTCAACAACCTTGAGCAGATGCGCGCCATCATGGAAGCCGCTGACAAGACTGACTCCCCGGTGATCGTCCAGGCTTCGGCCGGCGCCCGCAAATACGCCGGCGCGCCATTCCTGCGTCACTTGATCCTGGCCGCGATCGAAGAATTCCCGCATATCCCGGTGTGCATGCACCAGGACCACGGCACCAGCCCTGACGTCTGCCAGCGTTCGATTCAACTGGGCTTCAGCTCGGTGATGATGGACGGCTCGCTGGGCGAAGACGGCAAGACCCCGACCGACTACGACTACAACGTCCGCGTTACCCAACAAACCGTGGCCATGGCGCACGCCTGCGGCGTCTCGGTAGAAGGCGAGCTGGGCTGCCTGGGTTCGCTGGAAACCGGCATGGCCGGTGAAGAAGACGGCATCGGCGCTGAAGGCGTTCTGGATCACAGCCAGATGCTGACCGACCCGGAAGAAGCCGCTGACTTCGTCAAGCGCACCCAGGTCGATGCCCTGGCCATCGCCATCGGCACCAGTCACGGCGCCTACAAGTTCACCAAGCCACCTACCGGCGACGTGCTGGCGATCGACCGCATCAAGGAAATCCACAAGCGCATCCCGAATACCCACCTGGTGATGCACGGTTCGTCCTCCGTACCACAAGAATGGCTGGCGATCATCAACCAGTACGGCGGCGACATCAAAGAAACCTACGGCGTCCCGGTTGAAGAAATCGTCGAAGGCATCAAGCACGGCGTGCGCAAGGTCAACATCGACACTGACCTGCGCCTGGCGTCTACCGGCGCCATGCGTCGCCTGATGGCCACCAACCCGAGCGAATTCGACCCGCGTAAATTCTTCGGCGCCACCGTGACCGCAATGCGTGACGTGTGCATCGCGCGTTATGAAGCGTTCGGTACCGCCGGTAATGCTTCGAAGATCAAACCGATCTCGCTGGAAGCGATGTATCAGCGCTATCTGAAGGGTGAGTTGAACGCCAAGGTTAACTGAGCCTGAGCGTTGAGCTGATTAAAAAGAAACCCGCCGAGAAGAGGCGGGTTTTTTTTTGGGCGGAATTTCTCGCGGTAACGAAGCTATCCAAAAGTCAGAGAAAATGGCGCTGCCGCGTGCTTAATGGCATTGACCACATGGGGCGCCTGTTCGCGATACTGAGGATAGCGATCGAGAACCGCTTCAACCGAGTCGAGCAGGTGCTGAATTCGCTCCTTGGGGTGGTCGATTTCACAGGTGTGAGCAAACTCCAGGAGCCCTTGTCTTGACGCGAACATTGACTTGTTGCCCGCCAGATCCAATGCCAGAACATCTTCTGGAATATAGGCCGTGGTGTTGACGATGTCGTAAGCCGGCGCCAGATGCGCATCGCGTTGCGCGGGTTCGGAATAGAGCAAACCGAAATTTTTCAAGTGAGCGTCGCCATTTCCAACGATGCAACTCAGGGCGACGATATCGAAGAGTTGCTCAAGGGACGTGCGCAAATGTCGTGCGGGACAATACAGTCGGACAGCCTTCGCAATTGCCGCATAACTTTTGCTGTACTTCTGATTAGCCGACAGCCCCATCAGCACCGCCATGTCTTCAAACCCAATCGGATTGAGCTGGTCGTCGCGGTCAAAGCGGCGCATGACAAACAGTTTGGCGTTGTCGGAAAGGTAAAACGGTGGAACGGGAATACCCGCCTCTTTCGCCATGGACATGCAAAGGAATTCGTTAATCGCCAGGCCCGGGAATTCGTCTCTGCCACTCTTGATGATCAGATCCGAGGTTTTGGATGTCACTCTCGGCAACGCTATTTCTTGCCGCTCCGGCACCAGCAACTTGGGTTGAACACCTGAAATGCCTGCCCGCAGGATGTAACGATCAAGCATGTCGGCGAAGATATCTTCCGTACCGTCCCACGTGAGAATCTCTTCGAGTTTTTCTCCCGGAAATTCTTGCGCCTCCAACAATGCATCAACGGTTTCAGAGCGTACATGAACCCTGCCAATCGGCGATGTGCTGCCGGAAAGTGCCAGTAGCAGCATTGGGTCGACGTTCACAGTCTTGGCCAAGCGGTTGCGCAACTGCTCCAGTACGTAGCCTTCGGGCAGGTTCATTTGGAAGACAGGGTGCAACTCACGCCGACGAAACTCGTCATGCCGTACAGGCATCAGGAGGCTGATCGCCATTTGTGGCGATGCATCTTCGTGATAACGAAAAGTGAAATCCTCGGCATCGCTGAAAAGCCTGCCGCTATTACCTTCAGGGGTACTGACTTGAAGAGAGGCCATTGTCATTCGAATAAATCTCCGATCTCTTCAAGGGTTGGCATCGTTGCTGGAACCACCGAGAGTTCGCAGTCCAACGCAGCCAAAACCCGCGCGTAAGCGATCATGCCGACAGAAAGGGTGCCTTTCTCTACCGCAATGACTTTGTATCGTGTCAGTCCCGCCAGATCGGCAAGTTGAGCCTGCGTCAGGCCACGATTTATACGTTTTTCACGTAATTGAATGCCGAGACGGGTAATTAAAAGAGAGTAATCCATGTTGCGCTACCGTAACATTTTGGTGTCAATGTACCGTATGCGGAACATTTAATCCATTTGGCTCAAGAAACCCGTCCTCAGGCGGGCTCTTCTGAACGATTATTCTTCAGTTCAACGTGACCGAATGCCTGACGGGCGAGCTCGCCAGCTCCTTGTGGTGTTTGGGTTACTTGTCGTGATCAATATCCAGTTTGGTAAACGTCACCTGCCCACCTTCACTGGTGTACCCGGTGTTGTCCTGCACATACACCCCAGCCTTGAAGTACAGCGGCTTGTCCCGCCAGGTCGCGCTGATCTGGGAGTCCCACTGATAGCCCGCCGCACTCACGCCCAGCACACCGCCGGGGCTCAAGTGGATGAGGTAGTTGAATTCGCGATCAAGCTTGACGCCGGTAGCCAGGGTGATGACGCGGCTTTCGGCGTCGTCCGGGCGCATGCGCACCTTGATCACCAGATTGCCGGTCTGGGTTTTTTCCTTGTACTGGTATTCGAGCTTGACCATCGGCCGCTGGCTTTCGTACGCATGGATCTGGCCGATGACGATCTTGCCCGAGCTCGGCACCTTGTTCACCGCGAGGGTGGCGCGCAGCAGGTTGTCGGCGTCCGGGTAGTACCAATTGCGCAGGGTGCCGTTGCTGTAGGTTTCGCGCAATTCGGTACGCGGGTAGATGGCGTTTTCGGTTTTCGAGCCGGTCACCGGTGACCAGAAAAACAGGGTGCCGGTGTCGGAATGGAAGTACTGATCCTTGAAGCCATCCACCAGTTTCGAGGTTTCGACGGTGTACGGCGGGCTGCCAACAGGAACGCTGAGGTTCCAGGTTGCGAGGTCGATCATGACGTTTCTTCCAATCAATTCATCCGGAACGCCGGTGCCAGAAGCTCTAGCCCGCGCGTTTTCGGGCGTCTTTATAAGCGTAGCGGCAATTTTTGTTAATGCCCGTACGGCGATTACTTGACGTCAAAGTCCTGTCGAAATGCCATCCCGCCCGGTTTTCGGGGGCTGTAGCGGTGACCGTTAGTCGGGTGGGTTGAGCATTGTTTAAATGATGGCGGGATGACAGCTTCTGCTTTCACCGATCCGCGTCTAGAGTGAAGGCTCAGTACGTCTATGGTTTTTGCCGGTAACGGCTTGATAAGAGAAGCAGCATGGAATGCGCGCAACCCCAGCCAGGTGAAGGCAGCTCGGTCCTTTTGATCGTCGATGATTACCCCGAAAATCTGATCAGCATGCGCGCGTTGCTGCAGCGTCAGGATTGGCACGTGATGACCGCCGCCTCCGGTTTCGAGGCGCTGAACCTGTTACTCGAACATGACATCGACCTGGTCCTGCTCGATGTGCAGATGCCCGGAATGGACGGTTTTGAAGTCGCACGGTTGATGCGCGGCAGCCAGCGCACGCGGCTGACGCCTATCATTTTCCTGACCGCCAACGAGCAATCCCAGGATGCCGTGATCAAGGGCTATGCCAGTGGGGCAGTGGATTACCTGTTCAAGCCGTTCGATCCGCAAATTCTCAAGCCCAAGGTCCAGGCGTTGCTTGAGCACCAGCGCAATCGCCGTGCCCTGCAACGCCTCAGCCATGACCTGGAAGTGGCGCGGGCCTTCAATGCCTCGGTGCTGGATAACGCCGCCGAAGGCATTCTGGTATTGAGCGAGGACGGCGTGATCCGCTTTGCCAACCCGGCGATTTCGCGGCTGCTCAACGCGCCGGTCAAGGATCTGCAAGGCAAGGAGTTTCTCGATTTCCTGCAGAAACCGCACATTCCCCTGTGGGCCGATTCCGAGTTCTACGCCGGCTACCAACGCGGTGAAACCCTGCGTCTGCACGATGCGTTGCTGCGCACGGCGCCCGGACAGCAAGTACCGGTGGCTTTATCCTGCGCGCCGTTGCCCTCGGAACAGCATGCGATGGTGGTGACGGTGCTGGACATGTCGGTGGTGCGTCACTTGCACCAGCAACTGGAGTTCCAGGCGGTGACCGATCCGCTGACCGGTCTGCTCAACCGGCGCGGGTTCTACCAGACCGTGGAAAACCTGCTGTTGCGCGGCGAGCGCAGCGACAGCAGCTGGGTGCTGCTCTACCTCGATCTCGATGGCTTCAAGCGGGTCAATGATTCTCTCGGCCACGATGCCGGCGACCGCGTATTGCGCTGGGTCTCCGAACAGTTGAAGGCGTGCCTGCGGCCGTTCGATATTCTCGCGCGCATGGGCGGCGATGAATTTACCGCGCTGCTGGATCTGGAGTTCCCCGAGCAAGCAGCGAAGATTGCCGAAAAGCTCATCGAACGGGTATCGGTCTGTCAGCAGATCGAAGGCCTGGATATCGTTCTCGGCGCCAGTATCGGCATTGCCACTTATCCCGACTGTGGCCGCAACCTCGACGGCTTGCTGCGCGCATCGGACATCGCCATGTACGAAGCCAAGCGTGCCGGGCGTCAGCAATATCGCTTCTACGATCATGAAATGAACGGTCGCGCCCGCTCGCGTCTGATGCTTGAAGACAGCGTGCGCGAGGCCATCGAAAATCGCGATTTCAATCTGGTCTATCAGCCGCAGGTGGCGATCGGCAGCGGACAGATTCGCGGCTTCGAAGCGTTGCTGCGCTGGCAGCATCCGAGTGTCGGCGATGTGCCGCCGGGGTTGTTTCTGCCGTTGCTGGAAGAGGCGCGCTTGATCAGTCGCCTCGGCAGCTGGATCTATCACCGTGGCGCCGGTCAGCGCAAAGCCTGGGAAACGCTGTTCGCTGAAGATCTGGTACTCGGTGTGAGCTTGAGCAATACCCAGTTCGGCCTGCCGAATCTGGTCACCGAATTGCGCCAGGTCATGGAACGCCATGCGCTGCAGCCTCGGCAACTGGAAGTCGAAGTCACCGAAGAAGCGTTGATGCAAAACCCGGACGAAACCCGCAAGCAACTGCGGCTGTTGCGTCATCTCGGGGTGCGCGTGGCGCTGGATGACTTTGGCTCGGGGCCGTGCTCGCTGGCGCATCTGCGCGATCTGGAACTGGACACACTGAAGCTCGACCGCCACTTGATCGCGCGCTTGCCGGACTCGCCGCGTGATGCTGCGCTAGTGCGCATGGTTCTCGACCTGTGTCAGCAATACGGCCTGCTGGTGATCGCTGAAGGGGTGGAAACCCTTGAGCAATATCAATGGCTGCGAGCCCATGGCTGCGAGTATGTGCAGGGCTTCCTGGTGGCGCGACCCTTGGTCGCCGAGGACGCCGCCCACTTCGCCGAACCGTTTGACTGGAGCGCGCTGGCGGGTTGAATTCGCTACACTTGCGCACCTTTTTTCCAATCGTGCTGCCCGTCCATGACTGTGTTGAAGTACCTCCAGGCCTATCCCGAGCGTTTGCAGGATCAGGTGCGCCAACTGATCGCCGAAGGGCGGCTGGGTGATTACCTCGATCAACGCTATTCGGGGCGGCATGACGTGCAAAGCGACAAGGCCTTGTACAGCTACGCGCTGGACCTCAAGCAGCAATACATGCGCAATGCGCCGGCCATCGACAAAGTGCTGTTCGACAACCGCCTCGACCTGACTCACCGTGCCCTCGGCCTGCACAGCACGGTTTCGCGGGTGCAGGGCGGCAAGCTCAAGGCCAACAAGGAAATCCGCATTGCCTCGCTGTTCAAGGACGCCGCGCCTGATTTTCTGAAGATGATCGTCGTGCACGAACTGGCGCACTTCAAGGAATCGGACCACAACAAGGCGTTCTATAAACTGTGCGAGCACATGCTGCCTGGGTATCACCAGATCGAGTTCGATCTGCGCGTGTACCTGACGTGGCGGGATATGCAATAAAAAGTCTAAAGATCGCAGCCTCCGGCAGCGCCTACAGTTGGAATGCGATCCTTTGTCGGAGCTGCCGAAGGTTCGGGCCGCGTTCGGACGATCTTCTAACGTTGGGAGTGTTTGGATGGATGTCAGCAAGACCAAAAGCAGTTTCTATCGCCGTTTGTACGTGGCTTATCTGATCGACAGTGGCCTGGCGCCGAGTGTGCCGACGCTGACCGAAGTCACCGGCATGCCCCGGCGCACGGCGCAGGACACCATCGCCGCGCTGGCTGATCTGGACATCATCTGTGAATTCGAACAAGAGGAGGGCGCACGCAATCATGCCGGGCGTTATCGGATTCGCGAGTGGGGAGCGATTGATCGCGACTGGATCGAGCGCAATTTGCGGCAGATAAAAGCAGTGCTTGAATACCCCTGATTCCTGCGCCGACAGTTCTGACGTCTTCGCGAGCAGGCTCGCTCCCACAATGGATGTGCATTCCCTGTGGGAGCGAGCCTGCTCGCGAAAGGGCCCTCAGGACCGACGCATCCCGATATGTGGAATGTCATCCTCGAGATATTCCTCACCGACTGCGACAAACCCGTACTTGCCGTAATACCCCTGCAAATGCGCCTGCGCCGACAGATAGATCGGCACCTGCGGCCAGTGCTTTTCTGCCTGTTTCAGCGCCTGTTCCATCATCGCGTGGCCCAGCCCTTTGCCACGGCCGGCGGGTGCGGTCACCACGCGGCCAATCACCACGTCGCCGCCTTGGGATTCCGGGTCGAGCAAGCGCAGGTAAGCCATCAGTTGATCATCCTCCCAGCCCATCAGGTGATGGCTATCGCCCTCCAGATCCTGGCCATCGAGATCCGGATAGGCACATTTCTGTTCGACTACGAATACATCAGAGCGCAGCTTCAACAGGGCGTACAACTGCTCTTTGCCCAGATCACGATGATGTTTGCAGATCCACTCGATTGTCATTTTTCGATTCCTTGAACACGTCGCCCGATACTAAGCGCACCCGCTGCGGATGTCTGCATGGCGTATCAGTCTGTGACAAAGGTCAAAATGCCATCATTCCTTTCTCGCGGCGGCCGAGAGTTTGTGTAATCTGCTGAAGAGCACTGCGCACTGGTTCTCATGAGCTAATGTTCAATGCTTGGGTTTTGCCGGTAAGGGGCCTTGGAATTTGACGTGAAACCACGTCGGGCGGTTGCCCGCTGAGGATGTTCAAGCATGCTGCGATTGCTTCAAGCCGTTGCTTTGATCGGACTGCTGGTGCTGGGCCAGGATGCTGCGGCGCAGAAGCTGCGGCTGGCATTCGATAATTGGCCGCCATTTACCGACGATGCGCTGGTCAACGGTGGCCTGGCCACCGACATTGTCAGCACTGCACTGGCTCGCGCCGGTTATGCCAGCGGTTACGAGCAAGTGCCGTGGGCGCGAGCATTGCTGGGGATTGGCGAGGGGCGTTACGACGTTCTGGTCAACGCCTGGTACAACGACGAGCGCACGCAGATCGGCCAGTTTTCCGGCGAGTACCTGATCAACCGCATCCGCTTCCTCAAGCGTAAAGACGCGCCCATTGAATACAACAGCCTCGAGCAACTGCACACCTATCCGATTGCGGTGGTGCGCGGGTACGCCTATTCCGCACCTTTTGATGCCGACACGGCGATGCAGAAAGTCCCTGTGCACAACTTCGCCATGGGCGTGCGCATGCTCTCGGCGGATCGGGTCAAGTTGACGCTTGAGGATGAGTACGTAGCGAAGTATTACCTCGCCCGAGAATCGGCCAAGGTGCGCAATTCGGTGGAGTTCCTACCCAAGCCGTTGAGTGAGAACAGCCTGCATATTCTGGTCAGCCTGAAGAATCCGCAGCATGAGCAGATTGTTGCCGGGTTCGATCGAGCGATCGAGGCGATGAAGGCTGACGGGACTTATGAGAAGTTATTGCGGCGGCACGGAATGTGAAGGGTGATCCGGCATTTTCGTTGTGGCTGATCACCACTTCGCGAGCAGGCTCGCTCCCACAATTTGAAATGCATACCCTGTGGGAGCGAGCCTGCTCGCGAATGCGTCGTCTCAGGCGCCGCTGATTTCGGCAGTGTCCTTGATCAAATGCGCCGCCAACGTCCGAAGCGGCCCCAATTGCCGGCATATCAGCGCCAATTGCGTCTGCACCAGTCGCTGCCCTTCATCAATCTCCTCCGGCATCTGTTCCAGTTCATTGGCCAGCGCTTCTTCTTCATCACTCTGAATCGCAATCGGCTGCTTGCTCGCCAGGCCTTGGGCGATTTCGTCGATGCTGGTCGCCAGTCTCACCCCGGCGCCTTCGATCAGATGCTCACGCACTTCGGCTGGCAGCTGTGTTTCGCGGTGCGCGCCGAGCCCGGAAAGGTAACTGAGCAAAGTGTGCGACAGCACCAGGAAACGGAAACCGACATCCGCCTCCTTGCGGAAATGCCCCGGCTCCATGAGCATGTTCGCCAGCGTCGTCGACAGCGCCGCGTCGGCGTTGTGCGCGTTGCGTCGGGCCAGGCGATAGGCGAGGTCGTCGCTTTTGCCGGCGGCGTATTGCTGCATGATCTGGCGCAGGTAGATGCTGTTGCAGGTCAGGGTATTGGCCAGCACCTTGTTCAGGCGCCGACCCTGCCAGTCCGGCAGGAACAGGAATACCGCCAGACCTGCGATCAGGCTGCCCAGCAAGGTATCGAACAGCCGTGGTAGGAACAGCCCATAGCCGTCGCCGACCTGATTGAAGCAGAACAGCACCATGATCGTGATAGCCGCCGTCGCAAGGGTGTAGCGGGTGGTGCGGTTGGTGAAGAACACCACGCCGGCAGCGATGGCGAAGCACGATTGCACCACCGGGTTGGGGAACAGATCGAACAGCGCCCAGGCCACCGTCAGGCCAATGGCGGTGCCGATGATCCGCTGGCCGAGTTTGCGTCGGGTGGCGCCGTAGTTCGGCTGGCAGACGAACAGCGTAGTGAGAATGATCCAGTAGCCTTGCGACGGGTGAATCAGGTGCACCATGCCATAGCCGATACTCAGTGCCAGCGGGAGGCGCAGGGCATGGCGGAACAGCAGCGAAGTCGGCGTCAGTTGCGTACGCAGGCGAATCCATACGTCCTTGAGATTGCGCGGTGAGCGGTCGAGCAGGCTGCTGTCGGTAGCATCAGCCAAGGCGTCAGGATTGCTGGCATCGCTGAGCAGGCGATCGAGGGTGCCGAGGTTGGCCGCCAGTGCCCGCAGCGAACGGAGCAGGCCGCGCCACGCCGGGTTGCTCTGGATGCGCAAGTGCTCGAGGGAGGCATGCAGGTCATTCAGGGCTTCGGCGAAACTGGCGTCGTAGATGAACGGCTGGCGCATCTGGATTGACTCGGCCAACGCGCGGCAGGCCTTGCCTTGCTGGCGCAGCAGGCGCTGGCAGCGGAACAGCACGTCGCTGTGGAAGAACGCCTCGGCCAACGCGTTGTAAGGGTAGTGCGAAGAGCTGGCGCGTTCGTGAATGTCCTGCGCGAGGAAATATAGCTTCAAATAGCGGCTGACCTTCGAGCCGGGCCGACCGTTGCCAACCCGGTGCAGGATGATTTCCTTGGCCGTGTTCAGCGCTGCGACCACCCGGCCATTCTGCTGCGCCAGTTCGAGGCGGCGGGCTTCGACGTCCATCTGCCGGATCGGCTCGAACAGCGAGGATTTCAGCTTCAGGTAAAGACCCAGTTCACGGAACAGCCGCGCCAGACTCTGCTGCACCGGTTGATTGGAAAACAGCGCCTGCCACAGCACAGAGAGCAGGCCATACCACGCCGCGCCGGCGACCAGCAGCATCGGTTCATGCCAGAAATCAGTGACCGCGCCGCCGCGCTGATCGACGCCGATCATCGTGTATACGGAGAGAATCAACGTCGCCGAGGCGATCGCACCGTAACGCTCGCCCAGTGCGCCGAGCATGGTCAGGCCGAAACTGGCCAGCGCCAGGGCTACGGCAAAAATGATCGGGTAGGGAAAGAGCAATTCCACCGACAGCGCGGCGATGCTGAAACACACCAGCGTCACCGCCAGAGCGTTGAGACGACCCTGCCAACTGTCGTCGGTCTCGGCCAGGGCGCTGGCGATGATGCCGAGGAACAACGGGATCAGCAGGCCCATTTCATCCTGATACCAGCACAGCGCCATGCTGCCGGTCAGGGCGATGAATACCCGCACGCTGTAGCTGAATTTATCCAGCGCCCACAGGCGCCGCAAAGACTGACGAAACGAGGTCGAGGACATGAAGTGCGAAGGCCTTCCGAGGCGATGCCGCTAAATTGAGCCAGTAATGACGCCGACGCAATGGCGCCGAGCACATCTGACAGCAAAAAGTGTTCCTTTTACTTACACCACAAACCACTGTGGGAGCGAGCCTGCTCGCGAAAGCGGAGTGTCATTCAACATTGATGTCGACTGGTAACCGCATTCGCGAGCAGGCTCGCTCCCACAGGGTTTTGTATTTGGCCTTGAGTTAAGCGTACTGCGCCGCAGCGTAACCAGAGGCCCAGGCCCACTGGAAGTTGAAGCCGCCCAGATGCCCGGTGACGTCGAGCACTTCCCCAATGAAGTACAACCCGGGGCTTTTCAGCGATTCCATGGTCTTGGACGACACCTCGCGGGTATCGACGCCACCGAGGGTCACCTCAGCCGTGCGATAGCCCTCAGTGCCCGCCGGTACAACCTTCCAGCTGCCGAGCTTCTCGGCAATCTCCGCCAGTTCCGCGTGGGTGTACTGCTTCATCGGTTTGGAGACAAACCAGTTGTCCGCCAGCAGATTGGCCATCTTCTTGGTGAAGATCTCGCCAAGCAAAGTCTTCAGCTCGCTGTTCGGGCGTTCGGCGACTTGCTGTTGCAGCCAGCTCGCCGCGTCGTGATCCGGCAGCAGGTTGATCTCCACCGTGTCGCCGGGCTCCCAGAACGAAGAGATCTGCAAGATTGCCGGGCCACTGAGGCCGCGATGGGTGAACAGGATGTTTTCGCGAAAGCTCTGCTCGTTGCAGCTGACCAGACAATCCACCGAGGTCCCGGACAGCTCTGTGCACAACTCTTTGAGTTGGTCGGTGATGGTGAACGGCACCAGACCGGCGCGGGTCGGCAGCAGTTCATGGCCGAACTGTTTGGCGACTTGATAACCGAAACCGGTAGCGCCCAGGGTCGGAATCGACAGCCCGCCGGTGGCAATCACCAGCGACTGGCACTGGACCTGGCCGAGGGTGGTGTCGAGCAGATAACCGCTGTCGGTTTTTTCGATGGTCTGGATCGAGGTGTCCAGATGCAGCTCGACGCCGGCCTGATCGCACTCATCAAGCAGCAGGCCGAGGATGTCGCTGGATTTGTTATCGCAGAACAGCTGGCCGAGTTTCTTCTCGTGGTAGGGCACGGCGTGTTTGCCGACCAGAGCGATGAAATCCCACTGGGTGTAACGCGCCAGCGCCGATTTGCAGAAATGCGGATTCTGCGAGAGGAAATTGCTCGGTTCGGTGTACATGTTGGTGAAATTGCAGCGACCACCACCGGACATGAGGATTTTCTTGCCGGCCTTGTTCGCGTGGTCGAGCAGCGATACCTGACGCCCGCGCCCGGCGGCGGTCAGGGCACACATCAAGCCGGCGGCGCCAGCGCCAATGATCACGACTTCGGTAGAGCGCAAAACGGTGTCCTCTTGGTGGGTCGCTACAAAACAAACTGTGGGAGCGAGCCTGCTCGCGAAAGCGTTGTGTCATTCAACAATGATGTCGACTGACAGTTTGCATTCGCGAGCAGGCTCGCTCCCACAGGGGATCTCCTATGGATGGAAGATCGCTTACAGAATACGTACGCGCAACGAGCGGCCCTTGATCTTGCCGTCGTTCAAACGCTGTAACGCCTGCATGGCCACGGTGCGCTCGACAGCGACGTAAGCCTGGAAATCGAAGATCGCGATCTTGCCAACCTGCGCACCGGGAATGCCCGCTTCGCCGGTCAATGCGCCGAGGATGTCGCCCGGGCGCACCTTGTCTTTACGGCCAGCACCAATGCACAGGGTGGTCATCGGTGGTTGCAGCGGCGCCAGGCCCTGGGACTTGAGGTTGTCGATCTGATCCCAGTTCAGCGGCGCTTTCTGCAGTTGTTCGATGGCTTGCGCGCGATGAGCTTCGGACGGAGCGACGAGGCTGATGGCGATGCCTTTCTCGCCCGCGCGACCAGTGCGGCCAACGCGGTGAATGTGGATTTCCGAATCGCGCGCCAACTCGACGTTGATCACCATGTCCAGCGCATCGATGTCCAGACCACGGGCGGCGACGTCGGTGGCGACCAGCACCGAGGTGCTGCGGTTGGCGAACATCGCCAGCACTTGATCGCGGTCACGCTGTTCCAGATCGCCGTGCAGGCCTACAGCGGAAATGCCTTTGGCGGTCAGGTGATCGACGGTTTCCTGCACTTGCTGCTTGGTGAAGCAGAACGCCACGCAGGACGCCGGACGGAAGTGGTGCAGGACCTTGGTCACCGCACTCATGCGCTCTTCCGGGGAAATCTCGTAGAAGCGTTGCTCGATCTGCGTGTCGTCGTGGAAGGCTTCAGCCTTGACGGTCTGCGGGTCGCGCATGAATTTCGAGGCCAGTTGCTTGATGCCCACCGGGTAGGTCGCGGAGAACAACAGAGTCTGGCGACGCTCCGGGGTCTTGATGATGATGTCTTCGATGGCGTCGTAGAAACCCATGTCGAGCATGCGGTCGGCTTCGTCGAGGATCAGCGTGTTCAGGCCATCGAGCACCAGCGAACCCTTGCGCAGGTGCTGCTGAATGCGCCCTGGAGTGCCGACGATGATGTGCGCGCCGTGTTCCAGCGAAGCGATCTGCGGGCCGAACGACACGCCGCCGCACAGGGTCAGGACCTTGATGTTGTCTTCGGCGCGGGCCAGACGGCGGACTTCCTTGGCCACCTGATCGGCCAGTTCGCGGGTCGGGCAGATCACCAGCGCCTGGCACCCGAAGTAGCGCGGGTTGATCGGGTTGAGCAGGCCGATGCCGAACGCGGCGGTCTTGCCACTGCCGGTCTTGGCCTGGGCGATCAGGTCCATCCCCTTGAGGATCACCGGCAAGCTCTGCGCCTGGATCGGCGTCATCTGGGCATAACCGAGTGATTCGAGGTTAGCCAGCATGGCGGCGGACAGCGGCAGAGTATTAAAAGCGGTGGCGATGGTGGTCACGGGACTGGCCTGCAAAACAAAATGTCGCGCAGTGTAGCAGCCCCGTGCCGGTTTCCTCGACAGTTCTGGACGAACAGCCCCAGAGTTTCTCTGACTGGAGATCAGTCTGTGTGAGGGACCACACTCCCCTGTAGGAGCTGCCGAAGGCTGCGATCTTTTGATTTTGCTTTAAAAAACAAGATCAAAAGATCGCAGCCTTCGGCAGCTCCTACAGGGAGTCCTTCAGCATAATCAGTGTTCGATGTGTTCTTGTGGACGTTTAGCGCGCCGGCCGTCTTCCTTCGACAACTGCGAGAAGATCGTTGCCGCCAGCATCGCCATCACGCCGACCGTGACGAAGGTCAGTTGGAACGCACCGAGCACGGTTTCCACGCCATCGTTGCCGACTTTCGCAGTGAAGCCGCCGAGCAGCGCACCGGCGCAAGCGACGCCGAGGCTCAGCGACAACTGCGCGACCACCGACAGCAAACTGTTGCCGCTGCTGGCGCTGGCATCGTCGAGGTCGATCAGCGTCACCGTATTCATCGCGGTAAATTGCAGCGAGTTGATCGCACCCAGCACGGCTAGCAGGCACAGCAGCAGCCAGTACGGCGTCTGCTCGCTGACCAGGCCCATGCTCGCCAGCATGATCCCCAGCGCCAGCGTGTTGCCGGTGAGGACGATGCGATAGCCGAGGCGTTCGATCAGCGGCCGCGCGACCCACTTGGCGATCATCGCTGCGGCGGCCAGTGGCAACATGCTCATCCCGGCTTGCGACGGCGAGTAACCCAACGCCACTTGCAGCAGTAGCGGTACCAGAAACGGCAGGGCGCCGCTGCCCAGTCGCGCGAAGAGGTTACCGAGGATGCCCACGGCGAAGGTGCGGGTCTTGAACAATGACGGCGCGAACAACGGGTTCTCGATATGCCCGGCGCGCAGCCAGTACGCGGCCAGACAGGCCATGCCGGCGAACAGCAGCAACATCACCCGCAGGTGCGGCAGGTGCAGTTCGCCAAGGCCTTCCATGGCAATGGTGATGAGGATCATCGCCGCGCCGAACAGCAGAAAACCGAGGCTATCGAAACGCGTGCGCTCAGTGCCGCGCAGGTCGGGAATGAATTTCCACACCGCATAACAACCGATCACCCCGACCGGCAGATTGATCAGGAAGATCCAGTGCCACGTCACGTATTCCACCATCCAGCCGCCCATCGTCGGGCCGATCAGCGGGCCGAGCAGGCCGGGAATGGTGATGAAACCCATGATCCGCACCAGTTCCGAGCGCGGGTAGGCGCGCAGCACCACCAGCCGCCCGACCGGCAACATCAGCGCGCCGCCGAGGCCCTGAATCACCCGCGCACCGATAAGCATGCTCAGGCTGCTGGACAAGGCGCAGAGCAGCGAGCCGAAGCTGAACAGCAGAATCGCGCCGAAGAAGATTTTCTTGGTGCCGAAGCGGTCGGCGATCCAGCCGGAGGCCGGGATCAGCAGGGCCACGGTAAGCATGTAGGCGATGATCACGCCCTGCATGCGCAACGGGTCTTCAGCGAGATCGCTGGCCATGGCCGGTAGCGCGGTGTTGAGGATGGTCCCGTCGAGGGACTGCATGAAGAACGCAATGGCGACGACCCACGGCAACCAGCGTGCGGTGATGGCGTCGAGAGGCGGGCGGTTGGGCATGGAACCTCTTGTGTCAGTGCATATTCAGAGTCGAGCGCGGTCAGTGTGGGAGCGAGCCTGCTCGCGAAGAGGCCATTTCATTCAACATTGATGTCGATTGATCTACCGCTTTCGCGAGCAGGCTCGCTCCCACAGGTTTTGCATTTACAGCGTCAGCGTGAGTCGGCTGACCAGTGCCCCCGGCAACAGCGCTGACGAGGTATTGCGCTGGCTGTAGGTACTGGCCGACAGCAGCAATTCGCGTTCGGTGGTCAACGCTTCCAGCTGCGAACCGAGCAGGTTATAGGCGCTGTCGTCGAAACGCATGGTGCTGACCGGCGCCTGAATCTCGCCGTTCTCGACCCAGAAGGTCGCGAAGCGGGTCATGCCGGTCATGCGTGCCGCCGGTTGATCCGAGTAGTTCAGGTACCACAGGTTGCTGATGTACAGGCCGGTGCCCAACTGCTTGAGGATCTCTGCTTGCGACAGATCACCGGCGGCCATGTTCAATGCGCTGGGCATCTCGCCGCCACCCGCACCGTTCGCCGCCAGACCATATTCGGCGGCGCTGCGCGAGCCGACCAGTTGATCGCCGGCCCGGCCTTCGATGATCAGACGCAGATCGCTGCGCGGATAACCCTCGGCGGAAAACGCCGGACTCAGGGATTCGCTGACTTTTTCATCCAGCGACAGCAGCGGGCTGAACGCCTGATCGCCGACATAGAGCTTCTGCAGCGGGCTGCTCTTGCTGGCAATCGACTGCGCGGAAAACCCGCCCCAACTGAGCATGCCCATGATTTCTTCCAGCGCCGCCGGTGCCAGATAGGCCCGGTACTGTCCCGGTGCCAAAGTGCGTAACGGTCGGCCGAGAAACTCCAGCTGTTCGCGGGCCTGGGCGAAACGCCGGGCGAAACCCTCGTCGCTCCAGTCGTGCCCGGCATAGCTGGCCTTCACCGCTTCGCCGTTTGCGTGGAACAGGCTGAAGTCGAAATTGAAGCTGTTGGCTTCATGCCAGCCGAACGCGCCGGCAGAACTGGCGAAACCGCGGCTGATTGGACCGGCAGCATAAAAACCGACCAGATCGAGACCTTCAGCGGCGGCGCAGATTTGCCCGACGACATCTTCCGTGTCCGGCAGCGGATGTGCTTGTACGTGCGTGCTCTGCCAGCTGTTGTGATTGAGCAACAGGTACGGATCCTGCGGCAGCAGCGGCAGGGTTTCGCGCAGTTGTTGCAGGCCCTCTGCGAGCCGTTGCAGATCGGCTTCCTGATCCCCGGACAAGGTGATCTGCAGGTCGGCGTGGCGACCGTCGTCGATCAGTTTCAGGCCGACGTTGGCCTGTTGCACCTGCCCGGCCTGACGCACCTTGGCGTGATTGAAGCGCACGAACGCCGAGGCTTCGGCGGCGTAGCTGAGCGTGAACTGTTCCGGCTCGCGCACGCTGTCGCGCAGCCAGTTGACCATGACCTTGAAGGCGTCGGACTGACGCTTCGAAATGCTCATCAGGCGTCTCCCCCAAACACATCAATGTTGCTGAATACGCAGGCCGGCGAAGCGTGGCCGACGCGAATCACCTGGTTCGGTTCGCCCTTGCCGCAGTTCGGCGTGCCCAGCACCTTGACGGTGTTGGCATCGCCGACGGCGCGCAGGCTCTTCCAGAAGTGCGCGGAAATGGCCCGGTAGTTGGGATTTTTCACCACGCCTTTGAGTTCACCGTTCTCGATCAACTGGCCCCATTCGCAGCCGAACTGGAATTTGTTACGCGCATCGTCGATCGACCACGAACGGTTGGTGCTCATCAGAATGCCGTGCTCGATACCGCCGATCATCTGCTCCAGCGTCTGATCGCCCGGCTCGATGTTGAGGTTGGCCATGCGGTCGATCGGCGGTCGGTTCCAGCCGCAGGCGCGGCTGTTGGCAACACCGTCGAGGCCGGCGCGATATTGCGACAATGCTCCGCCCAGCGGCCGCAGCAAGAGGCCGTCGCGAATCAGGAATTGTTTGCTCGCCGCAGTGCCGTCGTCGTCATGGCCGTAGCTGGCGAGTTCTTCCGGGATGCCCGGATCGAAAGTTACGTTGAGCAGGTTCGAGCCGTATTGCAGGCTGCCGAAATCGCCGGTCTTGACGAAACTGGTGCCGGCGTAATTGCGCTCATCGCCGAGAATGCGGTCGAGCTCCAGCGGGTGACCGATGGATTCGTGGATCTGCAGCATCATCTGATCGGGCATCAGCAGCAGGTCGCGCGGGCCTTGCGGCGTGTTCGGCGCGAGCAGCAGTTGCAGGGCCTGATCGGCGACTTGCGGACCGGCACCGACCAGGCCGCAGCGGCTGATGACATCGGCGCCACCCTGCTGGCCGAAGTTCTCGCGGCCGAGGCTGCGGGTCTGGCTGTCGTTGCCGTTGTAAGCGGTGACGTCGAGGCTTGGATAAACGAAGCGCTGGGCCTGACGCAATTCAGCGCCGGCGCTGCTCAGGTAGATCTGCTCGACATGGGTGATGCCGATGCTCACCTGCCAATTGACCAGACGCTCATCCTTGGGCACCGCGGCGGATTCCGCACCGAGCAGATCGAAGCATTCGCTCAGGGACGGGAAGGGCTGTTCGAGGTTAGGCGAAAAATAATCCGCGCGGTCGCTGGAAAGCGGCTGCTCGCGCAGATCGAGCAAGGCGTGCGGCTTGAGGCGGCGGGCCTGTTGCTCGGCGCGGTCGAGGGCGGCTTGCAGGCCTTGTTGCGAGAGGTCATTGGTCGCCGCGTAGGCTTCGACGCCATTGACGCGTACGGTGAGCATCGCCCCTTCATCGCGGCTCAGGCTCGGCGGTTCGGCGACGTTCTTGCGCACCGACAGGAACTGCCCGGACTCGCGCACATACCGCAGAGAAAAAAATTCAGCGCCCGTGCGCAAGGCAGCAAAGCGCTGCTTGAGCTGGGGGTGGAAATCGAACATTCGGGAACCTCCTTGTAATGGAGTTGCGGCATGGCGACAGCGGGGAGGGATGAAACGGTTGCGCGAGGTCTAGAGTAGGCCTGCGTGGGGGTAGGATCAAGTGAAGAGGGGGTGTAGGGGGTTTTACTGTGGAGCAGGGAATTGTCTATTGACTGTGAGGGCCTCTTCGCGAGCAGGCTCGCTCCCACAGGGGATTTGTGAATGCCACAGATCCAGTGTGGGAGCGAGCCTGCTCGCGAAGGCCGCGCCTCGGTCTTACGACTTACTGAGCAACCGGGGTGATATCCCGCATCGGCTTGCCCTTCACCGGCGCGCCGTTCGCTACGTAGTACGCAGCGTTGCTGCGCGGCAGCGGCTTGCGGCCACGGATCCTGTCGGCGATTTTCTCGGCCATCATGATCGTCGGCGCGTTGAGGTTGCCGGTGGTGATGATCGGCATGATCGAAGCATCGACCACGCGCAGGCTCTGCATGCCGTGCACACGACCTTCGCCATCGACCACGGCCATCTCGTCGGTGCCCATCTTGCACGAGCAGGACGGGTGGAACGCGGTTTCGGCGTGCTCGCGGATGAACTTGTCGAGCTGTTCATCGCTTTGCACTTCGATGCCCGGGCTGATTTCCCGACCACGGAACGCGTCGAGGGCCGGCTGCTGCATGATTTCGCGGGTCAGGCGGATGCCGTCGCGGAATTCCTGCCAGTCCTGCTCGGTGG
This sequence comes from Pseudomonas sp. H3_E04, assembly GCF_054668915.1. Lineage (NCBI taxonomy): Bacteria > Pseudomonadati > Pseudomonadota > Gammaproteobacteria > Pseudomonadales > Pseudomonadaceae > Pseudomonas > Pseudomonas sp. H3_E04. The sequence goes on along the minus strand of NZ_CP162797.1, from coordinate 3,895,334 downwards.
CCATGTAGTTGAACAGGATGCTCGGGTGCTGACGCGGATCCTTGGATTTGACCTGGACGCGGCCACGGCTCGGCGAGCGCATGGAGCCCATGTGCGCCTGGAAACCGTGCTCTTTCACACCGTTGCTGCCGTTGTAGTTAATCGCCACCGGCAGGAAATGGTACTGGATGTTCGGCCATTCGAATTCCGGACGCGAACGAATGAAACCGCCGGCCTCGAACTGGTTGCTGGCGCCGATGCCGGTGCCGTTGAACAGCCACTCGGCACCGATCGCCGGCTGGTTGTACCAGAGCAGCGACGGATACAGCGAAACCGGTTGGGTGCAGGCGTATTGCAGGTACAGCTCAAGGTGATCCTGCAGGTTTTCACCGACGCCCGGCAGATCGTGGACCACCGGGATGTCGAGGCTTTCCAGCAGTTTCGCCGGGCCGACACCGGAGCGCTGCAGAATCTGCGGCGAAGCGATGGCGCCGGAGCACAGCAGGACTTCCTTGCGCGCCTTGGCTTCAACACGTTCCTCAGCGTCACCGATCAGGTAACGCACGCCGACCGCACGCTTGCCTTCAAAGAGAATCTTGTCGGTCAGGGCGTGTGTGACGATGGTCAGGGTCGAACGCTTCTTGGCGATGTCGAGGTAGCCACGGGCGGTGGAAGCACGGCGGCCATTCGGTGTCACGGTGCGGTCCATAGGACCGAAGCCTTCCTGCTGGTAACCGTTGAGGTCTTCGGTGCGCGGATAACCGGCCTGCACGCCGGCTTCAACCATGGCGTGGAACAGCGGGTTGTTGCCGGCTTTCGGCGTGGTCACGCTGACCGGGCCGTCGCCACCGTGGTAATCGTTCGGGCCGATGTCACGGGTTTCGGCTTTGCGGAAATACGGCAGGCAATCGAGGTACGACCAGTCTTCCAGGCCCGGCAGTTTCGCCCAGCCGTCGTAGTCCATGGCGTTGCCACGGATGTAGCACATGCCGTTGATCAGCGACGAACCGCCAAGGCCCTTGCCGCGACCGCACTCCATCCGGCGACCGTCCATGTGTGGCTCTGGATCGGTTTCGTAGGCCCAGTTGTAGCGACGCCCCTGCAGCGGGAACGCCAGCGCGGCGGGCATCTGCGTGCGGAAGTCGAGGCGGTAATCCGGGCCACCGGCTTCAAGCAACAGAACGGTGACGCCTTCGTCTTCAGTCAGACGGGTCGCCAGGGTGTTACCGGCCGAGCCGGCACCGATGATGATGTAATCGAATTCTTGGGACATTGAATGCACCCTCTTTGATAGTGGTCAGGTCGGCTCTAGACGAGTGCTGCGCACTCGATTCGCGAGCAGGCTCGCTCCCACAGGAGAAATATTTTCAAGGTGGGAGCGAGCCTGCTCGCGAAGAGGCCATCGCGGGCAATACAAAACTCGGGGGTTAGAACACCGAGACGTAATCGCCCAGTTCGACCTGTACCGATTTGATGCGGGTGAAGTTGTTCAGCGAGCTGATGCCGTTCTCACGGCCCACGCCCGACTGCTTGTAGCCGCCGACCGGCATTTTTGCGTCGGACTCGCCCCAGGCGTTGATCCAGCAGATACCGGCTTCCAGTTGATGAATCACGCGGTGAGCGCGGTTCAGGTCTTTGGTGACGATACCGGCGGCCAGGCCGAAGTCGGTATCGTTGGCGCGGCGGATCACTTCTTCTTCGGTTTCGTAGGAGAGGATCGCCATGACCGGACCGAAGATTTCTTCGCGCACGATGGTCATGTCGTCGCTGCAGTCGGTGAACACGGTTGGCGCAACGAACGCGCCTTTGGCGAATTCGCCGTCGGTCAGACGACCGCCGCCGCACAGCACGCGTGCGCCTTCTTCTTTACCCTTGGCGATGTAACCCAACACGCTTTCCATGTGCGGGAAGCTGACCAGCGGGCCGAAATTGGTGTTCTCGTCTTCCGGGTTGCCGACGCGGATGCGGGCAACGCGCTCAACGATCTTGGCTTCAAAAGCGGCTTTCAGGTGCGCCGGTACGAACACGCGAGTGCCGTTGGTGCAGACCTGACCGGAGCTGTAGAAGTTGGCCATCATCGCGGTGTCGGCAGCGCGATCGAGATCGGCGTCGTCGCAGATGATCAGCGGCGACTTGCCGCCCAGTTCCATGGTCACGTCTTTGAGCGACGATGCCGAAGCGCTGGCCATCACCTTCTTGCCGGTGTCGGTGCCGCCGGTGAAGGAGATTTTTTCGATGCGCGGGTGCTCGGTCAGCCAGGTGCCGACTTCACGGCCGCTGCCGGTCAGGACGTTGAACACGCCGTTCGGCACACCGGCTTCGGTGTAGATCTCGGCCAGTTTCAGAGTGGTCAGCGAGGTGACTTCGCTTGGCTTGAAGATCATCGCGTTACCGGCCGCCAGGGCTGGAGCGGATTTCCACAGGGCGATCTGGATCGGGTAGTTCCAGGCGCCGATACCGGCGACTACGCCCAGCGGTTCGCGACGGGTGTAAACGAAAGAAGTGTCACGCAGCGGGATCTGCTCGCCTTCGATGGCGGGCACCAGGCCTGCGTAGTATTCCAGCACGTCAGCGCCGGTGACGATGTCGACGTACTTGGTTTCGGAGAAGGATTTGCCGGTGTCCAGGGTTTCCAGCGCGGCCAGCTCATCGTTGCGCTCGCGCAGGATGTCAACGGCGCGACGCAGGATGCGCGAACGCTCCATGGCGGTCATCGCGGCCCAGATTTTCTGGCCCTTTTCGGCGCTGACCACGGCGCGCTCGACGTCGTCTTTGGTCGCACGTTGCACCAGTGCGAGGACTTCACCGTTCGCCGGGTTGATGGCTTCGAAGGTGGCGTCGCTGCCGGCGTCGGTGTACGCGCCATCGATGTAGAGTTTTTGCAGTTCGAAACGGGCCATAGTGTCCTCGCAAGTGCATTGGTGGTTGGCGTTGACCACCGCGATCACGCTGCGGTGGAGTTCAGGGGCCGAGCATTTTCTCTGTGCTCTAGCTCACCTTCTTGGCCAATTGGAAATCCATGTATTCGTAAGCGATCTGTTGCGCCTGCGCCGTGTCGAAAGCGTCTCCCGACAGCGCGCCGCGCAACCACAAGCCGTCAATCAACGCTGCCAGACCCCGGGCGGCGCTGCGCGCATCTTCGAGCGGCAGCACACGGCGGAACTGGCAGCACAGGTTGGAATACAGACGGTGATCGTTGATCCGCTGCAACCTGTGCAAAGACGGCTGGTGCATGCTGGTGGCCCAGAAGGCCAGCCAGGTTTTCATTGCCGGGCCATTGACCTGGCTGGCGTCGAAGTTGCCTTCGATGATCACCTGCAGATGCGCCCGTGGGCTGTCATCTGCCAGCGCCTGACGGCGCGCGGTGACGCTCTCGCTGAGGGCGGTCATCAGGTACCGCATCGTGGCGGCGATCAGGCCGTTCTTGTCCTGAAAGTAATGACTGATGATGCCATTCGAGACACCGGCCAAACGGGCGATCAGCGCAATGCTGGCGTCCCCCATTCCGACCTGATCGACCGCCTGCAAAGTGGCTTCGATCAGTTGTTGGCGGCGGATGGGTTGCATACCGACCTTGGGCATCTTGCACATCTCCTTAGGCCTTCCGAGGGGCGAATGACGCCGATCGGATTGAGGGCCAGTCTATTTTGTTTTGATTGAACGTTCAATCAACAAAGAATAAGATCTGCGACAATTCGTCGCTGCCTACAGAAAATTCCTACGTGTGATGACGATAAAAACCGACACCTGAAACGGCTCGAAACCTGCGTGGAGCATGGCGCGGTTCGCGATTCGATGGACGTGTTGAAAGGGCAAGACGCTCGGGGCCAGGTTTCGGATGAACGTCCGTCACCTCTGGGCCACGAAAGCGAATACGCAACGCCATTTCGGCAGGTTCGGGCTTTTTTCGGAGTGTCTTTATATCACCCGCCGGTCGGCTGCCAACTAACCGATTGGTCGGGTTCCGTGATGCCTTGTGTTCTTCTCTCGCACTGCCTGGAGCATTTGTGCCATGAGTTCTGCCTCGCTAATAAAGACCCCGCCCGAGAAGGTGACGGTCAACGGTTGGGTGTTCTACACCTCGACCGCGCTGATTCTGTTGTTGACCGCCATTCTGATCATCGCCCCGCAAGAGGCCGGCAGAATGTTGGGCATGGCCCAGGCCTGGTTGTCGCGCAGCTTCGGCTGGTACTACATGGTGGTGATCGCCGCCTATCTGGTGTTCGTGGTCGGTCTGGCGTTTTCCTCGTACGGCAAACTCAAACTGGGCAGCAAGGACGACACCCCGGATTTCAGCTACGGCGCCTGGGCGGGGATGCTGTTCTCGTCGGGCATCGGCATTTCGCTGTTGTACTTCGGCGCGTCCGAGCCGCTGGATCACTACTTCAACCCGCCGGAAGGCACCTCGGCCAGCAATCTGGCCGCGCGTCAGGCAGTGCAACTGACCTTCCTGCACTGGGGCCTGCACGGCTGGGCGATCTACGCGTTGGTCGGTCTGGCCGTGGCGTATTTCGCCTATCGGCATAACCAGCCACTGGCGCTGCGTTCGGCGCTGTATCCGCTGGTCGGCGAGCGTTGGGTCAAAGGCGCGGCCGGTCACGCAGTGGACGGCTTCGGCATGTTCGTGACCCTACTGGGTCTGGTGACCAACCTGGGGATTGGCTCGCTGCAAGTGTCGTCCGGGCTGGAAAACCTGTTCGGCATGGAGCACAGCAACACCAACCTGCTGATCGTCATCATCGTCATGAGCACCGTGGCGACCATCGCCGCTGTGTCCGGTGTGGAAAACGGCATCCGTCGTCTGTCCAATCTGAACATCGTGCTGTTCAGCGGCCTGCTGATTTTCGTCCTGCTGTTCGGCCCGACTTTGCACCTGCTCAACGGCTTCGTGCAGAACATCGGCGACTACCTCAACGGCGTGGTGCTGAAGACCTTCGACCTGTACGTCTATGAAGGCGACAGCGCCAAGTCCGACCGCTGGCTGGGCCTGTGGACGCTGTTCTACTGGGCGTGGTGGATTTCCTGGGCGCCATTCGTGGGCATGTTCATCGCGCGGATTTCCCGGGGCCGCAGCGTGCGTGAGCTGGTCGCCGGCGTGCTGCTGATTCCGCTGGGCTTCACCCTGGCCTGGCTATCGATCTTCGGTAACTCGGCGCTGGACCTGGTGATGAACCAGGGCGCGGTGGAACTGGGCAAGACGGCGCTGGAACAGCCGTCGATGGCGATCTATCAGTTGCTTGAGCATTACCCGGCGTCGAAAGTCGTGATTGGTGTGTCGATCTTCGTCGGCTTCGTGCTGTTCCTGACCCCGGCCGACTCCGGCGCGGTGATGATGGCGAATCTTTCCTGCAAGGGCGGCAACGTCGACGAAGACGCGCCGCACTGGCTGCGGATCTTCTGGTCGGTGGTGATCACGCTGGTGACCATCGGCCTGTTGTTTGCCGGCAACTTCGAAGCCATGCAGACCATGGTGGTGCTGGCCGGCCTGCCGTTCTCGGTGGTGCTGATCTGCTTCATGTTCGGCCTGCACAAGGCGATGCGCCAGGACGTGCAGATCGAGCAGGAGCAAGCGCAGCTGGCCGAGCGTGGGCGCCGTGGTTTCAGCGAGCGCCTGACGCAACTGGATCTGCAGCCGAGCCAATCGGTGGTGCAGCGCTTCATGGACAAACACGTCACCCCGGCGCTGGAAGATGCAGCGGCGCAGTTGCGCAATCAGGGCATCGAAGTGCAGACGCTGTTGGGCAAGGCCAAGCGCTGCATGGGCGTGCGGGTCGAGATGGAAGAGGGCAACCCTTTCGTTTACGAGGTGAGCCTGGAGGGTTATCTGGCGACCCCGACCGAATCGGCGCAAGCGGATGAAGCGCGTCAGCGTTACTACCGGGCCGAGGTGTATCTGCACAACGGCAGCCAGGATTATGACTTGATGGGCTTTACGCAGGATCAGATCACGCGGGATGTGCTCGATCAGTTTGAAAGCCATCGGCAGCTCCTTGGCCGGGTGTATAGCTAAACTGCATGGGCGCGGTGTTTCAGTCTGAAGCACCGCGTTGTTCCTCTAAAAGATCGCAGCCTTCGGCAGCTCCTACATAAATCGCATTCCCCCTGTAGGAGCTGCCGAAGGCTGCGATCTTTTGATCTTCAAACAAAAACGCCGCGATCCTCTCGCGGCGTTTTTGTGTCTGCGGATTTACCCCAGATTCTTGCCCAGCAACGCGTGATACAACTCGCTGTCGCCCAGAATCCCCACCACATGATTGTTATCGTGCAGCACCAGCTTGTTGCCGGTCTGATAACGGATCTGCAGCGCGTCACGCATGCCGATGTTCGAGTCCACCAGCGTCGGCTTGCGTTCCAGGCCTTCCACCGCTTGCCCCGGTGCCCAGTTCTGCAGGTTGAGTACTGAACCGTTCTGCCGTGCGCCTTTGATGGTGTTGCCTTCGGCCAGGTCCAGCCATGAGTCGCCGCCCGGATCGAGGCACACCGAGCCGTTGATGCGTTTGCACTTGTCCAGCGTGCGCATCAGGCTGCGACCGCAGAGTACGTTGAGCGGGTTGGTGTGGGCGACGAAGGTGCGCACATAGTCGTCCGCCGGGTTGAGGACGATTTCTTCCGGCACGCTGTACTGGATGATCCGACCGTCTTTCATGATCGCAATGCGGCTACCCAATTTGAGCGCTTCATCGAGGTCGTGGCTCACGAACACGATGGTCTTGCTCAGCTTGCGCTGCAGCTCCAGCAGTTCGTCCTGCAGACCCTGGCGGATCAGCGGGTCGAGGGCCGAGAACGGTTCGTCCATCAGCAGAATATCGGCGTCCATGGCCAGCGCACGGGCGAGGCCGACGCGCTGCTGCATGCCGCCAGAGAGTTCGTCCGGCTTCTTGTTGCGCCATTGGGTCAGGCCAACCAGTTCGAGTTTCTCGTCGACCAGTTTCTTGCGTTCCTTCTCCGGTCGACCCTGCATTTCCAGACCGAAACTGATGTTTTCGCGCACCGTCAGCCACGGCATCAGAGCGAATTTCTGAAAGACCATGGCAATGCGCTTGGTGCGCATCATCTTCAGCTCGGCGGGCGTGCAGGAGGCGATGTCGATCTGGCGGTTTTCATGCTCGACGAACAGCTTGCCGCGGCTCACGGTGTTGAGGCCGTTGATGCAGCGCAGCAGGCTCGACTTGCCCGAACCGGACAGGCCCATCAGCACGCAGATCTCGCCCTTGTTGATGTCCAGCGTGGCTTTTTCCACGCCGACGATCTGACCGGTCTTCTTCAGGATCTCGTTGCGGGTCATGCCCTGATCGAGCAGCTTGAGTGCCTCGCGTGGGTCTTTGGAGAAGATTACGTCGACGTCTTCGAAGCGAATTATGCTCATGCGTCACCCCCTACTTTGGCGTCGGGTTGTTTGCAGATACGGTCGAGCATGATCGCCAGCAGTACGATTGCCAGGCCTGCTTCGAAGCCCAGCGCAATATCAGCAGTGTTCAGTGCGTTGACCACCGGTTTGCCGAGTCCGTCGGCGCCGACCAGTGCCGCGATCACCACCATCGACAGCGACAGCATGATGCACTGGGTGATGCCGGCCGCGATGCTCGGCATGGCGTGCGGCAGTTCGATCCGTGAGAGTAGCTGGCGACGCGAGCAGCCGAAGGCTTTGCCGGCGTCCATCAGTTCTTGCGGGACATCGCGGATGCCCAGGTAGGTCAGGCGGATCGGCGCCGCGATGGCGAAGACCACCGTGGAGATCAGGCCCGGAACCACACCCAGCCCGAAGAGGGTCAGGGTAGGAATGAGGTAAACGAAGGTCGGTACGGTCTGCATCAGATCGAGCACCGGCCGCATCATGGTGTAGAACATCGGTTTGTGCGCGGCGACGATGCCCAGCGGCACGCCGATCAACACGCAGACCAGGGTGGCGAACAGCACCTGGGCGAGGGTTTCCATGGTTTCCTGCCAGTACCCCAGGTTGAGGATCAGCAGGAACGAGGCGACCACGAACGCGGTCAGGCCCCACTTGCGTTGAATCAGATGGGCGATGATGGCGATCAGGCCAATCAGCACCAGTGGGTTGAACCAGGTCAGCGCAAACGTCACGCCGTGGATCATCGTTTCCAGTGTCACGGCGATTGCGTCGAAGGTGTTGGCGCCGTGTTGCGTCAACCATTCGACGAAGCCCGCGATGTACTGGCCTAAAGGTATTTTCTGATCAATCAGCATGGTAGTGAACGTCCGCATGCAAGGAAATTAACAGCCCGGGCAGGCACGCCTGCCCGGCATAAGCGGTGCCTTCAAATCAAGGCGCGAGCTTGGCTTTCACGGCCTCCAGGCCTGGTTTACCGTCAATGGTGGTCACGCCAGCGAGCCAGGTATCGAGCACCTGTGGATTCTTTTTCAGCCAGGCCTTGGCGGCCGCGTCAGGCTTCATCTTGTCGTCGAGGATGTTGCCCATCAGTTCACTTTCCATGTCGACGGTGAACTCCAGGTTTTTCAACAACTGACCGACATTGCTGCATTCTTCGGCATAACCCTTGCGGGTGTTGGTCGCCACAGTGGCTGCGCCGAAATCGGGGCCGAAGAAATCGTCGCCGCCGGTCAGGTATTGAATCTTGAAGCGCTTGTTCATCGGGTGCGGTGCCCAGCCGAGAAAGACCACGGCAGTGTCGCGCTTCTGCGCCCGGTCGACTTGCGAGAGCATGCCGGCCTCGGAAGATTCGACGATCTTGAAGCCAGCGGTCTTCAGGCCGAAGGCGTCCTTGTCGATCATGCTCTGGATCAGCCGGTTGCCGTCGTTGCCCGGCTCGATGCCGTAGATCTTGCCGTCGAGCTCTTTCTTGAATTTGGCGATGTCGGCGAAGTCATGCAGGCCTTTGTCGTAGAGGGCTTGCGGCACGGCGAGGGTGTATTTGGCGCCCTTGAGGTTGGTGCGCACGGTGTCGACAGTGCCGGCATCGCGATACGGCTTGATGTCGTTCTCCATGGTCGGCATCCAGTTGCCGAGAAACACGTCCATGTTCTTGCCGTCGGCCAGCGACTTGTAGGTCACGGGCACGGAGATCATGGTGGTCTTGGTCTTGTAGCCGAGGGCGTTGAGAACAACGGAAGTGGTAGCGGTGGTGGCGGTGATGTCGGTCCAGCCGACATCGGAGAAGTTAACGAGGCTGCACTGTGCCGGTTCTGCGGCTTGCGCCAGTAACGGCAGACTCAACAGGGCGGCCAACAACAACGACGGGGAACCTTTCATGGATGGACTCCTTGGTGTTTTTTTTGGCAGTGTTCCGACTGTGGACCACCGCACTTATGGGTTGCGGTTGGTGGCGTTCTGACGACAGCTCTACCGCAGCGCCTTGCAATCGAGTCATCCCGATCATGTACCAGTGAAAATCTGACGCCTACAGGGAGGGTCGTATCCAGTACAGGGATGGTCGCTTCCAGTGTCGGTGACGTCGCTTACAGCTTTTTTCCGCCCTCGATGACCTGCTCAACGGCATAAAAACGGCGTATTTGCGGGGCGAAAACGTAACGACGCTGCTGGACATGACTGCGTCGGTGTCAGACGCCGAGCGCGCCGACAAAAGCCCGATGATGCCGGCATTCGGCGGATCGCAGCTTGAGCGTAGCAGCTCCGCCAGCGGGCGCTTTTGCCGCCCGGACCGGTATTCTCAGGAGCTTCGCAGCAATGGCTATCAGCGTTTTCGACCTGTTCAAAATCGGCATCGGCCCTTCCAGTTCCCACACCGTCGGGCCGATGCGCGCCGCCGCACTGTTCGTCGAGTCGCTGCGCGGTAAGCATCAACTGGAGAAGGTGCAGCGCATCGAGGTGCAGTTGTTCGGATCGCTTTCCGCCACCGGCATCGGTCACGGCAGCGACAACGCGGTGATCATGGGCCTGATGGGCGAGTGGCCGGACGCAATCGACCCGACGCAGATCGGCCCGCGCATTCAGGCGCTGCGCGAAACCCATACGCTTTTATTGGATGGCCGCCTGGCGGTGCCGTTTATCTGGGCGCGGGACATGCGCCTGATCGATGAAAACCTGCCGTTCCATCCCAACGCCATGACGCTGGTAGCCGAAGGCGAGTTCGGTGAGTTGCACCGTGACACCTACTATTCGGTTGGCGGCGGCTTCGTCGTTGATGAGGCGCAAGCGGCCAGCGGTGTGGTCGATCTGGATCGCACTGAATTGCCCTACGATTTCTCCAGCGCGGTCGAGCTGCTGCAGTTGTGCAAAACGCACAACCTGCGCGTCGCCGAACTGATGATGGCCAACGAAAAGGTCTGGCGCAGCGAAGAAGAAATCCGCGCCGGCCTGATGAAACTGTGGCGGGCGATGCAGGATTGCGTCGAGCAGGGCCTCAAGCACGAAGGCATTCTCCCCGGCGGCTTGAACGTGCGGCGTCGTGCGGCGAAGTTGCACCGCAGCCTGCAAGAGCTGAACAAACCGAATGTCATCGGCTCGACCCTGAGCGCGATGGAGTGGGTCAATTTGTTCGCCCTGGCCGTCAATGAAGAGAATGCCGCCGGCGGGCGCATGGTTACCGCGCCGACCAACGGTGCGGCGGGGATCATCCCGGCGGTGCTGCACTACTTTATGAAGTTCAGCGAGGCGGTCACCGACGCCAACGTCGTCGACTATTTCCTCGGCGCGGCGGCAGTCGGCATTTTGTGCAAGAAGAATGCTTCTATATCGGGTGCGGAGGTCGGTTGCCAGGGCGAGGTCGGTTCGGCCTGCGCGATGGCAGCGGCGGGGCTGGCGGAGATTCTCGGCGCTACCCCTGAGCAGTTGTGCAACGCGGCGGAAATCGGCCTGGAACACAATCTGGGCCTGACCTGCGACCCGGTCGGCGGGCTGGTGCAAGTGCCGTGCATCGAGCGCAATGCGATCGCCGCAGTGAAAGCCATCAACGCGGCGCAAATGGCCCTGCGTGGCGACGGTCAGCACTTTATCTCGCTGGACCGGGTGATCCGCACCATGCGCGATACCGGCGCCGATATGCATGACAAATATAAAGAAACTTCGCGCGGTGGGTTGGCGGTCAGCGCGGTTGAGTGCTGAGCCAGCCACACCGGGGTGGATTCTTCGCGAGCAGGCTCGCTCCCACCATAGATCTCCAGTGAACACACTATTTGTGGACCCCAGATTCCAATGTGGGAGCGAGCCTGCTCGCGAAGGCGCCGGACCAGTCAAAACTGCTCAACAAAAGAACACCCCAATCCAGCAGCGCCACCTTTTGGCGCGTCGCAATCAGACAAGCGCCATTGTCCGTGGTGACTTGTCGGTCGTTACTCGACCGTCCGTCGTCCGTGCTTGCGGTGACACTCTGCGCAAATCCTCTGCAGGCCAGTTCCCACAAGTGCTACCGATCTGCTCACAGGCTGCGCAGCAGGGCTGTCGTGGCGCTTGATGGCACTTCGAAATGGCATGTTCCGAGGTCTCATATAGACGCGTCGCGAGGTCGTTTTCAGGAGTTATTGAATGGCCGTCCAATTTCAGGCACGGCAATTGCTCTGTCATAACAAAGCCTGCTTTCTCTGTGAGACGCGGGCAATAACAAGAGCCTCCGCCTGAGGCCACCACCCGCTTTGTGTGAGGAGATACCGCGATGACGTCGTTCAACTCCGGGGCCCAACCCCAGAACCGTGCGCCTCAATCCATCGGCTTTCTGCTGCTGGACAATTTCACGCTGATTTCCCTGGCGTCCGCCGTTGAGCCTCTGCGCATGGCCAACCAATTGTCCGGTCGCGAGCTGTATCGCTGGAGCACCCTCACCGTCGATGGCGGCCAGGTCTGGGCCAGTGACGGTCTGCAGATCACTCCCGACGCCTCCATGCACAAAGCACCGCAACTGGACACCGTTATTGTCTGCGGCGGGATCGGCATTCAACGCACCGTGACCCGTGAACACGTCTCGTGGCTGCAAAGCCAGGCGCGACAGTCCAAGCGCCTGGGCGCGGTGTGCACCGGCAGTTGGGCGCTGGCCTGCGCCGGTCTGCTCGACGGCTTCGATTGCAGCGTGCACTGGGAATGCCTGGCGGCAATGCAGGAAGCCTTCCCGCGCGTGGCCATGAGCACACGCCTGTTCACCCTCGACCGCAACCGCTTCACCAGCTCCGGCGGCACCGCGCCGCTGGACATGATGCTGCACCTGATCAGCCGCGATCACGGTCGTGAACTGTCGGCAGCGATCTCGGAAATGTTCGTCTACGAGCGCATCCGCAACGAACAGGATCACCAGCGCGTGCCGCTCAAGCACATGCTCGGCACCAACCAGCCGAAGCTGCAGGAAATCGTCGCGCTGATGGAAGCCAATCTGGAAGAGCCGATCGATCTGGATGAACTGGCGGTGTATGTCGCGGTGTCGCGTCGACAGCTGGAGCGGTTGTTCCAGAAATACCTGCACTGCTCGCCGTCGCGCTATTACCTGAAGCTGCGCCTGATCCGCGCCCGGCAACTGCTCAAGCAGACGCCGATGTCGATCATCGAAGTGGCGTCGGTGTGTGGTTTCGTCTCCACGCCGCACTTCTCCAAGTGCTACCGCGAGTACTTCGGCATCCCGCCGCGTGACGAGCGCGTCGGCTCCAACACCACCCAGCAGGTAGCCATGCTGCCGCTGCCGCAGGCCATCGTGATGTCGCCGCTGTCGGGGCCGATGTCGGCGCTGAGCCAGGCGCGCAATGAGTCGACGTTTGCCAGCGTAAGGCTGTAAAGCAAAAGATCGCAGCCTTCGGCAGCTCCTACATTTGGAATACGTTCCCCTGTAGGAGCTGCCGAAGGCTGCGATTTTTTGATCTTTTCTCAGGCGCTGTGGGACTGCTGATAATCCGAGAGGGCGGGCAACAATTGCTTGTCGATCGCCTGACGCACCGCCGGCTGAATGCTGGCGCCGCTGGTGTACATGTCCTTGACCATCTTGCGCAGTTCGAATGCGCGAACATTATCCAGGCCACGTACCGCGCACTCGCAGGCCTGCTCGGCGGTGGTGCCGCTCGGCACTTGGATACCCAAGGCCTTTAGCTGGCCCAACAGATCTTCCTGGTCAATCAAATCGGCGTACATCATTACGCAAATCCTTCTGTGGCAACGGAGGTCTTGGCTCGATTCTGGTGGCCCCGACCGGACGCGGCAAGGGCGTTTTGTCGCAGTGGCCGGGACGACTATGAACAGGTCGTTTTCGGCTAACCGACTGGATTGGCGACTAGGCACACTGGCTCCAGCTCGCTTCACGAAGGTTTGGTCACCCTCGCCTGGCAGCTCCTCAACAGTACCCTCCTCAGCTCCGATCCTGTCACGGCTTGATCGGAGTTTTTTTTGCCTGTGAATCAGTCAGAGATTTGTTGTTCCCGCTGACGCTTTCGCGAGCAGGCTCGCTCCCACTTTGGAATGCGTACCCCTGTGGGAGCGAGCCTGCTCGCGAAGAACGATGACGCGGTTCAACGTTGCAACACCAGAATCCGCGACAACAACTCATCCCGGTCGACATAGCAGCCCTGAAAATGCCGCGCCCCGGTGGCTGGGTCAAAGGCATTGCGCGCATGCAGCGTGCGGCGGTTGTCAAAGCACCACAACTCGCCCGGCTTGAGCCGCTGCATCAGCCGAAACCGCGGTTCGCGGGTCATCGCAATAAAGCGTCGATAGGCTCGATACAGCAACGGCATCTGCGCCTGCGACGTATCGAACGCCCCGCGCAGGAAGTTGGCCATGCGAATCTCCGCCACCCGGCCCAGCGCATCCACAGCGATGATCGGCGCCAGGCAGCGATAGTCGCTGTGCCGGTCCTTGTTGCGAAATTCCACGGGGATTTCACACAGGGCCTCAAACAGCTGCGGCTCCTCCTGACGCAAGGCGTCGGCGATCGCAAAACCATCGACGAAAATGCTCTCGCCACCCTCCGCATCATTCACCAGGCAATGCAGAAATTGCAGCCCCGGTTGCAGCTCGCGAGTCGGCAAATCCGTGTGCAATGGCAGGTTGAAGGCGGTGTAGGCGTTGCTGTCGGCGTCGGCTTTGGATTGCACATTGAACAGCACGCCGAAATTGCTTTCGCGGATGAAGGAAATCCGCTGCGCGATGAGCTTCAGCGAACCCGGCTCGGTGGGCACGCCACGCACTTGGGTCAGGCCGACGTCACGCACGGCGAGCAACCATTGCAGCAGCGCAGCGTTGTCGTTCATCAGCGCTGTGTACTCGAACACCAGCAATTGCAGATCGCTGTGCCACAAACGGGGCTGCGGTTTGCCGGCCAGGCGTTCGGCGCGGGATTGATCGTCATAGGCGTGAGCGCGCAACCAGCCCGGGTCGAAGCGGCTGAGGTGACCGTCCTGCCAGTCGATGCGCAGGCAGCCATCGGTGTCGACGCGCGTGGCCAGCGGTTGCAAATCCTCGGCGGCATCGACGCTCTCGAAAACCTGCTCGCGAGTGACGCTGTAGACACATTGATCACATGGGCAATTGTCGCGCAGCCATACGTGGTGAAACGGGCTGACACGACCGTCAGCCCATTCGATGACAACGCGATCCGCCAGACCCTGCACGCCACGCAGCGCGCTGATCAACGGATAAGTACGAAAATCGGCGACAGCGACGGCGGTGTTCATGGCGGCTCCTTGGCGGTGGCGGATTTACCGGGCGGGTGGCAGCGCAATCACGCGGCCAATGTAAGCGGGGGCGGGCAGGTCGGTTTGATCCGCGACGATGGCTTGCAGGCGATGCAACGTATCGGGGCTGAACGGCGCCGCGCGCGGGCCAACGAGGTCAACGTGCAACAGCATCTGCTCGTTGCCGGCCAGCGCTTGCTCGTCGCCGGCCTTGTGCAGGCTGTGGTAGAGGTGCAGGCGCTTGCTGTCGTGGCCGATGATTTGCGTGCGTACTTCGACCTCGGTGTCGAGCTTCACTTCGTGCAGATAATTGAGGTGAAGCTCGAGGGTGAACAGCGAATGGCCGCTGGCTTCGCGGTTGCTGCTGTCCATGCCGAGGCGGTCCATCAGCGCGTCGGTGGCGTAGCTGAAGATCAGTAGGTAGAAGGCATCGCGCAGGTGGCCGTTGTAGTCGACCCAGTCGGGGATGATGGTGGTCTGGTAGGTGGTGAGGTGGGGCATGGTCTCGGTTCCAACATTGATGACTGGACTGCCGTCTTCGCGAGCAGGCTCGCTCCCACATTAAAATGCGTTTACCTGTGGGAGCGAGCCTGCTCGCGAAGGGGCCGGAAGAGCTCTGCAAGGTCTATTCGCTGAAACTCATTCCATGCTTTTCCTTGGTGGTTTTCACAGCCTCGAGCACCGCCAGCAAGCAATCATCACGATAGCGCTCCAGCGCCGAAATGCTGTGCCGACCGAGCTGATCAGTGGTGCCATCGACCACATCATCGATCAACTTGTCGGTCAGCTCCGGCGCTGGCAGATACGTCCACGGCAACTGCAACGCCGGGCCAAATTGCGACATGAAGTGGCGCATGCCGGCATCGCCGCCGGCGAGGGTGTAGGTCAGGAACGTGCCCATGAACGACCAGCGCAAACCGGCGCCAAAGCGAATCGCATCGTCGATTTCGCCGGTCGTCGCGATACCGTCATTGACCAGGTGCAGCGCCTCGCGCCACAGCGCTTCGAGCAGGCGATCAGCAATGAACCCCGGCACTTCCTTGCGCACATGCAACGGGCGCATGCCGAGCGATTGGTAGACTTGCATCGCCGCTTGCACCGCCTCCGGCGCGGTGTTTTTGCCGCCGACCACTTCCACCAGCGGCAGCAGGTAAACCGGGTTGAACGGGTGTCCGACCACGCAGCGTTCAGGGTGCGTCGAGCTCTCGTAGAATTCGCTCGGCAACAGTCCCGACGTGCTCGAACCGATCAGCGCATTGGGCTTGGCCGCTGCGCTGATTTTGCTGTGCAGATCGAGTTTCAGCTCCAGACGTTCCGGGGCGCTTTCCTGAATGAAGTCGGCATCGCGCACGCACTCCTCGATGGTGGCGACAAAGCGCAGGCGATCCTGCGCAGCGCGCGGCGCCAGACCGTTTTTCTCCAGCGCGCCCCACGCATTGGCCACACGTTGGCGCAACGCCGCTTCAGCGCCGGGCGCCGGGTCCCAGGCCACTACATCGAGGCCGTGGGCGAGGGCGCGGGCGACCCAGCCACTGCCGATGACACCGCTGCCCAGAGCGGCGAAGGTTTTGATTTCGGTGATAAAGCGCATGGTGATGTCCTGAAGAGTTCGAAGAGCCCTGTAGGAGCTGCCGAAGGCTGCGATCTTTTGATCTTGCGTCTAAAAAATCAAAGTCAAAAGATCGCAGCCTTCGGCAGCTCCTACAGGTGAAATGGGTGATGGATCAGTCGCGCTGGGTCAGGCCCATTTTCTTGCGGCCTTCTGCCGGTGTGAGCACGCGCGCACCGAGGCGGCTGAGGATTTCCGTGGCGCGTTCAACCAATTGACCGTTGGTCGCCAGCACACCTTTGTCCAGCCACAGGTTGTCCTCCAGCCCGACCCGCACGTTGCCGCCGAGCAGCACCGCTTGCGCCGCCATCGGCATCTGCATGCGACCAATGCCGAATCCGGCCCACACCGCGTCTCCGGGCAGGTTGTCGACCATGGCCTTCATCGTGGTGGTGTCGGCCGGCGCGCCCCACGGGATGCCCAGACACAGCTGGAACAGCGGGTTGTCGAGCAAGCCTTCCTTGATCATCTGCTTGGCGAACCACAGATGCCCGGTGTCGAAAATTTCCAGCTCGGCCTTCACCCCCAGCTCGGTGATGCGCTTGGCGCCGGCGCGCAGTTGCGCCGGGGTGGAGACGTAAATGGTGTCGCCGTCGCCGAAGTTCAGCGTGCCGCAATCGAGGGTGCAGATTTCCGGCAGCAGTTCTTCAACATGGGCGAGACGGGTCAGCGGGCCGACCAGATCGGTGTTCGGGCCGAACTCCATCGGCTTCTCGCCAGCGCCGATTTCCAGGTCGCCGCCCATCCCGGCGGTGAGGTTGACGATGATGTCGACGTCCGCCTCGCGGATGCGCTCCATCACTTCGCGGTACAGCGCCACGTCACGGCTGAACTTGCCGGTCTGCGGATCACGGACATGGCAGTGCACGACGGTGGCGCCGGCCTTGGCCGCTTCCACCGCGGCAGCGGCAATCTGTTTCGGGGTGACCGGCACGTGTGGACTTTTGGCGGTCGTGTCGCCAGCACCGGTGAGTGCGCAGGTGATGATGACGTCGTGGTTCATGGTGCGTTTCCTTCAGGCGTGATGGGTCTGTCCGCAGCCCGTGGCGGGGCTGCGAAGCGTGGTTCAGTTGCCTCTCCCATCTGGGAGAGGGGGGTTCAATAAAAGGTTATTTGCTGGTCAGCTGGAGGTTTTCAGCAGCCGGTTTGCCATCGAAAGTCGTCACACCTTCAAGCCAGCGCTGTTTGTCTTCGGGGTGATCCTTGAGCCACTGCTTCGCCGACTCGAAGGCATCCTTGTGATCGAGCAGCGGCTGCATCATCCGGCTCTCGGCTTCGGCGGTGAACGTCAGGTTGGTCAGCAGGCGGCCGATGTTCGGGCATTGCTCGGCGTACTTCGGTGAAGTGACCGTCCACACCGTGGCCATGCCTTCGTTCGGGCCGAGGGCGTCTTCGCTGCCGGTCAGATAGGTCATCTGAATGTTGACGTTCATCGGGTGCGGCGCCCAACCGAAGAACACTACGGCTTCCTTGCGGCGCACGGCGCGATCGACGGCGGCGAGCATGCCGGCCTCGCTCGATTCGACCAGCTGGAATTTGCCCAGACCAAACTGGTTCTTGGCGATCATCGCCTTGATCTGCGTGTTGGCGCCGGAGCCTGGCTCGATGCCGTAGATCTTGCCGCCCAGTTCCTTCTCGAACTTGGCGATGTCGGCGAAGGTTTTCAGGCCCTTGTCAGCCAGATAGGTCGGCACGGCGAGGGTGGCACGGGCGTCTTTCAGGCTCGGTGCTTCGAGCACTTTCACCTGATTGGCCTCGACGAACGGGGTGATGGTCTGGGTCATCAGCGGGTTCCAGTAGCCGAGGAACAGGTCCAGGCGCTGATCGCGGATCCCGGCGAAGATGATCTGCTGAGAGGCGCTGGTCTGTTTGGTGCTGTAGCCGAGGCCGTCGAGCAGGACCTGGGTCATGGCACTGGTGGCGATCACATCGGTCCAGTTGACCACGCCCATGCGTACATTCTTGCAGGAGGCCGGTTCGGCCGCCATCACGCCGGTGCTGAAGAAAGCGGTACCGCTGAGTGCAAGAACGCAGCTGCTGATCAGTCGTTTCATGTCGGGTTCCTCGGCAGTTCGATTATTGTGGTTCCCGGCATCTGCGCGCCGGTGAGGCCAAGTTACGCAGCTATGCGCCCGTGAAAGCGCACTGCGGCGACTGGCATTTGCACTGTAGCGACCTGCATGCTTGAACGCCGCCGATAATCGGCGTATCAACGAGCCACGCGACCCGCCAACCGAGTGCGCCCATGTCCCAGGATTTCTACTTTTTGCTGATGCCGGGGTTCTCCGCCATCGGCTTTATTTCCGCGATCGAACCGTTGCGCGTGGCCAACCGCTTTCGCGGCGAGTTGTACCGCTGGCATGTGCTCAGCGCCGATGGCGGCGCGGTACTGGCGAGCAACGGCATGTCGGTCAACGCCGATGCGGCGCTGGAGCCGCTGAAGAAAGGCGCGACCTTGCTGGTGGTGGCCGGCTTCGAACCGCTGAAGTTCGTCACGCCGACGCTGGAGCACTGGTTGCGCAGGCTGGACAAGGACGGCGTGACCCTCGGCGCCATCGACACCGGCAGCTTTGTCCTCGCTGAAGCGGGGCTGCTTGATGGCCATCGCCTGACCCTGCACTGGGAGGCGATCGATGCGTTCAAGGAGTCTTATCCACAGCTCAGCGTGACCCAGGAGCTGTTCGAGATTGATCGGCGGCGGATCACCTCGGCGGGTGGCACGGCGTCGATTGATCTGATGCTCGATCTGATCGCCCAGGCGCACGGCCCGCAACTGGCGATTCAGGTCAGCGAGCAGTTTGTGCTGGGGCGCATCCGCCCGCGCAAGGATCACCAGCGCATGGAAGTCGCCACGCGTTATGGCATCAGCAATAAGAAACTGGTACAGGTGATCGGCGAGATGGAGCAGCACAGCGAGCCGCCGCTGACCACGCTGCAACTGGCGGAATCGATCAAGGTGACCCGGCGGCAGCTGGAGCGTTTGTTCCGGCTGCACCTGAACGATACGCCGAGCAACTTCTATCTGCGCCTGAGACTGGAAAAGGCCCGGCAGCTGCTGCGCCAGACCGACATGAGCGTGCTCGAAGTCAGCATCGCCTGCGGTTTTGAATCACCGTCGTACTTCACCCGCAGTTATCGCGCGCGTTTCGCCCGCTGCCCGCGCGAAGACCGCCGTACCGCCAACGCCTGAATGGATGTACCCAAAACCAATGTGGGAGCGAGCCTGCTCGCGAAGACGGCGCGTCAGTCAATACAGGATTGACTGATCCACCGCTTTCGCGAGCAGGCTCGCTCCCACATTGGATCTTCATTGTCTGGAAAAACGCTTACTTTTTCACCAACGCCGAACACGCCGCTTTGTACGCCTCATGCTGATATTTGTTCAACGTCCCCGGCAGTTCAAAGTTGTGCTTCTTGGCCTGCGCGTTGATCGTCTGCGGCGACAGCAGCGTCACCTCACAACCATCAAGCAGTTGAAACACGCCCTCGATCTTGAACGTCGTCGGCCCACCGGCAAACTCGCCCTTTTTGCTGCGCTTCTTGATCGCAATCCGGTCCACCGAATTCTCCCGCACAAACGACGCCACCTGCGCCGCGAATCGCCGCACGTTCGCCGCCTCGTCATCGTCATCCAGAGCAATCTTCTTCGTGGCGAGAGGAACGTGGCTCAACGTCGAACCGTCGAGCGCCGCCACGGCGATGATCGCTTCGCTGCCTTTGATTTCAATGCCGCAGATGTTCATGGGAATTCCTTGGAATAAAGAGGGCAGCTTACAGCTCAAGCTGACTGGCTGTGATGCCGAACGCGGCGGCGATTTTCTCGCGGGTGGCCTTGCGAGGTTTGGCGACTGTTTCCTGCTGGGCAAACGCCGGTTGCGAGATGCCCATGCGCTTCGCCACTTCTTCCTGCGTCAGGTTGAGATGTTCGCGCCAGGCGCGGATCGGTGTTGCGCCGTCAACCATTTGGCTGACCACTTCATGAGGAATCATTGATTTATCCTTTGTATGTTTATTCTTGCCCGATCGACTCCAAAAACTCCGACCGTTCATCACTCATCCGCGCGACACAATCATTCTGCGCAATGGTGAAGGCCTTGCTCCCCGCCGTGGCCGGGAACGCTTCCACCGCGCAATCCGCATCCCGCGTCTTCAGCCACTGCTGCTGGGCGGTTTTCAGTTTGGAGGTGATGTCGGCCAGTTGCGTCGGGTTCTTGCCGTAAGCGGTCTGCATGCGTTCGTTGAGGCTGGCGTAGTTGTCTTTGAGCAGGTCTTCGGCGGTGCTGCGGCTGTAGGCGGAGCATTCCAGGGTCTGGATGTCGTTTTCCACCGCATCGCACGGGTTGTTCTCGGATTCTTCGGCGGCGTGGGCGCCGGTCGCAATCAGTGCCAGGGCGAGGAAGATCGATTTCATTGGGGTCGCTCTAATCCGTGGGTAGGTGCAGGCTGCGGCAGATTCTGGCGCAAGCGCGCGGGCTTGAACAGCCAGCCGAGGAGGGCGGCCAACGACCCTTTGTCGCGGATTGACGCTTTCGGCAATTCCCCTGTCGTTTTTGCACCCGGTCGCCCCGGCACCGAGGCATATGCTGGCCCCAAAGCGCCGGCAGACGATTCGGCGCATGAATCGCCAATAAGGGGACGCCTGATGAGCCCAGCCGAATTACACGCCGACAGCATCGTTATCGACGGTCTGATCATTGCCAAATGGAACCGCGAGCTGTTTGAAGACATGCGCAAGGGCGGTCTGACGGCAGCCAACTGCACTGTGTCGGTGTGGGAAGGCTTTCAGGCGACCGTGAACAACATTGCTGCCAGCCAGAAACTGATCCGCGAAAACAGCGATCTGGTGATGCCTGTGCGCACCACCGCCGACATCCGTCGCGCCAAGGAACAAGGCAAGACCGGCATCCTCTTCGGCTTCCAGAATGCCCACGCTTTCGAAGACCAGATCGGCTATGTCGAGGTGTTCAAGCAGCTCGGCGTCGGTATCGTGCAGATGTGCTACAACACCCAGAATCTGGTCGGCACCGGTTGCTACGAACGCGACGGCGGCCTCTCGGGTTTCGGTCGCGAGATCGTCGCCGAGATGAACCGCGTCGGCGTCATGTGCGACCTGTCCCACGTCGGTTCCAAGACCTCCGAAGAAGTCATTCTCGAATCGAAAAAACCGGTCTGCTATTCGCACTGCCTGCCGTCGGGCCTCAAAGAGCACCCGCGCAACAAGTCCGACGCAGAACTGAAGTTCATTGCCGACCACGGCGGTTTTGTCGGCGTGACCATGTTTGCGCCGTTCCTCGCCAAGGGCATCGATTCGACCATCGACGATTACGCCGAAGCCATCGAATACACCATGAACATCGTCGGCGAAGACGCCATCGGTATCGGCACCGATTTCACTCAGGGCCACGGCCAGGACTTCTTCGAATACCTGACCCACGACAAGGGCTACGCCCGCCGCCTGACCAGCTTCGGCAAGATCATCAACCCGCTGGGCATCCGCACCGTCGGCGAATTCCCCAACCTCACCGAAACCCTGCTCAAGCGCGGCCATTCCGAGCGTGTGGTGCGCAAGATCATGGGCGAGAACTGGGTCAACGTCTTGAAAGATGTCTGGGGCGAATAAGCCGCCGCACTTCTGAATCCTTTCCCCCGGCCATCCGCGTCGGGGGCAACACACAAAATTTTCTGGAGTTAAGTTTCCATGGCCAAGATCGCCCCGCAATTGCCAATCGAAGTCGACAGCGAGACCGGTGTCTGGACCTCCGACGCCCTGCCAATGCTCTATGTGCCGCGCCACTTTTTCGTCAACAACCACATGGGCATCGAGGAAGTGCTCGGCGCTGAAGCCTATGCCGAGATCCTCTACAAGGCCGGCTACAAATCCGCCTGGCACTGGTGTGAAAAAGAAGCCGAATGCCACGGCCTGGAAGGCGTCGCGGTGTTCGAGCACTACATGAAGCGCCTGTCGCAGCGTGGCTGGGGCCTGTTCAAGATCCAGGACATCGACCTCGACAAGGGCACCGCCAGCGTCAAGCTCGAGCACTCGGCGTTTGTCTACGTCTACGGCAAGGTCGGGCGCAAGGTCGATTACATGTTCACCGGCTGGTTCGCCGGGGCCATGGACCAGATTCTCGAAGCCCGTGGCAGCAAGATCCGTACTGTGGCCGAACAAGTCTACGGAGGCTCCGAAGAGGGCCACGATGACGGCTTGTTTATCGTCAAGCCGTTGTAAGCCGAGGACCGTGCCATGGCTTTCGAAGCAATGTTCCAGCCGATCCAGATCGGCAAACTGACCATCCGCAACCGCGTGCTCAGCACCGCGCACGCCGAGGTCTACGCGACTGACGGTGGCATGACCACCGACCGCTACGTCAAATACTACGAGGAGAAAGCCAAGGGCGGTATCGGCCTGGCGATCTGTGGCGGTTCGTCCGTCGTGGCGATCGACAGCCCGCAGGAATGGTGGAGTTCGGTCAATCTGTCCACCGACCGGATCATTCCGCACTTCCAGAATCTGGCTGACGCGATGCACAAGCATGGCGCCAAGATCATGATCCAGATTACCCACATGGGCCGTCGTTCGCGCTGGGACGGTTTCAACTGGCCGACGCTGATGTCGCCGTCGGGCATCCGTGAACCGGTGCACCGCGCCACCTGCAAGACCATCGAGCCGGAAGAGATCTGGCGGGTGATCGGCAACTACGCCCAGGCTGCGCGCCGGGCCAAGGCCGGTGGCCTCGACGGCGTCGAACTGTCGGCCGTGCACCAGCACATGATCGACCAGTTCTGGAGTCCGCGCGTAAACAAGCGCACCGATGAATGGGGCGGCAGCTTCGAAGGGCGGATGAAGTTCGGTCTTGAAGTCCTGAAAGCCGTGCGTGCCGAGGTCGGTGACGATTTCTGCGTGGGCATGCGCCTGTGCGGTGACGAGTTCCACCCGGACGGCTTGTCCCACGAGGACATGAAGCAGATCGCCAAGTATTACGACGACACCGGCATGCTCGATTTCATCGGCGTGGTCGGCTCGGGTTGCGACACCCACAACACCCTGGCCAACGTGATTCCGAACATGAGTTATCCACCGGAGCCGTTCCTGCATCTGGCTGCCGGGATCAAGGAAGTGGTCAAGGTGCCGGTGCTGCACGCGCAGAACATCAAGGACCCGAACCAGGCCACGCGCATCCTTGAAGGCGGTTACGTCGACATGGTCGGCATGACCCGCGCGCACATCGCTGACCCGCACCTGATCGCCAAGATCAAGATGGGCCAGATCGACCAGATCAAGCAGTGCGTAGGTGCCAACTATTGCATCGACCGCCAGTATCAGGGCCTGGACGTGCTGTGCATCCAGAACGCCGCGACCTCCCGTGAATACATGGGCGTGCCGCACATCATCGAGAAATCCACCGGGCCGAAACGCAAAGTGGTGATCGTCGGTGCCGGCCCGGCCGGGATGGAAGCGGCACGCGTGGCTGCCGAGCGTGGCCACGACGTCACGCTTTTCGAGAAGAAGGAATTCATCGGTGGGCAAATCACCACCGCATCGAAAGCACCGCAACGTGACCAGATCGCCGGCATCACCCGCTGGTTCCAGCTGGAACTGGCGCGGTTGAAAGTCGATCTGCGCCTGGGTACGGCGGCGGATGCCGACACCATCATGGACCTGCGTCCGGATGTCGTGGTGCTGGCGGTCGGCGGTCATCCGTACCTTGAGCAGAACGAACACTGGGGCGCGGCCGAAGGGCTGGTGGTCAGCAGTTGGGACGTGCTCGACGGCAAGGTTGCGCCGGGCAAGAACGTGCTGGTCTACGACACCATTTGCGAGTTCACCGGGATGTCGGTCGCCGACTTCCTCGCCGACAAGGGCAGCCAGGTCGAAATCGTCACCGATGACATCAAACCGGGCGTGGCCATCGGCGGTACGTCGTTCCCGACCTACTACCGCAGCATGTACCCGAAAGAAGT
The DNA here is from genome assembly GCF_054668915.1 of Pseudomonas sp. H3_E04. Lineage (NCBI taxonomy): Bacteria > Pseudomonadati > Pseudomonadota > Gammaproteobacteria > Pseudomonadales > Pseudomonadaceae > Pseudomonas > Pseudomonas sp. H3_E04. The sequence continues at coordinate 3,871,201 of NZ_CP162797.1, read as the reverse complement.
GATCATGACCGGCGACATGATGCTGGAGAAGGTCTACCGCGAGGGCGACAAGCTGATCGCGGTGCTGGAGAACGAATACACCGGTGCGAAAGAGGAGCGGGTGGTCGATCAGGTGGTCGTCGAAAACGGCGTGCGCCCGGACGAGGAAATCTACTACGCCCTCAAGGATGGCTCGCGCAACAAGGGCCAGATCGACGTCGAAGCGCTGTTCGCGATCCAGCCGCAACCTTCGCTGAGCGAGGCGGGCGACGGCTACTTGCTGTTCCGCATCGGCGACTGCGTGGCGCAGCGTAATACCCATGCCGCGATCTACGACGCCCTGCGGTTGTGCAAGGATTTCTGACGGCTTGCACCAAACCCTGTGGGAGCGAGCCTGCTCGCGAATGCAATCTGTCAGTTGACGATGATGTCGACTGACTCACCGCTTTCGCGAGCAGGCTCGCTCCCACAGTAAAGCGAATCGTGTTTCTCCAGGTTGCACTGGTGGGAGCTTCACCATGTTGAACACCCTTCTTCCAATCCTGTTGTTCGCAGCCCTGGGCCTTGCGGTCCTCGGCGCGTTGCGGCGGATGAACATGTGGCGCCGGGGGCGGGCGGCGAAGGTCGATCTGCTCGGCGGTCTGCTGGCCATGCCCAAGCGCTACATGGTCGACCTGCACCACGTCGTCGCGCGGGACAAATACATTGCCAACACCCACGTCGCCACGGCGGGCGGTGCGGTGGCGTCGATTGTGCTGGCCATTCTGGTGCACGGTTTCGGCCTGCATAACCGCATCCTTGGCTACGCCTTGCTGCTGATGTCGGCGGTGATGTTTGTCGGCGCGATCTTCATGTACCTGCGCCGGGTCAATCCGCCTGCGCGTCTGTCAAAAGGCCCGTGGATGCGCCTGCCGAAAAGCCTGCTGGCGTTCTCGGCGTCGTTTTTTCTGGTGACCCTGCCGGTGGCCGGGATCCTGCCGGAGAACTTCGGCGGCTGGGTGCTCGCCGCCATTCTCGGCGTGGGCGTGCTGTGGGGCGTGTCGGAACTGTTCTTCGGCATGACCTGGGGCGGGCCGATGAAACACGCCTTTGCCGGTGCTCTGCACCTGGCCTGGCACCGTCGCCCGGAACGCTTTGGCGGCGGGCGCTCGACCGGTTTGAAGCCGCTGGACCTGAACAATCCCGATGCGCCGCTGGGTGTGGAAAAACCCAAGGATTTCACCTGGAACCAGTTGCTCGGTTTCGACGCCTGCGTGCAGTGCGGCAAGTGCGAAGCAGCGTGCCCGGCCTTCGCCGCCGGCCAGCCGCTGAACCCGAAAAAACTGATTCAGGACATGGTCGTCGGCCTCGCCGGCGGCACTGACGCGAAGTTCGCCGGCAGCCCGTATCCAGGCAAACCGATCGGCGAGCATGGCGGCAACCCGCACCAACCGATCGTCAACGGTCTGGTCGATGCCGAAACCCTGTGGTCATGCACCACCTGCCGCGCCTGCGTCGAGGAATGCCCGATGATGATCGAGCACGTCGATGCGATCGTCGACATGCGCCGTCACCTGACCCTGGAAAAAGGCGCGACCCCGAACAAAGGCGCCGAAGTCCTCGAAAACCTGATCGCCACCGACAACCCCGGCGGTTTCGCCCCGGGCGGGCGGATGAACTGGGCGGCGGATCTGAACCTCAATTTGCTCAGCGAAAAGAAATCCACCGACGTGCTGTTCTGGGTCGGCGATGGCGCCTTCGACATGCGCAACCAGCGCACCCTGCGTGCGTTCGTCAAAGTGCTGAAAGCGGCGAACATCGACTTCGCCGTGCTCGGCCTCGAAGAGCGCGACAGCGGCGATGTGGCGCGGCGTCTCGGCGACGAAGCGACGTTCCAGTTGCTGGCCAGGCGCAATATTCAGACGTTGGCCAAATACAGCTTCAACCGCATCGTCACCTGCGATCCGCACAGTTTCCATGTGCTGAAAAACGAATACGGCGCCTTCGATGGCAATTATCTGGTGCAGCACCACAGCACCTACATGGCCGAGATCATTCAGGCCGGCGCGCTCAATCTCGGTCAGCACAAAGGCAGCAGCGTGACCTATCACGATCCGTGCTACCTGGGCCGCTACAACGGCGAGTACGAAGCGCCGCGCGAAGTGCTGCGTGCCCTCGGCATCGAAGTCAAGGAAATGCAACGTTCCGGCTTCCGTTCGCGCTGCTGCGGCGGTGGCGGCGGCGCGCCGATCACTGACATTCCGGGCAAGCAGCGCATCCCCGACATGCGCATGGACGACATCCGCGAAACCGGCGCCGAACTGGTGGCGGTGGGTTGTCCACAGTGCACGGCGATGCTCGAAGGCGTGGTCGAACCGCGTCCGCTGATCAAGGACATCGCCGAACTGGTGGCCGACGCGTTGCTCGAAGACGCCGCGCCGAGCAAGCCAGCCACCCCGGCCAAACGTGAACCTGCGGAGGTGCACTGATGAGCGACATAATCCGCCGCGACCCGCGCGCCGAATGGATTGCGCGCAACCGCCTGCATCCGCTGCACGCGGCGATGCAACCGGCGCAACACAGCTGGATGGGGCCCAATGGCGTCATCCGCAAGAATCTGCACGGCATGGGTTTTATCGGCCCCAACGGCATCAAACGGATCGATCGCAGCGGTGCGCAACAGGGCGGGGCGGTCAAACGTTCCGCTGCTGTTGAAGTGCAGTTGCCGCTGCATCAGGTACCGGCTCCGGCGTTCTACATCAGCGTGGTGCCGGATATGGTCGGTGGTCGCCTGAGCAGCCACGACCGCGATCTGCTCGGCCTCGCTCACCAACTGGCCGGCAGCGATGGTGCGGTGCTTGCTGTGGTGTTCGGCGAGCACAAGGAAAGCGCTTTCGAAACCGCAGGCGTCGATCGCTTGCTGGTGCTTGTAGGCGAGGAATTCAGCGGTTATGCACCGGAACAACGGGTGCAGGGTTTGCGCGCTGTGGATAACCAGTTCAATCCGCGTCACTGGTTGCTGCCGGACAGCCGCAGCGGGGGCGGGGAACTCGGCCGACGCTTTGCTGCAGCCTTGGGCGAACGTCCGGCCACGCGGGTCTGGCAGGTCAAGGATCAGGAATGCATCGGTCGCGCCGGCGCCGGATTGCAAGACCTGGCGCGTCCGCTGGCGCGGTTGATTCTCGCCGCTGCGGAATGCGCCGAACCGGTCAGCGAAACCCGTCACGAAGCGTTGCCGGTGGAGTTATCCACAAGCGTGGCACGCAGCTTGTCGCGCATTGAAGATCTCGGCGCAGTGGCGGTAGATCCGGCGGCGATTCCGATGGCCGAAGCGGAGTTCATCTTCTCCGGCGGTAATGGCGTGAAGGACTGGCAGTTGTTCCACGAAACCGCCGCAGCACTTGGCGCCACCGAGGGCGCTTCGCGCGTGGCGGTGGACGATGGCTTCATGGCCCGTGATCGCCAGGTCGGTGCGTCCGGCACCTGGGTCACTGCGCGGGTCTATGTGGCTGTGGGTATCTCTGGCGCGATTCAGCACCTGCAAGGCATTGGCGCCTGCGACAAGGTGGTGGCGATCAACCTCGATCCGGGTTGCGACATGATCAAGCGTGCCGATCTGTCGGTAATCGGCGAAAGCGCAGAGATTCTGCAAGCGTTGATCGAAGCAGTCGCGGCTTACCGCAACGAAGCCAAGCGCGATGCGGCTTAAGGAAACCTATGAACACGAACGTTATCAGTCTGGTTTCAATCGGCGCTCACCCGACCTCGGGTCGGCCACGGCGCGCCGATCAGGATGCGCGCGCGGTGGAACTGGGCCTGCAACTGGCTGGGGATAATCTGCAAGTGCTGCACGCCGGTGATGTTGCCGAACCGGCCCTGCGCGCCTATCTGGGCATGGGCCTGGAACAGCTGCATGTGCTGGAACAACCCGCTGGCGCCGATGCCTTGCCGGCGCTGACCGCGTACCTGCGCGATGCCGGAGCGCAAGTGGTGCTGACCGGCAGCCAGGCGGAAACCGGTGAAGGTTCGGGGATGTTGCCGTTCCTGCTGGCTGAAGGTCTGGGCTGGCCGCTGGTGGTGGGCCTGGCGCAGGTCGAATCGATCAACGACGGTTCGGCGCTGGTTCTGCAAGCGTTACCGCGCGGGCAGCGACGCCGCTTGAAGGTCAAACTGCCTTTTCTGGCGACTGTGGATAACGCCGCGCCGAAGCCTCGGCAGAGCGCGTATGGCCCGGCAAGACGAGGCGAATTGGCCGCCGATGACGTTGACGTGATGGAGGACGAATTGTTGGCCGTCGCCACGCTGCAACCGGCTAAGCCACGGCCCAAGCGCTTGAAGGTGATCAAGGCCAAGAGCGGCGCCGACCGGATGAAGGCTGCCACGGCCAAGGCCAGTGGCGGCGGTGGGCAGGTGCTCAAAGGTGTCACCGCACAGGCTGGAGCTGAAGCGATTCTGAAGTTGCTGATTGAAGAGGGCGTAGTCCGCTAGTCACCCCTTCCAGGCACGGAATAACCCCAGTGGGAGCGAGCCTGCTCGCGAAGGCGGACTGTCAGCCGACACATGCATCGACTGACGCGACGCATTCGCGAGCAGGCTCGCTCCCACATTTGGTATCCATTCACAGCCAATCTTTACTATTTACCCACAATCCCTGTTGGCGAAGCTGTGGATAACGTGTTCGCCCTTGCGCGCACCCCATGCCGTTCAAGCCTTTCAGCCACAAGATCAAAAAACGATCAACGTAACTTACGGATTTATCGGGCTTTTCCCTTGGTAGAAATCCATAAGTTGCCCCCAATCTCTGTTGGCGCTTCTGTGGATAAGATGTTCGCTATCTTCTGTAGGCCATATGCAGCGGGGTTTGCAGGGGTTTGATCAATTATTGATCAAATGCGTCCTCCAGATGCCGAGAGCTGTAAGCGCGAGGGGTTTTCCCCAGTCATAGGTGTTTTTCCACAGGCGATTGAAAGTTGTCCCCGATCTCTGTTGGCGCTTCTGTGGATAACGTGTTCGCTCCCCGCTGGAAGCCTTTAAATCCGTGGCCTGCGCGAGGCTGATCAAAAAACGATCGATCGTTTTCAGAAACCGTGATTCAGAATAAGTCACGATTTTTCTTTGCAAATCAGCAGGATATTTTTCGACTCATCCCCAGTTACCCCCATTTGCTGTGGGCGGCTATGTGGATAACTTGTTTGCGGAAGGCTGGAAGGCTTGGTGGGTATGGGCGGCGGAGGTATTGATCAGAAATTGATCTAAATGGCTTCAGGTCAGTGGTGTTTGTCAGAACTTCTTCGCGAGCAAGCCCGCTCCCACAGGGGAATGCATTCCACCTGTAGGAGCTGCCGCAGGCTGCGATCTTTTGCTCTTGATCAGCCCTGAACCGGAACGCCTTTGAGGTAAGGCGCTGGCTCGGCCCCGAGGTTGTTCAACATCCGCTCGCTGTACCAGTCGACGAAGTTGACCACGCCGAATTCATACGTCTTGGAATAAGGCCCCGGCTGGTAAGCGGTGGAGTTGATCCCGCGCTGGTTTTCCTCAGCCAGACGGCGGTCCTGATCGTTGGTCGCGTCCCACACCTGGCGCATGCGCTCGACGTCGTAATCGACACCTTCCACCGCATCCTTGTGCACCAGCCACTTGGTGGTGACCATGGTTTCCTGGGCGCTGATCGGCCACACGGTGAAGACGATAATGTGATCGCCCATGCAGTGGTTCCACGAGTGCGGCAGATGCAGGATGCGCATCGAGCCCAGGTCCGGGTTCTTGATGCGGCCCATCAGTTTCGCGCAGCCCTGCTTGCCGTCGAGGGTCATCGACACGGTGCCCTTGAGCAGCGGCATGCGCACGATGCGGTTGCGCAGGCCGAAACTGGCGTGAGCGTAGGGGATCTTTTCCGCTTCCCAGGCAGCGGCGGAGGCGGCGACATGATCCTTGAACGCCTGATCGGCGCGCGGGTCGGTGACGTCGTCCCACTCCAGCAGAGTTTTCAACAGTTCCGGGTGCGACGCGTTGCAGTGGTAGCACTCACGGTTGTTTTCCAGCACCAGTTTCCAGTTGGCCTTCTCCATCAAGGTGGTGGTGATCGCCACCTTGGTGTTCTCCATGTCGTACGGTTCCATGTAATGGTTGAGCGTCGACAGGAAGTCATCGATGGCCGGCGGGTTCTCTGCCAGGCTGATGAAGATGTAGCCGCCAGCGGTTTTCACATTCACCGGTTTCAGGCCGTACTGCTTCATGTCGAAGTCGGCGCCCATCTCGGTGCCGGCGAACAGCAGGCGACCGTCCAGTTCGTAGGTCCACTGGTGGTAATGGCAGACCAGTTTGGCGACTTTGCCTTTTTCACTGGTGCACAGGCGCGAGCCACGGTGGCGGCAGACGTTGTGAAACGCATGCACCACGCCTTCGGCGCCGCGAATGACGATGATCGGGTTCTTGCCGACCTGCAGGGTCAGGTAGTTGCCCTTGGCCGGGATCTCGCAGGTCATGCCGGCGATCAACCACTCTTTCTGGAAGATCTCCTGCATATCAATATCGAACAGGCGCTCGTCGCTGTAGAACGGCTGCGGCAGGGAAAAGGTGCGCTCGCGCTCCTGCAGCATCTGTGCGGTGGCCTTGCGTGCGGGTTCCAGCGGATCGCCCAGGCTGATTTTTGCGGTGACGTCCATCGATGTAATCCTCATGGCCCTCTGCGTGGCCGGCGAAAGTGGCTGATCAGGTGTGCTGCAAAACGGTTGCTACGCAAGGTGTAAAGAAGTCGTCTTGTGTTGGGGCGAGTGTGGGGCCGGCGCTGCCCCGAACCTTATCCATGGGCGACATGGCGCAATCTGTTCCCGACGCGCAAGGCCCGGTGTTCAAGGGCTGGTCGCGATAAGTATGTCAATGTCGCGGATAGGTAAACGCACGGTCTGCGCTATACGCAGAATCGCCGACAAGAGGCCGACAGTCGGCCGTGGAGAACAGCATGTCCAACAGCTTCCTGAATCCGGTCACCACCCAGACCTGGGCCAATGGCCGACACATTGTCCGTTGCGTCAAAGTCATCCAGGAAACCTGGGATGTGCGCACCTTCTGCTTTATGGCCGACCAGCCGATCCTGTTCTTCTTCAAGCCGGGGCAGTTCGTCACCCTGGAGCTGGAAATCGAAGGCCAGCCGATCATGCGCTCGTACACCATTTCCAGCTCGCCGTCGGTGCCGTACAGCTTTTCGGTGACGATCAAACGCGTGCCGGGCGGCAAGGTCTCGAACTGGTTGCACGACACTTTGCATGAGGGGCAGGAGTTGGCGGTGCACGGCCCGGTCGGGCTGTTCAACGCGATCGACTTTCCTAGCCCGAAGGTCCTGTATTTGAGCGGCGGCGTCGGCATCACCCCGTGCATGTCGATGGCGCGCTGGTTCTACGACACCAACGCCAACGTCGACATGACCTTCGTGCACAGCGCGCGCTCGCCAAAAGACATCATCTATCACCGCGAGCTCGAGCACATGGCGTCGCGGATCGACAACTTCAGCCTGCACCTGATCTGTGAAAAGCACGGCCTCGGTGAGCCATGGGCCGGTTATCGCGGTTATCTGAATCACAAGATGCTCGAACTGATGGTTCCGGACTTCCTCGAACGCGAAGTGTTCTGCTGCGGCCCGACGCCATACATGACTGCGGTCAAGCGCCTGCTGGAAGCGGCCGGCTACGACATGTCGCGCTACCACGAAGAATCCTTCGGCGCCACGCCACCCGAGGCCCGCGCCGACGCGGTGGAACAGGCCGAACAAGCCGCCGATGCGCCGGAAATCGACGCAGCGGATCTGCACCAGGTCGAATTCACCGCCTCCGGCAAAAGCATCCGCGTCGGCCCGGGCGAAACCGTGCACGCAGCCGCCGCCAAACTCGGCCTGATGATCCCGAAAGCCTGCGGCATGGGTATCTGCGGAACGTGCAAGGTGATGAAACTGGGCGGCGAAGTGGAGATGGAACACAACGGCGGGATTACCGAGGATGACGAGGCGGAAGGATTTATCCTGTCGTGCTGCAGCGTGCCGAAGGGGGATGTGCGGATTGAGTTTTAAATAGGCATGAACTTGGGTCGATCTCCTAAATGAGGAGATCGACCGGGAAAGTGCAATTTCAAATCAGCCCGAACAAAGCGAGCAGGCCGAAGCCCACAAAGGCAAAGCCAAATATTTGCTGGTATTTATTCAGTTTGAGCAGGTCGCGTTTGAGTTTTGGCGGGAAATTCTTAACGTCTCTTGCGCTGACTTTGCCTTGGGAAATGTACCGTGCGGGTTTTTTGAGGATGCCGAAAATCTCACCCAACATATAAATACGCCCCCCCAGGCCCGCTTGCCATAACATGAGCAAAGACGATGTGATTGAACTGCGTTTCAGGCTATTTAGGATCGTTTCCAGTCTTCTTTTGGCGGTATAAAGTAAAATTCCATTTACCACTAAAAGACCTGTGAAACTCACCAGTGTCATGATCACAATTGGATCTTTTACGATATTGTTAATTTGATCTACGGATGAGCTTATTCCCAAGCACATCATAATTGTAAAAAAAATGAAAACCAGTTTGTATAAAATAATCAGGTTCTTTTTCAGTTTTTTGGGGAAGTTTTCGAAGTCTTTCGCGCAAAGTTTTCCGGTGTGAATGTAAAGTTCAGGGTTTCGCATGATGTCGAACACTTCTCCCATCATGTAGATTTTACCCCAAGGACCTCCGTGCCAAAGCATTATAAGTCTGCTCGAAATAGAACTGTTTGTTAGATGGTTCAATATGGTTTCGGTCTTTGTTTTCGCGACATATAACATCACTCCTATCAAAGTAAATATGCCGACGAAGTCTACAATACCAATCAACAAGAATATTTTCTCTGAAGTACGAAGAGTCATTTAACAGCCTCGTATACTTTCTGTGCGATCCGTTCGCCGCCTTTCTCGCCCAAAGTCCCGCCGGCGTAATTTCCGAGTCCTGCCAGTAGCGCACTGCAAAGTACAGTGCCAAGCCCGCCTGTCGGGAGGCCAGCGCCTACGCAAATCGTTGAGGCAGTCAAGCTTACGAGCGCGCCGGCAACCATTCCGCCACCCACACCACCCAAAAAGCTTCCGCTCTCCGTGAACTTCACTTTTTCACATGCCTCCGCGCTTCCGTGCATGCAGACATCCTGCACCTTTAAGGCGGAGGCGCCACCACCCACCGCTGTACCGATCCAGCCGCCATATTTAACGTACTGTGATGCTTGGCTGACTGCCCGAATATGCGTGGCATAACCTGGGTTCTGGCCGATGCCGCCGGCTTTTCGCCAGTGGTGCACAAGATAGGGATGATCAATGCCTAGAGTGGTCTTCAGGCTCGGGTAATCGGGGATGCCAATACTCTGTCGGGTGAACCGATTGAGTTGGACGTCCAGCTTTTTGAGTAATTGGTCACGCTTGTTTATGAATTCTTCAGAGACCCGGTGGCCTTTTACGTCCAGCGTATGAACATGCAACTTCTCAAGATCCGCGAGAACATTTTTTATGCCATCCAGATGATTGGCTGCCATGGCCGTGACGACCCCGATCACTTTTGATTCATAGGCAAGTGCGGTCTGGATCACGCCATAGTGCTGCGCCATGAAATCCGCTTCTTCCAAGGTCAGCGGTTCCAGCGTCGCACTGACAAAACGCGCGGTCTGCATCAGCAATGCTTCCTCGTATGTGCATTGCTGATTGTCAGGGTCGCTCAGCACGATCATCGAACCGGCTTTAATCATGTCCGGGGTCGGATTCAAACTTCTGAATCTGGCGATGACATTCGGGTTGGCGGAGGGGAACAGCTGTGCCTCGAGCTTCTCGGCGACAATGCTTTTCGGCACGATGTAAAACCCCGGCTCCGACGGGGCCGGACGATCTTGCGGCCAGTGTTCGCTGGGGAAGAACTTCAAGTCGTTGACGGGGTGAGGGCTGCGCGCGGTGCTGCTGTTATTAACGCGCGCCACCCTGAGGTTCTGCTGATGAATCGCGCGCAGCAATCTGTCTGGATCGGAGCGCGAGGCAGGCGGCCTGAGCATCGATAACGAACGTTTTTTTACCGCTTCAGGAACGGCACCTTTGGTGCCGCGCATCAAAGATCTGGATTGGTTCAGAAAGTGGCGTTGTTCCTGTGCGAGGGCGTCAAGGCCCATATCCGCTGAAAGGCGGCCGCTGGCGACATCATCGACAATACCCTTGGCGAAGCGCGCGATGGCCTGATTGAACTGCACGCGCGCACTGCCGAATGCCAGATGACGTGAGCCGACTGTCTGTGCCTGTGCGAGCAGCTTGCCGGCAACGTGTCGAACGTCGCTGAGACCATGGCGCTGATCGCTCAACCTTCTTCGCCCCACGAGGCATGGCCGCTGGTCCCGGCGAGGTGATGCACCCAGCTGATGCCACGATAACGAATGGCGACCTGCTCCTGAGGTTCCGCGTCGTTGTGCAGAATGACGTGGGGCATATCCAGGTTCAGTTCGGTGAGCACCGCACCGTCGATCGAGACAGAAAAGTATTTTTCCTGCTGACCCTGAGGGGAGGTTCGGTAGAAGTTGATCTTGCAGTCGATCTCTTCACGGTTGGCCAGTGCCTGGGCCAGCAGCGGTGAAGATTTGTCGACGACTTTGGTGACAATGACCGGCGCGTGGGTGGCTCGGTGAGAGTTGTCGAGGTTGGCGAGGTTGTGGCTGTACGACAGCACCATGATTTCATCGGTGTGTGCCGCCTGATATCTGTTGCCGACCGAATCAGGCGTTGAGCAGCCTGCCGAAATCAGCCCTTGGGTCTTGCCCGTGATTGTCATGTAGCCGGGAATTGCCATCGCGTGCGCTCCTTGAATCGGGAGCGGGCAGTCTATGGCGGGTTTTTTGTGCTTTCTGTAGGCCTTGGTGTAGTCCGATTCTGAAAATGCAGGTCTGGGACGCCCAGCCTCTGGGTTGCATTCCCGTGCTGAGCATGGGAATGCAACTAGGGAGGGGAATCAGGCCGACATGACCTCGCGAATATCGCGGGCCAGTTCGCGCACGCGTTCTTCTTCGGTGTCCCAGGAGCACATGAATCGTGCGCCGCCCTTGCCGATGAAGGTGTAGAAACGCCAGTTCTTTGCAGTCAACGCAGCGATGGCCGGCTCGGACAGTTGCAGGAACACGCCGTTGGCCTGCACCGGGAACATCAACTCGACGCCGGGAATGTCGCTGACCAGTTCTGCCAGCAGTTGCGCGCAGTGGTTGGCGTGGCGGGCGTATTTGAGCCAGGCGTCGTTTTCCAGAATGCCGACCCACGGTGCCGACAAAAAGCGCATCTTCGACGCCAGTTGCCCGGCCTGCTTGCAGCGGTAGTCGAAGTCTTCGGCCAGTTTGTGGTTGAAGAACAGGATCGCTTCACCCACCGCCATGCCGTTTTTCGTGCCGCCGAAACACAGCACGTCGACGCCGGCTTTCCAGGTCAGGTCGGCGGGCGAGCAGCCGAGGAATGCGCAGGCGTTGGAGAACCGCGCGCCGTCCATGTGCAGGTGCAGGCCCAGTTCCTTGCAGGTTGCGCTGATGGCGCGGACTTCTTCCGGGGTGTAGACGCTGCCGACTTCAGTGGCTTGAGTCAGGGTCACCACACGCGGTTTCGGGTAGTGGATGTCCTGGCGCTTGAGCGCGACTTCGCGGATCGATTGCGGGGTGATCTTGCCGTTTTCAGTGCCGGCGATCAGCAGCTTCGAGCCGTTGGAGAAAAATTCCGGGGCGCCGCATTCGTCGGTTTCGACGTGGGCGGTTTCCGAGCAGATCACGCTGTGGTAACTCTGGCACAGCGACGACAGGGCCAGTGAGTTGGCGGCGGTGCCGTTGAAGGCGAAGAACACTTCGCAGTCGGTTTCGAACAGTTTGCGGAAATGATCCGCCGCGCGGGCGGTCCATTCATCGTCGCCATAAGCGCGCTGGTGGCCGTGGTTGGCCTGTTCCATGGCAGCCCAGGCTTCCGGGCAAATCCCGGAATAATTGTCGCTGGCGAATTGTTGGCTCTTGTCGGTCATGGCCGGCTTCCGTAATCGAGACTCTTGTGAAGGCTCGTGGTCAATGAGGATGCGCACTTTACCGAAGATCTTCCGGGGAGCACATGCGATGTCGGGTGGGGAAAATTACCAGTTTATGGGCCGATTATGCACCTGAGCCAACGCGACGGTGCCCTGGATCTGCTCAAATGGCTGGCGTTGCTGAGCATGTTGCTCGATCACCTGCGATATGTCGGCTTCTCCGCCGACTGGCTGTATGTGCCGGGTCGTCTTGCGTTTCCGTGGTTTTGCCTGGCAATGGCGGCGAATCTGGCCCGTAACGGTTCACGCAAGATGGAATGGCGTTATCCGGGCTGGCTATTGCTGTTCAGCGCCATCAGTGAAATTCCTTATCGCTTCTACATCCCCGACCCTGACACGTTCAACGTGATGCCGACGCTCGCGCTGGGCCTGCTGGTGGCGCGCGGCTGGCAGGATCGAGCATCGGTGGCGCGGTTGCTCGCATTGGCCGCACTGGTGGTTGCGGCGGTTTTCTCAGAACGACTGATGTTCGGTTTCTTCGGCGTATTGTTGCCGTTGGCGATGCTGCTGGTATTTCACCGGCCTTGGTATTTGAGCCTGTTGCCGGGGCTGGTGTGTCTGGCAGCGAACCAATGGCAGGTGTTGCTCGAATCGGCGCGGTTCGGTAACAGTGTGGCGATTCTCGGCCTGGGGACGTGTCTGTTTGCGCCGATGCTGGGGATGTTCTTGTTGCGACATGGGCGACATCTGCAGCCACCACCGATGCGGCGCTGGGCATATGCGCTGTATCCCGCGCATTTCCTCCTGCTGCTTGCCGTCCGCGCGGCATACACCTAACCCCTGTGGGAGCGGGCTTGCTCGCGAAAGCGTTGTGTCAGGCAGCATTGATATGACTGACACGGCCTCTTCGCGAGCAAGCCCGCTCCCACGGGGATCTCCACAGTTTCGGATGATGTGTCCGACCACCCTTTTCCAGCCATGTCGTAAACGCACCTTTGCGTGGCGCGCGCAGGCATTTGAGCTGTCTGTGCCAGCCATACCATCGCATCAAAGGGCACTGCCATCATTGCCAGTGCCTTACCGAGACGAATGGCGCACAGATGCCGCTGGGAGAGACGCGATGTTCAGCAAGCAAGACCAGATCCAGGGTTACGACGATGCACTGCTGGCGGCGATGAATGCCGAGGAGCAACGTCAGGAAGATCACATCGAGCTGATCGCGTCGGAGAACTACACCAGCAAGCGCGTCATGCAGGCGCAAGGCAGCGGCCTGACCAACAAATACGCCGAAGGCTATCCGGGCAAGCGCTACTACGGTGGCTGCGAGCATGTGGACAAGGTCGAAGCGCTGGCCATCGAACGCGCCAAGCAACTGTTCGGCGCCGATTACGCCAACGTCCAGCCGCACTCCGGTTCTTCGGCCAACAGCGCGGTGTACCTGGCGCTGATCCAGCCGGGTGACACCATCCTCGGCATGAGCCTGGCCCACGGCGGTCACCTGACCCACGGCGCGAAAGTGTCGTCCTCGGGCAAGCTCTACAACGCTGTGCAGTACGGCATCAACACCGGCACCGGGCTGATCGACTACGACGAAGTCGAGCGCTTGGCCGTCGAGTGCAAACCGAAAATGATCGTTGCCGGTTTCTCTGCTTACTCGAAGACACTGGATTTCCCGCGCTTCCGCCAAATCGCCGACAAGGTCGGTGCGCTGCTGTTCGTCGACATGGCTCACGTCGCCGGTCTGGTCGCTGCTGGCCTGTACCCGAATCCGCTGCCGTACGCCGACGTGGTCACCACCACCACGCACAAGACCCTGCGCGGTCCGCGTGGCGGGCTGATCCTGGCCAAGTCCAACGAAGAGATCGAGAAAAAGCTCAACGCCGCCGTTTTCCCCGGCGCACAGGGCGGCCCGCTGATGCACGTCATCGCCGGTAAAGCGGTGTGCTTCAAGGAAGCGCTGGAGCCTGGCTTCAAGGCTTATCAGCAACAAGTGATCGACAACGCCCAGGCGATGGCCAGCGTGTTCATCAAGCGTGGCTACGATGTGGTCTCCGGCGGCACCGACAACCATCTGTTCCTGGTCAGCCTGATCCGTCAGGGCCTGACCGGCAAGGACGCCGACGCCGCGCTGGGCCGTGCGCACATTACGGTGAACAAGAATGCCGTGCCGAACGACCCGCAGTCGCCGTTCGTGACCTCGGGCCTGCGCATCGGCACCCCGGCGGTGACCACACGCGGCTTCAAGGTCAGCCAGTGCGAAACCCTCGCCGGCTGGATCTGCGACATCCTCGACAACCTCGGCGACGCCGATGTCGAGGCCAATGTCGCCCAGCAGGTTTCGGCCCTGTGCGCAGACTTCCCGGTTTATCGCTGAGTCGGTTTTGGAGTAATGACTATGCAACGCTATTCCGGCTTCGGCCTGTTCAAACACTCGCTCAGCCACCACGAAAACTGGCAGCGCATGTGGCGCACGCCCACCCCGAAAAAAGTCTACGACGTGGTCATCGTCGGCGGCGGCGGGCACGGCCTGGCGACTGCCTACTATCTGGCCAAGGAGCACGGCATCACCAATGTCGCCGTGGTCGAGAAAGGCTGGCTGGGCGGCGGTAATACCGCGCGCAACACCACCATCGTGCGTTCCAACTACCTGTGGGACGAGTCGGCGCACCTCTACGAACACGCGATGAAATTGTGGGAAGGCCTGTCGCAGGATCTCAACTACAACGTGATGTTCTCCCAGCGCGGCGTCTACAACCTGTGCCACACCCTGCAGGACATCCGTGATTCCGAGCGTCGGGTCAGCGCCAACCGCCTCAACGGCGTCGACGGCGAACTGCTCGACGCCAAGCAGGTTGCGGACGAAATTCCGTACCTGGACTGCTCGAAAAACACCCGCTACCCGATCATGGGCGCCACCGTGCAGCGTCGCGGCGGCGTCGCCCGACACGATGCCGTGGCCTGGGGCTTTGCCCGTGCCGCCGATGCCTTGGGCGTGGACCTGATCCAGCAGACCGAAGTGATCGGCTTCCGCAAGGAAAACGGCGTGTGCATCGGCGTCGAAACCAACAAGGGTTTTATTGGTGCCAAGCGCGTCGGCGTGGTCACGGCCGGTAACTCCGGGCACATGGCCAAGCTTGCCGGTTTCCGCCTGCCGATCGAATCCCACCCGCTGCAAGCGCTGGTGTCCGAGCCGATCAAACCGATTATCGACAGCGTGATCATGTCCAACGCCGTGCACGGTTACATCAGCCAGTCCGACAAGGGCGACCTGGTGATCGGCGCCGGTATCGACGGCTACAACGGCTACGGCCAGCGTGGTTCGTACCCGGTGATCGAACACACGATTCAGGCCATCGTCGAAATGTTCCCGGTGCTCTCGCGGGTACGCATGAACCGCCAGTGGGGCGGCATCGTCGACACCACCCCGGACGCCTGCCCGATCATTTCCAAGACTCCGGTACCGAACATGTTCTTCAACTGCGGTTGGGGTACCGGCGGCTTCAAGGCCACACCGGGTTCGGGCAACGTGTTTGCCGCGAGTCTGGCCAAGGGTGAAATGCACCCGCTGGCTGCACCGTTTTCCATCGACCGTTTCCACAACGGCGCGCTCATCGACGAACACGGCGCTGCTGCCGTCGCCCACTAACAGGAGAAATCCCTATGTTGCACATCTTCTGTCCTCACTGCGGCGAACTGCGCTCCGAAGAGGAATTCCATGCATCCGGCCAGGCGCACATCCCGCGGCCGCTGGATCCGAACGCCTGCACCGATGAGGAATGGGGCGACTACATGTTCTTCCGCGATAACCCGCGCGGTCTGCACCACGAACTGTGGGACCACGTTGCCGGTTGCCGCCAGTACTTCAACGTCACTCGCGATACCGTGACCTACGAGATTCTCGAGAGCTACAAGATCGGCGAGAAGCCGCAATTCACCGACAAGGCTGGCACTGCAAAAACAGCCACGACGGCGCTGGGAGAGAAGGTATGAGCCAGACCAATCGCCTGTCCAACGGTGGACGGATCGACCGCAACAAAGTGCTGAGCTTCACCTTCAACGGCCAGACCTACAAAGGCTACGAAGGCGACTCGCTGGCCGCTGCACTGATTGCCAACGGCGTCGATATCATCGGCCGCAGCTTCAAGTATTCGCGCCCTCGCGGCATCTTCGCTGCGGGTTCCGAAGAGCCGAACGCAGTGCTGCAGATCGGTGCCACCGAAGCCACGCAGATTCCCAACGTGCGTGCCACGCAGCAGGCGTTGTATCAGGGCCTCGTTGCGACCAGTACCAACGGCTGGCCGAGCGTCAACAACGACATGATGGGCATTCTCGGCAAGGTCGGCGGCAAGCTGATGCCGCCGGGTTTCTACTACAAAACCTTCATGTACCCGCAATCGTTCTGGATGACCTACGAGAAGTACATCCGCAAGGCTGCCGGCCTTGGCCGTTCGCCGACCGAGAACGATCCGGACACCTACGACTACATGAACCAGCACTGCGACGTGCTGATCGTCGGTGCCGGCCCGGCCGGTCTCGCCGCTGCCCTGGCCGCTGCGCGCAGCGGTGCGCGAGTGATTCTGGCCGATGAGCAGGAAGAGTTCGGTGGCAGCCTGCTCGATTCCCGTGAAAGCCTCGACGGCAAACCGGCGATGGAATGGGTCGCCAGTGTCGTCGCTGAATTGAAGAACACCCCGGACGTGCTGCTGTTGCCGCGCGCCACGGTCAACGGTTACCACGACCACAACTTCCTGACCATTCACGAACGCCTCACCGATCACCTCGGCGACCGCGCGCCGATCGGTCAGGTGCGTCAGCGCATCCACCGTGTCCGCGCCAAGCGCGTGGTGCTGGCGACCGGCGCCCACGAGCGTCCGCTGGTCTACGGCAACAACGACGTGCCGGGCAACATGCTTGCCGGCGCGGTGTCGACTTACGTGCGTCGTTATGGCGTAGCGCCGGGCAAAAAACTGGTGCTGTCGACAAACAATGATCACGCCTATCGCGTCGCTCTGGATTGGCTCGATGCCAGTCTGCAAGTGGTCGCCATCGCTGATGCCCGCAGCAATCCGCGCGGTGCATTGGTCGAAGAAGCACGCGCCAAAGGCATTCGCATCCTCACCGGCAGCGCCGTCATCGAAGTGCGTGGCAGCAAGCGTGTGACCGCTGCCCGCGTCGCCGCGATCGACGTAAAAGCCAACGCCGTGACCAGTCCGGGCGAGTGGCTCGAGTGCGATCTGGTCGCCAGCTCCGGCGGTTACAGCCCGGTGGTTCACCTGGCTTCGCACCTCGGCGGCAAACCGGTCTGGCGGGAAGATATTCTCGGTTTCGTACCGGGCGAAGCACCGCAGAAACGCGTGTGCGTCGGTGGCATCAATGGCGTCTACGCGCTTGGCGATTCGCTGGCCGACGGTTTTGAAGGTGGCGTGCGCGCTGCTGCCGAAGCCGGTTTCCAGACCGTCGAAGGCGTGTTGCCGAAAGCTCTGAGCCGTCTCGAAGAGCCGACACTGGCGCTGTTCCAGGTGCCGCACGAGAAGAACTCGGCGCGTGCACCGAAGCAATTCGTCGACTTCCAGAACGACGTCACCGCCGGTGGCATCGAATTGGCGACCCGCGAAGGTTTCGAGTCGGTCGAGCACGTCAAACGCTATACCGCGCTGGGCTTCGGCACCGATCAGGGCAAGCTCGGCAACGTCAACGGTCTGGCCATTGCCGCCCGTTCGCTGAACGTCACCATCCCGCAGATGGGCACCACCATGTTCCGTCCGAACTACACGCCGGTGACCTTCGGCGCCGTGGCCGGGCGGCACTGCGGGCACATCTTCGAACCGGTGCGCTACACCGCGCTGCATGCCTGGCACGTGAAGAACGGCGCCGAGTTTGAAGACGTCGGTCAGTGGAAGCGTCCCTGGTACTTCCCGAAAAACGGTGAAGACCTGCACGCGGCGGTCAAGCGCGAATGCCAAGCCGTGCGCGATAGCGTCGGCCTGCTCGACGCCTCGACCCTCGGCAAGATCGACATTCAAGGCCCGGATGCCCGCGAATTCCTCAACCGCGTGTACACCAACGCCTGGACCAAGCTCGACGTGGGCAAGGCGCGCTACGGTCTGATGTGCAAGGAAGACGGCATGGTCTTCGACGACGGTGTGACCGCGTGTCTGGCCGACAACCATTTCGTCATGACCACCACCACCGGCGGCGCCGCGCGCGTACTGCAGTGGCTGGAGCTGTACCACCAGACCGAATGGCCGGACCTGAAGGTGTACTTCACTTCGGTCACCGACCACTGGGCGACCATGACCCTGTCCGGGCCGAACAGCCGCAAGCTGCTCAGTGCCGTGACTGACATCGATCTGAGCAACGAAGCGTTCCCGTTCATGACCTGGAAAGAAGGTCTGGTCGGCGATGTGCCGGCGCGGGTGTTCCGTATCTCGTTCACCGGTGAGCTGTCTTACGAAGTCAACGTGCAGGCCGATTATGCGATGGGCGTGCTGGAGAAAATCGTCGAGGCCGGCAAGCAGTACAACCTGACCCCTTACGGCACTGAAACCATGCACGTGCTGCGGGCCGAGAAGGGTTTCATCATTGTCGGCCAGGACACCGACGGCTCGATGACCCCGGACGACCTGAACATGGGCTGGTGTGTCGGTCGCACCAAACCGTTCTCGTGGATCGGCCAGCGCGGCATGAACCGCGAAGATTGCGTGAAGGAACAGCGCAAGCAACTGGTGGGCCTCAAACCGATCGATCCGACCAAATGGCTGCCGGAAGGTGCGCAGTTGGTGTTCAACACCAAGCAGGCGATCCCGATGACCATGGTCGGCCACGTGACCTCCAGCTACGCGCACAACTCCCTCGGTTATTCGTTTGCCATGGGTGTGGTCAAGGGCGGCCTCAAGCGCATGGGCGAGCGGGTGTTCGCACCGCTGGCCGATGGCAGCGTGATCGAGGCGGAGATCGTTTCTTCGGTGTTCTTCGATCCGAAGGGTGAGCGGCAGAACATCTGACAACCTCGGGAGCGGTGGGCGGGCGGCTATTCGCGAGCAGGCTCGCTCCCACATTCGATCGCGTTCCCCTGTGGGAGCGAGCCTGCTCGCGAAAGCGGCAGATCAGCCACCGCAGGAACCAACAGAATTCAGAAGGTGCTTTATGACCACAGCCAATGTTTACCAGCAACGCCCGACCACCGGTGCCCGTGCCGAGTCGTCGCTGCACCATGCCGACCTCGCCAGCCTGGTCGGCAAGGGCCGCAAGAACGCCGGCGTGATCGTGCGGGAAAAGAAACTCCTCGGCCACCTGACCCTTCGTGGCGATGGCCACGATGCCGCGTTCGCGGCCGGTGTGCACAAAGCCCTGGGCATTGAATTGCCCGGTGCGCTGAGCGTGATCGTCAAAGGCGAAACCAGCCTGCAATGGATGGGCCCGGACGAGTGGCTGCTGATCGTGCCAAGCGGCGAAGAATTCGCTGCCGAGCAGAAACTGCGTGAAGCGTTGGGCGATCTGCACATTGCCATCGTCAACGTCAGCGGCGGCCAGCAGATTCTCGAATTGAGCGGCCCGAACGTGCGTCAGGTGCTGATGAAGTCGACCAGCTACGATGTGCACCCGAACAACTTCCCGGTCGGCAAAGCGGTGGGCACGGTGTTCGCCAAATCGCAGCTGATGATTCGTCATACCGCCGAAGACACCTGGGAACTGCTGATCCGTCGCAGCTTCTCGGATTACTGGTGGTTGTGGTTGCAGGATGCTTCGGCCGAGTACGGCCTCAGCGTTCAGGCTTGATGGATGATCGTTCCCACGCTCTGCGTGGGAATGCATCCCGGGACGCTCCGCGTCCCAAGAGCGGACGCCGAGCGTCCATGGCGGCATTCCCACGCAGAGCGTAGGAACGATCAGAGGATAAAATATGAGCCGCGCCCCAGACACATGGATTCTGACCGCCGACTGCCCCAGCGTCCTCGGCACGGTGGACGCGGTGACGCGTTTTCTGTTCGAGCAGGGCTGTTATGTGACCGAGCACCACTCGTTCGATGATCGCCTCTCGGGGCGTTTCTTCATTCGCGTGGAATTCCGCCAGCCGGACGGTTTTGACGAGCAATCTTTCCGCGCAGGCCTTGCCGAGCGAGGGCAGGCGTTCGGCATGCTCTTCGAGCTGACCGCGCCGAACTACCGGCCGAAAGTGGTGATCATGGTGTCGAAGGCCGATCACTGCCTCAATGACTTGCTCTACCGCCAGCGCATCGGCCAGTTGTCGATGGACGTGGCGGCAGTGGTGTCCAACCATCCGGATCTCAAGCCGTTGGCCGACTGGCACCAGATTCCCTACTACCATTTCCCTCTCGACCCCAACGACAAACCGGCGCAGGAGCGTCAGGTCTGGCAGGTGATCGAAGAGGCCGGTGCCGAACTGGTGATCCTCGCCCGCTACATGCAGGTGCTGTCACCGGAGCTGTGCCGCAAGCTCGACGGCAAGGCGATCAACATTCACCACTCGCTGCTGCCGGGCTTCAAGGGCGCCAAACCGTATCACCAGGCCTACAACAAGGGCGTGAAACTGGTGGGCGCGACGGCGCATTACATCAACAACGACCTCGACGAGGGACCGATCATTGCCCAGGGCGTCGAGGCGGTGGATCACAGTCATTACCCCGAGGACCTGATCGCCAAGGGGCGCGACATCGAAGGCCTGACGCTGGCGCGGGCGGTTGGGTATCACATCGAAAGACGGGTGTTCCTGAACGCCAACAGAACCGTCGTTCTCTAGATCGCTTTCGCGAGCAGGCTCGCTCCCACAGGGGTATGCATTCCAACGTGGGAGCGAGCCTGCTCGCGAAGGGGCCAAAACAAACAACGCAAGACCAACAAGCAATACCCGAGCACTCAACGCGCTGCCCCACCGGGGCAACGCAGTTCCATAAAAACAACAGCGAGGTGAAAGCATGTCTGGCAATCGTGGTGTGGTGTATCTCGGCGCTGGCAAGGTCGAAGTACAGAAAATCGACTATCCGAAAATGCAGGACCCGCGCGGTCGCAAGATCGAGCATGGGGTCATTCTCAAGGTGGTCTCCACCAACATCTGTGGCTCCGACCAGCACATGGTGCGCGGCCGGACCACGGCGCAGACCGGTCTGGTGCTGGGTCACGAGATCACCGGCGAGGTAATCGAAAAAGGCTCCGACGTCGAAAACCTGAAGATTGGCGATCTGGTTTCCGTTCCCTTCAACGTAGCTTGCGGGCGCTGCCGTTCCTGCAAAGAGCAACACACCGGCGTCTGCCTGACCGTCAACCCGGCCCGTGCCGGCGGCGCATACGGTTACGTCGACATGGGCGACTGGACCGGTGGCCAGGCTGAATACGTGCTGGTGCCGTACGCCGACTTCAACCTGCTGAAACTGCCGGACCGCGACAAGGCCATGGAGAAAATCCGCGACCTGACCTGCCTCTCCGACATCCTCCCGACCGGTTACCACGGCGCCGTTACTGCCGGCGTTGGCCCGGGCTGTTCCGTATACATCGCCGGCGCCGGCCCGGTCGGCCTCGCCGCTGCCGCTTCCGCACGCTTGCTCGGTGCGGCGGTGGTGATCGTCGGCGACGTCAACACCATCCGCCTGGCCCATGCCAAGGCCCAGGGCTTTGAGGTCGTCGACCTGTCCAAAGACACCCCGCTGCACGAACAGATCGCTGCACTGCTGGGCGAGCCGGAAGTCGATTGCGCGGTGGATTGCGTCGGTTTCGAAGCGCGCGGCCACGGCCACGACGGCGTCAAGGCCGAAGCCCCGGCCACAGTGCTCAACTCACTGATGGGTGTGGTGCGCGTTGCCGGCAAGATCGGTATCCCCGGCCTGTACGTCACCGAAGATCCGGGCGCCGTCGACGCCGCGGCAAAAATGGGCAGCTTGAGCATTCGCTTCGGTCTGGGCTGGGCCAAATCCCACAGCTTCCACACCGGCCAGACTCCAGTGATGAAGTACAACCGCCAGCTGATGCAGGCGATCATGTGGGACCGCATCAACATCGCTGAAGTGGTCGGCGTGCAAGTGATCAGCCTCGATCAGGCGCCGGAAGGTTACGGCGAGTTCGATGCCGGCGTGCCGAAGAAGTTTGTGATCGACCCGCACAAGTTGTTCAGTGCGGCGTAAGGTTTTATTGCAACGCAAGACGGCGCCGTCTGGCGCCGTTTTTTATGTTATGGCGGTTCGTTGTCACTAGAGGACCCTAACTTTGTCAGCCTGCATGCCTTTCTTTCCTCTTGTGGCGATAAACGACACCCTTTGCCATTCTTTTAGCGTTTTGCATTCATTCGATTCAATGGCGCTGTAATGGACGTAGAGATCATCACCACTCTCGGGGGTGATAAAGCCAAAGCCTTTCTCATCGTCAAACCACTTTACGATACCGATCTGTCTGTTTGACATGTCGATGCTTCCCTGTTTGCTTAGTGTATCGATTTCAGGCTCCAGGAATCGCGACCAAGACTTACCTGTTCTTTATAGCGAACCAGTCCAACGGTTCTCGAGTTGAAGGACCTCCGCCAACTGATGTGCATGACCATGTTGGATAAGTTGTATGGTGCGACTTGGGATTTCCAAACAAAGAAGGGCAACCTTCGAGTTGCCCTTTGTTACATGTCAATTTTTTTTCGTTTCTTCAAACGAGCATTTTTTGGTGTCTCCATCGGTGACTGCGCAATCATCCGAAGGCTTACCTTCCTTGTCTTTCCAACCGGTACCAGTGGCTGTAATCGGAGTACCGTTCCTGTAGCCGGATGAGGCGCCGAGGTCGCCCTTGCCTTCGTAGCGGCAAATGACAACTGAATCAGCGCTGCCTTTGTCTTTAAGGCGCGCAGAGGTGAAAGTGAGATCTTCGTTGTCTTGAGAATGGGTAATCGAAAGTGATGGACAAGTGGCTGCATAGGCGGTGCTCATCATGGCAAGACCTACCAAAACACCCGCTGCGATTTTCAACTTCATCATTCGTACTCCGTTACATGAAAGGAGCAGTAATGTTCTATGCGTTCATGTTTGCTGCCAACTGTCAGAACTGACAGTCTTTTAGTCGTGTTAGAAATATGACTTCTAATAAGCGGCAGATAAACGGCATAAAGGATCGCAGCCTCCTTCCGCGCCGACAAAGTCATCGCAGGCGGCCGAAGGCCCCCGATTTATTGATTTTCTCCGTTTAACGGACTGCTAAGGTCCCGTTCATCGCGAGGGAACTCGAGTTTCGGTTTATTTGCCGAGCATGATGACAATGGAGGTGCCGAGCGAGGAACATGCCAACCGATACCCGGTCAAACCGGCAGTTTCGTCGCCGTCGTCCGGCGGCAGCTTTTCCCAAGAGGATGTCTGAATGAAGAGTTCACGCGGTTTTGCCCTGGCATCGCTCCTGACCCTGGCCGCCGGGCCGGTGTTTGCCGGTTTCAGTTTGAACGACGTGGCCGGTGCGGTATCGGGGATGCAGGGTGGCGACAAGGCGGCCGCTGCGGCGCCGACCTCGGAGACCGCTGGTTTGTTGAGTGCTCTGAGTGCGCTGGACGTCACCCCGGAGCAGGCCGTTGGCGGTACCAGCGCGATGCTTGGGCTGGCAAAGAATCAGTTGAGCAGCACCGACTATTCGCAACTGGCCAAGGAAGTGCCGGGTATCGACAAGTTGTCCGGTGGCAGCGGCAATCTGGCGGCGCTCGGGGCTTTGCTCGGTTCGTCCGGCAAGTCCGCAGGTCTTGAAAACGCGCTGGGCAATGTCAAAGACAGCAACGACCTGAACAACGCGTTCAGCGCCTTGGGCATGGACAGCGGCATGATCGGCCAGTTTGCCCCGGTGCTGCTGCAATATCTTGGTCAGCAGGGCGTCGGCGGTTCGCTGTTGAGCAGCCTCGGCAGCATCTGGGGTGTCGGCACCGGCACCGGCAGTTGAGTCAGCGGCGCTCGCCGCGCAGCTCGGCGATGCGCTGATCCTTCTCGGTCCAGAGCTGGTTGACCCAGTTCTGGACACGCTGGCGAAACGCCGGATCTTTCTCGTAATCGCCCTGCCACAGCGCCGGGTCGAGTTCGCGGGTCCTGATGTCGATGATCACTCGCGGCACGTTGCCGCTGATCAGATCCCAGAAGCCCGGGATTTTTTCCTGCGGATACACCACCGTCACATCGAGCATCGCATCGAGTTGTTCGCCCATCGCCGCCAGCACGAACGCCACGCCGCCGGCCTTGGGTTTGAGCAAGTGGCTGAACGGTGATTCCTGCTGGGTGCTTTTCGCCAAGGTGTAGCGCGTGCCTTCCAGATAATTCACCACCGTCACCGGTTGGCGCTTGAACAGCTCGCAGGCGGCTTTGGTGATTTCCAGATCCTTGCCCGCCAGCTCCGGGTTCTTCGCCAGAAAGGCTTTGGTGTAGCGCTTCATGAACGGGTAATCCAGCGCCCACCACGCCAGGCCAAGGAACGGCACCCAGATCAGCTCTTTTTTCAGAAAGAACTTGAAGAACGGCGTGCGCCGGTTGAGGGTCTGGATCAGTGCCGGAATGTCGACCCACGATTGATGGTTGCTGACCACCAGATAGGACGTGTCGCGGCGCAGATCGTCGCCGCCGCGAATGTCCCATTGCGTGGGGATGCACAGCTGGAAGATCAGCTTGTCGATCTCGGCCCAGGTCTCGGCAATCCACATCACCGCCCCCGATGCGTAATTCCGCCAGCGCCCGGGTGCAACCAGCTTGAGCAGGGCGAACACCATCAACGGCCCGATCAGGATCAGGGTGTTGAGCAACAACAGCAGGGTGACGAAACAGCCGGTGAGCAGGCGGCGCATAAGCAACTCTATGAAGTGGCAGGGGCGAGCCATGATAAGCAGCTTCGCGCGACAGGCCAAATCAGCGCTGACGAATGTTTCACTTTTTGCCGGGTATGCTTCGCTCAAGATTCGATCTGAATGCACTGGCCTCTTCGCGAGCAGGCTCGCTCCCACAGGGGAATGCATTTCAAATGTGGGAGCGAGCCTGCTCGCGATGAGGACCGAGAAGCGAACGAATAACTCGGCGCGTGTCTAAAACTCCAGTCCGCCGCCCTCAATTTCCAAGGAAGCCCCTTACGTGAAATCCCTCCTTGCTCTGTTTGCCCTCGTCGCGCTGCCGGTCATGGCCGCCGAGCCGACGCTGTACGGTCGCTACGAATACATCGCGCTGCCGGAAATTGGCGGCGAAGTGCTCAAGGCCAAGATGGACACCGGTGCGCTGACCGCCTCGCTGTCGGCCAAGGACATCGAGACCTTCACCCGCGATGGCGAAGACTGGGTGCGTTTCCGCCTCGCCACCAAGGACGCCAGCAACAAAGTCTTCGAGCACAAGGTCGCGCGCATCAGCAAGATCAAAAGCCGTTCCGACGAGGACGATGAAGAGCGCGACAGCAGCGATGTCGCCAAGCGCCCGGTGGTCGATCTGGAACTGTGCCTGGGCAACGTCAAACGCACCGTCGAGGTCAACCTGACCGACCGCAGCCACTTCAACTATCCGCTGCTGATCGGCGCCAAGGCCTTGCGCGAGTTCGGCGCGGCGGTCAATCCGGCGCGGCGTTACACCGCCGACAAGCCTGACTGCTAAGTGGTCTGATTGACGTAACCCCGGGCTTGGGGCACCGTTCGCGCACTAACTGCCACGGGCTCGGACGCCATGCCGCACATCCTGATTGTCGAAGACGAAGCGGCGATTGCCGACACACTGATTTTTGCCTTGCAGGGCGAGGGGTTCAGCACCACGTGGCTGAACCTCGGCGCGGCGGCGCTGGAGCATCAGCGACAAACCCCGGCCGACCTGATCATTCTCGATATCGGCTTGCCGGACATCAGTGGCTTCGAAACCTGCAAGCAGTTGCGGCGCTTCACTGAAGTGCCGGTGCTGTTTCTCAGCGCCCGCGACGCTGAAATCGACCGCGTCGTGGGTCTTGAGATCGGTGCCGACGATTACGTGGTCAAGCCGTTCAGCCCGCGTGAAGTGGCAGCGCGGGTCAAAGCCATCCTCAAACGCATAGCGCCGCGCGCAACCCTGGAAGCAGGCTCAACGCTGTTTCGCATCGATGCCGAACGCGTACAGATCAGCTATCGCGGCCAGCCGCTGAGCCTGACCCGCCATGAATTTCGTCTGCTGCAATGCCTGCTCGAACAACCTGAGCGGGTGTTCAGCCGCGAGCAATTGCTCGATGCGCTGGGCGTAGCGGCCGATGCCGGTTACGAGCGCAGCATCGACAGTCACATCAAAAGCCTGCGCGCCAAGTTGCGCCTGGTGCGCGCCGAGGCCGAGCCGATCCAGACCCATCGCGGCCTCGGTTACAGCTACAGCCCGGGGCACAGCTGATGTCGCTGGGGCTGCGGATCTTTCTGGTGTACGTGCTGTTTGTCGGCCTGACCGGTTATTTCGTCCTCAACACGGTGATGGAGGAAATCCGCCCCGGCGTGCGTCAGTCCACCGAAGAGACGTTGGTCGACACCGCCAACCTGATGGCAGAAATCCTGCGCGACGATTTCAAGGCCGGCACCCTCAGCGAGAACCGCTGGCCGCAACTGCTCCGTGCCTATGGCGAGCGTCAACCGCAAGCGACGATCTGGGGCTTGCCGAAGAACCAGGTCAACCATCGCATCTACGTCACCGACGCCAAGGGCATCGTCGTGCTCGACTCCAGCGGCGTCGCGGTCGGCCAGGATTATTCACGCTGGAACGATGTTTACCTGACCCTGCGCGGCGAGTACGGCGCGCGCTCCAGCCGCAGCGATCCTGACGATCCGAGTTCTTCAGTGATGCACGTCGGCGCGCCGATCCGCGACAACGGCAAGATCATCGGCGTGGTCACCGTGGCCAAGCCCAACAGTTCGTTGCAACCCTACGTCGATCGCACCGAGCGGCGCTTGCTGTTTTACGGTGCCGGACTGATCGGCCTCGGTCTGTTGTTCGGCGCGTTGTTGTCGTGGTGGCTGAGTCGTGCGCTGCACCGCTTGACCGGTTACGCCCAAGCGGTGAGCGAAGGCCGACGCGTGGAAGTGCCGCATTATCGCGGCGGCGAACTGGAGCAACTGGCGACGGCGGTCGAGCAGATGCGCACGCAGCTCGAAGGCAAGGCCTACGTCGAGCGCTATGTGCATACCCTGACCCATGAATTGAAAAGTCCGCTGGCGGCGATCCGGGGCGCAGCGGAGTTGCTGCAAAGTGATATGCCGCCCGTCCAGCGTTTGCGCTTTGTCAGCAATATCGACAGCGAAAGCGCGCGGATGCAGCAGTTGATCGAGCGCCTGCTCAACCTGGCGCAAGTCGAAAAACGCCAAGGACTGGAAGAACGGGTGGCCGTGCCGCTGGCAGTGTTGATGACGCAACTGCTCAAGGCGCAGGCCGCGCGGATCGAGGGCAAACAGCTGCGCGTCGAGCAAGCGATCGGCGAAGATCTGCTGTTGATTGGCGAGCCGTTTCTGCTGCGCCAAGCGTTGGGCAATCTGCTCGAGAACGCGCTCGATTTCACTCCGGCGCAGGGCTTGTTGCACTTGCGTGCCGAGCGGGTTGGCGAGCAGATCGAGTTCCGCCTGTTCAACCAGACCACACCGATTCCCGATTACGCCTTGCCGCGCCTGACCGAACGCTTCTACTCACTGCCGCGCCCGGACAGCGGACGCAAGAGCACCGGGTTGGGGCTGAACTTCGTTGAAGAAGTGGTGAAGTTGCATGGCGGGGTGATGCGCATTGGCAATGTCGAGGGCGGGGTTGAGGTGGTATTGCGCTTGCCGTGAGACCCAGTTGCTGCCTTCGCGAGCAGGCTCGCTCCCACAGGGGAATGCAGTCTCCACACAATCTCCATATTCCCCCCACACTGCCACCACAGCGCATCCCCAGACTCTTCCCATCCAAACAGGGAGAGTCCCATGAACAAAAATCTGACCATCAAGCTCGGCGCGATCGCCTTGTTGATCCTGCTGTTGCTGATCCCCTTGCTGATGATCGACGGCATCATCGATGAGCGTCAGCAACTGCGCGACGGTGTGCTCGAAGACATCGCGCGCAGTTCCAGTTATAGCCAGCAACTGACCGGGCCGGTGATGGTAGTGCCGTATCGCAAGGTGGTGCGCACCTGGAAGACCAACGAAAAAACCAACAAGCGCTACCAAGAAGTCAGCGAAGCGCGCGGGCGTCTGTACTTTCTGCCGGAGCGTTTCGAACTCGACGGGCAAGTACAAACCGAACTGCGCAAACGCGGTATTTACGAGGCGCGGCTGTTCCATGCCGATAACCGTATAGACGGGAGTTTTTCCCTGCCGGCGCAGTTGGGCATCAAGGAAAACTTTGCCGATTACCAGTTCGACGCGCCGTTCCTCGCCGTCGGTATCAGCGATATTCGCGGCATCGAAAACGCGCTGAAACTCGAGCTCGCCGGCCAGCAACTGGACTTCGTGCCCGGCAGCGAAGTGGCCTGGATCGGCGAGGGCGTACACGTCACCCTGCCGGCGCTCGACGCCAGCAAAGCCACGCAACTGACCTTCGGTTTCGACCTGCGCCTGCAAGGCACCGGCTCGCTGCGTGTGGTGCCGGTGGGCAAGACCAGCAGCGTCAACCTCGCCGCCAATTGGCCGCACCCCAGCTTCGTCGGCAACTTCCTGCCGGCCAAGCGCGAGATCAACGATCAGGGTTTCAGCGCAGACTGGCAGACCTCTTTTTTCTCCACCAACCTGCAAGAGGCAATGGAGCGCTGCGTCGCTGGCGACTGTGACGCACTCAATGGGCGCAGCTTCGGCGTCAGCTTCATCGACCCGGTGGATCAGTACCTCAAAAGCGATCGGGCGATCAAATACGCGCTGCTGTTCATCGTCCTGACCTTCGCCGGTTTCTTCCTCTTCGAAGTGCTCAAGAGTCTGGCGGTGCATCCGGTGCAATATGCCTTGGTCGGTGTCGCGCTGGCGTTCTTTTACCTGCTGCTGTTGTCGTTGTCGGAACACATCGGTTTTGCGCTGGCGTACCTGCTGTCGGCGAGTGGCTGCGTGTTGTTGATCGGTTTTTATGTCAGCCACGTCCTGCGCAGCGCGCGGCATGGCTTGAGTTTTTCGGCGGGGCTGGCGGCGCTGTATGGCCTGCTCTACGGATTGCTCAGCGCCGAGGATTACGCGCTGCTGATGGGCTCGTTGATGCTGTTCGGTCTGCTCGGGGTGTTCATGGTGCTCACGCGCAAACTGGACTGGTACGGGATTGGTTTGAAGCCGGCCAGGCCGCTGGAGTTTGACGTGGAGGCGATGCAATGAGCGGGTTGCGAGCTGAGCGCAGGGAAGTGGCGGTTTTGCTGACGCTGATTGTTGCAGCGCTGCCGCCAGAACCGAGGTGGTGCCATCGCTGGCAAGCCAGCTCCCACAGGATAGATGCCGACACACAGGTCAGCGGCCTGTCCCGATTCAATGTGGGAGCTGGCTTGCCAGCGATAGGGGCAGATCAGGCGCCGCAGAATCAGGGCTGGGGCATCGTCGCCACCATGGACGGTCGCTGACTCACCTCGAAATACCAGTTGGCCAGTTGCGGATTGGCTGCGCGCCAGTCCATGTCCGGGAAACGCAGATCCAGATAGCCCAGCGCGCAGGCCACGCTGATCGCCGCGACATCGAAATGGCTGGTCAGCTCGGCAATCGCTTCGCTCTCAAGCACCGCGAGGGCGCGGCGGATCTTGTCGCGCTGGGCGTCGAGCCATTCGTCCCAGTGTTTTTCCAGCGGGCGCAGCACGGTTTCATAACGCACCATCACCGAGGCATCCATGATCCCGTCAGCCATCGACGCCAGCGTCAGGCGCCGCCAGCGCGCCGCACCTTCACGGGGGATCAGCGGATTGCCGACGTGCTGCTGATCGAGATATTCAAGGATGACGCGGCTGTCATGGATGACATTGCCATCGGCCAGACGCAGGGCAGGGATTTTGCTCAACGGGTTGTCGGCGATCAGCGCCGGGTCCGGGCTGACCGGGCTGAGCACACAGTCCTGCAGCGCGACACGATCCTGCTGACCGGTTTCGTGCAGCAGCACCATGACCTTGCGGACAAAGGGCGACAGGGTGTTGTGGTACAGGGTCATGCTGGGGGCGGACATGGCAAGGTCTCGATCAGGACAATGATCGGGCAGCATAGCCTGCTCGCGGCCGGCGCAGAACCCATGTGGGAGCGAGCCTGCTCGCGAAGGCGTCGTGACAGTCGACTTTGATGTTGAGTGTCCGGGCGCTTTCGCGAGCAGGCTCGCTCCCACAAGGGTTTTTCAGCTTCGCGGCAGAAAACCTCTTATCGCCAGAAATGCCGGCACGCCAAGCCCGACCCAGCTCAAAGCATCCCAGACTCCATCCCCCAGCAACGCCGCAAACAGCCCTGCGGCACTGAGCAGGGCGATCACGATCGGTGTGCTGAAGACTTTCCAGAAACTCGACTGACGCGGCTTCATGCCGAGGCCTCCGCCGTTTCCAGTACAGGCTTGGCCGCCTTGCGCCGCACCACCCACAAATACACACCACTGGCCAGCACGATGATCGTCAGCACATCCATAGTCGCCCAGAGAATCTTCATCGGCATGCCGCCGTAGTCACCAAAATGCAGCGGCTGCGACATGCCCATGGCGTCCATGTACCACGGCCGTTCGGCCACGGCGGTGACCTGCAAGGTCGTGGCATCGATCAGCACCGGTGTCAGCAGGTGCGAGGTCAAATGCGTGCCGCCCTTCATGAACACCGAATAATGGTGCTCGCTGGAAAAACGGGTGCCGGGGAAGGCGATGAAATCCGGTTTCATCCCCGGCGCCACTTCTTCGGCGATGTCGAGCAGCCGCGTAGCCGGGGCCAGTTGGGTCAGCGGCGGCGCATCGCGATACGGCGCGATCAGGGTGGTCAGTGCATCGTTGCGCCACGCAGCAATGAGCAGGTCGGCGCAGGCGCTGATCACCCCGGTCACGCCTACCACCAGGCACCAGGTCAAAGTGACGACGCCGATCAGGTTGTGCAGGTCGAGCCAGCGCAGTCTTGTCGACTTGTCCTGACGCACGGTGCCGAATTTCAAGCGGCGCATGAACGGCAGGTACAGCACCGTGCCGGAGACGATCGCCACGACAAACAGCAGCCCCATGAACGCCAGCAGCAGCTTGCCCGGCAGCCCGGCGAACATGTCGACGTGCAGGCGCAGGATGAACAGCATCAAGCCGCCGTTGGCCGAAGGGGTTTCCAGCGCTTCGCCAGTGCGCGCATCGAGCATGAAGGTGTGCGAAGAGTTCGGCTCGGTGTCGGCCGTCCTGGCCATGATCGCGAATGCCGCGTTCGGCTCTTCGTCGTCATAGCCGAAGTACTGCATGACTTCGCCCGGGCGATGCTTCTGCGCGGCATCGACCAGTTGCTGCAGGTTGAGTTGCGGCGTGTCGGCCGGCATCTCGCGCAGCTCCGGTGCGTTGCCCAGCGCGTGATCAATCTCGTGGCTGAAAATCAGCGGCAGACCGGTCAGCGCCAGCATCAGCAGAAACACCGTGCAGATCAGGCTGGTCCAGGTGTGGATGAACGACCAGCGGCGGATGGTTTTACTTTTCATTGCATGACCTTCAAAAACACCAAAGCCGTCCGGTACGGACGGCCTGGGAACAGGGCCTGTTTCAGCTCACTGGCTTACCACTTGTAAGTGGCGCTGGCGACGACACTGCGCTGGTCGCCGTAGTAGCAGTAGAAGCTGTCGCAGGTAGAAATGTAGTCCTTGTCGAACAGGTTGGTCGCGTTCACCGCCAGCGATGCACCTTTGAGACTGTTGTCCAGGCGGCCGAGATCATAATGCACGCTGGCGTCGAACACGGTATAGGCATCGGCCTTGCCCAGCCAGGTGTTGGCCTTGTCGCCGTAGGTATTGCCGGTGTAACGCACGCCAGCGCCAACGCCGAAACCGTCGAGCACGCCGCTGTGCCAGGTGTAGTCGGTCCACAGCGAGGCTTGCTGGTTAGGCATCAGTTGCAGGCGGTTGCCCTTGTCGACGCCTTTCTGCACTTCGGACTTGGCCAAGGTGTAGGCGGCGATGATTTTGAGGTTGTCGGTCACATCCGACACGGCTTCGAGTTCCAGGCCTTTGACCTTCACTTCGCCGGTCTGGCTGGTCACTGAAACGTTGTTGACGAAGGTGTTCACCGCGACGTTCTTCTGGGTCAGGTCATACACGGCGGCGGTAAGCAGGGTCCTGCTGCCCGGTGGCTGGTATTTGATGCCCAGTTCCCACTGCTTGCCTTCGGTCGGCTTGAGCGAACCGGTCGAGGTGGCATCGGCGCCCGTGGTCGGCTGGAAGGATTCGGCGTAGGACAGGTACGGCACGAAGCCGTTGTCGAAGACGTAGCTGAGCGCCGCGTTGCCGCTGAACTTCTTGTCACGCTGAGTGTTGGTGGCGTCGCTCTGGTTGATGAATTGGGTGCTGGTGTGCACCCAGTCCTCTCGGCCGCCGAGGGTCAGGCGCCACTGGTCGAGAGCCATCTGATCCTGCACGTAGAGGCCGGTCTGGTAGGTCTTCTGGTTGTAGTCGTAAAACGCGGTGGAGCGCGCCGGACGTACGATCGGCTGGCCGTAGATCGGGTTGATGACATTGGTTTGCAGACCATCGCCAAAGATCGAGGTGTAGTTGGTGTTGCTGCGCTGGTGATCCAGACCCAGCAGCAAGGTGTGGCGAACCTCACCCGTGGCGAAGTCGGCCTGGAAGTTGTTGTCCACGGCAAACTGGCTGATGTCTTCGTCGACGCTGGTGCTGGTGCGGCCGACGTTGCCCTCTGCATCCACGGTGGTGAACGGGTAGGAGCCGGGTGTCAGCGACTGGAACGACAGGTCCGACTTGGTGTAGCGCAGGTTCTGTTTGAACTGCCAGACATCGTTCAACCGATGTTCGAAGGCGTAGCCCAGCGCGTAGTAGGTGCGGTCGTAGTATTCCCAATCCGGATCGCCAAGATTCTTGTGATGGGAAATATCACCGAACGGCGATTTGATCTTCGTGCCCTGGATCGGCAGAAACTGGCTGGTGATGCCGGTGTCATCGCGGGTGAACTGGCTCAGCAGGGTGAGTTTTGTATCGTCGTCGATGTTCCAGGTCAGGCTTGGCGCGATGTTGTAGCGCTTGTTGTCGACGTGGTCGACCTGCGTGCCGCTGTCGCGCACCACGCCGCTGAGGCCATAGAGAAACTGCCCGGCGTCGTCGATCTTGCCGGTGCTGGCGAAGTTGATCTGGCGGTGATTGTCGCTGCCGTATTGCAACTGAATTTCGCTGCTGGCCTCGGCACTCGGGCGGCGGCTGACCATGTCGAGCAAACCGCCCGGCGGGGTCTGGCCATACACCGACGAGGCCGGGCCACGGAGCAGGGCGAGGCGGTCGAGGTTCCAGGTTTCCTGTTTCGGGTTGGCGTACACGCCTTTGGGGAGCGGCAGGCCATCGAGGAACTGGGTCGGTTCGAAACCGCGCACACGCAGCCAGTCGGCACGCGTGTCACTGCCGTAGCTGCTGGCGGTGATGCCTGGCATGTAGCGCACGGCGTCATCGAGGCTGTGCACGCTGCGGTCGTCCATCTGCTGACGGGTTGCGACCGAGATCGAACGCGGTGCTTCGACCAGTGCGGTGTCGGTCTTGGTGCCGGCGGCGGTGCGGGTCGCGGTGTAGCCTGCGACCGGGCCCCAGGCACTTTCGAAGTTTTCGACGCCGATGACCGAAGTTTCCGGCAGGGCCAGCGTGCCTTCTGGCACGGCCACAAGGGTGTAAGTGCCGGCGCTGCTCTGTTCCAGTTGCAGACCTGTGCCGCGCAACGCCGCGCGCAGGGCGCCGGCGGCATCGTATTGGCCGTTGACCGGTGCCGAGGTCTTGCCGGCGGCCAGCGCCGGATCGAGCGACAGGGCGAGGCCGCCCTGGCTGGCGATCTGGTTCAGGGTGGTCGACAGCGGCGCCGCCGGCAGGTTGTAGGCGCGTACGCTGGACGCTTGCTCAGCGGCGAGCAACGGGCTGCTTATCAGCGGCGTGCTGAAAGCGATGGCAAAAGCCAGCAGACTGGGGCGCAACAAGGTGTCTGGCGAACGGGACATACGGCGGCTCCTGAATGGAAATATTTCTCAATTGCCTGTGTGCCGGATGAGATTGGAAAAGTGATAGGGCGGGGTGGAAATTCTTTTTTTGTTGGAAATGGTTGTGCGGCTGATGGCGCCTTCGCGAGCAGGCTCGCTCCCACAGGTGATCGCATTCCAATGTGGGAGCGAGCCTGCTCGCGAAGGCAGGTTTTCCTGCGGGCGCATTACTCAGGCTTGATACCAGCCTTCGCCACGGTGACCCAATACGGCGTATGCCGCTCGATCTGCACCGGCAAGGTCGGTAGCAATGCACTCAGTGCCTTGTCGGTGTCATGCAACGGAAAGCTGCCGGTAATGCGCAGATCGGCCACTTCCGGCGCCACGCCCAGATGCCCGCGACGATAGCGCCCCAGCTCGTGCACCAGATCGCCCAGCCGTGCGTTGTCCACCACCAGCATGCCCCGGGTCCAGGCATCGGCGCCGGGGGCGAGGGCGGCAATCGAGCCCAGCCCGTCACTGCGCAGCAGCACCTGCTGGCCTTCGTGCAGAATTTGTTCTTGCGGGTTGGCTTGGGCATGCGCCGCCACCGCTGACTGCAACACGCTCAGGCGTGTGCCGTCGTCCTCGCGCTTGACCAGAAACCGCGTGCCCAGCGCGCGCATGCTGCCTTCGCGGGTTTCGACGATAAACGGCCGCGCGTCGCCATGCCCGGTCTCAACGAGAATTTCGCCTTCCTGCAGCACGATCAAGCGGCGCTTGTCATCGAAGCGCACGTCGACCGCGCTGTGGGTATTGAGATTGAGCAGGGTGCCGTCGGACAGGCGCACGCTGCGCTGTTCGCCAGTGGCGGTGCGTTGATCGGCGAGCCAGTAATCCAGCGGCAGGTAGCGCTCACTGACAAACAGCCCCAGCCCGATAACCACCACGACACTGGCCAGCCCGCTGCCGAGTTTGCGCACGCGCCGGCGAATGCCTTCGCGCGATTGCAGCAACGCACTTCGGGCCGGGCCCTTGGCGACGCTGAAGCGCTGATCGAGCATGCCCAACTGACGCCAGGCGCGGGCATGTTCTTCATGGGCGGCATGCCATTTGGCGAATTCTTCGCGCTCCAGCGCGGTGCTCGAATCGAGGGTCAATTGCCAGGCAATCGCTGCGTCCAGCACGTGCGCCGGCACCGGCCGCGAACTGGCCGCGGTCATGTCGGTTCACCGTACAGGGCGATGTAGCACTGACGCAGCCCTTGCGCCAGATACTGCCGGACGCGCGGCACCGAGACGCCGAGTTTGCCGGCAATCTCGGCATGGCTCAGGCCGTCGAGGCGGTTATACAGAAACGCTGCGCGGGCCTTGGTCGACAGTTTGCCGAGCAGGCGATCGATGGCTTTGAGGTCGTCGAGGATCATTTGCTGTTCTTCCACCGACGGTTGTTCGCCTTCGGGGATCAGCATCAGTTCGGTGAGGTAGGCCTGTTCCAGCGCAGCGCGGCGGAAGTAGTCGAACAACAGGCCTTTGGCGATCGCCACCAGAAACGCTCGAGGTTCGCGCGGTGTCAACAACTCGTCGCGGTTGAGCAGGCGCACGAAGGTGTCCTGGCTCAGGTCCTCGGCACGCTGCGGACACGCCACATTGCGCCGCAACCACGCCAGCAGCCAACCGCGATGGTCGCGATACATCGCACCGACGAGCTCACTGTGGGGGTTGGGCACTGACGACACCGGACATCACCGATTGGGAAATGTTAACTAACGAGAATAGTTCGCGATTCTGGCAGAGGTGGGAATGGTTAGCAATTGGCCACTGGTCAGGTGATATGGATGCATGCTTCTGTAGGAGCACTAGAAAGAATGAGTTTGTTGCCTGCGCTTCCACTGACTCAACCGCTGTTGCAGATTCAAAGGACTGAGAATCTGCTGCCCCCGCGCGCGGCTGAACAGAATCAGTGCCAGTTCCGCCGTGGCCAGCGCATCGGCACTCGCGTTATGCCGTTCGAACACTTCGAGCCGGAACCACTCGATCCACTCATCCAGCCCCGCTTCGCGGATCTGCGCCTGCGGACATAACATCGGCGCAATGTCCGCGACATCGAGAAATACATGCTGCAGCTTATGCCCCAAGTGTTCTTTCACAGCGCGCCCGAGCATGTGCTGATCGAACGGCGCATGAAACGCCAGCACCGGACTGTCACCGATAAACTCCAGCAACTCCAGCAACGCCTCGGCCGGTTCGCTGCCAGCGGCAATCGCATTCGGCCCCAATCCATGAATCAGCACACTGGGGCTGAGCTTCAATTCGCGACATTGCAAGGTGCGTTCGAATTGTTGGCTGAAATCGATTGCGCCGTCCTCGATCACCACCGCGCCGATCGACAGAACCCGATCCTTGTTCATATTCAGGCCGGTGGTTTCCAGGTCCAGCACCACCCAGCGCTGCTCGCGCAGGTCGCATTCGCTCAGCTCGGCAAGCGCCGGCAGCTTCGCCAGCCGCTGCTGCAAATCCGCCGACACCACGGGACTGGCCGGGCGCAACCAGGAAAACAGGCTCATAGCTGATACCGCAAGGTCAGG
Organism: Pseudomonas sp. H3_E04; assembly: GCF_054668915.1. NCBI lineage: Bacteria > Pseudomonadati > Pseudomonadota > Gammaproteobacteria > Pseudomonadales > Pseudomonadaceae > Pseudomonas > Pseudomonas sp. H3_E04. The sequence continues at coordinate 3,834,618 of NZ_CP162797.1, read as the reverse complement.
CTGCTTTGCAGGCGCTGCGCCTGGCGCAGGGATTCACGCAGGATGCGTCGGTCGAGGTGATTGAGGCTGTCGGGATCGACGCGGTTGGAATACGGCTGATTCTCTCGGGTCTGCAGCTGATGCTGCTGCATGCGGGTCTGCTGAATGAAGTGATAGGCCTCTTCATAGGCCGCGCCGTCGAGTGGCTCGATGACCTCTTTATCGACCAGTTGGCGAAAGCGTTCCAGGGTGTTATTGGCGTCGATGCCGTTGGCCAGCGCCAGCAAACGGGCGCCGTCCACGAACGGCGTCAGGCCCTGAATTTTCAGATCCAGCGTGGCCTTCTCACCGTTCTTGCGTGCCAGCACGAACTCACGGAAGCGCCCGACGGGAGGGCGATTACGCAGCGCGTTCTCGGCCAGCATGCGCTGGAACAAACGGTTGTCAGCGACCTGATCGAGAATGCCCCGGCGCAATTGCTCACAGCCTTGCTCATCGCCCCAGACCACGCGCAGGTCGAAATAAATGCTCGAGCCCAGCAGGTTTTCCGGCGTGGCTTCGCGGATGAACGCCGCGAAGCGCCGCGCCCATTCGGCCCGCGACAGACACAGCTCGGGATTGCCGGCCATGATGTTGCCTTTGCACAGAGTAAAACCGCACTGCGCCAGGCTGTGGTTGATCTGCTGGGCGATCGGCAGCAGCTTGCCGCGAATCTCCGCTGCGTGTGCTGCATCGCGCGCGTCGAAGAGAATGCCGTTGTCCTGGTCGGTGTGCAGCGTCTGCTCGCGCCGGCCCTCGCTGCCGAAACACAGCCAACTGAACGGCACCCCCGGATCGCCTTTTTCCGCCAGGGTGAGTTCGATCACCCGGCACACCGTGTGATCGTTGAGCAGGGTAATGATGTGGGTGATCTGCGTCGACGACGCGCCGTGGGCGAGCATGCGCTCGACCAGTTGGCCGATCTCGCCGCGCAGGGTCACCAGTTGCTCGACCCGTTGCGCGCTGCGGATGGTCCGGGCGAGGTGCACCAGATCGACCCGTTGCAGGGAGAACAGATCACGCTCGGACACCACGCCGCACAGGCGCTGATCCTTGACCAGGCAGACGTGAGCAATGTGACGCTCAGTCATGGCGATTGCCGCATCGAAGGCGCTGTGATCCGGCGATAGATAAAACGGTGATCGGGTCATGTGCTGTTCGATGGCGTCGCTGAAATCACCGACACCTTCGGCGACCACATGGCGCAAATCGCGCAAGGTGAAGATCCCCAGCGGCGCCTTGTGCTCATCCACCGCGACGATGCTGCCGACCTGTTGCTCGTGCATCAGCTTCACCGCTTCACGCAGCGGCGTCTCGGCACTGCAGGTCACCGGATGACGCATCGCAAGTTCACCGAGGCGGGTGTTGAGCGAGTACTGAGTGCCGAGGGTTTCCACGGCTTTTTGCTGGACTTGCTGGTTGACCTGATCGAGCAGGCTGCTCACCCCGCGCAGGGCGAAGTCGCGGAAGGCGCTGGAAAGGGCGAACAGTTTGATGAACGCCAGTTTGTTCAGTTGCAGGCAGAAGGTGTCTTCGCCCGCCAGGTGTTCGGTGCGCGTGGCGCGCTCACCGAGCAGCGCGGCCAGCGGAAAGCATTCGCCAGTGGTGATTTCGAAGGTGGTCTCGGTGCCGGGTTTGGTGATGTGCTGGCGTTCGCCGACCACCCGACCCTGTTTGACGATATGAAAATGTTCCACCGGGCCGTCCGCCGGTTTGATGATGCTCTCGCCCTGGGCAAAAAAACGCAGCTGACATTGCTCCACCAGATAGGCGAGGTGGGCGTGTTCCATCTGATTGAAGGGCGGGAAGCGCTGAAGGAATTGCAGGGTGCCCTGAATGTTCTGCAATACCGCGGTTTTCCCTGCCTGGGTGAAGGCGTCCGCTTTGCTCATAACCATTACCGCAGTCTTTTTCGAATTGTTGTTGTCGGATCGTTGCGGCCATGGTCGACCCCGGCGGGCAGGGTGCCCATTGGACGTAAGTCTAGGTTTTGCCACCATTGGCCGATTTTCGGAAATAACCTACGCAAAAGCTCGGAAAAGCTTGCCCTAAGCACTTGGAAAAAAATCCGACGAAGTGCACATTGAAGCGCTGTCCGGCGATGTCTGACGACTTGCCAGGGATTGTTTGAATACTTAGAGAACGCCATGTCCGACCACGATATTTTGAGCGACGCCGAGCGTGAAGCGCTCAGCGCAGTAATGCTCGAACCTGATCTGCCGCCGCAGCGTGTCCTGATTGTCGACGACGACAAGGATGCCCGCGAGCTGTTGTCGGAGATTCTCGCGCTGGACGGCATTCGCTGCATGACCGCAGCCAGCGGTGAAACCGCGCTGAAAATGCTAGAGGAAAAACCTTTGATCGGTCTGGTCATTACCGATCTGCGCATGGGCAATGTCGATGGCCTCGACCTGATCCGCCAGGTGCGCGAATCGGTGCGGGCAGCGATGCCGATCATCATTGTCTCGGGCGATGCCGACGTGAAAGATGCGATCGAAGCGATGCACTTGAGCGTGGTGGATTTTCTGCTCAAGCCGATTGATACGAGGAATTTGCTTGATTTGGTGAAACACGAATTGGGGATTGAGCCCTGAATATTTGAGGATCAAAAGATCGCAGCCTTCGGCAGCTCCTACAGGTGATCTCATGTAGGAGCTGCCAAAGGCTGCGATCTTTTGACTTTGCGTTTAGAAAAAAAGGCCCTGATCTCTCGATCAGGGCCTTTTTCATTTCCAGCGTCAGCGCACATTACAGACCATTCGCGGCCTTGAACTCACGACGACGACGGTGCAGCACCGGCTCGGTATAGCCATTGGGCTGCCTGGTGCCTTCGATCACCAGTTCGACCGCCGCCTGGAAGGCGATGTTGCTGTCGAAGTCCGGTGCCAGCGGGCGATACAGCGGGTCGTTGGCGTTCTGACGGTCGACCACTGCCGCCATGCGCTTGAGGCTTTCCATCACTTGCTCTTGGCTGACGATGCCGTGGCGCAGCCAGTTGGCGATGTGCTGGCTGGAGATGCGCAGCGTCGCACGGTCTTCCATCAGGCCGACGTCGTTGATGTCCGGCACTTTCGAGCAGCCGACACCCTGATCGATCCAGCGCACCACGTAACCGAGAATGCCCTGGGCGTTGTTGTCCAGTTCGTTCTTGATCTGCTCTGGTGTCCAGCTTGGGTTCACTGCCAATGGAATGGTCAGGATGTCATCCACCGAGGCACGGGCACGTTTGGCCAGTTCGGCCTGACGCGCAAACACGTCAACCTTGTGGTAGTGCAGTGCGTGCAACGCAGCGGCGGTTGGCGACGGTACCCACGCTGTGTTGGCACCAGCAAGCGGGTGAGCGATTTTCTGCTCGAGCATCGCGGCCATCAGATCCGGCATCGCCCACATGCCTTTACCGATTTGCGCGCGACCTTGCAGGCCGGTGCTCAGACCGATATCGACGTTCCAGTTCTCGTAGGCGCCGATCCACTTCTCGGCCTTCATGTCAGCCTTGCGCACGACAGGGCCGGCTTCCATGGAAGTGTGGATTTCGTCGCCGGTGCGGTCGAGGAAACCGGTGTTGATGAACACCACGCGCTCGCTGGCCGCCTTGATGCAGGCCTTGAGGTTGACCGTGGTGCGGCGCTCCTCGTCCATGATCCCGACTTTCAGGGTGTTGCGCGGCAGGCGCAGGACGTCTTCGATGCGCCCGAACAGCTCGTTGGTAAACGCCGCTTCTTCCGGGCCGTGCATTTTCGGTTTAACGATGTACACCGAACCGGTGCGGGTGTTGCGCCGCGAAGTGTTGCCGTTGAGGTTGTGCATTGCTGCCAGGCAAGTCACCAGACCGTCGAGGATGCCTTCCGGCACTTCGTTACCTTGGCTGTCGAGGATCGCATCGATGGTCATCAGATGGCCGACGTTGCGCACGAACAACAGCGAACGACCGTGCAGTGTCACTTCACCGCCATTGGGCGCGGTGTAGGTGCGATCCGGGTTCATGGTGCGGGTGAACGTCTGGCCGCCCTTGGACACGGATTCCGCGAGGTCGCCCTTCATCAGGCCGAGCCAGTTGCGGTAGATCACCACTTTGTCGTCGGCATCGACGGCGGCCACGGAGTCTTCGCAGTCCATGATCGTGGTCAGCGCCGCTTCCATGAGAATGTCTTTGACCCCGGCGGCATCGGTCTGGCCGACCGGAGTGCTGGCATCGATCTGGATTTCGAAGTGCAGGCCGTTGTGCTTGAGCAGAACGGCGATCGGCGCGTTGGCGTTGCCCTGGAAACCGATCAACTGAGCGTCATCGCGCAGGCCGCTGTTGCTGCCGCCCTTGAGCGTCACGACCAGTTTGCCGTCAGCGATCTTGTAGCCGGTCGAGTCGACGTGGGAGCCCGCGGCCAGTGGCGCGGCTTCGTCGAGGAAAGCACGGGCGAAGGCGATGACTTTGTCGCCACGCACCTTGTTGTAGCCTTTGCCTTTTTCCGCGCCGCCGTCTTCGCTGATCGCGTCGGTGCCGTAGAGGGCGTCGTACAGCGAACCCCAGCGAGCGTTCGAGGCGTTGAGCGCGAAGCGCGCATTCATCACCGGCACGACCAGTTGCGGGCCGGCGGTGCGGGCGATTTCATCGTCGACGTTTTGCGTCGTCGCCTGGAAATCAGCCGCTTCTGGCAGCAGATAACCGATCTCTTGCAGGAAAGCTTTGTAGGCCACGGCATCGTGCGCCTGGCCGGCATGCTGCTGATGCCAGGCATCGATGCGCGCCTGGAAGTCATCGCGTTTGGCGAGTAGGGCTTTGTTCTTCGGCGCCAGGTCGTGAATGACCTTGTCGGCACCTTCCCAGAATTGTTCGGCGGTGAGGCCGGTACCGGGAATGGCTTCGTTGTTCACGAAGTCGAACAGGACTTTGGCGACCTGCAGGCCACCGACTTGAACGTGTTCAGTCATTGCTTGCCTCACTCTGCTCAGCTATTTCGCTTTTCAGCTCGTCAATTTAACAATGAAGCTTCTGGCCATTAAAACCACAAACCTGCCGACCAGTACATGCCATTGCTGGCGGCTGGGCTAGGACCAATCAACGGCTTGGAGGCCTTGCTGACGGGGCTTTCAGGGTTGTGAAGGGCCTTGGGCAGACATCGATCCAGCGTTATGTAGTGCGCGCTGCGGCATACTACATGATGAGTTGCGCTTGTGAAAATCAGACTAATTACGTCGTTCTGCGACCTCATGACGCATTGCGGTCACGTCGCGGAACGGGATGTTCTCAAAAAAGCATTGGATTGTTCCAGTTAAATATCGAAAGTTGTACACGATTTGTCTATCGCGCAGATCCCCAGTGCTGCCATTTGCGAGCAGGCTCGCTCCCACAGAGGATTGCATTCCAAATGTGGAAGCGAGCCTGCTCACGAAGGGGCCAGTCGATTCAACACGAAACCAGCCCTTGCCTATACTTGCCCTTCGATAACAAAAGTCATGACAAGAGGGCTGCGCCATGGACCATCTCGTACTTACCGTTTTCGCCCCGGACAAGCCCGGGCAGGTCGAGCGCATCGCCCAATGCATCGCCGAGCACGGCGGCAACTGGCTGGAAAGCCGCATGTCACGCATGGCCGGGCAGTTCGCCGGGATTCTGCGCGTGGGGGTGCCGGCGGAGGCTTACGACGAACTGGTCGATGCCCTGCAAGCGCTGTCGACCCATGACATCCGCGTATTGATTGCCGAAAGCGGGGTGGAGCAGTCCTGCACGTGGAAACCGATCGCCATGGAACTGGTCGGCAATGATCGGCCCGGCATCGTCCGTGACATCACCCGGTTGTTGAGCGAGCAGGGTGTGAACCTTGAACGGCTGGTGACCGAAGTGCGCCCGGCGCCGATGAGCAGCGAGCCGCTGTTTCACGCTGAGGCGATTCTGGCGGTGCCACTGACGTTGTCGCTGGATGTGTTGCAGGCACGCCTGGAAACCCTGGCCGATGATCTGATGGTCGAACTGGTGTTGCGCACAGAGGTTTAAGTGCAAACAGGGTTATTCAGGTTTAACGTGCACCTGCCTGTGGATAACCTGTAGAGACAGACCGCCACGCCACGTCCGCCGTGGCTTTGCGCAGGTTGATCAAAAAACCGCCAACATTCAGTAACTTGCGCACAAACGGCGGGGATCACGCTGTGGATAAGCTTGGGAAGGAACGATGCAGGCCACGAGAACCGTGGCCTGCGGAGGTTTGTGCGTTTTTTGATCAGGCGCGCCGACGCAAACTTATCCACGCATCAACGCTATAGACCGCCAACCCGGCCCAGATAAACATGAAGGCAACCAGCGTGCTCGAAGACAAATGCTCGCCAAACAGCAGCACCGCTTGCAGCAGTACCAGAGTCGGCGCGATGTATTGCAGGAAGCCGATGGTGGTGTAGGGCAAGTGGCGGGTGGCGGCGTTGAAACACACCAATGGCACCAGCGTCACCGGGCCGGCGGCTACCAGCCACCAGGCTTCGGAAGTGGTCCAGAAGGCCGGCTGCACACTCGTGGCAGTCTGATTGAACAGCAACCACGCGATCGCAATCGGCACCAGCATCCAGGTTTCCACCACCAGCCCCGGCAGCGCCTTGACCGGCGCCTGCTTGCGGATCAGACCGTAGAAACCGAAGGTCAGCGCCAGCGCCAGCGACACCCACGGCAGACTGCCGACCTGCCACACCTGCTGTGCCACGCCGATGGCAGCCAGCCCGACCGCCACCCACTGCATGCGCCGCAGCCGCTCACCGAGAATCACCATGCCCAACAACACGTTGACCAGCGGATTGATGTAATAACCCAGACTCGCCTCGAGCATGCGGCCGTTGTTCACTGACCAGACATAGGTCAGCCAGTTGGCCGCGATCAACGTCCCGCTCAAGGCCAGAATCGCCAGACGTTTGGGATTGTCCAGCAACTCGCGCAACCAGCCCGGGTGTTTCCACACCATCAGCAGCAACGCACCGAACAGCGCCGACCACAGCACGCGGTGGATGATGATCTCGACGGCCGGGACTTCGGCGATGGCTTTGAAATAGATCGGGAACAGGCCCCAGATAATGTAGGCGCTCAGGCCCAGAATGTACCCGCGACGCGGGTTGGCGGCTTGCATGCAGAATCCTTGTTCAGGCAGCTGACAAAGAAAGGATTGTAAGGAGGTTGTATAGATGTGTCGTGTCAGAAAGCAAAAAGATCGCAGCCTTCGGCAGCTCCTACAGGGATATGCATTCCAAGGTAGGAGCTGCCGAAGGCTGCGATCTTTTGATCTTTGATCAGAAGAGTTTGAGCGGTTCTTCATTCAGTGCCGCCAACTGCTCACGCAATGCCAGCACCTGATCGCCCCAATACCGTTCCGTGCCAAACCACGGAAAGCTGTGCGGAAATGCCGGGTCGTCCCAGCGCCGCGCCAGCCAGGCGCTGTAGTGCATCAGGCGGAGGGCGCGCAACGGTTCGATCAGCGCCAGTTCGCGCGGGTCGAAATCATGGAATTCGTTGTAGCCGTCCATCAATTCCGACAACTGCCCGAGACATTCCTGGCGATCGCCGGCGAGCATCATCCAGATGTCCTGCACCGCCGGGCCCATGCGGCAATCGTCGAGGTCGACGATGTGGAACATCTCGTCGCGACACATCATGTTGCCGGGGTGGCAGTCACCGTGCATGCGGATGTTCTGGTGCGGCGTGGCGGCGTAGACATCTTCGACGCGTTTGAGCAGGTCGCGGGCAACCGACTCGTAGGCCGGCAGCAGGCTTTTCGGAATGAAATTACCTTCAAGCAGGGTGTTCAGCGAGGCATGGCCGAAGTTCTGCACGGCCAGGGCTTCGCGGTGTTCGAACGGCTTGGTGCCGCCCACCGCATGCATGCGCCCGAGCAACTGGCCGAGGCGATATAGCTGATCAAGATTGCCCGGCTCCGGCGCGCGGCCCCCACGGCGCGGGAACAGGGTGAAGCGGAAACCGGCGTGCTCGTGCAGGGTTTCGCCGTTGTGGATCAGCGGCGCTACCACCGGGATGTCGATGTCGGCCAGCTCGAAGGTGAACTGGTGCTCCTCAAGGATGGCCTCGTTGGTCCAGCGCTGCGGACGATAGAACTTGGCAATCAGCGGCTCGGAGTCTTCGATGCCGACCTGATACACGCGGTTTTCGTAGCTGTTGAGCGCCAGGATGCGTGCGTCGCTGAGGAAACCAATGCTTTCGACGGCATCCAGGACGAGATCGGGGGTGAGGGTTTCAAACGGGTGGGCCATGCTGACTCCTGCGCGCAGCAGGCTGCTGCGTCCGGCCCGGCATGGTAGCGCAGATGGCGGCGCGAAGGGTGTTGGTGTCTGCCCGGGCCTCTTCGCGAGCAGGCTCGCTCCCACCTTGGAATGCGATTCCCTGTGGGAGCGAGCCTGCTCGCGAAAGCGGATTATCAGGCGCCGACGATCCCGCCATCATCGCGGGTAATCGCCATCACCGAAGACCTTGGCTTGCCGTTGGGCAGATGCTCGGGGAAGGTCGAACCGCCGTTCTCGCCCGGATGCTGAATCCCGACAAACAGGGTTTTCTGATCCGGCGAGAAGCTGATCCCGGTCACTTCGCAACCCACCGGCCCGACCATGAACCGGCGAATTTCACCGGTCGCAGGATCGGCGCAGAGCATCTGGTTGTTGCCCATGCCGGCGAAGTCGCCAGCGTTGCTCGAGTCGCCGTCGGTGAGAATCCACAGACGTCCGGCCTTGTCGAAACCCAGACCGTCGGGGCTGTTGAACATGTTCTGCGGGGTGATGTTGGATGAGCCGCCCTTCGGCGTCCCGCCATGCACGCCCGGGTTGCCCGCGACCACAAACAGATCCCAGGCAAACGTCTTCGAAGCGTGATCGTTGCGGTCGGTGCGCCAGCGCAGAATCTGCCCGTAGACGTTTTTCTCGCGCGGGTTCGGCCCGCCCACCGGTTGCCCGTCTTCGCCACGTTTGGCGTTGTTGGTCAGGGTGCAATAAACCTGCCCGTCCTTGGGGCTGACGACGATCCACTCCGGGCGGTCCATGCGTGTTGCGCCTACGACGCTGGCGGCGAGACGCGCGTGGATCAGCACTTGCGCCTGATCGGCAAACCCGCTGCTGGCGTCGATGCCGTTCTTGCCGTGGGTCAGTTCGATCCACTGGCCTTGGCCTTTCGGGTGATCGGGGTTGCCGTCGCCGGCATCGAACCTGGCTACGTACAGGGTGCCGTGATCGAGGATGTCGCGGTTGGCCTTCTGATTGCGATGGTTGATGCGATCGCGGCTGACGAATTTGTAAATGAACTCACCACGCTCGTCGTCGCCCATGTACACCACAGCGCGACCATCGTCGGTCTCGGCCAGCGCGGCGTTTTCATGCTTGAAGCGGCCCAGCGCGGTGCGTTTGACAGGAGTCGATTGCGGATCGAACGGATCGATCTCGACCACCCAGCCGTGACGGTTGAGCTCGTTGGGGTTCTTGGCCATGTCGAAGCGCGGGTCGTGCGGGTGCCAGTTGATGTCTTTGCTGCTGGCGACAACGCCATAGCGCTTTTGCGCGGCATCAAACTGCTGCTGGGCGTTGCTGCTGCCGAAGCAATCGGTGAAGTTTTCTTCGCAGGTCAGGTAGGTGCCCCACGGCGTCTTGCCGTTGGCGCAGTTCTGGAAGGTGCCGAGAACTTTCTTGCCGTGCTTGTCGGCGGCGGTTTTCATCAAGTCGTGGCCGCGGGCCGGACCGCTGATGCGCAGCGGCGAGTTACCGTGAATCCGACGGTTGTAGCGCGAGCCCTGGACGAATTGCCACTGACCGTTCTTGCGCTGCACTTCGATCACCGACACGCCTTCGCAGGCCAATGCCTTGCGCACATCTTCAGCCGACTGCGGCATGCCGCCATGCGGATACAGGTAGCGATAGTTGGTGTATTCGTTGTTGATCGCCATCAGGGCGCGGTTTTTGTCGTCCGGGAAGGCAAACAGGCTCATGCCGTCGTTGTTGTCGCCGAACTGCACTTCCTGTGCGGCAGCGGTGCCGTTACCGCTCGGATCGAAGGCCGGGCCGTTCTTGTGCAACGGCTGGCCCCAACTGATCAGCACCGAAGACTTGTAGCCCTTGGGCAGGCTGATGGCGTCGGTGGTCGCCGCCGGAATGCTCTCGAAACCGAGCAGGCGGCTGTTGCCGGCGCTGACGCTGGCGGCCATGACGCTGCGGCTCAACAGGTTGCCGCCGAGGAACATCGCCGCGCCGCACAAGGCACCGGCGCTGATGAAACCGCGACGGCTGAGGCCGACCATTTTTTCCAGATCAGTAGATTGGTTTTCTTCTAATAGGCTCACATCAGGCTCCCTGCTTGGTTATGGGCAACACCTTAATGCGGGTCGATGACGCTTTTGTTGCAGGGCCGAATCAGAGCGGCGTGCCGATCAGCACGTTGGAGGGCGCACATTGCACCTGCACCGCAGACCCCACGGCGAGTTGCTGGCTGCGCAAGTGCAGCGGTTCGGCCAAGGCGCAAAGTGTATGGCCGTTGGGCAGGGAAATGCGCACTTCGCTGGGGCCGTCCTCGGCATCGAGAATCGCTTCGATGGTGCCGTGCAGGACATTGTGCCCAGGCGTTGTCGCCTGATCGGCACCGCGCAAATCAAGCCAGCCAGCCTTGATCAGCGCCATGACTTCGGTACCGACCTGCAATTCCAGGTGCACGGTGCTGTCGTGGGTGATCTGTGCCTCCAGAGCAATGCCTTCTGCCAGTTCGAGGCGGATCAGATCGTTGCGCCCCTGCGCCTGAATGGCCGCGACCGTGCCATGCAGTTGATTGCGCGCGCTGGTCCTGAGCATCAGCCGCCCGAGCAGGTCGAGATCGCTGGCGTCTTCCGCCGCTTCCAGGACCTGCGCCTGCAAAGCCTGCAATTTCTGATACAGGCGCAGCACCCGCTCGCCCTCGCTGGACAGTCTGGCGCCGCCACCACCCTTGCCGCCCACCACGCGCTCGACCAAAGGTTTCTGCGCGAGATTGTTCAACTCATCGATCGCATCCCACGCTGCCTTGTAACTGAGCCCCGCACTCTTCGCCGCACGGGTGATCGAACCCTGCTCGGCGATATGTTGTAGCAGGGCAATGCGCTGCGGACGGCGGACGATGTGTTGGGAGAGCAGGGTGGGCAGGGACATATCAGAATGCTTCTGGCTCGGGCGATGAGACGGACGTTGGGCACTTGCAACGTACGAGTCAAGCCGAACACGGTCTTCTGTAGGAGCTGCGGCACGCTGCGATCTTTTGATCTTGTTTTTTTACAATCAAAAGATCGCAGCGTGCCGCAGCTCCTACAGTGCTATGTCTCGTCTTCAAGAGCCTGGTTTCGGCGTACGAGCCAGGCAATACACATCAACCCGCGCCGCACCAGCATCCATCAGCAATCGCGCCAATGCCTGAGCGGTCGCGCCCGTGGTCAGAACATCATCCACCAGCGCGAAATGGCGGTCGCTTACCTCTGCACCAGGCGCCAATGCAAAGGCATTACGCAAATTGCGTTTGCGCGCCTTGGCGTCGAGATCCTGTTGGGCGTCGGTGTCCATGACTCGCCGCAGCACCTGTTCTTCACAGGGCAAATCCAGCGAAACACTCAACCAGCGCGCGAGCATCGCCGCTTGATTGAATCCCCGCCGACGCAGGCGTTTATTCGCCAACGGCACCGGTAGCAACACATCGGGGCGCGGCAATTCCTCGGCGAAGCGATGCTGCAGGTATTGGCCGAGAACGTCGGCGAGCAGGTGACCAAACGGCCATTTCGCGTTGTGTTTAAAGCGTGTAATCAGACTGTCCACCGGGAAGCCATAGACCCATGGCACGGCGACCTGTTCGAAGGCCGGAGGCTCTAGCATGCACTCGCCGCAAGTCAGGCCATCCGCCGCCAATGGCAAAGCGCAGCTTTGACAATGGCTGCCGAGCCAGGGCAGCTCGGTTTCGCAGGCCTCGCACATTGGCATTTGTGCTTCTGCAGGCTCATCGCACAGCAAGCAGGTCTGTACGTTTTTTAAACACATGTAAACCTGTCCTTGGTATTGCGGTTGACAGCGCATCGCTCTTCCTTAAATATGCCGAACATCCGTGTAGCGCCTGTGGGTATTCCGTTTCCCCGGCGCCAGCCAAGCATAACCAAGGAATTGCCCATGAGCGCGAGCACCACCGCCACCCTGCGTCACGATTGGTCTCTGGCCGAAGTCAAAGCACTCTTCGTACAGCCATTCAACGACTTGCTGTTTCAGGCGCAAACGGTGCATCGCGCACATTTCAACGCCAACCGCGTGCAAGTTTCGACGCTGCTGTCGATCAAGACCGGTGCCTGTCCCGAAGACTGCAAGTACTGCCCGCAGTCCGGGCACTACAACACCGGCCTGGAAAAAGAAAAGCTGATGGAAGTGCAGAAGGTCCTCGAAGAAGCGGCCCGCGCCAAAGCCATTGGTTCGACGAGATTCTGCATGGGCGCGGCGTGGAAACATCCGTCGGCCAAAGACATGCCGTATGTGTTGAAGATGGTTGAAGGGGTGAAAGCCTTGGGCCTGGAAACCTGCATGACCCTCGGACGTCTCGATCAGGAGCAGACCGAAGCGCTGGCCAAGGCCGGTCTCGATTACTACAACCACAACCTCGACACCTCGCCGGAGTTCTACGGCAGCATCATCACCACCCGCACTTACAGCGAGCGTCTGCAGACGCTGGCCTACGTGCGTGAATCGGGGATGAAAATCTGCTCCGGCGGGATTCTTGGTATGGGCGAATCGCTGGACGATCGCGCCAATCTGCTGATCCAGTTGGCCAACCTGCCCGAGCACCCGGAATCGGTGCCGATCAACATGCTGGTGAAGGTCGCCGGCACGCCGCTGGAAAACGCCGAGGACATCGACCCGTTCGACTTCATCCGCATGCTCGCCGTGGCACGCATCCTTATGCCGCAATCCCACGTGCGCCTGTCCGCTGGCCGCGAAGCGATGAACGAGCAGATGCAGGCCCTGGCATTTTTCGCCGGCGCCAACTCGATTTTCTACGGCGACAAATTGCTTACGACCGCCAACCCGCAGGCGGACAAGGACATGCAACTGTTCGCGCGCCTCGGTATCCAGCCGGAGGCCCGTGAAGAGCATTCCGATGAGGTTCACCAGGCTGCGATTGAGCAGGCACTGGTGGAGCAGAAGAGCAGCGAGCAGTTCTACAACGCTGCGGTGTAATAAACCGCGCGGATTGCTCTGAAGGAATGCAAAACCCCTGTGGGAGCGAGCCTGCTCGCGAAAGCGGTTGGGCCGCCAACATCCATGCTGGATGTGACGCCCAATCGCGAGCAGGCTCGCTCCCACAGGGGATCTGTGTCATTTGAAAATCGAGGCCTGCATGTCTTTCGATCTCGCCGCACGCCTTGCTGCTCGCCGTGCCGACAACCTCTATCGGCAGCGCCCGCTGCTCGAATCGCCGCAAGGCCCGCAGGTGGTAGTCGACGGCCAACCGCTGCTGGCGTTCTGCAATAACGACTATCTGGGCCTGGCCAATCATCCGCAGGTGATCGAAGCCTGGCGCGCCGGTGCCGAGCGCTGGGGTGTCGGTGGTGGCGCGTCGCATCTGGTGATCGGCCACAGCAGCCCGCATCACGCGCTGGAAGAAGCACTCGCCGATCTGACCGGACGCCCACGTGCGCTGCTGTTCACCACCGGCTACATGGCCAACCTCGGCGCGGTCACCGCGCTGGTCGGGCAGGGCGACACGGTGCTGGAAGACCGGCTCAATCACGCTTCTTTGCTGGACGCGGGCCTGTTGTCCGGCGCGCGTTTCAATCGCTATCTGCACAACGATGCCGAGAGTCTGGCCAAGCGCCTGGAGAAAGCCACTGGCAACACACTGGTGGTGACCGATGGCGTATTCAGTATGGACGGTGACATCGCCGACCTGCCGGCGCTGGCCCGCGCGGCCAAGGCCAAAGGCGCGTGGCTGATGGTTGACGATGCCCACGGCTTCGGCCCGTTGGGCGCCAACGGTGGCGGCATCGTCGAGCATTTCGGCTTGAGTCAGGACGATGTGCCGGTGCTGGTCGGCACCCTCGGCAAAGCCTTCGGCACCGCCGGGGCCTTTGTCGCCGGCAGCGAAGAGTTGATCGAAAGCCTGATCCAGTTCGCCCGCCCGTATATCTACACCACCAGCCAACCACCGGCGCTGGCCTGCGCGACGTTGAAAAGCCTCGAATTGCTGCGCAGCGAACACTGGCGCCGTGAACACTTGCAGACGCTGATTCGCCAGTTCCGCCACGGCGCAGAGCAAATCGGGCTGGAGCTGATGGACAGCTTCACGCCGATTCAGCCGATCATGATCGGCGATGCCGGCCGCGCGGTGCGGCTGTCGCAGATGCTGCGCGAGCGCGGGCTGATGGTCACTGCGATTCGCCCACCGACCGTGCCGGCCGGCAGCGCGCGACTGCGCGTCACGCTGACCGCCGCCCACAGCGAAGCGCAAGTGCAACAGTTGCTGGAAGGATTGGCAGATTGTTTCGCCCGATTGTCGTTGGAGCCAAGCCATGCGTAATCGTCTGATTCTGCTGCCCGGCTGGGGCCTTGGCGTGTCGCCGCTGGAACCGCTGGCGGCAGCCTTGCGTGGTCTCGACGAACATCTGCAGGTCGAAATCGAACCGCTGCCGGAGCTGGCCTCCGCTGACCTTGAAGACTGGCTCGACGAACTCGATGCGCGCATTCCGCAGGAAGTCTGGCTTGGTGGCTGGTCGCTGGGCGGCATGCTCGCGTCTGAGTTGGCGGCACGACGCGGTGAGGCGTGCTGCGGTGTGCTGACGCTGGCGAGCAACCCGTCGTTTGTCGCGCATGAGCAATGGCCGACCGCGATGCCCGGCGAGACTTTTGATGCATTTCTTGCCGGTTGCCAGGCCGATCCGCGTACCACGCTCAAGCGCTTCGCCTTGTTATGTGCGCAAGGTTCGCCAGACCCGCGCGGCTTGTCGCGGTTGCTGCTCGGTGGTGCACCGGCAGCCGCGCCGACTGCGCTGATGGCGGGACTGGAGCTGCTCGCGCAACTGGATACGCGCCAGGCGTTGCAGGGGTTTCGCGGCCCGCAGTTTCATCTGTTCGGCGGACAGGACGCGCTGGTCCCGGCGGAAGCGGCCGGCGCATTGTTCGCGCTGTTACCGGATATCGAAATTGGTCTGATCGAACAGGCCAGCCATGCTTTTCTGCTGGAGGACCCGCACGGAATCGCGGGCGCGATCCAGGCGTTTCTACATGAGTGCGCTGATGAATGATCTGTCCCTTGTGCTGCCTGGGGGCTTGCCCGACAAGCGCCAGGTGGCGGCGTCTTTTTCTCGTGCTGCGGCCAGTTACGACAGCGTCGCCGAGTTTCAGCGTGACGTCGGCACGCAGTTGCTTGAGCGCTTGCCTGCGAGTTTCACGCCGTCGCGTTGGCTTGATCTCGGTTGCGGCACTGGCTATTTCACCCGGGCGCTGGCCTCGCGTTTCACCCAGGGCAGCGGTGTCGCGCTGGACATCGCCGAGGGTATGCTTGATCACGCACGGCCGCTGGGTGGCGCTGAGCATTTCATTGCTGGCGATGCCGAAAGGCTGCCGTTGCAGGATGCTAGCTTCGATCTGATTTTCTCCAGTCTCGCGGTGCAGTGGTGCGGCGACTTCGAGGCGGTGCTCAGCGAAGCCTTGCGCGTGCTGAAACCGGGCGGAATTTTTGCCTTTGCTAGTCTGTGTACAGGAACGTTGTTCGAGTTGCGTGAAAGTTGGCAGCAGGTCGACGGGCTGGTGCACGTCAATCGCTTCCGTGACTTCGCCCGTTATGAGCAGTTATGCGTTGGCAGTGGCATGCGCACAGTGTGTCTGGAAAATCTACCGCACGTGTTGCATTACCGGGATGTGCGCAGCCTGACCCATGAGTTGAAAGCGCTGGGCGCGCACAATCTGAATCCTGGCCGGCCGGGTGGTTTGACCGGACGGGCGCGGATTCTTGGGCTGATCGACGCGTACGAGCGCTTCCGTCAGGCGTCGGGGCTGCCGGCAACGTATCAGGTGGTGTACGCCGTGTTGGAGAAACCTCTATGAGCGCAGCCTATTTCATCACCGGTACCGACACCGATGTCGGCAAGACCACCGTCGCTGCCGGATTGCTCCATGCGGCGCGGTCGGCAGGCTTGAGCACAGCGGCGGGCAAACCGGTGGCTTCCGGGTGCGACGTCACACCCAAAGGCTTGCGTAACTCCGATGCCTTGGCGCTGTTGGCCGAGTGTTCATTGCCGCTGACTTATCAACAGGTCAATCCGGTGGCGTTCGAGCCAGCGATCGCTCCGCACCTGGCGGCGCGCGAAGCGGGTGTGGCGCTGACGGTGCAATCGCTGCTGGCGCCGATGCGCGGAATTCTGGCGATGAACGCCGATTTCACCCTGATCGAAGGTGCCGGTGGCTGGCGGGTGCCGCTGGCAGATCAGGACAACCTCTCGGACCTGGCGATTGCACTGAAGCTGCCGGTGATTCTGGTGGTGGGCGTACGGTTGGGCTGTATCAGCCACGCGTTGCTGACCGCCGAGGCGATCGCCCGGGATGGTCTGCAGTTGGCGGGTTGGGTGGCAAACATTATCGATCCGAAGACTTCGCGCCTGGAGGAAAATCTTGCGACCCTGGCCGAGCGCATACCCGCGCCGTGCCTGGGCCGGGTGCCGAAACTCAAAGCGTTGAGCGCCGAAGCGGTGGCCGAGCATTTGCAACTGGATTTGCTCGATTAAGTTTCTCACTATGAACAGGCACTGTGCCATTAGTGTTTTTGACGGGTGTTTTGCTGGCGCGTCTGCTTCAATGACGACTATTGATCCTTTGCAGGGACGAGAGTGACTATGGAAATCTCCGGCAACACAGCTTTTTATGCGGGCCTGAGTTCGATTCAGTCCGGACAGAACCGCGTCGATCAGGCGGCCAGTCAGATCGCCAACAACACCATCGAACGTTCGGTGACCAGCCAGTCGTCTGAAGTGCAGGTCAATCGCTTGCGCGGCGTGGATCGCGCGCAAGAATCGGATCTGACGAGCAATATCGTCGAGTTGTCGCAGGGCAAGATCCAGGCAGAGCTGGGTGTGAAGGTGGCCAAGGCGTCCGACGAGGTGCTGGGGACAATCATTGACACCTTTGCCTGATTGAATTTGTTGGAAACACTGAAACGCCGCGCATTGTCGCGGCGTTTTGCGTTTAAGTCCTTCTTGCTCAACTAATCTTTTCTCAAACGCCCGTGGCTTTTATGAAGTCGCGGCGATTTGTCGTCTCTGGCATTTGAGAAAGGTGATGACGAACGGCAAAAGAACGACGCTTGACAAGATTTCGGCGTAAACGTATGTTTCAAACAACTGTTTGACCGTCACAACAACTCAACACGGTCGTTCATTCCCGGTTACATCAGCAGAGGTTTATCGCTATGCCTGACTACAAGGCCCCCTTGCGTGATATTCGCTTCGTTCGTGACGAGCTGCTCGGCTACGAAGCGCACTATCAGAGCCTGCCAGCGTGCGCAGATGCCACGCCGGACATGGTTGACGCCATCCTCGAGGAAGGCGCCAAGTTTTGTGAGCAGGTACTGGCGCCGCTGAACCGCGTGGGCGATCTGGAAGGTTGCACCTGGAGCGAATCCGGCGTGAAAACCCCGACTGGCTTCAAAGAGGCGTACAAGCAATTCGTCGAAGGCGGCTGGCCAAGCCTGGCGCACGACGTTGAGCATGGTGGTCAGGGTCTGCCTGAGTCGCTGGGCCTGGCAGTGAGCGAAATGGTCGGCGAAGCCAACTGGTCGTGGGGCATGTACCCAGGCCTGTCGCACGGCGCGATGAACACCATCTCCGAGCACGGCACCCCTGAGCAGCAGGAAGCCTATCTGACCAAACTGGTCTCCGGCGAATGGACCGGCACCATGTGCCTGACCGAACCGCACTGCGGCACCGATCTGGGCATGCTGCGTACCAAGGCCGAGCCTCAGGCCGACGGTTCCTACAAAGTTTCCGGCACCAAGATCTTCATCTCGGCCGGCGAGCACGACATGGCCGACAACATCGTCCACATCGTACTGGCCCGTCTGCCGGATGCACCGGCTGGCACCAAAGGCATCTCGCTGTTCATCGTTCCAAAGTTCCTGCCAAACGCCGATGGCACCATTGGCGCGCGCAATGCCGTGAGCTGCGGTTCGCTGGAACACAAGATGGGCATCCATGGCAACGCCACTTGCGTGATGAACTTCGACGGCGCCACCGGTTACCTGATCGGCCCGGCGAACAAAGGTCTGAACTGCATGTTCACCTTTATGAACACCGCTCGCCTGGGCACCGCGCTGCAAGGTCTGGCTCACGCCGAAATCGGCTTCCAGGGCGGTCTGAAATACGCTCGCGATCGCCTGCAAATGCGCTCGCTGACTGGCCCGAAAGCGCCGGACAAAGCCGCTGACCCGATCATCGTCCACCCTGACGTGCGCCGTATGCTGTTGACCATGAAAGCGTTCGCCGAAGGCAACCGCGCGATGGTCTACTTCACTGCGAAGCAGGTCGACATCGTCAAATACGGCGTCGATGAAGAAGAGAAGAAGAAGGCCGACGCACTGCTGGCGTTCATGACCCCGATCGCCAAAGCGTTCATGACCGAAGTCGGTTTTGAAGCGGCTAACCACGGCGTGCAGATCTACGGCGGCCACGGCTTCATCGCCGAATGGGGCATGGAGCAGAACGTTCGCGACAGCCGCATTTCGATGCTGTACGAAGGCACCACCGGCATCCAGGCCCTCGACCTGCTCGGCCGTAAAGTGCTGATGACTCAAGGCGAAGCTCTGAAAGGCTTCACCAAGATCGTCCACAAGTTCTGCCAGACCAACGAAGGCAACGAAGCCGTTCAGGAATTCGTCGCGCCGCTGGCTGCACTGAACAAGGAATGGGGCGAGCTGACCATGAAGGTCGGTATGGCTGCCATGAAAGATCGCGAGGAAGTCGGCGCGGCCTCCGTGGACTACCTGATGTACTCCGGTTATGCCTGCCTGGCCTACTTCTGGGCAGACATGGCACGCCTGGCTGCGGAAAAACTGGCCGCCGGCACCAGCGACGAGGCGTTCTACACCGCCAAGCTGCAAACCGCGCGCTTCTACTTCCAGCGCATCCTGCCGCGTACCCGCACGCACGTGGCCACTATGCTGTCGGGCGCTGGCAACCTGATGGACATGAAAGAAGAAGACTTCGCGCTGGGCTACTAAGCCTTAACGCAGTCTGACGAAAACCGCTGCTCCCGTTAGGGGGCAGCGGTTTTTTTGTTAGTGGATGGCTCAGATAGTCGAGCTTGCGGCCGTTACAGAGACCGTGTGTGACCTGGATCACATTGTGTGGGCTTGGCCGCACTTTGCAGGCACAATGCCATCTCTTTGCTATGACGGGTCGGAGCTTACCCTTGCCGCGTTCTTCCGCTGTACGTTTCAGCCATTTCCTGCCATCACTGCTGTTATTGCTTGCGGGGTTGGCGGCTGCGTACGTCAAAGACCTCAGCGTGTTTTTCACGTCGCTGTTCAACGTTCTGCCGACATTGGTTCTGCTCCTCGGCGGGGCGTATTGCGCGGTGTACCGACGGCAGCGCGAACTGTTTCTGATGCTCACGGTGTACATCGCCTACTTTCTGCTTGATACCCAGACCGATTTCTACCGCGACAACGGCAAGGTTCGCGAAGACGCTGCGGTGGTGTTTCATCTGGTCTGCCTGCTGCTGCCGCTGTTGTTCGGATTATTCGCCGCATGGCAGGAACGTACCCATCTGTTTCAGGACATGGTTGCCCGGTTTGCTGTGCTGCTAGCGTTTGGCAGCGTGGCGCTGGGCCTGGAGCAAAGTTACCCACAGGCGCTACTGCTGTGGCTGTCGGAGATCCGCTGGCCGGCGCTGCACGGCGCGTGGATGAGTCTCATCCAGTTGTCCTACCCGGTTTTCATCTCGGCCTTCCTGCTTCTGGCCTGGCAATACTGGCGCAACCCGCGCCCGCTGCACGCGGCGCAACTGGTCGGCTTGCTCGGGGTGTTCTGGATGTTGCCGAAGACCTTCATTCTGCCGTTCACCCTGAACATCATGTGCAGCCAGGTGATGCTGATGATCGCTGCGGCGGTTGCGCATGAGGCCTATCAAATGGCCTTCCGCGACGAGCTCACCGGTCTGCCGGGACGTCGCGCGCTCAACGAACGCATGCAGCGCCTGGGGCGCAACTACGTGCTGGCGATGAGCGACGTCGATCACTTCAAGAAATTCAACGACACCCACGGCCACGATGTCGGTGATCAGGTTTTGCGTCTGGTCGCCAGCAAACTATCGAAAATCAGCGGTGGCGGTAGGGCGTATCGCTACGGTGGCGAGGAATTTGCCTTGGTCTTCGCAGGCAAAACCCTGGAGGAGTGCATGCCACACCTGGAAGTGATCCGCGAATCGATTGCGTCCTACAGCATTCAGCTACGCAACCAGGAAAACCGCCCGCAGGATGATCAGCAAGGTCGCCAGCGCCGTAGCGGTTCCGGGGCTTCGGCGGTGTCGGTGACGGTGAGTATCGGCGTCGCCGAACGCGTCGAGCAGCGCACCCCTGAAGAAGTGCTCAAGTCCGCCGACCAGGCGTTGTACAGCGCCAAGGGCGCCGGGCGTAACTGCGTCATGGCGTTCGGGCAGAACCGCCGTGGCGCGGTGCGCATGGACACTGCTGCGGGTTGAGTGATGACGGCGCATTCAGCGCCTGCACGATGATTGTCGCGCGTGGTGGCCGGCAGTAGGTTGGAGAAATCTGCTGACGGAGAAGCCACCATGCCTGAGTACAAAGCTCCCCTGCGCGACATGCGCTTTCTGATCGATCACGTCTTCGACTTCCATAGCAACTACGCCAATCTCGGCGCGCATGACGCCAGCCCGGACATGATCAGCGCGATCCTCGAAGAAGGCGCGAAGTTCTGCGAGAACGTGCTGGCACCGCTCAATCGCAGCGGCGACGAAGAGGGCTGCCATTTCGACAACGGCGTGGTAACAACGCCTACAGGCTTCAAGCAGGCCTTCGCACAATATGTCGAGGGCGGCTGGCACGGGTTGGCGGCCGATCCGGCTTACGGTGGCCAAGGTTTGCCGAGTTCGCTGGGGCTGGTGATCAGCGAAATGGTCGGCTCCAGCAACACGTCCTGGGGCATGTACCCGGGCCTCACTCACGGCGCGATGTCGGCGATCCACGCCCATGGTACCGCCGAGCAGAAAGACACCTACCTGAGCAAACTCACCGCCGGCCAGTGGACCGGCACCATGTGCCTGACCGAAGCGCACTGCGGCACCGATCTGGGCATCATCAAGACCCGCGCGGTGCCCCGGGCCGACGGCAGCTACGCGATCACTGGCAGCAAGATTTTCATTTCCGCCGGCGAGCATGACCTGAGCGACAACATCATCCATCTGGTCCTGGCCAAGCTGCCGGACGCACCGGTCGGAACCAAGGGTATTTCCCTGTTTATCGTGCCCAAGTTTCTGCCCGATGCAGCAGGCGAAGCGGGTGAGCGCAATGGCGTTTCCTGCGGCTCGATCGAGCACAAGATGGGCATCAAGGCTTCAGCCACCTGTGTGCTGAACTTCGATGCCGCCACCGGTTACCTGATCGGCGAGCCGAACAAAGGCCTCAACTGCATGTTCACCATGATGAACCACGCACGGCTCGGTACCGGTATGCAGGGCCTTTGTCTGGGCGAGGCGAGTTTTCAGGGTGCGATCAAGTACGCCAACGACCGCCTGCAAATGCGCGCGCTGACCGGTGCCAAGGCCCCGGAAAAACCTGCCGATCCGATCATCGTCCACCCGGACGTGCGGCGTATGTTGCTGACCATGAAAGCCTTCAATGAAGGCAACCGCGCGCTGACCTATTTCACTGCGCAGATGCTCGATGTCGCGCATCTGAGCAGCGATGCCGAGGCGCGTCAGGAAGCCGAGGACCTGTTGGCGTTCCTCACGCCGATCTGCAAGGCGTTCATGACCGACACCGGGCTGGAAGTGACCAACCACGGCATGCAGGTGTTCGGCGGCCACGGATTCATTCGTGAGTGGGGCATGGAGCAACTGGTGCGCGATTGCCGGATTGCGCCGATCTACGAGGGCACCAACGGCATTCAGGCGCTCGACCTGCTCGGGCGCAAGGTGCTGGGCAGTCAGGGCAAGCTGCTGCGCGGCTTTACCAAAATCGTCCACAAGTTCTGCGCAGCAAACGCCGAACATGCGCAATTGGGTAGCTTCGTGGCGCAACTCAATGGGCTCAATCAACAGTGGGGCGACGTGACCATGAAGGTCGGCATGGCCGCCATGAAGAACCCGGATGAAGTCGGCGCTGCGTCGGTGGATTATCTGATGTACAGCGGTTACATCATCCTGGGCTACCTGTGGCTGCGCATGGCATTGGTGGCCCAGGCACAGCTGGAGGCGGGCGAGGGCGAGGCTGATTTCCTCAAGGGCAAACTGGCGACGTGCGAGTTCTACTTCAAGCGCTTGCTGCCGCGTACGGCTGCGCATCAGGCGGCGATCGAGGCGGGGAGTGATTGTTTGATGAGTCTGCCGGCGGATGCGTTTGCGCTTTAGATAAAAAGCAACAGATCGCAGCCTGCGGCAGCTCCGACACGGGATCGGGTTTTATCCGTGGAGCTGTCGCGGCTGCGATCTTTTGTGGTGACTAAAAATAACAAATCAGTCACCGGTTGACCCTATGTGTCGCAAAAGTTGTTGAGGTACACTCCGGATCAACGAAAACATCATTCCACGAACCACCTGTTTAGATCTTGCGAGGTTTGCCATGGCTGACTACAAAGCGCCGCTGCGCGATATGCGCTTCGTCCTCAATGAAGTGTTCGAGGTCGCCAAACTCTGGGCCGAGCTGCCGGCGCTGGCCGAGACCGTCGATGCCGAAACCGTTGAAGCGATTCTCGAAGAGGCCGGCAAGGTCACCAGCAAAAGCATCGCGCCGTTGAGCCGTGCCGCTGACGAGCAAGGTTGCCATTGGGCGGACGGTGCGGTCACCACGCCGGCCGGTTTCCCACAGGCCTATCAGACTTATGCCGAAGGCGGCTGGGTCGGCGTTGGCGGCGATCCGGCCTACGGCGGCATGGGTATGCCCAAAGCCGTGTCGGCGCAGGTCGAAGAAATGGTCAACTCCGCCAGCCTGGCGTTCGGTCTGTACCCGATGCTGACCGCTGGCGCCTGCCTGTCGATCAATGCCCACGCCAGCGAAGAACTGAAAGCTGCGTACCTGCCGAACATGTACGCCGGCATCTGGGCCGGTTCCATGTGTCTGACCGAGCCGCATGCCGGCACTGACCTGGGCATTATTCGCACCAAAGCCGAACCTCAGGCCGACGGATCCTACAAGGTCAGCGGCACCAAGATCTTCATCACCGGTGGCGAGCACGACCTCACCGAAAACATCATCCATCTGGTACTGGCCAAGCTACCGGACGCTCCGGCCGGTCCAAAAGGCATTTCGCTGTTCCTGGTGCCAAAGTTCATGGTCAATGCCGATGGCAGCCTCGGTGCGCGTAACCCGGCCAACTGCGGTTCGATCGAACACAAGATGGGCATCCAGGCCTCGGCGACCTGCGTGATGAACTTCGACGAGGCTGTTGGCTATCTGGTCGGCGAGCCGAACAAAGGCCTGGCCGCGATGTTCACCATGATGAACTACGAGCGTCTGGGCGTCGGTATTCAAGGCCTGGCCACCGGCGAGCGCTCTTACCAGAACGCCGTCGAGTATGCGCGCGATCGTCTGCAGAGCCGTTCGCCGACCGGCGCGCAGAACAAGGACAAAGTCGCTGACCCGATCATCGTTCATCCGGACGTGCGGCGCATGCTGCTGACCATGAAAGCCTCGAACGAAGGCGGCCGTGCGTTCTCCACTTATGTGGCGATGCAACTCGACACCGCCAAGTTCAGCGAAGATGCGACCACCCGCAAGCGCGCAGAAGATCTGGTGGCGCTGCTGACGCCGGTAGCGAAAGCCTTTCTGACCGACCTGGGTCTGGAAACCACCGTCCATGGCCAGCAGATTTTCGGCGGCCACGGTTACATCCGCGAGTGGGGCCAGGAGCAACTGGTGCGTGACGTGCGCATCACTCAGATCTACGAAGGCACCAATGGCATTCAGGCGCTGGACCTGGTCGGGCGCAAGATCGTTGGCAGTGGCGGCGCGTTCTACCAGCTGTTCGCTGACGAGATCCGCCATTTCACCGCCACCGCCAGCGCCGATCTGGGCGAGTTCACCAAGCCGCTGAACGATGCCGTCGACACCCTCGACGAGCTGACCGCGTGGCTGCTGGACCGGGCGAAAAACAATCCGAACGAAATTGGCGCGGCCTCGGTCGAATATTTGCAAGCGTTCGGCTACACGGCCTACGCCTACATGTGGGCGTTGATGGCCAAAGCCTCGCTGGGCAAGGAGGCGCAAGATGATTTCTATGCGAGCAAGCTGGGCACCGCGCGCTTCTATTTCGCCCGTTTGCTGCCGCGTATCCACTCGTTGAGCGCGTCAGTCAGAGCCGGTAGCGAGTCGCTGTTCCTGCTGGATGCGGCACAGTTTTGATCCTGTAGACGTCATGTAAGCATTTGCTTACGTGACGTGCTGCTGTTCTCCCATATCCGTACATTGGATCCACGGCTAATCTACATTTCATGGACGTCGCGCAGGAAGCGCAAAGTAAACAACACGGACACGTAGGATTCTGCCAGGGTGGCGGAGTGAAATGGATGTCAGGGAAACAGTCTGCAAAGCCCCGCTTCGGCGGGGTTTTCTTTTGCCTGAAGAAAAGTTTCAGGCGAGCGGATCGAGGGGCGGCTTCACTTCGCGATTGATCACCTCTTCAAGCAATGTCCGCAGCAATGCCAACGAGGCCTGCTGGCGTTGTACATCGCGGCACACCAGGCCGACTTTCAACGGCACGCGCGGTTCGCTCAGCGGTTTCCACAGCAAATCTCCATCGTCGTATTCCTTTTGCGAACGTCCCGGTAACACTGTCGCCAGTTTGGTGTGCGGCAGGCTGTCGAGAATCCCCAGCATATTGTTCAACTCGGCCTGCACCTGCGGGCGTCGTCCGAGGCTGGTCAGTTGTGCCTGCCAGATCTGCCGGATCTGGAATTCTTCGCCGAGCAGCAACATTGGCAACTCAGCGGCCTGGCGCATCGAGACTTTCTTGAACTCGCGCAATGGATGGTCGGCCGGGATGACCAGCGTCAGTTCGTCTTCATACAGCAACACGCCGTGCAGACCGGGTTGGCGCGGTGGCAGATAGCTGATACCGATGTCCAGCGAACCATTGAGCAGACGCCGCTCGATTTCCAGCCCCGTAAGTTCATAGATCTGCACCACCAGATGCGGCTGCGCCTTGCGCACACGTTCGAGCATTTGCGGCACGAGGCTGGTGTGCACCGTTTGCAGCACACCGATCGCCAGGGTGCGCAACGCCTGCCCCTTGAAATTACCCAGCGCCTCGCGCGCCCGCTGCAAGCCGTCGAGCAATGGCAATGCGTGGTTGTACAGCGTATGCGCAGCGAGAGTCGGCAGCAGGCGTTTACTGCTGCGTTCGAACAGGGTGACGTCGAGATTCTGCTCCAACTGACGGATCTGTTGCGACAGCGCCGGTTGCGAGATCGACAAGCGCTCAGCCGCACGGCCGACATGGCCTTCTTCGTAGACCGCGACGAAATAACGCAGTTGTTTGAAATCCATAAGTAGCGCTTATCGAAATGGCTGGGAAATCGAAATGGCCTGAAGCCGTTTGCGCGCCTAGTCTAACCGCATTCACAAGGCTTACAGGGCCAGAAAGCGTGATGAATTCCATTTGCTTCGTTAGTGCTTACATAGGCAGTTCAAAAAACCTCAAGCGAGGTTTTTTCGCATGAATCTGTTCAGTTTGCGGCGCCAGACGCCGAGTCTGGACGACCTCACCTTCGAGGCGGGGCCATCCGCTATGACCGACCACCTCAATGCCCAACGCCTGATGCCCAGTGTTGAGCGACCGCATCAAGTGTTCGTTCGGGGCAAGGGCTCATGGCTGTGGGACAGCAATGATCGCGCCTACCTGGACTTTTCCCAGGCCGGCGGCGCCAACAGCCTTGGCCACAGCCCCACGGCGTTGGTCAAAGCCATCGCCAATCAGGCTCAGGCGCTGATCAACCCAGGCTTTAACCTGCATAATCGCGGCATGCTCAGCCTCGCCGAACGCTTGTGCGCCAGCACGTCCAGCGATCAGGCGTACCTGCTCAACAGTGGCAGCGAGGCCTGTGAGGCGGCGATCAAACTGGCGCGCAAATGGGGGCAACTGCATCGCAGCGGGGCTTCGCGGATCATCGTCGCCCAGCAGGGTTGCCATGGCCGCAGTCTGCCGACGATTGATCAGGTGCCATTCAACGACTTGCCGGCGCTGCATGCGGCGGTCGACGCGCAAACCGTAGCAATCATGCTGGAGCCGATCCAGAGCGATGCCGGGGTCATTCCCGCAACCGAGCACTATCTCAAAGGCGTCGAGCGACTGTGTCGTGAACTGGGCATTCTGCTGATTCTCGACGAAGTGCAGACCGGCATCGGCCGCTGCGGCACTTTGCTCGCCGAACAGTCCTACGGCATTCGCGCCGATATCGTCGTGCTCGGCAAAGGCCTTGGCGGCGGCTTGCCATTGGCGGCTTTGCTGGCGCGGGGCACGGCCTGCTGTTTCGGCGTTGGCGAATTGGGCGGCACTCATCACGGTAATGCACTAATGACGGCGGCCGGTCTGGTGGTGCTCGACAGCATCCATGACCGCAGCTTCCTCCAGCAGGTCAACGACAACGGCCAGCACTTGCGCGAAGGTCTCGCGCGACTGGCGTATCGCTACGGCCACGGCGAGTTGCGCGGCCAAGGCCTGTTCCATGGCCTGACGCTGTCCGACGAATGCGCCGACGCCGTCGTTCACGCCGCACTGCACGAAGGCCTGATACTGAACGCCGTGCAGCCTGACTGCCTGCGATTCACCCCGGCCCTCACTGTCAGCAAAGCCAACATCGACGAAATGCTTCTGCGCCTGGGCCGCGCCTTCTCCCGGGTGCGCACCGCCCAAGTGCACTGCCGCAAAGGCATTGCCGTCTGAGCCGAGCTGCCCCAACCGATCACCTGAACCGTCTCGCGGTATAACGCACGCCCCACGCCTGAATCTTTTGGCGTGGGGCGTTTTTTTGCGATGCTGGCGATCAAATAGCAAGCGTAATGAACCCTGACGAACGGCGCGTGTCGATTAGCTTGTATGGCTCAAGTGAGCCAACCCCCATTCAGGAGCTGCCCCATGGATTTCATTCGCATCATCATCGCTATTCTGTTGCCGCCACTGGGCGTGTTTCTGCAGGTCGGGTTTGGCGGGGCGTTCTGGCTGAACATTCTGCTGACGTTGTGCGGCTACATTCCGGGGATCGTGCATGCGGTGTATATCATCGCCAAGCGTTGAGTCCGGTAGCGTCTATTAGATAGCTTTCGCGAGCAGGCTCGCTCCCACACTGGATCTGTGGTGTACACAAGTCCTCTGTGGGAGCGAGCCTGCTCGCGAACGGGGCGACACGGTTTTCAGTCAACCAGCCCCATCACCCGCCGATAAAACGTCCACTCCTGCTCCAATGCATGCGCCTGGTTGGCCGCGCGACGAAAGCCGTGGCGCTCGTCGGAGTAGTAATGCGCTTCGACCGGAATGCCGTTGTGCTCCAGCGCCGCGACCATGTCACGGGTCTGTTGCGGCACGACCACCGCGTCCAGTTCACCCTGAAAGAAGATCACTGGCACGCGGATATTGTCTGCGTGCAGCAACGGCGTGCGGGCGGCATAGCGTTCGGCATTCAGCTCCGGATCGCCGATCAGCCAGTCCAGGTAATCACCCTCGAACTTGTGCGTGGCCCGGGCCAGTGCGACCGGATCGCTGACACCGTAGAGGCTGGCACCAGCGCGGAAAACCTGCCTGAACGCCAATGCGCACAGTGTCGTGTACCCGCCCGCGCTGCCGCCGCGAATGAACGCTCGGTCGCCATCGATCAAACCTTGGCCAGCGAGATAACCCACCACTTCGCAGGCATCCTCGACATCCACCTCGCCCCAGCGCAGATGCAGCGCCTGCCGATATTCGCGGCCATAGCCACTGCTGCCGCGATAGTTGAGGTCGGCGACGGCAAAGCCGCGCTGCGTCCAGTACTGGATGCGTGGGTCGAGCATTGGATAGCATGCTGACGTTGGGCCGCCGTGGATGAACACCACCAGCGGCGGTTTCGCTTCACCGTTCATGGCCGGATAAAAGAAACCGTGCGCCTCGCCTGAGCCGCTTGGATAGCGCAAGGTTTGCGGACGGCTGATGCGTTCGGCGGGCAATGGCGCCACGCCGCCAGCGAGGACTTTCACTGCGTGAGAGACACGATCAATGGCAATCACTGCCGACGGGCTGACCGGCGATGCGGCAATGCAATAGATGAATTGTTGATCTATCGCCAAGTGGCGGAAGCGGCTGTAGTGGCCGCTGAAATCCTCATCGCCGAGGCGCAGGCGACCGAAACCACCCTCGCTCCAACTGGCTAAAATCTGATCGCCGACAGGTAACCAGGTGCAGCCGCCAAGCTGCCACGGCGCCGGCGCGTGATCGGCCTCGGCGCTCGGTAGCGCGTGCAAACCATCAGACGTTTCGCCCCACGGCTGCCAGTAGCCGCGACGATCCGTCAGGCAGTAGAGCCGGCCGTTCGCGTCGAAGCGCGGCTGCTGGATCGACTCCTCCATCTGCTCGCCGGCAACACATCGAGGCGCAGAAAAATCATCTTCCGCGACCATCAAACGCGTCGAGGTCCACGGCTGATGCGGTCGGCTCCATTCGATCCACGCCAGCCGCTGGCCGTCGGGGCTGAGCGTTGGTGACGCATAAAAATCCGTACCTTCGGCCAGCACCTGTCGCGTACCCGTCGCCAGATCAATCGCCACCAGGCGATGCCGATCCTGCTGCTCTTCGACCGCCAACACCCGACCAGCGGCGAATTGCAGATCGCCGTAGCGGCAGTCAGTCGACGTCAGCGCGACCGGCTCGCCATCCAGCGCCTGTCGGTACAACTGCTGATCCGCTTCATTGACAAAAACCACCCCGTCAGGCGTCAGACAAAACGCACCGCCGCCATATTCGTACACGCGGCTACGCACGCTGAAGCCGTCCGGCGTCAGACGTTTCGCCACGCCATCGCGCCAATGCCAGATTCGGCACGCGGCGTCCTCGGGGCGATATTCATTCCAGAACACGCCGTGGCCGCCGTGCTGCAGTTCGGCGAAATCGGTTCCGGCGGCGACGGCCTGGGCGGCGCTGAAAGGCTCAGCCCTTGGCGATGAGGCGTGAGTTTCGTTCATTGCGAAAGGCCAATTGTTCGATGGTTTGAGTGGCGGTCTCGGCTTCTTCGCGGGCCTGGAGAATCACACCATGATGTTCGGATTTGCTGCACACCGGGTCAGCGTTACTGGCGTCGCCGGTGAGCATGAAGGCCTGGCAGCGGCAGCCGCCGAAGTCTTTTTCTTTCTCGTCGCAAGAGCGGCACGGCTCGGGCATCCAGTCGTAACCGCGAAAGCGATTGAAGCCGAACGAGTCATACCAGATGTGCTGCATGCTGTGATCGCGCACGTTGGGAAACTGCACCGGCATCTGGCGGGCACCATGGCAGGGCAGGGCGGTGCCGTCCGGGGTGACGGTCAGGAAGATGCTGCCCCAGCCGTTCATGCAGGCTTTCGGGCGTTCTTCGTAATAGTCGGGGGTGACGAAAATCAGCTTGCACGGATGCCCTTCGGCTTCCAGCCTGGCCCGGTACTCGTTGGTGATGCGTTCGGCGCGCACCAGTTGTTCCCTGGTCGGCAACAGACCGACACGGTTGAGCTGCGCCCAGCCGTAGAATTGGCAAGTGGCGAGTTCAACGAAGTCAGCCTCAAGCGCAATGCACAGCTCGATGATGCGGTCGATCTTGTCGATGTTGTGCCGATGGGTGACGAAGTTCAGCACCATCGGGTAGCCGTGGGCCTTTACCGCACGCGCCATTTCCAGCTTTTGTGCGAAGGCCTTTTTCGAGCCGGCGAGCAGGTTGTTCACTTGCTCGTCGCTGGCCTGGAAACTGATCTGGATGTGATCGAGCCCGGCCTTTTTGAAGTCGCTGATTTTCTGCTCGGTCAGGCCAATGCCGGAGGTGATCAGGTTGGTGTAGAAACCTAGCTGCCGCGCTTCATGGATCAGTTCGGCCAGATCCTGACGCACCAACGGTTCTCCGCCGGAAAAGCCCAGTTGCGCCGCGCCCATCTCCCGCGCTTCGCGGAATACCTTGATCCACTGTTCGGTGGTCAGCTCTTTGCCCTGCTCGGCGAAATCCAGCGGATTGGAGCAATACGGGCATTGCAGCGGGCAGCGGTAGGTCAGCTCGGCGAGCAGCCACAGCGGCAGGCCGACTTCCGGTTTGGCCGGCAGATCAGCCAAGGGTGAGCCAGTGTTGCTCACGGGCAACCTCCATGAATTGCTCGACGTCGTCACCGAGCTCGGGCACGCCGGGGAACTGCTCGTCGAGTTTGGCAATGATCGCCGCGACATCGCGTTCGCCATCAATCAAGCCGCCGATCAGCGCAGCCGTTTCGTTGAGCTTGATCATGCCTTCCGGATACAGCAACACATGGCCCTTCTGCGCCGGTTCGTACTGGAAGCGATAGCCTGGGCGCCAGCTCGGCACTTTGCTGCGGTCGAAACTCATAAGGTGATTCCTTTATGCCAGACCCGTTGCTCGGTCACGCTGTGATACGGCGGACGGTTCAGTTCATAGGCCATGCTCATGGCATCGAGCATGCTCCAAAGAATGTCCAGTTTGAACTGGAGAATTTCCAGCATGCGCTCCTGGCCTTCGCGGGTCTTGTAGTGTTCAAGGGTGATCGCCAGCCCGTGCTCGACGTCACGCCGCGCCTGACCGAGGCGAGTGCGGAAATATTCATAACCGGCCGGGTCGATCCACGGGTAATGCTGCGGCCAGCTGTCCAGGCGCGATTGGTGGATCTGCGGCGCGAACAGCTCGGTTAGCGAGCTGCTGGCGGCCTCCTGCCAACTGGCGCGACGGGCGAAGTTGACGTAGGCATCGACGGCGAAACGCACGCCGGGCAGCACCAGTTCCTGGGAGCGCAATTGGTCCGGGTCGAGGCCGACAGCCTGGCCCAGACGCAGCCAGGCTTCGATGCCGCCATCTTCACCGGGCGCGCCGTCGTGGTCGAGCAGGCGCTGAATCCACTCGCGGCGGATTTCCCGATCCGGGCAATTGGCGAGGATCGCCGCGTCTTTCAGGGGAATGTTCACCTGATAGTAGAAGCGGTTGGCGACCCAGCCCTGAATCTGCTCGCGGGTCGCGCGGCCTTCGTACATCGCCACGTGGTACGGGTGGTAGATGTGGTAGTAGGCGCCCTTGGCGCGCAGGGCCGCTTCGAATTCGGCGGGGGACAGCGGGGTGTCGGTCATGTCTGTTCTCCGGGAACAACCCTGGAAATCTTTGGTGTCAGTGCTGGCCTCTTCGCGAGCAGGCTCGCTCCCACAGTCGATCGCATTCCATTGTAGGAGTGAGCCTGCTCGCGATAGACCGCGCAGCGGTCTCGATTGCTTAAAGCACGATGCTCATGCCATCAAACGCCACTTCAACATTACGCCGCGCCAGCTCGGCACGCTCCGGCGAATCCTCGTCAAGGATCGGGTTGGTGTTGTTGATGTGGATAAGCACCTTGCGCTGCTCGGGCAACTGCTCCAGCACTTCGAGCATGCCGCCGGGGCCGTTCTGCGCCAGATGGCCCATCTCGCGACCGGTGCGGGTGCCGACGCCACGGCGCTGCATTTCATCGTCATCCCACATTGTGCCGTCGACCAGCAGGCAATCGCTGCCGGACATGATTTCCAGCAGCGGCGCATCGACCTTGCCCAGCCCCGGCGCGTAGAACAGCTTGCCGCCGGTGTTGAGGTCTTCAACGATCAAGCCGATGTTGTCGCCCGGATGCGGATCGAAACGGTGCGGCGAATACGGCGGCGCGGCGCTGCGCAACGGTAACGGGGTGAAACGCAGGTTCGGGCAGGCCGCTACAGTGAAGCTCTGGTCGAGTTCGATGCGGTTCCATTCCAGCCCGCCGTTCCAGTGGGTGAGCATCTTGAACAGGGGGAAACCGGTGCTGAGGTCTTCGTGAACCATGTCCGTGCACCAGACCTGATGCGGGCAGCCTTCGCGCAGGCTGAGCAGGCCGGTGGTGTGGTCGATCTGGCTGTCCATCAGGATGATCGCGCTGATGCCGGTGTCGCGCAGGGCCCGGCCCGGTTGCATCGGGGCAAAGCTTTGCAGTTGCGCGCGGATGTCCGGCGAGGCATTGCACAACACCCAGTTCACGCCGTCATCGGAAATGGCGATGGACGATTGGGTGCGGGCCTTGGCATTCAGGCTGCCGTCGCGAAAGCCTGCGCAGTTGACGCAGTTGCAGTTCCACTGCGGAAAACCGCCACCGGCGGCCGAACCCAGAATCTGGACGAACATGAACGCTCCATCATTTCAACGCGGAAAATAAAACGCCTCGGCGAGCCGAGGCGTTGCACTGCGAATCTGCGTAAGCAGAACTCAGCGGCTGGCGAAGTACATGGTGACTTCGAAGCCGATGCGCAGGTCGGTGTAAGCAGGTTTGGTCCAGGCCATGAGATGTCTCCTTCTGAGGGTTGGGATAGCGCTATCCATAGTTATAGTCCACGGCAGCGCGGTGTTGTTCCAATTAGTTAGGCGGCTATGTTACTCAAAATTTCAACGGCGTGACCCGTGAATCTTTGAGAAAGCTCCTTGCAGCCTCGGTAATGATCAGTTTGTCGCTTGCCACGGCGCGCCGGGCATCGGTTCATTGGCCAGACAGTGGTAGCCGCCATCGGCATTGATCAGACGCTGCGCAGCGGCCAGCAAAGCCTGGTGATCCAGCTGCTGGATCGCTGTAACCAATTGCTCACGGTAATCCGACGAATGGCCGGCGAGTTTGCCCTGCCAGAACAATTCGGCAGCGTCTTTGGTGGACAGTGTCGCTTGATCGAATTGATCGGCGAGGTTCTGGCGTTGTTGCTCGAGGCCTGCGTCATCGAGCGTTTCGATCAGCGTGGGAATGCCGTTGCAGAACGCTTGGATGTGTTCCAGCAGGGTCGCCGCGGAGGCTGTCGGCGATTGCACGCCGAAGACGAGGGCGGTCGTGCCGTGCACCTGACGCAGCGCGCTGAACACGGCGTACCCCAATTGCAATTCGACGCGCAGGCGCTGGTAGAAAGGCGTCTGGCACAGCTGTGCGAGCAGGCGCCATGCGGCTTCATCAGCGATGTGTTTGCTGGCGGTCGGGCAGATGAGCAGCAGGGCGTGTTCGCTAGACGCCGTGTCGATCTGACTCCAGCGGTAATCGCCGTTGGTGCGCGGAGTCATCGGCAGCTGATTGTCCGGCGTGCCGGGAATGCGGCTCAGCGCCGGGCCCAGTGCTGATTGAGTTTGTTGGCCAAGCCCGAGAGCGAGGCCGTCCCAGCGCGAAGTTGTCCACAGCTGATTGGCGTCATCGCTGGCTTCAATCGTGGGCAGGCATTTTTCCGGTAACGCTTCGAGTAGTTGGCGGGTCGGCATTGACGGTATCTGCATCTCTTCGCGCGGCGAATCGGCGTCGATTATCGTCAGACATTTCAGCGCATGCTCGAGGACGCTGGGCATGGGCTCCTGTAAACCATTCATTTTCAGCAGCCATTGGTTGCCTGCGGCGCTGAAAGACAAGTCCACTCCGGCTTCGCACGCATCCTGTCGGGTCTGGCGCAGACTGCGCTGCAATCTGGAGCGCAGATCTGCGCTGGCCGCCGCCTCGACCTGCCAGCGCAGATAGATTGCGCCTTCATCGCTGTTGTCCGGCAGCGCCTGACTGAAATGCATCGGCGAACGTTCTCGGCGGCTTCGCGAGCGATCCTGGGCGAACGTGCGCAGGCCGCGGTGAGCGCTGGTCTGTCCGCGAATCAGCCCGGCGTTGGCCAGCGGTTCACTGGTGCGCAGGAAAGGGTTGGCGGCAGGCAGGTGCCAACGATCGCTGAAGTTATCCACAACACCGATTTCGCGAAGGATGTGCTCAAGTGTGGCAGCGCCGGATTCGGACAGGCTGGATGCCCGCTGCTCGATGTCGATTCGCGCCAATTGCAACGCGCCGCTGACTTGTTGCTGGCGCTGAAGTAGCGCGGCGTATTCCTCGCGCAACGGGGTCCAGTCCTGTCGGGTGAAAAAGCTCGCCCAGTCCAGCATTTGTTGGTGAATGGCGTTCAACTGCTTACCGTCGGCATGGAATTGCAGATGCAGCAGCGCTTGCCCGGCGAACTGATAGATCGGCGCGGCTTTCAGGCTGTCAGCCAGATTCTGCTGTTGCAGGTACGCGAGCAATCCACCGGGTTTGGCGCTATTCAACCAATGACAGAGGAAGGCCATCGCCTCTGCGGATGATTCGGGTAAGCCGTCGAAGGCGAACAACAGGTTCGCGTGAGCGCCGACCTGTTGATAACTTTTCACTGTCAGCGGAGGCGGTGCGGCCTCGGCAACTTTATCCCCAACCGGCAACACCGCTGCGAATTGCCGCGCCAGCTCCCGCAGTTCATCAATACTCTGCGGACCGACCAGGCTGAGGGTCATTTGCCCGGTTCGATAAAACCGCTGATGGAAGTCTCGCAGCGCCGTTTGAAACTCTGGCGACGCAACCTGCAAGCTGTCCCGATTGCCCGCATGAAACCCGCGCAACGGATGCTCCGCTGGTAAACCTTCATACAAGGCAAACTGCTGCTGCGCTGTCGGATCCTGCGACCAGGCGATAAATTCCGCCTGCAAAACTTCCCGTTCACGCAGTTGATCGTCCAGATTCATACGCGGCCGGGCGAGCATGTCTGACAGACGCTCTACCCCGTCGCTGAACAACGGCACGGGCAACTCAAAGAAAAAGTCCGTGGTGCGCTCGCGGGTGCTGGCATTCACCTGCCCGCCGTGACGTTGCACGTAGGCCATCAGCGCTTCGTCTGTGGGAAAACGCTCGGTGCCGAGAAACAGCAAGTGCTCAAGAAAATGCGCCAGCCCGGGCCATGCCAATGGCACGTCATGGCTGCCGGCCGCCACGCGCAACGCGGCAGCGCTGCGTTTGAGACCGGGCACGTGGCGCAGGGTCACGCGCAGGCCGTTGGCCAGGGTTTCAGAGTGGGGGCGGGGATGAGTCGGCGCAGGCATGGGCACTTCCAGAACAGTGAAGTGCCCATGCTAGCGGATTAGCGACGGTTGAGCGCGCCGTAAAGCTCTGGGCGGCGATCGCTGAGATAGCGGTTGGCCTGGCGTGAATCGTTCATCAGTTGTCGATCAAGCTCACCGACGATCAACGCCTCGTCCAGACCTGCCAGGGCGATACGGCTGCCGTCCGGTGCGGCAACGCTGCTTTGCCCGCAGTACTGGATATCGCCTTCATGTCCGCAGTAATTGGCATAAGCCACGTAACACTGGTTTTCGAAGGCGCGGGCCCGCACGGTGACGTCGGCGACGAAGTCGAACGGAATCATGTTGGCCGTTGGCACCACAATCAGCTCTGCGCCGGCCAAGGCCAGGCGGCGCGCGTTTTCCGGAAACTCCAGGTCATAGCAGATCAGGAAACCGAGCTTCCAGCCGTTCAGTTCAACCACCGGCAACTCCGCGTCGCCCGGGCTGAACATCGACCGGTCGAGGTCGCCGAACAGATGCGACTTGCGGTAATTGCACAGGCGTTCGCCGTGGCTGTCGATCAGTTGCACAGCGTTGTAGATCTGCCCGTCGGCGGTGCGCTCCGGGTAACCGTAAACAATCGCCAGACCCGCAGCCTTGGCAATCCGGCCGATCTGCTGCGCCCATTCACCGTTGTAAACCTCGGCCAGTGTGCTCACCGCTTCGGCGCCGATGTTGTAGCCGGTCATGAACATCTCCGGCAGCACCAGCAGATCAGCGCCCTTGGCCTCCATCGCCACCTGATGCAGGCGCTGCAGGTTGGCGGCGGGGTCCAGTGGCAGCGGTGGACATTGGTAAACGGCTACGCGCATCGGGGAATCCTCTTACTCGGGCAGGGCGATAGGGCCGATGTCTTTGAACACATCACCCGGGCCGGGGTTCTCTTTATGTGTCGAGCCGCCGAAATGTTTCATGATGCCCCACACCGCGTTGAGCGAAGTCTGCACTGCGCCTTCGACCCACGCCGGTGTCCACGACACGTCGTCGCCGGCGATGAAAATCCCGCGCTGTTCGGCCGGCATGTCGTCCTGCATGAAGTGCGCGTACATGCGCTGGTTGTAGCGATAATGGCCGGGCAGGGCGCCTTTGAAGGCACCGAGAAAGTACGGGTCGGCTTCCCACGACACGGTGATCGGGTCGCCGATGATCCGCGCGGCGATGTCGACTTTCGGGTAGATCTTCTTCAGCGCGTTCAAGGCGAGTTCAACGCGTTTTTCCACCGGATGCGGGAGCATTTTCAACGCGTCGCTCATCCACGAGTACGACAGGCAGATCACCCCCGGTTTGTCGTCGCCGTTGTCGAACAGATAGGTGCCACGGGTCAGGCGATCGGTGAGGGTCATGCTCATCACGTCGCGGCCGGTCTCCGGGTCCTTGTCTTTCCAGAATGGCCGGTCGACCATCACGAAGGTTTTCGACGACTGCATGTAGCGCGTGCGGTCGAGGGCCATCCACATCTTCTGCGAGAACAGGGTTTCATCGCATTCGATCTGAGTGGTCAGCAGCCAGCTCTGGCAGGTGGTCAGCACAGCGGCATATTCGCGGGTGTCACCGTTGTTGTCGGTAACGGCGAAACGGCCTTGCGGTGCGTGAGCGATTTTCTTCACACCGGAACGCGGCGCGCCACGGTGCAGGGATTTCAGGCTGGTGCCGGCCGGCCAGTGCACGCAGCGCTCCGGCACATGGCGCCAAATGCCCTGTGGCACCTGCTCGACGCCACCGACCACCAGGTGTTGGTGATCGTCGCAATTGGTCATCACCACGCGGAAGATTTCCAGCATCGAATTGGGGAAGTCCGAATCCCAGCCGCCGGTGCCGAAACCGACCTGGCCGAACACTTCGCGGTGCTGGAACGACAATTTGGCGAAGGCTTTCGAGGTGGCGACGAAGTCGTAAAAGGTCCGGTCGTCCCACAGCGGCACCAACTTGTTCCACAGCTCTTTCAGGCGCGGCACATCGCGATCGCGAATGGCTTGTTGGATATCGGAAAACTGCGAGCCTGCTTCCAGCGCATCCGCCCAGGCGTCAGCCACTTCCTGAAACAATGCAGGAAGATCCTTCAGACTCTCCGCGTAATAGGTCTCGCCTTCCAGGTCGATCACGGTGCTGCCAGACGCGCCGGTCAGCGGGTTGGGGAAAGGCTTGGTTTGCAGGCCGAGCTTGTCGACGTAGTGATAGAACGCGGTGGAGGACACTGGAAAGCGCATGCCGCCAAGCTCGGCGACGATGGCGTCGGTGCCGTTGAAGGCCTGCGAGCGCAGACGACCACCGAGTTTCGACGCCTCGTACACCACCGGCTTCAGACCGAGTTTCATCAGTTCATATGCAGCCACCAGACCGGCAATGCCCGCGCCGACAATCGCCACTTCAGCACCATGATGCTGCTCGGGAATGCTGCCCAGACCGGCGGGATGCTCGATCCAGTCGTCAAACGCGAACGGAAAGTCCGGACCGAAAATGGTGATGGGTTTCTTGCCGTCTGCAGGGTGACGATTGTTGTTGTTCATGGCTGACCTTGTTGGCGACCCGACGCAGGATTCGCGTCTGAGTATAGGAAAAGATGCCAGCCATTCTAGGGAGCGTAGAGCGCGTTAATAAGACGCAATGTGTCGTCGTTTTGCCTGAAGTTTGTGCAGACTGACGATTGCAGGCTGCATACCGACCAAAATGTGGGAGCGAGCCTGCTCGCGAAGAGGCCCGAGCCTCGATGCCTTGGCCAACGCTCAGACCGGCTGCCCGCGATCAATCTTGCTACTCAAAATGATCGAAGTCGTGGTTTTCTCCACC
This sequence comes from Pseudomonas sp. H3_E04, assembly GCF_054668915.1. Classification (NCBI taxonomy): domain Bacteria; kingdom Pseudomonadati; phylum Pseudomonadota; class Gammaproteobacteria; order Pseudomonadales; family Pseudomonadaceae; genus Pseudomonas; species Pseudomonas sp. H3_E04. Next base: position 3,796,512 of record NZ_CP162797.1, on the reverse strand, counting down.
CCATCGACGCTGCCAATCTGATCCAGCAACTGATCGAGCTGCTCCGGCGAATCGGTGCGCAACCAGGCCACGTAGTCAAACTCGCCACTCACTGCACACAGCTGCTGCACCTGCGCCATCGCACTCAGGCGCCGCAGCACGTCCTTGCCGGAACGCGGCTGCACCTTGATCCCGACGTAGGCCTGCAAGCCACCATCGACCACACGCTGACCCAATCGCACGCCATAACCGGTGATCACCTTGGCTTTTTCCAGCCGGGCCAGGCGCGACGTCACCGTAGTGCGAGCGATGCCTAGCTGACGGGCGAGCATGGCCACGCTTTCGCGGGCGTTGATCTGCAGCGCGGCGATTAGCTGGCGGTCGATTTCGTCGAGGATGGGTTGGCGGGTGTCTGGCAAGGGCGGCTCCATTGGCGTTGTGTCGGAGTGAGGCGCACTTTACAGGCAAATTAGGAAAAGCTTTTGCGCCATAGCAAAGTGGTCACTGATGAATTTGATGAAAAAAATGTTCTGACAATTGATTTGACTTGTCTGCCCTGTTTCCCAACGAATGCCAACAAGAGCGCGAAATCTGCTGCCTTGCAGGGTGTTAGCAGATGTAGGTACCTCAGCGATGCTGCAACATCGGTGTCAGGTGAGACCTCTTCATCCCATTTCCTGGGGATGCAAATATCAGGATTTAGATGTTACGGGCAGCCTGATGGCTGCCCTTTTTTTGTCCGAAGGAACGTACCGCCTATACAAAAGCTCGCCTTTTCGATGCCTGTCCATGGCTCTCGCCGGAGCATGCATAAAATTCCAGAGAACGTGTCCATCCCGGATGTCCACAACCACAGGCATGGGATTAGCATGATTGGGAAATCAAAGCCCACAAAAAAGCCGCGCATCAAGCGCGGCTTTTCAATTTGGTGGGCCCACACGGACTTGAACCGTGGACCAAAGGATTATGAGTCCTCTGCTCTAACCAACTGAGCTATAGGCCCTCAGTAGGCCGCGGATTATAGCGACGGTTTCGCGGCTGTGCTATCCGAAAAATCCGATACGGTCACATGCAGAAACGTCGCGGCGAATTCGTCCGGGGGCAGCGGCAGGCTGACGATGTAGCCCTGGATCTGTTCACAACCTTCTGCGGCGAGAAATTGTTGTTGTGCCTGGGTTTCCACGCCTTCGGCGATCACGGTGAATTGCATGCTGCGGCCGAGCGCGATGATGGCGCGCACAATGGCCGCGTCGTGGGGATCGTCAGGCAGTCCGCGGACAAAGGATTGGTCGATCTTGAGGATGTCCAGCGGCAGGCGTTTGAGGTAGCTGAGCGAGGAGTAGCCGGTGCCGAAGTCATCGATCGCCAGTTGCACGCCGAGGTGTTTGAGTTGATGCAGCACCGCCAGCGCCTCTTCGGCCTGACTCATGATGAAATTCTCGGTAATTTCCAGTTGCAGTAAATCCGGCCTGAGCCGATTGTCCTTGAGCAGTTGTTCGATGCGCACCAACAGGTTCGGCTGGCGCAGTTGCGCGCCGGCGAGGTTCACCGAAAGCGGCCCGAGCGGTTGGTAGATTCGGCTCCACTCGAACATCTGCCGGCAAGCGGTCTCCAGTACCCAGTCACCGATCTGCAGGATCATTCCGTTTTCTTCTGCCAGCGGAATGAAATGCTCGGGCGGCACGTCACCGAAGGTCGGGTGGCGCCAGCGAATCAGCGCTTCTGCACCGACCAGGCTGTGGTCCACCAGGCTGATTTTCGGTTGGTAATAGAGAAACAGCTCATCGCGCTCGATGGCGCGGCGCAGTTCGTGTTCCAGCGCTATGCGTTCGCTGGCCTGAGCGGTGAGGTCGCGAGTGTAGCTTTCGACGCGGTTGCGCCCCTTGGCCTTGGAGCGGTACATCGCCGCGTCGGCGTTTTTCACCAGCGTGGCAACGTCGCAACCGTCGCGCGGATAAAGGCTGGTGCCGATGCTGGCGCTGATAAAGAACTCGTGTTCGCCGGCCTGGAACGGCGCTCCGAAGCAGTTGAGCAGTTTCGTCGCGATGTTGTCGGCGTCGCTGGCTTGCTGCAAGCCCGGCAGCAGGATGATGAACTCGTCGCCGCCCAACCGTGCGACCGTGTCGATATCGCGCAATTGTTCTTTCAAGCGTACGGCAATGCCCTTGAGCAACAGGTCGCCGACCGGATGACCGAGGCTGTCGTTGATGTGTTTGAAACGGTCGAGGTCGAGAAACAGCACGGCACCCTGGCCGCCATTTTCCTGCTGACTGGTCAAAGCCATTTGCAGGCGGCTTTCGAACAAGGTGCGGTTGGGCAGGCCGGTCAGCGGGTCGTGGTGAGCCTGGTAATCGAGTTTGGCCTGAGCGTGCTTGAGGCTGGAAATATCGGCAAACACCGCAACGAAGTGGGTGATGAATTTGTCGCGATTGCGCACGGCGCTGATGGTCAGCCAGCTCGGGTACAACTCGCCATTCTTGCGCCGGTTGGAAATCTCGCCTTGCCAGTGTCCCTCGTCGGTCAATTGGTGCCACATCGCCGCGTAGAAAGCGCTGTCATGCAGCCCTGACGCCAGCAAGCGTGGCGTGTGGCCCAGCGCTTCACTTTCGCTGTAACCGGTGATTTCGGTGAAAGCGCGATTGACGGCGCTGATGTGTTGTTGAGTATCGGTGATCAACACGCCTTCTGCGGTGCTCTCGAAAACCGTCGCCGCCTGCTGCAGTTTTTCCTGCATGAGATGGCGTTCGGTGATGTCGCGGGCGATGGTCAACATGCAGTCTTCGTCGCCGATCGGCAGTGGACGGCTGGAGACTTCACACAGGCGAATCTGCCCGTCGCTGCGACGGATGTGGCAGGTGAAGTCGCGGACAAAACCGTCGCGTTGCAGCAGGTCGATCATCTGTTTGCGTTCGTTGAGATTGACCCAGATGCCCAGATCCAGCGTCGAACGATCCACTGACATGGCGCTGTTGAAACCGGTGATGCGGCTGAAACCTTCGTTGACCTCCAGCAGCAGGCCGTCGCTCTGGCGTGACAGCAGCAAGCCGTCCGGCGAGGCATGGAAGGCCTTGGCAAACTTTTCCTCCGATGTTTGCAGTTGCTGTTGGGTTTCCTTGAGCTGGCTGATGTCGCGCACCACAACCACCAGCGCCGGGGTGGTATCGAGGTCGAAGGGCTCGGCGGAAATCAGCCCGGTGAACAATTGGCCGTTGTTGCGGCGAAAGGGCATTTCCAGGTTGCGGATGCTACCGGCCTGCAAGCGCTGCAACAGGCCTGGTCCGACTCCGGGAATGCCCCAGATATTGAGGTTGGTGGCGGTCTGGCCGATCACCTCCTCGGCCCTGAGCCCGATCTGCTCCTCGAAGGCCTCGTTGACCTCCAGCAGGCAGCCGTCGGACAGGCGCGCAATCACCAGAATGTCCGGGCATTGCTCGAACACCGAAGCGAACTTCTGCTCGGACAGGCGCAATGCCTCTTCAGTGCGCTTGATCTCGCTGATATCGATCATCAGCCCGCGCATCACTGGCTCGTGACCGTGCTCTATCAGGCTGACGATATCGCGCACCCACAGGCAGCGACCGTCGGCGGTAATCACGCGGTAGTCGACGATGTGATCGCGGCCCTGGCGCAGCGCTTCCTTGCAGTAGCTCTGCGTGCGGGTCAGGTCGGCGGGGTGAATGATGTTGTGCCAGAAGCCCGGAATCAGCCAGTGAGATTGTGGATAACCGAGCAAGTCTTCAGCGTGCGGCGAGACATAGCTGTAGGTGAAGTCGCTCATCCGCGCTTCCCAGGCAATCGCCGACAAACTTTCCACCAGGCCGCGGTAGTGATATTCGCTGCTGCGCAGTTCCTGCTCGAGGTCGATGCGCCGGGTGATTTCCGAACTCAGACGGCGGTTGATGCGAATCACCACGGCAAGGACTGTTATCAGCAGCAACAGGCCGGGCAGGCCGTACATCAGCAGATCCGACCAGAACGTGCGGTGGTCGAGCACGTTGCCAACCCAGTGTTCCTGAATGCTGCTGATTTCCGCCGGCGTCATGTCGGCAAGAACTTTGTCGAGTATCCCCACCAGCACCTTGTTGTCGCGGGGCACGGCCATCGCCAGTTGATACCGATACGGCGTCTCGCCGCTGACGTAGAGGCCGTCAAGCTTGAGCTGGCGCAGGCTCCAGACGCTGGAAGCCAGATCGCCGACTACCGCGTCCACTTCATCAGTCGCCAGGGCTTGCAGCGCTGAACTGACGTTGGGCATGGCCACCAGATTCAGATCGGGATGGTGAGTACGCAGTAATTCGTGGGGGGCGTAGTTTTCCACCACGGCGATTTTCAGCCCATACAGATCGTCGAGTTTGCGCGGCTGGGCGCCGCCGACATGGGCGAGGATGACGATCGGGAAGTCGAGGTACGGCCGGGTGAATGACAGATAATTCTGGCGCTCCGGCGTGGACATGATTCCCGGCAGCAAATCGATCTTGCCTTTTTTGACCTGCTCCAGCACCACCGTCCAGCTTGCCGGTTCGATGGGCGTCAGCTTGATCGCCAAACGTTGGCGAATCACGTCGATATAGTCAGCGGCCAGACCCTGATAGCGGTTCTGATCGTCACGAAATTCGAAAGGCGGCCACGACGCGTCGACACCCAGGCGCAAGTCAGGGTGAGCCGCCAGCCAGCTGCGTTCTTCATCGGTGAGAGTCAGCGCGTCAGCCGTGGCGGTGCAGATCATCAATGACAGCAGAAAAAGCACGGGCGCCAGTCTGGGCATAACGCTCTCGTCAGGGCTTGGAGTGATTGTTTCGAGTGTAGACGGGGTACGCGGCGGGGAGGGCGGAGCGGGGAATTTAATCTGCCATAAAACAGAACCCCCGGCCTGGGCCGGGGGTTCTGGTATCACTCGTCGAGGAAGGAGCGCAGATGCTCGCTTCGCGTCGGGTGGCGCAGCTTGCGCAGCGCCTTGGCTTCGATCTGACGGATCCGCTCACGCGTTACGTCAAACTGCTTGCCCACTTCTTCGAGCGTATGGTCGGTGTTCATGTCGATACCGAAGCGCATGCGCAGCACCTTGGCTTCACGGGCAGTGAGGCCGGACAGTACTTCGCGAGTCGCTTCCTTCAGACTTTCCACCGTGGCGACATCGATTGGCGACTGCATGGTCGAGTCTTCGATGAAGTCGCCCAGATGGGAGTCTTCGTCATCACCGATCGGGGTTTCCATGGAGATCGGCTCTTTGGCGATCTTCAGTACCTTGCGGATCTTGTCCTCAGGCATTTCCATGCGTTCGCCCAGCTCTTCCGGGGTCGGTTCGCGACCCATTTCCTGCAACATCTGCCGGGAAATACGGTTGAGCTTGTTGATCGTCTCGATCATGTGCACCGGAATACGGATGGTGCGCGCCTGGTCGGCGATCGAGCGAGTGATTGCCTGACGGATCCACCAGGTGGCATAGGTCGAGAACTTGTAACCCCGACGGTATTCGAACTTGTCCACCGCCTTCATCAGACCGATGTTGCCTTCCTGGATCAGATCGAGGAATTGCAGACCGCGGTTGGTGTACTTCTTGGCGATCGAGATCACCAGACGCAGGTTGGCTTCAACCATCTCTTTCTTCGCGCGGCGGGCCTTGGCCTCACCGATCGACATGCGACGGTTGATGTCCTTGATTTCCGCGATGGTCAGACCGGTCTCGGTTTCCAGCGCAATCAGCTTCTGCTGGCAACGGATGATGTCCGGCTGCACGCGACCGATGGCCTCGGCATACTTGCTCTTGCCTTTGGCCAGAGCGTCGGACCAGCTTTCGTCGACTTCATTGCCCGGGAACTGACGCAGGAAATCGGCGCGCGGCATACGTGCATCACGCACGCACAGCTGCATGATCGCGCGCTCTTGCTGACGCAGACGATCCAGGGCACTGCGCACACGCTCGACCAAGGCTTCGAATTGCTTCGGCACCAGTTTGATCGGCATGAACAGCTCGGCCAGGGCCAGCAACTCGGCAACCGCAGCCTTGTTGTGACGACCGTGCTTTTTCAGGGCCTTGCGGGTGATCTCCATCTGGTCCGCCACGGCGCCGAAGCGCTGTGCAGCGATGACCGGGTCCGGACCGCTTTCGGCTTCTTCTTCGTCATCGGAAGATTCGGCTTCATCGTCGTCGGTATCGTCGTCGGCCTTGACGGCCTTCGGATCGACCGGCGGCGGCACTTCTGCCGCAGGCGGCGCGATGCCGTCATCCGGGTCGATATAACCGCTCAGGACGTCGGACAGGCGACCACCTTCGGTGGTGACGCGGGTGTACTCGGAGAGAATGTGGTCAACCGTGCCAGGGAAGTGCGCGATTGCGCTCATCACTTCACGAATGCCTTCTTCGATCCGCTTGGCGATTTCGATTTCGCCTTCACGGGTCAGAAGCTCGACCGTGCCCATTTCACGCATGTACATGCGCACCGGGTCAGTGGTGCGACCGATATCGGTCTCCACCGCCGCCAACGCAGCGGCTGCTTCTTCCGCAGCGGCCTCGTCGGTATCGGCGTCGGCCAACATAAGGGCGTCCGCATCCGGAGCACTCTCGTGTACGGGGATCCCCATGTCGTTAATCATGCGGATGATGTCTTCCACCTGCTCCGGATCTGAAATATCCTCGGGCAGGTGGTCGTTGACCTCGGCGTAAGTCAGATACTTCTGCTCACGACCCAGTTTGATCAACTCAATAATACGAGACTGCTGTTGCGCTTTTCCGGACATAACACCCTATCCACTGAAGGTCTTGGCGGGCAAAAAACAAGCCGAGGATTATACCTGAGCTATGACCTCACGCGCCAGTTGAGGTCGGGTTTGATGCGGAAACATTGCGACTTAAAAGGTCGCGCAGTTGATTTTTCTCTTCGACGCTCAGTTCGCTTTGCCGCGCTTTCCTGAGTAACTGTTCGAGATTTCGCTCGCGTTGGCGGGCGGACAAGCTAGTAATGGTGTCGAAAAACTGTTGTTCAAGGTTATCTCCGTCAATCAGCCATTCCTTTTCTGCCAGTGCCTTGAGCAAGCGACCCTGTTCAGTGCCGTGCCATCGCGCGATCAACTGAAATGAGTTTAGCTTGGGATTCTTCTGTACGGCTTCGAGCAGCGCCACAAGCAACTGGGCGTTGGTCTGATTTTCATCGGCAATATGTCCGGCGTCTTCGACGCGCTTGGCCAGTTGCGGATGATGGAGCAATGTTCTCAATGCCGTCAGGGTCGGCGATTCAACGCCAATCGGCGTGCGCGGGCGCTGCTGTTCGCGATCGCCACCACGCTTGCCGTTCTTGTCCCACGGTTTCTTGTCCCACTTCTTGCCGCCGGCGCCGGGTTTCTTCGGCGTCCATTCCTGCTGCGGCGCGTACATGTCCTGTGCCTGCGGCTGATGGTAGTCGCTGTAGTCCGGCATGACGTCGTAATCGAAGCCCGGATCGTAGGCGGGCGGTGCTTCCTGCGGTGCACTCTGAACCAGTTGGCTGACGGTCTCGCTGCTCAGGCCGGTAATCTCGGTCAGGCGCTGACGCATGAGAATGCGCAGGTTCGCGCCCGGCACCTTGTCGATCAGCGGTGCGGCAAGGGTGGCCATGTGTGCCTTGCCCTCGAGCGAGCGCGGGTCGGCCTCTTCGGTCAGTTGCTGAAAAAAATAATCGGCCAGCGGCTGCGCGTGCTGATTGATGCGCGCCTTGAATGCGTCAGTGCCTTCGGCGCGAACCAGGGTGTCCGGGTCTTCGCCTTCCGGCAGGAACAGGAATCGCGCGCGACGACCGTCCTGTAGGCATGGCAGGGTCGCTTCCAGTGCGCGCCACGCGGCGTTGCGGCCTGCCTGGTCGCCGTCGAAGCAGAACAATACGTTCGGGACGACGCGGAACAGGCGTTTCAAATGTTCTTCGCTGGTCGCGGTACCCAGCGTGGCGACGGCATTGCGCAAGCCTTGCTGGGCGAGGGCGATGACGTCCATGTAACCCTCGACAACGATGATTTCATCGAGGTTGCGATTGTTCTTGCGTGCTTCATAGAGGCCGTAGAGTTCCTGGCCTTTATGGAATACCGGGGTTTCCGGTGAGTTCAGGTACTTGGGCTTGTCGTCACCCAGTACGCGGCCGCCGAAGGCGATGATCCGCCCACGGGTGTCGCGGATCGGGAACATCACGCGATCACGGAAGCGATCATAGCGCTTGCCGGTTTCGGCGTTCTCGATCAGCAGGCCAGCTTCGATCATGGCTTTCTGTTGCAGCGTGTCGCTGCTCAGATGCTTGAGCAGGTTGTCCCAGCCCGGCGGTGCAAAGCCGAGGCCGAAATCCCGAGCGATCTCGCCGGTCAGGCCGCGGCCCTTGAGGTAATCCACCGCAGCCTTGCGCGACGGATGACTCTTGAGTGCCTGCCGGTAGAAGTCGGCGGCGGCAGTGAGCAGCGGATACAGCGGCGAATCGGTCGGCTGACGCGGCTTGCGCTCACGGCCGCTTTCTTCACGGGGGATTTCCATGCCGGCGGCTTTGGCCAGATCTTCGACGGCCTGGGGGAAGTCCAGGTTGTCGTGATCCATGAGAAAGCCGAGGGCGTTGCCGCCGGCGCCGCAGCCGAAACAGTAATAGAACTGTTTGTCGGGGCTGACGCTGAACGACGGGGTTTTCTCTTTGTGGAACGGGCAGCAGGCGGTGTAGTTCTTGCCGGCCTTCTTCAATTGCACGCGCGAGCTGACCACGTCGACGATGTCGGTGCGGTTCAGCAGGTCGTCAATGAAGCTCTGGGGAATCAGCCCGGCCATGGCATTCTCGTCGTCTGCGCTGCAATAAATCTGTTGCGACAGGCTGTCGGACGCGGGCCATTGCTGGAAACGCACAAAAAGTGCGGCTCGACCGGTGTCGTCTGCGTGATCGCTGTCGGGAAGTGTATCTGCCGAAAATCCACTGACGTTAGTACCTATCAGTCTTCGACTATGTGAAAGTGTTGCGCTGAATCCGCTGACGGCCGGTTGTCGGCCTCGGATAGCTCAATAAAGCGGGCACGCATGCAGGTGCCTTGGGCTGATCGTCGTAAGAGGAATCAGTGGGTGTGCTCGTCAGTAGCCTTGAAAGGCTCGTCAGAAAAGACGTGCACCGCTGGCAAAAGAGCCAGGCCTGACGCGGTGAAGCAGATTTGTCTCGGTCGCATCGGCGGCGTCGACGGTGAAGCATCAAGCGTTTTACGCAAATGCCATTAGCCCGGCTGAGGGCCGGGCTTAGGCAAGAAGCTTGCTACGAACGTCTGTGGATTAGTACAGACGAACGGCGCGGCGCTGTTCGCGCTGAACTTTCTTGGCGTGACGCTTAACAGCGGCTGCTGCCTTGCGCTTACGCTCAGAAGTTGGCTTCTCGTAAAATTCGCGGCTACGAACTTCAGCCAGTACACCGGCTTTTTCGCAGGAGCGCTTGAAACGACGCAGAGCTACGTCGAAGGGTTCGTTCTCTTTTACTTTGACGGCTGGCATCCAGAGCTACCTTCATTCATTACCGGGGTCAACATCCTCGCGGCAAAAGAGCACTTGAAGACGTCGGTTTTTAAGGGTTGCGGATGTTAACCCCTCATCGCTCGGAATGCAAAGCCTCTGATCGAAAACCGCTGGTCGGGGCATCACGTGGCGACTATTATGCGCGCCTTCGAATTCAGCCTAAACAAGGCGCAAACCCATGCTAGTACTGGGATTAGAAACCTCCTGCGACGAAACCGGCGTCGCATTGTATGACAGTGAACGCGGCCTGCTGGCCGACGCGCTGTTCAGTCAGATCGACCTGCACCGCGTCTATGGCGGTGTGGTGCCGGAGCTGGCTTCGCGTGACCACGTCAAACGCATGCTGCCCTTGATCCGTCAAGTCTTGGCCGAGGCCGACTGCGTGCCGACCGAGATCGATGCAATCGCCTATACCGCAGGTCCTGGCCTGGTCGGCGCGTTGCTGGTCGGTGCTTCCTGCGCGCAGGCGCTGGCGTTTGCCTGGGGCATTCCGGCTCTCGGTGTGCACCACATGGAAGGCCACTTGCTGGCGCCGATGCTGGAGCCGAAACCACCGGAATTCCCGTTCGTCGCTTTGTTGGTTTCCGGTGGTCATACCCAGTTGGTTCAGGTCGACGGCATCGGCCAATACAGCCTGCTCGGCGAGACGCTCGACGATGCGGCCGGTGAAGCCTTCGATAAAACCGCGAAAATGATGGGCCTCAATTACCCCGGCGGGCCGGAAATCGCCAAGCTGGCCGAGAAAGGCGTCGCAGGTCGTTTCACCTTTCCGCGTCCGATGTGCGATCGCCCGGGTCTGGATTTCAGCTTCAGCGGCCTGAAAACCTTCGCCCTCAATACCTGGCAGCAATGCGTCAGCGCCGGGGACGACGGCGAGCAAGTCCGTTGCGACATCGCGCTGGCGTTCCAGCAGGCTGTGGTGGAGACTTTGACCATCAAGTGCAAGCGCGCCCTGAAACAAGCGGGCATGAAGCGGCTGGTGATTGCCGGCGGCGTCAGCGCCAACAAGGCGTTGCGGGTTTCGCTGGAAAAGATGCTCGGTGATATGAAGGGCGATGTGTTCTATGCGCGCCCGGAGTTCTGCACCGACAATGGCGCGATGATCGCGTTTGCCGGTTGCCAACGCCTGAAGGCCGGTCAGCAGGAAAGTCTGGCAATCACCGTGCAGGCACGCTGGCCAATGGAGCAGTTGTCGGCGTTGTGATGAGCGACGCTCATGGACGGCAGTCAGAAATGCCGTTCGCGCCCGGCAAACAGGTCGCGTAGATTGCCGCGATGGCGCCAGACAATCAGCAAGGTCAGTGCGCTCATTGGCAGCAAGGCTTCCGGCTCTTGCCAGGCCAGCAACGGCAGTGTCAGTGGCGTGGCAATCAGCGCCGCCAGCGAGCTGGTGCGGGTCAGGTAGAACGTCAGCAGCCAGGCACATACGGCCAGCAGCGCGGCGGATGGATACAGGCCGAGCAGCATGCCGGCGGCAGTGGCAACGCCTTTGCCGCCACGAAAGCGGAAGTACAGCGGGAACAGGTGACCGATCACGGCGCATACGCCGATCCAGGCCTGATCCTGCAGCGAAAGGCCCGCACTGGAGGCGATCAGCACCGGCAGCAGGCCTTTGCATAGATCACCGAGCAGGGTCAGGATCGCCAGTTTGCGACCGGCCAGGCGCAGCATGTTGGTGGCGCCGGCATTACCCGAGCCACTCATTCGCGGATCCGGATTTCCGGTGAGGCGGCTGAGCAAAATGGCGAAGGACAGCGAGCCGAGCAGGTAGGCGAGAATCGCCAGTAACCAAAACATGCTAACTATTCCGGGCGAGGACGCCCTGATTCTAACGGCGCATCGCGCCCTTGTCGTGCAGCGGAGAGAAGTGCTTGGACAGAGTGTTTATCGAGGGCCTGGAAGTCGACACCGTGATCGGTGCCTATGACTGGGAGCGCGGCATTCGTCAGTGCCTGCGTCTTGATCTGAGCTTTGCTTGGGACAATCGTCCGGCCGCCGCCGGTGACGATCTGACCCTGGCGCTCGATTACGCCAGTGTTTCCACGCGCATTCAGGCCTTTGCCGAGCAGGCGCAGTTCCAGCTGGTCGAGACCTTTGCCGAGCGTCTGGTTGAGGTGCTCATGGCCGAATTCAAGATCACCTGGGTGCGGCTGAAACTGACCAAGCCGGGCGCGGTGCCGGCGGCCAAGGGTGGTGTGGGTGTGGAGATCGAGCGCGGATGTCGCTGACTCAGGTCTATCTCGGGCTCGGTAGCAATATCGAGCGCGAAACCCATTTGCGCGCCGGTCTCGATGCGCTGGCCAAGTTTCTGGTGGATATCCATTGTTCGGCAGTGTTCGAGAGCCAGCCGGTGGGGATCAAGAGCGGGCCGTTCTTCAATTTCGTGGTCTCGGCCTACACCGACTTGCCATTGATGGAGCTGGATAGGCGCTTGAAATTCATCGAGGCGGATAACGGGCGTTATGCCCCTGATCGCAAGGGCTTGCCGCTGGATATCGACGTGCTGCTGTATGGCGATCTGGTGGGTAATTTCGATGGGTTGATTTTGCCGCGTGCGGAAATTCTGAAAAATGCCTTTGTGCTATGGCCGCTGTCGTTGATTGCGCCGGATCGGGTGCACCCGGGGGTGGGCCAAAGCTTTGCGACGTTGTGGGCTGAGGCGCAAATTGATCAGGTGTTGGCGCCGGTTGCATTCGAATGGAATGGGCAGCAATTGACTCCGTCGAATCTTTAAAGCAAAAGATCGCAGCCTTCGGCAGCTCCTACAGAGGAATTTGCGCTTCCCTGTAGGAGCTGCCGAAGGCTGCGATCTTTTGATCTTGCTTCAGGCGTTGTCTTTGTAAATCTTCAATGCTTTCAACCGTTCGCGCTTCAGCGCTTCGCCCAGTTCCGGCCCCTTGAATCCCTGCTCCAGCAATGGCTGCACCGCCACCGCTCGCGCAGCCTTCGCGGCTCCGCGCAAATAATCCGCCTGTGGGTAACTGCGCTGCTCCAGGCCTTTGCGGCCACGGGCGTCCATCTCGCACGAAGCGATAAATTCCTCGAAGCGCTGTGGCCGGCGATAAATATCGAAACTCTGCAGTAACTCCAGCAATGTCGAGGCTTTCAGCTCCAGCGCCCGGTGCCCATGGGTGTGATACTGCCCCACCAGTAATGCCAATTCCTGACAATCCTTCGACACCTTGAAACGTTCGTTGACCGCTTTGATCAGCTTGAGACCTGTGTGCTCATGGGCGATATGCCGAGGCCATTCTTCTTCTGGCGTCAGGCCTTTGCCCAAATCATGCAGCAGGCAGGCCCAGCGTACCGTCAGCGGTTGTTTGTGCAGAGCTGACTGCTCCAGCACGCTCAAGGTGTGCAGGCCCGTGTCGATTTCCGGATGATGGGTCTCCGGCTGCGGTACGCCGAACAAGGCGTCGACTTCTGGCATTAGCTCTTTGAGTGCGCCACAGTCGCGCAATACCTGGATGAACACCTGCGGGTGGTCTTCCATCAGTGCCCGGGAAATTTCCTTCCAGCTGCGTTCGGCAGTCAACGCCTGCAGTTCGCCGGACTCGCTGAGCTGACGCATCAGGTCCATGGTTTCGTCGGCGACCGTGAAGCCCAGTCCCGCATAACGCGCAGAAAAACGGGCAACGCGCAGCACTCGCAGCGGATCTTCGGCGAACGCCGGGGAAACATGGCGAAGGATTCTTGCTTCGAGGTCGCGTTGACCATGATACGGATCGGTCAGGTTGAGCTGATCGTCCTCGGCCATGGCATTGATCGTCAGGTCGCGGCGAATCAGGTCTTCTTCAAGCGTGACTTCCGGACTCGCGTAGAACGTGAAACCGCCGTAACCGCGACCGCTCTTGCGCTCGGTGCGGGCGAGGGCATATTCCTCGCCGGTTTTCGGGTGCAGAAACACCGGAAAATCCGCGCCGACCGGGCGAAACCCCTGGGCAAGCATTTCTTCAGTGGTAGCGCCCACCACGACCCGGTCGATGTCTGTGACCGGCAACCCTAACAGGCGATCACGTACCGCGCCGCCAACCTTGTAAACCTGCATAAAAAACCTCCGTCAGTCCGACAGGATAACCCTTGCGTCAGACTTTCGGAGGCCAGAACCGGATCAAAGATGAATCACGGCCAGATCGAGCCGGCCGTAATCGCCCTCGCTGTGTTCACTGCGTGGCGGCACGTGATGGGTTTTCATGATTTGGTCGCCCTGCAGGGTTTCCAGATGGATGTCGAAGCCCCACAGCCTATGCAAGTGCTTGAGCACTTCCTCGGTGGAGTCGCCCAACGGTTTGCGGTCGTGCTGCTGATGACGCAGCGTCAGGGAGCGGTCACCGCGCCGGTCGATGCTGTAGATCTGCACGTTGGGTTCACGATTGCCGAGGTTGTACTGCGCAGCCAGGGTTTCGCGGATGACTCGGTAGCCGCCCTCGTCATGAATGGCGGGCACCAGCAGGTCGTCCTTCTGGTCGTCATCGAGGATGCTGAACAGCTTGAGATCGCGGATTACCTTCGGCGAAAGGTACTGCAGAATGAAGCTCTCGTCCTTGAAACTGCTCATGGCAAACTTGATGGTCGACAGCCAGTCGGAGCCAGCGATGTCCGGGAACCAGCGCCGGTCCTCTTCGGTAGGCTCTTCACACATGCGCCGAATGTCGCGGTACATGGCGAAACCCAGCGCATAGGGGTTGATGCCGCTGTAGTACGGGCTGTCAAAGCCAGGCTGAAACACCACGCTGGTGTGCGAGGTGAGGAACTCCATCATGAAGCCGTCGGTGACCAGGCCTTCGTCATACAGGTCATTCATCAATGTGTAATGCCAGAACGTGGCCCAGCCTTCATTCATCACCTGGGTCTGGCGCTGCGGATAGAAATACTGGGCGATTTTGCGCACGATGCGCACGATCTCTCGCTGCCAGGGTTCCAGCAGCGGCGCATGCTTCTCAATGAAATAGAGTATGTTTTCCTGCGGTTCGGCCGGGAAGCGGGCGTTGTCCTTGTCGCTGTATTTGTCCGCTCCCTTGGGGATGGTGCGCCACAGGTCGTTGATCTGCTTCTGCATGTGCTCTTCACGATCCTTCTGGCGCCGGCGCTCTTCTTCAGCGGAAATCGGATACGGACGCTTGTAGCGATCGACGCCGTAGTTCATCAAGGCATGGCAGGAGTCGAGCAGGTCTTCCACGGCATCGATGCCGTGGCGTTCCTCGCACTGCATGATGTACTGCTTGGCGAACACCAGGTAATCGATGATCGAACTGGCATCCGTCCAGGTGCGGAACAGATAGTTGCCCTTGAAGAAGCTGTTGTGGCCATAGCAGGCATGAGCCACCACCAGCGCCTGCATGCAGATGGTGTTCTCTTCCATCAGATAGGCGATGCACGGATCCGAGTTGATCACGATCTCGTAGGCCAGGCCCATCTGTCCGCGGCTGTAGGATTTCTCGGTGCTGAGGAAGTGTTTGCCGTAGGACCAGTGGTGATAGCCCAGCGGCATGCCCACTGAGGCATAGGCGTCCATCATCTGCTCGGCGGTGATCACTTCGATCTGGTTAGGGTAGGTGTCCAGCGCATAGCGGGCCGCAATCCGGGCGATTTCGCGGTCATAGGTCTGGATCAGCTCGAATGTCCATTCGGAGCCGGTGGAAATCGGTTGGCGTTTCTGCTCTTTGGCGGTCATGTCACTAACCTGCGCTGGAAGAGTTCACGGAAGACCGGATAGATATCCCCGGCCGAGACCAGTTGTTGCTGGGCAAACGTGTCAGAGAAGGCTTCGGCGATGCGTTCGTACTCGTACCACAGGGCCTGATGTTCGCGCGGGGTGATCTCCACGTAAGTGTAGTACTGCACAAAGGGCATGATCTGATTGATCAGGATGTCGCGGCAGATCGGCGAGTCGTCGTTCCAGTTGTCGCCGTCGGATGCCTGTGCCGCGTAAATATTCCACTCGTTGCTCGGATAACGCTCGGCCATGATTTCCTGCATCAGCTTCAAGGCGCTGGAAACGATGGTGCCGCCGGTTTCTCTTGAATAGAAAAACTCCTCCTCATCCACCTCTCGGGCGCTGGTGTGGTGACGGATAAACACCACGTCGATCTTGTCGTAGTTACGCTTGAGGAACAGGTACAGCAAGATGAAAAAGCGCTTGGCGATGTCCTTGGTCGCCTGCGTCATCGAACCTGAAACGTCCATCAGACAGAACATCACCGCTTTCGAGCTGGGATTGGGTTGCTTGACCAGCAGGTTGTATTTCAAGTCGAACGTATCGAGGAACGGCACGCGATGGATACGCGCGCTGAGTTTCTCTATTTCAGCTTCGAGTTCCTGAATATCGCCGAAGTTGTCCGGTTCTTCGCGTTTGAGCCGCGCCAGTTCCTCCTTGGCCTCGCGCAGTTTCGCGCGGCTGCTGCCGGACAGGGCAATACGCCGCGCATGCGCTGAGCGCAGGGTGCGGATGATATTGATGCGTGAGGGGTTACCTTCGTTGCTGATCCCGGCGCGTACGGTTTTGAAAGTGTCGGTGCCGGTCAGGTTGCGTTTGACCAGATTCGGCAGTTCCAGTTCTTCGAACATGAATTCGAGAAACTCTTCCTGGGTGATCTGGAAGACGAACTCGTCCATGCCTTCACCGGAATTGCCAGCCTTGCCCGGACCGCGTCCGCCACCGCCTCCCGGTGGGCGGGCGATATGTTCACCAGCCGTGAACTCCTTGTTGCCTGGATGCACGACGGTCTGTTTGCCGCCGCGTCCATGATGAAGCACCGGCTCGTCGATATCACGACCGGGAATGCTGATCTGTTCCCCGTGCTCCATATCGGTAATGGAGCGCCGGCTGACTGCCTCTTCGACAGCCTTTTTGATGTGGTCACGGTAACGTCGCAGAAAACGCTGACGGTTCACCGTGCTCTTGTTCTTGCCATTGAGGCGTCGGTCGATCACATAGCTCATAAGGCCCCTCCGGGGAGCTTCAAGTTTTGAGCTGCAAGCTGCAAGTAGAAACGAACCCCTGTGTTTTCAGGCGCATACGCTTTTTTCTTGCAGCTTGTGGCTTATAGCTTGCAGCTGCCTCACTGCGACTTGCGGACCCGCAGGTACCATTCGGACAGAAGCCGTACCTGTTTATCGGTGTAGCCACGTTCAACCATTCGCGTAACGAAGTCGTTGTGTTTTTGCTGATCCTCCTTGCTCGCCTTGGCGTTGAAGCTGATGACGGGCAGCAGGTCCTCGGTGTTGGAGAACATTTTCTTCTCGATGACCACCCGCAGTTTTTCGTAGCTGAGCCAGGTCGGGTTCTTGCCGTTGTTGTTCGCCCGGGCGCGCAGGACGAAGTTGACGATTTCGTTGCGGAAATCCTTCGGATTGCTGATGCCGGCGGGTTTCTCGATTTTTTCCAGTTCTTCGTTCAGCGCCACGCGATTGAGGATCTCGCCGGTTTCCGGATCGCGATACTCCTGATCCTGAATCCAGAAATCCGCGTACAGCACGTAGCGATCGAAGATGTTCTGCCCGTACTCGCTGTAGGACTCGAGGTACGCGGTCTGGATTTCCTTGCCGATGAACTCGATGTAACGCGGAGCCAGATATTCCTTCAGATAGCGCAGATACCGCTCGCGGGTTTCGGCCTGGAACTGTTCCTGTTCGATCTGCTGTTCCAGCACATAGAGCAGGTGCACCGGGTTGGCGGCGATTTCGTGCGGGTCGAAGTTGAACACCTTGGAGAGAATCTTGAAGGCGAAGCGGGTCGACAGACCGTTCATGCCTTCGTCCACTCCGGCCGAGTCACGGTACTCCTGAATCGACTTGGCCTTCGGATCAGTGTCCTTGAGGTTCTCGCCGTCGTAGACGCGCATCTTCGAATAGATGTTGGAGTTTTCCGGCTCCTTGAGGCGCGACAGCACGGTGAATTGCGCAAGCATCTTCAACGTGTCCGGTGCGCAGTGCGCTTTGGACAGGGAGCTATTGAACAGCAATTTGTCGTAGATCTTCACTTCATCGCTGACGCGCAGGCAGTACGGCACTTTGACGATGTAGATCCGGTCGATGAACGCCTCGTTGTTCTTGTTGTTGCGGAAGGTGTGCCACTCCGATTCGTTGGAGTGAGCCAGCAGGATGCCGGTGAACGGAATCGCGCCAAGGCCTTCGGTACTGTTGTAGTTACCCTCCTGCGTAGCGGTCAGCAAAGGGTGCAGCACCTTGATCGGTGCCTTGAACATTTCGACGAACTCCATCAGGCCCTGGTTGGCCCGGCACAGCGCACCGGAGTAGCTATAGGCGTCGGCGTCGTTCTGCGGGAATTCTTCGAGCTTGCGAATATCGACCTTGCCGACCAGCGCCGAGATGTCCTGGTTGTTCTCGTCACCGGGTTCGGTCTTGGCCACGGCGATCTGATTGAGGATCGACGGGTACAGCTTGACCACGCGGAACTGGCTGATGTCGCCGCCGAATTCGGCCAGGCGCTTGGTCGCCCATGGCGACATGATGGTGTTCAGGTAGCGCCGTGGAATGCCGAAATCCTCCTCGAGGATCGCGCCATCTTCGGTGGCGTTGAACAGACCCAAAGGCGATTCGAAGACCGGCGAGCCCTTGATGGCATAAAAAGGCACTTTCTCCATCAACTGTTTCAGCTTCTCGGCCAGGGACGATTTACCGCCACCGACGGGGCCGAGCAGATAAAGAATCTGTTTCTTCTCTTCCAGGCCTTGGGCAGCGTGGCGGAAATACGAGACGATCTGGTCGATGCATTCTTCCATCCCGTGGAAGTCTTCAAAGGCCGGATAGCGGCGGATCACCTTGTTGGAAAAAATGCGCGACAGCCTCGAGTTGGTCGAAGTGTCGAGCAGTTCCGGTTCGCCGATGGCCATCAATAGACGCTCGGCGGCGGAAACGTAGGCGCTCCGGTCTTTCTTGCACAGCTCCAGGTACTCTTGCAGCGAGAGTTCTTCCTGGCGTGTGGACTCGAAGCGTTGTTGGAAGTGGCTAAAGATACTCATGACGTCACCTCGCTCGATACGTGGAGCCGACGCCGGATCACTCAGTCGATGCTGGCAGCAGTCGCTGTGGCAGCTGCTGTTTACCCCCCAGAATTCTTCCACGGTCGACAAACCGTGAAAGCTACTCCCGATGACCCGCGCGCCGGTGTACCGGCTCTCCCCTGTTTTGGATGGCCTGCGCTTAAGGATAGTTGGGAATTCGAGAGGTAAAGGCGAGATACGTAATTAGTTGTGGCAGACCGTTCGTCTGCCGCGCGCAGGCCCACGGCAGCCGGGGCCTGCGCCGCGCAAAAAAATTATTCGGCGGAGCCTTGCGCGGTTTCCGACGGATAAGTCGTACGCCACAGCTCAAAGCCGCCGTCCATACTGTAAACGTCGGAGAAGCCCTGGCTGACCAGATAGGCGGCTGCGCCCTGGCTGGAATTGCCGTGGTAGCAGACCACGACGGTCGGAGCATCAAGGTCGGCGCCTTGAATGAAAGCGTGCAGGGAGTGGTTATCAAGATGCTTGGAACCACTGATGTGCAGTGCGGCGAAGGTCGCTGGATCGCGTACGTCAACCACGACGGCGCCTTGTTCACGCAGGGTCTGGGCCTGTTCTGGCGGGATTCGTTTGAATTCGGTCATGACAAAGTTCCTGTTGCTCAACTGAAGGCGCAGTCTAACGCGAGGCGTTGACGGGCGAATCGTTAGGGGAGAGTGGTGCGACTGATGGCGCAAGCCCGCCGTATTCATCGCATTTGCATGACAGGCGTTCGCCGCTGTCGACGTTCATCAGCGTCAGGCTGCCGCCCCATACGCATCCGGTGTCAAGCGCCGAAATGCCTGGCTCGTGGATATTGCCTTCGAGCGCTGCCCAGTGGCCGAAAATGATGCGCAGGCCTTTGGTCTTGCGTTCCTTGTGCTGAAACCACGGCTTGTAGCCGGGCGGGGCGCTGTCGAGGCCTTCCTTGCTCTTGAGGTCAAGCTTGCCCTCGGCGGTACAGAAGCGCATGCGCGTGAAGTAATTGGTGATTACGCGCAGGCGGTCGATGCCTTTGAGGTCGCTGTCCCATTTCGCCGGCTCGTTGCCGTACATGCCGTCGAGGTAGGCCGGGAAAACGTTGTCGTCGCGCAGTGCAGTCTCGACTTCGACGGCGCATTTAAGGGCGCGGCGCAGCGACCATTGCGGTGGGATGCCAGCATGAACCATCGCAACATCGCGTGTTTCGTCGTAATGCATCAACTTTTGCTGACGCAGCCATTCCATCAGTTGCGGGCCATCGGGGGCCTCGATGATTTCGCGCAGTGTGTCGCTTTTCTTCAAGCGCTCGATCTTTTTTGCGGCGGCCAGCAGGTGCAGGTCGTGATTGCCCAGCACGCAGACCAGTGATTCCCGCATGCCATAGAGAAAGCGCAGGGTTTCCAACGACTGCGGGCCACGATTGACCAGGTCGCCGACCAGCCACAGCCGATCAAGCGACGGGTCGAACGCAACTTGCTTGAGCAGGCACTTGAGCGGCTCGAGGCAGCCTTGCAGGTCGCCGACGGCATACGTCGTCATCAGTGCAGGGCTCCGGGTACGGCGAGGCGAAACGGTTTGATCGTCGCGTCGAAACGTTTGCCGTCATCAGAAAGCATCTGATAGGTGCCCTGCATGGTGCCGACCTTGGTGGTCATTACCGTGCCGCTGGTATACGTGTGGCTTTCGCCGGCGGCGATCAGCGGCTTCTGGCCGACGACGCCTTCACCGCGTACTTCTTCGACATGGCCGTCACCATCGGTAATCACCCAGTGCCGGGAGAGAAGCTTGGCCGCCAGTTCGCCGTTGTTCTGCACGGTGATGGTGTAGGCGAAGGCGAAGCGATCGTGTTCGGGTTGCGATTGGTCTGGCAGATAGCGGGTGACGACGCTGACATCGACCTGATAACGGGAATCGGACATGCAAGAAGGCCTTAACGAAGCGGAACGCGGGGCGTAGCTGATGGGGAATCAGTCTAGGCAAGTATCGGGCAGTAAACCAGAGTGGTGTGCTGCCCGATAGCGTTCATCGCGGGTCAGTCGGCGGCGGGAGCTGCCGGGGCCTGTATCGCGAGCTGGTCGGCCAGGCGCACGAATGCAGCGAGATCCAATTGCTCGGGACGCAGGCTGCCATCGACGCCAGCGGCTTCGATCTCGGCATTGCTGAGCAATTGCTTGAGGGTATTGCGCAAGGTTTTGCGGCGCTGGTTGAAAGCTTCGCGGACAACGCGCTCCAGCAACTTGTGATCCTTGGCCGGGTGCGGCAGCACCGCGTGCGGCACCAGACGAACGATCGCCGAGTCGACTTTCGGCGGCGGATTGAAAGCGCCTGGGCCGACGTTGAACAGATGTTCCACGCGGCAGTGGTACTGAACCATGATCGACAAACGACCCCAGTCACCGCCCCCCGGGCCTGCGGCCAGACGCTCGACCACTTCTTTCTGCAGCATGAAGTGCATGTCGCGAATGATGCCGGCGTTGTTCAGCAGGTGAAAAATCAGCGGTGTCGAGATGTTGTACGGCAGGTTGCCAACCACCCGCAGGCTGTTCGGCGCGGCGTTGAGCGTATTGAAGTCGAATTTCAGTGCATCGCCCTGATGCAGGTTGAAATTGCTCATGCCGGCGAACTGCTGGTTGAGGATCGGGATTAGGTCCTTGTCCAGTTCCACCACGTCGAGTTGCGCACCGGAGCCGAGCAGGCCTTGGGTGAGGGCGCCTTGGCCTGGGCCGATTTCCAGCAGGCGATCATCAGGCCTGGCGTGGATTGAGCGCAGGATGCGGTCGATAACGCCGGCATCGTGCAGGAAGTTCTGGCCAAAGCGTTTACGCGCCTTGTGTTGGTATTGCTCGTTCATATACGGGTCTCGGCCATCTGGTAGGCGGTTTCCAGGGCGACTTGCAGGCTGCCGGTGTCGATCCTGCCGCTGCCGGCCAGGTCCAGCGCGGTGCCGTGGTCGACCGATGTGCGGATGATCGGCAGGCCTAGCGTCACGTTGACGGCAGCGCCGAAGCCTTTGTACTTGAGCACGGGCAAACCCTGGTCGTGGTACATCGCCAGCACTGCGTCGCAGTGCTCCAGATATTTTGGGGTAAACAGAGTGTCGGCAGGCAGCGGGCCTCGAAGGTCCATGCCCTCACTGCGCAGGCGCTCTAATGTCGGTTCGATAATGTCGATTTCTTCATGGCCCAGGTGTCCGCCTTCCCCTGCGTGCGGGTTGAGGCCGCAAACCAGAATGCGGGGCCGGGCGATGCCGAATTTTTCTTGCAGGTCGGCGTACAGAATTCGCGTGACACGCTCCAGCCGCTCCGGCGTGATTGCGTCGGCAATCTCGCGCAGGGGCAGGTGAGTGGTGACCAGCGCCACGCGCAAACCACGTGTAGCAAGCATCATCACCACTTGCGCGGTGTGCGTCAGATCAGCGAGGAACTCGGTGTGTCCGGAAAACGCGATGCCCGACTCGTTGATCACGCCTTTGTGCACCGGCGCGGTAATCATCCCGGCGAAATCGCCGTTCAGGCAGCCGTTGCCAGCGCGGGTCAAGGTCTCGAGAACGAACGCCGCGTTAGATTTGTCCAGTTGACCGGCAACAACCGGTGCGCTGAGCGGTGTGTCCCAGACATACAGGC
Organism: Pseudomonas sp. H3_E04; assembly: GCF_054668915.1. Lineage (NCBI taxonomy): Bacteria > Pseudomonadati > Pseudomonadota > Gammaproteobacteria > Pseudomonadales > Pseudomonadaceae > Pseudomonas > Pseudomonas sp. H3_E04. The sequence goes on along the minus strand of NZ_CP162797.1, from coordinate 3,774,430 downwards.
TGCCGGCCGGCGCTGGAACATCTGGCCACTGCCCCGGCGCGACATCCAGCAGATTGACAGCCAGCCCCAGTTGCGCGGCCCGCTCAAGGAGCAGGTCGCGGCTGGTGATGGCAATCAGGGGATGTGGCTGGGCTTGCGAGGCGAGCAGCAGGCACAGGTCGGGACCAATGCCGGCTGGTTCGCCGGGTGTCAGCGCGAAACGCTGGGGTTTCACTGCGCTGCCTGGTCTGCACCAGGGAGTTTGATCTCTACGTACGCTTCGTCACGGATCTGCCGCAGCCAGGTTTGCAGCTCCTCGTCGTACTTGCGGTTGCGCAGGACGGTCATGGCTTGCTGCTCGCGGGCCTGTTCGGTGCTGTCGGTGGCGCGACGGCCGAGGACTTCCAGAACATGCCAGCCGTATTGGGTCTGGAATGGCTGGGACAGCTGACCTTGTGGGGTCTTGGCCATCACATTGCGGAATTCCGGCACCAGTACGTTCGGGTCGATCCAGTTCAGGTCGCCGCCGTTCAGCGCCGAACCCGGATCTTCGGAGTAGTTTTTCGCCAGGGTGGCGAAATCTTCCCCGGCGGTGATGCGCTCATACAGCGACTTCACCAGCGCCTCGGTCTTGGCTTCGTCGCGAATCGGGCTCGGTTTGACCAGAATGTGACGGACATGCACTTCGTCGCGCATCTGCGCTTCACCACCACGTTTGCCCAGCAGCTTCAGAATGATGAAGCCGCCCGGCGTACGCGCAGGCTGAGTGATGTCGCCGACGGCCATGCTGCTCAGCTCGCGGTCAAACGGTGGTGGCAATTGAGCGGCTTTACGCCAGCCCATGTCGCCGCCTTCCAGAGCGTTGTCGCTGCCGGATTTGGCCACGGCCATCTGACCAAAGTCGGCGCCTTGCTTGAGCTGCTGGTAAACCTCCATGGCCTGACGCGCAGCACTCTGAATGGCTTCAGAGTTGGCGCTTTCCGGGGTCGGAATCAGGATGTTGGCCAGGTGCAGTTCTTCGGACAGTTGCATCTTGCCCAGGTCGGAGGCGAGGAAGTTCTTCACTTCCTGCTCGGAAACCTGAATGCGTTCGGCTACACGACGCTGACGCACACGGCTGATGATCATTTCGCGCTTGATCTGGTCGCGAGCGTCGTCATAGTTCAGGCCATCGCGAGCCAGTGCTGCACGGAATTGGTCAACCGTCATGTTGTTGCGCTGAGCAATGGTGCCGACGGCCTGGTTCAGTTCTTCGTCAGTGATGCGGATGCCCGAGCGTTCGCCGATCTGCAGTTGCAGGTTTTCGACGATCAGACGCTCGAGCACTTGCTGGTCGAGCACATCCGGAGGCGGCAGGCCGCCACCGCGCTTGGCGATGGTCTGCTGAACTTCGTGAACGCGCTGGTCCAGTTGGCTCTGCATGACCACGTCGTTATCGACGATCGCCACCACTTTATCGATGGACTGTACGGCGGCGTTGGCCGCCGTACCCAGGAACAACGCGCCCAGCAGCACCGGGCGCAGACAATCAGAAAGCTTGGTCTTCACGTTCACGATAACCTTGAATGCCTTTGTCGAGGAAGCTCTCTACCTTGGCGCCAGTCAGGCCGCCGAGTCCCTTCAGAACAATTTGGAGGAAGACGCCATGGTCGCCTTTTTCGTTTTGCGGAGCTTCCTGGCTGAACTCGTCATAAGAAACCCAGTAACGGTTGATCAGGCGCAGTTTCCAGCAGCAGTTGTCGTATTCGAAACCGCCGAAAGCTTCCAGCGTGCGATTGCGGTTGTAGTCGTACTGCCAGCGGCTGATGGCGTTCCACTGCGGAACGATCGGCCAGATGACCGAGAAGTCATGCTGCTGGATCTTGTAGTAGTCCTTCACGTAGCCAGGTTGGCCCGGGGTGCCGTAGTCGCCACCGCCCACCGACCATTTACCGGTGTTCTGGTCATAACGAACCTGGTCATTACGGTAGCGATAACCAACGTTGATGACCTTGTTCGGGTTGTCTTCCGGCTGATAGTGGAACATCGCGCTGCCGGAGCGTGGGCTGCGGCTGTCCGGGTCCCAGTTGTAGTCGGCGGTGGTGCGCCAGTCGCGGTTCCAGCGATATTCGTATTCCAGCGCGTATGGCGACACGTCGGATTTAGCGTCGTCACGATCGTTGAACGCAATACCCGGCAATTGAACCTTGCGATCCTTGAAGTACAAAGCCTGGCCAACGCTGATGCGCTGACGCTCGAAACCGTTGTCTTCAATCCAGCGACTGGTAACGCCCAGCGACAGCTTGTTCTCGTCACCGACACGGTCGGCGCCGGAGAAGCGGTTGTCGCGGAACAGCGAGGCGTAGTTGAAGGTGTACTCACTGGTGTCGAAAACCGGAATGTCTTCCTGATCAACCTCAGGTACATAGAGGTAGAACAGGCGCGGTTCCAGGGTCTGACGGTAGTTCTTGCCGAAATACGAGGTGTTGCGGTCGAAGTACAGGCCACCATCGATGCTGGCGATCGGTACGCCACGGTTCTGGTTGCTGTCGAACTCGCCGTTGAGCTTTCTCTGTTCTGCGGTCATCGCATCGATCTGCGATTTACCGGTGTTGTCCAGATCCAGCTGATATTGCGTGTACTGGTACTTCAGCGACGGCTTGAGGAAACCATACGTCCAGTTCATCGGCAGGCTGACGCCCGGCTTCAGATTCAAACGGTCGCCGTTGGCGCGAGCCAGACCGGTGATGTTGTTGTCCAGGCGCGACTCGGTAGTGATGCCGTCTTCCTGTACAAACGTGCCGCTGCGCAGGTCGCGATCAAAACGGACCAACTCGGTCTCGTAATCGAAATTCAGGCCTTCCGGATGGTACGGCAGCTGACCATTGAAAGTGATCTGCGGCAGACGGCCATACGGTGTGATGTTCGAAACGGTCGCCAGTTGATACTGCTGAGCGTTGAGGCGTGCGGTGTAGCTGTCGCCACGATAAGTGACCGAGCCCTGCTGGTTGACGAAATCGTCGCTCTTGACGCCGATCTGGTCAGTTTGCAGGTCCTGGAAGTAATACGGATCGCTGATCTTGGTGTAGTCAACCTGGGTCAGCACGCGGGAGTCGAGACCGCCCTTGTGTTGCCAGTTGTACATGTAGCGAGTCTCGTTGTAGTCGGACTGACGCTTGCGATCATCGTTCTCGTCGTTGAGGTACGAGGCACCGAACTGACCTTCACTCGACTTGGTCAGGTAGCGGAACTCACCTTCCACCAGCATGCCGCGCTTGCTCATATAGCGCGGGTACAACGTGGCGTCGTAGTTCGGCGCCAGGTTGAAGTAGTACGGCGTGACCAGCATGAAGCCGGTGTCGCTGCCCGAACCGATGGTCGGCGGCAGGAAGCCTGACTGGCGACGATCGTCGATCGGGAAGTAGATGTAAGGCGTGTACAGGATCGGAATGTCTTTGACGCGCAACGTCACGTTGGTCGCGGTACCGAAACCGGTGGCCGGGTTCAAGGTGATGTTGTTGCCTTTGAGCTGCCACGCGTTGCTATTAGGTTCGCACGTGGTGTACGTGCCGTCCTTCAGGCGGATGATCGCGTTTTCGGCGCGCTTGGCATAAAGCGCATTACCGCGGATTCGCGATTTGTGCATCACGTATTCAGCGTTGTCGACCTTGGCTTCACCGGTGTCGAGCTGCACATCGGCGTGGTCGCCGACGATCAGCGCACCGTTATCGCGGATGCGTACGTTGCCGGCCAGTTCGCCACGGCTCTCGGCCTGGTACAGGTTGGCCTCGTCGGCTTCGACCTGCATGCTGCCCTGACGCATGACCACGTCACCGGCGAGGCTGGCGACCTGGGTGTCCTGCTCGTAACGCGACGCTTTGGCACCGATGAAGGTCGGCGCGTCACTTTTATTCGTCTTGTCATTCATGCCAGGACGAATCGGTTCGATATAGGAACCAGAGCAGTAAGGACCGGTCTCGGCCAGTTGGGCGGCAGTGAGCTTCTCGCGCGGAACCCAGTCGAGGTGACTGTAGTCTTCGCTACGGGATTTCAGGCCGCGGCCCTTGGCTTCGGTAACCAGCGCGGTTTTCGCGCCAGTGTCGGCCTCGGAACCCTTGTCGGCCACAGGCTCGCCGGCGGCGCTGACGGCACTGCCGTCATGCACCGGACGCGGCGGCAATGCCGCAGCGGGCGACTTGGGCGCACAGTCCCAGCCACCCGTAGCCGAGACGGAGCAGTCATACTGCTCGGCGGCAACAACGAATTGACTGGCCAGAGGTTGCATAGCCAGCAGACTGCCGGTTACCAACAACGGAAATTTTTTACGAAACGCGGGGGATTTCAATGCCATCTTATTAGTCCGGGCTTCCTGCGTGCCATCTGCCCGCGGTGTGGGCCGCACGCCTCTCGATGGTCTGAAAAAGATGCTGGATAATAAAGCATGACCCGCTTGACGGCTAGCGCCGTCGGAGACCCTTGCAATGCCTGACCAAGATGTACGCTTGCAACACCTGAAAGTTTGGCTCGATGAGCAGTTGGCAAAGCTGTTTGCCGAACAGGGCTGGGGCACCGTGCCCCCGGCCACGTTGACTGCGGCCAGCAGCGACGCGAGTTTCCGCCGCTACTTCCGCTGGGAGGGCGATGGTCGCAGCTTCGTCGTGATGGACGCGCCGCCACCCCAGGAAAACTGTAAACCGTTCGTGGATATCGCCTTTTTGCTGGCGAAATCCGGAATAAATGTGCCGAAAATTTATGCCGAAGACCTCGAGCGCGGTTTTCTTTTGCTCAATGACCTGGGCAACAAGACCTATCTTGATGTGATCGATGGTGAAAATGCCGACGCGTTATTCCACGATGCCCTGCAAGCGCTGTTGGCTTTTCAACAGTTGCCGATGGTGGCGCCGTTGCCCAGTTACGACATCGCCCTGTTGCGTCGTGAGCTGGCGTTGTTCCCCGAGTGGTACGTCAAGCATGAGCTGGGCGTCGAGTTCGATGCGGCCCAGCAGCAACAATGGCAGCACATCAGTGAGCTGCTGATCGACAGCGCGCTCGGGCAGCCAAAAGTGCTTGTGCACCGCGACTACATGCCGCGCAACCTGATGCTCAGCGAGCCCAACCCCGGCGTGCTGGATTTTCAGGATGCGGTGTACGGCCCGGTGACTTACGACGTTACCTGCCTGTTCAAGGACGCTTTCCTCAGTTGGCCTGAAGAACGCGTGCGCGGCTGGCTGGAAAGTTATTGGCAGCAGGCCTGCGCACTGAACATCCCGGTGCAGGCGGATTTCGAAGACTTCCTGCGCGCCAGCGACCTGATGGGCGTGCAGCGTCACCTGAAAGTCATCGGCATCTTCGCGCGCATCTGTCATCGCGACGGCAAGCCGCGTTATCTGGCGGACGTGCCGCGCTTCTTCTCTTATATAGAAGCAGTGATTGCCCGCCGCCCTGAACTGGCGGAACTGCAAGTGCTGTTCAGCAGCTTGCGTGCTGGAGCGACGGCATGAAGGCAATGATTCTGGCCGCAGGCAAAGGCGAGCGCATGCGCCCGCTGACCCTGACCACGCCGAAACCGCTGGTGCGTGCCGGCGGTGTACCGCTGATCGAGTATCACCTGCGCGCGCTCGCAGCCGCAGGTTTCAACGAAATTGTGATCAACCACGCCTGGCTCGGTCAACAGATCGAAGATTACCTGGGTGACGGTTCGCGTTTCGGCCTGAGCATCCAGTACTCGCCGGAAGGCGAGCCGCTGGAAACCGGTGGCGGGATTTTCCGTGCACTGCCGTTACTTGGTGATGATGCGTTTCTGGTGGTCAACGGCGACATCTGGACCGATTACGACTTCAGCGTGCTGCACCAGCCGATCAATGGCCTGGCGCATCTGGTGCTGGCGGACAATCCGGCGCATCACCCAAGGGGTGACTTCACCCTGATCGACGGCAAAGTGCAGGACGGTGAGCCTGATGCTCAGACGCTGACCTACAGCGGTATCGCCGTGCTGCATCCGCAATTGTTCGACGGGTGCAGCGATGGCGCTTTCAAACTCGCACCGCTGCTGCGCAATGCCATGGCTAACGGTGAGGTGTCGGGTGAGCGTCTGAAGGGGCATTGGGTGGATGTCGGTACCCACGAGCGTCTGGCCGAAGCCGAAGCCCTGATAGAAGCGAGTCGCTGAGATGCTGTGGCCAGGGACTCTGATTGGAGCCGGAGTGGGGTACGCGATTGCCAGCATTCCGGGGGCCATGCTTGGGGCGTTGTTGGGGCAGGCGCTGGATCGGCGTCTGCACTTGCAGAGCTGGGGACACTTGCGCGAGAAGCTTGGCGGCCGGCCAATGCTGCGCAACGACGAATTGTTATTCGTTTTGCTCGGACGTCTGGCCAAGAGCGACGGGCGCGTCACTGACGGGCATATCCAGCAGGCTCGCAATGAAATGCGCGCGCTGGAAATGAGCGAGCCGGCGACACGGCGAGCCATTGCTGCATTCAATCGCGGCAAGTCTGGTGGCGACAATCTGCGCGGCTATCTGCGTCGTTTGAGTTCGCAACCGCACGCGGCCGAAGGTGTGTTGCGCGCCTGCTGGCGCATGGTCTGGGCCGATGGTCGCGCGGGTGTCAGCGAGCGTGAGTTACTGGCGCAGTGGGGTAAATGGCTGGGCTGGACGCCGCATCAGGTCCAAGCGCTGGCCAGCGATTACGAACCCGGCAAGCGGCCGATCGTCAGTGCGGCGGTGAGCTATCAGGAGGCGATGAAATTGCTTGGGGTGTCGGCGAGCAGCGAGCCGGCGCAGATCAAGCGCGCTTACCGGCGATTGCTCAGTCGCCATCACCCGGACAAGATTGCCGGCAGCGGCGCGACGCCGGCCCAGGTGCGTGAGGCGACCGAACGTACGCGGGATTTGCATAACGCCTATACGTTGATTCGCGAGCGGCGGGATTTTCGCTAGGCGTTAGAGGGTTGTTGTTTGTGCGGGCCTCTTCGCGAGCAGGCTCGCTCCCACATTGAATTTTGCATAGATCCAATGTGGGTGCGAGCCTGCTCGCGAAGGGGGGCGGCTCGGTCTGAATATCAGTCCACAGCCTGTGGGTTCAACCAACCCCGCACCCGTCGAACCAATTGTTCCTGCTCGGCCTTTTTGTCTGGCAAGACCTTCAGCGCCACCTGGCTGAACGCCGAGGTCTTCAGGCGCTTGCTCGCCTGCATGCGTTCCAGCGCGGCGTTGCGATCCAGCGCCTTGTCCATGTAGAAAATATCCACAGTCGGCAGCTTCAGTGTCGGCGTCAGTTCGACGAGTGGCGGCAAGGCCTTGACCGGTGCTTGCGCATCGACCATCACCAGTTTCTCCACCTGCGGCGTTTGTCGCTCGCTGAGAAAACGCGCCGCCCAATAGGCGCCGGTGCCGTGACCGAGTACGACAATGCTGCGTGCGCTTTGCTGTTCGGCGTAGGCAATCGCCGCGTCAATCCTTGCGAAGATGCGATCGGCGTCGGCCTTGGCTTGTTCTTCGCTGGTCTCGGCCACCACCTGTTCAGCGACTTCCGCTTCACCGCCAGCGGCTTGTTCGATCGGCTGCGCGGTGGTGGCGTCCTTGCTTGTGGTTTCCGGGGCTTTCGGCGCAGCGGCCGGTTCGACTACGCGCGGAGCAATGGCGTCGCCTTGCAGATCCGGCAGGGTGATACTCAGGCTGCTCCACTCGACATCCGGCAGTTTGCGTCGCAATGGGCCGACTGCCTGCGGCCAGTCAGCGGTTTCGCCGGCACCGGGAACGATGATCACCGCGCCTTTGGGCTCGGCGCTGTTGGCCGGTTTCCACAGGGCGAGGAAAGTGTCGCTGCCAGCCTGCAGTTGTTGCTGCTCTTGCACTGGCAGTTTACGTTGCAGTGCGGCGGCCTCTTCCTGACTACGCTCAAGCAGTGGCTGGCGCTCGGCCGGTTTTTCTTCGGCGGGTTTATCCGTGGCGGCAGGTGCAGGATCGGCGGCTTCGACGGAAAACGCACAAGGCAGGATCAGCGACAGGCACAATGCTGGCAGTGCCAGGCGGTAGACAGAGGGCATCGGTTATTCCAGGCCAGAAAGTATCCCGGCAGCCTAATGGGTTGGTCAGAATTTGTCAGTGTATGAGACTTCAATGAAGCGATTTTGCTGCCTGTGGGTTATCGGCTGTTTGTGGTTTCCCTTGATGGGCTGGGCGGCGCCTGCGCCACCGGCCCATGTCGCACAACTGACGCCGAGCCAGCAGCAATGGCTGGCGCAGCACACTGAATTGCGCGTCGGCCTGGTCTTGCAGGCGCCCTACGCGACCTATGATCGGCGCTTGCAGCGATTGTCCGGGGCCAATGTCGAGTTGATGAAACTGCTGGCCAAAACCCTCGGCGTGGAACTGAGCTGGCGCAACTTCCAGGATCTCGGACAGTTGGAAAGCGCTTTGCGCGCAGGCGAGATCGACATAGCCCCGGGCTTGAGCCAGACACCCGGCGCGCTGCGCCTCTGGCAGTTTTCCGACCCGTACATGCGCGTGCCGCAACTGGTGGTCAGCGACCAGAAAAGCAGCGGCGCGGTCGAACTGGAAAAGCTCGACAGCCAGACCCGCGTCGCCGTGCGCATGCCGAGCAGCACCGCCGATTATCTGCGCAGCAACTATCCGCACTTGAATCTGCAAGGCGTGCCGCTGGAACGTCAGGCGTTGCAGCTACTGTTGAGTCAGCAAGCCTCCTACGCGGTGGTCGACGAAGCGCAGTTGGGGCGACTTTCGGTGGAGCCGGAGTTCGCCGAACTGGTAGTGGTTGGCGATATCGGCCTGCCGCAGCTGCTGCGCGTGGCCTCGCGGCGCGATTGGCCGGAACTGGCCGGCATCGTCCAGAGCGCCTTGCGCGCGATCCCGGCCAAGGATCTGGAACAACTGCACAACCAATGGCTGCAGCCGAAATATCCACGGCTGACCGAGTCGCCGGGGTTCTGGCAGAACCTCAGTCTGTTGTTCGCGGTGATGTTGCTCAGTTGCGCGGCGATCGTGTTCTGGCAGCGGCGCCAACAGCACAGTCTCGAACAACGCTTGCTCAGCGCCCGCGAGGACATTGCGTTGCGCGCGGCCAGTGAAGAAGCGCTGCGGCTGACACAGTTTTCTATCGATCAAAGTACCGTCGGCATTCTCTGGGTCAATTGGGACAGCCATGTGCGTTACGCCAACCGCGCGGCGGAAAACATGCTCGGTTATCCCTCGGGCGGGCTGATCGAGCGGCCGCTGATCGATTTTGAGCCCGGCCTGCACATGGATCGCTGGCTCAATCTGTGGAAGCGCGCACGGGCCAGTGAAGAAGGGCCGCTGAGCTTCGAAACCAGCTGCTTGCGCGCCGATGGCAGCGTGCTGCCGGCCGACGTGTCTTTGAGTTTTCTGCGTTTTCGCGACAGTGAATATCTGGTGGTCTACCTCACCGATGTCACCGACCGCCGCCGTGCGCTCGCCGCTTTGCAGGAAAGTGAGGCACGCCTGCAAGGCATCGCCGCCAACGTCCCGGGTCTGGTCTTTCGTCTGGAACGGGCGCCTGTCACCGGGCAGATCGACTTTGCCTACATCAGTGAGGGCAGCGAAAGTCTGGTCGGTTACGCGCCGGCAGCCATCGCCCATCGCGATATGGGCCTGCGCAGTCTTGTGCATCCCGACGACAGGGCCAGTTATCACCGCACCCAGGATCAGGCGCTGGACACCGACAGCGACTGGTCGTGGCAGGGCCGCATCGTCACGCGCGAGGGCGAACAGCGCTGGGCCGAGATCAAGGCGATCACCCGGCAACTGGAGGATGGCGCTTACGTCTGGGACGGCATTGTCTGGGATATCAGCGAAAGCAAACGCATCGAGCTGGAACTGGCGGCCTCGCGCGAGCAACTGCGCGAATTGTCGGCGCACCTGGAAAGCGTGCGCGAAGAAGAGAAAGCGCGCATTGCCCGCGAAGTTCATGATGAGTTGGGACAGATGCTCACCGTGCTGAAACTGGAGACATCGATGTGCGAACTGGCCTACGCGCAACTCGACCCGGGTCTGAACGAGCGGCTCAACAGTATGAAGCGCCTGATCGCGCAGTTGTTTCAGTTGGTCCGTGATGTCGCGACGGCGTTGCGTCCACCGATTCTCGATGCCGGGATTGCTTCGGCGATCGAGTGGCAGGCACGACGCTTCGAGGCACGCACGCAGATTCCGTGTCTGGTGCAGGTCCCCGACAACCTGCCGGCACTCAGCGATGCCAAGGCGGTGGGGCTGTTCCGGATTTTGCAGGAAGCGCTGACCAACGTGATGCGTCATGCTCAGGCGCATACGGTGGAATTGACGCTGGAGCTTGCGGGCGATGAATTGTGTCTGACGGTCAGCGATGATGGCGTAGGATTTGTCGCCGCCGAGGGTCGGCCGACCTCGTTTGGTCTGGTCGGCATGCGTGAGCGGGTGCTGATCATGGGCGGGCGGCTGGAGCTGGTGAGTGAGCCGGGGGAGGGCACCAGTCTGGTGGTGCGAGTGCCGGTGAGTGAGATCTGAGGATTTGTGTTGTGAGTGCTGACGCCTTCGCGAGCAGGCTCGCTCCCACAGGGATTGGTGTGTACCTGAAATCAGGAGAAGAACGTGATCCGTGTACTGGTAGCCGAAGACCACACCATCGTCCGCGAGGGCATCAAGCAATTGATTGGCCTGGCCAAGGATCTGCAAGTGGTGGGCGAGGCGAGCAATGGTGAGCAATTGCTCGAGACCCTGCGCAATGTGCCATGCGAAGTGGTGCTGCTCGACATCTCCATGCCCGGGGTCAATGGTCTTGAGGCGATCCCGCGAATCCGGGCGTTGAACAATCCACCGGCCATTCTGGTGCTATCGATGCACGACGAAGCGCAAATGGCCGCTCGCGCATTGAAGGTCGGCGCGGCCGGGTATGCGACCAAGGACAGCGATCCGGCGCTGCTGCTCACGGCGATCCGCAAAGTCGCGGCGGGCGGGCGCTACATTGACCCGGAACTGGCCGATCGCATGGTTTTCGAAGTCGGCCTGACCGATGCACGGCCGCTGCATTCGTTGCTGTCCGAGCGCGAGTTCTCGGTGTTCGAGCGCCTGGCCCAGGGCGCCAACGTCAACGACATCGCCCAGCAACTGGCCCTCAGCAGCAAGACCATCAGCACGCACAAAGCGCGGCTGATGCAGAAGCTCAACATCACCTCGCTGGCCGAGCTGGTCAAATACGCGATGGAGCACAAACTCCTCTAAAAATCACCGCGGTCAAAACTGTGGCAGCGGGCTTGCTCGCGAAAGCGGTGTACCAGTCGCCGAATGAGTTGAATGACCCACCGCATTCGCGAGCAAGCCCGCTCCCACAAGGGATGTGCTTTGAGGCTGGCATCTTGGGCATGTCCATTAGCGACACACGCTTTTTGCCCTTGCTTGCAGCTCGCCGCTAACCCCTCGCCACTGCCTTATCCGTTAGCGCCATCCTTGTAGGGCAATCCCTACCCCCAACCTTCCATTACGCTTAAGCGATTCTCTCCTGCGCCCCGATTTGCGTGGCTGGCGCCAGCCACTAGGCTTGATGAACAAGCAGTCATCAACAACAAAGGTGTGGGTATGAGCCAGGTCGATACAAGCGCAGGGACCAGTGATGTGCTGGTCAGCTTTCGTGGTGTGCAGAAGAGCTACGACGGCGAGAACCTGATCGTCAAAGACCTCAACCTGGACATTCGCAAAGGCGAATTCCTCACATTGCTCGGGCCGTCCGGTTCCGGCAAGACCACCAGCCTGATGATGCTCGCCGGCTTCGAAACCCCGACCGCTGGCGAGATTCTGCTGGCCGGGCGTTCGATCAACAACGTGCCGCCGCACAAGCGCGACATCGGCATGGTGTTCCAGAACTACGCGCTGTTCCCGCACATGACGGTCGCGGAGAACCTTGCGTTCCCGTTGACCGTGCGTGGCCTGAACAAAAGCGATGTCAGCGAGCGGGTGAAGAAAGTCCTCAGCATGGTCCAGCTCGATGCTTTCGCTTCGCGCTATCCGGCGCAGTTGTCCGGTGGTCAGCAGCAGCGTGTGGCACTGGCCCGCGCGCTGGTGTTCGAACCGCAACTGGTGCTGATGGACGAGCCGCTGGGCGCACTCGACAAGCAACTGCGTGAACACATGCAGATGGAGATCAAGCACCTGCACCAGCGCCTCGGCGTGACCGTGGTCTACGTGACCCACGATCAGGGTGAAGCGCTGACCATGTCCGATCGCGTTGCCGTGTTCCATCAAGGCGAGATCCAGCAGATTGCGCCGCCACGCACGCTCTACGAAGAGCCGAAAAACACCTTTGTCGCCAACTTCATCGGCGAGAACAACCGCCTCAACGGTCGCCTGCTCAGCCAGAGCGGCGAGCGCTGCGTGGTCGAGTTGGGCCGTGGCGAGAAGGTCGAGGCGCTGGCCGTCAACGTTGGCCAGACCGGCGAGCCGGTGACGCTGTCGATCCGTCCGGAGCGCGTCAGCCTCAACGGTTCGAGCGATCAATGCGTCAACCGTTTCTCAGGGAGGGTGGCGGAATTCATCTATCTGGGCGACCACGTCCGGGTGCGCCTGGAAGTCTGCGGCAAGACCGACTTCTTCGTGAAACAACCGATTGCCGAGCTCGATCCCGCGCTCGCTGTCGGCGACGTGGTTCCGCTTGGCTGGCAGGTCGAGCACGTTCGCGCGCTTGATCCACTTCTAGAGGCGCATTAAGCGCCCCGGCAATACCAACACCAACCCTGCACGTGGAGAGAACAATAAATGTTGAGATCCCTGAAGTTCACCGCCCTGACCCTGGGCCTGATGGGTGCGGCAAGCGCAATGGCCGCTGGCCCGGATTTGACCGTGGTGTCGTTTGGCGGGGCGAACAAGGCAGCGCAAGTCAAAGCCTTCTATGCACCGTGGGAAGCGGCGGGCAACGGCAAGATCGTTGCCGGCGAATACAACGGCGAAATGGCCAAGGTCAAAGCCATGGTCGACACCAAAAGCGTGTCGTGGGATCTGGTCGAAGTTGAATCGCCAGAGCTGTCCCGTGGTTGCGACGAAGACATGTTCGAGCAGCTTGATCCTGCGCTGTTCGGCAAGACCGAAGATTACGTCAAAGGCGCGATTCAGCCATGCGGCGTGGGCTTCTTCGTCTGGTCGACCGTGCTGGCTTACAACGCTGACAAGCTGAAAACCGCACCGACCAGTTGGGCGGATTTCTGGGACACGAAGAAATTCCCGGGCAAGCGCGGCCTGCGCAAAGGCGCCAAGTACACCCTCGAATTCGCGCTGATGGCCGATGGTGTGGCACCGAAAGATGTCTACAAAGAGCTGGCGAGCAAGGGCGGCCAGGATCGTGCGTTCAAGAAGCTCGATGAGCTCAAGCCAAGCATTCAGTGGTGGGAAGCCGGCGCCCAGCCGCCGCAGTACCTCGCTTCCGGTGACGTTGTCATGAGCTCGGCCTACAACGGTCGCATCGCTGCGGTGCAAAAAGAATCCAACCTGAAAGTGGTGTGGAACGGCGGCATCTACGACTTCGACGCCTGGGCCATCCCGAAAGGCCTGGACGCCAAGCGCGCGGAAGCGGCGAAGAAGTTCATCGCCTTCTCGGTGCAGCCGCAGCAGCAGAAGATCTACTCGGAAAACATCGCCTACGGCCCGGCCAATACCCAGGCTGTGCCGTTGCTGGCCAAGGATGTCCTGAAGGACATGCCGACCACCCCGGAAAACATCTCGAACCAGGTGCAGATCGACGTCAGCTTCTGGGCTGACAACGGCGAGCAACTGGAACAGCGCTTCAATTCCTGGGCCGCCAAATAGCCGAGGGCTCGCCCTTCTGTGGGAGCGAGCCTGCTCGCGAAAGCGGTAGATCAGCCAGCATGGATATTGAATGTGCTGGCCTCTTCGCGAGCAGGCTCGCTCCCACAGGTTGCTGTGTTTCAACGCAACAGAGGTGGTTCGCCACCTTTGTAACGATCAAAGATTTGCGGAGTACGTCATGGCCATCGCCGTTCCCCTGAACGAGGGCGCCAGCCCCACTTTGAAGCAGAAGCTCAAGCGCGCCGAGCGGGTCAACCGCTGGAAGGCGCAGGCGCTGATTGCGCCGCTGGTGCTGTTTCTGCTGCTGGTGTTTCTGGTGCCGATCGTGGCGCTGCTCTATAAAAGCGTCGGCAACCCGGAAGTGGTTGGCGGCATGCCGCGCACTGTCACTGCCATCGCCAGTTGGGACGGGCGTGGTCTGCCGGCCGAGCCGGTGTACAAGGCCGCCAGCGAAGACCTCGGCGAAGCCCGCAAAAACCAGACGCTGGGCGATCTGTCCAAGCGCTTGAACATGGAGTTGGCCGGCTACCGCAGCCTGCTGACCAAAACCGCCCGGGCGCTGCCGTTCGCCAGCGAACCGGCTTCTTATAAAGAAGCGCTGGAAGCGCTCGACGAACGCTGGGGCGACCCGGCCTACTGGCAAGCGGTCAAACGCAACACCAGCAGCATCACTCCGTATTACCTGCTGGCGGCGGTCGATCACCGCATCGATGACCTCGGCGAACTGGCTCCGGCAACCCCGGATCAGGCGATCTACCTCGATATCTTCGCCCGCACATTCTGGATGGGTCTGGTCATTACGGTGATCTGCCTGTTGCTGGCGTATCCGCTGGCGTACCTGCTAGCGAACCTGCCATCGCGGCAGAGCAACCTGTTGATGATCCTGGTGCTGCTGCCGTTCTGGACCTCGATTCTGGTGCGCGTCGCCGCGTGGATCGTGCTCCTGCAATCCGGCGGTCTGATCAACAGTGGCCTGATGGCCATGGGCATCATCGATAAACCTCTGGAACTGGTGTTCAACCGCACCGGTGTGTACATCTCGATGGTACACATCCTGCTGCCGTTCATGATTCTGCCGATCTACAGCGTGATGAAAGGCATCTCGCCGACTTACATGCGCGCGGCGATTTCCCTCGGCTGCCATCCGTTCGCCAGTTTCTGGCGGGTGTACTTCCCGCAGACCTACGCCGGCGTTGGTGCCGGCTGCCTGTTAGTGTTTATTCTCGCGATTGGCTACTACATCACCCCGGCGCTGCTCGGCAGCCCGAACGACCAAATGGTCAGCTACTTCGTCGCTTTCTACACCAATACCAGCATCAACTGGGGCATGGCCACCGCACTGGGCGGGCTGTTGCTGTTGGCGACCGTGGTGCTTTATCTGATCTACAGCTGGCTGGTCGGCGCCAGTCGCCTGCGCCTGAGCTAAGGGGAATTTGCGATGCTGAGTCCTTACATGTCGCCCATCGAACGGGTGTGGTTCTACAGCCTGCGGATCCTCTGCGGCCTGATTCTGTTGTTCCTGATCCTGCCGGTGCTGGTGATCATTCCGCTGTCGTTCAACTCGGGGAGTTTTCTGGTCTATCCGCTGCAGGGTTTCTCGCTGCAGTGGTATCACGACTTCTTCGCCTCGGCGGAATGGATGCGCGCGCTGAAGAACAGCATCATCGTTGCCCCGGCGGCGACGGTGCTGGCGATGATCTTCGGCACGCTGGCGGCGATCGGCCTGACCCGTGGCGACTTCCCCGGCAAAGCGCTGGTGATGGCGCTGGTGATTTCGCCGATGGTGGTGCCGGTGGTGATTATTGGTGTGGCGAGTTATCTGTTTTTTGCGCCGTTGGGGTTGGGCAACAGCTTCTTCTCGCTGATCGTGGTGCATGCGGTGCTGGGCGTGCCGTTTGTGATCATCACGGTGTCGGCGACGTTGCAGGGGTTTAATCACAATCTGGTGCGGGCGGCGGCGAGTCTCGGTGCATCGCCCTTGACCGCGTTCCGTCGGGTGACCTTGCCGCTGATTGCGCCGGGGGTGATTTCCGGGGCGCTGTTTGCCTTTGCGACGTCGTTTGATGAGGTGGTGGTGACGCTGTTTCTCGCAGGTCCCGAGCAGGCGACATTGCCTCGGCAGATGTTCAGCGGAATTCGCGAGAACCTCAGCCCGACGATTGCGGCTGCGGCGACGTTGCTGATTGCCTTCTCGGTGATTCTGCTGCTGACCCTGGAATGGCTGCGCGGGCGCAGCGAAAAACTGCGTACTGCGCAGGTCTGACTTCGAAAGCGGCTAAAAATGTGGGAGCGAGCCTGCTCGCGAAAGCGGTGTGTCAGCTGGCTATCAGTTGAAAGGGCTACCGTATTCGCGAGCAGGCTCGCTCCCACAGTTGATCGTGGTCTTCTGGATCTGGTCATTCATAGGGTGAATAGCAGACAACCCCAAATCCCCAGCTAATCTTGTGCCCAGCTCCCACATCTATAAGAGGCTGCGCACCATGAGTCTGTCCCAGTTCAAAATCGCTCACAAACTGATCACCGGCGCCGCAGCCATCGAACAACTGGCCGCCGAACTCACGCGTCTGGACATCGACAACCCGCTGATCGTCACCGACGCTGCGCTGGTCAAGTCCGGCACGGTCGAGCTGGCGCTGGTGCAACTCGGCGGGCGCGAGTACGAGATTTTCGACCGCGTGCTGCCCGACCCGGAAATCGCCATCGTCGAGGACTGCATGCGCGCCTATCGCGAAGGCGGGCATGACGGTTTGATCGGACTGGGGGGCGGCAGCGCCATCGACATTGCCAAGAGTGTCGCTGCCTACGCCGGTTACCACGGCGCGCTGGAAGATCTGTTCGGCGTCGATCAGGTGCCGCGCAAGGGCCCGCCGCTGATCGCCATCCCGACCACCGCCGGCACTGGCTCTGAAGTCACCAACGTGGCAATCCTCTCGGACAAGATCGCGCAGTTGAAGAAAGGCATCGTCAGCGACTATCTCCTACCGGATGTGGCGCTGGTCAGCCCGCAGATGACCCTGACCTGTCCGCGCAGCGTCACTGCTGCCAGTGGCGTCGATGCACTGGTGCACGCCATCGAATCCTACCTGTCGGTGAATGCCTCGCCGATCACCGACTCCCTCGCCATCGGCGCAATCAAGCTGATCGCCAGCGCTCTGCCCAAGGCCTACGCCAACGGCGCCAATCTGCAAGCGCGCGAAGACATGGCCACCGCCAGCCTGATGGCCGGCATGGCGTTCGGTAACGCCGGGGTGGGGGCGGTGCATGCGCTGGCGTATCCGCTGGGCGGGCGCTTCAACATTGCCCACGGTGTCAGCAACGCCTTGCTGCTGCCCTATGTGATGACCTGGAACAAAATGGCCTGCGTCGAACGCATGCAGGATATTGCCGAAGCCATGGGCGTGAAGACCGCGCATCTGAGCGCCAGCGAAGCTGCGGACAAAGCCGTGCAGGCCATGACCGACCTGTGCGCGGCGGTGGAAATCCCTGCCGGGCTGCGCAGTTTCGGCGTGCCGGAGGAAGCGATCCCGGCGATGGCCGTGGAGGCGGCCGGCATCGAGCGGCTGATGCGCAACAACCCGCGCAAACTCAGCGCCGGCGACATCGAGAAGATCTACCGCGCGGCTTACTGAGGCGCGGTCGCTGAGGGCTCATGGCACAACCCAATCATCGCGGTCCCGGTGCGCGCGTGGAAACTTGAGGTATACAATGCGCGCCATCGTGATTTAGCTCAGCACAGGTGCGTCATGCAGCCCTTCGTAATTGCTCCGTCGATCCTCTCCGCCGACTTCGCCCGCCTCGGCGAGGAAGTGGACAACGTTCTCGCCGCCGGCGCCGACTTTGTCCACTTCGATGTCATGGACAACCACTACGTACCGAACCTGACGATCGGCCCGATGGTCTGCGCGGCACTGCGCAAGTACGGCGTCACAGCGCCGATCGACGCGCACCTGATGGTCAGCCCGGTTGATCGCATCGTCGGCGACTTCATCGAAGCTGGCGCGACCTACATCACCTTCCACCCGGAAGCTACTTTGCACGTCGATCGCTCGCTGCAACTGATCCGCGAAGGCGGCTGCAAGTCCGGTCTGGTGTTCAACCCCGCGACTCCGCTGGACGTGCTCAAGTACGTGATCGACAAAGTCGACATGGTTCTGCTGATGAGCGTCAACCCGGGCTTCGGCGGGCAAAAGTTCATTCCCGGCACCCTCGACAAACTGCGTGAAGCGCGGGCGATCATCGATGCTTCGGGGCGCGACATCCGCCTGGAGATCGACGGCGGCGTCAACGTCAACAACATCCGCGAAATTGCCGCTGCTGGCGCTGATACCTTCGTCGCCGGCTCGGCCATTTTCAACGCGCCGAACTATCAGGAAGTCATCGACAAGATGCGTTCCGAACTGGCTCTGGCGCGCCCATGAGCGGTTTTGAGCAGCTGTTCCCGGGGCAACTGCCACGGTTGGTGATGTTCGATCTGGATGGCACGCTGATCGATTCGGTTCCCGACCTGGCAGCGGCGGTGGACACCATGCTGCTCTCCCTCGGTCGTCCGCCGGCAGGTATCGAAGCGGTGCGCGAATGGGTCGGTAATGGCGCGCCGGTACTGGTGCGTCGGGCCTTGGCCGGTGGCATCGATCACTCAGCAGTGGATGACGCTGAAGCCGAGCGCGCATTGGAGATTTTCATGGAGGCGTACGGCGCCAGCCATGAGCTGACCGTGGTCTATCCCGGTGTGCGCGACACGCTCAAGTGGCTGCACAAGCAAGGCGTGGCCATGGCGCTGATCACCAACAAGCCCGAGCGCTTCGTCGCGCCGCTGCTCGATCAGATGAAGATCGGCCGCTACTTCAAGTGGATCATCGGCGGCGATACTCTGCCGCAGAAGAAGCCTGACCCGGCGGCGCTGTTTTTCGTGATGAAAATGGCCAACATCCCGGCCTCGCAATCGTTGTTCGTCGGCGACTCGCGCAGCGATGTGCAGGCGGCGAAAGCGGCGGGGGTCAAGTGTGTGGCGCTCAGTTATGGCTACAACCATGGCCGGCCAATTGCCGAGGAATCGCCGGCACTGGTGATCGACGATTTGCGCAAACTAATTCCCGGTTGCCTGGATCTGGCCGGTGGGATAACGTTGCCCGACGCTGTTCAACCCCCTTCTGGAAACGCCATCGTGGTGGTCACCCGCAAACTCTGGATGAAAGTCATCAAGGCCCTGGCCCGTTGGCGTTGGCGCGCCTGACTGATTCTGGCCGGCCTTGCCGGCGCGTTCGCCTGACTGACTGATTGCACCTCACACCACGAGGCACCTTATGAATCGCGAAGAATTCCTGCGTCTGGCCGCTGACGGCTATAACCGCATCCCGTTGGCCTGCGAAACCCTGGCCGACTTCGACACGCCGCTGTCGATCTACCTGAAACTGGCCGACCAGCCCAACTCCTATCTGCTCGAATCGGTGCAGGGCGGCGAGAAATGGGGCCGTTACTCGATCATCGGCCTGCCGTGCCGCACCGTGCTGCGGGTGCACGACCATCACGTCAGTATCAGCGTTGATGGCGTCGAGACCGAAAGCCACGAGGTTGAAGATCCGCTGGCCTTCGTCGAAACCTTCAAGGCTCGCTACAACGTGCCGACCATCGCCGGCCTGCCGCGCTTCAACGGTGGGCTGGTCGGCTACTTCGGTTATGACTGTGTACGTTATGTAGAGAAACGTCTGGGCAAGTGCCCGAACCCGGATCCGCTGGGCGTGCCGGACATTCTGCTGATGGTCTCCGACGCCGTCGTGGTGTTCGACAATCTGGCCGGCAAGATGCACGCGATCGTCCTCGCCGACCCGGCGCAGGCCGATGCCTTCGAGCAAGGCCAGGCGCGGTTGCAGGAACTGCTCGAGCAACTGCGTCAGCCGATCACTCCGCGTCGTGGCCTGGACTTCAGCAAGCAGCAATCGGCCGATCCGGTGTTTCGTTCGAGTTTTACCCAGGACGATTACGAAAAAGCCGTCGACACCATCAAGGAATACATCCTCGCCGGCGACTGCATGCAGGTGGTGCCGTCGCAGCGCATGTCGATCGACTTCAAGGCTGCGCCGATCGATCTGTACCGTGCCCTGCGTTGCTTCAACCCGACGCCTTACATGTACTTCTTCAACTTTGGCGATTTCCACGTCGTCGGCAGTTCGCCGGAAGTGCTGGTGCGCGTCGAAGACAACCTGATCACCGTGCGCCCGATCGCCGGCACGCGCCCACGCGGCGCCACCGAAGAGGCCGATGTGGCGCTGGAGCAGGACCTGCTCTCGGATGACAAGGAGATCGCCGAGCACTTGATGCTGATCGATCTGGGCCGCAACGATACCGGGCGAGTCTCGGAAATCGGTTCGGTAAAGCTCACCGAGAAAATGGTCATCGAACGTTATTCCAACGTGATGCACATCGTCTCCAACGTCACCGGCCAGTTGAAGGCCGGGCTGACCGCGATGGACGCACTGCGGGCGATTCTGCCGGCCGGCACCTTGTCGGGCGCGCCGAAGATTCGCGCGATGGAAATCATCGACGAGCTGGAGCCGGTCAAGCGTGGCGTGTACGGCGGCGCGGTCGGATACTTTGCCTGGAACGGCAACATGGACACCGCCATTGCCATTCGCACGGCAGTGATCAAGAACGGCGAGCTGCACGTGCAGGCCGGCGGCGGCATCGTTGCCGACTCGGTGCCGGCGCTGGAATGGGAAGAAACCCTGAACAAACGCCGCGCGATGTTCCGCGCCGTGGCCCTGGCCGAGCAAACCCCGGACGCCTGAGCCCACACCCAACCCTTGTGGGAGCGGGCTTGCTCGCGAAAGCGGTGGATCAGTCGACTTTTACATCAACTGACCGAATGCATTCGCGAGCAAGCCCGCTCCCACATTTGCTTTGTGTACTGCCATAAAAAAGCGGCGCCTGCAGGGGCGCCGCTTTTTGCATCTACACCTCAGAAATCCAGCACGACCCCGACATTCAGTCCCTGCTGCTTGAAGTCATCGTCCTTGCGGAACGTATAACCGCCACGCAGCGCCAGATCCGCCGTCAGCTTGTGGCTGACACCGAGGCTCAAGCGGTTCAGGTGACTTGCCGGTGTGTAGCCTTCAAGGGTGAAGTCATTCGCCGGCAGGGTATTGAGTGCGATGTTGACCTTCTGCACGTCATCTTCGTACTCACGCTCGTGGGCGTATTCGCCGTACACCTGGGTTTGCGCGGTGAAGTTGTACTTGCCCTGAATGCCCAGGCCCAAACGTTTCGAATCGCGGCTCTGGTCATCGAAGGTCAGCGCGGTGGCGCGGTTGCTCTTCTCCGAGTAACCGTCGACATCGACACTGGCGTAATCGGCGCTGACAAACGGCGACAGGTGCCATTGGCTGCCCGGTTGCGCAATGTCATAGCCGAGACGCGTGCTGAACGCCCAGAGGCTGCCGTCGGTATCGCCTTTCTCCGCACCCTCGCTGGCGCCGAGATCGAACTTGCGCTTGAGGTTGTCGTAGTCGAGTTTGCCGCCGGTCAGCGCAGCATCGGCCCACCAGCGGTTCTGCTGGAACTGGGCGAACGCGGTGGCCATGTAGCTGTTGAGTTTGTAATCGGAGTCATTGTGCCCGGCCTCGAGATTCTGCCGGTACAAACCGGCCGCCACGCCCAGGCGCCAGGCTTCGTTCAGGCGATAGCTGCCGCCGACGTTGAGGTTGTAACCGCTGCCATCGGCACTGGCGCCGCTGCTCTGGCTGTCGACATCCAGACGCTGTCCGCCGGCCGAGACAATCGCACGCCATTGGCCGACCGCTTGCCAGTTCTCCCAATCCGCCTGCCACTGATTACGCAATTCATCCTGATGCGCGCGCACCGTGCCATGGGCCATTTCCGGCAGCAGGCTCAGTTCCCATGGCGCTGCCAGCAACGAATAGGCGTAATCGGCAATCAGTTTCTGCCCGGATTCGGTCGGGTGTACGCCATCGTTGTAGATCAGCTTGGTCGGATCCGGCGTGGCGCTGTTGATCCCGTAGCGGGGGTTTTCCGGGCAGTTATTGCCACTGAAGCAGGTCGCGGTGAGGTTCTGGTCGGTGGCCAGGCCAAAGCGCCCAGGGTCGGCGAAGACTTCCGAGAGCAGCACCGGAATGTTCAGCGGAATGACTTCAGCGTTAATGCCTTGCAGGCGCGTCACCAACTGACTGTTGAACTGGTTGGCGAGGGTGCTGCTGAATGCTTGCAGCGGCGTGCCGTTAAGGGCCGGGGTCAGGCCCACGTCAGGCAGCAGCCAGACCATCACGTATTTGGCACCGGCGGTCTGCAACGTCTGCACGCTGTCGGCCAGCCGATCGGCTGCGGCGTTGGCCTGGGGCAGGCTGAGAATACGGCCCTGGAGGAAGTCGTTGCCGCCACCGGAAATGTAGTACAGCGCATTCGGGTCGGCGCGGAAGCCGTTCGATGGCAGGTAGCCGGCGCGGGTGCGTTCGCCGGTGGCCGATTGGGTGGTGATCGAGTCGAGAATCTGGTCGGTGCGATAACCACCGACCGCCCAGTTGTTGCCGTCGGGCTGGCCGTTTTCGGCTCGCACTGCGGAGCTTGAAGAAGCTGTCTGGTCAGGCGAATAGCCCAGGCGGGCGCCGAGCAACTGCGTGGAATTCAATGAATAAACTTCGCCGCTGCCATCCTGATACACCGGCCCTGTGCGGTTGGTGTAGCGCTCGGTGGAACCCGCCGGGCCGCCCGTGTCGGCGAAGGTGCCGGCATCGTTGAGGCTGTCGCCGAACACAATGAAACTGGAATAAGGATTGGGCGCCGCATTGGCCTGGGCGCAGGCGAGTGCGAGCACGCAACTGGCCAGCGGTACAAACAACGTCTGTCTGATCATGAGCAAGTCCGTTTATTTATTGTTGTAGGTGAACGAAACGACAGTACCAAAAACGTTCGGCATTTTGCCATCGGTCGCGAATCCTTCTGCCGTTTTCCAGCCCGCAGGCCCCGCCATATTGCACGCTCCGCCCAGCTAAGTTACTGTGCCGGAACGTATGAACGAGACCTTCCCCGTGTTGATCACCAGCAAACTTCTGGATCAAGTCATCAAGGCACACGCCCGCTGGCGTTGGCGCGCCTGAATCTTTTCTGCCGGCTCCGCCGGATCTGTATCGCTTTGCCTTCCTTGTCCGTTTGAAATGCCGCTGTGCTGGCGCCCTGTGCGCGTCCGACATCGCGCAGCGCTCTGCGGGCAAGTCATCTGAAGGCTGTCATCAAGTCAGAATTCAAGAGGTTCGAAACGCCATGTTGCTGATGATCGACAACTACGACTCCTTTACCTACAACGTTGTGCAATACCTCGGCGAGCTGGGTGCCGAAGTCAAAGTGGTGCGCAACGACGAACTGACCATCGCCGAAATCGAAGCGCTGAATCCCGAGCGCATCGTGGTTTCCCCGGGGCCGTGCACGCCTACCGAGGCTGGCATTTCCATCGACGCGATCAAGCACTTCGCCGGCAAACTGCCGATCCTCGGCGTCTGCCTCGGCCACCAGTCCATCGGCCAGGCCTTCGGCGGTGATGTGGTGCGTGCCCGCCAAGTCATGCACGGTAAGACTAGCCCGGTATTCCACGAGGACAAGGGCGTGTTTGCCGGCCTCAATCATCCGCTCACCGTCACCCGTTACCACTCGCTGATCGTCAAGCACGACAGCCTGCCCGATTGCCTCGAGCTGACCGCATGGACCCAGCACGATGACGGCTCGGTCGACGAGATCATGGGCCTGCGTCACAAGACCCTGAACATCGAGGGTGTACAGTTCCACCCCGAGTCGATCCTCACCGAACAGGGTCATGAACTGTTTGCCAATTTCCTCAAACAAACCGGCGGCACGCGCTAAGGACTTCCCATGAATATCAAGACAGCCCTCAGCCGTATCGTCGAACACCTCGACCTCAGCACCGATGAAATGCGCGATGTGATGCGCGAGATCATGACCGGGCAATGCACCGAAGCGCAGATCGGCGCGTTCATGATGGCCATGCGCATGAAGAGCGAGAGCATCGACGAGATCGTCGGCGCCGTATCGGTGATGCGCGAGCTGGCCGATCAGGTCGAGCTGAAAACCCTCGACGGTGTCGTCGATGTGGTCGGCACCGGCGGCGATGGTGCGAATATCTTCAACGTCTCGACTGCGTCCTCCTTTGTTGTTGCAGCCGCTGGTTGCACCGTGGCCAAGCACGGCAACCGCGCGGTGTCCGGCAAAAGTGGCAGCGCCGATCTGCTGGAAGCTGCCGGCATCTACCTGAACCTGACGCCGGTCCAAGTCGCGCGTTGCATCGACAACGTCGGCATCGGTTTCATGTTCGCCCAGACTCACCACAAAGCGATGAAGTATGCCGCCGGCCCGCGCCGCGAACTCGGCCTGCGCACGCTGTTCAACATGCTCGGCCCGCTTACGAATCCGGCCGGTGTGAAACATCAGGTAGTCGGCGTATTCACCCAGGCGCTGTGCCGGCCATTGGCCGAAGTCTTGCAGCGGCTGGGCA
Organism: Pseudomonas sp. H3_E04; assembly: GCF_054668915.1. Lineage (NCBI taxonomy): Bacteria > Pseudomonadati > Pseudomonadota > Gammaproteobacteria > Pseudomonadales > Pseudomonadaceae > Pseudomonas > Pseudomonas sp. H3_E04. The sequence goes on along the minus strand of NZ_CP162797.1, from coordinate 3,750,157 downwards.
GCAAACATGTGCTGGTGGTGCATTCGAAGGACGGTCTTGACGAGTTCAGCCTCGCCGCGCCGACCTTTGTCGCCGAGCTGAAAAACAACGAAATCACTGAGTATTGGGTCGAGCCGGAAGATCTCGGCATGAAGAGCCAGAGCCTGCACGGCCTGTCGGTTGAAGGCCCGGAAGCGTCGCTGGCGCTGATTCGCGATGCCCTCGGCAAGCGCAAAACCGAAAACGGCCAGAAAGCTGCCGAGATGATTGTGCTCAATGCCGGTGCGGCGCTTTACGCCGCCGACCTGGCAAGCAGTCTGAAACAAGGTGTGGAGCTGGCGCACGACGCGCTGCACACCGGCCTCGCTCGGGAAAAACTCGAGGAGCTGGGTGCCTTTACCGCGGTATTCAAAGTGGAGAATGAAGGATGAGTGTACCGACGGTTCTGGAAAACATTCTGGCGCGCAAGGTTGAGGAAGTCGCCGAGCGCAGCGCCCGGGTCAGCCTGAGCGAGCTGGAAAGTCTGGCCAAGGCGGCCGATGCACCCCGTGGTTTTGCCCAGGCTTTGCTGGCGCAAGCAAAGAAAAAACAACCGGCGGTGATTGCCGAAATCAAAAAGGCTTCGCCGAGCAAAGGCGTAATCCGCGAAGACTTCGTGCCGGCTGACATCGCCAAGAGCTACGAGAAGGGCGGGGCCACGTGTCTGTCGGTGCTGACCGACATCGATTACTTCCAGGGCGCCGATGCCTACCTGCAACAGGCGCGCGCCGCCTGCAAGTTACCGGTGATCCGCAAGGACTTCATGATCGATCCCTACCAAATCGTCGAAGCCCGCGCGCTGGGCGCCGATTGCGTGCTGTTGATCGTCTCCGCACTGGACGACGTGAAGATGGCCGAGCTGGCCGCCGTGGCCAAAGGCGTCGGTCTCGACGTGTTGGTGGAAGTGCACGACGGTGACGAACTGGAGCGCGCGCTCAAGACCCTCGACACACCGCTGGTCGGGGTCAACAATCGCAACCTGCACACCTTTGATGTCAGCCTGGAAACCACCCTCGATCTGCTGCCGCGTATCCCGCGCGATCGCCTGGTGATCACCGAGAGCGGCATTCTCAATCGTGCCGACGTCGAACTGATGGAAATCAGCGACGTGTATTCGTTCCTGGTCGGCGAAGCGTTCATGCGCGCGGAAAATCCGGGGATTGAATTGCAGCGCCTGTTCTTTCCGGAGCGTGGTGGTCCAGTAGTAAGCGGTTCGACCCTCGACTGACCGAGTCGACCTCATTCGCGAGCAGGCTCGCTCCCACATTTGGAATGCATTTCCCCCTGTGGGAGCAAGCCTGCTCGCGAAGGGGCCTTCGAATCCGCTAAAGAGACTCAACTTGCCGGAGCCCACCATGTCGCTGCCAACCCCGCTGACCATCGAATCCGGCCTGCAAGCCGAACAGGACTTGCTGGCCTCGGTCTGTGCCGGCGACGCCGAATTCGGCCTGCTGTTCTGGCAGCCCACCGATCGCGCGCTGGTCATGCCGCGCCGCCTCAACCGTCTTCCGCAATTCGACCACGCCTGCGAAGTCTCCGCTGTCGCTGGCTGGCCCGTGCTGTTGCGTGAAACCGGCGGTGAGCCCGTCCCGCAATCCGCTGCAACCATCAACATTGCCTTGGTGTATGCCCCTCCTCGCAGTGAAGGCGACTTGAACCGCATCGAAACCGGCTACCGTCGGCTATGCGATCCGATCTGTCAGTTGCTGGATGAATTGGGTGGCACCTCGTCAGTCGGGGAAATCGACGGCGCATTCTGTGATGGTCGTTTCAACGTCAATCTCGACGGTCGCAAAATGGTCGGCACCGCCCAGCGCTGGCGCCAGAGTCAGGGCGGCCAGCGTCCGGTGGGGCTGGTGCACGGTGCGATGCTGATGGATGACGAGCGCCAATCGATGGTCGCTGCGGTCAATCGCTTCAATGAAGCCTGCGGGCTGGAGCAGCGGGTGAGGGCGCAAAGCCACATCGCCCTGCATGAGAAATTCAACGCGCCACAGGCGTTGGCGCGTCTCGATGAATTGTTTCGTTTGATGCTGGCGCAGATTTACGTCTAGCGCGTGCCGAAGACCACCATGGTCTTGCCTTTCACATCGACCAGGTTGCGTTCTTCAAGGTCCTTGAGTACGCGGCCGACCATCTCTCGCGAACAGCCGACGATTCGACCGATCTCCTGGCGGGTGACCTTGATCTGCATGCCGTCCGGGTGGGTCATGGCGTCCGGCTGTTTGCACAGCTCCAGCAGGCAGCGGGCGACTCGGCCGGTGACGTCGAAAAACGCCAGGTCACCGACTTTGCGCGTGGTGTTACGCAGGCGTTGTGCGATTTGTCCGCTGAGGACGTAAAGAATGTCTGGATCCTGCTGCGATAACTCGCGGAACTTGGCGTAACTGATTTCCGCAGTTTCACATTCGACCTTGGCCCGCACCCAGGCGCTGCGTTCCTGCTCCTGACCTGCCTGCTCGAACAGACCCAGTTCGCCGAAAAAATCCCCGGCGTTGAGGTAGGCGATGATCATCTCGCGGCCATCGTCGTCTTCGATGAGGATGGTGACCGAACCCTTGATGATGAAGTACAGCGTGTCCGAGCGATCGCCGGCGCAGATGATGTTGCTCTTGGCCGCATGACGCCGGCGCTGGCAATGCATCAACAGCTTGTCGATGTTCTTGATTTTGGGTGTGGGGGTAATAGCAACCATGGTTGTATCCCGAAAAGACTGCACGGTGATGTTTGAGTTTTTATGAGGCGCTGAAGGCGGTCGCTACAGGGCTGACGAATTGGCGCCAGCGAATTGGCGCCAGCTTACCAGACACTTCGTCGAAAATTCGAGAAATTACCTACAGCCAGAAAGCATCCGTCCTAGGACGTCGTTCCTGTCGGGACAAAGCGCTGTGCTAAGCTGGCGACCCTTTTTTTACAGTGGAGTCTGGGCGATGAAGGCACGCATCCAATGGGCTGGCGAAGCCATGTTCCTCGGCGAATCCGGCAGCGGTCATGTCGTGGTGATGGACGGCCCGCCGGACGCTGGTGGCCGTAACCTCGGGGTTCGCCCGATGGAAATGCTTTTGCTGGGTGTCGGCGGTTGCAGCAACTTCGACGTGGTCAGCATCCTGAAGAAGTCGCGCCAGGCCGTTGAAAGCTGTGAAGCCTTCCTCGACGCCGAGCGTGCGACTGAAGATCCCAAGGTGTTTACCAAGATCCATATGCACTTCGTGGTCAAGGGCCGGGGCCTGAAAGAAGCTCAGGTCAAGCGCGCCATCGAGCTGTCGGCCGAGAAGTATTGCTCGGCGTCGATCATGCTTGGCGCGGCTGGCGTGGCAATCACCCACGATTATGAAATCGTCGAACTCGGCTAAACCGACATTCAACTATCATAAAAGCAGTGCAGACTCTGGCGATCCCCCGCTGACGTCTGCATAATGCGCCACTTTTTTCAGGGCAGTGATCGGTCAGCCGACGGGTCATCCGCCTGAACAGATAACCAAAATCGCCATCGCGAAGAGGTGTTAACCGTCCTACGCAGGTGCGTTGTTCGCACTTGACGGGCATGCTTGATCACGCGGCCGCGCCGCATACATAGAGAGTTTTTAACGGTGAAAAGCAAACTCAAGCTCCACGGGTTCAATAACCTGACAAAGACCTTGAGCTTCAACATCTATGACATCTGCTACGCGGAAACTCCGCAAGACCAGCAGGCTTACGTTGAGTACATCAATCAAGAGTACAACGCGAAACGCCTGACGCAGATTCTCACAGAAGTTGTCGAGATCATTGGTGCCAACATCCTGAACATCGCCAGTCAGGACTATGAACCCCAGGGCGCCAGCGTCACGATTCTGATTTCGGAGGAGCCGGTGACCCCGACTGACAGCCAGATCGAAGAATCGCCGGGCCCGTTGCCCGAAATCATTCTGGCCCACCTCGACAAGAGCCACATCACGGTGCACACCTATCCGGAAATCCATCCGGACGACGGTATTGCAACGTTCCGTGTGGATATCGACGTGTCGACCTGTGGTGTCATTTCACCGCTCAAAGCGCTCAACTTCCTCATTCACCAGTTCGATTCGGACATCGTGACCGTGGATTATCGTGTGCGCGGCTTCACCCGTGACGTTGAAGGCAATAAACACTTCATCGACCACGAGATCAATTCGATCCAGAACTACCTCTCCGAAGACACCCGCGACGCGTACCAGATGACCGACGTGAACGTGTACCAGGAAAACCTGTTCCACACCAAAATGCTGCTGAAGAACTTCGAACTGGACAACTACCTGTTCGGCGACGCGACCAGCAACCTCTCGCCCGAGCAACGTGCCCAGGTGACCGACCGTGTGAAACACGAAATGCTGGAAATCTTCTACGCGCGCAACATGCCGACCTAAGATTACCGGACACAAAAAAGGCGACCTCCTGGTCGCCTTTTTCATGCCTCACACAAAACCTCTGTGGGAGCGAGCCTGCTCGCGAAGAGGTCATCAGCACCGACACAGATCTCAGATCCGATAAGTACTCTTGGTCATCACCTTCGCCAGCAAACTCATGCCGAATTTCACCGGCGCCGGGAAACGAAACCCGCCTGCATCCAGAGCACTTTCCGCATGGTGTTCTTCATCGATGCGCATCTGCTCGAGAATCGCCCGGGACTTCTCGTCCTCGGCCGGTAATTGCTCCAGATGCTCATTAAGATGCTTGCACACCTGATGCTCGGTCGCCGCTACGAAACCAAGACTGACCTTGTCGCTGATCAGCCCGGCCACCGCGCCGATACCGAATGACATGCCGTAAAACAGTGGATTGAGCACGCTGGTGTGGCTGCCCAACTGATGGATGCGCTGCTCGCACCAGACCAGATGATCGATCTCTTCTTCAGCTGCATGCTCCATGGCCTCCCGCACCTGTGGCAACTTGGCGGTCAGCGCCTGTCCCTGATACAGCGCCTGGGCACAGACTTCACCGGTATGGTTGATGCGCATCAGACCGGCGACGTGGCGGGTGTCTTCATCGCTCATCTGCGTATCCGGCTGCAGAATCGCTGGCGACGGACGGTACGGCTGGCCACTGAAGGGCAACAGCGTGCGCATCGCGGCATCGGCTTGCAGCAGCAGACGGTCTATGGGCGAGTAGTGACGTTGGGTAGTCATGCTGACCTCCGGGAAGAATCTCGGCGGCCAGTTTAACCGAATCGGCCGACGAGGGTTTGCGCTGGGTCACTTGCTGCGCGGTCAGGTTTTTTGTGGGAGCGAGCCTGCTCGCGAAAGCAGATTATCGGCTACTGAAGTGTTGAATATATCGGCGCCTTCGCGAGCAGGCTCACTCCCACAGTCGGTTGTCGCCCATCAGCCCGGCGGCCAGTTCATCTGGCGCTGCCCCAGCACGTGCATATGAATGTGATAGACAGTCTGCCCGCCAAGTTCATTGCAGTTCATCACCACGCGGAAGCCTTCTTCGCAACCCAGCTCCAGCGCCAGACGCTGCGCAGTGAACAGGATGTGCCCGGCCAGCGCCTTGTCGTCTTCAGTCAGGTCATTGAGCGTGCGCACCGGTTTTTTCGGGATTACCAGAAAGTGCACCGGAGCCTGTGGGGCGATGTCGTGGAAGGCCAGAACCTGGTCGTCCTCGTAAATGATATTGGCCGGGATTTCCCGGTTGATGATCTTGGTGAACAGAGTATCCACTGCTGTTTCTCCGTTGAGTTGGGCTGAATCGAGTGTACCGCTTCGAAGTCGTCTTCCTAGCGGGGGCAGTAAGCTTTATTGACCATGCCGACAATCGTCCGGTTAAGCCAGCGCGAACCCAGTCGCGGCAGGAACGCCAGCCAGCGGTTGCGTCGTCCCGGAATGATGATGGCGCGGTTTTTATCCAGTGCGCGCACAGCGTGCAACGCCACTTCTTCCGGGATCATCAGCGAATGGTTGCTTTCGATCTTTTCGCTACTCATCTGCGCGGTACGGAAGAACGGTGTACGTGTCGGCCCGGGGCACAGTACCGAGACTTTGACGCCGCTTTGTTTGAGCTCCACGCGCAAGGCCTCGGAAAAGTGCAGCACGTAGGCTTTGCTGGCGTAATAGGTGCTCATCCAAGGGCCGGGGCTGTACGCGGCCACGGACGCGACGTTGAGAATCTGCCCGCCGCCCAGCAGCGCCATGCTGTTACCCAGCGCATGGCAGAGGCGGGTGAGGGCGAGGATATTGACCTCGATGAGGTCCTGCTCGGTCATCCAGTCCTGCGCGAGAAACGGCCCGCAGGTGCCGATGCCGGCACAATTGACCAGCAGATCGATCTGCCGATCGCCTTCTTCCAGCTCCAGCAAGAAGCCGGACAGGCGCAACGGTTCGCCGAGGTCGCAGGCGCGAAACAATACTTCGACATCGAAACGTTGCGTCAGCTCGATGGCGATACTTTCCAGCTGATCACGCTGTCGTGCCACCAGAATCAGGCTGCGGCCGCGCCTGGCCAGCGCTTCGGCCATGGCCAGGCCGATGCCGCTGGAAGCGCCAGTGATCAGAGCGTAACGGGTCATGCAGTTCTCCATCGCAACAGCTCCGCGCCGGCGACGCGGTTGTCACGGCGGGGAGCGCTGTTCATTCTTGCGCAGAGTCTACAGGGGCCTGCGCCGGTTCGGCTGCCTCGTCGGCGGAAATCGCTGGCGGTTCGACGACCTCAACCTCATCGGTGGTCACCGAACCACTGTCATAGCTGCTCTCCAGATTGCTTTCGTACTCCTCCTGCACAGCCGAGAAGCCGCCGAGGAGTCCACCGGCAAATATCAGCGCGAAGAACACGATCCACAAGGAACACAGCACTTTCACCGCCGTGCTGTTGGGCGGTGGCGGTGGGCCGTAGCGGTTGGCGCCAGCATTGCCGGGTACGACCATGATCACCAGCGGGAAGAAGCTGCCCACGAACGGCACCAGGTTCAGCAACCACAGCCAGCCCGACCAGCCGATATCGTGCAGGCGCTGAACGCTGAACAGAATGCTGACAATCATGAAGCCAATGAACAGGAAGACCGCCAGAATGCCACCGAGGATCAGGCCGGTGGTCGAATCGCCGCTGACCAGACCCAGCGCAATCAAAGCAAACACGCCGACGATGGGCAGGGTCACCAGGCTCAAGACCATGGTCCAGGCGAGAAAGCGCAGGCGACCGATCCGGCCTTCGACGCTGAATGGCTTGAGCGTAGCGAATGGCGGCAGAGCTTCACCGACATTGGCGCGCGGAGGGGCGTAAGGCGAGTCAGTGTCCACCACCACTGCAGGGTTATCGTGGACATCCGCCAGATTCAGCTCGATGGCGGTTTCCGCTTCTATCCGCGCGTCGATCCCGGTTTTGTTCAACGCCTGCAGATACGTCTGTGCATCACTGTGGGACAAGTCACGCTTGAGGGCGACGGCGCGGCCTCTGAACAGGCGCTCAATGGCGGCCACATCGGTTTTGAACAGATCCGCCAGATTCAGTTTGGCGGTGGTGAGGTCGACGCCGGGCTGCAGCGCGCCGTCGAAGACGATCTTGTAACGGGTGTCGCTCATGGCCGAGGCATCCTTGTCGCGATTGGGTTTGCTGTATTCAGTTCGAGGCCAGTCTGCCAGCGACTGGCCGGGGTATCTCAGCGCGGCCAGCGTTGTGGCAGCTGTGCAGCGCGCGTTTGGGCTTGACGATATTCAGCGTCCAGCCTTGCGATCAATTGGTCCACGCTCGGCAGATCGTCAATCTGACCAACACCCTGGCCCGCCGACCATACGGTCTTCCAGGCCTTGGCCTCATCGTTGATCGGCTTGAGTTTGTCGCCGAAATTCACCTCGCCCTTGCCTTGCAGTGCAGCCATGTCGAAACCGGCCGCCTCCAGGCTCTGGCGCATGAAACTGGCCGGCACTCCCGACACCGCTGGAGTATGAATGATGTCGGCAGCCTTGGCTGTCAGCAGCATCTCTTTATAAGCGTCAGGCGCGTGACTTTCGGTGGTGCCGATAAATCGCGTACCGAAGTAGGCCAAATCCGCGCCGAGCAGCTGTGCGGCGAGAATCTCATGGCCATGGTTCAAACATCCTGCAAGCAACAGCGTCTTGTCGTAGAACTGACGAATCTCGGCGATCAGCGCAAACGGACTCCAGGTGCCGGCATGCCCGCCGGCGCCGGCCGCGACAGCAATCAACCCGTCGACACCGGCTTCAGCGGCTTTCTCGGCATGGCGCCGCGTGGTCACGTCGTGAAACACCAGACCGCCATAGCTGTGCACCGCTTCGACCAGTTCCTTCACCGCGCCGAGGCTGGTGATAACGATTGGCACCTTATGCTCGACACAGATATCCAGATCCGCCTGCAGGCGCGGATTGCTGTGATGAACGATCAGGTTCACCGCATAAGGGGCCGGATTTTCCAGCGTCGCCAGGCCCGCCTCGATCTGTTCCAGCCAAGCCTTGAAACCGCTGCTTTCGCGCTGGTTCAGCGCCGGAAAGCTGCCGACCACGCCATTGCGGCAGCAGGCGAGTACCAGCTCCGGATTGGAGATCAGGAACATCGGCGCTGCTACCACGGGCAGACGCAGACGTTGTTCGAGCAAAGCGGGCAGCGACATTGTGAACACCCCAAGGATCTGTATTGATTGAAGTTAGAACGGCTTGACCACGACCAGAATTACGATAGCCAGCAATATCAGAACCGGCACTTCATTGAACCAGCGATAAAAGACATGGCTGCGGGTGTTTTCGCCACGGGCAAAGCGTTTTACCTGCGCGCCGCACATGTGGTGGTAGCCGATCAGCAATACGACCAGAGTCAGTTTTGCGTGAATCCAGCCGCCCTGGCTGAAAAGGCTCGGGTTGAGGTAGATCAGCCAGCCACCGAAGATCAGCGTGGCGATCATCGCCGGGCCCATGATGCCGCGATACAACTTGCGCTCCATGACGCTGAAGCGTTCCTGGCTGATCGTGTCGGTGCTTTGCGCGTGGTAAACGAACAGGCGCGGCAAGTAAAACAGCCCGGCAAACCAGCAGACGACGCTGATAATGTGAAACGCTTTGAGCCATAGATAGAGCATTTTTGGTTATTCCCTCATTCACGGTAGCCAGATAGTAGAGGCTTGAGCGTCCGCGCGTCACCTTGGCGGTTGTCGCAGTCGCGCGCGGCCCCTATTATCGACGGCTTTCCAGTGGGTTCGTTGAGGGCAGGTTTATGGTCAAGGTCGGTATCGTCGGCGGCACGGGTTACACCGGTGTCGAACTGCTGCGTCTGTTGGCACAGCATCCGCAGGCAGAAGTGGTCGTCATCACTTCCCGATCCGAGGCCGGTCTGGCCGTGGCTGACATGTACCCGAACCTGCGCGGTCACTATGACGGGCTGGCGTTCAGCGTACCGGACGTGAAAACCCTTGGCGCTTGCGATGTGGTGTTTTTCGCGACGCCACATGGTGTGGCTCACGCCTTGGCAGGCGAGCTGCTGGCGGCGGGTACCAAGGTCATCGACCTGTCCGCCGACTTCCGTCTGCAAGATGCTGATGAGTGGGCCAAGTGGTATGGCCAGCCACACGGCGCGCCGGAATTGCTGGATGAAGCTGTTTATGGACTGCCGGAGGTCAACCGCGAGCAGATCAAGAAAGCGCGCCTTATCGCTGTGCCAGGTTGCTACCCAACCGCTACACAATTGGGTTTCCTGCCATTGCTTGAAGCAGGTCTGGCCGACGCATCGCGTTTGATCGCCGACTGCAAATCCGGTGTAAGCGGTGCCGGGCGTGGTGCGGCTGTAGGTTCTTTGTACTCCGAGACGTCGGAAAGCATGAAGGCCTATGCGGTAAAAGGTCATCGTCACCTGCCGGAAATTCGCCAGGGCCTGCGTCGCGCAGCGGGCAAGGATGTCGGCCTGACCTTCGTCCCGCATCTGACTCCGATGATTCGCGGTATCCACTCCACGCTCTACGCAACAGTAGCGGATCGCTCGGTTGATCTGCAGGCACTGTTCGAAAAGCGCTATGCCAACGAACCGTTCGTCGATGTGATGCCAGCGGGCAGCCACCCGGAAACCCGTAGCGTGCGCGGCGCCAACGTCTGCCGCATTGCTGTGCATCGTCCACAGGATGGCGATCTGGTGGTGGTACTTTCGGTAATCGACAACTTGGTCAAGGGCGCCTCGGGCCAAGCGGTGCAGAACATGAACATCCTGTTCGGCCTGGACGAGCGCTTCGGTCTGTCCCACGCCGGTATGCTTCCTTAACGGCCGCTACAGGTCAGGCGCCGCAAGCTTGAAGCTCACCGCTTGAAGCTTGCAGCTGCCTTTCTAATAGTTGACCAATTTTCTAGGACAAGCGGATAATGCGCGTCATCACGCATTATGGCGGCGTAACGCCGGGAGATAGTCAGCATGAGCGTCGAATCCTTCACCCCCACGGCTTTGCAATTCACTCAAGGTGCTGCGCACAAGGTGAAGAGCCTGGTCGATGAAGAGGGGAATGATCGCTTGAAGCTGCGCGTATTCGTTACGGGCGGCGGTTGTTCAGGGTTTCAATACGGTTTCACCTTCGATGAAGACGTGGCCGATGACGACACCATTGTCGAGCGCGAAGGCGTGAGCCTGGTGGTCGATCCGATGAGCTTCCAGTACCTGGCCGGTGCCGAGGTGGATTATCAGGAAGGTCTGGAAGGTTCGCGCTTCGTGATCAAAAACCCGAATGCCACAACGACTTGTGGTTGCGGTTCGTCGTTCTCGATCTGATCGCGCTTCACCGCACACAACAAAACGCCGCAGAGCCTTTCGGTTCTGCGGCGTTTTTGTATCTGAAGTTTAGGCCGGGTAGATGGCGCCAAGTACGCGCAGACCGCGAGCGCCGGTGACGCTTGGCCGATTGGCGGCGATGCCTTCGAGGCAGCAATGCGCAAGCCAGGCGAAGGCCATGGCTTCCACCCAATCCGGATCAACGCCGTGAGTTGCGGTGCTGGCGACCTTAGTGTCCGGCAGTAGAACCGCCAGACGTTTCATCAGCGTGGCGTTATGCGCGCCGCCGCCACAGACCAGCAGTTCCTGCGTGTCCGATTGAGCACTTTGCAGCGACTCGACGATCGTCAGCGCCGTCAGTTCGAGCAGCGTGGCCTGAACGTCTTCAGCCGCATAGCTCGGCAGGTGCGAAAGATGCTGTTCCAGCCAAGGCAGGTTGAACACTTCACGTCCGGTACTCTTCGGGCCTTTGGTCACGAAGAACGGGTCGCTTAGCAGTGCCTTGAGCAGGGTTGGTTCAACCTTGCCGGTTGCAGCCCATTTACCATCCCGGTCATAGTTCTCGCCACGCTGCCGGTGAATCCAGGCATCCATCAGAACATTCCCCGGTCCGCAGTCGAAACCGGCTACCGGTTTGTTCGGCTCAATCAGGCTGAGATTGCTGAATCCGCCGACATTCAAGACCGCCTGGTTACCGCTACGCTCTTCAAACAACGCTTCGTGAAAGGCTGGTACCAGCGGCGCACCTTGCCCACCCGCTGCGACATCGCGGCTGCGGAAATCGCTGACGACGGTAATACCGGTCAACTCAGTCAGCAGAGCTGGATTACCGATCTGCACGGTGAAACCACGCGCGGGTTCGTGGCGAATGGTCTGACCGTGGCTGCCAATGGCGCGGATGGCATCGGGCTTGAGTTGTTGTTGCGCGAGGAGGGCGTGAATACCTGAGGCGGCAAGTTCGACCCAGTGTTGCTGGGCAATCGCCGAGCGGGCGATCTCGTCGGGACCGCTGGCGCACAAGCCAAGCAGCTCGGCGCGCAGGGAGTCAGGCATTGGCAGATAGTGGGTGGCGATCAGTTTGATCGCCGAGGTCTGCTCGATCAGGGCGATGTCCAGCCCGTCGAGACTGGTTCCGGACATCACGCCGATGTACAGGGCCATGGCTTAGCGCTTGCTCGAAGCCAGCATGGTGGCTTTCTCTTGATCCATCCGCGCCATCAACGGCTGGCTTTGCGCAAGGAAGCGTGTGCGCTCGGACTTGGCGATCGGATCGGCCATCGGCAGTTTCTGGCCCAGCGGGTCGACGTGAACGCCGTTGACCTGGAACTCATAGTGCAAATGCGGGCCGGTGGAGAGGCCGGTGGTACCGATGTAGCCAATGACTTGACCCTGCTTGACGGTGCCGCCGGTTTTCACGCCTTTGGCGAAGCCCTGCATATGGCCGTACAGCGTACGGTAGGTGTTGCCATGCTGAATGATCACGGTGTTGCCGTAACCACCACGACGGCCGGCCAACAATACTTTGCCGTCACCAGCCGCCTTGATCGGCGTGCCTCGCGGGGCTGCGTAATCAACACCTTTGTGGGCGCGGATCTTGTTGAGAATCGGGTGCTTGCGGCCCATGGAGAACTTCGAACTGATGCGGGCGAAGTCAACCGGCGTCCGGATGAAAGCCTTGCGCATGCTGTTGCCATCGGCAGTGTAATAGCTGCTGTTGCCTTGTTTGTTGGTGTAGCGAACGGCGGTGTAAGTCTTTCCGCGGTTGGTGAAGCGCGCCGACAGGATCGGGCCGGTGCCGACAGCCTTGCCGTTGATGACTTTCTGCTCGTAGATCACATCGAATTCATCACCCTGACGAATGTCCTGCGCGAAATCGATGTCGTAGCCAAAGACGCTTGCCATATCCATGGTCAGGCTGTGAGAAAGACCTGCGCGCGCAGCGGACTGCGACAATGAGCTGTTGATAACGCCGTGGACGTAGGCAGTGCGAACAGTTGGCTTGGCAGTCACTCGGTTGAACGTATAACCCTTGTCATTCTTGGTCAGGGTGATGGTTTCAACGTCGCTGACCTTGCTGTGCAGGCTGGTCAACTGGCCTTCCGGACTCAGTTCGAACTCAAGTTTCTGGCCGCGCTTGAGCTGGCTGAACTGCTTGGCCTGCTTGTCGCTTGCCAGTACTTCGTGCACGGAGGCTGCCGGTAGGCCGACTTTTTCAAACAGTGTAGACAGCGTATCGCCTTTGGAAACCACGACTTCACGGTGCCCAGGCTCTTTCGGTTTCTCAGCAGGCGCCACAGGTGCTGGCGCTGTTTCAGCGGTTTGCGCGGCGTTTTGGTCGCTGTTTTCGATTTGTGCGAACGGCGAGGCTGCGGGCTCGTTTGTGGCTTGAGCCGCATCAGCAGCGTCTTGATCTTGTGTCAGTTGTTCAGCAGGACTTTCCAGTTCAAGACTCAGAGTCGTCTTTTTGGCTTCAACATCGCTGGAGGGAAATACCAGCAGCGCCAGGCTGAGAAGGGCGGCGATTCCACTTGCGGCGAGCAGGTGGGTCTTCGGGTAAAGCGGGGGCGCTTTAGACGGTTCTGTGGTCATAGGTAATTTTTGACTTTGAAATAGATGAATTGGAAAAGATGAATGACATGATGAAGATGAAATAACTGTATAAAATATAACCAAATCATCGCTGAAGCAAGTCTACAGACCTCGGGTCTGTGGATTGGTGTCCGTGCGCCGGGCAAAACTTGTAATTGGTGCGCGTTCTTGTATGGTTGGTTCCCTTTGAATCTGAGCCTTGCGGGTCTGTTATGAAGTCGGTTGAAGAGCAGCTAGCGCTGATTAAACGTGGTGCGGAAGAACTATTGGTCGAGTCCGAGCTGGTCGAGAAGCTCAAGCGCGGCCAACCGCTGCGTATCAAGGCTGGTTTCGACCCAACCGCTCCGGATCTGCATCTGGGTCATACGGTGCTTATTAATAAGCTGCGTCAGTTCCAGGAGCTGGGACATCAAGTGATCTTCCTTATAGGTGACTTCACCGGGATGATCGGGGATCCGAGTGGCAAGAGCGCCACGCGTCCGCCACTGACTCGCGAGCAGGTTCTGGAGAATGCCGAGACCTACAAGACTCAGGTCTTCAAGATCCTTGATCCGGCGAAAACCGAAGTTGCCTTCAACTCCACCTGGATGGACAAGATGGGGCCGGCGGATTTCATTCGTCTGACGTCGCAATACACCGTCGCCCGCATGCTCGAGCGCGACGACTTCGACAAGCGCTACACCACTAATCAGCCAATCGCTATTCACGAGTTCCTCTATCCGCTGGTTCAGGGTTATGACTCGGTTGCGCTGCGTGCGGATGTCGAACTGGGCGGTACCGATCAGAAATTCAACCTGCTGATGGGGCGAGAATTGCAGCGCGGTTATGGTCAGGAAGCTCAGTGCATTCTCACCATGCCATTGCTGGAAGGTCTGGATGGCGTGAAGAAGATGTCCAAATCGCTGGGTAACTACGTCGGCATCCAGGAGGCGCCAGGCGTCATGTACAGCAAGCTGGTTTCCATTCCGGATGCGCTGATGTGGCGTTACTTCGAGTTGCTCAGCTTCCGCTCGATGGATGAGATCAACGCATTCCGGGCTGACGTTGAGGCTGGCGCGAACCCGCGTGATATCAAGATCAAGCTGGCTGAAGAGATCGTTGCGCGTTTCCATGGTGAAGAGGCGGCGGCAAATGCTCACCGTGGAGCTGGCAACCGCATGAAAGATGGCGAGCTTCCAGATGACTTGCCTGAGGTTGAGCTGGCTTCGGCTGAAGACATGCCAATCGCTGCCGTCCTTAATAAGGCTGGCCTGGTGAAGAACTCGGCGGCGGCGCGTGATCTGCTGGCGGCGGGTGGGGTGCGTGTTGATGGTGAAGTGGTTGATCGCTCCTTTATATATGTACTGGGCGCGACTCACGTGTGCCAGGCCGGCAAGAAGGCTTTTGCACGTATCACGCTGAAATCTGAATAAAGTTTGAATTAGGGGTTGACGGCGAATTTTAGAAGTCTATAATTCGCCCCACTTCCGGCGCAGTCGAAACGGAAAACTCCTTGAGATTCAAAGAGTTACGCAGTTTTCGACAGCGGCTTGCTTCAGATCGTCGAAGCCTGGAGGGAGTTGAAAGAACGGTGATGTTTGGCTCTTTTAACGGTTCGATCTTCTCGGTCGAAAGCGGAGAAAAAGAGGTGTTGACAGCAGCGATTAACGCTGTAGAATTCGCCTCCCGCTAACGAGAGATCGGAAGCGCAAGTGGTTGAAGTTGTTGAAGAATTCTTCGAAAACTTCTGAAAATAATCACTTGACAGCAAATGAGGCTGCTGTAGAATGCGCGCCTCGGTTGAGACGAAAGATCTTAACCAACCGCTCTTTAACAACTGAATCAAGCAATTCGTGTGGGTGCTTGTGCAGTCAGACTGATAGTCAACAAGATTATCAGCATCACAAGTTACTCCGCGAGAAATCAAAGATGTAACCAACGATTGCTGAGCCAAGTTTAGGGTTTCTTAAAAACCCAAAGATGTTTGAACTGAAGAGTTTGATCATGGCTCAGATTGAACGCTGGCGGCAGGCCTAACACATGCAAGTCGAGCGGATGAGAGGAGCTTGCTCCTGGATTCAGCGGCGGACGGGTGAGTAATGCCTAGGAATCTGCCTGGTAGTGGGGGACAACGTTTCGAAAGGAACGCTAATACCGCATACGTCCTACGGGAGAAAGCAGGGGACCTTCGGGCCTTGCGCTATCAGATGAGCCTAGGTCGGATTAGCTAGTTGGTGAGGTAATGGCTCACCAAGGCGACGATCCGTAACTGGTCTGAGAGGATGATCAGTCACACTGGAACTGAGACACGGTCCAGACTCCTACGGGAGGCAGCAGTGGGGAATATTGGACAATGGGCGAAAGCCTGATCCAGCCATGCCGCGTGTGTGAAGAAGGTCTTCGGATTGTAAAGCACTTTAAGTTGGGAGGAAGGGCAGTAAATTAATACTTTGCTGTTTTGACGTTACCGACAGAATAAGCACCGGCTAACTCTGTGCCAGCAGCCGCGGTAATACAGAGGGTGCAAGCGTTAATCGGAATTACTGGGCGTAAAGCGCGCGTAGGTGGTTTGTTAAGTTGGATGTGAAATCCCCGGGCTCAACCTGGGAACTGCATCCAAAACTGGCAAGCTAGAGTATGGTAGAGGGTGGTGGAATTTCCTGTGTAGCGGTGAAATGCGTAGATATAGGAAGGAACACCAGTGGCGAAGGCGACCACCTGGACTGATACTGACACTGAGGTGCGAAAGCGTGGGGAGCAAACAGGATTAGATACCCTGGTAGTCCACGCCGTAAACGATGTCAACTAGCCGTTGGGAGCCTTGAGCTCTTAGTGGCGCAGCTAACGCATTAAGTTGACCGCCTGGGGAGTACGGCCGCAAGGTTAAAACTCAAATGAATTGACGGGGGCCCGCACAAGCGGTGGAGCATGTGGTTTAATTCGAAGCAACGCGAAGAACCTTACCAGGCCTTGACATCCAATGAACTTTCCAGAGATGGATTGGTGCCTTCGGGAGCATTGAGACAGGTGCTGCATGGCTGTCGTCAGCTCGTGTCGTGAGATGTTGGGTTAAGTCCCGTAACGAGCGCAACCCTTGTCCTTAGTTACCAGCACGTAATGGTGGGCACTCTAAGGAGACTGCCGGTGACAAACCGGAGGAAGGTGGGGATGACGTCAAGTCATCATGGCCCTTACGGCCTGGGCTACACACGTGCTACAATGGTCGGTACAAAGGGTTGCCAAGCCGCGAGGTGGAGCTAATCCCATAAAACCGATCGTAGTCCGGATCGCAGTCTGCAACTCGACTGCGTGAAGTCGGAATCGCTAGTAATCGCGAATCAGAATGTCGCGGTGAATACGTTCCCGGGCCTTGTACACACCGCCCGTCACACCATGGGAGTGGGTTGCACCAGAAGTAGCTAGTCTAACCTTCGGGAGGACGGTTACCACGGTGTGATTCATGACTGGGGTGAAGTCGTAACAAGGTAGCCGTAGGGGAACCTGCGGCTGGATCACCTCCTTAATCGACGACATCAGCTGCTGCATGAGCTCCCACACGAATTGCTTGATTCATTGAAGAAGACGATAGAAGCAGCTTTAAGCTCCAAGCTGATAGCTCTGAGCTAACAGTTACAAGCTCGAAATTGGGTCTGTAGCTCAGTTGGTTAGAGCGCACCCCTGATAAGGGTGAGGTCGGCAGTTCGAATCTGCCCAGACCCACCAATTTTGTTATGGGGCCATAGCTCAGCTGGGAGAGCGCCTGCCTTGCACGCAGGAGGTCAGCGGTTCGATCCCGCTTGGCTCCACCATAAACTGCTTCGAAGTTTGAGAGTTTAGAAATGAATATTCGCACTGAATATTGATTTCTAGTCTTTTGATTAGATCGTTCTTTAAAAATTTGGGTATGTGATAGAAAGATAGACTGAACGTTACTTTCACTGGTAGCGGATCAGGCTAAGGTAAAATTTGTGAGTTCTCTTAGTTGAGAAATTCGAATTTTCGGCGAATGTCGTCTTCACAGTATAACCAGATTGCTTGGGGTTATATGGTCAAGTGAAGAAGCGCATACGGTGGATGCCTTGGCAGTCAGAGGCGATGAAAGACGTG
This sequence comes from Pseudomonas sp. H3_E04, assembly GCF_054668915.1. Taxonomy (NCBI): domain Bacteria; kingdom Pseudomonadati; phylum Pseudomonadota; class Gammaproteobacteria; order Pseudomonadales; family Pseudomonadaceae; genus Pseudomonas; species Pseudomonas sp. H3_E04. The sequence continues at coordinate 3,732,757 of NZ_CP162797.1, read as the reverse complement.
GTAGCCTGCGAAAAGCTTCGGGGAGTCGGCAAACAGACTTTGATCCGGAGATGTCTGAATGGGGGAACCCAGCCATCATAAGATGGTTATCTTGTACTGAATACATAGGTGCAAGAGGCGAACCAGGGGAACTGAAACATCTAAGTACCCTGAGGAAAAGAAATCAACCGAGATTCCCTTAGTAGTGGCGAGCGAACGGGGACTAGCCCTTAAGTGGCTTTGAGATTAGCGGAACGCTCTGGAAAGTGCGGCCATAGTGGGTGATAGCCCTGTACGCGAAAATCTCTTGGTCATGAAATCGAGTAGGACGGAGCACGAGAAACTTTGTCTGAATATGGGGGGACCATCCTCCAAGGCTAAATACTACTGACTGACCGATAGTGAACTAGTACCGTGAGGGAAAGGCGAAAAGAACCCCGGAGAGGGGAGTGAAATAGATCCTGAAACCGTATGCGTACAAGCAGTGGGAGCAGACTTTGTTCTGTGACTGCGTACCTTTTGTATAATGGGTCAGCGACTTATTTTCAGTGGCGAGCTTAACCGAATAGGGGAGGCGTAGCGAAAGCGAGTCTTAATAGGGCGTCTAGTCGCTGGGAATAGACCCGAAACCGGGCGATCTATCCATGGGCAGGTTGAAGGTTAGGTAACACTGACTGGAGGACCGAACCGACTACCGTTGAAAAGTTAGCGGATGACCTGTGGATCGGAGTGAAAGGCTAATCAAGCTCGGAGATAGCTGGTTCTCCTCGAAAGCTATTTAGGTAGCGCCTCATGTATCACTGTAGGGGGTAGAGCACTGTTTCGGCTAGGGGGTCATCCCGACTTACCAAACCGATGCAAACTCCGAATACCTACAAGTGCCGAGCATGGGAGACACACGGCGGGTGCTAACGTCCGTCGTGAAAAGGGAAACAACCCAGACCGTCAGCTAAGGTCCCAAAGTTATGGTTAAGTGGGAAACGATGTGGGAAGGCTTAGACAGCTAGGAGGTTGGCTTAGAAGCAGCCACCCTTTAAAGAAAGCGTAATAGCTCACTAGTCGAGTCGGCCTGCGCGGAAGATGTAACGGGGCTCAAACCATACACCGAAGCTACGGGTATCACCTTCGGGTGATGCGGTAGAGGAGCGTTCTGTAAGCCTGTGAAGGTGAGTTGAGAAGCTTGCTGGAGGTATCAGAAGTGCGAATGCTGACATGAGTAACGACAATGGGTGTGAAAAACACCCACGCCGAAAGACCAAGGTTTCCTGCGCAACGTTAATCGACGCAGGGTTAGTCGGTCCCTAAGGCGAGGCTGAAAAGCGTAGTCGATGGAAAACAGGTTAATATTCCTGTACTTCTGGTTATTGCGATGGAGGGACGGAGAAGGCTAGGCCAGCTTGGCGTTGGTTGTCCAAGTTTAAGGTGGTAGGCTGAGATCTTAGGTAAATCCGGGATCTTAAGGCCGAGAGCTGATGACGAGTTACCTTTTGGGTGACGAAGTGGTTGATGCCATGCTTCCAAGAAAAGCTTCTAAGCTTCAGGTAACCAGGAACCGTACCCCAAACCGACACAGGTGGTTGGGTAGAGAATACCAAGGCGCTTGAGAGAACTCGGGTGAAGGAACTAGGCAAAATGGCACCGTAACTTCGGGAGAAGGTGCGCCGGTGAGGGTGAAGGACTTGCTCCGTAAGCTCATGCCGGTCGAAGATACCAGGCCGCTGCGACTGTTTATTAAAAACACAGCACTCTGCAAACACGAAAGTGGACGTATAGGGTGTGACGCCTGCCCGGTGCCGGAAGGTTAATTGATGGGGTTAGCTAACGCGAAGCTCTTGATCGAAGCCCCGGTAAACGGCGGCCGTAACTATAACGGTCCTAAGGTAGCGAAATTCCTTGTCGGGTAAGTTCCGACCTGCACGAATGGCGTAACGATGGCGGCGCTGTCTCCACCCGAGACTCAGTGAAATTGAAATCGCTGTGAAGATGCAGTGTATCCGCGGCTAGACGGAAAGACCCCGTGAACCTTTACTATAGCTTTGCACTGGACTTTGAATTTGCTTGTGTAGGATAGGTGGGAGGCTTTGAAGCGTGGACGCCAGTTCGCGTGGAGCCATCCTTGAAATACCACCCTGGCAACTTTGAGGTTCTAACTCAGGTCCGTTATCCGGATCGAGGACAGTGTATGGTGGGTAGTTTGACTGGGGCGGTCTCCTCCTAAAGAGTAACGGAGGAGTACGAAGGTGCGCTCAGACCGGTCGGAAATCGGTCGTAGAGTATAAAGGCAAAAGCGCGCTTGACTGCGAGACAGACACGTCGAGCAGGTACGAAAGTAGGTCTTAGTGATCCGGTGGTTCTGTATGGAAGGGCCATCGCTCAACGGATAAAAGGTACTCCGGGGATAACAGGCTGATACCGCCCAAGAGTTCATATCGACGGCGGTGTTTGGCACCTCGATGTCGGCTCATCACATCCTGGGGCTGAAGCCGGTCCCAAGGGTATGGCTGTTCGCCATTTAAAGTGGTACGCGAGCTGGGTTTAGAACGTCGTGAGACAGTTCGGTCCCTATCTGCCGTGGACGTTTGAGATTTGAGAGGGGCTGCTCCTAGTACGAGAGGACCGGAGTGGACGAACCTCTGGTGTTCCGGTTGTCACGCCAGTGGCATTGCCGGGTAGCTATGTTCGGGAAAGATAACCGCTGAAAGCATCTAAGCGGGAAACTTGCCTCAAGATGAGATCTCACTGGAACCTTGAGTTCCCTGAAGGGCCGTCGAAGACTACGACGTTGATAGGTTGGGTGTGTAAGCGCTGTGAGGCGTTGAGCTAACCAATACTAATTGCCCGTGAGGCTTGACCATATAACACCCAAGCAATTTGCGAACTCGATAGAGACCAGATTGCGGTGTGTGAAGACGAAACGAACCGAAAGTTCGAAGCGCACAAACACCGAAAGCTGTCACATACCCAATTTGCTGAAGCGAGGCCATCTGGTCACGAGTCAGTACCCGAATTTCTTGACGACCATAGAGCGTTGGAACCACCTGATCCCATCCCGAACTCAGCAGTGAAACGATGCATCGCCGATGGTAGTGTGGGGTTTCCCCATGTGAGAGTAGGTCATCGTCAAGATTAAATTCCGAAACCCCAATTGCGAAAGCAGTTGGGGTTTTGTTTTGCCTGCGAGAAATGTGTCCGCTTGATTTCTATGCAACGGCCCGGGGCATGGCTATTATGCGGGCCTCATTGTGAGGCGATATCTGCATGCTGACGTTGTTGAATCTACTGAAGGATGGACGATTCCATTCCGGACAGGACCTGGGCGTTGCCCTGGGAATTAGCCGAAGTGCTGTATGGAAGCAGCTACAACAGCTTGAAGCTGAGCTTGGCCTGTCGATCCATAAAGTTCGTGGTCGCGGATATCAATTGTCGGCGCCTCTGACGCTCCTTGATCCTCTTGAAATAACCAGGAAGGTCTCTCAATGGTCTGTGCGTGTGTTCGATTCTGTCGATTCGACAAATGCCGAAGCTCTGCGCTCCATCAGTGAGGGCGCCCCCGCGCCGTTTTTGGTGCTTGCGGAGCGACAATTGGCAGGCCGTGGTCGTCGAGGCCGTAAATGGGTAAGCCCATTTGCCGAAAACCTTTATTACAGCCTTGTACTCCGTATCGAAGGCGGAATGCGCCAGCTTGAAGGGTTGAGCCTTGTTGTTGGCTTGGCCGCTATGCAGACCTTGCGAAGCACGGGGGTGTCGAACGTCGGCCTGAAGTGGCCCAATGATGTCTTGGTGGGAAACAAGAAGATTGCCGGTATCCTACTCGAGCTCGTCGGAGATCCGGCAGATGTCTGTCATGTAGTGCTGGGTATAGGAATCAATGTGAATATGCAGGTTGCGCATGAGGTCGACCAGCAGTGGACTTCCATAAGGCTTGAGTCTGGGCAGGCCTGTGATCGCAACGATTTGGTGGTTGAGCTTAGCAATCAACTGAACACCTACATCCATAGGCACCAAGCCAATGGATTCGCTAGTTTGCAAGCAGAATGGGCGGAAAATCATCTGTGGCAGGGTCGCTCCGTATCATTGATTGCGGGTAACAGTCATATCGACGGGGTTGTGCTCGGCATTGATAATCAGGGCGGGTTGCGCTTGATGGTAGATGGTGTTGAACAGGTCTTTAGTGGCGGAGAGCTCAGCCTGAGGTTGCGTGATGATTCTTGAGCTTGACTGCGGCAACAGCTTTATAAAGTGGCGCGTGCTGGATGACTTGGCGAGCGAAGTGGTCTCTGAAGGGGTTGTAGATTCCAATCTGGCTTTGATTGAGAGCCTGCGGATCATAAATTCGCTATCACTGCGCAGCTGTCGTTTGGTCAGCGTCAGGACTGATGAGGAAACAGGCGCGTTAATCGAGCTTATTGAGCGTGAGTTCGCTATTCCTGTCGTATGTGCGAAATCCGCTCGCATGATGTCCGGTGTTCATAACGGCTACGAGGATTATGAGCGTCTAGGGCTTGATCGCTGGCTAGCGATGCTTGGGGGCTTTCACCTGGCTGCCGGCAATTCGTGCCTGATTCTCGACTTCGGTACAGCAGTCACTGCTGATTTTGTTGCGGCTGACGGTGAGCATCTCGGTGGGTTCATCTGTCCTGGTATGCCTTTGATGCGAAACCAGTTGCGCACTCATACTCGTAAAATTCGCTACGGGGATCAGGCGGCGGAGCGCGCGCTCTCTAGTCATGTGCCGGGGCGGACGACCGCAGAGGCGGTGGAGCGCGGGTGTTCGCTGATGTTGAGAGGCTTCGTCCTCACTCAATTAGAACTCGCTCAAGCATATTGGGGCGAAAACTACGTGGTTTTCATTACGGGGGGGGATGCCGAGCTGGTTGGTGGCGTCGTGCCTGATGCTCGGGTTGTACCCGATCTTGTTTTCGTCGGCTTGGCCATGGCGTGTCCGTTGTCCTGAGGTTCATATGCGTTGGTTGTTCCTGCTCCTCGTAGTTCTCAATGTTTTTTATTATGTCTGGCATCAGCAGGAAGCGCCCTTGCGAGCCAAAGATGTAACGCCTCTGAACCTGTATCGCGGTTCGCAGCAGGATATTCGTTTGCTTAGTGAAACAGCCGGTGATGGGCGCAGGGCGGAGGGTGCTGCGCGTCAACAGTGCCTGTTTCTTGGTGGATTTTCTGATGAGGATTCAATTGCCAAGTTGCAGCAGCGTCTTGGGGCGATGAGGGTCAATGTGCAATCCGTGCCGAAAGATGCTGCCGGAAGCGGTTACTGGCTGGCAGTTGCGCCGGACGGCCAGCGTTTGTTGGGCGATCCACAGTTGCAAAACCTTTCCAAGGAATTCAATGAGTTAAAACATAAAATAATGCTGTGCGAAGGGGTTGCACCTGCTGAATAGTTTGAATAGAATGGCGCCCGCTCCACAGCGAAGACCATAACCGGATTTCAATGTAGAGCGCGTCAACGCAGCTAACCTCAGGTTTTTAAATGAGAAAATGCTTGACAGGGTCTTGGCATGATATAGAATGCCGGCCTGATTAGGAGGGGTTCCCGAGCGGCCAAAGGGATCAGACTGTAAATCTGACGTCTACGACTTCGAAGGTTCGAATCCTTCTCCCTCCACCAGATTTAAGCGTGAGCTGCAGGCTCCGCGGGTATAGTTTAGTGGTAGAACCTCAGCCTTCCAAGCTGATGATGCGGGTTCGATTCCCGCTACCCGCTCCAAGTTTGCAGGTTGTGCAAAGGGTTTTGCTCTTGTAGCTCAGTTGGTAGAGCACACCCTTGGTAAGGGTGAGGTCAGCGGTTCAAATCCGCTCAAGAGCTCCATATAACAAGGCAGATATGAAAATATCTGCCTTTGTTTTAATGGTTGATATTGTTTGTCTAATTTCTTCTGTAGAGGGTGATATCGATGGCTAAGGAAAAATTTGATCGTTCCCTGCCCCACGTCAACGTTGGGACCATTGGTCACGTTGACCACGGTAAAACCACTCTGACTGCTGCTCTGACTCGCGTTTGCTCCGAAGTTTTCGGCTCTGCAATCGTTGACTTCGACAAGATCGACAGCGCACCAGAAGAAAAAGCTCGCGGTATCACCATCAACACCGCGCACGTTGAGTACAACTCGAAGATCCGTCACTACGCTCACGTTGACTGCCCAGGTCACGCTGACTACGTGAAGAATATGATCACCGGTGCTGCTCAAATGGACGGCGCTATCCTGGTTTGCTCGGCCGCTGATGGTCCGATGCCACAAACCCGTGAGCACATCCTGCTGTCCCGTCAGGTTGGCGTTCCGTACATCGTGGTCTTCCTGAACAAGGCTGACCTGGTAGACGACGCTGAGCTGCTGGAGCTGGTTGAGATGGAAGTTCGTGACCTGCTGTCGACTTACGACTTCCCGGGCGACGACACTCCGATCATCATCGGTTCGGCTCGTATGGCGCTGGAAGGCAAAGACGACAACGAGATGGGCACCACTGCCGTCAAGAAACTGGTTGAAACTCTGGATGCCTACATCCCAGAACCAGTTCGTATGATCGACAAGCCATTCCTGATGCCAATCGAAGACGTATTCTCGATCTCGGGTCGCGGTACTGTTGTGACTGGTCGTATCGAGCGCGGTATCGTTCGCGTTCAGGATCCGCTGGAAATCGTTGGTCTGCGTGACACCACCGTTACTACTTGCACCGGTGTTGAAATGTTCCGCAAGTTGCTCGACGAAGGTCGTGCTGGCGAGAACTGCGGCGTTCTGCTGCGTGGTACCAAGCGTGACGACGTTGAGCGTGGCCAGGTTCTGGTCAAGCCAGGTTCGGTCAAGCCGCACACCAAGTTCACCGCAGAAGTTTACGTTCTGAGCAAGGAAGAAGGCGGCCGTCACACTCCGTTCTTCAAAGGCTACCGTCCACAGTTCTACTTCCGTACTACTGATGTGACTGGTAACTGCGAGCTGCCAGAAGGCGTTGAAATGGTAATGCCAGGTGACAACATTCAGATGACTGTTACCCTGATCAAAACCATCGCGATGGAAGATGGTCTGCGTTTCGCTATCCGTGAAGGCGGTCGTACCGTCGGCGCCGGCGTCGTAGCTAAAATCATCGAATAAGCGGTTGTAATGTATTTTTCGGGCCGGCATAATGGTCGGCCTGATTTTGTTTTAGGTCAGTAGCTCAATTGGCAGAGCGACGGTCTCCAAAACCGTAGGTTGGGGGTTCGATTCCCTCCTGACCTGCCAGATTCACTCGGTGTATCTGGCTTTCTTTTCACAGGATCTTCATAGATGACTCCTAAAGCTGAAGCTCAAGGCTCTCGCTTCGATCTGCTCAAGTGGCTTGTAGTAGTCGCTTTGGTGGTTGTTGGCGTTGTTGGCAATCAGTATTACGCTGCTTCGCCGATCCTGTACCGTGTACTCGCTTTGCTTGCCATTGCTGCTGTAGCTGCCTTTGTAGGCCTGCAGACCGCGAAGGGCAAGTCTTTCTTTGTACTGGTTAAGGAAGCTCGCACCGAGATTCGTAAAGTCGTTTGGCCAACTCGCCAAGAAACTACGCAGACCACGCTGATTGTCGTGGCTGTTGTTCTGGTTATGGCGTTGCTGTTGTGGGGTCTTGATTCCCTGCTCGGCTGGCTTGTTTCCTTGATTGTCGGCTAAGGGTGTCCCGTGGCTAAGCGTTGGTATGTTGTGCATGCTTACTCGGGTTACGAGAAGCATGTGATGCGCTCGCTGATCGAGCGCGTAAAGCTGGCTGGCATGGAAGATGGCTTCGGCGAGATTCTGGTTCCCACTGAAGAAGTGGTTGAAATGCGTAACGGCCAGAAGCGCAAAAGCGAGCGTAAGTTCTTCCCGGGCTATGTGCTGGTCCAGATGGATATGAACGAGGGTACCTGGCACTTGGTTAAGGATACTCCTCGGGTGATGGGTTTCATCGGCGGTACTGCTGACAAGCCTGCGCCAATTACTGATAAAGAGGCAGAAGCAATTCTGCGTCGCGTTGCTGATGGTAGCGACAAGCCTAAGCCGAAGACGTTGTTCGAGCCAGGTGAGACGGTACGTGTCAACGACGGTCCATTCGCTGATTTCAATGGCGTTGTGGAAGAAGTTAACTACGAAAAGAGCCGGATCCAAGTGGCGGTGCTCATTTTCGGTCGCTCTACTCCGGTGGAGCTCGAGTTCAGTCAGGTCGAGAAGGTCTAACTGGACAAGCAATCCCAACCCCGCAGCCTTAGGCTGTGGGGTTTTGTCGTCACTGGGATAAACGCGCAAGTAACCGGGGAGCCTTTCGAGGCGTTCGAACCCGTAATTGGAGTGCCTCATGGCCAAGAAGATTACCGCTTACATCAAGCTGCAAGTGAAGGCCGCTCAGGCTAACCCAAGTCCACCGGTTGGTCCTGCTCTGGGTCAGCACGGCGTGAACATCATGGAATTCTGCAAGGCTTTCAACGCCCGTACTCAGGGTCTTGAGCCAGGTCTGCCGACTCCAGTGATCATCACTGTCTACAGCGACCGTAGCTTCACTTTCGAAACCAAATCCACCCCTGCTTCGGTTCTGCTGAAGAAGGCGGCCGGTCTGACCAGCGGTTCCGCTCGTCCGAACACCGTTAAGGTTGGCACCGTTACCCGTGCTCAGCTGGAAGAAATCGCGAAAACCAAAAACGCGGATCTGACTGCAGCTGATATGGATGCAGCCGTGCGTACTATCGCCGGTTCTGCTCGTAGCATGGGCCTTAACGTGGAGGGTGTGTAATGGCTAAGCTGACCAAGCGTCAAAAGGCTATCGCCGGCAAAATCGAAGCAGGCAAGGCCTACAACATTGTAGACGCCGCTGCTCTGCTGGCCGAGCTGTCGACTGTCAAGTTCAGCGAGTCGTTCGACGTTGCTGTAAACCTGGGTGTAGACCCGCGTAAATCCGACCAGGTTGTTCGTAGCGCTACTGTGCTGCCACACGGCACTGGCAAGACCGTTCGCGTTGCTGTGTTCACCCAGGGTCCAGCTGCTGAGGCCGCTCTGGCTGCCGGCGCTGACCGTGTAGGTATGGACGACCTGGCTGCCGAAATGAAAGGCGGCGACCTGAACTATGACGTAGTGATCGCATCCCCGGATGCCATGCGCGTTGTTGGTCAGTTGGGTCAGATCCTCGGTCCACGTGGCCTGATGCCTAACCCGAAAGTCGGCACCGTAACTCCAGACGTAGCCAACGCGGTCAAGAACGCCAAGGCTGGTCAGGTTCGTTATCGCACCGACAAAAACGGCATCATCCACACTTCCGTTGGCAAGATCGGCTTCGACGCCGTCAAGCTGAAGGAAAACGTTGAAGCCCTGATCGCTGATCTGAAGCGTATCAAGCCAGCTTCCTCGAAAGGCATTTACGTCAAGCGCGTTACCCTGAGCACCACTATGGGCCCAGGTCTGGTTATCGATCAGAGCTCGCTCGACGCTTAAGACAAAGGTTGGCGCGGATTGCCGCGCCAATTGAAAGATTGGGGTCCCTGCCTGGCGGGGGCTATCCAAGACCGTAGGCGGCGCAAGCCTTAAACCTCAAGCCTACGCAGATGGTGCTCCCGGTTCCTTACCGAATCAGACACCAAAACGACATTCGGTTCCGATCGAATGAAACGGTAACAAGCAGGAGTTAAACCCGTGGCAATTAATCTCGAAGACAAGAAGGCCATCGTCGCTGAAGTCAACGAGGCTGCCAAAGTCGCTCTGTCCGCTGTCGTGGTTGATGCACGTGGCGTAACAGTAGGCGCAATGACCGGACTCCGTAAAGAGGCTCGTGAAGCTGGCGTTTACGTACGTGTTGTACGTAACACCCTGCTCAAGCGCGCTGTTGCTGACACTCAATACAGTGTCCTCAACGACGTGTTCACCGGCCCGACCCTGATTGCATTCTCGAACGAACATCCGGGCGCTGCTGCCCGTATCTTCAAAGAGTTTGCCAAGGGTCAGGACAAGTTCGAGATCAAGGCAGCTGCGTTCGAGGGCAAGTTCCTCGCAGCTAATCAGATCGACGTACTGGCAACCCTGCCGACCCGTGACGAAGCAATTTCCCAGCTGATGAGCGTGATTCAAGGCGCTACCAGCAAATTGGCTCGTACTCTGGCGGCAATTCGCGACCAGAAAGAAGCTGCCGCAGCCTAAGGCTCGTCACTTCTCGCGTTTTTTGTTTATTTCGATGGTCGCGTAGGCCGTCCCCCAATTCAGGAATTGAGTCATGTCTCTGACTAACGAACAAATCATCGAAGCAATCGGCCAGAAATCCGTAGTGGAAATCGTTGAGCTGATCAAAGCGATGGAAGAAACCTTCGGTGTTACCGCTGCTGCCGCTTCGGCTGGCCCAGCTGTAGCTGCTGCTGCTGTTGAAGAGCAAACCGAGTTCAACGTTGTTCTGCTGGAAGCTGGCGAGAAGAAGGTTAACGTGATCAAGGCAGTTCGTGAACTGACCGGTCTGGGCCTGAAAGAAGCCAAAGAGAAAGTAGACGGCGCTCCTCAGGTTGTAGCTGAAGGCGTTTCGAAAGAAGCGGCTGAAGACGCCAAGAAGAAGCTGGAAGAAGCAGGCGCTAAAGTCGAGCTGAAGTAAGCATCGACTTTGCTCCTCCAGCCCGAGCGTCAAGCGACAGGCTGATGGCTGGTGGCTCTTGCCACCGGCCTTTTTCCGTTATTGGCAGCCGACTGGGTCGGTGCCGGTAAAGGCGCTGTAACCACCCGATGCGGTGGCGCAAACCATGGGGTTTGCACGATTTTCTGGCTGCTCCCGTCGGGAGGGGCCAAACAAGCAGGTGACCAAGCTGGGGAACGCTGATGGCTTACTCATATACTGAGAAAAAACGTATCCGCAAGGACTTTAGCAAGTTGCCGGACGTCATGGATGTGCCTTACCTCCTGGCCATCCAGCTGGATTCGTATCGTGAATTCTTGCAAGCGGGAGCGACTAAAGATCAGTTCCGCGACGTGGGCCTGCATGCGGCCTTCAAATCCGTTTTCCCGATCATCAGCTACTCCGGCAATGCTGCGCTGGAGTACGTCGGTTATCGCCTGGGCGAACCGGCATTTGATGTCAAAGAATGCGTATTGCGCGGTGTAACTTTCGCCGTACCTTTGCGGGTAAAAGTGCGCCTGATCATTTTCGACAAAGAATCGTCGAACAAAGCGATCAAGGACATCAAAGAGCAAGAAGTCTACATGGGTGAAATCCCCCTGATGACTGAAAACGGTACCTTCGTAATCAACGGTACCGAGCGTGTTATCGTTTCCCAGCTGCACCGTTCCCCGGGCGTGTTCTTCGACCACGACCGCGGCAAGACGCACAGCTCCGGCAAACTGCTGTACTCGGCTCGCATCATTCCTTACCGCGGTTCGTGGCTGGACTTCGAATTCGACCCGAAAGATTGCGTCTTCGTGCGTATCGACCGTCGTCGCAAGCTGCCGGCCTCGGTACTGCTGCGCGCGCTCGGTTACACCACCGAAGAAGTGCTGGACGCGTTCTACACCACCAACGTCTTCCACCTGAGCGGCGAAACCCTCAGCCTGGAACTGGTGCCATCGCGCCTGCGTGGTGAAGTTGCGGTTCTGGACATCCAGGACGAGAAGGGCAAGGTCATTGTTGAGCAAGGCCGCCGTATTACCGCGCGCCACATCAACCAGATCGAAAAAGCCGGTATCAAGACGCTGGATGTGCCACTGGACTACGTCCTCGGCCGCACCACCGCCAAGGCTATCGTGCACCCGGCTACCGGTGAAATCCTGGCCGAATGCAACACCGAGCTGAACACTGAAGTCCTGGCAAAAATCGCCAAGGCTCAGGTCGTTCGCATCGAGACCCTGTACACCAACGACATCGACTGCGGTCCGTTCGTCTCCGACACGCTGAAGATCGACTCCACCAGCAACCAATTGGAAGCGCTGGTCGAGATCTATCGCATGATGCGTCCAGGCGAGCCGCCAACCAAAGACGCTGCCGAAACCCTGTTCAACAACCTGTTCTTCAGCCCTGAGCGTTATGACCTGTCTGCGGTCGGCCGGATGAAGTTCAACCGTCGTATCGGTCGTACCGAGATCGAAGGTTCGGGCGTTCTGTGCAAGGAAGACATCGTCGCGGTACTGAAGACTCTGGTCGACATCCGTAACGGTAAAGGCATCGTCGATGACATCGACCACCTGGGTAACCGTCGTGTTCGCTGCGTAGGCGAAATGGCCGAGAACCAGTTCCGCGTTGGCCTGGTACGTGTTGAGCGTGCGGTCAAAGAGCGTCTGTCGATGGCTGAAAGCGAAGGCCTGATGCCGCAAGACCTGATCAACGCCAAGCCCGTGGCTGCGGCGGTGAAAGAGTTCTTCGGTTCCAGCCAGCTGTCGCAGTTCATGGACCAGAACAACCCGCTGTCCGAGATCACCCACAAGCGTCGTGTCTCTGCACTCGGCCCTGGCGGTCTGACTCGTGAGCGCGCAGGCTTTGAAGTCCGTGACGTACACCCGACTCACTACGGTCGTGTCTGCCCGATTGAAACGCCGGAAGGTCCGAACATCGGTCTGATCAACTCCCTGGCTGCGTACGCTCGCACCAACCAGTACGGCTTCCTGGAAAGCCCGTACCGCGTGGTGAAAGAGGGTGTGGTCACCGACGAGATCGTGTTCCTGTCCGCTATTGAAGAAGCCGATCACGTGATCGCGCAGGCTTCGGCGACCATGAACGAGCAGAAAGTTCTGATCGACGAACTGGTTGCCGTGCGTCACCTGAACGAATTCACCGTCAAGGCGCCGGAAGACGTCACCCTGATGGACGTTTCGCCGAAGCAGGTTGTCTCGGTTGCAGCGTCGCTGATTCCGTTCCTCGAGCACGACGACGCCAACCGTGCGTTGATGGGTTCGAACATGCAGCGTCAGGCTGTACCGACTCTGCGCGCTGACAAGCCGCTGGTAGGTACCGGCATGGAGCGTAACGTAGCCCGTGACTCCGGCGTTTGCGTCGTGGCTCGTCGTGGTGGCGTGATCGATTCCGTCGATGCCAGCCGTATCGTGGTTCGTGTTGCCGATGACGAAGTTGAAACCGGTGAAGCCGGTGTCGACATCTACAACCTGACCAAGTACACCCGCTCGAACCAGAACACCTGCATCAACCAGCGTCCGCTGGTGCGTAAAGGCGATCGCGTTCAGCGTAGCGACATCATGGCCGACGGCCCGTCCACCGACATGGGTGAACTGGCACTGGGTCAGAACATGCGCATCGCGTTCATGGCATGGAACGGCTTCAACTTCGAAGACTCCATCTGCCTGTCCGAGCGTGTGGTTCAGGAAGACCGTTTCACCACGATCCACATTCAGGAACTGACCTGTGTGGCCCGTGACACCAAGCTTGGCCCAGAGGAAATCACTGCGGACATCCCGAACGTGGGTGAAGCTGCACTGAACAAGCTGGACGAAGCCGGTATCGTTTACGTAGGTGCTGAAGTAGGCGCAGGCGACATCCTGGTGGGTAAGGTCACTCCGAAAGGCGAGACCCAACTGACTCCGGAAGAAAAACTGCTGCGTGCAATCTTCGGTGAAAAAGCCAGCGACGTTAAAGACACTTCCCTGCGCGTGCCAACCGGCACCAAAGGTACGGTCATCGACGTACAGGTCTTCACCCGTGACGGCGTTGAGCGTGATGCTCGTGCACTGTCGATCGAGAAGTCCCAGCTGGACGAGATCCGCAAGGATCTGAACGAAGAGTTCCGCATCGTTGAAGGCGCGACTTTCGAGCGTCTGCGTTCCGCACTGGTAGGCCACAAGGCCGAAGGCGGCGCCGGCCTGAAGAAAGGTCAGGACATCACCGACGAAGTACTCGACGGTCTTGAGCACGGCCAGTGGTTCAAACTGCGCATGGCTGAAGATGCTCTGAACGAGCAGCTCGAGAAGGCTCAGGCCTACATCGTTGATCGTCGCCGTCTGCTGGACGACAAGTTCGAAGACAAGAAGCGCAAACTGCAGCAGGGCGATGACCTGGCTCCAGGCGTGCTGAAAATCGTCAAGGTTTACCTGGCAATCCGTCGCCGCATCCAGCCGGGCGACAAGATGGCCGGTCGTCACGGTAACAAGGGTGTGGTCTCCGTGATCATGCCGGTTGAAGACATGCCGCACGATGCCAATGGCACCCCGGTCGACGTGGTCCTCAACCCGCTGGGCGTACCTTCGCGTATGAACGTTGGTCAGATCCTCGAAACCCACCTGGGCCTCGCGGCCAAGGGTCTGGGCGAGAAGATCAACCGGATGGTCGAAGAGCAGCGTAAAGTCGCTGAACTGCGCACCTTCCTGGACGAGATCTACAACCAGATCGGCGGTCGTAACGAAGATCTGGACAGTTTCTCCGATCAGGAAATCCTCGATCTGGCGAACAACCTGCGTGGCGGCGTTCCAATGGCCACTCCAGTGTTCGACGGCGCCAAGGAAAGCGAAATCAAGGCCATGCTGAAACTGGCAGACCTGCCGGAAAGCGGCCAGATGCAGCTGACCGACGGCCGTACCGGCAACAAGTTCGAGCGACCAGTTACCGTTGGCTACATGTACATGCTGAAGCTGAACCACTTGGTAGACGACAAGATGCACGCGCGTTCTACCGGTTCTTACAGCCTGGTTACCCAGCAGCCGCTGGGTGGTAAGGCGCAGTTCGGTGGTCAGCGTTTCGGGGAGATGGAGGTCTGGGCACTGGAAGCATACGGTGCTGCTTACACTCTGCAAGAAATGCTCACAGTGAAGTCGGACGATGTGAACGGCCGTACCAAGATGTACAAGAACATCGTGGATGGCGATCACCGTATGGAGCCGGGCATGCCCGAGTCCTTCAACGTGTTGATCAAGGAAATTCGTTCCCTCGGCATCGATATCGATCTGGAAACCGAATAACACGTGACGCGAATCGAGAGCGGGGCAGGATTGCCCGCTCTCTGCTCCGCCAGGAGGAAAGGCCTTGAAAGACCTACTGAATTTGCTGAAAAACCAGGGTCAAGTCGAAGAGTTCGACGCCATCCGTATCGGATTGGCCTCGCCGGAGATGATCCGTTCGTGGTCGTTCGGTGAAGTTAAAAAGCCGGAAACCATCAACTACCGTACGTTCAAACCTGAGCGTGACGGCCTGTTCTGCGCCAAGATCTTTGGCCCGGTAAAGGATTACGAGTGCCTGTGCGGTAAGTACAAGCGCTTGAAGCACCGTGGTGTGATCTGCGAGAAGTGCGGCGTTGAAGTTGCACTGGCCAAGGTTCGTCGTGAGCGCATGGCGCATATCGAACTGGCTTCGCCGGTTGCTCACATCTGGTTCCTGAAATCGCTGCCGTCGCGTATCGGCCTGCTGATGGACATGACCCTGCGTGATATCGAACGCGTTCTCTACTTCGAGAGCTATGTCGTTATCGATCCAGGCATGACCACCCTTGAAAAAGGTCAGCTGCTGAACGACGAGCAGTACTTCGAAGCGCTGGAAGAGTTCGGTGACGATTTCGACGCCCGCATGGGTGCCGAAGCTGTCCGTGAACTGCTGCACGCTATCGACCTGGAACACGAGATTGGCCGTCTGCGCGAAGAGATTCCGCAAACCAACTCGGAAACCAAGATCAAGAAGCTGTCCAAGCGTCTGAAGTTGATGGAAGCCTTCCAGGGTTCCGGCAACCTGCCAGAGTGGATGGTGCTGACCGTTCTGCCGGTTCTGCCGCCAGATCTGCGTCCACTGGTCCCGCTGGATGGCGGTCGTTTCGCGACCTCCGACCTCAACGATCTGTATCGTCGAGTGATCAACCGTAACAACCGTTTGAAGCGCCTGCTGGATCTGTCCGCTCCGGACATCATCGTGCGCAACGAAAAGCGTATGTTGCAGGAAGCTGTCGATGCTCTGCTCGACAACGGTCGTCGTGGCCGCGCTATCACCGGTTCCAACAAGCGTCCTCTGAAATCCCTGGCTGACATGATCAAGGGTAAGCAGGGCCGTTTCCGTCAGAACTTGCTCGGTAAGCGTGTTGACTACTCCGGTCGTTCGGTAATTACCGTAGGCCCGACCCTGCGTCTGCACCAGTGCGGTCTGCCGAAGAAGATGGCTCTCGAGCTGTTCAAGCCGTTCATTTTCGGCAAGCTGGAAATGCGTGGTCTGGCGACCACCATCAAAGCGGCCAAGAAAATGGTCGAGCGCGAACTGCCAGAGGTTTGGGACGTTCTCGCCGAAGTGATTCGCGAACACCCGGTTCTTCTCAACCGTGCACCGACCCTTCACCGTCTGGGTATCCAGGCGTTTGAACCGGTACTGATCGAAGGTAAGGCTATCCAGCTGCACCCTCTGGTCTGCGCCGCGTACAACGCCGACTTCGACGGCGACCAAATGGCCGTGCACGTACCGCTGACGCTGGAAGCCCAGCTTGAAGCGCGTGCGTTGATGATGTCGACCAACAACATTCTGTCGCCAGCCAACGGTGAGCCAATCATCGTTCCGTCGCAGGACGTTGTACTGGGTCTGTACTACATGACTCGTGAAGCGATCAACGCCAAAGGCGAAGGCCGTGTATTCGCGGATCTGCAGGAAGTTGACCGTGTGTTCCGTGCCGGCGAAGCCGCACTGCACGCCAAGGTCAAGGTTCGTATCAACGAAACCGTCAACGACCGTGACGGCAACAGCGTGAGCGGTACCCGTATCGTCGACACCACTGTCGGCCGTGCGCTGCTGTTCCAGGTTGTGCCAAAAGGTCTGTCGTACGACGTCGTCAACCTGCCGATGAAGAAGAAAGCGATCTCCAAGCTGATCAACCAGTGCTACCGCGTGGTTGGTCTGAAAGAGACCGTGATCTTCGCTGACCAGTTGATGTACACCGGTTTCGCTTACTCGACCATCTCCGGCGTTTCCATCGGTGTTAACGACTTCGTTATCCCGGATGAAAAAGCCCGCATCATCGGTGCAGCCACCGACGAAGTGAAAGAGATCGAGAGCCAGTACGCCTCCGGCCTGGTAACCCAGGGCGAGAAGTACAACAAAGTGATCGACCTCTGGTCGAAAGCGAACGACGAAGTTTCCAAGGCGATGATGGCCAACCTCTCGAAAGAGAAAGTCATCGACCGTCACGGCGACGAAGTCGACCAAGAGTCTTTCAACTCGATGTACATGATGGCCGACTCGGGTGCGCGGGGTTCCGCAGCACAGATTCGTCAGCTGGCCGGTATGCGTGGTCTGATGGCCAAGCCGGACGGTTCCATCATTGAAACGCCGATTACGGCGAACTTCCGTGAAGGTCTGAGCGTACTTCAGTACTTCATCTCGACTCACGGTGCTCGTAAAGGTCTGGCGGATACCGCGTTGAAAACCGCTAACTCCGGTTACCTGACTCGTCGTCTGGTAGACGTGGCGCAGGATCTGGTGGTTACCGAGATCGATTGCGGCACCGAACACGGTCTGCTGATGACTCCGCACATTGAAGGCGGTGACGTTGTAGAGCCGTTGGGTGAGCGCGTATTGGGTCGTGTGATTGCCCGTGACGTGTTCAAGCCGGGTACCGAGGACGTTATCGTTCCTGCTGGCACTCTGGTTGACGAGAAGTGGGTCGAATTCATCGAGCTGAACAGCATCGACGAAGTGATCGTGCGTTCGCCGATCAGCTGCGAAACCCGCTACGGCATCTGCGCCAAGTGCTATGGCCGTGATCTGGCTCGTGGTCACCAGGTGAACATCGGTGAAGCGGTCGGCGTTATCGCTGCCCAGTCCATCGGTGAGCCGGGTACCCAGCTCACCATGCGTACTTTCCACATCGGTGGTGCGGCAAGCCGTACTTCCGCAGCCGACAGCGTTCAGGTGAAGAATGGCGGTACCGTCCGTCTGCACAACCTGAAGCACGTTGAGCGAGTGGATGGCCACCTGGTTGCTGTGTCCCGTTCCGGTGAGCTGGCAATCGCGGACGACTTCGGTCGTGAGCGCGAGCGTTACAAGCTGCCGTACGGTGCTGTGATTTCGGTTAAGGAAGGTGACAAGGTCGACGCTGGCGCAATCGTGGCCAAGTGGGATCCGCACACTCACCCGATCGTTACCGAAATGAAAGGTACCGTGACCTACGTGGGCATGGAAGAAGGCATCACGATCAAGCGTCAGACTGACGAATTGACCGGTATGACCAACATTGAAGTACTCGACGCGAAAGATCGTCCTGCAGCGGGCAAAGAAATTCGTCCTGCAGTGAAGATGGTCGACGACAACGGCAAGGATCTGTTGCTGCCAGGCACTGACGTTATCGCTCAGTACTTCCTGCCAGCCAACGCCCTGGTCGGTGTGGCTGACGGTGCGAAGATTGCGATCGGTGACGTTATCGCTCGTATTCCGCAGGAAACTTCGAAGACCCGTGACATCACCGGTGGTCTGCCGCGTGTTGCCGACCTGTTCGAAGCCCGTCGTCCGAAAGAAGCGTCGATTCTGGCTGAAGTCAGCGGCACCATCGCGTTCGGTAAAGAGACCAAGGGCAAGCGCCGTCTGGTCATTACCCCGAACGACGGTAGCGATCCGTACGAAGAGCTGATTCCGAAGTGGCGTCACCTGAACGTCTTCGAAGGCGAACAGGTAAACCGCGGCGAAGTTATCTCCGACGGCCCAAGCGATCCGCACGACATCCTGCGTCTGCTGGGTGTAAGCGCGCTGGCCAAGTACATCGTCAACGAGATCCAGGACGTTTATCGTCTGCAAGGCGTGAAGATCAACGACAAGCACATCGAGACCATCCTGCGTCAGATGCTGCGTAAAGTTGAGATCTCCGAGTCCGGCGATTCCAGCTTCATCAAGGGCGACCAGATGGAACTGACTCACGTACTGGTAGAAAACGAGCGTCTGGGCGCGGAAGACAAGTTTGTCTCCAAGTTCACTCGCGTTCTGCTGGGTATCACCAAGGCGTCGTTGTCCACCGAATCGTTCATCTCGGCGGCTTCCTTCCAGGAAACCACCCGCGTACTGACCGAAGCGGCAGTCACCGGCAAGCGCGATTACCTGCGCGGCCTGAAAGAAAACGTAGTCGTGGGTCGTCTGATCCCGGCCGGTACCGGTCTTGCCTATCACAGCGAGCGCAAGCGTCGCCGTGATGCCGACAAGCCGTTGCGCGTAAGCGCCAGTGAAGTGGAAGCTGCACTGACCGAAGCGCTGAACTCGAGCGGTAACTGAGTTCTGCGATAAACGAGCGTGAGGCCCTGATCGCTCCGTTCGTCGAATCGAGACATCAAGTCAAGGTTCGATGGGCGGGGAGGTCGGGGCCTTGCCTTGACTGGAATCAAGATCCTCTTTAGACTCTTGATCCCCTAAATTTGGCGGGAATTCGTTCCTGCCATTTTGCTTTTCTTGCAAGACAATAGCGTCGCAAGACAACAGTGGAGCTAGTAGATGGCAACTATCAACCAGCTGGTACGTCAGCCGCGTAAGCGTATCGTCGAGAAATCCGACGTACCTGCGCTGCAGAACTGCCCGCAACGTCGTGGCGTGTGCACCCGTGTGTACACCACCACGCCGAAAAAACCTAACTCGGCACTGCGTAAAGTATGCCGTGTGCGTCTGACCAACGGTTTCGAGGTTTCCTCGTACATCGGTGGTGAAGGCCACAACCTGCAAGAGCACAGCGTGGTACTGATCCGCGGCGGTCGTGTAAAAGACTTGCCAGGTGTTCGTTACCACACCGTTCGCGGCTCCTTGGATACTTCCGGCGTTAAAGGCCGTAACCAGGGTCGTTCGAAGTACGGTACCAAGCGTCCGAAGTAATCGGCCGTTTTGCAGATTTTTATTTTATTGAGTCGATAAGAGTAAGGTCGGGCACGCATCCTCTGGATCTGTCCCGAGCTAACCTGAAGACCGCTTGAGGGCTTATCATGCCAAGACGTCGCGTAGCAGCAAAGCGTGAGATTCTGGACGATCCGAAATACGGAAGCCAGATCCTCGCCAAATTCATGAACCACGTTATGGAAAGCGGCAAGAAAGCCGTTGCCGAGCGTATCGTTTATGGTGCCCTGGAAACCGTTGCGGCCCGTAAGGCTGGCACCGATCCCCTGGAACTCTTCGAAAAAGCACTCGACGCCATCGCTCCGCTGGTCGAAGTGAAGTCGCGCCGCGTTGGTGGTGCTACTTACCAGGTTCCGGTCGAGGTTCGTCCTTCCCGTCGTAACGCTCTGGCAATGCGCTGGTTGGTAGACTTCGCCCGTAAGCGCGGCGAGAAGTCTATGGCTCTGCGTTTGGCTGGCGAACTGCTGGATGCTGCTGAAGGTAAAGGTGCTGCTGTTAAGAAGCGTGAAGACGTGCACCGTATGGCCGAAGCTAACAAAGCTTTCTCGCACTACCGCTTCTAATTTTAGCTTCACTAATTTTGCGAGGGCTTTATGGCTCGTACTACTCCGATTAGCCGCTACCGTAACATCGGTATCGTCGCTCACGTGGATGCTGGTAAAACCACCACCACCGAGCGCGTACTGTTTTACACCGGCAAAAGTCACAAAATGGGCGAGGTGCATGATGGCGCCGCGACCACAGACTGGATGGTTCAGGAGCAGGAGCGTGGTATCACCATTACTTCTGCTGCCATTACCGCCTTCTGGAAAGGTTCCGAGAAGCAGTACTCTCACGAGCACCGTTTCAACGTAATCGATACCCCAGGCCACGTAGACTTCACTATTGAAGTTGAGCGTTCCCTGCGCGTACTCGACGGCGCTGTCGTTGTGTTCTGCGGTACTTCGGGTGTTGAGCCGCAGTCGGAAACCGTATGGCGTCAAGCCAACAAATACGGCGTTCCACGTCTTGTTTACGTAAACAAGATGGACCGTGCCGGCGCCAACTTCCTGCGCGTGATCGGTCAGATCAAGCAGCGTCTGGGTCACACTCCGGTGCCGATCCAGTTGGCTATCGGTTCCGAAGACAACTTCCAGGGTCAGATCGATCTGATCAACATGCAAGCTGTCTACTGGAACGACTCCGACAAAGGTATGGTCCCTGTTCGCAAGGACATTCCTGCCGAGCTCCAAGAGCTGGCCGAAGAGTGGCGCAACAACATGGTTGAGGCTGCTGCCGAAGCCAACGAAGAGCTGATGAACAAGTACCTGGAAGGCGAAGAGCTGTCGATCGAAGAGATCAAGGCTGCTTTGCGTCAGCGTACTATCGCCGGCGAAATCGTTCTGGCCGTTTGCGGTTCTTCGTTCAAGAACAAGGGCGTTCCCCTGGTTCTCGACGCCGTTATCGACTACCTGCCTGCTCCGACCGACATTCCTGCTATCAAGGGTTCCAACCCTGATAACGAGGAAGAGGAGATGGAGCGTCATGCAGACGACAACGAGCCTTTCGCGGCTCTGGCGTTCAAGATCGCTACCGACCCATTCGTGGGTACTCTGACCTTCGTCCGCGTTTACTCGGGCGTGTTGAACTCCGGCGACGGCGTGATCAACTCGGTCAAAGGCAAGAAAGAGCGCGTGGGTCGTATGGTGCAAATGCACGCAAACGCCCGTGAAGAGATCAAGGAAGTGCGCGCTGGCGACATCGCGGCCCTGATCGGCATGAAGGACGTCACCACTGGTGAAACCCTCTGCAACGCTGACAAGCCAATCATCCTGGTTCGCATGGACTTCCCGGAGCCGGTTATTTCGGTTGCCGTAGAGCCTAAGACCAAGGATGACCAGGAAAAAATGGGTATCGCTCTGGGCAAACTGGCTCAGGAAGACCCGTCTTTCCGCGTTAAAACTGATGAAGAGACTGGTCAGACGATCATCTCCGGCATGGGCGAGCTGCACCTGGACATCCTGGTTGACCGGATGCGCCGTGAGTTCAACGTCGAAGCCAACATCGGCAAGCCTCAGGTTTCGTATCGTGAGCGCATCACGAAGAACTGTGAAATCGAAGGCAAGTTCGTTCGTCAGTCCGGTGGTCGCGGCCAGTTCGGTCACTGCTGGATCCGTTTTGCGCCTGCTGACGAAGGTCAGGAAGGTCTGCAATTCGTGAACGAAGTTGTAGGTGGTGTGGTTCCTAAGGAATACATCCCGGCTATCCAGAAGGGTATCGAAGAGCAGATGAAGAACGGCGTTGTTGCCGGCTATCCGCTGATCGGCCTGAAGGCTACCGTGTTCGATGGTTCTTACCATGACGTCGACTCCAACGAGATGGCGTTCAAGGTGGCTGCTTCCATGGCGACCAAGCAACTGGCCCAGAAGGGCGGTGGTGAGTTGCTCGAGCCGATCATGGCGGTAGAGGTTGTTACGCCTGAAGACTATATGGGTGATGTGATGGGCGACCTTAACCGTCGTCGCGGCATGATCCAGGGTATGGAAGACACAGTGTCCGGCAAGGTTATCCGTGCCGAGGTTCCACTGGGTGAGATGTTCGGTTATGCAACCGACGTTCGTTCCATGTCCCAGGGTCGCGCAAGCTACTCTATGGAATTCAAAAAATACGATACGGCTCCGTCGCACATCGTCGAATCCGTAACCAAAAAACAAGGCTGATTCAGCCCCTTTAGGCTAGGAGTTAATTGTCGTGGCTAAAGAAAAATTTGATCGTTCCCTACCGCACGTCAACGTTGGCACCATTGGTCACGTTGACCACGGTAAAACCACTCTGACTGCTGCTCTGACTCGCGTTTGCTCCGAAGTTTTCGGTTCTGCAATCGTTGACTTCGACAAGATCGACAGCGCACCAGAAGAAAAAGCTCGCGGTATCACCATCAACACCGCGCACGTTGAGTACAACTCGAAGATCCGTCACTACGCTCACGTTGACTGCCCAGGTCACGCTGACTACGTGAAGAACATGATCACCGGTGCTGCTCAGATGGACGGCGCTATCCTGGTTTGCTCGGCCGCTGATGGTCCGATGCCGCAAACCCGTGAGCACATCCTGCTGTCCCGTCAGGTTGGCGTTCCGTACATCGTGGTCTTCCTGAACAAGGCTGACCTGGTAGACGACGCTGAGCTGCTGGAACTGGTTGAGATGGAAGTTCGTGACCTGCTGTCGACTTACGACTTCCCGGGCGACGACACTCCGATCATCATCGGTTCGGCTCGTATGGCGCTGGAAGGCAAAGACGACAACGAGATGGGCACCACTGCCGTCAAGAAACTGGTTGAAACTCTGGATGCCTACATCCCAGAACCAGTTCGTATGATCGACAAGCCATTCCTGATGCCAATCGAAGACGTATTCTCGATCTCGGGTCGCGGTACTGTTGTGACTGGTCGTATCGAGCGCGGTATCGTTCGCGTTCAGGATCCGCTGGAAATCGTTGGTCTGCGTGACACCACCGTTACTACTTGCACCGGTGTTGAAATGTTCCGCAAGCTGCTCGACGAAGGTCGTGCTGGCGAGAACTGCGGCGTTCTGCTGCGTGGTACCAAGCGTGACGACGTTGAGCGTGGCCAGGTTCTGGTCAAGCCAGGTTCGGTCAAGCCGCACACCAAGTTCACCGCAGAAGTTTACGTTCTGAGCAAGGAAGAAGGCGGCCGTCACACTCCGTTCTTCAAAGGCTACCGTCCACAGTTCTACTTCCGTACTACTGACGTGACTGGTAACTGCGAGCTGCCAGAAGGCGTTGAAATGGTAATGCCAGGTGACAACATTCAGATGACTGTTACCCTGATCAAAACCATCGCGATGGAAGATGGTCTGCGTTTCGCTATCCGTGAAGGCGGTCGTACCGTCGGCGCCGGCGTCGTAGCCAAAATCATCGAGTAAGACTTTTAAAGTCAGCTTGATGGATTGAAAAAGCCCCCGCTCAGCGGGGGCTTTTTTATTGGGTTGACACCTATCGGGGGCGTCTATAGAATTGCGCCTCCTTTTAACGGGCGTATTGCGCCCGGTGGGAATAGCAGCCGGAGTCTGAAATCCAATGCAAAATCAGCAAATCCGTATCAGGTTGAAGGCTTTTGACCATCGCCTGATCGACCAATCAACCCAGGAAATCGTGGAAACCGCGAAACGTACTGGTGCTCAAGTGCGTGGTCCAATTCCACTGCCTACCCGTAAAGAGCGGTTCACCGTTCTGGTTTCCCCGCACGTCAACAAAGACGCGCGTGACCAGTACGAGATCCGCACTCATAAGCGTGTTCTGGATATCGTCCAGCCAACGGATAAAACCGTTGATGCGCTGATGAAGCTTGATCTTGCGGCCGGTGTGGAAGTGCAGATCAGCCTCGGCTAAGACTCGGTCTTGGTCGTGTAACGCTCTGAAATGGGCGGCCATAGCGGGTGAAAGCCCCGTACACTCATGAGGTTTACAACATGACTATTGGTGTAGTCGGTCGTAAATGCGGTATGACCCGTATTTTCACCGAAGAAGGTGTCTCCATTCCGGTCACGGTCATTGAGATCGAGCCGAATCGCGTCACCCAGTTCAAAACTGAAGAGACCGATGGCTATCGTGCAGTGCAAGTCACTGTCGGCGAGCGTCGTGCTTCGCGTGTAACAGCAGCTCAGGCTGGTCACTTCGCTAAAGCGAATGTTGCCGCTGGTCGCACCACCATGGAATTCCGTCTTGAAGAAGGCGAGTACCAGGCAGGCGATCTGATCAACGCTGAAATCTTCGCCGCTGGTCAACTGGTTGATGTAACCGGTCAGTCCAAGGGTAAAGGCTTCCAGGGTACGATCAAGCGTTGGAATTTCCGCGGGCAAGATAACACCCACGGTAACTCCGTATCCCACCGCGTCCCAGGCTCTATCGGCCAGTGCCAGACTCCTGGTCGTGTATTCAAGGGCAAAAAAATGTCCGGTCATATGGGCGCTGAGCGCGTGACCGTGCAGTCCCTGGAAGTAGTGCGCGTGGACGCTGAACGCAATCTGTTGTTGGTCAAGGGTGCTGTTCCTGGCGCTACTGGCGGCAACCTGGTTGTACGTCCAGCAGCCAAGGCTCGCGGTTAAGGGGAAGCTGACATGCAATTAAATGTAAATGACGCTCAAGCGATCGAAGTTTCCGAACTGACATTTGGCGGCGAATTCAACGAGACGCTGGTTCACCAAGCAGTCGTGGCCTACATGGCCGGCGGCCGTCAAGGTAGCAAGCAGCAGAAGACCCGTTCCGACGTTCGTGGTGGCGGCAAGCGCCCATGGCGTCAGAAAGGTACTGGCCGTGCTCGTGCCGGTACTATCCGTAGCCCAATCTGGCGTGGCGGCGGTACCACTTTCGCAGCTCGTCCACAGGATCACTCCCAGAAGCTGAACAAGAAGATGTATCGCGCAGCAATGCGTTCCATCCTTGCTGAGCTGGTGCGTACTGATCGTCTGGTCGTGGTTCAGGATTTCGCTGTTGAAACTCCGAAAACCAAAGATCTGCTGGGCAAACTGAACAACATGAGCCTGACCGACGTTCTGATCGTGTCGGACGCTGTTGATCAGAACCTGTACCTGGCTGCTCGCAACCTGCCGCACGTAGATGTACGTGATGTGCAAGGTTCCGATCCAGTTAGTCTGATCGCATACGACAAGGTGTTGATCACCGTGTCGGCCGTGAAGAAATTCGAGGAGCTGCTGGGATGAACCAGGAACGCGTATTTAAAGTTCTGCTTGGCCCGCACGTTTCCGAGAAGGCTACGGTTCTGGCAGACAAGAAAGGCCAGTTCGTTTTCAAGGTTGCTACCGATGCAACCAAGCTGGAAATCAAGAAGGCCGTCGAAAGCCTGTTCAGCGTGAAAGTAGAGCGCGTCACTACCCTGAACGTTCTGGGTAAGAGCAAGCGCACTGCTCGCGGTCTGGGCAAGCGTAATGACTGGAAGAAGGCAGTTATCTCCCTTCAGCCAGGCCAAGATCTCGATTTCAGCAGCAGTGCTGAGTAAGGAAGGGGTGCATCATGGCAATCGTTAAATGCAAACCGACTTCCCCTGGCCGCCGTTTTGTGGTCAAGGTGGTCAACCAGGAGCTGCATAAAGGCGCTCCTCACGCACCGCTGCTCGAGAAAAAATCGAAGTCTGGTGGTCGTAACAACAATGGCCGTATTACCACTCGTCACATCGGTGGTGGTCATAAGCAGCATTACCGTATGGTCGATTTCCGTCGCAACGACAAAGATGGCATCGTCGCCACTGTCGAGCGTATCGAATACGATCCAAACCGTACTGCTCACATCGCACTGCTCTGCTACGCAGACGGCGAGCGCCGCTACATCATCGCCCCTAAAGGCGTGAGTGCTGGCGACCAGCTGATCGCAGGCGCTCTGGCTCCAATCAAGCCAGGCAACGCTCTGCAACTGCGCAACATTCCAGTCGGTTCTACCGTACACGGCATCGAATTGAAGCCAGGTAAAGGTGCACAGATCGCTCGTTCCGCTGGTGCTTCGGCTCAGCTGATCGCTCGTGAAGGTGTCTACGTGACCCTGCGTCTGCGTTCCGGTGAAATGCGTAAAGTCCTGGCTGAATGCCGTGCGACCCTGGGTGAAGTCTCGAACTCCGAGCACAGCCTGCGTTCGCTGGGTAAAGCTGGTGCCAAACGCTGGCGTGGCGTTCGCCCAACCGTTCGTGGTGTTGCCATGAACCCGGTTGACCACCCACATGGTGGTGGTGAAGGTCGTACCTCTGGTGGTCGTCATCCGGTATCGCCATGGGGCTTCCCGACTAAGGGCGCGAAGACTCGTGGTAATAAGCGTACCGACAAAATGATCGTCCGTCGTCGCAAGTAAATAGAGGGATACGACAGTGCCACGTTCTCTGAAAAAAGGTCCTTTTATTGATCTTCACCTACTGAAGAAGATCGAAGTGGCGGCGGAAAAGAACGATCGCAAACCAATTAAAACCTGGTCGCGTCGTTCGATGATCCTGCCACAAATGGTCGGTCTGACCATCGCAGTACACAACGGTCGTCAGCACGTCCCAGTTCTCGTTAACGAAGACATGGTCGGCCACAAACTGGGCGAGTTCGCCGGTACCCGCAACTATCGCGGGCACGTGGCTGACAAGAAAGCCAAGCGTTAAGGGGTAAGGAAATGGAAGTAGCCGCTAAGTTGTCGGGCGCTCGAATCTCCGCCCAGAAAGCCCGCTTGGTCGCCGACCAGATCCGCGGGAAGAAGGTGGGCGAAGCGCTCAACCTGTTGGCTTTCAGCAGTAAGAAAGCCGCCGAGATCATGAAGAAAGTGCTGGAGTCGGCCGTAGCCAACGCCGAGCATAACGAAGGCGCAGACGTTGATGACCTGAAGGTCAGCACCGTTTTCGTCAACGAAGGGCGTTCGCTGAAGCGCATCATGCCACGTGCCAAAGGCCGTGCTGATCGCATCGTCAAGCGGTCTTGCCATATCACTGTCAAGGTTGCTGACAAGTAACGGAGTCGAAGAGATGGGTCAGAAAGTACATCCCATTGGCATTCGCCTGGGAATCGTCAAGGAGCACACCTCCGTCTGGTACGCAGACGGTCGGACTTATGCGGACTACTTGTTCGCAGATCTGAAAGTGCGTGAGTATCTCCAAGACAAACTAAAAAGCGCGTCCGTAAGCCGTATCGATATCCATCGTCCGGCCCAAACTGCACGCATCACCATCCACACCGCTCGTCCAGGTATCGTTATCGGGAAGAAAGGTGAAGATGTTGAGAAACTGCGTCAGGACCTGACCAAGCAAATGGGTGTGCCTGTGCACATCAATATCGAAGAGATCCGCAAGCCGGAGCTCGACGGTATGCTGGTTGCGCAGAGCGTAGCTCAGCAGCTGGAGCGTCGTGTAATGTTCCGTCGCGCTATGAAGCGCGCTGTACAGAACGCCATGCGCATTGGTGCCAAAGGCATCAAAATCCAAGTGAGCGGTCGTCTCGGCGGTGCTGAAATCGCACGTACTGAATGGTATCGCGAAGGTCGTGTGCCACTGCACACCCTGCGTGCCGACATCGACTATGCCAACTACGAAGCTCACACCACTTATGGTGTGATCGGTGTAAAGGTTTGGATCTTCAAAGGCGAAGTTATTGGTGGTCGCCAAGAAGAACTGAAACCACAAGCACCAGCGCCTCGTAAAAAAGCTGCTAAGTAAGGGGTACGCCAAATGTTGCAACCAAAGCGTACGAAGTTCCGCAAGCAGATGACCGGCCACAACCGTGGTCTGGCACTGCGCGGTAGCAAAGTCAGCTTCGGCGAGTTCGCGCTGAAGTCTGTTGCTCGTGGTCGTCTCACCGCTCGTCAGATCGAGTCAGCGCGTCGTGCTCTGACCCGTCACGTAAAACGTGGCGGCAAGATCTGGATCCGTGTATTCCCGGACAAGCCGATCTCCAAGAAGCCTCTCGAGGTTCGTATGGGTAAAGGTAAGGGTAACGTGGAGTACTGGGTTGCCCAGATTCAGCCAGGCAAAGTCCTGTATGAAATCGAGGGTGTTTCTGAAGAGCTGGCGCGTGAGGCTTTCGCCCTGGCTGCTGCAAAGCTGCCGCTCGCCACCTCCTTTGTTAAACGGACGGTGATGTGATGAAAGCGAATGAACTTCGTGAAAAATCCGCACAGCAGCTGAACGAGCAACTGCTCGGCTTGCTGCGCGACCAGTTCAATCTGCGCATGCAGAAAGCAACTGGCCAGTTGGGGCAGTCTCATCTGCTCTCGCAAGTTAAGCGTGACATCGCTCGCGTGAAGACTGTGCTCAACCAGCAGGCAGGTAAGTGATCATGGCTGAAGCCGAAAAAACTGTCCGTACGCTGACTGGCCGTGTTGTCAGCGACAAGATGGACAAAACCATCACCGTTCTGATCGAGCGTCGCGTAAAGCACCCGATCTACGGTAAATACGTTAAGCGTTCGACTAAGCTGCACGCGCACGACGAAACCAATCAGTGCCACATCGGCGACAAAGTCACTATTCGTGAAACTCGTCCGATGGCCAAGACCAAGTCTTGGGCGCTGGTTGATGTTCTCGAACGCGCTGTGGAAGTCTAAGGGCTAGGGGTCGGAGAAATTATATGATTCAGACTCAATCCATGCTCGATGTGGCCGATAACAGCGGCGCTCGCCGTGTTATGTGCATCAAGGTGCTGGGTGGCTCCCATCGTCGTTACGCTGGTATCGGTGACATCATCAAAGTTACCGTCAAGGAAGCAATTCCTCGCGGTAAGGTGAAAAAAGGCCAAGTGATGACTGCTGTTGTAGTCCGCACTCGTCACGGCGTACGTCGTGCTGATGGCTCCATTATCCGCTTTGATGGCAACGCTGCTGTTCTTCTGAACAACAAGCAAGAGCCGATCGGCACCCGTATCTTTGGGCCAGTGACCCGTGAACTTCGTACTGAGAAGTTCATGAAGATCGTCTCGCTCGCCCCAGAAGTGCTGTAAGGAGATCCGACATGCAAAAGATTCGTCGTGACGACGAGATCATCGTGATCGCCGGCAAAGACAAAGGTAAGCGCGGTAAGGTGCTGAAGGTTCTTGCTGACAACCGTCTGGTTGTTGGTGGTCTGAACCTGGTCAAGCGTCATACCAAGCCTAACCCGATGTCGGGCGTACAGGGCGGTATCGTCGAGAAAGAAGCGCCACTGCACGCTTCCAACGTCGCCATCTTCAACGGCGAAACCAACAAGGCTGACCGCGTTGGTTTCAAAGTAGAAGACGGTAAGAAAATTCGTGTCTTCAAGTCGACCCAAAAAGCGGTTGATGCTTGAACACTGCTAGGTAGAAGACCATGGCACGACTAAAAGAGATTTACCGGAAGGAAATCGCTCCGAAACTTAAGGAAGAACTTAAGCTTTCGAACGTGATGGAAGTTCCGCGCGTTACCAAAATCACCCTGAACATGGGTCTGGGCGAAGCGATCGGCGACAAAAAAGTCATCGAGCACGCTGTTGCTGACCTGGAAAAGATCACCGGCCAGAAAGTCGTTGTGACCTACGCTCGTAAATCCATCGCTGGCTTCAAAGTCCGCGAAGGATGGCCGATCGGCGTCAAAGTGACCCTGCGCCGTGAGCGTATGTACGAGTTCCTGGATCGTCTGCTGTCGATCTCCCTGCCTCGGGTTCGCGACTTCCGCGGCCTGAATGCCAAGTCCTTCGATGGTCGTGGCAACTACAGCATGGGCGTGAAAGAGCAGATCATTTTCCCGGAAATCGACTACGACAAGATCGATGCTCTCCGCGGTCTGGACATTACCCTGACCACCACTGCCAAGAACGATGATGAAGGCCGCGCTCTGCTGCGTGCTTTCAAATTCCCGTTCCGCAACTGATTGGAGTAGGAAAATGGCCAAGAAGAGCATGAAAAACCGTGAGCTGAAGCGTCAGCTCACCGTTGCCAAGTACGCCACCAAGCGTGCAGCGCTGAAAGCTATCATCGTCGATCTGAACGCAAGTCCAGAAGCGCGTTGGGAAGCTACCGTAGCTCTGCAGAAGCAACCACGTGACGCAAGCGCTTCGCGCATGCGTAACCGTTGCCGCCTGACTGGTCGTCCGCACGGCGTGTACCGCAAGTTCGGCCTCGGCCGTAACATGCTGCGTCAAGCTGCAATGCGTGGTGACGTGCCAGGTCTGGTTAAAGCCAGCTGGTAATAGTTGTCAAAGTCTCGGTGTTCGGGTTCGCAAGAGCCTGACCATCGGTGGCCTTGAATCTGAATCAAGCCCCTTTTGGGGCTTGATTCATTTCTGGGGTGTGTCTAGAATGACCGGCTCGCCTGAGCCCGTGTTTTTCTGCCCGGAAGTTCTCGGCGACAAGTAGTAGCCGCAAGGCTAATTTTTTTGTATTAGGAGCGTCTAGCCCATGAGTATGCAGGACCCGTTAGCGGACATGCTAACTCGAATCCGTAATGCCCAGATGGCTGAAAAGTCTGTCGTAAGCATGCCGTCTTCCACGTTGAAGGCAGCTGTAGCAAAAGTCCTGAAGGACGAAGGTTACATCGCGGATTTTCAGATCACCACCGACGCCAAGCCGTCGCTGTCCATCTCGCTGAAGTACTTCGAAGGCCGTCCGGTTATCGAAGAAGTGAAGCGCGTTAGTCGTCCAGGCCTGCGTCAGTACAAGTCCGTTGAAGATCTGCCGAAAGTTCGTGGCGGTCTTGGCGTGTCTATCGTCTCCACCAACAAAGGTGTGATGACGGATCGTGCTGCGCGCGCTGCCGGTGTCGGCGGCGAAGTTCTTTGCACTGTGTTCTAAGGGGGGATAAGCATGTCTCGCGTCGCTAAGAACCCCGTTAAGCTGCCAGCCGGTGTCGAAGTCAAATTCGCAGGCCAACAGCTTTCGGTGAAGGGTGCCAAGGGTACTCTTGAACTGAACATCCATTCGTCCGTTGAGATCGTTGAAGAAGCTGGTGAGCTGCGTTTCGCTGCTCGCAATGGCGATCAACAAACTCGCGCAATGGCCGGTACCACGCGTGCGTTGGTAAACAACATGGTCCAGGGCGTAAGCCAAGGCTTCGAGCGCAAGCTCCAGCTGGTCGGTGTTGGTTACAAAGCGCAAGCAAAAGGTCAGGTTCTGAACCTGGCTCTTGGCTTCTCGCACCCAGTGGATTACGAACTGCCGGAAGGCATCACCGCTGAGACTCCTAGCCAGACCGATATCCTGATCAAGGGCATCGACAAGCAGCTGGTAGGTCAAGTGGCCGCCGAGATCCGCGACTTCCGTCCACCAGAGCCGTACAAAGGCAAAGGTGTGCGCTACGCGGACGAAGTCGTCCGTCGTAAAGAAGCCAAGAAGAAGTAGGGCATAGCAAATGACCGACAAAAAAGTTACTCGACTGCGTCGCGCTCGCAAAGCACGCCTGAAAATGCACGAACTCGAAGTCGTGCGTCTCTGCGTGTTCCGCTCGTCGCAGCACATCTACGCCCAGGTCATCTCGGCCGACGGCAACAAAGTCCTGGCAAGTGCCTCGACTTTGGATAAAGAACTGCGTGATGGTGCCACTGGCAACATCGACGCGGCCACAAAGGTTGGCCAGCTGGTCGCTACGCGTGCTAAGGCCGCTGGCGTATCGCAAGTGGCTTTCGACCGCTCTGGCTTCAAGTACCACGGCCGCGTTAAAGCGCTGGCTGATGCTGCTCGTGAAGCTGGGCTGGAGTTCTAAGTTATGTCAAATAACGACCAAAAGCGCGACGAAGGCTACATTGAGAAGCTGGTTCAAGTTAACCGCGTAGCCAAAACCGTTAAAGGCGGCCGTATCTTCACTTTCACCGCGTTGACCGTGGTTGGTGATGGTAAAGGGCGTGTTGGCTTCGGCCGTGGCAAGTCGCGTGAAGTGCCTGCTGCGATCCAGAAGGCAATGGAAGCTGCTCGCCGCAACATGATTCAAGTTGACCTGAACGGCACAACTCTGCAGTACGCAATGAAGTCCGCTCACGGCGCTTCGAAGGTGTACATGCAGCCTGCTTCTGAAGGTACCGGTATCATCGCTGGCGGCGCTATGCGTGCTGTCCTCGAAGTTGCTGGCGTTCAGAACGTTCTGGCCAAGTGCTACGGCTCGACTAACCCGGTAAACGTGGTTCACGCCACTTTCAAGGGTCTGAAGGCTATGCAGTCTCCTGAGTCCATCGCTGCCAAGCGTGGCCTGCGTGTTGAGGAGATCAAGTAATCATGGCTACCGTTAAAGTTACGCTGATCAAAAGCATGACCGGCCGCATCCCTAACCACAAACTGTGCGTTAAGGGTCTGGGTCTGCGTCGCATCGGTCACACTGTAGAAGTCCAGGATACTCCCGAGAATCGCGGGATGATCAACAAGGCTTACTACATGCTGCGTGTCGAGGGTTAATCGATGAAACTCAATGATCTGAGTCCAGCGCCGGGTTCCCGTCGCGAAAAGCATCGTCCGGGCCGTGGTATCGGTAGTGGTTTGGGCAAGACTGGTGGCCGTGGTCACAAAGGTCAGACCTCCCGCTCCGGTGGCACCATCGCTCCAGGCTTTGAAGGCGGTCAACAGCCGCTGCATCGTCGCCTGCCTAAGTTCGGTTTCGTTTCCTTGAAAGCCATGGATCGCGCAGAAGTGCGTTTGTCCGAGCTGGCCAAAGTGGAAGGCGACATCGTTACTGTGCAGTCCCTGAAAGATGCCAACGTGATCAACGTCAACGTACAGCGTGTGAAAATCATGCTGTCCGGTGAAGTGACTCGCGCTGTCACTATCGGCAAGGGAATCGGCGCCACCAAAGGTGCGCGTGCGGCTATCGAAGCAGCTGGCGGCAAGTTCGAGGAATAAATGGCTAAGCAAGGTGCTCTCTCTGCGCTCGGCAAAGGCGGTATGTCTGAACTCTGGGCTCGTCTGCGTTTTCTGTTCCTGGCGATTATCGTCTACCGAATAGGCGCACACATCCCGGTTCCAGGTATCAACCCGGACCGACTCGCAGACCTGTTTCGACAGAATGAGGGGACCATTCTTAGCTTGTTCAACATGTTCTCCGGCGGCGCGCTGGAACGGATGAGCATCTTTGCACTGGGGATCATGCCGTACATTTCGGCATCAATCATCATGCAACTGATGACCGCCGTCAGCCCGCAGCTGGAGCAGTTGAAGAAGGAAGGTGAAGCTGGCCGTCGCAAGATTAGCCAGTACACCCGCTACCTCACCGTCGCTCTCGCTCTGGTCCAGGCTATTGGCATGTCCATTGGTCTGGCGGGGCAGGGCGTCGCGTTCACTGGTGACTTTGGCTTCCATTTCGTCGCGGTAACCACATTTGTGGCTGGTGCGATGTTCATGATGTGGCTGGGTGAGCAGATTACTGAGCGTGGTGTTGGCAACGGTATCTCGATGTTGATTTTTTCGGGTATCGTCGCCGGTCTTCCGAGAGCAATCGGGCAGTCTTTCGAGTCTGCTCGTCAGGGTGATATCAACATCTTCGCCCTGGTTGCCATCGGTTTGCTGGCAGTAGCGATTATCGGTTTCGTGGTGTTCATTGAGCGTGGCCAGCGTCGTATCGCTGTTCACTACGCCAAGCGTCAGCAGGGCCGCAAGGTTTTTGCTGCGCAGACAAGCCACTTGCCGCTGAAGGTGAACATGGCCGGTGTTATTCCGGCTATTTTCGCAAGCAGCATTTTGCTGTTTCCGGCTTCGTTGGGTGCCTGGTTCGGTCAGTCTGAAGGTATGGGCTGGTTGCAGGACATCTCGCAGTCGATCGCTCCTGGTCAGCCGTTGAATATTCTGCTGTTTAGTGCAGGGATTATTTTCTTCTGCTTCTTCTATACGGCGTTGATGTTCAATCCGAAAGACGT
The DNA here is from genome assembly GCF_054668915.1 of Pseudomonas sp. H3_E04. Taxonomy (NCBI): domain Bacteria; kingdom Pseudomonadati; phylum Pseudomonadota; class Gammaproteobacteria; order Pseudomonadales; family Pseudomonadaceae; genus Pseudomonas; species Pseudomonas sp. H3_E04. The sequence goes on along the minus strand of NZ_CP162797.1, from coordinate 3,698,727 downwards.
AGCGGAAAACCTGAAGAAGTCCGGTGCCTTTATTCCGGGCATCCGTCCAGGTGAGCAGTCTGCGCGCTATATTGATGGCGTTCTGACCCGCTTGACCCTGTTCGGTGCTCTTTACATGACGGCCGTGTGCCTGTTGCCCCAATTCCTGGTGGTTGCAGCAAACGTTCCGTTCTACCTTGGCGGGACCTCGTTGCTGATCGTGGTCGTGGTTGTGATGGACTTCATGTCCCAAGTACAATCGCACCTCGTTTCGCACCAGTACGAATCCCTGATGAAGAAAGCCAACCTGAAGGGTTACGGCAGCGGCATGTTGCGCTGAGTACCCATAAGGTTCGAGGAGTTGGTGATGAAAGTTCGTGCATCGGTGAAAAAGCTGTGCCGTAACTGCAAGATTATTCGCCGCGAAGGTGTTGTTCGAGTAATTTGCAGCGCGGAACCGCGTCACAAACAGCGCCAAGGCTGAGTGTGATTGTGCTTCAAGCCCGGTAGCTAGTGCGCTACCGGGTTGATTATTTGTTATTACAGCGATATTATCTCGCGCCCTATTTCTTGGCTTCCGGGGCGTAGGTAGCTGTCAATTGGAGTCCCACTGAATGGCCCGTATTGCAGGCGTTAACATTCCAGATAACAAGCATACTGTTATCTCGCTGACCTACATCTATGGTGTTGGTCGCACTACTGCGCAGAAGATCTGTGCAGTGACTGGGGTAAACCCAGCAGCAAAGATCAAAGATCTGAGCGACGAGCAAATTGAACAGCTGCGTGGCGAAGTGGCGAAGTTCACCACTGAAGGTGACCTGCGTCGCGAAATCAACATGAAAATCAAGCGCTTGATGGACCTCGGTTGCTATCGCGGTCTGCGTCATCGTCGTGGTCTGCCAGTACGCGGTCAGCGTACCAAGACCAACGCGCGTACCCGTAAAGGTCCGCGTAAGCCGATCCGCAAGTAATCGCCCCAGCGAATCGACAGGAATTTAATCATGGCAAAACCTGCTGCTCGTCCTCGTAAAAAAGTTAAAAAGACAGTGGTTGATGGCATCGCCCACATCCATGCATCTTTTAACAACACCATCGTGACCATTACCGACCGTCAAGGTAACGCTCTTTCCTGGGCTACCTCCGGTGGTTCGGGTTTCCGCGGTTCCCGCAAGTCCACCCCGTTCGCTGCTCAAGTAGCTGCTGAACGTGCTGGTCAAGCTGCGCTGGAATACGGCCTGAAAAACCTCGACGTAAACGTCAAGGGTCCAGGTCCAGGTCGTGAATCCGCAGTCCGCGCTTTGAACGGCTGTGGCTACAAGATCGCCAGCATCACCGACGTGACGCCAATCCCGCACAACGGGTGCCGTCCGCCGAAGAAGCGCCGCGTGTAATCCAGGAGATTGTAAAGAATGGCTCGTTACATTGGTCCAAAATGCAAACTCGCTCGTCGCGAAGGCACCGATCTCTTCCTGAAGAGCGGCGTGCGCGCGATCGAATCGAAGTGCAACATTGAAGCAGCACCTGGTATCCACGGCCAGCGCCGCGGTCGCCAGTCCGACTACGGCACCCAACTGCGTGAAAAGCAGAAGGTCCGTCGTATCTACGGCGTTCTCGAGCGTCAGTTCAGCGGCTACTACAAAGAAGCTGCTGGCAAGAAAGGTGCAACCGGTGAAAACCTGCTGCAACTGCTCGAATGCCGTCTGGACAACGTTGTATACCGTATGGGCTTTGGTTCGACTCGTGCCGAATCCCGTCAACTGGTATCGCACAAGTCGATCAGCGTTAACGGTCAGACCGTAAACGTTCCGTCGTATCAGGTTCGTGCTGGTGACGTGGTTGCAGTTCGCGAGAAAGCAAAAAACCAGCTTCGCATTGTCCAAGCTCTCGATCTGTGTGCCCAACGTGGCCGCGTAGAATGGGTAGAAGTAGACACTGAGAAGAAGTCGGGCGTTTTCAAGAACGTTCCTGCTCGCAGTGATCTGTCCGCCGACATCAACGAAAGCCTGATTGTCGAGCTCTACTCCAAGTAAGGGCTAGAAAATAGGTGCATCCATGCAGATTTCGGTAAATGAGTTCCTGACACCCCGCCACATTGATGTGCAGGTTGTCAGTCCAACCCGCGCCAAGATCACTCTCGAGCCTCTCGAGCGTGGTTTTGGCCACACCCTGGGCAACGCGCTGCGCCGCATCCTGTTGTCCTCAATGCCCGGCTGCGCAGTAGTCGAGGCCGAGATTGACGGTGTGCTCCACGAGTACAGCGCCATCGAAGGTGTACAGGAAGACGTAATTGAAATCCTGTTGAACCTTAAAGGTCTGGCCATCAAGCTGCACGGTCGTGACGAAGTTACGCTGACCTTGTCGAAGAAGGGTTCGGGGGTGGTTACCGCTGCCGATATTCAGCTGGATCATGATGTCGAGATCGTTAATCCCGATCACGTAATCGCTAACCTGGCGTCTAACGGCGCCCTGAACATGAAGCTCACCGTAGCTCGTGGTCGTGGTTATGAACCAGCCGACTCGCGTCAGAGCGATGAAGACGAAAGCCGCAGCATCGGTCGCTTGCAGCTTGACTCTTCGTTCAGCCCGGTTCGCCGTATCGCTTACGTGGTGGAAAACGCCCGTGTCGAGCAGCGTACCAACCTGGACAAGCTGGTTATTGATCTGGAAACCAACGGTACTCTGGATCCTGAAGAGGCAATCCGTCGCGCTGCAACCATCCTGCAACAGCAGCTGGCTGCGTTCGTCGACCTCAAAGGTGAAAGTGAGCCGCTGGTTGTCGAGCAGGAAGACGAGATCGATCCGATCCTGCTTCGCCCGGTTGACGATCTGGAACTGACTGTACGTTCGGCTAACTGCCTTAAGGCGGAAAACATCTACTACATCGGCGACCTGATTCAGCGTACCGAAGTAGAGCTGTTGAAGACTCCGAACCTTGGCAAGAAATCCTTGACTGAAATCAAGGACGTTCTGGCCTCCCGCGGTCTGTCCCTCGGCATGCGCCTCGACAACTGGCCGCCTGCAAGTCTTAAGAAGGACGACAAGGCGACTGCCTGATCGTCGTAATCACCGAACGTAGTGTTTGGTAAGGAATGAACCATGCGTCATCGTAAAAGTGGTCGTCACCTGAGCCGCACCAGCTCGCACCGCAAGGCCATGTTCCAAAACATGGCGGTGTCGCTGTTCGAGCACGAGCTGATCAAAACTACTCTGCCAAAAGCCAAAGAACTGCGCCGCGTTGCCGAGCCGCTGATCACTCTGGCCAAGACAGACAGCCTGGCTAACCGCCGTCTGGCTTTCGACCGTACTCGTTCGAAAGCTATCGTTGGTAAGCTCTTCAACGACCTGGGCAAGCGTTACGCTACCCGTGAGGGTGGCTACCTGCGCATCCTCAAGTGCGGTTTCCGCGCTGGCGACAACGCGCCTATGGCGTACGTCGAGTTGGTTGATCGTGCTACTGCTGGCGAAGCTGTATCCGCCGAGTAAGACGTCAGTCTGAAACGAAAAACCGGGCCTAGTGCCCGGTTTTTTGTGCCTGTAAGAAATGCGTCGTCCGTACAAGTTTCTGACATGGTTGAACTGCCACTATGTGCCGGGTAAACATAATTAGTAATTATCTATCGATGCTTGCAAGTTAATGAATTTGTAGCTGTAACGTCGATGATCAATACTTCCCGCCAAGCCCATTAGCCGGCAGTTCAAGACTGACAGAGGAAGAAGACCGCATGAGCCAGACCAAGACGCTTACAACCGCGAGTGGCGCGCCAGTCGCTGATAACCAGAATTCCCGCTCCGCCGGCCCACGCGGTCCGCTGCTGCTCGACGATTTCCATCTGATCGAAAAGCTCGCGCACTTCAACCGCGAAAACATTCCTGAACGCCGTGTCCACGCTAAGGGCTCGGGCGCTTACGGTACGTTCACCGTTACCCGTGACATCACTGAATACACCAGTGCAAAGTTGTTCGAGTCTGTAGGCAAACAAACGCCAACCTTTCTGCGTTTCTCTACCGTGGGGGGCGAGCGTGGTTCGGCCGACACCGAGCGCGATCCGCGCGGTTTCGCCTTGAAGTTCTACACAGAAGAAGGCAACTGGGACATCGTTGGCAACAACACGCCAGTGTTCTTCATCCGTGATCCGCTGAAGTTTCCTGACTTTATCCACACGCAAAAACGTCTGCCGCAGAGCAACCTGAAAAGCGCGCAGATGATGTGGGATTTCTGGTCGCATTCGCCTGAAGCGCTGCACCAGGTGACCATCCTGTTTTCTGATCGTGGCATCCCTGACGGCTATCGCCACATGCACGGCTTCGGCAGTCACACCTACAGCCTGATCAACGCCAAAGGCGAGCGTCACTGGGTGAAGTGGCACTACAAGACCCAGCAGGGCATCAAGAACCTGGCGCCTGCCGACGCCGCTCGTTTGGCCGGTACCGATCCAGACTACGCTCAGCGCGATCTGTTCGAAGCGATCGAGCGCGGTGATTTCCCGAAATGGCGCGTGTGCATTCAGATCATGACTGAAGCCCAGGCAGCGGCTCATTACGAAAATCCGTTTGACGTGACCAAAACCTGGTCGCAGAAGGAGTTTCCGCTGATCGAAGTCGGTGAACTGGAATTAAACCGCAACCCGCTGAACTACTTCGCTGAAGTCGAGCAGGCTGCATTTGGCCCGAGCAACATGGTGCCAGGCGTAGGTCTGTCGCCGGACCGCATGCTGCAAGGTCGTGTGTTCGCCTACGCTGACGCGCACCGCTACCGTGTGGGTACCAACCACCAGCAATTGCCGGTGAACGCTCCCCGCAGCCCGGTGAACACTTACCAGCGTGACGGCGCAATGGCGTTCGGCAGCAATGGTGGCGCGGCGCCGAACTATGAACCGAACAGCTACGTTGAATCGCCGAAACAAGCGCCACACTATGCCGAGCCAGCGCTGGCCTTGAGCGGTGCCGCAGATCGCTACGATCATCGCGAAGACACCGATTACTACAGCCATGCCGGTGCGTTGTTCCGCTTGATGAGCGACGAGCAGAAAGCACTGCTGGTCAGCAACATCGCTGGTGCCATGGCAGGTGTTTCGAGCGATGTCGTAGATCGCCAGTTGCAGCATTTCTACAAAGCCGATCCGGCGTACGGAGAAGCAATCGCAAAGCTGCTCAACTTACGGCTTAACGAAGTCTAAACGAGAAGCAGAACCGCCCTCATTTGGGCGGTTTTTGCGTTATTTGGCCTGTTTTTCTCAGAATATCTTCGCTTTTATTGCGCGAAGCGAGTGACCTTCCGGTCAGGTTGGTTCAAACTACAGACTTTCAGGAAGGGAGATGTAGGGCGATGCAAGGCCACCCAGATGTAATCGATTACCTCAATACGTTGCTGACCGGCGAACTGGCCGCGCGTGACCAATATTTCGTTCATTCGCGGATGTATGAGGACTGGGGGTTCACCAAGCTCTACGAGCGAATCAACCACGAAATGGAAGAAGAAGCCGGCCACGCTGATGCGCTGATGCGGCGGATTCTGATGCTCGAAGGAACGCCGCGCATGCGTCCGGATGATCTGGATGTCGGTACCACGGTACCTTCAATGCTCGAAGCCGATCTGCGCCTCGAATACAAAGTCCGCGCTGCTCTGTGCAAAGGCATCGAGCTTTGCGAGCAGCATCAGGATTACGTCAGCCGTGAGATTCTGCGCGTTCAACTCAATGACACCGAAGAAGATCACACCTACTGGCTGGAAAAGCAGCTGGGCCTGATCAAGCTGATCGGTCTCGAGAACTACCTGCAATCCCACGCGTCCTGATTGCGATGGCTACAAAAAAGCCCCTGTCACTTCAACGGTGACAGGGGCTTTTTCATGCCTGGCGGTCAGGCCCGATCGCGGATCAGCAGCGGCTTGAGGTAATGGCCGGTGTGAGATTGCTTCATCTCGGCCACTTCTTCCGGGGTACCGGTGGCGATGATCTGCCCGCCCTTGGAACCGCCTTCAGGACCGAGGTCCACCAGCCAGTCGGCGGTCTTGATCACATCAAGGTTGTGCTCTATCACCACCACGGTGTTGCCGTGATCACGCAAGCGGTGCAGCACATCGAGCAGTTGCTGGATATCGGCGAAGTGCAGACCAGTGGTTGGCTCATCGAGGATGTACAGGGTTTTGCCGGTATCGCGTTTGGACAGCTCGCGCGACAACTTGACCCGCTGTGCTTCGCCGCCGGACAAGGTCGTCGCCGACTGCCCGAGCTTGATGTACGACAGGCCAACATCCATCAGCGTTTGCAGCTTGCGCGCCAGTGCCGGCACCGCATCGAAGAACTCCCGAGCTTCCTCGATGGTCATTTCGAGGGTCTCGTGGATGCTCTTGCCCTTGTATTTGATTTCAAGGGTTTCGCGGTTGTAGCGCTTGCTCTTGCACACATCGCAGGGCACGTAGATGTCCGGCAGGAAGTGCATTTCCACCTTGATCAGGCCATCGCCCTGGCACGCTTCGCAGCGACCGCCCTTGACGTTGAACGAGAAACGCCCCGGGCCGTAACCACGGGAGCGCGACTCGGGCACGCCGGCAAACAATTCGCGGATCGGCGTGAACAGCCCGGTGTAGGTCGCCGGATTGGAGCGCGGCGTACGACCGATCGGGCTCTGGTCGATGTCGACGACTTTGTCGAGATGTTCCAGGCCTTTGATGCTGTCATGCGCAGCCGCTTCCAGCGTAGTTGCGCCGTTAAGGGCTGTGGCGCTCAGCGGGAACAGCGTGTTGTTGATCAGCGTCGATTTGCCCGAACCGGATACGCCAGTCACGCAGGTCAGCAGGCCGATCGGGATGTCCAGATCGACATTGCGCAGGTTGTTGCCACGCGCACCTTTGAGCGACAGGTTGAGCTTCTTGTTGCGCGGCGTGCGTTTGGCCGGCACTTCGATCTTCACCCGGCCGGACAGGTATTTGCCGGTCAGCGAATCCGGGTGCGCCATGACTTCATCCGGCGTGCCTTCGGCAACGATCTGCCCGCCGTGCACGCCAGCGCCCGGGCCGATATCGACGACATAGTCAGCCAGGCGAATCGCGTCTTCATCGTGCTCGACCACGATCACCGTGTTGCCGATATCGCGCAAATGCTTGAGCGTGCCGAGCAGCCGGTCGTTATCGCGTTGATGCAGGCCAATGGACGGTTCGTCGAGGATATACAGAACGCCGACCAGACCGGCGCCAATCTGGCTGGCCAGACGAATCCGTTGCGCCTCGCCACCGGACAGCGTGTCGGCACTGCGATCCAGCGACAGATAGTCGAGACCGACGTTGACCAGGAACTGCAGGCGCTCGCGAATCTCCTTGAGAATCTTGTCAGCGATCTCGCCACGCCGACCGGTCATCTTCAGCGCACCGAAATATTCGCAGGCATCGCCGATCGGCAGATTGGTCACTGCCGGCAAGGTTTTCTCGCCGACCCAGACGTGTCGTGCTTCGCGACGCAGACGCGTGCCACGGCAATCCGGGCAGGCCTGATGGCTGAGGAACTTGGCCAGCTCTTCGCGCACGCTTGCCGATTCGGTTTCGCGGTAACGGCGCTCCAGATTCGGCACGATGCCCTCGAAAGGGTGCGAGCGTTTGACGATGTCGCCTCGGTCGTTCAGATATTTGAAGTCGACGTTCTGCGAGCCGCTGCCATGCAGGATGAACTTCTGCTGCTCGGCGCTGAGGTCGTTGAAGGGCTTGTCCAGGCTGAACTTGTAGTGCGAGGCGAGTGAGCCGAGCATCTGGAAGTAATAAACGTTCCGCCGGTCCCAGCCGCGTATTGCACCTTCGGCCAGGGTCAGCTCGCCATTGACCAGACGCTTGATGTCGAAGAACTGCTTCACACCCAGGCCATCACAGGTCGGGCAGGCGCCGGCCGGGTTGTTGAAGGAAAACAGCTTGGGTTCCAGTTCGCTGATTGCGTGGCCGCAGATCGGGCAGGCGAAGCGTGCGGAAAAGATCATTTCTTCGCCCGGCTCGTCGTCCATCGGCGCGACCAGGGCAATGCCGTCGGCGAGTTTCAGCGCAGTCTCGAAAGACTCGGCGAGGCGCTGCTGCAGATCGGCGCGGACCTTGAAGCGGTCAACGATCACATCGATCGAATGCTTCTTCTGTTTATCCAGCTTCGGCAGCTCGTCGAGCTCGCAAATGCGTCCGTTGACCCGGGCGCGGACGAAACCTTGCGCACGCAATTCTTCGAAGACCGACAGGTGTTCGCCTTTGCGTTCGCGGATCACCGGTGCCAGCAACATCAGTTTGCTGCCTTCCGGCTGCGCCAGCACCAGATCGACCATCTGGCTGACGGTCTGCGCTTCCAGTGGAATGTCGTGATCCGGGCAGCGCGGCGTGCCCACGCGAGCGTAGAGCAAGCGCAGGTAGTCGTAGATTTCGGTGATGGTGCCGACCGTCGAACGCGGGTTGTGCGAGGTCGACTTCTGTTCGATGGAGATCGCCGGCGACAGGCCTTCGATGGTGTCGACGTCGGGTTTTTCCATCATCGACAGGAACTGCCGGGCATAGGCCGACAGGGATTCGACATAGCGGCGCTGACCTTCGGCATACAGCGTGTCGAACGCCAGGGACGACTTGCCGGATCCGGACAGGCCGGTGATGACGATCAGTTTGTCCCGTGGCAGGGTCAGGTCGATGTTCTTCAGGTTGTGGGTACGGGCCCCACGTATCAGGATCTTGTCCAAAGTGGCCTCGCTTGGCGGGCGTCGAAAACGTAGGAGTATACGGGCAAATACTGGATGGATGCACACTATCAAACGAAGGGCGTTTTGCCGTTCATGAAGAGAGTTTCATCTATACGCGTCATAGCGTCGCGATATACCCCGTCTTCCGATGGGACTGGTAGAATCGCCGCCGGTTCACACGAGGTTTTTCCATGCACGATCCCCACAGCGAACGCATGAGTGGCAGCGAGACCCGCGCGGCGAGCGGTCTGGCCCTGGTGTTCGCCTTCCGTATGCTTGGCATGTTCATGGTGTTGCCGGTGCTGGCGACCTACGGCATGGATCTGGCGGGAGCGACCCCGGCCCTGATCGGGCTGGCGATTGGCGCTTACGGTCTGACCCAGGCGATTTTCCAGATTCCGTTCGGGATCATTTCCGACCGCATCGGCCGCCGGCCGGTGATCTACCTCGGCCTGATCGTCTTCGCTCTTGGCAGTGTTCTGGCTTCGCAGGCCGATTCGATCTGGGGCGTGATCGCCGGGCGGATCCTGCAGGGCGCCGGGGCGATTTCTGCGGCCGTCATGGCGTTGCTGTCCGACCTGACCCGCGAGCAGCATCGCACCAAGGCCATGGCGATGATCGGCATGACCATCGGCCTGTCATTCGCCGTGGCCATGGTGGTGGGGCCGTTACTGACCAGTGCGTTCGGGCTGTCCGGGCTGTTCCTCGCCACTGGCGCCATGGCGCTGGTCGGCATCCTGATCATCATGTTCATGGTGCCGCAATCCACCGGGCCATTGCAGCACCGGGAATCCGGCGTGGCTCGGCAGGCGCTGATGCCGACGCTCAAGCACCCGGACCTGTTGCGCCTCGATCTGGGCATCTTTGTGTTACATGCCATGTTGATGTCGAGCTTCGTCGCTTTGCCCCTGGCACTGGTGACAAAAGCCGGTCTGCCCAAGGAGCAGCACTGGTGGGTTTACCTCACCGCGCTGCTGATTTCGTTCTTCGCCATGATCCCTTTCATCATCTATGGCGAGAAGCGACGCAAAATGAAACGAGTTTTGCTCGGCGCCGTCATGACACTGATGCTGACTGAACTATTCTTCTGGCAGTTCGGCGACAGCCTGCGTGCTCTGGTGATCGGCACGGTGGTGTTTTTCACCGCGTTCAATCTGCTCGAGGCATCGTTGCCGTCGCTGATCAGCAAGGTTTCACCGGCAGGCGGCAAGGGCACGGCGATGGGCGTGTACTCCACCAGCCAGTTCCTCGGTTCGGCACTCGGCGGGATCCTCGGCGGCTGGTTGTTCCAGCATGGCGGTCTGTCGGTTGTGTTCCTCGGATGCGCCGCGCTGGCTGCACTTTGGCTGGCCTTTGCTGTTACCATGCGTGAACCTCCCTACGTGACGAGCCTGCGCTTGCCGTTGTCGCCCGAAGCGATCCGCGAAGCGGGTCTGGTCGAGCGCCTCAAGGCCCTGGTAGGGGTAACAGATGCAGTGATAGTCGCCGAAGAGGCGGCTGTTTACATCAAACTGGACAAAGAATTAGTGGATCGCACCACCCTCGAACGCCTGGTCAACAACCCGGCCGGGGCTGCGTGCGGCGCTTAGGAGAACGTTATGGCCCGTGGGGTTAACAAAGTCATATTGGTCGGCACTTGCGGCCAGGATCCCGAAGTTCGCTACCTGCCTAACGGTAATGCCGTGACCAACCTGAGTCTGGCCACCAGCGAACAATGGACCGACAAGCAGACCGGTCAGAAGGTCGAGAAGACCGAGTGGCACCGTGTGTCGATGTTCGGCAAGGTTGCCGAGATCGCCGGTGAATACCTGCGCAAGGGTTCGCAGGTCTACATCGAAGGCAAACTGCAGACCCGCGAGTGGGAAAAGGACGGCATCAAGCGTTACACCACTGAAATCGTGGTCGACATGCAAGGCACCATGCAACTGCTCGGCGGCCGTCCACAACAGGGCGATCAGCAAGGCGGCGGCAATAACTATCAGCAGCAGGCGCCACGTCAGCAGGCTCCACGCCCGCAGCAGTCTGCTCCACAGCAGCGCTCTGCTCCAGCGCCTCAGCAGGCCGCTCCGCAACCGGCTCCGGATTTCGATAGCTTTGATGACGATATTCCGTTCTGATTTGCCGCTGTAACCGCTTTAAATGAAAAAGGCCCGTCGCTTAAACGACGGGCCTTTTTTGTGAGCAATTTCAGCGCAACCCCAATCACCTGTAGGAGCTGACGAGTGCAACGAGGCTGCGATCTTTTGACGTTGCTTCTGAAGATCAAAAGATCGCAGCCTCGTTTCACTCGTCAGCTCCTACATGGGGAATTGTTTCAGTCGAGGATCAGGTGCGGCAGGAAGCGGCTGGAATCCTTGGTGATCAAACTGTTGTCCTCGCGCACACCAATCCCCGCCGCCTCATCACCAATCACCCACGAGCCAATCAGCGTGTAGCTGTCGCCAAACTTCGGCAGCGGTGCGAACTCCTGCAAGATGAACGGCGCATCGGTGTAAGGCCCGTTCTCTTTGACGATCAGACCCTCCGCTGTTTGCAGTTCGACATTGGCGCCTTCGCGGGAAAAGTACGGCTTGCGCACCCAGCCCTTCGGCACCGCACTCTGCGGATTCGGATCAAGGTGCGAGGCGAGCAGATTCGGATGTCCCTTGTGCAATTCCCACAGCAGCGGCAGCGCACCTTTGTTTGACAGAATCGCCTTCCACGCTGGTTCGAAAAACTGTGTATCGCAATCGGCGATCGCGGTGCCGAACGGTTCGTGGAAGATGAATTCCCAGGCGTGCAGCTTGAACAGGTGCGGGATCCAGCGATCCTGCAGATCGACGAATCGGCCCTCAGCCGTCAGGCCGATGTCTTCGATATCGATGTGGCGTGATTCGATGCCGACCTTTTCCGCGATCAGCCGCAGGTAATCGGTGGTGCCTTTGTCCTCGACCGAGTCTTTCATCGAGGCAAAGTAGAACGGCCGCTTCAACTGCAACTCGGCGAAGGCCTGATGCAGCTTGGTGTCGATGCTGTTGAACTGGTCGGCATGCCCGGGCAGCGTGCCGCGCTCGATGCATTGTTCCAGCCAGCCCCACTGAAATGCCGCCGCTTCATAGAGGCTGGTCGGCGTGTCGTAGTTGAGCTCCAGCAGTTTCGCCGGCCCGTTGCCGCTGTAGGAAAAGTCCATGCGACCGTACAGATGCGGATGACCCTCGCGCCAGGAGGTGCGGATCATGTCGTAGTACGCCGCCGGGATACTCAGGCGATCGAGCAACTGCTCGCTGTTGACCACGCGCTCAACCAGATCCATGCACATCTCGTGCAGTTCGGTAGTCGGGTCTTCGAGATCGTTTTCGATCTGCGCGAGGCTGAACTGGTAGTAGGCGCTTTCGTCCCAGTACGGTTCGTCGTCGATGGTGTGGAACAGGAAACCGAGGCTTTCGGCGGTGTGTTTCCAGTCGGGGCGCTCGGCGCAGTGGATCTTTTTCATGTCAGCTGCTCGAGCGTCCGGAACTGCTGCCCCAGCCGCCCCAACCGCTGCGGGCGCTGGACTGGCTGCCGAAACCGCCGCGCGAAGTCGACGACGCAACGTTCACCGGTTTGCTCTTGCTGCTCTCGTAATCCGACTGGCTGCGCGAGGTTGTGTCAGCTCGGCGGTACTGCGTTGAGGTGTTGTACGGCTGACGCGTTTCGCGATCACGGTAAACGGTACGTTCGGCGTTGTTGCTCATTGCGTTGCCGATCAGCCAGCCGGTCAGCCAGCCATTGCCGCCGCCACCCGAACTGCCGGAATAGTGCGAACCGCCGTGGCTGGCGCTGCTGCTCGTGGTGTTCCCCGCCGGCATTTGCGAATTGGCGATGGCATCGAGATCTTGCGGCGTCTCGGCATTGCCCGGCACCTTGAAGCCGCCGAGTTTCGGCACGAAGAGGCCATCGGAATTTTTCTGACACCAGCCAGCGGCAAAGTCTGCGTCGCACTTGGCTTTGTCGCTGTAGGCCGGGGCGATGCGTCGGTGTTCGTTGAGGGCGGCGACGTAGGCGCTGGAGCAGAGATCGGCGGCCACTTCGGCGTCGACACACTGTTCAACGCTCTGGAAATTGCGCGGCTGATCCAGCGCCGCTGCTTCACCGGAAATCGCCATCGCCACCGACGCGGCGAGGGACAACTGCACGTATTTGCTGCGTTTCATCGAGAGGCTTCCTGCCGATCAGTGGGACGGGGTCATGCACGCGGCATTGAGCATGCCGACGCTGATCGCCACGGCGGCGACATAAATGCCGGCGGCGACTTCGCCGTTGGCGATGCGCTGGGACGTGCCCTTGAGCACCAGCCCGGTAGCGACGAATGCCAGCAACTGCACAACGGCAGCGATGACAGCCCACAGCACGAAGTCGAGCACGTTGACCGAGTAGGCGATCACGTTGCTCGCCGGAATCGCGAAACCGATGATCGCCCCGGACAGGGCAATGGCGGCGGCAGTGTTGCCGGCGCGGATCAGCTCGAATTCCTTGTGCGCAGTGATGCGCGTGTAGACGAATTGAAACAGCATGAACAGCAACACGGCGCCGATCAGGTAGACGACAAAACCGACCAGCGCGGTTTTGTTCAGGGAAACGGCCAAGACTTCCAGCATGAAAAACTTCCTTTTTTAGATGGCGCTCAAATCAGTCGTGTACAGCGAGATCCCCAGCGAGGTGCTCAGGCTGACGGTGCCTTCTTCATCCTGTTCGACGGAGAACAGCAGCAGTTCGCGGCGATCGGTCAGGCCGGTGTCGCGGGCGTACAGCATGGCGTGGTGCTTGATGGTGTAGGACTCGTCCGGGTTGACCACGTGTTCGGTCATTGGCACCAGTTCGGTCTGCTGCAGTTCGGTGCCCCACTCGCGCGCGTATTCGACACCATTGTGGGTGTAGGTCGGCAAACCGATCAGGCTGTTCGGGCCGGCCAGACGCTGCAGTTCGGCGTCACTGTTGACCGTCACGTAGCTGAGGTAATTGAACAGGGTGACCGACTCGATCTGGTCTTCACCGGTGACGTGGATCTGCACCCAGAAATCCTCGTCGTTCATGTAATAGCGATGCAGTTTGTTGGACTGGCCGAGATCGACCCAACCGGCGCTCCACACCGCTTGATCGAATGGCACCCGCACCGAAGTCGAGCCTTCCAGCAGCAGCGCCAGGGTCGTGTCAAAGCGCACGCCTTTACCTTGTGCCATGCCCAGGGGGCCACTGGCGCCGGTTGGCGTTGGCGCAGCGGTCTGCCAGTTGCTGGTGCCGAGCAAGTCTTTAAACCATCCCATGGGTACGTTCCTTGAAGCGGGTGGAGGTGTTCGGGTGAAAAAGTGGCGGTAGTGTACCGGGCGCAGGGGTGTACGAGCAGAGGCAATTACGCCGCAAAACCATGTGGGAGCGAGCCTGCTCGCGAATGGGTTGTGTCAGTCACTAGATTGTTTGACTGTCACGACGCTTTCGCGAGCAGGCTCGCTCCCACAGGTTACCGTTCAGTGATTACTGCGCGGACTTCTGTTTCAGCCGCTCAAGGATCGCATTGGCGCTGCCTTCGTTCGGCGTGATGCCGGCGTCGCGCAGTTTGCGTTCCAGGTCGTTGCCGGTGGAGGCCTCGGCCAGTTCGTCTGCGGCGCTCAGTTCGGCAGCGCGTTGCTGCTGCTTGGCTTGCAGGCGGTTCAGGGTGCCGACCGCAGTTTCCAGTTTGCCGTTGGCGCCGCCGCTGGCAATCGATGCGCTGACCTGGGCTTTCTGCACGCTGTCGCGGGCCTTGGCCATGTCCACTTGCTGGCGCAGGCTCTTGATCCGCGATTCGGCTTTGCTGATGTCTTTGCGCATGTTGTCGGCGTAGGCGCCGAATTCATCGCTGAGTTTCTTCTCGGCAGCGAGGTCATTGGTCAGGGTCGAAATCGCTTCGGCCACTTCCAGCGCCAGGTCTTCACGGCCGGCATTCAGTGCAGCAACAGCCTTGGCTTCGAGATCCTTGATCTTGGCGTCGTACTCGCTGACGCGGTCGGCGGCCAGTTTATGCTTGGCCATGATCGTCACCAGTTCGCGGCGGGCGTTCGACAACGCGCTGTCGGCTTCGCGGATTTCCTGATCGAGGATGCGCAGGGCCTGCTGGTCGGCGATGGCTTCGCCGACTTCATTGGCGCCGCCACGCAGTGCGGTGAACAACTTGCTCCAGATGGACTGAGTCATTGGATATTCCCTGTTGATTACTTGAAGAAGTGTTCGAAGGCTTCGCTGGCGCGCTGCACGTTGTCGACCAGGGTTTTCACCTCGGTGACGACATTGGTCAGGCTCGAATCGGCGCTGAGGGCGCCGAACATGTTGTAGACGGTCTGCCCGTTGGGCATCGACTCGATACCGATCGACGACAGCGGGAACATCTCGCGGCTGCGCAGTACGGCATCGTTGAACGCCTGGACATCGCTGATCGAATCGATGTCGACCAGCACGGTGTCGACGATGATCTGTTGGCCGGCCAAGGCGATGTGAATCGGCAGACCGCCGAATTCGTTCATTTGCAGCTTGATGCTCGGCTCGGAGCTCTGGATCAGGGACAGCGAAATCTCTTGGGAAGCCACCTCGTCCAGCGCCTTGAGGGCATTGAAGAGGCTGTCGATGGTCCAGTTGTTGCCTGCGCTCATGTGTTTCTCCGACATGAAAGAGCCAGCCAGAATCGGTTGGCGTAGCTGTTGCTCCATTTGCTTGAGCAAGCTTCGGTTTTCCGGAAGCACCCAAGTTTCGTGTTTCACATAACCGGCGGCGGCCAGGCCTGCGCGCATCTGCTTCATGTAGAAGCTCGACGGTTTTTTTGCCGACGCCTTGCCACGCTCGCCCTTGGGGCTGGCTGCGGCAGTCGTCTGAGTGCGGCTTGTCATGGCTGTAATCCGGTTATGAGCGTCTCACGCGTGGGCCACACTACAACCAATGCAAAGTGCCATCAATGACTCACGCGTGAGATTTTCATGACAGACGCAAAAAGGCCCGCAACGTGGCGGGCCAGTGGATTGTGCAGTTGTTGCTAGGCGTTGCTGTGCAGCAACTGCTCAGTCGATACCACGTTGGCATAGGCGAAACCCAGCGCCGCCATGAATGCTGCGTGCACATGGGCGGCGGGCACCGTCAGGCCATTGAATTCCAGGTCACGGCTGGCGCAGGCATCGTGAACCACCGTGACCGCATACCCCAGGTCCGCCGCCGCACGGGTGATGCCATCGACGCACATATGGCTCATGCTGCCGACCACGACCAGGTCGGTGATGGCCTGTTCGTCGAGCACCGATTTCAGTTCGGTTTCACGGAAGGAGTTGACGAAGTGCTTGAGCACCACCGGCTCGTCCGCGCGGTTGAGCACTTTCGGATGCAGTTTCGCGCCCTCTGAGCCGGGAGTGAAAAACGGCGCATCGTCGGAAGTGAATTCATGCCGAATGTGCACCACCGGATCGCCCGCTTCGCGAAAGGCTGCGATCAGCCGCGCGGCGTTGTCGGCAGCGGCGTCGGCGCCGACCAGCGGCCACTTGCCTTGGGGGAAGTAGTCGTTCTGGATATCGACTACGATGAGCGCTTGCTTGGCCATGGGATTGTCCTCGAGGCAGTGATTGGGTGTGGCCTCAGTATTGGCGCTGGCCGAGGATTCGAGGATTGGCCGCACCGACAATAGACGGGGGAAAACTGACAATGGCTGCACAAAGAGCCGCCACCGCTGAACTGGGCGTGCTGATTTATCCCGGCGCGCAACTGGCGGCGGTGCACGGTCTGACCGATCTGTTCGCCGTGGCCAACCGCATTGCCGCCGAGTATCAGGCTGTGCAACTGCCCTTGCTGCGAGTCAGTCACTGGCAGGTCGAGGGCGAGCAGCTGCCGACGCGGGTTTCCGACAGTCATCCCGGTACCGATGGCGCTTTGCTCGCCGTGCTGATTCCGCCGTCCCTCGGCGGGTTCGATGCGGCGCAGATGACTCCGAGCCTGACGCAATGGCTGCGCGATCAGCATGCGCACGGCGCAACGCTTGGCGGTGTCTGTGTGGGCTCGTTGATGCTCGCTGAAAGCGGCTTGCTCGACGGTCGCAGCGCGACCACCCACTGGACTTCGGCCCAGGCTTTTGCCGAGCGTTACCCGAAGATCAAACTGAAGGCCGACACGCCGATTGTCGACGACGGTGACCTGATCACCACGGCCGGGCTGATGGCCTGGTCGGAACTGGGATTGCGTCTGGTCGATCGCTTGCTCGGCCCGAGCATCGCCACCGCGACCGCACGTTTTCTGGTGATGGAACACAGCGACAGCGCCAGTGAATGCGGAAGCAATTTCGCGCCGATCCTCAGCCATGGCGACGCGGCGATTCTCAAGGTCCAGCACTGGCTGCAAAGCACCGGGGCGACGGATGTTTCGCTGAACGCGATGGCCGAGCGCGCGGGACTTGAGGAGCGCACCTTCCTGCGCCGATTCCGCACCGCCACAGGCTTGAAGCCGACCGAGTACTGCCAGCATCTGCGGGTTGGCAAAGCGCGAGAAATGCTCGAGTACTCCAATGGCACGATCGACCACATTGCCTGGACGGTGGGCTATCAGGATCCGGGGGCGTTTCGCGCGATTTTCAAGAAGATTACCGGGCTTGGGCCGAGTGATTATCGTGGGCGGTTTGGAGTGAATCCCGCTCCCAGAACGACGATGACCTGATGTGGGAGCGAGCCTGCTCGCGAAAGCGCTGGATCTGCAAAATTGTAGTCGGCTGACACTACGCCTTCGCGAGCAGGCTCGCTCCCACACTGGAATTTCAGTTCGACCAGGGATCGTGCAATTTGCCGGAATTTTGCGCGCTGTCGTGCAGTTTGAAACAGGCGTGATGCCAGCACTTCAGCGGCAACCACCCGATTACCGGGCGGTTTGGGGAGATCGATGATTGGCCTGATCTCTGCAATTTCTCTGAGTGAACCCATCGACTGATGAAAAGGGGAACGCATGACCCCGACACCCAGCAAGAAAATCGTCGTTGCACATTCGGTGCGTACCGAGGCACCGCAACATGAAGTCGAGACCAACAAGGCTCTGGCGCGTTGGTTGGCGCAGATTCTCGGTTGCAAGTTCGGCGGCAGTTACGACCCGGCCGAACATTCGGGCCGCGACCTCTATCTGCTGCCGACACAAACCATCGTCGGCGCAGCCCACGCGCAAGCACTTGGCATCAACGGCCCCGATGACTTGTGGGGCGGTTACGTCGAATACGATTTCATCTGCACCAAAGCCATCAGCCACGGCTTGCGCAGCCATCTGGCGCACGCGCCGCAAGGCTGGTCGCCGCTGTTTTCGGAGCGGGTGCGCAACGTTGTGCTCGACGGTCTCAGCGTATTTGCCCTGGAAGATGCACGGCCCGCCGCCGAACATCTGCTGTACGCCGGGCCGATTCGCTTGAAGCCGGTTCACGCTTGCGCCGGTCGCGGTCAGGAAGTGATCAAAAGCCTCGACGCGTTCGATGAGATCCTCGCGCGGCCCGAGGCGCAAAATCTGTTCAAGGACGGCGTAGTGCTGGAGCAGGACTTGAGCAACGTCGTCACCCATAGCGTCGGCCAGTCGTTCATCGGCGGCAAAGTGCTGAGCTACTGCGGTGATCAATACTTGACCGAGGACGGCCAGGGCGAAGAGGTCTACGGCGGTTCGAATCTGCTGGTGGTGCAGGGCGGTTATGACCAATTGCTCGCGCTGGATCTGCCTGACGATGTGCGTCTGGCCATTGAGCAGGCACAGGTGTTCGATAGCGCCGCCAACGAAGCCTACCCGCGCTTCTTCGCCTCGCGGCGCAATTACGATATCGCCCAAGGTCTGGACGCCAGCGGCAACCCGCGCAGCGGCGTGCTCGAACAATCCTGGCGCATGGGCGGTGCCAGCAGCGCCGAAGTGGCGGCGCTGCAAAGCTTCGTCAACGATCCACAGATGCGCGCGATTCGCGTGTCATCGGTGGAAACCTACACCGATCAGGCGCTGCCGGCGGACGCCATCGAGGTCTATCGAGGCCCGGCGGAAAACAGCGCGTTTCTTCTCAAATATGTGACGGTCCAATCCTATGACGGCTAGAAGCGAAAGCATTCAAATCGACATTGATGACGAACAGATGAGCGGGACTTTTCTCAGTCCCAAATCGAAAGTCCCGGGGGTGTTGTTTGTTCACGGTTGGGGCGGCAGTCAGGAACGTGATCTGGAACGGGCCAAAGGCATCGCCGGCCTGGGTTGCGTGTGCCTGACCTTCGACTTGCGCGGGCATACCGGCGGCACCGGGATTCCGCTGACCCGGGTGACCCGTGAAGACAATCTGCGTGACTTGCTGGCGGCCTACGATCGCCTGTTGGCGCACCCGGCGCTCGACACTTCGGCGATCGCCGTGGTCGGCACCAGTTATGGCGGCTATCTGGCCTCGATCCTGACGTCATTGCGCCCGGTGCGCTGGTTGGCGCTGCGCGTGCCGGCGCTGTACCGCGACGAGCAATGGCACACGCCCAAGCGCGATCTGGACAAGGCCGATCTGCGCGATTATCGCGGCACTCTGGTGCGCGCCGACAGCAATCGCGCCCTGCATGCCTGTTCGCAATTCACCGGCGACGTGCTGCTGGTGGAATCGGAAACCGACGACTTCGTGCCGCACGCGACGATCATGAGTTACCGCGCCGCCTGTCAGCAGACCCACTCGCTGACGCACCGGATCATCGATGGCGCGGATCACGCGTTGAGTGATCCAGTGTCGCAGCAGGCGTATACGTCGATTCTGGTGGACTGGATTACCGAGATGGTGGTGGGGGAGCGGTTGAGCATTATCCAGTCCTGATGATGTGTCGCTGGTTCCGGCCCCTTCGCGAGCAGGCTCGCTCCCACAGGTGAACGCATTTCAACTGTAGGAGCTGCCGAAGGCTGCGATCTTTTGATCTTGATTCTAATGTGTGGGCTTCTTCTCGATCCGTAACGCCTTGGCCTTGGCTTCCACCACCAGATACATCACCACCGTAATCAACAAGGGCAGCAGAAAATAAATCGCCCGATACGCCAGCAATCCCGCGACCAGACTGCCGCGCGACGCCTCGTGCTGCAGCAACGCCACAAACACAGCTTCAAGCACCCCCAGTCCCGCCGGAATATGCGTGATCACCCCGGCAATCGCACTGATCAACAGCACGCCGAGTACCAGCGGATAATCCAGTTTGCTTGGCAGCAGAGTGAAGATCACCGCCGCCATCAGCGACCAGTTCAACGCGCCCAAAAGCAATTGCAGCACCGCCATGCGCAGCGACGGCAGGTTGATTTCCACGCCGCGAATCGACCACTCGCGGCGCTTGGAAAACTGACACGCCGCCAGATAGCCGGCACTGACCAACAGCAATAACACGCCGACCAGTTGCAAGGCCGAACTGCTGAGCTTCCACCCCGGCGGCATCGTCACCAGACCGCTGCTGAATACCACGCCGGCGATGGTCATGTAGCCGAACCAGTTGGTCGCCAGACTCAGGCCGAGAATCTTGGCGATGTTGCCTTTGCTTACGCCCAGCCGCGAATACAGGCGATAACGCATGGCGATGCCGCCGACCCAGGCGCTGAGGTTGAGGTTGAAGGCGTAGCTGATGATGCCCACCGGCAGGATCTGCTTCCAGGTCAGGTCCTGCCGAATGTAAGTGCGGCCGATCAGGTCGAAACTGGCGTACACCAGAAAGCTCAGCAGGGTCAGGCTGGCGGCGATGATCAGCGTGCGCACCTTGAAATCGGCAAGGGTCTCCAGCACCTCGGCCCATTCGATGCGGGTGGCGAACATCGTCAGCAGGACGATCAGCGCGAGGAAAAACAGGATAGTCAGCGGACGTTTCCAGCGACTCCATTTTGACGGCGCCGCCTGCGCCGAATTGCTGCTCGAATGGGCTTCGGAATGACTCATGGACGCGCACCTCGGAAAGGCTTCAGACGCGGTTTATGCGCCGGCAGCCAACCGGCCATGGCCGGGAAGTGCCGCAGGAAGTGAAACACCAGAAAGCCTACGGTCATGTGCCAGATGCGCCCACGCGGCAAGAGTTTGGCGTCCATGGCTTTGCAGTGGTTCTGGCTGAGATCTTCGAGGCGTTCGTACAGGTGCTGATTGAATGCGCGATCACGGATCAGCACGTTGGCTTCCAGGTTCAGCGACAGGCTCAGCGGGTCTAGATTGCTCGAGCCTACGGTGCTCCAGTCGTCGTCGACCAGCGCGACCTTGCCGTGCAGCGGGCGCTGGCAATATTCGTGAATCTGTACACCGGCGCGCAGCAGATAATCGTAGGTCATGCGCGCTGCCAGTTTGGCTACGAGCATGTCCGGCTGGCCTTGCAGGATCAGCCGTACCTCGACGCCACGGCGGGCGGCGTTGCGGATTTCGCGCAGCAAACGGTAGCCGGGGAAGAAGTAGGCGTTGGCGATGATCACCCGGCGCTTGGCCTTGCGCAGCACCTGCAGATAGACGTCTTCGATATCGGTGTTGTGTTGATCGTTGTCACGGAACACCAGGCGTACCTGGCCGTCGTGATCGGTGAAGGCCATTTCCTCCAGACGCTGGCGCCGGCGCTGCCACCAGAACCGCGCGCGTCCGGGACGACCGCTTTGCAGCAGGGCGAAGTGATGGATATCGGCGACCACCGGGCCCTGGATCTCCACCGAATAATCCTGCTTGGCTTCAGGGCCGAAATCGGCCAGATGATCGCCGGAAAAATTGATCCCGCCAATGAACGCGATCAAGCCGTCGACCACCACGATCTTGCGGTGCAGACGGCGGAACCAGTTGGTGCGAATGCCCAGGTGCTTGGGCGCCGGATCGAAGATCTGCAGGTGCACGCCGGCATCGCTGAGTGCCGACAGATAGCCGGTGCTCAGCTCGCCACAGCCGAAGCCGTCGAGGCTGACCGTAGTGCGCACGCCACGCTGGGCGGCTTCGATGAGGATCTGCTGCAACTCGGCGCCGACCTTGTCTTCGAAGACGATGAAAGTCTCCAGCAGAATCTCACTCTTGGCTGCGCGCATCGCTTCGAATACACGGGGGAAATACTCCTCGCCGTTTTCCAGCAATTGCACGCGGTTGTTGCTGTGCCATTGATACTCGACGTCAACATGCCCGGGCTCGCGTACCGGCGGGTTCAGCGGGACCGGGTCGACGGCGGATTTTTCCAGTGGCGCACTGTTCATAGTTCAATCTCCACCGATAACGGTGCGTGGTCGGAAAGGTGGGACCAGGGCCGGTTGGTCAATACTTTCGGCCGGCTGGCCTTGAGGTTGCGTACGTAGATGCGGTCGAGTCGTAGCGCTGGCAGCCGCGCGGGAAAACTGCGCGCGGGTTTGCCGTAGTGCTCGGCGAACACTTCGCGCAGGCCACAGGGCTTGAGCTGCGCATCGGCACGCTGGCGCCAGTCGTTGAAATCGCCAGCGACGATCACCGGGGCATCGGCGGGCAGTTCGGCGAGGCGTTGCAGCAGCAGATCCAGTTGCGCATTGCGATGGCTCTCGCGCAGGCCCAGATGCACGCAGATCGCGTGCACTTCGGTGCCGTCGCCAGGCAGGCGCAGCACGCAATGCAGCAGGCCACGGTTTTCATGGCCGCTGATCGACACGTCGAGGTTGTCGTGGCGGATGATCTGGAATTTCGACAGCAGCGCATTGCCGTGATCGCCCGCCGGGTACACCGCGTTGCGGCCGTAGGCGAACTGCGGCCAGAGGCTGTCGGCGAGAAATTCGTATTGCGGCATCGTCGGCCAGTTGTCGTAGCGTTTCGGATGCTGCTCGTGCGTGCCGTGCACTTCCTGCAGAAACACCACGTCGGCGGCGACGCTGCGCACCGCTTCGCGCAGCTCCGGGAGAATGAAACGCCGGTTCAGCGCGGTGAAGCCCTTGTGGGTGTTTACGGTCAGTACGGTGAAGGTGCGCACCGAGGGTGAGACTACTGAGCCTTCGTCGGTGAAACCGACCGGTTCGGGAATACTCATGACAGAACTCCTTCTGCGGCAACTTGCCCGGGAGTCGTGGCCAGGTCTTTGTCGAGGTCGAAGCGCTGCAAGAGGTTGCGTGCGTCGTAGGGCGCGCGGACCTTGATGTCGTTGTCGAAGTAGCAAAACACTTCGCGGGATTTGCGTGCGCGGGGTTTCAGGCGTGGCGCTATCAGGTGGGCGTCCTCTGGCTGTTTACCGTGATGCCAGGCGTCGATGCGCTCGGCCCAGCGCTTGAGCGCTTGCTCGGAATAGCCGCTGGCGTAGAGCTCTTCGGCGCCGTGCAGGCGCAGATAGACGAAGTCGCTGGTGAGGTCTTCGCGGTACGGCCATTTGCCGCCGGTGTCGGCGACCACCAGTGCCACGTTATGGCGCTTGAGCAGGCGCACGAACTCCGGGTCGATGAAACTTTCATGGCGGATTTCCACGGCATGGCGCAGCGGCTTTTTGCGCCAGGCTTTGACGCTGGCGTGGCCGGGCAGATGCGAGTCGTGCTGACGGGCGAGGGCGGCTGCGGCTTGGGTATCGTGGGGCAGTTGCGCGAGAAACTGATCGAAACGCTCAGCGTCGAATTTGAAGTTTGGCGGAAACTGCCAAAGGATCGGCCCGAGTTTTTCCTTCAGCTCCAGAACGCCCGAGGCAAAGAAGTTCGCCAGCGGTTTTTCGATTTCGCGCAAACGGCGCACATGGGTGATGAAGCGCGGCGCCTTGACGCTGAACACGAAGTCATCGGGAGTTTCGGCGTACCACTGGGCGTAACGTTCAGGTCGTTGCAGGGCGTAGAACGATCCATTGATTTCGATGCTGTTGACCGCGCGGGAGGCGAACTGCAGTTCGCGCTTCTGCGCCAGGCCCTTCGGGTAGAAATCCCCGCGCCACGGGGCGTAGCGCCAGCCTGAAATACCGATGTGAATCGTCGCCATCCCATCCTCCCGTAGAAAGTCCTCGTGTTGCCGATGTTCTGTGATGACTGCGGCGGGGACGGGAAAGTTTCGGCGGTGTTACGGGCGGTCGCGATTGGCAATTGCCGCCGATTCATTGTGGGAGCGAGCCTGCTCGCGAATGTGGACTGTCAGTAGACGATCCCTCGACTGAGCCAGCGCTTTCGCGAGCAGGCTCGCCTCCAAGGGATGTGTGTGGGCCTGATAGCTGAACTTGCCGCGCAATTACCGATCAGTTCCTTACCAGGGTCAGCCACGGGAGATCGGAGTTTTGCGCCATTTCAGGATCGCCATTTTGCTGGGAGCGCTGCTGTGCTTCGGCGTCAACACATCGCAAGCCGCCGCGCTACCGGGCGTTCCGGCTGCCGCTGAGACGACGGAAAAACCTGCCGAACCGGAACCGCTGGTGCAGGGCGGTCTGCTCGGGGCGATCAGTACGAGCATTGACGATGTGCAGGAAAAACTCGATCTCAATGAACACTTGGTCGACGCTTGGCGGCTGCGTGCCGATCGCGCGGCGGATGAGGTCGACAGGCTGGTCAAGCAGCCGTCGAACCGCTCGGGCTGGAGCGTGGCCGGGGATTTCCTCACGTTGTCGGGCGTATGGCTGGGCAGTTTCGCCCTGCTGACCGTGCTCGGCAGTTTGCTGGCCAAGCGTCTGCGTGAGGGGCGCTGGTTGCGCACCCGCCAGCGCAGTCAGGATCTGCTCGGCTACGTGTTGCCGTACACCGTGCCGGCGCTGATCTGCCTGCCGCTGACGCTGTATGTCAGTCATTTTCTGCAAGCTTCGGTGGGCCGTGCGCTGGCGCTGTGCCTGGCCTACGCCACCAGCAGCGGCATTTTTTCCACCTCGATGTTGTTGTGCGTGGTGGTGATGTTCAACGTCGGCCACAAGCGCACCGCTGCGCGAATCATCCGTGAGTACTGCCCGCGCCCGCTGTTCCTGATCGGCTTTCTCGCCGCCCTCAGTGATGCCCTGACCAGCCCGCAGATCGCCCGGCAACTGGGCGGCAATATCACCAGCAGTATCGCCGTATTCACCGGGCTGATTGCCTCGGTGATTTTCGGTTTGCTCGTGATTCGCCTGCGCCGGCCGGTGGCGCACCTGATCCGCAATCGCCCGCTCAGTCAGCGTTTGAAACAACCGTCGCTGCAGGAGTCGCTGCGGATATTTTCCGGACTGTGGTACTGGCCGATCGTGCTGATGGTGCTGGTTTCGGCGGTCAGTCTGATTGGCATCGGCGAGGACAATCAGAAAGCCTTGCGCTGTGCCTTGTTCACTACCGTGCTGCTGATTGCGACGGTGTTTCTCAGCACGGTGTTGCAGCACCTGTTCAAGTCGCGCAAAGTCGAGGCAATCCAGCGCAGCAGTGCCTACAAGGAACGTTTCCTCAGCCTGTTGCATGCATTGTTGCGTATCGTCATGGCGATTGTGTTCATCGATATTCTCGGGCGGATCTGGGGCGTGTCGTTGCTCGATTTCGCCCAGAGCAGCACCGTCGGTCGAGCGATCAGCAATGCCTTGAGCAGCATCGGTCTGATCTTCCTGGTGACGTGGCTGCTGTGGGTGGTGCTCGACACGGCGATTCAGGAAGCGCTGAAACCGCCGCTGAGCAAACGCGCGGCGCGCCAGCCGAGCACGCGGGTGAAAACCATCCTGCCGCTGCTGCGCAACGCGATCAAAATCATCCTCGTGGTGATCTGCGCGATTACCACCATGGCCAACCTCGGCATCAACGTCGCGCCGCTACTGGCCGGTGCGGGCGTGGTTGGTCTGGCGATCGGTTTCGGTTCGCAGCAATTGGTGCAGGACGTCATCACCGGTCTGTTCATCATCATCGAAGACACTTTGTCGATCGGCGACTGGGTGGTGCTCGACTCCGGCCACGCCGGCACGGTAGAGGGTTTGACCATCCGCACCTTGCGCCTGCGCGACGGCAAGGGTTTTGTGCACTCGGTGCCGTTCGGTCAGATCAAGGCTGTGACCAACCAATCACGCCAGTTCGCCTTCGCGTTTTTCTCGGTGCAGTTCACTTACGACACCGACGTCGACAAGGCCATCGAGCTGATCCGCGAGGCCGGCGATTCGATCCGCGAAGACCCGTTTCTCAAATACAACCTGCAAGGGCCGCTGGATGTGTTTGGCGTGGACAAAATGGATCTCAACGGCGTGGTGCTGACGGCGCAATTTCGCACGGTGTCCGGCGGGCAGTATGCGGTGAGCCGCGCGTTCAACCAGCGCTTGAAGAAGCTTGTGGATAACACAGCGAATGTGCATTTTGCGCAGACTTATCCACAGCAGGTTCTGTTGCCGAAGCGACAGGAGGAGGGGGCGGTGGTTACGGGTGAGGTGCCGCAGGAGTCGCGGACCTGACGCCTGTTTGTGTAGAGACAGTGCCGGCGCTTTCGCGAGCAGGCTCGCTCCCACAGGGGTAACGGGATAGAACTGTGGGAGCGAGCCTGCTCGCGAAGATGCCAGATCGACCGACATCAATTGCGGATCAACTTCCGGCCTATCTGCTCCATCGCCACCTGATCCGCCTCTACCCAAACCTGCGGCTTGCCCGCAACCATCGCGGCCACCGGCACCCCATCGCGATACACCAGCCGATTGCTCACCAGCGCCGGCACTTTCACCCCAGGCAACAAAGTCCCGGCCAGATTCAACGGATCGACCCCGCACACCGCCACCAGGCTGCCGTCCTGCGGGCGTCGGCGTACTTCGCGCAGCAAGGGAATGGCTTCGGGCAGGGCAAACTGCTCGCCTGCCAGACCACTGACAAACCGCCCGCCACGAATCTCGCCCCGCGCCTCCAGACGATGAAAGGTGCGCAGCAATTCCCGCCAGCTCGGCAACCGGTCCGCTTCGCGTTCCAGCAGACGCCAGAACACCACACCGTAGCGGCGCAGCAGGGTCATGGCCACATGTTCGAGCGTCTCGGCCGCATCCACGGTTGATCCACGGCGCAGCAATGCCCAGCGCCCGGCATCGTCCATGCCGCCGATAAACGCGCCGCGCCCGCGTCGACTGCTGCGCTGCTGGCGTTTGCTTGCCGGGGTAATCAGCGCGCGCAGGCCGGCGAAGCTGTCGGCGTTCACCAAACCTGCGGCGACCAGTTCCTGCAAGGCGATTTCCAGTTCGCTGCGCAGCAGGCGCGCTTCATGAATCAACTCATCGAAAAACAGCGCGCCATGCTGACTCAGCGCCTCGAAGACTTTCTGTGTTTTGGGCGATAACTCACTCACCGGCGTCTGTTCTGCCAATGCACTCCACAAACCCACCTGGCTACGCGGCAGCAGCACAATCGGTGTACTGCGCAATGCCGAGCCGCTGACCTTCTGCCGCGCACTGATGCGCGTCCACACCAGTTTGCCGTTGCGGCATAACTCGTCCAGCCAGCTCGGCGAATAGTCCTTGAGGCGGGCCGGCAGGATGTCGCTGTCCCACGCTGAAGCTGCCGCCGGGTAGCCTTCGAACTGGCCGACAATCGCCGGCAACACCGCGCTGCCCTGGCCTTGGGTGGCTGGCGTCAGATGCTGCCAGTCGAACAGAAAGCGCATGAAGTCCTGCAATGCCACCGGTTCGATTTCCCGGCGCAGGCGCTTGACCGTGTAGCGATGGATGCGCGCCAGCAGATGGCGTTCGCACCATTCTTCAATCGCGCTGTTCGGAGTGAACTGGCCGCGCAACACATAGCCTTCGCGTTCCAGTTGCGCGAGGGCCTGATTGACTTGTGCGACTGGCAGGGCGAGCGGTTCGGCGATGGCGGGCAACGGGATCGGCCCAAAGGCGCCGAGGCGGGCGCGGATCACTTCGACCAGTGCCTCATCGAATGCCCATGCGTCGTCGAAACCGGGCAGCGCCACCGCTTCAGTCAGCAACGTGGCCTGTGGATAAAGTGCCTGAAGACAACTCAGGCGTTCTCGAGCCAGCCATAACTGATGCTCGGCGTCGATCTGCAACCGGCAGGCGCGCCCGCTGGTCATCAGTGTTTGCAGCCAGTCCGGCCAGCCCGCGTTGGCGCGCGCTTCGGTGTCGCTGATGCAGGCGAGGCTCATCAGCGCCTCGTGCATTTCATCCATCGAATTGGGCGACGGCCAGGCTTCTTCGCGCACCGCCGTGATCGCGTCGGCGTCCAGCGCGCCGAGGTCATCGGTCGACTGCGGATCGCTCCAGCGCCGGTTGATCACCGCTTGCGTGCGGCGTTCCTCCAGCGGCGCGTCGTCGAGAAACGTGTACGGCCGGGCGCTGAGAATTTCTGCCGCCAGCGGCGACGGCGCCGGCAAATCCCGGGCGATCAGGCGCACCTCGCCACGCTCCATGCGCCGCAGCAGGGTCAGCCAGCCTTCGCTGTCCATCGCTTCGTGCAGGCAATCGTCGAGGGTCTGTTCCACCAGCGGATGTTCGGGGACTTCACGCTCGCCGGCGAGGTTTTCCAGGCAGGCGATCTGGTCGGGAAACACACTGGCGATGAGGTCTTCGCTTTTCATCCGTTGCAGTTGCGGAGCGACTTTGCGCCCGCCGGTGAAGCGCGGCAACGCCAGCGCCACCCCGGCATTCCAGCGCCAGCGCACGCCGAACAGTGGCGCATCAAGCACCGCTTGAATGAGCGTGTGTTCAGCGCTGTTGCTGTGCAGATAACGCCAGACCTCGTCGAGCTCGAAGCTGTGACTGGTGGACAGCGACAGCACGATCGCGTCTTCGCTGGCGGCGGCCTGCAACTCGAAGTTGAAGGTGCGGCAGAAACGCTTGCGCAAGGCCAACCCCCAGGCGCGGTTGATGCGACTGCCGAACGGTGTGTGGATGATCAGTTGGGTGCCGCCGGACTCGTCGAAAAACCGCTCCATCAACAGCGTGTCCTGCGAGGGCAGGGCGCCGAGGGTCTGCCGCGCGCGTGCGAGATATTCGACCAGTTGCTCGGCGCTGGCGAGGTTGAGGCCGAGTGTGGCGGTCAGCCAGTCGAGCGCCGGTTGCAGATTCCCGGGGCTGGCGCTGAGCAGCTCATCGAGTTGCGCTTGCAGGCGCGCGACGGCCGCCGACAGTTCATCACTGCGCCCCGGCGCTTCGCCGAGCCAGAACGGAATGGTCGGCGGCATGCCCTGCGCATCCTCGACGCGCACTTTGCCGCTTTCCACCCGCAGGATGCGGTACGAGGTATTGCCGAGCTGGAACACGTCGCCGGCGATACTTTCCACGGCGAAGTCTTCGTTGACGCTGCCGATGTTCAAGCCCTGGGGTTCTAGCAATACGCTGTAGTCGGCGTTGTCCGGGATGGTGCCGCCACTGGTCACGGCGGTCAGTTGCGCGCCACGCCGGCCACGCAAGGTGCGACTGACGGCATCGCGGTGCAGGTAGGCGCTGCGGATGCCTTGGCGACCGTTGTAGCCTTCGGCGAGCATGCTCAGCAGGGCCTGATAGTGTTTTTCATCGAGGTCACGATAGGGCCACGCTCGGCGGAACATCGCCAGCAACGCGTCCTCCGACCATTCCTGGCAACTGACCTCGGCAATGATCTGCTGCGCCAGCACGTCCAGCGGCTTTTCCGGAATGTGCAGCGTATCGAGCTCGCCCCGGCGCACGCAGTCGAGCAGGGCGGCGCACTCGATCAGGTCGTCGCGGGTGGTGGCGAACAAACGACCCTTGGGCGTGCCGCCGACCTGGTGTCCGGAGCGACCGACTCTTTGCAGAAACGCGGCGATCGAACGCGGCGAACTGATCTGGCAGACCAGGTCGACTTCACCGATATCGATGCCCAGCTCCAGCGACGCGGTGGCGATCAGTACCTGCAGCTCGCCGCGCTTGAGCCGTTGTTCGGCGTCGAGGCGAAACTCTTTGGCGAGACTGCCGTGGTGCGCCGCCACCGCCTGCTTGCCGAGGCGTTCGCTCAGATGCCGGCTAAGGCGTTCAGCAAGGCGTCGGGTGTTGACGAAAATCAGCGTGGTGCGATGCTCGCGGGCGAATTCGGCGAGGCGCTCGTACACCAGTTCCCAGACATCGTTGGCCATCACTGCCGACAACGGCACCGGCGGCACCTCGATACCCAGGTCTCGTGGGCGGGCGTGGCCAATGTCGACGATTTCGCAGGGGCGATCGTGACCGACCAGGAATTGCGCCACGGCTTCTACCGGTTTCTGCGTGGCGGACAGGCCGATGCGGGTCAGCGGTTCGGCGCACAACGCTTGCAGCCGTTCAAGGCTCAAGGACAGATGACTGCCACGCTTGCCGGCGGCCATCGCGTGGATTTCGTCGATGATCACCGTGCGCGTGGTGCCGAGCATCCTGCGCCCGGATTCCGAGCCAAGCAGCACGTACAGCGATTCCGGCGTGGTGACCAGAATGTGCGGCGCGATCTTGCGCATGGCGGCGCGGTCTTTCTGCGGAGTGTCGCCGGTGCGCACGGCGGTGGTGATGGTCAGCTGCGGCAGGCCCATTTCGCGCAGTTGCCCAGTGATGCCGGCCAGCGGATTCTGCAGGTTGATCTGAATGTCGTTGGACAGTGCCTTCAACGGCGAGACATAGACCACCAGGGTTTCGGCGGGCAAACCGTCAGGATGCTCCAGACCTCGGTGCACCAGCTCATCGAGCACGGCGAGGAACGCGGTCAGGGTTTTCCCCGAGCCGGTGGGCGCGGCGATCAGCGTCGAACGGCGCTGGCGGATCAACGGCCACGCACGGGCCTGAGCGGCGGTGACCGCCGGAAAAGTCTTGTTGAACCAGGCGCTGACGGCGGGGTGAAAACCGGCCAGCGCGCTGTTGGCGGGGAGGGGCAGATTCATGACTGAAGTTATGCGGGCGGGGGCGGGAAGATGCAAGTACCGTTCGGACGCCTTCGCGAGCAGGCTCGCTCCCACCTTGGAACCCGGTCCCCTGTGGGAGCGAGCCTGCTCGCAAAGGGGCCGGTCAGGACGCCGCAAATTCGCGTATCTACACTTTACGGATGACGGTTGCGCACTAAACCCGCAAAATGCAACGATTCCGGCAATTATCGACGACGGTTCCACGAGATCCGTCGCCAAAGCCATCGTTCCAATCAGACTGGGCCTGCTGACTCTATGCGAATGCGCCTTATGTTACTGGGCGGCGGAAATGCCCTTGGGCAGGCGCTGATTCGCCTCGGTGCGGAAGAAGACATCGGTTTTCTCGCCCCCCGCCCGCCCGAAAACGGCTGGGATGCCGCGAGCCTCACCCAATTGCTCGACGACACCCGTCCCGATGCGTTGATCAACCTCGCCTACTATTTCGACTGGTTCCAGGCCGAGAGCGTCAGCGAAAGTCGCATGAGCGGCCAGGAACGCGCCATCGAGCGTCTGGCCGAACTGTGCCAGCACCACAACATTGTCCTTGTACAGCCGTCGAGCTATCGCGTGTTCGACGGCTCGCGGGCCACGGCCTACAGCGAAAAAGACGAACCGGTGCCGCTGGGCCTGCGCGGTCAGGCCTTGTGGCGTATCGAGCAAAGTGTGCGCGCGACCTGCCCGCAACATGTATTGCTGCGCTTTGGCTGGCTGCTCGACGACAGCCCGGACGGCACCCTCGGGCGCTTCCTCGCCCGTGCGGAAAAACCCGAAGAGTTGTTGCTGGCCGATGATCGTCGCGGCAATCCGACTCCGGTCGATGACGCCGCGCGAGTGATCATCTCCGTGCTCAAGCAACTCGACTGCGCCGCGCCGCTGTGGGGCACTTACCATTACGCCGGCCACGAAGCGACCACACCGCTGGCGCTGGGCCAGGCGATTCTCACCGAAGCACGCAGCCTGCATCCGCTGGCGATCGAAGCACCGACCGCGCAGGCCCACGCCGCGCGCCCGGACGCTGCCGAAGAACCGCAACATGCGGTGCTGGCCTGCAAGAAAATTCTCCACACTTTCGGGATCAAGCCGCGCGCCTGGCGTGCCGCACTCCCAGGCTTACTGGACAGGTTCTATCGACATGGCTGAAGGAACGGTTCTAATCACTGGCGGCGCCGGATTCATCGGCTCGCACCTGACCGATGCCTTGCTCGCCAAGGGCTATGCGGTACGCGTGCTCGACGACCTGTCGACCGGCAAGCGCAGCAACCTGCCGCTGGACAATCCCAAGGTTGAACTGGTGGTCGGCGATGTCGCCGATGCCGCTTTGGTCGCCCGCGCCATGCAAGGTTGCAACGCTGTCGCGCATCTGGCGGCCGTGGCCTCGGTGCAAGCCTCGGTGGATGATCCGGTGAAAACCCACCAGAGCAATTTTATCGGCACCCTGAACGTCTGCGAAGCCATGCGACTGACCGGGGTCAAGCGTGTGGTGTACGCCTCCAGCGCGGCGGTGTACGGCAACAATGGCGAGGGCGAGTCGATCGACGAAGACACGCCGAAAGCCCCGCTGACACCCTATGCCTCGGACAAACTCGCCGGTGAGCAGTACTTCGATTTCTACCGTCGCCAGCATGGCCTGGAACCGGCGATTTTTCGCTTCTTCAACATCTTCGGCCCCCGCCAGGATCCGTCCTCGCCGTATTCCGGGGTGATCAGCATCTTCAGCGAACGCGCGTCGAAAGGTTTACCAATCACCGTGTTTGGCGATGGCGAGCAGACTCGCGATTTCCTCTATGTCGGTGATCTGGTCGATTTGCTGGTGCAGGCGCTCGAAAAGCCCGAAGTGCAGGAAGGTGCGGTCAACGTTGGCTGGAATCAGGCGATGAGCCTGAAGCAGATGCTCGAAGCATTGAAGTCAGTGGTCGGTGAACTACCGCCCGTGAGTTACGGGCCGGCGCGTTCGGGTGATATCCGCCATTCGCGAGCGGATAACCGACGCTTGCTGCAGCGCTTTGAAATGCCGCCGCAGACGCCGATGAGTGTGGGCTTGGCGCGCTTGCTCGGGCGCGGATGAAACAAGCTTTCCTCCGAGACCTTCTTCCGAACGGTCGGACAGCGGACATGAAAAAGGCGCCCTTCATCAGGCGCCTTTTTCACGGCCGGGATATCGCTATCCCTGTGGCGAGGGAATGTTATCCCCCGGATCAACTGCGTACGGTCGTCGTCAGGTCTGTGCCTGCCCGCCACCACGCCTCATTCACCACCACGTGAACGTTCGGAAAAAATCAGCTTAGAACTTATAGCCCAAACCAACCATGTAGATGAACGGGTCGACGTCCACATTCACCCGCGCACGAGTGCCGGGGGCGACGGCGTTGTTCTCGACGGTCGCGCGGGTGTCGATATCGATGTAGCGCACCTGGGCGTTGAGCATGATGTTGTCGGTGATCATGTAGTCGGCGCCGACCTGCCAGGCCAGGCCCCAGGAGTTTTTCGCCTTGAAGTTGCTGAAGCCGTTGGCGCTGGCTTCGCTGCCAACGTGTTCGTCGTAGATCCAGGTGTAGTTGATGCCGCCGCCGACATAGGGCTGGAAAGCCGATTTCGAATCCAGCGGGTAGTAGACGACGCTGAGGGTCGGCGGCAGGTGTTTCAGGGTGCCGAGCTTGCCATTGGCGGCGGGCAGGGCGGTGCCCTTGAGCTTGACGTCATGCTCGAACGGCGTGGCTGCCAGCAGTTCGATACCGATGTTGTTGGTGAGCATGTAGGCGAAGTTCAGACCCAGTTGGGTGTCGCTGCTCATGGTCGCCTTGCCGCCCAGATTGGTGCCGCTCAGCGGACCCTGATCGACCTTGACGCTGGAGCTGTCGGCCTTCGGGTTGACGGTGATCGCGCCAGCGCGCACGAGAATGTCACCGGCTTCGTGGGCGTGGGCGAGCGGGGCTGCGAGCGCGAGGGCAAACAGCGAGGCGCTGAGCAAGGACTTGTTCATGGGGGCTCCGAAAGGACATAAAAATTCGATGTCCTAGGGTACGAAGCCGTCTGATACGGTGTTTTGACTCAGCTCAATGAAACAGTGATGAGAGGTCTGTGCCGGCCTATCCGCGAGCAGGCTCGCTCCCACCTTGGAATGTGATCACCTGTGGGAGCGAGCCTGCTCGCGAAGACGATAGATCAGCCAATACAAAACTACCGGGACTCACTCCGGCAGTTCATACGCATAAATCTTCTCCGCCTCCATCTGATACCCGGCATCGGCCAGCTCACTGCTGGATGCTTTCACCTGCAACGGTCCTTCAACCCAATACGGCTGATACAGCTCATCGAGCTTCACGCCCAGTTCACTTTTGACATGGACGATCTGGTTCGACGGCGGTGGCGGTACGTGGATGCAGGCGCCGAAATACGGCACCAGCAAAAAGTCCGTGGTGCGCCCCTCTTCGCTGACTTCCAGCGGCACGATGTAACCCGGCAGGCGAATGTTCTGCCCATCGAGGCTCTTCACTACCGGCGCATTCGGCATGTCCTGCTTGGCCGCTGGTGCGGACTCGGCGGAAAGTGCGTCGCCCATCTTCGACAGATCGTGCAGCGGCGTCATGTTTGGCACTTCCGGCGCGGCGTCTGGCGGGATCATTTCCGACCAGGTCAGGTCTTTTGGCGCCGCCGCCCACACGGGCAGGGCGATCAGCATCAGCAGCGCAAGCAGGGCGCGGGGCATGGTGAGCATCCTCATAAACGGATCGACAGGCCATCGGCCAATGATTGGCGATACGCGCGCCAGGCCGGCACGCTGCCCATCAGCAGCGCGGCCGCCAGAATGCCACCGAGCAGCGTCCATTCATACTCGCTCGGCCATGCCAGTGGCAGGTACAAACCGTAATTGGCCTGCACGTACCCTTGCGCAGCGGCGATGCCGACGTACAGCAACGCCAGCCCGGCAATCACCCCGGTCAGCGCCAGGGCAAAAGCTTCCAGCACCAGCAGACTTGCGATGTGCCACGGCCGCGCGCCCACCGAACGCAGAATCGCCATCTCGCGGCGACGTTCGTTGAGGCTGGTGAGAATCGCTGTGAGCATGCCGATCAACCCGGTCAGCACGACGAACAGCGAGACCACGAACAGCGCTTTTTCGGCGGTGCTCATCAGGCTCCACAATTCCTGCAAGGCCACGCCCGGGAGGATCGCAAGCATTGGTTCGCCCCGGTATTCATTGATCTCGCGTTGCAGCGCAAAGGTGGAAATCTTGCTGTTGAGGCCGAGCATGAACGCGGTGATCGCTTGCGGGGTCAGGTCCATGTTGCGCGCCTGATCAGCGCTGATCCGCCCGTTGCCGCGCGCCGGCACGCCGTTGTGCCAGTCGATGTGGATCGCCTCCATGCCGCCGAGGCTGATGTGCAGCGTGCGGTCCACCGGGGTGCCGGTGCGCTGGAGGATGCCGACCACGGTGAACGGTTTGTCGTCGTGCTTGACCAGGCTGATCGCCGCCACACCGTGGGCCAGCACCAGTTTGTCGCCGAGCTTGTAGTGCAGCGCTTCGGCGACTTCGGCGCCGAGTACCACTTCGAAAGGATCGGTCGCGAACGCGCGACCGTCGGCCAGCGCCAGGTGTTGCTGGCGCCCATATTGATAGTGCTCGAAATAGGTTTCGGTGGTGCCCATCACGCGGTAACCGCGATGGGAATCGCCGAGGGACATCGGGATCGCCCACTTCACTTTCGGGTTGTTGGCGAAGTGTTCAAAGCTGTCCCAGCGAATGTTGTTGGTAGCGTTGCCGATGCGGAACACCGAATACAGCAGCAGGTTCACCGACCCCGAACGAGCGCCGACGATCAGGTCAGTGCCGCTGATGGTGCTGGCGAAACTGGCCTTGGCTTCGGTGCGCACGCGCTCGACGGCGAGCAGCAGGCACACCGAAAGAGCAATGGCGAAAGCAGTGAGCAATGCAGTGAAACGGCGGTTGGCCAGGCTGGCCATGGCCAGACGAAACAGATACATCTCAGACCTCGGCGGACGTAGCGGCGCGATTGAGTTCGGCCAGGGACAGATGACGGTCGAACAGCGGTGCCAGGCTCTGATCGTGGCTGACGAACAACAGACTCGATCCGGCCTCGCGGCACTCGGCAAACAGCAGGCGAATAAAGTTCTCGCGTGCGTCGTAATCCAGCGCCGAGGTCGGTTCGTCGGCGATCACCAGTTCCGGTTGGCCGATCAACGCACGGGCGGCAGCGACCCGTTGTTGCTGGCCGATGGACAAGGAGTCGGCGCGGCGACCGAGCAGGCTTTCATCCTTCAAACCCAAGTGCGCGAGCAGGGTGGCGGCGGCTTGATCGACGCTGCCGTGGCGCTGTTTCGCCCGTTGCGCACGCAGTTTCGAGAAGTGACACGGCAACTCAACGTTCTCGCGCACCGAGAGAAACGGCAGCAGGTTGAATTGCTGGAATATGTAGCCGGTGTGATCGACGCGAAACGTATCGCGCTTGCCGGCAGACAGTTCGGTCAGCTCCTGACCGAGCAGGCGAATGCTGCCGCGAGCAGGTTTCTGCACTCCGCCGAGCAGGCCGAGCAGGGTGGTCTTGCCGCTGCCGCTGGGACCTTTGAGAAACAGGGTTTCGCCGGGTTCCAGACGAAACGCCGGGATGTCCAGCAACGTCGGGTGACCGGGCCAGTTGAAGCCAAGGTCGGAAAGTTCGATGAGTGCTTGGGTCATGGCACCGATTTCATGGTTGGACACGGACCCCTGTAGGAGCTGCCGAAGGCTGCGATCTTTTGATCTTGATCTGCACAATCAAAAGATCGCAGCCTTCGGCAGCTCCTACGGGGGATCTTCATTCGCTTCAGAATTTCAGCGCAGCCGATTTCGCCGTCACTTCGGTACCTTGCTGGCCAGTCGCGCTGATCAGTTGTACCTGAATCTTCTGCGTCGCCGGGAAGGTCTTGAAGATGTTGGCCAGGTTCAGCGTGTTCAGCGCCCCCGGTGTGGCGCAGTTGAGCTGGTAATGCGCATGGATTTCGCTGTGGTCGTGGTGATGCTCGTGACCGTCCTTGTCCGCTTCATCTTCGTCGTGATCGTCGGCGTCCGGTTTGTCGCCGAACAGCGGGCTTTCCAGTTCCTGGCTGACCACCTTGCAGCCGGCCGCTGCGGGCAGGCTGAACAGAGCCAATGGTTTTTCCAGCTGCGCACGAGCGGCTGCGACTTTGGCCTTGTCGGCATCCGACGTGGCGGCGTGTTCAAAACCGACCAGATTCATCGCCGGGCTTTCCAGCTCCAGCTCAAGGGTCTGACCATCAAGCGCGGCGTTCAGGCGACCCACGCCATGTTCGTGAGCGGCGAGGCTGCCGTGCTCATGATCGCGATCGTGATCGTGCTCATCCACCGCATGGGCAGCGGCCAGCGGCAACAGGGCAAACGGCAAAGCGAGCAACAGACGACGCATGACGGACTCCGAGAAAAATGAAAAGTTTGTTATGTAATCTTATAACGAAAGTGCGCAGAGTGTGCCCGTGCGCTTGAGATTGCGCAAGACATGGCTAAGCACCGCCCGGGATGAGTTCGCGGGCGGTGCTGGGATTGGATGTCATGCTTGCAGAATCAGAAGCCTGCGCCGGGATAGTCGAACCAATAGTGTCCCGAAAGAACATCGTTGATCAGATTTGCGTCGAGCACGCTCGGGGCATCGCGACTGAAACGCTGTCGCCAAGCCGGAAGCCACCAGTAGTTGATGGCTGTTCCGCGCGGAAATACCACCAGAGTCAGCACCTCCTTATCCATTTTGCCCTGCGTGTAGAGTTGATGACTGCGATCCATCAGGGCCATGTACTGGTCGATTGGCAGTCTGAACATAAGTGCCATGGTGAAGATTTTTTCACTCTGACTGAACGCCGGACTCTGCAGTACCCGCAATGCTTCGCAAGTGTGTGAATTCGGTTGACTCGCTATGCTCTGGCCTTCGGGGGTTGAAAGTATGTCGAAACGATCATCCATGTCTCGCCAGTCGGTCCGGCTATTGCGCTCAAAGTAATCACGAATAACAAGGGTCAGTGGACCTGCAGTTTCCCCGTCAGCGGGACAAGCCGAAAGATCGGCAGGCAACCAGATGCGCCATGCCACGATGAGCAAAAACGGAATTATGAGGAGGAGCGAATAAGGGCGTTTCATTGTGGCGTGCTGTGTTTGTAGCGTCGGAAAATAGTGAAGTCATGGTCGCTGGGATTTGCATTACCGGTCGCATGGCGAAAACCTGCGTCGTTAACTTCAACTTTTTCCCACCCTGCAGAAATGCATACGCCCTTCGTTAGAACGAAGCCGACATGGCCGCTGGCGTCGGAATAATTCATTGCGTAAGCGCCGACGTCCCCGGGCAACGGCGTGCGCTCGACTTTCCAGCTGTTGAGCAATCGTTGTCCATTCGCCCATTCACCCGCGAGCGGAGGACTAACCTTGGAGAAATATGGCAGGTATTTCGATTTGCCATGTTCAATCAACGCCACGTTGACCCCAATTGCGGTCAGCACGTCGTAGACGAACAGATTGCATTTATTTGTGTTTGGTGGAAATTCCACGCTCTGCCTGAGAGTAGGGTGTGGCAGCGACTTTTTGCTTTTATTCCCTGCCCACTGTGTTGATCCCCGGTGTGACAGCGCCTCCATCAGTATCCTGCGCGGCATGTCCTGAATGACGACTTTCACCGTTCGGGTTTCATTTGTACGTTTCACACCATATTCGACTTCGTAGAACGCGTCGTTCGAGACAGCGCCGCTGGTCGTTAGCGGGACTTTTACCCACGGTGATATCGCTACGATCGAAAGAGACTTCCCTGGATTCAACGTAGCAGTGTGCATACCTTTTTTTGTACCGGAGTTCCCCACAATCTGAACCGTCACTTCGTGGGTGTCTCGGGTTTTGATCGACGGTAGTTCCTTGCCCGCGAGCGTTATAGCGATCTGGCCGTTTTTGGATATCAATGAATAAATGCGAGGCCTGTCATCGTTTTGAACGATGTTGTCATCTACGACCTGACCGTCGATAAGCAGCTGAAATTTTACGCCTGGCGGTGGCTGCATCAGAAAGTCTTTAAAGATGAGTTTGATTTCCGATTTCATGACAAATCCTGTGTCAGGGGCTCTTCATAGGCATAGAAAGTCCATTCGGAATCTTCCCCTACCAACAGGGTGTCGTAATCCGAAGCGTTTTTTACCGGGTGTTCGCAGCCTTCGCCTGTGAGGTTGCAAGTGCTGTCTTGTAAAACGGCAACCTTCGCCTTGTCCTTGAGTTTGTAAGCCAAACCTGGCTTTTCCGTGTCATCAAGGCGTTCGATGATGACCTGCAAGTAGCGATAAGAGGTCAGGGCAGCAATCGGTGGCCCCATGTCAATTGGAGCGGGCCGGCCAATTCCTGCGAAACCACTGTGTTGCTGAGTGAGCAGCTTATTGGTCATGGGCGGACAACCGCAGGCGACGTAGTCACCCTCTAGCGCAGCTGGTCCGGCAGGTAAAATCAGCGTTCTTTCACCCACTGCTACGATGGGGCCTTTGCCAGGCCCACAGACCGGACAACTGGCGAGTTGTCCAATGGAAGCGATTATTCTTCCTTCGATATTGAGGTTCTCATTTCCTTCAAGTATCACGCCACCTGTAGAGGTCGGGCCTCCTTTAGAGGCCAGTTTTCGTCCTGAAGACATTGGGAATCCTTCCCGCAAAAAGAGATTAATTTAGCCGATTAACCGGGAATTACCAGATGTGTTTGGCGCCCTTTACTTGGCGTTGCACAAGTCCCGTGGGAGCATGCAGGTCAGAAAAATGCAGGAGCGAACTTGATGTTGCGGATACGCGGAACGGTCGGCGAGTTGCCGGTGGATTTGACGGTGGAGCTAGATGACAGCGATTGGGCGAGGCTGGGTTCGGCGCTGAGCGGGCATGCGCCGATTGCGCAGTCTGAGGCGGTTGCGCCCGCTCCTGCGGCGAAGCCGGTGAATCAGGACGATGCGCTGTGGCAGGTGGCCAAAGACTTGTTGCGCAACGCCGGGCAACTTAGCGGGCCGGATCTGCTCGATCAGCTGGAGGCGCTCACCGGCAGTGCGGCGGCGGGCAAGCGTTTGCTGGTGCGCCTGCGCCACAGTGCGGACGTGAAAGTGGTGAGCGGCGGGGATACGCCGCTCTATAGCTGGATCGAGTGAACCGCAAAAGATCGCAGCCTGCGGCAGCTCCTACATTGGAATGGAGTACACCCCTGTAGGAGCTGCCGAAGGCTGCGATCTTTTGCTCTCAATAAAGCGCAGCAAACATCTTGCGGCGATACACCGTTACCAACGGATGATCATTACCCAGCAGTTCGAACACCTGCAGCAGGGTCTTGTGCGGCAAGCCTTCGCCGTAGCTGCGGTTGCGGATGAACAGTTTGAGCAAGGCGTCCAGTGCCGCTTCGTATTGCTGGCGCGCCAGTTGCTGGATCGCCAGTTGGTACACCGCTTCATCATCCTGCGGATTTTGCGCCAGGCGGCTTTTCAGGTCGGCGGCGTCCGGCAGATCCCGGGCGAGGCCGAGGAACTGGATCTGCGCCTTGGCGCCGGCGAGTGCGGCCTTGTGCTCATCGCTCTTGACCGCGTCGAGCACAGTTTGCGCTTCGCCCAGCTCACCGCGCTCGGTCAGGCAGCGTGCGTAAAGGATCAGCGCCTTGGCGTTGGTATTGTCTTCATTGAGCAGGGTCACCAGCACCGCTTCCGCCTCGGCGAAGTGTCCTTCGTCGAACATCGCCTGGGCCTGTTCGAACGGGTCGGCAGCGGCCGGTGGCGGCATCTGCACATGCGGTTCCAGCAGCGCGCGCACGGCGGATTCCGGTTGTGCGCCGGCAAAACCATCGACCGGCTGACCGTCCTTGAACAGCACCACGGTCGGCAGGCTGCGAATGCCGAAGCGGGCGACGATGTCCTGCTCGATGTCGCAGTTGACCTTGGCCAGCAGCAACTCGCCCTGATAGCTCTCGGCAATGCCCTGCAGCATCGGCATCAACGCCTTGCACGGCGCACACCATTCGGCCCAGAAATCCACCAGCACCGGTTTGTTGAAGGAGGCTTCGATCACCGACTGGTCGAAATCGGCAGTCGTGGCGTCGAAGATATACGGCGTTTGCTGACTCATGGGGGATCTCTCTAAGCGTCAATGAACGCACTATAAGGGGTGGCGCAAAAGATCGCAGCCTTCGGCAGCTCCTACAGGGGAACGCGATCCAGAGTAGGAGCCGCCGAAGGCTGCGATCTTTTGGCGGCGTCAATCACGCCGCGCATGATAGAGGCTGACATGTCTGAACTCCTCAGGCTCGGCCAGATCCGGCAAGGTCATCGCCTCGAGCATTTCAATCCGCTCATACAACGGATGACGAAAATCCCGCACCCGCGAATCCGCCACCAGCGCTTCGCGTCCGCGAGTGAGAAACGCGTCGAGCAGCGGCAAGTTCGCCCGGTCATACAACACGTCCGCCACCAGAATCAGATCGAAGCGATCGGCCTCGGCAAAGAAATCCGTCGAGTAGCTCATCTGCACAGCATTGAGCTCGGCATTTGCCCGGCAAGCGGCGATCGCCAACGGATCAAGATCGCAGGCCACCACTTCCAGCGCCCCGGCCCTCACCGCCGCGATCCCGGCAATCCCGGAGCCGGCGCCGAAATCCAGCACGCGCTTGCCGCGCACCCACTCTGGAAACTGCGCCAGATAACGCGCCACGGCCAAGCCGCTGGCCCAGCAAAAACTCCAATAGGGCGGTTCATGCAGGATGCGCTGGGTTTCTTCCTGGCTGAATTCGCGGGCCATGTTGTCGCCGTCGATCAACCACAGCTGCAAATCAGTGCCGGGCAACGCGCAGGCTTTCAGTCTGGCGTCGCCGAGCAATTCCCCCAAGGCCTGTTGCAGGTCGAGCGGTGCTGTCATGGCGCTTTGACGAATTGCAGCTGGCCCAACGCCTGAGTGGTTGGTTGAGTGATGGTCTGCGACGGCAGGTGCAGGATCAGTTGCCCGGACTGGCTGGCGCGACCGCGCAGCTCAACCCGTGCGCCGGCCGGAAATGCCTCGGGGTTGAAGCGCAGGTGAAACGGCAGGATCTGGTTGTTGCCGATCAGGCTGGAGCTGGCGAGCAATTGTTGCGGGCGATCCTTTTCATCGATCACCAGCAGCGCCAGTTCGACTTCGGCGCCGGCCGGCACGCCTTGCAGGGTGCCGCTCAGTTCGCGCTGATGCGCCGGCAGCGGGCCGAGTTCGGCGGCCTCTTTGGCTTTTTTCTGCGCCTGCTGCGGCGCGGGGCCTGGGGTCGGCGGTTGCGGCTTGGGTGCGTCGCTGCCACAGGCCACCAGCAGGCTGAAAAGACTGAGCAGAACGAGCGGACGTAACGGCATTGGAGGCTCCGGCAGAATGAATTCCATGGATCAGACGATCATGCCGTTCTGTATACCGCAAAGCCTATGGCTTGTCTTGCCACGGGGATGCGCTACCATGACCCTCCCATTTTTTGTTGCCAGCCACCATGCACTGTCCCTTCTGCGGTGCCAACGACACCAAGGTCATCGACTCGCGTCTGGTCGCCGAGGGCGAACAGGTGCGCCGCCGGCGTGAATGCCTGGCCTGCGGCGAACGTTTCACGACGTTCGAGACGGCCGAACTGGTGTTGCCGCGCCTGATCAAAACCGACGGCAGCCGCCAACCGTTCGACGAAGAAAAACTCCGCGCCGGCATGCAACGCGCGCTGGAGAAACGTCCGGTCAGCGTCGAGCGCCTCGAATCCTCTCTGGTCCACATCAAGCACAAGCTGCGTGCCACCGGCGAGCGCGAGGTCAAGTCCCTCGTGGTCGGCGAACTGGTGATGGCCGAGCTGCAAAAGCTTGATGAAGTCGCCTATATCCGTTTTGCCTCGGTGTACAAGCGCTTTCAGGACCTCAATGAATTCCGCGAAGAGATCGACCGCCTCGCCCGCGAACCGGTGAAAGAATGACCACCGCCGCCGAGCAGGCGATCCTCGACGCGCATTTCATGGCCCGCGCGCTGGAACTGGCGCGCAAGGGCCACTACACCACCCATCCCAATCCGCGAGTCGGTTGCGTGGTGGTGCGGGACGGGCAGATTGTCGGCGAAGGCTGGCATGAGCGCGCCGGCGAACCCCATGCCGAAGTCCACGCCCTGCGCGCCGCCGGCGAGCAGGCCCGGGGCGCCACGGCGTACGTGACCCTCGAGCCTTGCAGCCATCACGGGCGCACGCCGCCGTGCGCCGACGCCTTGGTGACCGCTGGCGTTGCCCGGGTCGTGGCGGCGATGCGTGATCCCAATCCGCAAGTCGCCGGGCGCGGTTTGCAGCGCCTGGCTGACGCCGGTATCGCCACTGAAAGCGGGGTGCTGGAAGCAGAGGCACGCAAGCTCAATCAAGGTTTTCTGAAACGCATGGAACACGGCTTGCCGTTCGTGCGGGTCAAATTGGCCATGAGCCTCGACGGTCGCACAGCGATGGAAAGCGGCGAGAGCCAGTGGATCACCGGCCCGGCGGCGCGTTCTGCGGTACAGCGTTTGCGCGCTGAGGCGGCGGTGGTGCTGACTGGCGCCGACACGGTGCTGGCCGACGGCGCGCGGTTGACCGTTCGCGCGGACGAATTGGGCCTGGACACCGAGCAAACAGCACTGGCCATGAGTCGCCCGCCATTGCGCGTGTTGATCGATGGGCGCCTGCGGGTGCCGCTGGATGCACCGTTTTTCAAGGCCGGGCCGGCGCTGGTCGCCACCTGCGTCGCGGTCGAAGAGCAATACGCCAATGGCCCGGAATGCCTGATCGTGCCGGGTGACGATGGCCAGGTCGATCTGCATCAATTGCTCATCGAACTGGCTCACCGTGGCACCAACGAGGTGCTGGTCGAGGCCGGCCCGCGTCTGGCCGGAGCCTTTGCGCAACTGGGGCTGGTCGACGAGTTCGTGATCTTCATTGCCGGCAAGTTCCTCGGCTCCACGGCGCGTCCGCTGCTCGACTGGCCGCTGGCGCAGATGAAAGATGCGCCGGAACTGAAAATCACTGAAATCCGCGCGGTGGGCGATGACTGGCGAGTCACTGCGATCCCTGTCCCTTCGGCCCGCGTATAATTCCCGGCCATTGCGTAAGCGCTGGCCCTGTTCTCAAGGAGAACCCCATGTTCACCGGCA
Source organism: Pseudomonas sp. H3_E04 (assembly GCF_054668915.1). Taxonomy (NCBI): domain Bacteria; kingdom Pseudomonadati; phylum Pseudomonadota; class Gammaproteobacteria; order Pseudomonadales; family Pseudomonadaceae; genus Pseudomonas; species Pseudomonas sp. H3_E04. The sequence continues at coordinate 3,655,190 of NZ_CP162797.1, read as the reverse complement.
TCATCGAATCCATCGGCAGTATCCGCGCACTGACCCCAAAGGGCGGTGATGTGCGGGTCCACGTCGACACCGGCAAGCTCGACCTGAGCGACGTCAAACTCGGCGACAGCATCGCGGTCAATGGCGTTTGCCTGACTGCTGTCGAGTTGCCGGGTGACGGCTTTGCCGCCGACGTCAGCCGCGAAACCCTTGATTGCACCGCCATGAATGACCTGAAAAGCGGCAGCCCGGTCAATCTGGAAAAAGCCCTGACCCCGACCACTCGCCTCGGCGGGCATCTGGTCAGTGGCCACGTCGATGGCGTCGGTGAAGTGGTATCGCGCAGCGACAATGCCCGTGCCGTGGAATTTCGCATCCGCGCGCCGAAAGAGCTGGCCAAGTACATCGCCCACAAAGGCTCGATCACCGTCGACGGCACCAGCCTGACGGTGAACGAAGTCGATGGCGCCGAATTCATGCTGACGATCATTCCGCATACCCTCAGCGAAACCATCATGGCTTCCTACAAGCCGGGCCGCCGGGTGAATCTGGAAGTCGACCTGCTGGCGCGTTATCTGGAGCGTCTGCTGCTGGGTGACAAGGCTGCAGAAAAGACCGCCGGCAGCACCATCACCGAAAGCTTTCTGGCCCAAAACGGCTACCTCAAATAATTCAAAAGAAGGGGGTGCCTTGTGGCGCTCAATAGCATCGAAGAACTGGTTGAAGACATCCGCCAAGGCAAGATGGTCATCCTCATGGATGACGAAGACCGCGAGAATGAAGGCGACCTGATCATGGCCGCCGAATGCTGCCAGGCCGAACACATCAACTTCATGGCCAAGCACGCCCGTGGCCTGATCTGCATGCCGATGAGCCGCGAGCGCTGTGAACTGTTGAAGCTGCCACTGATGGCGCCGCGCAACGGTTCCGGTTTCGGCACCAAGTTCACCGTCTCGATCGAAGCCGCCGAAGGCGTGACCACCGGCATCTCCGCCGCCGATCGCGCGCGCACCGTGCAAGCGGCTGCCGCCAAAGACGCCAAGGCTGAAGACATCGTCAGTCCGGGCCATATTTTTCCGCTGATGGCCCAGGCCGGCGGCACCCTCGCTCGCGCCGGCCACACCGAAGCCGCTTGTGACCTGGCGCGCATGGCCGGTTTCGAGCCGAGCGGGGTGATCTGCGAAGTGATGAACGACGACGGCACCATGTCCCGTCGCGCTGAACTCGAAGCTTTCGCCGCTGAACACAACATCAAGATCGGCACCATCGCCGACCTGATTCACTACCGGATGATCCACGAACGTACCGTTCAGCGGATTGCCGAGCAGCCGCTGGACAGCGAACTGGGCCAATTCAACCTGGTGACCTATCGTGATTCGGTGGAAGGCGACGTGCACATGGCCCTGACGCTGGGCACTGTCTGCGCTGAAGAGCCGACGCTGGTCCGGGTGCACAACATGGACCCGCTGCGCGACCTGCTGATGGTCAAGCAACCGGGCCGCTGGAGCCTGCGCGCCGCCATGGCTGCGGTCGCCGAGGCCGGCAGCGGTGTGGTGCTGCTGCTCGGTCACCCGCTTGATGGTGACGTGCTGCTGGCGCATATCCGTGAAACCGGCGAGCAGGCAGCGCCGAAAAAACCGACCACTTACAGCATTGTCGGTGCCGGTTCGCAGATCCTGCGTGACCTCGGCGTGCGCAAAATGCGCTTGATGTCGGCACCAATGAAGTTCAATGCGATATCCGGTTTCGATCTGGAAGTTGTAGAATACGTGCCCTCCGAATAATGACCGGCTGTTTCCGGACTCCGATTCGCGGCAAATAATCACTGAGGGACGCGTAGCAGACGCGTCCCGGCTCTTTAAGAGAACTGACGAATGACCCTGAAGACCATCGAAGGTACCTTCATCGCCCCTAAAGGCCGCTACGCTCTGGTAGTGGGCCGCTTCAACAGCTTCGTGGTTGAAAGCCTGGTCAGCGGTGCCGTTGATGCCCTGGTTCGCCACGGCGTGAGCGAAAGCGACATCACCATCATCCGCGCACCGGGCGCCTTCGAAATCCCGCTGGTTGCGCAGAAAGTCGCCCAGAAAGGCGAGTTCGCTGCAATCATCGCCCTTGGCGCGGTCATTCGTGGCGGTACTCCGCACTTCGAATACGTGGCTGGCGAGTGCACCAAAGGCCTGGCCCAGGTCTCCATGGAGTTCGGCGTACCGGTTGCATTCGGCGTGCTGACCGTCGATTCCATTGAGCAAGCCATCGAACGTTCCGGCACCAAGGCCGGTAACAAAGGTGCCGAAGCTGCCCTGTCCGCTCTGGAAATGGTCAGCCTGCTGGCGCAGTTGGAGGCCAAGTGATTAGCGACGAAAGCGATCGTTTCAACCCGCGCGATCCGAAACCTGCGGATGCCGGCAAGCCGTCGAAGAGCGCCAAGCGTCGCGAAGCCCGTCAGCTCGCGACTCAAGCGCTGTACCAGTGGCACATGGCCCGGCAGTCGCTGAACGAGATCGAAGCGCAGTTTCGCGTTGATAACGATTTCACCGATGTCGACGGCGCCTACTTCCGTGAAATCCTTCACGGGGTTCCGCAGTTCAAGACCGAAATCGACACGGCCCTGACGCCTTGCCTGGATCTGGCGATCGAAGAGCTGGACCCGGTTGAACTGGCGGTACTGCGCCTGTCGACCTGGGAACTGCTCAAGCGCGTCGACGTGCCTTACCGCGTTGTGATCAACGAAGGTATCGAACTGGCCAAAGTGTTCGGTTCGACCGACGGCCACAAGTTCGTCAACGGCGTGCTCGACAAGCTGGCCCCGCGCCTGCGTGAAGCTGAAGTGAAGGCGTTCAAGCGCTGATCGGCGCTTGAATACTTTTTCTCAGCCATGGGCGAGTTTGAGCTGATCCGCAATTTCTTCGCCGCCGCGCCTTGTGCGCAGGGCGGCGAAGGCGTTGCTCTGGGGATCGGCGACGACTGCGCCTTGCTGGCGGTTCCCGCAGGGGAACAGCTGGCGGTTTCCACCGATACGCTGGTGGCCGGTGTGCATTTCGCCGACCCCTGCGATCCGTTTCTGCTCGGTCAGCGCTCGCTGGCCGTCGCGGTCAGTGACCTGGCCGCCATGGGCGCCGCGCCCGTTGCCTTTACCCTTGCCCTGACTCTACCGACGGTGACTGCCGATTGGCTGCAAGCCTATGCCCGGGGTTTGAATCGCATGGCGCAAAGCTGCGGCGTCGCACTGGTCGGCGGCGATACCACGCGCGGGCCGTTGAGCCTGACGGTCACCGTGTTCGGCCGCGTACCCGCTGGCCAGGCCTTGACCCGCAGCGGTGCGCGGCCCGGTGATCTGCTCTGTGTCGGCGGCGAACTGGGCAATGCCGCCGGCGCCTTGCCGCTGGTGCTGGCTCAACGTGATGCCGAAGCGCATATCGCCCAGCCGCTGCTTGAGCATTACTGGTCGCCGCAGCCGCAACTGGCCCTCGGTCAGGCCCTGCGCGGCAAGGCCACGGCGGCACTGGACATCTCCGACGGCCTGCTCGCCGATTGCGGGCATATCGCGCTGGCGTCGAAGGTGCGACTTGAGATTGAACGCGAGCGTGTACCGTTGTCGGATGCTTTAGTCGCGTTTCTCGGTCAGCGCGGTGCCGAGCGCGCGGCCTTGAGCGGTGGGGATGACTACGTACTGGCCTTCACCTTGCCGTCCGCCGAGTTGCCGGCACTGCTGGCCGACGGCTGGCCGATCCATGTGATCGGGCGAGTGCTGCCGGGCCAGGGCGTGGTGCTGCTGGACCGCGACCGACGCGACATCACTCCGCAGATTCGCGGCTACCAACATTTTCAGGAGACACCGTGACAGATCACCCGAAACAGGTCCCTGCCGAATTCGTGCCTCCTTCGGTCTGGCGCAATCCGTGGCATTTCCTCGCGTTCGGCTTCGGCTCTGGCACCTTGCCAAAAGCGCCGGGCACGTGGGGCTCGCTGGTGGCGCTGCCGTTCATTCCGTTGTGGCAGATGCTGCCCGACTGGGGCTACTGGCTGATGCTCGGCATCACCATGCTGTTCGGCTTCTGGCTGTGCGGCAAAGTCGCTGACGATTTGCGTGTGCACGACCACGAAGGCATCGTCTGGGACGAAATGGTCGGCATGTGGATCACCCTGTGGCTGGTGCCGGAAGGCTGGTACTGGTTGCTCGCGGGTTTTCTGGTGTTCCGCTTCTTCGATATTCTCAAGCCGTGGCCGATCCGCTGGATCGACAAGCATGTGCATGGCGGCGTCGGCATCATGCTCGACGACGTGCTGGCCGGTGTGTTCGCCTGGCTGGCGATGCAGGGGCTGGTCTGGGTTTTCGCCTGATTCGACTCACGTGAGGAAACACGCAATGCTGCGACGCGGGTTGGCGCTGCTGCTTCTGGCTCTGCTGGGCACGTTCGCCCATGCGCAGGCCGCCGCGCCTGTGCCTGCGGTCATCCATCTGGCCAGCGAAGACTGGGAGGATTACACCGCCGCCGATGGCCATGGTCTGGCCTGGGACGTGTTGCGCAAAGTGTTCGAGCCGGCCGGGGTGAAACTGGATATCCGCACGGTGCCGTATACCCGTTCGATCGGTCTGGTGCAGTTGAAGGAAGTCGACGCGCTGGTCGGCTCCTACCGCGACGAAGCCGAGCATGTGCTGTACCCGCAATTGAAGTTCGATTCTGATCACATCTACGCGCTGGGCCTGGCGAGCAGCCCGCCGCCGACCCAGGCGACCCTGGGCAAATACCGTCTGGCCTGGGTGCGCGGCTACCGCTACGAGAACTACTTGCCGAACATCCAGCGCTTCAACCAGATCGAGCGGCGCACCGGCATTCTGCTGATGCTCAAGCAGGGCCGGGCGGATTACTACATCGATGCGCTGACCGAGATTGAAGCGGTCGTGCGCGATGCTGCGGATCCGGCGCAATATCGCTATTCGCATCTGGCCGAACTGCCGCTGTTTCTCGGTTTCGCTGATACCCCACAGGCTCGCGCGTTGATGGCGCTGTATGACCGGCGCATGGCGGAATTGGTCAAGAGCGGGGAGTTGAAGCCGGTCTTCGAGAGGTGGAAGCAGCCGTATCCGTTCGGCCCGAACTGAAGCCCAACGCAAATCCCTGTAGGAGCTGCGGCACGCTGCGATCTTTTGATCCTGATATCAAGCCAGATCAAAAGATCGCAGCCTCGTTGCACTCGACAGCTCCTACAGGGAGCGCCGGTGCTGGCGCCAGTGTCATCAAACTTTTTGATGGTTATGCCCGATAATTCAGCCTAAGCGTCCACAGGAACCTGCTGTTACAATGCCGGCCTGCGAATTTTCAGTCTTCTAGATCAGGAGCACATCGGTGCCTGTCGTCTTCGTCGCCGCTTCCAAGCTGCCAACGCCTTTTGCGCAATTCACCATGCACGGCTTTCTCGATGAGAGCACCGGGCGTGAGCACGTCGTGCTCAGCCTCGGTGAAATTGCCGATGGCGCCCCGGTACTTGGTCGCCTGCATTCCGAATGCCTGACCGGTGATGCCTTGTTCAGCCAGCGTTGCGACTGCGGCTCGCAACTGGAAGCTGCGCTGCAGGCGATTGCCCGCGAAGGCCGTGGCGTGCTGCTGTATCTGCGTCAGGAAGGGCGCGGCATCGGGCTGCTGAACAAGATTCGCGCCTACGAGTTGCAAGACGGCGGCGCCGACACCGTGGAAGCCAACGAGCGTCTGGGCTTCGCCGCCGATCAGCGCGACTACGCCATGTGCCTGCCGATGCTCGAACACCTGGGCGTGAAATCCCTGCGCTTGATGACCAACAACCCGCGCAAGGTCAAAGCGCTGACCGACATGGGCATCGTCGTCGCCGAGCGCGTGCCGCTGCACACCGGCCACAATCCGCACAACAAACTCTACCTGGCGACCAAGGCCAGCAAGCTCGACCACATGATGGGCAACGAACATCAGGGCGAGGTCGACCGCGCGTGACCCGTGGCCAGGTGCGGCGGCGGTTGGCGGTGGCCTGGTGGCAATACCTGGCGCTGGCGCTGTTGCCGCTGTTCGTGCTCAACGCACTGTTCGGCGAAGGCCAGGGCCTCTTGCCAGTGCTGGCGATGCCTTTGTTCATCGCCGGCGTCGCCTCGATGTTTGTCAGCCTGAAGTATTTTTCTCGCTACAAACATGCACTGATCGCCACGCAAAAAGCCCTCGATACCGCCGATGAACCCGCCGCCTGGATTGCCCTTGCGGCGCGTCGGCGTGCGGCGTTGCTGGTGGCGTCTTTGCCGGCCTGGATTGGCGCACTGGCGGTATTCGTCGGCCTCGAAGCCGTGCCGTTGATGCTGCTGGCGCTGTCCACCGCCGTGCTGTTCTACCTCTACCGTATTCCGCGTCAACTCGGTTGATGCCTCGCCTGTGGCTGGCGGTTGTGCTGCTCGCCCTGAGCGGCCCGGTGCTGGCTGCATTGCGGGTGGTCAGCCTCGCCCCCTCGCTGTCTGAAATCGTTGTTGAACTGGATTCCGCTGACCTGCTGGTCGGCGTGCTGGATGCGGGCGAGCGGCCGGCGGCGATTGCCGATGTTCCATCAGTGGGGCGCTACGGCCAGCTCGACATGGAGCGCTTGCTCAGCCTGAAACCGGATTTGCTGCTGCTCTGGCCCGGCAGCGTCGGCGCGGGGCAGCGCGATCAGCTCAAGCGCCTGAACATTCCGACCTTCGTCGCCGAGCCGCATACGTTGGCGCAACTGGCGACGCAAATTGAAGCGATCAGCAAACAGCTCGGGCGTTCTGAACGTGGGGCGAAACGAGCGGCCGAATTGCGCGAGCAACTGAATGATCTGCGCCAGCGTTATAGCCGTGACGAACCGCTGCGGGTTTTCTATCAAGTCTGGGACAAACCGCTATACACCGTCGGTGGCCGGCAGATCATCAGCGATGCGCTTGAAGTGTGCGGTGCGCGCAATGTGTTTGCCGAGCTGAATCTGCCGGCGCCGCAGGTGAGTATCGAGGCGGTGTTGCAGCGTGATCCGGAAGTGATTATCGCCGGTGATCAGGCCCAGCTAGCGGCGTGGAAGGCCTGGCCGCAGGTGGCGGCGGTCAGGCAGGGGCGGTTGTTGCTGGTCAGTGACAAAGGTCTGGAAAGGCCCAGTGGTCAGATGATCAGTGCGACCACCAAGCTCTGCCAATTGATCGCGCCGGACATGTAGGAGCTGCCGAAGGCTGCGATCTTTTGATCTTGATCTTGATCTTCAGCGCTCTTGGCACCTTCAAAAGCAAGGTCAAAAGATCGCAGCCTTCGGCAGCTCCTACAGGGAATCAGTGAACTTCAGGGGTCCACGTCACCCCGAACATCCACGCCCGACCTTCCTCGCGATAGCCATACTGCGCGCCGTCATAGCTGTAATTCGCCCGGCTGTAGCCCTTGTCCAGCAAGTTATCCACCTTCAGATCCAGCTTGATCTCCCGATTCAGCGCCCAACTGCTGCGCAGCCCGAGCGTGCCGTAGCCGCCCAGCGACTGGGTGTTGTTCAAGTCATCGTAACTGCCGCTGACCAATTGCCAACTGGCGCCGAGCCCCAAGCGATCAAACTGCCGGTCGACATCCCAACTGGCCGTGCGCCGCGCCCGTCGCGCCAGCGTATGCCCGGTATCGCGATCACGTGGATCGATGATTGCCACGCCAAGATTGCTCTGCCAGCCAAACAGCTCCTGCTTCAACGCCGCTTCAAAGCCATTGATCCGCGCTGACGCGACGTTCTGCGGGCGTGAGTCGCTGCCGAAGATGATCGCGTCTTGCAGATCGGTGCGGTAAATCGAGGCTTCCAGCCGCGCGCTGTCGCTCAACTGGCTGCGCCATTGCAGTTCGTAGCTTTTCGAAGTTTCCGGTTTCAGGTCGGGATTGCTGAAATCCGGGTAGTACAGGTCGTTGAAGGTCGGCGCGCGGAAACCTTCGCTGTAGCTCAGCAGCACGTCGTTATCCGGATTGAGCGGCAGGGTGAAAGTGCCGCTCCAGGTGTTCTGGCTGCCGAACTGCTGATTGTCGTCGTGGCGCAGGCCGATCTCGGTGGAGAAGCTGTCGGCCTGATAGCGATGCTGGATGAACGCTGCGCGGTTCCAGCGGCTGTCCTCGTCGAATGCAGTGCTGCTGTTGACCCGGTCTTCGTACCAGTCACCGCCCACGATCAAGCTGTTGCGCGCATTGAGCGTCAGGTCGTTCTGCCAGTTCACCGAGTCGCGATAGGTGTTGAACACTGTGCGCTCGTCGCTGAGCTTGTCGAAAGTCTTCTCGCGGTTTTCGCTGTGGCCGAATTCGACACGGGTTTTCCAGCTTTCATTGACCCGCGCATCGACATAACTGCTGACGCTGCTGACATTGAAAGCACTGTAGGGCTGCTGTTGCACCGACTCGAAGGTGTTCATGTCGAAGCGGCCGAACGGGTTGTCGAATTCGCTCCTGCCACGGTTATCCAGCAGATTGGCGCCGATTTCGATGTCATCGGTCAGCGCGTGGCTGAGGCTCAGGCTCAGGGATTTGTTGCGGTAGGCGTCATGGTCGCCGTCGCTTGGATACGACTCGTGGGTGCGGTCGATCCCGGCAGTTTCATCAAGGCTGGCGCCGAGGTTGAAGCGGGTTTTCTCGTCGCCGCCGGACAAGCCGAGGCTGCGTTCCCAGGTCTGCTGACTGCCGAAGCCCAGATGCAGGCGTGGCTGCAAGCCTTGCTCGCTGCCGCGCCGGGTGAAAATCTGGATCACCCCGCCAATCGCGTCGCTGCCGTAAATCACCGAGCGCGAACCGCGCAGCACTTCGACGCGCTCGATCTGCTCGATGTTCAGGTGCTGCAGGTTGCTGTCGCCGGAAGTCGAGTTGCCGATGCGCTGGCCATCGACCAGCACCAGGCTCTGCGCCGACTGCGTGCCGCGAATATAGATCCCCGGCAGGCTGCCGCGCCCGCCAGTCTGCGCCACTTGCACGCCCGGCACGCGCCGCAGCAGATCGGGCACGTCGCTTGGTTGCAGGCGATCGATGTCTTCGCGAGTGAATACAGTGTTGGCGGCGCTGCTGTCGTTGCGCGCCTCGACCTGACGATTGGCGCTGATCAGCGTGTCCGGCAGCTTCAGCGCCTGATCACGTTCGAATGTATCGGCAAGGGCGCTGGCGGTTGGCAGCAGGAGGAAGGGCAGGGCGAGGCGCGAGAGGTTCATGGCAATCTATGGTCTTTGCAAAACCATGTAGGAGCTGCCGAAGGCTGCGATCTTTTGATTTTGCTTTTTAAAGGTTCCGGAGCTGCCGAAGAGCAAGATCAAAAGATCGCAGCCTTCGGCAGCTCCTACAAGGGATTGCGTCAGCTGTTGAGCAAATCCAGCCGCTGGCGAATTGATGCTTCGATCCCGGCCTCATCGAGCCCGCATTCGGCGAGCATCTGCGCCGGCTTCGCATGCTCGACATAGATATCCGGCAAGCCCAGATGCAGCATCGACTTGAGGATGTTCTCGCGGGCGAGGAATTCGCTGACCGCGCCGCCGGCGCCGCCCATGATCGCGTTCTCTTCGATGGTCACCAGCAACTCGTGGCCACCGGCGATCTCGCGCACCAGCGCTTCATCCAGCGGTTTGACGAAACGCATGTCGACCACAGTGGCGTCGAGCTTCTCGGCGACTTTCAAGGCTTCGCTCAGTTGCACGCCGAACACCAACATGGCGATTTTGCTGCCCTGACGACGGACGATGCCCTTGCCGATTTCGATCGCTTCGAGATCTTTTTCGATGACTGCATTCGGCCCGCTGCCGCGTGGGTAGCGCACTGCCGCCGGGCCGTTGTAGAGGTGGCCGGTGGTGAGCATCTTGCGCAGTTCGTTTTCATCGCTCGGGGTCATGATGACCATGCCCGGGATGCAGCGCAGGTACGAAAGGTCGTAGCTGCCAGCGTGGGTCGGGCCGTCTTCGCCGACCAGACCGGCGCGGTCGATGGCGAACAGCACGTCGAGGTTCTGCACGGCGACGTCGTGCACCAATTGGTCGTAACCGCGTTGCAGGAACGTCGAGTAGATCGCCACCACCGGTTTCGCGCCTTCGCAGGCCATGCCGGCAGCGAATGTCACCGCGTGCTGCTCGGCAATCGCCACGTCGAAATAACGCTCGGGGAAGCGCTCGCTGAACGCCACCAGATCCGAGCCTTCCTTCATCGCCGGGGTGATCCCGACCAGACGCGGATCGGACGCTGCCATGTCGCACAGCCACTCGCCAAACACCGCCGAATACTTCGGCCCGCTGGCGGCTTTCGGCGCAGCGGCCGGAGCGTCCAGAGGTTCGAGTTTGGTGATGGCGTGGTAACCGATCGGGTCGACTTCCGCCGGGGCGAAGCCTTTGCCTTTCTTGGTGACGATGTGCAGGAACTGCGGGCCTTTGAGATCGCGCATGTTGCGCAGCGTGGCGATCAGGGTTGGCAGGTCGTGGCCGTCGATCGGGCCGATATAGTTCCAGCCCAGCTCTTCGAAGAGGGTGCCAGGGACCAGCATGCCCTTGGCATATTCTTCGGTGCGACGGGCGATTTCCCAAGCGCCGGGCAGGCGCGAAAGGACTTTCTTGCTGCCCTCGCGCATGCTCGCGTAGGTGCGGCTGGAAAGGATCTTCGCCAGATAATTCGACAGCCCGCCGACGTTGCGCGAGATCGACATGTCGTTGTCGTTGAGGATCACCAGCATGTTGGCGTTGACTTCCGGCGCATGGTTGAGCGCCTCGAAAGCCATGCCGGCGGTCAGCGCGCCGTCGCCAATCACGGCGATGGCCTTGCGATCGCTGTCCTGCAGACGGGCGGCAATGGCCATGCCCAGCGCGGCACTGATCGAGGTGCTGGAGTGGCCGACGCCAAAAGTGTCGTACTCGCTCTCGGAGCGGCGCGGGAACGCGGCAATGCCGTCCTTCTGACGCAGGCTGGCCATGCGCTCGCGGCGACCGGTGAGGATCTTGTGCGGATACGCCTGATGCCCGACATCCCACAGCAGACGGTCGTCCGGGGTGTCAAAGACGTAATGCAGCGCGATGGTCAGCTCGATCACGCCCAGGCCGGCACCGAAATGCCCACCGGTCTGGCCGACCGTGTAGAGCAATTCCAGGCGCAACTCATCGGCCAGGGTTTCCAGCTCGGCTTCGCCTAACCGGCGCAGGCCGTCCGGCGTGTTCGCGCGGTCGAGCAGGGGCGTGGTCGGGCGCTTGCGGGGAATCTCATGAAACGTCGTGGGCATCAGGCGAATCGTTATAGGTATAAAAGATGCGGCAGTTTACCTGATGCATCGGCCCCTGCCCACGCGTTGGTCTTTTTTGGCCGATACGCCGTCAGTTGCGCCGCTCGACGATATACCGCGCCAGCTCGCGCAACGGCTCGGCAGCCGCGTCAAACGGTCGCAGCGCCTGCAAGGCCTGATCGCGCAGTTCCAAAGCGTAGGCCTTGGCCGCGTCGAGGCCGAGCAGGGCCGGGTAGGTCGGTTTGTCGCGGGCAATGTCGGCGCCCTGGCGTTTGCCGAGGGTAGCGGTATCGCTTTCCACATCGAGGATGTCGTCCTGCACCTGAAAGGCCAGGCCGATGGCCTGTGCATAAGTCTGCAATGCCTGCAGTTGATCAGACTGGGCGCGGCCGCTGGCCAGGGCACCAAGCTTGACGCTGACTTCAATCAGCGCGCCGGTCTTGTGCCGGTGCATCTGTTCGAGAGCTGCTTGATCGAGTTTGAGACCGACCGAACCGAGATCGATGGCCTGACCACCGACCATGCCCGCCGGACCGGCGGCGTGGGCCAGCGCAGTCACCATCTGCAGACGGATTTCGCTGCTGCAATCGCTCAGGCGCGGGTCGAGCAGGGCGCTGAAGGCCAGGCTCTGCAAGCCGTCACCGGCGAGGATCGCGCAGGCTTCGTCGAATTTCTTGTGGGTAGTCGGCTGGCCGCGACGAAGGTCGTCGTCGTCCATCGCTGGCAAATCGTCATGCACCAGCGAATAGGCATGGATCAACTCGACCGCACAGGCCGCGCCGCTGGCCTGTTCAGCCTGGCCACCGAGGGCTTCGCACGCGGCGTAAGCCAGCAACGGGCGCACGCGTTTGCCGCCGTTCATCACGCTGTAGCGCATCGCTTCGTAGAGCCGCGCCAGTTCCGGCAGCGGCGCATTGAACAGAGTCTCCAGCGCCGCGTTGACCCGGGCCTGACTGCTCGCCGAATACGCCGCGATCATTCTGGCTCATCCGCGTCGAAGGGTTCCTCGGCGAGCTCGCCATCTCGCTCCAGCAGCACCTGCACTTTCTGCTCGGCCTGGGCCAGCGCCGCCTGGCAGTCACGGGTCAGACCGATGCCCTGCTCGAAAGCGGTCAGCGAGTCTTCCAGCGACAATTCACCGTTCTCCAGACGCTCGACCAGTGTTTGCAGGTCGGCGAGGGATTGTTCGAAATCCAGTGCAGCTTTTTTGCGGGCCATGGCGGCAATTTCCGGTAGACGTTAAACCGGCGCGACACTAGCAGATAGGGGGGGTATGGGCAAATGAGACGCCCCACCCAAAGCCGCGCACATGACCCCGTGGCGAGGGGATTTATCCCCGCTGGGTTGCGTAGCAACCCTAAAACCAGACAACCGATACTCTCAGGAAAATCGAAGTCGCCGGTTTACGACTGCTGCGCAGCCGAGCTGGGATAAATCCCCTTGTCACAAAGTTAATGTGAAGTTTCGGGGCTGAGGCTTATTCGGCTCATTTTATGAGCCGAATAACTTCGCTATTCGGCTCACGCCCTCTCGAAAGCGCGATTCCTACAGCAATCACACATGTATCCGATTGTTAAAAAACTGCCGAATCGCTAATCTTCGCCGCTTCTACGGCCCCGACAGTTGCGGGGCATTCAGACGAAACGCAGTTCACCGCTGTGAAGTACCGAGGATCGGGTGCAAGGTTTCGTTCAAGGCATGGCAGGAGGCGTCACATGCGTTCATTTCTTTTGCTGTTGATCGGCCTCGCCTGCGCGCCTGCGCTGTGGGCGGCGCCGACTGCGCAGTTGTCCGAGCCAGTCGGCGGCTGGCGTTATCACGGCTTGCTCGATCGCTCGGAAAATCCGCAGGTCGCCTACCCGACGCCGCCGATCGATCGCGGCATCCAGCGCAATCGCACGATGATCCAGGGCCAGCTCAAGGCTCTGGGGCACATGCGTGCGCCGCACAGCCTCGCCGTCAACGGCAATCCATTGAATCTGTACACCGATGATCAGGGACGTTTTGCCCGACCCTATGCATTCGGTGCGGGCTCCAACAGCGTCGAAGTGATCAGCGCCGAAGGCCAGTCGCTCAAGCGCGTGCAATTTTATGAAGCATATAATCTGCGCACGCCGGCGAAGATTCGTCTTGTCTTGGGATGGGACGACCCGAAAGCCGAGCTGGATCTGCATATTGTCACCCCCGACGGTCAGCATGCGTTCTGGGCGCGGCCGGCGCTGAGCAATGGCGGCGGCCTCGACCCGGATGGTGTCGACGGCCCCGGCCCGGAAATGTTCACCATGACCGCGCCGCTGCACGGCACCTATCTGGTCTACGTCAACTATTGGGGCAACTACGGCGATGGTGGCTATAACTTCGAGGAGACCAGCAATGAGAACGAGGTGATCACCTCGCAAATCACCCTGGTGCTCAACGAAAACACCGTCGACGAAAAACGCGAAACCTTCATCGTGCCCCTGCGGGCGATCGGTGATCTGCTGCTGGTCAAGACTTTCAACTATTAAGCATCCCGCCACGGATGAACTCGGATGTTGTGAACATGAGCGATAACACTGTGACTCCAACTGCCGCGACACCGGCGGCCAAACCTTCGCGGCGCTGGCTGCTGGTCGTGCTCGGCCTGTGCCTGGTGGCCGGCGTGGCGGGCGGTTTCGGCTGGCTGCTGCTCAAGCCCAAAGCGCCGCCGGCGACACTTGCCAGTGACAAGCTCGGCCTCGGCCGTCCGGACGCCTTGCTCGAAACCCGTTCGCTGAGCCAGTTGCCCAAGGATCTGCTGACGGTGCCGTTCCTCAAGGCCACGCTCACTGAGGATTTCGTCTTCTATTACGAAACCCACACCGATCGCCTCGGCCTGATCGGCAGCCTGCGCCGGATCATCTACGAGCATGACCTGAAGTTGCAGGACAGCCTGATCGAGCAGCTTTTCGATCAGCCGGCCGATGTTGCGCTGTGGCGTGGCGCCGATGGTCGCTTGAAGGATTTCCTGCTGGTGATGGATCGCGGCGGGTTGGCCAAGCTGCTCGAGCCATTGGCCAAAGTGGCGCTGGATGACACCCAGCTCAGCGTCTTCGGCAATCTCAAGGTCGGCAGCGACGAAGTGCCGCTGTATCAACTCAGCTACAACGCCAGCAAATCGCTGCTGTTTGCATCGCGCGGCGACAAACTGGTGGTGGTGTCCAATCCAGCCAAGTACTACGACCCGGAAAGCGGCGTCTCGGAAGAATCCGGCCGCGTCTCCGCGCAAGCGCTGGCGGCGTTGCTCAACGGTGAAAAACTTTTCCCCGAAGCGTTCGGCTTGCCGGCGAAAAGCCCGGAAACCAAGCAGCGTCTGTCGGTCAATTCCAGCGTCCTCGCCATGGGCTATCAGCGCTTCATCCCGAATTTCGCCGGACTGCGTTTCGACATGGACGACAAGGGCTGGCACAGCTATCTGGCCATGGACGAACTGGAAAACCAGCCGGATTTCGATTTCAAACCGGTCTGGCAAGCGATGCCGCTGGGGGCGAGCGCTTGCGTGACACTGCCGGTGGCGGCCGAACCGCAGAAGCCGATCCTGATCAAACTCGGCGCCGACGAAGCGGTGGCGCAGACCCTCACCGAACACGTCGCCGGTGCGGCGGGCCTGTGCTGGTACGCCGATTCGCGGCTGTACACGCCATTGCTGGTCGCCAGCCTGAAAGACGAAGACAGCAGCAAACTCGACGCTGATCTGGGCAAGTTGTTCGGTTCGATGGTTGGCGCGTTCGAAGCCAACGTCGCCGAAAGCGTATTTCCAGTGATCGACAAGCAGGAAGGCCAGAGCCACGTGTGGCAGCGTCAGGTCAGTTCCAATTTTGGTCCGTACGCGGCGCAGACCGCCGAGAACCCGGAGGCGATTTCCGGCAAGGCCTTCATGAAAGTCAGCCTCGCCCGTCACGGCTCGACGCTGCTGTTTTCCCTCGACGACAAACTCGTCGATAAAGCCCTCGGCACCCTCGACAAGCGCTTCCCGCCGATGGCCGACGTTTTGCCAAAAGATGTACTGATGCCGATCTACTTCGGCCCGGACGCGATGGCGCAACTGATGCAGCGCGAAACCCTCGACAGCCTGCCGCAGGACATGGAGCCGGTGTTTTATAACGCTGCGCAAACCTACCTGATGCCGAAACTGCGCACCCTCGGCGGCTACGGCAAATATGCCCTGACCCTGCCCGAAGGCAGCGAGCCTGACGGCCACTGGCAATGGCTGCCGCTGGAATGGAAAGCGCTGTGAGCGCACTGATCCGCAGCCTCGGCCTGCTCGCGTTGCTGCTGAGTGCAGGCGCCCGTGCGGTTGAAGCGCCAGCGCTCGATCCGGCGCAATCCCAGGTATTCCGCGCCTGGTTTGTGCGCATCGCTCAAGAGCAGCTCAGCCAAGGCCCGAGCCCGCGCTGGTATCAGCAGGACTGCGCCGGGCTGGTGCGCTTTGCCGCCAACGAAGCGCTGAAAGTCCACGACGACAAATGGCTGCGCAGCAATGGCCTGTCCAATCGTTATCTGCCGCCGGAACTGGTGCTGAGCGACGCACAACGCAAGCTCGCGCAACAGTGGCAGCAGGGCGGCGGCAAGGTCGGGCCGTACGTCAACGCGATCAAACTGATTCAGTTCAACAGCCATCTGGTCGGCCGCGATGTGTCGCAGGCGCGGCCCGGTGACCTGATGTTTTTCGATCAGGGCGACGACCAGCACCTGATGATCTGGATGGGCCGCTACATCGCCTATCACACCGGCACCACCACCCCCACTGACAACGGCATGCGTTCGGCAAGCCTGCAGCAACTCATGACATGGAAGGACACCCGATGGATACCCGACGCAGCCAACCCCAACTTCATCGGCGTCTATCGACTGAACTTTCTCTCCCAATGACCGGTGCCCGCATGTTGCGAATCTGCTCTCGAATTGCATTGATGCTGGCGTTGTTCCTGCCGTTTACCTGCGTCAACGCCGAAGACTCGGTGGAACCGAGCAATTACACGCCGGTCGCTGGTGAGAGTTTCTTTCTGCTCGCCGACAGCAGTTTTGCCAGCGACGAGCCGGCGATGGTCCGCCTCGAAGCCCCGGGGCGTGACTACCGGCGTTTCCGCATGGAACCGTACGGTGGCGCCGACATCCGCGTGTATCGCATCGACAAGCCGCTGGACTTCCTCAAGCGCCAGAAAAACCTGCACCGCGTCGTCAGTGACGGCCAGTTCAAGGGCGAAGGTTTGTCCAACACTCTCGCCTATCTGTGGGACAACTGGTATCGCAAATCCCGGCGGGTGATGCAGCGTGCGTTCTCTTACGAATCGCGCAAGCAGGTCACCGAAGAAGTGCCGGAGCTGAAAATGGGCGAGGCCATGGTGGCGCCGACGCCGTACGACGCGCAGCCGCAATTCGCGCTGATTCCGGGTCTGCCGGTGGTCAGCCAGTTCCGTTATCCGCTGTGGCAAGCAAAACCGATCCAGCCACCGGCCGGGGTCAATTTGGCCGGCTCGTCCAGCGACTTCGTCAGCGTCGCACCGGGCAATGTGTACATCCCGCTGGGTAACCTGAAGCCAGGGCTGTATCTGGTTGAAGCACTGATCGGCAAGTACCGCGCAACCACCATGGTTTTCGTCTCCAACACCGTCGCGGTAAGCAAGATTGCCGGCGACGAATTGCTGGTCTGGGCCGCGCGCAAACACGAAGGCAGCTCGGTGCCGAAGGTCAATGTGCTATGGACCGATGGCCTTGGCGTGATGAGCAGCGGAGCTACCGATGCCGACGGTCTGCTGCGTCTGAAGCACGTCAGCCCGGAGCGCTCGTTCGTCATCGGCGAGGACGAAGAGGGCGGCGTGTTCGTCTCGGAAAACTTCTACTACGACAGCGAAATCTACGACACCAAACTTTACGCCTTCACCGACCGGCCGCTGTATCGTCCGGGCGATTGGGTGTCGCTGAAAATCGTCGGTCGCGAGTTCAAGAATGCCCGGGATTCGGTGCTGCCGGGCGCAGCGGATGTCAGTGTCAGTGTGCTTGATGCCACGGGGACCGAACTGCAAACCCTCGCTCTGAAACTGGATTCCAGAGCCGGTACTCAGGGCCGTTTCCAGTTGCCGGATAACGCCGTGGCCGGCGGCTACGAGATCCGTTTCAACTACAAGGATCAGGCCTACAGCAGCGCCTTTCGTGTGGCTGAGTACATCAAGCCGCACTTCGAGATCTCGCTGAATCTGGCCAAGCAGGATTACCGTACCGGCGAACCGGTCAAAGGCAGTCTGGTGCTGTTGTACCCGGACGGCAAACCGGTGGCCAACGCGAAATTGAGCCTGAGCCTGCGTGCCCAGCAACTGTCGATGGTCGACAACGAGCTGCAATACCTCGGGCAATTCCCGGTGGAGCTGACCAGCACCGAACTGACCACCGACAGCAAGGGCAACGCAACCCTCGACCTGCCAGCCGCCGACAAGCCAAGCCGCTACATGCTCACCGTGTTTGCCAGCGACGGCGCGGCTTATCGGGTCAAGACCACTAAGGAAATCCTCATCGACCGTGGAGCGGCGAGCTTCCGCCTGAACGCGCCGCAACGCTTCAGTGCAGTCGGTGACAAGGTTGCGTTCAGCTACGCCAACGAGGGCGGCACCGAGCAAAGCAAAGCGGTGACCCCAAGCACGTATGGTTGGGTACGTCTGGAAGACCAGAGCACAGGCGAGGGCAAACTCGCGGCGAATGACAAAGGCTTCAGCATGGCCTTCGAACGCCCAGGCACTTACAACCTGACCTTGAAAGATCAACACGGTCGCGTCCTCGGCGCCACCGGCCATTCGGTCACCGGCGACGGTGTGAAAGCAGTGCCGGGTACGGTGGAAATCGTCCTCGACAAGCCCGAGTACAAGGCGGGCGAAGAAGCGCTGGCGCTGATCACCTTCCCTGAGCCGGTCAGCGATGCGCTGCTCTCGCTGGAGCGCGACAAGGTCGAAGCAACCGCGTTGCTGGCCAAGGGCGGCGACTGGCTGAAGCTAGAAAAACTCAGCGACACTCAGTACCGCGCGCGCATTGCGGTGAAAGACAACTTCGCGCCGAACCTGACCTTCTCCGTGCTCTACACCAAGGGCGGTCAGTACAGCTTTCAGAACGCCGGGATCAAAGTGGTCGCGCCGCAAATCGACGTGGTGATCAGCACCGACAAAGCGGTGTACCTGCCGGGCGATACGGTCACGGTCGACTTGACCACGCAGTTCGCCGGCAAAGCGGTTCCGGCACACTTGACGGTCAGCGTGGTCGACGAAATGGTCTACGCGCTGCAACCGGAAGTCGCGCCGAGCATCGACCAGTTCTTCTATCACCCTCGGCGCAACAACGTGCGCACCAGTGCCAGCCTGTCGTTCATCAGCTACGACGTGGCGTTGCCGGGCAGCCCCGGCGCACCGGGTAAAGCCAATCGCAGCGAGCGCGGGGTGAAAGTGCTTGAGCGTCCGCGCCGTGAAGACGTCGATACCGCGGCGTGGCAGCCGGAGTTGCTGACCGGTGCTGATGGCAAAACCCGTTTCACCTTCAAAATGCCGGACTCGCTGACCCGTTGGCGCATCACCGCGCGGGCGATTGCCGATGACGGTCAGGTCGGGCAGAAGAAGCAGTTTGTCCGTTCGGAAAAACCGCTGTACCTGAAGTGGAGCGGGCCGAGCAAATTCCGCAAAGGCGATCAGCCGCAGCTTGGCGTGTTTGCGTTCAGTCAGGCCGAAAAAACGGTCAAGGCTGAACTGGTGACTCACTATGCCGGCACCGAACAACGTCTGCCGGTGACCCTGAACAGCGGCATCAATTACTTGCCGCTGCCGGCGTTTGCCCTGGCCTCTGGCGAGTGGACAGCGGAGTTGGTGCAGGACGGCAAAGTCGCCGATGCCCTGGCTGTGCGCTTGAGTGCAACCGGAGAAGGTTGGCAGGTTACCCAGACACAAAGCCTCGACGTGGTCAGCGGCGATACGCCATTGAGTTTGCCGGCGGATGCTACGGATATTCGCCTGCGTCTGGACGACAGTCCCCAAGCGCTGTTCCGTTCCGCCCTCGATGATCTGCTCAGCTACCCGTACGGCGGCGTCGAGCAGACCGCCAGTCGCTTGTTGCCATTGAGCATCGCTTATCCGTCGCTGGCCTCGAACCCGCAGATTCGCGATCGCTTGCGCCTGATCATGCAGAATAGTCGGCTGCGTCTGGTGCAAATGGCCGGGCCGTCGGCCAGCTTCACCTGGTGGGGCTACGACGGCGAGCCGGATGCATTTCTCACCGCCTATGCCTATTACGCCGACTGGAACGCCAGCCGCGTACTCGACCTGACCCTGCCGCCGGAGCACTGGCAGCGCGTACTCGAGGTGTACGCCAAGCAAGCGCCGAATACGCCGGTGCTGCAACGGGCGCTGATTCTGTCATTCGCCAAACAGATGCAGTTGCCAGTGAACACGCTGCTCAGCGGTTTGATCGAGGATCTGGTCAAGGCCGGTGAAGGCGCTGCCGAAACCGTGCTCGACGACGGCCAGGACAGCCTGGTGATGAGCGATCCGGATTCGGCACTCGGTCTGGCGGCGGCGCGGGTACTCACTGCATCGTTGGCCACGCAGGCGAAAGTCGCTTTGCCTGAGGCGTTCAATCGTCAACTGGGCGCAGCACAACAACGTCTGGCGACCAGTTCGCAGCCTTTTGTCGAAGCACTGAACCTGTCGCTGCAACCGTTTGATCAGGCTCGTGCGACAGCGTTGTTGCAACGCCTGTTGCCGCAGCAATCGACGCTGGAGCGTGCGCTGGCGCTGACCTGGCTGCAACGCAGCATCGCTCAGGCCTCACCAACCATCGCGTTGATGCCGGGTGAGGGCTGGAAGAAAAACTACGGCGCCAGCGGCGAGATGTACTGGACATGGCAAGCCGCGACGCCGCTGCCGAGCGTGCTGAGCGTGTCCGGCACGCAAGAGCGGCCGTTGCGTGCAGCGCTGAGCTTCCAGACGCAACAGCCGCAGGTCAATCCGATGGCCGTGACCATCACCCGGCGCCTGTCGCGTCTGGTGCCGGGCGACGAAGCGTTCACCTTCAAACTCGAGCCGGTCGGCACTAAACCGCTGTCCAGCGACAGCCTGTACCTGGACGAGGTGATCCTCACCAGCAAGGCACCCAAACCGCTGCGCTACGGCATGCTCGAAGTACCCCTGCCACCGGGCGCGGATGTCGAGCGTACGACGTGGGGCATCAAGTTGCAGGGCAAGGACGGCACCGAACCGACCGCGCTGGAGAAGGCGCGTTTCGAACCGGGTCAACTGGCTTACGCGGTGCCGGTCGACGCGCTGAGTGGCGAGTTGCGCCTGCGTCATCTGGTGCGCTTCTCGCAGAAGGGTCAGTTCAACCTGCCACCGGTACGCTTCAAGCAAGTGTATGCACCGCAGCATCAGGCCCAGGAGGCGAAAGCCGCCCTCGGTCAGGTCACGGTCAACTGACATGCGCTGGCCGCTGTTGTGGCTGCTGATGTGTGTGATGCCTGCGCTGGCGACAGCGCAGGACGAACCGTTGCGCGTGTCCTATCAGGGCGAGTTGTTATCGTTGAGCCAGACGCAACTGATCAAGCGCGAACCGTTGCCAGCGTCGCTGGATGCGCCGCTGGGCAGTCTGTGGAAATTATTCGTTTACGCGTGGCTGGTGGATACCGATGCACGGGAGCCGGCTTATGAATGTCGCGGGCAGTCCAAAGAAGAAGTTTATTGCTGCTCGGCGGGCGGCAGGATCGAGCGGGATCAGGCGCTGGTGAAATCCTGCGGTCTGTATTTCGAACCGACGCGGTTGGGCATTGCAGCGACGGATTGGCGAGCGTATTGGCAGGCGCGGCAGGCGCCGTCGTGGTTGCTGGATTTGCCAGCCGTGCAACCGGCAACAAGGGTTTCGGTTGCTGAGTTATTGAGCGTTCTGGCGTTGCTGCCAGCGCAGGATCAGACGCGCCGAGTGCTGCTCGATGTCGTACTGAACGCGGCGGACGGCAATGTCGTCGGCGAGTTGGGCGGGCGCCTGCGGGTGAAGACCTGGAGCTGGCTCGGCGATCAGGATGCACAATCGCGGCAGGGTGGATTCGCCGGCTGGACCGCCGACGGCGCGCCGCTCTGGGCGGGCGGGCGCGGCACCAGTCAAATGGTTCTGCGTCATTACGGTCAGGCGCTGGCCAGCGTATTACCGACGGCTTGGCCAGCGGACGCGGGGCGTTGTGTGGAAGTCGGGCTGTTCTCGAAATACCCGGTTTCGAAAGTTCTGGCCGGCGATCGTGTTGCCACGTCCGGGCCATTGCGCGGCGACTATCGCGTCGAATTCGCCAACGGCAACGCGCTGGAAATCCATAGCGATGGCGAATTGTTTCTGCTCAACGACAAACTCGTCGCAAGGCTTGATCGCGAAGAATATGTCGCCCGCGTCCTTGAGCGCGAAGCCAAACCGCAACCCGCCGAAGCCGCCAAGGCGCTGGCCGTAGCGATCCGCACTTATCTGCTGCAAAACGCCACGCGCAACGGCGAATGCCTGAGCATCGACGACAGCAGCAACCGCCAGCGCGTCGCCCCGCGCCCGGCTTCCGCCGAGTCGCGCAACATTGCGGCGTGGACGGCGGATCTGGTACTGGCCGGCAGCACCGTCACCTATCACTCCGACCAGCCGGGCCCGGACAAACTGGCCTGGCAGCAAGCCGTCGAGCAAGCGAACGCCGGCCAGCGGTACGACGCGATTCTGCTGCACGCCTATCCGCGCGCCAGCCTCAGCCGCTGGGACAACCCGGTCGCCTCCTGCGAGGCGCTGACCGCCGCGCAAGACTGGCTGCAAAAGCAGCGACGCGGCTGGCGTCCGAGGCTTGAAAGCGAAACCGGCTACAACGAAGTCAGCACTTTCGCTGTATGCAAACTCGCCTTCGGCCGGCCCTTCGTCGACCGCGAACGCCAGCGGATTTACGTGCGCGGCGTGCTGACCCTGCAGGATCGCCTCGACCTGACTCATGAATATTTGCACCTGGCCTTCGAAGCACACCCCAACGGCCAGGATGAAACCTACATCGAAGGGCTCGCCCGTCACCTTTTGCTGGAATAGACCATGACACTCCGTTATCCACAGGTCTTGCTGCTGCTCTGTGCCCTCAACGTACTGCCGCAAGCGTTCGCCGCCGATGGCGTCAAACTCGACACCCCGATCGGCGGCTGGCGCAGCGGCGCGCCAGAAGGCGAGGGCGAGAGCTTTCGCCAGACCGTCAACTACCCGGCCTCGTCGGTCAACACACCGCTCGGCCAGGCCAATACCGCCAGAATCAGCGGCCAGATCAAAGCCGTGCCGAAGAACAACGAACCCGGCCGCCTGATCGTCAACGGCGTCAGCATGCCGCTGAAAATCGACCGCGCCGGCGGCTTTGATCGGCCGTTCTCCTTCCCCAATGGCAGCAACAGCGTCGAAGTGCGCAGTGCCGACGGCCAGCAACGCCACCGCACGCAATTCCTCAACGCCCGCGGCGGCGCCACCCCGGCCAAGTTGCGCGTCCTGCTGGCCTGGGACAGCGACGGCACCGACCTTGACCTGCACCTGATCACCCCTGACGGCGCCCACATCTGGTACGGCAACCGCGTCGCACCCAACGGCGCCGCCCTCGATGTCGACGTCACCACCGGCTACGGCCCGGAAATCGCCGCCATGCCCGCGCCGATCAAAGGGCAGTATCTGATCTATGTGAATTATTACGGCGGCGGGTATCGCGGGGATGACGAAGGTGGGGATGAAGCGGTGCAGGCGCTGACCACGGCGCAGGTGACGGTCATCACCGAAGAGGGCACGCCGAGCGAGAAGATGGAAACGTTTGTAGTGCCGATGCGGACGGCGGGGGAACTGACGTTGGTGAAGTCGTTCAGTTATCCGTGAGGGGCAGAGCAGTCGCCGAAATTCGGCTCACTGATACTGAATGCTGGAAAAACGCGATGTAAATCTTGGTTTCAAGGGCAATCGAAGCGGCAACGGGATAGGTAAAACTGTTTAGAATTGCTCGCTACGGGAGCATTAGTAGTCCCGCATTTTTCGTGTGGCATACGGTTTGCCTACCAGATCAAAGGGTGACGTTTATCTCTGCGCGGATTAATATGGCAATTTTATCGAAAGAAGTGATCATGAACCGCTTGGGGCAAAACGACTTATATATTCCATTTAAAGAACTAATAATTTCTTTTTTTGTAATTGCTTTGCTTTTTATATGGCAAGGAAGCAAAGGTTTTAATCTTTGGGATGAAGGATTTCTTTGGTACGGCGTTCAGCGGGTAATGCTGGGTGAAGTGCCAATACTTGACTTTATGGCCTACGATCCTGGGCGTTATTATTGGTCTGCGGCGATAATGAGCGTTGTCAGTAGCAACGACATAATTAGTCTGCGGGTCAGTGTTGCGATCTTTCAGGGGGTGGGGCTTTTTGTCGGGCTTTGGTTGATTTCCAGATCCAGGAAAGTTGCACATAAGTCGGATATTGTATTCGCTTTGATCTCGGCTTTGACTCTAGTTCTCTGGATGTTTCCGCGGCACAAGCTTTTTGATATTACCCTGTCGATATTACTGATTGGCGTACTGAGTTTTCTGGTCAGTCATCCAAATCCCAAACGCTATTTTATTGCCGGTATTCTTGTAGGTCTGGTCGCCGTTTTTGGACGCAATCATGGCATCTATGGCGTTGCTGGCAGTGTGGGAGTGATTGCCTGGATCTCTATCAGGAATCATTCTGCTCCAACCTTTTTCAAAGGGGGATTGTTGTGGGCGGCCGGTGTTGTCGTCGGATTTCTTCCTGTTATTTTAATGGCATTGCTGATACCGGGCTTTGCCGTGGCATTTTGGGAAAGCATTCGTTTCCTGTTTGAGCAGCAGGCGACAAATTTGCCGTTGCCGATCCCCTGGCCGTGGACAGTCGGATTTGCTAGCGCTACGGTCGGTGATGCTGTCCGCGGCGTACTAGTAGGCCTTTTCTTCGTCGCGACCCTCACCTTTGGCGGGGTCTCGATTGCATGGGTCATCTACTGCAAGTTCAGGGAAAAGCCTGTACCTCCGGCGCTGGTTGCATCGGCCTTCCTTTCACTTCCCTATGCGCATTACGCCTTCTCGCGTGCGGATGTGGGGCATCTCGCGCAAGGTCTATTCCCGTTTCTTATTGGATGTCTGGTGGTGTTTTCCAGCGTCCAATCGAAAGCGAAATGGCCGCTTGCCATTGCCCTGTGTGCTGCCAGCTTCTGGGTGATGTATGCGTTCCATCCGGGCTTGCAATGTCTGGCAAGCAAAGAATGTGTGAATGTCGAGGTTTCCGGTAGGAACCTTCAGGTCGATCTTGGCACGGCAAAAGCCATAACCCTGCTCCATCAAGTGGATAATCAGTATTCCTCCGGTGAGAGGCCTTTTGTCGTAGTGCCGTTCTGGCCGGGAGCCTATGCACTGTTGGAGCGCAGATCCCCAATGTGGGAGATTTATCCGTTGTTCCCTCGCTCCGCAGTGTTCGAAGAAAAGGAAATTAGCCGGATAGAGGAATCCAGACCCGGCTTTGCACTTGTTTTTGATCTGGCCTTGGATGGAAGAGATGAACTGCGCTTCAGAAATACACACCCTTTGACTTATCAATATATTGTTGACAAGTTTGAGCGGGTTCCGGAATTGAGCAATCCGCCCTTTGAGATTTATCAAGCAAAAGTCCCCGGTCAATGAAAAAAATCGCCATTCTTCAGTCAAACTATATTCCATGGAAGGGCTATTTCGACATGATCGCCGCCGTGGATGAATTCATCCTTTTCGACGATATGCAATACACCCGACGCGACTGGCGAAACCGTAACCAGATCAAAACGCCTCAGGGTATTCAATGGTTAACCGTTCCTGTATCGGTCAAGGGTAAATACCATCAAACCATTCGAGAAACCAAAATCGATGGCACAGACTGGGCAGAGGCGCACTGGCGAACCTTGCAGCAGAACTATCGCCGCGCTCCCCATTTCGCTGAAATTGCACAGTGGCTAGAGCCGCTTTATCTGCAGGAGAGCTATACGCATCTCTCGCAGTTGAACCGCAGCCTGATCGAAGCCATCTGCCGCTATCTTTCGATCAAGACTAAGATCAGCAACTCGTGGGACTACACCTTTGAAGATGGAAAGACCGAGCGCTTGGTGGACCTTTGTGTGAAAGCGGGTGGCGGTGAATACATCTCGGGTCCGGCGGCCAGAGACTATATCGATGAAGGTCTTTTTTCCGCCTCCGGGGTCAAACTCAGCTGGTTCGATTATGCCGGATATCCCGAATACCCCCAGATGTGGGGTGAATTCGCGCATGGCGTCACTATGCTCGATCTGCTTTTCAATTGTGGCAGGGACGCTCCCCGCTACATGAGGTACGTTGCATGAATCTTTCCATTGTGGCGACTCTCTATGAGTCTGCTTCCTACGTTACCGAGTTTCACGAGAGAGCCAGTGCTGCCGCCAGAACACTGGTGGGTGACGACTACGAAATAATCCTCGTAAACGATGGTTCTCCGGACAATAGTTTAGAACTGGCAGTAAAGTTGAGCGAACAGGATCCGCATGTCGTTGTGGTTGACCTGTCACGCAACTTTGGTCATCACAAGGCCATGATGACCGGGCTGGCGCAAGCCAGAGGTAAACGCGTGTTCCTGATTGACAGCGATCTTGAAGAAGAGCCCGAATGGCTTGTGGATTTCGCCGGGCAAATGGAACGGGAACACTGCGATGTGGTGTATGGCGTTCAGGAGAGCAGAAAAGGCAATTGGTTCGAGCGCTGGAGCGGCCAGTGGTTTTATCGTTTCTTCAAAGGTCTGACTGGGCTCGCATTGCCAGAAAACGCTGTTACGACGCGAATGATGACGCGGCGTTATGTAGATGCCCTGTTGCAGCACCGGGAGCGTGAAGTCTTCATGGCAGGCCTTTGGCATACCACTGGCTTTGCTCAACATGCCCGTGTGGTCAATAAACACAGCACCAGTGAAACCACCTATACCCTTCGCAGGAAAATGTCGCTATTGGTCAATTCCGTGACCTCGTTCAGCAACGCGCCCCTGGTGAGTATTTTCTATATAGGCGTATCCATCTCCCTGTTTGCAAGTATGTACATCGCCTACCTCGTGGCGCACTGGTTGTTTCTTGCAAAACCCATGAGCGGCTGGACTTCGGTGATGGCGTCGATCTGGTTGCTCGGCGGCATGATCATTTCATTCATCGGTGTAGTGGGTATCTACTTGTCGAGAATCTTCTCGGAAACGAAACAGCGCCCCTATACCATCGTGAGACAGATTTATGCACAACGACAAGAATGATTTGCTCAAAGAAGTAGCGACGTACTACTCGGAAAAACTGGCCGAGCATGGCGTAACGCCTCGCGGAGTCGACTGGAACGGTGAAGAGAGTCAATTTGTCCGGTTCGAGCAGTTATGCAAAATTATCGACCCGACGTCAGCTACGTTTTCGTTGACTGACCTCGGCTGTGGATATGGTGCACTGTACGATTTTCTTGTGGCGAAACATCCAAAGGCTTCTTACCTGGGGGTAGATGTGTCGGCGGAGATGACTGCCGCCGCCGAGGCCCGCATCCAATCAGCCAATGCGCGATTATTCACCGCATCGCAACCCGATGTAGTGAGTGACTACAGTGTTGCCAGTGGCATATTCAATGTTCGTCTGCAGCGTACGGATGCTGAATGGTATGACTACCTTCAGGCGACGCTGGATATCCTGGATCAATCCAGTCGACGCGGTTTTTCCTTCAATTGCCTGACTTCATATTCCGATGAAGACAAGAAGCGTGATTATCTTTACTACGCGGACCCAAGCCAGTTATTTGATCTGTGCAAACGCCGTTACTCACGTCAAGTAGCGTTGCTGCATGACTATGGGCTATATGAATTCACTATTCTGGTGCGAAAGTAATATGAGAAGGCAGATTGTAATATTCGGCTCTGGAGAAATCGCCCAACTTGCGCATTTCTACTTCAGTTCGGACTCGGAATATGAAGTGGTCGCCTTTACCGTTGATTCCAAATACATCAAGGCCCCCGAGTATTGTGGTCTGCCTGTCATTGCATTCGAGGATGTACCTGGCAGGTTTCCGCCAGAGCATTTCGATTTTTTTGTAGCGCTTGGTTACGCCAGTCTTAATGCCGTGCGCAAAGACAAGTTTCTCGCTGTAAAGGCTTTGGGTTACACCTTGGTCAGTTATATCAGTTCCCGCGCAACTGTTCTCAATAATGGCGCGATAGGCGAAAACTGCCTGATTTTGGAAAATAGTGTCGTCCAGCCTTTCGTATCGATTGGCAAGAATGTGACTTTGTGGAGTGGAAGTCATATTGGTCATCACTCGGTAATCGGAGATCACACGTTCATTGCCCCGCAAGCGGCCATTTCCGGTGGCGTCGAAGTCGGCGAGCAGTGTTTCATCGGGATAAATTCCACTTTGCGCGATCATATAAAAGTCGCAGAAAGGTGTGTTATCGGTGCCGGAACACTGCTACTGGCAGATGCGGCTGCAGATGGCGTCTATATTGGCACCGCTACCGTGCGTGCAAACTTTCCAAGCACGAGTCTGAGGGGACTATGAGGTATTTTGGCAGAGGTTGCGAGATGGTTGAGTATCCGATCGTGGTCACTCACGCAAAATTCCAATACCGGCTTTATTTCGGCAGAAATTACGGGCGGAAGGAATCGAGTATTGTTGTTGTGGAGAGATATTCGTGATCCGCATTTTCGATTATATGTACATTCTGGCAACTATCGTTTTCACCGTATATGGTCAGTTAATTTTAAAGTGGCGTATCGCACAGTTTGGTCCGCTGCCAGTGGAGACTTTCAGCAAAATCAAGTTTCTTTTAGGGTTGCTTCTGGATCCTGCAATATTTACGGGGTTCGCCGCCGCCTTCCTGGCCTCGCTTGCGTGGATGGCGGCCATGACAAAGTTTGAATTGAGTCACGCTTATCCATTCATGAGTATTAACTTTGTTGTGGTTTTGCTTTTGAGTGCCTGGCTTTTGAGTGAGCCCATTACATTGCAGAAAGTATTAGGAGTCGGGTTGATCGTTGTAGGTACCGTGGTCGCCGCCCGGGGCTAGTTGCTGATCACCCAATGTTTCGGGCTCAGGTTGTTTTCAGTTTTGAATTCCGCGTTGAAGTCGCATTTCGGAGAGTAAATGAAAAAAGTAAACTCAAGAATTCCTTTCAACTGGCCACATATGACGGGAAAGGAGCTTTACTACATAGCCGAAGCGCACTTCAACGGCAGCCTGGCGGGTGATGGGCCTTTTACGAAGCGTTGCCATAGCTGGCTCGAAGAGCGTTCCGGGTGTGATACGGCATTGCTGACCCACTCCTGTACAGCGGCGCTAGAGATGACAGCCCTTTTGCTGGACATTCAACCGGGTGACGAAATCATCATGCCGTCTTACACGTTTGTGTCCACGGCTAACGCTTTTGTTCTGCGCGGTGGGGTTCCCGTCTTTGTCGATATTCGTGAAGACACGTTGAATCTTGATGAAAAACTTATCGAGTCAGCGATTACGCCGCGTACTCGTGCAATCGTACCCGTTCATTATGCGGGTGTAGCGTGCGCGATGGATGAAATCATGTCGATCGCACGCCGCCATGGCTTGATGGTCGTCGAAGATGCGGCGCAGGGAGTTATGGCCAGTTACAAGGGGAGGGCGCTGGGCAGTATTGGTGACCTCGGAGCCTACAGCTTCCATGAAACCAAGAATGTGATATCCGGAGAGGGCGGAGCATTACTGGTCAATCAGTCCACTCTGGCCCTGCAGGCAGAGATCATTCGCGAGAAGGGCACAGACCGTAGCCGGTTTTTCCGAGGCGAGGTGGATAAGTACACATGGCAGGAAGTTGGCTCTTCGTTCTTACCCGGAGAGCTCATTGCTGCCTTTCTCTGGGCGCAACTTGAAGAGGCCGACCGCATTACTCGGGAGCGCTTGGCCAGTTGGGAGCGTTATCACGAGTTACTCGCGCCGCTGGAAGCCAATGGCGTGCTGAGACGTCCGATCGTGCCTGCGGAGTGTGAGCATAATGCACACATGTATTACGTGCTGTTATCACCGGAAATTGATCGTCAGGACGTGCTGAACCAGTTCAAGAGCAAAGAGATTTGGTCGGTTTTCCACTATGTTCCTCTGCACTCATCACCGGCCGGGCTGCGATATGGACGTGCTCATGGAAATCTTGATGTCACCAATCGACAAGCTGAGAGGCTCGTACGGTTACCCCTTTGGGTGGGACTGTCGGAGGAGCAGCAGGATCGCGTTGTAGCGATACTTAATGACGTTGCAAGCAGGCTCTAAACGTCAACGCGCTGGCGATTTGCAATTCAGCTTGATTGATTGTCTGGTCCTGAAACAGGTGTAAGCGTTATTCAGGTCAGACAGAAAGACATTAAAAAGCCGGCTTGTGGCCGGCTTCTCGGGGACTGGCTTGGTTTATTTTTGGTAAACCGCGCCAGCCTTCAAAACGTACATCCGGATCTTGCGTCCGTCTGTGGGACTTGGTCAGACGTTGGTCTGCCGCGTCGGGCGTCATTCGAGCCGCTGGGCGGGTCGATGCGCGAATGTGGGGCGCAGGATACTGAGTTTTGCTCTGGATTCCCAGCCTCAAGTGCGGTTTAGAGCGACTGAAGCGCTACAAACTCGGGATTTGTACCGGTTGTCAGGGCCTCTTCGCGGGCAAGTCCGCTCCCACAGGTTCTAGCGAACAGTCATAGAAACGGCACCACCGGCCTGCGCTTGCCCAGTGTCGACCACCAGAACACCCAGCCAAGAATGTGAATCCGCTGCTCTTCGATCTGCGCCGGCCGGAAAACCTCGTCGGGGTATTCGGCGCTGTTGTGGCTGCGCATGCGCAGGCCGTTGCCGGGCATACGGTGCAGGTATTTGATGCGCAGCATGCCGTCGTGTTCGATGGCGTAGATTTCGCCGTCGACGACCTGGGTCAGGCCGCGGTCGATGGCGACGATGGAGCCGTCTTCGATGCGTTCGGCCATGCTGTTGCCGATCATGTGCGCGCAAATGGCGTTGGCGTGCTGGATGTCGAGTTGATCGAGGTGGGCGCGAGGCAGGCGCAGGGATTGGTCGGGGTCGAGAATGACGTGGGTTTTGCCATCGCCGTTGGCGATCGGGGTTTCCTTGAAGAAGGCCAGATCGATGTCGTTGGGGTTGATGACGGTGTAGACGCCGCAGATCGACTGGGCGTCGAACGTGTCGCCATTGCTGGCGGGCGGGTGCAGGCGCGGGACCTCCTTGACGCCTTCCCCGGTTTTCAGCCATTCACTATTGACCGACAACAGGCGTGAGACTTCTTCCATGCGATACGCCGGGACGCCCCGGGTGTACCAGTTATGAACGTTTTGGGCTTCCGTGCCCCAGAACCTTGCGAAATCCGTGGTGCTGATGTTCGCTGCTTCCAGGAGTGCCTTGAATCGTGGACCGCTAGTGTTCTTTCTCATAAACACGGAGTCTACGGCCGGACTAGAGCGGTTTGAATAAACCGGGCGTTCAAAAAAAGCCTGTATTTTGCGACGGGATGTAAGACGTGCTTGTGGGAAATTAAACAGATTAAAACTGCATGTAGGAATTTAAACGCTTTGTTTATTCGAAGCTCGCAGACACAAAAAACCCCGGATGTCCGGGGTTTTTTTCAAGCGTCACGCAAAGTTCAATTGCTTAGCCCTTGTAGGCGGCAACCGACTTGGTGATTGCTTCGCGGGCGGCGTCTGCACCGGCCCAGCCTTCGATCTTGACCCACTTGCCCTTCTCGAGATCCTTGTAGTTCGCGAAGAAGTGCTCGATCTGCTGGATCAGCAGTGGCGGCAGGTCGGTGTATTCCTTCACGTCGACGTACAGCTGCGACAGCTTGTCGTGGGGCACTGCGATGACTTTGGCATCGCCGCCGCCGTCGTCGGTCATGTTCAGGATGCCGACCGGACGGGCGCGGATTACCGAGCCTGGCGCTACCGGATAAGGAGTCACGACCAGCACGTCGAGGGGATCACCGTCGTCAGCCAGAGTGTTCGGGATGTAACCGTAGTTGGCCGGGTAGAACATTGGGGTGGCCATGAAACGGTCAACGAACAGGCAATCGCTGTCTTTGTCGATTTCGTATTTGATCGGCGCGTGGTTGGCCGGGATCTCGATCGCGACGTAGATGTCGTTCGGCAGGTCTTTGCCAGCCGGAATCTTGCTGTAGCTCATTGGGCGTTGCCCCCGTAGTTGACCAAAAACACTTGGCCGGATTGACCAAAAAGTGGCGGCGATTATAGGCACATTCCTACGTCGACGCCACGTACCAGAAGTCGTGCAGAGCTTACTCGTGCGCCTGATAGACCGGGTCTGTGGCTTGAAGTTGCCGCAGTCTGCCCAACGGATCCTGCCGGTAGAAAAGCTGCAGTTGCAAGTAGACCTGTGGATAAGCCTCGTGCAGCAGATCCGGGGCGCTGAAGAAGTATTCGCTGGTGACGGCGAAGAACTCGGCCGGGTTCTCGGCGGCGTAGGGATCGATGGCGGTTTCAGCCTCGGGATCGTGATCGAGCTGGCGGTTGAGGTCGTCGTAGGCGGCCTGCATCACTTCAGCCCAGTCGCTGACGCGCATGTCGGCGTGCAGTGGCGGCAGGCCGTTGGCGTCGCCGTTGAGCATATCGAGCTTGTGCGCCAGTTCGTGGATCACCAAGTTGTAGCCTTCCCAGCCACCGCTGGCCTGTACGCCGGGCCAAGCGAGAATCACCGGCCCCTGCTGCCAGGCTTCGCCGCTGTGTTCGCCGTCCCACTCATGCTCGACGCCGCTGGCATCGCGATGACGTTGCGGGCTGAGGAAGTCATCCGGGTACAGCACGATCTCGTGGAAACCCTGGTACCAGTTCAGATCACCGAGATGCAGCAACGGCAACTGCGCCTGGGCGGCGAGCAGCAGGCGTTGTTCCTGATGCAGTTCGACGCCGGGCAGGGCCGTCAGGTGTTTGTCTTTGAGAAACAGCACGCAGGCTTCGCGCAGCCACTGGTCTTCAGCCGCGCTGATGCCGTCGAGGAAGGAGAGCTGATGGCGCACCCGTTGCCACAGGTCGTCGGCAATCGGGTGGCTGGCCAGGATGCGCCGGCGACGCCAGGCGCTCAGGGACCACATCGGATCAGTGCGATTGCACTTTGGTGCCGCCGAAACGGCTGCGCACCACGCCGATGATCATCGGCACCAGCGACAGCAGGATGATTGCCACCACCAGTAGCGAGAGGTTTTTCTTGATGAACGGGACGTTGCCGAAGAAATAACCCAGGGTGACCAGACCGCCGACCCAGAGGATGGTGCCGAGCACGCTGAAACCGAAGAAACGCGGGTACGGCATCCGCGCCACACCGGCAACGAACGGCGCGAAGGTACGGATGATCGGCAGGAAGCGCGCCATGGTCACGGTCTTGCCGCCGTGCTTGTCATAGAAGTCATGGGTTTTTTGCAGGTAGTCGCGACGGAAGATTTTCGAGTTCGGGTTGCTGAACAGCTTCTCCCCGGCCGTGCGTCCGATCACATAGTTGGTGCTGTCGCCCATGATCGCCGCCAGCATCAGCAGGCCGCCGAGTAACACCGGATCCATGCCGCCGCCGGCCGCCACCGCCCCGGCAATGAACAGCAGCGAGTCACCCGGCAGGAACGGCATCACCACCAGGCCGGTTTCACAGAAGATCACCAGAAACAGGATGGCGTAGATCCATGGCCCATAGTTGTTCACCAGCAAATCGAGGTACACATCGAGATGCAGGATAAGGTCGAGCGGGTTGAAATCCATGGGGGCACCTGTATGACGGCCCGACTCGGCAGGCCTGTGCGGATGACTTCGTGTAAGCCTACAGCGGGGTGTAGTTTTTCTTACAAGCCGGAAAGATCGGGATTATACGGTCTGACCGCTGAAAAGCGCGCCGGTTTTGTAGCGGGGAGTGTCGTGGTGTGAACAATTGTCAGCCCTCAAAAGATCGCAGCCTTCGGCAGCTCCTGCAATTGGAACGCGTTCCGCTGTAGGCGCTGCCGAAGGCTGCGATCTTTTGGGTTCAGAGCTCGTCGCTGATCGGCAGTACGTAGTTCTTGAACTCGGTGTCTTCCTTGAAACCGATCGATTCGTAGGTTTTCTGTGCCACTTCGTTGTCCGCACTGGTCGAGACGCGCATGCGCACGGCCTGGGTTTCCTTGGCCATTTTCTTCGCGGTGCGGATCAGGTTGTCGGCGACCAATTGGCGACGCGCGTCTTCGGCGACGTAGATATCGTTGAGGATCCACACGCGTTTGAGCGACAGCGACGAGAAGCTCGGATACAGCTGGCAGAAACCCATGAGTTTTTTGTCGTCATCGTCGGCCAGAGCCAGATAGATCACCGACTCTTTGCGGCGCAGGCGTTTTTCGAGGAACGCGCGGGAGGAGTCCGGGTAAGGCAGGGAGCCGTAGAACTCGCGATATTTGACGAACAAAGGAGTCAGCAAATCCAGATGTTCGAGGGTCGCTTGAATAATCCGCATGATAGGTCTCGTCTTCAAGTGGCTGTCTTCAACTGCTCTGACGGCGATGGGAAACCCGGGCGGCCGTGCGTCGATCCTGCCTGAAAGCAGCGCAGAAAGGCAATGCGGAAACGGTTCAGGCTGGTGGCGGATCGAGCAGGAAATTGCCTTTCATGTCGACAGCGTCGTCCGCCTCCAATGTGTGCAGCTGAGCTTCGTCCTTCAGATTGACCCCCGACAGCTGCCGCCGACAGGCTTCGCGCATCAGATACAGCAAGCGATGCGCCGCCATGCCGTAGCTCAAACCTTCAAGCCGGACATTGGAAATGCAGTTGCGATACGCGTCGGTCAGGCCGACCTTCGGCGCATAGGTGAAATACAGCCCAAGGCTGTCCGGCGAACTCAGGCCCGGGCGTTCGCCGATCAGCATCACCACCATTTTCGCCCCGAGCAACTGGCCGATCTCGTCTCCGATGGCGACGCGACCCTGTTCCACCAGCACCACCGGCGCCACGGACCAGCCGTCGCCGCTCATCTGTTCTTCCAGCCGCGTCAGGAATGGCAGGGTGTGGCGATGCACCGCCAGTGCCGACAGGCCATCAGCGACGACCATCACCAGGTCGACCCCGCCTGGGTGGGCGCTGGCGTAGTCGCGCAAGGTCTGCGCCGATTCATCGCTGAGCTTGCGCCCCAGATCCGGGCGTTGCAGATAGGTGTGTCGGTCCGGCGCGGCGCTTTGCAGCGCCAGGGTTTCCCGCCCGCGCTCGCTCAGTTGTGCGCTGATTTCGCTGTGATCGAAGGCCAGGTGCACAGCATCGCGGGCCTGGGCGTGGGCAAACTGAAAATCCAGCTGCGCCCGCGTCGGCAGGCTGGTGCCGGTGCGGCCCAGGGCAATCCGCGCCGGGGTCAGGCGGCGCAGTTCCAGCCAGGGGTTTTGCGGATCGACCGGTGGTTTTTCCATAAGACTTATCCCAAGTGCGCCAAGGCCTGGCGGAACGCCGGCGGCAGGTTGTTGCCGAAGCGAACCTTGCCGTCCGCCTGGGTGAAGATGCCCATGTTCGCCAGCCACTGTTCGAACTCCGGCGCCGGTTTCAGGCCCAGGGTCTGGCGGGCGTACAAGGCGTCGTGAAACGAAGTGGTCTGGTAATTGAGCATGATGTCGTCGGAGCCGGGGATGCCCATGATGAAGTTGATGCCGGCAACGCCGAGCAACGTCAGCAGGGTGTCCATATCGTCCTGATCGGCTTCGGCATGGTTGGTGTAGCAGATGTCGCAACCCATCGGCACGCCGAGCAACTTGCCGCAGAAATGATCTTCAAGACCGGCGCGGATGATCTGTTTGCCGTTGTAGAGGTATTCCGGGCCGATAAATCCTACGACGGTGTTCACCAGGAACGGCTTGAAATGTCGCGCCACCGCGTAGGCCCTTGTCTCGCAGGTCTGTTGATCGACGCCGTGGTGGGCGTTGGCCGACAGCGCGCTGCCCTGACCGGTTTCGAAATACATCAGGTTCTGCCCGAGGGTGCCGCGCTTGAGACTGAGCCCGGCGTCGTAGCCTTCCTGCAAAACATTGAGGTTGATGCCGAAACTGGCATTGGCTGCTTCAGTGCCGGCAATCGACTGGAACACCAGATCCAGCGGCACGCCACGGTTCATCGCCTCGATCGAGGTGGTGACGTGGGTCAGCACGCAGGCCTGGGTGGGAATGTCGTAGCGCTGGATGATCGCGTCGAGCATCTCCAGCATCGCGCAGATCGAAGCAATGCTGTCGGTGGCCGGGTTGACCCCGATCATCGCATCGCCGTTGCCGTAGAGCAGGCCGTCGAGAATGCTCGCGGCAATGCCGGACGGCTCGTCGGTCGGGTGGTTGGGTTGCAGGCGGGTCGACAGGCGCCCGCGCAAACCGAGGGTGCCGCGAAATTGGGTGACCACGCGGATTTTCTGCGCGACCAGCACCAGATCCTGCACGCGCATGATCTTCGACACGGCGGCGACCATTTCCGGGGTCAGGCCGGGGGCGAGGGCACGCAGACTGGTTTCGTCCGCCGCATCACTGAGCAGCCAGTCGCGAAAGCCGCCAACGGTGAGGTGGCTGACCACGGCGAAGGCTTGTTTGTCGTGGGTGTCGATGATCAGCCGGGTGACTTCATCGGCTTCGTAGGGAATCAGCGCTTCTTGCAGGAAGTGGGTGAGCGGGATGTCCGCCAGGGCCATTTGCGCGGCTACCCGCTCGCCGTCGTTGAGCGCGGCGATCTCGGCGAGAAAATCCCCCGAGCGGGCGGGGCTGGCCTTGGCCATGACGTCTTTGAGGCTGTCGAAGCGGTAAGTCTGCGCGCCGACCGTGTGAGCAAAACTGGCCATTCAGCGTTCTCCGTGACGGCGCAGAATGCCTCTGCGCCGTGGTTTTCGACAATCAGTGCAAGGCTTGTTCAGCTTTTTGAATCGCCGCGAATTCTTCTTCCGGCGTGCCTGCTACCAAGTGATGCCGACTGTAGAAAGCAAAGTAAGCAATTAACACTCCATAGATGATCGCGGCGCCGATCACCACCCGTGGATCGACGAGGAAACCCGCCACCACGGCGATGCAGGCCAACACCAGCGCCACGCCCGAAGTGAAAATGCCGCCCGGCGTGCGGTACGGCCGGTCCATTTTGGGGCGACGGATGCGCAGGGTGATGTGCGCGGCCATCATCAGCACATAGGAAATGGTAGCGCCGAACACCGCGACCAGAATCAGCAAATCGCCCTGGCCGGTCAGCGACAGACCAAAGCCGATGACGCCGGGAATCACCAGTGCCAGCACCGGCGCCTTGCTCTTGTTGGTCTGCGACAGTTTGCGCGGCAGGTAACCGGCCCGCGACAGCGCAAAGATCTGCCGCGAGTAGGCGTAGATGATCGAGAAGAAACTGGCGATCAGTCCGGCCAGACCGACGAGGTTGACGAAGCTGCCCATCCACGTCGAGCCGCCGTAGGCTTTGCTCAGTGCTTCGACCAGCGGGTTGCCGGAGGTCAGCAGCGAATTGGCGCCCGCGCCGCCGGGGCCAACGATCAGGATCAGCAGGGCGAACATCAGTAGCACCAGCATCGCCCCGATCAGGCCACGCGGCAGATCGCGCTTGGGATTCTTGGTTTCTTCAGCGGCCAGCGGCACGCCTTCGACGGCGAGGAAAAACCAGATCGCATAGGGAATCGCCGCCCATACGCCGACATAGCCGAACGGCAGAAACGGACTGGCGCCGACCGCAGAGGTCACCGGGATGTCGAGCAGGTTGGCGACGTCGAAGTGCGGCACCATCGCCACCAGAAACACCCCCAGCGCCAGCGCGGCGACGGCGGTAATGATGAACATCAGCTTGAGCGCTTCGCCGACCCCGAAAATGTGGATGGCGATGAAGACGATGTAGAACGCCAGATAAATCATCCAGCCGCCAATGCCGAACAGCGACTCGCAATAGGCACCGATGAACACCGCGATGGCAGCGGGGGCGATGGCATATTCGATCAGAATCGCCGTGCCGGTGAGAAACCCGCCCCAGGGCCCGAAAGCACTGCGGGCGAAACCGTAGCCGCCGCCGGCGGTGGGAATCATCGAGGACAGTTCGGCGAGGGAAAAGCACATGCACAGGTACATGGTCGCCATCAGCAGCGTGGCCAGAAACATGCCGCCCCAGCCACCCTGGGCGAGGCCGAAGTTCCAGCCGGCGTAGTCGCCGGAGATCACGTAGGCAACGCCGAGGCCGACCAGCAGGACCCAGCCGGCGGCACCTTTTTTCAGTTCGCGTTGTTGGAAGTAGTCGGAGCCGACTTTTTCGAAGTCGACGGAAGAAGTTGCCGGTTGCGGATTTGCATGATCGCTTGGCATAAGCAGTTACCTGTTTTTATTGTTTTTATCCAACCTGTTCGCTGGAGTGGCGCATTACCCCGGTGGGAGCGGGCTTGCTCGCGAAAGCGGTGTGTCGGTGACTTGGATATTGAAGGTATGACCGCCTTCGCGAGCAAGCCCGCTTCCACAGGGGATTGCGTACGCCCATGAATCACCTGTGGGAGCGAGCCTGCTCGCGAAGACAATCCAGAGGGCGAAGCAGGAAACACCTGCCTCACCCCGTCCGGATCAGAAGAATCCCAGCGGATTGATGTCGTAGCTCACCAGCAGGTTCTTGGTCTGCTGGTAATGGTCGAGCATCATCTTGTGGGTTTCACGCCCGACGCCGGACTTCTTGTAACCGCCGAACGCGGCATGCGCCGGATAAAGGTGGTAGCAGTTGGTCCACACGCGACCGGCCTTGATCGCCCGGCCCATGCGGTAGGCGCGGTTGATGTCGCGGGTCCACAGACCGGCGCCGAGGCCGAACTCGGTGTCGTTGGCGATCGCCAGGGCTTCGGCTTCGTCCTTGAAGGTGGTGATGCTCACTACCGGGCCGAAGATTTCTTCCTGGAACACGCGCATCTTGTTGGTGCCCTTGAGCAGGGTCGGCTGGATGTAATAACCGGTGGCCAGGCTGCCCTCGAGTTTTTCCACCTTGCCACCGGTCAGCAACTCCGCGCCTTCGCCCTTGGCGATTTCCAGGTACGAGAGGATCTTGTCGAATTGCTGCTCGGATGCCTGGGCACCGACCATGGTGTCGGTGTCCAGCGGGTCGCCGCGTCTGATCTGGCTGACTTTCTTCATCACTGCCTGCATGAATTCGTCGTAGATCGATTCCTGCACCAGTGCGCGGGAAGGGCAGGTGCACACTTCGCCCTGGTTGAAGAACGCCAGCACCAGACCTTCGGCAGCCTTTTCGATAAAGCTCGGCTCGGCCTGCATGATGTCTTCGAAGAAGATGTTCGGCGACTTGCCGCCCAGTTCCACGGTCGATGGAATGATGTTTTCCGCCGCGCATTTCATGATGTGCGAGCCGACCGGGGTCGAGCCGGTGAAGGCAATTTTGGCGATGCGTTTGCTGGTCGCCAGTGCTTCGCCGGCTTCTTTGCCGAAGCCCTGCACGACGTTGAGCACGCCCGGCGGCAGCAGGTCGCCGATCAGATCCATCAGCACGCAGATGCCCAGCGGCGTTTGCTCGGCAGGTTTGAGCACCACGCAGTTACCGGCGGCCAGTGCTGGCGCGAGTTTCCACGCGGCCATCAGCAGCGGGAAGTTCCACGGGATGATCTGGCCGACCACGCCCAGCGGTTCATGAATGTGATAGGCCACGGTGTTGCCATCGATTTCCGCAGCACTGCCTTCCTGGGCGCGCAGGCAGCCGGCGAAGTAGCGAAAATGGTCAGCGGCCAGCGGGATGTCGGCGTTTAGGGTTTCGCGGATGGCTTTGCCGTTGTCCCAGGTTTCGGTGATCGCCAGCAGTTCGAGGTTTTCTTCGATGCGGTCGGCGATTTTCAGCAGGATCAGCGAGCGTGCCTGCACGGAAGTGGCGCCCCACGCATCGGCGGCGGCGTGAGCAGCGTCCAGCGCCTTATCGATGTCTTCGGCGGTGGAGCGGGGGAATTCGGCGATTGGCTGGCCATTCACTGGCGAGGTATTGGTGAAGTACTGACCTTTGACCGGCGCGACGAACTTGCCGCCAATGTAGTTGCCGTACTTGCTCTTGAACGAGACTTTGGCGCCGTCAGTACCGGGGTGGGCGTAACGCATGATGATGTTCTCCTTGGCTTTGTACTTATTAGAGAAACGCGCAAGTGCGCTTGCTATAAGCGTAGAGCAAGGGCCGGGCCACTGCCGTACAGCGCAGGCAAATCAAGGGCTTGGCCGGTTTGTCTCGGACGAATGGAGTGGCGCTGTGACGGTTTCGGTACAGCCTGCGTGACAATTTGTACCGCTTGCGGGACAGCCCGTGACCGGACGGTCTTGCCAGCATTGCAATGCGCGGGTGACTGAGGGATCCTCAGCCAACAGCAATCCCTGTAGGAGCGGCCGCGTAGGAGCTGCCGCAGGCTGCGATCTTTTGACTTTGTTTTCAAGATCAAGATCAAAAGATCGCGGCCCGAGCCTTAGGCAGCCCCTACACGGGATTGCGTCGACCTCTCGGGGAGAACAATAAGAAATGCACGACAACCATTTGAGTCGCCATGCCCGCCAGGTTCTCACCGTCACCCAGGGCAAACCGCACGTGCACGGCCCCGGCGCCGATCCATCGATCGCCCGTTCGTGGCTGCGTTGCCTTGAGGACTATCACCTCGATCCTTCTGTGACCATGGCGCCGACCGTGCTCGAGCATGGCCGGGTGCTGGAAAGTCGCGAACGTCTGCAACAAGTGCTGCAAATCGCCGGCACCGAGATGAGCAGCCTGCATCAGCAACTCTCCGGCGCCGGCCACGCGGTGCTGCTGACTGACGCGCGCGGTGTGATCCTCAATTGCGTCACCGCGCCGGCCGAACGGAAGATTTTCGAGCGCGCCGGGCTCTGGCTCGGCGCCGACTGGAGCGAAGCCTGCGAAGGCACCAACGGCATCGGCACCTGCCTGGTCGAGCGTCAGGCGCTGACCATTCACCAGGACGAACACTTTCGCGGCCGCCATACCGGGCTGACCTGCTCGGCGAGCCCGGTGTTCGACCCGCACGGTGAGTTGCTGGCGGTACTTGATGTGTCCTCGGCACGGCCGGACGTCTCACGGCAGAGCCAGTTCCACACCATGGCACTGGTCAATCTGTCGGCGAAGATGATCGAGAGTTGCTACTTCCTGCGCTGTTTCGACAATCAATGGCTGCTGCGTTTTCACCTGCAGGCCGAGTCCGTTGGCCTGTTCAGCGAAGGGCTGCTGGCGTTCGACGGCGAAGGGCGGATCAGTGCAGTCAACCAGAGCGCGTTGAACCTGCTCGGGCATATTCGCGGTGGTTTGCTCGGTAAACCGGTGGAAGCGTTTTTCGATTGTTCGCTGGATGACCTGCTAGGGCGGGCGAGTGCCAACGCCAGCGCCAGTTGGCCGCTGCGCACCCGTGATGGCCGGCATCTGTTTGCCGTGTTGCGCGGCGAATCACGCAAGCCGACAGCCATTGCTCCAACGCCAATCGCTGCTCCAGCGCCACGCCTGTCCGGCATCTGCCTCGGCGATGAGGCGTTGCAGGCGGAATTTCGCAAAGCCCTGCGCGTGTTCGAGCGCGACGTGCCGCTGTTGATCAACGGCGAAACCGGCTCGGGCAAGGAAGCGTTCGCCAAGGCTGTGCACCACGCCAGCCAGCGCTGCGGCAACGCTTTCGTCGCACTCAACTGCGCGGCCATTCCGGAAAGCCTGATCGAGAGCGAACTGTTCGGCTATCGCGGCGGCAGCTTCACCGGCGCGCGCAAGGACGGCATGCGCGGCAAGCTGCAACAGGCCGATGGCGGGACTTTGTTCCTCGACGAAATCGGTGACATGCCACTGGCGTTGCAGACGCGCTTGCTGCGTGTGCTGGAAGATCGGCAAGTGGTGCCGATTGGCGGCGAGCCGCAAGCGGTGGACGTGCGCATCATCAGTGCGACGCACCGCAATTTGCTCGAGCGGGTCGAGGACGGCAGCTTTCGCGAGGACCTCTATTACCGCTTGAACGGCTTGGAAGTGGCGCTACCGGCGTTGCGTGAGCGCAGTGATAAATCGCAGTTGCTGGATTTTCTGCTGGCCGAGGAGGCTGGAGGCGAAACCATCCTGATCGACGAACCGGCGAGGGGCGCATTGCTGGCGTTCAATTGGCCGGGCAACGTGCGGCAGTTGCGCAATGTCCTGCGTACGCTGGCGGCGTTGTGTGATGACGGCCGGATCGGGATTGAGGATTTGCCTGTGATGATTCGACAGGCGCGGCCGGCGGCTGCGCCTGCGCAGATTGCCGCGCAGCCGTTGGACGACGCCGAGCGTGTCGCATTGCTCAATGCGCTTAAGCAGACGCGCTGGCATATGACCCATACCGCGCAGCAACTTGGCGTAAGCCGCAACA
This sequence comes from Pseudomonas sp. H3_E04, assembly GCF_054668915.1. Taxonomy (NCBI): domain Bacteria; kingdom Pseudomonadati; phylum Pseudomonadota; class Gammaproteobacteria; order Pseudomonadales; family Pseudomonadaceae; genus Pseudomonas; species Pseudomonas sp. H3_E04. The sequence continues at coordinate 3,613,571 of NZ_CP162797.1, read as the reverse complement.
CCCTTTATAGAAAGTTGCGCAAACACGGGATCGCCCGCTGAACCGCGTCACACCATTCGCGAGCAGGCTCGCTCCCACAGGGTTGACGTCAACCTTGTGGGAGCGAGCCTGCTCGCGAAGACTTCGGTAAAGTCGAAACACAAGGTGCCATTTCCCCCTCCCTACGCTAACCTGCGGCGATGTTTTACGAGGTCGACTATGCACATTCATATTCTGGGTATCTGCGGGACTTTCATGGGCTCGATGGCGGTGTTGGCCAAAGAGCTGGGCCATCACGTCACCGGCTCCGACGCCAACGTCTATCCGCCGATGAGCACGCAGCTCGAGGCCCAGGGCATTCAGCTGACGCAGGGTTATGACCCGGCGCAGCTCGATCCGGCGCCGGATCTGGTGGTGATCGGCAATGCCATGTCCCGTGGCAACCCGGCAGTGGAATATGTGCTGAACAAAGGCCTGCCGTACGTCTCCGGCCCGCAGTGGCTGGCTGACCATGTGCTGCAAGGTCGCTGGGTGCTGGCCGTGGCCGGTACGCACGGCAAGACCACCACCAGCAGCATGCTCGCCTGGGTGCTGGAACATGCCGGCATGAGCCCGGGTTTCCTGATCGGCGGCGTGCCGCAGAATTTCTCGGTGTCGGCGCGCCTGGGCGGCACGCCGTTCTTTGTCATCGAGGCTGACGAATACGACAGCGCCTTTTTCGACAAGCGCTCGAAGTTTGTCCACTACCGTCCGCGCACCGCGATCCTGAATAACCTTGAGTTTGATCACGCTGACATCTTCCCCGATCTGCCAGCCATCGAGCGTCAGTTTCACCACTTGGTGCGAACCATCCCGAGCGAAGGGCTGGTCATCCACCCGACCACCGAGCCAGCGTTGCAGCGCGTGATCGAGATGGGTTGCTGGACCCCGGTGCAAACCACCGGCGCCGGCGGTCAGTGGCAGGTCAAGCTGCTGAGCGAGGATGGCTCGGCGTTCGAAGTCATGTTCGAAGGCGTGTCCCAGGGCACCGTCGAGTGGGAATTGACCGGTCAACACAACGTCGCCAATGCCTTGGCCGCGCTGGCCGCGGCGCGTCACGTTGGCGTGGTGCCGTCGATGGGCATCGCTGGGTTGAGCGCGTTCAAGAACGTCAAACGCCGTATGGAGAAGGTCGCTGAAGTGCGCGGCATCACCATTTATGACGACTTCGCCCACCACCCGACCGCCATCGCCACTACCCTCGATGGCCTGCGCAAACGCATCGGCGACGCACCACTGATTGCGATCATCGAGCCGCGCTCCAATTCGATGAAACTCGGCGCCCACCGTGACGGTTTGCCGGACAGCGTGGTCGATGCCGATCAGGTGATCTGGTATGCCCCGGCCAATCTCGGTTGGGACCTTGGCGCCACTGCTGCGTTGTGCACGGTGCCGTCGATTGTCAGCGATTCGCTGGAAGGCATCATTGAACGGGTGAAGAGCCAGGCACAGCCCGGCACGCACGTAGTGATCATGAGCAACGGCGGCTTCGGCGGCCTGCACGGCAAGCTTGCCGAGGCGCTGCAATGAACACTTTTTCCCAGGCCGGCGGCCCGGAACGCATTACCCTGGCGATGACCGGCGCCTCCGGCGCGCAGTACGGCTTGCGCCTGCTCGATTGCCTGGTGCGCGAAGATCGCGAAGTGCACTTCCTGATTTCCAAAGCCGCGCTATTGGTGATGGCCACCGAGACTGACGTTTCCCTGCCGAACAAGCCGCAGATGATGCAGGCGTTCTTGACCGAGTACACCGGCGCCGCCGCCGGGCAGATTCGCGTGTACGGCAAGGAAGACTGGATGTCGCCGGTGGCTTCGGGTTCCGGCGCGCCTGCAGCCATGGTGGTGGTGCCGTGTTCGACCGGCACGCTGTCGGCGATTGCCACCGGCGCCTGCAACAACCTGATCGAACGCGCGGCCGATGTCACGCTGAAGGAGCGCCGCCAGTTGATTCTGGTGCCGCGCGAGGCACCGTATTCGAGCATTCATCTGGAGCACATGCTCAAGCTGTCGAATCTGGGCGTGACCATTTTGCCGGCCTCTCCGGGCTTCTATCACCAACCGCAGACCATTGATGATCTGATCGACTTTGTCGTGGCGCGGATTCTCAATCTGCTCGGTATCCCGCAGGACATGCTGCCGCGATGGGGCGAGCACCACCTGAGCAGCGATGAATAAGCTGCTGGTGATTGTGCTGGCGCTGCAATTGAGCGGGTGTGCCACCGCGCGCACTCTGGATGCGGCGAAACCCGGCGCACCGGTGGTGTATGCCGGCACGCGGCTGGATTTGTATGCACTGAATGGCGGGTGCTGTGCGATGGACCGATTTGGTGCCGAGGCGCCGAGCTATCCCGGAGTAGACCTGCCGGCCAGTGCGCTGCTCGATACGTTGTTGTTGCCGTTGTCGTTGCTCACCGTGATTGGCGTCGGATTCCAGGCAACTGGTGGATTGTAAAGGTCAAAAGATCGCAGCCTTCGGCACCTCCTACAGAAGACCCTATTCCCCTGTAGCAGCTGCCGAAGGCTGCGATCTTTTGGTTCTGAAAGTCCCGGAATTATTTGCCTAACTTGCGCAGCTCATCCGATTCGATCACCCGCACGCCATCCTGTTCTTCCAACGCCAGGCGCCACATCGCTCGTGCCAGTTGGCACGCTTCGATGCCGTGGTATTTCCCCGGAATCAGCTTCGACAAGGGCCCTGCCAGTTGCTCGACCAGACGCGGTTCGGTGCGTTCGCCGAGCAGCAGCGAAGGCCGGCAGATGGTCAGTTGCGGCCAGTCCTGCGCGCGCAATGCCTGTTCCATTTCGCCTTTGATGCGGTTGTAGAACACCGAGGAGTTCGGATCGGCGCCAATCGCACTGATCACGATCAGGTGTCGCGCGCCCATCTCCCGTGCGCGTTTGGCAAACGCCACGACCATGTCCAGATCGACTGCGCGAAAGGCTTCTTCGGAGCCGGCCTGCTTGATCGTCGTGCCGAGGCAGCAGTAGGCAATATCGACCCGGCCGCTGAGTTGCGGCAGAAACGCCTGCGGGTCGCCGACCGGGTTTTCCAGATGCGGATGCTCGGCCAGCGGCCGGCGTGAAGGGGCGAGGACACGGGTAATGGTTGGCTCGTTGAGCAAACGGTCGAGCAGATGTTCACCGGTCAGTCCGGTGGCTCCGGCAAGCAATACGTGCTGAGGCGTCAAGTACATAGTGTCTCTCCCTTGATACTGTTCAGCTTAGTTGCCTTTTTTCGCCGCGTCGTTCAATGCACTACTTTGCAACGCTTTGCGCGCTTGCTGTTTACGCAGCAGTTGCCAGTGTGAGAGTACGGTTTTCGGCGCCCAGATCTGCGGCTCCGAGGCTTCGAAGCCGTCGGCCAGTTCACGTTCGGCGACGGTGGCTTTGGCCAGTTTGAAAGCCTGCTCCAGATCATCAGTCTGGTTCAGCGCCTGGGCGAACAGCGCGTCGCCAAAGTAAGTGAAGTTGGCTTCTTCCGAGCAACCGAACGACACCCGATCAGCGCGCGAGGCGGTCATGATCAGTGTGCGTTCGTCCTTCAGCGCCGGGATGAAACCGCCGGAATAGCACGAAGAAATCACGATGACCTTGTCGCGATGCTTCAGCGGCGCGAGCACGGCGGCGAGTTCATCGGCCGGCAGATCGGCCAGTTCCATGCGCGGCTGATCGAGCACCAGTTCATGCTCGGCGGTGCCGTGGCTGGTCAGATAAATGAACAGCAGGTCTTCCGGCCCGCTGCGTTCGGCAAGGGCTTGCGCGGCGCGGCGCAGGTTTTCCCGGGTGGCCATCGGCCGGTCGCCGAGATGATCACGATGATTGACCAGACGAATCTGCCCGAAGGCGCCGAAGCGCGTATTGAGCATGTTGGCGACGTAGTCGGATTCGCGCAGGAACACGCTTTGCTTGCCGTCGCCGCCGAGGGTCAGGGTGTACAACTCGACTGCCGGAGTCGAAGCGGGGATCGCCGCCAGTGCGTCGTCCAGCAATCGACCTTGGGCGAGCAAACCGAGTTCGAGGGTGTCGGGGAGCAATTTGCCGTCGGCGTCGCGCACGCGTTGGCCGTTGATCCAGGTGCCGCTGAGCACGCTGCCATCGGTCAGCACCAAAGTACCGCGTCCTGAATAGCTGTCGTTGTCGAAGCCGCCGATGTAGAAGCTGCCATCGGCGAGGTTCAAGCGGCCCTGACCGGTGAAGCGCCAGTCATTGAACACACCGATGTAATGGCTGCCGTCGGCGCCGATCAGTTCGCCCTTGCCGGTCAGCGCGCCTTCCTTGAACTGGCCGAGCCAGACATCGCCGTCGGCGTTCTCGTAGCGGCCCTTGCCGTGCAGTTGATTGTTCTTGAAACCGCCGACGTAGATATCGCCGTCGGCGCTGTTGTAAGTGCCGTTGCCTTCCAGTTGACCATTGACGAAATGGCCGGTGAACGAATTGCCGCTGGCATCGCCGCGCTGGCCTTCACCGTTGGGTTTGCCGTGGGCGAACTGGCCTTGATAGGAGCTGCCGTCGTCCATTTCCAGACGGCCGAGGCCGGAATACTGGTCAGCCTTGAACTCGCCGCGATAGGTCATGCCGTTTTCTTTCAGTGTGCCTTCGCCATCGCGCCGGCCCTGCTTGAAACCACCGGTGTAACTGCTGGCATTGGTGCTCAGGCTGCCCTGGCCATCAAACAGACCTTGCTGGAACTGGCCGCGATAGACCTCGCCATTGCTGCCATGCCATTCGCCTTGCCCGTGCCATTGCCCCTTGTCGAACTGCCCGGCGTACCAGCTGCCGTTGGGGTAGTCGACGCGGCCCTGACCTTGCAGCAAGCCGTCGACCAAGTCACCGCGATAGCGTCCGCCATCGGGCAGGCGCGCATCCGGCGGCAACAGCGATTCGCCGTCGCCGCAAGCGGTGAGCATCAGGGTCAGGGCAAGGGGTGCAAGTCGAGCGATTGAGCGCATAGCGGGATCCGGGCAGTTAGGCGACCGAGTATGCCGCAGCTATGCGTCGCATATATACAGACGTGACGCGAAACAGCGTGCGCTGCTTCGCATCCGGGATGATCAGACGAAGCAGAGTGACAGCGGCTCGGCGATGTAGGCCGGTTTGTCCGAGCCTTCTATCTCCAGTGTCGCGGTAGCCTTGAGCAACCACTGGCCGGGTTTTTTCTCGGTGACTTCGACCATGTCGACCTTCAGTCGGACTTTCGAATTGACCTTGACCGGCTGGATGAAACGCACGCTGTCCAGACCATAGTTGACGACCATCTTCACGCCTTCGGGCAGCACGAGGATGTCTTCCATCAGCTTCGGCATCAGCGACAGCGACAGGAAACCATGGGCGATCGTGCTGCCAAACGGGGTTTGCGCGGCCTTGACCGGATCGACGTGAATGAACTGAAAATCACCGGTGGCTTCGGCGAACAGGTTGATGCGCTCCTGATCGATGGTGAGCCATTGGGAACGTCCAAGTTCCTTGCCGACATAATCTTTGAGCTCTGCAACGGGAACATAGGGCATTGAGACTCTCCTTGGGTTCATCGGTTTTATAGTTTTTCAGGGGGCGGATTTGACCGGCCTGCGAACCACTGTAGATCATCATGGCGATTTGCTCAGGTCAACCGACCATGCTTTTGGCGAATGCCGGTCCATAGCGCCGGCATGCTTATAATGCCGAGCCCCTGCTGGCTGAAAATGTAAGACGGAGATGTCGGATGTTGTTACGTGGCCTGACCCTGCTGGTGCTGTTCCAATTGCTCGGCACCGCGCTCAATCATTTGCTGTTGCCGATATTGCCGGGGCCGATCATCGGGCTGCTGCTGTTGCTGGTGTTCCTGATCATTCGCGGTGAAGTCGGCGAGCCGCTGAATCAGGCGGCGGGCAGCCTGTTGCGTTATCTGCCGTTGCTGCTGGTGCCGCCAGCGGTGGGCGTGATGGTGTATGCCACGGCGATTGCTGCGGATTTCTGGGCGATCGTCGGCGCGCTGGTGGTCTCGCTGATCCTGTCGATGGCCTTTGCCGGCGTGCTCATGCAGCGGCTGGTCAAACGTCACGCGCCGCCGGCGGAGGAGTCCTGATGCTGTTCGATTGGCAAGGCGCGTGGGCGTCGGTGATTCATCATCCGCTGTTCGGCATTGGCATCACCCTCGGTGCCTATCAACTGGTGCTGGCGGCGTTCGAGAAAACCCGCTGGATCTTTCTGCAACCGGTGCTGGTCTCCATGTTGTTGGTGATCGGTGTGCTGGTCGGCTGCGGCCTGACCTACGCGGAATACCGCAAGAGCACCGAAATCCTGAGCATTCTGCTCGGTCCGGCCACGGTGGCGCTGGCGGTGCCGCTGTATTTGAATCTGCGGCGCATCCGCCAATTGTTCTGGCCGATTTTTACTACGCTGGTGATAGGCGGGGTGGTGGCGACAGGTATGGGCGTGGCGCTGGGCTGGTGGTTCGGTGCCGATCACATGATCCTGATGACCATGGCGCCGAAGTCGGTGACCTCGCCGATCGCCATGCTGGTCGCCGAGCAGATCGGCGGCGTGGCGGCGCTGGCAGCGGTATTTGTATTGATCACCGGGGTGATTGGCGCGATCTTCGGCCCGGCGCTGCTGACGCGCCTCGGCGTGCACAGCCCCGAAGCGCGCGGCATGGCACTGGGCATGACAGCGCATGCGGTCGGCACGGCGGTGGCGATGCAGGAAAACGATGAGTGCGGCGCGTTCGCCGCGCTGGCGATGAGTCTGATGGGCGTGGCCACGGCGGTGTTCCTGCCGTTGGCGGTGTCGATGGTGGTGTAAGGAAATGTCTATGAGTCTGCCGCTTTTTCCGCTGAACACGGTGCTGTTCCCTGGCTGCAACCTCGATCTGCAGATCTTCGAGGCGCGCTACCTCGACATGATCGGCCGCTGCATGAAACAAGGCGTCGGCTTCGGTGTGGTGTGCATTCTGGAGGGCAGCGAAGTCGGTGTGGCACCAGAAGGTTTCGCAATGGTCGGGTGCGAGGCGCGGATCACCGATTTCCAGCAACAGGACAACGGCCTGCTTGGCATTCGTGTGCAGGGCGGGCGCCGTTTCACGGTGGTGCGCACCGAAGTACAGCGCGATCAGTTGATTGTCGCCGATGTCGAGTGGCTCGACGACGAGCCCGAGCAACCGTTGCAGGATGAGGACGCCGATCTGGTCGCGCTGCTCAAGGCACTGGCCGAACACCCGATGGTCGAAGCGTTGAATATGGGCACCGAAGCCGCCGGGCAACAGGCGCTGGCCAATCAACTTGCCTATCTCTTGCCCTTCGCCGAAGAAGACAAGATCGATTTGTTACAACTCGACGATCCGCAGCAGCGGCTGGATGCGATTCAGGCATTGCTCGATGAGTTGCAGGGTGAGTTGTTCGCCTAGTTTAACTTTGAAGCAACTACTACGGTCTGCCAGCATTGTTTTGCTTTTGTCTTTGTCTTACTTTCGAGTTGCCCGCAGGAGTCGGGTAACTCGATAACAACAAGGATGAAATCATGACTTTATATGAAGATGAACGGGGTTTCTGGGACGATATTGCCGGCAAGTATATTTTGAAGCACGCCGGCGCCGATCAAAACGTCAGTAAGCATATCGATGCAGCAACAACTTATGCCGACCGGATGGTCATCGCGCGACGTAAACGAAAAATAGAAAAGGTGCCGGCCAGCGACATTCCGCAGATGTCGGCTACTGCCACCAAGTTAGTAACCGCGAATGCGGTTTGATGACTTGTCTTTTTCAATATTTACCGGTAGGCGATTCCATGTCTTCAGCAACAATCAATAATAAAGCATTCACGGCCAACCTTTATCTGGATGGCCGGCCAGTGATACTCAATGAACAACGATTACGAGACATTCTGCGCGCTCCGCGGATTACTCAAGGCGAAAAGCTCGACGCTGAAGTAGGGCTGGCGGATTTACGTGTCGCCAGCCACATCACAGTGGCCGACCACGAGGATCATCAACCGCTGCTGTTGAATTTCGTTCCTCACGGGGAAAATTATGCGATCAGTGTGGTGTATTCAGGAGCGTTCGATGGCGCACGGTTATTCATCGAAGATAAAACCCATAAGCTGCTGGCCAGTACCAGTGCGCCGATACACTACTTTTCAATGAGTACATTTGGCGTGAACAAGGCCTCTCTCAGTCATATCGAGGCCGGGCCGGTCTATGCTGGATTGAATAGCGAGCCAGGTTACAAAGGCATATATCGTGACAGTAGTGAAGGCATGAGCACCTTTATGAACGTCGATCCTAATACCACGGGGCACAACGCATTCAATAACAAATATGCGCGATTTGTCATCAAGGTAATCAAGCCGAGTCCTGCGGCTGTTTGATCAGAGGCGCCATTCACTCTGGAGTGAATGGCGCCTTGTGTCAGGGCCTGTAATGTTCGGGTACTGGCCAGACGATGTCGTTGGCGTCGGTGTCCCTGCCTTTAGGCAGCGTCAATACCACCCCGCCCGAATGGGACACGCCTGCGATGAGTCCATCATAGGGGGTCGATCGCGACCACATATCGAGATCGGTGCCTTCCCAAGTCGACGTCTCGATATCCACAGCATCCTCACCAGCTTGTCGAAACACATCCTCGACGCGCGCCGCGAGGCTATGGTCCGAATTCACCAGCCAGATCCTTTCTGCACTGATCCCACGGGTCGGCATGGAAATCCGGCCCTCCAGATTGTCGCCATCAAAATCCCTGTTGTTGAAGTAAAGATTTTCCACGCGAGGGACCACTTCGATATCGCGGGTATCGATGATGTAGAGGAAGCCGTTTACCTGTTTGCGCCGCCGCAACGGATAGTCGCGCGAGTTATCCATTTCAAACGATGTATCCGATTCTCCGTCGGTACTGTGCCGGTCCCCGCCGGAGGAGTCACTGTCGGAAAAGTGCCCGGGATAGCGATTGGCCTGACTGTTGTAATGCCGTGGGTTGGAATAGTAATCGAACCCCATGTAGTTCAAGGCGTCGGACAGGGCGAACGTCGCGCTGAATGCGCGTTTGCTGGTGGAATCCGAAGGGTTGCCGCGAAGTTTTACAAGCCGTTTGTCGCGGGCCAATTCAAAAGGTGTGCGCAAGTCGGCGCGAAACATGGCGGGAATGTCCGTGCGATAAAGATAGTCATGTCTGTTGCGTTTATAACCGGCATGCTCCAGATAACTTTGCAGAAAATCATCTTCGTAACGCTGATTGACAGGCGGTAAGTCACCCTCATGGCCCTCGCCGTGATTGCGCAGTTTGAGAGCGAAAGGGCCGAGCTCCTCGGCGATATGCTCGAACCGTTTGGTGTCCAGCACGTTCCGAGACAGGCTTTTGTGCGCTTCGGCCCATGCGGGGAAGCCGTTTTCCATATCCGTGCGCAGGCGTTTCTGCTGAGCAACGCTCAGGTTGTAGCTGCGTAAAAGTTCGGCACATTCGCTGCGGGATTTCTGCGGGTGAGACCACTTCATGGAGTCCAGAAGGAATTTATGGTGATCCTCGGTAGTTCTGCGTCTTGCCCAGTGCGGCGGACCGCCTCGGGCCTCGGCCTCGGCGCGAAAGGTGAGGATTTCTGCATCGCGCAGGTTGTACACATCCCACAGTTCGCCATCCGTCCAGTGCGCCAGCTTCAATGGCACTGAAGTGTCCCCGCGAGCTTCGCTCGGGTCGACTTTGATCATGTGGCCGGACTTGCCCATGAATGCGAAGCCGACATTCATTCGTGTGGTCAAACGCTCATGAGACGGCAATTGCTTCCATTCATGTACTGCGTAATAACCTTGTGCATTCGCGACAGGTGCGGAATAGGACCCTGCGGCCCACTGGTGCAGGGCGTAGCGATCCGCTGGGTACATCTCGACGGGCTTGTTCAAACTCCACAAATCGGTGCCGGCGAGTCGATAAAGAGGAGGCCCGGAGGGGCCCCGCTCGCCGGGCAATCTGGCCCGGTAGGCCGTGATCAGATCGTGGTAGGCAACCATCACCGTCAGCCCGGCGGCAGAACCGTCATCGTCGGCAATGTCGGCGAACTGTCGACCCTTGTGAGTTTTGAGACCCTGCGCATCGTGGCTCAAGTCCGCACTGACGTTTTGTACATAAGGTTCAAGGGGCGATTTTGCAGGACCGCGCGGCGGCATCTGCATGTCGGGCATGTGGGTGACAGTTATGCCGGGTCGCAATGCCGCGGTGCTGGCGGAAGGAACGATGGTATCGATGCCCGAAAACTCGTTCGAGCCATCCGCTCGAATGTGACCGGGCAGGCGCAGGTCCAGATCGATCGGACGATCAGGGGACGCCGGCCGGGTTGTCGAGGTGGCGGGCGTTTCGGTGTTCGGTGAGGGGCGCAAAGGTCCGGGTTTTTGTCGCATGAATAAACTCCTTCTTTATGAATCAGCCTGTCCATCGGCTGAGGCGATCGAGTGCCCGCGCGATCTCTGTCCGCGCGGGCATCGGGTTGCAAGCGCTGAACGCACTCAAATATCTGTCGTGATGTTCAAATCGTCTGGATTGATTCGTACCTGCGGGTCGTCAGTCAGTCCCCAATACCGACGTATCGAGTGATACACCACCGTTCCGACGGTGTCGGGCTTGTATCCGATGTGAGTCACGTAAATCCGTGCCGCCAGTTCATTGCGCTGTCTGTGTTGTTCGATGTCGCTGTGCAGAGCCGAGAGGCTGGCGTAACGGCGAGCGTCGATGACGTACAACTGCAATACCTCAAACAGCAGCGAAACCTCATATATATGGCCGGCCGAGGTCACCACACTCACGGACTCCACCGGCGTGTCCTCGTCCATATCCGGCAACTCGACCGTGACGCTGGCGATGCGCAGACGATTGCCATCGAGCTGGATATCTTCGCGCGTCACCGTTTCGCTCAGGGCCTGAGTGAACAGGTTCCAGGTAGAGGCGTTGGCGGTTTTCGCCGCCGCACCGGGTGTCGACAGGCGAACGATGCAGTTGCTGACCAGATGAATATCGTAAGTCGAGCTTTTGCCTTCCAGCAGATAAACTCCTGTGTGGGGCCTGGACTCGATCAGCACTTTGCTGGGCCGGTCGGTCAGCTCCGGCTTTTCGCTGACCAGTGGCCGCGTGAAGGGATACCTTCCATTGCGCTGTTTCAGCCAGCTTCGGCTACTGACCTGCCGGGAGCCAGGGGCCTTTGCATCGGCTGCATAATCCAGCTGCGGCAACTGCAAGCGGTAGGAGACTTCGTCCTGCATGATCAGCACAAGGTCTTGCGCCAGCAGTGGCGTGGTCACTTTCAAGCTATTTCGACCGCCATAACCGGTGGCTGCGGCGATCGTCTTGATCACACCTTTAAAGACAACCTTTTTGGACGACAGCAGCAGCGCCAGGCAGATATTTTTGTAGGTCAGGTGCGTATTGCCCGACACGCCTTGGCGAGTTTCGACGTCATAACTGATCTCGACCTCTGCCATCTCGCTGGCCTTGTAATCGAGGTAGATACTGCATTCCGTGGCTGCTGCGCTGGACCCGACGACGAATTCGACCCTGTGCGGCGTGCGTGCCACAAAGTGTCGCGACAGCGCCTGGGCGTCCAGAGTAACCGTACCGCGATTGACGATGGCCGGCGCCTGGGCTGGCTGACCATTGAGGGTGACGGCGACCTCGATATCCTGACTCAGCGCTTGACCAGGCTGTTTGGGCAGCAGAGCCAGCAATTCATAGCCATCCTGAGTGCGAAACAGCCACTGGGCATTTTTCAAATGGCGTTGGCCGTCAGTTGTCTGGTAGACGTTCTCCAGGGTCAGCACGTGATCGGGGTCGTTGCCATCCTCTGCCGCGCAGCGAGGTGATCACCAGTGACGTGCCGATGATTTGCCAGCGTTGAATGAGGGCGCGCGGCCAACCGAACTCGACGCGGCTGGAGTGCTCGGCGTTTTCGATGATCGTCGCGCGGGCGTTGGTATTGGCGATGTAATAACGGTCTTCACCGCTGCCGCCATCCACCTCGCATTCAGTCCCGAAAACAGCAATGGTGTCGTTGCCGCCACCGGCGCTGATGCGGTCGTAGCCATTGGCGGAAATCTGTTCGGCCGCGTCGGTGCCGGTAACGCGGCTGGTGCCCTTGCGCAGCGTCGAAGCGTTCTCGATCGAAGTCAGATGGGCGATTTCCAGTCCTTCGGCCGCCGGATCCAGACCGCGCAACGAGACCTTGCCGGTCTGCAGGTTGATGTCATGACCGACGTGGCGAGTGTCTTCGTTCGGGCGGCTGCCTTCGAACGCCACGGTATCGACGCCAGCGCCGCCGTCCAGAATGTTGATGTGCGCGGGTTTGGCGCAGCGGTCGAGCTCCTGAGTCGTGACTTCCTGGTAGAACGCATCGGTGTGGTCACCGCCGGTCAAGGCTTTGTGTCCCTCGCGGTAAGTGAACAGATTGGACTGGGCCTTGACTCCGACAATCCGGTCATCGCCATCCCCCAGGCGCCAGAACACGCCCTTGCCATCGCCGGCGCTGCCGCTGACCTTGCCTTTGAGGTCTGCCGGCAAGCCATCGGCGGCATCGATTACATCGTCCGCACCAACGATCACCGCCTGGCTGTCGAGTTTGAACGGCTTCTGCCCGGCGCTTTCATCCCACTGATAGCGCCACAGTTCGACGGACTGCAGCTTGGTGCGGAAGGCGCCGTTGACCACGTGTTCGATGGAGTTCTTATAAGCGCCTTCAAGCATTTCTCTGGCCGACAGCTCGAGGCGTTTTTCATGATCGCCGTAGCCTTTGCTAAGTTTGAAGCGATCCATCACTTCGGTGTCCAGCTCCTGACCGGTGAAGGCGAACCAGCCCGAGCGCAAACGCTCCAGCGTGGTCAGTTCGATGTAGTCATCGATATCGTCAACAACTCGCGCAGCCTGATAGATCATCGAACCGGCAATCAATACGGCTGCCGCCGCGAGCCCGACCGGCCCGGCGACGCTGCCGAAACCGGCCAGCGCGGCGACACCGAGCACCAGGCTGATGCCTGCCCCTGCCACGCTCAGGGCTCCACTGACATAATGATCCTGCGCCACTTTCCCCGATGAGGCGGCGGCTGCGTTGAACGATTTGACCGCATCGATAATGTCGAACGGCAGGGTAATCGCGCTGGCGAACATCCCGGCGCCCCGGCTCATGAATTTGCCCACCGAGGTCAGTGGAAAATACTTGAACAGCTTGCCGCCGTTGGTGAGCATCGCTTGCCCCGTCTTCGTCAGACCTTGTTCGATGATCAGCGAGCCGAACTCGGCGGCAATGGAGCCGCCCTGGAACAGCGCTTCGAGTTTGTCGCCCTTTCTGATCGCATCGATCATGGCCATGTAACCGCTGTAGATGCCGAAGGCTTGCAGGCCGACGCCGGCACCGCTCATCAAATAACTTTTGCTCTTGTTGACCCAGCCGGGTGCGTTTTCAAACGCGTCTACCCGGTGAATGTCCAGTTTCTGCGCGGCTTTGCCCAGTTGGTTGAGGCGGTCCACTGCACTGCCAGGATCGATTGCGGTACTGCTGACAAACATCGCTCCCGCATCGATCGAGCGCTGGCAGGCTATTTCGTAGAACAGCATTGCGGCCGTGGCGCTGTCGGGAATGTCGACGGACATCAATCGGGTTTCGACTTTCGCCGAGTCGAAATTGAGCCCATCGAGCAATGTCTGATCCGCAACCTTCATTCCGGCGTTCGCTGGGCTGATCGGTTGACCGTTGACCGTTGCGCCCATCGCCTGCAGCTCGGCGCGGCTGACCATGGCCTCGCCGATGCGTAGGGGCCCGAAGTGCTTGTCGAGCGATTCCAGTGTCTGTCGATGCGAGGCGTCCGCGCCGTTACTGATTGCCGCAGAAGGCAATTCCTGGAGGTTGCCTGGCGACGGTGCGTGGGCATTGGCCGAGGCGTCAATCGGTATGACTTGAAGCAGGCGCACATTGGAAACATGTGCGGAAGGTACGATGAGTTTCGACACGTCTTAATCCTTTAACGTTGTGTATGAAAAACCGGCTTCCTTACCGGTGGTGCGGGCAATGCCCGGGTTTACGGCCAGACGATGTCATGACCGAATTCGTTCTTGTTGCCGGACAGTCTGAGGATGGGCAGGGCCGCCGCTTCGACCTTGTCGATCAGCGCGTCGTATTGGAAATGATTGGCCTGCCCGGCATGGGTCGCGGCTTCGATGCGTCCGGCACTGGCTCCGGCCATGTCGTTTATGTCCGTCACTCTGGCGCCTTTGGTCTGATCAGCGTTGAGCAACCAGATGCGTTCGGCGTCCAGGCCGCTGCGGGTGACCGAAATCAACCCTTCAAAATCGTCTGAGGGGAACCAGGTTGGCGGCGTTGCACGGGCGGCGGAATTGAACATCATGTTTTCTTCGTGGGGGACTACCTCCAGGTGACGTGTGTCCAGCGCGTACAGGAACATGACCGTCTGCCGAGTGCGCTCGGATCGATAGCCGCGCTCGTGATCCCACGCTATCGGCTTGTCGCCATCCGACCAGTCGGAGGAAGCGCTGCTGCTGGAGTCGCTGGCGTCGCTCGCGCCGCTCTCCGAACTGCTGTCACTCGCGTCGCGCCCGGGATACTTGTGGGTCTGGCTGTTGAACCGCAGGTATTCGGGATCGGGCGCGCTGGCGTACATCTGGCCTTCATTGAGACTGAACGTCGCGCTGATGGGTTTGTGCGTAGTGGCGCCGGGTTCATGGTGATAGCGCGGCAGCATGGTGCCGTCGCTGGCCAACTCGAACGGTGTGCGTTCGTCACCGCGAAACAGCGCCGGAATGTCGGTGCGGTGCAGGCAATTGTTCTTGTTGCGCCGATAACCGAGTTTTTTCAGCAGGGCTTCACGCACCTCGAACGCCAGGCTGTTTTCGGGGTGGTACCAATCATGGCGGGCGTTGCGCTTGAGGTTGAGTTGCTCGACTGCGTCCCTGGCAAATTGCTCGAGGCGTAGCGGGTTGTCGACATCGTCGAGCAAACGCTTGTGCGCCTGTACCCAAGAGGGGATCGCCAACTGGGTTTGCAGGTCCCGGCGCAAACGTGTCAGCTGATTCGGTAGCAGGTTGAAAGACTGCAGAAACGTCTCGCGTTCCTTCAGCGTCATTGCCGGGTGCAGCCAGCGCAGGAAATTGCGCAGCAAATCGGTGAACGGGTTATTCGTGTTTGCGGGGCTGGCCCATGGCGGAGGGAGGCCAGAGGCTTGCGCTTCGGCCCGGAAGCGGGGGATGTCCTGACCATGCAAGCCATAGAGTTGCCAGATCTGTTGATCGGTCCATTGCCTCAAGTGAGCCGGCTGCGCGCCGAATCCGCCCACTGGTGCATCGACCTGCATCAGATTGCCAAACTCATCGCGCAGGGCAAATCGAATAGCGGTATCTGTCGCACCGGGCAGCGGTGTCATCTCGTGGTAGCCCTGGGAGTCCGGGGAGCGCCACGAAGGGCGGTAAACGCGTTGATCCACAGGCACCGGCGCAGAAACCGCTCGCGGGCGTTTGGCTGCAGATGCCTGGTCGGGCTGTTCGCTTGCGCTCACGGCGGGGCGTTTCGACGCGACCTGTTCTGTCAGGCGCCATGTCGGGCTGTCGGTGTTTTTGTACAGGCGTGGGCCCGAGGGGAACCGTTCGGTCAGTAGTTTGCTGCGCCAGGCACCGGATTCATCCTGGCCGATATGGGTGGTTTGCAGCGCACCCTCAACGTCTACGTCGGCGAATTTTCTGCCAACGACCCAGCGAAATCCGTCGACGTCGGCCGGTTTCATGCCCTGTAGAAAAGCCTCGGACAGCCAGTAGTTGTTCACTCTCTCAGCCTGCGGCAGAACGGCGCCTGTTGCGGGCATCTGCGAGATTTCCACTGCCGGTAACTGCGCCGCTTGACCGGGCAAGTGCATATCGACGGTGCGGTTTGGCGTTGCCAGGTCAGCAAGGTCGGTATTGCGAAAAAAGTCGGGAACGCCGTCAAGATACAAGGTTTCGTTACGGCGCGGCGCAGTGTTGCTCAATTCAGACGGGTGAGTCGTTGTCGCGGTTGGTTTACGGGGTATTTTGGGGCTCATTGAATAGCTCTGAACTAACGAAGTTTCAAGATTTTAATTTCAGCGTCCGTTTGTAACTGTGCTGGAACAACATGGAAATTAATTGCTTAGTTCAATCTAACGGTTTTCAAACAATATGAAAGGCACTATCTGCGGGATTGCAGATGTTTGTGTAACGTCAGTTTTGTATTTGTTGCAGGCGGGGAGTTGTGCCGGTTTAGTAATGGAAGTTTTACCGGGCAGGGGAAAGAGTAAGTAGGCAACTAACGCCGCTCTTGTCGGAGTTTTCCGAAAGAGCGGCGCGAAACAAACAGTGCTTGCATGTCGATGTTTAGTAGGCGTAGCGCAACAGTGTATGAGGCAAATGACGCAGCACGAAGAAACCGAACAGCGCGATCATCGATGGCAGGATCAGCCACCAGATCTTGAATGGCATCGGGTTGAGGGACGTCTGCCGTTGGCTCAACCACAACATCCCGGCGCAGACGCAACTGGCGAGCATCGCGCCGGCGAGGATATCGGTCGGCCAGTGCGCGCCGAGATAGACCCGCGACAAAGCGATAGAGAGTGCCGGGATGCAGGCTATCAACAGCCAGGTCAGGCGCATGCGCGGCGGCTGCCCACGACCGGCGAGCACGCCCAGGGTCAGGAACAAGGCAAACGCGCCGGAGGCATGGCCGCTTGGCATGCTGTACGTGGTCAATGGGTCGCTGAGCACTTCCGGGCGCACTCGGGCGAAAAAGTATTTGGTTCCGGTGTTGGCCATGGCGGTGATCAGCATGGTGGCGCCGGCGAACACTGCCTGGCGCCACTGCTTGCACAGCAACAACAGCACGACGAGCAGGGCACTGAACAAAAGCATGTTGCGGAATTCGCCGATCAGGGTCAGCGTCACGGCGATTTCGTCCAGCGCTGGCTGGCGATGCTCCTGCACCAGAGTCATCACACCGTTGTCGAGCGCGGTGAGGTAGGGATAGCCGATGAACAGCCCGATCAGGATCAACAGGCTCATGCTGCCGATCCAGATCGTCGCGCGACGATGGCGACGCACACTGCTGTTGACGCTCAGGCCGACCATTACCGCGATGCTGGCGGCGACGATCCCGGCCTCCAGCCAGAACCCTTCAGGCAATGGCAAGCGGAACGCTGCGCCCGTGGCCCAGCCCGGCAACAGATAAGCCAGACTCCAGCCAGCAGCTGCCAGCAGACTGACGGCGAAGAAACGCGGGAAGGGCATGTCGCACATCCCGGCGACCATCGGCAGCATCGGTCGCAGTGGGCCGATGAAACGCCCGACCAGCAGACTGGCGATGCCATAGCGCTGGAAGTACGACTCGGCGCCGGCCATCCATTCCGGATGATGGCGTAGCCCGGGGAGGCGGCGGATGTTCTGGTGGAAATGGCGGCCGAGGAAATACGAAATCAGATCACCGAGGATGCCGCCGAGAAAGCCCAGCAGCAGCGTTTCGCTCAATGACAGCGCGCCGCTGCCGGCGAGCACTGCCACGGCAAACAACAGCACCGTGCCCGGCACGATCAGCCCGGCAATCGCCAGGCACTCTACGCATGCCACGATGAATACCGCTGCAGCCAGCCACTGCGGATTGGCGCCGAGCCATCCGGTGATGCTATCGAGCCATGGGCCCATACAGAAAAACTCCATTCATTCTTTAAGTAATTGTTACGCGTTGCACGGCTGGCCCGTGGGAGCGAGCCTGCTCGCGAATACGCTGTGTCAGACGAGAGAAGCGTTGGCTGGCACGACCCCTTCGCGAGCAGGCTCGCTCCCACAGGGGGACATCATTTATTTGCGGATTTGCCGTCAGCTCCGGGAAGCAGGAGATAATCCCGGCCTTCGACCTGACCCCGTCGCAGCGGGTTCCGCGTGCACCATTGCGCATGCGCGGCGTCAACGAAGCGGTACATCAGGTGTTCATCGCGACCCAGCGGAATCCCCAATCGGGTAGTTTGAATAATCTGCGAGGGCGCCGGTCCCGCGTCCTCGACCAGCAACAACTCATGATCGAAACGCTTGGCGTCCCACATCGGTACTTTCAAACCGAGTGCCTTGCACAGCAGCGTCTGCCCGGCGCACAACTTCTGCGTCGGACGCGGCCGGCCCTGGGCATCGGGATTGTTCACCAGCATCTGCGCCAGACTCGCCGGGCCGCTGACTTCATCGACCCACGGATAGGCAGATTTGATCAGCACCGCGTTGCCCGGACCTTGCGCACTGAAGTTCAGCGAATCACCGCCACGGGCGTAGTACATATAGATGTGGCCGCCATCCAGAAACAAAGCCTTACGTTTTTCTGTATAGCCGAGCGAGGCGTGGCTGCCTTTTTCCGCGAAGTAATAGGCTTCGGTCTCGATAATTCGCGCGCTCAACCATAGGTCGCCGACGCGATGACGGATGACTTTGCCGAGCAGCGCCTGCGCCAGCACCTGTGCGTCGCGGTCGAAAAAACTGTCCGGCAGGCCCACGGGCAGGCGTGCGGACTCGGGGCAAAGGGGCACGTTGGTCATGATGGGCAAGGTTTATCCAGGCTCAAGAGGTCGTGATGATAACAACGCTGAGCTTAATTACGTCTGAACGAGGGGCAAACGCAGCTCATTTCGACCATCCGCCTGTCACCGCTGTTAGTCCCGGGACGCGACAGCTATAATCTGCCGCTTTCCTCTTTGCCAAGACCCCAGCAGACCATGACTGAGTCCGTTCTTGACTATATGACCCGATTGGGTCGCGCCGCCCGCGCTGCCTCCCGGGTCATCGGTCGCGCCAGCACCGCGCAGAAAAACCGCGCCTTGCAGGCTGCCGCCAATGCTCTGGATGCTGCGCGCGCCGAGCTTGCCGCAGCCAATGAGCTGGATCTGGCTGCCGGTCGCGCCAGCGGTCTGGAACCGGCGCTGCTGGAACGTCTCGAACTGACCCCGGCGCGCATCGACGGAATGATCGTCGGCTTGCGTCAGGTCGCTGCCTTGGCGGATCCGGTTGGTGCGATCCGCGACATGAGCTTCCGTCCGTCGGGCATTCAGGTCGGCAAGATGCGTGTACCGCTGGGCGTGATCGGGATCATTTACGAGTCCCGTCCGAACGTGACCATCGATGCCGCCAGCCTGTGCCTGAAGTCGGGTAACGCGACCATTCTGCGTGGTGGCTCCGAGGCGATTCACTCCAATCGCGCGATTGCCGCGTGCATTCAGCGCGGTCTGGCCGAGGCCGAACTGCCCGCCGCCGTGGTGCAAGTGGTCGAAACCACTGACCGCGCCGCCGTCGGCGCGATGATCAGCATGCCTGAGTACGTCGACGTCATCGTTCCCCGTGGCGGTCGTGGCCTGATCGAACGCATCAGCCGCGATGCCCGCGTGCCGGTGATCAAGCACCTGGACGGCATCTGCCACGTCTACGTCAGCGAGCACGCCGATCTGGCAAAAGCCCAGCGCATCGCCTTCAACGCCAAGACTTACCGTTATGGCATCTGCGGCGCGATGGAAACGCTGCTCGTCGACCAGGCTGTTGCCAGGGATTTCCTGCCTTCGATGGCCGCGCAGTTCCGCGAAAAAGGCGTCGAGCTGCGTGGTTGCGAACGCACCCAGGCAATCATCGAAACCGTGGCGGCCACCGAGGACGACTGGAGCACCGAGTATCTGGCGCCGATCCTGTCGATTCGCGTGGTCGACGGTCTGGAGCAGGCGATCGAACACATTAACCATTACGGCTCCCATCACACCGACTCGATCGTCAGCGAAAACCTCGCCGACACCCGCCGGTTCGTGGCGGAAGTCGACTCGGCCTCGGTGATGATCAACACGCCGACCTGCTTTGCCGATGGATTTGAATACGGATTGGGTGCCGAGATCGGCATTTCTACTGATAAGCTGCACGCCCGCGGCCCGGTAGGGCTTGAGGGGTTGACCTGCGAGAAGTACATAGTGGTCGGCGATGGCCAGTTGCGCGGCCAGGCGACGGTCTGACTTGACCGACCTCGACCTGACAGCGCCGCATACCGGCAGCGAGTCGCGCCCGCAGCGCATTGGCGTGCTGGGCGGTACGTTCGACCCGGTGCATATCGGCCATTTGCGTGGCGCGCTGGAAGTCGTCGAAGCGCTGGCGCTGGACGAGTTGCGCCTGATGCCGAACGCGCGCCCGCCACATCGCGGTACGCCGCAGGTGTCGGCGCAGGATCGGCTGGCGATGGTCGAGTGCGCGGTGGCCGGATTGCCGCCGCTGGTGGTGGACGCCCGCGAATTGCAGCGGGACAAACCGTCCTGGACCATCGATACCCTGGAGTCGCTGCGCGCAGAGATGCCCGCCGAGACCCAGGTTTTTCTGCTTTTGGGCTGGGACGCATTTTGCGGCCTGCCCACTTGGCACCGCTGGGAAGAGTTGCTCCAGCATTGCCACATCCTGGTGCTACAGCGCCCGGACGCCGACAGCGAACCGCCGGATGCCTTGCGCAACCTGCTGGCAGCGCGTTCGGTGAGCGACCCGCTGGCCCTGAAAGGGCCGAGCGGACAGATTGCATTCGTCTGGCAGACACCGCTCGCGGTTTCCGCCACCCAGATCCGTCAACTGCTGGCCAGCGGTAAGTCGGTACGTTTCCTGGTGCCCGACGCGGTCCTGGCCTACATCGATGCGCACGGTCTGTATCGTGCGTCGAACTGAACAAGGCGTGCTTCACTGATACGAATCACCGTATCCCAAGCCGCCGAATACATGAGCAAAACGAGTTTCATATGACTGATAAAGATCTACCGAAAGTAAAGCGCAAAGGCACGTTCAAGAGCGCACCACTGCCGGAAGCCGTCAACACCAACGAGCCGCTCAAGGGCGACGAACTGGTCAAGATTGCCGTCGCTGCGCTGGAAGACGTCAAGGCCCAGGACATCCAGATCATCGATGTGCGCGACAAGCAGAGCATCACTGACTACATGATCATCGCCACCGGTACCTCCAATCGCCAGATCAACGCGATGCTGGACAAGGTCCGCGAGGAAGTGAAAAAGCAGGGCGCCAAGCCGCTGGGCGAAGAAGGCAAGGGCGACAGCGACTGGGTACTGCTCGACCTCGATCTGGTGATCGTGCACATGATGACCGCCTCGGCGCGTCAGTTCTACGACCTGGAGCGTCTGTGGGCCGGTGCCGAGCAAAGCCGTGCGGCCGATGCCAAGCACCACAGTCCGGAGAACACCCACGAGCATTTCACCAAGCTCAACAAAGACCAGTTCTAAGGGATTGCTGTGCGACTGCGCCTGATCGCCGTCGGTTCACGCATGCCCAAATGGGTGGAAGAAGGCTGGCATGAATATGCCAAGCGTCTTCCATCCGAACTGGCGCTGGAACTGGTGGAAATTCCGCTCAACACCCGTGGCAAGAATGCCGACGTGGCCCGTTTCATCCGCCAGGAAGGCGAAGCCATGCTGGCCAAGGTCGGGCACAACGAGCGGATCGTCACGCTGGAGGTTCACGGCAAGCCGTGGAGCACCGAGCAACTGGCGGTTGAACTCGATCGCTGGCGCCTGGATTCGCGCACGGTCAACTTCATGGTGGGCGGCCCGGAAGGGCTGGCACCGGAAGTCTGTGCCCGCGCTGACCAGCGCTGGTCGTTGTCGCCGCTGACCTTGCCGCACCCGCTGGTGCGGATCCTGATCGGCGAACAGTTGTACCGTGCCTGGACCGTGTTGTCCGGTCACCCTTACCACAAGTAAGCCTGCCCTCATGTCTCAGCCGATCCGCATCAAGGACCACGAAAAGGACGCCCGTCTGGTGCGCAGCCGTGTCGTGTTCGGTGCGATCGTGATCGTGGCGCTGATCTGTGTGCTGATCGCGCGTTTGTATTACCTGCAGGTGATCCAGTACGAGTACCACTCGACCCTGTCGGAAAACAACCGCGTGCATGTGCAGCCGATTCCGCCGACGCGCGGGCTGATTTTCGACCGCAACGGCGTGGTCGTGGCCGACAACCGGCCGAGCTTCAGCCTGAGCATGACCCGCGAGCGCTCCGGCGACTGGCAACAGGTGCTCGACGTCATCGTCGAGGTGCTGGAACTGACGCCCGAGGACCGGGTGATCTTCGAGAAACGCATGCGTCAGGGCCGTCGGCCGTTCGAGCCGGTGCCGATCCTGTTCGAGCTGACCGAAGAGCAGATCGCCCGCATTGCCGTGAATCAGTTCCGCCTGCCCGGGGTGGAAGTGGTCGCGCAATTGGTCCGGCATTACCCGCAGGGCGCGCACTTTGCGCATTCGGTGGGTTACATGGGGCGGATCAACGAGAAAGAGCTGAAAAGCCTCGATCCAGTCAACTACAGCGGCACCCACCACATCGGCAAGACCGGCATCGAGCGTTTCTACGAGCCGGAATTGCACGGTCAGGTCGGTTACGAGGAAGTCGAGACCAACGCCCGTGGCCGCGTGTTGCGGGTGCTCAAGCGCACCGATCCGATTCCCGGCAAGGACATCGTCCTGAGCCTCGACATCAAGTTGCAGGAAGCCGCCGAGGCTGCGCTGGGCGGGCGACGTGGCGCGGTGGTGGCGCTCGATCCGAAAACCGGTGAAGTGCTGGCGATGGTCAGTCAGCCGAGTTTCGACCCGAACCTGTTCGTCACCGGCATCAGCTTCAAGGCCTACGCCGAGTTGCGTGATTCCATCGACCGGCCGCTGTTCAATCGCGTGCTCCGAGGTCTGTACCCGCCGGGCTCGACGATCAAACCGGCGGTGGCAATTGCCGGTCTCGACGCCGGCGTAGTCACGGCTTCGAGCCGGGTGTTCGACCCGGGCTATTACATGCTGCCCAACTACGACCACAAATACCGCAACTGGAACCGTACCGGTGACGGCTTCGTCGACCTCGACACGGCGATCATGCGGTCCAACGACACGTACTTCTATGACCTGGCGCACAAGCTCGGCATCGATCGGCTGTCGACCTATATGAACAAGTTCGGCATCGGCCAGAAGGTCTCGCTGGACATGTTCGAAGAATCCCCCGGCCTGATGCCGTCCCGCGAATGGAAGCGGGCGACGCGCAAACAGGCGTGGTTCCCCGGCGAAACCCTTATTCTCGGGATCGGCCAGGGCTACATGCAATCGACGCCGCTGCAATTGGCCCAGGCCACGGCGCTGGTCGCCAACAAGGGCATCTGGAATCGTCCGCACCTGGCCAAGTCCCTCGACGGGGTGAAGCCAGTGGATGAAAACCCGATGCCGAACATCGTCCTGCGCGACCCGTCCGACTGGAACAAGGTCAACCACGGCATGCAGCAGGTAATGCACGGCGCCCGTGGTACCGCGCGCAAAGCGGCGATCGGCGCGCAGTACCGCATCGCCGGCAAGTCCGGTACCGCGCAGGTGGTGGCAATCAAGCAGGGCGAGAAATACGACCGCTCCAAGGTCCAGGAACGCCACCGCGACCACGCCTTGTTCGTCGGCTTCGCCCCGGCCGATGATCCGAAAATCGTCGTGTCGGTAATGGTCGAGAACGGTGAGTCCGGTTCCGGCGTTGCCGCGCCAGTGGTGCGCCAGGTCATGGACGCCTGGCTGCTCGACCAGGATGGCCACCTGAAAGCCGAGTACGCCAGCCCTATCACTGCGGAGGCCCCGGCCCGTGATGAATAACTTCGATCGCATGCTCTCCAGCGAGGATGTGATGCGTCGCCGCGCGACGTTGCTGCAAAGACTGCATATCGATGGCCCGCTGTTGATCCTGTTGCTGATCCTCGCCGCCGGCAGCCTGTTCGTGCTGTATTCGGCCAGCGGCAAGAGCTGGGATCTGCTCGGCAAGCAGGCCACATCCTTCGGCATCGGTCTGGTGGCAATGATCGTCATCGCCCAGTTCGAGCCGCGTTTCATGGCGCGTTGGGTGCCGCTCGGTTACGTGATCGGCGTGGTCTTGCTGATCGTCGTCGACATCATGGGCCACAACGCCATGGGCGCCACGCGCTGGATCAACATCCCCGGGGTGATCCGTTTCCAGCCCTCGGAATTCATGAAGATTCTGATGCCGGCGACCATCGCCTGGTATCTGTCCAAACGCACCTTGCCGCCACAACTCAAGCACGTCGGCATCAGCCTGATGCTGATTGGCGTGCCGTTCATTCTGATCGTGCGCCAGCCGGATCTCGGTACTTCGCTGCTGATTCTCGCCGGTGGCGCCTTCGTCCTGTTCATGGGCGGCTTGCGCTGGCGCTGGATTCTCAGCGTGCTGGCGGCGGCGGTGCCGGTATCCGTGGCGATGTGGTTTTTCGTCATGCACGACTATCAGAAGCAACGGGTCCTGACTTTCCTTGACCCGGAAAGCGATCCGCTCGGTACCGGCTGGAACATCATTCAGTCGAAGGCGGCGATCGGTTCCGGTGGCGTATTCGGCAAAGGCTGGCTGCTCGGCACCCAGTCGCACCTGGATTTTCTCCCGGAAAGTCACACCGACTTCATCATCGCCGTGCTTGGCGAAGAGTTCGGTCTGGTGGGGATTTGCGCGCTGCTGCTGATCTATCTGCTGTTGATCGGTCGCGGGCTGGTAATCACTGCCCAGGCGCAAACGCTGTTCGGCAAATTGCTTGCCGGCGCGTTGACCATGACTTTTTTTGTTTACGTTTTCGTCAACATCGGTATGGTCAGTGGCCTGTTGCCGGTCGTGGGGGTGCCGTTGCCGTTCATTAGCTACGGAGGAACTTCGCTGGTGACGCTGCTGTCAGCGTTTGGGGTTTTGATGTCGATCCATACCCATCGCAAGTGGATCGCACAGGTTTGAATAAGGTGAAGAGTGCAATGCAAGTAATGCGTGGCTGGGCGACTCGATGCGCGCCGCTGGTTGGCCTGATGGGCCTGCTGGGGAGCGTGCAGGAAGCGCTGGCCGGCGACTATGAAGGCTCGCCGCAGGTGGCCGAATTCGTTGGCGAAATGACCCGCGACTACGGTTTCGCCGGGGAACAACTGATGGGTGTGTTCCGCGAGGCGCAACGCAAGCAGTCGATTCTCGACGCCATCTCCAAACCCGCCGAACGCGTCAAGCAGTGGAATGAATATCGCCCGATGTTCATCACTGATGCGCGCATCGCCCGTGGCGTCGACTTCTGGCGTCAGCACGAGGCGACCCTGGCCCGTGTCGAGCAGGAATACGGCGTGCCGGCACAAGTCATCGTGTCGATCATCGGCGTCGAGACCTTTTTCGGACGTAATACCGGCAATTTCCGCGTGATCGATGCTTTATCGACCCTCGGCTTCGACTATCCTCCCCGTGCCGAATTTTTCCGCAAGGAACTGCGTGAGTTCCTCCTGCTGGCCCGTGAAGAGCAGGTCGATCCACTGACCCTCAAAGGCTCGTACGCCGGGGCCATGGGCCTGCCGCAGTTCATGCCGAGCAGCTTTCGCGCCTACGCGGTGGACTTCGACGGTGACGGCCACATCAATATCTGGAACAACCCGGACGACGCCATTGGCAGCGTCGCCAGCTACTTCAAGCGTCACGGCTGGGTCGCCGGTGAGCCGGTGGTCAGCCGCGCCGATGTGCGCGGCGAGCAGGTCGATGAAGGCCTGACCACCGGTATCGAGCCAGTGAAAACGGTCGCAGAGTTGCGGGCGCTGGGCTGGTCGAGTCATGATGCGCTGCGCGATGATATGCCGGTTACCGCATTTCGCCTCGAAGGCGACAACGGCCCTGAATACTGGATGGGCCTGCAGAATTTCTACGCGATCACGCGTTATAACCGCAGCGTGATGTACGCCATGGCCGTACATCAACTGTCTGAACAGCTGGTACAAGCACGGGGCGTCAAGTAATGCAGGCATTGCCTAACAATAAACCCCTGAAGCTGGTGGCTTTCGCTGCGTTGGCAGTCCTGGTCGCCAGTTGCACGACCAGCCGCACGCCGACGCAGAAAACCCCGTCCACCGCTGTCCGCGCCCAACCGGGCCTGGACATCAACCGCGCGCACAAAGACGGCGCGCCGTGGTGGGACGTCGATGTTTCGCGCATCCCTGATGCGACACCGACCCTGCACACCGGCCCGTACAAGGCCAACCCGTATACCGTGCTGGGCAAGACCTATTTTCCGTTGCAGGAATCCAAGACCTACGTGGCTTCGGGCACAGCGTCCTGGTACGGCACCAAGTTCCATGGCCAGAACACCGCCAATGGCGAAGTGTATGACCTGTACGGCATGAGCGCCGCGCACAAGACCTTGCCGCTGCCAAGTTACGTCCGGGTGACCAACCTGGACAACAACAAGACCGTGATCCTGCGCGTCAACGATCGTGGGCCGTTCTACTCCGATCGCATCATCGACTTGTCTTATGCTGCGGCGAAGAAACTCGGCTATGCCGAAACCGGCACCGCGCGGGTCAAGGTCGAGGGCATCGATCCGCAGCAGTGGTGGGCGGCCAAGGGCCGTCCGGCGCCGCTGATGCTCAACGAGCCGCAAGTGGCGCAGAATAGCGCGCCAGTGATTACGGCTTCGGCCGGCACCGTCGAGCAATGGACGCCGCCGCCGCAGCAACACGCCGCGGCCGTGGTGCCCGTGCAGATCGATGCAAAAAAAACGCTTCTGCACCAGCGTCTGGCCAGTATCTGCAGGTGGGCGCGTTCGCCAACCCGGACGCTGCCGAACTGCTGAGGTCGAAGCTCAGCGGGATGGTGAGCGCGCCGGTGTTCATCAGTTCGATCGTGCGCAATCAGCAGACCCTGCACAGGGTACGCCTGGGGCCGATCGGCTCGCCGGGTGAAATCGCCCAGGTGCAGAACAGTGTGCGTCTGGCCAATCTGGGTTCGCCCAGCGTGGTCAGCGAGTAATACGTAGACCTTGATTGACGGTTCACTTGCGGTATTCGGGGGGGTGAACCAGGTTGTTGGCTCGTCGAAGAACAAAAGCCCGGCAAGGGTGACTGGAGTGAGCAACTGAACACGCGATGGCCCGTTAGAAGGCTGTCTGAATAAGTTTTGCCTTCGGGCAAGTTTCCATTAGCGATTTCGAGAGACGGATGAACATCACCACCTTTGCCAAACGCCTGTGTCTGCTAGTCCCGCTGCTCCTCTCGCCAGCCGCCTTCGCGGCCGAGATGATGCCGTCGCCACCACAACTGGCCGCCAAGGCCTACGTTCTGATGGATGCCAGCAGCGGCAACGTGCTGGTCGAAAACAACGGCGACCAGCGTCTGCCACCGGCCAGCCTGACCAAGCTGATGACCGCGTATATCGCGACCCTGGAAATCCGTCGCGGCCAGATCGGTGAAAACGATCCGGTGACCGTCAGCGAAAACGCCTGGCGCACCGGCGGCTCGCGGATGTTCATCAAGGTCGGTTCGCAAGTCACCGTCAGCGACCTGCTGCACGGCATCATCATCCAGTCCGGTAACGACGCCAGCGTCGCCCTGGCCGAGCACATCGCCGGCAGCGAAGACGCCTTCGCCGACTTGATGAACAAGACCGTCACCGAACTGGGCATGACCAATACCCACTTCATGAACCCGACCGGTCTGCCGAACCCTGAGCACTACTCGTCGGCGCATGACATGGCGATTCTGGCCCGTGCGATCATCCACGAAGACCCGGCTCACTATGCGATCTACTCGCAGAAAGAGTTCTTCTGGAACGGCATCAAGCAGCCTAACCGCAACCTGCTGCTGTGGCGCGACAAGACCGTTGACGGTCTGAAAACCGGCCACACCGACGAAGCCGGCTACTGCATGGTGTCTTCGGCTGTACGTGACGGCCAGCGTCTGATCGCCGTGGTGTTCGGCACCAACAGCGAAGTAGCCCGCGCCGCTGAAACCCAGAAGCTGCTGACCTACGGTTTCCGCTTTTTCGAAACCCAGACCTTCTATCAGAAGGGCACTGAGCTGGCGCAGGCGCCGGTATGGAAAGGCACCACCAGCCAGGTCAAGGCCGGCCTGGCACAAGACCTGACCATGACCCTGCCGAAAGGCCAGCTGAAGAAGCTCGCTGCCAGCATGACCATGAACCCGCAACTGGTTGCGCCTATCGCCAAGGGCGACGTGATCGGTAAAGTCGAAGTCAAACTGGAAGACAAGGTGGTGCACAGCGCCGACCTGATCGCTCTGGATGGCGTCGAGGAGGGTGGTATCTTCCGCCGCATGTGGGATAGCATCCGTCTATTCTTCTACGGCTTGTTCAACTGATTCAGTGTTGACCTGCATGGCCTCGCCCCGATCCGGTGCGGGGCCATGTGCGTTACCACGGCTTGCACTCTAGAGGCCGTTACGCCATGACCGATACCGAAGTACAGGCGCCAAAGATCGAATTTCCCCAAACTGATTACCCGATCAAGGTAATCAGCGATACGGGCGTCGGCCGCAAAGACCAGATCATCGAGATCGTCAAGAAACACGCGACCATCAATGACGAGCGCATCGACGAGCGTCAAAGCAGCACCGGCAAGTACACCACCATCCAGCTGCACATCGTCGCTACCGACCAGGATCAGCTGTACAACATCAACAGCGAACTGCGGGCGACCGGCTTCGTGCACATGGTGTTGTGATGCACGGCACGCTGGGCTTTCGCGAGCTGGGCCAGATGGCTTACGAGCCGGTCTGGCATGCCATGCAGCGCTTTACCAACGAACGCGGCAATGCTGCCGCCGACGAAATCTGGCTCGTCGAACACCCGCCGGTGTTCACCCAGGGCCAGGCTGGCAAGGCCGAACACCTGTTGCTGCCGGGAGATATTCCGGTGGTGCAGGTCGATCGTGGCGGCCAAGTGACTTATCATGGCCCAGGGCAACTGGTGGCTTATCTGTTACTGGATGTGCGCAAGCTGGGGTTCGGCGTGCGTGATCTGGTCAGCCGCATGGAAGCCTGCCTGATCGAACTGCTGGCCAGCTACGGCGTCACCGCCGCCGCCAAGCCAGATGCTCCCGGCGTATACGTCGATGGAGCAAAAATCGCTTCTCTGGGTTTGCGCATTCGCCACGGTTGTTCCTTTCATGGCCTGGCCCTGAACGTGGATATGAACCTGGAACCGTTTCGACGGATTAATCCCTGCGGCTACGCCGGGCTGGCCATGACCCAGCTGAGCGATCACGCAGGATCGATTGAATTTGCCGAGGTAAGTGCCCGGCTGCGCGCGCAGCTCGTCAAACACCTCGACTATGCTGAGCAGACGACCCTCACGGGCGGAATCGACTGATATGACTACTGATGCAGTGCAAACCATGATCCCGACGCTCGACGTGACCGAGCGCCCGGCCCCGCGTCCCAAGGTTGAAGCCGGCGTCAAGCTGCGCGGCGCCGAGAAGGTTGCACGCATCCCGGTCAAGATCATCCCGACCACCGAACTGCCAAAGAAACCCGACTGGATCCGCGTGCGCATCCCGGTTTCGCCGGAAGTCGACCGCATCAAGAGCCTGCTGCGCAAGCACAAGCTGCACAGCGTCTGCGAAGAAGCGTCCTGCCCGAACCTCGGCGAATGCTTCTCGGGCGGCACCGCGACCTTCATGATCATGGGCGACATCTGCACCCGTCGCTGCCCGTTCTGCGACGTTGGCCACGGTCGTCCGAAGCCACTGGACGTCAACGAGCCGGAAAGCCTGGCCATCGCCATCGCCGACCTCAAGCTCAAATACGTGGTGATTACCTCGGTTGACCGTGACGACCTGCGTGACGGCGGTGCCCAGCACTTCGCCGACTGTATCCGCGAAATCCGCAAACTGTCGCCGAACGTGCAGCTCGAGACCCTGGTCCCGGACTATCGCGGCCGCATGGACATCGCTCTGGAAATCACCGCCGCCGAGCCGCCGGATGTGTTCAACCACAACCTGGAAACCGTGCCACGCCTGTACAAGGCTGCGCGTCCGGGTTCGGATTACCAGTGGTCGCTGACCCTGTTGCAACGCTTCAAGCAGATGATGCCGCACATTCCGACCAAGTCCGGCCTGATGCTGGGTCTGGGCGAAACCGACGAGGAAGTCATCGAAGTCATGAAGCGCATGCGCGAACACGACATCGACATGCTGACCCTCGGTCAATACCTGCAACCGTCGCGCAGCCACCTGCCGGTGCAGCGTTTCGTCCATCCGGACACCTTCGCCTGGTTCGCCGAGGAAGGGTACAAGATGGGCTTCAAGAACGTCGCTTCGGGCCCGCTGGTACGTTCCTCGTACCATGCCGACGAGCAGGCGAAGCTGGTCAAGGCCGAGCTGCTGGGTTCCTGATTCAGCGCCGATGCAAAAATGCCCGCCGAGGACTGTCCTTCGGCGGGCATTTTTTTGCCTGAGACAAGGGGCTTTTGTTTGCCTCTTCAGCTGACTACTGTGTGTGCATGACTTTACCGCTGGAGCCCATGGATGACCGTTCGACCGAGCCACACCCTGATTGCCCACCGAGCCGTACCGGCGCTGCCCTGCGAGGGCACGATCGGCGTCATCGCGCCTGCCGGTCCCGGCGCCCTCGACACTGAGAAAGCGCTGCAATGGATGCGCGCGCGCGGCCATGGGCTGAAGGTGTTTCCGGGCGTCTACGAGAAGGACGGCTATCTGGCCGGCAGCGACGACGTACGCCTGCGCGATCTGCATGCGGCATTCGCTGATCCCGAAGTCGACGCGATCATTTGCCTGCGCGGCGGCTACGGCACGCCGCGCCTGCTCGACCGAATCGATTACGATCTGCTCAGTCGCAACGCCAAACCCTTTATCGGCTACAGCGATATCACCGCGCTGCACCTGGCCATCAGTCGCTACGCCGGGTTTGTGACCTTCCACGGGCCGCTGCTCAATGCCGACCTGCTCGGCGACAAGGAGCCGCCGACCGTCACCTCATTCTTCGCCATGCTGCGCGGGCAAATGAAGTCAGGGAGTGTGCTGAGCCATCCGGCGGCGTATCCGCTCTCAACCGTTGAACCAGGCGTTGCCCACGGGCGCTTGCTTGGCGGCAATCTGGCGATGATTGCTGCAACCCTCGGCACGCCCTACGAGATTGATGTCGAAGGGGTGATTCTGTTTATCGAAGACATCAACGAGCCGCTGTATCGCATTGATCGGCTGCTGACCCAGATGCGTCTGGCCGGCAAGCTGGCCCGGCTGCGCGGTGTGCTGGTCGGTGATATCGCCGGAGTGGAGGTCGACGCGCTGAATCGCTTGCTCAAGCAAACCTTCGAGCCGTTGCGGATTCCGGTGTTGTCGGGTTGGCGCAGTGGCCATTGCGACCCGAATCTGACACTGCCGTTGGGCGCGCTGGTGCGCCTGGATGCGGGAAAGCAGGAGTTGCTGCTGGAGCAGGATGTGGTGATCAAGGCGGAAACGGTTATTGCCTGACAGTCAGTCTTCGCGAGCAGGCTCGCTCCCACAGGTTTTGAGTCGAATACACAATTGCGTTTCAACCAGAATCCCTGTGGGAGCGGGCTTGCCCGCGATGCTTTTATTGGGCGCGCAGGCTCTCAAGCAACTTGTGCGTCGGATACCCATCCGCCGGCCACCCCAGTGCCTGCTGGGCGCTGCGAATGGCCTTGCGCGTATTGGCGCCGATAATCCCGTCCGCCGTGCCGGCGTCATAATTACGCGCGGTCAACAGCGTTTGCAGTTCGATGCGCTCGGTGCGACTCAGCGGCAGATCATCTTTCGGCCAGTCGCCATTGATCAAGCCTGCGCCTTCAAAGCGCTCGGCCAACAGGCTCACCGCCAGCGCATATGACGACGAATTGTTGTACTTGAGAATCGCCCGGAAGTTGTCGAGGATCAAAAACGCCGGGCCGCGATAACCGGCCGGCAGTAGCAGGGCAGCGGAAAGCTGCTCGGAGCCGGCTGGCACCTGCGCGCCATTGGGCAGGCTCACGCCCAGTTGCCGCCATTCGGCGACGCTTTTGCGAATCGCGCCATCGGCCAGGGTGTAGTTGAAACCGCTGGGCAGTTGCACTTCGAAGCCCCACGGCTGGCCACGCTGCCAGCCTGAGCTCTGCAGATAATGCGCGGTCGAGGCCAGCGCATCGGCCGGGCTGCCCCAGATGTCGCGGCGACCGTCACCGTCAAAGTCCACGGCGTGGGTGTTGTAAGTGGTCGGTATGAACTGGGTCTGGCCCATTGCGCCGGCCCAGGAGCCGAGCATTTTCTCCGGGGTGATATCGCCCTGTTGCAGTATCTGCAGGGCGGCGATCAATTGCGCATGAGCAAAGCCCGGACGACGGCCTTCGTAGGCGAGGGTGGCCAGCGAGTTGATTACCGACTTGCTGCCCTGAAACTGACCGAAATTGCTTTCCATGCCCCACACCGAGACCAGTGCCTGGCGATCAACGCCATATCGCTGCTCGATGCTTTGCAGAATGTCGGCGTACTGGCTGATCAACGCCTGGCCTTTGCGTACGCGCAGTGGCGACAGCGCGCCATCGAGGTATTCCCACACCGGGCGGGAAAATTCCGGCTGACTGCGATCGGCGCGGATCACGCTGGCGTCGAAGCTGACGTTGGCAAATGCCTGATCGAACAGCTCGGGGCGAATCCCGGCGGCAAGGGCATCTTTGCGAAAACCGGACTGCCATTCGGCGAAGGTTTGAGTCGGCTGAATATCGAGCGGATCGGCGGACGGCACTACCGGCGGGATGATCGCTGGGGCCGTGGCAACGGGGGCGGCTTGAAGCGGTTGTGCATCGGCGGCGGTGGGTTTTTCCGCGCAGGCAACAAGCAGGATGAAGCTGGAGGCAGCGATCAATTGGCGCACGGGCCAACGACGGGAAAGACTTGGGGGCATGCACAGTTCCAGGGGAAACGAATCAGGTGCAGACCTTAACATGAGCGGGGGGTAGTGCGCTTCAGGCAGCCAGAAAGTAAAAAGCCTCCCGGTTGTCAGACCGGAAGGCTTCGCGGCGGTAGCTGCCTTTGCCCTTGGCTGGTCGTTCCTTACGGCTGCGGAACAAGGGCTGGGCGACGATGGATTTGGCCTTGTTGGGGCCATGCTTTGCAGGCTTTTTGCTCATGGGGATTCTCTCGGTGTGGTGGTTTTGCGCCGGGAATAATCTGCCGATGTGGCGCATCTGTCCAGTAGCTCATGCGTAGGAATATTCTGGCGCTTTCGCGAGCAGGCTCGCTGCCACATTGGTAAGTGGTCACTGTGGGAGCGCGCCTGCTCGCGAATGGACGCTACGCGCTCGACTGCCTTACTCGGCAGGCAAAGACAGTCGCTGGCCGGCCATCAATAGAGCCAACCGACTCAGGCTCATCCACGGCGAACCCGCTGCCTGACCTTTGATCTGCGCATCGATACGCTGCGCTTCGAGCAGCAATTGCGCCCAGCGTTGCGCCGAGTAGCGTTGCAGCGCCTTGCTCATCAGCGGCTTGCGCTTGTCCCAGACGGGCGGTTTCGACAGGCTGAAGCACTTGTCCAGTGGCGTGCCCTGGCTGTATTGCAATGAAATATTGGCCAGCAGGCGCAACTCCCGCGCCAGTGCCCAGAGAATCACTGGCGGCTCGACGCCTTCGCCGCGCAGACCCTCGAGCATGCGCAAGGCGTGGGCCGGTTCGCCGTTGAGCACCGCGTCGGTCAGGCCGAACACGTCGAACCGCGCACTGTCGGCCACGGCGGCTTGCACGGTTTCGACGGTGATCTGCCCACCCTCGGCCATCAACTTGAGCTTTTCGATTTCCTGCGCGGCGGCGAGCAGGTTGCCTTCGACACGCGCGGCAATCAATTCGACGGCGTCCTGGCTGGCCGACAGACCGGCCTGGGACAGGCGCTGGCGAATCCAGCTGGGCAGTTGATTGGCATCCACCGGCCAGATCTGTACGAACTGGGTCTGTTGGCCTTCGACCAGCGCCTTGCCCCACTTGGTTTTCTGCGCGCTGCCATCGAGCTTGGGCAAGCTGATCAGCAGGACGGTATCTTCAGCGGGACGTGAGCAATATTCGATCAGCGCCGCCGCACCTTTGTCGCCGGGTTTGCCTGATGGCAGGCGCAGCTCGAGCAGGCGTTTTTCGGCGAACAGCGACATGCTCGCGCCGGCCTGCAACAACGTACCCCAATCGAAATTGGCGTCGGCGGCGAAGACCTGACGTTCGTCGAAACCTTGCTGGCGAGCAGTCGTGCGGATGGCGTCGGCGGCTTCCTGACACAGCAACGGGTCATCGCCGCTGATGATGTAGACCGGCGCGAGTGCGCCTTGCAGGTGTTTGCCGAGTTGCGCGGGAGCGAGCTTCATAAGGAAGGGCGAGCGGGGCGCCAGAGCGCCCCGGCCGTCTTACTGCTGCGGGATTTCGAGCGGCGACTGACGCGGAGTTTCCGCCTCAGCCTTCTGCGCCGCTTCCAGCGCATCGGCTTCAGCCTTGGCGCGGTCATTGGCGGTTTGCTGCAGTTGCTGCAACTGGCCCGGGGTCAGCTGCGACAGGCGCAGCATCATGCGCTGAACCAGTTCGCGACGGATTTCATGACGGGCGTCGTTGGCTTCCTGATCGGAGCCGACGAGGTTGTTGCCGTCGTGAATGAACACCTTCTGCACTTCGAGCTTGTCGCTGATCAGCGACAGGTTTTTCTCGCCGCGGATGTCATAACTCAGCACGGTGTTGACCTGATACTCGCCTGTGCGCCCGGCACCGGCATAGCTGAGGATGCGCTGGCTTTCCTGCTCGTCAGCCAGGTAGAGCTTGTACGGCGCGCCGCTGTAAACCTTGACGCCGCTGGACTCGAGCGTCTGACGCAGTTGTGTCACGGTTTCGCCGTAAGCGTTACGCGCGCTCAGGTCGATTTCCTTGATCGACAGCTCGTTTGTGCCGGTACCACGCAACTGGAAACCGCAGGCGCTCAGCAGAACGGCGAGGCCCATCACCAGCAGATTGCGTTTGATCATTGTGTTGCTCCCCTTGAAACCAGGTGAGCCGACTCTGCGGCCCGAAAGGTTTTACTGGGTGCCAGGCGAGCCCGGCACCCGATCCAATTTAGCTGGCGACGATGTTGACCAGTTTGCCCGGCACCACGATCACTTTGCGAATGGTCAGGCCGTCGACGAAACGCAGCACGTTTTCGTTGATGCGTGCGGCGGCTTCGATCTCTTCGCGGGTGGCGCTGGCCGGCATTTCGATCTGCCCGCGCAGCTTGCCGTTGACCTGAATGACCAGGGTCAGGTTGTCCTGCACCAGCGCACTTTCGTCGACGGCCGGCCAGCCTGCATCGATCACCGCATCGGCGTGACCCAACTGCTTCCACAGTTCATGGCTGATGTGCGGGGTAATCGGCGCCAGCAGCAAGGTGACCGCTTCCAGGCCTTCGTGCAGCAGCGCGCGGTCCTGTTCGGTGGCTTGCGCGGCTTTTTCCAGCACGTTCATCAGCGTCATCACCTGAGCGATGGCGGTATTGAATTTATGGTTCTGACCGACGTCATGGCTGGCCTGCTTGATCGCCAGGTGAATCGCACGACGCACGGTTTTCTGCTCGTCGTTCAAGCCGGCAATATCCAGTTTGCCCGGCAAGCCCTGGGTGACGTGGGCTTGCGCCAGACGCCAGACGCGCTTGAGGAAACGGTGCGAACCTTCAACGCCGGAGTCGGACCATTCCGCGCTCATGTCAGGCGGCGAGGCGAACATCATGAACAGGCGGCAGGTGTCGGCGCCGAACTGATCGATCATCGACTGTGGGTCGACGCCGTTGTTCTTCGACTTGGCCATCTTCTCGGTACCGCCGATTTCCACCGGCAGGCCGTCGGATTTCAGCTTGGCGCTGATCACCTTGGCTTTGCTGTCACGCTCAAGTTCCACGTCTGCCGGGTTGAACCAGGTGTAAGCACCGTTGGCTTCGCGACGATAGTAAGTCTCGGCGATCACCATGCCCTGGGTCAGCAGGTTCTTGAACGGCTCATTGGAGCTGACCAGACCTTCGTCACGCATCAACTTGTGGAAGAAACGCGCATATAGCAGGTGCAGAATGGCGTGTTCGATACCACCGATGTACTGATCCACCGGCAGCCAGTGATCGGCCGCGGATTTTTCCACCAAGCCGCCTTCGAAGTGCGGCGAGGCATAGCGTGCGTAGTACCACGACGACTCGACGAAGGTGTCCATGGTGTCGGTTTCACGCTTGGCCGGAGCGCCGCATTTCGGGCAGCTGCATTCGTAGAACTCGGGCATGCGCGCAAGCGGCGAACCGGCGCCGTCCGGCACCACGTCTTCCGGCAATACCACGGGCAGTTGATCTTCCGGCACCGGCACGTCACCGCACGCGGCGCAGTGGATGATCGGGATCGGGCAGCCCCAGTAGCGCTGGCGGCTGATGCCCCAGTCGCGCAGGCGGAACTGGGTACGCGAGGCGCCCAGTTGTTTCTTGATCAGGGCGACTTCCATGGCGTCGAACGCGCCGGCGAAATCGAGGCCGTCGAACTCGCCGGAGTTGATCAGCGTGCCGTGCTCGCCGTAGGCGTCTTGCCACGGCGCCGGGTTGCTGTCACCGGAGCTGGTGCGCACCACGGATTTAACCGGCAGGTTGTACTTGTGGGCGAATTCGAAATCGCGCTCATCGTGCGCCGGCACCGCCATGACCGCGCCGTCGCCATAGTGCATCAGCACGTAGTTGGCGACCCACACCGGGAGCTTTTCGCCGGTCAGCGGGTGCTCGACGAACAGGCCGGTCGGCAGGCCTTTCTTTTCCTGGGTGGCGACATCGGCTTCAGCGACGCTGCCGCCCTTGCATTCAGCGATGAATGCTTGCAGCTCAGGGTTGTTCTGCGCGGCCAGGGTGGCCAGCGGGTGCTCGGCAGCGACGGCGACGTAGGTCGCGCCCATCAGGGTGTCCGGACGGGTGGTGAAGACTTTCAGAGTGCCGGCTTCGCCGATCGAGTCGACGTTGTACGGGAACTGCACTTCCATGCCACGGGACTTGCCGATCCAGTTGCGCTGCATGGTCTTGACCTGTTCCGGCCAGCCAGTCAGTTCGTCGAGGCTTTCCAGCAGCTCGTCGGCGTAAGCGGTGATCTTGAAGTAGTACATCGGGATTTCGCGCTTTTCGATCAGCGCGCCGGAGCGCCAGCCACGGCCGTCGATGACTTGCTCGTTGGCCAGCACGGTCTGGTCGACCGGGTCCCAGTTCACGGTACCGTTCTTGCGGTAGATGACGCCTTTTTCGAACAGGCGCGTGAACAGCCATTGTTCCCAGCGGTAGTAGTCCGGCTTGCAGGTGGTCACTTCACGGGACCAGTCCACCGCGAGGCCGAGGCTGCGCAGCTGCGACTTCATGTAGGCGATGTTCTCGTAGGTCCACTTGGCGGGCGCTACGTTGTTTTTCATTGCGGCGTTTTCCGCCGGCATGCCGAACGCATCCCAACCCATTGGCTGCAGAACATTCTTGCCCTGCATGCGCTGGTAGCGCGAGATCACGTCGCCGATGGTGTAGTTGCGCACGTGGCCCATGTGCAGCTTGCCGCTGGGGTAAGGGAACATCGACAGGCAGTAGTAGGTTTCCTTGCCTGGCTGTTCACTGACTTCAAAGGACTTTTGCTCATCCCAGAACGACTGGGCGGCGGCTTCGATCTCACGGGGCTGATATTGTTCGTGCATGGCTACTTTTGTACTGGATAGGGGTGGCCTAATCCTCTTCGACGGCGGCATCAGGGATGGCCCGAATGCGCTGGAAGTGGAATGACAGGAAGCGCCGTAGCATACATGACCGCGCTTGGCCGAGGGAAACCCTGATTACAGCTGATTGCCAGACGTTTTGGGCAACGAGGGCCGTTGGTCGCGGCGTGTAGCCGGTTCGTGCAGCGAAGCTAAGCTCTAACTGGGGAGTGAGTCTTATCTTCAATGAGGTGAGGGATGGTGGAGCAACGGAAAAAAAACGTAACGAAACCCGAGTTGTACGAAAGGTTGATCGATCGTCTGGGCATGGCGCTGGACGCCGTGAAAACCGCTGACCGGCTGCGCGACGAGCGCCCCCTGGAACTGGAATTGCGTGGCTTGAGCCCCGCCGAGTTCAAACTGGTCAAGGCCTATCTGGATCGCAGTGAACGTGAAACGCAGGGATGCCTGTCTCAAGCAGTGAAGCAGCTCGATGCGGCACATTCGGCCAAGGTCATCTGGCTCAAGGACAAGGCGCCGCGCAGAGACACCGGCAAGGTGCGTTCTGTGCAGGCCAAGTAAGCGCATGGCAGGTCATGAAACGGATCTTTCGCAACCGGATCCGGCCTACTGGTTGTAACGCGTAATCAACACTCTTAGGCTTCGGGCATCTTTGGAGATGCCCGATGCCCTTTCGCTATTTCATCAAACAACTTTTACTGCCGCCCGGCATTCTTTTGCTGCTGTTGCTAGCCGCCTGGTGGCTGCGCCGCTCGCGGCCGCGTCTGGCCGGCGTGTGTTTTGCCCTCGGCTTTGGCGGCCTGTGGCTGATGAGCCTGCCGGTAGTGGTGCAGTGGAGTGCCAAAGCGCTGGAGCGCGAGCCGCCACTGGCCCGCCAGGAATGGACGACGCTGGCACAACGCGCGGATGCGATTGTGGTGTTGGGCTCGGGGCGCGAGCGCGGTGACCTGGCCTGGGGCGAAGACCAGCCGACCGGCGTGGGACTCGAGCGTCAGCGTTACGCGGCGCGCCTGGCCAAGGCTTCCGGCCTGCCGATCCTGACCAGCGGCGGCCTGCATTACGGCACGCCACCGACCGAGGCCAGGTTGATGGCGGATTCGTTGCGTGATGATTTCGACGTAACGGTGCGCTGGCAAGAAGGCGCGAGCCGCACCACGTGGGAAAACGCCAGGATGACGGCGGATATCCTCTTGCCGCAGGGGATCAAGCGGGTCGTCGTGGTGACGCAGGCGTGGCACATGCCGCGGGCGGTGTGGAGCTTTGAACAGGCGGGATTCGACGTGGTGCCGGCACCGGTGGGTTTCCTCGGTACGGATAACGCTCGCCCGTTTGGCGGCTGGTTGCCGGAATTCAAATCGATCTGGCAGAGCGGGCAGTTGCTTAATGAAGCGGTGGGGCAGGTGGGGTATTCGTTGTTTTACCGAGGTGATGCCAACCACGATTGACTTGGTGGTGCTTATGCCCTCTTCGCGAGCAGGCTCGCTCCCACATTGAAATGCATGCCAGATGTGGGAGCGAGCCTGCTCGCGAAGCTTTTAAAGGGTTTTTGACATCCGGCTGGCCATCAGCGCCCAGCCGAACAGCAGCAGGCACAACACGATCAGCGGCCACGAACGCCATTGCAGATACGGCGTCAGGTCGTGCATCGGTACCACTTCGCCGTACAGCACACCTTGTTCGAACTGCGGAATCTGTTCGGTGATCTGCCCGAACGGGTTGATCAGGCCAGTAACGCCGTTGTTGGTCGCGCGGATCATCCAGCGTCCAGCCTCCAACGCGCGCATCTGCGCCATCTGCAAATGTTGCAGCGGGCCGATGGAAGTGCCGAACCAGGTGTCGTTGCTGATGGTCAGCAGCAGGTCGCTGCGTGCCGACAGGCCAGCGGCGAATTCCGGATAGACCACCTCGTAGCAGATAAACGGTGCGATCTGGTAACCCTTGGCCTGTAGCAGTGCCTGATCGGACGGGCCGCGCGCGAAGTCCGACATCGGCAGGTCGAAGAATGCGATCAAGCCGCGCAACACGTCCTGCAACGGCACGTACTCG
Organism: Pseudomonas sp. H3_E04; assembly: GCF_054668915.1. Taxonomy (NCBI): domain Bacteria; kingdom Pseudomonadati; phylum Pseudomonadota; class Gammaproteobacteria; order Pseudomonadales; family Pseudomonadaceae; genus Pseudomonas; species Pseudomonas sp. H3_E04. The sequence continues at coordinate 3,574,014 of NZ_CP162797.1, read as the reverse complement.
CCGAACGGCACCAGTTTCTGCTTCAGGTAAGTACCATCGCCTTCGCCCACCACGGTGATGCCGTTGAAAAAGCGCCGTTCGTGATGCACGGTCTGGCGAATCGGCACACCAGTGATCAACGCTGATTTACGCTCGGCGGCGAAGTTGCCCATCATCGTCAGGTAGCCCTCGGCGGACTCCTTCAACACCGGCACGGCGGTTTCTGGCCAGATCAGCAGATCGACCGGCTTGGAGCGGAAACTCAGATCACGGTACAGCGCCAGTTGCGCATTGAGCTCGGCCGGGTCCCATTTCATGCTTTGCGCGACGTTACCCTGAATTGCGGCAACACTCAGCGGTGCGCCGGACGGGCTGGTCCAAGCGTGGCCCTTAAGTGCGATACCGGCCACCCAAGGTCCAGCCAACAGCACCAGACCGGCCACGACAAAGGTTTTGCGTCCGCTTTGCAGCAAGCGCCGCGCGTTGTAGATCAGCGCTGCGGTCAACGCTAGAACGAACGACACCAGCCACATGCCACCGACCGGCGCAAGCCCGGCCAATGGCCCATCAAGCTGACTGTAACCGGAGTACAACCAGGGAAAGCCAGTGAGGAACCAGCCGCGGAACGCTTCCTGCCCGATCCACAACGCCGCAAATGCCAACGCGTCGGCCACCGGTGCTTCGTTACGGCGCAACCAGCGTGCCCATAACCAGGCCGGCAAGGCGAAGAACCAGGCAATCGCGGCGGTAAACAGCAACATCAGGAACCCGGCCAGCAACACCGAAGCGCCGCCGAAATGGTGAATGCTGTAATAGATCCAGCTGGTGCCAGCGCCGAACAGGCCAAAGCCGAAGCACCAGCCACGGCCCAGCGCCTGACGCGGACTCAGTTCACGCAAGCCGGCATAGAACAGACCGACCGCCAGCAACGCCAGCGGCCAGATGTTGAACGGGGCAAGAGCAAACGTGGTGATTGCACCGGCCGCCACGGCCAGCAGATTACCGGGCCAGCCGGGGCGGGTTGTCCAGCGCATTTCAGTCCTTAGATTTCTTACCGGGCGATTGGGGTCAGTCGCAGCAAATGAATCCGACGGCTGTCGGCGTTCAGGATGCGGAAACGATAGGCGCCGATTTCAGTGATTTCGTTGCGTTTTGGCAAGTGGCCGAACGCGCTCATCACCAGGCCGCCGACGGTGTCGAACTCGTCGTCGGAGAATTCGCTGTCGAAGAACTCGTTGAAGTTCTCGATTGGCGTCAGCGCCTTGATCAGGAAATCACCGCTGGGCAGCGGCTTGATGTAGCTGTCTTCTTCGACGTCGTGCTCGTCTTCGATATCGCCGACGATCTGTTCGAGGACGTCTTCGATGGTCACCAGACCGGCCACGCCGCCATATTCGTCGATGACGATGGCCATGTGGTTGTGGTTGGCGCGGAATTCACGCAGCAACACGTTCAGGCGCTTGGACTCCGGCACGAAGGTGGCCGGGCGCAGCAGGTCCTTGATGTTGAAGCTGTCGCCGTTCTCCTTGAGGATCAGCGGCAGCAGGTCCTTGGCCAGCAGCACGCCCATCACGTCGTCATGGCTTTCGCCGATGACCGGATAGCGCGAGTGGGCCGAGTCGACCACGGCAGGGAGGAATTCGCGAGGTGTCTGGGTCGCCTTGATGCTGATCATCTGCGAGCGCGGCACCATGATGTCGCGTACTTGCAGGTCAGCCACCTGGATGGCGCCTTCGACGATGGCCAGCGCTTCGCTGTCCAGCAGTTTGTTCTGATGTGCATCACGCAGCAGCTCGAGAAGCTCCTGACGGTTCTTCGGCTCGTGGGCAAAAGCCTGGGTCAGTTTACCCAGCCATGACTTCTGCCCGTTGCTCGATCGATCTTCGCTCATAGCGATTACTCTGAATCCTTTGTTGTAACGATGGGGGAGTGTTCGGTTTCGTCGTCCGCGTACGGATCCGGATAGCCCAGTTCGGCAAGCAACTCGCGTTCCAGTGCTTCCATTTCTTCGGCTTCGTCATCATCTATATGGTCGTAACCGAGCAGATGCAAGCAGCCGTGAATGACCAGATGTGCCCAGTGGGCCTTTAGTTCCTTGCCCTGCTCGGCGGCTTCGCGTTCGACCACGGCCACGCAGATCACCAGATCGCCGAGCAGCGGGATATCGAGAAACTCGTCAGGCACTTCGGCCGGGAACGACAACACATTGGTCGCGTAGTCCTTGTGGCGCCAGGTGTGATTGAGCTCGCGGCCTTCTTCCTCGCCGACCAGACGAATGGTCATTTCCGAATCGGCGCTGCGCTGGCGCAGGGCCTGTTCGCACCACTGACGGAACTCGGCTTCACTCGGCGCGCTGGCCTCGGTGGCGATTTGCAGATCCAGCTCAAGCATCGCGCGAGGCTTCCTTCGCGGCTTCGGCACGGGTCTCGAAGCGCTCGTAGGCCTCGACAATCCGCTGTACCAACGGGTGGCGCACGACGTCTTTGGGCTGGAAGTGGGTAAAGCTGATGCCTGGTACGTCCTTCAGCACTTCGATCACATGGTGCAGGCCGGATTTGGTGCCGCGCGGCAGGTCGACCTGAGTGATGTCGCCCGTGATCACAGCGGTGGAACCGAAGCCGATGCGCGTGAGGAACATCTTCATCTGTTCGACCGTGGTGTTCTGGCTTTCGTCGAGAATGATGAAGCTGTTGTTCAGCGTACGACCGCGCATGTAGGCCAGCGGCGCGACTTCAATCACTTGTTTCTCGATCAGCTTGGCGACGTATTCGAAACCGAGCATTTCGTACAGTGCGTCATACAGCGGGCGCAGGTACGGGTCGATCTTCTGCGACAGGTCGCCGGGCAGGAAGCCGAGTTTTTCACCCGCTTCGACCGCCGGACGCACCAGCAGGATGCGGCGGATCTGCTCGCGCTCCAGTGCATCTACCGCACAGGCTACGGCCAGATAGGTCTTGCCGGTACCGGCCGGGCCGATGCCGAAATTGATGTCGTTGGCGAGGATTTCCTTCACGTAGCGCTGCTGATTCAAGCCGCGTGGGCGAATCATGCCTTTCTTGGTGCGCAGGGCGACGGTCGGTTCGGCGGGGGCTGGATTGTCCAGATCATCGCCGGCCGATTCCTGGATGAACAGGTGCACCAGATCGGGCGACAGCTCGGTACCCTTGGTTTCCCGGTACAGGCGGCGCAGCAGGTTTTCCGCAGACGTGGTGAGTTTTGGATCGCCAATCAACTCGAACTGGTTTCCGCGATTGCGGATCTCGATGGCCAGGCGCTGTTCGATCAAGCGCAAATGCTCGTCGAATTGCCCGCACAGATTGGCGAAGCGGCGAGCCTCAAAAGGCTCGAGGAGAAAACGATGTGGTTCGATGGGTGCGTTCAAGGTCGTATTTAGCCGCCCTGGGGCAATTAGGATGAAATCAAGGATAACGCCAGTGGCGTGGGTGCGAAAGCTCTTAAATATCTCAGCCGATCAGCGCCGCTGCGCTTTACCTGTGGGAGCGAGCCTGCTCGCGAAGGCGGCGACACATTCAAAATTGATGTGTCTGACAGACCGCCTTCGCGAGCAGGCTTGCTTCCACAGGAGAAATGCGGCGTTATTGAATTAAAGAACCACGCAGTGAGTGCGGTTGCGCGGCGTCGATGCGCACGTCAGCGAACTGGCCGATCAGCGTGGGATTGTCGCAGCGGAAGTTGACGATACGGTTATTCTCGGTGCGGCCTTGCAGCTCGCCCGGGTCTTTCTTCGAATAATCGGTCACCAGGATGCGCTGGATCGATCCGACCATTTGTCGGCTGATTTCGAAACCCTGCTGATTCAAACGGTGTTGCAGCGCGTTCAGGCGTTCTTTCTTCAATTCCTCCGGGGTGTCGTCGGCCAGATCGGCAGCGGGCGTGCCCGGGCGCTGGCTGTAAACGAACGAGTAGGAGAAATCGAAGCCGACATCGGCGATTAATTTCATGGTCTGTTCGAAGTCTTTCTCAGTCTCGCCGGGGAAACCGACGATAAAGTCCGAACTGATGCAGATCCCCGGTACGGCGGCGCGCAATTTGCGCAGCTTGGATTTGTACTCAAGCGCCGTGTGGTTGCGCTTCATCGCCGCGAGAATCCGGTCGGAGCCCGACTGCACAGGCAAGTGCAGGTGCTTGACCAGTTCAGGGACTTCGGCGTGGGCCTGGATCAGGCTGTCGGAGAACTCCAGCGGATGCGACGTGGTGTAGCGGATGCGGTCGATGCCGTCGACGGCGGCGACCACGCGAATCAGCTCGGCCAGATCGGCCAGACGACCGTCGTGGGTCTGGCCGCGATAGCCGTTGACGTTCTGCCCCAGCAGCGTGACTTCACGCACACCGTGTTCGGCGAGGTGAATGATTTCCGCGATCACGTCGTCGAACGGCCGGCTGACTTCTTCGCCACGGGTGTACGGCACCACGCAGAACGTGCAGTACTTGCTGCAACCTTCCATCACCGACACATACGCGCTCGGGCCATCGATGCGCGGCTCGGGCAGGTGATCGAATTTTTCGATTTCCGGGAACGAGACGTCGACCTGCGGCAGCTTGCTGCTGCGCGCGGCGTCGATCATCTCCGGCAAACGGTGCAGGGTCTGCGGGCCGAACACCACGTCGACGTACGGAGCGCGATCGCGGATCGCTGCGCCTTCCTGACTGGCCACGCAACCGCCGACGGCGATGACCATGTCCGGGTTGGCCAGCTTCAGTTCGCGCCAGCGGCCGAGCTGCGAATACACGCGGTCTTGCGCGCGTTCGCGGATCGAGCAGGTGTTGAGCAGAATCACGTCGGCGTCTTCCGCGCGGGCGGTGACTTCCAGGGCCTGATGTTCGCCCAGCAGATCGACCATGCGCGAGCTGTCGTACTCGTTCATCTGGCAACCGTGGGTTTCGATGTAAAGCTTCTTGGCCATGGATTCGGGTCGTCACGTGATTCAAAGAACCGCGCATTATAGGGAACAAGCCGTCAGGTTCCTACCGCTGTGCGTCCGGTGGCTATGCTATAGTTCGCGCCCTCATTTTTACCCCGATGTTGTCCGCCCGCCATGACCAAACGCGAAGCTCCAATCTACAAGGTGATTTTCCTCAACCAGGGCCAGGTGTTCGAAATGTACGCCAAGCAGATCTATCAAAGTGATCTGTGGGGTTTCCTGGAAGTTGAAGAATTCGTCTTTGGCGAGCGCACGCAAATGGTCGTCGATCCGAGCGAAGAAAAGCTCAAGGCGCAGTTCGAAGGCGTGGTGCGCAGTTTTGTGCCGATGCATTCGATCGTGCGCATCGATGAAGTGGAACGTCTGGGCACACCGAAAATCAGCGAAGCCCGTGGCGCGGTCGGCAATGTCATGCCGTTTCCGATGCCGATGCCTGAGAAGTAAGCTTCAAGACCGTGTCGCCCCCATTCGCGAGCAGGCTCGCTCCCACAGTAGATCTCCAGTGTTCAGAAGATCCTCTGTGGGAGCGAGCAGAAAGGTCGGCGCAAAAATCAGGGCAGCGGTGAAAACGGCGTACGCCCATCGGCGCTCTGCAGTTCCATCAGGTATTTGCGGAAAATCTGCCCCAGCACCTGAGTGGCGGTTTCGAGATCTTCGCGGGACATCTTTTCCGAGACTTCGTCAGCCGTGTCCAGCGCCTCTTCGGCCCCGTTGACCGCTGCCATCTTCAGCACGATGTAGGCCTGGATATTGTTGGCCTGCACGCCTTCACCGTGGAAGAACATGCTGCCGAGCTTGAATTGCGCCTGGGCGTGGCCTTGCAGCGAGGCCTTTTCGAAATAGCTCAGGGCTTGATTGAGGTCGCGCGGCGCGTTCTTGCCGTCGTAGTAGAACTCACCCAACTCGTATTGCGCTTGCGCGTCCCCTTCTTCCGCCGCTTTCTGGCAGGCGGCCAATGCCTGCGTGACGTCTTGCGGCTGAGTATTGAGGGTGCAACGACCCATCGCCGGGATCAACAACGAGTTGCCGCCTGCTTGTGCATGCGCGAGCAGGGGCTGAAGGAGCAACAGGCAGCCCAATGCAAGGGTGCGGCCGGTGCGGTTCATGGGAATCGACTTACCTCTGAAGGGCACGCGGACCCGTCGAGGGATCCAATAAGCGCGCATTATGAAATAAGCGAGGCCAACCTTACAAAGTCTTTACTCGTTTTTCTGCTGCGTGGGGAATATATCGCCCGATTCAGGCAGGATTTTCGCAGGCACGTCGGAAAAACCGAGCGAATGTAGGCGATAGCTGACGCTGGCTATAGCCAACGTCAGCGGTACGGCAATTATTTCAATGCGGCGAAGGCGCGCTCGGCGGCGTCCAGCGTCAGTTGCAGCTCGGCCTCGCCGTGGGCGATCGAGGTGAAACCGGCTTCGAAAGCGCTCGGCGCCAGGTACACACCACCTTCCAGCATCAAATGGAAGAAGCGACCGAACATTGCCGCGTCGCTGGCCATCACGTCGTCGAAGGTGACGATGTCGTCGGCGCCGCTGAAATACAGACCGAACATGCCGCCAGCCTGGGTGGTCACGAATGGAATGCCCGCAGCATCGGCGCGCTGTTGCAGGCCGTCGAGCATGCGCGCGGTGTAGTCGGTCAGTTCGGCGTGGAAACCCGGGCGGCTGATCAGGCGCAACGTCGTCAGGCCGGCAGCCATCGCCAGCGGATTACCCGACAAAGTACCGGCCTGATACACCGGGCCCAGCGGGGCGATGCGCTGCATGATCTCGCGCTTGCCACCGAAACAACCCACCGGCATGCCGCCACCGATGATCTTGCCGAACGTGGTCAGGTCCGGCGTCACGCCGTAATGCGCCTGGGCACCGCCGAGGGCGACGCGGAAACCGGTCATCACTTCGTCAAAAATCAGCACCACACCATGTTTGTCGCACAGCGCGCGCAGGCCTTCGAGAAAGCCCGGTGCTGGCGGCACGCAGTTCATGTTGCCGGCGACCGGCTCGACAATGATGCATGCCACGTCTTCGCCCACTTCAGCGAGCATCGTTTCAACTGCGTCGATGTCGTTGAACGGCAGGGTCAGGGTGTGTTTGGCAAATGCCGCTGGCACGCCGGCCGAGCTCGGTACGCCCTGGGTCAGAGCGCCGGAACCGGCCTTGACCAACAGGCTGTCGGAGTGGCCGTGGTAGCAGCCTTCGAATTTGATGATGCTGTCGCGACCGGTGTAACCACGGGCCAGACGAATTGCACTCATGGTCGCTTCGGTGCCGGAGCTGACCATGCGCACCATGTCCATCGACGGCACCAGCGAGCAGACCAGGTCGGCCATCTCGGTTTCCATCGACGTCGGTGCGCCGTAGGACAGACCGTGTTGCAGCTGATTGCGCACCGCGTCGAGCACGTCCGGATGGCTGTGGCCGAGGATCATCGGACCCCACGAACCGACGTAATCGACATAACGTTTGTCATCTTCGTCGGTGACGTAAGCGCCTTCGGCGTGTTTGAAGAACAGCGGGGTGCCGCCGACGCTCTTGAACGCGCGAACCGGCGAGTTGACGCCGCCGGGAATGTGTTTCTGAGCGTTGGCAAACAGGGTTTCGGAACGAGACATGATCGGGCTCTCAAATCAGATTTTCAGAAGTTCGTTGAAGGCGCGGGCGCGGCGGGTCACTTCGGCGCTGCTCTCGGCGCCGAACAAACCGTGGATCACGGCGAGCAGATCGACACCGTGCTCGACCAGCGGCGCGGCGTTATCGAGGGTGATGCCGCCAATCGCGCAGATCGGCAAGTGCAGCGTGCGTTTGGCTTCGTCGAGCAAGTCGAGGCTGCAACTCGGCGCACCGGGTTTGGTGGTGGAATTGAAGAAGCGGCCGAAGGCGACATAGCTCGCACCTTCTTTGGCGGCCTGTTCGGCCAGGGCGATCTGCCCGTGACAGGTCGAACCGATGATCGCTTTCGAGCCGAGCAGGGCGCGGGTCGGCGACAGCGGGCCGTCAGTCTGGCCCAAGTGCACGCCGACATTGAGGCGCGCGGCCAGTTCGGCGTCATCGTTGATGATCAGTTGCGTCTTGTAGCGCTCGCACAAGTTGCGCAGCGCTTCGGCCTCGCGCAGACGGCGGGCCTCGTCGCTGCTCTTGTCGCGGTATTGCAGCAGGGTGACGCCGCCGTCGAGCGCCGCCTCCACGTAAGACAGAAACTTGCCGGCCAGCAACTGGCTGTCGGTGATGGCATACAGGCCACGTAGTTTCATCGGGCAGACCTCACGAGGTTACGAGCAAAAATCCAGCGGCAGGCGACGCGGCACGAATTGGCCTTTGCCCAGTTGTTCGGCATCGCGCAGGGTCCGCCAGGTGTAATCCAGCGCACTGCGCACAGCACTGGCCAGGTGTTCGCCCTGAGCGAGTCGCCCGGCCAAAGCGCTGGCCAGCGTACAACCGGAGCCGTGATAGCTGCCCGGCAGACGCTGGCAGATGAATGTCTCGCGCAGGCCGTCGCGGCTGTACACGCGGTTGTGGATTTCAGTTTCGTCGCCGTGGCCGCCGGTGATCAGCAGGTTTTTGATGAACGGCAGAAGTTTTTCTGCGCACTCGTCGGCCGTACCTTCGGGCAGTTCAGCGAGGATGCGCGCTTCAGGAAGATTGGGGGTGGCAATGATCGACAGCGGCAACAGACGCTCGCGCATCGCGTAGCCGACCTCATCCTTACCCAGGCGTCCGCCGCCGCCGGCACGCAGCACCGGGTCGCAGACCACCGGCAGATGCGGGTGCGCCGAGAGCAGTTCGACGACCGTGTCGACCATCTCCAGCGAGCCGAGCATGCCCAGTTTCACTGCGGCGACTTCGGAGTCGTTGAGCACGGCGTTGGCCTGGGCCAGCACCCACTCACGGTCGAGGACGCGAAAGTCAGTGACGTTGACGGTGTCTTGCACGGTCAGGGCGGTGACGGCCGGAGCCGCATGGCAACCCTGCGCGAGCAAGGCTTCGATATCTGCCTGCAAGCCGGCGCCACCACTGGGGTCGTGGCCGGAGAGACAGAGGACAACGGGGCGGGAGCTGTAGATATTCATGGTGCGCGAGCTTACCACCAAAGCTGATTTTGGGGTGTGGGTGGCAGCGCAAGATCAAAAGATCGCAGCCTTCGGCAGCTCCTGCATCGGACCGCATTCCCCTATAGGACCTGCCGAAGGCTGCGATCTTTTGATCTTCCTGACCAATGCAACAGCTCTAGGCCGCTGCTTTGCCCTGGAACGCCCGTTCTAGAGCCGTTGTAGGAAAAATTTCCATGGTGCTCAATGGCCATCAACGGCTATGCTAGGCTGGATCCAAACAATCACAGGTAATACCGGTTTTACGTCTACTCAAAGGGAATGGGGGGCTTCCTGACACAACCGGACGAGCCACGCTGGGGCTTCAATGCGCTATTTGCTGATGTTGCTGTTCTGCTTGCCACTCATGGCGAGCGCTGTCGAATTCGACGAATTCACCCAGAGCCTGCCGCTGGGCCGATCGCTGCAAGTGTTCGAAGACCCGAGTGGTCAGGCGACCATTGCCGACGTCCGCGCGCAAGATGCCGCCGGCCAGTTCAAAGCCCACGACAAGGCCACGCTCAATGCCGGTTACTCGCGTTCGGCGTTCTGGCTGAAGATCGACCTGCATTACCGCCCGAGCAACCCGGTCGCCCAGCGCACCTGGTTGCTGGAGCTGGCGTATCCGCCGCTTGATCACCTCGACCTTTACTTGCCCGACGCCAGTGGCGACTACCGACTGGTGCGCCAGACCGGCGACGCCTTGCCCTTCGCCAGCCGCGAGATTCGTCAGAACAATTACCTGTTCGACTTGCCATTCAAACCGAATCAGCAGCAGACGCTGTACCTGCGCCTGGCCAGCGAAGGCTCGATCCAGGCGCCAGTGACGCTGTGGTCGAGCACCGCCTACCTCGAAGACCAACCGGTGCGCCTGTATGTGCTCGGCATCATTTATGGCGTGCTGCTGGGGATGCTGGTCTACAACCTGTTCATCTACCTGAGCGTGCGCGACACCAGTTACCTCTATTACATCTTCTACATCGGCTCGTTCGGCCTTTATCAATTGTCGGTGAACGGCGCAGCGGTCGAATATTTCTGGCCGGACAACCCGTGGTGGGCCAACGCCGCGACACCGTTCTTCATCGGTTGCGCCGGACTGTTCGGCAGCCAGTTCGCCCGCAGTTTCCTGCAGACCAAGACCCACAGCCCCTGGCTGGATCGTTTGCTGATCGGCCTGATTGCCTTCAGCGCACTGGTGATCGGCCTGTCGCTGATGACCAGTTACGCCCTGGCCCTGCGCCTGGCGACCACACTGGCGCTGACCTTCACCGTGGTGATCTTTGCCGCCGGGATTCTTGCCTGGTGGCGCGGCCTGCGGGTGGCCCGTTACTTCATCATCGCCTGGTCGGCATTCCTGCTCGGCGGCATCGTCAACACGCTGATGGTGCTGGGCCTGCTGCCCAATGTGTTCCTGACCATGTACGCCAGCCAGATCGGCTCGGCGATCGAGGTTGCGCTGCTGTCGCTGGCGCTGGCCGATCGCATCAACGCCATGCGCGAACAACAGGCGCAGACCTTGTTCGACGCCGGGCAGAAACTCGAAGTGCTCAACCAGCAACTGGCCCACAGCAACAAACTCAAGGACGAATTTCTCGCCACCCTGACCCACGAATTGCGCACGCCGATGAACGGCGTGATTGGTTCGCTGGAGCTGATGCAGACCGTCGACCTCGATCCCGAGCTTGAGCAATATCAACAGACCGCTGCCGGTTCTGCTCGCGACATGATGCGTATGGTCAATGGCATCCTTACCCTCACCGAATTGCAGGCCGGCAAGCTCAAGGCGACGCCGGGCAGTTTCAGCCTGCGCGCAGTGGTCGAGGCGTTGCGCGTGCAGTTCGAAGGTAATGCAGCGAGCAAGTCGCTGGACTTCAAGGTTGAAGTGCTGCCGACCCTGCCGGATCGCCTGCACGGCGACAGCGCGAAACTGGCGCAGTGCCTGGAATGCCTGCTCGACAATGCAATCAAGTTCACCCGCGTCGGCGGCCTGGCGCTGCGCGTTACCGGGCGGCCGTCGACGGATAACCGCATGGCGCTGTCGTTTGCGGTGATCGACACCGGCATCGGTTTCACTGATCTGGGCGAGGCCACGCTGTATCAGCGTTTTTTCCAGCTCGACGGTTCGATGACTCGCGAATACGGCGGCCTGGGGGTGGGTCTGGCGATCTGTCGGCAACTGGTCGAGTTGCTCGGCGGCAAACTCACCCATCGCTCCGAGCCGGGACGCGGCAGCCGCTTCCAGCTTGATGTCGAATTCGAACTGCCGGTGATCGAAGCGCCTGCGCATCAGCCGACTCGCGATTGCACGCGCGCACCGCAGGACTGCACGGTGCTGCTGGTGGACGACAACAGCGTCAACCAATTGGTGATGCGTGGCATGTTGCTCAAGCTCGGTTTCCGCGTACGCAGCGCCGACAACGGCGCCGCTGCGCTGGACTGCCTGCAACGGGAAAGCTTCGATGCGGTGCTGGTCGATTGCCAGTTGCCCAGCCACGAAGGCGCATCGCTGTGCTGCCAGATCCATGCCCTGCCAGGCTGCGCGCACTTGCCGGTGTTCATGCTGGCCTTGAGCGCTGACCGCGAACAATGCGCCCCGGGCGCGGCCATCGACTACCTGCACAAACCGGTGAAATTCGAGGATCTGCAGGCTGCGTTGCAGCGCCGTGTGCTCAGTTGCTGATGGGGTAAAAGCGCCGCAAAAACGGCGCCTATGACACTTTGTTCAAAAAAGCACCAGTGCTTAACTGATGCCATTGCTGAACACGGAGCGCCGTCATGAACCTGCATCAGTTCGCCGAAACCCACGAAGTCACCAATCAGCCGCCGTCGCTGGACGGCACCAACCTGTACCGCATCGACCTGCCGTTACAGGAGTGGTCGCGGCGTTTTGGCGCCGGTTGGGCCGAGTCGCGCATAGATGCCTATGGCGCACTGGCGGGCGGGCCGCTGATGGAGGCGGGGTTTCTCGCCAACCAGAACAAACCGGTATTTGCCAGCCATGATCGCTACGGTCACCGCATCGATCTGGTCGAATTTCACCCGGCCTACCACGAGCTGATGCGCACGGCGATCGAGCATGGCCTGACCTCGCTGCCGTGGGCGCACCCGCGGGATGGTGCGCATGTTGCCCGCGCTTCGATGACCTATCTGCATAGCCAGGCCGAGGCCGGCAGCGGTTGCCCGTTGACCATGACCTTCGCCAGCGTGCCGGCCCTGCGCTTGCAGCCGGACCTGGCCGAACAGTGGCTGCCGAAAGTCCTCGCCACCGAATACGATCCGCGCAACGTCGGCATGGCCCACAAGGCCGGGGTGACCATCGGCATGGCGATGACCGAGAAGCAGGGCGGCACCGATGTCCGCGCCAACACCACCAAGGCTTACCCGGTCGGCGCCAGCGGCCCCGGTCAGGCGTATGAATTGGTCGGCCACAAGTGGTTCTGCTCGGCGCCGATGTGCGACGCCTTCCTTACGTTGGCGCAAACCGACAAGGGCTTGAGTTGCTTCCTGCTGCCGCGCCATCGCCCGGACGACACGCGCAATCAGTTCTATATCCAGCGTCTTAAAAACAAACTCGGCAACCAGTCCAACGCCTCCAGCGAAGTGGAATTTCGTGGCGCGCTGGCCTGGATGATCGGTGAAGAAGGGCGTGGCGTGCCGACCATTATCGAGATGGTGGCGATGACCCGTTTCGATTGCATGGTCGGCTCCAGCTCGCTGATGCGCCAGGCGCTGACCCAGGCCAGCCATCACTGCGCGCACCGCAAGGTCGGCGGCAAATTGCTCAGCGAGCAGCCGCTGATGCAAAACGTGCTGGCCGATCTGGCCCTGGAAAGCGAAGCGGCGCTGGCCCTGAGTCTGCGCATGGGCAAGGCGCTGGATCATCTGGATGATCGCCACGAAGCGCAGTTCGCGCGGCTGGTGACGGCGGTGGGCAAATACTGGATCTGCAAACGTGCGCCAGGAATGATCAACGAAGCCGCCGAATGCATGGGCGGCGCCGGCTACGTTGAAGACAGCATCCTGCCGCGCCTGTATCGCGAGGCGCCGGTGAACTCGACGTGGGAAGGTTCGGGGAATGTGCAATGTCTCGACGTGCTGCGCGCTCTTTCGAAGGAGCCGGGCGTGCTCGACGTGCTGTTCAGCGAATTGGGCGATGGCCATGGCGACAAGCGTCTGGCCGCGCATATCCAGCAATTGCAGGCGCGGTTCAAGGACACCAGTGATATTCAGTATCGGGCGCGGCAACTGACCGAAGACATTGCCCTTGGATTGCAGGCCAAACTGTTGCTGGAGGCTGGCAACTCAGTAGTCAGTGATGCCTTCATTGCCAGCCGCCTCGGCAGCGGTGGCCGCGTCTATGGTGCGCTGCCGCGTGGGCTGGACGTCGAAGCCATCGTCGCCCGCTCGACGCCACAGCTTTTCTGACCCACCTCAAATCCCCCCCCTTTGGGAGCGAGCCTGCTCGCGAAAGCGGTGTGTCAGTCGACATCTTTATTGGATGATCCACCGCATTCGCGAGCAGGCTCGCTCCCACAGGGGACATCATTGGTCTGCAGATTTAAGTGTCGCCACAACGCCACTGTTCCCGTGCGTCCACGATGCAGGCAAGATGAAGCCCTGCAAGTCAGAACACAGGAAGCTGATCGTGACCGAAGCGTTTATTGTCGTTCAAACCGCCGAACAAGCCGTGGATCGTCTGGCCGAGCTGCATGAGCGGGCCACCACTGCGCTGAATTCAGCCCTCAAGCGTTACCTCAAGGATCGCGTCGAGCCCGACGCCGAACAGCGTGCTCTGTTTCGTTATCCCGAACTGCGTCTGACCTACCACTGCCAGGGCGAAGTGCCGCAGACCACCCGCGCTTACGCCAAGGTGCAGTTGCCGGGCACTTACAGCGTCACCGTCACCCACCCGGCGGCGTTTCGCAAATACCTGCTCGAACAGCTGACGCCGTTGATGCACGACTTCACCGTGACCGTGGAAGTCGGCGTCAGCCAGCAGAACATTCCGTATCCGTACGTGGTCGAGCAGGGCGATGAACTGGCCGGTTCCGGCGTCACTGCGGCGGTGCTGGCGCGGGTGTTCCCGAGCACGGATCTGTCCGCCGCCACCGATGGCATCGCCGACGGTCTCTACGACTGGGAAAATACCGATCCGCTGCCGCTGGCCTTGTTCGACGCCGCGCGCGTGGACTTCTCCCTGCGCCGTCTGGTGCATTACACCGGCAGTGACTGGCGCCATGTGCAGCCGTGGATTCTGCTGACCAACTATCATCGCTACGTCGACCAGTTCATCGTTCATGGCCTGGAGCAACTGCGCAACGACCCGCGTTTCGTGCGCATGGTCCTGCCGGGCAACGTGATCATCGAGAAGAGCATGGACCACGGCGAAGCCTCGGCGATTGCCGCCGGTGTGGTCTGGCACCGTTACCAGATGCCGGCGTATCACCTGATTGCCAGCGATGGCCACGGCGTGACGCTGGTCAACATCGGTGTCGGCCCGTCCAACGCCAAGAACATCACCGATCACCTGGCCGTGCTGCGTCCGCATTGCTGGCTGATGATCGGCCACTGCGGCGGCCTGCGTCAGTCGCAGACCATCGGCGACTACGTGCTGGCCCACGCCTACATGCGCCGCGACGGCATTCTTGATCGTGTGGTGCCGCCGAATATTCCGATCCCGGCTCTGGCCGAAGTGCAGCTTGCGCTGCAGCAGGCGGCGGCGAATGTCACTGGCGAGAAGGGCGACGATCTGAAGAAGCGCCTGCGCACCGGCACGGTTCTGACCTATGACGACCGTAACTGGGAACTGCGCTGGGCTCAGGAACGGCCACTCATCAACTTGTCCCGCGCGGTGGCGGTGGACATGGAAAGCGGCACGATCGCCGCGCAAGGTTATCGCCTGCGGGTGCCTTACGGCACGTTGCTCTGTGTTTCGGACAAGCCGCTGCACAGCGAAATCAAACTGCCGGGCTCGGCCAACGCCTTCTACGAACGCGCGGTCAGCCAGCATTTGAAAATCGGCATTGAAGCGGTGGATCTGCTGCGCACCGAACTCAACTCGCTGCACTCGCGCAAACTGCGCAGCTTCGACGAGCCGCCGTTCCGTTAACGGTTAGTCGTGGTCATTTGGTGGTCGGGGCACTAGCATTGTCAGCCCTGACCGCTAAATGTTTTCTCTCTTATGTCCCGTCCCTCGCGTCCACCTTCCAGCCGCCCCGGCGCGAAGCCTCAGTCTTCTACCCCGCGCCGCGTCGCCAAGGCTCCACCGGCCGAGCCGAAGTTGATCCTGTTCAACAAACCCTTCGATGTGCTGACGCAGTTCAGCGACGGTGAAGGGCGGGCGACGCTCAAGGATTACATCGATGTGCCGGGAATTTACCCCGCCGGACGTCTGGATCGCGACAGCGAAGGTTTGTTGCTGCTGACCAATGACGGCCAGTTGCAGGCGCGCATCGCCGATCCGAAACACAAATTGGCGAAGACCTATTGGGTGCAGGTGGAAGGCGAGCCGACGGCCGAGCAGTTGCAGCGCCTGCGTGATGGTGTCGAGCTGAATGACGGCATGACCCTGCCCGCCAAAGCGCGGCAACTGGCTGAACCGCAGTTGTGGCCGCGCAATCCGCCGGTACGCTTTCGCGCGACCATACCGACTTCATGGCTGGAACTGGTGATTCGCGAAGGGCG
Source organism: Pseudomonas sp. H3_E04 (assembly GCF_054668915.1). Lineage (NCBI taxonomy): Bacteria > Pseudomonadati > Pseudomonadota > Gammaproteobacteria > Pseudomonadales > Pseudomonadaceae > Pseudomonas > Pseudomonas sp. H3_E04. The sequence goes on along the minus strand of NZ_CP162797.1, from coordinate 3,558,321 downwards.
TAACCGTCAGGTGCGGCGCATGACGGCGGCGGTCGGGTTGCCGACGTTGCGGCTGGTGCGGGTCAGGATAGGCGACTGGACCCTTGAAGGGCTCGATCAGGGCCAGTGGCGGGAAGTGCCGGCGCGCTTATAAGGCGCCGGATTCGATCAGGCCGATCACCACACTCTTGATGATGAATGCGGCCACACCCAGGCCCAGCACGAAAAACAGAATGAACGAGCCGAACCGCCCCGCCTTGGACTTCTTCGCCAGATCCCAGACGATGAAACCCATGAAAATGATCAGGATGCTGACCAGACCGGTCATCATCCACTCTTCAAATACGGCTGGATCCATTGGGTTTCTCCGGCATGGGCGCGGCTAAAAGGGCGCGGCGAGTATACGCCAAGGGCAGAGGGTGGGGCATTGACCTGCGTCGGGTGGCGCGGTCATTGGTCTGCAACCCTCATCCCAATGTAGGAGCTGCCGAAGGCTGCGATCTTTTGATCTGGATTTTAAAAGATCAAAAGATCGCAGCCTCGTTTCACTCGTCAGCTCCTACAGGGGGCGGTATCAGTTGCGCAGGTGGGTGAGGGGCAGTTCAGTGCTGTTGAGCACCTGATTCAGCACGAAACTCGAGCGCACGCTGGTGACCCCCTCGATCCGGGTCAGATGCCCCAGCAGCAACTTCTGGTAGTGATCCATATCCGGTACCACCACTTTCAACTGATAGTCGGCATCCACCCCGGTCACCAGGCTGCACTCAAGCACCTGCGGCAATGTGCGGATCGCCGCTTCGAAATTCTCGAAGCGCTCCGGGGTGTGCCGGTCCATGCCGATCAGCACATACGCCGTCAGGCTCAAGCCGAGCATCTTGCGATCGAGCAGGGCAACCTGGCGCGAGATATAGCCATCGTCTTCCAGCTGCTTGACCCGGCGCGAGCAAGGCGAGGGCGACAGACCGATGCGCTCGGCCAGTTCCTGGTTGGAGATACGGGCGTCGCGCTGCAATTCCGCCAAAATACTCAGGTCATACCGGTCGAGTTTGCTCATCAATCTGTCCTTGGTCGTAACTATTGCGGCGGATTATCTATCCAGGGTTAAAAATTGCGCAAGCGGTGTTTAATTGAGCAATTTTCGCAATCATCTATCGCGTCCTCAGGCCTATTCTTATCACCAGAATCACTGCTCGGTAACACAGTCCACGCGGCCCGCCCAATCAGGCCCGCCGCGGCCGCCACCCCCACCGGGGATGTGCCGGCCCCCGAGCTGCACACTGTCCAGAAGACGGCGTGAGGTGAGCCGACGTCAAAAGCGTCGAGCCAGGACGAAGTTCTCCAGAAGGGAGGCCGACGGGTCTCCCTTTTTTCTTGCCTGCGATTTCATCCTGGCGCCTCAATAAATAAGTCGCGTGACTGATAACCTGTTGCAGAACCCGGTGGGGCTGTTTCGAGTCTTAGCAACAAGCCCTCCCAACGACAGGCTCCCGCAGTGAGGAAAAGCATGAATTCGCGCATCTGGCGTCTGGCCGGTGTTGGTTTGCTGTGTGTGGGTGTCAGTGCGCAAGCGCTGGCCGATGAGCCGCAGAATCGTGGGCCTGGCAACGGGCCGCAGAACGACGGGATCATTCGTGGCGACAACAGCCGAAAGTTCGAGCACAACGGCCAGCCGCACAACAATGACGGTCAATGGCAGAACCGTGATCAGAACCGCCCGGCCTACAACCCCAACCCGGTTCGCCAACCGCCACCGCCGCCACAATTACCGGCCAACAGTCTGCCGATCCAGCCGCGTCCCGACGCCGTGCGCCAGACCCAGGAGCCGCGTCAGGGTTACTACCGCGACGAGCGTCCACAAAACGGTTACCACAATCAGCAATGGCAGACGCAGCCGCGTCCCGATGACAACCGCTGGCCGGGACGGCCGAACGGTCATGGCAATGGCTGGGGGCCGGGCCCGCAGTATCGTCCGGGCCATGTGATCGATCGCTTCCCGGATCGTGATTACCGCGTGCCGTATCGCGGTCAGGATTACTTCTACTCCGGTGGTTACTGGTATCGCCCGCAAGGCCCGCGCTACATCGTCGTACAGCCACCGCGCGGGATCCGCATCCAGTATTTGCCGGATTACGCCCGTGAAGTGTGGATCGGCGGCTCACTGCTGTTCCTCGCCGCCGGTTCCTATTACGCCTATCAAGAGGCGACGCAGGATTACGTGGTGGTCGAGCCGCCGGTACAGCAACAGCCGCAACCGCAATCCCAAGGCTATGACGTCGAAGCCTACCCGGCCAACGGCCAGTCGCCGCAGCAAGTGCAGCAGGACGGTTATCAGTGCTCGCAGTACGCGGTGCAGCAAAGCGGTTTCGACCCGCGCACCGCGACTTATCAACCCGCGCCCGAAGTGGTTCAGGCGTACCGCCAGGCGCAGGGCAACTGCCTGAGCAGTCGCGGTTATCAGGTCAGATAGGGGCAGCTACAAGCTACAAGCTACAAGCTACAAGCTACAAGCTTGAAGCTAGAGGCTTGTCGCTTGTGGCTGCTTTTACAGGGTCAGCGTGCACCAGCACTTCGGCCTTCGGATAGGCCTTGTGAATTGCCGCCGCCGCTTGATCGCTGATGCCATGGGCGACTGACAGGGTCAGTTCGCCCGGCAATTCCAGGTGCAATTGCACGAACCAGTGGTTGCCGGAGATCCGCGTGCGCAGGTCATGTGCACCGAGCACCCCGGGGACGCTGCAGGCCAGTTCGAGCATGTGCTGGCTGACATCGGTCGGTAGTTCCTCGTCCATCAGCACCGAGAAACTTTCCCGGGCGATCTGGATCGCGCTCCAGAAGATGTACGCGGCGATCCCCAGACCGAACCACGCGTCCAGTTGCGCAAAACCCATCCCGGCCAACACCAGCGCGATGAGGATGCTGCCGTTGAGCAGCAGGTCCGAACGGTAATGCAGCGAGTCGGCGCGTACGGCATTGGAGCCGGTCTGCTTGATCACCCGATGCTGCAACATCAGCAGCGCGGCGGTCAGCAGCAGGGAAAACACGATCACGCCGATGCTTAGCCACGGTGCGCCAAGCGGCTCCGGTGTCTGCAAGCGTTGGTAGGCCTGGAACGCGATCAGCACCGCGCTGCCACCGATGAACAACGCCTGGGCCATGCCCGCCAACGATTCGGCTTTGCCGTGGCCATAACGGTGATCGTCATCCGCCGGGCGCAAGGCGTAATGCACCGCCAGCAGATTGAGCATCGAGGTGACGCCATCCAGCGCCGAGTCGGTGAGGCCGGCGAGCATGCTCACCGATCCGCTGAGCCACCAGGCAATCGCTTTGGCGATGATCAGCGTGCACGCGACCGCCACCGAGGCGCGGGTCGCCAGCCGCAGCAGGCGGGCGTGTTCGGGGCTGGAGGTCATTGAACGTCCTTATTCAAGCGGCCGGTTGCAGACCGAACATCGCCAGTTGCTGAGTGCTGCCCTTGTGCTGGATCAGGCGCGGATCATCCAGAGGAAAATCTCGGCCAAGTTCGCTTTCCAGAATCGCCTGCAGCTTGTGATTATCGACCTGACCGTCCGGGCCGATGGCTTGCTTGAGCTTGGCCGGATCGATCTGCGCGGTGTGGCCCGGTTCGAAATAGATCGCCCCGGTGGCGAAGTCGACGGCAAACGCGATCAGCCCGGGAATGATGTAGAACAGCAGGCCGACGGCATCGAGCACGGCGATCGCCGGGTCGATCTTGCCGTCGATCTGGCCACGGCGGTCCGGGTAGAAAATCGAACCGCACGCTGACAGTTGCGTGAGCAGAGTGGCAACCAGAACACCGCCAATCAGGCGAGAGGGTAAGCGCATGGAAATGTCTCCTGAGTCATCAAATAACGAAGCTTCGTCTTGTGAAGTTAAGACCCTGACGAACGTCAGACAGTTCGTCGTTATACTCGCGGCTCTGTTTGGGAGCCAGCATGATTTCTTTGCCGATCGACGATGTTTTACCCGCCCTGCGTGAAGCCCTCGCGTCACGCCACGAAGCCGTGCTCGAAGCACCGCCCGGCGCCGGTAAAACCACCCGCGTGCCTTTGGCCTTGCTCAACGAAGCCTGGCTGGCCGGGCAGACCATCGTCATGCTTGAGCCTCGGCGTCTGGCTGCGCGGGCGGCGGCGGAGCGCTTGGCCAGCGAGCTCGGTGAACAGGTCGGTGAAACCGTCGGTTATCGCATCCGCCTCGACAGCAAGGTCGGCCCGAAGACGCGTATCGAAGTGGTCACCGAAGGCATTCTCACCCGGCGCTTGCAGGACGACCCGGCGCTGGACGGCGTGGGTCTGCTGATCTTCGACGAATTTCATGAACGCAGTCTCGACGCTGATCTGGCGCTGGCCCTCAGTCTGAACGGTCGCGAGCTGTTTCGCGCTGAACAGCCGCTGAAGATTTTGCTGATGTCGGCCACCCTCGAAGGCGAGCGTCTGGCCGGGTTGCTCGATGACGCGCCGATCCTGCGCAGCGAAGGGCGCATGTATCCAGTGACGATGCGCTGGGGCCGGCCGTTTCAGCCAGGCGAATACATCGACCAGCGCGTCACCCAAACCGTGCTCGAAGCGCTGCACGACGAGACCGGCAGCCTGTTGGTGTTCCTGCCGGGACAGGCGGAGATCCGCCGCGTGCATCAGCAACTGGCCGACGCCATTGGCGAGCGCAAAGACGTCTCGCTGTGCCCGTTGCACGGCGAACTCGACCTCAATGCGCAACGCGCGGCGATCGATCCGGCGCCGCCCGGTCAGCGCAAAGTGGTGCTGGCAACCAACATCGCCGAGACCAGCCTGACCATCAACGGCGTGCGCGTGGTCATCGATGCCGGATTGGCGCGGGTGCCGCGCTTCGACCCGGGCAGCGGCATGACCCGCCTCGACACCCAACGCATCTCCAAGGCCAGCGCCACCCAGCGTGCCGGCCGCGCCGGGCGATTGGAGCCGGGCGTGTGTTATCGCCTGTGGTCGCAGGATCAGCATGAACAACTGGCGGCTTATGGCAGCGCGGAAATTCTCTCGGCGGATCTGGCCAGCCTCGCTTTGCAGCTGGGGCGCTGGGGCGTGACCCCGGGCGAACTGGTCTGGCTCGACATGCCGCCCGCCGCAGCTTATGCCCAGGCGCAGGATTTGCTGCAACGCCTCGGCGCCTTGCACGGCGACACGCTGACGGCCCACGGCCAGGCCATGGCCGAACTGCCGGCGCATCCGCGCATCGCGCATTTGCTGTTGCGCGGTCAGGCATTGGGGCTGGCGGCGATGGCCTGTGATGTGGCGGCGCTGCTCGGCGAGCGCGATATCCTGCGCGGCGCTGGCGCGGATCTGCACAGCCGATTGGTCCTGCTTTCAGGCGAAGAGCGCGCCGGTCGCGGCGCGCAGGGCGGGGTGCAACGCGCCCGGCAATTGGCCCGGCAGTATCGCGGCTACTTGCGCGGCAAGCCGAGCGAACCGGTCAGCGATGCCGAGCATTCGCGCTGGCTCGGCGCGCTGCTGGCGCTGGCCTACCCGGATCGCGTCGCCCAGCAACGGCGCGCCGGTGGTGCCGAATACCGTTTGGCCAACGGTCGCGCCGCGCTGTTCGCTGACGCCGACAGCCTGATGAAGCACGAGTGGATTGTCATCGCCGACCTCGGCAGCCGCCAGGGCCAGCGCGAAGAACGGATTTATCTGGCGGCGGATTTCGATCCGGCGCTGTTCGATTCGGTGCTCGCCGAGCAAGTGCGCAGCGTCGATCAACTCGATTGGGATGAACGCGAAGGCGTGCTGCGTGCCGAGCGCCAGCGTAAGGTCGGCGAGCTGATTCTCAGCCGCGAACCTTTGACCGGTCTGGATGAAAACGCGCGCAGTCAGGCTCTGGTCAATCTGGTGCGGCGCAAGGGGCTGGAGTTGTTGCCGTGGACGCCGGAACTGCGCCAGTGGCAGGCGCGGGTGGCGCTGTTGCGTCAGCTCGATCTGAACACTCAGGACGACAGCCAATGGCCGGATGTCAGCGATGCGGCATTGTTGAATACCCTGGAAGACTGGTTGCTGCCGTATCTGGGCAAGGTCTCGCGACTGAGTCATTTCGCCAACCTCGACCTGTCGAGCATCGTGCGCAATCTTCTGCCGTGGCCGCTGCCACAGAAACTCGATGAGCTGGCGCCGCATCATTTGAGCGTGCCGTCGGGTTCATCGATTCGTCTGGATTACAGCGAACATCCACCGATTCTCGCGGTGCGTTTGCAGGAGCTGTTTGGTCTGGCCGATACGCCACGGATCGCCGGTGGCCGGCAAGTGGTCAAGCTGCATCTGCTGTCGCCAGCGCGGCGGCCGGTGCAGGTGACGCAGGACCTGGCCAACTTCTGGCGCAGCACCTATGCCGAGGTGAAGAAAGATCTGAAGGGGCGCTATCCCAAGCATTACTGGCCGGATGATCCGCTGGTGGCTGAAGCCACGGCGCGGGCGAAACCCCGGGGCACCTGACCGGGGTTACGCCAATGCCGGGCGCTGATTCAGGCGCCTGCGGCAGCGGTGTCTGCCTGACCTCGGGCGAAACGTGTAGCCGAGGTCTGCAACAGCAACGCGGCACTCAATGTCACCAGCAGGAAAGGCAGCAGCCAGGCGTTTTCGATCATGGCCAATTGCAGGCTGAGTATCAGCAGCAGCACGGGTGTCGCCAAGGCGTTCGCCCGGCTGACACACAGACCCACCGCCGCCTCGCTGTACCGGCAGGCGATGGCGACGCGGATATGCACGCGCGCACCGCCAAATGCCATACCGAGGATCAACAGGCTCAGCGACTTGAGCATCAGATTGTCCGGCAGCAGCAACCACATCGAAGTGGCGATCAGCGCCAGTAATCAGGCCTGACAGATAGGCCGTCAGGTTGCGACCGGTATTGGCAATGATTACCAGCACCCCGATTAGCGCCATGCCCAGTCCGAAGACGGCATCGAGTATGCCCAGTTCGAACAGTGCCCAGCCGTGGCTCGCCACATACACTGGCAGCATGAAGTTGAATGCGCCGAGGATCGGCCAGATCAATACCATCGGCACAAACAGCGTCAGCGGCAACCTGTCAGGTGCAGCAACGTCGGCCGTTGCCTGCACCGCTGTAGGTTGACTGTCGCGGGTGAAGCAAATCGCCGCAACCATAAAAAAGCCAGCGCTGAGCACTATCGAGAAACCCATGCCGGGTAGAATCGGCATCAAGCCTGCCGCGAGCAAAGGCCCGATCATCAGTGCGGCCTGACTGGTAGCCGTGGTTGCACCACTGATTCGCCGGACCTTGGTTTCATCCATGCCGCGTTGAATCTGGGTGAACCACATGTCCAGGCTGGCTTCGAGCGACATGACCATCAGCCAGGCAAACAGGTTGGTGATCAACAAACCGACAGTAAAATTTCGGGACACGCCCGATATCAGCGCGATGCCGGTCAGCCCAAGCACAAACCAACTGCTCATCTGCCGACCGTTCATGCGCAGCGACAGGCGCCTGATCATCGCAGGCGTGATAAACGCTGGAATGAACGAGCAAAAAATCGCTAGCGCCAGTGGCAGATATCCGCCTTCTTCCTGGTTGAGGATGGTCCATGTCAGCGAGACCATCAGCGCACCGGAAAACAACCGATATACCGTCGAGCAGAACAGGAACATGGCCAGCTCTTTTGCAGCTTTTTGGGGGGCGGCGTTTATTTCATTCATTTGATCGATCCTTGCCCTTGAGTACGCGGCGATTCTTCAACTGGAAGGCGGGCGCGAGCGACCCGCACCGGCCTTAACCAGGTGCAGGCAACTGACGTCGGTTAGGGCGGATGTCAGACCAGAGTGCGCATCACTTTGAGGGTCTTTTCGATGTCTTCGGGCGTATTGATGATCCCGGCGGAAAAGCGCACGGTCGAATGCCGATAAGGCGTGGCGCTGGCAATGATTTTCTGCTCTTTGAGCCTGGCGACGATCTCTTTGGGGGCGCGGGCTTTGACATCACAGCAGACAAACCCGGCCGAGAACTCTGCAGACTGCGGCGTGTGCAAATACACGTTGGGCAGCTTCGCCAGTCCCTCCTTCAACTGCCCATTGAGTTCGGCGACCCGGTCGGCAATGCGCTTGCGGCCGATCTGCTCGATGAACTTGAACGCCTCGATCATGGCCCACTGGTTTTCGAACGCGAGAAAGCCACCAGGACTGACCCAGGCTGCCTGCGTCTGGCCCTGTGGATCGCGCTGTTGGCGCCAGGCATTGGCGGGTTCGGCGGCCATAATGGTGGGAATGGTCGGTGTGATGTGCGCCCACTGACCTTCGCGAGCCCAGACCAGACCGGTCCCGTGCGGGCCGAGAATCCATTTGTGTGTACCGGCGCTGAAAAAGTCGCAACCCAGGCTCGCCACCTGCGCTTCGGAACAGCCGAAGCCGTGCACGCCGTCGATCACGTAGATGATTCTGTCCGCTTCGGACCGATCACGGTTGATCCTCGCTACCAGTGCACCGATTTCTCGCGCCGGCAAGCGTACGCCAGTGCCCGAATGCACCTAGGTCATGGCAAGAATGCGGGTTGCCGGTTTGATGGCTTTTTCGATGCGCGCGACGATGGCGTCGACACTGACATCGTCTGGTCCTTCATACAGGTCGATCCGGCGAATGCTGCCGCCCCACTTGAGGACCGCCAGACGCATCGCTTCGTCGTGGGTGTACCACTCGTGGTTGGTCGTCAGGATTTCCTGGTGGGGGGCCAGTTTCAGTCCGTTGTAGATCATCGACAGACCCTGCGTGGTGCTGGTCGTCAGTGCGATGTCCTCAGCGCGTCCGCCGGTATAGTCGGCAGCCGCGGCGCAGACCTTGCGCCAGACCATGTCCCGCGGTCTGGCGAACATGTTGTCTTCGAGGTAGGTGTACGGATTTTCGTCGAATGCCTGCCGGTGGCGCGCCATGGCATCGCGAACCGGCTTGGGGTTGGAAGCGAGAAAAAAGTTGGAAATGTGCACGAATTCAGGCGACAACTTGAACTGCGCTCGCACGGATGCCCAATCGTTGGGGTCCAGCACCGTCATCACGTCATTCTGAACAGGCTTGTTACCCGCCTGTGCGTTCGTCACACCTGCAATCATGCTGCCTCCAACCAGGGTCGCGCCAACCGAGACCCTCACGAATTCACGTCTTCCCAGACTCATACCTACTCCCTGTCGATTCATATTGAAGTGCGCGCAGGACGCGCAAACATAGCATTGAAAATACGCTGCCCATAGAGGCCGACGGCCAAGCCGATCACTATCAGTACCACCGCCATCACCTTGCTCGCCGGCACTTGCTCATGAAAGATCAAGACCGAGCCGAGCATGCCGAAAATCGGCACCAGCAGCGACAGTGGCGCGACCGTGGAAACCGGATAGGTTTTGAGCAGCGAGTTCCATATCCAGTAGGCGAACAATGTGTTCGGGTAAACCTGAAACAGGATCGACAGCACGGCGGTCGTATCGACCTGATTGACAAACGTGGTGTAGCCGGAGCTGCCGTTCACTGCGTAGTCGAGCGCGAACAACGGGATTGGTGCGAAGGCGCTGGACCAGACCAGAAACGCGAAGACCTCTTTGGTGCTGGCCTTTTTGTTGATGATATTGGCGACGCTCCATGAGGCTGCGCCCACCAGCACCAGCAGCACACCCGGCAGACTGACCGAACCGTCGCTGATCATGATGATGCACAACAATCCACCGAGTGCGATCAGCATGCCCAGCACCTGAAAGCGTGTCAGCGCTTCCTTGAACACCCAGCCGCCCAGCAGAATCGTGAAAAACGCGCTGAATTGCAGCACCAGCGAAGCGATGCCTGCCGATAGCCCGGCCTTGATGCCCAGGTTCACGATGCCCCACAGGCCGATGCCGAACACCAGTCCGTAACCGATGATGTAGCGCCACGGCACATTCGGTTTGCGGATGAAAAAGATCGCCGGTAACGCACAAAGACTGAAGCGGATGCCCGCCAGAATAAACGGGTCTACGGTGGCCAGTCCCAGCTTGATGACCGAGAAGTTGACACCCCAGATTGCCGTGATCAAGACAGCCAATACAACGTGCAGTGGTTTCATTGCTGTGTCGCCTTCATGAGGGTGGGGGGTGTCATGCGACGGATGTCAGGTTTGCCGTCAGGCGTACCCGGGAAAACATTTCATGCAAGCGGTCTCGAAGCGAAAAATACAGGGATCAGGACGCAAACTTGAGGAGCAACCCGGACGATAGATTGCGCTCCAGCACAAGCAGCCACTGCTCGCGCAGCACTCGCACCAAGTCGCGGATATCTACCGATTAGTCATGCAGGGCAACGCAGGCATGGGCGACGAAGTCACTGTTGTCGCGGGGAGTGGCATGAATCAACCGCGTCTCACCAGCGACCCACGCCGTTTATCGGTGAATGGGGAATTAGTCGGCAACACAAACTCAAGTTGATGCGATGTGATCGTTAATGTGTGCAGTGCCATACATGCCTCATGTCATTATTAAAGTTTGTGTGGCAGGCACACAGTTTCTCACCACGTATATTCGGGCTGTGCAAGAACGTTTCAGGGGGTGGCTGGACTTAACCGGAAGTTAGCTCCAGGTATAACCAGTACAACAATGCTGTTGCGCTGAAGGCTGCGCCTAACAGGCAAACGGCAACCCAGCCCAAGTGCACATACGTGTAAGTTGCCGTAATTGCGCCGACACCGCTGCCCACGGAGTAGAAGCACATATAGGCGCCCACCAGCCGGCTTTGCGCATCGGGCCGGGCGGCGAATATCAGGCTTTGGTTGGTCACATGCACCGCTTGCACAGCGAAGTCCAGCAGTACCACGCCGATGACCATGGCCAGCAGCGAGCTTTCAACAAACGCGGTGGGCAGCCATGACACGGTCAACAGCGCCAGCGCGATGCCTGTCGTGCGATTACCCAGGCCTTGATCGGCCAGCCTTCCGGCCCTTGCTGCAGCCAGCGCGCCGGCTACCCCAGCCAGACCGAACAGGCCTATCTGAGTGTGTGACAGCGACAGGGGAGGTGCGCTCAACGGCAATACCATTGCGGTCCACAGTACGCTGAATGCGGCGAATATCAGCAGGGCGAAGGTGCCCCTGACGCGCAGCGTCCGTTCGGTGATATACAGCTGCAGGACCGACCGCAGCAACTGCAAGTAACTGCCCTTGGCCGGTGGTGTGGTCGATGCTGGCATGGTGCGATACAGCACCAGTGCCATGCCGATCATCAAGGCTGCGGAAACGAAGTAAACGCCGCGCCATCCCGCCAGATCGGCTACCGCGCCCGATACGAAGCGCGCAAGCAGAATGCCCAGCACGACGCCACTGGTCACCGTGCCAATGGCTTCGCCACGTTGTTCCGGGCTGGCCAGCGTCGCAGCGTAGGCAACCACCACTTGCACGACGACCGCCATCAGCCCGACCAGCACCATCGCGCCGAGCAACATGCCCCAATCCTGTGCCAGCCCAACCGCGCACAAAGCAATGGCCGACAGCAGCATCTGCGTCAGGATCAGTCCCTTGCGATTGAGCAGATCTCCCAGCGGGACGATGAACAAAAGGCCTACTGCGTAACCAGCCTGAGTGGCGGTGACCACCACGCCGATAGTGCCGGGCGACACCGACAGGCTCGCAGCCATCGACTCCAGCAGCGGTTGTGCAAAGTAGACGTTAGCCACGGCCATGGCGCAGGTGATTGCGAAGAGAAATTTCTGGTAACGACTTAATCCGGTATTGGCCGTCTGTGTCTGAGGGGCTCGAACGCTGCCGCTGCTGGCTGATTTTTCGGCTTCGACGTCCATTTTCGAAGGCTTTTGAGGGTTCAACGTCATCATTCCATCCTTGGGAATCTGGTTTCCAAAGAAAACCGGTGCGTTGATTTTTATCAAAACTGGTTTTAATCTACAACTAGTTTTTACAAAATATTTTCTTCTGACGTTAGATCCTTTCTAACGCGCTCTTTCCCAAAATTGGAGACTCATGGCCAGACAGTTGCTACTGGCACAAAGCGAATGTCCCGTGGCCCGCACTCTCGAGGCCATCGGAGATCGTTGGGTGTTGATGATCATCCGTGATGCTTTCGATGATGTGCGTCGTTTCAGCGAATTCCAGAAACGTCTGGGGCTGGCGAAAAACATCCTCACGGTGAAACTCAAGAGATTGGTCGAGCTGGGCGTGTTCGAGGTGCAGCCAGCTTCCGATGGCACCGCTTACAAGGAATACGTGTTGACCGAGATGGGCCGTTCGGTTTTTCCCATTGTCATCAGCATGCGCCAATGGGGCGAGCGTTTCCTGTTCAGTAAGGGTGAGAGTTATTCGGTGTTGCTGGACAACGAACAATCGGAGCCGGTCGAGACCATTACGGTACGCTCCCGCGCGGGCAAGGTCTTGGGCCCGGCGGATTGCCATCGGCGCGTGGTCCGGCGCCGAAGTTGATGGCTGTCATTGTCTATGGCGCGGCAGGAAGCAGGAATCGCGCAATCACTGGCAAGTGATCGGAAATGCGCAACGTATCGTCCTGGCGCACCATCGCTTCGATTCGTTTGATCTTCGGGCTGTAGAAAAGATAGTCGACCGTGCGATCCGGGCCGTTTAGGCCGGGGTCGTTTGGGTAATGGGTCAGCCATTTGGCCCGGTCGATGCCGCCGGCTTCGTTGTTGGTCGGGATCATCGGATACTTGTCCCACAGCAGATGCAACTCGCTGTCGGCAGCGTAGGGCGTGCGGCGCTCGACGGGCAGGCGTCGGTACTGGCCCAGCGGCAGCAGATTGAAATCGCCACCGATCAGCCAGGGCAGGCCTTGGCTTTCATACTTGTCGAGCACCTTGGCCACGGCAGCCATTTGCGCCTGCACGTTGCCGTCCGCCTGGCTGGCGCGCTGCAAGTGGGTGTTGAACACGGTCAGTTGTCCGCCATCGCTGAGCGGCAGTTTGACTGCCACCAAGGCGTCTTTGGGCTGGAACTGGCGGCTGATGAAGTTGCTCGGTGCTACGGGCAGTTGCAGGCGTTCGGCGTGTTCGATGCGATAGCGACTCAACGTCGCCAACTGGCGGCCGACGCTGCCGTAGATGTGGGGCTCGGGGACAAAATCGGCTTTCCAGTCGAAGGCGCTGGTGCTGCACGGGTACAGATCGGCGACGCGTTCCTGCAACAGCTTGAGCTGATTCTGGTAGTCGCTGGCCTTGGCGCCGTCGTCGAGCTCCTGCAACAGCACCACATCGGGTTGTTCGTCGCGGATCACCCGCGCCACTTCATCGAGACTGAAAGCCATGTCTTCCTGAGTCGGCGCTTCGTCGTTGCCCTGAGCCAGATCATTCCAGAACACATAGCGCTTGCCAGCGAGGAACTGCACGTTCCAGGTCATGACTTTCAATGCTTGCCCGGGCACCAGCGTCGGTGCGGTGGTGCCGCAACTGACCGGCAGGGTTTCGCGAGCGTCGGGGCGCCAGGTCAGGCTGAACAGCAGCACGCCGAACAGGACGCCGGCGAGGATGACGAGGAGCAGGGTGTAGCGCAGCAGACGGGTCATGGCTCGGCTTATAGCGTTACAGAAAGTGGTCCCGAGCATACCTGACGGCAGCGGCGAAGCCCAAGCACGGTGCGGTCAGACCGCTCCGTTACTTTTGTCAGGCAATTCGCTGATCAGCATGAACAGACGGAACAGCACGACGCTGGTGAACAGCTGCAGGAAGCTGTGGGCGCTGTCGATCAGTCCGGCAATCAGCGGATTCTGCGGTTCGGGGTACACCGCCAGCGTCGCGCCCTTGAGCAGCCATAGCGGCGTCATTACACAGAGAATGCACAGCAGAATGCGCCAGAAATGCCCGCGCGTCAGACGCAGGCTTTCCTTCATCGCCTGCAACGGCCCGAGGCCGCGCAGCACCAGCAGGTATTCGGCGAAGGCGAGCATGACCATCAGCATCAGGCCCGGCAGGAAATACAACGACAGGCCGAGCAGAATCAGCAAGGTATTGAGCGCGGTCAGCACGGCGAAGCGCGGCCACAGGGTGGCGGCCATCGCCAGCAGGTCGCGGTTGCGTGGCGCCTCGCCACGACTGCGTGCATCGAGAAACAGGATCAGTGCGGCGGTGTACAGCGGATACACCAGCAGGCCGACGATGATACTGACTCCGGCAAAGGTGTCCGGCCCGGTGGCGTGATCGACCGCCTGCTGCAAGAAAGCTTCGACGATCACCAGCGGCAGGCACAACTGCACGATGCTGCCCAGATGGCGTTTAAAAAAATACAGAGAGTCGCGCAGTACTTCGAGGGCATTCATCAGTCGGTATCGCAGGTCGAAAACAGTGGCTCACTTTAACCGATGCAACGCGGGGCGACACAAACGTAAACATTCGGTAAAGGCCATTGAAACGTTTTGTCACTGTCTCCATTACAGGAGAGCACCGCGCCCAGAGTGGGGGCGGGCACGTTATTACCGGCAATCTACGAGGTCGCCATGAACAGCGAAGAGCAAACCCTGATCGATGGACTGTTTTCCCGGCTGCAACAGGCCGAAACGGAGGCAGCCCCGCGCGACGCCCAGGCCGAGGCGCGGATCAAGGAACACCTGACGCGCCAACCGGCGGCAGGCTATTTCATGACCCAGGCGATTCTGGTGCAAGAGGCCGCGCTGAAAAGCCTCGACGAGCAGAACAAGCAACTGACCCAGCAAGTCCAGCGCCTGCAGGCCGAGCTGCAATCGGCCAAGGCCCAGAGCGGCGCACCGGCATCCAGCGGTGGCGGCGGTTTCCTGTCGAGCATTTTTGGCGGCGGCAATTCGCGTCCGGCGCCGAGCCAGAGCGCAGCACCATCGTCCACCGGCGGCTGGCGCGAGCCGGCGCCGCAGCAGAGCTATCAGACTCCGGCACCGCAACAGAACTTCGGCGCAGCGCCGCCCAATTATGCGCAGCAGGCAGCCCCGGCGGCGGGCAACAGCTTCCTCGGCGGCGCGCTGAAAACCGCCGCAGGCGTGGCCGGCGGTGTGATGCTGGCGCAGGGCATCAGCAGCCTGTTCCATCACAACCAAGCACCTGAAGAAATCGTCGAGGTCATCAAGGAAGAACCGGCACAGGTCGCCGACCAGAGCAACAACGGCTGGGGCGATGATCAGCGCGTGGCGGACAACGGCTTCTCGGGCAATGAGCAGGGCGGTTTCAGCGACGCCGATTACAGCAGCGACAATTCGTCGTTCTTCGATGACGACGACTCCTTCGTCTGATTCACCATTCGTCCGGAGCCCTGCGGGGCTTCGGGCCGATTATTCGCGGAACCCTCCTTCGGGCTGGCATACTGAGCGCCTTTTTCAGGCCTGAACGCCTGACCCCGCTTCGTGCGCTTGCGCGCTCACAGGAACTCCGGTGAAAAAAATCGCAGTGTTCGCCGATGTGCAGAACCTCTACTACACCGTGCGTCAGGCCTATGGTTGCCACTTCAACTACGCCGCACTATGGGCGGACATCAGCAAGAACGGGCAGATCGTCGAGGCGTATGCCTATGCGATCGACCGTGGCGACAGCAAGCAGCAGCAGTTCCAGCAGATCCTGCGCAATCTCGGTTTCACCGTGAAGCTCAAGCCCTACATCCAGCGCAGCGACGGCTCGGCCAAGGGTGACTGGGATGTCGGCATTACCCTGGACATCATGGACGCTGCCGACCATGTCGACGAAGTAGTGCTGGCCTCCGGTGACGGCGATTTCGACATGCTGCTCGAACGCATCATCAACAAGCACGGTGTGCAAGCGGTAGCCTACGGCGTCCCCGGCCTGACCGCCAACTCGCTGATCCGCGCTGCCAGCCGCTACGTGCCGATCGAAGGCGCACTGTTGCTCAAGAGCTGAGCTGAACAATAGATTGGAACGGAGTACACCCCGGTTTGGAACGCATTGCAGTCATCGACTTTGAAACCACCGGCCTGTCGCCGAACAGCAGCTGCCGCGCCACGGAAATTGCCGTGGTCATGCTGGAAAACGGCCGCATCGTCGAGCGTTACCAGAGCCTGATGAACGCCGGCGTGCGCGTCCCCGCGTTCATCGAACAACTGACCGGCATCAGCAACGCCATGCTGCGCACCGCGCCGCCCGCCGAGCGGGTGATGGAAGAGGTCAACGAGTTTGTCGGCTGCACGCCGTTGCTCGCACACAACGCCTCGTTCGACCAGAAGTTCTGGGATTTCGAACTGGGCCGGATCAAGCGCACACGCCTGCAGAATTTCGCCTGTTCACTGCTGCTGGCGCGGCGCCTGATGCCGGCGGCGCCGAATCACAAGCTCGGCACGCTCACCACTTTCGCGCGGTTGCCGCATACCGGGCAGGCTCACCGGGCCATGGCCGATGCGGAGATGGCGGCCAATCTGATGGCGCATTTGGCGCAAGAGTTACGGGGCAAGCACGGGGTACGCGAGTTGAATCACGACCTGCTGTGCAAGTTGCAGAAGGTGCCTGCCGCAAAAGTCGGCGAGCATTTGCAGCGTTATCGCTGAAGTCGGGCACCACACAGTAACCTTGTAGGAGTGAGCCTGCTCGCGATGACGGAGCATCAGTCGATGGAGATGTTGACTGCCACTGCGCCTTCGCGAGCAGGCTCGCTCCCACATTAATCTTTTCGGTGTGCCTGATTATTTACCGTTGCCTTCGATGTGCCCCAACGGCACACGCTTTTCGACTGCGCTTGAAAGCACAATCGACGTCTTGCTGAACCCGAACTTCGCCACCCGATCGATCAACTCTTCCAGCTCAGGCATCGAGGCCACCGCCGCTTGCATGATCACGCACGGGTCGCCGGTGACCCGATGGCATTCAGTGATCTGCGGGATTTTGATCAGTTCATCGTAGGCCTTCTGGTTGCCGTGCTGGTTCAGGCGCAGTTCGATCACGCACTGGATCGGCAGGCCGATTTTCGCCATATCGATTTTTGCTTGATAACCGGTGATCACTCCGGCCGTTTCCAGTTTGGCCACGCGTTCGGCGACGGCGGGGGCTGAGAGGTTAACCTTGCGCGCCAGATCAGCGTAGGACGCGCGGCCGTTTTCCAGAAGTGCGCCGAGCAGCATGCGGTCGTATTTGTCCAAGGCGAACTCCTGAAATGGCCAGACTTTCGAAATCGCGGCTTAACCCGGCGATCTCCGTGATTTCAAAAGTGTACCGGCGCGATAAACAGGTTTTGTAACTTATTTTTGCGCGGCAGCCTTTCTAGAATAACCCGTCCACAGAAATCTGACTGTCGAGCTGCCCATGCCTGCCTTGCGCCGTTTTTCCCTGCCGTTGATCGCCGCGTTTTTTGCGTTGTACGTGATTTGGGGATCGACCTATCTGGTGATTCGTATCGGTGTCGAATACTGGCCGCCGCTATTGCTGGCCGGGGTGCGCTTCGTCATTGCCGGCAGCTTGATGTATGCCTGGCTGCGCTGGCGTGGGGCTCCGGCGCCCACCTGGGCGCAGTGGAAAGCGGCGGGGCTGGTCGGCATTCTGCTGCTCAGTTTTGGCAATGGCGCGGTCAGCGTGGCGGAGCATACCGGCGTGGCGTCAGGTGTCGCTGCGCTGGCGGTGGCGACGGTGCCGCTGTTCACCTTGTTGTTCGGCTACTTCTGGGGCGCGCGTAATACGCGTCTCGAATGGGCCGGTGTGGCGTTGGGGATTATTGGCATAGCCATGCTCAATATGGGTTCCAACCTGCAATCGAGCCCGCTCGGTGCGATGTTGCTGATCTTCGCGGCGGCGAGCTGGGCGTTCGGCTCGGTGTGGAGCAAATACCTGCCGTTGCCGGCGGGTGCCATGGCCAGCGCGGTGGAAATGCTCGTCGGCGGCGTGTTCTTGCTGATCGGCAGCGCGCTGAGTGGCGAGCACCTGCAAGCCATGCCGCCGCTCGAAGGATGGCTGGCGCTGGCCTATCTGATTTTTTTTGGCTCGATCATCGCCTTCAATTCCTACATGTATCTGCTCAAACACGTGCGCCCAGCGGCAGCGACCAGTTATGCCTACGTCAACCCGGCAGTGGCGGTGTTGCTCGGCGTGGTGTTTGTTGGCGAGACCATCGGCATCGAAGAAGCGCTGGCGATGCTGGTGATCATCAGCGCGGTGCTGCTGATCAGCCTGCCGCAGTGGCGCCGGCCCGCGCAGCCGCCAGTGGAGGAGGTGAAAGCCGTTCCGACGGAAGCGCGTACGAATTAGGGTAAACTGCGCGGCATTGCATCCCCGCGTCATTTTTTCCTACGGTACTCCCATGACTTTCGCCTCCCTTGGCCTGATCGAACCCTTGCTGCGCTCCCTCGAGACGCTCGGCTACCAGACCCCGACGCCGGTGCAGGCGCAAGCCATTCCGGCGGTGCTGGCCGGTCGCGACCTGATGGCAGCGGCCCAGACCGGCACCGGTAAAACTGCCGGTTTCGCCTTGCCGCTGTTGCAGTTGCTGGCCATGGAAGGGCCGAAAGTCACCGCCAATTCGGCGCGTGCGCTGATTCTGGTGCCGACCCGCGAGCTGGCCGAGCAGGTCCACGAAGCCGTGCGCCAGTACGCGGAAAATCTGCCGTTGCGCACGTACGCGGTGTACGGCGGTGTCAGCATCAACCCGCAGATGATGAAGCTGCGCGGCGGCGTCGATGTGCTGGTCGCCACGCCCGGTCGCTTGATCGACCTGTTCCGCCAGAACGCGCTGAAACTCAATCAGCTGCAAACGCTGGTGCTGGATGAAGCCGATCGTATGCTCGACCTGGGCTTCTCTGAAGAACTGGCGAACATTTACCGCATGCTGCCGAAAAAACGCCAGACGCTGCTGTTCTCCGCGACCTTCTCCGATGACATCCGTCTGCTCGCCGGGCAGATGCTCAATGATCCTTTGAGCGTCGAAGTCAGCCCGCGCAATGTTGCCGCCAACACGGTCAAGCAGTGGATCGTGACGGTGGACAAGAAGCGCAAGGCCGAACTGTTCGTGCACCTGATGCGCAAGAACAAGTGGAAGCAGGTGCTGGTGTTCGCCAAGACCCGCAACGGCGTCGATGCGCTGGTGGAAAAACTTCAGGGCCTCGGTGTGAATGCTGACGGCATCCATGGCGACAAACCCCAGGCTACGCGCCAGCGCGCGCTGGACCGTTTCAAGCTCAGCGAAGTGCAGATTCTGGTCGCGACCGACGTCGCCGCCCGTGGTCTGGACATCGAAGACTTGCCGCTGGTGGTCAACTTCGATCTGCCGATCGTCGCCGAGGATTACATTCACCGCATCGGCCGGACTGGCCGTGCGGGTGCCACCGGTGAGGCGATTTCGCTGGTGTGTGCCGATGAAGTGAACATGCTCTCGGCGATCGAGATGCTGACGCGGCAGAACCTGAAGCGCCAGAACGAGCCGGATTTCGAACCCGAGCACCGCGTGCCGGACACCGATGCCAGCGGTCAGGTGATCAAGAAGCCGAAGAAACCGAAGAAGCCGAAAGCATCGGGTGGTGGCGGTGGGAAACGTAATCTGGGCAAGTGGGTCGACAGCGGCGAGACCTCGGCACCGGAGCCATCGATCAAGCCAGTACGCAAAGTGCCGGTGTTCAATACCGGGCCGCGTAAACGTAAGCCGTGATTTGATGCGGCGTTTACAATAGCGCCTTCGCGAGCAGGCTCGCTCCCACATTGGGAATGCGTTTCCCTGTAGGAGCTGCGGAACGCTGCGATCTTTTGATGTTGGTTTTAAAGATCAAAAGATCGCAGCCTCGTTTCACTCGTCAGCTCCTACAGGGTTTTGTGCTTAAGCCACTGCACCATTCCCAGCCCTGCCGCGCGCCCGCTGGCGAAACACCCGGTCAGCAAGTAGCCGCCCGTCGGCGCTTCCCAGTCGAGCATCTCGCCGGCACAAAACACCCCCGGCAACGCCTTGAGCATCAAACGCTCATCCATCGCCTCGAACCGCACGCCACCGGCGCTGCTGATTGCCTCATCCAGCGGACGGGTTTTCACCAGGGTCAGCGGCAACGCTTTGATCGCTCGCGCCAACAGCGCCGGATCGGCGAAGGTTTCGGCATCGGTCAGCTCGCGCAACAACGCTGCCTTAACCCCATCAATCCCCACCTGACTGTGCAGATGCTTGGCCATTGAGCGCGCGCCGCGTGGTTTGCTCAGCGCCGCCTGCAATTTATCCACAGGCCGGCCGGGCAGCAGGTCGATGTGGATAACCGCCGCGCCATAGCGATTGATCTCTTCGCGAATCGGCGCGGACAGCGCATAAATCAGACTGCCTTCAATGCCGGTCGCGGTGATCACGCATTCGCCCAGACGCGGGATATCGTCGTTTAACCCGATGGCGATGTTTTTCAGCGGCGCGCCGGCAAATTTGCTCACCATCAGCTCGCTCCAGGCTTGCACCTCGAAGCCGCAATTGCTTGGCTGCAACGGCGCCAGATCCACGCCGCGCTGCTCCAGCGGCAACATCCACGCGCCATCCGAGCCCAGCCGCGACCAACTGCCGCCGCCTAGGGCGAGCAGGGTGGCGTCGGGGTTTACGCTGATTTCGCCTTCCGGACTGTCGATGCGCATTGCTCCATTTGCGTCCCAGCCGAGCCAGCGATGACGGGTGTGGATAACCACGCCGCTGTCGCGCAGGCGCTTGAGCCAGGCGCGTAATAGCGGCGCCGCTTTCATGTCGGTGGGGAATACACGGCCGGAGCTGCCGATGAAGGTTTCGATGCCCAGTTGGTGAATCCACTGGCACAAGGCATCGGCATCGAATGCGCGCAGCAGCGGGGCGATCTGCGGTGCGCGTTCGGCGTAGCGTGCGAGGAACGCCGGGTAGGCTTCGGAGTGGGTGATGTTCATGCCGCCGACCCCGGCCAGCAGGAACTTGCGCCCGACCGATGGCATGCCGTCGAAAACGTCGACGCGAATTCCGGCCTGGCTCAGCACTTCGGCGGCCATCAGGCCGGCGGGGCCACCGCCGATGATGGCGACGTGGGTGTTGGCGGGAGCGGAATTCTCAGTCATGGGCGTGCGCTGCGGTATGGCGGGACAAGGCGCGCATTCTAACAGCGCTGAACCCTGTGGGAGACATCATGTGGGAGCGAGCCTGCTCGCGAACGCGGTCTGTCAGTCAATTAGATGTTGTGGGTGCTAAAGCTTTCGCGAGCAGGCTCGCTCCCACCGGGGCTGCGGTGTATTTCGAGGCTGGTTAAAAAATAAACAGTGCGCTGTGCGCCATGCCCAGCATGGCCTGCAGTCCCTTTCGCTCAGGTTATCCACAGGCAGTTCCACAGCGATTGTGGGTAACGCAGCACGTTTCAGTGACAGCCGTGTGAATCCCAGACCCGTTGCGCGCTGTGATGGAGGATGCCGTGGCGGCGGGCGAGGGCGTGGCGATCCTTGCTGTAGCCGCCGCCGATCACCCCGACCACCGGGATGTCGCGGCCCAGGCAGTGGCGCATCACCCGTTCATCGCGCTCGGCCACGCCGGCGTCGGTCAGTTGCAGATAACCGAGGGCATCGTCCTTGTGCACATCGACGCCAGCGTCGTAGAGCACCAGATCCGGTTGATACAGCGGCAGCAGGTAATTGAGCGTGTCATCGACCACCTGCAGATAATCGGCATCACCCATGCCTTTGGGCAGCGGAATGTCCCAGTCACTTTCGGCTTTGCGTGCGGGAAAATTCTTTTCGCAGTGCAGGGAAACGGTAATCGCCTCCGGCGTGTCATGCAGAATCCGCGCGGTGCCGTCGCCTTGGTGCACGTCGCAATCGAAAACCAGTACGCGATTGACCCGGCCGCTCTGCAACAGGTACTGGCTGATAATCGCCAGGTCATTGAAGATGCAGAACCCGGCGGGGTAATCGTAGTGAGCGTGATGGGTGCCGCCGGCCAAGTGACAGGCCAGGCCATGTTCCAGCGCTTGCTCTGCGGCCAGGATCGAGCCGCCCACCGCGCGCACGGTGCGTCGCGCCAGCGCCTCGTTCCACGGCAGGCCGAGGCGCCGTTGGTCTTCGCGGGACAACTCGCCGCTCATGTAGCGTTCGATATAGCTGCGGTCATGGGCGAGGGCGAGGATGTCGTTGGGACAGATCTGCGGGCGCAGCAGGTCGGCGTCGCGGGTCAGGCCGCTGTCGACCAGGTGATCGCGCAGCAGCCGGAACTTGTCCATGGGAAAGCGGTGATCCGCGGGAAAATCGGGGCTGTAGTCTTCGTGATAGATCAACGGCAAGGGCATGGCTTGTTTCGCGCAGAACCAGGGAAAGAATGAACGATCCTACCAGCGATGTAGACTCAACGGCATGGAAATGGAGGGGACGATGGAGCCGATACTGGAGCTGCAAAGCGCGCGGTTGTTGATGCGTCAGTGGCAGGACGAGGATTTGCCGGCATTCGCCGCGATGTGCGCCGATCCACAGGTGATGCGCTACTTTCCAGCGCCGTTGACCCGGCTCGAAAGTGCCGCATTGATCGGCCGCGTGCGTGGGCATTTTGCCGAGCACGGCTTTGGTCTGTGGGCGCTGGAGCGCAAGGACACGGGCGAGTTCATCGGTTTCACCGGGTTGGGCGTGGTCGGCTTCGATGCGCCGTTTACCCCGGCGGTGGAGATCGGCTGGCGTCTGGCCAAGGAACACTGGGGCTTGGGTTACGCCAGCGAAGCGGCGTGGACCGCACTGCGCGCGGGTTTCGACCAGTTGAAACTGGAGGAAATCGTCTCGTTTACCGCCGGGCAGAATGCGCAGTCGGAGAAGGTCATGCAGGCGATCGGCATGCATCACGACCCGCAGGACGATTTCGATCACCCCAGGCTTGCGCTCGATCACCCGTTGCGTCGGCATGTCCTGTATCGCATCAGCCGCGAACAATGGCTGCAAACCTTGCATGAATAAGCCGACACGGACGTTTACAATGGCCGCCATCGTATTTGGCCCGTGCCAGAACCTGAATCGTCCGCCGCAGCCAAGACTGCGCGGCCATTGCTTTGTGTGAGGAGAGTCTGAATGAGCCAAGTGCTGGAAGATCTGGTCGATCTGCTGACCCTGGAGCCGATCGAAGAAAACCTGTTCCGTGGCCGCAGCCAGGATCTGGGGTTCCGCCAGTTGTTCGGCGGTCAGGTGCTCGGCCAGTCACTGTCGGCGGCCAGTCAGACGGTGGAAGAGGCGCGCCATGTGCACTCGCTGCACGGTTATTTCCTGCGCCCGGGCGATGCCAAGTTGCCGGTGGTCTATTCGGTTGATCGCGTGCGTGATGGCGGCAGCTTCAGCACCCGCCGCGTAACGGCGATCCAGAAGGGCCACCCGATCTTCACCTGCAGCGCTTCGTTCCAGTACGACGAAAAAGGCTTCGAGCATCAGGGCCAGATGCCGGCGGTGGTCGGCCCGGAAAACCTGCCCTCGGAGCTGGAACTGATCCAGCAGCGTGCGCACCTGATTCCCGAGCACATGCGTGAAAAACTGCTGTGCCCGAAGCCGATCGAAGTACGCCCGGTCACCGAAAAGGATCCGTACAACCCGCAACCGGCCGATCCGATCAAATATGTGTGGTTCCGCGCCGACGGCGCCCTGGCCGACATTCCTGCGCTGCACAAATACCTCCTGGCCTACGCCTCGGACTTCGGCCTGCTGACCACGTCGATGCTGCCCCACGGCAAGTCGGTCTGGCAGAAGGACATGCAGGTCGCCAGCCTCGATCACGCGCTGTGGTTCCACAATGATCTGCGCGCCGATGACTGGTTGCTCTACGCGATGGACAGCCCGTGGGCCGGCAACTCGCGCGGTTTTTCCCGTGGCAGCGTGTTCAACCGCGCCGGGCAACTGGTCGCTTCGGTGACTCAGGAAGGCCTGATCCGCCATCGCAAGGACTGGGCATGAGCCTGACCGAGGTTCGTCATTGGGTGTTCGACATGGACGGCACGCTGACCGTCGCCGTGCATGATTTCGCGGCGATTCGCGTGGCACTGGCGATTCCGCCAGAGGACGACATCCTCACCCATCTCGCCGCATTGCCAGCGGATGAAGCAGCGGCCAAGCATGCCTGGTTGCTGGAACATGAACGCGATCTGGCATTGGGCTCGACCCCGGCCACTGGCGCGGTGGAGCTGGTGCGCGACCTGCATGCGCGCGGTTATCGCCTTGGCATTCTCACCCGCAATGCGCGGGAACTGGCGCACGTGACGCTGGAGGCGATCGGCCTGGCTGACTGCTTCGCGGTCGAGGATGTGCTGGGCCGCGACGAAGCGCCGCCAAAGCCGCATCCCGGCGGTTTGCTGAAGCTGGCCGAAGCCTGGCAAGTGCCGGCCAGTGACATGGTGATGGTCGGTGATTACCGTTTTGATCTGGATTGCGGCCGAGCAGCGGGGGCGCGGACGGTGTTGGTGAACCTGCCGGATAACCCATGGCCGGAACTGACCGATTGGCATGCGAGGGATTGTGTTGAGTTGCGGCGGATGCTCTCAGCCTGACATCTTCGTCGCCTGAGCCGGCCCCTTCGCGAGCAGGCTCGCTCCCACAGGGAAATACATTCCAAACGTGGCATTCATTCCTATGTGGGAGCGGGATTGCTCGCGAAGAGGCCGGTACATTCAACACAAAACCTACTGATCAAACAAAGCCTTCTGCCCCTCCGCCGACGTCAGCATGCCATCCCCGTCATGTCCGACCCCGGGTACTTCAACCAGCCGCTGATTGACCCCCTCGGGATGCCGGCGCAGCAAATAGCCAAAATACATCTTCCCGCGCATCAACCGGTAAGCCCCTTGCGCCTCGGCCGCGCAACTCTTGTCCAGCGCCGGATGTTCCGGGTCGACGTCCTGCTGCCCGAGCAGATAGATCACCTCGCGTTTGACGTAAGCGCTCTCAACTTGCAACGGCGTTCGCCCACCGGCATACACCGGCATGTCCGCCAGCCCGTACTTCCAGCGATTGAAACCCGGGCATTGCGCGTGATCGAACGCCACTGGCCGCTGCTCGTTGAAGTACGCATAGGACGAAGGATTGGCCACTACATAGCGCAAGCGAATGCCGTTGGCCTTGAGTGCCGGCTGATCCTTGGCCAGCAGGGCGTAACGCTGCACCACCTGACCCCCGCCGGAGTGGCCGAAGATCACGATCTGCTTCACGTCCGGAAACTGTTTGCGGTCGCTGACCCGCGCGACGATTTCGTCCAGCGCCGCGTAGGAACTCAGCGGATTCGGCCCGGTGGACAAGCCGCCGCCCATCCACTCGTTGCCCTGCCAGCGCAGCACCGTCGGCGGCAAGGAATACAGGGTGACGTCGCTTTCATTGAGAAACTGCGGAGCGATCACCAGCGTGTGCGCGGTCTGTCCGGCGAGTTCGGCGGCGCTTTCCGCGCTTTTGCGATAGGTCTCGGCGTTGCGCAGGCGACCGTGAATCACGATCAGCACTCGCTCGATCTTCTCCGGCGCCGGGCCGATGCCCACTGCCATTTCCCCGGCCTTGAGTTGCAGGCGACCGGGGCTGATCGCATCGACGCCGGCCGCTTGCGCAGTGCCGACGAAGAACAGTAACGCCACAAGCCATTTATGCATTTACAGGGTTTTCGCCGCGAAGGTGTCGCACTGGCTTACCTGGCCTTGCGCGAATCCGGTTTTGAACCAGCGCACCCTTTGCGCTGACGTACCGTGGGTAAACGAGTCCGGGACCACTCGGCCCTGACCCTGTTGCTGCAAGCGATCATCGCCGATGGCGTTGGCGGCGTTCAAGGCTTCTTCGATGTCGCCCGGTTCCAGCCAGTTCAGGCGTTTCTGCGCGTTATACGCCCAGACGCCGGCGAGACAGTCGGCCTGCAATTCCTGGCGAACCAGCAAGCCGCCGTCGCCCTCCATCTGCCGGCCTTGCTGACGCGCCGCCTGCATCTTCGCCGAGACGCCCAGCAGCGTCTGCACATGGTGGCCGACTTCGTGCGCAATCACATAAGCCTGAGCGAAATCGCCAGCGGCCTTGAAACGCTGCGACATTTCCTGGAAGAACGCCATGTCCAGATAGACCTTCTGGTCGGCCGGGCAATAGAACGGGCCGGTGGCAGAAGTGGCCATGCCGCACGCGGAGTTCACCCGGTTGCTGAACAGCACCAGCGTCGGGTCTTTGTATTGGCGTCCGGCCTGCTGGAAGATCGGGCCCCAGGTGTCTTCGGTGTCGCCGAGGATCGAGCGGACGAACTCAGCCTGTTCATCATTGGCCGGCGGCGCCTGACGGGTTTGCGAAGTAGCCGCCGGTTGCTCCATCTGCCCGGTCAACTGGCCGAGAATCTGCATCGGGTCCTGGCCGGTGAGCCAGCCGATGCCGACGATCAGCACGATGGCCGTCAGGCTCAGACCCTTGCCGCCACCGAAGCGCATGCCGCCGCCACCGCCGGCATCATCACCCCGGGCGTCGACGACGTTGTCACTGCGTCGGCCTTTTTTCCATAGCATGTGGGAATCCTCTTTTATTGCCGGTGATGAATCTGCTGGTGATGAGTGTTGCCGCTGTGTGAGTGTGGCGCCAGTCCGGTCGTCCGTCCATGCACACGCGCCCACGTGGTGCGGGCCTGGTATTGACGGTCGAGCGAGCCGTGAATTCAATCCCGAGTGGAATTTCTTCCGTCGAATTCATGAACCCGCTGTTTCGACCGCAGTCTGTGATGTTGCACACTTGCCGGGCGCCGAAGTGGCGGGAATCTTGCCTCAAGTTTTTACCTGGCGGCGGTTTTCCGGCGAAGAAGCGTGCAACCCGTGCGGTTGCTGAAAGCTCAGCCGACTATGATTGCCAAACCGATTGCCGCCAGCGCGAACGCTCGCCCGGGTATTTTTTCAGAGATTGCCAATGACCGTCAGCACCCCGCTCTCCGGTGTCAACCAGCCCTTCAAGGGGATCTTGCTGATTGTCGTGGCGACGTTCCTGTTTTCCAGCCACGACGCCTTGTCGAAATACCTCTCCGGTTTTTATCCGATCGTGATGGTGGTGTGGGCGCGCTATGTGGTGCACACCTTGTTGATGGCGGGGATTTTTCTGCCGCAGTCCGGCTTGCGTGTGCTGCGCACCAAGAAGCCGTTATGGCAACTCGCCCGTGCCCTGTGCCTGCTCGGCACCAGCCTGTTTTTCACCACGGCACTGCTGTACATCCCGCTGGCGGAAGCCACGGCGGTCAACTTTCTCGCACCGGTATTGGTCACCGCATTGTCGGTGCCGCTGCTCAAGGAACGGGTGACGCGCGGGCAGTGGATCGCGGTGATCTGCGGCTTCATCGGCGTGCTGATCATCGTCCACCCGGGCGGCGAACTGTTCACCCCGGCGATCCTGCTGCCGTTCTGCTCGGCGTTGTTTTTCTGCTTCTACCAACTGCTGACGCGCAAGCTCGCCGAAGTGGACAGCCCGACCACCAGCAACTTCTTCGCCGGCCTGTGCAATACCCTGGTGATGAGCGCGCTGGTGCCGTTCTTCTGGCAAGTGCCGACGTGGACTCACGCCGCGCTGATGCTCGCGCTGGGCAGCTGCGGGATGACGGCGCATCTGTTCCTGACCCAGGCCTTCCGCCACGCCGCACCGGCATTGCTGGCGCCGTTCGGCTATTGCCAGATCGTCTTTGCCGGGTTGTTGGGCTGGCTGCTGTTCAATCACACCCCGAGCGGGTTGACGGTGATCGGGATTGCGGTGATCTGTTGCAGCGGATTGGCGGCGGCTTGGCAGCAGAGCCGGCGCTGAAGAGCGGATCCCGGTACAACTTGTGGGAGCGAGCCTGCTCGCGAAAGCGGTGTGTCAGTCGCCATATTCGGTGGCTGACGTGACGCCTTCGCGAGCAGGCTCGCTCCCACAATGGGATGTATGCAGGCAGGTTATTCGGTAACGGTCGGAATCTTGCGCGGTGCCATGAAGTACATCCACGTCAGTGCGAGGAAGTACATCGCCGGAATCAGCGTGAACAGCACTGTGTAGTTGTTGTTGGTGACGGTGAGGATGTGGCCGACGATCTGAGTCATGAACATCCCGCCGATCGCCGCGCACATGCCGCCGAAGCCGAACACCGTGCTCATCATGTGCTTGGGCGTGTAGTCCATCACCAGGCTCCAGATGTTCGCAGTCCAGGCCTGATGCGCGCCGATCGCCAACGAGATCGCCGCCACCGCCACCCACAGATTCGCTGAACCGGCGGCCATGACCACGCCGATGATGCAGCAGGCAAACAGCAACATCGACAGCAGCCGCGCCTTGATCGAATTCATGCCGCGACCGATCAGGAACGAGGACAGAATCCCGCCGCCGACACTGCCGAAGTCAGCCGTGACGTAGATGATGATCAGCGGAATACCCATCTGCGTCACGTTGATGCCGAGGTTGTATTGCTGATTGAGAAACGGCGGCAGCCAGTACAGATAGAACCAGAACACCGGCGCGGTCAGGGAGTAGGCGAGGGCGAAGGCCCAGGTGCCGCGCATGCGCAGGATCTTGCTGAACGGCACGCGGGCCTGTTCCGGTTCGACCTGCTGCTGGATGTAATCGAGTTCCGACTGTTTCACCGTCGGATGGTCTTCCGGATTGAAGTACTTCAAGCCCCAGAACAACAGCCAGATCCCGCCGAGTGCGGCCATGCACAGGAATGCCGCTTGCCAGCCCCACACGTGAAGTACCAGAGGCAGCAGCATCGGCGTGAACATCGCCCCGACGTTGGTGCCGGCGTTGAAAATGCCAGTAGCGACCGCACGTTCACCGGCCGGGAACCACAGGCGAGTGGTCTTCACGCAGGCCGGGTAGTTGGCCGCTTCGGTCAGACCGAGGATGAAGCGGCAGACCATGAAGCCGACTGCCGAAGTCGCCAGGCCATGGGCGCCGGTGGCCAGGCTCCAGAGCAGCACGGCGCAGAAGAACACGCGCTTGACGCCGACCCGGTCGATCAGTCGTCCCTGCAGGACAAAGCCGATCGCGTAGCCGACCTGAAACCAGAAGTTGATGTTGGCGTAGTCCATCGCCGTCCAGCTCATTTCCTTGGCGAGGATCGGCTGCATGACGCCGAGGGCGGCGCGGTCGATGTAGTTGAGGGTGGTGGCAAAAAACACCAGCGCCAGCATGCCCCAGCGGGTCTTGCCGACGGCCATGGCGCCGCGGATCTTGTCGCCAATGCCACCCGTGGCAGTGCTCATGGCCGGAGCCATGCGGGAAGTCTGTGAAGGAATCATGTGTTCCACCCGTTTTTGGATTTGTTATTTGGTGTTCTATTTTGTCGAACACCTTGCCCGGTGGTTAGTGGCCGGACTCGATGTGCAACCGATGTTGGGCAGTGAACAAAAAATCGTCAATTCGCCAAATCGCCTTAGTGTTCGATAATCGCACGCAAAACTAACCGGGTAGTACACTTTAAATTGCTGCGCGCAGTGATGCAGCCAATAATTTCCCTCACTATAAAAACCCATTCCCTTATAGGAGCTGCCGAAGGCTGCGATCTTTTGATCTTGATCTGAAAAGCAACATCAAACGATCACAGCCTTCGGCAGCTCCTACATAAAAGCGGCGCAGTCCGGGAGTTGAAACATGCAGCGTTCCATTGCCACCGTTTCCTTGAGCGGCACCCTGCCGGAAAAACTCGAAGCCATTGCCGCCGCCGGGTTCGACGGCGTGGAGATTTTCGAAAACGACCTCCTGTACTACGACGGCAGTCCCCGGGAAATTAAACAGATGTGCGCCGATCTCGGCATCGCCATCACCCTGTTTCAGCCGTTCCGTGACTTCGAAGGCTGCCGCCGCGATCGCCTGGCGCGTAATCTGGAGCGCGCCGAGCGCAAGTTCGATCTGATGCAGGAACTTGGCACCGACCTGGTGCTGGTCTGCAGCAACGCCTCGCCGGACAGTGTCGGCGATCAACAAATCCTCGTCGATGATTTGCGCCTGCTGGCCGAACACGCCGCTGCCCGTGGCTTGCGCATTGGTTACGAAGCGCTGGCCTGGGGCCGGCACGTCAACACTTATCAACAGGTCTGGGACATCGTCCGTCAGGCTGATCACCCCAATCTCGGCGTGCTGCTCGACAGCTTCCACACCCTGTCGCTGCAGGGCGATCCACGCGCGATCGCCGATATTCCCGGCGACAAGATCTTTTTCGTGCAAATGGCCGACGCGCCGATCCTGGCCATGGATGTGCTGGAGTGGAGCCGGCATTTCCGTTGTTTCCCGGGGCAGGGCGAATTTGATCTGCCGGGTTTCCTCGCGCCGATCATCAAGAGTGGCTATAGCGGGCCGCTGTCGCTGGAAATCTTCAACGACGGCTTCCGCGCCGCGCCGCCACGGGCCAACGCCGCCGACGGTTTGCGTTCGCTGCTGTATCTGGAAGAGAAGACCCGTCAGCGTCTCGAGCAGGAAGCGACGCCGGTAGCCAACCGTGAAATTCTTTTCGAAACGCCGCAGGCCAGTGAATACAACGGCGTTGAATTTCTCGAGTTTGCCGTCGACGAAGCGCTCGGCGCGAAGCTCAGTCACTGGCTGCAACGCCTCGGTTTTGCCAAGGCGGGCCAGCATCGCTCGAAAAGTGTCAGCCTGCTGCGTCAGGGCGATATCAACCTGATTCTCAACTCCGAGCCTTATTCGTTTGCTCACAGCTTTTTCGAGGCCCACGGCCCGTCGCTGTGCGCCACGGCGGTTCGGGTCAAGGACAGCACCAGTGCGCTGGCCCGCGCGGTCGCTTACAAGGGGCAGCCTTATCGCGGGCTGGTCGGGCCGAATGAACTGGAACTGGCGGCGGTGCGTGCACCGGACGGCAGCCTGATTTATCTGGTCGATGAGAAAGCCGACGTATACGGCACCGATTTCAATCTGTTGCCGGGCGCGCAGACCGGTGGCGGCCTCAAGCGTATCGATCACATGGCCATGGCGCTGCCGGCGGACAGTCTCGACAGTTGGGTGCTGTTCTATAAAAGCCTGCTGGATTTCGAGGCCAACGACGAAGTGGTTTTGCCCGATCCGTACGGTCTGGTGAAGAGCCGCGCATTGCGCAGCCGCGACAGTTCGATCCGTTTGCCACTGAACATCTCGGAGAACCGCAACACCGCCATTTCGCATGCGCTATCGAGTTATCGCGGCTCCGGTGTGCACCACATCGCCTTCGATTGTGACGACATCTTTGCCCAGGTCAGTCGCGCCAAAGAGGCCGGCGTGCCGCTGCTGGACATTCCGTTGAATTACTACGACGACCTCGCGGCGCGCTTCGATTTCGACGATGAATTCCTCAGCGAACTGGCCTATTACAACGTGCTCTACGACCGTGACGCCCAGGGCGGCGAGTTGTTTCATGTCTACACCGAGCCGTTCGAGGGGCGGTTCTTCTTCGAGATCATCCAGCGCAAGAACGGTTACGCCGGTTATGGCGCGGCCAACGTTGCGGTGCGGCTGGCGGCGATGGCCAAATCCCGCAGCGGTGCGGTGCGTCAGGCGAAGTTGTAGGGAATTCGTAAACGCGGGATTAAACACCGGCTGCGCGGCTTCCTTCACTGTCCCGCGCGGCCCATAATCGCCAGCTTGTGCAGTGATGGCCGTGAGCCCGCGATGACCATGAATTCAGAACTTTCCGCCGCTGCTGTCGAGTCCGAGGCAGTGCCGCGCAAGAGTCGCAAGAACAACCCGGAAAAGACCCGCGAGAACATTCTCCAGGAGGCGATCGTCGAGTTCGTCCAGCAGGGCCTGTCCGGCGCCCGCGTCGACGCGATCGCCGAGCGCATCCACACCTCCAAGCGCATGATCTATTACTACTTCGGCAGCAAGGAGCAGTTGTACGTCGAGGTGCTGGAGAAACTCTACGGCGATATCCGCAGCACGGAAAACCGCCTGCATCTGGATGAGTTGCCGCCCGAGCTGGCGATCCGTCGGCTGGTGGAATTCACCTTCGATCACCACGACCGCAACGTCGATTTCGTGCGCATCGTCAGCATCGAAAACATCCACAACGCCGAGTACGTAAAGCGTTCCGATGCGATCAAGGCGCTGAACAACACGATCCTCGACACCTTGGGCGGAATTCTGCAGCGGGGTGCGGACGAAGGTTTGTTCCGGCGTGGCATCGATGCGCTGGATGTGCACCTGCTGATCAGTTCGTTCTGCTTCTATCGCGTGTCGAACCGCCACACGCTGGGGGAGATCTTCCAGATCGACCTGCCGGATGAAGCCATCAAACAGCGCCATCGGGAAATGATCTGCGAGTCGGTGTTGCGCTACCTGAAGGCCTGACTCGATCTCCCTGTGGGAGCGAGCCTGCTCACGAAAGCGGCGTATCAGTCGCCATGTTCGTTGACTGATCCGACGCCTTCGCGAGCAGGCTCGCTCCCACGAGAGTTACCCTGTCGTTCAGCCATTCATGCGCTGAAAATGCTCAAGCATGCGCTGCGCATCCGGCACCACGCCGCTGAACAGTTCAAACGCCTTCACCGCCTGAAACACCGCCATGGTGCCGCCATCCAGCGTGCGGCAACCCAAAGCGCGGGCGTCGCGCAGCAGTTCGGTTTCCAGCGGGAAATACACAATTTCCGCGACCCACATTTGCTTGCGCAGCAACCCGGCCGGCACCGGTGAACCCGGCAGCTTGGCCATACCCATCGGCGTGGTATTGACCAGGCCATCGGCCTGCGCCAGCGCTCCGGGCAAATCCCCTCCGGCCTGCGCGCGACTGGCGCCAAAATGTTGATTCAGATTGTTTGCCAGACTTTCCGCGCGCTCGCGATCAACATCAAAAATCGTCAGTTGCCGTACGCCTTCGCTGAGCAGTGCGTGGGCCACTGCCGCGCCTGCGCCGCCAGCGCCCATCTGGACGACACGTTCGCGCGCAACGTCCGTCAGACCCCGGCGAAACCCCTCGGCGAAACCGAGGCAATCGGTGTTGTGGCCGACACGCTTGCCGTCCTTCAGCACCACGGTGTTGACCGCGCCGATACCTCGTGCTTCCGGCGACAATTCGTCGAGCAGTGGGATGACGGCCTGTTTGCACGGGAAAGTGATGTTCAGCCCGGTGTAGTTCATCCGCTCGGCCGCTTGCAATAAGTCGGACAGGGCCGTGCTGTCGAGGCGCAATTGATCGAGGTCGATGAGCTGGTACAGATAGCGCAGGCCTTGCGCATCCCCTTCGTGCTCATGCAGTGCCGGCGTGCGCGAAGCCTGAATTCCGGCGCCGATCAGCCCGGCGAGTATCACCTTGGAACGCGACATGGTTCTTACCTCTGCAACCGCTGGCGGAAATGCTCCAGCGCCAGGCGATAACCATGGCTGCCGAACCCGCACATCACCGCCGTGGCAATGCCGGAAACAAACGAATGATGACGGAACGGCTCGCGGGCATGCACGTTGGACAGATGCACCTCGATCACGGGCAGCTCACTGGCAACCAAGGCATCGCGAATCGCCACGGACGTGTGCGTCCACGCCGCCGGATTGATCACGATCCCGGCACAACGACCGCGTGCGGCGTGAATCCAGTCGAGCAGCTCGCCTTCATGATTGGTTTGGCGAAATTCCACGGTCAGGCCGAACTCGTCAGCCGCACGACCACACAGCGCCGAAATATCCGCCAGGGTTTCATGACCATAAGTCGCCGGCTCGCGGGTGCCGAGCAGGTTCAGGTTCGGGCCGTTAAGCACCAGAACGATAGGGGGCATGGGGGCAACTCCACTTATTGTTTTTGGCATCGGCCGAGAGGGTTCAGCCTGTGGAGATAAAATGTACTAGATGGTTACATCGGTCAATTGAACAGGAATGACCTTGGCGTTTTATGTTCGGTGATCGCACAGATCAAAAGATCGCAGCCTTCGGCAGCTCCTACAGATAACCGCGTTCCACATGTAGGAGCTGCCGAAGGCTGCGATCTTTTAGAGCACCCACAAAAAAGCCGTCAATCACGACGGCTTTTTCGTATCAGCTACCCGTGATCAACGCCGGGTCAGCAGCACACCGGATTCCATGTGATGGGTCCACGGGAACTGGTCGAACATCGCGCACTGGGTGATACGGTGCGTGTCATGCAACTGGGCGATGTTGGCCGCCAGGGTGTCCGGGTTGCAGGAGATGTAGAGGATGTTGTCGAAGCGCCGGGTCAGTTCGCAGGTGTCCGGGTCCATGCCGGCGCGCGGCGGATCGACGAAAACGCTGCCGAACTCGTAGCTCTTCAGATCGATGCCCTGCAGGCGGCGGAACGGGCGCACTTCGTTGAGCGCTTCGGTCAGTTCCTCGGCGGACAAACGCACCAGCGTAACGTTATCCACAGCGTTTTCGCTGAGATTGCTCAGGGCTGCGTTGACCGACGTCTTGCTGATTTCGGTAGCGAGCACTTTGCGCACGCGGGTGGCCAGCGGCAGGGTGAAGTTGCCGTTGCCGCAGTACAACTCGAGCAGATCGTCGCTGCGATCACCCAGGGCTTCGTATGCCCAGTTGAGCATCTTCTGGTTCACCGTGCCGTTGGGCTGGGTGAACGCGCCTTCGGGCTGGCGATAGCTGAAGGTGCGGCCGCCGACGTCGAGTTTCTCGACGACATAGTCCTGGCCGAGCACTTCGCGCTTGCCCTTGGAGCGGCCGATGATGCTCACGCCGAGATCGGCCGACAACTGAGTGGCTGCCGCATGCCAGTGCTCGTCCAGCGGGCGGTGATAGCACAGGGTGATCATCGCGTCGCCGGCCAGCGTGGTCAGGAATTCGACCTGGAACAGCTTGTGGCTCAGCGCCGAACTGGCTTGCCACGCGGCCTTCAACTGCGGCATCAACTGGTTGATGCGCAGGCTGGCGATAGGGAATTGCTCGATGAGGATCGGCGTGCGCTTGTCGTCCTGAGAGAACATCGCGTAATGCCGTTCGCCGCCCTCGCGCCACAGACGAAACTCGGCGCGCAGGCGAAAGTTCTGCAACGGCGAATCAAACACCGTCGGCGCAGGTGCATCGAACGGCGCCAGCAGATCACGCAAGCGCGTGACCTTGGCTTCGAGTTGTTCGGCGTAGGCTTGAGAATCGAAAGTCATGCGTTGAACCAACCCAGTTTGATCACAAACAGAATCGACAGAATCACCAGTGCCGGGTTCAGCTCACGGGCACGGCCGGACAGCAGCTTGATGGCGGTCCAGGCGATGAAGCCGAAGGCGATGCCGTTGGCGATCGAATAGGTGAACGGCATGGCCAGCGCGGTAACCACAACCGGCGCAGCCACCGTGATGTCGTCCCAGTCTATTTCCGCCAGGCCGGAAGTCATCAGCACGGCGACGAACAGCAGCGCTGGCGCGGTGGCGAAAGCCGGAACACTGGCCGCCAGCGGCGAGAAGAACAGCGCCAGCAGGAACAGGATTGCCACGACGATGGCGGTCAGGCCAGTGCGGCCACCGGCACTGACGCCGGCTGCGGATTCGATGTAACTGGTGGTGGTCGACGTGCCCAGCAGCGAACCGGCCATGGCCGCCGTACTGTCGGCGATCAGCGCACGGCCCATTTTCGGCATGTGGCCGTCCTTGCCCATCAGGCCGGCGCGCTTGGCGACGCCGATCAGGGTCCCGGAGTTGTCGAACAGGTCGACGAACAGGAAGGCGAAGATCACGCTGACCAGACCGATGTCCAGTGCGCCTTTGATATCCAGTTGCAGGAAGGTCGGCGCCAGCGACGGCGGCATCGACATGATGCCGCCGAACTTGGTGACATTCAGCGCGATCGAGGCGATGGTCACAGCGAGAATGCCGATCAGCACCGCACCGCGCACTTTCAGCGCTTCGAGGGCGACGATCACAGCGAAGCCGATTGTCGCAAGGATCGGTGCCGGTTTGGTCAGATCACCGAGGCCGACCATGGTCGCCGAATTGCCGACCACGATTTCGGCGTTGTGCAAGGCAATCAATGCCAGGAACAGACCGATACCGGCGGCGATCGCCGAGCGCAGTGGCAGCGGGATGGCATTGATGATCCATTCACGGATGCGGAATATCGACAGCAGAAAGAACAGCACGGCGGAAATGAACACCGCACCCAGCGCAACTTGCCAGGTGTGACCCATGTGCAGAACCACGGTGTAGGTAAAGAAGGCATTCAGACCCATGCCCGGAGCGAGGGCGATCGGGTAGTTGGCGATCAGGCCCATTACGGTCGAACCGATGGCGGCCGCCAGACAGGTGGCGACGAAAATCGCGCCCTTGTCCATGCCGGTCTCGCCGAGGATGCTCGGGTTGACGAACAGAATGTAAGCCATGGCCAGGAAAGTCGTGACGCCCGCAAGAATTTCGGTGCGCACGTTGGTGTTGTGTGCCTTGAGTTGAAACAGCCTTTCCAGCATGTCTGCTCCCCGTGGCGCGCGTGGCGCCGTGAATGTATCGACCTCAACAGCAAAGCACAGACCGTCGCAAGCGCCTGGGAAATTGTCGTGGGCCGGAAAAAGCCGCGCATCATACCAGTCGCGTGAGGAATTTGGCGGATGTTGGTGTCGATCGTCGGCGAAGTTTTGCGCAGCCGACAACTGCGCCATACTGCGCGCTGATTTTTTGGAGTGGGCAGGCATGCGCAACGGCGGGATCAGGATTTTCGGATGGATTGCAGCACTACTGGTAACAGCTCCAGCGTTCGCGGCATCGGCGCCGCCACTCTCCGAGGTGAAGGTGATCAAAGTGCAGTCACCGTCCTGCGGCCTGGAAGATATTGCCGCTAACCAGCCGCAAACCCAGTGCGATCACAGCGGGCCGAATATCAAGGTCTACGTTCTGGAAGTCGGCTATGGCCAGAACCAGCCACACGTGACGCTGGATGGTTTCGAGGTCAACGGGACCCGAGGTCCGGTGTGCGCCTTCGATAACGGCAACCTCACCGAATGCACGCCTGGCAGCAAAACCGTCGGTTCTCTGTATACCTTCGATCTGGCGGGCAAACAGCAAGGCACCTTCAACTTCAGCAACACCTCGATCAACGCCCCGCGCAACACGCTCTCGACCCAGCTTTACATCAAGTAACGGCTGTCTGCGCACAGGGTGGGACAAAGCTGACTACGCTTGACTGACTATCCAGCGGAAAGCGCCCATGACTTCCAGAGCCCTGATTGCCCTCGCCGAGGGCATCGACGATTTGCAAAGCGTGACCTTGATCGACGTGCTGCGCCGCGCCGGCATCGAAGTGATAGCCGCCAGCATCGAAGGCCGGCGCATGCTGACCTGCGCGCGCGGCACCCGACTGACTGCCGATGGCATGCTGGTCGATGTGCTGGCGCAAAGCTTCGACCTGATTGTCCTGCCGGGCGGCGACGTCGGTTCCCGGCATCTGGCGGCGCATCAGCCCTTGCAGCAATTGCTCAAAGACCAATCCAGCGCCGGCAGGCTGTTCGCCGCCATCGGCGAAGCTCCGGCTGTCGCCCTGCAAGCATCAGGCGTGCTGCGCCAGCGACGCATGACCTGCCTGTCCGGTGCCAGCCATCAGTTGTCGGGCTGTACGTTTGTTGATCAACCAGTGGTGGTCGACGGCAACTGCATCACCGCCCAAGGCTCGGGCGCGGCACTGGAGTTTGCCTTGACTCTGGTCGAGCAGCTTGGCGGAAAGGCGCTGCGGGTGAGGGTGGCGGGGGAGTTGATGGCCTGAAGGATTCAGACCTTCTCTTCCACCGGCACATGCATCCGATCCCGATTCGCCAACGTCGGGAACAGTTTGATCCACGTTCCCGTCACCACCAGCGTGCCGATCCCGCCCATGACCACCGCCGGCACGGTGCCGAACCAGTGGGCGGTGAGGCCGGATTCGAATTCGCCTAACTGATTTGAAGCACCGATGAACAGGCCGTTCACCGCGCTGACCCGGCCGCGCATTTCATCGGGGGTTTCCAGTTGTACGAACGAGGCACGGATGACCATGCTGATCATGTCCGCCGCGCCGAGCACCACCAGCACCGCCAACGAGAACCAGAACGAGGTCGACAGGCCGAACGCGATGGTGGCGACGCCGAAGATGCCGACGGCGGTGAACATCACCCGACCGACATTGCGTTCCACGGCAAATCGCGCCAGAAACAGCGACATCAGCAACGCACCCACCGCCGGCGCCGAGCGCAACAGGCCAAGGCCCCACGGGCCGGTCAGCAGAATGTCCTTGGCGAACACCGGCAGCAACGCCGTGGCGCCACCGAGCAACACGGCGAACAGGTCCAGCGAGATCGCGCCGAGAATGTCCGGACGGCTGCGGATAAAGCGGATCCCCGCCAGCAACGAATCCAGGGTGGCTTTGCCTTTGTTCAGCGGCGTCTGGCGGGCCGGCAGATTGAGCATCAGCGCGCAGGCGATCACGTACAGCAACACGGTCGGGCCGTAGACCCAGACGCTGCCGAATGCATAGAGCAGGCCGCCGAGTGCCGGCGCGACGATGGTTGCCGACTGTTGCGCCGATTGCGCGGCAGCGACGGCGCGGGGGAACAGGGCGCTGGGGACGATGCTGGGCAGTAGCGCCTGAGTCGTTGGCATCTCGAACGAACGCGCTGCGCCGAGCAGAAAGGCGAGGATGAAAATCATCTCGCGAGTGACGTGATCGGTGGCACTGCCGACGGCCAGTGCCAAAGCAATCAACGCCTGCAACGACTGACAGAGCGCGGCGACCTTGCGCCGGTCATAGCGATCGGCGACATGGCCGGTGTGCAGCATGAACAGCACGCGCGGAGCAAATTCGACCAGCCCGACCAGGCCCAGATCCAGCACGTTGCCGGTCAGTTGATACAGATTCCAGCCGATCGCCACGGTGAGCATCTGAAAGCCGCTGGCGGTAAAGATCCGCGCCAGCCAGAAGGCCATGAACGGACGATGGTGACGTAACAGCAGGGGCTCTTGTGTGGGCATCTGAAGGCAGGTCTTGGACGAGTGAACGGCGAGATTATCACCAGTCTGTAACAGGAAGTTGCTACGAGAAACAATTCAGTTAGCCAGGCAAGGATTTTTTCCGCCGCGTGCATCAGGCGCAACGGCCATCCGCTCGATTGCGAAGGAGTGAGACAACTTGCCACGCGGCAAACGACCACGCAGTTCATTGGCAAAAATGGGACTACTCTTTCAACGTTGCTTGATCCAGATCAAGGCCTCATCCGGAACTGATCTGGCGGCCATTTGGCCAGACTCCCTGCGTTGCGATGGTTGCAAAAAAAGAACGAATCCGAATTCGCCGCACTCCATATCCGTGGGGGCAGTGGTGCAGGCCTCCGGGCCAGCTACCCGTATTACCTGACAGAGGAAGCCATATGTTCGGTTTAGAGGCTCTGGATCTCGCCCGAATTCAGTTCGCGTTCACCATCTCGTTCCACATTCTGTTCCCGGCCATCACCATCGGCCTGGCGAGTTACCTGGCAGTGCTCGAAGGTTTGTGGCTGAAGACCCGCAACGACACCTACCGCGATCTCTACCATTTCTGGTCGAAGATTTTTGCCGTCAACTTCGGCATGGGCGTGGTTTCCGGGCTGGTCATGGCTTATCAGTTCGGCACCAACTGGAGTCGTTTCTCCGACTTCGCCGGTGCCGTCACCGGGCCGCTGCTGACCTATGAAGTGCTTACGGCGTTTTTCCTTGAAGCCGGTTTCCTTGGCGTCATGCTGTTCGGCTGGAACAAGGTCGGGCGCGGCCTGCACTTCTTCTCGACGGTGATGGTGGCGATCGGCACGCTGATTTCGACCTTCTGGATTCTCGCCTCCAACAGCTGGATGCAGACCCCGCAAGGCTTTGAAATCGTCAACGGTCAGGTCATCCCCACCGACTGGCTGGCAATCATTTTCAACCCGTCATTCCCGTACCGCCTGATGCATATGGCCACGGCCGCGTTCGTCGCAACGGCGTTCTTCGTCGGCTCGTCGGCGGCCTGGCACCTGCTGCGGGGCAGGGACAACCCGGCGATCCGCACCATGCTGTCGATGGCCATGTGGATGGCGTTGATCGTCGCGCCGATCCAGGCAGTGATCGGCGACTTCCACGGCCTCAATACGCTCAAGCATCAGCCGGCGAAAATCGCGGCGATCGAAGGCCACTGGGAAAACCATGGCGACGAGGCAACGCCGCTGATCCTGTTCGGCTGGCCGGACATGAAAGAAGAGCGCACCAAGTTCGCCGTGGAGATCCCCTACCTCGGCAGCCTGATCCTCACCCACTCGCTGGATAAACAAGTACCGGCGCTGAAGGAGTTCCCACCGGAAGACCGGCCGAATTCGACCATCGTGTTCTGGTCGTTCCGAATCATGGTCGGCCTCGGCTTCCTGATGATTTTCACCGGTCTTTGGAGCCTGTGGCTGCGCAAGCGTGACTCGCTGTACACCTCGCGGCCGTTCCTGCATCTGGCTCTGTGGATGGGGCCGTCCGGCCTGATCGCGATTCTCGCCGGCTGGTTCACCACTGAAATCGGCCGTCAGCCTTGGGTGGTCTATGGCTTGATGCGCACCGCAGATGCTTCGTCCAACCACAGCTTCATGCAGATGAGCATCACCCTGATCATGTTCGTTGTGGTGTATTTCGCGCTGTTCGGCGCCGGGCTCGGCTACATGATGCGCCTGGTGCGCAAAGGGCCGAAGATCAGCGAAGGCAGCGAAACGCCGGACGGTGGTCCAGGCAAGAAGCGCACCCCGGCGCGTCCGTTGTCCGCAGCCGACGATCCGGCCGAGGGCGAGCACGAAGACAACACTCGCTTGACCAAGGAGATTTGACTCATGGGTATCGATCTTCCGCTGATCTGGGCCGTGATCATCATCTTCGGCATCATGATGTACGTAGTCATGGACGGCTTCGACCTGGGCATCGGCATTCTCTTCCCGTTCGTGCCCGGCAAGACTGATCGCGATGTGATGATGAACACGGTCGCCCCCGTGTGGGACGGCAACGAAACCTGGCTGGTGCTGGGCGGCGCGGCGTTGTTCGGCGCATTCCCGCTGGCCTATTCGGTGGTGCTGTCGGCGCTGTACCTGCCGCTGATCTTCATGCTGATGGGCCTGATCTTCCGTGGCGTGGCTTTCGAGTTCCGCTTCAAGGCCAAGGATGAAAAACGTCATCTGTGGGACAAGGCGTTCATCGGTGGTTCGATCGCGGCGACGTTCTTTCAGGGCGTGGCGCTCGGTGCTTTCATCGATGGTTTGCCGGTAGTCAACCGACAGTTCGCCGGCGGTTCACTGGACTGGCTGACGCCCTTCACGCTGTTCTGTGGCGCGGCGCTGGTGGTGGCCTATGCATTGCTCGGTTGCACCTGGCTGATCATGAAAACCGAAGGCAAGCTGCAGGAACAGATGCATGACCTGGCGCGGCCACTGGCGTTTGTTCTGTTGGCAGTGATTGGTATCGTGAGCCTGTGGACGCCTCTGTCGCATCCGGAAATCGCCTCGCGCTGGTTCAGCATGCCGAATCTGTTCTGGTTCATGCCGGTGCCGATCCTGGTGCTGGTCACCTTGTACGGCCTGATTCGCGCGGTGGCACGTAACGCCAACTACACGCCGTTCCTGCTGACCCTGGTGCTGATCTTCCTCGGCTATAGCGGCTTGGGCATCAGCCTGTGGCCGAATATCGTGCCGCCGTCGATCTCGATCTGGGACGCCGCCGCGCCGCCGCAAAGTCAGGGCTTCATGCTGGTCGGCACGCTGTTCATCATCCCGTTCATCCTGGGGTATACCTTCTGGAGCTACTACGTGTTCCGCGGCAAGGTCACCCACGAAGACGGTTATCACTAATCCCATGCTGGGCTTGCCCTGTGGGAGCGAGCCTGCTCGCGAAGGCGTCCGCAGTGACGCCTTGGCTTAACGGAGATCGATGCAATGACCGGCAAACATTCCCTGCACGACATTGAAGAAGCCGAAAAAAAGCCGCTGTGGCAGCGGCTCGGCTGGTTGGCCCTGATCTGGGTTGGCAGTGTCGGCGTGTTGTTCATCGCCGCCAGCCTGATGCGCATGTTCATGAATGCCGCGGGTCTGACCACCCACTGAAACATCCGGTTCCGGCGCCTTCGGGTCTGGATTTGCAACCCTCCTCACGGAGGGTTTTTTTATGCCGCAGACTTATTTGCGCGCCTTGAGGATGACGAATTTCGGCGTGGCCGCCACTTGCTCGACACCGCGGAACAGGCGCGCCAGTTTGCTGTGATAGCCCAGATGCCGATTGCCGACAATGTATAGCGCACCGCCGACCACCAGTGCCTCGCGCGCCTGCTGGAACATGCGCCAGGCGAGGAAGTCGCCGACCACCTGTTGCTGATGGAACGGTGGGTTGCACAGCACCACGTCCAGTGACTGCGGCGCCTGCCCGGCCAGACCGTCGCCAGCGCGCACGATGACTTCACGATCGCCCAACGCTGCGCGCCAGTTCTCGGCAGCCGATTGCACTGCCATGAACGATTCGTCGACCAGCGTGTAATGTGCATCCGGGTTCTGCAAGGCGCTGGCAATTGCCAGAACACCATTACCGCAACCCAGGTCGGCGACTCGCGAATTGCCAAGGTTTTTCGGCAGATGCGGCAGAAACGCGCGAGTGCCGATGTCGAGGCCTTCGCGGCAGAAGACGTTGGCGTGGTTGAGCAATTCGATTGCCGGCTCGTCGAGACGATAACGAGTCGGGTAGGGCGATGTGGCGGGCGCTTTGGTGTCAGGCGTGGCGATCAGCAGTCGGGCTTTCTTCACGGCCAGCGACGCCTGGACCGGGCCGATGTAGCGCTCCAGCAGGTCGCCAGCAGCACGCGGCAGATGCTTGACCATGGCGGCGGCGATCACTTGCGCACCGGGAGCGAGTTGCCCTTGCAGGCGGATCAATTGCTCCTCCAGCAGCGCCAGGGTTTTGGGGACGCGGATCAGTACCCGATCAAACGGCCCGACCAAAGGCTCACTGGCCGGTATCGGACGGATCGCGTCGAACGCCTGGCCATTGCGCAGCAGATTCTTTTCCAGCCCGAGGAAACCCAGGAACGAGTCGCCGCTGCTGCTGATCTCGACCTTGCCCAGCAGACTGATCGCCAAGGCGCCAAAGCTGTCATTGAGCACCAGCACGCGCGTGCGGCTCTCAGGTTGTTCGCTGGCGAGATGATTGAGCAGGTATTCGTCCGCCGCGTCGAACGCTTGCAGCGGTTCATTTTGCTGTTCAGGCTGGCGGATCAGGTCGAGCTGGGCGAAAGGCGTTTCGAGCAAGGGCATGGGGCGGGGACTCAGGATATTCGGCAGATATCCCGTTGCCGGCAGATCGTGCGACGGGATCCGACCGAGTGGACTGCGGCGCAAGCAGGATGCGTCATCACTCGGAAAGGCCTGAATGGTACGTTTTTTTGCGCGTAAATACTTGCAGGATTACCGCGCGATAACGCTCAGCTGTCAGATGATCCCGGCACGAGCGGCGGCAATCACCGCAGAAATCTTGTTGCAGACGTTGAATTTCTCGATGACGTTTTGCACATGGTAGTTAACGGTGCGTTCGCTCAGGCTGAGGATCCGCGAGATATCGTGAGCGGTTTTTCCCACAGCGGACAGTTTCATGATCTCCAGCTCCCGGGACGATAGCCTGGGCTTGCTGGGCTTGGCCTGCAGGGGAATGGTGCGGGCATACAATTCGCTGAGGTGCTGGTTGGCGTAGAACAGATAACCATAATGCTCGTACAGCTCGAGCGGGCTGATCGGGCAATGGGTGCGCGCCAGGCTGATGATG
The DNA here is from genome assembly GCF_054668915.1 of Pseudomonas sp. H3_E04. Taxonomy (NCBI): domain Bacteria; kingdom Pseudomonadati; phylum Pseudomonadota; class Gammaproteobacteria; order Pseudomonadales; family Pseudomonadaceae; genus Pseudomonas; species Pseudomonas sp. H3_E04. The sequence continues at coordinate 3,514,826 of NZ_CP162797.1, read as the reverse complement.
CTGCACAAACCGCTGGCTTCGTCATGAAACGCTTGCGACCAGCCATGTTGCAGTCCGTTCTGTTTCAGCGCCTGCCACAGTTCGGGCGCGTCTGAAAACACGGTCTCCTCCCAAACGATCGGCAATATTGAGTGAGTGCAATGCGCTATCACCGGATCGATATTCCGGTAGTTCTCTTTTTTGTACTGGACGTTCCATTCTTTCGGATAGTTATTGATTTGCAAGGCGTTAAGATGCACTTCGCGATTGGCTGACGTGACGGTGATGGCGCAGAAATTAAAGCCCAGGTTTTCGGCGAATCTCAGCAATATTGCATAAGCCGATTCTATGCCCTTCGCAAACGTCAGTTGTTTTAATTGTGATTCCTTCCACGTTTCCATGAACTATCGCCTCCATAGCCTGATATCGGGGCGCCAAATGGATCCAAAAGATCCGGCACGAATCGAAGTGTAGGATCTTTCCTGCGAATCGCCTTACATTATTTCGAGATTGAAACTTTGATGTTTTTTATAAAGTGTTCTTAGCAATACAGGCTGTTATATTTTAAATGCCATATTAAAGTTATTGCTCCAGAACTGACTCTGGCGGCACATGCAACATCGCAGTGCCGCTGTTATCAATACCATTACCAATCACGAGTGTTTGCCAGCTCGATTTTGCGGGACACTGGGAGGAATTGTTTCAAGGAGTGCCTCATGACTGCCAGCGCCGAGAAGTACACCACCCAGACCTTGCTCGATGTGCGACCGTTGACCCCGAACCTGTTCACGCTGCGCACCAGCCGCGATCCCGGCTTTCGCTTTCGTGCCGGCCAGTTCGCCCGGCTGGGCGTGACCAAGGACGATGGCAGCACGGTCTGGCGCGCGTATTCGATGGTCTCATCGCCGTTCGACGAGTTTCTCGAGTTCTTTTCCATTGTTGTGCCGGGCGGTGAATTCACCAGTGAGTTGAGCCGGCTCCAGGTCGGCGACACTTTGATGGTCGAGCGCCAGGCGTTTGGTTATCTGACGCTGGATCGCTTTGTCGATGGCCGAGACCTTTGGTTACTGTCCACCGGCACCGGAGTAGCGCCGTTTCTGTCGATCCTGCAGGACTTCGAAGTCTGGGAGAAATTCGAGCGGATCATTCTGGTTTACAGCGTGCGCGAAGCACGGGAACTGGCTTATCAGGAGTTGATCGCCGGGTTGGCGCAACGTGACTATCTGAGCGAATACGCCCACAAGCTGCAATTCATCCCCACTGTGACCCGTGAAGCACACCCCGGCGCGCTGCAGGGCCGGATCACCACGTTGATCGAAAATGGCGAACTGGAGCGAGCGGCGGGCGTTGAGCTATCGCCAGAGCATTCGCGGGTGATGCTGTGCGGTAATCCGCAAATGATCGACGACACCCGCGCCTTGCTTAAACAGCGCGACATGCGCCTGAGCCTGACGCGCAAGCCGGGGCAGGTGGCCGTGGAGAATTACTGGTAACGAAAACGGCACCCGCGGGTGCCGTTGCAATGTGTAGCGAATGCCTCAGGGCCTCTCGTTCTGTGCTTTGAGCAGGTCGCGGATTTCGCCAAGCAGTTGCTCTTCCTTGCTAGGGATCGGCGGCGCGGTGGGTGCGACGGCTTCTTCACGCTTGAGGCGGTTGATGGCCTTGACGCCCATGAAGATCGCAAATGCGACGATCACGAAATCCAGCACCGTCTGCAGGAATTTGCCGTAAGCCAGGACCACGGCGGGCGCATCGCCCTGGGCGGCTTTGAGCGTGACGGCCAGATCACTGAAGTCGACCCCACCGATCAACAGGCCGATCGGCGGCATGATCACGTCGCCGACAAACGACGAAACAATCTTGCCGAACGCTGCGCCAATGATGATACCGACGGCCATATCGACCACATTGCCTTTGACCGCGAAGGCCTTGAACTCGCTAAGCACGCCCATAGTTATTTCCTTGTTACAGATGAGTTTGGTGTTGGCAGTGTAATTCAGCGAAACGCCTCCTGCGCGAAACACCTTCTTACAATGCCCGTTTTTATCGACACATCAATTGACGATTAGTTTGCAAAATGCCAGCAATCGCGCGCGAAATACGCGGTAAAGCGCTGATTGCACAGCCAATTTCCTCAATCATGGTGTTACGTTCTTTCTATTTATGTTCAGCGGCACAGGCCTCTAGCCTTGGTGTGGCGCACCTGGATGCGCCCAATAAAACCAGAGGAACCTGATATGACATCCATTCCTGGACTGGGGGCTTTTCCCCATCGCCGCACCTTCGGTGTGCTGACCGCCAGCCTGCTGACCTTTTCAGTCAATGCCGCTCCGCTGACTCGCGATAACGGCGCTGCGGTCGGTGACAATCAGAACTCGCAAACCGCTGGCGCCACCGGCCCGGTGCTGCTGCAGGATGTGCAGTTGATCCAGAAGCTGCAGCGCTTCGACCGTGAGCGCATCCCCGAGCGTGTCGTGCATGCACGCGGCACCGGCGCCCACGGCACCTTTACCGTGACCAATGACCTCAGCGATCTGAGCAAGGCCAAGGTATTCGCCGCCGGCCAGAGCACTCCGGTATTCGTGCGCTTTTCGGCGGTGGTGCACGGCAACCACTCCCCGGAAACCCTGCGTGATCCGCGCGGCTTCGCCACCAAGTTCTACACCGCTGACGGCAATTGGGATCTGGTCGGCAACAATTTCCCGACCTTCTTCATCCGCGATGCGATCAAATTCCCGGACATGGTGCACGCCTTCAAGCCCGATCCACGCACCAACCTCGACGACGATTCACGCCGGTTTGATTTCTTCTCCCATGTACCGGAAGCGACCCGGACACTGACCGAGTTGTATTCCAACTACGGTACGCCGGCCAGTTATCGCGAGATGGATGGTAATGGCGTTCATGCCTACAAGCTGATCAATGCAAAAAATGAAGTTCACTATGTGAAGTTTCACTGGAAGAGCTTGCAGGGGATTAATAATCTGCGGCCAAAACAGGTTGGCAAAGTTCAGGGTCAGGATTACAGCCATATGACCAATGACCTGGTCAGCAATATCAACAAAGGCAACTTTCCGAAGTGGGACTTGTACGTGCAAGTTCTCAAGCCGCAGGATTTGTCCAAGTTTGATTTCGATCCATTGGATGCAACCAAGATCTGGCCGGGTATTCCCGAACGCAAAGTTGGACAAATGGTCTTGAACCGCAATCCGGCGAATGTATTCCAGGAAACCGAACAAGTGGCCATGGCGCCGGCCAACGTAGTTCCGGGTATCGAGCCTTCGGAAGATCGTCTGTTGCAGGGTCGAGTGTTCTCTTATGCCGATACGCAGATGTATCGCCTCGGTGCCAACGCATTGCAATTGCCGATCAACGCACCGAAAACCGCAGTGAACAATGGCAATCAGGATGGTGCGATGAATTTTGGCGCCAGCCAGTCCGGCGTCAACTACCAGCCAAGCCGCCTGCAACCGCGTGAAGAAACGCCAGCGGCGCGTTACAGCCAGTCGGCGCTGGCGGGCAGCACCCAGCAGGCGAAGATTCAGCGTGAGCAGAACTTCAAGCAGGCCGGTGATCTGTATCGCTCGTACAGCAAGCAGGAACGCCGCGACCTGATCGACAGCTTCGGCGGCTCGCTCGCCACCACCGATGACGAAAGCAAGCACATCATCCTGTCCTTCCTGTACAAGGCCGACCCTGAGTACGGCAGCGGTGTGACCGAAGTGGCCAAGGGCGACCTCAGCCGTGTGAAAGCGCTGGCGGCCAAACTGACCGACTGATAGCGATGCGGCGCACGTGAGGGCTGTCCCGCCTCGCGTGCGCTCAAGGAGAGCCCGATGCGTATGTTTCTTTTAGGCCTGGCCGCGTGCCTGTCGCCCCTCACCTGGGCGGCACCGGTCGAGCAAAATCCCGAGGCGATCAAGGCGCAGTTGCAGGATTATTATTTCGACGCTGCCCGCCGCGGCGACGTGCCGATGCTCGAGACCTTTATCGAATCCGGCTATTCCCTTGATACCCGCGACAGCAAGGGTTACACCGCGCTGATTCTGGCGGCCTATCACGGTCAGGCGCCGGCGGTTGAGCGACTGTTGGCAGCGGGCGCGGACGCCTGTGCTCAGGATCAACGTGGCAACACGGCGCTGATGGGCGCGATATTCAAAGGCGAGTTGCAGATTGCCCGGCGCCTGATGGCCACCGATTGCAGCCCCGACCAACGTAACGGCGCCGGACAGACTGCGGCGATGTACGCCGGGCTGTTCAAACGTCTGGAATTACTTGATGCGTTGAAAGCCAAGGGCGCCGACCTTGATGCCGAGGATCCGCTGGGCAACAGTGCCGCGCGTCTGGCCAGCGGCGAAATCCGTACTGCCGCGCCGCGCTGATCGGCGATGGCTGCGTTATCATCGCGTCTTTTGTTCCGGGGGTTCTGATGGCCAAGGCCAAGCGCATGTACGGCTGCACCGAGTGCGGCGCAACCTTTCCCAAGTGGGCCGGGCAGTGCGGCGAATGCGGTGCCTGGAACACCCTGACCGAAACCATGATCGAAAGCGGCGGCGCCACGGCACCCACCGGGCGCACCGGTTGGGCCGGGCAGCAGGCACAGATCAAGACGCTCGCCGAAGTCAGCATCGAAGAAATCCCACGTTTTTCTACCGCCTCCGGTGAGCTTGATCGCGTGCTCGGCGGTGGTCTGGTCGATGGCTCGGTGGTGCTGATCGGCGGTGATCCGGGGATCGGCAAGTCGACCATTCTGCTGCAGACCTTGTGCAACCTGGCCAAGAGCATGCCGGCGCTGTACGTCACCGGTGAGGAATCCCAGCAGCAAGTGGCCATGCGTGCACGCCGTCTCGGCCTGCCGCAGGATCAACTGCGGGTGATGACCGAGACCTGCATCGAAACCATCATCGCCACTGCCCGCCAGGAAAAGCCCAAGGTGATGGTCATCGACTCGATCCAGACCATCTTCACCGAACAACTGCAATCGGCGCCGGGCGGCGTGTCCCAGGTACGTGAAAGTGCGGCGCTGCTGGTGCGTTACGCCAAGCAGAGCGGCACGGCGATTTTCCTCGTCGGCCACGTCACTAAAGAAGGCGCGCTGGCCGGTCCGCGTGTTCTGGAACACATGGTCGACACCGTGCTGTATTTCGAAGGTGAATCCGATGGTCGACTGCGTCTGCTGCGGGCGGTGAAGAACCGTTTCGGCGCGGTCAACGAGTTGGGCGTATTCGGCATGACCGACAAGGGTCTGAAAGAAGTCTCCAACCCGTCGGCGATTTTTCTCACCCGCGCTCAGGAAGAAGTCCCGGGCAGTGTGGTCATGGCGACGTGGGAAGGCACCCGGCCGATGCTGGTAGAGGTGCAGGCGCTGGTCGATGACAGTCATCTGGCCAACCCGCGTCGGGTGACGCTGGGGCTGGATCAGAACCGATTGGCGATGTTGCTCGCGGTGCTGCACCGTCATGGCGGCATTCCGACTCACGATCAGGATGTGTTCCTCAACGTGGTCGGTGGTGTGAAGGTGCTGGAGACCGCTTCGGATCTGGCGTTGATGGCGGCGGTGATGTCGAGTTTGCGCAACCGGCCGCTGCCACATGATCTGCTGGTGTTCGGCGAAGTCGGCCTGTCCGGCGAAGTGCGCCCGGTGCCGAGCGGGCAGGAACGTTTGAAGGAAGCGGCCAAGCACGGCTTCAAGCGCGCGATCGTGCCGAAGGGTAATGCTCCGAAGGAATCGCCGGCGGGGTTGCAGATCATTGCCGTGACGCGCCTCGAGCAGGCCCTCGACGCACTCTTCGAGTAACCACAATCCCCTATGTAGGAGCTGCCGAAGGCTGCGATCTTTTGATCTTGAAACAAAATCAAAAGATCGCAGCCTTCGGCAGCTCCTACAGGGGGCAAGTCAGATTTCGATCAGCGCACCCAGTTCGCGCTCCAGCTCGGCCTCATCCGCCAGATTCAGCTCGATCAGCCGCCGCAGGCGCTGGATCGATTCCAGGCTGATATGCCGGCAGATGAACCCCAAATGCCCGTTCTCCTCGTGAGCCAGATGCACATCCATTTCGATATCGACGTCTTCGCTCAGATGAATGTCGACGACGAAGTCCTGCTCTTTGTCCCCCAGCCACGGCTCCGGTCGCTCGATCAGCAGGCCCTTGAGCGACAGGTCGATCAGTTTGACCGGCCAGATGTACTCGCCCTGTTTCAGCTCGGTTCGGGCATCGAACGCAATACGTTTGAAACGACGTCGATTGGCAGGGTGCTCACTCATGGCGCAATCCTCATGAAGGTTCGCTGACTATAGACCGCGAATGCGGGCGCCAGCCAATCGCTCAAGCGTCTAGACCTATGTCGGGGTATGGCCTTTGGCGCCGTAAGCGCTAAACTCGGGGTGGCTGTCTTTCTTGTCCACCCTGGCTGGAATAATAAAATGAAAAATAATAATAGCCTGCTGCGCCACTTACCCTGGCTCGTGCTGGCAATCGTAGGAGCGTGCGCCCTGGGCGTAGTGGCATTGCGCCGCGGCGAGGCGATCAACGCCTTGTGGATTGTGGTCGCTGCCGTGGCCATTTATCTGGTTGCGTACCGTTACTACAGTCTGTTCATCGCCAACAACGTGATGCAACTGGATCCGCGTCGGGCCACCCCCGCCGTGCTCAACAACGATGGTCTGGACTATGTGCCGACCAACAAACACATTCTTTTCGGTCACCACTTCGCGGCCATCGCTGGCGCGGGGCCGCTGGTCGGTCCGGTGCTGGCGGCGCAGATGGGGTATCTGCCCGGCACACTCTGGCTGATTGCCGGTGTGGTGCTGGCGGGCGCGGTGCAGGACTTCATGGTCCTGTTCATGTCGACCCGACGCAACGGCCGTTCCCTGGGCGATATGGTGCGTGAAGAAATGGGCCGCATTCCCGGGACCATCGCGCTGTTCGGCTGCTTCCTGATCATGATCATCATCCTCGCGGTGCTGGCGCTGATCGTGGTCAAGGCCCTGGCCGAGAGCCCGTGGGGCATCTTCACCGTGATGGCGACCATCCCGATCGCGATGTTCATGGGCATCTACATGCGCTACATCCGCCCGGGCCGCATCGGCGAAATCTCTGTGGTCGGTGTGTTGCTGCTGCTCGGTTCGATCTGGCTGGGCGGGCAGATTGCTGCCGATCCGGTATGGGCCAAAGCCTTCACCTTCACCGGCGTGCAGATTACCTGGATGCTGGTCGGTTACGGTTTTGTCGCTGCATCGCTGCCGGTGTGGCTGATCCTGGCGCCGCGTGACTACCTGTCGACCTTCCTCAAGATCGGCACCATCGTCGCCCTGGCGATCGGCATCCTGATCACCATGCCCGAGCTGAAAATGCCGGCGCTGACCCAGTTCGTCGACGGCACCGGGCCGGTGTGGAAGGGCGGTCTGTTTCCGTTCCTGTTCATCACCATCGCCTGCGGCGCGGTATCGGGTTTCCACGCGCTGATCTCGTCGGGCACCACGCCGAAGCTGCTGGATAACGAAACCAACGCCCGCTACATCGGTTACGGCGGCATGCTGATGGAATCGTTCGTGGCGATCATGGCCATGGTTGCCGCTTCGGTGATCGAGCCGGGCGTGTACTTCGCCATGAACAGCCCGGCAGCAGTCGTCGGCAGTGACGTCGCTTCGGTGGCGCAGGTTGTCACGAGCTGGGGCTTTGCGATTACGCCGGAAGCGCTGCAAGCGGTTGCCCATGACATCGGCGAGACCACCATCCTGGCTCGCGCCGGTGGTGCGCCGACCCTGGCGGTCGGTATTGCGCAGATCCTGCACAGTGTCCTGCCGGGTGAAAACACCATGGCGTTCTGGTACCACTTCGCGATCCTGTTCGAAGCGCTGTTCATCCTCACCGCTGTGGACGCCGGCACCCGTGCCGGGCGCTTCATGCTGCAGGATCTGCTCGGCTCCTTCGTACCGGCGCTCAAGCGTACTGAATCGTGGGGTGCCAACCTGATCGCCACCGCCGGTTGTGTGGCGATGTGGGGCTGGTTGCTGTATCAGGGCGTGATCGATCCACTGGGCGGCATCAACACCCTGTGGCCATTGTTCGGCATCTCCAACCAGATGCTCGCCGGTATCGCGCTGATGCTCGGCACCGTGGTCCTGATCAAGATGAAGCGCCAGCGCTACATCTGGGTCACCCTGTTGCCGGCCACCTGGCTGTTGATCTGCACCACCACGGCTGGCTTCATCAAGCTGTTCGACGCCAACCCGGCGATCGGCTTCCTGTCCCTGGCCAAGAAGTACAGCGATGCGCTGGCCAATGGTCAGGTGCTGGCACCGGCGAAAAGCGTCGAGCAGATGCAGCACGTGATCTTCAACGCCTACACCAACGCCACACTCACCGCGCTGTTCCTGTTCGTGGTCTTCAGCATCCTGTTCTATGCGCTCAAGGTCGGCATCGCCGCCTGGGGCAAAAAAGAGCGTACGGATAAAGAATCGCCATTCCAGGCCCTGCCGGATGCGTAACCAGAGGATTGCACCATGTTCAATGACCTGAGTCGCCTCGGTAAATACCTCGGTCAGGCCGCGCGCCTGATGGTCGGCATGCCCGACTACGACACCTACGTCGAGCATATGCAAACCAAACACCCGGACAAACCGGTGATGAGCTACGAGATGTTCTTTCGCGAACGTCAGGAAGCCCGTTACGGTGGCAAGGGTGGGCCGAAGTGCTGTTGAGCTGACAGCGCAGAAGTTGAGGTAATCCCCTGTGGGAGCGAGCCTGCTCGCGAATACGGAGTGTCAGTTGATGAAGGATTTGACTGATACACCGCTTTCGCGAGCAGGCTCGCTCCCACATTTGTTTTTGTGTTCTTTTCAGGAGATCGGGTTTTGTCTTCTCCCATCCCGGTAACGGTACTCAGCGGTTTCCTCGGCGCCGGCAAGACCACCTTGCTGCGCCATTTATTGAAAGCCGAGCACGGCCTGAAAATCGCCGTGATCGAAAACGAATTCAGCGACGCCGGCATCGACACTCAGTTGCTGGGTGATGAGCCGGTGCAAGTCATGACCTTGGCCAACGGCTGCGTCTGCTGCACCATTCACACCGACTTGACCAAGGCGCTGTACTTGCTGCTCGAGCGCCTGGACAGCGGCGAGATCGCCTTTGACCGTCTGGTAATCGAATGCACCGGTCTGGCCGATCCGGCACCGGTGGCGCAGACGTTTTTCATCGACGAAGAGCTGCGCGAGCGTTACCTGCTCGACGGCATCATCACCTTGGTCGACGCGGCCCACGCCGACGTGCACCTGACCCAGACCATCGCCCAGGCGCAGATCGGTTTCGCTGATCGCTTGCTGGTGAGCAAGACCGATCTGGTCGACGCAGCGACATTCGACGCGCTGAGCGAACGCCTCACCCGAATCAACCGTCGTGCGCCGATCCGCGTGGTCGAGCATGGCAACATCGATCTGGCCGAACTGCTGGATGTGCGCGGCTTCAACCTAAACGCTGATCTGGGCGGCGGTTTGAGCCTGCGTCCGGTGAGCAAGGCGCCGTCGATCGATCGCATCTCCAGCCTGGTGCTGCGCACCGATCAGGCGCTGGATATCGATCAGCTCAGCGAGTTCATGAACGAACTGCTGGAAGAGCACGGCAAGCAATTGCTGCGCTACAAAGGCGTGCTGAACATTGCCGGCGAAGACCGGCGGCTGGTATTTCAGGGCGTGCTGAAACTCTATGGTTTCGACTGGGACACCGAATGGGCCGAGGGCGAGACGCGCGAGAGTGTGATCGTGTTTATTGCCGATGACTTGCCGCAAGAGAAGATTCGGGCGGGGTTTGCCAAAGTAGTGGCGGGCTGATGAGGCTGTGTTGTCATTGATGGCCCCTTCGCGGGCAAGCCCGCTCCCACAGTGGATTGCATTCCTCCTGACAGAATGCGGTCCACTGTGGGAGCGAGCCTGCTCGCGAAAGCGATCTAGCCAGCAGCACAATGCCCATGGTCTGAACCCAGCAGCATCTGCTCAAGATGATCCAGATGCCGATTCATCAACATGCCGGCCTTGGAAACATCACCTCGCTCCACTACCTCAACCAACGCCACATGCTCTTGCCACGCGCAGCAGCTTCGCGTCGGGCTATCACTTCGCGCAATCGCCAGCGACGTCAACGGCACCAGACTGCGCAGAAAATGCGCTAACGGCACATTCTCTGCCATTTGCGCCAATAGCAGATGAAACTCCCCAGACAAGCGAATCGCCGCCGCGCGCCGATCCTGCTCGACGGCGCGCTTCTCGCGTTCGATCAATGTACGCAGGCTAGTCAGTTGATCTGCACGCGGACGCTGACACGCCAACCGCACCAACGTGTTCTCGGCCAGCCGTCGCGCATGTAAGGTCTGCCGGATCAGCTCCCGATCAGGCGCGGCCACTCGCGGTCGATGATTGGCGCGCAATACCACGATCTGCTCATGGGACAATTGCGTCAGTACCCGCCGCACATCAGCGCGGCCGGCGCTGAACATCGCTTGCAGACTGTCCTCGGTAAACCGGCTGTCTTCATCAATACGCTGCTCGAGAATCGCGTCGAACACTCGCGGATACAGATCCTCCGTCGGCGTGACCAGGCGAGAGACGGGCAGGGCGGTCGAATGCGCATGCGAGGCTGAAGCAAAACTGTTCATGGCCGTTCTCCTGGCAGATCAGTTGGGCAGGTTGTCATCCGGAATATTCAGCTCGATGCCCATGCGCTGGCCTTCGCGCAGAATGTGCCGGCGCATTTCGGTGCTGGCCTGGGCGCTGTTCTTGCTGCGGATCGCGCGAACCACAGCTTCGTTTTCTTCCAGGCGTTCGGCCAGATGTTCCGGTGAATTACGCAACACTTCGGCGCTTTGCTTGAGCGCGTTGCTGGTCTGCTGTACCACGCTCTGGAAAATCGGGTTGGAGGTCAGCGTGAACAGTTCTTCGTGAAAAGCGATGTAGGCACTGACTCCGGCTTCACTGTCACCGGCCTCGAGGGCTTCGCGCATGTCCATCAGGGTCAGGCGCAACTGGCCGACTTCCTTGCTGCTGATCGATTGCGCGACCAGCCCGACAATGAACGGCTCAAGGGTGTAGCGCAGTTGCAGCACGTCTTCGAGACTGGCGCCGGCTACCGCGCTGTCGTGGCTCTGGCTGTCACTGAGTTGCGCATCGAGCACGATCACGCCTTTGCCCGGCATCGAGCGCACCAGACCAAGGGTTTCGAGGACGATCACCGCTTCGCGCAGGCTCGGTCGGCTGATGCCCAGTTGTTCGGCCAGTTCACGCTGGCCCGGCAGCATATCGCCGGAGCGCCACTGGCCACGGGCCAACGCGGCGCGGAGTTTTTCCACCACTGAGTTGACGACGGTTGAAGTTGTAATCACGTATTGGCTCCCTGCGCCGTGCCTGCGCATTGGCAGGCACGGCACTCATTCAGAATTCTTTGGCCGCCGCCTGAGCGACGGTTTTTCGCGGTTGAAAGTTATAGCCCTGCTCGCCGTTGAGCACCTTGTTCGCGCGCTGCACGTCGATGTCCTTTTCCCAGCGGGCGATGGCCACGGTGGCGACGCAGTTGCCGATCAGATTGGTCAGCGCCCGGCCGATGCCCATGAACCAGTCCACGGCCAATACCAGCACCAGACCGACCACCGGAATCGCCGGGATCGCCGTCAGCGTCGCGGCGAGAATCACCAGCGCCGAACCGGGAATGCCATGGGCGCCTTTGGAGGTGATCAGCGAAACCAGCAGAATCGTCAGCAAATCGGTCATCGCCAGCGGTGTGCCGGTGGCATTGGCGATGAACACGATGGCCAGGGTCAGATAGATCGAGAAACCGTCGAGGTTGAACGAGTACCCGGTTGGAATCACCAGACCGACCGTCGAGCTGCCGATACCGAGGTGTTCGAGCTTGCGCATGATCTGCGGCAGCACGGCGTCGGAAGAGGCGGTGCCCATCACGATCAGCAGTTCTTCACGCAGGTACTTGAGCAGCGGCCACATGCGCAGACCGGAGACGCGCATCACCAGACCGAGGATCAGCGCGACGAAGGCGATGCAGGTCAGGTAGAACAGACCGACCAGACTGCCCAGGTGCTGCAGCGAATCGAGGCCGTATTTACTGGTGGTGAAGGCGATGGCGCCGAACACGCCGATCGGCGCCAGACGCACGATCATGCCCATGATGCGGAAGATCACGTGGCTGAGTTCGTTGATCAGCCGCGAGATTCCCGAAGCGGCTTCGCCAACCAGATTCAGCGCACTGCCGAACAGCACCGAAAACAGCAGCACCTGCAGAATATTGTTGTCAGCGAAGGCACCGATCACCGAGGTCGGGATCAGGTCCATCAGGAATTGTGTAGTGGTGTGCATGTGCTGGCCACGCTCGGCGAGGTCGCCCATGTCGGCGCTGGAGAGTTGCTCCAGATGAATGTTCGCGCCGCTGCCAATGCCGGTGCTGAAGGCGAACACCAGGCCGATCACCAGAGCGATGGTGGTCAGCACTTCAAAGTAGATCACCGATTTGAGGCCAATGCGCCCGACCTTCTTCAGATCGCCCGCGCCGCTGATGCCGCTGACCACCACGCAGAACACGATCAGGCCGATGAGCATCTTGATCAATTTGATGAAGCCATCGCCGAGCGGTTTCAGTTGGGCGGAGTATTCAGGAAGGGTCAGCCCGCAGACGATGCCGAGCATCAGTCCGAGAACCACTTGGAGGAAGATTGAACGCGAGCACCATCTGAGCATGGGAGGAATCCTGGTCGGTGTCCTGGCTGCCGTGCGCGTGGCGCATCAGATTCAGGACTTAATTATTGTGGTCTTACCGGTATGTCCAGTGCAGGCGCAGTCTAGGCTTGGTTTTTTCCTGATTACAAGGGGGAAACATGAAATTGGCATGACCGGTCTGACCAGTGGCCAAAGCCGCGTAGGCGCTGCCGAAGGCTGCGATCTTTTGATCTTGTTTTTAAAATCCAGATAAAAAGATCGCAGCCTTCGGCAGCTCCTACAGGTGAATTGCAGGCGAAAAAAAACCGGCCAATCACTTGGCCGGTTTTTCATGCTGCGGATTTAACGTCGCATCAAGCGCCGTATACCGGCAGTTTCTTGCAGATGGCTTTGACTTTCTCGCGAACGGCGTCGATCACCGCTTCGTTGTTCAGGTCAGCCAGGATGTCGCAGATCCAGCCGGCCAGCTCTTTGCACTCGGCTTCTTTGAAACCGCGAGTGGTGACAGCCGGAGTACCGAAGCGCAGGCCGGAAGTCACGAACGGCGAGCGTGGATCGTTAGGCACGGAGTTCTTGTTCACGGTGATGAACGCTTTGCCCAGTGCGGCGTCGGCGTCTTTACCGGAGATGTCCTGCTTGATCAGCGACAGCAGGAACAGGTGGTTTTCAGTACCGCCCGATACCACGTCAAAACCGCGCGCGATGAACACTTCGGCCATGGCCTTGGCGTTCTTCACCACTTGTTGCTGGTAAGTCTTGAACTCAGGCTGCAGCGCTTCCTTGAAGCAGATCGCTTTAGCAGCGATCACGTGCTCCAGTGGGCCACCCTGGGCGCCCGGGAATACTGCGGAGTTGAGCTTCTTCTCGATGTCGGCATTCGCCTTGGCGAGGATCAGACCGCCACGTGGACCGCGCAGGGTCTTGTGGGTGGTGGTGGTCACGACGTCGGCGAACGGTACCGGGTTCGGGTAGACGCCAGCGGCGACCAGACCGGCGACGTGAGCCATGTCGACGAACAGGTAGGCGCCAACCTTGTCAGCGATTTCGCGGAAGCGCGGGAAGTCGAGGATCTGCGAGTAGGCCGAGAAACCGGCGACGATCATTTTCGGCTTGTGCTCGACCGCCAGGCGCTCGACTTCGTCGTAGTCGATCAGGCCGTTGGCGTCGATGCCGTACTGGATGGCGTTGTACAGCTTGCCCGAGGAGGAAACGCTGGCGCCGTGGGTCAGGTGACCGCCGTGTGCCAGGCTCATGCCCAGAATGGTGTCGCCAGCCGACAGCAGCGCCAGGTACACCGCAGCGTTGGCTTGGGAGCCGGCGTGCGGCTGAACGTTGGCGTAATCGGCGCCGAACAGTTCCTTGGCGCGGTCGATGGCCAGTTGCTCAACCACGTCAACGTATTCGCAACCACCGTAGTAACGCTTGCCCGGATAGCCTTCGGCGTACTTGTTGGTCAGGACCGAGCCTTGAGCTTCCATCACCGCTGGGCTGGTGTAGTTTTCCGAAGCGATCAGCTCAATGTGTTCTTCCTGACGCTGAGCTTCTTGCTCCATGGCGGCAAAAAGGTCGGCGTCGTACTTGGCAATAGTCAAATCACGGCTGAACATGGCGGTCCTCAAGGATCGGGGGCAGAAAAGGGGGGCATTCTAACCCAACCGCTTTTGGATGACATATGAAACGACATCATGTCGCAGACAAGCGGCGTTCATGACAGATGTGCGGTGCTTTTACCGGCCTCTTCGCGAGCAGGCTCGCTCCCACATTTGAGATGCATTCCCCTGCTGCAATGCATTCTCCTGTGGGAGCGAGCCTGCTCGCGAAGGGCGCGCCGCAGATGTTCAGTCGAACATGAACAATGCGTCGTTACAGAACTGCGCTGCAAACCGTCCCGCCGGCATCGGCCGACCAAACAGATATCCCTGCACCTCATCGCAGCCATGCTCGCGCAGGAAGTCCAGTTGCTCATGGGTTTCCACGCCCTCGGCGATCACCGCCAGGTTCAGGCTGTGGGCCATGGCGATGATGGCGCGGGCGATCTGCGCGTCCTGTTCGCCGGACGGCAGCCCATCGACAAAGGTGCGGTCGATCTTCAGCACGTCGATCGGGAATTGCTTGAGGTAGTTGAGCGATGAATAACCGGTGCCGAAGTCGTCGACCGCGATGCTCAGGCCGAGGTTTTTCAGCCCGGCGAGAATCTGCATCGCTTCGCTGACTTCGCGCATCAGGATACTTTCGGTCAATTCCAGCTCCAGACACGCCGGGGGCAGGCCGGTTTCGCGCAGGATCGTCGCGATCCGCGTGCCCAACTGGCCGTCGGAGAACTGCCGTGCGGAGATGTTCACCGAGACCTTCGGCACCCGCACCCGCTGCTGGTGCCAGGTTTTCAGCTGTCGACAGGCCTCGCTGATGACCCAGTCGCCAACGTCCACCACCAGGCCGAGCTCTTCCAGCACCGGAATGAAATCCCCCGGTGGCACCAGTCCGCGACGGGGATGGCGCCAGCGCAGCAGCGCTTCGGCGCCGGTCAAACGTTTGCCGTCGCCGCTGAACTGCGGTTGGTAGTACAGGACGAATTCGTTCTGCTCCAGCGCATGGCGCAAATCGCTTTCCAGCTCCAGACGTTCCAGCGCACTGGCGTTCATGTCGGCCTGATAGAACTGGAAGTTGTTCTTGCCGCGTTCCTTGGCGTGGTACATCGCCGTGTCGGCGTTCTTCATCAACTGGCTGAGTTCGTTGCCGTCCTGCGGGCTCAGGGCGATGCCGATACTGGCGGTGACGAAAAACTCGCGACCCTCAAGCACGAACGGCCGCACCAGGCTGGCGAGAATCTGCTCGGCGACATGAATCGCCCGGTTCAGCGCCAGTTCGCGGTTGGAGCGATGCTGCAACAGCAAGGTGAATTCGTCGCCGCCCATGCGCGCCACGGTGTCATCGTCATCGACGCAGGCCAGCAGGCGCGTGGCCATGTCCTTGAGCATGCGGTCGCCGGCGGCGTGGCCGAGGGAGTCGTTGATCGGTTTGAAACGGTCGAGGTCGAGGAACATCAACACCACCCACGACTTCTGCCGCTCGGCCGCTTGCAGGGCGGTGTGCAGACGATCCTGGAACAGCGTGCGGTTCGGCAGGTGGGTGAGGGCGTCGTAATAGGCGAGGCGGTGAATGCGCTGCTCGCTGGCCTTGCGCTCGCTGATGTCGCTGAAGAAGCACACGTAACTGGCCAGATCGCCCTCATCGTCGAGCACGGCAGTAATGCCGACCCACGCCGGGTAATGCTCGCCGTTGCGGCGCTTCATCCACACTTCGCCTTCCCAGGTGCTGTGCTCGTGCAATTGCTTGAGCACGTAGCGCAGGTGCGCATCCTGCTGCTCGTCGACAGTGAGCATGTTCGGCAACTGGTCGAGCACTTCGCCGACGCTGTAGCCGCTGACCCGACTGAACGCTTCGTTGGCCTGGACGATGTACCCAGCGGGGTCGGTGATCAGGATCGCCGAAGTCGAGTGCTCGAATACCGTGGCGGCCATGCGCAGATCTTTTTCCGCACGGCGCTGCTGGCTGATATCGCGGCCAACGCCGAGCACACCTTCGAATGCGCCGAGTTCGTCCCACACCAGCACCAGGCGCAGTTCGATCGGAATCTTGCGGCCGTCGGCACGCAGGCAATCGAAGAGGAACAACTGGGTTTGCACCTGACTGCGCAGCAATGCCAGTTGCTCGGGCTTGTCCAGCGCCTTGCTGACGCGGTCCATCAGCACATGAATGCCGTTCAGTTGCCCGGGATTGGCGATGATCGATTGCCAGCCGTTCTGGAAAATCCATTCGGCGTTGTAACCGAGCACGGCCTGCACCGACGGGCTGACGTAGTTCAGCGAGAGCTTGCTGTCAGTGGAGAAAATCACGTCGCTGATGCTTTCTGCGAGCATGCGGTAACGCTGCTCGCTGTCACGCAGCGATTCGCTGGCCTCGATCTGTTCGGTGATGTCCTTGGCGACGCCGATGATCCGCGTGACCTGATCGTGCTTGTCCCGCGCCAGTGCCTGTTCACGAATGTCAAAGCGCCGCCACTTGCCGTCGCGATGGCGGAAGCGCAGCTGGCATTGCAACAGCTGGCTGTAACCGGCGTGGCGCTGCAACTGCCGGGAACGATGGTAATAATCGGCGTCTTCCGGGTGCAGGAGGATTTCCCAGAAGTATTCGCCCATCTGATGCAGTTCAGTGCGGTTGTAGCCCAAAGTCTGGCCGAGGTGGTGGTTGCTGAAAATCATCCGCTGGCTGATCACGTCCTGCACATACAGATGATCCGGCACGGTGCGCACCACGTCCGACCAGAAGCCTTCGCGCTCCAGCAACGACAGTTCGATCAGCTTGCGGCTGGTGATGTCGTTGATGCTGAGGATCACCGCTTTATAGTCGTGCTGCTCGCTCGGCAGGCGCAGGACCATCCACAGGTGCTGGTCGCGGCCATTGCTGTTGGGCAATTTGATTTCCAGTTCCAGCTGCTTCTGCTGCTGCAGGACAGCGTCGAGAATCTGCTGGCCGATCGCGCACTGCGGATGGCGCTGGCCGTCGATCAGCAGTTGCCAGGCATCGTCGCAGGAATGCACATCGAGCAGTTGCAGGGCGACCTGATTGACTTCGGTGACGCGCATTTCCGCCAGCAACTGTTGGCGCTGCTGCGGTTGGTCGAGCCAGGCCTTGAGCTGGTCGCTGGTCTGGATCTGCGCCTTGTCGAACATCTGCTTGAGGCCGGACAGGTCAAGCACGCACAAGGCCACGCCGGTGCCTTCGAAAATATCCTGATAACGCCGCCGACCTTCATGCACCTGGCGCTGGCGCCGACGCATGTTCAGCAGCGCGATCACCGGCAACATCGAGAGCGCCAGGCCGAGCAGGCACTTGCCGATGAACGCCGGTAGCAACTCTTCCAGTACGCGCTGGCGGTCGAACAGCCCGCGCAATTGCCAGTCGCTGCTGCTCAGCGGCACGGTCAGTACGGTGTTGGCGACATCGTCAGGCGTCAGCCCGCCAGCCTTGTTTGACGGCAGCCCGGCCTCGCGACTGATGATCTGGTGGTTGAGGCGGTTTTCCACCAGCCACAGCGGGCGCAGAGCGGTGGCGTCCTGTTTGGTCAGCGAGTCGAAGAAGGTCGGCGTCAGGCGCAAGGCCCAGTAACCGCGACTGCTGCCGCTGGCCTGATGCAGCAGCAGATGCACCACCGAGCCATCATCGGCATTGCTGAAGTAATGCGCCTGGGCGCGGCTGCGGCGCACCAGTTCGGTCAGGTAATCGGCGTCGGCGCTGTCAGTGGCGCTGTCGCTGATGATCCGGCCGGAAGGCGAGAGCAGGGCCATGCTGCGCAGGTCGGGCAGCGAGCGTTGCAACTTGCGCAGCAACATCTGCTGTTCGTCGGCAGTTTGCGGTTGTTCGACGATCGGTAGCAGATTGAGGGCGATTTGCGCATTCAGTGCCATGTTCAGGCTGACCTGAGCGGCGAGGTCGGCGGTGTAATCGATGGTGTACTGGCGCTGGTTTTTCTGGGTTTCGCGCAATTGATCGAGCAGTTGCCAGAACAGCAACGCGAGCAATAACAGCACGAGGGTGGCCAGCGCACCCTTTAATGTCCCGCGCAGGGGCGAGCCGGGCGCCGGTGGGGTGCTGCTCACAGAGGCTGGCGGAGTGACATTGGTCAAGCTGTGATCCTGCGATTTGGCTGGACTGGCGCGACGTGCACTATAAGCCGGACGCCCGAAGGGCGGCTAGCATGCCTTGAGTTGTGGCGAAGTGCCAGCCCCTCCCGGCTGGACTGCCTTCCAGCATTAAGGTAGCTTTGCCGGTTAGACCGGGGGCGTTCCAGCCCCTACAATCAGACTTTTTCCAGCGCGCACGCATTGATCGCGATCAAGTGAACGACGCGCACAGTCTGGCCAGGCATCGCCTGCGCTCCAATCATTCATCTGTCACTGACCCAAGGTTCTCCATGGCTCAATACGTCTTCACCATGCATCGGCTGGGCAAAGTTGTTCCGCCGAAGCGGGAAATCCTCAAGAACATTTCGCTGTCCTTCTTCCCCGGCGCCAAGATCGGCGTGCTCGGCCTTAACGGTTCGGGTAAGTCCACGCTGCTGAAAATCATGGCCGGCGTCGACACCGAGTTCGAGGGCGAAGCCCGTCCGATGCCAGATTTGAACATCGGTTACCTGCCGCAAGAGCCGCAGCTCGATCCTGCCAAGACCGTGCGTGAAGTGGTTGAGGAAGCGGTCAGCGTGATCAAGGATGCGCAAGCGCGTCTGGACGAGGTCTACGCGGCCTACGCCGACCCGGACGCCGACTTCGACAAGCTTGCTGCTGAACAGGCCAAGCTCGAAGCGATCCTGCAGGCCAGCGACGGCCACAACCTCGAGCGCCAACTGGAAGTCGCCGCCGATGCGCTGCGTCTGCCGGCCTGGGACGCGAAAGTCGAACACCTGTCCGGTGGTGAAAAACGTCGTGTCGCCCTGTGCCGTCTGCTGCTGTCCGCTCCGGACATGCTGCTGCTCGACGAACCGACCAACCACTTGGACGCCGATTCGGTGGCGTGGCTGGAGCATTTCCTCCACGATTTCCCGGGCACCGTGGTCGCGATCACGCACGACCGTTACTTCCTCGACAATGTCGCCGGCTGGATTCTGGAACTTGACCGCGGCGCGGGCATTCCTTACGAGGGCAACTATTCGGGCTGGCTCGAAGCCAAGTCCGATCGTCTGGCCCAGGAATCCAAGCAGCAGTCGGCTCATGAAAAAGCCATGAAAGAAGAACTGGAATGGGTGCGCAAAGGCGCCAAGGCCCGCCAGTCGAAGTCCAAGGCCCGTCTGCAACGCTTCGAAGAAATGCAATCGCAGGAATTCCAGAAGCGCAGCGAAACCAACGAGATCTACATCCCGGCCGGTCCACGCCTGGGTGACAAGGTCATCGAATTCAAGAACGTCACCAAGGGCTATGGCGATCGCGTGCTGATCGACAACCTGTCGTTCTCGATGCCGAAGGGCGCCATCGTCGGCGTGATCGGCGGTAACGGTGCCGGTAAGTCGACGCTGTTCCGCATGCTGATGGGCAAGGAAACCCCGGATTCGGGCAGCATCGAAATCGGTGAAACCGTGCAGCTGGCCTGCGTCGACCAGAGCCGCGAAGACCTCGACGGCAGCAAGACCGTGTTTCAGCAGATTTCCGACGGCTCCGACCAGATCCGCATCGGCAACTACGAGATCCCGTCGCGCACCTACGTCGGTCGCTTCAACTTCAAGGGCGGCGACCAGCAGAAGTTCGTCAAGGATCTGTCCGGCGGTGAGCGCGGTCGTCTGCACCTGGCATTGACCCTGAAGGAGGGCGGCAACGTCCTGCTGCTCGACGAACCGTCCAACGACCTCGACGTGGAAACCCTGCGTTCGCTGGAAGAAGCCCTGCTGGACTTCCCGGGCGCCGCCATTGTGATCTCCCACGATCGGTGGTTCCTTGACCGTGTCGCCACGCACATCCTGGCATACGAAGACGACTCGCAAGCGGTGTTCTTCGAAGGCAACTACACCGAGTACGAAGCCGACCGCAAGAAGCGCCTTGGCGAAGCAGCGGCCCAGCCACACCGGGTACGTCACAAGAAACTGGCCTGATTTCAGGTTGGTTGCATGAGAGAGCGGAGCCTTCGGGCTCCGTTTTTTTTGCCCTGGGTTTTTCCTGATAAACCGAGTTGCGGCTTTCGCGAGCAGGCTCGCTCCCACAGGGGTAGCGCATTCCAAATGTGGGAGCGAGCCTGCTCGCGAAGACGGTGTAACTGTTGGTGCAAGTCTTGAATCTGTACTCCCCACTCAGGTGCAAAAACGGATCAAAAAACCCTAGGATTTATATCCTGTGCACCATTTAATTTCATAACTGCGACATTTTGCTCTGTTCCTGTGCGCAATTCGTTTGTTACAGTCCGGCCCAATCTCCTCCAACGACAATAAATTTGCCGAGACTTTGCCCATGATCGAATCCGTCGAATCCTTCCTTGCGCGCCTGAAAAAACGCGACCCGGATCAGCCCGAATTTCACCAGGCAGTCGAAGAGGTCCTGCGCAGTCTGTGGCCATTTCTTGAAGCCAATCCGCATTACCTGACTTCGGGCATTCTCGAGCGCATCTGCGAGCCGGAGCGCGCGGTGGTGTTCCGGGTGTCGTGGGTCGACGATCAGGGCATGGTTCAGGTCAATCGCGGATTCCGTATCCAGATGAACAGCGCCATCGGCCCGTACAAGGGCGGCTTGCGTTTTCATACGTCAGTGAATCTCGGCGTGCTGAAATTCCTCGCCTTCGAGCAGACCTTCAAAAACTCGCTGACCTCCCTGCCCATGGGCGGCGGCAAGGGCGGTTCGGACTTCGATCCAAAGGGCAAGAGCGACGCTGAAGTCATGCGTTTCTGTCAGGCGTTCATGAGCGAGCTGTACCGCCACATCGGCGCCGATGTTGACGTACCGGCCGGTGACATCGGCGTCGGTGCGCGGGAAATCGGCTTCCTCTTTGGCCAGTACAAGCGCCTGAGCAACCAGTTCACCAGCGTCCTCACCGGCAAGGGCATGACCTACGGCGGCAGCCTGATTCGCCCGGAAGCCACCGGGTTCGGTTGCGTGTACTTCGCTGAGGAAATGCTCAAGCGCCGCGGGCAGAGCGTGGAAGGCAAGCGCGTGGCGATTTCCGGTTCCGGCAACGTTGCCCAGTACGCGGCGCGCAAAGTGATGGACCTGGGCGGCAAAGTGATCTCGCTGTCCGACTCCGAAGGCACGTTGTACTGCGAAGCAGGACTGAGCGAAGAACAGTGGCTGGCGCTGTTGGATCTGAAGAATGTAAAACGCGGGCGCATCAGCGAACTGGCGAGCGCCCATGGTCTGGAATTCCGCGCCGGGCAGCATCCATGGTCGCTGCCGTGCGACATCGCGCTGCCCTGCGCGACGCAAAACGAACTCGACGCCGAAGCCGCACGCACGCTGCTGCGCAATGGCTGCGTCTGCGTGGCCGAAGGCGCGAACATGCCGACCACGCTGGAGGCTGTGGATATCTTTATCGAGGCCGGCATTCTGTTTGCGCCGGGCAAAGCTTCGAATGCCGGCGGCGTGGCCGTGAGTGGTCTGGAGATGTCGCAGAACGCCATGCGCCTGCTGTGGACGGCGGGCGAGGTCGACAGCAAGCTGCACGCGATCATGCAGGCGATCCACCACGCCTGCGTGCATTACGGCGAAGACAACGGTCAGGTCAATTACGTCAAGGGCGCGAACATCGCCGGCTTCGTCAAAGTCGCCGATGCGATGCTGGCGCAAGGCGTGGTTTAAGCCGGTTCGATGCGGATCACTTCGATCTGTTGATCGCCGGCCGGTCGCTGCCACAGCACTTCATCGTTGAGCCGGGCGCCAAGCAAAGCCCGGCCCAGCGGTGAAGCCCAGTTGATCAGGCCCTGACTGGCGTCGGCCTGATCCTCGCCGACCAATTGCACGCGGTGTTCAGTGTCGTGTTCATCGGCAAAAGTCACCCAGCTACCGATCTGTACCTTGTCGGTGGAGGTCGCGGCGACTGCGACTTGGGCGCTGCTCAGGCGTTGAGTGAAATACCGCAGATCCCGTTGCAGATCCGCCAGGCGTTGCTTGTCGGCCTGCTCGCCCTTGGCCGTTTGCTCGGCGTGCAGGCTCTGCAACTCGGCGACTTTCGTCTGCAACTGCGCCAAACCTTGCGGGGTGACGTAATTGGGCTGCGTGCTGACCTGGCGTTCGACCGGCTGATCGGCCTGCGCGGCGGCGTTGTCTTCGTTGACGAATGCGCGACTCATGAAGTCCTCCTCTTAAAGGATTTGGGCCATGGTTGCCGGCATTTGGTTTCAACGGATGTCTGCAAGCGACCTATTGCGAGCGATAAGCCCGTCCGGCGCCCTGGTCCTTCTGCTGCTGCCAGGCGCGTTCGCGTTCGTCCCAATGCTCGTTGCGATATTGCTCGCGATTCCTGTTTTCGAGCATCGCCTGACATTGGCGGAAGCCATCGACCCAGCCGTCGGCGTATTGCTGGTCCTTGAGATAGCGCGGCACGTTCTTGCGAAACTCGCCGCTGATCGAGCCCGCCGCTTGCCGGCCGCTGACGCAACCGTCATCGAAACCGTCGGCGAATGCCGGTGGATAACCCTTGGCAATCAAGTCTTCATGGGTGGTCTGGCAACCGCCCAGCGCCAATACAACGCCCAACAACCCCACGCACCGCCACATCGCACTCTCCCGCGCCGGTTTTCGGCTGATAGGGAAAGTCTAGAAGGGGATTCATGAGGCGGCTGTCGAAGGCCTGTGAAAAATCCATTGCACACCACAAAGCCCTGTGGGAGCGAGCCTGCTCGCGAAGGTGTCGTGTCAGGCAACACTACTATTGTCTGACCCACCGTTTTCGCGAGCAGGCTCGCTCCCACAGGGCGATTTACACAGGCTCGGGATCAGTAGTGATACCACTTCACTTCAAGCATGACTTCGGTTTCCGGGCTGGCGAGCTGGCTGAATTCACGCTGAGCACTCAAGCGCAAACCGAGGTTGCGCGACAGCTCCCACTGCTGATTCAGGCTCAGGCTGCGGCGCACTTCACCGTTGAAGAAGTAATCGCCCTTGGCTTCCAGGCTCAGATTGCCCAGCGGGTTTTTCCACAGTACGCCGGTATTGAAGCCACC
This sequence comes from Pseudomonas sp. H3_E04, assembly GCF_054668915.1. Classification (NCBI taxonomy): domain Bacteria; kingdom Pseudomonadati; phylum Pseudomonadota; class Gammaproteobacteria; order Pseudomonadales; family Pseudomonadaceae; genus Pseudomonas; species Pseudomonas sp. H3_E04. The sequence goes on along the minus strand of NZ_CP162797.1, from coordinate 3,491,439 downwards.
GGCCGGGGAAACAAACTCGGCGAAGTCGTTGTTGTGTTCCACGCGCACCGTGCCCAGGGCAAAGCCGAGCACGTCTTCGCCCAATTGCCAGGTACCACCGCCGCCGCCGTTGACATGGCTGACCAGTGTTTCGTCGTCATGCTTGCCCGGCACGCGCTCGAGGCCGCCGGTGACTTGCCACGACAGCGGTTGCAGCAGCTCGTTGCGCGGGGTCAGCGAACGAATGGTCGCCAGATCCAGTTGCTGCAACTGCCAGTCATTGCCTTCGTACTGACGCAGCTTCAGTTGCAAAATTTCGATCTGCGCGCCGAGGGGGAAGCTTTCGGCGTTGTCGTTGAGGTCGTGATAAGCCATGCGCAGGCCGTACTCGCCGAACGCGCGATCGCCGCGCGTACCGAGGCCGGCCTGCCAGGTGCGGGACTCGTGGCCATCTTCGGGCAGACCGGGTTGCGGAATTTCCAGCTCCGGCGCCGGGTTCTTGTTGATCGCCCGCAGCAGTTCGAAACTGCGCTGCGCTCGTTGCGGGTCGCGCTCCTGGCCATTGGCGCGGTAGCGCTCCAGACGATAGGCGGCGTCGACGATCAACGCCTGACGCGCGCGCGGCAGCGCTTTGAACGTAGGCTCTTGCAGGACTTTTTGATCGGCGCTGACCTTGAGCACCCATTGCTGTTCGTCATCGCTTAACGGCTCGGCGCGGCTGAGCAGTTCACGTTCGCGGGACGGGCGATATTCGATGTGCTCGACCAGCCCGGCCTCTTTCACCGCTTTGACGGTGTCGGTCGGGATCGCGGTCAGCGGAAATTGTTCGGTCAGGCGTAAACTCGGCCGCGCCACTTGCAGCAACTCCAGCAAGCGATACGAGCAGTTTTCGTCGAAGAAGAAATAGTCGAACTGGATCTGCTTGAGCTCCCACACATGCTCGACCATGCGCGCGGTTTCTTCCTGAGTCAGGTTGAGGCGGTATTCCCACAGATCGCGGTTTTCCAGGCTGCGGTATTCCGACAGTTTTTCTTGATACGGCACCAGTGCGAACAGCCCCGGGTAGCCGCCCATCAAGCCTTTCCAGGCATACAGAATGCTGTTGTCCGAGCCTTCGATGTAAGCGCCGAAGTTGATCGCATAGCTGAGCAGCGAGGTCTTGTCAGCCTGCACGTCCGCCTGATCGATGCGCAGCAGGGTGTGGCCGAACATCGACGAAGGGCTGTTGAGATACGCCGCCGGGAAGATCATCACAGCACTGTGCGGCGAGACGTCCTTGAACCATTTCTTGTATTCGGCGCATTCCGGCGCTGGCAAATCGGAGAGGTTGAGTTGCGCTTTCAGCCAGCGCGTGCGCGCCGGATAGACGCACTGTGCATGTTGCTCGCCGAGGCTGGCCGGGGCGTACAGCGCCTGCACGGTGGCGGCCAGTTCGCGGTCCGGATGCTCGTTGCCATCGGGGGCGAGAAAGAACTTCTTGTCGCTGACATAGCTGCGCCAGCCGCCGAGCTTGGCGGTTTCGTAATGACCCAGAGAAATCCAGAAGCGGTCGTTGGCCAGTTGCTGCAAACGTTGAGGATCGATGTGAGGCGCGGCGGACAGCGGGGCGCAGACACAGAGCGCCAGCCAGGCAAGGCGTTTGAGCATAGTCGGCAACTTAAGTCGAAAGAAAAAATTCAATACCAACAAACTGTAGGAGCTGACGAGTGCAACGAGGCTGCGATCTGTTGATCTTCAAAAGCAAAGATCGCAGCCTCGTTGCACTCGTCAGCTCCAACAACGGGTCATTTGGCAAAAAATAAAAACCCGCTTCCCGAAGGAAGCGGGTGGGGTCGAGCTTAAGCCTGAGTTGCGTACTTGGCCAGACGTGGGTCCGATTTCAGTACTGCCAGGGTGTTGGTATGCACGTCTTCAGCGGTCACGTCAGCCTTGCTGAAGATCTGCTGGAAGTGCTCGTGGGTCACGGCCGCAAAGTGCGCGCGGTCTTCCGGTGCTACGCCCAGTACCACGGCATAGGTGGTCAGCGCTTCGCCGTTGCCTTTGGCCATGTCTTCGGACAGCTCGTTCATCATGCCATTCATGGCGAACCAGGACTTGCCGCCATAAGTCAGCGACGCGTTGGTCGAGCAGCCGTTGGTGCCGGAGGTCATACCGAAGGTAGCGTTACCGGAAGTGCCGTTGGTGGTGGAAGCAAGGAAGTGCGCCGGGGTGCCACGCTGACCTTCGAACAGCATGTTGCCCCAACCGCAATCCGGGCCGCCCGGGGCTTGCGCCATTGCGTTGATGGATACAGCGGTGAAGAGAGTACCGAGAAGAATCCGTTTCATAGCTTTGTTCTCTTTATGTGCATACCAATGGACAGGGTTCTGGCCTTTCGCACTCTGCCCGAGGACAGCGCCGAAAGTGTCAGTGGGCCGGTATTAGTTCCAGCCGCGCAGTTTGGAGTTTAGGCACGTTCCAGCGGTTCCGTGACTTTTTGCAAAATATTTGGAATAAACCTCTGATTTATCGGGACGCGTCGGCCGGCCGCGCGCTTGTCTATGCTTTGTCATGTGGCGCGCCTTGCCAGTGGGGCACGGGCAGCGCCAGAATGCCGCTACCTGCCCCGCCTGATTGTTAAGGAAGCCCGATGCCTGATCCTGTTGCTGCCAGCCTGCGTCTTGCGCCCGAAGCGCTGACTCGTCCGTTTTCCGCTGAACAGTTCAGCTTCACTACCACCAATGATCTGGAGCCCTTTCGCGGTGTGCTCGGCCAGGAACGCGCGGTCGAAGCCTTGCAGTTCGGTGTGGCGATGCCACGCCCCGGTTACAACGTATTCGTCATGGGCGAGCCCGGCACCGGCCGTTTCTCGTTCGTCAAACGCTACCTGAAGGCCGAAGGCAAGCGCCTGCAGACCCCGGCGGACTGGGTCTACGTCAACAACTTCGATGAGCCCCGCGAACCGCGCGCACTGGAGCTGCCATCGGGCACGGCGGGCTCGTTCATCGGCGACATCAACGGCTTGATCGACAATCTGCTGGCGACCTTCCCGGCAGTCTTTGAACACCCGTCCTACCAGCAGAAAAAAAGCGCCATCGACCGCGCCTTCAATCAGCGCTACGACAAGGCGCTGGACATCATCGAGCGCCTGGCGCTGGAAAAAGACGTCGCCCTGTACCGCGACAGCAGCAACATCGCCTTCACCCCGATGCTCGAAGGCAAGGCCCTGGACGAAGCTGAATTCGCCCAGTTGCCAGAAGCCGAGCGTGAGCGTTTTCACGATGACATTTCCGGCCTCGAAGAGCGCCTGAACGAAGAACTCGCCAGCCTGCCGCAGTGGAAGCGCGAGTCGAACAATCAACTGCGTTCGCTCAACGAAGAAACCATCACCCTGGCCTTGCAGCCGTTGCTGGCGCCGCTGTCGGAGAAGTACGCGGAGAACGCCGGGGTCTGCGGTTACTTGCAGGCCATGCAGGTCTACCTGCTGAAAACCGTGGTCGAGCAACTGGTCGACGACAGCAAGACCGACGCCGTCGCGCGCAAGTTGCTGGAAGAGCAATATGCACCGAGCCTGGTGGTCGGGCATCCGGCCAGCGGCGGTGCGCCGGTGGTGTTCGAGCCGCATCCGACCTACGAAAACCTTTTTGGCCGCATCGAGTACACCACCGATCAGGGCGCGCTTTATACGACCTATCGACAGTTGCGCCCGGGCGCGCTGCATCGCGCCAATGGCGGTTTCCTGATTCTTGAAGCGGAAAAAATGCTCAGCGAGCCGTTCGTGTGGGATGCGCTCAAACGCGCCCTGCAATCGCGCAAGCTGAAAATGGAATCGCCGCTGGGCGAGATGGGCCGCTTCGCCACCGTGACCTTGAATCCGCAGCACATTCCGCTGCAAGTCAAAGTCATCATCATCGGTGCGCGGCAGCTGTATTACACGCTGCAGGACCTCGATCCGGACTTCCAGGAAATGTTCCGTGTACTGGTCGATTTCGACGAAGACATTCCGATGGTCGACGAGAGTCTGGAGCAATTCGCCCAGCTATTGAAAACCCGCACTTCGGAAGAAGGCATGGCGCCGCTGACCGCCGATGCGGTGGCGCGTCTGGCCACTTACAGTGCACGACTGGCCGAGCATCAGGGGCGCTTGTCGGCGCGCATTGGCGATCTGTTCCAACTGGTCAGCGAGGCGGATTTCATTCGCCATCTGGCCGGCGATGAAATGACCGACGCCGGCCACATCGAACGCGCCCTGAAAGCCAAGGCCACCCGCACCGGGCGCGTCTCGGCACGGATTCTCGACGACATGCTCGCCGGGATCATCCTCATCGACACCGATGGCGCGGCTGTCGGCAAGTGCAACGGGCTGACGGTGCTGGAGGTCGGTGATTCGGCGTTCGGCGTGCCGGCGCGGATTTCCGCCACGGTGTACCCGGGCGGCAGCGGTATCGTCGACATCGAGCGTGAGGTCAACCTCGGCCAGCCGATTCACTCCAAAGGCGTGATGATCCTCACCGGTTATCTGGGCAGCCGTTATGCCCAGGAATTCCCGTTGGCGATCTCGGCGAGCATTGCGCTGGAGCAGTCGTACGGTTACGTCGATGGTGACAGTGCGTCGTTGGGCGAGGCGTGCACGCTGATTTCGGCGCTGTCGAAAACCCCGCTCAAGCAATGTTTTGCCATCACCGGTTCGATCAACCAGTTTGGCGAAGTGCAGGCGGTCGGCGGGGTCAACGAGAAGATCGAAGGCTTCTTCCGCCTCTGCGAAGCGCGCGGCCTGACCGGCGAACAGGGCGCGATCATTCCCCAGGCCAACGTCGCCACGCTGATGCTCGATGAAAAAGTCCTGGCCGCCGTGCGCGCCGGGCAGTTCCATGTCTACGCGGTGCGTCAGGCTGATGAGGCACTGAGCCTGCTGGTGGGCGAGCCGGCCGGTGAGCCGAACGCCGATGGCGAATTCCCCGAAGGCAGCATCAATGCGCGAGTAGTCGAACGCCTGCGCGATATCGCCGAGATGATCAGCGAAGAAGACTTGAAGGAGGCTGAGAAGGAACTGGCGCAGGAGGCTCTCGCCGAAGCCAAACCGGCCTGACAGGCTTGCAATAAACCCTGTGGGAGCGAGCCTGCTCGCGAATGCGGTGTTTCAGTTGACGAATGAGTCGGCTGATCCATCGTCTTCGCGAGCAGGCTCGCTCCCACAGTGGTTTTCCAGATTGATCTCTGCGGGGATCTTCGGGGAATGTGCCACTACTCTGACGCCAATATTCACACAATGACCATTCGGCGCCTTCTGGTTCCATTTGGCTTGCGCAGGACACTTTTCTTCTATTCTCAGGTCAAGGATATCGACAGTATCACTGGATCGAGCCAGTCCTCCCGTGGGGGCTGAATACCGGCTTTACCGAGGGTCGCCGCCATGTCGCGCAACCTCTGTCTCACCCGTCAATGCCTGGGTCTGGTGACCCGGATCGAATGCGCCGTAAAGCCGCTGGCCGGCGACAACGGCATGTGGACGCTGCTCTTCGCGGCCGGCATGGCCGGCGAACAACCTTCCGCGATAAAAGCCCAAGGCCCGTTCCACGGCCCGGTCGCGGCCGAGTCGATTCTCGACACGATTGTTGAAAGCCTGACTTTGCACGGCTACGAACTGGCCGATGATCCGCAGATATGGAGCCTGCACCTGCAAGCGCAGTTGCGGCAGATCAACGGCGGCCGTGGGCGCAGTCTCAACGGTTAAGGCGCCGTCTGGTCCACCTGCGCCTTGTCGAGCTTGACCTCAAAGCCGTATTGCACGGTGGTGAGGTCGGTGCGCTGATAGGTTTCCACGCGAGTCGGGCGACCGTAAAAATAGTGCACGCCAAGCAGCGCCGGGCCTTCGGTGCTGGCGTCGTGGCTGACCGAGAGAATCTGCTTGAGGTAGTGGCCGCTGTCGTCCTTGACGAAGAAACGCCACTCGTTGGCCGGGAAGGTTTTCAAGTCGACCACCAGCGTGTTGTCCTTGATCGCCAGGCCTTTGGGCAATGACTGCGCCTCGTAGGACTGCTTGGCCACCGTGGCCAGAAACAACGGCATCGAACCTACGGCAATCGCCGGGGTTTCCGGAAACAGATTCAGATCATAAGTAATCGTCGCTTGCAGTGGATCGACCTGATACGCCTCGGGCGGCAGTTCGATCGGCTCGTCGAGCTTGCCGCCGCGCTTTTCCGTGAAAAAGGTCACCGGGCTGACGCCGGGGTTGAGTTCGTCGCCGAGCAATTCGTCGTTGAAGGTGCGGCGGTGGGAAAACTCGATACGCGCCGCGCTCGGCTCTTCCACCGATTGATGAATGCGCACGCCGGCCTTCAATTGTTCCTCGCTCAGGTCCGCGCCTTTTAGCCAGTTGGCTGCGAGGTCGTCATACACCACAACTGGCAGATCCAGCGGCTGCACGGCTTTGGCCGTGGTGTGCGGATTGAAGGTGCGCACCGGCAGGTCCAGGGTTTTGCGCGTCACCGTCGCCGAAGAGAAGTCGAGCACGCTGACTTCGAGGGTCTCGATCGGGCCGTGAAAGTAGACCTTGTTGTAGCGGCGTGGGTGATCTTTCTCGAAGGCTTGCTGGTCGTCGCTGAGCTGTTTCTCCAGGGTGTCGCTCCAGCTCGTTTGCTTCTGTAGTTGCGCCAGTTGTTTCTGATAAAACTCGACCTGCTCCGGGCTTTCATTGATCGAACCGGCGCGTACCAGGTATTGACCGCTGGCGTCGCGGGCCTGAATGATCAGCGGATTGATGCGGGTTTCGGCGACTTCTGCGGCCAGCGGCCGGCTGTTGCTGACTTCGACTTCGGCGTAGTTCTTTTCCAGCTTGAGCAGTTTGACGCTGAGGTTGTCGTTGCTGCGGGTCTGGCCGACGTCTTTCTGCGTCAGGTCGAAACTGTACAAGCGACGCGGCGCGATGACCTCGATCTGGCCTTGCAGGCTGACCGGTTGCGGCAGGCTTTTTTTGTCGACGTTAAGGCCATCGATAAATGGGTAGGTCACCGTCAGGTCATCGGGATTGGTCACGTTGGAACTGGACGGGCTGAGCTGGATGCCCGGATCGGTTTCCGACCACTCCGGTTGCCAGGCGATGACACGTTTGTTGCTCAGCGTCACCGAATGCCATTCGATGCCGTGCGGAAACAGGAAACCGCCGGGAATGTTCAGGTTGAACGGGAATACCGGTTGCAGATCGGTGAGGTAATCCGAGCTGGCGTCCTTGTGCAGCACGAACAGGCCGTTGATGAAGGTATCGACCAGCGCCTGCGGGGTGGGGTAGTGCTTGAGCACAGCGAGGGCGTCGGCGCCGTATTCGGTATGCGGTGCGATGTCGTCGAGCTTGAGCCGGGCCCGTTCCAGTAACAGCAGCGAGCCGCCGAGTTCGGTGACGGCGTCCTTGAGCTTGGGATCGCTGATCGTCTCCAGTGACTGTTCGAAGGTGGCGGTCTTTTCGTCGAGGTTGGCGACGTGCTTTTCATCGCCGGGCGAGCAACCGCCGATGAGCAAGGCGAGGCAGATACCGGCAGTCGTCAAGGCTGATCGCACATCCATTTCCACGCGTCCTGTCCACTGTCATTGGGCTGTCAATGCTTTGGACACTAGCAGAAAAACTTTGTCACACACACGCAGGTGGCGGATTTTCCGGCGGTTTCTGGCTGTCACAGCGGGCTGTTATACTCGCCGCCATTTCCAGCCCCTTGTGTGAGAGTCAATGGAACGCTTTATCGAAAATGCAATGTACGCCACCCGCTGGCTGCTGGCGCCGATCTACATCGGCCTGTCCCTCGGTCTGCTGGCGCTGGCATTGAAGTTCTTCCAGGAAATCATTCACATCCTGCCCAACGTGTTCGCCATGGCCGAGTCGGACTTGATTCTGGTGCTGCTGTCGTTGATCGATATGGCGCTGGTGGGTGGTCTGCTGGTGATGGTGATGATTTCCGGCTACGAAAACTTCGTCTCGCAACTGGACATCGACGAAGGCAAAGAGAAGCTCAGCTGGCTGGGCACCATGGACTCGTCGTCGCTGAAGATGAAAGTCGCGGCGTCGATCGTGGCGATCTCCTCGATCCACTTGCTGCGCATCTTCATGGACGCCAAGAACGTCGATCCCGAGCACTTGATGTGGTACGTGATCATCCACATGACGTTTGTGGTGTCGGCGTTTGCCATGGGTTATCTGGACAAGGTCACCAAGCACTGATCGGCCGATCAAGGCAAAAGAGCCGCCCGTCTGTTGCGAAACAGACGGGCGGTTTCGTTTGTGGCTTGTGCTTTCAAGCGCACCGGCCTATCCCTGTAACGGTGCGATTCGCCACGGTGTGAGGTGCTTCCATGAACCTGCAAGAGTTGAACGCGTTTGCTGTTGCCAGGAAGATCGACGAGTTGAACCTGATCTCCATGGAAGGCGGCATTTACCTGTTGGAAGCGAGGATGCATGGGGCGGCGTATCCGTTGAGCGATCTCAAGGGCAATATGCTGACGCTGCGCTCAGTTGAGCATGCGCGGGATCTGCTGCATGCCTTTCCGGTTCTGCCCTTCAATCTTGTGCATACCTCGGTTCATGACGAAATGTGTGGGCTGGTCGGTGACCTCGATGAAAGCCTGAAAGTACCGCTGGCCTGGCGCTCGGCCCTGTAGGCCCGGCCCCAACCCCAGGTATCTGTGCTAGTCTGCTCGCCCTTTTGGTTCCGGGCGCGCCGGGACGAGCTGTGCACGCACGGCTAGTCCTGTGGCCGTCCGCACAGCGGAGCAGTGTCATGTCCGAAGTAAATCTGTCCACCGACGAAACCCGCGTCAGCTACGGTATCGGCCGTCAACTTGGCGACCAGCTGCGCGATAACCCGCCACCGGGTGTCAGCCTGGACGCGATCCTGGCCGGTCTGACCGACGCTTTCGCCGGCAAGCCAAGCCGTGTTGGCCAGGAAGAAATGTCCGCCAGCTTCAAAGTGATCCGCGAGATCATGCAAGCCGAAGCAGCTGCCAAGGCTGAAGCCGCGGCTGGCGAAGGCTTGGCCTTCCTCGCCGAAAACGCCAAGCGTGACGGCATCACCACTCTGGCCTCCGGCCTGCAATTCGAAGTGCTGACTCAGGGCGAAGGCGCCAAGCCGACCCGTGAAGACCAGGTGCGTACGCACTACCACGGTACCCTGATCGACGGCACTGTGTTCGACAGCTCCTACGAGCGCGGCCAGCCTGCAGAATTCCCGGTTGGCGGCGTGATCGCTGGCTGGACCGAAGCGCTGCAACTGATGAATGCCGGCAGCAAATGGCGCCTGTACGTGCCGAGCGAACTGGCTTACGGCGCCCAGGGCGTTGGCAGCATCCCGCCGCACAGCGTTCTGGTATTCGACGTCGAGTTGCTGGACGTTCTGTAAGGCCTGATGGTTGGAGCGGGCTCGCGGTCATGTGGGAGCGGGCTTGCTCGCGAAAGCGGGGTGTCATTCAACGATGATGTTGAACGTTATGGCCTCTTCGCGAGCAAGCCCGCTCCCACAGGGCTCGCTCCGACATGTTGCGGTTTCATATTTCGATCTTGTTGTGCAGCTCACTGGTCGGGCGCAACGCCCGGGCATAGCAGAACAGGAACAGATTGCGCACCAGCTCCTTGAGTACCAGCGGCTCGCTGGAATTGAGGCTGCTGACGTCCAGATCACCTTGATCCTGCAACTCATGCAAGGCTTCTTCTTCAAGCACCGCACAGACTTCGCCGGTTTCCCGATGGAGGATTCTGAGGTAAGGGTGTGGGCGATCCAGCCAGGCGTCGATCAAATAAGTCATGGGTATCATCTCCTTGAAGGGTTTCAATGAGAATAATTCTTATTCATCAAATAGCAAGTGCCTATTGGCGGATCGTGGAGTTTTCCGGGTAAAGGTTGTGTCAGGTCAAAATGGCTGGCTGATGGCCATGCGCGGATTCATTGAGCTGAAGCGGGGAGGGCAAAGCTCCATCCCACGGCTGGCGCGGGATGGCTGACGCAAGGCTCAGACTTTTCTGACGAACTCGGATTTGAGCTTCATCGGGCCGATGCCGTCGATCTTGCAGTCGATGTCGTGATCGCCATCGCACAGGCGGATGTTCTTGACCTTGGTGCCGACCTTGACCACCAGCGATGTGCCCTTGACTTTGAGGTCCTTGATCACGGTGATGGTGTCGCCGTCCTGCAGGACGTTGCCGACCGAATCTTTCTTCACCGCATCATCGGCCGCCACTTCGGCTTCGCCACTGGCAGACCACTCGTGGGCACACTCGGGGCAGACCAGTTGGGTGCCGTCTTCATAGGTGTATTCGGAATTGCATTTCGGGCAGGGTGGCAACGTGCTCACTAAGGTTCCTTGGGTATCAGGAGGGCTAAAGGGCGCACATTGTATAGGGTTTTAGCTTTTGAGGCAGTCAAAAGCAAAAGATCGCAGCCTTCGGCAGCTCCTACGGTGATGTGTAGGAGCTGCCGAAGGCTGCGATCTTTTGATCTTGTTTCAGCAATATCAGTGCGTGCGGGCTACCGCGAACTCGCTCAGTTCCACCAGCGCATCGCGGTATTCGCTGGCCGGCAGCGCCTCGAGGCACTTGATCGCGCGGGCCACGTAATCGCGGGCCAGTTGCGCGGTGTACTCCAGCGAGCCGGACGCTTCGACGGCGATGCGGATGCTTTCCAGGTCTTCGATCCCACCTTTCTGGATCGCCTGACGCACCAGTGCCGCCTGTTCGGCGGTGCCTTCGCGCATGGTGTAGATCAGTGGCAGGGTCGGCTTGCCTTCGGCCAGATCGTCACCGACGTTCTTGCCCAGGGTTTCCGCGTCGCCTTTGTAGTCGAGCAGGTCATCAACCAGCTGGAACGCCACACCCAGATGATCGCCGAAGGTGCGCAGGGCTTCGCTCTGCTCGGCGGTCGCGCCAGCCAGGGCGGCGGCGCTGTGGGTCGACGCTTCGAAGAGCATTGCGGTCTTGCCGCGGATGACTTCCATGTAGGTTTCTTCGCTGGTGCTGGCGTCACGCACCTTGGACAGCTGCAACACTTCGCCTTCAGCGATGATGCGCGTGGCCTGGGAGAGGATCTTCATCACCGGCATCGAGCCGAGTTCGACCATCATTTCGAACGAGCGCGAATACAGGAAGTCGCCGACCAGCACGCTCGGGGCGTTGCCCCACATGGCGTTGGCGGTCGAGCGGCCACGGCGCATGCCGGACATGTCGACGACGTCATCATGCAGCAGGGTCGCGGTGTGCAGGAATTCGATGGTGGCGGCCAGCAGGCGCATGTCGTCGCCTTCGCGACCCAGGGCCTTGCCACACAGCAACACTAATAAAGGACGCAGACGTTTGCCGCCGGCCGACGTGATGTAATCGCCGATTTTCGATACCAGCGGCACTCGAGACGTCAGCTGCTTCTTGATGATGCCGTCGACGGCGCTAAAATCGTCCGCCACCGCGCGGTAGAAAGCTTGGGGTTGCATCAGCGAGAGTCGCTCCAGAAGGGTTGCGCGGCATGCTAGGACCCCCGTCCAGACCTGTCAAGGCGCGATGGACGGCCACTTGCGCGAGGCAGATTGCTTGCGTACAATCGCGCACCCTGAACTTCCTGGGCAGCACCTGCCTTACGCAATTGCACTTGGGCCGTTCCAGCCCCATGCAGCCATGCCAGCCAATACCTCTTCTTATAAAGAGCTGGGTGAGCAGGATTATCGGAGAAATACCATGTACGCAGTAATCGTTACCGGCGGTAAGCAATACAAGGTCGCTGAAGGTGAATACCTGAAGATCGAAAAACTGGAAATCGCTACTGGCGAATCCGTGACTTTTGATCGCGTTCTGCTGGTCGCCAACGGCGACGACGTGAACATCGGCGCACCAGTTGTTGCTGGCGCAACCGTCAAGGCTGAAGTGATCTCCCAAGGTCGTCACGATAAAGTCCGCATCATCAAGTTCCGTCGCCGTAAGCACCACATGAAGCGTATGGGCCACCGCCAGTGGTTCACCGAGATCAAAATCACCGGTATTCAGGCTTAATTACAGCCTAATTCCTCACTAGGAGAATTGAACTCATGGCACACAAAAAAGCTGGTGGTAGTACCCGTAACGGTCGCGACTCAGAAGCCAAACGCCTTGGCGTGAAGATGTATGGCGGCCAGGTCATCAAGGCCGGCAACATCATCGTGCGTCAGCGCGGCACCCAATTCCACGCTGGCTACGGCGTTGGCATGGGCAAGGATCACACTCTCTTCGCTAAAATCGAAGGCGTGATCAAGTTCGAAGTAAAGGGCGCCTTCGGTCGTCGTTACGTGAGCGTAATCGCGGCTTAATCGCGAGATCGCTGGAGAAGCCCTGTCTTGCGACGGGGCTTTTTCGTTTGTGGGGTGAGTCTCTTGCAAAGCTGTTTGTATGGGCTGTCGGCGTGCGATGCAGGTCGTGTCTTGGGGTCGCTGCGCTCATTTTTGCAAGAGTCTTATGTCTTGATTGTTTTTCGGCTCGTCCGTACGGCGAGAGGCGTTGGTTATGAAGTTTGTTGATGAAGTATCGATTCGCGTAAAGGCCGGTGACGGTGGCAACGGTGCCATGAGTTTCCGTCGGGAAAAATTCATTGAAAACGGCGGCCCGAACGGCGGTGATGGCGGTGACGGCGGTTCCATCTACATGATGGCCGACGAAAACCTCAACACCCTGGTCGACTACCGTTACACCCGTCACTTCGATGCCGAGCGTGGCTCCAACGGTGGCAGCACCGACTGCACCGGCAAGAAGGGCGAAGACCTGATCCTGCGTGTGCCGGTCGGCACCACTGTGATCGACTCCGCCACCCAGGAAGTCATCGGCGACCTGACCAAGGCTGGTCAGAAACTGATGGTGGTGCAGGGCGGCTGGCACGGTCTGGGCAACACTCGTTTCAAATCCAGTACCAACCGTGCACCGCGTCAGACCACGCCAGGCAAGCCGGGCGAGCAGCGCGACCTGAAACTGGAAATGAAAGTGCTGGCCGACGTCGGTCTGCTGGGTTTGCCGAACGCCGGTAAAAGTACCTTTATCCGTTCGGTCTCGGCCGCCAAGCCGAAAGTCGCCGACTACCCGTTCACCACGCTGGTGCCGAACCTCGGTGTGGTCAGCGTCGATCGCTGGAAGAGCTTCGTCATTGCCGACATTCCGGGCCTGATCGAAGGCGCTTCCGACGGTGCCGGTCTGGGCATTCGCTTCCTCAAGCACCTGGCGCGTACGCGTCTGCTGCTGCACCTCGTCGACATGGCGCCATTGGATGATTCCAGTGCTCCGGACGCGGCTGAAGTGATCGTCAACGAGTTGATCAAATTCAGCCCGTCGCTGGCCGAGCGTGATCGCTGGCTGGTGCTGAACAAATGCGACCAGATCCTTGAAGAAGAGCACGATGCTCGCGTCAAGGAAATCGTCGATCGCCTTGAATGGACCGGTCCGGTGTACGTGATCTCGGCCATCGCCAAGATCGGAACCGAGCGTCTGTGCCACGACATCATGCGTTACATGGAAGACCGTGCCGATCGCCTCGCCGCAGACCCTGCGTACAAGGAAGAGCTGGCCGATCTCGATCAGCGCATCGAAGACGAAGCTCGCGCCCAGTTGCAGGCGCTGGACGACAAGCGTGCCCTGCGTCGCAGTGGCGTGAAGTCGGTCCATGACATCGGCGACGATGACTGGGATGAAGAAGATGTGGATGACGAAGACGGTCCGGAAATCATTTACGTGCGTGACTGATCCGTTGCGATAAACTTGAACGCCGCTCAATCGAGCGGCGTTTTAGTATCCGGAAATCGATCGTTGGTCAGCAATCGCCACGATTAACGTCACGGGCAGTGCCAGGTCGCGCTGCCCTCAAGCTAAGGTTGAAGATGATGCGGAGCAAGGTGACAGGTGCGCAGCGTTGGGTCGTGAAGATCGGCAGCGCTTTGCTGACAGCTGACGGCAAAGGGCTGGATCGCGCGGCAATGAGTGTCTGGGTCGAGCAGATGGTGGCGCTGCATGAAGCGGGCGTCGAGCTGGTGCTGGTGTCCTCCGGGGCGGTGGCGGCCGGCATGAGCCGCTTGGGCTGGACCGCGCGACCCAGTGCCATGCACGAGCTTCAGGCGGCCGCTGCAATCGGTCAGATGGGGTTGGTGCAGGCCTGGGAATCAAGCTTCGCCGAACATGGCCGGCACACCGCGCAGATTCTCCTGACCCACGACGACCTGTCCGACCGCAAGCGCTACCTGAATGCTCGCAGTACCTTGCGTGCGCTGGTCGAGCTGAAAGTCATTCCGGTGATCAACGAAAACGACACCGTGGTCACCGACGAAATCCGTTTCGGCGACAACGACACGTTGGCGGCGCTGGTGGCCAATCTGGTCGAGGCCGATCTGCTGGTGATCCTCACTGATCGCGATGGCATGTTCGACGCCGACCCGCGCAATAACCCCGATGCGCAGCTGATTTACGAAGCGCGCGCCGATGATCCGTCGCTTGATGCGGTTGCGGGCGGTACCGGCGGGGCGCTGGGGCGTGGCGGCATGCAGACCAAGCTGCGCGCGGCGCGTCTGGCGGCGCGTTCCGGTGCCCACACCATCATCGTCGGCGGGCGCCTTGAGCGCGTGCTCGATCGTCTCAAGGCGGGCGAGCGCATCGGCACGCTGCTGTCGCCTGAGCGTGGCATGCTTGCGGCGCGCAAGCAGTGGCTGGCCGGGCATCTACAAACCCGTGGCACCCTGGTGCTGGATGAGGGGGCGGTGTCGGCGTTGTCCAAGGGCAATAAAAGTCTGCTGCCGGTGGGGGTGAAACTGGTTCAAGGCAGCTTCCGTCGCGGTGAGATGGTTGTCTGTGTGGCGCCGGATGGTCGAGAAATCGCTCGGGGTCTGGCCAATTACAGCGCCCTGGAAGCGCAAAAAATCATCGGTCAGTCGTCGGATGCGATTGTCGGTTTGCTCGGTTACATGGCGGAGCCGGAACTGGTTCACCGTGACAACCTGATTCTGGTCTAAGGAAAATTCGATGCGCGTAGCGAAAGGATTGTTGGGCCTGCTGATGGCCATGCCATTGCTGGTCTCGGCCGAGGAAATCGGTCAGGTGTCGACCGTGTTCAAGTTTGTCGGGCCGAATGACCGGATTGTGGTCGAGGCGTTCGACGATCCGAAAGTCGAAGGCGTGACCTGCTACCTGTCGCGCGCCAAGACTGGCGGAGTGAAGGGTGGTCTTGGTCTGGCAGAGGATCGTGCCGAGGCCTCGATCGCCTGTCGCCAGGTCGGGCCGATCAAGTTCAAGGGTGAGCTGAAGGATGGCGATGAGGTGTTCAAGGAGCGCACTTCGCTGGTGTTCAAGACCATGCAGGTGGTGCGTTTCCTCGACAAGAAGCGCAACACGCTGGTGTACCTGGTCTACAGCGATCGCTTGATCGAGGGTAGCCCACAGAATGCTGTGACGGCCATCCCGATCCTGCCGTGGGTGCCTGTTCAGCAATAAGTGCCACCTATCCGAATTGTGGGAGCGAGCCCGCTCGCGAATGCGATCTGTCAGTTGATGTTTGTATCGACTGACGTGACCTCTTCGCGAGCAGGCTCGCTCCCACATTTTTTTGCCCGTAGCTTGTTAAATCACAGGCAATAAAAAACCGACCCTGAGGTCGGTTTTTTAATGACTACGTCGATTAAGCGGCTTCTTTCAGCGCTTTGACGTGGCCATTCAGACGGCTCTTATGACGAGCAGCCTTGTTCTTGTGGATGATGCCTTTATCGGCCATACGGTCGATAACTGGCACAGCCAGAACGTATGCAGCTTGAGCTTTTTCAGCGTCTTTTGCGTCGATGGCCTTAACTACATTCTTGATGTAGGTACGAACCATGGAACGCAGGCTGGCGTTGTGGCTGCGACGCTTCTCAGCCTGTTTTGCACGTTTTTTGGCGGAAGGTGAGTTGGCCACCGTCGAGCTCCTCGAAAGACTTTTTAGGAAATAGCAAACAAAATAGGCCGCGAATCATGCCGATGAAGACTTGTCTTGTCAAGGGCACTTGAATCGTTCCGCTAAGTGGTAGGTATAAAGAGGCGGGATATTTATTTCCGGCGCTTGACCTGTAAACTCGCGAGCTTTGGCTCTGTGCTGTTGCGGCGCGGAGTATCGCACAAGTAGGCGCATTGTTCGCCTGCTGTTTATCGACAGGCACAAACTCTCTCAATGAATCTGCTCAAATCGTTGGCCGCCGTCAGCTCTATCACGATGCTTTCCCGGATTCTGGGTTTTGTTCGTGACACGCTGATCGCGCGAACATTCGGCGCCGGGATGGCCACGGATGCCTTCTTTATTGCGTTCAAACTGCCCAATCTGCTGCGGCGGATCTTTGCCGAAGGGGCTTTTTCCCAGGCGTTCGTGCCGATCCTGGCCGAATATAAAAGCCAGCAGGGCGAAGAAGCGACGCGCACCTTTATTGCCTATGTGTCGGGCCTGCTGACGCTGGTATTGGCGGTTGTGACGGCGCTGGGCATGATCGCCGCGCCCTGGGTGATCTGGGCCACGGCCCCTGGTTTCACCGATACCCCGGAAAAATTCCAGCTCACCTCCGATCTGTTGCGGGTGACCTTTCCTTATATATTGCTGATCTCGCTGTCCTCGCTGGCCGGCGCGATTCTGAATACCTGGAACCGCTTCTCGGTGCCGGCCTTCGTGCCGACTCTGCTCAACGTCAGCATGATCGTGTTTTCGCTGTTCCTCACGCCCTACTTCGATCCACCGGTCATGGCGCTTGGCTGGGCGGTATTGGTCGGCGGTCTGGCGCAATTACTTTATCAACTGCCACACCTGAAAAAGATCGGCATGCTGGTGCTGCCGCGCCTGAACCTGCGCGACAGCGGCGTGTGGCGGGTGATGAAGCAGATGCTGCCGGCCATCCTCGGTGTATCGGTCAGTCAGATTTCGCTGATTATCAACACCATCTTCGCCTCGTTTCTGGTCGCAGGCTCGGTGTCGTGGATGTACTACGCCGACCGTTTGATGGAGTTGCCGTCGGGCGTGTTGGGCGTGGCACTCGGCACGATTCTGCTGCCGACGCTGGCCAAGACCTACGCCAGCAAGGATCGTCATGAGTATTCGCGAATCCTCGATTGGGGGCTGCGCCTGTGCTTTGTGCTGGTGCTGCCGTGCGCGCTGGCGCTGGGGATACTTGCCGAACCGTTGACCGTTTCGTTGTTCCAGTATGGCCAGTTCAGCGGCTTTGATGCCGAGATGACCCAGCGTGCGCTGATTGCCTATTCGGTCGGCCTGCTCGGAATTATCGTGATCAAAGTGCTCGCGCCGGGCTTTTATGCGCAACAGAACATTCGCACGCCGGTGAAAATCGCAATTTTCACGCTGGTCTGCACGCAGTTGTTCAACCTGGCGTTGATCGGTCCGCTGGCCCACGCCGGCCTTGCGTTGGCGATCAGTGCTGGCGCCTGTCTAAACGCCGGGCTGCTGTTCTATCAACTGCGCAAGCAGAAGATGTATCAACCGCAGCCGGGCTGGGGCAAATTCGGCTTCAAGCTGGTGGTTGCAGTGACCGTGATGTCGGCGGTGTTGCTGGCCGGCATGCATTTCATGCCGGCATGGGATGAGGGCCATATGCTCGAGCGCCTCCTGCGTCTGGGCGCGCTGGTGGTGGCCGGTGTGGTGGCGTATTTCGGTATGTTGCTGCTGCTGGGTTTCCGTCTGCGCGACTTCAATCGCAAGGCCTTGAGCTGAGGTTTCAGCCTTCATGAGCAGGCATGAGCCGGCGGTTTTGTCGGCTCGTTCACTTTGCGTTACGGTGTTGCCTGTCGTCGGCCGTCGGGTGTGGTTATAATCGACCACTTTATGAGCAAGAAGCGCGTTATGCAGCTGGTTCGAGGCCTCCACAACTTGCGCCCCCAGCATCGGGGCTGCGTCGCCACTATTGGCAACTTTGACGGTGTTCACCGTGGTCACCAGGCTATCCTGGCCCGGCTGCGTGAGCGTGCGCTCGAGTTGGGCGTACCCAGCTGCGTGGTGATTTTCGAGCCGCAGCCACGGGAGTTCTTTGCGCCCGACACCGCGCCGGCGCGTCTGGCGCGGTTGCGTGACAAGCTGCAACTGCTGGCCGCTGAAGGCGTCGACCGGGTCTTGTGCCTGGCCTTCAACCAGCGCTTGAGCAAGCTCAGCGCCAGTGAGTTTGTCGACACCATCCTCGTTGATGGCCTTGGCGTGCAGCATCTGGAGGTCGGTGACGATTTCCGTTTCGGTTGCGACCGCCTCGGCGATTTCGATTTTCTGATGCAGGCCGGGCAGGTTCACGGTTTCACCGTCGAAGCCGCGCAAACCGTCGAGCTGGACGGCATTCGCGTCAGCAGCACGCAGGTGCGCAACGCCTTGGCTGCGGCCGATTTTGCCTTGGCCGAACGCTTGCTCGGCCGTCCGTACCGCATCGCCGGGCGCGTACTGCATGGCCAGAAACTGGCCCGGCAATTGGGAACGCCCACTGCCAATATTCAACTCAAGCGTCGTCGCGTGCCGTTCACCGGGGTCTATCTGGTGAATGTCGACATCGACGGCAAGACCTGGCCCGGTGTCGCCAATATTGGCGTGCGTCCCACGGTGCAAGGGGATGGCAAAGCCCACCTCGAGGTCCATTTGTTAGATTTTGCCGGCGATCTGTATGACCGGCGTTTGACGGTGGTTTTCCACCAAAAGCTGCGTGAAGAGCAGCGCTTCGCCTCTCTGGAGGCATTGAAAACGGCGATCAATGCGGATGTCGCCACCGCCCGTGCACTAGCCGCACCTAGCGCCCATCGCTAATGAAGAGCCTTAAATGACCGACTATAAAGCCACGCTAAACCTTCCGGACACCGCCTTCCCAATGAAGGCCGGCCTGCCACAGCGCGAACCGCAGATCCTGCAGCGCTGGGACAGTATTGGCCTGTACGGAAAGTTGCGCGAGATTGGCAAGGATCGTCCGAAGTTCGTCCTGCACGACGGCCCTCCGTACGCCAACGGCACGATCCACATCGGTCACGCACTGAACAAGATTCTCAAGGACATGATCATTCGCTCGAAGACCCTGTCGGGTTTCGACGCGCCGTACGTCCCGGGCTGGGACTGCCATGGCCTGCCGATCGAGCACAAGGTTGAAGTGACCCACGGCAAGAACCTCGGCGCGGATAAAACCCGCGAGCTGTGCCGTTCCTACGCCACCGAGCAGATCGAAGGGCAGAAGTCCGAGTTCATCCGTCTCGGTGTGTTGGGCGATTTCGCCAATCCATACAAGACCATGGACTTCAAGAACGAGGCCGGTGAAATCCGCGCCCTCGCCGAGATCGTCAAGGGCGGTTTCGTCTTCAAGGGCCTCAAGCCCGTGAACTGGTGCTTCGATTGCGGTTCGGCGCTGGCTGAAGCTGAAGTCGAGTACGAGAACAAGAAGTCCTCGACCATCGACGTCGCGTTCCCGATCGCTGATGAAGCCAAACTGGCTGCCGCGTTCGGTCTGGCCTCGCTGAGCAAACCTGCTGCGATCGTGATCTGGACCACCACCCCGTGGACCATCCCGGCCAACCAGGCGCTGAACGTGCACCCGGAATTCAACTACGCCCTGGTCGATATCGGCGACAAGCTGCTGGTGCTGGCTGAAGAGCTGGTCGAAGCCTGCCTGGCGCGCTATGGCGTGGAAGGTTCGGTCATCGCCACCACCACCGGTAAAGAACTTGAGCTGATCAACTTCCGTCACCCGTTCTACGATCGTCTGTCGCCGGTGTACCTGGCTGACTACGTCGAACTGGGCGCTGGCACCGGCGTGGTTCACTCCGCCCCGGCCTACGGCGTGGACGACTTCGTGACCTGCAAGAAATACGGCATGGTCAACGACGACATCCTCAACCCGGTGCAGAGCAACGGCGTGTACGTGCCGTCGCTGGAATTCTTCGGCGGCCAGTTCATCTGGAAGGCCAACCCGGCCATCGTCGAAAAACTGACCGAAGTCGGTGCGCTGATGCACACCACCGTCATCGAACACAGCTACATGCACTGCTGGCGCCACAAGACCCCGCTGATCTACCGCGCCACCGCGCAGTGGTTCATCGGCATGGACAAGGAGCCAACCAGCGGCGACACCCTGCGCGTACGTTCGCTCAAGGCCATCGAAGACACCAAGTTCGTTCCGGCCTGGGGCCAGGCGCGTTTGCACTCGATGATCGCCAACCGTCCGGACTGGTGCATCTCGCGTCAGCGCAACTGGGGCGTGCCGATCCCGTTCTTCCTCAACAAGGAAAGCGGCGAGCTGCACCCGCGTACCGTCGAGCTGATGGAAGAAGTCGCCAAACGCGTTGAAGTCGAAGGCATCGAAGCCTGGTTCAAACTCGACGCTGCCGAGTTGCTCGGTGATGAAGCGCCGCAGTACGACAAGATCAGCGACACCCTCGACGTCTGGTTCGACTCGGGCACCACGCACTGGCACGTCCTGCGCGGTTCGCACCCGATGGGCCACGAAAGCGGCCCGCGTGCCGACCTGTACCTGGAAGGTTCCGACCAGCACCGTGGCTGGTTCCACTCGTCCCTGCTGACCGGTTGCGCCATCGACAACCACGCGCCTTACCGCGAGCTGCTGACTCACGGTTTCACCGTCGATGAGTCCGGCCGCAAGATGTCCAAGTCGCTGGGCAACGTGATCGCGCCGCAGAAGGTCAACGACACCCTGGGCGCTGACATCATGCGTCTGTGGGTCGCTTCGACCGACTACTCCGGCGAAATGGCGGTCTCCGAGCAGATTCTGCAGCGCAGCGCGGATGCCTACCGTCGTATCCGTAACACCGCGCGCTTCCTGCTTTCCAACCTGACCGGTTTCAGTCCGGCCACCGACCTGCTGCCGGCCGAAGACATGCTGGCGCTGGATCGCTGGGCGGTGGATCGTACGCTGCTGCTGCAACGCGAGTTGCAAGAGCACTACGGCGAATACCGTTTCTGGAACGTGTACTCGAAGATCCACAACTTCTGCGTGCAGGAGCTGGGTGGTTTCTACCTCGACATCATCAAGGACCGCCAGTACACCACCGGCGCCGACAGCAAGGCCCGGCGCTCGTGCCAGACCGCGCTGTTCCACATCTCCGAGGCGCTGGTGCGCTGGATCGCGCCGATCCTCGCTTTCACTGCCGATGAGCTGTGGCAATACCTGCCGGGGGAGCGTAACGAGTCGGTCATGCTGAACACCTGGTACGAAGGCCTGACCGAGCTGCCGGAAGGCTTCGAGCTGGGTCGCGCCTACTGGGATCGCATCATGGAAGTGAAAGTCGCGGTCAACAAAGAGATGGAAATCCAGCGTGCGGCGAAAGCTGTCGGTGGCAACCTGCAGGCCGAAGTGACGCTGTTTGCCGAAGAGGCGCTGAGCGCCGACCTGGCCAAGCTGAGCAACGAGCTGCGCTTTGTCCTGATCACCTCGACTGCCAGCGTTGCGCCATTCGTGCAGGCTCCGGCCGATGCAGTGGCCACCGAAGTCAGCGGTCTGAAACTGAAGATCGTCAAATCGGCGTTCCCGAAATGCGCACGTTGCTGGCATTGCCGCGAAGACGTCGGCGTGAACCCGGAGCATCCGGAAATCTGCGGGCGTTGCGTCGACAACATCAGCGGCGCTGGCGAGGTTCGTCACTATGCCTGATGCCATTGGCCGTTTCGGACGGCTGAGCTGGCTGTGGTTGAGCCTGCTGGTTCTGGTTATTGACCAGGCCAGCAAGTTCTACTTCGAAGCCAGGCTCGAAATGTTCCAGCAGATCGTGATCATTCCCGATCTGTTCAGCTGGACTCTGGCTTACAACACTGGCGCTGCCTTCAGCTTCCTCGCGGACAGCTCCGGCTGGCAGCGCTGGCTCTTTGCGCTGATCGCGATTGTGGTCAGTGCCGTGCTGGTGGTCTGGCTCAAGCGCCTGGGCCGCAACGACACCTGGCTGGCCGTCGCCCTGGCGCTGGTGCTGGGTGGTGCGCTGGGCAACCTGTATGACCGCGTTGCCCTGGGCCATGTGATCGACTTCATCCTGGTGCACTGGCAGAACCGCTGGTATTTCCCGGCGTTCAACATTGCCGACAGCGCGATCACCGTTGGCGCGATCATGCTGGCACTGGACATGTTCAAATCGAAGAAAACCGAAGAGGCTGCTCATGACTGAACCGCTATCGACTGAGCAACGCATCGGCCAGAACACCGAAGTCACTCTGCACTTTGCCTTGCGCCTGGAAAACGGTGACACCGTCGACAGTACCTTCGACAAGGCCCCGGCGACGTTCAAGGTCGGCGATGGCAACCTGCTGCCGGGTTTCGAAGCCGCACTGTTCGGCTTCAAGGCCGGTGACAAGCGCACCCTGACCGTTGAGCCGGAAAACGCCTTCGGTCAGCCGAACCCGCAGAACGTGCAGACCATCCCGCGTTCGCAGTTCACCGACATGGAGTTGTCACCGGGTCTGCTGGTGATCTTCAACGATGCGGCCAATACTGAATTGCCAGGTGTGGTGAAAGAGTTCGACGACACGCAAGTGACCGTCGACTTCAACCACCCGCTGGCCGGCAAGACGCTGACCTTTGACGTGGAAATCATTTCCGTCAAAGCGCTATAACTGCCTGTATAAGGTCAAATGTGGGAGCGAGCCTGCTCGCGAAAGCGGTGTGTCAATCAACAGAAATGTTGCAGGTGATGGCCCCTTCGCGAGCAGGCTCGCTCCCACAGTCTGTTTTCCATTGTTTTCGCGCGCAAGACACGAGGCACAGCATGCAAATCAAACTCGCCAACCCCCGTGGCTTCTGCGCCGGTGTGGACCGGGCGATCGAAATCGTCAACCGCGCCCTGGAAGTCTTCGGGCCGCCGATCTATGTGCGTCATGAAGTGGTGCACAACAAGTTCGTCGTCGAAGACCTACGCAGCCGTGGCGCGATTTTCGTCGAAGAGCTCGATCAGGTACCCGATGACGTGATCGTCATCTTCAGCGCCCACGGTGTTTCCCAAGCTGTGCGCAACGAAGCCGCCGGTCGTGGCCTGAAAGTCTTCGATGCAACCTGCCCGCTGGTGACCAAGGTGCACATCGAAGTCGCCAAATACAGCCGCGACGGTCGCGAGTGCATCCTGATCGGCCACGCCGGTCACCCGGAAGTCGAAGGCACCATGGGCCAGTACGATGCCAGCAATGGCGGTGCGATCTACCTCGTCGAAGACGAGAAGGACGTGGCCGAGTTGCAGGTGCGCGATCCGGAAAGGCTCGCCTTCGTCACCCAGACAACCTTGTCGATGGACGACACCAGCCGTGTGATCGATGCCCTGCGCACGCGCTTCCCGGCGATCGGTGGTCCGCGCAAGGACGACATCTGCTACGCCACGCAAAACCGCCAGGACGCCGTCAAGCAACTGGCCGACGAGTGCGACGTGGTGCTGGTGGTCGGCAGCCCGAACAGTTCCAACTCCAACCGTCTGCGTGAACTGGCTGAGCGCATGGCGACCCCGGCCTATCTGATCGACGGTGCCGAAGACCTGCAACAAAGCTGGTTCGCCGGCGTCGAGCGTATCGGCATCACCGCTGGCGCCTCGGCGCCGGAAGTGCTGGTCCGGGGCGTGATCCAGCAATTGCAGGCCTGGGGCGCGACCGGTGCCGATGAGTTGGCCGGCCGTGAAGAGAACATCACGTTCTCGATGCCGAAAGAGCTGCGCGTCCGTTCGATCTGACGCTTCTGTTTTTGTCGCACAGCGCCTGCTCGGTTTCCTGACTGTTCAGGCGCACGCGACCGGTCGCGGCCAGCACGATCTGGCGCTGGCTGGCCGGTTCGCGAGGCGAGCAGATGTGTATCGTCCCCGCCTGAAATCGCCGCCCCGGCATCAGCGGCTGCCCCAGATGACTGAAGCGCACATAGCGGCTCACCCACCAGTTGCCGACAATCGGCACCTTCGCCTCACTGGCGCGTTCAACCAGCAGCGGATTGCTGCTGTCCTCCGGCCCCTTGCCGCTTCGATCCAGAATGATCCGCCAACCCTGACTCCAGTCACCGCCGATGCCGTGGATCACCACGCTCTGATTGTGCGTAATGGCCAAGGTGCGAGCGTGGCGGATACCTTCGAGTAGCGACTGCGCTGCGTGATCGCGGTGAGTCGCTTGCTTGAGCGCAGCGAACGCCGGGCTGACCAGCAGCAGAACAATTGCGCCAATTGCCAGTCCCATAAGCAGTTCAATCAGGCTGAAACCGTGTTGCGGCATGAAAAATCCCTCCGTGGAATGGTATGAGCAGCTCAATCCGTGCGCCGCGCAGGGCAAATCAGTCGGCGCGTGCCGAGCGAATGTTCTAGCGTGTAAAAGCAGGTATAGCCGACAGCAACGGAGGGCATCGATGGATCTTCGTACAAAAGGTTTCACGCTGGTCGAGTTGCTGGTCGCCATCGCGGTGTTCCTGGTACTGATCACGCTGGCGGTGCCGGCCTTTACCCGTACGATCCAGAGCAGCAAGGCAGATACTGAAGTCGGTGACTTGCAGCGGGCAATCAATTTCGCCCGGCTCGAAGCGATCAATCGTGGCGTGACCACGCGTCTGCGTCCGACCGCTGGCGGCAGTGTCTGGACCGGAGAGCTGGCGGTCTACGACAGCACTGGCAATCCGGCCAATGTGTTGCGGGTTGTTCCAGCAATGAGCAGTGGCGCGACTCTGACGCTACCCTCAGGAGTGACCGCACTGGATTTCAACAATCTTGGTGGTCTGGCGGCACCGTCGACGGCGGTGGTCATCGGTTACACGCTGGGCACGCAAAGCAGGACGCTGAACGTGTGTTTGAACGGACGCATTCAATTGGGTGGAAATTGCGGATGAGGGCAGGGAGCAAAGTCGCACAGGAGGGCATGACGCTGATCGAAGTGCTGGTCGCGTTGCTGATTCTCACCGTCGGGCTGTTGGGCGCAGCAGCGGTGCAGCTCAATGCGCTGAAGTACACCGACAGTTCGCGGATGACCAGTCAGGCGAGCTTCATTGCCTATGACATGATGGATCGCATTCGCGCCAACTCTGGCGCCAACTACACCGTCACGCCGCCGACCTCGGGCAACCTCAGTGTTGCTCGGGATCAGGATCTCTACGACTTCACCACCAATATCGCCAACTTCGGCGGCCCGACCGCGACGGGCAACATCACCCTCAATCAACGGGTCTACACCATCACCATTACCTGGAGCGATGCGCGCGCGGCGAACGCTGCCAGTGCCCAGCGCAGTTTCGTTCTGACCAGCCGGGCGGCGGTCGATCCGGTGGCCACACCATGAAGCGTTCCAGCCGTGGTTTCGGCCTGATCGAGTTGCTGATTGCTCTGGCTTTGGGGCTGATCGTCGTACTCGGTGTGGTACAGATTTTCATCGCCGCGAAAAACACTTACGTCAGTCAGAACAGCGCCGCAGCGATGCAGGAAGATGCGCGCTTTGTCTTGAGCAAAATGATTCAGGAAATCCGCATGGTCGGCATGTTCGGCTGTCTCGGCACCATCGTTGACTCCAGTTCGGCAGGGGATTTCAACGCTGCGCAGATCGCCCCGATCAGTTGGGATAACGCCAATCTGAAATTGACCCTGGTCACTGCTGATGTCGGTAGCGGGGGAGGGACGCCAACCTGGACGGTGGTTTCCGATTGTCGCAACAGTGCGGTCGCCTACACTGGATTGCGCAGCCCGACCACGGGGCAGATCGCGTTCCCGATCCGCCGCCTGATCTACAGCTTCAGCAATAACCAGATCCTCATGGGCACTGGCAGCGGCAATCCGGCGCAGCAAGTGCTGGTGAACAACGTCAGCGCCTTCAACGTCACCTTTGGTCTTGCCAGCTCGGCGACCGACGTGGCGGCCTCCACTTACAGCAGCAACCCCGGCGATCCCGCGCGCATCCGCAGTGTGCGCCTGAGCCTGACCCTCACCGACCCGAACAATCGGGTGCGCAATCAAACCTTCAACGTGGTTGCGGCATTGCGCAACCGCTTGCCATGAGGGGGCGGCGATGAGGATCTCCCTGCAACAACGTCAGTCCCAGCGCGGTATGGTCTTGCTGGTCAGTCTGGTGTTTCTGCTGTTGCTCACATTGATCGGTTTGTCCTCGATGCAGAGCGCCAACCTGCAAGAGAAAATGGCCGGCAGCGTCAGCCTGCGCAATCAATCGTTTCAGGCGGCCGAAGCGGCATTGCGTGTCGGTGAAAGCGCAGTGCAACTGGACAGTTACTCGTTGGCGGTGTGCAGCGGCACGAGCCAATGTCTGCCGCCGGCTGAATCGTCATCAGTCAGCTCGGCCGGTTTCAATTCGACCTCCGGGGTGACCTGGATCGCTGCCGGTAATGGCTTTTATGGCGTGCAGAACATCGGCACGACCCTGACAGCGGTGAACGTGCCGAGCAACACTTCGGCAACCTTGTATCGAGTGACTGCGGTCGGCATCGCCGGCAATTCGCGTAGCGTGGTGGAGAGTGTCTATGCGAAGTATTGAGCGCTGCGCGTCGCTGCTGATCGGCATGCTGATGAGTTTCTATCTGGCGGCGCCGGCCTGGGCGTTCACGCCGTCTGATTCGCCGCTGCTGAGCGCGGCAGCGGTGGCGCCGAACGTGATGCTGCTGATCGACGACTCGGGGAGCATGAACAGCATCATCTACGCCGCCGGATTCGACCCGAACGTCAACCGCACTCCCGCCCGGCAGTGCAATGCCTTCCTCGGCTTGTGCTCTGCACTCAATGCGCCGCAGATTACCGGCGACACAGTATTTCTATCGAGCCTGCCAACCTCCGGCTGCTCTGGAGGCGCCTACGCGTTCTACAACAACAGCGTGGCGCCGTTATGTCTGAAACTGCCCGACCCGGTAGGCAACGAGAACACTCGCTATTCCGCCGATTACATTTCCTACATAGTCAGCCTGGCCATCAGCAACGGCACCCGCGACTTCACCACTGGGGCGATTCCCAACGATTACCGGATGAACGTGGCGCGCAACGTTTCCACCGCGCTGGTGAGCAGCAACCGCACCTTGCGCATGGGCCTGTCGACATTCAATCCGGCGACCAGCAGCAACCCGGGCAACGGCGGGTTTATCGCTCGCTCGATCACCGATTTGTCACCAGTCGCGGGCAGCGTCACCCAGGCCCAGGCAGACACTAACTACAACGCGCTGATTTCATCGATCAACGGCCTGAACGCTGTGGCCAACACGCCGTTGGCCGAGAGCTACTACGAAGTCACGCGCTACATGCGCGGCCTGGCGCCTTACTACAACGGCGCGCCGGCGACCTATACCAGCCCGATCCAATATCGCTGCCAGAAAAACTACGGCGTGGTGATTACCGATGGCTTGCCGACCTATGACCGTACCTTCCCGACCAACGATCCGCTGGGAGGCAGTCGGCTACCAAACTGGGATGGCGTGAATAACGATGGCGACAACCTCAACGGTGACGGCGAAGGTGACACCCTGTATCTGGATGACATTGCCAAATTCGCCTTCGACATCGACATGCGCTCGACCGGCACCGACGCCGCCGGCAAGAGCTGGAATGCGGTGGATTTTCCCCGGCAGTATATGAACACCTACACCGTCGGTTTCGCTGCGGACAACGACATGTTGTCCGACGCCGCCAGTTATGGGCAGGGCAGGTATTACCAGGCGACCGACAGCTCCGGGCTCAATGCGGCGTTATCGTCGGCACTGAGCGATATCACTTCCAAGGCCGGCTCCGGTGGTGCCGGCGTCGCCAGCAGCAGTACGTTGACCAGTGGCAGCAGTTTCTACCAGACCACTTACGATCCCAAGGATTGGCGCGGCACGATCAGGTCGTTCGGCTTTACCTCGACAGGCACGGTGAATACCTCGGCGGCGCAATGGTCGACCGACACCACTATCGTGCCCTCTGCCACTGCGCCGACTTTCCAGTCATGGAACACCGCGAGCAACACGCCCATTGCCCTGGCACTCCTCAACTTTTCCCCGGCGCAGCAGACTACGCTGAATCAGGGGTTGCCCAGCGGCATCAACGGCAATGATCTGCTGGAGTGGAGCAAAGGGACCAACAAGGCCGGGCTCAAAGTGCGCACTGCGCTGCTCGGCGACATCATCAATTCGCCACTGGTACTCGCGTCGCCTTCGGACAAGACCGCATCCGATCTGACGGGTGACAGCAGTTACACCAACTACCTGACCACCAAGGCTGCGAACATGAATACCAGCCTGGTGGTGAACGCCAACGACGGTTTCGTCAACGTGATCAATTCGGCGAACGGCACCCGCCGTTATGCCTACATGCCCTCCAGCGTGCTGCCTTCCTTGCGTCTGATCGCGGATACAAACTACGTCAACGGCGTCAGCCACAAGTTTCTGGTGGACGGTCAGGTCGGCGTGTTCGATGCGCAGGCTGGCTCTACTTGGAAAACGTTAGCCATTGGCGGAACGGGGGCCGGTGGCAAAACCTTCTATGGGCTGCAACTGTTCGATGCCTCGGCGGGCAATGTCATCAAGGCATTGTGGGAGGTCAGTGCGCCGGCCACGGCCAACACGTCGAACGCTTTCAATGATCTGGGTTACGCCTACGCGCGTCCGGCAGTGGCACGCTTGGCCAACGGTCGCTGGGCGACTTTCATCGCCAATGGCTACGGCAGCAATTCGGGGGTTGCAGCGTTGTATGTGCTGGATGCGCTGGATGGTTCGCTGATCAGGAAAATCGTCATTGACAGTACGGAAACCAGCAACGGTCTGTCATCTGTGGAACTCAGGGTCAATTCCTCGAACGTGGTGCAGGCTGCCTACGGTGGCGACCTGAAGGGGCGTATGTGGAAATTCGACTTGAGCGCACCCGGGGCAGAAAGCTGGGGCGTGGCGTTTGCCGGCAAGCCTTTGTTCACCGCCCCGGGTGGGGCAACGCAGCCGATCACCGCGCAACCGCTGCTGGCGGATAACCCACAGGGCGGCAAGCAGGTGTTTTTCGGCACCGGCAAGTTCAACGAAACCGTCGACAAGAGCAACAAGGATCTGCAGGCGTTCTATTCAATCTGGGATGCAGAGGGTGGGGCCGGACAAATCACCGTCAGCAGTTTGCAGGCACAGGCGATCACCGGTTCGTTCTCCGGCAGTTCCGGGCAGTTCTTGACCACCAGCCAGAATGAAACGACGTATCCGGGTGAAAAGGGCTGGTACCTGCCGCTGGTGTACAACAACGTGCTGACCGGTGAGCGCGTGATCAATCAGGCCAGTATTGTGTTGGGGCGGGTAGTTTTTACCACTGCCAGCGTCGATACCACCGACCCTTGTTCGAGCTTTGGTACGGGCCGACTCGTCGAACTCGATGCGTTCAACGGTAAGATGCTCAACTACGCCGTGATTGACACCACTGGCGACCGTTTGGTCGACAGCAATGACATGATATCCAGTGGCGTGATTTTTACCGGCGGCATTCCGACCCTGAACTTCATCTCCGCTAACGGCGAGCGCAAGGGCACGACTGACACCAGCGGCGCGGTCACGGTCATTGTGGAAAAAGGTGGCGGCGGCAGCCGTCGTATCATGTGGCGACAAATCCAGTAAGCGAGAATTTGAGGCATGCGCAGAACCAGCCGAGGTTTTACCCTGATCGAGATCATGATCGTTATCGCGATTATCGGGATCATCCTCACCATCAGCATTCCCAGCTACAACGAATACGTGAAGAAGGGCCGTCGCGCCGAAGTGGTTTCGCTGCTCTCGGAGCAGGCGCAGACCCTCGAACGCTTCTACACCCGCAACAATGTCTACACCGGCGTCACCGGGCTGAGCACGGGCAATGATTTCTACACCATCACCCCGACGCTGACCGACCAGAGCTTTGTGCTCACCGCGCTGCGTAAAACCGGCTCGGCCATGGCGACCGACAAATGCGGGGATTTCACCCTGACCAACACCGGCGTACGAAGCATGAACAACGCGACCACCGGAGTGACCGCCAAGGATTGCTGGGGCCGCTGACGCATTCTTTTTCGGGCGCCTTTTGCGCTCACTGTCTTTTTTACGGTTGGATCAAACATGACCAGGCAACAGCAAGTGGTGATTGTCGGTGGCGGGGTGATTGGCCTGCTCACTGCCTACAATCTTGCCTCCGAAGTGCGCAGCGTAGTGCTGCTGGATCGCTCGAATGTCGGCCAGGAGTCGTCCTGGGCTGGGGGCGGCATCGTCTCGCCGTTGTACCCGTGGCGCTACAGTCCGGCAGTCACCGCGCTGGCGCATTGGTCGCAGGATTTTTATCCACAGCTCGGCCAGCGCTTGTTTGCCGACACTGGCGTTGATCCTGAAGTGCACACCACCGGCCTGTACTGGCTCGACCTGGACGATGAAGCCGAAGCCCTGGCCTGGGCCGAGCGGGAAAACCGGCCGCTGCGGGCTGTGGATATCTCGGCGGCGCATGACGCGGTGCCGGTGCTCGGCAGCGGTTTCAGCCGGGCGATCTATATGGCCGATGTCGCCAACGTGCGCAATCCTCGACTGGTCAAATCGCTGAAGGCCGCGTTGCTGGCGCTGCCGAACGTGACGATTCATGAGCAATGCGAAGTCAGTGGCTTCGTCCGCGAGGGTGAGCGCGTGGTCGGCGTGGAGACTTCGACGGGGGTGATCAATGGCGACCAGATTGTGCTGACGGCGGGGGCGTGGAGCGGTGATCTGCTCAAGACGCTGAGCCTGACGCTGCCGGTCGAGCCGGTCAAAGGCCAGATGATTCTCTACAAGTGCGCGGCTGATTTCCTGCCGAGCATGGTGCTGGCCAAGGGGCGTTATGCGATCCCGCGTCGCGACGGTCACATTCTGATCGGCAGCACGCTGGAGCACGAAGGTTACGACAAGACCCCGACCGACATAGCGCTGGAAAGCCTCAAGGCCTCGGCGATCGAATTGTTGCCGGCGCTGGCGGATGCCGAAGTGGTCGGGCACTGGGCCGGGCTGCGGCCGGGGTCGCCTGAAGGCATTCCCTTTATTGGCCGGGTGCCGGGGTTCGAGGGGTTGTGGCTGAACTGCGGGCATTATCGCAATGGGCTGGTGCTGGCGCCGGCGTCATGCCAGCTGTTTGCCGACGTGATGCTGGGGCGGGCGCCGATTATTGATCCGGTGCCGTATGCGCCTGAGGGCCGTATTTAGTCAGAGGCTGGTAGACCGCCTTCGCGAGCAGGCTCGCTCCCACAGGAATACTCATTCCAAATGTGAGAGCGAGCCTGCTCGCGAAGGGGCCTTTAATCCAGGCCCAATTTCTTCAGCCGATAGCGCATCGACCGAAACGACAGACTCAACCGCTGCGCCGCCGCCGTGCGGTTCCAGCGGGTTTCCTCCAGCGCCTGCAAAATCAGTTTGCGTTCGACGCTCTCCAGATAATCCTCGAGATTGTCGATCTGTGTCAGATCGGCCAATGCGCCATCCGCCGAGCAATTGCCTTCGCTCAAACGCAGATCCTGCGCTTCGATCGTACGGTTTTCACACAAGGTGTGCGCGCGTTCGAGCACGTTCTCCAGTTCGCGCACATTGCCGGGGAAGCGATAGTTCTTCAGCGCCTCCAGCGCTTGCGGGTGCAGGCGTGCTTCGGGTTGTCCGGTGTCTTTGGCCAGACGCTTGAGCAGGTGCATGGCAAGCGCCTCGATGTCGTCGCGGCGTTCGCGCAGGGACGGCACGCGCAGTTCGATGACGTTGAGCCGGTAATACAGATCCTGGCGGAAGCGCTCGGCCGAAACTTCGGCTTCAAGGTCTTTGTGCGTGGCGCAAAGGATGCGTACGTCAACCACCGTTTCCTGCTGGCCGCCGACGCTGCGCACGGCTTTTTCCTGAATCGCTCGCAGCAGTTTCACCTGCATCGACAGTGGCAGATCGGCGACCTCATCGAGAAACAGAGTGCCGCCATGGGCCGCCTGGAACAGCCCCGGTTTGTCCTCGACGGCACCGGTGAAACTGCCTTTGCGGTGCCCGAAGAATTCGCTTTCCATCAGCTCCGACGGAATCGCCCCGCAGTTCACCGGCACGAAGGGGTGGTTGGCGCGCGGGCCTTGTTCGTGGATCAGACGCGCGACGAGTTCTTTGCCGCTGCCGGATTCACCACTGATGTACACCGGCGCCTGACTGCGTGCGAGCTTGTCGATCTGCTTGCGCAGATTGGCCATCGGCGGCGAGTCACCCAGCAACCGTCGCTCGATTGCCGTGCTCAGGCCGCCCGCTGTCGGCATGCGCAGCGCCGAGCTGACCAGTTCGCGTAGTCGCGGCAGCTCCACCGGTTTGGTAAGGAAATCGAACGCCCCGGCCTTCAACGCATTGATGGCCGTTTCCAGGCTTCCGTATGCAGTGATCATCGCCACCGGCAGGTGTGGATCGCGTTGCTGGATGTGCTGCACCAGTTCCAGCCCGGTGCCGTCGGGCAGGCGCATGTCGGTCAGGCACAGATCAAAGTGCTCGCGCTGCAACAGCGCCTGCGCCTCGCCCAGATTGCGTGCGCTGAAGGTATCGAGTTTCATCCGTCCCAGGGTAATTTCCAGGAGCTCGCGGATATCCGGTTCGTCGTCGACGATAAGAATTTTCTGCCGTGGGCTTGTATTCAACTTTGTTTCCGTCCGTGAGCAAAAGTGATGCAAAAGCAGCCGCCGCCTTGGCGTGATTTGAAGTCTAGGCGTGCCTGGTTGCTTTCGCACAGCTCACGGGACAGATAAAGGCCAAGACCGGTGCCTTGGCTGCTGGTGGTGAAGAACGGCTCAAAGAGATGTACCTGTTCGTCGGCCGACACGCCGGGGCCGTTGTCCTGCACTTCGAGCACTGCCAATTGGCTGTCGGGGTCGACGAACAGTGCCAGCCAGACGTCGGCCTGCTCGTGCAGTTGCGCACTGTGTCGCCAGGCGTTGCGTATCAGGTTGTCGAGAATCTGCCGCAGCTGGTTGGGGTCCATCAGCGTGGTGAATTCCCCGGAATTGATCCGCAGATGAATGTGCTGGCGCTCGTTGGCCTGCTCGCGGGTTTCGCCGACGAAGTCTTCCAGCCACGGCTTGAGGTCCAGCCGTTGCGGCGCGCTTTGCTGGCGGCGGGACAGTTGCAGGACGTTTTCGATGACTCGGTTCATGCGCTGGGAGTGGTCTTGAATAATCTGCGTCAGACGCCGATCTGCGCTATCGAGTTCCTCGGACTCGGCCAGCAGCTGAGCGGCATGACTGATGGCGCCCAGTGGATTGCGAATTTCATGGGAGATGCCGGCGGTCAAGCGTCCGAGCGCAGCGAGCTTGAGTTGCTGCGCCTGTTGGGTGATTTGCGCCAGATCTTCGAGAAACACCAGCGTCTGCTGGTTCGGGCTCTGCTCGAGGGCGATGAAGCTGGGTTGCAGCTCAAGGCCATTACCGGGAATTTTCAGGCTCTGCGGGCGCAAGGTCGGGTTGTTGCGCCACAGTTGCAGACGCTCGACCAGCGCTGGCGAATATTCGTCGATCAAATGACCTTGCAGGTGACTATGGCCGAGCAGACTTTGCGCGCTGTGATTGGCCAGTTGCACCCGACGCTGTTCGTCGAGCACCAGAATGCCGGTGCGCATGCGTTGCAGGATCAACGCGTTGAGCGCCTCCAGGCCGACCACTTCGCTGGCGCGCTGTTCGGCCAGGGTCTCACTGACTTCGAGTCGGCGGACCAGCCCCTGTACCAGCAATGAGGCGGCAAAGCACAGCGCGCCAAGAGTGCCGGCTTGCAAGTAGGCGTTGGCGCTCAAGGGGCGGCTGAAACCCAGCACAAAGCTCAGGCCGACAATGCCGATCGCCGCGATCGCGGCAATCGACAGGCCGATGCGCCTTCGCAGCAAAGTGTTGCTGATCGCCACCGAGACGACCAGCAAGTTGCCCAGCGCACTGGCCACGCCGCCGGCCGCGTAGAACAGACCGCACAACAACAGCACATCGACCAACGCTAAAGTGAACAGTTGCGCCGGGCGCCGGGTGTTTTCGAGGAACACCACCAGCAGCATGTTGATGATCAGGTACAGCCAGCTGCCGCCGCGCAGCAGATCGTCGTTGGCCGACGTCAGCAGGCGGTTGTCCATGTTGCTGGAGATCAGCAGCACCAGGGTGATGCCGACACTTAACCGGTAAAGATGATAAAGGCGCAGCAGACGCTGAGCCTGTTTTTGGTCGGTCTCAGCGACCACTGGCGCCCGGGCCTTGCTCAAGATGAGCCTGGCTGCAATACCACTGCTGCTGGTTGCCCAGGGCGCGGTCGCGTGGCAAATGCACGCCGCAGTGGGCGCAGCGCACCATCGGCGGCGCGTCCTGTTCGCGCGACGATCGGGTGGACGAGGCGGGGGCCTTGAATTTGCGCCAGAGCCAGATGGCGGCGAAGATCAGGGCAATCCAGAACAATAAACGAAGCATGATGAGCGGCTTTTCGGCTGATGATCCGGCAGTTTAGCCAAGGACCCGATCAGCGCACAGCCTATTAAAGCGCGGCAATAAAAAAGGGAGATCCGCAGATCTCCCTTTTTCGTACCGCCGGTGTGATCAGTCGAACACGCCGAAGGTCATGTAGCTGAACCACGAGCGGTCGGTGTCGCTGGATTCCGGCTCTGGCTCTTCGATCACGTCGCCGTTTTCGTCTTTAGGCTTGAGCTCGTTCGGGATCGCATCTTTCGCGTCCTGGAACTGCTTCTGCACGTCCTGGTTGGCGCGGGTTTCGCCCGGCGGCAGCGGTGGACGCGATTCGATCAGGCCCAGAGTCGCCTTGCTCAGGAACGAACGGTTGTCGGCCTCGGCTACGCGCGGCACGAACTGGCCGTCCTGCAGGCTCGGGTGATCCGGGTAGTTGAGCTTGAGGGTTTCCAGACTGGTGGCCGCCAGGTCGTCGAGATGCAGACGCTGGTAAGCCTCGGTCATCACCGCCAGGCCGTCGCCGACCGATGGGGTTTCCTGGAAGTTCTCCACAACGTACTTGCCACGGTTGGCAGCGGCTACATAAGCCTGACGGGTCAGGTAGTAATCGGCGACGTGGATTTCGTAGGCGGCCAGCAGGTTGCGCAGGTAGATCATGCGCTGCTTGGCGTCCGGCGCGTAGCGGCTGTTCGGGTAGCGGCTGGTCAGCTGCGCGAACTCGTTGTACGAGTCACGGGCGGCGCCCGGGTCACGCTTGGTCATGTCCAGCGGCAGGAAGCGCGCCAGCAGGCCGACGTCCTGGTCGAACGAGGTCAGACCCTTGAGGTAGTACGCGTAATCCACGTTCGGATGCTGCGGATGCAAACGAATGAAACGCTCGGCGGCAGACTTTGCAGCTTCCGGCTCGGCGTTCTTGTAGTTGGCGTAGATCAACTCCAGCTGAGCCTGATCGGCGTAGCGACCGAACGGATAACGCGACTCCAGAGCCTTCAGCTTGGCTGTGGCGCTGGTGTAGCTGTTGTTGTCCAGGTCAGTCTGAGCCTGCTGATACAGCTCGGCTTCGCTGAGGTTTTCGTCTACGACTTCCTTCGATGAGCAAGCAGCGGTCAATGCGAGGATGGCGATCAGCAGCAGGTGTTTCACTTGCATGGCGGCTTGCGTCCCTATGACGGCCGCTGTCTTGGGCGGGGCCGTCCTGTTATGATGAGCGCCCCGTTGAAAAGCCTCGGGGCAAAAGACGCCGTATTTAACCACAAGCGCGCAGCCGAAACCAAAGGCTGTGCCGACGCCCAGTCCGAGCATGTCCGATAAAATTGAACTTCGCGCAGAGGTGCCGTCCGAATTGGGCGGCCA
The DNA here is from genome assembly GCF_054668915.1 of Pseudomonas sp. H3_E04. Taxonomy (NCBI): domain Bacteria; kingdom Pseudomonadati; phylum Pseudomonadota; class Gammaproteobacteria; order Pseudomonadales; family Pseudomonadaceae; genus Pseudomonas; species Pseudomonas sp. H3_E04. The sequence goes on along the minus strand of NZ_CP162797.1, from coordinate 3,455,803 downwards.
ACGCCTCGATCAAGTCGCCGCCCAACTCTTCGCTGAGCACTCACGCTCGCGCCTTTCCGCCTGGATCAAAGAAGGTCGCCTGACTGTGGACGGGGCGGTCATCCGCCCGCGTGACATTGTGCATGGCGGTGCCATCCTTGAGCTGACTGCCGAGCAGGAAGCCCAGGGCGAGTGGATCGCCCAGGACATCGAGCTCGACATCGTCTATGAAGACGACGACATCCTCGTGATCAACAAGCCTGCGGGCCTGGTGGTGCACCCGGCTGCCGGTCACGCCGATGGCACTCTGCTCAACGCTTTGTTGCACCATGTGCCGGACATCATCAATGTCCCGCGCGCCGGTATCGTGCATCGTCTGGACAAGGACACCACCGGTCTGATGGTGGTGGCCAAGACCATTCAGGCGCAGACCAAACTGGTCGCGCAATTGCAGAGCCGCAGCGTCAGCCGCATCTACGAGTGCATCGTGATCGGCGTGGTCACCGCCGGTGGCAAGATCAACGCACCGATCGGTCGTCACGGCCAGCAACGCCAGCGCATGGCGGTGATGGAAGGCGGCAAGCCAGCCGTCAGCCACTACCGCGTGCTCGAGCGTTTCCGTTCGCACACCCATGTGCGGGTGAAACTGGAAACCGGGCGGACCCACCAGATCCGCGTGCACATGGCGCACATCAACTTCCCGTTGGTCGGCGATCCGGCGTATGGCGGGCGTTTCCGCATTCCGCCAGCGGCCAACCCGACCATGGTCGAGTCGCTCAAGCACTTCCCGCGTCAGGCGCTGCACGCGCGCTTCCTTGAACTCGATCACCCGACGAGCGGTGAGCGCATGAGCTGGGAATCGCCGCTGCCGGAAGATTTCGTCTGGCTGCTGACCCTGCTCAAGCAGGATCGCGAGGCCTTCGTCGGATGAACTGGCTGACGCCGGACTGGCCTGCGCCGGCCAGCGTCAGGGCCTGTGTCACCACCCGCGAGGGTGGTGTCAGCGAGGCGCCGTTCGACAGTCTGAATCTGGGCGATCACGTCGATGACCGTCCCGATGCCGTCGCCGAGAACCGTCGACGCTTGACCGAACACTTTTCCATACAGCCTGCCTGGTTGCAGCAAGTGCACGGAATCACCGTTGCCCATGCTGATCCGGGCATTGTTGCGACGGCAGATGCCAGTTGGACGGCAACGCCGGGCATTGCCTGCACGGCGATGACCGCAGACTGTTTGCCAGCATTGTTCTGCGATCGTGCCGGCACCCGAGTAGCGGCGGCCCATGCTGGTTGGCGTGGCTTGGCGGCGGGGGTACTTGAAGCCACTCTCGATAGCCTCGATGTTGCACCTGAAGAAGTGCTGGTCTGGCTCGGTCCGGCGATTGGCCCGCAAGCCTTTGAAGTCGGCGCGGAAGTGCGCGAAGTCTTCGTCAATCAGTTGCCGGAAGCAGCGACAGCCTTCGCACCGAGCAGCAATGCCGGCAAGTTCATGGCCGACATCTATCAATTGGCGCGCCTGCGTCTGGCAGCCCGTGGTGTAGCAGCGGTTTACGGCGGCGGTTTCTGCACCGTGACCGATCCGCGCTTCTTTTCTTACCGCCGTGCGTTGCGCACCGGTCGTTTCGCCTCCCTTGTTTGGCTCACCCGCTAAACTCTCTGATCTGCATCAACCCTCTGACGCTTGAATCTTGCAGAATCGACCGCATCTACAGTGGTATCTGGCAGGTTTCTTTATTCAGGATGGTTTCTTAGGTCCGGCCTGCTCAAAAGGAAGGTGACCCATGCGTATTGACCGTTTAACCAGCAAATTACAGTTGGCCCTGTCCGACGCCCAGTCGTTGGCGGTTGGCCACGATCATCCGGCCATCGAGCCGGCGCACTTGATGCAGGCCATGCTTGAACAGCAGGGCGGTTCGATCAAGCCGTTGCTGATGCAAGTAGGCTTCGACGTCAACAGCTTGCGTAAAGAGCTGACCAAAGAGCTCGATCAACTACCGAAAATCCAGAATCCGACCGGCGACGTCAACATGTCGCAGGATCTGGCGCGCCTGCTCAATCAGGCCGACCGTCTGGCCCAGCAGAAGGGCGACCAGTTCATTTCCAGCGAACTGGTGCTGCTCGCCGCGATGGACGAGAACAGCAAGCTTGGCAAGTTGCTGCTCGGCCAAGGCGTGAGCAAGAAAGCCCTGGAAAACGCGATCAACAACCTGCGTGGTGGCGAAGCGGTAAATGACGCCAACCACGAAGAGTCGCGGCAGGCGCTGGACAAATACACCGTCGACCTGACCAAGCGCGCCGAAGACGGCAAGCTTGATCCGGTGATCGGCCGCGACGACGAAATCCGTCGCACCATTCAGGTTCTGCAACGCCGCACCAAGAACAACCCTGTGCTGATCGGTGAACCTGGCGTGGGTAAAACCGCCATCGCCGAAGGCTTGGCTCAGCGCATCATCAACGGCGAAGTCCCGGACGGCCTCAAGGGCAAACGTCTGCTGTCGCTGGACATGGGCGCGCTGATTGCCGGTGCAAAGTATCGCGGTGAGTTCGAAGAACGACTCAAAGGCCTGCTCAACGAGCTGTCGAAGCAGGAAGGGCAGATTATTCTGTTCATCGACGAGCTGCACACCATGGTCGGCGCCGGTAAGGGCGAAGGCTCGATGGATGCCGGCAACATGCTCAAGCCTGCGCTGGCTCGCGGGGAGCTGCACTGCGTTGGCGCGACCACGCTCAACGAGTACCGCCAATATATAGAGAAGGATGCGGCGCTCGAGCGGCGTTTCCAGAAAGTCCTGGTGGACGAGCCGAGTGAAGAAGACACCATCGCGATCCTGCGGGGCCTTAAAGAGCGTTACGAGGTTCACCACAAGGTGGCGATCACCGACGGCGCGATCATCGCCGCGGCCAAGCTTAGCCATCGCTACATTACCGATCGGCAACTGCCGGACAAGGCCATCGACCTGATCGACGAGGCCGCCAGCCGAATCCGCATGGAAATCGACTCCAAACCGGAAGTACTCGATCGTCTGGAGCGGCGCCTGATTCAGTTGAAGGTGGAATCCCAAGCGCTGAAGAAAGAAAGCGACGACGCGGCGAAGAAACGCCTGGAAAAACTCCAGGAAGAAATCGAGCGTCACGAGCGTGAGTATTCCGATCTGGAAGAAATCTGGAACTCGGAAAAAGCCGAGGTGCAGGGTTCTGCGCAGATCCAGCAGAAGATCGAGCAATCGCGTCAGGAGCTGGAAGCCGCGCGCCGCAAAGGCGATCTGAACCGCATGGCCGAGTTGCAGTACGGGGTGATTCCCGATCTGGAGCGCAGCCTGCAAATGGTCGACCAGCACGGCAAAAGCGAAAATCAGCTGCTGCGTAGCAAGGTGACCGAGGAAGAGATCGCCGAAGTCGTGTCGAAGTGGACCGGTATCCCGGTGTCGAAAATGCTTGAAGGCGAGCGCGACAAGCTGATGAAGATGGAGAGCCTGTTGCACAAACGGGTAATCGGTCAGGAAGAAGCGGTCGTGGCTGTGGCCAACGCCGTGCGGCGCTCCCGCGCCGGATTGTCCGACCCGAATCGTCCGAGCGGCTCGTTCATGTTCCTCGGCCCGACCGGTGTCGGTAAAACCGAGCTGTGCAAGGCGCTGGCCGAATTCCTCTTCGATACTGAAGAGGCGATGGTGCGGATCGACATGTCCGAGTTCATGGAGAAACATTCCGTGGCTCGTCTGATCGGTGCGCCACCGGGCTACGTCGGCTATGAAGAGGGCGGTTATCTGACTGAAGCGGTGCGTCGCAAGCCGTATTCGGTGATCCTTATGGACGAAGTCGAGAAGGCGCACCCGGATGTTTTCAACATCCTTCTGCAAGTGCTCGAGGATGGCCGTCTGACCGATAGCCACGGGCGCACGGTGGACTTCCGCAACACGGTGATCGTAATGACTTCGAACCTGGGGTCGATGCAGATCCAGGAACTGGTCGGTGATCGTGAGGCGCAGCGTGCTGCGGTGATGGACGCGCTGACGTCGCATTTCCGTCCGGAGTTCATCAACCGGGTCGACGAGGTGGTGATCTTCGAGCCGCTGGCGCGAGATCAGATCGCCGGGATTACCGAGATCCAGTTGGGCCGCCTGCGCAGCCGTCTGGCCGAGCGCGAGCTGAAGCTGGAGCTGAGCCCGGAAGCGATGGACAAGCTGATCGCCGTCGGTTACGACCCGGTGTATGGCGCACGTCCTTTGAAACGGGCGATCCAGCGCTGGATCGAAAACCCGCTGGCGCAGTTGATCCTGTCGGGTCATTTCATGCCGGGCGACACCGCCACCGGCAAGGTCGAGAACGACGAAATCGTTTTTGGCTAAGCCTCAGCGGCAATGAAACCGGGAAGGCCTCGCATTGCGAGGCCTTTTTTTCGCCAGGCTGTTGAACTCAAAGGAAAAGGCTTGTAAAGTGCGCCCCGCAGTCAGTCACCGGCAGCGTTTCAACCCACTGGGTTGGAAACTGAAATAAGTTGCAAATCATTAACTTGAAAGCAATTTAGGGGGTTGACAGAGGTGTTCTAGGTTGTAGAATAGCGCGCCTCAGACACACGAACGCAGCGATGCGAACGGGTGGCGAGATGCAACAAAGCTTCACCGTTGTAAATTGAAATATGTAGTTCCGTGATAGCTCAGTCGGTAGAGCAAATGACTGTTAATCATTGGGTCCCAGGTTCGAGTCCTGGTCACGGAGCCAATTTCAAACCGGGGTATAGCGCAGTCCGGTAGCGCGCCTGCTTTGGGAGCAGGATGTCAGGAGTTCGAATCCCCTTACCCCGACCATATTTGGGTCGTTAGCTCAGTTGGTAGAGCAGTTGGCTTTTAACCAATTGGTCGTAGGTTCGAATCCCACACGACCCACCATTTTTGAAACCAGTTTGCGCTGGGATCGAATCTTAAGATCAGAGGCCAAAAGCGCTGATCGAAGAAGGCGATCTTTGAAAGGTCGCCTTTTTTTTACCGGGGTATAGCGCAGTCCGGTAGCGCGCCTGCTTTGGGAGCAGGATGTCAGGAGTTCGAATCCCCTTACCCCGACCATATTAAAAATCCTCGTATCGAAAGATACGGGGATTTTTTTTGCCTGCCCAAAGGCGAATCCCTTCAAGTCGTCATACAACCTGCCGATAGCCCGCTAACACGAGGGGACTGCCAACGCTTCGCCCCTTGATCTGGCCATTACAAGAATAAGGGCGTTCGTCATGTTGCTTCGTCAGTTGAATATTGCTCCCCGGGCTGCCTTGGGATTTGCCCTGATCGCGGTGTTGGTGGCCTTGCTTGGCGTGTTTGCGCTGGGGCAGATGTCGAGCATTCGCGACAGTGAGGTGGCGGTGGAGAATCGCTGGTTGCCGAGCATCCGTGGCGGCGACGAGATCCGTGAACTGATGTTGCGCATCCGCACCATCTCCCTGCGCATGGCGCTCGATCAGGATCCGGCCAACATCGCCACCTATCGCGGCCAGATGGACACCCGTGACAAGGAGCTGAGCGAGAAGATCGCTGCCTACGACAAACTGGTCGACACTGCCGAAGGTCAGCAGCTGTATGACCAGTTCAAGAAAACCTTCGCCGCCTATCGCACCGGCATTGCCCAGTCATTCACCCTTGCCGAGCAAGGCAAGCGTGACGAGCTGACCAAATTGCTCCTGGTTGACATGAAGACCGTGGTCGACGGCTCCGGCAAGCAACTCAACGATCTCGCCGATCTGTTCGCCCGCCAGGTCGCCGCCGAAAGCGAAAAGTCCGCTGCGCATTATGAAACCTCGCGGACCATCGTGACCCTGTTCATTGCCTTGGCAGCGCTGGCCACAGTGGCGCTGGCGATGTTGCTCACGCGCAGTATCGTCCGGCCGCTGAGCAGCGCCGTAAGCGCCGCTGAAAGCGTGGCGCAGGGCGACCTCACCCGGCCGATCGAAACCCATGGCAACGACGAAGTCAGCCGCTTGCTCAAGGCCCTCGCGACGATGCAACAGAACCTGCGCGAGACCCTGCAAGGTATCAGCGGCTCAGCCACGCAACTGGCCACCGCTGCGGATGAACTGAGCGCCGTCACCGTCAACAGCACCCAGGGCCTGCAAGAGCAGAACAACGAAATCGAGCAAGCCGCCACTGCGGTCAACCAGATGACCGCTGCGGTGGAGGAAGTCGCACGCAACGCGGTGTCGACGTCCGATGCCACGCGCCAGTCCAGTCAATCGGCGCGATTGGGCCAGGAGCGCGTGAGCGAAACCGCCAGCGCGATCAATGCGCTGGCCAGCGATGTGCAGAACACCGGTGAACTGGTGCAGTCGCTGGCCAATCAGTCGCAGGACATCGGCAAGGTTCTGGACGTGATTCGCGCCATCGCTGAGCAGACCAATCTGCTGGCGCTCAACGCTGCCATCGAGGCAGCACGAGCGGGCGAAAGCGGTCGAGGTTTTGCGGTGGTAGCTGATGAGGTGCGCGCGCTGGCGTATCGCACCCAGCAATCGACGCAGGAAATCGAACAGATGGTGCAAGGCATGCGCAGCGGTTCGAGCCAGGCGCTGGAGTCAATGCAGGCCAGCGCCTCCCGCGCGGCAAGCACTTTGGTTCTGGCTGAGCGGGCGGGCGAGGCGCTGGTGACGATCACAGCGTCGGTGCACGAGATTCACGAGCGCAACCTGGTGATCGCCAGCGCCGCTGAAGAACAGGCGCAAGTGGCGCGGGAAGTGGATCGCAATCTGGTGAACATTCGCGACCTGTCGGTGCGTTCGGCTGCGGGGGCTGATCAGACCAGCGCATCGAGCCATGAACTGTCGCAACTGGCCAATGCGCTACAGGGCATGGTGCGGCGCTTCCAGCTCTGATGAACAGCGATTCATTGCAGGCCTTCGCCTACTGATTTGAGAACAGCACGCAACAATGTGGGAGCGAGCCTGCTCGCGAAGGGGCCGGATCATTCAACGACAGTGTTGACTGACCAACCGCTTTCGCGAGCAGGCTCGCTCCCACGGGTTGGCGCTTTAGTGCAGTTTCAGACGCGGCTCGGTGCCGCGACCAATCTTGCTGCCCAGCATCAGCATCGCCGTGCGGAACGGGCCGTACAGTGCCATCTGGTGCATGCGGTACAGCGACACATAGAACATCCGCGCCAGCCAGCCCTCGAGCATCACGCTGCCGGTCAGGTTACCCATCAAGTTACCCACAGCAGAAAAACGCGACAGCGAAATCAGCGAGCCGTAGTCGGTGTATTTGTACTCCGGCAGGGTCTTGCCTTCGATGCGCAGTTTCAGCGACTTGGCCAGCAATGAGGCTTGTTGATGCGCCGCTTGTGCACGCGGCGGCACGTTGCGATCAGTGCCAGGTTGCGGGCAGGCCGCGCAGTCACCGAAGGCGAAGATGTTTTCGTCGCGAGTGGTTTGCAGAGTCGGCAGCACTTGCAGCTGATTGATACGGTTGGTTTCCAGACCGTCGATGTCCTTGAGGAAACCCGGTGCGCGAATGCCGGCAGCCCAGACTTTCAGGCTGGCTTTGATCTCGTTGCCATCGGCGGTGATCAGGCTGTCCGCAGTCACTTCGCTGACTGCTGCGTTGGTCATCACATTGACCCCGAGCTTCTCCAGGGTCTTGTGCACCGGCCCGCTGATGCGTTCCGGCAGGGCCGGCAGCACCCGTGGGCCGGCTTCGATCAGCGTGATGTGCATGTTTTCCGGTTTGATCCGGTCCAGACCATACGCGGCCAGTTCATGGGCGGCGTTGTGCAGTTCGGCTGCCAGTTCGACGCCGGTGGCGCCAGCGCCGACGATCGCTACGCTGATCTGCTCGACTACGTCGGTCTGCCCGGCGTGGGCGCGCAGATAATGATTAAGCAATTGCTGGTGGAAGCGCTCGGCCTGTTTGCGCGTATCGAGGAACAGACAGTGCTGCGCTGCGCCCTGGGTGCCGAAATCGTTGGTGGTACTGCCGACGCTGATCACCAGCGAGTCATAAGCCACTTCACGCGCCGGCACCAACTCGACGCCATTTTCGTCGTAGGTTGCGGCCAGCTGGATTTTCTTCTGCGCGCGATCGAGCCCGCTCATGCGCCCGAGCTGGAACTCGAAGTGGTTCCATTTCGCCTGGGCGACATAGTTGAGTTCGTCTTCGGAGGAGTTCAGGGAACCGGCGGCCACTTCGTGCAGCAGCGGTTTCCAGATATGGGTCAGGTTCGCGTCGACCAGCATGACGCTGGCCGTGCCGCGCTTGCCCAGAGTCTTACCCAGACGGGTAGCCAACTCCAGACCGCCGGCGCCGCCGCCGACAATGACAATACGATGGGACATAGGGATTACTCGCAAGGTTTTTAAAGGAAATCTTTTTCGCCGTTACCCAAGCGAGCGCCAGGCAGCTCATAGCGTCAGATAACTGATAAATCGGCTCAACAGGCCTAGACCGATGGTCACTGCCAATACCAGCACCAGGAGCATCCATGGCCGGAAAGGCCGGCGCTCGACACGGTGTTGGGACAATTGCAGGTACTCTTCGACATGCTTTTGGTCTTCGGGGTTCAGGCGGCTGGTCATATTTGCCTCGTCAGGTAGACGTTACTGAATGAGCACAGGCTACAGCGGTTTTCAGCCCGGGTTGAACGCAGCGTAGCCGCTGTCCGGAACCGGTTCGACGCACACGCTATCGTCGATACGAATGATGCCGCTTTGTAACACCCGGGCGGTGATCCCGCCATGCCCGCGCACGGCCTGGAAAGTGCCCGGGCCCAGATTGTTCTGCAAACGTGCGCAGGGCTGACACCAGCCAGTGGTTTCGAGTATCGCCTGCCCGATGCGAAAGCGCCGCCCCTTCAGGCTAAACAAATTGATTCCGCTTATAACGAGATTGCGCCGCAGATCTTCAGGCCGGATCGGCTGGTCATCGGGACGGCCCATCAAGGCGTTGATCACCGCCAGGTGCTCCCACTGAATCAGCGTCACCTGCCGCGCATTGCGAATGCCCGGACGGGCGTGGTCGCCGGTAAGCCCGGCTTCCAGCCGCGCTTCGACCGCGTCGAGCTCGAGCATCGGCCCACGGGATTCCGGACGCACACCGATCCAGCGCACACGACCGGTTTGCGGAACCTCGGCGATCAACTGCTGCAGCGGCGTCACAGGCTGATGCCCACGTCGAACACAATGCTGCGGCCGAGGTTGCTGCGCAGAAAGTCCGGTGCGTCGGGGTGGGCGAACAGCACGCGGGCGAATGTCGGGCCGACCAGCGACAGCGAGCGCCAGCCCTGACGCAGATATTCGGTCGGTGGCGGGAAATGACTGTTGAGATCCAGCACTTCGCGCTTGAGGCTGGCGAAGGCGATGATGTCCAGCTCACCCAGATCCATGCCGCGTTCCTTATAGTTGTGCGCCTTCTTGCGCAGGGTCGGCGCCAGGCGCAGGAGAAATTCATTGGCCGGGATGCGTTTGGGCTTGGCTTCGCGGCGTACCAGTTGGCTCAGGGAAAACGCGCTGCGCCGACGCTGCAATTCGTCGCGCCACTCGTCATTGAGACGCCGGCCTTCATCGAGGACGAAAAAAACCTCGAAATTGGCATCGCGGAACAACACGTCCGGCGGCTCACCGGCCGGGGCGAACTCGTCGGCGCGGTAGGGGATGTTCAAACCTTGCAGCAGGCGCTGGCAGACCCAACGCTCACGCTCCCATTTGCGGGCATTGGACAGGAACGCATTGGCCTGCTCGGCCGCGATGGTCAGCAGGCGTAAATAATCTGAATCATCCATAAGCCCAAGCTTAGCGTCCAAATGCGACAAGCAGATAGCTTTGCATCGGCCCAGATATGAAGGTCGTGCGATTGCGCCCTTGTAGGAGCTGCCGAAGGCTGCGATCTTTTGCTCTTGTTCCTCGAAAGTCAAAAGATCGCAGCCTTCGGCAGCTCCTACAAAAAAGCGTGTCGAGTAGCAGGTGAGGGAATCATGATCGGTGCCGAACTGCTTTCAACGGCAAGCCTGACGCTCGGCTGGCTGATTTATCTGCCGGTGCTGCTCTGGGCGATCATGCGTGCGCCATGGGTCGAGCTGTTCAGCGACAGTCGCCGGCAGCACTTGCTGTTCGGCACGGTATTCGCGCTGTTTCTGCTGTGGCTGGTGCGCAGGGATTTCGACACCGGCGTGTCTTATCACTTCATCGGCATGACGGCGGTGACGCTGCTGCTCGATTGGCCGCTGGCGATCGTCGGCGGGCTGGTTGCGCAGATTGGCCTGGTGCTGTTGGGGCGTCAGGACCTGGCTGCGGTGGGCGTCAATGGCGCGTTGCTGATTCTGCTGCCAGTGCTGATCACCGAATGCGTGGCGATTCTGGTCGAGCGTGCGCAGCCACGAAATCCGTTCGTTTACATCTTCTGTTCCGGTTTCTTCGCCGCTGCGTTGTCCGGCCTGTTGTGCCTGATCCTCAGCCTGACACTGCTGTGGTACGACGGCCTCTTCGGCATGCCGGAATGGCTGGAGGATTTCGTCGGTTACTTGTGGCTGCTGCTGTTTCCCGAGGCCTTTATCAACGGCATGGTCGTCAGTGCGTTGGTGGTGTTCTGCCCGGAATGGCTGGAGACCTTCAACCGCACCCGCTACCTGTCGGCGCCGTGGAAGGACGACGATCCGAAGTCCTGATCCACTCCGAAGCGCCATCCCCGTGCGGGTTTTATGCAACCTGATCGGCGATCAGTGACGCGGATCGAAATCGCCGGAAAACAGCTCGTCTTCGGCATCCGGGGCGACCGGAATCTTGTGCTCTTCCGAGGCCCAGGCGCCGAGGTCGATCAGTTTGCAGCGATCAGAGCAGAACGGACGGAATTTGTTCGCCGGGGTGAATTCGACGGGGGCGCCGCAGGTCGGGCATTCAACGGTTGGAATCTGGCTCATGCTTGGCCTCCGGATAAAGTCAGGTAAAAGTGATGCAGACGCTCGACTTCGCTGTGCAGCCAGGCGAGGTCGCGGTCGTTGACGATGACATCGTCGGCACGGCTCACGCGATCTTCACGGCTCAATTGCGCCTTGAGGATCGCCTGCACTTGTTGTTCGCTGGTCTGGTCACGCTGCAGGGTGCGTTCGATCTGCAGTTGTTGCGGCGCATCGATGACCAGGATGCGCTGGGTCATCGCGTATTGCCCGGACTCGATCAGCAATGGTGAAACCAGAATCGCGTAAGGCGATTTTGCCTGCGCCAGATGATGAGCGATTTCTTCGCCGATCAACGGATGCAGCAGCGCTTCAAGCCAACGCCGCTGTTCAGGGTCTTCAAAAATCAGTTTGCGCAGGGCGGCACGATCCAGCGTGCCGTCGGCCTGCAACACGCCGGAGCCGAAGTGCTCGGCGATTTTCACCAGCGCCGGACGCCCCGGCTCGACTACCCAGCGCGCCGCATGATCGGCATCCACCACATGCACACCGAGATCGATGAAGTGCTGCGCCGCCGCACTTTTGCCGCTGCCGATGCCGCCGGTCAGGCCGAGAATCCAGGGTTTTTCCACAGGGGTATTCATTTCAAACCGACAGACTGCCAATAGAAGTCGGTTATTTGACCACCCCAGAGCAAGGCAATCCAGCCGGCAATTGCCAGAAAGGGTCCGAAGGGGATCGGTGTAGAGCTTTCCTGAGCGCGCAGGCGCAGCATGACCACGCCCAAAATCGCCCCCACCAACGATGACAACAGGATCGTAAGCGGCAGAATCTGCCAGCCACCCCATGCGCCGAGCAAGGCCAGCAGCTTGAAATCGCCATGACCAATGCCGTCCTTGCCGGTGAGCAGTTTGAACAGCCAGAACACCGACCACAGCGCCAGATAACCCGCAACCGCGCCCCACAACGCATCGGGCAACGCCACGAACACGCCGAAGCTGTTGACGATCAGCCCCAACCACAGCAACGGCAGCACCAGCACATCGGGCAGCAACTGATGCTCGCAGTCGATCAGACTCATCGCCAGCAAGCCCCACGTCAGCAAAATCAGCAAGCCCGCCGGCCAGCCGAAGCCCAGATGCCAGGCGATGAATGCCGAGAGCAGGCCGCAGGCCAGTTCGGTCAGCGGGTAACGTTTACTGATCGGCGCCGAGCAGGCCGAGCAGCGCCCGCGCAGCAGCAGATAACTGAGCAGCGGAATGTTTTCCCACGGGCGGATCCGGTGTCCGCAATGCGGGCACGCGGAGTGCGGCAGCATCAGGTTGTAGGTCGGCACGGGCGTTTCAGTGGGCAGGCCGAGCACATCATGGGCTTGCTGGCGCCAGTCGCGCTCGAGCATTTTCGGCAAGCGCCAGACCACAACATTGAGGAAGCTGCCGACCACCAGCCCGAGCAGCAGCGCGCTGACCACAAAGGCCAGCGGATACACGGCAAACAGTTCATCGATAGGCATGTCAGATCGCTGAGCCGAGTTGGAAGATCGGCAGGTACATGGCCACCACCAGTCCACCGACGATGACCCCCAGCACCACCATGATGAATGGCTCCATCAGGCTGGTGAGGTTGTCGACCATGTTATCGACTTCCGCTTCATAAAAACCGGCTACTTTATCGAGCATGTCATCCAGCGCTCCGGATTCCTCGCCAATGGCGGTCATCTGCACGGCCATGTTCGGAAACACACCGGTGCTGCGCATCGAGAAATTCAGCTGCATACCGGTCGAGACGTCCTGCCGAACTCGCAACACCGCGCGCTTGAACACCACGTTGCCGGTGGCGCCGGCGACCGAATCGAGCGCTTCCACCAGCGGCACGCCGGCCGCGAAAGTGGTCGACAGGGTGCGGGCAAACCGTGCGACGGCGGACTTGTACATCAAGGTGCCCACCAGCGGCAGTTTCAGCAGCCAGGCATCGCGACGGTCACGCAGGGCCTGCGATGTCTTCAACGCGTGGCGAGTGCCGAAAAACGCTGCCACCAGTGCAAGAAGAATCGCCCACCACCACTGCTGCATGAACTCCGACAGGCTGATGATCATCAGCGTAAAGCCGGGCAATTCGGCGCCGAAGCCGGAAAACACCGACTGGAACTGCGGCACCACTTTGACCAGCAGAATGCCGGTCACTACTGCCGCCACCAGCACCACGGCGGTGGGGTAGGTCATGGCTTTCTTGATCTTGGCCTTGAGCGCTTCGCTTTTTTCCTTATAGGTCGCCACACGTTCAAGCAAGGTGTCGAGGGCACCGGACTGTTCGCCGGCGTCGACCAGGTTGCAGTACAACTCGTCGAAGTATTGCGGCTTCTTGCGCAGGGCCGTGGCGAAGCTGTTGCCGGCGGCGACCTCCTGTTTGACCTCGTCGACCAGTTTGCGCATGGCCGGGTTTTCGAAGCCTTCACCGATGATGTCGAAGGACTGCAACAGCGGTACACCGGCCTTCATCATGGTCGCCATCTGCCGGGTGAACAGGGCGATGTCCTGCGGTTTGATGCGTTTGCCCAAGGTCAGCAGGGAGGCGGACTTCTTGCGCACCTTGCCCGGGTTGATCCCCTGTTTGCGCAGCTGCGCCTTGATCAGTGCGGGGTTCTGTCCGCTCAGTTCGCCGCTGACTTTACTGCCTTTGCGGTCGGTGCCTTCCCAGGCGTAAATGCTGACTTTTGCTGCCTTGACCGCCATGTTCAATCCTTGGTGACCCGGTTGATTTCCTCAAGGCTGGTGATGCCTTGCATGGCCTTGTGCAGCCCTGAGGTGCGCAGATCGGCGAAACCGTCGCGACGCATCTGGATGTCGATTTCCAGCGAATTGCCTTCGGCCATGATCAGCCGTTGCAGATCCGGTGTGTTCTTTACCACTTCATAAATCCCTACGCGTCCTTTGTAACCGCCGTTGCAGTGATCGCAACCGACCGGCTCGTAGATCGTGAAATGGCCGATGCGTTCCTCGGGGAAGCCTTCCTTGAGCAAGGTTTCATGAGGGATTTCCAGCGGCCGCTTGCAGTGCGTGCACAACTTGCGTGCCAGACGCTGGGCGATGATCAGGCTGACCGAAGTGGCAATGTTGAAACCGGGAATGCCCATGTTGTGCAGGCGCGTGAGGGTTTCCGCCGCGCTGTTGGTGTGCAGGGTCGACAGCACCAGGTGGCCGGTCTGCGCGGCCTTGATCGCGATCTCGGCGGTTTCCAGATCGCGGATCTCGCCGACCATGATTACGTCCGGGTCCTGACGCAGGAACGAACGCAGCGCTTGGGCAAAGTCCAGCCCTTGGCGGGGATTGACGTTGACCTGGTTGATGCCTTCCATGTTGATTTCCACCGGGTCTTCGGCGGTGGAAATGTTGATGTCGACGGTGTTGAGGATGTTCAGCCCGGTGTACAGCGACACGGTTTTGCCGGAGCCGGTGGGGCCGGTGACCAGAATCATCCCTTGCGGCTGTTTCAGCGCGGCCAGATACAAGGCCTTTTGTTCGGCCTCATAACCCAAAGCGTCGATGCCCATTTGCGCACTGGACGGGTCGAGAATCCGGATCACCACTTTTTCGCCCCACAGGGTCGGCAGGGTGTTGACGCGAAAATCGATGGATTTGCTTTTAGACAGGCGCATCTTGATCCGCCCGTCCTGGGGTTTGCGCCGTTCCGAAATATCCAGACTGGCCATCACCTTCAAGCGCGCGGCAATACGCCCGGCCAATTGGATTGGCGGTTTGGCCACCTCGCGCAGCATGCCGTCGGTGCGCATGCGCACCCGATAGTTTTTTTCGTAGGGTTCGAAGTGCAGGTCGGAAGAGCCGCTCTTGATCGCATCGAGCAGCATTTTGTGGACGAAGCGCACAACCGGGGCGTCGTCGGCATCGAGGCCGCCGATCACGTCCTGTTTGTTGTCATCAATGGACTCGACGTCGAGGCCGTCGAGATCGACATCGGCCATTTCCTCCAGGCCCGAAGCATGGCTGTCGAAGAACTTGTCGATGGCGTCGCTGAGCTTGTCGTCCTCGACCAGAATCGCTTCGGTGCTCAGGCCGGTGCTGAACTGGATGTCGCTGATCGCCTGCTGATTGCTCGGGTCGGAAAGGCCCACGAACAATTTGTTGCCGCGCCGCCACAAGGGCAGCGCGCAGTGCTGACGAACCAGTTTTTCACTGACCAGGCCCTTGGGCTGAGTCTCTTTGTCGAGGCAATGCAGATCGAGCAGGGCCATGCCGAAATGTTCCGAGGCGATCTCGGCAATTTGCCGGCTATTGACCAGTTTGTTGTGCACCAGGTAATTGACCAGCGACACGCGATTGCGCTGGGCCTGCGCCCAGGATTGCCGGGCACTTGTTTCCGTAAGCAGTTCGGCCTGGACCAATTGCTTGGCCAGACCGCTCAGAGCGATGTCATTCATGTGGATTCCGCACGCTTGCCGTTCATGACTTATAGCCTAGTCAAGTGACAGCGCCAAACACGGCCGGTGCAGGTGACAAAAAGTGTCAGATAGTGCGGTTGCGGGTTGTAGGAAACGGCGCAGGCGATTGCGCGCGCCCAGTAGGCGGGGCCTGAAAGGCGTTGGCATGGGCTGTGCTGAGCCATATCCAGATCATGAGATTTCGACTCATGCATGGAGCGTGTCTATGAAAAAACAACAAGGTTTCACATTGATCGAGCTGCTGATCGTCGTGGCGATCATCGGCATTCTGGCGACTATCGCCCTGCCGCAGTATTCGAAGTATCAGGCGCGGTCGAAGGTGACGGCGGGGTTGGCGGAGATTAGTGCATTGAAAGTGCCATTCGAGGACACGATCAATCAAGGCACAGCTCCAACCTTGGCCAACGTTGCCAATGGTGCGACTACTACTTCCAACTGTACGTTGGCGGTTACAGGCACAGCGGCGACTGGCGAAGGTACGCTTACCTGTACCCTGCTCAATGCACCGGGCCCGGTGTTAGGTAAAACCATTACGCTTTCTCGTTCCGGGGCGGCGACGGGGAATACCTCCGGTGTATGGACGTGTGCGACGACGGTCAACGCCGATTACTCGCCTCGGGGTTGCACGGCCAGCGGTACGTAAGGCTGAATCGAGCGAACGAAGAATGCCCCGCACTGCGGGGCATTTTCATATCCCGACCACTTAACAAAAGCTCCAATAATTTCAGCAGCTTATGAACTTTTCGAAAACCCGCAACTTGCATGCGAAGATTCAGCGAGTCATGCATTTTGCATGAAAACGAAAATTACCGTTTTTTATAACTCATTGTTTTCAAAGGGTTTTATGTGTCGGAAAAAGTTGGCACAGCGTTCGCAATATCTCCGGTAACCCTGCTGACAAGCGTTACAGCAGACTTCCAGTAAAAACAGGAGTTACTCGTATGAAGAAGTTCGCTATCACTGCCGCTGCTACCGCTCTGACCCTGACCATGGCTGGTGGCGCTTTCGCCCAGTCTGCTCAGGCTACCCAAGCGCCAATGGTTCTGGCTGCCGGTGAAGTTACCAAGGCTAAAGAAGCTACTTCCGACACCTGGATCACCACCAAAGTGAAAAGCGATCTGGTTACCGAAAAAGGTATTCCAGGCACCGACATCAAAGTCGAAACCAACAAAGGTGTAGTTTCCCTGTCGTCGACCACCGCGGTGACCGAGTCGCAGAAAGAAACCGCCGTGGCCATCGCCAAAAAAATCAAAGGCGTTAAAGCGGTATCCGCTGACGGCCTGAAAGCCGAGTAAGGCAAGACTTCTCGCCTGAACCGGGAGAAGACGCGACAGACGGGCCGAGCAATACGTCTGCCGCAACTTTAGAGTTCATGCGAACGGTCACACGGATGTGACCATTACAGGCCCCGGCACTTGTGTCGGGGCCTGTTCTATTTGGAGAATCAAAAGATCGCAGCCTTCGGCAGCTCCTACAGGGAAATGCATTCCAACTGTAGGAGCTGCCGAAGGCTGCGATCTTTTGCTCTTCTCAGTTACCGCGTTTGCTGTTGATCTGCCGCAAGCGGTTGCCTTCGAAGCGCAGGTATTGATACATGCCGTTGTTCGGCCCGTAGGTCCATTCCTCGACCTGAAACTCTTCGCGGCGATTGGCGCTGCGCTTGTAGCCGAGCACATCGCGACTGACCGGCTCGCCGCATTTTTGCAGCACTTCGCTGGCGCGGTCGCCGAGGCTGATCAACTGGCTGCCGCAGCGCAATGTATCCGACGCCGACGCGTGGCCGGCGGCGCACGTCAGCGCGAGCACAGCCAGCCAGTCACGCACGGTCATTCTGCATCCAGGTGCATTTGCGTCACCACGCGGCCATCGCTTTCGGCCTCGCCGAGGTTGGCGTCGATGAAGTACACGCGGTCATCTTCGAGCTTGCCCTTGTCGACCAGGTAATCCTTGATGGTGCTGGCGCGATCCTGGCCCAACTGTCGCAACAGCACCTCGCTGCCGCTCCAGAACGCGATCACGCCCTGGCGCATTTTCGCCGTGCGTTCTTCCTTGCCCAGGTCTTTCCATTCTGCCGGTGGCTGGGTTTTCAGGCGAGTGCGGTAGATGCCTTCGAGCAATGCGCCTTTCTCGCCTTCGGGCACTTGCAGCAGCGAGGCCTGGGCCGGGACCTTGTCGCCACGGCGCTGGAGCATCTTGTAGTAGTTGTATTGGTATTCGCGTTCCAGACGTTGCTCGGCCAGCAGTGGCCCATCGCTGCTCTTCGCGGCAGTGCCTTCGATTTCCAGGCGCAGCGCCGGACGTTCCTTGAGCGCTTGCGACAGTTTCACCAGCGCCGCTTCGGCGTCTTTGCTCAGATCGCTGGAGCCCGGCGCGAAGGACACCGTGCCGAGGTCTTCGGAGCCGCCGCCACTGACCAGCCCGCCGATCATCTTGAACGGCGCGGCGGCAGCTTTGACGATGAGGTTGCGCAGGGTCTGCCAGACGATCGGCATGACGCTGAACTGTGGATTATTCAGGTCGCCGGTCACTGGCAATTCGATGGAGATCTTGCCGTCGACGTCCTTGAGCAGGGCGATCGCCAGTTTCAGCGGCAGACTCACTGCATCAGGGCTGTCGACCTTCTCGCCCAGTTGCAGTTGCTCGACGACGACCTTGTTCTCGGCTTTCAACTGACCCTTGGTGATCAGGTAATGCAGATCAAGGTTGAGCCGGCCCTTGCGGATGCGGTAGCCGGCGAATTTGCCGGAGTAGGGCGTCAGGGTCGTCAGTTCGACGCGCTTGAAACTGGTGGCGATGTCGAGGCTGGCCATAGGGTCGAACGGATTCACCGCACCCTTGATGGTTACCGGCGCATAACGGTCGACTTTGCCTTTGATATCGACGCTGGCCGGCTTCGCCTGACGACTGTCGATGGTGCCGATCTGGCCGTTGAGCTGTTGCACGGCGGTGGCGAAGTTGGGTGTCAGACTGAAGTCGGCGAAGTTGGCCGAGCCGTCGTTGATCGCAATCGCGCCGATGTGAATGCCCAGTGGTTTGTCCTTGCCGGCCGGTTTGGCTCCGGCAGGTTTGGCGCCGCTGTCCGCCGGCTGCGGGATCAGCAGGTCGTCGACGTTGGTGGTGCGATCGTCGTTGATCATGAAGCGCACATACGGCTGCAACAGGTTGACCTTATCGATCGACAGGCTGTCGCCGTGCTGATAGTTGATGCCGTCGACCACCACCTGCTGCCATTTGAGGAAGTCGCGGGTCTTGAGCGTATCGAGGGTGTGCAGTTGATCGATCTGCGCGCGGCCGGTGACGCTGAGGGCCAGTGGTTCGGTGCTCTTCAGGTTGACCTTGAGATCACTGCCGAGCATGCCGCTGCGCAGCTCCAGACGAATGAACGGGTTGATGTAGGACTGCGCGACACGCAGGTCGACGTCCTCGGTTTTCACGTTGAGCTGGGCGTTGACCGGGGCCAGATTGACCGTGCCGTCGGCGCTGATCTTGCCTTGCTTGCCCAGGCCGCTGTCGAGCTTGAGCTTGAAGGGCGAGCCGTTGAGGCTGTCGAAATCCTGCAGATCGACGTTCAGCGGGGTGATGTCCAGCGCCACCGCCGGTTGCGCCGAGCGGTCGGCGAGATGGACCGTGTAGTTGCGCAGTTGCACATCCTTGACCAGCACCTGCCATGGCTTGCTCGGTGCGCTTGGTTCAGGTTTCGGCGAGTCGGCAGCAGCAGGTGTTCCCGCCGGTTCGGCAGCGGCTTTGGCAGCCGGTTTCGACGGTTGGCTGGCGAACAGTTTCTGCCAGTCCAGTTGGCCGTCGGCTTCCAGCGCCGCCCAGGTTTCCAGCTTGTTGCTGCGGATCTTGCCGACCACCACCTGTTGCTTGGCCAGGTCCAGCGAGGTTTCGCTGACGTCGAGACGTTCGAGCCTGGCCAGTGGGCGCCCATCCGGGGCCTTGATGGCGAATGGCGCAATGCTCACCGCGACGTTGTTCAGCAGCAGTTCGGTCTGTTTCGACAGGTTGAGTTTGTACTCGGTGCTGAGGCTGACCACGCCGTTTTCCAGCACCAGCGGCACGGCGTCACGCACGTAAGGCCAGAAGGATTTCATCTGGCCATCGGTGACTTTCAGGGTGCCTTCGGAGGTGAACGGGATCAGGCTGAAATTGCCGGTCCAGTCGATCCGCCCGCCAGCGGGGCCGATGGCGACGAGGGTCATGTCGGCGCTGTCCTCAGGCAATGTGCTGAGGTTTTTCAGCTCGAAACTGAGGTCGTCGTAAAGAAATTCGATCGGCTCACTGGGACGCATATCCTGGAAATGCACCACGCCCCCGGCCAGTTTGATGTTGTCGATGCGCAGCGGAAACGGCTTGGCGTCGGGATCGGCGGGTGTCGGCTCGCTCGGCGGCACGTTGAACAGGCCCAGCAGGTTGAGCTTGCCGTCCTTGGCGAAGAGAATTTCGCTTTTGGGTTTGTCCAGTTCGATGTCGGACAGATGCAGGGCTTTGGTCCACAGGCTATCGATCAGCAGGTTGGCATAGAGGCGATCGAAGCCGACCTGCTCCTTGCCCGGTTCGCCGATGACTAGGCCCCACAGGGTGACCTCAAAGCTGAACGGGTTCAGTTCGATGCGCTGCAGATGCGCCGGCACCGTCGCGTAGTTGGCTAGTTGCTGGTTGGCCACGCGCAAGGCAATGCCCGGCAGGATCAGAAACCCCAGCAGGCCGTAGAGGGCCAGGGCTGTCAGCAGTGCGCCAATCGCGCGAATCAATCCTTTGGGCATGTGCGGCTTCATCTGTCTGAATCGGAGTGCCTTGGAGTATGGCACGCGATTCTGGTTCCGAAGTGCTTGATGTGGGACAGGATTGTTCAGAAATTTCTGTAGGAACAGATCTCCCTTGTGGGAGCGAGCCTGCTCGCGAATGCGGTGGTTCAGTGAAAAACAAGTCGACTGACACTGCGCTTTCGCGAGCAGGCTCGCTCCCACAGGGGAATGTAATCGCTCATGCCTGAGGGATCACAGCTGCAAGATCAGCGTCTTCAACGGTGGTTGCTGGTCCTGGGAAGGGAAGTCGGCGCCCGGGGTCATCACGCTCCATTCGCGTACCGGGCGACCGGCTTTTTCGGCGCAGCGCAGCACTTGTTCGCGCCAGTCGTCCATGCTGACTTTCGCCAGGTTGTTGCAGCAGATCAGCACGCCGTCATCGGCGGTGGTCAGCAGCGCGGGTTTTAGCAGGCTCTGATAATCGCGCAGCAGATCGACGGTGCCGAACGCACTTTTGGCCCACGCCGGCGGGTCGAGCAGCACCAGATCGTATTGGCGTTGTTCGAGGCGCTGATAGCTTGGCAGCTTCTGCCCGCGCCGCTGGCTGATCGGCAGGCCGGCGAGTTGGCGGATTGCCGGGAAGTAATCGGACTGAATGAATTGCATCGGCGGCAGCTGCGGGTTGAGCAAACCATTCTCCCGACCGACCGCCAGATTGCCCTCGGCAAAGTCCAGGTTGCACACCTCGCGCGCACCGCCCGCCGCTGCACTGAGGCCAACGCCACAGGTGTAGGCGAACAGGTTGAGCACACTTTTGCCTTGCGCGTGGTCCTTGACCCAGCCACGGGTGTTGCGCAGGTCGAGGAACAGCAGCGGATCCTGCCCGGCATGACGCCCGCGCACTCGATAGTTCAGACCCCATTCATGCCCGACCAGATCGGCCAGTGCAGCGTCATCGGCTTTATAGACGCTGTCTTCGCGATCGATCCGCGAGTTGCCACGGGAACGGTCGTTGTAGACCAGCAGGCTGTCGAAGCCCAGCGTCTGGTTGACCATGGCATGCAGTTGCAGCAGGTCGTCACGTTCGAGCGTCTGGTGAAAACTCTGTACCAGCAATTGCGGACCGTAGCGGTCGATGGTCAGGCCGCCGGCGCCTTCCTGGCTGCCGTGGAACAGCCGATAGCAATCGGTGCCCTGGCTGTGCAGCACAGCGAGCAGGTCCTGGCGTTGATCGAGGGCGGCGCGCAGCGCCTGATTCAAGGAAGACATGCGGGCGCCTTGCTGAAAAAAACGCGAAGCTTAGCAGTCGCGGAGCTACAAGCGGCAAGTTTCTAGCTGCAAGCGAAAAGCGAAAAGCTGCGCGGACCGCTTTAGCTTGCAGCTTGTAGCTAGAAACTTGCAGCTCTCAAGTATTGAGCCGTTTATCAACGAGGTCTTGTACGACGCTTGGATCAGCCAGGGTGGAAGTATCGCCGAGACTGTCGAGCTCATTGCAGGCAATCTTGCGCAAAATCCGCCGCATGATCTTGCCCGAGCGGGTCTTTGGCAGCGCCGGCGCCCACTGGATCAGGTCCGGTTTGGCGAAGCTGCCGATTTCCTTGCTGACATGCGCCAGCAGGCCTTTCTTCAGCTCTTCGTTGGCCTCGGTGCCGTTCATTGGCGTGACGAACGCGTAGATGCCCTGGCCTTTGACGTCGTGGGGATAACCGACCACGGCGGCCTCGGCGATGCTGTCGTGCAGCACTAGGGCGCTTTCCACTTCGGCGGTGCCGATGCGGTGGCCGGAGACGTTGATCACATCATCGATGCGTCCGGTGATCCAGTAATCGCCGTCCTCGTCACGGCGGGCGCCGTCGCCGGTGAAGTAATAGCCGGGGTAGGGTTTGAAGTAGGTGTCGATCATCCGCTGCGGATCGCCGTAGACACTGCGGATCTGCGCCGGCCAGCTCGATTTGATCGCCAGCACGCCGCTGCCGGCGCCTTTGATTTCCTTGCCGACTTCGTCGAGCAATACCGGTTGCACGCCGAACATCGGTTGCGTCGCGCAGCCCGGTTTGATCCGTTGCGCGCTGACCAGCGGGCTGAGCATGATGCCGCCGGTTTCGGTCTGCCACCAGGTGTCGACGATCGGGCAGCGCTGTTCACCGACGGCATTGAAATACCATTCCCACGCTTCCGGGTTGATCGGCTCACCGACGCTGCCGAGCAATCTGAGGCTGGCGCGCGAAGTTTCCTTCAATGGTCCGGCGCCTTCGCGCATCAACGCGCGCAGGGCGGTGGGTGCGGTGTAGAAAATGTTGACCTTGTGCTTGTCGATGACCTGCCAGAAGCGCGAACTGCTCGGGTAGCTCGGCACGCCTTCGAACATCAGGGTGGTCGCACCGTTGGCCAGCGGCCCGTAGACGATGTAACTGTGGCCAGTGACCCAGCCGACGTCGGCGGTGCACCAGAATACTTCGCCGTCGCGGTAATCGAGCACGTACTTGAAGGTCATCGCCGCTTGCAGCAGGTAGCCGCCGGTGGTGTGCAGCACGCCTTTGGGTTTGCCGGTACTGCCGGAGGTGTAGAGGATGAACAGCGGATCTTCGGCGTCCATCGGTTCCGGCGGGCAATCGTCGTCGACTTCGCGTACGGCCTGGTGATACCAGAGGTCGCGGCCTTCGACCCAGTCGACCTGGCCCTGCGTGCGCTCGACCACCACCACGGTGCTGACGTTCGGGCAACTTTGCAGTGCTTTGTCGACGTTGTTTTTCAGCGGCACAAAGCGGCCGCCGCGCACGCCTTCATCGGCGGTGATCACGGTACGACAGTCGGCGTCGAGAATTCGATCACGCAGGGAATCCGGAGAGAACCCGCCAAACACTACCGAATGGATCGCACCGATTCGCGCGCAGGCGAGCATGGCATAGGCGGCTTCGGGGATCATCGGCATGTAGATGCACACCCGGTCGCCTTTCTTCACGCCACGGCTTTTCAACACGTTGGCCAGGCGGCAGACGTGGTGATGGAGTTTGTTGTAAGTGATCTGCGCCGATTCGGCTGGGTCGTCGCCTTCCCAGAGCAGCGCGGTCTGTTCGCCACGTTGGTCGAGGTGGCGGTCGATGCAGTTGTAGCTGACGTTGAGCTTGCCGCCAGCAAACCAGGCCGCTTCACCGGTTTTCAGGTCATAGCGCTGCACGGTCTGCCACGGCGTGCTCCAGTCGAGAAAACGCGTGGCCTGCTCGGCCCAGAAGGCGCTGGGGTGTTCAATCGATTCGCGGTACAGGCGCCGATACTCGTCCTGGCTCAACTGCGCGGCCTGGCGCACGGCATCGGCTTTGGGGAACGTGCTGATATCGAACATGACGGTTCCTTATTCTTGTGGTGCGACACGAATAAAGATGCGCCGAGCGCTGCGCAGGTTCAAGTCATGCGCCAAAACAACTGTGGGAGCGAGCCTGCTCGCGAAGGTGGCGGATCAGTCAACACAGTGTTGAATGACGCACCGATTTCGCGAGCAGGCTCGCTCCCACAGGGAACAGCGTTATGCCCGGAGGCTTTTATCAGCCGCGATGACGCCCGCGGAAGTAGTTGATCAGGCCCTGAGTCGAGGCATCGTCAGCCACAGTCTCGTCGCTGCCGACCAGGCGGTTGTAGACGCCTTTGCCCAGTTCCTTGCCCAGTTCCACACCCCACTGGTCGAAGGCGTTGATGCCCCAGACCACGCTTTGCACGAACACTTTGTGCTCATACATCGCAACCAGCGCGCCGAGGCGACGCGGGCTGATGCGTTCGACTACCAGGGTGTTGCTCGGACGATTGCCCGGGATCACCTTGTGCGGCGCCAGTTTGCGCACGTCGTCTTCGCCCATGCCTTTGTCGCGCAGTTCGGCTTCGGCTTCCGGCAGGGTCTTGCCGAGCATCAGCGCCTGGCTCTGCGACAGGCAGTTGGCGTACAGCCACTGGTGGTGGTCGGAAACCGGGTTGAAGCTGACGATCGGCACGATGAAGTCGGCCGGGATCAGTTGGGTGCCCTGATGCAGCAACTGGTGGTAGGCGTGCTGACCGTTGCAGCCGACGCCACCCCAGATCACCGGGCCGGTATCGGTCGACACCGAGGTGCCGTCCTGACGCACGCTCTTGCCGTTGGACTCCATGTCCAGCTGTTGCAAGTGCTTGGTGATGTTACGCAGGTAGTGGTCGTACGGCAGGATCGCGTGACTCTGCGCACCCCAGAAGTTGCCGTACCAGACGCCGAGCAGTGCCAGCAGCACCGGCATGTTCTGTTCGAACGGCGCGGTCTGGAAATGCTGGTCCATGGTGTAGGCACCGGACAGCAGTTCCTTGAAGTTGGACATGCCGATCGCCAGGGCGATCGGCAAACCGATCGCCGACCACAGCGAATAACGGCCGCCGACCCAGTCCCACATCGGGAAGATGTTTTCTTCGCGGATCCCGAAGGCCACCGCAGCGGCGTTGTTGCTCGATACAGCGATGAAGTGGCGATACAGCTCGGCTTCCGAGCCGCCCTGTGCCAGGTACCAGGCGCGTGCAGCCTGAGCATTCTTCAGGGTTTCGAGGGTGTTGAACGACTTCGACGAAACAATGAACAGCGTGGTCTCGGCGCGCAGTTTCTGCGTCAGCTCGTGGAATTCACTGCCGTCGATGTTCGCCAGATAATGGCAACGCACGCCTTTCTGCGCGTAGGACAGCAGTGCTTCGGAGACCAGCTCAGGACCGAGGAACGAACCACCGATACCGATATTGACCACGTCGGTGATCGGCTTCTCGGTGTAGCCACGCCACAAGCCATCGTGAATGCGGCCGACCAGATCGGTGATCTGGTTCAGCACCTTGTGCACTTCCGGCATCACGTTGACGCCGTTGACCGACAATTTGTCGCCAACCGGGCGGCGCAGGGCGGTGTGCAGTGCCGGGCGGCCTTCGGAAGCGTTGACGATTTCGCCGTCGAACAGCGCTTTGATCGCGCCCTTCAGATCGACTTCGTTGGCCAGACCCACCAGCAGGTTGCGGGTCTCGGCGTTGATCAAATTCTTCGAATAATCGAGAAACAGGCCGCAGCTGCTGAGGGTGAATTGATTGAAACGCTGCGGATCGGCGTTGAAGGCTTCGCGCATGCTGAAATCCTGCATGGCTTGGCGGTGATCTTTCAACGCTTGCCAGGCGGGCAGAGCGGTAACGTCGTGAGGAGTGCGGTAGTACGCCATCGCTGCGGTTTTCCTTTTTACTTGAACGGCCTTTTGAACACGGTTCAGATCAGCCATGCCCTTTTAATGCATGGGATCAACTGCGTCGACACGAGATCTGGACACAGGGCGAATACAGTAAACCTCGCGCTGCAATCTGTCTTGACTTTGTCTGACCAGATCCCTGTACTTTTTTAACATCCGCAGAGGAATTTGGCCGACAAACGGAGGTGCCCGGAAGAGTTTCGCCCAACCGGCATGCCCCGAAAACACCTGTGGGAGCGAGCCGGCTCGCTCCCACAGGGAAATTCGTTGCTGCTTAAATCGGGCTATCGAGATTCAGGTGCAGGTTGTCGATCAGCCGCGTAGTGCCGAGGAACGCCGCCGCGAGAATCACCAGATCGCGGTCGTCCGCCGTCGCCGGACGCAAGGTCAGGCCATGACGGATTTCCAGATAATCCGGACGCAGCCCCGCCGATTCCAGCACCTGCAACTGCGCAGCGATCAGCGCTGGGTAATCGCGCTCACCTTGCTTGATCGCTTCGGCAATGCTGCTCAGCACGCGATACACCACCGGCGCCACGGCGCGCTGGTCTTCATTGAGGAAACCGTTGCGCGACGACAGCGCCAGACCGTCCGCTGCACGCACGGTCGGCTCGCCGATGATCTGGATCGGCATGTTCAGGTCGTGCACCAGTGCGCGGATCACCGCCAGTTGCTGGTAATCCTTCTGGCCGAAGATCGCCAGATCCGGCTGGACCATGTTGAACAGCTTGCTGACCACCGTCGCAACACCTTCGAAGTGCCCCGGACGGCTGGCGCCACACAGTCCTTCGGACAATTGCGGCACGCTGACCCGGGTTTGTCCGGCCATGCCGTCCGGGTACATCTCTTCAACCGTCGGCGCGAACAGCAGGTCGCAACCGGCCTCGAGGAGCTTTTCCTGATCGGCGGCGAGGGTGCGCGGATATTTGTCGAGGTCTTCGCCGGCGCCGAATTGCAGCGGGTTGACGAAAATACTCGCGACGACGAAATCGACTCGCTGGGTAGCTTTGGTGATCAGTGCGACGTGGCCGCTGTGCAGGTTGCCCATGGTCGGCACGAAGCCGATGCGCTTGCCTTCACTGCGCGCGCGGGCGACGGCGGCGCGCAGTTCGCGTACGGTTTTGACGGTGTTCATGCAGAGAATCCGTGTTCGATGCCGGGGAACGTGGTGGCTTTGACTTCGCTGACGTAAGCCTTCAGCGCGGACTGGATGCTGTCCTGACCCTGCATGAAGTTCTTGACGAATTTGGGTACGCGGCCGGTGATCGACAGGCCGAGCATGTCGTGCAGCACGAGCACCTGGCCGTCGGTGGCGTTGCCGGCACCGATACCGATCACCGGAATGCCCACGGCCTGGCTGATTTCCGCCGCCAGTTCGCTCGGTACGCACTCGAGCAACAGCATGGCCGCACCGGCCTGCTCCAGCGCGATCGCATCGGCACGCATCTGCCGCGCCTGGTTCTCGTTGCGGCCCTGCACTTTATAGCCGCCGAGGAGGTTCACCGCTTGCGGGGTCAGGCCCATGTGTGCGCACACCGGCACACCGCGCTCGGCGAGCAGGCGGATCGACTCCGCCAGCCACAGTTGACCTTCGACCTTGACCATGTGTGCACCGGCCTGCATCAGCATGGCGCTGTTGGTCATGGTCTGTTCGAGGGTGGCATTGGCCATGAACGGCAGGTCGGCGAGGATCAGGGCATCACCATTGCCACGCTTGACGCTGGCGACGTGGTAGGCCATTTCCGCCGTGGTCACTGGCAGGGTGCTGTCGTGACCCTGCAGGACCATACCGAGGGAGTCGCCGACCAGCAGCACTTCGACACCGGCCTCGTTGCAGGCATGGGCGAAGGTCGCGTCATAGCAGGTCAGCATGGTGATTTTTTCACCTTTCTGCTTGAGGCTCTGGAGCGTCGTCAGGGTGATGGCTGGCATGTAAAAAATCCTCGTTCAGGCGCTCTGGAAACTGCTGCGAGTCACGCGCGTGATTCTTCATCTACTCAGGCGCACGGTCTTGTGTCGTGCTTTGAAAGGCCTGGATTGCGCCCGTATGTGCCGGGTTGGCGGCAGCGGGACGCCTATAGTCGTGATGAGCCAACAGGAAGTCAATTGCGTGTGTTACCGCATTGTTACGCGGGCGGTGTTACCGGCGTTACTGATGCGATTCAGCGGCGCGGCGGGCCTGATTCGGGGGGTTTTTGTCTGACAATAACCGTGAATATCACCCGATCAACTGTAGGAGCTGTCGAGTGAAACGAGGCTGCGATCTTTTGATCTTTAGAATCAAGATCAAAAAATCGCAGCGTTCCGCAGCTCCTACAGTGGAATTTGTGTCAGGGCTGGGAGATGCGCTCAAGACCGACGAACGGGCAGGCGGCCAGCAGGTCTGTCAGCGTGCGGCCATCGGCGAAACGCAGATCCTGTGGCGCCAGTTCAGCCAGGGGATAGAGCACAAAGGCCCGCTCCTGAATCTGATAATGCGGAACTTTGAGCCGTGGCTCATCGATCAGGCGATCGCCGAACAGCAGAACATCCAGATCCAGCGTACGTGGCCCCCAACGCTCCAGACGCTCGCGGCCCTGCTCATTCTCGATTGCCTGCAAGGCGTCGAGCAGCTCTAACGGTGCGAGCGCGCTGTCGAGGGCGACCACAGCATTGGTGTAACGCGGCTGGCCCGGCAACAGCGAATCGCTTTGATAAAAGGCTGAGACGCCGCAGAGGGTGGTCTGCGGCAATCGCCCCAGCGCCGCGACGGCGCTGCGCAATTGTCCGGCCGGGTCAGCGAGGTTGCTGCCCAGGCCGATGTAGATGCGTTCCATCGCTTACTCGCCCGTCGCGCTCGAAGCACCGGCGCGCTTGCGCTTGGAACCGCCGCTGCGGCGACGCTTGCGTGG
The DNA here is from genome assembly GCF_054668915.1 of Pseudomonas sp. H3_E04. Taxonomy (NCBI): domain Bacteria; kingdom Pseudomonadati; phylum Pseudomonadota; class Gammaproteobacteria; order Pseudomonadales; family Pseudomonadaceae; genus Pseudomonas; species Pseudomonas sp. H3_E04. The sequence goes on along the minus strand of NZ_CP162797.1, from coordinate 3,427,645 downwards.
CGCGCCGCTGGCATCGTCACCCTTGCCGCTGAGGTCGCGGATCATGTCGCGACGCTCGCTGTCGTTGGCGTCCTGATAATCGGTCCACCATTCGCCGAGACCGTCGGTCTCCTCGCCGGCGCTTTCACGCAGCAGGAGGAAATCGTAACCGGCACGGAAGCGCGGGTTGTCCAGCAACAGATCGGCGCGTTTGCCACTGCGCCGTGGCAGGCGTTCCTGCATGTCCCAGATTTCGCGGATCGGCATGGTGAAGCGCTTCGGAATCGCGATGCGCTGGCACTGTTCGGCGATCAACTCATGAGCCGCTTCCTGCATCGCCGGGATTGGCGGCATGCCACGTTCCTGCAGTCGCAACACGCGTGCCGGCAGCGCCGGCCACAACAGCGCAGCGAAGAGGAACGCCGGGGTCACCGGTTTGTTCTGCTTGATGCGCAGGTCGGTGTTGGTCAGCGCTTCGCTGATCAGCGTGTGGGTGTATTCGGGGTTGTATTCCAGCGCCTCGGCACTGGCCGGGAACAGTGGCGCGAACAGCTGCAGATCGACCAGCATTTCAAAGGTGATCGCGCCGTGGCCGGAGAGGAACAGCTTGAGCACTTCTTCGAACAGCCGCGCCGAGGGAATCTCGCGCAGCATCGGCGCCAGCTCACGGATCGGCTGCACGGTGTGCTTCTCGATGCCGAAGTTGAGCTTGGCGGCGAAACGCACGGCGCGCAGCATGCGCACCGGGTCTTCCTGGTAACGCTGCTTCGGGTCGCCGATCAGGCGGATCAGGTGATTGCGGATGTCGTGCACGCCATTGGCGTAATCGAGAATGCGCTCACTGACCGGATCGTAATACAGGGCGTTGATGGTGAAGTCGCGACGTTGCGCGTCTTCTTCCAGAGTGCCGTAGACGTTGTCGCGCAGAATGCGCCCGCTCTCGTTGCGCGAAGACTGGTTGCTGTCTTCGTCGTCTTCGTTGACCGGGTGATTGGCGCGGAAGGTCGCGACTTCAATGATTTCGCGACCGAAATGGATGTGCACCAGCTTGAACCGGCGGCCAATGATTCGCGCATTGCGGAATTCGGCACGGACCTGCTCGGGGGTGGCGCTGGTGGCGACGTCGAAATCCTTGGGCGTGATGCCCAACAGCATGTCACGCACGCAACCGCCGACCAGATAAGCCTGGTAACCGGCACCTTGCAGGCGTTCGACAATGTTCACCGCATAGCGGCTGAACTGCGTTTTCTGCAGCGAATGTTGGCCGCTGTTGAGCACTTCAGGGGTGCTGCGGATGTGTTGCGTACGACGCACGGGAGTTCGGAATGACTGGAACAGCTTCTTCAGCATGGGATGCACTGTTTGAAGGAATGTTCGGCCATACCAAAAGAATGACCGCATGATGGGCGCAGATTCTAGCATTTAGTCGGGGGATGGTGTAGGACGCAGCAGATATGAGCTGCAAGCCGCAAGCTGCAAGGGTCGAGCGAGGAAAACAGGGGGTTTCGGTGCGGGAGAAACTACAAGGGGAGCCGAAGCTCCCCAAGAAGTAGTTGCGTGCTCTTTTTATTATTGATTCGGGCTTCTTGTTTTTGTTGAGTGCCCTCGCCACGAAGTGTTTTCTTCGTGACCCTCCCAATCGGGAGCCAAGAGCAAACGGATTGCTTTGGTCGCTGAATTGCAGTGATCTGTCGATCCAACCAGTACAGGCTCTGTCTTAGAACAGTTTTTGTTGTTCTCGGCCTGGTCGTGGGGCAAGCCCCAAATACAACGCCTCTCCAAAAGAATCAGTTAGCTGCGCCTCTCGCCGTCTTGTTTTTATTGTGCGTGAGTCGATTCGTCTTATTTTTATTGTCTTGTGCATTGCTTGTTATTGTTCTTGTACCAAACATATAGCAGGGTGCGTGCCAACTTTTGTCCCGTCCAGTAAAACAAGGGGTTAGGTCGATATAAGCGTTTTGCAGGGGCGAAAAAAAGCCGGGGTTTCGTTACCGATAACCCCGGCTTCTGTTACGTGAATCGACTGCGGTAACAGTTTTTTCACATTGTCATGCGTTACCCGCGCACGCGGTGGGTAACGCTCAGCTCTCGCTGGCGACCCCGGTCTTGCGTCGCGGAATGCCCAGACGCTGGCGGCGTTCCCACAGACATTTGCGGCTGACGCCCAGTTTGCGTGCCAGTTCGGTCTCGGTCATGTGGTCCTGATGCTCGAGGACGAAGTGCTGGAAGTAATCCTCCAGCGACAGATCCTCGGTCGGCTCATGGCTGCTGTTGCTGGCGTTACCGCCGGTTTGCGGCGGCAGACCGATGAACTCGTCGTCCTCCAGATCGCTCAGCTCGATGTCGATGCCCAGCAGGTCGGCCGAAATCTCCGGGCTTTCGCTGAGAATCACCGCGCGCTCAACTGCGTTTTCCAGCTCACGGACGTTACCCGGCCAGGAATAGTGCCGGATCGCCTGTTCGGCATCGGCGGCAAATTTCAGGTCGTTGCGATTGATCCGCGCGCTCTGGCGAGCGAGGAAGGCATTGGCGATTTCGTTGACGTCGGCGCCACGCTCGCGCAGCGGCGGCAGCTTCAGGGCAATCACGTGCAGACGGTAATAAAGGTCTTCACGGAACTGACCGATTTTCGCCAGGCTCTTCAGATCGCGGTGAGTTGCAGCGATCAGGCGCACATCGACCTTCTGCGACTGCACGGAACCTACGCGGCGAATCTCGCCTTCCTGCAACACACGCAGCAGGCGAGCCTGAGCTTCAAGTGGCAGTTCGCCGATCTCATCGAGGAACAAGGTGCCGCCGTCCGCCGCTTCGACCAGACCGGCGCGACCGGCGCTGGCCCCGGTGAACGCGCCTTTCTCGTGGCCGAACAGTTCGGATTCGATCAGGCTTTCAGGAATTGCTGCGCAGTTCACCGAAATCATCGGCGCCTTGGCGCGTTTCGACAGATTGTGCAGGGCGCGGGCCACCAGTTCTTTACCGGTGCCGGACTCACCCTGAATCAACACGTTGGAGTCGGTTGGCGCGACTTTGCGGATCTTGCTGTACAGGTCCTGCATCGGTGGGCAGGAGCCGATGATGCCAATTTCACCATTGCTGTTATCCACAGCAGCTTTGCCATTGCCAGCGGCAGGCTTGCTCGCGGTGGCTTCGCCGGCAGCCGGCGCCGACTGGCGATCGCGCAGGATCCGCGCAACGGCCTGAAGCATTTCATCGTGGTCGAACGGCTTGGCGATGTAATCGACCGCGCCCATTTTCATCGAGTCGACCGCCGAGCGCAGGCTGGCGTAACTGGTCATGATCAGCACCGGTGTGCCCTGGCCGAGCTTGATCAGCTCGGTGCCCGGAGCGCCCGGCAGGCGCAGGTCGCTGACGATCAGATCGAACGTAGGAATGGTGAAGCGTTCTTGTGCTTCCTGCACTGATCCGGCTTCGCTGACCTGGTACTGGTTGCGTTCCAGCAGGCGGCGCAAGGCGGAGCGGATAATGGTTTCGTCTTCGACGATCAAAATGTGCGGCATTGATTCGATACTCTCGACGGTCTCAGTTCACAGCGGACGTCGCTTCGACATGACGCGGTAAGGTCACCCGGATACGGGTGCCGCGTTGGCTTTGTACATCAGCCGGGCTGTCGATGGTGATTTGTCCATAATGCTCTTCAACGATGGAATAGACCAGTGCAAGGCCCAGACCGGTGCCTTCACCCGGATCCTTGGTGGTGAAGAAAGGTTCGAACAATCGGTCCATGATGCTCGACGGAATACCGCTGCCTTCGTCTTCGACGATCAGATCGACCGTGTGTTCGCCGGCTTCGCTCTTGACCCGTACCGCACTGTGCGGCGGCGAGGCGTCGCGGGCGTTGGAGAGCAGATTGATCAATACCTGGGCAAGCCGTTGCGGGTCGCCTTCGACCCAATGGTCGGGATCGCACAGGTTGTAGAACTGCACTTCGAAATTGCGTCGGTTCAGCGCCAGCAGGCCGATGGCATCCTGCGCGACTTCGGCCAGGCACACCGGTTCGTCGCTGTGCTGATGGCTGCCGGCATGGGCGAAGCTCATCAGCGACTGGACGATGCGCGAGACGCGTTTGGTCTGCTCGAGAATCTGCCCGCTGATTTCCGTCAGCTCGCCGTCGTCTTCGCGCTCTTCGCGCAGGTTTTGCGCCAGACAGGCGATGCCGGTGATCGGGTTGCCGATCTCGTGGGCTACACCCGCTGCGAGTCGACCGATGCTGGCCAGCCGTTCGGAATGCACCAGTTTATCTTCGAGCATCTGCGTTTCGGTCAGATCCTCGACGAGTAACACCAGGCCACTGTTACCCGGGGCCAACGGCTCGTCGATCGCCGCTTTGTGCAGATTCAGCCAGCGGGTCTGACCATCGAGGGCCAGGTGCTGTTTGTGCAAATGCTCGTCGGGCAGGTTGATGAAGCCTTGCAGCAGTTCTTTCCACGGGTTGGCGATGGTGCTCAGGCGCGAACCGACCACCCGCTGCGCGGCGATGCCGGTCAGCTCTTCCATGGCCTTGTTCCACATCAGGATTTCCTGATCCTTGGCCAGCGAGCAGACGCCCATCGGCAGTTCCTGCAAGGTCTGGCGGTGGTAGCGGCGCAGGGCGTCGAGTTCGGCGGCCAGGCCGGTGAGGCGCGAATGGTAATCCTCGAGCCGGCTTTCAATAAAGTGAATGTCTTCGGTGACGTAGTTTTCGCCGCCAGCCTTATAAGGCAGGAAGGTTTCCACCATGTCCTGCGCGACGCTCGGGCCCATCAGGCCGGACAGGTTGGCCTCGATGCGGTCGCGCAACCGGCGCAAGGCATACGGCCGGCGTTCATCGAAGGGCAGATACAGATCGCGCAGCGCTTGCTCGACCTCTTTCTGCGCAGCCTTGGCACCGAGCGGCTTGGCCAGTTGCGTGGCAAATTCCTGCGGCGAAGCGGCGTGCAGTTCGCGGCGCTGAGGGCGGCGCACGTTATCCACGGCGCAGGCTTCGGCGGCACTGGCTTCTTCCGGGCTGGCGTTGGTGAACAGTGAGATCAGGGTGAACATCAACACGTTGGCCGCCAGCGAGGCGATGGCCGCCATGTGCCAACTGGTGTCGTCGAGCACATAGATCATGTTCAGCAGCGGGATATAGAAACCCTGCAGATTGCCGACCAGCGGCAGCAACATGGTCACCACCCAGACCGTGATCCCCGCCAACAGACCGGCAATGAACCCACGGCGGTTGGCGGTCGGCCAGTACAACACCGACAACACCCCGGGCAGAAATTGCAAAGTCGCAACGAACGCGACGATGCCGAGGTTGGCCAGATCCTGCTCGACGCCGAGCATCAGGTAGAAACCGAAGCCGGCCATGATGATCGCCACGATCAACGCCCGGCGCGTCCATTTCAGCCAGCGGTAGATGTTGCCTTCGGCCGGGGGTTGATAGAGCGGCAGCACCAGGTGGTTCAGCGCCATGCCCGACAAGGCCAGAGTAGTGACGATGATCAAACCACTGGCGGCGGACAGGCCACCGACGTAGGCAAGCAACGCCAGCGGTTTGCTGTTGGCGGCAATGCCGATGCCGAGGGTGAAATATTCCGGGTCGGTGGTAGCACCGAGTTTCAGCCCGGCCCAGAGTATCAGCGGCACAGCGAGACTCATCAGTAGCAGAAACAGCGGCAGGCCCCAGCTGGCGCTGACCAGCGAGCGCGGATTGAGGTTTTCCGTAAAGGTCATGTGATACATGTGCGGCATTACGATCGCCGAGGCGAAGAACACCAGCAGCAACGTGCGCCACGGGCCTTCCTGTAACGGCGTGTGCAGGGCGGCGAGGGCGGTCTGGTTTTGCAGCAGCCACAGTTCGAGCTGTTGCGGGCCGTCGAACACGCCATACAGCGCGTACAGGCCAACACCGCCGAGGGCGATCAATTTGATGATCGACTCAAAAGCGATCGCGAACACCAGCCCTTCATGTTTCTCGCGCGTGGCGATGTGCCGGGAACCGAAGAAAATCGTGAACAGAATGATCAGCGCACAAAACGCCAGCGCCACGCGGCTCTGCACACGTTCGCCGGTGAGAATACTGATCGAGTCGGCCACTGCCTGGATCTGCAGGGCCAGCAACGGCAGCACGCCAATCAGCATGAAAATCGTGGTCAGCGCACCGGCCCAGGTGCTGCGGAAGCGGAAGGCAAACAGGTCGGCCAGCGACGACAGTTGATAGGTGCGGGTGATCTTCAGGATCGGATAGAGCAGCACCGGCGCCAGCAGAAACGCACCGGACACGCCGAGATAACTGGACAGAAAGCCGTAACCGTACTGATAGGCCAGGCCCACCGTGCCGTAGAACGCCCAGGCACTGGCGTAAACCCCCAGCGACAGGGTGTAGGTCAGCGGATGGCGAATGATCGCGCGCGGGATCATGCCCCGTTCACTGACCCAGGCCACGCCGAACAGCGCCGCCAGGTACGCGGCGCTGATCAGGATCATCTGGGTCAGGCTAAAGCTCATCGGCATCTTTTTGGCTCTGCAGGATGAAGGTCACGACAATCAGGATCAGCCAGAGCAGATAGGGGCGATACCAGGCGCCCGTCGCGTCGATCCACCAATCCATGATGGCGGGGGAGAACAGGTAGATCCCGACGACCAGAAGCAGGACCAAGCGATAGATGTACATCCCGGCCTCTCTTTTTTATGCGCGTGCCCGAAAACGTGCGGCGATGGTAACGGATGGGCGCGCGACTGCAAGTGTCGTCATTGCAGTTGCGCTTCGGGCAAGGTCAGTGTGCGCGGGATCTTGGCAGCATCCCACTGTGCGCAGCCCCAAGCGAGCAGTTCGCCCGGCGAAGCGTGTGCCAGTTCGGTGCCGGGATTCTGCCCCAATGCGCGCAAGGCTCGCAGCAGCAATGGTGTGGCTTGATCGGCTTCGAGTGGCGGCGAACGGTAGGACTTGCCGAGCTTGTTGCCGTCCGGCTGGGTGATCAGCGGCAGGTGCAGATAGCGCGGCTGTTTCAGGCCGAGCAGTTCTTGCAGGTACAGCTGGCGCGGTGTCGAATCGAGCAGATCGGCGCCGCGCACAATATCGCTAATGCCTTGCCAGGCATCGTCGAGCACCACCGCAAGTTGATAGGCATAGAGGCCATCGCGACGACGGATGACGAAGTCGCCGACGTCGCGGCCCAGGTGCTGGCGGTATTCGCCCTGCACGCGATCGATGAAGTGGTATTCCAGCTCCGGCACGCGCAGGCGGATCGCGGCGTCGTGCTGATCATGCCCGGCATTGCGGCAAAACCCCGGATAAATGCCGTGATACGGCTCCAGTTGTTTGCGCGAGCAGGTGCAGGCGTAGGCAAGGCCATGGTTGAACAGACTGTTGAGCACTTCGGCGTAGGCAGCGTGCCGATCGCTCTGGCGGACCATTTCGCCGTCCCATTCGAAGCCGTAGCTTTCCAGCGCCTTGAGAATCGCCGCTTGCGCACCTGGCTCTTCGCGCGGCGGGTCGAGATCTTCCATGCGCACCAGCCAGCGCCCGCCAACCGAGCGGGCATCGAGATAGGACGCCAGCGCAGCGACCAGCGAACCGAAGTGCAGGTGGCCACTGGGCGTAGGGGCGAAGCGGCCGATGTAGGCGGGGGATTTGGCAGTCATGGAGGCGATAAAGCTATTCAGAATTAAGCAGGTTACCCCTGTGGGAGCGGGCCTGCTCGCGAAAGCGTCGGTTCAGACAACCTGGATGTTGAATGACACACCGCGTTCGGGAGCAAGCCCATTCCCACAAAAGCAGGAACCGCACAAACAAAAACGGAGCGTTCGCACGCTCCGTTTTCCGTTCAGGTGGAAGTTACTTGCCGACCTGCTTTTCCTTGATTTCCGCCAGGGTCTTGCAGTCGATGCACAGATCCGCTGTCGGGCGGGCTTCGAGGCGCTTGACGCCGATCTCGATGCCGCAGGACTCGCACCAGCCGTACTCTTCGTCTTCGATCAGTTGCAGGGTCTTGTCGATTTTCTTGATCAGCTTGCGCTCGCGGTCGCGGGCGCGCAGTTCGAGGGCGAACTCTTCTTCCTGGCTGGCACGGTCGGCCGGGTCAGGGAAGTTGGCCGCTTCGTCTTTCATGTGATCAACCGTACGGTCGACTTCCTGCATCAAGTCCAGTTTCCACTTGTTCAGGATCTTGGTGAAGTGCGCGCGCATCGGAGCGCCCATGTACTCTTCACCCGCCTTCGAAACGTAAGGTTCGAAGCCGCTGATCGTCGCTTGCTGCTGTTGCTTTGCCTGGGTGGACATGAAATAGACCGCCTCTACTCTTGTAATCCATTGCGCAGGATTGCTCCATCACCGACACCTGCCGGCCCTGCGGCTGCAAGCGGGCGAACTTACCAGATCAAATCAGCCTGCGCTACTCCCGGATGTCGAGCCCCCGGCGGGTGGCGCTTGCAGATGTCTGACAAGCCGTGTCTGTGGGAATGAAGACCTGTTCAATCACTGATTTTAGTCAATCCTGGAGCGTACGTTCAGATCGTTACAGTCCAGCGTTCTTGAGGCTGTGACCTTCACGGGTTCTCGCTCGTTCCGGCAGACAGGTAGAATCGTCTCTTTTTTCCGTCGAAGGCATTCCAATGGGCCCCTACAGTGCGCGCAGTCGTGCGATCGAACCGTTCCATGTGATGGCGCTGCTGGCGCGGGCCAATGAATTGCAGGCCGAAGGCCACGACGTGATCCACCTGGAAATCGGCGAACCGGACTTCACCACCGCCGAACCGATCATCCGCGCCGGGCAAGCCGCGTTGACCGCAGGCAAGACCCGCTACACCGCCGCCCGTGGGATTCCCGAACTGCGCGAGGAGATCGCCGGGTTTTACCAGTCGCGCTACGGCCTGCATATCGATCCACGGCGGATTCTGATCACGCCGGGCGGCTCCGGTGCGCTGTTGCTGGCCAGTGCTTTGCTGGTCGACCCGGGTAAACACTGGCTGCTGGCGGACCCGGGTTACCCGTGCAACCGACACTTTTTGCGTCTGGTCGAAGGCGCTGCGCAACTGGTGCCGGTCGGGCCGGAAGTGCGTTATCAACTGACTCCGGATCTGATCGAGCGGCATTGGGACCACGACAGTGTCGGCGCCCTTGTCGCTTCGCCGGCAAACCCGACCGGCACTTTGCTGACCCGCGATGAGCTGGCCGGGTTATCCACAGCGATCAAGGCCAGGCACGGGCACCTGGTGGTGGATGAGATCTACCACGGCCTGACCTACGGCACTGATGCCGCCAGTGTGCTGGAAGTCGATGACAACGCTTTTGTCCTCAACAGTTTCTCCAAGTATTTCGGCATGACCGGTTGGCGCCTGGGCTGGCTGGTGGCGCCAGAGGCGGCGGTCAGCGAACTGGAAAAACTCGCGCAGAACCTCTACATCAGCGCGCCGAGCATGGCGCAATACGCTGCGCTGGCCTGTTTCGAGCCAGCCACCATTGCGATTCTCGAAGAGCGCCGCGCCGAATTTGCGCGCCGTCGCGACTTCCTCCTGCCAGCGCTGCGTGAACTGGGTTTCAACATTGCCGTTGAGCCTGAAGGTGCGTTTTATCTGTACGCCGATATCAGCCGTTTCGGCGGTGATGCCTTCGCGTTCTGCCGGCATTTCCTCGAAACCGAGCACGTTGCCTTCACCCCGGGACTGGATTTCGGTCGTTATCAGGCCGGCCATCACGTGCGTTTCGCTTACACACAAAACCTCGCACGTTTGCAGGAAGCGGTGGAGCGCATCGCGCGCGGCTTGAAGAGCTGGCAAGGCTGATGCGCTTTTATCCTGCTCTGGAAGAGGCGCGGCTGATTCGTCGTTACAAGCGTTTTCTTGCCGATATCGAAACCGTTAGCGGCGAGTTGCTGACTATTCACTGTCCAAACACCGGGTCGATGCTCAATTGTCAGGTCGAGGGCGGGCAGGTCTGGTTCAGTCGCTCCAATGACCCGAAACGCAAATTGCCCGGCACTTGGGAAATTGGCGAAACCCCGCAGGGCCGGCTGTTTTGCGTCAACACCGGGCGCGCCAACGGCTTGGTTGAGGAAGCCTTGCAGGCGGGCGTGATCACCGAGTTGGACGGCTTTACCGCGTTGAAGCGTGAGGTTGCGTACGGACAGGAAAAAAGCCGCATCGACTTCCGCCTCGAATACCCCAGCGGCCCAGCGTATGTCGAAGTGAAAAGCGTCACCCTCGGCTTCGACGGCACGGCGGTGGCGGCGTTTCCGGATGCGGTCACCCAACGCGGCGCCAAGCACCTGCGTGAACTTGCGCATCTGGCGCGCGACGGTATCCGGGCAGTGCAGTTGTACTGTGTGAACCTCACCGGCATCGATGCGGTGCGCCCAGCCGAGGAGATCGATTGGGCGTACGCCGAGGCGCTGCGTGAAGCGGTTGCTTGCGGTGTGGAGGTGTTGGCGTATGGCGTGCGCCTTGACCCTGAAGAGATGATCATCGACCGCCGGCTCGATGTCTTGCTCAACGGTTAAACGTCGACCCATACGCCTTGTGTATCTTCCTGGCATTCAATCGCCGTCAGCGACTGCCCGGCGCAAGGTCCGGCAACGCATTCGCCGTCCTCGATCAGAAACAGTGCGCCATGGGTGGCGCACTGGATCAGGCTGTTGCTCGGGTCGAGAAACTGGTCGGGCTGCCATTCCAGCCCGACGCCCCGATGCGGGCAGCGATTGAGATAGACATAAGCCTGCCCGCCGCGACGCACGGCGAACAGTTTCTTGCCTTCGATTTCGAAACCGCGACTGCCGGCTTCGGCCAGATCGCTGCCGGCGCAGAGAAACTTCATGGCTATCCTCTAGTGTCCGCTCGTGTCTGGATATGTCCGAGCTTGACGTTCAAATGCAAACAATTATCAAATGGCGACCCTCTCCCACTGGGAGTCTGGCCGTTGTCGAGAATACTTGGCTCGCTGCGCCGATGCCCGGGAAACCTTGTTCAAGGAAGCTGTGTATGCGCCTGAAAACCCGCGTTGCCGTGCTTTGCACCGGCCTTTTGCTCTGCCATCAGGCGGCCGCAGCTGATTTACCGCAACGCTGGGTCAGCGCCGGCGGTGCGCTGTCGGAATGGGTCAGCGCGTTGGGTGGCGAGTCGAAACTGGTGGGGGTCGACACCACCAGTCAGCATCCGCAGACATTGAAAGCGCTGCCGAGCATTGGCTATCAGCGCAGCCTGTCGGCGGAAGGCATCTTGAGCCTGCGTCCGGACATTCTGATCGGCACCGAAGAAATGGGCCCGCCGCCGGTTCTGGCGCAAGTCAAAGCGGCGAAGGTCAAGGTCGAGTTGTTTTCAGCCCAGCCTGATCTGCCGACGCTGGAAAAGAATGTCACTCATCTGGGCCAGTTGCTCGGCGCACAAAGCCAGGCGGCGCAGCTGCTGCAGAGTTATCAACAGCAACTCCAGGCGCAGAAAACGCGCGTTGCCCACGTGCAGACCACGCACAAAGCCCCCGGCGTGTTGCTGCTGCTCGGGCATGCGGGCGGCAAGCCGCTGATCGCCGGCAAGGACACGGCCGCCGATTGGCTGCTGCAACAGGCCGGCGGGTACAACCTTGCGACGCATACTGGATACAAACCGTTTTCTGTCGAATCCCTCGCCAGCCTCGATCCCGAAGTGCTGGTGTTCGCCGACCGTGCGCTGACCGGCGAAGCGGCAAAAGCCGCGTTGTTCAAGGAAAACCCCATCCTCAATTCCAGCCGTGCGGCCAAGAGCGGGCGGGTCATGGAGCTGGATCCGACGCTGCTGGTTGGCGGCCTCGGGCCGCGTCTGCCAGCTGCTTTGCAAACCCTGACTGACGGTTTCTACCCGGCCAAGGATGGCCAATGACCACAATGGTCAAACCCCGTGGCTTGTTTATCGGCCTGACATTGCTGTGTCTGTTGGCGATCTGGCTGTCGCTGGCGCTGGGGCCGGTGAGTCTGCCATTGTTCGACACCTTGCGGGCGGCGCTGCGTCTGATCGGCGTGCCGTTGGCGCCTGAAGGGTTGGAGCAGGCTGAGCTGATTCTCGGTCAGATCCGCCTGCCGCGAACTTTGCTCGGCTTGGCGGTCGGCGGCGTGCTGGCGCTGTCCGGAGTGGCGATGCAGGGCCTGTTTCGTAATCCGCTGGCCGATCCGGGGCTGGTCGGGGTGTCCAGTGGCGCGGCACTCGGCGCGGCGATTGCGATTGTCGGCGGATCGTTCTTTGGCGGCCTGCCGGAGTGGTTCGGCCCCTATCTGTTGTCGGTGTGTGCGTTTCTTGGCGGGCTCGGGGTGACGGCGCTGGTCTATCGGCTGGGCCGGCGCAACGGTCAGACGCATGTGGCGACCATGTTGCTGGCAGGTATCGCTTTGACGGCGCTGGCCAGTTCGGCAGTCGGTCTGTTCACTTATCTGGCCGATGACGCAACGCTGCGCACCCTGACATTCTGGAACCTCGGCAGCCTCAACGGCGCCAGTTACGCGCGGCTGTGGCCCTTGCTGATCATCACCATCGGCGTGGCGTTGTGGCTGCCGCGCAGAGCCAAGGCATTGAATGCCTTGTTGCTCGGTGAATCCGAGGCCGGTCATCTGGGCATCGATGTCGAACGGCTAAAACGCGAACTGGTGTTCTGCACCGCGCTGGGGGTTGGCGCGGCGGTGGCGGCGGCGGGCATGATCGGTTTTGTCGGGCTGGTGGTGCCGCATCTGGTGCGCCTGCTGGCCGGCCCCGATCATAAATTGCTGTTGCCAGCGTCGGTCCTGGCGGGTGCGAGCCTGTTATTGCTCGCTGATCTGGTGGCGCGCCTGGCGCTGGCGCCGGCGGAGTTGCCGATCGGCATTGTCACCGCGTTTATCGGTGCGCCGTTTTTTCTTTATCTGCTGTTGCGAGGGCGTGCCTGATGTTGTCTGCGCACAATCTGCATGTCCGCCGTGGCCACAAGGCTGTGCTCAGCGGGGTCACGCTGCAACTCGAGCCCGGTGAAGTGCTTGGCGTGCTGGGACCGAACGGCGCCGGGAAAAGCACATTGCTCGGCGCCTTGTGTGGCGAATTGCTCGCCAGTGACGGCAACGTTACGCTCGATGGTCAGGCGTTGAGTCAGTGGAGCGGAACGCAGCGGGCGCAACGAATGGCGGTGTTGCCGCAGGTGTCGACACTGGATTTTGCCTTCGCCGTGGAAGAGGTCGTCGGCATGGGCCGCTTGCCGTACCAGACCGGGCGCGTGCGCGATGATGAAATCGTCGCGGCAGCGCTGGCCGCCGCCGATGCCGGGCACCTGAGCGGGCGCAGCTATCTGGCATTGTCCGGTGGGGAGCGTCAGCGTGTGCATCTGGCGCGGGTGCTGGCGCAACTCTGGCCGGGTCAGGCCGGGCAAACCTTATTGCTCGACGAACCGACATCGATGCTTGACCCGCTGCATCAGCACACCACCTTGCAGGCGGTGCGTGAGTTCGCCGATCGCGGCGCGGCGGTGCTGGTGATCCTGCATGATCTGAATCTGGCGGCGCGCTATTGTGATCGCGTGCTGTTGCTGGAGCAGGGGCGCCCGGTTGCGCTGGATACTCCGCAACAGGTGCTGCGCCCGGAAACCCTCAAAGCCGTTTTCGGTCTTGAAGTATTGGTGCAACCGCACCCGGAGCGTGGGCATCCGCTGATCATCGCCCGCTGATCAATCATCGAGGTGTCGCATGCGTGGATTGTGGTTGTGGGCGCTGGTGTTGCTGGCAGGCTGTCAGCACGTGGTGGCTCCGCCGCTGAGCGGTGAAATCCGCGATCTGCGCAGCGGCGAGGTACTTGGCGTACAGCAACTGCTGGCGCGTCTCGCTGAGCCTGAGCGTTTGATCATCGGTGAGCAGCACGACAACGCCGATCACCATGCTGCGCAATTGTGGCTGTTGCAGGCGCTCGGCGAACAACGGGCGCAAGGCAGTCTGCTGCTGGAAATGCTCACGCCGAATCAACAAGCGAAAGTCGATGCGGCGCGCCAGGCGAAATCCGGTCCGGCTGATCTGCCTTTGGCATTGGCCTGGCAGGAGGGCTGGGACTGGAATCTTTACGGGCCGATCGTGCGCTTCGCCCTGACGCAGCCCTATCCGCTGCTGGCGGCCAATCTGGATGACAGCGAAATCCGCGCGTTCTACCGAAATCCACCGGCTCTCGTTGGTCCGCGCAGTAATGCGCAGGCGGTGAGAACCACGTTGCTCGGACAAGTCAGTGAATCTCACTGTGGCTTGTTGCCCGAATCACAGATGCCGGCGATGTTGGCGATTCAGCAGCAGCGTGATCGGCGTATGGCCGAACGCATGCTGGCGGCGCCGCCGCCTACGATCCTGCTGGCCGGTGCCTGGCATGCGCGCAAGGATGTTGGCGTGCCGCTGCATCTGCTGGATCTCGGCGCTGGGAAGGCGCCGACCGTTTTGATGCTGGCCGAGCAGGGGGATGCGGTCACGCCGGCGATGGCCGATTACGTCTGGTACACGCCTGCCACACCGAAGCCGGATTACTGCGAACAGATGCGCCAGCAATTCGCCAAATGACTTTTCCACAGGCAAAAAAAGACCCGGTAAAAACCGGGTCAAATAACCGTGATTAGCCTGATGAGGAGATAATCTGAGAGTCCGAACCAAGGGCTTTTCAGAATATCGACTGATCTCGCGATCAGTTGTGATAATCATAGCGATTCTCATTACCGCGTCAACCGCTGATTTTGCAAATCTGTAATTTAGTTTTGCAAGCGGTCGTGAAGCCCTGTGAATAAAGGGCTTTGCGCTAGGTCTGATGCATCGTCAATTGCGTGATCTGTCGATTCAACTGACCGATGCGTCGAGCCATGCCTTCAATCAGGCTGTGCGCGATCTTCGGGTTGCTGCGGGTCATGCTCAAAAATTGATCACCGGGAATCAACATTATCGTGCTCGGCTCGGACGTCATCACCGTGGCGTTGCGTGGCTCGCCGGTGAACAACGCCATGGCACCGAAAATCTCGTCCTTGGGCACGTCGCCAACCTTGTGCCCGTCAACAAATGCCTCGGCGTGCCCGTCGATGATCACGAAGACATGATCCGCTGCATCGCCCTGTTGAATCAGCACGGCGCCAGCCCCGACCCGTTTGAAGCCGTTGGTGCTGCGAAACTCGCGCGGTTTCAGCTCGGCCACGGCGTGGGCGAGCAGCGCCATTTGCCCGAGCAGATAGCTCAGGAGCTGCTCCGCTCGATCAGGGTCGGCATACAAATGCTGCAAAACCTCAGCGCGCCCATAGGGCAGCAGGCGCACAGCGCTGTCGCTGCACACGCGGCAGTCGCTCCAGTGCTCGGCGCGCTGCAGACCGAGCAGGTCACCCTCCTGCCAATAGAACAGCGCTCGGCCTGCAATACAGCCATGCACCACGCCCTCGCTCAGCACAAACAGCTGATCATCCGGCAACTGCGCAAACAAATCATCCGTGGCTTCCAGTTCGATAACAGGCGCGCATGGCGATAAATCCTGTAGCCATTGCCCGGGAAGATTCTGCAAGCGATTGATCAATGCGTCGGCGTAGGCCGATTGTTCCCCCAGTAAATACATGGTCCGCGCCTGTTCAGTTCTTGTGGCGCGCGGAAATGGCTTCGAGCTGCTTGTTCAGGGCGTCCTTGCGCTCGGCGGGGATGTCGTTCCAGTGCACGTCCATCAACGCGCCCTCGATCGCATACAACAACACCTTCGATGCTCGAAACCCCCGAGTACGCACGGCCCGGTAGGCATCCACTGCACCGAGGCGACGCAAGTCCGAGGCGCTGTGGATGCCCACGGCATGCAGCCACTGCGCCGACGTCTTGCCAAGATTTTTCAAGTGTTGCAGTTCATCATTCATCAAGCCTCCTTGCGACGGCCGAATGGTGCGTGGGCGAGCTTCTCAGGAGTGTAGCCATCAGTAGGAAAAGCGTGGTTGTTTGGTCGGATTCGACGCAAAAGCTTCTAAGAAAGGGTAGTGAAAGGCCTGCGAACGCAGGAAGACGGGCGCAAATGCAGAAACAAATGTGGGAGCGGGCTTGCTCGCGAAGACGTCGGGTCAGTCACCAGAAGTGTCGACTGTCCCTACGTCTTCGCGAGCAAGCCCGCTCCCACAGGGAAAAGGCGTGGTGTCAGGAAGATTTCCAGATATCAGCGTGTGCGATAGCGCAACCGCGTGCCGAAATTCATCGACATCAGGATCTCGTCGGCACTCAGCTCCGGCGGAAAGTACGCCCCGGAGATTTGCGCATGGGCCAGGCTGGCGCCTTCGAGCGAGGCGTTGCGGAAGTCGATGCCGCGCAGATCGGCGGAGCGGAAGTACGCATCGCGGAAATCTACGCCGTCGGCGTTCAGTTCGCGCAGGTCGAGGCCACGGAAATCGCCGCCGACCATGTCGATCGGGCCATCCTGTGGGCGTTCCTTGTTGAAGCCTGCAACGTCATCTTTGTGCAGCAGGGCGTAAAGCGGAGTGTCGAGCAGTTTTGGCTGGCTCATGTCAGATCACCTGTTGGTTTTATGACGCCAGTATAGTGCCACTATTTGACGGCCGTGAAGCGAGCGAGGGCTTCACGGCCGAAATAGTTTTTTACAGACCCGGCAGGCGCTGACGGATCTGCGCGACCACGGTGTCCAGCGTGCCGGATTCATTGGTCTGCACGCGTTTGCTGCGCAGGATTTCTTCCGGCGTCAACGCTTCGCGGTTGGCCTGCTGCGCTTCGATTACTGCCAGGGTGGCGTCGGACGGATCCTTCTGATCGGCCTGACGCATCGCCAGCCAGCTCTCGATCACTGCCTGCGGGGCGTTGCAGTCGAGGATCAGGAACGGCGTGCCAGTGGCTTCGGCAATCTTCGCCGCGTTGTCGCGCTGCTCGCGCTTGAGGTAAGTCGCGTCGATCACCACCGGGAAACCGGCATGCAGGATCACCTCGGCGATTTCATGCAGGCGTGCGTAAGTCGCGGAACTGGCGTCGGCGCTGTAAATGCCGGCCTGCACATCGTTGGCAACGGTCTGCTCGCCGAACAGGCGCTTGCGCTCGACATCCGAACGCAGGCGAATCGCGCCCAGCGCTTCGACCAGACGCATGGCCACATGGCTCTTGCCGACAGCGGAAACGCCGTGGGTAATGGCCATGAAGCGCGAAGGAATGGTGCTGTAGCTTTCCGCCAGATTGGCGTAGTTGCGGTACTGACGCAGGGTGGTAGCGCGCTGCACGGCAGTGGCGTCCGCCGGCATGCTGAACAGCGCCACCTTGGCCCGTACCAGCGCGCGGTAGGCTTTATAGAAGTTCAACACTTCCAGGCCCTGATAGTCGCCGGTCAGTTCCAGGTATTGGCTGATGAGGCGACGCGCCAGCGATTTCAGGCCACGGTCTTCCAGGTCCATGGCGAGGAAACCGGTGTCGGCCCAGACGTCAGTGAAGCGGAATGGCTCGTTGAACTCGATGCAGTCGAAGATCACCACGTTGCCGTCGATGACCGTAGCGTTGCCCAGGTGAATGTCGCCGTGGCATTCACGGGTGAAACCTTGCGCCTTGCGCTGGGCGAACAGGGGCTTGAGGCGTTCGAAGCTGCTTTCGGCCCAGGCTTTCAGGGCGTCGAGTTGCAGCAAATCGTTCTTGTCGCTGAGGAACGGCAGGATCTGCTCGAAATTTTGTGCGACCGGTGCCATCACGCTGTCCGGGGTGCCGGCGTCGTGTTCGGCCGGGACCTTCGGTGCATTGAGGTGGAAGTGCGCGATCTGCTCGGCCAGTGCATCGATGTGCTGAGTGGTCAGCTCGCCATTGGCTTGCAGGGTGCTGAGCAGCCCGCCCTGCGGGAACTGGCGCATTTTCAGCACGTATTCGATAGCCGGGCCGTCGCCGCCGAGTTGCGGTGCTTCGACGCTGCCGGTGACCGGCAACACGTCCAGATACAAATCAGCGGTCAGACGCTGGTTCAGGCGCAGCTCTTCAGCGCAGAAATGTGCACGTGCGTCGAGACTGGTGAAGTCGAGGAAGCCGAAATTCACCGGCTTCTTCACTTTATAAGCAAAGGGCCCGGTGAGAATCACCCACGAGATGTGAGTTTCGATAACCTGAAACCCTTCGACGGGATGCGGGTAGAGGGCCGGGTTTTGCAGGGCAGCGATCAGGGACTGGCTCACGGGCGATCCTTCAGAGACGGGGGAATTCGAGGCGGCCATTATGGCTGCTTGCCCGCCTGACGCAAACCTCCGCGCGCGCCTGTTGAGGATCGATAAAGTGCGTATAATCCGCCGCCATGACTCGATCCCGATCCCCCCGTACCAAGAAAAAACCACCAGCCAAGGGCCTCAGCCCATGGTTGAGCTGGGCCATTAAACTCAGCCTGGTCGGCCTTGTAGTGCTGGCCGGCTTCGCCGTTTACCTCGATGCCGTGGTGCAGGAGAAGTTCTCCGGCAAGCGCTGGACCATCCCGGCCAAGGTGTACGCGCGCCCGCTTGAGCTGTTCGTCGGACAGAAGCTCAGCAAGGACGATTTCCTCACCGAACTCGATGCCCTCGGCTATCGCCGCGAGGCCGTAAGCAACGGCCCTGGCGCCGCCGCCGTCAGCGGCAATACGGTTGACCTGAACACCCGTGGCTTCCAGTTCTATGAAGGGCTGGAGAAACCGCAGCCAGTGCGCGTGCGCTTCTCCGGCGATTACGTCGCCGAGCTGTCCGCGACCAACGGCTCGAAGCTGTCGGTGGTGCGCCTCGAGCCGCTGATGATCGGCGGCATTTACCCGAAAAATCTCGAAGACCGCATCCTGATCAAACTCGATCAGGTGCCGCCGTACCTGCTCGAAACCCTGATTGCCGTGGAAGACCGCGATTTCTACAGCCACTGGGGCGTGTCGCCGAAATCGATCGCCCGCGCAGTATGGATCAACACCTCCGGCGGCAAGATGACCCAGGGCGGCAGTACGCTGACCCAGCAGTTGGTGAAGAACTTCTACCTGACCAGCGAACGCAGCCTGACCCGCAAGCTCACCGAAGCGATGATGGCGTTGCTGCTCGAACTGCATTACGACAAAAAGGAAATTCTTGAGGCCTACCTCAACGAAGTCTTCGTCGGTCAGGACGGTCAGCGTGCGGTGCACGGTTTCGGTCTGGCCAGCCAGTTCTTCTTCGGCCAGCCGTTGTCCGAGCTGAAACTGCATCAGGTGGCGTTGCTGGTCGGCATGGTCAAGGGGCCGTCCTACTACAACCCGCGTCGCAACCCGGAACGCGCGCTGGAGCGGCGCAATCTGGTCCTCGACGTGCTGGCGCAGCAAGGCGTGGCAACCCCCGAACAGGTCGAAGCGGCGAAGAAAATGCCGCTCGGCGTGACGACTCGCGGCAAGCTCGCCGACAGCTCGTTCCCGGGCTTTATCGATCTGGTCAAACGTCAGTTGCGCGAAGACTACCGTGACGAAGACTTGACCGAAGAAGGTCTGCGCATCTTCACCAGTTTCGATCCGATCCTGCAGATGAAAGCCGAAGCCTCGGTCAACGACACGTTCAAACGTCTGGCCGGGCGCAAGGGTTCCGATGATGTGGAAGCGGCGATGGTCGTGACCAACCCGGAAACCGGCGAAGTCCAGGCGATGATCGGCAGCCGTCAGGCCAGTTACGCCGGTTTCAACCGTGCACTGGATGCGGTACGCCCGATCGGCTCGCTGATCAAGCCGGCGGTCTACCTGACCGCGCTGGAGAAACCGAGCCAGTACACGCTGACCAGTTGGCTGTCGGACGATCCGTTGTCGGTCAAAGGCGCCAACGGTCAGGTGTGGAAGCCGCAGAACTATGATCGCCGCTCCCACGGCACGGTGTTCCTCTATCAGGGCCTGGCGCATTCCTACAACCTGTCGACCTCGCGTCTGGGCCTGGAAGTTGGCGTGCCGAATGTGCTCAAGACTCTCGGTCGCCTGGGCGTTACCCGTGAATTCCCGGCGTTCCCGTCGATGTTGCTCGGTGCCGGCGGCATGACGCCGATTGAAGTGGCGACCATGTACCAGACGCTGGCCAACGGTGGTTTCAATACACCGATGCGCGGTATTCGCAGCGTGCTGACCGCCGAGGGCGAGCCGCTCAAGCGTTATCCGTTCCAGATCGAGCAGCGTTTCGATCCGGCCTCGATTTACTTGATCCAGAACGCCATGCAGCGGGTGATGCGTGAAGGTACCGGCAGTTCGGTTTATAACGTGCTGCCCAAGACCCTGACGCTGGCGGGCAAGACCGGTACCAGTAACGATTCGCGCGACAGCTGGTTCGCCGGCTTCAGTCAGGATCTGCTGGCAGTGGTCTGGCTCGGTCGCGACGACAACGGCAAGACGCCGTTCACCGGGGCAACCGGTGCGTTGCAGGTCTGGACCAGTTTCATGCGCAAGGCCGATCCGCTACCGCTGGACATGCCGCAGCCGGACAACGTCGTGCAGGCCTGGGTCGATTCGCGCACCGGTCAGGGTTCGGATGCCAACTGCCCCGGCGCGGTGCAGATGCCGTATATTCGCGGCAGCGAACCGCCACCCGGCGCCGCGTGTGCAAGCGAAACACCTGCCTCGCCGGAGTCGGTGATGGACTGGGTCAAGGGCTGGATGAATTAAGCAAAGAGGGTTTCAAGTGAACAAGTGGTTGATTCCAGCGGTGACCGCCGTGGCTTTGCTCAGCGGCTGCTCCACCGTACAGCGTGGTTCGATTCCCGTGGTGGATTCGGGTACCGCCGTGTCCAACAGCGAGCGCATCGGCGCCAATGGCGGTTTCCGCCAGACCACGGTCAAGCGCCCAGCGCAGGGCCAGACTCAGGCGATTCCGCAAGGCGATACCGGCGTGGTGGTGATGGTGCCGGGCGGCGGTGCTGCGGTGTCGACACCGATCAGTTCTTCACCGATCGTCCCGGGTCCGGCATCCGGCGGCATTACTTCGGGGCCGTACAACCCATCGGCCGTTGAATCGGCGCCGATCAATTCCGGCACCTACAACATGCCGTCGACGCCCAGTGGCATTCCTTCGGCCAGCAGTGGCGGCGGTCTGTCGGCGGATGAGCAACTGGACGGTCCGGTACTCGCCTTGCTGACTACCGCGCAACAACAGCAGGCCGGCGGCGACCTCAACGGTGCGTCCTCCAGTCTGGAGCGGGCGCAACGTGTCGCCCCGCGCGAGCCACAAGTGCTTTACCGTTTGGCGCAAGTGCGCATGGCCCAGGGCGATGCGCCGCAAGCCGAGCAGTTCGCCCGTCGCGCGCTGACCATGGCCAACGGTCGCCCGGATCTGCAAGCCAGCCTGTGGGAAATCATCGCTCAGTCTCGTGAGAAACAAGGCGATTCCGCCGGCGCCGCACTGGCCCGTCAGAAGGCCAAGGTTTCCCTGTGATGGATGTGCGCTTCCCGAAAATCGCCGATCAGCTGTTGCTGATCGAACGCGAGCTGCGCACCCAGGGTTGGTGGGATGAGGCTCAGCCGTCCGCCGAAGCCCTGAGCAGTGTCGAGCCGTTTTCCGTCGACACGCTGGACTTCGAGCAATGGCTGCAATGGATCTTCCTGCCGCGCATGAAGATGATCCTCGAACAGGATCTGCCGCTGCCGAACGCCTCGGGCATTCAGGAAATGGCGGAAATGGTCTTCGCCCAGCGCAACCTTGGCGGCAAGGATCGGCAGTTGCAGGTGCTGCTCAAAGAGTTTGACCTGCTGATCACTGCATCCCGCTGAACGCGGTTGTGTAGGAGCTTTGTAGGAGCTGCCGAAGGCTGCGATCTTTTGATCTTGCTCTTCCAACAAGTCAAAAGATCGAGCCTTCGGCAGCTCCTACACATCCTTCCAAACGATTACGAACAATTCTCCTTAATCTGCTTCTTCGCTTCGACGATGCGTTCCTGACGCTGTGTATCGTCGAGCCTGCGCACATCCCCCTCAACCTCCTCACGCAAACGTGGATTGTTCTGCAGTTGCGCCAGGTTTGTGCGTGCCTGCTCGCAAAATGCCTTGAGCTGCGCCTGCTGGTCGGCGACCTGTTTCTTCACCTTGGCATCAATGGCTTTCTGATCGCCAAGGACGCCACCGCCCGGCATCGGCGCAGCTTTCGGCGCGGGTGAGGAGGGCGTCTGTACGGTCGTCGACGGTTGGCCCTGCGGCGGTTGTGCATCGAAATGCGTGACACCTTGGGCATCGACCCATTTGTAGATTTGAGCGGCCGAGCACCATGGGCTGAGGCCGATCAGTAGAGTGAGGAGGAGCGTTCGCATGCTGATTCCTTGGCAAAAATGCGCAATTGACGCTAACAGAGTAGCGCTTTTCAGGTTTTTTCTTGCGTTCTCATGTGCTTACCCACAATTAACTCCACAGACGACTTGACTTGCAGAGGGCGAAACAGAAGAATCCAAAGTCCGCTGTAGAGGGACTGCCAGAAGCAGACCCACTCGGTAGATCATGAGGCGCACATCCGCGCCGACCTGTTACACCCGCAACGCGTTACCTCGCGCTGGGTGGGAAAGGCCCGCAACACTTGGGACGATCCCAATACTTGCTCAGTCAGTGCTGACGTAGTCGGCGACCACCGTCGCTCATGCTCTGCCGAGAAGTAAACCTATTAAGACCCGCCCCTTTTTTGTGGACGGTATTCTGGCGTTTTAGAGGTGAACAACGTGGAGCTTTTATCTGGCGGTGAGATGCTCGTCCGCTTTTTGCGTGACGAAGGCGTCAAATATATCTACGGGTACCCGGGTGGTGCTCTCCTGCATGTTTACGATGCCCTGTTCAAAGAACCGGAAGTGACCCACATCCTAGTTCGTCACGAACAAGCGGCGACCCATATGGCTGACGGCTACGCCCGTGCCACCGGTAAAGCCGGCGTGGTATTGGTGACTTCCGGTCCAGGCGCCACAAACGCCATCACCGGTATCGCCACCGCCTATATGGACTCGATTCCGATGGTGATCATTTCCGGCCAGGTGCCAAGCACCATGGTCGGCACCGACGCGTTCCAGGAAACCGACATGATCGGTATCTCCCGGCCGATCGTGAAGCACAGCTTCATGATCAAGCACGCCTCGGAAATCCCGGAAGTCATGAAGAAGGCCTTCTACCTGGCGCAATCCGGTCGTCCGGGCCCGGTCGTGGTCGACATCCCGAAAGACATGACCAACCCGGCCGAAAAGTTCGAATACGTTTTTCCGAAAAAAGCCAAGCTGCGCTCCTACAGCCCGGCCGTTCGCGGTCACTCCGGGCAGATCCGCAAAGCAGCCGAAATGTTGTTGGCGGCCAAGCGCCCGGTGCTGTACTCCGGCGGCGGTGTAATCCTCGGCAACGGTTCCGCGCAACTGACCGAACTGGCGAAAATGCTCAACCTGCCGGTGACCAACACCTTGATGGGGCTGGGCGCTTTCCCTGGCACTGACCGTCAGTTCATCGGCATGCTCGGCATGCACGGCAGCTACACCGCCAACCTGGCGATGCACCATGCCGACGTGATCCTTGCAGTGGGCGCACGCTTCGACGATCGGGTGATCAACGGCCCGGCAAAGTTCTGCCCGAACGCCAAGATCATCCATATCGACATCGACCCGGCGTCGATCTCCAAGACCATCAAGGCCGACGTGCCAATCGTTGGCCCGGTCGAAAGTGTCCTGACCGAAATGGTCGCGATCCTCAAGGAAATCGGCGAGACCCCGAACAAAGAGTCCGTAGCCAGCTGGTGGAAGCAGGTCGATGAATGGCGTGGCGATCGCGGCCTGTTCCCTTATGAAAAGGGTGACGGCAGCAAGATCAAGCCGCAGACCGTGATCGAAACCCTCTGCGAAGTGACCAAGGGCGACGCCTTTGTGACCTCCGACGTCGGTCAGCACCAGATGTTCGCTGCGCAGTACTACACGTTCAACAAGCCTAACCGCTGGATCAACTCCGGTGGTCTGGGCACGATGGGCTTCGGTCTGCCAGCAGCGATGGGCATCAAACTGAGCTTCCCGGACGACGACGTTGCCTGCGTCACCGGCGAAGGCAGTATCCAGATGAACATCCAGGAGCTGTCGACCTGCCTGCAATACGGCTTGCCGGTAAAGATCGTCATCCTCAACAACGGTGTGCTGGGCATGGTTCGCCAGTGGCAGGACATGAGCTACGGCAGCCGTCACTCGCACTCCTACATGGAATCGCTGCCCGACTTCATCAAGCTGGCTGAAGCCTACGGCCACGTTGGCGTACGCATCACCGAATCGAAAGATTTGAAGTCGAAGATGGCTGAAGCGTTCGCCATGAAGGATCGCCTGGTGATCATCGATGTTGCGGTCGACACCAGCGAGCACGTCTACCCGATGCAGATCAAAGACGGCTCCATGCGCGATATGTGGCTGAGCAAGACGGAGCGTACTTAATCATGCGGCACATTATTTCCCTGCTTCTGGAAAACGAACCCGGCGCTCTGTCTCGCGTAGTCGGCCTGTTCTCGCAGCGCAACTACAACATCGAAAGCCTGACCGTGGCCCCGACCGAAGACCCGACCCTGTCGCGTCTGACGCTGACCACCGTGGGTCACGATGAAGTGATCGAGCAGATCACCAAAAACCTGAACAAGCTGATCGAAGTGGTCAAGCTGGTGGACCTGTCGGAAAGCGCTCACATCGAGCGCGAGCTGATGCTGGTCAAGGTCAAGGCCACTGGCGCCCAGCGCGCCGAGATCAAACGCACCACCGATATCTACCGTGGACAGATCGTCGACGTCAGCGCCAGCGTGTATACCGTTCAGTTGACCGGTACCAGCGACAAGCTCGACAGCTTCATTCAGTCCATCGGCACCGCATCGATTCTGGAGACCGTCCGCAGCGGCGTGACCGGTATTGCTCGCGGCGACAAAGTACTCAGCATCTAAACCAAATTAGCGCATGGCCTGAATGGCCGGATATAAGGGGAAATTCATGAAAGTTTTCTACGATAAAGACTGCGACCTGTCGATCATCCAGGGCAAGAAAGTTGCCATCATCGGTTACGGCTCCCAGGGCCACGCTCAAGCGTGCAACCTGAAAGATTCCGGTGTCGACGTAACTGTCGGTCTGCGTAAAGGTTCGGCCACCGTTGCCAAAGCCGAAGCTCACGGCCTGAAAGTGACCGACGTCGCTTCCGCTGTTGCTGCTGCCGACCTGGTCATGATCCTGACCCCGGACGAGTTCCAGTCCTCACTGTACAAGAACGAAATCGAGCCGAACATCAAGAAAGGCGCTACCCTGGCCTTCTCCCACGGCTTCGCGATTCACTACAACCAGGTTGTTCCGCGTGCTGACCTCGACGTGATCATGATCGCGCCGAAAGCCCCGGGCCACACCGTACGTTCCGAGTTCGTCAAAGGCGGCGGTATCCCTGACCTGATCGCGATCTACCAGGACGCTTCGGGCAATGCCAAAAACGTAGCGCTGTCCTACGCCGCTGGCGTTGGTGGCGGTCGTACCGGCATCATCGAAACCACCTTCAAGGACGAAACCGAAACCGACCTGTTCGGCGAACAAGCCGTTCTGTGCGGCGGTACCGTTGAACTGGTAAAAGCCGGTTTCGAAACCCTGGTTGAAGCTGGCTACGCGCCGGAAATGGCCTACTTCGAGTGCCTGCACGAACTGAAACTGATCGTTGACCTCATGTACGAAGGCGGTATCGCCAACATGAACTACTCGATCTCCAACAACGCTGAGTACGGCGAGTACGTGACTGGTCCGGAAGTGATCAACGCCGAATCCCGTCAGGCTATGCGCAATGCCCTGAAACGTATTCAGGACGGCGAATACGCCAAAATGTTCATCAGCGAAGGCGCAACCGGCTACCCTTCGATGACCGCCAAGCGTCGTAACAACGCCGCTCACGGTATCGAAATCATCGGCGAGCAACTGCGCTCAATGATGCCGTGGATCGGTGCCAACAAGATCGTCGACAAAGCCAAAAACTAAGTCGTCGTCCCTTGTACGAAAAACGCGGCCTCGGCCGCGTTTTTTCGTTTGGGCCGGTGCTTCTGGTATAAAGCTGCATCGTTTGTGGCCGAACTGTCGTCCTCAAGCTTCTGTCGAATTTTTTCCAAACCGTTGCAAGGTAATGTCCATGAGCGAACGTCCCGAAGAGCCGAACAAGGCTTCCGACGCCGAAAGCCTGCTGCCCATCGATGAGCACATCGAAGAAGGGCACGACGCTGAAGGTCGTAAAGTCCGGCATCGTGGTATCTATCTGCTGCCGAACCTGTTCACCACTGCCAACCTGTTCGCAGGCTTCTATTCCATCATCAACTCGATGAGCGCGCAGGCCGCGTTGAGCGCCGGCGACTCGGTGAATGCGAGCAAGTACTTCGCCTTCGCTGCGATCGCGATTTTCGTCGCGATGGTGCTTGACGGCCTCGATGGTCGCGTGGCGCGCATGACCAATACGCAAAGTGCCTTCGGCGCCGAGTACGACTCGCTGTCGGACATGGTCGCCTTCGGTGTCGCGCCAGCATTGCTGGCGTTCGGCTGGGCGCTGGGCGATATGGGCAAGGTCGGCTGGATGGTCGCCTTCATTTATGTAGCGGGTGCAGCGTTGCGTCTGGCGCGTTTCAACACCCAGGTCGGCACGGCGGACAAACGCTACTTCATTGGTCTGGCCAGCCCGGCGGCGGCAGGGGTGGTGGCCGGTATTGTCTGGGCGTTCAGCGATTACGGCATCCAGGGTTCGAAGATGTCGTTCCTGGTGGCCTTGATGGTGGCGGCGGCCGGCATGCTGATGGTCAGCAACATCAAGTACAACAGCTTCAAGGAGCTGGATCTCAAAGGGCGCGTGCCGTTCGTGGCGATCCTGGCGGTGGTGTTGGTATTCGCTGTCGTGTTCAGCGATCCGCCGCGCATTCTGCTGCTGGTGTTCCTCGCCTATGCAGCATCCGGCCCGGTGCAATATCTGTTGCGGCTTCGTCGTCACAAAAACGCCGAGTGATGTAATTTCCCGCATACTCCGCAGTCTATGGGTGCACCTGTCCTCCAAAGCTGCGGAGTTGTCATGTTGATCAAGATCCCCAAAGCATCCGACTGCCATGAGTCGGATGTCACGCCTGAAGCCATTTATCTCTCCCGTCGCCAATTGCTCGGCGCCACTGCTGCCGGTATCGCCGTGAGCAGCCTGCCACGCTGGGCCAGTGCAGCTGATGCCCCGCGCTACTCTGACGTCGAATCCGGCAAGGCTCCGGCCTGGTTTGCCGAAAAGCTTCCTTCTACTCAATGGGGTGCGGTCAACGTCAAAGACGAGGCGATCACGCCTTATAAAGACGCCACGCATTACAACAACTTTTATGAGTTCGGTACCGGCAAGGGCGATCCGGCTTCGAATGCTGGCGACCTGAAAACCGAACCCTGGAGCGTGGTGATAGACGGGGAGGTGGGTAAGCCGGGGCGTTACGCGCTGGAAGACTTCATGAAGCCGTATCAGCTGGAGGAGCGCATCTATCGTCTGCGCTGCGTCGAGGCATGGTCGATGGTCATTCCCTGGATCGGCTTTCCCATCTCGGCCTTGCTCAAGCAGGTCGAGCCGACTTCCAAGGCCAAGTACATCCGCTTCGAAACGCTGCAGGATCCCAAGAGCATGCCCGGCCAGCGTTCCGGTTTTGCCCTGATCGACTGGCCGTATGTCGAAGGCTTGCGTCTGGACGAGGCGATGAATCCTTTGGCGATCCTCGCGGTGGGCATGTATGGCCGCGAACTGCCGAACCAGAACGGCGCGCCGTTGCGTCTGGTGGTGCCATGGAAGTAC
>NZ_CP162797.1:2455000-3395000 GCF_054668915.1 Pseudomonas sp. H3_E04 | reverse complement strand
ACCCTTTGGGTGACGAAGTGGTTGATGCCATGCTTCCAAGAAAAGCTTCTAAGCTTCAGGTAACCAGGAACCGTACCCCAAACCGACACAGGTGGTTGGGTAGAGAATACCAAGGCGCTTGAGAGAACTCGGGTGAAGGAACTAGGCAAAATGGCACCGTAACTTCGGGAGAAGGTGCGCCGGTGAGGGTGAAGGACTTGCTCCGTAAGCTCATGCCGGTCGAAGATACCAGGCCGCTGCGACTGTTTATTAAAAACACAGCACTCTGCAAACACGAAAGTGGACGTATAGGGTGTGACGCCTGCCCGGTGCCGGAAGGTTAATTGATGGGGTTAGCTAACGCGAAGCTCTTGATCGAAGCCCCGGTAAACGGCGGCCGTAACTATAACGGTCCTAAGGTAGCGAAATTCCTTGTCGGGTAAGTTCCGACCTGCACGAATGGCGTAACGATGGCGGCGCTGTCTCCACCCGAGACTCAGTGAAATTGAAATCGCTGTGAAGATGCAGTGTATCCGCGGCTAGACGGAAAGACCCCGTGAACCTTTACTATAGCTTTGCACTGGACTTTGAATTTGCTTGTGTAGGATAGGTGGGAGGCTTTGAAGCGTGGACGCCAGTTCGCGTGGAGCCATCCTTGAAATACCACCCTGGCAACTTTGAGGTTCTAACTCAGGTCCGTTATCCGGATCGAGGACAGTGTATGGTGGGTAGTTTGACTGGGGCGGTCTCCTCCTAAAGAGTAACGGAGGAGTACGAAGGTGCGCTCAGACCGGTCGGAAATCGGTCGTAGAGTATAAAGGCAAAAGCGCGCTTGACTGCGAGACAGACACGTCGAGCAGGTACGAAAGTAGGTCTTAGTGATCCGGTGGTTCTGTATGGAAGGGCCATCGCTCAACGGATAAAAGGTACTCCGGGGATAACAGGCTGATACCGCCCAAGAGTTCATATCGACGGCGGTGTTTGGCACCTCGATGTCGGCTCATCACATCCTGGGGCTGAAGCCGGTCCCAAGGGTATGGCTGTTCGCCATTTAAAGTGGTACGCGAGCTGGGTTTAGAACGTCGTGAGACAGTTCGGTCCCTATCTGCCGTGGACGTTTGAGATTTGAGAGGGGCTGCTCCTAGTACGAGAGGACCGGAGTGGACGAACCTCTGGTGTTCCGGTTGTCACGCCAGTGGCATTGCCGGGTAGCTATGTTCGGGAAAGATAACCGCTGAAAGCATCTAAGCGGGAAACTTGCCTCAAGATGAGATCTCACTGGAACCTTGAGTTCCCTGAAGGGCCGTCGAAGACTACGACGTTGATAGGTTGGGTGTGTAAGCGCTGTGAGGCGTTGAGCTAACCAATACTAATTGCCCGTGAGGCTTGACCATATAACACCCAAGCAATTTGCGAACTCGAAAGAGACCAGATTGCGGTGTGTGAAGACGAAACGAACCGAAAGTTCGAAGCGCACAAACACCGAAAGCTGTCACATACCCAATTTGCTGAAGCGAGGCCATCTGGTCACGAGTCAGTACCCGAATTTCTTGACGACCATAGAGCGTTGGAACCACCTGATCCCATCCCGAACTCAGCAGTGAAACGATGCATCGCCGATGGTAGTGTGGGGTTTCCCCATGTGAGAGTAGGTCATCGTCAAGATTAAATTCCGAAACCCCAATTGCGAAAGCAGTTGGGGTTTTGTTTTGCCTGCGAGAAAGTTTTTCAGAGCTTCGGCGAACAAAATTGCACAGTTATTTTCGAAGCAGAACACTAGAATAGCCCCATCTTTTTCGGAGCCAGAGTCTGTATGTCAGAATCGGTTGACGCCCCCGGGCTGTCAGATTTACCGCTGGAAGACTTGATAGCCTGTCACGAGTGCGACCTGCTGATGCGCAAGCCGACACTTGCCCATGGTGAGAAGGCTCTCTGCCCGCGCTGCGGCTACGAGTTATATGCGCACCGCCATAACGTGGTGCAGCGCAGCCTCGCCCTGGTGATCGCGGCGTTATTACTTTACGTACCGGCAAACTTTTTACCCATCATGCAACTCAATATCCTCGGGCAATCGTCGCAGGATACGGTCTGGAGTGGCGTGGTCGGCCTGTTCAACACCGACATGCAAGGAGTGTCGATCGTCGTCTTCCTCTGCAGTATGGCGATACCGTTGCTCAAGTTGCTGTGCCAGCTGTTTGTGTTACTGACGATTCGTTTCGATGTCGGCCGAAGCTACGGTTTGCTGCTCTATCGCATTTATCACCATCTCAGAGACTGGGGCATGCTCGAGGTCTACCTCATGGGCGTCTTGGTCGCGATCGTGAAGCTGGCGGATATGGCAGCCATCACCGTCGGCCTCGGGCTGGCATGTTTCATTGGCTTGTTGTTGCTACAAGTCTGGCTGGAAGTGGTGATGTCACCGCATCAGATCTGGCAGGCATTATCAGGAGAGGATGCCCATGCGGGCGATTGATGCGGGGATTCTGGTATGTACCGAATGCCACGAACTGAACAAGCAGGAAGCTGACGTCGACGAGCAGAGCTGCACCCGCTGCGGCGCGCAGGTTCACGCTCGCCGCCCCAACAGCCTGACCCGCACCTGGGCGCTGTTGATCACGGCAGCCATTATCTATATTCCGGCGAATGTCTTGCCGATCATGACCGTCAGTTCTCTGGGCCAGGGAGAGCCGAGCACCATCATGTCCGGCGTGATTGAGCTGGTGCAGCACGGCATGATTCCGATCGCGAGCGTGGTGTTCATCGCCAGCATTCTGGTGCCCACGTTCAAGCTGGTGGGCATCGCGCTTTTGCTGTTTTCCGTGCAGCGTCGGCAGCCATTGTCGGCCCGTCAGCGTATCTGGATGTACCGTTTCATCGAGTTCATTGGCCGTTGGTCGATGCTCGATATTTTTGTGATCGCCATTCTCGTGGCGGTCGTCAACTTCGGCCGGATAGCCAGTGTCGAAGCCAATCTGGGCGCCGTCGCCTTCGCCTCTGTGGTGATTCTGACGATGCTCGCCGCAGTTACTTTCGATCCCCGACTGATTTGGGATAACACGGAGTCGGACGACGACCATGACTGATTTGCCTGTAGCGAAAACCCGACCGGCTTCGAACTGGTCTGCCATTTGGGTGCTGCCTCTGATCGCGCTGATCATCGGCGGCTGGCTCGGCTGGCGTGCTTATTCCGAGACCGGCATCGAGATTCAGGTGCGCTTCGAAAGTGGCGAAGGTATCCAGGCCAACAAGACTGAAGTTGTCTACAAAGGCATGCCGGTCGGTAAGGTCAAGACGCTCAAGCTCGACGATGAAGGCAACTCCAAAGGAGTGATCGCCACCATCGAGATGAACAAGGACGTCGAGCAATATCTGAAGACCAGCACACGGTTCTGGCTGGTCAAACCGAGCGTGACCCTTGCCGGTATTACGGGTCTGGAAACGCTGGTCTCGGGTAACTACGTCGCCATCAGTCCCGGTGAAGGCGAGCCTGTGCGCAAGTTCAAGGCATTGGCTGAGGAGCCGCCGCTGTCCGACGCCAAGCCCGGCCTGCACCTGACCATCAAGGCTGATCGCCTCGGTTCGTTGAATCGTGGCAGCCCGGTGTTCTACAAGCAGATCAAAGTCGGTCAGGTCAAAAGCTACGTGCTTTCCGAGGATCAGAGCACCGTTGAGCTGAAGGTGTTCATCGAGCCGACCTACGCCAAACTGGTGCGCAAACACACACGTTTCTGGAACGCCAGCGGCATCAGCATCGACGCCAACCTGTCCGGTGTGAAAGTCCGCAGCGAGTCCTTGGCCAGCATCGTCGCTGGGGGCATCGCCTTCGCCACGCCGGAGAATCGCAAGGACAGCCCCGCGACCGATCCGAGCCTGCCGTTCCGTCTCTATGAAGACTTCGACGCCGCCGCCGCCGGGATTCGCGTGAAGGTCAAACTCAGCGATTTCGAGGGGCTGCAGGCCGGTCGAACGCCGGTGATGTACAAAGGCATTCAGGTCGGCAACCTGAAAGCGTTGAAGGTCGATCCGGACCTGAACAGCGCCACCGCCGAACTGACCCTTGATCCATTGGCCGAAGACTATCTGGTTGAGGGCACGCAGTTCTGGGTGGTCAAACCGTCGATTTCTCTCGCCGGTATTACCGGCCTGGAAGCGCTGGTTAAAGGTAACTACATTGCCGTGCGTCCGGGCGACAAAGGCGCTGCGCCAAAGCGTGAATTCGAAGCACGACCAAAAGCACCGCCGCTTGACCTGCGATCGCCGGGCCTGCATCTGGTGCTGTTCACCGATTCGCTGGGCTCGATCGATGTCGGCAGCCCGATTCTGTACAAGCAGGTCAAGGTTGGCTCGGTGCAGAGCTACCAGTTCTCCCGAACCAAGAAACAACTGGTCATCGGCGTGCACATCGAGAAGGAATACGAAAACCTGGTCAACGCCTCGACGCGCTTCTGGAACGTCAGTGGGATTACCCTCACGGGTGGCTTGACCGGTGGAATTCAGGTGAAGAGTGAATCCCTGCAAACCCTGATGGCCGGCGGTATCGCATTCGAAACGCCGCAAGCCAATGCGCCCCTGAAGAAACGCATTCCACGCTTCCGTCTGTTTGCCGATCACGACGAGGCCAACAGGAAAGGCGCAGTAGTGACTATCAAGGTCGATCGCGCTGACGGTTTGAGCAGCG
The DNA here is from genome assembly GCF_054668915.1 of Pseudomonas sp. H3_E04. Lineage (NCBI taxonomy): Bacteria > Pseudomonadati > Pseudomonadota > Gammaproteobacteria > Pseudomonadales > Pseudomonadaceae > Pseudomonas > Pseudomonas sp. H3_E04. The sequence goes on along the minus strand of NZ_CP162797.1, from coordinate 3,390,343 downwards.
GCACGCCGGTGCGTTTCAAGGGCCTGGATGTCGGCAAGATCGAGAGCGTGGATCTCACCGACGACATGCAGTCGGTAATTCTCACCGCTCGCATCACCGAAGTGCCGGAAAAGATTGCGCGGGTCGGCAGTCAGTTCTGGGTGGTCAAGCCGGAGCTGGGCCTGATCAAGACGCAGAACCTGGAAACGCTGGTCACCGGCAAATACATCGAAGTCCAGCCGGCAGCGAAAAATCTCGGGCCGCAAAAAAACTTCGTTGCGTTGGCCGAAGCACCGGAAGTCACCAGGCAGGAAGCCGGTCTGAGTCTGGTGTTGAGCGCTGCACGTCGCGGCTCGCTGAAGCCCGGCGTACCTGTGACCTATCGTGAAATCACCGTCGGCAAGGTGACCGGTTATGAGTTGGGGCAGACCGCTGACCGTGTATTGGTGCACATCCTGATCGAGCCGAAGTACGCGCCATTGGTGCGCAGCGGCAGCCGCTTCTGGAACACCAGCGGCGTGGGCTTCGATTACGGGTTGTTCAAAGGCGTGACGGTGCGCACCGAATCGCTGGAGACGCTGATTCAGGGCGGAATTGCCTTCGCCACACCGGATGGCGAGCGCATGGGCAATCCGGCGCGGGCCGAGCAGACGTTCCCGCTGTTCGACAAGTTTGAGGATGAATGGCTGACCTGGGCGCCGAAGATTCAGCTTGGTAAATAGCAGCGTCTGTTGAGACGCCTTCGCGAGCAGGCTCGCTCCCGCAGGGGAACGCATTCCAATTGTGGGAGCGAGCCTGCTCGCGAAGGGGCCAGCCAACTCAACACAAAATCCAGGCCATAAAAAAGGGCCGCGATCCCATCAGATCGCGGCCCTTTTTTTGCCTTCAGCTAAAGCCGATCAAACCGCATCCAGCTCCGGCTCATCGGCCTGCACATTCAGTGTGGCCTTGACCACATCATGCCGGCGGATGTACTTCCAGTCCGCTTCGTCGATGTAGATACCGGCCGGGCCGCTGCCGCCTTCCAGGTCGATCGCGACACTGGCGCAGACCTGCGGCTTTACACTCGCCAGAATTGGCACGAAGCCCAGTTGCAGGCTGGTTTCCAGCAACGCCGCCTGGTTCTTCTCATCGATGTCCGCTGCCTCGTCGAGGTAGTACGGCAGGCGCACGCGACCGGCCAGATCGCGATCCATCAAGTGCAGCAACAAGTACATGTTGGTCAGCGCCTTGATGGTCATGGTCGTACCGTTGGACGCGGCGCCGTCGATGTCGGTGTGGATTACCGGTTGGCCGTTGACCTTGGTGATCTCGAAGGCCAGTTCGAACAAGTCCTTGAGGCCGAGCTGGTTGTGGTTCGCCGCCACCAGCCGCGCCAGGTATTCCTTGGCCTCTTCGTTCTTGTTGTCCTGCTCGGCGCTCTGGCTGAGGTCGAACACCGACAGGGTTTCGCCTTCCTCATATTGCCCGGCGCTGTGGATGATCTGGTCGATGTGCTTGAGCGCTTCCTTGTTCGGCGCGAGGACGATGCGGAAGCTCTGCAGGTTGGAAACCTGACGCTTGTTGATCTCGCGGTTGAACAGCGCCAGTTGATGCTCGAGGCTGTCGTAATCGCTGCGGATATTGCGCAGGGTGCGGGCGATGTCGGTGACCGCCGCGCGCCGCGCCTTGCCCAAGGTCAGCGCTTCATCAGTGCGGTGCGCGTAAGCGTTGATCAGCAGCGACAAACGCCGCTCCATGTCGTCTTCGCTGTCGAACTTGGCCACGCCTTTGAGACGCACCTGCGCATACAACGCCTCGATCTGCCCATCGGCACGCAGCAGGCCCTGCCAGCTGTCCTGATAGTCGTTGAGCAGCGGCAGCAGGTTGTCCATCGAATCATCGACCGGATCCATGAACGGCGTGCCGAACGGCAGATCCGCCGGCAGCAACTGACGACGACGCAGCGCATCGTCGAGCGTGCGTTGCTTGGCTTCCATATCAGCGATCTGCCGGCCAACCAGTTGCAGCTTGGCCGACAGTTGCTGGACGCGCTCGGTGAAGGCATCGCTGGAGCGCTTGAGTTCGTCCTGCGCGGCTTCCATCTGCGCCAGTTGCTCGAGCTTGTCGCTTTCTTCGGCGCTCAGCGTCTGGGTGCGACGGAAATCTTCCAGCGCCTTCTGTGCGTCCAGCACCTGCTGGTATAGCTCCTCGGTCTGGGTCTTGCTCGCAGCGCGGTCGGCAGCCACGGCTTGCTGGGTTTTCAGTTGCTTGAGCTCTTTTTCCAGACGCTCTTTCTGATCACGCAGCGCGGCGCGGTCGGCCAGTGCTTGCAGGGCCGGCGGCTCGATGTGCGAGATGTCGATAGACAGGCCCGGCACTTCGAAACGCTCGCCCTTGAAGCCATCAAGAATCAGCTCGACCGATTTGACCCACTCGCCGTTCTCGTCGAGGGTGATGCCGTGCTCGCCCAGCGGCAAGCTGAACAGCGCGCTGTTGAACAGGCGCATCAGGCGTTCGACGTCCTGTTGCGAGAACTCTTCGCGCAGACGGGCGTAGCTGTTGTTATCAGCGTGATCGAGTTGCTGCTTCACCGATTTCAGGCGTTTTTCCAGATCGCGAAGGCGCTCTTCCAGATCTTCGGCGCTGAACTGACGCGACTGCGCCAAGGCACCGGCCAATTCATCGTGGGCATCCTTGGCGGCGAGCAATTGTTGCTCAAGCACTTTGACGTCATCGACCAGAGCGAAGCGGTTCTTCAGCACCGACAACTCGCCGAGCCAGCGCTGAATGCCGGAAATCTCCCGCTCCAGACGCATCAGTTCCTGAGTGCCGCCGCGCTGATCGTTTTGCAGATCGTCCTGCTCGCGACGGTAGTGCTCGGCCTGGATGGTCAGCTCTTCCTTGCGCGCAGTGGCGTAGTCCGACCAAGTGCCGAGCAGGGAATCAAGCAGCGGCGACAGGCGATGCAGCTTGCCGCGCAGCACATCGCGCTGTTTCACGCCGTTGGCCAGCGCTTCAACCAATGGGCCGGCGGCGACCAGCGAGTTGTAGTCCTGCTCCATGCGCCGCACATCGCGGAAGGCTTCTTCGCACGCGGCGATGTAATCGACGCTGCCCGAACGCAGGCTGTGTTCGAAGGCATCGAGGAACAGCTGCTTGAGCTTGGCCGCGGTGATTTCGCGCATGTGCAGCAGGTTGATGAACAGCGCGCGGAAGGTTTTCAGGCTCTGCTCGCTGGTGGAGCGCAGCGGGATCAGCGTCAGGTCGAGCGGGATCGACGTGTGGCCACCAACCAGCAAGCGGCGCAGTTCATCGGGCTTGAGTTCGTAAGCCTTCAGGCCTTCTTTTTCGAGATTGCTGAACAGTTCTTTCTGGCGCAGGCAGGTGTCGTTTTTCTGGTAGTGGGCCAGGTCGAGCTTGCCGGCGTAGGCGAAGAACTGGTGACCGAAACCACCGCCCGGGCCGCGACCGACCACGCCGATCACGTGGGGGCCATGGGGCAGGTTGACTTCGACGAGGATGTAACTGGTGTCGGAGGCGAAGTAGAAGCGCCGCGATTGTTCGAGGCTGTACTTGCCGAAACTCATGTCCGACATACGCGCCAGAATCGGGAACTGCAAGGCGTTGATCGACGCCGATTTACCGAGGTTGTTCGCGCCGTAAACCGACAATGGTTCTTCCAGCGGGAACAGACCGAGGCTGTAGCCGGCGGTGTTCAAAAGAGCAAAGCGGCGGATGCCGTAGCGTTCCTGGCTCATGCATCGGACTCCTGTTCTTCGGCAATGGCGCGGGCCAGTGCGTCTTCTTCGCTTTCTTCTTCAAACTCGCTCAAATCCAATGGATCGTCGGTTTCGAGGAATTTCGCTTCGGCTTCTTCGTCGATCAGCACCGGCGCCGGCAGCGGCAATACGCTGTGCACGCTGGCTGCCAGGTCGCGGTCCTGCTGCACCGACAGGCACACGTCGAGGAAGCGGTGCATCGGCGGCAGGAAGCGGTAGACACCGTTTTCTTCGCCGGCGAAACCGAGCTGGGTCATGCGGCGCATGATTTTTTCTTCGAGTTCTTCGACGGTCTGCACTTCGGCCTGAATGAACAGGTCGCGGTACTTGTCCAGCAGCGACGGCAGTTCTTCACGGCCGAGGCTGCCGCCATCGAGCACGGCAATCGGGTCGCGGCCCTGATCGGCCAGGTGCTCGACGAGGATGAAGGTGAACAGCGCCAGACGCTGGGCGGTTTTGTTTACTGCTGCGGCGGCCATGTCCGGCACGAAATAGTAGAAACCACGGGTGTCGCAGACCAGTTCAAAGCCCAGCGCCTTGAACAGCGTGCGGTACTGGTCCTGGAAATTCGACAGTTGCGCGTACAGCTCGGGATCGCGGCGGCTGACGTGGTAACCCTTGAACAACTCGCGGAAGATCGGCGCCAGTTGCGACAGTTCGGAAAGATCAAGATGCATTTGGGATGCTCGCAGAATCCTCGGCGGCGGTATCGCTGGCCGAGAGCAGGGCGAAGGAGCGCAGGCTGACCTGGTGCTCGTGAGTGTGATATTCGCGGCGTTCCAGACGCTCGCGCTTGAAGCGTTTTTCCCGCGACAGGCGCGAGAACCAGTAAAGCAATTCGTCGGTCGCGCCGTCCGGCTCCTGCTCCAGCAGCCAGGTCATCAGATCCGGCATTGGCAGCGACTCTTCGCAGCGATCGACCATCTCGCGCACAGTGCGCGGCGCCCGTGGAGCATCGCCAGCTTTCTGGGTCTTGTGCGCCTTGGGGAAGCGCGCCGGCTTTGGCTCGAAACGCGCCAGCGCATAAACGTAGGCTTCGACCTGACTGGCGCTACCGAGAAAGGTGCTTTGCGGGCGGGTGAACAGTGGCATCGCCGCTTGCGGCACGGCGTCGATACCTTTGCGGCGAATTGCCGCCAGCGCCAGTGCGGCGCCACGGGTCACGGCGTTGTGCCGACGCGCTTCTTCACGCAACGGCAGCAGCAGTTCGCGGGCATGACGCAGGGTCAACTGCGCGCTGGTCTGCATTTCCAGAATGCGCGCGTGGGTGCGCAGGAGCATGTCGTCATCGACCAGATGGCCGAGGCGCTGCTGTTCGCTGAGCATCTTCAGCAGCACCGTTTCGACCTTGCGCACGCCTTGTTCGAAGGCGCCGTCGGCGTTGACCAGATCGATCATCGGCTCGACGTATTCGTCCCACGTCGCCAGGACTTCGGCGTAACGCTGACGCAACGGAATCTGCCGGTCGCTGGTCTTCGCCCGTTCGGCGACGGCGACCAGTGCCTGTTCGTCGTTGTCGAGTTTCTTCAGTACGTCGCGCACGCGCATGTCGAGCAACCGCAACTGGCGCGCCAGATCGTTGCCGTCACGCACATCGAAAGCGTCCTGGATATAACCGGCCAGACGTTCGAGGTGACGCAGGTAGGCTTCGATTTCCAGGCACAGACCGAGGCGGTGTTCGCGGCGCAGGTAGGCGAGGAAGTCGTGGATCTGCGCGTTGAGCTCGAAGCGGTTCGGGCTTTTCGCCACCGGAACCAGAATATCGAGGCGAATCCACACGTCGAGCAGGCTGGTGATGTCCTGCGGCGTGCTGTCGAGTTGTTGGGCGGCCAGTTGCGTGCGCAGTTCGTTGAGGCTCAGGGTGCCTTGGTCGAAGTGCTCGCACAGTGGCTCCAGAAGTGCCCAGTGTTCAGCGAGGGCGCGCAAGACGCGCTTGGGTTCGATCATCGGAATGGCCGGCTGGTTGGCGATTAAAAGCGGCGATTGTACTGCATCACAGGCGCGGCGATTCACTCTCGGGACGGGCTGTCGCATTCTTTGGCCAAAGGGCAGCGGCGCGGGGTATCGATCAACAGCGAGCGATCTTGTGCGAAGGGCGGTAGAATCAGCGCACTTTCCGTTATCCACAAGTGGCCGACCTTTGCTTATCGAGTCCCGCCGCCGCGCCTATTTGAACGCCATGCAGGTGGTCAACTGGCTGCCGCGCACCGAACTGCCTTTCGCCGCACCGTCGCGGCCCGAGCTGCTGGAGATGCCCGAGCCTGAGCTTGAGGCTCCGGTTACTCCGGCGCCTCAGGCCGAAGCACCGGTGCAGCCTGCCGCACGCCCGGCCGAGCGGCCGAAAATCGAAGTGCCGCGCCCCTCGCTGGCCAGCACCCGCAATGGCGCAAAACCGGTGGAAGAAGTCGACGAGACGCCGGTGGTGGTCAAGCCTGCGCCAGTGCCGCCGCCGCGTTTCGCCCTGCAACTGCTGCGCGCCGGGCGTTGCCTGCTGCTGGTCGAGTTACCCACAGGCGAAGCGTTTCAAAGTCGCGATCCGGCCTACCTGCTGCTCAAGGACATGCTGCGCGCCGCCGGTCTGCCGGATGCGCCGCAAATCGTCGGCGAACCGGTGCGCTGGCCGTGGCTCAATCGCGGCACGCTGGATCAAGGCCCGGAAGCGGCGCGCGACTTCGTGCAGGGTTTCCTCTCGGTACAGATGGAAGCGGCGCCCTGCGCCTGTCTGTGGCTGATCGGCCTGCCGGCGGTGAAGTTTGCCGGGGAAGCGGACGCCGAAGCATTCAATCGTGAACTGCAGATCGAAGGTCTGGGCCTGGCCTGGGCGATTCCCGGTCTGGAACTGTTAATGGAAGAGCCACAGCGCAAGGCCGCTGTGTGGCAAGCCATGCGTCGGCTGATGGCGCGCTGGAAACAATCCGATGAGTGAGGCTGTAACCTTTCGCCCGATGACCGAGGCGGATCTGGACGCTGTGTTGAAGATCGAATACGCCGCGTACAGCCATCCGTGGACCCGGGGGATTTTTCTCGATGGCCTGGGCAAATACCAGATCTGGCTGATGTTCGAAGGCCAGCAGCAGGTTGGCCACGGCGTGGTGCAGATCATTCTTGATGAGGCGCACCTGCTCAATATCACGGTCAAACCGGAAAATCAGGGGCGTGGGTTGGGGCTGACGTTGCTCGAGCATTTGATGTCGCGGGCGTATGCGGCTGAGGCTCGGGAATGTTTTCTCGAAGTGCGCGACAGCAATACTGCTGCGTTCAGGTTGTATGAGCGGTATGGCTTCAACGAGATTGGCCGGCGTCGCGATTATTATCCGGCGGTGGGCGGGCGTGAGGATGCTGTGGTGATGGCCTGTACCCTTGTTGACTGAGGCCCTGTAGGAGCTGCCGAAGGCTGCGATCTTTGATCTTGCTTTGGATTTTACAAAAACAAAATCAAAAGATCGCAGCCTTCGGCAGCTCCTGCAGGGAGCGAATTTCAGTCAGCTGATCACCGCTTGCCATCCAGCGGATCCAGATCCGCCAGTTCCGCTTCATCCAGCCCGTCACCGCCGCCGATGTCGTTTTCACCGACCTCGCTCAAATCCCAATCCGCCGGATTGCCCTCACCGAGTTCATCGGCATCGCGCGCGCCGTCCTCGCGAATCAACGTTTCCGGGCTCAGGTCATCGTCGGTTGGCTGATGATCATCCACCGAAGCCCCGGTCATCCCCGCTTCACGCACCCGCTCAGCCGGCATCAACTGGTCGCGTTCGCGCTCGGGCAGCTCATCGCCGATTTTCGCACTGGGCTCTTCGTCGTCAAAATCCAGCTCGTGCACCGAGCCCATGCGGTCTTCGTTATCGTCGATGGGCTCCGGTTGCACCGCATCATATGGGCGTCGTGAATCAGTCATGGCAATTCCTCATACTGTGGGCCTTACTGAGTGGACTCACCGGGCGCGCGAGAATTCCAACGGAAACACTTTGCACTGGTGGCGTGACTTCGACGGGTGGTCGTCTATCAAACCTGCGCATCTTTCTTGAGGCCTTATCCATGCACGATCTACAAGACCTGATTGATAACAACGAGCGTTGGGCTGACGCGATCACCAAGGAAGACCCGGACTTCTTCGCCAAACTGGCGCGCCAGCAGACTCCGGAATACCTGTGGATCGGCTGCTCTGACGCACGCGTGCCGGCCAACGAAATCGTGGGCATGCTGCCGGGCGATCTGTTCGTGCACCGCAACGTCGCCAACGTTGTCCTGCACACCGATCTCAACTGCCTGTCGGTGATCCAGTACGCGGTGGATGTGCTCAAGGTCAAACACATCCTCGTCACTGGCCACTACGGCTGCGGCGGCGTGCGTGCGTCGATGCAGGATCGTCAGTTCGGCCTGATCGACGGCTGGCTGCGGTCGATTCGCGATCTGTACTACGAGAAACGCGAAGAGCTGGCCAAGCTGGCGACCGAAGAAGAGCAGGTCGACCGCATGTGCGAACTCAACGTGATCCAGCAAGTGGCCAACGTCGCGCACACCAGCATCATCCAGAACGCCTGGCATCGCGGACAGCCGCTGTCGATCCACGGCTGCATCTACGGGATCAAGGATGGCCGCTGGAAAAGTCTCAATACCACCATCAGTGGTTTCGAACAATTGCCGCCGCAATATCGTCTGCGCCCGGTCGGGGCGCCGTAACCTCGGCTTCAACCTCGCCCCGTGTGACGCCAGCGCTGTAAAAAGCGCTGGCCTTCTGGCGTGGGTGGTTCGTTGTAACCGGTGATCCAGCCACGGCAGCGCGGCGAGCCGCAATCACAGGCGAACTGGCGCAGCAGTTTATCTTCGGTCGATGCGTAGTCGATGCTCAGGCGTTCGCCGCTGTGGATATCTTTCAAGGCCCACAGCCACAACTCACTCATGTCGAGAAATACATTCGGATCGCAGGCGTGTTCAAGGACACCGCAAAAGCGCGGATCGTAAACGTGGATGCCGGTTTGCAGCTGACGTGTCTGCCGACTGCGGTAGGGCAGCAATTGCCCTGACACCCGGCACATTCGGCTGATACGCAGAAATTCCCGGCGCGCGACCACTCCCGTGGCCACGCCTCGTTCGTCGTGGATGATCTGGAAGTCGTCGCAGGATGGAAAGCCCAGCCGCACGGGAAGTCCGGCGAACGGATAGATGCCTTCTGTATCGCGCGGCAGGTGCCGGCCCATGGCTTGATTGTTCATAACGATCCTTGTTGGTGGTATTGCCTCCGGGTTGTCCCCACGCCCGCCAGGCGAGGCATGATTGGATCCAAGCGTCGCGCAATTGAAACTACCGGTCTACTGTCAAACCTGACAGGCGCGATCACCGTTATCCCGCGTCAGCATTGGCTGACACGGGGCTCCGGTAGCGATTACAGAGCGGGTGCGGGCACGGCGGCCGCAGGTAGTGGTGCTTTCAGCTGCTGCAGTTGTGTCTTGACCGGTGGTGTGGCGCACTTGGCAGCCGCTTCTGCGGCGCTGAGATCGCGGATCGAGGTGTAGAACAACTCGCAGGTTTTGACCTTTTGCGTCACCTGCCATGTTTGCGTGCAACTGTTCAGCGTGGCCTGCGCATCGCTGTCCGGTTTGCTGCCCATGCCGGCCTGCCAGCAAGCCGCGCTCAAATCCTGGCCCATGACTTTCAGGCCCGCCGCGTCAGCCTTGGCCTGGGCATCGTCGCCGGTATAGCTCTTCGGATCGGCGGCGTACCAGATGTAACTCGGATGATTCGAGCCGAGCACCGGCACATTCACCCCTTCGCTCGGACTGATGCTCGCCAGCCCCAATACGCCAACCGTCGGCCCATATTGCTCCTTGATCCAATTGCGCACCGGCGCCCCGAACGCAACCATCGGCAATGTCGTGCCGCTGGCGGTCTGGCTGAACTGCTTGACCAGCGTGGTCTGGTAATCCTTGAAGTAGTCGTAGACGTCCTCCAGATCCCCGCCGGCGTTGGACGGCGCGGCGATCGGGGCGATGTCGATGATGGTCTGGTAAGCCGGCGTCTGCCCGGCAGGGATGCCGTTATCGGTCAGCAAAGTCGCCCAGCGATCGGTGGTGTTCGAACGCAGATAGTCCTGCGCCTGGGTTAGCGAGTAATCGGGTGGGAAGTGCAGCAACTCGACGCTCTTGCGATTTTCCAGGGCCATGCCCAGCGGCAGGAACAGATACCAGCTATAGGCCCATTTGCCATCGGCATTGAGCTTGCTGGCGCCGGCATAAGCCAGATCCCCGGCGTCGAGCAGCGCGGACAATGACTTGTCATAGCCATCCGGCACACCGGTGATCTCGGCGTAGAGCTGATCGTTGTCGGTCTTCACCAGCACCTTGGCATCGGCGTACCCGTCGCGCTGTACGCTCTGGCTCAAGTAATGAGCGACGGTCTGCTCCAGCGTCCAGTTGCGAAAGCAGATCACGCTGCAATTGTTGGGGTAGGCGAAGAGGCGGGTGACGCGCTCTGTGCTGCCCAGTTTCACGTCGACATCGGCGTGAGCGGCGGCGCTTAGCGTCAGTGCAACGAGGGTAAGTCCTGCGAGTTTGAACATGCTCAGATCCTTTTCAGCGTGGGTTCCCCTCGATTTGGGGGCGCTTCATAGTGGATCAGCGGTGTTTGACAGAAAAGCGGTTGAGTATGGATTCTTGCCTGAATGCGGTATTACCCAAGCAGCGCACATATTGTTACGGCTGTGCCAACAAGCACGCTGCCAGGTGCGCGTCCGCACTGCTAGACTGCAGCGACATCGAATTTTCCAAGGGTGAGTCATGAAGCCTTCTACTGCTCTCGACATGCAAAGGTCCGCCGTCCGCGAAGTGATCAGGCGCTTTCGTGTGGCCAACCCGCGTGTATTTGGTTCAGCATTGCTGGGGACGGATCTGGACGGTAGCGATCTCGATCTGCTGGTTGACCCGCTGCCCGGCACGACGCTTTTTGATCTGGGCGGACTTCAGGTTGAGCTTGAAGACCTGCTGGGTGTTGCGGTCGAGGTGCTGACCCCCGGCGACCTGCCAGTGAAATTTCGTCAGCAGGTGCTTGATCAGGCGCGACCCGTATGAACGAGAACCGGCGAGATGATTATCTTGAACATATTCGTCAGGCCGCGAGCGATGCGCTTATCTTCGTCGAGGGCCTGAACAAAGATGAATTCGCTGAAGATAAGAGAACGCAACAAGCGGTGATCATGAGCCTGATCATCATTGGAGAGGCAGCGACCAAGATCATGGATCGTTACCCTGAGTTCACTGTTGAAAACGCGCAGGTGCCGTGGCGCAGCATGCGTGGGATGCGTAATCGAATTGCTCACGGTTATTTCGATATCAATCTGGACGTTGTCTGGGAAACCGTTCAGGTTGCGTTGCCTGCACTGTTGAAGTCCCTTCCGACCGCTCAAGGTTGAATACGCCTGTCCGCAGACAGGCGAATTAAAGTCTACCTACGGCATCACCGGCGGCGTATACGCCAATGTCGTCCCCAGCGCCCACAACAACAGCAGCACCAGTGGCGTGTGCACTAGCAGTTGCACGAACGAGAAACCGATCAGGTCCCGCGCCTTCAACCCAAGCACTCCAAGCAGCGGCAGCATATAGAACGGGTTGATCAGGTTCGGCAGGGCTTCGGCGGCGTTGTAGATCTGCACTGCCCAGCCGAGGTGGTATTGCAGGTCGTTGGCCACTTGCATCACGTAGGGCGCTTCGATGATCCATTTGCCGCCGCCGGACGGGATGAAGAAACCAAGGATCGCCGAATACACACCCATGAGCAGCGCGTAGGTGTCGTGGGAGGCGATGCTGACGAAGAAGGTCGAGATGTGATGCGCGAGGGTTTGCGCATCGGCGCCTTTGACCGTGGTCATCAGCGCGGCGATCGAACCGTACAACGGAAACTGGATCAACACGCCAGTGGTGGTCGGCACCGCACGGGCCACCGCATCGAGGAAGCTGCGCGGTCGCCAGTGCAACAGCGCGCCGAGCATGATGAACAGGAAGTTGTAGGTGTTCAGCCCGGAAATCGCAGTGATCGCCGGTTTGGTCGAGAACTCGTGAAACAGCCATCCTGCTGCCAGCAGCACCAATACGATGATCAGCAACGGGCTGTGTTCCAGCCATTCGCCTGGACGCGTGCGCGGTTGCAGCGGCGGCAGATTGAACGCCGGGTCGATGCCGCAGGCCTTGGCGTCGCGTGCCGAATTCGGCCCGGGCGCGGTGGCGTAGGCGATGATGATCGAAATCACGATCAGCGCCAGCAGCATCACCCCGGACTGCCAGAGAAAAATGGTCTCGGTGAACGGGATCACGCCAGTGATCGACAGGATCGACGGCGGCAGGCTGCCGGGGTTGGCCTGCAACTGTGCGGCTGACGATGACAAGCCCAGCGCCCACACCGCGCCCAAACCTAGATACGCAGCGGCACCGGCGGCGCGGTAATCCATCTTCAGATCAGTGCGGCGGGCGAGGGCGCGTACCAGCAGCCCGCCGAATACCAGCGACAGGCCCCAGTTGAGCAGCGATGCAACCATCGAAATCAATGCCACCCAGGCCACGGCGGAGCGGCCGTTTTTCGGGATCCGTGCCAGTTTGTCGATCAGTTTGACCGCAGGCGGAGAACTGGCGACGACATAGCCGCCGATCACCACAAAGGCCATCTGCATGGTGAAAGGGATCAGGCTCCAGAAGCCGTCGCCGAACGCCATCGCTGCAGCGGTGGGTTTGGCGCCCACGGCCAGAGTGGCCAGCGCAACGATGATCACGGCCAGCGCGGCGAATACCCAGGAGTCGGGAAACCAGCGTTCGGCAAAACTGGAACAGCGCAGGGCAAAGCGCGCGGAGCGGCTATCTTCGATATCAACGGCCACGGGAAGTACCTCGGATTTTTTATGGTTATTTTGATCCGTGGGAGCAGTCGCCCGGCTCGACAGCCACAGAGATCCCCTGTGGGAGCGAGCCTGCTCGCGAAGACGTCGGCACATTCAGCATCAGGTTGTCTGAACTGACGCTTTCGCGAGCAGGCTCGCTCCCACATGGGCGGCTGGTCGGTGTTGGCGTGGTCCCTTGGACAGGCACTAACAGTAAATCAAGCGCCGCCCTTTTGTTGAGCAAGTTTTCGCAAACCGAGACTATGGTCTGACGGGTTGTCGATCCGCGCTTTTGCGTAGACCATGAGCGCCTTGGTTTTTGCCGATGCCTGAGTTCTTTGTCATGACTGCCAACTCCCCAGCCCGACCGGCGCCGTTCAGCCGTGCCGACTACAAGACCCTCGGCCTTGCGGCGCTCGGCGGGGCGCTGGAAATCTACGATTTCATTATCTTCGTATTCTTCGCGCTAACCCTGAGTCAGCTGTTCTTCCCCCCGGAAATGCCCGAGTGGCTGCGTTTGCTGCAGAGTTTCGGCATCTTCGTCACCGGTTATCTGGCGCGGCCGCTGGGCGGGATTCTGATGGCGCATTTCGCCGACCGTCTGGGCCGCAAAAAGGTGTTCAGCCTGAGCATCCTGATGATGGCGCTGCCGTGCCTGCTGATCGGGATCATGCCGACCTACGCACAGATCGGCTATTTCGCCCCGTTATTGTTGTTGGCGCTGCGCATCCTGCAAGGTGCGGCGGTAGGCGGCGAAGTGCCGAGTGCCTGGGTGTTCGTCGCCGAGCATGCGCCTGTCGGCCATCGTGGTTACGCCCTCGGATTCTTGCAGGCCGGCCTGACCTTCGGTTACTTGATCGGCGCACTCACGGCGACCTTCCTGGCGCAGGTTTTCACGCCTGCCGAAATTCTCGATTACGCCTGGCGCTATCCGTTTCTGCTCGGTGGCGTGTTCGGCGTGGTGGGCGTTTATCTGCGCCGCTGGCTCAGCGAAACCCCAGTGTTCATGGCCATGGAAGCGCAACGCGAAGCGCGAGTCGAACTGCCGTTGCGCACGGTATTGCGCGAACATCGTCTGGCCATGCTCCCGGCCATGTTGCTCACCTGCGTACTCACCTCGGCAGTGGTGGTGTTCGTCGTCATCACCCCGACCATGATGCAGAAAACCTTCGGCATGACCGCCAGTCACACCTTCGGCCTCAGTGCGCTGGGCATCGTCTTCCTCAATATCGGCTGCGTGATCGCCGGTCTGCTGGTCGATCGCATCGGCGCCTGGCGCACGGTCATGCTCTACAGCCTGTTGCTGCCGCTGGGCATTGGCTTGCTGTATGGCTGCCTGATCATGGGCGGGCATTGGATCGGCATTGCTTATGCGGTCGCCGGTCTTGCTTGTGGGGTAGTGGGCGCGGTGCCTTCGGTGATGGTCGGGTTGTTCCCGGCGCGGATTCGCGTGTCGGGCATTTCCTTCACCTACAACATTGCCTACGCGGCGTGGGCGAGTATCACACCGCTGTTGCTGATTGGTCTGATGCCGTGGAGCCCGTGGGTCTGCGTGATCTTCTGTGCAGTGATGGGCGCGGTGGGGATTGTGACGGCGGCGTATTTCGGTGCGCGCATGCCACGTACCGGACCGTGTCAGGCTGCCGGCGCGGCCTGAGCCGCAAGCGTCGGGTTATTTTCGACTGACGGGGCTGGAGCTGGCTTCAGAAAAGCTGCGCAAGGCCGATGGCTAGGTTGTATCCGCTAACTACCCTGCCATCGGTGCTTTCCCATGTTCAATAAACGCTTGAAGCAAGAGCTGGCCGCTCTCCGCGAAGAACTCTCCAGCCTTGTACAAGTGAAGGAAAGCCTGGAAAGCGAAATGCTCGCGCTGACCCTTGAGCCCGATGGGCGGATTCGTTCGGTCAACCAGAATTTTCTCGATGAAATGATCTACAAGAGCCAGGATCTGATTGGCCGGGCAATCGAAGACATCGTCCCGGCCCACGTCAAATCCGACGAATTCCATCAGCGCTTCAAGAACTCGATGAGCCGTGGCGAGCATTTTGCCGGTGCCGTGCGCCTGTCGCGCGGCAATGGCGACGAGGCGTGGCTGCGTTCCATCGTGCAACCGGTGCGCTCGTCCGATGGCCGAATCAGACACATTTCCTTCTACGCCAGCGACCTGACCCGCACCATCGAAGCCTCCCGCGAGCATGAGAACCTGATCGGTGCGCTGGTGCGCTCCACCGCCGTGATCGAGTTCGACCTCAACGGCAATGTGCTCAGCGCCAATGATCGCTTCCTCAACGGCATGGGTTACAGCCTGGCGCAGATCAAAGGCAAACATCACCGCACGTTCTGCGCCCCGGAAGAATACAACAGCGCCGAGTACCAGAACTTCTGGCGGCGCTTGAACAGCGGTGAGTTCGTCGCTGGCCGCTTCAAACGTATCGACAGCCATGGTCGTACGGTGTGGCTGGAAGCGTCCTACAACCCAGTGGTGGATGCCAACGACAGACTGTACAAAGTGGTGAAGTTCGCCACGGTGATCACCGATCAGGTCAACCGCGAGCAGGCGGTTGCCGATGCAGCGAGCATCGCTTACAGCACCTCACAACAAACCGACAGCACCGCGCAACGTGGCACCACGGTCGTCACCGAAGCGGTCAACGTGATGCGTGATTTGTCGCGGCACATGCAGGCCGCTGGCGAAGGTATCGAGGCGCTGAACGAGCAGTCGCTGGTGATCGGCACGATCGTCAAAACCATCAGCGGCATTGCCGAACAGACCAACCTGCTGGCGCTCAACGCCGCGATCGAAGCCGCCCGGGCCGGCGAGCAGGGCCGTGGTTTTGCCGTGGTCGCGGACGAGGTCCGGCAACTGGCCTCGCGCACCAGCCAGGCGACGGACGAAATCGTCGGCGTGGTACGGCAAAACCAGGAAATGGCCCGCAATGCCGTGGCGCTGATGACCGACGGCAAGCTTCAGGCTGAACAGGGCCTGGCGCTGGCGGCGGAGGCAGGCACGGTGATTGTCGAGATTCAGGACGGTGCGCAGAAAGTGGTGGATGCGGTGGGGCAGTTTGCCAATCAGCTCTCTCACTGACCTGCACGCCGACCCCTGTAGGAGCTGACGAGTGAAACGAGGCTGCGATCTTTTGTTGGGAATTCAAGCATCAGAGCCAGGATCAGAAGATCGCAGCGTTCCGCAGCTCCTACAGTTTTCACCAACAGATCTTTCGGGGCTGGCGCTACAATCGGCTCCTTTTCCCCGGAGCAGATCCCATGAGCGCCTCCCACCGCCGTCCGGTGCCCCTGAACAAAGCCTATCGCCTGCTCAATCACGGGCCGACCGTGCTGGTCAGCGCCGCTCACGACGGCCAGCGCAACATCATGGCCGCCGCCTGGGCCATGCCGCTGGATTTCGAACCGCCGAAAGTCGCCGTCGTCCTCGACAAATCCACCTGGACTCGCCAGTTGCTCGAAGTCTCCGGCACTTTTGTGCTGAATGTGCCTTGCGTCAATCAGGCCGATATCGTGCAAACCGTCGGCAATACGTCCGGCCTGGAAATCACCCGCAAGCAGGGGCACGACAAATTTCAGGCGTACGGCCTGCACACCTTTGCCGGCGAACAGGTTGAAGCGCCGCTGCTCGAGGGTTGTGTCGCCTGGCTCGAATGCCGCCTGCTGCCGGAGCCGCGCAATCACGAGCAATACGACCTGTTCCTTGCCGAAGTCATCGCCGCCCGGGCCGATGAGCGTGTGTTCAGCGATGGGCGCTGGCATTTCGAAGGGCAGGATGGATTGCGTACCTTGCACCATGTCGCGGGCGGGCATTTCCTGAAGATTGGTGACGGAGTGGACGGCAAGACGTTGGCGGTCTGATTAATTCCTGGGAGAAGGCCTGCTGCTCGACAGGCCTTTTTTCAATGCAGTGTTTCAGTCCCCCAACGCTTCTCCCTCACGCCGAGGATCGGCACCCCCCGTCAAGGTCGCTTTGCCCTGCGCATCATTCACCCGCACGATCGCTTGGGTGCCGCTGGTCATGTCGATTTCGCTGAGCGTGTGGCCCTTGTCCTTGAGTGCCTGAATCAGCGCTGGGCTGAACTGTCCCTGTTCCAGTTCGGTGGGGCCATTGCGGCTGCCGAAGTTGGGCAGGTTGATCGCACTTTGTGCATCGAGGTTCCAGTCGAGCAGGCCGATGGTGGTTTTCGCCACGTATTCGATGATCTGCGAGCCGCCGGGCGAGCCGACCGTGGCGACAAATTCACCGGTGTTGCGATCAAAGATCAGCGTCGGCGCCATCGACGAGCGTGGGCGTTTGCCCGGTTCGACGCGGTTGGCGACTTTCTGCCCGTTCTCTTCGGGGATGAACGAAAAGTCGGTCATCTGGTTGTTCAGCAAGAAGCCCTGAACCATCAGGTGCGAGCCGAACGCGGCTTCGATGGTGGTGGTCATCGATACGGCGCCGCCGAGATCATCCACCGCCACCACTTGCGAGGTGGAGATGCGCAACGGCGAGCGGTCCGGTGCGTAGGCAACCTGTACGCCCGGCGGTGTGCCCGGTTTGGCGCTGCCCATGCTGCGCTCGCCGATCAGGCTGGCGCGGCTGGCCAGGTAGGCAGGATCAAGCAACCCTTTGACCGGCACCGGGACGAAGTCGGTGTCGGCCACGTATTGCGCGCGATCGGCATAGGCCAGACGTTCAGCCTCGGCGATCAGATGCACCGCTTGCGGCGCCGGTTCGATGCCGGCCGGCCTATTGCTGTTCACTGGTTTGAGCGGGGTCAGCGACAGGCGTGGGTCGCGAGTCTCCAGCGCCTGCAATGTGCCGAGAATCTGTGCCACGGCGATCCCGCCTGACGACGGTGGCGGCATGCCGCAGACCTGCCAACGCTTGTAGTAGGTACACAGCGGCGCGCGCTCCTTGGCCTGATAACGCTGCAAATCGTGCAGCGACAGGCTGCCGGGGTTGGCGTGCTGTTGAACCCTGGAGACGATCTCTTCGGCGATCGAACCTTTGTACAGCGCATCGGCACCTTCGCTGGCGATGCGTTTGAACACGGCGGCCAACTTCGGGTTTTGCAGGCGCGTGCCGACGGCTTTGACGCTGCCATCGTCATTCAGGAAGTACGCAGCCATGTCTGGCGACTGACGTATCAGTGGATCGGCAGTCAGCAGCGAATGCAGGCGCGGGGAAATTGCAAAGCCTTGCCCGGCCAGTTTGATCGCTGGCTCAAACAGCTTCGCCCAAGGCAAGCGACCGTGTTGTCGATGCGCCAGCTCCAGCGCGCGCAATACCCCGGGCGTACCGACCGAGCGGCCGCCGACCTGCGCTTGCGTAAAGGCCATCGGTTTACCATCAGCCTTCAGGAACAGCTTCTCGGTGGCCCCGGCCGGGGCCGTTTCGCGGCCATCATAGGTGCGCACCTGCTTGCCATCCCACAACACAATCATCGCCCCGCCACCGATCCCGGAAGACTGCGGCTCAACCAGCGTCAACACCGCCTGCATCGCAATCGCCGCATCAATCGCCGAACCACCCTGACGCAACATCTCCCGCCCGGCTTCGGCCGCGAGCGGATTGGCAGCAGCGGCCATGTGTTTGTTGGCGTGACGGGTTTGCAGATCAGTGCGGTAACCGGAAGCGGCTTCCGGTGCCAGCGGCAACGAAGAAGAGGGCGGGGCGTTGCATGCGGTGAGGGTCAGAGCGCTGACAAGCAGTGTCAGGGCTGGCAGGCGAAAGCGCTTCAAGGGCTGGGCTGGAAACACGCGGGCTCTCCGTCCGTGGGGTAGAAGTCTTGAGGGACTTTATCGGGCGGGCGGGCGGGGTGCAAACCGCGTGGGGATTACAGCCCTCCCGCTCAGCGGCCGCGCCAATCGATTGGCCGAAAACGATGCCCTTGTGGGAGCGAGCCTGCTCGCGAAAGCGGTAGCTCAGGCGGTGCGATCTTCTTGAGAGTGATGCAGGGTTAGTGAGTCAGAAACTTATTGCTTGAAGCCGGGTAGACCATGGGTACAGCGCCACTTTTTCACGACTTCGGTAATGCCCTCGGCTGTTTGTTGTTTCATATCCTCGGGCCAATAGATAAGGTCAGTGCCCGCTGGGTGCTCACACAGACGTACAAATTCAAATAACAGCGGATCGAGAATCTCGTCTGGGCTTGTGTTGGCTGCAAGAACAGATTGCACAAATTTCAAGAATTCTGCTTCGGTGTAGTCAGCTATGCTTTGCTTAGTGCGTTCACTTATCATTGCTTGAAGCCTGACAGCCCATGGTCACTACGCCATTTCTTCAATGAGTCAATGATCCCCTGTGCCGAGTCATCGGCGCCATCTTCAGGGTAAAAAATCAAATCGGATCCTTTTGGGTGTCCACAAATCAAATTGAAGTGAAGAACGAGCTTGCTTTCTTCTTTCTCGCTCCCCTCATTTCCGACAATGCGCTCAAGGAGGTTGATGAATTCTTGCTCGGTGTAATCTGACAAATCATCTTTAATAAGGAATTGCGTTGCCATTGCCTATCTCATGCACGAATCTTGGATATGTTGTGACGCAATAAATCGTAACAGCCAAAGTTAACTCAATGGCTCGAACTCTCAACGGCACGACTTATCAAGAGTCTTTGAACCCCGGCAATCCCTGTGCTGCTCGCCAGTCCCTGATACTTTGCATTACCCCCGCAGGCGAGTTATCAGCACCAGGCTCCGGGTAGTAGATCAAGTCCGATCCTGCTGGATGCTCGCTGATTGTCTCGAAGTGTGCCAACAGTAAATCAGCACGATCATCGTTTTCAGCCTCTTCATCCTCTTTCGCGAGCTCTTGTAGTAGCGCGACGAATTCGGCCTCTGTGTACTCAGAAATGCTGGCTTTTAATAAGGTGTCTTTCATATTTGCCTATTCACGCCGGTGTATATCTATATGGTTCCGAGGAGTATTTACTCGAAGGTTATCTAGGTCATATACGCCACCGCCGTTGGATATTTTTTCGAGATGGTGAATTTCATAAGACTTTCTACCGCCGACTCTATCGGCTTTACGCACTCGTGGCGCCTTACCCTTACGCATGCGACCAACATTCTGTTCAATCAACTCACCCCCCGATGCTGACTCTGCAACCGTTTTCCAAAAGGTTGCTCTGAATGAGTCGAAGTTTTTGAATTCTCGTCCTCGTAGAGAGTTGGCAACGTCTTTTGGAATCGGAACCCCCACGCCCGAATCAGCCCCCGCAAGCCATATCCCCGACACATCCTCCCCCACCCCCGTAACGATCCCCGGCGTCTGCCTCGCCGGCCTCGAATAAACCACATACAACGACTTCAGCCCGGTGTCCGCCGGGAACACCAGAATACAATCCTCGGCCGTTTCATCCTCGCCCGGCAGTCCCTCAATCTGGCTATCGGTGTTCTCCGGGATCGGGTGGACGAGGATCGGGTCGAGTGCCTCACCGTGGTCGGGATAAACCAGCGGAGGCATCGACCCCAACGGCCCGCGTTGCGGTGTCCAGAGAATGGTGATGCCGTTGAGCTTGGCCTCCATGGCGGTCTTGTCGGCGTTCCACTTGACGTTCACCGTGCGTACGGCGTCGTCGCCAGAGGCGCCGGAGTGGATGCCGTAGACCCGCAGATCGCCTTCGGCATCACGACGAAACTGGAAGCGCACGCGCGTGGTGGCGCGGCTCATGCGGCGTAGTTCTTCGTCGGTGTGAAGCGTGCCGTCGGCCATTTTGCTCGGCAGCATTCCCAGCACAAACACGCTGGCCGGCCCGCCGGCGCCACGGATGGCCCAGTTCAGGCGCTGTTGCAGAATCCCGCCGCCGGCCAGACGCCCCAAAGCCAGGTCGGCGCCTATTGCCGTCGCGACAGCGGTACTGGCGGATGGCATGAGCATGGCGCCGGCGACCATGATCTTGCCGAAGTTGCTGGCTGGCTCCTCGGCAGTGCCAGCGTCCGTGCGACACCAGTTGTCCGGCGTGCAGGACTTGGCAAATACCCTGTCTTCGCGTGGCTTGGGCGCAGGCCACTCATCCTTCTCGATGTACAACGGCTCCGGCGCTTTCGGTGGAAGCAAAGTAAACCAGGCCCTGCCACCGCTATACGGATTTAATAACCAGTCATCGTCGAGAAGGTATTTGTATTGAGGCATGCCAACTCCCTGCATGGCGCTGAATCGAGCCAGGGGAGCTTGTCGGTCGAAGGGCAATTCGGGGAGAAAGGGGCGAGTGCTTGAAGTGATGAAAAATACAGTTCTTACGTGAGCAAAGCCTGCTTCCTACAGGGCTATCTCAGTCCAGCGGTTTTGCGCCTGATTCAGGCAAAACCATTGTCGGTCGCGCCTGTAGTCTTTTCCGTTGAATCGCTGACTACGCCGGATTTCTCTTACAGATTATTCAGGTCGACAGCCTACGCGGCGTTGCCTGAGGATGGTTTCTGTACGGTTCCCAGGAGAGGCTTCAAAAGAAGGATGAGTCCGTTGGTTTTCTATTCTGATTTCAGTCGCACCCGGCATCACCCAGACTTGAGGTACGCGCCCGTTGACGCCCATCGACTCCGTCCGCTCGATCAACTTTATCAGCTGGTAGTTTGTCCCTTTAAAGGTACACTGCATGTATGAGGTGCAGCATGTTCACACCGACAATGGTGTCGATGTGTACCAGTGCTGGCTTGATTCGCTTCGAGATTCCAGAGCCAAAGCGCGTATCACCACAAGAGTGGATCGGGCCGCTCTGGGAGATTTCGGTGATCACGCACCGGTAGGCGATTCAGTCTATGAGTTGCGTATCGATTATGGCCCCGGGTACCGGGTGTATTACGTCATTTGCGGCACGTTTGTTTTACTTTTGCTGGGCGGTGGAACAAAACAAAGGCAGCAACACGACATCGATCAATCAAAAGAAATCTGGAAGGCGCTGAAGAGGTAGCTCAATGAAAAGCGTAAGCAATCACGAGGACAGTGTTCTCGAAATGCTGCGCACGGACGAGAATTTCGCTCTCGAATATCTCGTTGCAGCATTGGAAGAAATTGATGAAGAGGGCGGTGAGTCTGTGTTTCTCACCGCGGTGCGACGTGTGGTGGAAGCGAGAGGCGGTTTTGCCGCTGTCTCCAACGCAACCGGACTCAATAGAGGCAATCTTTACCGCCAATTTTCAGCAGATGGAAACCCAGGCCTTTCTACGCTACTGAAGGTACTGTCTGCTGTGGGGCTCGGTTTGTCGAAGGTGGTCGCTCACAGTCAGGATGATCAGGAACACACAGCAGCGTGATCCACCGTGGTAATAAGAAGCTCGGCTCGATGTCGGGCTTTCTGATTTTTTCCCTGCGGCATTTCTCTGATGGGGCACGTGGAATTGATCCGCTGACATTAAGCGGTAGGTTGCGAGTGAAGCAGAGCGCAACTTTTCCCAAGGCATAAAAAAACGGCCTACCTTTCGGTAAGCCGTTTTTAGTACTTGGTGGCTACACAGGGACTTGAACCCCGGACCCCAGCATTATGAATGCTATGCTCTAACCAACTGAGCTATGTAGCCAAGTGGCGCGCATTATTCCCCTGAAATGGCAAAGCGTCAAGCGTAAATCGAAAATATTTCTTCCTGTTTTCAACTGCTTATCCTCCAGCCCCGAAAATCGGGGGCGGGAGGGCGTCAGCGCAGTTGGAATCTGGCGGTATTGGCGCTCAGGGCTTCGCTACCCTGGCTCAAGGTGTCCGCCGCGAGGTTCACCGCGCGTGCGCCTTCAAGCAAACGCACCGCCGCTTGATCGACCTGCTGGATATTGCCGCTGACTTCGTCGGCGGTGCTGGCCTGTTCTTCCACAGCTGTGGCGATTTGCGCCAGGGTGTCGGTGACGCTCTGTACGGCGCTGGCGATTTCGCCCAGGCGTTCGCCGAGTCCGGTGACCGCCTCGGCATCCGATTGCGCCTGGCCGCAGGCGGCTTCCATCAGGCTCACCGCTTCGTTGACCGTGGCACGCAGGCTGTCGACGGTGCCGGCGATCTGCGCGGTGGACGATTGCGTGCGTTGCGAGAGGCTGCGCACCTCGTCGGCGACCACGGCAAAGCCGCGACCCTGTTCGCCGGCGCGGGCGGCTTCGATGGCGGCGTTGAGTGCGAGCAGGTTGGTCTGCTCGGCGACGCCGCGAATGGTGTCCACGACCAGTTGGATCTGCTGGCCTTGCTCGCTGACCCGGCCGAGCGCGGCGGCAGTGTCGTTCAGGCGCTGATTGAGCTGCTGAATGCTGGCCGTGGTGCGCTGGCTGTCGCGGCTGCTGTCGGCGGCGATGCGCCGGGTTTGCTGGGCGCTGCCGGAGGCCTGTTCGCAACTCTGCGCGACGCCTTGCGAGGTGGCGGCCAATTGCGTGGCGGCTGCGGCGATCTGGCTGATCTGCAACTGCTGCGCCTCGACTTCACTGAGGGCGCCGCTGGAGTGTTGGTTGAGGCTGCGCACCGCGTTGCTCAACTGCGAGGTCTCGTGGTCGACGCCGAGCATGCTGCTGCGCAATTGCACCACGGCGACGTTGAGCGCGGTGCTGATCGCTGCCAGCTCATCGCGCCCCACCACTGGCACTTGCAGGCTCAGGTTACCGTCGCGCAAGGCCTCAGCGAGCAAGGTGATGCCGCTGGCGCTACGGCGGATCGAGGCTTGCAGGCAGACGAACAGATACAGCGCGGCCAACAGCAGGCAACCGAAGATTGCGGCGACAAGGATGAACTGGCGGATCGCCGAGCTGTAATACGCATCGAGCCGCTGATCCAGCGCCACCAATGATTGCTGGCGCAGGGAAGCGAGGTCGGTGAGCAGCGCGTCGAGGCTGCGTTCGAAGTCTTCCGGCTTGAGGTTGATGCTGCCGCCGAACACACCGTCGTCGAGGACTTTCAGGCCGCTATCGAGGTGTTTCAGGCTGTCGTGATACTGGCCGGCCCAGGCTTGCAGCTCGGCTGGCAAACGCGCCTCCAGCAAGCCGGCGGTTTTCACCAGTTGCTCGCGAGCGTCGCCAATGCGGCTGCGCAGGTCGCGCAACTGCAAGCGGCTCTGCAGGGTGAACTGCCCGGAGACCACCGAAGCCTGGCCGACTGCGGCGAGACGGCCGACCCGCTCGATCAGGTCCGGCGCGTGTTGCGTGGAAATCTGCGTCAGCAAGTAGGTTTCCAGCCACGGCGCGAGGGTCAGGCGATTGTCCATGACGATCTGCTCGCGCAACGCTTGCAGCGCGCCTAGGGCATTGGTGAAACGGTCATAGCCGTCCGGCCACCAGCCGACGCTGCTGAGACTTTTCGAATCCAGACCATTGAGCGCGGTTTGCAGCGCCTGATAGCGCGCGAGGATTTCGTCCTCGGCGCCTTGCTGATTGAGGGCATTGCCCAGCTCCGTGGTGGCTTGCAGCACCGCCGGTTGCACACTGTCGAAGGCCGCCATTGCGGCGAGGGTGGCCGGTGTCGGCTGGCGATTGGTCTCGGTGGCGCGCCAGCGGGCGGCGCGGTCGCGTTGCGCGGCGAGCAGGTTGTCCAGCGCATCCAGCGCGAGCAATTGACGAACCCCGGCACGTTCGCCGGAGATCAGGTTGAGCTTCTCGCGATAGTCATGGCCGATCATCAACAGGCTGCCGGCCAACGGCAGAATGAACAGCAGAAACAACAATTGGAATTTACCCGCGAAGCCAAACCGCCCCAGCAATTTGATCCCCGGTGAAAGGAAAGCCTGCATGCCTCATGACTCCTCTGGACACCACGCACCATTGGCGTGCATCGCAGTCGTGCGACCTTGATGTTGTGCCCTGCTAAAAGGCCTCGAAAGTTCACCCACGCCCGCTCTGTAGGCCGGCTCTGTAGCGAAACTTCCCATTGTCGAGCGCCTTTGTAAGGCGATCGCGTTCAAGGGCAGAATCAAGGCAAGATTCAGACCATGGCGTTGAGCTATCACCTTCGCCACCAACGATCCCCTGTAGGAGCTGCCGAAGGCTGCGATCTTTTGACTTTGATGCTTAAAAGCAAGATCGAAAGATCGCAGTCTTCGGCAGCTCCTACGCAGGGTGAAGAGTCGTGAATAACTTAGTTAGCTGGCTAAGGGGATAGCGCTGGCGCACCGAAAAATGGCACATTGGCGCACCTGCCTGCGGGCACCCATCTGCTGTCCGGAAATTTCCATGGCTATCAGCAACGTTCAGACCGCCGCTGCCTCGGCGACCGCTGCTCCGCAAAGCAGCCCCTTGGTGATGCGCATCATCGGCGCGGTGGCGCTGGCGCATTTGATCAACGACCTGATCCAGTCGGTGCTCCCGTCGATCTACCCGATGCTCAAAGCCAACTATGGCCTGACGTTCACTCAGGTCGGCCTCATCACCCTGACCTTTCAGTTGACCGCGTCGCTGTTGCAGCCGTGGGTCGGTTATCACACTGATCGTCACCCGAAACCGTGGCTGTTGCCGGCGGGCACCGTGTGTACCTTGATTGGCATTCTGATGATGTCGGTGGTCGGCAGCTTCCCATTGATTCTGCTGGCGGCGGCGCTGATTGGTATCGGCTCGTCGACCTTTCACCCGGAAGCCTCGCGTGTTGCGCGACTGGCCTCGGGTGGGCGCTTTGGTCTGGCACAATCGACCTTCCAGGTCGGCGGCAATGCCGGTTCCGCGTTCGGCCCGCTGCTGGCGGCGGCGATCATCATTCCCTTCGGCCAGGGCAATGTGGCGTGGTTCGGTCTGTTCGCAGTGTTTGCACTGTTCGTGCTGTACCGCATCAGCCGCTGGTACGCCAATCACCTCAACCTGTTCAAGCTCAAGGCCGGCCAGGCGGCGACGCACGGCTTGTCAAAGGGCAGGGTGACCAGTGCGCTGGTGGTGCTGGGGCTGCTGGTGTTCTCCAAATATTTCTACATGGCCAGTTTCACCAGCTACTTCACCTTCTACCTGATCGAGAAGTTCGACCTGTCGGTGGCCAGCTCGCAGCTGCACTTGTTCCTTTTCCTGGGCGCGGTGGCGGCGGGGACGTTCTTCGGCGGGCCGATTGGCGACAAGATCGGGCGCAAGGCTGTGATCTGGTTTTCGATCCTCGGCGTAGCGCCTTTCACCCTGATCCTGCCGCATGTCGATCTGTTCTGGACCAGCATTCTCAGCGTGGTGATCGGCTTCATTCTCGCTTCGGCATTCTCGGCGATCGTGGTGTACGCGCAGGAACTGGTGCCGGGCAATGTCGGGATGATTGCCGGGATTTTCTTTGGCCTGATGTTTGGTTTCGGCGGAATTGGCGCGGCGCTGCTCGGACATCTGGCGGATGTGCACGGGATTGAGTACGTGTATTTCCTTTGCTCGTTCTTGCCGTTGTTTGGTGTGTTGGCGATCTTTTTGCCGCGTACCAAAAAGGCCTGAACAGACGAATCGAACTGTGGGAGCGAGCCTGCTCGCGAATGGGTGTGTCAGTTGACGAATGCTCAGCTGACACGACGCCTTCGCGAGCAAGCCCGCTCCCACAGGTACAGTGTCAGATCGCAGACAAAAAAAAGCCGCGTATCAAACGCGGCTTTTTCTTGGGCGTAACGCTTACACGTTGAAACGGAAGTGCATCACGTCGCCGTCCTTGACGATGTAATCCTTGCCTTCCAGGCGCCACTTGCCGGCTTCTTTGGTGCCGGCTTCGCCCTTGTACTGGATGAAGTCGTTGTAGGCGATCACTTCGGCGCGGATGAAGCCTTTTTCGAAGTCGGTGTGGATCACGCCAGCGGCCTGTGGTGCGGTGGCACCGACCTTGACGGTCCAGGCGCGGACTTCTTCGACACCAGCGGTGAAGTAGGTCTGCAGATGGAGCATTTCGTAGCCGGCGCGGATCACACGGTTCAGGCCAGGCTCTTCCAGGCCCAGGGCCTCGAGGAACATGTCTTTTTCTTCGCCATCATCGAGCTCGGCGATTTCCGCTTCGATCTTGTTGCACACCGGAACCACCATGGCGCCTTCTTCTTCGGCAATGGCCTTGACCACGTCCAGGTGCGGGTTGTTCTCGAAACCGTCTTCGGCAACGTTGGCGATGTACATGACCGGTTTGGTGGTCAGCAGGTGGAAGCCCTTGATCACGGCTTTCTCGTCCGCGCTCATGTTCTTCATCAGGCTGCGCGCCGGCTTGGCTTCGGTGAAGTGCGCGATCAGTTGCTCGAGCAGAGCCTTCTGAACGACGGCGTCCTTGTCACCGCCCTTGGCGTTGCGCGCGACTTTCTGCAGTTGCTTCTCGCAGCTGTCGAGGTCGGCGAAGATCAGCTCCAGGTCGATGATTTCGATGTCGCGTTTCGGGTCGACGCTGTTCGACACGTGGATCACGTTGTCGTCTTCGAAGCAGCGCACCACGTGAGCGATAGCGTCGGTTTCGCGGATGTTGGCGAGGAACTTGTTGCCCAGGCCTTCACCTTTCGAGGCGCCAGCGACGAGGCCGGCGATGTCGACGAATTCCATGGTGGTCGGCAGGATGCGCTTCGGATTGACGATAGCCGCCAGAGCTTCCAGACGCGGATCCGGCATCGGCACGATGCCGCTGTTCGGCTCAATGGTGCAGAAGGGGAAGTTCTCGGCCGCGATACCGGATTTGGTCAGGGCGTTGAACAGGGTGGACTTGCCGACGTTAGGCAGGCCGACGATGCCGCAATTGAATCCCATGGTGTTTCCCCTCGGGTAAAAGTCAGGCCTTCTGGCTGTGCAGGTTTTTCATCGCGCGGTTCCATTCCCCGGCGAGGATATCCGGCAGCACGCCGAGGGCAAAGTCGATGCTGGCATCGAGTTTTTCCTGTTCGGCGCGTGGCGCACGACCCAGGACGAAATTTGAAACCATACTGGCAACGCCCGGGTGGCCGATGCCAAGCCGCAGGCGGTAGAACGTATTCTGATTGCCCAGTTGCGCAATGATGTCGCGCAACCCGTTGTGACCGCCATGGCCGCCGCCCTGCTTGAGCTTGGCAACGCCCGGAGGCAGATCGAGTTCGTCATGCGCCACGAGGATTTCTTCAGGCTTGATGCGGAAGAAACCGGCGAGTGCCGCCACGGCCTGGCCGCTGCGGTTCATGTAGGTGGTGGGAATCAGCAGACGAACATCCTGACCCTGATGCGAATAGCGCCCGGTCAGGCCGAAATATTTGCGATCGGCCACGAGATTCACATTCTGTGCGTGGGCGATGCGCTCAACAAAAAGGGCCCCTGCGTTATGCCGGGTCTGTTCGTATTCAGCGCCTGGATTTCCCAGGCCAACGATCAGTTTGATGGCAGTCACGATAGGGGCCCTTCCTTGGAGTGGTGGATAACATCGCCGCGATCGGGGAAAGCGGCGAAAGTGGACGAAAAATGCTCATTTACCATGGATGTAAACTCCGCGTTCTCGCCCGCTTTCTCGCTACGTTCCAGTCCGCGATGTTACTTGCTCACTCCGGCATGGCAGAGTGAATTACTCTGCTGCGCCTTCTTCAGCTTCTGGAGCAACGCGTGGAGCGTGTACGTTTGCAACAGCTTTGTCGTCACCGTGAGCCAGTGCAACGAACTCAACGCCTTTAGGGGCTTTGAGGTCGGACAGGTGAACGATTGCGCCGATTTCCAGAGCCGACAGGTCGACTTCGATGAACTCAGGCAGATCTTTCGGCAGGCAAGTTACTTCGATTTCGTTCAGGACGTGCGAGATCTCGCCGCCTTTCTTGATCGGAGCTTCTTCACCAACAAAGTGCACAGGCACGATAGCGGTCAGTTTCTGGCCGGCTACGACGCGTACGAAGTCAGCGTGCATAACGTGACCCTTGGACGGGTGACGTTGCAGAGCTTTGATGATGACGTTCTGCTTTTTGCCGCCAACGTTCAGTTCGATAACGTGGCTGTAGGCAGCATCGTTTTCGAGCAGTTTGGCAACTTCTTTGGCCAGCATGCTGATGGATTCAGGGGCTTTTTCGCCACCGTAAACAACAGCTGGAACCAGAGCGGCGAGACGACGCAGGCGGCGGCTCGCACCTTTCCCCAGGTCGGAACGCACTTCAGCATTCAGAGTAAAATCGTTCATTTTGTATCTCCAAAATAGCCATGACCGAGTGGCGTTTGCGACCAGCGCCGAACACGGTATGGGCAAAAAAAGCCCCGCCCCGACAGGAATGCCGGGGCGGGGCGCTTTTCGTCAACGAGACATTTCGCGAAGGGCAGGCCCTTAACGGAACATCGCGCTGATCGATTCTTCATTGCTGATGCGGCGAACCGCTTCGGCAACAACCGGTGCGATATCCAGTTGACGGATACGTGCACAGGCTTGTGCTGCAGCGGACAGCGGGATGGTGTTAGTGACCACCAGCTCGTCCAGCACGGAATTTTCGATATTCTCGATGGCCCGGCCCGACAGCACAGGGTGTGTGCAGTAGGCAAAGACCTTGGCTGCGCCATGCTCTTTCAGGGCCTTGGCCGCATGGCACAGGGTGCCGGCGGTATCGACCATGTCATCGACGAGAATACAGGTACGCCCTTCGACATCACCGATGATATGCATCACTTCAGAGTGATTGGCTTTCTCACGGCGTTTGTCGATGATCCCGAGATCGACGCCCAGCGACTTGGCAACAGCCCGTGCACGCACGACGCCACCAATGTCCGGGGACACGATCATCAGGTTTTCGAAGCGCTGATCTTCAATGTCATCCACCAGAACCGGGGAGCCGTAGATGTTATCTACCGGAATATCGAAGAAGCCCTGAATCTGGTCAGCATGCAGATCAACCGTGAGAACACGGTCGATGCCGACTACGGTAAGCATGTCAGCGACGACTTTCGCGCTGATAGCCACACGTGCGGAGCGCGGACGGCGATCCTGACGGGCATAACCAAAATAAGGAATAACAGCAGTGATACGAGTAGCTGAGGAGCGGCGGAAGGCATCAGCCATCACTACCAGTTCCATCAGGTTATCGTTGGTCGGAGCGCAAGTCGGCTGAATAATGAAGACGTCTTTACCGCGAACGTTTTCATTGATCTCGGCTGTGATTTCGCCGTCGGAAAACTTGCCGACAGAGATGTCACCGAGAGGGATATGCAGCTGACGTACGACACGCCGAGCCAGATCGGGGTTGGCATTCCCCGTAAAGACCATCATCTTGGACACGCGCAGTACCTAGAGGCTGAGGGTAACCTGGATGAGTAGAGAAAATGGCAGGGGCGGCTGGATTCGAACCAACGCATGGCAGGATCAAAACCTGCTGCCTTACCGCTTGGCGACGCCCCTGTATCTGTTGCTTTCAAGTGCCGGGCACTTGATTCCTTTAGAGCAGACTCTGCAGCTTGCGATGCAACATCGAAACGTTGCTTCCTTTCGCTACAAACCCTGTAAGGGTCTCTGTCAGAAGGGCCGAGACTTTATCAGCTTCAGCTTTGCTTGGGAAGCCCCCAAACACACAACTTCCAGTTCCGGTGAGCTTTGCTTCGGTAAATTTACCTAACAAATCCAATGCGTTACGTACCTCTGGATAACGCCTTGCTACCACCGGCAAGCAGTCATTTCGACTGTTTCCCTCGGGAACGGGGCGCACTTTAATGGGCGGTGTGTTACGTGTCAACAAAGGATCGGAAAAAATTTCTGCCGTACTAACAGCGACTTGCGGCACGAGCACCAGATACCACGGTTCTTCGGGTTCGACCGGGGTCAGTTTCTCGCCGACGCCCTCGGCAAACGCCGCATGGCCACGGACGAACACCGATACGTCGGCGCCGAGTGACAAGCCCAGTTCCGCCAGACGATCTTCATCCCAGCCCAGTTGCCACAAATGGTTGAGACCGAGCAGGGTCGTGGCCGCATTCGAACTGCCGCCACCGATGCCGCCGCCCATGGGCAGCACTTTGTCGATCCAGATGTCGATACCGAGCGAGCAGCCGGATTGTTGCTGCAACATTTTCGCTGCGCGCACGATCAGGTTGCTGTCGTGAGGCACGCCGGCGAATTCGGTGTGCAACTGAATGGCGCCGTCATCGCGCACGGCGAAAGTGATCTCATCGCCGTAATCAAGGAACTGAAACAACGTCTGCAATTCGTGATAACCGTCTTCACGGCGACCAAGAATGTGCAGCATCAAATTGAGTTTGGCCGGCGAGGGCAGGGTCAGGCGTGCAGCGGTCATGCTTTATTGCCCCAACTTGCGCGGTTGCCAGGTTTTGATCACCAGTGTCACGTCAAGGTCGGTGCCGTGCAGCTTGATGCGCTCGGGCAGCCAGTACCCGTTCTGTTCAGTGTAGGCGGTGTATTCGACTTTCCAGCCGTCTTGCTCAAGGCTGGCCAGACGGCTGTCGGCGTCGAGGTTCAAGCGACTTTTGCTTTCCGGAGCCGGCAGGCCGCGAACCCACCAGGCCAGATTGGATACCGGCAATTTCCAGCCGAGCTGTTCTTCGAGCAGCGCTTCGGGAGATTGCGATTCGTAGCGGCCCTGGTTGGCGACTTCCAGCGACACCTTGCCCGGGCGCCCGGTCAAGCGTGCCGCGCCACGACCCAGCGGGCCGGACAGGCGGATGTCGTAGTAGTCCTGGCGCTGCAGCCAGAACAGCGTGCCGCTGCCTGAATCTTTCGGTGCGCGGATGCCGATCTTGCCGTCGATCTGCCAGCCGTCGAGGCCCGTCAGTTGCTGTTTGTTAGCTGCCCATTGAGCCGGGCTGCCGTGGCCCTCGACCGATTCGCGAGTGCCGAAACCCGAGCAACCGGCGAGCAGGGCGATGAAGCTGAAAACAATAACGTGGCGCAAAAACATGGGTTAAAGAGTCTCGGATCCGGTCAGGCGCTTGATGGTGCTGCGCAGAATGGTGCTGTCGGGCTGATCCTTGAGGAACTTGCCCCACACTTGTTTGGCTTCGCGTTGATTGCCCTTGGCCCAGAGGACTTCGCCAAGGTGCGCGGCGACTTCGTGGTCAGGGAAACGCTCGAGCGCCTGGCGCAGGTACTTCTCCGCGTCGTCCAGATTGCCCAGGCGATAGTTCACCCAGCCTAGGCTGTCGAGAACTGCCGGGTCTTCCGGATTGATCTGGTGAGCCTGCTCGATCAGGGTTTTCGCTTCGGCGTAACGGGTAGTGCGGTCGGACAGGGTGTAGCCCAGCGCATTCAGCGCCATGGCATTGTCCGGATCGCGCTTGATGATCAGACGCAGGTCTTTTTCCATCTGCGCCAGGTCATTGCGCTTCTCCGCGAGCATGGCGCGGGTGTAAAGCAGATTGAGATCGTCCGGATATTTCTGCAACGCTTGTTGCAGAACTTTCCAGGCCTTGTCGTCCTGTTTGTTGGCCGACAGGCTTTCCGATTCGATCAGGTACAGCTGAATCGCGTAATCGGGCTGCTCGTCGCGCTCGGCCGCCAGTTTGCTCTGCGCTTCGGCGGTCTTGCCATTGCTCATCAGGATATCGGCCTGACGCAGCTGTGCCGGCAGATAGTCATTGCCCGGGCCGACCTGTGCGTACTCGATGAGCGCGCCTTGCGGGTCGTTGCGTTCTTCGGCAATCCGGCCGAGGTTCAGGTGCGCCGAATCGACATGGCTTTCGCGGGCGATCAGGTCTTCCAGATAACCCTTGGCTTCATCCCACGCCTTGGCTTCCAGGCACACCAGCGCCAATGAGTAACGAAGTTCGTCATCTTCGGGGTATTGCTGAACCAGTGTGGAGAACTCGGCCTTGGCGTCGTCCATGCGGTCCTGCTCGACCAGCATGCGCGCGTAAGTCAGGCGCAGACGTTTGTCTTCCGGGTACTTCTTGATGTTTTTCTGCAGCAGCGGCAGTGCTTCGTCGCCACGGTTGAGCAACTGAAGCAGGCGCGCGCGCAGCAGGATCGGAGCGATTTCGCCATCTTCCGGCGGATTGTCTTCAAGCAGAGTCAGCGCACCTTGATTGTCGCCGTCCTGCTGCAACAGCAGGGCCTTGCCGAAAATCAGCTGATTGTTGTTCGGGTGGCGCTCAAGCAAACGGTCGAAACTTTTCATCAGACCGTTGCGGGTTTCCTGATCGGTGTCGGCGGCCGACAGCGCGAGGAAATCGAAATGGGTATCGCCCTTGCCCTGCAGGACCTTCTCCATGTAGACCATGGAGTCGTCGTAGCGCCCGGCGCGGGCCAGTTGCACGGCGGCGGCGCGTTGCGCTTCGAGATCGTCCGGAGCATTGCGGGCCCAGATCAGCGCGGTGTCGAGGGCCGGTTGATCGGCGCCCAGATACTCGGCGATGCGAAAAGCACGCTCGGAGACGCCCGGATCCTGGGTGTTGATCGCCTGGGTCACGTAGTTATCCAGGGCAATGTCGAAGCGATTGCGCTGGCCGGCGAGTTCGGCGCTCAGCAGGCTGAACACGGTTTCCTCGCTGAAGGAGCTGTAAACCTTGGGCTTTTCAGGCGCGGGCGTGGTGTCTTCGGCCGGCGGGGTGCCGTCCGGCGCAACGGGCGCCATGGTCTGGCAGCCGCTGAGGAAGACAAAAGCGAGAAGCAACGCGGAAGATCTATTCATATAGGAAGAGGACGACTAACCTGCGGTCGGATCATCATGACACAAGCCTTCGGCCAAACATAACCGAGACTCAATTGTGGCCATTATAGGGGCTGACAATTGGGACAATAGTCAGCGGTAGTTGTTCTGAATCTTTCGAAGTAGGACAATTGCCGGCTTCACGTCACCACCAGCGACCTTGAATGGCCTTCCTTGCACTCGGTATTAACCACAAGACTGCTTCAGTAGACGTCCGCGAGCGCGTGGCCTTTACCCCTGAGCAACTGGTGGAGGCCTTGCAGCAGCTCTGCCGACTGACCGACAGCCGCGAAGCCGCGATCCTCTCCACCTGCAATCGCAGTGAGCTTTATATAGAACAGGATCAGCTGTCGGCCGATGTCGTGCTGCGCTGGCTGGCCGATTATCACCATCTGAGCCTGGACGAGCTGCGGGCCAGTGCCTATGTGCATGAAGACGATGCGGCCGTTCGTCACATGATGCGCGTCGCCTCCGGGCTCGACTCGCTGGTGCTGGGCGAACCACAGATCCTGGGTCAGATGAAATCGGCCTACGCCGTGGCCCGCGAGGCCGGCACCATCGGCCCGTTGCTGGGGCGGCTGTTTCAGGCGACGTTCAATGCCGCCAAGCAAGTGCGTACCGATACCGCGATCGGCGAGAACCCGGTGTCGGTGGCGTTTGCCGCAGTGAGCCTGGCGAAACAGATTTTCAGTGATCTGCAACGCAGCCAGGCGCTGCTGATCGGCGCGGGTGAGACCATCACTCTGGTCGCGCGCCATTTGCATGAGCTTGGGGTCAAGCGCATCGTCGTTGCCAACCGTACGCTGGAGCGCGCCAGTCAACTGGCCGAACAGTTCGGCGCCCACGCGGTGCTGCTCTCGGACATTCCGGCGGAGCTGGTGCGCAGCGACATCGTCATCAGTTCGACCGCCAGCCAGTTGCCGATTCTTGGCAAGGGCGCGGTGGAAAGTGCACTGAAGCTGCGCAAGCACAAGCCGATCTTCATGGTCGACATTGCCGTACCGCGAGATATCGAGCCAGAAGTCGGCGAGTTGGACGACGTTTATCTTTATAGCGTCGACGATCTCCACGAGGTGGTCGCCGAGAACCTCAAGAGCCGTCAGGGCGCTGCACAAGCGGCGGAGGAGATGGTCTCGGTCGGCGCCGACGATTTCATGGTGCGCCTGCGCGAACTGGCGGCGGTCGATGTGCTCAAGGCCTATCGTCAACAGAGCGAACGCCTGCGTGACGAAGAATTGCAAAAGGCCCTGCGCCTGCTGGCCAATGGCGGCAACGCCGAAGACGTGCTCGGGCAACTGGCCCGTGGCCTGACCAACAAACTCTTGCATGCGCCCAGCGTGCAGTTGAAAAAGCTGTCTGCCGAAGGCCGCCTCGATGCGCTGGCCATGGCCCAGGAACTCTTTGCCCTTGAGGGCTCACCGGATAGTTTTTCGGATAAAAAACCGCAATGAAAGCGTCACTGCTCAACAAGCTGGACATTCTCCAGGACCGTTTCGAGGAACTGACCGCGCTGCTCGGCGACGGTGAAGTCATTGCCGATCAGGCCAAATTCCGCGCCTATTCCAAGGAGTACGCCGAACTCGAGCCGGTAGTGGCCGCCTATAAAAAGCTGCTCGGCGTACAAAGCGATCTTGAAGGCGCGCAGGCGCTGCTCAAGGACAACGACCCGGACATGCGCGAAATGGCCGTGGAAGAGGTTCGCGAAGCCAGGGAGTTGCTGGTCACCCTCGAATCCGATCTGCAACGCATGTTGCTGCCCAAGGATCCGAATGACGGGCGCAACGTCTTCCTCGAAATTCGCGCCGGCACCGGTGGCGACGAGGCGGCGATCTTCTCCGGTGATCTGTTCCGCATGTACTCGCGTTACGCCGAGCGTCGTGGCTGGCGTGTCGAGATCCTCTCGGAGAACGAAGGCGAACACGGTGGCTATAAAGAAGTCATCGCCCGGATCGAAGGCGACAACGTCTACGGCAAGCTGAAATTCGAGTCCGGGGCGCACCGCGTACAGCGTGTACCCGCCACCGAATCCCAGGGCCGGATCCACACGTCGGCCTGCACCGTGGCGGTGTTGCCCGAGCCGGACGAGCGCGAAGCCATCGAGATCAACCCGGCGGATCTGCGCGTCGATACTTACCGTTCCTCCGGCGCTGGTGGCCAGCACGTCAACACCACCGACTCGGCGATCCGCATTACCCACATCCCGACTGGCACTGTCGTCGAATGCCAGGAAGAACGTTCCCAGCACAAGAACCGCGCCCGGGCGATGGCGTGGCTGTCGGCCAAACTCAACGATCAGCAAAACGCAGCGGCAGCCAACGCGATTGCCAGTGAGCGCAAGTTGCTGGTCGGCTCCGGTGATCGTTCCGAGCGCATCCGCACCTACAACTACGCCCAGGGCCGGGTCACCGACCATCGCGTCAACCTCACCCTTTATTCGCTGGATGAGATTCTCGCCGGTGGCGTCGAAGCCGTGATCGAGCCGTTGCTGGCCGAATATCAGGCAGACCAACTCGCAGCGATAGGTGAATAAATGACCATCATCGCCAGCCTGTTGCGCGCCGCCGAGCTGCCGGACTCGCCGACAGCGCGTCTGGACGCGGAACTGCTTCTCGCCGCCGCACTGGGCAAGTCGCGCAGCTTCCTGCACACATGGCCCGAGCGCATCGTGCCGAGCGAGGCTGCGCTGACCTTTGCCGAATATCTGCAACGGCGACGCAGCGGTGAGCCGGTGGCCTACATTCTCGGCCAGCAGGGCTTCTGGAAACTCGATCTGGAAGTTGCGCCGCACACGCTGATCCCGCGTCCCGATACAGAACTTCTGGTAGAGGCCGCCCTTGAGCTGCTACCGGCAACCCCGGCCAAGGTCCTCGATCTGGGCACCGGCAGTGGCGCGATTGCTTTGGCTTTGGCCAGCGAGCGCCCGGCGTGGAAAGTCACCGCCGTCGATCGCGTGCTCGAAGCCGTGGCCCTGGCCGAACGCAATCGCCAGCGTCTGCACCTGAACAACGCTACGGTGCTGAGCAGCCATTGGTTCAGCGCCCTTGAAGGCCAGCGCTTCCATCTGATCATCAGCAACCCGCCGTACATTGCCGCCGCCGATCCGCATCTGGTCGAGGGCGATGTACGCTTCGAACCGGCCAGTGCGCTGGTCGCTGGGGAAGATGGTCTGGACGATTTGCGCCTGATTGTTGCGCAGGCTCCGGAGCATTTGGAGGCTGGTGGCTGGCTGATGCTCGAACACGGCTATGATCAGGCCGAAGCCGTGCGTGATCTGCTGCTCACTCGCGGCTTTGAGGAAGTCCACAGCCGCACCGACCTGGGCGGCCATCAACGCATCAGTCTGGGGCGCCTGCCGTGCTGAATGATCAGGAATTGCTGCGCTACAGCCGGCAGATTCTGCTGCAACACATCGACATCGACGGGCAACTGAAGCTCAAGGCCAGCCGCGTGCTGATCGTCGGCCTCGGCGGCCTCGGCGCGCCGGTGGCGTTATATCTGGCGGCGGCGGGCGTCGGCGAATTGCATCTGGCGGATTTCGACACGGTCGACCTGACCAACCTGCAACGGCAGATCATTCACGACACCGACAGCGTCGGCATGTCCAAGGTCGACTCGGCGCTCAAGCGTC
Organism: Pseudomonas sp. H3_E04; assembly: GCF_054668915.1. NCBI lineage: Bacteria > Pseudomonadati > Pseudomonadota > Gammaproteobacteria > Pseudomonadales > Pseudomonadaceae > Pseudomonas > Pseudomonas sp. H3_E04. Next base: position 3,353,668 of record NZ_CP162797.1, on the reverse strand, counting down.
TTGGCGCGATCAATCCCGAGATTCAACTGATCGCCCATCGCCAGGCGCTGGACGAAGATTCTCTCGCCGCAGCGGTGGAGGGTGTGGATCTGGTGCTTGACTGTTCCGATAATTTTTCTACCCGTGAGGCGGTCAACGCTGCGTGCGTCGCTGCGCGCAAGCCATTGGTCAGCGGCGCGGCGATTCGTCTGGAAGGCCAGTTGTCGGTGTTTGATTCGCGGCGCGCCGAGAGCCCTTGCTATCACTGCCTGTACGGTCACGGCAGCGAAGCCGAACTGACCTGCAGCGAGGCCGGCGTGGTCGGGCCACTGGTCGGTCTGGTTGGCAGTTTGCAGGCGCTGGAAGCGTTGAAGGTGCTTGTCGGCTTTGGTGAACCATTGGTGGGGCGACTGTTGTTGATCGACGCCTTGGGCTCGCGATTCCGTGAGCTTCGCGTCAAGCGCGATCCGGGCTGCAGCGTCTGTGGCGCCCGCCATGCGTGAAGCGCCGATCGGCGTGTTCGATTCCGGGGTCGGCGGCTTGTCGGTCCTCGGCGAAATCCAGCGCTTGCTGCCCAACGAATCGCTGCTTTATGTCGCCGATTGCGGGAACATTCCTTACGGCGAAAAAACCCCGGAATTCATCCGTCAGCGTTGCAGCGTGATAGCCGGTTTTTTCCGCGAGCAGGGCGCCAAGGCTTTGGTGCTGGCCTGCAACACTGCGACCGTGGCAGGTGTGGCCGATCTGCGTCGTGATTTCCCGCACTGGCCGATTGTCGGCATGGAGCCGGCGGTCAAACCGGCCGCAGCGGCCACACGAAGCGGCGTGGTTGGCGTTCTGGCCACGACCGGCACTTTGCAGAGCGCGAAGTTCGCCGCGTTGCTCGATCGTTTCGCGGCCGATGTAAAAGTCATCACTCAGCCCTGTCCGGGGCTGGTCGAGTTGATCGAAAAGGGTGATCTGCGCAGCGCACAGTTGCGTACTTTATTGCAGGGTTACGTCACGCCTCTAGTGGCCCATGGCTGCGATACGATCATCCTCGGATGCACCCATTACCCTTTTCTCAAACCACTGCTAAGGTCGATGATCGCCGACGATATCAGCCTGATCGATACCGGAGCTGCCGTGGCCCGGCAGCTGCAAAGGCTGCTTGCCGAGCGCGATATTCTGTCAAACGGACCAAGCGCGCCGGTGAAGTTCTGGACCAGCGCCGATCCACAATCCCTCAGAAAAATCCTACCGTTGCTGGGCCAAACTGCGTCGAATGTGCAAAACTTCGACTTGTAAAAAAAATGTGAAATAACTGAAAAAACGCTGAACTTCTGACCAAGCGCGGATTTCTATAGCGACAGCAGCAACTAAAAACCAAACGATCGTTCCGGAAAAGGAAGTTTCAAAGTGAAGCGACTATTCTGCTTGGCCGCGATTGCGGCCGCACTGATGGGGCAAAGCATTTCTGCACAAGCCGCTGGCGTTGAATTCGCCGTCGGCGGTACCAGCGATTCGACAATGACGTATCGCCTGGGCATGAATTTCGACTGGGACAAGAGCTGGCTGCAGAGCGACGTCGGTCGCCTGACCGGCTACTGGAGCGGCGCCTACACGTACTGGGAAGGTGACAAGACTTCCAGCAACAACAGCCTGTCGTTCTCGCCTGTATTCGTTTACGAGTTTGCCGGTCAGTCGGTCAAGCCATACGTAGAAGCGGGTATCGGCGCGGCGTTCTTCTCCAACACCGAATATGAAAGCAACAAGCTGGGCGGTTCCTTCCAGTTCGAAGACCGCATCGGTGTCGGCCTGCGCTTCAATGGTGGCCACGAAGTCGGCATCCGCGCCACGCACTACTCCAACGCCGGCCTGTCCAGCGACAACGATGGTGTAGAAAGCTACGCGCTGCATTACACAATGCCGCTGTAACACGCCGCTACGCGCAACCAACGTGGGAGCGAGCCTGCTCGCGAAAGCTGAGTGTCAGTCAATTCAAATGGTGGCTGACACACCGCCTTCGCGAGCAGGCTCGCTCCCACAGTTGTTTCTGCGTTGTCAAAGAAATCAGCGGTAGGCTGTCGCAATACCCCGGCGCTCTTCGATGCACTCCGGCGCGCCCATTTCAAATTCGCGGCAAATCAGCGGGCGTCGTTCATAGATCGTGCACATCATGCTGTCGCGATCCAGCGCCGCGCACCAGCCGTCGTCCAGACGCAGCATCACTTCACCGCCCCATTCATCGGTATCGATAAAGCGATCAGGCACGCCAGTGTCGGTGATCAGCATCACTTCGAGCTGGCAGCAGCACGCCGCGCAGGTCGAGCAGGTGACCGCCGGTTCGGCGATTTGTGTGTGAGGAATGGTTTTCATGGCGGCAGTGTAAGGCAGTGATCGCTGTGGGTGTGAAAGCGCTGACGGACGCTCACGGCGCCAGACGCCGCGCCATCAAGTGCAACAGCGGGAACAGCCCTGCCCAGAGCAGCCCGATGACGATCAGCGTCGAAAATTCGCCGTAAGGGAATTGCACGCCGGCCAGGCGTCCGCCACCGTAGTACGACAGTGCGCCACCCACCGCGCCCAGTCCGCTGGCCAGCCACCATGGCCGCGCGCTCCACGCCAGGCAATGGCGCAACGTGGTGGCGAGCAGCGCCCACAGCAGCATTAGCCACAACGGAATGAGCGGCGAGGCGTCTTCAAAGCGGAACACGCCGAGGTAACGCAAGACGCTGTCCACCGCCGTGCCGACAATCACCACGCACAGAATCAAACGACCTTCTGCCGCCCAACTGCTGATCCAGCGCAGATGAATCACCAGTGCCGCCAGCGTCAGCAACAGCCACAAACTGTTGCCGCCGAGCACGCAGGCCAGCCAGCCGAGCTGAAACAGCATGGCATTGGCGATTCGCTCACGCATCGAAGCGACCGAGCAGCGGCGCGGTCATCGCCGCCGGTTTGGCCAGCAGCAATTGCGCGGTGCCGATGGTGCGTTCGAGGAATCCGCCCTCGCAGTAGCACAGATAAAACTCCCACAATCGCAGGAAATAATCGTCGTAGCCCAGTTCGCTCAGGCGACCATGGGCGAGGCGAAAATTCTCGTGCCACAGGCGCAATGTCCTGGCGTAATGCAGGCCGAAATCTTCCATGTGCAGCAGGTTCATGTCGGTCTCGCGGCTGACCACATCAAGCATCTTGTGCACCGAGGGCAGGGCGCCGCCGGGGAAGATGTAGCGCTGGATAAAGTCGACGCTGCGCTTGGCCTGTTCGTAGCGTTGCTCGCGAATGGTGATTGCCTGGAGCAGCATCAGGCCGTTGCTCTTGAGCAACTGCGCGCATTGTTTGAAGTAGGTCGGCAGGAACCGATGGCCGACCGCTTCGATCATCTCGATCGACACCAGTTTGTCGTACTCGCCGCTGAGGTCGCGGTAATCCTTGAGCAGCAAGGTGACGCGGTCCTGCAAGCCCAATTGTTCGATGCGTTTGGCAGTGAACGCGAACTGCTCTTTCGACAGCGTCGTGGTGGTCACGCGGCAACCGTAATGCTGCGCTGCGTACAGGGCCATGCTGCCCCAACCGGTGCCGATTTCCAGCAGGTGGTCGCTGGGCTTGAGCGCAAGTTTCTGGCAGATGCGTTCGAGTTTGTTCAGTTGCGCCTGTTCCAGGGTGTCGCTCGGCGAAAGGAACTGGGCGGCGGAATACATCATGGTCGGGTCGAGAAACTGTTCGAACAGTTCATTGCCGAGGTCGTAGTGCGCGGCGATGTTTTTCTGCGAGCCCTTGCGCGTGTTGCGATTGAGCCAGTGCAAGCCTTGCACCAGGGGCCGGCCAAGACGCGCCAGGCCGCCCTCCATGGCATCGAGTACATCGAGATTGCTGACGAACACGCGCACTACAGCCGTCAGGTCCGGCGAACTCCAATAGCCGTGGATGAATGCTTCGCCAGCGCCGATCGAACCGCTGCTGGCGACCATGCCCCACAGGGCCGGGTCGAGTACATGGACTTCGCCGAGCAGAGCACTGCCCGGGGTGCCGAAGAGCATTTGTTCGCCATCCTCGACGACCATCAATTGTCCGTGTTTGAGTTGCGCCAACTGGCGTAACACGCCACGGCGCAGCAGCGAGCCGGTCAAACCGTTGGTGCTGAAGCGACCGAGCGGCAGGCTAGAGGATTTCATGGTGCGGCTCCTTCGGAGGCACAGTGGCGGTTTTAAAGCTGCCGTCGGCAGCCTGATGGGCGAAAATCGGCGCGCGCTTGAGCAGCAGTCGCAGCGCTTGCCAGTAGATCGCCAAAGCGGTTTTTGCGGTCATCCACGGAAAGCGCCGCAGGTAGCGGTGCAGGCTGCGACGATCGAGCGGTTCGCGGCGCAGATTGAGCGTGGCGTCGAACAATTTCTCGCTGCCCTGCCAATCGGCCATGTGCACGCCAAGGCTTTGCGCAGCGGGGCTGAAGCTCATGCGGTATTCGAGGTCGCGGGGCAGGAACGGCGAGACGTGAAAGGCCTTGGCCACGGCAAAGTGCTGATGAAAATCCACCAGGCTGGTTGGCGTCTGCGCCGGCAGCACATAGTGATAACGCTCGCGCCACGGCGTGTTGGTCACTTCACAAACAATCGCCGCCAGTTGCCCGTCGGCTTCATGGCAATAAAAGAAACTCACCGGATTGAACGACAGGCCCCAACTGCGCGGCTGGGTCAGCAGGCATACCGCGCCTTGTGGCTCATGACCGATGGCTGCACCGACCTGCTGGCGCACCGCGTCGATCAGGCGCATGCCCTTGCCGGTGAAGGCTTTCAGGTAATCGGTTTCGCGAAACGAGAACGGCGCAAAGCGGCTGCGGCCCGCCATTGGCGACAGGGCCAGCACTTCGTCCTGTTCGCTCAGGTCGAGATAGAGCAAACCGATGCGATAGCGGAATTCGTGGCGGCGCGGCGCAAAACGTCGGTGGCCGATGACGCCGCTGTACAGAGCGCTGTTCACAGGGTTTCACCGAACGCGGCGGCCACGCGCAAGCCGCTGACGACGCCATCTTCGTGAAAGCCGTTGGCCCAGTAGGCGCCGCAATAATGCGTGTGCTGCTCGCCATCGAGTTCGCCCCAACGGTTTTGCGCGGCTGCTGCTGCGAGGGTGTATTGCGGGTGGGCGTAGGTGTAGCGGGCCAGCACTTTATCGGGGCTGATGCCGGCAGTCTGGTTGAGGCTGACGCAAAACGTGGTGTCGCTTTCGATGCCCTGCAGAATGTTCATGTTGTAGGTGACCGCCGCGCGCGTGTGGCCGGCACCGCCGAGGCGATAATTCCAGCTGGCCCAGGCCAGTTTGCGCGTTGGCAGCAGGCGCGTGTCGGTGTGCAGTACTACATCGTTGTCGGCGTAGAGCAGAGCGCCGAGAATCGAGCGCTCGGTGTCGCTCGGGTTGGCCAGCAGCTGCAGAGCCTGATCGCTGTGACAGGCGAACACCACTTTGTCGAAATGTTCGAGGCCGGCCGGGCTGTGGATAACCACGCCATGCTGATTGCGCTCGACGCGGCTGACCGGGCAGCTCAGACGAATCCTGTCGCTGAATGAAGCGGTCAGCGGCGCGACGTAGGCACTGGAACCGCCCTCGATGACCTGCCACTGCGGCCGATCACTGACCGACAGCAGGCCATGATTCTTGAAGAAGCGCAGAAAGAACTGCAGCGGGAAATTGAGCATTTCTGCCATCGGCATCGACCAGATCGCCGCGCCCATCGGCACGATGTAATGCAAGATGAAACGCTCGCCGTAGCCGCCGGCCTTGAGGTAATCGTCGAGGGTGGTATCGGCGGCGATGCGCAGTTCCATCAGGTCGCGCTGGGCTTCTTTGTTGAAGCGCAGAATGTCGCGCAGCATGCCCCAGAACCCCGGCGACAACAGATTGCTGCGCTGGGCGAACAGGCTGTTGAGGTTGTTGCCGTTGTACTCGACGCCAGTGTCCGGGTCGGTTACCGAAAAGCTCATTTCAGTCGGCTTGAACGCCACGCCAAGCTGGTTGAGCAAGCGAATGAAGTTCGGGTAGGTCCAGTCGTTGAACACGATGAAACCGGTATCGATGGCGAACGATTGCCCAGCCACGCTGACCGGCACGGTGTGAGTATGGCCGCCGACCCAATCACTGGCTTCGAAGACAGTGATGTCGTGGCGACGGTTCAGCAGGTAAGCGCAGGTGAGCCCGGCGATACCGCTGCCAATCACGGCGATTTTCATATCGGGTCCCGCTGTGGTGGGTTCTTGCGCACCATGCGTTTGCCGATCGCCAGTTGCGCGCGGGCCGGCAGTTTCGATAGCGGCCACAGCGCGGCCATGAACAGCCCCGGGAAGGCAATTTCCAGCGGACGGTCCTTGAGTTTGGCGAAGATGTGCCGCGCCGCTTTATCCGCAGGCCAGCTCAGCGGCATCGGGAAATCGTTCCTCTCGGTCAGCGGCGTTTCGACAAAACCCGGGCTGATGATGGTGACTTCAATGCCTTCATCCGCCAGATCGATGCGCAGCGATTCGAACAGGTAACGCAGTCCGGCCTTCGATGCGCCATAGGCTTCGGCGCGAGGCAGCGGCAGGTAAGTCACTGAGCTGGCCATGCCGACCAGATGCGGCGCCGTGCCTTTGCGCAGCAGCGGCAGTGCGGCTTCGATGCAATAGCTGCTGGCGAGCAGATTGGTGCGCACCACGTGCTCGATGATCGACGAATCGAACTGGCGCGCGTCGACATATTCACAGGTGCCGGCGTTGAGAATCACGCTGTCCAGCGAACCCCAGGCCTCGGCGATCTGCTCACCGATTTCGCGCACGGTCTGACTGTTGGTCAGATCGCCGGGCACCACCAGCACCTGGCCCGGATAACGCTGGGACAAGACTTTCAGCGGCGCCACCGAGCGCGAGCTGACCGCCAGATGCGCGCCGCTTTTCAGAATGTCCTCACACAATGCTGCGCCGATGCCACTGCTGGCCCCGGTCAGCCAGTACCGCCGTGGAGGTGTACGACTCATCCCATTCTCCTTTTCAGCCAGGCAATCACCCGGCCCAATATTGGCAAGTGTTCATACAGCAGCGCCCCGGCATCGAAATAATCCCGATGGCGATAAACCTTGTCGCGCCAGAGCAGGTGCGAACAGCCACCGACCCTGATTTCCCGGCCATTGGCCAGGCGCGGATGGCGATAACTCATGACCCAGCGCAGGTAACCTTCACCTTCGCGGATCTGGTCGAAACCATGAAAGTCGAAGCGCAGATCGCTGACGTTGGCGTACAGCTCACTGAAGTAATCCTGCAGTTGTGCCAGGCCCTGAACTTCGTGCAGCGGATCGGTGAAATGAATATCGTCGCTGTACAGCTCGTCGAGGCGATGCAGGTTGTCTTTGTTCAACCCGGAAAATTCGCGGGCGAAGCTGCGCAGGAACTCACTCATCGCTGCCGCCCACTGGCTGGCGCGACGGCAGGTTCTTGAACGCCGTCAGCGCGCGCTCGCGTGAGGTGCTGAGGTTGACGATCGGCGCCGGATAATCCGCCACGCCGAACAGCCCTCCGGCGGCCGCCGGATTGTGCACTTCCTTCTTGTTGAGCCCGGCCAGTTCCGGCAACCAGTGCTTGATGAACACACCTTCGGCGTCGAATTTTTCCGACTGGCTCAGCGGGTTGAAAATGCGGAAGTAGGGCGCAGAGTCGGTGCCGGTCGATGAGCTCCACTGCCAGCCACCGTTGTTGGCCGCCAGATCGCCGTCGATCAGGTGGCGCATGAAAAAGCGTTCGCCCTCGCGCCAGTCGATCAGCAGGTTTTTGGTCAGGAACATCGCCACGACCATGCGCAGGCGATTGTGCATCCAGCCGGTTTCGAGCAATTGACGCATCGCCGCGTCGATGATCGGCAGTCCGGTGCGTGCCTCCTGCCAGGCCTTGAGTTCTTCCGGCGCATCGCGCCAGGCCAGCGCCTCGGTTTCCGGGCGAAAGGCGCGATGCCGGGAGACGCGTGGATAGCCGACCAGAATGTGTTTGTAGAACTCGCGCCACAGCAGCTCGTTGATCCAGGTGACCGCGCCGACCTTGCCGCTTTCGAATTCGCCCTGATTGCTTTGCAGCGCGGCGTGCAGGCACTGGCGTGGCGAGATCACCCCGGCGGCGAGGTACGCCGACAATTGGCTGGTGCCCGGTTTGGCCGGGAAGTCGCGTTCGCTGCGGTAGTAGTCAATCTGCGCATCGGTGAAGGTGTCGAGGCGGCGCCGCGCCTCTTGCTCGCCGGCCGGCCACAAGGCGCGCAGGGATTCGCTCGGTGTGGCGAAGCCCTTGACTGCTTCGGGAATGGCATCGCTTTCGATATCCAGCGTAGCCTGCTTGCCCGGTGTTTTGACCAGTGCTGGCATCGAGCGATGCAGGCGGTCGTAGCAGACCTTGCGGAACTGACTGAATACCTGGAAGTAGGTACCGTTCTTGGTCAAGACCGTGCCGGGTTTGAACAGCAACTGATCCAGATAGCTGTGAAACTCGATACCTTCGTCCCGCAACGTTTGAGCGACGGCTTCATCGCGGCGGCTTTCGTGAACGCCGTATTCCTCGTTGACGTGCACCGCCTCGATCTTCAAGTGCCGGCAGAGCTTGAGCAGTTCTGCCTGCGCCTGATCCCAGTGCGGCGCGCTGCGAATCAACAACGGGATGTTCAGCGCGCCGAGGCTTTTGCTCAGTTCGCGCAGGTTGCGCAGCCAGAAATCCACCTTGCACGGCGCATCGTCGTGCTCCAGCCACTGCTGCGGACTCAACAGATACACGGCCACGGTCGGGCCGCGCGCTGCGGCGGCCGCGAGGGCAGTGTTGTCATGTTGGCGCAAGTCGCTGCGCAGCCAGATCAGTTGCATGTGATTAAACCCATCATCAAATCAATCCGCGCTCGAGCAGCGCCTGGTGTGCGGCAAGCGGATCTTCAGCCAGTAACAGATCGGCAGTCTGGGCGGTGCGTGCGGACAGCTCGGTGTGGTGGATGTGCACCGTGGGGCCGGCAATCAAGGTCGGGCAATTGACGTTCGCTAACAGCTTGGGCAACTGCGCCAGTTGCATGGCTTTGCTCGAATACAGCAGCACGCCACGGGCTTGCAGATGCTCGACGGTCAGCGCCAGTTCACCGGCCGGCAGTGGCCAGTCGAACACTTGCACCGGGCAATCGGCACTGCTGATCAGCCATGCGCAAAGCCACAGATGTGGCTCCAGCGGCAGGTCGGAATGATTGATCAACAGCAGCGGCGCCGAATGCAGCTGACGGTTGTTATGGTAGATGCGTGCACCGAATTTGCTGCGCAACCAGGAGAAGAAAAACGTCCGCTCCATCTGCGCGCCAAACTGGCCCTGCCAGCGCTGTTCGAGTTCGGCCAACAGCGGCATCAGCAGTTGCTCGCACAGAGTCCGTGGCGGATACAGTGCGATGGCCTGATTGACGCTGTCATCCAGAGTGCGCTCATTGAGCGCGGTGACCGCCGAAAGCAAGGTCTGACGCAGACGCTGCCAATCGTTCTCCACGGTTTCCGTGAAGGCCTGCGGCGCGTCAAGCAGTGGCTTGACCTGACTGACCGCAACGCCGCGATTGAGCCATGTGAGGATGGCCATGATCCGCTGCACATGTTCGGCGCTATACAGTCGATGGCCCTTCGGTGTGCGCTGCGGCACCACCAATCCGTAGCGACGTTCCCACGCACGCAGGGTGATGGCGTTGACGCCGGTCTGCCGCGCGACTTCGCGAATCGGCAACCAGCCCTCGTCGAGGGCTTTCTTGAAGTCGGCGCCGAGGTCTTCCTGGGCGCTGCTATCGGTTTTATCGTTCATTAGATCGCGTTTCGCAGACTGAGGTTTTCCGGATGCGGCTGCAGATAAACCTGCTGCGCGATGTACGGATCCGGATGGAGTCGAAAGTGATGTTTGAGCAGCGTCAACGGCACCACCAGCGGCACGATGCCCTGGCGATACTGGCCGATGACCTGCTGCATTTCCTGTTTGTCTTCGGCACTCAGCGATTGTTTCAAATATCCGCTGAGGTGCAGCAGCACGTTGCAATGGGTGCCGCGGGTGGCGCATTTCTTCAGCGCGGCCATCAGTTCGCTGAAATAGCGCGGGCCGAGTTCGGCGGGATCGCTGTCGGCCATGTTGCCAAGCATCTTGCCGAGGTTTTTGTATTGCAGCGGGTTGTGCGCCATCAGCAGGTACTTGTAGCGCGAATGGAATTCGGTGAGGGCGCGGCGGCTCAGGCCCTCGGCGAGCACTTGCTGCCAGGCGCTGTAGGCCAGGACGCGGGTGATGAAGTTCTCCCGCAGCACCGGATCGTTGAGGCGCCCGGCCTCTTCCACCGGCAAATCCGGATGTTGTGCACAGAATGCCTGCGCATAGATGCCGCGTCCGCCACCGTTCACCGGGGCGCCGTTGGCGTGATAGACCTTGACCCGTTCCAATCCGCAGGAGGGCGACTGCTGCATGAAAATGTAACCGGAAAGATCCTGCAGCTCAGCGGCCATTTTCTCGCCGTACTCGGCCAGCGGCTTGGTGACGTTGATGGTCCGGTCGACGGTGCCGACTGCCTCGGGTTGCTCCGGGTCGCCGACCAGACGGATCGGTTCGCGGGGAATGCCCATGCCGATGGCGACTTCCGGACACAACGGGACGAAATCGAAATATTCGGCGAGGGTACGGCTGCACAGCCGCGATTCCTTGTGCCCACCGTTGTAGCGCACTTCTTCGCCCAACAGGCAGGCGCTGATGGCGATCTTCGGCTTGGACAGGGAAGCAGTAGACATGAGCACCTCGAATCTATACCTGTACAGAGAGTTATCTCTGTACAACTTTTCCTCAGCATAGATCGATGGATGTACAAGTCAAATGATTTGTATAAGATTTTTGTGCGGCGCTGAATCTGTGGGAGCGAGCCTGCTTGTGAAGACGATGGGGCAGTCGACGAATTCGAATCTGATACAGCGCTTTCGCGAGTGGGCTCGCTACCACAAGGGAAATCTATTTCCAGCCAAGTAACCAGAGCTTGCTGTCTTTGAGCACCTGCCAATCCAGTCGCTCGCTACGCTGGGTCAGCACCGCCTGCAATTCAACTTCCAGCACCGTACCTTCCTCGTCGCGGATCAGTTCGGTGACCAGAAAATGTTTTTCGCGATTTTGCGGGTGGGCTGCTGTCCACTTCGACAGCAGCAATTTGCGCGGATTGATGCGATTCATTGCAGGTGTTCGTGCAAGCGACGTGCAGCCTCCTGACCACTGAGCCAGGCGCCTTCGACGCGACCCGACAGGCACCAGTCGCCACAGGCGTACAGGCCCAGATCGACGTCCGCCAGTGTGGTCCATTCATGGCCTGTGGCGGGGCGGGCGTAGAGCCAGCGGTGGGCGAGGCTGAAGGTTGGCGCAGGCATGGCGCTGTGCAGCAGTTCGGCAAAGGCACCGTGCAGATGCTCGATCACCGCCTCCTTGGACAGGTCGATGTGTTGCCGGCTCCAGGCGCTGGTTGCATGCAGCACCCATGTGTCGAGAGTGCTGTCGCGCCCGGGTTTGCTGCGGTTGCGCGCCAGCCAGTCGAGCGGGCTGTCCTGCACGAAGCAGCCTTCGATCGGCGTATCCAGCGGGGTTTCGAAGGCGAGAGCGACGGCCCAGGTCGGCTCCATTTTCACCCCGGCAGCGACGCCGGCAAGTTTCGGCGCGGCGGCGAGCAACGCGGTGGCTTGCGGTGCTGGTGTGGCGATCACCACGTGGCTGAAAGGGCCGTGGGTGCCGCCGTCGGCGTCCTGCAGATGCCAGTGTTCTTCCCCGCGATAGACCTCGGTGATGCGGCAGGCGAACTGCACATCCAGACCATCGAGCAGGCCACGGGTGATGGCGCTCATACGCGGCGTGCCGACCCAGCGGGTCTGCTCGTCCGGCGACATGTTCAATTGGCCGCCCTGGAAGGTGTACAGCTGCGGCGTCCACTCGGCGGCCCAGCCCTGGCTTTGCCAGCGCTGCACCTCGGTGACGAAGCGTCGATCGCGCGCAGTGAAGTATTGAGCGCCCAGATCCAGCGAGCCGGCGTCGCTGCGCTTGCTCGACATGCGTCCGCCGCTGCCGCGGCTTTTATCGAACAGTTGAACGGTATGCCCGGTCTCTGTCAGAGCCTGGGCGGCGGAGAGCCCGGCGATGCCGGTGCCGATGATTGCGATAGGTACAGTCATAGGGGCCTCGTTTACCTTTCTGTACAGACTACGCCGTCGATGAAACCTGTACAATTCTGTTTTTTGGTATAACTTCTAGCGTTCTCGTTCTGACAGCTTGGCCTATTGTTAAACAATAGAGCCTGCCCGATAGAAAAGATCCCTGCCTATAAAAATAGACTAGTGATCCGGGTTAAACGCCACGCGAGGAAGATGTCATGCACATATTGCTGACCGGCGGTACTGGTTTGATCGGACGTCAGCTCTGCCGGCACTGGCTGGAGCAGGGCCATCGCCTGACGGTGTGGAGTCGCCGCGCGGAAAAAGTCGCGCAGATCTGCGGCGCGCAAGTGCGCGGGATAACCCGTCTGGAGGACCTCGGCGAAGAGCCTCTGGATGCGATCGTCAATCTTGCTGGCGCGCCGATTGCCGACCGCCCCTGGACCCATCGACGCAAGGCATTGCTGTGGAGCAGTCGCATCACCCTTACGGAAACGCTGCTGGCGTGGCTGGAAACTCGTGCGCAGAAACCAGAACTGCTGATTTCCGGCTCGGCGATCGGCTGGTACGGCGACGGTGGCGAGCGCGAGCTGACAGAGCAATCGCCGCCCGGCATCGACGACTTCGCCAGTCAGTTGTGCATCGCTTGGGAAGAAACCGCATTGCGCGCGGAAAACCTCGGCATCCGTGTGGTGCTGGTGCGAACCGGTCTGGTGCTGTCGGCCGAGGGCGGCTTTTTGTCGCGGCTGTTGCTGCCGTTCAAGCTCGGGCTGGGCGGGCCTTTGGGCAACGGTCGGCAGTGGATGCCGTGGATTCACATCGACGATCAAATCGCCCTGATTGATTTTCTTCTGCACCGTAATCAGGCCAGCGGTCCTTATAATGCCTGCGCGCCAAAACCTGTGCGCAACCGCGAATTTGCCAAGACCCTGGGCAGTGTATTGCACCGCCCGGCGTTCATGCCGATGCCGACCCTGGCGCTGAAAGTCATGCTCGGCGAGTTGTCACTGTTATTGCTCGGCGGCCAGCGCGCGACGCCGGCACGCTTGCTGGATGCGGGGTTCAGCTTCCGCTTTACGGATTTACGCGCGGCTCTGGATGACCTCTCCAGCCGCCTCTGAAATAGGACGTTGCATGACCGATCACGCTTTGCTTCTGGTCAACCTGGGCTCTCCGGCCTCCACCTCGGTGGCCGACGTGCGCGGCTACCTCAATCAGTTTCTGATGGACCCGTATGTGATCGACCTGCCATGGCCGCTGCGGCGGTTGCTGGTGTCACTGATTCTGATCAAGCGCCCTGAGCAGTCGGCGCACGCTTACGCCTCGATCTGGTGGGAGGAAGGCTCGCCGCTGGTGGTGCTCAGCCGCCGCTTGCAAGAGCAGATGACCCGCACGTGGAAACACGGCCCGGTGGATCTGGCGATGCGTTATGGCGAGCCGTCGATCGAAACCTGTCTGCTGCGGCTGGTGAAGGCCGGGCACAAGAAAATCACGTTGGCGCCGCTGTATCCGCAGTTTGCCGACAGCACCACGACCACGGTGATCGAAGAAGCCCGGCGCGTGCTGCGCGAGAAGAAGCTCGACGTGCAGTTGTCGATCCTGCAGCCGTTCTACGATCAGCCGGAATATATCGAAGCATTGGCCGCCAGCGCGCGCCCGTACCTGCAGCAGGATTACGATCATTTGCTGCTGAGTTTTCACGGCTTGCCTGAGCGGCATCTGAGCAAACTCGACCCGACGGGCAACCACTGCCTCAAGGGCGCCGATTGCTGCCAGACCGCCTCGCCGGCGGTATTGGCGACCTGTTATCGCGCGCAGTGTTTCCGCACCGCCGCTGCCTTCGCCAAAACCATGGGCCTGGCGGACGGCAAATGGTCGGTGTCGTTTCAGTCACGCCTGGGCCGGGCGAAATGGATCGAGCCGTACACCGAAGCGCGGCTGGATGAACTGGCCAAAAGCGGAGTGAAAAAGATTCTGGTGATGTGCCCGGCGTTCGTCGCTGACTGCATCGAGACGCTGGAAGAGATTGGCGATCGTGGCAAGGAACAGTTCCGCGAAGCGGGGGGCGAGGAGTTGGTGCTGGTGCCGTGCCTCAATGACGACCCGCAATGGGCCAAGGCGCTGGCCACGCTCTGCGAGCGCGCACCGCTGGCGCTCTGAAAGTCAAAAGCTTCGCGAGCAAGCCCGCTCCCACAGGTTGAAATGCATTCCAACCTGTGGGAGCGAGCCTGCTCGCGAATGCGGTGTATCAGGCGATGAAGCTCTAAAGACTTAAATCAGCGGCTCATCCGCCTTCTTGTTCTTCCAGCCATCATTGCCCGGCAGGATCAGGTTCAGCACAATCGCCACCACCGCGCACAGCGCGATGCCTTTGAGGCCGAAGTCATCAGGACCGGTGCCGGTGCCGACCAGCACGCCGCCGATACCGAATACCAGCGTCACCGAAACAATCACCAGATTGCGCGCTTCGCCCAGGTCGATCTTGTGGCGGATCAGGGTGTTCATGCCCACCGCCGCAATCGAACCGAACAACAGGCACAGAATCCCGCCCATCACCGGCACCGGAATGCTTTGCAGCAGCGCGCCGAACTTGCCGATGAAGGCCAGGGTGATGGCGAAGATCGCCGCCCAGGTCATGATTTTCGGGTTGTAGTTCTTGGTCAGCATCACCGCGCCGGTCACTTCGGCGTACGTGGTGTTGGGCGGGCCACCGAACAGGCCGGCGGCGGTGGTGGCGATGCCGTCACCGAGCAGGGTGCGATGCAGGCCCGGCTTCTTCAGATAGTCGCGACCGGTCACGCTACCCACGGCAATCACGCCGCCGATGTGCTCGATCGCCGGGGCCAGCGCCACTGGAACGATGAACAGAATCGCCTGCCAGTTGAACTCGGGCGCAGTGAAGTGCGGCAGGGCGAACCAAGGCGCTGCAGCAATCTTCGCCGTATCGACCACGCCGAAATAGAACGACATGGCAAAACCCACCAGCACGCCGGAAATGATCGGCACCAGACGGAAGATGCCCTTGCCGAACACCGCCACGATCAACGTGGTCAGCAGCGCCGGCATGGAAATCATCATCGCCGTCTGATAGTGGATCAGTTCGGTGCCGTCACCGGCCTTGCCCATCGCCATGTTCGCGGCAATCGGCGCCATGGCCAGGCCAATGGAAATGATCACCGGACCGATCACCACCGGTGGCAGCAAGCGGTCAATGAAGCCGGTGCCTTTGATCTTCACGGCCAGGCCGAGGAAGGTGTAGACGAAACCGGCCGCCATCACTCCGCCCATGGTCGCGGCGAGGCCGAACTGGCCCTTGGCGAGAATGATCGGCGTGATGAAGGCGAAGCTCGACGCCAGAAACACCGGCACCTGACGCCCGGTGACGATCTGGAACAGGATTGTCCCCAGACCTGCGGTAAACAGTGCCACGTTCGGGTCCAGGCCCGTGATCAGTGGCATCAGCACCAGGGCGCCGAAAGCCACGAACAGCATCTGCGCGCCGGACAGCACCGTGCGCCAGAGCGGATCGTTGAACTCTTGCTGCATGGTTACGCGTCCTTCTGCTTGGTGCCGAAGATCTTGTCACCGGCGTCGCCAAGCCCAGGAATGATGTAGCCGTGCTCGTTCAAGCGCTCATCGATGGACGCGGTATAGATGGTCACGTCCGGGTGCGCCTGTTCTACCGCAGCAATGCCTTCCGGCGCGGCGACCAGGACCATGGCGCGGATGTCGCGGCAACCGGCCTTTTTCAGCAGGTCGATGGTGGCAACCATGGAGCTGCCGGTGGCGAGCATCGGGTCGATGATCATCGCCAGACGCTCGTCGATTTCCGGTACCAGTTTTTCCAGATAGGTGTGCGCTTGCAAGGTTTCTTCATTGCGGGCCACGCCCACAGCGGAGACCTTGGCGCCCGGGATCAGGCTGAGCACGCCTTCGAGCATGCCGATGCCGGCACGCAGGATCGGCACAACGGTAATCTTCTTGCCGGCGATCTTCTCCACCGACACGGTGCCGCACCAGCCGGCAATGTCGTAGGATTCGAGTGGCAGATCTTTTGTAGCTTCATAGGTCAACAGGGCGCCGACTTCCTGAGCGAGCTCGCGGAAATTCTTGGTGCTGATGTCAGCGCGGCGCATCAGGCCGAGTTTATGACGGATCAGCGGATGGCGGATCTCGAGGATGGGCATGGGAAAGGCTCCGGCGGCGGGCAAAAAAACCGGCCTAGATTAATCTATCCGAGGGTGATGTCCTATAGGACATTCTGTACGTTAGTCCATAAGAGCTTGATTCGACCTCGCGGGATGCGTACCTTTGCCCGCTTTTCCAATTCCGCCAACCCCTGGAGAGCGCCATGTCCGCTGATCTCGAGCATATCCGTCAAATCATGCGAGAGGCTGACTGCCTGTACACCGAGTCTGAAGTCGAGGCGGCCATCGCCCGCGTCGGTGCACAAATCAACGAACAACTGGCTGACAGCAACCCGGTGGTGTTCTGCGTGATGAACGGCGGCCTGATCTTCTCCGGCAAACTGCTCACGCATCTGCAATTCCCGCTGGAAGCGTCCTACCTGCACGCGACCCGTTATCGCAACGAAACCAGCGGTGGCGACCTGTTCTGGAAAGCCAAGCCGGAAGTCTCGTTCATTGACCGCGACGTGCTGATTATCGACGACATCCTCGACGAAGGTCACACCCTGGGCGCGATCATCGACTTCTGCAAACACGCTGGCGCACGCAAAGTGCACACCGCCGTGCTGATCGACAAGGACCACGACCGCAAGGCGCGTCCTGACCTGAAAGCCGATTTCGTCGGCCTGCCATGCATCGACCGCTACATCTTCGGTTATGGCATGGACTACAAGGGCTACTGGCGCAACGCCAACGGGATTTATGCCGTTAAAGGCATGTAAGAACCTGCATTGCCCCCTGCGGAAGCGAGCCTGCTCGCGAAGGCGTCGTGTCAGTCAGCATCATTGAAAACTGACACACCGCTTTCGCGAGCAGGCTCGCTCCCACAGTTGTTTTTGTGTGTGCTGATCCTTGCGCGACAGCCATGCTAGAGTGCTCGGCCCCGCCCCCCGGAGCCTGTCATGCGCCTCTTGATCTGCAGTCTCGCTGCCCTGTTGCTGTCCCTCAGCCTGCCACTGTCCGCCGCGCCGATGCACAGCCAGTTTCTGCCGCCGGACGATCTGACCCTGCGCGACGCTGAACCCGAGCAGCAGCAACTGCTGCAGGTCAGCGAGTATTCGGTAGTGGTCGGTGCGCAGCGCCAGTCCAATCAGCAGCCGATTCCGGTCACCTCATCCTTGTTGATTCGCCTCAAAGGCAAATCGCTGAACAAGGGCGCGACCATCAGCCAGGTGCTGGTGAGTTTCGACGGCGAAAGCAAAAGCCTGAAAAAACCGGCCTACGATGACAAAAGCAAAACTCTGACGCTGTTCTATCCGCTCGCTCAATACCGCGTGGTGATGGATCTGCTGCGCAACGACACGGTGTATGTGCAGTTCCTCAGTTATGCCAACGGCCATATCTGGGCCGATTTGCACACCGGGGCGATTCGTCCGCGTTGAGCCGGGCGGTCGGGCAGGGGTAAACTGCCCGCCCCGTGTCATGTCTGCGAGCTGGAGTCGGCAATGCGTAAAGATAAGAAACAAGTGATTGGTGACGAGATCGGCGATGAGCAGATCAAGCTGTTCCTCGATTTTGAGCCGGTCGACGCCACTTCGCCGTCGCTGCACAAACTGATCAAGGCGTATCGCGGTTTGCGTATCGATGACTTCGAGCGTTTTCTGGGCTTCTTTGTCGCCGCCGGTTTCGACGTGGATGGCAAGGACGAGCAGGGCAAGACCTTTGTTGAGCTGATCGCCGATCAGCGTAATGCCCCGGACTACATCGAACTGATCGAAAAGTCCCGTACCTGACATTTGGCAAAAACACATTCTTGCCAGATGGGTGGTGTTGGCTCTGGCCCTTTCGCGAGCAAGCCCGCTCCCACATTGATCTCTGTTGCCACACATCTTGTGTGCACAGGAGATTCACTGTGGGAGCGGGCTTGCTCGCGAAAGCGATGTCACTCACACCATAGATTTTGTGGCTGACTGTTTATCCGCATAAAAAAACGCCCCGCACTCTCTGAGTCCGGGGCGTTTTTTATGCCGCAAGATCAAGCGTAGCTTGGGGTCTCGCTGCTTTCTTCAACCAGTTCCAGGGCGATGTTGTTCTGCGTGTTGATCTTGCGATACAGCGCAGCATCGGTTTCCAGAACCTTCTCGCGTGCCGGGAAGATTTCCGCCAGTTTGCTTGCCCACTCGCCCGACGCCTTGGCCGGGAAGCATTTTTCGATCAGCTCGAGCATGATCGAAACGGTCACCGACGCGCCTGGCGAAGCGCCGAGCAGGGCAGCGAGGGAGCCGTCCTTCGCCGCGACCAGTTCGGTACCGAACTGCAGGATGCCGCCCTTTTTCGGGTCCTTCTTGATGATCTGCACCCGTTGGCCGGCCACTTCCAGGCGCCAGTCTTCGGCTTTCGCCTGCGGGTAGAAACGGCGCAGGGATTCCAGACGCTGTTCCATCGACTGCATCACTTCGCTGACCAGGTATTTGGTCAGGTCCATGTTGTTTTTCGCCACCGCCAGCATCGGCCCGATGTTGCCGGCGCGCACCGACATCGGCAGGTCCATGAAGGAGCCATGCTTGAGGAACTTGGTGGTGAAACCGGCGTATGGCCCGAACAGCAGGGATTTCTTGCCGTCGACGACGCGAGTGTCGAGGTGCGGCACCGACATCGGTGGCGAACCCACGGCAGCCTGGCTGTAGACCTTGGCTTGGTGATGTTTGACCACTTCCGGGTTATCGCAACGCAGCCACTGACCACTGATCGGGAAGCCGCCGAAGCCTTTGCTTTCTTCGATGCCCGAAGCCTGCAGCAATGGCAGGGCCGCGCCACCGGCACCGAGGAAGACAAACTTTGCGTCGACTTCGCGGGTGTTGCCGTTGTTGACGTCCTTGATGCTGACGGTCCAGCCGGCGCCGTTACGCTTGAGGCCGGTCACGCGCTTGCAGTATTTGACCTGAGTGTCCGGGGCACTGCTCAGGTGCTTGAGCAACTGATTGGTGAGGGCGCCGAAGTTGACGTCGGTGCCGTTCATCACGCGGGTGGCGGCGAGGACTTCGTCGGGCGAGCGGCCCGGCATCATCAGCGGCATCCACTCGGCCATCTTGCCCTTGTCTTCGGTGTATTCCATGTCGGCAAACGCGTGGTGCTTGCTCAACACGTTGAAGCGTTCCTTGAGGAACGACACGCCGCTTTCGCCCTGTACGAAACTCAGGTGCGGCACCGGGCTGATGAAGGATTTGCACGAGCCGAACGTGCCTTTTTTGGTCAGGTACGACCAGAACTGCTTCGACACCTCGAACTGGGTGTTGATGTGCACGGCTTTCTTGATGTCGACGCTGCCGTCGGCAGCCTGCGGGGTGTAGTTCAGCTCGCACAGGCCGGCGTGACCGGTACCGGCGTTGTTCCACGGATTGGAACTCTCGGCGGCGCCGGAATCCATCAGCTCGACGACTTCCAGCTTGATCGCGGGGTCGAGCTCTTTGAGCAGCACGGCCAGGGTGGCACTCATGATGCCGGCCCCTACCAGAACTACGTCGACTGCTTCGTTATGCGCCATTTAACGCGTCTCCCAAATCTGCAGCACCAAATTGTCGGCATGGCTGCCAGGCGTTCCAGGGCAGGTCAGTGGGCCCGGGCTATCCGTGGTCAGGTGGGCCATGTCCGAATCTTCGCAATTTTTCGCAACTTCGACGGATGCGTGCGGCCTGGTTTCAAGCGTTCCATGAACGCATTTTCACGCAGGGCTGGCAATTCGACTTATGGTCGAGTCATCCGTTTTCGTGCAACCAAATCCGTAGCGGACAGGCTTCAGGCTCCGATGTTCGAGGTATACCCGGTCCTGTGTCGTTGGGCTGTTTCAGACGCTAATGGTGCATGTTCAGACGCAAAACTATTCATTTGCTCGCCACACTCTTGTGAAGTTGTGAAAACCCGTTTTTTTCACGCTCTTTTGAAGACGTGAACCTCAAAAAAGGGCTGCCTTGGCCTGGCACCTGCCCGCAAGGGCAAAACAACGCGGTGGCCGAGCGAATGACAGCTCTGCAGATTCGCGAAAAGCGGGGTTTTGCCGGAAGAACAGGCAAGCGCGCCAACTTCACTCGATCTGTGTGGGCGGCTCTCTGTGGGCGATTTTGATGTCGATGCATGCGCATTGACGCTGTTGCGGGGCCCGATCAGGAGACGTCCTTATAATCGGGGGGAGATTGTAGCGAAGAAATGCGCGCAGTTGCTCGTGTTTAATGACTTTTATTAGGCATCCGGTCAGATGCTCAACTGCACTTGGCCCCGTGCGCGCATTTGTCGCGGTACGACCCGGGCGCTGGCGGGCAGCGGCTGGTTCAGCCAGGTCAGGCGGATTTCTTCGATTTCCACCCAGCCGTCACCCATCGGTTGCAGACTGCACTGCTTGAAAGCCTGGCAATGGCCATTGCGGTCGAGCAGGGCGAAGCTGCGATGCAGCGGGCGTGGGGCGAACAGCGAGATCAGATAGCGCATGGCAGAGTTCCTTGAAGGGGGACTGCTTTGAAGCTTGTCGGCGAGCCATGACGCCAGGGTGTATGGACGGTGAAGAATGTGTGACAGGAACCGCTTTCGGCGGGGTTTGTCAGACATTTCAGTATTCACTGTGCGGCGCTGGTTACGCGCAGTGGCCCACCGCTATACTGCCGGCCTGTTTGTGCCTGATTCTGGAGAGAAGAGCATGTTGCAACGCCTGTTGTTCGGTTTGATCACTGTCGCCGGTTTGACCCTCGCCGGCTGCGCCCACAGCCCGCAACAACTGAATCCGGAGCCGAAGCTGACCACGCAACTGCCAGCGGTCGGTCGCGGGCAGCCGGTCATAGTCCGTGTGGTCGACGGTCGTCCGTCGCCAACCCTCGGCACCCGTGGCGGTCTGTACCCGGAAACCAGCGCCATCACCGTGCAGCGCGAGCAGATCCTGCCCAAGCTTCAGGCCCAGGCCGAAGCCGCCGTGCGTCTGCTCGGCTTCACCCCGACCACCAGCGCCCCCAACGCGCCGCAGTTGACCGTGACCCTGGCCGAGCTGAAGTATCAGTCGCCGAAAGAAGGCATGTACGTGACCGAAGCGACCATCGGCGCGACCTTCCGCTCCGACGTGCAGAACGCCAACCGCCGCTACAGCGGCCGTTACGGTGCTTCGCTGGACCAGCGCTTCGGCATGGCGCCGAATCAGGAAACCAATACCAAACTGGTCAGCGACGTATTGAGTGATGCACTGACGCGTCTGTTCAAGGACCCGACTGTGGGTCAGGTACTCGCTGAGTAAGCTTGCAGCGAATGTGAAAAAGCCCGGGGCCAGTGATGGTTCCGGGCTTTTTTGTGGCCGCATGTTTTGAATACCACATAAACCTCTGGGAGCGAGCCTGCTCGCGAAAGCGGTGGCTCAGTCGAACCAATGTTGACTGACCCAATGCATTCGCGAGCAGGCTCGCTTCCACAGGGGGATCTGCGGTGTTTCAGGCAGCCTGGGAATAGAAATCGAGCACGCTCACGCCAGTCAGCAAATCGGTCTCGGGCAAGTCCGCATGCTGATGCCCGCCCAGCGCGCAATACACCAGCCAGTGCCGGTCCTGCACGTTGAAGGCGAGGCTGCCGATCAGGCTTTGCTGATCGTCGTAAGGGGTGATGAGGTACAGGCGATCCTGGTTTTCCGCGTGCAGCATGTCGCATTCCATTCGGGTTTCGAGGCGCGCAGGGTGAAGCATCCACGTGACGATGCCATGACACAGGGCAGCCATCGGTCGATTGTCAGGTTATTTGTCGCAAAGGCTGGGGCAGGGCGTCAGGGTTTGGGTAGAATCCGCGCCGCGGTCGTCGGTCTGGCGTCTGCCACACCGGTTAAGTTCGAGGTCTGTGATGTCGCTGCACTTGATGACGCTGTTTACCGCCCATCCCGCCAAATTGATCAACCTGCTGGCCTTGCTGCTGGCCTTTCCGGGCAGTTGGCTGCTGCACGCGACCCGCCGTCGTGAGCAACGCGCGCAGGCCAGTCTGGCGGCACAGCGCCAGGCGCAGCCGAATGCCGAGCCGATGCTCGATTGGGCGACATTGCGCATGAACCGCTTTTTCTATCGCTTCGGTTTCGCCTGCCTGGGGCTTGCTTTGATCGTCTCCTGGATCAGCACCCGCTTTTAAAAGCAAAAGATCGCAGCCTTCGGCAGCTCCTACAGGATGTACATCATTCCCATGTAGGAGCTGCCGAAGGCTGCGATCTTTTGAACTTGCTGTTGCTTTACAGCGGCAACCCAGCCTTGACCCGGTACTGATTGCGCACCGGCGTCGCATATTGCAGCACCAGATACGGACGATGCTCGGCAGGGCAGCCATCCAGTCGGCTCTGCCACTCATCCTGCGCCTTGGCCAGTTCGTCAGCCGGGAACACTTCGGCCGCCTTTGGCACATTCAGTTGCGGATCGGCATCCGCCCATTGCGCGTACGCCAGGTAATGCACCGGGAACAACCGGTAGCCGCCGAGAATCTGCTTGTCCATCTCGATCGCCAATTGCTTGGTGTCCTCGAACACTTCGGTGATCGGCGCGGCAAAGTTCACGTGCACCCGACCCTTGTAGCCGGTGATGCCCTTGGCAATGCTCACGTCATCCTCGCCCGGCGCCTTGGCGTAGGTGCCGGTGGTGGCGCGGATATACAGCTCGCGGGCCTTGGCCTGGTCGCAGGGGTCGTACTCGTAGCTGATCGACACCGGGGTGACGTTCAGCGAGCGGATCACTTCGCCGAACGGCTCGTCCTTGCGGCTCATGTGGAACATCTTGAGGATCGCCGACTCGGTACGGTCGTCGCCGTCCTTCGCCCGACCTTCAGCCTGAGCAATCCAGATCGACGCGCAATCGTTGCGGATCGAGTGGTTGATGTACGCCGATAGCAGTTGATACGCAGCCATTTTCTCGCGACGGCCGGTGATCGAACGGTGGACGATGAAGCTCTTGTTCAAGCGCATCAGGTCACTGACAAACGGCTTTTGCAGCAGATTGTCGCCAATCGCGATGCGCGGCGTCGGCAGGCCGGCGTGGTACACGGCGTAGTTGACGAAGGCCGGGTCCATGACGATATCGCGGTGGTTGGCAATGAACAGGTAGGCGCTGCCGGACTTGAACTGCTCGACACCGGTATAGGTCACGCCATCGGTGGCGCGCTCGATGGTGTGGTCGACGTAGAACTCGACTTTGTCCTGTAAGGTAGCCACGGAATTCACGTCGGCAAACTCACGACGCAGCCGATGGGCTATAAGAGGTTTGAGCATCCAGCCGAAGGCACCGGCAAAACGCGGGAAGCGGAAGTGGGTGAGGATATCTAGAAACGCCTTGTCGCCGAGCAGCCTTGCCAGTACCGCAGGTACTTCGCTGTCGTCGTAAGGTCGGATGGCATCGAATTCGCCCATCATGCTCTCTTGTTGGAAACGGCTAGGGTAAGTAAAGGGTTTGATCGAAAACCCGCGGGGCACGGTCTGAAAAAGTAGCCAGACAAAAATAGCCCTGCAAATAGACCGGCGATTATACGCACAAGTCACTTGGGAGACCGCGATGCTGGAAGCCGCTGAGTATGAATGTCCGTATTGTGGGGAAGTGGTTGAGACATCCGTGGACCTGTCCGGCGGCGATCAGACCTATATAGAGGACTGCCAGGTGTGCTGTCGGCCGATCACCTTCGTCCTGCAAGTGCACGGTGAAGACTGGTTTCTCGAAGTCTTCAGCGAAAACGAGTGAGGGCCGCGTATGCAGCGTATCTACGAGCCGGCAAACCTGATGGAAGGCGAAATGCTCAAGGGCATGCTCGCCAATGAAGGGATCGAGGCGCACTTGATCGGCCGTGACCTGGTGGGCGGCACGGGTGAACTGCCGATCTTCGGCCTGCTCGGGTTGTCGGTGGATAACGATCAGGCCGAATACGCCCGCGAGCTGATCACCGCGTACAATGCCGCGCTGCCGCTGCCCGGCGACGAACCGGAGAGCTTCCCCGGGACGCTGGTCTGTTAGGCTGGCCTTCGTTTTATTCAGAGTCGTGTTGCCCCATGTGTGGACGTTATGCCCTGTTTCGCTGGAACCGCGACTTCGCGGCCCTGCCAGGTTTTCCCGCCGATCAGCAGGCGCAGTGGAACATCTCCCCGAATGATTCGGTGTTGATGCTGCGTGCCGAAGAAGAAGGCCAGCGCACGTTGGCCCGTGCGCGCTGGGGCCTGACGCCGCCGTGGCTGACCGATCTGTCGAAAACCCCGGCACACGCCCGCGCTGAAACCGTCGCAGAACAGCCGATGTTTCGCGAGGCCTTGCGTCTGCGCCGCTGCCTGCTGCCCGCCAACGGTTTCTACGAATGGCGTGGCACCCAGCGCAAGCGGCCGTACTGGTTGACGCCGGGGGAGGGCTCTTCGTTGTTTTTCGCGGCGATCTGGGAAGCGTATCCGGTGCAGGAGCAGGTCTGGCTGAGCGCGGCGGTGATCACTCAGTCGGCGGCGAGCCAGCGGCGGCCGTTGATTCTTGATGAGGCGGGGCAAGCGGCATGGCTCGATCCCGAAACGCCGCTGCATGTGCTGCAGGGTTTGCTCGCCAGTGAGCCGGCGGCGCTGCGCGAGCGGGTGTTGGCGAATCTGGTGAATGATCCGAAGTTGAATGGGCCGGAGTGTTTGACCCCGGCTTGATGAGTGATCTATGCCGGCGTATTCGCGAGCAGGCTCGCTCCCACAGGGGAATGCAATCCAACTGTGGGAGCGAGCCTGCTCGCGAAGAGGATCTAAAGATCAGACCTTGAACTGATTGATCAACCGCCGCTGCTGCTCGGCCAGTCTGGTCAACCCGGCACTCGCCGAACTCGACTCATCCGCACCGCCCGCCACTTCATTCGCCACCTGACCGATGTTGATCACATTGCGGTTGATGTCATCGGCCACTGCACTTTGCTCTTCCGCCGCGCTGGCAATCTGCGTGTTCATGTCGTTGATCACCGACACCGCCTGCGTAATCGTCTCCAGCGCTTCGGCCGCTTTCGCCGCGTGTTGCACGCTTTCGTCGGTGCGGCTCTGGCTGTCTTCCATCACACGCACTACGTCGCGGGTGCCCTGTTGCAACTGCTGGATCATGCTCTGGATTTCTTCGGTGGCCTTCTGGGTTTTCTGCGCCAGATTGCGCACCTCATCCGCGACCACGGCAAAACCGCGACCCTGCTCGCCGGCCCGTGCGGCTTCGATCGCCGCGTTCAAGGCCAGCAGGTTGGTCTGTTCGGCGATGCCGCGAATGGCGGTGAGGATGGCGTTGATGTTTTCGCTGTCCTTGGCCAGCGTCTGCACCACGTCGACAGCCTTGCCTATTTCCACCGCCAGAGCACCAATCGAATTCGAGGTGTCGCGGACAATCTGCATGCCCTGGCTGGCGGCCTGATCGGCGTGGCTTGCCGCTTGTGCGGCCTGGGTGGCGTTGCGCGCTACGTCCTGGGCGGTCGCGGTCATTTCCTGAACTGCGGTCGCCACTTGATCGATCTCGGCCATCTGTTTCTGCACGCCGATGTTGGTGCGAATGGCAATGTCGGCGGTGTGTTCCGAGGAATCGCTGACGCTCTGCACTGAAGTCACCACCTGGGTGATCATCGCCTGCAACTTGGCGAGGAAAGTGTTGAAGCCCTTGGCAATCGAGCCCAGTTCATCGCTGCGATCACTGCTCAAACGCCGGGTCAGGTCACCTTCGCCCTGAGCGATGTCATCGAGCATGGCGACCATTTGCTTGAGTGGCCGCGCAATGCCGTGCCCTACCAGCCAGATCACCAGCAGGCCGATGCCGGCAATGATCAGGCCGACCATGGCCATGCCGAAGGTGTCGGATTTGCGCTGGGCATCAAGGTCGGCCTGCAGGTTTTGCAGATCGGCCATGACCGCGTTGAGTGGCAATTGCAGCATCAGCGTCCAGCGCGCGTCGGTCTGGCCGATGCCGAACGGCAGGTACAGCTCGATGCGGCCCTTGGCCTGATTCACCGAGTAAGTGACCTCGTCGCGTTTCAGATTGGCGAGATTGCTGGTTTGTTCGGCGTCGAGAATGTCGCTGACTTTCTCACCGAATTTGCTCGAATCCTTGGTGTAGGCAACGATCCGCCCGTTGCCGCCGACCAGAGCCATTTCCCCGGCGCCGCCGTAAAGCTTCTGGTTGGCGGCGAGGAGCATGTCCTGAATGAAATTGACCGAGAGGTCCGCGCCGACGATGCCCTGGAACGCGCCGTTGACCATGATCGGTTCAATGAACGAGGCGAGCATGACGATCTTGTCGCCTACCTTGTACGGTGCCGGGTCGATCACGCAGGGTTTCTTCGTCTCTTTCGAGCACAGGTAGTACTCGCTGGCGCGGACCCCGGTGGACAGGGTTTTCTGGTCGTCGACATCGGCCAGTTTGTCCACACCCAGACTGCCGTCGGTATTGCGGAACCACCACGGCAGGAAACGTCCGCTGGCCGGATCGATGCCGACCACGGCGCTGCCGATGTAGGCCGCGTCATTGTGGTCCAGTGCGTTTTTTTCCCAGCCGATGTAGGTGCCGAGAATCTTCGGGTTCTTTTCGACGTTTTCCTTGATCAGGCTGATCAGTTGCTCGCGGCTGACGCTCAGGCGCGGCTGGCCGTCGGCGCCGGTTGTGCCGAGCAGGGCGTTGACGCGCACCAGACCGCCGGCAATCAACAGCGGGGCTTCGAGTTCGCGCTGGATCTGGCTGACCTGGGTCTGCGCCAGCGAAGTCAGGCGCTGCTCGATGACTTGCTCGAACTGCGCCTGGGTGCGCTGTTGCACCATTTCTTGAGTGCGAGCCCCGGAGAACAGCGCGTACAGCACCAGCGCCGCGACCACGCTGAGAACGATGGCGCCGGCCAGAGCGGCGACGGAAAACTGGATCGACTTGAACTTCATGGGAGCTCCGCACGCAAGAGGACAATCTGCGAGGGATTTATCGGCGGGGTGGGCGCGGCCATGAGAGACGCTGGTCGGAATCGCCGCGCGATGTCGCTGATGGATCGGTGCACGGCGGATTCAATGCGCGTTGAGGAATTTCCAGCCAGTCTTGCGGCCTTAGGTGGATGTACGCGCAATGCGTGCGTTGTATCTGGCGCCAATACAATTAGCCGCCTAGGATACGCCTCAGGTTTTCAGGGAGCTTTTGAATGAACAAGACATTGGTTACAAGTGCACTGAGCGCGGCGCTGTTGCTCGCCGGTTGTCAGTCGGTCAACACCACCAGCGGCGGTGCCGTGGGCGTGGAGCGCAAGCAGTACATGTTCAGCATGCTGTCCTCGCAAGAGGTCGACCAGATGTACGCGCAGTCGTATCAGAAGACCGTCGGCGAGGCGTCGAGCAAGGGTGTGCTGGACAAGACCAGCCCGGAAGCCAAGCGCGTGCAGACCATCGCCAACCGCCTGATCGCCCAGGCGCCGACCTTCCGCCCCGACGCTGCGCAGTGGCAATGGGAAGTCAATCTGATCAAGAGCGATGAGCTCAACGCCAACTGTGGTCCCGGCGGCAAGATCATTTTCTACACCGGGCTGATCGACAGTTTGAAACTCACCGACGATGAAATCGCTGCGGTCATGGGCCATGAAATCGCCCACGCCCTGCGCGAGCACGGTCGTGAAGCGATGTCCAAGGCTTACGGTATGGAGATGGCGAAGCAGGGCGCCGGTGCCTTGTTCGGTCTGGGGCAGGACAGCCTGGCGCTGGCCGACACCGTGGCCAACTACGGCATGACCTTGCCCAACAGCCGCGCCAACGAAAACGAAGCCGACCTGATCGGCCTGGAACTGGCCGCCCGCGCCGGCTACAACCCGAACGCGGCAATCACCCTGTGGGACAAGATGAGCAAGGCTTCCGAAGGCGCGCCACCGGAATTCATGAGCACTCACCCGGCATCGAGCAGCCGGATCGCCGCGCTACAGGCAGCGATTCCGAAGGTGATGCCGTTGTACGAAAAAGCGCCAAAATCCTGAATAAGGCAGCTGTAAGCTTCAAATGACAAGCTGCAAGTCAAAGCAGATTCGCTTGGCTTGCAGCTTTTTACTTTCAGCTTGCAGCTTGCAGCTAGAAGCTAGAGGCTTGCAGCTGCCTCAAACCCATCCGCTGCTCTGCATCGCTTTATACACCGCAACAATCGCCAGAATCATGAACGCCGAAGCCGCGAGGCGGCGGATCAGGGTCAGCGGCAGTTTCTCTGCGGCAAAATTGCCCGCCAATACCACCGGCACGTTGGCAATCAGCATGCCCACGGTGGTGCCGATAATCACCAGCCACAGTTCCGGATATTGCGCGGCGAGCATCACCGTAGCGATCTGGGTCTTGTCGCCGATTTCCGCAAGGAAGAACGCGATCAGCGTGGTCAGGAACGGCCCGAACTTGCGCGCCGTGCTGGCCTCGTCGTCATCCATCTTGTCCGGGACCAGGGTCCACAGTGCCGTGGCGGCGAAGCTGGCGGCGAGGATCCAGTGCAGGACGGCGTCGGAGAAGAAACTGCCGACCCAGGCACCTACCGCACCGGCTGCTGCGTGGTTGGCCAAAGTCGCGGCGACAATCCCGGCAATGATCGGCCAGGGTTTGCGAAAGCGAGCGGCGAGAATCAGCGCGAGCAGTTGCGTCTTGTCGCCGATTTCGGCCAAGGCAACGATAGCGGTGGGAACGAGTAGCGAGTCCAGCATCAGGGATTTCCTAAGGGGCGGGTCGACACGGCTATGACACGTACAGCCTTCCCGCCCCGGGTAAGGTGTGCGTGTCATAGGTCTTGTCAAACCCTGCGATCCGTCTGGTGCGGACGCTTGGGTCGCATACGCCATGATCTGAGGATCAAGTATGTTGACGTATGCCGGACGAGCATGGCGCTCGTGGGAGACTACTCCCCTAGGACGGAGCGGATTCTGCCTAGGCAAATCCGATTGGGCAAGAACAAATTTTCAGCCGCGCTTGGCCCGGTAGATCCGGAAACCATTGCCTTCAGCCTTGATCGCGCAAATGCCAAGGTGCTCCTCGATCAACGGCTGATACTTGAGGAAGCTGTTGGCCACCAGGCGCAGTTCGCCACCGTTTTTCAGATGTTTGGCTGCTTTTCGCAGCAGGTTCTCCGTTGCGAAATAATCCGTATGCACGCCGACATGGAACGGCGGATTGCTCAGAATCGCGCTCAAACCCATTGGCGCGGCATCGATGCCATCACCGGTCAGCACTTCGGCTTCCAGGCCATTGGCGGCCAGGGTCAGACGGCTACTGGCGGCGGCGAACGCGTCGACATCCAGCAAGGTCACCTGATTGTGCGGATAGCGACGTTTCACCGCAGCCCCGAGCACGCCGGCGCCGCAACCGAAATCGAGCAGATGGCCGCTCGGCAGTTTGTCCAGATGCTCCAGCAGCAGAGCGCTGCCGCGATCCAGTCGACCGTGGCTGAACACGCCCGGCAGGCTGATGACTTTCAACGGCCCTTCGGCCAGCGGCAGTTCGTAGGTCTGCGCCAGGCTTTCCAGCGGTTTCGCTTCAGGCGCATTGGCCACGGTGACTTGCCAGAGCTGGCAGTGGCGGGCGCTGTCGAGTTTGCGCGGCTTGCCAAACGGATTGAGCTGCTTGGACGCGCCTTCGATGCCGCTGCGCTTTTCGCCGACCAGAAATACTTCACGCCCGGCCAGGCGCGACGCCACGGCGTTGAGGATGTAGTCGGTCAGGTCCTTGGACTTGGGCAAAAACACCACAGCGCTGTCGAATTCGCGCTCCGGGACATTTACGCCGAAGTGACTGCGGCTTTCGAACCGCGCGTCCAGCGCGGCCTGATCGCCAGCGTGCCAGCACCAGCCGAATGCATTGGGCAGGCGCCCGAGCAAATCATCGGCGGGCAGGCCGGCCAACAGCAGCGAACCCTGGAATAACTCGGCCTGACGAAGCAGTACTTCACTGCGCGGATCCATAACTGCTCCTTGAAAAAAGTGCCGCAGTTTATCAACTGACGACCCGCAGCGCCTCACCGCTGAAGAACGCCTGGGCGTTTTCGCTCAGTTGCCCGACGATGCGCTGGCGGGCCTCGCGGCTGCCCCAGGCGTTGTGCGGGGTGACGATCAGGCGCGGGATATCGGCGGCGAGCAGCGGATTGCCCTGGGTTGGTGGCTCGACACTCAACACGTCGGTCGCCGCGCCGCCGAGGTGACCACTGCGCAAAGCGTCAGCTAGCGCTTGCTCATCGATCAAGCCGCCACGAGCGGTATTGACCACAAATGCGCCGGGCTTCATCGAGGCCAGTTCGTGGGCGCCGATGAAATGCCGGGTGTGCTCGTTGAGCGGGCAGTGCAGGGTGAGTGCGTCGATCTGCGGCAGCAGTTCATTCAGCGGCAAACGATCCGGCCGCGCCGGGCGCCCGGGAATCTGCCCGAGCAATACGCGCATGCCGAACGCTTCGGCCAGTCGCGCCACGGCACCACCGAGTTCGCCATGGCCGAGCAGGCCGAGGGTTTTGCCTTGCAGTTCGACGATCGGGTAGTCGAGCAGGCAGAACTGTTTCGCCTGCTGCCAGCGGCCTTCGCCCACAGCTTGCTGATAGTCGGCCAGGCGCGTAGCGAGGTTGAGCAACAGCATGATCGTGTGCTGCGCCACCGACGGCGTGCCATATGCCTGGCAATTACACACCGTAATGCCGTGGGCGCGCGCGGCAGCGAGGTCGACATTGTTGGTGCCGGTGGCGCTGATCAGGATCAGTTTCAGCTGCGGGTTGGCAGCCATGGCAGCCGCGTCGATGACCACCTTGTTGGTGATCGCCACACTGGCGCCTTGCAGGCGTTCGCTGACCTGTTCCGACAGAGTCTGGGCGAACAGTTGCAAGTCGCTGAAGCATTCACGCAACGGACCGAGGTCCAGATCGCCGAGATCCAGCGAAGGGTGATCAAGGAATACCGCGCGGCGCGTGTTCGTCATCAACTGTACCTTTTGTGCTGTGAGCGGAGGGCGTACTCTGCCGAGCCTACCAGATGAAACAATTGGTTACTCAGCCCTGAAGTAGTGCCATCTCGTGTGGGAGCGAGCAAGCCCGCTCCCACAAAAGTTGCGTCTACAGCATGGCAACGATGTGATCGATCAATCCAAGAGGAGCCCCCATGTACTGGACCGAGTTCTTGACCGTTGCCCTGATCCATTTGCTGGCCGTCGCCAGCCCCGGCCCGGACTTTGCCGTGGTCGTGCGCGAGAGCGTGACCCATGGGCGCCGCGCCGGCACCTGGACCGCGCTGGGCGTGGGCTCGGCGATTTTCCTGCACGTCGGCTATTCATTGCTCGGCATCGGTCTGATCGTCTCGCAGTCAATTGTGCTGTTCAACGCGCTGAAGTGGGCGGCGGCGGCTTACTTGCTATACATCGGCTTCAAGGCCTTGCGCGCGCAACCGGCGAAAACCGTCGCCGATGATCTGCACAAGGAAGCAGGCGTACGCACCGCGCGGGGGGCATTCACCTCGGGCTT
This sequence comes from Pseudomonas sp. H3_E04, assembly GCF_054668915.1. NCBI lineage: Bacteria > Pseudomonadati > Pseudomonadota > Gammaproteobacteria > Pseudomonadales > Pseudomonadaceae > Pseudomonas > Pseudomonas sp. H3_E04. Next base: position 3,321,953 of record NZ_CP162797.1, on the reverse strand, counting down.
CGTCACCAACGGCCTGAACCCGAAAGCCACGCTGTTCTTCCTCTCCCTGTTCACTGTGGTGATCAACCCGCACACGCCGCTGTCTGTGCAGGCCGGTTACGGGGTGTACCTGGCGGTGGCGACGGCGATCTGGTTCTGCCTGGTGGCGATGCTGTTCAGCCAACACCGCGTGCGCGCCGGCTTCGCCCGCATGGGCCACTGGTTCGACCGCACCATGGGCGCGGTGCTGATTGCACTCGGGGTGAAAATCGCGTTCACCGAAATGCACTGACCGGGCCGCATTGTTCTCTTGTAGGAGCTGACGAGTGCAACGAGGCTGCGATCTTTTGATTTTGTTTCAGGATCAAGATCAAAAGATCGCAGCCTTCGGCAGCTCCTACAGGGGCCATATCCAATTTCCTGATACCTGGGGTGCTGGCGCAAAGCTAGCATTTGTACGGCTCTGCAAATCATTCCTTTGGCTGATTTGACTGTCATGCAGGCGCACTAGAGTACGAATCTCTCCGCCAACACCGTGCAGTCAGAAAAGGGATTCTTATGTTGCAGACTCGGGTCATTCCGCCGGCCGATGGGGCCTACCAGTATCCATTGCTGATCAAACGGCTGCTGATGTCCGGCGCCCGTTACGAGAAAACCCGCGAAATCATCTACCGCGACCAGTTGCGCTATAGCTATCCGACCCTGATCGAGCGGGTTGCGCGGCTGGCCAATGTGCTGACGGCTGCCGGGGTGAAGGCCGGTGACACCGTGGCGGTGATGGACTGGGACAGCCACCGTTATCTGGAATGCATGTTCGCCATTCCGATGATCGGCGCGGTGATTCACACCATCAACGTGCGCCTGTCGCCCGAGCAGATCCTCTACACCATGAACCACGCCGAGGACCGCTTCGTGCTGGTCAACAGCGAGTTCGTCGGGCTGTATAAGGCCATCGCGCCGCAACTGACCACGGTGGAGAAAACCCTGCTGCTGACCGATCTCCCGGAGAAAACCGCAGAGCTGCCCAACCTCGTCGGCGAATACGAGCAACTGTTGGCCGCTGCGAGTGCGCAGTACGATTTCCAGGACTTCGACGAAAACTCGGTCGCCACCACGTTCTACACCACCGGCACCACGGGCAATCCGAAAGGCGTGTATTTCACCCACCGGCAACTGGTGCTGCACACCATCGGCGTGGCGACGATCATGGGTTCGATCGACAGCGTACGGCTGCTCGGTACCAGCGATGTGTACATGCCGATCACGCCGATGTTCCATGTCCACGCCTGGGGTTTGCCTTACGTGGCGACCATGCTCGGGCTCAAGCAGGTTTATCCGGGGCGCTACGATCCGGAGTATCTGGTGGAGTTGTGGCGCAAGGAGAAGGTCACCTTTTCCCATTGCGTGCCGACCATCCTGCAGATGCTGCTCAACGCCAAGGCCGCGCAGGGTGCGGATTTTGGCGGCTGGAAAATCGTCATCGGCGGCAGCGCACTCAATCGCAGCCTCTATGAAAACGCCAAGGCCCGAGGCATTCAACTGACGGCCGCGTACGGCATGTCGGAAACCGGGCCGCTGGTGTCCTGCGCGCACCTCAACGACGAGCTGATGGCCGGCAGCGAAGACGAGCGCACTACTTACCGGATCAAGGCCGGCGTGCCGGGGCCACTGGTCGAAGCGGCGATTGTCGACGGCGAGGGCAATTTCCTTCCGGCCGACGGCGAAACCCAGGGCGAACTGGTGCTGCGCGCGCCGTGGCTGACCGAAGGTTATTTCAACGAACCGCAAAAGGGTGCCGAGCTCTGGGCCGGTGGCTGGTTGCACACCGGTGACGTCGCCACGCTCGACAGCATGGGCGTGATCGATATTCGTGACCGCATCAAGGACGTGATCAAGACTGGCGGCGAGTGGATCTCCTCCCTCGACCTCGAAGACCTCATCAGCCGGCATGCGGCGGTACGCGAAGTAGCAGTGGTGGGCATCGCCGATCCGCAGTGGGGCGAGCGCCCGTTTGCCTTGCTGGTGGTCCGCGAAGGGCAGGTGATCGGTGCACGGGAACTGAAGGAACACCTCAAGCCATTCGTCGAGCTGGGACACCTGAGCAAGTGGGCGATCCCCAGTCAGATCGCCCTTGTTACCGAAATTCCCAAGACCAGTGTCGGCAAGCTCGACAAGAAGCGCATCCGCCTCGACATCACCGAATGGCAGGCCAACAACAGCACCTTCCTTTCGACACTGTGAGTGTCTGCTGGCGCGCCGAAAGCGGCGCGCCAGACCCACCAAGCAAGCGCTTGGCTTGTGAAATCGAAAAAATCAGCCATCCTTGCCGTGCCGACTTGTGTCGGACTGGCGAAAGGACTGTTCCAGAGTGGTTGGCGGCTGCAAATCACACTTTAGAGGGATCAAGCACTACCACCCGCTGGCTATAGTCCGCTCAAGGACTTTTTAGAAACGGAGCACACGCACTGATCGGGGCGAGCAACTCTGGAGCGATTTCGGGCAACCCTGGCGCCCGGTCCTCCACAGCGTTTTTAAAAGTACTCACTGCCATAACAATAATGCACATGGAGTAGCGTCGATGACCTCAGTAAACCAGTTCTGGCGCCGGGCGAAACTGCCTCTGGCGGTCAGTCTTGCCTCCTCGCTCGCCGGGCCTGCATTCGGCGTCAGTTTCAACGTCGGTGAAATCGAAGGCCAGTTCGACTCGTCCCTGTCGATCGGCGCCAGTTGGTCTACTCAGAGCCCGAACAAGAACCTTATCGGCGTCAACAACGGCGGCCGTGGCCTGTCGCAGACTTCCGATGACGGGCACGCCAACTTCAAGAGCGGCGAAACCTTCTCGAAGATCTTCAAGGGTATTCATGACCTTGAATTGAAATACGGCGACACCGGCGTGTTCGTCCGTGGCAAGTACTGGTACGACTTTGAACTGAAGGACGAGAGCCGCCAGTTCAAGGACATCAGCGACAGCAACCGCAAAGAGGGCGCCAAGTCCTCCGGCGGGCAGATCCTCGACGCCTTCGTCTACCACAACTACGCGATTGCCGATCAGCCGGGTTCCGTGCGTTTGGGCAAGCAGGTAGTGAGCTGGGGTGAAAGCACCTTCATCGGCGGCGGTATCAACTCGATCAACCCGATCGACGTCTCCGCGTTCCGTCGTCCGGGCGCCGAAATCAAGGAAGGCCTGATTCCGGTCAACATGTTCTACGTGTCCCAGAGCCTCACCGATAACCTTTCGGCAGAAGCGTTCTACCAACTGGAATGGGACCAGACCGTTGTCGATAACTGCGGCACCTTCTTCTCTCAGCCGGACATCGTTGCCGATGGTTGCGACAACAATCTGCGCGTGCTGAACAAGCGTTCGCAGATTCCGGCGATCGCTTTGGGGCCGTTGGCCGCCAACGGTGTGAACGTCGACGAAGAAGGCGTGCTGGTACGCCGTGGCCCGGATCGCGATGCCCGTGACAGCGGTCAGTGGGGCGCGTCCCTCAAATACATGTTCGAGCCACTCGACACCGAGTTCGGCGCCTACTTCATGAACTACCACAGCCGTGCGCCGATCTTCAGCGCCACCGGTGCACCGCAATCGGTGTACAACACCGCCGCCGGTCTGCCGGGGCCGTTTGCCGCGCTCGCACCATTGCTGGTCGCGGGTAACTCGAACTACTTCATCGAATACCCGGAAGACATTCGTCTCTACGGTCTGAGCTTCTCCACCACCCTGCCAACCGGTACGGCGTGGAGCGGTGAGATCAGCTACCGTCCGAACGCGCCGGTACAACTGAACTCCACCGACATCCTGTTTGCCGGCGTACGCCCATTGGGCGGCGCGCTGACCAACGCTTCGCTGCTCACTGGCGTGCCAGGCCAGGATCTGCATGGTTACGAGCGCAAGGAAATCACCCAACTGCAAACGACCTTCACGCACTTCTTCGATCAGGTCATGGGCGCCAGCCGTCTGACCCTCGTCGGCGAAGTCGGTGCAACCTACGTCGGTGGCCTGGAAAGCCGTTCCGACAAACGTTATGGCCGCGATCCGGTCTACGGTCCGGGTGAGTTGCCAGCCACCGGTGGGATCAATACCTGCGCCAACATCCTCAACAACAGCACCATCAACGGCGCCGGCCCGGGTTCGCCACAGAACAACCGCAGCCGCAATTGCGACAACGACGGTTTCACCACCTCGATGTCCTGGGGCTACCGTGGTCGGGCAATCTGGGAATACAACGATGTGTTCGCCGGTGTGAACCTCAAGCCGAACGTAGCCTGGTCCCACGACGTCAGCGGTTACTCGCCAGGCCCTGGCGGCAACTTCGAGGAAGGTCGCAAAGCGGTCAGCCTGGGCGTCGATGCCGAATACCAGAACACCTACACCGCGAGCCTGGCTTACACCAATTTCTTCGACGGCAAGTACACCACCGTGGATGACCGCGACTTCGTGGCACTCAGCTTCGGCGTGAACTTCTAAGCACTGCATTTCAGGACGAACGAATTTATGAAAATAACAAAGAGTCTGTTCCACGCCGGTGTTCTGGGCCTGTCGCTGCTGGCGACCAGTGTCATGGCGGCGGTGCCTGCTGCCGAAGCGGATAAACTGGGCAAGAGCCTGACGCCGATGGGCGCGGAAATGGCCGGTAATGCCGACGGTTCGATCCCGGCCTGGAAACCACTTCCGAAAAACGCCGGCAGTGTCGACAGCAAGGGCTTCCTGTCCAACCCTTACGCCAGTGAGCAGCCGCTGTTCACCATCACCGCCAAGGATGTAGACAAGTACAAGGACAAGCTTGCCCCGGGCCAGTACGCGATGTTCAAGCGCTACCCGGAAACCTTCAAGATGCCGGTCTACCCGTCCCATCGCGGCGCCACCGTGCCGGATGACGTGTTCGCCGCCATCAAGAAGAACGCCACCAGCACCAACCTGGTGTCCGGCGGCAACGGTCTGGAAAACTTCGATACCGCCGTGCCGTTCCCGATCCCGAAAACCGGTGTGGAAGTGATCTGGAACCACATCACCCGCTATCGCGGCGGCAGCGTGACCCGTCTGGTGACCCAGGCCACGCCGCAACCTAACGGCTCGTACAGCCTGGTGTACTTCCAGGATCAGTTCGTGTTCCGCGACAAGATGAAGGACTACGATCCGGCGAACCCGGGCAACATCCTGTTCTACTTCAAGCAGAAAGTGACCGCGCCGGCGCGTCTGGCCGGTGGCGTACTGCTGGTGCACGAGACGCTCGATCAGGTCAAGGAGCCGCGTTCGGCGTGGGTCTACAACGCCGGTCAGCGTCGTGTGCGTCGTGCACCGCAAGTGTCGTATGACGGCCCGGGTACTGCCGCCGACGGCCTGCGTACTTCCGACAACCTCGACATGTACAACGGTGCGCCGGATCGTTACGACTGGAAGCTCGAAGGCAAGAAAGAGATGTACATCGCCTCCGACAGCTACAAGCTCGACGATCCGAAACTGAAGTACTCGGACATCATCAAGGCCGGTCACATCAACCAGGACCTGGCGCGCTACGAGCTGCGCCGCGTCTGGCACGTGGTCGCGACCCTGAAGGAAGGCCAGCGGCACATCTACGCCAAACGTGACTTCTATATCGACGAGGACACTTGGCAGGCAGCGGTCATCGACCACTACGACGGTCGTGGCCAACTGTGGCGCGTAGCCGAGGCGCACGCCGAGAACTACTACGACAAACAAGTGCCGTGGTACGCCCTCGAAACGCTTTATGACCTGCAGTCTGGCCGCTATCTGGCACTGGGCATGAAGAACGAAGAGAAGCAGGCGTATGACTTCGGCTTCACCGCCACCACCAGCGATTTCACCCCGGCCGCTCTGCGTCAGGACGGTGTTCGCTAACCCTGCGTAACCCGAGGCGCATCCTCGTGAAAACGCCCCGACCGGTTCGGGGCGTTTTTTTGCGTGCGGTTTACGCCGCACCGCTCATGTAGGAGCTGCCGAAGGCTGCGATCTTTTGATCTCGCTTTTGCTGTTGCAAAGGCAAAGTCAAAGTCAAAAGATCGCAGCCTTCGGCAGCTCCTACAGGGGGGCGCGCCGGTGGATGTATGCTTTTTGTAGCCATTTGTAGCAGCGACCTTCATTACCTCCTCGTTTAAGGCTAGGCTGCGGACATCTGCAACGCCGCCAATCGCCTTCGAACAAGAGCCGGCCATGACTGATCTGTCCCCACTTCCGGGTCCCGCAAGCATCACCGTCGCAGCACTGGACGGGCGTTTTTTTCGCCCGCCGCTGCCTGATGGCTATGTCTTGCGGCCGCGCCTATGCCAGCGTCTGCAGGCCGGGCTCGGAGGTCGGTTGCTGCTGGTCAGCGCCCCGGCCGGATTCGGCAAGAGCTCGCTGGCGGTGGAGTTCTGTCAGAGCCTGCCGGCGCACTGGCAAAGCCTCTGGCTGGGCTTGAGTCCGCGTGACAGCGATCCCGGACGTTTTCTTGAGCGCTTGCTTGAAGGGCTACAGGACTATTTTCCTGCGTTGGGCGCTGGCGCCCTCGGCCTGTTGAAAATGCGCCAGCGCCATCAACCATTCGCGTTCGAAGAGTGGCTCGACGGCCTGCTCGATGAGCTGGCGCTGCATCTCGATCCTGCCGCGCCGTTGCTGCTGGTCCTCGACGACTACCACCTTGCCCAAGGGCCGGTGCTGGATCGTTGCCTGCAATTTTTCCTCAATCATCTGCCCGATGGCTTGCTGGTGATGGTCACCAGCCGCCAGCGCCCGGACTGGCATCTGGCGCGTCTGCGTCTGTCGCGGCAGTTGCTCGAGCTGCACGAACAGGACTTGCGCCTGACCCACGACGAAGCCCTGACTCTGCTCGATCGCCACAGCAGCTCACTGCGCGGCGAGGCGCTGGAGAGCCTGATCCAGCGCAGTGAAGGCTGGGTCGCCGGCCTGCGCTTCTGGCTGCTGGCGGTGGCCGAGGCGGGCAACGATGCCGCGCTGCCGCAGGCGCTGAACGGCGGAGAAGGGCTGATCCGCGATTATCTGCTCGAAGAAGTCATCGATTGCCTGCCGTCCGAAGTGCAATCGTTTCTCTACGAAACCGCTCCGCAGGAACGCTTTTGCAGCGAACTGTGCGACGCCGTCCGCGAAGCCCACGACAGCGCCGAGATCCTGCGCTTTCTGCTCGCCCACCAAGTGTTTCTGGTGCCGCTGGACGAGCACGGCCACTGGTATCGCTATCACCATTTGTTTTCTGACTTGTTGCGCAGCCGGCCCATCGCCCAGGCGATGGTGCCCAACGCCACCCTGCATTTGCGCGCCTGCCGCTGGTTCAACGCGCAAGGCCTGCTCGACGAAGCAGTGGAACAGGCCTTGCGTGCCGGGCATCTCGATGTTGCGGCAAATCTGGTACAGAACCTCTCCGAAGAACAACTCCTCGCCGAGCAGAACGTCGGCATGTTGCTGCGCTGGAAGATGGACTTGCCCGACAGCCTGCTGATCAGCACGCCACGACTGATCGTGCTCTACAGCTGGGCCTTGGGGCTGGCCTGTCAGCTCGATGCCGCTGAAGAGCTGGCCAGCCATTTGAGCCGCTTCCTGCCGGCGCCCTCGGCCACGGCGCAGAAATCCATGCTGGCGCAATGGCTGGCGCTGAGCGGGATCATCGCTCGCGGACGCGGCCATCGCGAACTGACCCTGCGTTATTGCAGCGAAGCGCTGGAGAGCCTGCCGGCCAAGCGTTACGGCCAGCGGCTGATGTGCCTGTCGACCTTGTCCAATCTGGCGATCGCCGACGGCGATCTGTGGCGCGCCCGTGGCCTGAACCGTGAATCCCTCGAGCTGGCGCAACGGGTCGGCAATCCATTATTCGAAGCATTGGCTCACTACGACAGAGCTCGAGTCTTGCAATCGCGGGGCGAGATTCTGCGCGCGCTGGATGAAGTGCATCAGGGCCTGGAACGCTTGCGCGGTCTGTCGCCGCAACGCCTGTACGCCGTGCGCGCGCGGCTGACGCTTTACGAAGGTTTCCTGCTGGCGATGCGTTTGCAGCCGCAGGCCGCACGCGTGCGTCTGCTGGCCGGCATTGGCGAGGCACGGGCCTGTCGCGACATCAGCGTGCTGATCGGTCACTGCGTGATCGCTCGCCTGGACGGCGCCTGTGGCGAGTTCGCCAAGGCCTTCGCCGAACTCGCCGAAGCTGAACGCTTGATGCACATCTGGGACGTGCCGCCGATCTACTATCTGGCGATGATCACCTTGGTCAAATGCGAACTGTGGTTGGCCCAGGGCCGCATCGATCTCGCCGAGGCCTGGCTCGCACGATTGGGCCAGACCTACACCGGCGAACACGCTGCCGCACCGCCAGAGTTTCATCCACAGCTGCCACTGCACGTGGAGCTGCAACAGGCGCTGCTCGATGTGATTCAGGGGCAGCCGATGCTCGCCGAAGGGCGGTTGAACGTGTTGCATGAGAATGGTCAGCGGACTGGGCGGCAGTTGCTCAGCGTAATGGCGTTGACGCAGAAGGTGGCGCTGTTGCTGTCGAGTGGACGCGAGCCCGAGGCGCGCAAGGTGTTGAGTCAGGCCCTGGAAGCAGCGGCCGGCGGCGTCTTCCAGCCCTTCGATGCGCTGGTGAAAAGTCATGCCGACTGGATGCGCGGGCAATTGCAGGCGCTTTCCTGCAACGCCGTCAGCCAGCAATTGCTCACACAGTTCCCAACAGCCGCGCCGCGACCGAGCGTAGAAAACTCAACTACCGAACAACTCAGCAGCCGGGAATTGGCCGTGCTGCGTCTGATCGCTCAGGGCTGTTCCAATCAGGAAATCAGCGAGCAGTTGTTCATTTCCCTGCACACCGTGAAAACCCACGCCAGCCATATCAACAGCAAGCTCGGGGTTGAGCGGCGTACGCAGGCGGTGGCGCGGGCGAAGGCGTTGGGGTTATTGCTCTAGCGACGGTAAAATTCGCCATCGGCCGTTGCCAACGGCGTTGACCCTGTCCAGGATTTTCCATGACCACGCCCAGCCCTGCGCTCATCCGCGAAACCTTCCCCGTCGGCCCGCTCCAGTGCAACTGCACCATCATCGGCGACCCGCTTACAAAAAAAGCCATCGTCGTCGACCCGGGCGGCAACCCTGACCTGATCATGGCGCGCCTCGATGCCCATGGCCTGAAAGTCGTCAGCATCATCCATACCCACGCGCATCTCGATCACTTTCTCGCTTCCGGGCAGATGAAGGAGAAAACCGGTGCGACCCTGCATCTGCACAAGGAAGACCAGTTCCTTTGGGACAATCTGGAGATGCAATGCCAGATGTTCGGCGTGCCTTACACCCCGGTGCCATCGCCGGATCGCTGGTTGAGTGACGATGAAGAACTGGCTTGCGGCTGTGGCGTGGCATTACACACGCCAGGACATACACCCGGTTCCATGAGCTTTTGGTTTTCCGAGGCTAAGCTGTTGATAGCCGGCGACACGCTGTTTCGTCGCGGGGTAGGGCGCACGGATTTGTGGGGTGGCGATCAGGCGACCATCGTGCGTTCGATCAAGCAGCGGCTGTATACGCTGGACGAGGACGCAACGGTTGTCACCGGGCACGGCCCGGATACTCGTCTGGGTGATGAGATGCGCGAGAACCCGTTTGTGCGTGCCTGAATTTTTTGTCACGGGTGTGCGGCGGAATTTTTGCGCATTGTCATGATCCAACGCCCGCGCAGGTCCATTGGTTGATCAGTGGCCGCTGCACCACAGAATGCAAAAAACCAGGAGCTCTCCATGTTCACCACGCGTCGTTTGATTATTGTCGCTACTGCCGTGGCCGTGCTGTCCGGCTGCGCCTCGCCTAATCCGTATGACAATCAGGGTCAGGCCGACGGTGGCTCGCAAGGCATGAGCAAAACCGCCAAATACGGTGGCCTCGGTGCGCTGGCCGGCGCTCTCGCCGGTGCTGCCATCGGCCACGACAACCGTGGCAAGGGCGCCTTGATCGGCGCTGCTGTCGTCGGTGCCTCCGCTGCCGGCTACGGCTACTACGCCGACCAGCAGGAAAAGAAACTGCGCGCAAGCATGGCCAACACTGGCGTTGAAGTGCAGCGTCAGGGCGATCAGATCAAGCTGATCATGCCGGGCAACATCACCTTCGCCACCGATTCGGCGAACATTGCCCCGAGCTTCTACCAGCCGTTGAACAACCTGGCCAACTCGCTGAAAGAGTTCAACCAGAACCAGATCGAAATCGTCGGCTACACCGACAGCACCGGCAGCCGCCAGCACAACATGGACCTGTCCCAGCGTCGTGCGCAGAGCGTAGCGACCTACCTGACCTCGCAAGGCGTCAGCGGTGCCAACCTGTCGGCCCGTGGCGCCGGCCCGGATAACCCGATCGCCAGCAACGGCGACGTCAATGGCCGTGCGCAGAACCGCCGCGTCGAGGTCAACCTGAAGGCTATTCCGGGTCAGGAGTATGGCGGTCAGCAGCAACAGCCGGGTACGGTGCAGCAGTATCCGTAAGCGATTGCCTGGATGAAGAAATGCCCGGTCTTATGATCGGGCATTTTTTTGTGTCGCCTGTAGCGGCCCTTTCGCGAGCAGGCTCGCTCCCACATTTGAAATGCATTCCCCCTGTGGGAGCGAGCCTGCTCGCGAAGAGGCCGGCGAGGGCAGCGAAGATTGCAGATACAAAAAAGCCCCCGGACAACAGCATTGTCCGGGGGCTTTTTGTTGGGCGCGAAACCCGATTACTTCTTCAGACCATAATGCTCATCGAGCATGCCCGGCGAGTTTGGATTCTTCGGTGCATAGTCACGCGGTGGTTCCTGATCGCGCGGCGGCGTCAGGCGTTCGCGGGGTGCCTGCGCTGCGTCGGCGTGCAGGGCGGCGATCAGGCGCTGGCGGGTCTGCTCGTCCAGGGCCAGACGATTGGCGCCCTCGGCGAGGTGGTCCTGCACTTCCTGATAGCTCTGGGTCAGCTTCTTGACCAGCATCGCGGTGCTGTTGAAGTGGGTGACCACTTCGTTCTGATAACTGTCGAATCGCTCCTGGATATCATCCAGTTGACGCTGCGTGCGGCTCGGTGCGGCGTTCGGCGCAACGCGCGCGATCAGGAATCCAATGGCGACACCCACAACCAGGGCAAGAGTCGGTAACAACCAAACTAAGAGCGAGTGTTCCACGAGTCCTTCCTCTATAAACGGCTTTGCTTTACGTTAACGGCTCGAACCTGCGCTGTATACCGCGATTCACTCGCAATAGATTGGCACAGACAATTTGCTAGACGAGTCGACCCGATTCGAGGTCACGGAGTTCCTCCCTTGCTGATGCGTGAAACCCCTGTAGTGATTGACGGCCCGGTGGGTCAATTGGAAAGCCTTTACCTGGATAACGAGCAGCCGCGCGGCATCGCGCTGATCTGCCATCCGAACCCGGTGCAGGGCGGCACCATGCTCAACAAGGTCGTCTCGACCCTGCAGCGCACCGCGCGCGACGCAGGCCTGATCACCTTGCGTTTCAACTATCGCGGCGTCGGCGCCAGCCAGGGCACGCACGACATGGGCACCGGTGAAGTCGACGACGCCCAGGCCGCCGCCACATGGCTGCGCGAAAAACACCCGAATCTGCCGCTGACCCTGTTCGGTTTCTCCTTCGGCGGATTTGTTGCAGCAAGTCTCGGCGGCCGTCTCGAAGCCCAGGGCGTGCAGCTTGAGCACCTGTTCATGGTTGCACCGGCGGTGATGCGTCTGGGTGAGCAGGATCAGCTGCCGCAACACGGCGGGTTGACCGTGATCCAGCCGGAAACCGATGAAGTCATTGATCCGCAACTGGTCTACCAGTGGTCGGAACAACTCCAGCGCCCCCATGAGCTGCTGAAAGTGGCAGAATGCGGACACTTTTTTCACGGCAAGCTGACCGATCTCAAGGATCTGCTGCTGCCGCGTCTCTCGAATTGATTGCAGTCTGACAAGCGATTACCCATGACCAACCGTACCCGCATTCTCACCGGCATCACTACCACCGGCACGCCGCACCTGGGCAACTACGCTGGCGCCATTCGCCCGGCAATCCTCGCCAGCCGCGACAGCCAGGCCGATTCGTTCTATTTCCTGGCCGACTACCACGCCCTGATCAAATGCGATGACCCGCTGCGCATCCAGCGCTCGCGTCTGGAAATCGCCGCGACCTGGCTGGCCGGTGGTCTGGACGTTGATCGCGTGACCTTCTACCGCCAGTCCGACATTCCGGAAATCCCCGAGTTGACCTGGCTGCTGACCTGCGTCGCCGCCAAGGGCCTGCTCAACCGTGCGCACGCTTACAAAGCGTCGGTGGACAAGAACGTTGAGACCGGCGAAGACCCGGACGCCGGCATCACCATGGGCCTCTACAGCTACCCGGTGCTGATGGCGGCGGACATTCTGATGTTCAACGCGCACAAGGTACCGGTCGGTCGCGATCAGATTCAGCACGTGGAAATGGCGCGTGATATCGGCCAGCGCTTCAACCATCTGTTCGGCCAGGGCAAAGAATTCTTCACCATGCCCGAGGCGCTGATCGAAGAAAGCGTGGCAACGCTGCCGGGCCTCGACGGGCGCAAGATGTCGAAGAGCTACGACAACACCATTCCGCTGTTCTCCAGCGCCAAAGAGATGAAGGACGCGATCTCGCGGATCGTCACCGACTCCAAGGCCCCGGGCGAAGCGAAAGATCCAGACAACTCGCACCTGTTCACCCTGTTCCAGGCCTTCGCCACCCCGGCGCAGGCTGACGAATTCCGCCGCGAGCTGCTCGGTGGTCTGGGCTGGGGCGAGGCGAAGAATCGCCTGTTCCAGTTGCTCGACAACGAGCTGGGCGAGGCGCGCGAGAAATATCACCAGTTGATCGAGCGTCCGGCGGACCTGGAAGACATTCTGCAGATCGGCGCGAAGAAGGCCCGCGCAGTGGCGACGCCGTTCCTCAACGAACTGCGCGAAGCCGTTGGCCTGCGTTCTTTCGTCAATCAGGTTCAAGTCGCCGCGACCACCAAGAAGAAAGCCGCGAAAGCCGCGCGTTTTGTCAGCTTCCGCGAAGACGACGGCAGCTTCCGTTTCCGTCTGCTGGCGGCTGATGGCGAGCAACTGTTGCTGTCGCGCAACTTCGCCGACGGCAAAACCGCCGGCCAGGTGAGCAAACAGTTGCAATCCGGCGAGCCGCTGGACGTGCGTACTGAAGAATTGAGCTTCAGCGTCTGGCTGGCCGGTGAGTGCGTGGGCGACAGCCCGGCGTTTGCCAACATCGGTGCGCGGGACGCCGCCATCGAGGCGTTGCGCGTCGCACTGACTCCAGCTCAAGACTGATCGGCGGCACGACCCGACCAAGGGCCGATTGCCATTCCCACAGGCCGTCGCTACAGTGACGGCCCGTTTTTGTTGCCTTGCTAACGAATTATGACGCCCCTAGAACGATATCAAGCTGATCTGAAACGCCCGGACTTCTTCCATGACGCCGCGCAGGAAACTGCTGTGCGTCACTTGCAGCGTCTGTACGACGACTTGATCGCCGCTGACCAGAACAAGCCGGGTTTCCTCGGCAAGCTGTTTGGCAAAAAAGATCAGGCACCGGTCAAGGGCCTGTATTTCTGGGGCGGCGTTGGTCGCGGCAAGACTTACCTGGTCGACACCTTCTTCGAAGCGCTGCCGTTCAAGGAAAAGACCCGCACGCATTTCCACCGTTTCATGAAGCGTGTGCACGAGGAAATGAAAACCCTCGGCGGCGAGAAGAACCCGCTGACCATCATTGCCAAGCGCTTCGCAGCCGAGTCGCGAGTGATTTGCTTCGATGAGTTCTTCGTCTCCGACATCACCGACGCGATGATCCTCGGCACGCTGATGGAAGAGCTGTTCAAGAACGGCGTGACCCTGGTCGCGACGTCGAACATCGTTCCGGACGGCCTGTACAAGGATGGCCTGCAACGTGCGCGTTTCCTGCCGGCCATCGCCCTGATCAAGCAGAACACCGAGATCGTCAACGTCGACAGCGGCGTCGATTATCGTCTGCGTCACCTCGAACAGGCCGAGCTGTTCCACTATCCGCTCGACGAAGCGGCCCACGAAAGCCTGCGCAAGAGCTTCAAGGCGCTGACACCGGAGTGCACGGCGGCGGTGGAAAACGATGTGCTGATCATCGAGAACCGCGAAATCCGTGCCCTGCGTACTTGCGACGATGTGGCCTGGTTCGACTTCCGCGAACTGTGCGACGGCCCGCGCAGCCAGAACGACTACATCGAATTGGGCAAGATTTTCCACGCCGTGCTGCTCAGCGGCGTCGAGCAGATGAGCGTCACCACCGACGACATCGCCCGGCGCTTCATCAACATGGTCGACGAATTCTACGACCGCAACGTCAAACTGATCATTTCTGCCGAAGTCGAGCTGAAGGATCTGTACACCGGCGGCCGCTTGAATTTCGAATTCCAGCGCACGCTGAGCCGTCTGCTGGAAATGCAATCGCACGAATTCCTGTCGCGGGCGCACAAGCCTTAAGCGGATTTCGGCAAATAAAAAGGGCCTGCAATTGCAGGCCCTTTTTTTATACGCTGAAGATCTCTCGGATTCACCACATTCCCCCTGTGGGAGCGGGCTTGCTCGCGAAAGCGGTGCGTCATTCAGCATAACGTCGACTGATGCACCGCATTCGCGAGCAAGCCCGCTCCCACAAGGGATCTCCGCGTGCTTTGAGAACTATGCAGCCTGCTGAAACTGTTGCCGATACTGGTTCGGCGACAGTTCGGTGTGCTGGCGAAACAACCGCGCGAAGAAGCTCGCATCGTCGTAACCGACCTCATAACTGATGGTCTTGATGCTCTTGCGCGTGCCCGAAAGCAAACCCTTGGCCGTCTCGATGCGTAGGCGCTGCAAGTAGTGCAGTGGTTTGTCGCCGGTAGCGGTCTGGAAGCGACGCATGAAGTTGCGGATGCTCATGCCGTGCTCGCGGGCGACGTCTTCGAAGCGGAACTTGTCGGCGAAATGTTCTTCGAGCCAGTGCTGAATCTGCAGGATGATGACGTCCTGGTGCAGCTTTTGCCCGCCGAAACCGATACGCCCCGGCGAATAGCTGCGCTGCACTTCGTAGAGGATGTCGCGGGCCACGGCTTGCGCCACATTCGAGCCGCAGAAGCGCTCGATCAGATAGATGTACAAGTCGCAGGCCGAGGTCGTGCCACCGGCGCAGTAGAGATTGTCGGCATCGGTCAGGTGCTTGTCCTGATTGAGGTAGACCTTGGGAAAGCGCTCGGCGAAGGCATTGAAGAAGCGCCAGTAGGTGGTCGCTTCCTTGCCGTTGAGCAGGCCGGCTTCGGCCAGCCAGAACACTCCAGTGGCTTCGCCGCATAACACCGCGCCGCGAGCATGCTGTTCGCGCAGCCACGGCAGGATTTGCGGGTAACGGCTGCACAGCGTGTCGAAATCGTCCCAGAACGCCGGGAGGATGATCACATCGGCGTTTTCCAGGCCGCCGTCGACCGGCATGACCACGTCGCTGAAGCTTTTTACCGGTTTGCCATCGGGGCTGACCAGACGCGTTTCGAACGCCGGCGTCAGGCCATGGCCCAGCTGTTTGCCGTAACGCAGGCTGGCCACATGGAAAAAATCCTTGGCCTGCATGAGGGTGTAAGCGAAAACCCGGTCGATGGCCAGGATGCTGACGCGCCGCAAGGGCGGGGAGACGTGCTTAGACATAATTCAACTTTTGTTTTGTTTTTATAAGGGAAAGTGGTCACCAGACGGCTGGATCGTCTTATTTTTTGTCGGATGTGTCCAGTGTCCCGTAGCAGGAGTCGGGCTTAGTCTCTGAGAGCCGAATACCTCCAACAACAAAGAAAGGTGCCGCATGATCCCCAGAACCCTGTTCAGCTCCGAACACGAATTGTTCCGCGACAGCGTGCGAACGTTCCTCGAAAAAGAGGCCGTGCCGTATCACGCGCAGTGGGAGAAGCAGGGGCACATCGATCGCGCGCTGTGGAACAAGGCGGGGGAGGCGGGGATGCTGTGCTCGCACCTGCCGGAAGAGTATGGCGGGCTGGGCGCGGATTTCCTCTACAGCACGGTGGTGATTGAAGAGGTCGGGCGTCTGGGCCTTACCGGCATCGGCTTTTCGCTGCACTCGGACATCGTCGCGCCGTACATCCTGCATTACGGCAGCGAGGCGCTGAAGCACAAATACCTGCCGAAACTGGTCTCGGGCGAAATGGTCACGGCAATTGCCATGACCGAGCCTGGCGCCGGTTCCGACCTGCAAGGGGTGAAAACCACGGCGGTGCTCGACGGTGACGAATATGTGATCAATGGCTCGAAAACCTTCATCACCAATGGCTTTCTGGCTGATCTGGTGATCGTGGTGGCCAAGACCGACCCGAAGGCCGGGGCCAAGGGCACCAGCCTGTTTCTGGTGGAAGCGAATACGCCGGGCTTCGAGAAAGGCAAGCGCCTGGAGAAGGTCGGCATGAAAGCTCAGGACACTTCGGAATTGTTCTTTCAGGACGTGCGCGTGCCGAAGGAAAACCTTCTCGGACAGGCGGGTGCCGGGTTTGCCTATCTGATGCAGGAGTTACCGCAGGAACGTCTGACCGTGGCCATTGGCGGGCTGGCTTCGGCCGAGGCGGCGCTGCAATGGACGCTGGATTACACCCGCGATCGCAAGGCGTTCGGCAAGGCGATTGCCGACTTCCAGAACACCCGCTTCAAACTGGCTGAAATGGCTACCGAGATCCAGATCGGTCGGGTCTTCGTTGACCGCTGCCTGGAGCTGCACCTGCAAGGCAAACTCGATGTGCCGACGGCGGCGATGGCCAAGTATTGGGGGACCGACCTGCAATGCAAAGTGCTCGACGAATGCGTGCAACTGCATGGCGGCTACGGCTTCATGTGGGAATATCCGGTGGCCCGTGCGTGGGCGGATGCGCGGGTGCAGCGGATCTATGCCGGCACCAATGAAATCATGAAGGAGATTATTGCGCGGTCGCTTTGATGATCGTTCCCACGCTCTGCGTGGGAATGCCGCCGGGGACGCTCCGCGTTCCGCTGTTGAGGTAATCTGACAGGCCTCTTCGCGAGCAGGCTCGCTCCCCCAGGGGATCACCGTACCTGTGGGAGCGAGCCTGCTCGCGAAGCTTCTAGCGGTCAATCAAGGCGCCGGATTCGGATGATCCTTGTGAATCGCCTCGATCCCGGCCAGCACTTCATCGGACAGTTTCAGATCAAAACTGGCAATGTTGCTGTCCAGTTGCTCAAGCGTCGTCGCGCCGATGATGTTGCTGGTGACGAACGGTTGCTGGGTCACGAAGGCCAGGGCCATTTGTGCCGGATCCAGACCGTGTTCACGGGCCAGTGCAACGTAACGGCTGCACGCAGCTTCCGATTGCGGGTTGAAGTAGCGGCTGAAGCGGCTGTAGAGGCTCAGGCGACCTTTCGCTGGACGGGCGCCGCCCTCGTACTTGCCGGAGAGGAAGCCGAACGCCAGCGGCGAATAGGCGAGCAAGCCGCACTGTTCGCGGATGGCGATCTCGGCCAAGCCGACTTCGAAGCTGCGGTTGAGCAGGTTGTACGGGTTCTGGATCGACACCGCACGCGGCCAGCCACGGGCTTCGGCCAGAGCGAGAAAGCGCATGGTGCCCCACGGCGTCTCATTGGACAGGCCGATGTGGCGGATCTTGCCGGCCTTTACCTGTTCGTCGAGAGCTTCGAGGGTGTCTTCGAGCGGCGTCAGATTCGCTTCGATCTTGTGCTTGTAGCCCAGTTGTCCGAAAAAGTTGGTGCTGCGCTCCGGCCAGTGCAGCTGGTACAGGTCGATGTAATCGGTCTGCAGACGCTTGAGGCTGCCGTCCAGCGCTTCGGTGATGTGCTGGCGGTTATGGCGCAGGTTTTTATCGCGGATGTAGTCGATGGTGTTGCCGGGGCCGGCGATTTTGCTGGCGAGGATCCAGTCGGCGCGATCGCCGCGGCTCTTGAAGTAATTGCCGATGTAGCGCTCGGTGGTGGCGTAGGTTTCGGCTTTTGGTGGCACCGGATACATTTCGGCGGTGTCGAGGAAATTGATCCCCGCCTCTTTGGCCCGCTCGATCTGGGCGAAGGCTTCAGCTTCAGTGTTTTGCTCGCCCCAGGTCATGGTGCCGAGGCAGATTGCACTCACGTTCAGGTCGGTACGGCCTAGCTGGCGATAGTCCATCGGGTGCTCCTTGGGCAAAACAATCATAAAAGCAGGTTGAAAAATTTTTCGCAATCTGCATAATTGCCGACCTCTTTCTGCAGTGGAAGTGATGCGCCGCCGCCGAAGAATCTTGCCGTTGAACGGACGCGCCGACCCGAGCCCCCGAAAGCGTCTGTATCCGGCTGCCTTTGACTTGTCAAAGTACGCACTATTCAGTAAGATCCGCCGTCTTATTTACAGGCGGCCCCTGAGGCTATAAAGAATGAAAACTTTTACTGCTAAACCGGAAACAGTAAAGCGCGACTGGTTTGTCGTCGACGCTGCTGGTCAGACCCTGGGTCGTCTGGCCACCGAAATCGCGAGCCGTCTGCGTGGCAAGCACAAGCCTGAGTACACTCCTCACGTTGACACCGGCGACTACATCGTCGTCATCAACGCCGAGCAGATCCGTGTTACCGGCGCTAAAACCACTGACAAAATGTACTACTCCCACTCCGGTTTCCCGGGCGGCATCAAGTCGATCAACTTTGAAAAGCTGATCGCCAAAGCCCCTGAGCGCGTGATCGAGACCGCGGTTAAAGGCATGCTGCCTAAAAACCCACTGGGTCGCGACATGTACCGTAAGCTGAAAGTCTATGCGGGCGCTGCACACCCTCATACTGCTCAGCAGCCCCAAGAACTGAAGATTTAACGGAATAGTTCATTATGTCGGCGACTCAAAATTACGGCACTGGCCGTCGCAAGACCGCAACCGCACGCGTTTTCCTGCGTCCGGGTACTGGTAACATCTCCATCAACAACCGTTCGCTGGATAACTTCTTCGGCCGCGAAACTGCCCGCATGGTAGTTCGTCAGCCGCTGGAGCTGACCGAGACTGTCGAGAAGTTCGACATCTACGTCACCGTGATCGGCGGTGGTGTAAGTGGTCAGGCTGGCGCAATCCGCCACGGCATCACTCGCGCTCTGATGGACTACGACGAAACCCTGCGTAGCGCTCTGCGCAAAGCTGGCTTCGTTACCCGCGACGCCCGTGAAGTTGAACGTAAGAAAGTTGGTCTGCGTAAAGCGCGTAAGCGTCCGCAGTACTCGAAGCGTTAATTCCGCTTCCGCGTTCAAAAAGAACGCCCGCCTCCTCACGGAAGCGGGCGTTTTTTTATGCCTGCGATTTATCAAAGAATTGCGTTGTGACAACTTGCCACAGCCGTAGACCCCCTATACTCCAAGGGCTTGAGGGGTTGAGCCCCGGGTAATTAACCTTGTCAGAATTGGGGGTTTTCATTACCATTCGGGCAAAATTTTTATAAGTAACATTTGATTTATTTAGTAGACGCCTGATTTAACAGGCCAAAAAAGCTGATGGGAGAGGACTGAATGAGCAATGACGGCGTGAATGCAGGCCGGCGTCGCTTCTTGGTGGCAGCCACATCCGTGGTGGGTGCTGCAGGAGCGGTGGGGGCTGCGGTCCCGTTCGTGGGGTCATGGTTTCCCAGTGCCAAGGCGAAAGCTGCCGGTGCACCGGTGAAAGTGAATGTCAGCAAAATCGAGCCAGGCCAGCAAATGATTGCTGAATGGCGCGGCCAGCCGGTGTTCATTGTCCGCCGTACCGAGGAAATCCTGGGGAATCTCAAGAAGATCGAGGGTCAGCTCTCCGATCCGACCTCCAAAAACTCCACGCAACCCACTTATGTCGACCCGGAAGTGCGCTCGATCAAGCCGGAAATTCTGCTGCTGATCGGGATCTGTACGCACCTGGGTTGCTCACCGACCTTCCGTCCCGAAGTGGCACCCGCGGATCTGGGCAAAGACTGGGTAGGCGGCTATTTCTGCCCGTGCCACGGTTCCCACTACGATCTGGCTGGCCGTGTCTACAAGTCGCAACCTGCGCCTTTGAACCTGCCAGTTCCCCCGCATTCCTATGAGACCGATGACCTGATTGTCATTGGCGTCGATACGGAGAAAGCGTGATGAGCAAGTTCATGGATTGGGTTGATGCGCGCTTTCCCGCGACCAAAATGTGGGAAGACCATCTCAGCAAATATTACGCACCAAAAAACTTCAACTTCTTCTATTTCTTCGGCTCTCTGGCGCTGCTGGTGCTGGTCAACCAGATCGTCACCGGCGTCTGGCTGACGATGAGCTACACGCCGTCGGCAGAAGAAGCCTTTGCTTCCGTCGAATACATCATGCGCGACGTCGAATACGGTTCGATCCTGCGTCTGCTGCACTCGACCGGTGCTTCGGCGTTTTTCATCGTCGTTTATCTGCACATGTTCCGCGGCCTGCTTTATGGGTCGTACCAGAAACCGCGCGAGCTGGTCTGGGTGTTCGGCATGCTGATCTATTTGGCGCTGATGGCCGAAGCGTTCATGGGTTACCTGCTGCCGTGGGGGCAGATGTCGTACTGGGGGGCTCAGGTGATCATCTCGCTGTTCGGTGCTATTCCGCTGATCGGCGATGACCTGACCCAGTGGATTCGTGGTGACTACCTTATCTCCGGAATCACCCTCAACCGCTTCTTCGCCTTGCACGTGGTCGCACTGCCGATCGTGATTCTCGGTCTGGTCGTGCTGCACATTCTGGCGCTGCACGAAGTGGGTTCGAACAACCCTGACGGCGTCGATATCAAGAAGCACAAAGATGAAAACGGCATCCCGCTGGACGGCATCGCGTTCCACCCTTACTACACGGTGAAGGACATTGTCGGTGTTGTAGTGTTCCTGTTCATCTTCTGCTTCATTGTGTTCTTCTTCCCGGAAATGGGCGGTTACTTCCTCGAAAAACCTAACTTCGAGCCGGCTAACCCGTTCAAGACACCTGAGCATATTGCTCCGGTCTGGTACTTCACTCCGTTCTACGCAATCCTGCGTGCGGTCCCGGACAAGCTCATGGGCGTCATCGCCATGGGCGCGGCGATTGCGGTGCTGTTCGTGCTGCCATGGCTGGATCGCAGTCCGGTGAAATCGATGCGCTACAAGGGCTGGTTGAGCAAAATCTGGCTGGTGGTGTTCTGCATTTCCTTCGTGATTCTCGGCATCCTCGGCGTTCTGGCGCCGACGCCGGGGCGCACGTTGTTGTCGCAGGTCTGCACCTTCCTGTATTTCGCCTACTTCATTCTGATGCCGTTCTACACCCGGCTCGAGAAGACCAAACCGGTTCCGGAAAGGGTGACTGGCTGATGAAAAAGTTATTTCTTGCTCTGATTTTTGCTGCGCTGCCTTCCCTGTCTTTTGCGGCCGGGGGTCATGGTCCGGAACTGGAAAGTGTCGATATCGACGTCTCCGACAAAGCCGCCCTGCAGGATGGTGCACGGACCTTTGCCAACTATTGCATGGGTTGCCACAGTGCCAAGTTCCAGCGTTACGAGCGCGTCGCCGATGACCTCGGCATCCCGCACGAACTGATGCTGGAGAAGCTGGTATTCACCGGTGCCAAGATTGGCGACCACATGAACATCGGCATGCAGCCGGCCGACGCCAAGACCTGGTTCGGCGCAGCGCCGCCGGATCTCACGCTGGTAGCGCGGGTACGCGGCACCGACTGGCTCTACGGTTACCTGAAGTCGTTCTACGAAGATCCGACGCGTCCATGGGGCGTGAACAACAAGGTCTTCCCGAACGTCGGCATGCCTAACGTGCTGGTCGGCCTGCAAGGTCGTCAGGTCGTGGGCTGCAAACAGGTGCAGATCGTCGAGGACGGGAAGAAGCAATACGATCCGCTGACCGGCACGCCGCTGACCCATGAAGCGTGTGATCAGTTGACCATCGTGCCGAAGTCCGGTGCTCTGAACGAAGAGCAGTTCGATGAGAAGGTCAAGAATCTGGTAACCTTCCTGGCTTACTCGGCTAACCCGGTTAAGCTGCAACATCAGCGCATCGGTACTTATGTCTTGCTGTACCTGGCGTTCTTCTTTGTGTTCGCCTACCTGCTCAAGCGTGAATACTGGAAAGACGTGCACTGATACGCTTCAAGCATTGCTGTTAATCGCGCGCGCCCAAGGGCGCCTCCGCTAAAGCAGGATCTGCTCAGTCAGACCCTGCGGGAGGTGCCCTCTGGGCGCGCGCGTTTTTCCGGTTCCGACAAATTCAACAAGCGAGGAGGATCGCCATGGGCGTGACCAATCGGTTGGCCTGTTACTCCGACCCCGCCGACCACTATTCCCACCGAGTGCGCATCGTGCTTGCAGAGAAGGGTGTCAGCGCCGAAATCATTTACGTGGAGGCCGGCCGTCAGCCGCCTAAACTGATTGAGGTGAACCCTTACGGCAGTCTGCCGACGCTGGTCGATCGTGACCTGGCGTTGTGGGAGTCGACCGTGGTGATGGAGTATCTGGATGAGCGTTACCCGCACCCGCCGCTGATGCCGGTTTATCCGGTGGCGCGGGCCAATAGCCGTCTGCTGATCCACAGGATTCAGCGTGACTGGTGCGGGCTGGTGGATCTGATTCTGGATCCCAAGAGCAAAGAGGCCGCACGGGTCGTGGCGCGCAAGGAATTGCGCGAAAGCCTGACCGGCGTTTCGCCGCTGTTCGCCGATAAGCCGTTCTTCCTCAGTGAGGAACAAAGTCTGGTGGATTGCTGCCTATTACCCATACTCTGGCGTTTGCCGATTCTGGGTATTGAACTGCCGCGGCCGGCCAAGCCGCTGCTTGATTATATGGAGCGTCAGTTTGCGCGTGAGGCTTTCCAGGCGAGTCTGTCTGGTGTCGAACGCGATATGCGCTAAGGCTTAAGGAGCCGCTATGAACTCCAGTCGACCTTATCTGGTCCGCGCGCTCTACGAGTGGATTGTGGATAACGATTGCACCCCGCACATGCTGGTCAACTCCGAGTACCCGGCGGTGCAGGTGCCACAGGGCTTTGCCAGTGACGGCCAGATCGTCCTGAACATCTCGCCGAGTGCTGTGCGTCATCTGCACATGGACAACGACGTGGTGACGTTCGAAGGCCGCTTCGGCGGTGTTCCGCACAGTCTCTACGTGCCGATCAGCGCGATCCTGGGCATCTATGCTCGGGAGAACGGCCAAGGCATGGTGTTTGACCTCGAGTTGCCGATGGATGACGAGGAAGACATCGATCCGGATGACGACTCGCCGCCACCGGGCAGCGAGCCACCACGCCCGAGTGGCCGGCCGAGTTTGAAGGTTGTGAAATAAAAAAAGGCGATCCGGATGGATCGCCTTTTTTGTGCCTGCGTTGGTCGTGTAGGAGCTGCCGAAGGCTGCGATCTTTTGATGTTTAGAAGCAAGATCTAGAGATCGCAGCCTCGTTGCACTCGTCAGCTCCTACACGGCTCCTGCACAGCTCATGCGTAATCAGGTCAGTCGATGTATTCGAACAGCTTCACGATCTTCTGCACACCGGACACACCCTGAACCAGATTGGTTGCCTGAGTGGCTTCCTGTTTGGTCAGCAGGCCCAGCAGATAGACGATGCCGTTCTCGGTCACGACCTTGATACGCGAGCCGGGGATGCTGGCGTCGGTGAGCATCTGGGTCTTGATCTTGGTGGTCAGCCATGCGTCGTTCTGGCGAGCAAGCAGGGAGGACGGTTGCAGCACTTGCAGTTCGTTGTGCACTTTCTTCACCCGCTGCACGTTGGCGGCGGCCTGTTCGGCCTTGGCCTTGAGGTCTTCGCGTGGTGTCTGGCCGGCGAGCAGGACGACACCGTTGAAGCTGGTGATGACGATGTGGGAATCGTTATCCAGGGCCGGATCGGCCTTGGCGATGTTCACGCCTGCTTTGGTTTCGATCAGCGAGTCGTCGATCTTGCTGCCGAAGGTGCGCGTGCCACGGTCGTCTTCGATCGGCGCTTCACGGCTGGCATTCACCACCGAGGTGCAGCCGCTGATGCCGAGGCACAGGGTCAAGGCCAGAAGGCCAAGGCGATTAGGGGTCATTCTTCACTCCCGAACAGTTGGCTGTCGATCAGATCGCAAAGGCAATGGATCGCCAGCAAGTGGACTTCCTGAATACGTGCCGTAACGTTGGCCGGGACGCGAATCTCGACGTCCTCGGGCAGCAGCAGCGACGCCATGCCGCCGCCATCGCGTCCGGTCAAAGCTACGACAATCATTTCGCGATCATGTGCGGCCTGGATCGCTTGAATAATGTTGGCCGAGTTGCCGCTGGTCGAAATCGCCAGCAACACATCGCCCGGCTGGCCGAGCGCGCGGATCTGCTTGGAGAACACTTCGTTGTAGCTGTAGTCGTTGGCGATCGAAGTGATCGTCGAAGTGTCGGTGGTCAGCGCAATCGCCGGCAGGCTCGGACGCTCGCGCTCGAAGCGGTTGAGCAGTTCCGAGGAAAAATGCTGGGCGTCGCCGGCCGAGCCACCGTTGCCGCACGAGAGCATTTTGCCTTCGTTGAGCAGGGCGTTGACCATGATCTGGCTGGCTTGCTCGATGTGCGGTGCAAGTACGTCCATCGCCTGTTGCTTGGTGTCGATACTGGCCTGGAAAAGCTGGCGAATTCGGGATTGCATGTCCATCTGTGTGACCTTAAGTGGCGCGGCTGTTCGGCACGTGAATGTGCAGCCGGCAAAGCAAAGAGCAAAATGTGTCGGACGAAAACAGGGCAGGGTGCAGGCGATCAACTGTCGAAAGCATTCTGCAACCAGTTCAGCTGATTCGGGTGGCTGTCGATCGCCACCACATCGAAGCGGCAGGGGGAATTGGCCCAACGCGACTCGCGCTGAAGAAAATACTGTGCTGCAAAGATCAGTTTCTGCTGCTTGCGCTCGTCGATACTGGCGAGCGCGCCACCCCATTGAGTGTTTTTTCTGTAGCGAACTTCGACGAATACTACTGTATCGCCATCAAGCATGACCAGATCAAGCTCGCCGCGTTTGCATAACCAGTTCTGCGCCAGCAGGCGCAGACCTTGTTGTTGCAGATGTTCGAGCGCCTGGCGCTCGGCATCCTTGCCGCTTTGCGAGCGTGACCTGTAGGGCATCAGCGCGGCGTGTCCGGCAGACGCTGCACCTGACCGCTGACGAACTGCGCCCAGGGCAGCTGACGCACAACGCGCTGGGTCTGGGTCATGCCGAGGCTGCCCGATTGACCTTCGATGCGGCTGTCCGGCAGAGCCTTGAGTTGACCCAGGCGCGGTGCCAGGCGATAGGCATCGGCGCCCATGGCGTACAGGCGGCCGAGGCTGCCATTGGCTTGCGGCCATTGCGCAGCCACTTGCTGGCGCAGCGGATCGCTGGTTTCCAGCAGCCATGGGGTTTCGCAGAAGCGAATGCCGTTCATGTCGTTGTACTGATTGACGTCGCCGCTGGCGCTGTACACGTGGGAAGTCGCGTAGACCGGCACGTCACCGGCGTACTGGAAATTCAGGGTCGGCTTGATCTGCTGAGCCTGTTGCGGCGTAGCGGCAAGGAAAATGAATTCGATGTCCTGACGACGCGAAGGCTGGGCGGCGACATTAGTGCCGGCCACATTCTGCAGGCTCTTGGCGCGGGCTTCGCTCTGACGCAGCTGGAACATGTCGGCGATCTGCTGGGCCAGTTGCACCGGCTGATCGACACGTTCGGTGGCGACGATGCTGCCGCCATTGGCTTGCCAGTCCTGGCTGAAGGCGCGCAGGACGCGATCGCCCCATTCACCCTTCGGCACCATGATCGCGGCGCGATGCAGGCCGTCGGCACGTGCGCGACGGGAAACTTCGCGAGCTTCGTCTTCAGCAGCGAGGCCGAACTGGAACAGCTGTGCCGGGCCTTGTTCGCCTTCGCTGTAGTTCAGCGCCAGGGTGGTGATCGGCAGTTGCGGGCGAGTGCTCAGTTGCTTGACCAGTGGTTTTTCCAGTGGGCCGACTACCAGTTGCACACCGTCAGCCTGAGCCTTGCGATAGAACTCGTCCATCGAGGTCAGCTTGGAGCTGTCGTAGAACTCGATGGCAGGTGGGTTCTGCCCGGCCTGTTGCGCTTGATAGTGCGCCGCCATGAAGCCTTCACGCAGCGCTTTGCCGACCGACGCCAACTGGCCGTCCTGTGGCAGCAGCAGGGCGATTTTGCTCAGGGGCTGGCTGGCCAGTTCCTTGAGCTTGGTCAGTGGCAGCGGCAGGTTGACAGCCGCCGGGTGCTTTGGATTCTGCGCGCGCCAGTTGTCGATCGCGGCTTGCTGCTGCTCCAGCGTGCCGGCGGTTTTCACCGCTTGCGCCAATGCCATCCAGCCGCCGAGATCGTCGGTGGTGTTCGGTTGCAGTTGATCGGTTGGCAGCGAAGCGATCAGGGTCCAGATCGCTTCGTGGTTCTTGCTCGCCGCTTCGCCTTCGAGCATCGGTGCGATGAACACACGCTCGCGGGCAGCGGCCAATGTCTGGCCGTCGGCTTCGAGAGCACGGGCGTGGACGGTGCCGGTGCGTACTTGCTGCTCTTGCGGCATTTCACCGAGCTTCTGGAAGCTTGGGTGGCTCAGGGCGGTCAGCGCAGCTTTCGGCTGATTGCGCGTCATGGCCAGTTCGGCGGACAGCGTGTTGGCGAAAATCTGCTGGCCGGGTTTAAGTTGCTCCACCGGCACTTGTTGCAGGATTTGCGCGGACTGGCCGGCATTGCCTTGACGGTAAGCCTGGTCCGCCGCGCTCAGGCGCAGTAGGGCGGCTTGTTCCGGAGTTTTAGCCTGGGCGGCCTGTTCGAGCAGTTGCTCGATGCTGGCGTCCGGAGTCCGTGGAAGTTCGCCAAGGCTGGAGGAAGGGGAGCTGGCACACGCGGCCAACAAGGCAGCGAGGCAGAAGGCAGTGAACAGCCGCAGGCAAGCGATCATGTAAGTGTTCCTGATACTCGATCAAATTAGCGTGGAATTGTACCCAAGCACTGGCCGGGGCGCGATGTTACTGGTGTGAATCGGTCAATTTAGCTGGAGCAAATGTTGCGGCGGCGCACAACCTGGCTAAAAACCGCACGCGGCTGGAGCGCATCGCAAGCCTCGTGACGCGCTACAATGGCCGCTTTTACCGATCACGAGGTGTGCGCTTTGACTGCTCCAGGTCCTTTGAATTCCGCTGCGGGCTCGCTTTATGTGGTGGCGACGCCCATCGGCAACCTGGACGACATCAGCGCCCGGGCCCTGAAGATCCTGCGTGAAGTGGCGTTGATTGCGGCGGAAGACACGCGGCACTCCGCGCGGTTGATGCAGCACTTCGGCATCGGCACGCCATTGGCGGCCTGTCACGAACACAACGAACGAGATGAGGGTAGCCGCTTTATTACCCGGTTGCTGGCGGGCGACAACGTGGCGCTGATTTCCGATGCCGGCACGCCGCTGATCTCCGATCCGGGCTATCACCTGGTGCGTCAGGCCCGTGCGGCCGGCATCAACGTAGTGCCGGTGCCGGGTGCCTGCGCGTTGATCGCGGCGCTGTCGGCGGCGGGATTGCCGTCCGACCGTTTTATCTTCGAAGGTTTCCTGCCAGCCAAGTCGGTCGGGCGCAAGGCACGTCTGGAGGCGGTTAAAGAAGAGCCGCGCACACTGATTTTCTATGAGGCGCCGCATCGCATTCTCGAATGCCTGCAGGATATGGAAGCGGTGTTTGGCGGCGAGCGTCAGGCTCTGCTGGCGCGGGAAATCACCAAAACCTTCGAAACCCTCAAAGGCCTGCCGCTCAGCGAGCTGCGTGCGTTCGTCGAGTCCGACAGCAATCAGCAGCGCGGCGAATGCGTGGTGCTGGTGGCCGGCTGGACCGCGCCGGAGTCGGAAGACGCGGTCAGCAGCGAAGCCATGCGTATCCTTGATCTCTTGCTTGAAGAGATGCCGCTCAAGCGCGCCGCTGCACTGGCAGCGCAAATCACCGGCGAGCGCAAAAACGTGCTGTATCAGGTAGCGCTGGATAAACAGAAAGGCGTGTAAGCCGTCGCCATGGCTCTCTGGAGGGTTTTAGCGCTTGTTCTTCCGGCGCTCTGCCGTTAACCTTCGCGGCGGAGAGTCGATCGGACAGTCGCTGCCCTCTATGAAAATTAGGGGGGGGAGGAAAGTCCGGGCTCCATAGGGCGAAGTGCCAGGTAATGCCTGGGAGGCGTGAGCCTACGGAAAGTGCCACAGAAAATAACCGCCTAAGCGCGCAAGCGCCGGTAAGGGTGAAAAGGTGCGGTAAGAGCGCACCGCACGTCTGGCAACAGTTCGTGGCTAGGTAAACCCCACTTGGAGCAAGACCAAATAGGGTCCCAAGGCGTGGCCCGCGCTGGGATCGGGTAGGTTGCTAAAGATGTCCAGTGATGGCCATCGTAGACGAATGACTGTTCAAGACAGAACCCGGCTTACAGATCGACTCTCCACCTTTTTCTTTCCCTGCTTGAAACATAGAAGACGCGGCTGTGTAATATCAGCCGGCCTGGTCTGAACTTCCGGCAGCGGCAAATGCGGTAATAGCCTTTTCCCACCCTGCTTCAATCAACAGCCGAAGCGTCTTTGTAATACCGAAAAAATCTTACTCTTAACAAACTACTTTAACTTTCGAGCGCAGCTTTCAGTGCTGCATCAAGTTATTGGTCGAAACTTCACGTCAGATTCTCGTTGAGCCTCCTTTTACGTCGCTAAATCTCCGTTCTGTAAGGCTTTTCCTTTAATCCGCGCCTTGACGGTGTGGTGGGCGCATTCCTATAGTGTGCGCAAGTGGAGGAAAGTGGCATGAAGTGGGTTTTTTGAGCTCAAAACGATAAAAATTGGAGAAACGCTGACGTGTTTCGCGGAGCTAACGCTATCAGTCTCGATGCAAAGGGCCGTCTCGCTATGCCGAGCCGGTACCGTGACGAGCTCGATTCGCGCAGTTCCGGCCAATTGATCGTGACCATTGATGCCGTTGATCCATGCCTGTGTGTCTATCCGCTCGATGAGTGGGAAATTATTGAAACCAAGTTGCGCGCACTCCCTTCGCTTCGCGAAGAGAACCGTCGCTTGCAGCGTTTATTGATCGGCAACGCCGTCGACCTCGAACTCGATGGCAGTGGTCGTTTCCTGGTTCCGCCGCGTTTGCGCGAATACGCCAAGCTCGATAAGCGCGCGATGCTGGTCGGCCAACTGAACAAGTTCCAATTGTGGGACGAGGATGCATGGAATGCGGTATCTGCCGCTGACCTTGCTGCTATTCAACAACCGGGCGCGATGCCTGATGAACTGCGTGATTTGATCCTGTGACTATTGATAGCGGCTTTAACCACATCACCGTACTGCTTGACGAAGCCGTCGAGGCTCTCGCCGTACGTCCTGATGGCTGCTATCTGGACGGCACGTTCGGGCGCGGCGGGCATAGCCGGTTGATCCTCAGCCAGCTCGGGCCGGACGGTCGACTCATCGGATTCGACAAGGATCCTCAAGCGATTGCCACCGGGCAAACGCTAGCGGCCGAAGACGGCCGCTTTGTCGTTGTGCAGCGTAGCTTTGCCGAGCTCGGTTCGGTGGTTGCCGAGCAAGGCCTGACCGGCAAGGTCAGCGGCATTCTGCTCGACCTCGGCGTGTCGTCGCCGCAGCTCGACGACGCAGAGCGCGGTTTCAGTTTCCTCAATGACGGCCCGCTGGACATGCGCATGGATCCGTCCCGTGGCATCAGCGCTGCCGAGTTCGTCAACACCGCGCCGGCTGAGGAAATCGCCCGGGTGTTCAAGGAATACGGCGAAGAACGTTTCTCCGGGCGCATGGCCCGTGCCGTCGCCGAGCGTCGTGACATCAAACCGTTCGAGCGCACCGCCGATCTGGCCGAAGTGCTGAAAGTCGCCAACCCGGCGTGGGAAAAGGGCAAGAACCCGGCTACCCGCGCGTTCCAGGGTTTGCGCATTCACGTCAACAACGAACTCGGCGATCTGGAAGCCGGCCTCGACGCCGCGCTGGAAGCGCTGGAAATCGGCGGCCGCTTGGTGGTGATCAGCTTTCACTCGCTGGAAGACCGCATCGTCAAACTGTTCATGCGCAAACTGGTGAAAGGCGAGGCCGACAATCTGCCGCGCAACCTGCCGGTTCGGCACGTCGCCTTCGAACCGAAAATCAAAATCCACGGCAAAGCGCAGACGGCCTCCGACGCCGAACTCAAAGCCAACCCACGTTCCCGTAGCGCTGTCATGCGTGTCGCGGAG
The DNA here is from genome assembly GCF_054668915.1 of Pseudomonas sp. H3_E04. Classification (NCBI taxonomy): domain Bacteria; kingdom Pseudomonadati; phylum Pseudomonadota; class Gammaproteobacteria; order Pseudomonadales; family Pseudomonadaceae; genus Pseudomonas; species Pseudomonas sp. H3_E04. The sequence goes on along the minus strand of NZ_CP162797.1, from coordinate 3,291,786 downwards.
AAGTTGCGGTGAGCAAGCTTTTCGCCAAACCACTGCCCGGCGGCAGCTTTCTGATGCTGCTGCTGTTTATCGGCGTGCTGTTTTCGGCCATTGCCGTGTCGTACAGCGCGCACTGGAACCGGCAGTTGCTCAACACCCTTTATAACGAACTCAGCGTGCGCGACAAGGCGCAGGCCGAGTGGGGCCGCCTGATTCTCGAGCAGAGCACCTGGACTGCGCACAGCCGCATCGAAGTGCTGGCCACCGAACAGTTGAAGATGCACATCCCAGGCGCGGCTGACGTGAAGATGGTGGCGCCATGATGAAACTCGAAGGCGCACTGTTCCCCTGGCGCTTCCGCCTGATGGTGGCGCTGCTCGGCCTGATGGTCGCGGCGATCTGCTGGCGCATCATCGACCTGCAAGTGGTCGACCGTGACTTCCTTAAAGGTCAGGGCGACGCCCGCAGCCTGCGCCACATTCCGATTCCGGCGCACCGTGGTTTGATTACCGACCGTAATGGCGAGCCTCTGGCCGTCAGTACGCCAGTGACCACGCTGTGGGCCAACGCCAAGGAAATGCAGTCGGCCAAAGAGAAGTGGCCGGCACTCGCCGCCGCGTTGGGCCAGGACCCGAAAGCCCTGAGCGAACGCCTCGAAGCCCAGGCCAACAAAGAATTCATTTATCTGGTGCGCGGGCTGACCCCCGAGCAGGGCCAGGCTGTGCTCGATCTGAAAGTGCCGGGCGTCTACGGCATCGAAGAATTCCGCCGCTTCTACCCGGCCGGTGAAGTCACCGCGCACATGGTCGGCTTTACCGACATCGACGATCACGGTCGCGAAGGTGTCGAGCTGGCCTATGACGAATGGCTGGCCGGGGTGCCGGGCAAACGACAAGTCATCAAGGATCGCCGTGGCCGGCTGATCAAGGATGTTCAGGTCACCAAGAACGCCAAGGCCGGCAAGCCCTTGGCGTTGTCGATTGACCTGCGTCTGCAATACCTGGCCAACCGCGAGCTGCGCAACGCGATCATCGAGAACGGCGCCAAGGCCGGCAGCCTGGTGATCATGGACGTGAAGACCGGCGAGATTCTGGCCATGGTCAACCAGCCGACCTACAACCCGAACAATCGTCGCAACCTGCAACCGGCGATGATGCGCAACCGCGCAATGATCGACGTGTTCGAGCCGGGTTCGACCATGAAAGCCATTTCCATGAGCGCGGCGATCGAAACCGGCCGCTGGAAACCGAGCGACACCGTCGAGGTGTATCCGGGCTCGTTGCAGATCGGCAAATACACCATCAAAGACGTGTCGAAGACCGAAGGGCCGGTGCTCGATCTGACCGGCATCCTGATCAATTCCAGTAACGTCGGCATGAGTAAAGTCGCCTTCGATATCGGCGGCGAAACCATTTTCCGTCTCGCGCAGAAAGTCGGCCTCGGTCAGGACACCGGCCTGGGTTTCCCCGGCGAACGTGTCGGCAATCTGCCCAACTACCGCGAATGGCGCAAGGCTGAAACTGCAACCTTGTCTTACGGCTACGGTATTTCCGTGACCGCGATCCAGTTGGTGCACGCGTTCTCGGCCTTGGCGAACAACGGTCGCCTCGCGCCGCTGACGCTGATCAAAACCGACAAGATGCCGCAGACCACCCAAGTGCTGCCGGAAGCCGTGGCGAAAACCATGCAGGGCATGTTGCAGCAAGTGATCGAAGCGCCGCGCGGCGTGTTCCGTGCGCAAGTGCCGGCCTACCACGTCGGCGGCAAGTCGGGAACCGCGCGCAAGACTTCGGTCGGCACCAAGGGCTACGCGGAAAATTCCTACCGCTCGCTGTTCGCCGGCTTCGGCCCGATGAGCGATCCGCGTTACGCCATTGTTGTGGTGATCGATGAGCCGACCAAGGCCGGTTACTTCGGTGGTCTGGTGTCGGCGCCGGTATTCAGCCGTGTGATGTCCGGCACCCTGCGCCTGATGAACGTCACCCCGGACAACCTGCCGACTACACAGCAGGCCAACGCCACCCCGGTCGTTCCGCTGAAAGCCAATGGAGGGCGCGGCTGATGTCATTGAGTCTGAACAAGATATTCCCCCACGCCGGCCACGATCTGTTGATCCGTGAACTGGCTCTGGACAGCCGCAACGTGCGCGCTGGCGATCTGTTTCTCGCCGTGCCCGGCGGCCGTTTCGATGGCCGTGCGCACATCGCCGATGCCTTGCAACGCGGCGCGGCTGCCGTGGCTTATGAAGTCGAAGGCGCCACCGTGCTGCCGATCACTGACGTGCCGCTGATTCCGGTCAAGGGGCTGGCGGCGCAGCTGTCGGACATTGCCGGGCGTTTTTACGGTGAGCCGAGTCACCACCTGAACCTGATCGGCGTCACCGGCACCAACGGCAAGACCAGCGTGACCCAACTGGTCGCGCAGGCGCTGGATCTGCTCGGCCAGCATTGCGGCATCGTTGGCACCCTCGGTTCCGGTTTCTACGGCGCGCTGGAAAGTGGCCTGCACACCACGCCGAATCCGATTGCCGTGCAAGCGACGCTGGGTGACCTGAAAAAGGCCGGCGCCAAAGCCGTGGCCATGGAAGTGTCGTCCCACGGTCTGGACCAGGGCCGGGTTACCGCGCTGGCTTTCGACGTAGCAGTGATGACCAACCTGTCCCGCGATCATCTGGATTATCACGGCACCATGCAGGCTTATGCCGAGGCCAAGGCCCGGCTGTTCGCCTGGAACGACCTGAAGTGCCGCGTCGTCAACCTTGACGACGATTTCGGCCGGCAATTGGCGGCGGAAAAACGCGGGTCGCGTTTGATCACCTACAGCCTGCTCGACAGCAGCGCCTACCTGTTTTGCCGCGAAGCGCAGTTCGACGACCACGGCGTACGCGCCACGCTGGTCACGCCGCAAGGCGAGCACCACCTGCGCAGCACATTGCTTGGCCGTTTCAACCTGAGCAACGTGCTGGCCGCAGTCGGCGCTTTGCTCGGTCTGGATTACGCGCTCGACGAAATTCTCAAAGTGCTGCCGAAGCTTGAAGGCCCGGCCGGGCGCATGCAGCGTCTGGGCGGCGGCACGCAGCCGCTGGTGGTGGTCGATTACGCACACACCCCGGATGCCCTGGAAAAAGTTCTCACCGCACTGCGCCCGCACGTCAAAGGCCAACTGCTGTGCCTGTTCGGCTGCGGCGGTGATCGCGATCGCGGCAAGCGTCCGTTGATGGCCGAAGTGGTCGAGCGCCTGGCTGACCAGGTGCTGGTCACCGACGACAACCCGCGCACCGAAGATCCTGCTGTGATTTTCGACGACATCCGCGCCGGTTTCACCGCTGTGGATAAAGTCACCTTCGTCGCCGGTCGCGGCCAGGCCATTGCGCAATTGATCGCCGGCGCAACCGCTGACGACGTGATTGTTCTGGCCGGCAAAGGCCACGAGGACTATCAGGAAATCAACGGCGTGCGCCATGCGTTTTCCGATCTGGTCGAGGCCGATCATGCCCTGACCGCGTGGGAGGTGGCCCATGCTTAAGGCCCTGACACTCAGCGAACTGATCAACGCGCTCGACGCCCGGCTGATCGGCGACGACGCCAGTTTCAATGGCGTGAGCATCGACAGCCGCGCGATCCAGCCAGGCCAGTTGTTTATCGCCCTGACCGGCCCGCGTTTCGACGGTCATGACTATCTGAACGACGTCGCCGGCAAAGGCGCGGTCGCGGCACTGGTCGAGCGTGAAGTCGCCGACAGCGCGCTGCCGCAACTGCTGGTCAAGGACACCCGTCAGGCGTTGGGCCAACTCGGCGCCTTGAATCGTGCTGCGTTCACCCAGCCAGTGGCAGCGGTGACCGGTTCCAGCGGCAAGACCACGGTCAAGGAAATGCTCGCGAGCATCCTGCGCACGCGCGGTCCGGTGCTGGCGACCCGTGGCAACCTGAACAACGACCTCGGCGTACCGCTGACCCTGATCGAGCTGGCGCCGGAACACACCTCGGCCGTAATCGAACTGGGCGCCTCGCGTCTCGGTGAAATCGCCTACACCGTCGGGCTGACCAAGCCGCACGTAGCGATCCTGAACAACGCCGGCACCGCTCACGTCGGTGAGTTCGGCGGCCCGGAAAAGATCGTCGAAGCCAAAGGCGAAATCATCGAAGGGCTGGCTGCTGATGGCATTGCCGTGCTCAACCTCGATGACAAGGCTTTCGGCATCTGGAAGACCCGCGCGGCTGGCCGCCAAGTGCTGACTTTCGCCCTGAGCAACAGCGAAGCGAATTTCCACGCCAGCGATCTGGCCACCGATGCCCGCGGTTGCCCGGCGTTCAATCTGCACACGCCTGAAGGTAGCGAGCGCGTGCAATTGAACCTGCTCGGCACCCATAACGTCGCCAATGCCCTGGCCGCCGCCGCGGCTGCTCACGCCTTGGGCGTGTCGCTGTTCGGCATCGCCACCGGCCTCGGCGCGGTGCAACCGGTCAAGGGGCGCACCGTCGCGCAACTGGCGAAAAACGGCATGCGCGTGATCGATGACACCTACAACGCAAACCCCACCTCGATGTGCGCGGCCGTTGATATACTCGCCGGCTTTTCCGGCCGCACCGTCCTGGTGCTCGGAGATATCGGCGAGTTGGGCGACTGGGCGGAGCAGGGGCACCGCGACGTGGGCGAGTACGCCCGAGGCAAAGTTTCCGCGCTTTACGCGGTCGGGCCGAACATGGTCCACGCGGTAAACGCTTTCGGTGAGCAGGCGCAGCACTTCGGCACACAGGCCGAGCTGATCCAGGCCCTCGCCGCCGAGCAGGACACAAACACCACCATTTTGATCAAGGGTTCGCGCAGCGCAGCGATGGAAAACATCGTTGCGGCTCTGTGCGGGTCCAGTCTGGAGAAACATTAATGCTGCTGCTGCTAGCGGAGTATCTGCAACAGTTCTACAAAGGCTTCGCGGTCTTCCAGTACCTGACCCTGCGCGGGATTCTCGGTGTGCTGACCGCGCTGGTTTTGTCGCTGTGCTATGGCCCGTGGATGATCCGTACTCTGCAGAACCGTCAGATCGGCCAGTCGGTGCGTAACGACGGCCCGCAATCGCACCTGTCCAAATCCGGTACGCCAACCATGGGTGGCGCGTTGATCCTTTCGTCGATCGGCGTCAGCACCTTGCTCTGGGCTGACCTTAGCAACCGCTACGTTTGGGTGGTGCTGCTGGTGACGCTGCTGTTCGGCGCTATCGGTTGGGTCGACGATTACCGCAAAGTCATCGAGAAGAACTCCCGTGGCCTGCCGAGCCGCTGGAAGTATTTCTGGCAGTCGGTGTTCGGCCTCGGCGCCGCGATCTTCCTTTATATGACTGCCGCGACGCCGGTGGAAACCACGCTGATCCTGCCGATGCTCAAGGACTACAGCATTCCGCTGGGCGCCGGGTTCATCGTGCTGACCTACTTCGTGATTGTCGGTTCGAGCAACGCGGTCAACCTGACTGACGGCCTCGACGGCCTGGCGATCATGCCAACCGTGATGGTCGGCGGTGGCCTGGGGATTTTCTGCTACCTGTCGGGTAACGTGAAATTCGCCGAATACCTGCTGATTCCTTACGTGCCGGGCGCGGGCGAGCTGATTGTGTTCTGCGGCGCGCTGATTGGTGCCGGCCTCGGTTTCCTCTGGTTCAACACCTATCCGGCGCAAGTGTTCATGGGCGACGTCGGTGCCCTGGCACTCGGCGCGGCACTGGGCACCATCGCCGTGATCGTCCGCCAGGAAATCGTCCTGTTCATCATGGGCGGCGTGTTCGTGATGGAAACCCTGTCAGTGGTCATTCAGGTTGCCTCCTTTAAGCTGACCGGTCGCCGTGTGTTCCGTATGGCGCCGATTCACCACCATTTTGAACTCAAGGGCTGGCCCGAGCCGCGCGTGATCGTCCGTTTCTGGATCATCACCGTGATTCTCGTCCTGGTCGGCCTTGCCACCCTGAAGCTGAGGTAGAACGAGTGTCTCTGATCGCTTCTGACCACTTCCGCATCGTTGTCGGCCTCGGCAAGAGCGGCATGTCCCTGGTTCGCTTCCTGGCGAACCGGGGCACGTCGTTTGCCGTCGCCGACACGCGGGACAATCCACCGGAACTGGCCACGCTCAAGCGTGACTATCCGCACGTGGAAGTGCGTTGTGGCGAGCTGGACGTCGAATTCCTCTGCCGTGCCGACGAGCTCTACGTGAGCCCCGGCCTGGCGCTGGCGACCCCGGCCCTGCAAGCCGCCGCAGCCCGTGGCGTGAAAATGTCCGGCGACATCGAGCTGTTCGCGCGTAACGCGCGGGCGCCGATCGTCGCGATTACCGGTTCCAACGCGAAAAGCACCGTCACCACGTTGGTCGGCGAGATGGCTGTTGCGGCCGGTAAGCGCGTCGCCGTCGGCGGCAACCTTGGCACCCCGGCGCTGGACCTGCTCAGCGATGACGTCGAGCTGTACGTCATGGAGTTGTCGAGTTTCCAGCTGGAAACCACCGACCAGCTCAACGCCGAAGTCGCCACCGTACTGAACATCAGCGAAGACCACATGGATCGCTACAGCGGTCTGCCGGCGTATCACCTGGCCAAGCACCGGATCTTCCGTGGCGCGAAGCAGTTTGTGGTCAACCGTCAGGACGCCCTGAGCCGTCCATTGATCGGCGAAGGCCAGCCATGCTGGACCTTTGGCCTGAGCAAACCGGACTTCAAGGCCTTCGGCATTCGCGAAGAAGACGGCGAGAAGTACCTGGCCTTCGAATTCCAGAACCTGATGCCGGTGCGTGAACTGAAGATTCGCGGCGCGCACAACCAGTCCAACGCGCTCGCCGCATTGGCACTGGGTCACGCGGTAGGCCTGCCGTTCGACGCCATGCTCGCGGCGTTGCGCACGTTTGCCGGCCTCGAGCATCGTTGCCAGTGGGTGCGCGATCTCGACGGCGTGGCCTATTACAACGATTCCAAAGCCACCAACGTTGGCGCCGCTCTGGCCGCCATCGAAGGTTTGGGCGCAGACATCGACGGCAAGGTCATTCTGATCGCCGGCGGTGACGGCAAAGGCGCCGAATTCAACGATCTGCGTGATCCAGCGGCGGCCAACTGCCGCGCTGTGGTGCTGATGGGCCGCGACTCCGACAAGATCGGCGCAGCCATTGGCGATGCCGTACCGCTGATTCGCGCGAGCTCGCTGATCGACGCTGTTGCGCAATGCCGCGCCGCTGCCCAACCGGGCGATGTGGTGCTGCTGTCGCCGGCCTGCGCCAGTTTCGACATGTTCAAGAATTACGAAGACCGTGGTCACCAGTTCGTCCGCGCTGTGGAGGAACTGGCATGAACCTGAGAAACATCATCAAGCCGTACCCGTCGCCGCTGATCACCGGGCGTGGCATCGACCTCGACTTCCCGATGCTCGCCGGTTGCCTGGCGTTGCTTGGTCTCGGCCTGATCATGATCGCCTCGGCGTCCACCGAAGTGGCGGCAGCGCAGTCGGGCAGTCCGCTGTATTACATGATTCGCCACCTTATATATGTGGTGCTGGGTCTGGGCGCGTGCATTGTCACCATGATGATCCCGATCGCCACTTGGCAGCGCCTCGGCTGGATGATGCTGATCGGTGCGTTCGGCCTGCTGGTGATGGTGATCATCCCCGGCATCGGCCGCGAGGTGAACGGTTCGATGCGCTGGATCGGTTTCAGCTTCTTTAACGTGCAGCCGTCGGAAATCGCCAAGGTATTCGTGGTGATCTACCTCGCCGGTTATCTGGTGCGCCGGCAGAAAGAAGTGCGCGAGAGCTGGATGGGCTTCTTCAAGCCGTTCATCGTCCTGTTGCCGATGGCCGGTCTGTTGCTGATGGAGCCGGACTTCGGTGCCACCGTAGTCATGATGGGCGCGGCGGCGGCGATGCTGTTCCTTGGCGGGGTCGGGCTGTTCCGTTTCTCGCTGATGGTGGTGCTGGCGGTTGGCGCGGTGGTTTTGCTGATTCAGATGCAGCCCTATCGAATGGCGCGTCTGACCAACTTCGCCGACCCGTGGGCCGACCAGTTCGGCGCCGGTTATCAGTTGTCGCAGGCCTTGATCGCCTTCGGTCGCGGCGAGTGGCTGGGCGTCGGCCTGGGCAACAGCGTGCAGAAACAGTTCTACCTGCCGGAAGCGCACACCGACTTCGTGTTCTCGGTACTCGCCGAAGAACTCGGCGCGGTCGGTTCGCTGTGCACCGTCGCGCTGTTCGTGTTCGTGTGTATTCGCGGCATGTACATCGGCCTGTGGGCGGAGAAGGCCAAGCAGTTTTTCGCCGCTTATGTGGCTTACGGCTTGTCGTTCCTGTGGATTGGTCAGTTCCTGATCAACATCGGTGTGAACGTCGGCCTGCTGCCAACCAAGGGGCTGACCTTGCCGTTCCTCAGTTACGGCGGCAGCTCGCTGGTGATCTGCTGCGCCTGTCTGGGCCTGTTGCTGCGCATCGAGTGGGAGAGTCGAACCCACCTGGGCAGCGAAGAGATGGAATTCCAGGAGAGCGACTTCGCCGAGGAGCCGACTCATGGGCGCTAACGTATTGATCATGGCCGGCGGTACCGGCGGCCACGTGTTCCCGGCGCTGGCCTGTGCCCGCGAATTTCAGGCGCGCGGTTACACCGTGCACTGGCTCGGCACGCCACGCGGGATTGAAAACGAACTGGTTCCGGCGGCAGGGCTTGAACTGCACCGGATCAACGCCAGCGGTCTGCGCGGCAAGGGCAAGCTGTCGCTGCTCAAGGCGCCGCTGATGCTGCTGAAATCGGTGTGGCAGGCGCGGGCGATCATGCGCCGTCTGAAGCCGGTGTGCGTGGTCGGCTTCGGCGGTTATGTGACCGGCCCCGGCGGCCTTGCCGCGAAACTGGCCGGCGTGCCAGTGATCGTTCACGAGCAGAATGCGGTCGCCGGCACCGCCAATCGGTTGCTGGTGCCGTTCGCCGCCCGAGTGTGTGAAGCGTTCCCCGACACCTTTACTCTGTCGGACAGCCGCCGTACCACCGGAAATCCGGTGCGCAGCGAGCTGTTCCTCGAAACATCGCGACCGGCGCTGACCGGGCGCAAAGCGCGTTTGCTGATCCTTGGCGGCAGCCTGGGCGCAGAACCGTTGAATAAATTGCTGCCTGAAGCCCTGGCCCAAGTCGCTGCCGATTTGCGCCCGGAAGTGTTTCATCAGGCCGGCAAAAATCACGATGAAGTGACTGCCGAGCGTTACCGCGCCGCTGGTGTGGAAGCGCAGGTGCAGCCATTCATCAAAGACATGGCCCAAGCCTATGGCTGGGCTGACCTGGTGGTGTGCCGCGCAGGCGCGCTGACCATCAGTGAGCTGGCGGCCGCCGGTCTGCCCTCGATGCTGGTGCCTTTGCCCCATGCGATCGACGATCACCAGACCCGCAACGCCGATTATTTGGCCCGCGAAGGCGCTGCCCTCCTGATGCCGCAAAGAACGACTGGTGCCGCGGATCTTGCCGCGCGCCTGACAGAGGTCTTGATGCAACCGCAACGACTCGAAGCAATGGCCCAAGCGGCCCGCCGACTGGCCAAACCCGATGCCACCCGTAGCGTGGTCGACACCTGCCTGGAGGTGGCCCATGGTTGAGAATCAGAAAGCCATGCCACAACCGGAAATGCGCCGCATCCGTCGCATCCACTTCGTCGGCATCGGCGGCGTGGGCATGTGCGGTATCGCTGAAGTGTTGTTGAACCTGGGCTATCAAGTCTCCGGTTCCGACCTGAAAGCGTCGCCGGTCACCGAGCGCCTGGAAACCTTCGGCGCGCAGATCTTCATCGGTCACCGTGCCGAGAACGCGGCTACCGCCGACGTGCTGGTGGTGTCGAGCGCAGTGAACACGTCCAACCCGGAAGTGGCGACTGCCCTTGAGCGTCGCATCCCAGTGGTGCCGCGCGCAGAAATGCTCGCCGAGCTGATGCGCTACCGCCACGGCATCGCCGTCGCCGGTACTCACGGCAAAACCACCACCACCAGCCTGATCGCTTCGGTGTTCGCGGCCGGTGGCCTGGACCCGACATTCGTGATCGGTGGGCGTCTGAATGCAGCGGGCACCAATGCCCAGCTCGGCACCAGCCGTTACCTGATCGCCGAAGCCGACGAAAGCGATGCGAGCTTCCTGCATCTGCAACCGCTGGTGGCCGTGGTCACCAACATCGACGCCGACCACATGGCGACCTACGACGGTGACTTCAACAAACTGAAGAAAACCTTCGTCGAATTCCTGCACAACCTGCCGTTCTACGGGCTGGCGGTGATGTGTCTCGACGATCCGGTGGTGCGTGAAATCCTGCCGCTGGTGAAACGTCCGACCGTGACCTACGGCTTCAGCGAAGATGCCGACGTGCGTGCAATCAATGTGCGCCAGCAGGGCATGCAGACCTTCTTCACCGTGCTGCGCCCGGATCGTGAGCCGCTGGACGTGTCGGTGAACATGCCCGGCAACCATAACGTGCTCAATTCGCTGGCGACCATCTGCATCGCCACCGATGAAGGCGTCAGCGATGAAGCCATCGTTCAGGGCCTGTCGGGCTTCCAGGGTGTCGGTCGACGCTTCCAGGTCTACGGCGAACTGCCGGTGGATGGCGGCAACGTAATGCTGGTCGACGACTACGGTCACCACCCGACCGAAGTCGCTGCGGTGATCAAAGCCGTGCGCGGTGGCTGGCCGGAGCGTCGCCTGGTGATGGTCTACCAGCCGCACCGCTACAGCCGCACCCGTGATCTGTACGACGACTTCGTCAATGTACTGGCCGATGCCAACGTGCTGCTGCTGATGGAAGTCTATCCGGCCGGCGAAGAGCCGATCCCGGGCGCCGACAGCCGCAAGCTGTGCAACAGCATCCGCCAGCGCGGTCAGCTCGACCCGATCTACATCGAGCGTGGCGTCGACCTGGCGCCGTTGGTCAAGCCGCTGCTGCGCGCCGGTGACATTCTGCTGTGCCAGGGCGCTGGTGATATCGGCGGTCTCGCGCCGAAGCTGTTGAAAAGTGAATTGTTCGCCGGCGCCGTGGCGGCGTCGGTCGAGGGGAAGTTGAAATGACTGCTGCCTACGCCAAGCTGTTCTCCACCATCGCGCCGAAAGACTTCGGCCGCGTCGCCGTGCTCTTCGGCGGCCTGAGTGCCGAGCGTGAGGTTTCGCTGAAATCCGGCAACGCCGTGCTCGAGGCGCTGCAAAGCGCTGGCGTCGACGCGTTCGGCATCGATGTCGGCGAAGACTTCCTGCAGCGTCTGCTCAGCGAAAAGATCGACCGCGCGTTCATCATTCTCCACGGTCGCGGCGGTGAAGACGGCAGCATGCAGGGCCTGCTCGAGTGTGCCGGCATCCCGTACACCGGCAGCGGCATTCTTGCTTCGGCACTGGCGATGGACAAGCTGCGCACCAAGCAGGTCTGGCACAGCCTCGGGATTCCGACGCCGCGTCACGCCGTGCTGTGCAGCGAAGCCGACTGTATTTCCGCAGCGACGGAACTGGGCCTGCCTTTGATCGTCAAACCGGCGCATGAAGGTTCAAGTATCGGGATGGCCAAAGTGAATTCTGCGTCCGAGTTGATCGACGCATGGAAAGCGGCCAGTACCTACGATTCGCAAGTGTTGGTCGAGCAATGGATTCAAGGTCCGGAGTTCACCATCGCCACCCTGCGTGACCAGGTGTTGCCTCCTATCGCCCTGGGTACACCGCACACATTTTACGACTACGACGCCAAGTACATCGCCAACGATACCCAGTACCGCATTCCGTGCGGGCTGGACGCGGCCAAGGAACAGGAACTCATGGAACTCACGGCCAAGGCCTGTGAGGCGCTGGGTATCGCCGGTTGGGGCCGGGCGGACGTGATGCAGGACGCCGACGGGCAGTTCTGGTTCCTCGAAGTCAATACCGCACCGGGCATGACCGATCACAGCCTGGTGCCGATGGCGGCGCGGGCTGCCGGTCTGGATTTCCAGCAACTGGTTCTGGCCATTCTGGCCGCCAGCGTTGAAGACGCAGGCGCAACAGAGGCGCGAGGTTAAGACCATGCAAGGCGCTCATCTCAGACATCAGCCACCCGCACCCGGCCGCAAGCCGGTGCCGCGGGGTGCCAGCCGAATGGTGGCGAAAGAGCCGATGTCCGCGCGCCTGCCGAAAGCCAATTTCAGCTTTCTGAAAAGCCTGTTCTGGCCGGTGCTGCTGGTGGCGCTGGGCTTTGGTACATACGAAGGCGCGCAGCGTTTGCTGCCGTATGCCGACCGGCCGATCAGCAAGATCGCGGTGCAGGGCGACTTGAGCTACATCAGCCAGCAGGCGGTGCAGCAGCGGATCGCGCCGTTCGTGGCGTCGAGCTTCTTCACCATCGACCTCGCCGGTATGCGTACCGAGCTTGAGCAGATGCCGTGGATCGCCCACGCCGAAGTGCGTCGGGTGTGGCCGGACCAGGTAGTGATCCGCCTCGAAGAGCAATTGCCGGTGGCGCGATGGGGCGACGAGTCGTTGCTCAACAACCAGGGCCAGGCGTTCACGCCCAAGGAACTGGCGAACTACGAACACCTGCCGCAGTTGTTCGGCCCACAACGGGCTCAGCAGCAGGTGATGCAGCAGTATCAGGTGCTGAGCCAGATGTTGCGCCCGCTGGGTTTTTCGATTGCACGCCTGGAATTGCGTGAACGCGGCAGCTGGTTCCTGACTACTGGTGCCGGCAGTTCCGGCCCCGGCATCGAGTTGCTGCTGGGACGCGGCAACCAGGTGGAAAAGATGCGCCGCTTCATCGCCATCTATGACAAGACGCTGAAAGAGCAGATTACGAACATTGCGCGCATCGATCTGCGCTACGCCAACGGCCTCGCTGTTGGCTGGCGGGAACCCGTAGCGCCGACGACAGCCCAACCCGCTGTCGCAAAGAATTAAGAAGAGGCAGGACCCATGGCAAACGTGCAAAGCGGCAAAATGATCGTCGGTCTGGATATCGGCACCTCCAAAGTGGTGGCGCTGGTAGGCGAGGTCGCGGACGACGGCCAGCTGGAAATCGTCGGGATCGGCACGCATCCGTCCCGCGGCCTGAAGAAGGGCGTGGTGGTCAACATCGAATCCACCGTGCAATCGATCCAGCGCGCGATCGAAGAAGCCCAGCTGATGGCCGGCTGCCGCATTCACTCGGCTTTTGTCGGCGTGGCCGGCAATCACATCCGCAGCCTGAACTCCCACGGCATCGTCGCGATCCGTGATCGCGAAGTCAGCTCGGCCGACCTTGAGCGTGTGCTCGATGCCGCCCAGGCTGTGGCGATCCCGGCTGACCAGCGCGTGCTGCACACCCTGCCGCAGGATTACGTGATCGATAACCAGGAAGGTGTGCGTGAGCCACTGGGCATGTCCGGCGTGCGTCTGGAAGCCAAGGTTCACGTGGTCACCTGCGCCGTCAACGCTGCACAGAACATTGAAAAATGCGTGCGCCGCTGCGGTCTGGAAATCGACGACATCATCCTCGAGCAACTGGCCTCGGCCTACTCGGTGCTGACCGACGACGAAAAAGAACTGGGCGTGTGCCTGGTCGACATCGGCGGCGGCACCACCGACATCGCGATCTTCACCGAAGGCGCGATCCGTCACACCGCGGTGATCCCGATTGCCGGTGATCAAGTGACCAACGACATCGCCATGGCGTTGCGCACTCCGACCCAGTACGCCGAAGAAATCAAGATCCGTTACGCCTGCGCCCTGGCCAAACTGGCCGGCGCCGGGGAAACCATCAAGGTGCCAAGCGTTGGCGACCGTCCACCGCGCGAACTGTCGCGTCAGGCCCTGGCCGAAGTGGTCGAGCCGCGTTACGACGAACTGTTCACCCTGATCCAGGCCGAGCTGCGTCGCAGTGGCTACGAAGACCTGATCCCGGCGGGCATCGTGCTCACCGGCGGTACTTCGAAAATGGAAGGCGCCACTGAACTGGCCGAAGAAATCTTCCACATGCCGGTGCGCCTTGGTGTGCCGCATGGCGTGAAAGGTCTGGATGACGTGGTGCGCAACCCGATTTATTCCACTGGCGTTGGTTTGTTGATGTACGGCCTGCAAAAGCAGTCCGACGGAGTTTCGTTCTCCGGCATCGGCAGCCGCGACAGCTACAGCAGCGAAGAGCCTCAGGCGCCGCTGCTGGACCGACTGAAAAAGTGGGTTCAGGGCAATTTTTAAAAGCAGCCTGGAGCGACAAGCTTCAAGCGGCAAGCAACTGCAGTAGATACACCGCTACAAACAGCAGTAGGCGAAAAAACTAGAGAATGTAAGGAGAGGGAAAATGTTCGAACTCGTAGACAACATCCCCGCAAGCCCGGTAATCAAAGTTATCGGTGTCGGCGGTGGCGGCGGCAACGCTGTCAATCACATGGTCAAGAGCAACATCGAAGGCGTTGAGTTCATCTGCGCCAACACCGATGCTCAAGCGCTGAAAAACATCGGCGCGCGGACCATCCTGCAACTGGGTACCGGCGTGACCAAAGGCCTGGGCGCCGGCGCTAACCCTGAGGTCGGCCGTCAAGCCGCTCTGGAAGACCGCGAGCGCATCGCTGAAGTGCTGGCCGGCACCAACATGGTGTTCATCACCACCGGCATGGGCGGCGGTACCGGTACCGGTGCAGCGCCGATCATCGCCGAAGTGGCCAAGGAAATGGGCATCCTGACCGTTGCGGTCGTGACCCGTCCGTTCCCGTTCGAAGGCCGCAAGCGTATGCAGATCGCCGACGAAGGCATTCGCATGCTCTCGGAAAGCGTCGACTCGCTGATCACCATTCCGAACGAAAAACTGCTGACCATCCTCGGCAAAGACGCAAGCCTCTTGTCGGCTTTCGCCAAGGCTGACGATGTCCTGGCCGGTGCCGTTCGCGGTATCTCCGACATCATCAAGCGTCCGGGCATGATCAACGTCGACTTCGCCGACGTACGCACCGTGATGAGCGAAATGGGCATGGCAATGATGGGCACTGGCTGCGCCAGCGGTCCGAACCGTGCACGTGAAGCCACCGAAGCGGCAATCCGCAACCCGCTGCTGGAAGACGTCAACCTGCAAGGCGCGCGCGGTATCCTGGTGAACATCACCGCCGGTCCTGACCTGTCCCTGGGTGAGTACTCCGACGTCGGTTCGATCATCGAAGCCTTCGCTTCCGAGCACGCGATGGTCAAGGTCGGTACCGTTATCGATCCGGACATGCGCGACGAGCTGCACGTAACCGTGGTTGCCACCGGTCTGGGCGCGAAAATCGAGAAGCCTGTAAAGGTTATCGACAACACCGTTCACACCTCGATGGCTTCGGCGCAGGTGCAACAACCAGCTCCGGCCCGTCAGGAGCAGCCAGCGGTGAACTACCGTGATCTGGACCGTCCGACCGTCATGCGCAACCAGGCTCAGGCCGGTGCTGCGGCTGCCGCGAAGATGAATCCGCAGGATGACCTGGACTACCTGGACATTCCGGCATTCCTGCGTCGTCAGGCCGATTGATGGAATGTATCAGGGCTATGAAGGTGATTGGTGTTCAGCAAAGGCATGGTCTGCTATCATCGCCAGCCTTTGTTGATACCAGTTCGCAATTTGCGCTGAAGCGGCCCAAGCCATGATTAAACAACGCACACTGAAAAATATTATCCGTGCCACAGGTGTAGGCCTGCACTCCGGTGAGAAGGTCTATCTGACCCTCAAGCCTGCGCCTGTCGACACTGGCATTGTGTTTTGTCGCGCTGACCTCGACCCTGTGGTGCAGATTCCTGCCCGCGCGGAAAACGTCGGTGAAACCACTATGTCGACGACGCTGATCAATGGCGACGTCAAAGTGGACACGGTAGAGCACTTGCTCTCGGCCATGGCTGGCCTGGGCATCGATAACGCCTACGTCGAGCTCTCCGCGTCCGAAGTCCCGATCATGGATGGCAGCGCTGGACCCTTCGTATTCCTGATTCAATCGGCTGGCCTGGAAGAGCAGGACGCCGCCAAGAAATTCATCCGCATCCTGCGTGAAGTGACAGTGGAAGACGGCGACAAGCGCGCCACTTTCGTCCCTTTCGAAGGCTTCAAGGTGAGCTTCGAGATCGATTTCGATCACCCGGTATTCCGGGACCGCACCCAGAGTGCAAGCGTGGATTTTTCCAGCACTTCGTTCGTAAAAGAAGTCAGCCGCGCCCGTACCTTTGGTTTCATGAGTGACATCGAGTACCTGCGCAAGCACAACCTCGCACTCGGCGGCAGCGTGGAAAACGCGATCGTGGTCGACGCTGATGGCGTGTTGAACGAAGACGGTCTTCGTTATGAAGACGAATTCGTCAAACACAAGATCCTCGATGCGATTGGCGACCTGTACCTGCTGGGCAACAGCCTGATTGGTGAGTTCAAAGGCTTCAAGTCCGGTCATGCACTGAACAACCAGCTGCTGCGCAAATTGATTGAGCAGACAGATGCGTGGGAAGTGGTGACGTTCGAAGACGCCAGCACCGCACCAATCTCTTACATGCGCCCGGTTGCGGCCGTGTAAGTAAAAAACCTCTCTAGTTTTTTGAAGGCCATCCTCGGATGGCCTTTTTTTATGCCCTTTCAAAAGCAAAGATCGCAGCCTTCGGCAGCTCCTACAGGGATACCGCATTCCAGATGTAGGAGCTGCCGAAGGCTGCGATCTTTTGACTTTAAAGTGACACTACAACGCGATTACGCCCGCCTTCCTTGGCCTGATACAGCGCTTTGTCCGCCGCGAACAGCAGCTGCTCCAGGGTCATCTCGCTCGCCGATGTCCACGTAGCAATGCCGATACTCACGGTCATCGCCCGCTCAGCGCCCTCGGCCCATGGCAAGTTTTCCACAGCCTGGCGAATCTGCTCGGCGATCTGCTGCGCTCCTGCGCTGTCGGTCTCGGCGAGAATCACCGAAAACTCTTCACCGCCATACCGCGCGACCAGATCCGCCGGACGCCGCACGTTCGCCGTGATCACCTTGGCCAGTTCACGCAAGACCTGATCCCCAGCCTGATGGCCGTGCCGGTCGTTGAACGCCTTGAAGTGGTCGGCATCAATCATCATCACCGACAGCGGCTGGCCCGAGCGCTGGGCGCGGAACCATTCGTGGCGCAAGGTCTGGTCGAGCATGCGCCGGTTGGCGACGCCGGTCAGATCATCGGTGGCAGCCAGTTGCGCCAGTTCGCGTTCGGCGCGATGGCGCAGACGCAGTTCCCGGGCGAGCAACCAGGTCAGCCATAACAGGCCAAGGCACAACACGCCAGTGGCGCTACTGATCAGGATCGCGGTGCGTCGCCAGGTGCCGAACACTTCATCGCTGGACAGCGCCACCATCACCGTCAGCGGCAGATTGCCCACACGGGAGTAGGTGTAGAGCCGGCGTTGGTCATCCATGCTCGAAGTGCTGGTGAAACTGCCGCTGCCATCGCGGTCATTGAGAATGCGCACGACGTTGGGCCGGTTGCCGAAGCTTTTGCCCACCGAGTCGCTTTGCAGGTACGGCTTCTGCGCGAGCAGCACGCCGTCGCTGTTGATGATGTTCAGCGTGCTGTCGGTGCCGATGTCGAGGCTTTTGAACAGGTCGTCGAAGTAGTCGAGTTTCAACGAAGCGACGGCGACGCCGAGAAATTCGCCGGTCTGCGAGGAGATGCGTCGGCTGAAGCTGATGCGCCACTGATCGGCCTCTTCGCAATCGCAGCGGGTCTTGAACGGTCGGCTGATAAACATGCCGATGTCGCGGTTGAATGCGTGGGCGAGAAAATAATCGCGGTCGGCGAAATTGCCCGGTTTCGGTTCGATGCGCGAGGAGTCGGCGATGACCTCGCCATGCTTGTCGAGCAGGAGGATGTCGCCCTTGTAGCGCGCGGTGGCAGAGCGATCGAACAGCGCCAGATGGCGGATCTGCGGCGAGGCGTTTTGCAGGTCGTCACGCTGAGCGGCGGCGATCAGGCCTTGCAGCGTCAGGTCGTACAGCTCGACAGTGCGCAGCACGTCGGCGTCGATCAATTGCGCAATGGTGGTGGCGCGGCGGGTGGCGGCTTCCTGGGCACTGGCGTACTCGCGGATCAGCAGGAAAGTGACGATGCACACCATCGCAATCACGGTCAGCAGGCTGCCGAGGATCAGCAGACGCTCGGGGCGACCGGTAAGGCCAGTGATGGAGGGCGTGCGGCTGGCGATCATGATGGGAGTTCGGGTTGGGGGATTCTAACAAGCGTAGTTGCACTATGAGCCTGCTCACACCTGTAGGAGCTGCCGAAGGCTGCGATCTTTTGATTTTCAAGAGCAAGATCAAAAGATCGCAGCCTTCGGCAGCTCCTACCAATAGGTTCGATGTTGACTGGGCTTCAGCTTGGTAGGGATCTTAGAAGACGTTGACCGGGTAGTCGATGATCACGCGGTATTCATCTGTATCCGAATCAATCGCGCCGTAGCCGTTGCCGCCACGGTTGGTCGCCCATTGCAGGCGCACCGCCAAGTCCTTGGCCTGGCCGCTTTGCACGACGTACTGCAAATCAATGTCGCGTTCCCAATGTTTGGCGTTGCGGCCATCGGCGCTGTACCAGCTCGAATAGCCTGCGCTGTCCGGGTCAGCTTTGGTCAGATCCACCGTGCCGCGTGAATAGGACAGCGCCGAGGTTAACCCTGGCATGCCGACACCGGTGAAGTCGTAAGCGTACTTGAGCTTCCAAGAGCGTTCGTTCGGGCCGTTGAAGTCCGAATACTGCTGCGAGTTGTCCAGATAAACGCTGTCGCCCTGGCTGATGTAGTCGAACGGCGTATTACCGTTGACCCGCTGATAGGCGGCAGTGACGCTGTGGTTGCCGATGCCTACGGTGAGATGCGCGCTCCAGGTGTTGTTGTCGATGTCGCCCAGCAGCGCCTCGCCGGTATCTTGCGTGTGATAGAAGTGCAGACCCGGGTTGAGGCTGACCAGATCGTTCAGTTGCCAGGTGTAGTCGAGGTCATAGTAGTACTGGTTCCAGATGTCTTTCAGCTCAGAGGCATAAAGGCTGCTGGTCAGGCCTTCAACACCGCTCCAGGCCACACCGGCCCAGTTCAAGTGTTGGCTGTCATCGCCATCGGCCAGCGTGCCGTAGGACGTGCCGATTCGGGTATGACCGCTCTGGTTATACGGCTTGGTGAAACTGGCCTGGCCACCTTCGATCAGCCAGCCGTCGAAGCTGCGGTTACTCAGGCTGATGCCACGAAAGGTCTGCGGCAGCATCCGTGTGTCGCCGCCGGCAATCACCGGGTTGGTGAGGAACAGGTCACCGGCCTTCAGTTCGGTATCGAATGCTCGCAGCTTCAGGGTCCCGCCGGCGGTTGAAAACGAGCCCGGCGCTTTGCCGTTGCCGTCGCTGATCGGCAGGATGCTCGAACCGTCGGTACCGCCTCCGCCATCGAGTTTCAGGCCGAGCATGGCGTGAGCATCGACGCCGAAGCCGACCGTGCCTTCGGTATAACCCGATTCGAAAACCCCGAGAAAACCTTGCCCCCATTCAATGTTGTCGTCCGCTTTCTGCAAGCGGTTGCGATTCATGTAGTAGTTGCGGGCATTGAGACTGAGGCTTGAGCCTTCGACGAAACCTTGTTCAGCGGGCTCATCGGCGTGAGCAGCGGGAGCAATCGTTGCGGCAAATGCAATGAACAGCGGGGTGAGGCGGACAGGGTAAAACACGTGCGGTGGGGCTCCTTGGGTCAGCGGGCCGCTCTGGTTCTTGAGCGGCTTGATGTTTCTTGTTTTTTCAGACGCGCCAGACGGCTTTCAGACCACAACGAAAAAAGGCCGCTGAATAACAGCGGCCTGGAGTGACGACGGTTGAACGGGAAGAGCCAAACAACCGCGTCGAGGGAAACCTTTCGCGGTGCGACTCAGCTGTCTTTCTCGAGCGCTTGAGCCTGGGAAGTGGCGGCCTGCGGGGATTGCGTCGCGTCTTGAGCCTTGGCCATCACTTCGGCCTGATGCTGATCGAATGCCTGCGCGCGAGCGACTTTTTGCGCTACGAATGTTTGCGATTCTTCAGCCATCGCCATCGGCGACAGGATCAATGAGGACAAAACGAATGCGCTGGCAATACCCATACTGTTGGACATCTTGAAAACCTTCTCGCTTGGCGAGTGCTGTTTGGTGCGGGCAAAGATAAGGTTGCCGGGGGTTGGGAAACAGCGCGATTTTCATAAATGACTGTTACAGCAAAAGCAAAGATCGGCACGGGTAACAACCCGGTCTGTGCGTGATGGTGGCCTGTGGCGAGGGGATTTATCCCCGTTGGGCTGCGAAGCGGCCCCAAGAATTCCAGCCTCAAAGATTCTTAGAGCTTGTGCACAGGATTTGCGACTGCTGCGCAGCCGAGCGGGGATAAATCCCCTCGCCACAGGGCTTGGCTGAGCATTCAGACCGGGAGATGGATGCCAAAGGTGTTCATGCCCCGATCACTGCGCACAAACACATCCCCGCCATGCATCAGCGCAATCGCCTTGACGATCGCCAGCCCCAGGCCGTGGTTATTGCCGCTGTTGCTGCGCGAAGCATCGACCCGATAAAACCGTTCGAACAACCTCGGCAGATGCTCGCTGGCAATCGGCGACCCGGGATTGGCTACGCCAATGCTCACCTGGTGTTCTTCAACCTCGATGCGCACCTCGATCACCTGGCCCGGTTCGGTATGCTGCACAGCGTTGCTCAGCAAGTTGATCAACGCCCGACGCAGATGCGCGACCTCGATCTGCACTTGCGCATCGCCGCTGACCTGCACTTCAACCTGCGCGTCTTCAAGGATGAAATCCAGATAGTCCAGTGTCGTCGCCACCTCATCAGCCATTGACGTCGAGGTCAGTTTGGTCGCCTTGTTGCCTTGATCGGCGCTGGCCAGAAACAGCATGTCGTTGATGATCGAGCGCAGTCGCTCAAGCTCTTCGAGATTGGATTGCAGCACTTCGAAATAGTGTTCGGCGGAGCGCCCGCGAGTCAGTGCGACCTGGGTCTGGCCGATCAAGTTGGTCAGCGGCGAACGCAGTTCATGGGCGACGTCGGCGTTGAACGATTCCAGCCGCGAATAGGCCAGTTCAACCCGTTCCAGAGTTGAGTTGAACGATTCGACAAACTGCTCCAGTTCCGGCGGCAGCGGCGACAGACGCAAGCGCCCGGCGCGCAGTGGTGGTGCCAGACGCTGGGCTTCCTGCGACAGCTTGATCAGCGGTTTCAGACCAATGCGCGCCACCCAATAGCCCAGCGCCGAGGCCAGCAGCACCCCGACAATCGCCAGACTGATCAGGGCGATGAGCAAGTGATGCTGGGTCTGATGCAGCGTCTCGGTGTCGATGCCGATCATGAAGCGCAGCGGCGGGCGCTGGTCCTTGGCCGGGAACTGACTGACCAGCACTTTCAGCGGGTAGGGCTGATCGGGCAGTTGCAGATCATGCATGCCCAACGGGCCATTGATGGCGGCACGAATCTGCGGGGTGAGATTGCCGTATTCGTAGCGCGGATCACCGCTGCTGATCCAGAAGCTGATGCGCTTGTCTTCCTCACCGAGCAGTTTGAGCTTGTTGTTGATCTTCACCCAATGCTCCGGCGTGCCGTAACGGCCGACGGTGGATTCGAGCACGCTGTAACGCGCGTCCAGCTCGGCTTCGGGCAACAATCCCAAGCCCTTGTCGACCTGTTGATACAGCGCGCCGCCAATCAACAGAAACACCACCAGCGCCACCAGCGTGAACATGCCGCTGAGGCGCAAGGCAATCGAGTTACTGGACACCACGGCTCTCCAGCACATAACCCATGCCGCGAATGGTGTGCAGCAGTTTTTCGTTGAACGGCCCGTCGAGCTTGGCGCGCAGGCGTTTGATCGCGACTTCGACGACGTTGGCGTCACTGTCGAAATTGATGTCCCAGACCATTTCCGCGATGGCGGTTTTCGAAAGGATTTCGCCCTGGCGACGGGCCAGCACGCTGAGCAGGGAAAACTCTTTCGCGGTCAGATCCAGGCGCGTGCCGGCGCGGGTGGCCTTGCGGCTGATCAAATCGATCCACAGGTCGGCGATGGTCACTTGCACCGGTTCGTGGCCGCCGCTGCGCCGGGTCAGCGCTTGCAGGCGGGCGACCAGTTCGAGAAAGGAAAACGGTTTGCCGAGGTAATCGTCGGCGCCGTCGCGCAGGCCTTTGATGCGGTCTTCGACGCGCTCGCGGGCGGTGAGCATGATCACCGGGGTCTGCTTGCGCGCACGCAATGCGCGCAGTACGCCGAAGCCATCGAGCCCCGGCAACATGACGTCGAGGACGATCACGGCGTAGTCGCATTCCAGTGCCAGATGCAGGCCTTCGACGCCGTCGCGGGCAAGGTCCACGGTGTAGCCCTGTTCGGTCAGGCCACGGTGCAGATAGTCCGCGGTTTTTTCTTCGTCTTCGATAATCAGAACGCGCATGACCGCCTCAGTCTGTGGTCGCCAGTGCCGTTGCGGGCGTTGCGGCTGGTGGGTGTGAGTGCCGGTGAAACAGCCGCTCGAGCCATAAGTATATGACCGGCGTGGTGAACAGCGTCAGCATCTGGCTGACCAGCAAACCACCGACCACGGCAATGCCCAACGGCTGGCGCAGTTCGGCGCCGGTGCCGTAACCGAGCATCAGCGGCAACGCACCGAGCAGGGCGGCGAGGGTGGTCATGATGATCGGCCGGAACCGGGTGATGCACGCTTCGAAAATCGCCTCCTGCGGCGGCAGGCCACGCTGGCGCTGCGCCTCGAGCGCGAAGTCGATCATCAGGATGCCGTTCTTCTTGACGATACCGATCAGCAGCACCAGACCGATCAACGCCATGATCGAAAAGTCCTGGCCGCAGATCCACAGCATGATCACCGCACCCAAACCTGCAGCCGGCAGCGTCGAGATGATCGTCAGAGGGTGCACGAAGCTTTCATAAAGCACGCCGAGAATGATGTACACCGCCACCAGCGCCGCCAGAATCAGCCATGGCTGACTGGCCAGCGAACTCTGGAACGCCTGCGCCGCGCCCTGGAAATTGCCGCTGATCGCGGTGGGCATGCCGATCTCGGCCTTGGCCTGATTGAGCTGAATCACCGCATCGCCCAATGCCACGCCGGGGGCGAGGTTGAATGACATGTTGGCGGCGGGGAACATGCCGTCATGGGCAATCGACAGCGGGCCGATGGTCGGCGCGTCGAATCGGGCCAGAGCCGAGAGCGGCACCATTTCCCCACTGAGTGGTGAGCGCAGGTAAAAATAGTTGAGGCTTTCGGCCTTGCCGCGTTGTTTGGTATCCAGTTCCAGAATCACGTTGTACTGATTGACCTGAGTCTGGAATTCATTGATCTGCCGTTGGCCGAACGCATCGTACAGCGCCTCGTCGACATCGCTGGCGGTCAGGCCGAAACGCGCGGCGGCGCTGCGATCGATGCTGATGTGGGTGATGCTGCCGCCCAGTTGCAGATCGTTGGAAATGTCGCGAAACGCCGGGTTGCTGCGCAGTTTCTCGGTCAGGCGCTGGGTCCAGGTGGCGAGGGTCGCGCCGTCGTTGCTCTTGAGTACGTATTGGTACTGCGCACGGCTAGGGCCGGAGCTGAGGTTGATGTCCTGCCCTGCGCGCAAATACAGAACGATGCCGGGGACTTTCATCAGTTGCGGGCGGATGCGATCGATGAACTGGCTGGCGCTGACATCGCGATCGCCACGTTTTTTCAGGGCGATCCAGAAGCGCCCGTTGGCGATGGTCTGGTTGCTGCCGGAAACCCCGACGGAGTGCGAGAACGCCTGCACCGCCGGATCGGCTGCAACGATTTCGGCCATCGCCAAGTGTTTTTTCACCATGTCGCCGTAGGAAATATCCGCAGCGGCTTCGGTGGTGCCGAGGACGAACCCGGTGTCCTGCACCGGAAAGAAACCCTTGGGAATAAAGATGTAACCGGCAACAGCCAGCGCCAAAGATAAGCCGAACACACCAATCATCAATTTCTGATGATCGAGGGCGCGGCGCAGGCCTTTTTCGTACCAGCCGAGCAAGCGCTCGCTGAAACCCGGTTTGGCGCTGGCGTGATGCACCGGTTTGCGCATGTACAGCGCAGCAAGGGTTGGCGCCAGCGTCAGCGACACCACCACGGAAATCATGATGGTCGATGTCGCGGTCAGGGCGAATTCCTTGAACAGCCGCCCGACTACACCGCCCATGAACAGCAGCGGAATGAATGCCGCCACCAGCGAGAAACTGATCGAAACGACGGTGAAGCCAATCTCGCCGGCTCCCTTGATCGCCGCCTCGCGCATATCGTCACCGGCCTCGAGATGGCGATGAATGTTTTCCACCACCACGATCGCATCGTCCACAACGAAGCCGACCGCGACGACGATCGCCACCAGCGTCAGGTTGTTCAGGCTGAAGCCGAGGACGTACATCAGGGCGAAACTGGCGATCAGCGAGACACCGAGCACCGCCGAGACAATCAGCGTCGCCGATAACTGGCGCAGGAACAGCGCCATGACCGCGACCACCAGCAGGATCGCGATCAGCAAAGTGATTTCCACTTCATGCAGCGAGGCGCGAATGGTCTGCGTGCGGTCGATCAGGGTTTTCACCTGCACCGAGGCCGGCAGCATCGCTTCGAGGCCGGGCAGGGCGGCCTGAATGCGATCAACGGTCTCGACAATGTTGGCGCCGGGCTGGCGGAAAATCACCAGATTCACACCAGGTCGATCTCCGGCCCAGGCCTGCACGTAGGCATCTTCCGCACCGTTGACGACTTTGGCGACATCGCGCAGGTGAACCGGGGCGCCATCCTTGTAGGAAACGATGAGCTCGCTGTAGTCCTCGGGGTGGAACAACTGGTCGTTGGTCGACAGCGTGGAAATGCTCGACTCGCCGTACAGCGCACCTTTGGCCAGGTTGAGGCTGGTCTGCTGAATCGCCAGCCGAATGTCGGCCAGCGTCAGGCCAATCGCCGCGAGTTTGTCCGCCGAGGCCTGTACTCGGATCGCCGGGCGTTGCTGACCGGTGATGTTGATCTGGCCGACGCCGTCGATCTGGCTGATCTGACGCGAGAGCAGAGTTTCCACCAGGTCGCTGAGTTCGGTGCCGGGCATTTGCGTCGAGCTGACGCTGAGGATCAGCACCGGGCTATCGGCCGGGTTGACCTTTTTCCATGTGGGCAGCGTCGGCATGTCTTTGGGCAACTTGCCGGCGGCGGTATTGATCGCCGCCTGCACTTCCTGGGCGGCGGTGTCGATGCTTTTGTCGAGAGTGAACTGCAAGGTCAGCAGGGTTGAGCCCAGCGCGCTGCTCGAGGTCATCTGGGTCATGCCGGGGATGGCGCTGAATTGCACCTCCAGCGGCGTCGCCACCGAGGAAGCCATGGTGTCGGGGCTGGCGCCGGGCAACTGTGCAGAGACCTGGATCGTAGGAAATTCCGCTTCCGGCAGTGGCGCAATCGGCAAACGCGGAAAGGCAATTACGCCGACCAGTACCAGAGCGAACGTCAGCAAAATCGTCGCTACCGGGTGATCGATGCACCAGGTCGAGATGCCCTTGTGCGAGTTCATGGCTTGGGCTCCGCCTGCACCACTTGCGGCGGCTCGCTCATGATTTGCACGATCGCCCCGGGCTTGAGCCGCGACTGGCCGTCGGTCACCAGTACGTCACCGGCGTTGACGCCTTTGATGATGTCCTGACCGCTGCCCTGATAAACCATTTGCACCGGCACTGCCTCGACCTTGTCGTCCTTCACGCGGTAAACGAAGTGTTGTTCGAGGCCTCGCTGTACGACGGTGGGCGGAACCACCAGCGCGTCTTTATCCACAGCGGTCTGAATTTTCACCGTCACCAGCAAACCCGGCCAGAGCTTCTGGCTGGCATTGGCGAATTCGGCCTTGGCGCGGATGGTGCCGGTGTTAGCGTTGATCTGATTGTCGATCAGGGTCAGCTGACCTTCGCCGAGCAGATTGCCGGTTTCGCCATCAGTATCGGCTCCGATGTACGCCTTGACCGGGGTGCGTTGCGGGTCGCTGATCAGGCTCTGCAGGGTCGGCAGCATCTGCTGCGGCAGGGAGAACTCGACGGCGATCGGGTCGATCTGCGTGACGGTGAACAGGCCTTGGATGTCGGTCATGCGCAGGAAGTTGCCTTCATCGACCGTACGAATACCGACGCGCCCGGTGACCGGCGAGCGAATCTGCGTGTAGGACAGCTGCACCTGCGCCGCATCGATCGAGGCCTGATTGCCTTGTGCCGTGGCTTTGAGCTGGTTGACCAGCGCTTGCTGCTGGTCGAAGGTCTGCTTCGACACGCCGTCGTCGACGCTGAGCAGTTTGTAGCGCTTGAGATTGACCAGCGCTACCTGCAACTGCGCCTGGCTCTCGCCCAACTGCGCCCGGGCCTGGTCGAGGCTGGCGCGGATCGAGCGGTCGTCAATGGTCGCGAGCAGGTCGCCTGCTTTGACCCGTTGGCCTTCCTTGACCAGAATTTTCGTCAGAATGCCGTCGATCTGCGGACGCACCACCACGCTGTGCAGCGACAGCACCGAGCCGATGCCGCTGGTGTAACGCGGCACGTCTTTGGCGCTGACCGTTACGACGCGTACCGGGATGGCGGTCGGTGTAGCCAGTTTGGCCGGCGCCGGTTTCAGCGCGAACCACAGGCCGGCGGCTGCCAGCAGAATCAGGAGAGTGGCCAGCAGGATTTTGTTTTTCTGGATGGACATGCGCGGCGCCGAAGTCTGGAGTTTGGGCAGATTGACCAGTTATAAACCGCTCAGGCGGTCGGCAGGGTGACGGCTGGCTGTCAGGATTGTCAGTTTCGTTTGTATAGATGGGGAGTAGCAGTGTGCGGCGATGCTCTTGTGTTGGATTCGCCCCTCACCCCAGCCCTCTCCCCAAGGAGAGGGAGCCGATTTGTGGGCTTTTCGAACCTGAGTTCGACTCGGTATCCCATGTCGGCGAACCTCGAGTAAACACCTCGGTCTGTCCCCTCCCCAGGGCGAGGGTTAGGGTGAGGGGAAAACCGTTCAGCGCACGGTGCAAATCTTCAGATGCCGAGCCAGAGCGCACAGGTATACTGCGCGCCTTTGCGGCTCACTGATCGGGCCGACTTTTTGTTCCCGGAGCTTTTATGACTTCCCCGACCCAACCGCCGGTTGACGACGCTGTGAGCGACGTCCCGGCTGAAGTGGCTGACACCAGCGAAACCAAGGCCGAGATCCCGGCGTTCAAGTTCCCGTTCAAACCGGGCGAACTGGCCTCGGCGAAAGGCTCGAATCAGCCGTGGTACAAGAATGGCGCGAAGAATGGCCACACCAAGACCCCGGGCATGGCGCCGCCGGGCACGCGTCGGTCGATGGGCAAGCGCTGACATCGGAAAGTGATGGTGCTTGTGCTGGCCTCTTCGCGAGCAGGCTCGCTCCCACAGGTTTTGTGTTTGGCGCAGATCCAATGTGGGAGCGAGCCTGCTCGCGAAAGCGACATCCGCTACAGCACAAATATCAGATCAAGCCGCGCGCAATGAAATGAACGCATAAGTCTGCGCTGGTTCGGTCACTACCTGCCCACCCGCCGCCAGTACCTGTCCGGCGACATCATCGCCAGACAAATGAAACAGCCATTCACTGGCTTGCGCCGCCAGCGGTTGCGCGCTCACTTGGTCGATCACCTTCGCAAATGCATCCATGTTCGGCAAATACGCGGTAAACCCGTCACCCTTGAGCGCTGTGGTGCGAATCCCTAGCATTGCGCAGATTGCGTCCTTGAGCTTGATGTCATCCCGGTCCGCCTGACGCGAACGCTGGATCAGCTCAACCAGTTCCCGATCAACCAACTCACCCCCCACAATCAGCTCCGGCCCCTGTTCCCAGGATTCCGGCGGGCAATCCTTGGCAGCCGGGTTGAGCGGGATGTGCGGATTGATTTCCGCCGGGTAAATCCGGCAGACCAGCGGACGGCGCTCGTAGATCCGGCAGCGCTTGTCGTCGTCAAGATTCCGGCAGGGGCCGACGTTGTAAGCGGCGAAGGTGATCGCCACATGAGCATTGGTCGTGCCACTGCGGACCACCGCAGAACGGCGCTCGGCATGTTCACGTTGCTGCGCCGGCAGGCCCAGACCATTGCCGAGAAACGCCTCGACCAGCACGATCACCTGACCGCCATCGGCCGCCCACATACGGGCTTCGGCCAGCGTCAACGGGACATGGTGGTCGGTGCAGCACTTGCCGCAACCTACGCAGGAAAACCTCGTATTCATTGAGCGATCTTTCTTCAATCAGGGCGTGAAACGACGGCGGAAAACCATCGCACAGTACCGGATCGAAGCAAGGACTGCGCCACTCAGTGGGTTTTCGTGGCCGGGCGAATCGAATCCCACTCGGTGACGAACGAGGTTTTCGACTGTTTGTTGTACAGACACAGCTCGCTGCCTTGCTGGCCCTTCATGTGTTTTTGCGGGTATTGGCCTTGTAGCAGAACGGCGGTGTAACCGACGCGGTCATCGAATTGCGCGGGGGTGCCGACCGGTTTAACGTTTTTCAGACCGCTGGCCTTGGTGCAACTGGCGAGCACGGTTTTGTCGTACGCGGCCCAGGCGTCGGGGCTGGAGGCGTGGGCCTGGGAAGCCAGGGCGGTGAGGCTGAGCAAGCTTGCGGTGAGGATTCTCACGGTGGGCGTCCTTGGTTCTGGGTGGCCAAGGTTGGAGTCTGTCTAAAGAGATTTGTTGCCTGGGACACCGCAAAAAGATCGCACCCTTCGGCAGCTCCTACATGGATATGCGGTTTCCTGTAGGAGCTGCCGGAGGCTGCGATCTTTTGACTTTGATCAGTCCGGCACCAATTCCCGGCGGACCACATACATCCCGACACTCTCATACAAACGCCGCGCCGGCCGGTTGTCCTCCAGAACCTTCAAATCGACAAACCCCTCGCGCCGCTGTTGAAAGGCGCTGAAGGCATGCAGCAACAACGCCCGCCCAAGCCCCCGGCCCCGCATTCGCCGGTGTACCACCAGGTTCTTGATATACGCACTGGTCCAGCACTGCGCCACGCCGACCACGCCCTCGGAATCGAAGGCTACGAAACACAACGAGGGATCGTATTCAGGATTGCTGGCAAACCGCTGCTGCCATTCCTCGAGCGGCGGTACTCGACCGCCACCTTCCAGCTGTCCGAGCTGCATCAACTGATGCACTGCCGGTGCCAGTTCCTCGCGGTAGACGGACAGCTCGATCCCGGCCGGCCATTGCGCCTCCGGCACCGCTTCACTCAAGTCGCGCCGCAGCAGAAAGCAAAACGCTTCGGCCAAGATTCAGTGCCCGTTGGCCGCAACGTGCTTGGCCGCTTCGATCAGACGTTGGGTCAGTTCCGGCGAGGAAAACTTGGTCAACACCGCATTGGCACCGGCCAGCCGCGCCTTCTCGCTGTTCATCGCACTGTCGAGCGAGGTGTGCAGCAAGACGTACAAATGAGCGAAGTCCGGGGTCTCGCGCAGGGTGCGGGTGAAGGCGTAGCCGTCCATCTCGGACATTTCGATGTCGGAGACGATCAGGTTGATCTGCTGCGCCGTGCCCTGCAGATCGAGCAGACAGTCGATGGCTTCCTTGGCACTGCGCGCGGTGTGGCATTGCAGGCCGAGGTTGCGCAGGGTGTGCACCGATTGCTGCAGCGCCACCTGGCTGTCATCGACCACCAGAATGCGCGCGTTGCCGAGTACTTCGGCGTCTTCCATGGTCAGGTCGGTCGGCGCCATCTCGATCTGCGCCGGGGCGATGCTGTGGATGACTTTTTCGATGTCCAGCACCTGCACCAGCGTGCCGTCCACCGAGGTCACGCCGGTGATGTAGGCGCGTGAGCCGCCGGAGCCGAACGGTGGCGGCTTGATGTCGGTGGTCAGGCAATGAACGATCTTGCTCACCGCTTGCACATGCAGACCCTGCTTGGAACGGCTGACATCGGTGACGATCAGGCAGCCACCGTTGGGATCTTCCAGCGGCCGTTCGCCGATCGCGCGGCTGAGATCGATCACCGACAGCGATGCACCGCGCAGCGAGGCGATGCCTTTGACGTGCGGGTGCGACTCCGGCAGCTTGGTCAGCGGCGGGCAGGGGATGATTTCACTGACTTTCAGCAGGTTGATCGCCATCAGCTTGCCGCTGCGCAAGGTAAACAGCAGAAGCGAAAGTGAATCTGCGCGGGCTTTGGTGGAGGACATAAGAACCTTCTGTGGATGGGCGAGAGTGGAAATCGCCAGAAACCTTTGATGCCGGGTTATCGGCTTGAATGGGATGGGCTTTAGGCTATTGGCACTTCAGCTTTTCATCCCCAGGCGCTTGGCCATCCGCCCAAGATTCGCCCGGTCCACCGCCAACTCCCGAGCCGCACTCGCCCAGTTATTCTGATGACGCTCCAGCACTGCGCTGATCAACCGCCGCTGAAACTCGTCGGTGGCATTGCGCAAGTCACCACCGATCATCGGCATCACATTCGCCAGGTCTGCATTGGCAGGCGCAGCCACGTTATCCACAACCTCACGGGGCAAATCCAGATCGGCCGCGCTCAAACTCAAAATCTTCGGCCGCACCTTGCAATTACCCAGCGCCTTGAGCGCACTGCGCCCGATCAAATGCTCCAGCTCCCGGACATTGCCCGGCCAGGTGTAAGCGAGCAGCGCCTCCTGCGCATCACTGTTCAAGCGCAGGCTGTTCAAGCCCATGCGCGAGCGGTTCTGCTCGAGAAAGAAGCCGCTGAGCAACAACACATCACGCCCACGATCGCGCAGCGCCGGCACCCGCAGCGGATACACGCTCAAACGGTGATAGAAGTCGGCACGATAGCGACCGCTGCGCACTTCCTCGGCCAGATCGCGATTGGTCGCCGCAATCAGACGCACATCGACCTGATGCTCCTGGTCCGAGCCCAGGCGCTGCAACTGACCGCTCTGCAATACGCGCAACAACTTGGCCTGGACCGTCAGCGACAGCTCGCCGACTTCATCAAGGAACAGCGTGCCGCCATTGGCCAATTCAAACTTGCCGCGACGGTCGCTGGTGGCGCCGGTGAAGGCGCCGCGCACGTGGCCGAACAGTTCGCTTTCCACCAGCGTGTCGGGGAGGGCAGCGCAGTTGAGGCTGATGATCGGTTTGTCGGCGCGCGCGGAGGCAGCGTGGATGGCTTGGGCCACCAGCTCTTTGCCGACGCCGGTTTCGCCGGTGATAAGAACAGTCAGATCACTGCCGCCGACCAGATTGATTTCTTCCACCAGACGTTTGTGCGCTTTGCTCTGGCCGATCATTTCGCGGTTCTGCTGACCGCTGGCCTGACGGTAAACCTCGGCGCGCTGATGCTCGTCTTCGGCACGAGTGGCCAGCCGTTCGATGCGTTCGGCGGCGTTGACCGTGGCCGAGGCGAGGCTGGCGAAGGCTTGCAGGGCATCAAGTTCGATCGGCTCGAAACGTTCGGGGTCGAGCGCATCGAGGGTGATCAGCCCCCAGAGTTTTTCATCGACAAATAAAGGACAGCCGAGGCAGTCGTGAACTTCAAGATGATCGTCGAGACCATCGACCAATCCGTCATAAGGATCGGGCAAGTCGCTGTCGGCGGCAAAGCGCGTCGGCCCGGCGCCGGCCAGCAGGATTTCGAAACGCGGATGCTCGCTGACCTTGAAGCGCCGGCCGAGGGTATCGGTACTCAAGCCATCCACCGCCAGCGGTACCAATGATTCGCCATCCAGCCGCAACAACGCCGCAGCATCGCAGGGCAACAAGGCGCGCATGGCTTCGAGCAGCCGCCGATAGCGCTCCCCTTCGGGCAGTTCGCGGGACAGGTCGGCGACCAGAGGCAACAGAGCGGTAAGCAAGGATTTGGCGGACATGATTTTTTGTAGTCAAAGAGACAAGGTGTAGTCGCGATGACTATACGTCCATTTGTGTCGAAATGACTATGCAGATTTCAAGCTATTGAATCTAAAGGATTAATTTGTTGGCACGAAAGCTGATATCCCTAATGCAATCTTTCAAGAAAGCGCAGGAGTCACCTTATGCTTAGCGTCCAGGATCGTGCCATCGTCAAATCCACCGTGCCTCTGCTGGAAAGCGGCGGCGAGGCGTTGATCACACATTTCTACCGCATGATGCTTTCCGAATACCCGCAGGTGCGGCCACTGTTCAACCAGGCGCATCAGGCCAGTGGCGATCAGCCCCGTGCCTTGGCCAACGGCGTGCTGATGTACGCGCGGCACATCGATCAGCTCGACCAGTTGGGCGATCTGGTGGCGAAGATCATCAACAAACACGTCGCCCTGCAGATTCTGCCGGAACACTACCCGATCGTCGGCAGCTGCCTGCTGCGCGCCATTTCCGAAGTGCTCGGCGAAGAGATCGCCACGCCTGAGGTGATGAGTGCGTGGGGCGCTGCGTACGGGCAACTGGCCGACATCCTGATCGGCGCGGAAACCGCGATCTATGACCAGAAGGAACAAGCCGCCGGCGGCTGGCGCGGTGCGCGGGAATTCATCGTTGCGGCGAAAGTGCAGGAGAGCGCCGAAATCACCTCGTTCTATTTCGAACCGGCAGACAAAGGGCCAATACTTGCGGCCGAACCGGGTCAGTACATCGGCATGAAGCTGATCCTCGACGGCGAAGAAATCCGCCGCAACTATTCGCTGTCGGCACTGGCCAATAACGGTCAGTACCGCATCAGCGTCAAGCGTGAACCGAATGGTCGCGCGTCCAACTATCTGCATGATCAACTGCACGTCGGCTCGAGCATTCAGCTGTTCCCGCCGTCGGGCGAATTCACCCTGGCGGCCAGCGACAAGCCGCTGGTGCTGATCAGTGGCGGCGTCGGCATCACCCCGACGCTGGCGATGCTGGAAGCCGCGCTGGCGACCGAACGTCCGGTGCACTTTATCCACTGCGCGCGCAATGGCAGCGTCCATGCGTTCCGTGACTGGGTCGATGGGCTGGCGGCGCGTCATCCGCAACTCAAGCGCTTCTATTGCTACGCCGAAGAAGACGGCGTGAGCCCAGCGGCGGACAGGGTCGGTATGCTCAGCGAAGAATTGCTCGGCGAGTGGCTGCCGGCGCAGCGTGACGTCGATGCGTATTTCCTCGGGCCGAAAGGGTTCATGGGCGCGATCAAGCGGCACCTGAAAGCGTTGGGCGTACCGGAGAAACAGAGCCGCTACGAATTCTTCGGGCCGGCTTCTGCTCTGGAATGATCTGAGACCGAGTCGCTTTCATCGCGGGCAAGCCCGCTCCCACAGGACTTGTGTCCGACGCAGATCCATTGTGGGAGCGAGCCTGCTCGCGAATCTTCTGCGCGCCGCAAAGCTTTGTTGGTTAATCATTCCTTAACCGCTCTATCGTTTATTGCCCCGGTGTAGACTTGCGACAATTTCAGTCGCCGGCCGGCTGGACCATGGACTTACAAGGGAAAGGCAATGAGCGAGGAAACGATGCGGTTGGGACGTGAGCGGCGCTATCTGGTGCTGCTGGGGATCATCTGCCTGGCGTTGATCGGCGGTGCGTTGTACATGCAGGTCGTATTGGGCGAGGCACCGTGCCCGCTGTGCATCCTGCAGCGCTATGCACTGTTGCTGATTGCACTGTTCGCCTTCATCGGTGCGGGCATGCGCAGCCGTCGCAGCATCACCGTGTTCGAGACACTGGTGGTGATCTGTGCGCTCGCCGGGGTCGCGGTGGCCGGGCACCACGTCTATACGCAGTTCTATCCGGCGGTGAGTTGTGGCGTCGATGTGCTGCAGCCGATTGTCGATGATCTGCCGCTGGCGAAGATTTTCCCGCTGGGCTTCCAGGTGGACGGTTTCTGCTCGACGCCGTATCCGCCGATCCTCGGTCTGTCGCTGGCGCAATGGGCGCTGGTGGCGTTCGTGCTGGTGGTCATTCTGGTGCCTCTGTTGACTTCGCGTAATCGAAAAGCGCTGCACTGAGTCAACTTCTCGGCAGACCTGCCGATAAACAAAACGCCCCGATTTTCGTTGCTGAAAATCGGGGCGTTTTGCATTTCAGGGCATTTGTGAAAACACCGTGACGAACGGCAATGAAGTGTGCGGCAAGTGTGCGACATGTTGTCACACGCGGGCTGTCGCAGAGGCTGGCGAAGCGGCGGATTGGTCGCCTGTTACATAAAAACATTGGCCAGTTTAAACGTTTTCGGGCTTCAGAACGGATGTGCCAGATCAGGCAGTTTTAACAGGTGTCGGCAATTGGCCGAAGCCCTTGGAACATCGGGCTTTGCGCCGAGCAGGCGGCTGTACAGGGCTTGCAGAGCTGTCTGATTTGAGGCGGTTACACCTGCAGATTTTGCCGGTTTTGTTGAGAAGCGCTTTCGATAACCTGCGCAACTTTTGCAAAAATGGCGATGGATTGTTGCTCTGAGTGATAAAAATTATTTCGGGATAAGACATGGTGTATAGGGCGCTACCTATCTACAATCGCCCGCACTGAATTCCCGGCGCTGTTCAGCCTTTATCAAGGAACTGATCAGGAGGTCGGGTGTCGAGCGAGCCGCGAGGCTTTCGAGACACCCTGGTGTCGGTGCCTTTCCAATTTTCCGCACCAAATGGAATTGGTCTGTAACAAGGCCTTTGACCACGAATTCGAATAAGAACTGAACGCTGTCCCAAGGTTTTGTCGAGCGTGTAACGCGCGACGGGCGGCCCTTATTCAATCCAAAGAAAATGCCAACCCTTGGCAGGGTGAAGTGTTGGCGATCAAAACCCAACTGCATTGCGCAAGCTGCTTTAGAGGTCGTGAGATGAGTAAAAACAGGTACCCCAGATTACTAGGCCTAGTGCCGCTGCTCGGCACGTTGTTGCTGGGAGGCTGCAACATGACCTTGCTCAATCCAACGGGCCAGGTCGGCCTGGAACAGCGCAACCTGATCATCACCGCCACGCTGCTGATGTTGTTGGTCGTCGTGCCGGTCATCGTCATGACCTTCCTGTTTGCCTGGAAGTACCGCGCTTCGAACAAGAACGCCGTCTACACGCCGAAGTGGTCGCACTCGACCAAGATCGAAGTGGCCGTATGGACCATCCCGGTGCTGATCATCATCGCCCTGGGCTACATCACTTACATCTCGACTCACGAGCTGGACCCGTATCGTCCGATCGAGTCTGACGTCAAGCCGGTGACCATCGAAGTCGTCGCGCTGGACTGGAAGTGGTTGTTCATCTACCCGGAACAAGGCATTGCCACGGTCAACAAGATCGTGTTCCCGGCGCACACGCCAATCAACTTCAAGATCACCTCCGATGCCGTGATGAACTCGTTCTTCATCCCGGGCCTGGGCGGTCAGATCTACGCGATGGCGGGCATGCAGACCAAGCTGCACCTGATCGCCGACCGCAACGCTGAAATGGACGGTATCTCCGCCAACTACAGCGGCGCCGGTTTCACCGGTATGAAATTCAAGGCTATCTCCACCACTCAGGAAGATTTCGACGCCTGGGTAAGTGAAGTCAAGAAGTCGCCTAAACAGCTTGATCAGGCTGAATACGCGGCCCTGGCCAAACCGAGCCAGAACAACCCAGTCGAACTCTACTCGTCGGTCACGCCGAACCAGTTCCAGATCATCGTCGACAAGTACGAAGGTATGAAGCCGGGCAAGCCGCTGAAGCACGAGAAGAAAGAGAAAGAAGTGGCGGCCACGGATATTGACGCGGGTTCGCATTCAGCTGCCGGGGCAGAGGAGTAAACGATGTTTGGTAAATTAAGTTGGGAAGCAGTCCCATTCCACGAGCCGATCGTGATGGTGACCATCGCCATGATCGCCCTCGGTGGTCTGGCGCTGTTCGCTGCGATCACTTACTTCAAGAAGTGGACGTACCTGTGGACCGAGTGGCTGACTTCGGTCGACCACAAGAAAATCGGCGTGATGTACATCATCGTCGCCATGGTCATGCTGCTGCGCGGCTTTGCCGACGCGATCATGATGCGTACCCAGCTGGCCATGGCCACCGAGGGTTCGCCTGGCTACCTGCCACCTGAACACTATGACCAGATCTTCACCGCTCACGGTGTGATCATGATCATCTTCATGGCGATGCCATTCTTCACCGGCCTGATGAACCTTGCAGTGCCGCTGCAGATCGGCGCGCGTGACGTTGCGTTCCCGTTCCTGAACTCCCTGAGCTTCTGGCTGCTGGTGTCCGGCGTTGTGCTGATCAACCTGTCGCTGGGTGTCGGCGAGTTCGCCAAGACCGGTTGGGTTGCGTATCCGCCGCTGTCGGGTCTGCAATACAGTCCTGGCGTGGGTATGGATTACTACATCTGGGCGCTGCAGCTATCTGGATTGGGTACGACGTTAACCGGGGTCAACTTCCTCGCGACCGTACTGAAAATGCGTACCCCTGGCATGAAACTGATGGACATGCCGATCTTCACCTGGACCTGCACCTGGGCAAACGTTCTGATCGTGGCTTCGTTCCCGATCCTGACCGCTACCCTGGCACTGCTGACCCTTGACCGTTACATGGATTTCCACATTTTCACCAATGAACTTGGTGGCAATCCGATGATGTACGTCAACCTGTTCTGGGCGTGGGGCCACCCTGAGGTTTACATCCTGATCCTGCCGGCATTCGGCATCTTCTCGGAAGTGATCTCGGCGTTCACCGGCAAGAAACTGTTCGGCCACCACTCGATGATCTACGCTTCGGGCGCGATCTCGGTACTGGGCTTCATGGTCTGGCTGCACCACTTCTTCACCATGGGTTCGGGTGCAAGCGTCAACGCCTTCTTCGGTCTGGCGACGATGCTGATTTCCATCCCGACGGGTGTGAAGCTGTTCAACTGGCTGTTCACCATTTACCAGGGCCGTCTGCGCTTCACCAGCCAGGTAATGTGGACTCTGGGCTTCATGGTGACCTTCGCCATCGGCGGCATGACCGGCGTACTGCTGGCCATCCCGGGTGCTGACTTCGTGCTGCACAACAGCCTGTTCGTGATCGCGCACTTCCACAACGTGATCATCGGCGGTGCGGTATTCGGTTACATCGCTGGCTTCGCGTTCTACTTCCCGAAAGCGTTCGGCTTCAAGCTGCACGAAGGCTGGGGTAAAGCAGCGTTCTGGTTCTGGATCTCGGGCTTCTTCGTCGCGTTCATGCCGCTCTATGCACTGGGCTTCATGGGCATGACCCGTCGTCTGAACGCCACCACCAACCCTGAGTGGGTACCGTACCTGTACGTTGCCATGTTCGGTGCGGTGATGATCGCTGTCGGTATCGCCTGCCAACTGATCCAGCTGTACGTCAGTGTGCGTGACCGCAACAAGCCAGAGAACGTTTGCGATCACGGTGACCCGTGGAATGCACACACCCTGGAATGGTCGACCTCGTCGCCACCACCGTTCTACAACTTCGCTGTGCTGCCTAAGGCTGACTGCATCGACCCGTTCACCGAAGCCAAGGAAAACGGTACTGCGTACCAGCGTCCGGCCAAGTACGAGCCGATCCACATGCCGAACAACACCGCCACTGGCGTGGTGATGGGCGCGCTGTTGACCGTCTTCGGTTTCGCGATGATCTGGCACATCTGGTGGCTGGCGATCGCGAGCCTGGTGGGCACCGTCGTTTACTTCGTGATCCACGCTGCACGTGACGACCAGGGCTATATGGTTCCGGTTGAAACGATCGAGCGTATCGAAGCCGAGCAGCACAAGCGTCTGGTCGCGGCAGGGAAAATCCCGGCCAATGCCACCCGTGTTGAAACCTCGTTGGAACAGGCTTAAACCATGTCGAACTTAGTGACCAATGTTGGACACGCCCATGGTGACCATGGGCACGATGACCATCACCACGACTCGGGCGAGATGACCGTATACGGTTTCTGGCTCTACCTGATGACCGACTGCATTCTGTTTGCGTCGATCTTCGCGGTGTACGCAGTACTGGTAAACAACGTTGCCGGTGGCCCGTCGGGCCACGACATCTTCGAACTGCCATACGTGCTGGGCGAAACCGCTCTGCTGCTGTTCAGTTCGATCACCTACGGCTTCGCCATGCTGGCGTTGTACAAGGGCAAGAAGCAGGCGGTCCTGGGCTGGTTGTTCATGACCTTCCTGCTCGGCGCGGGCTTCATCGCCATGGAGATCAACGAGTTCCACCTGCTGATCTCCGAGGGCTTCGGTCCTAGCCGTTCGGGCTTCCTGTCGGCGTTCTTCACCCTGGTCGGTACCCACGGTCTGCACGTTTCGGCCGGTCTGATCTGGATGGGCGTCATGATGTATCAGGTCAACAAGCATGGCCTGACGTCGACCAACAAGACTCGTCTGAGCTGCCTGAGCCTGTTCTGGCACTTCCTGGACGTGGTCTGGATCTGCGTCTTCACCGTTGTTTACCTGATGGGGACTCTGTAATGGCTAATGCACACTCCCATGACAGCCACGATGCTGGCCACGGCAGCGTCAAGTCGTACGCCATCGGCTTCATCCTGTCGGTAATCCTGACCGTCATTCCGTTCGGTCTGGTGATGTACCCGACCCTGCCGAAGTCGACGACGCTGGCAATCGTTCTGCTGTTCGCCGTGATTCAGGTGATCGTTCACCTGTATTACTTCCTGCACCTGGACCGTTCCATTGCACAGCGTAACAACGTGATCGCATTCGTCTTTACGGCGATCGTGATCGTGCTGCTGGTTGGCCTGTCGCTGTGGATCATGTTCAGCATCCACACGTACATGATGGCGAAGTGAGGTAGACCCGATGTCGCTCAAGCACTTTATCCAAATCACCAAACCGGGGATCATTTTCGGTAACGTGCTTTCTGTGGCAGGCGGGTTCTTCCTGGCCTCGAAAGGGCATGTCGATCTGGCGGTGTTTCTGGCCGCCATGATCGGTACTTCCCTGGTCGTGGCCTCCGGTTGCGTGTTCAACAACTGCATCGACCGCGACATCGACCTGAAGATGGAACGCACCAAGAACCGTGTGCTGGTCCAGGGTCTCATCTCCCTGAAACTGGCCTTGGTTTACGCGACCATTCTGGGTGTTCTCGGCGTTGCCTTGTTGTACAAAGTGGCCAACCCGTTGGCTGCCTTGTTCGCAGTAATCGGCTTCATCATCTACGTCGGCTTCTACAGCCTGTACCTCAAGCGCAAGTCGGTTCACGGCACGCTGGTGGGCAGTCTGTCGGGCGCCATGCCGCCAGTGATCGGTTACGTTGCCGTGACCAACAGCTTCGACATGGCCGCACTGACCCTGCTGGTGATGTTCAGCCTGTGGCAGATGCCGCATTCCTACGCCATCGCGATTTTCCGTTTCAATGATTACCTGGCCGCATCGATTCCGGTGCTGCCAGTGAAACGCGGCATTCAAGTGGCGAAGAAGCACATCCTGCTCTACATCCTGGCGTTCCTCGTGGCGACCTTGATGCTGACCTTCAGCGGCTACGCCGGCATGAGCTACCTCGCCGTCGCCGCCGCCATGGGCATGTACTGGCTGTACATGGCCTGGACCGGCTACAAGGCAGTCGATGACACCGTCTGGGCACGCAAGCTGTTCGTGTTCTCGATCTTCACCATCACTGCGTTGAGCGTCATGATGTCCCTGGACTTCAAGGTGCCGACAGAGCTGTTGCTGACGTACGCGCCGTAAGGTTTGCAAGCTTCAGGAAAAACCCCGCACATTGAGAGATGTGCGGGGTTTTTTGTTGGTTGGCCTGGAGTGTGCCGATTTGCCTGCTCCCCGGGCCCAACAGCTTGTGGCGGCGGCTTGATGGGTGTGTGAGCTAATGCGACGTCTAAGCAAGTGGTGAGGCAGTCACACGCCTCATGAATTCATCGAACAGCGGAACGGTAAATGCTATCAGTGCGTATTCCGGACTGTAGATCATGCCCTTTTTGATCAGGCTATCGCGTACGGGGCCCAGGCTCGTAGCGTTTCGCCCCAGCGCTTTAGCAACGTCAGCAGAGCGTTGCGGTCCTTCTCCCAGCTCGGCAAGGCAACGCATGTAGTCCCTTTCAGCCGGCGTGGTCCGATCAAAGCGGACCCTGAAAAAAGACTCGTCAAGTTTACGGATGCTTTCCTCTGTCGCTGCCTGCGCATCGGCCTCGGTTATGGTCTGTACTTTGGCAATGTTCCAAGCGGTATAGCCCCACTCCTGCAAAAAATAGGGATAGCCGTGGGTTTTTTCAAAAATCTCACGCAATGCATCGTCAGAGATACTGGCGCCTTCTTCTTCAACAGGATCACGTAAGGCTTTCCAGGCATCTATCTCTAAGAGAGCGCCCAGACGAGGAAATTCGAATAGTCGCTCCGCATAACTTTTGGCATCGCCTGCTTGCCCCGCCAGCTGCGGAAGACCCGCGCCAAAAAGAATCAGAGGGAGAGCTGCCTGATTGACTGCGTGGATGCCGCGAATAAGCGCGCCAAGCTCATCTTTTGAAAGATACTGTAATTCGTCAATCAGAATGGCGACTGGTATGCCTGCGTCCCTCGCGGCCTCCGCTGTTGCTATCAGAACGTCACGAAGATCATCTTCCAGATTGCCACTGTCGGCATAGCCAGCTTCGGAGTCTCCGCCCAGCGTAACTTCGGCCCCACCCGCCGCGATAGTGATATTGCCGATAAAGCTACGAAGTATGCGTATCCCTCTTTTGACCGTCTCGACCGTGTTCTGCACTCGGTCCAAACGCAACAGCACTCGGCGTAACACCGGAATCAGGAGCTGTTTCAACTCCGCACCGTCATGGGCCTCCTGCATTTCGGCGAGATAACCCAATGCCAAAGCTCGATCTTTGATCTGATTCAGAAGCACTGTTTTTCCGACACCGCGCAGGCCCAATATCATCAGGGATTTGGCGTGCTTGCCGCGCTTCGTGCGCGCCAATGCGGTGTCTGCCGTTTCCAGTACTTCTGATCGCCCTGCTAGTTCCGGCGGGGAAACTCCTGCTCCGGGATTGAAGGGGTTAGTATTCTTATCCACAGCTCGCTCTCATACGAAATTATTCATAGTTATAGTGAGATTTTTATATAACTGCAAATAAGTAGCTAAAGTTGCCCGGCAGAGGGCTGAATTGCTTGATTCGGTTCCCTCAAACTTTAGGTTCGCTGCCGGAACGAGACAATCGTAGCGAAGTGCCCGTCCTACTGATTTTTGGTGTGGTTGAAAGCTGAAGTACTGTGAAATCGGCCGCTGTAAAGGGTGGTTGCGCAGAGCAGGTAAAAGACCTAGATTTGGATCCAAATATGTCAGCGGTTTGTCCGCGATCCTGTTGCGGCCTTCAACTCGCTAGATAATTGGCTTAACTCAAAAAGGCTGGGCGCAATGACCGAACGGATGACCTGCGATGAGCGCTTTATCGCCCTGGCCGAAGAACTCAACTACGACATCTATGGCGAGAACACCGCCGGTGGCAATTACGCG
Organism: Pseudomonas sp. H3_E04; assembly: GCF_054668915.1. Lineage (NCBI taxonomy): Bacteria > Pseudomonadati > Pseudomonadota > Gammaproteobacteria > Pseudomonadales > Pseudomonadaceae > Pseudomonas > Pseudomonas sp. H3_E04. The sequence continues at coordinate 3,250,481 of NZ_CP162797.1, read as the reverse complement.
CCGCTGATCCGTCATCACGACGAGCTCTACATCAGCGGCATGGTGCCGCGGGTCAATGGCAAGATCCTCTATCCCGGTCGCGTGGGGCTGGAATTGAACCTCAAGGATGCACAAGCAGCGGCGAGCATCAGCGCCATGCGTTGTCTGGCGCTGATCGTCGATGCGGTCGGTTCGCTGGACAAGATTCGCGCGTTGTTGCGGGTCACGGTGTATGTGAAGTCGACTGCTGACTTTGTCGACCTGAGCGAAGTGGCCAACGGCGCTTCGGACGTGTTCAGCCATGTGCTGGGCGATGCCGGACGGCATACGCGCACGACCATCGGCGTGTATCAGTTGCCGAAGAATGCGGCGGTTGAAGTGGACATGATTGCGGCTTTGCATCCTTCAGCTTGAGGTTATCCCCGCCTCAAACAAAAAGCCCCGCCTGATCGCTCAGTGCGGGGCTTTTTCACAAGCGCTTGGCAGCTTACTGCGCCGCGATGCTGTAACCATCAAACGCCGTCTGCTGCTGCAGCGCGGTGATGATGTTCTTGCGGTTCACCGCCTGTTCCGTACCGGCGTTATCGAAGAAGGTTTCGCTCTCCAGCTCGGCTTCATCGCCTTCACCCACAAAGGTGAAACCGAGGAATTCCAGCGCTTCACGGTCAACGCTCAGACGCGAACGCGGCGTGCGCATTGGCAGGGTTACGCTGGCGCCGTCCTTGCTGATGGTGAAGATTTCCACTTCTTTCTTTTTTGCGGCCTTGCTCTTGCCGCCGCTCGGGTTGCTGATCGCCTGATGGGTCTGATTCAGCACTTTAAGCGCCAGGCCATAAACGATTTCCTGAAACGCCGGATCGTCCTTGAAGCTGGACAGAATGCGCCCGATCGAGAACTTGCTGCTCAGGTCTTCCAGCGCGGCGATGTCCGCTGCCTCGGCGTCTTTCAGGCGCTTGAGTTCGCCCATCAGCTCGTACGCCTTGTCGTCATCAAAGCTGTCATGCGCCTGACGGATCGCCGCACGCAATTCGCGGATCTGGTCGCTTTCGCGGGTCGACTGGAACGCGTCGAGGATCATCTCGCTGATGATTTTGGCTTGGGGCAGGTGTTGTGAAAGATTGATGGAGTTTTCGTATTCCGCTTTGGACGACTGGGTGACTACGGATTCAGCGGTGTTGAAATCGGACATTGAAATTTCACTACTTTTTAACTTGAGTTGAGACGAGAAAGCACGAGGTCTTTTTCAGGCCGACTAATTTAGGGGAGCGGGGCGGCGTTGTCACGGAGCAACGGTCTGGTGGTCGGGATTTTTCCCGGCGTGCGTTATTTTCCGAGCATGGCGTCAGCGGGTTTCCCCCAAGTACGCATCGCAAACTCGACAAACCGTCTCAGCTTCGGCAATCGATAGCGATCCTGCGCATACAACAGATGCATCGGCCTGCTCGGCGGTTGGTAGTCCGTCATTACCCTGACCAGTTTGCCGTCGCGCAGATCCTGCTCCACCAGCGCGTCGGGCAGCATCATGATGCCCATGCCGTTGCGCGCCGCCTGGTGCAGACCGGCGGAGCTATTGATCAGCAGCGGGCCACTCACGTCGACGAGCACTTCGCCCTCAGGGCCGCTCAGACGCCAGCGTTTTTCCACCGATTGCCAGTCATCCCCAGCCGGGTAGGCGAACGACAGGCAGTCGTGTTGCTGCAAGTCCTGTGGCGTGTGCGGCATGCCGCGCCGCGCGATGTATTCGGGGGAGGCGCAGACCGTCAGGGTGTAGTCGATCAAAGGGCGGGCGATGAGGTTGGAAGACTCATCGAAACTGCCCAGCCGGAATGCGACGTCGAGGCCATTCTCCAGCAGGTCCGGGCGGCCGTTGGTCAGTACCACATCGAGTTTCACTTGCGGATACAGCAACGCGTATTCGCTGAGCGCCGGGGTCAGGCGTTCGACGCCGAAGGTCAGCGGCGCGGCAATACGCAGCAAGCCGCGTGGCTCGTCGAGGGCTTGTTCGGCAAGGCGTTCGGAGTCGGCGACCAGACCGAGCACGTCCAGGCAGCGCTGGTAATAGACGCTGCCGAACTCGGTGAGCCGCTGGCGGCGGGTGGTGCGCTGCAGCAATTGCACGCCGAGGCGTTGCTCCAGCGCACGCAGGTGATTGCCGACCATGGTCGTCGACATGTCGCACTGCAAAGCGGCTGCGGTCATGCTCCCGCCTTCGACCACTTTGACGTAAACGCCCATCGACTGAAACAAATCCATTATCAAGCTCGGCTTTTAAATGATTGAAGTTTTTCCGGGTTTATCCAGCTCAGGTGGCTAACCATACTGCAAAAACACCGACCTGCAATGGAGTTTCACGTCATGACCGCCGCCCTGATGAACACCTACCAACCCCTGGCCCTGAGTTTCACCAAGGGCCTGGGCACGCGCCTGTGGGATCAGGCGGGGCGCGAATATCTGGATGCCGTTGCCGGTGTGGCAGTGACCAACGTCGGCCACTCGCATCCGCGCATCGTCGCGGCGATCAGCGAGCAAGCGGGATTGCTGCTGCACACCTCCAACCTGTACAGCATCGACTGGCAGCAACAACTGGCCACACGCCTGACGGCGTTGTCGGGGATGCAGCGCGCGTTCTTCAACAACTCCGGCGCCGAAGCGAACGAGACGGCGCTGAAACTGGCGCGTCTGTACGGCTGGCGCAAAGGCATCGAGCAGCCGCTGGTGGTGGTCATGGCCAACGCGTTTCACGGCCGCACCCTCGGCACCCTGTCCGCCAGCGATGGCCCGGCAGTGCGCCTGGGCTTCAACGAACTGCCGGGAGATTTCGTCAAAGTGCCGTTCGGCGATCTCCCGGCGCTGGAGCAAATACAGCGCAAACACGGCGCGCGCATCGTGGCGATTCTGGTCGAACCGATCCAGGGCGAAAGCGGCGTACAAGTCGCACCGCCGGGTTATCTCAAGGCCCTGCGCGACCTGTGCAATCGCCACGCGTGGCTGCTGATGCTCGATGAAATCCAGACCGGCATCGGCCGCACCGGGCAGTGGTTCGCCTTTCAGCACGAAGGCATCGTGCCCGATGTCATGACCCTGGCCAAAGGCCTTGGCAATGGCGTGCCGATCGGCGCCTGCCTGGCCCGTGGCCGCGCGGCGGATCTGTTCACCCCGGGCAGCCATGGCAGCACCTTCGGCGGCAATCCGCTGGCCTGCCGGGTCGGCTGCACGGTGCTGGACATCATCGAAGAACAAGGCCTGCTGGCGAATGCGCGGGTGCAGGGCGCACGGTTACTGGAACGCTTGCGCGCCGAATTGGCAGACAACCCGAATGTGCTGGCAATCCGGGGGCAGGGCCTGATGATCGGTATCGAACTGAAACAACCGGTGCGCGACCTGACGCTGATCGCCGCGCGGGATCATGGCTTGTTGATCAACGTGACTCGTGGCAAGACCATCAGGTTGCTGCCGCCGCTGACGATTGATGAGCGCGAGGTGGGGATGATTGTCAGAGGGGTTGGGCGCGCGTTGTCGTCAGCCCCATCGTTGTAATCGCTGCTGCGGTGTGTCTGGTAAGTGCAGTGAGTTGGCCGTCCGCAAAAGTGACTCATAATCAGCCAGACCTATCATTACAACCGGTTCGGCACTGCGCTTGGTAATCAGCAACGGTTCGCGATCATCGGTCACTTGGTCCATCGATATGGCCAAGTGGGCTGTGGCTTTGCTGCAGGTGGTGGTTTGCATGATGTAGCCATGCGAGTGGTCGGTACACAGTGAGGTCGACTGTGATTGCGCCCAGTATCACTCAAGCACTTCGGAGACGTTTCCGAGAGGCTTGTAATCCTTATCAGCGGTAATTGTCAGCAGGTGGAGTGCCCATTGCAGGCACTCCACCAATGCTCAGAGTCTGGCCTCAATCCAGCTCATCCCTCAACTCCGGCGCCAGCATCCTCGTCTTCACGGCCCCATTCGAGTTGTGCTGAATAATCTCGCTCGGCTGCCCCTGTACATTGAAAAACACCTGTCCAATCCCTGCCGAATTCCACAACCGTTCCCCGGCCTCGGCATGTTCCGGCGTATACGGGACGATGCGCATCAGGCGGCGTTTGGTGAACCAGTTCAATGGCGAGCGCGGGGAGTAGAGCCAGCGGTTGAGGCGGTCGAACCATTCCAGCAGCGTTGGCGGGAATTCGTTCTTGATGCCGCTGCTGGTGATCTGCCAGATCCGTGGACCGGCCTTGCGGTGGCGGATCAGTACTTCGTAGACGAAGGAATAATGCACATCGCCGGACAGCACCACGTAGTTCCCCGGTGTACGCGAGTGTCGGAAAATGTTCAGGATCACCTGCGCCGCGCCGCGATGGGCCATCCAGTTTTCCGCGTCGACCAGCAGCGGATAGCCGCACCAGCTGAACACCTTCTGCACGGTTTCAATCAGCTTCACGCCGAAGATTGGCGCCGGCGAAACGATGATTGCCGATGGGTGATCGAGCAGTTCCTGTTGCAGTTCGCTCAAGGCTTCCCAATCGAGCAGGCCCGACGGCTGTTTGAGGGCCATCTCGCTGCGCCAGCGCCGAGTGCGCGTGTCGATTACCACCAGTGCCGGAGTGCTCGGCAGCACGAAATGCCACTGCTGAAAACGCAGCAACTGATCAATCAGATCGTCCTGCACCGGCATGTCCAGATAGCCGTCGTCACCACTGGCGCTCAGTTGTGCGGTCTGCTCCAGCATTCCTTTGAAAGCGTCCGGATTGTTGCCCCAGCCCTGACACAACAGATAAGCAATCAGAGCATTGCCAATGATGCGCTTGGAGAACGGATGGCCGTAGGCGGTTTCCTCCCACTGCGCAGAAAGATTCCAGTCATCAGTGATGTCGTGGTCATCGAAAATCATCAGGCTCGGCAGATGCGCCAGCGCCCGGGCGACGTTGCCCAGGCCCGCCTTGAAGGCATCAATGCGCGTCTGTTCAAGGTTGTAGCGCTTGCGGCGTTCCGGCGTCAGCGTCGGCGCGCTCGGATTGATCAGCGCCCACGGCGTCGGCGACCACACCAGCATGTACATCGCCATGACTTCGGCGAACGTCACCAGATGATTGTCAGCACTGCTACTGGTGAAAATCGGCTTACGCGCGCCACCGAAAAATCGCTCGCGCAAGGTCTCGTTGCTCTCCAGCGCCGGTAACAAATCCGCGCGGTGGTAGTAACTGGCCGGGTGTTCGTAGAGCTTGGCGCTGTCGCTGACCACGGCACCGTCAAGGTGCTCATCGAACAGACCCAGACGCTCGATCAAGGCATGAATCGCCCGCAGCATCGGGCCGGCGACGTCGTCGGCATAGACCTGATCACCGCTCATCATCAGCAGCGCTGGACGTTGTTGCGCATCGGTTTCGTCGGCCAGCAATTGATCGACGCAGAGCAAACCGTCGGTTGCCGGATGATGCGGCTTGCGGCAGGAGCCGTGGAGCAATTGGTCTATCCGCGAACGCACGACGAGGTTCGCGCAGGTGGCACCGGCGTAAAGCAGATGCGGCGCCCATTCAGCGATGCCGAGGCTGCCGTCGATCAGTAAGTCGTAGTCGATACGGGTGTCGCAGGGCAGGGCGCTTTCTAGTTGAACGTCGATCAGGTGCACGAAGGCATGACGGCCTACGGCAATCACCGTGCATTTCTGTGCATCGAGCGGAATATCTCCTACACCTTGCAGGCGCAAGGTCAGTGACAGTTCACGCGAGGCCACCAGCCACAGCACCACGCGCGTCGGCTCCAGCCGCCGCAGCAACGGGCCGGCCAGTACAGGAGGCAGCGAGTTAAGGTCATCGGGTGTTGAAAACATTGAAGGCAGAGTTCAAGGCGCACAGGCCGGCGATGATAGCGCAGCCGGCGCCTTGATCGCTTAAACGAGCCTTAAGAATCGACCTTCTTCAATTTCAGATCGATCAGTCGCCACGCGGCCTTGTCAGGATTGTTGCCGTCCACTTGCTGAACTGAACAATCGTAGGCATAGGGGACATCGTCGCCCAACATGTTGCGAGCGGTCAGGGTGCCGTTAATGCTGTAAGTCTGATCTTTGAACCGATGGCTGCTGGCGCTCTCGGCACCTGCGACGGAAGTCGCTGCTGCAAAACGCATGGCGCGCTTTATGAAGGGCTCGCACATCATGAACGCCATCAACGATCTGTCCGCATTCGCATTGCTGCCCGCCAGCCGGCGCGACACGACAAAGTCATTGCCCATGATGTCCTTGAAGTCCCTTTCGAGCAGCGAAGAGGGCAGGCGTTCGCTGTAGTTCGGCAACAGCGCGGACTCGGGCGGAGAGGGCTCGTTCTGAGGTGCGCTGGCGACATAGTCGACAAGGTTGTCGGAGGTATCCGGTGTGGAGGCGATCACTGGCATCAACCTGGACACGGTTTGTGTAACGGGCGCGGGGGAAGAAGAGGAGATTTCAGCCTCGTCGCTTTGCGTTGGTTCCACAGGGGAGCGCGGCGCCAGAGGGAATAAGGCGAGGGTGATCGACAGTACCACTAGGGCGACGATGAACCCGGCCAGAACACCAGCGAACGTGCCAAAGAACAGGTTCCAGCTGCCGCGGTTTTTCATCACCCAGCGCCACGTGAGGCCCCAGACGAGCAAAAACAACAGGAAATACAGAAACTCCATTTGATCCTTTTCCTTAAACCTTGAAATTCTTTAGATGACACACGAATCATTCCAACAAGGCTGCACGATAGCAAACCTGTTGGTCCGCCCTATCAGGCACTCAAAGGAATGAACCGAGTGAGCAGCATCAGCGTATCGAAACCAGCAAAAATGCCAAAAGCAGCGCCAATGATATGGCGTGTCAACTTGCTCGTGGGGCGTTTGCGTTGCATCACCCAAATCCAAACGCCGGCGAACGCGCCAAGGCTGCTGAGCACCATCAGCAGGGATCGCACAACGTGTGGCGACGATTGCATGCTTGTGTCGCCCACGAAACCCTCGTACACCGCTTTCACTACCAAGCCGACAACCCAACCAGCGAAACACCCGGCGAGGTTGGCTGTCACCAAGTTCCAATCACCTCGTTCGCCTACGACCCATACCCACGTTACGACCAGAGCTAGTACAAAAAGCCACCCATCCATTGCAATCCACTCCAGAAAAACGCTTTGATCGGGTAGGCGCCAGTGCCTCTCGAAAGATTTGGGCGCAAGATAACAAAATACTGGCATCGCGCCACTTTCGCATTAAGGGCGCGTCATTGAGCCAAAGCTTTACCGGGAGTTTTTTACTCAGAGGATGGACAGATGATCGACTTCAACAACAAAGGCTTCTTCAAACTCAAGCAGAACGATGAGTACGCCGAGCGCGTCACCGCGCTGCTACTGGAAGGCGAACAAGTCATCGATTCCTACAAAGCCATGCGTGACGGCGTGGTCTTCACCAACAAACGCATCATCGCCGTCAACGTCCAGGGCATCACCGGCAGCAAAAAGGATTTCACCTCACTGCCCTACAAAAACATCGTCGCCTACTCCGTGGAGACTTCGGGCACCTTCGATCTGGATTCGGAACTCGAGATCTACTTTTCGTCGCTAGGCAAAGTGAAATTCGAATTCACCGGCAAGACCTCGATGGTGGAGATTTCCAAATACATTTCCAGTTACCTGCTGTAATTACCCACCGCGCGGCACTCAAAGAATGTCGCGCAAATACCCCTTCAGCGCGAGGAGCGGCTGACCCAGTTGCTCCATCGATCGCGCCTGAGCCAACTCCGCCGACAACTTGCGCAACTCCCGCCCCAACGGCTTTTCGATCCCGCCCAAAGCATCCAGTGCCAGATTCAGGCATTCGTTCATCTTGAACTGAATGGACTCGACATCGCCGCGCTTCACCAGTAACTCGAAAACATCTTTCTGATAATCGCCCATGACCATGTCATCGCGCAGGATCGGGCTCAGCCCCTCTTCTTCGTAGGCGAGTTTGAGGGAGAAGAGGGCGACGGTTTCCAGTGAGGTTTCCATGGGGATGTCTGTCAATGAAGTGAAGGGCTTGAGCCCGATGTGCGAAGTACCAGCGGAAGTCTATTTTGCGGGCGCGATTATACGGGCGGTCATCGCATGCGAGGCAACCAGCAATCGGCCATCTAAACTTTCAAGCTCGCGCAGCATTGACATCCACTTTGATACGACGCTTTGATTACAAAAACTGAACATCAGCGGAGCGAACATCATGTAATACGACATGAAACTGATCGAAGACGCCGTCCTTGCTCTCCTGGCAGCCTATAGCTCCGATGACGGCAATGCGTGGAAGGGCTATGACTTCGAGATCATGAACCGCTTGCACGAACAGGGTTTGATCAGTAATCCGGTGAACCGGAACAAGTCGATATGGTTGACGAAGGAAGGGGTGGAGCGGGGGCGGGAGATTGCTGAGCGGATGTTTGCAGTCAAGGAGTAGGGAGGATCCGCGTCCCATTCTGAAACCTGAGTTGATGGCTAGGTAGAAAACGCCAGCGAAGAACCAACCGCGTTAACCGAAGCAACAGGTAGCGCGGTCTGGTGATCGAGCACTTTTTTGAATGATCGGTTGCGGCCGTCCAGGCTGAATTTCGTGATAGGTTTATCTCTCGAAAAGGATTTTTTTGACAGGAGTCATTCATGGCTAACCCAGCTGCCCGTAAAAGCGATCCCTCCAGCTGTCCTGTTCCAGGGCACGGAACGAACCCCATCGCGACCGGTTCGCCTGACGTTTTCTTCGATGGTTTGCCCGCAGCTCGCCTGCCGGTGGTATTGCAGGCGAAGCGGTAGCGAGTTCATTGGATGAAGAGTTAGAGGAGCTCACACATTGGGATATCTTCTGACCGAGCCACAACTGACAAAAGTTAGAGCCGCTCTTTCCGAGCCATTCAATGATTTTCCCGTGGAATATGATTATTTGGCGAATAAGGTGAGAGGTGTCGACCCTGAAATCCTTTACTCAATTCTTTATTCAGAGGTCGCGCCGGTGTGCTTTACCAATCTCGTTGCACCTGTGCCTCCGATATGGACGGGTTTCGACCCCGACATACTCAGAGAATCGATTGAGGAAAGGCTGGCAGCTAGAGAGCGAAACTGGTTTCGTCGCCAGTTCGATAAAGTGCTGGTTCGTTGGTTGAAGTACAACTACGCGTACATCTGGGAGGAAATCGAAAGTAGGCTTTGAGCTCGAACTAGCCGGGATCAGGCGATTATGACAGGGCGTTTGGCAAAACCTGCGGCACGTAACCGATCCGGCCAGTTCCCCAGCGTCAGGACATGGAGTCAGAGCAATTAATGCAGGTTCGATTGAGGTTTTTTGATGGCCTTGTTGCCCTAGACGGTTGGGCATTAGGCTAGCCGGTGGCGCGTTGGCCCCGGCGCCGCAAGAGTGAAAAGCTGGTTGCCCTGATTGTTTTGGAAAAAAGACAAAAACAACCCTCCACTTTCCTCCAGACGAAAAAAAAGGCCTTGCTTTCGCAAGACCTTTTTCTCTGTGTTGGTGCCCGAGGGAGACTCGCGCACTCCATATAACCCGTGTCTTGCAGAGCGATTATATGATTAGGGATACAGGTAGGGATACAAGCTCAGTAGTGCTGTATTCGATACCGCACCTTCGAAACGTTAGGGCAGAGACCAAAACGCATGCCTACCTTCTTTACGTTGGACGATTTTGCCTTCGGTATGCAGGTCCCCCAGCAAACGATACACGTATACCTTGCTGATGCTCATCCTCTCGTAAACGTCCTGGGTAGAAAGCTCGCCATCCACAAGCAAACTCAAGATTTTCTCTTTCCGAGAGTCCATTGATGCCTGTTCAACTGCACCACCAACCTTTTCCGTGATCCGTTGAACCTGTTCAGCCGATAGAGCTACCTCGTCACCGACAACCTTCGTCAAGCTGCCGATGACCTCCAGTTTCACGGCCTCCTTCAGGCGGAGGGACTCCAAGTACATCTCCTCATCTGCAAAATCGCTTGGTGCATAAAGGACTGTATGGTTCCAGTTCAGTAGTGCGAAGAACGTTCCCACGATCAGGATCGGAAAAATCATGACGAAGTAAACGAATACAGATTGAATTTCGGGGGGAAGGTTGATGAGCGATATTGTCGCGAAGCCTTCCGCTAGGGTGGAAAATATTGCTACGACAGTTAGCGGATTGCTGACCTTGGTGGCCATCTTTAGTCCTTTGTGATTGCCCTGGGGGAGCGAAGCTTAGCCGCGTTTCACAACTTTGACGACTACTCCTTGGTTGCGTGGGTGCCTGCGTGGGAATTCTCAAACAATGGAGGGGGCCCCTAGAGCTTTTCCAGTAGTACGGGGTCGGAAACCCGCGGGGCTTCGTTAGTGGGAGGACTGAAGAGTTACTGAAATTTCAGTCATTGAAATTGAAAGAAACACATCGAAAAACAGCCACCCTTACCATATCGGTAATGGTGACCTCAGGTAGGCCATTCCATAGGGCAAATGCACAGGTGAACCGGCAGTTCACCGGGTTCACCTGTTCACTAAGCTGGGAGTTCTCCCGCTAACGAGGTCCTGCGGGTTTCCGACCCCGTGTCCAAATAATAGACTCAGGGACCCCAGCCCCTGATTGGAGGCTGGTGCTTCCCTTCGCTGGGGGATGGATGCTTCCGGGGAGCGGGGTATCTCTCTCAAAACCAGTGTTACGCGGGTTACTGGTGTAACGGATTAATCTAACTCACTGTATTTATTGAATATTTTATAGGTAACACTGGTGCCCTTTGTCGGTGGAGAGATGTGTTACAGACCCGGCCCGTGTAACGCTTAGGGTGAGGTTATTATTTCCTGTCGGGTCATTAGGGCTTTTCGTGTTGACTAACAAATAGGAACATTGCCGCGTTTATTGTGCCGTTTTAGCGTTCAATTCTCCCCTTCATCGTCAAGCTTTATAAAGCGCAAGATCCTGATTTTAATGAGAATTGTTAATGTTTTGGTGTTTGTCTTCTGAGACAAATCCCTAGGAGGCTGGCTTTCGAAAAGTTGGATGATTCAATAATCCTGACTACGCTTTCGAACTGATATCAATTCGATATTTTTAAGCGAATGGAGGCGGCGATGGCATCGGTCTTGATCACGTACGATCTGATTTCCCCAGGAAAAAAATACACAGAGCTTCACGATGCAATAAAAGCATTGGGCTCGTGGTGGCATTGCGTCGAGTCAACCTGGATTATTAAGTCCGACCTTTCACTTGTGCAGATCCGCGACCAGTTGAAGAAACATGTCGATTCTAATGACAAGCTGCTGGTCTTAGGGCTCTCAGGTGCAGGAGCTTGGGTTGGCTTAGATAAAAATTGCTCTGATTGGCTTACCAATAATCTTTAGACGATTTTGCCCCCTTAGCTGGGGGCGTTATCGCATACATTCGAACGTATTTTATCTATATGGGGTGTAGCCTCGGGGTCTTGGATAAACTCATGCAGGTGGGACGCAACTGCTAGTGGACGACGAGTCGAACGCGAAAGGGAACTCCCATGCGCATTCATCCTTCAGGCGATCAAAAAGTTTTTGCTGATCGTTTAGTTCCCTGTGGTCGGCTAAATCTAAGTAATAATTTAATCCTACATGTTCATAATATATCAGCCATTCTCCTGTCAACGCTCCTCTATTCTTTCTCGCCTCAATCCCCCCATAGACGATGGCGTGTGATACACGGTTGGCCTTAGCCTCCCAGTACTTTTCCATGTTTGTATCATCCTCATCTGCCATCAAAACTTCACGTAACTTCAGCTTCAGCAATTCCTGTTTCACGGCGTATTCGCCGAACCATTTGTTCAGGACGTTCTGGGGCAGATGCCTTGCGTCATAGTAATGCTTGTGCCAGAACCGTCCTAAAATTGGGCCTCTGAACTTTTCTGCCATTTTTGTACCGGTAGGGCGACTTGTCGGTGTTTTTTCAAGCAGTGCGATCTCATCTAATACCGAGAATTTACTGATCCTTCTGAGTGAGGAATAGTATTGAAGTCGCAATGCTAGGCACTGACTTATGCGATGCGAGTAGGGCTGCGATAGGCATACGTTTTTTTTAAGTAGCAGTGATTCATATCGACACAGCAAGGGCATTAGGTTTTCCCCTATAGGTTCTTACGATATCTACAGCAAGTACGTGTTGAAGCAAAATCAGTTTTTACTATACTCGACCCATGGTATCGATAACTGTAACGAAACCCATGAGAATAGGTGTAGATTTGAAGCTTGCGTACGCCATTATTGGCAGGCCCAAAGCAAAGCACTTGCCGGAGGCGGTGAAGGTCCAGACTCAAACTCCTAGCCGTATGAGCTAGACGTCCAGCGCCGATGAGCTGTCGCCTGCCAATTACTGTGCCGGTGAGTTAGTCGTGGAACTGGAGACTGTCGGGGCTTTGGATATGGCGAGTATCGAGGGTCTGTAAGGCGTCTTCGCCGATGCCACCGGGCGCACGGGCAGGAATAAGCTCAGTGATGGGCTAAGGAATTGACAAAGAGAAATTGTACGCTTAGGTCGAAAAAAAACGCGGTGTGCGAGTGCATGGCAGCCAACATCGACGGCGATCCCGGTTGGGGCCTGGGTGATTCGCCTGTGGGGCAGCAGTGCGCTCACGACGGGAGCCGCTGCGCACTTGGGCAATATTGAATGCTGAAGGGGGCTGAGCTTAGCCTTTTGGCGGGCTGGGGTCGTTACCAGGGGCAATTGTGTCTTTGTCGCGGATCCGTCCATCAACCCCCTTCGTGGTCAGCTCTCCTCCCCCTTGATTCTTGAGCATCTCGCGAGCGGCTTTTTGAGCTTCTGCTTGGGTGTTATGGACGCTTGATGCGCGTTCTGAGTCATTGCGCTTGTTTTCCCAGGTTCCATCTGGTCGCTTGGATATCGTCCTGTCTCTGTCTTTACTCATGGTTGGCTCCCTCAGGGATTTGTGGTCACTACTTTATAGACCAAACCCACAAAGGGCGCGCGCAATGATTTCAAGGGCTATGAGGTCTCTCGCTTTCATCCATCCAATCTCCGTTAGGAAAGCTACCATTTAGCTGATGGGATCAGAATTATGATTGCCCCATGTCTCTCATGCTGCTACATAAGTGAAAGCGTGAATCTATGGAAGCAAACACACAGAGGTCCGGGCTCTTAGCTGGTGGGAGATAACAAGGTGGGCTAGGAGTGGTGCGTGACTTGATCACTACGACCTAATTGTAAAGGCTTTGAAGTAACATGATTGCGGACGAGTCAAAGAGTTTTCGCCATAAAATCAAGGAAGTGAATTGTAGATGTCAAAATTCAAGCGTGAACACAACTATGGATACCTAAATTTCTTTGAGATCGAACAAAGTGGCCTTTATCGAGTTCAAAGAAAAACCTCTGGTGACGAAATTGTATCTAAGAATCATGGGCTGGGAACTAGTCAAGTATTTCGCGAGCTTGTAAATTGGGTAAAAGGGAGAGGTTTTAAGGAGACAGCTCCTTGGCCGAGTAAAGGGAAAGCGGATAACGATCCAGTGATGTGCTATTGCCGGGAAATTAAAGAATTTCCTAATGGAGATTTTTTGGTTGTGCTGTGGAAGCATGATCCAACGGACACGCGAGGCTTTCGGGGTCTTGAGTTGGGAACAGATGGGAAACCTACCGGTAACTATATAGCTAGCGGGGCGTCGAGTACCGGAGAGAACTATGTGTGGGGGCACCCATGCTACTATTGGGTTATTCCTGAAAAGAATATGGTGGTGTCAATAAAGTTTGACGATTCAAAGTGTGACTCGGAGTTGATGCAGAAATGGGTGAATTATTGTGTAAGGTATCGGCTTAAGTTTCCAGGTTATAATTCGCGTCAGCCAGGTGATTCAGAAACTAGAATTTCATTTAGCACTCCGGAAAGTCCCGAGACCTATAACTTGCTTTACCGGTTTTCGACAAATATCAAAATATTTAAGACTAGTGAGGAGTATCTAGAAAGAATATGTGAGACAACGAAATACATGCTCCTTCGTAACGAAGTTACCGTGAGCGATGAGGCTAGGAATGCTGAGATGGAGGTTGTGGTTTCGGGTAAAGATGGTTTAGATAAAGCAAATATAGAAATATTCAACTATTTTCAGTCGTTTATGACTAGGTTCTTTCCCAAAGAAAGGGAAACAGATGATAGTGTTCGCAAAGTCGAAATAAAGCTGGAAGCTACTCCTACAATGGAGCAGATGAAAGAGTTAATAAGCTACTCGTCGGGGTTTAGTGAGAACGGTTGGGCGGATGTTATCTTTATTGATGAAAATGATAATGGTACGTCTATAAAGCAGCATAGGATAGTGGAGCGGATAGTGCTACCTCCTACAATTGATGCATATAGCTGTGATCAGCTTTATAGCATTGTCTCACAATCTCGGGATACGTATTTGCCTCTTGTTGACAGTGGAGGAGAAGTTAGGGTTAATCCTGAATCTGTCACTGGAACACGTTTATGAAAGCTATCATTGCCTGTTTTGTGGCGCCTTTGATAATGCTTTTCTTAAGAATTGATATTGATGCTGGGTCGATATCTAATATTCTTGGTTTATTAGTCGCAATTGCGGGTGCTATTTTTACTATTATGAGTATCTGGGTGGCATTTCTTTATCCCAATGTACTTAAGACTCTGAAAGGAGAAAACCTAGTAAATGTTGATTTCTCTGCAGGAGGTGAGGATACTGCACGACTTAAAGAAATTATAAGTGTAATTGTTCAGTCTGCGTCAACAATGATAGCTGCTGTTGTGTTGCTAATCCTCGTCTCAACTATAAATGAATTTGGTTTGGGCGTGAGATTGTGGGTGGCAGGTGTAATTCAGTTTGTGCTTCTATTTGTCAGTGGTCTGCAAATCTGCGCGTTGATTAGTACAATTAGAATAAATCTTAGTTTTATGGATTTACTAGAAAAGCACAGAAGCAAGAGGGCCAAAGACTGGGATACCTGATAAAACATCCTGATTCTGGTCTAGCGCAATTCTAATAAGTTTTTTTGCGCTAGCCAGGCAGGTTTTTTGCGGACTAAGCCGGGCGCGGGATTAAAGCTCTTATTTTGTCAAAAACTTCCCGTTGTTCAATGTCAGTTCCGCTTTGAAATTTTTGCATCATTTGGAAGTAATCAAAATCATCTATTACACCTTCCTCGTGACCATATTTGTGGGTTGCAATATTTAACTTACAAATTCCTATCGTGAAGTGTCCTTTAGGGGTCTTGTCTACGTAAAATATCCCTGTTCTGACTATATGCTCTGAATATTCATCAATGTGCGGGTGCACGATTTTAAATCTTCTAGTGGATCTTGGATACGTCTGAGCAGCTCCATTGCACGTATCCATTTCATCGTCATTTATCGCATTTCCGTTATTCTTCGCAGTATTGCAGTCCGCACAAATCACGCAAAGGTTTTTTGGTTCGAAAATAAAGCTCTGAAATAATGATTTGGGTAATATATGTTCAACGTGTGCATTGCCAGCGGCATGAAGGGAAATAGCTTTCATGCAATACGGACATAGACCTCTTTGAACATCTCGGTAGAAGCGGCGTATATTTGAACGTATCTCTTGGAGATCGTCGCATCCCCAGTCTCTATAATTAAAGCCCTGGTCCATTAAGTCTTTTATTGTTTTTTGCTCAATTTTGGAAAAACTGTAGCAGTCATTGATGTGTGGCATAGTAGTTGCACACCTCTGCTACTGAGTCAATAAGTTCAATGTTGGGGTCGCCAAGTTCGAGGTTAGATTTTATTTGATATAGCCGAGAAAGCATCTTTTCATCAATCAACATGATCGATTTTTGTGCTTTGACTTTCGTTAGAAGGGTAAAGGCAATTCTAGAGACATATTCATTCATCATGCCAGGAGAGTCGAAAAGCTCGGTAAGCTGGTAATCGGCAGAGCGCTGATGAAAGTCAGATGCATTGTGAAGAATGTTGTCATCCATTGTAGTGATGAAGCAGTTTTTATGTGAGAGTCTTGAAACAATTTGGGGGGAGTGTGTCGCAATGATAAAGTGGCAGTCATAATAACTTCTAAAAATATTAATGATCAGATCCATGAATTTGGCCTGCCAAGATGGATGCAGACTAATTTCCGGCTCATCAATCAATATCAAGGAGTTATGCTTAATATGCCCTGCAATTCCTAAGATCATGACTAGCAAACATTGTTCGCCGGAGCTGGCGCGACGCAGCGACATTTCATGTGTGCCCCTGCTACTAGTCGTTTTTGTTATTTTTAGATCGTAAAGCTTTACTAAGTTGGAAGAAAGTAATACTAGCAAAGATGATACGATCTCTTTGCTTACAAAACCTGTCCCGTGTTTGCTCGAATAGTCAAAGTCTAGTTTGAAAAACATACCTCTTTGGTGCTCAATATGATCCCATAGTACTGCTAAGGCATGCCTGATTTTAGCGCGCGACTCTTGGTTTTCTTCAACGTATTTTAGAAAGGTGGATTCATCCATCATTTCTTTCAGAACGTCTGGTTCATCGTTGTAAAAATCCGGAATCATACCCTCGAACGAGAATTGAATTCGACCGCCCTCAGGTGTCTTAATCTCTATTTTTTGACGCAGATTAAGTCTGAATACAAAGTTTAATGTAGGTTTAAGTGAAAGTAGGTCGAAAATCTCTATCAAATTTTCATGCTGTTCTGTTTCTAGATACTTAGTCATTAGCCCTTTGGCTGCTGATAAGATTAGTGCCATTTGATTGGACGTTACAGCGCTACTTGCGCGCATTCCAATATAGCTGTAAGCCGACGAAGCATTTAGGTCTCTGCGAGCTGCGGGAAATTTATCAAAGGGGCTTGTTGATACCGCGATTATTTTTGACGGTAGTGAGTTCAACTGTCCGACGTAATACTTTGACTCTTTGTCGAGTAACGGTTTGGAAAAATTTGAAACTAATTCGGCAAGCAGTCGACTTTTTCCAACACCGTTTTTTCCCAGGATCACTGTAAACCGGTTATCTGACGACGACCCTTTCCGGGCCAAAGGTATGAATTTACCCAAAAATGGAAAATCAGTGATCTGAACCATGATGCCAATCCATTGCGATCTGTCTGTACATGGTGGACCTCCCTAAATTTTAGGTGAGACAACCCCCCTTAAAATTGGATCGTAGCACATAGCCATGTTTTGTATAGTAGTACTATCGTGCGTACGGATCGAGTGCAGACCTTGGGCTAGGTTTTAGCTTTTTATAATCTGTCTCTCGTCGCTTGGCCCTATTTGTTGGAATGTAACAATTTAGTTTGTGTTTATAAGGGTTCTTGAAACGTGGGATAGGCGATTGAGTAATCATTTTGATGAATGTAAGTTTTGTTGTTTTTTTGTCTTGTGGTCATAGAGTTATTCTCAAACAGTTTTGATAGTAAAACAGATAAAGCTAATGTAAAAAAAGGGCCGTTAGGCCCTTTTTAGAAGGTTAATTACTTGCGCACCCAGCTTTCAATAGTTTCGGCTACGTGTTTGGTTTTCACTCTTTAAGTGTCTCGCGATTGCCACCTTTAGTTTCAACCATTTCGCCGGTGTGGATTCATGTAATTCTTCAGTTTGCGAGGTCTGCGAGTGCCATGCTTAAAGGTTGAAGCCTGACTGCGCTCGGTGCTCTGCGGATCTAGCAGATTGATGATGTGCTTTAGGCTGAATCCGTAGTGATCCAGTAGGTTACGGAGTTTGGTCTCGAACTCGATTTACTTTTTCAGCGCGCCGTCGCTCTTTAGTGTTTCCAGCGTCTGAAGCTGCTCGGCCAAATGTTTTTCCAGCTGACGATATTCGGCAAGTTTGGACATGGGATCTTCCTGATGAGCGATTTGAGGGTATTTATCTTAATCGTACGACAGCTTATGAGGTTATCGTTACGGTCGGCCTTTCAACTTGCTTTCCACGTAGCTCATTTCGTTTTTGATCAGATTAATGGTGAGTGCCTGGACCGTTGTGGCCTTTCCGGTTTTGATGTCGACAATTTTCAGCAGGGCGGCCAAATGCTCTTTGCGCGCTTTCAAGGTGTCTCTCCAGCTCGCGCTGCTTCGGATTTGAGTGATCATGATCTTCGTCCTGACGTTGTTCTAAACAGCCTACTTGCGCAGGCTGTTTCAGGTGGCTCAGCGCGTTACAGCGAGAGAATGTCTTGTACGCTGTACTGGCCGGATCGCTCCGACAGCTCTCGACTGCCCCATGTGTCGAAACCTTCACCTTCTTTAGGAAGTACTAGCCTTCTCAAGCTGAGTTGATCGCCACCGAGCATCCGTTGGACAGCCCACAGCTTGGCACCCATATTCATTAGTGCCTGGGCTTTTTCGTTCCATTGCTCTTCCAATACCTTCTCAGCCAGCAACATGGCTGTTCTCTGGATGGCAAGGTGTTCCTTTTGCGCCTCGGCAATGTGCTGTTCCACGATAACCAGTTCCTGTTCCAGCGCGGCGATGATCAAGTGTTGGCGCCGATTGTGCTCGGTTGCAGTCGCGAGGTTTTTCGCGGCTTTCTGCGCGTCTGTATTGGCGTTCTTTTCGCCCTCGGTATCGCCCCAGGCCACCGCCTGCGCATAGGCGGTGGCGGCATCGGTTTCGGCTTGCCGGGCCTTGGCCATGTCTTCTTCCGCTTGCTGCTGGATCTGTTCCAAGCGCGTGCTGAGGCTGTCGCGTTTTTCGTTGAGTTCTTGCTCGTCGGCTTTCCAGTTCGCCATCGATTCGGTGTAACCGGCCATCAAGGTTTCGTGGTTGAGCAGTTGCTCGCGTCGAGTGATCTGAGCATTGAGGAGCCAGGCATGGTGTTTACTGGAGTCGTACGGAAGTTTCAGCGTGTTGTACTCACTGCGGATTTCACGCAGGCGATCCACGTCTAATACTTCGTCGCCCTCCAGCAAGGCTTCCAAGGGCGCTATCTTGGCGTAGTGCTCTTCAGCCGCCCTCAGGTATTTATCACGACGGGTGGTCAGTTGGTCGATCTCATCGATCAACCGTTGCTTCTTCTCGCAGTTAGCGGCTGCGAGAGTGCTATCCGAATTCGGCAGTGAAAGTAAGATGGCCTCGCTGCAGCCCAGTTCGCTGGCTAGCAGTTCATGTTGTTCGGTAGAAGCTTGGAATTCGTTCATCTCTCTTGTTCCTTCAAATTGGGTTTGGGTTGAATGACGGCTGGCGAGGCCGGGAATTAGCCGGCGCTACCTCGATCAGCAGAGATGCCCTCAGGCAGCCCGAGCCTCGCTCTCATCCTTTCCCGGAATCGTCTTCACGATGTAGCAGCGCTGCGGCCCCAGACCGGGCAACCGGACCAAACTCGATGCCTTGCCGTCGCTAGCCGGTTCCAGCACTCCGCGCTGCAGCAGTTCCTTGTTCACGGCGTTGATGTTCATGCCCCGGAAGATCTCGGAGCGCCACGCCTCAGGCAGCACGTAATAGGTGTTGGTGGTGTGCATGGTGTCGCCCATGCCGTGCTCCAGCGTTTTGCGAAAGCCGAGGCGGTCGATGGTACGAGGGCCGTGTTCATCGATCTTGGCCGCCGCCGATTCCCACCGTGTGAAGCGGCTTTCACCAAATCGCTCGATGACTTGCCGCAGACGCGCCAAGATCGCATCGCCTTCGAAGTTGCCGGCACCGCCGCGCTCGTTGAGCCAAGCGTTCAAGCAAACGCGAGCAGCAGTGGTGGCGGTCCCGTCCGGCCAGCCGGTGATGCCCATAGCGCTGGCCAACTCGCCCGCAGCAGCCGCGAGACCAAAGCGCGCCGCGGCACGGTGTGCCTGTCCACTGGCAGAGGCGGGCAGCGCTTGGGCAACAAATCCTTCCAGCGTGCGGCGCAGGATTGCCGCCCAGCCGTGGCGCTTGCCGGGTTCGCACAGCGCGGTCAAGAACGCGGTGAGCGGCGTGCCGTAGTAGTTCGCCACGCGGGCTTTGAGCGCGTCGGACAGTGCTGCCGCGTCTTCGAAACCGTTGAGCGTGTCGAACATGCCGAGGCCTTTGCTGGCATCGGCCGGGACGGCGAGCATGCGCACCTCCATGCCCGCTTTTAGCTCCTTGTTGGCTTCTGCCATGTGCTGCGCCAAGGTCTTCTCGCCCGTGGACAAAAACAGCAAACGCCACTCCTGCACCTGTCGGCCTGCTTGGCCTCGATCATTGGCGCGAGCTTTACCGGTGCCATTGCCGAGCATGTAAACCGTCTCGCCGATGATGCGCGGATCGCACATGCCGATTTCATCGAGTACCAGGAGGCCGTCCGAATGTGCTGCTGCGATAGATTCCAGCGCGTTATCAGTCGAGCGCCACGAACGCACCAAGCGTGGTCCGCCGTAGACCGAGGCGGCGACTTGCAGGTGAGTGGTCTTGCCGCCGGAGCTGTCGCCGTAGAGGTGAAAGCCACCTGACTCATGGCCAAGCATGTGCAGCAGGGGACCGGCGAAGGCTACGCCGACGACAAACGCCAAGCGATGGTTGCCGATGCACAGCGCGCCGATCTGCTGTTGCCATTGCTCCAACGTGCCCGCTTCGCTGATCGGCGGAAGTTGCGCGCCGGCTTCGTAGAAGTGCAGGTGTTCCGCGTGCATGCCGACCTGCTGCTCGGGCAACAGAAAGGCGTTGTCATGCCAGCCCAAACGGGTGACCAGTCGCGCACGTTGAGCACTGTCGAAGCCGCCCAGGTAACTCTGCAGATCGTTGCGTGCGTTTCGTCCCGAGCGGCTGCCCGCCAGACGCAACCCCATGTCCACCAACGGGCCGAGCACGTCCTTACCGAAGTCGCCGGTCATGGTGCGCGCCGGAATGTTCCAGCGTTTCTTGGTCCCGTCGGGGTCGTCGAATTCGACCAACAAACCCCAGTTGTGGCCCTTCTCGTCACGGGTACGCGCAAGGATTGCCAGTGGCGAACACACCGGGCGTGCTTCGCCGTCGTCGCCGGCATAAAACACACCTTCGGGCGTCAGGCGAAAGCCTCCCGGCATCAGGTCGCTTTTCGATTTTGCCGGTCGCTTGGCCGCTGCTTTGGGTTTCGCTTCCGGTTCCGGCTTGGATTCCACCTGGGTAACTACTGGTTTTTCTTCGATTACTCCGAATAGCTCGCCGCTGCTTTCCAGTTCGGCGAAGTGGCCGGCGGTCCAGCCTTTGCTGAGTGCATCGGCGGCATCGTCGCCGTCATCCCATTGACCACCTTTGGCAAACGCGGCACGGTCGTTTTTCAGCGTCGGCTTGCGTTTGAACACCTCCAGTGCGATGACTCGGACCGAAGCGGCGCCGATTTCCCGCAGCTTCTCGGCGACAGTGTCCATGCAGGCTTTACCGCTGTCGTCGTTGTCCGGCCACAACAAAACGTCGCGTCCCTTGAGCGGCGTCAGTTGTGCTTTGTGCCAGGAGTTGGAGCCGTTCGGCCAGCAGGTGGCCACGTAGTCCGACAGCAACTCGGCGGCGGCATCCGCAGCTTTCTCGCCTTCGCACAGAACCACCGGTGCGTCAGCGCGCTGGGCCAGTTCATCAAGACGCAGCAGCGGACGCGGATCCGGCAGACCTTGCCAGCGCCATTGCTTGGTTTGGCTATCGGCACGCTGACACCACGTCAGGGGCGCAAAGACCTTCTTCGGCTTGCCGTCTTCATCCGGGCCGAGGTCGAAGCGATACAGCGCCATGAGGGGCTGACCCTGCGCGTCACGGTAGATCCAGACCTTGGACGGCACACCGTGATCACGGTGCTTGGCCGGGCACTTGTTCATGGCCTCGTTTGGGATCGGCTGGATGGCGTTCCATGTCGCGGCCTTAGGTTTGCTCGGGGCGGCTTTGATGTTGGCGGCGCCGGGCGCAACGTTCAGCCAGTCGGCCAGTTTGTGGCAGGCTTCAACGTCGGTGCCGCCGTCGAGATAGCGCACCAGATCGATCAGGTCGCCGCCTTTGTCGCCGGTGGCAAAATCTGCCCAGGTGCCCTTGTTCAAATTGACCTTGAGCGAACCGGCGCGCTTGTCGCTGCGGGTAGGATTCGGGGCTGTGTATTCCTTGCCGCCGTCCACACGCTTGCCGTTGGGCAGCCAATGCGACAGGACACGCTCAATCTCTTTCAGTGCGGCGGCTTTCACGTCGGCAAAGCTTGGGCGTTTCGCGGTGCTGTTCGGGCGCTGGCTCATGTGTCAGCCCTCGGCAGAAACAGCGCGTCGTTGATGTCATCGATCAACGCTTTGGCCATCTCGCCCAGGTACAGAGCGGGCCAACTGAAACGCTCGCCGCGGTCACTCATGGCAGCGTCGAAGTTGAGCTGGTTCGCGTGATGTTGCAGCAACGACACCATCTCCAGTGCATCCTCGACGGGCACACCGGCATTGACGCGAAACAG
This sequence comes from Pseudomonas sp. H3_E04, assembly GCF_054668915.1. Lineage (NCBI taxonomy): Bacteria > Pseudomonadati > Pseudomonadota > Gammaproteobacteria > Pseudomonadales > Pseudomonadaceae > Pseudomonas > Pseudomonas sp. H3_E04. Next base: position 3,228,227 of record NZ_CP162797.1, on the reverse strand, counting down.
CTTCAGGTCAGTGGCGTTAACGCGGGAAAAGGTGGCGTGACCCAGCGTGGTGGAGGTGGTCATAGCGCACCGCCCTTCTGCACTGCAGGCGTAGAAGTGTTGTCACCGTGCATGGCCAGCGTTTTGATCAGGCCGAGGGTGCCGCGCACGTCCCAGAGGACGGCAGCAATGACGTGATTGGCAAGGCGCGAGGATTCGTTTTCGAAGTGATCCTCAAGCAACGTCAGCACCGAGTCAGCGCGGTCGATAGCGCAGGTGATGGCGTCGATAGGTACGCCGGCTTCGGCAGTTGGGTTCACGCAAAGCAGGTTTTCGGGCAGGGCAAAACTCAGTGAGTTGTTCATTAGGCACCGCCTGCGGTTTCGAGCGCGCGGGCTTTGGCCATGTGAGCGTTGTAGCGGGAGAGGCGTGTAGCGAGGCTGGAGTTGGCGTGTAAAGCGGCGAGAGCCATTGCACGATGTGCAGCGGCGCGAATTTTGGACGGATTGAGGGCGTGTTGCATTTGTGAAGGCTCCTTGTACTGAGGAACCGCCACCGTCTGCCGCCAAGCAGATTAGGGTGACGGATTGCGCAGGATTGGCGGACCGGCGTACAAGGAGACCGGCGCACCCGAGGGTGCTCCTACGCAACCCGCCATAACACGGGAATGCGGGCACAAAAAAAGCGCCTGCAATCGTAATGGGGGCGCTGTTGCGCCTTGTACTGTATGGACCGCCAAGCCCAATCGCTGAATTTGCAGCGACGCCCAGAGAGTAACGTCCGTTTTTCCAAAGTGCAACTGCGCTGATGGCTTGCGGTTTTTTCAGGTGCGGCATAAATTGTTCGTGCATGTAGATTTACCTCAACGCCTCCGGATCGCCCCCGGAGGCGTTTTCGTTTCAGGCATGGGCTTCCCAGCGCAGGGAGAGAAGGGGCAGAAATCCGCCGCTGAGCATGGAGCGGGCGTTTTCGTAAGCGTCGACCTGCTGGCCTTCGTCGACGACAACGGCCCCGATCTTTTCGCAGTGGAGGGAGAGCGCGCACCATGTGCCGTCGGCCCAGCTGAGCACGCTGACAACGCGACCTCGCCTGTCCTGCTGGCTGCGGTAGCGTTCAAGACGCTGCATGACGCGAGACGAGAAACCGATCCGACGCAACACGGAAAAGGGGTGCATCAAAGCGTTGTTTGCAGTCTTGTGGCTCATGCAGCCACCTGGTCACGTGCCTCGATGCGGCTGCGCGCCCACGCTTGAACTTCGGAAAGGACCCAGGCGACAGGGGCGCCGCGTGCGTTGCTGTTGCTCAGTTTTACGGGCTGGGGAAAGCCGCAGTCGGTGCGCTGCATCAGTTTGTAGATGGTCGAACGCTTCATCCCCACGATGCCTTCCACTTCCCGCATGCGGATTAGAGTTGAAGCGGCATCAAAAAGTGAGGCGGCGTTGGCGGGCGTCTTACGGGGGAAATCGGTGACAGAGGTGTTCATAGGTATTGCTCTCGATTGATTTGGACAACGAGAGCAATGGTCTAGAAATTGGTCGGCGGTGAGCAGTTCACTTCCATTTGAAATGACATTGAAATATCGGTCACACCACAAAGTTGCGCTTGAGGATTCCCTCCACGCTTTTGCGGGTTAGCGCTTTTTCGGTTTCCATTGTCACCCACTCAGCGCGCTGTTTGAGTGGTTTGGACACCTCCCGTTCCAGCCAGGCGTGAACCGCCGTGGTCACGTTTCGCCGTGACATTCCGCTAGACACGTAGTGTCGACCTTGCCTAATGATTGCTGTATCCCGTGCGCCGATTTCTTCGTTACGCTCCATTCCGCTGATGATGCCGCCCTTAGTGCGGATAGCGTTCTCGATTGCCCTGTAAGCGATTGGGGTCAGCTCGTCACTGATCAAGCAGGGTAGGGATGTTATGGGCTCCAAAAACAGCACGTATTGGTCCAATGCTTCAATACGTTCGTTAGGATCGACCTGTCTTTCCACAACCTGACAATAAAGATCCCACGGCCAATCCGTCGGAGGCTCGGCAACATGTGACCAAGCCTCTTGTTCGGTGGAGCGCATCCAGTCAGCTAAGGCGCTCAGCGCTTTTACTGCGCAGGCCATGACGTAGGCTGCATATGCCTCGCGTTCCGATGCCGAATGACACTTGCTGTATTGGCGAACCCAATGCGCGAGACGGTTTTTTTTGTCGGTTGAGGCGTACTGAAAAATAGCCTCCTCATGCATCGTTGTCTGGATGCACATGCTCCTCATGTCGCTGCTGATGTCGCCGGTCTGGATGCGAACGCAGCACTGATTGATCAGCTCGCACACGTCAGTGATCTGTTCATTGCAGAACTCGTAGAGTGGCTGCTCTGAGAGATATTGGATCAGGCCAGCGGTTAGCGCCGAGTGCAAGATCGGGTGGGTATCAATCATGCGAATGGCTCTCGACTTGCAACGCACTGTCCCGCGCCCTGCGAGTTTGAAGCATAGGCAGCGAGATTTGCGCTGTTGCCAAGTGTGAGGATTGTCGGCCCGCAGCGGGCAAGGGGTTTGTCGCGGCGTTACACAATCGGCGTGCGTTACATCGAATGTACGGAACTGCGTGCTGAAGTGTAACGGGATTGAAAGCCAATGAATCCGGGTGTTTGGCCGGCACAGTTACACGAGTAACACCCGTAACATGGATTTTGACGGTGGTACGGATAGATGCACTCATACCGCTTTCCCAAATTGTCCCTTGATCACCTTTTCGCATGCCAACGCATCAAGGTGATCTGCATACCACTGCATCATCTTCACTCTGTGCTCTAGGTATTGAGCCTTGTTGTATACCCCGGATATTCCCTCTTCTTTGTGAGCAAGCTGCGCTTCGACATGCTCTTTCGGCCAGCCGTGTTCCCTGAGCAAAGTGCTGGCGGTGTGACGAGTCCCATGACCAACCAAACGGCCTTTGTAGCCAATCGTCGCGAAGACTTTGTTGATGGTGTTTTCGCTAATCGTCGGATTCTTCGCGCCCACTCCGGGGAATAGCCAGCGACTGCGACCTGTTAGGCTGTGAAGTTCTTTGAGAGCGGAAAGCGCTTGCTTGGGGAGTGGACAAACAAAGTCCCTGCGCATCTTCATCTTGGCGGCAGGCGTCGTCCATATTGCTTTATCAAGGTCGAACTCTTTCCATTCAGCTAACCGAACCATGCCCGGTCTCGATGCGGTCCAGATACAGAGCCATGCTGCAGTTCGGGCCGTCAGCCTGCTGGGAGTGTTTTTGAGTGCATGGAGGAACTCTGCCAGCTCAGGCTCCAACAAATGAGGATGTTGCTGAGTCTTTGGGGCTCGAGCTGCAATATCTCGTAGGCGACTGCCCGGATCGTTTTCCGTGAGACCTAGGCCGATGGCACGCCCGAATATCTGATTGATCCAAGTGCGGCACTTTTCCGCCACGTTGTGTGCGTCTCGGGCTTCGAGAGATGCCTGAAGTTCTGCACAGTCGGTACGAGTGATTTCGTCAAGGGGCTTATCTCCCAGCGCTGGGAGTATGTCTTTGTCGAGGTAAGTGCGGATTTTGTTAAGAGTGGAGGGCGCGAGTCCCTTTTCTTCCTTGGCCTTGAGCCAAGCTTCAGCTGCGGCTCGGAAGGTCCGAGTCCTGGCAGCATCAATTGCCGCTTTGGCAGAGCGTTTTTGCTCGAGAGGATCGGCCCCGCTGCTCACTACCTTGCGCAGTTCAGCAGCTTTGTCCCGTGCCAATGCACCGCTTACTTCTGGATAACCCCCCAGCCCCATCCAAGCCCAATTGCCCGCCGGACGTTTGTAGCGGAGCTGCCAGGATTTACCACCGTCAGGTTTAACCCTGAAGTAGACGCCATTTCCGTCCAGCTCTCGGTATTCCTTTGATTCCGGCTCCAATCCCGCAAGTGTCGTGTCAGCGAGAGGGCGGCGCTTGATGTCTGCGCGCTTCATCCTTGTATCCCAAAGTTCGGTATTTTTCTCAGGATACAAGCAGGGATACAGGGATACAACGGATAAGGGGAGACAGGGGTAGACAGACAGGCACAAAAAAACCGGCCAAGTGGCCGGTTTCTCTGGGTCTGAGAGGCTGGTAGAGACTCTCAGATACTGCTATGTGGTGCCCCGAGGGAGACTCGAACTCCCACTCCTTTCGAAAACGGATTTTGAATCCGCCGCGTCTACCAATTCCGCCATCAGGGCTCAATGGCGGCGAAGTATAGAGAGGTGATTACCGTTGGTCAATCACGTTTCATGGTCAATTTTTGATATTTCCGCTAGACTTTCCGGCCCTGCTAGACGAACCCCATCATGCGCGTTGCTGACTTTACTTTCGAGCTTCCTGATTCGCTGATCGCCCGCCATCCGTTGGCCGAGCGTCGCGGTAGTCGCCTGCTGACCCTTGATGGGCCGAGCGGCGCCCTGGCACACCGTCAATTCACTGATTTGCTTGAGCATTTGCGCCCGGGCGATTTGATGGTGTTCAACAATACCCGGGTGATTCCGGCGCGGCTGTTCGGGCGGAAAGCGTCCGGCGGCAAGCTGGAAATTCTCATCGAGCGCGTGCTCGATGCGCACCGCGTGCTGGCCCATGTGCGCTCCAGCAAGTCGCCGAAACCGGGTTCGAAGATCCTTATCGACGGCGGTGGCGAAGCCGAGATGCTGGCGCGTCATGATGCGTTGTTCGAGCTGGGGTTTGCCGAGGAAGTCTTGCCGCTGCTCGACCGTGTCGGGCACATGCCGTTGCCTCCTTATATAGACCGTCCGGATGAAGGCTCGGATCGCGAGCGTTATCAGACCGTGTATGCCCAGCGTCTGGGCGCGGTGGCGGCGCCGACGGCGGGGCTGCATTTCGATGAGCCGCTGATGCAGGCGATTGCTGCGAAGGGCGTCGAGACTGCATTCGTGACGTTGCACGTCGGCGCGGGGACGTTCCAGCCGGTGCGTGTCGAGAAGATCGAAGATCACCATATGCACAGCGAGTGGCTGGAAGTCGGCCAGGATGTGGTCGATGCAGTCGCTGCGTGCCGTGCGCGTGGCGGTCGGGTGATTGCGGTCGGCACCACCAGCGTGCGTTCGCTGGAAAGTGCGGCGCGCGATGGTGTGCTCAAGCCGTTCAGTGGCGACACCGACATTTTTATCTATCCGGGCCGGCCGTTTCATGTGGTCGATGCCCTGGTGACCAATTTTCATTTGCCGGAATCCACGCTGTTGATGCTGGTTTCCGCGTTTGCCGGTTATCCCGAAACCATGGCCGCCTACAAGGCCGCCGTGGAAAACGGCTACCGCTTTTTCAGTTACGGGGATGCGATGTTCATCACCCGCAATCCCGCTCCAACTGCCCCTGAACAGACAGGCCCAGAGGAAACAGAATGAGTCGCGAATGTCGAATGTCCTTTGAGCTGCTGGCCACCGATGGCAAGGCTCGTCGTGGTCGCCTGACCTTCCCCCGTGGCACCGTCGAGACCCCGGCGTTCATGCCGGTCGGCACTTACGGCACGGTCAAGGGCATGCTGCCGCGTGACATCGTCGCCACCGGCGCGGAAATCATTCTGGGCAACACCTTTCACCTGTGGCTGCGTCCCGGCACTCAAGTGATCAAGGAGCACGGCGACCTGCACGATTTCATGCAGTGGAAAGGCCCGATCCTCACCGACTCCGGCGGCTTCCAGGTGTTCAGCCTCGGCGCGATGCGCAAGATCAAGGAGGAGGGTGTGACCTTTGCTTCTCCGGTCGACGGCGCCAAAGTGTTCATGGGCCCGGAAGAATCGATGCAGGTGCAGCGCGATCTCGGTTCCGACATTGTGATGATCTTCGACGAATGCACGCCGTACCCGGCTGACGAAGACGTCGCGCGGGTATCGATGGAGCTGTCGTTGCGTTGGGCCCAGCGTTCGAAGAATGCCCACGGTGACAACAGCGCAGCGCTGTTCGGCATCGTTCAGGGCGGGATGCATGAAAACCTGCGCATGCGCTCGCTCGAAGGCCTCGACAAGATCGGCTTCGACGGCCTCGCCATCGGCGGTCTGTCGGTGGGCGAACCGAAGCACGAAATGATCAAGGTGCTGGATTATCTGCCGGGCCAGATGCCCGCTGACAAACCTCGTTACCTTATGGGCGTTGGCAAACCGGAAGATCTGGTTGAGGGTGTGCGCCGCGGGGTGGACATGTTCGATTGCGTGATGCCAACCCGTAATGCCCGCAATGGGCATCTGTTCATCGATACCGGTGTGCTGAAGATCCGTAACGCGTTCCATCGCCATGATGAATCGCCGCTGGATCCGACCTGCGATTGCTACACCTGCCAGAACTTCTCGCGTGCTTATCTGCATCACCTGGACAAGTGCGGCGAAATGCTCGGCAGCATGCTCAATACCATCCATAACTTGCGCCATTATCAGGTGCTGATGGCTGGTTTGCGCGAGGCTATTCAACAGGGTACATTGGCCGCCTTTGTCGATGCCTTCTACGCCAAACGCGGACTTCCCGTCCCGCCTTTGGACTGAGTTTTCTGACCCCAAGATTCAACATTTGCAACTGGAGTGCTAAATGAGCTTTTTTATCTCTAACGCCATGGCTGACGCAGCTGCACCGGCTGCTGCAAGCCCAATGGGCGGCGGCTTCGAGTGGATTTTCCTGGTCGGCTTCCTGGTCATCTTCTATCTGATGATCTGGCGTCCACAGGCCAAGCGCGCCAAAGAGCAGAAGAACCTGCTGAGCAGCCTGCAGAAGGGCGACGAAGTCGTGACCACTGGCGGCATCGCCGGCAAGATCACCAAGGTTGCCGATGACTTCGTGGTTCTGGAAGTGTCCGACACCGTGGAAATGAAGTTCCAGAAAGGCGCCATCGCCGCCACGCTGCCAAAAGGCACGCTGAAAGCGATCTAAGAGCAACAACTTCTACTCAATCGACGGGGCGCGCAAGGCGCCCCGCGTTCATAACGGGCGGCGTGATGCTGAACAAATACCCTCTGTGGAAATACATTCTGATCCTGGCGGTGCTGGCGATCGGTCTGATTTATTCCGCTCCCAATCTTTATCCTGATGACCCGGCCATTCAGATCAGCGGCGCCAGCACGGCTCTGCAGGTCAATGACGCCGATCTGGCTCGTGTCAGCACAGCGCTGAAAGAGTCCGGCATCAACGTCAAGGCGGCCACGCTGACGGCAGGCGGCAAGGGCGGTCTGATCCGTCTGAGCAAGGCTGAAGACCAGTTGCCGGCCAAGGACGTTGTGCGCAAGGCATTGGGTGATGACTACGTCGTCGCGCTGAACCTGGCACAGACCACCCCGCAATGGCTGCGCAACCTCGGTGCGCACCCGATGAAGCTGGGTCTGGACTTGTCCGGTGGTGTGCACTTCCTGCTCGAAGTGGACATGGACAAAGCCCTCGATGCACGCCTGAAAGTCTACGAAGGCGACGTCAAGAGTCTGCTGCGCAAAGAGAAGCTGCGCTATCGCAGCCTGCCGCAACTGGGCGGTGCCATTCAGTTGGGCTTCAGCGATGAAGATTCCCGCGAACAGGCCCGTGCGCTGATCCGCAAGAATTTCAACGATTTCGACATTGTTCCGGCCGATCTCAACGGTCAACCGGTGCTGCGTCTGGCGATGACCCCGGCCAAGCTGGCGGAAATCCGTGAATACTCCATCAAGCAGAACCTGACCACGGTACGTAACCGCGTCAACGAGTTGGGTGTTGCCGAACCGATCGTGCAGCGTCAGGGCGCCAACCGCATCGTGGTTGAGCTGCCGGGCGTGCAGGACACTGCCGAAGCCAAGCGTATTCTCGGCAAGACGGCCAACCTCGAGTTCCGTCTGGCCGCCGAGCCGGGCGCTTCGAAAGCCACTTCCGAGTCGTTCGAATTCCGCGAAGGCAACCGTCCGCCAGCGCAGATCGAGCGTGGTCTGATCATTACCGGTGACCAGGTCACCGACGCCAAGGCCGGTTTCGGCGAGCACGGCACGCCTGAAGTGAACATCCGTCTGGATGGTCACGGTGGCGAGCTGATGAGCCGCGCGACCCGCTCCAATGTCGGTCGCAGCATGGCGGTGATCTTCATCGAACAGCGCCCGGTCACCACTTACACCAAGCAAGTGGTTGATGGCGTCGAGAAAGACGTGCCGGTTCAGACGTTCAAGGAAGAGAAGAAGATCATCAGCCTGGCGACCATTCAGTCGCCGCTGGGTGCGCAATTCCGCATCACTGGCCTGAACGGTCAGGGCGAGTCGTCCGAGCTGGCGCTGCTGCTGCGTGCCGGTGGTCTGGCTGCACCGATGTACTTCGCTGAAGAGCGCACAATCGGTCCGAGCCTGGGTGCTGACAACATCACCAAAGGTATCGACGCTTCCCTGTGGGGCATGCTGTTCGTATCGTTGTTCATCATCGCCATCTACCGCTTCTTCGGCGTCATCGCCACCGTCGCGCTGGCGGTGAACATGGTGCTGCTGCTGGCATTGATGTCGCTGTTGGGCGCCACGCTGACCCTGCCGGGTATCGCCGGTATCGTCTTGACCATGGGTATGGCGGTCGACGCCAACGTACTGATCTTCTCGCGGATTCGTGAAGAGATCGCCGCCGGCATGACTGTGCAGCGGGCAATCAACGAAGGCTTCGGCCGGGCATTCACCGCGATTCTCGACGCCAACCTGACCACTTTGCTGGTCGGCGGCATTCTCTTCGCCATGGGCACTGGCCCGGTGAAGGGTTTCGCAGTGACCATGTCCCTCGGGATCTTTACCTCGATGTTCACGGCCATCATGGTGACCCGCGCAATGGTCAACCTGATCTTTGGCGGACGTGACTTCAAGAAGTTGTGGATTTAAGGGGCTGCCATGTTACGTACAATCAACTTCATGGGCGTTCGCAACTTCGCGTTCGGCGTCACATTGCTGCTTACCGTCATTGCCTTGTTCAGCGTCGCCACCAAGGGCATGAACTGGGGCCTGGACTTCACCGGCGGAACGCTCATCGAGCTGACCTACGAGCGTCCGGCCGACGTCACCAAGGTGCGCGAGCAACTGGCGACTTCCGGTTATCACGAAGCCGTGGTGCAGAACTTCGGCGCCACTACTGACTTGCTGGTGCGCATGCCGGGTGAAGACCCGCAGCTGGGCCATCAGGTCGCAGACGCATTGCAGAAAGTCGGCGGCGACAACCCGGCGACGGTCAAGCGTGTCGAGTTCGTCGGCCCGCAGGTCGGTGAAGAGCTGCGCGACCAGGGCGGCCTCGGCATGTTGCTGGCGCTCGGCGGCATCCTGATCTACCTGGCGTTCCGCTTTCAGTGGAAGTTTGCGGTCGGCGCCATTGTGTCGCTGATCCACGACGTGATCGTGACCGTGGGTATCCTCTCGTACTTCCAGATCACCTTCGATCTGACAGTGCTGGCGGCGGTGCTGGCGATCATCGGTTACTCGCTCAACGACACCATCGTGGTGTTCGACCGGGTGCGTGAGAACTTCCGCGTGCTGCGCAAGGCGACGCTGATCGAGAACATCAACATCTCGACCACGCAGACCCTGCTGCGCACCATGGCGACGTCGATCTCCACTCTGCTGGCGATCGCGGCGCTGTTGTTCTTCGGCGGCGACAACCTGTTCGGCTTCTCTATCGCGCTGTTCATCGGTGTACTGGCGGGTACCTACTCGTCGATCTACATCGCCAACGTGGTGCTGATCTGGCTGAACCTGACCACCGAGGATCTGATTCCTCCGGCCAACACCGATAAGGAAGTCGACGACCGTCCATAACGGCCAGCGATGTCCCGGCTGTCAGCTGACAAAAGGCGCGAGTTGAACTCGCGCCTTTTTTTGTGCTCCAAGGCTGGGAGAAGCGCGGGCGCGTCCCGCATGTGATGGTCAGGAGGTTCATGTGAACAAGTCGTTGCTGGTTGGTGCGGTATTGGGTGCTGTCGGTGTCACAGCCGGGGGTGCTGTTGCCACCTACAGCCTGGTTAAAAGCGGCCCTGAGTATGCGCAAGTATTAGCCGTTGAGCCGGTCAAGACACAGATCAAGACTCCACGTGAAGTGTGCAAGGATGTAACGGTGACTCGGCAGGCACCGGTCAAGGATCAACACCAGATTCTCGGTACTGCGATCGGTGCCGTAGCCGGCGGTTTGCTGGGTAATCAGGTGGGTGGCGGTACCGGCAAGAAGATTGCCACGGTTGCCGGTGCAGTTGGCGGCGGTTATGCCGGTAACAAGGTGCAGGAAGGTATGCAGAACCGTGACACCTACACCACCACGCAAACCCGCTGCAACACGGTCAATGACATCAGCGACAAGGTCGTCGGCTACGACGTGCGTTACTCGCTCGATGGCAAGGAAGGCAAGGTGCGGATGGATCGCGATCCGGGCAACCAGATTCCGGTCGATAAGGAAGGCAAGCTGATCCTGTCGCAAAATGAGCCGGGTCAGTAAGGCTTTACGGTTTTGAAAAGAAGCACCCTGCGGGGTGCTTTTTTTGTACTCGCGATTCAGGGCTGTCCGTGACCCTCTGTGGGAGCGAGCCTGCTCGCGAATGCATTCCGAGAGCCGACATTGATGTTGGCTGATGCACCGCATTCGCGAGCAGGCTCGCTCCCACAGGAAATTGTGCTGTTTGGAATTGCAGGCATAAAAAAAGCACCCCGGAGGGTGCTTTTTGGTTTCGCGGAAAGCTTAGCGCTTCAGCGAAGCCGGCAGGTGCGGCTGGATCGCCGTCAGCACTGCCTTGAAGCATTTGGTGTTGCCGGCAACGATGTGGCCTTTTTCCAGGAAGTCGTGACCGCCGGTGAAGTCGCTCACCAGGCCGCCGGCTTCTTGAATCAGCAGGGCGCCTGCAGCCATGTCCCACTCCGACAGGCCCGACTCCCAGAACGCATCGAAACGACCGGCAGCCACGTAAGCCAGGTCCAGGCTCGCCGAACCGGCGCGGCGGATGCCGGCAGTCTGGCCAACCAGGGCGCGGAACATGCCCAGGTAGTTGTCGAGGTTGTCCATCTGGTCGTCACGGAACGGGAAGCCAGTGCCGAGCAAAGCGCCGTCGAGGCTGGTGCGGCCGCTGACGCGCAGGCGGCGACCGTTCAGTTGAGCGCCGCGACCACGGCTGGCGGTGAATTCTTCCTGGCGAACCGGGTCCAGAACCACTGCGTGTTCCAGGCGACCACGATATTTGCAGGCAATGCTCACTGCAAAGTGCGGAATGCCACGGAGGAAGTTGGTGGTGCCGTCCAGTGGATCGATGATCCACAGGTACTCTTCGCCTTCGATGCCGGTGCCAGCGTGCAGGCCGGTTTCTTCACCCTGGATCGAGTGATTCGGGTAAGCCTTGCGCAGGGCATCGATGATTTTCTGTTCAGCGGCGCGATCAACCTCGGATACGTAATCCTTGGCGTCTTTTTCGTCGACCTTGATGGTATCCAGGCGCTCGATGGAGCGGAAGATCAGTTCACTGGCGCTGCGGGCGGCGCGCAGCGCGATATTCAGCATGGGCTGCATGGATGTGTCACCTAAGGTTGTTAAAGAAAGCCGCGCATTCTATCAGAACTTTTCTTCAGGTGAAGGACGCTGTTCGCTTTCATAGCTTAACGGTAGGCTGTTCTGTAAGATTTGCCCCCCTTTCCTGTGTCCGAGAGCGCCTCCCTTGCTGCAGAACATTCGTGTCGTCCTGGTCAACACCAGCCACCCCGGCAACATCGGCGGGGCCGCGCGCGCCATGAAAAACATGGGTCTGTCGCGACTGGTGCTGGTCGAACCGCGGGTCTTCCCGCACCACGAGGCCGACGCCCGCGCCTCCGGTGCTGGTGACATCCTTGAAAACGCGCAAGTCGTCGCCACCTTGGAAGATGCTCTGGTCGGTTGCAATCTGGTGCTCGGCACCAGCGCCCGCGACCGGCGTATTCCCTGGCCGCTGCTCGATCCGCGCGAATGCGGCAACAAAGTGGTCGAGGAAGCCGGGCAGGGCGCGGAGATTGCTTTGGTGTTCGGTCGTGAAGACTCCGGCCTGACCAACGAAGAGCTGCAGCGATGTCACTTCCACGTGCACATCCCTTCCGATCCGACCTTCAGTTCGCTGAACCTCGGGGCGGCGGTGCAGGTGTTGAGTTATGAAGTGCGCATGGCCTGGCTGGCTGCACAGGGTCAGCCAAGCAAGGTCGAGAAAGAAGAAGTGGCCTCGGTGAAAAGCGCCGAGCTGGCGACCATGGATGAGCTGGAGCGATTCTATGAGCACCTGGAGCAGACGCTGGTTGCCATCGAATTCCTCGACCCGGAAAAGCCACGGCACTTGATGGCGCGCCTGCGCCGGTTGTACGGACGCAGCTCGGTCAGCCGGGCGGAAATGAATATTTTGCGTGGCATCCTCACGGAAACCCAGAAAGCGGCCCGTGGCGAGCTTCTAAAGCGGAAGGATTGAATGATGTTTGAGCGTTTGCGTGAAGATATCCAGAGCGTATTCCATCGAGACCCGGCGGCGCGTAACGCTTTTGAAGTCCTGACCTGCTACCCCGGCATGCATGCGATCTGGATTCATCGTCTGGCCGGCATGCTCTGGCGCAACGAACTGAAATGGCTGGCGCGGCTGGTGTCGAATTTCGGTCGCTGGCTGACCGGGATCGAAATTCATCCGGGTGCCAAGGTGGGTCGGCGTTTCTTCATCGATCACGGCATGGGCATCGTCATCGGTGAAACCGCCGAGATCGGCGACGACGTCACCATCTATCAAGGTGTGACCCTCGGCGGCACCAGCTGGAACAAAGGCAAGCGCCACCCGACGCTGGGTGATGGCGTCGTGGTCGGTGCTGGTGCCAAAGTTCTCGGCCCGTTCACGGTCGGTGCAGGCGCCAAAGTCGGCTCCAACGCTGTGGTCACCAAGGAAGTGCCGCCGGGCGCCACGGTGGTGGGGATTCCGGGGCGGATCATCGTCAAGACCGATGAAGAGCAGGACGCCAAGCGCAAAGCCATGGCGGAAAAGATCGGTTTCGACGCTTACGGCGTCAGCGAAGACATGCCCGACCCGGTGGCCCGCGCCATCGGCCAGTTACTCGACCATCTGCAAGCGGTGGACGGGCGTCTGGAAGGCATGTGCGGCGCGCTGAAGGATCTGGGCAGCAATTACTGTGCGAAAGATCTGCCTGAGCTGCGTGAAGAAGACTTCGCCTGCGTCAAGGGCAAGGACGAATCGAAAGCAGGCTGAACCGCGGCGCTGCTTTTCGCGAGCAGGCTCGCTCCCACAAGAGCAATGCATTCCAATGTGGGAGCGAGCCTGCTCGCGAAGAACGATCACGCGGTTGCGCTGGCTGTCCGCGCCCCGTCTTTGCTATAGTGCGCGCGCTCTTTTGCGGGTAAACCCGACTAAAGCACTAGGTCTTATAGTTGACTTAAATGCTCGGGAATTGCATACTCCCGCCCATTCCGAACTCCGTGGTAACTGTCCATGCGACTGACTACAAAAGGCCGATACGCCGTGACCGCCATGCTTGACCTGGCGTTGCACGCGCAGCACGGGCCGGTGTCTCTGGCCGATATCTCCGAGCGCCAAGGCATCTCCCTGTCCTACCTCGAACAGCTGTTCGCCAAGCTGCGCCGCAGCAACCTGGTTTCCAGCGTTCGCGGTCCGGGTGGTGGCTACCAGTTGTCCCGCGACATGCAGGGCATCCAGGTCGCCCAGGTGATCGATGCGGTCAACGAATCGGTCGATGCCACCAAGTGCCAGGGCCAGGGCGATTGCCATTCCGGCGATACCTGCCTGACCCATCATCTGTGGTGCGACTTGAGCCTGCAGATTCACGAATTTCTGAGCGGTATCAGCTTGGCCGACCTTGTGACTCGCCGTGAGGTACAAGAAGTGGCCCAGCGTCAGGACCAGCGCCGTTGCAGCAGCAAGGCGCCACGCCTGGACAAGATTGAAGCGTCCGCCGTCGAATGACAGCCGAAGAGCTACCCGCGGCACGCCAGCCCTGATTTAGGAGATAGTCCATGAAATTGCCGATTTACCTTGATTACTCTGCAACCACCCCGGTTGATCCGCGCGTTGCGCAGAAAATGAGTGAATGCCTTCTGGTCGACGGAAACTTCGGTAACCCGGCTTCCCGTTCCCACGTGTTCGGCTGGAAGGCTGAAGAGTCCGTCGAAAACGCTCGTCGTCAGGTGGCCGATCTGGTCAACGCTGATCCGCGCGAAATCGTCTGGACCTCCGGTGCCACCGAGTCCGACAACCTGGCGATCAAGGGCGCGGCACATTTCTACGCCTCCAAGGGCAAGCACCTGATCACCAGCAAGATCGAGCACAAGGCTGTCCTCGACACCATGCGCCAACTGGAGCGTGAAGGTTTCGAAGTGACCTACCTCGAGCCGACCGAAGACGGTTTGATCACCCCGGCCATGATCGACGCCGCACTGCGCGAAGACACCATTCTGGTGTCGGTGATGCACGTGAACAACGAAATCGGCACCATCAACGACATCGCTGCCATCGGCGAGATGCTGCGCGCCAAAGGCGTGCTGTTCCACGTCGACGCTGCTCAGTCCACTGGCAAGGTCGAGATCGACCTGCAGAAGCTGAAAGTCGACATGATGTCGTTCTCCGCCCACAAGACTTATGGCCCTAAAGGTATCGGCGCGCTGTACGTCAGCCGCAAGCCGCGTGTGCGCATCGAAGCGACCATGCACGGCGGCGGTCACGAGCGCGGCATGCGTTCCGGCACCCTGGCGACCCACCAGATCGTCGGCATGGGCGAAGCGTTCCGTGTGGCCAAGGAAGACATGGCTGCTGAAAACGTACGCATCAAAGCCTTGAGCGATCGTTTCTACAAGCAGGTCGAGCATCTGGAAGAGCTGTACGTCAACGGCAGCCTGACCGCCCGCGTTCCGCACAACCTGAACCTCAGCTTCAACTACGTTGAAGGCGAGTCGCTGATCATGGCGCTCAAGGATCTGGCGGTATCGTCCGGTTCGGCCTGTACCTCGGCGTCGCTCGAGCCTTCGTACGTACTGCGCGCCCTGGGCCGCAACGACGAACTGGCACACAGCTCGATCCGCTTTACCTTCGGCCGTTTCACCACCGAAGAAGAAATCGACTACGCCGCGCAGAAAGTCTGCGAGGCGGTTACCAAGCTGCGCGCTCTGTCGCCGCTGTGGGACATGTACAAAGACGGCGTCGATATCTCGAAAATCGAGTGGGCGGCACACTAACTATAGAAGCCGCCGGATACAGATCCTGTAGCGACGCGGCGTTAACGCAGCGCAGTTGCAGGGTCTCAAGAGCGGCCCTGATGAGTGAGGATTGAGAATCATGGCTTACAGCGAAAAGGTCATCGACCACTACGAAAACCCGCGCAACGTCGGCAAGATGAACGCGGAAGATCCTGATGTCGGCACCGGCATGGTCGGCGCTCCGGCGTGCGGCGACGTGATGCGTCTGCAGATCAAGGTCAACGATCAGGGCGTTATCGAAGACGCCAAGTTCAAGACCTACGGTTGCGGTTCGGCGATCGCCTCCAGCTCCCTCGCCACCGAGTGGATGAAGGGCAAGACCCTGGACGAAGCCGAAACCATCAAGAACACTCAGCTGGCCGAAGAACTGGCTTTGCCGCCAGTGAAAATTCACTGCTCCGTGCTCGCAGAAGACGCTATCAAAGCGGCTGTTCGCGATTACAAGCAGAAGAAAGGCTTGATCTGAATTTCAAGATTCGGCGACGAGTAAGGAGTCAACGATGGCTATCAGCATGACAGAAGCGGCTGCTCGACACGTGCGGCGCTCCCTCGACGGGCGCGGCAAAGGTGAAGGGATTCGTCTGGGTGTTCGCACCACGGGCTGTTCCGGCCTTGCCTACGTGCTGGAGTTTGTCGACGAGGTAGTGGCGGAAGATCAGGTGTTCGAGAGTCACGGCGAAAAAGTGATCATCGACCCGAAAAGCCTGGCCTACCTGGACGGCACCGAGCTCGACTTCGTCAAGGAAGGGTTGAACGAAGGCTTCAAGTTCAACAACCCCAACGTGCGCGGTGAATGTGGCTGCGGCGAAAGCTTCAACATCTGAGGCTGGTCGTGGGTATTCCTTGTCATTTCGCTTTGTTCGAGCTGCAACCGAGCTTCCGCCTGGATCTCGAGCAGTTGGCCACGCGCTATCGTGAGTTGGCGCGTGGCGTCCATCCTGACCGTTTTGCCGATGCATCCGAGCGCGAGCAGCGCTCTGCGCTCGAGCAATCGGCGCGGCTCAACGACGCCTACCAGACGCTCAAGAGTCCGGCCCAGCGTGCCCGCTACCTGCTGAAGATCAGCGGGCATGAGGTGCCGATGGAAGTCACCGTCCACGATCCCGAGTTTCTTCTGCAGCAGATGCAATGGCGCGAAGAACTCGAAGATCTGCAGGACAGTGCCGATATCGACGGCGTTGCGGTGTTCAAGCGTCGCCTGAAAGCCGCTCAGGAAGAACTCAATGAGAGCTTCGCAGCCTGTTGGGATGATGCAGCGCAACGTGAACAGGCCGAACGCCTGATGCGGCGCATGCAGTTCCTCGACAAGCTCACCTACGAAGTGCGCCAGCTGGAAGAGCGCCTCGACGATTAACCCAGTGCTGCGCTCAATTGCACGCTGACAGACAGACAAGACCTGATCACCATGGCTCTACTGCAGATCGCCGAACCCGGCCAAAGTCCTCAACCGCACCAGCGTCGTCTGGCGGTGGGCATCGACTTGGGTACTACCAATTCGCTGGTCGCTGCGCTGCGCAGTGGTCTATCCGAACCGCTGGCCGACGCTGACGGGCAGGTCATCCTGCCTTCCGCCGTGCGTTATCACGCCGACCGCGTCGAAGTCGGCGAGTCGGCCAAGCTCGCCGCATCCTCCGATCCTTTGAACACTGTGCTGTCGGTCAAGCGCTTGATGGGTCGTGGTCTTTCCGACGTCAAGCAATTGGGCGAGCAACTGCCATACCGCTTTGTCGGCGGCGAATCGCACATGCCGTTCATCGACACCGTGCAAGGACCGAAAAGCCCGGTTGAAGTCTCCGCCGATATTCTCAAGGTCCTGCGTCAGCGTGCTGAAGCGACCTTGGGCGGCGAACTGGTCGGCGCGGTAATCACCGTCCCTGCCTACTTCGACGATGCGCAGCGGCAAGCCACCAAAGATGCGGCCAAGCTCGCCGGTCTGAACGTGTTGCGTCTGCTCAACGAGCCGACCGCTGCTGCTGTGGCGTATGGTCTGGATCAACACGCTGAAGGCCTGGTTGCGATTTATGACCTTGGTGGCGGTACCTTCGATATTTCGATTCTGCGTCTGACTGGCGGCGTCTTTGAAGTTCTGGCCACTGGCGGCGACAGCGCGCTGGGCGGCGATGATTTCGATCACGCGATTGCCGGCTGGATCATCGAGAGCGCTGGCCTGTCCGCCGATCTCGATCCGGGCGCACAGCGCAATCTGCTGCAAACTGCCTGCGCGGCCAAAGAAGCTTTGACCGACGCTACCAGCGTTGAAGTGGCTTACGGCGACTGGAAAGCCCAGTTGACCCGTGAAGCCTTCGATGCGCTGATCGAGCCGATGGTCGCGCGCAGCCTGAAAGCCTGTCGCCGCGCCGTTCGCGATTCCGGTATTGAGCTGGAAGACGTGCACGCCGTGGTCATGGTCGGCGGTTCGACCCGCGTGCCACGTGTTCGTGAAGCCGTTGCCGAAGCGTTCGGTCGTCAGCCGTTGACGGAAATCGACCCGGATCAAGTGGTGGCCATCGGGGCCGCGATCCAGGCCGACACCTTGGCTGGCAACAAGCGCGATGGCGGCGAACTGCTGCTGCTCGACGTGATTCCGTTGTCCCTGGGGCTGGAAACCATGGGCGGTCTGATGGAGAAGGTGATTCCGCGCAACACCACGATCCCCGTCGCCCGCGCCCAGGATTTCACCACCTATAAAGACGGCCAGTCAGCCATGGCGATCCACGTTCTGCAGGGCGAGCGTGAGCTGATCAGCGACTGCCGCTCTCTGGCGCGTTTCGAATTGCGCGGCATTCCGGCGATGGTGGCCGGTGCGGCGAAAATTCGCGTGACCTTCCAGGTCGATGCCGACGGTCTGCTCAGCGTGTCTGCCCGTGAGTTGGGCTCGGGCGTTGAAGCGAGCATTCAGGTCAAGCCGTCCTACGGCCTGACCGACGGCGAAATCGCCAAGATGCTGAAAGATTCGTTCCAGCATGCCAATGACGACAAGGTCGCCCGCGTTCTGCGTGAGCAGCAAGTCGATGCCCAGCGCCTGCTCGAAGCGGTGCAGGGCGCGCTGGAGGCCGATGGCGAGCGTTTGCTCGACGCCGAAGAGCGCATGGTCATCGAACTGCAAATGCAGGAGCTGGCCGAACTGATGAAAGGTACCGATGGTTACGCCATCGAGCAGCAGACCAAGCGTCTGTCGCAAGTGACCGATGCTTTTGCTGCCCGCCGCATGGACCTGACGGTGAAAGCCGCTCTGTCGGGGCGCAACCTGAATGAAATCGAGGATATCTGATGCCGCAGGTCATTTTTCTGCCCCACGAGAAGTTCTGCCCGGAAGGCATGGTGGTCGAGGCTGCGCCCGGCACATCGATTCTCGAGTTGGCTCACGAACACCATATCGAGATGGAAAGCGCGTGCGGCGGCGTCTGCGCCTGCACTACTTGCCATTGCATCATCCGCGAGGGTTTTGACTCGCTGGAAGAGGCCGATGAGCTGGAAGAAGACTTCCTCGATCGTGCCTGGGGTCTGGAGGCGCAATCGCGTCTGGCCTGTCAGGCGATCGTCGGTGAGGAAGACCTCACCGTCGAGATTCCGAAATATTCGCTTAACCATGCGGCCGAAGCGCCGCACTGACTGGTAAGACTGTCATGAGCTACGGTTGGAATGATGTTCAACGCATTGCAGAAGAATTGGCCGAGGCCCACGAGGGACTCGATCCGTATTCTGTAGGTTTTGTCCGTTTGCAGCAGATGATTCTTGAACTGCCTGACTTCGATGCTACTTCTGGCCGGGTCGGCGAGAAGGTGCTCGAAGCGGTTCAGGAGCTCTGGGCCGCAGAATTGGACTGATCGTCTCGCAGGTTAGGCAATACCCAAGAACCCGCGTATAATTCGCGGGTTTAATTTTTCGCAAATTACCGTTTCTGGAGTTACACCATGGCTGTTCAACGTACTTTCTCCATCATCAAGCCTGACGCCGTTGCTAAAAACGTGATCGGCAAGATCACCACTCGCTTCGAAGACGCTGGCCTGCGCGTTGTAGCTTCGAAACTGAAGCAACTGTCCAAAGCCGAAGCCGAAGGCTTCTACGCTGAGCACAGCGAGCGCGGTTTCTTCGGTGACCTGGTTGCTTTCATGACTTCCGGTCCGGTTGTCGTTCAGGTTCTGGAAGGCGAAAACGCTATCGCTCGCAACCGTGAGCTGATGGGCGCTACCAACCCTAAAGAAGCTGCTGCCGGCACCATCCGTGCTGACTTCGCTGAATCGATCGACGCCAACGCCGTTCACGGTTCGGACTCCGAAGCTGCTGCCGCTCGCGAAATCGCTTACTTCTTCGCAGCTACTGAAGTAACCACTCGCTAAGCATTGCTTGCAGAGTGAAGGTGAATCCATGACTACATCGACTGTTAAAACAAACCTGCTGGGTCTGACCCAGCCGGAAATGGAAAAATTCTTCGACTCAATCGGGGAGAAGCGTTTCCGTGCCGGTCAGGTAATGAAATGGATTCACCACTTTGGCGTCGATGATTTCGACGCCATGACGAACGTCAGCAAAGCCTTGCGCGACAAGCTCAAGGCCATTGCTGAAGTGCGTGGTCCGGAAGTGGTCAGCGAGGACATCTCCAGCGACGGCACCCGTAAATGGGTGGTGCGCGTGGCGTCCGGCAGCTGCGTCGAGACCGTTTACATTCCCCAGGGCAAACGCGGCACTCTGTGCGTTTCGTCCCAGGCAGGCTGTGCCCTGGATTGCAGTTTCTGCTCCACCGGCAAGCAAGGCTTCAACAGCAACCTCACCGCCGCCGAAGTCATCGGTCAGGTGTGGATTGCCAACAAATCTTTCGGCAGCGTCCCGGCCACCGTCGACCGTGCGATCACCAACGTGGTGATGATGGGCATGGGCGAGCCGTTGCTGAACTTCGACAACGTCGTCGCCGCCATGCATCTGATGATGGATGACCTCGGCTATGGGATCTCCAAGCGCCGCGTGACCCTGTCCACCTCGGGTGTGGTGCCGATGATCGATGAGCTGGCCAAGCACATCGACGTGTCCCTGGCGTTGTCGCTGCATGCACCGAATGACGCATTGCGTAACCAATTGGTGCCGATCAACAAGAAATATCCGCTTAAGATGCTGCTCGAGTCGTGCCAGCGCTACATGTCCGCCCTTGGCGAGAAACGTGTGCTGACCATCGAGTACACCTTGCTCAAGGACGTCAACGACAAGCTTGAGCACGCCGTGGAAATGATCGAGCTGCTTAAAGACATCCCGTGCAAGATCAACCTGATCCCATTCAACCCGTTCCCGCACTCCGGGTACGAGCGGCCGAGCAACAACGCCATCCGCCGCTTCCAGGATCAGTTGCATCAGGCCGGTTTCAACGTCACTGTGCGCACCACTCGTGGTGAAGACATCGACGCCGCATGTGGTCAATTGGTAGGGCAGGTGCTGGATCGCACCCGTCGCAGCGAACGTTACATCGCCGTGCGCGAATTGAGCGCCGACAGCGATCTGGCACAGAACGCCGCGAACACTAACTAAGAGAGGATCTCTATGTCCCTGCGCTTTGCGCTGCTGTTGCTGTTGGCCAGCCTTTGCGCTGGTTGTGTCCTTTCGGGTGACTACAACCCGATGAAGACCAGCAAGGGCCGCGATGAAGCGCGGGCTGCCTACGTGCAGCTGGGCCTGGGCTACCTGCAGCAGGGCATGACCGAGCGCGCCAAGGTGCCGTTGAAGAAAGCGCTGGAGCTGGACGGTTCCGACCCTGACGCCAATGCGGCGCTCGGTCTGGTGTTTCAGGCTGAAATGGAGCCGGCACTGGCGGACGAGCACTTTCGCAAGGCCTTGTCCTCACGTCCCGCCGATGCACGCATCCTCAACAACTACGGCAGTTTTCTCTACGAAGAACAGCGCTACAAGGAAGCCTACGAGCGTTTTGAACAAGCGGCCGCCGATACCCTGTATCCTGAGCGTTCGCGAGTCTTCGAAAACCTCGGCATGACCGCCGCCAAGCTTGGCCAGCGTGATCTGGCCCAGCAACAGCTGGAAAAAGCCCTGCGCCTGAACCGCCAACAACCGCGCGCATTGCTGGAAATGGCTGAGTTGTCCTTCGAAGACAGGCATTATGTGCCCGCGCGTGACTATTACGACCGTTTCAGCCAGCTCACCGAACAAAATGCACGTAGTCTATTGCTCGGCGTTCGGCTGGCAAAAGTGTTTGAAGATCGCGACAAGGCAGCCAGTTACGGTCTGCAATTAAAACGACTCTATCCCGGTACGCCGGAATATCAGCAATACCTGTCGGAGCAATGATGAAAGCGGCGCATCCCGAAGTTGTAGCAGCGAATCGCGTAAACCCCGGTGAGACCCTGCGCCAGGCCCGCGAAAGCAATGGCTGGTCGCTGGCCGAAGTGGCCCTCAAGCTCAACCTCACCGTGACATCCCTGAGCAATCTTGAAGCCGGCGCTTTCGACAAGCTGCCGGGGCATACCTTCGCTCGCGGTTACATTCGCGCCTATGCCAAATTGCTCGGCATGGACCAGACCGTTCTGGTTCAGCAATTCGACCAGTCCACCGGCACCGACTCCCAGGGCAGCAACGTTCACGCCCTCGGTCGTATCGAAGAGCCGGTGCGGGTTTCCCACACCATTTTGCGTATCGTCAGCCTGTTGCTGCTGATCGCGGTCATCGGCGGCGGTTTCGTCTGGTGGCAGGATCAGACCTCCCAGCGCACCCGCGATCTGACCAGCCTGGCGCCGGAACACGTTGAAGTCGAAGGCGCTGACGGCACCACGCAGATCCACCCGATCGACGAGCCGGAAGACCAGGCTGTCGCCGAAAATCAGGCCGACAGTTCGACAACGCTGGCCTTGCCGCAGTCGGAAACCAGTGCTGAATCGACCGGCGCCGAATCTGCTGCGCCAGCGACCGAGCCAACTGCGCCGGCAGTTGCGCCAAGCGCTCCGGCACAGACGCCTGCGCCAGTGGTGGCAGCTCCGGCCACTCCAGCGCCGAATGTCCCAGCGACACCTGCCCCGACCGCGCCGGTTGCTCAAGCGCCAAGCGCTGAAGCAGCTGCGCCGGTTGCCGGCGAAGGCCAGGTGCAGTTGCAGTTCACCGGCGATTGCTGGGCACAGGTGACCGATGGCCGTGGCAAAGTGATTTTCAGTGGTCTGAAGCATAAAGGCGACAGCGTGAGTGTTTCCGGCAAGCCGCCGCTCGCCGTACGTCTGGGCGTCGCCCGCGCAGCACAGGTCAGCTACAACGGCCAACCGGTCGATATCGCTCCGTTCACCAGTGGCGAGACTGCTCGCCTGAAGTTGGGTCAATAAGTCATGCACGGCGAATCTCCAATCAAACGTCGCGAATCGCGCAAGATCTGGGTCGGCAACGTACCGGTGGGCGGCGACGCGCCGATCGCTGTGCAAAGCATGACCAACAGCGACACCAATGACGTCGCCGCGACTGTGGCGCAGATCAATCGTCTGGAAGCTGCCGGTGTCGACATCGTTCGCGTCTCGGTGCCGGACATGGACGCCGCCGAGGCGTTCGGCAAGATCAAGCAACTGGTCAAAGTGCCGTTGGTGGCCGATATCCACTTCGACTACAAGATCGCCTTGCGCGTGGCCGAACTGGGTGTGGACTGCCTGCGCATCAACCCGGGCAACATCGGTCGCGAAGACCGCGTGCGTGCCGTGGTCGATGCGGCGCGTGATCGCGGCATTCCGATCCGCATCGGCGTCAACGCCGGTTCCCTGGAAAAAGACCTGCAAAAGAAATACGGCGAGCCGACCCCGGCGGCGCTCGTCGAATCCGCGCTGCGCCACGTTGAACACCTCGAACGCCTGAATTTCCAGGACTTCAAGGTCAGCGTGAAAGCCTCCGACGTGTTCATGGCCGTCGAAGCCTACCGCTTGCTGGCAAAGGAAATTGTTCAGCCGCTGCACCTCGGCATTACCGAAGCCGGTGGTTTGCGTTCGGGCACGGTGAAATCCGCCGTCGGCCTAGGTATGCTGCTCGCCGAAGGGATTGGCGATACTATCCGCATCTCGCTGGCGGCCGACCCGGTCGAGGAAGTGAAGGTCGGTTACGACATTCTCAAGTCTTTGCATCTGCGTTCCCGTGGCATCAACTTCATCGCCTGCCCGAGCTGCTCGCGGCAGAACTTCGATGTGGTGAAAACCATGAACGAGCTGGAAGGGCGCCTTGAAGACCTGCTGGTGCCGCTGGATGTCGCGGTCATCGGTTGCGTGGTCAACGGCCCCGGCGAAGCCAAGGAAGCCCATATCGGCTTGACCGGCGGCACGCCCAACCTGATTTACATCGACGGCAAGCCGTCGCAGAAGCTGACGAATGACAATCTGGTGGACGAGCTGGAAAAGCTGATCCGCCAGAAAGCGGCCGAAAAGGTCGAAGCTGACGCTGCCGTTATCGCGCGCGGCTGATCGAACGAATTAAGGAAATTTTGTGAGCAAGTCTCTGCAAGCCATTCGTGGCATGAACGACATCCTGCCCGAACAGACCCCGCTGTGGCGTTATTTCGAAGGCACTGTGGCGCGTCTGCTGGATAACTACGGTTACAAGCAGATCCGCATGCCGATCGTCGAGTTCACCGAGCTGTTCAAGCGCTCGATCGGCGAAGTCACCGATATCGTCGAAAAAGAGATGTACACCTTCGAAGACCGCAACGGCGACTCGCTGACTTTGCGTCCGGAAGGTACCGCCGCGTGCGTACGCGCCGTGCTCGAACACGGCATCACCGGCGGTGGTCAGGTGCAGAAACTCTGGTACATCGGCCCGATGTTCCGCCACGAGCGTCCGCAGAAAGGCCGCTATCGCCAGTTCCACCAGATCGGTCTGGAAGTGTTCAACCTCGACGGTCCGGACATCGACGCCGAGCTGATCATCATGACCTGGCGCCTGTGGGGTGAGTTGGGCATTCGTGATGCGGTCAAGCTCGAACTCAACAGCCTCGGCACCAGCGAGTCCCGTGGTCGCTATCGTGAAGCGCTGGTCGAGTACCTCTCGGCGCACCACGACAAGCTCGACGAAGACAGCCAGCGTCGCCTGAAAACCAACCCGCTGCGCGTGCTCGACACGAAAAATGCCGACACCCAGGCGGTGCTGGTCGATGCGCCGAAAATGGCCGATTACCTCGACGACGAGTCCCGTGCTCACTTCGAAGGCCTGAAGGCGCGTCTGGATGCCGTCGGCATTCCTTATGTGCTCAACCCGAAACTGGTGCGTGGCCTCGATTACTACAGCAAAACCGTTTTCGAATGGGTCACCGACAAGCTCGGCGCCCAGGGCACCGTGTGCGCGGGCGGCCGTTACGACGGTCTGGTCGAGCAGATGGGCGGCAAGCCAACCCCGGGTGTCGGTTTCGCCATGGGCATCGAGCGTCTGGTATTGATGCTCGAAACCCTCGAGCAGATCCCGGAAGAGATTTCCCGTCAGGTCGACGTCTACCTCTGCGCCTTCGGTGAAGAAGCCGAGCTGGCTGGTCTGGCTCTGGCCGAACGGGTACGCGATGAACTTCCTAACCTGCGTCTGCAAGTCAATGCCGGCGCCGGCAGTTTCAAAAGCCAGTTCAAAAAGGCCGACAAGAGCGGTGCGCTGTACGCATTGATCCTCGGTGACGACGAAATGGCCCAGCAAGTGGTAGGTTTCAAACCCCTGCGTGGCCAGGGCGAACAACAAAGCATTGCCTGGGATGCGCTCGCCGCTCACCTGGCCACCTGCGTCGTGCAGGGTTGAAGCTGTCTTAACAGCCGATTTAGCGATTAAGGAGTATTGGGGTGTCGAGTACCGAAGACGAACAGTTGGCGGATTTGAAGGACTGGTGGACACGCAACGGCAAACCTCTGGTCACCGGCGGCCTGTTGGCGCTGGTCATCGTGTTCGGCTGGCAGGCTTATCACAAATACCAGAGCAACCAGTCGCAAGGCGCCTCGGTGCTCTATCAGCAATTGCTGGAAACCACGCTGACGCCTGACGGCAAGCCCGATGCCGCCCGCGTTGCGGATCTGGCCGGCAAGCTCAACAGCGAATACGGCGGTTCTGCCTACGCGCAGTACGGCAGCCTGTTCGTCGCCAAAGTAGCGGTCGACAGCGGCAAGCTGGACGACGCGGCAACCGAACTCAAAGCCATCGTCGACAAACCGGCCAACCCGGCGCTGGGCGAAATCGCCCGTCAGCGTCTGGCGCAGGTGCTGGGCGCGCAGGACAAGGCCGAAGACGCCTTGAAACTGCTCGACGGCGATGCCGACAAAGCGTTCCTGGCCACTCGCGAAGAACTCAAGGGCGACCTGCTGGTGCGCTTGGGCCGTACCGATGACGCGAACAAGGCGTATCAAAAAGCCAAGGCGGCACTGTCGGATGAAGCGGCGGTCGGTGGCCTTCAAATCAAGCTCGACGACCTGGCCAAAGGGGATGCGTGACGTGATCCGTTGGAAGCATGCAGCATTGCTGGCTCTGGCCCTTCTGGCCGCGGGTTGCAGCAGCAACAGCAAGAAAGAATTGCCTCCGGCTGAGCTGACCGACTTCAAAGAAGAAGTCGTTCTGCACAAGCAGTGGAGCCGCTCGATCGGTGACGGTCAGGGCGAAACCTACAACATGCTGGTGCCGGCGATCGACGGTGACACCATCTACGCCGCCGATGTGACCGGTGTGGTGATGGCGCTGGATCGCAGCAATGGCGACGTGAAGTGGGACCAGGATCTGGAACTGCCTGTCTCCGGCGCCGTTGGCGTGGGTTACGGTCTGGTACTGATCGGTACCCTGCGTGGCGAAGTCGTCGCTCTGGACACCAGCAACGGTGAAGAGAAGTGGCGTGCCCGCGTCAACAGTGAAGTCCTCGCGCCGCCGGCCAACAACGGCGACGTAGTGGTCGTGCAGACCCAGGACGATCGTCTGATCGGTCTGGATGCTGCCACCGGCAACCAGCGCTGGGTGTATGACAGCACCCCGGCGGTCCTGACCCTGCGTGGCACCAGTGCTCCGCTGGTCACCAACCGCTTGGCGGTGGCTGGCCTGTCGACCGGTAAAGTGGTCGCGCTGGACATCTCCAACGGCGTGCCGGTGTGGGAACAACGCATCGCCATTCCACAGGGGCGTTCGGAACTGGAGCGCGTGGTCGACATCGACGGCGGCCTGCTGCTGTCCGGCGGCACGCTGTACGTCGCCAGCTATCAGGGTCGCGTGGCGGCACTGGACCTGGAAAGCGGTCGTCAACTGTGGCAGCGCGATGCGTCGAGCTACGCCGGTATCGCTCAGGGTTTCGGCAGCGTCTACGTGAGCCTCTCCTCGGGCACCGTTGAAGGCGTCGACGAGCGTTCCACCACCGCACTGTGGAGCAACGACTCGCTGGCTCGCCGTCAACTGTCGGCACCGGAAGTGTTCTCCAGCTACGTAGCTGTGGGTGACCTGGAAGGTTATCTGCATCTGCTGAGTCAGGTCGACGGTCGTTTCGTCGGCCGTGAGCGCATCGACAGCGACGGCCTGCGTGCTCGTCCGCTGGTGGTGGGCGACACGATTTATGTGTATGGCAACAGCGGCAAACTGGAAGCCCTGACCATCAAGTAACAACTATGCTTGGGGTTCATCCCCAAGCGGCTCTGCATCAGCAGGGTTTGCAGCGCCCCCGGGTGTTGCCCCGAGCACCAGCCGCTGCCTCGCAGCGGCTTTTGTATTTTCTGAAATAACGAAGTGGAGAGCCGCATGGTTCCCGTAATCGCCCTGGTGGGCCGACCGAACGTCGGCAAGTCCACCTTGTTCAACCGCCTGACCAGGACTCGTGACGCCATCGTCGGCGACCTGTCCGGTCTGACCCGTGATCGCCAGTACGGTGAGGCCAAGTGGCAAGGGCGTTCCTACATTCTGATCGACACCGGCGGTATCTCCGGTGACGAACATGGTATGGACGAAAAAATGGCCGAGCAGTCGCTGCTGGCCATCGAAGAAGCCGATGTGGTGCTGTTTCTGGTAGATGCCAAGGCCGGTTTTACCGCTGCCGACCAGATGATCGCCGAGCATTTGCGCAAACGTAACAAGCGCTCCCACGTGGTGGCCAACAAGGTCGACAACATCGATCCGGAAATGGCCCGCGCCGAATTCGCCCCGCTGGGCATGGGCCACGCGATCCCGATCGCCGGCGCCCACGGCCGTGGCATCACGCAATTGCTGGAAGCCGCTCTGAGCGAATTCCCGCGCGATGATGACGAGCCGGCTGAAGGCGAAGAGGAAGAAGTCGTTGCCGAAGGCGAGGAAGCCAAGCGCATTCCTGGCCCGAGCGAGAAAGACGGGATCAAGATCGCCATCATCGGTCGTCCGAACGTCGGCAAGTCGACTCTGGTCAACCGCATGCTCGGTGAAGACCGGGTCATTGTGTATGACCAGCCGGGCACTACCCGTGACAGCATCTACATTCCGTTCGAGCGCAATGAAGAGAAGTACACGCTGATCGACACCGCCGGTGTGCGCAAGCGCGGCAAGATCCACGAAGAAGTCGAAAAGTTCTCCGTGGTCAAAACCCTGCAGGCGATCAAAGACGCCAACGTGGTGATCTTCGTCATGGACGCCCGCGAAGGTGTGGTCGACCACGACCTCAACCTGCTGGGCTTCGCGATCGAATCCGGTCGTGCGTTGGTCATCGCGATCAACAAGTGGGACGGCATGACGCCGAGCGAGCGCGACTTCGTCAAAGTCGAGCTGCAACGCCGGCTGTTCTTCGTCGACTACGCCGACATCCACTTTATCTCGGCACTGCACGGCACGGGCGTGGGCAACCTCTACGCTTCGGTGCAGAACTCGTTCAAGTCCGCTGTGACCCGCTGGCCGACCAACCGCCTCACCCAGATTCTCGAAGATGCGGTGGGCGAGCACGCGCCACCGATGGTCAACAATCGCCGGATCAAGCTGCGTTACGCTCACCTGGGTGGTGCGAACCCGCCGATCATCGTGATCCACGGTAACCAGATCGAGAAAGTGCCGAAGTCGTACGTGCGCTATCTGGAAAACACTTACCGTCGTGTGCTCAAGCTGGTCGGTACGCCGATCCGCATCGAGTTCAAGGGCGGCGAGAACCCGTACGAGGGCAACAAGAACACGCTGACCGACCGCCAGGTCAACAAGAAGCGTCGCTTGATGTCGCACAACAAGAAAGCCAGCAAAAAACGCCGCGACAAGAAATAGAAGCAGCTGCGAGTTGCAAGCTGCAAGCTGCAAGTAAAAGCGGTAAAGCAGAGAGGGCTTCGTATGAAGCCCTTTTTTGTGGGCGCGGGTTTTTGCTTGCAGCTTGCAGCTTGACGCTTGAAACTTGCGTTTCACCTGCAAGGGGCTTCCGATGATCACCAGCAAGCTGCCGAATGTCGGCATCACTATTTTCACGCAGATGTCTCAGCTCGCGGCGCAGACCGGCGCGATCAACCTGTCCCAGGGTTTCCCGGATTTCGACGGCCCGCAGTCGCTGCGTGATGCGGTCGGGCGGCATATCGCCAGTGGCCATAACCAGTATTCGCCGATGACCGGTTTGCCGGCGTTGCGTCAGCAGATCGCGGCCAAGATCGCGCGCAGCTATGGCGTGACTGTCGATGCCGATCATGAAGTGACGGTAACGCCCGGCGCGACCCAAGCGATCTTCTGTGCGATTCAGGCAGTTATCCACAGCGGCGACGAAGTCATCGTGTTCGATCCGTGCTACGACAGCTACGCCCCGGCGACGGAGTTGGCGGGCGGTCGTTGCGTGCATGTGCAGCTGAATCCGGACGACTTCTCCATCGACTTCGACCAGCTCGCAGCGGCGCTGAGCCCGCGGACGAAAATGATCGTCATCAACACCCCGCACAACCCCAGCGGCGCATTGATCAGCCGCGCCGAGCTCGATCAACTGGCGGCGTTGATCCGTGATCGCGACATCTATCTGATCAGCGACGAAGTCTACGAACACCTGGTTTTCGACGGTGTGCCGCATGTCAGCGTGCTCGCCCATGAAGAGCTGTATCAGCGCGCGTTCGTGGTCAGCTCGTTCGGCAAGACTTACCACGTCACTGGTTGGAAAACCGGCTACGTCGTCGCCCCGTCGGCGCTGACGGCCGAGCTGCGCAAGGTGCATCAGTACGTCAGTTTCTGTGGCGTCACACCGTTGCAATACGCACTGGCCGATTACATGGCCGAGCACCCGGAGCACGTTGAAGAATTGCCGGGCTTCTATCAGGCCAAGCGCGATCTGTTCTGCGATCTGCTCGCACCGTCGCGCTTCAGCTTCACCCGTGTCACCGGTACTTATTTCCAGCTGGTCGATTATTCGCAGATCCGTCCAGATCTGAATGATGTCGACATGGCCATGTGGATGACTCGCGAGCACGGTGTCGCGAGCATTCCGGTGTCGGTGTTCTACCAGAATCCACCGCAAGGCCAGCGCCTGATACGCCTGTGCTTTGCCAAACGCGAGGAGACGCTGCGTGAAGCAGCGGCGAAACTATGCGTGATCTGAGTGCATTGCCAGACCTGACTCTGGCGCTGATCCAGACCAGCCTGGCCTGGCACGACCGCCAGGCCAACCTCGAGCATTTCGAACCGCTGCTGGAGCAGGCCCGTGGCGCCGATCTGATTATCCTGCCGGAGATGTTCACCACCGGGTTTTCGATGGAATCGGATACCCTCGCTGAAGCGGAAAACGGCCCGACCAGCAAATGGCTGCGGGCGCAGGCGGCCAGGTTCGATGCGGTCATCACTGGCAGCGTAATTGTTCAGGCGGCTGACGGCAGCCATCGCAACCGCTTGCTCTGGGCCCGACCGGACGGCGAAGTGCTGCATTACGACAAGCGTCACCTGTTCCGCATGGCCGGCGAGCACAACCATTACACGCCCGGCGAGCGTCAGGTGCAGTTCGAGCTCAAAGGCTGGCGGATTCGTCCGCTGATCTGCTACGACCTGCGCTTCCCGGTGTGGAGCCGCGATGCGCAGGACACCGATCTGCTGCTGTACACCGCCAACTGGCCGGGCGCACGGCGCCTGCACTGGAACCGCCTGTTGCCGGCGCGAGCGATTGAAAATCTCTGCTATGTGGCGGCGGTCAATCGGGTGGGCAGCGATGGCAAAGGCTTTGCCTATACCGGTGACAGTCAGGTGCTGGATTTCCAGGGCGAGACGTTGCTGGCAGCGGGGGAGGCGGATGGCGTGTTCAAGGTGATTCTGGAAGCGGCGCCGTTGGCGGCGTATCGCGAGCGCTTTCCGGCGAACCTGGATGCCGACACGTTTGAGTTCACCTGAAAAGCAAAAGATCGCAGCCTTCGGCAGCTCCTACAGGATGTACGCCGTCCCAATGTAGGAGCTGCCGAAGGCTGCGATCCTTTGATCTAAAAAAAAAGGCCCCGGAGCTCACACTCCGGGGCCTTTCGCATTTCAGTGGTCGGATTACGCTGCTTTCGCCTCTGGCTGGCTCAGCGAGCGGTTCAGCGCGCTGAACAATGCCTTGAAGCTGGCGGTGGTGATGTTTTCATCAATACCCACGCCGTGCACTGCACGTTCACCGTTCACCCGCAGTTCGATATAGGCGGCCGCTTTGGCATTGGTGCCCGCGCCGATCGCGTGTTCGTTGTAGTCCATGATTTCCACCGGAATCGGCAGGCCGGCGACCAGTGCTTCCAGCGCGCCGTTGCCCTTGCCGCGCCAGTGCAGGTTGGTTTCGCCCTGACCTTTGCTGGCCACTTCGACTTCGACGGCGCTGTTGCCGTTCTCTTCCTGCAAACGATGGCTGACCAGCGCGTACGGGGTGTTGGCCTGCAGGTATTCGCTGATCAACAGCGAGTGAATCTGCTTGGCGGTCATCTCCAGGCCGAGGCGATCGGTTTCCCGCTGCACCACCTGGCTGAACTCGATCTGCATGCGCCGTGGCAGGCTGATGCCGTATTCCTGCTCCAGCAGGTAAGCGATGCCGCCCTTGCCCGACTGGCTGTTGACGCGGATTACCGCCTCGTAGCTGCGGCCGATGTCGGCCGGGTCGATCGGCAGGTACGGCACTTCCCACAGGGTGTCCGGTTTCTGCTGGGCGAAGCCCTTGCGGATTGCGTCCTGGTGCGAGCCGGAGAATGCGGTGTGGACCAGGTCGCCCACATACGGATGACGCGGGTGCACCTGGATCTGGTTGCATTCTTCGACGACCTTGCGCACGCCGTCGATGTCGGAGAAGTCCAGCTCAGGGTCGACGCCCTGGGTGTACATGTTCAGCGCGACGGTGACGAGGTCGACGTTACCGGTGCGTTCGCCGTTGCCGAACAGGCAGCCTTCGACACGGTCGGCGCCGGCCATCAGGCCCAGCTCGGTAGCAGCCACGCCAGTGCCACGGTCGTTGTGGGTGTGCAGGCTGATGATCACGCTGTCACGACGGTTGATATTGCGGCCGAACCATTCGATCTGGTCGGCGTAGACGTTCGGCGTCGCGCATTCAACCGTGGCCGGCAGGTTGAGGATCATCTTGTGCTCAGGCGTCGGGTTCCACACCTCGATCACGGCGTCGCAGAC
The DNA here is from genome assembly GCF_054668915.1 of Pseudomonas sp. H3_E04. Lineage (NCBI taxonomy): Bacteria > Pseudomonadati > Pseudomonadota > Gammaproteobacteria > Pseudomonadales > Pseudomonadaceae > Pseudomonas > Pseudomonas sp. H3_E04. Next base: position 3,196,572 of record NZ_CP162797.1, on the reverse strand, counting down.
TTCCTTGGCAAATTCCAGCTCGGTTGCGCTGAAGGTTTCCGGCGAGTACTCGAAGGTCCACTCGGTGTCCGGCTGCATCGCCGCGTATTTGACGAACAGCTTGGCGGCGTTGACGGCGATGGCCTTGATGCCGTCCTTGTCCTGGTTGAACACGATGCGGCGGAAAGAAGGCGAGGTGGCGTTGTACAGGTGAACGATGGCTTTCTTCGCCCCGCGCAGGGATTCGAAAGTGCGCTCGATCAGGTCTTCACGGCCCTGGGTCAGTACCTGGATGGTGGTGTCGTCCGGGATGTGGCCTTCTTCGATCAGGGTACGCACGAAGTCGAAGTCGGTTTGCGAAGCGGCCGGGAACGACGCTTCGATTTCCTTCACGCCCACCTGCACCAGGGTTTTCCAGAAGCGCAGCTTCTTCGCCGCGTCCATTGGTTCGATCAGCGACTGGTTGCCGTCACGCAGGTCGGAGCTGCACCAGATCGGCGCGGCGTCGATGGTTTTCGACGGCCAGGTGCGATCCGGCAGGTTGATGACGGGAAACGCGCGGTATTTCGAAGACGGGTCTTTGAGCATGCTCATCGGGAAATTCCTTGTTGTCTGGGCCGAAAAGAGGCGGCCTGCCGGTTGAACGATTGTTCTTGGAAAAGCGTAGGACGAGGCGCAGCGATTCAGCCTGGCAGTCGTGCGCTGACGAGGCACAGGCTGCGGTGCTGGCGAAGCTGAATGAGGGTGTGAGAGGTTTTCATGGCTTCAACCCTAACCGCGAGGGGAAAGGATGGCAAGCAGTCGGAAAAAATTGAGAGGAATACCCGGAAAGCGGGATTTTGCAGGAATTTATTGCGCTTAAGGCGGTGGAAGTTATTGATGTTTGCGTGAGGCTAGATTGGGGCGCAATTGAGTTTTTGGAGATTCATTGAGTAAGGCGGTGTTTTATAGGCCGGCTTCGCGAGCAGGCTCGCTCCCACACTGGATCTTATTCACAGCAAAGATCCCCCTGTGGGAGCGAGCCTGCTCGCGAAGAGGCCGGTCGCCTCAACACATATTCAAGGTTGGAAGGCCCCAATGAAAATCGCCGGATCCACCCGCGCATCGTTCAGGCTGACGTTCCAGTGCATGTGCGGCCCGGTCGCTCGGCCAGTTGCGCCGACCTTGCCCACCACCGCGCCGCGCGCCAGTTGCTGGCCGTTCTTCACGTCGATCTTCGACATGTGGCAGAACATGCTGATAAAGCCCTGGCCATGGTCAACAAAAACCGTGTTGCCGTTGAAGAAATAATTGCCGATCAGAATCACCTTGCCCGCCGCCGGGGTCTTGATTGGCGTTCCGGCCGGTACCGCGAAATCGAGGCCGGCATGAGGATTGCGTTCTTCGCCATTGAAGAAACGACGCACACCGAACTTGCTCGACAGCGGCCCGTTGACCGGTTTGTCCAGCAGCAGATTGCTCGGCGTGTTCGGGCTGAAACTGCGGTAAGCCGCGATCTGCTCCGCCAGTTCGCCCTCGATGCGTTTGAGGTTGTCGGCGTTCGGATTGACCTGCTGTTTGTTCTTCAGGGTGATGTGCTGTTCCGGGTATTTCTTGCTGCCCACGGTAAACGGCAGGTTGCGCCCGCCACTGCTGATCTGCTGCGCGCCAGGCTTGACCGTCAGCGGCACGCCAACGATCGCCAGCCAGTTGTTCTGCTCTTTGACCACCAGCACCGGTTTGCCCTGATAAGTAGCTTTCGGCGCCTGCGCGGCAGCGCCCAGATCCACCACGGCGACGCCGCCCGGCACCGGTTTGTTCAGCAGCCGGGTGATGTAACTGTCGGCGTGGGCGTTGAAGGTCAGGCAGAGCAACAGCAGCGGAGCGAGAAAACGCGGCATGGATCAGTCCAGTAAAGAGAGGGTGACGGGCGTCAGGTGATTGTCCTCGACGCGCACTTGCAGTTCGCCTTCGCCAAGCTTGGCTTTCAGGCGCTGGCCGGTATGGGTCTGCGCGGCGTTGCGGATCGCGTGGCCACGCTCGTCGAGCAGGATGCTGTAACCACGACCGAGAGTCGCCAGAGGGCTGACCACGTGCAGGGTCTGCATCTGACTGTGCAATTGCTGCCGGCGCTGTTTAAGAGCATCGCGCATGGCCCGGGGCAGACGTTCGGCGAGGCTGTCGAGACGCTGGCGGAGCATTGCCAGTTGACGCCCCGGATGTTGCCCGGCGAGCCGGGTTTCCAGGCGAATCAGGCGTTCGCGGCGAGTATTCAGGCTACGCTCGAAGGCCCGGCGCATGCGCATGTCCAGATCATCCAGACGTTGCGCCTGCTGGCGCAGACGTTCGCCGGGATGGCGCAACCGTCGGGCCATGCCTTCGAGACGCAGGCGATCACGCATCAAGCGGTCACGCATGCGCATCACCAGACGCCGGTGCAGGCTCTCGACCTGACGGATCAGATGGCTGGAATCCGGGGCGAGCAGTTCGGCGGCGGCCGAGGGCGTCGGTGCGCGGACGTCGGCAACAAAGTCACTGATCGACACATCGGATTCATGGCCGACGGCGCTGACGATCGGCGTCACGCAGGCATCGACCGCGCGCGCCACGGCTTCTTCATTGAAGCACCAGAGGTCTTCCAGTGAGCCGCCGCCACGGGCGAGGATCAGCGCGTCGAAGCCACGGGCATCGGCCATTTTCAGCGCGCGGACGATTTGTGCTGTGGCCTCGCGGCCCTGTACGGCGGTCGGAATGAGGGTCAGTTGCACCTGCGGCGCACGGCGGCGAAACACGCTGATGATGTCGCGAATTACCGCGCCGGTCGGCGAGCTGATGATGCCGATGCGCTGCGGATGCGCGGGCAGCGGCACTTTGCGTTCGGCACTGAACAGGCCTTCGGCGCTGAGCTTCTCCTTCAGCGCATCGAAGGCCAGACGCAGCGCGCCGTCGCCGGCCGGCTCCACGGTGTCGAGGATCAGCTGATAGTCGCCACGGCCTTCGAACAGCGAAACCTTGCCGCGTACCTTGACCGCCAGACCGTCCTTCAACGCCTGACGCACGCGCGCGGCGTTCTGCCGGAACAGCGCGCAACGCACCTGCGCGCCGCTGTCCTTGAGGGTGAAGTAGACGTGGCCGGACGCCGGGCGCGCGAGGTTGGAGATTTCGCCCTCGACCCAGATGTTGCTGAACACGTCTTCAAGCAACACCCGCGCGCGGCCGTTGAGCTGGCTGACGGTCAGGACTTCTCGGTCCAGGCCAAGTCTTGCAAAGGGATCTTTAATCATGGGGCGCAGTTTAAAGGCATTCTTCTGCTCATTGCACGAACCCTGTAGGAGCTGTCGAGTGCAACGAGGCTGCGATCTTTTGATCTCGTTTTTTCAGGATCAAGATCAAAAGATCGCAGCCTTCGGCAGCTCCTACAGGCGAGTATTGATAACTTGATAAGGAAATTCGGTGATGAGCGTAATGGAACTGTTGGGGGCGTGGTCGTGGGGAGCTGGTGGTTGGGCAGTCATCGGGTTGGCCATTGGCCTGGCCTACATCGTCTTCGGTATCGCCGGTTTCGGCACGGCGCTGGTGGCGGGGCCGATTCTGATTGTGTTCATGCCACTGTCGAAAATCGTGCCGTTGCTGGTGCTGCTGGATTTCGTCGCGGCGTTCGGCAATCTGCTGCCCTCGCGGCGCGCCGTCGCCAAGCCGGAATTGCTCAGGCTGCTGCCGTGCATGGCGATCGGCTGCACGCTGGGGGTGATCTTCCTGCTGAACCTGAAATCCGATCTGTTGCTGCTGTTGATGGGGCTGTTTATCAGCGCCTATGCGGTTTACAGCCTGTGGGTGAAAGCGCGGCCGGCACAGTTGTCGGCCGCGTGGGCGGTGCCGATGGGCACAGTGGGCGGGTTGTTCGGCGCGTTGTTTGGCAGTGGTGGCTTTCTTTACGCGATCTATCTGAACAGCCGCCTGCCCAAGGACGCGGCGCGGGCCACGCAAAGTGCCTTGATCAGTTGCAGCACCGTGGTGCGCCTGAACCTGTTTGTCATCGCCGGTGTGTATGCCGAGCTACCCTTGTTGATGCTGGCGCTGTGTCTGTTGCCGGCGATGGCGCTGGGCTTGTGGATCGGGCGGCGGCTGACCATGCGATTGTCCCGCGAGGCGTTTGTGCGGCTGGTGACGTGGCTGGTGCTGGCCAGCGGAATAGCCTTGATCGTTCGCTATTTCAGCACTTGACCGGATTTCTTCAGGGATTAAGCTGCCGGCCGCAGTTCCTTGTGGGAGCGAGCCTGCTCGCGAATGCGGTGGGTCAGCAACAAAAATGCAGCCTGACACTGCGCTTTCGCGAGCAGGCTCGCTCCCACATTGGAAATCTTAAATATTGGCAGCAGGCTCCACCATGAACTCGCAAAGCATCATCGTCCCGAAAATCTCCACCCTGCCGGTGCACGAGCCCCGGGCGCGGGCGATCGTGCGCTGGCTGGTGCGCAAGAACATCATCGAAGAACAATTGACCACCTGCGGCCGCACCGGCAACCGTATGGCTCACGCCATCGCCGACGGTGCTCGTGCGGTGGTGCTGTACCCCGAAGCGCTGCCGTTCGGCGAGCCGATCAATGGCCTGGAGATCGTCACCAAGCGCTGCATCTATACGCCGGCCAAGGGCTTTCTCGAAGAGGCCGGTTGCGCCGAGTGTCGCCGCGAAGTGGGCGAGGCGCTGTTCGAAAGCCTTGAAGACTGGTTTCCAGGGCGCACCGACAATTTCACCTGCCCGGAATGCGGGCATGAAGACGACATCAACGGCTTCCTGTTCTTGCAGGAATGCGCGTTTTCCAATCTCGGCTTCATTTTCAATAATTGGCTGGAGGCGGGGTTCAAGCAGAGCTTTATCGACGAGTTCGCCGATTGGCTCGATCAACCTGTAAGTTGGGTAAAGGTCGAGCTCTGATCCCTGTAGGAGCTGCCGAAGGCTGCGATCTTTTGACTTTGCTTTTCAAAGGCAAGATCAAAAGATCGCAGCCTTCGGCAGCTCCTACAGAAAGCGGGCTTTTCCATCTATCAATTAGGCTGAGTTTTACATTGAACAGCAGGGGGTGTCTGACTATAATGGCGCGCTTCCATTTTCCCGCTCGGGAGCCCCCGCGATGCTGCGTATCAGCCAAGAAGCTCTGACATTCGACGATATTCTCCTAGTGCCCGGTTATTCCGAGGTGCTTCCCAACGAAGTCAGTCTGAAGACCCGTCTTACCCGTGGCATCGAACTGAATATTCCTCTGGTTTCTGCCGCCATGGACACCGTTACTGAAGCCCGTCTGGCAATCGCCATGGCTCAGGAAGGAGGCATCGGCATTATCCACAAGAACATGACCATCGAGCAGCAAGCTGCCGAAGTGCGCAAGGTCAAGAAGTTCGAAGCCGGTGTGGTCAAGGATCCCATCACCATCGAGGCCGATGCCACGGTGCGTGATCTGTTCGAACTGACCCGTCTGCACAACATTTCCGGCGTTCCGGTACTGCACGATGGCGACCTGGTCGGCATCGTCACCTCCCGCGACGTACGTTTCGAAAACCGTCTGGAAGCCACTGTCCGCGAAGTGATGACGCCTAAAGAGCGTCTGGTCACGGTCAAGGAAGGCGCCGACAAGAACGACGTCCGTGAACTGCTGCACAAGCACCGCATCGAGCGCGTGCTGATCGTCGACGACAAATTCGCCCTCAAAGGCATGATGACCGTCAACGACATCGAAAAAGCCAAAGCCTATCCGCTGGCCAGCAAGGACGATCAAGGTCGTCTGCGCGTTGGCGCTGCGGTCGGCACCGGTAAAGACACCGGCGATCGCGTGACCGCACTGGTCAACGCCGGCGTGGACGTGGTGGTGGTCGACACCGCACACGGTCACTCCAAAGGCGTGATCGACCGCGTACGCTGGGTCAAAGAGAACTTCCCTGAAGTGCAGGTGATCGGCGGCAACATCGCCACCGGCGCTGCCGCCAAGGCCCTGGCCGAAGCGGGCGCCGACGCAGTCAAGGTCGGTATCGGCCCAGGCTCGATCTGCACCACCCGTATCGTCGCCGGTGTCGGCGTGCCGCAAATCAGCGCCATCGCCAACGTTGCCGCCGCCCTTGAAGGCACCGGCGTGCCGTTGATCGCCGACGGCGGTATCCGTTTCTCCGGTGACCTGTCCAAGGCCATCGTGGCCGGTGCGTCCTGCGTGATGATGGGCTCGATGTTCGCCGGTACCGAAGAAGCGCCGGGCGAGATCGAACTGTTCCAGGGCCGTTCGTACAAGGCTTATCGCGGCATGGGTTCGCTGGGCGCCATGTCCCAGGCTCAAGGCTCGTCCGACCGTTACTTCCAGGACTCCTCGGCAGGCGCCGAGAAACTGGTTCCGGAAGGCATCGAAGGCCGTGTGCCGTACAAAGGCACCCTGAGCGCGATCATTCACCAGTTGATGGGCGGTCTGCGTTCTTCGATGGGTTACACCGGCAGCGCCAACATCGAAGAAATGCGTACCAAGCCCGAGTTCGTGCGGATCACCGGTGCCGGCATGGCCGAGTCCCACGTTCACGACGTGCAGATCACCAAGGAAGCGCCGAACTACCGCGTAGGTTGAGGCTTCCAGCAAAACGTTAAATCACCGGGGCTGTTCATTCAGCCCCGAGTTGTTTCTGATTCACTACATGAGAATGAGTCATGGCCCTCGACATTCACGCTCACCGCATCCTGATCCTCGACTTCGGTTCGCAATACACCCAGCTGATTGCCCGCCGCGTGCGCGAGATCGGCGTGTACTGCGAACTGCACCCGTTCGACATGGACGAAGATGCGATCCGCGAGTTCGCCCCTAAAGGCGTCATCCTCGCCGGCGGCCCCGAGTCCGTGCACGAAGCCAACAGCCCGCGCTGCCCGCAGGCAGTGTTCGACCTGGGCGTTCCGGTATTCGGCATCTGCTACGGCATGCAGACCATGGCCGAGCAACTGGGCGGCAAGGTGGAAGGTTCCGAACTGCGTGAGTTCGGTTACGCCCGCGTTGACGTGGTTGGCAAGAGCCGCCTGCTCGACGGCATCGAAGACCACATCGACGCCGACGGCCTGTTCGGCCTCGACGTGTGGATGAGCCACGGTGACAAAGTCACGAAGATGCCGGAAGACTTCCACATCCTCGCCAGCACCCCAAGCTGCCCGATCGCCGGTATGTTCAACGACGACCGCGCTTACTACGGCGTGCAGTTCCACCCGGAAGTGACCCACACCAAGCAGGGCGGTCGCATCCTGTCGCGCTTCGTGCTCGACATCTGCGGCTGTGAAGCCCTATGGACGCCGTCGAAGATCGCTGAAGACGCCATCGCCAACATCCGCGCTCAGGTCGGTACCGACAACGTGCTGCTGGGTCTGTCCGGCGGCGTTGACTCCTCGGTGGTTGCCGCACTGCTGCACAAGGCCATCGGCGATCAACTGACCTGCGTCTTCGTCGACAACGGCCTGCTGCGCCTGCACGAAGGCGAGCAAGTGATGGCCATGTTCGCCGAGAACATGGGCGTCAAGGTGATCCGCGCCAACGCTGAGGAGCAGTTCCTCAACAACCTGGCGGGCGAAGCCGACCCGGAGAAGAAGCGCAAGATCATCGGCCGCACCTTCATCGACGTGTTCGATGCCGAATCCTGCAAGCTGGACAACATCAAGTACCTCGCCCAAGGCACCATCTACCCGGACGTGATCGAGTCGGCTGGCGCGAAAAGCGGCAAGGCGCACGTGATCAAGTCGCACCACAACGTGGGCGGCCTGCCGGAAGAGATGAACCTGAAACTGGTCGAGCCACTGCGCGAACTGTTCAAGGACGAAGTCCGTCGTCTGGGCCTGGAACTGGGCCTGCCGTACGACATGGTCTACCGTCACCCGTTCCCGGGTCCGGGCCTGGGCGTGCGCATCCTCGGGGAAGTGAAAAAGGAATACGCCGACCTGCTGCGTCGCGCCGACCACATCTTCATCGAAGAACTGCGCAAGGCCGACTGGTACCACAAGGTCAGCCAGGCCTTCGTGGTGTTCCAGCCAGTGAAATCGGTTGGCGTGGTTGGCGACGGCCGTCGTTACGCATGGGTGGTTGCCCTGCGTGCCGTAGAAACCATCGACTTCATGACCGCACGTTGGGCACACCTGCCATACGAGCTGCTGGAAACCGTTTCCGGCCGCATCATCAACGAAATCGAAGGCATCTCGCGCGTTACGTATGACGTGTCGAGCAAGCCGCCGGCGACGATTGAGTGGGAGTGATGCAGCAAGCCGGCTCGTCCGGCGTCCGCTAGGCGCCAGGTTTACAGGCGCTTGCCATGCTCTTGAAAATGCCAGTCAGTTTTGCTGACTGGCATTTTTATTGATCGCCGAAAACTTTCAGGCACAGCTATGTGTTCAGTAGCCAGCAAATCTGCCGCAGATATCAAAGATATTCAGACCGAATCAGATCCGTATCGAACGGCGTCAGCCCTTGTTCAGGTGCGAACACCCTCTGCGCCTGCTCTGCAGAGGCCACTCGTTCGCCTCGTGCCCGCACATGTAAATCGAAAAGTGTGTGCAGATCCGGCCTTGGTGTATGCACCAAGGCGCGCAGCATCAACGAAACTCCGCTGAGGTTATTGTCGACGTTGTTCCAGCGGGGCGATGAAGTCAGCCCCAGATCGGCCCAGATCATGCGTCGCTCCTGTAGGTCCATCACGAAGGGCAGGCAGATACTCGTATCGGAGGCGATATCGATGCGGTCGACCACGGAGCGAGGCTCGAACACTTCCCCCGATGCAGTGTCGGCACGGGCCATCCAGCCCGCGAAGCATTCAGGAAGGTCACAATATGGCTGCTGGGTAAATGAGTTGAGGGACGTAACGACATAGCGGACGCCCTTTTTGACGAGAGCATCAAGGTCGAGGTCGATGAACTCGGAAGCGCCATTAGGCGCGTCGACGATGTCGCCGCTGTGGTAACCGCCATAACCTTTGAGGTTGTAATAGGCGACCGCTTCCTTGAAGAGGAAGTCGGTGTCGAAGAAGGCGGCCGACAAGTCGATGTCCGTGCGGTCACGACCATTCTTCCACCAGAGGAACAGGCGAATGAATCGCGTGTCGGGCATTGGCAAGCGACTGCCGCGTACAAGTGTTCGCAGTGACTTCGCTGCGGCGCGCTGTGCCAGTGGCACCCGGTAGTCGCGCAATGCCGGATCGATGAAACAACGTCCCAGTGGTGGCAGCAACGTGAAACGCGCGATCAGGGCGTTCTCGCAAATCTGTGCGGCACGTGCCAATACCTGCGGTGCGATCGACTCTCGACGATCAGCAGTGCCGAAGACTTTCGCCAGCGCTCCTTTAGGTGTGAACGCCCGCAAGGGCAGGGGGCGCGGGGCATTTACCTGGGCCAGCAATTGCAGCAGCACCGGTGAGGACACTTGCGCCGCGACAGCCGCAAAGGCGTCGAGCACCGCGTCCGGTTCTGTGGCACGCCGTAACATCACGTCCAGACGGCGCGCGAATTCTCCGGGACGATCCTGCAGCACCGACGTAAGCGCGGCGATCTGGTGCTGGGCAAGCATGGTTTCGACACGCGACCCGAACGAGGCCGGTGGATCGTTGCGTCGCGCTGCGGTGATGGCCGCGAATGCCCGCGGATACTTCTCAGCGTAATCGCCTGGATGCAGGACTTCGGCCAGACGTTTCCAGCGTTCCGCCTGGCGCATCACATCCTCGGTAGCGTTGGGCATGCGGTCGAGCAGGCGCAACAGCTTGCGACGCATCGAACGTTTCATTTTGCTAAAGCGCGTCAGAGCCGTTGCCAGCGATACGTCTCCGCCATGCAGTGCGATCGCCACGCGCAGCACGTCGGTTGCAGTTTCGACATTTTGCTCAAGGAATTCCTCGACCCGGGCATCGTCACCGATATGCAGGATCAGCGCGCCGCCAACCAACGCGCGAATCTCGCGGAACGGGATAGTCTCGGGCAGCAGACGGAACACGTCGTTTCTGTAAGTTCGGATAAACCAAGTGACATCCGCGGCTTCCTCTTCGGACAGCGAGGTGCGCGATGAGACCAGCGGCTCGAGCAATGCCTCGAACTCGCTGACACTTCCTGGTTCGATAACCCAATGGATGAAGTTGCCTTCAAGCATGGCTGGCCGAACCTGTTCGCTGGGTGGCAGGCGCCGAAGTGTGTGGTAGTGAATGACAGCGTTGAGATACAACTCCGCCTCTGTCGCTTCGAGGACTTGATTGGGGAAGTCAGGATAAAACGGTCGGTGATGTACGTGAGCACCGCTGCGACGCCGCAGGACGCGAATGACTTCACGCAGCCAATTTTTGAGTTCTACCGCAGAGAGCAAGCCGATCTGCTCGATCAGCGACTCGGAAAGTACACATCGGAACGCAGCGACTTCTTTGACAGCCGATGCGACCTGCGCGCGTGTGGCTCCGCCAGTACCCGCTGGGACATGGAGTTTTGTACGGCGCCGCAGGAACAGCTCCTGATTCATCATGATTTCTTCCTTGGTCGCCGTTTCCAGTGAGGTGAAGCTCACTGCGCAATCGATACGAAAACGCCTGCAATAAGCAGGCGCGGTGTGGAGAGCGGAACCCCTAGTTCAGAGGGGTAGAAGGAAGGTGTTCCATAGCCACGGCGGCATATTAGCGGAGGTCGGTCTGGTTTGTCAGCGAATCACATATTTTGAAACGGGCTCGCCTGTTAGCGAATGTCAGCGCCGCGCCACATCCGAAAAATAGAACTTGTCCAGCGTATGCCGTGACTCGGTGTATTCAAACTGGCGGCCGTCCTGCAGAAAGGTCTGGTTGCTGACCACGATGACATGGCTCTGGCCGTCGAGGTCCAGGTGTTGTTGGTCGTCTTTGCTGGACGGCACGGCTTCGATGGTGCGCTGGGCGTAGGCGATCTGCAGTTGCAGGGTCTGTTCGATGTGGGCGTAGATCGAATGTTCGGCGATGTCTGCAGACAGGTCGGGAATCACTGCGCTGACGAAGTGGTTGATGTCGAGGATGACGCGCTTGCCGTCGATGCGCCGTACCCGCTTGATGCGGGTGATCGGGCTGCCGGGCTCGGCGTTGATGTGTTCGAGCAGCGCACCTTCCAGCGGGACCTGGCACATCTCGACCACTTCGGTGCTGACGTCGTTGCCCAAGCGCGGGTGGGTCTCCTGAAAACTGACGATGCCGCCCAGCTGAAATTCGATCGGGTTGGTCGACAATACGAACGCGCCTTTGCCGTGAATCTTCTGGGCAAACCCGCGCTCCTGTAACTGATCGATAGCCTTGCGCACAGTGCCACGGCTGGCCTGATAGGTGTCCATCAGCTCGGTTTCGGAGGGCAGCCGGGCGCCGCGCTCCAGGCGCTGGGTGGTGATGCTGGCAAGCAAATCGCTGTAGATCTGGTTGTATTTGCTCATGGCTGGGTTCTGTGCCGACGGTGCTCAAAACCCTGAACCTTAAGGGTAGGGTAGGGCTTTGTCCATGCGGAGGACGGAAAACATCTTAGGTCCAAGTAGGAAAAATCCCTGCTGATCTGATGTTCATCCACGCACACAAACTCGTACAGACGAGTTGTTGCATTAACTCGTACAGACGAGTATTTTTCCTCTCGGCGTGCTGCCAATAACAACAATCCACGACGGAAGAACAAGCATGAGCCATGACTATCCGAACATCGCCAAGGAACTGCTGGAAAGCCTCGGTGGCCGCGACAACATCGAGCAGGCGGCGCATTGCGTGACGCGCTTGCGCCTGGCGTTGAAGAACCCGGCGCTGGTGAATGTGGCCGCACTCAATGGCGTCGATCTGGTCAAGGGCTCGTTCTTCACCGGCGGGTTGTATCAGGTGGTCATCGGCCCGGGCGATGTTGAAAAGGTCTACGCCGAACTGCGCCAACAGACTGGTCTCGCGGCGTCGACCATCGCCGACGTTAAACGGACAAGCGCCGAGAAGATAAACGCCATGCAGCGGCTGGTGCGGGTGTTTTCCGATGTGTTCATGCCGATCCTGCCGGCGCTGATCATTGCCGGCCTGTTGATGGGTATCAACAACCTGCTCGGCGCCAAGGGCATGTTCATCGAGGGCCAGACCCTGCTCGATGCCTATCCCAACCTCGACGGGTTGTGGAGCCTGATCAACCTGATGGCCAACACCTCGTTTGTGTTCCTGCCGGCGCTGGTCGGCTGGTCGGCGGCCAAGCGTTTCGGCGGCAGCGAAATCCTCGGCATCGTCCTCGGTCTGATGCTGGTGCACCCTGACCTGCTTAACGCCTGGAACTACGGCAAGGCCGTTGCCGGACTGGATGGGCAGCAGCTGCCGTATTTCGACATTCTCGGCCTGTTCCAGGTGGAAAAGGTCGGTTACCAAGGGCAGATCCTGCCGATCCTGCTGGCGGCGTACGTGATGAGCGTCATCGAAAAATGGCTGCGGGCGCGAGTGCCCAACGCCGTGCAATTACTTGTGGTGCCGATCACCACCATCGTTGTCACTGGCGTGCTGGCGCTGGCGATCATCGGCCCGGTGACCCGGCATATCGGCATCTACATCACCGAAGGGCTGGTGATGCTCTTCGATCTGGCGCCGCTGGTGGGCGGTCTGATTTTCGGCCTGTTGTATGCGCCGCTGGTGATCACCGGCATGCACCACATGTTCCTCGCCGTGGACCTGCAACTGATTTCCAGCCAGGGCGGCACATTCATCTGGCCGATGATTGTCATGTCCAATCTGGCGCAGGGCAGTGCGGCACTGGCGGTGTTCTGGATGACGCGCAATGCGCGGGACAAGAGCATGGCCTCGACCTCGGCGATTTCCGCCTACTTCGGAATCACTGAGCCGGCGATGTTCGGCGTCAACCTGCGCTACAAGTTTCCGTTTTACGCCGCGCTGGCCGGTTCGGCGCTGGGTTGCATGTTCCTCTCGCTGAACAAGATCCAGGCCTCGGCCATTGGCGTTGGCGGCCTTCCCGGTTTCATCTCGATCATTCCGCAGTTCATTCCGATGTTCGTCATCGGGATGCTGATTGCGATGCTCGTGCCGTTTGCCCTGACCTGCGTGCTGAGCATGAAGATCGTCCGTCCGGGTTACCGGGTTGCCTGAAATTCAACTGTAGGGAGCTGCCGGAGGCTGCGATCTTTTGATCTTGCCTTTCAAAATCAGAAGATCGCCGCCTTCGGCAGCTCCTACACGGCTCCTGATATTCAAGAGGAAAATTCGCCATGCAAGACTGGCAACGTTCGGTGATCTACCAGATCTACCCGAAGAGCTTTCACAGCCATGCGGGCAACGCCACTGGCGACCTGCTCGGCATCGTCGCCAAGCTCGATTACCTGCAATGGCTGGGGGTCGATTACCTGTGGATCACGCCGTTCCTGCGCTCGCCGCAGCGCGATAACGGCTACGACATCAGCGACTACTACGCGGTCGATCCGAGCTACGGCAGCATGGCCGATTGCGAACTGCTGATCGCCGAAGCGGGCAAACGCGGAATCAAGCTGATGCTCGACATCGTGGTCAACCACACCTCCATCGAGCATGTCTGGTTCCAGCAGGCGCGCAGCAGCCTCGACAACCCTTACCGCGACTTCTATATCTGGCGCGACCAGCCGAACAATTGGGAATCCAAGTTCGGTGGCTCGGCCTGGGAATACGAGGCGCAGACCGGCCAATACTATCTGCACCTGTTCGACCACACTCAGGCCGACCTCAACTGGGACAACCCCAAGGTCCGCGACGAAGTGTTCAAGATGATGCGTTTCTGGCGCGACAAGGGCGTCGGAGGCTTTCGTCTGGACGTGATCAATCTGATCTCCAAACCGGCGGACTTCCCCGAAGATGACAGCGACGGTCGGCGCTTCTACACCGATGGGCCTAACGTGCATGCGTACTTGCAGCAAATGCACCGCGAAGTCTTCGAGGGGCATGAGCTGATCAACGTCGGCGAGATGTCGTCGACCCGCCTCGAACACTGCATCCGCTACTCCAATCCGCAGTCAAAAGAATTGTCGATGACCTTCAACTTTCATCACTTGAAGGTCGATTACCCGAACCTGCAGAAATGGGTCCGCGCCGATTTCGACTTCCTCCAGCTCAAGCAGATTCTCTCCGACTGGCAGACCGGCATGCAGGCGGGCGGCGGCTGGAATGCGCTGTTCTGGTGTAACCACGATCAGCCACGCGTGGTCTCGCGGTTCGGCACTGACGGCGAACACCGCGAGCTGTCGGCGAAGATGCTCGGCACGGCGCTGCACTTTCTGCAGGGCACGCCGTTCGTTTATCAAGGTGAAGAACTGGGCATGACCAATCCCGGCTTCGAGAGCATCGAGCAGTACCGCGATGTCGAGACGCTGAATATTTTTCGCCTCAAGCGTGAAGCGGGGGCAAGCGACCTCGACAACATGGCGGCGATCATGCAGAAATCCCGCGACAACGGGCGCACGCCGATGCACTGGCATGCCGGGCACAATGCTGGTTTTACAAGTGGTGAATCCTGGATTGGCGTGCCGGCCAATGCTGCGCAGATCAACGTCGCCCATCAACTGCACGACCCGGAATCGGTGCTGCATCACTATCGCCGCCTGATCGCCTTGCGCCGCACTGAAGCGCTGATCTCCGACGGCGTCTATCGCCAGTTGTTGCCGGAGCACCCACAAGTCTGGGCGTACCTGCGCGAGGGGGCGGGTGAACGTTTACTGGTGGTGAACAACTTCTATGGCACCGAGTGTGATGTCGAGCTACCGGCGCTGATCGACGAATCCCAGGAACAGCGTTTGTTGATCAGCAACTACCCGGACTGTCCGCAACGCACACGGTTGCTGCACTTGCGACCTTACGAATCCTTTGTGCTGCACCTGACCGACCCCTGATTTTTAACTGAATAACAACCTTTGAAAAAACACGCAGAACGCTGCGCGGGGGATTTGTGCGCGCTGAATTCCTGCGACCACACAATAAAAACAATGGGTGGCATATGAAAACAACCATGAATTATAGCTTGGCAGTCGCCGGATTTTGTCTGGCAATGCCTACGTCTTCACAGGCGCTGGAGTTTGGCGGCTATCTGCGCAGCGGTGTCGGCACTTCGGTCAACAGCAGCAGCCAGTCGTGTTTCCAGTTGCCTGGCGCGCAGACCAAATATCGCCTTGGTAACGAATGCGAGCAGTACGGCGAGCTCGAGTTGCGCCAGGATCTGTACACCCTCGACGACGGTTCGGTGCTGAGCGTCGACGGCATGGCGTCGTTGTACAACCGCTACGATCGCAGCCTGACATTCAAGGAAGACAACGGCTCGATTCGCTTGCCGCAGGCGTACGCACAATGGTCGGCGATGCCTGCGCTCAATGGTGGCTCGCTGTGGGCGGGGCGGCGCTACTACAAACGCAACGACATCCACATTTCCGATTTCTACTACTGGAACCAGAGCGCCACCGGCGGCGGTATCGAAGACGTGTTGATCGGTGGCTTGAAATACAGCTACGCCTTTTCGCGCAAGGACAATCTTTACCAAAAGGATTACATCAATCGGCACGACTTCAACGTCGGCGGTTTCAACAGTAACCCGGGCGGTGAACTGGAGTTTGGCCTGAGCTACATCGACAAGCCCGACAGTCGCGACGCCCACCGTGGCTGGGCGATCACCACTCAGCACGTGCAGCAGGCCTTTTTCGGCGGCAAGAACAAACTGGCGCTGCAATACGGTGAAGGGCCGGGCACCGGTTTGGGCTATACCGGTAACGTCAGGCTCGATGACCGCAACAAGAGCTATCGCATCGTCGAGTTCTTCGACTGGCAAATGACGCCGCGTTTTGGCGGACAATTCCAGGCGGTGTATCAAAAGGATATTCGTCAGGGCGGCGCCGACCAGAACTGGTTGTCGCTCGGCGTACGCCCGGCCTATGCGCTGAGCGAGCAGTTCAAACTGGTGACCGAACTGGGTCACGACCAGGTCGAGGCGGCGGACGGCACGCGCAAGCTGAGCAAATTCACCTTCGCGCCGACGTGGTCACCCAAAGGCCCGGAATTCTGGGCGCGCCCTGAAGTGCGTCTGTATTACACCTATGCCAGCTGGAATCAGGCGGCCAAGCGTGCCGCCAACCTGTTGGCCAAAGGTTCGGCGCTGTCCGACACGGGGGCCTTCGGCAACGCACGGCACGGCGCCAATGTCGGGCTGCAGGTTGAATACTGGTGGAAATAAGCAAAGCGGCTGCGACCGCTCATTCAATCAATACAAGCTCAGGTGATGTCATGGCCACACCCCAACAATTGCAGCTGCTGGCTCCTTTATCCGGCGTGCTGATGGCGCTGGATCAGGTCCCCGACCCGGTATTTGCCGGGCGGATCATCGGCGACGGTTTGTGCATCGACCCGACTTCGTCAACCCTCTGCGCACCATTGGCCGGCGTGGTCAGTGATGTGCAGGCCAGCGGGCATGCGCTCACCATCACCAATGATGCGGGTGTTCAGGTGTTGATGCACATCGGCCTGGACACGGTGAATCTCGCCGGCGAAGGATTCACCCGCCGCGTTGAAGCCGGGCAGCGGGTCGAAGCGGGGCAGGCGCTGATCGACTTCGATGCTGACTACATTGCCCTGCATGCGCGCAGTTTGTTGACCTTGATGCTGGTGGTCAGCGGCGAGCCGTTCGATTCACTCGTAGGCTCAACCGGGTGGGTCGAGGTGGGCCAGCCAGTGCTGGACGTCGTGGTCGGCGCAGCCGTCGGCGAACATCCAGCGCCGCTGCCGGGCGATGCGATGTTCTCGCCGCCGATCAACCTGCCCAATCCCAATGGTCTGCACGCGCGGCCGGCGGCAGTATTCGCTCAAGCGGCGAAAGCATTTTCAGCGACCATCCATCTGCACAAACTGCAAGCGCAAGCCAATGGCAAATCCCTGGTGGCGATCATGGCTTTGCAGACGGTCCATGGCGACAGCGTGCGGGTCAGCGCCGAAGGTGAAGACGCCGAGGCGGCTGTCGAAGCGCTGACCCGCTTGCTGACTGAAGGCTGCGGCGAAGCTGTCACGGCGCCCGCGCCAGTCGAAGTCGTCGCCGCAGAAATGCCGAACATCCTGCGCGGTGTCTGTGCCTCGCCCGGTTCGGCACTGGGGCAAGTCATGCAGATCGTCGAAGCATCGCTCATGGTCAACGAGTTCGGCGCCGAGCCGCCAGTCGAACTGGAGGCGTTGAGCCAGGCACTGATCGAAGCCGACATGGCTTTGCAACATCTACGTGACACCGCCAGCGGCCAGGCGCAGGCGGAGATTTTCAAGGCGCATCAGGAACTGCTGGCCGACCCGAGCCTGCTGGATCAGGCCAGGGCGCTGATCGACGCGGGCAAAAGCGCGGCGTTTGCCTGGAAGACCAGCACCGACGCAACGGCGGCAATGTTTCGCTCGCTGGGCAACGCCTTGCTGGCCGAACGTGCGGCGGATCTGGATGATGTCGGCCAGCGCGTGCTGAAGCTGATCCTCGGTGTTCACGAGCAGACGCTGGAGTTGCCGGACGACACCATTCTGATCGCCGATCAGTTGACTCCTTCACAGACTGCCGGGCTCGATACGCGCAAGGTGCTCGGGTTTGCCACCGTTGGCGGCGGCGCCACCAGCCATGTCGCGATCCTCGCGCGAGCCTGCGGCTTGCCGGCGATTTGCGGTATGCCGCTGCAAATGCTCGGGCTCGGCAACGGCACGCGGGTGCTGCTTGATGCCGACAAAGGCGAATTGCAGTTGCACCCGGACGCCGAGTCCATCGATCAATTGCGCACGCGGCATGAGCGCCAGCGCCAGCGTCATCAGCAGGAACTGGCCCAGGCCAGCGAGGCGGCCTGCACCCGTGACGGTCAGCACATCGAAGTCACCGCCAACGTTGCCTCGCAGGGCGAAACCGCCCAGGCCATGGAGCTGGGCGCGAGTGGCGTTGGCCTGCTGCGTTCGGAGTTTCTCTACCTGGGGCGCCAGCAAGCGCCGAGCCACGATGAACAAGTGGCCACCTACAGCGCCATCGCCCGCACCATCGGGCGGGCACACAATCTGGTGGTGCGCACCCTCGATGTCGGCGGGGACAAGCCGCTGGCCTATGTACCGATGGACAGCGAAACCAATCCCTTCCTTGGTTTGCGCGGCATTCGCCTGTGCCTTGAGCGCCCGCAATTGTTGCGTGAGCAGTTCCGCGCAATCCTCGCCTGCTGTGAACTGACGCGTTTGCACATCATGTTGCCAATGGTCAGCAATCTGGCCGAGCTGCGTCTGGCGCGGCAGATTCTCGAACAGGAGGCGCGAGTGCTGGGCCTGGCGCAACTGCCGAAACTGGGAATCATGATCGAAGTGCCCGCCGCTGCGCTGATGGCCGATGTGCTGGCGCCTCACGTGGATTTTTTCTCCATCGGCACCAATGACCTTACCCAGTACACCTTGGCCATGGATCGTGATCACCCGCGTCTGGCCAGCCAGGCGGACAGCTTTCATCCTTCGGTACTGCGCCTGATTGCCATGACGGTGAAGGCTGCGCATAGCCACGGCAAATGGGTCGGCGTCTGTGGCGCCATGGCGTCTGAACGTCTCGCGGTGCCGTTGTTGCTGGGACTGGGCGTGGATGAGCTGTCGGTGAGCGTGCCGTTGATTCCGGCGATCAAGTCGGCGGTGCGCGAAGTGACTCTGGCGGACTGTCGGATCATCGCCGAACAAGTCTCGAACCTGGAAAGCGCCGGTGACGTGCGCGAAGCCTTGCAGCAGTTTCATGGGGCGAAAGTCGATGCCTCGCCGGTTATGGAGAATTGAACATGTTCGACAAATTGCAGCAGGCATTCTGGAAAGCACTGACGCCAGATCTGGTCCCGGATGAGGTGAAAGCCGCCGTCGATCCGGTGGCCGGATTGAGCGCAGAAGTTGTTGCCGCGCTGGGCGGTGTGGCTAACCTCAAGTCACAGCAGCCGGTGGCGTTGACCCGGGTGCGGGTGGCGCTGCATGACGAGGCGCGGATCGACCGTCAGGCGCTGAGTGTCGCCGGTGTGGCGGGCGTCATGTGCCTTGAAGGCGGCGTGCTGCACCTGATCACCGGGCTGCGCGCGCAGGGCTGACAAGACGTGCGGCCGCAGGTCGCCCTTACTGTTTCTCAACTGCGGGTGTATCGTATTCGCCTTTTTGCGGATCCCTCGGGGTCCGTCGCTGATACGTGAGGTAGTTGAGTTCATGTCCTTTACCCGTCGCCAAATCCTCGGTGGCCTGGCCGGTCTTGTTGTCGTTGGCGTAGGCGCGGGAGGCGCGTCGCGTTACTGGCTGGGGAAAATGGCCGACGCCGAGGCCGGCCACGACTATGAACTGATCGCCGCGCCGCTCGACGTGGAGCTGGTGCCGGGCCACAAGACCGAGGCCTGGGCGTTCGGTCCGTCGGCGCCGGGCACCGAGCTGCGCGTGCGTCAGGGCGAATGGTTGCGGGTGCGTTTCATCAACCATCTGCCGGTGGCGACCACCATTCACTGGCACGGCATCCGCCTGCCGCTGGAAATGGACGGCGTGCCCTACGTATCGCAGCTGCCGGTGCTGCCGGGCGAATACTTCGACTATAAATTCCGCGTGCCGGACGCCGGCAGCTACTGGTATCACCCGCATGTCAGCAGCAGTGAAGAACTGGGTCGCGGGCTGGTCGGGCCGCTGATCATCGAAGAGCGCGAGCCCACCGGTTTCAAGTACGAGAAAACCCTGAGCCTGAAGAACTGGCATGTCGACGAGCAAGGTCAGTTTGTTGAATTCAGCATCCCGCGCGAAGCAGCCCGTGCCGGCACGGCGGGGCGCCTGTCGACGATCAATGGTGTGCCGTTGCCGGTGATTGATCTGCCGGCCGGGCAGATCACCCGGGTGCGTTTGCTCAACCTCGACAACACCCTGACCTATCGCATCAATATTCCTGGCGTTGAAGCGAAAATCTACGCGCTGGATGGCAACCCGGTCGAGCCTCGGCCATTGGGCAAGGAATACTGGCTCGGCCCCGGCATGCGCATTTGCCTGGCGATCAAGGCACCGGCGGCGGGCGAAGAGTTGTCGCTGCGCAATGGCCCGGTGCGTCTGGGCACGCTGCGTTCAGTCGCCAACACCGATGCGCCGACGGATTGGCCGAAAGCGCTGCCGGCCAACCCGGTGGCCGAGCCGGATCTGGCCAATGCGGAGAAACTCAACTTCAATTTCGAATGGGTCGGCTCGGTTTCGGTGAATACCGAAAACGGCAAACCGCCGAGCCTGTGGCAGATCAACGGCAAGGCCTGGGACATCACCGACAAGACGTGTGCTGACCGACCGATCGCCAGTCTGAAACTGGGCCAGAGCTATATTTTCGAACTGAAGAACATGACCCAATACCAGCACCCGATCCACCTGCACGGCATGAGCTTCAAGGTGATCGCGTCGAACCGGCACAAAGTCGTTCCGTATTTCACCGACACCTATCTGCTGGGCAAGAACGAGCGTGCGCAAGTGGCGCTGGTGGCGGATAACCCGGGGGTGTGGATGTTCCATTGCCATGTCATCGACCACATGGAAACCGGCCTGATGGCCGCGATCGAGGTGAAGTGATGCGTCAGATCCGCCCGGCGGCGATCATGGACCGCAGCCGCGACCGCGACTTCATGCGCGAAGCCCTGACACTCGCAGCACAAGGCGCAGCCCTCGGCGAAGTGCCGGTAGGCGCGGTGCTGGTGCAGGACGGCGAGATCATCGGACGCGGCTTCAATTGCCCGATCAGCACCAGCGACCCGAGTGCCCATGCGGAGATGGTCGCGATCCGCGCGGCGGCGCAGGCAGTGGATAACTATCGCCTGCCGGGCAGCACGCTGTATGTAACGCTGGAACCGTGCAGCATGTGCGCGGGGCTGATCGTGCATTCGCGGGTGGCGCGGGTGGTGTATGGCGCGCTGGAGCCCAAAGCCGGGATTGTACAAAGTCAGGGGCAGTTTTTTACCCAGGGCTTTTTGAATCACCGGGTGTTGTATGAGGGTGGGGTGCTGGCTGAAGAGTGTGGGGCAGTGTTGACCGAATTTTTCCGCGCCAGACGCACAAAACCCGCTGAATAAACACGGATTCATTGTGGGAGCGGGCCTGCTCGCGAAGGCATTCTGTCAGTCACCGAATGTATTGCCTGACACACCCTCTTCGCGAGCAGGCTCGCTCCCACATGGGCACGGCTGCGCATGTGATCTGGGGTTACGACACCGCTCCCACAAAAGGCGTATTCCAACGCTAGACATGCGATTGAAAGGTGGGAGCGAGCCTGCTCGCGAAGGCGTCGGCACATTCAACATCAATGGTGTCTGTCACACCGCTTTCGCGAGCAAGCCCGCTCCCACAAAAGCGCGCATTTCAACGGTTGAAATGTGGGAGCGGGCATATCAGTTCTTTGTGAGATTGGGTTACTTCTTCGCGACAATCACCGCCCGCATCGGCGCCGGCAGCCCTTCGATCGTTTTGCTGTGATCCGCCGGATCAAGGAAATCGCTCAGCGACTGATACTTCATCCATTCGGTGCCGCGCTGTTCCTCAACCGTCGTGGTGCTGACATCCACGCAGCGAATATCGGTGAACCCGGCCCGTCGCAGCCACAATTCCAGCGCCGGTACTGACGGCAAGAACCACACGTTGCGCATCTGCGCGTAGCGATCTTCCGGCACCAGCACCTGATGCTTGTCGCCTTCGACCACCAGGGTTTCCAGCACCAGTTCGCCGCCCTTGACCAGGCAATCCTTCAGCGCCAGCAAATGCTCGATCGGCGAGCGGCGGTGGTAGAACACGCCCATGGAAAACACCGTGTCGAAGCCTTCCAGATTCGGCGGCAGGTCTTCGAACGGGAACGGCAGGTGCCAGGCATTCGGCTCTGACAGATAACGCTGCACCGCCTGGAACTGGCAGAAGAACAGCCAGTTCGGGTCGACGCCGATCACGCTGTCGGCACCGGCGCCGAGCATGCGCCACATGTAGTAGCCGTTGCCGCAGCCGACATCGAGAATGCGTTTGCCCTTCAGGTCCAGGTGTGGGGAGACGCGCGACCACTTCCAGTCCGAGCGCCATTCGGTGTCGACATGCACACCAAACAGATCGAAAGGCCCTTTGCGCCACGGCGACAGTCCCATCAGCGCGGTGCGCATCTGTGCGCGAGTGTCGTCGTCGCAATCGGTGTCGAGTGTCAGGCCATTGAGCAAATCGACTTCGCTCGGCTGAATCTTCGGCAACGCATCCAGCGCACTTTGCCAGCGCTCCAGATCGCCGTGGCCTTTCTCCATTTTCTTGTCGAGTTGCGCTTGCAGGGTGTTGGCCCATTCGGCCAGCGGTGTACCGGCCAGACGGCGGGCGAGGGGGGACAGATCAATCATGGCAAGGCAATCAACGAGGCAAAGTTAAGACACTGGAACCACGGCACGACTTTCGAGAAGCCGGCGGCCAGCAGGCGTTCGCGGTGTTCTTCGAGGCTGTCGGGCTTCATGACGTTTTCGATGGCGCTGCGCTTCTGGGCGATTTCCAGTTCGCTGTAGCCGTTGGCGCGTTTGAACGCCACGTGCAGATCGGTGAGCAGCGCATGCTCTTCGGCATCGTTGAAGCGCAGCTTCTCCGAGAGAATCAGCGCGCCGCCGGGCATCAACGATTGGCGAATGCGCGAGAGCAACGCGGTGCGCTGGTCCGGGGCGATGAATTGCAGGGTGAAGTTCAGCGCCACTACCGAGGCAGGTTGGAAATCGAGGGCGAGAATGTCGCCTTCGATGACTTCGACGGGCAGCAATTCCTGAAACATCGAATCCTGACCGTTGAGGTACTCGCGGCAACGCTCGACCATCGCCGCCGAGTTATCCACAGCGATGACCCGGCAACCGTCGGTGCGCACGTGGCGGCGCAGTGCTTGAGTCACGGCACCCAGTGACGAGCCGAGATCGTAAAGCACGCTGTTGGGCTGAGCGAATTGCGCGGCGAGCACGCCGAGGTTTTCGACGATGGTCGGATAACCCGGCACCGAGCGCTTGATCATGTCCGGGAACACCCGCACCACGTCTTCGTTGAAGGCGAAGTCAGGCACTTGGGCCAAAGGCTGGGCGAATAGGCGATCGGGTTCTTTGCTCACGGCGGTTTCCGGCGGTGTCGATGGAAAAGGCCGGCATTTTAGCCAAAGTGGCGCGGGGATGCTTGGGTTGTCTGATAAAGCACCGAACCGGGTGTAATTCTCGCCGTCCGGGATATGGCTTTTGCGAGCTCGCTCCCGCAGGGGATCATGGTGATCTGTGGGAGCGAGCCTGCTCGCGAAGAAGCCAGCGCGGTTTGCCGCAGTCAGTTCACGGAAATCGCGCAGTCAAAGGTTTCCACAGGCAGCACTTCCGGTGCCCACGGTTGTTGCGAGGTCAGGCGCAAACGCCCGGTGCCGGCTGCGAAGGCCTGGAAGCGCCAGGTCGAAACCCCCGCTGCGCCCACCACGCCTGCATCTTCCGGGTTGCTGTAAACCTCGGGGCTGAGCGCACGCAATACGCCGCCAGCGGAATCCTGAATCGCCCAGCGGTAGCCGGTGGTCGGGTTGCTTGGCAGGCTGATGATCAGGTTTTGCCCGGTGGTGAGCCGCACGGGGCATTCGCTTTGTTTTTCCACGGTCACGTTGTGTTTCGGTTGCGTGGCGCAAGCGGCCAGCAAGGAAAGGGCGAGGGGGAGAAACAGGCGAGTGGGGGACATGGGTCAGCAGCTCCGGCGGTTACGACGAACGGCGAGCATAACTGAAGATGAGACGAAGTGTGACGTTCGGGAAATTGGCATCGCCAGAGTTGCCGCCTTCGCGAGCAGGCTCGCTCCCACAGTGATAAGCGGTGTCGACAGTTTTTGTATTCACCGCATCACCCTGTGGGAGCGAGCCTGCTCGCGAAAGCGATATAGCAGGCACTACATGATTGTCAGAAGAGCACCTTCGCCACATCCGCAAACCGCTTGGCAAAGTGCACGGTAATCCCTTCCTTCAGGTAGTCCGGCAATTCCTCGAAGTTACCCCGGTTCGGCTCCGGCAGAATCAACTCGAAAATCTTCTGCCGGCGCGCTGCGATCACCTTCTCGCGCACGCCGCCGATCGGCAGTACATGCCCGGTCAGCGTCAACTCGCCCGTCATCGCCACGCCTTTTTTCGGCGGTTGATTGCGTGCGAGGGAGAGCAGAGCGCTGGCCATGGTCACGCCCGCGCTCGGGCCGTCCTTCGGGGTCGCGCCTTCCGGTACGTGCAGGTGGACGAAGGCTTCGTCGAAGAACTTCGCGTCACCGCCAAATTGCTTGAGGTGCGAGCTGACGTAGCTGTAGGCGATCTCTGCCGATTCCTTCATCACATCACCCAGTTGCCCGGTGAGTTTGAACCCACGGTTGAGTGTGTGAATCCGCGTGGCTTCGATCGGCAAGGTCGCGCCACCCATGCTGGTCCACGCCAAGCCGGTGATGACCCCGGTGCCGGACAGCACTTGTTCGTTGCGGAACACCGGATGGCCGAGCGAGGCTTCGAGGTCTTTCGGCCCGAGTTTGATCACCGCTTTCGGGTCGTCGATCAGCTTCATCACCGCTTTGCGCACCAATTTGCCCATTTGCTTTTCCAGCTGACGCACGCCGGCTTCACGGGCGTAACCGTCGATCAAGGCTTTGAGTGCGGTGTCGCTGATGCTCAGGCTGCCTTTGGACACGCCGGCCTTTTCCAGCAGTTTCGGCCACAGGTGACGCTTGGCGATGGCGACTTTTTCTTCAGTGATGTAGCCGGACAGGCGAATCACTTCCATACGGTCGAGTAGCGGGCCGGGGATCGAGTCGAGGGTGTTGGCGGTGCAGACGAACAGGACCTTCGACAGATCCATGCGCAGATCGAGGTAGTGGTCGAGGAATTCGACGTTCTGCTCAGGATCGAGGGTTTCCAGCAACGCCGAAGCCGGGTCGCCCTGGTAGCTCTGGCCCATTTTGTCGATCTCGTCGAGCATGATCACCGGGTTCATCACCTCGACGTCTTTCAACGCCTGCACCAGTTTGCCCGGCTGCGCGCCGATGTAAGTGCGGCGGTGGCCCTTGATTTCGGCTTCGTCGCGCATGCCGCCGAGGCTGAAGCGGTAGAACGGCCGCCCGAGGGATTCGGCGATGGATTTGCCGACGCTGGTTTTACCCACGCCCGGCGGGCCGACCAGCAGCACGATCGAACCGCTGATCTCGCCTTTGTAGGCACCCACTGCGAGGAATTCGAGGATGCGATCCTTGATGTCGTCCAGACCCGCGTGGTGCTTGTCGAGGACTTTGCGTGCGTGCTTGAGGTCGAGTTTGTCCTCGCCGTAAACGCCCCACGGCACCGAAGTTGCCCAGTCCAGATAATTGCGGGTGACCGCGTATTCCGGCGAGCCGGTTTCGAGGATCGACAGTTTGTGGGTTTCTTCTTCGAGGCGTTTCTGCACCTGCGCCGGCAGGGTTTTGCCTTCGAGGCGCTGCTGGAATTGCTCGAGGTCGGCGCTGCGGTCGTCCTTGGTCAGGCCAAGTTCCTGCTGGATCACCTTGAGCTGTTCCTTGAGGAAAAACTCGCGCTGATGCTCGCCGATCTTGCGGTTGACTTCGGCGGAAATCTCTTTCTGCAGGCGCGCGACTTCGACTTCCTTGCGCAGCATCGGCAGGACTTTTTCCATGCGCTTGAGCATTGGCACGCAGTCGAGCACTTCTTGCAGCTCGGGGCCGGTGGCCGAGGTCAGGGCGGCGGCGAAGTCGGTCAGCGGCGACGGATCGTTGGGGCTGAAGCGGTTGAGGTAGTTCTTCAGCTCTTCGCTGTACAGCGGATTGAGCGGCAGCAGTTCCTTGATCGCGTTGATCAGGGCCATGCCGTAAGCCTTGACCTCGTCGGTCGGCTCGGTCGGCTGGTGCGGGTATTCGACTTCGACCAGATACGGTGGGCGGTGGTGCTTGAGCCAGGTCTTGATGCGCACACGGCTCAGACCTTGGGCGACGAACTGCAGTTTGCCGTTCTCGCGGCTGGCGTGGTGAACCTTGACCAGCGTGCCGTATTCGGGGAGGGCGCCGGTGTCGAAGTGGCGCGGGTCTTCCTGGGGCGTGTCCATGAAGAACAGGGCCAGGGAATGGTGTTCGGATTTGCTGACCAGTTCGAGGGTCTCGGCCCACGGTTCTTCGTTGACGATGACCGGCAGGACCTGGGCCGGGAAGAACGGGCGGTTGTGGATCGGGATGATGTAGACCTTGTCCGGCAGGTTTTGCCCGGGCAGCGCCAGGCCGGTGCCGGAGGAGGTGTGTTCGATGTGGTCGGTTTCGTAATCGTCGTGGTTGTCCGGGCGATCTTGCTGGTCGGTCATGGGGCACCTGCGCAATGGGGTATGGGTCTTAGATGGGGCAGGGGTGAGGTGGTTTCAATGGGGCGGGGGTGTTTCTGCTTGTGTGTTCAGGGTTATGACAGGGTTTTTCTTAAGACTTGGCGGCCTTTGCACCGACCATGTCGTTGGGTTTTTTGGGGGGGCTATCTGTTGGAGCGGAGCTTGCGCTCATCCTGTTGAGTGGTGAAGTGCGGGTTTTGATTTGTTTCAGAACTTGAGCTCGGCTCGGTATTTCACGTCGGCGTGCGTCTTCCGTCAGTTACCTCCATATGACGCAAAGGCAGACGCACGATTATCCCGATGACTGAGATCCCGACCTGCTTGCTAGATAGGGTAAGTCAGCTCTTGAAGAAAAAAGTATCCGTTACCGGTGAGCTCACGCGTTTCATCACCGTGGACTGCCGTGGCGGAGATTTGCAAATTATCGAGGGAGTATAAGTACAGGCCGCTATTGAGTTTGCTTACGGCAACGCTGGAAGAGGATGTCACTTCATAGTCATAAGGCTGAATACCTCGTTCGGTCACGACATATTCAAAGTAGCCAGCGATTGAAGGGGCCAGCAGCTCGCGAAGCGAGAGGGAGAGGGAGCGTCTGTTCGAAGAACCGTGGTTATCTTCGAAAGAAAAATCGTAACCGCCCAGTGCGCTGGGAGACGCAGAAATGCTGGTCGACAGGAAGCTGGTCAGAGTGACCGACGTGCCGCCAATGGTGCCTTTTACATCAACGTTAAGCGTACCGTTTACCCAAATTGCTGGAGAAGCCTTTGCATTCGTCATGGGTGTTTCCTGTGCCTGATTAATTTGGAACAGGAAGACTGAGCCAGAAGTTAAAACCTGGAAACTGTCATCTCTGACAGGTTTTTATACTTGTTCGCGATGAGGCTTCTTGGTCGGAGTTATATAGGATGTGTAGGTCTGATCAAGGCAGGCTTGCTCGCGAAAGCGCAGTGTCAGTCACTCCAACTGCCGAATGCGCTGACCCCTTCGCGAGCAAGCTCGCTCCCACAGGTTTTCCATTGCTTGCCAAATTGCGTTCACAAAAAAGGCGATGTCCCTTGCAGAACATCGCCTTTTCTTTACCTGTCGCTAACGCTTACTCAGACAGTTTGTAAGCAATCACATAGTCACCTTGCTTGGTGCCCAGCGAGCCGTGACCGCCGGCGACGACGAGCACATATTGCTTGCCGTCCTTGCCGGTGTACGTCATCGGAGTGGTTTGCGCGCCGGCTGGCAGGCGGCCTTCCCACAGTTGCTTGCCGTTTTTCACGTCGTAGGCGCGCAGGTACTGGTCGAGGGTGCCGCTCAGGAAGGCCACGCCACCGGCGGTGGTGAAGGTGCCGCCCAGGCTCGGTACGCCCATGCTCAGCGGGATCGGAACCGGCGAGCTGTCGCGCACGGTGCCGTTTTTGTGCATCCAGATGGTTTTGCTGGTGGTCAGGTCGACCGCCGCCACATAACCCCACGCTGGCGCCTGGCAAGGCAGGCCCATCGGCGACAGCAGCGCTTCGAGGATCACCCCGTATGGCGCGCCCTTGTTAGGCTGCACGCCTTCGGTTTCGCTCTTGCGACCCGGGCCGCCGGCAACTTCTGCAGCCGGTACCAGTTTCGAACGGAACGCCATGTAGCTCGGGTTGACAAAGGCGATCTGGCGCACCGGGTCGACCGAGATGCCGCCCCAGTCGAACACGCCGAAGTTGCCTGGATACACGATCGATCCTTGCAGCGACGGCGGGGTGAACGGGCCGTCATAACGCAGGGATTTGAAGTCGATCCGGCAGAGCATCTGGTCGAATGGCGTCACACCCCACATGTCGCGCTCTTTGAGGGGCGGCGGCATGAAGTTGAGGTCGGATTTCGGTTGGGTCGGCGAAGTGTGGTCGCCTTCCACCGCGCCTTGTGGCACCGGGATTTCGTTGATCGGCACGATGGCTTTGCCGGTGCTGCGATCCAGCACGTAGATGCTGCCCTGCTTGGTCGACGCCAGTACCGCTGGCTTGACGCCGTCAGCGGTTTTGATGTCCATCACGGTCGGTTGACCGCCGACGTCCATATCCCACAGGTCATGGTGGGTGAACTGGAAGTTCCAGCGCACTTTACCGGTGGCGATGTCCAGCGCAGTCAGGCCAGCTGCGTGCAGTTCCGATTCAGGCGTACGCATGCCACCGAACTGGTCCGGGGTCTGGTTGCCCATCGGCAGGTAGAGCATGCCGAGTTTTTCATCGACGGCAAACATCGACCACATGTTGGGCGAGTTGCGCGTATAGGTCTTGCCTTCGGCAATCGGCGCGGTGTCGTCCGGGTTGCCGCTGTCCCAGTTCCACACCAGTTTGCCGGTGTGCACGTCGAACGCACGGATCACGCCGCTAGGCTCGTCGGTGGAAACGTTGTCGGTGACGTGGCCGCCAATCACCACCAGGTCCTTGGTGACCGCAGGTGGCGAAGTGGAGTAGTAGCCGCCGGCGTTGAAACCGCCGATGTTGGCGCTCAGGTCGACCTGGCCTTTGTCGCCAAAGTCTTCGCACATTTTGCCGGTGTCGGCGTTCAGGGCGATCAGACGAGTGTCGGCGGTTGGCAGGAAGATGCGGCGCGGGCAAGCGCTGGCCGGGGCCGGGCTGGCCGAACCGGTCGGGCTCTGCTCGGAGGCATAGACCGCGTCGTCGTGATAGCTCACGCCACGGCAGGTCATGTGCGCCCAGCCTTTGAAGTTGGCCGCGTTCTGCGTGCTCAGCTTCGGATCGAAGCGCCAGATTTCCTTGCCGCTGTCCGGATCCAGCGCAATCACCTGGCTGTGCGGTGTGCACACGTAGAGCATGCCGTTGACTTTCAGCGGGGTATTTTCAGCCGTGGTTTCGCCCGGATCGTTCGGCCCCGGGATGTCGCCGGTGCGGTATGTCCAGGCCGGGACCAGCTTGCTCACGTTGGCCGGGGTGATCTGCGCCAGTGGCGAGTAACGATCACCGTGGGCGCTGCGGCCGTAGGAGTTCCAGTCACCGTCGGGCATGGCCGGGGCGGTGTTGGTCATGCCGTCGACGCTGTCGCGGTCCAGTTGGCCTTTGATTTCCCCAGGGTTGGTGAACTGACTGGCTACAGCGGTCAGGCCGGCCAGCACCACCGCTACGGTCAGCGCGCCGGTGCCCATCGGGGCAGGTCCGTTGAGCAGCAGCGGGCGACGGAACCACGGCAGCAGCATCACCAGACCGAGGGCGAACAGCATCGCCAGACGCGGCACCAGTTGCCACCAGTCCAGACCGACTTCCCACAGCGCCCAGACGGTGCTGGCAAACAGCACGATGGCGTAAAGGCCCAGCGCCGCACGACGGCGCATCAGCAGCAGAACGCCGGTCAATGCGATGCCGATACCGGCCAGCAGATAGTAAAGCGAGCCGCCGAGCATGCTCAGCTTGACTCCCCCGGCCAGCATGGCCAGGCCCATCAGTAGAAGCAGAATGCCGAGCAGGCCCGGTAGCAGACGGCCCCGACTCGAAGCACTTTCGGTGCTCATAGTGTGATTCTCCGTGACGTTTATGTAGTCCCGCGCTGTAGTCACTTTAGATGACGATTTGGCGCAGGCATGGTTCAGATAAAAACTTGTTCGGCTAATGAATTCCATGGATCCCTGTGGGAGCTGGCTTGCCAGCGATGGCGATTGCACATCCAACACTGAAATCGCCAGACAGATTGCTATCGCTGGCAAGCCAGCTCCCACAGGGCCTTGTGGCGTTTTTTAGAACGACGACTGGATCTTGATTCCGCCGATCAGGGCGTCGTCGACGTCGTTCACGCCACCGGGGTGGCGGATGTATTGCAGGTTCGGGCGTACGGTCAGCCAATTGGTCACGTGCACGCCGTAATACAGCTCGGCGCTGTACTCGGTGTCCTGCGGTGGCAGGAACGCCGGATTGTCGTAGTCGTAGATGGCGTTGGCGCGGTTAGTCATTTCGGCGTTCTTGCGATAGGCCGGGTTGACGTGGACGCGGGCCAGGGCGAAACCGATGTCGTCCTTGGCGCGGGCGTCGAACGGGCCTTTGTAGGTCAGGCCGGCCTGCACGTAGTTGTCGATGGCGTTGGTTTTCTTGTCGTGCATCGTCGCGTTGGCGAACAGGCTCAACCCCCGGCTGTTATCGCTGGCGACACTGGTAACCTGCTGCTGCAGGCCCAGCCACACACCGTGCTTGCTCGACGCGCTGCGGTAGGCTTCGCCGCTTAGCGCTGCCGGTTGGTCATTGCGATCTTTATAAACGTCAGAGGCCTTGGCGTTGCTGTAGTAATAACCGGCGCGGTATTCGCCCGGCAGGCCGTTGAGCTTCGGCGTCCATACCAGCTCAACCGGCAGGATCGCGCCCTGGGTGCCGCTGCCGCTGAGCTTGAAGCCGTTTCCGCGATCGAGGTTCGACGGGTTCTGCTCGTAAGCACCGACCTGCGCGTACAGCTCCGGCGTCAGGTGATACTTGACCCGCAGCGCCCATTGGCTGACCGGCCAGTTGTACCAGATGCCCCCGACCCAGTTGCCAACCTGCGAGCCACAGAACGCCAGGTTCTGGAAGTCGCAGGGGAAGCTGTTGAAGTCTTCGCCTTCGCCGAACCGGCCGACCTTGATGTCGAGCTTCTGATCGAAAAACTTCTGCTGGTACCACATCTGCGTCAGGCGCGTAGTCTGGCCACGGCCCCAGACTTCCTGCGCCGAAGTGAAGCCGCCAACACGCGGGTCGTTGATGCGGTCATTGCTGATGTTGTTGCCGCTGCGTTTGGTGATGGTCAGTTGGAACTCGGCGTCGTTCCAGCCAAGGATCTTCTGCAGATCCAGATGGGTGCCGAGGCCGAACTGATCGCTGTAGCGCGCGGTGCGGTCGTGGTCATAGCCGCCGTGCAGGTTGCTGCCCATTTCGCCGGTGTAATCGAGTTTGAAGTCGTAGCCTTTTTCCGCGAGTTCTGCGCGCGTGCCGTTCCAGTCACCGAGCATGTACGGTGACTCACTGTCGAAGGCTGGAGCTGCCTGGACGCAGGTGGCAAGGCCAAGGGCGGTGCAGCCGCCGAAGGTGCGCAGCGCGAGGGTAGCGCTATCTCGGAAGGAGGAAAAATCAGCCATGAATAAAGTCTTTTTTTGATGTTTTACGGGTGCAGGCCGAGCGCTTCAGATTGTCGCAGGCAGTGAAGCGTTTCAGCGGAAGGGCGGCAGGATAATGATCTGTAACAAATTGAGAAAGGGCTTTTGCAGACATGCAGCGTTTCGGATTCGGTAACAGTGCGGCAAACGGGCGCATTGTCGGGCGGCTGTCAGCCTGCGATCTTCCCGGGTTGGCCTACATTTGCAGGAAGGCCTTCCACCCGCTCAGCCCCTCGGCTAAGGTGCGCGGCTTTACGCATTTCCACTTCGCCCAAAGGCCCGGCATGAACGAACAATCCCCCGATCCGCTGCATGGCGTGACCCTCGAACAGATCCTCAATGCATTGGTCGCCCACTACGAGTGGTCGGGGCTCGCCGAGCGCATCGACATCCGTTGCTTCAAGAGCGATCCGAGCATCAAGTCGAGCCTGACCTTTCTGCGTAAGACCCCGTGGGCGCGGGAGAAGGTCGAGCGCCTGTACGTCAAGCTGATGCGCACCAAGCGACCACTCTGAGATGGACAGCGCGAGGCGGCAACGCCTGATCACTTGCCTGGCCGTTCTGGGCTGGGCCGGTCTGACGATTCAGCTGTACCTGATTCTCTTCGCACGATTGAGCATCGGCGCCAGCCTGCTGGGCGGGCTGGTGGGTTTCTTCAGTTACTTCACGATATTGACCAACACGCTGGTGGCGACGGTGCTGACCTGCGCCGTGAGTGAGCGCGAATCCGCCGCGCGGCGCTGGTTACTGCAACCGTGGGTCAGCAGTGGCATAGCCGTGAGCATCGCCGTGGTCGGTCTGGCCTACAGCATTCTGCTGCGGCATTTGTGGCATCCCGAAGGCTGGCAGTTTGTTGCCGATGAGTTGCTCCACGACGTCATGCCGCTGCTGTTTCTCGGCTATTGGTGGTGCTGCGTACCCAAAGGCACGTTGCGCCTGTGGCACTTGCCGCTATGGCTGATCTATCCGCTGGTGTATTTCATTTACGCGATGCTGCGCGGGCACCTGCTGGGTGCGTATGCATATCCGTTCATAGATGTGGCGGTGTTGGGTTATCCACAGGTGCTGGCGAATGCCGGGGGGATATTGCTGGGGTTTGTGCTGGTGGGCCTGCTGATTATCGGCCTCGACCGCAGATTGTCCGCACGAAGTTGAGATCCAATGTGGGAGCGAGCCTGCTCGCGAATGCGAAGCGTCAGTCAGCAAATCTTTCGGCTGTGCTGGCGCCTTCGCGAGCAGGCTCGCTCCCACAAGGGTGATAGGGGGCAGGAAGAGATCACTCGTCTTGCTCAGAGCCTTCCGCGCGCCAGTAGCCGACCGCTTTGATGAACTGCTCATCCAGTCCATGCTCATCGATCAGCACCCGGCGAATCTGCCGTGAGACCTTGGTTTCCGTCGCCACCCACGCATACAGATTGCCCTTTGGCACCTGCAGTTGTTTGACCGTGGTCAGCAGGTTGTCCTTGCCACCTTCGCGCAGCACCCAGATCACATTGAACGGCGCGGCGCTTTCCAGCACTTGCTGCTCGGCGCCGTTTTCCACTTCGATCACCACCAGCGCCTTGCGATTCGCCGCCAGGCCTTCGAGGCGGCGGGCGATGGCGGGGAGGGCGGTTTCGTCGCCGATCAGCAGGTAGCTATCAAAGATGTCCGGCACGATCATCGACCCGCGCGGCCCGCCAATGTGCAGGAATTGCCCCGGCTGTGCCTGCTCCGCCCAAGTCGAGGCAGGGCCATCGCCATGCAGGACGAAATCGATGTCCAGCTCCATTTTCTCCAGGTCGTAGCGACGCGGTGTGTAGTCGCGCATTTGCGGCATCGGACCGTTGTCCTTGCCGGCGCCGAGCTGCATTGTCTCCAGCGCTGCGGCCTGTTCGGCGGTCTGCGGGAACAGCAGTTTGACGTGATCGTCCGTGCCCAAGCTGATGAACCCCGCCAGTTCCGGCCCGCCAAGAGTGATGCGGCGCATGCGCGGGGTCAGGTCGGTGACGCGCAGCACTTCAAGCTTGCGCCGTTTGATTTCGTGCATCACACGGTGAATGGTTTGAGTATCGACTGCTGTCATTCGGCTTTCTCCGGGGCAGGTTGTACGGCAGGGCCGTCAACGATGGCTTTGGCGGTGTCGTTGAGCAGGTCGCGCACGCGCAGGATTTCTTCGGCGCTCCAGCGGCCGTGGTGCAACTGCAGGGCATGGCGCAGGTTGTGCACCGCTTCATGGATTTCCGCCGGACGATCATGGCCGCGCAGCGAGCGCTTGCTGACATCGATGCGCATGCGCACGCCGTCGAGCGCCACGGCCTGTTCACTTAAAGACAGACGACCGGCGTCGGTCACGCTGTAACGTTTTTTGCCGGCCTTGGCATCGCCGACGATCAGGTCGCTCTCTTCCAGAAAGGTCAGCGTCGGGTAGATCACCCCGGGACTGGGGCTGTAGGCGCCGTCGAACATGCCTTCGATCTGGCGGATAAGGTCGTAGCCGTGGCATGGCTGTTCGGCGATCAATGCCAGCAACAGCAATTTCAGATCACCGGGGGCGAACACCCGAGGGCCGCGGCCGCCGCGTTCGCGACCGGGGCGCTTCTCGAAGCCGTCGCGGCCGTCGCCATGCTCGCGGTGGGGGGAATGATGGTCTCTCATTTCACTTCTCTCTCGTCGTATTTAGATACAACTTAAGATATATCTTAAGGTTCGCGCAAGATTTTTTTCCCTGCGTGCTGCCTCGGCGGACGAGTGGTCGATCGCTGGAAAAAAACAGTGGATCGGTTTTTTTGCTGCTCGGCGGCGCGGTAACCTGGGAGTTAAAGTTATCGCTCTAGTTGCTCTTGAGTATATATTCTAATGTCACCAAAGTTGCTGATCTAAAGCGGCAAAGTTGCTGTGTGGTGTTTTCAGGATAACTGTGTGTAGGGCGCAACTTACAGCGAATAACGCAAGTATCTGTTTTTTGTTCTTTTTTCTGGCGGGGTGCGTGGTTGTTTAACTACGCGCTTGTCGGAAGTTGCCTGCTTACATTCCAGAGACAACAGCCGATGATGCCCACCGTTGAAAGTTCAAGTTGCTCCGGTGCTCGATAAGCAAAGGGTTCATGAACTTTTAATGACAACCCCCTTATATAAAGCAAACAGGTACTGAACGATGTTCAAGAAATTCGCAATCGCTGCACCACTGGCTCTTCTGGCAATGACCTCCACCGGTGCCTTCGCTGCCGGCGAAGCGTCGCACTCCATCAGCCTCGTCGCTCACGTGCCAACCAACGGCTTCTACGTGGTGCCAACCGATCCGGATCTGGTCAACAAGGACCAGGACATGAGCTACCAGCCGACCACCGGCAAGATGGCCGAAGTCAATGGTTTCTTCGACGTGCGCAACAACAACGGTTCGGTACACGCCAGCCTCGAAAGCCAGCCGAAACTGGTTGCCGGCAACACTTCGATCGACCTGCAAGTGATGCTCAACAACAAGGAACTGACCCTGACCCCGCAAATGGTCGTTGGTGAATCAGAGTCCGACGTCAACTATCGCGCACCGCTGAAAATCTCCGCCAAGGGCAGCAACTTCCAGCCGGGTGATTACACCGGTTCCGTGGCCATGATCTTTGACGCCGTGCCACCGGTGGGCGGCAACTGATCAACTGATCAGCTCAATACGCTCGCTTTTCACGAGTGGCGTCAACCGCCGGGGCAGACAGTCATGTATGCCCCGACGGACTTTCATTGTCAGTCAATCAGAGTACAAGTTCATGTTCCCGATGACACCCATCGCGGCTGCGCTTGCGCTGTTGTTGTGTGCCAGCACAGCCATGGCCGCCAGCGCCGCCGGTACGACGCCACGCAGTCTGCTGGCCCAGGCCAAAGGCTTGCCCGCGGATTTCGAGGAGCATTTCTTTGATGTGCCGCTGGCGGTGCGGGTCGAGGTCGACCAACAGCCGCTTGGCGAAGCCATGGTGGTGCTGTCGCGCGATGATCGCATCACCCTTCTCGAATTCACCGACACCAGCGAAAACCGCTTCGGTCCTCAGGAGCGGGAGAAATGGGCGAGCTTTCTCAAGCCCGGCGTGCCCCTGGGCGCATGCACGGGATCTTGCCCGGATGGTTTTCTGGCGGTGCATTACAACCTGGAAAACTCATTGGTTTCGATCGCCACGCAAGATGCCGAACGCGATGTCGAGGCCAAACGTTATTACGAGCTACCGAGCGGTGGCAGTAGCGGCCTGATGGTGCGCAATCAGCTCAACCTCAACGGTGGTCAGGACCAGGACCTCGGCGGACGCTTCGGTCTGGAGGCCAGCGCCAGCCTCGGCAACTGGAGCCAGACGCTCAATCTGCAAATGGCCCGTCTCGGCGGCCCCGACGACAAGCTTTATCACGCGGTACATGAGCTGCACACCCAGCGCGAACTGCAAGGCAGTTTCTTTCGCCTGGGCTATTTCACCCCCAATTCCGAAGGACTGACGCGCCAGCCGCGTACGTTCGGCACCAGTCCCGATACGGCGGTCGGTATCATGTACGGCAGCTCCGACAGCCTGGCAATCAACAGTCCGATGCCCAGCGTTTACCCGATCTACGTCACCGCCAACCGGCAGGGTTCGGTGGAGATCTGGCGCGACGGTTTGCTGATCAATACGCAATCGATACCGGCCGGCCTGCAGACCCTCGATACCCGCCCGCTACCCGGCGGTATCTATGAGGTGGAAGTGCGCCTGATCGAAGACGGCCAGATCACTTCGACGACTCAGGAGTTGGTGTACAAGCCCAACAACTGGCGCAACCTCGACGAACGCTGGCGCTACAACGTGTTTGCCGGCGAAGAGAGCAAATTGCTCAGCAACTGGGACACACAGTCGAGCGGCAGTCCTACCGCTGGCGCGTCCGTCAATTACCTGCTGCACCCACGGGTGATTGTCGGCGCTTCGGCACGGCAGATCCGCGAAAAACTGCAATACGGCACGTCCATCGACTGGACGCTGGCCAATCACATCACGATGTACGCCAACGTCTACAAGACTGAGGATTACGGCACCGGTCTGGATCTGCAGAGCCTCTATAACTACGGCGCCGGCAGTATCGTTGTCAGCCACAACCGCAGCTGGCTCGACACGACGTATACCTATGACACGCTCCCCGATGGCACCCGTGTGCGGCCGCGCAATGTGTTCGTCGGCCAGACCAGCAACTCCTCGCTGGCACTCAACCATCGCCTGAGCAGCAAGAGTTCGGTGAATGCGCGCCTGTCGCACAGCGAGGGCAATGTCGAAGGCATGGGCGTGGATCTGGGCTGGACCCAGCGCACCGTGCTGCTGGGCAGCGATGCCAGCTGGCGCCTGTCGCTGTTCGATCGGCCGGGCACTTTCAGCAGCGGCGATGCGCGCAATCGCGGTGTTGACCTGAGCATCAATCTGGCCCTTGGCGCACCTGGCCAGCAGCTCACCGGCAGCATTGGCTCGCGCACCGCCCGTGATGGCAAACGCGACAACAATGCCTCGCTCGGCTGGCGCAGAGACTTCAAGGACCACGTGTTGCAAAGCGTCTCGGTGACGGCGCTCACCGACACTTACGGCCTGGGCATGTCCAGCCTGACCAATTTCCGCACCGATGCGCTCAGCGGCGACGCTTTTGTCCAGCGTTCCTCCTACAACGGCAACTTCACTGGCGGGCTCAACCTCGACAGCACGCTGGTGGTGGGCGGCGAGAAGATGCTCCTGACCAGCCAGAGCGAAGTGCGCGGTGCCGGGATGATTGTCGATGTCGAGTCCGACATCGAGGACATCGTCCTGCGCGCCGACGACTTCAGCGGCGGCGGTGCTGCGTTGAAGCCGGGGCGCAATTTCATTCCGATCACGGCGTATCAGAACAGCTCTGTGAGTTTCGATTTCGAAGGCAACGCCGTGCCGGCCGCCACCATTGAGCCGGCGCGCACCCGTTATCACTTGAACAAGGGCGGCGTCGAGTACCGTCAGATCCGCGTGATGAAAACCCTGACCGTGCTCGGCCGTCTGGTTGACGGTCGCGGCCAGCCGCTCAAGGGCCATCACGTGATCAACCACGCCAGCCGTGGCGTGACCGAAGTCGACGGGTTCTTCTCGATGGAAATGAACGCCGGCTCACCGACCCTGGAAGTACGTCAGGGCAATCAGTTGCTGTGTCAGTTCCGTCTCAACGAGGCCGACCATCGCAGCGAAAACAACGTCTTGATGATCGGTGATCTGCGTTGCACGCCGGACACCTTGGCCGATGTGTCCTTGACCGAACAGAAGGCGGGTTGAACGCATGAAGAAGATCACGATGGGCCTTGGTTTTACGCTGGCATTGGCCATGCCTGCCGCGCAGGCGATCAATCAGGAAATCCGTGCGTTGTTTCAACCCGATCCTGCACAGCCGAGCAAGAATCTGTTCGTCAATCAGACACCCAACAGTGGTTATTGCCTGAATTTTCCGGACAAATGTGATTCCGACAAAATGTTCAGCATCGAGTTGCCGGTTCGTTACGACTCCAATCGCCCGATCCTGGCCGGTGACAACGTTTCCTTGAAGGCCCCGGCGGACTGGCGACGGCTGACGGTGATCAACCAGGAAACCCAGGAGTCGGAAATCGTCGAAGTACGCATTACCGGCATCGGCTCCCGATTCGTCCTGAGTAATAAGGTCCAGGACCTCACGGGCGTCGAGGCGCCGACGGGCCACGACATTCTCTGGACCTCCGGCAGTGGCTGGCTATACGCCCCGGCACCTTGCGAAGGGAGCGGCGTGGCCAGTTACGGGCCCGAGTCTTATCGCTTTTTCTGGAAGACACCGTTGGAAGCGTTCTGCACCAAGACCGCAGCGTTTCGCATTCCTTCGATGTACTACGAGACGCTCGATTTTTCATATGAGCTGAAGACTCCCAATCCCCTGGGTATGTCGAGCGGTCTGTATACCGGTTCAATCTCCTACACCATGGGCCCCGGCGGTGATTTCGATCTGGGCGCGATGATGCAGCCCGATGACAGCGCGCTCACGCTCGACTTCGTCCTCGACGTCCAGCACACCCTCAAAGTCGACCTGCCACCGGGCGGCAACAACGTGACCCTCGAACCCGAAGGCGGCTGGGCGCGGTGGGTGGAAAGCGGGCGCAAGCCGACGCGGATCTTTCGCGATCAGTTGTTCTACATCTCGGCGTCGTCGCGCTTCAAGGTCATGTTGCTGTGCAATTCCTATGGCGGAAACGTCTGCAAACTGGGCAATCCGGAGGGCAACAGCACTGAAGTTCTGGTCTTCATGAGTTTGCCGCCCGGTATTACCGCCTCGGGCGCGCCAGTCAACCGCCTTTCATTGAGCTTCAACCAATGGGCCGGGCCTTTCCAGCCAGGCCTGTACATCGATCGCAAGCCCGGCACCTTGCATTTCGACATGACGCCTTTTGCGATCGACTTCCTGCTCAGACCCGGTGCCAGCGGCAGGTTGCGCGGCAACGTGACCATCATCTGGGATTCGGACGTATGAGCGCTGCAGTCAGGACATTTGCCAAATTCGTGGAGTTGAAAACGATGAACCGAGGATTGCTGCTGAGCCTGCTCAGCGTGTTCTGCCTG
This sequence comes from Pseudomonas sp. H3_E04, assembly GCF_054668915.1. NCBI lineage: Bacteria > Pseudomonadati > Pseudomonadota > Gammaproteobacteria > Pseudomonadales > Pseudomonadaceae > Pseudomonas > Pseudomonas sp. H3_E04. The sequence goes on along the minus strand of NZ_CP162797.1, from coordinate 3,157,610 downwards.
ACGGCGCAGGCCGGGCCGCAGATCAATGTGGGCACGGTATACGACTACCTGGATGCCGATAAAAGTACCTACCTCAAACGGGTATTCAACAGCGGTGACGCCACGGCGTTCGTCAAGGTCAACGTGCTGGAGATCGTTTACGAGGCGGATGGAACGTCCAAGGAAATTGCCGTGGTCAATGCCGCCGACGGCGCCTCGCGCAATGGCCTGATGGCCAGCCCGGCGCGGCTGATCGTACCGGCGCAAGGCATGCAGGGCACGCGCCTGCTGTACATGGGCGAACGGGATCGCGAGCGCTATTTCCGCGTGCGGTTCGTGCCCGTCGTGCCGGAGCAGGAAGACGATTTCGTCGTCACCAATGAAGAACGCGATGACTACAAAAAATCGCTCTCGGCGGGAGTCAACGTGATGACCGGGTTCGGCACGATCTTCTTCGTGCGCCCAAAAAATGCACGTTTCGACACGGCGATTAATGAAACCGACACGCGCTATGAACTGCGCAACAACGGCAACACGGTGGTCATCGTCGACGAATTCAAGAGCTGTTCGCTGAGCAAGGAAAGCGACTGCGGTGCGACCACCAAACACCATCTGCTGGCCGGCAAGACGTTCGCCTTCGACAAGGAGAAAGGCCGCGAATACCGCTTTTTCCTGATTGAGGGCGCCGACAAAAAGGCCCTGAAAATCGCCAGCCACTGACACGTTTTACCACTGACGCATCGGGTACTCGACATGATCAAGCAATGCATCGCCCTCGTGCTGCTGGCGGTTGCCGGCACCGAGGCCTGGGGCGCGCGGGAGGAGCACACGTTCGAAGTGTCGCTGACCATCCCCAGCCGACCTTTTTACGTCATCCCGGCGGAGCCGGACTGGATTCACCGGCCCCAGCGCCTGAATTGGGATTACCCCACTGCAACGTTGGGCAAGGTGGAGAAAAACTTCGATGTGCACCATGACAGCAGTGCGATCGAGGCCCGTTTGCTGCTCGACCCTTATCTGGAAAACGGCCGGCCGGGAGAGATCATCGAATTGCGCGTGACCTTCAACGACGTCGAACTGAGTTCACATGCCATTGCGCGACAAGTGGTTTCCAGGGAAGAAGCCGCCACTGGCAAACGTGTTGCGCTGAAAATCGAACCGATCGAACCGGCCGGAGGCTATCGATCCGGTGACTACAGCGGCAATGTGCTGCTGATGTTCAGCGCCGCTACGCCTGGTGCAAACGCCGAATCGTGAGCCTCGGACGAGTATGAGCATGAACAAGACTATCCTGGCGATCGGGCTGCTACTGTGCTCGGGCGTTTCCGAGGTGCAGGCGCTCAATAAGGAAATTCGCGCATTATTCCAGCCTGACCCCTCCAGGCCGAACAAGAATGCGTTCATCAACCAGACGCCGAACAGTGGTTATTGCCAGTCATACCCCGCCGAATGTGCTGCAAACGGTATGTTCAGTATCCAGTTGCCTATCCGGTTTACTTCCAACACTTTCATCGGCGCCAATGACACGGTTGGAGTCAGGGCGCCGGCCAACGGGCGACGGCTGACAGTCACCAATCCGGATACTCAGCACACGGAAACCGTGGAAGTCCGTATAAGCGGCGTTGGTTCGCGCTATGTGCTGGACAGTCCGGCGACCCAGATAGCAGGCGGCAGCACCGCCCTTGAAGGCCATAGCAGATTGTGGCGCACAGGTAACTGGGTGCAGGGAATCCCCGTTCCTTGTATGTACAGCGGCGTCGGAGAATACGGCGCCGACTACTTCCGCTTTTTCTGGAAAACGGTCAAGGAAGGCTTCTGTGGCAAGAGAGTGGCGTTCCCTGCGCATATCAGGTGGATGCATTTCGATACCCTGGATATCGCTTACGAGCTGATCACACCCAATCCTTTGACAATGTCGACCGGCCGTTACGTCGGCTCACTGTCTTACAATCTGGGACCTGGCGCTGATTTCGACATGGGCATGTACATGATCCCTGACGTTACAGAGCTGACGCTGGATTTCGTCCTCGACGTGCAACACGCGTTGAAAGTCGATATTCCGCCCGGCGGTAACCATGTTTCGCTGGAACCTCAGGGCGGCTGGCACGGCTGGCTGGAGAGCGGGCGACGGCCGACGCGGCTGTACCGTGACCAGACCTTCAATATCTCCGCCTCGTCGAAATTCAGCATGAAAATCGAATGCGAACATGATCTCGGATTTGGTGATGGCTGCGGCATCATGAACCCCCAGACGGGCTTCGCCGGCGGGGTCAACGTCAGCGTCAGCCTGCCCAGCGGACTGACCGACAGCAGCGGGGGAGCAGTTCGAAAAATGCCTCTGCGCCGCACGCCGACCGCGCCGTTTAAGCCCGCAGCCTACGTGGAAGGCAAGTCCGGAACCTTGCACTTTGAAGTCGCCGAGCGATACACCAACTGGCTCATCGATAACGCTGGCGACAAACCCTACAAGGGCAACATCACGGTGATCTGGGATTCCGAAGCGGGCTGACCTGTGGAAATCGGCCAACCCGATCGCGGTGTTGGCCGAGTGTGGTCAGGGAATTCTCAGAGGCCGGCTCTGGTCATCGCCTCGCGGGTCAGGCGCCGGGACAGTTCCTGGCGCTTGTAGGCGATGTTGTCATACAGCGCTTTATAGCGTTCCTCGCTCAGGGGGGCGTCGTCGAACAGGTCGCTGTCGGCCGGAATATCCAGTTCCTGCGCGAGGGCCTCGATCCGCCGGGTCAGTTTATGCATGTCGGTTTGCGCGGTCGGCCTGGCCCATTCAGCTTTGGCCGCCTTCAGTTCATCGAGTTGCTCGCCCTTGCGATCGTAGGTCTGATTATTCGCTGTGTACTCCTCCGGGTACGTCTTGAGTAAATGATCCTCCCAGAAGTTATCCGAGCCCAGCGCGAGCATGCCGTTGACCAGACCATCGCCTGCTTCCCCTTCGCTAATCGTCTTGTAGGCGGCGTCGAGTTTCGCTTGCGTCACGCCCGAGCGGGGGCGGTACAGCATGCCTTCGGCCTGCCAGGGTAATTCGAGGGGTTCAGCCAGGCCGGTCTCGAAGGCCATGTGCACTTCGACTTCATCTGGCGCTGGGATGCTCGGGTCGCTTTTGTTGAGTGTCTCCTGGGTCTTGCACTCGAATGCGGCTTCCTCGGCGACGCGGTTCAGACGCGTCGCCCCGCGCGCCAGGCGCACCAGACTGCGCTCAAGGATCGCGGGTGAAGGCGACTCGGCATAGGCTTTGGACACCAGCACCTTGATGCCCAGCGAATTGAACAATTGTGCGCCGAGATCGCCGCAATCTTCGGGCGAGACAATCTGCCTGAACAGCGTTTCGCGCAACTTCGAATCGACCGCAACGGCATCGACCATTTCCCAGACTCGCCGGGTCAACCGTCGGCGGCCCTGCTCGTTGCGGTAATCGGCACTCTCGCGCTGCTTGCGGATCACGCTGAAAAAACCGGCGGAGTCGGGTTCATTCATCAGGTCATGCCACGACTCTTCGCGGTACTTGGAGAGCGAAGTGGATGGGCTCAAATCGCTGGACTCGGTGGGCAGCTGCGTCCAGTGGTCGAGCTCGTTTGCGGCGGCTGCCGAATAATCCTGCACCGGCCTGAACCCCGTGGACTGGCGATAACTGTCGTATCGCTGGCGATCGGCGATCGACAATCGCGACGTGTTGAGCCGGGCACGACTCAGGATATAGGCCTGGTCTGAACCGGCGGTGACCTCGGGCAAGCTATTGATCGGCGCGCCGCGCATATCCAGCATGAAACCGCGCGGCCTTGGTCTGGCTGCGGCGTCGACCGCGAACAGCCCTTCGGGCCAGGTCTCAATCTGCGTGTTGGCCAGGTGCAGTTCGGTCAAATCAGCCATTGCGCTGACATCGGGGGGCACGACCAGAGGATTGCCATTGAAGTTGAGGGTGCGCAGCTGTTTGAGACCGCCTAGTTGGCGACTGGATTCAGGCGTCAGGCTGATCCTGTTGTCGGCCAGATCCAGCTCCTCCAGTTGGCCCAGCAGCCCGGTGACCGAGGGCACTTGCGTCAATTCGCACTGGCGGGCGCTCAGTCGCCGCAGATTGGGCATATGGCTGAGCAGCGCGTTGGGGGCCGACGACAGTCGCGCGCGGTCAAGTCTCAGGGCAGTGATGCGATCGAAATATTTTTTCATCCCCGCACGTCTGCCCAGGTCGAGCCACCAGCGCTCGAGATCCAGACGCGAAATATCGGAAGACAGATCCAGCGTATAGCCTTGATCGGGATGCACGCTGCGCTCGCCGAAAAATTCCCCCTGACGATCGAAACATTCGATCAGCCGCCCCTCGATATGCCATCCGCCGTTACGCATGAAATCCGCCGACGCGCCGTAAACCGGTTCGCCATTGTCATCCACCCCGGCGGGATAGCTTTCACGCCAGCGCTGCAGTTCGCTGTGCAATTGCGTACGGTCGTTTTCAAGCTGCGCGATGGCATTGACCGGTTCACCCTTGCTTGCCAGCACCTCGATGAATGCGGTGACTTCCCGTGGGGTCATTTTCGGATACAGATCCTTGACTCTTTCCTCGGGTGTCGAGCGCCGGAACATACGCGGCCAACCACGCACCAGTGATTCGGTTTCGATCGTCACCGCCGGACTGATCGGTGGCTCGGCCAACGCCGTGCGGCGCACGGCGGGCGGCGCCGCGAGCTCCATCAGCCACAGTCTGAGCGGACGACCCTGGCCGCGCCTGTAGCCTATTTTGGTCAGAGTTTCATCCGGCATCGCGTGCAGAATCGATTCGTAGAAATCATCGGCGCCATGCAGCGTGTGGTTGTTGGCGTCGAGCACTTCGTAGCGCCCGCGTTCATCGCGGACCAGGCGTCTGACCGTGCTGGCGTCCTGTGGGCCGGCGCTGCAGCGCAGTGGCCCGTCATAGCTGCCATCACGCACTTCGATCAACAGGTCGGCGAAGGTATCGGAGTAGAGCCGCAGCGCCCCGAGTGACAGCTGCTCGGTTGCCTCGGTCAATGAGTGGTCGCGGTAGAAACCGTCATAAGCGCGGCTGGCCGAGGCTTCGAAATCCAGTTCCCGCGCTTGATGTTTCAGGCGCAGCGGCAAGCGGTTCTCATCGTTGATGCGCTGCAGCTCGCCAGGGCTGGCATCGGCCAGCAGCTTTTCCGCCAAGGGCAGCGGCAACTCGGGGAAGCGCTGCCTGACGATACGGACCTTGCGTTTGCGCGGTCGCTCGGCGGCTTGATAGAAACGCTTGGCAATATCGCTGCGGCTTTTGTCTACGGCCTCGGCGAGCAAGTCGCGCAGCGCCTGTGGCCGAGCGATGGCGGGCACGTCACGTTTGAGCAGCGTGCGCATTTCGGCGTCGGTGAGAAAGTCGTTGAGGCGTTCGGGCAAGCGGCCGGCATTGAGCTCGGCCTGAGTGATGGTCAGGGTGTCGGCATCGGCAGCAGAGGGGTCGCCGTATTGGCGCGAATGACCTTCGACGTGCTCGTAGATGACTTTGATTGCGCGCCGACCCGGCCAGCCCGGCAAGCCGGTGGTAATCGGTTCGAACCAGTCGGCCGGCGCTTTGAGTGGGCGTCCGGCGCGAATGTCGGCGCTGGCGGTGCGCGCGTCCGCTTGAGCGGTGAAGCGCTTGAACGTATCGGCCAGCAAGGGCGGCGGCGCGCTGCTGCTGTTGTGCATGGCGCGCAGTTCATCGTGGCCGGTGCCGCTGCTGGCGCGGATCTGTTCCAGCTCGATGGCGGAAAACCGCTCGACGCTGTGGCCCAGACGCGGCATCAGCGCGCTGTGGTGCCAGTCGAGAGGGTTCTCGGCCTCGTGCCGCCAGGCGCCCTGCGCGTTGTGGTCGAGGATCGGTTTATACGCGTTGGCGCGCTGCGGATGCCTGATGCGATGCACGTTCGCGCGCTGATGACTGAAGGCTTTTTCAACGCTGTAGAGTTTGCCCTCCAGCGGCAGAACGGTGTGATCGCCCACCTGATGCAGGCCATGCGCGTCGGGTTTCGATGAAGCGGCCAGTTGCAGGTCTTTTTGCTCGTAAGGGCCAAGATCTGGATGCCATAACGAGGCTTTGCCATCGGGCAGCTTCACCGGCTTCATACCCTCCACCAACGGCGACAGCTTGAGTTTGAAGGCACTGCCGATCTGCGCACCGGCACCGAATGCCGCCAGCTGGATGACGCTGGTGACTACGCCGATGATGTGCTCGGCCGCTTCGATTTGCTGGCCGTGGACCAGATCGACGACGCCTTCGACCACCTCGCGGGTCAATTGATACGCGGTGTAGGCCAGCATCAGCTCGCCGAGGCCGGGCACGAACGGTGTGGCAACCAGCAGCGCGACGTTGAAAATATCCGAGACGATCTTCTTGAAGTTGGCCCACCAGGCCCAGCGTGCCTGGCTGTCGGTGTCGGCGGTGGAAACGGCAATCTCCCGGGCGTCGTTGACGATCTTGTCGAGCTTGCGCTGATAGGCATATCCCCAGTAATCACCGTGCAGGCGGGTGTCCGCGAGCCGCAGATCGGGGCTGTCCACCGGGTCCTTGCGCCATTTCGGGCGTTGATCGGTCGGGTCATCGGACGCGTGATATCGAGTGATAAACAGACGCTCCTCCAGCTCGGCGAAGAAATGGCCGCGCTGTTGATGGTCGATGAATCGACTGAAGAACTGGCGGTACGTCTGGCGGGTCGCGGCGCATAAGCGGTCTTCACGCAGTTGCCGGGTCAGTTCGCTGCCAAATGCCTCAACCGAGTCGTATTGCTTGAGCGGGTGATCGGGATCGTGCGGCACGTAGGCGATTACCGATCGTGCCCCGGAAGCGTCACTGGCACCGTGTGGCAACAGCATGATGCCGGTCAGTCGCTGGTCGAGCAGCGACAGCTCGTACCAGCGAACTGGCCGCTCGGTGTTTTTCAGCGGGGATTTACCGGTGCTCAGGCGCAGCACCTTTCTGTGTGCATCGTCGTGGATATCGCCCTTGATCAACGCCAGATGCGCCGCGACGGCGAGGGCGTCTTTCTGGCTTTGCGTCACTTGGTAGCGCAGCAACCCTTCGACCAGCGGTTCGCCTGAAAGCAAAAAACTGTCGAGGTGCTTTTTGTACTGCGCGCCCAGGTCCAGCTCGCGACACAACGTCTGGAATTGTTGAATGGACATTTTGTTGCGGATCGGCACGACATCGAACAGACCACGCGCATCAGGCTGGCTGATGTACTCGGAGTCCGGTCCGGCAATTTCAGTGCTGGCGAAGTTATGCAACGCGGCGTCGAGCAGCGACACCGTACGCGTGACCACGCCAGCCGAGATATCAAGCGCATACCAGGGAGTGGCTGCCGGAATGTACAGGCGTAACCAGGTGGCTTTGACGTCGGGCTCGATCCCGTACAGGGCATTTATTTTTGCTTTGAGCAGCGGTTCGGCGAAGGCATACAGATCGAGTTTCGTCAACAGATGATCCACCGTGTTCTGCGACCCCCAGGCTTTGAGATTGGCGGCGGCAAGCCGTTGCTGATCCCTGGCTGGCGCCATCTGGTACCACGACTCGATGTTGAAGGGGGTGGCAGCCAGCGCCTCGGCGCGGCTGACGGTGGCGGTTTTGAAAGGAGTGCTGACGGCGGACTTGATGAATTCGTAGTGCCGACCTTGGTCCGTATTGTCATCAGGCAGGGAGGAGACGGGCATGGCAATCATCCTTGATTGTTTGAGGAATGATCAGCCTACCCACGACGGGGCAAAACAAAAGTTCAAAGAACGGGAGGCAAACGCCATTCCGCTGCCGTAACCGGACGAAAATTCGAATCGGAAAAATGCAGGAATACCACCAGTGAAGGTGAAAAAACTTCACCCTGAAGGCGACAAGCCCGACACGCCTTGTTACCTCAAGCTGCGCTGATCGTGGTCGACCAGCGCCACATCATTGTTTTGCGCGGAGTGACATTGCGAGTCGCTGCCCGGCTGCAGATACGGCGTGAGAATCGGCGCCATGCCCTTGAGCACCTGTGTGGGCAGGGCCGAAGTGAACTTGAAGTTCTCCGCCGAGCGCCCCGGGACGAACGCGGTAAGGGTGCCGAAATGGTGATCGCCGATGTAGAACACGAACGTCGCGGTGCGATTGATCGACTTCGAACTGATGATCCGCCCGCCCGAACCGATCGCGGCAATGCGGTTGTCGCCGGTACCGGTTTTGCCACCCATGGCCAGTGGCGTGCCATCGGGCAGTTTGAAACTGCCGGAAACACGTTTCGCCGTACCGGCGTCGACCACCTGCGACAGCGCTTCGCGCATGGCTCTGGCTACTTCCACCGGCATCACCCGCTTGCCGACGTGCGGGTCGTTGAGCAGTTTCGTTTCATAGGGTGTACCGGCGGCGAAATGCAGGCTGTCGATGCGCAGGGTCGGCATGCGCACGCCGTCATTGAGGATGGTGCCGATCAATTCGGCGAGTGCGGCGGGGCGGTCGCCGGAGCTGCCGATAGCCGTGGCCAGTGACGGCACCAGGTGATCGAACGGGTAGCCGACTTTCTGCCAACGCTGATGAATCTCGAGAAATGCTTCGATCTCCAGCATGGTCCGAATGCGACTGTCGCGCGCGCCTTTGTGCCGGCTCTTGAACAGCCAGCTGTAGACTTCCTGACGCTCGAAATGGCTGGCCTTGACGATCTCGCTGAAGGTCGCTTCCGGGTGATGCAGCAGATAACCCATCATCCACAGATCCAGCGGATGGACCTTGGCGATGAAGCCTTGGTCAGGCAAATCGTAACTGCCAGGGCCATAGGAATCGTAGAGGCGGATCAGACGGTCGTCGGTGAGTTTTTCGTTGAGCTTGGTGCCCTTGAGGTGCGAGCGTACGAAGCGGTTGAAGTCTTCCTGACTGGCCTCCGGCAGCAGATAGCGATGCACCGCCGCCATGCGGATCGGCGTCGGGCGCATGCTGTCGAGGAAGGTCTCGAGACGCGCCTGGGTATCCTTGTTCTTGTACTTCTTCCAGAACTTGAGCAGGAACGAGGTGCCTTCGCGGTCGGCAAAACTGGCCAGATATTCCTGACGGCGCGGGTCGCGATCATCCTTGAGCAATTCGGCGTTGGGGCCTGAGTAGGTGGTGTAGCGGACGATGTCGCGCATCAGCCGAATGAACGGCAGGTTGATCGACTCGCGCAGCGAATCGCGCAGGGTCGGCAGGCGACCGTTGTCCTCTTTGCGAAAGTTATGAAAGGCGTGCAGCCCACCGCCGGTAAAAAACGCCTCGCCCGGGCTCGCTGAATATTTGCGATCGAGCGCGGCGCCGAGCAGCTTCGACAGGTCGTGATCCTTGTTCTGGACCAGGTAGTCGATCACCCAGCGGCTGAGGCGGTCCTGATCGGGCACTTCGACTTTTTTCAGTTCCGCCACGCTCATCGCGCCGTACTTGTCGTGCAGCTCGGCAATGATCTGCAGGTAGGTGGTCAGCACACGCATTTTCGCCGTCGAGCCGAGTTCGAGCTTGCTGCCTTCGTTGATGTCGAACGGCTGATCGGTGCTGTCGGTCTGCACACGCACCCGCGAGCCGTCCGGGGTCAGCTCGAAGAGGGTGAAGCTGTAGCGTACTTGCGTGGTGCTGGTCGGCGTGAGCAGGCGTTCGCCGAGCAGGCCGATTTCGGCGGCGTAGGCCGGGTCGGCGAGTTTTTTCAGGTAGGCGGTGGTCTGGGTTTGCAGGTCGCCTTGCAGGGTGCTGGTGGCCGACAGATCGAGGCGATCGAGGTCGTACAGCGGCCGGTTGAGCATGCTCGCCAGACGACTGCGGGCGACGCTGATGCCTTTGTTGGTTTCGATCGGCTGCATCGTTGGCTGAGTCTGCCAGTCGCGGTATGACACGGTGCTCGCCAGCGCGGCGTCGGCCAGAGCGCTGTCGATCACGCCGTTCTGCTTGAGCAGGCGCAGGTGGCTGTCGGTGAGGTTGGCCAGTTCCTCGCGGCCCTTGGTCAGATAATGCGAAGGACGGCGCTGGGCGATCATCAGCGAGAGCATTTCGCGCAGGGCCAGACCTTTGGCGGCCATGGTCTGCGGGTCGGTCTTCGGGCTGTTCAGTTGCTCGTTGGCCTTGTTGAAATCACTGCCGTACCAGACGCGCAAGCCTTCGGCCATGCCGTGTACTTCACCATGGCCGGGTACCGCCGAGAGCGGCACGCTGTTGAGGTAGTCGCGCACGATGTTCTGCCGCGAACCGAGAGTCTCTGGGCCGTCCTGATAGGCGCGCACGCTGGCGGAAATCATCTGACGGATCTTCTCGGCGCCCGACACGGTCAGGCCGTCAGGCGAATGGCGATACTTTTCCAGTTGCGTCGCCAGTGTGCTGCCGCCGGCCGATTGCCCGGGCAGATGCAGCAACTTCGCCACTTGCGACCACGCAGCCATGCCGAAGCGCGGCCAGTCCACCGCCGGGTTGGCCAGTGGCTGTTTCGGGTCGAGAAGAAAGCGGTTTTCGATGAACAGCAGGCTGCTGACCACCACCGGCGGTATCGCCGCGAAGTCGGCATACAGTTGCTGTGGATAGTTGTAGCGATACAGCGGCGCGCCTCGGCAGTCGGTGATCGACAACCCGGCCTGAATCTTTTCCGAATACGGCACGAACAGGCCTTTGTCGGTGTAACCGAGCAGGGCAGGGGAGAACCGCGTCTGCTCGGTGATCACATAATTGCGCTTGAGCAGGCGCGGCAGAAATTCGTCCAGAGAGCTGTAACCCAGGCGCAGATCGAACGGGCCGTTGCCCGGGTAGTGGATCGCTTCGCTGGGGCCGGGTTCAAGCTTGTAGGTCAGCGAGGCGGCGTACTGGCTCAGCTCCCGCGCCTGAAAGCGCGAGGTGCGCATTTCCTTGGACGCGGCGAGTCCCACCACGACCGCGATGATCACCAGCAACAACCAGAAAGCCTTCCACCCGTGCCGGCTGCGGCGGGGTTTTTCAGGGACAGGCGCTTCATTCACACGTTCAGTCTGAACCACGGTTTTACTCGAATCGGTTTGCCACAAAGCGCCCATAGTCGACTGATCCATTCACGCAGATTGATCGGACTTGTCTGAAGCTTAGACGGTGGTGGGCGATGGTGAAGGGAATTGTGTGACGAACGCCGGTCCGAAAATGGGTCTGCGAATGCCGAGTCTCACCAGTCAGGCGTTTTTATTTGAAAAGAACCGAACCGAGGAAAGTATGAAAGTTTGTTGAGTACTGGTTTTGCGAGCTGTAAGTGGATGTTGATATTGTTTGGTAATGCATATAGCCGGTTACGCTTATTGGTTTTTGAATGCGTTGGTTTTGTTGTTTACTTTTGCCTCGTTATTAATCAAGGAAGTTTCAGTGATGCAGGCGAATCGGTTTATGTCCAATGCAGTTTTGTTATCCACTGACGATGCACAAGAAGTTGTTTCAGATAAACCCGAATCTGAACAAATCATCCCGCACGTCCTGGGTGATTTTGGTGGCGCCCTGTCCTGGCCGATACCTTTGAATACCACTCAACAATCTGCCGTGTTGAATGCAACGGCGATCTTTAAAGCGAGTAGAGGAGATAAATGGGCCGCCGGGCAACGAACGCTGGATTATCTACATACAGCCCACCCACTGACAGTAGAAACATTGGCCGACCCGGCTCAGGCCCTGGTTGCACTTGTTGCCAGTGCCGAAGGGCAGGCATTGGGACTGGCGGTGCAAACGCACTTGAAGGGTATTTCCACTGACGTCAGCATCAATGAATATGCGTTGGCGGCCTTACAGCTCGATCTTGATCCGCCCTCCACCGAACAGACTCAACGCAACAGTGTTGCAGGCTTCGATCTGGCCAGCCCTCAGCATTGGGGCCGACCGATTTCAAGCATTGCCGACCAGTTGCGTGAACACCTGATACAACAGCGTCGCTGCGCGGCCGAAGTAGCCGGCCTGGGTGCCTATGCACTACTGGCCAGGCACGCTGCCGTGTTCCTCATCAAAAATATCCCTGACGATGTCGGGTATGGTGGCCCGGCCTGGTTCAACCTTGCCGTTGCCGCATCGATCATCGAAGCGCAATCGCCCGGCAAGGTCGCCAACATGAGCTTTGCCCAAGTCATGCTCGGCGCTCAAAGTGCAGCACTGGTTTATCCAGACGTTACCCGGCACGCGCAGACCGTCACGCTGATCGATTGGGGCGTGGTCCACGGTCTGGTGCCAAGGCAAGCGGACGCAACCTACACCCAAGCGCAACTCGATGCATTGAAAGCCAGCTTTGATGCGCGGCTGGTCGACCGGCTGAACGTCTCCAGCCTGCTCAACAGTACCTTTCCAAGTCGCAAGGAAATCGCGCTGGCCGGGCTCGAAGAACAGTTTGGCAAGGACTACCCGATCGAGAAACGGGTGCTTGAGTGGGACAGTTCGGCAAAATTGCTGGTCTACGTTGCACCTGTCCCTGCGGAAATCGTGGGACCTGTCGGCATGTATTCGCTGTTGGATGTAGCGATGATGGATGGTTCCTGGCAGTGGAAAACCAGTGATTCGCAGCTGAAGTATCGTATTTACGAAATCAATGAGCTGGATCTGCGAGTACGCACCAAGTTCAATAATCAGTTCAAGGCCACGCTGGACAATCTCAAGGAGGGGGCGCGACTAAAGATTCAACATTTGATATCCGGGTTGCCGCTTGAAGACAGGGAAAACCTCGAATACGGCAAGATCACTTTTTATCAAAAAAAGACGTACCGACTGAGCACTACTTTCTGGGGCAGGAATCTTGAATCAACAAGTAGCAGGTTGAAGCTGAGAGTCGAACGGGGTGCCGATAAGAAAGTGATCGTTTATTCCCTTGATCTCGCCGCAGGTTCGATCAGCAGAAAGGATTCCGACCCCGCCACAGAAACCGAACGATACGACGTGCATGTTCCCAGCCTCATCTATGCCACAACCATTTTCCCTGTGGCGGACAAGAGCCTCGCCGCAAAGTTTGAGCTGCAATCTACTCAGGCGGGAACGGTAGCAGTGCCTGTCAGCTATTCCAGTGAAAGAACGCACGCCATTGCCGAGGTTTTCGTCAAACATCTGGACTACGACAGCGAGGACATTCTCAATGCTGCCAGAGGCCAGACGACGTATGACAGCGAACTCGCAGTGCTGAACTCTCGGGTGGACTTTCTGCTCAACCTGATCCCTTTCAAATCGGCTATCAGCAATTTCATCGATGGTAAATACATAGACGGTGCGATCGATCTGTTTCTCGATGTGCTGGGTTTTGTCACGGCCGGTGTGAGTGCTGCGGCGAAGTTGGCGCAAGTGGTGGCCAGGACAGCATCGGCCATCAGCAAGGCACTCAAGGCCGCAAAAATCATCGGTATGCTCGTATTAAGCGAGCTCAATCCGCTCAGCCCGATCGTGGCAGGCGCGCAACTATTGGGTAAAGGCATCCGATACCTGGGCGTGTCGGGTGTGCAGCATTTCAACAGACTGCTGGGTGCTGCGCCGGATTACAGCCTTTTGCTGGGTCTCAATAAAAAGTACGGTCCAGCCGCCATCGGCAGTTTCAAAGTCGGCGCAGACAGCCTTGAAGGCGTGGGTGTGCTCAAGGATGGCAAATGGTATCGATACAATAAGGAGACCCGTAGGCTGTATGGCCCAGCGAGTGAGTTCCGGCCATCCGGAACGGGGGCTTTTCCAACGCCGAATTGGGCCACCTTGCCGTCAAATCGTCGAGCATTGACGGACTTGAAGCCAATGCCCGAGGTATTTTTCGAAGTGCCGACGGCGAGCACTTTTATATCCGCAACATTGATGCAACCGGCAAAGAGTCGATCTTCGGGATCAGAAATGATTTCAAGCTGACCGGCGATATCACCGATGTGGTTATTGTCGACCGCGTGACCAATCGCGCCCAAGGCGGCAGGCTTCGGCAAGTGGCGCCGGACCAGTGGCAGCCCCTGTCGCTGCGCGGCGGCAACCTCTCTTCGCATGTGGCGGATTACCCCGTTGGCGCCGTTGTCGATGAAACGGCCAGCGCCGCAACCCGTCTCGTGCATACGTCGACCAATCCACTGAGTGCCGGCTCGGGGTTCACCCGTGCGCAACTGACCAATGGCTTGTGGGAACCCGTTATCGAATCCATAACCAGTCGACAAGTGGCGCACCTTTCCGGCGATTTAGGCGAGATATCGTATGTGCCTTATACGTTCCAGCGCACCAGCATTCATCAGGGACTGACGACGCCGGAACTTAGCCGGGTAGCGGTGACGATGAGCTTGACGGAGCCGACAAGAGCCAATTACACCGCCGAAATCCTTGCGCAGCTTAAACGAAAGGAGGGCGGCGGGGATTTCTTCTTCGTCATGGAGCGCATCAAGCCTGCGGATCCGCTCGCCGCTGAAATAAATGCACTGAGAATCCATGACCCCAAGGTCGAAGGACTGCCCAAGAACGCTAATGCAGTGAGCGCCTACTGGGCGCCTCAGGGCGGCTATGTCGATATACCGGCTCACCCCACAACGGACCAACCGGATCATCTGTTCACGCCAGACTTCTCGGGCTGTGCATTGGTGGCCGATCAATTGGACGCCAATCGCTTGCGAGTCAGACACGTCGAGGGATCAAAGGAACTTGCTCAGTACAACGGTCTGGCCAGCGAGGAACATGGCTGGGGAATGAGCACGGCCATGGAGTTTCATGACTATGGATTGCGCATTGACGACAAAGGCCAGGCAGACGCGATCCTCACGGGGTTCGCCTTCATGAGATATGACCGCACGGAGCGGGCATGGAAGCTTCATTTCCAGTCCATCCAAGGTGTCGCGAACGTTGCCCGGCATTCGTCGGTCACCTCCACCTGGTGGGGACGGCGGCCGGACACGCTCATGAGAGTCTGCTCCACTGCAAAAGTCTGCAAAGTCGTGACCAGACCCGTGCTCGTCATACCCGGAGCGTCGGCTGGCTGATGTGACGCTTCACCCTCCATGTGCAATACTCGCCGCGATGTTTTAGTGGCGACTTTTCCTACAGTTGCCAGTTGATCACCTCGGTCAATTGGCATATTCGCGAAAACTCCCCCTGAATCTTGTGATTTATAGAGTGAAAAGACCTGCGACAAGGTTTTTATACTGCACGCCCCGCTGATCTTTCAGGCCCGCCCTGCAAGACGCGTCTGCCCACGAAGCCGACGCGGTTTCCTGCCCAGCCAAGGCCTATCGGCCGACGCTTCGAAACCCGGTGGTCATATCCAATAACAAGACGAGGTTGTACCCCTATGCCAGTTGGCAATCCTCAGCCGTACGGCGACACCGCTTCGGGTGGTCCGCTCAAACGTGAACTCGGCGAACGGCATATCCGCCTGATGGCGCTCGGTGCCTGTATCGGCGTCGGTCTGTTTCTCGGTTCGGCCAAGGCGATCGAAATGGCCGGCCCGGCAATCATGCTGTCTTACATTCTTGGCGGTCTGGCGATCCTGGTGATCATGCGCGCGCTCGGTGAGATGGCCGTGCACAACCCGGTGGCCGGTTCGTTCAGCCGCTACGCGCAGGATTATCTCGGTCCGCTGGCCGGCTTCCTCACCGGCTGGAACTACTGGTTCCTGTGGCTGGTGACCTGCGTCGCGGAAATCACCGCCGTCGCCGTGTACATGGGCATCTGGTTTCCCGATGTGCCGCGCTGGATCTGGGCCCTGGCGGCGCTGATCAGCATGGGGTCGATCAACCTGATCGCGGTGAAAGCCTTCGGCGAATTCGAATTCTGGTTCGCCCTGATCAAGATCGTCACGATCATTGCGATGGTCATCGGCGGCGTCGGCATCATCGCCTTCGGTTTCGGCAATGACGGCGTGGCGCTGGGGATTTCCAATCTCTGGGCCCACGGCGGTTTCATGCCCAACGGCGTGACCGGTGTGCTGATGTCGCTGCAGATGGTCATGTTCGCCTACCTCGGTGTCGAGATGATCGGCCTGACCGCTGGTGAGGCGAAGAACCCGCAAAAGACCATTCCAGACGCGATCGGCTCGGTGTTCTGGCGGATCCTGCTGTTCTACGTCGGCGCGCTGTTCGTGATCCTGTCGATCTACCCGTGGAACGAAATAGGCACCCAGGGCAGCCCGTTCGTGATGACCTTCGAGCGTCTGGGCATCAAGACCGCCGCCGGCATCATCAACTTCGTGGTCATCACCGCAGCGCTGTCGTCATGCAACGGCGGCATCTTCAGCACCGGGCGCATGCTCTACAGCCTGGCGCAGAACGGCCAGGCTCCGGCCGGTTTCGCCAAGACGTCGAACAACGGCGTGCCGCGCCGGGCGCTGTTGCTGTCGATTGCGGTGTTGCTGCTGGGCGTAATGCTCAACTATCTGGTGCCGGAAAAAGTCTTCGTCTGGGTCACCTCGATCGCCACCTTCGGCGCGATCTGGACCTGGGTGATGATCCTGCTGGCGCAACTGAAATTCCGCAAAGGCCTGAGCGCCAGCGAACGTGCCGGCCTCAAGTACAAGATGTGGCTGTACCCGGTCAGCTCGTACTTCGCACTGGCGTTTCTGGTGTTGGTGGTCGGCCTGATGGCGTACTTCCCGGATACCCGCGTGGCGCTGTATGTCGGGCCAGCGTTTCTGGTGCTGCTGACGGTGTTGTTTTACGTGTTCAAGTTGCAGCCGACGCAAGTGTCGCAAGGCTCGGTACGCTCGGTTTCTTGAGCCGTAACTGCGCAAACAAAACGAAGCCTTGATCGAGAGATCGGGGCTTTTTGTTTTTACGTTTCCGGCAATTACGGTTGATTCCTTGAAAGCGGACGCGATGAACTATTGCCGAGAGGAAGAACAATGACTCTGTGTAGTTGTATCGCTGATAAATTCAGCTGCTGTTCGGCACATATATTATTTGGTGGCATTTGCCAGATGGGACTTTTGTGAATTTGTATGTTGATTAAGGTTTGCCGGGTTGGCGTTGTTTAATTGGTAATACATTCTCGCTTCATGTTCCAGGATCTTTTATTGCTTACTTTGGATTCCATTTTATTCCCGTCACGGAAGAACATATGTCCGAATCCAATGTAGACGTTAACGATGAAGTATCGACATCCGAAAATAATCAGATAGAACAAGTCGCAATCCTTCTGGAAGCCGAAAAAGTTACTCCCCACGCCTTTGGTGACTTTGCCGGAGCACTGTCCTGGCCAATTCCATTGACTACCGTGCAACAAAAACAAGCCTTGCACGCCACCAGTGTTTATCTGGACAGCCTCGACAGGCTTTCGATAACGGGCGCTGGAGTATTGGACTACCTGGACGCTGACCAGCCACTTTCAAATGATGCGCTGAGTGATCCGCCCTCCGCGTTGGCACACCTCATCAGCAGTGCGCGCGGGCAGGCGCTGGGGCGAGCCATTCAGACCCGCTTGAACGGCATCGCCACGGATGTCAGCGCGCGCGAATACGCAATGGCCGGCATCCATTTGAGCCTGCACGAGGGCGATATCGATCAGCCGTCGCGCGGCAAAGTCGCAGGCTTCGACCTGGCCGGGGAGAAACTTTGGGGCAAACCTGCCTCGGCGGTTTTTGACAATCTGGCTGAGCACCTGATAAAGCGACGACTGAGCAGCCGCAAACTCGCCGGATTGACAGCCGCCTTGTTGCTGGCGCGCAAGGCGCCCGAGTTTCTCATCGAAAAGTTGCCCGCCAACTTGAAATACGGCACTACGGCGTGGTTCAACCTGACCGTTGCGGCGCGGACAATCGAGGCTCACACGCCCGGAAAAGTCGCCTGCATGACCTTTGCTCAAGTCATGGCCAGCGCTGAAAGTGCTGCGCTGATCGACTCGCAAGTTGCTCCGCAAGTTCATGCTGACGCGCTCGCAGACTGGGGCGTGATCAACGGCTTCATGCGCAAGAACGACGACGAGCATTACCCGCGCGACGAGCTGGAGAACGCCAGGACCCAGTTCAACCAACAACTGACCGATCGCCTTAATGCTTCGATCCTGTTGAACAGTGAATTACCCAGTCGCAAGGCCATCGCGCTGGAGCGACTGAAGAAGCAGTTCAAGGGCGATGTACCCTTCGAAGAGCGGCTTCTGCAACAGCCTGCAGTGGTCACTGAGGGCGGGGTCGGCTTGTACCCGACCCTTAACGGCAAATATTCGTTGCTGGACATCGTCATGATGGGAGGGCCTCCCTACTATCAGTGGACGACTCGTGATCCGCGGTTGTTGCCGCTGCTTGGGCAGATCAATGCGCCGTTGGAACTTGGCGCGGCAAATGCCTTTAACGCGCAATTTGAAAACGCCGTCAGCAACCTCAAGCAAGGTTCTCGATTGCTGGTCAAGCATTTGATAGCCGAGTTGCCGCTGGAGGACAGAAAAAATCTCGAATATGGTCACGTCTCGTTTTACCAGTACAAGACCTATCGTTTGAGTCTGGGGTTTGTCGGCCGAAACCTCACCTCCACAAGCGGCATCCTGAGGGTGAAAGTTGACCTGGGCCGTGAATCGAAGCTGTACGAAATCGATCTGAAGAAAGGGGTTATCCACACCCGTGCTTACGATCCAGCGCAAGCGATCGAGCGCACCGATGCATTTGTTCCGAGCATCCAGTACACCATCGAGCCCTTCAGGCTGGCTGACCGGTCGACAGTCGAAAAGCTTAAGGCTCAAAGCGCAAACAGCTCAGCAGCACCCGCCAGTTATTCGAGCGAGCGAACCGAGCTGATCGCTGAGGCGTTTGTTCAACATCTGGATCTGGACAGCGAGGATATTTTGCACGCAGCCAAGGGCCAGACGACGCAAGATCGTGAAAACGCGGCCGTGCAGAAGGTTATCGATTTTGTCGTCGACATGATCCCGTTCAAATCGGCGATCACCCACTTCATCAACGGCAACTATCTCGACGGTGCAGTGGACCTGTTTTTCGATGTGTTGGGTTTCGTGACTGCCGGTGCAAGTGTGGCTGGAAAACTGGCCAGGATTGGTGTTTCCACAGCGTCAGCGCTCAGCAAGACCCTCAAGGCCGCGAGAATAATCGGCGCGGTGGTGATAACCGAACTCAATCCGTTGGTTGCCCTGCGCGACGTGGGCGTGGGGGCCATCCGGCTGCTTGGCCATGGCTTCAAATTTCTCGGTGAGCACGGCTTGCGGCAGATCATGGCGCTGCGCAAAGCGGCAGATTCCAGCGAGTTATTGCAACTATTGCGCAAAGAACACGGGCCGACGCTGCTGGGGACCTGGAAGATAAACGAGCACAGTGTCGAGGGCATCGGCGTACTGAAGAACGAACAGTGGTATCACTACAATCCGCTGAGCAATCGGCCTTATGGTGCACCGGGCGATTTCCGGCCCACGCCTGGCCGCTTCGCACTGGTCGGATTCGGCAATGACCACCTCAGGCGCTTCGCCATCAAGCCAGCGGAACTCAACGGACTGCAAGCCAATGCCCAGGGTATTTATCGCAGCGCTGACGGGCAGCGATTTTTTATCCGCAACATCGATGCAACCGGCAAGGAAGCGGTGTACGGCATCAGCAATGATTTCACGCTTAACGGCGATCTGACGGATGTTGTCATCGTCGACCCCGCGACCCGTCGTGCGCAAGGTTCCAGACTCTGGCAAGTTGCGCCGGATCAATGGCAGCCGGTTTCGCTGCGCGGGGGCGATCTTGCGACCGGGGCAGCCGATGTGCGGGCGGGTGTACTTATCGATGAAAGCACCAGTGTCACTCATCAGCTTGTGTATACCTCAGGCAACCCGCTGCGCTCCGACTCGGCGTTTACGCGTGAGCGGCTGCCCAACGGTTTATGGGAGCCTGCCATCGAAGCCGTTCCTGCCAGCCAGATTGCGCATCTGGGATACGAATGGGGCCAGCCATCGCTGGTGCATTATTCGCTGCAGCCCACCAGCATCCATCAAGCCCTGTCGACCTCACAGCTGAGCCGGGTTCCGGTGGCGACAGAGTTGTTGCAACCGGGCCGAGTCAACTACAGCGTCGAGATCGCCTCAGAACTGGTCAACAAGGAAGGCGGCGCAAGTTTTGTCTTTGTCATGGAGCGCGTTCAGCCTGCGAAATCGGCCGGAGCGCAATTCAATGCGCTGAAAATTCATGACACCAGAGTCGCCACGATTCCTGAAGGATCAGACGCAGTGTTGGGTTATTGGGCGGCTCAGGGAGGCTACGTGGATATCCCTTTACATCCTGGTCTTGGGCAGCCTGATCATTTGTTCACGCCCGGCTTCAGTGGCTGCTCGCTGGTGGTCGATCAGATGGACACCAGTCGCCTGCGGGTCAGGCATGTCGAAGGGGGGAAGGAGCTGGCGCAGTACAACGGCCTTGCCACGAATGAACATGGCCTGGGGCTCAGTACGTCCCTGGAGTATCCCGATTACGGTCTGCGGGTGGATGCCAACGGTCGGGCTGATTCGCGGCTATTGGGTTTCGCGTTTATGAAATATGACCGTTCGGCGCGTTCCTGGAAGCTGTATTTCCAGTCCAGCGAAGGTGCCGCCACGATCATCAAATACTCTTCGCAGAAACCTGGGTGGTTCACGTCGCCGGACACGCTGGTCAGCGTTTACCCCGACACTAGCGTGGTGAAAGCCGTAATCCGGCCGGTGCCGATCCTGGACGGTGCAGTGGCTGCGTGATTCAACGGGTGTACAGCGCCAATCCTGGGTCCGGATTGGCGCCTTGCATTCACGCCGCCGCTATTTCCAGCGGCTCAAAACTGTCCGCCCGCGCCATCTGCCACATCCGCGAATAGAACTCGCCATTCACTTCGCCAGTGAGCAATTCTCCAGGTTTCAGGAATACATGCAGCTGCGAGAACAACTTGATCTCGGTCGCCGACATACGTCGCACCAGATGCTTGGCCGACAGTTGCGACGGATGCTCAAGTCCGGCCGCAGCGAGCATCTCCGCCAGTGCTTTGAGCGTGCTGCGATGGAAGTTGTAAACGCGCTGGGCTTTGTCCGGCACCACCAGGGCGCGCTGGCGCAAGGCGTCCTGCGTGGCGACACCGGTCGGACATTTGTTGGTGTGGCAGGACTGCGACTGGATACAGCCAATGGCGAACATGAAACCGCGCGCAGAGTTGGCCCAGTCGGCGCCGATGGCCAGCACGCTGGCGATGTCGAAGGCGCTGACGATCTTGCCGCTGGCGCCGAGTTTGATCTTGTCACGCAGGTTGAGGCCGACCAGTGTGTTGTGCACGAACAGCAAGCCTTCGCGCATCGGCACGCCGATGTGGTCGGTGAACTCGACCGGCGCCGCGCCAGTACCACCTTCCTTGCCATCGACAACGATGAAGTCGGGAAGAATGCCGGTTTCCAGCATGGCCTTGGCGATGCCCATGAATTCCCACGGATGGCCAAGGCAGAATTTGAAGCCGACCGGTTTGCCACCGGACAGCTCACGCAATTGCTGGATGAACTGCATCATCTCGATCGGCGTGGAAAACGCACTGTGGCGCGACGGCGAAACGCAGTCCTCGCCCATCAGGATGCCGCGGGTTTCGGCAATCTCCTTGGTGACTTTGTGTTTGGGCAAAATCCCGCCGTGGCCGGGTTTGGCGCCCTGGCTCATCTTGATTTCGATCATGCGCACTTGCGGATTCTGCGCCTGCACGGCGAAGCGCTCCGGGTCGAAACGGCCGTCGCTGGTGCGGCAGCCGAAGTAGCCGCTGCCCAGCTCCCAGGTCAGGTCGCCGCCGTGTTCGCGGTGATACGGGCTGATGCTGCCTTCACCGGTGTCGTGGGCGAAGTTGCCGAGTTTCGCGCCCTGGTTCAGCGCGCGAATGGCGTTGGCGCTGAGTGAGCCGAAACTCATCGCCGAGATATTGAAGATCGACGCCGAGTACGGCTGCGAGCACTGCGGCCCGCCGACGGTGACGCGGAAACCGCTCGGGTCGCTCAACGGCGCCGGGCGCATCGAGTGGCCGATGAACTCGAAGCCCGACTGGTAAACGTCGATCAGCGTGCCGAACGGTTTGTCGGCGGTTTCGTTTTTCGCGCGCGAGTACACCAGCGAACGCTGGGCGCGGGAGAAGGGCAGGGCGTCGCTGTCGGACTCCAGCAGATACTGGCGAATCTCCGGGCGGATGCCTTCGACCAGATAACGGATGTTGCCCAGAATCGGATAATTGCGGCGCACTGCATGGCGCGTCTGCACCAGGTCGAAGAGACCGAGCAGGCTCAGCACGCCGGTAACGGCGGTGATCGGCCACAGCCAGTCGTGTTCGAGAAAGGGCAGGCTGGCGAGGGTGAAAATCACACAGACGGCAAAGAAGGCGTAGCGGCTCAGCAAAGACAGGCTCATACGGGTTCCCTGGTTCGGACTCAAATTTGTGCAACAGCACGCATCCCTGTGGGAGCGAGCCTGCTCGCGAAAGCGGTGTGGCAGGTGACATCAGTATTGAAAGTGAGGGCCTCTTCGCGAGCAGGCTCGCTCCCACAAAAAGCGTTACTCACACTGTTTCAGGCGTTCTGCGCCTGCAGAAAAATCGAAAACAGCTCGGACTGGGATTTGATCCCCAGCTTGCTGTACATGTGTTTCTTATGGACTTTCACGGTTTCTACGGAGATTTCCAGCTTACGGGCGATTTCCTTGCTGGAACATCCGCTGAGCATCAAACGCCCGACATCGAGTTCCCGCGCAGTCAGTTGTGCGCCTTTGAGCTGTTGCACTGACGCTTCCAGTTGCACCCGCCAGTCTGCCTGCGCGGGCGCGGCGGCGAGGGCCACGGTTTCGTTGATTTCGTACGGCAGGCGCTGGCGCAGCAGGCCCAGTACCCATGGCTGAATCAAAGACAGCAAAGCGATCTGTTCGCCAGTGAAACGTTTTTCACTGCCCAGCGACAGGCACAGCGTGCGCTCGCCTTCGAGCTGACAATTGAACTGGATTTCGTCAGCCACCACATTCAGACGAAAGTATCGCTGGTAATACTCGGTCAGCTCGAAATGCTCCGGCGCAACCTCCGACAGGCGATAGAGCCCGGTGCGCGACTGTTCGCGGCAGGCGATGTAAAACGGATCGAGCAGGTACAGACCGCGCAGATAATCCTGGAACAGCGGGTCCGGGCTGCCATCCTCGCCGGGGCATTCGGCGAACACTTGTGGATGCTGGTCAGCGCTGAACAGCAGCACTACCCAGCTATCGAACGCCACATACTGTTCGAGCAGACGCAGCAGTTGCGCCCAGAAATTCGGCTTGTCGAGCGCGTCGATCAATTGCCCGACGGCGCGGTGCCAAGTGATGTCATTCAACGAAAGTGTCATCGATCTACCCCTATCGGGTTACCCCGGCCGCGTAATTCCCTGGCCGGTTGCTTGCTGCGCATACTGGCCCACAGACAGGCACCGGGCAATCTTTCAAGGCCCGGCGCAGATAACAAGGGATACCCATGAAAGTAGAACTCGCCCAATTGGCGGGCCGTGACAACGACACGGCTTATAACCTCAAGCGCGCACTGACGGCGATCGCTGCCTGCGCGGCCGACACGCAAATGATCGTGTTCCCGGAAACCCACCTGATGGGCTTCCCCAACGCCGAAACCGTGGCCCAGGTCGCTGAACCGCTGGACGGCCCGACCGTCAGCGCCGTGCTCGCTGCAGCGCGTGCGAAGAATATCGCCGTGGTGATCGGCATGGCCGAAAACGACAACGGCCGCTTCTACAACACTACGTTGCTGATAACCCCCGAAGGCATCGCCCTGAAATACCGCAAGACACACTTGTGGGCTTCGGATCGCGGCGTGTTCGAAGCCGGCGACCGCTACGCCACCTGCGTATGGAACGGCGTACGCGTCGGCCTGTTGATCTGCTACGACATCGAGTTCCCGGAAACCGCCCGCGCCCTGGCGCAACTGGGCGTGGAATTGCTCATCGTCACCAACGGCAACATGGACCCGTACGGCCCGACCCACCGCACCGCGATCATGGCCCGCGCTCAGGAAAACCAGGCGTTTGCGCTGATGGTCAATCGCGTCGAGGCGGGGGATGACGGTCTGGTGTTTGCCGGCGGCAGTGCGCTGGTCGATCCGCTGGGTGCGCTGCTGTTCGAGGCCGGACGCGCAGAAGGGCAGTTCAGGGTCGAGCTGGATTTCGCTCAACTGGAGATTGCGCGCAAGGATTACCGGTATCTGGATGATCAGCGTTTGAAATTACCGGGAGAGATGGTTGAGCAGGCTTCTGGTCTGCGCGAGCTGCTGATTCCTGCAGGTTGATCCGAATGCTGTGCCGTTCGGGCTGACGCCTTCGCGGGCAAGCCCGCTCCCACAGTTCATAGGTGATGAACACAATTTTTGCACATGCCAAATCCCTGTGGGAGCGAGCCTGCTCGCGAAAAAGCCCACTCGGACAACATAAAAACAACATAGCCACATCCGAAATTTTCGCCGAACCCGGCTCTGCCATAAATCCAATAACATTCGGAGTAAGTCGCCCATGGCTCGTTTGCAACGCACCCTTTCGCTAGGGTCGGTGGTGCTGTTCGGCATCGCCTATATGACGCCGATCATTGTCCTCGGCACCTTCGGTATCCTCGCCCAGTCCACCGCTGGCATGGTCCCGGCCGCCTACCTGGCCGCGCTGGTGGCAATGTTCTTCACCGCCATGAGTTACGGACGCATGGCCGCCGCTTTCCCGGTCGCCGGCTCGGCGTACAGCTACGTGCGCAAGGCAATCAGCCCGAAACTCGGTTTCATTGCCGGTTGGGCGGTGTTGCTCGATTACCTGTTCCTGCCGATGGCCATCTGGCTGATCGGTGCGGCCTATCTGGCCTCGGCGTTTCCGTCGATCCCGCAGTGGATCTGGGTGCTGGCGTTCATCGGCATTACCAGTGCGATCAACATTGTCGGCCTGAAGCTGGCCAACGGCATCAACGCCTTGCTGATGCTGGTGCAGTTCCTCGTGCTGATTGCCTTCGTTGCGTTGTGCGTGCACTACATCGGCGGCGATGCGAGTACGCCGCTGTGGTCGATCAAACCGTTCTTCAACGGCGACATGCAGATGCCGCTGATCATGAGCGGCGCGGCGATTGCCTGTTACTCCTTCCTCGGGTTTGACGCGGTCAGCACCCTGACCGAAGAAACCCGCGATCCACGCCGCACCATTCCCCGGGCGATCATGCTGATCACGCTGATCGGCGGCCTGATCTTCGTCGGCGTCTCGTACTTCGTGCAGATCGCCCATCCATCATTCCAGTTCGACAGCGTCGACTCGGCTGCCTATGAAATCGCGCGCAATATCGGTGGCGACCTGTTCGTGTCGATTTTCCTGATCGGCCTGATCGTCGGCCAGTTCGCCTCGGGGCTGTCGGCCCAGGCCAGCGGTTCGCGACTGTTGTTCGCGATGGGCCGCGACGGCGTCTTGCCGAGGTCGTTTTTCGGCACCTTGCACGCGCGCTTCGGCACTCCGGTCAACAGCATTCTGCTGTGCGCGGCGGTGGCCTTGCTGGCGCTGAAACTCGACGTGACCACCTCGACTTCGTTCATCAACTTCGGCGCGTTCCTGGCGTTCAGCCTGGTCAACCTGTCGGTGATATTTCATTACTGGATCGGCGGCGAGAAAAAAGGCCCGCGCGAGCTGCTGCTGTTTCTGCTCTGCCCGTTGATCGGCCTGGTCGCCGACCTGTGGCTGATGGTCAGCCTGGATCATCTCGCGGTGTGGCTGGGGCTGAGCTGGTTGGCGATTGGCGTGGTTTACCTTGCCGTGTTGACGGGTGGTTTCCGCCGTCAGCCGCCGGAACTGGACTTCCAGGAAGCGACCTGAGTCTTGCGCTTGGCTTACCTCTGACGGGCATGGGATCCTTGGCGCTTTTGCGCCAGGGGATTGCTGTATGTCGACCATTCATATCGCCGCCGCGCTGCTGCTCAACGCTCAAGGCCAGACCCTTTTGGTGCGCAAGCGCGGCACCACGGCGTTCATGCAACCGGGTGGCAAGATCGAAGCCCACGAGTTGCCACTGCACGCATTGGCCCGTGAGCTGGAAGAAGAACTCGGGCTGGAAATCGACCCGGCGCAGGCGATTTTCCTCAACAGTTTTTCCGCCCCCGCCGCCAACGAGCCGGGCTTCATCGTCCACGCGGAAATCTTTCAACTGACCATCGACACCGACGTCTGCCCGGCGGCGGAGATCGAAGAGGTGATCTGGGTCGATCCGGCCACTGATCCGGCGCTCGAGCTGGCGCCATTGACACGCGAGCACATCCTGCCGTTTTATCGCCGTTCACTGACTGCACTCGCCTGATCATTCTCGCAAAGGACTTTGCCATGATCCCGCTGCACGACCTGCTGATCTTTGCCGCCGCCGCACTGTTGATGGTGCTGACGCCGGGGCCGAACATGATCTACCTGATCTCGCGTTCGATCTGTCAGGGACGCCGCGCGGGGGTGACGTCGCTGCTTGGCGTGGTCGGCGGGTTCTTCGTGCATATGTTCGCTGCGGCGGCGGGTTTGACGGCGGTGTTTCTCGCCGTGCCGATGGCTTATGAAGTGTTGAAATGGGCCGGTGCGCTGTACCTGCTGTGGCTGGCCTGGCAAGCGCTGAAACCCGGTGCACGCTCGCCGTTCGAAGCTCAGCAATTGCCGCCGGACTCGTCGCGCAAGCTGATCACCATGGGCTTTCTCACCAGCGCACTGAACCCGAAAATCGCCGTGTTCTATCTGTCGGTGTTTCCGCAATTCATCAGCCCGGAACATGGCTCGGTTTTCACCCAGAGCATCATTCTCGGCCTGACGCAGATCAGCGTCAGTTTCAGCGTCAATCTGTTGATCGCGCTGTTCGCTGCGGCCATCGCCTCGTGGTTCGTACGCAACCCGACCTGGCTGGCGATGCAGCGGTATTTCATGGGCCTGGTCCTCGGCGGCCTTGCCGTTCGGCTGATGCTCGAACAACGCCGGACCGCCTGACATGTTGATCGAACGGCTGGACACCAGCCATGCCCTGGCTTACCGCGAACTGATGCTTGAAGCCTATGACCGCCATCCGCAGGCGTTCACCTCCAGCGTGCGCGAACGCGCGGTGATGCCGTTGAGTTGGTGGGAAGGGCGCCTGACCAGCAAAATCGATATGGTGTTGGGAGCATTCGATGCCGGGGCATTGGCCGGGATTGTCGGCCTGGCTTTCGAACCGCGCGAAAAGGCGCGACACAAGGCCACGCTGTTCGGCATGTATGTCTCGGCGGATTTTCGTCGGCAGGGGCTGGGCTTTGATCTGGTGCAGGCGGCCTTGGTTGAAGCGCAAAAGCATCCGGCATTGAAACTGCTCCAGCTCACTGTCACCGCCGGCAACGACCCGGCTTTTCAGTTGTATCAGCGTTGCGGCTTCATTCAGTACGGCCTCGAACCGCTGGCGGTGCGCGTGGGCGAAGACTACTTCGACAAGATCCACATGTGGCGCGAACTCTGACCCACCACGCCAATCCCTGTGGGAGCGAGCCTGCTCGCGAAGGCGTCCGCCCAGCCGACATCATCGCTGAATCATCCACCGCTTTCGCGAGCAGGCTTGCTCCCACAGGTGAATCTCTTGATTTGGTTTCAGCGTACGGCGCTGACGCCATCGAGGGTCGAGAACGAGGTGTCCTTCGCAGTCAGGAGGAAATCGCGCATGTACGGTGCGTCGAGCATGTCGGTGCGAATTGCCGCATACAGCGTCGCGAACAAGCCTTTCTCCCCCAGCCGCTTACCCTTCACATAGCCGCGCGAGCTGTATTCATGCAGCGCCCAGTGCGGCATGCCGCAGACGCCACGGCCGCTGGCGACCAACTGCATCATCATCACCGTCAGCTCCGAGGTGCGCACCTGCGCAGGCTCAATGTCGGCCGGCTCGAGGAAGCGGGTGAAGATGTCCAGACGATCGCGCTCGACCGGGTAGGTGATCAGCGTCTCCGTCAACAAGTCTTCGGGAACGATGTACGGCTTGCTCGCCAGCGCATGCTGGTTGGCCACCGCGAGCATGGCTTCGTAAGTGAACAGCGGCACGTAAGTGATGCCGGCAATGTCCAGCGGATCGGAAGTCACCACCAGATCCAGATCACCACGGGCCAGTGCCGGCAGCGGAGCGAAAGCGAAACCCGAAGCCAGGTCCAGCTCGACTTCCGGCCAGGCATCACGGAACTGGTCGATGGTTGGCATCAGCCACTGAAAGCAGCTGTGGCATTCGATGGCCATGTGCAGGCGCCCGGCGGTGCCACCGGCCAGACGACTGATGTCGCGCTCGGCGGCCCGCAACAGCGGCAGGGTGGCGTCCGCCAACTGCAGCAGGCGCAAACCGGCACTGGTGAAGCGCACCGGTTTGGTCTTGCGCACGAACAACTGCATGCCCATGCGTTCTTCCAGCTCTTTGAATTGATGCGACAGAGCGGATTGCGTCAGATGCAGACGGTCAGCGGCATCGACCAGACTGTCGGCCTCGCGCAGGGCATGCAGGGTTTTCAAATGGCGGATTTCAAGCACCGGCGGGGCTCCATGAAAAAAACTTGTGATCACAGGCAATCCATTGAGTTTGTCTCATGATCGGCGGGTTGTCGACATCGTGCTTTCGCGCCAGCAGGATTCGTCTCTGCTCACTGCCATTGCTGACTGCGAGCAGGGACGAGCGTCTGTAGTCAAATCCGCTCGAAATGCCCAAGGACAATCGACTTTGGGCCAATTTTCGAATAGGGCAGCGTCGCATCATCGGCATGGGTCAGGAAGCGGTGCTGCGGCAGTTTCAAGTGCGCGGTTTCGAAGCGGTTGAACACCGGCGTTGCGTTGCGGTAGTGAAAGTGTGCGTACCACAACAACTGTTCGGGTTCGCGGGTAATGTTCCAGATCTCGTACTCCTGCATGTAGTCCGGGTGACCGGCACGTTTGCCGAGGAATTTGATCGGTTGCGTTCGGCGTATTTCCACGACGCCTTGGCCAATGAGGTCATCGAGCATGCCATCGGTGGGCTTCTGGCTGGTCAGTGAGCGCTCGGTGCGTATGGCGCGCCCGGCAACGATCAGCTCGGCGGCTTCAGCGCGCAATCGCTCGATGAGCGCATGCTGTGGGGATCGGGCGGCGATCCGTTCGGCTCGAATGTTCAGCTCGGCGGCCTGGGTGTCCATCATGTGCTGCAGATCGACCGGCAGCATGCCGCGGTCGGCATTGCTCTGCACACTGGCCCGATAGGCAGGAATTTTGTCCAGGCGCTGCCGGCCGTCATCGACCAGAGCGGCGAGGCTTACCGGCGGTGCCTGAGGTGCTTGAGCCTGAGGCGGACCGATCTGGCGCGAGCGGCCATCGGCGCCTTGTTCCCAGATTTGCACTTCGCCATCTCTGAGCCGGCGTTCATAAACGCGACGCTGCGAGCGGGTATCGAACCGTTCCGCGCCATACAGCAGATTGCCGTCCTCGGTAGTAAAGACGCGCTGGACGGGCTGTCCGGGAGTGCTTGGGCCGGGTGGATCGATTACGCCTCGGCGGGCACGGCCGGCCATCTGCTCCAGGCCGTCAAGCAACGGTTCGATGAAGCTCAGGTGAAAGTGCTCCGGATAGTCCGTCATCCAGATAGTCATCTGCCGCCGGAACCGGGTGTAGACATCCAGACATTGCTCAAGCATCCGGCTGCGATTTTGCGCAGTGGTCCGAAGGTTTGGCAGGTCGTACTGGGTGGTGACGGCCTGCCTCACCTGCTGCCAGATTTCCTCTGTGCGCTCGCGGAAATACATCCAGGACACGTCATTGTCATAGCTGTAATTCTTGACCAGTTCCAGGCGTATGTAGGTTTTGTGAAAAAGCAGGCGGGGATCGCTGTGTTGGCGATTGATCAGGTCGACGCTGTCGGCGCGGCCGACCTTGTCGGATCTCAAGGTGATGCGCTCGTACCATTGATTGAGCTGGTATCTCAAATCTTCCAGCTCCTCGAATTTTTTTACGTAGTCGATCTGCAAATCCCGAACCTGTGCAAACAGCGCCAATCGTCGCGACCGTGCGCTCGGCGGTAAAGCGTGGGCCGTGCTGCTTACCCGCCTGATGTCCTCCAGTACCAGGATTGTGGCTGCTGACACTTGGCCCGAGCGCATGGCATATCGCGAAGTCAGTCGTACGGCGAGGGAGCTTTGTATGCGGCTGACCGCCCCTTGTTTGTTGCCACTGGTGAGCGGCTTCAACTGCGCCAAAGCCTCGTAGCGTTGAACACACAGGCGGATATCTTCAAGGCATGCTGTTTCAGCTGCCGGTAAAAGGGCACGCTGGTTGGCGGGGCTGGCGTTCTGGAAAGCCAATATCGCCCTCTGGTGCGCCTGGACTCTGCTATCGATGACATGCGCCAGGCGTTCAGTCTCGAATTCCAGCTGCTGATGCCGGCGAAACGTGCGCTCCGCCCACCAGCGCGGCAAGCGCTGGCGAATCACCGGTGGCCAATAAGGGTCGAGCGCATCGGCCAGATGTCCGGCGACGTTACCGCCGCCACGCAAGCCGCCGTCACTGGCGGTTCCGTAGACGCCGTACCAGGTGTCCCACTGGCCGCTTTCATCCAGCGCGATCGGTTGTTTGTAGGACTTGCGTGAATTGCCGAACAGCCGCCAGTTGCGCGAGCCCATGCCCAGTTCCACCTGGTAGATATGGCCCTGACGTTCGATGAAATTGCCGTCGGCATGCCGGTAGATACCACGATAGAGACCATGACGGGCGGGTTCGATGCCGGCCAGGGACAGCGGTTGTTCGTAGTCGTAATTCTGGAATCGGGCGAGCACGTGCCTGGCCTGTCGCTGCGTTTTGCCGTGCAAGGCCGAGACGTTGCCCAGCAGCGTATGCAGCTGGCGCGCACGTGTCAGGGCGCGGGTGGTGCGTGCGAGGGTGGAGGCTGCCGCTTCGCCGGGGAGCAGATCCATGAACGCGTCGATCAATGACAGCAGCATTGATTCGATTTGCGCCAGACCGTCGGCCACCTCGCCGCGCAGAAACGCCGTCACGGCCTGACTGGCTGCGCTCCATGCGTCATACAGCGCCACGACGGTGCCGACGAAAGGCACCATGCCCAGGGCCATTTTTATGTAATTGAACGCGCGAGGTCCCTTGAGTGCGTAGCGCTCAAAGAACAGCACATCGTTGGAACGCGAACTGCCGCGATGAGCTTCGATCAAACGCCCCATGTGCGCATCGAGCAGGTGCGCCGCCAGCGAAGTGTCTGCCGGCCAGCGCCCGCCGACCTCGATAATGGCGTCGAAGTTTTTCTCCACCGCCTGGCCGATGCGGCTGATATGGGCGCGGACATTGCCGTGCAACGCCTTGTCCGCGAGGTATTTGCTCCAACGGTCAGTTGCGCACAATCTGAATAGCCCTTCGCGCGCCGCCTCGAGGCTGTGGTAGCGGCGGAAAAATTGCTGGTCCGGGCTGTCGGGCAGATACAGCAGGGTAGTGCCGCTGATCTGCTCTTCAATGAAGGTCACGCCAGACAGGGTCACGGGGCCTTCACGCGGGGTGTCTTTGCCGCCGGTTTTCAGCGATACCGGCCGCAGCGCGATGCGCTTGCCGTTGGCGCGCCAGGCGTCTGCGGTATTGGCGTCGATCGCGATGTTCACTATTTCAGCCTCATCACGATCGAGGTGTTTCTGTGCGCGCGCATTTTCACTCTGGATTTTCAGCAGCAGGCGCCAGGGTTCGATCAGGCTTTCGCGCCGATGCTGTCTGACATACAGCGCTTCGCCGGGCGCCCCATGGAAGGCCTCGCGGATCCTGCGTTCATAGGCGTGAGGCAGGTCCAGCTCCGGCAGTACCTTACGCAGATAGCTCAGCTTGATGCCGTTGAGCAGACGGTTGCGATCTTTTCGGTGTGCAGCATTGACGGTCAGGCGCATGAAAATCAGGCGCTGCGACAGTGAGTCATTGAGCACTGATTGAACGTTATCGATATTCAGTTGGGCGAGATCTTCGAGTGACATTCTGCTGCGCGTGGCACCGGGCACGATTACGGTTTTTCGCCGCGGGCCGGCGGGGCCGGCTTCCACCACCGTTTCGGTTGTGGTGGAGTCGGGCAATTCGACCTGCACGGAAAAATAGCCTTCAGTGGCGAAGTCCTTGCGCAGGCGCGCATGCAGATGTTTGCGGGTAAATTCGTCGCGCGGTTCAAGGGCCAGGGTCATCAGCGCGTGGCTGTTGCGCATTGCCTCGATGTACGCCTTGATATGGTGTTTGAGTGTGAGCCGCTCGGCCTTCTGCAAACGCACCAGCCAGCTCGGCAGATGAGCGGCCAGAACAGCGCTGTGCTCCTGCTCCTGTATCTGCGCGAACATCAGGTTTCTCGCCGCGCTGACCGGGACTTTTACCGCAGTTGTGCAGTCCTGGCGGAGAATTTCCAGTGCATCGGCGTGCTCGGGTTTATCGCGCAGCCTGGCGGCCCTCGTTTCGCAATCGGCGATCAGCGCGTTGAGACAATGCTGCAGCGGGTCCGAGGTGATTGCGTTGAGTTGCAGGGCCGATTCACTGTCCTGCTCGCCAGTTTTGCAAAACTGCAGCGCCAAAGCCCGGCGATCGCTGAAGCGCTGCAGGCCACCGCCGCTGCCGGGGCAGTACAGCAACAGACTCACGTTGGCCGCGCTGTCCGTCAGTGCCGCTTGCCGGGTGAATACCAGTGCGCCCTTGAGCGTTTCGCGCTGCACCGTAGTGATGGCGTCGCGGGTTTCGCTCAGCGACAGGGTCAGGCTCGCGGCAACCAGATCCGCATCACGTGCGCTGGCCACAGGATTGTCCAGCACGGCTTGGAGCAGATCCTGTTCGGCGCTGCCGATTTGCCCGAGTTGCGCTTGCAGCTTGGCTTCGGCGGACAAGCCTTCTTTGTGAGCCTTATAAATCGCAGCCAACGTCGTGTCAGAGACAGGAGAGATGTCGAGTAACGAGGTGCAGGCGTCGTCGCAGGCTTGCTCGGCAATTTCCAGTGTTTTCAGTGCGTCCTGGCACTGTCGCAAGCGGGCGCCGTCGCGGTCGTTGGCCAGCAGGTGTTCGAGTGCATCACGCTCGCGCCTGAGCGCGGCATGCCTCACGGCCAGCGGAATGCCAGCGGACAGACTGCCGAACAACGGCTGGTCTTCGCTCACGGGGGCATCTGCAGTGGGTAGCCTCGCGGGCGCCGGTGCGGCAACGATGATCGCTGTGCTGCGCTGATGGTCAATGAGATCGACATGAACCAGTGCCTGCGCACCGTGCTCGCGCAAGCCGGGTTTGCCCCGGTTGCTATGGCGCAGAGCGTTGATCTGCGCCTGTTGCCGGTCGCCGAACAGATCGCTGGCACCGGTGAGCATCGGGTCTGTCGCTGCGCTGTAATCGAAGCGCTGGATTTCGCGCGGCAGGCCAGTGGGAATCTGCACCTCGCCGGCCAGCCACGTTTGCAGGTCCGCTCGATTGTCGAATGTCTGAATGCAGACGGGGCGGCAGGGCAGGTACACCAGGGGCCGCGCCGTGGCTCGGTCGCCCACGCTGATCACCCAAGCCCCCGGGAGTTTGACCTTGCTGTGGTTGCTCAGCACCAGAGCCGGTTTTTCCAGGTGAACGGGCTGACCGTTGAAAGTCATTGGGCTGGAGCCTGAGTCAACGATGCGTTGCAGGAGCTCGAGCTGCTCGGCGTTGATGATTTTACTGGCGAAGGCGGCGTCAGCGCTGGCTTCGAAATGCGACCGGTACAGTTCGGTGGCGCGTGTACGTCGGGAAACCGGTGTGCCAGGCGCACGTGCTTCCAAGAACTCGGCCCAGCGTGTGGCGTGTGCGCTCTGCGGGTCGAGCGGCTTGAGCTGTTCCAGCAGTTGCGACGGTCTCAGACCGTACAACGGGTGACCAGGCAGCAGGCCGATGACATGGCAATGCTGGTCGAGCGAGGTTTCCAGCGCCGGATGCTGGACGACAAAAGCGCAAGCATCGGTCAGGCTGACGAAATGCTCCGGCTGCGTTTGGGTGGCAATGAAGCCAAATCCGCTGTTTTCGCCGCCCAGTTGCAGATGTCGTCGCAGCGCCGCGTTGATCGTATCGCGCAGTGCGGGGCTGCTTGCAAACAGTTCGCGCAAGCCCTCGCCGCTGTCTCGCGAGCGCTGATTGGCCCGTAACAACAGACTTTCGTCGATGGTTTCAGGCAGCACCGCAGACGTCGCGAATGAATCTGGGGGCAAGGGCGGCAAATCAAGGGTAAGGGGTTCGAGCATGGTGGATGACTCGCAAGGGGGAGCGGGGCATCCGCTCCTGTGCGGGTCATTCAAAAGAGTTTGCGCCGGAGCATGGCGGTACAGGGGTATTGTTTGCCGCAGCTGCATGACCGCTCGGCACTCTTCATCAAACTGTCATCGAAGTGTGGCAGCGCGCTCGTACGAACTTCATCAGACTCGCGCTCTACTGGGGTGCTGCGTTTTGGTGTTTTTCATGTTGAAGAAATTCCTTTCAGTCGCGGCCGCGTTGGCCGCGCTTTTGTTCGGGGCCGGCTCGTTTGCAGCCGGGCGCTGTGATGTCAACGTGCCGACCGAGCACGCCGAGCTCGCGCAGGTCAGTCTTGCCTATCAGAGTATCGGTCGTGCATCAGACCCGGCGCTGTTGCTGGTCATGGGCCTGGGGGGGCAGTTGATCCACTGGCCGGACGAAGTCGTGGTCGCGCTGTGTCAGCAGGGTTTCCGGGTGATCCGTTATGACAACCGCGACGTCGGCCTGTCGACCTGGCGGCAGGCGCCGATCGAGGCCAATCTGACCTTCGAAGTGCTGCGCTACAAACTCGGTTTGCCGGTCTCGGCCCCCTACAGCCTGACCGACATGGCTGACGATGCGCTGGGTTTGATGACGGCGCTGAAGGTCGAGCAATTCCACGTGCTCGGCGCGAGCATGGGCGGAATGATTGCCCAGCACATGGCGGCGATGGCGCCGCAGCGGGTGGAAAGCCTGACGCTGATCATGACCACTTCCGGCGCTGAGGGTCTGCCGGCACCGACTGCGGCGCTGGTGCAATTGCTCTCGCGCCGGGGCGCGCCGAACCGTGAAGTGGCGCTGGAGCAACAGGCCGATCTGCTCGCGGCACTGGGCAGCCCGGCGGTCACCGATGATCGACAGGCCTTGCTGCAACAGGCGGCAGTGTCCTACGACCGCGCGTTCAACCCCGAAGGCGTCAAGCGGCAGATTATGGCAATTCTTGCCGAACCCAGTCGCGTGGCTTTGCTCAATCAACTGCGCGTGCCGACCCTCGTGGTGCATGGCACTGCCGATCCGCTGCTGCCGGTGATGCACGGCGTACATCTGGCGGCGCACATCCGAGGCAGTCAGTTGAAACTGATTCCGGGCCTTGCGCATCGCTTTCAGGAGGCGTTCAAGGAGCCGTTGCTGGCGGCGGTGCTGCCGTATCTGCAGGCGCATCGCGAAGATACTTCGCATTGGGCGCAGGTCGATCCAGCGGCGCAAAATAATCTGCTGTAAGAGTGCCATCATCCTGTCGCCAAAAAAATATCAATGTGCCACTATTGTTTGCCGCGTTGTTGCCGATAAGGCGCAGGAACGTTTTCAAACATAGGGACTTGATCCATGATTTTTCGCGCTACACGTCAATGGGCCGCATTGGCTCTGCTCGCCGTACTGACTCTCACCGGCTGTGCCCATGTGCAACCGCCCGTGGCTCTGGACAAACAGTTCTGGGATGCCAAAGAGCCGACCATCGGCGTGGCCATTACCGTCGTACCATCGCCGGTGCTGGCGCTGACCGGCAATCAGGGCATCCTCGATTACGCCATCAATGCCGGCGTCAACAGCAAGCTCAGCGCCAACGTCGAGACCTGGCAGGTGCGCGACCTGGAAACCCTGCCCGACGCCATCGTTGCCAAACTGCAAGCCAAGGGCTACAAGGCCAAGCGCATTGATGAGAAGGTGGATCTGAAGACCTTCAAGGAAGTCGATTTCCGCGAGGGCTACATGACCAAGGACCTGTCGCCGATGAAGGTCGCCCACGGCATCGACCGTCTGTTGCTGGTGTCGATTTATGCCACCGGTGCTACACGCAGCTACTACAGCATCGTGCCCACCAGCGTGCCGATGGCGCAGGTCGGCGGCCAGGGCATGGTGATCGATCTGTCGGACAACAAACTCTTGTGGTACCAGCCATTCGCCGCTGTCCAGGCCGCGCAAGGTGAGTGGGACGAGCCGTCTTACACCAACCTGTCCAACGCGTTCTATCAAGCGATGGATAACAGCCGTCAGCAAATGATCGCCCCGTTCGCGCAATGAAACGTCTGGCCCTGACTTTCGCGGCGATCTCGCTGCTGGCACTGCCTGGCTGTGCGCAGAAACCGGCACCCGAGGCTGGTTTCAAGGATCAGGCCGCGATGAGCTATGTGCAGGCGCACGGGCTGAAGGTCGACGTGCAACTGGCGGCGGAGTTTGTCGGCGCCAGCACGGTGATCGACAGCAAGGCTGCGGTGAACGCGGCGAATTCCAGCTACACGCTGGTGTCGAGCTCCGGCGCGGGCGCCGGACTGGCGGGCATTCTGGTGGCCAGCCTGATCAACACGCAGATGGGCTCCGGTACGTTGCAGCGCGATGCCGAAAAAGCCGCGCTGAACGAATCGCGGCCGCTGGCCGACCTGCTCGCCGGCGTGCCCTTGCAGGAGCGCTTGCAGCAGCGTTTTCAGGCGGCGTCGCAGGTGTCCGGATTCAAGCAGGGGGCAGGTGCGGTGACGGCACGGTTGCTGATCGAACCGAAGCTGATGCTGACGCCCGATCGCGGCAGTTTCGTGCTGGTCAATCAGGTGCAGTTGCAGGATATCGCCGGCTCGCCGCTGTATCGCATGCGCATCGAAGTGGCCAGTCAGCCGATCCGTCGTTGCGGCAAGCAATGCATCGATGACGGCGCCCTTGACCTGGCCAAGGTCACCGCCGTGCTGGATGAATGCATTGATGAATCCATGCGCGTATTGAGCGCCGACCTGATGCAACCGACGCCACCGCCCGCCGCGCAGGAAACCCTGCGTTACGTGCTCGACGGCCAGCGCGTGGTCGAGCGCGGTTATCAACTGGCGCAGAACGGCAGCTACTGGCGCTACCGCAATCTCTATGGTGCGGTGAAGTCAGTGCCGGTGCCGTTCGAGGATGCCTTGTCGTCCGCGCAACTGGCCAGAGTCTACGGTCGCTAGAGGCTGATGCACGCGGGTTCAGGCATGCAGCCGGACCCACACGCTGACCAGCACCGTCGCCGCTATCAGCCACGCCACAGCCGCCACCGCCAGCGACGCTTCCAGGCGCATGCGGTCGACCATCACATACAACGTCGCCAGATACACAAAGTAGGGAATGATCGACCACATGCCGAAGACGATCGTGGTCTTCAGATCGTCGACCGAACGGCCCTTGCCGACGATGTAGTGCGCGA
Source organism: Pseudomonas sp. H3_E04 (assembly GCF_054668915.1). Classification (NCBI taxonomy): domain Bacteria; kingdom Pseudomonadati; phylum Pseudomonadota; class Gammaproteobacteria; order Pseudomonadales; family Pseudomonadaceae; genus Pseudomonas; species Pseudomonas sp. H3_E04. The sequence continues at coordinate 3,120,348 of NZ_CP162797.1, read as the reverse complement.
TCAGGGCAAAGGTCGGGAACAGTGGCACCAGGCCGGCGATGTAATAGTTCCTGGTCTTGGACAGTGCCGCGAGGATCAGCACCACTGCGGCGCCGATGGCGGCTTTCAGAATCAGATCCATCAGTGGCTCAGCCCGTACTTTTTGACTTTGTCGAACAACGTGGTCTTGGCCATGCCCAATTCCTGGCTGGCCTGGGTCAGGTTGCCGCCGCTGCGTTGCAAGGCGTCGACCAGCAGGTTGCGCTCGAAGGCTTCCACCGCTTCGGCAAACGCCAGACCCTGGCCGGCGCTGGCCCCGGATTTTTTGAAGGCCGGCAGACCGAGGGCGAAGCGTTCGGCGACGTTGCGCAGTTCGCGCACGTTGCCCGGCCAATCGTGGCTCATCAGGTTCGACAGAGTCTGGTTGTCCAGCTCCGGCAGTGCGCGATCAAAGCGCAGCGCCGACTGCTGGGTGAAGTGTTCGAACAGTTGCAGGATGTCTTCGCGGCGTTCGCGCAGCGGTGGCAATTCCAGGGTCACGACGTTGAGGCGGTAGTACAAGTCGCTGCGAAACTCGCCGGCCTTGCTCGACTCATCAAGGTCGGATTTGGTCGCCGCGATCACCCGGCAATCCACGGCCACGCTCTGGTTCGAGCCGAGGCGTTCAAGGGTGCGTTCCTGCAATACGCGCAGCAACTTGATCTGCAACGGCAGCGGCATGCTTTCCACTTCGTCGAGAAACAGCGTGCCGCCGTCGGCGTGCTCGATCTTGCCGATGCGCCGTTTGCCGGCGCCGGTGAAGGCATTGGCTTCGTGGCCGAAGATTTCGCTTTCAAAGAGGTTCTCCGGCAGGCCGCCGCAGTTCAGCGCGACGAACTGTTTGCTGTGGCGCCGACTGAAATCGTGCAGGCAACGAGCAACCAGTTCCTTGCCGGTGCCGGTCTCGCCTTCGATCAAGACGTTGGCCGAAGTGTCGGCGACGTTGGCAATCAGTTCGCGCAGGTTCTGCATCGCCGGCGAGCGGCCGATGATCCGGCCTTCAAGGGAGTCGCGTTCAGCCAGTTGCCGACGCAGCGATGACACTTCACGGGCGAGGCTGCGTTGCTCCAGCGCCCGTCGCGCGACATCGACCAAGCGTTCCGGGGAGAACGGTTTCTCCATGAAATCGTAGGCGCCTTTCTGCATCGCGCCGACGGCCATGGAAATGTCGCCGTGGCCGGTGATCAGCACTACCGGCAGGCTGCGATCACGCTGCTTGAGGCGGGTGAGCAATTCCAGGCCATCGATGCCCGGCAGGCGGATGTCGCTGATGACGATGCCGGCAAAGTTGTCGCCGACCTGCGCCAGCGCTTCTTCGGCACTGCCGACGCCGATGCACGGAATGTCCTCGAGGGTCAGCGCCTGTTGGCAGCCGAGCAGCACATGGGGGTCGTCTTCGACAATCAGCACAATGAGTTCGGGGTTCATATTGGCTCGGCAGAAAGAGGGCTTACCAACGGTAAACTGAGGACGAAAGTGGTGCCACCGCCGGCCGGGTGTTCGACACCCAAGTGCCCGCCGGTGGCGGCGGCGAGGCTGGCGGACAGGGTCAGGCCCAGGCCCAGGCCTTGCTCGCCGGGTTTGGTGGTGAAGAACGGTTCGAACAGATGCTTGCGCGCTTCGGCGTCGATGCCGTGGCCATTGTCGCGCACCCGCAAGCGATACTTGCCGTTGAATTCTTCACCCTCCAGCCACAGCTGCGGCTGCGGTTGCGCGTGCATGGCGTCGAGGGCGTTGCCGATCAGGTTGACGAGAATCTGTTCGAGACGGGTCTGATCGATCAGCAACTGCACATCGGCAAACTGCCGGTGAATCTGCAGCGCGGTGTTTTCCACACGCGCGCCAAGCACTTGCAACGCGGCGTCGACGGCTTTGCCGAGACTGGCCTGACCCTTGTTATCGCCACGCCGGGCAAACGAACGCAGGCTGGCGGTGATCCGGCCCATGCGGTCGATCAAATCGTTGATGGTCTTGAGGTTGGTGCTGGCGACGTCGAGCTGGCCGCGCTCGAGAAAGCGCACGGTGTTGCCCGACAGCGTGCGCATGGCCGCCAGCGGCTGGTTCAATTCATGGGCGATGCTGGTCGACATCTGGCCGATGGCCGCGAGTTTGCCCGCCTGAACCAGCTCATCCTGGGCGCGGCGCAACGTCTCCTCGGCCTGACGGCGCTCGCGGATCTGACTCTTCAGGCGTTCGTTGCTGGCGCGCAGATCGGCGGTGCGTTCGGTAATCCGACGCTCCAGTTGGCTGTTGGCTTCCTGCAACGCTTCGCGGGCGGCGAGGCGGGTGGCGAGGACTTTGCGCCGCTCGTTCCAGGCAATCAGCAGGAAGGCGAACAGTGCAAACGCAACGGCCACCAGAATGCCTTGGTTGATCGCTTCGCGGCGCAGGTCCTGCAATGGCGTGAGCAGGGTGAAATTCCACGGCGTGTCGCTCAGCAGTCGGGTTTGCGCCAGATAACTGATGTCGTCTTCGTCGGGCTGCAATTCGCTGTTGGCCGGGAAGGTCAGTTTCTCCACGCCTTCGGCCAGTGTCTCGCGAGCCAGCGGTTGCAGTTCATTGAGCGGGAACCAGTAGTACTGCAGGCTGCGGGCAAGTTTTTCCTTGACCTCGTCGCTCAGCGGGATCACCGATTTCAGCCGCCTGGCCGGATCGCTGGAGAGAATGATGATGCCGTTCTCGTCGCTGACAAACGCTTCCAGACGCGCCCGCTGCCAGCGCTCTTCCATGGCTTCCAGACGCACTTTGACCACCGCGACACCGATGATCTTGCCGTGCTCTTCGAGGCCGTGGGCGAGGTAGTAACCGGGTTCGCCATTGGTGCTGCCGATGCCATAAAAGCGCCCGGGCTGGCCGCGCACGGCGTCTTTGAAATAGGCGCGGAAAGACAGGTCTTCACCCAGATAACTGTCGACATCACGCCAGTTGCTGGTGGCCATGACCCGCCCGGTGGTGTCCATCACGTAAATGGCGCGGCTGCGGCTGCGGCGGTTCAGGCCTTCGAGGTAATCGTTGACCGTCTGCCGGTGCTCCGGGGTCGGGTCGGCCAGCAACTGCGGCACACTCGTTTCGAGTTCCAGCAGGCTGGGCAGGTAGGTGTATTTGCTGATCTCGCTTTCGACCGCGCGGGCGTGCAGTTCCAGCTGACGCTGGCCGTTCTCGCCGAGGCTGCGGATGCCAAAGTGTTCACTGGTCCAGAAGCCGATGAAACCCAGTCCGACCATCAGGGCGATGATCAGTGGCGGCAGGAACAGATGACGGATCAGACGGGGCTTCACGGCAAGTGATGGCTCTGCAGCGCGATAAAGAGTGGGGTCGCATTTCATCACAGATGCCTTGGGTCAACCACAACACTTGTTTCAAGGGCGCTGACGGCCCTTTGTGGGAGCGAGCCTGCTCGCGAAAGCGCTGTGTCATTCACATCGTTGTCGACTGAAAGATTGCATTCGCGAGCAGGCTCGCTCCCACAGTTGGGGAGCGGTTTTTTAGTGCTGCAGGATTTTCTCGAGGAAGTGCTGCGCGCGTTCGGAGCGGGCGCTGATGTCGCCGAAGAATTCCTCTTTCGGGCAGTCCTCGATGATCTTGCCCTGATCCATGAAGATCACCCGGTCGGCCACTTTGCGGGCGAAGCCCATTTCGTGGGTCACGCACATCATGGTCATGCCTTCGTGGGCCAGTTGCACCATGACGTCGAGCACTTCGTTGACCATTTCCGGGTCGAGCGCCGAGGTCGGTTCGTCGAACAGCATGACGATCGGGTCCATCGCCAGCGCACGGGCAATCGCCACACGCTGTTGCTGACCACCGGACAGTTGCCCCGGATGCTTGTGGGCGTGCGCCGACAGGCCGACGCGCTCGAGCAGTTGCAGACCTTTCTTGGTCGCCTCTTCCTTGCTGCGGCCTAGCACCTTGATCTGCGCGATGGTCAGGTTTTCGGTGATGGTCAGGTGCGGAAACAGTTCGAAATGCTGGAACACCATGCCCACGCGCGAACGCAGTTTCGGCAGGTTGGTTTTCGGGTCGGCGATCGACGTACCGTCAACCACAACGTCGCCTTTCTGGAACGGTTCCAGGGCGTTGACGCACTTGATCAGCGTCGACTTGCCGGAACCCGACGGGCCGCAGACCACGATCACTTCGCCTTTCTTGACCTCGGTGCTGCAATCAGTCAGCACCTGGAAGTCCCCATACCACTTGTTGATGTTTTTGATAGAGATCATACGGCGAACCTTTTTTGCAGACGCTTGACCAACCGCGAGGCGGCGAAGCTGATGATGAAGTACACGAGACCGGCGAAAATCAGGAACTCATTGGAGCGGCCGATGATGTCGCCGCTGGCGCGCGAGGCGTTGAGGAAATCCACCAGGCCCACGGTGTAGACCAGCGAGGTGTCCTGGAACAGGATGATGCTCTGCTGCAGCAGCAGCGGGGTCATCTTGCGGAACGCCTGCGGCAGGATGATCAGGCGCATCATTTGCCCGTAGTTCATGCCCAGCGCTTGTGCGGCACCCATCTGGCCCTTGGAAATCGACTGCACACCGGCCCGGACGATTTCGCAGAAGTACGCCGCTTCGAACATCATGAAAGCCACGACGCACGAGGTGAACGCGCCGATCGGCGTGTCTTCACCGGTGATCCAGCGCAGCACGAACGGTACCGCCAGGTAGAACCAGGTGATCACCAGCAGCAGCGGAATCGAACGGAAATAGTTGACGTAGGCGCCGGCAATGCTCGACAGCAGCTTGTTGTGCGACAGACGGCACAGCGCGAGGATCGTGCCGAGAATCATCCCGCCGATCACGCCCATGGCCATCAGTTTGAGGGTCATCACCATGCCATTCCACAAGCCGGGAATGGCCGGGACGATACCACTGAAATCGAATTCCATTATTTACCCCCCACGGAGATCAGGCCGGGCACCGCGACTTTCTTCTCGACCAGGCGCATCAGCAGCATCAGGCTCATGTTGAGGGTGAAATAGATCAGCGTTGCCAGGGTGAACGCTTCGAACAGGTTGGCCGAGAACTCGGCGGTCTGTTTGGTCTGCGCCAGCAATTCCATCAAACCGATCAGGGACGCCACGGAGGAGTTCTTGAACACGTTCAAAAATTCCGAGGTGAGCGGCGGAATGATGATCCGGTAGGCCTGGGGCAGCAGCACGTTCCAGTAGATCTGCGGCAGTTTGAAACCCATCGCGCGGGCGGCGGATTCCTGGCCACGCGGCAGCGCCTGGATACCGGTGCGCACTTGCTCGCAGACACGGGCGGCGGTGAACAGACCGAGGCAGACGACAACGCTCAGGTAGGCCGAGGTGGTCGGGTTGAGGTCCTGCTTGTACCACTCCTGCAGATCCGGCGGCAGCAGATCGGGCACCAGGAAGTACCAGATGAACAGCTGCACCAGCAACGGCACGTTGCGGAACAGCTCGACGTAGCAGGTCGCAATGCCCGATACGATGCGGTTCGGCACGGTACGCATGATGCCCAGCAGCGAGCCGAGCAGCAGGGCGATGATCCACGCCACGACGGCGATGGCGATGGTCCAGCCCAGGCCGGAGATGAACCAGTCGAGATAGGTCTCGCTGCCCACACCGGTGGACTTGAAGAACACGCCCCAGTCCCAGTTGTAATTCATTAGGGTCTCCCCTCGATTCGATCGATGTACAAGTGCCCGCCTGGGGAACTCCGTTCCCTCCCCAGTCTTTTTTCAAAGACCGGGCACACGCGATCGGCTCGACAGCCACCGGTTCGAGTGTTTCCAGAAAAATGCCAGCAGGGAGTGACCATCCCCTGAAAAGGCAGGCGCCTCCTCAGGGGATAAGGTTAGTCAGAAAATCAGGACTTCTTGTCGTCAGCCGCTTTGTCGGTCGGATTGGCGATCAGATTCTTGAGCTCGTCGCTCATCGGGAAGTTCAGGTTCAGGCCTTTTGGCGGAATCGGCTGCATGAACCACTTCTCGTAGATCTTGTTGATCGCGCCCGAAGCGTAGGTGGCCTTGATCGCGTCATCCACAGCCTTTTTGAACGGCTCGTCGCCTTTGCGCATCATGCAGCCGTAGATTTCGTACGACTGTGGCGTGCCGGTCACTTCCCAATCGGCAGCTTTCTTGGCCTTGGCGGCTTCGCCGGCCAGCAGCGCGTCGTCCATCATGAAGGCAACGGCGCGGCCCGATTCCAGCATCTGGAAGGATTCGCCGTGGTCTTTGGCGGAGATGACGTTCATGCCCATCTGCTTGTCGGCATTCATCGCCTTGAGGATGCGCTCGGAGGTGGTACCGGCGGTGGTTACGACGTTCTTGCCTTTCAGATCGTCGAAATCCTTGTACTTGGAGTCTTTCTTGGACAGCAGACGGGTACCGATTTCGAAAATACCAACGGAGAAGTCGACCTGCTGCTGACGCTCGACGTTGTTGGTGGTTGAACCGCACTCGACGTCCACGGTGCCGTTCTGCACCAGCGGGATGCGGGTCTGCGAGGTTACGAGGTTGTATTTGACTTGCAGGTTCGGCAGGTCGAGGTCTTTCTTGATCGCTTCGACGATGGCCAGCTGGATATCGTGCGAGTAGCCGACCGGCTTGCCGGACGCATCAGCGATGTAGGAGAACGGAATGGAGGCGTCACGGTGGCCCAGGGTGATGACACCGGACTCTTTGATCTTCTTCAGGGTGCCGGTGAGCTCGGCGGCGAAAACTGGCGTGCTGATCAGAGCGGCAGCAATGGCTGCGCTCAGGATATGGGGAACGATGCGCATCAAATTTTCCTCGACATTGTTTTTTTTATGGAGCCAGTTTGTCGGCCCTTTTTGTGCTTCGAATGCCTGACGGCTCCTGAAGTGTCGGCACAGCAGGCATTCGTCGAGAGAGTGTAGAGCATGACTCGTGCCAGACCAGTGGCAGTAAGTTAACTGCTTGTTTTATAACGTTATTAAAGTTTTTTGGCGGTAATTCGTCGAGGATGTGATCCGGTTAACCGAATCGACCGTGGAGTCGCGTTCGGAAAACCGAATGAATTCCTTGCTGGTTCACTCTCACAATGGACAGGCTATTGCCGGAGGTACAAAAAAGCCCCTGAATCTCTCGATTCAGGGGCTTTCATTTGAACGGTGAGATCAAGCGGCCTCGATCTTCCGGTTTTGTTCAACCTTGCCCAAGTACGTCGCGAGCTTCTGTTGCTCCTCCGCCGTGGTGAACAAACCAAGCTTGGTGCGACGCCACAGGATGTCGTGCGCCGTAGTGGCCCACTCTTCGCTGCACAGGTAATCGACTTCGCGGGTGTAGAGCCCGCCGCCGATGTGCTCTCCCATGTCGGCCAGGGATTCCACACCTTCGAGCATGCGCCAGGTGCGGCTGCCGTAGGTGACGGCCCAGCGCCGGGCGATTTCAGTCGGCACGAAGTCGAATTTGTCGCGGATTCGCGCGCTTAGCGCCTCTGGCGTGGTCATGTCTTCACCGCCGGGCAGGGTGGCGGTCGCGGTCCAGCTCGGGCGCATCTGGGTGAAGAACGGCATCAGCTGCGCCATCGCTGACTCGGCGAGTTTGCGGTAAGTGGTCAGCTTGCCACCGAACACCGACAGCAACGGCGCTTCTTCAGCACTGCCCGACAGCGCCAGGGTGTAATCGCGGGTGACCGCAGACGGGTTGTCGGATTCGTCGTTGCAAAGCGGGCGAACGCCGGAGTAGCTGTGCAGGATGTCTTCGCGGCTGAGCTGCTTCTTGAAGTGGGCGTTGACCACTTTCAGCACGTAATCGGTTTCGCCTTCGGTGATCGCTACTTTCGCCGGGTCGCCGGTGTACTCGCGGTCGGTGGTGCCGATCAGGGTGAAGTGGTTCAGGTACGGAATGGTGAAGACGATGCGCTGATCTTCGTTTTGCAGAATGTGCGCGTGCTCGCCTTCGTACAGTTTCGGCACGATGATGTGGCTGCCCTGAATCAGGCGAATGCCGTAAGGCGATTCCATCTTCAGGTCGTCACGGATGAACTTGGCGACCCACGGGCCGGCGGCGTTGACCAGGGCTTTGGCGGTGATCGAAAACAGGCTGCCGTCGGCGCGCTCCAGGTGCAGATGCCACAAGCCTTTGGTGCGGCGGGCACTGACACAGCGGGTCTGGGTGTGCACATGCGCGCCTTTTTCGCGGGCGGCCATGGCGTTCAAGACCACGAGGCGCGCGTCATCGACCCAGCAGTCGGAGTATTCGAAGCCTTTCTTGATTTCGCTTTTCAGCGCGCTGTCGGCACCGAACTTCAGGCTTTTCGAACCCGGCAGTTTTTCGCGCTTGCCGAGGTTGTCGTAAAGGAACAGGCCGGCACGAATCATCCACGCCGGACGCAGGTGCGGGCGGTGTGGCAGGACGAAACGCATCGGTTTGACAATGTGCGGCGCCTTGGCCAGCAGCACTTCGCGCTCGGCCAGCGCTTCACGCACCAGACGGAATTCGTAATGTTCCAGGTAGCGCAGGCCACCGTGGATCAGCTTGCTGCTGGCCGACGAGGTGTGGCTGGCGAGGTCGTCTTTTTCGCAAAGGAACACCGAAAGACCGCGACCGGCGGCATCCGCTGCGATCCCGACGCCGTTGATCCCGCCGCCAATTACGGCAACGTCATAGATCTCGGAGAGAGGGGGAGTACGCAAGGTAGAGGTGGACATCGGCTGGCCTCGGTTCTTTTGATTTTATGTCTTGGAAATCGAACATTAATGTTCATTTGCGAAAATGGTAGCCCATAAACACGCGCGCAGCCAGTCGCGTTCGATTGAAAAAACTCATCGAAGGGCGATTAAAAGAAAATTTTCGAACATTAAAAACAAAAGATCGCAGCCTTTGGCAGCTCCCACAGGTTGAGTGAACCCATTGTAGGAGCTGCCGAAGGCTGCGATCTTTTGATCTTGCGGGTTAAACGACTTCCAGACGAATCTTGTGCTGACTCAACAACTGCGCCAACGCCGGTACCGGCTGCTGATCGGTGACCAGGCAATCAATCAGGCTGATCGGCCCCAGTCGAATCATCGCGTTACGCCCGAACTTGCTCGAGTCCGCCGCGAGAATCACCTGCCGTGCGTTGGCAATGATCGCCTGGCTCACTCGTACTTCCTGATAATCGAAGTCGAGCAGGCTGCCGTCCTCATCGATCCCGCTGATCCCGACCAAGGCGAAATCGACCTTGAACTGGTTGATGAAGTCCACACTCGCCTGACCGACCACACCGCCGTCGCGGCGCACGTTGCCGCCGGTCAGCAGCACATCGAAATCATCCTTGGCACTGAGCATCGAGGCGACGTGCAGGTTGTTGGTGATGATTTTCAGGTGACTGTGATTGAGCAGGGCGCGGGCGATCGATTCGGTGGTGGTACCGATATTGATGAACAGCGAGGCGTGATCGGGGATCTGTGCGGCAATGGCTTCACCGATGCGTTGCTTTTCGTCGCGCATTTGATCGGCGCGCATCGCATACGCGGTATTTTCGACACTGGAATCGTACGCGGCGCCTCCATGGTAGCGACGCAGCAGATTGGCTTCCGCGAGCTGATTGATGTCGCGGCGAATGGTTTGCGGGGTGACAACGAACAGCGTGGCCATTTCCTCGATGCTCACATAGCCGCGTTCGCGAACCAGCTCGAGGATTTGCTGCTGACGGGGAGGCAGATTCATGGGGCTTCCTTTGGGCTGCCGTGCAAAATTTGCCCATGATGCCGCAGGAATCTGCTCCCGACCAGTTTCCAGCTTTAGTCAGTCCTCAGCCTGGCTCATTCAGCGTCCTCACGCGCCCAGTCACGGGTGCGGCTGACGGCTTTTTTCCAGCCTTTGTACAGTTTCTCTTTCTCGGTTTCGTCAAGGCTCGGTTCGAATTCGCGCTCGATCACAGCTTTGCCGCGCAGTTCTTCCAGGCTGCCCCAGAAACCGCAGGCCAGACCGGCCAGATAAGCCGCGCCCAGTGCAGTGGTTTCGCGCATTTGCGGACGTTCGACCTGGGTGCCGAGAATGTCGGCCTGGAACTGCATCAGGAAGTTGTTCGCCACTGCGCCGCCGTCCACACGCAGAGCTTTGAGGCGTTCGCCGGAGTCCTGCTGCATGGCGTCAAGCACGTCGCGGGTCTGGTAGGCGATCGACTCCAGCGCGGCGCGGATGATGTGATCGACGCGCACGCCGCGCGTCAGGCCGAACAGCGCACCACGGGCGTACGGATCCCAGTACGGTGCGCCGAGACCGGTGAACGCCGGCACCAGGTACACGCCGTTGCTGTCCTTGACCTTGTTGGCAAAGTATTCGGTGTCATGGGCGTCGTTGACGATTTTCAGTTCATCGCGCAGCCATTGCACGGTCGAGCCGCCGTTGAACACTGCACCTTCGAGTGCATAGGCAACTTCGCCGCGTGGGCCGCAAGCGATGGTGGTAAGCATGCCGTGCTGGGATTTCACCGCTTTGTCGCCGGTGTTCATCAGCAGGAAGCAACCGGTGCCGTAAGTGTTTTTCGCCTGGCCCGGCTCGACGCACATCTGGCCGAACAGCGCCGCTTGCTGGTCACCGGCGATACCGCCGATGGCGATGCCGCTCTTGGTGCGACCGTAGATCTCCGAGGAGGCTTTGACTTCCGGGAGCATCTCGCGCGGGATATCGAGGATCTCCAGCATCTTCGAATCCCACTCCAGCGAATGGATATTGAAGAGCATGGTGCGCGAGGCGTTGGTGTAGTCGGTGACGTGCACCTTGCCGCCGGTGAATTTCCAGATCAGCCAGCTATCGACGGTGCCGAACAGCAGCTCGCCGTTGCGCGCACGCTCGCGGCTGCCTTCGACGTTGTCGAGGATCCACTTGAGTTTGGTGCCGGAGAAGTACGGGTCGGTGACCAGGCCGGTGGTGTCGCGGATGTAGTCTTCGTGGCCATCGCGCTTGAGCTGCTGGCAGATCTCGGTGCTGCGGCGGCACTGCCAGACGATCGCGTTATACACCGGGCGGCCAGTGGTCTTGTCCCAGACCACAGTAGTTTCACGTTGGTTGGTGATACCGATGGCGGCGACCTGGTCATGATGCAGGCCGGCCTGTGCCAGCGCTTCAACCATCACCGCGCTCTGGGTGGCGAAAATTTCCATCGGGTCATGCTCGACCCAACCGGCCTGCGGATAGTGCTGAACGAATTCGCGCTGCGCGGTGCAGACCACGTTCGCATCGCGGTCGAAGATGATCGCGCGAGAGCTGGTCGTACCCTGATCAAGGGCAATGATGTAGTTCTTGTTCTGAATGTCGGTCATGTCGATTGCCTTGGACGAAATAAGGGAGAGTGGGCCGTGGCGCAGGCTCGGATGGGCAGGAGCCGGCGCCGACTGTTTCAAGAAGTTCTTGGTTTGCCGTCAATGGCCGGTTCTGCATCCTTTGTAGCAGGTGTGGCGCCGGTCAGGTGACGGGCAATCAGCCCGCGATACCCGGCGGCGCCGAGGCAGGCACCGACAATCGGTGCAAAAATCGGAATCAGGAAATACGGAATATCACGACCACCGGTGAAGGAAATTTCACCCCAACCGGTAAAGAAAGTCATCAGTTTCGGACCGAAGTCACGCGCCGGGTTCATCGCGAATCCGGTCAGCGGCCCCATCGCACTGCCGATCACGGCAATCAGCAGACCGATCAGCAGCGGTGCCATCGGGCCGCGTGGCAGGCCGTTGTTGTCATCGGTCAGGGCCATGATCACGCCCATCAGGATTGCGGTGATGATCATCTCGACGAGGAATGCCTGGGCCGTCGACAGCACTGGGTTCGGGTAGGTGGAGAACACCGAGGCCAATTCCAGGCTGGCGGCCGAGCCACGAACCATCTGATGGGTTTGTTCGTAATCGAAGAACAGATTGCTGTAGAGCGTGTAGACCAGCAACGCGCCGCAGAAGGCGCCGGCAATTTGCGAAAGGATGTAGAACGGCAGTTTGCGCTTTTCGAAGTCAGCGAAGATTGCCAGAGCAATGCTCACGGCCGGGTTCAGGTGCGCGCCGGAAACCCCGGCGGTGAGGTAGATCGCCATGCTCACGCCGACGCCCCAGATGATGCTGATTTCCCACAGGCCGAAGCTGGCGCCCGCGACTTTGAGTGCGGCGACACAACCGGTGCCGAAGAAGATCAGAAGGGCAGTGCCCAGGAATTCGGCCATGCATTGGCCGGAAAGCGATGGTTGCGGTAGAGCAACTGTCATTGAAAACCTCGGTTCTTTTTCTTGTGTAGCGCCTTGCCAACGGAGCAGGGCGCGATCTTCACCGGGTCGGAATCCCCATTCGGTTCCCGGGTTACTGCTGGGTACTGCGCGGAGCATGATTCTTACATTATTCAGATTCGAAAAAATATAGACAAGAAACAAACCTGTCAAAGGTCGAAAGTGAACCGTCGGTCACAATAAAACTATTCGCCGTGTGAATGATCAGCGCGGTGATCAGCTTGAATGCAGCGCGAACCCACGGGATTCGCGGCTTGGAATAGAGCCTTTTGCCCAGCGATGACCTAGAATCGGCCGCAGGTTTTTCAAAGATTGCCGAACCCGGAGCTGCCATGACCCCAGCGTTGGACTTGTTGAAAAAAGTTCGTGCCGAACATCGCGTGCACAGTTACGAACATGATCCGAAGGCCGCGTCCTACGGGTTGGAGGCAGCGGAGAAGCTCGCGCTCGAACCGGCGCAGGTGTTCAAAACCTTGCTGGCCGCCAGTGAAAAAGGCGAACTGCTGGTGGCCGTCGTGCCGGTCGTCGGAACGCTCGATCTCAAGGGACTGGCACACGCCGCCGGAGTGAAGAAAGCCGAAATGGCTGACCCGGCTGCCGCGCAACGTTCTACCGGCTACCTGTTGGGCGGCATCAGCCCGCTCGGGCAGAAGAAACGCCTGCGCACCTTCATCGACAATTCCGCTCAGGGGTTCGCCACTATTTATGTGAGTGCCGGGCGGCGAGGACTTGAAGTGGAATTGGCGCCGGCGGTGCTGGCCGAGCACACTCAGGCGAAGTTTGCCGATATCGGCCGCGCGTAGTTTCACCATCGGCTGTATGAAGAAAAAAATGCACTTCTGTCACTGGTAGAGATCGGGGCCGCCACTGCATGCTCGGCCGACCAACTCAGGGAGAAAATCATGCAACTTGCGTTTCATCAGGTTGACGCGTTCAGTGATCGGCCATTCAGTGGCAACCCGGCGATGGTCTATCGGCTCGACAGTTGGCTGGCCGATGACTTGATGCAGAAAATCGCCGCCGAGCACAATCTGGCGGAAACCGCGTTTCTGGTGCGCGAAGGCCAGGCCTGGCATATCCGCTGGTTCACCCCGACCACTGAAGTGCCGCTGTGCGGGCATGCGACCCTGGCCAGCGCGTTCGTACTGTTCGAAATCTATAAGGAAAGTGCTGAGCGCATCGACTTCATCTGCAAATCCGGCCCGCTGAGTGTCAGCCGTGAAGGCGACCGCTTGTGGCTGGATTTTCCGACCATCGTGCCGTCGGAAATCGGCGTGACGCTGGATGTCGAGCGGGCGCTCGGCGTTGAAGCTGTCGACGTGCTCGGCTCCAACGAACTGTTCGTCGTGCTGGATTCGGAACAGGCGGTGCTCGACTGTAAACCGGACATGGCAGCGCTGGCGAAATTGCCGTGGCTGGGCGCCATTGTCACTGCGCGTGGCAACCGGCATGACTTCGTCTCGCGCTATTTCGCCCCGGCCATCGGCATCGATGAAGACCCGGTGACCGGTTCGACGCATTGCAGTCTGATTCCCTACTGGGCCAAACGTCTGGGCAAGTCGAACCTGAGCGCGTGCCAGCGCTCGGCGCGGGGCGGGGAGTTGTTCTGTCGGCTGGAAGGGGAGCGGGTGAAGATTGGCGGCCATGCGACGCTGGTGGCCAGCGGCACCCTGTTTTTAGGCTGACGCAAAACCAACTGTGGGAGCGAGCCTGCTCGCGAAAGCGGTCTTTCAGTCAACATCTTCGGCGACTGAAACACCGCATTCGCGAGCAGGCTCGCTCCCACAATTTTGATCCCGCGTCGATCAGAGGCTGGTGCTGAACCGGCGGACGCCGTTTTCCACCGCCGGTATCTGCGCCGCCGTGCTGCCCGAAGCCTGGAACAGCACCAGGTGATCCGCTGCTACGCGAATCCCGACTTGCGCCCCGATCAGATGATCGGCATGGCTGGGGAAGATCGATTCCAGCTGCGCGCCGGTCGGCAGTTGCAGGCGATACAAGGTCGCCGCACCGAGGAAGGTCTTGCCAACAATCTGCGCCTGTAATGCGCTGTCCGGCGCGTAAACAATGTCATCCGGACGCAGCAGCACATCCACCGCGCCGCCGATTGGCCAGGTGTAGGCGCGATTACCGCGCAGCTCACCCAGCTCGGTCTGCACCGATTCCGGACTGACGAGCTGGCCGCGAATGAAATAACCCTGACCGATGAAACTGGCGACATAAGGCGTCGCCGGTTCGTGATAGAGGTTGTAGGGCGTGTCCCACTGTTCCAGCCGACCTTCCTTGAAGACGCCGACATGATCGCTGACGGCGAAGGCTTCTTCCTGATCGTGGGTGACCAGAATCGCACTGGTGCCACGGGCCTTGAGGATGTCGCGTACCTCATGGCTGAGCTTGCGGCGCAACTCGCCATCGAGGTTGGAGAATGGCTCGTCGAGCAGCAGCAGCTGCGGTTCCGGCGCCAGGGCACGGGCGAGGGCGACCCGCTGTTGTTGGCCGCCGGACAGCTCGTGGGGGAAGCGCTTGCCGAGGTTTTTCAGGTTGACCAATTCCAGCAGTTCTTCGACCACGCGCACCTTGTTCGGGTGCTTGCGGATGCCGAAGGCGATGTTGTCGGCCACGCTCAGGTGCGGAAACAGCGCGTAGTCCTGAAACACCATGCCGATCCGGCGTTTCTCCGGCGCCAGGGTGAAACCGGCACTGGAAAGGGTTTCGCCACCGAGGGTGATTTCGCCTTCGTGCACCGGTTCGAAACCGGCGATGGCGCGCAGGGTGGTGGTCTTGCCGCAGCCCGACGAGCCGAGCAGGCAGCCGATGTCGCCGGCGTTGAGGTGCAGATTGAGGTTCTGCACCACGCGTTGGTCTTGATAGCCGCAAGCGAGGTTGCGCAGGTTCAGCAGTAATTCATGGCTCATGCGTGGTGATATGCCGGTTCGACGAGGAACTCGAGCAGGGCCTTCTGTGCGTGGAGACGGTTTTCTGCCTGATCCCAGGCGACGGAGCGCGGGTCATCGAGCAGGTCGAGACTGATTTCTTCGCCACGGTGCGCCGGCAGGCAGTGCATGAACAGCACGTCCTCGGCAGCGAGGTCGAGCAGGGCACGGTTGACCTGAAACGGCGCGAACAGCTTGAGGCGCTTGGCAGTTTCCTCTTCCTGGCCCATCGACGTCCAGACGTCGGTGCTGACCAGATGCGCGCCACGCACGGCGTCCTGCGGATCGCGGACAATCGTCACGCGACCGCCAGCCTGGGCGACGAATTCCGGGTTCGGCTCGTAGCCTTGCGGGCAGGCAACGCGCAATTGGAAGTCGAACTGGATCGCCGCTTCTATATAGCTGTTGCACATGTTGTTGCCGTCGCCGATCCAGGCCACGGTCTTGCCCTGGATCGAGCCACGGTGTTCGAGGAAGGTCTGCATGTCGGCGAGCAACTGGCACGGGTGCAGATCATCGGACAGGCCGTTGATCACCGGCACGCGCGAGTTGGCGGCGAATTCGGTGAGGGTGCTGTGGGCGAAAGTGCGGATCATCACCGCATCGAGCATGCTCGACATGACGATGGCGCAATCGCTGATCGGCTCGCCACGGCCCAGTTGGGTGTCGCGCGGGGACAGGAAAATTGCCTGGCCGCCGAGCTGGATCATGCCGGCCTCGAATGAGATCCGGGTACGGGTCGAGGATTTCTCGAAGATCATCCCCAGCACGCGGTTTTTCAGAGGCTCGAAGAGTACGCCGCGGTTACGCAGGTCCTTGAGCTCAACGCCTCGACGGATCACGCTGACCAGCTCTTCGGGCGTGCAATCCATCAGGGAGAGAAAGTGCCTTGCGCTCATCATTGACTACCTTTTTGCTACAGACCGCAGATGCTCAAAGCCTTGTTTAACGGAACAACGGGCGAGACCTGCGGCGTAAGCCGCACGGGGCGACGAAATAGGGGGAGGCGCGATATTGACACTAAATGTCGCGTTTTTCCAATAGGCTACGGTTTCAGCGGGATTCGGAGCGCGGACCGAGCATTTCGATCACGCATGTTGAAGCCGGATTCATTGCAGCAGCGAGCCTCTTTGTACACTGGCCCCGCCGCGCTTGGCAATGCGCCGCGACGGCAACGCAGCGGTCCTGGTCGGTTTACGAACGCTGCGCCGCTGATTCGCTTGGTCGGATGTTTAGACTGAAATATTTGCTAAAGCAAAGTGCTGGGTTATAAATAAGTTTCGAGCGACGCAGGAAGCCTCCGCATGGAATCGAAAGAACAACTGTTAATGGAACTGCTGGGCCACACGGCTCGCTCCCTGACCCATCTCACCGCGTCAGTTACGTCGATGTCTTTCGAGTTGCTGCGCAGTGATGACGAAGTGGTCAAATCCGCCGGTCGACACATGATCGATCGCATGGCCACCATCAGCGCCGGGCTCGATGAGCATTGGCGTCTGATCGGCGAACTTACCGGCGTGCACGTCGCCCACGAGCAGATCGAAACCATCCAGGAAATCCAGCTGGCTGCGCCGCCGCAGTTGCCGTCGAATTGATCGCGGCGGTTTATCGGCTGCTCTGATAACCGTCGATTCACAAGACGAACGTCGCTGGCGCCGCTTCTGTGCACGGGCCATAGTTTTGTTCCCGCGGGCGTGATTGCCTGCTCCCGAACAAGACAGAGACTGGCCATGACCAAGACTCTTCACCACCGTGCGTGCCACCTGTGCGAAGCCATTTGCGGCCTGACTATCGAAACCACTGAAACCGATGGCCAGGTTGCGATCACCTCGATCAAGGGTGATGCCCTCGATACCTTCAGTCGTGGTCATATCTGCCCGAAAGCCGTGGCCCTGCAAGATATTCAGAATGATCCTGACCGCCTGCGTCAGCCAATGCGCCGGGTCGGCAGCGAATGGCTGCCGATCGAATGGGGCGAGGCGTTTGCGCTGGTGGCCGAGAAACTGGCGGCGATTCAGGAACGTCACGGGCAGAACGCCGTTGCGGTGTATCAGGGCAATCCGAGCGTGCACAACTACGGCCTGATGACCCACAGCAATTACTTCCTTGGTTTGTTGAAAACCCGCAATCGCTACTCGGCAACATCGGTCGATCAACTGCCGCACCACCTCAGCAGTTATCTGATGTATGGCCACGGTTTGCTGTTGCCGATTCCGGACATCGATCACACCGATTTCATGCTGATCCTCGGCGGCAATCCGCTGGCGTCCAATGGCAGCATCATGACCGTGCCGGATGTCGAGAAGCGATTGAAGGCGATTCAGGCGCGCGGCGGCAAAGTGGTGGTGGTGGATCCGCGGCGCAGCGAAACCGCAGCGCTGGCTGATCAGCACGTGTTCGTCCGCCCGGGCGGCGATGCGGCGTTGTTGTTCGGCATGCTCAATACGCTGTTCAGCGAAGGCCTGACCCGCGACAGCCATTTGCCGGTCGATGGCCTCGACGAGGTGCGCAACGCTGTGGCTGCGTTTAGCGCCGAAGCCATGAGCCCGATTTGCGCGGTGCCGGCCGAACAGATTCGCCAACTGGCGCGCGACTTCGCTGCGGCACCGAGTGCGGTCTGCTACGGGCGCATGGGCGTTTCGACCCAGGCCTTCGGCACCCTCTGTCATTGGGTGGTGCAGTTGATCAATCTGGTCACCGGCAATCTCGACCGCGTTGGTGGTGCACTGTGCACCGAGCCAGCCGTGGACCTGGTGGCGTCAACCTCGGGCGGGCATTTCAACAAATGGCAGAGCCGGGTTTCCGGGCGTCCTGAATACGGTGGCGAGTTGCCGGTTTCAGCGCTCGCTGAAGAAATGCTCACGGAAGGCGAGGGGCAGATCCGCGCGCTGATCACCGTGGCCGGCAACCCGGTGTTGTCGACACCCAACGGCCGGCAGTTGGAGCAGGCGCTGGACGGCCTCGACTTCATGCTCAGCATCGACCTGTACATCAACGAAACCACGCGTTATGCCGACCTGATCCTGCCGTCGACCTCGGCGCTGGAGAACGATCACTACGACACCACTTTCAACCTGTTTGCGGTGCGTAACGTCACCCGCTTCAATCGCGCGATTCTCGCCAAACCCGAGGGGGCCTTGCATGACTGGGAAATCTTTGTCGGGCTGGCCAAGGCCTTTGCCGAGAAAACCGCCAAGGAACTGAAACCGACGATGCCGCCGGCGAAGATGATCGACATGGGCCTGCGCGTGGGCCGCTACGGCGATGCGTCCGAGCACAAACTGTCGCTGGCGACCCTGTTCGATCATCCGCACGGTATTGATCTGGGGGCGCTGAAGGCGAATCTGGCGTCACGCCTGAAAACGCCGAATCAGCGTATCCAGGCCGCACCGCCGGAAATTCTCGCCGACCTCGCACGCTTCGCCGCATTGCAGGCGCCGGCTGCCGATGAACTATTGATGATCGGCCGCCGCCATGTGCGCAGCAACAATTCATGGATGCACAACTTTCATCGACTGGTGAAGGGCAAGCCGCGGCATCAGTTGCTGATGCATCCGGATGACCTGGCCAGTCGTGGTCTGGCTGACGGGCAACGGGTTCGCGTGAGTTCGCGGGTCGGGCAGATAGAGGTGGAAGTGCTCGCCAGTCTCGACATGATGAAAGGCGTGGTCAGCCTGCCCCACGGTTGGGGCCATGCGCGCCCGGGCGTGCAGATGGCGATTGCCAGCGGCCAGCCGGGGTCGAGCGCCAACGACCTGACCGACGAGTGCCAGCTCGACGAATTATCGGGCAATGCGGCGTTGAACGGAGTGCCGGTGACGGTCGCGGCGGCTTGAGCAGGTCTGTCGGGGAGACCGAGCATGGCGCTCGGGATTCCGTTACAATGCGCCACCGTGCCGACCTCTGAGTCGGAAAGTTCAGCCGAGGTGCTCCATGGATATCATCGAAACGATTAAAGAGCAGATTGCCAACAACACCATTCTGCTTTACATGAAAGGCTCGCCGAATGCCCCGCAGTGCGGCTTCTCCGCAAAGGCTGCGCAGGCTGTGATGGCCTGTGGTGAAAAGTTCGCGTACGTGGACATCCTGCAGAACCCGGAAATCCGCGCCAACCTGCCAAAATACGCCAACTGGCCGACTTTCCCGCAACTGTGGGTTGGCGGTGAACTGGTCGGCGGCAGCGACATCATGACCGAGATGGCTGCAGACGGTTCGCTGCAAAGCACCATCAAGGCGGCTGTCGAAGCGGCAGCGGCGAACAAGTCCGAAGCCTGATTCTACGTTCATAGAGTTTCGCTCGGCGACGCGTCTCCTGTAGGAGCTGTCGAGTGAAACGAGGCTGCGATCTTCTGATCTTCAGCCAATAAAAAGCCCCGCATCTCGAAAGAGGGCGGGGCTTTTTGTTGGTTATACGAGTTGACTGAGTATCAAGGCTGAAATCGATAAAGATCGCAGCCTCGTTTCACTCGACAGCTCCTACTCTTCGCCCATCTGCGATTGCAGATAGTTTTCCAGGCCGATCTTGTCGATCAGGCCGAGCTGGGTTTCCAGCCAGTCGATGTGTTCTTCTTCCGACTCGAGAATGTCTTCGAGCAGTTCACGGCTACCGAAGTCGCCAACGGTCTCGCAATGAGCGATGGCGGCTTTCAGATCGGCATGGCCGGTCTTTTCGATGCGCAGGTCGCACTCGAGCATTTCGCGGGTGTGTTCGCCGATGTGCAGCTTGCCCAGATCCTGCACGTTCGGCAGGCCTTCAAGGAACAGGATGCGCTTGATCAGCTTGTCCGCGTGTTTCATCTCGTCGATGGATTCTTTGTATTCGTGCTTGCCGAGCTTGTTCAGACCCCAATCTTCGTACATGCGCGCATGCAGAAAGTACTGATTGATCGCGACCAGCTCATTGGCGAGGATCTTGTTGAGATGCTGGATGACTGTAATGTCGCCTTTCATGATCGGAGTCCTGCCCTGTATTAACCGTATATAAGGCGGAGTTTGAGCTTGGCAGTTATAAGTGTCAAACCTAAGTTATTGAATAATAAATGAAAATTAATCGGAATAAGAATGTTTGTGTTCCGCGTCTGGACGCTAAGCAATTGATTTTCAGGCATAAAAAAACCGGACATCTAGTCCGGTTCTTTGAAATGGGGGCATTAAGCGGCAGTAAATTCTACCGGGTAGGGGATCGCAGCCTGGGCGGTTTGCAGCTTGGTCAGGGTTTCGCGGACCACTTCCTTGGCAAGGCAGGCGCATTTGCCGCACTGGCTGGCGACGCCGGTGGCCTGGCGAACTTCTTTATAGCTGCAGCAACCTTCATAGATCGCTTCGCGGATCTGTCCGTCGGTGACGCCAGTGCAGAGGCAAACATACATAAGTAAGAACCGTCGCTGGTTGTGACTCAATTGCGATGGATCTTAATGTTAACGAGAATGATTGTCAAAGTGGTTTCTGAACGCTTCGCAGCCAATTTCCCAGCGACTGACGAACGGTATTTTCCAAACGCTTGTCTGACCCCATGAATACGCAGTGGACAAACGAACAGGGAAAATCCGTTACGGACAGGCCAAACACGCAGTGTATGATGGTCGTCCCTTGCGAAGAGGGTTCGTGTCACAGGGCTGTCGCCTGAGGGTGACAGGCTGGCCCGGACCCTGAACTTCAAGTTTTTACACCAGGAGATATCAATGAGCGTACTCGTAGGCAAACAAGCCCCAGACTTCACCGTCCCGGCCGTACTCGGCAATGGCGAGATCGTTGACAGCTTCACCCTGTCCTCGGCCATCAAAGGCAAATACGGCCTGGTGTTCTTCTACCCGCTGGACTTCACCTTCGTCTGCCCGTCCGAGCTGATCGCTCTGGACAACCGCATGGCTGACTTCAAGGCGCGCAACGTTGAAGTGATCGCTGTGTCGATCGACTCGCACTTCACCCACAACGCCTGGCGCAACACCCCGGTCAACAATGGCGGTATCGGCCAGGTGAAATACACCATGGCTGCCGACATGAAGCACGACATCGCCAAAGCGTACGACGTTGAATCCGAAGGCGGCGTGGCTTTCCGTGGCGCGTTCCTGATCGACGACAAAGGCGTGGTTCGCTCGCAGATCATCAACGACCTGCCGCTGGGCCGTAACATGGAAGAGCTGATCCGTCTGGTCGACGCGCTGCAATTCCACGAAGAGCACGGCGAAGTCTGCCCGGCCAACTGGAAGAAAGGCGACAAAGGCATGAACGCTTCGCCAGAAGGCGTTGCTGCATACCTGACCGAGAACGCTGCGGCCCTGTAAGGCGCAACGTCGAGGTACAAAAAAACCGGCCCACGTGGCCGGTTTTTTCATGCGCGGGATTTGCTCGACGAGGATCAGTCGTCGAAGTCTTCCCAGCCGCCCATCTGCTTCCAGCGATTGACGATGCCGCAGAACAGCTCAGCGGTCTTTTCGGTGTCGTAACGCGCCGAGTGCGCTTCACGACCGTCGAAATCGATGCCGGCCGCCTGACAGGCTTTCGCCAGCACGGTCTGACCGTACGCCAGACCCGCCAGGGTCGCGGTGTCGAAGCTGGAGAAAGGGTGGAACGGGTTGCGCTTCATGTCCAGGCGCGCAACGGCTGCGTTGAGAAAGCCCAGATCGAAACTACTGTTGTGCCCGACCAGAATTGCCCGCTTGCAGCCGTTGGCTTTCAGCGCCTTGCGGATGCCACGGAAGATGTCGGTCAGCGCGGTTTCTTCGCTGACGGCCATGCGCAGCGGGTGATCGAGCTTGATCCCGGTGAACTCCAGCGCTGCCGCTTCGACGTTGGCGCCTTCAAATGGCTCGACGCGGAAGAAGTAGGTGTGATCCGGGTAGACGAAACCCTTTTCATCCATGGCGATGGTGGTCGCGGCAATCTCCAGCAAGGCATCGGTGGCTGCGTTGAAGCCACCGGTTTCTACGTCGACGACAACCGGCAGGTAGCCGCGAAAACGCGCTGCCATGGGGTGACGGGAACCGCCGCCGCCACCTTGACCGTCCAGCTCATCGTCGAAATGCTCTTCACTCACGCGTGTTCCTCCAGCAGGCGCCAGCGCAGTTTTTCACCAGCGCGCAGCGGGATAACGGTCAGCTCGCCAAATGGCAGACTGGTCGGGGCGGTCCATTCTTCGCGAACCAGGGTGATGCGATCGGTGTTTGCCGGCAGGCCGTAGAAGCGCGGGCCGTTGAGGCTGGCGAAGGCTTCGAGTTTGTCCAGCGCGTTACGCTGCTCGAACGCTTCGGCATACATCTCGATGGCGGCGTAAGCGGTGTAGCAACCGGCGCAACCGCAGGCCGCTTCCTTGGCATGCTGGGCGTGGGGCGCCGAGTCGGTGCCGAGGAAGAACTTGGCGCTGCCGCTGGTGGCGGCGTCGAGCAAGGCTTCCTGATGCGTATTGCGCTTGAGGATCGGCAGGCAGTAGAAGTGCGGCCGAATCCCGCCCACCAGCATGTGGTTGCGGTTGTACAGCAGGTGATGCGCGGTGATGGTCGCGCCAACGTTGGCCGAGGCCTCGTTGACGAACTGCACGGCGTCGCCGGTGGTGATGTGTTCGAATACCACTTTCAGCGTCGGGAAACGCTCCACCACGCGGCGCATGTGCTCGTCGATGAAAATCTTTTCGCGGTCGAACACATCGACGTCGCCACGGGTGACCTCACCGTGGATCAACAGCGGCATGCCGACTTCGGCCATGGCTTCCAGCGCCGGGAAGATCTTGTCGATGCTGGTCACGCCGGAATCGGAGTTGGTGGTCGCGCCGGCCGGATACAGCTTGGCGGCGTAGACGAAACCGCTGGCCTTGGCCTGACGAATTTCTTCCGGTTGAGTGCGGTCGGTGAGGTACAGCACCATCAACGGTTCGAACTGACTGCCGGCCGGGCGGGCAGCGAGAATGCGCTGACGATAGCCGTCGGCTTCAGCGGCGTTGCGCACCGGCGGTACCAGGTTCGGCATGATGATCGCGCGCCCGAAGGTGCGGGCCACATCGGCAACGGTATTGGTCAACACGGCACCATCGCGAAGATGAATGTGCCAGTCGTCGGGACGCAGCAGGGTCAGGCGGTCGGACATGAGGGGATTCCAGGCGGGTCAAACTGAGGCGAATGCTACCGGAAAAGACTCTTGCAGGCACCCGCTATCAAGTTTTGCCCCAAGCGTCCGATATCCCGAAGGTATGCCGTAAACATTGTGTGAATCGGTGTTTGTGTTTCACAAGCCAATGGAGCCTCCCGTGCGCCAGCGTTATTTAGCCCTGCTCAGTGTGTTTGCCAGCCTTCCCGCGATGGCGCTGACTTACCAGACCCGTCTGGAGAACATTGAGTGGACGGTCGCCGGCGACCAGTTCGAGTGCCGCCTGACGCAACCGATCACCGATTTCGGCTCGGGCGAGTTCGTGCGCAAGGCCGGAGAGCAGGCGATCTTTCGCCTGAATGCCTACAACGCCATGCTCGGCGGCGGTTCGGCGACCTTGCTTGCCGCCGCTGCACCGTGGCAGCCGGGGCGCGGCGACATCAATCTGGGCTCTGTGCGTCTGGGCAGCGGCAATGTGTTGTTCAACAGCTCGCAATCCCAGGCTGGTGGATTGATCAGCGGCCTGCTGGATGGTCGCAGTCCGGTAGTACGCCGTGCTTCTGGCGATGGCCGAGTCTCGGAAGTGCGTCTGTTGCCGGTCAAGTTCAGCAAAGCGTTCAATGACTATCAAACCTGTGTGGCAAAATTGCTGCCGCAGAATTTCGACCAGATCAAGCAATCGCAGATCGGCTTTCCCGGTGAAGGCATTGATCTGGACCCGGCTGCCAAGGCCAAACTGCAGGTCATGCTCGACTATATGAAGGCCGATCCGACGGTGAACCACATCGAGCTCGATGGCCATTCCGACAACAGCGGCAATCGTCTGACCAACCGCGAACTGTCGCGGCGTCGGGCGCTGGCGGTAGTCGATTTCTTCAAGGCCAACGGCATCCAGGAATCGCAGATCACTGTGCGTTTCCACGGCGAGCAGTATCCGATCGTGCCTAACACCAGCAAGGCCAATCGTGCGAAGAATCGCCGGGTCAACGTGAAACTGTCACGTGTGGCACCGACCGCCGCCCCTGCGCCAGCACCGCAGGCGAGCACGCCAGCCGCCGCCGCAGCGACTTCCTGACCCGCCGGTCATCGTCGCGCTCTCGACAGGTTCTGTCGCTTTGTCGTCTTAAGCTGTCGCGCCTCTGTAAATTATCGCGTTGGAGCGGTAGACTCCCCGGCTTTCCGTAGAACCCCGTGGAGTGATGGCATGGCGGACGTAAACAAGGTCGTTCTGGCGTATTCCGGCGGCCTGGACACTTCGGTGATCCTCAAGTGGCTGCAGGATACTTATAACTGTGAAGTGGTGACCTTCACCGCCGATCTCGGTCAAGGCGAAGAGGTCGAGCCGGCCCGCGCCAAGGCTCAGGCCATGGGCGTCAAAGAAATCTACATCGACGACCTGCGCGAAGAGTTCGTGCGTGATTTCGTATTCCCGATGTTCCGCGCCAATACCGTTTACGAAGGCGAGTACCTGCTGGGTACTTCCATCGCCCGTCCGCTGATCGCCAAGCGCCTGATCGAAATCGCCAACGAAACCGGCGCCGACGCCATTTCCCATGGCGCCACCGGCAAGGGCAACGACCAGGTGCGTTTCGAACTGGGCGCCTACGCGCTCAAGCCGGGTGTGAAAGTGATCGCCCCTTGGCGCGAGTGGGACCTGTTGTCCCGCGAGAAGCTGATGGACTACGCCGAGAAGCACGCGATCCCGATCGAACGCCACGGCAAGAAAAAATCCCCGTACTCGATGGACGCCAACCTGCTGCACATCTCCTATGAAGGCGGCGTGCTGGAAGACACCTGGACCGAGCACGAAGAAGACATGTGGCGCTGGACCGTCTCCCCGGAGAAGGCCCCCGATACCCCGCAATACCTGGAACTGACTTACCGCAACGGCGACATCGTCGCGCTGGACGGCGTCGAAATGACTCCGGCCACCGTACTGGCGACGCTGAACAAGATCGGCGGCGAGCACGGCATCGGTCGTCTCGATATCGTCGAAAACCGTTATGTCGGCATGAAGTCCCGTGGCTGCTACGAAACCCCCGGCGGCACCATCATGCTGCGCGCTCACCGCGCCATCGAGTCGATCACTCTGGACCGCGAAGTCGCTCACCTCAAAGACGAGCTGATGCCCAAGTACGCCAGCCTGATCTACACCGGTTACTGGTGGAGCCCGGAGCGCCTGATGCTGCAACAGATGATCGACGCTTCGCAGGTCAACGTGAACGGCGTTGTGCGTCTCAAGCTGTACAAGGGCAATGTGATCGTGACCGGGCGCAAGTCCGACGATTCGTTGTTCGACGCCAATATCGCGACCTTCGAAGAAGACGGCGGCGCTTACAACCAGGCGGACGCAGCGGGCTTTATCAAGCTCAACGCGCTGCGCATGCGCATTGCTGCCAACAAGGGCCGCAAGTTGTTCTGAGCGGTTCGGAGCGACGCGCAATGAAAAAGGCGGCCTGTTCAGGGCCGCCTTTTTTTTCGGAATTTTTGTGTGGTTCATCAAACCGTTTCTCTTGTCTGCCTGTTTGCGGGTCGCCCCGTCAGCTTGTGCGCCCCAGTAAGGTGACTGTCTGAGTGCACAGGTTGTAAACGACACACAACGTTGTACCTGAGCTTTTCTTCGCCTGTTTGAGCTGTTGCAGCGCGGTATGTGCCGCAGAGTCCGAAACATGATTCGACAGGAAGACCAGAACACGCGGGTTTTTTTTCCCACCGCTGCGCAGAGTGTCGAGAATCGCATCGAATTCTCTGGACGCGTCAACATCTCTGGCGTCGATGATGTTCAGTTCGCTGATCAGTGGTGACAGCTTGATCGTCTGCACCACCGGGCTGGCCTGGCTCGCCAGGTCGGGCGGTGGGTCGGGCGCGTTGTGGATCCTGCATGGTCGCTGAAATCCGCCGCCCGCGATGTTGCTGGATACCACGCAGCTGGTTATCTCGAAAGCGCACGGTTCATCGGTTTTGCGCAACGGTACTTTTCGTTCGCTCTCGCGTTCCGGATGTTCAGTCGCCTTGAGGAAGTTTTTGTCTTTGCCAAAATCCGAGGGTGAGTAGAGGGAGCGGTGATTGAAGTTGAGCGTGATGAAAAAAAGAAATAACAAATAAAAGGGAAAGCTGATCAGAAACCACACATAGATTTCCCGATCTTTATTATCAAGAAACGGCAGCGAGACCGCCGCTGATGTTTCAGAAAGAATGGCAAATATGGCAATAACTGTCATTGGGTTGGTTATCTTGTTCTTTATCTTGAGCATGATTAAGTTCTATGTTGTTTGTTTGATGTTGACTGTTTCTATATATAGCAAAAGCGGTCATTAAAGTTTTCGACTGTTGTTTCAAGTTTTATAGGCTGGATGAGAATGTGTCGAATGCGTGGTGCTGCCGCTTCGTTACGTCATATGTCTAATCGGCAATCAGCACGAGCAATCCGGGGAAGTTCACGTTGCTGATGACTTCGGCGCGGAGCAGGGCACGTAAGCATTTAAGAGGGAAATCGATGCGGTCTTGAAGCAAGCAATGCTATTACGGTAGGTGTGGCGGGGTCTATTTGTGGGAATTATCCTCAATACCTGTAGGGAATGTCTCTCGATGCAAGGGCGTGTAAAAGTTGCTATGCGCTACAGCAAGTGACTGGGATATCGTGCGTGTTCTAAAAATTCGAACAGCGAAAACTGGACTTGCCCATGAATAAAGTGCTGATCGTGGATGACCACCCCGTCATTCGACTTGCGGTACGTATGCTGATGGAACGGCATGGCTACGAAGTCATTGCAGAAACGGATAATGGCGTTGATGCACTACAAATTGCTCGCGAACAAATGCCGGATCTTGTCATTCTGGATATCGGAATACCCAAACTCGACGGGCTGGAAGTTATTGCGCGCCTGACGTCAACCGCCATGCCGGTTAAAGTTCTGGTCCTGACGTCCCAGGCTCCTGGACATTTCTCGATGCGTTGCATGCAATCGGGCGCAGCGGGTTATGTGTGCAAGCAGCAGGATCTCACCGAGCTGCTGAGTGCGATCAAGGCAGTTTTGTCGGGCTACAGCTATTTCCCCAACCAGGCCCTGCATACAGTGCGGACCAGTCTGGGCAATGCGAGTGAGGCGGACATGGTTGATCGTCTGTCCGGGCGGGAAATGATGGTGTTGCAACAGTTGGCTCGCGGCAAGACCAACAAGGAAATCGCCGACGGCATGTTCTTGAGCAACAAGACCGTGAGCACTTACAAGACTCGCCTGTTGTTGAAACTCAATGCGCGCTCTCTGGTTGATTTGATCGAGCTGGCGCAGCGCAATGGTCTGGTTTGAGTGATTGGACAGCTGAGAACGTCATGGGCCGATCAAACTCAGTTGCCGCAGAAAATGAAAAGCCTCCGTATCGGGAGGCCTTCAGGTATCACAGGTCATAGTCATAATCGGCCAATTGCCGTTGCAGTCGGCGCTCCTCCAGCAGGTTGTCGATGGTACGACGCTTGCTGAGGTTGGTTTTGGCCACCTCAACCACCGGCTCGACCTCATCGGCTTCGGCAGCAATAAAATCTTCCTCTACATCCAGTTGCTCTTTGTCGGTACTCATGAAGTCAACTCCCGGCTAAGACTGCCTTTGGCGCTCCTTATATCGACATTAATGCGGCGGGTAAAAAAGATTTTTTCAATCGATGGATGCAAAAAACCGATGATGGCTCAATCGTCAGAAGTTTTATGTTTGTATTCGCACAGGTCTTCGATGCGGCAGCTGCCGCAGCGCGGTTTGCGGGCCAGGCAAACATAGCGGCCATGCAAAATCAGCCAGTGATGTGAGTCGAGCAGGAATTCTTTCGGTACAAACTTCATCAGTTTCATTTCAACTTCCACCACGTTTTTCCCCGGTGCGATGCCGGTGCGATTGCTGACGCGGAAAATGTGCGTGTCGACTGCCATGGTCAATTGACGGAAAGCGGTATTGAGCACCACGTTGGCGGTCTTGCGTCCGACGCCGGGCAGGGCTTCCAGCTCTTCCCGAGTCTGCGGAACTTCGCCGCCGTGGCGTTCAACCAGCAAACGGCAGGTTTCGATTACGTTTTTCGCCTTGCTGTTGTACAAACCGATGGTCTTGATGTACTCGGACAGCCCCTCGACACCCAGCGCATGAATGGCGGCGGGTGTATTGGCCACGGGGAAAAGTTTAGCGGTCGCCTTGTTGACTCCGACATCGGTGGACTGCGCCGAAAGAATCACTGCAATCAGCAACTCGAACGGCGAAGAGTAGGCCAGTTCGGTTTTCGGCTCGGGATTGTCTTCGTGCAGTCGGCGAAATATCTCAAGACGTTTTGCAGCATTCATGGGCGATGCGTTTCCTTGATGACAGAGTGGCGGCGTGTCCACGCCTGACCGGCGGCGAGAAGCAAACCCGATAAAACCAAAGCGCCGGGAACCAGCGTAAGCAGATGCAGGCCCTCGGGGAATAAAACCAGACCTTGCCAATGTGTCGACAACCCTCGGCCAAGGGTGCCATGGCCGATGATTTCGCGCAGCCCGCCGAGCACCAGCATGAGCGCGCCGAACATGGCGCAGCGTTTGAAACTGACAGCGACGGGCTCGCGGAAGACACCGTGGTATTCAAGCACCACGCAGTGCAAGGCGATCAGCCCTGTGTAGAGCTCAGACGTCTGCTGCCATGGCAAAAACCAGCGTTGCGCGACAATATCCGCGCAACTGGTCAGCGTCGCGGCAAGTATCAGGCTGGCGAGCAGCGCACGGGTGCCCGTCAGGCGCTCGCGCAGCGGCGACATGCAGACGGCAAAGACGCCGAGCACCGCGCCGAGCATCAAGGTTATCCCCAGTGCGGCGCTAAATGTTGGTGTGGCGCCCAGTAGGGGAACCAGCATCAATAAACTCATCGTGCGTTTCATGAGCCAGTCCCCAACAGCAGCAGCGCCCGATGCTCATCGAAGTAACGCAGTGCGTCATGAATCGCGTTGATGGCGGCACGGGAGGTTATGGTCGCGCCAGCGATTTGATCGAACTGTCCCTGATCCTTTTTCAGCGCCCAATCTGCGTCTGTCGGCTCAGTACGGGATTTGCCGATAAAGGCCTGAAGCCAGGCATTCGGCCATTCACCGATGTAACCACCCAATCCTGGCGTTTCGCGCTGCTCCAGGGTTTTCACGCCCAGAAGTTTGCCATTTGCATCAATGGCAATCAGCAGTTCCAGAGTACCTGCGTAACCTTCGCTGCGACTGCGCAACAGCACCGCGACTGTCTGTCCGTCGCGGGTCGCGCGATAGCCGCCTGACAGCGTGCTATGGCGCAGAGCAGGCTCGGCGAGCGTCAGCGGTTGCTCCAGCGGCTGATTGTCGTAGAGCGTGGCAGGCATGACATCGAGCAATTTGCGGCTGTCGAGCATGCGCTGCTCGCTGGCAATCCGCGGCGCATTGCTGCGCTGCAGCAGGTATGTCGCGCTCGCGCCAACGAGTGCCAGCAGCACCAGCGTCGCGACACTCGCTGAGCGGTTCACGCATTCACCTTCGACCGGCGGCTGGCGGCGAAGCGCTCCAGTGCCGGCACCATAAGATTCATCAGCAGTACCGCAAATGCAACGCCGTCCGGGTAGCCGCCCCATGTGCGGATCAAGTACGTGAGCAGACCGACGCCAACGCCGAACAACAGGCGGGCGAAGGCGCTTTTCGCGCCGGACACCGGTTCGGTGACGATAAAAAAAGCACCGAGCATGGTCGCGCCGCTGAGCAGGTGAAACAACGGCGAGCCATGGGAGTCCGAGCCCGAGCCGTTCCAGCCCAACAGACTGATGACGAACAGGCTGGCGAGCATGCCCACCGGCGCGTGCCAGGAGAAGATTCGCTGCTGCAACAGCAACAGACCGCCGAGCAGAAATGCCAGGTTCACCCATTCCACACCGCGCCCGCCGAAACGGCCGAAGGCCGGGTTGCTGGCGAACAACTCGTCCACAGTCAGGCTTTTATTGATGCGCAGACTGTCCAGCGCCGTGGCCTGCACCCAGGCGTCCGGCGCCTGAGCCGGATTGAAAACCTGTTGCAGCGCCGAAAGGAAATCAAGCCCGTGACCTGGCCAGTGGGTCATCGCTTGGGGGAACAGCAGCATACTCAGGACAAAGCCAAGCATCGCCGGATTGAAAGGGTTTTTGCCGACGCCGCCATACAGGTGCTTGCCGAACAACAAGCCCGAGGCAGTCGCGATCACCGTCAGCCACCAAGGGCAATAAGCCGGTAGCGCAACGGCCAGCAAAATCGCGCTGACCAGCGCACTGCCATCGCGCAAGGCCGGTTGCACGCCTTGCCGACGCAGACAGGCAACGCCAGCTTCGACGAGCAAAGCGCTGGCAACCGCCAGCAACAGGTTGATCAATACGCCCCAGCCAAAAAACCAGAACATTGCCAGCAGCCCCGGCAGTGCCGCGAGCAGCACGGTATTCATCGCCTGTTGCAGGCGATCGTCCGCTGCGTCAGGGGCCGACATGATCTTGCACCTGGCGCTCGGCGTCAGTCACGGCTTGCTCCAATGCTGCGATCTGCTCCGGTGCAGCCTCTGCCGCCTGAGCCTTTTTCAGCTCGGCGCGGCGCATGGCCAGTTGGATCTTCGCCCGTTTCAGCTCTGCGTCGTTGCTCGGGGCAGGGGTGAGGGGCATAACCGGTTGGCTGTTCTCCAGATTGGCCAACGCTTGCTCGGCGGCTTCGAATTGTTGCTGCAGGACGATCAATTGCGATTGCTGTTCGAACGTCGGCGGATGACCGAAGGCTTTCAGTGATTTGTGCAGTTGCGCACGACTCATCGCCACATCAACCTTGGCCTTCTTCAGCGCGGCATCGGCGTTCGCGGCTTTTTGCGCACGCACCCGCTCCAGCGCAGCCTGCACCGGGTCGGCGGTCGAGACCTGCGGCTGTGCCGCACGCGCAGCTCGCGCTTCACGTTCAGCCTGCTTTTGCTGTTCTTCACGCAGCAAGCGATGGTTGCGGCGCTCGAAACGCTGGCGCGCGTGGTCACGCTTTTCGGCACGAGCGCGCTGCTCTTCAGGATCGAACGCAAGGCCGCCAACCACAGCAACAGTGTTCGCCGGCAAAGGATGCATTTCAATGCAGTCGACCGGGCACGGCGCGACGCATAGATCACAACCGGTGCATTCGTCGATCAGCACGGTGTGCATGAGCTTTGCAGCGCCGACGATGGCATCGACCGGGCAGGCCTGGATGCACTTGGTGCAACCGATGCATTCGGCCTCGCGGATGAAGGCGACCTGCGGTGGTGCCGGGCCACGGCTGATGTCCAGTTCCAGCAGCGGTATTTTCAACAGCTCGGCCAGGGCCGCGATGGTTTCCTCGCCGCCCGGCGGGCATTGGTTGATCGGCTCGCCGTCAACAATGCCTTGCGCATACGGTTTGCATCCGGGATGGCCACACTTGCCGCATTGGGTCTGCGGCAGCAGGGCATCGATGCGTTGAAGCAGACTCATGTTTTGATCAATCCACTGAATCCGAGAAAAATCACTGCGATCAGTCCGGCGCTGATCAGATCGATCGGCAGGCCGCGAAAGGGCAGAGGAATATCGTTGTCGGCCGTGCGCTCGCGCAGATCGCAGAATACGCTCAGTATCAGCCAGAAACCCAACCCTGCGCCGAGGCTCAAGGCTGTTGCCTGCAACAGGCCTTGAGCGTTTTGCGCGTTGATCAACGCCAGTCCGAGTACGCCGGCATTGCCGAGCAACAGCGGCCACAATCCGTCGAACGGCCAGTCTGGCAACCGGCGCGCCAGCAGTTTCAGCAGCGGCGTGATCAGCAACACACTCAGCGGCAAAAACACAAACAGGCGCAGCGCTTCAAGCTGCAACGGCACCAGCAACCAATGCCAGATCGCCTGACCGATGACGCCAACAATCACCATCAGGCACAGCGTCGCCAACCCCAGCGCGTGCACCTGGCGTCGGCTGCCCGCCAGCAGCGGAGCGACACCGAGCGGCCAGTGCAACACGAAGTTGTTGAGCAGCGCAGCACTGATCAGCGTTAACACGAGTTCGGTCATGGTTCTGCCAGCGAAACGGGCGGGTGTCTCTCAAGGTTAGGCACTATCGGTCCAGATATGAAAAATCCCACCGGCATGCACAGCACGTCGGTGGGATCGTTTTACGGCAATGTCTTACTTGATGCGCTGACCCGGCTTGGCGCCGCTGTCCGGGCTCAGCAGGTAGATCTCTTCACCGCCGGGGCCTGCTGCCATCACCATGCCTTCGGAGATACCGAACTTCATTTTCCGAGGCTTGAGGTTGGCGATCATCATGGTCAGGCGACCGTCGAGCTTGGACGGGTCCGGATACGCGCTCTTGATCCCGGAGAACACGTTGCGTTGCTCGTCACCGATGTCGAGCGTCAGGCGCAACAGCTTGTCCGCGCCTTCGACGTGTTCGGCCTTGACGATCAAAGCGACGCGCAAATCGATGGCGGCAAAGGCGTCGAAATCGATTTCCGGTGACAGCGGATCCTTGGCCAGTTCGCCGTTGCCCGCAGGGGCGGCTGCGCCAGTGTCGGTCTGGCTGGCTGTCAGGTCTTCCTTGGAGGCGTCGGTCATGGCTTGCACTTTTACCGGGTCGATGCGGGTCATCAACGGTTTGAATTCGTTGAGCTGGTGGTTGGCCAGCAGCGTGGTGTGGTCATTCCAGGTCAGCGGCGCGACGTTGAGGAATGCCTCGGCATCGGCGGCCAGCAACGGCAGCACCGGTTTGAGGAAGATCACCAACTGGCGGAACAGGTTGATACCGGTGGCGCAGATCGCCTGGACTTCATCCTGCTTGCCTTCCTGCTTGTTCAGCGACCACGGGGCCTTGTCGGCGATCCACGCGTTGGCGCGGTCAGCCAGAGCCATGGTTTCACGCATGGCGCGGGCGAAGTCGCGGGCTTCATAAGCGTCGGCAATGCTTGGCGCAGCGGCGAGGAAGGCCTCGGTCAGCTCCGGCGCGGCATTGTTGTCGACCAGCAGACCGCCGTTGCCCTTGTGGATAAATCCGGCGCAACGACTTGCGATGTTGACCACTTTGCCGACCAGGTCGGAGTTGACCTTCTGCACGAAGTCTTCGAGGTTCAGGTCGAGGTCATCGACGCCACGGCCGAGCTTGGCCGCGTAGTAATAGCGCAGGTATTCCGGCGACAGGTGATCGAGATAAGTGCGGGCCTTGATGAAGGTGCCGCGCGACTTGGACATTTTCTGACCGTTAACCGTCAGGTAACCGTGCACGTTGATGGCGGTCGGCTTGCGGAAGCCCGCGCCTTCAAGCATCGCTGGCCAGAACAGCGCGTGAAAATTGACGATGTCCTTGCCGATGAAGTGATACAGCTCGGCAGTGGAGTCCTTGCCCCAGAACGCGTCGAAGTCCAGCTCCGGCGTGCGGTTGCAGAGGTTCTTGAAGCTGGCCATGTAGCCGATTGGCGCATCCAGCCACACGTAGAAGTATTTGCCCGGCTCGCCGGGAATCTCGAAGCCGAAGTACGGTGCATCGCGAGAGATGTCCCACTGTTGCAGGCCGGCGTCCAGCCATTCAGCGATCTTGTTGGCGACGGCGTCCTGCAGCGTGCCGCTGCGGGTCCAGGTCTGCAGCATCTGCTGGAAGTCTGGCAGTTTGAAGAAGAAGTGCTGGGAATCCTTGAGCACCGGAGTGGCGCCGGAGATCGCCGACTTCGGATCCTTCAGGTCAGTCGGTGCGTAGGTCGCGCCGCATTTTTCGCAGTTGTCGCCGTACTGGTCTTCGGTGCCGCATTTCGGGCAAGTGCCCTTGATGAAACGGTCGGCCAGGAACATTTTCTTTTCCGGGTCGAAATACTGGGTGATCGAGCGCTGGGCGATGTGCCCGGCGTCACGCAGCTTGAGATAGATCTGGCTCGACAGCTCACGGTTTTCTTCGGCGTGAGTGGAGTGGAAATTGTCGAAGTCGACGAGGAAATCGGCAAAGTCGGCGCTGTGTTCAGCCTGCACGTTGGCGATCAGTTGTTCCGGGGTGATGCCTTCCTTTTCCGCGCGCAGCATGATCGCCGAACCGTGGGCGTCGTCGGCGCAGACATAGATGCATTGGTTGCCGCGATGCTTCTGGAAGCGCACCCACATATCGGTCTGGATGTATTCCAGCATATGGCCAAGGTGGATCGAACCATTGGCGTAGGGCAGGGCGCTGGTGACGAGGATCTTGCGTGGCTCGGACATGTGGGGCTTCGCTACTTGATGAAACGGAGGTCGGCCACTATAAAGCGCTGGCGCATATTTTTCACCCTGCGCACCTCTTTCAGTGGATGAGTAACAGCAAAGATCAAATATCGTCCGAACGCGGCCCGAGCCTTCGGCAGCGCCTACACATAATCCCCTGTAGGAGCTGCCGAAGGCTGCGATCTTTTTCAGGTACGATACCCGCCATCTTTTCCCAGTCTTGTTATCGGAGTTGCCCATGAGCGCCGTCACTCGCGCAGCGGTGGAAGCCGTCCTCAGCCAATACACCGACCCTTACCTGAACCAGGACCCGGTCAGCGCCGGTTGCGTGAAAAACATCGAGATCATCGGTGACCGCGTCAATGTGCAGCTGGAAATCGGCTACGCCGCCGGCCTGTTCAAGAGCGGCTGGGCGCAACTGTTGCAACTGGCCATCGAAAACCTCGACGGCGTGGTGATTGCCCGCGTCGAGGTCACCAGCGTGATCGCCGCGCACAAGGCCCAGGCGCAGATTCCGGGGCTGGCCAACGTCAAGAACGTCGTCGCCGTCGCTTCCGGCAAGGGCGGCGTGGGCAAATCCACTACCGCTGCCAACCTCGCACTGGCGCTGGCCCGCGAAGGCGCCAGGGTCGGCATTCTCGACGCCGACATCTATGGCCCGAGCCAGGGCATCATGTTCGGCATCCCCGAGCGCACCCGCCCCGAGGTCAAGGATCAGAAATGGTTCGTCCCGCTCAAGGCCCACGGTGTGGAAGTCATGTCGATGGCGTTCCTGACCGACGACAACACGCCGATGGTCTGGCGCGGGCCGATGGTTTCCGGGGCGCTGCTGCAACTGGTCACGCAAACTGCCTGGGGCGATCTGGATTATCTGGTCATCGACATGCCGCCGGGCACCGGCGACATCCAGCTGACCCTGGCACAGAAGGTCCCGGTGGCAGGCGCAGTGATCGTCACTACGCCGCAGGATCTGGCATTGCTCGACGCACGCAAAGGCGTGGAAATGTTCCGCAAGGTCAACATTCCGGTGCTGGGCGTGGTGGAAAACATGGCCGTGCACATCTGCTCGAACTGCGGGCATGCCGAACATCTGTTCGGTGAAGGCGGCGGCGAAAAGCTGGCCACCCAGTACGGCGTCGAACTGCTGGCCTCGCTGCCGCTGTCGATGCTGATCCGCGAACAGGCCGATGGCGGCAAGCCAACCGTAATCGCCGAGCCGGACAGCCAGATCGCCATGGTCTATCAGGAACTGGCCCGCCACGTCGGCGCGCGGATCGTGTTGCAGGAAGCCGCCACGCCGGCGATGCCGAATATCACCATCAGCGACGATTGATCCATCAGCAGCGCTGAAAAACCTGTGGGAGCGAGCCTGCTCGCGAAAGCGGTGTGTCATTCAACTCATCAGTTGCCTGATACGACGCCTTCGCGAGCAGGCTCGCTCCCACATTGGCTTGTGTAATTGGGCTTAGATCCGCAACCCGCCATCCATCTCCAGAATCCGCCCGGTGTAGTAGTCGTTCTCGAAGATATACGCCGCCGAATGGGCAATCTCTTCCGGCTTGCCCATGCGCTTGAGCGGTATCCCCGAGGTCATCTTCTCCAGCGCTTCCGGCTTCATGCCCAAAGTCATTTCGGTTTCGATGAAGCCCGGGGCAATACCTGCGACGCGAATGCCGTAACGCGCCAGCTCCTTCGCCCAGGTCACGGTCGCGGCTGCGACGCCAGCCTTGGCTGCGGAATAGTTGGTCTGGCCGACGTTGCCCGCGCGGGAGATCGACGAAATGTTGATGATCGCGCCGCTGTTCTTCAGCTCGACCATCTTCGCTGCGACTTCACGGGTGCAAAGAAACACGCCGGTCAGATTGACGTCGATCACCGCCTGCCACTGGGCCAGGCTCATCTTGGTCGTTTCGCCGTCCTTGACCTTCAGCAGCAGACCATCGCGCAGGATCCCGGCGTTGTTGATCAGGCCGTGGATGGCACCGAAGTCTTCGGCCACTTGCGCGACCATGTGCTCGACCTGTTCTTCATTGGCGACGTTGCACAGGTAGCTGCGCGCTTCGACACCTTTGGCTTTGCAGGCGGCTACGGCGTCGTCGAGTTTTTCCTGATTCAGATCGACCAGGGCCAGCTTCGCGCCCTTGCCGGCGAAATACTCCGCCATGGAGCGGCCCAAACCCTGGCAACCGCCGGTGATAATGATTACTTTGTCGTTGAGTTGCATTCGCATGTCCCGCTGGCAGGTCTGAGTTGTTTTTGTTGTCGGCAACGCTCGATCGGCACTGGTCCGGCCTGGTAGCACACGAACATTTGCCCGATGCGCGCCGGTTACTTTTCGCTGCGCGCCTGTCCGTTTTCTAGACGGAACCCATTTAAGGAGTCATAAATTGAGCGCTGAAGTGGCGAAGAATGCCCGAGAATTGCTTCTCAAGGAATACCGTGGAGTACTGTCGACCCACTCCAAATCGATGCCGGGTTTTCCCTTTGGCTCGGTTGTGCCGTATTGCCTGGACGAGCAGGGCCGGCCGCTGATCCTGATCAGCCGTATCGCCCAGCACACCCATAACCTTCTGAAAGATCCGAAGTGTTCGATGCTGGTGGGCGAGCGCGAGGCCGACGATGTGCAGGCGGTCGGGCGGCTGACTTGTCTGGCCGAAGCGCAGAAGCTCGAAGACCCGGCAGCCATTGAGGCTGCCGCCGAGCGTTATTACCGCTACTTCCCCGACTCGCAGAATTATCACCAGGCCCACGATTTCGATTTCTGGGTGCTCAATCCGGTGCGTCATCGCTACATCGGCGGTTTTGGCGCGATTCACTGGATCGACCATCTGACCCTGGCCAACCCGTTCGCCGGCAAGGCGGAAGTCAGCATGGTCGAGCACATGAACAGCGACCACGCCAAGGCCATCGCCCATTACGTCGAACTCGCCGGGCTGCCGAACAGCGTGCCGGCGCAACTGGCCGGGATCGACAGCGAAGGCATGCACCTGCGCATCGGTCAGGCGGTCTATTGGCTTCCCTTTGCAGCGCCATGTAATACGCCGACACAAGTACGCGAGGCCTTGGTTTCTCTGGCTCACGCCCAGTCCTGGCCGAAAAAAGCGCAAAGTTAAGCTTGAATTCACGCAAGGGCGACGTCATCTAAGGCTTACTGCAAGGCATTTCTTGCGTTGAGGAAACTTTGATGCGCCCTTTTCTGTTGCTCTTTCTGCTGTTTCCAGTGCTGGAGCTGTTCGTATTCGTCAAAGTGGCAGGCTCTATCGGGTTTTTCCCGGCCCTGCTGCTGATCATTCTCGGCTCGATGTTCGGTGTGTTCGTGCTGCGCGTCGCCGGTCTGGCCACCGCGCTGCGTGCCCGGGAAAGCCTGAACCGCGGCGAACTGCCCGCGCAGACCATGCTCGAAGGCCTGATGCTGGCGCTGGCCGGTGGCCTGTTGATCATTCCCGGCTTCATCAGTGACGTGGTCGGTCTGGTGATGCTGTTGCCGGTCACCCGTCGCTTGCTGGCGAACAAGATGCGCCAGCGCGCCGAAGACCAGGCCATGCGCCAGCGTGCCTTCGCCGACGACCTGCAACCCCGTGGCGGCCCGGCCCCGCGCGAGCCGCTGGGTCGAGAGCCGAATGTGATCGAAGGCGAGTTCGAACACCGCGACAACAAGTGACACAGCATCGACACGGCACCTGCGGGTGCCGTGCTCGTTTATGGCTGTTATTTACTGTGTCTTGATGAAAAATTTTTTCCGCCAGCCCTTGTAATCGGCTTGTACGCCCCTATGTATCGGTCACCGAAAGGTTTCCGGTATTCAAACCGGACAGACTTGCGCGGTTCGCTCGACGGACCGCAACCGGCGCAGGCCGGATTCGTTAAACCCGCCGGGACTACACCGGCCGATGAAAACCACAATTAGGAGAGATCGACAATGAAGCTTCGTCCTCTGCATGACCGCGTCGTCATCCGTCGCAGCGAAGAAGAAAAGAAAACCGCTGGCGGTATCGTCCTGCCAGGTTCGGCTGCTGAAAAAGCCAACCACGGTGTGATTCTCGCTGTAGGCCCGGGCAAAGCTCTGGAAAACGGTGAAGTGCGTGCACTGTCCGTGAAGGAAGGCGACAAGGTTGTGTTCGGTCCTTACTCCGGCAGCAACA
Source organism: Pseudomonas sp. H3_E04 (assembly GCF_054668915.1). NCBI lineage: Bacteria > Pseudomonadati > Pseudomonadota > Gammaproteobacteria > Pseudomonadales > Pseudomonadaceae > Pseudomonas > Pseudomonas sp. H3_E04. The sequence goes on along the minus strand of NZ_CP162797.1, from coordinate 3,081,788 downwards.
CTGTGAAAGTCGATGGCGAAGACCTGCTGGTAATGAGCGAGAACGAAATTCTCGCGGTTATCGAAGGCTGATATCCCCGTTCATTTTCCCGTTACTACAAAGTATTTAAGGAATATCGATCATGGCTGCTAAAGAAGTTAAGTTCGGCGATGCCGCCCGCTCCAAGATGCTCAAAGGCGTCAACGTTCTGGCTGACGCGGTAAAAGCGACCCTGGGCCCGAAAGGCCGTAACGTGATCCTCGAGAAGAGCTTCGGCGCTCCGACCATCACCAAGGACGGCGTTTCCGTCGCCAAAGAAATCGAACTCGAAGATCGTTTCGAAAACATGGGCGCGCAGCTGGTCAAAGACGTTGCCTCCCGTGCCAACGATGACGCTGGTGACGGTACTACCACCGCTACCGTTCTGGCTCAGTCGATCGTCAACGAAGGCCTGAAAGCCGTCGCTGCCGGCATGAACCCGATGGACCTCAAGCGCGGCATCGACAAGGCGACCATCGCCATTGTCAAAGAGCTCAAAGCCCTGTCCAAGCCATGCGCTGACTTCAAAGCCATCGCTCAGGTCGGCACCATCTCGGCCAACTCCGACAACTCCATCGGCGACATCATTGCCGAAGCCATGGAAAAAGTCGGCAAAGAAGGCGTGATCACCGTTGAAGAAGGCTCGGGCCTGGAAAACGAACTGTCGGTTGTAGAAGGCATGCAGTTCGACCGTGGCTACCTGTCGCCATACTTCGTCAACAAGCCGGACACCATGGTTGCCGAGCTCGACGGCCCGCTGATCCTGCTGGTCGACAAGAAAATCTCGAACATCCGCGAAATGCTGCCAGTGCTGGAAGCCGTTGCCAAAGCCGGCCGCCCACTGCTGATCGTGGCCGAAGACGTTGAAGGCGAAGCCCTGGCGACTCTGGTTGTGAACAACATGCGTGGCATCGTCAAAGTCGCTGCCGTCAAGGCACCGGGCTTCGGCGACCGTCGCAAGGCCATGCTGCAGGACATCGCTGTTCTGACCGGCGGTACCGTTATCTCCGAAGAGATCGGTCTGAGCCTGGAAAGCACCACCCTGGAGCACCTCGGTAACGCCAAGCGCGTGACCCTGTCCAAGGAAAACACCATCATCGTTGACGGTGCTGGCGTGCAGGCAGACATCGAAGGCCGTATCGCTCAGATCCGTGCCCAGGTCGCCGAAACTTCCTCGGATTACGACCGTGAAAAACTGCAAGAGCGTCTGGCCAAGCTGTCCGGCGGCGTTGCGGTGATCAAGGTTGGCGCTGGTTCCGAAGTTGAAATGAAAGAGAAGAAAGCCCGCGTTGAAGACGCCCTGCACGCAACCCGCGCAGCCGTTGAAGAAGGCGTCGTACCTGGCGGTGGCGTGGCGCTGATCCGTGCTCTGGAAGCACTGACCGAGCTGACCGGCGACAACGCTGACCAGAACGTCGGTATCGCTGTGCTGCGTCGCGCTGTTGAAGCGCCGCTGCGTCAGATCGCTGCCAACTCCGGTGACGAGCCAAGCGTCGTCGTCAACGAAGTGAAGAACGGCAAAGGTAACTTCGGTTACAACGCTGCTTCCGGCGAATACGGCGACATGATCGAAATGGGCATCCTGGACCCAACCAAGGTAACCCGTTCGGCTCTGCAAGCTGCAGCCTCCATCGGTGGTCTGATCCTGACCACCGAAGCAGCTGTTGCCGACGCACCGAAGAAAGAAGGTGCAGCTGGCGGCGGTATGCCAGACATGGGCGGCATGGGTGGCATGGGCGGCATGATGTAAGCCAACCCTGGCCCTGTAACGCAAAACCCCGCTGGCGAAAGTCAGCGGGGTTTTTTATTGCCTGGATTCCGAAGCTCACTGATAGCCCCTGTGGGAGCGAGCCTGCTCGCGAAATCGGTCTGTCATCCGACATGCAAGCCAGTTGAGCCGACAATTCGCGAGCAGGCTCGCTCCCACAGGTTGTTTATTTCAGGCGTTGATCGGCTGTGTGTTCATCGCCGTCGAAGTCTTGCCTGCCGGGCGATAAAGCACCCAGTAATAAGCTCCCAGACAAATCAGCCAGCAGAAAATCGCCGTCCACACGTTGTGCGAAAAGAAGTGCGCGCCCTGCATCATGCGGCTGATGGAGAACACCGAACCCAGCGCAAAGGCGAACACAAACGCCTGCCGCGCCAGTCGTGGACGGCGGTCACGCAGCACGAAGAACAATGCAAACAGGGTAAAACCGGTCGCTGCATGGCCACCCGGCCAGCAACGTCCCGGCTTGTCCGTGGCGGGGCGATGTTCCATGAGTTTGCTGTAGGTCTCATGGCCGCCGAATTGCTCCAGGCTCCACGGGCATTGCACGGCGGTGACGGCTTTGACCGGAGTGACAAAGGAAGTCGCCAGCCCCAGCGACAGCACCAGACAGCCCAGCTCGCGCTTGAACGGTTTCAGTCGTTCAATGAAAAACGCACCGATGAAACCGAGAATGGCGAACACCGAAAAACCGATGACCACCTGTTTCGCCCGGTCATGCAGGATGTCTTCAAGGAAATAGCTGTGCCGCCCGATGAAATCGCCGGCGACCGGGTCGTAGAACATTTGCGCCAGAGCCATGTCCAGATCGGTCAGTTCCAGCAACAGCAGAATAATCGCCGCCACCGCTGGAATGCCCAGACACAGCCACCAGTTGAGCGGTCTTGAAGCGGGAAGGGCAGAGGTCGACACCATGGCAGATTCCTTGGTCGATGAACGGAGGAGAGAGCGTAATCGCGCGGAGTCTGCACGCGCTGGCGTCGGCGATTTGTTAACCGAAAGTGAAAAAAACGTCGCAGCGCGCAGCGCAGGTTTATCGCAAAACGCCCCTAGCCCTGAGCCACACTTGGCCGTAAGCTGCGCGGGCCAAGACGGCCGTTACCCCGTTCGGAGGAGGTGCCCATGCGAATTCTGCTGGTCGAAGACAACCGCGACATCCTGGCCAATCTGGCCGATTACCTGGGCATGAAAGGCTATACCGTCGATTGCGCCCAGGACGGACTGTCCGGTCTGCATCTGGCGGCGACCGAGCATTACGACCTGATCGTGCTCGACATCATGCTGCCCGGCATCGACGGCTACACCTTGTGCAAACGCCTGCGCGAAGACGCCCGGCGTGACACACCGGTGATCATGCTCACCGCCCGCGACCAACTCGACGACCGTCTGCAGGGCTTCAAGTCCGGCGCCGACGATTACCTGATCAAACCGTTTGCGCTGTCCGAGCTGGCCGCGCGCGTCGAAGCGGTCATGCGCCGTGCGCAGGGCGGCGGCCGCCGGGCGTTGCAGGTCGGAGACTTGAGCTACGACCTCGACACTCTGGAAGTGACCCGCGAAGGCAAGCTGCTCAAGCTCAACCCGGTCGGTCTCAAGCTGCTCGCGGTGTTGATGCAGAAGAGCCCGCACGTGCTGCGTCGGGAGATTCTCGAGGAAGCGCTGTGGGGCGATGACTGCCCCGACAGCGACAGCCTGCGCAGCCATGTTCACCAGTTGCGCCAAGTGATCGACAAGCCATTCGCCAAGCCACTGCTGCACACCGTGCACGGTGTCGGTTATCGCTTGGCCGAGGGGCGAGATGGAGTTTAAGCAGAGTCTTTCGCAGCGGATCATCATCGCCTTTGCGCTGATGAGCGCACTGGTCGCCGGCGCTTTCGCCATGGGTATCGTTGCGACGGTGCACCTGGTGGAAGAGAAGCTGATTTCCGCAGGGCTGGGTGGCGACCTGCAACGTTTGCTGCTGATGGACAACGTCTCCGACTGGAGCCATCGCCCCGAGCCGGATCAGTTGTTCTACTTCAGTGGCGGGCCGGGGGATTTCGACCTGCCCAAGGATCTGCGTCATCTCGATGCCGGTTTCCATGAAGTGTTTCGTGAGCAGCTGTCCTATCACGCCATGGTCGAAGTGGTGGATGGTCGACGTTATGTTTTGCTGCAGGACCAGAGCGATTTCGAAGAGCGCGAGCGCGTGCTGTTTGCCGTGGTGCTGGTGGGCTTCGTGCTCAGCCTGGCATTGGCGGTTTTTCTCGGCTGGGTGCTCGCGCGCAAGGTGATGGCGCCGGTGGTGCGGCTGGCGCGGCAGGTCCGTCATCGCGACCAGTTGCTCGGGCTGGCGCCACCCCTGGCGCCGGACTACGCGGCGGATGAAGTCGGTGAACTGGCGGTGGCGTTCGATGCCACGCTGGGACGCTTGCGTCAGGCGCTGAACCGCGAGCGTTTGTTCACCAGCGACGTCAGCCATGAATTGCGCACGCCGCTGATGGTCCTGGCCAGTTCCTGCGAATTGCTGCTGGAAAACCCCGGTATCGATCAGCGCGGTCGCGCCCAGGTCGAGCGTATTGCCCGGGCCAGCGAGGAGATGCGCGAGCTGGTGCAGACCTTCCTGATGCTGGCACGCGCACAGAACGAAGAGGCCGGCGCCGCGCCGCAGCAGAACCTCACGCAAGTAGCCGAAAGCCTGCTGTGCCTGTGGCGCGATCCGATCGAGCGCAAGGGCCTGACGCTGATGTTCGAGCCGGGCGATCCACCGGACACTCGTTACAACGCGACCTTGCTCAATGCGGTGATGGGCAACTTGCTGCGTAACGCACTGCATTACACCGAAGAGGGTTTCATTCGCCTTACCCTTACCGCCAGCGGCTTCATCGTCGAGGACTCGGGGGTGGGTATTCCCGAGGAAAAACGTGAGGCGATGTTTGAACCATTCGTGCGTGGCAGTGAAAAACGTGGCGAAGGCCTCGGCCTCGGCCTGTCACTGGTTCAGCGCATTTGCGAAAACCAGGGCTGGACGGTCAGCCTGAGCACGATGGAGCCCAATGGCTGCCGATTCGAGGTAGATCTTGGCGTGAATAGCGGCAAATAGTGGCTCGAGGCTACTCCCGCCCACCTGTCTAAATCCTGTATAACGTTGTAATACTTTACAGATTTACCTGACAGAATTTTCACAATTGGATGACCTGACGCTGACACGCCGCTGCTTAAGGTGGCGTCATCAGAACAGGAGTCCAGATGATGGCCGACCCGATCAAACTCGATTTTTCCGAAAAGTACGACGACCAACACGCACAACGTTACCTGCGCAAGCACAAGGAAAGCCTGGGCCGCCGCCTGTCGCACTGGCGCGACGAGCAATTGGGTCGCAAGGCCCTGGCGCTTGCGGGGGATCCCGGTCTGGTGCTGGATCTGCCCTGCGGTGCCGGACGCTTCTGGCCAATGCTCGCGGAAAAGCCCAACCGGGTGATCATCGGTGCGGACAATTCCGAGTCGATGATCAAGACCGCGCTGCAAGGGCAGCCAGCCGATGTGGTCAAGCGTGTACAACCGCTGCACACCTCGGCGTTCGATATTGCGCTGCCGGACAACGCGGTCGACAGCATCTTCTGCATGCGCCTTCTTCACCATATCGGTGAAGCCGAGCACCGCAAGGTGATCCTGCGCGAATTCGAGCGGGTAACCCGTGACAGCGTGATTGTTTCATTGTGGGTCGACGGCAACTTCAAGGCCTGGAAGCGCAAACGCGCCGAGCTCGACCGGCCGAATCGTGATTATCAGAATCGCTTTTTGATTCCGGCGGTGACGATCGAAAAAGAATTCGAACAAGCGGGTTTCCGCATTCAGGAACAACTGGACTTTATACCGCTCTATGCGATGTGGCGGGTTTACGTATTACGCAAGAGGTAGAGGATGGCAGTGCAAGCAGCAGTTGAAGCGAATGTCGCTCCACAGGATGGTTTCGATTATTACTGGGCCCAGCGTGGCGAATGGGTGGAAGAACCCAACGTACGTCGCGGTGGCGAAAGCGGGGTACAGCGCATCGTCGGCCGTGACGGCCAGTTGCTGTACGCCAAGCGCCAGACCGGGCACATCTATCGCAGCTGGTTGCACCCCTTCGGTCGCCCGACCGTATTGCGTGAACTCGATGCGCTGACCGGCGTGAGCAAACTTGGCGTGCGCGTTCCGCAGATCGTGTTCTGCGGTGCTCAGCCCGACCCGCAACACAAGTGGCGCGCACTGCTCGTCACCAAATCCCTCGACGGTTTCCAGGAATTGGAACACTGGCTGGCCGCCGCCGGTGGTCGCGATCAATGCGGCGACGTGGTTTACGAGCGCGTGCTCAAAGACCTCGCCGAAAACCTGGCGCGCATGCACAAGGGCCGCTGGCAGCACAGCTGCATCTACATCAAACACGTTTTCGTTCGCGTCACCGGTGAAGGCGAAGCGGCGAAAGTTGAAGTGGCGTTGATCGATCTGGAGAAGTGCCGCCAGCGTCTGACCCCCTATCGCGCCGCGCAGCATGACATGAAGCAACTGCGTCGCCATTCGTCGTTCCGCGATGCCGACTGGAAAAAACTCGTCTACTTTTATGAGACGGCGTTTGGCAGCGCTATCAAAGGTTTATAGCGATGAAACTAGAAATTGCACGAGGTTTGTTCCTGGTTGGGGCCTTGGCAGTTGCTTCACTGGCGGTGGCTGCCTGGGAGCAGCCGCGCATGCAGGTCATAGGGGCGTCCGGGAACGACGCTCATTGTTCGGTTCCACGGGTGGCGAAAGCCTCCGTGGCGACCCAGCCCGATCATGATTTGTTGTTGTTCATGTTCGGACTGTCCCAAGGGATGAGGCCAGCCAGTTGACACGATTCAAGCCCAAATAAAAGGCCTCGCAGTTGCGAGGCCTTTTATTTTGGAATACGGATTGTGTAGGAGCTGCCGAAGGCTGCGATCTTTTGATCTTGCTTGATCGTTCCCACGCTCTGCGTGGGAACGCCTCAAAGTACGCTGCGCGTTCCAATGGGACGCGCAGCGTCCCGAGCTGCATTCCCACGCAGAGCGTGGGAACGATCAACTGAACTGCCGCATTCGCGAGCAGGCTCGCTCCCACAGGGTGATGCCTGTTATTTGCGATCCGGTTTCGCCAGGAAGGTGTAGACACACGGCAGCACGAACAGCGTAAACAACGTGCCAATCGACATCCCCGTGGCAATCACCATGCCGATATCAAAGCGGCTCACCGCACCCGCACCGGTCGCCAGAATCAGCGGCACCATGCCGAACACCATTGCTGCCGTCGTCATTAGCACCGGGCGCAAGCGAATCGCCGCTGCTTCCTCGACGGCTTCACGGGCGCTCAGGCCCTTGTCCTTGCGCAACTGGTTGGCGAACTCGACGATCAGGATGCCGTGCTTGCTGATCAGGCCGATCAGCGTCACCAGCCCGACCTGGGTGTAGATGTTCATGCTCGACCAGCCGAGGAACAACGGAATCAGCGCACCGCAGATCGACAGCGGCACCGTCACCAGAATCACCAGCGGATCGCGGAAGCTCTCGAACTGCGCGGCCAGCACCAGAAAGATGATCGCCAGTGCCAGGGCAAACGTGACCCACAAGGCACTGCCTTCCTGCACGTACTGCCGTGAGGCGCCGCCGTAATCGAAGGCAAACCCGGCCGGTGCTTCTTCGCGGGCAATCTGCAGCACGGTGTCGATGGCTTCGCCCATGCTCACCAGCGGGAAACCGGAAATCTTCGCCGCGTTGAGTTGCTGGAACTGATTGAGCTGGCGCGGTCGGGCGCGGTCACTGACCTTGATCAAGGTCGACAGCGGCAGCAATTCGCCCTGAGTGTTTTTCACGTAGTAATTGTTCAGCCAGTCAGGATTGTCGCGGTAGGCCCGTTCGACCTGGGCGATGACCTTGTAGCTGCGGCCGTCGATGGTAAAGCGGTTGATCTCAGCCTCGCCCAGCAAGGTCGCCAGCGTGCCGCCGAGGTCGAGCATCGACACGCCCATCTGTGCGGCCTTGTCGCGGTCGATATCCACCACCACTTCCGGTTTGTCGAACGCCAGATCGAGGTCGACGAAGGCGAACTTGCCCGACTCCATGGCGCGTTTCTCGATGCGCTCGGCGACTTGCAGCAGCAACTCGTAGTCATTGGCGGTGTTGACTACGAATTCGAAGGGCAGGCCTTCACCGGTGCCGGGCAGGGAGGGCAGGTTGAAACCAAAGATCTGCAGGCCGGGAATACTCTCCAGCTTGCTCTGCACCTCGGGGAGGATTTCCATCTGCGTGCGGCTGCGCTCGTTCCATGGCTTGAGCAGGAAACCACCGATACCGGCCTGCACGCCGTTATAGCCATTGATCTGGAACGAAGAGTAGTACTCCGGGAACTCTTTGAAGATGGTGATGAAATCGTCGGTGTAGGTGCTCAGGTAGTCGAGGTTGGTCGGCTGCGGCGCGCTGGCCATCATGAAAATGATGCCCTGGTCTTCGTCCGGCGCCAGTTCCGACTTGGTGAATTTGAGGAAGACAGGAATCAGGCACAGCACGATCACCGCGAACACCAGTACCACCGGCCGGGTATTGAGCGTGCCGTGCAACATGCTTTGATAGCGGCGCTTGAGCCCGTCGAAAATCCGGTCGAGACGATGGGCCAGGCCGCTGGGATTCTCTTCGTGGCGCAGCAGAAACGCGCACATCATCGGCGACAGCGTCAGGGCCACGACGCCAGAAATCACCACTGCGCCGGCCAGGGTCAGCGCAAATTCCTTGAACAACGCCCCGGTCAGCCCGGTGAGGAAACCGATCGGCGCATACACCGCCGCCAGGGTGATGGTCATCGACACCACTGGCATGGCGATTTCCCGAGCGCCTTCCAGCGCTGCGTCGAACGGCGTCTTGCCTTCCTCGATGTGCCGGTGAATGTTTTCCACCACGACGATAGCATCGTCCACCACCAGACCGATGGCCAGCACCATCGCCAGCAGCGTCAGCAGGTTCATCGAGTAACCCATCATCTGCATGAAGAACATCACGCCGATCATCGACAGTGGAATGGTCACCACCGGGATCACTACCGAACGCAGCGCGCCGAGGAACAGGAATACCACGACGATGACGATCAGCACCGCTTCGAACAGGGTTTTCACCACCTCATCAATCGAGGCCTGAATGAACAGCGTCGCGTCGTAGGCGATCTCACTTTTCAGGTTCGGTGGCAGCTGCGCTTCCAGCTCGGGCATCAGCTTGCGCACTTCCTTGATCACGTCCAGCGGGTTGGCGCCGGGGGTGGCCTTGATGCCGATGTACACTGACGGCGTGCCGCCGAATGAGCTGATCGAATCGTAGTTTTCCGCGCCCATTTCCACCCGCGCGACATCACGCAGCAATACCCGGCTGTCGCCATCGACCTTCAGCAGAATCGCCGCGAAGGCTTCGGCGGACTTCAGTTCGGTGTTGGCGTTGATGCTGGTGACGGTGTACTCGCCTTTCACTTCGCCGGCGGCGGAGAGGAAGTTGTACTGGCGCACCGCCGCAGTCACGTCGGCGGCGCTGAGGCCGAAGCCGGCGAGTTTCACCGGGTCGAGCCACAGGCGCATGGCGAACACCTGGTTGCCGAGGATCTCCGCTTCGGCCATGCCCGGCAGCGTCGCCAGTTTCGGCTGGATGACCCGCGACAGGTAATCGGTGATCTGCGGGTTGCTCAGGTCCTTGCTGAAGAAGCTGATGTACATCAGCGCCGAAGCATCGGCGGATTCCTTGCTCAGCACCGGGTCTTCGGCGTCCTGCGGCAGCTTGTTCTTCACCTCATTGGCCTTGGCCAGGAGCTCGGTGAACAAGCGGTCGGTGTTGGCGCCGATGCGCGCGTAAATCGAGATCACCGAGAAGTTCTGCCGGCTGACCGAAGTCATGTAGTCGATGCCCTCGGCACTGGCCAGGCTTTGTTGCATCGGCTGGGTGATGTAGCCCTGAATGGTTTCGGCGTTGGCCCCGGGGTACGCCGTGGTCACCGTGATCAAGGCGTTTTCCATTTGCGGGTACTGGCGCAGCGGCAGCTTGCTCCAGGCCTGGAAGCCCAGCAGCACAATCAGCAGGCTGACCACGGTGGCGAGCACCGGGCGGCGGATGAACGGATCGGTAAAAGCCATGAGGATTCCTTGATCAGTCGGCGCGCGGCGGACTGTTCTGCTGGCCGAGGGTCTTGTCGTCGCTGATGGCGATGTGGGCACCGTTGTCCAGTTTGATCTGGCCCGCCGTCACCACCTGTTCGCCGCTCTGCACGCCCTTGTTGAGCATCACCAGGCCATCGCGGCGTTCCCCGGTCTCGACGAACCGGCGTTCGGCGATCAGCAGCGGTTGGCCGTTGTCATCCTTGGCGACGCTGCCGTCTTCAGCCTTCTTTTGCCCGACCACGTACACCGAGTTGCCGTACAGGGTGTAAGTGATCGCACTCTCCGGTACCACGATGTGTTTCTGCGGATCGGGCAGCAGCACCTCAAGGCTGGCGAACATCCCCGGTAACAGCTTGCCGTCGGGGTTGGCCAGCGTGGCGCGGACGAGGATGTTGCGCGTGGTGCTTTCAACGATCGGGTTGATCGCGCTGATCTTGCCGGCAAAGTTCTGTCCGGGATACGCGGCGACGGTGAACTGTACGGGCTGACCGATAGCGAGTTTCGGCACCGATTGCTCCGGCACGTAGAAGTCGGCGTAGAGGCTGCTCAAGTCCTGCAGCGTGGCGATTTTGGTACCGCTGGCGAGGTAGTCGCCGACGTCGACCTGACGGATGCCGATGGTGCCGCTGAACGGCGCAAGGATGCGCTTTTTCGCCAGCGACGCGTTGAGCTGATTGACCGTGGCCTTGTTCTTTTGCAGCACGGCGGAGAGGCGGTCGTATTCGCCTTTGGAGATCGCGCGGCTGTCGACCAGTTGCGCGCCACGGCCGAAATCAAGCTGCGCCAGGCCGAGATCGGCGCGAGCAGTTTCCAGCAGAGCGGATTCGACGGCGCTGTCGAGTTGCAGCAGCGGTTGTCCGGCCTTGACCTTTTGCCCGGATTCGAATTTGAGTTCAGTGACGGTGCCGGCGACTTCCAGACTCAGGTCAACGCCTTGCAGCGCCTTGAGCGTGCCGACGGTGGGCAGGCGCATCTGCCACGGCTGTTCGCCGGCAGTGGCCACGGCGACGCTGATCGGCGGCTTGGGTTTGGAAAAGCCCTGGATCATCGTGTAGATCGAAAAGGCTTTGTATCCGCCCAGCACCAGGACGAGCAGCAAAACAACACCCAACATGATCAGCATGCGGCGACGCAGCATAAGTCCAGTTCCTTGGATAAATCATGAGACAGGCGGGCACATTACTCCGAGAGTGGCAGGGAATCCAACTGCCAACACAGCAAAAGATCGCAGCCTTCGGCAGCTCCTACAGGGGATTGCATTCCAAAGTAGGAGCTGCCGAAGGCTGCGACTTTTTGAGGGTGTTTTACGCCATCAAGTGCAGATGGTTGTCCCAGAGGCCCGCCGGCAATTCCAGCGGCTTGGCCAGCAACTGTTCCTGACGGCAATCGTAGTAACGGCAACGGCCCTGACCCGAGGTCACGACAAAGCCATCCTTCACTGCTCCGACGCCGGCACAATCCGGCAGCGGCGCATCGAGGCGCAGTTCGCCGCTGTCCAGATCCCAGATAAAGAAACGGTTACCGCGCGGTGCCGTCAATGCGACCAGACGCAGATCGCTGTGCACCGCGACGCTGGCGGTGTAGTGCCCCATCGCCTGCAATTGATCCTCTGCCACCGGGAATGCCACGAACGCTTGTCCCGGCCGCTTGATCGCCAACAGCTCGGAGCGCTCGTGAGACGGGCCCATGAATTGCTGGCCGGCGACGATGGTGCCGTCACTGGCGATGCCCAGGTGGCGCACGCTGTTCATCTGCTGGGCGAGGGTTTCCTTGCTCAGCAATGTGCCGTCGCGCTGCATCAGCACCAGGCTCGGTTCCATGGCGTTAAGGTTCATGTCGACGCGGCTTTCCGCTTCGGTACGAATCCCGCCGTTGGCCACCACCAGCGTCTCGCCGTCGGGCATCCACGACACCTGATGCGGGCCGAGGCCGTGGGTAGAAATCTCGCCCGTGTGCACCAGCCGTTCGCCCTCGAACTTGTACACGCCGAGCAGGCCACGGCCGGGATCGCTCGTGTCGTTCTCGGTGGAGTACAGGTATTCGCCGTCCTTGTGCACCACGGCATGGCCGTAGAAGTGCCGGTTCGGCTGCGAGGTCACGGTCTGCAGCAGCTTGCCGTCGCGCAGGTCGATCAGGTAACTCTCGGTACCCGGACGCCGTGCAACGAACAGCGCCAGCGGCTGCGTGGGGTGGTTGATGATGTCGTGGCAGCGCTGGCCGACATGGGTGGCGAATACCCGCGTACCGTCGAGCCGATAGCCGACGGCGTAATGCTTGCCGTCAGTATCGTCGCGCGCCGACAGCAACAGCGGGCTCTGATCCTTGCGTTTGAACAGCGTCCAGCCGCCCAGCGACACTGCTCCCAGCAGTGCACTACCTAAAGTCAGAACCTGACGTCGCAGCATGGCACTCGCCCTCATCAGTCACCGTCGTTGGCATTGAAGCCCAGTTGGATGCCCAGCGCCTTGGCCAGCTCGCCTTCATGCAGGCGATGGACGACGTTGAGGCTGTCGTAGATATCGTTGAGTTGCTGGCGACCGGCGTCGTCTTCGAGCATTTCGCCCAGCGAGCGCTGGGTGCTGTCGAACAGCTTGAGCGAAGCGGCATAGGCGGCATCGATCTTGTCCGCCAACGGTTTCTGCTCCGCCGGCAGCAGACCGCGCAGGCCTTTGTTGTCGACGCCTTCCCAGACGGTTTTCGCCGCTGCGAGGCTGGCTTCCAGCGCTGTCAGCGACGACTGGCTGCGCCATGCGTCGGCTTGGAACGGCTGCGGCACGCCTTTGCTCTGACGGCCCATCGGCGTGCCGAGTTTTTTCTTCAGAGTATCCAGTGCCGTCACTTGGACGCGCAGCAGATCGGCGATCGCTTCGTGGGAGTCGGCATAGCGCTGGTTGGGGAACTTGCTCATCTGCGCGAGCATGCCGTCGGTGTTGTTCCAGCCCTGCAGGATTTCCTCGGCCAGTTGCTTCTGACGTTCGCCGATGGCAATCAGCAGCGGGCAGTATTTGGCTTTTTGCGCGTCGTTGGCGACGTCAGGCTTGGCATCGAAGAGGATGTATTCGTAAGCCGACAGGCCTTGCACCACGACGCTGGATTTGGCCAGGGCGGCGGCGTCGATCTGCGGCTGGGCGACGACCAGTTGCTCGACCTGACGGCCGACGAGGTTTTTCTTGTCCGGCCAGAATTGCACTTGCCACGAACGATTGCCCTCGGCCAGCGGACCGATCAGCAGCGGTTGCAGTTCGGCCCAGGCTTTCTGCGCGTGGAGGAAATCGGCACGGGCAGTTTCCAGGCTTTCCTTGCCCTGGCAATAGGCGAGGGCGCTGACCGCCAGTTGCCGGTCGGCTTCGACCCAGCGAGTGTAGGTCGGCAGGATCACCGATTTGGCGATCGCCGCCGAGGTGACCGCTTGCGGGTCCTGCGGCGAGCAGGCGCCGAGGGCGAGCGCGGCAAGGCTGGTGAACAGTAACTTGGGACGGAACATGTCGGGCTCCCGATGCTTTTTCAGTATTTAAAGTGAGTTCAGAAACGCCAGCAACGCAGCGCGCTGCTCGGCATTGAAAGACAAAACCTGTTGCTGCGCAGCCGTCGCTTCGCCGCCATGCCAGAGCACCGCTTCGAGCAGGTTGCGAGCGCGGCCGTCGTGCAAAAACTGCGTGTGACCGCTGACCGCTTGCGTCAGGCCGATCCCCCACAGCGGCGGCGTGCGCCAGTCGCGGCCGGAGGCCTTGAATTCCGTGCGGTTGTCCGCCAGGCCTTCGCCCATGTCATGCAGCAGCAAATCGCTGTACGGACGAATCACCTGATTGGCCAATTCCGGTTCGGCGGCGTCGGCGGCGGTGGTGTATTTCGGCGTGTGGCAAGACTGGCAACCGGCCTGGAAAAACAGACTCTTGCCGGCCAGCACCTGTGGATCGTTGACGCCACGGCGCGCCGGCACTGCCAGATTGCGGCTGTAGAACAGCACCAGACGCAGAATGTTGTCGCTGACTTCCGGCTCGCCGTCCGGGCCATTGCCGTTCGGCGCCTGTTTGCAGGCGGTTTGTGCCTCGGTGCAATCGTCGAATGGCCGCAGACTGGTGGTCAGGCCCATGTCACCCGAGAACGCGTGAACGTTCTGTTGATTGAGATTCGGCTGCCCGGCTTTCCAGCCGAACCGGCCGATAACGGTTTTCTGCAACTGGTCATCCCAGACCTGGTTGGGCCGGCCGTTGATGCCGTTGTTCTCTTTCGCCTGGGCGGCGGCGTTGGCGAGGATCGCTTCTTCGGGAATCGCTTCGAGCAGGCCCAGACCAATCATCGGCGGCGCCACCCGCGCGGAAAAACGCGTGTCCGGGTGCATCGGGCCGTAACCGAGTTGAGTGATCTGCAGGGTCGGTTTGCGCAACTCGACCTCGGTGCCGTCCTTGAACCGTACGGGCACTGGTGTGTAGTCGACGCGCACCTTGCCTTCCGGGGCGACGCCGGGCACGGCCATGTCCTGGAACTGCCCGCCATACACCGGCTCCGGCACCACGCCGAGCTGTTCGATGACTTTGGCGTAGGCCGGCGCATCGGGAATCGACAGGCGCACCAGCATCGACACTGCATTGCTTGCATCAGGTGCGGGCGGATGACCGCGACCGTCCTTGATGTGGCAGTTCTGGCAGGCGTTGGTATTGAACAACGGGCCGAGGCCATCGCGGGCCGTGGTGGTCGAGGGCGCGATCACCCACGGGCTGCGAAAGAAGCTGTTGCCGACACTGAAATCCACGCGCCGCGAGGGCGGCAGGTTGGCCGATGGCAGGGAGAAGGCGTTCTGATCGCTCTTGCGCACAGTCGCCGCACCGCCCGGACGCGCTTCACCCGGCTCGGCCTTGGTGAAACGCGGGGCGTCATCGCAGGCACTCAGGCCCAGGGCCAGCAACAGTGCGGACAAGCGAAGCGGCAACGACGGCATCAGACATCCTGCAAACGGGCGAAAACAAAGGCGCAAAGTCTAACAGGGCGGGGGAGTTTGAATAAGAGGAATTATCGTTTGCTTGATGTCGCGCAAGCCTTGAAGCGCATGCCAACCCTGTGGGAGCGAGCCTGCTCGCGAAAGCGGCGCCCGACGCGCTGAAAATGCTGCGCCGGATCAAGCCTTCGCGAGCAGGCTCGCTCCCACAGGGATAGTGATGTGCCGGGAATGAAAAAGGCGACCCGAAGGTCGCCTCTTTTTGACGCGGACGCTGTGATCAGAATTCGTGATCGGCGTTGTCCGGGTTCAGGTCGCTGATGCCCAGTTTGCCCGCAGCGGCTTCGATCGAACCGGTCTGCTTGACCAGCGCGGCGATAGCGTCGCGAACGACCTGATTGCCAGCGGTGTTGCCGGCAGCGATCAACTGGTCGTAGTGCTCACCCTTGTTGGCGTGATCGACCATGACCTGGATCTTCGCTTCGGTCGCGGCCAGATCGGCTTTGAGCGCGGTGTCGGCAGCCGGGTCGGCCTTGGCTACCAGCGACGACAGGCTGGCACCGGTCAGCTTGGTGCCGTCGACGCGGGTGTACTCGCCCAGGTAAACGTTACGCACGCCTTTGGCATCGTAGAAGTGCGAGTAGTGGGTGTTGTCGCTGAAGCAATCCTGCTCGTCTTCAGGGGAGTTGGCTTCCAGGGAAACCTTCATGCGTTCGCCCGCCAGTTCACCCAGGGACAGGCTGCCCATGCCGAAGAGCATTTTGCGCAGGCCGGTTTCGCCTGGCTCGGCTTCCAGCGTGGCGCGGTAGTTGTCGGCCACGTTCGGCTTCCAGTTGCCGACCATTTCTTCCAGATCGCTGACCAGCAGTTGGGTCACAGCTTTCAGGTAGGCACGACGACGCTCGTTGTGACCACCGGTGGCGCCGGCGCCTTCCAGGTAGTCCGAGGCCGGACGGTTGCCAGCGCCCGGGCCGGTGCCGTTCAGATCCTGGCCCCAGAGCAGGAATTCGATCGCGTGGTAGCCGGTGGCAACGTTCGCCTCGGAACCGCCCAGCTCGTTGAGGCTGGCGAGTTTTTCCGGGGTGATCTCTTTCACGTCGACCTTGTCTTCGCCGACCTGCACTTCGGTGTTGGCGATGATGTTGGCGGTGGCGCCCGGGTTACCCAGCGCGTGCTCGTAGGATTTGTCGACGTAGTCGATCAGGCCTTCGTCCAATGGCCAGGCGTTAACCTGACCTTCCCAGTCGTCGATGATGGTGTTGCCGAAGCGGAATACTTCGCTCTGCAGGTACGGCACGCGCGCGGCGACCCAGGCAGCCTTGGCGGCTTTGAGGGTGTCGGCGTTCGGCTTGGCGAGGAACGCGTCGACGGCGGTTTGCAGGGTTTTCGCGGTGGATTCGGCATCGCTGTAAACGGCGAAGACCATGTCGGCGTAGTGCGCGACCACAGCCTTGGCGGCGGCATCGTCAACTTTACCGGCGGCAGGAGCAGGTGCAGCGGCAGGGGCTGGAGCAGCACTGCTGGAAGCCGGAGTCATTTCGGAGGCTTTTTCTTTGTCCTTGCCTTCGCCGCAACCGGCGAGGGAAATAGCGATGGCCAGCAGACTGGCGGTAGCCAGAGGCATACGA
This sequence comes from Pseudomonas sp. H3_E04, assembly GCF_054668915.1. Classification (NCBI taxonomy): domain Bacteria; kingdom Pseudomonadati; phylum Pseudomonadota; class Gammaproteobacteria; order Pseudomonadales; family Pseudomonadaceae; genus Pseudomonas; species Pseudomonas sp. H3_E04. The sequence goes on along the minus strand of NZ_CP162797.1, from coordinate 3,065,280 downwards.
ATCATGGCGAACATCCTGCTTCGGTAGTTGAGTGGACTGGCGCCGGGGGCGCGCAAAACTGCGACATAATGCAAATCTTTCGCATTATGTGTAAAGGCGTGGGTGGAAATATTTCTTATTTGCGCAAGAAGATCAAAAGATCGCAGCCTCGTTTCACTGTAGGAGCTGACGAGTGCAACGAGGCTGCGATCTTTTGATCTTTGAGGCTGCGATCTTTTGATCGTTAAAGAATCGCCGCGTTGCTGCGTTGCGCCTGCTTGAGATAAATACCCAGCTCCCGCGCAGGCAGCGGTTTGCTGTAGTGGTAGCCCTGACCTTCGTGGCAACCCTCGGAAATGATGTAGGTTTCCTGCTCGGCGGTTTCCACGCCCTCGGCAATCACCTGCATGCCCAGGCTCTTGCCCAGTTGAATGATCGCGCGAACGATGGTCGCGTCATCGTCGTCATCGAGCAGGTCCTGGACGAAGCTCTTGTCGATCTTGATCTTGTCCAGCGGCAGGCTTTTCAGATAACTGAGCGATGAATAGCCGGTGCCGAAGTCGTCGATGGCGATCAGTGCACCGGAGCGGCGCAGGCTGAGCAGATGCTGGGCGGCGGTGGTGATGTCTTCCATCAGGCCGGTTTCGGTGACTTCCAGTTCCAGACTGCGCGGTGGCAAGCGGTACATCTGCAGCAGGTTGTTGACCACCCGTGGCAACTCGGCGTGGTGCAGTTGCACGGTGGACAGATTGACCGCCATGCGCAGATCGACGAAACCCTGATCGTGCCATTCGCGCAATTGCTTGCAGGCCTGATCGAGCACCCACTCGCCAATGGCGATGATCGTGCCGTTCTGTTCGGCCAGCGGAATGAACAGGTCCGGCGGCACCAGACCATGTTCCGGATGTTGCCAGCGAATCAGCGCTTCGACGCCGACCACGCGGTGATCGCGATAACTGATCTGCGGCTGGTAGACGAGGTAGAACTGGTCGCGGATCAGCGCGTCACGCAGGTCTTTTTCCAGCTCGCGACGACGGCGCATCTCACTGTCGACGCTGGCGATGTAGAACTGATAGCGATTGCGCGAGCGGGTCTTGGCCAGGGTCATGGTCTGCTCGGCTTTCTGCAACAGCTTCTCGGTGCTGTCGCCGTCCTCCGGAAACAGGGTGATACCGATGGTCGCGCGCAGGCGGATTTCCTGATCGTCGAGGGCGAAGGGCGCCTCGAGGTCATCGAGAATGCTCTGCGCCAGTTCCGCTGCTTCGTAAGGCTGTTCAATGTCGGCCTGCACCAGCGCGAACTGGTCGCCGCCGAGGCGGGCGAGGGCGCCGAGGCGACCGCTGTGCGCGCGCAAGCGATCGGCCAGGGCCAGCAGCAACTGGTCGCCGGTCTGGTAGCTGAATTGTTCGTTGATGCCTTTGAAATCATCCAGGCCGACGCACAACACGGCGACGCGGCGCTGCAACTTGCCGGCATCGACAAGAATCTTGTCCAGTTGCTGCTGCAATTGCTGGCGGTTCGGCAGACCGGTGAGGAAGTCGTACTGAGCCATGCGCAGCAGGCTGTTTTCCGCTTCGTGGCGCAGATGGGTATTGCGTTCGATGGACTCGAGCAGCTGGTTGGCAGTATTGATCCACAGGCCCAGTTCGTTTTTTTCGTGGCCCTTGATCTGCGGGATCTTGTGCTCGCTGGGACGATCCGGGTTGATCTCGGTGAGGTGCTCGATGATCCGCGACAGCGGTTTGGTCAGCAGCCAGTGATAGACCAGATACAGCACCAGCCCCAATGCCAGCGCACGAAGCACGCCGGAGATGAAAATGATCACCGAGCTGACAATGAAACCCTCGCCATAGGTGGCGGTGTCGAGGGTGATGCTCAGGTCGCCGTAGTACTCGCTGTAAGGGCCACGGCCGACCAGTTGCGTGGTGAAGGTGCGTTCCTGACCGAGAATCAGGTCGGTCAGCCAACGGCTGTTGGAGTGCTGCAACTCGCGGGATTTCTGCGCAAGCATGGCTTCGTTGGGGTGACCGATGGAGGCTTGGCGCACGGCGTCGTCCTGGAACAGCCCTTCAATCACCTGCATACCCATTTCCCGATCCAGGCTGTAGACGGCCTGGGTCGATGGATCGCGGAACATGTCGAGGATGCGCTCGGCGTCACCGGCCACCGCCTGACGAGTCTTGTAGGCATCGAAGACAATCTGCGCGCAGCTCAAGACTACGCCTACGATCAATGCCGACAGGAGCACGACCCGGAGCAACTTCACCGACAAGCTGTTCTTGAGTTCCAGCTTCAAAGAGGTATTCCTTGTTCCGTGCGGATAGCGTCAAGTTGCCATGAGTATTGGCAATCCCGGGTTGGCCGTCAAAGGGACAATCAGGCACGGGAAAATTCGCCGGTAACCTGGCCGCCATGTGGTCATTTGAGTAATAGCTCTGAATTACTGTGTCGGTTGCAGTTGCCCGCAACTTGAGCACCGGGTCAAAGATTTTTTCATGTCTCTGATGGTAGTCGGCTGCAGGCTGGCAGCAAACGGCGCGAAGCTGCTTTTGCCGTGCGACAAACGCCATGCGCGGACATAAAAAAACCCGGCCGAAGCCGGGTTTCTTGACTGGCGTGCAGCTTAAGCAGTGAAGGTCTTGCCTTCGAACTGCTCGGCCACGAACTTCCAGTTGACCAGGTTCCAGAACGCTTCAACGTACTTCGGACGCAGGTTGCGGTAGTCGATGTAGTAAGCGTGTTCCCAGACGTCGCAGGTCAGCAGCGGGGTGTCGCCGCTGGTCAGCGGGTTGCCGGCGCCGATGGTGCTGGCCAGGGCCAGGGAACCGTCAGCCTTTTTCACCAGCCAGCCCCAGCCGGAACCGAAGGTGCCGATCGAGGTTTTGCTGAATTCTTCCTTGAACTTGTCGAACGAACCGAACGCGGCGTTGATGGCATCTGCCAGTGCGCCGGTTGGCTGACCGCCGGCGTTTGGCGCCAGGCAGTTCCAGTAGAAGGTGTGGTTCCAGACCTGAGCGGCGTTGTTGAAGATGCCGCCCGAAGAAGTCTTGACGATTTCTTCCAGGGTCTTGCCTTCAAACTCGGTGCCTGGCACCAGGTTGTTCAGGTTCACGACGTAGGTGTTGTGGTGCTTGTCGTGGTGGAACTCCAGGGTTTCCTTGGAGATGTGCGGCTGCAGGGCATCGTGTGCGTAAGGCAGCGGCGGCAATTCGAAAGCCATGATGATTCTCCTAATCAGGTCTGTTGCGGTGAGCGCAAGGCCGATCACGGGCGGCCGGAAATGCACCGGCGAGTTTTTACTCTTTGCGGCGCAGGGTTCGGATCATAGCACCGGGGTCGCGCCTTAACCACGCAACAACTGTGTGGGATAGAGGTTCCAGAGCATTGCAATTAATCATCCAGCGATGATCAGTTGCGCGGCGACGGCGAACATCATCAGCGCCACCACCAGATCGAGAATGCGCCAAGTGCTCGGGCGGGCCAGCCACGGTGCCAGCCACGCGGCGCCGAGGGCGAGGGTGAAAAACCACAGCAGCGAGGCACTCGCCGCGCCGACCACATAAGCGCCCGGCACCGATTGCTGCGCGCCCAGCGAGCCGATCAGCAACACCGTATCGAGATAAACGTGGGGGTTGAGCAAGGTGACCGCCAGCGCGCTGAGCATCACCGCGCGCAGCGAGCGCACGGTTTGATTCTCGCCTTGCTCAAGGCTCTGCTTCGAGCAGGCCCGGCGCAGCGCCTGGCTGCCGTACCAGATCAGAAACGTTGCGCCGCCCCAACGGGCGATCGCCAGCAGGGTCGGGTTCTGCGCCAGGATCGTCGCCAGGCCGAACACCCCGGCTGCGACCAGAATCGCGTCACACACCACGCACAATGCCGCCACGGGCAGATGGTGTTCACGACGCAGGCTTTGCGCCAAGACAAAAGCGTTCTGCGTACCGATCGCCATGATCAGGCCGAACGCCACCAACAGGCCGTTTACGTAGCTTTGCCACATGGGGAATATCCTTGAAAGAAGATGCTTGCTGGCTATTCTCCGGTGTGGGGCTGTATAAGAAAAACCAATAGTGCTGATCGCCCATTAGGAAAACTGATGTTCGACTATAAATTGCTTTCCGCGCTGGCCGCCGTGGTTGAGCAGGGCGGGTTCGACCGCGCCGCGCAGGTGCTTGGTCTGTCGCAGTCGGCGATCTCCCAGCGCATCAAATTGCTCGAGGCACGCGTCGGCCAACCCGTGCTGGTACGCGAAACACCGCCAGCGCCAACCGAGATCGGCCGGCGCTTGCTCAACCATGTGCAACAAGTGCGTTTGCTCGAGCGTGACTTGCAATCAGTGGTGCCGGCGCTCGACGAAGAAGGTCTGCCCGATCGCCTGCGCATCGCCCTCAACGCCGACAGCCTCGCAACATGGTGGGCCGAGGCGGTCGGCGGCTTCTGCGCCGAGCAGCATTTGTTGCTCGACCTGATCGTCGAAGACCAGACCGTCGGCCTCAAGCGCATGCGTGCCGGTGAAGTGGCCGCCTGCCTGTGCGCCAGCGAGCGCCCGGTGGCCGGCGCACGCAGCGTATTGCTCGGCGCCATGCGCTATCGGGCGCTGGCCAGTCCAGCGTTCATCGCTCGGCATTTTCCCGATGGCGTGCGCGCCGAACAGCTGCCGCGCACCCCGGCGCTGGTGTTCGGTCCGGACGATTTTCTTCAGCATCGCTATCTGGCGCTGTTAGGCGTCGACGGCGCGTTCGAGCACCATTTATGCCCGTCCTCCGAAGGCTTCATTCGCCTTACCGAGGCTGGACTCGGCTGGGGCCTGGTGCCGGAACTGCAGGTGCGCGAGCAATTGCAACGCGGCGAGTTGTGCGAATTGCTGCCAGATAAACCGATCGACGTGCCGCTGTACTGGCATCATTGGCGCAATGGCGGCCAGTTGCTGAACCTGCTGACCGAACAACTGCTGCGCTCCTCAAAGCAATGGCTAGTGGCTTGAACGCAGCGACAAGCGTCAAGCAGCAAGAACACGCACCGTTTCAACTTGCATCTGGAAGCTCGAAGCTTGCAGCTGCTTCCCTGGAGTTTTTGATGAAAATTTTGGTTACCGGCGCCAGTGGCTTTATTGGCGGGCGCTTTGCGCGTTTCGCTCTGGAGCAGGGCCTTGAAGTGCGGGTCAACGGTCGCCGGGCTGAGAGTGTCGAGCATCTGGTGCGCCGGGGGGCGGAATTTGTGCCGGGGGATCTGACCGACGCCAATCTGGTACGCGACCTGTGCCGTGACGTCGAAGCCGTGGTGCATTGCGCCGGTGCTGTCGGCGTGTGGGGGCGTTATCAGGACTTTCATCAGGGCAACGTCGAAGTCACCGAAAACGTCGTCGAAGCGTGCCTCAAGCAGCGGGTGCGGCGGCTGGTGCATCTGTCGTCGCCGTCGATCTATTTCGATGGCCGCGACCATCTCGGCCTGACCGAAGAGCAAGTGCCCAAGCGCTTCAAGCATCCCTACGCCGCGACCAAGTATCTGGCTGAGCAAAAGGTCTTCGGTGCCCAGGAATTCGGTCTGGAAACCATCGCCCTGCGCCCGCGTTTCGTCACCGGTGCCGGCGACATGAGCATCTTCCCGCGCCTGTTGAAGATGCAGCGCAAGGGGCGTCTGGCGATCATCGGCAACGGCTTGAACAAGGTCGATTTCACCAGCGTGCAGAACCTCAACGAAGCCATGCTCAGCAGCCTGTTGGCCCAAGGTTCGGCGCTGGGCAAGGCCTACAACATCAGCAACGGCACGCCGGTGCCGCTGTGGGACGTGGTCAATTACGTGATGCGGCGGATGGACGTCGATCAGGTGCGCAAATACCGCTCGTACGGTCTGGCCTACAGCGTCGCGGCGCTCAACGAGGGCGCGTGCATGCTCTGGCCGGGACGCCCTGAGCCGACCCTGTCGCGCCTGGGCATGCAAGTCATGAAGAAAAATTTCACCCTCGACATCAGCCGCGCCCGGCATTATCTCGACTACGACCCGAAAGTCAGTCTGTGGGCTGCCCTCGATGAGTTCTGTGCGTGGTGGAAAGCTCAGGACATCCGTTGAAACGATTCGGCCGGGCGGCAATGAACCGCCTTGCGGCTTGAGGGTCAATGCCTGCGGCTGCGGCGGTTATACTTCGCAGCATTTAGCCATCACCGCGTTTGCCAAAGGTTGCCTCAATGTCCATGCGAAACGATGCCCACGACGACGATTTCGACAACGTGCCAAGCCTGCGCGCCGACCCGTTCGATGACGATGACATCGCGCCCGGCCCCCGTACTTCCGTGCATTCGCGCAGTGCGCCAGTGGTCAAGGTCAAGGCCGCCAGCACCGGGCCGCTGTGGGCGCTGGTCGGTGCGTTGTTTTTCGCCTTTATCGGCCTGGCCTGGTGGAGCTTCCAGCAGATCTCGCTGATGGAACAGCAACTGGTCGCCACCCAGGAAAGCTTTGCGCGCATCAGCGAAGAAGCGGCGGGGCGCCTGCAGGATATTTCCGGCAAGGTCGTTGCCAGCCAGAGCAACGTCAGCAGCGACAGCGAAGCGCTGAAGCTGCAGATCAAGCAACTCGAAGCCAAGCTGCTCGACCAGAGCAAGCAGCAGCAAGGCGTGGCCGGGCAGGCCAGCGACCTGGACAAGCGGCTGGCGCAGATGACCGCGCAGACCACCGAACAACAGAACGCCAATACCCAATTGCAGGCGCAGGTCAAAGCCCTGAGTGCTGAGCTGGCGACGATCAAAAGTACTCCGGCCGATACCAGCAAGGTCGATGCCCAGTTGAAAGCCTTCGATGCCCAGTTCAAAAGCCTCGGCGCCGATATCGCCGCGCTGAAGAAGCAGGGCAACCCGAGCGCAGTGATCGATCGTCTGGAGCAGGACATCGTGGTGCTGAAAAGTCAGCAGGACAACCGCCCGGCAGCGCCACAGGGTGGCGGCAATACTGCCGAGTTCGATGCGTTCCGCGCGCAGATGACCCGCAACCTCAATAGCTTGCAGGCGCAGATCCAGAACCTGCAGCAACAGATCAATTCCCGCCCGTAAGCGCTGATCGAGGCTGGCGAGCATTGCTTGTCAGCCTCACGGCGCAATGTTCAGAAACGCTCTGAATATCTCTACATGACCGCAAGCCGTCTACGCTCTTGAAACACCAAAAAGAACGAGGGATGCGCTATGGGGTTTTTGCATAAAGTGGCCTGGCTCGGCCTGTTTCTGTTGGCCGGTTTCGGCCAGGCCAGCGCCGCCACTGCCGCCAGGGATGACAGTCAGGCCGCCATCGCCCTGCTGGAAAAAGCCTTGGCCTATTACCACGACAATGGCGACAAGGCGTTTGCCGCATTCAGCCGCCAGGGTGAGTTCGTCGACAAGGATCGCTACGTGTTCGTCCTCGACACCAAAGGCGTGATGCTTGCCAGTGGCGGGCCGTCATCGGCGCTGATCGGCCGTGATGTCAGCGAAGTGCTTGGGCCGGATCTGCAGAAGGCGTTCAAGGATGCGCTGAAAGTGCCGGAAGGCAACGGTATCCAGCAGGCCGAATACCGCTGGCAGAACTGGGCCGACGGCAAGGTCGAGCGCAAGCATGTGTTCTATCAGCGCGTCGGGCAGCGCATTCTCGCGGTCGGTTATTACCTGCCACGGGCCTCGGCCGAGCAGGCCAAAGCGTTACTGGATAAAGCCGCGACGGATCTGGCCAAGGACGAGAAGGGCACGTTGGTGGCGATCAACTCGCTCAAGGGCGGATATCTGCAGGATGACCTGTATGTCTTCGTGGTCGATCTGAACAACCAGCGGTATGTCGCCCACGGCACCAATCTGCGTTTGATCAACACTGATTTCGGCAAGGTCAAGGACCCGGAAGGCAAACCTGTGGGCGAGCCGATTCTGGCGCTGATCGGCAAGCAGGATGAAGGCGAATATGAATACCGCTGGAAAAATCCGGTGACCGGCAAGATCGAGGACAAGCATGCGTACCTGAAAAAGGTCGGGCATTTCCTCGTCGCGGTGGGTTACTACAGCCCTTGAGCGAACACCGCTCCCACAGTGGTATTTGTTGCGGCAATTATTTCGCGCCGTGCTCCCGTCCGCGCAGCAGGTTGTTGGGCATGGCAATCGCCGCCGCCAGCCCCAGCAACGAGACTGCCGTGCTGACCCAGAGCAAGTGGCGGAAGGTCACCTGCAGCTCCGCGCGCAAGGCGTTCTGCGCTTCGCCGGGTGCTGCGTTCAGGCCATCGAGCAGGACGTTGCCCGAATGCCCCTCGCTGATCAGTGAACTGTTCGCCAGGTGGGCAAAACTGGAATCGTGCAGCAACGCCAGCAGCAGCGCCGACATCAACGCCACGCCCACCGCACCGCCCAGTGAGCGGAACAGATTGGTGGTGCTGGTGGCAACGCCGATGTCGCGTTGTTCCACCGAGTTTTGCGTGCCGACCAGCGAGGTCGGGAACTGCATGCCGCCAGCAATACCGCTGAGCAGCATGAACAAACCGCTGAGCAGCGTCGCTTGTGGTGGACTGAAGGCCATGCCGAGAATCGAAATCGGCATGAGGATCGCCCCGGTGAGAATCTGCGGTTTGTAGCGTCCGGTGATCGAGGTGCGGCGGCCCGCAAAATAGGCGCCGATCGGCAAGCCCATCGCCAATGGCAGCAAGTGCAGCGCGGCGCTGTCGGCACCCGCGCCAGTGACGCTCTGGAAGCGCAACGGCATCAGCACGATCAGTGAGATGGCCTGAAAACTGGTGAAGAAAATCGTGCACCAGCACAGCAGCGCACTGCGGTTGGCGAACAGGTGCATCGGCAGCAACGGCTCGCGTGCCCGACGCTCATGCCAGACGAACAGCGCCAGTACCACCACGGCGCAGGCGAACAGGCCGAGCACTTCGCTGCTGCGCGATGAATGACCCTGGCCGACTTCAGTGATGCCGAGCAGCAACGCCGTGAGGCCGATGATCATCAGCACCGTGCCAAGGTAATCGATCACCGGTTTGCGCTGCGGAATCGGCAGGCCGCGCAGGTTGCGTCGTGCCACCCACCACGCGCCAAGGCCCAGCGGCAGGTTGATCAGAAACACCCAGCGCCACGACAGGTATTCGGTCATGTAGCCACCGAGCACCGGGCCGGCGACGCTGGCCACCGCGTACATGCTGCTGAAATAACCCTGATAGCGCCCGCGTTCACGCGGCGGGACGATGTCGCCGATGATCGCCTGGCTCACCGAGATCATGCCGCCGGCGCCGATGCCCTGAAGGATCCGCGCCAGCACCAGCTGTTCCATGCTTTGCGCCATGCCGCAGAACAGCGAGGCGAGGGTGAACAGGCCCATGCCGAACAACATCAGTTTGCGTCGCCCGTACAGGTCGCCGAGCTTGCCGTAGATCGGCACCGCCACGGTCATCGCCACCATGTAACCGGAAATCACCCAGGCCAGCAGACTGACATCCTTGAATTGCGCGGAGATCGCCGGCATCGACACGGCGACGATGGTCTGGTCGAGCGCACCGAGGAAGATCGCCATCATCAAGGCGACCAGCACGCTGCGAATGGCCGGTTTGGGCGTTTCAGGCTGATTGAGAGTGGTCACGGAAAACCTGCGGGCAGTGATGGACCCGCGCGGCCATCGCGCGCGGGTAGATGCTCGCAGTGTAAGTCGGTAGGAAGCTATTCGATAGCCTCGTACGGAAGCCCGACGTAATTTTCTGCAATGGTTTTTTGCCCGGCTTGCGAGCTGACAAAATAGTCCAGTTCCGAAGCGCTGATGCGCTGGCTGAACTCATCGTGATCGTCAAAGCGATGCAGCATCGAAGTCATCCACCAGGAAAACCGCTCGGCTTTCCACACCCGGCGCAGGCAGATTTCCGAGTATTTTTCCAGCAGATCGATGCGATCTTCGCGATAGACCTTCAGCAGAATGTTGAACAGCGTGCTGACATCGCTGGCGGCCAGATTCAAGCCTTTGGCGCCAGTTGGCGGGACGATATGGGCGGCGTCGCCGACGAGAAACATGCGCCCGTACTGCATCGGCTCGACGACAAAGCTGCGCAGCGGCGCGATGCTTTTTTCGATCGATGGGCCGGTCACCAGTTTTTCCGCGAGGGCGTGCGGCAGGCGTTTTTTCAGCTCAGCCCAGAAACGCTGGTCGCTCCAGTCATCGACGTTTTCATCCGCCGGCACTTGCAGGTAATAGCGCGTGCGCGTGGCCGAACGCATGCTGCACAAAGCGAAGCCGCGTTCGTGGCGGGCGTAGACCAATTCATCGTGAACCGGTGGCGTGTCGGCGAGAATGCCCAGCCAGCCGAACGGATAGACCCGCTCGAAAATCTTCAGGCAGTCGGCAGGAATGGACTGACGGGCAACGCCATGGAAACCATCGCAACCGGCAATGTAATCGCAATCGACGCGCCAGCTTTCACCGTCCTTTTCGAAGGTGACAAAAGCTTCGTCGCTTTTCATGCCGTGGGGAACGACATTGCTCGCTTGATAAATTGTTGGCGCGCCGGCCTCCCGACGAGCGGCCATCAGGTCGCGGGTGACCTCGGTCTGGCCGTAGACCATCACGGTTTTGCCGCCGGTCAACGCGTGCAGATCGATGTGCACCTGACGCCCGTCCAGCGCCAGATCGAAGCCGCCATGAACCAGGCCTTCGGCATCCATTCGCTGACCGACGCCGGCCTGACGCAGCAGCTCTACCATGCCTTGTTCAAGCACGCCGGCGCGGATGCGCCCAAGAATGTAATCGGGAGTCTGGCGTTCGAGGATAAGCGTGTCGATGCCAGCGTTGTGCAGCAACTGGCCGAGGAGCAGTCCGGAAGGACCGGCGCCGATAATGGCGACTTGAGTTTTCAGGGTTTTCATTGTTTTTATGACTCGCAAGCTTCACGCAGCAACAGCCGGTGAATGATTTTATGGATCGAGTGCTTGCATTTTTCCCTTGCGGGTCTGTCAATTGAAGGTGAAAACTGAGCCGATACCTGTACATTCTGCCAATCGGTGCGATTATCGCCCATAAACCCGAGGCCTGGATTGAAGTATGAACAAGCCTGCCCTGCCTTCGATTCCGGTGTTCAAGCTCTACGGTGAAAGCCTGGACTGGCCGACCCCGGACTTGCTGCACTGTGAAACCATTTCCTCGCGCAGTCGCGAGCACCATTGGGAAATCAAACCTCACCGCCACGCAGATCTGTGCCAGCTGCTGTTCGTTTTCAAAGGTCAGGCAGAGCTTGAAATCGAAGGCCAGCGCACGCAGCTCGAGACGCCAGCGATACAGGTGCTGCCACCGTTGTCGGTGCACGGCTTTCGTTTTTCCGAAGATGTTGAAGGCTTCATCGTCACCTTGGCCACGCCGCTGATCAACCATTTGCAGGCGCAATTGGGCGATTCGGTACACGCGTTGGCCCGGGCGGAAAACTACCCGGCCGGCAAGGATGGCGATTATCTGAATAGCCTGTTTTCAGCGTTGCAGGCCGAGTACAACGGCCATCAACCGGCGCGGGAAATGCTCATGCATTCGCTGGTCAGTGTGATCATGGTCTGGGTCAGCCGCCAGGCGATCGTCCGCCACAAGGCCAGCCAACGACCGCAACGCCAGCGCGAATACCTCAACGGCTTCATTCAGTTGGTGGAAGAGACTTACCGCCAGCACGTCAAGGTCGAAGACCTCGCCCATCGCCTGGGCATTTCCGTGTCGCACCTTAACGGCACCTGCCGTGAACTGGCCGGGCAACCGGCGTTGCAGATCATGCACGAGCGGCAATTGCTGGAAGCCAAGCGGCTGCTGACCTACACCAGCATGACAATTTATGAGATGTCGGAGTTGTTGGGGTTTTCCGATCCGACCAACTTCACACGCCTGTTCCGCCGCCGCGTGGGAATTTCGCCAAAGGCATTCCGCGACCGCTTGAAGGCCGAGCAACAATCCTGAGAACATCGCCAGACCCCCGGGGGAGTTGCATTCCAGGTCAGGTCTATCAGCGCAATGCGTTCAGCGTGGCATTGTGCGGAATACACCGCTCATAGTTGCAGCTCGCATACTCGCGCGGCAGCTGGCGCAACTGCTCGACCCGCCAGGCAGCGGTGCCGTACAGCGCCAGCGTGGCGGCGCAGGTGATGAAGATGGCGGCGTATCTTTTTGTTTTGATGTTCATGGTGTTCGACCTCTGAACGTCTACCTTGCGGTATTACTTTGAGCATAGGTCAGCGGCGCGCACTTGCCAGCGAGTGCGCTTGAGGATTTAGCCGGCCATTCAGCGAATTGATGCCCATGTGGGAGCGAGCCTGCTCGCGAAGGCGGTGGTGCAAGCGACATCAATGTTGAATGTACTGGCCTCTTCGCGAGCAGGCTCGCTCCCACAAGGGATCGGGTTTACAGGCCGGCATCCCAGGCCGGGGCATCGGGAAAGCGCTGCACGAGAAAGTCGAGCATGCTGCGCAGTGCCGCCGGCATGTGTTTGCGTGAGGCGTACACCGCGTAGATATTCATACGTCGCGGTTCTGCATGTGGCAGCAAACGCAGCAGTTCGCCGTTGTGAATATGCACGCCGGCCTGGTAGGTCGGCAGCATCGCCACGCCCGCGCCGGCCAGGGTTGCGCGCAGGAGGGTGCTGGCCTCGTTGGCGCTGATATTGCCCTGTACCGGCACCGATACCGGTTCGCCATCCTCCTCGAAATGCCACAGGCTCTTGCCGAAATAGGAATGGGTCAGGCAGTTGTGTCGGCTCAAATCCTCAACCGTCTGCGGCGCCGGATGCTCAAGCAGATAAGCCGGCGCTGCGCAGACCACCGAGCGGCACACGGTCAGGCGCCGGGCGATCAGATTCGGATCAAGATCGTTGCTGGTGCGAATCGCCAGATCGATACGCTCATCGACCAGATTCACCGTGCGGTCGAGCATTTGCAGATCGATGCTCACGCCTGGGTAAAGCTTGACGTATGCCGCCATCGCATCGGCCAGTTGCGCCTGGCCAAACGAGGTGCTCACGCTGATTCGCAGCAGTCCGCGCGGCGCATCATGGGGTTCGCTGACGGCGGCCTGCATGTCCTGCGACAGATCGATCATTTGCCGACAACGCGGGAGGATTTCACTGCCTGCGGCGGTCAGGCTCAATTTGCGCGTGGTGCGGTGCATCAGCCGCGCGCCGACCCAGTCTTCCAACTCCGCCAAATAGCGCGACACCACCGGACGCGACAGGTCCAGGTGATCGGCCGCCGCCGACTGACTGCCCAAATCGACCACTGTGACAAATACCCGCATTGCTTGAAGCCGATCCATGATTTGCCCGCTTTCAGAAACAAACTATGTCCAAGCATCGCATTTTTTGTACTGAGTCTGGCAACTAAGCTCTGTTGCATCGCCAGACTGGCATTCGCAATCCGGAGCAACACATGATCGGCTTCACCCCCTTCAAACGCGTTCTGCTCGCCGCAGCATTTTTCGGCTTTGCCGCCCATGCATCCGCCGCCGAGCTGAGCCTTGATGTCTACAACCCGGGCACCCAGGCGATTTTCCCGGTCAGCTCGGTGCTGGTCAGCGGTGAGAAAGAAGCGATTCTGGTCGACGCGCAATTCGGCAAATCCCAGGCCGAGCAAGTGGTGGAAAAGATCCGCGCCAGCGGCAAGCAATTGACCACCATCTACATCAGCCACGGCGACCCGGATTACTACTTTGGCCTCGACACCCTGACCAAGGCATTCCCGCAAGCGAAAGTGCTGGCTTCGCAGCCGACCGTCGATCACATCAAGCACACCGTCGACGGCAAACTGGCCTACTGGGGGCCGAAAATGGGCGCCGACGTGCCGGCGAAAACCATCGTCCCGGACGTGCTCACGGGCGACAGCCTGACCCTCGAAGGCAAGAAACTGCAGGTGATCGGCCTTGACGGCAAACAGCCTGATCGCAGCTTCGTATGGATCCCGTCGCTGAAAGCGGTGGTCGGTGGGGTGGTGGTCGCCGAGAACATTCATGTGTGGATGGCCGACACCCAGACCGCGCAATCCCACGCCGACTGGCTGCACACCCTGCACACCATCGAAAGCCTGAAACCGCAAACCGTGGTGCCCGGCCATTACCTGGGCGACAGCAGCCGCTCGCTGGCCAGCGTGAAATTCACCGCTGATTACATCAAGGCCTTCGATGCTGAAACCGCCAAGGCAAAAGACTCTGCTGCACTGATCGCAGCGATGAAAAAGCGCTACCCGCAACTCGGCGAGGAAAGCTCGCTGGAGCTCAGCGCGAAAGTCGCCAAGGGCGAGATGCAGTGGTAAGCCGAACCTGAACACGCAGCATTTTCAAGCCAACTGGAGAATGTCATGAGCAAGATCGCAATCATTGGTGCCACCGGCCGTGCCGGTAGCCAACTGCTGGAAGAAGCCCTGCGTCGCGGCCACAGCGTCACCGCCATCGCCCGCGATACGGCAAAGGTCAGTGATCGCGCCGGTGTCGTCAGCAAGAGCCTCGATGTGCTGGATTCGGCGGCGCTGCAAGCGGCGGTGGCCGGTCACGACGTGGTGATCAGCGCAGCGCATTTCGCCACCGTCCCGGCCTCGGCGATTGTCGGGCCGGTGAAGCAGGCGGGGGTGAAACGTTTGCTGGTGGTCGGCGGCGCCGGTTCGCTGTTGCTGCCGGATGACACGCGGGTGATCGACAGTGCCGGTTTCCCGGCCGAATACAAAGCCGAGGCGAGCGCAGGCGCGGCCTTTCTGGAAGCGTTGCGTCACGAGCAGGAACTGGACTGGACTTTCCTGTCGCCATCGGCGGAGTTTGTTGAAGGTGAGCGCAGCGGTACATTCCGGGTTGGCAAGGATCATTTGTTGGTCAGTGCCGAAGGGCGTAGCTGGATCACCTTTGCCGATTATGCGATTGCACTGATCGACGAAGTGGAAACGCCGAAGCATTCGCGGCAGCGTTATACCGTCGGTTACTAAGACCGGGCGAAGTCTCAATGTGGGAGCGAGCCTGCTCGCGAAGGCGGCATGTCAGTCAACATTCATGCTAAGTGAACGATGGCATTCGCGAGCAGGCTCGCTCCCACAGGCCAGTGTAGATTTTCAGCGAGACCAGGCCTGTTCGACCAACCAGTCCATCAATTGCTGAAGAGCCGCGCAAGGTTCCGCGCCCTGCGGCACCACCACGTAATACGCCAGCCCCGTCTTCACCTTCAATTCAAACGGCATCACCAGCCGCCCGGCGTCCAGATCATCACCAATCAGCGACCAGTCCCCGATCGCCACCCCCGTGCCGTGCGAGGCCATCGACATCGCCTGATCCAGCGTTTCGAAATGCTGCCCGCTGCCAAGGTTGCCCAGTCGCAATCCTGCTGCATCGAGCCATACCGACCAGTCCTGAATGTCGTGGGTCGGGTGCAACAACAGATGATTCTGCAAATCCCTGGGTGAATTGAGCGCCGGGGAGCCTTTGAGCAATTGCGGCGAGCAGACCGGTGTCAGTTGCTCGTCGAACAGATGCAGCGCGCCTGGCGAATGGTCAGGCGGCGGGCCGTAGATTACGGCGGCATCGAAGGGCTCGCGCTGAAAATCCACACCGTGTTGCAGCGAGGCCGTCAGTTTCACCGGCACGTCCGGGCGTTCCTTCTGCCATTGCAGCAGACGCGGTAGCAGCCAGCGCATCACGCAGCTCGGCGCCTTGAGTTGCAAGGTTTGTCGCGTCCGGCCGATGTGCTCGGCCGCCTCGCTGATCAGCCCGAAGACCTTCTCCACCTGCGGTAGCCATTCACGTCCTTCGGCCGTCAGCGCCAGCCCTCGGGCCAAACGAATGAACAACGGATAACCGAGCTGTTCCTCCAGCCCGGCGATCTGCCGACTCACCGCGCCTTGAGTGATGTGCAACTGCTCGGCGGCGCGGGTGAAGTTGCAGCATTGCGCGGTGATCCAGAACGTGTGCAGCGCGGGCAGGGGTGGCAGGCGTTTCATGGCGATCCGAGGTATGACGTGAGGACATGGCTAGTATGACTTTTAATCGATTGTTGCTGCTAGGTGTGCGCCGTTCCAATGGGCACTCCACGGACCCTGTGGGAGCGAGCCTGCTCGCGAAGACGGTTTCATCATCAACACCAATGTTGACTGATCTGGCGCTTTCGCGAGCAGGCTCGCTCCCACAGGGGTTCGGTGTCTGTCTATGGGAATGAAGGGCAATCAACATGGCAACGTGCGGCGAAGTACTGGTCAGGCTGTTGGAAAATTACGGGGTCGAGCAAGTGTTCGGCATTCCCGGTGTGCACACCGTTGAGCTGTATCGAGGCCTTGCCCGTTCAAGCATCAACCACGTTACGCCTCGCCACGAACAGGGCGCCGGGTTCATGGCTGACGGTTACGCGCGCACCAGCGGCAAGCCCGGTGTGTGCTTCATCATCACCGGCCCGGGCATGACCAATATCACCACGGCCATGGGCCAGGCTTACGCCGATTCGATTCCGATGCTGGTGATCTCCAGCGTGCAGTCGCGCAGTCAGCTGGGTGGTGGGCGCGGCAAGTTGCATGAGCTGCCGAACCAGAGCGCACTGGTCGGCGGCGTCGCAGCGTTCTCGCACACGCTGATGTCCGCTGCCGAACTGCCGGTGGTGCTGGCTCGCGCTTTCGCGCTGTTCCAGGCCGGACGACCGCGTCCGGTGCACATCGAAATTCCGTTGGACGTATTGGTGGAAGAGGCCGATGAATTGCTCGCCAGCGTGCCGGTGACTATCGACCGCGCCGGCGCCGCTCCGGCTGCCGTGGACCGCATGAGCGAACTGCTCGCGGCTGCTCAACGACCTCTGATTCTTGCCGGCGGCGGTGCTATCGACGCGGCACCGGAGCTGGCGCGACTCGCCGAATTGCTCGACGCTCCTGTGGCGCTGACCATCAACGCCAAAGGCACGCTGCCGACCAGCCATCCGTTGTTGATCGGCTCGACACAAAGCCTGGTCGCCACTCGCGCACTGGTCGCTGAAGCCGATGTGGTGCTGGCGATCGGCACCGAGCTGGCCGAGACCGATTACGACGTCACGTTTGCCGGCGGCTTTGAGATTCCCGGCAAGCTGCTGCGCATCGACATCGATGCCGATCAGACCGTGCGCAACTACCCGCCGCACGTGGCACTGGTCGCTGATTCGCGCAACGCCGCGCAAGCATTGCTCAGCGCCTTGTCGCACCAACCGCTGGCCGAGCGCCGCAGTGATTGGGGCCAGGTTCGCGCCGCGCGTCTGCGTAATGAATTGGCCGCGAGCTGGGATGCGCCAACGCTGGCGCAGACGCGTTTCCTCGAAACCGTGTTGCACGAATTGCCCGAAGCGGTGTTCGTCGGCGATTCCACGCAACCGGTGTACACCGGCAACCTCACCTTCAACCCCGAGCGTCCACGTCGCTGGTTCAACGCATCCACCGGTTACGGCACCCTCGGCTACGCGTTGCCGGCGGCGATTGGTGCGTGGCTCGGCGGCCAACTTGATAACGGCGCGCGCCCGCCCGTGGTATGCCTGATCGGCGACGGCGGCTTGCAGTTCACGCTGCCGGAACTGGCCAGCGCCGTTGAAGCACGGGTGCCGGTGATCGTCCTGCTGTGGAATAACCAGGGTTACGAAGAGATCAAAAAGTACATGGTCAACTGCGCCATCGAACCGGTCGGCGTGGACATCTACACCCCGGATTTCGTTGCCGTAGCCAAGGGCCTCGGTTGCGCCGCGCAAGCCATCAGCAGCATCGACGAATTGCGCGCAGCGCTGCGTAAAGCGACGGACCGGCAAGGCCCGACGCTGATTGAAATCGACCAGAACCAGTGGATGCAGGCGGTGGCCCAATGATCAGCTTCCCAACCACACTCGACGGCCTCTACATCAATGGCCAATGGTCGTCGGGCCGCGAACATCTACGGGTGATCAACCCCGCTACCGAAGCGCTGCTGACCACCGTCAACGGCGGTGACGAGCAAGCCGTGGATCAAGCGATCAGCGCGGCGACCGAGGCGTTCAAACGCTGGTCGAAAACCACCGGCACCGAGCGCGCGGTGATCCTGCGCAATATCGCCAACGGCGTGCGTAACGGTCGCGAACACTTGATGAACCTGCAGTCGAGCAACAATGGCAAACCGCAGTTCGAAGCGGCCATCGATGTCGATGACGTGATCGCCACTTTCGACTATTACGCCGAACTCGCCGAAGGCCTCGATGCCGGTCAGGACAGCAACGTGCCGCTGCCCAGCGAGGATTTCAGCGCACGCTTGCGGCGTGAGCCATGCGGCGTGGTCGGGCTGATCGTGCCGTGGAATTTCCCCATGGTCACCACCGCGTGGAAACTGGCACCAGCACTCGCCGCCGGTTGCTGCGTGGTGCTGAAACCCTCCGAAGTGACGCCGTTGCCGGAGCTGGAACTGGCGGCGATCATCGCTGAATCCGGGTTGCCCGACGGCGTGTTCAATCTGGTCTGCGGCACCGGGCTGGCGGTAGGCGCGCCGTTGTCGGCCGATCCTCGCATCGCCAAGATCTCCTTCACTGGCAGCAATGCGGTTGGCGTGCAGGTGATGCAACGCGCTGCCGAAACGGTGAAGGGTGTGAGCCTTGAGCTGGGTGGCAAATCGTCGTTGCTGGTGCTGGCGGATGCCGATCTGCAACTGGCGGTGGAACTGGCCTGTGGCGGCGCGTTCTTCAACGCCGGGCAGATGTGCTCGGCCACCAGTCGGGTGCTGGTCGCCGAGCAATTGATGGATGAATTTCTTCAGCGTCTGCAAAAACGTGCGCAGGCGATTCGAGTCGCCGATCCGTTCGACCCGGAAGTGGAGATGGGCGCGCTGGTCAATCAGGCGCAGTACCAGCGGGTGCTTGGGCATATTGATCGCGGCCTGAGTGCGGGGGCGCGTTTGCTCTGTGGCGGCAATCGTCCGGCGGATTTGCCGCGCGGTTATTTCCTGCAACCGACGGTGTTCACTGATGTGCCGCTGGACAGCGGGTTATGGCGCGAAGAGATTTTCGGCCCGGTGGTGTGTGTGCGCGGTTTTGCCAGTGAGGCCGAAGCGATTGCCTTGGCCAACGACACGCAGTTCGGCCTGGTCGCGAGTGTAGTGACGCGCGATGCCACAGCGGCGGATCGCGTGGCCAATGCTTTGCAGGCGGGGCTGGTGTGGATCAATGCGCCGCAGGTGATCTTCCCGCAGGCGGCGTGGGGAGGGTACAAGCAGAGCAGTGTTGGACGCGAGCTGGGGCCTTGGGGGTTGGCGGCGTTTCAAGAGATCAAGCATGTGATCCGCGCGGTCTGATCATAGATATGTAGCGCCTGGACTGACCTCTTCGCGAGCAGGCTCGCTCCCACATTGGAATGCATTTCCCTGTGGGAGCGAGCCTGCTCGCGAAAGCGTCATAAGGCTCGCTTCAGATTCCGGATCAGACTGAAAGCCGCAACCGCGCCAAATCTCTCCCACACTGGAATGCAGTTCCCTGTGGGAGCGAGCCTGCTCGCGAAAGCGCCATAAGCCCCGCTTCAGATTCCGGATCAGACCGAAAGCCGCAACCGTGCCAAATCTCTCCCACACTGGAATGCATTTCCCTGTGGGAGCGAGCCTGCTCGCGAAAGCGTCATAAGGCTCGCTTCAGATTCCGGATTAGACTGAAAGCCGCAACCGCGCCAAATCTCTCCCACACTGGAATGCATTTCCTTGTGGGAGCGAGCCTGCACGCGAAAGCGTCATAAGCCTCGCTTCAGATTCCGGATCAGACCGAAAGCCGCAACCGCGCCAAATCTCTCCCACACTGGAATGCATTTCCCACTGGGAGCGAGCCTGCTCGCGAAAGCGTCATAAGCCTCGCTTCAGATTCCGGATCAGACCGAAAGCCTCAACCGCGCCAAATCTCTCCCGCACTGGAATGCATTTCCCTGTGGGAGCGAGCCTGCTCGCGAAAGCGTCATAAGGCTCGCTTCAGATTCCGGATTAGACTGAAAGCCGCAACCGCGCCAGATCTCTCCCACATTGGAATGCATTTCCCAGTGGGAGCGAGCCTGCTCGCGAAAGCGTCATAAGCCTCGCTTCAGATTCCGGATCAGACCGAAAGCCGCAATCGCGCCAGATCCCGCAACGGCGGTGCGCCAAACAGTCGGCTGTACTCACGGCTGAATTGCGACGGACTTTCATAGCCCACCCGATACCCCGCCGCCGAGGCTTCCAGGCCTTCGGTCAGCATCAGCCGCCGCGCCTCTTGCAGGCGCAATTGCTTCTGGTACTGCAACGGACTCATCGCCGTCATCGCCTTGAAACGGTGATGCAGGGTCGACACGCTGAGGTTCACTTCCCGCGCCAGATCATCGATGCGCAGCGGTTGCTCGAAGTTGCCGTTGAGCCATTTGATCGCCTGGCTGATGCGATGGCTCTGGCTGTTGGCAATCGCAATTTCATACAGACGATGGCCCTGCGGGCTGCGCAGCAGGCGATAGAGAATCTCCCGGCGAATCAGCGGCGCGAGCATGGCGATGTCTTTCGGTGCGTCCAGCAGCCGCGCCAGACGCAGCACGGCGTCAAGCATGGCGCTGTCGATTTTTTCCACGTACAGACCGCGTCCGGTCGGGCGCGTCGGTACGCCCATCGGGCCGGCGTCGGCGATCAGCGCGGTGATTTCGGTCGGGTCGATGTCCAGGCGCACGGCGAGGATCGGTTCCTCTGGCGAGACGTTGACCACGCGGCCGCTGAGCGGCATCGAAACCGACACCACCAGATAATTCAGCGGGTCGTAATTGAAGAACTCGTCGGCCAGGCGCACCTCTTTTCGCCCCTGCGCCATGATGCACAGCGCCGGCTGCGCGAGCACCGGGGCGAAATCATGGGATTTGGTGTGGCGCGACATCACCAGCGAACCGATGGCGGTCTGGTAGCTGCCATCGTCGCTGGTGTTGCGGCGGATGATCGCCGCCAGCTCCGCACGCTGCTTTTCCATGTCGGCGCTGGGTTCGGCTTGAAAACGATCGAATGACGTCATGCACGGCATCCTCGGCAAGTGAGGGGGAATGCAGCAGAGCATATGTTTGTGCAAGCAACGGCGGTAGACACATTCTGCCTAATGCTTGCCTGATTCTGCACCGCGCCGTTTCCGGCCGTCGCCGAGACGCCCGGTCGTAGGAGCTGCCGAAGGCTGCGATCTTTTGATTTTTGTTTTTCAGATCAAAAGATCGCAGCCTTCGGCAGCTCCTACAGGGCAGCGTTGGCGGCCGGGGTTTTGGCAAGTCTCGCAGGATTGTGCAACGCGAAGGCAGGAATCGACTAACGGCGCGGCCGCCCCGGCCCTTAATCTTTGCTCCAGTCGCAGCCTGTCCCCCGGCTGCCACGCGATTTCATGGAGGGTTGATCATGTCCAAGCAGATGCCTGTCAGTCATATGGCCTTCGTTCGTGCCCAGGCCGGGCGCTCGGCGGAACTCGGTGTGCGCCTGAGCGCTTTGATCGAGGTCTCGCGCGCGGCGCCCGGTTGCCTGAGTTTCTCGTTGCAACAATCGCAATGCGACACCGACCTGTGGCTGGTCAGCGGCTACTGGAGCAGCCAGCAGATGATGACTGCATACTTCAATAGTCCGTCGATGGAAGTCTTCGCCGAGCTGGTCCAGGATCTGGTGGTCAACAGCCTCGACTTCCACACCTTCAGGGACGTTTCCGCCGCGCAGGCCCTCGGTCAATGTTCGGCGCCGATACACAAACTTGCCGGTTGAGGGTTTAATGTCCGGCTTATTTGATTGAGCCAGGATCCGCGACATGGCACGTAAAGAGTTTGAACGCTTCGAAGCAGTCTCCGCAGTCGTCCCCGTTGAGCTGGGCGGTAACAAGGGTTATTACGCGGCCATCGCGGTCAAGGCCCTGGTCGATGGCGGCGCACCACGCTTTCACAAATTGCTCGATGAGCAGGTGTTTCCCGGCGCCATCGCTGCCGATGAAGCGGCAATCAATGAGCTGGACAAGCTCAAGGGCGTCACTGATGACGCCGAGCTGATCTGGTAATTATTTCTGCGCCCCGGGGCGCCACATCTTGAACAGAGCCTCAGGCCCCAGCTGGAAATAATCAGCAGGACCGCCGCCGCGCAAAATCGGTTGTGCGGCGGCGGTGTCGTAGATGCCGTCCTTGAGTAGCCATTTGGCGATGTGCACGGCGACCACCTCGCCGAGGATCAGCCAGCTCGGCACCGTTTCGCCATCGGCGCGTTGCAGCTGGATGATCTGCGTGACTTTGCACTCGAAGGACACCGGGCTTTCGGCGACCCGTGGTACCGAAATCACCTTTGACGGCACGGTCGTCAGCCCCGCCAGTTCAAACTCGTTGACCTCAGGCGCGACCATCGCGCAGCTCTGGTTCATCTGCTCGGCCAACGGGCGGGTGGCGAGGTTCCAGACGAACTCCCCCGTCTGCTCGATGTTGTTCAGACTGTCTTTGCGCCCGACGCTGGAAAAACCAATGATCGGCGGCACGTAATTGAAGGCGTTGAAGAAACTGTAGGGCGCGAGATTGAGTCGGCCTTCGGCATCCTGCGAGGAAATCCAGCCGATGGGCCGCGGGCCGACGATGGCGTTGAACGGATCGTGAGGCAGGCCGTGGCCATTGGCGGGTTCGTAGAAGTGGATGTCATCGGACATGGAGAGCGGATTCCTGAGCTGCATTCGGATGCCGCCATAGTGCAAGGAGCCACCGCATATTGCCACCCGGACGCGAGACCCTGTAGGAGCTGCCGAAGGCTGCGATCTTTTGATTTGTCTTTTTCAAGATCAAAAGATCGCAGCCTTCGGCGGCTCCTACGGGTTCGGCGCAGGACACGGATTTTGTGTCCTGCCAGCGATGCAGTCCGATCAGTCAGTGACGATCCGCGAGTGCTTCTGGGTGTCTTTCATGGTGATGTACACCAGCAGCGACACGGCGATGCACGCGGTGACGTACCAGTAGTAACCGGTTTCCATGCCGATGCTCTTGAACCACAGCGCGATGTATTCGGCGGTACCGCCGAAGATCGATACGGTCAGTGCGTACGGCAGGCCGACGCCCAGGGCGCGGATTTCGGTCGGGAACAATTCGGCTTTGACCACCGCGTTGATCGAGGTGTAGCCGCTGACGATGATCAGCGCCGCCATGATCAGGAAGAAGGCGCCCCACCAGGTCTGGATGGTGTGCAGGGTCATCAGGATCGGTACGGTGAAGATCGTACCGAGCACGCCGAACGCGATCAGGATCGGACGCCGGCCGATCTTGTCCGACAGGCCGCCGATGATCGGTTGCAGGCACATGAACAGGAACAGCGTGGCGGCGGAAATGGTGGTCGAGTCGGAGATGCTCATGCCGACCGTGTTCACCAGGTATTTCTGCATGTAGGTGGTGTAGGTGTAGAACGCCAGGGTGCCGCCCATGGTCAGGCCGACCACGGTCAACAGCTCTTTCGGATGACGCATCAAGGTGCGCATCGCGCTTTCCTTGGATTTTTCTTTCTTGGTGAACGACTCGGTTTCTTCCATGCCGCGACGCAGGTACAGCGCCACCACTGCACACAGCGCACCGATGGCGAACGGAATACGCCAGCCCCACGCGTACAGCTGTTCGGTGGTCAGCATGTTCTGCAGCACGATCAATACGCCGAGGGCGATGAGCTGGCCGGAGATCAGGGTCACGTACTGGAAACTCGAGAAGAAGCCGCGACGTTCCTTGGTCGCCATCTCGGACAGGTACGTCGCCGAGGTGCCGTACTCGCCGCCGACCGAAAGGCCCTGCAGCAAACGGGCGAATACCAGCAGGATCGGCGCGCCGATGCCGATGGTTTCATAGTTCGGGCTCAGGGCGATCAGCAGCGAGCCGAAGCACATCAGGTACACCGAGGCCATCAACGCTTTCTTGCGCCCGACCTTGTCGGCGTACATGCCCATCAGCCAGCCACCGATCGGACGCATCAGGAAGCCCACGGCGAAGATCGCAGCGGTGTTCATCAGTTGCGCGGTGGTGGAGCCGGCGGGGAAAAAGGTTTTGGCGAAGTACAGGGAGAAGGCGGCATACACATACCAGTCGTACCACTCGACCATGTTGCCGACAGAGCCGCTGAAGATCGATTTGATCCGGCTGGCGGTAGTTCTTGGTTTGGCCGGCACGGCAGCCGACCCAAGGGGCAGGGCGTTGGAGTTATCCATTGAAGGATCCTTCGTTTAATTGTTGTTGTGGAGCGCGTCGGAACGCAGCCTGCCAGGGCTATAGCAGGAGGTGTGCCAACGGGGAGGGAGCCGGTTTAGAGGGGCCGGTGAGATCGAATGAGCGGAAATCCGCTTATGGCTGGGTCGTGGTGAGCGGGAAATTGCTCATTAGGTTGATCGGCCATTGTTGCCTGCGCTGGCTCCTTCGCGGACAAGCCCGCTCCCACAGGGTTTTGTGCTGAACCCTGAATTTGTGACCTCCACCGACCATTGTGGGAGCGGGCTTGCCCGCGAAGAGGCCCGATCAAACACTGCCAAAGTCAGCTGCCTTGAACAAACATCTCCCGACTCAACCCATGCCGCTGCATCTTTTCGTTGAACGTGCGGCGTGGCAGTTGCAGTTCTTCGAGCACGGCTTTGACATCACCTTTGTGCCGGGTCAATGCCGCGCGCAGGCATTGCGCTTCGAAGGCTTCCTGCTGGGCCGCCAGCGACTGACCCGGATCAATCGCCGCCACTGGCTCATCCAGGCCCAACACCTGACGCTCGGCGACGTTGGCCAGTTCGCGTACGTTGCCTGGCCAGTCATGACTGAGCAGGTGACTCAGCTGCGCGCCGGTCAACGGCGCAAAGGTCCGGCCCAGACGCTGGGCGGCGTTCTGGGCAAAGGTTTCGAACAGCAATGGAATGTCTTCGCGGCGATCACGCAGCGGCGGCAAACGCAGTTCGGCGACGTTCAGGCGATAAGCGAGATCCTCACGAAAACGCCCGGCACGGGCTTCGTCGAGCAGGTCCGGTTTGGTCGCCGCGACAATCCGCAAATCGACGCGAATGCTCTGGTTCGATCCCAGCCGTTCAAGTTTTTGCTCCTGCAAGACCCGCAGCAGTTTCACCTGCTGGGCCAGCGGCATGCTTTCGATCTCGTCGAGAAACAAAGTGCCGCCATCGGCATATTCCAGTTTGCCGATGCGCTTGCCGGAGGCACCGGTAAACGCGCCGCTCTCATGGCCGAACAGCTCGGCCTCGAACAGTTGCTCCGGGATCGCCGCGCAGTTCAGCGCCACGAACGGTTTGCCGGCGCGCGGGCCGAAATCATGCAGGCAGCGCGCGACCAGTTCCTTGCCGCTGCCGGTTTCGCCACGGATCAGCACGTTGACCGGCAACGTCGCCAGATCCAGCACTTGCCGACGCAACGTTTGCAAGCCACGGGATACGCCCAGCAACGTCGCATCCAGCTTCGCGCGGTTGTCGGCGAGTTCGTGCAGGGCGCGGTTTTCCAGGACCAGGCGGCGTTTGTCCAGCGCCCGGCGCAGGCTGCCGAGCAGGGTCTCCGGGCTGAACGGTTTTTCCAGAAAATCGTAGGCGCCGTCGCGCATCGCCTCGACCGCCATCGGCACGTCGCCATGGCCAGTGAGCAGAATCACCGGCAGATCGGCATCGCGCTGTTGCACTTGCGCGAGCAATTGCAAACCGTCCATGCCGGGCATGCGCACGTCGCTGAGGATCACCCCGGTAAAGTGTTCCGGGAGCGCGGCGAGGCATTCTTCTGCGCGACTGAACAGTTGCACCTGAAACCCAGACAGGCTCAGCCACTGTTCAACGGCGTTGCGAATGCTGCTTTCGTCGTCGACCACCATTACCGAATTGAGCATCAGATGTGTGCCTCCAGATCGATTGGCAGGGTCAGGCTGAACACCGCGCCGTGGTCGCCATTCTCGACGCTCAGGCGGCCGCCGGATTCATGCACGATGGCGAAGGATACCGCCAGCCCCAGGCCCAGGCCGTCACCTACCGGTTTGGTGGTGAAGAACGGATCGAACACCTGGCCCAGTTGCTCCTCGGCAATGCCGCCGCCGTTGTCGCTGACGCTGAGCCGCCACAATTGCTCATCCGCCTCGAGACGGATTTCCAGGCGCTTGCAGGCTTTGCCCTGCATCGCGTCCAGCGCATTGCGCAGCAGATTGATCAACACCTGTTCCAGACGAATCGCATCACCCCGCACCCACGCCGGACGCGCCAGATGCAACACAAGGCTGACTTGCTCGTCACGCAGGCGCGCATCGAGCAGTTGCAGCGATTGATCGATCACCGTTGCCAGGTCGAGACGTTCGCGCAAGCCGCTCGGGCTTTTACGCGCGAAGGTCTTGAGGTGGCCGGTGAGGGCGGCCATGCGCGTGAGCATGTCGTCCACCGGTTTCAGCGCCTTGTACGCGTCATCGACGCGGCCATGTTCGAGCAGCAGGCGCAAGGTTGCCAGTTGCATACGCTGGGCGGTCAGCGGTTGATTGATTTCGTGGGCCAGCGCGGCAGACATCTGCCCCAGCGCGGCGAGTTTGGCCGATTGCACCAGACTTTCCTGAGCGGTGCGCAAGTCGCGAGTGCGCTCCTCCACTAAGCGTTCCAGCTCTTCGCGGTTGCGCTGACGGACCTTGGCCAGCCGCCAGCGCTGATTGAGGAACAGCAACAGGAACACCAGCGCCAGCCACACCCCGGCGGCGGCCAGCGCGGCGTTGCGCAAATCTTCGAAGGCGACTTGCGGGCGGCGCAGCAGGTGCAGCGTCCAGCCCTCGGTCGTCAGTGGTAGCGATTCCCAAAGATAGTCGGCAGTGCCGTCCGGGCCTTCGACCCGGCGCAGATCACTGTTTTCATCGAAGCGACGCAACGGCAAATGGGTCAGCGGTACCAACGATTGCTTGTCGTACTGGCGCGTGGATTTGATCTCGGCCAGGTCGCTGGCGCTCAACGGCCGCAAGGCGCGATAACGCCAGCCCGGCTGATTGGCAATGAAGATGATCCCGCGCGCATCGCTGACCAGCAGCGTATCGCTGCCCTGGCTCCATTCGCGTTCCAGCTCCGGGAATTCCAGTTTGACCACCATTGCGCCGAGGAACTCTTCGTTGTCCCCGAGCACTGCGCTGGAAAGGAAGTAACCGGGAATGCCACTGGTCACGCCTACCGCGTAAAAACGCCCGGTGCCTTGGGTGCGGGTCTGGCTGAAGTAAGGACGAAAACCGTAGTTGTGCCCGACGTAACTGCTGGGCAAGCGCCAGTTGCTGGCGGCCACGGCCAGACCGGTGCGATCGAGCAGTTCAAGGGTCGAGGACTGCGCCGCACCGTTGATCTTTTCCAGCTTCAGATTCAGTGCCGCTTGCTGCGCAGCATCGACCGGGCCGGCCAGGGCAGAACGCAATTGCGGATCCAGCGCCAGCACGGCGGGCAGCGCGCGGTAGCGGTCGATCAGCGTGTGCAAGGAGTTGGCGTAAAGCCCCAGTTGCTGATTGGCGCGGGCGGCGTCTTCTTCCAGCGCCTGACGCTCGGCATGGTGCATGGCGAACGTCGCGGCCACGCCCGTGCCGGCGATGATCAGCAGGGAATACAACGACAGACGCAGGGTACGGGAAGTCGGCAACATGCTCGGTGCTGGGTCGGCAGAACGGGCGGGCACGATAGCATGGGCCGAGGTGGCCCGGCGTGCTGTTCACGCCGGCCGTGTCTGCTAAACAGCTGTCTCCTGTACCTGACGTCGATGCACAAGATTCAACCTCGGCTTCGGCACCGGTCTGCCGCGAGGTTCGGCAGCGAGCGAGCGCTCCAGTTGCTGCAGGCGTTCAGTCACGCCTTGCGCCTCGCTCGGCGCTTCGATAATTGCCTGTGCGGTTTGCATGACCTTGTCGATAGCCTCGAACGGGTCTACACCATTCCTGGACAGCTTCATGACCTGGCGCTGTTGTTCTGCATCCAGTGCGTCCAGTTGGGCATAGAACATCTTCTGGATGTGCTCGGAGTAGCTGTTGAGGTTATCCGTGAAGGTCTTGATGCTGTCGATAAGCGCAGCGCCTCCATCGAGAAGAGCCCCCGCGCCGTCGACGGCTTTTGCAGCGCCGTCGCCCAGCGTTTTCAGCCCGTCCTTGAGCTCTTGGGTGTGCAGCGTCTGCGCTGCTTTCAAGCCTTTCTTGAAAAAGTGGTAACGCAATACCGGAAACACTATTGCCCCCGCGATTGCCCCTGCGCCGGAACCGATGGCGTTGCCGATTCCGGGTACCACGGTGCCGATGACACTGCCGATGGCGATGCCTTTGCCGATACCGTAAAACACCGATTTGATGCCGGCTCGGGAGGTGATGAATTTGCCGAACGTCATGCTTTTGCGCACCGCCTCGATGTTCTGGCCTTCAGGAATCAGGCCATCGAACTCGGTGGTCAGGTTGTGCAATTGCTCCGCCGCAGTTTGTGCTTGATCAAAGATACCCACCGCTTTTCTGATCAGGTCAAACACGACTTTGAAGGCACCGGTCTGGTCGACATGGACGATCGGGTTGTTACCGACAAAACCATACAGATTCAAACCGTCCACATCCCCCGCCGGATCCGCACTGACCCAGCGCTGTAACCACGGTGCGTAATAACGGGCGCCGTAGTAATACAAACCGCTGACATCCATCTCCTTGCCGGAGTAGCGGATGAAGCGATACACGGTTTCCGATTCCGGCTTCATCCATGCGGTTTCGCCGAACGGGTAATAGCCTTCTGCGCTGGTGACGTCAGCCTTTTCATCAAGCTCCATCACGCAAGAGCCGAGATGGTCCTGGAGGGTGTAGCGCAGTTGGTTGTTGGCGACAGGTGAAGTCGTTACCCAATGCAGGCAGCGTGCGTTGCCGAGGCTGATGACGTGCAGTTCTTCGCCGTTGTCTCTGGTGCGGATTTCCAGGCCGGGCAGATAACGCACCTGATGGAAGTGATTGGCACCGGGAGCGAAGGTTTCGTGACGCTTGAACACCCGCACGCCTTGGCTGTATCGGTAGTGTTCAGCGTCGTTGGCGCTGTCCTTGCGCAGGACCAGATCGATATGTTCCAGCTCGTCGCGGCCGTTCCAGTGCAATGACGGACCGTGGTGCAGCCTGCGTTGATTGCCGTGCGGGTCGAACCAGGTGCCGAAGTCCGGCGGCTCGTCGCCTGTTTGCCAGCGCACACCGCGATTGCTTTTGGCGTCGATGGACAGCGTTCGGGTGCGACTATTGCCGTCGCGCTGATGACGCAGTTCGGTCAGGTTGCCACCGTCGTCGTAGGTATACGCCTGGGTGTAATTGAGGCGGTTTCGTTCGTCTGGTGGCTGCGGCAGGCCGGGGATGTCCGGGGGC
The DNA here is from genome assembly GCF_054668915.1 of Pseudomonas sp. H3_E04. NCBI lineage: Bacteria > Pseudomonadati > Pseudomonadota > Gammaproteobacteria > Pseudomonadales > Pseudomonadaceae > Pseudomonas > Pseudomonas sp. H3_E04. The sequence continues at coordinate 3,036,060 of NZ_CP162797.1, read as the reverse complement.
AGGGCATCGTCATGGCCGGTGGCGCGGATCAACCGGTACAAGGAGTCGTAGCTGAATTCACGGTGCCCGTCGACCCGCTGATTGGCGAACCAGACGGGTTCGAAGGCGTGGTCTTCGATGCGGGTGATATTGCCGACGCGGTCGTAGAAATATTCCAGATCCTGCAGTCCGGGTCGGCCGGGCTTATGACTGGTTCGGCTGCGCAAGCGTCCATTGCCTGGATCGTAAGTCCATTCGTTGAGCACACCGTTGCCGTCCTGTTGCTTGATGATCTGACCATTGGCGTCGTAGTGTACGGCCAGCAACACGTGGTGCCGTTCTGTGCCGCCGATCAGCAGATCCACTGCCTGAAGCTGTCCTGCGACGCCGTAGCGCGATTGCCGACAATGCCCGCCGGCGTCGGTCTGCTCGAGCATGGCGCCGAGCGGGCTGAATACCTGATGACTGGCAAAAGACGCGCCGTCGTGAAAGCGGCGGGTCTCTTCCAGTGCCTGGCCGGTAAGGGTGTAACTGACCACTTCGAACGAACCTGAGGCATCTGTCTGCTGGATCAACTGGCCACGGCAGTTGTAACCTGCATCGGCAGAACCGTCGGCGTAAATGAAGGTATCGACCTGGGTCTTGTCGTTACCGGACATCTCAAGCTTCACCACGCGCAGCTGCTTGTCGAACCACGCCTGCCAGTGCTGGTCGCGGCCGTCCCATCGCTGCACTGGCTCGCCGGCCGGTCCTTGCAGCACCAGACGCTGGCCGCTGTCGACACTGTCGGTATACAGCGCATCGCCGTTCAGCGCGTAAACGGTGCTGACGTTGGCAACGCTCAAACGCGGATCCTGCTGCGTCGCCAGACGCCCGGCCAGATCGTATTGATGGCGAGTCACGAGCGCTTTGGGAGGGGCACCAACCACGTTGCGCAGATAAGCCACCTGCCGGACAGGCAAGCCTCGGCCGTCCGTGGCGGCCAAGGACGGCGTGTGCGCATGCATGGATTCATCACCCATTCTTGAACCTGCCAAGCAATGGGCTACCGCTTTTTTTCGACGCCAGATGCCGTTGCGTTGCCAGGTATTGGTTGTCCGTCGTACCCATCGCTTTGTAATACGCCAGGCCGGCCTGAGCACGCGCGATGTGCGCAAGCACGGTTCGGTTTTTCTGTTGCAGGCCTGAGCGCGTGATGGTGGACAGCGTTTCGCTGGACGTATTGCCATTGACATTCGGCAGCACATTGGCGGGCGAAACACTGTCGACGCCCAGTGCATCGAAGGCATTCTCCGCCCACGCCGACCGTTGTTCGATGGCGGCTTTCCAGTCGCCGAGCATTTTTTCGATCTTTTCAATCTTCACCGGGTCGAGCCGGTTCTTGATGTCTTGCGCTTCCTGCGCCCGACTTCCCATATTGAGCGCGCCGGGAATGATGCCGATTACCGATCCGAACACCCTGTTCATTATGAATAACGGGTTGAAAACCGCGTCGAGTGCCGGATGGAGCACCTCGCCCTTGAAGTCTTTCCACGAGTTGATCTCCTTGACCGGCGCCTGGATTCCCAGCCTTTCATCAATCGCGCTCACGGACATCTGCGAGGTCTGCGGTATCAATGGCCCGACGCGCAGGCCGACGTGGTTTGCCAGCGGTTCGACAATCGCTCCGGCGACATCCCCACCGATATTGCCGCCGATCAAGCCTGAGGGTTTCAACACGTTCGCTGACACCTCCAGGACGGGAAGCATGGTGTCCAGTTGCACACCACCCAGGGAGCCACCCTCATAGCCGAGAACGCCTCGGACGACTTCTCCGGCCAGATTCATCGCCATGTTCATCGCAACATCCTGATGGATGATGTTGTGCAATTGTCCCAGTACTTCTTCAGCGTGCCCCTCCACCGCGGATGCAAACGCCGAATAGAGCATGATCACACCCTCTGCCCGCTTGTTGCCGTCCGGATCGACGAAGCGGATCGGGTTGTTTCCCACGAATGCGTACAAATTCAGGCCGTCCGCCTGCTCGGCGTCCGTACTGACCCAACGTTGCAGCCACGGCGCGTAATAACGGGCGCCGTAATAATACAAACCGCTGACATCCATTTCCTTGCCGGAATAACGGATGAAGCGGTACTCGGTTTCCGATTCCGGCCTCATCCATGCGGTTTCGCCGAACGGGTAATAGCCTTCTTCGCTGGTGACGGTCAGGTCTTCATCCAGCTCCATGACACTCGAACCCAGATGGTCTTGCAGGCTGTAGCGCAGTTGGTCGTTAGTAGTGGGGGGCGTTGTTACCCAATGCAGGCAACGTGCATCACCCGCGCTGACGATGTGCAGTTCTTCGCCATTGTCTTTGCTGCGAATTTCAAGGCCCGGCAGGTAGCGGACCTGATGGAAATGCCGCGTGTTGTCAGTAAGCCATTCGTGACGTTTGAACACTCGCCGGCCCTGGCTGTAACGATAATGTTCGGCGTCGTCGTCCCTGTCCTTGCGCATGACCAGGCTGACGCTTTGCAACTCGTCCCGGGCGTTCCATTGCAACGATGGCCCTTGCTTCAGATCCCGCTGATTGCCGTGAAGGTCAAACAAGGCGTCGAAGTCCGGATCCGCATCACCCGGTTTCCAGCGCGCAGCGCGATTGCTGTGGGAATCGACGAACATTTGCCGCGTATATGTGTTGCCCTCACGTACATGGATCAACTTGAGCAGGTTACCGCCGTCGTCGTAGATGAAGGTCTGGATGTAATTGAGGCGGTTTCTCGGGTCGCTCGCAGCCGGCAATCCAGGAATCTGCGCAGGCGGAGCGTCGTCGTAACCGGTGGCGCGAATCAGACGGTACAGCGAGTCGTAGCTGAATTCGCGATGGCCATCGACCCGCTGGTTGGCGAACCAGGATGGCTTGAAGGCGTGATCCTCGATGCGGATGACATTGCCGACACGGTCGTAGAAATATTCCAGGTCCTGCAGGCGGGACTTTGCCGGGGTCTGACTGATCCGGGTATGCAGGCGGCCATCGCCCGGGTCGTAGGTCCAATGGCTGAGCACACCGTTACCGGCCACTTGCTCGATGACCTGGTCACTGGCGTTGTAGTGTGCGTCCAGCAGCACCGGTTTGCGCACTTTGCCATCGATCCACAGATCCACCTGTCGCAGCTGTCCGGCGAGGCCATAGCGCAATTGTCTGCGATGTCCGCCGGCGTCGACCTGCTCCAGCAGAGCGCCCAGCGGGCTGAATACCTGCTGGCTGGTAAATGCTGCGCCGTCATGAAAGGTACGGGTTTCGATCAATGACTGGCCGGCGAGGGCATGGCTGGATATCCCCAGTGACCCTGAACTGTCACTTTGTTCGATCAACTGGCCGCGCAGGTTGTGGCTGGCGCTGACGGTACCATCGGCATAAGTGAAAGTGTCGACCTGATGCTCACCGTTTCCCGTGACCTGCAGTTGGACCACGCGCAGTTGATTGTCGAAGGTCGATTGCCAGTGATGGCCGCGTGCGTCCCAACGCTGGCGCGGTTCACCGGCCAGCCCCGGCAATATCAGGCGCCATCCGCCATCGACGCTGTCAGTGAATAGCGCATCTCCGTTCAGTGCGCTGACGGTGGTGGCGTTGGCAACCGGCAAGCGCGGATCGTGCTGTGCCACCAGACGCCCGGCCACATCGTGCTGTTGAGCGGTCACGATAGCGTGCGCTGTGTCATCTGCGGCAGAGCGCAAATAAGCGACCTGACGGATCGGCAGGCCTCGGCCGTCAATCACCGCCAGGGCTGGGGTGCGCCAATGCAAGGAGGCGGTCATGCGCCCGACTCACTCGAAGCCACCACCTCTTCGGCCGTGTCGTTGAAGTCCTCGCTGATGGTGAACCAGGGATGACACGTCGTGCAGGCAAAGTCCGCTTTGGCGTTGATCAGCTTGATCAGACGCCCCGGCGCGTCATAAAAAAGCTGGTCGAACAGTCCGAGCTTGCGCACTGATTGATTGACGTACCGGTGCGTATTGGCGAAAAACGGTCGGTACTGGCGTATCGGCAGACCCTTATTGTTGTATTCGACACGTTCGCTGATACGCCAGCGCCTCTGCGCCATCTGCTCGCCCTCTTCGATAAGCAACTCACCGTTTTCGTCTACGGTGTAGGCCAGCCCCGGGTCAACCTCTTGCAGGGTTTGCAGGATACGACCGAAGCCGTCGACGCAGGTTTTGACAATCTGGATCTGCAGGTCGGGGTCGTCGGGGTAGCGGTCAGCACTGAGCACCACGGTGTGTATGGGTTCGCGATATGCAGCTTCGATAGCCTTGAGCAACAGCTGATCGTCGGGTGTCAGGTCTTTGTCTCTGGCCAGGCGCCGCCGTGCGCTGGCGCGTATGTGTCCACCGGGCAACAGGTCGCCTTGCCTGATCGATTGGCTTTGAAGGGTGGAGGCGGGGATCCGGCCCATCCAGCTGAACAGGTTCTTGTGCAGAGTACTCGCTGCTCTTTGTACGGTTGGATAGGGATTCGCGATGGCGTATTCCGCACTGGTGTCCGGTAATGTCCAGCAGGTCAACTCATGGAATCCGGCGTCTTCACCGTTTTCCGTACCGTGGAAACTGGTGACCAGCGGCTGACCTGACGGTTCGTAGATGACTTCTTCGATATTTTCATTGGCGTCGATGAGTCGCTTGGGTTTGAGTGCGTGGTAATCGAACTCCGCCACGCGAGTAGTACAACCGTCGGGCAACTCCATGCGAACGATCGCCAGGTAGTGTTGATCGTACTCGGCTTTGGTCACGCCATGGCTTTGCGTTTCGTTGAACTCAAGGACTTTGTAGAACGCCTGAAGGTTGCCATACCGGGCAAAGTTGAACCGCGCTGACCAGAGGTTTTTTTCTGCGCTTGGCACTGCCTCGAACATCGGCTGCATGTCTCTGTAGCCAATCTCCACCAGGGCTGCAGCGATATTGAACTCCGGCACAATGCTGTAAGCGTCCAGCGCGGTCTTGTCCAATAGCGCAAGCTCGAGGGAATGTTTCAAAGCTTCGAAACCGGCAACGCCGTCGCCCAGTTCCTGACCTTCCGTGTCCACATAGCGCTGCACGGATTGCGACGTCAGGACCCGTTCGTCATTCCATTGCGGTGAATCCTGATGCGCTCGCAGCGTTTCCAAGGACACCTGAGCGGGGGTCAGCCCTATGGGCAAGGTACCTTTGCGCAATTTCAGCGCATTGCTCCGTTCCTGGTAAGGCAGACCCAATCGCCACTGCTGCGGCCCGGTCAGGTGGATCAGGCGCGCACGGGTTTCACTGAGGTAAAACCATTGCTGCGCGTCGTCATGGGCGTCGCTCCACCATTGATTCAAGTGGTCCTCGGTGAAGGGCGGCGGACTGTCAGCCGTCAGCCGTCGCGCGTAGCTCACCGACAGTGCGTGGGCCACGGCACCATAAGCGTCCCAGCGCAAAGTCACGTCATGGCGGCACAGCGGGTCGTTGATAAATCCGTCGTATTGGTAGCTGATGTGTTCCACCTGCAGCGGCAGCAGAACGGCTGCTGCGTACTGCCCCCGAGGCTGCACTTCGCGCACCAGATAGCGTGTTTCCTGTACCGAGTACAGCTGAGGAATGCCGGGTGCCCGGGTGTCGGCCAGGTAGGCAGAGGTTTCCGTGCGAGCCACCGAGCCGACCAGTGCCTGCGCGATCCGATAGCGACTGTCGGGATCCTCCGGGGTGATGGGTTCATCGACTTCACCTTTGGGGTGGTAACGACTGAACAGGGTTTCGCCCAACGGACAAGCATCCACGTCCGCGCTGAAATAATCATCGCGCGGGCGATTCATGTCTTGCCCGTTATGAAACCAGATACGGGTCTGCGCCGGCTCGCTGAAGCCAGGCTCTGAAGGCCCCGTGGGCCTTTCGCAATCGAGTTGCTGCAAGTAGCCGAAGCCGCGAAATTCGCGTTCCCTGCCGTCGTAAAATCCCTCTCGCCATTCAAATAACTGGGTCAACCGGACATCGGTGATCTCATCGTGCTGCTCCTGCTTTTTCACCACGGCCAGCGGAAACGGCAAATGACACACCGGGGCGCGCCCCAGCGTCAGAAGACGGGCCTTTTCATCCAGCCATTCCTGTGCCGAGCTGCGATAAGTCACGCTGGAGCAGCAGCCCATATTGTTATTGCTGCTGGCCAGCAGATAAGGCTTGTTCGCAACGAAATCGTAGCGCCAGTGCCTTGGCTTCATATGCGGTACCGTCAGAACCAGGCTGGCACAACCGAGCCCTTGCAGGTCGGCGAAACTGACCTGGCACAAGGGGTCATAACGCACCCCTTCCGGCCACGCTACGCTGACAGGAGTTTGCTCCAGACCGTTGCCGCCACGGTTCAGATAGATCTCGAATGCCGTGGATTTCAGATAGATCAGCGCCGGCGCGCCGGAACCGTCGAGATCGGCGAAACGCACTCGCGAGGCGTCGAATTCTTCGTAGGTGAACGGCAGGTCGCTGATCTTGCGCCCTTTGCCGAATTTGCCATGCCCAAGATTAGGCCAGCAGCGCATCTCGTCGTGGCGGATGCGGCACAGTTCGGGCATGTCGCTGCCGAGCAGGTTACCCAGTAACACCAGTTCAGTGGGCGAATCGCTGAAGACCGGCAGACGGTCGTCATCATATTCGTGGGGGATTTCCTGTGCCGCCGCGAAGCCTTTTTCCCGCAGGCTGGCATAAAGACGCACCCGATGGGGACTGATAGTGGCCGCTGACATCAAGCCGTCGCCGCAAAAATCTCCCATGGTCAAGGCCAGATCCCGATGTTCCCTGGGGAATTTATCGAAAGCGGTAAACAACTCGAATTGGCGCTGTGCATTCAACGCATGAAATCCACAATAACCCAATCGGGCAATGATCAGATCCAGGCGTCCGTCACCGGTCAGGTCGAGCAGTTGCGCCACGGCCCGGTTACGATCTGCAAGCGCAATCTTCTCCAGCAAGGTCCATGGGCCGTAACCGATCCGGTCGGTGCCGGGTTCTGCGCGTAACGGTTCACGGTAATACCAGGCGTTGTCGTAGCGGCAGAGGAAGCCCGGAACGCCCTCGCCATACAGATCGACGCATTGGTAGAACCCACTGTCTTCGATGCCGGGTTGGTTCTGGTTTTCCAGCAGACGCGCAGGTGTTTTATTGATTTCGAAGGGCAAGTATTCGAACTCCACCGGCGGTGAATGCTCGACATTGCCTTCTGCGTCAAAGGACTGATAGTGCGCAGCGCTGATCTGACTGTATGCCCACTGAGCTTTGTTCTGAACCGGCCGGTATTCCAGCAGCAGGCGCCGTGCAAGTCTTGCCTCTGCGGCGATGCCCTCGGGAAAGTGCTGAAACATCAGCACCTGCTGGCAAAGCCTGCGTGTGCCCAGTTCAAAACCCTGACCATAAGTGGAAAACCGGTCCTGTCGCAGCTGCCAGGGGGTCGCTTCATCGTAGGTCGGGATCTGGGTCAGGGAGTTGCTGCGTTCGCCGTAATCGAACAGCAGTTGAAAATGCCATGGCAGATCCGTCGGCCGGTCGAAGTCCCAGCTATAGAGGCGGTCACTCGCCGTGGCGTTGCCGTGACATACCCGTCGCAGATAACGCTGGGCTCGGTAGTCGTGAGTCGGGTCGTGTTCTTCGGGCTGATCGTCGGGCTTGTACTCGTAGCAGATGTGTTCGCCCTGTGCGTTCATGCTTTCGCACAGCAGCCAGTTGCTGATATGCAATGGGGCGTCGGGGTCGGCGCGGCGTGAAGCGGCGGTTTTGCCGTAGACATGCAATGTGCCATCGGCGCCGTGCACCAGCCAGAAAGGCGCACCACCGTCAGCCGGATGCCAGCATTCGCGCAGGGAAAAATCGCTTTCGATCCGCGCCCGGTAAGACACCACCGTGTGCTCCGGAATGGGCCGGTCGCGGTATGTGGTTTCGCTGCGTGACTTGAGGTTGCCATCGTCATCCAGCTCGGGCATCCACACTTCGCCGTCGTGGCCGATGATTTCGTCGCGCTCGGTGTAGCGCGGTACGCCCTTGTTGGTACGTCGGCTGATCTGGCTCAGTCCAGCCAGATTCCAGCCAAGGCCAAACGTACTGTTACCGCTCTGGCTGCTGAATGACAGGAGCATGTGCGGGTCATAGCCACGGCCAGCGGTCGGGATCGGCAGTTCAACCCCGGCTGTGCCCGTAGGGCCCACCGCGCTCCAGCTCTTGCCGACAGTCGCGATCGATGAGCTCTTGGCGATGGACGGGGCGGTGATGCTCAGGTCTTGATCGGGCATGTCGATTCCATTCGCGCAGAGGGGCTTTCATGGAATGACGCTAACAAAAACGCTCGGAAGATGGACCTGTCAGATCTGACAGGTGCGCAAGATCATTTTCTGTGCATGGGGCGTTTGTTTATCGCTAACGGTATTAACCAACAAAAACGGCCGGGCATCTTTGCAGATGCACCGGCCGTTTCGATGTGGCGAAAAACTTACTGCACTTCGACCGCCAGGCTCTCGCTGATCTTCTGTTGCCAGATCGCCGGCCCGGTGATGTGTACGGATTCGCCTTTGCTGTCCACCGCCACCGTTACCGGCATGTCCTTGACTTCGAACTCGTAGATCGCCTCCATGCCAAGTTCGGCAAATGCCAGCACCTTGGACTTCTTGATCGCTTGCGCAACCAGATAGGCGGCGCCGCCCACGGCCATCAGGTACACGGCCTTGTTGTCCTTGATCGCATCGATAGCGGTAGGGCCGCGCTCGGATTTGCCGATCATCCCCAACAGACCGGTCTGCTCGAGGATCTGACGAGTGAATTTGTCCATCCGCGTTGCGGTGGTCGGGCCAGCCGGGCCAACCACTTCGTCACCGACCGGATCAACCGGGCCGACGTAATAGATGAAGCGACCCTTGAGGTCGACCGGCAGGGTTTCGCCCTTGTTGAGCATTTCGACCATGCGCTTGTGCGCAGCGTCGCGACCGGTGAGCATTTTGCCGTTGAGCAATACGGTTTCGCCCGGCTTCCAGCTCTGCACGTCTTCCGGGGTCAGGGTGTCGAGGTTGACACGGCGGGCCGACGGGCCGGCTTCCCAGACGATTTCCGGGTAGGCGTCCAGCGGCGGCGCTTCCAGCGAGGCCGGGCCGGAACCGTCGAGCACGAAGTGCGCGTGACGGGTGGCGGCGCAGTTGGGGATCATGCACACCGGCAGGGAAGCGGCGTGGGTCGGGTAATCCATGATCTTCACGTCGAGCACGGTGGTCAGGCCACCAAGGCCCTGGGCGCCGATGCCCAACTGGTTGACCTTCTCGAACAGTTCCAGACGCATTTCTTCGATGCGGTTCTGCGGGCCACGGGCCTTCAACTCGTGAATGTCGATGGATTCCATCAACACTTCCTTGGCCATGACCGCGGCTTTTTCAGCGGTGCCGCCGATGCCGATACCGAGCATGCCCGGTGGGCACCAGCCAGCGCCCATGGTCGGCACGGTCTTGAGTACCCAGTCAACGATCGAGTCGGACGGGTTGAGCATGGCCATTTTCGACTTGTTCTCGGAACCGCCGCCCTTGGCTGCCACGTCCACTTCCACGGTGTTGCCCGGGACGATGGAATAGTGGATCACGGCCGGGGTGTTGTCCTTGGTGTTCTTGCGCGCACCCGCCGGGTCGGCGAGGATCGAGGCACGCAGGACGTTTTCCGGCAGGTTGTAGGCGCGACGCACGCCTTCGTTGATCATGTCGTCCAGGCCCATGGTGGCGCCATCCCAGCGTACGTCCATGCCGACACGGACGAACACGGTGACGATACCGGTGTCCTGGCAGATCGGGCGATGGCCGGTGGCGCACATGCGCGAGTTGATCAGGATCTGCGCCATCGAATCACGGGCCGCTGGCGATTCTTCGCGCAGGTAGGCTTCGTGCATCGCCTGGATGAAATCCACGGGGTGGTAATAGGAAATGAACTGCAGGGCGTCGGCAACGCTCTGAATCAGGTCATCTTGCTTGATCACGGTCATGAGTCGCGCTCCTCAAAAAAAACGGTGGGGAAGCTACAGGCTTCTAGCTTCGAGCGGCAAGTTAAAGCAGTACGCGAACAGCTTGAGCTTGCCGCTTGAAGCTTGCGGCTCGTAGCTGTCCCTCTGTGGCGCGACGCTAAAAAGGCGCGGCAGTATACCGCGCCCCGATCGGCCGTACACGCGCCGGCAGTCATTCATTGCGCCAGCTGCAAGCTTCAAGCATTGAGCGGCAAGTCAAGGCAATACGCGGACAGCTTGAGCTTGCCGCTTGAAGCTCGCGACTTGTAGCTGCCCGTCTGGGCCAGGTGGGCCACACTTTTGACGCCATTTTCCCGGCCCGAAAATCGGTGGTCATTTAGCGACCGGCCCTCTAAAGTGGCATCCGGTCTGTAGAGTAGGACACTCGGTCAGCCTCCTATCGCACGGTGAGTCAACGATTGACCCATAACGCCATTCAACGCCTTTTGCTCAAACGCTTCGCCCTCGCTGCGGCCACCTACGGATTGGCTTTGCTGCTGCTGTGGCTGGCGTTTTTCACCGGGCATTATCAGCAATCGCTAAGTGGTGTGGCCATCGGCAGCGCCCTGGTGGTCATCAGCCAGGCGACCCTCTTCGGGCTGTTCTGGAGCGGGCGCAACCAGCGCTTCGCCGACCCCAGCCTGACCGAAGCGCAAGTGCTGATGGGGCTGGGCTGGCAAACGTGGCTGATCGCTCATGTCGACGAGGCACGTGGTGCGTTTCTGGTGTTCTACGTGCTGATCCTGCTGTTCGGCCTGTTCCATCTCACCCGGCGGGTGTTTATCCGCTGCGCGCTGCTGGTGTTCTTCAGTTTTTCCGCGATTACCCTGTGGGACGCCTACCACTTGCGCCTCGCCGAGCCTGCGCTCGCGGCGTTGCAGGTGTGCATTCTGGCGATGGTGCTGGCGTGGCTGGTGCTCTATGCGCGCTTTGTCCAGGTTTCCCGGCAACGCCAGCGGCAGCGTCGGTTTGCCTTGCAGGCGCATCAGGACACTCTGCGCGGGATGATGCGCCAGCTCGAAGATCTGGTTGCCACCGATGAGCTGACCGGGCTGTTCAATCGCCGCCACTTCCTGCGCATTGCCTCGCGCGAGCTCAACGCGCTGGACAGCGACGTGATGCACGGCCTGGCGCTGATCGATCTGGACCACTTCAAACGCATCAACGACCTGCACGGCCACGCCGCTGGCGATCAGGTGCTGCAGGCATTTGCCGGTGTGGCACAAGCCTGCCTGCGCGACGGCGATGTGCTGGCGCGCTATGGTGGCGAGGAGTTCGTGGTGCTAGTGCCCGACTGCGATGCCGAACGCCTGACCGCCTGTTGCGAGCGTTTGCGCATTGCCTTCAGCGAGGTTGAGTTGATGGGCTTGCAAGTGCGCAACCTGAGCCTGTCGGCGGGCATGACCCTGTTGGCGGTTGGCGATGATCTGGACGAAGCCTTGCAGCGCGCCGATCAGGCGCTGTACCGGGCCAAGCGTGACGGACGCAATCGTTGTGCCGCCGCGTGGGAGAACGTCGATGCCTGAATTGCGTGTCGGTGATCGGCAATGGACGGTTGATGCGGGCAGCAACCTGCTCGACAGTCTGAATCAGAACGGCGTCGCGGTGCCCTACAGCTGTCGCGCCGGCAGTTGCCACGCCTGTCTGGTGCAATGCGTGCAAGGCCTGCCCACTGACAACCGCCCGGACGCCTTGAGCGCCGAACAGCGCCAGCAGGGCTGGCGGCTGGCCTGCCAATGCCAGGTGAGCGAAGATCTGCAGGTGCACACCTTCGATCCGATTGCCGACGGTCGCCCGGCCGTGGTCGAGGCGCTGGACTGGCTCAGCGACAACGTTTTGCGTCTGCGTCTGGTCCCGCAACGGCCACTGCGTTACAGCGCCGGCCAGCATCTGGTGTTGTGGATCGGCCATATCGCCCGTCCGTATTCGCTGGCGAGCCTGCCGCAGGAAGACCGATTTCTTGAGTTTCACCTCGATTGCCGCCAGCCCGGCGAATTCGTCGATGCCGCACGCAAGCTGCAGATCGGCGACTCAATCCGCCTCGGCGAACTGCGCGGTGGCGCCTTGCATTACGATCCGGACTGGCATGCGCGACCGCTCTGGCTGCTCGCCGCCGGCACCGGTTTAGGCCCGTTGTTCGGCGTGCTCCGCGAAGCCTTGCGCCAGGATCACCAAGGCGCCATCCGCGTCATTCACCTGGCCCATGACGAACGCGAGCACTATCTGGCCAAACCCCTTGCCGCACTGGCCGCGCAGCGGGAAAACCTCCGCGTCGAACTGTGGACAGCGGCCGAGTCAGCCGCCGCTTTGGCGCAACTGCGCCTTGTTTCCCGGCAAACCCTGGCCTTAGTCTGCGGCTCGACGGCCAGTGTCGACGCCTTCGCCAAGCGTCTGTACCTGGCCGGATTGCCGCGCAACCAACTGCTGGCCGACGTGTTCCTGTCCCGTGGTTGAGCGCTGATATTTCAGACGCGAGACACGCCATGACCGAAGTCATCCTGCTGGAACGCGAGCGCGGTTTGCTGACCCTGCGCCTCAACCGCCCGGACAAGAAAAACGCCCTGACCCGCGCCATGTACAGCCGCCTCGCCGAGGCCCTGAAACAGGCCGACGATGACCCGCAAATCAATGCCGTGCTGATCAGCGGCAGCGCCGAGTGCTTCACCGCCGGCAACGACATCGCCGACTTCCTCGAGCAACCGCCGAGCGACCTCGACAGCCCGGTATTTCACTTCATGCTCAATCTGCTCGAATGCCGCAAACCGGTGATCGCCGCCGTGGCCGGAGCAGCGGTGGGGATTGGCACGACCCTGCTGCTGCACTGCGATCTGGTCTATGTCAGCCGCGATGCGCGCCTGCGCATGCCATTCGTCAATCTTGGTTTATGCCCGGAGTTTGGCTCCAGTCTGATCCTGCCGCGTTTGCTTGGGCAGGCCAAAGCGGCAGAATTGTTGTTGCTGGGTGAAAGCTTCAGCGGCGCACAGGCTGCGCAGTGGGGAATTGCGACAGACGCACTGGACAGTGGCGCGGCTGCGTTGAGCAAAGCAAGGGAAATGGCGCTGCGGTTTGATGAATTGTCGGCTGAGGCGGTGCAAATCAGCAAGCAACTGATGCGAGCGCCAGATCGCAAGTTGCTGCGCAAAGTGATTGAAGAGGAGGGCGCGTTGTTCACCCAGCGGCTGCGTTCGCCGGAGGCGATGGCGGCGTTGAGCGGGTTTTTTCGCTGAATCTTGAGACGCCTTCGCGAGCAGGCTCGCTCCCACAGGAGATTGCATTTCAAATGTGGGAGCGAGCCCGCTGGCGAAGGACCTGGCCAGCCAATAAAACTATCAATCAGGGGAATCCCGGCGATCCCGTCGCCAGCTCACTCGATTAGTCCACGGCCGACGCATGGAACCCGTTGGCCTTCGACTTGCCGCTGGCCGAGGAACGTCAGTTTACCCTCCGCGATTGCAGCCCCCCGCCAAACACCCCTCTCCATGTCGAACACTCGCCAGCCTTTGCCATCCGCAAAATCCGTGTCCAGTCTGCCGTCATCGATGAAGCTGGCAATAACATAGTTAAAACCAGAGGACAGGTGACTCAGCCCCGCAACAAGTATGTGTCCACTGCTCTGGATGGACGCGTCAAGCCATAGGGTGTCAATGCCTTGCAGTCTGCTCAGAAGTGGTTCGCCTGCGTTGAACTGGATGTTGGGTTTGCCGTCGGATTCCCGGCTGATCAATACGCCATGGTGTGCAGGCTCCGTATACCCAACGGATAACAGCCGCTTATTCGTCTGCCCGATAACTTTCAAGACATTGACGCTCAGCGAGTTTTCTACTGGATCCATCACTTCAAAGCCGTCATCGGCGAACGAGTCATCAATTTTCCCGGTGGCAGTCAAGCGGTTGAGTACTGCCCGGTAAGGATGATTGCTACGTACACAGCCCGCGAGCACGTAGGTGCCATCCTGTTTTGCCAATAGATCGTATAGCTCTGTGTGAGTGAAATTCGGGTGGAGAACGTAAGCGATTTCTCCCTGGTTGAATTCAACATCCCGTGTGCCGTCAGGCAAGAGTCGAATGACTGCTGTCGCTATTTTGTTTCCATCCCGACCTACGGTGGTATGCAATACGATCTTGCCGTCAGGCAGAACGGTTGACCGCTGGCTACCCGATTCTGAGTTCGTTGGGTTGAGTAGTTGCTGGTGCGTCTGATGTGCCGGGTCATCATCCGAGAGGTAAACAGCGACTTTGCCGGTTTTGTTGAATGCAGGATCAAGGTTGCCAGCGACGTCGAGACGCACGACTCCTATGGCACGCTTAAGGCTAGCCTGAAAGAAACTGCCGATGAGCAGCAGTTTGCCGTCAGCCTGTTCCACTATTTCGTTAGCGAAGGAATGCGATCCTTCCCCGTCCTCAAATTGACCGGTTACGTACCCGTTCTGGCCAAATTGAGTGTCGTGTACGCCATTGATATCCAGTCTGATCAGGTAGTAAGCGTTACCGGTCGATTGACCTATGCTTCCCGCGATATAGGTGCGTCCTGTTTTGTCGACCATCAAACCTCTCAGGACAAGATTTCCTAAAGCGTCGGGAGGTTTTTTCGGAGTGGCAACGCCCTGATTGCCAAACGTCGGGTCGAACTTACCTGGCGAGATGTTTGCCGCAATTTCCATCTTCAATCCTCCCTGATCACAAGTCGTGTCCAGTCTTGAGTGGTTGGGTGACGAAGTTGCACGCTAATCAGGAATGGCTCTCGCGACAACTGACAAAACTGACAGTTGAAGTTCTGCGAAAATTGGTTTTCAGCAACATGCAGGCAACAAAAAGCCCCGCCATTCACATGGCGGGGCTTTGGTGTTTCAACTTCCGATCACTCAGACCTGCGGATCACCGACATGCAGGATCTTCATGCCGTTGGTGCCACCGGTGGTGTGGTAGCTGTCGCCCTTGGTCAGGATGACCCAGTCGCCTTTTTCCACGACGCCGCGCTTGGTCAGCTCGTCGATGGCTTTCTGGCTGACTTCGTGCGGTTCCAGCGAGGCCGGATCGAACGGGATGGTGTAGACGCCACGGAACATCGCCGCGCGGGCCTGGGCTTCGCGGTGCGGGGTAAACGCGTAGATCGGCACCGAGGAGCGGATACGCGACATGATCAGCGGGGTGAAGCCGCTTTCAGTCAACGCAATGATCGCTTTGACGCCCGGGAAGTGGTTGGCGGTGTACATGGTCGCCAGCGCAATGCTCTCGTCACAGCGGCTGAACTCCTTGCCGATGCGGTGGCTGGAGGTCTTGCCGGTCGGGTGCTTCTCGGCGCCGACGCAGATGCGCGCCATCGCCTGCACGGCTTCCAGTGGGTACAGGCCAGCGGCAGATTCGGCCGACAGCATGACGGCGTCGGTGTAGTCGAGCACGGCGTTGGCCACGTCGGACACTTCGGCGCGGGTCGGCATCGGATTCTGGATCATCGACTCCATCATCTGCGTTGCCACGATCACCGCCTTGTTGTGGCGACGGGCGTGCAGAATGATTTTCTTCTGAATGCCCACCAGCTCGGCATCGCCGATTTCCACACCGAGGTCGCCACGGGCAACCATCACTGCGTCGGAAGCCTTGATCAGGCCGTCGAGGGTTTCGTCGTCGGCCACGGCTTCGGCGCGTTCGATCTTCGCCACCAGCCAGGCAGTGCCGCCGGCCTCGTCGCGCAGTTGACGGGCGTATTCCATGTCGGCGGCGTCACGCGGGAAGGACACCGCGAGGTAGTCGACTTCCATCTCGGCGGCGAGCTTGATGTCGGCCTTGTCTTTTTCAGTCAGGGCCGGAGCGGTCAGACCGCCACCACGACGGTTGATGCCTTTGTGATCGGACAGCGGACCGCCGATGGTCACCACGCAATGCAGCTCGGTGGCCGTGGCGGTTTCAACGCGCATCACCACGCGGCCGTCGTCGAGCAGCAGCTCGTCGCCAACGCCGCAGTCCTTGACCAGATCCGGGTAGTCGATGCCGACCACCTGCTGGTTGCCTTCGGTCAGCGGATGACTGGTGGAGAAGGTGAACTTGTCACCGATCTTCAGCTCGATCTTCTTGTTGGCGAATTTGGCGATACGGATTTTCGGGCCTTGCAGGTCGCCGAGCAGGGCGACGAAGCGGCCGTGCTTGGCAGCGAGGTCACGCACCAGCTTCGCGCGAGCCTTGTGCTCGTCGGGGGTGCCGTGGGAGAAGTTCAGACGGGCGACATCCAGACCAGCCAGAATCAGCTGTTCGAGAACTTCCGGCGAGTTACTGGCCGGGCCAAGGGTAGCGACGATTTTGGTACGACGGACGGACATGCAAAGACTCCTGAGTTCAAGCGCAGGCAGAGGCTACTATGGTCTAGGGGTGTAGTCATTGTTCGTTTGCACTACTTTTTGTGAAGAGCTTCGTTATTGCTTTCTTTATTGAACGCGGCAACTTTGCGACCAGCGCGCCTGAAGATTTCCGACCAGGGGTCGATACAGAGCACAAGACAGGAGAACCCCCATGCGATTGTTGCCCATTGCCGCCCTTGCCCTCAGCGTCCTCGCCGCGACGGGCTGCACCCGTTGGTCGATGAACCATCATTTGAACAACGCCTACAGCGCCTATGAGCGCGGCAATTGCGAGCAGGTGATGCTCGAGTTGTCCAAGGTCGAACGTGCCAGCCGCGCCCGGCCGTACGTGTGGCCTGAAGTGTCGATGATGCGCGGCCAGTGCCTGGAACGGCAGAAGCTCTACATCGACGCGGTGCAGACTTACCAGTTCATCATCGCTTCGTACCCGAACAGCGAATACGCCTACCGCGCCCGCGCGCGTCTGGAAACCTTGCAGAGCCTGGGCCATTACCCGACACGCAGCGCCGCTGCTGTGGTGCGGCCGACGCGCTTCTGACGGTGTTGCCCTACAAAATCTGGCCGTCTGTACAAGCTCCGCTATAGTCAAGGAAACCGCTCGCGAGCCTTGTCTCGATAGCGGCGCAACACCTGCGACTGGCAGTGGTAAAGGTGACGGCGCTATTGCGACCGTCACACCGGAAGCGGGGAGAGCGGGCCTGCTCCACAGGTTCGTTCCGAAGCACAGGTGCGGCTCCTTGCTGAGCCCTGCATGGCGAACAGCACATCATGTTTACCGACCGCCGGATCGAACGGCACCAATTGCCGTACTACCTCAGAGTATTCAACAGCGTCACCGACAGACCCGTCGGCTTTCTCGGCAATGTATCGGCGGACGGGCTGATGCTCATCAGCAACCTGCCGATGATGGTCGGGATGGATTTCCAGTTACGCGTCAAAGTCCCGGCCCGCGATGGCAGCCAGCAAGTGATCGATTTCAGCGCCTGCTGCGTGTGGTGCCATGAAGACGCCACGCCGTTGCATTACGACGCCGGCTTCATCCTGCGCCGCGCGCCGGCGGAATTCGGGCAACTGGTGCTGGCGTTGCAGCGCTACTTCAGTTTTCAACCGATGCCGGCATCGGCTTGATTGGAATCCGCTGAGTCCAGGTAGCCAGGTATCGAGCGTGCGCCCGCCGGTTAAATAGTTGTTTCGCTATTGTTATGACGTTTTTAATGCCAACAAGGTCTTTTCGACTGTCAGAACTGACAGTGGTCGCTCATTCCGCAGTCCCGTAGCTTCGGTGCAAGTTTGCCTACTTGCGCAGGAGCACTGAAATGGACAACGAGATTGGAAAATCCAAGAGCGGGAATGAGCAGGAGAGCGAGAATCAAGCTCACACCAACCGCTTAACGGACGAATCTCTCGCTGATAAGGCTTCCTTCGCAGGTGTGGGCGAGGGGGAACAATATTCCGAAGTGTTCTGGGCCAACACTGTCACCACTACCCTTTATCAGACTCACCCGCGCGTGCCTTCCCTGACTACCGAACTGAAGTGTCAATACAAGTTTGAAAATGGATGGATTTATGTAAGGACCTTAAGGTACAGAATGACTACCCGATATGGGAACTGGTATCGCGCCAATATTGATTTGGCGCTCAACGCTGGTGCATATGAACGCAAAAACTCACCAGACACGATGAGCCAAGACACACAGTGGCATGACTACTCAGCTCACTTGAGCGTGCCACTTGGGGCGTATGGTGTAGAAGTTTATCTGCAAATGCGTATTCAATATGACGGAACTAATAATGATGTCGGGCCTTCGGAGGGTTGGAATCAAAAAATCGTTCCCGCACCGCCGCCTTTCATAACATCACCGAAACCAGATCAACTGGTCAGTACGTCTTTCAATGTTCAGGGAAACGGTCATCTGCCTGCTGGTACTATCTATCTGTTCGGGCTGCGTGGCCCTTTTTCAGTCGCGTTGGCCACTGCGATTCCGACAGGGGGCGGTAATTGGATTGCGTCCATTACATTGCCCTCGGACATTACGTCGTTTTATGCAGTCCAGCAGATAGGTTCTGAGAGATCGCTTGGATCCGGTGTAGTCGCGATTCGAAAATTGCAGGTTGAAATAACCTCACCCTTGGCAAACACCCTGGTGAATCACTCGCAATTGGTTTTCAAGGGGACTCGTAACAGAGAAGCAGAAATTTCGGTACAGGACGCGCGCAATAACAATGTTACGTTGACCGTAAGCGACGATTCCAACACTGACACTTGGGCGCTTCCCCTTAAGTCTGGGATATTCGTCCCCTCCGGTTATTTTTTAGTCAGAGCAAAAAACCAATCGGCCGGTCAATCTGACTCTTACTCAAACGAAGTAGCCTTGAGGATGTTGGGTTTTCCCGCCATCGATTCCGAAGTTTTGCAAGAGGCGGCTTTCGACCTTGAAGGCGATAATGGATTGCTCGGCGCCAAGGTCGAAGTTTTCGAGGATCTGAGCAACGTCCTGTTAGGTGCAAGTGAGGAGCTGACAAACGCTAATTGGCGCGTCAAATTGAAAGGCTTGGCACCGGGTCCGCTCTCTCTTGTGGTGAGACAAACGCTCCAGGGTCTCTCCTCCGGGGCACTCAAGGCGCATGGCTTCCGCATTCGTCCGCCGACGCTTGAAATACCCAAGTACGAATTTCCTTTCGCACAAACAGTGCAGTTCTCCGGCGCCGGCCACTACAACCCGAAACTCGCCACGCGAATCCGGTTTATCGTCAAAAGTTTCCCAGGCCCCACGCCACCGAACACGCCTCCCCTCGTCGACGTGCGAAACGATGGTTCCTGGGTCGTAACAGCAACAGGCTGGGGGCTGGGCAATTATTCAGTCGAGGTCGTGCAGCAGATCGCCGACAACGCCAGCGGCTGGATCGACTCGCATGCCTGTCAGTTTGATGTCAAACACTGGATTCCACAGGTCAGCGAAGTCACTCATACCCCAACCTATCGTCCGGTGTTCAGCGGCAAGGGCTACCCAGGTGCGACTGTCCGGTTTATTCGTCCTGACGGCTGGGAAATTGCTCCCAGCACGGTCGTGGTGAATGAGCGGTGGTCAAGCGCTACCCTTGATGAGTTGGGGCCGACTAAAGATCAGACAATCGGCATTCACCAGTCCATAGCGAATGTAGGTGCACCTGAACCCCTCGTGTATTCCTTTTCCATCCCGCCTCAGGCGCCAGGCCTGAATGATCCACAGGAAAACGGCCAGTCGCCAATATTTACCGGCACCTGCTGGCCGGGTGCCGAGGTACTCCTGGCCTTCAACGGCGACGGTCGGTATGTGGCTGAAACGGATGAGGGTCAATGGCGCTACGAAAAGCCCGGTGGTTTTGTACCGGGTCAATACACCGTCACTGTCACCCAGATTGCTGCCGAACAGGAGTCGGTTGCGGTCAGAAAAGACTTCGCGGTCAGCCGAAGCGTGCTGAAACCGCAGATCGACACACCGCTGGAAGGTGCCGTGGTCGCAGCGGATCTGATTGTGACCGGCAGCAACGGCATGGCCGGCGCCTCGATGCAATTGCGCGATGCGCAATATGGCAATGCACTGGGGCAACCACTGGACTTGACCGCAAATGGCCCCTGGTCGATCAACCTGACCGATCTGTCGCGGCGTTGGTACAGCATTGATGCGCAGCAAACGCTGGAGGAGCAGAAATCCGAGCCCAGTGATCCGCGTGCATTCACGGTAGCGCTACTCGCCCCACAGATCACCGTTCCCGAGCAGGACGGCACCATGCCGCGCGATGGCAGGATTGAGGGCACCGGTTGGCGCGGCGCCTACGTTGAAATATGGGACGTGGATGCGAACGTGCAACTGGCCGCCGATATCGAAGTCCAGCCTGATGGTTCCTGGCACTGGGAGTTGAAACAGTTGACCGGACACCATCAACTCTGGGCCCGGCAAGCGTTCGCGGGGACCCGGTCCGAAGAAAGCCCGATACGCAGCTACAGGGTTGTCCCGAACGCTCCTTCCATCGAAACCCCAACCGCCGACGATCATGTGGGCAGGCGAGTGTGGGTGTGCGGTTTTGGCGTACCCGGCGACAAAGTACTGGCGACACTGGGCGATGCCCGGGGCGAGGCCGTGGTCGCGGACAATCGCACCTGGTCGATGCTGTTGAACCTGAGTGTTGCAGGCGGCAATCACGCGTTGCAGGTGATTGCTTCATCCGCAGAGTTTCAATCTGAGCCGACCCTGCAGCAGCTGGCGGTGGGCACTTATCTGCCAGTCATCGAGGCGCCGCAACCAGGGCGCCAGGTCGATCGCAACCCTTGGTTCCGAGGACATGGTCGCCCGGGTGTCGGCCAACTGGTGAGCTGGTTCAATCCTGAGGTGGTCTGGCTCGAGCACGTTCCAGTGGACGGAGGGCAATGGCAGGGCCAGTCAGGACAATCGCTGCCGGCAGGTAACACTTGGTGCTGGTTTCACCAGACGCTCACTGATGACCAAGGAGAAACAGTGTCAGAGCGGGTGCTGAGTTCGCGTTTCGAGGTTGACGCTGGAGACGCGCCAGCGAAACAGCGTCGGTAGAACCCGATGAACGGTAGACAAACCTGTCAGTTCTGACAGGCGACAGTTGGCGGTCATGAGCGCTTAATTCCAGTCAATCCGACGTCGCTGCGGACAATTGGCGAGGTGGTTCAGCGCCGTCATACCCAAGGATACCGATCATGGCAGATACGCTTCGTCCCGCTCAGCAATTGCTGGACCAGATATTCGGTGAGTCAGCGTTCGCTGAAAACACCGGCCTGGCAAAGCTGCGTGCCGACCTCCAGGACAGCTCGATTTTCCCGCTGGTTAAACACAACGCCGAGGGTTTGATCAGCCGATATGGTCTGAGTCCCGTTGATGCACAAAGAATCATCCGGCCACTGCGCTCTATGGCCACCTATATCTTGCGCCAGTACATCGAGCACACCCAGCGCGGGAGCCACAGGGCGCCAGCCGAGTCTTTCAGTGGGCTGCTTTCCATAGTCGACGGTCCCAATCTGGAGCGCCTGTTTACCCCCGGGTTTGAACAGATGTGTCCTGTGGGTTCGCCCGAGGCTATTGATTCGCTGCAGGCGTATCTGGTGAACCTCTACCAGTTCGTTGACGAGATCGAGGTTGCAGGCGACCCCGCAAGCAAGCCATTGCACGATCGGCGAGCGGACCTCAAGCACCTGTTGATCGACGAGCAATCGGTGCACCAGCGCGTGTCTTCGGTCGAAGTCAGTAGTTCGATCCTGCAGACTTTCATCGACTCGAACATTCCGATAGAGGATCAGCGAGAGGCACTGATTGCTGCGCGTTATCCCAATGGTCTGCCCTACTACCAACCCTGGAGCACCATTGAAGAAGTGGTGCGCGCCCATGAGCTGTTGGCAGGTGATTTTGTGCGGGCTATCGATTTGCTGTCGCCTGGTTTCCTTCGTTCGGATAACTGGGTTGCCGGGTCAGGGGCTGCATGGGCGCATGACACGGGCCTGGGGCCCTATCAGCGCAAGCTTCTGACAGAGCCTTTCATCCCGTTCGACGCCGAAGTCTATGGGAAATTTTATACCGACAACTTCGGCGTTGAAGGCACGGATGTGTTCAACCTCAATCAGGTCAAGTTTTTTTGCGAACGGACGAAACTCGATACGCCAATGCTGACGCGCCTGTTATCGGTAGGTGCTTTCGAATCGGAACGCTCGCCAAATGTGCGGTACGACATCGCCGATGACGGTACATCCGAAAGCGGACGCTACGGTTCGGTTTATATCAATGGCGGTAAGCATCCCGGTATTGGTTTCTATGACGGTGGCAGTCAATACGCGCGAATCTACCTGGCGCCCTACACCGCTCAGGGCCTGAACGGTTTCGACCGGATGAACCGCAAGTTACGCCTGGATAAATGGTTTGAAATGCCCAGTGGCGAAGTGGATGACGTCGTGGCGGCCTTGATCAACGCCGAGCGTCGCGGCGCGGGAAACAAGCAGTGGGCGATCTCCGAAAACGTCGTTCATGGTCTGGGTCTGTTCCAGCGGTTACGCAAGCATTACAACTGTTCTGCGGCGGATTTCGCCGTGTTCGTCGACCAACTGGCGATCTATGGTCGCGGCGAAGCACTCTCGCAGTTCGATCGGATCTTCAATAGTCTGGGAAGTCACAGGGCCCCTTTTGTACTTGACGGTGAAGGCTTTGACTGGGTGCCCGCGCCGGGCATTGTCGACCTGACGATCAGTCAATTGTGCAGCGGACTGGGTATCAACCTTCAGACCTACGCCTACCTGGCTCTCGCCGTGGCCGGCGCCTACACGCCCAATCCGAAGTTGCCGCGCAGCAGGGCAGTCATTTCGAGCTTCTATCGACTGGTGGCACTGGCGCGAATGTTCGGGATCACGCCCGTAGAAGCGATTTCGCTGTTGAGCCTGGTCGGTGGGAAAGCGTGGCTTGACGGTCTGGCGGGAGAACCGAGCATCGATCCCGCAGGGGAAGGTCCGGATGCCTTGCACCTGATCGAAGCCATGCACACCTGTGTCCAGTGGTGCCGTCAAAGCGACCTGCCGGTGCTTTGGATGTTGCAGCACGTCTCGCCCTTGCTGCCGGTGAGTGAAGCAACGGATCGCGACTTGCAGTTTTTTGAACAGGTTCGCGGCTTGCTGCCCGCAGCGCTATTTTCCGAGAGCGCCCTGATGATGGCGGGCGTGCCAGTTGCAAGGGTTGATAGCTGGGTGCAATTGCTGTCGATCGAGGCCGCAGGTCTGCAGCCCCTGATTGATGATGATGGTCTGCTGCTGTCCCCACCGGGGACAGCTGAGGAATACCGCCTCTTTGTCCTGAACAAACTTCGCTGGGCGATCAGGACCGCTCTCGGCGACCTGCCCCCCGCAGAACTTGAAACGACACTCGCGATCATGCTGACAGTTTTCAATCAGGCCAGCGAGGCGCAGTCATCGATAGTCCAGGAAACCCTTGCCGTTTACGCCAATATTGCAGCCGAGCAAGTCCTGTCAACGCTCAATTGGGCTGGCGCGACAGTGTTCGGGTTATTGCGTCAGATAAAAGACTTGCCGATGACCGAAGCCGAACAACCGCGTCGCGCACGCAATGAAAGTCCCCCTGAACTGCTTGGACTTCTTGCCCAAGTGCGCCGCTTCAGTGAAATCGTCACACAGCTCGGCTTGAGCGCAAGTCTGCTGGAGGACTACCTGGCCTATGGATCACAGGCCTGGATCGGCCATCCGCCGGAAGATTTTTCGTTGTCCACACTTTACTACCTGACGGTGATGACCCAGGCGATTGCCATCAGCGAGCAGCCTGAGCAGGACTTGCTGGACTACTTTCAAGAGGTCAATGAGCTGCGTGAAGATCTCAGCGGTGATGCACTGACGCTGGCGCAAAAGGCAGCGGAAGTCAGGCTGGCGCTCTTTTTGGGCTGGAGTGTGCAAGACGTGCATGAATGTCTCTTGCACATAGTGCCGGCGACCAAGGTGCTGAAAAATCTTCCTCAGCTGGACGTTCTGATGCGCCTGCGCAGGCTGTCTGCAGAGAGTGGCATGGATGCCAAGACCATGCTTCTGATCGGCAAGCTGCCGGAAGAAGACGTCAGCAATGCATATGAAGCGGCTGCCGAGTTCGCCCTGCTCAGCGAAACCGAACCGCTGGTTCCCGTTATTCCGGGGGCGGGCGATCTGGATCAACTGGTCAACGTGGTCTGGACATTGAGCCCTGCCACGGTCATCGCCAACAAACCCGGTGAAAAAGCCACATATACCGTTACTGTCACCGACGCCAATAACAAGCCGCTCAGTGGCCTTCGCCTGAACTGGCAAACGACGCTGGGCGACATTGTCAGCAACGACACCAATCTAGAGGGTGTACTCACCGCGACCTTCACGCCGGGGGCGTTGCCGGGCAGAGAAACACCGCTCTTCTGGCCTGCACTGTTCGAACCGAGACCCGCAGGCCCCGTTGATATTGTCGTGGACCTGACCTCCATGACGCCTGAGAAGACATCACAGCTGCCGCCTGGCAGTGTCAGGATCGGCCAGACTGTCGCATTCAGCATCCAGTTGCTGGATGACTACGGCAATCCCGGCAAAAAACGCAAGGTTGAGTGGAGCTGGAGCTTGCCATCGCCAAGCGAAGGAGTCGCGGTCATTGAACCGGATCATGGCGTTACCGATGAGCAAGGCCGCTCACAGGTAGTTGTCTCCAGCCATACCGGCGGCACGTTCGAAATCATCGTGAGAAGCGCTGATAGCGGCATTGCAGCCTATTTCGATCCCATCACGTTCGAAGATAACGAGCCGGCTTCCTGAGGGTATCGCTTTTTCACACATTTGAACTCAAGCCATATTCCAAGGAGAGAGGACGATGAATTCGCATGTCACTGGCACGCTGCTGGAGAAACACCGCTCGGCATTGATCGATTTTTGTATCGGCGCACTCGCGCGCAAATCCGGGCATGATTTCCTCAAAACAGAGGCGGATCTGTCGGAGTTGTTTCGCACCGACGTGCAAAACACCCTGGCCGTAGAAACCTCCTACGTGGCAGAGGCGACGAGTTGCGCTCAGCAGTTCATCGATGCGGTATTGCACAAACTTGAGCCGGGTTACCAAAGTCACACCTTCAACCCCGAACTGCTTGAGCGTTGGAAGCTGGAAAGAACCTATTCCGAATGGGCCGCAGCGCAATTGATCCAGACTCATCCTTCCAGCTATATCAACGCCTATGTGCGTCAACGCAAAACCAGCCTGTTCAGGATTCTCGAAAACGATCTCAACCAGACCCGCCTCAGTGCCGATTCGGTTCTGATCGCGCTGCGCAACTATCTGCAAGCCTTCGAGCGGATCTGCAATCTTGATGTGATCAGTGGCTACATGGACGGCCTCGGGCCTGCCGACTCTGTTTATTGCTTCATCGGCAGAGAACGCGTTCCTCCGTACCAGTACTACGTACGCAAAGTTCGCGTCGAACTGCTCAAAAGCAGTCGCGCGGTCAATCCGGCGGCTTGGGATGAATGGCAAGCTGTCGATATTCCAGCGGTGAACGGTGTCCTGGACATGCGCCCGCTGATCTGGAACGGCCGGCTTTGCGTGGTCTGGGCTCAGTGGCGTGACAAAGTCACCGGCAAAACCGCGGAAGACTTCATCCCCCACAAGCTGGACATCAACCTGGCGTTCATGACCGAGAACGGCCAGTGGTCGGCACCGCTGAGTCTGCACAGTTCAGAACATGCCGACCCAGTGACGCGCCCCGATCCGGTCCGGCTGATCGCCACGATCTGGACCGACCATCAACACCCCAAAGGCAAGCTGGGGGTGTTGCTGACGGGGACGGTGATGGGAGCAGCAGTTGATGAAAATGGCGACCGGGAAGAGGGCAGGGCAGAGCCCAGCCCATTCAACCAGTTCGCTGTGTTCGATGTGCTGATGCGCCCTGTCACGGATTCAGGCGCATGGCTGACGTCTGCCCGGGACGACCGCTTTCTCACTGCCGAGACAGTTCAGCACCCACTGGGCAGCCAGGTCACCATCGTCAGCGAAGATGCCCCGGCCGGCAGCATGACGCCGTATCTGGATCTGAATGTCTTCGCGTTGCGAGTGGGTGAAAACGATGTGCTGACCGTCGATGGTCTATGCCGCCCGACCCCACTGGATGGCAACGACGTGATGATGAAGCTGACAATCCTCGGGGATCCGCCGGCTGGTGATCCGCCGCCTGTTGAAACCATGCAGAAACCCGCAGGCAACTGGACAATGCCACTGGGCAAATTCACGCGGACAAAAGGCACATGGCCAAATCCCACGAGTTTCTCGCTGGGCACTGATGCAGCGGGATACGGCAGGAAAAAATTCGATCTGAGCATCGTCGACCTGATGGACTTCATCCCGCCAACCCTGTTGAAAAACACCATCGATGCGGCGCAGTTTCTCGACCTCAACCTGGGCGCGGACTACGCCCTCAAGTATGTGCGGCTCAATTCCCTGTTCGGCCCCGAACTGGTGCAGCGCGCCAATATTTCTCCGGACGCGGTTCTGGATTGGCAAACGCAGCACCTGAAAGAGCCGGGTCCTACAGGCATTCCTGCATTCGAAGAACCCAACGGGCCTTTTGACGGTGCCAATGGCCTGTTCTTCTGGGAACTGTTTTTCCACGCGGTGCATCTGGTGGCAACACGACTGCGCGATGAGGATCGGTTCAGCGATGCGCAGCAATGGCTGCATTACCTGTTCGCTCCCCACGCTCCTGCCGACCCCGACACGGTGCCAGATGCCCGTCCGAGCTACTGGCGTTGCCGTCCGTTGACCGGTCCAGGCAACTCTGGTGCCGAGAGCCTTGCCCCGCTGGACCCGGATGCCATCGCCTATTCCGAGCCGAAACATTACAGGCTTGTAGTATTTGTCGAATACGTGAAAAACCTGATGGCATGGGGAGACTGGTATTACCGCCAGTTGACTCGCGAAAGTCTTGCCGCTGCCCATCTGCGTTACGTACAGGCCGGTTTTTTCATGGGCAAGCCACCCTCGGGGAGTACCGTCAGCCGTTGGCAGGCGGTCACTTTGGGGGCGCTGCTGGAAGACTGCAGCAAACGCCCGGATCTGGAAAAGTTTGAAAGCGAATTTCAGTTCAGTCTGGCAGACATTCCCGCAGGCTCTGATGTCGCCCCACAGTTGGGCCTGTTGGCCTGCGGCCCTTTCAAAATTCCGATCAATCAGGTGTTGGTCGACTGGATCGAGGCGCCGCAAAAGCGCCTGTTCAATCTGCGCAACAATCTGACCATTGACGGTCGTCCGCTGGACATACCGTTGTTCAGCCCGCCGGCTGATCCCAACCAGTTGTTGCGTGACCGGGCAGCCGGCAGCAATGGCAGACCGCGCTCGATGGGGCAGACGCGGGTCATCGCTTTCTATTGGCGGGTAGCCTTCGAACTCGCCTTGCGGGCGGTGGAAACCATGCAGCAGTTTGCCGCAGAGATACTCAACGTGCTGGAGCGCCGTGATCGCGCTGAACAAGAGGAACTGCAGCAAAGCCATCTCGTCGAGCTGGGCAATTACGCGCTGACCGTGCAAGAGCAGACCATTGCCCAGATGGAGGCGGTAGTCGTATCGCTTACCGAAAATCGGCAAAAAGCCGTCGAGCTTGCTCAAGCGTATGCGACACGCTACGAAGAAAACGTATCGGACGCCGAGTATGCAGTCATGTCCAACCTGCAACGCTCCAAGGAACTGGCGATGCAGTCTTCTGCGCTCAGAACGGCGGGCGGAGCGGTCGCAGCGCTGCCGAAGATTTTCGGCATGTCCAATGGCGGCGCGCTGCCTGAGCAAATACTGTTTGCCTCTGCCGACCTGTTCAATATTTTGTCGATCGGCGCGCAGGCGGATGCCGACAAACAAGGCACCAACGAAACCTATCGCCGGCGACGCAATGACTGGGCACTGCAACGTGACCAGGCACTGGCGGAGGTACGCGCAATCGATGCGCAAATCGTAGCGCAGAATCATGCTGTGGCCGCCGCCCGAATCAACCTCGCACAGACGCTCAGGGCGAACGGTCAGGCGGTGACGATGTACAACTTCCTGAAAAAACGTGCGACCAATGCCGAGCTGTTCAACTGGATGCTCGGCCAGCTCAAGGCGTTGCACTATCAGGCCTACGATGCGGTGGTCAGCCTGTGCCTCAGCGCACAGGCGTCACTGAGCGCGGAAACGGGTAATTACGCAGTAAACCCGCCGCCCCAGGTGTTGCATGACCAATATCATGGACTGACCGCCGCCAATCATCTGCGCAATTACCTGCTGCTGCTGGAGCGTGAGTATGTGCAGCGCACCGAGCTGAAGCTGCAATTTGTGAGGACCATCTCGTTGCGCTCGTTGTGCGATGACGTTACTGACCCTCAACCCGGTATCGAAAACTGGGCGCACGCGCTGAAGCAGCTATGCGATACCGGAGCGCTGGAATTCAGACTCACGCAGTTGCTCTTCGACCGTGATTATCCGGGGCACTACTGCCGTCAGATCAGTTCAGTGGCTGTCACGCTGCCGGTCGTCGCCGGGCCATTCGAGAACACGCGAATGATTTTGACGCAGGTGAGCAATATGACGGCCACTCAGGCCACGGCGCAATCGGTACAGTATTTGCTCGACCCGACAGGGGATGTAGCGCCCGTCGATGTTGTGCATAACGTGCGCAGCGGTCAGCAAATCGCGATTTCGCTGGCCGTCGGTGATGACGGCACGTCTGCGGTGAAACCGGAAGAGGGCCTGCTGCGGCCTTTCCAGTTTACCGGCCTGATCGGCACCTTCTCGTTGTATTGCCCCTGGTTTGACCGGGCTCGCCAGGCGCAACAGCTTGCCAGCCTGACTGACATCATTTTCGAGATTCACTACACAGCCAGAGCCGGCGACCCGACGTTTACCCAAAAAGTCATGGATCTGGTGATTGAAGCGGAAGAAAACGCAGAAGCTGCGGGCAAGGGAGGGCGCGGTCATGCCTGAAGCGATCATCCATGCACGCGAGAACCTGGTGAACGATGGCGAGTTTCTCCAGGGTTTGAGGCTGTGGCAGAAGCAGGGGCGCGTCGATAAGGAATCCGAGCCTTATCAGGGTAAGGATCAATCCTTTCTGGCTGCGCGTAACGAAGGCAAAGCGTGGCAAGACATCACCTTGCCCAAGTCATCGGCTGACGATACGCGTTATGTCCTGAGCTTCCTCTGGGAAACCCGCCACACTCAGCCGGGCTTGCTGTCGGTGCACAAAAATGGCGTCCGGGTCGAACACTTCGAGCTGCCGCCCGGCAACGCCCGCGACCGCGAGCAGGACCAGATCCGTCTCAACGCCGGGCTCCCGCTGGATTTGAAACCGAACCTTTTCCGTGAACCGTTGATGTCATCGTTTGTTGCGGGCGATGTTTTGCGAATCGAGATAAGCAGTCCGAAAAACGCCCCTTCCTCACGGGAAAAAGTCTGCATCACCTGCATTGATCTGCAATTGGAACTTGATGAACCGAAAGTGCAGAGCATCATCCTGGATGGACATGCCCGCACGGCCGGCGCTCCGCTTTATCTGTGCCTGGGCTCCGAGATCCTCGGCGGGCACCGGGTGCGGTTCTGCCTGGCGGATGATAGTCCGTGGCTCGGCACTCAGGCAGCACTGGCCATTGCGAACAATCCCATGGGAGCAGTCACTGCTGAGCCCCGCTGGGAAACCAACCAGCCACTGACCGACGAATGGGTCATCAACTGCCCGCTGCTGGACGATGCGCAAGACTATGCATTCACATTGAACCTGATCAATCAGTACACCGCCGAGCCCTATGCGATGCAGGTGTCTTTGGGGCATCACCGTCTGGTGTTTCAGGAAACGCGAGAGGCGGCTTATTACCCGTTGCTCGGCGAAAGTGTTTCCCTGGGCGTGAAAGTGGTGTCGCCTTACACCGGTCAGGGCGTTGGCGGGCGGACTGTAAACTGGTCGATCGCGGGTGACGTCATTGGCGCCTGCATTACCGATCAGCAGGGTTGGGCGTATATCGATTATTCGCCCACCAGCGAGCATGTGGGCGATGTGGTGATACAGGCTTCGGTTGCAAGTCCTTATGACGTTGACGGGGTGGCGAGGGAAGATTTCGCGGTCAAGGTTCTGGCTGAAAGCCCATGGCTGCATCTTGTGATTTTTGAAAACGGGGTCATTACCGAATGGCCGGAGGACGGCTACCCAAATCGTGGTTCGGCGCACATCATTGATGTATCCATACCCAGGGACAACCCGTTGCGAGACCTGCCGATTTCGCTGCATTGGTCCGGCGACCCCGCCGACGATTTGGGAATAGCCGTCGAGCCGGCACTGGGTGAATGGCAAGAACCAGCGGCCGGCCTGCGTTGGTCGCTTGCTGCGCAGGACAAGGTCGATGGCCAGTTCGGTCTGTTTCTGGTGTGCTCCAGATTACTGAAACCGTCACCGATAAAACGCATGTTCCTGGCACGCAACAAAGTCGAAATCGGCGAGGTCCGCGACGCGGACAGATCGCCCGTACTGGATGAAAACGAAAGCGCGCTGCTGCGGCTGCAGGTCATTCATCACACCGACAGCGGCGAGAAAAACGGCGTCATCGGCGCGCAGGTCGAATGGAGCATGCCGGGGGGCCAAACCGTCCATACGACCTCAGGCTGCGACGGCTGGGCGGGGGCGTGGTGCAAGCCCCTGGAGGTGGGGGAAACCACCGTCGATGTCAGCGTCAGGGCGCATTCCCAGGCGCCATCCGTTCCCTGGTCATTCAAGGTCAATGCGATCGCGACCAGCCCCTGGAACAGCAGGGTGCGGATTTTGCTTGATGGTGCCGAGGTCGAGCGCAACACCCTTGGCCTGCTCTGCCATCGCGGGCAGAAACATGAGCTGGAGATCTTGCCGCTTACGGAAGATTGGCGTGACCGCAACGTCAGCCTGCACTGGCGCGGCGACGATCCTCGGATCGGTCTGCACATTCCTGAATTGGATGTGGCCAGACCTCTCACCGGTCAAGGCCTGAGGTGGACGCTCGATGCTACTGAAAGTGACGTGAGCAGCCTCTTTCAATTGAGGCTGCACATTGACGGCAACGAGGCGGATCGAGAGTTGACCGGGCGGCTGTTCTGGCAGGAACCGAGCCGGGAAATGAGCCTGATGCTCGACCAGATCCACGCCGCGCTGGATACACAGGCTTTTTATCCGTGTCTCGCAGCGGCGCACGACTTCAAGGTCCTGCCCCAGGCTTTGAGTCCACTCACCGGGCTGGATATCGCGTTGGTATGGTCGGGAACTGCGGCAGAGGAACTGGACGCGCAAGTATTTCCAGCATTGGACTCGACGCAGAAATTGACTGACGGTGGTTTCGTCTGGTCGCTGGATTTCTCCCGTAGCGCCCGGCCCGGGAAGTTTCAGTTAACCGTGTCGCTGCCCCAGCTGGCCCTGTCATCAGAGGGCAAACCCATGGACCTGGCGCACAACAAGCTGCGAATCGCGCAATGGCACGAGACCACGGTGACTCCGGTGGTGGGTGGAGAATCGTTATGTCTGTGGGCTCGTGTGATCTCGGCATTCTCAGGCCTTGGTGTCGGCCAGATTCCGGTGCAATGGAAGGGCAGCGCCGAACAGGTCGAGCCCACCGATGAGGAGGGGTGGAGTGCTTATGCCCACGCGCCTGCAGCCGCCGGAGAACAGGCAATCACCGCAGCGATATACAGCCCTTATAACGCGTCCAGCGAACAGCGCTCGATGAAGGTCAGGGCATTGGCCAGCGATCCCTGGAAGGGCCTCACGATCAGCGTTGACAGGGGAGAGCCGCAAGCCTTTGGTGAAAAAGTCCTGTTCGCACGCCGCTCGCTTGATTACCGGATCGAAGTGAATGCCGACGAGGGAAGTCAGTTATTCGAACGCAATCTGAGCCTGGGTATTGCCGACAGAGGGCCATCTGCATTTGGCATCCGCGGTCTTGACTCCGTATTGGGTGTCCCGAAACCCTTCAGCGATTCCGGCCTCGTGTACGAGTTCAGCGTTGGCGACGAGAACAACGGTAGCTTCGGTTTTTATTGTGCTGCCGAAGATCTGGCAAGTCTGTCGCCGATTCATGCCGTCTCGGTGGGCGAAGGCTCGCAAATGATGACCATCGCCGAGCGCTCGCGAGTTCTTCGGACACTGTTCTGGGGTGACACCGTATCCGAGCAGATTACGCTGGTCTCGATTGACGGGAACAAGCCGATGCGCGGCACAACGGTGGTCTGGAGCCATCCGGATTTCGGTGAGCGGGTCACCACGACCGACTATTACGGCGTGGCGCGCATTGCTTTTGTGCCTACTTCTCCAGGCGCTTGGTCGCTGACGGCGAGGGCGGGGGATGGGCTATATTCGGAGTCGCTTTCGTTGCCGTTTTTTCTCCAGGAGCCTCGAGAGATCAAAGAGCTGGTCTGTGATGAACCTTCCGGTTATCCCGGGCAAAAGATCATCGTTCAGGCGTTGGTGGTTTCGGCTATCACCGGCGAACCTTTGAGCAATGTCGAAGTGATGTGGGATTACGACAACAAAGCCTTGCCGGCGACCAAGACGGGAGCCGACGGCTGGGCCACGCTTGGCTTCATCCTGGAGGCGCCGGGGGAGGCGGCCCTATGGGCGACGGTAACGGGAGGGGTTGCGGGCTGGGATGTGAGTTGGCTGGCACTAAATATCGTTGAGCGTGCAGCGGCCGTAGCGTCTGTTGTTGCGTCGCGAAATCCGGTTCCCTTGCAGACATACGTCAGCATGACTGCATTGATTGTGGCCAAGGGAAGCCAGGAACCCATGCCCGGACGAAGAATCCTGGCCTCCACTAATGGAGCAACGTTCGTTCAAGCTCTTACCGATCATCAAGGGCGATACACCTCCCATTGGCGCCCGATGAGCATTGACGAGAAGATTTCCCTGGTCGTCAAAGTAGAAAACAGCGACGGTACTTCGCACAGCGGCGCTGTGTATGTTTCGGTCACCAGTTGAACTGAAACTGTCAAATCGCAGCGGTTTTTTTCCATTGCATGTAACGCGTCACCAGCTCGGCCCCCAGCTCGGCGGGCCGGACATCCATCACCGTGATTCCATGAGCCGTGAGCCGCTCATGCTGTTGCGAGCGGTCATTCAGGAAGTCGATGGTGCCGCAGTAGGCGAGCGCCTCGGGCAGCGTTTGCACCGGTGCCTGACGTAACGTGTCCAGCGCTTCTTCGCGCAGACTGGCCACCAGCACCCGGTGTGTTGCGCTCAACCGTCTGACCGCGCCCAGCAGTTGATCATCGTCATCGCGCACATTGGTCACCAGCACCACCAATGCCCGGCGTTTTTGTCGGGCCAGTAACTGGCTGGCGGCGGCCTGATAATCGGCAGGGCGTCGCGTAGGTTCGAGGTCATACACGGCGTTGATCAAGACGTTCAGCTGGCCGCTGCCTTTGACTGGTGTCACATGGCGCGGCGCATCACCGGCAAAGGTACTCAGCCCCACCGCATCCCCCTGTCGCAGCGCAACATAAGCGAGCAACAGACAGGCATTGAGCGCGTGATCGAAGTGCGACAGCTCACCGTCCTGGCTGCGCATCTGCCGGCCGCAATCGAGCAGAAAGATGATCTGTTGATCGCGTTCATCTTCGTACTCCCGGGCAATCGGCGTGCGTTGGCGCGCGGTGGCTTTCCAATCGATCTGGCGCAGGCTGTCGCCTTCGCGGAATTCGCGCAGTTGATGAAATTCCTGACCCTGCCCGCGACGTTGCCGCTGGCGTATGCCGAGCTGGCTCAGCCAGTTGTCGACGGCGCGTAATTCACCCCCGTAGAGCCGGGTGAAGTCGGGATACACACGGGTCTGATCGGCGACCTCGATCAGGCGTTTGCCTGACCATAAGCCCAAGGGACTCGGCAGATTGACTTCGCACTGCTCGAAGCGCAGATGCCCGCGTCTGGTCGGGCGCAGACGGTATCGGATCTGGCTCGAATGACCGGGTTGGAGCTCGACGACCAATGGCAGATGTTCGAACGCGAGGCCCTCGGGGACGTGGTCGAAAAGATCGATGTTCAGTGGCTCGGCAAACTCATGGGCAACTTCCAGTTGCACCTCTGCCCAGCGCCCCAGTGCCAGGCTGCCGGGTATTTGCCGTCTGATGCGCGGCGAGGGCAGACGTCTGAGGCGCACCGCGTCAATAACGGCCAACGCCAGAAGTGCGAGCAGTAACCCCCAGTTGATCGAAATCAGGCTCGAGGGGAGCTCTGTGTCGAGTGCCTGAAGTGCGCCGAGCACAATGCTGAACACCAGCAGCAGCGCCAGCCAGATCAGCAGCAGTCGCGAGGGTTTCACAGGCGCGGCGCCGGCACTTGGTCGAGCAATTGCGCAAGCACCTGATCGACCTGCAGACCTTCGATGTCCAGCTCTGGTGCAACACGCACGCGGTGGCGCAGCACCGCCAGCGCGCAGCCTTTGATGTCATCCGGAATGACAAATTCGCCGCCGCGCAACAACGCCCGGGCACGAGCACACCGAACCAATGCAATCGAGGCGCGCGGTCCGGCGCCGAGGGTCAGCCCCGGCCAGGTGCGGGTGCTGCGCGCCACACGCACGGCATAGTCGAGGACCTGATCGTCCAGCGGCAAATCACTGGCGATGCGTTGCAGGGCTTGCACGTCCTTGGCCTGCAACACCGTGCGCAGCGGTTGCACATCGAGCATGTCGGCGCGGGTCGAACGACAGACCTGACGGACCATGTTCAACTCCTGATCGGCGTCGGGATAATCCATGCGCACCTTGAGCATGAAGCGGTCGAGTTCGGCTTCCGGCAGTGGATAGGTGCCTTCCTGTTCGATCGGGTTCTGCGTCGCCAATACCATGAACGGTTGCGCGATGGGCAGCGCGCGACCTTCGAGTGTCACCTGACGTTCCTGCATGGCTTCGAGCAGTGCCGCCTGGGTTTTCGCCGGGGCGCGGTTGATCTCATCGGCCAGCAGCAGATTGGTGAATAACGGGCCTTTGCGCAGCTTGAACTGTTCGGTCTGCAGGTCGTACACGGCGTGACCGGTGACGTCGCTGGGCATCAGATCGGGGGTGAACTGGATGCGCGCAAACTCGCCGCCGAAACAGCGTGCCAAGGCCCGCACCAGCAAGGTCTTGCCCAGACCGGGCACGCCTTCGAGCAGCACATGGCCGCCGGCAATCAGCGCGGTCAGGACGTCGTCGACCACCGCTTCCTGGCCGATCAGTGCCTTGTTCAATTCGTTGCGCACCGCCTGCGCCAACTGGCTGGCACGCTGGCGTTGCTGGGCGGCATGCGTCGCGCTGCCGGGCTCGATCTGTTCAGTCATAACGCGTTCCTCAAAGTTTGCAGATGAGCGACCTGACGGCTGAATTCGGCGCTGGACAATCGCTGCTTCGGTCGTGGGCTCAGGGCCTGGCTGATGGCGCGGGTGGGTTGCCGGGTCAGGCGCGATAGCGCCAGCCATTGTTCGGCCACATTCAATTGATCAAAACCGGGATGGCGGCGGCGGGCACGGCGCAGGATGTCTTGTTGCAAGGCTTGCAGCAGCGCCTGCTGGTCGTTGTGGCGCAGGAGGAAATCGGCGCTGGCGCGCAAATGTTCGAGCAATTGTCGGCGACCCGCTGGCGCCGGCATTTGCACGGGGCCGTGACGCACGCCGGCCTGCCACAAACACAGGCCGATCAAGGCGAACAGGGCGACGATAGCCTGCGGGAAGTAGCGCCAGAGCAGCGTCCACAAACCGTCGTGCACCGTGTTGTAAATCAGCGTGACGTCGGTGTCGGCGCTCAGGTACCAGAGCAGCCAGGCGTTGTCGTATTTGCCGATAGCCGGGGTTTTCCACAGCTCGGCATCGGTGACCACCGTGATCGTGCCGAGGCCGTACACCCGTTGCATCATGTGCGTGGCTTTGGCGCTGTTGGCCCAGGCTTGCGCGACATTGTTCGGGTCGTCGAGGTGGAAGTCGGTGTCGAAACCGGCGTAGGCCGGCGCGTCTTCATCTTCCAGATACAGTTTGGTCAGTTTCGGGAAGCGGTCCTTTTCCCCGTCCTCGGGAGGATCTTTCAAGTCCTTGCTCAGCGATTGGTGCAGTTGCACCTTATCGAGCAGCAGATCATTACTTTGCCCGGTTTGCGCATCCCACAACGATTCGGCGACGAACACCAGACGTCCTCCGGCGCGAGTCCAGTTCAGCACCTGATCGACTTCACGCGGCGTCATCCGTGCGCGCTCGCCGAACAGCAACAAGGTGTGGCTGTGCGGATCAATCTGCGGCAGCACCGTCAAGGTCTCGGCGTGGCTGACCGCGAGGCCGCGCTCGCGCAGGAAAATTTCTGCCGCCAGATACGGGTTGGCTTGCGCCGTGGGGGAGGGGCCGTGATCGACGACTTCCTGATACGGGCGTGCTTTGAGAAACAGAAAAAGACTCAGACCGCCGAGCAGCAACAGCGCCAATGCACCCAGCGACCAGCCGATGCGCCGGTTCAATGCCGAGCCCCTTCACTGAACAATTCACGCCAGCCGTTGCACAGTTCGGCTCGCAGGTGCGCGGCCGGAACCCGGTGCCCGTAGGCCATGTTCTGCCAGTGAACAGTGAGGTTGCGGCTATAGGCGAGCAGGTCCGGGCGTTGCAATTGCTCGATGCGGTTGAGGATCTGGCTCTCGGTGTCGGCGGCTTTGAGCGTCAGGTCGAAATCATGCAGCAGATGGCTGAGCAGGCCGCGATAGAGCAGGCCCAGCGCGGCGCGAGGTTCGCTCAGCCACAATTGTTCAGCACTGGCGGCGATGTCATCGGGAAGGGTTTCA
The DNA here is from genome assembly GCF_054668915.1 of Pseudomonas sp. H3_E04. Taxonomy (NCBI): domain Bacteria; kingdom Pseudomonadati; phylum Pseudomonadota; class Gammaproteobacteria; order Pseudomonadales; family Pseudomonadaceae; genus Pseudomonas; species Pseudomonas sp. H3_E04. The sequence continues at coordinate 2,999,402 of NZ_CP162797.1, read as the reverse complement.
CGGTTCAGATCCAGCCCGAAGACGTGTGGCGGCGCCGGTGGTTTGCTGCGCGAGGGCAGGTTCGGGCGACGACTGACGAAGGCCCGGAGAAATTCGCGATAACGCCAGACCAGCCAGCCCAGCGCGGCAATCAGCGCGCCCCACAACAGCACTTCAATCACGTTCGCCAAGGCATCAAGGTGTCGACCGTCGAGCCAACCGAGAAGGGTTTTCAGCCACTGCGGAGCCTCACCCGGTTGCGCGTCCTTGGCCGGGCTTGCCGGGTCGTCTCCGAAGCGATAGCGGGTGACGCTTTCCTTGTTCTTGAACGGCGGTTGTTCGAGCAGCGACTGGATGCTGTCGCGCGATGCCTGACTGGTCAGCGGCTGATTGAGCAACCGTGGAGCATCCGGCGCATCGCTGGCCCATACCGGTTGCAGGTTCGGCAGCAGCAGACACGCCGCCAACAACACACCGAGCACGCCGTTGTTCAAGCGCTGGCGCAAACGGCGGAAGACCAGCTCTATGTCCCAGGCTTCCAGTTGCGTGCGCCGGTTCAGGTAGAGGCTGAAGCCGCAGGCGACATAGATCGGCTCCCAGACGACCAGAATCAGCGCGTAAAACGCGTTGGTCAGGTGTTCCAGCCAGCGCCAGTCCTGATCGGCGGCGAGCAGCAGCGACTGCCAGTCCCAGTCGGTTTCGATCTGCTGCGGCAGCAACATATAGAACAGCAGCATCAGGCCGATCCACAGTGCGGTTTCCAGATGCACGCCAATAATCGTCAACCATTGCGCAGCGCCGCCGTTGCGTTGCAGCAGCACCTGCAGCCGTTGTTGCCTGGCCTCGCCGTCGAGACCTTCGAGTTGCATCACCGGCAGTACAAAGCTGCGGCTCAGACTCAGCCGGCGCCAGGTCAGACTGGCCAGCAGTTGCGGCTTGAGCAGGCGCGGCCATTCACGCAAGGCTTGTTTGAGGGTTGGCGTTTCACCGAACAGCGCTTTGGAGAGGATGTACAGCGGCAGGCGTTCGTAGGCCGGTTTCAGCCACCAGAAAATGAACACCGCCAGCGATGGCGACTCCCACAGCAGCAGGCTGAGCAGAGCGAACAGCGGCAGGGTGACGATCGCCCAACTGGTCATCAACAACCGGCGATGCTGCTGGCTCATCAATACGCCCAGGTCCATGGCTTCCCAGGTCGTGCGCGGGCGGATCACCACGCTGGCGTCACTCAGGCGCATGGCGGGTCCTTCCGGCAAACAGCAGATATACCGCGACGGCCAGCCACAGAGCAGCGCCGACGGCGTATTTGGTCAGCGGCGTGACACTGGTTTTCGACGACCAATAAGCCTCGATAAATGCAGCGGTCAACAAGAACAGCATGACCCCGCACACCAGCCTTACGCTTTTGCGCGCAGCCAGGCGCAGTGCCTCATCGCGCGTCAGGCGTCCCGGTGCAATCAGCGCCCATCCCAGCTTCAGGCCCGCTGCTCCGGCGAGAGCGATGGCGGTCAGTTCGAATGCACCGTGAGCGATCACGAACGACCAGAAGGTCTGGCCAAAACCGATTTCGCTGAGGTGTCCGGCCACCGCGCCGATGATCATGCCGTTGTAAAGCAGGAAGAAACCACTGCCAACGCCCATCAGCAAACCGCTGGCGAAGGTCTGAAAGGCAATGCCGATGTTGTGCATCACGTAATAGCCGAACATCACCCAGTCTTCACTCGCCGCTCGCTCGGCCGAGCGTCCGAGGTGGCCGGCAACGGGGTCGTACATGCCTTGCATCTCGCGCACCTGTTCGGCCGGAATAAGGTTGTAGATCAGTTCCGGGAACAGGTAAACCAGCACCGCGAAACCGATCAGGCTGCCGAAGAACAGCAGGCTGGCGACCGCGACGAAGCGCCACTCTTCGCGCACCAGTCGCGGGAAGTCGGCGAGAATAAAACTGATGATTTGCGCACCCAGGCGACTGCGATGCCGATACAGCTGTTGATGGCCGCGCAGCACTTGCTGTTGCAACGAATCGATCAGAAAACTGCTGTAGCCGCGCGCCTGGGCCAGGGCCAGATGGTGGCAGAGACGCCGATAGGCCTTGGGGAAATCGTTGACTTGCGCTGTGTCTTTGCCTTGTTCGAGGCGTTCGAGCGCCACGGCGAAGCGCTCCCATTCGACCTTGTGGCGACTTTCGAACAGGCTCTGCTTCATGGGGTCGGCCCCAACAGACTGCGCGCAATGCCATTGAGTTCGGACACCGCTTTGGGCGCAGAGATATGCAGCGGCTGAGCCAGCAATGCCGCCAGCTCATTGACCCGGGCCGGCGATAGCTGCGCCTGACGTTCGGCGAAACCGAGCACCGCGCGTTGTTCGCGTAGCGTGAGTGCAAAGGGGCAGGGGCGAGGTTCGGCGTCAGGCAGTTGCGGGCGGCTCAGCGGCCTCTCGCTGTAAACCACCAGCGTGCCGGCGGCAAGATCGCCGAGGCGCTTGAAGGTCGGGTGTTGCAGGCAACTGAGCGCACCGAGGAAATAGCCGAAGGGCAGCAGATCGACAAAGCGCAGCAGGTTGCGCAGCAGTGAGGCCGACCAGCCGATCGGCGTGCCGTCGTCGTGCACAACGCGCAAGCCCATGCACTGTTTACCCGGCGAGCGGCCCTGACGCAGCACCTCGAACAACACCATGTACCACCAACTGATGGCAAACAGCAGTAAAGAGCCGAGGCCCATGCCAAGCTTGCCGAGAAATGCCAGTGCGATAAACAGCACGCCCAGAATCAGGCCGCGAATGCCCAGATCGATGGCGAATGCCACGGCGCGCACCATCAACCCGGCAGGGCGCAATGGCAGGTCGATGCCTTCCGGCGTTTCGACCTGATGCCGCGTATCCAGCGGTGCTTTCCTTGGCGGTGCTGTGGGCTCGAGCATGGGCTACCTGATGTTCGCCTGTTCGGGATGCAAGTGCGCCTGATGCTAGCAGCCTCTCGGGTGTGGGAGCGAGCCTGCTCGCGAATGCGCAGGATCAGTCAGCCTATGTGCAACTGACGGAAAGCCTTCGCCAGCAGGCTCGCTCCCACAATATCGATGCATTCCAGTTGTAGGAATCTGGAGAAATTGCCGTTCCAGGGCTACGAGGCTGGCCGTGTTAACCCTGAAACGCCTAGACTTCGCCGATCTACTGTTCAGGATTCGCCCGTGACTTCAATCTTCTGGTACGACTACGAAACCACTGGCATCAATCCGCGCAACGACCGTCCGCTGCAAGTGGCCGGGATCCGCACCGACCATGCGCTCAACGAAATCGACGAGCCGGTCAATCTCTACTGCCAGCCCAGCGAAGACATCCTGCCGCACCCGGCGGCGTGTGCTATCACTGGCATCACTCCCGGTCAGCTCGCTGAAAAAGGCCTGAGCGAAGCCGATTTCATGACTCGCGTACATGCGCAATTGGCCGCGCCGGGCACCTGTGGCGCCGGTTACAACACCTTGCGTTTCGACGATGAGATGACCCGCTACAGCCTGTATCGCAACTTCTTCGACCCCTATGCGCGGGAATGGCAGGGTGGCAACAGTCGCTGGGATCTGATTGATGTGGTGCGCGCCGCCTATGCACTGCGTCCTGATGGGCTGGTCTGGCCGACCGATGATGAAGGCCGCGTGACTTTAAAGCTTGAACGCCTCACTGCCGCCAACCATATCGATCACGGCCATGCCCACGAGGCGCTATCGGATGTGCGCGCCACCATTGCGTTGGCGCGGCTGATTCGCGAGAAACAACCCAAGCTCTACGAGTGGCTGTTCCAGTTGCGCAGTAAACAGAAAGTGATGGATCAGATCCGCCTGTTGCAGCCACTGGTACATGTGTCCGGGCGGTTCTCGGCGGCACGCAGTTATGTCGGCGTGGTGTTGCCGCTGGCCTGGCACCCGAAGAATCGCAACGCCTTGATCGTCTGTGATCTGCATCTGGACCCGCAGGGGTTGCTCGACCTGGATGCGCAAGCCCTGCGTCAGCGTCTTTATACCCGCCGCGATGAGCTGGCCGAAGGTGAGTTACCGGTACCGCTCAAGCTGATTCATATCAATCGTTGCCCGGTAGTGGCGCCGTTGGCGGTACTGCGCGCACAAGATCAGCAGCGCCTTGGGCTGGACATGGCGCTTTATCAGCAACGGGCAGTGCGACTAACTGACGCACAACAAGTCTGGAAAGATAAAGTCGCGGCGATTTATGCCAGCGAAGATTTCACTCCCAGCGAAGATCCCGAGCAGCAGTTGTACGACGGATTTATCGGTGATCGTGATCGGCGTCTATGCGAACAAGTTCGAACGGCTGATCCTCTGCAATTGGCGCAAGAGCAGTGGCCTTTCGATGATGAACGTTTGCCTGAATTACTTTTTCGATATCGAGCACGCAACTTTCCCGACACCCTGGATGTTGCCGAGCAGGAACGCTGGAGATTGTTTTGTCAGCAGCGTCTGACGCAACCCGAGGCAGGCGCGCCGAATACCGTGCAGTCATTTATAGAAGCTGCCGAGCAATGGTCGCTTAGTGCGACGCCAATCCAGCGCGAGGTACTCAATGACTGGCAGAACTATGTCCAGGCATTACGCAAACGTTTGAATCTTTGAAATCGAACATACCCGGAATTAATTTGCGGGCATAAAAAAACGCCAGCGCAAGCTGGCGTTCTTTTGTTCGCGGATCGCTCTGCGAAGGCGTCGCGGCTTAGCCCAGCAGGGTCGCCCAGCCTTCAACCACGTCACCGCCCCACTTGGCTTTCCACTCTTTCAGAGTCTTGTGGTTGCCACCTTTGGTTTCGATGACTTCACCGTTGTGCGGGTTTTTGTATTGCTTAACTTTGCGTGCACGCTTGGTGCCGGTAGTTTTTACTGCGCCGCCACGTGGAGCCTTGGATTTGGCTTCCGGATCCAGCAGCGCGATGATGTCACGCAGCGACTTGGAGTATTCGCCCATCAGCGTGCGCAGTTTGCCTTCGAATTCCAGTTCAGCTTGCAGTTTGTCGTCTTCGGACAGGTTCTTCAGACGGGCTTGCAGCTCTTTGATGGCTTCTTCGGTGGCGCGATATTCGTTGATCAAGGACATGAGTACTACCTTTTGTAGAATGCTGAATGACAGGGGACAGTGCCGCAATAATAGTCAGGCTGTTTCATCAAGTAAACATTTAGATCGGCTTTTTATTTAAATGAGTTACAGGAATTAGCCGTGAATTGAATGTTCAGTTAAATAATGTGATGCAGTCAGCACAGATATTTACAGTTGTCTGACAAAAGTCTCGCGAAAGCGTCACGGTCTTGACGAATACCTGCGTCAGGAAGTCGTTTCGCCTAGCTTCGTTGCGCCCGGCGCGCATGCGTACTGCAGTTTTTCTGCACAGTCGCTAGAATGGCGGCCTTTGTGAAGTTCTGGAGTTTCCCCCTCATGCGCACTTTTCGGCTGGTGATATCTTGCCCGGACCGCGTTGGCATCGTTGCCAAAGTCAGTAATTTTCTGGCCTCTCATAACGGCTGGATCACCGAAGCGAGCCACCACTCTGACAATCAAGTGGGCTGGTTCTTCATGCGTCACGAAATCCGTGCCGATTCGCTGCCGTTCGGTATTGAAGAGTTGCGCGAGAAGTTCGCACCGATCGCCGAAGAGTTCTCGATGGACTGGCGCATCACTGATACCGAGCAGAAAAAACGCGTGGTGCTAATGGCCAGCCGCGAATCCCACTGCCTGGCCGACCTGCTGCACCGCTGGCACAGCGACGAACTGGACTGCGAAATCTCCTGTGTGATTTCCAACCACGACGACCTGCGCAGCATGGTCGAATGGCACGGCATCCCGTACTACCATGTGCCGGTCAATCCACAGGACAAGCAGCCAGCGTTCGACGAAGTGTCGCGCCTGGTCAAGCAACACGATGCCGAAGTGGTGGTGCTGGCGCGCTACATGCAGATCCTGCCGCCGGACATGTGCCGCGAATACGCACACAAGGTCATCAACATTCACCACAGCTTCCTGCCTTCGTTCGTCGGCGCCAAGCCGTATCACCAGGCGTCCCTGCGTGGCGTCAAGCTGATCGGCGCGACCTGCCACTACGTGACCGAAGAGCTGGACGCCGGTCCGATCATCGAGCAGGACGTGGTACGAGTCAGCCACAGCGACAGCATCGAAGACATGGTGCGTTTCGGCCGTGACGTCGAGAAGATGGTGCTGGCCCGTGGCCTTCGTTATCACCTGGAAGACCGCGTGCTCGTGCACGGCAACAAGACGGTTGTGTTCTGATCGAGCACTGCATGCTTGAAAATCCAGGGGCCTGGGCGTTGAATCGCTCAGGCCCTTGTCATTTGAGCCCGAGGAAAAGCCATGAACGATCTACTGGACAAAGCCACTTCAAAAGCGCCCGCCACCCTCGGCGAGGGTTGCCTGAGTCGTTACGACCCGGATGACATGAGCCCCGAGGACGGCACCGAATTCCCCGGCGCCGCCGAGTTGTGGGAGCAGCTGCAGCAAGAGCAGGACGAACCTAAGAAGCCTGCCTGACGTTCATCAACTTCTTCAGCAACGGCTTGCCCAGCATCAACACGAACACCGGGCCGCCAACCAGCAGATAGAAGTAATACGTCACCACACGCCAGATCAGGATCGCCGCCGCTGCGGTGGATTTGCCCACCATTGGCGCCAGCAGCGCTGCAGAAGTCAATTCTGCTGCCCCCGCACCGCCGGGCAACAGGCTGAATTGACCGGCGCCCAGCGATAGCATTTGCACCAGAAAACTCCACGCCCACTGCAAGTCGGCGCCGAGCCCGCGTAGCGCCAGATACAGCACGCTATAGCGCAACAACCAGTGCACGCAGGTCAGGGCGAACACCTGGACAAGCGTCTGCCAAGGCAGCTTCAAGGTATCGGTAAACGCCGCGAGAAAATGCAGCAACTTGCGCGCCCAGCGTCGACGCGTACGCGCTGTGACGTTCATCCCCGCCAACAGCCGCCCGCTCAAACGGATCAGGGCACGGTGATAGCGCGCAATCAACACGCAACTGCACAAGCCGCCGAACAGCGACACCGCGCTGACTGTCAGCAGCCATTCGAGCCGATCGCTCAGGTGCTGGAACAGCGCGTAAATCAGAATTGCGCTCAGCGCACAGAGAAAGAACAGCAGATCACTGAGCTGATCCATGGCAAACACCGCACTGCCTCGCGCCGGACGTACTCCGCAGCGCGCCAGCAACGCCATGATCGTCAGCGGCCCGCCACTGCCGCCGGGCGTGGCGCAATAAGCGAACTCTGCCGCCATCACCACACCGAGGCTCTTCAAGGGGGCGACCTTGTCACGCTGGTCGCCGAGCAACAAACGCAGGCGCAGGGTATTGATCCCCCAGCACAGCAGAATCATGCCGAACATGATCAACAGCCAGTTCAGCGGAAAACTGCGCAGGCGCGACCAGGTTTCGCCGCCGCCGAGCAGCACCGGAATCATCACCGCCGCGAGCAGGCCGATCAGCAACAACAGGCTGCGCTTCATGCTGCGCGTTCCAGCTGACCGTGTTGGCGGGCAAGCCAGTCGATCTTGGTCAGCGGCACGCGTCCGTCTGCCAGCAGGCGTTGTAAGGTGTGTAGCCAGTAATCACGAGAAAAGCGGTGGCGCATGTCCACCGGATGCAGTCCCAGGCGAATCACCGGTGCCTCGCGCCAGCGCTGTTCACGCTGGTCGCTGAGGATTTTCGACAAGCCGCGACGCCAGGCACTGCGCGCACTCCACACCAGCCCCGGTGCATCTATGGCGCTGAAGTCGGGCAAGCGATAAAGATGCTGCGGATCGCTGGTGTAGCTGAGCGGTAATTCGCGCAAGGCGTGGCGGGTGCCGTCGCTCATCAGCCAGGCCGGGGCGACGAAACCCTGCACCGGCCAGTCGTAGCGCTGAAACATGTCCAGACCCGCGTGCAGGCGGGCCAGGGCTGCTTCGCGGGACAGACGGTAGAACTCGCCTTCATGGGTGTAGACCCGGCGCATGAACCAGTCGCGCGGGTTGTGCGACATGGGTTCCTGATCGTCGTGGTAATAACCGTGCAGTGCCAGTTCATCGCCACGAGCGACCCGGGCATCGAGCACTCGGCGAAACGCAGGGTTGGCGTCGAGCGCATCGTGGCGGTGGAAGTCCGGCACCACCAGCCACGTCATCGGCACATCACCCAAGGCATCGACAGCCTCGACGAAGGGCTGGTAATCCGCCCACGTCGAGGGCGCCACATCATGCAACACCAGACATACGGCTTTCATGTGTTCAACCATTGGCCACCCGTGGCAGCGTATGGCCGAGCACGGCGTGATAGTGGCTGAGCAGGCTGTCGACCACGGTGTCCCAGGCATAATGCCGTTCGACGTGCTGGCGCGCCTGTTGACCGAGGCGGACGCAGCCGCGACTGAACAGCTCGCGCACGGCATTGGCCATGGCTTGCGGGTTATTCGGTGCACAGAGCAGACCGCAGGAGTCGTTGACGATTTCTTCAAACGCCCCGGCCGCCACCGCCACCACGGGAATGCCGCAGGCCATGGCCTCAAGGATGACCAGCCCGAATGTCTCCTGGTCGCCGGCATGCACCAGTGCGTCGGCGCTGGCCATCAGCCGCGCGACTTTCGGCGCCGGGCAGAATTCGTCGATGACGCTGACGTTATCCGGTACCGCAGCGGGCATTGAGGAGCCGACCAATAGCAAGTGATAACGCGGGCCGAGACGCTGCATGCACTTGAGCAACACCGGCAGGTTTTTCTCCTTGGAACCGCGCCCGGCGAAGATCAGCAGGCGGGTGTCTTCGGCAATCCCCAGTTCGGCGCGCAGGCCGGGATCGCGCGCATCGGGGTGAAAAGTGTGCAGATCCACGCCCAGCGGTTGCACATGAACATTGCGTACGCCGAGCCCGGTGAGCTTGTCAGCCATTACCTGACTTGGCGCGAGAACGCGGTCGAAATTGCCATAGAGACGAGTGACGTAAGCCTCGACATTCGGCGTGACCCAATGGCCCATGCGATTGCCCACCAGCAGCGGCAGATCCGAGTGATAAAAGCCGATCACCGGCACATCCAGTTGCCGCCGCGCATCCAGCGCCGCCCATGCGGTGAGGTAGGGATCGCCAACTTCGATCAGATCCGGCTGCAAATCCTGCAGGACGTTGCGCCAGGGCGCCAGGCGCAGGGGGAAGCGATAGCCTTTGCCGAAAGGCAGGGCAGGCGCTGGAACCGTGTAGATGTCGTCATGTTCACCCAGTCGCGCGCCGGGGATCAGCAGGCTATGACGAATACCGCTGCGGTCGCCGAGGCGACGGTGTTTGGCATCCAGATAAGTACGCACGCCTCCGCTGGCCGGGGCGTAGAACATGGTGATGTCGGCGATATGCACGGTGAGCAACCCTCCGCTGCGTTGTTCTCCCTTGGTTGACCGTTATCCAGAATAGATGTTCGGTCGGGATCGCGCGGTGCAGGGCACATGCAAAAAGATCGCAGCCTTCGGCAGCTCCTACAATTGGAATGCGTTTCCCCTGTAGGAGCTGCCGAAGGCTGCGATCTTTTGCTCTTAAATCCTGAAGCTGCCCACCAGTTGCTTGAGACGCGAAGCCTGCTGCTCCAGATCCGAGCACGCGCGCAAGGTCGCCTGCAGGTTCTCCACGCCTTCCTGGTTCAGCGTATTGATCTCAGTAATATCGACGTTGATCGACTCGACCACCGCAGTCTGCTCTTCAGTCGCGGTCGCCACCGACTGGTTCATCCCGTCGATCTCACCGATGCGCAAGGTCACGCTGTTCAGGCGTTCGCCGGCAAGGTTGGCGATCTCCACGCTGTCCTGACTGTGGCGCTGGCTGTCGCTCATGGTGCTCACCGATTCCCGGGCGCCGACTTGCAGCTCCTCGATCATGGTCTGCACCTGTTGCGCCGATTCCTGAGTGCGGTGCGCGAGATTGCGCACTTCGTCGGCCACCACAGCAAAACCACGACCGGCCTCACCGGCGCGCGCTGCTTCGATCGCGGCGTTCAGCGCCAACAGGTTGGTCTGCTGGGAAATGCTGGTGATCACTTCGAGAATCTGGCCGATGTTGACAGTCTTGCTGTTCAGCGACTCGATGTTGGTGCTGGACGCGCTGAGCATGCTCGACAGTTGATTCATCGCCTTGATGCTGCGCTCGACCACTTGCTGGCCATCCTCGGCCAGACCCCGGGCGTCGCTGGCCTGATTCGATGCTTGCGCGGCGTTGCGGGCGATTTCCTGGGCGGCGGCGCCGAGCTGATTGATCGCGGCGGCGACGCTGCTGGTGCGCGACGCTTGCTGATCGGAGTTGTACATCGACGAGTTCGACGCAGCGACCACGCGCAGGGCTACTTCGTTGACCTGGCCGGTGGCCGAGGACACTTCGCGGATCGAACCGTGAATGCGCTCGACGAAGCGGTTGAACGCGGTGCCGAGGATGCCGAATTCATCGTTATTGACGATGTTCAGGCGTTTGGTCAGGTCGCCTTCGCCGTCGGCGATGTCTTCCATGGCGCGGGTCATCACGTGCAGCGGCTGGATCAGCAGGCGAATGAGCATGCCGAGCAGGGCAATGATGATCGCCACGGCAATAATGGTCGCGATCACCGCCGAGGTGCGGAATTCGCTGAGCATCGCGTAGGCCTGGTCTTTATCGATCGACAGGCCGATGTACCAGTTCACCGACGGCAGGCCTTTGATCGGGGCGAAAGTGACGATGCGGGTTTTGCCATCAACCGTCACTTCGCTGAAATCGCTGCTGATGCGCGGGGTGTCCTGCGGATAGGCTTCCTTGAGCGACTTCATCACCAGAGCCTTGTCCGGGTGGACGAGGATCTTGCCGTCGGCGCTGACCAGAAACACGTAGCCCATGCCGTCGAAATCCCGTGCGGCGAGGGTATCGATCAGCGACTGCAGGCTCAGGTCGCCGCCGACCACGCCAACGCTCTGCCAGGCCTTTTTCGACGCGGTGGCGATGGAGATGATCAACTGGCCGGTGGCCGCATCGATGTAGGGTTCGGTCAGGGTCGACGTGCTGCTGCTTTCGGCGCCTTTATACCAAGGGCGCACGCGCGGATCGAAACCGTCCGGCATCTTCACGTCCGGGCGGATGGTGAAATGCCCGGTGGCATCGCCCAGGTAGGTGGCCATGAACGTCGAGGTCAGGCTTTTCTGTTCGAGCAGGCTGGCGACCGTGGCAGGTTCCGGATTGATGGCGATGTTCTGCGCGGCGTTCTCGATCAGCAGGATGCGCCCGCTGAGCCAGGTCTGGATATTGCCGGCGGTGACCTCGCCCATCTCGTTGAGGTAATTGTTCAGGTCATCGCGGATCGCATTGCGCTGCAGCCAATCGTTGTACAACGTGAACGAGGCGAAAGCGGCAATGACGATGAGGGCGGCGGCAAGCAAAATCTTATGGCTGAAGCGCAGGTTTTTGTTCATGGCTTGGGGTTCCGCTAAGGTCTTAATGTCCTGGGCGTGCTTTGATAGAGACGCGCACTATGGGCAAGGTTGAAAAACTGAAATTTCCGGCTCTCCTTAGGGAAATGTCCGACCCGATTTTCTGACGGGCCTGTCCAATTGATGTATCGGCCATGTGTCATCAAAGATTAACCATTGGGTGAGAAAATGCCTGACTCTTCGCAACTCGTTATCGGCGCTGATCCGGCCGCGCAACCCATCGCTCAGGCCATGCGCCTGGCCAACCGCCACGGGCTGATTGCCGGCGCCACCGGCACCGGTAAGACCGTGACATTGCAGCGTCTGGCCGAAGCGTTCAGCGACGCCGGTGTGGCGGTGTTCGCCGCCGACATCAAGGGCGACCTCTGCGGGCTCGGCGCCGCTGGCAACCCGCAGGGCAAAGTGGCCGAGCGCATCGCCGGCATGCCCTGGCTCGGTCACACGCCGCAGGCTTATCCCGTGACGCTGTGGGACATCCACGGTGAATCCGGTCATCCGCTGCGCACCACCCTGAGCGAAATGGGGCCGCTGCTGATCGGCAGCCTGCTGGAGCTGACCGACAGCCAGCAGTCGGCGCTGTACGCGGCTTTCAAAGTGGCGGATCGCGAAGGCTTGCTGTTGCTGGATCTCAAGGATCTGAAAGCGCTGCTCAATCACCTCAAGGACAATCCGCAGCTGCTGGGCGAAGATGCGGCACTGATGACCACCGGTTCCAGCCAGGCGCTGCTGCGCCGTTTGGCGACGCTGGAACAGCAGGGCGCCGAAGCCCTGTTCGGCGAGCCGGCGCTGCAACTTGAAGACATCCTGCAACCGGGCGCCGATGGCCGTGGACGCATCCATCTGCTCGACGCCAGTCGGCTGGTGCACGAAGCGCCGAAGGTTTACGCAACGTTCCTGCTGTGGTTGCTGGCCGAGTTGTTCGAGCAACTGCCCGAGCGCGGCGATGCTGACAAGCCGCTGCTGGCGCTGTTTTTCGATGAGGCGCACTTGCTCTTCGGCGATACGCCCAAGGCTCTGCAAGAAAGGCTTGAGCAGGTGGTGCGCCTGATCCGTTCCAAGGGTGTTGGCGTTTACTTCGTCACCCAATCGCCAGCGGATCTGCCGGATGACGTGCTGGCGCAGTTGGGCTTGCGCATTCAACATGGCCTGCGCGCGTTCACCGCGAAAGAGCAGAAATCCCTGCGCGCCGTGGCCGATGGTTTTCGGCCGAATCCGGCATTCGACAGCCTGTCGGTGCTGACCGAACTGGGGATTGGCGAGGCGCTGGTGGGCACGCTGACCGAGAAGGGCACGCCGGAAATGGTCCAGCGCGTGCTGGTGGCTCCGCCGCAATCGCGGATCGGCCCGCTGACTGAAACCGAGCGCACCGTGCTGATCGCTGGCTCGCCGTTCAAGGGCCGTTATGACAAGCCGATCGATCGTGAGTCGGCCTATGAGATTTTGATGGGACGCAAAGGGCTGGCGCCCGAGGCTGAAACATCAGAGGGCAAACCGGCGGCCGAAGAGCCGAGCCTGGCTGATCGCGCGGGAGAATTCCTCGGCACGGCGGCAGGGCAGGCGCTGAAATCAGCCATGCGCCAGGCGGCCAATAACCTTGGCAAGCAGTTGGTACGCGGGTTGATGGGGTCTCTGCTCGGAGGCAGCAAGCGCCGCTAAAAGCAAAGATCGCAGCCTTCGGCAGCTCCTACAGTTGAAATGCATTCATTCTGTAGGAGCTGCCGAAGGCTGCGATCTTTTGATTTTGCTTCAGGCTTTCCCCTTGGCATGCGCCGCCAGCCGCTCCAGCGCCGCGCGCAGTCCCGGATCGCTGATCCCGTCGGCCGTCGACTGAATCGTCTCCGCCGCACTGCTCGACAAATCCATCGTGTGCCCAGTTGCCCGATGCTGCACGATCGGCGGGCGTACGCTGAATTTGATCCGGGTCAGGTTGGCGAACTCTTCGAACAGCTGCAACTGCCGTTGCAGGCGTTTTTGCTGGTAGCGCAGGCGCGTTGCCCAATGGCCGTCAGTGACCACCAGCGACAGTTCGCCCTCACGCCACTTGGCCACCCGGCAATGTTCACGGGCGGCCGGTTGCAGCTGGCTTTCGAGCAGACGCTGCAAATGCTCCAGGCGCTGGGCATGGCCGAGGATGGCTTTCAGCGGTTTGGCTTCGCGTAGCAGAACGGCGGGGGCTCTGGCCGTGAGAGGGCGAAACGCCATGATTAAACACCTGAAGTCACAGAGGCGCCATGTTAGCAGAAAGCTGTGGAACCTCTGGCCCATTGCTTTTGTCCCTGCTTTGCTCATTAAATCAACGCCTGACTTCTTTCCCTCGACGGGTTGAAGTTGAGCAAAACGCCCCTATTTTAAGTGAGCCCCGTCAAAGCGCAGTGCCAGCATCGTGGAACATCGCCACTTTCCTCACCACCGTTTCCGGGTAGAATGCTCGTTCGCATGCGGCCATGAGGGCTGCACGGGCGACTCACGGGGCCGCCCTCCATCCCTTTAGTGTGGAAGATCCTGCCGATATGTTTGCGCCTTTGTTAAAGAAACTTTTTGGAAGCAAGAACGAGCGTGAAGTCAAACGCATGCTCAAGACGGTGCAGCTCGTCAATGCCTTCGAAGAGCAAATGGTGGCCCTTTCGGACGATCAATTGCGCGCCAAGACCGCCGAGTTCAAGGCCCGTATCGCCAAAGGGGAAACCCTCGACAAGCTGTTGCCGGAAGCCTTTGCCGTAGCCCGCGAGGCCGGCAAGCGCGTGATGGGCATGCGCCACTTCGACGTGCAACTCGTCGGCGGCATGACCCTGCACGAAGGCAAGATTGCCGAAATGCGCACCGGTGAGGGCAAGACCCTCGTCGCCACCCTGGGTGTTTACCTCAACGCACTGTCCGGCAAGGGCGTGCACGTTGTGACCGTGAACGATTACCTGGCCCGCCGCGACGCCAACTGGATGCGCCCGCTGTATGAATTCCTCGGCCTGACCGTCGGCGTCGTGACGCCGTTCCAGCCGCCGGAAGAGAAGCGTGCCGCCTACGCCGCCGACATCACCTACGGCACCAACAACGAATTCGGTTTCGACTACCTGCGCGACAACATGGCGTTCAGCATGGATGAAAAATTCCAGCGCGAACTCAACTTTGCCGTGATCGACGAAGTCGACTCCATCCTCATCGACGAAGCGCGTACCCCGCTGATCATTTCCGGTCAGGCCGAGGACAGCTCCAAGCTGTACACCGAGATCAACAAACTGATCCCGCAGCTGGAACTTCACGTCGAGGAAGTCGAAGGCCAGGTCACCAAGGCCGGCCACTACACCGTTGACGAAAAGACCCGTCAGGTCGAACTCAACGAAGCCGGTCACCAGTTCATCGAAGAAATGCTCACCCGCGTCGGCCTGCTGGCCGAAGGCGAGAGCCTGTACTCGGCGCATAACCTTGGCCTGCTGACTCACGTCTACGCCGGTCTGCGTGCGCACAAGCTGTTCAACCGCAACATCGAATACATCGTTCAGGACGGCCAGGTCGTACTGGTCGACGAACACACCGGTCGTACCATGCCGGGCCGTCGTCTGTCCGAGGGCCTGCACCAGGCTATCGAAGCCAAGGAAGGTCTGAACATTCAGGCCGAGAGCCAGACCCTGGCCTCGACCACCTTCCAGAACTACTTCCGTCTGTACACCAAGCTGTCCGGCATGACCGGTACCGCCGACACCGAAGCGTTCGAATTCCACCAGATCTACGGTCTGGAAGTCATGGTCATTCCGCCGAACAAGCCGTTGGCGCGTAAAGACTACAACGACCTGGTGTTCCTCACCGCCGAAGAGAAATACGCGGCGATCGTGGCCGACATCAAGGAAAGCATGGCCGCCGGTCGTCCGGTGCTGGTGGGTACCGCGACCATCGAGACCTCCGAGCACATGTCTGAATTGCTCGTCAAAGAAGGCATCGAACACAAGGTTCTCAACGCCAAGTTCCACGAAAAAGAAGCTGAAATCATCGCTCAGGCCGGTCGTCCGGGTGCGCTGACCATCGCCACCAACATGGCCGGTCGTGGTACCGACATCCTCTTGGGCGGCAACTGGGAAGTGGAAGTCGCTTCGCTGGAGAACCCGACTCCTGAGCAGATCGCCCAGATCAAGGCCGACTGGCAGAAGCGTCACCAGCAAGTGCTGGAATCCGGGGGCTTGCAGGTGATCGCTTCCGAGCGTCACGAATCGCGCCGTATCGACAACCAGCTGCGTGGCCGTGCCGGCCGCCAGGGCGATGCCGGTTCGAGCCGCTTCTACCTGTCGCTGGAAGACAGCCTGATGCGCATCTTCGCCTCTGACCGGGTGAAGAACTTCATGAAAGCCCTGGGCATGCAGCCGGGCGAAGCGATCGAGCACCGCATGGTGACCAACGCGATCGAAAAGGCGCAGCGCAAGGTTGAAGGCCGCAACTTCGACATCCGCAAGCAACTGCTCGAGTTCGACGACGTCAACAACGAACAGCGTAAAGTGATCTATCACATGCGTAACACGTTGCTGGCCGCTGACAACATCGGTGAGACCATCGCCGATTTCCGTCAGGACGTGCTCAACGCTACCGTCAGCGCGCACATTCCGCCGCAATCGCTGCCAGAGCAGTGGGACGTGGCCGGTCTGGAAGCGTCGATCGAAAGCGATTTCGGCGTGAAGCTGCCGATCCAGCAATGGCTCGACGAAGACGATCACCTGTACGAAGAAACCCTGCGCGAGAAGCTCATGACCGAGCTGATGGCGGCGTACAACGAGAAAGAAGACCAGGCCGGTGCCGAGGCGCTGCGCTCGTTCGAGAAGCAGATCGTCCTGCGCGTGCTGGACGACCTGTGGAAAGACCACCTGTCGACCATGGATCACCTGCGTCACGGCATTCACCTGCGTGGCTATGCACAGAAGAACCCGAAGCAGGAATACAAGCGCGAGTCGTTCACGCTGTTCTCCGAACTGCTCGATTCGATCAAGCGCGACTCGATCCGCGTGCTCTCGCACGTTCAGGTTCGTCGCGAAGATCCGGAAGCCGAAGAGCAACGCCTGCGTCAGGAAGCCGAAGCACTGGCTGCGCGCATGCAGTTCGAACACGCCGAAGCGCCGGGGCTGGATCAGCCGGAAGCGCTGGGTGAAGACGTCGATGTGGCACTGGCCACCGCCGCTGCCCCGGTGCGCAACGAGCAGAAGCTGGGCCGCAACGAACTGTGCTACTGCGGTTCGGGCAAGAAATACAAGCATTGCCACGGGCAGATCCAGTAAAACCCGTTTCAATCGCTGAACACCCCGCGCCGCGACCGGCTCCTGCCGTCGCGGCGTTTTGCCATTTATCCCACCGTCCTTTCCCGTGGCGGTGCTGACATCATTAGTAAGGAGCGCATTCATGGCTGTTGGTCTTGGTCCTTTGCCAACGTTGCACCCGGTTGCCGGTTTTGAACTCGGTATCGCCTCGGCCGGCATCAAGCGCCCGGGGCGCAAGGATGTAGTGGTGATGCGCTGTGCTGAAGGTTCGACCGTGGCTGGCGTGTTCACCCTGAACGCGTTCTGCGCCGCGCCGGTGATCCTGGCAAAAAAACGCGTACACAATGCCGTGCGTTATTTGCTGACCAACACCGGCAATGCCAACGCCGGCACCGGCGAACCGGGTCTGGCCGCCGCCGAGCGCACCACTGCCAAACTCGCTGAGCTGACCGGCGTCGATGCCAGCCAGATTCTGCCGTACTCCACTGGCGTGATCGGCGAGCCGCTGCCGGTCGAGAAGATCGAAGGCGCACTGCAAGCCGCGCTGGACGACCTGTCCGAGAACAACTGGGAAGCCGCAGCCACCGGGATCATGACCACCGACACTCTGCCGAAGGGCGCCAGCCGCCAGTTCGAGCATGACGGCGTGACCATTACTGTTACCGGCATCAGCAAAGGCGCCGGCATGATTCGCCCGAACATGGCGACCATGCTTGGCTACATCGCCACCGATGCCAAAGTCTCCCGCGAGGTGCTGCACAACCTGATGCTCGACGGCGCCAACAAGTCGTTCAACCGCATCACCATCGACGGCGACACCTCGACCAACGACTGCTGCATGCTGATCGCCACCGGCAAAGCCGCGTTGCCGGAAATCACCCGCGCTGAAGGCGAGCTGTTCGGCAAGCTGAAGCAGGCGGTGTTCGAAGTGTGCATGGACGTCGCCCAGGCCATCGTGCGCGACGGCGAAGGCGCAACCAAGTTTGTTACCGTCGAAGTGAATGGCGGCGGCAATCATCAGGAATGCCTGGACGTCGGTTACACCGTGGCGCACTCGCCGCTGATCAAGACCGCGCTGTTCGCCTCCGACCCGAACTGGGGCCGGATCCTCGCCGCCGTTGGCCGTGCCGGTGTGGCGGACCTGGACGTGAGCAAGATCGACGTGTTCCTCGGTGACGTGTGCATTGCCAGCCGTGGCGCCCGCGCCGCGACCTACACTGAAGCCCAGGGCTCGGCGGTGATGCAGCAGGAAGAAATCACCATCCGCATCGAACTGGGGCGCGGTGATTGCAGCGAAACCATCTGGACCACCGACCTGTCGCATGAGTACGTGAAGATCAACGCTGAATACCGTACTTGACCTGATCCGGGACCGAGCCGCTCCATTCGCGAGCAGGCTCGCTCCCACAGGGTATTCTCGCTGCAGTTCGGTTTTCTGTGGGAGCGAGCCTGCTCGCGAAAACGGCGATCCGGACACAACCCATTCAGAAGCATTCCTCTGACGAAAAGGCGCCACACCATGTCCCTGCACCTGATCATCGGCGACAAACTGCTTTCCTCCTGGTCCCTGCGCGCGGCGCTGGCGCTGGAGCTGACCGGCGCGCCCTACAGCGAAGAGCTGATCAGGCTCGGCAAGCCCGACACCCGCGAGCGCCTGCTCAAGCATTCGCCGACCGGCAAAGTACCGCTGCTGCAAACCACCCGTGGCACCATCGCCGATTCGCTGGCCATCGCTGAATACCTCGCCGAGCAGTTTCCGTCCGAGCAACTCTGGCCGAGCGATACCTTCGCTCGCGCCCAGGCCCGCTCGGCCTGCGCACAAATGCACAGCGGCTTCTTCGCGATGCGTAACCACATGCCGTTCAACCTGAGCCAGGACGCACCGCTGAACCCGGTGCCGCCGGAAGTGAAGGTCGATATTGAGCGCATGCTCGCGCTATGGGCCGAATGCCGCGCGGCAGCGACGGAAGAGGGGCCTTACCTGTTCGGTCGTGTCAGTCTCGCCGATGCCTTTTTCGCGCCGATCGCCGTGCGCCTGCGCACCTATCAGGTGAAGCTGCCGACAGTCGACGAAGCTTATGTTGAAACCGTCTACCAATGGCCCGCCTTCAAAGCGTGGCAAAAGGCTGGACTGGAGGAATTGACCCCGTGAAACGCGTCCACGTCGCCGCTGCCGTCATTCGTGACGGCGCCGGCAAAATCCTTATCGCCCGCCGTGCCGACACTCAGCATCAGGGCGGCTTGTGGGAATTTCCCGGTGGCAAGGTCGAGGCTGACGAGTCGGTCGAATCGGCACTCGCTCGCGAGCTGCATGAAGAGCTGGGCATCGTCGTTGATGCTGCCCGTCCGCTGATCAAAATTCGCCACGATTACCCGGACAAACAGGTGTTGCTGGATGTCTGGGAAGTCTCGGCGTTCAGCGGCGAGCCCCACGGTGCGGAAGGCCAGCCGCTGGCTTGGGTCACTGCCAGGGAGTTGATCAACTACGAGTTCCCGGCGGCCAATCAGCCGATCGTCGCGGCAGCGCGTTTGCCTGCCGAATACCTGATCACTCCGGAAGATCTGGAAGGCCCGGCCTTGTTGCGCGGCATCCAGACGGCGATTGCTGGCGGCATCAAACTGATCCAGCTGCGCGCACCGAACGGCTACGACCCGAAATACCGCGATCTGGCGGTGGATGCGGTGGGCCTGTGCGCCGGCAAGGCGCAGTTGATGATCAAAGGGCCCTTCGAATGGCTCGGCGATTTCCCGTCAGCCGGTTGGCACATCACCGCTGCGCAACTGCGTAAATACGCAGCGGCAGGACGTCCGTTGCCGGCCGAGCGCTGGCTCGCGGCATCCTGCCATAACGCCGAAGAGCTGGCGCTGGCCGAGCAGATGGGCGTCGACTTTGTCACCCTGTCACCGGTGCAGCCGACGCTGACGCACCCGGATGCGCAGCCGTTGGGGTGGGAGCAGGCACAGGCATTGATCGACGATTTCAGCAAACCGGTGTTTCTGCTCGGTGGAGTAGGGCCGGCGGAGCGCGAGAAAGCCTGGCGTGCTGGGGCTCAGGGTGTGGCGGGAATTCGGGCGTTCTGGCCGGATCCAGTGTAAGGGTTACCGACCTCTTCGCGAGCAGGCTCGCTCCCACAGTGGATTGCATTTCTCCAGTCAGAATGCAGTCAAATGTGGGAGCGAACCTGCTCGCGAAGGCGCCCTGACAGGCGCTACTTTCCTTCAGGTTTAGCAGCCGGCTGCCACAAAATCTCCGCCACTCCCTGCCGCCGCGCAATCAACCGCGCCACAACAAACAGCAAATCCGACAGCCGATTGATATACGCCAGGCCAACCCCGGCCAATGGCTCGACCGAGTTCAAATGCTGACAGCGCCGCTCGGCACTGCGCGCCAGGCTACGGCAGACATGTGCCTGCGCAATCAGCATCGAACCACCCGGCAAGATGAAGTTCTCCAGCGGCCCCAGCTCTTCATTCCACACATCGATCGCCGCTTCCAGTCGCTCGATTTCGGCCTCATTCAGCGCCTGATATTCAGGCATCGCCAATTCGCCGCCGAGGTCGAACAGGCGATGCTGACACGGCGCCAACACTTCGAAGATTTCATTCAGTCCCGGGTGCACTTCACGCTCGGCGAGCAAACCGGCGAGCAGCACGCCGACCTGACTGTTCAGCGTATCGACCTCACCGATCGCCTCGATGCGCGGGTGATCCTTGGGAACGCGGCGGCCATCACCGAGGCCGGTTTCGCCTTTGTCGCCGGTGCGGGTGTAGATCTTCGACAAGCGAAAGCCCATGGGTTACCTCGGTAGTGAATTGGTTTCGGTGGTCAACGGCGCAGGTTGCGCCAGCGGCAGACGCAGGGTGAAGCAAGTGCCCTGGCCGGGCGCCGACTGCACTTCCATCTGGCCCTTGTGATTGTTGGTGATGATGAAGTACGACACCGACAGACCAAGCCCCGTGCCCTGGCCGATTTCCTTGGTGGTGAAGAACGGCTCGAAGGTACGCTTGCGCACGTTCTCGCTCATGCCGATGCCATTGTCCTCGACCTGGATCTCGGCCCACGGCGGATTGAGCCGGGTGCGCAGAATGATCCGGCCCGGCTCGCTGTCGTCTTCGCGCTGATGAATCGCCTGCGCGGCGTTTTTCAGCAGATTGAGCAGCACCTGTTCCAGCTCATTGGCGGTGCCCGGCACCGGACCCAAGGCCGGGTCGAACTGGCGGATAATCGCCTGGCCCTTGAAGTCGAAACCGATGGCCAGATCGAAGTCGTTGCCGGCGATTTCCACGGCTTGATCGATCAGCGCCGGCAGATCGCACGGCGCCATTTGTCGGGTGCTGCGGCGGCTGAAGCTGAGCATGTGCGTGACGATTTTTGCCGCACGGGCGCCGGCCTGTTGAATGCCGTCGAGCAATTGCGGGACTTCGCGGCCTTGCAGGTAGCGGTTCACCGTGTCCAGTTCGATGCCCAGTTGCTCGGCGGTCTCGATGTTCTTCGGCAGATCCGCCGACAGACGCCGCCGGATGTTCTGCACGTTGTGCAGGATCGCACCGAGCGGGTTGTTGATTTCGTGGGCCATGCCGGCGGCGAGGCCACCGACCGAGAGCATTTTTTCCGACTGCACCATCATCTCTTCCAGCGACAGACGCTGAGTGATGTCGTCGATGCGGATCACCACGCCGCGCCCGGCACCGCCCATCAGCGGATAAAAAGTCAGTGCGTAGTGTTTGGGTTCATCGTCCTTGAACCAGGTCACCCGGTCGACCTTGGCCACGGTGTGCTGTTCGACGGTGGCCTTGAGCTGCGGCAAAAACGGTTTCAGCGGTTCGAAGGCGAGGAAGATCGGTTGGTTCAGCGCCTCGTCCAGACGCGTGCCGGAGAGCGCGCTGGCTTCCTGGTTCCACTGGGTGACGTAAAGCTGCTCGTCGAGGGCGATCAGCGCCGACGGCATCGAGTCGATGATGCTATTGAGGTAATTCTGGAAGCCGGTGAGTTTCTTCTCGATCTTGCTGCGCACCTGGACTTCCAGCTCCAGTTTGCGGTTGGTGTGGCGGGTTTCCTCGGCCAGCCCCTGGGCCTGATCGTAGGCGGCCTGCGAGTCGTCGCGGGCGCGTTTGAGCTGCTGCTCGCGAGCTTCGATGCGCGAAAGCATGGTGTTGAAGGCCTCGGCCAGACTGCCGATTTCGTCATGGTTACCGCGTGCGGCGCGCAGCGCGTAGTTTTCTTCGCGGGTGACCTGCCGGGACAATTCCTCAAGCTGATGAATGGGGCGGGTGATCAGACGTTTGATCTGCCGGGCAATCACCAGCCACAACAAAACGCTGAAAATCAGGATGCCGAGGCTGGCGGTCAGCGTGCCGGTGTAGAACGCCATCGGCAGCTCGCTACTGGCTACCAGCAACAGATGCCCCGGCGCAGCACCGGGACGGGGCAGGGTGATCAGTTGATTGCTGCGAAACTCGGTGAGTTGCCAGGCTTCGACATGCCGATAGCGCTCCGGCAAGTGAAGTTTGTCGCCGCGCTGCACCTGCGCCAGACGTTCACCCTTGCCGTCGTACAGGGCGGCGGCGCGCAGCGGTGAATAACTGTCGAGCTCCTTGAGCAGGCGCTCGGCGCTGCGCGGCGACTCCAGCGCATCGCTGACCAAACTCGGATTGGCTATCAGCCGGCCGATGGTCTGCAAGGCTTGTGGCGCCATGCTTTCCTGAGAAATGTAGTAGGCGGCGCTGATAAAGGTCAGGTTGGCGACCAGCAGAACCGTGGTCAACAACACCAGCAGGGCGGCCAGCAGTTTCTGGCCGACCGGCAGGTTTTCGAGGCGCTGGCGCAATGGCATCAGGTTTATCGCAGCAGGGGAACAAGTCGTCAGCCTAGCGGCTGCTCAGTCGCTGGGCAATCCACGCTTGTGCAGATGAGCGACCAGACGTTGCTGCAATTGGTGCAGATGCGGCAGGTGCAACTGATGGCGCTCGGCGACTTTGCAGGCGTGGCCCAACAGATAGCTGATCTCGGTGCGGCGCTGGTTGGCGACGTCCTGATACATCGAAGAATAATTGGCGGCGGTGGCGTGGATCACCCGTTCGACTTCTGCATGCAGATTCTCCGCCGCCGCAGGTTGGCCGCAACGTTGGAGCAGTTCGGCCAGTTCGGCGCAGAGTGTGGCGACTTCGCAGTGATGCTCGCTCAGCCCGCCGTTGCGGCAATCGTGGAGCACGGTCAGTGGGTTGATCGCGCAGTTCAGCGCCAGTTTGCGCCATAGCCGAGTGAGGATATCAGCACTCCATTCATGGGGAATGTTCGCCGCTTGCAGGTCATCCAGCCAGATCGGCGCCAGCGGATTTGCGCCATCGCCCAGCCAGTTGAAACCGTGGCCGGCGAACACCACGCGCCAATCGCCAGCGCGGAACGCGCCCTCGGTGCTGGACGCGCTGATGCAGCGCGCTTGCGGTACCCGCGCGGCCACGGCGTCCTGACTGCCGAGGCCGTTTTGCAGAAGGATCAGTTCGGCGTCCGGAGCGAGGCGTGAAGCGAGACGGGCGACGGCCTCTTCGGCGTCATAGGCCTTGCACGCGACCAGCAATCGGCGAATGGGCTCGGGGCTGTCAGGGGTTTCGCCGGGAACTGCATAAGTGTGAGCTTGTCCGTTTTCTACCAGGGTTAATCCGCCCACTGTCTCGTAGCTTTGCAAGCGCGCCGCATCGCGCAGGATCAGGCGCACGGGCAAGCCGGCGCGGGCCAGACGTGTCGCCCAGAGTGTGCCGAGACTGCCGGCGCCAAGTACGTGCCAGGTGGTCGACATCAGTTTTTTGCTCGATTGCTTGCAGGCATGTGCGGCTCGCCGTATCGGTAGGAAAAGACCCGTTATAATGAGCCCGATTTTAACCGCAAGCCAAGCGCGCTCCATGCACATCGAGCGCGCCTTTTTATTGGAGAGATTACATGCCGTCGTTCGACGTGGTATCCGAACTGGACAAACACGAACTCACCAACGCGGTCGAGAACGCCGTGAAGGAACTCGATCGTCGTTATGACCTGAAAGGTAAAGGCAGCTTCGAGTTCAAGGAAAAAGACCTGACTGTCAGCCTCACCGCCGAAGCGGCTTTCCAGCTCGAAGCGATGATCGAAATCCTCAAACTCGCGCTGACCAAGCGCAAGATCGACGTGCAGTGCCTTGAGGTCAAGGACGCCTACGCTTCCGGCAAGCTGATGAAACAGGACGCCATCCTCAAGGAAGGCATCGACAAAGAGCTGGCGAAGAAGATCGTCGGCCACATCAAGGAAGCCAAGCTCAAGGTCCAGGCCGCCATTCAGGGCGAGCAGGTGCGTGTCACCGGCAAGAAGCGCGACGACCTGCAGGAAGCCATCGCGGCCCTGCGTGCCAAGGAATTCGGCATGCCGCTGCAGTTCAACAACTTCCGCGACTAAGCTTGGTCTGAAGGCTACGTGGGAGCGAGCCTGCTCGCGAATGCGGTGTTTCATTCAGCGAAGAGTTGACTGACACACCGCTTTCGCGAGCAGGCTCGCTCCCACAGTTGTTTTGTTGTTTTGAATACACCCCGGGAAGCCGGAAATCAGGAGATAGAACATGGATTTGAATGCGGAAGTGGACCACCTGGTCAAAGCGTCCCAGGCGTGGATCCCGATGATCATGGAATACGGCAGCCGCGTACTGCTGGCAGTGATTACCCTGGCGATCGGCTGGTGGCTGATCAACAAGGTCACGCAGAAACTCGGCGGTCTGCTGGCTCTGCGCAATGCCGATCTGGCGCTGCAAGGCTTTATCAGCAGCCTGGCCAACATCATTCTCAAGGTGCTGCTGATTGTCAGCGTCGCGTCGATGATCGGCGTCGAAACCACCTCGTTCGTTGCGGCTATCGGTGCTGCCGGTCTGGCGATCGGACTGGCCTTGCAGGGCAGCCTGGCCAACTTCGCTGGCGGCGTGCTGATTCTGCTGTTTCGTCCGTTCCGCATCGGTGACTGGATTGAAGCCCAAGGCGTGGCGGGCACCGTCGACAGCATCCAGATTTTCCACACCGTGCTGCGTACCGGTGACAACAAGACCATCATCCTGCCCAACGGCAACCTGTCGAACGGCATCATCACCAACACCAATCGTCAGCCAACCCGCAAAGTCGTGTTTGATGTGGGCGTGGATTACGAAGCGGATCTGCAGAAGGCCCGCCAGGTATTGCTGGATCTGGCCAAGGATCCCCGCGTCATGCAGGACCCGGAGCCACAGGCGGTGATTTCGACATTGGGTGACAGTTCGATCACGGTGTCCCTGCGCGTCTGGGTTAAAACTGCGGACTATTGGGATGTGATGTTCATGTTCAATGAACAGGCGCGTGATCGTTTGAAGAGTGCTGGTATTGATATTCCTTTTCCGCAGCGGGTTATACGTGTAGTGCAGGAATCGGCGGCGCAATGATAGGTTGCTAGCTAACTACTTGCTTTGGTAGTCAGTCTTTAAAACAAGTGAAAATAAAAAAGGCCCATCAGAAGATGGGCCTTTTTTTATGCTGTGAAACTAACCACTGACAATTACAAGATGTTCAGCGGGTACTCGGTGATCAGACGGAACTCTTTGACGTCGCCTTCACCTTCGTCGGCGTTGGCAACGTGCCAAGCTTGACGAATGCGGAAGGACAGGTCTTTAGCCGGACCGCTTTGAACAACGTACTTGGCTTCAAAGTTGGTTTCGTGGTGTTTGCCATCTTCACCATACAGACCGGCGTAAGCGCTGCCAGCTGGAGTGTTGGTACCGTCGATATCCCAACCTTTGACGTAACGAACCATGAAGCTCAGGCCAGGAACGCCGTACTCGGCCATTTTCAGGTCGTAACGGGCTTGCACGGATTTCTCGCCAGCGCCGTTGAAGTCAGAGTACTGGATGGAGTTGGCAAGGAAGATCGAGTCGCCACCACGGTTGTTCTTGCCCACGCCGATGTAGTCGAACGGGGTGTCGCCGTTGACCTTCTGGAACGCCAGGGTGAAGGTGTGCGCTTTGAGGAACGACAAAGCGGTTGCCAGCGAGAACGTGGTGTTGCTGATGTCGCCCGCTTCGGCGCTACCGGTGTCGGTGGTGCGGTAGATGTTGAAGTCGGTGTTCAGCGAAGTATCACCACCGAACGGGGTGGTGAGGTTCACGTTGGCGTAGTACTGGTTCCAGATGTCTTCCAGCTTGGCGCCGTACAGCGATGCAGTGAGGTTGTCAGTGATCGAGTACTTGCCGCCGAAGTAGTCGATGTTGTTCGCTTCAACACCGGCGTAGGTAGCGTAGAGGCCGCCATCGCGTGCGTTCTTGTCCTGGCTGGAGCCGGAGTAGAAGTGGCCGGCTTCCAGGTCCAGATCTTTGACTTCGCTGCTCTGCAACTGGAAGCCAGTGGCAGTTTGCGGAAGGATACGGGAACCGCCGACAGCGAACACTGGAGAGGTGCTTGGCTGCATGTCGCCGAATTTCAGTTCGGTCTTGGAGACGCGGAACTTGATCGAAGCGCCTGCTTTGCCCTGACTGTCATTGACGTCGCGAGCATAGCCGTTCGCCTTGACGGTATCGCTACGGCTCATGTTGCCAGTACCGGAGGTACCGTCACCGCCATCCAGTTTCAAGGCCAGATAGCCGTAGGCATCGATACCTACACCCACGGTGCCCTGGGTATAACCGGAGGTGAAGTTGCCGAGGAAACCCTGGGTCCAGTCTTTCTGGTCACGGCCACCGTTCTTGTTGTCGCGGTTGAAGTAGTAGTTCTTCAACGTCTCGGTGAGTGTCGCGTCTTCAACGAAACCTTTGGCTTCTGCCTGGTCACTTACAAACGGGGCGGCCGTAGCCAACTGCGAACTGGCTGCTGCTGCAACTGCCAGTGCGATCATGCTCCACTTCATCACGCGCATCGTGATTTGCTCCTTTGGTTTTAGAAGAGTACTGCCGTCCCACCTGTTTTATTATCTGGGCGGCTCTTTCTTTTTGTGTCGGCGCAAACTTATATCACGCCGACAATGTTGGCGATACTTGCGAAACCAACCTTTCAGCTTCTTTACGGCGTTGTCGCGAAAGGAGCGCTGGATGTCGCAAATTCACAGTACCGATGCAGCCGGACTGACAACTTTATCGCTGTTTCCGGGCCTTTTTGCATCGCTAAAAAAGAGTCCCTGGCAAAACACTTGAATCTCCATCGGGCAACCCTGCCACTGTTTTTATTGGCTTCAGGCGACCACTTCCAGTGGTGCGCTTATAGTCCATACGGTTACTAATGCAACAAGCGTGCACAAACCGCGAAATTGCTGCGGTTATTTTTCTGTGGGGCGCCCGCATATGTGAAAACCTTGTGAAAACGGGGCCTCGAGCCTCTTTTGTCACACGCTTGACGTGGTTTGCCCAATGGTGTTGCAACGCACCAAAGGTGCGCGGGACAGCAAAAAACGTTACCGGTTCACCCCATATTGAGTATTTGGCGGATGCTCGACCCAGTGAGCGTAGACGTGTTGTGCAGTTTTGGTGCAAAAAAATCACAATCAAGCCTTGGTCAATCCGCAGGCGACTGACCTGAGGCATGGCAGATCAAGGATTTTCCTGCGGCTCTTCACGTCAAGGCTCATGTCCAGGCCTGTATTGGTGCGTGGCCTGGATAAATGTCTCATGTCGGCGCGCTTGGCGAATTACTGCCGGGGGGAGCGTGAAGCCCGCTGCATTCGCAGGTATGCTGCCGTCCTGTCGCTTGGCGCGCCGCCTTTTTGGTGCCGCCGCTAAGCTGAGTCATAGGATCAACGGGAGTGCTCACAGTGTTTGCTTTGGATTCACGACTTCAACAGGACACCCTGGTCATCGGTGACTTTCCGTTGTGCCGGCTGTTGCTGTCCAACGACAGCAATTACCCGTGGTTCATCCTGGTGCCTCGGCGCGAGGATATAAGCGAGTTGTTTCAGTTGGATGTCGCCGATCAGCAGCAGCTCTGGCGGGAAACCACCACGCTGGCCGAGTTGCTCAAGGATTCGTTCGACGCTGACAAGCTGAACGTCGCAACACTGGGTAACGTTGTCAGTCAACTGCATATGCATGTCATCGTGCGTAAACGCAATGATGCTGCGTGGCCGGCGCCGGTCTGGGGCAAACACCCGGCCAAGCCTTACAGCGCCGAGCAGGTTGCGGCCATTCGCGAACGCTTGCGTCTGGTGCTGACCGAAGAATTCACCTTTGTGGAGGGCTGAGTCATGAGCCTTGAAGAGCGCGTAACCGATCTGGAAAGCCGTCTGGCCTTTCAGGATGACACCATTCAGGCATTGAACGATGTGCTGGTGGCCCAGCAGAAAGTCATCGAGCGCCTGCAATTGCAGATGGAAGCGCTGATCAAGCGTCACGAAGAAATGGTCGGGCAGTTCGGTGCTTTTGAAGAAGATGCGCCACCGCCGCATTATTGAGCCATTCGGCAGGCATAAAAAAACCGCGGACAGCCAGGCTGTTCGCGGTTTTTTTTGCTTTGGATCAGCGACGCGGCAGAGCGGCGATCACGTCCTCGGCTTGCAGGCCTTTGTCGCGGTTCATCACCGAGAACTCGACGCGCTGGCCTTCGACCAGAACACGGTGGCCTTCGCCACGAATGGCGCGAAAGTGCACGAAAATATCATCGCCGGAATCTCGGGAGATAAACCCGAAACCCTTGGAAGTGTTGAACCACTTTACGGTGCCGGTATCGCGATTGCTCATGTCATAGCTAGTCGGCGCAGCGGCCGGTGACGATTTGTAAAAGCTGACGGCCAGGTGCAGCAGCACGGCAACCAGGGCGATCACCAGGCTGAACAATACGGCTGGCTGGCCAGCGATGACCGGCATCGGTGCGATCAAAGTCAAGGTTTGCAGGACGACAGTCAGCACCAGAAGGGCGCTGACCAGATTTTGCAGATGCTGGCGCGGGCCTTTGTTCCAGTAGGGAATCACTGGAGCGATAACCAGGTTCAGCAGGCCGAAAAAGGCCAGGTAAAGTGCATCGGGCTGTTGCAGGTAAGGAACGGCTTCGGCTTTCAGGCTGGGTATGAACGACAGCAGCAAGGCTGCTGCGCCCATTAGCAGGTGGACGATTTTCAACATTTTGATTGGCTCACGTTATGACGGCTCACAAGGAAGAGCTGAAGGCGCACGGTTCGCTTCAGGACAAAATAAGAGGCGGTGGACACGTACACGGCATCAGCCTATGCGCAACGCCCCGGAAAATAGGGCATGGCGACACACTGCCTATTTAACAGCAAAGCCTGCGGCTACTCAAATCAGCCCGGCCAGCGGCAGCGAAACGGTCGATTTGTCGCAGTCCGATCACTGATTCATAGCTGCGAGCCGGCGCTTGCCTTGCTAAAGTGGGGGCGAACCTGCTGGATGAATTCACTCATTGTTAGGGGGTAAGCATGGCCATTGATATCGGTATCAGTGAAGAAGACCGCAAATCCATCGTCGAAGGGTTGTCGCGACTGCTGTCGGACACCTACGTGCTGTATCTGAAAACCCATAACTTTCACTGGAACGTCACCGGCCCGATGTTTCGCACGCTGCATTTGATGTTCGAGGAGCAGTACAACGAATTGGCGTTGGCCGTCGATTCGATCGCCGAGCGTATCCGTGCGTTGGGCTTCCCGGCGCCGGGTGCCTACGCGACCTACGCGCGTCTTTCTTCTATTAAGGAAGAAGTGGGTGTGCCGAGCGCCGAGGACATGATCAAGCAGTTGGTCGAGGGCCAGGAAGCCGTGACCCGTACCGCACGCGGTATCTTCCCGCTGTTGGACAAGGTCAGCGACGAGCCGACCGCCGATCTGCTGACCCAACGCATGCAGGTGCACGAGAAAACCGCGTGGATGCTGCGCGCGCTGCTCGAAGAGTGATCCGGCCGCTGCGGACGGCTTGAGCTCGTCCGCACGCTGTCCAGACTCTTACCATTGTCGTTGGCTTATCCTACGAGGCTGGTCAACAAGTCGTATGGCGCTAACTTTGTCACTGGGTTTTTATGAAGGCGCAGGATGTTGCCTTATAAATCAGCAGTCATGGCAAAGGAGTGTCAACGCTATGGTAGAAGGAGACAGGCGAAGCGACAGGATGTCGGCTTCGCGGCACGTTATAAAAGTCGACCCGTTTGTCAGCGAGTTCGACATGAATCTGATCCGGCCGTTGTCGCGATCGATTCGCCTCAATGGTTTTGCGACCTGCCTGCGACTCGAACAGGTCTACTGGAATATCCTCGGCGGCATGGCCGAGGCCAATCATTGTTCGATCAGCACACTGCTGTCCCATGTCGACCGTGAGGTGCATCTGCGTCACGGTGGGGTAAAAAATTTCAGTGCGCTGGTACGCGTGGTTTGCGTCATGAACGGGATCAAAGACCTCGCACCCGCCGTTTCGCGCTGAAACGGCGGTTGCAACGAGGTTGCGGGCTGTGCAGTGTTACGGCTGCACAGCCCGCATTTAATCGATATAATCCCGCGCTTTCGCCGCAAAGCTCCGCGCGCGGCAGCAATCTGATCGCCGAGACACCCCCATGCCAATGTACGATTACCAATGTGCTTCCTGTGGTCATCAGTTGGAAGCCATTCAGAAGATCAGCGACGCACCGTTGGTCGACTGCCCTGCCTGCCAGGCGCCCGAACTGAAGAAACAGCTGTCCATGCCGGGTTTTCGCCTCAGCGGCAACGGTTGGTACGAGACCGATTTCAAGACCGGAGCCAAGAAGAATCTGGCCGGTGGCGACAAAGCTGACTAGGGTTCAAACCCTGAACGAACGACACGCGTGAGTGGCCGCCTTGCTTGAAGGCGACAGTTACTCCACCGAATTTCGAATTACGAGAAGCGAACCACACCATGATGCGCAGCCACTATTGCGGCCAACTGAACGAAAGCCTGGAAGGCCAGGAAATTACCCTTTGCGGATGGGTTCACCGTCGCCGCGACCACGGCGGGGTGATTTTCCTCGACATCCGTGATCGTGATGGTCTGGCCCAGGTGGTGTTCGATCCGGATCGCGCCGAGAGCTTCGCCGCCGCCGATCGCGTGCGCAGCGAATACGTCGTGAAAATCACCGGCAAGGTGCGTCTGCGTCCGGCCGGGGCGACCAACGCCAACATGGCTTCGGGCATGATCGAAGTGCTGGGTTACGAACTCGAAGTGCTGAACGAGTCCGAAACCCCGCCGTTCCCGCTCAACGAGTTCTCCGACGTTGGCGAGGAAACCCGCCTGCGCTATCGCTTCCTCGACCTGCGTCGTCCGGAAATGGCCGAGAAGCTGCGTCTGCGCTCGCGCATGACCACCAGCATCCGCCGCTTCCTCGACGAAAACGGCTTCCTCGACGTCGAAACGCCGATCCTGACCCGGGCCACCCCGGAAGGTGCGCGTGACTATCTGGTGCCGAGCCGTACCCACGCCGGTTCGTTCTTCGCCCTGCCGCAATCGCCGCAGCTGTTCAAGCAACTGCTGATGGTGGCCGGCTTCGACCGTTACTACCAGATCGCCAAGTGCTTCCGTGACGAAGACCTGCGTGCCGACCGTCAGCCGGAATTCACCCAGATCGACATCGAGACCAGCTTCCTCGATGAAAAAGAGATCATGGGCCTGACCGAGCAGATGATCCGTAACCTGTTCAAGGAAGTGCTGAATCTGGAATTCGGCGAATTCCCGCACATGACCTTCGAAGAAGCCATGCGCCGCTACGGTTCGGACAAGCCGGACCTGCGTATTCCGCTGGAACTGGTTGACGTTGCCGACCAGCTCAAAGAAGTTGAATTCAAAGTGTTCAGCGGCCCGGCCAATGATCCGAAGTGCCGCATCGCCGCGCTGCGCGTTCCAGGCGGGGCGAGCATGCCGCGCAAGCAGATCGATGACTACACCAAGTTCGTCGGCATCTACGGTGCCAAGGGCCTGGCGTACATCAAGGTCAACGAGCGCGCTGCCGGTGTTGAAGGTCTGCAGTCGCCGATCGTGAAAAACATCCCGGAAGACAAGCTCAACGTGATCCTCGATCGCGTTGGCGCAGTCGATGGCGACATTGTGTTCTTCGGTGCCGACAAGGCCAAGATCGTCAGCGAAGCCCTGGGCGCGCTGCGGATCAAGCTCGGTCACGACCTCAAGCTGCTGACCTGCGAGTGGGCACCAATGTGGGTCGTCGACTTCCCGATGTTCGAAGAGAACGACGACGGTAGCTTCTCGGCGCTGCACCACCCGTTCACCGCACCGAAGTGCACCCCGCAGGAGCTCGAAGCCAACCCGGCCGGCGCACTGTCCCGTGCGTACGACATGGTGTTGAACGGCACCGAGCTGGGTGGCGGTTCGATCCGTATCCACCGCAAGGAAATGCAGCAAGCGGTATTCCGCCTGCTGGGCATCAACGAAGCGGAGCAGGAAGAGAAGTTCGGCTTCCTGCTCGATGCGCTGAAGTACGGTGCACCGCCGCACGGTGGTCTGGCCTTCGGTCTGGACCGTCTGGTGATGCTGATGACCGGCGCCCAGTCGATCCGTGAAGTGATCGCCTTCCCGAAAACCCAGAGTGCTGCCGACGTGATGACGCAGGCTCCGGGCGTCGTGGATGCCAAGGCATTGCGCGAGCTGCACATTCGCCTGCGCGAAACGCCAAAGGCTGAGTAAGACGGGCCTGAAGGCGCATCTTCGGATGCGCCTTTTTTCTTTCTCAGGTCGAATTTTTCAATTGCCGGCCGCTGCCTCGGCAGGGCGGGCAAGGTTTCAAAGAGCATTCGGAGCAAGTTATGGCAGGTCATTCCAAGTGGGCAAACATCAAGCACCGCAAAGAACGTCAGGATGCCAAGAGGGGCAAGATCTTCACCAAGTGGATCCGTGAACTGACCGTTGCGGCCCGTCAGGGTGGCGGTGATCCGGGTTCCAACCCGCGTCTGCGCCTGGCCCTGGACAAGGCTTTGAGCGCGAACATGAGCCGCGACATCATCGACCGCGCCGTCGCGCGCGGTGCCGGTGCCACCGAAGCGGACAACGTTGAAGAACTGACCTACGAAGGCTACGGCCCGGGCGGCGTCGCGGTGATGGTCGAGTGCATGACCGACAACCGCAACCGTACCGCCGCAGCTGTGCGCCATGCGTTCAGCAAATGTGGCGGCAACCTCGGCACCGACGGTTCGGTGGCGTATCTGTTCGAGCGCAAGGGCCAGATCAGCTTCGCCCCGGGCGTCGATGAGGACGCACTGACCGAAGCGGCACTGGAAGCGGATGCCGATGACGTGGTCTCCCACGAAGACGGCTCGATCGACGTGTTCACCTCGTTCACCGGTTTCTATGCAGTGCGTAACGCGCTGGAAGCGGCCGGGTTCAAGGGCGACGACGCGGAGATCGTCATGCAGCCGACCACCAGCGCCGAACTGGATCTGGAAGGCGCCGAGAAGGTGCTCAAGCTGATCGACATGCTTGAGGATCTGGATGACGTGCAGAACGTCTATTCCAACGCGGATATCCCGGAAGACGTGGCTGCTCAGCTTGGCTGATAAGCGACTAGTCTTCCTTGTGGGAGCGAGCCTGCTCGCGAAAGCGGTGTGTCATTAGCACCTGTATCTGCTGACATACCGCCTTCGCGAGCAGGCTCGCTCCCACATTTGCTATTGGCTGTCAGGTAAATCGTTTTATGAATCTGCAGGCGTTATGACTCTAATTCTTGGTATCGACCCCGGTTCGCGCATCACCGGTTACGGGATCGTTCGCGATACCGGGCGCGGCGGCTGCATTTACGTGGCTTCGGGCTGCATTCGCACCGGGTCCGGCGAGCTGCATGAGCGTCTGCAAATCGTCTATCGCGGTGTGCGCGAGATCATCAAGACCTACGGCCCGGTGACCATGGGCATCGAAAAGGTGTTCATGGCGAAAAACGCCGACTCGGCGCTCAAACTCGGTCAGGCGCGCGGCGCGGCCATCGTCGCGGGCGCCGAAGAGTGTCTGGAAATCGCCGAGTACACCGCCACGCAAGTCAAACAGGCCGTGGTCGGCACCGGTGCGGCCAATAAGGAGCAGGTGCAGATGATGGTCATGCACATGCTCAAGTTGACCAGCAAGCCGCAGATCGACGCCTCCGACGCCCTCGCGATCGCCATTTGCCATGCGCACACGCGCTCAAGCCTGCTACCGCACGGTCTGGGAACCGCACGCAGTCGTGGCGGGCGCCTGCGTCTCTGATAGCATCAGCATCAATTTTCCTGAAAGTGGCGTTGCGGTGCCTGTGTTGTCGGCGTGCAAGCCACCTTCAATCGTCGCCAGCCCACGGCTGGCCAGCGCTCAAGGATTCAAAACGTGATTGGACGCTTGCGCGGCACCCTGGCTGAGAAACAGCCGCCGCACCTGATTCTCGATGTGAATGGCCTCGGCTATGAGGTGGAAGTGCCGATGACCACCCTTTATCGGCTGCCGTCGGTCGGTGAACCGCTGACCCTGCACACCCATTTGGTCGTACGCGAAGATGCGCAATTGCTCTATGGCTTTGCCGGCAAGCGTGAGCGAGACTTTTTCCGCGAACTGATTCGTCTCAACGGCGTAGGGCCGAAACTGGCACTGGCATTGATGTCGAGTCTGGAAGTCGATGAACTGGTACGTTGCGTACAGTCCCAGGATACCTCGGCGCTGACCAAGGTGCCGGGGGTTGGCAAGAAGACCGCCGAGCGCCTGCTGGTCGAATTGAAAGACCGCTTCAAGGCTTGGGAAACCACGCCGGCGATGTTCGCGCTGGTGCCGAATCAGCCGGATGGGCCGGCGCCGGTCAATAGCGCCGAGACTGATGCGGTCAGTGCGTTGATCTCGTTGGGCTACAAGCCGCAGGAAGCGAGCAAGGCGATTTCCGCGATCAAAGACAAGAACCTGAGCAGCGAAGACCTGATCCGCCGCGCTCTGAAGGGAATGATTTAAGTGATTGAAGCTGATCGTCTGATCGCCGCCGCGCACAGCCCGCGCGAGCGCGAAGAAGTCCAGGACCGGGCCATTCGCCCGGTCAGTCTGGCCGACTACATTGGCCAGCCGACCGTGCGCGAGCAGATGGAACTGTTTATCCAGGCCGCCCGTGGCCGGAGCGAATCCCTCGATCACACCTTGATCTTCGGCCCACCGGGGCTGGGCAAGACCACGCTGGCGAACATCATTGCCCAGGAAATGGGCGTGTCGATCAAGAGCACCTCCGGGCCAGTGCTGGAACGCCCGGGTGATCTGGCCGCGCTGCTGACCAATCTAGAGCCGCACGACGTGCTGTTCATCGACGAAATTCATCGTCTGTCGCCAATCGTTGAAGAAGTGCTGTACCCGGCGATGGAAGATTTCCAGCTCGACATCATGATTGGCGAAGGGCCGGCGGCGCGCTCGATCAAGCTCGATCTGCCGCCGTTCACTCTGGTCGGCGCAACCACCCGCGCGGGCATGCTGACCAATCCATTGCGTGATCGCTTCGGTATCGTCCAGCGTCTGGAGTTCTATAGCACAGCGGATCTGGCGACGATTGTCAGTCGTTCGGCGGCCATTCTCGGTCTGCCGCTGGATCCGGAAGGTTCGTTCGAGATCGCCCGTCGCGCCCGTGGCACCCCGCGAATTGCCAACCGTCTGCTGCGACGGGTGCGCGATTTTGCTGAAGTGCGCGCCAAGGGCCACATCACCAAAGCGGTGGCGGATCTGGCGCTGAACCTGCTGGACGTCGACGAACACGGTTTCGATCACCAGGACCGGCGCCTGCTGTTGACCATGATCGAGAAGTTCGACGGCGGTCCGGTTGGTATCGACAGTCTGGCGGCGGCGATCAGTGAAGAACGCCACACCATTGAAGACGTGCTCGAGCCGTATCTGATCCAGCAGGGCTACATCATGCGCACGCCACGGGGCAGGGTGGTGACCCGGCATGCCTATCTGCATTTCGGTTTGAATGTTCCGTCACGCATGGGCGAGATGCCCGTGGCAGACGAGTTTCTCGACGCCGTCGACGATTGATACACATTTGTTGGTGATTTATTCAGGGTTTGTACTGTCAGACGACGGTACTTTTGCGTTAAAGCTTTGAAACCACGAAAAACAGTTGTCTGGCCGGATTGGCAACCTGAGGAGTAAGCACTAGAGTATGCGCGCGCAAAACGGGCTTGAGCCGTTCGCACATCGTTGTCGCGTTTATTACGAGGACACCGACGCGGGCGGCATCGTGTATTACGTTAATTACCTCAAGTTTATGGAACGGGCTCGAACCGAGCGGCTACGGGAACTGGGTTTTGCCCAATCTGCGCTCGCCGGAGAGGACCTGTTGTTCGTCGTGCATTCCAGCGAAGCGCGCTACCACGCGCCGGCGCGACTGGACGACGAACTGCTGGTAAGCGCTGATGTAATCGAATTGAACCGTGCCAGCCTGCGCTTCAAACAGCAGGTCAGGCGGGCCACGGATAATGTGCTGCTCTGCGAAGGGCAGTTTTTGGTGGCCTGCGTGCGCACCGACAGTTTGAAACCCCGGGCCCTTCCCGAAGACCTGCGTGCGGCCTTCGCCGACGCGGTCGGCCCGGGTACACACTCAAAGCAGGAGATAAAGCGTGGAAGCTAACGTCGTCGACCATTCCTCCATGTGGAGCCTGGTCAGCAATGCCAGCATCGTGGTGCAGTTGGTAATGTTGACCCTGGTGGCCGCATCGGTGACCTCATGGATCATGATCTTTCAGCGCAGCAATTTGCTGCGTGCCGGTCGACGCGCCCTGGAGAGCTTCGAAGAGCGCTTCTGGTCGGGTATCGACCTGTCCAAACTGTACCGTCAGGCCGGCAGCAACCCTGATCCGGATTCGGGCGTGGAGCAGATCTTCCGTGCCGGTTTCAAGGAATTCTCCCGTCTGCGTCAGCAGCCAGGCGTCGATCCTGAAGCCGTGATGGAAGGCGTCGCCCGTGCCATGCGCGTGGCCATCTCGCGTGAAGAAGAGAAACTCGAGCAGAGCCTGCCGTTCCTCGCCACCGTTGGATCGGTCAGCCCGTACATCGGTCTGTTCGGTACCGTGTGGGGGATCATGAACTCCTTCCGCGGTCTGGCCAGTGCTCAGCAAGCGACCCTCGCCACTGTTGCCCCGGGTATCGCCGAAGCCCTGATCGCCACGGCGATCGGCCTGTTCGCTGCGATCCCGGCGGTCATCGCTTACAACCGTTTTGCTGCTCGCAGCGAAACCTTGCTGGGCCGCTACTACACCTTCGCCGATGAATTCCAGGCGATCCTGCACCGCAAAGTGCACACCAGCGAAGAATAAGCAGGTATTTCCCGATGGCTTTAATCGCTCGAGCTCGCAAAAAGCGCAAGCCGGTCGCCGAGATGAACGTGGTGCCCTACATCGACGTGATGTTGGTGCTGCTGGTCATCTTCATGGTGACCGCGCCAATGCTCAATCAGGGCGTGAAAGTTGATCTGCCCAAGGTTTCCAGCGAAGCCTTGCCGCAGGACAACAACACCCAGGTCCTGACCATTTCGATCAAGGCTGACAAGACCTACTACTGGAACCTTGGCAGCGAAGTCGACACCGAGAAGCAACAGGACAGGGCCATGACCCTGCCGCAAATGACCGACGCGGTGACCAAGATCATTCGCACTGGCACTGAAAACGGCAAACGCACCCAGGTGTTCATTCGTGGCGACAAGACTGTCGACTACGGCGCCGTCATGGGTGCAATGGGCGGGTTGCAGAAAGCCGGGGTCGGTAACGTTGGTCTGATTACCGAGGCCCCCTGATGCAGCAACAGCGAGAGCCGTCCGCCTCGGAAAGCTACTTCTGGCCTAGTGTTCTGGCAATTGTCCTGCACGTGCTGGTGTTCGGCATGCTGTTCGTCAGTTTTGCCTTCACGCCCGAACTGCCGCCGGCCAAGCCGATCGTCCAGGCGACTCTGTACCAGCTGAAATCGAAAAGTCCGGCGACCACCCAGACCAATCAGAAGATTGCGGGTGAGGCGAAGAAAACTGCCGCGCGCCAGACTGAAGTCGAACAGCTCGAACAGAAGAAGATCGAGCAGGAAGCGGTGAAGGCGGCGGAACAAAAGAAAGAGGAAGCGGCTCAAAAGGCCGAGGAAGCCAAGAAGGCCGACGAGGCGAAAAAAGCGGACGAGGCGAAAAAGGCTGATGAAGCCAAGAAAGCCGACGACGCGAAGAAAGCCGAAGCGAAAAAGGCCGAAGAGAAACAATTGGCTGATATAGCCAAGAAGAAGGCTGAAGACGAAGCGAAAAAGGCTGCTGAAGAAGAGGCGAAGAAAGCCGCTGCTGAAGAAGCCAAGAAGAAGATCGTCGAAGACGCGAAGAAGAAAGCCGCCGAAGACGCCAAGAAGAAAGCTGAAGCTGAAGAGGCGAAGAAGAAAGTCGCCGAAGATGCGAAGAAAAAGGCTGCGGCTGACGCTGCCAAGAAAAAGGCCCAGGACGCAGCTCGTAAATCGGCTGAGGATAAAAAGGCCCAGGCATTGGCTGAGTTGCTTTCGGACAAGACGGATCGGGCAGCGACCAAGGCCGATGAACTTGGCGACAGCGTCGCGGGCGATTTCGATGATCTGATCAGGCTGCGTGTTTCGGAAGGCTGGAATCTTCCACCTTCGGCACGTAAAGGCATGAAGGTAGAGCTTCGAATCAGTATGTTGCCGGACGGTACCGTAACGGGCGCCACGGTCACGAAGTCCAGCGGCGATGCTTCGTTTGACGCTTCGGCGGTAGCTGCAGTCAAGAACATCGGGCGGTTGACGGAAATGCAGGGCTTGAGCCCTAGTGATTTTGCTCCGTATCGTTCATTCAAGATGACATTCAATCCTGAGGATTTAGGCTTGTGAGAAATATTCTTCGATCAATGCTGGTCGTTATCTGCTGTCTTGCAGGGATAGCGGTAGCAGACGAAAAGAACATCCTGATCAGCAGTGGCACTGACCGGGCAACTCCGATCGCCGTCGTACCGTTCGGCATGCAGGGCGGTGCCGTGCTACCGGATGACATGGCCGAAATCATCGGTAACGATTTGCGCAACTCGGGCTACTACGCGCCAATCCCCAAGCAAAACATGATCAGCCAGCCAAGCCAGCCGAGCGAAATCATCTTCCGTGACTGGAAGGCACTGGGCGCTCAATACGTAATGGTCGGCAGCATCGCTCCAGCCGGTGGTCGCTTGCAGGTGCAGTGGGCACTGTTCAACGTAGCCACCGAGCAGAAAGTGGCGGACGGCAGTGTTTCCGGCACGACCGACCAGATCCGTGACATGGCGCACTTCATCTCTGATCAGTCTTTCCAGAAGCTGACCGGTATTGACGGTGCCTTCTCGACACGTCTGCTGTACGTAACGGCCGAGCGTTTCTCCGAGAAGAACACGCGCTACACCCTGCAGCGCTCCGACTATGACGGCGCCCGCGCAGTGACTCTGCTGCAATCGCGCGAGCCGATTCTGTCGCCGCGTTTTGCACCGGATGGCAAGCGTATCGCCTACGTGTCGTTCGAGCAGAAGCGTCCGCGTATCTTCATGCAGAACATCGACACCGGTCGCCGTGAGCAGATCACCAACTTCGAAGGCCTCAACGGTGCGCCAGCCTGGTCGCCGGATGGCAATCGCCTGGCGTTCGTGCTGTCGAAAGACGGTAACCCGGATATCTACGTGATGAACCTCGGTTCGCGTCAGATCAGCCGCGTAACCAACGGTCAGGGCATCAATACCGAACCGTTCTGGGGCAAGGATGGCTCGACCATCTACTTCACCTCGGACCGTGGCGGCAAGCCGCAAATCTATAAAACCAGCGTCGGTGGCGGTGGTGCCGAGCGTGTGACGTTCGTGGGTAACTACAACGCCAACCCGAAACTGTCGGCTGATGAAAAGACTTTGGTGATGATCCATCGTCAGGATGGCTTCACCAATTTCAAGGTGGCAGCTCAGGATCTGCAGAGAGGTAGTGTAAAGATCCTCACTGATAGCACTCTGGACGAGTCACCTACTGTTGCGCCCAACGGCACCATGGTAATCTACGCCACCCGCCAACAGGGCCGGGGAGTCTTGATGCTCGTGTCCATTAATGGACGCGTGAGGCTCCCGCTTCCTACCGCTCAAGGCGAAGTCAGAGAACCGTCCTGGTCCCCTTACCTGAAGTGAGCGGGCGCTACACGTTTTACTTAACACACTGGGGTTCATTAGGAGTTTCACGATGGAAATGCTGAAGTTTGGTAAATTTGCTGCGCTGGCTCTGGCCATGGCTGTAGCTGTAGGTTGCTCGTCCAAAGGCGGCGACAACGCCGGTGAAGGCGCTGTTGATCCAAACGCTGGTTACGGCGCAAACACTGGTGCCGTTGACGGCTCCCTGAGCGAAGAAGCTGCTCTGCGCGCAATCACCACCTTCTACTTCGAATACGACAGCTCGGACCTGAAGCCAGAAGCCATGCGCGCTCTGGACGTTCACGCCAAAGACCTGAAAGCAAACGGCGCTCGCGTTGTTCTGGAAGGCAACACCGACGAACGTGGTACTCGTGAGTACAACATGGCACTGGGCGAGCGTCGTGCGAAAGCCGTTCAGCGCTACCTAGTACTGCAAGGTGTTTCCCCAGCTCAGCTGGAACTGGTTTCCTACGGCGAAGAGCGTCCAGTTGCTACCGGCAACGACGAGCAGTCCTGGGCCCAGAACCGTCGCGTCGAACTGCGTAAGTAATTCGATATGCGAACGTGCCGTCGTGCTGTAACTGTTCTGGCTCTCAGCCTCGCGCCGCTTGCGGCGTGGGCTGCGGTTCCTGTGGTCGATGACAACTCCGGTTATAACAATAGCGGGAGCAGTTATCCGCCTGCGGGTTACGGTACGAACGGCGCCTATGCCGGGGGAGCGGCTTCGGCCCCTGCCTCGGCACAAGGCATGCTGTTCAACCAATTGCAACAGATGCAGGATCAGATCTCGCGCCAACAGGGCGTGATCGAAGAACTGCAGAATCAGGTTGCGCGCATGAAGCAGGAATCCCTGGAGCGATACCAGGATCTTGATCGGCGCATAGGATCCGGCGTTGCACCAGCCGCGAGTCCCGAGAATTCTTCTGCCGGTGGCGATGCAAGTGCTGCCGGTGCTGCCGCAGGGGCGGGTGCTGCTGCGGCCGCCCAAGCCCCTGCTGCGGGTAGCGAACCGGCTGATCCGGCCAAGGAAAAGCTGTATTACGATGCCGCTTTCGACCTGATCAAAGCCAAGGATTTCGACAAGGCCAGTCAGGCCTTCGCCGCTTTCCTGCGCAAATACCCCAATAGCCAGTACGCGGGCAACGCCCAGTACTGGTTGGGCGAAGTGAACCTGGCCAAGGGTGATCTGCAAGGTGCAGGTCAGGCCTTTGCCAAGGTTTCGCAGCTGTATCCCAAGCACAACAAAGTGCCGGACTCGCTGTACAAGCTCGCTGACGTAGAGCGCCGCCTCGGTCACACCGACAAGGTCAAAGGCATTCTGCAGCAGGTGGTGTCCCAATATCCGGGCACTTCCGCCGCGCAGCTGGCCCAGCGTGATTTGCAGCGCATGTAAGCCGGTTCATCCGTGTTTTGAAGAAACCCGCGCTTGTCGCGGGTTTTTTCGTTAGAATTCACGCCCTTTTTCTGAAACACGCTTCTTGCGGTCTACGCGTTGGCGGGATTGCCTGAAGTGCCTGACGGAGGCGGACAGCCTGTTTAGCTGTTACGCCCGTGGCGACTATGCAAGACACATTGAGAATCACCGAAGTTTTCTACTCGTTGCAGGGGGAAACTCGGACTGCCGGGCTGCCTACGGTTTTCGTACGCCTGACCGGTTGCCCGTTGCGTTGCCAATATTGCGACAGTGCTTATGCATTCAGCGGCGGTACTGTCCGCACCCTCGACGACATCCTTGAGCAAGTGGCCGGATATCGTCCGCGCTACGTTTGTGTCACTGGCGGTGAGCCGTTGGCTCAGCCGAACGCCATCGCTTTGCTTGAACGGTTGTGTGATGCCGGTTACGAGGTTTCGCTGGAAACCAGCGGCGCCCTCGACGTATCCGCTGTCGATCCACGTGTCAGTCGCGTCGTCGATCTGAAAACGCCGGGCTCGAAAGAAGCCCACCGCAACCGTTACGAGAACATCGAACTGCTGACCCGCAACGATCAGGTGAAGTTTGTCATCTGCTCGCGGGAAGACTATGACTGGGCGGTATCGAAGCTGATCCAGTACGGGCTTGATCGACGTGCGGGCGAAGTGCTTTTCTCCCCAAGTCATCATGACCTCAATGCCAGGGATCTGGCGGATTGGGTGGTGGCAGACAACCTGCCAGTGCGGCTGCAACTGCAGTTGCATAAATATCTATGGAATGATGAGCCGGGGCGCTGAGATGATTGAACAACTGAACACTACCGAAAAACGTGCCGTTATCCTGCTTTCGGGCGGCCTCGACTCGGCCACCGTCGTGGCGATGGCACGCGCCGAAGGCTACGCCTGCTACACCATGAGCTTCGATTACGGCCAGCGGTCCCATGCCGAATTGCACGCCGCCGCCCGCGTCGCTCGCGATCTGGGTGTGGTCGAGCACAAGGTTATCGGGCTGAACCTCAATGGCATGGGCGGCTCGGCGCTGACTGACACCAGCATCGATATCCCGGAAGAATTGGGCGAAGGCATTCCGGTGACTTACGTACCGGCGCGTAACACCGTGTTCCTGTCGCTGGCATTGGGTTGGGCCGAAGTGCTCGGCGCCCGCGATATCTTCATCGGCGTCAACGCGGTGGATTATTCCGGCTATCCCGATTGCCGCCCTGAATTCATCGAGTCGTTCGAGCGCATGGCCAATCTGGCAACCAAGGCCGGCGTGGAAGGCAACGGCTTCCGCATCCAAGCGCCACTGCAGAACCTGAGCAAGGCGCAGATCGTCCAGGCTGGGGTGAAGCTCGGCGTGGATTATGGCCTCACGGTTTCCTGCTATCAGGCCGATGATGACGGCCGCGCCTGCGGCAAATGCGACAGCTGCCGCCTGCGTGCAGAAGGCTTCGCGGCGGCGGGTGTGAGCGATCCAACTCCTTATTTTTAATCTTTTTCAAAAAAGGTGTTGAATAGTCCTTAAAAATCAGTATTATACGCGCCACCACACAGCGGGTCGTTAGCTCAGTTGGTAGAGCAGTTGGCTTTTAACCAATTGGTCGTAGGTTCGAATCCCACACGACCCACCATATTTGGCGGTTTAGAAAATCCGGAAGGCCCACGAAAGTGAGGATTTCCGGGTTTTTTTTTTGCCTGCAATTCGGGCGTTCGATGTTTCAGTGCGGCCCTGCCTGACACAGGTCAGAATCATCTTT
Organism: Pseudomonas sp. H3_E04; assembly: GCF_054668915.1. Lineage (NCBI taxonomy): Bacteria > Pseudomonadati > Pseudomonadota > Gammaproteobacteria > Pseudomonadales > Pseudomonadaceae > Pseudomonas > Pseudomonas sp. H3_E04. Next base: position 2,956,487 of record NZ_CP162797.1, on the reverse strand, counting down.
TGTATCAACGGGATATTCTGTAGCCTTGCGCAGCTTCAACGCTGTCCCGTGCCTGATGATACTCACTCTCCCGGCGGTACCCTCTAGCGGTCCGGAGCCGGGTGTATACTCGACTTTCGCGCGAATGCGCCTGCAGGTCTTGCGAACATGACGCAGATTTCCGAACGCCTTCTGGTTCAAGCTCACCTCGATGCCAAACAGCCCAAACCGCTGACGGCAGAGGAGGAGGCCTACTACCGTTCCGCCATCGCCGCCGAGCTCAAGGCTCAGGACGCGGTGCTCGTGGCTCACTTCTATTGCGATCCGGTGATTCAGGCTCTGGCCGAAGAAACCGGCGGCTGTGTTTCCGACTCCCTGGAAATGGCCCGCTTCGGTAATGCCCATCCGGCCAGGACCGTGGTGGTCGCCGGCGTGAAATTCATGGGCGAGACGGCAAAAATTCTCAACCCGGAAAAGCGCGTGCTGATGCCAACCCTGGAGGCGACCTGCTCGCTGGACCTGGGCTGCCCGGTCGACGAGTTCTCGGCATTCTGCGATCAGCATCCAGAGCGTACCGTAGTGGTTTACGCCAACACCTCGGCCGCAGTGAAAGCGCGGGCTGACTGGGTGGTGACTTCGAGCTGCGCACTGGAGATCGTCGAAAGCCTGATGGACAACGGCGAGACGATCATCTGGGGCCCGGACAAGCACCTGGGCACTTACATCCAGCGCAAGACCGGTGCAGACATGCTGCTTTGGGACGGCGCCTGTATCGTTCACGAAGAGTTCAAGTCCAAGCAGCTCGAGGACATGAAAGCGTTGTACCCGGATGCGGCGATTCTGGTCCATCCCGAGTCGCCGACTTCGGTGATCGAGCTGGCCGACGCCGTAGGTTCAACCAGTCAGTTGATCGCCGCCGCGCAAAGCTTGCCGAACAAGACGCTGATCGTCGCCACCGACCGGGGCATCTTCTACAAGATGCAGCAGCTGTGCCCGGACAAGGTCTTCATCGAAGCGCCAACGGCCGGTAATGGCGCGGCGTGCCGCAGTTGCGCGCACTGCCCATGGATGGCGATGAACACCCTTGAGCGCACGCTCAAGAGCTTGAAGGAAGGCACCAACGAGATCTTTGTCGATCCGGCGCTGATTCCCCAGGCGATCCGCCCGTTGAAGCGCATGCTGGACTTCACCCAGGCGGCACGGATGAAGCTGGCGGGTAACGCCTGATTTTCAGGCAACGCAAATCAAATGTGGGAGCGGGCTTGCTCGCGAAAGCGGTGTATCAGTCACCATTGAAATTGACTGATACGACGCCTTCGCGAGCAAGCCCGCTCCCACATTGGTATTCGGTGTCGGGAAATTATTTGCTCTTCTTCGGGATCCGCACCACGCGTGTATCCGAATAGATGTCATGCCAGGTGCGCTTCTGCTTGTCGAGCAATGACCATAAGAAACCCAGCCCGATACACAGCCATGACGCGATCGACACCATAAAGCGCAACAGCGCCTGCCACAGGCTGATGGCCGTGCCGTCGGTGTTCTGCACGCGAATGCCCCACACCTGCATGCCGAGTGTCTGCCCGCCATGGGTCCAGAACTTGGCGAAAAAGCCGAACAACACTAACAGCAGCACCGTGGAATAGAGTGGATCGCCATCGAGCTGGCCGGCATCGGTCATTGCCCGCAGACGTTCTTCGCCGACAATGGCGGCCTGGATCAGCTTGTAGATGAATCCGGTGACGATCAGCAGGGCGGTGCACAGCAGGAAGTCGTAGAACATTGCCGCCAGACGACGACCGAGAGCAACGGGAGGAAAGTCCCCTTGCGGCGTGAGCAGGTGTTTCGACATGGCAGCCTCGGGACGCGAATGGAAGCGCCATTTTACGGATTGGCGCGCACAAAAAAGCCCCTGATATCAATATCAGGGGCTTTTTCGTATCAGAAGATCAGGCTTCTGCTTGTACTTCGTCAGCCTGCATGCCTTTCTGGCCTTGCACAGCAACGAAAGTCACTTTCTGACCTTCTTTCAGGCTTTTGAAGCCGTTGCCCTGAATGGCGCGGAAATGTACGAACAGATCCGGACCGCTTTCTGGAGTGATAAAACCAAAACCTTTCTCGTCGTTAAACCACTTGACGGTACCGCTCTGACGTGTGGACATTTCTTATTTCCTTTGACGCATAAATTGATGACAGCCCCTTTCACATGAAAGAGTACTGGAGCTGGTTGCAAGGAGTAAGAAGACGTCGAGCGGGATGTAGCTAACTTGTAGGCTACTGCCCAGGTCACGATTCCAAGCTGACCCATGCAAACACAGTGGACAAACTCTACGCCAACTACGGGAGAAAAAACAAGCCCCGCGAAGGCCCCGGTTTTACTGCCCTTCATGGCAGTTCGTCAGTTAACTAGTTGAGTCTTAGACGATTGCCTGGTTGTATTTTCAGCAAACGTTATAAGCAACGTTCATATCCGAAAAAGATGTTAAAAAACGCACTGTTTTATGGCGATTGCGTTACACATTAGTGCACGCATAACGCAATCGCGTTACTTATAGAAACAGTCGATCAACCACGATAGTAGCGTTGTGGAACAAATGGCATTTTGCTTACAAGCATTTGCACCTTTTTCCCACGGACGATGGCCCACACGGGCGTGTCTAGAGCAACGTAGGCGCTGTCGAGGTAACCCATTGCCAATGGCCCGCCCAAAGTCGGACCGAAGCCACCGCTGCAGACGCTACCGATGATCTCGCCGGCCTCGTTGACGATCTCTGCGCCTTCACGCACCGGGGTGCGTTCCTGGGGCAGCAGGCCAACGCGTTTGCGTGCGACACCGTTTTGTTGTTGCGCGAAGATTTGCTCTGCCCCCGGGAAACCGCCGGCCCGTGCGCCGTCGGCGCGGCGTGGCTTGGACATCGCCCAGAGCAGGCTGGCTTCAATGGGTGTGGTCTCGGTGTTCATGTCGTGGCCGTACAGGCACAGGCCGGCTTCCAGGCGCAGCGAATCACGGGCGCCGAGGCCAATGGCCTGGACCTCTGGTTCGGCGAGCAGGGCGCGGGCGAGTTTTTCCGCTTCAGCGGCCGGTACCGAAATTTCGAAACCGTCTTCACCGGTGTAGCCCGAACGGCTGACAAAGCAGTCCACGCCCAGTAACGATACGCGGTTTAATTGCATGAAAGTCATCTTCGCCACATCCGGAGTAAGACGCGCCAGCACCGTGACGGCTGCCGGGCCTTGCAGGGCGAGCAGGGCGCGCTCTTCGAACAGCGCCGTAATGGTGCACTGATCGCCGATGTGTTTTTGCAGGTGCGCGAGATCCTGATCCTTGCAAGCGGCGTTGACCACCAGGAACAGTTCGTCGTTGCCAAGGTTGGCAACCATCAGGTCATCGAGGATGCCGCCGCTTTCGTTGGTGAACATCGCATAACGCTGCATGCCCACCGGCAGGTCGATGATGTCCACCGGCACCAGGGTTTCCAGGGCTTTGGCAGCATTGGCGCCGGTCAGGCGAATCTGGCCCATGTGCGAGACGTCGAACAACCCGGCTTGCTCACGGGTGTGCTGGTGTTCTTTCATCACGCCCAGCGGGTATTGCACGGGCATGTCGTAGCCGGCGAACGGCACCATGCGCGCGCCAAGTTCGAGGTGCAGCGCGTGCAGCGGGGTTTTCGACAGTTGTTCTGTGGACATGCGGAACTCCTTGATTCAAACCAACCCTCTCCCGCAGGAAGAGGGGGCTAATTAGCATTCGATAATGTTGACTGCCAAACCGCCGCGGGCGGTTTCCTTGTATTTGCTTTTCATGTCGGCGCCGGTCTGGCGCATGGTGCGGATGACTTTGTCGAGGGAGACGAAATGCTGACCGTCGCCACGCATGGCCATGCGCACCGCGTTGATCGCTTTCACCGAGCCCATCGCATTGCGCTCGATGCACGGCACCTGCACCAGGCCCCCAATCGGATCGCAGGTCAGGCCGAGGTTGTGTTCCATGCCGATTTCCGCAGCGTTCTCCACTTGCTGCACGCTGCCGCCGAGTACCTCGCACAGAGCGCCGGCGGCCATCGAACAGGCCACGCCGACTTCACCCTGACAACCGACTTCGGCGCCGGAGATCGAAGCGTTTTCCTTGTAAAGAATGCCGATGGCCGCAGCGGTCAGCAGAAAACGCACGACGCCGTCGTCATTCGCCCCGGGGATAAAGCGCATGTAGTAATGCAGCACCGCCGGAATGATCCCCGCCGCGCCATTGGTGGGCGCAGTGACCACGCGTCCGCCGTTGGCGTTTTCTTCGTTGACCGCCAGTGCATAAAGGTTGACCCAATCGAGCACCGACAGCGGATCGCGCAGGGCTGATTCGGGGTTCTTGCACAATTGCCGATGCAGCGCCGCCGCCCGGCGCTTGACCTTCAAACCGCCCGGCAAAATGCCTTCGTTACGACAGCCAGCGGCGACGCAGTCCTGCATCACTTGCCAGATCTTCAGCAGGCCGGCACGGGTCTCGGCTTCCGGACGCCAGGCGCTTTCGTTGGTCAGCATCACTTGGCTGATCGACAGCCCATAGGTGGCGCAATGACCGAGCAAATCCTTGGCACTTTTGAACGGGAAGGTCAGTGGCGTGGCGTCTTCGACGATGCGATCGGCACCGGCGGCATCTTCATCGACAACGAAACCACCGCCGACCGAATAGTACTCGCGACTGCGGATCTGAATCCCCGCCGCATCGAAGGCGCGAAAGATCATGCCGTTGGGGTGATAGGCCAACGGTTTGCGGATCATCGCCAGGTGTTCTTTCTCGTTGAACGCAATGCTGTGTTCACCGAGCAGGTTCAGTCGTCCGTTGCCGCGAATTTCCTGCAGGCGGGCGGCGACGGTTTCGGTGTCGACGGTATCTGGATGTTCACCTTCGAGGCCGAGCAGCACGGCTTTGTCGCTGCCGTGGCCTTTGCCCGTCGCGCCGAGCGAACCGTACAGCTCGACCCGCACGCTGGCGGTGCTGGTCAACAGGTTTTCACGGCGCAAACCTTCGGCGAAACGCGCAGCCGCGCGCATCGGGCCGACGGTGTGGGAACTGGAGGGACCGATGCCAATCTTGAACAGGTCGAACACGCTTAACGACATGAGTGGTTCTCCGGTTTCTTGTTATAGGGATTGGCACAGTTTGAGATCGGTGCAGATCCCTTGTGGGAGCGAGCCTGCTCGCGAAAGCGTCGGATCAGCCACCATTTACGCTGGCTGAAATGGCGACTTCGCGAGCAGGCTCGCTCCCACAGGGAGATCTAGGGTGTTGCTGAAATCGGGGCCGATATTCAGCCCCTCATTCCATTAAGCATAGCTTTCGATCGACGGGCAGGCGCACACCAGGTTGCGGTCGCCGAAGACGTTGTCGACACGGCCGACCGGCGGCCAGTATTTGCCTTCGATCAGCGACGCGACCGGATACACCGCTTGCTCGCGGCTGTACGGGTGGGTCCATTCGCCAACCAGTTCCGCTGCGGTGTGCGGGGCGTTTTTCAGTGGGTTGTCTTCCTTGTCCAGCGTGCCGTTTTCGACTGCGCGGATTTCTTCGCGGATGCGGATCATGGCGTCGCAGAAGCGGTCCAGTTCTTCCTTGGATTCGCTTTCGGTCGGCTCAATCATCAATGTGCCGGCGACCGGGAACGACATGGTCGGGGCGTGGAAGCCGAAGTCGATCAGGCGCTTGGCGACGTCATCGACGCTGATGCCGCTGCTGTCTTTCAACGGACGCAGATCGAGGATGCACTCGTGCGCCACCAGACCGTTGCTGCCGGTGTACAGCACTGGATAGTGCTCTTCCAGACGACGGGAAATGTAGTTGGCGTTGAGAATCGCCAGCTGCGAAGCGCGCTTCAAGCCAGCGCCACCCATCATGCGAATGTACATCCAGGTGATCGGCAGAATGCTCGCGCTGCCGAATGGTGCCGCGCAGACCGCGCCTTCCTTGCGTTCCATCTGGCCGTGGCCGGGCAGGAACGGGGTCAGGTGCGATTTGACGCCGATCGGGCCAACGCCCGGGCCGCCACCGCCGTGAGGGATGCAGAAGGTTTTGTGCAGGTTCAGGTGCGAAACGTCGCCGCCGAACTTGCCCGGTGCGCAGAGGCCGACCATGGCGTTCATGTTGGCGCCGTCGATATACACCTGGCCGCCGTTGTCGTGAATGATCGCGCAGATCTCGCGGATGCCTTCTTCGAACACGCCGTGGGTCGACGGGTAGGTGATCATCAGCGCGGCGAGGTGCTCGCGGTGCTCGATGGCTTTGGCGCGCAGGTCTTCGATGTCGACGTTGCCGCGGGCATCGCACGCGGTGACGACCACGCGCATACCGGCCATTTGTGCGGTGGCCGGGTTGGTGCCGTGGGCCGACGACGGGATCAGGCAGATGTCGCGGCGCTCGTCGCCACGGCTCTGGTGGTAGGCGCGAATCGCCAGGAGACCTGCGTATTCACCTTGCGAACCAGCGTTCGGTTGCAGCGAGATCGAGTCATAACCGGTGGCGGCGCAGAGCATCGCTTCCAGCTCATCGGTCAGTTGCTGGTAACCGGCGCTTTGTGCGGCCGGGGCGAACGGGTGCAGTGCACCGAATTCGGCCCAGGTCACCGGGATCATTTCGCTGGCGGCGTTGAGTTTCATGGTGCACGAGCCCAGCGGGATCATGGTGCGATCCAGCGCCAGGTCCTTGTCCGCCAGTTTGCGCAGGTAGCGCATCAGCTCGGTTTCCGAGTGATAACGGTTGAACACCGGGTGGCTGAGGATCGGCGACTGGCGCACCAGCGCAGCAGGGATGGTGCTCTGCACCGAGGCGGCCAGCGCAGCGAAGTCCGGCAGGGTCTTGCCGTCGGCGAACAGGCCCCACAGGGTTTCGATGTCAGTTTGAGTAGTGGTTTCGTCGACCGACAGGCCCAGACGTTCAGCGTCGATGACGCGCAGGTTGATCTGCGCAGCGTGCGCCTTGTCGTGCAGCGCGGCGGTGTGTGCGCCGGTGGCGACGGTCAGGGTGTCGAAGAAACTGGTTTGCTCGACTTGAGCGCCCAGCGCGGTCAGGCCCTTGGCCAGAATCGCGGTCAGGTGATGCACGCGGTTGGCGATCTGGGTCAGACCTTTCGGACCGTGGTAGACGGCGTACATGCTGGCAATGTTGGCCAGCAGCACTTGGGCGGTGCAGATGTTCGACGTGGCCTTTTCGCGGCGGATGTGTTGCTCGCGGGTCTGCATCGCCAGACGCAGCGCCGGTTTGCCGAAACGGTCAACCGACACGCCGACCAGACGGCCCGGCATGTCACGCTTGAATGCATCTTTAGTGGAGAAATAAGCGGCGTGCGGGCCACCGAAGCCCAGCGGTACGCCGAAGCGTTGCGCCGAACCAATCGCTACGTCGGCGCCGAATTCGCCCGGTGCGGTCAGCAGCGTCAGGGCCAGCAGGTCAGCGGCCACGGCCACCAGAGCGTTGGCGGCGTGGAAGCGCTCGGTCAGCTCTCGATAGTCGAACACATCACCGTTGCTCGCCGGGTATTGCAGCAGCGCGCCGAAGAATGGCGTGACGTCAGTCAGTTCGCGCTCATCGCCCACGACCACGTCAATACCGAGCGGCTCGGCACGAGTGCGCAGGACGTCTAGGGTCTGCGGATGGCTGTGGATCGAGGCGAAGAACTGGTGGCTGCCCTTGTTCTTGCTCAGGCGTTTGCAGAAGGTCATGGCTTCGGCAGCGGCGGTGGCTTCGTCAAGCAGGGAGGCGTTGGCGATCGGCAGGCCGGTGAGGTCGCTGATCAGGGTCTGGAAGTTCAGCAGCGCTTCGAGACGGCCCTGGGAAATTTCTGGCTGGTACGGAGTGTAAGCGGTGTACCAGGCCGGATTTTCCAGCAGGTTGCGCAGGATCGGCGACGGCGTGTGGCAGTTGTAGTAGCCCTGGCCGATGTAGGTCTTGAACAACTGATTCTTGCCGGCGATGGCTTTGATCATCGCCAGGGCGTCGGCTTCGCTGAGGCCGTCGTCCATGCCGAGCACGCTGGTGCCCTTGATACTTTCCGGGATGACGCTGGCGCTCAGGGCTTCGAGCGAGTCGAAACCGAGGCTGTTGAGCATGGCTTGCTCGTCACCGGCGCGCGGGCCGATGTGACGGGCGATGAATTCGTTGGCGGTGCCGAGATTGATGGCGGTCATGGCGTAATTCCTCAGGCTTCGGCTTGGGCTTTGATCAGACGGTCGTAAGCATCCTGATCGAGCAGTTTGCCGACAGCGGCGGCGTCGCTTGGCTGAAAGCGGAAGAACCAGCCTTCGCCCAGCGGATCTTCGTTGACCAGCTCAGGAGCGTCTTGCAGTGCCGGGTTGACTTCCAGCACGTCGCCATCGAGCGGCATGTACACGCCGCTGGCGGCTTTCACCGATTCCACGGTGGCGGCTTCAGCGCCTTTTTCGTAAGCCTGCAGCTCAGGCAGTTGCACGAACACCACGTCGCCCAGGGCGTTCTGCGCGAAAGCGGTGATGCCGACAGTGACACTGCCGTCGGCTTCGGTGCGCAGCCATTCGTGATCTTCAGTAAAACGCAACTCGCTCATGGAAACTCCTCAGGGGCCAGACTCGTCTGGTGGACGCGGTGGAAAGCTTGGGGCGTGGAAGCCCTTTTTAGATGAAGAGTGGAGTAGCAAGAATGCGGCCAAGGTTGATTTAGCTATATAAATCAACGGCTTGCTTGTTTTTGGCGTTTATTGGGATGTTGCTGTTGTAGCGAAATCGCTACAGCTTGGGGCGAGGAGAAAAGCTGAACGGGATCAAAGCGTTGCGCAGCGCAGGTCATAGGCGGGTGTAGCGATATCGTTCCGCTGTAGCGCTTTCGGTACAGGTGGAGGTCGTTTTTAGGCGGGCAATATCATTCCTGAATTGAAAACCCGGACTGCAGGAGCTGCCGAAGGCTGCGATCTTTTGATCTTGATCTCTAAAAACAAAATCAAAAGATCGCAGCCTTCGGCAGCTCCTACAGGGATATCGATGATGATCTCAAGGTTTATTGGGAATGCCGTACTTGCGCAATCGGTGGGCGATGGCAGTGTGCGAGGTTTGCAGGCGGCTCGCCAATTGCCGGGTCGAGGGGTAGCTGACGTAGAGCTTTTCCAGCAGTTCTCTCTCGAACGATTCGACCGCTTGTTCGAGGCTGTCGACGTCGGTATCGGCCTGGCGCGCCATCGAAGTGCCGGCGATGTCGAGGTCGCCGATATCGACCAGGCTGCTCTCGCAAATCGCCGCTGCGCGGAAAATCACGTTCTGCAATTGCCGCACGTTGCCCGGCCAGCGATTGCCGAGCAGCGCGGGGTAAGTTCCCGGCGCGAGGCGGCAGACCGGGCGCTGGATCTGCGCACAGGCCTGCTGCATGAAGTAGCGCGCCAGCAACAGAATGTCCTGACCGCGTTCGCGCAGCGGCGGCACTTCGACGTTGAGCACGTTGAGGCGATAGAACAGGTCTTCGCGGAACAGGCCTTCGCTGACCATTTTTTCCAGGTCGCGGTGGGTCGCGCTGAGGATGCGCACGTTGACCTTCACTTCACGATCACCACCGACGCGGCGGAAGCTGCCGTCGTTGAGAAAACGCAGAAGTTTGGCCTGCAAGTACGGCGACATCTCGCCGATTTCATCGAGAAACACCGTGCCCTGGTTGGCCAGTTCCATCAGCCCCGGCTTACCGCCACGCGCCGCGCCAGTGAAGGCGCCGGGGGCGTAGCCGAACAGTTCGCTTTCGGCGAGGTTTTCCGGTAGCGCCGCGCAGTTCAACGCCAGAAAAGGAGCGCTGTGCCGCGCACTGATCGCATGGCAGGCACGGGCCACCAGTTCTTTACCGGTACCGGTTTCGCCCTGAATCAACAACGGTGCATCAAGGGCGGCGACCCGTTGCGCACGGGCTTTGAGCGTGCGGATCGCCGGAGACTCGCCGAGCAGCGCGTCGAAGCCTTCGGCGTGATCGTGATGCAGTGCCGAGAGCTGCTCGCCGATGCGGTTCGGTTGATAGAGGGTCAGCAGGGCGCCGGCGTCGGTGATCGGCGTGGCGTCGAGCAACAGTGTCTGGCCGTTGACGGTGATCTCGCGCAGCGGCAGGCGAAAGCCGTTTTCCAGCAGGGTGTCGAGCAGACCAGGATCGTTGAACAGCGCCGAGACACTTTCGCCGGCCGGTTCGCGACCGTACAGGGCAATCAACGCCGGGTTCGCCAGCAGCACCTTGCCGGCGCTGTCGAGGGCCAGCACCGGGTCGGTCATCGCCGCGAGCAGGGCATCAAGCTGCAAGTGCCGGCGCTGGCCGGGCAGGATATCGACCACGGTCACCGCTTCCACGCCGAGTACGCGAAACAGCGCATCCTTGAGTTCTTCGAGTACTTGCGGGCTGAGGGTCGGCGCGTCGATGTAGACGTTCGGCGGGATCATCTCCACCGCATCCAGATTGAGATTGCGCCCACCGAGGATAGCCAGGACTTCCTGGGTGATGCCGACGCGGTCGATGAAGCTGACGTGGATACGCATGGGGCGGTTCAGTGATCTGCAAAGCGGAGGGGGGCAAGTATGCCTTGGGGCGGGCTAATGATGAAATCTGCGCCGACTTTCGTCACGACACAGACCCGGTGGGAGCGAGCCTGCTCGCGAAAGCGGTGTGTCAGACAAGGCGATATTGCCTGATAGAAGGCTTTCGCGAGCAGGCTCGCTCCCACAGGGGGAATGTGGTGGATTCGGGTTATTCGAAATGCTCGGGATTGACCGGATCCCCGGACTGCATATTCAACTTCTGCCGAATGTCTTCAAACATCAGGTCGTAATGCTTGTGCACCGAGCCGATCTGGCTGTGGGTCTTGGGGATGCCGTATTTCTCGGCGATCCGGGTGACGTCGCGGGCAAAGTTGTAGGCTTCTTCCTTGGGCAGGAAAAACATCTCCTTCACGTCCTTGCCTTGCATGCTGCCGTGCAGGGTGAACTGAATCCCTTTGCCTTTCTGCGGGTCGGTGAACACTTCATAGTCGAGGCAGACGTTGTAATTGACGTCATCGTCGGTCAACGCGTGTCGCTCGATATGCAGATGACCGGGTTCGAATTGGGCCATTGAGCTACTCCTTTGAAGGCATGGGCGCGGGGCAGGCATTGAGTCTGCCCCGGCATTTATTGTTATCGGTAGCTGATCCCCGGCTTCGCCGTGCTGACCCGCGTACCGGCGGTGCCCTGGACGATGGCTTCGATATCGGCCAGCGAACCGATCACCGCGACCTTGCCAGTATGGCGCGCGAATTCACAGGCTGCCTGCACCTTCGGTCCCATGGAACCGGCGGCGAACCCGAGGCGTTCGAGCTCGTCCGGGTGGGCTTCGGCGATGGCTTTCTGCGTCGGCTTGCCGTAGTCGATGAACGCCGCGTTGACGTCGGTGGCGATCACCAGCAGGTCGGCTTCCAGTTGCTCGGCGAGCAACGACGAACACAGGTCCTTGTCGATCACCGCCTCAATGCCTTTGAGGTTGCGCTGCTCGTCGTACATGGTCGGAATCCCGCCACCACCAGCGCAGATCACGATGCTACCCTTGTCCAGCAGCCACTTGATCGGGCGGATTTCGAAGATGCGTTTCGGCCGTGGACTGGCGACGACGCGGCGGAATTTGTCGCCATCGGCAGCAATTGCCCAGCCTTTCTCGGCGGCGAGTTTTTCCGCTTCGGCTTTCTCGTAAACCGGGCCGATCGGCTTGGTCGGGTTCTTGAAGGCCGGGTCGTTGGCGTCGACTTCGACTTGGGTCAGGAGGGTGGCGAACGGCACTTCGAAGTCGAGCAGATTGCCCAGTTCCTGTTCGATGATGTAGCCGATCATGCCTTCGGTTTCGGCGCCGAGCACGTCCAGCGGGTATGGGGTGACGGAGGTGTACGCCGCCGCTTGCAGCGACAGCAGGCCGACTTGCGGGCCATTGCCGTGGGCGATGACCAGTTGGTTGCCGGGGTGGATCTTGGCGATTTGCTCGGTGGCGATGCGGATGTTGGCGCGCTGATTGTCAGCGGTCATCGGCTCACCACGGCGGAGCAGGGCGTTACCGCCCAAGGCTACGACGATACGCATGGTGCATGTCCTTCTGTGCAGAGGAATGGCAAACGATTCGATCCCCTGTCGTAACCGGAATCCCTGTGGGAGCGAGCCTGCTCGCGAATGCGGTATGTCATTCAACAGTGATGTCGTCTGATTAGACGCTTTCGCGAGCAGGCTCGCTCCCACATCGGGTTTCCGGTTCCTTCAGTGAGAGCGCTGGGGCGTCAGAGATCAGCCAGGGTCGAGACCAGAATCGCCTTGATCGTGTGCATGCGGTTTTCCGCTTGCTCGAAGGCGATGCAGGCTGGCGACTCGAACACGTCGTCGGTCACTTCGATGCCGTTTTTCAGATGCGGATACTGCTCGGCGATCTGTTTGCCGACCTTGGTGTCGCTGTTGTGAAAGGCCGGCAGGCAGTGCATGAACTTGGTGCGCGGGTTGCCGGAGGCTTTCATCAGCTCGGCGTTGACCTGATACGGCAGCAGTTGCTGGATACGCTCGGCCCAGGCTTCCACCGGTTCGCCCATCGACACCCAGACATCGGTGTGAATGAAGTCGACGCCTTTGACCGCTTCTTTCGGATCTTCGGTGAGGGTGATGCGCGCGCCACTTTCCTCGCCGTATTTTTTGCAACGCGCCACCAGATCGTCCAGCGGCCACAGGGCTTTCGGTGCGCAGATGCGCACGTCCATGCCGAGCTTGGCGCCGATCAGCAGCAGCGAGTTGCCCATGTTGTTGCGCGCATCGCCCAAGTAGGCGTAGCTGATTTCATGGATCGGCTTGTCGGCGTGTTCGCGCATGGTCAGAACGTCGGCGATCATCTGAGTCGGGTGATATTCATCGGTCAGGCCGTTGAACACCGGCACACCGGCAAACTTGGCCAGCTCTTCGACGATTTCCTGTTTGAAGCCACGGTACTCGATGGCGTCGTACATGCGCCCGAGCACGCGGGCGGTGTCCTTCATGCTTTCCTTGTGGCCGATTTGCGAAGAGTTCGGGTCGATGTAAGTGACGTTGGCACCTTGGTCATAGGCCGCCACTTCGAACGCGCAACGGGTACGGGTCGAAGTTTTCTCGAAAATCAGGGCGATGTTGTTGCCCTTCAGGTGTTGTTGCTCGGTGCCGGTGTATTTCGCGCGTTTCAGATCGCGGGACAGGTCGAGCAGGTAACGCAGCTCGCGTGGGGTGTGGTGTTCCAGGCTCAGCAGGTTACGGTTGTGGATGTTAAACGCCATGATGATTCTCCTTGGATTCGGTAATCGGCCCGGCCGCTACGGGATAAGTGCGGCCGGGGAGACGGTCGTTTAGTAATCGATCGGGTCGCGGATGATCGGGCAGGTCATGCAGTGGCCGCCGCCACGGCCGCGACCAAGTTCGCCAGCGCTGATGGTGATGACCTCCACGCCAGCCTTGCGCAGCAGGGTGTTGGTGTAGGTGTTGCGGTCGTAGCCGATGACCACGCCGGGCTCCATCGCCACCACGTTGTTGCCGTCGTCCCATTGCTCGCGTTCGGCGGCGAAGCTGTTGCCGCCGGTTTCCACCACGCGCAGTTTCGGCAGATTCAGCGCCGCCGCGACGGTGTCGAGGAAGCTGCCTTCTTCGCGGCGGATGTCGATGCCGCCCTGTTTGCTTTCATCAGGGCGCAGGGTGAAGGCGACGATCTGGTTGACGACTTCCGGAAAGATCGTCACCAGGTCGCGGTCGCAGAAGCTGAACACGGTGTCCAGGTGCATTGCCGCGCGGGATTTTGGCAGGCCGGCGACGATGACTTTTTCCACCGCTTTGTTGTTGAACAGGTTCAGCGCCAGTTGGCCGATGGCCTGGCGCGATGAGCGCTCGCCCATGCCGATCAGCACCACGCCATTGCCGATCGGCATGACGTCGCCGCCCTCAAGGGTGGAGTTGCCGTGATCCTTGTCCGGGTCGCCGTACCAGATCTCGAAGTCGGCGTTGGTGAATTGCGGATGGAATTTGTAGATGGCGGTGGTCAGCAGGGTTTCCTGACGGCGCGCCGGCCAGTACATCGGGTTCAGCGTCACGCCACCGTAGATCCAGCAGGTGGTGTCACGGGTGAACTGGGTGTTGGGCAGCGGCGGCAGGATGAAGCTGGAGTGGCCGAGGAAGTCGCGGAACATCTGGATGGTCTTGCCACCGAAGCTGTCCGGCAGATCATCGGCCGACACACCGCCAATCAGGAATTCGGCGATGTGCCGTGGCTCAAGGCTTTTCAGCCAGGATTTCACTTCGCTGATCAGGCCCAGGCCCACCGAGTCGGCCGTCACCTTGCGCTCGAGAATCCAGTCCAGCGCTTCGGGGATGGCGACGATGTCGGTCAGCAGGTTGTGCATTTCCACCACGTCGATGCCGCGCTCGCGCATCTTGGTGACGAAGTCGAAATGATCGCGCTTGGCCTGCGCCACCCACAGCACGTCATCGAACAGCAGTTCATCGCAGTTGTTCGGGGTCAGCCGCTGATGGGCCAGACCTGGGGAGCAAACCATGACTTTACGCAGTTTCCCGGCTTCGGAGTGGACGCCGTACTTCACTTTTTCCGTGGTCATTTCTGTGTTCCTCCAGATGACAATTCAATCAGGGGTTACAGCGTCAGGAAGCCATCGTAGAGACCGTAGGCCGCCACCACGGCGCCCACGACCACTGCGGCGAAAATCAGCTTCTCGACGTTGGTGAAAACCGGTTGTCTGAGTTCCAGCTTGGCCTTGGCGAACAGGATTGCGCCGGGCGCGTAGAGCAGGGCCGACAGCAGCAGGTACTTGACCCCGCCGGCGTACAGCAACCACACCGCATAGATCAGGGCGATACCGCCGATGATCAGATCCTTGCGCCGCTCGGCGGCAAAGCCTTCGTAGCTCTCGCCGCGCACCGCCAGCAGCAGGGCATAGGCCGCCGACCACAGGTACGGCACCAGAATCATCGAGGTGGCGAGGTAGATCAGCGACAGGTAAGTGCTGGCCGAGAACAGTGTGATGATCAGGAACACCTGCACCATGGCGTTGGTCAGCCACAGGGCGTTGACCGGCACATGGTTGGCGTTTTCCTTGCGCAGGAACTCCGGCATGGTGTGGTCTTTGGCGGCGGCGAACATGATCTCCGCACACAGCAGCACCCACGATAGCAGCGCGCCGAGCAAGGAGATGATCAGACCGACGCTGATCAGCACCGCCCCCCAGTGACCGACCACATGCTCAAGCACGGCGGCCATCGACGGGTTCTGCAGTTTTGCCAGTTCCGGCTGGGTCATGATGCCCAGCGACAGCACGTTGACCAGCACCAGAAACAGCAGCACGGTGATGAAGCCGATCACGGTGGCCTTGCCGACGTCCGAGCGTTTCTCGGCGCGGGCGGAGAAGATGCTTGCGCCTTCGATGCCGATGAACACCCAGACGGTGACCAGCATCATGTTGCGCACCTGGTTCATCACGCTGCCCAGGTCAGGGTTTTTCACGCCCCAGATGTCGGCGGTGAAGATGTCCAGTCTGAACGCGAAGACTGCGATCAACACGAACAGCAGCAGCGGCACGACCTTGGCGATGGTGGTCACCAGGTTGATGAACGCCGCTTCCTTGATCCCGCGCAACACCAGGAAATGCACGCCCCACAGCAGCAAGGACGCACCGATCACCGCCGCCGGGGTATTGCCTTCGCCGAAGATCGGAAAGAAATAGCCGAGGGTGCTGAACAGCAGAACGAAGTAGCCGACGTTGCCCAGCCAGGCGCTGATCCAGTAGCCCCAGGCCGAGGAGAAACCCATGTAGTCGCCGAACCCGGCCTTGGCGTAGGCGTAGACACCACCGTCCAGGTCAGGCTTGCGATTGGCGAGGGTCTGAAAGACGAAAGCGAGGGTGAGCATGCCGACTGCGGTGATGGCCCAGCCGATCAGCACTGCACCGACGTCGGCGCTGGCGGCCATGTTTTGTGGCAACGAAAATATCCCGCCGCCAATCATTGAACCGACTACCAGTGCAACCAGTGCACCGAGTCTTAGTTTTCCGGGCGCTTCAGACATTTGCATGACTCCATTGCAGGAAAGGAGAGCTCACAGCCTAGTACTGTTGTCTGTTCGAACAGCTGACATGGATCAGTGCATGGTCACATTCCATTGTTAATGAATGACTTATCCACCCGTTGCGGGCATAAAGCTGCGGTCTGAAAGGCCCGAGCCAGAGGCGTTTCGCTAACGCAATTGGGAATAGCTATTAATGCTTTCGAACTATGACGCTAGTTGCTTTTCCGCGTTTGGCAAATGTCCGTCATCTGTTTTCACTGCGGAATTGATTAATCAGGAACAGCGCACAAAACCGTCTTAAACGTGCTAAGCGTTATCGTAGTCGGCTATATATAACGGTGCGAGATTCGGCATTACCTGATAAACGTCATCTACCCTTAGGCTTTTAGTCAGCTGTTGTTACAAATAAATAACAACGGCTCGTTCAAGGAGATCTGCATGTCGCAACCGACGCAAAAGCTGCGCCTTGGTGCGTTGATCGCCCTGGTGGTGGGGTCGATGATCGGCGGGGGAATTTTCTCGTTGCCGCAGAACATGGCGGAGCGCGCCGATGCCGGGGCGATTCTGATCGGTTGGGGCATCACCGCGATCGGCATGCTGACCCTGGCCTTTGTCTTTCAGACCCTGGCCAACCGCAAGCCGGAGCTGGACTCCGGCGTCTACGCCTACGCCAAGGCCGGGTTCGGTGATTACATGGGTTTCTCCTCGGCCTGGGGTTACTGGATCAGCGCCTGGCTGGGCAACGTCGGCTATTTCGTCTTGCTGTTCAGCACCCTCGGCTATTTCTTTCCGGTGTTTGGCCAGGGCAACACGCCGATCGCCATCGGCTGCGCCTCGGTACTGTTGTGGGCGGTGCATTTTCTGGTGATGCGCGGGATCAAGGAGGCGGCGCTGATCAACCAGCTGACCACCGTGGCCAAGGTCGTGCCGCTGATCATGTTCATCGTCATCGCTGCGGTGGCGTTCAAGGCTGACATCTTCACCCGCGACATCTGGGGCCGCAGCAACCCGAACTTCGGCGGGGTGATGGATCAGGTGCGCAACATGATGCTGGTCACCGTGTTCGTGTTCATCGGCATCGAAGGCGCCAGCGTCTACTCGGCCCGCGCGGAGAAACGCAGCGACGTCGGCCGCGCCACGGTAATCGGTTTTCTCGGTGTGCTGGCGCTGCTGGTGCTGGTCAACGTGCTGTCGCTGGGGATCATGAGTCAGCCAGAGCTGGCCAATTTGCAGAACCCCTCACTGGCAGCGGTGCTGGAGCACATCGTCGGGCCGTGGGGCGCGTTGCTGATCAGCATCGGGCTGGCGATTTCGCTGTTGGGCGCGCTGCTGTCCTGGGCCTTGCTTTGCGCGGAGATCCTTTTCGCCACGGCCAAGGACAAGACCATGCCGGCGTTCCTCAAGAAGGAAAACAAGAACCATGTGCCGGTCAATGCGCTGTGGCTGACCAACGCGATGATTCAGATTTTCCTGCTGATCACACTGTTTTCGGCGGGGACTTACACCAGCCTGATTTACCTGGCCTCGTCGATGATCCTGGTGCCGTATTTGTGGTCGGCGGCCTACGCGGTGCTGCTCAGCGGGCGCGGCGAAACCTACGAACACGCCTCGGCCGAGCGCACCAAGGATCTGCTGATCGGCGCCATCGCCCTGGTTTATGCGGTGTGGCTGTTGTATGCCGGGGGAGTGAAATATCTGCTGCTGTCGGCGCTGCTGTATGCGCCGGGGGTGATTCTGTTTGCCAAGGCCAAGCATGAACAGGGCCAGCCGGTTTTTACCACGGTGGAGAAGGGGATTTTTGCCTGCGTGGTGATTGGGGCGGGGCTGGCGGCGTATGGGTTGTATAGCGGGGTGTTGAGTTTGTAGGCGGGTTTGCTTCGGCAGGTCAGGCCCCTTCGCGAGCAGGCTCGCTCCCACAGGACTACGCGAATCCAAGTGGGAGCGAGCCTGCTCGCGAAGGCGGCCTCAAAATCACCACTGCGCCTGATGCGACCCCAACTCGGCGGCCGGCAGATCCCACCGCACCGCCGTCCCGCTGATCTGCACCGGCACGCGCAACCTCCGCGCCGGGCCCCACGCGGTGTTTTCAATCGCCGGATCCTGATCCAGCGCATCTTCAGCCCGCAGCGGATCAAGCATCCCCGGCCCATGCTCGATCAACAGCTTCGCCGTACGTGCCAGCGACAACCGCGCCGATCCACCTGGGCCATTGGCCAAACGCTCCGTCAGCAACTTGATCGCACTCGCCGCCAGCAGATACCCGGTCGCATGATCGAGCGCCTGGACCGGCAGTGGCGTCGGTTTATCGCTGTGTTTCCAATGCTGTCCGGCCTCGGCGATGCCGCTGCTCATCTGCACCAGGCTGTCGAAGCCTCGGCGGTTCTGCCAGGGGCCGCTCCAGCCGTAGGCGTTGAGGCTGACGTCGATCAGGCCCGGTGCCAGTTGCCGACGGCGTTCAACACCAAAGCCGAGGTGCTCCAGAGCGTCGGCACGATAGCCGTGCAGCAGGATGTCGGCGTCTTGCAATAAACCTTCGAACACTGCGCGATCCGCCGGAGTCTGCAGGTCCAGCCGCGCGCAATGTTTGCCGACGGTCATTTCCGGAACCACGCCGGGTTCGTTCCAGCTCGGCGGATCGATGCGCAGCACGTTCGCACCCAGCCCGGCGAGAAAGCGGCTGGCGGTGGGACCGGCGAGGACGCGGGTCAGGTCGAGCACCTTGATCCCTGCCAGAGGCCGTGCGATCGAGCCTTGCCATGTGCTGCGGTTCTCGTCCGTCTGCTCAATGAATTGCACCAGCGGTTCGGCATTCACTGCCTGCCCTTGCGGGTGCTGCTGCCACTGCGCCCAACTGCGCATCTCGGCGGCGCAGCCCTTGGCGTCGACCACCGCCTGTTCAAGATCCGTGCTGGCCCACTGTGCGACTTTCGCCGCCATTGCGGCACGATCGGCGCAGGCGCCGAGCACGCGTTCAGCGGCGGCGCGGTGGTGCGGGGCGTTGGTGTGCAGACGGATCCAGCCGTCCCGAGTCGCATAGTCGCCGGCGATCGCGTCCCACAAGGGCGGCACCTGCCAGCCGATCGGGCGAAGCGAGGTGGAGAACCAGAACGAGGCCAGACGGCGGTCGACTGCAACCGCAGGCAAGTGCCCGGTTTGCTGATGGAGCAATTCGCTGACCGCTTGCCCGGCAGCGGCGATGCTGGCGCAGGCCAGTTCGGTGACCGCGAACGCCGACGTCAGGGCGCCGTCACTGGTGAAGGGGATCGGCGTGCGCGGCAGGCCGAGTGCGGTTTGGATGGACGTGAGCAGATCAGTCATCGAAGGCCCTCCGGAACGAGAGGGCGATGATAGTGCAAAAGAATCGCGGTTTAGATGAAACCAGGATTTGAACCCATTTCCCCTGTGGGAGCGAGCCTGCTCGCGAAGGCGTCGTGTCAGTCAACACAGATGTTGGATATGACGACCTCTTCGCGAGCAGGC
This sequence comes from Pseudomonas sp. H3_E04, assembly GCF_054668915.1. Lineage (NCBI taxonomy): Bacteria > Pseudomonadati > Pseudomonadota > Gammaproteobacteria > Pseudomonadales > Pseudomonadaceae > Pseudomonas > Pseudomonas sp. H3_E04. The sequence continues at coordinate 2,936,959 of NZ_CP162797.1, read as the reverse complement.
TCGCTCCCACAGGGATTTATGCTGGATTGTTACACGCGGAACTGATCCATCAATTTCATCTGCTGGCTCGCCAGGCTGTTGAGCTGGCTGCTGATTGCCGCCGATTCCGTGGCTTGTTCGGTCAGGGTTTCGGTCACGGTGCGAATTGCCGAGACGTTGCGGTTGACCTCTTCGGCCACTGCGCTCTGCTCTTCGGCGGCGCTGGCGATCTGCAGGTTCATGTCGCTGATCACCGTCACCGCGTCGCTGATCTTGCCCAGTGCATCAACGGCCTGACGAATCTGCCCGGCGTTGTTGTGCGCCTGGGTCTGGCTTGAGTGCATGGTCGCGACCACGCCACGGGTGCCGGTCTGGATGCGCTCGATGACGATGCGGATTTCTTCCACCGAGTCCTGCGTGCGCTTGGCCAGGTTGCGCACTTCATCGGCGACCACGGCAAAACCGCGACCGCTTTCGCCGGCGCGGGCGGCTTCGATGGCGGCGTTGAGAGCCAGCAGGTTGGTCTGTTCGGCGATGCTGCGAATCACTTCCAGCACCGAGCCGATCTGCTCGCTGTTGACCGCCAGCGCTTCGACTTCGGTCACCGCTTTGCTGACTTCATCGGCCAGTTGATTGATGTCGCGGGTGCTGCGCTCAATGATCGCCATGCCGTCCTTCGCCGACTGGTCGGCCCCCTTGGCCGCATTGGCTGCGTTCGAGGCACTGTTGGCAACGTCGTGGGCGGTAGCGCTCATTTCGTTGGACGCTGTGGCGACCTGATCGATTTCGCGGAACTGCACCTGCATGCCCTCGCTGGTCTGGCGGGCGATTTCCGACGATTGATCGGCCGTACCGCGCGCTTCGGTGATGCTTTGTTTGATCTGCGCGATGGTCGGCTGAAGCTTGTCGAGGAAGCGGTTGAACCAGTTCACCAGTTCGCCCAGTTCGTCTTTCTTGCTGTAGTTCAGGCGCTGGGTCAGATCGCCTTCGCCGCTGGCGATGTTTTTCAGCATGTCGGCGACGCTGTTGATCGGACGGGTGACACCGGAGGCGGTGAGCCAGATCAGCAGCAGGCCGACCAGACCGGCCACGCCCGCCACCAGCAGGGCAGTGATCACGCCGGTTTGTTGTGCGTCATCCAGTACTGCTTGCAGCTTCACCGAGTCGGCCAGCAGCACGTGCTCGGGCAGGTCGATGACCACGCCCCAGGCGCGCGAATTGCCGATCGGATCAACCGGGTAAACCGCACGAATCAAATCGCCCTGTTCGAGGATTTTCGCCGTACCGCTGCCGACCAGTTGCAATACATCCTTGCCATCGGCGCCGAGGGTGTCGCTGATTTTTTTGCCGACCCGCGTCGCGTCAGCGCTGTCGGCCGCCAGCACGCCGCTGCCGGAGACGATCAGCATATGCCCGGCGTTGTTGAACAGGCTGCGCTGCGAGTCGACGGCGGCGGCTTGCAGGGCGTCGAGGGCGATGTCGACACCGACCACGCCGATCGCTTTGCCGTCGACCATCACTGGGACGGAAATGGTCGTCATGAGCATTTCCTTGCCACCGACGGTGTCGGCATACGGGTCGAGCAGACAGGTGCGCTTGTTGTCGCGAGGGCAGGTGTACCAACTGTTGTACGGCGTGCCGCTGACGCTGAGGGTGGTCTTGGTCAAGTCGTCCTCGACCATGATCGTATTCAGCGCGGCGCCGGCGGCACGGCTCCAATACGAGGCGAAGCGCCCGGCTTCGTTGGATTGCCGCGCGGCGTCGTTGGCGAATTCGCTGTCCTTGCCGTCGAGGCCGTTGGGTTCGAAGGCCAGCCAGATACCGAGGACTTTATCGTTGCGCTCGAAGGCGGTTTTCAGGCTCTGGTTCAACTCCTCACGAACAGCGCCGGCTTCAAGCGAACGCTTGGCCGCCATCGTCCGCAGATCCTTGATCTGGTCGGCGAGGGCGGTGACCACCAGCAGGCTTTCGCCAAAGGTTTTCTGCACCCGCACCGCTTGTTCGGCGGCCTTGGCCTGCAGCAGGTTCTGCACGCTGGCGGTGAGCAACTGGTTGCTGGATTGACTGACCAGCTCGTCGTTCTGGTTGGTCTGGTAGATGTTCATGCTGACAATCAGCACCACCACTCCGAGCAGGCACAGGCCGGAGAGCAGGACGATTTTCAGGCGAATGGAAAGAGAGTCGAACATGGGGCGATCTCGCGAATGGAATAAACAGGTGGCTGGGCCGGGAGCCCGGTTTGCCAAATCCATTCAGCGCCATTCCATCCTCATCGGCGTCAAGCGAAACGGCATGAGGCGCTTGCCGACGGACGGTCGCCGCTAAACGTTTGCGCAGGAGAAAGTGCCGAAACGGCTTTAATTACAGGAATGTTTCGCGACTGTGACGGGCGTCTCCGGGCGCGACCAGATCCACAGATTGCCCAGGCCCATGCCGACAATCGCCAGATAGATCGGCCAGCCATGATCGAGCATCACCAGCATCAAAGTGGCGCACAGCAGCATGCTGACGGTGGCGCTGACCTTGGCCTTGCGCGCGATGATCCTGCCGTTGCGCCAGTTACTGAGGATCGGCCCGAACAGACGGTGATTTTCCAGCCACGCACTCAAGCGCGGCGAACTGCGGGTCGCGGCCCACGCGGCAAGGAGGATGAACTCGGTGGTCGGCAGACCGGGCACGACGATGGCGATCAGGCCAATGCCGAGGCTGACGTAGGCCAGCAGACCGAACAGCAGACGGGCGAGTTTTGATGGGGCGGGTGCGGGCATGGGCTCAGCGGCGGCTTCTGAAGCGGAACGGAGATCTTACAGACTTACGCGAACCCCTGTAGGAGCTGCCGAAGGCTGCGATCTTTTGATCTTTAAAGCAACATCAAAAGATCGCAGCCTTCGGCAGCTCCTACATAGGGATAAGAGTTGCTTCAGGCCACTGCGGCTTCGACCGCATAAGCCCGTTCCAGCAGCACGGTGAAGCGGTTGAACGCATCCAGTGCGCCTTGTTCCACTTCTGCTTCTTCCTCTGCCGTGAACGGCAGCGCATCGAGGGTGCGCACAAAGCTTTTCCAACCCTCGGCGCGGCCACCTTGCGGTTCAGCCAAATGCCGCGCGCCAAAGGTTTCGCTCAACTCCAGCGCCACCGCGCGCTTGATCAGGAACGCCGCACCGAGCTTCGAACCCTCCGACACAAAGATCCAGCCCAGCGCTCGCGCCTTGCTCGGGTTTTTCAGTGCGCCGGCCACCGGCGCCGGGACTGCGGTGTCGAGGTCGGCGAGGTCGGCCTTGGCCGCTTCGGCGCGGCAACGGGCCGGCAGATCCGGGACGATCGCGGTCAGTTCGGCATCGTTGTACAGCTCGACCAGTTCCGCCTGGAACAGGTATTGCGCGACGACGAAACGGGCGAAGCTGGCGCGGGTTTCGAACGGTGCGTGGGCTTTGACCAGCGCATCGAGTTTGCTGTGCGGCTCATGGGTGATCTGGTTCAGGCGTTGCGAACGCAGGGCTTTTTCCGAGGCAGTCATGGGGGTGTCCTTGATAAATGAGGCGCTTGATAACAAGACGTACGGGCGGGCGCCGGACAGTAAAAAAACCTCACTGCGCAGCGATTACATGCGCAGTGAGGCTGGGCTGATCAGATGTCCCAGATCAGATTGATCGCGAAGTTGCGTCCCGGTTGGGTGAGGCGATCGAGGTTGGCCGGTTGCGTGACCGAGGCTTCGCCGACGCTGTCGTATCCGCGCACGTCATCCCACAGCCAGTACTTCTTGTCGGTCAGGTTGTATATGCCGCCGCTGACGGTGACGTCGTCGCTGACCTTGTAATAGCCGGCCAGATCGAGAATGCCGAAGCCCGGGGTCTTGAATTGGCTGCTGACGCCGTCCGGCGACTTGAAGTTGCTGTCGTCGACGCGATCCTTTTTCTTCACTACAGTCCAGCTCAGCAGGCCGCCATAGGTGTCCTGGTCGTAACCGAGACCGAAGACCCCGGTAAGTGGATTGACGCTGTTGATCGGTTCGCCGTTGTCGTTGTTGCGACCGTAGGCGTAGGCGATCGAACCCTGGGTATACAGACCTTGCGGCGCACCGAACGCATCCAGGTTCAAGCGTCCTTTGACCTCCGCGCCCTTGATCGTGGCGCGCTTGATGTTGTTGCTCTGGAAGGTCAACTGATCGTCGCCCGGCTTGACCGCGTCCTCGTTGATGAAGTCGCGGTACTTGTTATAGAACACCGCGACGTCGAACGAGCCCTGCTCGAAATTGCCGCGCAGGCCGGTTTCGAAACCTTTGCTTTTTTCCGGTTCAAGGTCGGAGTTGGGTGCGACGGTGTAGCCGCTGGTGTTGTTCTCGAATCGGCCGTACAGGGCTTTCGCCGTCGGGGTGCGGAAGCCTTCGGCGTACTGGCCGTACCAGGTGTAGTGTTCCGTCAGCGCATAGGTCAGGCCGAATTTCGGCGAGACTTTGTGCCAGGTCTTGTTCTTGTCGCTGACCGTGCCCTGGCCGTCGGCGTTCACGGTGTTGAGGAACTCTTCAGTGATGTGCGGTTTGAGTTGGGTGTAGTCGTAGCGCAGGCCCGGCAGGAAGGTCCAGTCGTTCCAGCTGATCTGGTCTTGGGCAAACAGGCTGTAGGTGTTGATGGTCGGATCGGGGAAATCACTGGCCTTGGCCAGCACGTCCGCCGCACTGGTCGCGCCAATCGCCGTGCAGCCACGACCGACCGCCAGGCATGTGCCGTCGCCGCTGCGTGAACCGGTGACTTTCTGTTGCTTGATCGTGGTGCCGTAGGTCAGCAGGTGATCGGTGTCAGCGATGGCGAAGGCCTTGTCCAGCTGGGCATCGAAAACCCACTGTTTTTCCTCGTAGATCGTGTCGCGAGTGCGCAGCACCCGACGCGTCATCGGGAAGTAATACTCTTCGGTGCTCTGGTCGGTCTTGGCGATCTGGTGGTTGAGGCTCCACTTGACGTTATCGACCAGCAGGCTGTCGAGCGCGAACGCGTGTTCGATACCGAAACGCTCGCGGGTGATGGTGTCGTTGCCGGTACGCCACTGGTACATGCCGCCGGGCAGGACGCTGCTCGGAATGGTCGGCGCGCCGTTGAAATACGGGCCGCCATAGGCGCTTTTCTGGTCGGTGTCGCGATCGTCCTTGTACTTTTCGTAGGTCAGGCCCAGGCGCGAATCATCGTTGTAGTTCCAGCCGAGCTTGGCCAGGACGTTGGTCGCGCGCACGTCTTCCGGGTTGGCGGCGGTGCGCGCAAGGCCGGTGCCGCTATTGCCGCCAAACGATTCGCTTTCGTGGCCGTCGCGCTGGCTGTAATGCAGCAGACCGTCGAACTCACCGCTGCGGCCGGCGACGGTGGCAGATTTCAGCCAGCTGTCGTCGGCGGAGCTGTAACCGCTTTTCAGGCGCGCGCCAACGTCCTTGCCCGGCTTGATGATGTCGTCGGCGTCCAGCGTGTAGTAGCTGACTGCGCCGCCGATGGCGTTGCTGCCGTACAGCACCGAGGCTGGGCCACGGAGGATTTCCACACGTTTGACGATTTCCGGGTCGACGTAGTTGCGCTGGCTCTTGGCGTATGGGCCGTTGAAGAACCCATTGGGGATTTCCACGCCATCGACCTGAGTCAGGATGCGGTCGCCGTCGATGCCGCGAATGTTGTAGCCACTGATGCCGCCACGCTGGCCGGCACCGCCGACGGAAACGCCCGGCTCGTAGCGCACCAGATCCTTGATGCTGTTGACGTTGTTGCGGTCGAGCTCTTCGCGGGTCTGCACCGTGACGGTTGCGGGTACGCTGTTCACCGATTGTTCTTGGCGGGTGGCGCTGATGGTCACCTGATCGAGATTGAGCGCGCCGCTGCTGTTGCGTTTCTCCAGCACGACATTGTTGTTGCTCAGTTTGCGGAAGCTCAGATTGGTCCCCACCAACAGGCGCTCGAGGGCTCTCTCCGGCGGCAATGAACCGCGCACGCCCGGCGACGAAACGTTCTGCCCCAACTCTGCCGGCAAGCCGATCTGCCAACCGGTAACGGCGGTAAAGGCATTCAGCGCCGAGACCAGCGGTTGCTGGTTGATGGCGAACGAGTAATCGCCCATGTTGCGCGCCGGTTGCTCGGTGGCTGCGAGCAGCGGCGCGGAGCCGGCCATGAGCATGGCCGCAGTCAGCAGCGACAGCACGCGGGAAGGGGAAGCAGTCTGGCGGGTAAGGCGTGAGGACATCGATAGCGCTCCGTGTCGCACGAATCTTTATAGGTGCTGATCAGCATGGTCAGATGCGAATCAATTGCATTGGCTATAACGAGACGTACTGCCGTTGGCTATCGAGTAAAAATAATTCTCATTTAGTTCAGGATCACCAGCGCGGGGAATTCCTGCAGGCGCGCCGAGGTGATGTGGGCGAGGGAGCGGACCACGTCCAGCGGCTGGTCGAGACGGTAATTGCCAGTGACGGCGACGTCGGCCAGTTGCTCGTTGTTGTTGATGATCCAGCCCGGATAGTAGCGGCGCAGCTCGGCCAGCACCTGATTCAGCGGGCAGTTCTCGAACACCAGGCGGCCTTCAACCCAGGCCAGATCGGCATTGGCGTCGAGCTTGGCCGGGCGGTCGAAGCCGTTGGGGCCGATACGAATGCTTTCCCCGGCACGCAGACGCACGCGAGCGTCAGTGTGAGTGGCGCGCAGATCGACATCGCCGCGCTGCACATTCACCTGCGCGACGCCATCGAGGTAGCGCACGGCGAACGCGGTGTCGTGGACGCTGGCCGTTACCGGCCCTGCGTCGATCTCCAGCGGCTGATTGCGCCCGCTGGCGATCTCGAAAAACGCCTCGCCCTGAAACAGCCGGGCGACGCGTTGTTGATCATTGATGGTGCTGGAAAACGCCGAGTTGGTATTGAGCAGAACCTTCGAGCCGTCTTCCAGTTGCAAGCGCTGACGCTCGCCGACTACGGTCAGATGATCGGCCTGCAGACGCATCGGCAGGTTGCTGAAACTGAACAGACCGAGCACCAGCACCGCAGCGCTGGCCAGCGGTTTCCAGTGCGGGCGCAAGCGTTTGAGAAAAGTGATTTTTGCCGGTTTTGCCGCCAGAGCCTCGGCGCACAGCGCGACTTGCGGGCCGTCCCAGATCGCCTGGGCCCTGGCGAACGCCTCGGCATTCAACGGATCAGCCGCCAGCCAGGCATGAAATTGCCGGGTCTGTTCCGCGTCCGGGCTGCCGAGCACGATGAGCCAGTCCAGCGCCTGGTCCATTGCAGCTGCAGCGTCCCGCGCCGAATCGGGCGAAGGCGAGCGGTGGGTGTCCGTCACGGTGGTTCCTCAGGGCTTCTGGCGAAGCAAGGCTTCTGGCGAAGCAGTTTCTAGCTTCAAGCTGCAAGCTGCAAGCCGGATGCAATACTGCTTTTTGTTTTTACTTGTAGCTTGCAGCTCAAAACTTGCCGCTGGCGTTATGTCGTTCGGCAACGCCGATGCAGATCGACATGATCAGTTTCAATTCTTTCTGCACAGTGCTCAGCGACACCCTCAGTTCATCGGCGATTTCCTGATAGCTGTGCCCGTGCAGGCGGCTGAGGATGAAGATCTGTTGCTGGCGGGGGCTGAGTTGACTGAGGCTCACGTTCAAACGCTCCAGCAGTTGTTCGGCGTGGGCGGCGTCTTCGGCGCTGCTGGCGGGCGCGGCGATGCTCTGCACCACCTCCTGCGGTACATCGTCGACCATGGTTCGCGCGTGGATCTTGCGCGCACGCAAATGGTCCAGCGCCAGATTGCGCGCGGTCTGGAAGACAAAGGGTTCAAGGTGATCGATGGCCCGCTCGCTCAACGCCCGCGTCACGCGCAGGTAGGTCTCCTGCAACAGGTCTTCAGCGGTGCTGTGATTGTTGACCATCCGTTCCAGCGTGCGCAGCAGGGAAGTGCGCTGGGCAAGGAAGACGTGGTTGAAGCGCGATTGACTCACGGGAGGACCTGATCCATTTCGAGCGAATGATAATGCTTATCATCCAGCCGAATGGTCAAGTGCTGATTTGTCTGAGAACGGTAAAGCTCTGGGTAAAACAGGACCCCTGTAGGAGCCGCCGAAGGCTGCCATCTTTTGATCTTGTTTTTGAAAAGTCAAAATCAAAAGATCGCAGCCTTCGGCAGCTCCTACAGGGATGTGCGTCAAATCAAGGAGCGCCGGTTTATTCGGCGTTACACAACGCCAGGCAGTTATCCAGCATGCGGTTGGAGAAGCCCCATTCGTTGTCGTACCAGGCGAGCACCTTCAGCAACTTGCCGCTGACCTTGGTGTGGTTGGCGTCGAAGATCGACGACAGCGGGTTGTGGTTGAAGTCGCTGGAAACCAGCGGCAAGGTGTTGTACCCGAGAATTTTCGAATGCTGACTGGCCGCTTTCAGCAGGGCGTTGACTTCGTCGGCGCTGGCTTCTTTCTTCAGCTGCACGGTGAGGTCGACCAGCGACACGTTGATCACCGGTACGCGCACAGCCATGCCGGTCAGTTTGCCCGCCAGTTCCGGCAGCACCAAGCCTACCGCTTCGGCCGCGCCGGTCTTGCTCGGGATCATGTTCTGCGTGGCGGAACGGGCGCGGTACGGGTCGCTGTGATAGACGTCGGTGAGGTTCTGGTCGTTGGTGTAGGCGTGAATGGTGGTCATCAGGCCGCTTTCGATCCCCAGCTCGCGATGCAGCACCTGCGCCACTGGCGCGAGGCAGTTGGTGGTGCACGAAGCGTTGGAAATGATCTGGTGCGACTGACGCAGAATGTCGTGGTTGACGCCATAAACGACCGTGGCGTCAGCGCCTTTGGCCGGGGCAGAAATGATCACCTTGCGGGCGCCGGCGCTGATGTGCGCGGCGGCTTTGGCACGGTCGGTAAACAAACCGGTGCATTCGAACACTACGTCGATTTTTTCTGCGGCCCATGGCAGGTCGGCAGGATTGCGAATGGCGCTGACCGCAATGCGGTCGCCATTGACCGTCAGGCTTTCGTTATCGTGCGCCACTTCGGCGTCGAAAGTGCCGTGGACGGTGTCGTATTTGAGCAGGTGGGCATTGATCGAGCTGTCACCCAGATCGTTGATCGCGACGATCTGCAGGTCTTGACGATAGCCTTGGGTATACAGTGCGCGCAGGACATTACGGCCGATGCGGCCGAAACCATTGATTGCAATTCGAAGAGTCATGGAACAGCGCCGCCGTCGTTTTGTTGTTGGAATTACAAGATTATTCGCATAAAAATAGAAAACAAGCCTTTTTAGTGGCAATATTTTGTTTTATCTACAACGAGTGACCTGAATCAACTGGTCCGAATGGTCAAAAAAGCCGTCTGTCATTCCAACAACAACGGCGTTTGATCAGCATAGACAATCAGGTCGCCACATCCGTTAGCCTGGAGTTCTACACATGCATCCCCGCGTTCTTGAGGTCACCGAACGGCTTATCGCCCGCAGCCGCGCCACGCGTCAGGCTTACCTTGCATTGATTCGCGGCGCTGCCACCGACGGTCCGATGCGCGGCAAGCTGCAATGCGCCAACTTCGCCCACGGCGTGGCCGGTTGCGGCACTGAAGACAAGCACAGCCTGCGGATGATGAACTCGGCGAACATCGCCATTGTGTCTTCGTATAACGACATGCTTTCGGCGCACCAGCCGTACGAAGTTTTCCCGCAACAGATCAAGAATGCCCTGCGCGAGATCGGCTCGGTCGGCCAGTTCGCCGGCGGCACTCCGGCGATGTGCGATGGCGTGACCCAGGGCGAGCCGGGCATGGAATTGAGCCTGCCGAGCCGCGAAGTGATCGCCATGTCCACCGCCGTGGCGCTGTCGCACAACATGTTCGACGGTGCGCTGATGCTCGGCATCTGCGACAAGATCGTGCCGGGCCTGATGATGGGTTCGCTGCGTTTCGGCCATCTGCCAACGATCTTCGTACCGGGCGGGCCGATGGTTTCGGGGATCTCCAACAAGGAAAAAGCCGACGTCCGCCAGAAGTACGCCGAAGGCAAGGCTACCCGCGAAGAGCTGCTGGAATCGGAGATGAAGTCCTACCACAGCCCGGGCACCTGCACGTTCTATGGCACCGCCAACACCAATCAGTTGCTGATGGAAGTCATGGGCCTGCACTTGCCAGGCGCCTCTTTCGTCAACCCGAACACACCGTTGCGCGACGCCCTGACCCGCGAAGCCGCGCATCAGGTCACGCGCCTGACCAAACAGAACGGCAACTTCATGCCGATCGGCGAGATCGTCGACGAGAAAGCACTGGTCAACTCCATCGTTGCCCTGCACGCCACCGGCGGCTCGACCAACCACACCCTGCACATGCCGGCCATCGCCATGGCCGCTGGCATTCAACTGACCTGGCAGGACATGGCCGACCTTTCCGAAGTCGTGCCGACCCTGAGCCACGTCTACCCGAACGGCAAAGCCGATATCAACCACTTCCAGGCAGCGGGCGGCATGTCGTTCCTGATCCGCGAACTGCTCGGCGCCGGCCTGCTCCATGAAGACGTCAACACCGTGCTCGGCCATGGCCTGAGCCAGTACACCAAAGAGCCGTTCCTCGATAACGGTGAGCTGGTCTGGCGCGAAGGCCCGACCGACAGCCTCGACGAAAACATTCTGCGTCCGGTGTCCCGTGCGTTCTCGCAAGAGGGCGGCTTGCGGGTGATGGAAGGCAACCTCGGTCGCGGCGTGATGAAGGTTTCTGCGGTTGCGCTGGAAAACCAGATCGTCGAAGCACCGGCAATGGTCTTCCAGGATCAGCAGGACTTGGCGGACGCATTCAAGGCCGGTCTGCTGGAGAAGGATTTTGTCGCCGTGATGCGCTTCCAGGGCCCGCGTTCCAACGGCATGCCCGAACTGCACAAGATGACGCCGTTCCTCGGCGTATTGCAGGATCGCGGCTTCAAAGTGGCGTTGGTGACTGACGGGCGCATGTCCGGCGCCTCGGGGAAAATCCCGGCGGCGATTCACGTCAGCCCGGAAGCTTATGTCGGTGGCGCTTTGGCGCGCGTGCAAGAGGGCGATATCATCCGCGTCGATGGCGTCAAAGGCACTTTGGAACTGAAGGTCGACGCCGCCGAATTTGCAGCGCGCGAACCTGCCAAAGGCCTGTTGGGCAACAACATTGGCAGCGGCCGCGAGCTGTTTGGCTTCATGCGCATGGCCTTCAGCTCGGCGGAGCAGGGCGCCAGCGCCTTTACTTCTGCCCTGGAGACGCTTAATTGAAACTGGCTTTGGTCGGTGACATCGGAGGCACCAACGCGCGGTTCGCGTTGTGGCAAAACCAGCAACTGCAATCGGTTCAGGTGCTGGCCACGGCCGACTTTGCCAGCCCGGAAGAGGCGATCAGTCTCTATCTGAGCGAGCTCGGTCTGGCGCCGGGCTCGATCGGCTCGGTGTGCCTGTCGGTGGCAGGTCCCGTGAGTGGCGATGAATTCAAATTCACCAACAATCACTGGCGGCTCAGCCGCAGCGCGTTCTGCAAGACCTTGCAGGTCGAGCAGTTGTTGCTGACCAACGACTTCTCGGCGATGGCGCTGGGCATGACCCGCTTGCAGCCGGGCGAATTCCGCGTGGTCTGCGAAGGCACACCGGAGCCGTTGCGCCCAGCGGTGGTCATCGGCCCGGGCACAGGCCTGGGGGTCGGCACCTTGCTCGATCTCGGCGAAGGCCGCTTTGCCGCGTTGCCGGGCGAGGGCGGCCACGTCGACCTGCCGCTGAGCAGCCCGCGTGAAACCCAACTGTGGCAGCACATCCACAACGAGATCGGCCATGTCAGCGCGGAAACCGCGTTGAGCGGCGGCGGCCTGCCGCGGCTGTACCGGGCGATCTGCGCGGTGGATGGCCATGAGCCGAAGCTGGAGACGCCGGAAGCGATCACCGCCGCCGGCCTGGCCGGTGACCCGATCGCTTTGGAAGTGCTCGAGCAATTCTGCTGCTGGCTCGGTCGCGTCGCTGGTAACAACGTGCTCACCACCGGCGCGCGCGGCGGCGTGTTTATCGTCGGCGGGGTGATTCCCCGGTTCGCCGATTTCTTCCTCGCCAGCGGCTTTGCCCGCTGCTTCGCCGACAAGGGCTGCATGAGCGACTACTTCAAAGGCATCCCGGTGTGGCTGGTCACGGCACCGTATTCCGGCCTGGTGGGCGCCGGCGTGGCGCTGGACCAATCAATCCCGACCTGAAATGCAATCCAATTGTGGGAGCGAGCCTGCTCGCGAAAGCGGTGTGTCAGTCAACAGATCTGTTGAATGTTAAAACCGATTCGCGAGCAGGCTCGCTCCCACAAGGGTTTCTGTAGTGTTTGTTAGTTTGATGCTTAAGGCATAATCCGCCCCAACTCCAACAACAAGGATGCCTTCGAAGTGAGCTCAGTCAACAAGTCGATATTGTTGGTCGATGACGACCAGGAAATACGCGAGTTGCTGGAAACCTACCTGACCCGTGCCGGGTTTCAGGTGCGGGCCACCGCCGATGGTGCCGGTTTTCGTCAGGCGCTCAACGAGGCGCCCAGCGATCTGGTGATCCTCGATGTCATGCTGCCCGACGAAGACGGTTTCAGCCTGTGCCGCTGGGTGCGCCAGCATCCGCGTCAGGCGCAGGTGCCGATCATCATGCTGACCGCCAGTTCCGACGAAGCCGACCGGGTGATCGGTCTGGAACTCGGCGCCGACGACTACCTCGGCAAACCGTTCAGCCCGCGCGAACTGCAAGCGCGGATCAAGGCCCTGCTGCGCCGCGCGCAATTCGCCCACGAACGCAGCGGCAGTGAAGTGCTGGTCTTCGACGACTGGCGCCTGGACACGGTCAGCCATCGGCTGTTCCACACCGACGGCGAGGAAGTGATTCTTTCCGGCGCCGATTTTGCTCTGCTGAAACTGTTCCTCGACCACCCGCAGCAAATCCTCGACCGCGACACCATCGGCAACGCCACGCGTGGCCGCGATCTGATGCCGCTCGATCGCATCGTCGACATGGCCGTCAGCCGTCTACGCCAACGCCTGCGCGACACCGAAAAACCGCCACGGCTGATCCGCACCGTGCGCGGCAGCGGTTATCAGTTGGCAGCCAATGTGGTTGCCGGCAATGCTCACTGAGGCGCTGCGCAAGTTCGCCAGCCGGGTGCCGGTGCCGCGCTCACTGCTCGGACGAATGCTGCTGCTGACCCTGCTGGCCGTGTTGTTCGCGCAGACGCTGTCGAGCGTGATCTGGGTGTCACAATTACGCGCCACTCAACTCGAAGGTCTGGTCACCAGCGCCCGTAGCCTGGCGCATTCGATGACCGCCAGCGTCAGCTATTTCCGTTCCTTGCCTGTGGCCTATCGGCCGCTGGTGCTCGATCAATTGCGCAGCATGGGCGGCACCCGGTTTGTCGTGACGCTCAATGACAAACCGCTGGGCATGGACGTGCTGCCGGTGACGCCGCGCAAGGCTGCGGTGATGCAGGCGGTGGACGAAGTGCTGCGCCAGTCTCTGGGGCATGACACGGATATTTCGGTGACCTTCGTCAGCCCCGAAGACCTGCGGATTTTCAACGCCGGGCTGAAGCTCGATGAGCTGCCGCGCTCGTGGGCGCATTACGCCCTGACCCTGGAACCGGTGAATCCGCCGGTGCTGGTCACGCAGATTCAAATGGCGCCGGGCGAGTGGTTGTACATCGCCTCTTTGCTGCCGGAGCCCTACACCAGTCTCGAAGAGCAAGGCCTGCCGGCGCAGCAGGTGTGGTTTATCGTCCTCACCAGCGGCTTTCTGTTGTTGTTCATCGGCCTGCTGGTGCACTGGCAGAGCCGGCCGCTCAAGCGTCTGGCGCGGGCGGCGCGGGATCTGTCGCTGGGCGCGGATGTCGAGCCGGTGGCGGAGGGCGGTGGCAGTGAAGTGGTTGAAGTCGGCCGCGCGTTCAACACCATGCGCGAACGCATCAGCCGCTACCTGACCGAGCGCAGCCAGTTGTTCAGCGCGATTTCCCACGACCTGCGCACGCCGATCACCCGCCTGCGCTTGCGCGTCGAACTGCTCGAAGACGAACAGCTGCAAGCCAAGTTCGGTCGTGATCTGGATGAGCTGGAGCTGCTGGTCAAAGGCGCGCTGCAATGCGTCAAGGACACCGACATCCACGAGAACATCGAGCCGGTGGATCTCAATCACGTCCTCGATTGTCTGGTCGAGCCTTACCTGGCGCCGAACGGCAATGGCCGCGTCACTCAGCATGGCCGCGCGCTGTCGGCATATCCGGGCAAACCACTGGCGCTCAAGCGCTGCATCGGCAACCTGATCGACAACGCCTTGAAGTACGGGCAGAACGCGCATCTGCACATCGATGACGATGACAGCGCGTTTGTTTTGCACGTCGACGACGAAGGCCCGGGCGTGCCGCAGCAGCGGTTGGAGCAAGTGTTCGAACCGCACTTCCGTTTGGCGGGGCAGCAGCAGGGCTACGGACTGGGTCTGGGCATCGCGCGCAATATTGCCCATAGCCATGGCGGCGAGGTGACGCTGCAGAATCTGCGTGAGGGTGGGTTGCGGGTGACGTTGCAGTTGCCGCGCTCGGTTGATTGAAGATCAAAAGATCGTCCGATCGCGGCCCGAGCCTTCGGCAGCTCCTACATTTGGAATGCATTTCCATGTAGGAGCTGCCGAAGGCTGCGATCTTTTGATTGTTGAAATGTAACGACTCAGTGACAAACCCCGTCCCCTTCGTTACAAGCCCGCCCCGACCCGTTGTTTAGACTGCCCGCAGTCCTAACAACAAAAAAGGGTCACTCCATGGACACCTTTCACCCAGACTTCAGCAGTTGGCTGAACGCTCCTGCCCACCAGCAATGGCTTGCTACCGAAGGCTTGCGTCTGCTGGAATTTGCCAAGGCTGCGAAGCTCCCCGAAGGTTTCGGCAACCTCGACGAGCGCGGCCGTTTGCCGGCGCACGCGCAAGCCGAAACCATGAACACCGCGCGCATGACCCACAGCTTCGCCATGGCCCACATTCAGGGCCTGCCGGGTTTTGCCGAACTGGTCGACCACGGTATCGCCGCGTTGCGCGGGCCATTGCGTGATGCGTTGCACGGCGGCTGGTTTGCGGTTGCCGAACATCGCGACGACAACACCGGCAAGAACGCCTACCTGCACGCCTTCGTCGCGCTCGCCGCCAGCTCTGCCGTGGTCGCGCAACGGCCCGGCGCCCAGGCATTGCTCGATGACGCGATCGACATCATCGACACTTATTTCTGGAGCGAAGAAGAGGGCGCCATGCGCGAATTCTTCAACCGCGACTGGAGCGAAGAAGAAGCCTATCGCGGCGCCAACAGCAACATGCACGCGACCGAAGCGTTCCTTGCGCTGGCCGATGTCAGCGAAGATCCGCGCTGGCTGGTGCGCGCCCAGCGCATCGTCGAACGGGTGATCCATGGCCACGCTGCGGCCAACGATTACATGGTCATCGAACACTTCGATCGCGACTGGCAACCGCTGCGCGAATATAACCACGACAACCCCGCCGACGGTTTCCGTCCTTATGGCACCACGCCGGGCCACGGTTTCGAGTGGGCGCGCTTGCTCCTGCATCTTGAAGCCGCGCGAGTGCAGGCCGGCATGCTCACGCCCGGCTGGCTGGCCCTGGATGCGCAAAAACTCTTCGAGAACAACTGTCGGCACGGCTGGGATGTCGATGGCGCGCCGGGCATTGTCTACACCCTCGACTGGGATAACCGGGCCGTCGTTCGCCATCGCCTGCACTGGACGCACGCCGAAGCCAGCGCCGCCGCCAGCGCCTTGCTCAAACGCACCGGCGACGCGCAATACGAAACCTGGTACCGGCTGTTCTGGGAATTCTGTGAGACGAATTTCATCGACCGTTGCAACGGCAGCTGGCATCACGAACTCAATCCGCAGAATGTGCCGAGTGCCGATATCTGGCCGGGCAAGCCCGATCTGTATCACGCCTGGCAGGCTGTACTGATTCCGCGATTGCCGCTGGCGCCGAGCATGGCCACGGCTTTGGCGCAGTTGTCCCGGCCTGCTCCTGTGTAACCATGTCGTGACATTTACGCGTCCCTTCGTTACCTGCGAAGCGAAACGCTCTGTTTAAACTCCGTGCAGCGCAAGCACCAGACTTGCAATGCATAACAACAAGAAAGGTACATTTCGAATGAATGCGATTTCTCGCCTCGCTACTGTCATTTCTGTCGCCTCCCTGTTCCCGCTCGCAATCCTGCCGCTCAGTGTCTCCGCTGCCGATTCCAAAGGTTCGGTCGAAGTCGTGCACTGGTGGACCTCCGGTGGCGAAAAAGCCGCTGTTGATGTGCTCAAGGCCCAAGTCGAAAAAGACGGTTTCACCTGGAAAGACGGCGCTGTCGCCGGTGGTGGCGGTGCGACTGCCATGACCGTGCTGAAAAGCCGCGCCGTTGCCGGCAACCCGCCTGGCGTTGCGCAGATCAAAGGCCCGGACATCCAGGAATGGGCGTCGACCGGTCTGCTCGACACCGACGTGCTGAAAGACGTCGCCAAGTCGGAAAAGTGGGACAGCCTGCTCGACAAGAAAGTCTCCGATACCGTGAAGTACGACGGTGATTACGTGGCCGTGCCGGTGAACATTCACCGCGTGAACTGGTTGTGGATCAACCCGGAAGTCTTCAAGAAAGCCGGCATCACCAAGAATCCAACCACCCTCGAAGAGTTCTACGCGGCTGGCGACAAGCTGAAAGCGGCGGGCTTCATTCCGCTCGCCCACGGCGGTCAGCCTTGGCAGGACAGCACCGTGTTCGAAGCCGTGGTGCTCTCGGTCATGGGTGTGGATGGTTACAAGAAAGCCCTGGTCGATCTCGACAACAAAGCGCTGACCGGCCCGGAAATGGTCAAGGCGCTGACTGAGCTGAAGAAAGTCGCGACCTACATGGACGCTGACGGCAAAGGCCAGGACTGGAACCTCGAAGCGGCCAAGGTCATCAACGGCAAGGCCGGCATGCAGATCATGGGTGACTGGGCCAAGTCCGAATGGACCGCCGCCAAGAAAGTCGCCGGCAAGGACTACGAGTGCGTAGCGTTCCCGGGCACCGACAAGGCGTTCACCTACAACATCGACTCGCTGGCCGTGTTCAAGCAGAAGGATGCCGGCACTGCGGCCGGTCAGCAGGACATCGCCAAAGTCGTGCTGGGTGAGAACTTCCAGAAAGTCTTCAGCATCAACAAAGGCTCGATCCCGGTTCGCAACGACATGTTGAACAACATGGACAAGCTCGGCTTCGACTCCTGCGCACAGACCGCTGCCAAGGATTTCCTCGCGGACGCCAAGTCCGGCGGCCTGCAACCAAGCATGGCGCACAACATGGCGACCACGCTGGCCGTGCAGGGCGCGTTCTTTGACGTAGTCACCAACTACATCAACGACCCGAAAGCCGACCCGGCCGATGCGGCGAAGAAACTCGGCGCGGCAGTTCAGTCAGCCAAATAGGCGCCTTGACGGCGAGCTGCAAGCTTCAAGCTGCAAGTTAAAGGCTTGCGCACTGCTGGTCTTGTAGCTTGCAGCTTGCAGCTGTTCTTCTCTTTCTTTTCTGGATTTCCCCATGAGTTCTGTTGCTGTGTTCAGCAAGGCCTCGCCGTTCGATGCATTGCAGCGCTGGCTACCGAAACTGGTGCTGGCGCCGAGCATGTTCATCGTGCTGGTGGGCTTCTATGGCTACATCCTGTGGACGTTCATTCTGTCGTTCACCACCTCGACCTTCCTGCCCAACTACAAGTGGGCCGGCCTGGCGCAATACGCGCGGTTGTTCGACAACGATCGCTGGTGGGTGGCGAGCAAGAACCTCGCCGTGTTCGGCGGCATGTTCATCGGCATCACTCTGGTGATCGGCGTGTTGCTGGCGGTGTTCCTCGACCAGCGCATTCGTCGCGAAGGCTTTATCCGCACCATTTACCTGTATCCGATGGCGCTCTCGATGATCGTCACCGGTACCGCATGGAAATGGCTGCTCAACCCGGGCATGGGCCTGGACAAATTGTTGCGTGACTGGGGCTGGGAAGGCTTCCGTCTGGACTGGCTGATCGACCCCGATCGCGTGGTCTACTGCCTGGTGATCGCCGCTGTGTGGCAAGCCTCGGGCTTCATCATGGCGATGTTCCTCGCCGGCCTGCGTGGCGTCGATCAATCGATCATCCGTGCCGCGCAGATCGACGGCGCGAGCATGCCGCGCATCTACTGGAAAGTCGTGCTGCCGAGCCTGCGTCCGGTGTTCTTCAGTGCGGTCATGATCCTGGCGCACATCGCGATCAAGAGCTTCGACCTCGTTGCGGCAATGACCGCCGGCGGCCCGGGTTATTCCTCCGACCTGCCAGCGATGTTCATGTATTCCTTCACCTTCAGTCGCGGCCAGATGGGCATGGGCTCGGCCAGTGCGATTCTGATGCTCGGTGCGATCCTCGCGATCATCGTGCCTTACCTGTATTCCGAGCTGAGGACCAAGCGTCATGACTAGTCTTGCTGCCAAACCCGCTATCAGCTTGAGCCGCATCGCGATCTACGCGGTGCTGATCTTCGCGGTGTTTCTCTATCTGGTGCCGCTGGTGGTCATGTTGCTGACCAGCTTCAAGACCCCGGAAGACATCAGCACCGGCAACCTGCTGAGCTGGCCGACCGTGGTCAGCGGCATCGGCTGGGTCAAGGCCTGGGCCACGGTTGACGGCTACTTCTGGAACTCGATCAAGATCACCGTACCGGCGGTAATCATCTCCACCGCCATCGGTGCGTTGAACGGTTACGTGCTGTCGATGTGGCGCTTTCGTGGTTCGCAGTTGTTCTTCGGTCTGCTGCTGTTCGGCTGCTTCCTGCCGTTCCAGACCGTGCTGCTGCCGGCCTCGTTCACCCTCGGCAAGATGGGCCTGGCGAGCACCACCACCGGCCTGGTCTTCGTCCATGTGGTCTACGGTCTGGCGTTCACCACGCTGTTCTTCCGCAACTACTACGTGAGCATTCCCGATGCGCTGGTCAAGGCTGCGCGACTGGATGGCGCGGGGTTTTTCACGATTTTCCGCCGCATCATTCTGCCGATGTCGACGCCGATCATCATGGTCTGCCTGATCTGGCAGTTCACCCAGATCTGGAACGACTTCCTCTTCGGGGTGGTGTTCTCCAGCGGTGATTCGCAACCGATCACCGTGGCGCTGAACAACCTGGTCAACACCAGCACCGGCGCCAAGGAATACAACGTGGATATGGCAGCGGCGATGATCGCCGGCCTGCCGACCCTGCTGGTCTATGTGGTCGCAGGCAAGTATTTCGTGCGCGGGCTGACGGCCGGCGCGGTCAAGGGGGTAATCATGGCTACGCTTGAACTTCGCAACGTAAACAAGACCTACGGGGCCGGCCTGCCGGACACCCTGAAGAACATTGAACTGTCGATCAAGGACGGTGAATTCCTGATTCTCGTCGGCCCGTCCGGCTGCGGCAAATCGACCTTGATGAACTGCATCGCCGGTCTGGAAACCATCACCGGCGGCGCGATCATGATCGGCGACCAGGATGTCAGCGGCATGAGCCCCAAGGATCGTGACATCGCCATGGTGTTCCAGTCCTACGCGCTGTACCCGACCATGAGCGTGCGCGAAAACATCGAGTTCGGCCTGAAGATCCGCAAGATGCCGCAGGCAGCGATCGACGAAGAAGTCGCCCGTGTGGCCAAGCTGTTGCAGATCGAACACCTGCTCAACCGCAAGCCGGGCCAGCTCTCCGGTGGTCAGCAACAGCGCGTGGCGATGGGCCGTGCCCTGGCGCGGCGTCCGAAGATCTATCTGTTCGACGAACCGCTGTCCAACCTCGACGCCAAGCTGCGCGTCGAGATGCGCACCGAAATGAAACTGATGCATCAGCGTCTGAAAACCACCACGGTCTACGTGACCCACGACCAGATCGAAGCAATGACGCTGGGCGACAAAGTGGCGGTGATGAAGGACGGGATCATTCAGCAGTTCGGCACGCCCAAAGACATCTACAACAACCCGGCCAACCTGTTCGTGGCGAGCTTCATCGGCTCGCCGCCGATGAACTTCATCCCCCTGCGTCTGCAGCGCAAGGACGGTCGTCTGCTGGCGCTGCTCGACAGCGGCCAGGCGCGCTGCGAATTGCCGATGAGCATGCAGGACGCCGGTCTCGAAGATCGCGAAGTGATCCTCGGCCTGCGCCCGGAGCAGATTGTTCTGGCCAGCGGCGAGGGCAATGGTCTGCCAAGCATCCGCGCGGAAGTGCAGGTCACCGAACCGACCGGTCCGGACACGCTGGTGTTCGTCAATTTGAATGACACCAAGGTCTGCTGCCGACTGGCGCCGGACGTGGCGCCGCAGGTGGGCGAAAGCCTGACGCTGCAGTTCGATCCATCGAAAGTGTTGTTGTTCGACGCCAATACCGGCGAGCGTCTGGGCACTGCCGGCCAACCGCAGACCGATGCGCGGTCTGCGAACGTCGCCCAGTTCAAGGGGCGCTGAGGAACAAATGTGGGAGCGAGCCTGCTCGCGAAAGCGGTCTGACATCCATCATTGATGTCGCCTGTTCCACCGCATTCGCGAGCAGGCTCGCTCCCACAAAGGAGCACGCAGTGCCCGGCCTGTCGAGCACTGCACTTTATGTAAACCGCGTTAGATAAAAACAGTTAATAACAATAAAGACGAGGATGTAGGGATGAAAAAGAAACACGTCAATGCCCGGTTGATCTGCCAGGTTTCAGCGGCAGCTGCACTGGTGCTGGCCGGTAATGCAATGGCGGCGGATGCGTTCAGCTCCGACTCCAAGTGGATGACCGGCGACTGGGGCGGCGAACGCACCAAGCTGATCGAGCAGGGTATCGACATCAAGGCCGACTACGTTGGTGAGATGGGCGCCAACCTGCACGGCGGCTATGACGACGACAAGACCGGGCGCTACAGCGACCAGTTCGGCCTCGGCGTGGCCCTCGACCTGCAGAAACTGTGGGGCTGGGACAACACGCAAGCGAAGATCCAGCTGACCAACCGTAACGGCTACAACATCTCCAACGACCGCGTTGGCGATCCGCGTGCCGGCACCCTCAGCTCCTCGCAGGAAGTCTACGGCCGTGGCCACATGGTGCGTCTGACCCAGTTGTGGATTCAGCACCAGTTCTTCGACAACAAGCTCGACGTCAAGGCCGGTTATTTCGGCGAAGGCGAAGACTTCAACACCTTCCCGTGCGATTTCCAGAACCTGGCGTTCTGCGGTTCGCAAGTGGGTAACTGGGCGACCAACATCTGGTACAACTGGCCCGTCAGCCAGGCCGCGATCCGTGTGAAGTACAACATCAACGACGAGCTCTACGCGCAAATCGGTGCGTACAACCAGAACCCGTCACAGCTGGAACACGGCAACGGCTTCAAGCTCAGCGGCAGTGGCACCAAGGGTACCGTTCTGCCGGTTGAATTGGTCTGGTCGCCGAAGGTCAACAGCCTGCCGGGCGAATACCGCGTCGGTTACTACAAGAGCACGGCCGATGCCGACGACGTTCGCGAAGACGTCAACGGTTTCGACGCGGCAACTACCGGTGACGCCTACAAATCGCACAACAGCAAAAGCGGTTACTGGTTCGTTGCTCAGCAGCAACTCACCAGCCACAACGGTGACGCGACTCGCGGCTTGAACATCGCCGCCAACGCGACCTTCCACGACAAGGACACCAACTTCATCGACAACTACCAGTCGGTGATGTTTGTCTACAAAGGCCCGTTCGATGCGCGTCCGAAGGATGACATCGGTATTGGCGCTGCACGTATCCACGTCAACAAGGACGTCAAGCGCAACGCTGAACTGCTGAACGCTTCCAACGGTGTGTCCGACTACGACAACGCCGCGTTCTCGCCAATTCGTGAAACCGAATACAACTACGAGCTCAACTACGGCTTCCACGTCACCAACTGGCTGACCGTGCGTCCGAACCTGCAATACATCACCCATCCGGGCGGTGTGGATGAAGTCGATAACGCTTTGGTCGCTGGCCTGAAAATTCAGTCTACGTTCTAACGCGTCTGCGATAAGCTCCTCTCTATGTGCGCATATTTGCGGACAGCCAAGGCTGTCCGCTTTTTTTGGGGCTGGCGCCGCCCGGTGAAAGTCGAGTTCAGGATCGTGGCAAATGCATGAGCATCCGCTACAACGCTTCTTCAAATCCCTGCGTGAACAACCGGTGTTCGCCTGGGAGCGCTATCAGATGCGCGACGTGCTGGTGATCGATCATCCGCTGTGTCAGGCGGTGTTCAGTCGGCAGGGTGCGCAGTTGCTGCACTTTCAGCCGCGTGGGCAGAAGCCGTGGTTGTGGTGCGCGGCGAAGTGGCCGCATGTCGGCGCGATTCGCGGTGGCGTGCCGGTGTGCTGGCCGTGGTATGGCCGTCATCCGAGCGAAAACGCCTGGCCGTCGCACGGTTGGGCGCGTCTGCTCGACTGGAAGTTGCTCGACAGCAACAGCGCCGAAGACGGCGTGCGCCTGCACTGGCAATTGCAACTGTGCGATTGGCAGGTCGACCTGCACGCGCATTTGGGCGAGCGCATGGAATTGCGCCTGAGCACCGAACATCAGGACGACATGCCGTGCCAGTTGAGCCAGGCTTTGCACGCTTACTGGCGTATTGGCGATGTCGGCGAGATAGCGCTGTCTGGGCTCGAAGGCGCGCAGGGTTACGACCAGTTGAATCGCCAGGTTTGCCAGCAGGAAGGTGAGTTGCGCGTGGAGGGCGGTTGTCAGCGGGTGTTTCAGCATGACGGTGAATTGCAGCTCAAGGATCACGCCTGGCAGCGCGAGTTGTGCATCGATACCGGTGACAGCGGCGACACCGTCGTCTGGCATCCCGGCGCGCGGCCGTTGCTGGGAGTGAGTTGGGACGAGATTTCCGAATTTGTCTGCGTGGAGGCAGCGGCGGGTGGCACCGACAGTCTGCACCTGGCGCCGGGGGAGAAGGCCCATTTGAGTTTGCAGGCGTGGGCTGCGGCCTGTTAGGTGGTGAGTCGGCTGACGCCTTCGCGAGCAAGCCCGCTCCCACACTGGATCTTCAGTGAACATTGAATTTGTGTTCAAAATAGATTCCCTGTGGGAGCGGGCTTGCTCGCGAAGAGGGCGGATCAGTCAGCCGAGATTCCGGATCAATTGAATTCGTCACCCACCGGATACCGGCTGGCATTCAAACTCTCTTTGATCTTGCGCAGATGCGGCTGGAAATCCACGCCACGGCGCAGGGTCATTCCCGTTGCCAGCACATCCAGCACCGTTAACTGAATGATCCGCGAGGTCATCTTCCGGCAGCGGAATGTTCAGGCTCCCACACTGGATCTTCAGTGAACATTGAATTTGTGTTCAAAACAGATTCCCTGTGGGAGCGGGCTTGCTCGCGAAGAGGGCGGATCAGTCAGCCGAGATTCCGGATCAATTGAATTCGTCACCTACCGGATACCGGCTGGCATTCAAACTCTCTTTGATCTTGCGCAGATGCGGCTGGAAATCCACGCCACGGCGCAGGGTCATTCCCGTTGCCAGCACATCCAGCACCGTTAACTGAATGATCCGCGAGGTCATCGGCATATAGATGTCGGTGTCCTCCGGCAGCGGAATGTTCAGGCTCAGGGTACTGGCCTTGGCCAGTGGGGAATTTTCCGCAGTCAGGCCCAAAACCGAAGCGCCGTTCTCCCGGGCGATCCGCGCCACTTCCACCAGCTCACGGGTGCGCCCGGTATAAGAAATGATCACGAACAGTTCCCCGGTGTGCGCCACCGAGGCAATCATCCGCTGCATCAGCACATCGGCATGCGCGGTGACCGCAAGGTTGAAGCGGAAGAACTTGTGCTGCGCATCGAGCGCCACCGGGGCTGAAGCGCCGAGGCCGAAGAAGTGGATCTGCCGCGCCTGGATCAACAGGTCGACGGCGCGGCTGATCAGATTCGGGTCCAACGCCTGGCAGGCGCTGTCCAGGGATGCGATGGCGCTGCCGAAAATTTTCTGCGTGTAGGCCTCGGGATTGTCGTCGGCTTCGACCGCACGGCTGACGTACGCCGCGCCACTGGCCAGGCTCTGCGCCAATTGCAGCTTGAGCTCGGGATAGCCGCTGACGCCGAACGAACGGCAGAAACGGTTGACCGTCGGTTCGCTCACCGAGGCGGCCTGGGCGAGGGCGGCGATGCTGAAGCGGGTGGCCTGCTGCGGGTTGAGCAGGATCACCTCGGCGACCTTACGTTCGGCCTTGTTCAGCTCTTCAAGGCGACTCTGGATCTGTTCCAGTAAATTTCGCACGCGGTCCATATGGAATTCCTGATTCACCGACGCAGAGTTGCGTCGGGCTATGCAAATTGGGCCTTTGATATGGCCCGTGACGGTGGCCTATCCTACTGATGCGTCCGGGCGACCACCACTCGGATTGAGTATTCTGCGAAAATGTTGTGGTTATTACTACATTTTCCCTTGAGTGATGCCTTGAAAAAAGGTATTTGTAGCTTAACTTGATAAAAGAACAAACATCATGCCTTCCATTACGGTTGAACCGTGCACCTTTGCCTTGTTCGGCGCGCTTGGCGATCTGGCCCTGCGCAAGCTGTTTCCTGCCCTCTATCACCTTGACGGTGCCGATCTGCTGCACGAGGACACGCGCATCATCGCGCTGGCCCGTGAGCCCGGCAGCGAGCAGCAGCACATGGCGTTCATCGCCGCCGAATTGCGCCGTTACGTCGGCAAAGAGCTGAACGAAACCGTGGCCGAGCGCTTTCTCGCGCGCCTGACCTATCTGCACGTCGACTTCCTCAAGGCTGAAGATTACGTAGCGCTGGCGGAGCTGGCTGGCAGCAGCCAGCGCATGATTGCCTACTTCGCCACTCCGGCGGCGGTGTACGGCGCCATCTGCGAGAACCTCGAGAAAGTCGGTCTGGCCGAAAATACTCGGGTGGTGCTGGAAAAACCGATCGGCTCTGACCTGGAGTCGTCGCGCAAGGTCAACGACGCGGTGGCGCAGTTCTTTCCGGAAGACCGCACTTACCGCATCGACCACTACCTGGGCAAAGAGACCGTTCAGAACCTGATCGCCCTGCGTTTCGCCAACAGCCTGTTCGAAACCCAGTGGAACCAGAACTACATTTCCCACGTGGAAATCACCGTGGCCGAGAAGGTCGGCATCGAAGGCCGCTGGGGCTATTTCGACAAGGCCGGCCAACTGCGCGACATGATCCAGAATCACCTGTTGCAGCTGCTCTGCCTGATTGCCATGGACCCGCCGGCCGACCTGTCCGCCGACAGCATCCGTGACGAGAAAGTGAAAGTGCTCAAGGCGCTGGCGCCGATCAGCCCGGAAGGCCTGACCACACAAGTGGTGCGCGGCCAGTACATTGCCGGCCACAGCGAAGGCAAATCCGTTCCGGGTTACCTCGAAGAACCGAACTCCAACACTCAGAGCGATACCGAAACCTTCGTCGCCCTGCGTGCCGACATCCGCAACTGGCGCTGGGCCGGCGTGCCCTTCTACCTGCGTACCGGCAAGCGTATGCCGCAGAAGCTGTCGCAGATCGTCATCCACTTCAAGGAACCGTCGCACTACATCTTCGCCCCTGAGCAGCGTCTGCAGATAAGCAACAAACTGATCATCCGCCTGCAACCGGATGAAGGTATTTCCTTGCGCGTGATGACCAAGGAGCAGGGCCTGGACAAGGGCATGCAACTGCGCAGCGGCCCGCTGCAACTGAATTTCTCCGACACCTGGCGTAGCGCGCGGATCCCCGATGCCTATGAGCGGTTGTTGCTGGAAGTGATGAACGGCAATCAGAACCTGTTTGTCCGTAAAGATGAAATCGAAGCCGCGTGGAAGTGGTGTGACCAGCTGATCGCCGGGTGGAAGAAATCCGGTGACGCGCCCAAGCCGTATGCGGCCGGGTCGTGGGGGCCGATGAGCTCCATTGCATTGATCACGCGGGACGGGAGGTCGTGGTATGGCGATATCTGAAGTGCAACTGCCGGCGGGCGTGACTGCCCGCGAATTCAACAGCCCGGTGCTGCTCGCCGAAGGTCTGGCGCTGAACGTCGCCAAGCAACTGAGCGACGCCATTGCGGCACGCGGCAACGCGGTGCTCGTGGTGTCCGGCGGACGCAGCCCGGTGGCGTTTTTCCAGCACCTGGCCAAGCAGGAGCTGGACTGGTCGAAGGTCGTGATTACCCTGGCCGACGAGCGTTGGGTGCCCGTCGAGCACGCCGACAGCAATGCCGGCTTGCTCAAGCAGTATCTGCTCAAAGGCCCGGCTGCCAAGGCGCAGTTCCTCAGCCTCTACAGCGCGGCGGCCAACGTCGAGCAGGCTGCTGAACAGGCCGATCGTCTGCTCGGCGAACTGCCGCCGATCGATGTGCTGGTGCTGGGCATGGGCGATGACGGTCACACCGCTTCGCTGTTCCCCGACAGCCCGAACCTCGCAGCAGCCCTGCAAGCCGATGGCACGCGCCGTTGCTGGCCGATGCTGGCGCCCAGCGTGCCACGTCAGCGCCTGACCATGAGCCGTGCGCTGCTGGCCTCGGCCCGGCACAAGATTCTGTCGATTTCCGGTCAATCGAAACTGACCACCCTGAATGCCGCGCTGGCATCCGATGACGTCGCGGCCATGCCGGTGCGCGCGTTTCTGCAACCTACGTTAGAGATTTACTGGTGCCCATGAGCCAAGGAACAGCCGCTATGACAACCCCATCCCCGACCGTTTCCATGGCGGACAAAGTTGCCCTGATCGACAGTCTCTGCGCCAAGGCGCGGATTCTGCCGGTGATCACCATCGCCCGCGAACAGGACGTGCTGCCACTGGCTGACGCCCTTGCCGCTGGTGGCCTGACCGCGCTGGAAGTGACCCTGCGTTCGCAGTTCGGCCTTAAAGCGATCCAGATCCTGCGCGAACAGCGCCCGGAATTGATGACCGGTGCCGGCACCGTGCTCGATCGCAACATGCTCGCGGCGGCGGAAGCGGCAGGCTCGCAATTCATTGTCACCCCGGGCATCACCCGCGACCTGCTCGAAGCCAGCGTCGACAGCCCGATTCCGCTGTTGCCGGGCATCAGCAACGCCTCGGGGATCATGGAAGGCTACGGCCTGGGCTATCGCCGCTTCAAGCTGTTCCCGGCGGAAGTCAGCGGTGGCGTGGCGGCAATCAAGGCGCTCGGCGGCCCGTTCGGCGAAGTGAAATTCTGCCCGACTGGCGGCGTCGGCCCGGCCAACATCAAGAGCTACATGGCGCTGAAAAACGTCATGTGCGTGGGCGGTAGCTGGATGCTTGATCCGGAGTGGATCAAGAACGGCGACTGGGCCCGCATTCAGGAATGCACCGCCGAAGCCCTGGCGCTGCTGGACTGATTGTTACCTGACACTTCGTTGTGTGCTTTACGGCTTTATGGTGCGCTTGGTCGGCGCACCTTTTTTTTGCGCTGAAAAAAGAGCCGGTACACGCCGCGATACATAGTTACTGCACGCTGGCTTTTTCACGGAGTTAACCTGCGTTCATCTTATGGAAGAGAGAACGCCTCATGGACGACTTTCAGTCTCTGACCCTTACGCCACAATCTCCTTATCAACCGAAGCCGCTAATCCCTGGCCGTGCCGATTGGCCTGCAGCCGAACCTGAGGTGCGCAATATCAGTCAGGGTGTCCAAGGCCTGCCGCTGATCCTGCGTCTGTCGCTGGTCGATGCGATGACCAGCGAGCCGGTCATCGGCGCGCTGGTGCGCATTCAACAGCGTGTCGATGGCGACATCAGCCTGGGCGGCAGTCAATCGACTGACAGCCATGGCATCGTCCGTTTCACCAGTGTCTATGCCGATCGACCGGCGCACGGCGCTGCTTGCCTGAAGCTGAACGTATTCATTCCCGGCGACGAAGCAGGCGCACAAGTTCACCACGAGGCTTGGGCCGGCACCTTGCATTTGCCCGGCCGCTGCGGCTGTGAAGCTGCCGCCGAGGACGCCTTGCGGTTGGTTTTGCAGCCGATCGCCGGCGCCGATCTTGAAGACGGTGCCTTCGCCTGCCAGACGCTCGGCATCGACACCTTCGCCGTGTCGTCGCAGCTGGGTCTTGAAGGCTACGAAAAAAACTTCGGTGCGCGGTTCTAGCGCAGTTGGTCCAGCGCCCGAACCAACTGCTCAATCTCGTTAACCGTGGTAGTCAGCCCCGGGGTTATGCGAATGCACGGCCCGCACGCGGCGCCGGTGCGCACCACGGTGAACAGGTTGAACTCGCTGAGCAGACGCTCGGCCATGACCTGCTGATCGGCATGCCGGGTGAAGCGCAGCGCGGTGATCGCGCAATACAGTTGCGGATCATCCGGCGTCAGCACTTCGATGCCAGGCAGGTGCCGCACGGCGCTGACCCACAGGCTGCGCAGGTAATTCAGGCGTGCGCCCTTGGCAGCAGCGCCGCCGAGGGCGTCGTGCTCTTCGAACACCAGTGGCAAGGTCATCAGCGCCGGGATGTTCGGCGTGCTGTACGAGGTCCGCGCGCGAATATCGGTGAGCGGATAATGCATCTCGCCCATGTCGGGATCGATGTCGGCCAAGCGCTGCGGTGAGATGTAAATGAAACCAAGCGTCAGCGGCGCGCCGATCCACTTGTGCAGGTTGTAACCGGCGAACGCGATGCCCAACGCTTGCAGATCGAATTCGATCTGGCCGAGGGCGTGGGCACCGTCGAGGATGATGTCGACGCCATGCTCTTTGGCCAATGCGGCGATGGCCTGCACCGGCATGACCAGTCCGGTGCGGTGAGTGACATGGGTCAGGGCCATCAGTTTCAGTTTCGGGTGGCGGACAAAAGCCTCGCGGTAGCTTTGCAGCAGGCTGTCAACGCTGGCCGGATGTCGGTGGACAATCTCGATGACCTCAACGCCACGCTGTTTCGCCAGCCAGCGCATGGCGCCCTTGACCGTGTCGTACTCGAGGTCGCAGATCAGCACCTGATCGCCCGGTTGCAGGCGATTGTAATTGCGGATCAGCGATTGCAGGCCTTCGGTGGCGTTGCGCGTCAGGGCTACGCTTTGCGCGCGTACGCCAATCAGCTCGGCCAGTTGCGCGCGGATCTCAAGATTGTCGTGCTGCTCAAAGCGTTGCCGCGCATAAATCGAGTTGCTGGTGTTGATCAGCTCGATGTTGCGCTGGTACTCCTCGATCACCGTGCGCGACATGCGTGCGAAGTAACCGTTTTCCAGATTGACCGGGCCGGGCTGCACATCGTATCGGTCGGCAAAGGTTTGCCAGAAGGCTTCGTCACGGGCGCGGCGGGTGTTGTCAGGCATGGTCGGCAAGGCTCAAGAGGGAAGGGCGCGTCAGTGGCGCGGGGCGGGTTTGCCGTGTTTGGTGCGCAGCGGTTCGAGCAGGTCGGACAGGCCGTTGTGGTCGATCTCCTGCATCAACGCCAACAGGCCACCGAGTTCACCGTGGGGAAAGCCTTCACGGGCGAACCAGTTCAGATAGGGGCCAGGCAAGTCGGCAATGATTCGGCCTTTGTATTTGCCGAAAGGCATCTCGCGGGTGATCAGCAGTTCGAGTTTTTCCGGATTCATCAGCGCGCTTCGTTGGTTTTCAGATCAGTCTGGAAAATACAGGCATTCTGCATGCAGGCCAAATGACAGATCATGCAAAAAACCAGCATTCAGTTGGTTCAATCTTTCGTAAGTTATTGAATTTAAACGATTAATCTATGAAAGCGAAGCTGGCACGCACACTGCAATATCCCTTGCATCTTCAACCCATCGCAAGGAATTGAAAAATGACCGACATGAATAAAGAAGCCATTTCTGTACTCAACGACCTGATTGAAACCTGCAAGGACGGTCAGGAAGGGTTCAAGACTTGCGCCGAAGACATCAAGCACCCAGAACTGAAAACCCTGTTCGTGCAGCGCTCTGCCGATTGCGCCACCGCAGCGGCCGAGCTGCAGGCTCAGGTACGTTCGCTGGGCGGTGATCCGGAAACTTCGACCAGTGTTGCCGGTGATCTGCACCGTCGCTGGGTCGATGTAAAATCCATGTTCACCGGCAAAGACGAAGAGGCTGTGCTGAACGAAGCCGAGCGCGGTGAAGACCATGCCCTGAAGGCTTACAAGGAAGCGCTGGAAAAAATCAGCAAGCACAATCTTGTGGGTATTCGTGACCTGGTTGAGCGTCAGTACCACGGTGTACAACGCAACCACGACCAGGTGAAAGCCCTGCGTAACCAGGCGCGTGCAAAGTCTTAAGCTGCACTGAAACAACTGTGGGAGCGGGCTTGCTCGCGAAGAGGTAGTGTCAGCAACATCTTCGTTGCGGGACGCACCGCATTCGCGAGCAAGCCCGCTCCCACATTCGTTATGTGTCCTCGATAATCAACCGATACTGATCGCCGGCAATGTCGGCAACGTCACCGTCTGCTGTTTGCGTGGCGCGAGAATTTCCGCCTCGCCATCCACCACCAACTCATCACGCTGATTGAATACGCGAGTGGCAATGCGCACGCGGAATTTCGGCAGCTTCTCCAGAATCTCCAGACGCACTGTCAGCGTATCGCCGATCTTCACTGGCTTCTGAAAGCTCATCTGCTGACCGATATAAATGGTGCCCGGCCCTGGCAATTCGCAGGCAACGGCGGCGCTGATCAGCGCACCGCTGAACATGCCGTGTGCAATGCGTTCCTTGAACATGCTGGCTGCGGCAAACTCGGCGTCCAGGTGCACCGGGTTGTGGTCGCCCGACATCGCGGCGAACAACTGTATGTCGCGCTCTTCGACAGTCTTGCTGTAGCTGGCGGTCTGGCCGACTTCGAGGGCTTCGTAAGGGATGTTGGTTACCTGGGTCATCGGTTTTGATTCCTGTGACGGATTCAGTGAATCCACAAAAAATTATTCGCTGCGCTGCGGGCGCCGGTGGCTCAGGGCCTGATCGATCCAGGCGAGCACATCAGCGGTCACTTCGTCGCGATTGCTTTCATTGAACAATTCGTGCCGGGCCTGCGGGTAGATCTTCAGTTGCAGATGCTGGCTGCCGGCCCTGCGCAAGGCATTGGCCAGATCTGTCAGACGCTTGCCCTCGCTCACCGGATCACATTCGCCGCCGATCACCAGCAGCGGCAGGCCCGGATCGATCTGCGCGAGATTGGACGCTTTGCTGATTTGCTGCAAGCCGCCGAGCAGGTCGATCCACAGCTGATTGGTGCAGCGAAAGCCGCACAGCGGGTCGCCGGCGTACTTGTCGACCTCGGCCGGATCGCGGCTTAGCCAGTCGAAACGGGTGCGCACCGGTTTGAATTTATTGTTGAACGAGCCGAACGACAGCCACTCGATCAACGCGCTGCGGCCCTTGCCGCCCTGGCGCAGTTTTTCCAGCCGGGCAATCTGCCGCGCGGCGCGATAGAGGGCCACTGGCTGGTAATTCGAACCGCTGAGAATCGCCCCGTGCAGGCTGGCGCTGTGGTGCAGCAGATAGGCCTGGGCGATGTAGCTGCCCATGCTGTGGCCGAGCAGGATGATCGGCACGCCGGGATGCTGCTGGCCGATGTGCTGGTTGAGGCTGGCCAGATCGCCAACGACCTTGCACCAGCCATCGTCGTCGGCGAAATGGCCAAGGGTGCCGTTGTCAGCGGTGCGGCCATGGCCGCGCAGATCCGGGGCGTAGACGCCATAGTCTTTGTCGCAAAACGTGTCAGCGAGGCGGGCGTAGCGAGCGCTGTGTTCGGCCATGCCATGAGCGAGAAGAATCACCGCTTTCAATGGCGTGGCCGGCAGCCAGCGGTTGACGTACAGGCGGCTGCGGTCACTCGCGTCCAGCCAGAAGGTGTCGTGGGTCATGGCGATTCCTTTGCTCAGCATCGCCACAGTGTATAGCGCGTCTGATCAGCCTACGCCACGGCAGGAAGATTCACGCGATCAATGAGGGCTTGCGTCATATTTGCCTCAATGGCCATAGCTGCTAGTGTCCGTGAAGCTCCGCTTTGTGCTTTTTGCCTTCAATGGACGAAGCAGAAACGACAGAAGCGGCTCCCGGATCGGCTCAGGTAAAGAGGACAAGAACAATGCAACCTGATTTCTGGAATGACAAACGCCCGGCCGGCGTACCGCTGGACATCGACATGGGCGAGTTCAAGTCGGTCATCGAAGTGTTTGAGCGTTCCTGCAAGAAATTCGCTGACCGCCCGGCGTTCAGCAGCATGGGCATCAGCCTGACCTACGCCGAACTCGAGCGTCAGAGCGCGGCATTCGCCGGTTACCTGCAGGCCCATACCGATCTGGTGCCGGGGGATCGCATTGCGGTGCAGATGCCCAACGTTCTGCATTATCCGATTGCCGTGTTCGGCGCCCTGCGCGCCGGGCTGATCGTGGTTAATACCAATCCGTTGTACACGCCACGGGAAATGCGCCACCAGTTCAAGGATTCCGGCGCACGCGCGCTGGTCTACCTGAATCTGTTCGGGCAGAAAGTCCAGGAAGTGCTGCCCGACACCGATATCCAATACCTGATCGAAGCGAAGATGGGCGACCTGATGCCCACCGCCAAAGGCTGGCTGGTCAACACCGTGGTCAGCAAAGTGAAGAAACTGGTGCCCGAGTATTCGCTGCCGCAAGCGACCTCGTTCAAAAGCGCGCTGCGCATGGGGCGTGGTCTGGGCATCAAGCCGCTGAACGTCGGCCTCGATGACATCGCCGTGCTGCAATACACCGGCGGCACCACCGGCCTGGCCAAGGGCGCGATGCTCACCCACGGCAATCTGGTGGCGAACATGCAGCAGGTGCGCGCCTGTCTGGCTCAGCTCGGCCCGGATGGCCAGCCGCTGTTGCGCGAAGGCCAGGAAGTGATGATTGCACCGCTGCCGCTGTACCACATCTATGCCTTCACCGCGAATTGCATGTGCATGATGGTGTCGGGCAACCACAACGTACTGATCTCCAATCCACGCGACATCGCCGGCTTCATCAAGGAACTGAAGAACTGGCGTTTCTCGGCGCTGCTGGGTTTGAACACCTTGTTCGTTGCGCTGATGGATCATCCCGACTTCAAGACCCTGGATTTCTCCAGCCTGAAGCTGACCAACTCCGGCGGCACTGCACTGGTCAAGGCCACCGCCGAGCGCTGGGAGCAGATGACCGGTTGCCGTATCACCGAAGGCTACGGCCTGACCGAAACCTCGCCAGTGGCCTGCACCAACCCCTACGGCGATCAGTCGCGCCTGGGCACTGTCGGCCTGCCGGTGCCGGGCACGCTGGTGAAAATCATCAACGATGACGGCGTCGAACAGCCACTGGGCGAGCGCGGCGAGCTGTGCATCAAGGGCCCGCAGATCATGAAGGGCTACTGGAACAAACCCGAGGCCACCGCCGAAGTGCTGGATGCCGAAGGCTGGTTCAAGTCCGGCGACATCGCCGTGATCGACCCGGACGGTTTTGTCCGCATCGTTGATCGCAAGAAGGACATGATCATCGTCTCCGGCTTCAACGTATACCCCAACGAAATCGAAGACGTGGTCATGGCCCACCCGAAAGTCGCCAACTGCGCGGTGATCGGTGTGCCGGACGAGCGCTCGGGGGAGGCGGTGAAGCTGTTTGTCGTGGCGCGGGAAACCGGCGTCAGCCTGGAAGAGCTGAAGGCTTACTGCAAAGAGAATTTCACCGCCTACAAGGTGCCGAAACACATCGTGCTGCGTGAGTCGTTGCCGATGACGCCTGTAGGGAAAATTCTGCGGCGCGAGTTGCGGGATATCGCCTAGGCCTGAACCGCAGCGTTTGTGACATTCGCGAGCAGGCTCGCTCCCACAGGTATAGATGTTTTCCGTGGGAGCGAGCCTGCTCGCGAATCTTTTGTGCCCGCTGAATTCGGGGGTTGCAGGGACTTATAGGATTTTTGCTCTAAAATGACCGCTGGTAAGTCTTGAGTCATAAATATGACTGTAGGGCCCACGTTTGGCTCTGGTCGACCCTTGGCAAAGCTGCTACTCTCGGCGCGCTTTGTGACTTCTCGGCCTGTAAAACGCCGGATTCACCAATACAAAACACACACCAATAATAATCGCATCAAATGCGGTGAAGAATTCGCGTTGCTGAGGAGTGGGCTTCCATGATCGAAGACTTTTGGAAGGATAAGTACCCGGCTGGAATCGCAGCCGAGATCAATCCAGACGAGTATCCGAACATTCAGGCAGTGTTGAAGCAATCCTGCCAACGCTTCGCCAACAAACCGGCTTTCAGCAACCTGGGCAAGACAATCACCTACGGTGAACTGTACGAGCTGTCCGGTGCCTTTGCCGCGTACCTGCAACAGCATACCGACTTGCAGCCCGGTGATCGAATCGCCGTGCAACTGCCCAACGTCCTGCAATACCCGGTCGCGGTCTTCGGTGCCATTCGCGCCGGGCTGATCGTGGTCAACACCAACCCGCTGTACACCGCGCGGGAAATGGAACATCAATTCAACGACTCTGGCGCCAAAGCGCTGGTGTGCCTGGCGAACATGGCGCACCTGGCCGAAGCCGTGGTGCCGAAGACCGGGGTCAAGCACGTCATCGTCACCGAAGTCGCCGACCTGCTGCCACCGATCAAGCGCCTGCTGATCAACAGCGTCATCAAGTACGTGAAGAAAATGGTTCCGGCCTATCACTTGCCCAAGGCCATCAAGTTCAACGACGTCCTGAGCAAGGGCCACGGCCAGCCAGTGGCCGAAGCCAACCCGCACAGCGGCGACGTCGCGGTGCTGCAATACACCGGCGGCACCACCGGCGTGGCCAAGGGCGCGATGCTCACGCACCGCAACCTGGTCGCCAACATGCTGCAATGCAAGGCGCTGATGGGCTCCAACCTCAACGAAGGCTGCGAGATCCTGATCACGCCGCTGCCGCTGTATCACATCTATGCGTTCACCTTTCATTGCATGGCGATGATGCTGATCGGCAACCACAACATCCTGATCAGCAACCCGCGCGATCTTCCGGCGATGGTCAAGGAACTGTCGAAGTGGAAGTTCAGCGGTTTCGTCGGTCTGAACACGCTGTTCGTGGCGCTGTGCAACAACGAAGGTTTCCGCAAGCTGGATTTCTCCGCACTGAAAGTCACCCTGTCCGGCGGCATGGCCCTGCAACTGGCGGCGGCCGAGCGCTGGAAAGCCGTGACCGGTTGCGCCATCTGCGAAGGCTACGGCATGACCGAAACCAGCCCGGTGGCCACGGTCAACCCGATCCAGCACATCCAGATCGGCACCATCGGCATTCCGGTGCCGTCGACCCTGTGCAAAGTCATCGACGATGCCGGTGTCGAGCAGCCGCTGGGCGAAATCGGCGAGCTGTGCGTCAAGGGCCCGCAAGTGATGAAAGGCTACTGGCAGCGTCAGGAAGCCACCGATGAAATGCTCGACAGTGACGGCTGGCTGAAAACCGGTGACATCGCGCTGATCCAGCCGGACGGCTACATGCGCATCGTTGATCGCAAGAAGGACATGATTCTGGTGTCCGGCTTCAACGTCTATCCGAACGAACTGGAAGACGTGCTGGCGACTTTGCCGGGCGTGTTGCAGTGCGCGGCGATCGGCGTTCCGGACGAAAAATCCGGTGAGGCAATCAAGATTTTCATCGTCGCCAAACCGGGTGTGACCCTGACCAAAGAGCAGGTCATGGACCACATGCGTGCCAACGTCACCGGCTACAAGGTGCCGCGTTCGGTGGAATTCCGCGATGCGCTGCCGACCACCAACGTCGGCAAGATCCTGCGCCGCGAATTGCGGGATGAAGAGCTGAAGAAGATCAAGGCCAAGTCTGCCGCGTAAATAAAAAGCCCCGCAGATGCGGGGCTTTTTGTTGGTGCAGACTGTAGATGTGCGTTGCCTGTGATGCCGTCTTCGCGGGCAAGCCCGCTCCCACATTTGACCGTATTCCACTGACGAACGCGGTTGAGTGTGGGAGCGGGCTTGCACGCGAAGCTGTTACTGACGAAACGGCGCAAAATTCACATTGGTTCCGGCCGGTCGCATGTCCTGCAGATACGAATCCTTGTCCGCACTCAATTCCAGGCTCAGCGCCGCCTTGCGTTTGCCTTCGTTGCGAATCACCAGGCCTTCGAGCTTTTCGCGCAGGAACACCGTTGGCACTTTCAGGTGCAGCAACTCATCGGTGGCCGGGGTGTGCAGCAGCAGGTGAATCCACTCGTACTGACCGATGGCCAGACGCGACACCGGCAGGTCGAACCACCAGATGTTGCGGTTACGGTTCAGTTCGGCGAAGTGGCAGTTGTTGGTGCCGAGCACGGCGCCGCCCAGTTCCTGGTTGCGACGGGCGATGGCCTGGGTTTTATTGAGCTTCATGACATTCCTGCGAATCGGTGTGCCGGGCGCGACGCCCGTAGGCTGAGCATTCTCCGGGCAACGCTGGCAAACATAAAGCGCAACCTGCGTGTCACGACGAAAAGCCGGCAAAAATAAATGAAACTTGGCGCAAAGCGCACCGGTCAATCGTTACGTAATGACTTTTCTTCCCTTTATGCTTCACGGAGAAACACCATGAGTAGCACAGGCGATAAAGTAAAAGGCATGGCCAACGAAGCCGTCGGCAATATCAAACAAGGTGTCGGCAAAGCTACTGACAACGACAAGATGCGCGCTGAAGGCAAAGTTCAAGAGAAAAAAGGCGAAGCCCAGCAAGCGGTCGGCAACGCCAAGGACGCTGTGAAAAAAGGCGTCGACAAGGCGTAAGCGAGCCTTGAACGAATCACACGAGCGGCCATCCAAGGATGGCCGTTTTTGTACCAGAACCCTGCGGTCATCCGCCAAAGGATCGCCAAGTAGGCTACCTTGAGGTAAAAAACGGCCCCTGAGTCGCCACGACTTCAACCTTTTGCGGCGCAAGGAGACGCGAATGATATTTCCGGACATGAAAGGTCTGCCCCTGCACCGGGTGATGGTGCGCACGGTCACTGAGTTCGTCGATGACGAAATGTCGACCTACGCCTCGGCACTGGCCTACCAGATGCTGTTCTCGCTGTTTCCGTTCATTCTCTTCCTCATCGCCCTGATCGGTTTCCTGCATCTGCCGGACTTTTTCTCCTGGCTTCGTCTGCAATCTGAACTGGTCCTGCCGCCGCAAGCGCTGGAGCAGGTCAACCCGGTGATCGACCAGTTGCAGCAATCCAAGGGTGGCCTGCTTTCCATCGGTATCGTCATCGCCCTGTACACCGCGTCCGCCGGCGTGCGCCTGATGATGAGCGCAATGAACGCCGCTTACGACGTGGTCGAAGGCCGGCCGGTCTGGAAGCGTTTTCCCCTGTCGATCGTCTATACCGTCGGCATCGCTGGCATGCTGCTGATCGCCGCTGCGCTGATGGTGCTCGGGCCGCAGGTGATGGGCTGGATTGCCGCACAAGTGGGGCTGGAATATTTCATCGTCACGGTGTGGACGATTGCCCGCTGGCCGGTGATCGTGATTCTGATGATGGTCGCGGTGGCGCTGATCTATTACGTGATGCCCGACGTCAAACAGGAATTCCGTTTCATCACCCCAGGTTCGGTGCTGGCCGTAGTGGTGTGGATCCTTGCCTCGTTGGGGTTTGCCTTCTACGTGAAAACCTTCGCCAACTACAACGCGATGTATGGCAGCATCGGGGCGATCATCGTGCTCTTGCTGTATTTCTACATTTCCTCCGCAGTGCTGTTGCTCGGCGCGGAAATGAATGCGGTGATCGAGCACATGTCCGCCGAAGGCAAGGAAAAGGGCGAAAAAGCCCCTGGCGAGCCCGACGAATCCCCCAAACAACACGTCTCGGGCCTGGGCCGCGATCATTCGCTCAAGCCGGACACTGACGAAGCCCGACCATGATTCGTGAAATTCTGAAAATGGGTGATGAGCGCCTGCTGCGCATCGCCGCGCCGGTACCCCCGGAAATGTTCAACAGCGCCGAGCTCTGGCAACTGATCGACGACATGTTCCAGACCATGGAAAGCGTCGGCGGCGTTGGCCTCGCGGCGCCGCAGATCGGCGTCGACCTGCAACTGGTGATCTTCGGCTTCGAGCACAGCGAGCGCTACCCGGACGCTGAAGCAGTGCCGCAGACGATTCTGATCAATCCGCTGATCACGCCGTTGAATCCGCTGATGGAAGAGGGTTTCGAAGGCTGTCTGTCGGTGCCGGGCCTGCGCGGCGCGGTGGATCGCTATCAGCAGATTCGCTATGAAGGCTTTGATCCCAAGGGCGAGCCGATCGTACGCGTGGCCTCAGGGTTTCATGCGCGAGTGGTGCAGCATGAATGCGATCACCTGATCGGTCGGCTGTATCCGTCGCGGATTACCGATTTCAGCAAATTCGGCTTTACCGAAGTGCTGTTCCCGGACCTTGATCCCAACGCGGACGACTGATTGTCAGAACACCATCAACCCCTGTGGGAGCGAGCCTGCTCGCGAACGCGGAGTATCAGAACCAAATTCGGCGCTGACACACCGCATTCGCGAGCAGGCTCGCTCCCACAGGGTTTCAGCGTAAATCTGCGGGATTGAGCCCCATCGCAATCATCGGCTTGCTGCGCGCATACCGGCTCAACCGCTCGGCCATCGCCTGTGGCAGCAGCGGGTCGAAGCTGAAGCCGCGCCGCTCATAGAACCCGCGCAGATCCGGATGGCAGAACAGCCACACCGGCGCGTCCACCTGAGCAACCGCCGTCGCAATCAACTGCGCAGCGACTCCCTGCTCACGACATTGCGGATCAACAAACAACCCCGTCAGCCAATGCCCGCCCGCTACTGGACGCAGGCACAGCGCCGCGACAATCTCGCTGCGCCTTGCGACCCACAGCTGCGCCTCGCGCACGGCTTTCATCGACGACTGGTGGCTGCGGTAGAACTTGTTCATCAGCGGCCACAACGATTCGTCGAGCTGGCTGTAATGGATCTCGGACATGGTTCGGACTGTCGGTTCGAAAAGCGCCGATTATAAAAGAACGCGCGGCTCGGGATAGGTGTATACCTGATCTCACATCCCTGTGAGTGGAGTACTGATCATGTCCAAAGGTATGGATTCAAAGAAAGCCGCGAAGAAGAAACCGGCCAAGACCGCGATTGAAAAACGCGCAGAGAAGAAAGCCAGGAAAGTCGACATTTTCGGCCATTGATCAAACCCTTCGGGAGCCCGGTTCGCGGGCTTCCGCTTCGCTGGCGAAAACGTCCGTTTTCACCACACTGTTTCCCGCGCTGAACCGTTTCTTGTGCAAAAACTGCCAGATACTGGCCGACTAGTGGCCTTGCGTCCGGCGTCGGACTGGCTATGCTTGCAGGTAACTAACCATGTCGACCGTCATGCCAAAACCTGGACGGCACAGGTTGGTCCGTGATTCATGCTGCCAGAGTGCGCCATTCAAGGCACCGACACTGAACCAACAAGGAGCGTCGTCTAAATGGAAGTTCTTCTACGCGTTAGGGCTGGCCCGCATGCGGGCTATCAAGAAAAGGATGTCTTGATCAGAGCGTCGCTGCACGAACCCTCCGATTGATCATCATTTATCACCTGACAACTTCCTCCTGTGGAGGAAGGCGTGTGCCTGTTCTGTGGAACGTAGTGATGGATCTTGCAAGACCTGAACTTTCATCAAATCAAAAGAACGCGCGGAAGGTGATACAACCATGTTCAACCTACATCACAAGGCTGACCTGCGGGAAATCGAGCGTTTCAGCTGTGCGCTGACCGAGGCCAACGCGAAAATCGAAGCGATCAGCCGCTCGATGGCCATGATCGAATTCACCCCGGAAGGCATCGTTCTCGACGCCAACGAGAACTTCTGCAAGACCATGGGCTACAGCGCCGAAGAAGTGCGCGGCAAACACCATCGGATCTTCTGTGAAGAAAGCTTTTATCGCAGCGAGGACTACGCGAAGTTGTGGCGCGACCTGGCCCGTGGTGAACCGCTCAGCGGCACTTTTCTGCGCCTGAACAAGAGCGGCCGCGAGATCTGGCTCGAAGCCAGTTACATGCCGGTGTTCGGGCCCGACAAGCAGGTCAGAAGTGTTATCAAAGTGGCGGCGGACATCACCGCGCGCATCAACAAAGAACATGAAGAAGAAGCCATGCTCGCGGCGATCGGCCGTTCCATGGCGGTGATCGAGTTCACCCCCGAAGGCAATGTCATCAGCGCCAACGACAACTTTCTGCAGACCATGCAGTACTCGCACAATGAAATTGTCGGCCAGCACCATAGCCTGTTCTGTCACCGTGCCGAAGCTGAATCCGCGCAATACAAGGCGTTCTGGGCTTCGCTCAATCGCGGCGAATATCACTCGCACCGTTTCGAGCGCAAGAACAAGTCCGGGCAGATGGTTTATCTGGAGGCTTCGTACAACCCGCTGTTCGACGCCAAGGGCCGCTTGTACAAGGTGGTCAAGTTCGCCAGCGACATTACCCGGCAGATGACCACCCTGCAAAACGCTGCGGAATCGGCCCACAGCACCTCGGTACAAAACGACGCCTGCGCGCAAAAAGGCTCACAGGTCGTGCAGCAGACCGTGCAGATCATCCAGGACATTTCCCGCGATCTGAACGAAGCGGCGGTGAGCATCGATGCGGTCAGCAAACAGTCGGACATCATCGGCAGCATCGTCCAGACCATTCGCGGCATTGCCGATCAGACTAATTTGCTGGCGCTCAATGCCGCCATCGAAGCGGCGCGGGCCGGTGAGCATGGACGCGGTTTTGCGGTGGTTGCCGATGAGGTGCGTAGCCTCGCCGCGCGGACCAGTCAGGCGACGGTGGAAATTGTTGATGTGGTGCGCAAGAACCACGATCTGTCGCTGAGCGCGGTATCGAGCATGCAATCGAGCCTGAGCCGCACCGGGCTGGGCGTGGAACTGGCAAACGAGGCCGGCGAGGTGATCCTTGAGATTCAGCAGGGCTCGCGGCATGTGGTGGATGCGATCAGTCAGTTCAATGAAACCCTGCAATTGAACTGAAATGTTTCAACGTCACCAATAACCAATGTGGGAGCGAGCCTGCTCGCGAAAGCGTTATGTCAGCCAGTACATGCCTTTCTGACACGACGCCTTCGCGAGCAGGCTCGCTCCCACAGTTGATTCATGTGTTGGTCTTTCAGCGATGCGCAATATTTTCCAGCGCCAGATTACGCGTTCGCGGGCCAAACCAGCCGATGGTCAGCATCACGATCAACATGCTGCTGACGATGAATGCCAACACTCCCGGCGTGCCGAAATTGTCCAGAAACATGCCGATCAGCAGACTGCTGAACACCGTCGACAAGCGACTGAACGAATAGCAGAATCCGACCGCGCGAGCACGGATGTTGGTCGGGAATAGTTCGCTCTGATAGGAGTGATAACTGAAGCTCAGCCAGGCGTTGCAGAAGGTGATCATCACGCCGCAGAAAATCAGCCCGAACGCGCTGGTCTGCAGGGCGAACAGGGTGCCGAAGGTCATCGCGCCGAGGGCCGAGCCGACGATCTGCCATTTGTTTTCGAAACGGTTGGCGAACTTCACGAACAGCAATGGCCCGAGCGGGTAGGCGAGGGTGATGATGAAGGCGTACATCAAACTGTGGGTGACGCTCACGCCTTGGCCCGAAAGCAGCGCCGGCAACCAGTTGCCGAAGCCGAAGAAACCGATCGCCTGAAAGATGTGGAAGACGATAAGCATCAACGCGCGGCGGCGGTAGGGCGGCTGCCAGATATCGGCGAAACGGCCCTTGCCTTCGACATCGACCGGCACCGGTTCCGGCGTATCGAGCGCTTTGCCGTGGTCCTTGGCGCAGCGCGCTTC
The DNA here is from genome assembly GCF_054668915.1 of Pseudomonas sp. H3_E04. Lineage (NCBI taxonomy): Bacteria > Pseudomonadati > Pseudomonadota > Gammaproteobacteria > Pseudomonadales > Pseudomonadaceae > Pseudomonas > Pseudomonas sp. H3_E04. Next base: position 2,895,264 of record NZ_CP162797.1, on the reverse strand, counting down.
GAGGTCATCGAGAATGCGCTTGGCTTCATCGAAGCGACCGTGTTGCGCCAGCCAGCGCGGCGATTCCGGCAAGCGCTTGCGCAGCCACCAGATGAACAGCGCAAACACTGCGCTGGCCAACACCACCCAACGCCAGCCTGACACCCCGAATGGCGCTTGCGGCACCAGCCACCACGACATCAAGGCCACCGCCGGCACCGAGAGGAACTGCACGAAAAATGCGAAGGCAAACGCCGAGCTGCGCATGCGCTTGGGCACCAGTTCCGAGAGGTAAGCGTCGATGGTCACCAGCTCGATACCGAGGCCGATGCCGACCAGAAAGCGCATGCCGATGATGCCCAGCGCCGAGGTCTGAATCCCCATCAGCACTGTCGCCACCGTGTACCAGATCAGCGCGAAGGTGAAGATCGCCCGGCGGCCGAAACGATCCGCCAACGGACTGAGCAGACTGGCGCCGAGGAACAGGCCGAGGAAGGTCGCCGAGGCAAACGCCGCCTGATCGGAGAAACCGAACACCCCCTGATTGCCAGTGGCGAACAGGCCGTCGCGAATCAGCCCGGGGCTGATGTAGGCGGTCTGGAACAGATCGTAGAGTTCGAAAAAACCACCAATCGACAGCAGCGCCACCAGACGCCAGATGGTGGCGACGGCGGGCAGCCGATCGATGCGGGCGGAAATTTCGGCGGCACGTACCGGGTCGATGCCATCACCGGGCACGGCGGCAGGAGCGTGAGCAGTCATAAGCTGATCCATTTTTTATTGATGGAAAAGCTTAGCCTGCTATCGGTGTTTGCGGATTGTGAATGTCAACGGTTTACCCGGTTGAACCGCTGATTTCTCGCAATATTTTCTTACCAATTGGTGATTTATGCCGCAGCGGCAGAATCGGGCAGCGCCGAGCTCGGCAGGCCGAAGATCCGGTCGAACAGCCAGTTGAACACGAACGTGTAGCACGGGATGAAAATGATCAGCGCCAGATCCAGCAGGAATGCCTGCACCAGACTGATGTTCATCCACCAAGCGATCAGCGGAATCAGAAACACGATCAGCGTCAGTTGAAAGCCGACCGCATGGGCGATGCGCCGTTTCACCGTGCGGGTGCGCGAGACCTGGCGGCTTTCCCAGCGTTCGAACAACGAGGTGTAGATGAAATTCCAGGTCACCGCGATGCTGGTGATGATCACCGCCAGCGGCCCGGTGCTGCCCGGCGATGTGCCCGACAGCAAGGCTAGACCGAGCGCCGAGAAGGTCATGCCGATCACCTCGTAAAGCGACACGTAGACCAGTTTGCGTTTCACGCCTTGCATGCAGATTTGCCTCTTTCTTGCTTGGAGATGGCCAGCAGGGCTGGCGAAGGCGACGAAAGATAGCTTCAATAGCCCTGACAGAAAAAGTCGGCAGCTTTCAGTTTTGTTGATAGGTGGGGAATTTGAATTTCAGCAGCGACAGCATCGAGTTGTTTCTTGCAGTCATCGAGCGCGGCTCGTTTTCCGCCGCCGCGCGGCAATTGGGCAAGGTACCGTCGGCGGTGAGCATGGGCATCGCCAATCTTGAAGCGGAACTCGGTTACCCATTGTTCGACCGCAGCCACCGCGAGCCGCAACCCACGGCGATGGCGCAGTCGCTGGTGCCGCACGCGCGTCTGATCGCCGAGCAGCTCAAGCAGCTGCAAGTGCACGCGGTGGAGTTGTCGCTGGGGCTGGAAAGCAGATTGTCGGTCGGCGTGGTTGCGGACCTTGATCGACGCCGCTTGCTCGCAGCGATCAAGGTGATTGCCGAGCGGTATCCGTTGCTCGACATCGAAGTGCTGACCGCGCCACAGGATGATGTGCTGGCGATGTTGCACGCTGGCCGGGTCAACGTCTGCCTGGCGTTCGCCGGTTTGAGTGTGAATGCGCTGGAACGGTTTCAGTTTGTCGGCAGCGAACGGATGATCGCGACGCTGGCGGCGGACAGTCCGTTGTTGCAGGGGCGGGATGTGTTTCTCGAAGATCTGGTGCAGGTGCGGCAGATCATCGTCGCCAGCCGCGACTTGCCGATCAGCGAGACACGGCCGTTGGTGGCTGAGTCGTACTGGCGCACGGACAACCTCCAGACAGCGATGGAGATGGTTGAAGCGGGACTGGGTTGGGGCAATTTTCCGCTGTCGGTGGTGCAGCCGTGGCTGCAGGCCGGGCGCTTGAAACGGCTGAATTTTCGCAACATCGAAAATGGCCTGGTGCTGCCGGTGCACGCGGTGTGGCTCAAGAGTCAGCCCCTGCAGAAAGGCGCGCAGGCCCTGGTGGACCTGCTCAGCCATTGAGCCCAACACAAAACCCTCTGTAGGAGCTGCCGAAGGCTGCGATCTTTTGATCTTGTTCTTGAAAGCAAAATCAAAAGATCGCAGCCTTCGGCAGCTCCTACAGGGGATCGCGTGAGTTTCAGGTACTCTCGCGAACCTTCAGCTCAAAGCCCATATCCTCGACCGGCCGCGCCACTTTGTTACCCACCATCAACGTCAGCATCTGCTCCGCCGCGCGCCGGCCGATCGCCTCGCGCGGGGTGTTGATGCTGCTCAGGCGCGGCACCATGTGCTCGGACATCGGCAGATCGTTGAACCCCAGAATCGCAATCTGTTCGGGAATTTTGATGCCGTTGCGCAACGCTTCCAGCAGCGCGCCCTGGGCCAGGTCATCGTTACCAAAGAAAATCGCATCGACGTCCGGATGCGCCGCCAGCAATTGCAGGAACAACTCGCCGCCCAAGCCCACCGACGAAGCACGCGGCGTCAGCACTTCCAGATCCGGGTCATAGCGGCCAGCCTTCTGTAATGCCTTGCGGAAACCCTCACCGCGCAACAAGGTGCGCTGATCCAGCTGCGCGCCGATGTAGGCCAAGCGCTTGCGCCCGCGAGATAGAAGGTGTTCGGCGGCGGTCTCCCCGGCGCTCAACTGCGAAAAACCCACGCAATTGACCCCGGCGGCGCTGTCCAGCTCCATCATGTACACGCAGGGAATATTGCTGGCCTCGATCATCCGCCGCGAACTTTCCGTGCGATCAAACCCGGTCAGCAAAAAGCCGCGCGGCTGATAGGCCATGTAGTTGCGCAGCAGGTTTTCTTCTTCATCGCGCGAATAGTGGAAGTTGCCGATCAGTACTTCGAAGCCCTTGGGCGTCAGCACCCGATGAATGGCTTCCAGGGTGTCGATGAACAGCAGGTTGGACAGCGACGGCACCAGCACCACCACCGAATGGCTCTGCGCCGAGGCCAGTGCGCGGGCGGCGGGGTTGACCACGTAGTTGAGTTCGAGCGCGGCTTTCTGCACTTTTTCCACCAGTTCGGTGGCCACCGTGCTGACCCCGCGCAAGGCGCGCGAGGCAGTGATCGGGCTGACGCCGGCCAGGCGGGCTACTTCATTGAGGGTCGGACGGCCGGTGGTGCGGGTATTTTTATCGTTCTTGGGGGAGGTCATCGGGCGGCTTGCCAAACAAAAATCAAGGCACTAAGGTAGCGCTGTCCTGATGCAGCTGCAAATGCGTGAGCGCGGTCCTGCCTGATCTGTGCTTTTTGGCGTCGGGAACAAACCTGCTGCAACCCAAAAAAACGACAAGAAGGCGTCGGCAACTTCTGCCTGTGCACTAGAGTCATAGCTAGCAAAGGTAGCGCTGTCTGCGCGCTGAGGTGTTATATGAGTCATCCCATCACCGCCCTGGTCATCATGGGCGTTGCCGGTTGCGGCAAGACGTGCGTCAGCGAGGCCCTGTGCCAATTGAGCGGCGCCACTGCCATTGAAGGCGATACTTTCCATCCGGCCGCGAACATCGAAAAGATGAGCGCGGGGATCCCCCTGAACGACGAAGACCGCGCTGGCTGGCTCGACAGCCTGTGCGATGAACTGCGTCGCGTCGATGCCAAAGGCCAACGCCCGGTGTTGACCTGCTCCGCCCTTAAACACAGCTATCGCGAACGTCTGCGCAGTGCCTTGCCGGGCCTGGGCTTCGTGTTTCTTGAATTGACCCCTGAAGTCGCCGCTGAACGTGTGTCCCACCGTCCGGGCCACTTCATGCCGGCGACGTTGATCGAAAGCCAGTTCGCCACCCTCGAATCGCCCAAGGGCGAGCCGCTGACGTTGGCGTTGAATGCTTCGATCCACAGCGTTGAAGAACTGGCATCCGAGGCTCACGTCTGGTGGCAGGCCAACGGTCTGAAACAGGCGGTATGAGTATGTTGAAAAAGACAGCGCTGTCCTCCCGACTTCTGTTCAACCCGCTTTAATAACAACAACAATCCAGGAGACACCCCCCATGTTTGGCATGTCCCACGAGACGTTCCTGCTGCTCGATGCGGTGGTCACGGTAATCGGCCTGATTATCCTGATCACCAAATTCAAGATTCACCCCTTCATTGCCCTGACCATCGCCGCCGCGTTCCTCGGCCTGACCTCGGGCATGCCGATCAATACCATCATCAAGGCGTTCCAGGACGGCTTCGGTGGCGTGCTCGGTTTCGTCGGCATCATCCTCGCCCTGGGCACCATGCTCGGCAAGATGATGGCCGAATCCGGCGGCGCCGATCAGATTGCCCAGACCCTGATCCGCGCCTTCGGCAAGGATAAGGTCCAGTGGGCGATGATGTTCGCTGCGTTCCTGGTGGGCATTCCGCTGTTCTTCGAAATCGGCTTCGTGCTCCTGATTCCGCTGGTGTTCATCGTTGCGCGGCGCACCGGTGTGTCGATCATCAAGATCGGTATACCGCTGCTCGCCGGCCTCTCAGCGGTGCACGGTCTGGTGCCGCCGCACCCGGGCCCGCTGCTGGCCATTGGCGTGTTCGGCGCTGATATCGGCAAGACCATTCTTTACGGTCTGATCGTCGCGCTGCCTACCGCAATCATTGCCGGTCCGATCTTCGGTACCTTCATCGCCAAGCACATTCCGGGTCACCCGAATCAGGAGCTGGTCGATCAACTGGCCCGTGAAAACGATTCGGCCAACCTGCCAAGCTTCAGCATCACCCTGGTCACCGTGCTGCTGCCGGTGTTCCTGATGCTGCTGAAAACCTTCGCTGACGTGGCGCTGCCGGACGGCAACTTCTTCCGCATCTGGATGGACATGATCGGTCACCCGATCTCCGCACTGCTGCTGGCGTTGCTGCTGTCGCTGTACACCTTCGGCTACAAGCAGGGCATCGGTTCCAACCAAATGCTCAAATGGCTCGACGCAAGCCTGGCGCCTACCGCTGCGATCATTCTGATCATTGGTGCGGGCGGTGGCTTCAAGCAGATGCTGGTGACCAGCGGCGTGGGTGACGTGATCGGCCACATGGCGGTCAGCGCGCAGATCTCGCCGATCCTGCTGGCATGGCTGGTGGCGGCGGTGATTCGTATCGCCACCGGTTCGGCCACTGTGGCGACCATCACTGGCGCGGGTATTGTGGTGCCGGTTGTCGGCATGATTCCGGGCGTCAACCGTGAGCTGCTGGTGTTGGCCACCGGCGCCGGCTCGCTGATTCTGTCCCACGTCAACGACGCCGGTTTCTGGCTGGTCAAGCAGTACTTCAACATGACCGTGGCCGAAACCTTCAAGACCTGGACCGCGATGGAAACCATTCTGTCGGTAGTGGGCCTGGGCTTCATCCTGCTGTTGTCGCTGTTCGTTTAAGCGGCCGTTTGCAGGCACAAAAAAACCGCAGCGATGCGGTTTTTTTGTGGGTAATGAACTTGTAAACACGGCACCTGTAGGAGCTGTCGAGTGAAACGAGGCTGCGATCTTTTGATTGTAAAAAACAAGATCAAAAGATCGCAGCCTTCGGCAGCTCCTACAGGGGATGTGTGTCAGTTATTTGCTAACTAACCCATCCGCGCGGAACATCCCGCGAATCCCGCGCACGGCCTGGCGGATGCGGTCCTGGTTTTCGATCAGCGCGAAGCGCACGTGGTCATCGCCGTACTCACCAAAGCCAACCCCCGGCGAGACGCAGACCTTGGCTTCGGCCAGCAGTTTCTTGGCAAACTCCAGCGAGCCCAGATGCGCATACGCCTGGGGAATCTTCGCCCAGACATACATCGACGCTTTCGGGTTCTCGACCATCCAGCCCAGTTCATGCAGGCCCTTCACCAGCACGTTGCGACGCTGACGATACTGCTCGGCGATGTCGCGCACGCATTGCTGATCGCCTTCCAGTGCGGCAATCGCCGCCACTTGCAGCGGTGTGAAGGTGCCGTAGTCGTGGTAGCTCTTGATCCGCGCCAGCGCGCTGACCAGTTCCGGGTTGCCGACCATGAAACCGATGCGCCAGCCGGCCATGTTGTAGCTCTTGGACAGGGTGAAAAACTCCACCGCAATGTCCTTGGCCCCCGGTACCTGCATGATCGACGGCGCTTTCCAGCCGTCGTAAACGATGTCGGCGTAAGCCAGATCGTGCACCACCAGAACGTCGTACTGCTTGGCGAGGGCGATCACCCGCTCGAAGAAATCCAGTTCCACGCACTGCGCGGTCGGGTTCGACGGGAAGCCGAGGATCATCATTTTCGGCTTGGGGATCGAGCCGCGAATGGCCCGCTCCAGCTCATCGAAGAAATCCACCCCCGGCACCAGCGGCACCGAACGCACCTGAGCGCCGGCAATCACCGCGCCGTAGATGTGAATCGGATAGCTCGGGTTCGGCACCAGCACCGTGTCGCCCTGGTCCAGTGTCGCCAGCATCAAATGCGCCAGGCCTTCCTTGGAACCGATGGTGACAATGGCTTCGCTTTCCGGGTCGATATCGACTTCGTAGCGCTGCTTGTACCAGTTGGAAATCGCCCGGCGCAGGCGCGGAATGCCTTTGGACGTCGAGTAACCGTGGGTGTCTTCGCGTTGGGCGACCTGCACCAGTTTTTCGACAATGTGCGGCGGCGTGGCGCCGTCGGGATTGCCCATGCTCAGGTCGATGATGTCTTCACCACGGCGGCGAGCGGCCATTTTCAGCTCGGCGGTGATGTTGAACACGTAAGGAGGGAGTCGATCTATGCGCGCAAAGCGGCGCGGCGAACCTTGTTCGGCCATTGTTGCCTCGGATAACGTAAGCGCCCGGAACCGTCCGAGCGACGCTGGTCACTGCGGTGACCTGTGGCGGAAGATAAGGGCAGTGATGGCATACTGTCCAGCGCGGTTGTAAACATTTTTTTCAAGGAAAATCGGTCAATGGAATTCACCAGCGGCTTCTTGCTGAGCCTTTCGCTGTGCCTGGACATCGGCGTAGCCAATATCGCGATGATCACCCTGGCCATGCAGCGCGGCTACTTTCAAGGCTTCGCCCTGGGCCTGGGCACCTGCGTCGGCGACCTGATCTATGCGGTGCTGGCGCTGGCCGGCATGACGGTGCTGCTGCAGTACGAAACCGTGCGTTGGGTGCTGTGGATTGGCGGCTCGGCGCTGCTGATCTACTTCGCGGCGAAGATGATTTACTCGGCGATTCACCATGAAGCGCTGCTGGCTGAAACGGCGGAAGTGGGGCAGAACTCCCATCGCAAGGAATTCTTTCGCGGCATCTTTCTCGCCATGTCGTCGCCCAGTGCGATTCTCTGGTTTGCTGCTGTCGGCGGTACGTTGATCGCCCGATCCGGTGGCGGCGGTCCGTTGAGTTCGGCGCTGTTTTTGGGCGGCTTTCTTTGCGCCGGGCTGCTGTGGTCGGCCGGTCTGTGCTTCGCGGCGAGCCATGGCGGCAAGCTGCTGGGCGACAAGCTGCTGCGCTACTCCTATCTGGCATCGGCGGCGATCTTCTGCTATTTCGCGGTCTACGTGATCGTTTCCGGATACAACGAGTTTGTCGGCTCGGGCGCCGTCGAGCAGTTGCATTCGCTGTAAACGTGCGAAACGGGTCGGGCTTTCTATACTCCCAGCCGAACCCACTTTTCCGTTCTGAGGAGTCGCGTCATGGATGAACAGAAACGCGTCGAAATAGCCGAACCTCGCTTCGAACATGGGCAGTTTCTGCTGATTGCCGGTTTCGGCGGGCGATTCACTCAGCAAACCACCGAAGACATTCCCGCGTTGTGGGAAAAACTGATCCCGCACTTGGGAAAAATCCCCGCGCAAGTCAACGAAGTGACCTACGGCGTTTGCTGCAACGCGGACGGTGAGGGCGGTTTCGAATACATCGCCGGTGTGCAGATCGACAAACTCGACGACCTGCCTGAAAAATACCGCTGGGTTGAAATCCAACCGCAGCAATACGCAGTGTTCGAGCACAAGGGATCACTGACGCAACTCCCCGACACCTTCCAGTACATCTGGAATACTTGGCTGCCGCAGTCCGGTTACGAAGCGGCGGACGCCCCGGAATTCGAGCGCTACAGCGAGGATTACAACCCGAAACTCAACACTGGCACGCTGGAAGTCTGGCTGCCGATCAAGGCCTGAGCGGCGTAACAATGGAGGCGGAGCATGTCGGCCCCGGTGTTTCTGCTTTATGCTGGCGGGCCTTGTTTGCACAGATTTTTGAGTTGCCATGAACACCGTGATCCGCAACGTCAGCGCCGCCGACCTCGACCGCTGCTACGCCATCGAAACCGTCGCCTATGAAGGCGACGAAGCCGCCACCCGCGAAAAGATCGCCACGCGCATCGCCACCTGGCCGGACGGCTTCATCGTCGCCGAGGTGGACGGCGTGGTCGCCGGTTTCATCAATTCCGGCGCGGCGTTTGACGTGCAGATGTCCGACGAGGCCTTCAAGGAACTGATCGGCCACGACCCGAAAGGCCCGAACGTGGTGATCATGTCGGTGGTGGTGGACCCGGATTACCAAGGGCAGGGCCTGGCCAAGCGTCTGCTCGGCGAGTTCATCGAGCGCATGCGCGCCATGGACAAAGCGACAATTCATCTGATGTGCAAGGAACAGCACATCGCGCTATACGCAGGTTTCGGTTTTGCCTACATCAAACCGTCCGAATCCGACCACGGCGGCATGGCGTGGCACGAGATGATCCTGACCCTGTAACGGCCCGTGGAGATCCCTTGTGGGAGCGGGCTTGCTCGCGAAAGCGCTGGGTCAATCAACATCAATTTACATGACACACCGCCTTCGCGAGCAAGCCCGCTACCACATTAGATTGCGGTGGGTCAGTAGAGGCTATCGAGCACCCGTTTCGGCGCTTCACGATCGTAGGTGTCGGCGTCGAACTGGCCATCATTCAGGCGCTTGTGAAACGCGCCAGCAGACGGCAGCGCCGAGCGCGGCTGGTGCGTTTCGGGATTCCACGCATCCGAGCGCACAAAGGCTTTCGAGCAGTGAAAGAACGCTGCGTCCACCGTCACCAGCAACACGGTTTTCGCCGGTTTGCCATTCACCGCAAAACTCTCAAGCATTGCCGGTTCAGCGCTGATCAAGGCCGTGCCATTGACCCGCAATGTCTCGCCGATCCCGGGAATGATGAACAGCAGCGACACCCGCGAATCGTGCAGCACATTGCGCAGAGTATCGATGCGGTTGTTGCCCGGGCGATCCGGCAAGGCCAATGTGCGTTCGTCCAGAATCCGCACGAACCCGGCCTTGTCACCGCGCGGCGAATTGTCCAGGCCGTCGGCGCCGATCGAGCTGACGATCACCAGCGGCGACAGCCGTACCATCGCTTGATAATCCTCGTTGAGAAAGCCGATCTGCTTGCGCACGGCACGTTCGTGGGGTTCGCCGTAAATGGCTTCCAGTGCTTCGATTGAATCGATCATCCTGCATCCCTCTACGATCTAGAAAAACAGCCCCATCCGCCGCTCGTAACCGATCCGGCCCTTGTACGCTTCGCCGCTGTCGACGTAGCCATGCTTGGCGTACAACGCAATCGCCGCCTCATTGTCGGCATCCACTGACAATTCCAGCCCCCTGATTCCCGGCCAGGTCTGGCGCGCGATTGCGGGCAGTGCTTGCAGGCAGGCCTTGCCGTAGCCTTTGCCTTGCGCGCGCCGATCGACCTGCAGAGCATGCAATGTGGCGCTGTGTTCGTCGGCCCAGTCGGGCAATACCGGCGGGCGCTTGAGCAGCAGAAACGCCACCGGTACGTCGTCCGCCAGCAGGGCAAAACCTTTCACGCCGGGGCCGGGTTTCGACAGCAGGGTGTGCAAGGCTCCGTGGATGTCACCGGAGAACTTGATTTGCTCGGGGTGGATTTCAATCGCCGCGACTTGCTCACGCTGCAAAGGGCTGAGGCTGTCGTAAGGCACGAGTTGAGCTGACACGGGAATTTCCTTTTTCCTACAAGGAGTGAACCTAGGATTCTAGCGACATTGTCGTCGGTGAATTTTTTTTGTTTGCCCTGTCGATCTGCGCATTGGGCAAACGACTAAAGGTGTCTTCACAACAAAAACCACGGAGAACACCATGAGCGCACAAAGTGAAATCCAGACCCTGATCAACACCTACCGCGAAGCAGTGATGGCCAAGGACGTCGAGAAAGTCATGGCCCTGTACGCCGACGACATCGTCTCGTTCGATGCGATCAAGGCCCTGCAATTCAAAGGCAAAGCGGCGTACCGCGCGCACTGGGTCGAGTGCATGGAAATGTGCCCCGGCCCGCACATCTTCGAGTTCCACGAAATCGCCATCGAAAGCGCCGACAACATCGCTTTCGCGCACTGGGTGGCCAATTGCGGCGGCACCAACGACAAGGGTGAAACCCAGAGCTGCTGGATGCGCGTGACTGCATGTTATCGGCAGGTCGGCGGGGCGTGGAAGATTGCCCACGAGCATTGGTCGGCACCGTTCGATCCGATGAGCGGCGCGACGCTGTTTGATGTAACCCCCTGATCTTCAGCCATAGTTGATCCGTTCGAATCAGGAGATCACCATGAAATACCTATGCCTGGTCTACAGCGATGAACGCCTGCTGCACACCTCGCCTGACAGCCCGGAGGACGCCGAATGCTGGGCCTACGCCGAGTCGATTCAGGGCAGCGGGCGGATGATCGCCGCCGAAGCGCTGGAATCGGTGGAGACCGCCACCACGGTACGCATGCGCAACGGCAAGGTGTCGATCACCGACGGGCCTTTCGCTGAAACCAAAGAGCAACTGGCCGGTTTCTACCTGATCGATGCCAAGGATCTCAACGAAGCCATCCAGGTTGCCGGCAACATTCCGGCAGCCCGGGTCGGTAGCGTTGAAGTGCGCCCGGTGCGGCAGTTGAATGTCTGACGTCAGGGCGCGGGTCGAGCAGGTCTACCGCGAGGATTCGCGGCGGATTCTGGCCACGCTGATCCGCCTGCTCGGTGATTTCGACCTCGCCGAAGAGGCCTTGCACGAGGCGTTCTTCGTCGCGGTCGAGCGCTGGCAGCGCGACGGCGTGCCGGATAACCCGCGTACCTGGCTGGTCTCGACCGGGCGTTTCAAAGCCATCGATGTGTTGCGTCGGCGCGCGCGGTTCAAGGCGTCGCAACCGTTGCTGCTGGCGCAGCTCGATGAGCTGGAACAGGCTGACTGGAGTGGCGAAGACGTGGAAGACGATCGCTTGCGGCTGATCTTCACCTGCTGCCACCCGGCACTGGCCGCAGATGCGCAGGTGCCGCTGACCTTGCGCGAAGTCTGCGACCTCACCACCGAGGAAATCGCCCGTGCTTTTCTCTCGGCGCCGGCGGCGATTGCCCAGCGCATCGTCCGCGCCAAAGCCAAGATCCGCGACGCGAAAATCCCTTATCAAGTGCCCACTCTGAACGAATTACCCGAGCGCCTCGACAGCGTGTTGCGGGTGATTTATCTGGTGTTCAACGAAGGCTATTCGGCTTCGGTCGGCGCCGAGCTGACCCGCGAGGACCTGACGCGCGAAGCGATTCGGCTGGGGCGCTTGCTGATGGAGTTGCTGCCGGAGCCGGAAGTCATGGGTTTGCTGGCGCTGATGCTGCTGCACGAATCACGCCGCCCGGCACGCACCTCGCCGAGCGGTGAACTGGTGTTGCTCGACGATCAGGATCGCTCGTTGTGGGATGCCGGGTTGATGGCCGAAGGCTGCGCGCTGGTGGAGCGCGCGCTGACTACCCGCAGGTTCGGGCCGTATTGCCTGCAAGCGGCGATTGCAGCGGTGCATGCCGAAGCGCCGTCGGCGGCAGAAACGGACTGGGAGCAGATTGTCGGTCTGTATGACGTCTTGCTGCGCGCGGTGCCGTCGCCGGTGATCGAGTTGAACCGGGCGGTGGCGTTGGCCAAGCGTGATGGAGCGTTGGCGGGATTGTTGTTGATTGAAGGGATTTTGGCGCGAGGGGAGTTGCAGGATTACCACTTGGCGCATTCGGCGCGGGCGGAGTTTTGCCGGCAGTTGGGGCGGGTCGAGGAGGCGCGTAGCGCTTATCTTCGCGCGCTGGAGCTGACGCGGCAGGCGCCGGAGCGGCGGTTTATCGAGGGGCGACTGAGGGGCCTGGGTTGATCTGGAAGCTGAGTCGGTGCGGCTGGCCCTTTCGCGAGCAGGCTCGCTCCCACAGGTGATTGCATTCCTCTTTTTGGAAGGCTCGCTCCCACAGGCGAGCGCATTTCAAGTGTGGGAGCGAGCCTGCTCGCGAATGGCAGCACCGCTTATTCAAGCATCTTGCTGAGCAACCAACTCCCCGCCGGCCCCGGCGGATACAAGCGCGACCACAGGGCGTCGACAAACACCGGTTTCGGCCAGCCGCGCACATTCAGTTCAATCAGCGAATCATTGGCATAACGCTGCACCAGCCACCTTGGCAACGGTGCCCAGCCAAAGCCTTTTTCAGCCATCTCCAGCAACATCAGATAACTCGGCGCCGACCATACCCGGCCTTTACCACGGCTGTCATATGGATTGACGATGGTCGCCAGGCGCAACTCGCGATGTTGCTCGAGGATCTGCTGGTCGACATGCTCAAGCTTGGCCAACGGATGCTCGCGGCTGACGAACAGGGCAATCTCCGTGCGCTCGGCCACGGTCGAGGTCACCAGGTCCGGCGGGTAGTTGTCCTGCATTTCCGCGAAGGCCAGATGCGCTCGACCGCGCTGCACCAGTTCGATCAGGTCGTCACATTCGGCAATCAGACATTCCAGCTCCAGCTCCGGGTAACGCTGCTCGAAACCCACCAGTGCCGCCTCGAAACGATACGACTGATAGGTATCGGAAATCGCCACGGTCAGCTTCGGTTCCACACCTTGGGCCAATTGCCGTGCGCTCATTTCCAGGCGACTGGTCGCGGCCAGAATCGCCTCGGCTTTCTGCAGCATCACGTGGCCGGCAGGGGTGAGTGTCGGTTTGCGGCTGCTGCGGTCGAACAGTTGCAGGTCAAGATCGATTTCCAGACTGGCGACCGCCGCGCTGATGGTCGATTGACTGCGGCCCAATTTACGCGCCGCTGCGGAAAACGAGCCTTGCGTCGCCGCCTGGACAAACGCCAGCAGCACTTCCTGGGAAGCCATGAACTATCGCCCTGATCGATGGTTATTGGTTATGAAGTATCGGTATTCGGTTGGATCATGGCAACCGTCGTCAAACAAGGAGTCAAGCCATGACTGCCCACAAGTCCATCACCGAACGTGTTTTCCAGGCGGTTGGTTTCGAGTTTCTCGCAATCCTGATCTGCACGCCGCTGCTCGCATGGATCATGCAAAAGCCGCTGCTCGACATGGGCGCCGTGACCGTACTGATTGCGCTGTTGGCGCTGGCGTGGAACGTGGTGTTCAACCGTTTTTTCGACCGTGCATTGGCGCGGATGAATCTCGCGCACAACGCGTGGGTCCGTGTAGTGCATGCGTTGCTGTTCGAAGGTGGGCTGATCGTGATGGGCGTGCCGCTGATTGCCTGGTGGCTGTCGGTCAGCCTGTGGCAGGCGTTGTTGCTCGACATCGGCGTGCTGCTGTTCTTCCTGCCGTACACCTATGTCTATCACTGGGGTTATGACGTGCTGCGCGAGCGCTTCATCGCCCGCCGCACCTATGGAACCTGACGCCGATCCTCCTGTAGGAGCTGCGGAACGCTGCGATCTTTTGATCTTGTTTTTGAAAAATCAAAGTCAAAAGATCGTCCGATCGCGGCCCGAGCTTTCGGCAGCTCCTGCAGATTCGGTGTTTGAAGTCAGAGAAACATGCCGCCGGATGCCTCGACCCGCTGACCGTTGATCCACTGTCCGCCCTCTGACAGCAGCAGCGCCAATGCCCCGCCAATATCATCCGGCAGCCCCACACGACCCAGCGCAGTGTTGCTCGCAACCATCGCGTTGACAGCGCTGTTGTCGCGCACCGCGCCGCCGCCAAAATCGGTTTCAATCGCACCCGGCGCCAGAATGTTCACGCCAATCTGCCGCGCGCCAAGCTCCTTCGCCTGATAGCGGGTCAGCACTTCCATCGCACCTTTCATTGCCGCATAAGCGCTGTACCCCGGCAGGCTGAAGCGGGTCAGGCCACTGGAGACATTGACGATGCGCCCACCGTCGTTGATCAGTGGCAGCAGTTGCTGAGTCAGGAAAAACGGTCCTTTCAACTGTACGTTCATCAGCAGATCGAACTGCTCCGGCGTGGTTTCGCTGAACAGCGCGTGCACGCCGATGCCGGCATTGTTGATCAGGAAATCAAAGCGCTGGCGCTCAAAGGTTTGCCCCAATACCTGTTCAACCTGCGCGGCAAACGCGGTGAAGTTTTCGCTGCGGCCGACGTCCAGTTGCAGCATCGCCGCGTTCGCGCCGAGTGCCTGTAATTCGCTGACCAGAGTCTGCGCTTCGTCAGCGCGGCTGTTATAGGTGCCGATGATGTCGATGCCTTGCGCGGCGAGGTGCAGGGCGGCGCTTCGGCCGAGGCCACGACTGGCGCCAGTGATCAATGCGATTTTGCGATTCATGCGGACTTCCTCGATTGCGTTGAGTGGGGATGGAAGAAGTTTATTTATCCGCCCTGAGGTGATAAACACAGCAAAAGCGGAATCACTGATCGGGTCAGCCGAACAATCACCGGGGCTTTTCATGAACAAACTTGAACTGCTGCGAACATTCGTCAGGGTCAGCGAACTGTCGAGTTTCACCCTTGCCGGTGAAAGCCTCGGCCTGCCGCGTTCCACCGTGTCCGAGCAAGTGCAGGCACTCGAAGCCTTGCTCGGCACGCGGCTGTTGCAGCGCACCACGCGCAAGGTGCAGGCCACTCAGGACGGCCTGGTGCTGTATGAGCGCAGCAAGGACTTGCTTTCGCACATGGATGAGATCGAAGGGTTGTTCCGTCAGGACGAGGCGTCGCTGACCGGGCGCATCCGCGTTGATATGCCGAACATCCTCGCGCGACGATTGATCATGCCGCGCCTGCCGGAATTCATGGATCGCCACCCGAATCTGCAGATGGAAATCAGCAGCACCGATCGCCGTGTCGATCTGCTCAGCGAGGGTTTCGACTGCGTGTTGCGCATCGGCGCGCAGCCGGATCAGTCGGTGGTCGCCCGGCATCTCGGCGATTTCCCGATGGTCAACTGCGCCAGTCCCGCTTATCTGCAACGCTACGGCGTGCCGCAGTCGCTGGAGGATCTGGCGCAGCATCGGCTGGTGCATTACGTCGGCGTACTGGGCTCGCGTTCGGAGGGGTTCGTCTATGAGGAAAACGGCGAGGTGCGGCGCGTGGCGATGGCTGGCAGTGTCACGGTCAACAGCACCGATGCCTACGAAGCGGCGTGCCTGGGCGGTTTCGGCCTGACCCAGGTACCGCGCACCGGCATGCAACCGCATCTGGAAAATGGCCAACTGCTGACCGTACTGCCGCAATACACCGCACCGCCGATGGCGATTTCATTGTTGTATGCGCGCCAACGACATTTGCCGCTGCGGGTGCGGGTGTTTATGGATTGGCTCAGCGATGTGGTCCGCTCAACGCTCTGACTGACCCAAACCGATTCAAATGTGGGAGCGGGCTTGCTCGCGAAGGCGGTGTGTCAGACGCATCTGTATCACCTGACACACCGCCTTCGCGAGCAAGCCCGCTCCCACAGGAATCTTCGGTGCATGTGAAATCAATAATCCCCACGCTTGCGAAACGCCCAGCGTCCGGCGATCACCGTGAACGTCGCCACCAGCGCGACCAGCACCCAAAACCCATGCGGGTCCTGGGACAGCGGTACACCCCCCACATTCATCCCGAAAAAACCGGCAATGATGTTGATCGGCAAGGCCAGCACCGTCACCACCGTCAGGGTGAACAGCGTGCGGTTGCTTTGTTCGTTGAGGTTGGCGGCGATCTCTTCCTGCAACAGTTTGATCCGCTCGCCGAGGGCGGTGAGGTCGTTGATGATCAGCGCAAACTCCTCGGTGGATTTGCGCAACTCCTTGACGTCCTCCTTCTGCAACCACGGCGGCGGACGATTGAGCAGGCGCAGCAGCGAACCCGGCTCCAGCGCCAGCAGCCGTTGCAGACGCACCAGCACGCGGCGATTGGCACCGAGTTCGGCGCGGTTGGTCGACAGGCGCGAGGAGAGCAATTCGTCTTCGACCTGATCGACACTCAGGCTGGTCTTGCGCACGATCTGCGTCAGCACTTCGCCCTGATCGCGCAGCAGATGCACGAGCAGTTCCGAGGGCGAGCGAAAGCATTCGCCGGCCTTCACCGACGAGCGCAACTTGTCCACCGAGTGCAGCGGTTGCAGGCGCGCGCTGACGATGAGTTTGCTGCGCACGCAGACCCACAGCGTCGACACATCCGAGGAGACCATGCTGCTGAGGTTGAACACCACATCGTTGACCACCGCCAGCAGCGCCGAATCGACGTGCTCGATGCGCGTTGAACGCGAACCTTCGTGCAGCGCTTCGAAAAACTCCTCGGGCAATTGCAGATGACTTTTCATCCAGCGCTCGCATGCGGCATGGGCCAGATTTAAGTGCAGCCAGAGAAATTCGCCGCTGTCGCTGTCATCCTGCAAACAGCGCAAAGCCGTCGCCGAATCGAGCTCTCGCCCGCGCTCACCGGGCAGAAAACGAAAGCCGTAGAGCAAGCCAAACAGGTCCGGATCGCGATGGCTGATATCGAGGCTGTGGTTCATGGCGGCTCGCTGCGAGGAGGGTGTCTGGGGCAGGATTTTCAGGTTCACCTGAGCGGCATCATCGCAAGCCAACATGACCGTTTTGTGACAGCAAAAAGACGTCAAATCAATGTGTTACCGGCCGTCGGAAGTTTCTCAAGGAAGGCTCTGGCGCGCCGATCTCAGGTGAGTTAGGTTGCGCGCCATTGGCTTTTTGCCACGGTGCGACGACAGGGAAGTCCGGCCATTTTTCACGTCCGCTCGGGCGTGCTCATCCCTGCTTCGAGTACCTTGCAATGCTGCAAAAATCCCTGAGAGCGCAAATTCTCGCCCTGCTGAGCGGCAGTCTGTTGGCGATGCTGTTGATCGCGCTGGCCTGTTTCCATTTCCTCTCCAATGGCGTGCAAAGCTACAGCCAGTTGATTGCTGGCCCGTTGCACACTTCGCAACTGATCGATGAAGCCAACCTGCAATTCAAAGTGCAGGTGCAGGAGTGGAAAAACGTCCTGCTGCGCGGTAAGCAACCGGCGGATCTGGCGAAATACTGGAGCCAGTTCGAAGAGCGCCAGCGCGACGTGCAGAACATTCTCGGCGAACTGGCCGGCCAGAAAGGCATCGAGGCCAATCTCAAATCACGTATCGAACGCTTGCGCGAAGAGCATCGCCAGTTGGGCGCGGCCTATCAGAAAGGCCGCGATGCCTACGTCGCTGCCGGTGGTGATCCGAGCGCCGGCGACGCTGCGGTCAAAGGCGTCGACCGCGCCACCAGTGAACAGATGAGCGCGTTGGTTGCCGAGCTGCGCAAGCAGGGCACCGAGCAATCGGCATTGATCAGTGCCGGCGCCGATCGCACCGTGTGGCTGGGTCTGTTGGTGATGCTCGCGTCAGGCTTGCTGATCGGTCTGCTGAGCCTGTGGCTGGTCAGCCGCAACCTGATCGAGCCGATCCGCAACCTCATCGATTACGTCTCCCGCTTGAGCCGTGGGCAGTTGGCCGAGCGCGTTGTCAGCGAGCGTCGCGATGAGCTGGGCAACCTTGCCGCCGCAGCAAACACTCTGCGCGATTTTCTGGCGGACACCTTCACTCGGTTGCAACGCAGCGCCAGTGATCTGGACAGCGCCAGCGGCGAGTTGAACGCCATCGCCACGACGATGGCCGGCGGCACCAGCGAGCAATTCAACCGCACTGATCAAGTGGCCACGGCGATGAATGAAATGTCCGCCACGGCGCAGGAAGTCGCCCGACACGCCGCCGATGCCGCGCGCGCTGCCGACGATGCCGATCAGTCGGCGCAGCAGGGTGAAAAGGTCATGCAGACCACCATCCATTCCATCACGCAGATGCGCGGCGAAATCGCCAACACCGCCACGGTGATCCGTCGCCTCGAGACCGACAGCGGCCGTATCGGCAAGGTGCTGGAAGTGATTCGCGGCATCGCTGAACAGACCAACCTGCTGGCGCTCAACGCGGCCATTGAAGCGGCACGGGCGGGTGAGGCCGGGCGGGGTTTTGCCGTCGTCGCCGATGAGGTGCGCAACCTCGCTCAGCGCACGGCGGAGTCGATCATCGAGATCAACCAGATCATTCAGAACGTGCAGACCGGGGCTGTCGATGCCGCGCAGGCTATCGAGAGCGGCCAGGCGCGCAGTGACGAAAGCGTTGAGCAGGTGACTCAGGCTGGCGCGATGCTGGAGCGCATCACCTTGGCCGTGGAGGCGATTCGCGACATGAACCGCCAGATCGCCACGGCGGCTGAGGAGCAGACTTCAGTGGCCGAGGATATCTCGCGCAACCTGACTGAAATCACCGCGATTGCCAGCACCAACCTGGACAACGTGCAGCGCACCGAAAGTGCCAGTCAGAATCTGCATGGGTTGTCGGGGCAGTTGAATGAGGTGACGGCGCGGTTGAGTGCCTGATTGCGAGTTCTGGCGTCCGGCAACTTTTGTAGGTCTTCGCCTGCTCGAGATGGCGTTGGAACAGTCAACATTGATGTCGCTGACGCTGCGCTTTCGTGAGCAGGCTCGCTCCACATGATTAACGGCAGGCATAAAAAAGCCGCACGATCTTTCAATCGTGCGGCGCTTTAACAGCGGTCTATCAAGTATCTTGCTTGTTGCTCAGCACTTTACCGGTGGTGGCATCAAAGTCTACGTCAAACTCTTTGCCGTCAGCGGTTTTAAGTTCAACTTCGTACTCATAACCGTTGAAGTGGTTATCCAGGTCGGTATCGGTAATCGTTGCGCCCGGGTGCAGTTTCAGTGCTTCGGCGTTCATCGATTCCAGCGACTTGATCTTGCCGTCCTTGACCAGTTGCGGGATCTGGTCAATGCGAACATCAGCCTGAGCCAGGCCAGCGGTGAGGGTCAGGGCAGCGGCGGTAAACAGGGCAGTCAAAGTTTTCATCGGTTCATTCCTTGGCAGTGCGTTGAAGTGGTTGATCTGTGTAAGTGGGTTCAGATTAACCAGCGCAACTTAACTCTCCCTTAAATCTCTGCATCGCGATAAAACTGCTCTTTTTGGGAGCGAGCCTGCTCGCGAAGCAGGCGACTCGATAACAGGTTAGAAACCGTTCTTCTTCAATACCTCGTCAACACTGCCAACAGCCGGACGCTTATAAAACTTGAGCAATTCACTGGCGCGGTTGGTAAAGATGCCATCAACCCCCGACGCCATGACTTTCTCGTAGTCCACCGGCTCGTCGACCGTATAAACATGCACCAGCATCCCTTGGTCGTGGGTGTACTGATTCATCCACGGCTGCACCAGATCGGAATAGCTCTGGTCACCACCATGGGTCAGCTTCGCCGATGGACCAGTGCCGATCGCGCCCTGGGCTTTGGCGTAATCGACCCATTGCTTGAATTCAGCTTCCGACTTCGGTTCCTGTTTGCCGTAGAAAACGTTTTTGTCTTTCTCACCGGACGCGGCAAACGTCACGGCGGATTTGGGCTCGATGCTGCCTTCGCCGACCCACAACAGCAGGATCTTCGGCACCTGGGGCATTTCCTTTTCCAGCAATTGCAGGCTGTTTTTATCGAAGGTCTGCAGGATCACCTTGCCTTTGCCCTGACCGACGCCCAGCGCACTTTTCGCCAGTTTCGAACCGGCCGGGCTCAACCAGCCGCGATCCTGGAGTTTTTCCTTGAGGTCATGTTCGATGCCGGGAAACAGCTGCGGCTCTTTGGTTTCGATGTACAGGCCCGGTTTGTGCTGCGGGTTGGCGCGGGCGATGTCGATGATTTCATCGAGGGTAAGAATTTTCAGCCCGGCGTAGGAAGGGCGGGCGCGATCCGGGTACTTGGTGTTGAACCAGCTGCCGGCATCGAGGGTTTTCAGCTCGGCCATGGTGAACGCGGTGGCCGGGCTGTCCTTGCGCTCGGGGAATTTGCTGGCGACGTCAGTGGTGCGTTGCAGGTTGTCATCGTGCAGGGCGAACAGCACGCCGTCCTTGCTGCGCTGCAAATCCATTTCCAGGTAATCGGCGCCGAGGTCACGAGCCAGTTTGTAGGCCGCTGCGGTGGATTCCGGAGCATCGAACGACGCGCCACGGTGGGCGATTACCGCCGGATGCGGAATGCCATGGGCGGCAGCGATTGCCTTGGGCTCCGGGTGGCTGGCGGCATGCGCCTGACCGAGGCCGAACAACAGACTCAGCACCAGAGCGCTTCGGGTAAAAGTGGCAGGCATGGTCGAGTTCCTTTCGCAGGTATTTTTCGAGACGTACCTTTTAACAACTGAAGCGCCGCAGGGCTATCGCCAGACCGACATAAACCGAGCAAAACGGAAATTTCCTGCACTTTTGTGGCGCTGTTTGCAGTACGCTTGCCCTCGGCAGACGCCCCGGCAGAGGGCGCGCCGCTGCGTTGCCCTGCGTGTAAACCATCGATCAACTTTCGTGAGGTTTACCATGCGCATCACCTCCCAACTCATCTGCCAGGCCGCCGACGATCTCAAAGGCTTCGTCGGCCTCAACCGCAAGACCGGTCAATACATCGTGCGCTTCAGCGAAGATTCCTTCGGCATGGACGTCGCCGACGACGGCATCATTGCGGCCAGTGAATTCGTCTGGGCAGCGACGTCAGACACCACCATGACGCTCAAGCGCGAGTTGATTCAGTTGCTGCTCGATCAACACATCGACGAGCGCATCAACATCACCGAACCGTTGCGGGTGTACATGAGCAAGGTTGAAGTGCCGGAGATTGTTGCGGTGCGAAGTCTGGTGCGGGGTTGAGTTTTTGCAGTGTGGTTGCGGGCCTCTTCGCGAGCAGGCTCGCTCCCACAGGGATTTTGTGAACGCTACAGATCCAATGCGGGAGACACCACCATGACGCTCAAGCGCGAGTTGATTCAGTTGCTGCTCGATCAACACATCGACGACCGGATCAACATCACCGAACCGTTGCGGGTGTACATGAGCAACGCTCAAGCGCGAGTTGATTCAGTTGCTGCTCGATCAACACATCGACGAGCGCATCAACATCACCGAACCGTTGCGGGTGTACATGAGCAAGGTTGAAGTGCCGGAGATTGTTGCGGTGCGAAGTCTGGTGCGCGGTTGAGTTTTTGCAGTGTGGTTGCAGGCCTCTTCGCGAGCAGGCTCGCTCCCACAGGGATTTTGTGAACGCCACAGATCCAATGTGGGAGACACCACCATGACGCTCAAGCGCGAGTTGATTCAGTTGCTGCTCGATCAACACATCGACGACCGGATCAACATCACCGAACCGTTACGGGTTTACATGAGCAAGGTTGAAGTGCCGGAGATTGTGGCGGTGCGGAGTCTGGTGCGCGGTTGAGTTTTTGCAGTGTGGTTGCGGGCCTCTTCGCGAGCAGGCTCGCTCCCACAGGGATTTTGTGAACGCTACAGATCCAATGTGGGAGACACCACCATGACGCTCAAGCGCGAGTTGATTCAGTTGCTGCTCGATCAACACATCGACGACCGGATCAACATCACCGAACCGTTACGGGTTTACATGAGCAAGGTTGAAGTGCCGGAGATTGTTGCGGTGCGAAGTCTGGTGCGCGGTTGAGTTTTTGCAGTGTGGTTGCGGGCCTCTTCGCGAGCAGGCTCGCTCCCACAGGGATTTCGTGAACGCCACAGATCCAATGTGGGAGCGAGCCTGCTCGCGAAGGCGGCCTTAGTTCTGGCACACGTGAGCGTGCAACTCGCTGGTCAGGCCTTCGATGCGCTCGGTGAGGGTTTTCGTCATTTCGGAAAGGCGGGTGTTTTGTTCCAGCAACGCCAGCAATTGCGCGGAATTCTTC
Source organism: Pseudomonas sp. H3_E04 (assembly GCF_054668915.1). NCBI lineage: Bacteria > Pseudomonadati > Pseudomonadota > Gammaproteobacteria > Pseudomonadales > Pseudomonadaceae > Pseudomonas > Pseudomonas sp. H3_E04. The sequence continues at coordinate 2,873,061 of NZ_CP162797.1, read as the reverse complement.
GCCGCCTCAGCCTGACGTTCGGTATTGGCCTGTGCCAGCGCTTCGCGGTGCTGCGCATCGGCGTCAGCCTGCGCTTTATCTCGCGCGGCCTGACGGGTTTGCGCAAGCAGGATCAATGGCGCGGCGTAGGCCGCCTGCAGGCTGAAGGCCAGGTTCAGCAGGATGAACGGGTAGACGTCGAATTGAGTCACGCCCCATACATTGAGAGCGATCCATACCGCAACGATCAAGGTTTGCGCTCCAAGGAACAGCGGCGTGCCGAAGAATCGCGCAAAGGCTTCGGCGCGCAGGGCGAAGGCGTCGTTGCCGAAGGTCGTATTCAGATGGGCGTGGGGGCGGTGGAAGCGCAGGTGATCGATGGGGGCGTTGGATATTTCGGATTTTTCGTTATTCATGGGGCTCTCGGCGGGGCTTGGGACGTGTCGTCACTATAGCTCTGCGTTGTGGCGGACGACCTTCGTGGGCAAGCCCGCGAAGGTCGCGACTCGTTCTATCGACCCTGCACAAACCTCAATTCGGCACCCGCTCATTGGCAAACATGCTCACTGCATCCACCGCCTCACTGGCGCCATCGCGAATCTGCAGAATCACCGTGCCGGCCTGATTGGCCAGTTCCACGCCCTCTGCGGCGCGGTCGCGGGTGCCTTGCATGCTCTTGATCGCCTGCCGTGTTTCGCTCTGGATCAGACTGATCATGGTGGAGATCTCGGCGGTGGAACCGCTGGTGCGCGCGGCCAGTTGCCGGACTTCATCGGCCACCACGGCAAAGCCGCGACCCTGTTCACCGGCGCGTGCCGCCTCGATGGCGGCGTTGAGGGCGAGCAGGTTGGTCTGATCGGCGATCGCGCGGATGGTGTTGACGATGGCGGTGATCTGTTCGGAGCGCTCGCCCAGTTGCGCGATCAGCGTTGAGGACTGGCTGATGTCCTCGGCGATTTCGCGCATTTCGCTGGCAGCCTGTTGAATCACCTGCGTACCTTGCTCGGCGACTTTTCGCGTCGCCACCGAGATGTGATAAGCGGTGCTCGCACTGCGCGCGTCCTGCTCGTGTTGTTCGACACGGGCGGTAACGTCAGACGCGAATTTCACGACTTTGTACAAGCGCCCCGAAGCGTCGTAGACCGGGTTGTAGTTGGCTTCCAGCCAGACGATCTGACCGCGCTTATCCACACGCTCGAACTGCCCGTGGAAAAACTCGCCCTGATTCAGGCGCCGCCAGAAATCCTGATAGGCGCCGCTGTTGACCAGCGCCGGGGTGCAGAACAAGCGGTGATGCTGGCCTTTGAGCTCTGCGAGGTTGTAACCCATGCGCGTGAGAAAATTCTGGTTGGCGGTAAGAATGTTGCCGTCCAGATCGAACTCGATCACCGCCATCGCGCGATCGATCGCCTGCAACTTGGCGTTGGCCTCGTTCTCCTGCTGCACCTTGGCGGTGACATCCATCGCGTACTTGACCACTTTGACCACCCGTCCCGACGCATCCTTGATCGGGTTGTAACTGGCCTCGAGCCAGATCGGCTGGCCTTTGCTGTCGACTCGTTCAAAAGTGCCGGACTGGAACTGACCGTTTTTCAAGCGCGACCAAAGCTCGGTGTATTGAGCACTGCGACCGAACTCTGGTGTGCAGAAGTGCCGGTGCGGCTGGCCGATCGCCTGGGCAGCCGTGTAGCCCATGGTCTTGAGGAAATTGTCATTGGCACGCAACACCATGCCATCAAGATCGAACTCGATCACCGCCATCGAACGGTTGATCGCTTCGAGCATTGCAGCTTGGTCAAAAACGGTGTGTTGCAATTCAGCGAGGGCGGCTTTCTGGCGATTGAAAAACATGCTTGCGATACTCGGGAGTGGGAAAAATCAAAAGGATTCAGTCCCTATTCCTGCGCCGGCAGACCGAAATGCACGGACGGCATTCGGTGGTGACTGCTCAATGCCAGCGTTCCGTTACTGGCAGATGGCTACTTATACAAAACTTAATAAAGTTGTACAAGAAAGGAATTTTTCACAAGTTTGTATAACTTTTTCCAAGATTAGTTGTACAGGTCTCGGCGCACCTTGGGAATCAGTGCTGGTACCGCGCCAGGAACATCTCCAGTGCAGACTCGGCAACCGTGTTCTGCGCGTCTGGATCAAGGGCCGCGCGGCCGAGTGAGATCTGCGGCCAGAACGCAAACGCCTTGAGCAACCCTTGCACTTGATGCGCGGCAAATTCCGGGTCCACCGGTTTCAGCCGGCCGTCGGCTTGTGCTGCGCGTATCCAGACAGTCAGGCCTTCCTCGCGCTCGCCCATGCGCTCGATCATGTTTTGCGCGCGCTCTGGGGAATGAATGGTTGCCGCAATCGCCACCCGGGCAAGGGTGAGAAAATTCTCGTCAGCCATCATCTGCACCTTTTCCCGCAGCATCTGGCGCAGTTGCTCGTGCAGTGGTTGCTCGCGGTTGTAGCGCACCGACGGCTCGGCAATGATCCGCGCCCACAACTGATTAAGGATCTCGGCGAACAGCTCTTCCTTGCTCGGGAAGTGGTTGTACACCGTCCGCTTCGACACGCCGGCCGTTGCGGCGATCTTGTCCATGCTGGTGATTTCGAAGCCGTGGGCACGGAATTCGGCGATCGCCGCCTGGATGATAGCTTCGCGTTTGCGGTCGGTGAGGCGTTGTGGAGCGGTCATGAGCGGACTTCAGCAGAGAAGGGAGGAAATTACACTCGGCAGTTTACTTGGCGCCGGCTTTGATGCAACCTAGAAACTACACCGCTCAGTGTAATGTTGCGTTAATCCTCGCACCTTACAAACCAGAGCGTTTGGCCTTTGCGTGCAGCTTGGCCATTTTCATTTCCCGTGGAATACCGTGCAGCACACGGTTTTTCGGAGTCGTTCAGTCATGGCCAATCCAGTCTCCCTCCCGGACAACACTCCCACGCCTGAGGCCTCGCGCCAGGATCAAGGGCTGTTTCGCAATCATGCGCCGGTGCAGCGCGAAGGCCTGCGTAAGATGTTGCGGATCATGTGGAACATGATTTTCCACAAGCCGCGCGACACCCGTCCGAGCGCCGCCATTCCCGTGCAGCCGCTTACACGCGAAGATCTGCTCGCAGCGCCCAATCACAGCGTTTACCGCTTGGGGCACTCAACGCTGTTGCTGAAGCTGCGCGACAAATTCTGGATCACCGACCCGGTCTTCGCCGAGCGCGCCTCGCCGGTGCAATGGGCGGGTCCGAAACGTTTCCATCAGCCACCGATCAGCATCGACGAGTTGCCGCCGATCGAAGCGGTGATCCTCTCGCACAACCATTACGACCATCTCGACTACGAAGCGGTAGTCAAACTCGCCGCCAAAACCACCTACTTCCTGACTCCACTCGGCGTGGGCGACACCCTGATCAAATGGGGCATCGACGCCAGCAAGGTGCGCCAGTACGACTGGTGGCAGGGCACCGAAATCGCCGGCATCCGCTTCGTCGCCACCCCATCGCAGCATTTCTCCGGCCGTGGCCTGTTCGACGGCAACAGCACGCTGTGGGCGTCATGGGTGATAATCGATGCCGACACACGAATCTTCTTCAGCGGCGACAGCGGTTACTTCGACGGCTTCAAACGCATCGGCGAACAATACGGCCCGTTCGACCTGACCCTGATGGAAACCGGCGCCTACAACGTCGAATGGCCCCACGTGCACATGCAACCGGAAGAAACCCTGCAAGCCCACATCGACCTCAAGGGCCGCTGGCTCTTCCCGATCCACAACGGCACCTTCGACCTGGCCATGCACGCCTGGCATGAACCCTTCGACCGCATCCTTGCCCTCGCGTGGGAACGCAGTATTGCGATTACCACACCGCGAATGGGGGAGGCGTTCAACCTTGCGCATCCACAACGGGGGAGTGCGTGGTGGATGGCGGTTGAAGAGGAGGGGGAGGCGCTTGCTCAGAATGCCTGACGCGTTCGCCTCAAGCGAATACCACCTCAATACGGCCCTCTTTCCGTGATCGGGGGGCCGATTTGACTACAATTTGCACATCTCGTCCGAGACGTGAAAGGCATTCCATCATTTTGGCCTCACTGATTCCGCGAAATTTGCCACGCAGCATTTCGGAAAGCTTGGGCTGTGAGAGTCCCAAGATTTCTGACGCCTGAATCTGAGTGAGATGACGCGCCTTAATGATTGCGCCAATTTTCGCTGCGAGCTGCGACTTCACCTGCATTTCACTTGCATTGGGTAAGTCCAGATCGTGATAGACGTTTCCGCTACCTACTTCAATCTCCATGGTTTTCTGATCCTTTCGCATGTTCCTGGGCGGCTCGAAGTCTGTTTCTGATCAGATCAATGTCCGACTGGGCGGTTTTAATCCCGCTTTTCGACTTTTTCTGAAAGCAGTGCAAAACGTAAATTGCACTGCCAAAACGAACCGTATAAATGGCGCGGTAGGTGTCGGTGTCGAAGTCTTCTATCAACTCCAGGACACCTGCGCCTCCGAACCCTTTCAATGGCTTTGCATCTGAATACTTCAGGCCACATTGAGCCAGATCCAGTGCGTGACCAAAAACGTCTTGGACCTCTGTGGGCATCTGCTTGAGATCTTTTTTACTACTGCAGACCCACATAAGCGGCTTCCTTGCACTCATGCGAAATATACCTATTTTGGAATAATTATCAAATTGCCATTTCAGTCAGCCATCGCAAAATCCCCACGCCCCACCGATTCCCCCGCCATACCCTGCGCCCTGACACTGCGCCCCGGTGCAAACCCCGGGAAGAACACCAACCCCTGCGCTTCAAACCGATAAGCCAGTGCCAGTCTCGCGGCGTCCGCTACGTCCAGTTGCGCTTCGAACCGCTGGATATCTGCCACCGCCACCTCGGCCTCGCGCGACAGTTGTTCAACGCTCCAGCCCAGCATGGCGCGGGCCTGGACGCAGTGGGTCGGGGTGAATTGGAAAAGGGCAATGCGTTCGAGGACGTGGTTCATCGCAAGAGAGGCCATGGTGTGCTCCGGGCTCAAAAGTGCTGATTGAAAATGTACTGTGTTTTTGTACAGTTGTTTTCGGCCGGGATCAAACGCAATTTTTGAATTTGCCTACTTCGCCGGCTCCAACCAGACGGACGGTGCCTGACCCAGCACTCGCCGAAACATCGTGGAAAACGCCGCCGGACTCTCATAGCCGAAGTCCAGAGCAATCCGCGTCACGGATTTCCCTGCCGCCAGCCGTGCCAGTGCCTGAATCACGCAGGCTTGCTGGCGCCACTGACGAAAGCTGAGCCCGGTCTGCTGCCGAAACAATCTGTTAAAGGTACGCAAGCTTATGTGTAACTGGTCCGCCCAATGCTGCGGGGATTGATGGATGTTGGGCATGTTCAGAAAGATCTGACACAGACTGAGGAGCTTTCCTTCGACGGGCATAGGAATGTGTAGGGGAAGGGGCGCACTGCGCGTCAGTTCATGCAACAGCAAGTTGATCAGCATACCGTCGCGGCCGGCCTGGTCGTACATCAGCGGCACGTCCACCGCTTCCATCAGCAAATGCCGCAGCAGCGACGACACGCTCAGCACTTGGCAGTCCGGGCCCAAATCCACCGGGCCCGGTTCGATATAGAGGCTGCGCGTGCTTACCCCGAGCATCAGCACCTCGTGGGCCACGCCCGGCGGGATCCACACCGCACGCTGCGGCGGCACCACCCAGTTACCGTTCTGAGTGCTGACCTGCATCACGCCAGTGGCGCCGTAGAGCAATTGCCCACGACGATGTGTATGAAACGGGAGTAGGTGGCCGTGGGAATAATCGGTACCGATGGCCACGACCGGGCGAGGCGTGTCATCGAGCTGATTGATCGAAATATTGCGCATCAGGCGTGTTCCAACGATTGGCGTAAACGCGAACATTATTGGCCCAACTACTGAAGCCGGCCAGTGCATCACGCTCTAATGTCCTGGGCTCCCCCGATCCTGGACGCCCTCCATGTTCTACCTCCTGCTTACGCTGTTCGGTTGCCTCACCGGCATCAGCGCCGTGCTCTTCGGTTTCGGCGGCGGCTTCGTCATCGTGCCGCTGCTCTATCGCGTGCTCACCGCTAGCCACGCAACTGACGACCTCATCGCACAATCGGCCATGCACATTGCCGTAGCCACTTCGACCTGCGTGATGATCGTCAACGCCCTGATCGCTACACGCAAACACCAACGTGCCGGCAATCTGCTCCGGGAATACCTTTGGCCATTGGGCGGGTTTATTGGCGTGGGCGCTGTCGTTGGCGCCATTGCTGCGATGTGGGTCAGCGGCGAAGTGATCCGCTACGCATTCATCGCCTACCTGGGCGTGACCATCGTCGATTGCCTGCTGCGTCGAGGATTTCTCGCACAGTCCCAAACGACAATCCCACGGCGACTGACCACCAGGGAAACATCCGCCGGCGGCGTAGGCATCGGCGCCATCGCGACCTTCCTCGGCGTAGGAGGAAGCGTCATGACCGTGCCGCTGCTGCGCCGCTGCGGCCTGAGCATGTCGCAAGCGACGTCCATGGCCAATCCGCTCAGCGTGCCGGTAGCGCTGGCCGGCACGCTGACGTACATGGCGCTGGCCGGTTTCACTGGGGCTGATTTGGGCGTTTGGTATGTAGGGTATGTCGATGTGTGGGCGTTTGCGCTGCTGACGGTTGGTTCGTTGCTGGGGGTCAGATTGGCTGCGCCGTGGATAGGGCGGATACCGGATCGGGTGCATGCCCAGATCTATGTCGGCTTACTTTTGATCGTGATGCTGGGTATGTGGACAAGATGAGCTACCGCTGATATCGAAAGTCGACCGTATGAAATTGAGTAGGTCGAAGAGATCGTTCGAGATTACTGACCCAATGTCACCCGCGTTTCCAAGAGAATCTGAATGTTGATCTTCAATTGCACCGAAGCCGCCAGCAAGTTTTTCAGCCGAGTCCATAAAGGCAAAATGATCACGCCGGTGGATACCAAACCGCCGTCATCAGTTATTGAGGATGATGAGCTGAATGGTGCGGACGAACAGTGGCTGGTCCATGCGATCACTGTGCAGCGCAAACATGTGTTGTTGGCCATTCATGTCAAAACCCGTTATTGCCTGATCCTGGCCGATGCCAAAAAGGCCGACGCCGAAGGGTTTGTGGCGTGGTTTAACCAGCCTTGGCGCGAAGGTTTGATCCGCGATGCAATCAATCATGACCTCATGCAATGGATCGACGCGGGGACGATGACCGATCGTCTAGAGCTGAGCCGCGAGCATCGTTTTTATCGCCGTGGCCATCGCAGCGCACAAAAGCACATCGAACAAATCGCCTGGTTCTTCGAGGATTGCGCGACAGAGTGGGGTTGCTTGCCCCAAGGCGAACGTGCAGCCATCGGTTTCGACGCGCAAATGAACTCGCAAATTCGAAACACCAAGGACCGAAAGGATTACTTCCGCCCTGATGAAGAAATGCTCGCGCATTGGTTGCGGCAGTATTGTGGGGTGGAAGAGCTGGGCGTTCAGGCTGCACTTGAGCGACGCAGGGAGGCGGAGCGGGAGATTCGAGCGTTTGGGGAAGGGTTGCGCATCAACTGAACCTCACTCCAACCCCGGCGCTTCACGAATAATGAAGTGATCCAGGTTCTCGATATTGGCATTGAAGACCTCGAACGGCTTTTCGGGGTTCTTCTTGCCGGGCACCTGCTTCAACTCCGGTGTTACGCCATAGAAGAAACAGAACAACGCCTTGTCGCTATCCACCGCGTGCTTGATCTCCTCCAGAAACGCCTTGCGCTTGCGGTAGTTGTCGATCAGCTTCTTGTTCAGATAAACGCTGACCGGATACGGCTTCTTCTTACTGTCTTCGGGCTTCTTGAACCAAACCTTGTCCTCGAAATCGATCCGAAAACTGGCACTGTGGAAGTCCTCGATCTTCTTGATCCGCCCCCAGTAAATCAGCCCCTTGTTGTCCGTCAGATATTCAATCTTTTTGAAGAATGAACTGTACGGCGCCGTATGCTCGCCAATCTTCAACGGCATGCGCTTGAGCAAGTCCTTATCGGCGAAGTTGGAAACAAAACATTCCACCGGATGCGCAAACACACTGGTCTTGTCCGGCGCCGACTCACGACCCACCGACTCTTTACCAGCGTCCGCCGCCGCCCGCGCCGGCTCATCGCGCAACACATCAGCCACCCCCGCTGGCGTGACAGGCTTGCGCACATACTCACGCCGGGTCAGTAACAACTCCGATGGGAAGTGTTCCTCACGCCCGTCATCCACCTCGCCATCGGCTGTCTCAACGCCAGACGCCGACGCCTTCAAACTCACGTACGGACAACCCGCCACATGCTGCGTAGTGGGCAGATTCTTGAAGTGCGGCGTGCGCACGTAATTCACGTTCTTGGCGTTGAACGTGCCCAGTTCGTTTGACGCCTCGAACGCCGAACGACAAGCATCGTTGGGGCACTGGAAGTTCTCCTTCGCGGAGTCGAAGGCAACCGTCTCATCGAAATTGAGATCGCGAACATCATAGATCGACAACTTGTCGTCGAGGCTGAGGCAGTAGGCGAGATCGAATTTCATGGTGGGGCTCGGATCCTTGAGGAGAAGATGGCGCATTAAGACGAGTAAACGAGTTAGGGGGAGCACGCCGATATTAAAGGCAACGCCTGGAAATAGTGGCTCTTTGCTCTGTCATGTATTGAAACCCTTTTGTAGTTTGGCGACTATAGGAAATTTCCTACAGCCATTGACTACAAAGGGCGGCACTCGTGGTGATCAAAGCGGTCTCGAAGGAACGAATAGGCAGCGCGATGCTGGAGTTTGATCACAAATTTCGGAGTAGGCCTGAGTGGCAAGGCTGGGAAAAAAACCAATCGCATCGTTATGCCATTGACGCGGGCGGGGCCCTGTATCCAGCGAAGAAAATTGTCTCTTTGGCGACTGGCATTGCGGTAGGCGATTTTTCGGGTGGACATCCGACCAACAGTTACCTTAAGAAGCGAGGCTTCACTATTGTGGAGTTACCTCGTGAAGAAGGTGAGCTTTTGTTGCAGTTCACGCCAGGGGTTGTTTATGACCGAAAAACTGAAATCAATGGGCCGTTCGGTGGTAGTCGCCAAAGTGGCATTGCAGCGTCAGCTATCTATCCAGTGATTTTTTTGTTTACTGGCGACAGCGGTGAACAATACGGTTATGCAGATCGTTGGGACGACGGCGCATACCTTTACACGGGTGAAGGACAGCGAGGTGCGATGACTTTGACTCGTGGCAACCGCGCCATTGCTGAGCATGCCGTGGACGGCCGAGCACTGCATTTGTTTAAGTCACTCGGCAAAGGTAAAGGCTGCGCTTATGTAGGTGAATTTTCTTGTGCAGATATGTTCACGCGGATTCAACCTGATGTTACTGGCCAGGATCGTGCGGCTATTGTTTTTCGACTAGTCCCAGTCGGTATTTCTGGCGGAACGATTGAAGTTGGTGACGAGTACGGGGACAAGGCTGACCTTCCCGAGTCTCTGGCTGCTGCGCGGCTGGTCGCGGTGGCTGCGTGTAAGCTTAGCAGTGATGGATTCGGGCAATCCGCCCCCCGTAAGATTTATCAGCGTAGCCGGAAGGTCTCGTTCTACGTATTGATGCGTGCTCAGGGAATATGCGAAAGCTGTGAGATGCCTGCTCCATTCTTGAAGAAAGATGGCACACCCTATTTAGAACCTCATCATGTGAATAGGCTCTCCGATGGTGGTTTAGACCACCCACGGTATGTGGCAGCTGTATGTCCAAGTTGTCACCGGGAAATTCATTCTGGGGTGCATGGCGCATTGGTGAATCAGAGATTGAAGCTTCGGTTGGAAGCAATTGAAGGTTGAATATTCCAATCACGGTTGTTCTTTTTTCTACCCATACGATCGCCGAGGGTGCGAACCCTCGGTCGATATTGAAAGGCTGTCATGAACTGCTTATGAAGAGTCGTGGGGCTCGAAAGTGCTCCTATAAACACGTCACCTAGCCCATTGAGCGCTTCGAAGATTGGAACGCCTGAGCAACTCGTCGCCACCAAGGTCGAATCGTAGTTGCTCTCCGCTGCGTCTGATCATTTAACAGGTGCGGCATATCCCGTAGCCGAATCCACCCCTCATCCTGCCAATGCAGCAAACTCAGTGACATTTCCGGCCAATCCAACAAGCTCAACATTGGCCGATTCGAATGTCCTGAATCTGCAGCGTCGCGCAAGGTTGGCACTACCTCATTGGTCAACCACTCACGCAGCAACCGATTTCCCGGTACGTAGTGATACACCAACAGCGCGTACACCCCAGATTCACTAAGCATCAGTTGCTGTTCGGGTTCTCGAAAGTACTCAATCCACATAATGCGGCGTTGATCGCTATCTAGCTTATTGACCACCCGATCATTCAGATGGAAACCAATCAGGCGGCCGACATCGCGGGCGGAAAACCAAGGCTGGTTTTCCCATAGAAGGGCATGTAGAGAAAGATTGTGGCGAGAGAAAACAGTTACCGAGCATGGATCAGACATATCTATGACCTCTACGTTATGGATTTTGGGAGGACCTGACCCCAACGTAGAGCTGACATAAGAAATCCCAACGAGCAGAGCAGTTACCACCGACGAATTCCACGTCTGTGTCACTGACCAAGCTTTCTACGTTGGGCGTTTCTTAGGCACCTGCGATAGAGCTTAGTAGTGTGCGTGGCAGGCTTCAATGGGAAGCGACCGTAAGTGCTGTAGGAGATTGAGCGCTGTGACGTAGGCGTAAAAAGGCTCGCCGATCGCCCACAAAAAAGCCCCGATCAGATCGGGGCTTTTTGCTTTCTCGACTTGTCGACTCAGGCAGCAATCGTCAAATCATGCCAACCGAGACTATTAGTCCCAGCTCAACGCACCACCAGTTTGGTATTCGATCACGCGCGTCTCAAAGAAATTCTTCTCTTTCTTCAAGTCCATAATCTCGCTCATCCAAGGGAACGGGTTAGTTGTCCCTGGATATTCCTCTTTCAAACCAATCTGCGACAAACGACGGTTAGCGATGAACTTCAGATAATCCTCCATCATCGCCGCGTTCATACCCAATACGCCGCGAGGCATGGTGTCACGCGCGTATTCGATCTCCAGCTGCGTACCCTGCAGGATCATCTGGGTCGCTTCTTCCTTCATTTCGGCGTCCCACAGGTGTGGGTTTTCGATTTTGATCTGGTTGATCACGTCGATGCCGAAGTTCAGGTGCATGGATTCGTCGCGCAGGATGTATTGGAACTGCTCGGCGACGCCGGTCATTTTGTTGCGGCGGCCCATGGAGAGGATCTGGGTGAAGCCGCAGTAGAAGAAGATGCCTTCCAGAACGCAGTAGTAGGCGATCAGGTTGCGCAGCAACTCTTTGTCGGTTTCCGGGGTGCCGGTTTCGAACTTCGGATCGGAGATCGAACGGGTGTACTTCAGGCCCCAGGCTGCCTTTTTCGCGACCGATGGGATCTCGTGGTACATGTTGAAGATTTCGCCTTCATCCATGGCCAGCGATTCGATGCAGTACTGGTAGGCGTGGGTGTGGATCGCCTCTTCGAACGCCTGGCGCAGGATGTACTGGCGGCATTCCGGGTTGGTGATCAGGCGGTACACGGCCAGGACCAGGTTATTGGCTACCAGGGAGTCGGCTGTGGAGAAGAAGCCGAGGTTGCGCATGACGATGCGGCGCTCGTCGTCGGTCAGGCCTTCCGGGTTTTTCCAGAGGGCGATGTCGGCGGTCATGTTGACTTCTTGCGGCATCCAGTGGTTTGCGCAACCGTCCAGGTACTTCTGCCAGGCCCAGTCGTACTTGAATGGCACGAGTTGGTTGAGGTCGGCGCGGCAGTTGATCATGCGCTTTTCGTCAACGGCGACACGGGCGGAGGCGCCTTCGAGTTCGGCGAGGCCTTCGGCGACGTCGAGGGAGTTCAGTGCAGCCTTGGCGCGGGCCACGGCGGCCGAGTCGTCGGCGGTGACGGCGCGGGCTTCGAGCGCGGCGGCGCCGCCAGCGTTGTCGAGGCGGTCCATGTTGGCTTCGCTTGCGTGGCCGGCGTTGGCGCCTTTCACGGTTGCGACTTCACTGTCTTCTTTATCGAATTCGTCCCAGCTCAGCATGACGTGTCGTCTCCTGCGTGAGGGCTTGTGCCCGTGTGAAACCTGATGGGTTGGTTTTTCACACGGCCAAACAAGCCGCGTTGGATGTCGTTTTTTGCAGCGCTGCACGCAGGCAAATAAACAGAAATTTTGACGGGTTCCGAGAGCCTCTGATGGGCGCAATCAGCGTCTGGCACTGTTGCGGGGCTTCAGAATGGCTTTTGCTCCCTGTAAGGGAATATTGCTGACCCGTATGGGGCGGCATTATAGGGAAATTTTTACCGGCGTGGTGCGGCGAATCGGCTCATGGCGAGGCCGAGGAGGGGGCGGATTTCGATCCGACCGAGGGATTACAGGGCTTTGCGCGGAGTCGACCCTGGCAGATTTTTTTTCGTTAATTTTTTGGCAGGTGTTTTTTTGTTTAAAAAATAGCCAGAAAATCGGGTTTTTCACTATATCTAGTGTTTTGCAACCGTTTTTAACGGCTCCAGACACAACTGAGCCCGACCTAAGCCGGGCTGGAATCGACCCTCAATGTAGCGCTGAGCGAACCGATTCGGTGCAGTCTGATTCAGTTTGTGCAGCCATTGCCCATGATGCTGTAGCGCAGGATGTGGCGTTGGCCTTTGGAGTCGTCGTATTCCATTTTTGCCGGTACTACTTCACAGACATTTGGAATTTCGCTCATCGATACAACTTTGGCGATGTCCAGGTGTGTGGAGTAAGTGTATTCCTCGATCACCGGTTGTTGCTGTGCGACATCAGTCGGGACCTCGTCTGCCATGGCGGTTGCGCACAGACTGCTGAGGGCCAGAACCAATAAAGCTTTCATTGCTAATTCACCTTTTTGAGGTCGAGTGGGGTCACGCAACCTTTTTAGGGTTGCGTGTGGAGCTTGGGTATTTGATGCGTTACTTGGAGAGCTGGATTAACGGCCTTCGTGGGGGCTGTAACGTTGTTAATCGCGGTTGCCTTGTTGGCGAGGTGAATTTTAGGGCGGTGGGGCCGGGGTAAACAGAGCAGGTTTTGATAAACACTTTTGGCATATTTGGTAACAATCCCTCGCACGGCCCATGCAGGAGCTGTCGAGTGCAACGAGGCTGCGATCTTTTGATCTTGCTTTGAAGATCAAAAGATCGCAGCCTGCGGCAGCTCCTACAACCATCGTCGAATGGTTCTATGGGCCCCACCCGGCTACAACGGGGTCATACAAAAACAACTATTACACCGAGGTAGGAAAGATGAGTGCGGCTTCTCTGTATCCCGTTCGTCCCGAGGTTCTGGCAAACACGCTGACTGACGAGGCGACCTACAAAGCCATGTACCAGCAGTCGGTCGTCAACCCGGACGGCTTCTGGCGCGAGCAAGCCCAGCGTCTCGACTGGATCAAGCCTTTCACCACGGTGAAACAGACGTCCTTCGACGATCACCATGTCGACATCAAGTGGTTTGCCGACGGCACCCTGAACGTTTCCTACAACTGCCTCGACCGTCATCTGGCCGAGCGCGGCGATCAAGTCGCAATCATCTGGGAAGGCGACGATCCTTCCGAAAGCCGCAACATCACCTACCGCGAACTGCACGAGCAAGTGTGCAAACTGGCCAACGCCCTGCGTGGCCAGGACGTGCACCGTGGCGACGTGGTGACCATTTACATGCCGATGATTCCCGAAGCCGTGGTCGCCATGCTGGCCTGCACCCGGATCGGCGCGATTCACTCGGTGGTGTTCGGCGGTTTCTCGCCGGAAGCCCTGGCCGGTCGCATCATCGACTGCCGCTCGAAAGTGGTGATCACCGCTGACGAAGGCATCCGTGCCGGCAAGAAGATTTCCCTCAAGGCCAACGTCGACGACGCCCTGACCAACCCGGAAACCAGCAGCATCCAGAAAGTCATCGTGTGCAAGCGCACCGGTGGCGACATCAAGTGGAACCAGCATCGCGACATCTGGTACGAAGACCTGATGAAAGTCGCGGGCACCGTCTGCGCGCCGAAAGAGATGGGCGCTGAAGAAGCGTTGTTCATCCTTTATACCTCCGGCTCCACCGGCAAGCCGAAGGGCGTGCAGCACACCACTGGCGGTTATCTGCTGTATGCGGCGATGACCCACGAGCGCGTGTTCGACTACCGTCCGGGCGAAATCTACTGGTGCACCGCCGACGTCGGCTGGGTCACCGGCCACAGCTACATCGTCTACGGCCCGCTGGCCAACGGCGCGACCACCGTGCTGTTCGAGGGCGTGCCGAACTACCCGGACATCACCCGGGTGGCGAAGATCATCGACAAGCACAAGGTCAACATCCTCTACACCGCGCCGACCGCGATCCGCGCGATGATGGCTTCGGGTCAGGCCGCCGTGGAAGGCGCTGACGGCAGCAGTCTGCGCCTGCTCGGATCGGTCGGTGAGCCGATCAACCCGGAAGCCTGGGACTGGTACTACAAGAATGTCGGCAAGTCGCGTTGCCCGATCGTCGATACCTGGTGGCAGACCGAAACCGGCGGCAACATGATGAGCCCGTTGCCGGGTGCCCACGCGCTGAAGCCGGGTTCGGCGGCGCGTCCGTTCTTTGGTGTGGTGCCAGCGCTGGTCGACAACCTCGGCAACATCATCGAGGGGGAGGCCGAAGGCAATCTGGTGATTCTCGATTCGTGGCCGGGCCAGGCGCGTACGCTGTACGGCGATCACGATCGTTTCGTCGATACCTACTTCAAGACCTTCCGTGGCATGTACTTCACCGGTGACGGCGCGCGTCGCGATGCCGATGGTTACTACTGGATCACCGGGCGCGTGGACGACGTGCTCAACGTGTCCGGCCACCGCATGGGCACCGCCGAGATCGAGAGCGCGATGGTTGCGCATCCGAAAGTCGCTGAAGCGGCGGTGGTGGGCGTGCCGCATGACATCAAGGGGCAGGGCATTTATGTCTATGTGACCTTGAAGAACGGCGAGGAGCCGACCGAGCAATTGCGCCTGGAGCTGAAGAACTGGGTGCGCAAGGAGATCGGCCCGATTGCTTCGCCGGACGTGATCCAGTGGGCACCGGGATTGCCGAAGACCCGTTCGGGCAAGATCATGCGCCGCATCCTGCGCAAGATCGCCACGGCGGAATACGACGGGCTGGGGGATATCTCGACCTTGGCGGATCCGGGGGTGGTGCAGCATTTGATTGATACGCACAAGACGATGAATGTTGCTTAAGTAGCGGTTTGATGTGCTGAAAAGCCCTGTTCGGTGTATGCCGGGCGGGGCTTTTTTGTGTCTGGTGGATTTGTGTCGAGCGGACCGGCCCCTTCGCGAGCAGGCTCGCTCCCACAGTTTGACCGAGTACCGTCAGACAAATGCAGATCCCTGTGGGAGCTGGCTTGCCAGCGAAGGCGATCTGTCAGACACCGCAGTAGTCAGCTGTAGGAAACCGCACCAACCCAACCAATAATTATCGACCTGCGCCGTAGGCCCTTTGCTTCTGTTACCCGGCCCAGGCCAATGTGTAACCGCCCGCGCCAAACCGGGGCGAAGGGAAACGCTGCGCCCCGTTTTAGAGCCTCAAAAGCCTCGCTGAAAAATAAGACATAACGCTGCGCTTGCCGGATTAGAAGGGTTTGCGAATAATGGGCCCGCAACTTGCAATATGTATCGGTTCACTGTCTTTCGCTCTTGCATGAAATTGCAGGGCTGTCAATGAGCTCAAACCGCTTTCTCGGTGCATCTGTAATTAGTTGTCGCATTGAAGAAATATCGGCTTCGGGCCTGTCGTTAGAATGCCGATCACTCGCTCATCGTGGCTGACGTTGAAATCGCCTGCGGTTTCAATGGGAAATTTCCGCCGATGCGCAACCGATTTCCGATTCACCCATTCGCATATTGGGCTGTCGCTCACTCTGCCGTTTTTGCCCTTTACCGATGGAGTCCCAAGATGAAGAAACTTGTGCTGCTTGGCGCCCTGGCACTGTCAGTGCTGTCGCTGAATGCCGTCGCTGACGAAAAACCTGTGAAGATCGGCATCGAAGCGGCTTACCCTCCATTCGCTTCGAAAGCACCGGACGGCAGCATCGTCGGTTTCGACTACGACATCGGCAACGCGCTGTGCGAAGAAATGAAGGTCAAGTGCGTGTGGGTCGAGCAAGAGTTCGACGGCCTGATCCCGGCACTGAAAGTACGCAAGATCGACGCGATCCTGTCGTCGATGTCGATCACCGAAGATCGCAAGAAGTCGGTCGACTTCACCAACAAGTACTACAACACCCCGGCGCGTCTGGTCATGAAGGCCGGCACTCAGGTCAGCGAAGGTCTGGCTGAACTGAAGGGCAAGAACATCGGCGTACAGCGTGGTTCGATCCACGAGCGTTTCGCCCGCGAAGTCCTCGCTCCACTGGGCGCCGAGATCAAGCCGTACGGCTCGCAGAACGAAATCTACCTCGATGTGGCCGCCGGTCGCCTCGACGGTACCGTGGCTGACGCAACTCTGCTCGATGACGGTTTCCTGAAAACCGACGCCGGCAAAGGCTTCGCGTTCGTCGGCCCGGCCTTCACCGACGTCAAATACTTCGGCGACGGCGTAGGTATCGCGGTGCGCAAGGGCGACGCCCTGAAAGACAAGATCAACACTGCCATCGCGGCCATCCGCGAAAACGGCAAATACAAAGCAATCCAGGACAAGTACTTCGCCTTCGACATCTACGGCAAGTAAGACGTCTCTGCGACAAGTCCGAAATGGCGCAAGCAACAGAATCTCTGCGGTTTGCGCCATTTTTTCATCCCAACTTTCGAGGACCTGAATCATGTTGAAAGGCTACGGGGCTGTCATCCTCGATGGCGCATGGCTGACGCTTCAGCTCGCCTTGTCGTCCATGGCTCTGGCCATCGTTCTCGGGCTGATCGGTGTCGCGTTGCGCCTGTCGCCAGTGCGCTGGCTGGCGTGGCTGGGCGACCTGTATTCGACGGTGATCCGCGGCATTCCCGACCTGGTGCTGATCCTGCTGATCTTCTACGGCGGTCAGGACCTGCTCAACCGCGTTGCGCCAATGCTTGGCTATGACGACTACATCGATCTGAATCCATTGGCTGCCGGCATCGGCACCCTCGGTTTCATCTTCGGTGCGTACCTTTCGGAGACGTTCCGGGGTGCGTTCATGGCGATCCCCAAAGGCCAGGCCGAAGCGGGCATGGCGTACGGCATGAGCAGTTTTCAGGTGTTCTTCCGGGTGATGGTGCCGCAGATGATCCGTCTGGCGATTCCGGGTTTCACCAACAACTGGCTGGTACTGACCAAGGCCACCGCGCTGATTTCCGTGGTCGGTCTGCAAGACATGATGTTCAAGGCCAAGCAGGCGGCGGATGCCACGCGCGAGCCTTTCACCTTCTTCCTCGCAGTGGCAGCGATGTACCTGGTGATCACCAGTGTCTCGTTGCTGGCATTGCGTCACCTTGAGAAGCGCTACTCGGTAGGCGTAAGGGCGGCTGATCTATGATCTTCGACTACAACGTCATCTGGGAGGCACTGCCGCTGTACTTCGGCGGCCTGCTGACCACCCTCAAACTGCTCGCGCTGTCGCTGTTTTTCGGCTTGCTCGCGGCGTTGCCGCTGGGGCTGATGCGCGTCTCGAAAAACCCGTTCGTCAATGGCGCCGCGTGGCTGTACACCTACGTGATCCGTGGCACGCCGATGCTGGTTCAGCTGTTCCTGATCTACTACGGTCTGGCCCAGTTCGAAGCAGTGCGCGAAAGCTTCTTGTGGCCATGGCTGTCGAGCGCGACGTTCTGTGCGTGCCTGGCCTTTGCGATCAATACCAGCGCCTACACCGCGGAAATCATCGCCGGCAGCCTCAAGGCCACGCCGAACGGCGAGATCGAAGCAGCCAAGGCCATGGGCATGTCGCGCTTCAAACTGTACAAGCGCATTCTGCTGCCGTCGGCCCTGCGCCGCGCGCTGCCGCAGTACAGCAACGAAGTGATCATGATGCTGCAGACCACCAGTCTGGCGTCGATCGTGACCCTGATCGACATCACTGGCGCGGCACGTACCGTCAACGCGCAGTTCTACCTGCCGTTCGAGGCGTACATCACCGCTGGCGTGTTCTACCTGTGCCTGACCTTCATTCTGGTCAAGCTGTTCAAACTGGCTGAGCGTCGCTGGTTGAGCTATCTGGCCCCGAGGAAGCACTGATGGAACGTATCGACCACGAACTTCCATGGAGCCATCTGGGCAGCGAGCGCAAGCTGTCGGTATTTCGTTTCGGCAGTGGCGAACGCAAGGCCTACATTCAGGCCAGCCTGCACGCCGACGAATTGCCGGGCATGCGCACCGCCTGGGAGCTGAAAAAACGCCTCGGCGAACTTGAGGCCCAAGGCTTGCTCAACGGTGTGATCGAGCTGGTGCCGGTGGCCAATCCGCTGGGGCTGGGGCAATTGCTGCAAGGCAATTTCCAGGGCCGTTTCGAAGCGGGCAGCGGCAAGAACTTCAACCGTGACTTCGTCGAGCTCAGTGCGCCGGTCGCGGCAGCACTGGGCGACAAGCTCGGTGATGATCCGCATGCCAACATTCGCTTGATTCGTCAGGCAATGAGCGACCATCTGGCGGCGCTGCCGGCCGCTGAAAGTCAGTTGCAAGGCATGCAGCGTCTGTTGCTCAGCCATGCCTGCAGCGCCGACATCGTGCTGGATCTGCATTGCGACTGTGAAGCCGCGCTGCACTTGTATGCGCTGCCTCAGCACTGGCCACAGTGGCGTTCACTGGCGGCCCATCTGGATGTGAAAGTCGGCTTGCTCGCGGAAGATTCCGGCGGCAGCTCGTTCGATGAGGCCTGTTCGGCGCCATGGCTGCGGTTGTCGCGTCTGTTCCCGCAGGCGCAGATTCCGTTGGCCTGTATGGCAACGACCATCGAGCTCGGCGGTCAGGCTGATACCGATCCTGCGCAGACGCAGGCCTGGGCTGAAGGCATTCTGGCGTTTCTGGCCGAGCAGGGCCTGATCAAGGGGGAGTGGCCGAAACCGGCGAATGAACCGTGCGAGGGCATGCCGTTCGAAGGCACCGAAATGCTGTTCGCGCCGCATCCGGGCGTGGTGAGCTTTTTGCGCAGGCCCGGTGAGTGGATCGAAGCCGGCGAGGCGCTGTTCGAGGTGATCGATCCGCTGGCGGATCGCGTCAGCACCGTGTGTGCCGGCACGTCCGGGGTGCTGTTTGCCATCGAACGACTGCGTTACGCCCAATCCGGTTTATGGCTGGCCAAGGTGGCGGGGCGCGTGGCGCTGCGCCACGGGCATTTGCTCAACGACTGACTGACTGTTTTTGTGAGAACCGACCGCATGTACAAACTTGAAGTCCAAGACCTGCATAAACGCTATGGCAGTCACGAAGTGCTCAAGGGCGTGTCCCTGAAAGCCGCCGCCGGCGATGTGATCAGCATCATCGGCTCCAGTGGCTCCGGCAAAAGTACTTTCCTGCGCTGCATCAACCTGCTCGAGCAGCCGCACGCCGGCAAGATTCTGCTCAACAACGAAGAGCTGAAACTGGTGGCGAACAAGGACGGCGCGCTGAAAGCTGCTGATCCGAAGCAGCTGCAACGCATGCGTTCGCGCCTGTCGATGGTGTTCCAGCATTTCAACCTGTGGTCGCACATGACCGCGCTGGAAAACATCATGGAAGCGCCGGTTCACGTGCTCGGCGTACCCAAGTACGAAGCGCGCGAAAAAGCCGAGTACTACCTGAACAAGGTTGGCGTGGCCCATCGCAAAGACGCCTTCCCGGGGCACATGTCCGGCGGCGAGCAGCAGCGCGTGGCGATTGCCCGGGCGCTGGCGATGGAACCGGAAGTGATGCTGTTCGACGAGCCGACCTCGGCCCTCGACCCGGAACTGGTTGGCGACGTGCTGAAAGTCATGCAAGCGCTGGCGCAGGAAGGCCGCACCATGGTCGTCGTGACCCACGAAATGGGCTTCGCCCGTGAAGTGTCGAACCAGTTGGTGTTCCTGCACAAAGGCGTCGTCGAAGAAAGCGGCAACCCGCGCGAAGTGCTGGTCAACCCGCAGTCGGAGCGCTTGCAGCAGTTCCTGTCGGGCAGCCTGAAATAAATCAGGGCTGCCGTTGTGCACCAGATTAGGTCATGCTTCGCGATCTCAAGCCTGACCCAGATCCCCTGTAGGAGCTGCCGAGTGCAACGAGGCTGCGATCTTTTGATCTTGTTTTTCGAAAATCAAAAGATCGCAGCCTTCGGCAGCTCCTACATGGATCTGCGTCGGACTCAGGATTTGTATTCATTTCCGGGCTAGCATTGGCCCATGCCTTCATCACCGTTGTTCGTTTCGGATTGCCCGCCCATGACTGCCCATCGTATTGGTTTCCTGATTTGGCCCAGCACTAAAGCGTTGACGCTGGCGCTGGCGGAGGAGGCCTTGCGTGTTGCGCAGCGGGTGCACCCGGACGTGGTTTACGAACTGTCGTTCTTGCAGGCCGAGCCGCAGACCGAAGGCGCCTGGCAGCTGCCCGGCGAGCCTTGGGCCGGCAAGCTTGAGAACTTTCAGAAACTCTTTCTGCTCGCCGATGAGCCGCCGACCACTTTGGCTCCGGCGCTGAGCAGTGCGCTCAAGCAACTGGTGCGCGCCGGTTGCGTGATCGGTGGTCTGTCCGCCGGTGTCTATCCACTGGCCCAGCTCGGTTTGCTCGACGGTTATCGCGCCGCCGTGCACTGGCGCTGGCAGGACGATTTTGCCGAGCGCTTCCCCAAAGTCATTGCCACCAGTCACCTGTTCGACTGGGATCGCGATCGCCTGACCGCTTGCGGTGGCATGTCGGTGCTCGATCTGCTGCTGGCAGTATTGGCCCGTGATCACGGCGCGGAACTGGCCGGTGCGGTGTCCGAAGAACTGGTGGTCGAGCGCATTCGCGAGGGCGGTGAGCGTCAGCGCATTCCGTTGCAGAATCGCCTCGGCTCCAGCCATCCGAAGCTGACCCAAGCGGTGTTGCTGATGGAGGCCAATATCGAAGAGCCGCTGACCACCGACGAAATCGCCCAGCATGTGTGCGTATCCCGTCGGCAGCTGGAACGGATCTTCAAGCAATACCTCAACCGCGTGCCGAGCCAGTACTACCTCGAACTCCGCCTGAACAAGGCCCGGCAGATGTTGATGCAGACCAGCAAGTCGATCATCCAGATCGGCCTGTCGTGTGGTTTTTCTTCGGGGCCGCATTTCTCCAGCGCTTATCGCAATTTCTTCGGTGCCACGCCACGGGAAGATCGCAACCAGCGGCGCAGCAGCAGTCCGTTCGAATTGTCGTCAGTGCCACCGGAGCGTGGCTGATCGCCGATCAGTGATAACGGTTGAACTCCACGCCGACGGAAATATCCGACCCGTCGCTGTCATCGAGCGACGGATTCAGGTTGACCCGACCTGCCTGCTCTTCAAGCAAACGCATTTGCCGTGCTGTGTTGTAATCGGTCAGGCGTTGCCGACTCTGCGGATTCAAGATATTGCCGCTGAAGTCGTAGTGTGTCGCCACTTCGCCGGGGCTGGCTGGAAACTCGCTGGGCAACTCGCTGATGATGTTATCGGCCAGATTTACCGACCTCAGACCAGTGAGGTCGAACAGCCCGGCGGGCGTTTCGCTCAGCCCGACGTTGTTCAGACGCAACACGCGTAAATTGCCCAGTCGGCGCAGGTCAGGCGTATTGCCGAGCGGGTTATTGCCCAAATCCAGCGAGACGAGATTGTTCATGCCGGCGATGGCGTCTGCGGTTTGCCGTGAAAGCGTGATCTGGCAGTCGGGCAAGCTCAGGTTCACCAGGGAGTCCAGACCGAGGATCGCGGGCGGGATTTCCCGCAGCGGGTAATTGCGAATATCCACCACGCTCAGCTTCGGAAAGAGTTCCACCAGCCGATTGACGCCGGGTGGCGGAATGGCTGTGCTCGACAGTTGCAGCTGTTCGATATAGTCGAAACGCCCGATCAACGGCGGCAGCTCGCCAGTGAATGACAAATCGCAGACAAAGGCTTTGTCCAGCAGCGATTTCGGATAGCGGCGCAGGCGTGCTTCGAGATCTTTCTTGAAGCGTTGCCGGCTGGCTGACTCCCGGCGCAACGCTTCGCCGGTCAGTGGCGAGCGCAAAACCGGGTCGTGCGCAGTCTCGTTGCTCCACGTATCAAGCCGGGTGATCAGGCGCATCATCTCGGTCTGCCGGCGCGCCAGCTCGATACGTCCGTCAGCCAGCGTGCCCGGTAGGCGATACAGCAGGTCATTGGCTTTCAGGCCAGTCAACGACGGATACAGCGATTGAATCAGGCTCAGGTCAGCCTGTTCGCCCCACACGCCAAAATTGTCCCCCGTGGTCTGAAAGGTCGCCTTGATGCGGTCTCTGGATGCCGCGGACAGCGGATTGGCGCCGATGTCCATGCCATGACCGGAGTAAGGAACGAGGTCGTCCGGCAACTCGGTAATGTTATTGTCGTTCAATAGCGCGGTGTTCAGCTGCGGTAGCTGCTCAAGCCCTGCAGGCACGCGGTCGATTCCGGTACGGATCAGGTCGAGGAACCTCAGGCTGGTCAACGCTGAGACGTCGGGGGTGACTTGTAAAGAATTGCCGAACAAGTCCAGCGACTTCAAACGGTCAAGCGTGGACAGCGTCGCTTGCCCCGCCGCATCGAGCGTAATCTGGCATCTGCTCAGCATCAGGGTTTCCAGCGACGGTATCCTCTCCAGCGCTTTCGGGATCCGGCCCAGGGGCATGTCTGTCAGTTCCAGACCATTCAATCCGCTGAAACTTCTAAGGAAACTGTCAGGAGCTGTCAGTCCCGAGTTGCCTTTGATTTGCAGATGGGTGACGTGGCTGAAATCCGCGCTCAACGGCGGCAGTTCGCCCGCAAACCTTGCGTTCGCTTCGAACCTGTCCAGGCGTAATGCCGAGTTCCCGGTGCGTCTGCCGCGCCAGAGCCCTTCGAGTCGCGTACCGAATTGCCGTCTGGCGACAAGCTCCGCCGCTCGCTCTTCGGTGTTCCAGAGTTGTCCTGTGGAAGGGTTGCTGACAGGCACTTGCTCGCACCAGGTGTTGAGGTCGCTGATCATTCCGGCGATTTCCGTTTCCCAGCGCAGCAATTGCGCGGTGCCGGCCTGCAACGTACCGGGGAGACGGTAGATCATGTTGCTGGCCGAGTAATTGTCCAGCAGCGGAAACAGCCTTTGCGCCAGGGCTATATCTTCTGGATCGGGTCTGACCCCAAAGTTGCGACCGTGTCTGGCATGGTATTGCTTGATGAGCTCGCGGGTAGCGCGGGACAGTGGGTTGTCACGCAGGAACATACCTTCGGCGCGTTGTGAATTCGCTTGGAATAAAGCCTCGGGCAGTTCTGTGATGAGGTTGTCATTAAGGTACGCGTGTCGCAAAAGCGGGTGATCGACAATGCCTTCGGGCAGGGCGGTCAGGCCCGTATTCATCAGGAAGATATCCTCCAGCGCCGGCATTGCCCGCAGATCCGGGGCCGTGGCCAACGGGTTATTGCTCAGATCCACCAGCTTCAGGGCAGGCCGCGAATTGAGCACATTCTGTCCGGCGCTCGTGAGCCTCACGGCGCAATGAGGCAGGCGCAGTTCCTTGAGTGTCTGCAGGTCTGCGACAAAAGCTGGAATTTCGTTCAGAGCGATGGCTTTGAGCTCTAGAACCTCAAGGTTCGGAAATTGTTCAACTAACGCCCCGATGGTACGGATTGCAGCGTTTCCGCTGAGTTTCAGGCTTGCAACGTGGCTGAAATCCGCCGTCAACCGTGGCAGGTCGCCAATAAACTTCAGGTCGGCTGAAAAAAACGCTCCTCGTTCTCCAGTCTCGCTCGACCGCTGTCGCCATAATGCTTCCAGATTCAGTTTGAACTCGGTACGCGCCACCGTCTGCGCCTGTACATCAACGACGGACAGCAACTGACCGGTAACCGGGTGTGTGGCCGGGATTTGCTGTGTCCACCGCGTGAGATCGAGTTGCATCTGCTCCAGCTCTGCACGCCATTGTTCGAGCTGGGTACGGCTATCCGCCAGATTGCCGGGCAGGTCATAAATCATATCGCTGGCTTCTTGCTGGTCGAGCTCGGGAAACAGCTGGCGGGCAAGGGCAATGTCCTGAGTATCGGCACGCACATCGAAATCGTTTTGATGGAGGCGGTAATAGGATTTGATCTTGTCGCGCGCGGCGGCCGACAACGGATTGTCGGAAAGATAGATGCCGTCGCTGCGAGTCGCCGAAACCTCGAACAGGGCGTCGGGAAGTTCGGCAATGCGGTTGCCGGTCAAAACCGCAATCGGCTGGTTCGGGTGGCTGACCAGTCCATCGGGAACCTTGGTAAGGCCGCTGTTGGAGAGGTCGATATATCCCAGTTCAGGCAGCAGGGTCAGATCCGGAAACGTCCCCAGTGGGTTGTCGCCCAGGTCCAGCCTGCGCAGACTGGTCATGGATACCAGGGCGGCCTGGTTTTCGGGGGTGAGGACGATCCCGCAGTTTTTCAGCTCCAGATCGATCAGCCTGGGCAGGCCGATCCCTGTGACCGCCTGTGGATCCAGTTCGACGTTGTCCAGGCGTAGAGCAGTCAGGTTGGGAAAGCATTCCACGAAACGCGCGACGGCCGTGATGTTCCGATTGCCGCTCAGGTTCAGCTGGGAAATGTGCTCGAAATTGGCGCTGATGACGGGCATCGCGCCGCTGAACTGCGCGAGTGTGTTCAACTCTTCAGTGCGACCAAGTGCGGTCCGGCCGCGCCACAATTGCTCAAGCACCTGGGCAAAGGCGCGTCTGGCGTTTGCCTCGCGAGTGCGTTCATCCACAGGCGTAGGTGTGCCCGACTCCGGACCGGCGGCAGACGCCTGATCGATCCATTGGTCCAGTTCGGACTTCAGTTGGCCGAGCTCTGTTTCCCAGAGCGACAATTGGGCGCGGCCCTCTGCCAATGTGCCGGGTAACCGGTACAACACGGCGGTGGCCTGCTCGGCGTCGAGCGTCGGGAACAAGTCGATGGTGCGTTGCATGTCTTGCGGCACGGGGCGCACGCCAAAGTGTCTGCCGGTGTGGTTGTAGAAGGTTTTCACCCGTTCGCGAGAGGCGGTCGACAACGGATTGTCAGCAAAGGTGAAGCCATTGCCAAGAGAGCTGGGGAGGTTGAAAAAACCCTCGGGGACGCGCGTGATCCGGTTGCCGTCGAATTGCGCGGAGATCAGCCGCGGGTGATCGAGTATGCCATCCGGCACAGCGTAGAGTCCGGTATTGGACAAGTTGACGTAACGCAGCGAAGGCAGCGGGTGCAAGTCGGGGGGCAGGCCCAGCGAATTGCCTTGCAGATCGAGCAGAGTAAGTTGCGGTAGAGAAGCCAACACCGATTGGGTGGTGGTTGTCAGGCTGATTCGGCAATTGCGCAGTTTCAACTCCCGAAGCGACGGCAGCGAAGTGAGCGCTTGAGGCAGGCTTGGCAGGTTGAGATTGCGCGCATCCAGAGTCTGCAACTGGCTGAAAGATCGCAAAAAACTGTCGAGAGAGCCGATGGTGGTGTTGCCATCGATCGCAAGTGCGGTGATGTGGCTGAAATCGGCCGACAGGACCGGCAAGTCACCCATGAAACCGTGGGTGAGCAGCACGGCATTGTGCGAAGCCCTGCCCTGGCCGATGACGCTTTCCTGTCGCCAGCCCTTAAGCAATTGTTCCCTGAGCAATCTGCGGTTGCGGATTTCCGCGTCTCGCTCAATGGGCGTGAGCACGCTGCCCGTCTCGGGGTGTCGGGCGGGCGGACTGTTGGCCCAGACCTGCAGGTCGTTCTGCAGTTGCAGGTAATCGTTTTGCAAGCGCAGCACTTGCGCGCGCGGGCCGGACGGACTGGCACGCATGCTTTGCGCGAGTTCCTCAATTCTCCAGTCCGGCAGCCTTGGATACAGGGACCGTATATCTCCCTCAAGAGTGCGCAGTGGCTGCATACCTTCCAGCACGGTCGGCGGGGAAAGACGGGAGTACCCTTCGACACCCAGTAGCCGTAACGTATCGACTTCTGGTGGCGTGACCGCATCGGCCGACAGCACCTGCCGCAGCTCGTGGCGTGCCAGCGTATGTTCGCGAACGGCGATTTTCAGCGACTCTCCCTGACCGATGCGCAGGTCGAGACTCTGGCGCTCACTGTCGGGCAGGGCATAGAGCAGGCTGGAGTACAAGTCGCTGAACGAATGCAGTGCCTGGCCGCGATCATCATAAGGTTGATAACGACCATCGTCGCTGCGCACGAGGACTTTCTGCCCGGGGGCCTCCTCGCGTCCGATGCTATCGAGCAGCGGGCCGTCGTAGCGACCGTCGCGGATTTCGATGCGCACGTCGCCGCTCCAGCCGGGCAATAGTTTAAGGCTGTGCAGGGCGAGGGCATCGGAATCGGGATTGCTCACCGAGCTGAGCTCCAGCCCTTCGTAGGCGCGGGTCACGCGCACTTCCTGACGGGCCAGTTGCAGCAGCTCCTGTTGATGCGGCGAAATCAGGCCCCGGTGCAGCTGCAACATTTCGCTTCCGGTGGCGGTGTCGAGCAGTTCGCGGGTCACACTGTCCGGTAGCTCGGGAGCGTAGGCCTGGAGCGGCTGCGCCAATGGATCGTCGATACGCTGCAGCGCCTGATAGCGCGATTCGAACAGCGTGCTTCTGTGGGTTTGCGCAAGGCCGGCCAGTTGCTTGCGCAGGGTCCGGCTGCGAACGTCCAGTGATAGCGTCAGCGCAAAGGGTTCGGCGAGCAAGGCTTTGATTTGCGCTTCGTCGAGGACCGCGAGCAAGGATTTGAGCAGGTCGCCGCCGATCAGCCGATCCTGCCTCAACTCGGTCAGGGGCAGGCTTTCGTCTGCGGAGGATTGCCAGAGCAGTTCGCCGTTGCGATCAACCAGACGCAGCCGCCGGTTGCTCGGCCAACGGCCATGGTCGGTAAGCAGTTGCAACTGGGTGACCGGATCGGCACGCAAAAAATCTTCAGACGTTTCGCTGTCCATCTGATCGATGAAGCGCTGCAGCTGCTGGTCGATCTTGAAGCGCTGAATGCTATCGGCGAGCAGCGGCGGGACGCGTTCCTGATTGACATGCATTTTGCGCAGGACGTCTTCGCTGGTACCACTGACCTGCAGAATGGTTTCCCGCTCGGCCGGCGAAAAGCTTTCCACCGATGGGCCGAGGCGGCGCAGTGCGGTTTCGCCGTCCCACTCGAGCGGTTGTTCGAGCTCGGTGTGCCAGGCACCCTCTCCGTTGTGGCGGACCAGCGGTTGGTAGGCGTCGGGTCGGCTGGGGTGTTCGATGCGGTACTGCCCGGGTACCGCGTCGGCTTTCACCGAAAAATGCGCATCGTCGACGGCCAGCAGTTGCTTGTCCTGATGGGCGTGCAGACCGAGCGCGTCGGGTTGCGAATCGGCGGGTGGACGCAGTGGGTGCTTGTAACGCTCAAGATCGGGCTGCCAGTAGCGGGTTTCGCCTTTGGCCAGCTTCACCGGTTTGAAACGGTCGATGAACGCCACGACTTCCTTGGGCAATGCCTTGCGAAATTCGCCCGCGCCAATCGCGCCACCCACCGCAAACAGGCCCAGCTGAATCATCGATTCGACGGTGCCCATCAGGTGTTCGATGGCTTCGGTGTTGCGCCCTTGTGCCCATTCGACGATGCCTTCGAAGGTTTCGTCGAGCAGTTGATAAGCCATGTACGCCATCATCGCTTCGCCCAGCACCGGCACGAAGGGCGCGACGATCAGGGCAGCGGTCTGGGCGATGCTGGAAAGGATATTCACCACCGAATCCCAGAAGGCCCAGCGCGCGCGTTGATCGACCCAGGCCGTCGGGACGGCGATGACTCGGGCATCGTTGAAGACTTTGTTCAGTTTGGCCTGATGCAGGTGTTGCCACAGATCATCGTAAAACGGCACAAGCGCACTCTGCAGATCGGGCCGCTCCACAGGCGCTTCGCGCCAGGCGGGCAGGGCGCTGCCGGGCTCGGGCCGATGCCATTTGATTTCGCTCAGGCGGCTATTGAGCAGGCCGAAAAAATTGCCGCGCTGCTCGTGGTTGACGAAGCGGCTGAAGAACTGTTGGTACTCCTTGGAGCGCAACTGGCGCGTCAGCTCGACGAGCATCGCCGTCGGCGACGCGTATTCCTTGAACGGGTGCTCGGGGTCGTTCGGCACATAAGCCACGACGCGCGCTGCGTTGCGCGTCATGTACAGATCCGGAGCGAACACCACGATGCCGGTGAGCGGTGCGCAGAGCATCGTCACGTCATGACACAGCATGGGGGCACCGTCGACGTAGATGCCTGTCAGGCCGTCCAGCATGTCGTCGATCAGGCGAAAGTGATTCTCCGATACGTCCCGGTTCATTCGCGCCCACTGCAGCGCGGCTTTCATCGCCGCTTTTTCGCTGGCGTCCAGTCTGGCGCGCAGGCTCGAGGCGAGCGCGGGGTCGGAGTAACCGAGATTTTTTTCCAGGCTGGCCTTGTACTGCGCACCGATATCCAGTCGGCGGCACAGTTGGGTGAACGCCGGGATACTCAGTCTGGCCTTCACCTCTGGCAATGCCTCGAACTGGCCGCTCGCCGACGGCGCAGTGGTGAAGGTCGATGCGGCTTCGAAGGCGTATTCATGGGTTTCGCGCTCTTCGAAGTTGTGGAGTGCGGCGTCCAGCAACGACACCGTCCACACGCGGGCACCGGTGCTGATGGCAAACCATGGTGTCGTCACCGGAATGTACAAGCGCACAAAGGTTTTTCTGACATCCACATCGAGATTCAAGCAGCTTTTCAGTTCCGCTTTGAGCAGAGGCTCGGCGAAAGCGGCGGCGTCCTGCAGATGTTCCAGGTTTTTGTCTACCTCGCTCTGCGCGGTGATAGTCGTCGCAGTGAGTTCTTTCATCACGGCGTGTTGCTCGGCGGGAGCGGACTTGAGCGCCTCAGGCACTAAAGGCGCGCTGTTTTTCAGTGCCTCGCGGCGGGAGGCGGAGGTAGTGCCGAGCCATTGGGGAATCGCGTTTTTCAGCGGTTGATAATGCTCGTCCGGATGTCGTGGTTCGGGCGTCTTGCTAGAGGTTGTCGGTGAGGGTCCATCAGACAGGTGCATGAGCATTCCTTGGCATTGAGAAGAACCCTCAGCAAATCAGCAGCAAGCGCTCGTCGTGCGGTACATATTTATGTCTCTGCCGCGAGACTGACTTGGTATTCTGCGCGGCCTGCCGCAAATCGGCCGCGCCCGGTAAACTGCGCCTTTGCGACGCTATATGTCGCATTGCCGTAAACCCGGGAAAATCCGGGGTTTGCGCTATAAGAAGTTGTCGCTTGGCGACAAGGCCGGGCACCCAACTGTCCTTACAATCCCCTCATCGCTCGCCAGTTCCAGGCGGGTGTTCCTCTTCAGGAGACTCCGATGTCCGTTGAGCACGCTGCGGTACAACGCGCCGATTTCGACCAGGTAATGGTTCCCAACTACGCGCCTGCCGCTTTCATTCCGGTGCGTGGCGCCGGTTCCCGGGTCTGGGATCAGGCCGGCCGCGAGCTGATCGACTTCGCCGGCGGGATCGCCGTCAACGTATTGGGCCACGCGCATCCGGCGCTGGTCGGCGCGTTGACCGAACAGGCGAACAAGCTGTGGCACGTGTCCAACGTGTTCACCAACGAACCGGCCCTGCGCCTGGCGCACAAGCTGATCGACGCCACGTTCGCCGAGCGCGTGTTCTTCTGCAACTCCGGCGCCGAAGCCAACGAGGCCGCGTTCAAGCTGGCCCGTCGCGTCGCATTCGACCGTTTCGGCACCGAGAAATACGAAATCATCGCTGCGCTGAACAGCTTCCACGGCCGTACCCTGTTCACCGTTAACGTCGGTGGCCAATCGAAGTACTCCGACGGTTTCGGCCCGAAAATCACCGGTATCACCCACGTTCCCTACAACGATCTGGCCGCGCTGAAAGCTGCGGTGTCCGAGAAGACCTGCGCGGTCGTGCTCGAGCCGATCCAGGGCGAGGGCGGCGTGCTGCCGGCGGAGCTGGCTTACCTGCAAGGTGCCCGCGAACTGTGCGATGCGAACAACGCGCTGCTGGTGTTCGACGAAGTGCAGACCGGCATGGGCCGCAGCGGCAAGCTGTTCGCCTACCAGCATTACGGCGTGACCCCGGACATCCTCACCAGCGCCAAGAGCCTGGGCGGCGGTTTCCCGATCGCGGCGATGATGACCACCGAAGCGCTGGCCAAGCATCTGGTCGTCGGCACCCACGGCACCACCTACGGCGGCAACCCGCTGGCTTGCGCGGTCGCCGAAGCGGTGATCGACGTGGTCAACACCCCTGAAGTGTTGAGCGGCGTGAACGCCAAGCACGACAAGTTCAAGACCCGCCTGCAACAGATCGGCGAGAAATACGGCCTGTTCACCCAGGTGCGTGGTCTCGGTCTGCTGATCGGTTGCGTGCTGAGCGAAGCGTGGAAAGGCAAGGCCAAGGACATTTTCAACGCCGCCGAACAGGAAGGCCTGATGATTCTCCAGGCTGGCCCGGACGTGATCCGTTTCGCCCCGAGCCTGGTGGTGGAAGACGCCGATATCGACGCAGGTCTCGACCGCTTCGAACGTGCTGCTGCGAAGTTGACGCAAGCCTGATGGACCTTTCGGTGCCTGAAGGTTTTCAGGCGCCGATCAAATTTGCAAAGCCGGGCTGGATCAAATGTGGGAGCGGGCTTGCTCGCGAAAGCGGTGGGTCAGACAGCGAAAATGTTGACTGATACAACGCTTTCGCGAGCAAGCCCGCTCCCACACTGATCGCTGTTCAAACAGTGCGAGCCCGGTTTTTTTCTGTGATTTTTATAAGAGTAAAGGAGTGACACCATGCTGGTGATGCGCCCCGCGCAAATGGCTGATCTGGGCGAGGTACAGCGTCTGGCTGCGGACAGCCCGATTGGTGTCACTTCCTTGCCGGATGACGTGGAACGTCTGAGCGACAAGATCGCCGCGAGCGAAGCTTCGTTCGCTGCCGAAGTGAGCTTCAACGGTGAAGAGAGTTATTTCTTTGTCCTTGAAGATTCAACCACCGGCAAACTGGTCGGCTGCTCGGCCATTGTCGCTTCCGCCGGTTACTCGGAGCCGTTCTACAGCTTCCGCAACGAGACCTTCGTTCACGCCTCCCGCGAGCTGAAGATCCACAACAAGATCCACGTGCTCTCGCAGTGCCACGACCTGACCGGCAACAGCTTGCTGACCAGTTTCTACGTGCAGCGCGAACTGGTCGGATCGCCGTGGGCCGAGCTCAATTCCCGTGGCCGTCTGCTGTTCGTCGCCAGCCACCCGGAGCGTTTTGCCGATTCGGTGGTGACCGAGATCGTCGGTTACAGCGACGAGAATGGCGACTCGCCGTTCTGGGACGCGATCGGGCGTAACTTCTTCGACCTCAACTACGCCGAAGCCGAGCGCCTGTGCGGGCTGAAAAGCCGCACCTTCCTCGCCGAGCTGATGCCGCATTACCCGATCTACGTGCCGCTGCTGCCGGATTCCGCCCAAGAGGCGATGGGCCAGGTACACCCGCGTGCGCAGATCACCTTCGACATCCTGATGCGCGAAGGCTTCGAGACCGATCACTACATCGACATATTCGACGGCGGCCCGACCCTGCATGCACGCGTGTCGGGGATCCGTTCGATCGCCCAGAGCCGCGTGGTGCCGGTGAAGATCGGCGAGCCGGTCAAAGGCGCCGGGCGTCAGTATCTGGTAGCCAACGCGCAGTTGCAGGATTACCGCGCGGTGTTGCTCGAGCTGGACTACGCGCCGGGCAAACCGGTGACGCTGGATATGGAAGCGGCCGAAGCCCTGGGCGTCGGTGAAGGTGCCAGCGTGCGCCTGGTGGCGGTTTAACGCCTTAGCGAGTTTCACGGGTGGCGCGAGCGGCCCGTTTGAGGAGATAGCATGATTGTTCGTCCCGTACGCAGCAGCGATTTATCCGCGCTGATCGACCTGGCCCGCAGCACCGGCACCGGCCTGACTACCTTGCCGGCCAACGAAGAGCGCCTGACCCACCGGGTCGGCTGGGCCGAGAAGACCTTTCGCGGCGAAGCCGGGCGGGGTGATGCGGACTATCTGTTCGTGCTCGAAGACGATGACGGCCGCGTGGTGGGGATTTCCGCCATCGCCGGTGCGGTCGGCCTGCGTGAGCCCTGGTACAACTTCCGCGTCGGTCTGACGGTCAGCGCTTCGCAAGAGCTGAACATCTATCGCGAAATCCCGACGCTGTTTCTGGCCAACGACCTGACCGGCAATTCCGAGCTGTGCTCGCTGTTCCTGCACGCCGATTACCGCAACGGCCTGAACGGCCGGATGCTGTCCAAGGCGCGCATGCTGTTCATCGCTGAGTTCCCGGAACTGTTCGGCAACAAGATCATCGCCGAAATGCGCGGCGTGTCCGATGACGCCGGGCGCTCGCCGTTCTGGGAAAGCCTCGGTCGCCATTTCTTCAAGATGGAATTCAGCCAGGCCGATTACCTGACCGGCGTCGGCAACAAGGCGTTCATCGCCGAACTGATGCCGAAATTCCCGCTGTACACCTGCTTCCTCTCGCCGGATGCGCGCAATGTCATCGGCCAGGTGCACCCGGACACCGAGCCGGCACTGGCCATGCTCAAAAGCGAAGGTTTCAGCTATCAGGGTTACGTCGACATCTTCGACGCCGGCCCGGCCATCGAATGCGAAACCGCCAAGATCCGCGCGGTGCGTGACAGTGAAGCGCTGGTGCTGGCCGTGGGTACGCCGGGCGATGACGCCACGCCGTTCATCATCCACAACCGCAAGCGCGAGGATTGCCGCATCACCGCTGCGCCGGCGCGTCTGGCGGCGGGGACCCTGGTGGTCGATCCGCAGACCGCGAAACGTCTTCAACTCAGCGCCGGCGACCAAGTTCGCGCCGTGGCGCTGTCCGCTGCACGGGAGTCGAAATAATGAATTCGCTATACATCGCAGGTGAGTGGCTGGCCGGTCAGGGCGAAGCCTTTCAATCACTGAACCCGGTGACCCAGCAAGTGCTGTGGGCGGGCGAGGGCGCGACTGCCGCGCAGGTCGAATCGGCGGTGCAGGCTGCCCGTCAGGCATTTCCTGAATGGGCGCGTCGTACACTCGAAGAGCGCGTCAGCATCCTCGAAGCCTTCGCTGCTGCGTTGAAAAATCACGCTGACGAATTGGCTCGCACCATTGGTGAAGAAACCGGCAAACCGCTGTGGGAGTCCGCCACTGAAGTGACCAGCATGGTCAACAAGATCGCGATTTCGCTGCAGAGCTACCGTGAGCGGACCGGCGAGAAGAGCGGCCCATTGGGCGACGCCACCGCCGTATTGCGCCACAAGCCGCACGGCGTGGTTGCGGTGTTCGGCCCTTACAACTTCCCCGGTCATTTGCCTAACGGCCACATCGTCCCGGCATTGCTGGCCGGTAACACGGTGCTGTTCAAGCCCAGCGAACTGACGCCGAAAGTCGCCGAGCTGACGGTCAAGTGCTGGATCGAAGCCGGTCTGCCGGCAGGCGTGTTGAACCTGCTGCAAGGGGCGCGGGAAACCGGTATCGCGCTGGCGGCGAACCCGGGTATCGACGGTCTGTTCTTCACTGGTTCGAGCCGCACCGGCAATCACCTGCACCAGCAATTCGCCGGGCGCCCGGACAAGATTCTTGCGCTGGAGATGGGCGGCAACAACCCGCTGGTGGTCGATCAGGTCGCTGATCTCGACGCGGCGGTGTACACGATCATTCAGTCGGCATTCATTTCCGCCGGCCAGCGCTGCACCTGCGCCCGCCGTCTGCTGGTGCCGCAAGGCGCGTGGGGCGACAGCCTGCTCAAGCGTCTGGTGCAAGTCAGCGCGACCATTGAAGTCGGTGCGTTCGATCAGCAACCGGCACCGTTCATGGGCTCGGTGATTTCCCTCGGCGCGGCGAAAGCGCTGATGGATGCGCAGGAACAACTGCTGGCCAACGGCGCGGTGGCGCTGTTGGAGATGACTCAGCCACAAGCGCAGTCGGCCTTGCTGACTCCGGGCATTGTCGATGTGACGGCAGTCTCTGAGCGTCCGGACGAAGAACTGTTCGGGCCGTTGCTGCAAGTGATCCGCTATACCGATTTCGGCGCGGCGATCACTGAAGCCAACAACACCGCTTATGGGCTGGCCGCCGGTTTGCTCTCGGATTCCGAAGCGCGCTACCAGCAGTTCTGGCTGGAAAGCCGCGCCGGCATCGTCAACTGGAACAAACAACTGACCGGTGCTGCGAGCAGCGCGCCGTTCGGCGGCGTCGGCGCCTCGGGCAACCATCGCGCCAGTGCCTACTACGCAGCGGATTACTGCGCGTACCCGGTGGCGTCGCTGGAAACCCCGAGCCTGGTGCTGCCTGCCTCGCTGACACCCGGCGTGAAAATGGCGTAGCGCCCATTCGCGAGCAGGCTCGCTCCCACAGGTTCAGTGGTGTTCACACATTTTGTGTCCAACCTAAATCCTGTGGGAGCGAGCCTGCTCGCGAAGGCCGCGCCTCGGTCGCAAAGAATAGTTACTGAAGCCTATAACAACAGATTCTCGTGGAGCCTCGCTGATGAAATCCTATGAAGTCAATTTTGACGGTCTAGTGGGGCCGACCCATAACTACGGTGGTCTGTCCTACGGCAACGTCGCCTCGCAGAGCAACAGTCAGCAATCCTCGAATCCGAAGGAAGCGGCGCTGCAAGGTCTGGCAAAGATGAAAGCGCTGATGGACATGGGCTTTCAGCAAGGCGTACTGGCTCCGCAGGAACGTCCTGATGTCGCCGCGCTGCGCCGCCTGGGCTTCAGTGGCACGGACGCGCAAGTGATCGAGCGCGCCGCCAAAGAAGCCATGCCGCTGCTGGTCGCCAGTTGCTCGGCGTCGAGCATGTGGGTGGCCAACGCCGCCACGGTCAGCCCGAGCGCCGACACCGCTGACGGCCGCGTGCACTTCACCGCCGCCAACCTCAATTGCAAATACCACCGCAGCATCGAACACCCGACCACCAGCCGCGTGCTCGGCGCGATGTTCGCCAATCAGCAGCACTTCGCCCATCACGCCGCTTTGCCGGCAGTGGCGCAGTTTGGCGACGAAGGCGCGGCCAACCACACGCGTTTCTGCCGTGAGTACGGTGAAGCGGGCGTCGAATTCTTCGTGTTCGGCCGCAGTGCATTCGACAACCGGTTTCCGGCGCCGCAGAAATACCCTGCACGCCAGACCCTCGAAGCCTCGCAAGCCGTCGCGCGTCTGCATGGTTTGCGTGACGAAGGCGTGGTTTACGCGCAGCAGAACCCCAACGTCATCGATCAGGGCGTGTTCCACAATGACGTGATCGCCGTGGGCAACGGTGAGGTGCTGTTCTATCACGAGGACGCCTTCCTCGAGACCGACAAGATGCTCGCCGAGCTGCAAGGCAAACTGGCCAAGGTCGGCGGTAACTTCCAGTCCGTGTGCGTGCCGCGTTCGGCGGTCACCGTGGATGACGCGGTGCGTTCCTACCTGTTCAACAGCCAGTTGCTGTCGCGTGCCGATGGTTCGATGCTGCTCATCGTGCCGCAGGAATGCCAGGCGAACGAACGTGTCTGGGCTTATCTGCAAAGCCTGACCAGCTCGGGTGGAATGATCCGCGAAGTGAAGGTCTTCGATCTCAAGCAAAGCATGCAGAACGGCGGTGGCCCGGCGTGTCTGCGTCTGCGCGTGGCGCTGAATGAAACCGAACTGGCGGCGGTCAATCCAGGGGTTATCATGACGGCCCCGTTGTACGGTTCGTTGACCGCATGGGTTGAAAAGCACTACCGCGACCGCCTGAGCGAAACCGATCTGGCGGATCCGCAGTTGCTGCTTGAATGCCGGACGGCACTGGATGAACTGACGCAAATCCTTAAACTGGGCGCGGTTTATCCCTTCCAGATCAATTGATCGTCGGCGCGCTGCCTGAACGTGGCGCGCGGCGTGTCACCCAAGAGAGTAAAAACATGAGCGATTCCCTGCAGCTGATCCTTGAAGACACCGACGGCACGCAACTGCAAACCTCGTGCACCCGCGTGGCGGTCATGTGGCAAGGCAAAGAGCTGTGGATTCAGCAGGACGGCCGTGGCCAGCTGCTGATCGGCGTGGACGTCGAGGAAGGTGACGAAGAGTACGCCAACCTGCTGTTGCGCCCATTGGCGACTAATCTGGTAAGTCTGCAACTGGAAATGGAACCGGCTGACCTCGGCGCTGACGAGGATCACGTACACGGCCCGGATTGCAACCACGACCACTAAGGAAACCGCTCTATGCTCGCCCTCGGCAAACTGCTTGAACTGACCCTCGCCGGCCGCGAACCGGCGGAGAAGACTCAACTGACTGTCGAAGGCGTGCGCATGCGCTGGTTGAGCGAAGGGGCGCTGGAAGTCCGGCCCCCGGAAGCGCGCGACAATGGCCTCGACCTGCTGCTCTCGGCAGGTATCCACGGCAACGAAACGGCACCGATCGAGTTGCTCGATCGGCTGCTGCACGACATCGCACGCGGCGATCTCAAGCCGCGCGCACGCATTCTGTTCCTGTTCGGCAACCCGGAAGCGATTCGCAAGGGTGAGCGTTTCGTCGAGCAGGACGTCAATCGGCTGTTCAACGGTCGCCACGAACAAAGCAGCGGCTCGGAAGCCTTGCGCGCCTGTGAGCTGGAACGCCTGGCGGCGAGTTTCTTCAGCAAGCCCGAGCGCCAGCGTCTGCACTACGACCTGCATACGGCAATTCGCGGTTCGAAGATCGAACAGTTCGCCTTGTACCCGTGGAAGGAAGGGCGCCAGCATTCCCGTCGCGAACTGGCGCGGCTGCGCGCTGCCGGCATGGAAGCAGTGCTGTTGCAGAACAAACCATCCATCGTGTTCAGCTCGTACACCTACGACAAGCTCGACGCCGAAGCTTTCACCCTGGAACTGGGCAAGGCGCGGCCGTTCGGGCAGAACGATGGCGTCAACGTCTCACTGCTGGAAACCCGCCTGAAGCAGATCATCGAAGGCACTGAGCCGGAGACAGAAGAAGGGCTGGACGGCTTGCAGCTGTTCAGCGTGGCGCGGGAAATCATCAAGCACAGCGATGCGTTCCGCCTGAATCTGCCGGCGGACATCGAGAACTTTTCCGAGCTGGAACCGGGTTATGTGCTGGCCGAAGACCTGGCCAATACCCGCTGGGTGATCGAAGAGCAGGGCGCACGAATCATCTTCCCCAACCCCAAGGTCAAGAACGGCCTGCGCGCCGGTATCCTGATCGTACCGGCCACCGACGAAAACCTCGGCTGATTTTCCGGTCAACACCAACCACTGTGGGAGCGGGCTTGCCCGCGAAGGCGGTCTAATCAGCACCTTATATGCTGACTGATACACCGTCTTCGCGAGCAAGCCCGCTCCCACATTTTCGTCCGGTGTCGTTCGTTACACCGTTACAGCGCGCGGCTCGGTACGGCGCAATGCGCGAATCTTCTGCAACGTATCGGCGCACGTCCGCGCTGCTTCCTGACCCTTGTGCACAAAGTGCTCGAAGAAGAACTTCTGGTGCTCCTCGCCCGAATGGAAGTGGTGCGGGGTCAGCGACACCGAGAACACCGGCACTTCGGTTTCCAGCTGCACCTGCATCAGGCCACTGACCACCGATTGCGCG
The DNA here is from genome assembly GCF_054668915.1 of Pseudomonas sp. H3_E04. Lineage (NCBI taxonomy): Bacteria > Pseudomonadati > Pseudomonadota > Gammaproteobacteria > Pseudomonadales > Pseudomonadaceae > Pseudomonas > Pseudomonas sp. H3_E04. The sequence goes on along the minus strand of NZ_CP162797.1, from coordinate 2,835,353 downwards.
ACGAATTCGTGGCGATAAATGCCGCCGTCCACCACCAGAGCGGCGGCGACGATGCCGGCGTAACGGCCGGATTTGGCCAACAGCTTGGCGTGCAGCGGCATTTCAAAAGCGCCGCCGACTTCGAAGAAATCGATGTCCGATTCCTGATAACCCTGCACCAGCATTTCGGCGATGAAGCCTTTACGGCTCTGGTCGACGATTTCCTTGTGCCAGCAGGCCTGGATGAACGCGACGCGCTCGCCCTGTGGGTGTTTGCTTTTGCTGTCGATAGCGGTGGGTTGCATGTTCTGACTCCTGTTTGTGTGAAAAACAGGGCGTTATGAATCGAAAGGGATGCAAGGGTGCGAGCGCAGGCACGGATGCACGCGGACGGCCCTTTGGCGTCGATCCCGTTCTCTCTTCATCCGGACTATGACCGTCGGCCCCGGAATCACACCGGGTCTGCTGACCTTGCCGATGCCCCCGACTCAAGTCGTGTGCAACGCCAAGCGCTCGCGGGCTATGCGCATTGCGCGCAATTACCGCCGGTGGGGAATTGCACCCCGCCCTGAGAACGTTTGTGCCGCCCATAGGCGGGCGGCGGCAAGTTTGTAACACATATTTCCCGGCCATGCACATGACACTGTGGGAGCGAGCCTGCTCGCGAAAGCGGCTTCACATTCAACGAATATGCTGACTGTTACTCCGCTTTCGCGAGCAGGCTCGCTCCCACATGGGCTTTGTCTTCTCAAGGAAGAATGGGATTTTTCCTCGGTCAAGGGTTGATTAATCTGCGCGATGACCGCAGTAATCCCACTTCACAACGGGATTTCCCCTGCTGACCAGAGGCCAGGTTCATGAGCGTTATCGATCTTCGCAGCGACACCGTCACCCAACCGACTCCCGCCATGCTCGATGCGATGACCGCAGCGGACACCGGAGACGATGTGTACGGCGAAGACCCGACGGTCAATCGCCTCGAGGCCGAACTGGCCAAACGCCTGGGCTTTGCCGCCGCGCTGTTCGTGCCGACCGGAACCATGAGCAACCTGCTCGGCCTGATGGCGCACTGCGAGCGGGGCGACGAGTACATCGTCGGTCAACAGGCGCACACCTATAAGTACGAAGGTGGCGGGGCGGCGGTGCTTGGCTCGATTCAGCCGCAGCCGCTGGAAGTGCAGGCCGACGGTTCGCTGGATCTGGATCAGGTCGCCGCCGCGATCAAGCCGGACGATTTCCATTTCGCCCGCACGCGTTTGCTGGCGCTGGAAAACACCATGCAGGGCAAAGTCTTGCCGCTGGAATATCTGGCACGCGCCCGACGCTTTACGCAGGAGCACGGTTTGCAACTGCACCTCGATGGCGCGCGGTTGTACAACGCGGCGGTCAAGCTCGGCGTCGATGCCCGGGAGATCACCCAGCACTTCGATTCGGTGTCGGTGTGCCTGTCCAAAGGCCTTGGCGCGCCGGTCGGTTCGGTGCTGTGCGGCTCCGAGCAACTGATCGGCAAGGCGCGGCGTTTGCGCAAAATGGTCGGTGGCGGCATGCGTCAGGCCGGGTTGCTCGCGGCGGCTGGCTTGTACGCACTGGATCATCACGTCGAACGGCTGGCGGATGACCATGCCAACGCGCAGTTGCTCGCCGAGGGTCTGCGTGAGGCCGGTTTCGTTGTCGAACCCGTACAAACCAACATGGTTTATGTGCAAATGGGCGACAGAGCCCAAGCACTCAAGACCTTTGCCGGCGAACGCGGTATCAAGCTCAGCGCCGCTGCGCGGTTGCGCATGGTCACGCACATGGACGTCAGCCGCGCGCAAATCGAACAAGTGATCGCGACATTCGTCGAGTTTTCACGCAAGTGACAGCGTCAGCCGTCCAATTGACCGTTTCTATCGTATAAACACGCTGTACCCCGCGCGCAGGGCCGATATAATGCGGCCCTTTGCCGTCGTTTCGTCTCATGACGTTTCGAACAGGCCTTTGGCCGCAGCCTCCGTGGAAGAACCTAATGAAAAGCGCAGAAATCCGTGAAGCCTTCCTTCGCTTCTTCGAAGAGCAAGGCCACACCCGTGTAGCCTCCAGCTCTTTGATTCCGGGCAACGACCCAACCCTGCTGTTCACCAACGCGGGGATGAACCAGTTCAAGGACTGCTTCCTGGGCCAGGAAAAACGTGCGTACACCCGTGCCACCAGCAGCCAGAAATGCGTGCGCGCCGGCGGCAAGAACAGTGACCTGGAAAACGTCGGTTATACCGCGCGTCACCACACGTTCTTCGAAATGCTCGGCAACTTCAGCTTCGGCGACTACTTCAAGCACGACGCGATCACCTTTGCCTGGACCTTCCTCACCGGCGTGCTCAAGCTGCCGAAGGAAAAACTCTGGGTCACTGTCTACGCCACCGACGACGAAGCGTATGACATCTGGACACAGAAAATCGGTGTGCCGGCCGAGCGCATGATCCGCATCGGCGACAACAAGGGCGCTCCGTACGCTTCCGATAACTTCTGGACCATGGGCGATACCGGCCCGTGCGGCCCGTGCACCGAGATTTTCTACGATCACGGCGAGCACATCTGGGGCGGCCCGCCGGGCTCGCCGGAAGAAGATGGCGACCGCTACATCGAAATCTGGAACAACGTGTTCATGCAGTTCAACCGGACCGCCGATGGCGTGTTGCATCCGTTGCCAGCGCCGTCGGTGGACACCGGCATGGGCCTGGAGCGGATCAGTGCGGTGATGCAGCACGTCAACTCCAACTACGACATCGACCTGTTCAAGAACCTGCTCAAGGCTTCGGCTGAAGCGATCGGCTGCGAAAACGGCGATCAGTCGTCGCTCAAGGTCGTCTCCGACCACATTCGTTCGTGCGGTTTCCTGATTGCCGACGGCGTGCTGCCGTCCAACGAAGGTCGCGGTTACGTGCTGCGCCGGATCATCCGTCGCGCCTGCCGTCACGGCAACAAGCTCGGCGCCACCGGCAGCTTCTTCTACAAGATCGTCGCGGCACTGGTCGCCGAAATGGGCGAAGCCTTCCCGGAACTGAAGAAGCAGCAAAGCAACATCGAGCGCGTGCTCAAGGCTGAAGAAGAGCAGTTCTCCAAGACCCTGGAGCACGGCTTGAAAATCCTCGAGCAGGATCTGGCCGAACTCAAAGGCACCGTGGTGCCGGGCGACGTGGTGTTCAAACTCTACGACACCTACGGTTTCCCGATGGACCTCACCGCCGACATCGCCCGCGAACGCGGCCTGACCGTCGACGAAGCCGGCTTCGAGCGCGAGATGGAAGCGCAGCGTGTGCGCGCGCGTTCGGCCAGCTCGTTCGGTCTGGACTACAACACCCTGGTCAAGGTTGATGTGGCCACCGAGTTCACCGGTTACGCCGCCACCAGCGGCTCGGCGAAAATCGTTGCCATCTATAAGGATGGTCAATCGGTCGACGTGCTCAGCGAAGGCCAGGAAGGCGTGATCGTGCTTAACCAGACGCCGTTCTACGCCGAGTCCGGTGGCCAGATCGGCGACTGCGGTTTCATTCAGGCCGGCAGCAGCCGCTTCGACGTGCGCGACACCACCAAGACCGGCGGCGCATTCCTGCACCACGGTGTGCTGGCCTCGGGCAGCCTGACCATTGGCGCACCGGTGGAAACCCACGTCGACGCCGAAGTGCGTCACGCCACCGCGCTGAACCACTCGGCTACGCACTTGCTGCACGCCGCGCTGCGTCAGGTGCTCGGTGAGCATGTGCAGCAGAAAGGTTCGTTGGTCGACAGTCAGCGCCTGCGTTTCGACTTCAGCCACTTCGAAGCGATCAAGCCAGAACAAATCAAGCAGCTGGAAGACATCGTCAACGCCGAGATTCGCAAGAACTCCGCCGTTGAAACCGAAGAAACCGACATCGAAACCGCGAAGAACAAAGGCGCCATGGCGCTGTTCGGCGAGAAGTACGGCGACAGCGTGCGCGTGCTGAGCATGGGCGACTTCTCGGTTGAATTGTGCGGCGGTATCCACGCCAACCGTACCGGCGACATCGGCCTGCTGAAAATCATCAGCGAAGGCGGTGTGGCATCGGGCGTGCGTCGTATCGAGGCGGTCACTGGTGCTGCGGCGCTGGCCTACTTGAACGCGGCAGAAGAACAACTCAAGGAAGCGGCCAGCCTGGTCAAGGGCAGCCGCGACAACCTGATCGACAAGCTCTCGGCGGTACTGGAGCGCAACCGTCTGCTGGAGAAACAACTCGAGCAGTTGCAGGCCAAGGCAGCCAGCGCAGCGGGCGACGATCTGTCGGCCTCGGCGGTGGACGTCAAGGATGTGAAGGTGCTGGCCGCCCGTCTGGACGGTCAGGATGGCAAGGCGCTGCTGGCGCTGGTCGATCAGCTGAAAAACAAACTCGGCCGCGCAGTGATCCTGCTCGGCGGTGTCCATGAGGAAAAGGTCGTACTGGTTGCAGGCGTAACCAAGGACCTGACTGGCCAACTCAAAGCCGGTGATTTGATGAAACAGGCTGCTGCGGCAGTGGGCGGGAAGGGCGGTGGTCGTCCGGACATGGCGCAGGGCGGTGGTGTCGATGCCGCTGCGCTGGATGGCGCACTCGCGCTGACCGTTCCATTCGTCGAGCAGGCTTTATAAGACGGCTCGCCGGGCCCACAGTCTAGTGGCGGGCCCGGCGACTGTTCGAAAGATTATTGGGCGCCCTTCATGGGCAGAGGCGGCTTTGAAATGGCTTTGATCGTACAGAAATTTGGAGGCACCTCGGTCGGCACTGTCGAGAGAATCGAGCAGGTCGCCGACAAGGTTAAGAAATTCCGCGATGCCGGCGATGACCTGGTGGTTGTGCTGTCTGCAATGAGCGGCGAAACCAACCGTCTGATCGATCTGGCCAAGCAAATCAGTGGCGAGGCGCAACCGGTTCCGCGCGAGCTGGACGTGATCGTGTCGACCGGTGAGCAGGTGACGATTGCCTTGTTGGCTATGGCGCTGATCAAGCGCGGTGTGCCGGCGGTGTCGTACACCGGTAATCAGGTGCGGATCCTGACTGACAGTGCGCACAATAAAGCGCGTATCTTGCAGATTGATGACCAGAAGATTCGCGGTGATCTGAAGGCTGGTCGCGTGGTGGTTGTCGCCGGTTTCCAGGGTGTCGACGAGCACGGCAACATCACCACCCTCGGTCGCGGCGGTTCCGATACCACGGGCGTGGCCCTGGCAGCTGCCTTGAAGGCCGATGAATGCCAGATCTACACCGACGTCGACGGTGTCTACACCACCGACCCGCGTGTGGTGCCGGTCGCTCAGCGTCTGGACAAGATCACCTTCGAAGAGATGCTGGAAATGGCCAGCCTTGGTTCCAAGGTGCTGCAGATCCGTGCGGTGGAATTCGCCGGCAAGTACAACGTTCCGCTGCGCGTACTGCACAGCTTCAGGGAGGGTCCGGGCACCCTCATTACTATTGATGAAGAGGAAACCATGGAACAGCCGATCATTTCCGGCATCGCTTTCAACCGCGATGAAGCCAAGCTGACCATCCGTGGCGTGCCAGACACCCCGGGCGTGGCGTTCAAGATTCTCGGCCCGATCAGTGCCGCGAACATCGAAGTCGACATGATCGTGCAGAACGTCGCGCACGATAACACCACCGACTTCACCTTCACGGTGCACCGCAACGACTATCAGGCCGCACAGACCGTGCTGGAAAACACCGCTCGCGAGATCGGTGCCCGTGAAGTGGTTGGCGATACCAAGATTGCCAAGGTCTCGATCGTCGGCGTCGGCATGCGTTCCCACGCGGGCGTGGCCAGTCGCATGTTCGAATCCCTGGCCAAGGAAAGCATCAACATCCAGATGATCTCGACTTCGGAAATCAAGGTTTCCGTAGTGATCGAAGAGAAATACCTGGAACTGGCCGTGCGCGCGCTGCACACGGCTTTCGAACTGGATGCTCCGGCCCGTCAGGGCGAGTAATCCGCTTCTGTGAAGGGCGCGGTCTGACCGCGCCCTTTATTTTTGAATGGCGCGAGCCCCGGAACTGTTCTTTTGCTCGCGCTGGTCAATACTCAGGCATGTAGGGCTACGATCGCTGCGGTTGTAGGTCGGGTGCCTTTTTTTTGCAGACTGTTGTCCCTGAAATGAATGGCGTAAGGAGAAAGGTATGCTGATTCTGACTCGTCGGTGCGCGGAAAGCCTGATTATCGGTGACGGCGAAATCACCGTGACCGTGCTCGGCGTCAAAGGAAACCAGGTGCGTATCGGCGTCAACGCTCCGAAAGAGGTTGCGGTGCACCGTGAGGAAATTTACCTGCGTATAAAGAAAGAGAAGGACGAAGAACCAAGCCATTAATTTTTATCGATTTTTATGTTTGCAAACGGGGAAGAAGCTGGTTAATATACGCCCCGTGTTGCGGAGAGCTGGCCGAGTGGCCGAAGGCGCTCCCCTGCTAAGGGAGTACACCTCAAAAGGGTGTCGGGGGTTCGAATCCCCCGTTCTCCGCCATTATTTGCTTAGTACGTCGTAATCTGGCTTTTTCTGTAAGTTGTTGAAAATACTAGAAAAAGTGTTTGACATAGAGATTAGACGGCCTATAATGCGCGGCAACAAATGCACTCGTAGCTCAGCTGGATAGAGTACTCGGCTACGAACCGAGCGGTCACAGGTTCGAATCCTGTCGAGTGCACCATTTAAGAGTTATTTGCTGTAAGGTGAGTAACTCGGTTTCAGCCAGTTGTGGTCTGGTCTAAAAACACAAAATGCACTCGTAGCTCAGCTGGATAGAGTACTCGGCTACGAACCGAGCGGTCACAGGTTCGAATCCTGTCGAGTGCACCATATACCAAGAAGCCCGCGTTTAACGCGGGCTTTTTGCTGTCCGGGATTTGGCTTTTCCCTTCACGCAGCCTCTTTCATCAAAATCAATTTGAGCACTGCGGCCTCGCTTGAGGTCGTAACGATAGCTCGTGGTCGACGTGCGCGTGTTGACCTTGTCCGGCTTGCCCAGTGCGCTTTCGACATCACGCTGGCTCATGCCGGCAATCACCCGCCGGTTGATGATTGCTTCGCGCCGCTGCCTGTTGTCGATCAGGTTTCCACATTGGTGTTCGGCGCCGCCGACGATACCCGGTTCGCGCCCCGTGTCATTCAGGCCTGTCACAGCTTCGTGGTTGGACTCCGGCATGATTGCCACCCAGCCGGGAGAATAGGGATGAACCTCCTGAATCGAAAACTGTTCGCCGGCTGCGCAGCTCATCGATGTAAAGGTGATTGCGCCGTCAGTGGCCTCGCAGCGATGAAGCGTGGCGGCTTTGGAGGGGATGACAGGGAGCAGGGCGGTCAGTAGAAAAAGCGCGGGTTTTGATGGCATTCGATGTCCTCCTTGACGATCTACGCTCAAGGGTAGTCGCTGCTTTTTGCATTGCCGGTGTGTTTTCTTTTCAAGATGAGTCGTCGCATTTGCACGGATCACGCAAGCGCTCAGGTATGTTTCGCAAGCGCTTGTTTCAGCCGTGATTTTTTCAACGTTTTAAACCGTCAGGCGTGTATCATTGCGCCCGTCAGCCCCGCCGGGGCTTATGGAAAACCTCCATGGACTTACCCAGTAGTTGTTCAGTAAACCGTTTCACCAATCATGAATTGACTGATTGATCCTTCCGGCGTGCCCCGCTGCTGGGAGTGGAGTTCGCCTATGTCCGAAATCGAAGTAAAGAAAACACAGGAAAGCCTGCAGGACCGCTTGGCTCAGGTCGTCGAGTTGCTGCAGCGCCAGCGTGTCGTTGAAGACCTGACTCATCGCCAGGAAGGTCCGCACCACGACCGTGTGGAAAACCTGGTTCACCGGCAAAATCTCGTCGAGCTGCAACGCAAGCTCGATGACCTGCACTCCGCCGACGTCGCCTACATCCTCGAAGCCTTGCCGCTGGACGATCGTCTGACGCTCTGGCAACTGGTCAAGGCCGATCGCGACGGCGACATTCTTCTCGAAGTATCCGATTCCGTCCGAGAAACGCTGATCGCCGACATGGACGATCACGAGCTCCTGGCTGCGGCCAAGGACATGGACGCCGACGAACTCGCTGACCTGGCCTCCGAGCTGCCGCGAGACGTTGTCCATGAGCTGATGGAGAGTCTGGATAACCAGCAGCGCGAACGCGTGCGCTCGGCTCTGTCCTACGACGAAGATCAGGTCGGTGCGCTGATGGACTTCGAGATGGTGACGATCCGTGAGGACGTCAGCCTTGAAGTGGTTCTGCGCTATCTGCGTCGCCTCAAAGAGCTTCCTGGTCATACCGACAAACTGTTCGTGGTCGATTACGACGGCGTGCTCAAAGGCGTGCTGCCGATCAAGCGGCTGCTGGTCAACGATCCGGAAAAACAGGTGGCCGAAGTGATGGCCAGCGATCCGGTGAGCTTCCACCCGGATGAAGACGCTTACGACGCCGCTCAGGCATTCGAGCGATACGACTTGATTTCCGCCCCGGTGGTCGATAAGAACGGCAAGCTGATCGGTCGTCTGACCATCGACGAAATGGTCGACCTGATTCGTGAGGAAAGCGAAAGCGAAGTCCTCAACATGGCCGGTCTGCGCGAAGAGGAAGATATCTTCGCCTCGGTGTGGAAGTCCCTGCGCAACCGTTGGGCGTGGCTGGCGGTGAACCTGATCACTGCATTTGTGGCATCGCGGGTGATCGGTCTGTTCGAAGGTTCGATCGAGAAATTGGTGGCACTGGCGGCGCTCATGCCGATCGTCGCAGGTATCGGCGGCAACTCCGGTAACCAGACCATCACCATGATCGTGCGCGCCATGGCGCTGGATCAGGTCAGCACCGGCAACACCTCGCGCTTGATGCGCAAAGAGCTGGCGGTCGGTTTGATCAACGGTCTGGTCTGGGGCGGGGTGATCGGTGTGGTCGCTTACATGCTCTACGGCAGTTGGTCGCTCGGCGTGGTGATGACGGCAGCGATGACGCTCAATCTGTTGCTGGCGGCGTTGATGGGCGTGTTGATCCCGATGACGCTGGCCAAAATGGGCCGCGATCCGGCGATGGGCGCCAGTGTGATGATCACGGCAATGACCGACAGCGGGGGGTTCTTCATCTTCCTCGGGCTGGCGACCATCTTCCTGCTCTGATCTGTAGTGAATGAAAAGCCCGTCAAATCGACGGGCTTTTTTACGCCTGCGAAATCTCAAAACCGAGGCAAAAAAAAGCCAGCAATCAAGCTGGCTTTAATGTGTTCGGTATCACTCAGGACGCGTCTGCGGCCATCTCGGCGTCATGGGCGATCAGCGACACCAGGGCGTTTTGCTGACGGTGCGACAGCTGACGGAAGCGTTGCAGCAGCTCGCGCTCGTGCAGCGACAGCTCAGGGCTGTCCAGGCGCATGCTCAGCTCTTCGCCCAGTGCGCCTTCCTGAATAAGACTCTGCTCAAGGCGCGCAATGATCTCGGAGTTCATGCTGCGATGATGATTGCGAGCCACCTCGGCAATGCGTTCACGCATTCCGTCTGGCAGACGTACGACAAACTTGTCAGCCGTACGGCTGGAATAAATTGCCTGTTTCAATGGGCGCATATATTTAACCGGTTAGTTCAGGGGAGCGGTTCTCGGGATTGGCCGCAGGATGTGTGGTAGGACAAGCATCCGGACCAATTGGTTCAACCTGAATTGTTAAGAGGCCGGCATCATGCCTCAAAATTGCCAGATCATTGGCGTCAATTCTGTGACAAATATTGAGCCGGGTAAAGGCGTAATGCCAGCACCAGTTGTCAGAAATGCGGACTGGTTGGAAAACTTTCCATCCTTGCGTATCACCGCCCGATTTTGAATGCACATTCGTTGATGTCCGCAGACCTCGGAACGTGCATGCTATGCGGCTCGCTATTCTTGATCCCTATGTGTACACGATAGTGGCAATTTGCCGATTTACTAGAGGCAGCACCCGTCGGAGGGCGTTTTCAGGATGGATGGCAAGCTTTTTTACCTGATGGGACCGTCCGGCTCGGGCAAGGACAGCCTGATCGAAGCATCGCGTGAGCCACTGCGGGGGTTGAACTGTGAAGTGATGCGTCGGGTGATTACCCGATCGACGGAGTCCGTCGGCGAAGATGCAATTGGCGTGACGCCTGAAGAGTTCGGCCGGCGACAACAGGCCGGGGCGTTTGCCTTGGCCTGGCAAGCCAACGGTCTTTCATACGGCATTCCAAGGGAAATGGACGAACGGTTGCAAGCGGGCCGGCATGTGCTGGTTAACGGGTCGAGAGCGAACCTGCGTCAAGCGCTGGAGAAGTATCCAGCGCTGGTGCCGATTCTGCTGACAGTCAACGATGAGGTCTTGCGTGCGCGCCTGCTCAGACGTGGCCGGGAAACTCCTGAGCAGATCGATGCGAGGCTGGGTCGCAATGCGCTGTTCAAAGACCGAAGATCCAGCGACAGCCCCGTTCATCAGATCGACAATTCCGGTGACCTTGCTGTCGCGGTCTCTTCGTTACTGGAATTGATTCGGCTCAACGCAGAACCGGATCGAACTTGATCTTGCGCCCCGCAATCAGCGCCAACACAAACAGCACCGCAAACACGCCACAGCCAACCAGAGGCAAGGTGACTTCCGTCTCCTCGAACAGCGCCAGGTGGGTAACGCCACTCAGTAAAGCGAGGATCAGAAACCCGGTCGCCGATTTGGACATGTTGTACTCCTGAATATATTTCAAAAAACCAGACGTTCGGTGGCTGGCGCCGAGGCTTGCTCAGGTTCGCTGACCATTTGCGGAGAAGCGTCGCTGCGTTCACTCAAAACTGCCCATTGCGGCGCTTTCTGCACTTGCAGGTAATGCGGCATGCGCTGCGCTACCGGCTGCTCGACGTCAGCCTTGGGGAAAAAGTGCGATCCGAGCAAGAAAGCCAAAGCCGCTGCGTTTGCAAGCAAGAGGGTGCTGTTCATGGCACGACGCTCCAAATTGTTCTTTTTGATAGAACAGGCATAGCAGTCGCCGTGCCAACAGTGTAACGGCTGATAAGTCCTTTAAAAACAATGGTTTGGTAGGTTTTTTGGCGCGACACTGATTGCAATCTGCAATGACTGCATTTTCGCGCAGTGCAATTTGCCCGGTAAAAGTTCCCGCAATCTTCCAGGGCGCTTGCCTACACTTAAAAAGCCCTACGGACGACATGACAAAACAGGGGCTGGCCGTTAACATGCACGCCGTCTGTCGCGCCGCGTCCAGCGCGCGTCAATCAGTGTCTCAGTAGCTCAATTGGATAGAGCATCCCCCTCCTAAGGGGAAGGTTGCAGGTTCGAACCCCGCCTGGGACACCACTTCTTCAAAAACGAAAAGCCCCGCCTCACTTAATCGTGTGGCGGGGCTTTTTGCGTTGTAGCGCTGGCGAGCTCTACAGCAACTCCGAGCGGCGCAATGCCTCGATGGTTTCAATCAGGTCGTCGTACGCCACCGGTTTACCCAGATGCTGATCGAACCCGGCTTCACGGGACTTCTGCATGTCGCTCTGAGTGCCATAACCGGTGAGGGCGATCGCCGGTACGTTTTTCGCCAGCGGCAGCTTGCGCAGTGCAGCCATCAGTTCATAGCCGGTCATGACCGGCATGCCGAGGTCGGAGATGATCAGATCGTAGCGCGTGTTCTCAGCGTCTTTCAGCGCTGCTACGGGATGGTCGAAGGCCGTCACTTCGGCATCTTCCATTTCCAGGAGCATTTTCAAGGTCTCCAGCACTTCCGGCGAGTCGTCGACCAGCAGGATGCTCAAGCCATCGAGCTTGCCGGAGGCCGGTTCAATCTCGGCTGCTGCAGCGGTTTCTTCGACATCAGTCGACAGTGGCAGGCGAACGGTAAAGGTACAACCGGCGCCCAGCCCCGGCGAAGCAACCTTGACCGTGCCGTGCTGGGCTTCGGTCAGTTGTCGCACCAGTGACAGGCCGATGCCCAAGCCTTCACGTTGATGGTTGGTGTGCTGTTTTTCCGCCTGGCCGAACAGGTCGAAGACGTGTTCTAGGTTCTCGGCAGCGATACCGACGCCGTTATCCTTGACGTCCAATTGCGCCGTTTTCCCGCTCTTACTGGCGATCAGCTCGATGCGGCCGCTCGGTGGTGTGAACTTCAAGGCATTGTTGACCAGATTCCAGATGATCTGCTCGACCCGGGTCGGGTCGGCATGAATGATCAACGGTACTTCAGGCAATTGCAGGTCGATGCGCGTGGCGTGCTGCTCATTGAGCACTACCGTGTGGATGTCACGCAGAACGGCGCTCAGATCGACACGCGCCAATTGCAGTTTGAGCTTGCCGGTGCGCACCCGTGCTACATCAAGCAGGTCGTCGATGATCCGCGCCTGGCTGTTCACGGCATCGCAAATGGTGTTGACCGCTTTGGTCGCCGGTCCGGCGGTGCGGATCATTGGCAAACGGCGCAACAGTTCGGCGTTGAGCTGGATCAGGTTGAGCGGGTGCTTGAGCTCGTGAGACATGACCGCGAAGAACTCGTCACGCAGGGACACCGTATTGCGCGTCTGCGCCAGTTCCTGGGACTGTTGGTCCTGCTGGCGCTTGTGTCCGGTCAGATCGCGGGCGATTTTTACATAGCCCTGCAAGCGGTCGCCGCTGAGCCGGGTGACCTCGCCGCTGCAGAAGAAACGGCTGCCATCCTTGCGCACATGCCAGCGCTCATCCTCCGAGCGGCCGTGCTGGCGGGCGGTGGATAGTTCACTTTCAGCCATGCCGGCAGCCCGATCTTCGGCTGTGAAGATGAAGTCGTAGTACTGACCTTCGGCCTCGTTTTTGCTGTGGCCAAAGATCAGTTCGGCGCCTTTGTTCCAACTGGTGATCAGGCCCATCTCGTCGAGGATGATAATCGCATAATCACGCGTACTCTCAGCGACCAGACGCATGCGTTCTTCGCCCAGGCGCAGCTCTTCCTCGGCTTCGCGGCGCTTGCTGATGTCGATGAAGGTCAGCACCGTGCCGTCGATATGGTCTTCGCTGGAGCGATAGGGCAGCAAGCGGGCGATGTACCAGCGGTTATCGGTGCTGTTGACCTCGCGTTCGATCATGTTCAGCGATTCGAACACTTGCGCCGCATCCTCGGTCATCGCCGGGTAATTCAGGCGATGGGTGATGTCCAGCAGTGAACGGCCGGTGTCTACCGGCAGCATGCTGAAGATGTCGGTAGCGCGCGGCGTGAACCATTTGATGCGCATGCTGCGATCGACGAACACGGTAGCAATGTCGGTAGAAGCGATCAGATTGGTCAGATAATCGTTGATCTTGTCGGTTTCTTCGACTTTGGTCTTCAGCTCGTAGTTGACCGTCAACAGCTCTTCATTGATTGACTGCAACTCTTCCTTGCTGGTCTCGAGCTCTTCGGTGGCCGAGCGCAGTTCTTCGTTGATCGCCTGCATCTCCTCGTTGGAAGCCTTGAGCTCTTCGCTGGAGATTTCCGACTGTTCGATGGTGTCCTGCAAATGCAATTTGGTGCGTTGCAGCTCACGTTCGAGGTTGGAGAGCACTTGGCTTTCAGTCTGCAGCACCGTGGTCAGCGCCTGCTCGTGCGCGTCGATCTCCGTTTCTTCGAAGGTCACCAGCACGCACTCGCTGTCGAAGTCGTCGTCCTTGTACGGCTGCGCAATCAGCGTGATGCGGTACTGACGCTCCTCGCGCTTGAGCAGCACCTCACGCGAGCGCACGGTGAGGTTGCTTTGCTGCACCTGGAACAGCGTCGTGCGGATTTCCAGGCGCAACTCCGGCAGGATCAGCGTCAGCAAGTTGCGTGACAGCTCGCCGCCGACATGCCGCAGGAAGCGCCCGGCGGATTCGCTCATGTGAAGGATATCGGCATTGGTGTCGACGATGATGCTCGGCGGGGCGAAGCGTTCTATGGCGCGGCGGTGGATATCGGCAAACGACAGTTTGACGGGCTCGATGGCTTTCGATGGCGGTCGGGAAACGCTGGTGCGCATATAACCGCCACGCGGCATGGTCGGGGTGCGGCGGCTGTTCGCGGTACCGGTCTTGGCGCGGAAGATGCGGTTGCGCTTGTCCACGGGCGCGAACAGTTCATGGCAGGCATCGGCGCTTTCCGAGGTGCCGAGAAACAGGAAACCACCCGGTCGCAGGGCGAAGTGGAACATCTGCAGGATTTCCCGCTGCACCTCGCGATCCAGGTAAATCAGCAGATTGCGGCAAACGATCAGGTCGATCTGCGAGAACGGCGGATCGGACAACAGGCTGTGCTTGGCGAACAGCACTTTCTCGCGGATTTCCTTGCGAATCCGGTAGTGGTCATCGTCTTTGACGAAATAATGCCGAAGGCGTGTTGGCGGTACGTCGGTGACGATGGCTTGCGGATAGGTGCCGGCGCGGCCAGTGGTGATCGCGCGTTCGTCGATATCGGTGGCGAACACTTGCAGGTTGGCCTTGCTGCTTTGTACCTGCATCTGATCATCGAGCAGGATCGCCAGGCTGTAGGCTTCCTCGCCGGTCGAGCAGCCGGCAGACCAGACGCGCAGTTCTTCTTTTTCCGACGAGTCGGCAACCGATTGCACCAGTTGCGGCAGCACATCGCGCTCAAGGGCTTCGAAGGCTTCGCGGTCACGGAAGAAGTTGGTCACGCCGATCAGCATGTCGCCGAGCAGGGCCTTGGATTCTTCCGGGGTGTTTTGCAGGTAGTCGTAATAGGCGCCGAGGTCAGACTGGCTGGTGACCTGCATGCGCCGCTCGATGCGGCGCAGCACGGTGGCGCGCTTGTAATGTTTGAAGTCATGGCCGGTGCTGCTGCGCAGGTACAACAGGATTTCATGCAGGCGTTGTTCGGCGATCGACGCCTCGTGTTCGTTTGCAGGCTTCAAGGCTTTCAAGTCGGGATCATTGGCGCTGGGTAATTTGATGTTCTGAGAGTTGCGCCACAGCTCCATCAGTTTCTGCGGCATCTCGACCACTGGCAGTATCAGATCGACCATGCGCGTCTCGATGGCGGCGCGCGGCATGCCGTCGAACTCGGCGTCTTCCGGCACTTGTACCAGCGTCACGCCACCCTGTTCCTTGATTCGCGACAAGCCCACCGCACCATCGGAACCGGTGCCTGAAAGCACCAGGCAAAAAGCCCGCTCGCGATGCACATCGGCCAGATCGCGGAAGAACAGGTCGATGGCAGTGTGGCGCGCTTGCGGTGAGCCAGCGGGGCTGACGCGCAGGTAACCGTCATTCATCGTCAGCGAGTGCGCCGGAGAAATCACGTACACGCAGTTCTTTTCGATAGGCACCGGCTGCGTCACTTGCAGCACCGGCATGCGCGTCGATTCCTGAATGATCTGGTCGGCGATGCTCTGGTGATCGGGCGACAGGTGCAGAATGATCACGAACGCCATGCCACTGTCCTTCGGCATATGCTCGAAAAACAGCTTGATCGCTTGCAGGCCGCCTGCTGAGGCGCCGATGCCCACCACCGGGAAATTCAAATGGCTGGGCGTCAGGTCCTTGCGTTCGGGCGCAGAGGGCGAGGCAGGGGGTTTCGAGGTCATCACTTCGGCCTTTTTTTGTGGCGGTACAAGCGTATCGCGGACGTCCGGGGGCGCAGGTAATTGAGCAGAATAAACCTCATTTGCGGATCTGCCTGCTCTTTTGAAGGACAAATGTGCTGCCTGTGTTTTTGACATCCGGTGATTGGCAACCGTGCCGATTAATTTTCCGGTGTGATGATCGGTGGTCGTTCGTCGTTAATTTCGATCCTCGGACGCTTCGACAATCTCAACGAAGAATCTTGAGCACCACCCTCAGGCCCGGGCATTTTTGGCCGATAACCCGAACGGTGAGTTCAGACTCCAGCGAAATCGCTTGATGGCGCATGGCCTCCAGCTATCATCTGCGCGCCTGAAATCGCCTCGGTTCGTTTTCTTCAATTGCCTGGAAATCCTCGATGTCGTCGTATCACCAAAAAAGCTTTCTGATCGTCGATGATTTTTCCGATTTCCGCAGTTCCGTGCGTTCGATGTTGCGTGAGCTCGGCGTCAAGGATGTCGATACTGCCGACACTGGCGAGCAGGCGCTGAAGATGTGTTCGCAGAAGTCCTACGATTTCATTCTTCAGGACTTCCACCTCGGCGACGGCAAGAAGAACGGTCAGCAGGTGCTTGAGGACCTGATGTCGGAAAAGCTCATCAGCCACGAAGCCGTTTTCGTCATGGTCACCGCCGAAACCAGTCAGGCGATGGTGCTCAGTGCGCTGGAGCATGAGCCGGATGCGTACCTGACCAAGCCGTTCAACCGTTCCGGACTAGCCCAGCGTCTTGAGCGTCTGGAGCAACGCAAGACGTTGCTCAAACCGATTCTGCAGGCCCTCGATCGCGGTAAGCCGGTCGAGGTACTCAATGCCTGTATCGCCCTGTGCAAGCAGGACATCCGCTATTCGCCGTTGTGCCTGCGTTACCGCGCCGATGCGCTGCGCGACATGAATCAGAACGAAGCGCTGGAGCGACTCTACGACGGCATCATTGCCGACCGTCCGTTGCCGTGGGCCTTCGCTGGATTGGGCAAGTTGCTGTTCAAACGCGGGCAGGTCTCGCAGGCCAAAGAGGTCTATGAAAAGGCCTTGAAAGTGTTCCCGATGATGCCGGCGCTGTATGACGGCATGGCCGATGTGCTGGTGGCCGAAGGCGACAGCAAAGGCGCGCAGCGGGTGCTGGAAGAAGCGATTCGTCTGTCGCCGCTGGCGGTGCGCCGTCAGGCTTTGCTCGGCAAACTGGCGATGGCCAACGAAGATTTCGAAACCGCCTCGCGTGCTTATCGTCAGGCCGTGGCGCAGGGCGCGCAGTCGCGTTTCAAGGACCCGGAAAGCAATCTCGGCCTGGCGCACGCGCTGATCAGCAAGGGCAGCGATCGCGGCCTCGACACGCGCACGCGGCTGGAGATCAACACTACGCTCAGTGCCGTGGCCAAGGAGAACCCGAGCGATCCCGGCCTGCAAATCCGTGCGCGACTGATGAAAGCCACCAGCCTGCTGCTTAACGACGCTGAAACCGCCGATAAGCTCACCGAACAAGCACTGATGCGCCTCGATGGCATGGAGCAATTCATGAGCCCCGAGGCGGCATTGCTGGTGGCCAAGCAGTTGCAGATGCTCGGTCAGGCCGAGGCGGGCACTTCGATGCTCAAGAGCTGCGCGGAGATTTACGGTGATGACCCGGCCGTGATGAAAGACATTGCCAAGCTCACCGACGATCCGACGATTCTCAGTTCGAGTAACGCTGCGGCCGATCTCAACCGCCAGGGCGTGCGCGTATACAAGACCGGCAATCTGGTCGAGGCCCGCGAGGTGTTTCGCAAGGCGCTCAAGCTGCAACCGAAAAACATCAGTATTGCGCTGAACCTGGCCCAGTCGCTGCTGCACGGCACCGACACCAGTGTGCCGTCGGCGGAGCTGGAAGAATGTCGGGCCTGCCTGAAACTGGTGGGCCTGATGCCCGACACCGACGCGCGGTTTGCGCGTTATCAGAAGCTGAAAAGCAAGGCGTTTGGCGAATGAACCCAATTGATCCGGCGCTGGATTTTTCCACGGTGATTGCCTCCACCGTTCACGACATGAAGAACTCCCTGGCCATGCTGATGCAGGCGCACAGCCAGTGGCTCGCACGTTTGCCGAAAGAGCTGCGCGACGGCTCGGAGCAGGGCGTGATCGATTTCGAGTTCGCCCACCTCAACGGCATGCTCGTGCAGTTGCTCGGGCTGTACAAACTCGGCGTCAACCAGTTGCCGCTGCAGCCGGCGTATCACGAACTCGACGATTTCATCGAGGCGCAACTGGCCGCGCATCAGGAAGTGTTCGCCAGTCGCGGCATCATCGCCACTTATGAAGTCGACCCGTTGAGCCCGCTGGGTTTCTTTGATCGCGAGCTGATCGCTTCGGTGCTCGGCAACTGCATCAACAATGCGATCCGTTACGCCCGCGAGTCGCTGCTGATTACCGTCAGCGATGAAGCCGGGCAATTGGTGCTGAGCATCAATGACGATGGCGACGGCTATCCGGCAGAGATGCTCGAGCGTCAGGCCGATTATGTCCAGGGCATCAATCACAGCAGCGGCAGCACCGGGCTGGGTCTGTATTTCGCCAATCGCATCGCCGCGCTGCACCAGCGCAACGGCGTGGAAGGGCGCACCGAAATCAGCAATGGCGGGCCGTTGGGTGGTGGAGTGTTCAGTCTCTATCTGCCATGAGGTCTGGTGTAGGAGCTGCCGAAGGCTGCGATCTTTTGATTTTAAAAAGCAAGATCAAAAGATCGCAGCCTCGTTGCACTCGTCAGCTCCTACGCAGCTCCTACGGGTTCTGCAGGATCGGGATTTTTGTGGGCGCTGCTTGATATTCCGAACAGCCGCAGCCTATTTTGTCCGGGTCGCCGTTCGCGGCTCGCACAACAACAAGGATTGCGTCATGACAACCGATGGCCAGGGTTCACTCGCGCAGCGATTGACCGGCATTGATGAGATTGAATGTGTCACCCCGGATCTGAACGGTGTGCCACGGGGCAAGGTGATGACCGCCGAGGGTTTTCTCGAGGGGCGGCGTTTGCAGTTGGCGCGGGGTGTGCTGCTGCAATGCATCATGGGCGGCTATCCGCCGGCGCGGTTCTACGGCAGCGACGACGGCGATCTGGCGCTGGTTGCCGATCCTGCGCAGATTCACCGTTTGCCCTGGAGCGACGAGCCGCGTGCCATGGCGATTTGCGACGCCGACGAACTGAGCGGGGGGAGCTCAAGCCTCTCGACCCGTGGCCAGCTCAAAGCCGTCATCGCCCGATATGCCGCGCACGGTCTGGCGCCGGTGGTGGCGACCGAACTGGAATTTTTTGTCTTCGCACCGAACACCGATCCGACTCAGCCGTTCCGTCCGCCGATTGGCCTCGACGGCCGCCGCGAGGATGGCCAGTCGGCGTTCAGCGTCAGTTCCAACAACGGTCTGCGGCCGTTCTTCAGCGAAGTGTATAAATGCATGGCCGCCCTCGGCCTGCCGCGCGACACCTTCATGCATGAAATGGGCGTCAGCCAGTTCGAGATCAATCTGCTGCACGGCGACCCGCTGCTGCTGGCCGATCAGACGTTCCTGTTCAAACACCTGCTCAAGGAAGTCGCGCTCAAGCATGGCCTGAGCGTGGTGTGCATGGCCAAACCGCTGGCGCACACGCCAGGCAGTTCAATGCATATTCACCAGAGCATCGTTGAAATCGGCAGCGGCAGGAATGTCTTCACTGACTCGAACGGCGAGCCGACGTCGATGTTCCGCCACTTCATCGGCGGGCAACAGGCAGGCCTCGCCGATTTCACCGCACTGTTTGCGCCCAACGTGAATTCCTATCAGCGCCTGTGTCATCCGTACGCGTCGCCGAACAATGCCTGCTGGTCCCATGACAATCGCGCCGCCGGCTTGCGTATTCCCGCCAGCTCGCCGGTCGCACGTCGGGTCGAAAATCGTCTGCCGGGCGCCGACGCCAATCCGTATCTGGCGATCGCCGCCAGTCTGGCTGCGGGTTTGCATGGCATCGAGCAGGAACTGGAGCCGAGCGCGGCAATCCAGGGTGAATTCACCGTGCCGGATAATCTGGCCTTGCCGTGTACCTTGCACGCCGCGCTTGAGCGTCTGAAACGTAGCCAGTTGGCGAGGGAACTGTTCGGGTCGGAGTTCATCGAAGGCTACATCGCTTCGAAGACCATGGAGTTGACCAGCTTCTTTGATGAAATCACTCCCTGGGAGCGCCGTGTGCTGGCCGCCCAGGCCTGACGTATCGCTGCTGCCGGGCAGTCGTTCTGACTGCTCGGTATTTACTGCAAGGAGCCGCTCGGAACGCCGATGCGCCAAATCTGGAAATCCTTTCGAGCGCTGTATTTCGCCTCGCTGATGATGTTGATCGGCTCAGGCCTTCTTTCTACTTATCTGGCTTTGCGTCTGGCCGCCGACAACGTCGACGGGCTGTGGGTCGGTGCGCTGATGGCGGCCAACTATTTCGGTCTGGTGCTGGGCGGCAAGATCGGCCATCGCCTGATTGCCCGGGTCGGGCATATCCGTGCGTACTCGGCGTGTGCCGGGATCGTCGGCGCGGCGGTGCTCGGCCATGGTCTGGTGGACTGGCTGCCGGCGTGGCTGGTGCTGCGGACCATCGTCGGTCTCGGCATGATGTGTCAGTACATGGTCATCGAGAGCTGGCTCAACGAGCAGGCCGATGCCAATCAGCGCGGGCTGGTGTTCAGCGGTTACATGATCGCCTCGTATTTGGGCCTGGTGCTGGGCCAGCTGATTCTGGTCATGCACCCCGGCCTCGGTCTGGAACTGCTGATGCTGGTCGCGCTGTGCTTTGCCCTGTGTCTGGTGCCGGTAACGTTGACCCGACGGATTCACCCGGCGCCCCTGCACCCCGCTCCGATGGAGCCGCGCTTCTTCATCAAACGCGTGCCGCAATCGCTGAGCACGGTGCTCGGCGCCGGTCTGATCATCGGTTCGTTCTACGGTCTGGCGCCGCTGTATGCCTCGCAGCAGGGGCTGTCGACCGAGCAGGTCGGTCTGTTCATGGGTAGCTGCATTTTTGCCGGTTTGCTGGTGCAGTGGCCGTTGGGCTGGTTGTCCGACCGTTATGACCGTGCGCTGCTGATTCGCTGCTTTGCCGGGTTTCTGGCGGTTGCGGCGTTGCCGTTGGCGATCATGCCGCAGGTGCCGCTGGAGGTGCTGTTCGTCGTCGGCTTCTTCTGTTCGCTGGTGCAATTCTGCCTGTATCCGCTGGCGGTGGCGTTTTCCAACGACCACGTCGAAGGCGATCGCCGAGTGTCGCTGACCGCCATGTTGCTGGTGACTTACGGCGTCGGCGCGAGCATCGGGCCGCTGCTGGCGGGTGTACTGATGAAGTTTCTCGGCAGTCAGAGCCTGTATGCGTTCTTCAGTTTCTTCGCGCTGGTGCTGGTCTGGCGGATTCGTCCGAAAGCGGTCACCAACCTGCACCAGGTCGACGACGCACCGCTGCATCACGTGGCAATGCCGGACAGCATGTCGAGCTCGCCGCTGGTGGCGGCGCTTGACCCGCGTGTCGATGAGCAGGTGGTGCAGGAGCAGATGGTCCAGGACCCGGCGCCGAGCAATCCCGAACCGGAGCCCGAAGCTCAGCCGGGAGCGGTCGTTGAAACCGAACCGGACAGCGGCGATGACGACAAGCCTGCGCCGGATATCAGTGGCGGCAGGCCCTGAGCCGAAGATAAACGTCCGCGCATGAAAAAGGGCAGTCCCGCACAGGACTGCCCTTTTTATTGATCGCTGCGACTCAGAGATCGTCTTTGTCGAAACGCCGTGCTTCACGTTGCAACTGGTAAACAAAACGCTCGACGTTGCGCGCAGCCTGGCCACTGATGTTGTGGAAGCGCAGCCCGGCGAAGGTGATGTTGAGTTTTTCTTCGAAATGCAGATAGCGCAGTTCGACCGATGTTGGCTGGTTGCCGAACAGCGGCGGGGCGATCAGGCGATCGTAGACCTGGCCCAGTTGCAGGCGATCAGTGATGTCGCCTTCGAAGCGGAATTTGCAGCCAGTGGCGGAGATATCCAGCAGCTTGCCGTGCAGAGGAACCTTGAGCTTTTCGCCGCCCAGTTCAACGCTGACCAGATCGGTGAGCTTCAACGCAGCGCGGAAGGCGTTACGGCGCTGGTGATAGACCACTTCGCTTGGCAGGTCGCCGGTGTAGAAACGGTCACCGTCGGATTCTTCGATGTTCAGCGTGCCGTTGCATTCCCAGGCGATGCGCACGCCGTCATGAAAGCCTTCGACCTTGAACGGTTCGCCAGCCTGGAGGAAGCGCTCGCCATCGCGCGGGATCATTTCGTCCAGTGCGATCGTTGCGGTTTCGCGGTCGACCTTGATCAGGTAACTCTGAAAGCGCTGGCTGCGTTCATGGAAGGTGATGATCAGCGGATCGTGGCTGTCTTGCAGCTGGCGCAGGTTGCTGGAGATTTCCAGTGGCGTGGTGAGCACCTTCGGAGGCTGCGGAGCATCATCCGCGCTTAGGGTGTTGGACACGGTTCTTCAATCTCCAGACAAAATAAGACGACTGGCCAGTATTTTGCCAGCATGTTGCGCAAGTGGATAGTGCAGGGCCAGCGAATGGCTCATGCCTGGCTGAGCGTTCGCGGCTTGACCGGTTTGGCAAAGGTCCCGCTGGCGTCGTACAGCGCTGGCGGCTCACCGCCGGTGAGGATCTTCAGCTGATTGGCGGTGGTCGCCTGCTGGATCTGGATCGACTGGCCGTTCTTGACGTTGGCCGCCTGGCATTGGGCGATCAGCGCGGTCAGGGCATCGCCCTGGGTCAGCAACTGGTCGCCAATGCTCGACTGGCTGGCCAGTTGCTCAAGACCTGTGCGATCGGTCGGCAGGTTGAGGCTGGCGAGGATTTCGCTGCGCTTGCGGCCATGCTGCTCGAGCAGAATGATCAACGCTTGCTTGGTCGCCAGAATTTCTTCCAGCAACGGCATGTCGCGACCATGCAAAGCGAGGGATTCGGTTTGCAATAACTCCAGCAATTGTTGCGCTGGAGCAAAGTCGTCGTTGATCAGTTGCAATAAGTTAGTGTCGTGCATGGCTGGCCTTGGGGTTTAAGCGTCCAAAAGCCTGGCGCCGGCAAAAGCCTAGCGCTGGGCTTCGAAGTTGAGCAGTTTGCTGGCTACACGGTTGCTGTCGACTTTATAGCTGCCATCGGCAATCGCGGCTTTCAACTCGGCCACACGGGCTTTGTCGACAGCAGGCTGATCGCGCAGCTTGTCAGTGACCTTCTGCAACTGTTGAGCCTCATTGCTGAGGTGTACCGACTCCCCGCTTTTGGCGACATTGGCCTGTTCGGCCTGGGTATTCAGCGGCGCGGAGGGGCTGTTTTCAGCGCTTTCCTTGGCGTTGCTGGTACGTGTGCTGCCGGTTAGTGACGAGGAACTGTTCAATCGGTTGAAATCGATAACCATGATAAAAAACCTCTGGGAATTTGGACGCTTGCCATGTTTTCGGCTATCCCCTGAAAAACTTTAGGCCCAATCAACCATAAGCTTGCATGCGCCGTTGCGAGACCTGCTGCGGCACAGTTTAGGGAAGCGACGGGATCGGCGCCAGTTTTCTCCTCGAGGCTTTTACATGGCCACTTCGACCTGTCCCGGCGCAATCACCTGCGCCTTGATAACTCTTTGAGAATTAAGGTTTTTTACTCGAATCTGTTCTTTCATGCCGCCATTGGAGAGCGCTTCGCCCGGCATGCGTACGGCAAGGGTGCCACTGCGCGCAGTGATCACCACTTGGTCACCCTTGCGCACGACTTCGGCCTGTTCCAGATGCACCAGTGTGATGACCTGATCGGCGACCGTTGGTCGGGTAAGTTTCTGCCCGATCGCTTCGTCGACGGAGGTCAGGAAACCCTGATTGATCGTGCTGACATCGCGCTCGCGCAAAGTCACATCCTGCGGCTCGATAATGCCGGCGCGTTTCAGCGGACGAGTGGTCGTTACGATCTCGCGAAACAGGCGGACTTGAGCGGGTACGAACACCGTCCAGGGCGAACTGCCTTCGCAGCGAACCTTCACCGTAACGCGCCCCAGCGGGCGTGCCGGGCTCTCCAGAGTCGCTGTCAATTCCTTGTCGCACATGGGCATGCGCATGCGCGGGTCGAGCTGGTTGACTTCGATTTCGTAGCGGCCTTCGGTTTGACTGGAAGCCAAATAGTCTTCTACGGTGAATTCAAGAAAGCCCTGAGTCACGCCGATAAGCATATCAGGCAAGGTAACCGCATCTGCATTGGCAGGACTGCCAGCAAGCGAGCAGCAAACGGCGGCCACCGCGCAAAGCCCTTTGCGAAGGGTAGAGGTCAGGCGTCGGGAAAATGTCGTTTGAGCGTTCATACGAGTTAAAAAGCAAGCGCCGTGCCGTTTAGCAATGAATGTGCGTCGCAACAACACTTGGCGTTGATGTAGGAGTCTGGGCATGGCTGGTGTAATGGATTCGGTGAACCAGCGCACGCAACTGGTAGGGCAGAATCGCCTCGAGCTGCTGTTGTTCCGTCTCGACGGGCCGCAGCTCTACGGGATCAACGTGTTCAAGGTGCGGGAAGTGTTGCAGTGCCCGTCCCTGACCTTGATGCCCAAATCCAGTCCTGTCGTGTGCGGGGTAGCGAATATACGGGGAGCGACCATTCCGATCCTGGATCTGGCAATGGCAACGGGCTCCGGTGCGTTGAAAGACAAGAACAGCCCGTTCGTGATCATCACGGAGTACAACACCAAGACCCAGGGTTTCCTGGTCCGCTCGGTGGAGCGCATCGTCAACATGAACTGGGAAGAGATCCATCCGCCACCCAAGGGCACCGGTCGCGATCATTACCTGACCGCTGTGACGCGGGTCGACAACCAGTTGGTCGAAATCATCGACGTCGAGAAGGTGCTGGCTGAAGTGGCGCCGACCCCGGAAGCGATTTCGGTGGGCGTGGTCGATGTCGAGACGCAGACCAAGGCGCTGTCGCTGCGGGTACTGACGGTCGATGACTCGTCGGTGGCGCGCAAGCAGGTCACGCGTTGTCTGCAGACCATCGGTGTCGAAGTGGTGGCGCTGAACGACGGCAAGCAGGCGCTGGATTACCTGCGCAAGCTGGTCGACGAGGGCAAGAAGCCGGAAGAAGAGTTCCTGATGATGATTTCCGACATCGAGATGCCGGAGATGGACGGGTACACCCTGACGGCGGAAATCCGCGGCGACGCGCGCATGCAAAAGCTCCATATCATCCTGCATACTTCGTTGTCGGGGGTATTCAATCAGGCGATGGTGAAGAAAGTCGGTGCTGATGACTTTCTGGCCAAATTCCGTCCTGATGACCTCGCATCCCGGGTAGTCGACCGGATCAAAGCTGCAGATATCAGCTAGGGACCTTCTGTCCCTGGCGTTCAACACGATTTAAGAGGCGGCATCATTGTCTACGGGTAATTTGGATTTCGAACAGTTCCGGGTCTTCCTGGAAAAAGCCTGTGGCATTCTGCTCGGTGAAAACAAGCAGTATCTGGTCTCGAGCCGTCTCAACAAACTGATGGAGCAGCAAGGCATCAAGTCCCTGGGTGAGCTGGTACAGCGCATCCAGACCCAGCCGCGCAGCGGTTTGCGCGAGCAGGTGGTCGATGCCATGACGACCAACGAAACCCTGTGGTTTCGCGACACCTATCCGTTTGAAGTCTTGAAGAACAAGGTACTGCCGGAAGCGATCAAGGCCAGCCCCAACCAGCGTCTGCGGATCTGGTCGGCGGCCTGCTCGTCGGGGCAGGAACCGTACTCGCTGTCGATGTCGATCGACGAGTTCGAGCGCAGCAACCTTGGCCAGTTGAAGATGGGCGTGCAGATCGTTGCCACTGATCTGTCGGGGCTGATGCTCAATAACTGCAAGACCGGCGAGTACGACAGCCTGGCGATCGGTCGAGGTTTGTCGCCGGATCGCCTGCAGCGCTACTTCGACCCGAAGGGGCCGGGGCGCTGGGTGGTCAAGGCGCCGATCAAGAGCCGGGTGGAATTCCGCTCCTTTAACCTGCTCGACAGCTACGCAGCGCTGGGCAAGTTCGACATCGTGTTCTGCCGCAACGTGTTGATCTACTTCTCTGCCGAAGTGAAGAAGGACATCCTGTTGCGCATTCACAGCACGTTGAAGCCGGGCGGGTACCTGTTCCTTGGCGCTTCGGAAGCGCTGAACGGTTTGCCGGATCATTACCAGATGGTTCAGTGCAGCCCGGGGATTATCTACAAGGCGAAATAAGCGGTTTGCGCTGATACAAAAAACGGGAAGCCCGCAAAGGCCTCCCGTTTTTTTATGCCCGAATTATTTTCCACGAACACCACAAACCCCCTGTGGGAGCAGCCTGTTCGCCAAAGCGGTCTGTCCGTAAGACAGTTGGCGCCTGACACGCCCCCTTCGCGAGCAGGCTCGCTCCCACACGGATCTGCGCTGACCTGGCAACGACGGCAAGCGGCAGAAAAGCGGCATCCGGCGGTAACCGGTTGCCGCTTTTCTGGCATTGCCGCTTTGCCTGTTCGGCGCAAAGCCCCGGAATACGGGGGTTCTTCCATTTGGCACGGCGCTTGCTAAAGCTCAGATACGAAAAACCGGTCACCTGAAGGTTCCCGACATGAGCATCAGCTTCGACAAAGCGCTGGGCATTCACGAAAAGGCATTGGGCTTCCGCGCCCAGCGTGCCGAAGTGCTGGCCAACAACATCGCCAACGCCGACACCCCGAACTACAAGGCGCGGGATCTGGATTTCTCCAAAGTGCTCGAAGCACAGACCGAGAAGACCAAGACCGGCGGCCACTTTGCCCTGAACATGACCAACAGCCGGCACATCGAGGCTGAAGGGCTGGGCAACGGCGACGAGTCGCTGATGTATCGCACGCCGATGCAGCCTTCTATCGACCAGAACACCGTCGACGCTCAACTGGAACAGTCGAACTACGCGGAAAACGCCGTCGGCTTCCAGGCCAGCTTCACCTTGCTCAACAGCAAATTCAAAGGGCTGGTGTCAGCCCTGCGCGGAGAATAATCCATGTCCCTGTCCAGCGTTTTCAACATTGCCGGCAGCGGCATGAGCGCGCAGACCACGCGTCTGAACACCGTGGCCTCGAACATCGCCAACGCCGAAACCGTCTCGTCGAGCATCGACCAGACCTACCGCGCCCGTCACCCGGTGTTCGCCACCATGTTCCAGGGCGGCCAGGCCGGCGGCAGCAACTCGCTGTTCCAGAACCAGGACGCGGCCGGGCAGGGCGTGCAGGTACTCGGCGTTGTCGAAGACCAGAGCAACCTCGAAGCGCGCTACGAGCCGAACCATCCGGCTGCCGACGCCAAGGGCTACGTTTACTACCCGAACGTCAACGTGGTGGAAGAAATGGCTGACATGATTTCCGCGAGCCGGTCGTTCCAGACCAACGCCGAAATGATGAACACCGCCAAAACCATGATGCAGAAGGTACTGACCCTCGGTCAGTAATAAGGGGCGAGTGCCATGAGCGTTACGGATACCACCAGCAGCCTGAGCATGAATGACATCCTGGCCAACTCGTCGAAGACGAGTAGCACTACGTCGGGTGGCATTGCTTCGGCGACCAACAGTGCCACCGGCGGTCAAGCGCTGGGCAAGGATGCATTCCTGCAGTTGCTGGTCACCCAGCTGAAAAACCAGAACCCGCTCGACCCGCAGGACAACAGCGCCTTCGTCGCGCAGTTGGCGCAGTTCAGCAGCCTTGAAGGCATCACCACGCTGAACTCCACTGTCAGTGGCCTGGCCGGCAACTACAACTCGTCGCAGGCGCTGCAAGCGTCGTCGCTGGTCGGTCGCAACGTGATCGTGCAGACCAACACCGCCCAGCTCGATGACCCGAGCAAAGGCCTGACCGGTTCGGTCACCGTGCCTTCGTCGATTGCCGGCGGCACCGTGACCATTACCGACAAGGACGGCAAGACCGTGCGCACCATCGACCTGGGCAGCCGCGCTGCCGGCGATGCCAGTTTCACTTGGGACGGCAAGGACACCGCCGGCACCGTGGTTCCGGTCGGCACTTACACGTTCAAGGCCAACGCACCGATCAACGGCACCGCGACCGACCTGGCGACTTACCTGCCAGCGACCGTCAACAGCGTGACGATCAGCCAGACCGGTGGCGAGCTGATGCTCAACCTGGCCGGCAAGGGCACCGTTGCCCTGTCCAAAGTACAAACCATTGGTATATAGAGCCGACTAACCCGGCACGAAGGAGTGGAACATGTCTTTTAACATCGGCCTTAGCGGTCTCTATGCCGCCAACAAACAACTCGACGTAACCGGCAACAACATCGCCAACGTCGCCACCGCCGGTTTCAAATCCTCGCGCGCAGAATTCGAAGACGTCTATTCGTCAACTCGTCTGGGCAGCGGCAGCAAAGTCATCGGTAACGGCGTACGCCTGGCCAACGTTTCCCAGCAGTTCACCCAGGGTGACATCAACAACACTGGCAACGTGCTGGACATGGGCATCAACGGTTCCGGCTTCTTCACCATGAGCAACAACGGCTCGATCTCGTACACCCGTGCCGGTACGTTCAAGGTCGACAACGCCGGTTACATCACCAACACCGACTACACCTCGCGTCTGCAGGGTTACGGTGTGGATGCCAACGGCAAGATCATCAACGGCGTGTTGACCGATCTGAAGATCGACACCTCGAACCTGGCGCCGAAGTCGTCTTCTGCGGTGACCTCGAGCATCAACCTCAATTCGTCTTCGCCAGTGATCGTCGATACCGGCGCCAGCGCCGTGACGTTCGACCCGTCGAAGCCGGAAACGTACACCAAGTCGTTCAGCACACCGATCTATGACACCCAGGGCAACGCCCACGTCATGGACCAGTACATGGTCAAGACTGGCGGGAACACCTGGAAGGTTTACACCCTGGTCGATGGCCGTAACCCGGACGCTACCGGCAGCAACCCTGTGACCACTGCGCCGGTCGCTTCGACATTGTCGTTCGACAGCTCCGGCAAGCTGGTTCAGGTGAGCACGCCTAACCCGGCGGATCCGGCCAACCCGATCATCAGCAGCGATCTGAAGATGACCGGCTGGGTGCCGGGCACTGTGACCAATGGCGTGTTTACGCCTAACGGCGCGGCAGCGAACCCGAATGGCGTGACCATCTCGATGGCCAACACCACGCAGTACAACGCTGATACCTCGCGTACGATCCCGACTCAGGATGGTTACGCCACTGGCCAGATCACTAACCTGACCATCGACGGCACCGGTACGCTGTTCGCCAACTTCAGCAACAACCAGAGCAAGGCGATCGGTCAGGTTGCGCTGGCCAGCTTCACCAACGAACAGGGCTTGCAGGCTGTCGGTGGCACTAGCTGGAAAGAGACTTTCGCTTCGGGCATTCCGGGCTACGACGCGCCGAAGACCGGTACGTTGGGTGAGGTGGTGTCGAACTCGCTGGAAGAGTCGAACGTTAACCTGACCAATGAGCTGGTTGATCTGATCAAGGGTCAGAGCAACTATCAAGCGAACGCGAAGACCATTTCGACGCAGAGCACGATTATGCAGACCATTATTCAGATGACCTGATTCGGGTTTCTGACTGGTTTTTTGGGCCCCTCGGTTTTGAGGGGCTTTTTTTTGGGTCGTGGCGGCCTTTGGGCCGACCAGGCTGTTGGGGTTTTGGGTGTATATCCGTTTCTGCGGGTGTTGCTGATTACGGTTTCGCCCTTACGGCGACTTACTTTTTTACAAGCGCCAAAAAAAGTAAGCAAAAAACGCTAGCTCCTACGTTCGGCCCGCTCGCTGGGGCTCGGGGTACCTTCGCTCCGGGACTGATCCGGGCGCAGCGGCTACGGTTTGCTTCGCTGCACCTCCTTCCGCTGTGTCTGGCTGCGCCAGACGGTCGCTGCGCTCCCACGCCCGGATCAATCCCTCCACTCAGCCTTCCGACGTCGCCGGTGGATCAAGATCAAGAGCACTCGAGCTTGCGCTCATTGTTGAGTGGTGCGGCTTCGCCGCGGGCAGCTGCGCTGCTTTGCCTTTTTGTGGGAGCGAGCTTGCTCGCGAAGGCGGCCTGTCAGCCGACCTGTTCTTGAAGTGGTACCCAATCCAACTGTAGGAGCTGCCGAAGGCTGCGATCTTTTGATCTGGCTTTTGCTTTTGCTTTGGCTTTGGCTTTTGATCCGGCTTTTGATCTTTTGCCCCTTCGGCAGGCTTCGTTACGGGATCGATCCGGGGGGGGAGCGCAGCGACCGTACGACCAGGTCTCTGAAAAGGTGACTCGCTGTAAGAGCGAAACCATAAGAAGCCGTTTCCGCAGCAACGGATATTCACCCAAGCCCAAACCAACCCCCAAAAAACAAACCCCCGACAAACCGGAAGTCTGTCGGGGGTTTTCTTTTGCTTTGAGATATCAGGCGTCTTGCAACGCCTGGTCTCAGCTCAGCTTACTGGCAAGCTTCGCAATCCGGCTCGTCAATTGCGCAGGCCTTTGGCACTGGCGCCGGGCCTGCCGGAGCGGCCAGAACCGAATCGTCGCCGTGGTTGCCGCCGCTGGAAACAGCGTTCAGCTTACCGGTGTTGATGGTCGACTTCTCGGTGCTGGTCGCGGCCAGGGCACGGAGGTAGTAGGTGGTTTTCAGACCACGGTACCAGGCCATGCGGTAGGTCACGTCGAGCTTCTTGCCCGATGCGCCGGCGATGTACAGGTTCAGCGACTGGGCCTGGTCGATCCACTTCTGACGACGGCTGGCGGCGTCAACGATCCACTTGGTGTCCACTTCGAACGCGGTCGCGTAGAGCTCTTTGAGTTCTTGCGGGATGCGCTCGATCTGCTGCACCGAACCGTCGTAGTACTTCAGGTCGTTGATCATCACCGAGTCCCACAGACCGCGAGCCTTCAGGTCGCGAACCAGGTACGGGTTGATCACGGTGAATTCGCCCGACAGGTTCGATTTCACGTACAGGTTCTGGTAGGTCGGTTCGATCGACTGCGAGACGCCAGTGATGTTGGCGATGGTCGCGGTCGGTGCGATGGCCATGATGTTCGAGTTACGGATGCCTTTCTGTACACGGGCGCGAACCGGTGCCCAGTCGAGGGTTTCCTTCAGGTCGACGTCGATGTACTTCTCGCCACGCTGTTCGATCAGGATCTGTTGCGAATCCAGCGGCAGGATGCCCTTGGACCACAGCGAACCGTTGAACGTCTCGTAGGCGCCGCGCTCGTCGGCCAGGTCGCAGGAAGCTTGGATCGCGTAGTAGCTGACCGCTTCCATCGACTTGTCGGCGAACTCGACGGCAGCGTCGGAGCCGTAGGCGATGTGCTGCAGGTACAGAGCGTCCTGGAAGCCCATGATGCCGAGACCGACCGGACGGTGGCGGAAGTTGGAGTTCTTCGCTTGCGGCACCGAGTAGTAGTTGATGTCGATCACGTTATCGAGCATGCGCACGGCAGTGTTCACGGTGCGTTGCAGCTTGGCGGTATCGAGCTTGCCGTCGACGATGTGGTTCGGCAGGTTGATCGAGCCCAGGTTGCAAACGGCGATTTCGTCCTTGTTGGTGTTCAAGGTGATCTCGGTGCACAGGTTCGAGCTGTGGACCACGCCGACGTGCTGCTGCGGGCTGCGCAGGTTGCACGGGTCTTTGAAAGTCAGCCATGGGTGGCCGGTTTCGAAGAGCATGGAGAGCATCTTGCGCCACAGGTCTTTGGCCTGGATGGTCTTGAACAGCTTGACCTTGCCCGGGTACTCGGTCAGCGCTTCGTAGTACTCGTAGCGCTCTTCGAAGGCTTTACCAGTCAGGTCGTGCAGGTCCGGAACTTCGGATGGCGAGAACAGGGTCCACTTGCCGTCATCGAAGACGCGCTTCATGAACAGGTCAGGGATCCAGTTGGCGGTGTTCATGTCGTGGGTACGACGACGATCGTCACCGGTGTTCTTGCGCAGCTCGATGAACTCTTCGATGTCCATGTGCCAGGTTTCCAGGTAGGCACACACCGCGCCTTTGCGCTTGCCACCCTGGTTCACGGCCACAGCGGTGTCGTTCACCACTTTGAGGAACGGCACCACGCCTTGCGACTTGCCGTTGGTGCCCTTGATGTACGAACCCAGCGCACGAACAGGCGTCCAGTCGTTGCCCAGACCACCGGCAAATTTCGACAGCATGGCGTTGTCGTGGATCGCGTGATAGATGCCCGAAAGGTCATCCGGCACGGTAGTCAGGTAGCAGCTCGACAGCTGTGGACGCAGAGTACCGGCGTTGAACAGGGTCGGGGTCGAAGCCATGTAGTCGAACGAGGACAGCAGGTTGTAGAACTCGATCGCACGGTCTTCTTTCTGCTTTTCTTCGATCGCAAGACCCATGGCCACGCGCATGAAGAAGATCTGCGGCAGTTCGAAACGCACGCCATCCTTGTGGATGAAGTAGCGGTCGTACAGGGTCTGCAGGCCGAGGTAGGTGAATTGCTGATCGCGCTCGTGGTTGATCGCCTTGCCCAGTTTTTCCAGGTCGAAGGTGGCCAGCACAGGGTTCAGCAGTTCGAACTCGATACCTTTGGCGATGTACGCCGGCAGGGCCTTGGCGTACAGGTCGGCCATTTCGTGATGGGTGGCGCTTTCGGCGACTTCGAGGAAGTTCAGGCCTTCGGCACGCAGGGTGTCCATCAGCAGGCGGGCGGTGACGAACGAGTAGTTCGGCTCGCGCTCGACCAGGGTACGGGCGGTCATCACCAGGGCGGTGTTGACGTCGGTCAGGGCCACGCCGTCATACAGGTTCTTCAGTGTTTCGCGCTGGATCAGGTCGCCGTCGACTTCTTCCAGGCCTTCGCAGGCCTCGGTGACGATGGTGTTCAGACGGCCCATGTCCAGCGGCGCCAGGCTACCGTCGGCACGCGTGATGCGGATCGACGGGTGCGCATTGACGGCAGCTTCGGCCGGCGCGTGGGCAGCGCGTTCTTTCGAACGGCCGTCGCGGTAGATCACGTAGTCACGGGCAACTTTCTGCTCGCCGGCACGCATCAGGGCCAGTTCGACCTGGTCCTGGATTTCTTCGATGTGGATGGTGCCGCCCGATGGCATGCGACGCTTGAAGGTCGCGGTGACCTGCTCGGTCAGGCGCGCAACGGTGTCATGGATTCGCGACGAAGCGGCAGCGGTGCCGCCCTCAACTGCGAGAAACGCTTTGGTGATAGCGACGGTGATCTTGTCATCAGTGTAAGGAACGACAGTGCCATTACGCTTGATCACGCGCAGCTGGCCAGGCGCGGTGGCTGCCAGATCCGAAGTCGAATCGGCGGCCTGCGGCAAGGTGCCCTGCGGGTTCTCGCGAGTTGTGTCGGTTTGCATGGGGGGTGGTCTCCACATTCTCTATGTTTGTTTGGCACCGTCATGGTGCTCACCGTTCTGTACCGAAGCACTGCAACCGACGGGCGTCGGCATTACAAACTTCGGAACAGTAGGAAAAAGGCTGCAACGCCGCATCCTTGCCGAAGTTTTGGTTACGAGCCGAAGCTCGCCACCGGATTCCTTCGCGGGTGGCAGTCATGACTGCAACACCCATACCGTTTTGTCCGTTTCGGACCAAATAAAACGGTGCCATCCGCCAGTGCGGTTTGGGCTTGAAAAAACTCGTTCGTTCTACCGGAAACTGGCCATAAAGCACTTGAGTTTCAGGCCTGAAATGTG
Source organism: Pseudomonas sp. H3_E04 (assembly GCF_054668915.1). NCBI lineage: Bacteria > Pseudomonadati > Pseudomonadota > Gammaproteobacteria > Pseudomonadales > Pseudomonadaceae > Pseudomonas > Pseudomonas sp. H3_E04. The sequence goes on along the minus strand of NZ_CP162797.1, from coordinate 2,802,173 downwards.
GTTGGGCGATTTAGACGAAAACCCTATATGTAGGGTCTGCGTTTTCGCGGTGCTACAAGATAATGCGTTTCAGGGGAGGATTGCAACGTACTACCTGTGGATAAGCCTGTGCGTAATTTGTGTAAGAAACAGGGAAAACGCGTGTAGGCCGCTAACCTGCTGAGCCAGACCGTTTGTCACTGTTTTTTTGCCTGGAAAAACGCTTCAGCGGTTTTTTAAGGGCGCGAACCCTACCACACAATTCCGCCTCGTCCGAACGCATTTACCGACTTGTTTTCCGGGTGGCCGGCGTTTATACAATCGCTGGTTGCACTGGGATTTTTATCCTCCCGAAATATGACAGCTGATCGGGAGGACTCATGTAGGAGCTGCCGAAGGCTGCGATCTTTTGATTGTGATTTTTCAAGAGCAAGATCAAAAGATCGCAGCCTCGTTTCACTCGTCAGCTCCTACAGGAACCGCGTTCATTCAGCGAAACCTTCATATATCAATAAAAACAGCAAGCAGAGGTCACCGGTGGAGCAACAAACCTGGCAGGTATTGATCGTCGAGGATGACCAGCGACTGGCCGAGCTCACCCGCGATTACCTGCAAGCCAATGGCCTGCGCGTCGAGATCGAAGGCAATGGTGCGCTGGCGGCGGCGCGGATCATCAGGGAGCAACCGGATCTGGTGATCCTCGACCTGATGCTGCCCGGCGAGGATGGCCTGAGCATTTGTCGCAAGGTGCGCAGCCAGTACGACGGGCCGATCCTGATGCTCACCGCGCGCACCGACGATGCTGATCAGATTCACGGCCTCGATCTTGGTGCCGACGACTATGTGTGCAAACCGGTGCGTCCGCGCTTGCTGCTGGCGCGCATCCAGGCGTTGCTGCGACGCAGTGACACACCGGAACCGGCGGCGGAAAAATCCCGGCGTTTGCAATTCGGTCCACTGGTGGTCGACAACGCGTTACGCGAAGCCTGGCTAAGCGACAACGGTATCGAGCTGACCAGCGCCGAGTTCGACCTGCTCTGGCTGCTGGTGTCCAACGCCGGGCGGATTCTTTCCCGCGAAGAAATCTTCACTGCATTGCGCGGCATCGGCTACGACGGCCAGGATCGCTCGATCGACGTGCGCATCTCGCGCATCCGTCCGAAAATCGGCGATGACCCCGATCATCCGCGGCTGATCAAGACCATCCGCAGCAAAGGCTATCTGTTCGTACCGGAAGCCTGCGCAGACCTGGCGCTGTGAATTCGATCTTCCTGCGCATCTACGGCGGCATGTGCGCCGCGCTGATTCTGGTGGCGGTACTCGGCGTGCTGGCGCTGAACCTGCTCAATCAGGTGCGCAGCGAGCAATACCGCGAGCGCCTGGCCCACGGCACTTTCTCGCTGATGGCCGATAATCTGCAACCGATGAACCAGACCGAACGCCATCGCGCGTTGCTGGTGTGGGAGCGGCTGCTCGGTATTCCGCTGACGCTGAAGAAATTCTCTGAAACCGACCTCGATCTGGCCCAGCGCACCCGTGTGCTGCGCGGTCAGGCGCTGGTCGAGCAGACCGGGCCACATGCGGCCAAGGTCTATCGGCTGATCAGCGAAAAAGAGCAAATGATGCTGGTGGGCGAGGTGCAGCAGATCAGCGAGCAACTGGCCCGGGCGACCATTTACCTGCTGGCCGATGAGCTGGTGCGGGTACCGGTCGGCGAACAGCCCAAGCGTCTGGCGCAGATAAAGCAGGAAAAAGGCTTCGGCTTCGATCTGCGTCTGGTCACGGTAAATGACGCCGACATGGACGAAGACCAGAGCCGCCGCGTGGCCGAGGGCGATACGGTGATGGCACTGGGCAAGGGCGGCGATTCGATTCGCGTGTTCGCCGGCATGGTCGGTACGCCGTGGGTATTGGAAATCGGCCCGTTGTATCAGATGAATCCGTACCCGCCGGAATGGCTGGTGCTGATTGCCGCTCTGGGTCTGACGCTGATCGGTCTTATCGTTTATCTGCTGGTGCGTCAGCTCGAACGGCGTTTGCGCGGCCTCGAAGCGGCGGCCACGCGCATCGCCAAGGGCAGTCTGGAAACGCGTGTGCCGGCGCGCGGAGCCGACTCGGTCGGGCGGCTGGCGTCGGCGTTCAATGGCATGGCCGAGCACTTGCAGCAACTGCTGGCGATCCAGCGAGAACTGGTGCGGGCGGTCTCCCATGAGTTGCGCACGCCGGTGGCGCGGTTGCGTTTCGGTCTGGAGATGATCGGTACGGCGACCACCCCGCAGGCGCTGGAGAAATACCGCGAAGGCATGGATCACGACATCGAAGACCTCGATAAGCTGGTCGACGAAATGCTCACTTACGCGCGGCTGGAGCAGGGCTCGCCGGCGCTGACCTTCCAGCGCATCGACCTGGATGCACTGGTCAATCAGGTGATCGAAGAATTGGCGCCACTGCGCGCCGAGGTCACGGTGCAGCGCGGTTTGTGCCTGTCCTCTGCCGACAATGACGGCGCCTGGGTCGAGGCCGAGCCACGTTATCTGCATCGGGCGCTGCAGAATCTGGTAGGCAACGCGATGCGTCATGCGCATTCGCAGGTGACGGTGAGTTATCAGGTTGGCCAGTTGCGCTGCCGCATCGACGTCGAGGATGACGGGCCGGGCGTGCCGGAGGTTGCATGGGAGCGGATCTTCACGCCGTTTCTGCGCCTCGACGACAGCCGCACGCGGGCGTCGGGCGGGCATGGTCTGGGGTTGTCGATTGTGCGACGGATCATCCACTGGCACGACGGCCGCGCGATCATTGGCAAGAGCAAGAGCCTGGGTGGGGCGTGTTTCAGTCTGAGTTGGCCGAGGAATCAGGAGCGCCGTTGAGATTCGGGATACCGCCTTCGCGAGCAGGCTCGCTCCCACATTTGAAATGCAATCCCCTGTGGGAGCGAGCCTGCTCGCGAAGGGGCCGTCTCAGGCAGTACAAATCCCTAGGCAGGAATACTGACCAGACTCAACAACTGCCCATCCTGCACTCCAAACTGCGCCTCCAACTCCGATCCATTGCGCCATTCGCTGGACAAATCAGTCAGCAACCGCAGCCTGACCTGGCCTGCCTCAGTCCATTCCAGCACTTCGGCATGTTCGAAATAAAAGCGCTGCTGCACGATCGGGTACAGCGCCTTGAACAAACTCTCTTTCACCGAAAACGTCAGAGTCACCAGCAGCGTCAGTTGATCCTGCGACCCTGCCGCCATGCGCTGCATTTCCGCCGGTGTAAGAATTTCCCCGGCCAAACGTTCGGCGCGCTCGTAACTCAACAGGTTTTCCAGATCCATGCCCAGGCCGCGCCAGTGCTGCTTGTTGGCGACAATCGCTGCGGCGCGTCCGGTGCTGTGGGTGATCGAACCGCAAATGTGCGCCGGCCACACCGGGGCGCGGTCTTCGCCGATCGGCGGGACGATATTCAGGCCTTCGAGTTGTTGCAGGGCGGCACGAGCGCAGATGCGCCCGGCGAGAAACTCGGCCTGACGCTTGGCCACCGAGCGCTGAATACTCGGCGGCGCGAGCACAGCGCTGCGTTGGAAGTCATCGCCGAGCAACTGTGCCGGGTCGAAGTGAGTGCTGAGCAACACGGTATCGGCCAATACCGTCGGCAACGGCCAATGGCTGTCGAGTGCAGTGCAGCAGGCGGGCAGGGCGGGGGTGGTATGCATGGCGGGCATTTTGCCGGTTAGTCGGGGCGAGGTCGAGATCGGCGGTGAAGCCTTCGCGAGCAGGCTCGCTCCCACGGGGGATCATCTGTGCGACAGATATCCGGTGTGGGAGCGAGCCTGCTCGCGAAAACCGCGCCTCGGTCGTTACTGACTCAACCGAAAATCTTCTTGAAGAACGCCTGCATATCCGCCCATGACTTCTCGTCCGCCGCCTTGTTGTAACCAATGTCCGGCCCGCCATGCTCGCCATGGCTCAGGCGATCGGCATCCGGGTTGCTGAAACCGTGTTTGGCGCCATCCAGACTGACGAATTGGTAGTCCGCCCCGGCCTTGTCCATCTCCGACTTGAACGCGGTGACGTTGTCCTGAGTGACCATGCTGTCCAGCGCACCATGCTCGACCAGAATCTTCGCCTTGACGCTGCCCGGAGTCGCCGGCGTCTTGGTTGCCAGCGCGCCATGGAAACTCACCACGCCGGCCAGCGGCACACCCTGACGCGCCGCATTCAGCACCACGGCGCCACCGAAGCAATAGCCGATGGCGGCGATTTTGTTCGGGTCGGTCCGCGCCTGTTTCTTCAACAGATCGAGCCCGGCGGCGAAGCGTTTACTGGCGGCGTCGGCATCCTTGGTCGCTGCCTGCATGAAGGCCATGGCGTCTTTCGGATGCTCGGTGTTCTTGCCTTCACCGTACATATCGATGGCCAGCGCGCTGTAGCCGAGCCCGGCGAGATCCCGCGCGCGACGCTTGGCGTAATCGTTCAGGCCCCACCATTCGTGGACCACGACAACGCCGGGGCGTGGGCCTTTGATCGCGTCGTCATAGGCGTAGTAGCCGATCAGTTGGCTGCCGTCGGCGCTTTGATAAGGGATTTCTGCAGTCTTTATCGCAGCCTGGGTGAGGCTGCTGACCGCCAGCAAAGTGAGGGCGAGGAACAGGCGCATGGTCGGGTCTCCTTATTGAAAGTGGTCAGAACAGCCTAGTCGATCCGGTTCAGGTCAGGTTCAGAGACGGTTCAGGGGCCGTACAGGGGCGGCTCAGTAACCTTGCGCCATACCCAAACAGCACTGTGAAAGAGGAAATACCCATGACTCGTATCAACAAACTGCTGCTGGCTTTTACCCTGTTAGGCTCCAGCATCGCGGCGAATGCCGACGACACCAGCAACTTCGCCGGCCTGACGTTCGGCCAGACCAGCGACAAGATCGACAAGTCCCATGCGCTCAACAACAACCTTGGCCACCCCAACGCCACAGGGGCCATCGACGGCAACAACACCTACGGCATGCGCCTCGGTCAGCAAAACAGCCAGGGCCGCTACTACGCCACCTACGACAACGTTTCCGGCTCGCACAATGGCGTTAAACTGCGCCAGGAAAATCTGCTCGGCAGCTATGACCTGTTCTACCCGGTGGGCGGCAGCACCAAATTGTTCGGTGGCGCCACGGCCGGTCTGACCAAGCTGACGCAGGATTCGCCAGGCTTCAGCCGTGACAGCGACATCGGTTACGCCATCGGTGGCCAGGTCGGTGTGTTGCAGCAAGTTTCGCAGAACACCTCGGTGGAACTCGGTTACCGTTACCTGCGCAGCAACGCCAGCACCGAAATGAAAGAGAGCGGCGGCAGCAAACAGGGCTCGCTGGACTTGACCAGCAGCGCGCAGACCTACCTGTCGGCCAACTACTATTTCTAAGCGGTTGTCGTCGATTGAATGTGGGAGCGAGCCTGCTCGCGAAAGCGATGTTTCATTCAACATAATCGTTGACTGAATGACCGCATTCGCGAGCAGGCTCGCTCCCACAGGTGTGTCACTGGAGTGGGTGATTTAGCCCGGAGAGTTTTATGAAACTGTTGGTTGTCGAAGATGAGGCGCTGTTGCGTCATCACCTGCAAACCCGCCTGACGGAGAGCGGCCACGTGGTCGAGTCCGTGGCCAATGCCGAGGAGGCGCTGTACCAGACCGGCCAGTACAACTTCGATCTGGCGGTGATCGATCTCGGCCTGCCGGGCATGGGCGGCCTCGACCTGATCCGCCAGTTGCGCTCGGGCGGCAAGACCTTCCCGATCCTGATCCTCACCGCGCGCGGCAACTGGCAGGACAAGGTCGAAGGGCTCGCCGCCGGTGCCGACGATTACGTGGTCAAGCCGTTCCAGTTCGAAGAGCTCGACGCACGCCTGAACGCATTGCTGCGGCGCTCCAGCGGCTTTACCCAGTCGACCATCGTTGCCGGGCCTTTGCTGCTCGACCTCAATCGCAAACAGGCCAGCCTCGATGAACAACCGCTGGCGCTGACCGCCTACGAATACCGCATCCTCGAATACCTCATGCGCCACCATCAGCAGGTAGTGCCCAAGGATCGCTTGATGGAGCAGCTGTATCCGGATGACGACGAGCGCGATCCGAATGTCATCGAAGTGCTGGTCGGCCGTCTGCGCCGCAAACTCGAAGGCCCGGCCGGATTCAAACCGATCGACACCGTGCGCGGCCTCGGTTACCTGTTCAATGAGCGCTGCACTTGATCCGTTCCCTTCGCGTTCGCTTGATGCTCGCCGCCACCACGTTGGCGGTATTGTTCATGCTCGCTTTGTTGCCGGCGATGCAGGGCGCCTTCAGCCTTGCCTTGCAGGACTCGATCGAGCAACGTCTGGCCTCCGACGTCACCACATTGATCTCCGCCGCGCGGGTGGAAAACGGTCGGCTGGTGATGCCGTCGCAATTGCCGGACGAGCGCTTTAACCTCACCGATTTCCGCTTGCTCGGCTATATCTACGACCGCGACGGCAAACTGGTGTGGCGCTCGAAAGCCACCCAGGAAGAACAGATCAACTACAAACCGCGCTACGACGGCCTCGGCAATGAGTTCGCGCGGATTCGTGAAGCCAGCGGTCAGGAGTTCTTCGTCTACGACGTCGAAGTCAAACTGCTCGGCGGCAAAAGCGCAGCGTTCAGCATCGTCGCTCTGCAACCGGTGCGTGAATACGAAACCACCCTCGAAGGCCTGCGCGAAAATCTCTATCTGGGCTTCGGCGCGGCGTTGCTGGTCTTGCTGGCGCTGCTATGGATCGGCCTGACCTGGGGCCTCAAGGCCTTGCGCCGCTTGAGCCAGGAACTCGACGAAATCGAAGGCGGTACTCGCGAAAGCCTGACGGAAAAACACCCGCGTGAACTGCTGCGCCTGACCGGCTCGCTCAACCGCTTGCTGCTCAGCGAGCGCCAGCAACGCAGCCGCTACCGCGACTCCCTCGACGACCTCGCCCACAGCCTGAAAACCCCATTGGCGGTGCTGCAAGGCGTCAGCGAAGACATGGCCCAGCGCCCTGAAGACCGCGATCAGGCGTGGGTGCTGCAAAGTCAGATCGAACGCATGAGCCAGCAGATCAGCTACCAACTGCAACGGGCCAGCCTGCGCAAAAGCGGCCTGGTGCGCCATCAGGTGCGCCTGCAACCGGTGCTCAAAAGCCTCTGCGACACGCTGGACAAGGTCTACCGCGACAAACATGTGCGCGTGACCTTTGATCTGCCGGAGCATTGCTACGTGCCGATCGAGCAGGGCGCCTTGCTGGAAATGCTCGGCAATCTGCTGGAGAACGCCTATCGCCTGTGCCTCGGCGAAGTGCGAGTCAGCGTGCGCGAGTCCTTGGCCGGGATCGAATTGTGTGTCGAGGACGATGGCCCGGGTGTGCCACTTGATCAGCGTGCGCGAATTCTCGAACGTGGCGAACGCCTGGACGCCCAGCATCCCGGGCAAGGGATCGGGCTGGCGGTGGTCAAGGACATCATCGAAAGCTACAACGCCCGTTTGGCTTTGGGCGATTCACCGATGGGCGGGGCGGCGTTCAGGATTCATTTTCCTGCGGTGTGAAGGTCGGCAGTGCCGGCCTCTTCGCGAGCAGGCTCGCTCCCACCTTGAAAGGCATTCCCCTGTGGGAGCGAGCCTGCTCGCGAAGGCGTCTGGCTTCACAACTCCTGCGCCCGATAAGCCCCTGGTGTCAGCCCCGTCCATTTCTTGAATGCCCGATGAAACGCCGACGGCTCGGAAAATCCGAGCTGCTCGGCAATCTGCTGCAACGACAGATCCGCCCGGCCCAGATGATAGATGGCGATATCCCGCCGCAGTTGATCCTTGAGCTCCTGAAAACTCGTGCCTTCCTCACGCAAATGCCTGCGCAAGGTCTGTGGACTGATGTGCAAATGCGCGGCGACGGCTTCCAGATCCGGCCAATGTGCCGCGTCTCGGCTGAGCAAACGACGCAGGCGACTGCTCAGGCTGTCGCCGTCGTCCGGGCGTGAGAGCAGGTCGGCGGGGGAACGTTCGAGGAAGTGCTTGAGCGTGCGTTCGTCCTGCAACAGCGGCATGGCCAGATAGCGACTGTGAAACAGCAGGCTGCTCTGCTCGGCATCAAAGGTCAGCGGGCAGGGGAACAGCAGGTCGTATTCGCCGCCGTGTTCGGGGCGCGGATAGCTGAAGGTTGCCTGCTCGAGGCGAATGCGCTGGCCGATCAGCCAACTGCCGAGGCGATGCCAGATCACCAGCAGGCTCTCGGTGAGAAAGTGATCCGGATCCCACCACTGCGCGTCGTCCAGGCTCAAACGCACCCACTGATCTTCGCGGCGCAGAGTCAGGCGTGGGGCGTCGGGGAACAGGCTGTAAAACAACAAACCGCGCTGCAGAGCCTTCTCCAGGTTGCGGCAGTGAATCGAGGCGTGGCACATCATGGCGAAGCTGCCGGGCTTGCTCGGGGCGTTACCGAAACCCAGATATTCGTCGTCCAGCGCCAGCCACAGCCCTTGAATCAGCCGGGTGAACTGCTCAGGGGCAATCCGCGCGCGGGGCTCGTCGAGCAACTCCGGACTGATCCCCAGTTGCTGCAACAGGCCTGAATAATCCAGGCCGCGCCGGCGTGCGCCGCCAAGAGCGGCACGGGCGAAATGGCTGGCGATGGTACGTTCGCGCATAAGCGGCAATCCTTGTTCAGGCACCGATCGTAATGGCGGGCCGGCAACGCCACAAGGCGGATTTCCGCCAAATTGCAGGACGCTGGACGCTCAGTTGGCGGAAATCCGCCACGCCTCAAGTCACTGATTGGTGACAGGAAAATCCTGCAGCCCCTGATATCAAAAGGCTTGCTGCCATTCGCACCAATCTGGCACGGCGTTTGCGATACAAGCGACAGAAGCGTGCACTTCTTCCGCTCGGAAGAATGCCGTTCCAACAACAAATCCCTCCAGTGCAGGAGGGTTCGCAATTAAGGTTCGGCGCTCGACAGATGGATGTTGCCGCTGGACGCTTGAGGAAACCTGCAATGACGACTCGTCAGCCACTGTACAAATCCCTGTATTTCCAGGTGATCGTTGCGATCGCCATCGGCATCCTGCTTGGTCACTTCTATCCGCAGACCGGTGTGGCCCTCAAGCCACTGGGTGACGGCTTCATCAAGCTGATCAAAATGGTCATCGCCCCGATCATCTTCTGTACTGTTGTCAGCGGCATCGCCGGCATGCAGAACATGAAGTCGGTAGGCAAGACCGGCGGCTACGCGCTGCTGTACTTCGAAATCGTTTCCACCATTGCCCTGCTGATCGGTCTGGTCGTGGTCAACGTTGTGCAACCGGGCGCCGGCATGCACATCGACGTCACCACCCTCGACGCCTCGAAAATCGCCACCTACGTGACGGCCAGTAAAGACCAGAGCATTGTCGGTTTCCTCCTCAATGTGATCCCGAACACCATCGTCGGCGCGTTCGCCACCGGTGACATCCTGCAAGTGCTGATGTTCTCGGTGATCTTCGGCTACGCCCTGCATCGCCTCGGTTCGTACGGTCGTCCGTTGCTGGACATGATCGATCGCTTCGCCCACGTGATGTTCAACATCATCAACATGATCATGAAACTGGCGCCGCTGGGTGCGTTCGGTGCCATGGCGTTCACCATCGGTGCCTACGGTGTCGGCTCGCTGGTGCAACTGGGCCAGTTGATGATCTGCTTCTACATCACCTGCGTCCTGTTCGTCGTGCTGGTGCTGGGTGCGATCTGCCGGGCTCACGGTTTCAGCGTGTTCAAACTGGTGCGTTACATCCGTGAAGAACTGTTGATCGTACTGGGTACGTCCTCGTCGGAATCGGCACTGCCACGCATGCTGATCAAGATGGAGCGTCTGGGCGCGAAGAAATCGGTTGTTGGTCTGGTGATCCCGACCGGTTACTCGTTCAACCTCGACGGTACTTCGATCTACCTGACCATGGCCGCCGTGTTCATCGCTCAGGCGACCGACACGCACATGGACATCACCCACCAGATCACTCTGCTGCTGGTGCTGCTGCTGTCCTCCAAAGGCGCGGCGGGTGTGACCGGTTCGGGCTTCATCGTCCTGGCCGCGACGCTGTCGGCGGTAGGTCACCTGCCGGTTGCCGGTCTGGCGCTGATCCTCGGTATCGACCGTTTCATGTCCGAAGCCCGCGCACTGACCAACCTGGTCGGTAACGCTGTAGCGACCATCGTCGTGGCCAAGTGGGTCAAGGAGCTGGACACCGATCAGCTGCAGACCGAGCTGGCTTCCGGCGGTCGCGGTATCTCCGACGAGCGTGAAGAAGACGACCTGGGTGTGGCTGAAGGCCCGACCCCGAGCAATGTGAAGTAAGCATCGCTTGCACAGAAAAACCCGCTTCGGCGGGTTTTTTCTTGCCCGGAATTTGAGCGCAACGGTCACACCTGCTGACATTTGCGGTGATTGCCGCATCGACGATGGCTGCCTAGGCTGAGTGCATCGCCCAAGGAGTTTGCCCATGTCCGCACCGCTGGCCTCACTGAAGATTCTCGATTTCTCGACCTTGCTGCCGGGGCCGTTCGCCTCGTTGCTCCTGGCGGACATGGGCGCCGAGGTGCTGCGCATCGAATCGCCAACCCGCATGGATCTGCTGCGGGTGCTGCCGCCGCACGATGGCGGGGTATCGGCCAGCCACTCCTACCTGAACCGCAACAAGCGCAGTCTGGCGCTCGATCTGAAACAGCCCGAAGCGCTGCAGATCATCAAGCAACTGCTGGGCGAATACGACATCGTGCTCGAGCAGTTTCGCCCTGGGGTGATGGAACGTCTGGGCCTTGGTTATGAAGTGTTGAAGGCGATCAACCCAAAGCTGATTTATGTGTCGATCAGCGGTTACGGCCAGAGCGGGCCGTACAAGGAGCGCGCCGGGCATGACATCAACTATCTGGCCCTGGCCGGGCTGGCCAGTTACACCGGGCGCGCCGACAGCGGGCCGTTGCCGCTGGGCATGCAGGTGGCGGACGTGGCGGGCGGCTCGCTACATGGAGTGATCGGCTTGCTGGCAGCGGTGATTGCCCGCCAGCAAACCGGGCAGGGCACCCATCTGGATGTGAGCATGACCGATTGCGCGTTCAGCCTGAACGCCATGGCCGGCGCGGGGTATCTGGCCTGCGGCGTGGAACCGGGTTGGGAAGACCAGATGCTCAATGGCGGCAGCTTCTATGACTACTACCGTACGCGGGATGGGCGCTGGATGTCGGTGGGCAGTCTGGAACCGGCCTTCATGCAGCAACTGTGCACGACGCTGGGCCGGCCGGAGCTGGCGGCGCAAGGGTTATCGCCCAGACCTGAGCAGCAACAGGCCTTGAAAGAGGCGTTGCGGATCGAGTTCGAGCGCCATGATTTTGCTGAGTTGTGTGAGTTGTTTGCCGGGGTCGATGCCTGCGTCGAGCCGGTATTGAATCTGGGCGAGGCGTTGCGCCATCCGCAAATGCAGGCGCGGGAGTTGGTAACGCAAGTGCCGCGCGGTGATGGCACGACGCAGGCGCAGATGGCTTGTCCGCTGAAATTCTCAGAAGCGTTGCCTGCACCAAGGCATGTCGGCGCGGGGTTGGGGCAGCATACGGATGAGGTGTTGGCGGAGTTGGGGTTGAGTGCTGAGCGGATTGCTGAGCTGCGTTTGGCCAAGGTGATTCTTTAGTGCCTGTGCCGCCGCCTTCGCGAGCAGGCTCGCTCCCACATTGAAATGCATTCCCCTGTGGGAGAATTGCTGAGCTGCGTTTGGCCAAGGTGATTCTTTAGTGCCTGTGCCGCCGCCTTCGCGAGCAGGCTCGCTCCCACATTGAAATGCATTCCCCTGTGGGAGAATTGCTGAGCTGCGTTTGGCCAAGGTGATTCTTTAGTGCCTGTGCCGCCGCCTTCGCGAGCAGGCTCGCTCCCACAATGAAATGCATTCCCCTGTGGGAGAATTGCTGAGCTGCGTTTGGCCAAGGTGATTCTTTAGTGCCTGTGCCGCCGCCTTCGCGAGCAGGCTCGCTCCCACATTGAAATGCATTCCCCTGTGGGAGAATTGCTGAGCTGCGTTTGGCCAAGGTGATTCTTTAGTGCCTGTGCCGCCGCCTTCGCGAGCAGGCTCGCTCCCACATTGAAATGCATTCCCCTGTGGGAGCGAGCCTGCTCGCGAAGGGGCCGCCCGATGCTCTACAAATCGGTCATTCCACTCGCAGCTCACCACTGAACACCAATGTCGTGCGGCATCGTCGGCAGAAGTAGCGCCGTCCTTTCCCGACCAGGCCATGGCGCTGGGCGGTAAACGGGAAGTCACTGTCGGGGCACGGGCATTTGTAGATATAGCGGGTCACGCTGCGCCGCTTGATTTCATAGGTGTGGCAACGGTCCGGCGGCAGTTCATAGACGCCGCGCATGATCAGTTGCCACTCCTCGCCATGGGGCTGGATGCGATCGCCGAACAGTTGATGCGCGATCAGGTGGGCGACTTCGTGGGCCACGGTCTGCTTGAGGAAGTGTTCGGTGTTTTCCCGGTACAGCTGCGGGTTGAAGCGCAGCAGGTTCTCGTGCAGATGCGCGACACCGGCTTTCTGCCCGCGCAGTTTGAGGCTGACCACGGGGCGTTTGAAGGAACGTTTGAAAAAGGATTCAGCGAGTTGGTAACAATCTTCGACGCGGGTATTGAGTTGCTCGGGCATGCTTGATGGATCTCCAGAGACGCCGAGTATGCCGCAACCCCGGCGACTTGCGAATCGCCGACCTGCCGAATGGTCGTCGCCCCAACGAGAAGGCCGCCTTGCGGCGGCCTGTATTGGCAGATGTTGTTTTTCTCAGGGAGGAAACAGGTCAGTTGGTATAGACCGGGCCGACACCCAGGCCCCAGACAATCACGGTAAACGCCATGATCGCCACCAGCACCACCAGGCCGACGGCGAGTACCGAGCTGGAAAACAGGAAACCTTCATCCGAAGGAATGTTCATGAACGTCGGCAGGCCGACATACAGCAGGTATACGGTGTAGCAGATGGCCGCCGTGCCGACGATCATTCCCAGCCACATGTGCGGATACAAAGCGGCCAGTCCACCAACGAATAGCGGTGTTGCGGTGTAAGTGGCAAATGCCACGCACCGGGCCAGGCTCGGGTTGGCGTCATAAGTGCGCGCCATCCAGTGCACGAAGGCGCCCATCACCGCGACCCCGCCGAGCATCGCCAGGTACGACATGATTGTCATCCACAAGGCGCTTTCGAACGTCAGCATCACCGGCGCGCGATTGCCGATCACCCAGCCGACCTGGGTCGTGCCGATGAACGCCGAGACCGCAGGGATCGCCGCCAGAATCAGCGTGTGCGTCAGGTACATGTGGCTGATGCTTTCCTCTTGGTCGCCACGAATCTCCTTCCATTCCTGATCGGGGTGGGTAAACAGTCCCACTACGTGATGGATCATGCCATTCACTCCTCTTGTCATTGCCATCGCCCCCCAACGGAGCGCCTACGGGCCAAGGTGGCCGAGCAAATACAGGTCTAAAGACGTGTGCGACCTTAAGTCGCAGTATAGAAAGGACTCCGGCGCACCGGTATGCCGGGCTTAGAGCAAATCGCGCTGTAAACCAAGGGCGTAATCGCGGTTGCGTGTGTAGGCGCGGGCGAAGGCTGCGATCTTTTCATCGTGTTTTTACAAGCAGAAGAGCGCAGCCTTCGGCGGCTCCTACATTCAAAGCAGCATTTCAGGTTACGGACGGTCGGGATCCGTGCTTCGCGCTACTGGCGTTTTTGCGTAAAATGCCGGCCTTTCGTCACACCTCACGGATTTCGCGTCATGGGCACTCTTACGGTTAACCAGAACAAACTGCAAAAGCGCCTGCGCCGCCTGGCCGGCGAAGCGGTCGCCGATTTCAACATGATCGAAGACGGCGACAAGGTCATGGTCTGCCTGTCCGGGGGCAAGGACAGCTACACCATGCTCGACGTGCTGATGCACCTGCAGAAGGTTGCACCGATCAAGTTCGACATCGTCGCGGTGAACATGGACCAGAAACAGCCGGGCTTTCCCGAGCACGTGCTGCCGGCCTACCTGAAAGAACTGGGCATCGAGTATCACATCGTCGAGAAGGACACTTACTCGGTGGTCAAGGAACTGGTGCCGGAAGGCAAGACCACCTGTTCGCTGTGCTCGCGCCTGCGTCGCGGCACCCTGTACACCTTTGCTGACGAAATCGGCGCGACGAAAATGGCCCTCGGTCATCACCGCGACGACATCGTCGAAACCTTCTTCCTCAACATGTTCTTCAACGGCACCCTGAAAGCGATGCCACCGAAACTGCGCGCCGACGATGGCCGCAACGTGGTGATTCGTCCGCTGGCTTACTGCAACGAGAAGGACATTCAGGCTTACTCGGACCTCAAGCAATTCCCGATCATCCCGTGCAACCTCTGCGGCTCGCAGGAAAACCTGCAGCGCCAGGTGGTCAAGGAAATGCTCCAGGACTGGGACCGCAAGACCCCGGGCCGTACCGAATCGATTTTCCGCAGCCTGCAAAACGTGGTGCCATCGCAACTGGCCGACCGCAATCTGTTCGACTTCACCAGCCTGAAGATCGACGAAACCGCGGCTTCGCGTTTCGTCAATGTCGTCAATCTGTAAAACCCGATCCAGATGTGGGAGCGAGCCTGCTCGCGAAAGCGGTGTGTCATTCAGCCCCTGTGTTGACTGATCCAACCCCTTCGCGAGCAGGCTCGCTCCCACAGGGATCTGTTCGTTTCATTCAATAGGAGAGGGCATGCGCGATTACAAGTGGCTGCACGAATACTGTCTGAACCGTTTCGGTTCAGCGGCTGAACTGGAAGCCCATCTGCCCGTTCCCAAGACCCCCGCACAACTGCGCAAGATCCGCGACGACCGCTACCTCTCGACCATGGCCCTGCGGGTTTTTCGCGCCGGGCTCAAGCACAGCCTGGTCGATGCCAAGTGGCCGGCGTTCGAAGAAGTGTTCTTCAAGTTCGATCCGGAAAAAGTCGTGCTGATGAGCGCCGAACACCTGGAGCGGCTGATGCAGGACGCGCGGATCATCCGTCATCTCGGCAAGTTGAAAAGCGTGCCGCGCAATGCGCAGTTCATTCTCGATGTGGAAAAGGACAAGGGCAGCTTCGGCGCGCTGATCGCCGACTGGCCGGTGACCGATATCGTCGGCCTGTGGACCTACCTGAAAAAGCACGGCCACCAACTCGGCGGGCTGTCGGCGCCGCGCTTTTTGCGCATGGTCGGCAAGGACACGTTCGTGCCCAGCTACGACGTAGTCGCAGCGTTGAATGCACAGAAGATCGTCGACAAAGTGCCGACCAGCCAGCGTGATCTGGCAACGGTGCAGAACGCGTTCAACCAATGGCACGAACAGAGTGGCGGACGGCCAATGAGCCAGATTTCGATGATGCTCGCCTATACCGTCAACCATTAAGACTGCGTCGCTGCATTCGCGAGCAGGCTCGCTCCCACAGGGAATGCATTCCAAATGTGGAGGCCTGCTCGCGAAAGCGCTTGGTCAGGCGACGCTGATCTCGCCTTCGCCCGCCAATTTGCGATTCAACTGATAGCGCCAGCGCACATACAACAGCGCCGAGCAGAACACCGCCAGGCTCGCGGCCATTTCCAGCAGGCCGAACAGCTGCCGGTTGGGGTCGTACGCCGCCAGTGCGCCCTTGATGAAATACAGGTTCACCACAAAACACATCCACGAATGGCCACGGGCGCTGCCCATGATCATCGCCGGGGCGAGCACCAGCCACGGGATCAGCTCGACCAGCAGAATCACCCAAGGCCGTGCGCCATGCAGGTCGGCGAACAGCAGATAATAAGCGGCCAGCAAGCCGGCGAGGGCGAAAAAGCTCAGCAGGCTGAGCACGCGCATCGCCTTGACCCGTGGCTCAAGCCACGCCACCGAGGGCAGGACTTTCGGCTTCTTCGCCATCAGCCCACCAGTTTCTGCGCGGTTTTCGCCAGACGCAGACCGAGTGCGCGACACAGTGCCACTTCGTGCTGATCGAGGCCATTCTTGCCGTCGGCACCGGCGTGATGGCTGGCGCCATAAGGTGTGCCGCCACCCTCGGTTTCGAGCAGGGCCGATTCGCTGTAGGGCAGGCCGGTGATCAACATGCCGTGATGCAACAACGGCAACATCATCGACAGCAGCGTGGTTTCCTGACCGCCGTGCAGGCTGGCGGTGGAGGTGAACACGCCGGCCGGTTTGCCGACCAGCGCGCCGGTCAGCCAGAGGTTGCTGGTGCCGTCGAGAAAGTACTTGAGCGGCGCGGCCATGTTGCCGAAACGAGTCGGACTGCCCAAGGCGAGGCCGGCGCAGTTCTTCAGATCATCGAGGCTGGCATAGAGCGCGCCTTCAGCGGGAATCTCCGCCGCCACCGCTTCGCACTCGGTGGAAATCGCCGGCACTGTGCGCAGACGCGCTTCCATTCCGGCCTGCTCGATGCCACGGGCGATTTGCCGGGCCATCTCGTTGGTCGAACCGTTGCGGCTGTAATAGAGGACCAGAATGTACGGCGCGCTCATGGCAACAACTCCAGCACGTTTTCCGGCGGGCGACCGATGACGGCCTTGTCGCCGACTTCCAGAATCGGCCGCTCCATGAGTTTCGGGTGCGCGGCGATGGCGTCGATCAGTTGCTGCTCGCTGAGGCTTGCGTCGGCCAGGTCCAGGGTTTTGTATTGCTCTTCGCCGGTGCGCAGCAGCTGCCGCGCGCTGATCCCGAGTTTGCCGAGCAGGGCTTTGATCTGCGCGGCGCTGAGCGGGGTTTCCAGGTAGCGCACGACAGTCGGATGCACGCCGCGGGCTTCGAGCAGTTCCAGTGCGCCGCGGGATTTCGAGCAGCGCGGATTGTGATAAAGCGTCAGATCGGTCATGGCGGGTCGCTTCTGGCGTAAAGTGGCGGCTATTCTAACTGTGCAGCGCGCAATCCAGAACCGTCAGAGGCGATGGGTCGCAGGCGCTTTCGAATTTTCACAAGGAACACGACATGACACGGCGATTGGCAGCGGCATTGACGATTCTCGGGGCGTTGATGCTGGGGGGCTGCGGCAATGATTACGGCATCGACCAGAACGGCCAGAAGGTTGCGTCCGAACGTCTGGACAAACAATGGGTGGTGCTTAACTACTGGGCCGAGTGGTGTGGCCCGTGCCGCACGGAAATTCCCGAGCTGAATCATTTGGCTGATGAGCTCAATAGCAGGAACGTCGGTGTGTTCGGGGTCAATTTCGACAACGTGCAGGGCGCAGAGTTGAAAGAGGCGAGCGAAAAACTCGGCATCAAGTTCACCGTGCTCGCGCAGGATCCGGCCGAGCTGTTCGACCTGCCGCGCAGTGAAGCGCTGCCGGTGACGTTCATCATCGATGACAAGGGCAAAGTGCGTGAACAGTTGCTGGGCGAGCAGACGGCGGCGGGAGTGATGGCGAAGCTGGAGGCTTTACAGTCCAGCAAATAAGTCGTCGACCCAAAGAAAAGATCGCAGCCTTCGTCAGCTCCTACAGGGTGTAAGCGGTCCTTGCAGAGCTGCCGAAGGCTGCGATCTTTTTTATGGTTGAAAGATCAACCCTCTTCCAGCCACCAGCGCAATGGCTTGCCCTGAGCCGGCCAGAAGCGCACCTGCTCGATCGGCGAAATGTCCCAGCGCTCGACTTTTTCCAGCGCCTGCAGGAATCGCTGTTCCTGTTCCATCAACGCCGGGGCGCAGAGCTTGCGGGTCTTGCCGATCTTGCCAAAGCTCAGCTTGTCGCCGTCCTGCGTGTACGGCGCGAACCAATGGTTGCAGCCGCCGTTGCCGTAGGCGCGGCCGTCATCGCCGAGGGTCACGGTCAGGTGGCTGTAATCCATCAATGGCCGCTCGCCGATCCATTCCAGAATGTAGCTGCGGTTGTGCTGCAGTTGCACCGGCTCTGCGGCGCAACCGACCAGGCCGACACCGATCAGTGCGGTCAGGGCGAGGCGTTTCATCATGCAGGCTCCTGGCATTTCGGGCACAGGTGCTTGTCGCCGACGGCTTTCCAGCCCAGCTCGGCGATGCGCGCGGTGGCGGCGGGTTTCTCGGCGGTCTTGCCGAGTTTGGCATCCACGGCGAATTCGAAACTCAGCTCTTTCGCGCAGCTGTCGCAGTTGACCTGCCAGGTGTGAATGGCCAGTTCGCCGAACACCGGGCCTGTGGTCATTGCGGTCCATTGGCCCGGCGGATTGATCAGGTGGCGGACGGTGTCGACGGTCAGGCGCATGGACAAATCCTTGCTGCCTTTGAGGGTGACCAAAAGCGCATCGCCGATGCGGATCGAGCCACCGTTGCCGGTCACCTGATAGCGGCCCGGGACGAGGGCGCGGCATTCGGTGAGGGTGTGTTGCGGGTTCATCAGGGTGTAGCGGAAATCGTGTTCGACCATGGGTCCTCCAAATATGCGCGACATGCTAGCACGGGCTCGATTGCAGAATGATGCACGCGTGCGACCTTCGATCCGGTTCAATTGAGAGCACAGTCATGGCAAACTGCCGGCCCCCGAATCTGAAGGAACGGAACATGGCGCTGATCGAATGTTATGAATGCAAGCGGAGCATCAGTTCCGAAGCGCTGGTGTGCATTCACTGCGGCGCCCCGATGGCCGAACACGCCGCCATGCAGGCGCAATCGACGGCGGCCTCGGTGCAAGCTTCGACGATTTCCTTCGGCAGCCTGCCACGCAACAACGCAGTGCCAGAGGCGGTTGCGCCGCCAGTGTCCGAGCCTTTACCCAAAGTGATGCCGGCAGCAGCAGGGCGCCGACGTCGTCAGCAGGCTGCGGAACAGGCACGCCAGGAACAACAACCGCTCAACGCCGATGGCAGCCGCCCGGTGGAGGGCTGGCTGAAAATCATGGTGTTTCTGTTACCGGCGTTTTTTGTCTGGTTCCTGCTGCGCAGCGGCCATTCGAGCAAGCAGCGCCTGCTCGGTTTCGGCTGGCTGGGCTTGCTGATCCTGGCGTCTTCGCTGTCCAAGTAAAATGGTTCAACCCTCGACCTGGTTTTGCGGCGCACCTGCCGCCCAGGTCGCGATGTTGTGCAGGGTGGTCGCGGCAATCGCGCCCAGCGCCTCGCGGGTCAGAAACGCCTGATGCGCGGTGATGATCACGTTGGGAAACGTCAGCAGACGCGCCAGCACATCGTCCTGCAACGGCAGGTCGGAGCGATCCTCGAAAAACAGCTGCGCCTCTTCCTCATAAACATCCAGCCCCAGATAACCGAGTTGGCCGTCCTTCAGCGCGTCGATCAGTGCCGGCGTGTCCACCAGCCCGCCACGCCCGGTGTTGATCAGCATCGCCCCGGCCTGCATGTGCGCCAGTGAGTCGCGATTGATCAGGTGCTTGCTCTGCTCGTTGAGCGGGCAATGCAGGCTGATGATCCGCGACTGCGCGAGCAACTCCGGCAGGCTCAGATAACGTGCGCCCAGCGCCAGCACTTCGGGATTGGGATACGGATCGTAGGCCAGCAATTCACAGCCGAAGCCGTGCATGATTTTCGCGAACGTTGCGCCGATCTGCCCGGTGCCGACGATGCCGACGGTCTTGCCGACCAGATCGAAACCGGTCAGGCCATGCAGACTGAAATCGCCTTCGCGGGTGCGGTTGTAGGCACGGTGCAAACGACGATTGAGGGCGAGGATCAGTGCCACCGCATGTTCGGCCACGGCGTGCGGCGAGTAGGCCGGCACACGCACGACGGCCAGGCCGAGGCGTTTCGCCGCCGGCAGGTCGACATGGTTGTAACCGGCCGAACGCAGGGCAATCAGCCGCGTGCCACCGGCAGCGAGGCGTTCCAGCACCGGGGCGCTGAGGTCGTCATTGATGAACGCGCAGACCACTTCGTGCTGCTCGGCCAACGCCGTCGTATCGAGGCTCAGTCGCGCCGCTTGAAAGTGCAGTTCGAGCCCGGCCGGGCAGTCGGCGGCGAGGAAACTGTCGCGGTCGTAGGTCTGGCTGCTGAAAATGATCGTGCGCATGAATCCTCCTGGAACATCGACGCGGGCCGCAATGCCCGCGACAACTGTAGCGCCTTGCGCGCGCCGTGCCTTGCCGTGGATCAGGCGCTGATGCGTGCCTGCGCGGCGAGTCGATTGATCGAGCGCTCCAGTTCGTCCAGCGCGGCGGCGGCTTTCGGATCGTCCTGCTTGAGCAGGGTTTCGCTGCGCTGGCAGGCGGCGCGCAGTTGTGGCACGCCGCAATAACGGGTCGCGCCGTGCAAGCGGTGCACGCGTTCGAGCAGGGCATTCTGGTCGTGACTGTCACGCGCGGCGCGAATCGCTTCGCGGTCGGCTTCCAGCGACGCCAGCAGCATGGCGAGCATGTCCGCCGCCAGATCCGCCTTGCCCGCCGCCAGGCGCAAACCTTCTTCATGATCGAGCACCGGCAGCTCCTGCTGACTTGCCGCGCTGTCGCCGCTGCGCTCCGGCGCCTGATTGCGCAGGGCCAGTCCGGTCCACTTCAACACCACCTGCGCCAATTGCCGCTCGCTGATCGGTTTGGTCAGGTAGTCATCCATGCCGCTTTGCAGCAGCGCGCGTTTTTCGTTGGCCATGGCGTGGGCGGTGAGGGCGACGATCGGCAGCGGTGTGCAATGTCGTTCGCTTTCCCACTGGCGAATGGTTTCGGTGGTCTGGCGACCGTCCATGCCTGGCATCTGCACGTCCATCAACACCAGATCGAAGGATTCGGTTTGCACCGCTTTGACTGCCGCGTAACCGCTTTCCACTGCGAGTACGCGGGCGCCCATGTCTTCGAGCAGGGTTTGCACCAGCAGTAAATTCGCCGGGTTGTCGTCGACACACAGTACGCGCGGCGCACGACTCGACAGCGGTTCGCCCGGTTCGCTGCGGGTCTGGCGCGGATTGACCAGATCGGCCAAGGCCCGGCGCAGTTTGCGGGTACACGCCGGTTTGGCTTGAAGCTGGCTGTGCGGGTTGGGTACAGACAGGTGAAACAGCGTCTGTTCGGTGGTCGGGCACAGCACCAGCACTTTGCAGCCCAGATGTTCGAGGTCCCAGATGTGCTGGTTCAAGCGTTCCGGGAGCATGTCGTTGCTGGTGATGCCGATCACCGCCAGATCAATCGCCTGATCGGTCTGATGCGCGCCGGTAACGCCATTGCTCAGGCTTTCCAGGGTATTGAACGGGGTGACTTCGAGGCCGCAGTCTTCCAGTTGATGCTGCAAGGCCTGACGCGCCAGTTCGTGGTTCTCCAGCACCGCCACGCGGCGCCCGAGCAGCGGCGCGGCGGGCAGGTCTTCGGCGTCGTCGCGAGTCTTGGGCAGGCTCAGGCTGATCCAGAATTCCGAACCTTCGCCCGGCGTGCTGTCGACGCCGATCTCGCCGCCCATCTGTTCGATCAGACGCTTGGAAATCACCAGTCCCAGCCCGGTGCCGCCGGGTTGGCGCGACAGTGAATTGTCGGCCTGACTGAAGGCCTGGAACAGCGCGCGGACATCCTGACTCGACAGACCGATACCGGTGTCCTGAATGCTGATGCGCAGTTGCACGCTGTCTTCGTGTTCGTCTTCGAGCATCGCCCGGGCGACGATGGTGCCTTCGCGGGTGAACTTGATCGCGTTGCTGACAAGATTGGTGAGAATCTGCTTCAGGCGCAGCGGATCGCCGACCAGCGACAGCGGCGTATCGCGATAGACCAGGCTGACCAGCTCGAGCTGCTTGGCGTGCGCGGCCGGGGCGAGGATGGTCAGGGTGTCCTGCAACAGATCACGCAGGTTGAACGGAATGTGATCGAGCACCAGTTTGCCGGCCTCGATTTTCGAGAAGTCGAGAATTTCGTTGATGATTCCCAACAGGCTGTCGGCGGACTTTTCGATGGTGCCCAGATAGTCGAGCTGGCGCGGGGTCAGTTCGCTTTTCTGCAACAGGTGAGTGAAGCCGAGAATGCCGTTGAGCGGCGTGCGGATCTCGTGGCTCATGTTGGCGAGAAATTCGGATTTGATGCGGCTGGCTTCCAGCGCCTCTTTGCGCGCCAGGTCCAGTTCGATGTTCTGGATCTCGATGGTTTCCAGATTCTGCCGAACGTCCTCGGTGGCCTGATCGACGCTGTGCTGCAATTCTTCGCGAGCATTCTGCAGGGTGCCGGCCATGCGGTTGATGCCCGAGGCCAGTTCGTCCAGTTCCTGGCTGCCGAGGGGCGGCAAGCGGGTTTCCAGATGACCGTCCTTGAGCTGCGCGACCGCTTGTTTGATCTGGCTCAGCGGACGGTTGATGGTGCGGCCCATGCGCAATGCGAGGAGGGCGGCGCCGGCAAGTCCGGCGGCGATCAGCAGCAGGCTGGCGAACAGGCTGCGATAGCCGCGCAGCAACATGCCGTTGTGCGACAGCTCCAGCTCGACCCAGCCGAGCAGCCGTTCGGATTCTTCGGGAATGATTTCACCGGCGAGGTTGCGGTGCTTGCCGAACACCGGCATCAGGTAGCGCGTCGCGTCATTGCCGCTGCGTCGTTGCAGCAGCGCGCTGTCACCGCTCGGCGCCTGATTGAGCATGGTCGGGCCGGCGTGGGCCAATGGCGAGCGGTCCGCCGCGAGGAAAGTCACCGCGCGCACGTCGGGTTGTTCAAGGGATTGGGTAGCAATGCGTTCGAGCAGATCGGCGTCGCCGTGACCCATTGCCGGCGCCACCAGCGGCGCCAGTTGCTCGGCGATCATTTCGCCGCGCTGCATCAATTGGCTCTGCAGGTCGGTCTGCTGCGTCCAGGTGAAATAGCCACCCAGCACCAGCGCCATCAGGCTGGTCGGCAACAAGGTCAGCAACAGCACGCGACCTTTGATTCCCAGTTTCTTGAGCACGCCTATCTCCCGCATCCCGCTGATCTGTTGACACATGCGTGCATCCGGCACGCGACATGGGCGCAGTGTAGCGATTTGCAGGCGGGCAATCTTGCGGAAAATGCAGCGCCGCCCAGGCACTCGTTCGTCTGACAGGCCAAGCTTGTGTTGCCCGCTGTCGGACAATCTTGAATAATCCGCCAACTGAGAATTACTTGCAGATACTCATGACTCCTGTTTCCGTTGGCCAGCCACGCATCCTTTCCATTGAAGACGATCCGGTTCTCGGTGCGTATGTGCACGAGCATCTGGGCCGCAGCGGTTTTCAGGTGACCTGGTGCCAGAACGGCCAGGAAGGTCTGAACATCGCCCAGCGCCAGCCTTTCGACGTGGTGCTGATGGATATTCTGCTGCCGGGGCTCGATGGTCTGCAGTTGTTGACGCAATTGCGTCAGAGCCATTCGACGCCGGTGTTGCTGATGTCGGCGCTGGGTGCCGAGGCCGATCGCATCAGCGGTTTCCGCCTCGGCGCCGATGACTATTTGCCCAAGCCGTTCAGCATGGCCGAGTTGCATGTGCGCATCGAAGCGATCCTGCGCCGCGTGGCGCTGGATCAGCGCCCGCCTGCGGTTACCGCTGCGGTGGTCAGCGGCACCCTGCGTTTCGATGACGAACAGTGCGACGTGTTTTTCCGCGAGCAAACGGCCGGCTTGACCCGCAGCGAATTCCGTCTGCTGGAAACCCTGCACCGCAACAACGAGGAAGTGCTGAGCAAGGCCTTCCTTTATCAGCACGTCCTGCAACGCGGCTTTGCGGCGCACGACCGCAGCCTCGACATGCACATCAGCCAGATCCGCCGCAAACTCAAAGCCATCAGTTACACCGAACGTGAAGTGCGCACGGTGTGGGGCAAGGGCTATGTCTTGAGCGGCGCCGATGAAACTGTCTGAGCTGCCGGGTCGGCATTCACTGTTCTGGAAACTGGCGTGCCTGCTGGTGGCGTTCTGTCTGCTGATGATCTGGCTGAGCTGGTCGTGGGGCCGCTACATGGAGGAGCGCAATCAGTTCCTCTCCAGTGACGCGCGCAGCACGCTCAGCCGTTATGCCGCGCAAGCCGAACAGGCGTGGCAGCGCGGCGGGCGCAATGGCGTCGATGACTGGTTGCAGAGCATGGAATTGCGCGAGGCCAGTTGGGTCGGCGTGATCGGCGCTGATTTGCAGTCGCTGAGCAGCGAACCCTTGAAGGCGGCGGAGGTGCAGCACCTGACCTTCCTGCGCGGCCTCGACTGGCCGATCCACAAGAAGGGCCGACCTTGGCTGAGGGTACCGTTTCCCCAGGATCCGGCCGCCGGCATCCTCGTCATCGAGCTGCCTGAACGTTTTGTGCCAGGCAAGTACCGGGTGTTCTGGCGGGTGATCACTAACGGCGTGATTCCCGGGCTGTTCACCCTGTTGCTCTGCGTCGGCCTGTATCGCCTGTTGGTCGTGCCGCTGAACAACCTGCGCGAACAGGCCAACGCCTGGCGCGCCGATCAATTGAATGTGCGCCTGTCGAGCGGCATTACCCAGCGCCCGGATGAACTCGGTGAGCTGGCGCGGGCCTTCGATTCCATGTCCGAGCGCCTGCAAACTACGGTCGCCTTGCAGCAGCAGCTATTGCGCGACTTGTCCCACGAACTGCGCACGCCGCTGAGCCGCCTGCGCGTGGCCAGCGAAAGCGAACAGGGCTTGCTGCAACTGCGCGAACGCATCGGCCGCGAAGTCGATGGCATGCAACGTTTGGTCGAAGACACCCTGCAACTGGCCTGGCTCGACACCGACCGCTCGCCGTTGCCGGATGAAGCGATCCAGATTCAGGCGCTGTGGGAAATGCTCACCGACAACGCCTGTTATGAAAGCGGCTGGCCGAGTCTGCAACTGCAATGCTCGGTCGAAGCATCGTGCTGGGTGCGCGGTAATCTCAACACCCTCGCTCAAGCGCTGGAGAACATTTTGCGCAACGCCATTCGTCACTCGCCCGAGGGCGGGATTGTGCGGCTCGATGCACGGCGCGATGGCGAGTATTGGCATTTGTGGCTGGAGGATCAGGGCGGCGGCGTGGCTGACGAAGATCTGCAGCGGATCTTTTCGCCGTTCATTCGATTGGACGGATCGAGACCCGGGGACGGTGGCTTTGGTCTGGGCTTGAGCATTGCGCGCAACGCGGTGCAGCGCCAGGGCGGGTTGCTCTGGGCGGAAAATACCGGGGCTGGGCTGCGGTTGAATTTGCGCTTGCTGGCGGATGATGGCGTCGCCCATGCGGACGCCTTCGCGAGCAGGCTCGCTCCCACAATGGAGCTCGGTTCGCCGCAGGCTGTGTGATCTACCGTTAATAGTGTCATCACTGCTGACACTAAATCCTGTGGGAGCGAGCCTGCTCGCGAATTCCAAGCATCACCACGAGAACTGAGTGTTGCGCAAATAAAAGTCGCACCACTGGCGCGACTTTTATTTGCTTATTCCCATAAACCATAAGCACCGCACTTTGCGTGATATGGCCTGCGCGGGTTTGCCGGTATGATAGGCGCCCCCGCACGTCTGGATTGCGAATACGCCATGACCCTGCAGTACCCAACCATCGCCGATTGCGTCGGCAACACGCCGCTGGTGCGTTTGCAGCGCCTGCCCGGCGCCACCAGCAACACCCTTTTGCTCAAGCTCGAAGGGAACAACCCGGCGGGTTCGGTCAAGGACCGCCCGGCGTTGTCGATGATCACTCGCGCCGAGTTGCGCGGGCAGATCAATCCCGGCGATACGCTGATCGAGGCGACCTCCGGCAACACCGGTATCGCTCTAGCGATGGCCGCTGCGATCAAGGGTTACAAGATGATCCTGATCATGCCGGACAACTCCAGCGCCGAGCGTAAAGCGGCGATGACCGCGTATGGCGCCGAGCTGATCCTGGTGACTCAGGAAGAGGGCATGGAAGGCGCCCGCGATCTGGCCCAGCGTATGGAAGCCGAAGGCCGTGGCAAGGTGCTCGACCAGTTCGCCAATGGCGACAACCCGGAAGCGCACTACACCACCACCGGTCCGGAAATCTGGCGTCAGACCCAGGGCAGCATCACCCATTTCGTCAGTTCGATGGGCACCACCGGGACCATCATGGGCGTTTCGCGCTACCTCAAAGAGCAGAGCGACAGCGTACAGATCGTCGGCCTGCAACCGATGGAAGGCTCGGCCATTCCCGGCATCCGCCGCTGGCCGCAGGAATACCTGCCGAAGATTTATCAGGCTGACCGCGTCGACCGCATCGTCGACATGGCGCAAAGCGAAGCCGAAGACGTTACCCGGCGCCTGGCCCGCGAAGAAGGCATCTTCTGCGGCGTGTCCTCGGGCGGTGCGGTGGCAGCGATGCTGCGCTTGTCCAGAGAAGTTGAAAACGCGGTGATCGTCGCGATCATCTGCGACCGTGGCGACCGTTACCTGTCGACCGGCATTTTCGACGCGCCGAACTGATGGCCAAACACGAGAGAGGCCTGCGCTTCCAGCCTGCCGGCGGGAGCAAGGCGCCACAGATCCCGACCGGCAAGAAGCAGCGCTTGAACATCGAGCGCCTGGCCAATGACGGTCGCGGTATCGCGTTTTTCGAAGGCAAAACCTGGTTCGTCCTCGGCGCCCTTGCCGGTGAAGAGGTCGAAGCACGGGTGCTCGGCGCCCACGGCAAAGTGGTCGAAGCGCGCACCGAACGCGTGTTCACTGCCAGCCAATTGCGTCGTCCGGCAGCATGCCCGCACTTTGGCCGCTGTGGCGGTTGCAGCGTCCAGCACTTGCCCCACGCTGAACAACTCGCCCTGAAACAGCGCATGCTCGCCGAGCAATTGTCGCGCGTTGCCGGTGTCGAACCCGAAGAGTGGGCAGCGCCGCTGACCGGCCCGGAATTCGGTTACCGTCGGCGCGCGCGGATCGCCGTGCGCTGGGACATGAAGGCAAAAAAACTCGAAGTGGGTTTCCGCGCTGCCGGCAGTCAGGACATCGTCGCGATCAGCGAATGCCCGGTGCTGGTACAGCCCTTGCAGCCGATCATGACCCGCTTGCCGGAGATGCTGCGGCGCCTGAGCAAACCGCAGGCGCTGGGCCATGTCGAGCTGTTCAGCGGCTCATCACTGGCGGTATTGCTGCGGCACATGGCGCCGTTGTCCGAAGCGGATCTGAGCATCCTCAAGGATTTCTGCCAGTTCCACGAGGCGCAGTTGTGGCTGCATGGCGAGGGTGAACCGCAACCGGTCGAGGCCGGTCAGAGCCTCGGTTACCGCCTGGAACAGTGGGATCTCGAGCTGGCTTATCGGCCGGGAGATTTCGTTCAGGTCAACGCCGGGGTCAACGAAGCGATGATCGCGCAGGCACTGGACTGGCTGAAACCGACGGCTGACGAACGCGTGCTTGACCTGTTTTGTGGGTTGGGAAATTTTGCGCTGCCGCTGGCCAAAAGCGCCCGTGAAGTGGTGGCGGTGGAGGGCGTGCAGACCATGGTCGAGCGGGCCGCTGCCAACGCCGTCAGTAACAATTTGCATAACACAAAGTTTTTTCAAGCCGATTTATCCCAGCCTTTGAGCGATGCCCAGTGGATCGGAAACGGCTTTTCTGCGGTACTCTTGGACCCACCGCGTGACGGTGCTTTCGAGGTGGTGCGCAAGCTCGCGACCCTGGGTGCCAAACGGTTGGTATACGTGTCGTGCAACCCGGCCACGCTGGCGCGCGACACGCAGGAATTGATCAAGCAGGGCTACCGGTTAAAACGTGCCGGGATTCTCGATATGTTTCCTCAGACGGCACATGTCGAGGCCATGGCGTTATTTGAAGCGAGCCAGGACGGCTCGTCTGAATCCGTCTGATCTGTCCGCGCAGCGCTCGCCTGAGCCCCGCGAGCGCGAACGGACACTGAGGGTCAGCGATTTGACGCATTGAATCTGCGTCGTAGGGAAGGTAAAGCAGCATGGTACAGGTGAGAGCACACCAGCCGATCAACACCGACGGCAGTATCAATCTCGAGGCCTGGCTCGATCACGCGGTCAGTGTCGATCTGGCACTGGATCGCGAGGCCTTGAAAGAAGCCTGCGAGTTCGCTCGCGAGGCCGAACAGCAGTCCAATGCGAAGAAGAACCTGTGGGCCGAAGGCTCCGGCAGTTTCAGTACTGGCCTTGAGATCGCCGAGATTCTCGCCGACCTCAAGCTCGACCAGGACTCGCTGGTCGCCGCCGTGTTGTATCGCGGCGTGCGCGAAGGCCAGATCGAGCTGGCCGCAGTCGGCCAGCGCTTCGGTCCGGTAGTGGCCAAGCTGATCGATGGCGTGCAGCGCATGGCGGCCATCAGCGCCAGCCTCAGCCCACGGCAGTCGATGGTCATGGGCACGCAAGGGCAGGTCGAGAACCTGCGCAAGATGCTCGTGGCCATGGTCGATGATGTACGCGTTGCACTGATCAAACTGGCCGAACGCACCTGCGCCATTCGTGCGGTGAAAACCGCCGACGATGAAAAGCGCAACCGCGTCGCTCGCGAAGTCTTCGACATCTATGCGCCGCTGGCCCATCGCCTCGGCATCGGTCACATCAAATGGGAACTGGAGGACTTGTCCTTCCGTTATCTGGAACCCGATCAATACAAGCAGATTGCCAAGTTGCTCCACGAGCGGCGGCTGGACCGCGAGCGCTTCATCAGCGACGTGATGACCCAGCTCAAGGACGAACTGCAGGCCACTGGTGTCGATGCCGACATCAGCGGCCGGGCGAAACACATCTACTCGATCTGGCGCAAAATGCAGCGCAAGGGTCTGGAATTCAGCCAGATCTACGACGTTCGCGCGGTGCGCGTGCTGGTGCCGGAAATGCGCGACTGCTACACCGCGCTGGGTATCGTCCACACCCTGTGGCGGCACATCCCGAAAGAATTCGACGACTACATCGCCAACCCGAAAGAGAACGGCTACCGCTCGCTGCACACGGCGGTGATCGGCCCGGAGGGCAAGGTCCTCGAGGTGCAGATCCGCACCCATTCGATGCACGAAGAGGCCGAACTCGGCGTTTGCGCGCACTGGCGCTACAAGGGCACCGACGTCAAATCCGGCTCGAACCATTACGAAGAGAAAATCTCCTGGCTGCGTCAGGTCCTCGAATGGCACGAAGAGCTCGGTGATATCGGCGGTCTGGCCGAGCAACTGCGCGTCGACATCGAGCCCGATCGGGTTTACATCTTCACTCCCGACGGTCACGCCATCGACTTGCCAAAAGGCGCGACGCCGCTGGATTTCGCCTATCGCGTGCACACCGAAATCGGCCACAACTGCCGGGGCGCGAAGATCAACGGGCGTATCGTGCCGCTGAACTACAGCCTGCAAACCGGCGAGCAGGTCGAGATCATCACCAGCAAGCACGGCACGCCGAGCCGCGACTGGCTGAACCCGAACCTCGGTTACGTCACCACCTCGCGGGCGCGGGCGAAGATCGTCCACTGGTTCAAGTTGCAGGCTCGCGATCAGAACGTTGCGGCTGGTAAAACCCTGATCGAGCGCGAACTCAATCGCCTCGGCCTGCCGGCGGTGGATTTCGACAAGCTGGCCGAAAAGGCCAACATGAAAACCGCCGAAGACATGTTCGCCGCCCTCGGTGCCGGTGACCTGCGTCAGGCGCATCTGGTCAACCTAGCGCAGCAACTGGTCGAACCGGAGCGCGGCAACGAGCAGCTGGAACTGATCCCGCGCAAGGCCACCGGTTACAAACCAGGCAAGCGCGGCGATATCCAGATCCAGGGCGTCGGCAACCTGATGACGCAAATGGCTGGCTGCTGCCAGCCACTGCCGGGCGATGCGATTGTCGGTTACATCACACAGGGCCGTGGTGTGAGCATTCACCGCCAGGACTGCGCCTCGGTGCTGCAACTGGGCGGGCGCGAGCCGGAGCGGATCATTCAGGTTAGCTGGGGCCCGGTGCCGGTGCTCACCTATCCGGTGGACATCATCATCCGCGCCTACGACCGTTCCGGGCTGCTGCGTGACGTCTCGCAGGTGCTGCTCAACGAGCGCATCAACGTGCTGGCGGTCAACACCCGCTCGAACAAGGAAGACAACACTGCGCTGATGTCGCTGACCATCGAGATCCCCGGTCTGGATGCGCTCGGGCGGCTGTTGGGGCGGATTTCGCAATTGCCGAACATCATCGAAACGCGGCGTAACCGTACCCCGTGATGCCATTGATTGTTCCCTGTGGGAGCGAGCCTGCTCGCGAAGAGGGCGTGTCAGTCGACATCTTTGTTGCAGACACAGCGCTTTCGCGAGCAGGCTCGCTCCCACAATGGTTTTGTGGTGAGACAGAAAAATGATCTACAGCCTCGAAGACCTGCTCCACCTGATGTCCCGCCTGCGTGATCCGCAGTTCGGCTGTCCGTGGGACATCAAGCAGACCTACGCGACCATCGTCCCGCACACGCTCGAAGAAGCCTACGAAGTGGCCGATGCCATCGAGCGCGGCGATCTTGACCATTTGCAGGGCGAGTTGGGCGATCTGTTGTTTCAGGTGGTGTATTACAGCCAGTTGGCCAAGGAAGAAGGGCGATTCGAATTCGCCGGGGTGATCGACAGCATCACGCGCAAACTGATCCGTCGTCATCCCCATGTGTTCCCGACGGGCGATCTGTACGCGCCGCTCGACGTACCGCGCTTGAGCGAAGAGCAGGTCAAGCAGCGCTGGGAAGAGATCAAGGCCGAAGAGCGCGCCGAGAAAGCGTCGGCACCCGAGCAGCTGTCCTTGCTCGACGACGTGCCGGCCACGTTGCCGGCACTGTCGCGCTCAGCCAAGTTGCAGAAGCGCGCCGGGCAGGTCGGTTTCGACTGGCCGGATGCTTTGCCGGTGCTCGACAAGGTGCGCGAAGAGCTTGATGAAGTGCTCGAAGCCATGTCGGAAAATGATCCTGTGGCGGTGGCCGATGAGATCGGCGACTTGCTGTTTTCCGTAGTCAATCTGGCCCGGCATCTGAAGGTCGATCCGGAAACCGCCTTGCGCGGCGCCAACGGCAAGTTTGAAAGACGTTTCCGTTTTATCGAACAGGCATTGCGCGACACCCACCGTCCCATGGAAGATTGCACCCTCGAAGAGTTGGACGCCCTGTGGGGCGAAGCCAAACGCCAGGAAAAGAATGAGCCCAGCTGCGGCTGAGCCGTTGCCCAAGTGAGTAAGCATTGATGAGCCTTTCCCTTCGCGACCAGTTGCTCAAAGCAGGCCTGGTCAACCAAAAGCAGGCCAAGCAGGTCAGCAAAGACAAGCAGAAGCAACAGCGTCTGGCCCACAAAGGCCAGGCCGAGCTGGACGATTCGCAGCAGCGCGCCGCCCAGGAAGCCATGGCCGAGAAGGTCAAGCGCGACCAGGAGCTGAACCGTCAGCAGCAGGAGAAGGCCGAGGCCAAGGCCCGTGCTGCACAGGTCAAGCAGTTGATCGAAGTCTCGCGTCTGCCCAAGCTGACCACCGAGGACTACTACAACTTCGTCGACGACAAGAAGGTCAAGCGCATCTCGGTCAACACGCTGATGCGCAACAAGCTCAGCAGCGGTTCGCTGGCGATCGTGCACCACAACGGCGGCTATGAAGTGATCCCCCGTGAAGCGGCACTGAAGATCCAGGAGCGCGATCCGCAGCGCATCGTCCAGCTCAACGTGCAGACCGAAGAGGTCAACGCCGAGGACGATCCGTACGCGGCCTATCAGATCCCTGACGATCTGATGTGGTAAAACCACGGCTGTAACAACGACGAACCCCGCTCATGGCGGGGTTTGTCGTTTTCAATGCTGTGGTTGCCTCAGGCGGACTTCAGTTCTCGTTGCTGTTCCTGCACTTCCAGTTCGGCCTTGTAATTATGGGCATCTATTTCGTTGTGGAACATGCCGACCAGCAAATCCTGTTGATGCACATCCCAGATACGGATGCCGGCGGCCAGGCCTTCGTGGGACATGTGTGAATCGTCGCGTTCAGTTACTTTTACAGTCATCTGCTAGCTCCAGATCTCAAGTTACTGCACCAAGGCGTGTGCAGGACTCTGTTATAGATTTTGTTAGGCAGCTAAGTAAACCGTCGATTGGCGCAAGGTGTTGTTGCGAATTTCGCAACAAAGCTGCAGGCCGCGTAAACCGCGACATTCGGTCGCAGGGCCGTAAGTTTCATGACATAAGTTTCATCTCCTGACACCCCTCAAACCCACTGTGGGAGCGAGCCTGCTCGCGAATTCGGTGGGTCAGACGACGATAGGGTGACTGGAATATCGCCTTCGCGAGCAGGCTCGCTCCCACAGAGTTTTGCGGTGAACCTGCTATTTTCTGCAGACGAAAAAAAACGCCCCGAACCAGTCGGGGCGTTTTCATGTGTGGCTCAGCAGCGGGGAATTACTTGCCTTCCCAGCGCTTCAGTACCAGCGTGGCGTTGGTGCCGCCGAAGCCGAAGCTGTTGCTCATCACGGTATTGATGGTGGCGTTCTCGCGGGTCTTGGTCAGCACCGGCAGATCGGCCACTTCCGGGTCGAGCTCGTCGATGTTGGCAGAGCCGGCAATGAAGTTGCCTTCCATCATCAGCATGCAGTAGATCGCTTCGTGCACGCCGGCGGCGCCCAGGGAGTGACCGGACAGGCTCTTGGTCGAGCTGATCGCTGGAGCCTTGTCGCCGAACACTTCACGCACACCTTTCATTTCCGCGACGTCGCCGACCGGAGTCGAAGTGCCGTGGGTGTTCAGGTAGTCGATCGGGGTGTCGACAGTGGACAGCGCCTGCTGCATGCAGCGGATCGCGCCTTCGCCGCTCGGGGCAACCATGTCGTAGCCGTCGGAGGTCGCGCCGTAGCCAACGATCTCGGCGTAGATCTTCGCGCCACGGGCCAGAGCGTGTTCCAGCTCTTCGACGACAACCATGCCGCCGCCGCCAGCGATGACGAAACCGTCACGGTCCTTGTCGTACGCGCGGGAAGCTTGTTCCGGGGTATCGTTGCGCTTGCTGGACAGAGCACCCATCGCGTCGAACAGGAACGACTGGCTCCAGTGCTCTTCTTCACCGCCACCGGCGAAGACGATGTCCTGCTTGCCCATCTGGATCTGTTCCATGGCGGTACCGATGCAGTGAGCACTGGTGGCGCAGGCAGAAGCGATGGAGTAGTTCAGGCCCTTGATCTTGAACGGTGTGGCCAGGCAAGCGGAAACGGTGCTGCTCATGGTCCGCGTGACGCGGTATGGGCCGACGCGCTTCACGCCTTTCTCACGGAGGATGTCCAGCGCTTCCATCTGGTTCAGCGTGGAAGCACCGCCTGAGCCGGCGATCAGACCGGTGCGCGGGTTGGACACCTGCTCTTCGGTCAGGCCGGAGTCAGTGATGGCGTCTTTCATGGCCAGGTAGGCGTAAGCCGCTGCATGACCGACGAAGCGATAGATCTTGCGATCGATCAGCTCTTCAAGGTTGAGGTCGATGGAGCCGGAAACCTGGCTACGCAGACCCATTTCAGCATATTCCGGGTTGAACCGGATGCCAGGGCGGCTTGCACGCAGGTTAGCGGAGACGGTCTCTTTGTCATTGCCCAGGCACGAAACGATGCCCAGACCAGTGATAACGACGCGGCGCATGCGAATAACCCTTAGAAGTTGTCAGTGGAGGTGAACACGCCGACGCGCAGGCCTTCGGCGGTGTAGATTTCGCGTCCGTCGACACTGACCGAACCATCGGCGATGGCCATGTTCAGCTTGCCCTTGAGGACGCGTTTGATATGAATGTTGTAAGTGACTTTCTTGGCGGTCGGCAGCACCTGACCGAAGAATTTCACTTCGCCCGAACCCAGCGCACGGCCGCGGCCCGGCAGGCCTTGCCAGCCCAGGAAGAAACCGACCAGTTGCCACATGGCATCCAGACCCAGGCAGCCCGGCATCACCGGATCGCCTTCGAAATGGCAGGCGAAGAACCACAGGTCAGGGTTGATATCCAGCTCGGCGACCAATTCACCTTTGCCGTACTTGCCGCCTTCTTCGCTGATATGGGTGATGCGATCCACCATCAGCATGTTCGGGGCGGGCAGTTGCGCGTTACCTGGGCCGAACAGCTCACCGCGACTGCAGCGCAGCAGGTCTTCCCGAGTAAAGGCGTTTTGTTTGGTCATGCGAGCTCCTCAATAATCCCATGCGGCAGGTGGGGCAGATCTTCCCGACCGTTCAAGGCGTTCATGCCTCGAACCGGCAGCCTACTCATAGACTATTGCGTTGTGGTGAAAGTCACAGCACCAAGGACATGAATGTACACTTGTGCACTGAAATTTTTAATCAAGCCCCTTTTGGGGCTCGTTCGGGTGCCTAAGACTGCCGCACTTTCGCTTTTCACGCCAGTCGCAGATGGTCGAAAGGCCCACACTACGACACCCAGCGCTGCAAAATCTGCTGCAGGTCATTGCGTTTGAACGGCTTGGCCAGGTAATCGTTCATACCCGCCGCCAGACAGGTTTCGCGGTCGCCCTGCAAGGCGTTGGCGGTCAGCGCGATGATCGGCACATCGCGGCGGCCGGGCAGGTCGCGGATCTGCCGCGTGGCCTCGTAGCCGTCGATGATCGGCAGCCGGCAGTCCATCAGAATCACTTCGAACTCGCCGCCCTCGGCGCTGCGCACCGCTTGCGCGCCATCGGTCGCCACGCTGACGGCAAACCCGAGGCTGCGCAGCATCGCTTCGATCACGGTCTGGTTGACCGGGTTGTCTTCGACCAGCAACACATGGCGTCCTTCGCCCTGACCACTGCCGTTCGGGGCGCGCGGCGCGGCCAGCGTTGGCAGCGCTTGTTTATACAGTGCCAGCGGGATTTCCAGGGTGAATACCGAGCCACGACCTTCTTCGCTCTGCGCGCGCAAGGTGCCGCCCATGCGTTCGGCCAGGGTCCGCGCGATCGGCAGACCAAGACCGGTACCACCGTAACGGCGAGAGATCGAGCTGTCAGCTTGCTGAAAAGCGTTGAACATCAGCTCCAGACTCTCCGAGGAGATGCCGATGCCACTGTCGCGTACCGAACAGGTGAACCACAGCAGTTCATGATCCAGCGATTGCCATTGCGCCTCGATGCTGACCCGGCCCTGCTCAGTGAATTTCAAGGCATTGCCGACCAGATTGACCAGAATCTGCCGGATCCGCGTCGGATCGCCCTGAACCTGCAAACCACGCATGTCATCGGGAATGCGCAGATTAAGTGCCAGGCCGCGCTGCACCGCGCTGTGCTGGAACGACTGCGCGCAGGCGCCGATCAACTCGGCGAGGTTGAACGGGATGTGCTCAAGCTCCAGCTCCGAACGCTCGATTCGCGAGAAGTCGAGAATGTCGTCGATGACCTTGAGCAAATGCTCGGTCGACTCCGAAGCAAGAGCGGAATATTCGGTCTGCTCGTCGGTCATCTCGGTGGTTTCGAGCAACTGCAACATGCCCAGCACGCCGTTCATGGGCGTGCGCAATTCATGGCTCATCATCGCCAGAAAATCCGATTTGGCGTTGTTGGCCTTTTCCGCCTCTTCGCGGGTCTGGATCAGTTGCGCCATCGCTTGCTGCTGCTCGCGGCTGGCCTGTTCCAGCGCCTGGGCTAGGTTATTGATGTGTTGCGACAGCGCACCCAGTTCAGTGTCATCGACAATCGGCAGCGGGGTTTTGTAATCGCCTTCCTGAATCGCCTTGACCGCATCGCCAATGTCACGGATCGGCTGCGACAGACTGCCGGCCAGGCGCCGCGCCACGACAAAGGTGAAGAGCAGGGCGAACAGCGCGAGAATCCCGGCCTTGAACAGGATCTCCTGCTGGCGCTGACTGAAAGCGTCATTGGACAGTCCGACGATCACTCGCCCCAGATAATCCTCGCCGGTGGCGCTGTTGCTGACCTTGCCGTCCTGGAAAAAATCATTGTGCAAGGCGATCCGCTGCAAACGCACCGGTGCCTGAAAGACTTCGACCTGATGCGGGCGGCTGTGGCTATCGGCCGGTTGTTCGACGTACACCAGAATCCGGTTGGCGCTGTCCTGCACTTCGAGGAAACGCACATTGGGCGTGGCCAGTGTCGCCTTGAGCAGGCTTTCCAGCACTTCGTTGTTGCCGGAGATCACCCCGTATTCCGTGGCCGGGGCCAGCTGGTTGGCGATCAACTGGCCGGTGTGGTTCAGCTCCTGACGCAAATCCTGGATACGCACGAAGGTAAAGAAGCTGATCAACAGCAATGTCAGCAACAGCGCCGGCCCGAGGCTGATCAGCTGCGTGCGGGTGTTGATGTCCCAACGGCGACGAAAACTCATGGGCGGCGCTCTCCTTCGGCCAAGGCATTGGCGACAGATGCTTCATTCAGCGGTTCGATGCCTAAGGAACGAGCCACCTGCGCATTACTTGAGACTTTGAAACGAGCGGGGTAAAGCGTTCGCGGCCATGCGCTGGTCGGCTGATCAAGCAGATGGTCGAGAATCGCCAGCCAGTCGCTCTGGTCGCTATAGGTACTGGCGAGGCTGCCAGCGCGAACGAATGCAATGTTGGGGCCGATCAGCGCAACCTGACGCGAGTAGCTGCTGAGCAGGAGGTTTTTCGCCGTTTGCGAGTTGTACAGATCGGGGTCATCCAGGCCGAGCAAGACGTCGCTGCTTTTCAGCACCGCTTGCAGCGGACGGCTGTCGTGAATGTTGTCCCAGCGCTGGCTGACAATCTCCAGGTTCAATGGCCGCGCAGCCACGCGCAATTCGTCGAGCAGGAATTCGCCGTGCTCATCGAACAGCACGCCGACCCGCCGCGCCTGCGGCAAGATCCGCCGGATCAGTTGCAATTGCCGGCTCAGCGGTGGGTCGCTCCAGAGCAGACTCAGGCGCGCCGGTTGGGCATCGGCGAAACGCTGGCGCGCCTGCAAGCGGCTGATGCGCAACACCAGCGTCGACGGGCCTTGTGAGTCTTGCAGACGCCAGTCGAGGCTGGGCAGATCGAGCAGGATCAAGCGCAGACTGGCCGGCAGTTTGCCCGGAGCCGGCAAACTGGCCAGCGGCTGGAACCGCACATTGTCGGTCGGGCGCAGTTCACTCAGCGCCT
This sequence comes from Pseudomonas sp. H3_E04, assembly GCF_054668915.1. Lineage (NCBI taxonomy): Bacteria > Pseudomonadati > Pseudomonadota > Gammaproteobacteria > Pseudomonadales > Pseudomonadaceae > Pseudomonas > Pseudomonas sp. H3_E04. Next base: position 2,765,306 of record NZ_CP162797.1, on the reverse strand, counting down.
GGACGAAGGCCTGCACGCCGGGGCTTTCCTCGGCGCCGGTCAACAGAATATCCGCCGCCTGCACCGCGACCCCGTGCAGCCACGCGGTCATGAACAGGCAGAGCCCGGCCAGCCAGTGGCCCAGGGTGGGCGTCTTCCGTGACGGGCCGTTGCGCATCCTAGAACTCCAGCTCGGCACTGAAATACATCACCCGGCGTTCATCGTAATTATTGTCGACGAAGGTGTTCGGCTGATGGTCGAGGCGCTGTTGCAGCACGCCGGCCAATTGCAGCTGAGCTTTGCCAATGGCGATGCGTTTGGCGATGCGCGTGTCAACGCGTTCGAAGCGATAGCCGTTGAGCGCGTTGTCACCGTAATAAAAGAGGGCGCTGTTCCAGCCATGCCCCCAGTTGCGCAGCCAACCGGCGGAACCGCTGTGGCGCGAAGTGAACTGCTGGTCCAGCGGATTGCTCGCCTCGGCATCGACGAAGGCATAAGTGAAGCGCAAGCGGTCAGCGCTGCTCACGCGCCAGTCGAGTTGCGTTTCGCTGCCGCGAAAGTGCGAGCTGTTGGCGTTGCTGGCGATGTACTGGTTATTGCGCAGCGGCTCGCTGATCATGCCGGTGATTTCGTCGTAGAACAGCTTCACGTCCACCGCCAGACCGAGTTCGGCGAAATAACCGTTGTACCCCAATTCCCGCGAGCGCATGTGCTCCTGATCGAGATCGCCGGGGCCACGGGTCTTGACGAAATAACGCGCCGACGACTGGCCGTAGGCCGAGGGCCGCAGGTTGTTGACCTGATAGCTCCAGTTGACGTTGTTCTCGAACATGTCCGGCGAGCGGATCGCCTCCGAGTACACCGCGCGCAGGCCATGACGCGGGTTGATCAGGTAGTTGACCGCGAAGCGCGGGGTCAGCGAACTGCCGATCAGTTGCGTGTCTTCGAACATCGCACCGCCCTGCACCAGCCAGTGCTCGGTAGCGCGCCATTCCAGTTGGCCGAAGGCGCGCCAGGTGGTGTCGTCGAGGGTGCCGTTGAAATAGGTCTCGGAATCGGCGCGGTCGTAGCGGTAGTTGAGGCCGCTGACCAGACGCAGGCTGTCGGACAGACTGAGGGTGTCCTGCAGTTCGAGGTCGTAGCGCGATTCGCGGGCGCTCTGGTCGATGTCGCCGCACAGGGTCTGGCTGGCGCCGTTGCGCCACTGTTCGAGCACTTGATTGGCCAGCGCCATTTCCTGCGGCGTGCCGGGCGCCGCGCCGGGGCCGGTGAACTGGGTGATGTTGCGCGCCAGCCGTTCGGTGTAATTCGGGTTGAGCTGCCACAGCTGCGCCAGCTCGGGGCTGAACGACACCTCGGCATCGCAGGCGCGCCAGACCTGCTGGCGATCCCAGTGCTGCGCCGAACCTTGCACATAAAGGCTGTGTTCGGGGTTGATATCGAGGTTCCAGCGCACCGAGCCGGCGTAATCCTTGGCCACTACGTCGGAATTGTTCCCGGCGTCGGTAATCCCCGAGAACACCGGGCGGTAGGTATAAGGCCGCTGATTGCTGCCGTCCTTGGCGTTGAGCTGCCAGTCGAGGCTTTGCCCTTCATTGAGGTCGTGGCTGACCGCCAGGCTCAGACGATTCAAGCGTCGACTGTCGCGATAATCGGCGCCGTTGCGGTCGCTGTCGAAACCGTCGTCTTCCTGGCCGGATAGCGACAGGCGCAGATCACCGCCATCCCAACCGGTGCCTTGACTGGCATAAAAGTCGTTGATGCCACGCTGACCACGGGTGATTTTCAGGCGCGTGCCGTGGCTGTCGGCCGGGTGGCGGGTGATGATGTTGATCACCGCCATCAGCGCGTTGGCGCCGTAGCTGACTGTGTTCGGGCCGCGAAACACCTCGATCCGGTCGATGTCTTCCATCGCTACCGGAATATCGCTCCAGTCCACCGTCGCCAGGCCGGCGCGATACACCGAGCGGCCATCGATCAACACCTGCATGCGCCGTGCTTCGCTGGCGTTGGTACCGTGGTAATTCACCGCCGGTTGATTGCCGTTGATGCTGCCGACCATCATCCCGGGTACCAGTCGCAGCAATTCGCTGATGTCCCGGGCACCGCTGGCGCTGATCAATTCGCTGTCGAGAACGGTCATGCTTCCCGGCACTTCCGCCGGCGTCTGCTTCAGGCGCGTGGCCGTGAGCACCGGCGGCAGCGTCTGGCTGTCGACGAACAGGTCGTCCGCCAGCACCAGCGGGCTGAACAGCAGCGCCAGTAGCACGGGCGAGCGCGGGGTAGGAGGGCCAGAAAACACGACACAGCCTGCAGAGAAAAGAATTGGCGCGCATGTTAACCGAGGGCAGCGACTTTTCCAGTGACGTTACAGGCATTTTCCTAGGTTTTATTGGTCTTCTTCCTACAAATGTCGGTAATTGTTGCTGGGGCTGGCCGCCACCGGGGCGCCCCGTATAATGCCCGGCATCGCCACTGGTATGGAATAACGGATTGCATATGACTGAACAGCGCCCGATTGCGGTCCTGGGAGGCGGAAGTTTTGGTACCGCCGTGGCCAATCTGCTGGCCGAGAACGGCCATCAAGTCCTTCAGTGGATGCGGGACCCAGAGCAGGCCGAGGCCATCCGGGTCAATCGCGAAAACCCGCGTTACCTCAAAGGCATCAAGATTCTGCCGGGCGTGACCGCCGTCACCGACCTGCAAGCCACCCTCGACGCCTGCGATCTGTGCTTCGTCGCGCTGCCATCCAGCGCCTTGCGCACGGTACTCGCCGCCCACGCCGAGCGCTTGAGCGGCAAGATGCTGGTCAGCCTGACCAAAGGCATCGAAGCGCAGACCTTCAAGCTGATGAGCCAGATTCTCGAAGAGATCGCCCCGCAGGCGCGCATCGGCGTGTTGTCCGGGCCGAACCTGGCGCGGGAAATCGCCGAGCACGCGCTGACCGCCACTGTGGTCGCCAGTGAAGACGAAGAACTGTGCAAAGCGGTGCAAGCCGCCCTGCACGGTCGTACCTTCCGCGTTTACGCCAGCGCCGACCGTTTCGGTGTCGAGCTGGGCGGGGCGTTGAAAAACGTTTACGCGATCATCGCCGGCATGGCGGTGGCGCTGGAGATGGGCGAGAACACCAAGAGCATGCTGATCACTCGCGCCTTGGCCGAGATGACCCGCTTTGCGGTGAATCAGGGCGCCAACCCGATGACCTTCCTCGGCCTGGCCGGGGTCGGTGATCTGATCGTCACCTGTTCATCGCCCAAGAGCCGCAACTACCAGGTCGGCTTCGCTCTCGGCCAGGGCTTGAGCCTCGACGAAGCGGTGTCGCGACTTGGCGAGGTCGCCGAAGGGGTCAACACCCTCAAGGTGCTCAAGGCCAAGTCCCAGGAAGTCGGTGTGTACATGCCGCTGGTCGCCGGGCTGCACGCGATCCTGTTCGAAGGACGCACGCTGGAGCAGGTGATCGGTCTACTGATGCGTGCCGAGCCGAAAACCGACGTCGACTTTATTTCCACCAGCGGTTTCAACTGATTCAGCTGTTACACGGACAGGAAGCAAGCCATGAACGATCCGAAAAGCGAAACCCAGTACGAATCCATCCTCCTGCGGGTGTTGTGGATGATCGTTTATCTGCTGGTCTGGCAAGTCGCGCAGTTCATCCTCGGCGCGGTGGTCTTGGTGCAACTGATCTACCGCCTGATCTACGGCGCACCGAGCGCCAGCCTGATGGATTTTGGCGACAGCCTCAGCCAGTTTCTCGCGCAGATCGGCCGCTTCGGCACATTCCACAGTGACCAGAAGCCCTGGCCGTTCGCCGACTGGCCGGCGCCGCGCACCCCGGAAGGGGAAGCGCCACACACCGTCGCCCCAGCCGCGCATCCGGTGCGCGATGAGGAGCCCAAGCTATGAAACTGTGGATATTGCGTCATGGTGAGGCGGTGCCTCACGGCTCGAAAATCGATTCCGAGCGCGAGTTGACCGAGCATGGTCGTAACGAAGTCCTGCGCAGCGCGGCGCATCTGATGGGCCAGCCGCTGACGGCGATCTACGCCAGCCCTTATCTGCGCGCGCAGCAGACCGCGCAGATTGTCCGCGAGGCGCTGGGGTTCGAGCCGGAGATCCGTACGGTCGACTGGCTGACGCCGGAGAGTGATCCGGACAAGGTCGCCGAGCAATTGGTGTCGGTCAGTAATGTTCTGCTGGTCAGCCATAACCCGTTGGTGGGCAATCTGCTCAGCTATCTGCAGCATGGCGCCGGGCATCCGCCGGAGCGGGTGAGTACAGCGGGGCTGGCCGAGCTTGAGCACAGCGAACTGCTGATTGGCTCGATGAAGCTCAATAGCCTCAAACACCCTTAACGCCGGTACCTTGTGGGAGCGGGCTTGCTCGCGAATGCGGTGTGTCATTCACGGTTGATGTGTCTGATACACCGCATTCGCGAGCAAGCCCGCTCCCACATTTGAGCGGCGCAATTCTTAGGAAATTATTTGTTTGAAAATTTCAACCAAGCACTTGCTTGGTTGACTACGCTTGCTCCAGACCAAAAAAACAGGAGCGAGTCGCATGTCTGCCGCCTTCCGTTTGCCGCTGGACGTGTTCTACGAACGGGAAGCCCGGCATCCGCGCCAGCGCTTTCTGGTGCAGCCGATCGGCGGCGGCCAGGTCGAGACGCTGACTTGGGCCGATGTCGGCCATCAGGCCCGCTGCGCCGCGCACTGGCTGCGGGCGCGGGAGCTGCCACCCGGCAGCCACATAGCGCTGGTCTCGAAAAACTGCGCGCACTGGATCATCGCCGACCTGGCGATCTGGATGGCCGGCCATGTGTCCGTGCCGCTGTACCCCAATCTCACCGCCGAGTCCGTGGCGCAGGTGCTGACTCACTCGGAAAGTGCGCTGGCGTTCATTGGCAAGCTCGATGACTGGGCAGGCATGTCACAAGGCGTGCCGGCGGGCCTGCCGACCATCAGCCTGCCACTGCATCCGCCTGGCGAGTTCGATTACAGCTGGGCGGACCTGCAGAGCTGTTCGCCAATCCAGGACGACCCACGTCCCGCCGCCGAACAATTGGCGACGATCATCTATACCTCCGGCACCACCGGCCTGCCCAAAGGCGTGATGCACAGTTTCGCCAATCTTGGTTTCGCCACCAGTCGTGGCACGCAGCTGTTCGGGCTTAACGAGAACGATCGGCTGTTGTCGTATCTGCCGTTGTGCCACGTTGCCGAGCGCATGTTTGTCGAATTGGCCTCGATCTATACCGGCCAGACCGTGTTTTTCGCCGAGAGCCTCGACACCTTCATCACCGATCTGCAGCGCGCGCGGCCGACCGCCATGTTCGGTGTGCCGCGTATCTGGACCAAGTTCCAGATGGGCGTGTACGGCAAGATCCCGGCGCAGCGTCTGGACTTTCTCCTCGGGCTGCCCTTCATCGGCAAGCGGGTCGGGCGCAAAGTGCTGGCCGGGCTCGGCCTGGATGCCTTGCGCGTAGCGTTGTCCGGCGCCGCGCCAGTGCCGCAGACCTTGCTCGCCTGGTATCAGAAACTCGGCCTCGATGTGCTGGAGGTCTACGGCATGACCGAGGGCTGCGGTTACTCGCATATCTGCCTGCCGGGGCAGTACAAGCAGGGTTGGATTGGTCAGCCGTGCCCGGAAGTGGAAGTGCGCATCGATGAGTCCGGCGAAGTGCAGGTGCGCAGCCAGGCCAACATGCTTGGCTATTTCAAGGAGCCGCAGAAGACTGCGGAGACGCTCACCGCAGACGGCTTTCTGCGCACGGGCGACAAGGGTGAGCAGGACAGCGAAGGGCGCCTGCGCCTGACCGGGCGACTGAAGGAAATCTTCAAGACCAGTAAAGGCAAATATGTCGCGCCGGCGCCGATCGAAAACCGCCTGGCCGTGCATTCGCGCATCGAGCAAGTGTGCGTGGTCGGCGATGGCCTGAGTGCGCCGCTGGGGTTGTGCGTGCTGTCGACGGTCAATCAGCAAGAGCCTCGTGCCAGCCTGCACGCGAGCCTGGAAAAACTCCTCGAAGAGGTTAACGCCGCTCTCGACAAACACGAGCGCCTGCGCCGGCTGGTGGTGGTCAAGGACAACTGGGCGGTCGATAACGGCTTCCTCACGCCAACCCTGAAGATCAAACGCAACGTTATCGAGGATCGCTACGGGCCGCGCTTCGAAGAATGGAGCGCGCGCAGCGAGGCGGTGCTGTGGCAGGATTGAGCGTCGATCAAAACAACAAAGGAAGTCTGCGATGAGCTTGTGGCGTACTACTCCCGACATCGAGAAGCTGAATGCGATACAGAAAAACACCATCGGCGAAGTGCTGGACATTCGCTTCGAAGCCTTCGATGAACAATCGCTGACCGCGAGCATGGTCATCGACCATCGCACTCACCAGCCCTACGGTTTGCTGCATGGCGGCGCATCGGTAGTGCTGGCGGAGACCGTCGGCTCGATGGCCAGTTACCTGTGCATCGATGCCAGCAAGTTCTATTGCGTCGGCCTGGAAATCAACGCCAACCATTTGCGCGGCTTGCGTAGCGGGCGGGTGACGGCGGTGGCCACGCCGATTCATATCGGCCGCACCACGCACGTATGGGACATCCGCCTGACCAGCGACGAAGGCAAGGCCAGTTGCGTGTCGCGCCTGACCATGGCGGTGGTGCCGCTGGGAGAACAGCCGCCGCTGCGCGGATGATGACGGCAGCTCTTGGGCACGCAAGCCCGCTCAGAAATTCAATTCCGAGCGGGAGTATTTCCTTTGGCCGGGGGCCGTCTCGCTGACGAAAGTCAATAATTCGGTGGCAGCCGGATCAAAGGCTGTATTGCTTGAAATCGGCGGGCTTTCACGACTGATGCCGGCGCCGATCTGGTTTTTTTCAAGGTCCCAGGAAGTTGTGCCCAGCTCAGCGCTCAGGCCCGGCTTGGCGATCGTGACAAACGTCGAGCGTATGTCGGCGACTGCGCTCACGACTGCACGGCTGATCGCCGTTCGGGTATGTACGTCCAGCGCGTCGTAGCCAGGGATCTGTGACACGGCCAGATTGGCGATTTGCCCCAGAGACAAGAAGAAATGACGGCTGCTGTAGCCGACCACCGCGTTCTCCTGGTTGAAGCTCGGTTCGCGATTGTTCGACGGTAGGGTCGGCGTTCCGCGCAATCCCCTTGCGGCCGAGGCACCGGCAGCACTGGCAGCCGTGACTGCCGAGACGGCAAGAACCGACTGCAACACATTACCGGTTACGTCGCTGCCGAACAGCATTGAGCCACCGAGTCCGGAGGCGCCCGCCGCCAATCCTGCCCCAACCGCGCTGGCCGCTCCCGTGAGCGGATCGACACGGCCCACAGCCGGGTTGCTCGGACCGGCATTGGCGAGATACTGCGCCGATATCTCACGAAACAGCGTACCGAAGGCGCTGCCGATCTGGCCCGCCGCTGCCGGATTGCCGCGTGGATCGAGCATGCCAAGCAGCGAAGGCGCGGCGCCCAAGGCCGCACCTATTACGGCACCGCCGATTTTCGCAGCCAAGGGCCCCCAATCGGCCGGGGAACTGATCTGCATAGAGCTTTGCGCCCAGTTGGCACCGGCATAGCCGCTTATGCCACCTGTTACGGCGCCCGCCAACGCACCTCCGATGCTTACCGCAACTTTGGCCGGCGGCAGGAAACCGACGAAAGCCGCTTGTGCGGCAGTGGCGAAGGCTGCGCTAACGAACTCTCGCGTGGCCGTCGCGCCCGCTGCCCTGGCGGTATCCCATCCTGTCAGCCCCTGGCGGTCGACAAACCTGACGGGATTGCCGCGCACCATCAAATACTGATTCATACCATCGGTGATACCCACCGGATCCGGGCTTATCCAACGCATCAACCAAGGCGCATAGAAGCGTTGGCCATAATAATAAAGGCCGGTGGCATCAAGCTCCTGGCCTGCGTAGCGGCGGGTCTTGTAGCGGGCCTGGAGCTGATCCGGGCCTGCCCACCATGAGGTACCGCCGTAGGGAAAATAGTTCTCCTCGCAAATAGTATTGCCCTGATCGTCGAGGACCAGCATGTTCGAGCCAAGCTGGTTGCTGAACTGATAGCGATATTGATCGGCGACGCTATCCTTTGTGGTCCAGTGCAGGATTTCCACAGCACAGCGTCCTGCCTGCACGGAAATGACGTGCACGGTTTCATCGGGCCGATGGCGTATTTCCAGCGATGGCAGATAGCGTGTTTCATGCAAATGCGCGCGTGCTGGCGATTGTATGAGGCGGATTTTGCGCTTGCGCTGACCCGCGCCGTCGTACACATAGCGTTCGCAGTCGTTCGTAGCATCCTTGCGCATGACCTGATCGACCTGGCGCAATCGTCCGCCAGCACTCCACAGCAAAGGCTGCCCGGGCTGGAGCATTTTCCGGTTGCCGTTGAGATCGAACCCGGCGGCAATCTCCAGCTCATCGGGCAGCGTGCCGCTGACAGTTTGTTCCAGACCGCGATTGCTGTATCTGGAAATCGCCGTGCGCTGCGTCCAGCTCTTGCTTGCGGCACTGTGGACCAGGGCGATGAGGTTGCCGGCTGCATCATACGTGTAGGTCTGGCGGTAGTTTTCGAGCTGCGCCGAATCTGGTGGAGAGCTGAAGACCGGCTCCTGAGGACCATTGACCGTGCAGCTGCGTTGCCAGCCCGTGGCACAGATCAATTGGTAGAGGCTGTCGTAGATAAACGAGGAGACAGGATTGATGGTCTGGTTGCGAAAAAAGCGCGGGGGCTGCGCCATGTCCTCGACACTGAGAATGTTGCCGACCGGATCGTAGCAATAGACCAGGTGTTGCAGGGCAGGGCGCCCGTCTTTTCCGGCAATGATCTGCAGGAGCCGGCCGCTCTGTGGATCGTAGATATTCTGGCTGATCACGCCGTTGGCGGCTGCCTGACGCAAAACCTGATCCCCCGCGCTGTACTGGATGTCGTGCAGTAACAGTCTGGGCTGCGAATCCTGGGCAGCTTTGAGACTGATCTGCTTGAGTTGCCCGCCTACGTCAAAATGGAGCTGCTTCTGATTGCCCGTGGCATCTTGCTGGCTGATGGTTTCATTCAGCGCGTTATAGCCGATATGGGTTGCTGCTCCGCTCCCGTGTTCGTGCAGCAGGTCTCTGTCTGCCAAGGCTTGCGGCCAGTCTGGCTCGTCGAGTTCGCTGAGAAAATGCCGCACCCCCCTGAGCTGTTCACCCTTGAGGGAATATTCAGGAAAAAATTCGCTGCCAGCATTATCGTCATGGCGAACAATCCGGCCGCACTGGTTGCGCGCTGCGCACGACGGCGAGCTGTCGCCGTAACTGAAAAAGCCACTGTTTCTGGCGCTCATGCCCTGTACGTGTTCGACGATACTGACCGGGCGCAGCAGCAAATCGTAGGCGGTCAACGTCTGCGTCATCAGCCCGTCCCAGGCGATGAGGCGTTGTCCTGCTGCGCCCGGCAATGTCAGGCGAAGCGCGCCATCGACGCTGTCGCTGGAAAGCGATACGCCTGTGAGGCTGGAAATCACGGTCAGGTTGGGGCGGGCGTCGGGTTCGCGCTGATGCAGCGCACCCAGGCGTGGATCGCAGGCTTCAGTCAATTGACCTGAAGCGTTGTAACGTTGGCGATAGATACGGGGGTCGATCGGCCCACCGGGCGCTTCACGACAATAGGACACCGTGGCAACGTTCAGTCCTCGTGAATCCATCACGGCGAGTGTCGGCGTATGAGTGTGCATGACGCATCCCGAGTGCTGAACCTGATTCGTTTATCGGACAGGAGCGGCCAGCGGTCAACTGTCAGAAATTACAGGTGAGCGTAGATTGCGACGACCGGTTCAACGTCTGTATGGATAAAACGTCATCGCCACTATTCGTGGCCGTTACGGTCATTGCTGTCGACGCGGGTCTTGCGGACAATCAACGTCACGTTTCCCGCTCATGGATTTGCCCGCATGTCGCAACCGATCTTTTTCGCCCACGCCAACGGCTTTCCTTCGGGGACCTATGGCAAGTTGTTTGCGGCGCTGGCGCCGGAGTATCGGGTCGCGCATCTGGAGCAGCACGCCCATGACCCGCGTTTTCCGGCGGACGACAACTGGTACAACCTCGTCGACGAACTGATCCATCACCTGGAGCAGCAGGAGCAGCCGGTATGGGGCGTCGGCCATTCCTTTGGCGGTCTGCTGCACCTGCACGCGGCGTTGCGTTGTCCCGAGTTGTATCGCGGCGTGGTCATGCTCGATTCGCCGGTGCTGACCCGCACCGATCAGTGGGTGATCCGCGCGGCCAAGCGCTTTGGTTTCATCGACCGGCTCACCCCGGCCGGGCGCACCCTCGGGCGCCGTGAAGAATTCGCCGATCTCGACAGCGCGCGCAGTTATTTTTCTGGCAAAACCCTGTTTCGCGGCTTCGATCCGGAATGCTTCGATGCTTACCTGCAACACGGTTTGCATCAGGTCGAGGACAAGCTGCGTCTGCGTTTTGACCCAGCTACCGAAATCAGCATTTATCGCGGCGTGCCGCACACCAGTCCGGGGCGCACCCGGCATTTGCAGGTGCCACTGGCCATGGTGCGCGGGCACAAGAGCCGCGTGGTCATGCGCCATCACAGCCGTTTCGTCTCGCGCCTGCCGCAGGGCGAGGCGCTGAGCATGCCGGGCGGGCACATGTTTCCGCTGGAGCGTCCGCAAGATACGGCGCGACTGCTCAAGAGCCTGTTCAGCCGCTGGGAGCAGCGGCAGAACAAGGATTGCGCATGAGCGCGACTTGCGAAGAAGTGCGCCTGAACCTGCCGCACATCGAGTTGGCCGCGCATCTGTTCGGCCCCGAGGACGGCTTGCCGGTGATCGCATTGCACGGCTGGCTCGACAACGCCAACAGCTTCGCCCGGTTGGCGCCCAAGCTTGACGGCTTGCGCATCGTTGCCCTGGACATGGCTGGCCACGGCCATTCCGGGCATCGGCCGAGCGGTGCGGGTTATGCCCTGTGGGACTACGCCCATGATGTTTTGCAAGTGGCTGAGCAACTGGGCTGGAAGCGTTTCGGTTTGCTCGGGCACTCGATGGGCGCGATTGTCTCGATGGTCCTCGCCGGTTCGCTGCCGGAGCGCATCAGCCACCTGGCGCTCATCGATGGAGTGATTCCTCCGACAGACAAAGGCGAAAACGCCGCCGAGCGCATGGGCATGGCCCTGCAGGCGCAACTCGATCTGCGGGAAAAGCGCAAGCCGGTCTACACCAATCTCGAGCGTGCCATCGAGGCGCGGATGAAAGGCCTGGTGGCGGTCAGTCGCGAAGCCGCTGAACTGTTGGCCCAGCGCGGGTTGATGCCGGTGCCTGGGGGTTACACTTGGCGCACCGATAATCGCCTGACCCTGCCATCGCCGCTGCGCCTGACGGAAGAACAGGCGATGGCATTTGCCTCGCGCGTGAGTTGCCCGGCTCATCTGGTGGTCGCGGCGGATGGCATGTTGGCGAGGCATTCTGAGCTGCTGGAGCGTCTGCCCTTCAGCCACGAACAGTTGCCGGGCGGGCATCATCTGCACCTGAATGATGAGGCTGGCGCAGGTCTTGTAGCAGACTGTTTCAATCGCTTCTTCGCCATGCCTTGACTTGCTGCGGGCAACTGCCGAGGCTGGGCGGGTTGAAACAGGAGACAAACTTGATGGATTTCTATACCGCTGCGACCCCGACCCGCCCAGCCATGACCGTCCGGTGAGGCTGACTATGCGGTCACTCAGTCTCTTCGCGCTGTGCTGCTTCAGCTCCTTGTCCTTTGCTGCCGATGTGCCGGGCGGCCAGGATCTGCAAATTGTGCCGCGTCTGGCCGACGCGCAGATCGTCGACTATCGCCCGGCCGCCGAGCTGGAGCGCATCTACCCGCTGGGCTCGATCCGCAAGATCAGCGGCCAGTTGCGCTTCGACGGTCAGGTCACCGCGCGCGGCCAGACCACCTCGGTAACCTACGAGTTGCCGCCGGAACATTCCGCCACCGAAGCCTTTACCGCCGCCCGCGAAGCCCTGCAACAGCAGGATGCCGAATTGCTGTTCTGGTGCCAGGCCCGCGATTGCGGCGAAAGCAGCCTGTGGGCCAACGAGGTCTTCGGAAACGCCAAGCTGTATGGCTCTGACGAGCAACAGGCCTATCTGTTGCTCAGGCTGGCGGCGCCGAAGGACAACACGCTGGTGGCGCTCTACAGCATCACTCGCGGCAATCGCAAAGCCTATCTGCATGTCGAGCAATTCGAGGCGGCTGCGCCGTTGGGCGAGTTGCTGCCGACCTCGGCGACCCTGCTGCGCCAATTGAAAAGCACCGGCGAGCTGGATTTTCCGAAACTGGTCGATGAGCCGGATGCGATCTGGCTGCGCCTGATTTCCCGTGGCCTGAATCTCGACACGACCTTGCGGGTCACGGTTTCCGGGCCCAAGGCCGAAGCCTGGCGCCAGGCATTGATCACTCAGGGTGTGCGGGCGGCACGGTTGGAAACCGGCAATCCTGACGGCTCTGGTCTGCGCATCGATTTGTTGCGATAAGCTGTGCCGGGCGAGCACGAACACAGTGTTCGCCTACTCTTTCGCTCACTGACTTTGCCGGGACTTTCCATGCTCAATAACGATCGCCTGCTGGTGCAGATTCTGCTGCTGGTGTTGTTTGGTGCCAGCCTGTGGGTGATGGCGCCGTTCTGGTCGGCGCTGTTCTGGGGCGCGGTACTGGCGTTCGCCAGTTGGCCGCTGATGCGTTTGCTGACCCGCGCGCTCAATGGCCGCGAATCGCTGGCCGCGTTGATCCTGACACTGGGCTGGATGTTGCTGGTGGCGGCGCCGCTGGTGTGGCTGGGTTTCAACCTTGCCGATCATGTGCGCGATGCCACGGCATTCATCAAGGACGTGCAGGTCGACGGTCTGCCGGAAGCGCCGACCTGGCTCGGCAGCGTGCCTCTGGTCGGTGAGCGGCTGGTGGCAATGTGGGACAGCATCGATCAGCAGGGTGCGGCGTTGATGGTCTCGATCAAGCCGTATCTGGGCCAGGTCGGCAACTGGCTGCTGGCACGCAGTGCGCAGATCGGCGGGGGGATTCTCGAGCTGACGCTGAGCCTGGTCTTCGTATTCTTTTTCTACCGTGACGGGCCGCGACTGGCGGCGTTTGTGCACAGTCTGCTGGAGCGCCTGATTGGTGATCGTGCCGGCTATTACATCGAGCTGGTGGCGGGTACTGTGCAGCGGGTGGTCAACGGTGTGATTGGTACAGCGGCAGCCCAGGCGGTGCTGGCGTTGATCGGCTTCCTGATTGCCGGGGTTCCGGGGGCGCTGGTGCTGGGGATCGTTACGTTTCTGCTCAGTCTGATTCCGATGGGGCCACCGCTGGTGTGGGTGCCGGCCACGGCTTGGCTGGCGTGGAAGGGCGAATACGGGATGGCGGTGTTTCTCGGGATCTGGGGGACGTTCATCATCAGTGGCGTGGACAACGTGCTCAAGCCGTATCTGATCAGCCGTGGCGGCAATCTGCCGTTGGTGATTGTGCTGCTCGGGGTGTTTGGCGGGTTGATTGCGTTTGGCTTTATCGGGTTGTTTATTGGGCCTACGTTGTTGGCGGTGGCTTATAGTCTGTTGACGGATTGGAGTAAGAGTCAGGCTCGGGTCTAGGGGGGGGCTTGGCGGCCTTTGGGCCGACCAGGCTCTTGGGGTTTTGGGTGTATATCCGTTTCTGCGGGTGTTGCGGATTACGGTTCCGCCCTTACGGCGGGTCACTTTTGCAGACGCCCAAAAGTAACCAAAACGCTTTGCTCCTGCGTTCGGCCCTCGCAGGCTCGGGTTCCTTCGCTCCGGGATCGATCCGGGCGCAGCGGCTACGGTTTGCTTCGCTGCACCTCCTTCCGCTGTGTCTGGCTACGCCAGACGGTCGCTGCGCTCCCACGCCCGGATCAATCCCTCCACTCAGCCTTCCGACGTCGCCCGTGGATCAAAAGCACTCGAGCTAACGCTCATTGTTGAGTGGGGCGGCTTCGCCGCGGGCAGCTGCGCTGCTTTGCTTTTGTGGGAGCTGGCTTGCCAGCGATAGCGCCCTCACATCCAACCAATATCTAGCGAATAAACTCAGTTTCATTGTGGGAGCGAGCCTGCTCGCGAAGAGGCCGCTACATTCAACCAAGACATTGAATCAACAGATGCTTTCGCGAGCAGGCTCGCTCCCACTGAGAGTCGGCTGAGGCTCAGCCCAGTGGCAACCGGACAATGGCGGTCAGCCCGCCCCCCGGCGTTTCTTCCAGATCCAACCGCCCACCCAATCGTTGCGCGGCTTCGCGGGCAATGGTCATGCCCAGCCCCACGCCGCCGGAGTTGCGGTTGCGCGAGCCTTCCAGTCGGTAAAACGGCTCAAACACCGCTTCACGTTGGTCTTCCGCAATACCGGGTCCGTGGTCAATTACCCGAATCAGCAGTTCTTCGCGCTGTTCCAGCAGCTCAATCCGCGCCTGTCCGGCGTATCGCAGGGCGTTGTCCAGCAGGTTGTTGATGCACGAACGCAGCGCCATCGGTTGCACTGGCAAAGGCGAGCAGTGGCCGCTGACCTGTACATCGGCGCCCTGGTCCTGGGCGTTTTCGCACAGCGATTCGACCAGCGCTTGCACGTCGAGCAGTTGCAAGGCTTCGCTGGTGCGTTGTTCGTGCAGATAGGTGAGGGTGGCGTCGAGCATGCCGATCATGTCGTCCAGATCCTGGCGCATCTGGCTTTGCAGCTTGTCGTCGCTGATGTTTTCCAGGCGTAGTTTCAGCCGTGACAATGGCGTGCGCAGGTCGTGGGAGACGGCGCCGAGCATGCGCGCGCGTTGCTGGACCTGTTCGCGGATGCGCCGTTGCATGAGGTTGAAGGTGTACGCCGCTTGCCGGGCTTCGCGCGGGCCGGATTCGTCGAGGGGATCGCTGTCGAGGTTTTCGCTCAGGCGCTCGGCGGCGTCGCTCAGGCGCTGGATCGGCCGGCTGAGCAGCTTGGCGCCGTACCATGCGGCGATCATCAGCGTGATGAATTGAAAGGTCAGCGGCACGACCGGGCCACCGAACCAGGGGCGTGCCTGCCTCGGTGGGTAAGCGGCGTCGTGCATCGGTGGATGGCCGTCGGTGTTCGTTGAGAACTCGGGCGGCGGTGGGGGCGGAGGAGGGCCGTAGAGCCTGAACCAGGCGAAAGCCAGCAGATGTGCCAGGACAATCGCCACGAACAGCACGCCAAACAGACGACCGAACAGGGTGTCGAAGCGCGCCTTCATCAGCCGATGTCCCGCGCGTCGAACAGGTAACCCTCGCCGCGGACGGTCTTGATCAGTTGTGGGGCTTTCGGGTCGTCGCCGAGTTTTTGCCGCAGGCGCGAGACCAGCAGGTCGATGCTGCGGTCGAAGGCTTCGATCGACCGACCGCGAGCGGCGTCGAGCAATTGCTCGCGGCTGAGCACGCGGCGCGGGCGCTCGATGAAGACCCAGAGCAGGCGGAATTCGGCGTTGGACAACGGCACTACCAGGCCATTGTCGGCGACCACTTGGCGCAACACGCTGTTCAGCCGCCAGTTGTCGAAGCGAATGTTCGCGCGCTGGTCAGTGCGGTCGTCGCGCACGCGGCGCAGGATGGTCTGGATGCGGGCGACCAGTTCGCGCGGTTCGAACGGTTTGGCCATGTAATCGTCGGCGCCCAGTTCCAGGCCGATGATGCGGTCGGTGGGTTCGCAGCGGGCGGTGAGCATCAGGATCGGGATGTCCGATTCGGCACGCAGCCAGCGGCACAGCGACAGGCCGTCTTCGCCGGGCAGCATCAGGTCGAGGACGATGACGTCGAAATGTTCGCCCTGCAGCGCCTGGCGCATCGCCGCACCGTCGGTGACACCGCTGGCGTGAATGTTGAAACGGGCGAGGTAATCGATCATCAGCTCGCGGATCGGCACGTCGTCGTCGACAATCAAAGCGCGGATGCTCCAGCGCTTGTCGTCTTTGCTTTCATCCGTCACGGTTGTCGGGGCGTTGGGCATGGGGCTGTTCACTACCAGGGGTGGTTTCAGCATAGGCGTCCGGCCGGGAGGCGGGAAGTGCTGTTGTAAGGACGTGTTGCGCCGGCGAGGCTAACCCGGGTGCGTGTTGCGGGCGTGTCGGTTGTGTATCGGAGTCGACACAATGGCCGCGCCGGCTAAGCTGATCACGGTCGGCGCGACGATTTACCGATCATCGGGTGCCGCGCCGCCGCCGGTTCCGCTACAATGCGCGCCGTTTTCGACCAGCCTGAGAGCCCATCCATGTCCGCCTGCCAGACTCCTATCATCGTCGCCCTGGATTTCCCCACCCGTGACGCCGCACTGAAGCTGGCCGACCAGTTGGACCCGAAACTGTGCCGGGTAAAAGTGGGCAAGGAACTGTTCACCAGTTGCGCGGCGGAAATCGTCGGCACCCTGCGTGACAAGGGTTTTGAAGTGTTTCTGGATCTGAAATTCCACGACATCCCCAACACCACCGCGATGGCCGTGAAAGCCGCTGCCGAGATGGGCGTGTGGATGGTCAACGTGCACTGCTCCGGTGGCCTGCGCATGATGGCGGCCTGCCGTGAAGAGCTCGACAAGCGCAGCGGCCCGCAGCCGTTGTTGATCGGCGTGACCGTGCTGACCAGTATGGAGCGCGAGGATCTGGCCGGTATCGGTCTGGATATCGAGCCGCAGGAACAAGTGCTGCGTCTGGCGGCACTGGCCGAGAAAGCCGGGATGGACGGTCTGGTGTGTTCGGCGCTGGAGGCATCGGCGCTGAAAACCGCGCACCCGTCGCTGCAACTGGTGACCCCGGGAATCCGCCCGGCGGGCAGCGCGCAGGACGATCAACGCCGCATTCTGACCCCGCGTCAGGCGCTGGATGCCGGTTCCGATTATCTGGTGATCGGCCGCCCGATCAGCCAGGCGGCGGACCCGGCGCAGGCGCTGGCGGCGGTCGTAGCCGAGATCGCCTAAAGCTTATTGAAGATCCAACTGTGGGAGCGAGCCTGCTCGCGAAGAGGGAGTGTCAGTCGGCATCATTACCGACTGATCCAGCGCTTTCGCGAGCAGGCTCTCTCCCACATTGGTCTCAGGCTTGCCTTAAACCTTCAATACCAACTTGCCAAAGTTCTCGCCGTTGAAGAGTTTCATCAGCGTCTCCGGGAACGTCTCCAGCCCTTCAACCACATCTTCCTTGCTCTTGAGTTGCCCGTTGGCCATCCAGCCGGCCATCTCCTGCGCGGCGTTGGCGAACTGCGCGGCGTAGTCCATCACCACAAAGCCTTCCATCCGCGCGCGATTGACCAGCAGTGACAGGTAATTGGCCGGGCCTTTGACCGCCTCTTTATTGTTGTACTGGCTGATCGCGCCGCAGATCACCACGCGCGCCTTCATGTTCAAGCGGCTCAGCACCGCGTCGAGAATGTCGCCGCCGACGTTGTCGAAGTACACGTCCACACCTTTCGGGCATTCGCGTTTGAGTCCTGCCACAACGTCTTCGGCCTTGTAGTCGATGGCGCCGTCAAAGCCCAGTTCGTCGATGAGGAATTTACATTTGTCGGCACCGCCGGCGATTCCGACGACGCGGCAGCCTTTGATTTTGGCAATCTGCCCGGCAACGCTGCCCACCGCGCCTGCCGCCCCGGACAGCACCACAGTGTCACCGGCTTTCGGTGCGCCGACATCGAGCAGGGCAAAGTAGGCGGTCATGCCGGTCATGCCCAATGCGGACAGATAACGCGGCAAAGGCGCGAGTTTCGGGTCGACCTTGTAGAAACCGCGCGGCTCGCCGAGGAAATAATCCTGCACACCGAGGGCGCCATTGACGTAATCGCCGACGGCAAAGCCGGGATTGTTCGAGGCGATGACTTTTCCTACACCCAGTGCGCGCATGACCTCACCGAGACCGACCGGCGGGATGTAGGACTTGCCTTCGTTCATCCAGCCGCGCATGGCCGGGTCGAGGGACAGGTATTCGTTTTTCACCAGGATCTGTCCCGCCTGTGGCTCGCCGACCGGTACTTCCTGATAAGTGAAGGTCTCGCGGGTTGCGGCACCTACCGGGCGTTTGGCGAGCAGGAACTGGCGATTGGTCTGGTTGGTCATGACGGGCACTCGAACGGAATGAAGCTTTGTTGATAGCCGTTCAACGTCGATGTCGCAAGGTTGGCTGATGCGGCGAATGCAGGTCGATCCAGTGCAGTGATGGTCATGGGGCGGGGTTTATCACTGCGGCGCATGCGCCGGTAAACAGCGATTGCATAGTGCTGACGCGATTTCGCTGCCCTTGGCTATGCTGCGACGCCAACATCTCCCAGTTTTTTGCATTCGAGGACATACCCATGAGCATGACGTTTTCCGGGCAGGTGGTTGTAATCACGGGAGCCGCCCATGGCATCGGCCGCGCGACAGCCCTGGCGTTTGCCGCCGAGGGTCTGAAAGTGGTGGTGGCTGACCTGGATGCGGCCGGCGGCGAAGGCACGGTGGCGCTGATTCGTACAGCGGGCGGCGAAGCGTCCTTCGTGCGTTGCGACGTGACGCTGGAAAGCGATGTGAAAAATCTGATGGACGAGGTGATCAATACCTACGGTCGTCTCGACTATGCCTTCAACAACGCCGGGATCGAGATCGAGAAAGGCAAACTCGCCGACGGCTCGCTGGACGAGTTCGACGCGATCATGGGCGTCAATGTCAAAGGCGTCTGGCTGTGCATGAAGTATCAGTTGCCGCTGCTGCTGGCGCAGGGCGGCGGGGCGATCGTCAACACAGCGTCGGTGGCCGGATTGGGCGCGGCGCCGAAAATGAGTATCTACGCAGCGTCGAAACACGCGGTGATCGGCCTGACCAAATCGGCGGCGATCGAATACGCGAAGAAGAAAATCCGCGTCAACGCAGTGTGCCCGGCGGTGATCGATACGGACATGTTCCGTCGTGCCTATGAAGCCGATCCGAAGAAAGGCGAATTCGCCAACGCCATGCACCCGGTGGGACGCATCGGCAAGGTCGAAGAAATCGCCAGCGCGGTGCTGTATCTGTGCAGCGATGGCGCAGCGTTCACCACTGGGCATTCGTTGGCGGTGGATGGCGGCGTGACAGCGTTCTGAAAGTCGCCTTTATACAAAGAACCCGCCTGCGTGCGGGTTTTTTGTGCCTCGCGGTCGGTCCGTGTGAATACCGTTAAACAATGTGTATCAAACCGTTAGAACTGCCGCATTTGGCGGCGTTGTCGCACAGCCTCGGCGGCGCGGCTGTGATTTACTGCTGCCAGCAAAACTGACAGGAGTTTGCGAGCTCATGGAACTGAGAATTGACCGACAGGCAATGGTGCCGGTCGTGCAGCAGGTTGTCGACGGTCTGACGGACTGGATTGTGCAAAGTGGCGTCCCGCCTGCAACGCGGTTGCCCTCTGTGCGGCAAATCGCCCGGGGTAATCTGCTCAGCCAGTCGTGCGTTGTCGAGGCCTGCGAGCGCCTGGTGTCGCAGGGTGTCCTGACCACGCGTCAGGGCTCCGGCTTTATCGTTGCGGCGCCACCGACGCTGCACGGTGCAGATCCGGAACTCGCCGGGTTCGAGGGGCGCCACGCCTGGTGCGGTGAGATCAGTGCTATGAGCGGTCGCTTGAACCTGGGGCAGGGCAGCTTGCCGCCGAGCTGGCGCGAGCCCGACGACCTCAGCTACGCGTTGCGTGAGGTCGCGCGCAGCGATATGGACAGCCTGTTCAATTACAGCTCGCCGCTGGGCCTGCCAGCGCTGCGCGAGCAAATTGTCAGGCGCCTCAAAGTGCTGAATATTGCTGCCTGCAGCAGCCGGCTGATGAGTACCAGCGGTGCCAGCCATGCGCTGGATCTGATTGTCCGCACCCTGTTCAAGGCCGGCGATTGTGTGGTGGTGGAAACGCCCGGTCATGCACCGTTGTTTGACCTCTTGCGCATGCACGGCATACGTATGCTCGAAGTGCGCCGTACATCGAACGGGCCGGATATCGAAATGCTTGAATCGGTACTGCGTCAGTTTCGTCCCGGCGCCCTGTTCATCGGCAGTCATCATCACAATCCCACCGGCAGTTGCCTGACGCCTGCCGTGGCCCAGCGCATCGTGCAGTTGAGCAAGCGCTACGATCTGCAGGTGATTGAGGATGATGTCTACGCTGATCTGCACACCGGCAACGGTACGCGGCTGGCGGCGCTGGATCATGAGGGCCGGGTCATTTACGTGGGCAGCTTTTCCAAAACACTGAGCAGTTCGTTGCGGGTCGGGTTTGTTCTGGCAGACAGCAAACTGCTGGCGCGCCTGGCCGAGGTCAAGATGATCAGCAGCATGGGCTGTTCGAGACTGGCTGAAGCGGTGCTGGCGAGGCTGATGGCGACCGGCGCCTATCGCAAACTGGTGCAACGTCAGCGCCAGCGCTTGAATGCCGATCGCGCGGCGGCCTTGCAGGCCCTGGAAGATGCCGAGTGGGAAGTGTTCGGCAAGCCGGTTGGCGGACTGTTCATCTGGGCGCGGGCACGATTGAAGGATCAAACATTGGTGCGCAGCCAGGCGCAGCGTTGCGGGCTGGAGTTATCGGCAGCGGATGCCTTCAGTCCCAGCGGCGAGGTGGGCGATTGGCATCGCATCAATGTGGCTTGTGCCTGCGACCCACGGGCCCGGCAGTTTCTTCGCAATACCTGCGCGGATCGACCTTCAGCATTCTGAAAACGACGCGGGCGTAGCTTTTTGCCATTATTCCGACGCCAGAGTCTTGTGCTGGTTCGAGCCCGTTGCGAATCTTCGGCAACAGACTTTGGCAGGGGGCTACGCGCAATGATTTCCGCCGTGCAAGGACGTTTTGCCAACCTCGGTATGGCGAAAAAACTGGGTATCGGATTTGTGCTGGTCTTGCTGCTGACGGCATTGGTCGCGGCGATCGGCGTTTGGTCCCTGCAAACCATCAGCCTGCGCTTCGACGGCTTGAAGCAGATGTCCGCACTCAATAGCGGTTTGCTCAAAGTGCGCCTTCTGGAGCAGGAATACGCTTTGCGTGGCAATCCGAAAACCGCCGATGCGGTGCGTGAAGGCGTCGATGGGCTGGTTGTCCTGGCTGGCGAGCTGAAGGCACATTCCCCGGCCAATGTGCCGGTGATGAGCGATGTCGAGCAAGCGCTGGGCGCGTATCGCAAGGCCTTCGATGAGTTCGTCTCGCTGAGCCAGGCCAAGGACCTCGCGCTGGAGATGGCCAGTTGGTCGGTGTCCAGCGTGGCCAATAACCTCGACGTGTTGCAGAGCGGGCTGGCCGATGATGGCGCCTACGCGCTCAAAGACACCGAGGGTAAGGACGGCGCCCAGTTCATCGAACAGGCCAATCAGGTCAGTCAGGTCTCGCGGCTGATGCTGCAGGCGATGAACGAAGCGCGCGTGCGTCTGGATCAGAGTCGCAAGGGCGATGCCGACAATGCCGGTCAAGGCAACATCGAGCAGGCGGCGCAGGCACAGGAGCAGGCCGAGGCGCTGAAAACCACAGTCAAGGACGAGGGCTATTTGACCGTGCTCAATGAAGTCTCGGGACACATCGTCGGGTTCAACGAAAAACTCGCCGAATACACTGGCCTGCTGGCGCAGGAAAAAACTGTTTACGAGCAACTGCATCAGCGCGCCGCGCAAGTGGTGGATCGGGTCAATCAAGCCTCTGTCGCCGAAGATGCTTCGATGCAGGCGGAGCTGAAAAAGAACACGGTGTTGATCATTGGCTCTTCGGCCCTGGCCTTGTTGGTCGGATTACTCGCCGCATGGGTTATCACGCGCCTGATCGTTGCACCGCTGCGTAGTGTGATTCGCGTGGCGCAGCAGATTGCTGCGGGTGATCTGACGGCGAAGGTCGAGGTGACGCGCCGAGATGAAATGGGGCAACTGATGTTGGCGATGCAGCAGATGGCCGCTGGTCTGGGCACCATTGTCAGTGGCTTGCAGGCGGGGATCGAGCGCTTGGCCGGTTCCGCGCAATCGCTGTCGGCGGTGACCGAGCAAACCAATCTGGAGGTCAACAGCCAGAAGGAGGAAACCGAGCAGGTCGCCACCGCCATGAACCAGATGACCGCCACTGTGCATGACGTCGCGCGCAATGCCGAAGAGGCAGCGCTGGCTGCGCAGACGGCGGATGACAAGGTCGAGAGCGGCCAGCAAGTGGTGCGCCAGAGCATGGCGCGGATCGAGCAGTTGGCGGACTCGGCGACATCCGCCAGTTCCAGCATCGAGAGCCTCAGCGCCGAGATTCAGAATATCGGCACGGTGCTGGAGGTGATCAAGAGCGTGGCCGAGCAGACCAATTTGCTGGCGCTGAACGCGGCGATCGAAGCGGCGCGGGCGGGCGAGCAGGGCAGGGGATTCGCGGTGGTCGCCGATGAAGTGCGTGCACTGGCGCGACGCACGCAGCAATCGACCGAGGAGATCGAGCGCTTGGTCAGCGCCTTGCGAGCGGCGGCGCAGTCGTCGGTGCAGCAGATTCGCAGCAGTGGCGAGTTAGTGAAGCTGGCGGTCAGCGATGCGTTGCAGACCGAGAGTGCGCTGGGGAGTATTGCGGCGGCGGTGTCGTTGATTCAGCAGATGAATCAACAGATCGCGGCGGCGGCGGAGGAGCAGAGTTCGGTGGCAGAGGAGATCAATCGCAGTGTTACGCAGATTCGTGCGAGCGCGGATCACTCTTCCGTGGCCATGCGCGGGAATGCGGCTTCGAGTGTTGAGCTGGCGCAGTTGGGCGGCGAGTTGCGCTCGATGGTTGGGCATTTTCGGCTTTGAGTCTTGGCGGCCTTTGGGCCGGCCAGGCTCTCGGCTTCGCCGCGTGGGGATGGCCCTGTTTTGCTTTTGCTTTTCTGTGAGAGCTGGCTTGCCAGCAAAGGCGGCCTGACAGCCGACCGATTTTTACCTGAGAACACGGCTTCCCAATGTGGGAGCGAGCCTGCTCGCGAACGCGGTCTTCAATTCACATCGTCTTTCAAGTCGGCCACAAAAAAGCCACCCATGAAGGTGGCTTCTTTACCAGCATTCGCGCCTCAGTCGTAAATCACTTTCTTCTTCCAGTCCGCATCGGCTTCGACATCCTTCAAACCGGCAGTCAGTTGGTTTTCTTCACCTTCCACCGGGGCAATCTTGTCCATGACCTGAGCATTGGCTCGGGCGAGGAGTTTTTCCAGGTATTGCAGTTGCTCGGCATACATCTGCGGGTCCTGCTGTTTGCGTAGATATTGCACGCCGCGTTCGAAGGCGAGGCGGGCCTGGCCGGGTTGGTTTTGTTGCAGGGACTGTTGGCCGAGGTTGTTGAAGAATTCGATGTGCAGCAGCACAAGGATGTGGCGCACTTCGCGAATCCATTGTTTGGCTTCGTTCGGTGGCAGGAAGCCGTCGTGGGCGGCGCGGGTGATCTGGCCGTGCAGGGCTTCGAGGAGGAAGCGCACGTCTTTGGCTTTGGCCTCGGTCAGGATCGGCGCGGGCGGGTTGTTCACCGGGATCGATTCGCCTTGGGCAACGAGGGCGCTGAGCTCGGTGATGCGGGCCTTGGTGGTTGCACTGGTCTTTTCCAGATTGAGCAGGCGCTGGCAGACGTTGAGTTCCAGGCGGGTCAGCAGCAGCTTGAGCGCCGGGGTCATGAACTGGCCGGGGAAGGTTTCGGTCAGTTCGCCGCAGCGGCGCAAGCGGTCGTTGAGTTCGACTTTAGTGCGGGCCTTCTCCAGTTTGTTGTTTTCCACCACATGGTTCATGTAGCCAATGGCGATCAGAATTGCGATCCCGGCTACGACTAGCAGGGTGATCATGAGTGGTGTCACCGGTAAGACCTCTTTATAGGGTTCGCATGCGAGTGTAGTGGCTGGGCATTTAGGCGCCTAGCGCCGCTCGACGGGTTTGATCGGCTGCTGCAATCTGTATCGGCCGCCGGCTGCATAGATGAATGCTGGCGCTTGATGTGCAGATTGCCATCACTGTGCGGTGACTATAACGTCTTGGCGAGTGGCGGAATATAGGCGTCAGGTTTCGGACGACGGAAAAGCCTTACATGGCTCGTAATCCGGGTCGAAGTCATTGATTTAAATAAATTTATATCAGGGGGTTGACGACCCCTCAATCCATCCATAGAATGCGCGCCACTTGCAGCGTAAAGCACACAGCGAAACGCGGCAGGGAGTGAATGTTGTAGTGTGTCCCCTTCGTCTAGTGGCCTAGGACACCGCCCTTTCACGGCGGTAACAGGGGTTCGAGTCCCCTAGGGGACGCCAATGCGGGAATAGCTCAGTTGGTAGAGCACGACCTTGCCAAGGTCGGGGTCGCGAGTTCGAGTCTCGTTTCCCGCTCCAATTTTAAACAGCAGTGCTTTAGGGCGGTGCTGAGTGAAACCAGAACCAAGTCTTCGGATACGGATCTGGACACCGAAACACACACCATGTGTTCCGGGTAGCGTGTCCCCTTCGTCTAGTGGCCTAGGACACCGCCCTTTCACGGCGGTAACAGGGGTTCGAGTCCCCTAGGGGACGCCATTTGCGGGAATAGCTCAGTTGGTAGAGCACGACCTTGCCAAGGTCGGGGTCGCGAGTTCGAGTCTCGTTTCCCGCTCCAATTTCACAAAAACGCCGATCAGTGATGATCGGCGTTTTTGTTTGTGCGCGTTTTGTGGCGGAAATAAAAAAGGACCTTTTCTCAGGTCCTTTTTATGGTGAGCCCGGTCATCGGTAACCGGGCTCGGGCCGTGCTTACAGCTTCGGCAACTGCCCGACACGCCCCATCATTTCCGTGACGATCTGCAGATCCAGCAGGAATTGGTCGACGGTCTTGAATTCACCATCGGTGTGGCCGGTGTATTTGGCTTCCGGTCGCGCCAGGCCGAATTGCACGCCGTTCGGCAATTCGTGAACCGACGTTGCGCCAGCGGAAGTACCGAATTCCGACTTCATGCCGAGGTTTTCGCTGGCCACGGCGAGCAGCGCCTTGACCCACTCACCTTCGGGGTTGCGATACATCGGTTCTGCCACCGAGTAATCGAACGCCACGGCAACGTGAGTCTTCTTGCTCCAGGCGTCCAGCTTTTCGGCGATCTCAGCCTTGAGCTTCTCCGGAGATTTGCCCTTCGGCACTCGCAGGTTCACCGCCAGTTTGAAGGTTTTGTCATCCTCACCGACGTAGGTCAGCGAAGTGGTCAGCGGCCCCATGAACGAGTCGGAGAAGCCCACGCCGAGTTTTTTGCCCAGGTAGTCCAGGCCCCAGTTGTCATCGGCATAACGCGCGGCGTCGGTGAACTGGTTGTGCTTGAGTGCGACTTTGCCGTCCAGGCTGTTGATGAAACTCAGCATTCGTGCGACCGGGTTGACGCCGGACTCGGGTTCCGAGGAGTGCGCAGAAACACCGGTGACGGTCAGTTTGACGTCCTTGCCATCAACCTTTGCCGCGACTTCGAAATCGCCGCCATTGGCTTTGGCATAGGCGTCGCCAGCTTTTTGCAGACTGGTGGCGAGCTCGGCAGGCTTGGCGGTTACCAGCGTGACCACCGAAGCCGATGGGATCTGGTTGGTCGCTTTGCCGCCGGTCATCGAAACGATTTCCGCGCCGTTGCCTTCGCCTTTGCGTTTGGCAAAGTTGGCCATGACGGTGCCATAACCTTTCTCGGCAATCACCACCGGATAACCGCCGTCCAGCGCCATGTTGTAGTTCGGCGTCGGGTTGCGCTCGAAGTAATAAGGAATAGCGTCGCCGCTGGTTTCCTCGGTGGTGTCGACCAGCAGTTTGAAGTTGCGCGCCAGTGGCAGTTTCTCGTGCTTGATCACTTTCATTGCGTATAGCGCGACGACAATGGCGTTCTTGTCATCCTCGGTGCCGCGGCCGTACATGCGATCACCGATCAGCGTAACTTTGAACGGGTCGAGTTTGGTGCCGTCCTTCAGCACCCAGTTTTCCGGCGTCACTGGCACCACATCGGCGTGCGCGTGGATACCGACGACTTCGTTGCCTTTGCCGTCCAGAGAAATTTCGTAGACACGGTTATCGATGTTGCGAAATTTCAAACCGAAGGATTCAGCGAGCTTTTGGATCTCGCCGGCGATCTTGATGAATTCCGGGTTGTCGTGTTGCTCCACGCCATCCTTACGGAAGGTCGGGATCTCGACGAGTTGGCGCAGGGTTTCGAGTGCAGCCTTGCCGTATTTCACCCGGGTATAAATGCCCAGCAGACGATGAATTTCGTTTTGCTGTTCGGCGTTCAGGGTCTTGTTGTCGAGGAAGGCGCTGATGGACGGGTTGAGATTATCCGTCTTGGCCAGATCACTTTTTGCCAGGCTGCCCAGGAAGCTGCGGAAATCCGTCAAGCTCTTGCCGTCGAAGGATTTCAGGATTGCCGCGCTTTGCTCGGCAGTGATGTTGGCTTGTGCGGCACTGGTAAACGCGGTGAGGCTGGCCATGACGAGCGTGGCAGCGGCCAGTTTTTTCAGGGAAAAGACCATGGAACAGGCATTCCTTTGCAAAGGATTGGGAAATTATTTCTGACGCTTGCGACAGAAACATTTTGTAAACCTAACACTGCAAGCGCTGGGAGAGGGAGTCGTAAACATGATCTGTCGCACAGAAATGCAAAAGAGGCGCACTAATGAAAAAGTCCCGGCAGCTGCCGCCGGGACTTTTTTGGTGTGGCTTACATCGACAGCATCAGGCGTCCGGCAAACAGAATCAGGATGACGCCCATGCTGCGCTCGAACCAGTGTCCGAGGCGCATGAACAGCAGGCGCACTTTGTTGCTGGAGAAAAACAGCGCGACGATGACGAACCACAGCGCGTTGACGAAGCACATCCACAATCCGTAGAACGCCTGGATCTGCAGCGGCGTGCTGGCGCTGATGATCGTGGTGAAAATTGCCAGGAAAAACAGCGTGGCCTTGGGGTTGGTGGCGTTGGTCAGAAAACCGGTGCTGAATGCCTTGAACAATGACTGTTCAACCAGCGGCTCATCGGCGGTTTTTTCGCCTTCGACGCTGCTCTTGGGTTTGCTGCGAATCAGGCTGACGCCCAGATAGAGGATGTAGGCCCCGCCGACCACTTTGGCCACCGTCAGCAGCCACGGTGTGGTGTGCATCAAGGCGCCGACGCCGAGCAGGGTATACAGCACGTGCACGGAAATCCCCGCGCCGATGCCCAGCGCGGTGCAGATGCCGACGAGCCGACCGAAGCGCACGCTTTGGCGAATGGTCACGGCGAAGTCCGGGCCGGGTGCGACCACGGCGAGAAAATGGATGGTGGCCAATGCGAGAAACTCGCCCAGGTAATTGGAAAGCATGTCAGCTCCAGAAAGTCAGAGGGGAAGCATTGCCGCGATAGCCGACAAAGAACGACAGGCTCAAACGCGGGTCGGCCACGCCCGGTGTAACCGAGTGCATGCGCCGCGAATTGAACATGATGAAATCGCCGGGCCGGGGTCGCACTTCAAGCGCCGGCGGCCCCAGCAGCGACGGCTCAATGCCATAACTGTCGCCGCGCATTTCGTCGAATTGATCCGGGGTGATGTGGTCATTCCACATCTGCAGGGCGCCACCCTCGATGGGCATGTTCAGGTAGACGTTGCAGGCGAATTGCGCCTCGAGGCTGCGCGCCTGAAAACTGTCCGGGGCGTCCTTGGCGAAGATGTCGTGGTGAGCGAGAAAGCACACGCCGGGTTTGACTACGCGCGACAAGCCGACATACATCTTGCGCCCGTAGAGGTTTTCCAGATGCGCGCCAGCGGGCCAGGATTCGTCGAGCATGCAGCGCAAGGTGTCGATCGGCGAGGAGTAGGGCGCGCAGCGCTGGCGCAATTCGTCGATGTTGCGGGTGGCGCGTTCGAAGTAGTCCTCGATCAACAGCGGCTGGTTTTCCGCTTCGTAAAAGGCCATGCCGATACGGCCGATGCTCGGCGCGTTGATGTAGCCCTCAAAGCCCGGAGCGAGGATCTTGTCACCAATTTCGATCGCCAGCGGCTCGGGCAGAAAGCGTTTGACGCGGATGGCGAGGACTTCTTCGTTGGCCAGTTTTTTTATGCACGTCTCATCGAGACGCTCGACGTCTAGCATCATTTGTTTTAGGTCCATCTATCGATAGTCAACGGAACCGGCGAGTGCGGTTCCCCGGCGTCGGACGTTGCGCGATGGCAACGTCCGAAATGCTCAATCCACGCTGTAGTGGACGGACAACGTGCCTTTCTTCTGCGAAAGCGACGCGATCGTGACTGTGCCCAGATCCTTCAGGCTGCGTACGTGGGTGCCACCGCAGCCGTAGGCTGGCAGTTCACCAAAACTGATTTCCCGCGCGCCTTCGCGCAGTGAAGTCAGGCGCGGCAGATCGTGTTCGATCCACCGCTCGATGCCGGTTTGTACGGTTGGTGCATCGACTTCTTCAGCGCCATCACTTGGCTTGAATTGCACTCGACCTTCGTCCGGCCAGTGGTGTGCCTTGATCGGCATCCAGCCCATGGCCTGAATGAAATGGCCGATCAGGTGCCCGGCCGAGTGCATGCGTGTGTTGAAGCGGCGGCGCTCTTCATCGATGCGGATAGCGGTCATGCCCAGCGGCAGCGGGCGGTCGACGAAATGCACAATGCGCTCCGGTTCCTGCACCACTCGCGACACCCGGCTTTCACCGATCCAGCCGGTATCGCAAGGCTGACCGCCGCCCTGCGGGTGAAACAGGGTAGCGCGCAGCACTACGGCGAATTCGTTCTCGTGGGGTGTGCAGTCGAGGACTTCGACATTCGCCTTGAGGTCATCACTGTGAAAAAACAGGCGAAGCGTCATATTCCATGCCCTGATCGAAGTTCTGTTTTTATTATATGAATCGTGCAATAACGTGATAATCCATCCCAACATCAAAGGACTTGTGCGTTGTGAGCATCAATCTTCCGCTGCCGCTGCTGGGTGAAATGGCGATTTTCGTCAAGGTCGTCGAGACCGGCAGCTTCTCTGAAGCGGCCCGGCAGATGGGTTCGTCACCCTCGGCGGTCAGCCGTAGCATTTCCCGCCTGGAGAAGGCGTTGGCCACGCGTTTGCTGCAACGCACCACGCGCAAATTGCGCTTGAGTGATGGCGGCGAAGAGGTGTTCAAGCGTTGCCAGGAAATGGTCAGCGCGGCCAGGTCGGTGATGGAAATCAGCGGCCAGTTCACCCACGAAGCCGAAGGTCTGGTGCGGGTCAGCGTGCCGAAAGCGGTGGGGCGCTTTGTGATTCATCCGCACATGCCGGAGTTTTTGCGGCGTTATCCCAAGGTCGATGTCGAGTTGTTGCTGGAGGATCGTCAGGTCGATCTGATCGATGATCACGTTGATCTGGCGATACGCATCACTGATCGCCCGCCGGCGGGTCTGGTCGGGCGGCAGTTGCTGACCATCGATCATTTGCTTTGCGCCACGCCGCAATATCTGGCCGAACATGGCACGCCGACGCATCCTCACGATTTGCTCAATCACAGTTGTATTTATCTGGGCGAAACGCCGAGCGATGCGCGCTGGAAATTCAAGAAGGGCAGCAAGGCGGTGACGGTCGGTGTGCGTGGGCGCTATGCCGCCAATCACACTGGCGTGCGGTTGGGAGCGGTGTTGCAGCACATCGGGATTGGCAGTCTGCCGTATTTCACGGCGCGTTACGCCTTGGAGCAGAAGCTGATTGTGCAGGTGCTGCCGGACTGGACGTTTCTGGCTTCCTATCATGGTGGGTTGTGGTTGCTGCATTCGCCGACGCGTTATCTGCCGCCGAAGTTGCGGGTGTTCATTGATTATCTGGTGGAGTGTTTGCAGAAGGAGCCGACGTTGGGCAAGCCCGGGAAGTCGGTGGGCGGGAGCAATGCGGCTGTGGCGTATGAGCTGCCGGAGAGTGAGGGGTTGCTTTGAGGTTTTTTTGGGGGGGGGCTTGGCGGCCTATGGGCCGACCAGGCTCTTGGGGTTTTGGGTGAATATCCGTTTCTGCGGGTGATGCGGATTACGGTTCCGCTCTTACAGCGGGTCACTTTTGCAGACGCCCAAAAGTAACCAAAACGCTTCGCTCCTGCGTTCGGCCCTCGCAGGCTCGGGTTCCTTCGCTGCGGGATCGATCCGGGCGCAGCGGCTACGGTTTGCTTCGCTGCACCTCCTTCCGCTGTGTCTGGCTGCGCCAGACGGTCGCTGCGCTCCCACGCCCGGATCAATCCCTCCACTCAGCCTTCCGACGTCGCTGGTGGATCAAGATCAAGAGCGGTACTCGAGCTAACGCTCATTGTTTTGAGTGGTTAGGAGCGGGTGGTGTCTGGCTCTGGTTTTGTGGTGAATTTTCCCCTCACTCCAAGGAGAGGGAGCCGATTTTTGGCGTTCCCAAATCTGCATTCGACTCGGTATCGCAGGTCGGCGTGCCTCGCCCAAACAATGCGGTCAGTCACCTCTCCCTGTGGGAGAGGGCAGTGAGGGGGCTTTTGATCTTGAAAAAAAGGCCCGCATGGAATCACCAGTGCGGGTCTTTTGATTACCTGTCGAGAATCAGTGCTTGCTGTCCTGCGCGGACATGGCCAGCAGTTGTTTTTCCTGGTTCCAGTCGAACGGTTCGTCGTTCTGTTCGGCTTCGTAGCGGCGTTCTTCGAGGGCCTGGTACAGGTCGATTTCTTCGTCGGAGAGGTAGTGCAGGCAGTCGCCGGCGAAGAACCACAGCAGGTCGCGCGGGATCAGGTGGGCGATTTGCGGGTAGCGGCTGATGACTTGGGTGAGGATGTCCTGGCCCAGGTATTGGCTTTCGATAGGGTCGATCGGCAGGGAGGCCAGCAGTTCGTCGAAGCGCTCGAGGAACAGGGCATGGCTTTCTTCGGGCACTTGTTCGGCCTCACCTACGGCGACCAGGATACTGCGCAGGTGGTCGAGCAACACGAGATGATCGGCAACGACGTTGGACACGAGATAAGTCCTCAAGAGCAAAACGGGCGCGGGAGTATAAAGCCCTCGCGCCGTTTTTTCACATAAACCGGGATCAGCGGACTTTGCCCGCTGCCTGGGTCAGTTCCTCTTTGGCGAAATCATCGACGTCGATCACCTTGCGGCGGGCCGCTTCGGCGTCGCGCAGGCTTTGCGCTTCGACGGCTTGCAGTACGCCGGCTTCCAGCGCGGCATCGATGGCGTGTTCGCCGGCTGCCGGTTTGACCTGGCCGCTTTTCAGTGCGGTGTGCAGTTTTTTGTGCAGCGGTTGCGCGGCGTTGAGCAGGTCGCTGGCGTGTTGCAGCGCGCCTACGGCATCGTCCGCCGATTGCGGGCGGTAGCAGCCGGCGAGCAGTTCTTCCAGCGCCGGATCGCCTTTGGCGCGACCGATGACCGCAGCGACCTCGGCCCCCAGTTTGTCCGATGGGCCTTTGTGACGGCGACCGAACGGGAAGACGATGACCCGCAGCAGGCAGCCGAAGACCTTGTTCGGGAAGTTGCTCAGCAGTTCATCCAGCGCACGCTCCGACTGGCCGAGGCTTTCTTCCATGGCCCAGCGGAACAGCGGCTCCATGTACGCCGGCGAATCCAGGTCGTGATAGCGCTTGAGCGCGGCGGAGGCCAGATACAGGTTGCTCAGTACATCGCCGAGGCGTGCCGACAGGCGTTCGCGGCGTTTCAGTTCGCCGCCCAGCAGCATCATGCTGAAGTCGGCGAGCATGGCGAATGCGGCGGCCTGACGGTTGAGCGCACGGAAGTAGCCTTGGCTGATCCTGTCACCCGGCGCATGTTCGAAATGACCGAGCCCGAGGTTCAGCACCAGTGTGCTGGCGGCATTGCTGACGGCAAAACCGATGTGCTTGAGCAACAGGCCGTCGAATTCCTTGAGTGCCTGATCCTTGTCCTCGCGACCGGCCAGGGCCATTTCCTTGAGTACGAACGGATGGCAGCGGATCGCGCCCTGACCGAAGATCATCAGGTTGCGCGACAGGATGTTCGCGCCTTCGACCGTGATGAAGATCGGCGCGCCGTTCCAGCTGCGGCCGAGGTAGTTGTTCGGCCCCATGATGATCGCTTTGCCGCCGTGCACATCCATGGCGTGGCTGATGCATTCGCGACCGCGTTCGGTGAGGTGATATTTGAGTATTGCCGACAGCACCGAAGGTTTTTCGCCGAGATCCACCGCATTGGCGGTGAGCATCCGTGCGGCGTCCATCATCCAGGCGTTGCCGCCGATGCGCGCCATGGCTTCCTGGATGCCTTCGAAAGCGGATAGCGGCACATTGAACTGCTCGCGAATCTGCGCGTACTGGCCGGTGACCAGACTGGTGAACTTGGCGGCGCCGGTGCCCACTGCTGGCAGCGAGATCGAACGCCCCACCGACAGGCAGTTCATCAGCATCATCCAGCCTTTGCCGAGCATTTCCTGACCACCGATGAGGTAGTCCAGCGGAATGAACACATCCTTGCCGGAGTTCGGGCCGTTCATGAACGCGGCGCCCAGCGGCAGGTGACGACGACCGATTTCCACACCTGCGGTATCGGTCGGGATCAGCGCCAGACTGATGCCGAGGTCTTCCTCTTCACCGAGCAGATGCTCCGGGTCATAAGCCTTGAATGCCAGGCCAAGCAGGGTCGCGACCGGGCCGAGGGTGATGTAGCGCTTTTCCCAGTTCAGGCGCAGGCCGATAACTTCCTGTCCTTCCCACTGGCCTTTGCAGATGATCCCGGTGTCGGGCATCGCGCCGGCGTCGGAACCGGCCAGCGGACCGGTAAGGGCGAAGCATGGAATATCGTCGCCACGGGCCAGGCGCGGCAGGTAGTGATTGCGTTGTTCGTCGGTGCCGTAATGCAGCAGCAATTCGGCCGGACCGAGGGAGTTGGGTACCATCACGGTAGAGGCGAGGTCGCCGCTGCGGGTGGCCAGTTTCATTGCCACTTGGGAGTGGGCGTAGGCGGAGAAGCCTTTGCCGCCGTATTCCTTTGGAATGATCAGGGCGAAAAAGCCGTGTTCCTTGATGTGCGTCCAGGCCTCGGGAGGCAGGTCCATGGACTGGCCGATCTGCCAGTCGCTGACCATTGCACAGAGTTCTTCGGTCGGGCCGTCGATGAAGGCTTGCTCTTCTTCGCTCAGCTGCACCTTGGGATAGGACAGCAGTTTGTCCCAGTCCGGACGGCCGCTGAACAGCTCGCCGTCCCACCACACGGTGCCGGCGTCGATCGCGTCGCGTTCGGTCTGCGACATGGGTGGCAGGGTTTTCTGGAACCAGTTGAACAGTGGCGCGGTGAAATGTTTACGGCGCAGGTCGGGCAGCAACAACGGCGCAGCGACCACCGCCAACAGAACCCAGAAGACAAACAGCAGCCAGCCCGGCGCGTGACTGAAAATCCCCATGGCGACCAGATAGGCCGCAACGATGCCCAACGCGGGCAGCGGGGCGATGCGTCGATGGGCGAGATACGCCACGCCGACGATCAAAACCAGTATCCACAACAACAGCATATTCAGTCCTCCGTGAACCAAGGCAAATCGACCCTCCAGAGCTTAGACGGCATCTGCAAATAAGGGTGGTCAGAGCATGGTGATTGAAATCGTGGGAAACCCCGGATGGTTTTCGTAGGTTCGGTGGGCAACACGTGTGGGAAATCGTTCGTTGCTGCGCAGCTTTGCTTTCAGGTTTGGCCGAAACGTCGTTATCTCTGTGCTCGGGCTGTCGCTAGACTCGTGACTCATCCAGGAGATTGCCGTCATGCACGAGTATCTGAGCCCCGGCCGCTTCATCGATAGTGACCACCCGGCGGTGGTGGAGTTCGCCGAGCGGCATCGCGGTGCCAGTAATGAGCCGCGCGAGCAGGCGGTCAGTCTGTATTACGCCGTGCGCGAGGCGGTGCGCTACAACCCATACACCTTCAGTCGTGATCCGCAAACCCTGTGCGGCAGTTACGCACTGGCAGCGGGGGAGAGTTACTGCGTGCCGAAAGCCACGCTGCTTGCCGGTTGTGCGCGGCATTGCGGGATCCCGGCGCGCATCGGTCTGGCCGATGTGCGCAATCATCTGTCGACGCCGCGTCTGCTCGAATTGTTGAAAAGCGATGTGTTTGCCATGCATGGCTACACCGAGCTGTTTCTCGACGGCCGCTGGGTCAAGGCGACGCCAGCGTTCAACCAGCAACTGTGCGAGTTGTTCAACGTCGCAGCGCTGGAATTCGATGGCATCAATGACAGTGTTTTCCACCCGTTCAACCGTGACGGCGCGCAGTTGATGGAGTATCTGCTCGATCACGGCCAGTTCACCGACGTGCCGGAAACCTTCTTCTTCGAGCACCTGCAAAAGTGCTACCCGCATCTGTTCAGTGAGCAGTTGCCGATGCTGCTGGGCGACATGCAGACCGATTTGAGTCGCACCTGATCCGGCGTATGCTGGCCGTCCACTCACATGCAAAGAGGCGGTCATGCTGAAGATCTGGGGACGGAAAAATTCATCGAATGTCAGAAAGCCCTTGTGGGCTGCCGAGGAGCTTGGCCTGGCGTATGAGGCCATCGATGCCGGCGGCGCGTTCGGGGTGGTCGATACGCCCGAGTACCGCGCGATGAACCCCAATGGCCGGGTACCGGTGATCGAGGATGATGGTTTCGTGCTGTGGGAATCCAACGCCATCGTTCGCTATCTGCTGGCCAAACACGCCCCGGACAGCGCCTGGTATCCGGCGGATGCGCAAGCCCGCGCCGCAGCGGACAAGTGGATGGACTGGACCACTTCCAGTTTCGCCGGGCCGTTTCGCACGGTGTTCTGGGGTGTGCTGCGTACGCCTGCGGAGAAGCAGGACTGGAAGGCGATCAACGCCGCGATCAAGGAATGCGATGAACTGTTGAACATGGTCGATCACGCCTTGATCAGCCAGCCTTACCTCTCCGGCAATGACATCGGCATGGGTGACATCCCTTTGGGCAGCTTCATTTATGCCTGGTTCGAAATGCCCATCGAGCGCGCCCCGCAACCGCATCTGCAAGCCTGGTATGAACGTTTGAAGCAGCGTGCGGCCTATCAGAAGGCGGTCATGACCGCGTTGACTTGATAATTACTATCGACACACTTGACTGTACTTGTGCGGCGGCGGCAAGCACCATTGCGAACTTGCGCCGCGGTTGTTTCCCTCGCCGCCCGCCCTTATCTATTCCTTTCCTTCCTTCTTGGTGCGTAAATCCGATATGAGTTCCGCTCTGTCCATCCGGCAGCTAACCAAAACCTACGGCAACGGGTTCCAGGCCTTGAGTGGTATCGATCTGGACGTCGCCGAAGGTGACTTTTTCGCCTTGCTCGGCCCCAACGGCGCCGGCAAATCCACCACCATCGGCATCCTCTCGACGCTGGTCAACAAGACCAGCGGCACCGTGAATATTTTCGGCAATGACCTGGACAAGAACCCGGCGGCGCTCAAGCGCTCGATCGGCGTGGTGCCGCAGGAATTCAACTTCAACCAGTTCGAAAAGACCTTCGACATCGTCGTGACCCAGGCCGGTTACTACGGCATTCCGGCGAAAGTCGCCAAGGAACGCGCCGAGCAGTACCTGACCCAGCTGGGCCTGTGGGACAAGCGCGATGTGCCGTCACGTTCGCTGTCCGGCGGCATGAAACGGCGTCTGATGATCGCCCGTGCGCTGGTGCATGAACCGCGCCTGCTGATCCTTGATGAGCCGACTGCGGGCGTCGATATCGAGCTGCGCCGTTCGATGTGGACCTTCCTCACCGAGCTGAATCAGAAGGGCATCACCATCATCCTGACCACGCATTACCTGGAAGAGGCCGAGCAGCTGTGCCGCAATATCGGCATCATCGACCACGGCACCATCGTCGAAAACACCAGCATGAAACAGTTGCTGGGCCAGTTGCATGTGGAAACCTTTTTGCTCGACCTGAAACACGACTTGCACGCGGCGCCGCAATTGCTCGGCTACCCGGCCCGCTTGCTCGACGGCCATACCCTCGAAGTCCAGGTCGACAAATCCATGGGCATCACGGCGTTGTTCACCCAGTTGGCGCAGCAGAACATCGAAGTGCTGAGCCTGCGTAACAAAACCAATCGCCTCGAGGAGTTGTTCGTGTCCCTGGTGGAGAAAAATCTGTCGAAGGTGGCGGTATGAGTTCCGAGTTCGGTCCCAACCTCGTCGCGCTGCAAACCATCGTTTACCGCGAGGTCAAACGCTTCATGCGGATCTGGCCGCAGACGTTGCTGCCGCCGGCGATCACCATGGTTCTGTACTTCGTGATCTTCGGCAACCTGATCGGCCGGCAGATCGGCGACATGGGTGGCTTCACCTACATGGAGTACATCGTGCCGGGTCTGATCATGATGTCGGTGATCACCAACTCCTACGGCAACGTGGTCTCGAGCTTCTTCGGCAGCAAGTTCCAGCGTTCGATCGAAGAGCTGATGGTTTCGCCGGTGTCCCCGCACACGATCCTGATCGGCTTCACTATTGGTGGCGTATTGCGCGGTCTGGCAGTGGGGCTGATCGTGACGATCCTGTCGCTGTTCTTCACCCATCTGCAGGTGCATCACCTCGGCGTGACCATTCTGGTAGTGGTACTGACCGCGACGATCTTCTCGCTGCTGGGCTTTATCAACGCGGTGTTTGCGCGCAACTTCGATGATATTTCGATCATCCCGACCTTCGTGCTCACTCCGCTGACCTACCTGGGCGGCGTGTTCTACTCGATCACCTTGCTGCCACCGTTCTGGCAGACCGTGTCGATGGCCAACCCCGTGCTGCACATGGTCAACGCGTTCCGCTACGGCATCCTTGGTGTCTCGGATATCCGCATTGGCATCGCCATTACCTTCATGCTGGTGGCGACCGTGGTGCTGTATCTCGGCTGTGCGCGGTTGCTGGTGAGCGGGCGCGGGATGCGTACCTGAAGCACGCGATATCGTGTAGGTCGACGTCCGACAACAAAAAACGGCCTCCCATCGCGGAGGCCGTTTTGCATTCATTTCTGCCGACTTTGCTTGCGCCGTCGCCATTGCCGCGCCACCCACCAGCGCCAGTACAACATCACCAGAAAGTACGCGAGCACGCCCAGCACCAGACCGACAACCACCGAGCCGAGCAGAAACGGCTGCCACAGCGTCGACAGTTCGCCGCTGATCCATTCCCAGGTCAGCTCGTCCGGCAGATGCCGCGCCGGCACGTCCATCAGGAATGCCCCGGCCTGGTAGGTACAGAAGAACACCGCCGGCATGGTGATCGGGTTGGTCAGCCAGACCAGACTCACCGCGATTGGCATGTTGCCGCGCACCATCACCGCCAATGCCGCCGCTACCAGCATCTGGGCCGGTATCGGCAGGAACGCCGCAAACAGGCCGACCGCCATCGCCCGGGCGACCGAGTGGCGATTGAGGTGCCAGAGATTCGGGTCATGCAGCAACTTGCCGAGAAAGCGTAAGGATTTGTGTTCCCTGATGCTCGTCGGGTCGGGCATGTAACGTTTGAATAAGCGCCGGGGCATAAGGCTTCTCGGTCGGTTAAGGCGGCAAGTATGTCTGGATTCTACGAGCCGCCCATTCAGACTTTGTGACAATTGTTGACGACGGTGGTGCCGCAGACCCGCTATGCCTAAGGAGGGGACTCTCAAGGACGGGCATATGCGCATAGGGATGATGGCGCTGGCAGTCGGTCTGCTGGCCCCGGTTTTTTTGCCGGCCTTGCCGCCGGTCGGTTGGTTGCTGTTGCTGCCAATGGTGGCGCTGATGTTGCTGCCGTTTCGCAGCTATCCATTGGCGTTATTGCTGTTCGGTTTCACATGGGCTTGTCTCAGTGCGCAGTGGGCTCTGAATGACCGCTTGTCGCCGAGCCTGGACGGCGAAACCCGTTGGCTCGAAGGGCGGGTGGTCGGCTTGCCGCAGCACGGCGACGGCGTGGTGCGTTTCGAGCTGGCTGATGCGCTTTCTCGCCGCGAGAAACTGCCATCGCTGCTGCGTCTGGCCTGGTACGCTGGGGCGCCGGTCAACAGTGGTGAGCGTTGGCGTCTGGCGGTGAAATTGAAGCGCCCGAGTGGCTTGCTCAACCCGGACGCCTTCGATTACGAGGCCTGGCTGCTGGCGCAACGGATCGGTGCGACCGGCACGATCAAGGATGGCCAGCGTCTGACGGAGGCCCGGCATGCATGGCGCGACGGCGTTCGGCAGCGCCTGCTGACGGTGGATGCGCAAGGACGAGAGGGCGCATTGGCGGCGCTGGTACTCGGTGATGGTTCGGGTCTGAGTCGCGAGGACTGGGCGATTCTGCAAGACACCGGGACCGTGCATTTGCTGGTGATCTCCGGTCAGCACATCGGTTTGCTCGCCGCTGTAATGTATCTGCTGGTAGCCGGGCTGGCGCGTTTCGGAATCTGGCCGGTGCGCTGGCCATGGTTGCCGTGGGCGTGTGGCCTGGCATTCGCGGCGGCGCTGGGTTACGGCTTGCTCGCGGGTTTCGATGTGCCTGTGCAGCGTGCCTGCGTGATGGTGGCGCTGGTGCTGCTGTGGCGTCTGCGTTTTCGCCATCTCGGGGCGTGGTGGCCATTGTTGCTGGCGTTCAATGGCGTGCTGTTGTTCGATCCGCTGGCCAGTTTGCGCCCGGGTTTCTGGCTATCCTTCGCGGCGGTGGCGATACTGATTTTCACCTTCGGCGGGCGGCTGGGGGCCTGGCGGTGGTGGCAGACCTGGACCCGCGCGCAGTGGCTGATCGCGATAGGCTTGTGTCCGGTGTTGCTGGCGCTGAGCTTGCCGATCAGCGTCAGCGGGCCTGTCGCCAATCTGTTGGCCGTACCGTGGGTCAGCCTCGTGGTGTTGCCGCCGGCGTTGCTCGGCACGCTATTGCTACCCGTGCCTCATGTCGGCGAAGGGCTGTTATGGCTGGCCGGTGGTTTGATTGACTGGCTGTTTATCGGGCTGGCGCTGATTGCCGGGCAATGGCCGGCGTGGATACCAGCCGCCATTCCATGGTGGGCGTTGGTCCTGGGCAGCCTTGGCGCGATTTTATTGCTGTTGCCCCGTGGCGTGCCAATGCGTCCGTTGGGCTGGCCGCTGCTGTTGCTTCTGGTGTTGCCGCCCCGAGAGCGAATAGAGGAAGGGCGGGCCGATGTCTGGCAACTGGATGTTGGCCAGGGCCTGGCCATCCTCATCCGCACCCGCTATCACACGTTGCTCTATGATGCCGGCCCGCGTTTCGGCGAGTTCGATCTTGGCGAGCGGGTGGTGCTGCCAGCGCTGCGCAAACTGAATGTGCAAGCGCTCGACCTGATGCTGCTCAGTCATGCCGACGCCGATCACGCTGGCGGCGCCCGGGCGATCATGCGTGGATTGAACGTGCACCGCGTGGTCAGCGGCGATCCGCCGAATCTGCCGCCGGAGTTGAACGCTGAAGCCTGCGCAAGCGGCGAACAGTGGCAGTGGGATGGGGTGCAGTTCCAGCTCTGGCAATGGTCGGCGGCCGATGACAGTAACCAGCGCTCCTGTGTCTTGCAGGTCGAAGCCAACGGCGAACGCCTGCTGCTCACCGGCGATATCGACGCTCACGCCGAGCGCGTCCTGCTCGACAGCCCGCTGGCGGTGCCGACGCAGTGGTTGCAATCGCCCCATCACGGCAGTCGCAGTTCATCGTCGATGGCCCTGCTCAAAGCCTTGCAGCCCGAAGCGGTGCTGATCTCCCGTGGCCACGGCAACGCCTTCGGTCATCCGCACCCGACCGTGCTGGCGCGCTACCGCAAACAAGGTCTGCGCATCTACGACAGCGCCGAACAAGGTGCCATTCATTTGCGACTGGGCAGCTTCAAGCCGCCGTGGACGATGCATCAACAGCGGCGTTTCTGGCGCGAGCCGCCGGCGCCCGGCCGTTGATCGGTGCCAGCATGGTTGCCACCTCACGGTCGTCGGGGCGGCGGATCTTAATCGCGGATCGGTATGGTAAAGTGGCGCACTTTTTCGAGGGGACTGTCACTGTGTGGGAATTGGTCAAATCCGGCGGCTGGATGATGTTGCCGATCATTCTGAGTTCCATCGCGGCCATGGCGATCGTCGCCGAACGCCTGTGGACACTGCGCGCCAGTCGCGTCACCCCCGAGCATTTGCTGGGTCAGGTCTGGGTCTGGATCAAGGACAAGCAGCTCAACAAGGAAAAACTCAAGGAATTGCGCGCCAATTCGCCGCTGGGGGAAATCCTCGCCGCAGGCCTGGCCAATTCCAAGCATGGTCGCGAGATCATGAAGGAGTGCATCGAAGAGGCCGCCGCGCGGGTCATTCATGAGCTCGAGCGCTATATCAATGCCCTGGGCACCATCGCTGCCATGGCGCCGTTGCTCGGCCTGCTCGGCACCGTGCTGGGCATGATCGACATTTTCAGCGCCTTCACCGGGTCCGGCATGACGACCAATGCTTCGGTGCTGGCCGGCGGCATTTCCAAAGCGCTGATCACTACCGCAGCGGGCCTGATGGTCGGGATTCCAGCGGTGTTCTTCCACCGGTTTTTGCAGCGCCGTATCGACGAGTTGGTGGTCGGCATGGAGCAGGAAGCGATCAAACTGGTGGAAGTGGTGCAGGGCGACCGTGATGTCGATCTGGCCGAGGGCAAAGCGTGAAATTCCGTCGCAAGCCCCGGGAAACCGTAGACATCAACCTCGCGTCGCTGATCGACGTGGTGTTTATCCTGCTGCTGTTTTTCGTGGTCACTACCACCTTCACCCGTGAAACCCAGTTACGCGTCGATTTGCCGGAAGCGGTCAGCGGTTCGCCTGCCGAAGATCAGCAGGTCAAACAGCTGGATGTCGCGATCAGTGCCGAAGGCGTGTTCTCGGTGAACAACAAGATTCTGCCGAAGAATGACCTGCCGACGCTGATGGAAGCCATGCAGAAAGAATCCAACGGTGACACCAACATGCCGTTGTCGATCAGTGCCGATGGCAAGGCCCAGCATCAATCGGTGATCACCGCCATGGACGCGGCCGGCAAGCTCGGTTTCAGCCACCTCCGCATGACCACGGTCGAGGCGGCGCCGAAATCCTGATGAGCCTGTCTGATCGCCTGCTCGCCGCGTGGTATCAGGGGCACCCGGCCCTGACGCTGCTGCGGCCACTGGAAATGCTGTATCGCCGCGTGGTGATCAACAAGCGTCAGCGCTTTCTCGATGGTGAAGGTGAGATCTACCAATCGCCCGTGCCGCTGATCGTGGTCGGCAATATCACCGTCGGTGGCACCGGCAAGACGCCGATGATTCTCTGGCTGATCGAACATTGCCGGCGCCGTGGACTGCGTGTCGGCGTGGTCAGTCGCGGTTACGGCGCCAAGCCGCCGCAATTGCCATGGCGAGTTGAGGCCGAGCACAGCGCCGAGATAGCGGGTGACGAGCCGTTGCTGATCGTCCAGCGCACCGGTGTGCCGCTGATGATCGACCCTGATCGCAGCGCCGCCGTCAAAGCCTTGATTGCCAGTGAACCGCTGGACCTGATTCTGTCTGACGACGGCATGCAGCATTATCGCCTCGCGCGGGATCTGGAACTGGTGCTGATCGACGCCGCACGGGGGCTGGGCAACCAGCGCTGTCTGCCGGCCGGGCCGTTGCGTGAGCCGGTCGAGCGCCTGCAAAGCGTTGACGGCGTATTGTTCAACGGTGCCTTGGCTGATCGCGACGATGGTTTCGCCTTTCGCCTGCAACCTACGGCGCTGGTCAATCTGCGCAGCGGCGAACGTCAGTCACTTGGGCATTTTCCGCCCGGACAAGCGCTGCATGCGGTGGCCGGCATCGGCAATCCACAACGTTTCTTCAATACCCTTGAAGCGCTAGACTGGCGGCCAGTCCCGCATGCGTTTGCCGATCATGCCGAGTACAGCGTGCAGGCGTTGAATTTCACCCCGTCATTGCCGTTGGTGATGACCGAAAAGGACGCGGTGAAGTGCCGTGCCTTCGCCACTGCCGACTGGTGGTACCTGGCGGTCGACGCCGTGCCGTCGCCGGCCTTCGTGGCCTGGTTCGACACCCAACTGATGCGCCTGTTGCCGGATCGTCTGTTGCCTTAACTCTTTTATTTCTGGGAATGTTCATGGACACCAAACTGCTCGACATCCTCGCTTGCCCCGTGTGCAAAGGCCCGCTCAAGCTCAGCGCCGACAAGACCGAACTGATCAGCAAGGGCGCCGGCTTGGCCTATCCGATCCGCGACGGCATCCCGGTGATGCTGGAAAGCGAAGCGCGCACCCTGACCACCGACGAGCGTCTGGATAAATGACTACAGCCTTCACCGTTGTCATCCCGTCGCGATTCGCCTCGACCCGTTTGCCGGGCAAGCCGTTGCTGGATATCGCCGGCAAGCCAATGATCCAGCATGTCTGGGAACAGGCGAGCAAAAGCAGCGCGACCCGCGTCGTTGTTGCAACTGACGATGCGCGCATCGTCGAGGCATGCAAAAGCTTTGGCGCCGAAGTGGTGCTGACCCGTGAAGATCACAATTCCGGCACCGATCGTCTGGCCGAGGTCGCAGCCAAACTCGGTCTTGCGCCTGATGCGATCGTGGTCAATGTGCAGGGTGATGAGCCGCTGATTCCGCCGAGTGTGATCGATCAGGTCGCCGCCAACCTTGCCGCTCACACCGAAGCGCGCATGGCCACGCTGGCTGAGCCGATCGAAGACGTGGAAACCCTGTTCAATCCCAACGTGGTCAAGGTCGCCAGCGATATCAACGGCCTCGCGCTGACCTTCAGTCGAGCAACCTTGCCGTGGGCCCGCGATGCGTTCGCCAAGAGCCGCGAACAACTGCCGGAAGGCGTGCCCTATCGCCGCCACATCGGCATCTACGCCTACCGTGCCGGGTTCCTCCACGATTTCGTCAGCTGGGGCCCATGCTGGCTGGAAAACACCGAATCCCTCGAACAACTGCGTGCCTTGTGGCATGGCGTGCGCATCCATGTTGCTGATGCGCTGATCGCGCCGCCGACCGGTGTCGACACCGTTGAAGACCTTGAGCGGGTTCGTCGCCTGCTGGGGGGCCTGATGCGCGTTCTGTTTGTGTGCCTGGGCAACATCTGTCGTTCGCCCACCGCCGAAGGCGTGTTGCGCCACAAGTTGCGTGAAGCCGGGCTGGCGGACGTGGTCGAAGTGGCCTCCGCCGGCACCGGTGACTGGCACGTCGGCAACCCGCCGGACAAGCGCAGCCAGGCGGCGGCGAAACTGCGCGGTTATGACCTGTCGACGCAACGCGCGCAGCAGGTCAGCCGGGCTGATTTCGCCAGCTATGACCTGATTCTCGCCATGGACAACAGCAACCTGCGCAACCTCAAGGCCTTGCAGCCGTCCACTGGCAGGGCCGAACTGGATCTGTTTCTGCGCCGTTATGCCGGGCTGGTCGATGAAGTGCCGGACCCGTATTACGACGGTGATCAGGGTTTCGAGCAGGTGCTGGATCTGATCGAAGCGGCCTGCGACCAATTGCTGATCGAAGTGAAGGGGCGCTTATGAGTCTGCTGGTCCAACCGCAGGTATCACTAAAAGCCTTCAACACTTTCGGCGTTGATGTGCGCGCGCAGCTGTTTGCCGAAGCCCACAGCGATGACGATGTCCGCGAAGCGCTGGCCTATGCCGCCTCCGATGACGTGCCGTTGCTGGTGATCGGCGGCGGCAGCAACTTGTTGCTGACGGCAGATGTTCCGGCGTTGGTGTTGCGCATGGTTACACGCGGCATCCGCGTGCTCAGCGACGATGGCAATCGCGTGGTTGTCGAGGCGCAAGCGGGCGAACCGTGGCATCCGTTCGTGCAGCACACGCTGGC
Organism: Pseudomonas sp. H3_E04; assembly: GCF_054668915.1. Lineage (NCBI taxonomy): Bacteria > Pseudomonadati > Pseudomonadota > Gammaproteobacteria > Pseudomonadales > Pseudomonadaceae > Pseudomonas > Pseudomonas sp. H3_E04. Next base: position 2,721,644 of record NZ_CP162797.1, on the reverse strand, counting down.
CCAGGGTTTTGCCGGGCTGGAAAACCTCAGCCTGATTCCCGGCACCGTCGGCGCCGCGCCGATGCAGAACATCGGCGCCTATGGTGTCGAGATCAAGGACGTGTTTGCCGGCCTCACTGCGCTGGATCGTGAGAGCGGCGAGTTGCGGGATTTCAGCCTGGAAGAATGCAACTTCGGCTATCGCGACAGCCTGTTCAAGCAGCAGCCGGGACGTTGGCTGATCCTGCGGGTGCGCTTCAAGCTGGATCGCGCGGCGCACCTGCATCTGGAATACGGCCCGGTGCGTCAGCGCCTGAGCGAGCAGGGCATCGAGCAGCCGACGCCCAGCGACGTCAGCCGCGCCATCTGCAGCATCCGCAGCGAAAAACTGCCGGACCCGGCGCTGCTCGGCAATGCCGGCAGCTTCTTCAAGAATCCGCTGGTGCCTGCCGCTGTGGTCACCCGGATCAAAGCGCAGCACCCGGATCTGGTGGCTTACCCGCAAGCGGACGGGCAGATGAAACTGGCCGCTGGCTGGCTGATCGAACGCGCTGGCTGGAAGGGTTTTCGCGACGGCGATGCCGGCGTGCACAAGTTGCAGGCGCTGGTGCTGGTCAACTACGGCACGGCCACCGGCCTGCAACTGCTCGACCTGGCGCAACGGATCCAGAAAGACATCGCCGAGCGCTTCCATGTCGAACTGGAAATGGAGCCCAATCGTTATTGAGGCAGCTGCAAGTTTCAAGCTTCGAGCGGCAAGCTGCACTGTGCCAGAAGCTACTTGCCGCTTTTACTTGCAGCTCGTAGCTCGAAACTTGCAGCTGAAAAGCCCTGTATAAGCAGGGCTTTTTTGTTAATGCTGGGTTAACTTAGCCACCTAACGATACCAATCATTTGCTCCACCCAAGGCGCGGTTACGAGCTGCAAGCGAATCGGACGCGCCTTCACTTGCAGCTTGCAGCTTGCAGCTTGCCGCTAAGATGTACCCCACAACCACTAAAAAATATGCGGGCGTGCCCATGATTACCCTGAAACTCAACGGTCAAGACCACTCCCTCGACGTCACCGAAGACATGCCGCTGCTTTGGGCGATTCGTGACGTCGCCGGTTACAACGGCACCAAATTCGGTTGCGGCATGGGCCTGTGCGGCGCCTGCACCATCCATATCGACGGTTTGCCGGCTCGCAGTTGCATCACGCCGATCGGCTCGGTGATCGGCCAGAACGTCACCACTATCGATAATCTCCACGCCGACCCGGTAGGCAAGGTCGTGCAGCAAGCCTGGCTCGACAGCGCCGTGGCTCAATGCGGTTATTGCCAGGGCGGGCAGATCATGTCGGCCACCGCTCTGCTGAAAACCAACCCCAATCCGAGCGACGAGCAGATCGAAGAAGCCATGGTCGGCAACATCTGCCGCTGCGGCACCTACAACCGGATCAAAACCGCGATCCGCCAGGCCTCCACCCACCTGAAGGAGGTGAAGGCATGAGCCGCGTCCCGAATGATTTCGCCCTGAGCAATCTCAGCCGCCGTGGTTTTCTCAAAGGCGTCGGCGCCACCAGTGCGCTGGTCCTCGCCGCGAGCTGGGGCTGGCAGGATGCGCTGGCCGATGACAAGAAATTTGGCGCCGACGGCATGCCCAATGGCTGGATCGATGATCCCAAGGTCTACGTGAGCATTGCTGCCGATGGCAGTGTCACCGTGGTGTGCAACCGTTCGGAAATGGGCCAGGGCGTGCGCACCAGTCTGAGCATGGTCGTTGCCGATGAGCTGGAAGCCGATTGGGCGCAGGTCAAAGTGCAGCAGGCGCCGGGTGACGAAGTGCGCTTCGGCAATCAGGACACCGACGGTTCGCGCAGCATGCGTCACTGGTACGAACCGATGCGTCGTTGCGGCGCCGCCGCGCGGACCATGCTCGAACAGGCGGCCGCTGCGCAGTGGAAAGTGCCGGTCGGCGAATGCCATGCGCAACTGCACAAGGTCATTCACAAACCGTCCGGCCGTGAACTGGGCTACGGCGAACTCGCCGCTGCGGCCAGTGCGCTGGCAGTACCGGCGCGTGACAGCCTGCGTCTCAAGCAGCCGTCGGAATTTCGCTACATCGGCAAGGAAGGCACCAAGGCCATCGACGGTGCCGATATCGTCAATGGCCGCGCAGTGTACGGCGCCGACGTGCATTTCGACGGCATGCTCTACGCCACCATCGCCCGCCCGGCGGTGTATGGCGGCAAGGTCAAAAGCCTCGATGACAGCGCCGCGCTGAAAGTCCCCGGCGTGCTGAAAGTCATGCAGATCGAAGGCCGGCCATTGCCATCGGAGTTCCAGCCGCTGGGCGGCGTCGCGGTTGTGGCCAGCAACACTTGGGCGGCGATCAAGGGCCGCGAGGCGCTGAAGATCGAGTGGGATGACGGCCCGAACGCCAGTTATGACTCGATTGCCTATCGCAAGGAACTTGAAGCCGCGTCGCTGAAGGCCGGCAAAGTGGTGCGCAACACCGGTGATATCGACAAGGCCTTGAGCGGCGCCGCCAGCACCCTCGAAGCGTCGTATTACCTGCCGCACCTGGCGCAGGCGCCGATGGAACCGATGGTGGCCATCGCGCGATTCAAGGACGGCGTCTGCGAAGCTTGGGCGCCGAGCCAGGCACCGCAGGTCACCCGTGAGCGCATCGCCGAGCGTCTGGGCGTGCCGTTCGAAAAGGTCACCGTCAACGTAACGCTGCTGGGCGGTGGGTTCGGGCGCAAGTCGAAACCAGACTTCGTCGTTGAAGCGGCGATTCTCGCCAAGGAGTTTCCGGGCAAGGCCGTACGGGTGCAGTGGACGCGCGAAGACGACATCCACAATTCGTATTTCCACACCGTGTCGGCGGAATATCTCAAGGCGGGCATCGACAAGAACGGCATGCCGTCCGGTTGGCTGCATCGCACCGTGGCGCCGAGCATCACCGCGTTGTTTGCGCCGGATATGAACCATGAGGCGGCGTTCGAGCTGGGCATGGGCTTTACCAACATGGCCTACGCGATTCCCAACGTGCGCCTGGAAAACCCTGAAGCCAAGGTACACACGCGGGTCGGCTGGTATCGCTCGGTCTCGAACATTCCCCACGGCTTTGCGATTCAGAGCTTCGTCGACGAACTGGCGCACAAGGCCGGTGAAGATCCGCTCAAGTACCAGATCAAACTGCTCGGCCCGGACCGGCAGATCGATCCACGCACCTTGAGCGAAGAGTGGAACTACGGCGAGTCGCCCGAGCGTTACCCTATCGACACCGGGCGCATGCGCTCGGTGCTGGAAACTGCCGCCAAGGCCGCCGGTTGGGGGCGCAAACTGCCCAAGGGCCGTGGCCTCGGTCTGGCGGTGCATTACAGCTTCGTCACCTATGTGGCGGCAGTGATCGAAGTCGAGGTCAAGGACGACGGTTCGCTGATCGTGCACAAGGCCGACATCGCCGTGGACTGCGGGCCGCAGATCAACCCTGAGCGTATCCGTTCGCAGTTCGAAGGCGCCTGCGTCATGGGCCTGGGCAACGCCGTGCTCGGCGAGATCAGCTTCAAGGATGGCAAGGTGCAGCAGGACAACTTCCATATGTACGAAGTCGCGCGCATGTCGCTGGCGCCGAAGGAAGTTGCGGTGCATCTGGTCACGCCGCCGGGTGACGTGCCGTTGGGTGGCGTTGGTGAGCCGGGTGTGCCGCCGATTGCCCCGGCGCTGTGCAATGCGATCTTCGCCGCCACCGGCAAGCGCATTCGCAATCTGCCGGTGCGGTATCAGTTGCAAGGCTGGCAGAAGGCGCAAGCGTAATGGACAGCGTCGATCTCAACGTCCTGCGCAGCGTCCTCGAGTGGCGCCGCGCCGGACAGCGGGTGGTGCTGTTCAGCGTGGCGCAGACCTGGGGCACCGCGCCGCGCTCGCCCGGCGCCATGCTCGCCTTGCGCGAGGACGGCGTGGTGATCGGTTCGGTGTCGGGCGGCTGTGTCGAGGATGACTTGATCGCGCGGCTGCACGACGGTCGCATCGGCGCCGATGGTCCGCCAGTGCAGATGATTACCTACGGCGTGACCCGTGAGGAGGCCGCGCGTTTCGGCTTGCCTTGCGGCGGCACTTTGCGCCTGACCGAAGAGCGCGTCGGTGACCCGGCGTGGGTGGCCGAGCTGCTGCAGCGTTGCGAAAACCACGAAATCGTTGCCCGGGAATTGAACATCGAAACCGGCGCGGTACTGCTGGCACCGGCCACTAAATCCGACTCGCTGGTATTCGACGGCAAAGTCCTGCGAGCAATTTACGGCCCGCGCTGGCGCCTGTTGTTGATCGGCGCCGGGCAGTTGTCGCGCTACGTTGCCGACATGGCGCGGCTGCTGGATTTTGAAGTGCTGATCTGCGATCCGCGCACCGAATTCGTTTACGGCTGGGAAGAGCAGCATGGCCGTTTCGTTCCCGGTATGCCGGACGAGGCGGTGTTGAACATCCAGACCGACGAACGCACGGCGATTGTCGCCTTGACCCACGATCCTCGCCTGGATGACATGGCTTTGCTCACCGCGCTGGACTCGCCGGCGTTTTACGTCGGCGCGCTTGGCTCGCGCGTCAACAGTCAGAAGCGCCGGGAAAATCTGGCTCAGCTAGGCTTGTCGCAAGCGTCGATTGATCGCTTGCACGGGCCGATCGGCCTGCACATCGGCAGTCATTCGCCAGCAGAGATCGCATTGTCCTTGCTGGCGGAAATTGTTGCGATCAAGAACGGTGTGGAGTTGAAACAGAAAAAACCGCTGGAGGGTGCATGAGCCAATCCATCGCAGTGATCGTGCTGGCGGCGGGCGAGGGCAATCGTTTTCGCCAGATCGCCGGGCCAGACAAAGACAAATTGCTCGCTGATTGCACCGGGCGCGACGGCGCGGTTCGCTCGGTAATCGAGCAGGTGCTGGTGAACCTGCCGGCCAGTCTCGACAAACGTGTACTGGTCACCACCGAAGCGCGACCGCAGGCGATGCGCATGGCCCAGGCTTACGGCTGCGACGTGGTGTCGATCGAATCGACCGGCATGGGCGACAGCATTGCCGCAGGTGTTGCCGCTTGCCCGGAGGCTGATGGCTGGTTGATTGTGCTCGGCGATATGCCGTTTATCTTGCCTTCGAGTATCGAGCGAGTGGTTGCGGCGATGGCTGATGACGCGGTGAGCGTGCCGGTACTGGATGGCGAGTTTGGCCATCCGGTGGGGTTTGGTCGATCGTTTGGCGCGCAGTTGCAGACGCTGACCGGCGATCGTGGCGCACGGCCGTTGTTTGCGCAGGGACGGGTGGTGGAAGTGGCGGTGGATGATCCTGGTGTGTTGTGGGATATCGATGTGCCTGAATCTCTGGTATTTCCTCAGCCCTGAGCCGTGTTGAAATGCCTTGTGGGAGCGAGCCTGCTCGCGAATGCGCTGGTTCAGTTACATGAATATTGTCTGCCCCAGCGCTTTCGCGAGCAGGCTCGCTCCCACAAAGATTCCGGATGATGCTGGAATTTCAGGCATAAAAAAGCCCCGCCAGGCTTTCACCAGGCGGGGCTTTTTAATGGCTTCAGGAATTACACGAGTGGTTTAGGCTCGTGTTCTTTTTCCTGAGCTTCTTCACGCTGCTCTACCGCGTCCTGAACGGAGCGTGGTGCTTCAGCGATCACCGCTTCAACCGATGCTTCTTCAGCGACCGGGGCAGGGGCTGCCTCGACCACTTCAGCCGCAGGGGCTGGTTCGGCAGCCACAGGGGCCGCAGCGGCAGCCAGTTCGGCTTCCTTCTGCAGACGCTCGGCTTCACGCTTGCGACGACGCACTTCACGCGGGTCGTTTGGCGCGCGGCCGTTTGGCGTCAGGGCGCTGACCGGAGCCGGTGCTTCAACCACAGGGGCTGGCGCTTCGACTGCGGCTGGCGCTTCATCAACCTGAGCTTCGGCAACCGGAGCTTCAACCACTGGTGTCGGCGCCGGCTCTGCTGCTGCAACTACTGGCTCGGAAACCATGGCTTGCGGCACTTCGGCTTCAGCGACTGGCGCTGGAGCTTCGGTCACAGCCGGCTCGGCAACCCAGTTGAACGCAGTCTGCTCTTCGCGAACTTCACGTACGGTTTTGGTCACGTTTTCGCTGACGGTTTCGGTCGCTGGTTCGGATGCAGCAGCTGGCGCTTCCACGACAGCTTCTGGTTCGGCAGCCACTTCAACCTGAGGCTGAGCTTCGCGGACCGGGGCGACTTCGATTTCCGGTGCAGCAGTCACTTCCACAGGAGTGGAGGCTTCGACAACCGGCGCTTCGACTGGAGCAGTTTCCAGTGTGGTAGCGGTGGCGCGTTCAGCCTGCTCGTGGGCTTGGGCTTCTGCCGGAGCGCTGATGGTGCTGCTGGCAACGGCGGCGGTGACCGCCAGGCCAGCGGCCAGATCGGCAGTGCTTGGCTCGCCAGCGTTTTCAGCGGACTCGGATTCTTCCGAACCTTCGATCACGTTGCCGTTGGCATCACGCTGACGCTCGCGACGGTTGCTGCGACGACGCTGACCACGGGAGCGACGACGTGGACGATCGCCTTCGGCGTTGTCCTGACCGTCTTCCGGCAGTTGCTCTTCGTTGTTGCTGTTCACTTCTTCTTCAGCAACGGCAGCAGCGGCCTGCTCGGCACGTGGTTGACGCTCTTCACGCGGCGGACGCGGAGCGCGTTCTTCGCGTGGCTGACGGGCCGGACGCTCTTCAGCGGTCACGGCTGCAGTGGCTGCAGCGGCTGCGACTGGCGCGGCGTCCAGTGGCTCGCGCAGTTCACGCACGCGCTCTTCACGCTCGCCGCGCGGCTTGCGATCTTCACGCGGTGCGCGCGGTGCACGTTCTTCACGCGGGGCGCGTGGTGCGCGCTCTTCGCGGGCTACCGGCGCTTCGCTGCGAGTTTCACGCGGCTCACGGGCTTCACGTGGCTGACGCTCTTCGCGCGGCTCGCGTGGGGCGCGTTCTTCTCGTGGCGCACGCTCTTCGCGCGGCTTGCGTTCTTCATCGCGGCGACCGTTACGGTTGCGGCTCTGCTGACGACCGTTGCGGCGCTCTTCGTTGCGGGCAGGACGCTCGGTGGCAGCCGGTTTCGCAACAGCGACCGGTGCGGCTGGCTCTTCCTTGGTGGCGAACAGGCTGACCAGCGACTTCACCAGCCCCTTGAACAGGCTTGGCTCAGGTGCGGCAACCGGTGCCGGAGCAGGCGCGGCAGGTGCAACTTCGGTCGGCACCGGTGCGTTGGCACGGGCGGGCGCAGTTTTCACTGCAGCTTCCTGGCGAACCAGAGTGCGGGTCGCAGCAGCTGGCTGGACTTCTTCGACTTCGGCAGCGGCGGCAGCGATTTCGTAGCTGGACTGGTTGGTCGCAGCTTCCGGGCTGTCGTCACGCAGACGCTGAACTTCGAAGTGCGGCGTTTCGAGGTGATCGTTCGGCAGAATGACGATACGGGCACGGGTGCGCAGTTCGATCTTGGTGATCGAGTTGCGTTTTTCGTTGAGCAGGAACGCAGCGACCGGGATCGGCACTTGCGCGCGAACTTCGGCGGTACGGTCTTTCAGGGCTTCTTCTTCGATCAGGCGCAGGATGGCCAGCGACAGCGATTCGACGTCACGGATAATGCCGGTGCCGTTGCAACGCGGGCAGACGATGCCGCTGCTTTCGCCCAGCGATGGACGCAGGCGCTGACGGGACATTTCCAGCAGGCCGAAACGCGAGATGCGACCGATCTGCACGCGGGCGCGGTCAGCTTCCAGGCATTCGCGGACTTTTTCTTCCACGGCGCGCTGGTTCTTGGCCGGAGTCATGTCGATGAAGTCGATGACGATCAGGCCGCCGATGTCGCGCAGGCGCAACTGACGGGCGATTTCTTCGGCGGCTTCAAGGTTGGTCTGCAGGGCGGTTTCTTCGATGTCGCTGCCTTTGGTGGCGCGCGCCGAGTTGATGTCGATGGACACCAGGGCTTCGGTCGGATCGATGACGATGGAGCCGCCGGAAGGCAGTTCGACGACGCGCTGGAATGCGGTCTCGATCTGGCTTTCGATCTGGAAACGGTTGAACAGCGGCACGCTGTCTTCGTACAGCTTGATCTTGCTGGCGTACTGCGGCATCACCTGGCGAATGAAGGTCAGGGCTTCGTCCTGGGCTTCAACGCTGTCGATCAGCACTTCGCCGATGTCCTGGCGCAGGTAATCGCGGATGGCGCGGATGATCACGTTGCTTTCCTGGTAGATCAGGAAAGGCGCGGAGCGATCCAGCGAGGCTTCTTTGATGGCGGTCCACAGTTGCAGCAGGTAGTCGAGGTCCCACTGCATTTCTTCGCTGCTGCGGCCCAGGCCAGCAGTGCGCACGATCAGGCCCATGTCGGCCGGAGCGACCAGACCGTTCAGCGCTTCACGCAGTTCGTTGCGCTCTTCGCCTTCGATGCGACGGGAGATGCCGCCGGCACGCGGGTTGTTCGGCATCAGTACCAGGTAACGACCGGCCAGGCTGATGAAGGTGGTCAGGGCGGCGCCCTTGTTGCCACGTTCTTCTTTTTCGACCTGAACGATGACTTCCTGGCCTTCGCTCAGGACGTCCTTGATGTTGACGCGGCCTTCGGGGGCTTTCTTGAAGTATTCGCGGGAGATTTCTTTGAGGGGCAGGAAGCCGTGGCGCTCGGAGCCGAAATCGACAAAGGCAGCCTCAAGGCTTGGTTCGATGCGAGTGATACGGCCTTTATAGATGTTGGCCTTCTTCTGCTCGCGTGCACCGGATTCGATATCCAGGTCGTAGAGGCGCTGGCCGTCTACCAGTGCAACACGCAACTCTTCGGGTTGAGTTGCGTTAATCAGCATTCTTTTCATGTAGTACCGTCGGTTTCCGGGCTGCCGGAAACGGCGTTCGGCACACACGACTTCTCACGGTCGGTGTCAGGTGCGTCGGGAGTGGTTGGCCATTCCCGTGTCCAGCGATGTGCGGCCAATTGGGCCGATACCGCGACGTACGCGTCCTGCTTGCTGTGGCTACTTAAGCACTCAGTCAGGAGGAGGAATCAACCAGCGGCTGTGGACGAGATGAAGCGTCTTGATCAAAGCTTGTTGCTACACAGTCCGGCGGTTGTGCATCTCCACCCTACACGTATCCCTGATAATTCGGGTGCTGCCGCGCGCAGAATCCGCAGCGGGTTGGCATTTACCGTGAGCTCCGAAAGGGGAGGTCACGCATCATGGCTAATTCAGGCGATGTTTCCGAAGCAATCGCTCGGGGTCATTCGCAGTCGACTGCACTTTGTGAACTGGCCTTGAATGTTGCCTGCCGGGCGAGTGATAACTCTGCTCGGCGGTGTAATTCAGGCCTCATGTCACCTGCGCTCGTTACAACCACAAACTCCACCGTTACGTAGCGAATGCCCCGTAGGACGGCCTCGCGCCCTGGTGAATTGCGTTGGTCAGGGCCGGTCGTTGACCGTGGTTCCGCTGTCCAGGCCGCTTTTGGCGGCGTTCGCGACTATAGCAGCAATGATTAAGTGCTTCAATTCCATAAAAATTGTTATCATCTGCGGCATGACAACTACTGCCCCTTCGACTCCAGGCGTTCAACTGCTTGAAGTCTCGCCGGAGTATGCCGGCCAACGAATCGACAACTTTCTCCTCGCCCGGCTCAAAGGCGTGCCCAAGACCTTGATTTACCGCATTTTGCGCAAAGGCGAAGTGCGCGTGAACAAAGGTCGGATCAAGCCCGAATACAAGCTGCAGGCCGGCGACATCGTGCGCGTGCCGCCGGTTCGCGTGCCTGAGCGCGACGAACCGGTGCCGCTGGCCCAGGGGCTGTTGCAGCGCCTGGAGGCCTCGATCGTCTTCGAAGACAAGGCCCTGATCGTGATCAATAAGCCCGCCGGCATTGCGGTTCATGGCGGTAGCGGGCTGAATTTCGGCGTGATCGAAGCCTTTCGTCAGTTGCGTCCCGATGCCAAGGAGCTGGAGCTGGTTCACCGTCTCGACCGCGACACCTCCGGTCTGCTGATGATCGCCAAGAAGCGCAGCATGTTGCGCCACCTGCACGAGCAACTGCGCGGCGATGGCGTCGACAAGCGCTACATGGCGCTGGTCCGGGGCAATTGGGCAACCTCGATCAAGCAGGTTCGTGCACCGTTGCTCAAGAGCAATCTGCGTTCCGGCGAGCGCATGGTCGAAGTCAATGACGAGGGCAAAGAAGCCCTGACGATGTTCAAGGTGCTGCGCCGCTTCGGTGATTTTGCCACCATGGTCGAAGCTAAACCGGTTACCGGCCGTACCCACCAGATTCGCGTGCACACCTTGCATGCTGGCCATTGCATTGCGGGTGACAGCAAGTATGGCGACGAGGATTTCACCAAGGAAATCCGCGATCTGGGCGGTAAGCGTCTGTTCCTGCACGCTTACATGCTGACGGTGCCGCTGCCCGACGGCGGCAAGCTGAATTTGCAAGCGCCCGTGGACGAAATGTGGGCCAAAACCGTGGAGCGATTGAGTGCGCCCATCTGATTACAAACTGCTGATTTTCGACTGGGACGGCACCCTCGCCGATTCCATCCATCGGATCGTCGAGGCCATGCATTCGGCGTCCGGACGTTCCGGCTTCGAGCTGCGCGATGACTTCGCCGTCAAAGGCATCATCGGTCTCGGCTTGCCGGAAGCGATTCGCACCCTGTATCCCGAAATCAGCGACGCAGAAATGCTCGCGTTTCGCGAGTACTACGCCGATCACTACATCGCTGCCGAAGCCGTGCCTTCGCCGCTGTTCGAAGGCGTGGTCGAGTCGATGGCATCGTTTCGCGAGCAGGGTTATCACCTGGCGGTTGCGACGGGCAAAAACCGTCGCGGGCTGGATCGCGTGCTCAAGGCCAATGGCTGGGAAGATTATTTCGATATCACCCGCGCCGCCGATGAAACTGCCAGCAAGCCACACCCTCTGATGCTTGAGCAGATCGTCAGTCACTGCGGCGTACGTCCGCAGCAGGCGTTGATGGTCGGTGATTCGTCGTTTGATCTGCTGATGGCACGCAACGCGGGGATGGATTCGGTGGCGGTCAGTTATGGCGCGCAATCGATCGAGTCCCTGCAGCAGTTCGAGCCACGCCTATCGATCGACCGTTTTTCTGAATTGCACGCCTGGCTGGGTCAGCGGGCTTAATACGTTTTTGCTGGGGTAGATGGCATGACCGACGAATGGAAAGCACCGGCCAAGGCAAGTGCCGACGACGGTGACGCGAAAAGCTGGAAGCTGTTGGAAAAGACTTTGCTGGCCGGTGTGCAGGAACAACGCCGTTCGCGGCGCTGGGGGATTTTCTTCAAGCTGCTGACGTTTGTTTATCTTTTTGTTGCGCTGCTGCTGTTCACGCCGCTGATGGACATGGAAAAAAGCGCCACTCGCGGCCCGAACTACACGGCGTTGATCGAGATCGACGGCGTGATCGCCGACAAGGAACCGGCCAGCGCCGACAATATCGTTGGCAGCCTGCGTGCGGCATTCGAAGACAAAAAGGTCAAGGGCGTAGTCCTGCGCATCAACAGTCCGGGCGGCAGTCCGGTGCAGTCCGGTTATGTCTATGACGAGATCAAGCGTCTGCGAGCTTTGCACCCGGAGATCAAGCTCTACGCAGTGATTTCCGATCTTGGTGCTTCGGGCGCCTATTACATCGCCAGCGCGGCGGATCAGATCTACGCCGACAAGGCCAGTCTGGTCGGCTCGATCGGCGTGACGGCGGCGGGTTACGGTTTCGTCGGCACCATGGAGAAACTCGGCGTTGAGCGTCGCACCTACACCTCGGGCGAGCACAAGGCGTTTCTTGATCCGTTCCAGCCGCAAAAGCCTGAAGAAACCGCATTCTGGCAAAGCGTGCTCGACACCACGCACAAGCAGTTCATCAACAGCGTCAAGCAGGGCCGTGGCGATCGTCTGAAGGACAAGGAGCATCCGGAGCTGTTTTCCGGACTGGTCTGGTCGGGTGAGCAGGCGCTGCCGCTGGGCCTGATCGATGGCTTGGGCAGTGCCAGTTCGGTGGCGCGTGATGTGATTGGCGAGAAGGAACTGGTGGACTTCACCGTGCAGGAATCGCCGTTCGATCGCTTCTCGAAAAAGCTCGGTGCCAGCGTGGCTGAGCAGTTGGCGATGTGGATGGGTTTCCACGGGCCTTCGTTGCGGTAAATTGTTTCAAGGGCAGAAGATCGCAGTTTGCCGCAGCTCTTGCACAATCGGTGTGGGAGCTGCCAAAGGCTGCGATCTTTTGCTTTTAAGGGATTTGCACGCCTTCGACCAGCAACATATCGATCAGGCGAATCAGCGGCAGGCCGATCAGGCTGGTGGCGTCCGGGCCTTCGGTCGATTGAAACAGGCTCACACCCAATCCTTCGGCCTTGAAGCTGCCGGCGCAGTCGTACGGCTGCTCGATGCGCAGATAGCGCTCGATGCGCGCCTGATCCAGTTGGCGCATGTGCACGGTGAAGGGCACGCAGTCGACCTGGCATTGGCCGGTCTGGCTATTGAGCAGCGCCAGGCCGGTCAGGAAGGTCACGCTCGCGCCGCTGGCCGCCATCAATTGCTCGCGGGCATTTTCGAAGGTGTGCGGTTTGCCGATGATCTGTTCGCCGAGGACGGCAACCTGGTCAGAACCAATGATCAGGTGAGCAGGGTGGCTGTCCGCCAGGGCTCGGGCCTTTTCTTCAGCGAGGCGTTTGACCAACTCGATTGCGGACTCGCCTGGGCGGTGACTTTCGTCGATGTCCGGCGAGCTGCAGACGAACGGCAAGTGCAGGCGGGCGAGCAATTCGCGGCGATAAGTCGAGCTTGAAGCGAGTAATAAAGGCAGCATGGACGTCTCCTGAGGCAAGTGCGGATTCTAGCGGAGGCGCGCAAGTGACGGACAGGGCACAATTTCCTTTGACATGGGTGGGTGCATCCCTATAATGCTGCGCCTATGTTGAATGACCCGATTCCACCTCACGTTGACCCGCGCAAATTGGCTGACCGTGGCACCACCCTTCAAGGTGAACTGCTGCTGGCCGATTTGAAGAGACTCTGCGACCCGCTTTCCGACGATGTCGGTACGGTGCAGGCCAAATTCGTTTTTGAACGAGATGAACGTAAGTCTGTGGTGATCCACAGCTTTATCGACACCGAAGTCAAAATGGTTTGCCAGCGTTGTCTTGAGCTGGTCACCCTGCCGATCCACAGCGAATGCAGTTACGCGGTGGTGAAGGAGGGTGCGAATACCCAGTCGTTGCCGAAAGGTTATGACGTGCTGGAACTGGGCGAAGATCCATTGGATCTGCAGTCACTGATCGAGGAGGAGCTTCTGCTCGCCTTGCCCATTGTGCCTGCTCATCATCCGGAAGAATGCCAGCAGCCGGCGGGAGCAGATGAGCCCGAACCGAGCGAGGACGAGGTAACGCGGTCCAACCCGTTCAGTGTATTGGCGCAGTTAAAGCGTGACCCAAACGTTTAGGAGTTAATCAATTATGGCTGTTCAGCAGAACAAAAAATCCCGCTCTGCCCGTGACATGCGCCGTTCGCACGACGCTCTCGAGGCTAGCACCCTGTCTGTAGAAAAAACCACTGGTGAAGTTCACCTGCGTCACCACGTATCGCCAGAAGGCGTATACCGTGGCCGTAAAGTGATCGACAAGGGCGCTGACGAGTAATCACTTGTCTGCTCAAGTCATCGCGATTGACGCAATGGGCGGGGACTTCGGTCCCCGCAGCATTGTTCAGGCCAGTCTTGCTTGCCTGTCTGCTACACCCTCGCTGCATCTGACCCTCGTCGGTCAACCCTCCCTTCTTGAAGAACTGATCCACGGCCAGTCGGCTGCCGATCGCGCGCGCCTGACAATTGTTGCGGCCAGCGAAGTCATCACCATGGACGAAAAACCCGCCCAGGCCTTGCGTGGCAAGCCGGATTCGTCGATGCGTGTCGCCCTGGAACTCCTGCGCGATGGCAAGGTGCAGGCCTGTGTCAGTGCCGGCAATACCGGTGCGTTGATGGCCTTGTCGCGATTCGTGCTCAAGACGCTGCCCGGTATTGATCGTCCGGCCATGGTCGCGGCCATTCCGACGCAGACCGGTTATTGCCAGTTGCTCGATCTTGGCGCCAACGTCGATTGCAGCGCCGAGCATCTGTTGCAGTTTGCTGTGATGGGTTCGGTGGCCGCGCAGACCTTGGGTATTGCCCGTCCGCGTGTGGCGCTGCTGAACATCGGCACCGAAGACATCAAGGGCAATCAGCAGGTCAAACTGGCCGCAACGCTGTTGCAGGCTGCGCGCGGGATCAACTACATCGGTTTTATCGAAGGCGACGGCTTGTATCGCGGTGAGGCCGACGTGGTGGTGTGTGACGGCTTCGTCGGCAATATCCTGCTCAAGTCCAGCGAAGGTCTGGCGACGATGATTGCGGCGCGCATCGAGGCGTTGTTCAAGAAAAACTTCGCTTCGCGTGCTGTCGGCGCTCTCGCGCTGCCGTTGATGAAGCGTCTGCAGGCCGACCTGGCCCCGGCGCGACATAATGGCGCAAGCTTTCTCGGTTTGCAGGGCATCGTCGTGAAAAGCCACGGATCGGCCGGCGTGCAGGGCTTTCAGAGTGCGATTCAGCGGGCGCTGATCGAGATTCAGGAGAACCTGCCCGAGCGTCTCCACGGTCGTCTGGAGGAACTGTTGTCTTAGGCGTTTTCGTCGGACAATGCTTAAATGTGACCGCCCGGTTCAAAGGGCCATCCAAACTGTCAGTTTCTGGCGTCCCCAACGGGGCGTTATTTTCCGACGACAAGATCATTAGGGGCTTGTTACATGTCTGCTTCCCTCGCATTCGTCTTTCCAGGACAGGGTTCGCAGTCCCTCGGCATGCTGGCCGAGCTGGGCGCGCAACATCCGCTGATCCTCGAAACCTTTCAAGAAGCCTCTGCTGCGCTGGGCTACGACCTGTGGGCACTGACCCAGCAGGGCCCGGAAGAGCTGCTCAATCAAACCGACAAAACCCAACCGGCCATTCTGACCGCATCGATCGCCCTGTGGCGTCTGTGGCTGGCCGAAGGCGGCGCGCGTCCAGCGTTTGTCGCCGGCCATAGCCTGGGTGAATACAGCGCGCTGGTCGCTGCCGGCAGCCTGACACTGGCTGACGCGGTCAAGCTCGTTGAGCGCCGTGGTCAGTTGATGCAGGAAGCGGTGCCGGCCGGGCAGGGCGGCATGGCCGCGATCCTCGGCCTGGAAGATGCCGACGTGCTGGCTGCCTGCGCCGAAGCGGCGCAGGGCGAAGTCGTCAGCGCAGTGAATTTCAACTCGCCGGGCCAAGTAGTGATCGCCGGTGCCAAGGCGGCTGTCGAGCGCGCCATCGAAGGCTGCAAGGCCCGTGGTGCCAAACGCGCCATGCCGTTGCCGGTGAGCGTGCCGTCGCACTGCGAGCTGATGCGTCCGGCTGCCGAGCGCTTCGCCGAATCCATCGCCGCCATCGACTGGCAGGCGCCGCAGATCCCGGTAGTGCAGAACGTCAGCGCTCAAGTGCCGGTCGATCTGGAAACCCTCAAGCGTGATCTGCTCGAACAGCTCTACAAGCCAGTGCGCTGGGTTGAATCGGTGCAGACTTTGGCCGCCAAGGGCGCGACCAATCTGGTCGAATGCGGCCCGGGCAAAGTCCTCGCTGGTCTGAACAAGCGTTGCGCCGAAGGCGTTTCGACTTCCAATCTCAATACCCCAGACGCCTTCGCTGCCGCTCGCGCAGCGCAGGCCTGAATCAGGAGAAACTTGCATGAGTCTGCAAGGTAAAGTTGCACTGGTCACCGGTGCAAGCCGCGGTATCGGCCAGGCCATCGCGCTGGAATTGGGTCGTCAAGGCGCCATCGTTGTCGGCACCGCGACCTCCGCGTCGGGCGCCGAGCGCATTGCCGCGACCCTGAAGGAAAACGGTATCCAGGGTGCCGGTTTCGAACTCAATGTCACCAGCGACGAATCGGTCAGCGCGGTACTGGCGGGCATTCAGGAGCAGTTCGGTGCGCCGGTGGCGATTCTGGTCAATAATGCCGGTATCACCCGCGATAACCTGATGATGCGCATGAAAGACGACGAGTGGTACGACGTGATCGATACCAACCTGAACAGTCTGTATCGCCTGTCCAAGGGCGTTTTGCGTGGCATGACCAAAGCGCGTTGGGGTCGGATTATCAGTATTGGTTCGGTGGTGGGTGCCATGGGCAACGCCGGCCAAGTAAACTATGCAGCCGCCAAGGCCGGTCTGGAAGGTTTCAGTCGGGCGATGGCGCGTGAAGTCGGTTCGCGTTCGATTACGGTCAACTCGGTAACCCCAGGGTTCATCGACACCGATATGACCCGCGAACTGCCTGAAGCACAGCGTGAAGCCTTGCAGACGCAGATTCCGGTGGGTCGTCTGGGGCAAGCTCAAGAGATCGCGTCCGTGGTCGCTTTTCTTGCATCCGACGGTGCGGCATACGTTACCGGGGCTACAATCCCGGTGAACGGTGGGATGTACATGTAAGTAAAATGTGACGGATTGCTTCAAAAAAATGTCATACGAGCTGTCTAAAATCCGTTATAAAGCTGCAATCTATTTATAGGCAGAGGGTCGCAGGGTTTGAGGAGTGAAGCTTTCAGTTGAAAAACTGAAAAGGCTTTCTATACACTTACCCACTGGCCAGCTGCCTGAATTTGTCCATTAGGAGTGAAAACAAGGTATGAGCACCATCGAAGAGCGCGTCAAGAAAATCGTTGCCGAGCAACTGGGTGTTAAAGAAGAAGAAGTGGTCAACACCGCTTCCTTCGTAGAAGACCTGGGTGCCGACTCCCTTGACACCGTTGAGCTGGTGATGGCTCTGGAAGAGGAATTCGAGACCGAAATCCCTGACGAAGAAGCTGAAAAGATCACTACTGTACAAGCTGCAATCGACTACGTTACCAGCCACCAGGCGTAATAGTTTGTAATCGTTGCTTGCTGTCATGGAAAAACCGCACTGCCATCATGGCGTGCGGTTTTTTCTTTAGGCCTGATGCAAAGTCGTCATTTGAAAAAGGAGAGTGCTGTGTCGCGTAGACGCGTCGTAGTCACCGGTATGGGTATGTTGTCGCCACTGGGCACGGATGTGCCGAGCAGTTGGCAGGGCATTCTGGCTGGCCGCAGTGGCATTGGTCTGATCGAACACACCGACCTTTCTGCCTATTCGACCCGCTTTGGCGGTTCGGTCAAAGGCTTCAATGTCGAGGAATACCTGTCGGTCAAGGAAGCGCGCAAGCTCGACCTGTTCATTCAGTACGGCCTCGCCGCAGGCTTTCAAGCCGTGCGCAACGCCGGTCTGGAAGTCACCGATGCCAACCGTGAGCGCATTGGCGTGGCCATGGGTTCGGGGATTGGCGGTCTGACCAACATCGAAGAGACCAGCCGCACCCTGCACGAGACCGGTCCGCGACGGATCTCTCCGTTCTTTGTGCCTGGCTCGATCATCAATATGATTTCCGGCTTCCTGTCGATCCATCTGGGCGCACAGGGACCCAACTACGCCATCGCCACCGCATGCACCACCGGCACGCACTGCATCGGCATGGCGGCGCGCAACATCATGTACGACGAAGCCGACGTGATGATTGCCGGCGGTGCAGAAATGGCCGCCTGCGGCCTGGGCATGGGCGGCTTCGGGGCGTCCCGTGCGCTGTCGACGCGCAACGACGAGCCGACCCGCGCCAGCCGTCCGTGGGACAAGGGTCGTGATGGCTTCGTTCTGTCCGACGGTGCTGGAGCTCTGGTTCTCGAAGAGCTCGAACACGCCAAGGCCCGTGGTGCAACGATCTACGCCGAACTGATCGGTTTCGGCACCAGTGGCGATGCATTCCACATGACCTCGCCACCCGCCGACGGCGCCGGTGCCGCGCGCTGCATCACCAATGCCTTGCGCGACGCGAAGATCAATGTCGATCAAGTGCAGTACATCAACGCCCACGGCACTTCGACCCCGGCCGGCGACCTTGCCGAAGCCAATGCGATCAAGTCGGTGTTCGGCGATCACGCCTACAAGCTGGCGGTCAGCTCGACCAAGTCGATGACCGGCCACCTGTTGGGAGCAGCGGGCGCAGTCGAGGCGATCTTCAGCGTGCTGGCGATCAACAGCCAAGTGGCGCCGCCGACCATCAACCTCGATGAGCCGGATGAAGGCTGCGATCTCGATTTCGTTGCGCACACTGCGCGCAACATGGACATCGATGTCGTGCTGTCCAACTCCTTCGGTTTTGGCGGCACCAACGGTACGCTGGCGTTCCGCCGGTTCGCCGGCTGATGGACAGCTGGGTCGACGGTCAACCGGCTGACGCGCTGTCGCTGAAAGATCGCGGCCTGGCTTACGGCGATGGTCTGTTCGAGACCATTGCTGTGCACAATGGTCAGCCGATCCTGCTGGATCGGCATCTGGCGCGTCTGGCTGATGGCTGCGCGCGTCTGGCCATCGCGACCGATCTCGAGCTGATTCGCCGTGAGCTGCTCAGCTACGCGGCAGCGATGGAGGAGGGCGTACTCAAGCTCATCCTCACTCGCGGCGATGGCTTGCGCGGTTATGCGCCCGACCCTGCGGCGCAGGGCCGACGCATTCTGCAAGGCAGCCCGCCGGCGGCTTATCCTGCTGCTCACGCCGAGCATGGCATCCGCCTGTTTCCCTGCACCACCCGCTTGTCCACGCAACCTCTGCTGGCCGGGCTCAAACATCTGAATCGACTGGAACAGGTGCTCGCCCGCGCCGAATGGCAGGACAGCGAGCATGCCGAAGGCTTGATGCTCGATCAGGCCGGGCGCGTCGTCGAAGGCGTGTTCAGCAATATTTTCCTGGTGCGTGACGGCGGGCTGATGACGCCTGACTTGAAGCGCTGCGGCGTTGCCGGGGTGATGCGCGCGGAAATATTGTTTCAGGCCGAGTCACTGGCCATCCCCACCCAAATTGCCGATATCAGCCTCGAACAGCTGCAATGGGCTGATGAAGTGTTTGTCTGCAACAGCGTTTATGGCGTCTGGCCGGTACGCGCCTGTGCTGCACTGAGCTGGCCGGTTGGCCCGCTCACCCGTAAACTGCAAACCATTGCCCGCGCGCTACTGGATGCTTGATTCGTGAGACGTAAACTTTTGCTGCTGCTGGAAACCGGACTGGTTCTGGCAGGGCTGCTGTTGGGCGCCAGCGCCTGGAAAATTCATTCGGCGCTGGAACAGCCCCTGAACATCCCGCAGGAACAACTGCTGGATGTACCGAAAGGCTCTACACCGACCCGTACCTTCCTTGAACTCGAAACCGATGGCGTCATCAAGGACGCGTTCTGGCTGCGCGTCTACTGGCGCTTCAATCTTGCCGGCACACCGATTCACAGCGGCGAGTACCGCATGCAGCCGGGCATGACCGTCAACGGTCTGATTGATTCGTGGAAGCGTGGCGACGTGGTTCAGTACAGCCTGACCCTGGTCGAAGGCTGGACTTTCCATCAAGTGCGTGCCGCTTTGGCCAAGGATGAAAAGCTGGAGCAGACCCTCAATGGTCTGAGCGACAGCGACGTCATGGCGAAGATTGGCCACAAGGGCTTGTTCCCCGAAGGCCGGTTTTTCCCGGACACCTATCGTTTCGTACGCGGCATGTCCGATGCCGAGCTGTTGAAGAAAGCCTTTGATCGTCTCGATGAGGTGCTCGCCAAAGAGTGGGCGCAGCGTTCTGCCGATGTGCCTTACAGCGAACCTTATCAAGCGCTGATCATGGCCTCGCTGGTCGAGAAAGAGACCGGCGTTCCGCAGGAGCGCGGGCAGATTGCCGGTGTGTTCGTACGGCGCATGGCGCTGGGCATGCAGTTGCAGACCGATCCGACGGTGATTTATGGCCTCGGCGACCGCTACACGGGCAAACTGACCCGCGCCCACCTGAAAGAACCGACGCCCTATAACACTTACGTTATTCCCGGTTTGCCACCTACCCCGATTGCGATGGTCGGGCGCGAAGCGATTCATGCTGCGCTCAACCCGGTGGAAGGCAGCAGCCTGTATTTCGTTGCCCGTGGCGATGGCAGCCATGTGTTCTCCGATGATCTGGATGCGCACAACAACGCGGTGCGCGAATACCAGCTCAAGCGCCGTGCCGATTACCGTTCCAGCCCGGCACCAGTAACCGCGCCGGCCACCGATGAGGCGATTCCGGCGGCCTCGCCGAACACCGCGCCCGAGGCGCTGCCACAAGTGCCGCCGCAAGAACCTGCGCCAGCCCCGGAACCGGACGCCGCTGCACCACAGAACGCGCAATGACTTTGATGAAGGACTGCCTGTGACTGGCTTGTTTATTACCCTGGAAGGCCCGGAAGGCGCGGGCAAGAGCACCAACCGCGAATACCTCGCCGAGCGCCTGCGCGCCGCCGGTATCGAAGTGCTGCTGACCCGTGAGCCTGGCGGTACGCCACTGGCCGAGCGGATTCGTGACGTGTTGCTGACCCCGGCCGACGAAGTGATGCACCCGGACGCCGAGCTGCTGCTGGTGTTCGCCGCACGCGCCCAGCATCTGGCAGAGGTGATTCGCCCGGCCCTGGCCCGTGGCGCTGTGGTGCTGTGTGACCGTTTCACCGACTCGACATACGCCTATCAGGGCGGCGGTCGTGGCTTGTCGCTGGAGCGCATCGCCGCCCTGGAAACGTTCGTGCAGGGCGACTTGCGGCCCGATCTGACACTGATTTTCGATCTGCCCGTAGAGATCGGTCTGGCCCGCGCCAGTGCCCGTGGTCGACTGGACCGTTTCGAACTCGAAGGCCAGGCGTTTTTCGAGAACGTGCGCAATGCGTTCCTGAAGCGCGCTGAAGCCGACCCGGCGCGCTACGTGCGCATTGATGCCGGTCAATCATTGGTCAAGGTTCAGCAGTCGCTGGATACCTTGTTGCCCAACCTGCTGGAGCTGGCCCGTGGCTGAGGCCTATCCATGGCAGGACAGCCTGTGGCAGCAACTGGCCGGACGCAGTCAGCATGCCCATGCGTATCTGCTGCACGGTCCGGCCGGCATCGGCAAACGTGCGCTTGCCGAGCGCTTGATGGCCAGCCTGCTGTGTCAGCGCCCCACGCCTGAGGCGTGCGGCGAGTGCAAATCCTGTCTGCTGCTCAAGGCCGGCAGTCATCCGGACAATTACATTCTCGAGCCGGAAGAGGCGGACAAGGCGATCAAGGTCGATCAGGTTCGTGATCTGGTCAGTTTCGTCGTGCAGACCGCGCAGCTTGGCGGGCGCAAAGTGGTGTTGATCGAGCCGGTCGAGTCGATGAATATCAATGCTGCCAACGCCTTGCTCAAAAGTCTTGAAGAGCCGTCCGGCGACACGGTTCTGCTGTTGGTCAGTCATCAGCCGAGCCGTTTGTTGCCAACCATCAAGAGCCGCTGCGTACAGCAGGCCTGCCCGCTGCCGGGCGAGGCGATGAGTCTGCAATGGCTGGCCCAGGCGCTGCCGGATTGCGCGGAAGAAGAGCGCGTCGAACTGCTGACGCTGGCCGCCGGTTCGCCGCTGATGGCGGTCAGCTTGCAATCGCAAGGTGTGCGTGAACAGCGTGCAAAAGTGGTCGAAGGCGTAAAAAAGTTGCTCAAGGGCCAGCAATCGCCGACGCAATTGGCCGAAGAGTGGAAAAGCATTCCGATGCTGCGCCTGTTCGACTGGTTCTGCGACTGGTCGAGCCTGATCCTGCGTTATCAACTGACTCAGGACGAAGCCGGCCTCGGCCTGGCCGATATGCGCAAGGTCGTGCAGTACCTGGCGCAGAAAAGCGCGCAGGGCAAAGTGCTGGATATTCAGGACTGGATTCTCGCCCAACGGCAGAAAGTGTTGAGCAAGGCCAACCTCAATCCGGCCTTGCTGCTGGAAGCATTGTTGGTGCAATGGGTGGGATTGCCTGGTCAAAGATAAGAATGTGTACCTAGACTCTGAAGATCAGCAGTGGAGGTGAACATGATTGAGCCTGTCAGCCCGGGGCCGCGTAACGGCATCTTGTCCCTGACCATCAAGGACAAGTCGGTGCTTTACGCCGCCTACATGCCGTTCATCAAGAATGGTGGTCTGTTCATCCCGACCAACAAAAGCTACCGGTTGGGCGACGAGGTGTTCATGCTTTTGCACCTGATGGATGAAGCGGAAAAAATTCCCGTCGCCGGCAAAGTTGCCTGGATCACTCCCAAAGGCGCACAAGGCAATCGCGCCGCCGGTGTCGGTGTGCAATTCAACGACGGCGACGACACTGCGCGCAGTCGCATAGAAACTCATCTGGCCGGAGCGCTGAAATCCGACCGTCCCACTCATACGATGTAAGTTGCAGTCCTTTTTATGCTCGTAGATTCCCATTGTCACCTTGATCGTCTCGACCTCGCCGCCCATGACGGCTCGCTGGATGCCGCACTCGTTGCGGCTCGCGAGCGCGGGGTCGGACACTTTCTGTGCATCGGCGTCAGTGCCGACAACGCCGCCGACGTCAAAGCCCTCGCCGAGCGGTATGCCGACGTTGATTGCTCGGTCGGCGTGCATCCGCTGGATGTGCAGCCGGGCGCGGCACCGGCGCTGGATTGGCTGCTGCACGAACTCAATCACCCGAAAGTGGTGGCGATCGGCGAAACCGGCCTCGATTATCACTACGAGCCGGAAGCCGCCGAGTTGCAGCAGGAATCGTTTCGCCTGCACCTGCAAGCGGCGCAGCAGACCGGCAAACCGGTAATCATCCACACTCGCGGCGCCCGTGCCGACACCCTTGAACTGTTGCGCGAAGCGGCTCTGCCTCAGGCCGGCGTGTTGCATTGCTTCACCGAAGACTGGGACATGGCCAAAGCGGCGCTGGACATGGGGTATTACATCTCCCTGTCGGGCATCGTCACGTTCCGCAATGCCGACGCCCTGCGTGATGTGGCGAGCAAAGTGCCGGCCGATCGCCTGCTGGTGGAAACCGACTCGCCGTACCTGGCGCCGATCCCGTATCGCGGCAAGCCGAACCTGCCGCAGTACGTGCGCGAAGTGGCGGAGTTTCTGGCGATGCTGCGTGGTGAGAACTACGAGCGCTTTGCCGAGCAGACCACGGAAAACTTCAAGCGCTTGTTCCCGCTGGCGAGTGTTAAATCTGCCCTGTAACGGCTGGCCAAATCGCAGGCAAAAAAAACCCGGGTTCTGGGGGGTGAATCCGGGTTAAGACCATTAGGAGTAAAACAAAGGCACGCGGTCCGTTGGTACCTTTACCGGCACGACACTTGGGGGAGATGTCGCCCGACAGTTCAAGTATTGATCAGTCTGGCGTGCAGTCCAGTGAGCCGGTCGGGGTTTTTAAACAAATTTGGAATACGTTTGCTTCAGTTGAGTTCTCATTGCACTCCAATCGTTCTCAAAATGAACAAGAAACACAGATTTGGTCGATGAACCGTGCTTTTTTGTGCAAGTTAGGCATAATACGCGGCTTCGAATTTTGACCCTTCAGACCTTTTTCTTATGCATAAAGAACCTCGTAAGGTCCGTGAATTTCGTCGCCGCGAGCAGGAAATTCTCGATACCGCGCTCAAGCTGTTCCTCGACCAGGGTGAAGACAGTGTCACCGTCGAGATGATTGCTGATGCCGTGGGTATCGGCAAAGGCACGATCTACAAGCACTTCAAATCCAAGGCCGAGATCTACTTGCGCCTGATGCTCGACTACGAGCGCGATCTGAACGAGCTGCTGCATTCGGCGGATGTCGACAAGGACAAGGAAGCGCTGTCGCGCGCCTACTTCGAATTCCGCATGCGCGACCCGCAGCGCTATCGTCTGTTCGACCGCCTCGAAGAGAAAGTGGTCAAGGGCAATCAGGTGCCGGAGATGGTCGAGGAGCTGCACAAGATCCGTGCCTCGAACTTCGAACGCCTGACGCTGCTGATCAAGGGCCGCATCAGCGAAGGCAAGCTCGAAGACGTGCCGCCGTACTTCCACTACTGCGCATCCTGGGCGCTGGTGCATGGCGCGGTGGCGCTGTATCACTCGCCGTTCTGGAGCAATGTGCTGGAAGATCAGGAAGGTTTCTTCCAGTTCCTGATGGACATCGGCGTGCGCATGGGCAACAAGCGCAAGCGCGACCCGGAAACGCCGAGCACATAAGTCATTCAGCGGGCTGATTGCGCCGTGTTTTCGCAACATGGCGCAATAGCACAGGAATATACTCAGGCTTAGGGCTTGCTAAAACCTGATTTCTCAGTCAAGTTTTGCTCGCTCGATTTTCTTTCGCCGGAGTGTTTCATGATCGTTGACCGTCAAGGCAGGCGTTTTCGCAATTTGCGCATCAGCCTGACCTCTGCCTGCAATTACGCCTGTACCTATTGCGTGCCCAACGGCAAGCGGTTGGTGGCTGCGCAGGATGAACTGTCGGCCGAAGCCATGGCACGCGGCGTCGAATACCTGATCGAAGCGGCCGGCATCGAGCGCCTGCGCATCACTGGCGGCGAGCCACTGGTCAGCCCCAAACTCGAATCGTTCATGACTGCCGTCGGCCAGATGGGCCTCGACGACATCAGCCTGACCACCAACGGTCAACTCCTCGCGAAAAAACTCCCGTTGCTGGTGGATGCCGGTCTGCGTCGGATCAACGTTTCCCTCGATACGCTTGATGCCGCTGCTTTCCGCAGCATCGCTCGTGGCGGCGATCTGGCCAGCGTGCTCGATGGCATGGATCAGGCTGCCGCCGCCGGGATGAAGATCAAGGTCAACATGGTGCCGTTGCGCGGGCAGAATCTCGATCAGGTCATGCCGCTGCTCGATTACTGCCTGGAACGAGGTTTTGAACTGCGTTTCATCGAGTTGATGCGCATGGGCCACCTGGCCAAGGATTCCAATGCCTTCCTGCAGCAATTCGTCAGCCTTGAGCAGTTGCTCGGCTTGATCGGCGAACGTTATGAATACGCCCAGACTGACGCTCCGGTGGACGCCACGGCGGTACGCTACGCGATTCCCGGTCGCGGCACTTTCGGGGTGATCGCCAACGAAAGCGTGCCGTTCTGCCGCACCTGCTCGCGCCTGCGCCTGTCCTCGACCGGTTGGCTGCATGGCTGCCTGTCGTCGAGCAACCGCCACTATGTCGGCGATCTGCTCGACAAGCCGCGCCATCAGGCGTTGCCGGCGCTGCAACGTTTGCTGGTCAAGGCGTTGGGTGACAAGCAGGAGGTGGCGTTCTCTGGCGGCGCTACTGTCATGAAGATCATTGGCGGCTGATTAACCGCCTTCGCGAGCAGGTCGAATCGTCGCACCGTTGCTCCCACCTTTGGAATGCAGTTCAATTGTGGGAGCGAGCCTGCTCGCGAATGCCTCTATCACTGAATTTGCCGAGCTGGCGCAAAAGCTGCATCCAACGGCCATTCGCCGGTTTTCCGACACCGGCTTCTGGAGGAATAGGATGCGTAGCCTGGTTTTGCTGCTGGCCGTTTTGGCACTTGGCGGCTGCATGAATGTCAGCGATATGGCCGAAGGCACTCGCTATCACATGAGCGATGCGGGGCTTCTGGACCACAGCGACAGCCGCCGGGTGAACAATATCCGCATTCAGCCGGACTCGTTCATCTTCATCGCCCAGGGCGCGTTCGCGCCACCGGGTGGTTCCTATCCACGGCCGAACGTGGTCGCCGAAGAAGCCTTCAAGGGCTTTGTCGAATACTTCCCGATGGTCCGCCGTGCCCGTGCGCCGGAAGGCCTCGACCAAGCCATGGGCGAAGCCCGGGATGCCGGCGCGCATTACCTGCTCTACACACGTTTCGCCAAGGCTGACGACCGCATTGGCAACTCCGACGAGTGGCTGGATCAGGAAGCCGTGGATCGCCTCGGTATCGATGGCGGCGTGATTCAGATCATGTTGATCGAGACCAGCACCCAGTATTTGATTGATACTGCACGGATCAAGAGTCGTGGCGGTTTACTGACGTTCCATGACTCCAAACCCGAAGACCTCATCGGTCCGCCGCTGGCGCAATACGCACGCAGCCTGCTGGGGATCGGCGACCAGTAATCAAGGAGTACGCCATGAGTGACCCGCAAACAGCCAATGACCTGCTGGGGCAGATCCCCAAGACCAAAGGCCTGCCACCGGTGCATTTGTGGAACCCGGATTTCTGCGGCGACATCGACATGCGCATCGCCCGCGACGGCACCTGGTATTACCTGGGTACGCCGATCGGGCGCAAGCCGATGGTCAAACTGTTCTCCACCATCATCCGCCGCGACGGCGATGATTACTTCCTGATCACCCCGGTCGAGAAGGTCGGGATCAAGGTCGATGACGCGCCGTTCATAGCGGTTGCCGTAGAAGTGGAAGGCGAGGGCGAGGCGCAGGTTCTGCGCTTTACCACCAACGTCGATGAAACCGCCGAGGCGGGAGCCGAGCATCCGCTCCGTGTCGAGATCGACCCTGAGACCCAAGAGCCTGCGCCTTATGTGAATGTGCGCAGCAACCTTGAAGCACTGATTCACCGCAATGTGTTTTACCAGTTGGTGGAACTGGCGGTGAGCCGCGAGATCGATGGCCAGCGCTGGTTGGGCGTGTGGAGTGGCGGCGAGTTCTTTCGTATCGGGCTGGAACCCTGACACAGCAT
The DNA here is from genome assembly GCF_054668915.1 of Pseudomonas sp. H3_E04. Lineage (NCBI taxonomy): Bacteria > Pseudomonadati > Pseudomonadota > Gammaproteobacteria > Pseudomonadales > Pseudomonadaceae > Pseudomonas > Pseudomonas sp. H3_E04. The sequence continues at coordinate 2,695,096 of NZ_CP162797.1, read as the reverse complement.
CAAAATGTGGGAGCGGGCTTGCTCGCGAATGCGGTGGTTCAGTCAAATAGTTTGCTGACTGACACGCCGCATTCGCGAGCAAGCCCGCTCCCACATTTGGTTTATGGATAAGCTGCAAAATCCGATTGACTGTTATTCGTATGATGATTAGCGTAAGCACCCATCGCGATTCGCCTTGAGGTGTTCATGTCCAGCAGCTTTCATGCGTCAACCGTTGACTGGCTGGGCAGTTGGATCGCCGCTGGCCAGGTCAAGCCGGGGCAGACCATCAAGGTTGAGGCGGATCTGGGTGAGCAGCTCGGCGTCAGCCGTACGGTGATTCGCGAAGCCATCAAGACCCTTGTCGCCAAAGGCATGCTCGAGGTCGGACCGAAGGTCGGCACGCGGGTGTTGCCGGTCCGGCGCTGGAATCTGTTCGATCCGCAAGTGGTCGGTTGGCTGTCGCGCAACGGCTTGCCGGAAAACTTCGTCGATGACTTGCTGGATTTGCGCCGCACCATCGAGCCAATGGCGGTGCGCTGGGCCTGTGAGCGCGCAACGCCAGAGCAGATCGAAGCGGTACAACTGGCCTTCAACGCACTGGAACGAGCGGTCGACAGCGGCATTGATTACAACCGTGCCGACCAGGCCTTCCACGAATGCATCCTTGCTGCCAGCCATAATCAGTTCATCGAACAAATGGTCCCGGCCCTCGGCGCGTTGCTGGCGGTGTCGTTCGAAGTCTCCGCCGCCGACCCCGATGAATTGCGCCGCACCTTGCCGATTCATAAAGACATGGCCGATGCCATCGCCGCGCGCGATTCGACCCGTGGCGTGTGGGCGTGCATGACCCTGATCGACAATGCCGATCTGGCGATTAAACGTTTTTACCCGAAAGTCATGGCCGACCGCAAAGCCAGCTAAGATCGAAAATCCCCTGTGGAAGCGAGCCTGCTCGCGAATGCGTCAGGTCATATGCATCATCAACGACTGACACGCCGCTTTCGCGAGCAGGCTTGCTCCCACATTGAAAACAACAAGAACATGAAGGATTCCAGATGACCTGCACCGCCCTGACCCAACACCGCGCGCAACTCGGCGAAGGCCCGTTCTGGGATGCGCCGACCCAGGCGTTGTACTGGGTCGATATCGCTGGCAAACAAGCGTTGCGCCTGATCGGCCAGAACGTGCAGATCTGGCAGATGCCTGAGCACATCTCCGCCTTCATTCCCTGCGCCAGCGGCGATGCGTTGGTCACGCTCAGCAGCGGTGTCTATCGACTGGATCTCGATTCGCCTGGCCTCGAGCCACGGTTGACGCTGTTCTGCGTCGCCGACCCGCAACCGGGCAACCGCCCCAACGAAGCCCGTTGCGATGCCTTGGGCCGGTTGTGGTTGGGCACCATGCAAAACAACATCGGCGAGCACGGCGAGGATCTGCCGCTGGTGCGCCGTTCCGGTGGCCTGTTCCGTATCGATCCCGATCAGCGCGTGACACCGCTGCTGCTCGGTCTGGGCATCCCCAACACTTTGTTGTGGGGCGATGACGGCACCTCGCTGCTGTTTGGTGAAAGTCTCGACAGCACGCTCAATCGATATTTCATCCGCACCGACGGCAGTCTTGATGCGCCACAGGTGTTTTACTCCTCCGATCAACACGGCGGCCCTGACGGCTCGGCCATGGATGCCGAAGGCTACGTGTGGAATGCACGCTGGGACGGCAGTTGCCTGTTGCGCCTGACGCCGGACGGGCAGGTGGATCGCAAGATCGATCTACCGGTCAGTCGCCCGACCAGTTGTGTGTTCGGTGGCGAAGACTTGAAAACCCTGTTCATCACCAGCGCGAAGAGTCCGCTGAACCATCCATTGGATGGCGCGGTGCTGACCATGCGCGTCGACGTTGCAGGAAAACTCTGTACGCGTTTTTCTGGCTAGATCCCAAAATATGGGATGCAAAATTATATATTGAGATTATTTGGCGGTCGGGTTTATAGTCGGCCCCAGCAGTAACACGCACTCACACTTAAAAAGAACAAAACAGGTGAAGTGATGCAGCGAATTCTTCTCGCCCGCGCAAGCGGGATCCGCCTTTCGCCACGGCTCAATGCCGCTGGTGACGCTTGCCTGTTTATTTTTCCGAGCCGTCAGAACCGGACATCCACCGATGCCCGGTTTTTTTGCGCCTGCGCGCAGGAGGCCTGAGCCATGGCTGAAGCGCTGACATTGCCGCAAGTGCCGGCCCCGCCGAAAGGCGAGCGCCTGAAAAACAAGGTTGTGCTGCTGACCGGGGCCGCTCAGGGCATCGGCGAAGCGATTGTCGCCGCGTTCGCCTCGCAGCAAGCCAGATTACTCATCAGCGATATCCAGGCCGACAAGGTCGAGCAGGTCGCCGCTCACTGGCGGGATCAGGGCCATGACGTGCAAGCGCTCAAGGCTGACGTATCGAATCAGCAGGATCTGCACGCCCTGGCCCGACGCGCCGTGGAATTGCATGGCCGCATCGACGTACTGGTCAACTGCGCCGGGGTCAATGTGTTCCGCGATCCTTTGCAGATGACCGAAGAGGACTGGCGCCGCTGCTTCGCCATCGATCTGGACGGCGCCTGGTATGGCTGCAAAGCCGTGCTGCCGCAGATGATCGAGCAGGGTGTGGGCAGCATCATCAACATCGCCTCGACCCATTCCAGCCACATCATTCCCGGTTGCTTCCCGTACCCGGTGGCCAAGCATGGCCTGCTCGGCCTGACCCGCGCCCTCGGCATCGAATACGCGGCCAAGGGCATTCGCGTCAACGCCATCGCGCCGGGCTACATCGAAACGCAATTGAACGTCGATTACTGGAACGGCTTTGCCGATCCGCACGCCGAACGGCAGCGCGCCTTTGATCTGCATCCGCCCAAGCGCATCGGCCAGCCGATCGAGGTGGCGATGACGGCAGTGTTCCTGGCCAGCGATGAGGCACCGTTTATCAACGCTTCGTGCATCACCATCGATGGTGGTCGCTCGGTGATGTACCACGACTGAATGAAACGGATTTCCAGCGCTGAACTACGCTTGAAATCCAATCATCATACGATATGACTATTTTCAACCAGCTTCACTGAGAACACGCTTCAACGCTTTTCAAACCTTGCTCAAAAAAAATAACAAGGAGTCATCTGATGAAACGTCGTTTCGGGATTCGTACCCTGTGCAGCACTGCCCTGGCGGTCACTGCGTTCAGCCTGAGCAGCGCGCTGCTCGCCGCCGACGCGGTGAAGATCGGTTTTCTGGTCAAGCAGGCCGAAGAACCGTGGTTCCAGACCGAATGGGCTTTTGCCGAAAAAGCCGCCAAGGACAAAGGCTTTGAATTGATCAAGATCGCCGTGCCCGATGGCGAGAAAACCCTCTCGGCGATCGACAGCCTCGCCGCCAACGGCGCCAAGGGCTTCGTGATCTGCCCGCCGGACGTGTCTCTGGGCCCTGCCATCATGGCCAAAGCCAAGATCAACGATCTGAAAGTGATTGCCGTCGACGACCGTTTTGTCGACGCCAACGGCAAATTCATGGAAGACGTGCCGTACCTGGGCATGGCCGCATTTGAAGTTGGCCAGAAGCAGGGCGCCGCGATGGCCGCCGAAGCGAAGAAGCGTAACTGGGACTGGAAAGACACCTACGCGGTGGTCAACACCTACAACGAACTCGACACCGGCAAAAAGCGCACCGATGGTTCGGTCGATGCGCTGAAAAAGGCCGGCATGCCTGAGGACCACATCCTCTTCGCCGCACTGAAAACCCTCGACGTACCGGGCAGCATGGATGCCACCAACTCGGCGCTGGTGAAACTGCCAAGCGCGGCAAAAAACCTGATCATCGGCGGCATGAACGACAACACCGTGCTCGGCGGCGTGCGTGCCACCGAAGCGGCCGGTTTTGCCGCGAGCAACGTGATCGGCATCGGCATCAACGGCACCGACGCCATCGGCGAACTGAAAAAGCCTAACAGCGGCTTCTTCGGTTCGATGCTGCCAAGCCCGCACATCGAAGGCTATAAGACCGCCGAAATGATGTACGAGTGGATCACCGCCGGCAAAGAGCCGCCGAAGTACACCGCCATGGATGACGTCACCCTGATCACTCGCGAAAACTTCAAGCAAGAGCTGGAAAAAATCGGCTTGTGGAACTGAGGCAGCGACGGCCCGGGCAGCCGGGCCGTTTTTCGGTGTGAAGAGGTGGCTTTATGCACGCGCAAGTACAGACACAAGAACAACACGGCGCCAGCGGCAGCCTGCGCTTCAACGGGATCGGCAAGACCTTTCCCGGCGTGAAAGCGCTCGACGGCATCAGCTTCGTCGCCCACCCCGGCCAGGTTCATGCCTTGATGGGCGAGAACGGCGCGGGCAAATCGACCCTGCTGAAAATCCTCGGTGGCGCCTACATTCCGAGCAGCGGTGAGCTGCAGATCGGCGAGCAGGCGATGGCGTTCAAGTCCACCGCTGACAGCATCGGCAGCGGCGTCGCGGTGATTCACCAGGAACTGCATCTGGTCCCGGAAATGACCGTGGCCGAGAACCTGTTTCTCGGGCATCTGCCGGCGAGTTTCGGCCTGATCAATCGCAGTGAGCTGCGCCAGAAAGCCTTGAATTGCCTGAAAGGCCTGGCCGACGAAATCGATCCGCAAACCAAGGTCGGACGCTTGTCGCTGGGCCAGCGGCAATTGGTGGAAATCGCCAAGGCGCTGTCGCGCGGCGCCCACGTTATCGCTTTCGATGAGCCGACCAGCAGCCTCTCGGCGCGCGAGATCGATCGCTTGATGGCGATCATCGGGCGTCTGCGCGACGAAGGCAAAGTGGTGCTCTACGTGTCCCATCGCATGGAAGAAGTCTTCCGTATCTGCGACGCCGTCACCGTGTTCAAGGACGGCCGCTACGTGCGTACCTTCGATGACATGAGCCAGTTGACCCACGATCAACTGGTGACCTGCATGGTCGGCCGCGACATTCAGGACATTTACGATTACCGCCATCGCCCGCGTGGCGCCGTGGCGTTGAAAGTCGACGGCCTGCTCGGCCCGGGCCTGCGCGAGCCGATCAGTTTCGAAGCGCATAAAGGCGAAATCCTTGGCCTGTTCGGGCTGGTCGGGGCAGGGCGCACCGAGCTGTTTCGCCTGCTCAGCGGCCTGGAGCGCAACACCGCCGGCCGTCTCGAATTGCGCGGTCATGAGCTGAAGCTGCGCTCGCCCCGTGACGCGATTGCCGCCGGCATTCTGCTGTGCCCGGAAGATCGCAAGAAAGAAGGCATCATCCCCCTGGCCAGCGTCGCCGAGAACATCAACATCAGTGCCCGTGGTGCGCATTCCGGGCTCGGCTGCCTGATTCGCGGCTTGTGGGAAAAGGGCAACGCCGACAAGCAGATCAAGGCCCTGAAAGTGAAAACCCCGCACGCCGGCCAGCAGATCAAGTTCCTTTCCGGCGGCAACCAGCAGAAGGCCATTCTCGGTCGCTGGCTGTCGATGCCGATGAAAGTCCTGCTGCTCGACGAACCGACCCGTGGCATCGACATCGGCGCCAAGGCCGAGATCTACCAGATCATTCATAACCTCGCCGCCGACGGCATTTCGGTGATCGTGGTGTCCAGCGATCTGATGGAAGTGATGGGCATTTCCGACCGCATCCTGGTGCTGTGCGAAGGCGCCCTGCGCGGCGAAGTCAGCCGCGACCAGGCCAATGAATCCAACCTGCTGCAACTGGCTTTGCCACGCCACCGCGCTGACGGCGTGGCGAACTGAGAGGTGACTATGATGACTACGCAAAACGAAACCCTGCCGACCGAGCGCAAACCGCTGGACCTGCGGCGCTTCCTCGATGACTGGGTCATGCTGCTGGCGGCGATCGGCATCTTTGTCGCCTGCACACTGCTGATCGACAACTTCCTCTCGCCGCTGAACATGCGTGGCCTGGGTCTGGCGATTTCCACCACCGGCATCGCCGCGTGCACCATGCTTTATTGCCTGGCATCCGGGCACTTCGACCTCTCGGTCGGCTCAGTGATCGCCTGTGCCGGCGTGGTGGCGGCGGTGGTGATGCGTGACACCAACAGCGTATTTCTCGGCGTCAGCGCGGCACTGGTGATGGGCCTGATCGTCGGGCTGATCAACGGCATCGTGATTGCCAAGTTGCGCGTCAATGCCCTGATCACGACGCTGGCGACCATGCAGATCGTGCGCGGTCTGGCCTATATCTTTGCCAACGGCAAAGCGGTCGGCGTTTCGCAGGAATCGTTCTTCGTCTTCGGCAATGGCCAGCTGTTTGGTGTGCCGGTGCCGATCCTGATCACCATTGTCTGCTTTCTGTTCTTCGGCTGGCTGCTGAACTACACCACCTACGGGCGCAACACCATGGCCATCGGTGGCAACCAGGAAGCGGCGTTGCTGGCGGGCGTCAACGTTGACCGGACCAAGATCATCATCTTCGCCGTGCACGGTGTGATCGGCGCGCTGGCGGGTGTGATTCTGGCGTCGCGGATGACTTCCGGGCAGCCGATGATTGGTCAGGGTTTTGAACTGACGGTAATCTCTGCCTGCGTACTGGGCGGGGTGTCGCTGAGCGGCGGGATTGGCATGATCCGCCATGTGATTGCCGGTGTGTTGATTCTGGCGATCATCGAAAACGCGATGAACCTGAAGAACATCGATACGTTTTATCAGTATGTGATTCGGGGTTCGATTCTGTTGCTGGCCGTGGTCATCGACCGCCTGAAACAGCGCTAACACAAGCACTTCCCTGTGGGAGCGAGCCTGCTCGCGAAGGCATTGGCACATCCAGCGTTGATGTGTCAGGGATACCGCCTTTGCGAGCAGGCTCGCTCCCACAGTTGATCGCGCCATTCCTGCCTTCTGTCATCTCCCTTAAATAATTCTTGCTCGTCAGCGACCGTTTCGGTTATCAATTTGTACATGATTAGACAGGTACGATTCGACAAGAAACAAAGGGTGGTCGACGAGCTCGTCCGACGCATCGAAAGTGGCCTCATGGAGGACGGCTTTCTGTTGCCCGGCGAACATCAGTTGGCTCAGGAATTCCAGGTCAGCCGTGGCACCTTGCGTGAAGCGCTGGCCGAACTGAAGCGGCGTAAATACATCGCCACGCAGAGCGGGGTTGGCTCCATCGTCACCTTCGACGGTGTCGCGCTCGACCAGCGCAGCGGCTGGGCGCAGGCGCTGGCCGACAGCGGGGCGCTGATCAATACCGAAGTGCTGCGTCTCGAAGCGGTGACCCGTCCGGATCTGCTGGTGCGGTTCGGCACCGATCAATTCATCACCCTCGACCGTCGCCGGCGCGCCACCGACGGTACGCTGGTGTCTCTCGAGCGCTCCTTGATGCCGGCCAACGGCGGCCTGGAAAGCCTGCCCCGCGTCGGTTTGATCGACAACTCCCTGACCATCACCCTGGCCGCCTACGGCTATATCGGCGAGCGCGGCGATCAGTGGATCGGTGCCGAGCCGCTGAATGCCGAAGACGCCGAGCTGCTCGGCCGTCCGGTCGGCACGGTTTTTCTCAAAGCCCTGCGCACTACTTACGACCGGCAGAACCGTTTCATGGAACAGGTCGAAAGCCTGCTCGACCCGGTGCATTTTCGTCTGCACCTGCAATTTGGAGAATCGAAATGACCGCGCTCGACCGTGCGCTTGGCGCTTTCTATGGTCTGGCCCTGGGTGATGCGCTGGGCATGCCGACGCAGTCGCTCGATCGCGAAACCATCAAGGCGCGCTTCGGCCAGATCACTGATCTGCAAGACGCAGGTCCCTTGCAACCGATCGCCGCGAACATGCCCAAGGGCTCGATCACCGATGACACCGAACAGGCGATTCTGGTCGGCGAGTTATTGGTCGAAGGCCACGGCCGCATCGAACCGGCGGTCCTCGCCCAGCGCTTGATCGAATGGGAAGCCGAGATGCAGGCCAAGGGCTCGCAGGACTTGCTCGGCCCCTCGACCAAACGCGCCATTGAAATGATCCTCGCCGGGCATTCCCCGGAAGAAGCCGGGCGCTACGGCACCACCAATGGCGCGGCGATGCGCATTACTCCCGTCGGCATCGCCGCGAATGTGGCCGATCCGCAGCGCTTCATTGCGGCGGTCGTGCAGGCGTGCCAAGTGACGCATAACACCACGCTGGGGATTTCCAGTGCGGCGGCGGTGGCGACGGTGGTCTCCGCTGGGATCAACGGCGTCGATCTGGGCGAGGCGCTGAACCTTGGCCAGCAGATTGCCCAGCAAGCGGAAGCCCACGGGCACTGGGTGGCCGGAGGGCGCATGGCCTCGCGCATCAGTTGGGCACGCAGCATCAGCGTCGACAGCGACAAAGCACTGCTCGCCGATCTGCTCTACGACGTGATCGGTACATCGGTGGCGTCGCAGGAGTCGGTGGTGGTTTCATTCGCACTGGCCCAGCAAGTGGCCATCGGCGAGATGACGGCATTCGAAGCGCTGTGCATGGCGGCCAGCCTCGGTGGCGACACGGATACCATCGCGGCGATTCTCGGCGCCATGCTCGGGGCTTGCCTGGGGCTTGGGTGCTGGCCGGAGCCGATGATCGAGACGGTGAAAGCTGTTAATCATCTGCAGCTTGAGCCGTTGGTGCAGGGGCTGTTGGCCTTGCGTTGACTGGCTGGCCTCTTCGCGAGCAGGCTCGCTCCCACAATTGGAATGCAGTTCCTTGTGGGAGCGAGCCTGCTCGCGAAAGGGGCGGCGCATTTCTAAAGAATTCACACAGCAATGGATCGCACAGACAGGCCTCGGAAGGCCGGTTGTCTTGTCGTTTTGCATCATTGCCACAACCACAAAAAAGGCAAACAGGAGCATTTTCATGAGTTCATCAACCGCCGGGCAGAGCGTCGGGCAATTGGAAACCCGGGGTATCGAGCCGGTGCCGGAAGCTGAGTGCAACGGTCATCCGCTGCAACTGTTCTGGGTCTGGTTCGCCGCGAATATTTCTATCCTCGGCCTGCCGCTGGGTGCCACGCTGGTGGCGTTTCGCGGGCTGGCGATCTGGCAGGCGATCATCGTCGCCATCCTCGGTGCCGCCGGTTCGTTTGCCGTGGTCGGGATCATCTCGATTGCCGGGCGTCGTGGCCGCGCGCCGAGTCTGACGCTGTCTCGCGCGATCTTCGGCGTACGCGGCAACATTGGCCCGACGCTGGTTTCGCTGATGTCGCGTCTGGGTTGGGAAACCGTCAACACCACCACCGCAGCCTTTGTCCTGCTGTCGCTGTGTTCGATCCTGTTTGGCTCGCCGGTCGAGGCGAAAAGTGCGCCGATACTGACGCTGATCTTTATCGCCATCTTCGTCCTGCTGACCTTGTCGGTGTCCGGCCTCGGCCACGCGACCCTGCTGGTGATCCAGAAGTGGGCGACCTATGTGTTCGGTGCGCTGAACATTCTCGTCGGCGGTTTTCTCTGCGCGACCATCGACTGGAGCGCGGTGTTCAACGCCACGCCGGCGCCGCTGAGCGCGATGATCATCGGCATCGGCACCATGGCCGCTGGCACTGGCATCGGCTGGGCCAACGCTGGCGCTGACATGTCGCGCTATCAGCATCGCAGCGTCAAGGCTGTGCGTCTGGTGGCGTCGGCGGCGTTCGGCGCAGGGATTCCGCTGGTGCTGCTGATCACTCTCGGCGGCTTGTTGTCGGTGGGCAACAATGACTTGGCTTCGGCGACGGACCCGATCGTGGCGATCCGCGACATGCTGCCGACGTGGATGGCCGTGCCGTACCTGATCACCGCGTTCGGTGGCCTGCTGCTGTCGAACAACCTGTCGGTGTACTCCGCCGGCCTGACCACGCTGACCCTGGGCCTGAAGGTGAAACGCGTCTACGCGGTAGTGGTGGATATCGTCGCGATCTTCGCCGGCTCGATCTACTTCATGCTGATCGCCGACAGTTTCTACGGCCCGTTCATTACCTTCATTTCCCTGCTGGCAGTGCCGATCACTGCCTGGGTCGGGATCTTCGTGGTCGACCTGATTCACCGTCACTACTACAGCCCCAAAGACCTGCTCGACGTCAGCCCGAGCAGTGCCTACTGGTATCGCGGCGGCATCGAGTGGCGCGCGTTTGGCGCCTGGGCGATCGCCATCGTCCTCGGTTTCAGCTTCACCACCATCGGCACCACGGCGGAAAACGTCTGGTTCAAGGGCTTTCTGTCCGATTCCTGGCTGGGCCACAACGGCCTCGGCTGGATCGTGACCTTCGTCGTCGCCGGTGGCCTTTACCTGATACTGGGCGGTGCGAAAGATCGTCGCGCCGCGCAACCCGAGAATGCTCATGCCTAAGATGTTGCACACCGGCCAGGTGATCATCGACCTGGTCATGGCCGTAGATAAATTGCCGCAGATTGGCGGCGACGTGTTGGCGCAATCGGCGGGTTTCGAAGCCGGCGGCGGCTTCAACGTGATGGCGGCGGCGGTGCGTAATGGCCTGCCGGTGGTCTATCTCGGTCGCCATGGCACGGGACGTTTCGGTGATTTGGCACGCCAAGCGATGCACGCGGAAGGTATCAGCATCGGCATCCGCGAATCGGCCGAGCGCGATACCGGTCTGTGCGTGGCGCTGACCGATGCGTCGGCTGAACGCAGTTTCATTTCCTACATCGGCGCCGAAGGCGAGGTGACCGAGGACGATCTGAACAGCGTGGCGGCCGAGCCCGGCGATTACGTTTATCTCAGCGGCTACAGTCTGCTGCACGAGGGCAAGGCGCAGGCGTTGCTCGACTGGACGCTGGCACTGCCGGCGTCGGTCAACGTGGTGTTTGATCCGGGGCCGCTGGTGGAATCGCCTGAGACTCCGATGATTCAAGCTTTGCTGCCGCGCATCGATGTGTGGACCAGCAACAGTGTCGAGGCGCTGCGGTTTACCGGAGCCGATGAGATTGGTGTCGCGATGGATCGCCTCGCGGAACTGCTGCCGGAAAGTGTGCTGATGGTGGTGCGCGACGGGCCGCAGGGTTGCTGGATTCAGCAGGGCAGTGAACGTCGGCAGGTGCCGGGATTTGCTGTGAAAGCAGTGGACAGCAATGGTGCCGGCGATGCGCATGCCGGGGTGTTTGTTGCTGGATTGGCGCAGGGGCTGGAGGCACCGGAAGCGGCGCGGCGGGCGAATGCGGCGGCAGCGCTGGCGGTAACTCGCTGGGGGCCGGCTACATCGCCGGGGAGGGCGGAGGTGGATGCGTTTATCCGCGAGTCCTGCGGCGTCTGACCCCAAACCTTCGCGAGCAGGCTCGCTCCCACATAGGATCTAAGTCGTATACAAATCTTCTGTAGGAGCTGCCGAAGGCTGCGATCTTTTGATCTTGAGAAGCACAAGATCGCAGCCTTCGGCAGCTCCTACAGTGGGCGTCTTTCTAGCCAGCCTTGCGCAACGCCTCAATCAACTCCTGCTTGCGCATTGAAGACCGCCCCGGGATATTCTTCGCTCGGGCTTCCTTCATCAGGCTATCGACATTCTGCGTATCCTTTGAAGTCTCGCTGTTGCGCGAATGGCCCTTGCGGCTGGACAACGCGCGCCGCGATGACTCTTTGCGATCTTCCGACTTGGCACTGGCAGGCTTCTTGCGCCCCGAGCCACCGGACTTTTCGCCGCCGCCGGATTGTTTGTTCACTGTCGCCCAGGCGCGCGCCTCAGCCTCATCTTTCGACACGCCCTTTTTCTCGTAACCGTCTTCGATGTGCTCGGCTTTGCGCTTCTGTTCGCTGGTGTATTTGTCTTTGCTTCCACGAGGCATGGGATATCTCCTCAAGTTGCGGATCCGGCCGCTCGCCGCTTCGACGGCGAGCGGCTTGGCACTACTGCAGATCCAGTTTGCGCGCCGCTTCGACGCCGGCAGAACTGAGCTTGATCGGCAGGTTCAGCGAGTGTTCGCCTGCTTCGCTCAAGGTCACATGACCATGGTGAATCAGCCCGCGATCCTGCAGGGCGGCGAGGGCGCTGGCCACGACTCTCTCGCCCCGGTAATTGTCCAGCACCTCCTTGCCCAGGCCGTTGGGATGGGCGTGCAGCAGGCGGGTGAGGACTTCTTTTTCCAGGTCTTTGTCGACGTTCATGGTTACCTCTTCATGGGAGTGAATAGGGCGCTCGCGTCGGCGAACTACTGACCGGCACCTTCGGAACCGGAGCCACCGGTGGTGGTTTTCGAACCGACACCGGGGCCGGCATTGTCAGGCGCAGTGGCAGGAGAATCAGGCGTGTTCATGCCACCCTGACGGCCCGGATCGCTGCCTTGAGTGCGCGGATCGGTGCCGGTGGCGGGCGGCTGATTGATCAGCGGCACGCCGGAGCCATCGGTATTCATACCGGGAGCACTGTTAATGGCGGGAGCGCGTGGCGGGGTCGGATCGGTAGGGCCAGTGCCCGCTGCCGTGGAAGAGGCGGCGAACACCGCAGGGCAGAGCAGGGCGCTGAAGACTAAAGCGGTCAACCTTGACGGGATCATAGGGCTTCTCCAGTGATTGGAATCCTTACACTTGGTTGGTCAGCCCTGATGACGGATTGGTGCCTGATGATCGACGAACGGTCTTCGCCGGGGTCGCATGTCTGCTGTTCAGACGATGCCGATCTTCAGTGTTTCCATGGGTGCAAAACAGTTAACGGTCATAAGCATCCTTTCACAATGTGCGGTATCAACTGTGGGAGCGAGCCTGCTCGCGAAGGCGTCATTTCAATCAGACGTTGATTCAACTGACAGAATGCTTTCGCGAGCAGGCTCGCTCCCACAAGGGCGACGGTGTTCAACAAATTGGGCAAGTCAGGATGTTTGCCATGTGACGAGCGCCGCTGCGCGCCTTAGTATGGCGCTTTAATTTGCACACAAGGCCCGTTCATGACGATCGAAATCCGCCCGGCGACCCCCAGCGATGCGCCGCAAATCCTCGCCTTCATCACCGAACTGGCAGATTTCGAAAAGGCCCGTCACGAAGTCATCGCCAGCGTCGCCGACATCGAACGCAGCCTGTTCGGCGAAGGCGCGACCGCCCATGGCCTGATCTGCCTGCGCGACGGCTTGCCAATCGGCTTTGCGGTGTTCTTCTTCAGTTATTCAACGTGGCTGGGCAGCAACTGCCTGTACCTCGAAGACCTCTACATCACCCCCGAACAGCGCGGCGGCGGCGCCGGCAAAACCTTATTGCGCCACCTGGCAAAAATCGCCTGCGCCAACGACTGCGGCCGCTTCGAATGGAGTGTGCTGGATTGGAACACTCCGGCCATCGAATTCTACAAATCCCTCGGTGCGCAACCGCAGGAGGAATGGGTGCGGTATCGCATGGATGGGAAGGTGTTGCGCGAATTTGCCGAGGGCTGAGCACAATGATGGCAATCTACTGCTGATTCAGTTGTCGCCACCGCTCTAGTCCGGCATTCTGTGCGCCATTTTTGCGCGCTCACGGACGACACCTGCAATGCATCTGGCAAAATTTCTCCGCGCCTGTGGAGCCCTCGCTGCGTCAATGAGTGACCAGCTATGAGCGGACTGCAGGCGTCCATGCGTCTGTATGGTCTGGTGAAAACCACCGGCTCTTCTGACGACCCGAATCGACAGGCTGTCGAAATCCTCTGCATGGCCCAGCGCACCGGCGGCCTGGCTATTCGGGCTTTCGTGTCGCGGCTCGACGCTGAGTTGATGTCGCGCAGCGCCGGCCTCGGCGAATACCGTGTGGTAGCGCTGAGAACCTTTGATCCCACAGCGATTATCGACGCTCATCAAGGCTGGCTGATGCTGCACATCTGTTGCGGCTTCGTCGCTCTCGCCGGCCATTCTCTGTTGGAAAACGGTGCGTTGATCCCGATGGGCTGGCACGTCTACTCCGAAGTGGGGCGCTGGACCTCCAGGCATCATCTGGACCTTGGCGTGGAAATGGGCGACTTGCTGCAATCGACTTTCGAGCGCAATCACCTGCGCAACTACAACGCCTGGCTCAACGAACTTGATGATGCAACGCCTGCCGAGTTGAGGTGGCAAGCCAACGAAGCCTGGCGTGCCATACAAACCGCGACATCACCTGAAAGCCGGGAGCATTGTCATGCTCTGTTCGACCCGGTCGACAATCGCTGGCGCTTTGCCGCGACCGACATCGACATCTATCAGCCATCCCCGGCACCCCTTAAGCAAGGAGCTTTGAATTGAGTGGTAAACCCGCAGCACGCGTCACCGACCCAACCGCCTGCCCACTGCCAGGTCATGGCACCAACCCGATTGTCTCCGGCTCGCCGGACGTATTCTTCGACGGCCTCGCTGCTGCACGCATGACCGATAAATCAGCGTGTGGCAGCCCTATCACCGGAGCGGTCTCCGGCACTGTTTTCATTAACGGCCTGAACGCCGCGATGCTCGATAGCACTGGTGGGCATGGCAATGTCGTGATCGGTGGCTCGGGCACGGTGATCATCGGCCAAAGTGGGGGAGGGGCTGCGTTTAGCGGGCTGTTGCCGATGCCGGTGCATTTCAACGATCGGATGCAAGTGATCAATGAGATCACAGGAGAGCCCATGCCGAATCATCCCTACGCGATTCAACGCGGTGATGGACGCGTCGAACACGGCGTTACCGATGGCAAGGGTTTCACTCACACGGTGAGCTCGCACCTGCCTGAATCCATCAAATTGTTCGTAGAGTAAGAAGCCATGGCCGCTGAAAATTCGCAATTGAAAGGCTGTCAAAGATTGGTCGTGACACACGAATTAACATGTAAAACCGACGCGACCGTAAAGCAGGCTACGGTTAGCCCGAAAAAAATTGTTTTATTTTTCGTCGGAGGGGCGGGAGACAAGGAGAGTTATTACGGAACGGGACCGAACAATAATGTGGCGGAGGCGCTGAAAATATTCATCAAGAATATGGATGCCGAAGGCCTTTGCGCTGATACCTACGACGCGTATCACATCGGTTATAACGACTTCATCAGTGACGAGGGATTGAAAGCGAATGTGTTGGCGAAGATTCCTGATCTCACAACTCCCGTTTACATCGTCGGCCATAGCCTGGGGGGCTGGAATGGAGCTCATCTGTCTAAAGTGCTGTCCGATAAAGGCTATCGAGTCGCGGTATTGGTTACTTTGGATCCCGTCGGAGAGGGCCAGATCGTATGGGGCATATCTAATATTTATCAAAAAGAGCCTACTCCCAAAGCTGAATATTGGGTGAATGTAAGGGCTGATGCCAAAGACTGGAACTTTTCTGATCTCGTGGCGGATTTTGGAGAGCAGTGGGACATGACAAGCGGCCCGAACATGAACGGCCGGGTAGATGTGAACCACGCCGACGCCTGGGCTATTTACATTGCCGTATTAAGTAGCGGAATGTCTGCTAGGGATGTTCTTATGCAGTCAGTGGTATTGCATTTCAAGGGGCGGAAATGTGCGTAAATTTTTACTGGTTTTAATGTTTTTGGTCTGTGCGTCATGCGCTATCAGTCACGGGCGGCCAACTGCCCATATTGAGTACATGAGTACGGAGCGTTATCTAAATCGAAATATTTACCAAGTCAAGTTTTCTTCTGACGTTGATGTGGGGCAGTTATTCGAGTCAAAAATAAGCCAATCGCTTCTCTGTTCTTTTGATCAAAAGACGGATTTCTCAACGGCGCAGAATCTGAAGGAATACGGCGAGGGCTGGCTAGAGCCGGTAAATTCAGGGGAAGGGATGGTCTTTAAAGCAGATCTGATGTTTTACAAGGTTAAGGAATCGACAAGTTATGCGCTTATGAGTAACGATGAGTTAAAGGCATTGCTGGCTCGTCAACAGTCAATAGCTTGTAAAGTCAGAATCAACTCATACTCTTACAAGATCTATTTATCGAAGGTCATGGAGATTCCAGTTGAAGATCTAATGAGAGAAGTCAATAAATACTGAGGTGGCAGGGCTCGCTGATTGATACGGGCATTTCGGGCCCGTAGGCCCGACCGATTCGCCAGCGCGACTGAGCCATCCTTTATGCAAGCCAAAAGCTAAAATGCATAATCCCACAATGTGGGATTGATATTTATATATTGAGATTTCCCGTCCCTCGGGTTTATAGTCCATCGCACTCACTGCCAAAAACAAAACAGGTGAAGCGATGCAGGCGCAATTGATCGCGCTCGATTGGGGGACGACCTCATTACGTGCTTACAAACTCGCGGCGGACGGTGTGGTGCTGGAGCAGCGTGCGCTGTCGTCCGGGATCATGCAGTTGCCCAAGACCCCGCGAATCATCCACGGGCGTGAATGCGCCGATGGTTTTGAACTGGCCTTTGACGAGGCCTGCGGTGACTGGCTCGATGCGCAGCCGGATCTGCCGGTGATCGCTTGCGGCATGGTCGGCAGTGCGCAGGGCTGGCGCGAAGCGGCTTACTGCGAAACGCCCGCCGACGTCGCTCATCTCGGAAATTCCCTACAAACCGTTATCAGTCTGCGCGGCAAGCCGGTGCATATCGTTCCGGGCGTGATCCAGCGTTCGCGACTGCCCAATGTAATGCGCGGCGAAGAAACCCAAGTCCTCGGCGTGCTGCAAAGTCTGCCGGCCGAGGCGGGTAATGATCTGCTGATCGGCCTGCCCGGCAGCCACTCGAAATGGGTGGAGGTGGTCGATGGCCGCATCATCCATTTCGATACGTTCATGACCGGCGAAGTTTTTGCCGTGCTCAGCGAGCACAGCATCCTTGGCCGTACACAGCAACCGAGCGCGACCTTCGATGCGCAAGCGTTCGATCGCGGCGTACAAATCGCGCTGTCGACGGATGCCGAGCTCGGTGTGCTCTCGACCTTGTTCAGCGCCCGCACCCTTGGCCTGACCGGTGAATTGAGCCCGACTGCTCAGGCGGATTATCTCTCCGGCCTGATGATCGGCCATGAGCTGGCAGCGCTTGCCAATGTGCAGCGGCGCCGGCGCAATCAAGCAAACCTTCCAGCGATCGTGCTCATCGGCAATGCGCAATTGTGCACGCGCTACCAACGTGCCCTCGACGCCTGCGGCTTTGCTCAGGTAACGCTGGCCGAGCAGGCGACCGAGCGTGGCCTGTGGCAACTGGCGCGTGCCGCCGGACTGATCGATTCCTCATCCCGTTAACCCTGACTGGAGGCCTGACATGCTCAAGCAAGCACTGGCACAAAACGGTCTGATCGCGATTCTGCGTGGCCTGCAACCGCAGGAAGCGGCGGCTGTCGGAGAAGTCCTGTATTCCGCCGGATTTCGCGTCATCGAAGTACCGCTCAATTCCCCATCGCCATACGAAAGTATCCGCATCCTGCGCGACGCGCTGCCCGCCGATTGCCTGATCGGTGCCGGCACGGTGCTCACCCCCGAGCAGGTCGAGCAGGTCAAAGCTGCTGGCGGACAAGTGATCGTCATGCCGCACAGCGATGCCAAGGTGTTGCGCGCCGCGAAAGCGGCGGGGCTGTACCTGTCGCCTGGTGTGGCCACGCCGACCGAAGCCTTCGCCGCTTTGGCCGAGGGTGCGGACATTCTCAAGCTGTTTCCGGCCGAGCAAATGAACCCGGCAGTCGTCAAAGCCTGGCTCGCGGTGTTGCCGGCCGGCACGGTGCTGGCGCCGGTGGGCGGGATTACGCCGGACAACATGCAGGCCTTTATCGACGCCGGGGTGAAAGGTTTCGGCCTAGGTTCCGGCCTGTTCAAACCGGGCATGACCCCGCAGCAAGTGGAGGTCAATGCCAAGGCCTACGTGGCTGCCTGGAAAGCCCTGCGTTAAGACTTTTTGGCGCTGTGTGCGCTGCATCTAATAAAAGCTGCATTTACAAAAGAGAGCAGAGATGAAAATCACCAAACTCACGACCTTCATCGTTCCGCCGCGCTGGTGCTTCCTCAAGGTCGAAACCGACGAGGGCGTGACCGGTTGGGGCGAGCCCGTGGTCGAAGGGCGCGCGCACACGGTTGCCGCGGCGGTGGAAGAATTGTCCGACTACCTGATCGGCAAAGACCCACGCAATATCGAAGACATCTGGACGGTGCTTTATCGCGGCGGCTTCTACCGTGGCGGCGCGATCCACATGAGCGCACTGGCCGGTATCGATCAGGCGTTGTGGGACATCAAGGGCAAGGCCCTCGGCGTGTCGGTCAGCGATCTGCTCGGTGGCCAGGTACGCGACAAGATTCGTGTGTACTCGTGGATCGGCGGCGATCGTCCGGCCGACACCGCGCGTGCGGCGAAAGAAGCAGTAAGCCGTGGTTTCACGGCGGTGAAAATGAACGGCACCGAAGAATTGCAGTTCCTCGACACCTTCGAGAAAGTCGACCTCGCCTTGGCCAACGTTGCCGCCGTGCGTGATGCGGTGGGGCCGAACGTCGGTATCGGCGTTGACTTCCACGGCCGCGTGCACAAGCCGATGGCCAAGGTGCTGATGAAGGAGCTCGACCCGTACAAACTGATGTTCATCGAAGAACCGGTGCTCAGCGAAAACTACGAAGCGCTGAAAGAACTGGCGCCGCTGACCAGTACGCCGATTGCCCTGGGCGAGCGGCTGTTCTCGCGCTGGGACTTTAAACGGGTGTTGAGCGAAGGCTACGTCGACATTATCCAGCCGGATGCCTCCCACGCTGGCGGCATCACCGAAACCCGCAAGATCGCCAACATGGCCGAAGCCTACGACGTCGCGCTGGCACTGCATTGCCCGCTGGGACCGATCGCGCTGGCGGCCTGTTTGCAACTCGACGCGGCTTGTTACAACGCGTTTATCCAGGAGCAGAGCCTCGGCATCCATTACAACGAGAGCAACGACTTGCTCGACTATGTGAAGGATCCGCGCGTCTTCGACTACGACCAAGGCTTCGTGAAGATTCCAAACGGCCCGGGGCTGGGCATCGAAATTAACGAGGAATACGTGATCGAGCGTGCGGCGGTCGGCCACCGCTGGCGCAACCCGATCTGGCGTCATGCCGATGGCAGCTTTGCCGAGTGGTGATCTTCTGATTCAGCACTGATCCCTGTGGGAGCGAGCCTGCTCGCGAATGCAATGTCACATCCGCCATCCATGTGACTGACCCGACGCTTTCGCGAGCAGGTCGAATCGTCGCACCGTCGCTCCCACAGTTTTTGATCTCCAGGGAGAGGAGATCTGCGTCATGACCTCAACAAACATAAAAAGAGGCATCTCTCATGCAAACGCACACCCTCTCCGGGCAGGCGTCTTTAGTCACGCCTAGCCGCAAGCGATTTTTCATCATGGTGTTGCTGTTCATCACCGTGGTCATCAATTACCTCGACCGCAGCAACCTGTCGATTGCCGCGCCGGCGCTGACCAGTGAGCTGGGCATTGATCCGGTTCATGTCGGTCTGATCTTCTCCGCCTTTGGCTGGACTTACGCCGCGATGCAGATCCCCGGCGGCTGGCTGGTCGATCGCGTGCCGCCACGGATCCTTTACAGCGTCGCGCTGCTGCTGTGGTCGGTGGCCACGGTGATGCTCGGTTTCGTCAGCAGCTTCATCGCCCTGTTCGTGCTGCGCATGGCCGTCGGTGCGCTGGAAGCGCCGGCCTATCCGATCAACAGCCGCGTGGTTACCACCTGGTTTCCCGAGCGCGAACGCGCCACGGCAATCGGTTTTTACACCTCCGGGCAGTTCGTCGGTCTGGCCTTCCTGACCCCGGTGCTGGCGTGGCTGCAACATGAATTCGGCTGGCACATGGTGTTCGTCGCCACCGGCGCGGTGGGCATTCTCTGGGCGCTGATCTGGTACGCGGTGTATCGCGAGCCGCGCGATTTCAAAGGCACCAACCAGGCGGAAATCGACCTGATCCGCGAAGGCGGCGGGCTGGTGGATATCCAGGCCGAGACGGCCAACGTCAAGGCCAAATTCAGCTGGTCCGATCTGGGCATCGTTCTCAGCAAGCGCAAGTTGTGGGGTATCTACCTCGGCCAGTTCTGCCTGAACTCGACGCTGTGGTTCTTCCTCACCTGGTTCCCGACCTATCTGGTGAAATATCGCGGCATGGACTTCATCAAGTCCGGCCTGCTCGCGTCCCTGCCGTTTCTTGCCGCGTTCGTCGGTGTGTTGTGCTCGGGATTCTTTTCCGACTTCCTGATCCGTCGCGGCTACACCGTGGGCTTCGCGCGCAAGTTGCCGATCATTGGCGGACTGCTGATTTCGACTTCGATCATCGGCGCCAACTTTGTCGAGTCGACGCCGCTGGTGATTGCCTTCCTCGCCCTGGCATTTTTCGGCAACGGTCTGGCGTCGATTACCTGGTCGCTGGTGTCGACGCTGGCCCCGGCGCGTTTGCTCGGTCTGACCGGTGGCGTGTTCAACTTCATCGGCAACCTGTCGGCGATTGCTACGCCGATCGTGATCGGCTTCCTCGCCAGCGGCGATTCGTTCGCTCCGGCGATCACCTACATCGCCGTGCTCGCGCTGGTCGGTGCCTTGTCCTACGTGCTGCTGGTGGGCAAGGTCGAGCGTATCGAGTTGTAGTGCTCTGCGTCGGGCGACCATAATGCCGCCCGTTCCTTCGCTCAACGGTAAAAGGCTGGATATGCAGGAAGACGCCCCGGAAAAAACCAAGGACGCCGCGCCCACCGGCACCCAGACGCTGCTGCGCGGCCTCGGTGTGGTGCAGGCGGTAGCCAGTGGCGCGCGTGATCTCAAGGAGATTGCCCGGCTGATCGGCACCACGCGCAGCACCACCCATCGTCTGGCCAGTTGCCTGGTCGACGAGCGTTATCTGCGCGTGGTCCCGCAGATCGGTTATCTGCTCGGGCCGAAGCTGATCGAACTGGGCTTTCAAGCCCGCGAAGAGTTGCCACTGGTGACGTTGGCCGGGCCATATCTGGACGAGTTGTCGGCACTGACCGGCGATACCGTGCACCTCGGGATCCGCGAGGGCGACGAAGTGCTGTATCTATTGAAGAATCCTGGACGCAACGGCCCGGAAATGCGCTCACGGGTCGGCCATCGCATGCCGCTGGTACGCACCGGGATCGGCAAGGCCTTGATGCTCGATGACTCGCCACAGGATTGGCGGCGGCTGTACGACATCAGCCTGCCGGCGGGTGGCAAAAGTCAGTTCTGGCCGCAGCATCCCCAGCAGTCGTGGGAACAGCTTGAGCAGCGCATGGGCGAATACGTCGCCGGTGGCTACGCGTTCGATCTGGAAGACAACGAACCGTCGATCCGCTGCGTGGCGGCGCCGATTCGTGATGCGAGCAAGGGCATCGTCGCGGCAATCAGTATCGCCAGCACCGTGCCGTACATGCCGCTGGAAAAAATGGCCGAGTTGATCCCCCTGCTCAAAGGGGTTACAACCCGGCTATCAGCTGAGCTAGGGCTTAAGGTTTAAGCCTTCAGCGTCGCCATGTCGATGACGAAACGGTATTTCACGTCACCGGCAATCATCCGCGCGTAGGCTTCATTGATATTGCGGATGTCGAGCATTTCGATGTCGCAGGTGATGTTGTGCTCGGCGCAGAAATCCAGCACTTCCTGGGTTTCGGCGATACCTCCGATCAAGGAGCCGGCCAGCATGCGGCGGCTCATCACCAGTTTGCCGGCGTGGACGGGCGGGTTCACTGGCTCGATCAGGCCGACCAGAATGTGCACGCCGTCGAAACGCAGCGTGTCGAGGTACGGGTTCAGATCGTGCTGCACCGGGATGGTGTCGAGCAAGAAGTCGAAGTAGCCGGCAGCGGCCTTCATTTGCTCTGCATCGGTGGAGACGATCACATGATCGGCGCCCTGACGGCGACCTTCTTCAGCCTTGCTCGCCGAGCGGGTGAACAGCGTGACTTCCGCGCCCATCGCCTTGGCGAACTTGATGCCCATGTGGCCGAGGCCGCCCATGCCGAGAATCCCGACCTTGTCACCAGCCTTGACGCCGTAATGCTTGAGCGGCGAGTAGGTGGTGATGCCGGCGCAGAGAATCGGTGCGGCGCTGGCCAGTGCCAGTTTCTCGGGGATGCGCACAACAAAGTGTTCGCTGACCACGATGCTGTCGGAGTAACCGCCCATGGTGTTGCTGCCATCGACCCGGTCCGGGGTGGCGTAGGTCATGGTCGGGCCTTCGAGGCAATATTGCTCGAGGTTCGCCTGGCAGGCTTCGCAGCTGCGGCAAGAGTCGACCATGCAGCCGACGCCAACCAGATCGCCTACTTTGTGACGGGTAACATTCGCACCGACAGCGGTGACTTTTCCGACGATCTCATGGCCGGGCATCAGCGGATAAACGGCGATGCCCCATTCATTGCGTGCCTGATGGATGTCGGAATGGCAGACGCCGCAGTACAGAATTTCGATCGCCACGTCGTCGGCGCGCGGGCTGCGGCGTTCGAATTTCATCGGGGCGAGGGGAGTGGTGGCCGACTGGGCGGCATAGCCGATGGCGGTATACATGGGTGACCTCGCAAAAACAGTGACAAGTGAGGCGGTGAATTCTGGGCGCCAGACGCGGGTGCGGCCATGACGATTTCTCCGGGTCTCATGCCTAATCCTCCGGCATGCGGGTTTCGGCCATCGCATTGGCCAGCGGATCTGCGATGATGTTTTCATCCCTTTTTCCGTGATTTTTACGAAGACTAATTCGATGCAGTTGACCCGTCATCTTGATGCCAATGCCCGGCTGGTTTCGTTGATCGAACCGCTGGCGCTGCGCGATGGCTACAGCCAGACCGGTCTGCCCGGTGTGCAGATCTTGCGCGCCAGTTGCGACGTCGCCCGTGGCCCGCATATCTACGAGCCGAGCCTGATGATCATCGCCCAGGGCAGCAAACTGGCGTTCCTCGGCCCTCGGACTATGGAGTACGGCGCCGGCCACTACCTGATTCAAGCGCTGCCGGTGCCGTTCGAATGCGAAACCTTTGCCTTGCCCGATGCGCCATTGCTCGGTGTGTCGGTGGCGATCGATCGCGTTCTGCTCGGCGAACTGGTGCTGGCCATGGGGCTGGCTCCGGGGCGGCATATTCCGGCGCAGACGCCGGAGTCGATGACCTCGGTGGTGCTCGACGATGGCATGCGTGGCTGTGTTGAGCGGCTGCTCAGCTGTCTGCACGATCCGCTGGAATGCCAGATTCTCGGCCCGGCGCGGATTCGCGAATTATTGTTCGTCGCGCTGCGCGGGCCGCAAGCGGATGTGCTGCGTGCGCTGGTCGAGCAACAAGGGCAATTCGCCCGGGTCGCGGCATCGATCAGCCATCTGCATGCGCATTACACCGAGCCGCTGAATGTCGAGACATTGGCTGGTTGCGCGAACATGAGCGTGTCGACCTTTCATGAGCATTTCAAACGCAGCACATTGTTGTCGCCGGTGCAGTATCTGAAACGTTTGCGCTTGTTGAAGGCGCAGACGCTGCTGGTGGCGGAGGGGCTGGGCGTGGCGCAGGTGGCGCATCGGGTGGGTTATCAGAGCACGTCGCAGTTCAGCCGCGAGTACAAGCGTTACTTCGAACGCAGCCCGGGGGACGAGCGCGCAGCCTGATCCGACGATATCCCCTGTGGGAGCGAGCCTGCTCGCGAAGGCGGTGTATCCGTCGACATCATCTTTATATGACGCACCGCTTTCGCGAGCAGGCTCGCTCCCACAGTTGTTTTGTGGTCTCAGAGCAATTTTGGGCAACAAAAAGGCCCCCACTTCGGGAGCCTTGTTGTTCAGCGTTTCGACTTACATGTTCGGGTAAGTCGGGCCGCCGGCACCTTCCGGTGCCACCCAGGTGATGTTCTGCGCAGGGTCCTTGATGTCACAGGTCTTGCAGTGCACGCAGTTCTGGGCGTTGATCTGGAAGCGCTTCTCGCCGTCTTCCTTGGTGATCACTTCGTACACGCCGGCCGGGCAGTAACGCTGCGCCGGTTCGTCGTACAGCGGCAGGTTTTTGCTGATCGGGATGCTCGGATCGGTCAGCTTCAAGTGGCACGGCTGCTCTTCTTCGTGGTTGGTACCGGAGATGAACACCGAGCTGAGTTTGTCGAAACTCAGTTTGCCGTCGGGTTTCGGATAGTCGATCTTCTTGCAGTCGGCCGCGAGCTTGAGGCAGGCGTAATCCGGCTTGGTGTCGCGCAGGGTGAACGGCAGTTTGCCGCCGAAGATGTTCTGGTCCAGCCAGTTGAAACCACCACCGATGATTGCGCCGTACTTGTGAATCGCCGGGCCGAAGTTACGGCTGGCGAACAGTTCTTCATGCAGCCAGCTGTTCTTGAACGCGTCGACGTAAGTGGTCAGTTCGACGGTGCAATCCTGCTCGGCGAACAGCGCATCTGCCACCGATTCCGCCGCGAGCATGCCGGACTTCATCGCGGTGTGGCTGCCTTTGATCTTGGCGAAGTTCAGGGTGCCGAGGTCGCAACCGATCAGCGCGCCGCCCTTGAAGACCATTTTCGGCAGCGAGTTCAGGCCGCCCTTGGCGATGGCGCGGGCGCCGTAGCTGACGCGCTTGCCGCCTTCCAGATATTGCTTGAGCACCGGGTGATGCTTGAGGCGCTGGAACTCATCGAACGGCGACAGGTAAGTGTTGCTGTAGGACAGGTCGACGATCAGACCGACCACCACCTGATTGTTTTCCAGGTGATAGAGGAACGAGCCGCCAGTGTTTTCGGTGCCCATGATGTCCAGCGGCCAACCGGCGGTGTGCACCACCAGGCCCGGCTGATGCTTGGCCGGGTCGATTTCCCAGATTTCTTTCAGACCGATGCCGTAATGCTGCACGTCGGCATCGCTGTCGAGGTTGTAGCGCTTGATCAGTTGCTTGCCGATGTGGCCACGGCAGCCTTCGGCGAACAGCGTGTATTTGCCACGCAGTTCCATGCCCGGGGTGTACAGGCCTTCTTTCGGATGGCCTTCGCGGTCGACGCCCAGATCACCGGTGATGATCCCGCGCACCACGCCGTTTTCATCGATCAGCGCTTCCTGAGCGGCGAAGCCCGGGTAGATTTCCACACCGAGGTTTTCAGCCTGTTGAGCCAGCCAGCGGCACAGGTTGCCGAGGGAGATAATGTAGTTGCCTTCGTTGTGCATGGTCTTGGGCACAAAGAAGTCAGGAATCTTCTGCGCACTGTCGGCGTTTTTCAGCACGAAAATGTCATCGCGTGTGACGGGCGTGTTCAGCGGCGCGCCGAGTTCTTTCCAGTCCGGGAACAATTCGTTCAATGCGCGGGGTTCGAACACCGCACCGGAGAGGATGTGCGCGCCGACTTCGGAGCCTTTTTCGACCACGCAGACGCTGATTTCCTTACCGGCATCAGCGGCCTTCTGCTTCAAGCGGCAGGCGGCGGACAGACCAGCGGGGCCGGCACCGACGATGACGACGTCGAATTCCATGTATTCGCGTTCCACAGGCTATCTCCTACTCAAGGCTCAACAGTTTTTTTTCTAATATGGAGGTTTGATCTCGCATCCGTATTGCCTTTACGTTAACGTCAAAGGGAATATTGGCGAATCCACCTTTCTCTCTAGGCGGCGCATTATATCTACACCACTCCCAGCGTCCAATACAAACGTTTGTTTGAATCGCCTCCAGCCCTGATAAATCAAAGAAGCGCGGCTTATGACAGGGCATTTTGGCGTATTGACCAGAATGGGCGTTCCGGTCAAGATACGGGCGGTTTTGCGCTCGCCGTAGGCAGACTGGCGGTTTCAAGAGCACCTCTAAAGACAGGGCACAGGCAGTAGACGGTGATGCGCAGCGCAAGTCCGGCGCGCAGTTTACACAGCGTGAGAATGAATGACCCGGCAGTCACCCCTGACGAACGGTCAACTCCCTTCGCGAAGTGAATCACCTCACATTCAAGCCGGCGTTTTTAGAGGTGCCCTTGTCGCCCGATGAGCATCATCCGCCAGGTTCGCCTAGGCGACTTTCTTTTCACCGGAGAGTAACGAGGAATCCATGAAGGTTCTTGTAGCTGTCAAACGCGTTGTGGATTACAACGTCAAGGTCCGCGTCAAGGCGGACAATTCCGGCGTCGACCTCGCCAACGTCAAGATGTCGATGAACCCATTCTGCGAAATCGCCGTGGAAGAAGCCGTGCGCCTGAAAGAGAAGGGCGTTGCGACTGAAATCGTCGTCGTCTCCATCGGCCCGACCACCGCTCAGGAGCAGCTGCGTACCGCACTGGCTCTGGGTGCCGACCGCGCCATCCTCGTCGAATCCGCTGAAGACCTGACCTCGCTGGCCGTGGCCAAGCTGCTCAAGGCTGTGGTCGACAAGGAACAACCTCAGCTGGTGATCCTGGGCAAACAGGCGATCGACAGCGACAACAACCAGACCGGCCAGATGCTCGCGGCACTGAGCGGCTACGGTCAGGGCACCTTCGCTTCGAAAGTCGAAGTCTCCGGCGACAGCGTTGCCGTGACTCGCGAAATCGACGGCGGCGCGCAGACCGTTTCGCTGAAACTGCCCGCCATCGTCACCACCGACCTGCGTTTGAACGAGCCGCGCTACGCGTCCCTGCCAAACATCATGAAAGCCAAGAAGAAGCCTCTTGAAGTGCTGACTCCGGACGCTTTGGGCGTTTCCACCGCCTCCACCAACAAGACCCTGAAAGTCGAAGCGCCGGCTGCACGCAGCGCAGGCATCAAGGTCAAGTCGGTGGCTGAACTGGTTGAAAAACTCAAGAACGAAGCGAAGGTAATCTAAATGACTATCTTGGTTATTGCTGAACACGACAACAAAGTGCTGGCCCCGGCCACACTGAACACCGTGGCCGCTGCTGCCAAAATCGGCGGCGACATCCACGTTCTGGTAGCAGGTCAGGGCGCAGGCCCGGTCGCCGAAGCCGCAGCGAAAATCGCTGGCGTGAGCAAGGTCCTCAACGCTGACAACGCCGCCTACGCGCATCATCTGCCGGAAAACGTCGCGCCGCTGGTTGCTGAGCTGGGCGCTGGCTACAGCCACATCCTTGCTGCCGCCACTTCCAATGGCAAAAACATCCTGCCGCGCGTCGCCGCTGCGCTGGACGTTGACCAGATCTCCGAGATCATCTCGGTGGAAAGCGCTGACACTTTCAAGCGCCCGATCTACGCCGGTAACGCCATCGCCACCGTGCAATCGACCGCCGCGATCAAAGTAATCACCGTGCGTGCCACCGGTTTCGATCCGGTTGCCGCTGAAGGTGGTTCGGCTGCCGTTGAAGCCGTGGGTGCTGCCCACGACGCTGGTACTTCGAGCTTCGTCAGCGAAGAGCTGGCCAAGTCCGACCGTCCTGAGCTGACCGCTGCCAAGATCGTCGTTTCCGGCGGTCGCGGCATGCAGAACGGTGACAACTTCAAACACCTGTACGCGCTGGCCGACAAGCTCGGCGCTGCTGTGGGCGCCTCGCGCGCTGCGGTCGACGCAGGTTTCGTACCGAACGACATGCAGGTCGGTCAGACCGGCAAGATCGTTGCGCCACAGCTGTACATCGCCGTCGGTATCTCCGGCGCGATCCAGCATCTGGCCGGCATGAAGGACTCCAAGGTGATCGTTGCGATCAACAAGGACGAAGAAGCGCCGATCTTCCAGGTGGCCGATTACGGTCTCGTGGCGGATCTGTTCGAAGCAGTACCTGAGCTGGAGAAGCTGGTCTAATCCGGCGGCTTCACTTATAAAGAGCCCGGCCTGTTGGTCGGGCTTTTTTTTGTCTCGGATTTGAGTGGGGAGCGTTTTGCCATGGATCTGCGCTGCGGATGGTTATTGGGATTGATGCTGTTGCCCGGTTTGGCCATGGCCGCTGGCAAGTGCGAGCGCCTGGTCGTCACCGGCAGCCCGGATGCGCCGCCGTACCTGTGGCAGGACCCGCAAAACCCCAAGCTCCTGATCGGTGCGAGTGCCGATCTGTTGCAGCAAGTGGCCAAGGATCTGGGCATCAAAGTCGACCTGCTCTACGCCGGCAAACGCTCGCAGGCCCTCGATGAGGTGCGCAGCGGGCGCATGGACATGCTGGCCGACGCGCCGCTGACCGTGACCGAGCTGGAAAACCTTGACTTCATTCATCCGCCACTGCTGGAAAACGACTATCTGGTGTGGACGCGCAAAGGCTCGACGCTGACCTATGCCGAGGCCAGCGACCTTAAAGGCCACGCCGGTGCGGTGTCGGAAAAGTCGCGGATGACCCAGGCATTCGGCACTTTCGCCGAGCAGAATCTGACCCTGATCCGCACAGCAAACCTTACCGAGGCACTACAGAAGTTGCTGTTGGGCGAGGTGGAATATGTCCTCGCCGGACGTTACTCAGGCCTTGCCGCCGCGCAGACATTGGGCATGACCAGCGATCTGCTGGCGTTCGAGCAACCCATTGATCGCCCGGGGCTGTTCCTCGCGGTTTCGCATAACTCGGCCTGCAACGATCCGTGGTTGCGCGGACAGCTCGCCAAAAAGATGACAGAATTGCCCGCGTCCGGACTGACGGAAGCCGCGCTGCAACGCAACATCGAGCGCTGGAAGGCGCAACAGCAACAGCCGCCGCAACCTGTCAGTGCCCCAAAACAGTAGGGATTCTTAGTGAGTATTCGACCTCTTTTCGCGGCTGTGGCCGTTCTGGCCCTGGCCGGGTGCGCAACCGATCCGGCACCCAGTGAACAAATGCGTTTGACCGAACAGGCCATCGTGCAGGCCAAGGCAGTCGGCGCCACCGCTGACGAGGTGCCGGAAATGCAACTGGCCGAAACCAAGTACAACCGCGCCAAAGGCAACATGGCGGACGAGTCCTATCGCAATGCGCGCATGCGTGCCGAGCAGGCCGAACTGGATGCACGTCTGGCCGAAGCCAAGGTGCTGACGAAAAAAAGCGAAGAGCAACTGAATGTGCTCAATACCCGCATTGTTCGCCTGCGCAAGCAGCTGCAACTGGGGGAAGCGCAATGAGCCTCAAGTCCAATGCTCTCGGCATTCTGCTCCTCGCCGGTTGCGCCAGCCTGTACGGCTGCGCCGGCCAGCACAGCGAGGCGGCGCTGCAACAGGCCGGCGCTGATTTCCAGAAGGTCAAGGAAGATTCCAACGTGCTGCGCATCGCGCCGAAAGACGTGATCCGCGCTGGCGAATCCCTGGCCCGCGCCGATCGGCTGTCGACCTATTGGGGCAGCGGTGCCGACGTGGTGCATTACGCCTACCTGAGCCAGCGCTACAGCGAAATCGCCCGCGAGCACACCAATCAGGCGCTTAACGAGGAGCGCGCCGCCAAGCTTGAGCTTGAGCGGCAACGCCTGCAATTAGCCCTGCGCGAATCGAAACTGCTCAGCGTGCAGCAACAAGGCAAGTGGCTGGAGGAACAGATCGTGGCGCTGGCGACCACGCAGACCGATCGGGGTCTGGTGATGACCCTCGGCGACGTGTTGTTCGACACCGGCCAGGCGGAACTGAAAAACTCGGCCAACCGAGTCGTGCTGAAGATCGTCCAGTTCCTGCAGCTCAATCCCAAGCGCGTGGTGCGCATCGAGGGTTACACCGACAGCACCGGGGGCAAGCAGGAAAACCTCAAACTGTCCCGCGACCGCGCGCAATCGGTGGCTGACGTGCTGGTCGATCTGGGTATCGACGAAAAGCGCATCCAGGTCGAAGGTTACGGTGATCAGTTCCCGGTCGATGCCAACGCCTCCGAGCGTGGGCGGGCGCAGAATCGCCGTGTAGAGATCGTGTTCTCTGACGAAAAAGGCCAGCTCGGCGCCGCCCGCTGAGGGCTGCGTCTCTGGAAAGCCCGGACTGTCATGCAGTGCCGGGCTTTTTCATGTCTGTCGATTGCCGCGCAAATCCGTACAGATGGGGCAGACACCGCACTGTACGGTCGAGTAATCTGGCAACTGTCCCAGTACACTTCTAAACTGTTCCGGTATTGTTCCACACAAGAATAAAACGCCCGTGAAATCGAGTGCTGCGTCATGACCAATCTCTTGCTCTATCAGCGTATTGCTCAGCAACTGGCCGAAGACATCCGCCGTGGTGTCTATCAACCGGGGGAGCGCGTGCCCTCGGTGCGCAAGATGAGTTCGCAGCTCAACGTCAGCCACGCGACGGTATTACAGGCATATGCCAACCTCGAAGA
The DNA here is from genome assembly GCF_054668915.1 of Pseudomonas sp. H3_E04. NCBI lineage: Bacteria > Pseudomonadati > Pseudomonadota > Gammaproteobacteria > Pseudomonadales > Pseudomonadaceae > Pseudomonas > Pseudomonas sp. H3_E04. The sequence continues at coordinate 2,665,164 of NZ_CP162797.1, read as the reverse complement.
TCAGGGCCTGATCCGCGCTCGCCCGCAGTCGGGTTATTACGTCCACCAGACCCCCGCGCTGACCGCGCCGACGCCGGACATCGCCCGGGTCGAACGGCCGGGACTGGTGACGCGCAGCAGCATCATTCAGCAGGTATTGGTCGAATCCCGCCGCGAAGGCGTGTTTCCGCTGGGCGCTGCGGTGCCGAGTGTCGATTATCTGCCGGTACGTGCGCTGCATCAGCAGTTGGCCAAGGTGACCCGGTTTCACAGCCCACGGGCATTCAGCTACATGTTCAGCCCCGGCTTCGAACCGTTGCGTCGGCAAGTCGCGATCCGCATGCGTGACGCTGGCGTGGTGGTCGATCCGTCGGAAGTGGTGATCACCCACGGCTGTGTCGACGCCTTGCAGATGTCATTGCGTGTGCTGACGCGGCCGGGCGATCTGATCGCTGCCGAATCGCCGACCTATTACGGCCTGCTGCAACTGGCCGATCTGCTTGGCCTGAAAGTCATCGAAATTCCCAGCGACCCCGCCACCGGGATGAGTCTGGAAGCCTTGCAACTGGCCGCCAACCAATGGTCGATCAAGGCGCTGGTGCTGACCACGCGCCTGAGCAATCCCCTCGGCGGGACCATGCCGGAAGAGCGGCAGAAACAGTTGCTGCGCCTGGCCTCGGATTTCGATATTCAGATTGTCGAAGATGATATTTACGGCGAACTGATGTTCGAACAGGGCCGCACCAAGGCGTTGAAGGCCTACGACCGCCTGGATCGGGTGATTTACTGCTCGAGCTTCTCCAAAACCCTGTCGCCCGGTGTGCGCATCGGCTGGATGATCGCCGGCAAGTACCAGCAGGAAATCCAGCGCCTGCAAACGTTCAGTACCCATTCAGCGTGCAGCGTCACGCAGATGGCGATTGCCGCGTATCTGGAAAACGGCGGTTATGACCGGCATTTACGCTACATCCGCCAGGAGTACCGGAAAAACCTCAGCGCGTTCCAGCTGGCGGTGCAGCAGCATTTCCCCGAGGGCACGCAAATGTCCCGACCTACGGGCGGTTTCATCCTATGGGTGAGCTTGCCGGGGCGGGTCAATACCCAGGAATTGCATGTTCGCGCGCTGCAACAAGGCATCAGCATCGCGCCGGGGCTTATCTTCAGTAACACCGAGCAGTTCAACCACTGTATCCGCCTCAATTGCGGCATTCCGTGGAACCGCGAGGCGGAGCGGGCGCTGATGACGCTGGGTCTGTTGGCCACCCAACTGTGTCAGGAAACCGCTGGCGGATTCTGAAGGAGAAGGGCGGTGGTGCTTGTCATGTGACGCACAACAGGCGAGCATGTGGCCCTCTGCCGTTAGTTCGTTGGGTCCATGAAAGCGATTGTTCCTGCCGCGTGGGTATTGCTGGGTTTGCTGATGATCGGTCAGGCACCGGGTGCCATGGCGGCCGCAACCCAGGAAAAACCGGCAGCGACCAGTACGACGAAGAAAACCGTTAAAACCACGGCGCCAGCAAAAAAAGCCCAGGCCAAAAAAAACGCCACGGTGAAGAAGCGCCGCCCGGTTGCCTCGAAATCGAAACCTGCCAGCGAAGTGGCCAAGACCAAATTGCCGCCGGCAAAACTCGATCTCAGCCTGCCCAAGGATATGGTTGAAGATCTGAAGCCAAAGGGCACCGTGGAGCTGCCCAAACGCGAGGCGATCCTGCCGCAGATGTTTGGCGAAAAAGATAATGGCTTCCAGCTCAACGGCCGCTTGCTCAGCAATGAAATGGAGTTGCAATTGCGCAACGAAGCGCGACGCGATGTGGAAGGCGCGGCGCTGGATTTCGAATTCAAGCAATAGATGCAGCCCTCTGCAACGCGCAGAGCAGACGCTTCGTCGGAGACTGCCCGGTCACTTTTACTTATCGTTGAAAAGCCGCTTGTAGCAATTTGAAACAGCCGTTTTAGCGGTTACTCTGTTTCCCGTCTCTTTACACATCGCCCGTCGCGAGGATCTGTTCGTCATGAAATGCCGTGAAGGCTGTGGCGCTTGCTGCATTGCCCCCTCCATCAGTTCGCCGATCCCCGGCATGCCCGACGGCAAACCCGCCGGCGAACGTTGCGTGCAACTGTCGGTCGATAACCTGTGCAACATTTTCGGCCGCCCGGAGCGTCCGCCGGTTTGCTCGGGTTTCGCTGCGGATGTCGAGGTATGCGGCAGCAGTTCTGAAGAAGCGATCAGATTGATCGGCTGGTGGGAGCAGATGACGGCGGCGTGATGTGTTCACGAACGGAACTTCAACAATAAGGAATAACACTATGGGTTCGCTGCACCGTTTCGCTGTGTTGTGTGGTCTGACTGCCGTACTTGCCACTTCGGTCGCCCAGGCGGAAGACTGGAAAGTCGCCAAGAACGAAGACGGCATCAAGGTTTCCCTGAGCGAAATACCCGGTTCGGACTACAAGTCCTATCAGGGCGTCGCGCTGATGAAGACCACCATCGCCAAACTGCGCGCCTTGCAGGAAGACGTCTCCGGCGCGTGCGCGTGGATTCACGAATGCAAGAGCCAGAAACTGCTCAAGCATGAAGGCGATCTGAGCTGGACCTATTCGCAATTCAACACGCCGTGGCCGGTGACCCCGCGTGATTCGGTGCTGAAGATCACCACCGTTGAGGGCGCCGATGGCAGCCTGACCCGCAACCTTGAAGGTGTACCGACTTATCTGCCGGAAGAAAAAGGTTTCGTACGGGTTCAGCAAGTCAAAGGCTTCTGGAAGTTCGTGCCTAAAGGCGATCAGGTCGAAGTGACTTATCAGGTGCACACCGAGCCGGGCGGTAGCGTACCGGCCATGGTCGCCAACAAGTTCGTGGTCGATGCGCCATTCAATACCCTGAAAGCGCTGAAAGAACGCGCCGAGAAATAATCAATTCGCTGTAAGCAAAACGCCCCGACCGCTTCGGGGCGTTTTGTTTTGTCTCTAAATTGTATTTCCAGATATGCGTTGCACGAAATTTTCACAAAGTCTCCAAGACAATTCGCCCGCACTTGTTGCCTGCCATTGCGCTGCCAGCCCTTTGAGTGAAAGTCTCGAAGAGCAGGGCAGTAATCAATGGCAATGGTGTGAACGATCGTGCAACATTTGCGCACCGCGCACGCCCCGGGGTCTGGACTGACCAATAGAGGGCCTGGCGCCGCTGTATTTTTGCAACTTCAACTTCCAATGGGTCCTAAAACGACATGGCAAACCCGGACGCCCTGAATCAGCAGCGATCTTCTGCTCGCCTGCTGCAACCGACCGTCAAATCGCATCTGGCCTACACGCTGCTGTGCGCACTGGTCATGATGGTCATGTTTTCCGCGCTGCGCCTTGCGCTGCTGGTCTACAACCGCGAGATGATCCTCGACACCCCGGCCGCGACCTTCCTCGAAGCGTTCGTCAACGGTCTGCGTTTCGACCTGCGCCTGGTGGTGTACCTGTGCATTCCGCTGGTGCTGGCGCTGTTCAGTGCCCGTGCCATGGCCGCGCGCGGTTTCTTTCGCCTGTGGCTGACCATCGCCTCGAGCATCGCGCTGTTCCTCGGCCTGATGGAAATGGACTTCTACCGCGAGTTTCACCAGCGGCTCAACGGTCTGGTGTTCCAGTACGTGAAGGAAGACCCGAAAACCGTAATGAGCATGCTCTGGTACGGTTTCCCGGTGGTTCGCTACCTGCTGGCGTGGGTCATCGGCACGGTCATTCTGACCCTCGCATTCAAGGGCGCCGACCGTGCCACCCGCCCGCGCGGGCCGTTCAGCGGCGGCAGCGTCAGCTCCCGTCAGGTTGCACCGTGGTACACCCGTCTGGCGGTGTTTGTGGTCTGCCTGCTGATCTGCGTGGTTGCCGCGCGTGGCACCCTGCGTCAAGGCCCGCCAATGCGCTGGGGCGACGTGTACACCACTGATTCCAACTTCGCCAACCAGCTCGGTCTCAATGCCACGCTGTCGTTGATCGAGGCCGCTAAGTCGCGCATGGGCGAAGATCGCGACAATATCTGGAAAGCCACGCTGCCGCAGGACCAGGCGCAGAAAATCGTGCGTGACATGCTGCTGATGCCGGACGACAAACTGGTCGACGCCGATATTGCCGCCGTGCGCCGTGATTACACGCCGCCAGCCGACAAGACCCTGCCGGTCAAGAACGTCGTCGTGATCCTCATGGAAAGCATGGCCGGTCACTCGGTAGGCGCCTTGGGGGCTCCGGGCAACATCACGCCCTACCTGGACAAGCTGTCCAAGGAAGGTCTGCTGTTCGACCGTTTCTTCTCCAACGGCACCCACACTCACCAGGGCATGTTTGCGACCATGGCCTGCTTCCCCAACCTGCCTGGCTTCGAATACCTGATGCAGACCCCCGAAGGCAGCCACAAGCTGTCCGGCCTGCCGCAGGTGCTCAGTGCCCGCGACTATGACGACGTGTACGTCTACAACGGCGATTTCGCCTGGGACAACCAGTCGGGCTTCTTCAGCAACCAGGGCATGACCAACTTCGTTGGCCGCAACGACTTCGTCAACCCGGTGTTCTCCGATCCGACCTGGGGCGTGTCCGACCAGGACATGTTCGATCGTGGCCTGCAAGAACTGAAGGCGCGGGAAAACGGCAAGCCGTTCTACGCGCTGCTGCAAACCCTGTCCAACCACACGCCGTACGCCTTGCCGACGCCATTGCCGGTCGAGCGCGTTACTGACCGTGGCAGCCTCAACGAACACTTGACCGCCATGCGCTACTCCGACTGGGCGCTCGGCCAGTTCTTCGAGAAGGCGCGCAAAGAGAAGTACTTCAACGAAACCCTGTTCGTCATCGTCGGCGACCACGGCTTCGGCAACGAGCGCCAGATCACTGAAATGGACCTGGGTCGCTTCAACGTGCCAATGCTGATGATCGCCCCGGGCATTCAGCAGAAGTTCGGTGCCCGTGACCACACCGTGGGCACGCAGATCGACATCGTGCCGACCATCATGGGCCGTCTCGGTGGTGAAGTGCGTCACCAGTGCTGGGGTCGTGACCTGCTCAACCTGCCGCAGGGCGATACCGGTTTCGGTGTGATCAAGCCTTCGGGCAGCGAGCAGACCACCGCCATTGTCACCGCCGACCAGATTCTGGTGCTGCCGCGTGACAAGGATATGGGCCCGAAAATCTGGCAATACCAGCTCGGTGCCAATCCGCACGCCGAAGTTGTGCCGGACGCGCCGCGCACTGCCGAACTCAAACTCAAACTTGAAGCGTTCCTGCAAACTGCGACCAAGAGCCTGCTCGACAATACCGCCGGTGTGATTCACGGCACGCCGGACTGATGCCGGGTTAACAAAAAGTCCACGCAATAAAAAAGAGGCCCTTGAACAAGGGCCTCTTTTTTTACAGCTTCAAGTCGTCATATCTTGCCGAGTAACAACAGCACCAGCAGCACGACCAACACCACGCCGATAATGCCCGACGGGCCATAACCCCAACTTCTGGAGTGCGGGAAGACCGGCAGACCACCGATCAGCAACAGGATCAGGATGATGATTAGAATTGTGCCCATGGGTGATTTCCTTGTTCAGATTCTGGAAGAGTCTTGATGCTCAGTGGGCAGCTGGAGAGCAACTAAATTCCAGCCGGCTTACATGTTCCGACTTGCGCCGGTGAAAAATAATTCAATGTTTTTTTAATGTATTTGGATTGCTCTGTTATTTCCTTTCCAGCAAAAAGATCGCAGCCTCGTTGCACTCGTCAGCTCCTACATGAGACCAACCGGGGAACTATGACGGCAGCAATCTTTTGATCCTCCATTCAGCAACTGGATGGAGCGTGGGCGGCGCTGGATCCTTCGCTACACTCGGCGCATCTCTCCCGGAACAACAAGGCTGTCCGCTATGCAAAATCGCATGATGATCACTGGTGCAGGCTCAGGCCTGGGTCGCGAAATCGCGCTGCGCTGGGCCCGTGAAGGTTGGCGGCTGGCCTTGTCCGATGTCAGTGAACCCGGTCTGCAGGAAACCCTGAAGCTGGTGCGCGAGGCGGGCGGTGACGGTTTCATCCAGCGCTGCGACGTGCGCGATTACAGCCAGCTCACCGCGTTCGCTCAGGCCTGTGAAGAGAAGCTCGGCGGCATCGATATCATCGTCAACAATGCCGGCGTCGCCTCGGGCGGATTCTTCAGCGAGTTGTCGCTGGAAGACTGGGACTGGCAGATCGCGATCAACCTGATGGGCGTGGTCAAGGGCTGCAAAGCGTTCCTGCCGCTGCTGGAACTGAGCAAGGGCAAGATCATCAACATCGCCTCCATGGCCGCGCTGATGCAAGGCCCGGCGATGAGCAACTACAACGTGGCCAAGGCGGGTGTGGTGGCGTTGTCGGAAAGTCTGCTGATCGAACTGGCGCAGCAGGAAGTGGCGGTGCATGTGGTTTGCCCGTCGTTCTTCCAGACCAACTTGCTCGATTCATTCCGTGGCCCGACCCCGGCAATGAAAGCCCAGGTCGGCAAGTTGCTGGAAAGTTCGCCGATCAGCGCGGCCGACATCGCTGACTACATCTATCAGCAAGTCGCTGCCGGCGAGTTCATGATCCTGCCCCACGAACAAGGGCGCATGGCCTGGGCGCTCAAGCAGAAGAATCCGCAGCTGCTCTACAACGAAATGACTTCAATGGCCGAGAAAATGCGCGCCAAGGCCAAACAAAACAACGCTTGATCTTGTTCGTTGCCCGCCGCGTCGTTAGGGTGGCCGCCATGGTCACCCTGTCGAGACGCCTCCATGCTCAATTACTTGTGGTTCTTCCTTGCGGCGCTGTTTGAAATCGCCGGCTGTTTTGCTTTCTACATGTGGCTGCGCCAGGGCAAGAGTGCGTTGTGGGTGATTCCCGCATTGCTCAGCCTGACCCTGTTCGCACTGTTGCTGACGCGCGTTGAAGCAGCCTATGCCGGGCGCGCCTATGCGGCGTACGGCGGAATCTACATCGTTGCTTCGATTGGCTGGCTGGCGGTGGTCGAGCGGGTGCGTCCGCTGGGCTCGGACTGGATCGGCATGGCGCTGTGCGTGGTCGGTGCCAGCATTATTCTGTTCGGGCCGCGCTTTACCGCTGCCTGATGGTTTTGTGCGAAGCGTCTGACGGCTGCGGGCGTGGGAGGCTGTAGGGCAAGACTGAATTGCTCGTCATGCATTGTGGAGCGGCTGTAAGCCGCGCATCTTCAGGGTTTGCCAGTCCTGAAGGATGAATCCCATGCTTGTACTCAGCCGTGTGGTCGGTGAGTTGATTTCAATCGGCGACGACATCACCCTGCGTGTTCTGTCAGTCAGTGGCTCCAGCGTGCGCTTCGGCGTCGAGGCGCCGAAAAAAGTCCATGTGCACCGCGCCGAGGTCTATGACCGGATCAAGCGCAAGGAGGCCGCGGCGAAGGCTGGCTGACGGCTTCAGTCGAACAAATGCTTGGGTACGTCGTGCTTGAGCATCAGCTGGCACTGTTCGCTTTCCGGGTCGAACACGATCAATGCCTGGCCTTTGGTCAATGCCTGACGCACGCGCAGGACGCGGGTTTCCAGCGGAGTGTCATCGCCGTTGTCGGTACCGTCGCGGGTGACGAAATCCTCGATCAGGCGGGTGAGGGTGTCAACTTCAAGCGCGTCGTGGGGAATGAGCATGGGCACCTCGGTCAAATCAATGTCGGGATGCTACGGGGATTGGGTTTTGCCTGCCAGTTCTGTATTGGCCGTGCCGGCCCATTCGCGAGCAGGCTCGCTCCCACATTTGAATGCGATCCCTGTGGGAGCGAGCCTGCTCGCGAAGACGGTTATGTGATCACCGAAGATTCAACTGTCGGAACGCTGCCCCACCAGGCTGTCCACCGGCGGCACGCGGGTTTCGCTTTCCATCTGGGTGTCATGCTCAATCTGATGGCTGAAGCGATCCAGTGAAGCATTGGCCGGCGCCGCATCGCTGGCAAACACCGGCGGGCTAAGAATGTACGCGCCGAGTAAGCGACTGAGCGCCGCCAGGCTGTCGATGTGCGTGCGTTCGTAGCCGTGGGTGGCATCGCAGCCGAAGGCGAGCAGGGCGGTGCGAATGTCGTGACCGGCGGTGACGGCCGAGTGCGCATCGCTGAAGTAATAGCGGAACATGTCGCGACGCACCGGCAATTCGTGTTCATCGGCCAGACGCAACAAATGCCGCGACAGATGATAGTCATACGGCCCGCCGGAATCCTGCATCGCCACGCTCACCGCGTGTTCGCTGGAGTGCTGACCGGGGGCGACCGGTGCGATGTCGATGCCGACAAACTCGCTGACATCCCAAGGCAATGCCGCCGCCGCACCGCTGCCGGTTTCCTCGGTGATGGTGAACAGCGGATGGCAATCGATGTTCAGTTCCTGGCCACTGTCGACAATCGCCTTGAGTGCCGCGAGCAGCGCAGCGACGCCGGCCTTGTCGTCGAGGTGGCGGGCGCTGATATGGCCGCTTTCGGTGAACTCCGGCAGCGGGTCGAACGCCACCACGTCGCCGACATGAATGCCCAGCGACTCGCAATCGGCTTTGGTCGTGCAGTAGGCGTCCAGCCGCAGTTCGACATGGTCCCAACTGATTGGCATCTCATCGACCTGGGTATTGAACGCATGCCCGGACGCCATCAGCGGCAACACGCTGCCGCGAATCACCCCGGTGTCGGTAAACAGGCTGACCCGGCTGCCCTCGGCAAAGCGGCTCGACCAGCAACCGACCGGCGCGAGGGTCAGGCGACCGTTGTCTTTCACCGCACGCACGGCGGCGCCGATGGTGTCCAGGTGCGCCGACACGGCGCGGTCAGGACTGCTCTTTTTGCCCTTCAACGTCGCGCGAATGGTGCCGCGCCGGGTCATTTCGAACGGAATACCCAGCTCTTCGAGACGCTCGGCGACATAGCGCACGATGGTGTCGGTGAACCCGGTCGGACTGGGAATGGCGAGCATTTCCAGCAGGACTTTTTGCAGGTAAGCCAGATCCGGTTCAGGGATTTGTGTGGTCATGGTCATGGAAACTCCTGATGGGTTGAGCACATCGATGGTTTCGATGAGGAAGGTTTGCGGGGCGGTTCAGGGCCTCTTCGCGAGCAGGCTCGCTCCCACATTTGGAATGCATTCACCCTGTGGGAGCGAGCCTGCTCGCGAAGGCGTCAGTAGAGGCGCTGCATAATCACGAAACAGCCGGCTGACTATGCGGAAACAACAGATCGACAAAGCGTTCCGCCGTCGGCTGCGGTTCATGGTTGGCGAGGCCGGCGCGTTCGTTGGCTTCGATGAACACGTACTCGGGCTGATCCGCCGCCGGCACCATCAGATCGAGCCCGACCATCGGAATGTCCAGCGCCCGCGCCGCGCGCACTGCCGCGTCGACTAGGGTCGGATGAAGAATGTCGGTCACGTCTTCCAGCGTCCCGCCGGTGTGCAGATTGGCCGTGCGCCGCACGAACAGATGCTCGCCGGCCGGCAGGATGCTGCTGTAGTCGTACCCGGCCGCGTGCAGCGTGCGTTGGGTTTCGTGGTCCAGCGGGATCTTGCTCTCGCCGCTGGTGGCCGCTTGCCGACGACGGCTCTGCGCCTCAATCAGCGCACCGATCGAATGCTGACCATCACCGACCACTTCGGCGGGCTTGCGAATAGCGGCTGCCACCACTTCAAAACCGATCACCACAATGCGTAGATCGAGACCTTCGTGGAAGCTCTCCAGCAACACGCGACTGTCGAACTGCTTGGCGGTTTCGATGGCCTGCTGCACCTCTTCGATGGTGCGCAAGTCCACAGCGACGCCTTGGCCTTGTTCACCATCGAGCGGTTTGACCACCACGCGCTGATGTTCATCGAGGAAGGCCAGATTGTCGTCGGCATTACCCGCCAGTTGCTGTGCCGGCAGTTTCAGGCCGGCCGCCTTGAGCACTTTGTGGGTCAGGCTTTTGTCCTGACACAAGGTCATGCTGATGGCGCTGGTCAGGTCGCTCAGCGACTCGCGGCAGCGCACGCGGCGGCCGCCATGGCTGAGGGTGAACAGCCCGGCGTCGGCGTCATCCACTTGCACGTCGATACCGCGTCGATGCGCTTCTTCGACGATGATCCGCGCGTAAGGGTTGAAATTGGCTTCCGGCCCCGGGCCGAGGAACAGCGGCTGGTTGATGCCGTTCTTGCGCTTGATGGCGAAGGTCGGCAGGTTGCGGAAACCCAGTTTGGCGTAGAGGTTTTTCGCCTGACGGTTGTCGTGCAGCACCGACAGATCCAGATAAGCCAGGCCGCGACTCATGAAGTGCTCGACCAGATGTCGCACCAGCACTTCGCCGACGCCGGGGCGCGAGCAATGCGGGTCGACCGCCAGGCACCACAGGCTGCTGCCGTGTTCCGGATCGTTGAAGGCTTTTTGATGATTGAGGCCCATGACACTGCCGATCACCGCGCCGCTGTCCTCGTCTTCCGCCAGCCAATACACCGGGCCGCCCTGATGATGTGGGGTGAGCAGCTCCGGATCGATCGGCAACATGCCGCGCGCCTGGTACAAACGGTTGATGCCTTGCCAGTCGGTTTCGCTCTGCGCGCGACGAATGCGGAAGCCGCGAAACACCCGCGTGGCCTGCCGGTAATCGCTGAACCACAGACGCAGGGTGTCGGATGGATCGAGAAACAGCTGCGTCGGCTCGAGGCCGAGAATCTGCTGTGGTGCGGCGACATACAGGGCGATATCGCGCTCGCCCGGCTGCTCGTTGAGCAGCTCCTGCGCCAGCGACGCCGGATCGGGGAAAGTGTGACCGATCAGCAGTCGGCCCCAGCCGCAATGCACGGCAATCGGGGCGCTGGCAGGCTCGCTGCCGTCTTCGGCCAAGCGTGCCTGCAAACGTTCATACGAGGGAGCCTGACCACGCAACAGGCGTTGGTTGATGGACGTGGCATGGGGTTTCATCAATCAGATTCCTTGTTCACTGAGCCACAGGTTCAGGGCTGCCAGTTGCCACAGTTTCGAACCGCGCAACGGGGTCAGTTGGCCTTGCGGGTCAGTCAAAAGCTTGTCGAGCATGGTCGGGTTGAACAGGCCGCGATCCTGGCTCGGATCCAGCAGCAGCTCGCGCACCCAATTGAGCGTGTCGCCCTGCAAGTGCTTGAGGCCCGGCACCGGGAAATAGCCTTTCTTGCGGTCGATCACTTCGCTTGGAATGACCCGGCGCGCAGCTTCTTTCAGCACTTGCTTGCCGCCATCGGGCAGCTTGAATTGACCTGGTACACGAGCAGACAGCTCGACCAGTCGATAGTCCAGAAACGGCGTACGCGCTTCTAGCCCCCAGGCCATGGTCATGTTGTCGACGCGTTTGACCGGGTCATCGACCAGCATCACCGTGCTGTCCATGCGCAGGGCTTTGTCCACCGCGGCATCGGCGCCAGGCTGGGCAAAGTGCTGTTTGACGAAGTCGCCCGCCGCATCGTGGTCGACCAGCCATTTCGGCTGAACCGTCGCCGCGTAGTCGTCATAGCTGCGGTCAAAGAACGCATCGCGATAGGCCGCATAAGGATCTGCTGCGCCGTCGACCTGCGGATACCAGTGATAACCGGCAAACAACTCATCCGCGCCTTGGCCGCTCTGCACCACTTTGCAATGCTTGGCTACTTCACGGGACAACAGATAGAAAGCGATGCAGTCATGGCTGACCATCGGCTCGCTCATCGCACGGAACGCGGCGGGCAGTTGCTCGATGATTTCTTTCTCGTCGATCCGAAGTTGATGGTGGCGGGTACCGTAGTGCTTGGCGATCAGGTCCGAATACTGGAACTCGTCGCCGCGCTCGCCGCCGGCGTCCTGGAAACCGATGGAGAAGGTCGACAGATTCTCTACGCCGACTTCGCGCAACAGGCCGACGAGCATGCTCGAATCGACACCGCCTGAGAGCAACACACCGACATCCACCTCCGCGCGCTGACGAATCGCCACCGCTTCGCGGGTGCTGTCGAGGACGCGATCAACCCAGTCTTCAAGGTTGAGGTTTTTCTCGTCCTCATGTGGGCCGTAGGGCAGGGTCCACCAGGTTTTCTGCTCGGTGCGGCCATCGGCCTCAACGCGCATCCAGGTGGCAGGCGGCAGTTTTTCGATACCGGCCAGCAAGGTGCGCGGCGCAGGCACCACCGCATGGAAATTCAGGTAATGGTTGAGCGCCACCGGATCAAGAATCGGGTTGATGTCGCCACCCTTGAGCAAGGCCGGCAGTGCCGAGGCAAAGCGCAGGCGTTGGCCAGTGCGCGACAGATACAGCGGCTTCACGCCGAGACGGTCACGGGCAATGAACAGGCGCTTGGTGTCGCGCTCCCAGATGGCGAAAGCAAACATGCCATTGAGCTTCGGCAGCAGCGCCTCGCCCCAGGCGTGATAACCCTTGAGCAGCACTTCGGTGTCGCCACCGGAATAAAAGGCATAACCCAGTGCCTCGAGCTCTGCGCGCAATTCCGGGAAGTTATAGATCGCACCGTTGAACGCCAGGGACAGGCCCAGTTGGCTGTCGATCATCGGCTGCGCCGAGCCGTCCGACAGGTCCATGATTTTCAGGCGTCGATGGCCCAGGGCAATCGGCCCTTGGGCATGGAAGCCCCACGCGTCGGGGCCGCGAGGGGCCAGGTGATGGGTGATTCTCTCGATCGCTGCAAGGTCTGCAGGTTGTTGATCAAAACGTAACTCGCCAGCTAATCCGCACATAAAGTCCTTACCGGTTTTTCCGTTGGGGAAGGTCAAGCCGTACCGCGCGAAAAGTGCGGGTACTCAGAAACTGACCTGTCTCGGTAGGCGGAGTTTTAGATCGATAAGTTATAAGCGAGCCGTTTGCGCCGAGGTGCGGCGGTTAGCCAGGAGCAAGCAGCGTGGACAAACGACTCTGAACGACCGGGTGGTAGCGGGCTGTTTTATCGGTCGCAAATCCTGTTCGGTTGCCGGGTTTTCTCCAAGCTTTTTGAATTATCAATTCGCCTGCGGCATCGCTAAGGTCACAGGCTTACCGCAATAAAGGACTATTGCCATGCCTTCCAAAGAAAACAACGTCGCAACCACTCAAGCCACGATTCTCGGCACATTGCTTGAGGCTACCGGTGACCTCGATATTGCCGAAGCCCTGCAGAAAAACCTGCCGCCGCATTTGCTCACGGCCTCGCCTGCGACGCTCGCAGTGCTCGATGAAACCGTCAGACATCTGCATACCCTGCAACTGCGGGTCGAAAAGGACTTTCGGCGCCTGGAGTCATTGCCGCATTTCTGCATCCGCGAGCTGACCGCTGCGCTGAACCGCAAATGGCCGGCGGTCTATGACGTCGAGCGGGATCTGCTGAGCCTGCCCGGTGTCGACTGCGGTTGTGAGGCGGTCACTGCCGATGAGTCCGGCGTCGAAGTGATCAAACATGCCACGCAAACCCTGCTGCAGGCGGCGATGCAGAATTTCACCGAGGATGAAGAACAGGCGGATGCGTTCCCCGCCGGCAGTCTGGTGCGCGTCCATAGTGCGCCCGGTGGGATCAAGGATCTGACGCCGGCGGCGTTCGCCACGTTGTGCCGCGAACTGGATCTGGGCAAGCAATACCAGCTGCATTTGCAGAAAACCTTCGGCCTTGTAGACGATGGCGGGGAGGTCTTGGCCAGCAGTGCCATGACCCGCGACATCATCGCGATGAAAAAGCATCTGTTACGACTGGACGCCGAGCTGGCCTGGCTCAAAGGCGACATCACCTCATCCGGGCTGCGCATGGTCAAGGATCTGATCGAGGCCGATGGCGTGGCGTCGCCGCAAACCCTGCGCTACGGCAAGGACCCGATGGTCATGCAGGGCATTGAAATATTCGACAGCTGCGTCTGGGGCGTTGTGGTTTTCAGCGCACGTTCCCTCGAACAACATCCCGAGGATGGCTGCCTGGTGTACATGCCTGGCGAGTCCGCACGAGCGCTGTACGAGTACCCCAATCTGGCGGCCTTCAAGCTCTACCTTACGCAACAAATGCAGACGACGGACTACCGCGAATACTTCGCTCGCAGTCTGGATGAAGATGACCGGGCCGATTTTTTCAAGGCATTCGCCGACAAGAAAGAGGTGGGCGTTATCAAGCAGTTGTCGATCGATGTGTCGCTGTTCGAATTCATGCTGCAGAGTTACATCGGCAAGCGCCAGATCGATGCGCGCAAGCTGGCGGTGCCGACCGCCGATGTTGACGAAGATGCGCGTCAGAAACGCTTGCTGGACTGGCTCGAGTCGGGGGTGACCCTGGCGTCTGTGGCAGGGCTGTTCGTGCCGGTGCTCGGGCAATTGATGATGGGCGTCGCAGTGGGCCAATTGCTCGGCGAGGTGTTCGAGGGCGTCGAAGACTGGCAGCGCGGCGACCACCAGCAAGCCCTGTCGCATGTGCTCAGTGTGGTCGAGAACATTGCGCTCATGGGCGTCTTCGCCGGTGGGCAAAAAGCACTCGGAGCCTTGAGCCGCAAGCTGCTGCGCAGCCATCCCGAATTTTTCGGACAATTCGCTGCGATTCTCGATCACGCCGCAAAACCGCGCTTGTGGAAGCCTGAGCTCAGCCATTATGAGCACGCGCTTCCAGCCGGTTTCACCATCGATGCGGGCTCCGAGGAGTTCTACCGGATCGGGGTCAAAACCCTGGGCCGTGTCGATCATCGACTGCTTGCCGGCAAGTACGACGCGCAGAGCCAGATCTGGTACCTCGAACACGCAGAGCGTGCGCAAGCCTATGCCCCTGAATTGATCCGGCATGTCGAGGGTGGCTGGCGAATTCCCAACGAGGCGCCGGAAGAATGGAGCAGCTCGCCCTACACGCTCAAGCGCACCGATCCGCAACTCAGCGAGTTCGTCGATGATGATCTGGACATGATGCGCCGGCTCAGCGACACCTCGCACGAGACGCTGTTACAAACCTTCAATGACAACCTGAAGCTGCCGGTGCGCTTGCGCGACACCGTGGAGCGCGTGCGCCTGGTCCGGCAATTGCGCGAGCTGACAATCGAATTGCACAGCGGCGAGTACCATTCCGGTCAGCCTGTCGAGGAGCAATTGCACGCCTTGCCGACGCTGCCGGGCTGGCCGACAGACCGTTATATCGCTGTAACCACCGCCGGAAAAGCCATCGAAGCAACCTATCCTGCGACTCGCTTGCTCGACGACACCCTCGGCGTGGAGGTGACGCGCGAACAATTGTCCCGGGGGCAATTGCTGCAAGCCGTTGTCGATGGCCTGCACGCGCACGAAGTCAATGCGCTGCTCGGCGGCAAAGTGGCCACGTCTACCGAAACCTCGGCGCTGGCCAAAAAGCTGGCCGCGGCGCTCACTGCGGATCATCGCGCCGCCTTCGAGCGCATGTACCAGCGTTACGACCAGAGCGAGGCGGATGAGCTGGTGAAATTACGCCAGGTATTTGCTGACATTCCTGCGCGCCATGGGCAACGCTTGATCGACCGCGCCACGAGCGTCGAGCGCCAGCACCTGCGCTCGACAGGACGAGTGCCGTTGCGGCTTGCGCAGCGCGCTACGGCCGGCATCGACGAAGTGCGCCTCGATCGCGCGCTGACGGGGTTTCACTGGCCGCGTCTGGCCAACGCCGACACTGATGCGCTGGCGATCCGTCTGCTGCCGCGCCTGAGCGGTTGGGACGCGCAATTGCGTTTGCAGTTGCGCGAAAACACCTTGGAGGGAGCGGTTCTGGAAGAAGTCGGCGACACGGCGGCCAGCGCTGAAAACACCGGCACGCTGGTGAAGTCCGCCTCAGGTTATGAAGCGTTCAGCGGCGCGGGAAAGTCCTTGGGCAAGGTGGGCAAGGCGCCTGAAGCGTTGTTCACGGCGATTTTCAAGGCATTGCCGCAGGGGCAACGAACGGTACCGGGGTTTGCCAAGAACGCCCGGCAATTGCGCAGCAAATTGCTCGATGCAGCACTGGAAGAGCGCCAGGCCTCGGCCGACACATTGCGTAATCCAGGTGCCGTAAAGATTGCAGAGCCTGCGTGTGTGCAAGGCGATCAGGCGCCCGCAACCCGACATCCGCGCGGGTTACTGCGCAAAGTCCGCAGGCTTTACCCGCGCCTGAGCGAAACCCAGGCCAGCCAACTGATCGATGGCCTCGGCGCGGATCCGCTGAGCCGGGCAACGCGGGTCAAAGCGCTGCAGCAGGAACTGAAAGTCCTGCGTGACGCCTTGTTTGTGTGGAGCGAGGACGCACTTGGCCTGAAGGCCTTGGGGGGTGACCTGGCAGAAGCGCGCCACGGCCGAAAAATGACCGCAGAACTGATCGAGGAGGGTTTTCGCCGGTTTCACTGGGTGCCTGACGAACAAGGCAAATCCCTCTGCACGCTCAACCTTGATGGCATGCGCGTCGGCAAGCTGCCAACACTGCCGCCGGGGGTGAGC
The DNA here is from genome assembly GCF_054668915.1 of Pseudomonas sp. H3_E04. Taxonomy (NCBI): domain Bacteria; kingdom Pseudomonadati; phylum Pseudomonadota; class Gammaproteobacteria; order Pseudomonadales; family Pseudomonadaceae; genus Pseudomonas; species Pseudomonas sp. H3_E04. The sequence continues at coordinate 2,648,798 of NZ_CP162797.1, read as the reverse complement.
TTTGATCACATCCAGCAGCTGTCGATGAAAAACATGGCCCAGGGCGACGATGTCGCGCACTTTCTCAAGTCCTTCAAACAGCTCGAGTCGCTGGAGCTCGACAACAACAGCGTAACCCGCCTGCCGGAAATGCTCTCGTACATGCCCAAACTGCAGCGGCTGAGTCTGGCACACAATCAGCTGCGGCTGACGGAGCCGACGCTGGCCAAGCTCAAGCGCATGACCACGCTGCATTACCTCAATCTCAATGGCAATCCGTTGGGCGCGACGCCGGACGTCAGTGCCATGCGCGGTTTGCGCCGATTGCTGCTGCGTGAAACAGGGCTTACGGAGATTCCCGTCGGCCTTGAAAAACTGCCCTGCGCCGAGTGGATGGATCTGCGCAGCAATCAGATCAAAGACTTGCCGGACTGGCTGTTCCAGACCCGGCGGGCGTTCAGTCAGGCGCTCAATCTGCGCTTCAATCCGTTGTCTGCCAGCAGCGCGACTCACCTCGAAGACTACCGCACCAACACCGGCATCGGCATGGGCTATCTGGAGGATGACATTGCGCGCCTGGACGAGCAGAAGGCGCGCTCGCTGTGGTTGACTGACAGCCCGTCCGCGCAGACTGTCGAGCGTGAACGAATCTGGGCCGCATTCAAGGACGACGAGCGCGGCGAAGCCTTGTTTCACTTGTTGTCGGAACTGGGCGATACCGCTGATGCGACGCAAGGCAGCGCCGACATGCGTGAGCGGGTCTGGGCTGTATTGGAGGCGGCGCAGCGTGATCCGGCGCTTTGCGATCAATTGCTCAACCTGGCTGCCAATCCGATCAACTGTACGGACAGCGCGGCGATGAATTTCAGTCATCTGGAAGTGGCGGTCGAAGTTGATCGGGTCAGCAACGCCGCCGGCGGGCGGCCAGTCACGGCCAAACCGCTTCTCGAACTGGGAAAGCGTCTGTTTCGTCTGGAAAAGCTCGGCGACATTGCGCTTGAACATGCGCGCAAACATCCGAAAGCCGACGCGCTGGAAGTCAATCTGGCCTATCGCACCGGCCTTGCCGAGGCGCTCGATTTACCCGGACAGCCGCGACGGATGCAATTCGCCGAACAGGGTGGAGTGACTGCCGCCGATCTGGAAGTCGCCAAGAACCGGATCACCACGGCGGAGCTGTCGTCCGAATGGCTGAAATTCATGCAGCGGCAAGGGTTCTGGACAGACTATCTGCAGCGCACGTTCGTGCGAAAGTTCTCGCCAATCGATGCGCTCTACGCACCGCGTATCGATGCTGTATTCGAACAGGCCGAAACGCTGCCCTCCGCCGATTACCTGAGCCAGATGGATGCCATCAGGCTCGAGCGCGATCAGGCACAACAAGCCGTGATCAAGCGCCTGACCGAAGAGTCGATACGCCTGATGGACCTCGGCCTCTGTGTGATGCCCGACGAGTGAGGCTCACTTGCCGCGAATCAGCTGGCGCAGGGCAAACCGGTTGGGGTGACAGGCTTCGGCTACGCTGCGCGGCAACGGCAGCGGCTCGTTGTCCAGCCACGCGGCGAGCAGTTCGCCGGACAATGGCGCGGTGATCAGCCCGCGAGAACCGTGGCCGCTGTTGACGTACAGACCGTCGAGCCACGGGCAGACGACGTCCGGCACTTGCCGGGCGTCCTTGCTCAATGCCGCGTAAGTCTGGACGAAGGCTGCGCGGTCAGCGAGCGGGCCAACGATCGGCAGGTAATCGGGGCTGGTGCAGCGGAAGGCGGCGCGGCCCTCAAGGTTCTCAAGTGGCTGCTCGTTGATGTTGAGGCGTGTCAGCAGGTCGCTGGAAATTTCTTCGAGCATCGCCAGATTGCCTTCGTGCTCGGCAATTGTGGGTGTCAAATCATCGCTGTTGAAGTCGAAGCTGGCGCCCAGGGTGTGCTCGCCCAGACGCGCCGGGGCGACGTAGCCCTCGGCGCACACCACGCTGGCCAGCGCATGACTGTCTGAGGTTTCAGCCAGCCGGGTAATCTGTCCGCGAATGCGCTTGAGCGGTAATTCGGCACTCTGGGCAAAGCGTTTGATCTCGGCAGCGCCGGCCAGCACCACAACCGCCGCACTGGCGAGCAAACGCTCGCCGTCGAAGGCTTGCCAATGGTCAGCGACTTTGCGCAGCTCCAGCGCATCGTGATGGCTGAGCAATTCAATGTTGGCGTGCATTGCCTGAGCCTGACACAGCGCCGGCGGATGCACCCAGCCGCCTTCGGGGTAGAACAAACCACCATGGGCCACGCCGACACCGGCGCGGGCCTGGGCTTCTGGTTGCTCCAGCCACTGCAAAAGATCTTCCGGAAATGCCGCCGCCAGTTGCGCGTGGCGCTCGGCTTCCTTGGCATTGAACGCCAGTTGCAGCACGCCGCAGTCATCCCAGTCGCTGCCGCGCTGTAGCGTTTCCAGCAGGCGCCGGGTGTAACCGAAGCCGCTGAGGATCAATTGCGACAACGCCGTGCCATGGGCGGACAGCTTGAGATAGAGCACGCCTTGCGGGTTGCCCGAAGCTTCTTGCGCCACCGCCGCATGCCGCTCCAGCAGACTCACTTGCCAGCCGCGCGCCGCCAGGCTCGATGCTGTCGCGCAGCCGGCCAGACCGGCACCGATCACCAGCGCCCGGCGTTCACCGTTAACCGGAGCAGGGCGGGCGAACCAGGGTTTCGCCGGTATCGGCGCCGCCACCTCGGCGGGCCAGCCAAGAAATTCGCCACGCAGGATTTCCCACTTGTGGCCGATGCCCGGCGTGCGCTTCATCTTGAACCCGGCGGCGTTGAGCAGACGCCTTACCCAACCGGTGCTGGTGAAGGTGCTGATGGTCGAGCCCGGCGCGGCCAGACGCGCCAGTTCGACGAACAGTTCAGCAGTCCACATGTCCGGATTTTTTGCCGGGGCGAAACCGTCGAGAAACCACGCGTCGACCTGTGCATCGAGTTGCGGCAGTTGCTCCAGCGCATCGCCGATCAGCAAGGTCAGCGTCACGCGGCCATTGGCCAGAGTGATGCGTTGAAAGCCTTGATGAATCGCCACGTAGTGTTTAAGCAACTGATCGGCCAATGGCTTGAGTTGCGGCCACAGTGCCAAAGCCCGGCGCAGATCCGCTGGCGCCAGCGGGTACTTTTCCACGCTGACAAAATGCAGGCGTGCGCCGGCCACTGCGTGTTGTTCGAACAACTGCCAGGCGCAGAGAAAATTCAGTCCGGTGCCGAAGCCGGTTTCGCCAATCACCAGTCGACCATCCGCCGGCAGCGCGGTGAAGCGTTCGGCCAGACGGTTCTGTTCGAGGAACACGTAACGGGTCTCCTCCAGCCCCGACTGGTCGGAAAAATACACGTCATCGAACACTCGCGAACGTGGGCGTCCCTGGTCGTCCCAGTCGAGTTGGGCGTGGGGCATTTCGGCTTTCATGGCAGGCTCGGCAAACACAAGGCGGCCATTCTAGCCGATCGGGCGAGGGTTGCCTGATCCAGCGCAAGACAGGATTTGGTCGTGTCAGGAAAAATCTCAAAAGATCGCAGCCTTCGGCGGCTCCTACAGTCAAACGCATTTGCAAATGCAGGCGCTGGCGAAGGCTGCGATCTGTTCAGGTGCTGCAATCATCCGCTAGTCTTGCTGAACCCTGGAAGGAGCCGTCCCATGTTCGAATCCGCTGAAATCGGTCACGCCATCGACAAAGACACTTATGAGGCGGCGGTCCCTGCGCTGCGTGAAGCCTTGCTTGAAGCCCAGTTCGAGCTGCAGCAGCAGAAGCGCTTTCCGGTGATCATCCTGATCAACGGCATCGAAGGGGCGGGCAAGGGCGAGACGGTCAAGCTGCTCAACGAGTGGATGGACCCGCGCCTGATCGAAGTGCGCACTTTCGACCAGCAAACCGATGAAGAACTGGCGCGGCCACCGGCGTGGCGCTACTGGCGCATGCTGCCGGCCAAAGGGCGAATGGGGGTTTTCTTCGGCAACTGGTACAGCCAGATGCTCCAGGGCCGGGTCCATGGTTTGTTCAAGGATCCGCGCCTGGACCAGGCCATCGCCGGCGCCGAGCGTCTGGAAAAAATGCTCTGCGATGAAGGCGCGTTGATTTTCAAATTCTGGTTTCACCTGTCCAAGAAGCAGATGAAAGCGCGGCTCAAATCGCTGGCCGACGACCCGCTGCACAGTTGGCGCATCAGTCCGCTGGACTGGCAGCAATCACAGACTTACGACAAATTCGTCAAATACGGCGAGCGGGTGTTGCGCCGCACCAGCCGCGATTACGCGCCGTGGCATGTCATCGAAGGTGCCGATGCCAATTACCGCAGCCTGGCGGTGGGCAAGATTCTCCTCGAAGGCCTGCAAAGTGCGCTCAAGCGGGCCGACGTCAATCCCCACGAAATCAGTGCCGCGCCGCTGGGTACGCCGGTCGATCAGTTGAACCTGCTCGACAGCCTCGACCTGACACAGCGTCTGGACAAGAAAGATTACGAAGAGCAATTGATCACCGAGCAGGCGCGGCTGTCCGGGCTGATGCGCGACAAGCGCATGCGCCGCCATGCGCTGGTGGCGGTATTCGAAGGTAACGACGCGGCGGGCAAGGGCGGGGCGATTCGCCGCGTGGCAGCGGCGCTCGACCCGCGTCAGTACAGCATCGTGCCGATCGCCGCGCCGACCGAAGAGGAACGCGCGCAACCGTACCTGTGGCGGTTCTGGCGGCACATTCCGGCGCGAGGCAAATTCACCGTGTTCGACCGCTCGTGGTATGGGCGGGTGCTGGTCGAGCGGATCGAGGGCTTTTGCCCCCCGGCCGACTGGCTGCGCGCCTACGGCGAGATCAATGACTTCGAAGAGCAACTGGCCGACGCCGGGGTCATCGTCGTCAAGTTCTGGCTGGCCATCGACAAGGACACGCAGATGGAGCGCTTTCAGGAGCGCGAAGAGATTTCCTTCAAGCGTTTCAAGATCACCGAGGACGACTGGCGCAACCGGGAAAAGTGGGACGACTATCGTATGGCGGTCGGCGACATGGTTGATCGCACCAGCACCGAGATCGCGCCGTGGACGCTGGTCGAGGCCAACGACAAACGCTGGGCACGGGTGAAAGTGTTGCGCACCATCAACCGCGCGCTGGAAGAAGCGTTCGAGAAATCCGACAAGAAGGCCAGGAAGCACAAGGACTGAAGCGATGGCCGCGCATACGCCGGGTGAATGATCCTCGCGGTCGGCAAGAAGGTGGACTTATGCTCAGGTCCACTTTCAACCGACAACAACAATGAGGTATGCCATGCGTGAAGTGGTGATCGTCGACAGCGTGCGGACCGGCCTGGCCAAATCCTTTCGCGGCAAGTTCAACCAGACCCGCCCCGATGACATGGCGGCCCACTGCGTCAACGCGCTGCTGACCCGCAACGATATCGACCCGGCCAGCGTCGAGGACTGCATCGTCGGCGCCGGCTCCAACGAGGGCGCGCAGGGCTACAACATCGGCCGCAACGTCGCGGTGCTCTCGCGCCTGGGCACTGGCACTGCCGGCATGACCCTCAACCGTTTCTGCTCGTCGGGTTTGCAGGCGATCGCGATTGCCGCCAACCAGATCGCCTCCGGTTGCAGCGACATCATCGTTGCCGGCGGCGTCGAGTCGATCAGCCTGACCCTGAAAAGCGTCAACACTGATCACCTGATCAATCCGCTGCTCAAGCAACAGACCCCCGGCATCTACTACACCATGGGCCAGACCGCCGAAGTGGTGGCACGCCGTTACGGCGTCAGCCGCGAGGCCCAGGATCGCTACGCGCTGCAAAGCCAGCTGCGTACGGCCCAGGCCCAGGCTGCGGGTTTGTTCGATGATGAAATCGTGCCGATGGCGGTGAAATACCGCGTCGAGGACAAGAACAGCGGGGAAGTGCAGATTGTCGACGGCGTCGTCGAGCGCGACGACTGCAACCGCCCGGACACCACCTACGAAAGCCTTGCCGGACTGAAACCGGTGTTCGCCGACGACGGTTCGGTGACGGCGGGCAATTCCTCGCAGCTGTCCGATGGTGCCTCGATGACACTGGTGATGAGCCTGGACAAAGCGCTGGAGCTGGGGCTCAAACCGAAAGCGTTTTTCCGTGGCTTCACCGTCGCCGGTTGCGAGCCGGACGAAATGGGCATCGGCCCGGTGTTCTCGGTGCCGAAACTGCTCAAGGCCAAGGGCCTGCAAGTGGCGGATATCGATCTGTGGGAATTGAACGAGGCATTCGCTTCGCAGTGCCTGTACAGCCGAGATCGGCTGGAGATCGACAACGACAAGTACAACGTCAACGGCGGCTCGATCTCCATCGGCCACCCGTTCGGCATGACCGGCTCGCGTCAGGTCGGGCATCTGATCCGGGAATTGCAGCGGCGCAATTTGCGTTACGGCATCGTCACCATGTGCGTGGGTGGCGGGATGGGGGCGAGTGGGTTGTTTGAGGCGGTGCGCTAAAGGATTGGTTGCCTGTTCAGGCCCCTTCGCGAGCAGGCTCGCTACCACAGGTGATCGCATTCCCCTGTGGGAGCGAGCCTGCTCGCGAAGGCAGCGCCACGGTTCAGCGGCTGGAATCCCGCCGCTGCATCCGCGCTATATAAGCCTGAATCTCCCGCTCGATCACCTGACTGTCATACGGCCCTTCGAGGGTATTTTCCCGGGTGCTGAAATACAGCTCGCCATTGACCCGACACACGCGGTCGCTGCGAAAACGGGTGGCGGGGGCGCTGTCCTCGGCGCGCATGGCGTACATGTAGGTCTCCCTGCTATGCGTTGAAAAGTCTGCAATCAGCTTATGCCTGAAGCACTTGGCGCGCCTGCCCGGCCGATCAACGGCGGCGCGCCGGTTTACTGCTGCGACCTGCACAGTTTCATTCGCGGCCTGCCGGCAACTGTCCCTGTGTTGCACGGGACAGGGCGCCTAGAATGCAGGCTCTTGTCAGCAGGCTTTCGGGGTTCGTATGCACATTTCATCGGGGCGCTGGGTGTACGGACTGTTCCTGGCGCTGCTGACCGCGTTTCTGTGGGGCATCCTGCCGATCAAGCTCAAACAGGTATTGCAGGTGATGGACCCGGTCACGGTGACCTGGTTTCGCCTATCGGTGTCCGGCGGCTGCCTGTTCATTTATCTGGCGTCGGTCAAACGCCTGCCGAGTCGCAAGGTGCTCGGGCCCAAGGGCGGCTGGCTGGTGCTGATGGCGGTGTTGGGGCTGGTCGGCAATTACGTGTTGTACCTGATGGGCCTCAACCTGCTCAGCCCTGGCACCGCGCAACTGGTGGTGCAAATGGGCCCGATCATGCTGCTGATCGCCAGTCTGTTCGTGTTCAAGGAGCGCTTCAGCATCGGCCAGGGCCTCGGCTTGCTGGTACTGCTGATCGGCTTCGGCCTGTTCTTCAATCAGCGCCTGGCCGAGCTGCTGACTTCGCTGTCCGATTACACCGCCGGTGTGTTGTTGGTGCTGCTGGCGTCGACGGTCTGGACCTTCTATGCGCTGGGCCAGAAGCAATTGCTGACGGTGTGGAATTCGCTGCAAGTGATGATGGTGATCTACCTGTTCTGCGCGCTGTTGCTGACGCCGTGGGTGCATCCGCTGGAAGCGCTGAATCTGAGCCCGTTGCAGGGCTGGCTGCTGTTGGCGTGCTGCATGAACACCTTGATCGCCTACGGCGCATTCGCCGAAGCACTGGCGCATTGGGAAGCGTCGCGGGTCAGCGCGACACTGGCGATCACGCCGTTGGTGACGTTTGCGGCAGTGGCGATTGCGGCGCGGATCTGGCCGGACTATGTGCATGCCGAACAGATCAATGCGCTGGGCTATGGCGGGGCGGTACTGGTGGTGGTGGGTTCGGCACTGGTCGCGTTGGGGCCATCGTTGGTTGCCGGGCTCAGGGCGCGGCGGATGCGTATGGCCTGAAGATCAAAAGATCGCAGCCTGCGGCAGCTCCTACAATTGGAATGCGTTTCCCTGTAGGAGCTGCCGAAGGCTGCGATCTTTTGCTTTAGCCCTTGGCGCCAGCCTCGATCATGTTCTCCGGGCGCACCCAGGCATCGAACTCTTCATCAGTCAGATAACCCAGCTGCAACGCCGCCTCACGCAAAGTCAGCCCTTCGCTGTAAGCCTTCTTGGCGATCTCCGCCGACTTGTCATAACCGATGTGCGGGTTCAGCGCGGTCACCAGCATCAGCCCACGTTCCAGATGCTTGGCCATGACCTCCGCATCCGGTTCGAGCCCGGCGATGCAGTGCTGCTGGAAGTTGCTGCAGCCATCACCAAGCAGACGGATCGATTGCAGCAGGTTGTGGATGATCACCGGTTTGAACACGTTCAACTGCAAGTGCCCCTGACTGGCAGCGAAACCGATTGCCACGTCGTTGCCGAGCACCTGGCAGGCGAGCATCGACAGCGCTTCGCACTGGGTCGGGTTGACCTTGCCGGGCATGATCGAACTGCCCGGTTCGTTGGCCGGCAGCTTCACTTCAGCGAAACCTGCGCGAGGACCTGAGCCCAGCAGACGCAGGTCGTTGGCGATCTTCATCAAGGCCACGGCGAGGGTTTTCAGCGCGCCGGACAGGGTCACCAGCGGTTCATGGCCGGCCAGTGCAGCGAACTTGTTCGGCGCGGTGACGAACGGCAGACCGGACAGTGCTGCGAGTTCGGCGGCAATCGCCTCACCAAAGCCGTGCGGTGAATTCAGCCCGGTGCCGACCGCAGTGCCGCCCTGAGCCAGTTCGCAGACTGCCGGCAGCGCGGCACGAATCGCGCGCTCGGCGTAATCCAGTTGCGCGATGAAGCCGGACAGTTCCTGACCGAAGGTGATCGGCGTCGCGTCCATCATGTGCGTGCGCCCGGTCTTCACCAGTTTCATGTGCCGCGCCGCCAGTTCGGCAAGGCCGCCGGACAGCTCGGCAATCGCCGGCAGCAGTTGTTCCTGCACCGCTTTGGCGGTGGCGATGCTCATGGCGGTAGGGAAGCAGTCGTTGGAACTTTGCGAGCGGTTGACGTGATCGTTGGGGTGCACCGGCGACTTGCCGCCGCGCGGGTTGCCGGCCAGTTCGTTGGCGCGACCGGCGATCACCTCGTTGACGTTCATGTTGCTCTGGGTGCCGCTGCCGGTCTGCCAGACCACCAGCGGAAACTGCTCGTCATGCTCGCCGGCGAGGACTTCATCGGCGGCCTGTTCGATCAGGCGGGCGATGTCGGCGGGCAAGTCGCCGTTGCGGTCGTTGACCCGCGCGGCGGCTTTCTTGATCAGGGCGAGGGCGTGCAGCACCGGTAGCGGCATGCGTTCCTGACCGATGGCGAAGTTGATCAGCGAGCGTTGCGTCTGAGCACCCCAGTAAGCGTCGTCCGGGACCTCGATCTGGCCCAGGCTGTCGGTTTCGATACGGCTCATCGTGCACACTCCTGTTGGTCTGTTGGCGCAATTTAGGCCGGCGTCGGCCCGGGTGGTTCCATCGACTCGATTGTTGACCGCAAAACCCCGCCAATCAAGCGCGGCAAGGGCCGGGGGTTGAGCCACAGCGATTGTTAGGCGCAGAATGGTCGCCCTTGGGGTTCGACCTCGCTTTGCTTAAAGGAAACTCGATGACTCGTCTTCGCGCCATCTGTACCGCGGTTGCACTGGTTTGCGCCAGCGGCCAGGTGCTTGCCGATACCGCCAGCCACAACGCCAGTGCCGAAGCTTTCCTGACGCTGGCTCACGCTGACAAGCTGGGCACCCCGGTGTACATGCAAGTGCAGCAAATGTTCGCCCAGCGCTTTGAACAGACCAAAGCCCCTGAATCGAAGAAAGCCGTGCTTGAAACCTACCAAGCCAAGGCCAACGCCGCGCTGGACCAGGCCATCGGCTGGAACAAGCTCAAGCCGGACATGGTCAAGCTCTACACCAGCAACTTCAGCGAATCCGAGCTCAAGGACCTGGTTGCTTTCTACCAGTCGCCACTGGGCAAGAAAGTCCTGGAAAAAATGCCGCAGCTGACCCAGCAATCGGCGCAGATGACCCAGGGCAAACTGGAAAGCGCGGTGCCTGTGGTCAACAAGCTGCTCGACGACATGACCAAAGAGCTGGACCCGAAAGGCGCTGCTGCGCCGGCCAAGAAGAAGTAAGCGGAGTTCGTGATGACCATGCAACAACGCATCGAATCGACGCTGGCCCTGTTACAGCCTGAGCACCTGCAAGTGTTGGACGAAAGCCACATGCACAGTCGCGGGTCACAGACCCACTACAAAGCGGTGGTGGTCAGCGCGCAGTTCGAAGGCCTGAACCGGGTCAAGCGCCACCAGAAAGTCTACGGCACGCTCGGCGAGCTGATGGGCGAGTTCCATGCGTTGGCGCTGCACACCTATACCCCGCAGGAATGGGCAGAGATCGATGGCGCCCCGGCGTCGCCGACCTGTGCAGGAGGGGATCAGCGGTAAGCTTCGAGCTGCAAGCTTCAAGCAGAATCAAAAGCAGCGACGTACCGCTTGAAGCTTGGAGCTTGCAGCTGCTTTTTTGCTAGAATCCCGACGCGCCGCTTAGCCGGCGCGTTTTTTTTGAATCCGGTTCACCCTTTGCGAGGGTAGCCACCTGGAGAAATACCCATGACACAATCGATTGTCGTGGCGGCACTGTACAAGTTCGTCACCCTCGAAGATTACGTTGACCTGCGCGAGCCACTGCTGCAAGCAATGGTCGACAACGGCATCAAAGGCACTCTGCTGATCGCCGAAGAAGGCATCAACGGCACGGTTTCCGGCAGCCGCGAAGGCATTGACGGCCTGCTCGCCTGGCTCAAGAACGATCCACGCATGGTCGACATCGACCACAAGGAATCGTACTGCGACGAGCAGCCGTTCTATCGCACCAAGGTCAAGCTGAAGAAAGAGATCGTCACCCTCGGCGTCGAAGGCGTTGACCCGAACAAGAAGGTCGGTACCTACGTCGAGCCGCAGGACTGGAACGCGCTGATCAGCGACCCGCAAGTGCTGCTGATCGACACGCGCAACGATTACGAAGTGTCGATCGGCACCTTCGAAGGCGCCATCGATCCGAAAACCACCAGTTTTCGCGAGTTTCCCGACTACATCAAAGAACACTTCGACCCGGCCGTGCACAAGAAGGTCGCAATGTTCTGCACCGGCGGCATTCGCTGCGAGAAAGCCTCGAGCTACATGCTCGGCGAGGGTTTCGAAGAGGTTTATCACCTCAAGGGCGGCATCCTGAAGTACCTCGAAGAGGTGCCGCAGGAAGAAACCAAGTGGCGCGGCGACTGCTTCGTCTTCGACAACCGCGTCACCGTGCGCCACGACCTGACGGAAGGCGACTACGATCAATGTCATGCCTGCCGCACACCGGTCAGTGTTGAAGATCGCGCCTCCGAGCATTACGTCGCGGGTATCAGTTGCCCGCATTGCTGGGACAAGCTCAGCGAGAAAACCCGGCGCAGCGCCATCGATCGGCAAAAGCAGATCGAACTGGCCAAGGCGCGCAACCAGCCGCACCCGATCGGCTACAACTATAAGCAAGCATCCACCGAGGCTTAACCATGTCTGCGCGCCTGCTCTATGTGATGGATCCGATGTGTTCATGGTGCTGGGGGTTTGCTCCGGTGGCCAAGGCACTGGTCGAGCAGGCGCAGGCAGCCGGGGTCGAGCTGCATCTGGTAGTGGGCGGCTTGCGTACCGGCAGCGGTTCGGCGCTGGAGCCGACCACGCGGCGCTATATTCTCGAGCACTGGCAAGCGGTCACCGAGGCCACCGGCCAGCCGTTCAAGTTCGACGGCGCGCTGCCCGACGGTTTTGTCTACGACACCGAGCCTGCCTGTCGCGCCATTGTCACCGCGCGCAGTCTGGCGCCGGATTGCGCGTGGACACTGGTCGGGCTGATCCAGCAGGCGTTTTACGCCGAGGGTCGCGATGTCACCCAGGCCAGCGTGCTGGTCGAGCTGGCGGAACAGGCCGGGGTGCCGCGTATCGAATTCGCGGCGTTGTTCGATCATGCCGATCAGCACAAGGCGACCCAGGCTGATTTCACCTGGGTACAGGATCTGGGCATCGCCGGTTTTCCGACTCTGCTGGCCGAGCGCAACGGGCAACTGGCGCTGCTGACCAATGGCTATCAACCGCTCAGCGAGCTGTCGCCATTGCTCGGCCGCTGGCTGGAGCGTGCGGCCTGTGTCTGACCGCGCCGATGACACGCCAGCCGTAGAGCGTGTCGACCGGCTGAGCTGGGCTGAAGTCCGGCGTCTGGCACTGCATCACAAGAAATCCCTGTGGATCGCCAACGGCGTGGCCGTGCTGGCGACGCTGTGCAGCGTGCCGATTCCATTGCTGCTGCCATTGCTGGTCGACGAAGTGCTGCTCGGCCACGGCGATGCTGCGCTGAAAGTCATGAACCATTTCCTGCCGGGCATGTGGCAGCAGGCAGCGGGTTATATCGGCCTGATGCTGGTGGTGACCCTGACCTTGCGTTGCAGCGCCCTGTGTTTTGGCGTGTTGCAGTCGCGGCTGTTCGCGCGGCTGGCCAAGGACATCGTCTACCGCATTCGCGTGCGCCTGATCGAGCGGCTCAAGCGCATTTCCCTCGGCGAGTACGAAAGCCTCGGCAGCGGCACGGTGACCACCCACCTGGTCACCGATCTGGACACCCTCGACAAATTCGTCGGCGAAACCCTCAGCCGCTTCCTCGTCGCCATGCTGACGCTGGTCGGCACCGCCAGCATCCTGATGTGGATGCACTGGAAGCTGGCACTGCTGATTCTGCTGTTCAACCCGCTGGTGATCTACGCCACGGTGCAGTTGGGCAAGCGCGTCAAGCATCTGAAGAAACTGGAAAACGACAGCACCTCGCGCTTCACTCAGGCGCTGAGCGAAACCCTCGATGCGATTCAGGAAGTGCGCGCCGGCAACCGCCAGGGCTATTTCCTCGGGCGCCTCGGTTTGCGCGCGCAGGAAGTGCGCAACTACGCAGTCAACTCGCAGTGGAAAACCGACGCCTCGAACCGCGCCAGTGGTTTGCTGTTCCAGTTCGGCATCGACATCTTTCGCGCGGCGGCGATGCTCACCGTGCTGTTTTCCGACCTGTCGATCGGGCAGATGCTCGCGGTGTTCAGTTACCTCTGGTTCATGATCGGCCCGGTCGAACAGCTGCTCAATCTGCAATACGCTTATTACGCAGCGGGCGGCGCGCTGACGCGGATCAATGAACTGCTGGCGCGCGCCGATGAGCCGCAGTACCCCGGCGGCGTCGATCCGTTCAAGGGCCGCGACACTGTCGGCATCGAGGTACAAGGCCTGAGCTTCGGTTATGGCGACGAGCTGGTGCTGGATCAGATGAACCTGTCGATCCTGCCCGGTGAAAAAGTCGCGATCGTCGGCGCCAGCGGCGGCGGTAAAAGTACCTTGGTGCAATTGCTGCTGGGCCTGTACACGCCAGCGGCCGGGACCATTCGCTTCGGTGGGTCGACTCAGCAGGAAATCGGTCTGGAGACCGTGCGCGAGAACGTCGCAGTGGTGCTGCAGCATCCGGCGCTGTTCAACGACAGCGTGCGCGCCAACCTGACCATGGGCCGCATGCGCAGCGACGAAGCCTGCTGGCAGGCTCTGGAAATCGCGCAAATGGCCGCGACCATTCGCGCGCTGCCCAACGGCCTCGACAGCATCGTTGGTCGCTCCGGCGTGCGTTTGTCCGGCGGCCAGCGCCAGCGTCTGGCGATTGCGCGGATGATTCTCGCCGAGCCTAAAGTAGTGATTCTCGACGAAGCCACCTCGGCCCTCGACGCCGCCACCGAGTACAACCTGCATCAGGCGATGGCGAAATTTCTCAATGGCCGTACTACGCTGATCATTGCCCATCGCCTGTCGGCGGTGAAACAGGCCGACCGGGTGCTGGTATTCGACGGCGGGCAGATCGCCGAGGACGGCGACCACCGCCAACTGATCGCCGACGGCGGTCTGTACGCCAAGCTCTACGGCAACTTGCAACAGCATTGATCGAAACCCTTGCCGACCTGTCAGACGTTCTGCGCGCGGCGTACAGCCGCGCCTTGCCTTGAACGAGAACCCCACCTAGTCTCGTCATAGCGAATTCGCCCGGAAGGCGAGCAGGCAGTGCTCATGCAAGGAATCTCATGAAGCAAAAGCAGACTCTGGGAACACCACGGTTGTTGGGTATCGTCTGGCCCTTTATTGCTGTCGTGGTGTTCCAGGCATTACTGGGGGGCGTGAGCCTTTATGTGCTATCGGCCGTGCGTGGCTACGTGGCTGGCGAAAGCCTGTGGTCCAAGGGCCAGAAAGATGCCATCTATTACCTGAACCTCTACGCCGACAGCCGTGACGAGGCGATCTACCGCAAATACCTGTCGGCGATCGCCGTGCCGCAGGGCGGGCACCAATTGCGTCTGGCGCTGGATCGCCAGCCGCCGGATCTGCAAGCCGCGCGCGAAGGCATCCTCAAGGGCGGCAATCACCCGGACGACGTCTCCAGCCTGATCTGGCTGTACCTCAATTTTCGCCATTTCAGTTATCTGGAAACTGCGATAGATCGCTGGACAATCGGCGATGCGTATCTCGACCGATTGCACGAAGTTGCGCAGGAGATGCATCAAGGCATTGCGCAGAACCAGGCCAGCCCCGGCGATGTGCAACGCTGGAAAGTACAGATCTTCGCGATCAACGATGCAGTGACTCCAGCCGCCAGAGCCTTCAGCGATGCCTTGGGCGAAGGCTCGCGGGTGATCATGCGCCTGCTGCTGTTCACCAACCTGGCCACCGCGCTGGGTCTGATCGTGCTGGCGCTCTGGCGCACGCACAAGTTGCTCAAGCAACGCCATGAATTTGCCCAGGCACTGCAGCTGGAGAAGGATCGCGCGCACATTACGCTACAGTCGATTGGCGATGGCGTGATCACCACCGACGTCAACGGCGCGATTGATTACATGAACCCGGCCGCCGAGGTCATGACTCACTGGAAGGCCGAACAGGCGGCGGGCCTGCCGTTGTCGGCGCTGTTCAACCTGCTCGACGAGAACGCCCAGACCGAAGGGCTGACCTTGATCGAGCACATTCTCAGCGGCCAGCTCAGCGGCGGTAGCGAACATTCCAAATTGATCCAGCGTCTGGACGGCAGCACGTTGTCGGTGACCCTGGTCGGCGCGCCGATCCGCAATGCCGGGAATGTCAGCGGCACGGTGCTGGTGCTGCACGACATGACCCAGGAGCGGCAGTACATTGCCAATCTGTCCTGGCAAGCGACCCATGATGCGCTGACCGGTCTGGCCAATCGCCGCGAATTCGAATATCGACTCGAACAGGCCTTGCATAACCTGACACGCCAGCCAGGGCGGCATGCGCTGATGTTCCTCGATCTCGACCAGTTCAAACTGGTCAACGACACCTGCGGGCACGCGGCGGGCGATGAATTGCTGCGGCACATCTGCACGCTGTTGCAATCAGACTTGCGCGAGGGCGACACGCTGGCCCGGCTGGGCGGCGACGAGTTCGGCATTCTGCTGGAGAACTGCCCGCCGGAGGTGGCGGAGAAGATCGCCGAGAGCCTGCGCCAGACCGTGCAGAACCTGCACTTTGTCTGGAAAGGCCGACCGTTCCTGACCACAGTCAGTATCGGCCTAGTGCATGTGGCGCAGAATCCGACCACCCTCGAAGCCTCGCTGCGGGCGGCGGACATGGCTTGCTACATGGCCAAGGAAAAGGGCCGCAACCGCGTGCAGGTCTATCACGCCGACGACTCAGAGCTTTCCATGCGTTTCGGTGAAATGGCCTGGGTGCAGCGACTGCACATGGCGCTGGAAGAGAACCGCTTCTGCCTTTACGCCCAGCAGATCGCGCCACTCAAACCGCATGCAGGTCAGGCCGGACACATCGAGATTCTGCTGCGTTTACATGATGAATCGGGGCGGATGATTCTGCCTGACAGCTTTATCCCGGCGGCGGAGCGATATGGTTTGATGACCCAGTTAGATCGCTGGGTAGTTCAAAATGTTTTCAAGGTTATTGCTCAGTGCATTGAACAGGAACATGAACTTCCTTTAGCGATGTGTGCGATTAATCTGTCAGGCATTACTATCGGAGATGACGCCTTTTTGCACTTCCTGCGGGAACAGTTTGCTAACTACGCTATACCGCCTGAAATGATTTGTTTTGAAATTACTGAAACCAGTGCAATTGCAAATCTTGGCAGTGCAATTCGTTTTATCAATGAACTCAAAGGCTTAGGTTGTCACTTTTCGCTGGACGACTTTTGTGCCGGAATGTCTTCATTCGCTTACTTGAAACATTTGCCTGTAGACTTCCTGAAGATCGACGGGAGTTTCGTAAAGGACATGCTGGACGACCCGATTAATCGGGCAATGGTCGAAGTGATCAATCACATCGGCCATGTTATGGGTAAGCAGACAATTGCCGAGTTTGTTGAAACTAACCAGATCGAACAGGCGTTGCTTGAAATAGGTGTGGATTACGCTCAGGGGTATGTTATCGAGCGGCCACAGTTGTTTACCTGTGACAGTTTGCAAAGTCGCCCTGCCAGACCGCAGCCGTTGTTGTTCAAAGCGCCTGGCACGTTCCGTTGAAGTCTCTCGCCGATCCTTGCCATCACAACTCAAAAGGAGCCGAACAGTGATCGACACATTCAACCGAACCGGACCCCTCATGGAAGCTGCAAGTTATCCTGCCTGGGCCCAACAGCTCATCAAGGATTGCAGCGAGAGCAAGCGCCGGGTTGTCGAACATGAACTTTATCAGCGCATGCGCGACAACAGACTCAGCGCGAAAACCATGCGCCAGTACCTTATCGGCGGCTGGCCGGTGGTCGAGCAGTTTGCCTTGTACATGGCGCAGAACCTCACCAAGACCCGCTTCGCCCGCCATCCCGGCGAGGACATGGCGCGGCGCTGGCTGATGCGCAATATCCGCGTCGAACTCAATCACGCTGACTACTGGATGCACTGGAGTCGCGCCCATGGCGTCAGCCTCGAAGATCTCCAGGCCCAGCAAGTGCCGCCGGAGCTGCACGCGCTGAGTCACTGGTGCTGGCACACCAGCTCGGCGGATTCGCTGATCGTGGCGATTGCCGCGACCAACTATGCGATCGAAGGCGCGACCGGGGAGTGGTCAGCGGTGGTCTGCTCGACCGGGGTCTACGCGGCGGCGTTCCCGGAAGAGGACCGCAAGCGCGCGATGAAGTGGTTGAAGATGCACGCCCAGTACGACGATGCCCACCCATGGGAAGCGCTGGAAATCATCTGCACCCTGGCCGGCATGAACCCGAGCAAGGCCTTGCAGGCGGAACTGCGTCAGGCGATCTGCAAGAGCTACGACTACATGTACCTGTTCCTGGAACGGTGCATGCAGCTCGAGACCTCGGAGCGGTTGCTGGTCAACCGCGAGCGCAGGACCGTAACCGAAAGCTGATTGAAACTGTGGGAGCGAGCCTGCTCGCGAAAGCGGTGGGTCATTCAACGACTCGTTGTCTGACGCTCCCTCTTCGCGAGCAGGCCCGCTCCCACAATGATTTTTAGCCGGCCATCGCCAGCCGGTTCCGCCCCTCGCGCTTTGCGACATACAACGCACTGTCGGCCCGGCGCAGCAAGCTTTCCGCCGATTCGCCCGGCAGTAACGTCGAGCATCCCAGGCTCACGGTGATCTCGATCAACTGACCATCGGCAAAGTATTCCTCCGACTGCGTCGCCTGGCGCAAACGCTCGCCAACCATTGCCGCCGCTTCGCGACCGGTGTTGGACAGCAGGATCAGAAACTCTTCGCCGCCATAACGGAACACCATGTCGACGTTGCGCAGTTGCGCCTTGATCGACGCCGCAATGGCTCTGAGCACCTCATCACCGGCGCCATGCCCGTGGTCATCGTTGACTCGTTTGAAGTGGTCGATGTCGAGCATCAGCACCGACAGCGGCTGCGCATGGCGGCGCGACATGTCGATTTCGCGCTGCAGGGTCTGCTCCATGGCCACTCGATTGCCGGCACCCGTCAACGGGTCGCGCAATGCACTTTGCGTTGCAGCGCGGTACAGCAGAGCGTTGCGCATCGGGTACAGCAGGCACGACAGCAGCGACTCGAGGTCGCCCTGTTCCTTGTCGTTGAAACGCTGATTGCGGCGAAAGACCAGCTCGCCCATGTGCTCGCCTTCGTGGCTGAGGGTGTAGCTCACCGAATGGTGGCCGCGTGCACCGAACTCGAGGCGCAGGTCACTGGCCTGATGCACATAGCTCAGGGCGTCCAGTGGCACCAGGCGTTGGATTTCGCGGAAGAACAGGCCAAGGATGCGCTGAGGCTCCAGGCTGGTTTGCAGTTGCAGGCTCATTTGCTGACGCAGTTGCGCCAGGCTGGTCGGGCGCTCGATCAGCGCCGGTAGTTGACCGAAGCCCAGGCGCTGCAATTTGGCACTGTCAAAGTCAATTGCATGGGTCTGGGAAGGAGATTTCATATGGCGTGAGCCCCTAAGCAGTAAGTCTGTCTTACAGGCTGGGTGAGAGCGGCTATGGGCTGCGCGTCGTACTGATCCATCAGTCCCGTAGGACGTCTGGCGTAAGTTTAGTCTGCCGCAAGACGATCAGTCAGCTATCGAAATCGGCGTCTGCCCCATGGCCATCACACGGCATGTTTTGAGGGAATTTAGAGCGAAACCCGTGCCATTCGGTTCGATTTTATTTAAAGCTTTTCGAATCAATGAGTTGCTGGCGGTTCACGGAATGCCGCGCTGGGTTATTGGCGGCATTGCGAGGGTTTTAAGCGGCAATGGCTTGCCGCGACAGCATTCTGCCGCGGCAACAAATGCGACGTATGGCGCTACTGGGCGTTGAAAGCCTGGCCATTGACGCCCGCGCTGTCGGGGCCCATCAAGTACAGATACACCGGCATGATCTCTTCCGGGGTCGGATTGTTCAGCGGATTTTCCCCCGGATAAGCCTGCGCGCGCATGCTGGTGCGTGTGCCGCCCGGGTTGATGCTGTTGGAGCGTACCGGCGCAACGCCTTCCACTTCATCGGCCAGGGTTTGCATCAGCCCCTCGGTGGCAAACTTCGAAACACCGTAAGCGCCCCAATACGCACGGCCCTTGCGCCCGACGCTGCTGGAAGTGAACACCACCGAGGCGTCCTGCGAGAGCTTGAGCAGTGGCAGCAGGGTGCTGGTCAGCATGAACATGGCGTTGACGTTGACCTGCATGACCCGCATGAAGTTTTCGCCGGAGAGTTGCTCGATCGGCGTGCGCGGGCCAATGATCGAAGCGTTGTGCAGCAGGCCATCGAGGTGGCCGAACTCGGTTTCGATCATCGCTGCCAGCTCATCGTACTGATGGGGCAGGGCGGTCTCGAGATTTAAAGGGATCACCGCCGGTTGCGGGTGGCCCGCTGCTTCGATTTCGTCGTAGACCTCGGTCAGATTGGCTTCGGTCTTGCCCAGCAGCAGCACGGTCGCACCGTGGGCGGCATAGGTTTTCGCCGCAGCCGCGCCGATACCGCGCCCGGCACCGGTGACCAGAATGACCCGATCCTTGAGCAATTCAGGACGAGCGGTGTAATCAAACATAAAAACCTCATAGTCCTTTTGATTTTGATCAGCAGCTGCAAAGCGCGCTATCTAGCACCTTGCGCAACTCCAGCGGGTGATCCACCACCACGTCCGCGCCCCAATGCCGCGGATTGTCGTCCGGGTGAATGTAGCCGTAGGTCACCGCAGCGGTCTTGGTGCCGGCTTCGCGGCCCGATTCGATATCGCGCAGATCATCGCCGATAAACAGTACGGTCGACGGATCCAGATCAAGCATGTTGCAGGCGAGGATCAAAGGCTCCGGATCCGGCTTGCTGTTCTTCACATGATCCGGGCAGATCAGCAGCGCCGAACGCTCGGCCAGCCCCAGACGTTGCATGATCGGCTCGGCGAAGCGCAGCGGTTTATTGGTCACCACGCCCCAGATCAGGTTGGCCTTTTCGATGTCCGCGAGCAGTTCGCCCATGCCGTCGAACAGTTTGCTGTGCACCGCGCAACCGACCAGATAGCGTTCGAGAAACTCCAGGCGCAGCTCCTCGAAACCCGGCGATTCCGGATCCATCGAGAACGTCACCGCAACCATGGCCTTGGCCCCGCCGGAAATCTCGTCGCGGATGTGCTTGTCGTTGATCGGCGGCAGACCGCGATCGGCGCGCATCGCCTGGCAGATAGCGATGAAGTCCGGCGCGGTGTCGAGCAGGGTGCCGTCCATGTCGAAAAGTACCGCTCTGATGGCCATCGGCTTATTCCTCGCGCAGGGTCTGGATCATGTAGTTGACGTCAACGTCGTTGGCCAGTTTGTAGTGCTTGGTCAGCGGGTTGTAGGTCAGGCCGATGATGTCTTTTACTGTCAGACCGGCCATGCGGCTCCACGCACCGAGCTCCGACGGGCGGATGAATTTCTTGAAGTCGTGGGTGCCGCGTGGCAGCAGCTTCATGATGTATTCGGCGCCGATGATCGCGAACAGATACGCTTTCGGGTTGCGGTTGATGGTCGAGAAGAACACCTGGCCGCCCGGCTTGACCATGCGGAAGCAGGCGCGGATCACCGAGGATGGATCCGGCACGTGTTCGAGCATTTCCAGGCAAGTTACGACGTCGAACTGCTCGGGCATCTCTTCGGCGAGGGCTTCGGCGGTGATCTGGCGATATTCGACGCTGACTCCGGATTCCAGCTGATGCAGTTGCGCGACCGCCAGCGGCGCTTCGCCCATGTCGATGCCCATCACCGTGGCGCCACGCTGGGCCATGGCTTCGCTGAGAATGCCGCCGCCGCAACCGACGTCGAGGACTTTCTTGCCGGCCAGATTGACTCGTTCGTCGATCCAGTTGACCCGCAGCGGGTTGATGTCGTGCAGCGGCTTGAATTCGCTTTCACGGTCCCACCAGCGATGGGCCAGGGCCTCGAATTTGGCGATTTCGGCGTGGTCGACGTTGCTCATGTTCAATTCCTCGAAAAACCTGAAAAGGGCTGTAGCCGCGGAGATTGCGCCGCGGTGTTTACGATTCGGTGTGGCCGCTGATGCGCTGGCCCCAGTGGCGGGCGGTCGCGCCCAACTGTTGTTCGTCCATGCGGGTCAGGCGCCGGTCGTCGAGCAGTTGCCTGCCAGCGACCCACAGGTGTTTCACGCAATCACGCCCGGTGGCATAAATCAGCTGCGACACCGGGTCATACACCGGTTGCTGCGCCAGCCCGGACAGGTCGAAAGCGACGATGTCCGCAGCTTTGCCGATCTCCAGCGAGCCGACCTGCGCCTCGATCCCCAGCGCACGGGCGCCATTGAGAGTGGCCATGCGCAAGGCGCGGTGGGCGTCCAGCGCGGTGGCGGAACCGGCGACGGCCTTGGCCAGCAGGGCAGCGGTGCGAGTTTCGCCGAGCAGATCGAGATCATTGTTGCTCGCCGCGCCATCGGTGCCGACGGCGACGTTCACCCCAGCCTGCCACAAACGCTCGACCGGGCAGAAGCCGCTGGCCAGTTTGAGGTTGGACTCCGGGCAGTGGATCACGCTGCTGTTGCTTTCTACCAGCAGCGCGAGGTCTTCATCGCTGATCTGGGTCATGTGCACCGCCTGGAAGCGCGGGCCGAGCAGGCCAAGGCGGCCGAGCCGAGCCAGTGGCCGCTCACCGGTCTGCTCGACGGCCTGCTGCACTTCGAAAGCGGTCTCGTGCACGTGCATGTGTATCGCGGCGTCCAGTTCCTCGGCGATCACCCTGATTTTTTCCAGATTCTCATCACCGACGGTGTAGGGTGCATGCGGGCCAAAAGTGATCTTGATGCGCTCGTGATGCTTGAGGTCGCCGAACAATTCGACGCCCTGACGAATGGCTTCGTCGGCGTTGCTGGCGCCCGGAATCGGGAAATCGAGGATCGGAATGGCGATCTGCGCGCGGATACCGCTGTTGTGTACGCGCTCGCTGGCGACTTTCGGGAAGAAATACATGTCCGAGAAACAGCTGATGCCGCCCTTGATCTGCTCGGCAATGGCCAGGTCGGTACCGTCGCGGACGAAATCTTCATCGACCCATTTGCCCTCGGCCGGCCAGATATGATTTTCCAGCCAGGTCATTAATGGCAGATCGTCGGCCAGGCCACGGAACAGCGTCATCGCCGCATGGCCGTGGGCGTTGATCAGCCCTGGTGCCAACAGAACATCCGGCAGTTCACGGATTTCTGTCGCGTTACACTTCAATGCTTCGGCGCGCGGGCCGATAAACACGATGCAACCGTCACGGATGCCCAGGCCGTGCTCCTTGAGCACCACGCCTGCCGGTTCAACGGGGACCAGCCAGGTCGGCAGCAATAACAGGTCGAGCGCAATGGCAGGTTTCGGCATCGAGGGTCGGTTCCAGTGCTTTTGTAAAGGATGGCGAAGTATACCCGAGCGTCTTCGCGGGGGGATCGCTATAATCGGCGGCTTTTGTTCATGAGTGCGGGGTGTGGGATGCGCGATCGACTGTTGGCTGCGGAGAAAGTGAAGGCCATCGATTGGCGTGATGGCGCGCTGCACCTGCTGGATCAGCGTATTTTGCCGTTCGAGGAAACCTGGATTGCCTACACCAGCGCCGCCGGCGTGGCCGAGGCGATTCGCTCGATGGTCGTGCGCGGCGCACCGGCCATCGGTATCAGCGCGGCCTATGGCATCGTCCTCGCAGCGCGGGCGCGGATTGCCGAAGGCGGCGACTGGTATGCGGCGCTGGAAGAGGATTTTGCCCTGCTCGCCGATTCGCGTCCGACCGCGGTCAATCTGTTCTGGGCGCTGGGGCGCATGCACGATCGCCTGGATCGGCTGAAAAGCAACGCCGATCCGCTGGCGGCGCTGGAAGCCGAGGCCATCGCCATTCATGAAAGCGATCGTGAAGCCAATCTGACCATGGCGCAGCTTGGCGTCGATCTGATTCGCAAGCATCAGGGCAACGCTCAGGCGATTCTGACCCACTGCAACACTGGCGCGCTGGCCACCGGCGGGTTCGGTACCGCGCTGGGGGTGATCCGCGCAGCTTATATAGAAGGCATGGTCGAGCGCGTTTACGCCGATGAAACCCGGCCGTGGCTGCAAGGCTCGCGCCTGACCGCGTGGGAGCTAGCCAACGAAGGCATCCCGGTGACCCTGAACGCCGACTCCGCCGCCGCGCACATCATGAAAACCAAAGGCGTGACCTGGGTGATCGTCGGCGCCGACCGCATCACCGCCAATGGCGACGTGGCGAACAAGATCGGCACCTATCAACTGGCAGTCAACGCCATGCACCACGGCGTGCGCTTCATGGTCGTGGCGCCAAGTTCGACCATCGACATGAACCTGGCCAGCGGCGATGACATTCCGATCGAAGAGCGTGATGGCGCCGAGCTGCTGGAAGTCGGTGGCAAGCGCGTCGGGGCCGATGTTGAAGCGTTCAACCCGGTGTTTGATGTCACCCCAGCGGATCTGATCGATGCGATCGTCACCGAGAAAGGCATCGTCGAACGCCCGGATACCGCGAAAATGGCCCAGCTGATGTGTCGCAAGCGCCTGCATTGACAGGCTTTGGTCTTGCAGCGAGCCCTTCGCGAGCAGGCTCGCTCCCACAGGTTTTGTGATCGCCGCAGACCCGTGTGGGAGCGAGCCTGCTCGCGAAGAGGTCGGTAATGTCAATAAACATCGCTAATTCAGCCCCAGATTTCACATTCAAAGAAGCTCAGAGCTTCTGTCGTCCCCCTCAAGCCTGTCATCAGTCAACTAACTATGCTCCATGCGCATCTGGGGGATAGGTGCGTGGCGGCCTTTGTGATAACATCCGGCGTTTTCCGAGGCGGCTCCACGGAGCTGTCTTTACTGCGCAAATCCGCGATCCAATGTTGATTTGTCGTAAGTCGGCGCATGGCACTCGGCCGGCCCCGACGAGCTTCGTTGCTCCCACATGGATATGACGAAGTTTCACCAGAAAAAGGAATCAGGCTTCTCATGGGCGAACTGGCCAAAGAAATCCTCCCGGTCAATATCGAAGACGAGCTGAAACAGTCCTACCTCGACTACGCAATGAGCGTGATCGTCGGCCGTGCACTGCCGGATGCGCGCGATGGCCTCAAGCCCGTGCACCGTCGCGTACTGTTCGCGATGAGCGAGCTGGGCAACGACTACAACAAGCCGTACAAGAAATCTGCCCGTGTCGTCGGCGACGTGATCGGTAAGTATCACCCGCACGGTGACACTGCCGTGTACGACACCATCGTTCGTATGGCCCAGCCTTTCTCCCTGCGCTACCTGCTGGTCGACGGCCAGGGCAACTTCGGTTCGGTCGACGGCGACAACGCTGCGGCCATGCGATACACCGAAGTGCGCATGACCAAGCTGGCGCACGAGCTGCTGGCTGACCTTCACAAGGAAACCGTGGACTGGGTGCCGAACTACGACGGCACCGAACTGATCCCGGCGGTCATGCCGACCCGTGTACCGAACCTGCTGGTCAACGGTTCCAGCGGTATCGCCGTAGGCATGGCGACCAACATTCCGCCGCACAACCTCGGTGAAGTCATCGACGGTTGCCTGGCCCTCATCGACAATCCCGAGCTGACCGTCGATGAGCTGATGCAATACATTCCCGGTCCGGACTTCCCGACTGCCGCGATCATCAACGGTCGCGCCGGCATCATCGAAGCCTACCGCACCGGTCGCGGACGCATTTACATGCGTGCCCGCTCGATCATCGAAGACATCGACAAGGTCGGTGGCCGTCAGCAGATCGTCATCACCGAACTGCCTTACCAACTGAACAAGGCACGCCTGATCGAGAAGATCGCCGAGCTGGTCAAAGAGAAGAAGCTCGAAGGCATCACCGAGCTGCGCGACGAGTCCGACAAGGACGGTATGCGTGTCGTGATCGAGCTGCGTCGCGGCGAAGTGCCAGAGGTGATCCTCAACAACCTCTACGCCCAGACCCAGCTGCAATCGGTGTTCGGTATCAACATCGTCGCGCTGATCGACGGCCGCCCACGTATCCTCAACCTCAAGGATCTGCTGGAAGCCTTCGTCCGTCACCGTCGCGAAGTGGTCACCCGCCGTACCGTGTTCGAACTGCGCAAGGCGCGCGAGCGTGGGCACATTCTCGAAGGCCAGGCCGTTGCCCTGTCGAACATCGACCCGGTCATCGCCCTGATCAAGGCCTCGCCAACGCCGTCGGAAGCCAAGGAAGCGCTGATCAGCACGCCTTGGGAATCCTCGGCTGTGGTGGCGATGGTTGAGCGCGCCGGTGCCGATTCGTGCCGTCCGGAAAACCTCGATCCGCAATATGGCCTGCGCGAAGGCAAGTACTTCCTCTCGCCAGAACAGGCGCAAGCCATTCTGGAACTGCGCCTGCACCGCCTGACCGGTCTGGAGCACGAGAAGCTGCTGGCCGAGTATCAAGAGATCCTCAACCAGATCGGCGAGCTGATCCGCATCCTCAACAGCGCTGTGCGCCTGATGGAAGTGATCCGCGAAGAACTGGAAGTGATCCGCGCCGAATACGGCGACGTGCGTCGCACCGAAATTCTCGACGCCCGTCTCGACCTGACCCTGGGTGACATGATCCCGGAAGAAGAGCGCGTCGTGACCATCTCCCACGGTGGCTACGCCAAGACCCAGCCGCTGGCTGCGTACCAGGCTCAGCGTCGTGGCGGCAAAGGCAAGTCGGCCACCGGTGTCAAGGACGAGGACTACATCGCTCACCTGCTGGTCGCCAACAGCCACACTACGCTGCTGCTGTTCTCCAGCAAGGGCAAGGTGTACTGGCTCAAGACCTACGAAATTCCGGAAGCATCCCGCGCGGCCCGTGGTCGTCCGCTGGTCAACCTGCTGCCGCTGGATGACGGTGAATACATCACCACCATGCTGCCGGTCGAGGAATACACCGAAGGTCACTACATCTTCATGGCCACCGCCAACGGCACTGTGAAGAAGACCCCGCTGGAATCCTTCAGCCGTCAGCGCAGCGTCGGTCTGATCGCGCTGGAGCTGGACGAGGGCGACGTGCTGATCTCTGCGGCCATCACCGATGGCGAGCGCGAAGTGATGCTGTTCTCCGACGGCGGCAAGGTTACCCGCTTCAAAGAGTCCGATGTACGTGCGATGGGCCGTACCGCTCGCGGTGTGCGCGGCATGCGTCTGCCGGAAGGGCAGAAGCTGATTTCCATGCTGATCCCGGAAGAAGGCAGCCAGATCCTCACCGCTTCCGAGCGCGGTTATGGCAAGCGCACCGCGATCACTGAGTTCCCTGAGTACAAGCGTGGCGGCCAGGGCGTGATCGCCATGGTCAGCAACGAGCGTAACGGCCGTCTGGTCGGCGCGGTACAGGTGCTCGACGGCGAAGAAATCATGCTGATCTCCGATCAGGGCACCCTGGTTCGTACCCGTGTCGGCGAAGTGTCGAGCCTGGGCCGTAATACTCAGGGCGTGACGCTGATCAAGCTGGCCAAGGATGAAACCCTGGTCGGGCTGGAGCGGGTTCAGGAGCCTTCGGAAATCGAAGGCGAAGAGCTCGAAGGTGAAGAGGGCGAGGAAATCGCAGGCACCGTCGGTATCGACGAGGCCGCAGACGACCAGCAACTCGACGCCGCAGCAGACGAAGAACCGCAGGAATAAGCGGACAAACGAGGGGGCGGATGAGAATTCGCCCCCTTGTTATTTGTCCGGTATGAATTTTCGAGAGGTCCCTGTAGGAGCTGCCGAAGGCTGCGATCTTTTGATCTTGCTTTTCGGGGTGAAGATCAAAAGATCGCAGCCTTCGGCAGCTCCTACAGGCTAGA
The DNA here is from genome assembly GCF_054668915.1 of Pseudomonas sp. H3_E04. Taxonomy (NCBI): domain Bacteria; kingdom Pseudomonadati; phylum Pseudomonadota; class Gammaproteobacteria; order Pseudomonadales; family Pseudomonadaceae; genus Pseudomonas; species Pseudomonas sp. H3_E04. The sequence continues at coordinate 2,622,036 of NZ_CP162797.1, read as the reverse complement.
TGTTCGGATGCCAGAATGTGCACATTCGCCTATGTGCAGCATCAGCGATTTACAGTTTTTGTGTATCACCAAATCAGAGCGAGATTGGATGTGAGCAAGCGAGCCTATAACTTCTGCGCCGGCCCGGCGGCGCTGCCTGAAGCTGTCCTGCAGCGCGCCCAGGGTGAACTCCTTGATTGGCACGGCAAGGGTCTGTCGGTCATGGAAATGAGCCATCGCAGCGATGAGTTCGTGTCCATCGCCACCCAGGCCGAGCAGGATCTGCGTGACCTGCTGAATATCCCGTCGAACTACAAAGTGCTGTTTCTGCAGGGCGGCGCCAGCCAGCAGTTCGCGCAGATCCCGCTGAACCTGTTGCCTGAAGGCGGCTCGGCCGACTACATCGACACCGGTATCTGGTCGCAGAAAGCCATCGAAGAAGCCTCGCGCTATGGCCACGTCAACGTTGCTGCCACTGCCAAGCCTTACGACTATTTCGCCATTCCCGGCCAGAACGAGTGGAACCTGTCGAAAGACGCCGCGTACGTTCACTACGCGCCGAACGAAACCATCGGCGGTCTGGAATTTCAGTGGATCCCGCAAACCGGTGATGTACCGCTGGTGGCGGACATGTCTTCGGACATCCTCTCGCGCCCGGTCGATATTTCGCGTTTCGGCATGATCTACGCCGGCGCGCAGAAGAACATCGGCCCGAGCGGTATTGTCGTCAACATCATCCGCGAAGACCTGCTCGGCAAAGCGCGCTCGCTGTGCCCGACCATGCTTAATTACAAGGTCGCGGCCGATAACGGCTCGATGTACAACACCCCGCCGACCCTCGCCTGGTACTTGTCCGGTCTGGTGTTCCAGTGGCTGAAAGAGCAGGGCGGCGTCGAAGCGATCGCCAAGCTCAACGACGTCAAGCAGCGCACCCTGTACGACTTCATCGACGCCAGCGGTCTCTACAGCAACCCGATCAACAAGTCGGATCGCTCGTGGATGAACGTGCCGTTCCGTCTCGCTGACGATCGTCTGGACAAGCCGTTCCTTGTCGGTGCCGACGAGCGCGGTCTGCTCAACCTCAAGGGCCACCGTTCGGTGGGCGGCATGCGCGCCTCCATCTACAACGCCGTCGACATCACTGCGGTCAACGCGCTGGTGGCGTACATGGCGGAATTCGAGAAGGAACACGGCTGATGTCCGAGCAAGAACTCAAGGCACTGCGCGTTCGCATCGACGCTCTGGACACCAAAGTCCTCGAGCTGATCAGTGAGCGTGCGCGTTGCGCCCAGGAAGTCGCCCGCGTGAAGATGGCCTCGCTGGCCGAAGGCGAAGTGCCGGTGTTCTATCGTCCCGAGCGCGAAGCTCAGGTGCTCAAGCGCGTGATGGAGCGCAATCAGGGGCCGCTGGGCAACGAAGAAATGGCGCGGCTGTTCCGCGAAATCATGTCCTCGTGCCTGGCTCTGGAGCAGCCACTGAAAGTGGCTTATCTCGGTCCTGAAGGCACTTTCACCCAAGCGGCAGCGATGAAACACTTCGGCCATGCGGTGATCAGCAAGCCAATGGCGGCAATCGACGAAGTGTTCCGTGAAGTCGCTGCCGGTGCGGTGAATTTCGGCGTGGTGCCGGTGGAAAACTCCACCGAAGGCGCGGTCAACCACACGCTGGACAGCTTCCTCGAGCACGACATGGTGATCTGTGGCGAAGTCGAGTTGCGCATCCACCACCATCTGCTGGTCGGCGAAAACACCAAGACCGACAGCATCAGTCGCATCTATTCCCACGCGCAGTCGCTGGCCCAGTGCCGCAAGTGGCTGGACGCGCATTACCCCAATGTCGAGCGCGTCGCGGTGTCGAGCAACGCCGAAGCGGCCAAGCGGGTCAAGGGTGAGTGGAACTCGGCGGCGATCGCTGGCGATATGGCTGCGGGGCTGTACGGTCTGACGCGGCTGGCGGAGAAAATCGAAGATCGTCCGGACAACTCGACGCGCTTCCTGATGATCGGTAACCAGGAAGTGCCGCCGACCGGCGACGACAAGACCTCGATCATCGTGTCGATGAGCAACAAGCCCGGCGCGCTTCATGAGCTGCTGGTGCCGTTCCACGACAATGGTATCGACCTGACCCGCATCGAAACCCGTCCGTCGCGCAGCGGCAAATGGACCTACGTGTTCTTCATCGACTTCGTCGGCCATCACCGTGATCCGTTGATCAAAGGTGTGCTGGAAAAGATCAGTCAGGAAGCAGTAGCACTCAAAGTGCTGGGTTCCTACCCGAAAGCAGTTCTCTAAGGGGCGGTAGCAAATGAGTGGTAACTTCCTCGCTCTGGCACAGCCGGGCGTGCAACAACTTTCGCCGTACGTTCCGGGCAAGCCGGTGGACGAACTGGCGCGCGAGCTGGATCTGGATCCGGCAAAAATCGTCAAACTGGCGAGCAACGAAAACCCACTGGGCGCCAGTCCGAAGGCGCTGGCGGCAATTCGCGATGAGCTGGCCGAGCTGACCCGCTACCCGGACGGCAATGGTTTCGCCCTGAAGTCGCTGCTCGCCGAGCAGTGCCGAGTCGAGCTGAATCAGGTCACCCTGGGCAATGGCTCCAACGATATTCTTGAGTTGGTCGCCCGTGCCTATCTGGCGCCGGGTCTGAATGCCGTGTTCAGCGAGCACGCTTTCGCGGTATATCCGATTGCTACCCAAGCCGTTGGCGCACAAGCCAAGGTGGTTCCGGCCAAGGATTGGGGGCACGATCTGCCGGCGATGCTTGCAGCCATCGATGCCAACACTCGCGTGGTGTTCATCGCCAACCCGAACAACCCGACCGGCACCTGGTTTGGCGCCGAAGCGCTGGACGAATTCCTGCAGGACGTTCCCGAGCATGTGCTGGTAGTCCTCGACGAGGCCTACATCGAGTACGCCGAAGGCAGTGATTTGCCGGACGGTCTCGACTTCCTCGCCGCATACCCGAACCTGCTGGTGTCGCGCACCTTCTCCAAGGCCTATGGTCTGGCCGCGCTGCGCGTCGGTTATGGCTTGTCGACGCCTGTGGTGGCGGACGTGCTGAATCGCGTTCGTCAGCCATTCAACGTCAACAGCCTCGCGTTGGCGGCGGCGTGTGCGGCGCTGAAGGACGAGGAATATCTGGCGCAAAGCCGTCAGCTCAACGAATCCGGCATGCAGCAGTTGCAGGCGGGTTTCCGTGAGCTGGGACTGGGCTGGATCGAGTCCAAAGGCAACTTCATCTGCGTCGATCTCGGCCAGGTCGCAGCGCCGATTTTTCAGGGCTTGCTGCGCGAAGGCGTGATCGTGCGTCCGGTGGCCAATTACGGCATGCCGAACCACCTGCGGGTGACCATCGGTCTGCCGGCAGAAAACAGCCGTTTCCTTGAGGCGCTGCGCAAGGTTCTGGCTCGTGGTTGATGTCACTGCGCTGCAACCTGCTGCACCTATGATCGGTCGCCTTGTGGTGGTTGGTCTGGGGCTGATCGGTGGTTCGTTTGCCAAGGGTTTGCGTGAAAGCGGCCTGTGCCGTGAAGTGGTCGGCGTCGATCTCGACCCGCAATCGCGCAAGCTCGCCGTCGAGCTGGGTGTGGTCGATCGCTGCGAAGACGACTTGGCGGCGGCTTGCGTCGGTGCCGATGTGATTCAGCTGGCCGTGCCGATTCTGGCCATGGAAAAACTGCTCGCGCGTCTGGCTGTCATGGATCTGGGGCAGGCGATTCTTACGGATGTCGGCAGTGCCAAAGGCAACGTGGTGCGCGCGGCGACCGAAGCGTTCGGCGGCATGCCGTCGCGTTTCGTCCCCGGGCACCCGATTGCCGGTTCCGAGCAGAGTGGGGTGGAAGCCTCGAATGCCGAGCTGTTCCGCCGGCACAAGGTGATCCTGACGCCGCTCGGGCAAACCGATCCTGCCGCGCTGGCGGTGGTCGATCGGCTCTGGCGCGAACTGGGCGCCGATGTCGAGCACATGCAGGTCGAGCGTCACGATGAAGTGCTTGCCGCGACCAGCCATCTGCCGCACCTGCTGGCCTTCGGTCTGGTCGATTCATTGGCCAAGCGCAATGAAAATCTGGAGATCTTCCGTTACGCTGCCGGTGGTTTTCGCGATTTCACAAGAATCGCCGGAAGCGACCCGGTGATGTGGCACGACATCTTCCTCGCCAACCGCGAGGCTGTCCTGCGCACACTCGATACATTTCGCAGCGACCTCGACGCCTTGCGCGACGCGGTCGATGCAGGGGATGGGCACCAATTGTTGGGCGTTTTCACGCGCGCCCGGGTTGCCCGCGAGCATTTCAGTAAAATCCTGGCCCGCAGGGCCTATGTGGACGCTATGAATTCCAACGATCTGATCTTCCTGGCTCAACCTGGTGGCCGCCTGTCCGGTCGGATTCGCGTACCGGGTGACAAATCGATTTCCCACCGTTCGATCATGCTCGGCTCGCTGGCCGAAGGCGTCACCGAAGTTGAAGGCTTCCTTGAGGGCGAAGACGCCCTGGCGACCTTGCAGGCATTCCGCGACATGGGCGTGGTCATCGAAGGCCCGCACCACGGCCGCGTGACCATTCACGGTGTCGGCCTGCACGGCCTGAAACCTGCGCCGGGCCCGATCTATCTGGGCAACTCCGGCACCTCGATGCGTCTGCTTTCCGGTCTGCTGGCGGCGCAGAACTTCGACAGTGTTTTGACGGGTGATGCCTCGCTTTCGAAGCGTCCGATGAACCGCGTGGCCAATCCTTTGCGGGAAATGGGTGCGGTCATCGAAACCGCTGCTGAGGGTCGTCCACCGATGACCATTCGTGGTGGCCACAAACTCAAGGGTCTGACCTATACCATGCCGATGGCCAGTGCTCAGGTGAAATCCTGTCTGCTGCTTGCCGGTCTGTATGCCGAAGGCAAGACCACCGTCACCGAGCCGGCACCGACCCGCGACCACACCGAGCGCATGCTGCGCGGCTTCGGCTACTCGGTCAGCGTCGACGGTGCCACGGCTTCTGTCGAGTCCGGCGGCAAGCTACGCGCAACTCACATCGAAGTGCCTGGTGATATCTCGTCGTCGGCGTTCTTCCTGGTCGCGGCTTCGATTGCCGAAGGTTCCGAACTGGTGCTTGAACATGTCGGCATCAACCCGACCCGCACTGGCGTGATCGATATCCTGCGCCTGATGGGTGCCGATATCACTCTGGAAAACCAGCGCGAAGTCGGTGGCGAGCCAGTGGCTGACTTGCGCGTGCGGGCAGCTAAACTCAAGGGTATCGAGATTCCGGAAGAACTGGTGCCGCTGGCGATCGACGAATTCCCGGTACTGTTCGTTGCTGCTGCATGCGCCGAAGGGCGTACCGTGCTGACCGGCGCCGAAGAGCTGCGGGTCAAGGAGTCCGACCGGATTCAGGTCATGGCGGACGGTTTGCTGGCGCTGGGCGTCAAGTGCGAACCGACCCCGGACGGCATCATCATCGACGGCGGCCAGATCGGCGGCGGTGAAGTGCACGGTCACGGCGACCACCGTATCGCCATGGCCTTCAGCGTCGCTTCTTTGCGCGCTACCGCACCGATCCGCATCCACGATTGCGCCAACGTCGCGACCTCGTTCCCCAACTTCCTTGCGCTGTGCGGGCAAGTCGGCATTCGTGTGGCACAAGAGGCTCAGTCGTGAAAAACATTGCACCGGTCATCACCATCGATGGGCCAAGTGGCTCCGGCAAAGGCACGGTCGCCGGGATTCTGGCCAAGCGTCTGGGCTGGAACCTGCTGGATTCCGGTGCGCTTTATCGCTTGCTCGCGTTCGCTGCGCACAACCATGGCGTCGACCTGACCAATGAAGAGCTGCTGAAGACATTGGCCGCTCATCTGGATGTGCAGTTCATCGCCGCGACGGAAGGTCAGCTGCAGCGGATCATTCTCGAAGGCGACGAAGTCAGCGATGTCATTCGCACCGAAAGCGTCGGTTCCGGCGCCTCGCAAGTAGCTGCGCTGCCCGCCGTGCGCGAGGCGCTGCTGCAGCGCCAGCGTGCGTTCCAGGAAGCGCCGGGGCTGGTGGCGGACGGTCGCGACATGGGCACGGTGGTATTTCCGGATGCACCGCTGAAGATTTTCCTCACCGCCAGTGCCGAGGAGCGGGCACGCCGTCGATATTTGCAGTTGAAGGGCAAAGTCGAGGGTGTTAGTCTGTCGAGTCTGCTAGATGAGATCCGTGCACGCGATGAGCGTGACACCCAGCGCGCAGTAGCCCCGCTCAAGCCGGCGGCCGACGCGATTCAGCTGGATTCCACGGAGCTTTCCATCGATCAGGTGCTTGAACGCATCATGAGCGAGATCGCCATTCGCGATATCGCCGGGTGACCAAGAGGGCCGCAGGGGACCAGTCATAGTCCTGCGGTGCTTCTTTTAAATGAAACTAACCCACACCGTCTGGGGTGTGGAGATGGGCGTTTACTTCGCCCTCATCTACAGGAATTAAAATGAGCGAAAGCTTTGCGGAACTCTTTGAAGAAAGCCTGAAAACCCTGAACCTTCAGGCAGGCTCCATCATCACCGGTGTTATCGTTGATATCGATTACCAGGCTCGCTGGGTAACCGTTCACGCTGGTCTGAAGTCTGAAGCACTCATCCCGCTTGAGCAGTTCTACAACGATGCTGGCGAACTGAACATCAACGTTGGTGATGAAGTTCACGTTGCTCTGGATTCGGTTGAAGACGGCTTTGGCGAAACCAAGCTGTCCCGTGAAAAAGCCAAGCGCGCTGAATGCTGGATCGTTCTGGAAGCAGCCTTCGCAGCCGAGGAAGTGGTCAAGGGCGTTATCAACGGTAAGGTTAAAGGCGGCTTCACTGTCGACGTTAACGGCATCCGTGCGTTCCTGCCAGGTTCCCTGGTTGACGTCCGTCCAGTGCGCGACACCACGCACCTGGAAGGCAAAGAGCTGGAATTCAAGGTCATCAAGCTGGACCAGAAGCGCAACAACGTTGTCGTTTCCCGTCGCAGCGTCCTCGAAGCCGAGAACTCCGCCGAGCGTGAAGCTCTGCTGGAATCCCTGCAGGAAGGCCAGCAAGTCAAAGGTATCGTCAAAAACCTCACCGATTACGGCGCATTCGTCGATCTGGGTGGCGTGGACGGCCTGCTGCACATTACCGACATGGCCTGGAAGCGCATCAAGCATCCTTCCGAGATCGTCAACGTTGGTGACGAAATCGACGTCAAGGTTCTGAAATACGATCGCGAACGCAACCGTGTTTCCCTGGGCCTGAAGCAACTCGGCGAAGATCCATGGGTTGCTATCAAAGCCCGTTACCCAGAAGGCACTCGCGTTACCGCTCGTGTTACCAACCTGACCGACTACGGCTGCTTCGCTGAGCTGGAAGAAGGCGTTGAAGGTCTGGTACACGTTTCGGAAATGGACTGGACCAACAAGAACATCCACCCTTCGAAAGTCGTACAAGTCGGCGACGAAGTGGAAGTCATGGTTCTGGACATCGACGAAGAGCGTCGTCGTATCTCCCTGGGCATCAAGCAGTGCAAGTCGAACCCATGGGAAGACTTCTCTGGCCAGTTCAACAAGGGCGACAAGATCTCCGGCACCATCAAGTCGATCACCGATTTCGGTATCTTCATTGGTCTGGACGGCGGCATCGACGGTCTGGTTCACCTGTCCGACATCTCCTGGAACGAAGTGGGCGAAGAAGCCGTACGTCGTTTCAAGAAGGGCGACGAGCTGGACACCGTCATCCTGTCGGTTGACCCAGAGCGCGAGCGCATCTCCCTGGGCATCAAGCAACTGGAAAGCGATCCGTTCTCCGAGTACGTCTCGGTTAACGACAAGGGCGCTATCGTGACCGGTACCGTGAAAGAAGTTGACGCCAAAGGCGCCATCATCGTTCTGGCCGACGACATCGAAGCTACCCTGAAAGCCTCCGAAATCAGCCGTGACCGCGTTGAAGACGCGCGCAACGTTCTGAAAGAAGGCCAGGAAGTTGAAGCCAAGATCATCAGCGTTGACCGCAAGAGCCGCGTAATCCAGCTCTCGATCAAGTCGAAAGACGATGCTGAAGAGAAAGAAGCCATCCAGAGCCTGAAAACCGCTCCGGAAGGCGAAGCAGCTGACACCACTATGGCGGCACTGCTGCGTCAAGCAATGGCCAAACAGAACTAAGTTCTGCTTGATCATGAAAAAGGGCGACTTCGGTCGCCCTTTTTTGTGTCTGCGATTTGTTCTTTGTACGTCCGTGCATGAAACCAATGCCGACGCCTGCGGGTCTGTTTCTTTAATCGGATCAATCGCCTATTCGCGACTAAGCTTGGTCTTGAGCATTAGTCGTCGGGCTTGCCTGGCATAAGGAAGTGGATGAACAAGTTACTTGTTGTTGCAGTGGTCTTGGCGTTGGCAGGTTGCACCACCAGTGCGAAAACCCATGCGGTGCGCGGCGTCAGTGGTATCGAGGTCGATTGCTCCGGGTTGGGGTCCGGTTGGGAAAAGTGCCAGAAGCGTGCAGCGAAGGAGTGCAAAGGCAAGGGCTATAAGGTCATCACCCGTTCTGACGATGCCAAAGATGAAGACGAATACCCGTTTGGCTTTAATCCGGCAGGCTTCGTAACTCGGACCATGCTGGTGATGTGTCGTTAGGCTCGTAGTGGTCCGACGCGCCAATGCGATGCCCTGAAAATGGGCGTTTTGACGCAGGGAAAGATATGTCAATCCCTGGGCTGTTCAAAATCTTCGGGGCATGCTAAAACCTTTCAAGCGCTGATCTAGCTGCTTGAAAAAGAAGGGAAAAATATGACGAAGTCGGAGTTGATCGAACGAATTGTCACCCATCAAGGGCTACTCTCATCCAAAGATGTGGAGCTGGCCATCAAGACCATGCTTGAACAAATGTCTCAGTGCCTCGCCACCGGTGATCGTATCGAGATCCGTGGTTTCGGCAGCTTCTCCCTGCACTACCGCGCACCGCGCGTCGGCCGCAATCCAAAGACCGGTCAGTCGGTAAGTCTGGACGGTAAATTCGTGCCGCATTTCAAGCCGGGCAAGGAATTGCGTGATCGCGTGAACGAGGAAGAGGAGGAAGGCGCTTGATCTTCGCTATTCAAATTCAAGGGGGCGTGAATGCGTAACCTGAAACGCATACTGCTTGGCGTTTTTCTTCTACTGATGGTTCTGATTGTTCTGGCGTTTGTTCTGGAGAACCAGCAATCGGTTTCGCTTTTGTTTCTGGGTTTTGCCGGCCCACAACTGCCGGTGTCGGTTGTTGCAGTGTTGGCGTTGCTGATCGGCATGCTCATCGGTCCAATTTTGGGCTGGTTTCTGGGGCGTACATCCAGAGCGGCTCGTAAACGACTGGTCTAAAAGCGACAGGCGCACGGCATCTGTCGAAATTGCGCCTCAGCCTGTCTTTATCCATTAGTAAAAGCATCATTAAGCTGTAAAATGCGTCCCTTGTTCGATCGTGCCTTAATGCATATCGATTCAGACTGACTCTGACGGATGCCAACTGATAGTGGCTTCTGCATTCATGGATTAGACCGCGCTCGCTGGCAGCGCTGTCCGCAGCTCAAGGGTATCGTTTCGCGTGAAAATTCTAGTTACCGGCGGCGCCGGCTTCATTGGCTCGGCAGTCATCCGTCACATCATCTCCAACACTTCCGATGCAGTCGTTAACGTCGACAAGCTGACGTACGCCGGCAATCTGGAGTCCCTGGCAGAAGTCAGCCAGAATTCGCGTTATGCCTTCGAGCGCGTCGATATCTGCGATCGTGATCAGATCGACCGCGTTCTGCGTGAACACCAACCTGATGCAATCATGCACCTGGCCGCAGAATCCCACGTTGATCGCTCGATCTCCGGCCCGTCCGAGTTCATCCAGACCAACATCATCGGCACCTACACGCTGCTCGAAGCCGCGCGTCACTACTGGGCTGCGCTGGATGACACGCGCAAAGCCAACTTCCGTTTCCACCACATTTCGACTGACGAAGTTTACGGAGACCTCGAAGGTCCGGAAGACCTCTTCACCGAAACTACGCCTTACCAGCCAAGCTCGCCATATTCGGCCAGTAAGGCCAGCTCCGACCACCTGGTTCGTGCTTGGGCCCGCACTTATGGCCTGCCGACACTGGTCACCAACTGCTCAAACAACTACGGCCCATGCCACTTCCCAGAGAAGCTGATCCCGCTGATCATCCTCAATGCACTGGAAGGCAAGCCGCTACCGGTGTACGGCAAAGGTAACCAGGTTCGTGACTGGCTGTACGTCGAAGACCATGCCCGTGCGTTGTACAAAGTCGTGACCGAAGGTGTGATCGGTGAGACATACAACATCGGCGGTCATAACGAAAAACAAAACATCGAAGTAGTGCATACCCTGTGTGCGTTGCTCGATGAATTGCGTCCTGATTCTGCTCATCGTCCGCATGCCAGCCTGATTACTTATGTCAAGGATCGCCCTGGCCATGACGTGCGTTATGCAATCGATGCGAGCAAGATTCAGCGTGAACTGGGCTGGACACCGGAGGAGACTTTCGAGACTGGCATTCGCAAGACTGTCGAGTGGTATCTGACTAACACCGAGTGGGTAGAGCACGTGAAGAGCGGTAGCTACCAGCAGTGGATTGATCAGAACTATGCGGATCGCTCGAGCAAAGCATGAAGATCCTGCTTCTAGGAAAGAACGGTCAGGTGGGCTGGGAGCTGCAACGTTCCCTGGCTCCGCTTGGCGACCTCGTCTCTCTTGATCGTTATCTTGTCGATGGTCTCTGTGGTGATCTGTCCAATCTAGAAGCCTTGCGCGCGACAATTCGTCAGGTGAAGCCCGACGTTATTGTTAATGCCGCTGCCTATACGGCGGTTGACAAGGCCGAGTCGGAAACCGAGCTGGCGGATCGCGTGAACGGTTTTGCAAGTGGCGTGATGGCGGAAGAAGCCGCATCGCTGGACGCATGGCTGATTCACTACTCAACCGATTATGTTTTCAATGGCCAAGGCGTCATGCCATGGCAGGAGACAGACGCTGTTGCGCCGGTGAACCATTACGGCGCCAGCAAGCTCGCCGGCGAGCAGGCAATTATCGCGTCGGGTTGTAAGTATCTGATCTTTCGCACCAGTTGGGTGTACGGCTCACGCGGCAACAACTTCGCCAAGACCATGCTGCGCTTGGCCAAAGATCGCGAAACGTTGAGCGTGATTGCGGATCAGATTGGAGCACCTACCGGAGCGGATCTGATTGCTGATGTAACAGCGTTGGCTATCCAGCAGGTTACCAAGCGTCCAGAGTTAGCCGGCCTTTATCACTTGGCTGCTGCGGGCGAAGTGTCCTGGCATGGCTATGCCAGTCATGTCATTGACTTCGCAAAAGCCCAAAGCGAGGAATTGGCTGTGACGACGGTCAATCCGATCGAAACAACTGCTTATCCGACACCTGCGCAACGCCCTCTGAACTCGCGCTTAAATACTCAGAAGCTGCGCGACAATTTTTCTCTACACTTGCCGGACTGGCAAAGTGGTGTAACCCGAATGCTTAGGGAAGTTCTGAACAAATGACCACGACAAATCGTAAAGGCATCATTCTCGCTGGAGGTTCGGGCACTCGCTTGCACCCGCTGACACTTGGCGTATCGAAGCAGATGCTGCCGATCTATGATAAGCCGATGATCTTCTATCCGCTGTCAGTGCTGATGCTGGCGGGTATGCGCGAGATCCTGATCATCTCTACCCCTGATGATCTTCCGTGCTTTCGCAAATTGTTGGGTGATGGAAGTCAGTACGGCATCAAGTTGACCTACGCCGAACAGCCTAGCCCCGATGGTCTGGCTCAAGCCTTCATCATTGGCGAACAGTTCATCGGCGATGATGATTGCTGCTTGATTCTGGGTGACAACATTTTTTATGGTCAGCACTTTTCCGATAATCTGCGTTCTGCGGCCGAGCAGAAAAGCGGCGCGACTGTTTTCGGTTATCACGTGTCCGATCCTGAGCGTTTCGGTGTGGTCGAATTCGATGCTACCGGCCGCGCGCTCAGCATTGAAGAGAAGCCGCTGAAACCAAAATCCAACTACGCAGTAACTGGCCTGTATTTTTACGACAACGATGTTGTCGAGATCGCGAAGAACATCAAGCCTTCCGAGCGCGGGGAGCTGGAAATTACTGACGTCAATCGGGCTTACCTTGAGCGCAAGTCGCTCAGCGTTGAAATGCTTGGACGCGGCTTCGCCTGGCTGGATACCGGTACTCACGACTCGTTGCTCGAGGCCAGTCATTTCGTACATACCATTGAACAGCGCCAAGGGCTGAAGGTGGCCTGCCTGGAAGAGATCGCCTATCACAATGGCTGGATCACTCCTGAGCAGTTGGCTGCGCAAGCTGAAGCGTTGAAAAAAACCGGCTATGGCCAGTATTTGCAAAAGCTTCTGGACTCGCCTTCCTACTGAGATGTCCGTAGCGTTCGGACGACAAGGTGAGCGTCGTAAGCAGGAATGGAATGCCAGTAAAACATCCCAAAGTTGCGGTTTTGCTGGCAGCCTTCAATGGCATGCGGTGGATCGAGGAGCAGTTGGCCTCGATTCTCTGCCAGGCAGACGTCAACGTCAGTATCTTCATCAGCGTTGACCCCTCTAACGACGGTACCGAAGCTTGGTGCGCGTCCTATGCGGCGTGTCACCCACGCATCACCGTACTACCGGCCGTTGGACGTTTTGGCGGGGCGTCCCGTAACTTCTTTCGATTGATTCGTGATGTCGACTTCGCCAGCTACGACTACGTAGCATTCTGCGATCAGGATGACATATGGCACCCGGACAAACTTCAGCGCGCAATCCAATCCCTCTCCGCTCAACAGGTAGATGCTTACTCCAGTAACGTCAGGGCGTTTTGGCCCGACGGCAAGGAATGCGTGCTCGACAAGGCTCAGCCCCAGGTTGAGTGGGACTTTCTTTTCGAGGCCGCAGGGCCCGGTTGCACCTATGTCTTGAGCAAGCGATTGGCCTTTGCGATTAAAGCCAGAATGCTTGCCAACTGGCAGCAATTGCAGCAGGTAAGCCTGCATGATTGGTACTGCTACGCGTTCGCGCGCAGTCATGGTTATCGGTGGTATATCGATCCACAACCGTCCATGGACTATCGTCAGCATGAAAACAATCAGGTTGGCGCCAATACCGGTTTGAGGTCCCTGGTATCCCGTTATAAAACCATTCACGATGGTTGGTGGTTCAACCAGGTGCAATTGATCGCAATATTGGTCGGGCAGGATAACGAATCGTTTGTCCAGGCCTGGCTATCATTGGGACGCAGGCAAATGATCAAACTGTCATTCAGTGCCGGCAGGTGTCGCCGTCGGACGCGTGACAAAGTCTTCTTTTTCTTGATCTGCTGGGCCACCGCATTATTAGGAAAAAAAAACAGATGACCCCGCCAAAAGTATTGGTCACAGGGGCAAACGGGTTCGTCGGTGAGGCGTTGGCGTTCCGGCTGCTGGTAGACAAGGTGTACACCGTGATCGCAGCCGCCCGGGGCGCGACGCGTTTGCAAGGTTTGTGTCAGGTTGAACCCTTTGATCTGAATCAGCCGTTGCTCTTGTCATCCCTCAGAAACGTTGAGGTGGTGGTGCATTGCGCTGCACGCGTACATGTCATGAATGACAGTTCGGCAGATCCCCTTAACGAATTTCGCGAAGTCAACGTTCAGGGAACTTTGCGTCTGGCCAGGAGCGCGGCGGCATCAGGAGTCAAGCGTTTCATATTCATCAGCTCAATCAAGGTGAACGGTGAAAGCACTCAGGCGGGAAAACCCTTTACAGCTCTGGATCAGCCAAATCCATCAGACTCCTATGGCGTCTCCAAGTACGAAGCGGAGATTGCTTTACAGCAATTGGCGTGCGAAACCGCTATGGAGGTCGTGGTTATCCGTCCGCCGCTGGTTTATGGGCCCGGTGTGAAGGCAAATTTCCTTAATATGCTGGATTGGCTCGATAGAGGTGTTCCTCTGCCGCTAGGATCAATTTACAACCGGCGTAGTCTCGTCGCCATCAACAATCTTATAAGTCTGATCGTTAGGTGTATTGATCATCCCGCAGCAGCCAACCAGACATTTTTGGTAAGTGATGGAGAAGACCTGTCTACGAGCCAACTTTTACGGCGCCTGTCCGAGGCCTTGGGCAAGCCCGCCCGTCTTCTGCCAGTGCCCGAGTGGATATTGAAAGTGTCGGCTTCAATCGTGCGCAAATCGGCTGTCATTCAACGTCTGTGCGGATCGCTTCAGGTCGACATCCAGAAAAATCGCGATTTACTCGGGTGGACTCCGCCGGTCAACGTAGACACAGCCATGCGCCAGACCGCAGGCTTTTATAAGGAAAGAAGAGCGAAATGACTGTTTGGTGGTTGTTACTCGTGGTTATCGTGGCTTCGTGGGGAATGACGTTTTTATTGCGACGTTATGCATTGGCGAAGAACTTGATAGACATTCCTAATGAGCGCAGCTCCCATTCGATAGCCACACCGCGAGGCGGCGGCGTTGCTATCGTTGTCTCTTTTCTGCTAGCACTGCCCCTGCTCACCGGTCTCGACGTGCTGAGCCCGGCAGCGCTAGCCGGACTGTTCGGCGCAGGCCTGCTTGTCGCACTTGTAGGATTTGCCGATGATCACGGTCACATCGCTGCAAGGTGGCGTCTGCTCGCACACTTCATCGCTTCGGCTTGGGTGCTTTACTGGCTGAACGGGTTTGCACCCGTTGAGTTTTTCGGAGCCACGATTGATCTCCTGTGGTTCGGAGATATTATTGCGCTGGTTTACTTGGTCTGGATGCTCAATCTCTACAACTTCATGGATGGAATCGACGGGTTGGCCAGCTCCGAAGCCATTAGCGTCAGTCTCGCGATCTGCTCTATTTATTGGCTGAACGGGTTCTCTGAGCTTGTTTGGTTACCGTTGCTGCTAGCGGCTACGGTCATGGGTTTTCTCTTCTGGAATTTCCCACCCGCAAAGATTTTCATGGGCGATGCCGGCAGCGGCTTTCTTGGAATTTTGTTGGGCGCGCTGGCGATCCATGCAGCTTGGATTGCACCGCAATTGTTATGGAGCTGGATTATTTTATTTGGCGTATTTATCGTCGATGCCACTTGGACCCTCATTCGCCGGTTGATCAGAGGCGATAAGGTGTATCAGGCTCACCGAAGTCATGCCTATCAACACGCGTCACGGCAATTTGATAGCCACAAAGTCGTCACTCTCGCCGTTGTTGTGATCAACGTCGTATGGTTATTGCCTTTGGCAATGTGGGTGGCCGCGGGGGGCTCCTGGTTGATCGGATTGCCCGTGGCCTATTTGCCGCTGTGTTGGTTAGCCTGGAAATTCAAGGCGGGTACGACGCAGGATTGACGACAGTCATTTGAGGCAGCTACTGATGAGCAATAGCTGCCTGAAATACCGGACTTGTGTAAGCGAGCGGACTATTTCTCTCTATGCTTTTTTGGCGAAGATCAATCTGGACAGCGCGAAAGTCATCGGGATGGTAATCATGATCGCGATCAGCGGCGCAAACCGTTGATCATATCCAAGCTTTTCTACCCACAACCAAAGGATCAGTAGACTGCATAGATACTGTGCCAGATAGACGAATGGCAGCAACGCCACCGACTTGGCGCCTTGATGGGCATTAAAAACGAAATAGCGATTCAGCGCGTACGCGATGCCAATCCCGACTATGTAAGAGATGGTGTAACTGATCTTGTAAGGCAAGAACAGAAGCAGGAACAGATAGATGCAGTATGTCAGGGCGGTGTTTAATCCGCCTGACACCAAAAACCGTGCAATCTCCAATCTCAGGATCCGCGAAAGTACCTGATTAATCATCACTAGGCTCAGTTCGATCGGATCAAGTGAGTAAACTCGTCGTAGTTTCGGACGTAGTCGTCGGCGTCGTAGTAATGGGATGCGAACACCAGCAATACGGCATCCGAAGAGTATCTGTACTGGATGCCCCACGTCATTGGCGGCAGATGAAGCCCTTTGTCCGGGCTGTCCAGAATGATTTCCTCGCGGTTGCAGCCATCGTCAGCGACTACGTGCACAGACCCCTTGACCGCAACCAGAAACTGGTGACATTCCTTGTGCGCGTGTTCTCCGCGTGTCTCTGCGGTGGGTACGTTGTACACCAGAAAATAACGTTCGGCCCTGAACGGTACTGAACGTTCGAATTCGCCGGCCGAAAGGCTTCCGCGTATGTCGGTTACCTCCTTCAAGGTGTGAATGGTCACACCTTTGACCGAAGTGCTGACAATGTGGGGGTAATCGCCTTTGCCTTGGCTTTCAAGGGCTATATTGACGGGTTTGGCATCTACATAGCCAATGATCTTCGCAGGATTGCCGACAACGATGGCATTTGGCGGAATCGAACGCGTGACGACAGCGCCTGCGCCAATCATTGCATTCATGCCGATCGTCAGACCTGGCAGGATGGTGCAATTGGCACCCAGCGATGCGCCCTTTTTGATGATGGTCCTGGCAAAGATGGTCGGGTAGACCTTACTTCGTGGAAATATGTCGTTGGTAAACGTCGCATTGGGGCCAATGAAAACATCGTCTTCGATGGTAATGCCGTCCCACACCTGAACACCGCATTTCAACGTTACGCGGTCCCCGATGATGACATCGTTTTCGATGAAGACATTATCGCAGACATTGCATTCCGCCCCTAGACGAGCCCCTGGCAGAATGTGAGCAAATGCCCATACTCGAGAATCTTTGCCGATCTTTTCGGATTCGCACAGTGCATGACTGTGAACAAAGTAATTTTTAGTGTCCGCCATATCAGTCTCCAAACCCCTCAACACGCATCGGAATGGCCAGCGGTCGATTTTTTGTATTTTCGTAAGTGCGCCATGCGTAGGAGCCGACGATACCCAAGCCCGTCAGGTTCAGGCAGCCGAGGAAAGTAATCGCCAGCACGATCATTGCGTAGCCGGGTACTTCGATCATTCCGTGCATTTTAGCGAACAGTGTAAATACGCCAAAAAATGCTGCCAGCCCGGCGCCGGTTGCGCCAACTCTGATGAGCAGTCGGATGGGCAAGTCCGTGAACGAGAAAACGCTGTCCATCAAATAATTTACTTTTTTGCGAAACGTCCATGCTGACGTACCGTGCACTCTTTCCTGACGCGTGTAAGTAACAACTTCACGCCGGTAACCCAGCCAAAATAGTTGCGCGATGAGCGAGCTGTGACGCTCATCCAGCGTCAGCAGCGAGTCGCGGAACGTTCTGTTGCATGCGAACATATCGACGCCCCCGGGCGGTATTTCGGGTATGACATAACGGCGATAGAGGCCCCAAAATATTTTCGAGGCCGTTCTTGACGGCCAAGGGTCCTGGCGCGATTCCCGTACGCCAACGACAACATCGCTTTTTTGTGCACACAGAATGGCATTCATTTTCAATACCAGCTCCGGAGGCTCCTGCAAATCAGCGGCCATGACCGCGAAGCGATCCCCTGTGCCGTGTTGCAAACCGGTTCTGATCGCCATGAACGACCCGAAGTTTTTCGACAGTAGGATCAGTTTCGAACGAAACGGTTGAGCGGGAAGGGCATCGCGAAGTATCTCGTAGCAGCGGTCGGGGCTGCCATCGATGACAAATACCACTTCAAGTGCCTTATCCAGCTCATCGTTCAGCGCGCAAACAGCCGCTAGCAAATCGGGCAGATTGCTTTCATTGCGATAGACCGGAATGACTAGCGTGAGCAAAATTATTTCTCCTTGGAGAAGTAGGCTGTAACCGCTTCGATGACTCGGCTGACTTCCTCATCGGTCAGGCCAGGGAAGCAGGGCAGAGATATAACGGTCTCACAGGCGCGTTCAGTTTCGCTCAACGGCAACGGGCTATCAATTAGGTAAGCCGGTTGACGGTGGTCGGCGATTGGATAGTGGATATCCGTACTGACCATTTTGTCTTTCAGCGAAGCTGCGAAACCGCTGCGATCCACCACTCGAACCACGTAGAGGTGAGCAACGTAATCTTCCGCGACGGAGAAAGGTAGCTGAAGGTCCAGCCCGGTAAATGCCTCATTGTAACGTTTGGCAATAGAACGTCGATCAGCATTCCATTTGTGCAGATGCGGAAGTTTGATCCGCAGGATCGCTGCCTGCATCTCATCGAGGCGGCTATTTCGCCCGCCCGGAATGGCTACCTGATATTTCTGCGACCAGCCGTATTGGCGAAGCTGGCGGATTTTTCCAGCAAGCTCGCTATCATCGGTCACGACAGCGCCTCCATCTCCGAGTGCGCCAAGGTTTTTTGTCGGGTAAAAACTGAAGCAGGCAATGGTGCCGAAACTACCGGCCTGTTTTCCGTTTCGAGTAGCACCGTGGGATTGGGCGCAGTCTTCGAGTACTGGAATGCCTGCAGCGGAAGCCATATGGACGATTTCTTCGATGTCGGCGAGTTGGCCATACAGGTGCGTGACTATGATGACGGCAGGCTTCGCATCGATCGCTTGAGCAAGAGATTTTGTGCAAAGCGTCATCGAGGCCGGATCAATGTCGACGTAGAGCGGTTCGGCGCCTACGGCGTGGATGGCGGTGCTGCCATAAAAACCGGCGTTCGCTACGGCGACAATTTTATCCCCGTGTTGGACACCAAGGCCGCGAAGCGCCAGCTCAAGAGCATCAGAGCCATTGGCCACGCTGATACATTCTTTAACGCCTACGAAGTCGGCGAATTCTTCCTCGAACTTTCTCACCTCGTTACCCAAGATGTACCAATGACTGTCCAAGACAGATTTCAGAGGGGACAGAAAATTCAGCCCGGCATTTACTTTCGCGGCAGAAAAAAGGGGGATCAATTCATTGTTCATCTACAGGCTCCAGTATTTTTCAGAGTTTGCCGAGTTTTTCGCAAACATCTGGCATGGAATAAAGTTTGAAGTCGTCAGTCAACGTGTAGAGCTTGATGGCACAGGGGGCCTGGTCAAAAGCGAAAGGAATATTGACCTGGTAGCCTGAGCGAACTGCGTCGGGCGCTTTCAGCGACTTGGCTACATCCGGTCGGGGCAGAGTAATATCCGCAACCGCCTTGATCTTTGTCCCCTCAAGAATCACGACAAACTGACCATGAGCTTGAGAGTTCGAGATGTGGGTCCAGCCGCGAACTGAAAAACCTCCATTGATTTTGTGGATTTCATCAATGGTGCCATTGGCCACTTCATCAATAAACGGAACTGTCAGACTCAGCTGGTTTGCAGTAACTTTCAATCTCGAAATCAGAGAATCTTTCTGGAAAGAACTGACAGTGTTCATTTGGTTGAGACTATTGATCAGACGGTTAAACGTCGCGATCAATGGTGTTTTACGGGTGTCTGTTGAAGAAAAAGTCTGCCCCCATGCGAATAAGTTTGTCCAGCACATCCACGCTGCGACGATCAGCAATAGCAGGCCGTGCAACTTCAGAGAGTTTTGGGTAGTTGTTTCAGTCGACCGATGTACGGTTCTAAAGATCAATTGCTGCGCTGCGCATGCGAGTAATACCCCCAGGAACGGGATGGTGACAAACAGGTATCGTCCTTGTGGTTGGGGCAAACTTTTTTGTGAGGCCAGCAAACTGAGAATGAATATGGAGGGGAACAACCCCAAAATCATTATCAGCGGAATGATGTAATCAACAGCGTACTGTTTTTTCTCAAACAGTTGCCGGTTGGCGAATGCCTGATACAACGAAAAAATAATCAAGCTGAGAAACAATAGCCCCGCCACCCTGTAGTAGCCGGTGGGGAGGATGACATTCATCCATCCTGTGATAGAGAAATAGCTTTTCAGCGTGAGCTCTGTCCACGGTATCAGCGACTCAACATTTAGCAGGTGATCTGCGCATCCGACAAAACAGGTGCCGTAGCCTGCTGCCGGATTGGCTTTGTGAAGCTGGACGAAGGCGGCTTGTCCCGCAAACCCTGACACTTCTCCATAATGGGCGTAGGTTATAATCAGCAGAGGAGCCGCAACAGCCAGTGCGGCTGTGATTATCACGATTGAATGTTGTTTTCCTGCGCTTCTTTTGAAGTAGTGGTTGCTCAGCAACAAAAGAATAACGAACACTGCGGCAGGCAAAAAGTAAGCCTTGGCTAAAAACAGTGCGCCGAGTGCCATCCCCTGGAAAATTGCTCTTTTGCGAGTAGGCTGAGCCACATAGGCAAATAGCGCGCTAAGAGTCAGCGCTACGCTCATCAGGCCGTAGCCATCACTATTAAAGTAAGAAAATACAAACGTTACTTGAGGGATCAAGGCCACGGTCGCGCTGATCAATACCGACGTTGTATTTCCCAGACCAATGGTTCGAGCGATGCGAAACATTGCGCAGACAAAAACACTGCCAAATATCCAGTTGATACTTCTCGCCGCGATGTAGAGAAAACTGTCAGGCACAAGCCAGCCGAACAGGTTCGTCGTCAATAACGCGCCCAGTACATGGGGAAATGGCAGGCCGTGGTACCAAAACTCTCCTGGCTGCCAAGTGCGTCCGGAAATAGGCCCTTTGAAGGCTTGCAAGGGCGCGCTGGCTTCAGGCAAGGAGTGGTATGAATTCAGATACTCCAGCAGGAAGAAGTGAGTCGATTCATCAGGGGCGCCATTGAATGCTATGCCGTTTGACCAGAACGCGACCACAAAGAAATACAGTACTGCCAGCATGAGCTGGCAGTACTTGTCCGAGGCGAGTCTTGGTCCTCGATTAGCATTATTTCCAATCACTGATGTGCCCTGTATTTTCAGCGTCATGATATTAATCTTGCGGCCCCTGAAAGCTAGATTTTAACTCTAGGCGGCCACGCCAAACCGAAATCCTCATGGTCCAGTGTCAGGTTCGGACTGTAGGCATAATCGCATTCGATGTTCGGCCAGCGAGATTTTATATACATGACTTCATTTTTGAAGCGCTCTTTCTTCTGCGGAGTGTCTTCCAGCCCGCGCGTTGCTGACTCATGGTGATAGAGCTCGGCAAAAGGAGTCCAGACGTTCAAATACCCGGCCTCCTGTACCCGCAGGCAGAAGTCTACATCGTTGAATGCGATTTTGAGGTTCGTTTCATCCAGGCCCGCGACTTCGTTAAAGATGCTCTTGCGGATTATCAGGCAAGCGGCGGTGACTGCCGAAAGTTCCTGAATCAACCCGGCTCTGCAGAAATATCCGTAATCGCCTTTTGGCAAATACTTATGTGAGTGCCCAGCAACACCTCCCACGCCGACGATTACCCCACCATGCTGCAGGCGATCATCGGGATACCACAAGCGCGCGCCTACTGCACCAACCTTGGGCTGTAGCGCAATAGAGACCATTTCGCTCAGCCATTGCGGGGTGATAACTTCGATGTCGTTGTTAATCAGGCCAATGAGCTCTCCACGCGCTTCTTTTACGGCCTTGTTGTTGAGTGCTGAATAGTTGAAGGGGCCATCATCACGCATCACCTTGATGTTGGGCAGCCGCTTGATTTCTTCGAAATATTTCAAAGACTCCGGATCATCCGAACCATTATCGATCAAGATGATTTCGTAGTTGCTGTAAGTGGTAAGTGAGTGGATGCTGTCGATGCATTGTTTTACCAAGGCATGGGCATTGCGGGTCGGAATGAGCAGGCTAACCATCGGCAGTGCTTCGGGCAATTTGTAGTGCACGCGGTACATCCCCATTGGCAGCAGCTCGGTGTGACCAATATTGCCTTGGCGATGCAGGTGTTCATCAAGCGCCTTTACACCTGCTAGTGCGGCATATGGTTTCTCATCACCGGCCATTGCTGTACTGCCACTGTGCATCCGCCAGTGGTAGAGGACTCGCGGAATGTGGATGATTTGATCGCGACGCAACTTTTCGACACAGCGCAAGGCAAGGTCATAGTCCTGCGCACCTTCGAACCCGGCGCGGAATTGGCCCACTTCAGTGACCAAATCCCGGCGGTAGACGCCCAAATGACAAATCATGTTCTGCGAGCGGAACAGGTATTCATTCCAGTCGGGTTTGAAATAAGGAGTGCTGCGTTGACCCTGGATATCGATTTTGTCTTCGTCGGAGAAGATCAAACCAACCGACGGATTCTCGATAATCGTACGAGCAACCCAATACAAAGCGTTTTCCGCTATCAGGTCGTCGTTGTCCATCAACGCTACATAATCGCCTGTGGCAATTTCCAGGGCAGAGTTGCTTGCTCGAGAGATGTGCCCGTTTTCCCCTCTGAAAATAACTTCGATGCGCTTGTCTTCGCTCGCCAGTGATTTCAAGTAGGCGCTGACTTCAGTGTCTGTGGAGGCGTCATCGGCCAGGCACAGTTGCCAGTTGGGATAGAGTTGAGCCTTTACACTATCGACGGCTTCGCGCAGGAGATTCAGTGGTGGGTTGTACACCGGCATGATGATTGAAATCAGTGGTGCATTGGTCCAGCGGCTGATCTCTTTCGCCATGCGCATGCGCGCATCTGCGTCAAGGGTGTCGTAGTACCTGACCCACAGCGAATAGTCATGGCGATCAGGAACGTCCCGTGTTTCCTGCCCCGCAAACTCCAGATTTTCAGGTCGACTTAGCCAGCGCAGGCGAGCCACGATCCCGGCAGCACCTTGTGCTTTCCAAATGCTATGAACTTTCTTCAGAGTATTGCCCAAGCCGCCACCGCGATTGATGAGCTTCGGAATAAGCCTGAGCGCTTTTTCCGCGCGCCGTCCCCATACAATGGATTTGCGAAGTGGCGCAGTTATCAGCCAGCTCGTCGACCCTTGCAGAGCCTGGATCGTCAGATTCAGGTTGTGAATGTGAGTGTCTTTCTCGTGCACAACCAACGCCAGTTCCTTCGCAACCGAGTCCAACTCGTTCGTAGCCAACTCTAACTCGTTGGTAACCAACTCGAGATTCTGGCGAAGTTTGCTGTTCAATCCGAGCAAGACGGGCAAGGGATCTTGGCCGTCGAACCGTTGCTGTTCTAAGCCTGGTTCAAGTTTCAAACCGAACTTTTCAAAAACCTGACGATTGTCGTAAACCTGAAGTTTCAGTTCCAGTACTGACTTGTCAGGATTTGCCAGTTGATCAGTCGTAACCGGCAGGATGGCATACACATCGTCAGTAGTACTGAGCAATACGTTGCTTTTCTCACATCCATTGAGAAGATTGACCATTCCTGCGTACTGGGAAAAATCAAGGTCGCCGCTCCATTCCCACTCGACGCTGTTTTCGTTGAGTATGCGCAATGAAGTTATTGAGAAATAGGCCCGTGTGTTTACCGGGTCCAGGCGCAAATATCTTGATGTCGCAGGCACAATGCCCAACGGAAATGTTAGAGTCTGCTGACCAAACTTGATCTCGCGGTGGATGACGTCTTTTTCGTTAAAACCATTATCTTTTTGCGCGTAATACAGCGATGCGCAAGGGCTCGAAACGGTTTCCAAAGGCACCGGGTTGACGGATTCTTCCGGTAACCAGTTTATGAACATGTCACGGTTTCGACCCGTTACCTGTTCTTGAAAGAGAGACTCTACGTCAATGTACCGATCAAGTTGTGCAGCGGTGACGGACGAGCCCGCAGCATTGATCAGCGCAGATACAAATTCCCGTCGAGTAAACTGTCGCGGTCCCTTCGGTAGAGGGCCGGCGTTCGCCAGAAGCAATAGCAGCCCGCGCATCAATAGATGGCCGAACTCGATGCCCGTGGTTGCTTCCCACTCCAGATCGATCAGATGTGGGGTGCCGTCGCGTTGCAATACGATGTTCTGCGGAACCGCATCAATAAACCTCCCGGGCAGGCGCTCTTCGACGCTCACCAGTGGAAGCTTCACTCCTTGCGCGGTCAGAAGGTAGCGTAGATGTTCGGTGTAGGTTCGCATGAACGCTGAAAACTGCTCAATTGACCAATGCGGATCTCTGGCGATTGCCAGGAAGTCCATGCTCAATACGCGACCTTGAACATAGCGATCTGATTCAGGAAGGATGAAATTGAAACCGCTTGCATCGCTTCGTAGCGCTGGCGCGCCCAGGCGAGTGTATTGGACGCTGATACCTTCAGGGGTCTCAACGAACAGAGCTTGTTTACAGTAAGCTGCTTTTCGGTTTGTGCTGAAATGATAGGCCAGAACATTATCGTCAATCGCTTTGTCATCGGTGCAGGACGCTGCAATCAGGAACGAATTGGCCAGTTCCAATCCCAAGTCATTGCCAGTAATTACAGGCCATGCCTTCTCGAGGTTGAAGGACAGGTCCGATGGTAGCTGCGGATCTTTTTTGACATTCTGGACACTCAGGCTGCCTGAGTCGAAGTTAGCCGTCAGGGCGCCGCGCTCGGTGATAATGGAATTCGGAATTTTGTAGTCAGGGCTCGGCGACAGGAACTCCGATTGCTTGTAACCGGCGCGGGATAGCAGTTCTGCAAGTTCCTTGCGGCCGTAGGTTTGCGGTTGCCCCGCATTGTACCGACCCTCGATGCCATACATCTTGATGCCAAGGTGATCTTCTGGGGCTCCGGCGAAGTATTTCAGGCCGAGCTGATTTTCGATCGCGATGAATACTCGACCTTCCGGCGTGAGCAGCTCGCGAATGCGTTTGAGCATCGCGCAGGCCGGGTCCGGGTCGGCACTGAACATGCTGGCGTATTCCAGTACGCCGATCAGCGTAATGGCATCGAAGCGCTCTTCCGTTTTAAAGTCATCGAATCGTTCGGAGAGAACCGTGACATTTCCGAGATCCCGGGTTCGGCTGGCGGCGATGGCTGCCCGACGCGGGCTGCCTTCCAAGCTTAGAATGTCGCCACCACACTCACCAAGGTAACGGCTTATTGCACCGCACCCTGCGCCAATCTCGAGGACGCGTCCCTTGAGGTAAGCTTCGAACGGACGAAGGATATTTCCACGAGCTGAGCTGAGGTGGTAAAGGGTGGCCCAGTCCTGACAGTACTTCGGAAGCTCCTGTGAAAAAACCGAGACGTCACTGGCGTTGCGAACAATCCGAGCCAGATGGTTTTCCGCATGGTCGCCGTCGCTATAGGCGATGCCTTCATAGTCGGAGCGTAGCCATACGCCAGTTTCCGGGTTGCGGGAGTATCCGTTGCGCTCAAGCTCGAGCATTGTTATCTACCTGATCAAAATCCATGGAAACAGCCAAATCTATCAAGCCATGATGGTGAGGTGTTGGCGAGACGATGAAGTGGATGGAGTCATACCGGCGGTCATGCGGAACGATCTCTTCGCCTTGGCGAGAAGCGATCCCGACGGAGATGAAATAGTCACCCGAAGCCAGTTTGTTCTGAAAACTCAGACGAGCCTTGGCGTGCGTGCCCGGGGCGCCCATCTGGTTAATCTCATTGCAGTCAAGCAAAACCGAATTGGTGCCGTAAATGGTCACGCCTTCTTTCGTCTTAATCGTGAAGCCTACGATGGGATTGACGACGAGATGATTGAACTTGATTGCCAGCGATAATGAGATATGGTCGCCCGCATCTATGGTGTTCGGAAAGTCGCGGCCGTTGGCGCTTAGGTGGAAATCGAGTAGTGTCGCCGCCCCATCGCCCCATCGGTATTCGTGAGGATTGTAACCCGTCTGCATTGAAAATCTGTCTTCACTGAAGCTCAAACTTTCGCTCGCATCGACTGGCGCAATTGCCTCGTTGGTGACAACTGACTCCTCAGGCTGCTGCTTTTCAAGCGATTGGCGTTTGTCTTTGCCGAACAATATATCGAGGTAGCGATTGATGACAGGGCGAGACTTGTCAATCATTTCGACTCGGCTACGATCCAACAAAATAGCGCGTGAGCAATGAGTCACCACTTGTTCGCTGGCGTGAGTCACCAAGAGAATGCTGGTGCCGTTGTCTTTCAACTGACGCAGACGCTCGAAACACTTTGCCTGGAACCTGGCGTCGCCTACAGACAGGGCCTCGTCGACGATCAAAATATCGGGGTCCACCTGTGCTTGTACAGCGAATGCCAGCCTGACGGCCATACCGCTTGAATAAGCTTTGACGGGTTGGTCGATGAATTCGCCAATGTCTGCGAAGCTGGCGATGGCATCGAACCGTTGATCGACTTCATCGCGGCTAAGTCCGAGGACAGCTGCGTTAAGATAGATATTCTCGCGTCCGGAAAATTCTGGGTTAAAGCCCGAGCCCAATTCAAGCAGCGCAGCGATTCGACCGCGGGTCTCCACGACGCCGGTAGTAGGCGTCAGAGTTCCACTGATGATCTGCAGCAGAGTCGATTTTCCTGAGCCATTTCTACCGACGATACCAACCGTTTCCCCTCTTTGGACGCTGAAATTGACGTCTCGCAACGCCCAGAATTCTTTGCCATAGGTAGTGACAGGGCGCCCGGTCATTCTTTGCAATCGTGGTACGAAAGTCTGTTTGAGTCGATCCTGAGGCTTTTCATAGGAATAAAAGCATTTGGAGACGTTGTTTACGCTGATTGCGAAATCATCAGAGGACATCAGCAAATCCTTTCCGTGTTTTTTGGAATACCCAATAGCCTGCAGCCGATATCAGAGCTCCGATAACGATGGCCAAGCAGAGATTGCTCCATTGAGGCAGTTGCCCGAACAACAGTACGTTCCGGCTTTCCTCGATGATATAGGTGAGCGGGTTGAGTTTCATCCAGGGTTGATAGGCAGCTGGAAGTGCCGCTACCGGATACATGACAGGCGAGAGAAATAGTAATACGGTTGTAAGGACACCGATGACATGGCTCACGTCTCGCAAAAACACACCAAGGGATGCCAGGAACCAGCTGACCCCTAATGTGCCGAGAACCAGCGGCAACATAATCAGCGGAAGCATGATCGCGGTCCACGGTAAGGCATGAGTCAGAATTAGCTGTGCCAAGAGCAGCACGATTAAGCTGATGCCGGTATGAAACAGTGCCGATCCGAGGGTGATCAACGGCAGAATTTCCAATGGGAACACGACTTTCTTCACATAGTTGCTGTTTGCAAGAACCAGCGAAGGTGAGCGATTTGCACACTCGGCGAATAGCCCATGCATGATCATGCCTACGAAAAGCAGGACTGCAAATTGTCCCTTACCGGCGTCTTCGCCCACCCATCGAGCCTTGAAGATCTCCGAAAAGACAAATGTGTAAACAGCCAGCATCAGGATCGGGTTGAAGAAGGACCATGCCAGTCCCATGACCGACCCTCGATAGCGGCCGATGACTTCCCTTCTGGTCATCTGGGCGATTAACTGTCGATTGTGCCAGAGGCTTCGCAGCAGGCTGACAGGTCCACTTGCCGGAGAAAGATGTGGGTTCACTATGCAAATACCTCGGCGTTTTGCAGCAATACGGCCGCTTGGTCTTTAATGAATCGGGCGGGATGGATATTCAGTGGCCAGTTGAATTCGATCGCTGGATCGTTGTACGCCCAGTTCCGCCCGCTGGAAGACGCGCGATAATCCGCTGATTTGTAGAAGAAGAACTCGGATGACTCTGGCAGTGCATCAAGTCCGCGGGCGAAACTGGCCTTCTCGAAAGATTTTTGATTGAAACGCTCATCAATGAAACCACCCTCATCCCCAAAAACCGGTGGCTCGAATAAACTGACATCTGGAGTGGAAAGAGGTGTGGCTTTCATCGTTGTAGAGTCTTCACCAGAAAAAAGAGAAATCTTCACACTAGCCTGGATGAACCGGCCGGAATGCAAAGTCATAAGACTATTGGCGGGGCACCTGGCACGGCGCATGGCCAATTCTTCTGCGGGTCAGGGGAGTCATAAACGCTCGATTGACTGAGGCTGCATTAAACAACCCGCCGCACCAGTAGCCTTAGAGCGCATTGATCGGCCTCGAGAGGTTTTCCATTCTGTTTCATTCGTTCCCTCTTTTTTCTCAGGTCTTTTTTTGCTCTACAGCCTGAGCCGTATTTCTGTCTGATTTCTCAGGCTGGCAGTCATGCTCGTAGCCTGGTTGCGTAAACAGATGAAACAGAATGTGGATGCGATGCCGTTCTCATCAACCAAGGCCCGAAACAAGCTTTAAATGGCTTCATGCGCCTTAGCCTCCAGTGAAACAAGCAGACCCTCTGTCTAGTGATATTCCACAGAAATGACTGATAGTCAGTCATCCTTCGCCCGAGGCGCGCGGCACCTTACCATATCTGCTGCATGGGGGCATCTCGGTAGAGCATCATCTGGAAAATGGCGTCGGGATTCAGGCTGGAGATGGAACGATAGTGCGATCTCAAATTTTGTTCATGCAGGTAGCAACGAAGAGGCTGATATTGCCTTTGTGAGTTTGACGGTAGACGCCGGATTTCCGCATCAGGGAAAGTCTTCGCAGCAGCGGGCTTTGGCGAGCCCACTCAAATCTTTCAAGTGTCAAGCGATTGTCGGGCGTCAGTTTTTTCTTGAAGTCGGCCAGTATGATCAGGTTCTGATCGCTCCATACATTGAACCGTCCAGAACACATTTTGCGTAAGCGAGTCACGCGCTGCTTCAATCCGGAATTGGCACCAATCAAATTGCCACCATGCTGTCTGTAGTCAAGCGTAGGGATTGGGTCATAAATGACCTCGCCCCCGCATCCGCTGACAAGAATGTAGGTCAACCAATCGTGGGCAACAATAACCGCGTCATCGGGCGTTTCTGCCAGCAATGCTCTTGCCTTGCGATTGATAAGCATGGTGTTGGCCCCTGCAATGCTTTGTACCAAAGCATTGCGGAAACCCGGCGGAGCCATGAAGAACGGAGAATGTCCGATGACTTTGCAATCCGCAGAAACAAGGCGGGTCCTCGAGCAGTAGAGCGCAGGAACTTCTCCGACTTTGGCCAGGCTGGCAATGCTTCGCTCCAACTTGTCCGGGTACCAGACGTCATCTTGGTCACTGAATGCAAAATAGTCGGCTTGTAATGCCGGATTTTTGATTAATGAAAGAAAGTTTTTTGCGAAGCCCTGACGTGGCCCTTCGAGGAGGACCAGCCGATGTTCGCCATGTTTATGCTGGAAGTCTTGAAGATAATTGATGGTTTCGTCACTTGAGCCATCATCCGAAGCATAGATTACCCACTCATCATGAGTTTGCTTGGCAAAGGAATCCAGTTGCTCTTCGATAAAAGCAGCGCCGTTGTAAGTGCAGAGCAAAATCGCAACTTTAGTGCCACCGGTCGCAAGCGCATTGTTTCCCTTAACGCAGGAATTCAAATGGGTGGTGTCGTGTAGCGTGGTCATTTTTTAATCTCAAGAATGCCGAGTTAAATACAGCGACTGGGACTAAGCTTGTGGCTTCACCGCTCGGGAGGTATGCAAATCAGAGGTCGGCCTTCCGAGAGAAGGCTGTGACCGGGACGTTGGTAGATATTGCACAGTACACATACGCAGCTCGGCATTTTAAAGGGAATTGCCCGAAAAGTCTGTTGATACGGCACTGTCGGGCACGAAAGTGTTCCTATGCAGCAGGGCTCCCTTTAGCTGCCTCGGATTGTGAAGTCTCTGACGATTGCGAAGACGGTGGGCACAGGCCCACGCTGCCGCCTCAACGGTGCCCCGGGGTGAGAGGCGGAGGTGAAATGTGACATAAGCGTCTCTGGTGGGAGGATTTGCCATTGAAAACGTTATGGGAAACAGGCTTTCAGCTACCTTTATCCGAAATCATCTGCTCATTCGTGTCCATTGATCAATCGCATGTATGTGCCCAGCGCTTTCCGGGGCGTACAATCCATCCGCGCATTCAGGTGAGGGAGCGATAAAGTGGCGGATGATGTTATGGACAGACTCAGGGGCTTTCTTGTAGGCCTGCCGCGTCGAAAAAAACGGCTGATCCAGGTCTTCACCGACGTCGTGCTTGTCTGGATCTCTCTCTGGCTAGCTTTCATCGTGCGGCTCGGCATCGATGATATGTATAACCCGTTGAAAGTCCACTTCTGGCTATTCGTAAGCGGGCCTGTTATCGCGATCCCTCTTTTCATTCGCTTCGGTATGTACCGCGCCGTCATGCGTTATTTTGGCAATGATGCCTTGGTCGCAATCATTAAAGCCGTCAGCCTATCGTCTTTGATCCTTGCCCTTGTAGTTTACTGGTACAGTAATCATGAGGCGATCGTCCCGCGTTCGATTGTCTTTAACTATTGGTGGCTCAGCTTGGTCATCATCGGAGGCTTGCGTTTATGCATGCGCCAATACTTCATGGGCGACTGGTTTACCGCCGCACAGCATGTGCCGTTTACCAATCGGGATGACGGTCTGACCAAAGTTGCCATCTATGGTGCTGGCGTAGCGGGCAATCAGTTGGTTGCGGCATTGCGCATGGGGCGCGTATTGCGGCCCGTTGCGTTTATCGATGATGACCCGGGGATCTCCGATCGGTCAATTTCGGGCCTTCAAGTCTACAAGCCTAAACACATTCAACAAATGATCGACGAAACCGGCGCTCAGGAAATTCTTCTTGCGCTACCGTCGTCTACGCGCGCTCGGCGCAGGGAAATCCTGAATCTGTTGGAGGCTTTTCCGCTTCACGTCCGCAGCGTTCCTAATTTTACCGATCTGGCCAGTGGTCGAGTGAAAGTTGAAGATATCCAGGAAGTAGATATTGCCGACCTCCTCGGTCGCGATGCAGTACCCGCGCAGGAAGACCTGCTGGAGCGCTGCATCAAAGGCAAGTCAGTAATGGTTACCGGGGCCGGAGGGTCAATCGGCTCGGAGTTGTGTCGACAGATCTTCGCCTTGGGCCCGACATCTTTGATTTTGTTCGAGCACAGCGAATTTAACCTCTACAGCATTTTGTCTGAACTTGAGCAGCGCGGAACTCGCGACTCGACGCCTGTGCGTTTGTTACCGATCCTCGGTTCGATCCGCCATCAGGAGAAGCTGCTGGATGTGATGAAAACCTGGAAGGTTGACACTGTTTATCACGCGGCAGCATACAAGCATGTACCGATGGTCGAGCACAACATTGCGGAGGGTGTGCTGAATAATGTGATCGGCACGCTTAATACGGCGCAAGCAGCATTGCAGTCAGGAGTTTCCAATTTCGTGCTGATCTCGACCGACAAAGCGGTCCGCCCGACCAACGTTATGGGGAGCACCAAGCGTCTGGCGGAATTGACGCTTCAGGCCCTGAGCCGTGAAATCGCCCCTGTTTTGTTTGGCGATAAAGCCAACGTTTCCAGAGTTAACAAAACCCGTTTCACCATGGTCCGTTTCGGCAATGTGCTCGGCTCTTCCGGCTCTGTCATCCCGCTGTTCCATAGCCAAATCAAAGCCGGCGGACCACTGACCGTCACTCACCCAAAAATCACCCGCTACTTCATGACCATCCCCGAAGCCGCGCAGTTGGTCATCCAGGCTGGCTCAATGGGGCAGGGCGGCGACGTCTTCGTGCTGGATATGGGCGAGCCGGTGCGGATCGTTGAGCTGGCGGAAAAGATGATTCACCTGTCCGGACTGAGTATCCGATCGGAGCGCAACCCGCAGGGCGACATCTCCATCGAGTTCACCGGTTTGCGTCCAGGCGAGAAGCTGTACGAGGAATTGTTGATCGGGGATAACGTCGCAGCCACGTCGCATCCGATGATCATGAGCGCAAATGAAGATCACCTTCCGTGGGACGTTCTGAAAGCCCGCTTGGATGAACTGCTGAAAGCCGTGGAAGCCGACGACTACACCCGCGTCCGCCAGCTCCTGCGCGAAACCGTCTCCGGCTACACTCCCGATGGCGAAATCGTCGACTGGATCTACCAGCAACGTCGTCTTGAGCCCTGATTGTTTCACATCCTGTAACGCTCGCATTTTTGACTTCCCTCCGTCATGACCTACGTTTGGAGAGCAGCTTGGGAAAAGCTGCTTTCTAAAACGATGATGGAGCGTCACTTATGCGTACCGGTTATTTCTACTCGCTGATCTTTGCTTTCCTCACCAGCGCCTCGATTGCTGCGATTGCTGCCCCTGTAGCGCCCACCGAGACAACAAAGGCGCCTTTGCTGATGGATGCGGCTGCGCCCTCGGCAAGCGCGAAGGTCGATCTCAATGGCGCGGATGCGGCAACGTTGCAGAAGGAGTTGGCGGGTGTGGGGGAGGCGAAGGCGCAGGCGATTGTTGCGTATCGGGATACAAATGGTCCGTTCGCGTCGGTGGATGAGTTGCTGGAAGTGAAGGGGATTGGTAAGGCGATTCTGGATCGCAACCGCGACAAGCTGGAAGTGAACTAAGCTGACAGTTCAACGCCGAGAGGCCGGTCATTGACCGGCCTTTTTATTGAGTGCCGATCTGGTGGATGCCTGAACGCTGAAAATTACGGCTATCATATTGTGGTTTGATTATGCCTATAATAACTTCGCTCGGGACTGATTCAGCAGCCGAATCGCAGCACACCGATGCACGTCGAATTTTGAATTGATAAGGGGTAACCATGGTATGAACCAACGTCGAGTCGTCGTCACGGGCATGGGCCTGGTTTCACCTTTGGGCAGTGATGTTGAAATCGTCTGGCAGCGTTTGCTGGCCGGTCGTTCCGGGTTGCGCAACCTGCCCGATGCGGTTGTGGCTGATCTGCCGACCCGGGTCGGCGGGAGTGTGCCGACGGTGGAGGAGGATGCCGAGGCCGGGTTTGATCCGGATCGCGCCACGCCGCCCAAGGAACAGAAGAAGATGGATCGCTTCATCATGTTCGCCATGGAAGCGGCGCGGCAGGCGCTGGAGCAGGCTGGCTGGCATCCTTCAGAAAGCAAAAGCCAAGAGCGTACCGCAACGATCATCGGTTCCGGTGTCGGTGGTTTCGGTGCGATTGCCGATGCGGTGCGTACCACCGACAGCCGTGGTCCCCGGCGTTTGTCGCCGTTCACCATTCCATCGTTTCTAGTCAATCTCGCGGCCGGTCATGTGTCGATCCAGCACGGCCTCAAAGGGCCATTGGGTGCTCCGGTTACCGCATGTGCCGCCGGGGTTCAGGCGATCGGCGACGCAGCGCGGTTGATTCGCGCAGGTGAGGCGGACATCGCCGTATGTGGCGGTGCGGAGGCATCGATCGATCGCGTCAGTCTCGCTGGTTTCGCGGCGGCGCGGGCGTTGTCCAGCGGCTACAACGACACCCCTGAGAAAGCCTCACGTCCTTTCGACAGTGGGCGTGATGGTTTCGTGATGGGCGAGGGCGCTGGTTTGTTGGTGATCGAATCGCTCGAGCATGCGATGGCACGCGGTGCGACGCCGTTGGCCGAACTGGTCGGTTACGGCACGACCGCTGATGCATATCATCTTACCGCCGGGCCGGAAGATGGCAGTGGCGCTCGCCGGGCGATGCAATTGGCACTGGCTCAGGGCGGTGTAAAGCCGGAGCAGGTGCAGCATCTCAACGCCCATGCGACGTCGACGCCGGTTGGCGATTTGGGCGAGTTGGCGGCGATCAAGGCGTTGTTTGGCACGCAGAACAAGATCGCCGTAACGTCGACCAAATCCGCTACCGGTCATTTGCTCGGCGCGGCCGGCGGGCTGGAGGCGATTTTCACGCTCCTGGCGATTCGGGATCAGGTAGTGCCACCAACGCTCAACTTCGAAAACCCGGATCCGGCGAGCGAAGGGGTAGACATCGTGCATGGCGAGGCGCGCTCCATGTCGATCGAATATGCCTTGTCCAACGGCTTCGGTTTTGGCGGGGTCAATGCGAGCGTGTTGTTCAAGCGCTGGAAAGCTTAATCGCTCGATTGCTTGAGATGTTCGCGGGTGACGTCGAGGATGCGCTGGGCGAAGTCGGCATCTGCGACGCTGCGTGACAGCAGCAGTGCACCGGCCAGGGTCGCCATGATGACAATGCTGCGATCGGCGCTGTTCTCGCCTTCGAGCGTGGCCTGAATTTGTTCGAGGCGAGCATTGAGGACTTCGTCGCTGGTGGGGCTTGGCTGGCCGCGCAGGCCCAGCTCGGAGGAAATGGTCAGCAGCGGGCAGCCTTCGTGGGGCGAGGTCTGATGCCACTCCGACAGGTAGGTGTCGATAAAGACTTGCAGCGGGTTTTCCTGCGCGAAGATCTCTTCGCACAGGCCCGCGACTTGCTCGCCGGCCTCTTGCAGGGCTTTTTCGACCAGCTCTTCCTTGGATTTGAAGTGCGAGTAGAAACCGCCATGGGTCAAGCCCAGGGCTTTCATCAAAGGCTGCAGGCCGGTGGCGCCGATACCGTCCTTGCGAAATCGGGCGGAAGCTTCCTTGATGATGCGCTGATGGGTCTGGGCTTTGTGATCTGGCGAGTAACGCATGTGGAGCTCTCCGCGACGATGCTGCCATCTTAACCACGGAAGATTAAATGGTGACTGTACTTCTAAAATCTAAAAAGCCTGCGATTAAGTCCGATTGCCCTGGAAAAACAAACCCCGCCATTGCGGCGGGGTTCGTATCAGCGGTCCTGTGCGTCCTTGGCATCCGCTTCAGCATTGCGCTGCGCAACGCGCTTGCGTTCTTCGTCGGTCAGTTCGACCTTGTTGGCGGTGTCGCGCAACATCATCAATCCGCCAACAATCGAGCCGATCGCAACGACCAGAATCAACCAGGCATACCAGGGCATAACGGCTCTCCTTAATGGCAGCTCGACGGGCGAGGACTTCGCCGTGCGATGCTGCATACCACCTTTGAGCGAAACGACTTCGCAGTGGTTCCATTCTAGGCCGCTTGCTACCGGTGCATCCGAAATTCCTGTGAGCTGCTGAAGGCTGCGATCTTTTGATCATGAAAAGCAAAGATCGCAGCCTCGTTTCACTCGTCAGCTCCTACGGGGTACGGGTCGTTACAGGCCTGTGAGCATGGCATCCGCTGGCGCATCGGCGCGCAGTTGCCCGGTCAGCATGAAGTAGCAGAAGCCGACCGCCATGAAACCGAGGAAAATCAGCCCTATTAGTGTGTTGAACCACGCCATCGCTACCAGGCAAACCACGGCCAATATCAGTGCAATCAGGGGCACCAGCGGATAGCACGGCGCGCGAAACGTGCGTTCCAGATTCGGTTCCGATTTACGCAGTTTGAACAGGCTGAGCATGCTCATGATGTACATCACGATTGCGCCGAACACGGCCATGGTGATCATCGCGGCGGTGAGCGTCATGCCGCCGAGGTTGATCAGGCCGTCGCTGTAGATCGCCGCGATGCCGATGAGGCCGCCAGCGATGATTGCGCGGTGCGGGGTCTGGAAGCGCGACAGTTTTGCCAATGAGGCCGGCAGGTAACCGGCGCGGGCGAGGGCGAAGAACTGTCGTGAGTAACCGAGGATGATGCCGTGGAAACTCGCGACCAGGCCAAACAGGCCGATCCACACCAGCATGTGCAGCCAGCCGGAGTTGTCGCCGACCACGGTTTTCATCGCTTGCGGCAGTGGGTCGTTGATGTTGGCGAGGGTGCGCCAGTCACCGACGCCGCCGGCGAAGAACATCACGCCCATCGCCAGCAATACCAGGGTCAGGATGCCGCTGATGTAAGCCTTGGGAATCGTGCGTTTCGGGTCCTTGGCTTCCTCGGCGGCCATCGCTGCGCCTTCGATGGCGAGGAAAAACCAGATGGCGAATGGAATCGCCGCGAACATCCCGGCAATCGCCGGCGCGCCGAAGACGTCGGAACCGGCCCAGCCATTCAGCGCGAAGTTGCTGAAGCTGAACGCTGGCGCGACCACGCCCATGAACACCAGCAACTCAGCCACCGCCAGCACGCAGACGATCAGCTCGAACGTCGCGGCCAGTTTCACTCCGAGAATGTTCAGGCCCATGAACACGATGTACGCGCCGACCGCCGCGTGTTTCGGGTCCAGCGCCGGAAATTGCACATTCAGATAAGCGCCAATCGCCAGAGCAATCGCTGGCGGGGCGAAGACGAATTCGATCAGCGTGGCCAGTCCGGCGATCAATCCGCCTTTTTCGCCAAACGCGCGGCGGCTATAGGCAAACGGCCCGCCGGCATGGGGAATAGCGGTGGTCAGTTCGGTGAAACTGAAGATGAAGCAGGTGTACATGGTCGCGACCATGAATGAAGTCACGAGAAAACCCAGCGTACCGGCCACGCCCCAGCCGTAACTCCAGCCGAAATATTCCCCGGAAATCACCAGCCCCACGGCAATGCCCCACAGGTGCAACGTGCCCAGCGTGGGTTTGAGTTGTGTGTTCATGCGCTTGCTCCCTGAACGGTTTGGAAAGCTCAGGGAAGGGCGTGTGCAGTGGGCGTGCCATCGCCGTGAAACAAGTCGTAATAAGTTGAAAACTGTCGCAGAGGGGATGATTCACGCTGAATGTGCAGGGAAGGTGCGCCAGTTGGGTGCGATGTTGGTTGTGCTGCCGTCTTCGCGGGCAAGCCCGCTCCCACAGTTGGAATGCGTTCGTTCGGATAACCATGACACATGTGGGAGCCGGGCTTGCCCGCGAAGAGGCCTGTTCGAACAGCACAAGAATCAGCTCGGCCAAGTGCGATGTTGGT
Organism: Pseudomonas sp. H3_E04; assembly: GCF_054668915.1. Classification (NCBI taxonomy): domain Bacteria; kingdom Pseudomonadati; phylum Pseudomonadota; class Gammaproteobacteria; order Pseudomonadales; family Pseudomonadaceae; genus Pseudomonas; species Pseudomonas sp. H3_E04. The sequence goes on along the minus strand of NZ_CP162797.1, from coordinate 2,585,719 downwards.
TGTGCTGCCGCCTTCGCGAGCAAGCCCGCTGCCACATTTTGAAATGCGCTCGCCCAAACAACGCCTACACCTGTGGGAGCGAGCCTGCTCGCGAATAGGCCCGCCCATACAACGCAAAACCCACCTGTAAAGCCCGCATAAACCCACTCTTTACGCTTTCTTTATGCCCCGCCACACCCCTCGCTCTCGTTCCTTTACAGCCTCCTTCCCGACAATCGCTGCACACACGGCAATACGCCGTTACACGGAGATCTTCCATGAGCGTTCTGGACGGGGTGTCACTGCTGTTGGCAGTGGGGCTGTTCATTTATCTGTTGGTTGCGCTGTTGCGCGCGGACCGGAACTAGGAGCGGCTATGCACAGTTATGACTATTGGCTGATCCTCGGGTTTTTTGCGTTGGTCTTGCTGCCGGCGCCGTTCCTCGGGCGCTTCTACTACAAAGTGATGGAAGGCCAGCGCACCTGGCTGACACCGATTCTCGGCCCGGTCGAGCGCGGTTGCTATCGTCTTGCCGGGGTCGATGCGCAGGCGGAGCAGAGCTGGCAGAAGTACACGCTGGCACTGCTGGCTTTCAACCTCGCCGGTTTCCTGCTGCTGTTCGCGATCCTGTTGTTTCAGGATCACTTGCCGCTGAACCCGCAAAACCTGCCTGGCCAGGAATGGACCCAGGCGTTCAATACCGCGGTCAGTTTCATGACCAACACCAACTGGCAGTCCTACAGCGGCGAAGCGACTCTCAGCTATCTGAGCCAGATGGTCGGTCTCACCGTGCAGAACTTCGTCAGCGCCGCCACCGGCCTGGCCGTGCTGGTCGCGCTGTGCCGTGGCATTGGGCGCAAATCGGCGCAGACCCTCGGCAACTTCTGGGTCGACATGACTCGCGCCACTCTCTATGGCCTGCTGCCGCTGTGCCTGCTGCTGGCGCTGTATCTGGTCTGGCAGGGCGTGCCGCAAACCTTCGCCCAGTACGTAAATGCCGTGACCCTGCAAGGCGTCGATCAGGTGATCCCGCTCGGCCCGGCCGCCAGCCAGATTGCGATCAAGCAACTCGGCACCAACGGTGGCGGTTTCTTCGGGGTCAACTCGGCGCACCCGTTCGAGAACCCGACCGCGTGGAGCAACCTGTTCGAAGTCGCTTCGATCATCCTGATTCCGGTGGCGCTGGTGTTTACTTTCGGCCACTACGTCAAGGACCTGCGTCAGAGCCGGGCGATCATCGCCTGCATGCTGGCGTTGTTCCTGATCGGCGGTGCGACATCGTTGTGGGCCGAGTATCAGCCGAATCCGACCCTGAACAACGCCGCCGTCGAGCAGACCGCGCCGCTGGAAGGCAAGGAAGCGCGCTTCGGTACCACCGCGACGGTGCTGTGGTCGGTGACTACCACGGCGGCCTCGAACGGTTCGGTCAACGGCATGCACGACAGCCTCAACCCGCTGAGCGGCATGGTTGCGCTGGTCAACATGATGGTCGGCGAAGTGATCTTCGGCGGTGTCGGCGCCGGGCTATATGGCATGTTGCTCAACGTGCTGATCGCGGTGTTCCTCGCCGGTCTGATGATCGGTCGTACGCCGGAATACCTCGGCAAAAAACTCCAGGCCCGCGAGGTGCAATTGCTGGTGGTGACGCTGCTGGTGATGCCGGTCGGTGTGCTGGTGCTCGGCGCGATTGCCGCCACGGTTCCCAGCGCTGCGGCAACCATCAGCAACCCCGGCCCGCACGGTTTCAGTCAGTTGCTCTATGCCTACACCTCGGCCAGCGCCAACAACGGCTCGGCGTTCGGTGGCCTCAGCGCGAACACGCCGTTTCACAACCTGATGCTGGGCCTGGGCATGTTGATCGGCCGCTTCGGCTACATCCTGCCGGTGCTGGCACTGGCCGGTAGCTTGGCGATGAAGAAAAGCGCACCGGTTGGCCAGAACAGCTTCCCGACTCACGGCCCGCTGTTCGTGACCCTGTTGACCGTGACCATTTTGCTGGTGGGCGGCCTGACGTTCTTGCCGACACTGGCGCTCGGTCCTGTCGCCGAACATTTAAGTATGGGCTTCTAAGGAATCCATCATGAATATGCCTGCAATCAAACCCGCCGCCGTCAAAGCGCCGGAACAAGCCAAAACCGCGATCTCGGCCCTGTGGCGCCCGGCGCTGGTGCAAGCCTTCGTCAAGCTCGACCCTCGGCAATTGGCGCGTTCGCCAGTGATGTTGGTGGTCGAACTGACGGCGATTTTCACCACCGTGCTGTGCTTCCTTCCGAATGCCGATGTGCCGACCTTCGTCGCCGCACAAATCGCCCTGTGGCTGTGGTTCACCGTGCTGTTCGCCAACTTCGCCGAGGCCTTGGCCGAAGGTCGTGGCAAGGCTCGCGCCGACAGCCTCAAGGCCGGCAGCGAAGGCCTCAGCGCCCGTTGCCGTCAGGCTGATGGCAGCTTCAAGATTGTCCCCGCCGCCAATCTGCGCAAGGGCGATGTGGTGCGTGTCGAAGCAGGGGAGATGATCCCCGGGGACGGCGAAGTCATCGAAGGTATCGCGGCAGTCAACGAAGCGGCGATCACTGGCGAATCGGCGCCGGTGATCCGCGAGTCCGGCGGCGACCGTTCCGCTGTCACCGGCAACACGCGGCTGGTGTCCGACTGGCTGCTGGTGAAGATCACCGCGAACCCCGGTGAATCGACCCTCGACCGCATGATCGCGCTGGTCGAAGGCGCCAAGCGCCAGAAGACCCCCAACGAAGTCGCGCTGGATATCCTGCTGATCGGCCTGACCCTGATCTTTCTGCTGGTGGTCGTCACCCTGCAACCGTTCGCGCATTTCGCCAATGGCAGCCTGCCGCTGGTGTTTCTTGTCGCGTTATTGGTCACGCTGATCCCGACCACCATCGGCGGTCTGCTGTCGGCCATCGGTATCGCCGGGATGGATCGGCTGGTGCGTCTCAACGTCATCGCCAAATCCGGCCGCGCGGTGGAAGCGGCGGGTGATGTGCACGTGCTGTTGCTCGACAAGACCGGCACCATCACCTTCGGCAACCGTCGCTGCAGCGCGGTGTACGCCGCTCCGGGTGTAACCGGTCGTGAGTTGGCCGAAGGCGCGTTGTTCGCTTCGCTGGCCGACGAAACCGCTGAAGGCAAATCGATTGTCGAGTTCCTCCGTGGCCTGCATCCACAACCGGAGCCGGCCCCGGAAACCCTGACCGCCGTGCCGTTCAGCGCGGAAACCCGCTTGTCCGGCGTCGATTATCAGGGCCGCGTGTATCGCAAAGGCGCGGTGGATTCGCTGCTGGCGTTTCTCGGTCAGCAGCGCACCGATCTACCCCCGGCGCTGGCGCGCGAGATCGACAAGATTGCCCAGAGCGGCGGCACGCCGTTGCTGGTCTGCGCTGACGGCAAGCTGCTTGGCGCGATCCATCTCAAGGACGTGGTCAAACCAGGCATTCGTGAGCGCTTTGCCGAGTTGCGCAAACTGGGGATTCGTACGGTGATGGTTACCGGCGACAACCCGCTGACCGCTGCTGCGATCGCCGCTGAAGCGGGCGTCGATGATGTGCTTGCCGAAGCCACGCCGGAGAAAAAACTCGCGCGGATTCGTCACGAGCAGAACGACGGTCGCCTGGTCGCCATGTGCGGCGACGGCGCCAACGACGCCCCGGCCCTGGCCCAGGCAGACGTCGGCATGGCGATGAACGACGGCACGCAAGCGGCGCGCGAGGCGGCGAACATGGTCGACCTCGACAGCGACCCGACCAAGCTGCTCGACGTGGTGCAGATCGGCAAGGAATTGCTGGTGACCCGTGGCGCACTGACGACGTTTTCCATCGCCAACGACATCGCCAAATACTTCGCGATTCTGCCGGCGCTGTTCGCCTCGATTTACCCGCAGTTGGGCGTGTTGAACATCATGCACTTGAGCAGTCCGCAGAGCGCGATTCTCTCGGCGATCGTGTTCAACGCACTGATCATCGTTGTGCTGATTCCACTGGCATTGCGCGGCGTGCGCGTGCAGGCGGCGAGTGCGGCGGCGTTGCTGCGGCGCAATCTGCTGATCTATGGCGTCGGCGGGATTGTCGTGCCGTTCGTGGGAATCAAGGTGATCGACATGCTGCTTACGGCGTTGCATCTGGTGTAACGCTTTCGCCAGCAGGCTCGCCCCACCTGTAATTGCATTCCCCTGTGGGAGCGAGCCTGCTCGCGAAGAATGTGCCACTGCTTATCTGACTCAACACAGTACCGGTTTCTGAATCGAGGATTCTGCAATGTCCACAATGATACGCCCAGCTCTGACCCTGTTGGCGCTGATGACCCTGATCACCGGCGTCGCCTATCCGCTGGCAGTGACTGGCATCGCCCAGGTCGCTTTCCCGGCTCAGGCCAACGGCAGCCTGATTCACGACGCCGACGGCAAAGTCCGCGGCTCGGCGCTGATTGCTCAGGATTTCAGCGGCGACAACTGGTTCCACCCGCGCCCGTCCGCCGGGGCTTTTGCCACGGTCGCCAGCGGCGCCAGCAACCTCGCGCCGAGCAATCCGGCCCTGGCGACCCGCGTAATCGAAGATGCGCAAAAACAACAAGTCGTTGGGCAGGGGCCGGTGCCCCTGGCCTTGCTGACCACCTCCGCCAGCGGTCTCGATCCGCACTTGCCTCCGGCGGCAATTGCCTATCAACTGGCGCGTGTCGCGGCAGCGCGCAATCTGCCGGTGTCGACCTTGCAGCAATTGCTCGATAAGCACATCGAACAACCGCTGGTGGGGCCGCCGGTGGTGAATGTGCTGGAGCTGAATCTGGCACTGCAAAACCTGTAATCGGCGGCGCGACCATTCGCGAGCAGGCTCGCTCCCACCTTTGGAATGCATATCCATGTGGGAGCGAGCCTGCTCGCGAAGGCGCCCTGACAATCACCGCATAAACATCAGAAGAAAGAGAGCATCCCCAGCATGAGCGACTCCGGCCGCGCCGACGCATTGTTAGCAGACCTGCCCCGCGATGGCCGTGGCCGGCTCAAGGTTTTTCTCGGCGCGGCGCCCGGGGTCGGCAAGACCTACGCCATGCTTCAGGCCGCGCATACCCAACTACGCCAGGGCGTGAAAGTCCTTGCCGGCGTGGTCGAAACCCACGGCCGCGCCGAAACCGAAGCCCTGCTCGGCGGCCTGCCGCAGCAACCGTTGGTGCGCAGCGAATACCGTGGCGTGCTGCTTGAAGAAATGGACCTCGACGGCTTGCTCGCGGCCAAACCGAAGCTTGTGCTGGTGGATGAACTGGCCCACAGCAACGCCCCCGGCAGTCGCCACGCCAAGCGCTGGCAAGACATTCAGGAACTGCTCGCCGCCGGCATCGACGTGTTCACCACGGTCAACGTCCAGCATCTGGAAAGCCTTAACGATCAGGTGCGCGGCATCACCGGCGTACAGGTGCGCGAAACCCTGCCGGACTGGGTGTTGCAGGAAGCTTTCGAGCTGCTGCTGATCGACCTGCCGCCACGTGAATTGCTTGAGCGTCTGCGCGAAGGCAAGGTCTACGTGCCGGAACAGGCCCGCGCTGCGATCGACGCTTTTTTCACCCAGACCAATCTCACCGCACTGCGCGAACTGGCGATGCAGACCGCCGCCGCGCAGGTCGACAACGATCTCGCCCAGGGCTATCGCCAACTCGGCCAGGCCGCGCCGGCGGTGCGCGGGCGTTTGTTGGTCGGCATCGATGGCGATGCGCAGGCCGAACGTCTGGTGCGTCACGCCAGTCGCGTCGCCCAGCGTCGGCATCTGCCGTGGAGTCTGGTGCACGTCGACAACGGCAGCGCCCGTGACGAGCAATCGCGGTTGCGTCTGCAAAGCGCCCAGCAACTGGCCGAACGCCTCGGTGGCGAAGTGGTGCTGTTGCGCGCTGGCGAAGTGGCGAAAACCCTGATTCAACACGCCGCCGAACGCCGCGCAAGTCTGTTGTTGGTCGGCCAGTCGCGGCCACGTTTGCGCCGTCGATTGTTCGGCGGTGGCTTGGCGGCGCGCCTGCTGCGTCAGGCTCACGGTCTGGAAATCAACGTGCTCGACAGTGACCACGAACAGCATCAACCGCGCCCGCGCAATTCAGTCACGCTGGTGTGGTTCGACTACGCGCTGGCGCTGGTGGCGACGTTGTTGGCCAGCGCGTTGGCCTGGGCGGTGTCGAGCGTGTTGCCGCTGCCGAACATCTCGCTGGTGTTTCTCGCGGCGGTGTTGCTGGTGGCGGTGCGCAGCAGCCTCGGCCCGGCGCTGGCCTGTGCGGCGCTGTCGTTCCTCACCTACGATTTTCTGTTCATCCCGCCGAATTTTTCTTTCAGCATTCAGCGCGAAGAAGACGTGCTGACGCTGCTGTTCTTCCTGTTGATGGCGGCGCTCACCGGCAACCTTGCGGCGCGTCAGCGGCGGCAGTTGCAGGCCTTGCGCGATACCCAGGAAGAAACCAGCGAACTGCTCGACCTGTCGCGCAAACTCACCGCCGCGACCGACCGCCAGGCCGTGATCAGCGCCGCCGCGCAGCACCTCGAAGGTTGGAGCGATGTGCAATTGTGCCTGCTCAACCGCGACGGCCACGGCGGCTGGAAAGTCGAAACCGGCGGGCCGCTGCAATTCACCGAGGCCGAACGCGCCGCCGCCGATTGGGCCTGGCAACACGATCAACCGGCGGGCAAGGGCACCGGCACCTTGCCGCTGGGACGTTGGTGGTGGTGGCCGTTGTCGGTCGAGGACGGGCCGCTGGCGTTGCTCGGTGTTTGCGCCAAGGAAGGCCAGAGCTTGAGCGGTCAGCGTCGACGTTTGCTCACCGCGTTGAGCCAGCCGCTGGCGCAAGCCCTGGCCCGCGCGCAGTTAGCGGATGACCTAGAAGCGGCGCGTCTGCACGGCGAAACCGAACAGTTGCGCAGCGCCTTGCTGGCCTCGGTATCCCACGATTTGCGCACGCCGCTGACGGCCATGCGCGGTAGCATCGACAGCCTTTTAGCGCTCGGCGAAGCGATCCCGCTGGAGGATCGCCGCGAGTTGCTCGAAGGCACCCGCGATGAAGCCGAACGCCTCGACCGCTACATCCAGAACCTGCTCGACATGACTCGCCTCGGCCACGGCGCCCTGAAGCTGGCGCGGGACTGGGTGTCGCCGGCGGACATTGTCGGCAGTTCGCTCAATCGCCTGCGCGCGGTGCTGGCGCCGCTGCACGTCAGCACCGAGGTGCCGGCCGAGTTGCCGTTGCTCTATGTGCACGCGGCGTTGATCGAGCAGGCGCTGGTCAATGTGCTGGAAAACGCCGCGCGTTTTTCTCCCAGCCACGGTCGCCTGGAACTGCGCGCCGGTGCCGATGAACAGGAGATTTTTTTCGCGGTGAGCGATGAAGGTCCGGGGATTCCCGAAGAAGAGCGCGCGAAGATTTTCGATATGTTCTACACCGCCGCGCGCGGTGATCGCGGCGGGCAGGGCACGGGTTTGGGACTGGCGATCTGTCAGGGCATGGTCGGCGCCCACGGTGGGCGTATTTCTGTGGCTGACGGCATCGACGGGCGCGGCACCTGTATCACCTTGCACCTGCCGTTGCAGGCGCAACCGGGGATGGACGGTGAAGCTTGAAGTCGACTGCGCTACTCTCTTGCCACTCTTTTGTGTTGATGTGAATTCATGAGCCAGACCGCGACCATTTTGGTCATCGACGACGAACCGCAGATCCGCAAATTCCTGCGCATCAGCCTCGCTTCACAAGGCTACAAAGTGCTCGAAGCGGGCACCGGCGCTGAAGGCCTGGCGCAAGCCGCGCTGAGCAAACCGGACCTGGTGGTGCTCGACCTCGGGTTGCCGGACATGGACGGGCAGCAGGTCCTGCGCGAGTTGCGCGAATGGGCGACCACGCCCGTGCTGGTGCTGTCGGTGCGCGCCAGTGAAGGGCAGAAGGTCGAAGCGCTGGATGGCGGCGCCAATGACTATGTGACCAAACCGTTCGGCATTCAGGAGTTTCTCGCCCGGGTTCGCGCGTTGTTGCGCCAGGCACCGGCGGGGGAGGCGCAACCGGCGGCGCTGAGTTTCGGCCCGTTGACTGTGGATCTGGCGTATCGGCGGGTGATGCTCGACGGCGTCGAAGTTGCCCTGACCCGCAAGGAATACGCGGTACTGGCGCAACTGGCGCGGCATCCGGGGCGGGTGATCACCCAGCAGCAATTGCTCAAGGATATCTGGGGGCCGACGCACACCGAGGACAGTCATTACCTGCGCATCGTGGTCGGGCATCTGCGGCAGAAACTGGCGGACGACCCGACCCGGCCACGGTTTATCGTAACTGAGGCGGGGGTTGGGTATCGGTTGTTGAGTGAAGCTGGCTGAGCTGACGCCTTCGCGAGCAGGCTCGCTCCCACAGGGGAATGCATTTCAAATGTGGGAGCGAGCCTGCTCGCGAATAGGCCATCAAATACTCTGAAAAGTTCGTATCAGATCAACCCTGCTCCTGCTCATACCGATCCAGCGTGTCACTGGCAATTTCCCGACCCAGCGCGATCAATTCCGGCGCCTTGTAGAACTCGAAAAACCGGCACACCCGCTTCGGCACGTTGATCAGGATGTCCGGCGGATACCCGGCAATCTTGTACTGCGCCAGTGAGGTCTGCATCACCTCGAAACTCTGGTTGATCAGATCCAGCAGCGACGCCGGCCCGACGTTATCGATGATGAACGAACCGGTAGCGGATTTCGGCGCGCCTTCGCGTTCAGGGGCGGCGGCCGGTTGCTGGCTTTCCGGCTCGACGCCCTCAAGCCACGGATTGATCTCCGCCGCCTCTGCGCGCAGGGCTTCCTGTTCGAGCTTCAACAATTGCTCGGCCTGTTTACGGCGGAACGGCAACTTCGAACCCATGGATTTGATCAGGCTGTCGAAACGCGAACGAAACGCTGCTGGCCGCTCGATCACTGGCAGCTTGTACTGCCGCTGGTTGGTGGCGTTGAGGTTGACCGCGATGATCAGGTCGCAATGGCTCGATACCACCGGAACGATCGGCAACGGATTGAGAATGCCGCCATCGACCAGCATGCGGTTGCCCTGCATCACCGGGGTAAACAGGCTGGGAATCGCCGCTGAGGCGCGCATGGCCTGATGCAGGCAGCCTTCCTGAAACCAGATTTCCTGCTGGTTGGTCAGGTCGGCGGCGACGGCGGTGTAGGGGATTCGCAGGTCTTCGATGTTGATCTCGCCGACGATCTTGCGAATCTGCCCGAAGACCTTTTCACCACGAATCGCGCCGAGACGGAAACTCACGTCGACCAGACGCAGCACGTCGAGGTAATCAAGGCTTTCGATCCAGCGCCGGTACTCATCCAGTTTGCCGGCGGCATAGATCCCGCCAACCACCGCGCCCATCGAACAACCGGCAATGCAGGCGATGTCGTAGCCGCGTTTTTCAATTTCTTCGATAACGCCGATATGGGCATAGCCCCGGGCGCCACCTGAGCCCAGCACCAGTGCGACACGCTTTTTCATCAAACTTCCTCCGGACAAGCCTGCACAATGCACGCATCGGCCAAGCGCCTCAATCGCCAAGGTCGTTGCGCGAGTCAGTGACGTCGTTTTTCACTCGCTTCGCACGCTTCAGCGCTATGCTCTGCGCCACGGGATTTGCCCGGCTGGCGAGGCACTTTTTCGCCGCTTGACCGTCTTACCTGCACGACTGTTGACCTACCTTGAGGTGTGATTGATGAAAGCCTGGATCTGTGTACCGTTGATGGCTCTGGTTCTGGCCGGTTGCGCCGGCAAAACCGCGTACCGCGACAGCTGCGGCAGCCAACTCGACGCGGCCTGGCACGAGCTGGACCTGGCCAAGGCTGAAGGCTTCGCCGGCACCGTCAGCTATTCCAAAGCGCTCTCGCTGCTGACCGCCGCCAAGACCCAGCAACAATTCGAAGGCTTCGAAGGCTGCAGCAAGAAAGCCGAAAAAGCCCGCTTCTACATTCGCGAATCCCGCGCAGGACGTTAAAAAAGCAGCTGCAAGTTTCAAGCTGCAAGCGGCAAGCCTTGAAGCAAACGCGTTCAACTTGAAGCTTGTAGCTAGAAGCCTGTAGCTGTCTACGGAGTAGACCCCCATGATCGATCGCTTGGTGGCTCATGTGTTGAGCCTGGATGTGCGACTGCTGGCGTGTCAGGCGCGGTTGGCTGCGCGGACCGATTCCGAGGCGTTGCACGATTTGCGCACCACGGTGCGGCGCTTGCGCAGCCTGTTGCGACCGTTGCGCGGCTTGCCGGGTGTCGAGCAACTGGAGGCGGCGGCTTCAGCGGTGGGCGATCTGACCACACCGTGGCGTGATCGCGAAGTGCTGGCGGCGTATCTGCTCGAGCATGACCAGCCTGAGGCTGCGCAGCGGCGTCTGACGCAAATGGCCGAGGCGTATCCGGCGCTGGCAGCGAGTGCGGAATTGGCTTCGTTGCTGATGATCCTCGACGCCTTCCCGCGTTTCCTCCGTGCTTCCCAGCGTCAGGGCTTGCTCAAGGATCTGGACAAGCGCATCGAAAAACGTCTGGGCAAACAATGGCAGAAGCTCGACGCGGCGCTGCACGATCCCGCCCATGACCGCCATCGTCTGCGCCTGCTGATCAAGCGCGTGCGCTATGGCATCGAAGCCTATCCAGAACTCGATCGCCTACCGAAACCGGCATACAAACGCCTGAAGTCCGCGCAAGGCGCACTGGGCGATTGGCACGATTGCTGGCAATGGCTGGCGCGCGCCGAGCAGGAGGCCGATCTGCAACCGTGCGTGGCCACTTGGCAGGCAGGGTTGATCAAGGCAGAGCTGAAGGCCGATCAAGTGCTGGAAAAACTCAGCGCGACGTGTTTCAAATCCTGAAGCTTACGCGTCCCTCTGTAGGAGCTGCCGAAGGCTGCGATCTTTTGATTTTGATTTGCAAACAGATCAAAAGATCGCAGCCTCGTTTCACTCGACAGCTCCTACAAGGGTTTTGCGGCGAAATCGAAAAGTGCCAAGGCCTATCTGTCAGCCCATTTGACCGGAATAGACGCTGCGCCGCCGCCCGGGGCTGGTTAAGATCCGCGCATTCCATTTACGCTTTCCGAGGTTGCCATGCGCTTTTGCGATCTGCTCGATGCTGTCCGCCATCAACCTGAAGTGACTATCCCCGCCGAATGGGGGCAGGGCCGGGCCAGTTTTGGCGGACTGGTGGCCGCGCTGCAATTTGAAGCCATGCGCGCCAGGGTGCCGTCGGGGCGCCCGGTGCGATCGCTGGCGATTACCTTTGTCGGCCCGGTCGAGCCGCAAGTGCCGGTGAGTTTCGAAGTCGACGTGCTGCGTGAAGGCAAAGCGGTCAGCCAGGTATTGGGCCGCGCCATGCAGAATGGTCAGGTGGTGACGATCATTCAGGGCAGCTTCGGTGCCTCGCGCGCCTCGGAAGTCGCCGTCGAAGCTTACCCGGCGCCAACCATGAAACACTGGGACGAATGCCAGGAATTGCCCTACATCAAAGGCGTGACCCCGGAATTCATGCGTCATCTAGCCATGCGCTGGAGCGTCGGCGGCATTCCGTTTTCCGGCACGGCCTCGCGCTTGATGGGCGGCTGGGTGCGGTTGCGTGGGGATGTCAAAGAGGAGCCGGTCAACGAGGCGCATCTGCTGGCGCTGGTGGATGCCTGGCCTCCGGCGCTGTTGCCGTATCTGAAGAAACCGGCACCGGGTAGCACGCTGACCTGGACCATCGAATTCGTGCAGCCATTACACGACTTGAGCACGCTGGATTGGTGCCAATACCTGGCCGACATCGAATACGCAGCCGACGGCTACGGCCATGTCGCCGCGAAGTTGTGGAGTGCGCAGGGCGAGTTGATTGCCATGAGTCGGCAGACCGTGACGATCTTCGCCTGACTCAATGCCGACGGTGGCGCTCACGCCAGGCGCGCCACCAGCCACCGCTGAGAATGAACCGCGGAAAGGTCAGAAATTGCTCGACCAGTAAACGTGACACGGCATCTTTGCGATCACTGAACGGCTCGGAGGCTTGCGCCTCCAGGCTGTGGCCGTGGCGCTGCAGACCCAGCGCCGCGACAATCCCGATCACACCGATGGCGACGCTGGCCAGACTCAGGCTGAACACCCCCGACACGATCAGCAGAAACGCCACGATGAACAGCGGCACGGCAATCAGGTGCAGAACCAGATTGGTCGGATGCTGATGATTGCCCGGGTAGGCGCGCCATTGCCACGCGGGAAGGTTGGGGTGACGTTTGCCCATGTTTGCTACTCCTCGATCCATGTTGAACACATGCTTGAAGAATAGGCCCGGGCGCGGAGGGCGGCGAATCAAGGTTGGCTATTGAGTTGATAGCGGCAATGGCAAAATTTGATGTCGCCTGAGCGGACGCCATCGCGGGCAAGCCCGCTCCCACAGTGTGCTCGGTGTACGCACAATTGTTGATTGTAGAAAATCCCTGTGGGAGCGGGCTTGCCCGCGAAGAGGCCATCAGAGTTTCAACTGCCCTATCGCCTTGTTCAGCTCCCCGGCCAACGTCGCCAGCTCGTTACTGGTCGTCGCCGAATCCACCGTCTGCTGCACGGTGTTCTCAGTCACATCACGAATACTCACCACGGCGCGATTCATCTCTTCGGCAACCTGGCTCTGCTGTTCTGCGGCCACGGCAATCTGCGTGTTGCTTTCGCGCATCTGCGCCACCGCCCCGGTGATTTCCGCCAAGGCCGCGCCAGCCTCCTGCGCCTGCTGCACGCAGTCGTCGGCCTTGTACGAACTCTCCTGCATGAAATCCACCGCATCGCGGGTGCCGGCCTGCAGCGCGGCGATCATGCCGGTGATCTCGTCGGTGGACGCCTGCACGCGCTTGGCAAGGTTGCGCACTTCATCGGCGACCACGGCAAAGCCGCGACCCATCTCCCCGGCGCGCGCCGCTTCGATCGCGGCATTGAGCGCGAGCAGATTGGTCTGTTCGGCAATGCTGTGAATCACGCTGACCACGCCGTTGATCTTCTGGCTGTCCTCGGCCAGACGTTGAATCATTTGCGCAGTTTGCTGCACGCCGCTGGACAGCCCGGCAATCGACTGTTGCACCCGCGCCACCACTTGCTGACCGCTGCCGGCGAGGCCGTCGGCGGTTTTCGACAGATCGCGCGTGGCGCCGGCGTGTTGCGCGATGTGATAAACGGTGGCGGTCATTTCGTTGATCGCGGTGGCAGCCTGATCGGTTTCGCTTTGCTGGCCGAGCATGCCGTGGCGCACATCGTTCATGCTCGAGGCCAGCCGCGCAGCACCGTCATCCAGTTGTCGCGCGGTGTTGGCAACGGTCGTCACGACGCGCTGATAACCGGCCTGCATGGCGTTGAAGGCATTGGCCATCTGCCCGACTTCGTCCTTGCCTACCAGCGGCACACGAGCGGAAAGGTCGCCGGTTTTTTCAACGTGCAGCATTACGTCTTTCAACGTGTTGAGCTGGCTGAGCAGAAAGCGGATCAGCAGTTGCGAAGCGCCGAGCATCGCCAGCATCAGGACGAAGACCGCCAGCGCATAGTTGGCAAAACGCTCGCTGAACACCTGGCTCAGGCTCGGGGCATAGGCGATGACCGCCACTTGCTCACCGTCAGCACGGCTGAACACTTCGGCGCCCATCAACGGGTCGTCACCGAACAGTGGCATTTCATTGATGGCGTTCCAGCCGTTGCTGCCGCTGATTTCCAGCAGCGGTTGATCACTGAGACGCGGCGCTTCACCGCGCTTGAAGGTCAGCACTTGAGCGGATTTGGGCAGCGCTTGCCCGGACGGCCAGGCCTTGAGCAACTGTGCCTGCGCCTGAGCGGAGGCTTGCGCGGCGTGGCTGCGGGCCTGCTGTTCGAGATGTACGGCGTACAAAACCAACAACAGGGTGGTGACAAAGGCGACCGCGTTGACCGCCCAGAATTTGTATTTCAGCGAGATGTTGCTAAGCCAGGCACCCATGGAGGTCTTCTCTGATAGCGGAAACAGTTTTGGCAAGGTGCCATTATTGTGCCGCTATGCAGATTCGGGAGTTTTGATATGAATCAACAGATGCCGAGATCTATTGTGGGAGCGAGCCTGCTCGCGAAAGCGTTGCGTCATTCAGCCCATTTGTAGCTGATCCACCGCCTTCGCGAGCAGGCTCGCTCCCACGGGGGACGTGTGCAGTCAGGGGAGAATGGGGAGTTTAAAAAACGCCCGGGCACACGCGGTTGTATGCGCGGCCAGCGCTTCCTCGGTCTCGCCACGGTGCAACGCCACCTCGCGCAACACGTCGGTCAGATACGCCGGCTCGTTACGGCCGTTTTTCGGCTTCGGCCGCAGCGTACGCGGGAGCAGATACGGCGCGTCGCTTTCCAGCATCAGCCGTCCCGCTTTGATCTCTTTGACCAGCGGATGCAGATGCGTGCCACGGCGTTCGTCGCAGATCCAGCCGGTGATGCCGATGTGCAGATCCAGATCGAGGTAGCTGAACAGGGCTTTCTGCTCGCCAGTGAAGCAATGCACCACCACCGCCGGCAGTTGATCGCGGAAGTCCTTGAGGATCTCCAGCAGGCGCTGGCTGGCATCGCGCTCATGCAGGAACACCGGCAACTGCAGCTCGACGGCCAGCGCCAGATGTTCTTCGAGAACCTTTTCCTGTTGCGGGCGCGGGGAGAAATCGCGGTTGAAATCCAGCCCGCATTCGCCCACCGCGACGACATTGGATTCGTTCAGCAGACTGCGCAGGCGACGAGCACTGTCAGCGTTCCAGTCGCTGGCCGAATGGGGGTGAATACCGGCGGTGGCGAACAGTCGTTGGCCGCTTTCATCCAGTTGCTGGCAGAGTTCCAGCGCCTGCTCGCTACCCTCGACGCTGGTGCCGGTCAGCACCAATTGGCAAACGCCTGCGGCATAAGCGCGGTCGAGCACAGTCTGGTGTTTGTCGGCGAAACTGGGGTTGGTCAGGTTGACGCCGATATCGATGAGTTGCATGGTGCTACCTCGGGCCGAAGGCCGGAAAGCATATCAGAGCTGTAGATTTATAAGAAAAGCCAAGAACTACAAAGACTTATGGCTGTCTGTTGAGGCCGCGGGGGACTCCGGGGTGGCGACAATGCCATCACTGTGCCAGTCTCACGCACTTTATCAGCGCTCAAAGCGCTCTGTTTTCGTCGGTGATGTCGTCTCTTTTGCGACGAATCGCCCCGTATTCTTTTCGGAGAGTGGATGCATCGTCCCTCGGTTCTGCTGCTGTTGTGTGCTGCGTTGCTGCTGCCGATGACGGCGGCCGCGCGCCTGCCCGGGCCGTTGCAAGCCGTGCCGGCGAGCAAGGTTCGCGACCTCTCGGACATTCGCAGCAGCCGCGTGTTGCGGGTGTTGGTCAATCAGAGCCGCAACAGCTCCGGCGAAGTTCAGGGCCAGGCCATCGGTGTCGAGTACCACCGACTGCGCGCGTTCGAGCAATACCTCAATGGCCATGCTCGTGACGGCCAGGAAGTCACCCTCAAGATCATTCCCAAAGCCAAGGATCAATTGCTCGGCGCTTTGCAGCGCGGCGAAGGCGACATGGTCGCGCCCGGTGAACTGCTCGATCTGCCATCGGGCTATGCAGTAGCCAGCAGTGAGCCGATTGCCAGCAACGTGCCGCTGGTGCTGGTCGGCATCAAGGGCCAGCGCCGGTACACCAAGGTCGAGCAACTGTCCGGCAAGACCTTGGCCTTGCCTACCGGCAGTGCGGCGGGGGAGGTGGTCAGTCAGCTCAACCAGAAGCTCGCACTGCACAAACTGGCGCCGATCAACATCGAGTGGGTCGATCCGACGCTGGCGGTCGAAGACGTGCTGGAGATGGTCCAGGGCGGGATTTTCCACCTGACCATTGTCGAGCAACCGATTGCCGAGCGTTGGGGCAAAATCCTGCCGAAGCTGCGCCTCGATCGGCAACTGAGCCTCGGCGAGCCGGGCGAAGAACATTGGTTTGTCCGGCGCGATGCGTCGATGTTGCGCGCGAGCATCGATCGCTTCCTCACCGGCTACAAGAAGCCGTCGGACGAAGACGCCGCGTTCCTGCGCATTTATCGCCGTCTCTATCAAGTGCACAATCCGCTGGCCAAAGGCGATCGCCAGCGGCTGGAAAAACTTCGTCCGACCCTGCAAAAGCACGCCGACGCGCAGAACATGGACTGGCTTAACCTGGCGGCGCTGGCGTTCAAGGAATCGCGTCTGCAGCCCAATGCCCGCAGCGGCAGCGGCCCGACCGGGTTGATGCAGATCACCCCGTCTGCCGCGCAGCGGGTCGGCGTGAGCAATATCCAGAATCTCGATGCGAATGTGCAGGCCGGCGCCAAGTACCTGGCGATGATCCGCCGCAAGTTCTTCAGCAGCCCGAAACTCAACGAGCGTGAGCGCATGGCGTTCACCCTCGCCGCTTACAACATCGGCCCCGAGCGCGTGCAGGGCATGCGCGCTGAAGCCCGCCGCCGTGGTCTCAATCCCAACCAGTGGTTCTTTCAGGTCGAGCGCATTGCCATGGAGCAGGTGGGGATGGGCGCCGTCAGCTATGTTAATAGCGTGAACAAGTATTACCTGGCATTCGACCGGGAGCGTGAGTCGCTCGAGCCCCGGCAGCAGAAAGTGGTCACACGTAAATAATCTAATAATCCGATTGTTATGGCGAAATTTTTGCGCTTTAAACATGAAATAAACTGATTAATATAGCGACCAACCCAAACACACAAACACTTCTGCACAACAAGGAATGCACCATGAGCTCTCTGATCAACAAGGTTCTGTTCACCCGCGCCGGTTACGGCCTGACTGTCCTGCGCATTGCTGTCGGCGTGATCTTCGCCGCCCACGGTTCGCAGAAACTCTTTGGTCTGTTCGGTGGTTACGGCCTGGCCGGCACCGCGCAATGGATGGAAAGCATTGGCCTGACCCCGGGCTATCTGATGGCCTCGCTGGCCGGCGGTACCGAGTTCTTCGCCGGTCTGGCGCTGATCATCGGCCTGTTGGTACGCCCGGCGGCACTTGGTCTGGCGTTCCTCTCGCTGGTGGCGATCTTCTCGGTGCACATCGGCAACGGTCTGTTCATGGCCAACAACGGTTATGAGTTCGCTCTGGCTCTGCTGGCCGGCAGCATCGCGGTACTGATCGAAGGTGCCGGCAAGCTCTCGGCGGATCGCGCCATCGCCGGTTGAAGGCTCTGGCTCAAGGCAAAGGCCCGCATTGCGCGGGCCTTTTTTTGTTGCGGGGGATTCTTGACACTGATCGGTCACGTTCTCTAGGATGTTGCCCATGCGCCGATTTAAACAGCTACTTGCGGGGCGCCAGGTGACTTCTACAGTTACCGTCAGAAGCCGGAACAGGGCTTCGAAATACCGCTAAAGCGCTGGTTCGGTGTTGCCTCTCACCTGCCATGCAGACTTTTGAGGCAGAGACACGACACGATGAACGCACTACGCCCTCCAGCACGTCCCGCGCCGATCACGGCACATGTCACCCAGCGCAACCCGAAAATCCTTCTTGGCGGCAAACACCAGCCGACGCTGTTACGTTATCTCGATGGCTGGCCACGTCGCAGCGGCGGTCCTGCCGCGTTCCTGATCCAGTTTGTCGATGACGGCGAGTCGCTGGCGCGTTTCGCCACTGACAGCTTTGATCTGGCGGTGATTCAAGCGCCGAGCGCAGAAGATGCGCCGGAAATGATCAAGCAGCTGACCCGCGTAGCGCGGCAGGGCCTGATCACTCGGCGCTGATCGGTCTTACGGATATTCAATCGCGACGATGTAAACGAACTGCTCGCCGGTCGGCGTCTGCACCCGCACTTCCGCGTCCAGTGCCTTGCCGATCAAGGCGCGGGCCAGCGGCGAGTCGATGCTGATCAAGCCGAGTTTGAGGTCCAGTTCATCGGGGCCGACGATGCGGTAGCGCGATTGCTTGCCGTCTTCGTCTTCGATGGTGACCCAGGCGCCGAAATAGACCTTGTTCGGATCGCTGGGTTTTTCGCTGACCACCTTCAGCGCTTCCAGGCGTTTGGTGAGAAAGCGCACGCGGCTGTCGATTTCGCGCAGCATCTTCTTGCCGTAGGTGTATTCGGCGTTTTCCGAACGATCGCCCTGGGCCGCCGCTTCACTCACAGCCTGGGTGACCTGCGGGCGACGCACATGCCACAACTCATGGAATTCGGCGCGCATCCGCGCTTCACCCTCGGGGGTGATCAGCGCGGTGCCGGCGGTGCGGGGAGGGCGATAACGGCTCATGGCGACTTCTTGTGATTAAGACCGCGTGAGTCTATCAACCCTCGCGCAACACTGTCAGCGGGCTGGCGTTCAGTGCCCGACGCGTGCCGAATACGCCGGCGCCACCGATCAACGCGGCGCCAATCAGCGGTAGCACCAGCAACCACGGATGCGGATGCCATGGCAGGTCAAAGGCGAAGCGGTACAGCACCAGACTCACCACCTCCGAACCGATCGCCGCGAGCAAGCCGCTGACCGCGCCCAACAAACCGAATTCGATCCGCCGCGCCTTGATCAGCAACTGCCGCTCGGCGCCCAGCGCGCGTAACAGCGCACCCTGACGAATGCGTTCATCCAGCGTCGCTTGCAGGCCCGAGAACAGCACTGCCATCCCCGCCGCCAGAACAAACAACAACACATATTCCACCGCCAGGGTGACCTGAGCGAGGATGCTGCGCAGCTGTTCGAGCAATGCTTCTACCTGCAGGATGGTCACCGCCGGGAAGGTCCGCGACAGCTCGACGATCTGCTGATCATGCCCCGGCGCCAGGTAGAAACTGGTCAGGTAGGTCGCCGGCAGATCCTTCAAGGTGCCGGGCTGGAAGATCATGAAGAAGTTCGGCTGGAAGTTGTCCCAGTTGATCTCGCGCAGGCTGGTGACCTTCGCTTCCCGGTTGACCCCGCCGACACTGAACACCATGTGATCGCCGAGTTTGAGTTTCAGGCTTTCGGCAACCTTGCCTTCCACCGAAACCCCCGGCACGTCGTCGGACGGCTGACCGCTCCACCACGAGCCGGCGGTGAGCTTGTTGCCGGCCGGCAGATCCGCCGCCCAGGTCAGGCTCAGGTCACGCTGGATGGCGCGGTCACCGGCCGAGTCCTTGCTGACGATCTGTTGTACCGCTTCGCCATTGATGCTGATCAACCGACCCGGCACCACCGGATACAACGGCGCCGCTTGCGCCGACACCTTGATCAGGTGATCGGCGAAGGCCTGTTTGTCCGCCGGGAGGATATTCAGCGCGAAGTAGTTCGGCGCATTTTTCGGCAACTGGTTCTGCCAGGTGTCGAGCAGTTCGCCGCGCAGCAAGGCGATCAGCGCCATCGACAACAGGATGAGACCGAACGCCAGCGACTGCCCGGCCGCTGCCAATGGATGCCGCAACAACTGGCCCAGGCCCAACCGCCATGGCAACGAGGCGCGGGCCAGCATGCGGCGCAGGCTTTGCAGCAGCAACAAGAGCAGGCCGCCCAGCACCAGCGCGGCGACCACACCGCCGCCGAGCAGGGCGAAGGTCAGCAGCAGGTCGAGGCTCAGACGCCACATGATCAGGCCCAGCGCACCCAACGCCGCGCCATAGACCATCCACGTACTCGAGGGAATCGGCAGCATGTCGCGGCGCAACACTCGCAGCGGTGGCACGCGACCCAGTGCAGCCAATGGCGGCAAGGCAAAACCGGCTAGCGCCACCAGTCCTGTGCCAATCCCGGCCATCGCCGGAAACAGGCCTCCCGGTGGCACGTCACTTGGTAGCAAATCATGCAGCAACGCGAACAGACCCAGCTGCGCCAGCCAACCGAGCAGGGCGCCGCTGACTGCCGCCACCAGTCCAAGCACAGTCAGTTGCAGGCTGAACAGCACCATGGTTTCCCGGCGCGATAAGCCGAGGCAGCGCAGCAAGGCACTGGCGTCGAAACGCCGACTGGCGAAACGGTTGGCCGACAATGCCACTGCTACCCCGGCCAACAACACCGCTACCAGGCTGGCCATATTCAGATAACGTTCAGCCTTGCCCAGCGCACCGCCGATTTGCCGGTTACCGTCACGGGCATCCTGAATTCTCTGGTTTGCAGCAAGGCCCGGTTTGATCAGCTCGCGATAGGTTTCCAGCGCCTGCGTTTCGCCGCGCCAGAGTTCGCGATAACTCACCCGGCTGCCCGGTTGCACCACGCCGGTAGCGGCGAGGTCATCGAGGTTGATCAGCACCCTTGGCGTCAGGCTGTAGAAGTTGCCGGCGCGATCCGGCTCGTAGGTCAGCACGCGGGTCAGCTTCAAGGTCTTCATGCCGACATCGATGCTGTCGCCGATTTTCAGATCCAGCGCGGCCAACAGGCGCGCCTCGACCCAGGCTTCACCGGGTTGCGGTTCGCCGCCGATTTCTTCCTGGGCAAAGGGTGCGGGCGCGCTTTTCAGCTCGCCACGCAATGGATAGGCACGATCGACGGCTTTGATGCTGGACAACTGAATGCCGTTGTCAGTGGCAATGACACTGGAGAACTCCACCACTTGCGCATGATTGAGGCGCAGTTCCGTGCCGCTGCGGATTTGCTCCTCGCGGGCTGGCGAGCTGCCTTCCAGTACCAGATCAGCGCCAAGAAACTCGGTAGCGCGCAGCATCATTGCGCCATTGAGGCGGGCGCCGAAATAGCCGATTGCGGTGCTCGCCGCGACGGCCACCACCAGCGCAAAGAACAACACGCGCAGCTCACCGGCGCGGGCATCGCGCATGAGCTGGCGCAGGGCAAGGCTGAACAGACGCAACAGCGGCAGACGTGCCATCAAGGCTCCAGAGGGGCGACCAGCAGCCCGGCTTCAAGACGGATCAGGCGCCGGCAGCGATGGGCCAGGCGCTCGTCGTGGGTCACCAGCACCAGGGTGGTGCCGCGTTCCTTGTTCAGCTCGAACAGCAAGTCGCTGATGCGCTCGCCGGTGTGGCTGTCGAGGTTGCCGGTCGGCTCGTCAGCGAACAGCACGTCCGGTTCGGCAGCGAAGGCGCGGGCGATGGCTACACGTTGCTGTTCACCGCCGGAGAGCTGGCGCGGCGAATGGGTCAGGCGCTGGCCGAGACCGACGCGCTGGAGCAATTGCGTAGCGCGCTCGCGGGCATCTTTGCGGCCGTCGAGTTCAAGCGGCAGCATGACGTTTTCCAGAGCATTGAGGCTGTCGAGCAACTGAAACGACTGGAAGACAAACCCCACGTGCTCGGCGCGGATTCGTGCACGCTGGTCTTCATCGAGATTGCTCAGGCCCTGGCCAGCGAGGGTGACTTCGCCGCTGCTCGGCAGGTCGAGGCCGGCGAGCAGGCCGAGGAGGGTGGATTTGCCGGAACCGGACGCGCCGACGATGGCCAGGCTGTCGCCCTTGTTCAGTTCCAGGCTGAGTTCGTGCAGGATAGTCAGTTCACCTTCCGCGCTAGGGACCACTTTGCTGAGGTTCTTCGCGGTGAGAATGCTTGCGCCCATGGAGAATCCGATGCGTGTATGGTTTTTGAGTGCTGGCCTGGCCTTGATGTGCATGGCCCAGAACGCAGCGGCGGGTACTGTCCTGATCGTTGGCGATAGTATCAGCGCCGGTTTCGGCCTGGATACCCGTCTGGGGTGGGTGTCGCTGCTCGAGCAGCGGCTCAAACAGGAGGGTTTTGACGATAAAGTGGTCAACGCCTCTATAAGTGGCGACACCAGCGCCGGAGGCCAGGCGCGGCTGCCGGCGCTGCTTGCAGAGCATCAGCCGGAGCTGGTAATCCTCGAGTTGGGTGGCAACGACGGCCTGCGCGGGATGCCGCCAACACAATTGCAACAAAATCTTGCCTCGATGATCGACAGCTCACGCCAGAGCGGCGCAAAAGTGCTGCTGCTCGGCATGCAGCTGCCACCCAACTATGGCAAGCGTTACACCGATTCGTTCGCCGAGGTTTACGGCAAGCTCGCCGAAGAGAAAAACATCCCGCTGGTGCCGTTTTTTCTCGAAGGTGTCGGTGGTCATCCGGACCTGATGCAGGCTGATGGTCTGCACCCGGCTGCCGGGGCTCAGGGCAAGTTGCTGGAAAATGTCTGGCCGACGCTAAAACCGCTGTTATGAGGCTTTTCTAGAGGCAGGCTTTCGGCTAATGTGGCGCCCCCTAATTTGGAGCCCCCGATGCCGCGTCCTGCCTGGTCCCTGTTTGCCTACCAACTGATCGAGCCTGACGAGCAGCTGGACCTGTTCGCCTGCCAGGAAGTGCGAGTGCATCTGGTGACGCGTCAGCTGGAACTCGGTGGCTCGGCTGACCGCACGCTCTGCGGCAGTCTGTTGCCGGCGCAACCGCGCTGGTCGAATGTTGATCGGCGGGTGTTCCAGGATCAGCGCCTGTGCTCGCTGTGCCGGGCGATTCTCGAGTCGCAGAAGCGCGGTACGTCGCCGATCTGGCCTGAGCTGCGATTCGAACTTTAAGATCAAAAGATCGCAGCCTCGTTGCACTCGTCAGCTCCTACAGGGAATGCGTTGCAAATGTAGGAGCTGACGAGTGCAACGAGGCTGCGATCTTTCAGGGCGCGACACGGTCTATCGGCGTGTCTCCCGAATCCCCAGGCCGCAGTGTACAATCGCGCCCTTATACCCTTGATGATCATGCGAAGGATTTTCCGGATGTTGCCGCGCTTTCCTGCCGTCACCCGCTGCCTGTCACTTGCCGCCCTGTGTGTGGCCGGTCCCGTTGCTGCATTGGAGCTTCCCCTGCCACCGCCCGGCGAGGACATCGTCGGCCAGGTGCAGGTGATCAAAGCCAAGTACGAAGACACCTTCGCCGACCTGGGCACTACCTACGATCTGGGCTATTCGGAAATGGTTGCGGCCAATCCGGGCATTGATGCCTGGCTGCCGGGCGCCGGTACCGAGATCGTCCTGCCGACGCGCTTCATCCTGCCGCCGGGCCCGCGTGAAGGCATCGTCATCAATCTTGCCGAATACCGTCTCTATTACTACCCGAAAGGCCGCGACGTGGTGTACACCTTCCCGCTGGGTATCGGCCGCGAGGGTTGGGGCTCGCCGATCGCGCACACGTCGATCATCGCCAAGACACCGAACCCGACGTGGACGCCTCCGGCTTCGATCAAGGCCGAACACGCCGCTGACGGTGATCCGCTGCCGAATGTGGTGCCGGCCGGTCCTGACAACCCGCTGGGGCCGTTCAAGTTCACCCTCGGCACACCGGGCTACCTGATCCACGGTTCGAACAAGAAGTTCGGCATCGGCATGCGCACCAGCCACGGCTGCTTCCGCATGTTCAACAACAACGTGCTGGAAATGGCCGGCATGGTCCCGGTGGGCACCTCGGTGCGCATCATCAACGACCCGTACAAGTTCGGTCGCAGCGGCGGCAAGGTCTATCTGGAAGCGCACACGCCGCTCGACGACAAGGGTAATCCGTCGGTGGTCGACAAGCACACGGCGGTGATCAACGCGATGCTCAAGCGTGAAGACATCACCAGCAACCTGCGCATGAACTGGGATGTGGTGCGTGATGTGGTTGCGGCCGAAGACGGCCTGCCGGTAGAGATCGCCGTGCCGAATACTTCGGCGCCGATGGTCAGCAGTGCGCCGATCGATCTGCAACAGTAAGCGCTGACAGGAAACCCGCCGATGCGAGCAGCGCCGGCGGGTTTTTTAGTGCCCGAAGAAAAGCACCGGGCACAAAAAAGCCGACCCGGAAAACCGGATCGGCTCGATAACAATCCCGAGGGATTATTACTTGCGGCTAGCTTTTTCCAGCATGCGCAGAGCACGCTCGTTAGCTTCGTCAGCAGTCTGTTGTGCTTTTTGAGCAGCAGCCAGAGCTTCATCAGCTTTACGGTAAGCTTCGTCTGCACGAGCCTGGGAGCGAGCAGCTGCGTCTTCAGTAGCGGTCAGACGTGCTTCGGTTTCTTTCGATGCGCTGCTGCAACCGGTAGCCAGAACTGCGGCCAGAGCCAGAGCAGAGAATTTCAGAACGTTGTTCATCGTGTTCCCCTTCAAGGACTTTCAAATTAAGTGGCTGTCTCCTCACGATTGAGGAAATAGCCGGCGTACATACTACCCATTACTTGTAGTAAGTAAACTGACGTAGCGCAAGAAGCAAAAAAAATTGTAGGCGTTGATTCTTTTTCGAGCAACTTTTAACTGCGCTGTATAAAAAATATCCAGCTGCAAGCCCCGGCGTGAGCGACTCAAACGAAAAAAGTTCCCGCCCTCGCGCGCTGTTTTTGCGACTTTGGCTAAAGTCTTTCTAAATGAATTCGTCCACACTTTTGTTCAGGTTCTGCGAAGCGCTTCGCGTATCTTTGTTGATGTTCAGGTGACTTTAAAAAAGGTTGCACGTCTTAAGTCTCAACATTCCCGGCAATGTACAGGCAAGCGGCACGCAAAGATTGTCTTGCGACCGAACATGCGAGCATCGAAGCCCTTGAACGCAAACCGTCCGATGACGAGCGTACCTTGAGCATTTTCGCCAATGGAGCCTACTATTCAGCAGGTGTCAGATTGCGCGAGATCGGTGTGGCTCTTCTCGGTGTCCATCAGACACGGGGTGGCGTAGATGTTCCTTCGCCGGGAAAACATCGGTAAGGTAGGGGTCACAATCCAAGACCCGCGAGGAGTAGTGATGAGCGAGGCGTTGTCCATCCACCATGACCAGGCTGGTCATCAATTCGAGACCACTGTGGACGGTCATCGTGCTTACCTGACCTACATGGATCTGGGCAAGCAGACCCTGGATATCTATCGCACCTTCGTGCCCAATGCCCTGCGCGGCCGTGGCATTGCCGCAGCGCTGACCGAACGCGCGCTGCAATACGCTGAAGAAATGGGCTACACGGTGATTCCGTCATGCTCCTACGTCGAGCGCTATATGGAACGCCATCAGCGTCGCGCCGCGAAGATCTGAACCGCACACACGAAAACGCCGGACAATGTCCGGCGTTTTTTTATGCGCGCAAAACGCAGCTTACGTGCGCTGACGCTTCGGCAATACGTCCTTGAGCTTGGCGTGCATGCTGCGCAAGGTGTTTTCGGTAGCGGACCAATCGATGCAGGCATCGGTGATCGACACGCCGTATTGCAGGTCGGCGAGGTCTTTCGGAATTGCCTGGCAGCCCCAGTTCAGATGGCTTTCGACCATCAGGCCGATGATCGACTGGTTGCCTTCGAGGATCTGGTTGGCGACGTTTTCCATCACCAGCGGTTGCAGGGCCGGGTCCTTGTTGGAGTTGGCGTGGCTGCAATCGACCATGATGTTCGGCTTGATCTTCGCCTTGTTCAGCGCCTGCTCGCACAGGGCCACGCTGACCGAATCATAGTTAGGCTTGCCATTGCCGCCACGCAGCACCACGTGACCATAGGCGTTGCCTTTGGTGGTGACGATCGACACGCCACCCTCCTGGTTGATGCCGAGGAAACGGTGCGGGCTGGACACCGACTGCAAGGCGTTGATCGCCACGGTCAGGCCGCCATCGGTGCCGTTCTTGAAGCCGACGGCCGAAGACAGGCCGGAAGCCATTTCGCGGTGAGTCTGCGATTCGGTGGTGCGTGCGCCAATGGCCGACCAGCTGATCAGATCCTGCAGGTACTGCGGAGAGATCGGGTCGAGGGCTTCGGTCGCGGTCGGCAGGCCTTTCTCGGCCAGGTCGAGCAGCAACTGACGACCGATGTGCAGACCGTCCTGGATCTTGAACGAGTCGTCCAGATACGGATCGTTGATCAGACCTTTCCAGCCGACGGTGGTACGCGGCTTTTCGAAATACACGCGCATGACCAGGTAGAGGGTGTCGGAGACTTCCTCGGCGAGCACCTTGAGGCGATCGGCGTATTCGTGGGCAGCCTTGATGTCGTGAATCGAGCACGGGCCAATCACGACGAACAGACGGTGGTCGGTGCCATCGAGAATGTTGCGAATGACTTCGCGGCCCTTGGTGACGGTGCGCAGGGCAGCGTCGCTCAGGGGGATATCACGCTTGAGCTGATCGGGAGTGATCAGGGTCTCGTTAGAGGCGACGTTTAGGTCGTTGATCGGTAAATCAGCCATCGTTTACTCGTCAGGTCACGGGTGCCGGCCGCCAGCGATCCCCGCGCGGCGGAGCACAGCAGATTTAGCGCGTCGGGGGAGCCGAACCTTAGCGCGTCAGAGGCGGCTCGACAATGGGCAAACCGTGCTTTAGTCCAGCGCTGGCTGCGCAAAAGCCTTGCGCAGGTTGTCGTGGGAGAACTCTTCGGCGTGCTCCTCGACCCATTGCAGGGCCAGCGCCTGAATATCCTGCAAGTCATCGTGGCTATCCTGCATGCGTGAATAGCGTTCGATCTGACACACCTGCTCACCCATTCGCGCGCTGAACAGGGTCTGTTCGTCAGTGAAGGCAATGCCCACCAGATAGCCTTTTTTGCGGCGCAGACACCAGGCCACATAGCCCGGATAGCAGAAGTCGGCATTCAGCGTCGGCATGCGCACTTGCAGTGCAGTGCCATGGCGCCAGGCGCGGTGGTAATTGCAAGCGATGCCGCCGAGGCTGATAGTGTGCAGCTGTTGTCTGGAAATGCATTCAGGCTTGAGTAACGTCAATTCAACCGGCACTTCGTCCGGATGAGGAATGAAACGTCCCATGAGCACAGACTCCCTGTGTCGGCCATCTGACATTGTTTCTCCCAGTATAGTGGTCGAATCCGAGCTGACCGACTTCGACGCCGACCAGCGGCTGCTGGCGATGCGCGGGGTTTCTCTGGTTATCTTCACCAGCGTCGGCTGCGCCAGTTGTCGCTATGCCCGTGAAGTGTTGCCGGGCATGCCGCTGGCGATCGATCGGCTGTGCTGGATCGACGCCGGCAACAACGGCGGCCTGGTCGAGCGTTATCAGGTGTTTCATTTGCCGGCGCTGTTTGTGGTGCGCGACGGTGAGTTCTTTGGTGCGGTGCACGCTCGCCTGACGGTTGAGGAACTCAACCAGGCAGTGGCGCAGGCGCTGGGACGTACAGCAGAGGAGTTGCCATGAGCGAGACAGTCAGCAAACCGGTGGTGGGGATTATCGGTACCGGTGCGATCGGTGGGTTTTACGGGGTGATGCTGGCGCGTGCCGGTTTCGATGTGCATTTCTTGTTGCGCAGCGAATTTTCCGCAGTGGCTGAGCGCGGTTTGCAGATCAACAGTGCGGTGCACGGCCCGATGACGCTGCATCCGGCCAATGCCTATAGCGCCGCCGAAGACATGCCGCCGTGTGACTGGCTGCTGGTCGGCACCAAGACCACCAGTAATGCCGGTCTGGCCCCGGCGATCATTCAAGCCGCTAAACCCGATGCAAAAGTGCTGTTGCTGCAAAACGGTCTGGATGTCGAAGACAGCCTGCGGCCGCTGTTGCCGGATTCGCTGCATCTGCTCGGTGGTCTGTGCCTGATCTGCGTGCATCGCGAAGGCCCGGGGCAGATTACCCATCAGGCCCTTGGCGCGGTCAATGTCGGCTACCACAGCGGCTCGGCCATCGATGAAGTAGCGCGCATGGCGATTGTCGAGGAGGGCGCCGGGCTGTTCCGTGCCGCCGGCATCGACTCTCAAGCGATGGTCAACCTGCATCAGGCACGCTGGCAGAAACTGGTGTGGAACATTCCCTACAACGGACTCTCAGTATTGCTTGGCGCGGGTACTGAAGCGCTGATGAGCGACGCCGACAGCCGCGTGTCGATTCAGGCATTGATGGCCGAAGTGGTGCAGGGTGCCAAGGCCTGTGGTTACGAGATCCCGCCAGGATATGCCGAGTACCTGTTCACCATGACGGAAAAAATGCCCGACTACTGGCCGAGCATGTACCACGACTTTGCACACAAGCGTCCGCTGGAACTGCAGGCGATCTACGCCCGGCCACTGGCGGCGGCGAAAGCGGCGGGGTGCGAGTTGCCGCGCATTGAGGCGTTGTATCGCCATTTGGGGTTTATCGACCGACGCAATAGATAAGTCGGTTGTTCTGGGGGAAGGCATGGCCAATAACATCGATGACAAACTGGTGCTGGCGATTTCCTCGCGCGCCTTGTTCGACCTGAGCGAAAGCCACAAGGTCTACCTGTCGAGCGGCGTAGAAGCGTATCGGCAATATCAGATCGAGCACGAAGACGAAATCCTCGCGCCGGGCGATGCGTTCCCGCTGGTGGAAAAACTCCTGAGCCTGAACAGCCGTCTCGGCCGTGCGCGGGTCGAGGTGATTCTGGTTTCCCGTAACAGCGCCGACACCGGGCTGCGGGTGTTCAACTCGATTCATCATTACGGCCTGGCGATTTCTCGCGCGGCGTTCGTCGGCGGGCGCAGTCCGTATCCGTATCTGAAAGCGTTTGGCTGCGACCTGTTTCTCTCGACTCACGCCGAAGACGTGCGTGCAGCACTGGACGCCGGGTTCGCCGCTGCAACGATTCTGTCCGGTGGCGCCAGTCGCGCCGCCAGTGATGAATTGCGCATCGCCTTTGACGGTGACGCGGTGATTTTTTCCGACGAGTCCGAGCGCGTCTATCAATCCGGAGGGCTGGAAGCGTTTCAGGCAAAGGAGCGCGAGTCGGCGCGTGAGCCATTGCGTGGCGGCCCGTTCAAAGGCTTCCTCGCTGCGCTCAATCTGTTGCAGCGCGAGTTTCCCGATGACGACTGCCCGATCCGCACCGCGCTGGTCACTGCGCGTTCGGCACCGGCGCATGAGCGGGTCATCCGCACACTGCGCGAATGGGATATCCGTCTCGACGAGTCATTGTTTCTCGGTGGCCTGACCAAATCGGCGTTCCTCGAAGCCTTCGCCGCTGACGTGTTCTTCGATGACCAGACCGGCCATTGCGAACTGGCGCGCGAAGTGGTCGCGACCGGCCACGTGCCCCATGGCATCAGCAACGAACCGTCGATCTAGGGCCTTTTTATTCAGGACGTTGCGTCGCACGTCGTACTCGCCAAGGCACTGCTAAGCTGAATCAATCTCCGCCATCGTTGGCTTGCGAGGAGGTCCCGATGATTCGCTCAATGCTGTATGCCACCGACCTCGGTCTGTACGCACCGTTCGTGATGCAGCATGCTCTGGCGTTGGCGCGCACCTTCAATGCCGATCTGTATGTAGTACACGCGGTGGAACCCATGGGGCTGTTTGCCGAGTCGGTGCTGCAAAGCTATCTCGACGAACAGGCATTGAACGAATTTCATAGTCAGGGTCTGAAAACAGTCATCGCCAATATCGAGCAACGGGTGCTCGACAGCTTTCGCGAAGAACTGGGGGACGACGGTGAGCAGGATCTGCAGCGCATTCGCGCGGTGCGCGTGCTGCAGGGCGATCCGTCGCAGGTGATTCTCGATCAGGTGCACAAGCTTTCGGTCGATCTGCTGATTGTCGGCAGTCACAGCCATGGCGTCGGCGCGGAAACACCGTTGGGGCGCACGGCGGCGCGGGTCCTGCAATTGGCCAAGGTGCCGGTTTATCTGGTGCCCTTGATGGAGCGCCGGCGGCGTGAGGATCGCTGAACCAGGAATAATGGCGTTTTGATAAAAAAGTTCTAGATTTATTATTCAAACCATTAATATAGTTATATACCGTCGCTGATGCCCGTGGCGTCTACCTGCTTTGAGGGATTGATATGAAGCTTCAACAACTGCGCTACATCTGGGAAGTGGCGCACCACGACCTCAACGTTTCCGCTACCGCTCAAAGCCTGTACACCTCGCAACCGGGTATCAGTAAGCAGATCCGCCTGCTGGAAGACGAACTGGGCGTCGAAGTCTTCGCCCGCAGCGGCAAGCACCTGACCCGCGTCACCCCGGCCGGCGAGCGCATCATCACCACCGCCGGTGAAATCCTGCGCAAGGTTGAAAGCATCAAGCAGATCGCCCAGGAATTCTCCAACGAGAAAAAGGGCACCCTGTCGATCGCCACCACTCACACCCAGGCCCGTTACGCGCTGCCGCCGGTGATCAGCAATTTCATCAAGCAATACCCGGACGTGGCGCTGCACATGCATCAGGGCTCGCCGATGCAGATCGCCGAAATGGCCGCTGACGGCACCGTCGATTTCGCCATTGCCACTGAAGCGCTGGAGTTGTTCGGTGATCTGGTGATGATGCCGTGCTACCGCTGGAACCGCTGCGTGGTCGTACCCCACGGCCACCCGCTGACCAAGCTGCCGAAGCTGACCCTCGAAGCGCTGGCCGAATACCCGATCGTTACTTACGTGTTCGGTTTCACCGGCCGTTCCAAGCTCGACGAAGCCTTCAGCCATCGCGGCCTGACGCCTAAAGTGGTGTTCACCGCTGCTGACGCCGACGTGATCAAGACTTACGTGCGTCTGGGTCTGGGCGTGGGCATCGTCGCTAAAATGGCGGTCGATACCAAACTCGATAACGACCTGGTGGTGCTGGATGCCAGCGAGCTGTTCGAGTCGAGCATCACCAAGATCGGTTTCCGTCGCGGCACTTTCCTGCGTGGCTTCATGTGCGACTTCATCGAGAAATTCGCCCCGCACCTGACCCGCGAAGTCATGGCGAAGGCCATTCAGTGCCACAACAAGCAAGAGCTGGAAGAGCTGTTCGACGGCGTTGAACTGCCCGTTCACTAAGCTCCCGCTTCAGAGCACCTCGGTGACAGCAAACTGTTGCCGGGTGCCCGCCACCAGAATCTCCACCTCATCGCCCTCGAACTTGCCCAGCAGGCTTTTGCCCAGCGGCGAGCGCGGGGTGATGACGGTGATCGGCTGACCCACCACGTCGACTTTCAGTCCCGCCGCATCCGGCGCCAGAAACAGCCATTGCTCGCGACCCTTTTCGTCCTCCAGACCGAGCAGGGCGCCGACTTCGATGCCGCGATTTTCATCGTAGGCACGCAACGTCAGGTTCTGGCACAGCGCCAGTGACTGACGAATCTCCTCAACCCGTTTCGCCTGACCCGCCGCCAGATACGACGCTTCCAGCCCCAGCGTGTCGTACTTGTTTTCGGCGATATTTTCTTCGTGGGTCGCGGTTTCGTAAGCGGTTTGCGCGGCGCGTTCGGCGATGTCGAGGTCGATGCGCAGCTTGTCGAGAATCAATTGGTGGACGCTGTGTTTGTTCATGATCAATCGCAGAATTGCAAAACGTTGGCGCGGCTCTTTTCGGTCGGCGCGGTCTGGTCCTGCTGCAGCCAGAACTGGCATTTCGGATTGGACGCATTGCGCGAATTGGCGCGCGCCTGATCCAGTCGGGCTTGCTGTTCATTCTTGCGCAGGTTTTCTTCGTACTGTTGGAACATTGGCGTTGGCGGCGGCGCAACGTCTGGCTGTGGCTGGATGGTTGCTGGCGGATTGGTCGATTGCTGCACCGCTTGAGCCACCTGGGCCAGTTGCTCGGGGAAGATGAAGCGCGAAAACAGCCAGCAGGTCAGCGCAATGGCGAGGAAGCCCAGCCACAGGCCCAGCGCAATGCTGCCGGTCAGCTGCAGCACGCTAAGCTGAACAGGCAATGGACGACGCGAATTCGGGCGATAGGGCATGGCGGCCTCCTGGCGGATGGTTGCGGGCAAGTGGCGATTGTCGCACGAAGATTAATCGCCGTCGGCTCTTCTGCGCGAGCGCATTTATGCGGACAATCGAGGTTTTTTGCCAACGGGAGAACGGCATGCCTGAAGCGAAACCCCGCTGGGATATTTTCTGCACCGTAGTCGACAATTATGGCGACATCGGTGTGACCTGGCGCCTGGCCCGGCAACTGGTGGCCGAACATGCCTTGCCGGTGCGCCTGTGGGTGGATGATCTGCGCGCGTTCGAGCGCATTTGCCCAGAGATCGATATCGATCTTGCGCAGCAGTGGCAGCAGGGGGTCGAGGTGCGTCAGTGGCCGAGCGAATGGCTGCACGCCGACGCTGCCGATGTCGTCATCGCCGCCTTCGCCTGTCAGTTGCCCGCCGACTACATGGACAGCATGGCCGTGCGTGAAACGCCACCACTGTGGCTCAACCTCGATTATCTCAGCGCCGAAGACTGGGTCACCGGTTG
This sequence comes from Pseudomonas sp. H3_E04, assembly GCF_054668915.1. Lineage (NCBI taxonomy): Bacteria > Pseudomonadati > Pseudomonadota > Gammaproteobacteria > Pseudomonadales > Pseudomonadaceae > Pseudomonas > Pseudomonas sp. H3_E04. The sequence goes on along the minus strand of NZ_CP162797.1, from coordinate 2,553,777 downwards.
CCACGGCTTGCCGTCGGTGAAATACAAATCGGTGCAGAAGTTCTTCTTCTTTCCGGGCTTCAAGCCGGGCACCGGAGGCCTGCTGCGCGAACGCGGACTGCTCGAACAGCGTCGGCAGTTTCAGCAGGATCGGCCGGCCCAGCGACATTTCCTGCAAGCCTTGGGTATCGATCCTGCTCCGAACGCGCAACTGATCTCGCTGTTTGCTTATGAAAACCCCGGGTTGGCCAGTTGGCTGGATGTGCTGGCGGCCGATGCACGGCCGACCCACCTGCTGGTGCCCGAAGGGCGGATTCTCGGCGATGTGGCGCGCTGGCTGGAGGTGGACACCCTGGCGGTCGGCGCGATTCACGTGCGCGAGTCTCTGACCGTGCAAGTGCTGCCGTTCGTCCGTCAGGACCAATACGACCATCTGCTGTGGTGCTGCGATTTCAACGCGGTGCGCGGTGAAGACTCGTTCGTTCGCGCGCAATGGGCGGGGCGGCCGATGCTGTGGCACATCTATCAGCAGGACGACGACATCCATCTGGACAAGCTCGATGCTTTTCTTGCGCTCTACACTCACGGCCTTTCGCCCGCTGCGGCGCAGGCGATGAACGGTCTGTGGCGAGCGTGGAGCGCCGGGCAACCGATCGGCGAGCACTGGCTGGCGGTGCGAAATCATTGGCCTGAACTCGAGGAGAACGCCGAAGCATGGTGTCTGGAACAGGCCTTGCAGGCTGATCTTGCCACGGCGCTGGTACAGTTTTATGTAAATTGGATATGATACGCGGCCTAGATTTTTGTAAATCCCATCCAAATTCGGATATTCGCAATGAAAACTGGTAAAGAACTCAAACCCGGTACCGTGATCCGTATCGACAACGATCCTTGGCTGGTTCAGAAAGCTGAATTCACCAAGTCGGGCCGTAACAGCGCGATCATGAAGACCAAGCTGAAGAACCTGCTGACCGGTTACAAGACCGAAACCGTTTACGGTGCGGACGACAAACTGGACGACGTGATCCTGGATCGTAAAGAAGCCACCCTGTCGTTCATCAGCGGTGACACCTACACGTTCATGGACACCACTGACTACACCATGTACGAACTGAACGCCGAAGACATCGAAAGCGTTCTGCCTTTCGTTGAAGAAGGCATGACCGACGTTTGCGAAGCCGTGTTCTTCGAAGAGCGTCTGGTTTCCGTAGAACTGCCGACCACCATCGTGCGTCAGGTTGACTACACCGAAGGTTCCGCTCGCGGTGACACTTCCGGCAAGGTGATGAAGCCTGCCAAACTGAAGAACGGTACCGAGCTGTCGGTTGCCGACTTCATCGAAATCGGCGACATGATCGAGATCGATACCCGCGAAGGCGGTTCCTACAAAGGCCGTGCCAAATAAGCACTGCTTTTTGCGGAAAGAAAAAACCCGACCATTGAGTCGGGTTTTTTTGTGCCTGCGCTTTGCGTTTCACACCGATCCGATGTGGGAGCGAGCCTGCTCGCGAATGCGGTGTGTCATTCAATCAAGCGCTGTCTGACTGGACGCTTTCGCGAGCAGGTTTGCTCCCACAATGGGACTGTGGTTATTTCAAGTGTTGCTTCAGTTCTTCAGACGCCTGCAACATCGCCGAACGCACCGCCGGTACCTGGCTGACCACGTTGAGCAAACCGTAATCGTGGATCATGCCGTTGTAGCGCACCGACGTTACCGGAACCCCGGCCTCATCGAGTTTGCGCGCATAGGCTTCGCCTTCGTCACGCAACACGTCGGCGCTGGCAGTCTGCACCAGTGCAGGCGGCAGACCTTTGAGTTGCGCGGTGGTGGCGCGCAGTGGTGAGGCGTAGATCTCGTTGCGCTGCCTGGCGTCGGTGGTGTAGTTGTCCCAGAACCACTTCATCATGTTGCGGGTGAGGAAGTGCCCTTCGGCGTACTGGTTGTACGAACCGGTGTCGAAGTTGGCATCGGTCACCGGCCACAGCAACACCTGGAATTTGATCGCCGGTGTGCCTTTGTCCTTGGCCATCAGCGCTACCACTGCGGCCATGTTGCCGCCGACGCTGTTGCCGGCCACGGCCAGGCGCTTGCCGTCGACATTGATCTCTTTACCGTGTTCCGCCACCCATTTGGTCGCAGCGTAGGCCTGGTTGATCGCCACCGGGTAATGCGCTTCCGGCGAAGGCGTGTAATTGACGAAGACCGCCGCTGCCCCCGAACCGACCACCAGATCGCGCACCAGACGTTCGTGAGTCGGGAAGTCCCCCAGCACCCAGCCGCCGCCGTGGAAGAACATGAACACCGGTAGCTCACCCTTGGCCCCGGCCGGCCGGACGATGGTCAGGCTCAGCGGTTGACCATCGACCTGGATGGTCTTCTCGCTGACATCGGCTTTGGGCAGCGTCAGTTTGACCCCGGACTGCGCGCCGACCAGCACGGCGCGAGCATCCTTGGGCGACAGTTGCTCAATCGGCTTGCCGCTGCCTGAATTCAGCGCATCGAGGAATGCCTGGGTGTTGTGTTCGACGTCACCGGCAAAAGCGCTGTGCACCGACAGGGCGAGAAGGGTACCGGTCAAGACTTTGCTGAAAGTGTTCATGTTCAATTTCCTTGTTCGGGCCGGGGGCTTGAGTGATTACACGGTCACGTGCAGGCGCACATCGACGTTGCCACGGGTGGCGTTGGAGTACGGGCAGACCTGGTGAGCGGCGTCGACCAGCGACTGCGCGTCGGCTTGTTCCAGACCCGGCAGGCTGATGTGCAAATCGATGTCCAGACCGAAACCGCCAGGGATCTGGCCGATGCCGACATGGGCGGTAATCGACGCGTCGTCAGGAATCTTGCGCTTGGTCTGGCTGGCGACGAATTTCAGTGCGCCGATGAAGCAGGCCGAGTAACCGGCAGCGAACAGTTGCTCAGGGTTGGTCGCCGCGCCGCCAGCACCGCCGAGTTCTTTCGGGGTGGCCAGTTTGACGTCGAGTACGTTGTCGCTGGAGATCGCACGACCGTCACGGCCGCCAGTGGAAGTTGCGATTGCGGTGTAGAGAGTTTGCATGGTGTGAGCCTCATTGGTTGTGGTTTTGCGCGCTAATTGTTTGCGCGCTAAGTAGGTGTGAAGAGAATGTATAGCGCTAATGTTTAGTGCGCAAGATAAATTTTCGAAAAGAAGCGCGTTTTGCTTAAAGGCAGGGTATGGAAGGGGAGCGTGAGGCTTGATTTAGAGCGCTTGGCGAGGAAATTCAGGCGTGAAAAATATTTTTTGTTGGCGTTGAAATCAGTGTGGGAGCGAGCTTGCTCGCGAAGGCGCCGTTTCAGGCGACATCCGCTTCGACTGATGCACCGCTTTCGCGAGCAGGCTCGCTCCCGCAGGGGGGATGTGGTGGGGCTTAATTCAGGCTGTCTTGCAGATGTCCGCGCAGCGCTTGCAGCTCGGCCTGCAACTTCTGCAGACGCTCCAGGGTGAAACCACTGGCGCCAAGAATGCACTGCGGCACGCTCTGTGCCTTGTCGCGCAAGGCGCGGCCCGCTGCGGTCAGTTCGACAATCACCACCCGCTCATCTTCACGACTGCGGGTGCGGCTGAGCAGGCCTTCGGCTTCCAGGCGTTTGAGCAATGGCGTCAGGGAGCCCGGATCGGTCAGCAGGCGTGCGCTGATTTCTCCGACAGTCAGACCGTCCTTCTCCCACAACACCATCATCGCCAGATACTGCGGATAGGTCAGGCCCAGCGCCTGCAACAGCGGCTTGTAGACCTTGGTCATCATCAGCGAGGTCGAGTGCAGGGCGAAGCACGCCTGATTGTCGAGGAGAAGGTCGTCGCAGTTGTCGCTTTCGGAAGTCATGTCAAAGCCTTGATCGTTGATCGTTTTTTAATCTAGCGCTCGAATCTTTAAGGCGCCAGATAAATATGTCCGGTGTCAGTGCCGGGCGAATTGCCGTTGCAACGCCAGATCCCATGGCGGCACCGGGCTGAAGCGGCTTTTCAGGTATTCCAGCAACAACCGACTGCGCGAATGGACCTGCTGTTCCATGCGCAGCGCGTAAATGCCGGTGGACTCCGGCGGCGGCAGGCCATTTTCACAAAACAGCGGCACCAGTTCGCCACGCAGCAGGTATTCGCTGGCCAGCCAGGTTGGCAAGTGTGCGACGCCCAGACCCGCCGCCGCGCCACACGCAAGGGCTTCGGCATTGTTGGCGCTCAGGCGCACCCGCGATGGCCGGTGCAGTTGCATTTGTCCGTCCACTTCGAATTTCCAGGCAAAGGGCGGCGCAAGGCCTTCCCAGTCGAGCCCGTCGTGTTCACTCAACTGCGCCGGATGCTCAGGCACGCCACGCTGCTTGAGATAGTCAGGGCTGGCGCAGGCCACGCGGACCATGCTCGCCAGTGGCGTGGCGACCAGGCGCGAATCAGCCAACTGCCCGGTACGCAGCACCAGATCGACCTTGCCCAAGCTGCTGCCGGCCATGTCGCTGAAGCTGTCGATCAGATGCATCTGCACATCCAATCCCGGATACAGCAAGAGAAAGTCGGCAATCACCGGCGCCAGATGTCGCCGCCCGAAGGCTGCTGGCGCATCGATGCGGATCAGGCCTCCCGGTGCGCTGCTCAACGACACCGCCTCGGCACGCGCCAGTTGCAACTCGGCGATGATCCGCCGCGCCCGTTCGGCAAAGGCCAGTCCGGCCGAAGTCGGCAGTACGGCGTGGGTGCTGCGTACGAACAGCTGGCTGCCAACAGCACTTTCCAGGCTGTCGATGCGTCGCGCCACGGCGGAAGGTGTCAGCGGATGACGGCGCGAAGCGGCAGAAAAGCTGCCACTCTCCAGCACATCGAGGAACAGACCGAGTTGATCGGTCAATTGATTGGGATTCATGCGAAACCACGCTTGTGCAAAATCGGCACAGCCATTGTGCGTTGCTGTGCGTTTCCCCGCTAGGCGCGAGTGCGTAGCATTGGTTGCCTGTCGTTAGAGGATTACCGTTGTGATGGATTTTCTGTTGTACCTGCTGTTCGGCGCTGCCCTTGGCACATTGGGCGGGATCTTTGGCATTGGCGGTGGCTTGATTGCGATTCCGTTGCTCGGCGTGTGGTTTGGGCTTGATCAACAGATCGCCCAAGGCACGGCGCTGGTGATGGTCGTACCGAACGTGATGCTGGCGCTGTGGCGTTATCACCAGCGCATTCGCATCGAATTGCGCCACGCACTGCCGCTGGCGGTGATGGGTTTCTGCTTTGCCTGGCTCGGCTCGATCTGGGCGGTGGGCATCGATGCGCAGACCATGCGCATCGGCTTTGTTGCCTTTCTGGTGGCGCTGTCGGCTTACAACCTGTTGAAGATGTTCGGCCCGCGCCCAGCGCCGACTGCCGAGATGCGCTATTCGTGGCCGTGGCTGGGCGTGCTCGGCGCCGCCTCGGGAACCATGGGCGGTTTGTTCGGCGTCGGCGGCGCAGTGGTGGCCACACCGGTACTGACCAGCCTGTTCGGTACCAGCCAAGTGGTCGCTCAAGGATTGTCGCTGGCGCTGGCCCTACCGAGCACCGGGGTCACACTGGTGACTTACGCCGTACACCACGAAGTAGACTGGATGATCGGCCTGCCTCTGGCGGTCGGTGGTCTGCTCAGCATTAGTTGGGGCGTGAAAGTGGCCCACGCCATGCCGGAAAAAATTCTGCGTGGGCTGTTCTGCGGGTTCCTGGTGCTGTGTGCGGTGATGCTCGCGTTTAAAGTTTGAAGCCCTCGACGATGTGCTCGGCCAGGCACTCGGTGATCGGCGACGGATTATTCAGATTGCGGATCAGCATGATGCTCGCCTCGGGCAACAGCGGCAGATCTTCAGCGGCGCCGAGGATGCGCATGTCCGGGGTGATCAGGCTCTCCAGTTGCGCGGTGATCGCCAGCCCCGCGCTGACCACGGCCATCAGCGCCGACAGGCTGCTGCTGTTGTAGGCGATGCGGTAATCGCGGCCCATCGCGTCCAGCGCATTGCACGCCCACAAGCGGCAGAAACAATCACTGTTGAACATCGCCAAGGGCAGCGGCGTCTGTTCGTGAGCGCTGAAATTCTGCGCCTCGGCCCAGACAAAGCGCTCCTTGCGCAGCAACTGGCCGATCTCGTTGCCCGGTTCACGGGTGACGATCGACAAATCCAGATCGGTGCGTTGCAGCAACTGTTTGCTTGATTCGCAATGCACCTCGATCTGGATCAGCGGATAGAACTGCGCGAACCGCGACAGGATCCCCGGCAGAAAACGCATCACATAATCATCCGGCGTACCAATGCGCACGGTGCCGACCATGTGCGGTTCGCGCAGGGTGTTGAACACCTCACTGTGCAGTTTGAGTATGCGTCGCGCGTAACCGAGCAGCACCTGGCCCTCAGCCGTCAGCCGCACCTGACGGCCATCGCGCTCGAACAGTTGGCGCTGCAACACGTCTTCTTCCAGGCGTTTCATCTGCATGCTCACCGCCGACTGGGTACGGTTGACCATCTCGCCAGCACGGGTGAAACCACCCTGATCGGCAATCGCGACGAAGGTGCGCAGGACATCGGTATCGATACTGGGGTAGGCGGACAATTGATGAATCTCCGTGATGCATGCCATCAGAAACATTCGTTGGATTGATCTTAGCGCCGGCGCGAGACTTGAGCCATCCACAAAAGGAGGCAAGACGATGAAAGGTCAAAGAGAGTATGTGAACGAAGAACAGCTGGCCGGCCATGGCCATATCGTGTCCGATCTGCTGCACAAATTCAGCCGTTGGTATGAGCTGCACCGCGAGCGGGAAATGCTCGCCGGTCTGAGCGATGAGGCGTTGAAAGACATCGGCATCAGCCGCGCCGATGTCGAACACGAAACCGTGCGGCCGTTCTGGGACGACCCGATGCATAAATGATGAGGCCATCGCTACACAAACCCCTTTCAGGTGAGGTAGGTTGCGAGCAGACATGGAGGAATAAATGCCCGCGACAGTGTCCTTTTCCCTCAAACAGGCGCGACGTCTGGCGCTGGCTGCCCAAGGGTTCAACGGGCGCCAGCCGCCGAACGTCAACGCCAATCATCTGAACCGGCTGATCGAACGGCTGGGCCTGCTGCAAATCGATTCCGTCAATGCCGTGGTGCGCTCGCACTACCTGCCGCTGTTTTCCCGTCTCGGTCCCTATCCTTCCGACTTGATCGACCAGGCTGCCTGGAGTTCGGGGCGTCGGCGCACGCTGTTCGAATACTGGGGCCATGAGGCGTCGTTGCTGCCTCTGTCGATGTTTCCGTTGCTGCGCTGGCGCATGCAGCGCGCCAGACGCGGCGAGGACATCTACCAGCAATTGGCAAAGTTCGGTCGCGAACAACAGGACACCATTCGCCGCGTGCTGACTTCGGTAGAGGAGCGGGGCGCATTGGGCGCGGGCAGTCTGTCGACCCGCGAGGACAAGGCCGGGCCATGGTGGGACTGGAGCGCTGAGAAACATGCACTGGAATGGTTGTTCGCCGCCGGTGAGGTCACAGTGGCGGGGCGACGCGGTTTCGAGCGCTTGTACGATTTGCCCGAGCGGGTGATCCCGGCAGAGATTCTGCAGCAGCCCGTGCCGGACGAGGCCGAAGCGCAACGCAGTTTGCTGTTGCATGCGGCGCAAGCATCGGGCGTTGGTACGGAAAAAGACTTGCGTGATTATTTTCGCCTGAGCCCTGCGGATGCGCGGCCGCGTCTGGCGGAACTGGTCGAGGCAGGGCATTTGCAGATGTGCGAAGTCGGCGATTGGCGGCAGATTGCCTATTGCCTGCCGGAGCCCAAAATCCCGCGCAAGGTCATTGCCAGTGCGCTGCTGTCGCCGTTCGATTCGCTGATCTGGGAGCGCAGCCGCACCGAGCGCCTGTTCGATTTCCGCTATCGCCTGGAAATCTACACACCGCAGCCCAAGCGGGTTTACGGCTATTACGTGCTACCGTTTTTGCACAACGAACGCATCGCCGCGCGGGTTGATTTGCGTGCCGAACGGGCAGCGCAGCAGTTGGCGGTGCATGCGGTGCACGAAGAAGAGCCAGGGCTGGACGAGGAGGGGATGCTGGCGCTGGCGCTGAATCTGCGGCGGATGGCGGGTTGGTTGGGGCTTGAGCGGGTGCAGTTGAATTGTCAGCGCGAGAGTGCGGTACGGTTGCGGAGGGTATTGGCGCAGATTGAGGGTGCCTGAGCCGGTCCTTTCGCGAGCAGGCTCGCTCCCACAGGGAAATGCATTGCAAATGTGGGAGCGAGCCTGCTCGCGAAGGGAGGCGACGCGGTCTAGCGCCGGACTTGCTTCAGAGTCTCGGCAATCAAAAACGCCAATTCCAGCGACTGATCAGCATTCATCCGCGGATCGCAGTGGGTGTGATAACGGTCGGACAAGCCATCCTCGGTAATCGGCCGTGCGCCGCCGATGCACTCGGTGACGTTTTGTCCGGTCATCTCGATGTGAATGCCGCCGGCATAGCTGCCTTCCGCTTCGTGCACCTGGAAGAACTGCTTCACCTCGCCAAGGATCTGCGCAAAATCGCGGGTCTTGTAGCCGCTGCTGGCCTTGATGGTGTTGCCGTGCATCGGGTCGGAGCTCCACAGCACTTGCTTGCCTTCGCGCTGTACTGCGCGGATCAGTGCTGGCAGGTGATCGCCAACCTTGTTCGCGCCCATCCGTGCGATCAGGTTCAAGCGGCCCGGATCGTTGTCCGGGTTGAGCACGTCGATCAGACGGATCAGATCATCAGGGTTCATGCTCGGGCCGACCTTGACGCCGATCGGGTTGTTCACCCCGCGCAGGAATTCGACATGCGCGCCGTCGAGCTGGCGGGTGCGGTCGCCGATCCACAGCATGTGCGCCGAGCAATCGTAGTAATCGTTGGTCAGGCTGTCGCGGCGCACGAAGGCCTCTTCGTAGTTCAGCAGCAACGCTTCGTGGGCGGTGAAGAAACTGGTTTCGCGCAGTTGCGGCGAGCTGTCCATGCCGCAGGCGCGCATGAACGCGAGGGTTTCATCGATGCGGTCGGCGAGGTGGCTGTACTTCTCGGCCAGCGCCGAGTTGGCGATGAAATCCAGGTTCCACTTGTGCACTTGATGCAGGTCGGCAAAGCCGCCCTGGGCAAAAGCGCGCAACAGATTCAGGGTCGCCGTGGACTGATGGTAGGACTGCAGCAAACGCTCCGGATCCGGCACGCGGCTCTTTTCGTCGAAGCCGATGCCGTTGACGATATCGCCACGGTAGGCCGGCAGGGTCACGCCGCCGATGGTCTCGTCGTTGGCCGAACGCGGCTTGGCGAACTGACCGGCCATGCGCCCGACCTTGACCACTGGGCAACCGGCAGCGAAGGTCATGACGATTGCCATTTGCAGCAACACTTTAAAGGTGTCGCGGATCTTCGCGGCGGAGAATTCGGCGAAGCTTTCCGCGCAATCGCCGCCCTGCAACAGAAACGCGCGACCCTGGGTAACTTCTGCGAACTGGCGGCGCAGCTCGCGCGCTTCGCCGGCGAACACCAGCGGCGGATAGCTGGCCAGAGTCTGCTCGACCTGGCGCAGGTGCGCGGCGTCGGGGTATTGCGGTTGTTGCTGGATCGGCAGGGCGCGCCAGCTGTCAGGGCTCCACGGTTGGCTCATCACGGTCTCGAAGTTCGTACGCAGGGAAGCGCCATGTTAGCAGCAATTAGTGCGTGACCTGCTCCCGCCCCATCGCCGACAATCGCCGCTTTGCCACGGCCCCACAGCGGTGCCATCGCGTCACCGCGCCCGGTGACCATCAGGAGACGAAATGACTGAGGAGCGCGTCGAGCATCTGCTCGCCGAAGTACAGGATGAGTTCGGCGTGATTCGCGTGCTGGAAGTGGCCGATTACCGCTTCCTCGAGTTCGGCGATGCGATCGAGCAGAGCTGCGTGTTCACTGCCGACCCGAGCTGGCTGGAGTACGACTACACCCGCGCCATGCTGATCGGCGCGCTGTGCCACGAGCAGCCGGAGAGCGCGCTGTTTTTGGGTTTGGGTGCGGGCACGCTGACTCAGGCTTGCCTGAAGTTTCTGCCGCTGGAAGACGTCGAAGCCATCGAACTGCGCCCGGACGTGCCGCGCCTGGCCATCGAATATCTCGGCCTGGATGACGATCCGCGTTTGTACATCCGCGTCGGCGATGCGCTTGAGTTGCTGCCGACTGCCGAGCCGGCGGATCTGATTTTCGTCGACCTCTATACCGATGTCGGCCCCGGTGTCGGCCATCTGGCGTGGAGTTTTCTCGGTGATTGTCAGAAGCGCTTGAATCCGGGCGGCTGGCTGGTGATCAACCAGTGGGCCACCGACGACGGCAAACCGCTGGGCGCGGCGTTGTTGCGCGGGCTCTATCACCGACACTACTGGGAGTTGCCGGTGAAGGAGGGCAACGTGATTCTGATTGTCCCGGCCGATCTCGATCAGACGCTGGACATGCAGGCGCTGACCCAACGGGCCGAAGCGCTGGCGCCGCAGTTGGGGTATTCGTTGCAGTCGTTGATCAACGCGATTCGCCCGGCGACGTAAGTCGGCAGTACCGCCCCCTTCGCGAGCAGGCTCGCTCCCACATTTGAAATGCATTCTCCCTGTGGGAGCGAGCCTGCTCGCGAAGAGGCCCTGACAGGCAGCAGATTCTTCAGATGCCTTTGAAGATCCCAGGACGCCGCTCCACCAACGACCGCACCCCCTCCCGGGCATCTTCCGTGGCCAGCAACTTCTTCACTAGCGCCGGTAACGCCTGCGCCGCCGCTGTCTCACCGTCATAGCGCGCCTGTCGCGCCGACAGCAAAGTTGCCTGCACACCCAACGGCGCCTGCCGCGCAATCCGTTCGGCTAGCTCAATCGCCCTTGGCAGCAAATCCTCACTGGCCATCACTTCCTGCACCAGGCCCAGATGCAACGCATCGTGGGCATCGAACTCATCGCCGGTGAGCAACCAGCGCATCGCATTGCCCCAGCCGGCGATCTGCTGAAAACGCAAAGTCGCACCACCGAAAGGAAAGATCCCACGCTGGACTTCCATCTGCGCGAAGCGAGTGTTGCTCGCGCACAGGTTGATGTCCGCCGCCAGCATCAGCTCGATGCCGATGGTCAGGCAGTAACCCTGCGCGGCGACGATGACCGGTTTGCTCACTCTCGGGCCGACGAAAACACCCCAGGGATCGCAACCGCCGCTCGGAACCTGCCAGCCTTCGGCCAGTGCGGCGCTGGCATTGACCAGATCGAGCCCGGCGGTGAAGTGCTCGCCGTGGCCGAATACCACGGCGACCCGCGCTTCGCCGTCGGCTTCGAACTCGCCGTAGGCCAGGCTCAGGTCGTTGAGCAGGTCGATATCGAAAGCGTTGCGCTTGGCCGCCCGATCGAGGCCGATCAGGTGCACGTGACCACGACGTTCTCGGCTGACGCGCCCGGCGCAGGGCTGATTCATGACGAAATCCTCGAGCAGGAAGGGCAGGGTGCGCGGCGCTTTGCCGCAGGTCGGTGAACCGTTTAAGCGTCATCGCCCGCAGGGCCGGGCCTTTGCAAAATAGACCGTTGCGCGATTATCCGCAAAACCCCGTTACACGGCGGTGACACACCGATAAGGGCCACAAAAAAAGCTCCCTTTTCGGGCGAAATCCGGTATAGTGCGCGCCGGCCTTTAACCGGGCCGCGTTTAGGTAGCGCATTTCCCGAAGTCAGCTTCGGCTGCACGTCCGCATTGCGGGCTCTTCCTTGACGATTCATCTTCATTCATTCGTTTTCGCAAATCCCCGCCGACAAAGCTGCCAGGGCGACTCTTGAGTCTCAACACGGCATGCGCAGCTTTGGAGCATGGGTCTTTGCGGATGCACTTAGAGGCAGACCCATGACCCAGGAAACCGGCGGATTCGCCGCTTTTAATCTCAACCCGAATATTCTTGCAGCCGTCGCAGCGACCGGCTACGAAGAGCCTTCGGCGATTCAGCAGCAATCGATCCCGATCATCATGGCCGGCCAGGACATGATTGGCCAGGCGCAAACCGGTACCGGTAAAACCGCCGCGTTCGCACTGCCTATTCTGCACCGCATCGATCCTGCCAAGCGCGAACCGCAAGCCCTGATCCTTGCGCCAACCCGAGAGTTGGCGCTGCAAGTAGCAACCGCTTTTGAAACCTACGCCAAGCAAATGCCAGGCGTTACGGTCGTGGCCGTCTACGGCGGCGCGCCGATGGGCCCGCAACTCAAGGCAATCCGTAATGGCGCACAGATCGTTGTCGCCACTCCGGGTCGTCTGTGCGACCACCTGCGTCGCGACGAGAAAGTCCTGTCGACCGTGAACCATCTGGTTCTCGACGAAGCTGACGAAATGTTGAAGCTGGGCTTCATGGATGACCTGGAAGTCATCTTCAAGGCTCTGCCAGCGACCCGTCAGACCGTTTTGTTCTCGGCGACCCTGCCGCAGTCGATCCGCGCCATTGCCGAACGCCACCTGCGCGATCCGCAACACGTCAAGATCCAGACCAAGACCCAGACCGTTACCGCGATCGAACAGGCTCACCTGCTGGTTCACGCTGACCAGAAAACCTCGGCCGTGCTCAGCCTGCTGGAAGTCGAAGACTTCGACGCATTGATCATGTTCGTACGCACCAAGCAGGCCACTCTGGACCTGGCCAGCGCCCTCGACGCCAAAGGCTACAAAGCCGCCGCGTTGAACGGTGACATCGCCCAGAACCAGCGTGAGCGTGTGATCGACTCGCTGAAAGATGGCCGTCTGGACATCGTTGTGGCGACAGACGTTGCTGCCCGTGGTCTCGACGTTCCGCGTATCACTCACGTATTCAACGTTGACATGCCGTACGACCCAGAGTCCTACGTGCACCGTATCGGTCGTACCGGCCGTGCCGGTCGCGAAGGTCGTGCGCTGCTGCTGGTGACTCCGCGTGAGCGCCGCATGCTGCAAGTGATCGAGCGTGTAACCGGGCAGAAGGTTGCCGAAGTACGTCTGCCGGACGCTCAGGCAGTTCTCGATGCGCGCATCAAGAAACTGACCAACAGCCTGTCGCCGCTGGTGGGTGATGCCGAATCGACCCACGGCGAGCTGCTTGATCGTCTGACCGCTGACATCGGTTGCACCCCACGTGCACTGGCCGCTGCGCTGCTGCGCAAGGCTACCAACGGTCAAGCACTGAACCTGGCGGCGATCGAGAAGGAACGTCCACTGGTGCCGAACAACGCACCGCGTGGCGACCGTCCTGAGCGTTCCGGTGATCGTCCTGATCGTGGTGACCGCGAGCGTCGCGCGCCAATGCCATTGGGCGAAGGCCGTGCTCGTTGCCGTACCGCGCTGGGTGCGCGTGACGGTATTGCTGCGAAAAACCTGCTGGGCGCCATCCTCAACGAAGGCGGTCTGGCCCGTGAAGCGATCGGTCGCATCCAGGTGCGTGACAGCTTCAGCCTCGTCGAGCTGCCGGAAGAAGGTCTGGAAAAGCTCCTGACCAAACTGAAGGACACTCGCGTGGCCGGTAAGCAGCTCAAGCTGCGTCGCTACCGCGAAGATTGATCCGCCCTTGGGTTGATTGATCGCACATAAAAAATCCCCGACTGGTTCGGGGATTTTTTTTGCCTGTTTATCGGGCGACACAACACTCTGTGGGAGCTGGCTTGCCAGCGATAACGTCAGCCGAAGCGATAAATATCCATACCCAGCGCACCCATCGTAAAGCCCTGATGCGCCACGTTGAAAACCCCTCCGGCAGCGCGAGCAAAATACAACGGCAACAAATGCTCATCACTCGGGTGGCTACGCACCGCATTCGGCGCCTGCTGGCGATAATCATGCAGCGCCGTCTCATCGTCAGCGGCCAGCTTGTCGATCATCCAGTCACGAAACTCACGTGCCCACGGTTCAATGCTTTCCGGCCCGGCATGCCAGTCCAGCTCGCGCAGGTTGTGGGTAATGCTGCCGGAACCGATCAGCAGAGCGCCTTGTTCACGCAGGCTCGCCAGCGCACGGCCAACCCGCGTCTGCAACGCCGGCCCGCCACGACTCGGCAACGAGACTTGCACCACCGGAATGTCGGCCTGCGGATACATCAACGACAGCGGCACCCAAACACCATGATCGAACGGTCGTTGCGGATCGAGCCGCGCTGGCAAGTCATTGGCGTTCAGCAGCTCAGCCACTTCGGCGGCCAACTGCGGATTGCCCGGTGCCGGATATTGCACGTCAAACAGCGCTCGGGGAAAACCGCCGAAGTCGTGCCAGGTGTCCGGGTGCGGATGGCTGCTGACCAGCAGTTCCTGACTTTCCCAATGTGCCGAGACGATGACGATGGCTTTGGGGCGCGGCAGTTCGGTGGCCAGTCGCGCCAGTGCCGGGCCGCTGGCACCGGGTTCCAGCGCCAGCATTGGCGAGCCGTGGGAGATAAACAGGCTGGGCAACATGGACGGGCTCCTGAACGATTAAGATGAGCCATCTTCAGCCATATCATCGATCTGAATCTAATATAAGTTTCTGCGGTTTTTCATCGGTTTTTCGGGAGTGATCCATGCAGCCTGAGTTTTGGTACAAGAAATGGGATTCGAACCAGATCGGCTTTCATCAGCCCGCAGCCAATCCGTACTTGCAGCGCTACTGGTCTGACCTGGCGATTGCACCGTCGGCGCGTGTGCTGGTGCCGCTGTGCGGGAAAAGTCTGGATTTGCTTTGGCTTGCCGGGCAGAGGCATCAGGTGCTCGGGGTGGAGCTGTCGGAACGGGCCGTCGAGGATTTTTTCGTTGAGCACAAGATTGAACCGCAAATCAGCGAGCAGGGCGCATTCAAGGTGTATCGCAGTGATGCCGTCGAACTGTGGTGCGGAGATTTTTTTGCGCTGACGGCGGAAGATGTCGCCGATTGCACGGCATTGTATGACCGCGCCGCGTTGATTGCCTTGCCGGACGCGATGCGCCAGCGCTACACGGCACATCTGCAGCAGTTGCTGGCGTCGGGAATGAAAGGGCTGGTGATTACCCTGGATTACGATCAGTCGCAGATCCCGGGACCGCCGTTTGCGGTGAATGATGATGAGGTGCAGCGGTTGCTGGGCCAGGGGTGGCAGGTGGAGAAGCTGGAAGAGCGGGATATTCTGGCTGAGAGCCCGAAGTTTCTGCAGGGCGGGGCTGACTGGTTGGTTGAGCGGGTTTATCGGGTTTCTGCCAGATAGTTTTCTGTCAGCAGCTCCGGCGTCTTCGCGAGCAGGCTCGCTCCCACAGGGGAATGCATTTCAAAGGTGGGAGCGAGCCTGCTCGCGAATGGGACTTTGCTGACAACGCATGATCTGAAGAAACAAAAAAAGGCCCGCATCGCTGCGGGCCTTCTTTTTCACTTCGGTCAAATCAACCGTGACGACGCAGTGCGTCAATACGTTCTTCCAGCGGCGGGTGGCTCATGAACATGCGGGCGAAGCCCTGTTTGATGCCACCGTTGATGCCGAAGGCATTCAGGGTGTCGGGCATGTGCACCGGCAAGCCCTGTTCGGCGCGCAAACGCTGCAGCGCCCCAATCATCGCGCTGGTACCGGCCAGGCGGGCGCCGGCTTCGTCGGCGCGGAATTCGCGCTTGCGCGAGAACCACATGACGATCGCGCTGGCGAGGATGCCCAATACCAGCTCGGCGAAGATGGTCGCCACATAGTAGGCGATGCCCTGGCCTTCTTCGTTCTTGAAGATCACCTTGTCGACGAAGTTACCGATGATCCGCGCGAAGAACATCACGAAGGTGTTCACCACGCCCTGGATCAGCGCCAGCGTGACCATGTCACCGTTGGCGACGTGACCGATTTCGTGGGCCAGTACGGCTTTCACTTCATCGGGCGAGAAACGCTCGAGCAGGCCTTGGCTGACCGCGACCAACGCGTCGTTCTTGTTCCAGCCGGTAGCAAACGCATTCGCTTCGTAGGCCGGGAAAATCCCGACCTCAGGCATCTTGATCCCGGCTTCGCGGGACAGTTGCTCGACCGTTTGCAGCAGCCATTGCTCATGACGGGTGCGTGGCTGGCTGATGATTTGCGTGCCTGTGCTCATCTTCGCCATCCACTTGGAGATGAACAGCGAGAACAGCGAGCCGGCGAAACCAAAGACCGCACAGAAAACCAGCAGCTGACTGAGGTCGAGGTCGACCCCGTTGGCCGCCATGAACCCGTTGAAGCCGAACAGGCTCAGGGTGATGCTGGCTATCAGCACGACCGCCAGGTTAGTGGCCAAAAACAGCAGGATGCGCATCATGGTTGTAGAACTCTCCTCAAGCTAAAGATGTAGCGTACTGCGGGGTATATAAGGTGCGGCACCGGGCTATTCAACCGAGTGACTATTTCAAACTGTGTCCTACAGCAGTTTCCTGAGGGAAAAGAAAATTCCCACCCTCTATTCCGATACAGCCGACACACCCTTTCGCCCCGCGCGCATTAGGTCGGACAGGCCTTAACGGCTCGCATCGCAAGTGTAGAAGGGCTGCAAAGGTGCGGAACAAAGATGTGTTGCTGAATCAGACAGTGCGCAACGGGCAATCCGTTGCGCACTAGTGGCTTATTACTGGCGGTAGGACTTGAGGAAGTTACCGATACGGCCGATGGCCATTTCCAGATCATCGACGCGCGGCAGGGTGACCACACGGAAGTGGTCCGGCCACGGCCAGTTGAATGCCGTACCTTGCACTACCAGCAGCTTCTCGGAGAGCAGCAGATCAAGAACGAATTTCTCGTCGTTATGGATCGGGCACACCTTCGGGTCGATCTTCGGAAACGCGTACAGCGCGCCCATCGGCTTCACGCAGCTGACCCCGGGAATATCGTTGAGCAACTCCCAGGTGCGGTTGCGCTGTTCCAGCAGGCGACCCTGAGGCAGGACCAGATCGTTGATGCTCTGATAGCCACCCAGCGCGGTCTGGATCGCGTGCTGGCTCGGCACGTTGGCGCACAGGCGCATGTTGGCCAGCATGTCGATGCCTTCGATGTAGCTCTGCGCGTTGTGTTTCGGCCCGGAGATGGCGATCCAGCCGGAGCGGAAACCGGCCACGCGGTAGGATTTCGACAAGCCGTTGAAGGTCAGGCAAAGCAGGTCCGGCGCCAGCGAAGCGGTGCAGATGTGCACGGCATCGTCATACAGGATCTTGTCGTAGATCTCATCGGAGAACACCACCAGGTTGTGCGCACGGGCGATTTCCAGCATGCCCAGCAACACTTCCTTCGAGTACACCGCACCGGTCGGGTTGTTCGGGTTGATGATCACCATGGCCTTGGTGTTCGGGGTGATCTTGGCCTTGATGTCGGCCAGATCCGGGAACCAGTCGGCGCCTTCGTCGCACAGGTAGTGCACGGCGTTACCGCCGGCGAGGCTGACGGCAGCAGTCCACAGCGGATAATCCGGGGCTGGCACCAGCACTTCGTCGCCGTTGTTGAGCAACGCCTGCAGCGACATCACGATCAGCTCGGAAACACCGTTGCCCAGGTAGATGTCTTCGATGCCGACGCCTTCAACCTGCTTCTGCTGGTAGTACTGCATGACCGCCTTGCGCGCGCTGAACAGGCCTTTGGAATCGCTGTAGCCTTGCGCGGTGGGGAGGTTGCGGATCACGTCCTGAAGAATTTCGTCCGGCGCTTCGAAACCAAACGGCGCCGGGTTGCCAATGTTCAGCTTGAGGATGCGCTGGCCTTCCTCTTCCAGTCGTTTGGCGTGCTTGAGCACCGGGCCGCGAATGTCATAGCAGACGTTGGCGAGCTTGTTCGATTTGCTGAACTGCATGGCGATGTGATCCCGAAAATGAACGATCCAGGCGGCAAATGGACAACCGTACTGGGATTGCTGCGTCTTCGCACAGGCGGAGGTCTGGCGCTTTTGCGCTCAGAATCCGTTTGAATGCGCCCGGTCTGGCTGCCAGACTGGCGCGTGACGAGGCGCAATCATACGTGCCGCCCGATCCGTGGAAAAGGTACAGATCGGGCTTTTTCAGCTGCTGAGGTGTGATGATGGAAAAGTTGCAGAAAACCCTGGAAGAGTGGAAGGCCATGCTCGACCCCGAGCAGTACAACGTCTGCCGTCTGAGTGCCACCGAGCGCCCGTTCTCGGGCAAATACAACGACACCAAAACCGACGGTGTCTACCACTGCGTCTGCTGCAACGAGCCGCTGTTCGATTCCAACACCAAATTCGACTCTGGCTGCGGCTGGCCGAGCTTCTATGCGCCGATCGGCGAAAGCGCGATGACCGAAATTCGCGACACCAGCCACGGCATGATCCGCACTGAAGTGAAGTGCGCGCGCTGCGATGCGCATCTGGGGCACGTGTTCCCGGATGGCCCGCCGCCGACCGGGCTGCGTTATTGCATCAACTCGGTGTGCCTGGATCTCGAGCCCCGCGAGTAACGAACAAGGCGACAGGTTTTGTCGCCTTTGTTTTGGTTAATTGAATTGCACACAATTCAATTGCTCGTTATGTTTGCGACTTCCTGATGATTGCGGAGCCGACCCATGAGCGACAACCTGCTGAATATCCCTTGCACCACCATCCAGGGTGAGCAAAAAACTTTGGCTGACTACGCCGGCAAAGCCGTGTTGGTGGTCAACACGGCGAGCAAGTGTGGCTTCACTCCGCAATACAAAGGCCTCGAAGAACTCTGGCAGACCTACAAGGACCAAGGGCTGGTGGTGCTGGGCTTTCCTTGCAACCAGTTCGGCAAGCAGGAGCCGGGCAACGAGGGCGCCATCAGTGAGTTCTGCGAACTGAATTTCGGTGTCAGCTTCCCGCTGTTCAAGAAGATCGATGTCAATGGCGCCGATGCTCATCCGTTGTTCGTGCAATTGAAGAAGCGCGCTCCCGGCGTGCTCGGTTCGCAAGGCATCAAGTGGAACTTCACCAAGTTCCTGATCGGCAAGGACGGCCAGTTGGTCAAGCGTTTCGCGCCGACGACCAAGCCGCAGGACCTGAGCGGCGAGATCGAAGCACTGCTCAAATGAGCCAGCGGGGTGACTCGCTGAAGCTCGACAGCCAGTTGTGCTTCAAGCTGTACGCGGCCTCACGGGCGGTGACTCGCGCCTATAAGCCGATGCTCGATCAGTTGGGCCTGACCTACCCGCAGTATCTGGCGATGCTGGTGCTGTGGGAGTGGCAGGACGCTGCGCCGGAGCAACCGACGGTGAAAGCCCTGGGCGAGCGTCTGGCGCTGGACTCGGGCACGTTGACGCCGTTGCTCAAGCGTCTGGAGCAGATTGATCTGGTCCAGCGCAGGCGCTCGGCACGTGATGAACGCGAAGTGCATTTGAGCCTGACGCCTGCCGGAGCCGCATTGCGCGAGGAGGTCGGGCCGCTCAAGGTGCGCCTGCTGTGCGACAGCGGTGTGGATCTCGACCGGCTCAATGATTTACGCGCCGGCCTCGATCACTTGCTCGGGCAGATCAAAGCGCTGTCGTAGTCGGCATCCACTGATCGAGCAACGCCGCGAGTTCTTCGCGGCGAAACGGTTTGGCCAGATAGTCGCTCATGCCGGCCGCGCGGCAACGTTCGCGTTCCTCGGACATGGCATTGGCGGTCAGCGCGACAATCGGCAGATTCGGCCAGCGCCCGCTCTGGCGAATCTGCCGACTGGCTTCATAGCCATCCATCACCGGCATGTTGCAGTCCATCAGCACCAGATCGAAATCGGCAAACTCCAATTGATCCAGAGCCTCGGCACCATGGCCCGCCACCACCACGTCGCAGCCAAGCTTGCCGAGCATGCCTTTGGCGACCAACTGGTTGACGGGGTTGTCCTCGACCAGCAGCACCTTGCCACGACGCGCGGAAGGCGAGGCGTCCGCTTGCGATTCACTGAGGGTGTCGACATCCGGTTGCAGAATCCGCCGCAGATGCTGGTGCAGCGCATTGCGCGCCAGCGGCCGGGCTTGCTGTTGCAGTGGGGCGAGGGCGGCGGCTTCTTCGCTGGGCAGAAAACTGCCGTAAGCCGTCACCAGCAAGATCGGCGCAGTGATGCTCGGGCGCAAACCGAACAGGCATTCCGGGCAATCGGTGATCACCACGTCGGGATTGAGGCCCAGCCGCGAATCGTCGATGGTGCGTTGCATGTACTCCAGACCCCACACGGGCAAAAAGCTTTTCAGCAGCTCCGCCAGACCGCTGCTGGCAGCGGTGATCGCCAGAACCTTGCCGCGTAACGGCTCCGGTACCAGCGCGCGAGTGTGAGAGGGCAGTGGCAGCTCGGCACAGAATTGGCTGCCAAAACCGCTTTCCGAGCTGATGGTCAGGCGACCTTGCATCGCCTCGCAGAGGTTGTACGTCAGCGCCAGACCCAACCCGGTGCCGCCGTATTGCCGGGTGATACCAGCACCGGCCTGAGTGAACGGCTGGAAGATTTTCACCTGCGCTTCCTGGGCGATGCCGATGCCGGTGTCGCAGACTTCGATACGCACGCCGCCCTTGTGTGTCGACAAACGCACATCGACCCGACCGAAGCGGGTGAATTTCAGCGCATTGGACAACAGGTTGCTGACGATCTGCCGCACCCGGGTCGGGTCGCCCAGCACCAGCGCCGGGAAGTGCGGCTCGATCAGACAGGTCAGCTCGACGCTCGGCGCGGCGTTCTGCGAGAGCAGGTTGGCGGTGTCTTCGATCAGCGAACCGAGGTCGAAGGGGATGTTTTCCAGCTCCAGTTGCCCGGCGTCGAATTTCGACAGGTCGAGAATATCGTTGAGCAGTTCCACCAGCACCTTGCCCGAGTCGTGAGCGATCGACAGTTGCTGCTGCTGCTCAGCGTTGAGCGGGCCGTCCAGCGACAGGGCGATCATCCCAAGCAAGCCATTGAGTGGCGTGCGGATTTCATGGCTCATGTTGGCCAGAAATGCCGAACGCGCTTCGGCCATGTCCAGCGCGGTGCGGCGGGCGACTTCGAGTTCTTCGTTGGATTGGCTGAGGCGGGCATTGATTGCTTTCAGCTCGGCGGTGCGCGCCGAGACGATGTCTTCGAGTTGCGCGAGGTATTCGGTGAGACGGTTTTCCGCTGTGCGCCGTTGCTGGATTTCGGTGGCGATGTTCTCGAATTGCTGGTTGGCAACTTTGACCAGTACGCCGATTTCATCGTTGCCGTGGCCGGCCGGGCACTCGAGCGTGGTCGGCTCGGCACTACGTGGATCGCGGCCGCTGAGCTCGCGGATGACTCGCACCAGCGGCTTGGTCAGCATCACGTAGAACAGCGCCAGGAGAATCCCGGTCAGCAGCAGGCTACGGGCGAAACCGTTGAGCAGGGTGACTTCGGCGCGGCGCAGGAAGCGACTGCCAAAGGCATAGGTGTCGACTTCCAGTTTGAGCACGCCGAGGGATTCGTTGGGCAAGTGGTCGAGGTACAGTCGATCTTCGAAATGACGCTTGGCGCCGAACAGGAAATCGCTGATCAGCCGATAATTGCTTTGCAGTTCCGGGCGTTTGACATTGGCCAGCACGGTATCGTTGTTGTCGATCAGTTGCGCGGCGATGATCGCAGGCGAGCGGAGCAGGCCCAGGGTGAGTTCCTGCGCGAGTTCGGCGTCGATGTTATAGGCGATGCGCGAGGCCGGATTGTGGCTGATTTCCAGCAGCGCGAGGATTTCCCGGTTGATGGACGCGTCTTCGCTGGCATAATCGATGCCGATCTGCAGCAGACTGAGCAGGGTGCCCAGAATGAACCCGACCAGCACGGTAAGCCTGGCTTGCTTGTATGACAGCCGGTGGGTGAATTTGATATCCATGGGGTGTTGAACCACTTCCGTTTCCCTTCGCTGCTCAAGCATAGTCGATCATGTATGGATACCGAGGTTCCCGAATCGCCTTGTAACAAGGCTTGCTCGGGCAATTCTATCTGCGCAGGTTCGCTGGATCGTCATCATCACTGTGAAAGTGCCCGAGGAGAAGACGTGGATTCCCGATTGAATGCTTTTCTTGAACGCGCCGAGTCGGTTCTGGCGCGAATCGAACCACTGTTGCCGGCACCGCGCCCTGTCATTGACTGGAACACTTGCCTGGCCGCGCGCTGGCAGCGTGACGGGCGCAGCGGTTATCTGCTGCCGCTGGAAGTCAGCCTCGACATGCGCCTGTCGGACCTGATCGGCGTCGACCGTCAGCTGGAGCAGTTGGGGCGCAACACACAACAATTTCTCGATGGCATGCCGGCCAACCACGCCTTGCTCTGGGGCTCGCGCGGTACCGGCAAGTCCTCGCTGGTGCGTGCGTTGCTTGCCGAACACGCTGGCGCGGGCCTGCGTCTGATCGAGATCGAACGCGATCACTTGGCTGACCTGCCACGCGTGGTCGAGCAAGTCGCCAAATTGCCGCAACGTTTCGTGTTGTTCTGCGATGACCTGTCGTTCGAGTCCGGCGAAGGCGACTATCGCGTGCTGAAAAGCGTGCTCGACGGTTCGCTCGAGCAGGCCCCCGACAACGTCTTGCTGTACGCCACTTCCAACCGCCGCCACCTGGTGCCGGAAAAGGAAAGCGACAACGAAAACTGGAAGCGCGTCGACGGCGAACTGCACCCGAGCGAAGCGGTGGAAGACAAGATCGCCCTGTCTGACCGTTTCGGTCTGTGGCTGTCGTTCTACCCGTTTACCCAGGAACATTTTCTCAACGTCGTCGAGCACTGGATCGGCCAGTTGGCCGCCAAGGCCGGCCTGAGCTGGCAGCGCGACGAAGCACTGGACATTCTCGCCGTGCGCTGGGCCACCGGCCGCGGTAATCGCAACGGACGTTGCGCGTATCAATTCGCCCGCTACTGGGTGGGACTGAAATTGCTGGAGCACAAGGCATGATTGATTTGCAACACAGCGGCCAGGGCCTCGAAGGCTACGGTATGTTGGCCGCGCAACTGGAATCGCTACTGGCGGACGAGCGCGATTTCATCGCCAATGCCGCGCAGTTTTCCGCGTTCCTGTTCAACCAGCTCGATGATCTGAACTGGGCCGGTTTCTACCTCAATCGCAACGAAGAACTGGTGCTCGGCCCGTTTCAGGGCCAGATCGCTTGCGTGCGCATCCCGTTCGGGCGCGGTGTTTGCGGCGCGGCGGCTGCCAGCCTGCAAACCCAGCGCGTCGAGGATGTACACGCGTTCCCTGGCCACATCGCCTGCGACAGCGCGTCCAACAGCGAACTGGTGGTGCCGTTGGTCAAGGACGGTCGCCTGATCGGCGTGCTCGACCTCGACAGCCCGAAGCTGGCGCGTTTCGGCGCCGAAGATCAGGCCGGCATCGAGCAGTTGGCAGCGATTTTCCTGCGCCTGACCGACTGCTGATCAACCGCTGAGGCCAGCCTTGTGCATCAGGCTGGCCGTGTCCACGCTGTCGATTTGCGCGGGATCGAGAAACCGCGTTGCGTACTGCATGTACACCCCCTCGTTGATGAACAGGCCAAACAGTGGTGCATCGATGTGCGCTTCACGGCACATGGTCGCCATGATCCCCAGCGCCTCGCTTAACGACTTGGCTTTCTTGTAAGGGCGATCGGCAGCAGTCAGCGCTTCGAAAATATCGGCAATCGCCATCATCCTCGCCGGCAGGCTCATCTCCTCGCGTTTCAGCCGTTTCGGATACCCGGTGCCGTCCATTTTTTCGTGATGGCCGCCGGCGATCTCGGCAATGCTGTCGAGGTGGCCGGGGAAGGGCAGGTGGCTGAGCATCATGATCGTCTGCACCATGTGATGGTTGATGATGTAGCGCTCTTCACGGGTCAGCGTGCCACGGGCGATCTTCAGGTTGTACAACTCGCCGCGGTTGTATTTGTACGCGGGCACATCGAGTTTGAAGCCCCAGGGGTTGTCTTCCGGAATCAGCTCGTTCTGGTTGCGTTCGATCAGGTGCTCGGGTTTGTCGGCCAGCAGCCTTTCGCTGACGGGTAACGCAGGCGCCGGCGTTTTTGCCTGACGGCCGTTTTCTTCCCAGGACACACCGAGGCGATCGTCGAGTGTGCGCATCCAGGTGCGCTTGGAAAGCCGGTCAAGGCGTTGCAGATCGGCCTCGGCCATGGCCTCGCCACCGAGATTGCAGCGGGCGACAAAGGCAAAATCTTCATCCAGCGTCAGCAACTCATGGTCGCGCGAGCGGGCCAGCGCCGCTTCGTCTGCGCCGCTCGCCAGCGTCTGCCAGTAATTGATCCATACGTCACGCTTGAGCACTTCGAAGCGGGTGCGGATTTCGTGGATGCGGTCGTTGATGGTCTCGAGTTTGGTGGCTTTGTCGACCACGTATTCCGGCGTCGTGACCTTGCCGCAATCGTGCAGCCATGCGGCGATGTGCAGCGCCTCCCAGTCATCTTCACTGGGCTGATAGGCGCTGAACGCCGGTTCCTGGCTGGCGGCGGCAGCCTGGGCGAGCATCAATGTCAGTTCCGGCACTCGCTGGCAATGGCCGCCGGTATATGGGCTTTTGGCGTCGATTGCGCTGGCGAGCAGTTGGATGAACGCGTCGAGCAGTTGTTTCTGCCGAGCTTGCAGGCGCTGACTTTCAATGCTGACCGCCGCCGCGCCCGAGACTGCTTGCAAAAAGGCGATGCGGTCAGGCCGCAGCTTTTCCAGGTCGCTCGGCGCGCCGCTGTCATTGACCAGCAGAATTAGCAGGCCGATGGTTTCGTCGTGCTGGTTGTGCAGGCGGATACCGATCAGATGAATGCGCGGTGATTCCATGGCCAACAGGATTTTCTGCAAGTCGCCCGCCTGATCGAAGCCCAGGTGGCTGACCACATTGTTGGCGCTGACCAGTTGTTCGAACCAGGCCGGCCCAGTGTTCCTGTGCAGGTCACGCCCCTGAATATTGAACGCCTCCAGTGCCTGGGGCACGCCGTTGATGATCAGACCATAAGGTTCCATGCGCGCACCGTCAGCTTCGCGCAGGTAGATCAGACCGGCCTGCGCCTGGGCGATCTGCACGGTTTCGAACAGCACGCGCTCGAGCAGCGGGGCAAATCGCGTTTCAGCGCACAGACTGTCGGTGATCCGGAAGAAGCTCCCCAGGGTTTCCTTCATCCGCGCCATCGACAAGCTCAATTGATCGACTTCCAGTACGAGGGAGCGTCGCGCCAGCGGAAAATTGAAGTCGAAGCTGCGGATCGCATCGGCTTCCTTGACCAGTGCGTGCAGCGGCTTGACCAGAATCCGCGAAATCACCCAGCCCAATGGCAGGCAGAGCAAGAGGATGGTCAGGGTAATCAGTGCTGCTTGCCAGCGCATGCGGAATGCATCCACCAGTAATTCGTCTTCCGGCACCAGCAGCGCCAATTGCAGACCTTTCGGCCCGCCTTCCTGAATGCTCGTGCGCGCAACAATCCATTGTCGACTGTTGACCTGCAGACGCTTGTCGTTGTTCTCAGTGCTCAGCAGCGCGCTCAGCTCCGGGCTGAGATCGGCCGCTCTGGCGAGCCGCGCGGTGCGGTCATCGACGATCAGGCGACTGCTGTCGGGATAAGCCACGGCATTGCCATCGGCATCGTACAAGGCGATTTCGGTCGACGCGGTGACCCGATGTTTGTTCAACGTCGTCGACAACGCGGCCAGCGTCAGGTCGGCACCGATCACGGCATGCTCACCGGCGCGTCGGGCCAGGGTGGTACCGACGTTATGGGTGGAGAAGAATACGTAAGGCTCGGTGGTGATCTGCCCGGCCTGTTGCAGGGCCTCGCTGAACCAGTTTCGGCTGCGCGGATCGTACGCTTCATCTGGATGCTCGCGCCGGCTGATCAACGACAGAGCCTGATCAAAGAACAGTGATTGCGAGCGTACGGCGCCTTGCGGGTCGTGCTCGATGCTCCAGACCTGGTATGCCGCCGCGTCCGGCGCCTGCAACTGTGCTTTGATCGCCGCAGAGCGCAGTGCCCGCACCATGAAGAAGTCGCCACTGGCATAACCCAGATACAGCGACGCCAGTGCCGGGTTGTCGCTGAGTGACTGGCTGAAGGGCTTGAGCAAAGACAGGCGTTGCTCGAGATTGCCAGTATGGGTGGCCGGGGTGTCTGCCAGCAGGCTCAGCAGGTTGCGGATCGGCTGATAAGTCGCCTGCAAGTCGTTGCGTACGTCCTGTTCGATGCGATCAAACAGTTTCTCGCTGCTCGACAGAATGATCTGCGTGGTCTGGTGGTAATTGAACAGGCCCAGCACCACGCCCGTGAGCAACAAGAGAAAGGTGAACATGACGCTGATGTGCACGTGCAGCGGCAACCGGCGTTGCTCGGGGCGCAGTGGGCTGTGCATTGCAGGCTCTCCATGAATGTTTAACTCACTGCTCAGCGCCAAAGCATAGTTAAGACTCGCTCAATGTGCCTTGGTCGGCCAGGGACAATTGATTCTGCAGGGCCTGTTCCAGTTCGAGCATTGCCTGACTGGTTGCCGCCCAGCGGCGGGCTATCTCCTGCGATGCGAAGGCTTGCTGGCAAGCTTCCTCGAGGGCGTCGCAACATTCGATCAACCGTGCGGCCTGGGCGATGCGTGCCGCGCCCTTGATCTTGTGCGCAACCACGGCCAATGCTTCGCGATCATCTTCGGGCGACAGAGTGAGCAGTTCCTCGCGGTCGAGACGGCTGCTTTTAAGCAGTTCCGCGAGCATGCGACGCGTCTGCGCCGGGTTGCCGCCGGTCAGCACGCTCAGACTTTGCAGGTCGAATACCGGCGCGGGGGAGTTCGGTGTGATTTCATCGATCCACTGCCCGAGCAGGGTCAGGCTCAAGGGTTTGAACAGGCAATCGTTCATGCCGGCAAGTTTGCAGCGCTGGATTTCTTCAGGCTGGGCATTGGCGGTGAAGCCCAGCACGGTGCACGGCGGCCGGCGGTTGTGCAGTTCCAGTTGGCGTATCGCGCGGGTCATCTCATAGCCGTTCATCAAAGGCATGTTGCAGTCGACGATCACCAGATCGAAATGCCCTGACTTCCATAGTTCGAGGCCGCTGCAGCCGTCCTCGGCGAGGCTGAAGCGATGACCGAGAAATTCCAGTTGCTGGCACATCAGCAGGCGATTGGCGGGATGATCGTCGACGACCAGTACGTGTAATGGTGTTGTCGCGGTCTTGATCAACGGTTCGCCTTGCTGCGCTTTGATCTTCGCCGGCAGGCTGTCCAGTGGCAGCGACACGCAGACTTGAGTGCCGATGCCGGGCTGGCTGCTCAACTGCAGCTGCCCGCCCATCATTTCGCACAGGTTACGACTGATGACCAGTCCAAGCCCCGCGCCGTTTTTGGCTTGCCGGCTGCCGTTTTCCGCCTGTGCGAAAGGTTCGAACAAACGCTGTTGGTCCTCGGCACTGATACCGGTACCGCTGTCCTGCACGGTCAACTGCATCAAGGTGCGTCCGGGGGCGTCCGACGTGAGCATTTCCAGGGTAATCCGCACATGCCCGTGTTCGGTGAATTTGATGGCATTGCTGACCAGATTGGACAGCACTTGTTTGAAGCGCAGTGGGTCCAGGTGCACATCTATGGCCGGATCCCGAGGGTTGAAGACAGTTTGCAAGGCGAGATTCTTCTGTCGGGCAAGACCGTCGAAGATGCGCGCAACGGAATTCACCGTGTCTACCAGATTGATCCATTCCGGACACAGGCCAAGGCGCCCGGATTCGATGCGCGCTATGTCGAGAATGTCGCCGATCAACCCCAAGAGGTCCTTGGCCGAATGGTAGGCGGTGTCGATCGACGCGCGATCAGGATGGTGCGGATCGATACGTCTTAGGGTCAGTTCGAGCATCCCGATCACGGCATTCATCGGCGTACGTATTTCATGGCTCATGGTCGCCAGAAATGTACTCTTGGCCCGATTCGCCTCGTCCGCCCGCTCCTTGGCCGCGCGCAGCTCATCGAACAATTGGCGGCGTTCGCTGATGTCGATCCAGCCGCCGATGATGCCTTGGACCGCGCCGCTGGAGTCGCGATAGGGAAGAATCCAGTGATAGATGGTCAGGCGCCGGTTGCCGATATGCAGCGGCCGGTCAAGTATCAACGGAGTGCCTTCGGCGATGACTCTCTGGTAATCGGCATGGAATGCCTGGGCTTCGAAGGCATTGCTCAGCGTGCCCTGCATGACACCTTTGCCAATGATGTCCTCGCGCCGGGCATTGAACGCTTCGAGATAACTGTCGTTGCAACTTTGCAGAAGACCCTGCCGGTCACGGACATAGATCGGATGCGGTGTGCCATTGACCAGCGAGCGCATGAATTCCAGTTGGTCGCTCAATGCACGTTCGGCGGCCTGGCGCTGTTTGATCTGATGACGCATGTAGGCATTCCAGGTCAACAGCAATAGCAGTACCAGGGCAGCGGCGGCGACCACTTGATAGAACAGGCGCTGGTAGTTTTGCCAGATGTTCTGCGAGGCAGTGGAATACCCGCGCCAGCGACCGTTGATAACGCCGAGTTCTTCGGGGGCGATGCTCAATAGTGCCTTGTTGATGATCGAGGCCAGTTCAGTATTGTCCCGGGCGGTCGCCAGCGAGAAAGCGGCCTGGTCGGTGCCGATCGTGGTGGTGATCTGCAACGGCCGATCAAAGATGCGCGAAGAGATGAAGTAGTTGGCAATCACCAGCGAATTCACCGCACCCTCGACATGGTTTTCGGCAAGCATCGACACGGCACTGAACGTGTCGGGCGTTTCGATCAGTTCGATGCCCGGAAAATTCTCGTGCAGATAAGCAACCAGAGGATTGCCTTGAGCGATCGCCAGTCGCTTGCCTTTGAGTTGGGCCAGATTGGTCGGACTGTCGGCGCTTTTGCGGGTCAGCAGTACGTAGGAATTTTCCAGATACGGGCGACTGAAACTCAGGTTTTTTTCACGTTCGGCGCTGGGCAGCAGGGCGGCAATCAGATCGGCCTTGTGGTTGTCGATCTGCCTGATCATTTCTGCATCGTTGCGGCTGCGCTGAATTTCGAAACGCAGGCCCGTACGCAAGCGGATCAGCTCGAGCAGGTCGGCACTGATGCCACGGAAATTGCCGGCGCTGTCGAAGAAGGTCAGTGGTGCGTAAGCTTCATTGACCACCACGCTGACGACGGGATGCTGCTTGAGCCAGTTCTCCTCACGATCGGTCAGCTGGAGTTTACTGTCGGTGAGCAGCAGGTCGCTGCCGGCGCTCCAGCGTTTGGCGATGTCATCGCGCTGGCTGCGCGGGATCGCTGCAAGCACTGTGTCGATAATGCCCAATAACTGTGGATTGCCGCGCCGCACTGCGAAGCTGAAGCCATGGGCTTCCTGCTTGCCGAAGTTGGCCATGCGCACATTGTTGAGATAGCCCTTGTTGATCATGTAATGGGTGGAGAGGGTGTCGCCGAGAAACACATCGGCCTGATCGAAGGCCACCGCGTTGATTGCGTTCTGATAGGACGGATAGCAGGTGATCAGCGCCTTGGGATAGATCGCTCTGATCTCGGGCAGCGGCAGGTAGTGATAGACCATGCTCAGGCGCAGGCCCGCCAGACCTTCGGTCAAAGAGCGGGTTTCGTCCTCGCGCGTCACCAGCACCGGCTGATCGACTGCATAGGGAATGGAGAGCGCCAGGTTGGCGTTACCGGCTTCGTATCCATTGGCTGTGCCGAGCAAGTCGACCTGGCCATTGATCAATGCGCTGATTGCGGCGTCGCGTGAGGCAAAGCGTTGCACCCGAACCGGCAAACCGGTGGCCTTGCCGATAATCCCGGCGTAGTCGGCGGTCAGTCCCTCGTACTCCGTACCGCTGACGGTCATGTCGAACGGCGGATAGTCAGGTGCAGAAGTTCCCAGAATCAATTCTTTGCGTGTCTGCAGCCACTGCCGTTGGACCGGCTGCAAGGCAACCGGAATGGCTGCGGTCGCCCGGCTGAGCAAGGCGTAGTCCGCTGATTCGCCCGGCATGGCAGACGCGTTGGCGCTCAGGCACAGACCTGCGCTCAAGGCGATTAGATAGTCCTTCAAACGGCTGGGCATGCGGGGTCTCACACGAGTGCGTTGCGTTTGGCCATTTCGATAAGTTCTACAAGGGACCTGGCCTTGAGTTTTTGCATCAGGCGCTTTTTGTAGGTGCTTACGGTCTTGTTGCTCAGAAACATGCCCTTGGCGATTTCCTTGTTGGTACGTCCCTGGGCAAATAACTGCAACACCATTAATTCGCGATCGTTGACGGCTTTGAATAACTCCAGCTCGGTGTACCTGATATCGTCACTGCGAACCGGATTGAGCGCCTGGCTGGGGAAATAGTTGTAACCGGAAAGTACCGCTTTAATTGCGCTGACCAGTTCGCTCAAGTCTTCCTGTTTACAGACATAGCCCGATGCTCCCGATTGCATGCAACGGATACCGAACAGCGTAGGACACTGTGCGGTCAGAATAAGGATCTTGAAATTCGATCCCATACTATTGAAACGCGCCAGTACTTCCAGGCCGTCCAGCTTGGGGATACTGATATCGAGAATGACCAGGTCGGGCATGCATTCACGGACCATTTGCATGGCATCAACTCCGTTATCCGTCTCACCGACGACCTTGTAGCCTTCATGTTCCAGCAACATTCGCACGGCGAGACGGATGACCGGGTGATCGTCCACAATAAAAACGGAGTTCATAAATAGAGTCCCATGCAAGCATGAATAAAGCGCGCACCTTAGCTCAGTTGAATGAACACTCGCATGGACTGCCGGGGGCTCCACTACGCTATCGGATTAATCCTACGCATAATGAAGAATCGGACTACGTTGAAATTAGGTTTGACGTAAGGAAGTGCGCGGTCGTTGCTGGCTATTAGCGGAATCTGGTTCCTTGGCTAATATCGATCTCCATTATTTGCATGTGTTTAAAGTTGTGTTTAACCCACGCTGTCTGTTTTATCTGATTACTTGACGATAGCCCGACTGCATCCAGCGAGAGAAAGCACAATCCACTTGAGGTTTGTTCAGTCGGGCCGCAGAACGTCACCGTATTTGGCCGGCCCGATCAGCAGCAGGCCAGATACGGCGCGATCAGTGACTTGAACGCCCGGTCATTTCCAGTGCCATGTCACTGGCGTAACTGTCGGTCATGCCGGCGATGAAATCGATCATGCGCAGAAACGAGCTGTGCAGCGAGCCCTGCGGATCCGGCGCATTGTTGCCGAGCAGATCGAGGATGCGCCGACTCTTGAACGACGGCGTGCGGCCGTTGTGTTGTTCCAGTGCAGCGCCGCAGAACGAATTGAGCAGAATCTCCAGCGTGGTATAGGCGCCGATCTCATGCAGCGTCTTGCGTTTGTCCTGGAAGATCTTCTTGCGCGCGATGTCCTTGGCATTCAAGACGCAACGCTTCGCCGGCCCGTGCATGTGTTCGACCAGGTCGCCGTGCAGCGTGCCCGCGAGCAGGGCGTCCTGCTGTTCGACAAATGCCCGCGCTGCCGCGTTGGTCAGGTGCTCGATGGCTTTGCCGCGCAGGATCGCCAGTTTGCGCCGCCGAGAATCCTGCGGGCCGAGCTGGCGATAGGTCTCCGGCAAGTCATCACCGACCAGACCGAGCAGCAGCGATTCGACTTCGGCGTATTCGAGCAGCTCCATTTCCAGGCCGTCTTCGAGATCGATCAACGCGTAGCAGATGTCATCGGCGGCCTCCATCAGATACACCAGTGGATGGCGTGCCCAGCGCTGATCTTCGAGCTGCGGCAGGCCTAGCTTGTGGGCGATCTGTTCGAGCAACGGCAGTTCGCTCTGGTAACAACCGAATTTATGTTTCTTGTAGCCAAGAGAGTCAGCGTGGCGCGCGGTCCACGGGTACTTCAGATAGGTGCCCAGGGTTGCGTAGGTCAGGCGCGTGCCGCCATCGAACTGGTGATATTCCAGCTGCGTCAGCACCCGAAAGCCCTGAGCATTGCCTTCGAAATTGAGGAAGTCACCACGCTCGGCGTCGCTCATGCCGTCTAGCCAGCCGCGTCCGGCGGCCTGTTGAAACCAGTGGCGAATGGCGTCTTCGCCGGAATGGCCGAATGGCGGGTTGCCGATGTCATGCGCCAGGCAGGCCGATTGCACGACCATGCCGAGGTCGGCCGGGTCGCACCAGTCTGGCAGCGCGCTGCGCAAGGTTTCACCGACACGCATGCCCAGCGAGCGGCCGACGCAGCTGACTTCCAGCGAGTGGGTCAGGCGGGTGTGAATGTGATCGTTGCTGGTGACCGGATGCACTTGAGTCTTGCGCCCGAGGCGGCGGAAGGCGCCGGAGAAAATGATGCGGTCATGGTCTTTGTGAAAGGGGCTGCGGCCGAGTTCTTGCGGGCTGTGCAGCGGCTTGCCGAGGCGTTCGCGGTTGAGCAGGGTAGGCCAATCCAAGGCTGATTCTCTCCGTCTGGTGACTGATCGCCCTAGCTTCCCGGTTCGGCCCGGCGCCTGCAAGCAGAACTACAGGCCTGCCGCATCGATATCGATCAACAACAGCCGTTCACCGTTATCGAAGAACTGTCCGGCAGTCAGGCAATACTGGTTGCTGGTGGCATCGCGATAGGTGTTGGACAGGGTCAGGCGGCGTTCTTCCCAGCCTTCGGCCAGCAGATGATAGAAGTACGGTCGCCACGACCAGTTGTGCCCCAGATAGCGATCATCGGCGAACCAGCCGTCATGGCGCCATTCCAGGTTGGGCGTCAGCTGCGTGCCGTGCCGATCGCACTGATAAAAGCGCAGCAGCCAGGGAAACGCCTGCAATTGTGGCAACGCACTGAGCGGTGCGCGGGCCTGCGCCCATTGCTGCAGGATCGCCATCAACTCGCTGAGCTGCTGACGCATTTGCATCAGCCGCCCGCGCTCGCTGAGTTTCTGTTTCACGTAGCGTTGCCGCAATTGCGCGAAATGCGCGACGAAGGCATCCGTAGCGAAGAACTCTTCCTGCGCCCGGGCGAAAAGAAATCCCTGTACATAGCGTGAGCCGCATTCCAGCGCGAAATTCAGCTGCGCCTCGGTTTCGACGCCTTCAGCGATGATCCAGCAGCCGGTTTTTTCGGCCATCTGCGCAAGTGCTTTGACCACGTCACTGCTCGGGCCGCCGAGGGCCGCTGCCTGAAACAGACGCATGTCGAGCTTGAGAATGTCCGGTTGCAGGGCCAGCACCCGATCCAGCTGCGAATAGCCGGCGCCGAAATCATCGATGGCGATTCTTGCTCCAGCCTCGCGGTAGCGCCCGACCACGTGGGCCAGGCGTTCACTGTTACCACCCAGTTCGGTGATCTCGAAAACGATGCGCTGCGGATCAACCTCGTGTCGCGCCAATTGCTTGAGACTTGGCAGCGCTTGGTCGCTGCGCAGGCGGCTGATCCAGCGTGGCGACATGTTCAGGCTGAGAAACCAGTCCGCTGGGGCTTCATGCAGACGACTGAGGGCGTGGTCACGGATCTGTCGATCGAGACGGCGCAAGGCGGTGGCCGGGGTCCGTGGGTCGGCGAACAATGGCCCGACCGATGTCAGTTGACCATCGCTCTGGCGCAAGCGACCGAGTGCTTCGACACCAGCAATGCGGCCGGTGGCGGTATCTATGAAAGGCTGAAAACAGGCGAGCGGTTGCCCGTCGATCACGGCAAGTCCTTAATCTTGTTTTTGGTTTGGCCGCGTTTGCCGGATAGGCACGCGGGATTGAATCTCCCGATAAGGAGATTCATCCCGGCGCTATTGCAAGAATGTAGCCAGATGGGCGCTTCAGCGTTTGCCCGAGCTGTGCATGACCAGCCTGATCAGCGGTCCAAGCGTCGTGCCCAGCCGCAGCAGTCGCGTCAAACCGCCACCACTGCTGCGTTTCGAGCCTTTGCCAGTGAGGAAACCCAGCAGCGTTACCGCCGCCACGCCCCACAACGGCGCGTGCTTGATGCCGAAACCGTCCTGCACGTTCTGCTTCATGCCGCGCATGCGCTGCAACGGTTGCAGCACTTGCGCGGTTTCGTGACGGATTTCCTGACGGTGCATTTCCATGCGCAGGCGGATCAGAGCCTTGCGCATTTCCCGACGCGAGCTGTTGTGTGGAAGTTCAGGCAGGCTCATGGCAACAGGCGCTCCCGGTCGTTGGCCAGCTCTTCGAGCGTGCCGTGGAAAGGCGAGGACTCATCGAAAATCGCCGCTTTGAGGCGCAGGCCACAGAAGATCGACGCCAGCGTATAAAACACGCACAGGCCGATGATCGCTGCCAGGCGGTAAGTGTCCCAGAAGATGATCATCACCAGCGTCGACAGGCCTACGAGCAACAGCAAGGCAAACACCAGCGCCAGGCCGGCGAACAGCAACAGGCTGACGGTGCGTGATTTCTGCTCCTGCAATTCGATGCCGAACAACTCGACATGGCTGTGCAGCAGGCCCAGAACGGCAGCGCCGAGGCGACGCGTGGAGGAGGCAGTGCCCGCAGTCGGGCCGGATTCACCGATCGACATGATCAGCGCCGAGTGGCCAGCAGGCCGATCAGAAAGCCGACGCCGGCAGCGATGCCCACCGACTGCCATGGGTTGGCCGACACATAATCTTCAGTGGCGGTGACCGCCGCCTGACCGCGTTCGCGCAGCGTGTCTTCAGTCACTTTCAGGGTTTCCCGGGCGCGCAGCAGGCTGTCATGAATCTGTGCTCGCAGCTCATCGGCCTGATCACCAGCGAGGGTCTTGGTGTGCTCGAGCAAGCGCTCGGTATCGGCGACCAGAGTCTGGAAGTCGTTCATCAGGATTTCTTGAGCAGTCTTTGCCTTGATGCTGGCCATTGGTGGATCTCCGTAGGTGGCTTTGAAGCGTTCGAGTATGAGCCTTGCGCGAAGGTTCAGTGCAAATGCCTGGTACAACTTTTGCTGTGTCGTGGTGCGTCGCCCGGGATGTGTGCGCTGTTGCCGGGCGTCCCAGCAGAAAAACTCTAATTCATTTGCCCGTGGTTTGTGACCGGACATCGATCTATGCGCCAAACCAGTTCATCAACCCTGCCGTTGCATGACTGGTGAGTCTTGATTTGGTGCATGAAATGCCCGCATGAACCGCTTTGGTGCCTTCAGCCTTGGGTCTGCCTCCTCATGGAAAATCTGCAAAGCGCTGTGGATACACTGGTTCACAGCTCCAATACATTGTTCATCCTGATCGGTGCGGTGATGGTTCTGGCGATGCACGCCGGTTTCGCCTTTCTGGAAGTCGGCACGGTCCGGCAGAAGAACCAGGTCAATGCACTGGCGAAAATCCTCAGCGACTTCGCCGTCTCGACCCTGGCCTATTTCTTTATAGGCTATTGGATCTCTTATGGCGTCACCTTCATGCAACCGGCGGCGGTGCTCACGGCTGACCATGGCTATGGATTGGTGAAGTTTTTCTTTCTGCTGACCTTCGCTGCCGCCATCCCGGCGATCATTTCCGGCGGCATTGCCGAACGCGCGCGTTTCGTCCCGCAGTTGTGCGCGACGGCGCTGATCGTGGCGTTTATCTATCCGTTTTTCGAAGGGCTGATCTGGAACGGCAACTTCGGCTTGCAAGGCTGGCTGACGGCGCAGTTTGGCGCGGCATTCCATGATTTCGCCGGCTCGGTGGTGGTGCATGCCATGGGCGGTTGGCTGGCGTTGGCCGCAGTGCTGTTGCTCGGCCCGCGCAACGGGCGCTATCGCGATGGACGTCTGGTCGCGTTTGCGCCGTCGAGCATTCCGTTTCTGGCACTGGGCTCGTGGATCCTGATTGTCGGCTGGTTCGGCTTCAACGTGATGAGCGCGCAGACGCTGCAAGGTGTCAGTGGCCTGGTCGCGGTCAACTCGCTGATGGCCATGGTTGGCGGTACCGTCGCGGCGTTGATCGTCGGGCGCAATGACCCGGGCTTTCTGCACAACGGCCCGCTGGCCGGTCTGGTGGCGATCTGCGCGGGATCCGATCTGATGCATCCGGTCGGTGCGCTGGTGACAGGGGCAATTGCCGGGGCCTTGTTCGTTTGGTGCTTTACCGCTGCGCAAGTCAAATGGCGCATCGACGATGTGCTGGGTGTCTGGCCGTTGCATGGCTTGTGTGGCGTATGGGGCGGGATTGCCTGCGGCATCTTCGGCCAGACCGCGCTGGGTGGCCTGGGCGGCGTCAGCCTGATCAGCCAGTTGATCGGCACTGCGCTCGGCGTTGTGGTGGCGCTGGTTGGCGGCTTCGTCGTCTACGGCGCGATCAAGGCATTGCATGGGCTGCGCCTGAGTCAGGAACAAGAGTATTACGGCGCCGACCTGTCGCTGCACAAGATCGGCGCGGTGAGTCAGGACTAGATTTCCTCATCATTGGCTCCGGGATAGAAACCGTGGAGCAGGCGATAGCGATCGATGCGCACTTGGTCGACCTTTTCCTGCACTTTGTGCGCGGGCAAGCCGAGCATGATCAGCGCGTGTGAAGCGAGCATCAGGCTCGACTCCAGAAGCTCCGGCACCACCTCGGTGGCGCCGGCGGCTCGCAACTCGGCCGATTGGCTGTCATCACGGGTGCGCACCAGAATCGGCACTTGTTGATTGAGCCGGCGGGCTTCACGAAGAATGCGCAACGCCACATCGCTTTGATCCACGGCAATCACCAATAGCCTGGCGCGCAACAGGCCTACGGCAGTCAGCAGCTCGCCGCGCGCCGAGTCGCCGTAATGCACGTCGCTTTCCCCGGACGCGGCTTCCTGCACCCGCACCGGGTCGTTGTCCAGCGCGACATAGGCTTGGCCAGCGTTGCCCATGAAACGACCGATGGACTGGCCGACGCGACCGTAGCCGCAGATCACCACATGCTGATCGAGGTCGGCGTTGAGCGCGCTGATCTGCTCGATCTGCGCCTCCTGATTAGGCTTGCGATGCAGCACGGCGGCAATGCGCGGCGCCGCGCGCAAAAGCAGTGGCGTGAGCAGCATCGAACAGAACGTCGCCGCGAGCAGCAGGGCGCCCGGTTCGGCCGGCAACAGGCTGTTCTGCTGCATCTGCGCCATCAGCGCAAAGCAGAATTCGCCGCCCTGCGCCAACGCCAGACCGCTGCGCCATGCGGTTTCGCTGTCACTGCCGCGCCATTTCACCAGCAGCGCCACGACGATGCCTTTGATCAGCATCAGGCCGAGGGTCAGGGCGACGATCAAAAGGCTGTGGCTGACGAACAATTGCAGGTCGATCAGCATGCCGATGCTGACGAAGAACACCCCAAGCAGGATGTCGCGGAACGGCCGGATGTCGGCCTCGATCTGGTGCCTGTAGTGGCTTTCCCCGAGCAGCATACCGGCGAGAAAAGCGCCGAGGGCAGGCGACAGGCCCAACAGGTGTGTGAGCCAGGCAGTCAGCAGCACGATCACCAGCGCCAGCAGGACGAACAGCTCGGGCGAGCGCGAGGCCGCCACTTCGTGAAACAGTCGTGGCAGCAACCAGCGGCTGGCAAGCAGCAGGCCGAAGAACAGCAGCACGGTTTTCCCCAGCGTCAACGGCAAGGCCCAGTACCAGGCCTGCTCGCTGGTGCCGGCGAACACGGGGACCAGCGTCAGCAGCAACACCGCGACCACGTCCTGAAACAGCAGTACGCCGACCGCATTCTGGCCGTGGCTGCTGAACACCTCACCGAGACTGCCCAGCTCCTTGGTTACAATCGCCGTGGATGACAACGATAAACCGGCACCGAGCAACAGTGCCGGCATCAGCGGCATGCCCAGCGCGATCAACAGTGTGCCGAGCAACGCTGTGCTGAGCAGCACTTGCTGACTGCCGAGGCGAAACACCACCTGACGCAGCGCAATCATCTTTGACAGGGAAAATTCCAGGCCCAGCGAGAACAGCAGAAACACCACGCCCAGTTCGGCGACATCCGGCAGATGTTCGCTCTCGTTGACCCAGTCGAAAGCGTTCGGCCCGACCAGCAATCCCACGCACAGGTAACCCAGCACCGGCGGTAGTCGCAGGCGCCGGAACAGGGCAATCACCACCAGGGATGAGGCGAGGATGATCAACAGATTTGCAAACACGGGACACTCCGCTGTCAGGGCGTTGGCCTCTGAAGCGTAGAGGCAAAAAGTCAGCGAGGATGGCGCAATTGCAATCTGCGCCGAATGATTTGCGTCAGGATTTTGCGCCGGGAGCGCTGGGCCCTTTGGGCGGCGCTGGGTCGACGAGGGTTTGGTGGCGTCCTAGAATGGGCTCACTTGTTTTCCGGTAATGCCGCCATGCCTCCAGAATGTCAGCTGTTCGGCACCCTCGGGTGCCATCTGTGTGAAGTCGCTGAAGCTGAAC
Source organism: Pseudomonas sp. H3_E04 (assembly GCF_054668915.1). Lineage (NCBI taxonomy): Bacteria > Pseudomonadati > Pseudomonadota > Gammaproteobacteria > Pseudomonadales > Pseudomonadaceae > Pseudomonas > Pseudomonas sp. H3_E04. The sequence continues at coordinate 2,515,677 of NZ_CP162797.1, read as the reverse complement.
TGATGCCCTTCGTCGAGCATGGTTTGCTGGTGGAACTGGTGGACATTGCCGAAGACGAATCGTGGTTTGAAAAATACAGCCTGCGCATTCCGGTACTGCGGCGCATCGACACTGGCGCGGAGCTGGACTGGCCTTTCAGTGCCGACCAGGTGGTGGCGTTTTTAGGTTGATGGGGTTGTGCCTGGATGCCTCCGCTGGTCGCGGCAACCCATCCTTGCGTTGGCGCTCGCTGGTTTCTTCGGTTACTGTATGTCCATACAGCAATCGAGTCAGAGGGATTAACCGTGGTCAATGTCGAACAGTTGAAGAGCAGCGTTAACCGGATGTCGGTCGACGTGGTGCGCGAGGCCGTCCTCGAATTGCGCCTGGACGGGCTGGTCACGGAAGGCAAGACGCCGTTCAACAAGCTGCATTTCAATACCTGCTTTGCCGAGATCGAAGCGTTGTTTCAGCGCGCCGGTTATCACAAGCAGCTGGATGTCGTGGGTTATCAGGGTTTGCTGTACGCCTTGTACGATCCGGGTCGTTGGGAGGCGGTCGATGTGTTGCGCTGGCTGAAGGAGTTCACCGAAGCGGCGGCCCTCAAATCGATTCCGGCCTGATCAAACTGCGCTAGGTGGCTTTGCCTCACTGTTGGATAATGCCGGCCTGCATTGAGGACTTCTGTTTCGTATGACCAGCCCCGTATTTTCCGCTGCGCACAATCAGGCCAGCACGTTGTATTTGCCGCCCGGTTCCTGGCTGACGGTATTCGATTGCCTTTGCGAGCACTTCAGTGCCATCGGGCGGGAGCAATGGCTCGACCGGATTGTTCGCGGCCGGGTGCTGGATGCGCAGGGCCAGCCGATTGCGCTGGACTTGCCGTACAAGGAAGGTTTGCGCATTCATTACTTTCGCGAAGTGCCGGACGAGAAGCCGATTCCGGTGGTCGAATCGATTCTTTATGCCGATGAGCATTTGGTGGTGGCCGACAAGCCACATTTCCTGCCGGTGACGCCGGCAGGGGAGTATGTCGAACAAACCCTGCTGCGGCGGCTCATCCGTCGGCTGGACAATCCGCATCTGGTGCCGCTGCACCGCATCGATCGGCACACTGCAGGGCTGGTGATCTTCTCGGCCAATCCGCAGACCCGCTCGGCCTATCAGTCATTGTTTCCAACCCGGCAGATCGACAAGCGCTACGAAGCGATTGCCCCGGCGCTGCCCGAGCTTAATTTCCCTTTGGTGCACAAGAGCCGCCTGGTTGATGGCGAGCCGTTCTTCCGCATGCAAGAAGGGCCCGGCGCCAGCAACACCGAAACGGCGGTGGAGGTGCGTGAGAAAAATGGTGATCTGTGGCGCTATGGCCTGTATCCCGTGACGGGCAAGAAGCATCAGCTGCGTGTGCACATGACGTCGCTGGGAGCGAGTATTTGCAACGATCCGTTTTATCCGACCGTATTGAAAGATGTCGTGGACGACTACACCAATCCGTTGAAGCTGCTCGCCCAAGGGCTGCGCTTCGTTGATCCGGTGACGGGCGAGGCACGAGAGTTCGAGAGTCAAATCACTTTGCAGTGGTGAAGCTGAACCCGCTTTTCGAGCGCCCATGAAAAAGCCCGCATGACAATGCGGGCTTTTCTGTATCCGGTATCGACGCGGAACCTTACAGCTCTTTAACGGTGCGAACCTGATCCTTGTTGATGCGGGTCTCTTTGCCGTCCAGCTGCTGGAACTCGTAGAAGCCCGAATCATCATCGTATTTCGGGGTGTCGACGGCCTGGATTTCGCGACCGTCATTCAAGGTGATCACTGTCGGCGAGGAGCAACCGGCGAGGGTTGCCAGGCCCAGTGCGAGCATGAAAGTGGCGAGGGTCCGTTGAGTCATGAGTGTGTCTCCGAATGGGAAATCTTCTGGTTACTGAGCTTGAGACGTAAACAAGGCTTGAGAGTTCCTTGGATAATGTCAGTCTGACACAGTGTTGTGCAGATGTAACAATTCGGGGGTGTTGAGGTTGGCCAGTCGCGGGTCGTTTTCAGGGCATTGCAATGCGATGGCGTCGAGACTGCGCATCACCCGACCAGGGCTGCGCTCGCCTGCATTCCAGGCTGCTTCGAATGCGGGCAACAGCGCCACGGGGATCACGCACAGCAGTGGTTCCCAATGCTCGCCGTGGCGCAGCATTAAAGGTTTTTCACGTTGCTGGTCGGCAGTAATCAACATGTCTTCCAGCAACGCCTTGTCGATTCGCGGCACATCACACGGCAACACCAGCAAATGCGCATGGCGCGCCGCTTTCAGTCCTGCACGAATACCGGCCAGCGGCCCCGGAAAGTCGCCCTCGTCATCCATGACCAGTTGATCGGCAAACGTGGCATAACGCTCGCGATTGCGGTTGCACGAGATGATGAGATCGTCGGTCAGCGGCCGTACCTTGCGCTGCAGATGCGCTATCAACGGCTCGCCGTGCCACTCGATGAGCCCCTTGTCCTGACCGCCCATCCGTTGGCCGCGTCCACCGGCCAAAAGCAGGACGGAGCATGGTGGCAACGGGCTGTTCAAGGGCATGACGACTCTCCAGAGGGGCGGCAGAAAAATGAGCCGCTGTGATATAACACCGGGCTGTTTCCCCTACAACTGGAAGAGCCTATGAAAGCCAAGGCTGATGTACCTTTCGTGCCGCTCAATATTGCGGTGCTGACTGTCAGCGACACCCGGACCCTGGAAACCGATACCTCCGGACAGGTCTTCGTCGATCGCTTGATCGCGGCCGGCCACGCGCTGGCCGAGCGGGTTCTGCTTAAAGATGATCTCTACAAAATTCGCGCGCAAGTCGCCAACTGGATTGCCGACGATGTGGTTCAGGTCGTGCTGATCACCGGCGGCACCGGCTTCACCGGGCGTGACAGCACACCGGAAGCGGTAGTGTGCCTGCTCGACAAACAGGTCGACGGATTCGGCGAATTGTTCCGCCAGATCTCCGTGGCCGATATCGGCACTTCAACCGTGCAGTCCCGTGCCCTGGCAGGTCTGGCCAACGGCACGCTGGTGTGCTGCCTGCCGGGTTCGACCAATGCGGTACGCACCGGCTGGGATGGCATCCTCGCAGAGCAACTCGACGCCCGTCATCGTCCGTGCAACTTCGTCACCCATCTGAAGCAGGCGGCACCTTGTGAATCCCGTGGGTAAGCCGGGCAAGACCGGCAGCTTGCTGCCCGTCGAAACGGCGCTGGAGCGCTTGCTGGCAATGGCTGATGCGTCGCGGATTGTCGAGCACGAGCACTTGCCGCTGGCTCAAGTCGAAGGGCGGGTGCTGGCTGAAGATCTGATTTCGACACTGGATCTGCCGCCATGGCCCAACAGTGCCATGGACGGCTATGCCTTGAACCTGGCTGACTGGAAAGGTGAGCCGTTGCCGGTCAGCCAGAAAGTGTTTGCCGGGCAGTCGCCGCAACCGTTGGAACCCGGCACTTGCGCACGCATCTTCACCGGGGCGCCGCTGCCGCCGGGCGCCGACTGTGTCGAGATGCAGGAAAACGCCGACGTTCAGGCCGATCAAAGCGTGCGTTTCCTCGAGCCTTTGAAAGCTGGACAGAACATTCGTCCGCAAGGCCAGGAAACCACCGTCGGCGAACTGGTTCTGCAGGCAGGCACCCGATTGGGGCCGATCGAGCAGGGCCTGGCTGCATCATTGGGCTGCGCCGGGCTCAACGTCGTGCGCAAGCCACGCGTGGCTGTTTTGTCCACCGGAGACGAGCTGGTTGAACCCGGTCAGGCATTGGGTCCGGGCCAGATCTACAACAGCAACCGAGTGCTTTTGTGCAGTTGGCTGCTGCGTCTGGGTTGTGAAGTCATCGATGGCGGAATCCTTCCGGATGATCTTCCCGCCACGCGGGCCCGGCTGGGCGAGCTACAGAATGTCGATCTGATTCTGTCCACCGGCGGTGTCTCGGTCGGTGAAGCGGATTTCCTTGGCATTGCCTTGCGTGAAGAAGGCGAGTTGGCCTTGTGGAAACTCGCCATCAAGCCGGGGAAACCATTGACATTCGGCCATTTCCGCAACGTGCCGGTGATCGGCCTGCCCGGAAATCCCGCGTCGACGCTGGTGACGTTCGCCTTGCTCGCGCGCCCATATCTGTTGCGACGCCTGGGTGTGCAAGCCGTCGAACCGCTCAAGTTCGCGGTGCCTGCAGGTTTTGTCTGGCCGATGGCCGGCAACCGACGTGAATATCTGCGCGGGCGCCTGGAGCAAGGGCGAGCAATCATTTATCGCAACCAGAGCTCGGGTGTGCTGCGTAGCGCGGCGTGGGCCGACGGATTGGTGGAAGTCCGGGAGGGCCGTACGCTGAGCGAGGGTGATGAAGTGAATTTCATTGCGCTCAGTGAGCTCCTGGGCTGACTGGACTTGCCTGTGCACGCGTCGGCTGGTGTGCGCGGCGCGTGCAACGATTGATCCGGTCAGTTGCTGATCAGTGACACCAACTGGTCGAATCGGCTGTTGGCCACCCAGCCCAGCAGTCCCAGGATGACAGCAGTTGCACCCGCCGAATACGCGAGACGATGTTTTATCGTCCGCACATCATTGAGTACTTCGTCCATGTCGCGGCGGATGTATTTGAAGTGGGTTTCCAGCTCGCTGACGCGGGGTTCCATATCAAACTCTCCACTGGTCTTGGCGCTGTTACAGAATTCTGGTTTTTTGCTGGCACGGCTTTCGGCGAGAGCGGCGACCGGACTCACCGGTGCCTTGGTTTCATTGCTGCGCATGGAAGTACCCGCTGATCGTATCAACTGCATGCCTGCTGGTTTGTCCATTGCTCGATTCATGAAAATAAATCGGGGGGTATCCGTTCATTACCGGCACATCCTTGTGTTATTGGGTTGAAGGTCGATGCTGCCGGCACACGGTGACCCAAGGGGCGGGCGGGGTCAATTAAGCCGATTCCTCTTGTTTCGTAAGAAAAAATACCGCCGTGTAGGACGCCAGTTGTTGGAAGAGGAATTAATTGCCAGCTCCATGGCTTTTTTAAGGCGCACAGTGGTCAAGATGTTTCAATCGATTTCAATTCTTGGAGTGACTTTATGAGTGAACGCCGGGCACTGCTGATCCTGCATGGCAAACAGGCACTCAACGAGGATGTCCGCACCGCCGTCGAAGCCAGGCGCGAGCAAGGCTGGGAGCTGGCCGTCCGAGTGACCTGGGAGGCCGGTGACGCTCAGCGTCTGGTCGAAGAGGCGCTGGCAGCGGGTTACACGAAAATCATTGCCGGCGGCGGCGACGGCACCTTGCGCGATATTGCCGAAGCGCTGGCTCAGCATCCGCAAAAAGCCAGTCTTGTCCTGCTACCGCTGGGCACTGCCAACGATTTCTCCCGCGCCGCCGGTATTTCGCTGGAGCCGGCGCAGGCGCTGGATTTGCTCGACGTCGAGCCTTCGGATATCGATCTGGGCGAAGTGGGCGGACAGATTTTCCTGAACATGGCCACGGGCGGATTCGGCAGCCAGGTCACTGCCAATACGTCGGAAGACCTGAAAAAGGTCTTGGGTGGCGCTGCGTACCTGTTCACCGGCCTGACCCGATTCAGTGAGCTGCATGCCGCTTACGGCGAATTGCAGGGGCCGGATTTCCATTGGCAGGGTGAGCTGCTGGCGCTGGGCATCGGCAACGGTCGACAGGCGGGCGGTGGTCATGTGCTGTGTCCGGATGCGCAAGTCAACGACGGTCTGCTCGACGTCAGCATTCTGCCGGCACCGCAGGAGCTGGTCGGCACGCTGAAGAATCTGCTGAGCGAGGGCTTCGGCCTCGATAACATGTTTGTGCGGGCTCGCTTGCCGTGGGTCGAGATCAAGGTTGCCGAAGGGTTGAGCATCAATCTCGATGGCGAGCCGCTGGAAGGCGACAGTCTGCGTTTTGTCGCCAAACCTGCCGCGTTGCAGGTGCACCTGCCGAAGGGCTCGCCGTTATTGGGCCAGCAAGCGGCGATCAGTCATCCAGGCTGATGATCTGCTCACGTACTGCGAACAGTACCAGACCGGCCACGTCGTAGATTTGCAGGCGCTTCATGATCTGCGCGCGATGGGTTTCCACGGTCTTGACGCTCAGGCCCAGACCGTTGGCGATTTCCCGTGTGGACTTGCCTCGTACGATCAGCCTGAGGATCTCTAACTGGCGCGCCGTCAGATTGTGCGAGTCGGCGATGTCCGGCTGGCTTTTCTGGTTGCGGGTCAGTGCCTGATTGATCACGGTATGAGCAATGGCCGGGCTAAGGTAGCGTTCGTTGTTGCGCAGGGCCTCCAGCGCGTGCTCGAGCTCGGTGGCCGTGGTGTCCTTGAGCAGGTAGCCGTGGGCGCCGGACTCCAGTGCCTGCATGATCAGTGCCGGATCGGTGTGCATCGACAGGATCAGAACCTTGCTCTGCGGGCGCACGCGCTTGAGGCGTTGCAGCGCTTCCAGACCACCGGTTTCTCTCATCGAGATGTCCAGCAATACGATGTCCGGGCTCAGTTGCTCGACCATTTCAAGCAATTGCGAGCCATCACTGGCTTCGCCGATTACCGCGTAACCGGGAATATCCAGTACCAGAGCGCGCACGCCGGCTCTGATCAGCGAGTGGTCATCCACCAGAAGTAAGTTGCAAGTCAACGCATAACCTTATTCGTACTGGCCCGTTCGAGCGACCGAGGCGCCCATGGGAAAAGTGCTTCGATTCTTGTGCCTTTGCCCGGCTCGCTTATAACACTCAATGTGCCGCCCAACTGTTCGATGCGCTCGGCCATTCCGGCCATGCCGCGTTGGCCTTCTCTGGCCGGATCGGCTGCCGGGGTGAAACCGAGACCGTCATCGCTGATCAACAAAGTCAGACCTTGCGGCAGACGCTGTACCTGAATCAACAGGTTTTTCGCCTGTGCGTGCCGCAGGATGTTGGTTACGGCTTCCTGAGCGATGCGAAACGCCGCGACGGCCATTTCCTCGGGAATGCCATTGAGTCGTTGCTGACAGTCGAGGCTCCAGTTCACCGGCGTGTTGGCGAGGGTCTTGAGCAAGTGTGCACGCAGGCTGGCTTCAAGGCCCAGGCTGGTCAATTGGCGCGGATTGAGAATGGCCGAGACGTCACGCACTTTGTTCAGGGTTTCATCCAGCGTGTCGCAAAGTATCGTGCACTGCTCCTGGAGTTCTGCCGGCAGGCGACGTTTGAGCCAGTCACTTTGCAGCTTGGCGGCGGTCAACAATTGTCCGATATCGTCGTGCAATTCACGGCTGAGGCGATGGCGCTCATTTTCCTGCACCTGCAACAGACGGTCAGCCAGCTCTTGCGGCTGAAACTTGATCGACTTGCGCGACAAGCGATATTGCACCCAGACGCAAGCAGTGGCGGCGACGTCGAGAGCCAACAACCCCAGCGGAATGCGCGCGGAGAAAATATAAGCCAACAGGCTGCCCAGGGTCGCCAGAACACATATGACGAGTGTGAAGCGTCGGGCATTTTCCCGCGAGGGTGGCCATGTGGTGAGTGACTTTAGACTGGCGTACATAACGGATGGAGCCAATGGATGTTCGCTGCGGGCAGACCGGCCGGTGGCTGGCGGATCTCTGTGTGGAAATACTGTCAATTATGTTATTGATTCAAACCGCATTCATTACGCAATCATTGACTGGCAATAATATTGTCAAGCAAACGCTGGAATCACTGTGCCATTAACCGGCGGGCCATTAACCGGCGGCATAATACCACTTAACATACCGTTGGTCGCGGTCGCTATATATGTCCATTCAGTCAGGAAATACTGGATCGTGGACGCAAGTTCCATATTGGAAAAAGTTGGAGTTGCTGTATTAGGGTCACTTCGATGTGCCGGGAAGTGACACTGGGTACACACAGGGAAAACCCTGATGGGGGCACTTGCAAATTAACCGTTGGTCGGGCTGATTATTTCACCCGGATTGTCGCTGGTGGGTAAGAACTATTCATTTACGACAATACCGTCGCCTGTGTCATCAAGCCTGGCGCGCCGTGAGAGAGGCTGAGAGCAAACGTTTGCTGCTCATTTTCGGCTCAAATGTGTCCTGGCCCATTTGTGCCGCGAAGGCTTCGAGCAGATCAGTCTGTTCACTTTCATCAAGGCTCAACTGCCCGGTCTTGTGGTCGACCAGCTCAAGCTGCCAGGCCATCAGGGTCAAGCAGTCGCGAAGCGCATCGAGGGCCTGTTCGTGCAGATCGACGTGGTCCTGCTTCAAATTGAGCAGACTGTAGATATGCAGGGAAAACTCGGAGATTGCTTCCAGTGCCAACGCTTCGGCGCGGCCTGCCAACTTCAGCAGAGTGCCGAGCATACAGTCGATGGCATCCTTGTCATTGCTGATCAGTTGCAGATGGCTCAGGCATTCTTCGGACTTGGCGAGAAGCGTTTCGGCCTCGACCAGAAATTCGGGGAAGCGTTGCGCCCAGTCTTTACGGTCGATTGGCATGTTCATCTCCACCACGTCGTGTTGGTTGACGGATGGCCGGGTGTGGCGACGATCGTGAATCGTCGGCAGATCGCGCCCGGCGGTGCAGGTGCACAGACCGAGAGGTTCCAGAGGGTGGGTTGCCACTGAATTGCGATCGCACACAATAGCCTGACTCCGTTCATGCAATGAGAATGGCGTCACAGTAATGGCTATTGGAAATGGCGAATATCAGGTTGGGCCTGATTGATCCTAGGGGAATCCCTTAGGCGCGGGAACCTAACGTGCAAACCGAGGTCGCGCCGCAATGAATCTAGCAGATGAAATCACGATTGCCAGTAAAGCATGATGTCAGTGTGACATCAATGGCCGTTTATGGCATTTTTAGCGGCGCGCTTTACAGCAATCAAGATTAGCTGAATGCAGCCGATAAACCCCCATAGTGAATTCATCAGAACAAGCCCAGGAGTCATTGATGGCCGGCATTCTCGACACGGTAGACCAACGCACGCAACTGGTGGGTGAGAATCGCCTGGAAATCCTCATGTTTCGCCTGGCCGGACGCCAGCTGTTCGCGATCAACGTGTTCAAGGTTCAGGAAGTGCTGCAACTGCCAAAGCTGACCCTGATGCCGCAGCGTCATCCCTTTGTTTGCGGCGTGGTCAATCTGCGCGGCCAGACATTGCCGGTGATCGACCTGTCCCAGGCAATCGGCATGCGCCCACTGGTGCCGGGCCCGAACAGCACGATCATCGTCACCGAATACAACCGTTCGGTGCAGGCCTTCCTCGTTGGCGGTGTCGACCGCATCGTCAACATGAACTGGGAAGCCATTCTGCCGCCGCCGACCAGTGCCGGCCGTCAGCATTATCTGACCGCGATCAGCAAGGTCGACGATCAACTGGTCGAGATCATCGACGTCGAGAAAGTCCTCGCTGAAATTGTCCCGTACAACGCCAAGGTCTCGCGCGAGAAACTCGACGACCCGGTACTGGAGCGCGCCCGTGGCCGCGAAGTGTTGCTGGTGGACGACTCCAACGTAGCGCTTTCGCAATTGCGCGATACCCTCGGCCAGCTCGGGGTGAAAATGCACATTGCCAGTGATGGTCTGAAAGCCTTGAACATGCTCAAGGCCTGGGCCGATACTGGCGTGCACATGACTGACAAACTGCTGATGATCTTCACCGACGCGGAAATGCCGGAAATGGACGGCTATCGCCTGACCACGGAGATCCGCAACGATCCGCGCCTGCGCGGCCTTTACGTCGTGCTGCACACCTCGTTGTCCGGCAGTTTCAACGACTCGATGGTGAAGAAGGTCGGCTGCGACAACTTCCTCTCCAAATTCCAGCCGGACAAACTGGTCGACGTGGTGCGCCAGCGTCTGATGCTCGACGCCGTGCCGGCCTGAAGCACGCACATCTTGCTTCCTGTGGCAGCGAGCCTGCTCGCGAAAGCGCAGGATCGGACACATTGATGGTGAATGTGTCGGCCTGTTCGCGAGCAGGCTCGCTCCCACAGAAGTGTTTTTACATTAATGACGGCTTTGATTCGGTATTGAAGCTCGTATAGGGTGGCGTTTTTCCCTCCAAGGAAGCTGGCCATGCTGCGTCTGAGCGCGCTTTATCGTTACCCGTTGAAATCCGGCAAGGGCGAAATCCTGCAAAGCATCGAGCTGGACAAGCTCGGGCTGGCGGGCGACCGACGCTGGATGCTGGTGGACGAGGCCAGCGGGCGCTTTCTGACCCAGCGTGCCGAAGCGAAGATGAGCCAGTTGTCGGCATTATGGAATGCTGGCGGCGGTCTGACCCTGAGCGCTCCCGAGCAGGGTTCAATCGAAGTCGCGCTACCGGCTGCCGACGCCGAGCTGCGCGGTGTGACGATCTGGCGTGACACGCTGCGGGTGCCGGACGCCGGTGATCTAGCCGCGCGTTTTGTCAGCGACTTCCTCGGCAAGCCGACACGCCTGGTGCAAATGCCGCTCGAGCGGGCGCGCACCACGCAGTCGGGTTTCGGCAAGGATGACGATCAAGTGGCGTTCGCCGACGGTTATCCATTGCTGCTGATCGGCGAAGCCTCGCGGCTGGCGCTCTCGGAAACGGTAGGGCGAGAGCTGGAGATGCTGCGCTTCCGTCCGAATCTGGTCATCGAAGGCAGCGCGCCTTACGCCGAGGACAACTGGAAACGTATTCGCATCGGTGAAATCGAATTCCGTGTGGTCAAGCCGTGTGCGCGTTGCATCATGACCACTGTTGACCCGCAAACCGGTGAGCGCAGTGCTGATCGTGAACCGTTCGCGACGTTGCAGAAACTTCGCAGCACCGCTGACGGCGCGATGTTCGGGCAGAATCTGGTCAACGACGGCAACGGCCGCCTGGAAGTCGGCATGCCGGTGGAAATTCTCGAATAGGTTGTCGCTCAAACGAAAAATGCCCGGGTCTTTTGGACACGGGCATTTTTTTGCGCTGTGAAAACTGCGGGATCAGCCGCGGTATTCGCACAGGTAAGCAGTATCGACGGCGACTTTCAGCTGGAACTTGCTGTTGGCCGGAACGTTGAACTGGCTGCCGGCGGCGAAGGTTTCCCAGTCGCTGCTGTCTGGCAGTTTTACGCTCAGCGCGCCGGAAACCACGTGCATGATCTCGCGCTGGCTGGTACCGAATTCGTATTCGCCCGGGGCCATGACGCCAATGGTCGCCGGACCTTCGGCGGTGCCAAAGGCGATCGACTTGACGGTGCCGTCGAAGTACTCGTTGACTTTAAACATGGGCGGATTCCTCGAAAAGGGCTTAAAAGGGGGCGGCCAGTATGCACAAGGCTTTTCGCGCCGTCACGCGCCTAAAGTGGCAGGACCAGCGGTAATAATCGTGCGGTGTTGCGGGCATCTTCCAGCGCGCGATGTTGTTGGCCGTTGAACTGCATGCCCGCCAGTTGCAGCGCGCCGTTGAGGCCCAGCGGTCGCTCCAGGCGCCGGGCCTTGGCGAAGCGCTGTTTGAGGTTCATGTGCTGCACTTTGCTCAGGCCACTGTTGATGTTCAGGCGCTGCCATTCCTGCAGCAACTGCTGGCGATCATAGCCGCCCCAACTGGCCCAGCCTTCAAGGCGAGCCTGATGCTGCGCCAGCCAGCGCTCAAAGGCTGGCCAGACCTCGCTCAGCGGTTGTGCCGAATCGATGTTGGCTTGAGTGATGTGCGTCAGCTCCCGACAGAATGACGTCAGCAATGGACGGCGGGTCGGTTTGACGAAGCGCTGGAAGTGATCCTGCTCGCGCCCGGCACGGTCGACCAGGGTCGCACCGATCTCGATAATTTCCATTTCCGTGACCGGCCAGCCACCCTCGTCTGTGGTGGCTTCCAGATCTATGACCAGCCAATGGGGCATCGCAGGGTTCCTGATTTCCGCGTTCTGATTTATCAGAGCGTAGTCAAACCCCGCGCTTGTGTCCGGGCGACTACTCGACCTGCAACAGAACCTGACGATTTTTTACCTGATCGCCAACCTTCACTTGCACCCTTTTGAGCACGCCATCAATGCCGGCCTTCAACGGATGCTCCATTTTCATCGCCTCGAGCACCACCAGCAATTGACCCTTGCTGACCGTACTGCCTTCGCTGACCAGCACGTCGACAATGGCGCCGTCCATCGGAGCTTTCAGGGTGCCGGAGGCGACGCTGGTCTGACTGCCGATCGGCGCATGAGTTCGATCCTCCAGGCGCAGGCTGCCCGGTTGGGTGAACAGCCACAGTTGCCCATCGTGCAGACGATAGGCGTGGCGCTGGCGCAGGCCGTCGACCTCCATGGTCACCGATTGGGCGGTGTGCTCGATGATTTCCAACTCCAGCGTGCGATCGCCGACCTGCACGACATATTCACCGGATTTGCGCGCCAGCACCGACAGCGTCCAGTCCTGTTCGTCACTGCCGAGTCGATAGTGCAACGGCACGCTGGCGTTGTTGCGCCAGCCATTCAACGGGGCGCGATGGGGCAGGGCGCTGGCCTGATAGAACAACGCCACGGCAATCGCCAGTTGCGCCGTGGTCGGCACATAAGTGTTGAGGCTGGCATGGCTGGAGAAATGTTGCTGGATGAACGCTGTGCTGAAGTCGCCGCTGATGAACTGCGGATGTTGCAGCAGGCCTTCGAGCAAGCGCTGATTGCTCTGCACGCCAAGCAGCACGGTGTCCTGCACCGCACGCAACAGCTTGCGCCGCGCCTCTTCACGAGTAGCACCGTGGGCGATCAGTTTGCCCAGCATCGGGTCGTAGAACGGGCTGACCGACTGACCTTCAAACAGGCCGTGATCAATCCGCGCGCCGTGCGCCAGCGCTGGCTGCCATGCGGCAACTCGGCCGGTTTGCGGGAGAAAATCCGCTGCGGGATCCTCAGCGTAGAGGCGCACTTCCATGGCATGACCGTCAAGGCGGATTTGCTCCTGGGTCAGTGGCAGCGGCTGGCCTTCGGCGACCAGCAACTGCCAGGCGACGAGGTCTTGCCCAGTGATCATTTCCGTCACCGGATGTTCGACCTGCAGACGGGTGTTCATCTCCAGAAAATAGAACTGCCCGCGCGCGTCGAGCAGAAACTCCACGGTGCCGGCGCCGACATAATCCACCGCGCGCCCAGCCTTGAGCGCCGCCTCACCCATGGCCTGACGCAGCTCGGCGGTCATCACCGGGCACGGTGCTTCTTCGATGACTTTCTGATGGCGGCGCTGGATCGAGCAATCGCGTTCGCCGAGATAGACCAGATTGCCGTGCTGGTCGCCGAACAGCTGTACTTCGACATGGCGTGGCTCGATCAACGCCTGCTCGAGAATCAACTCGTCACTGCCGAAACCGTTCATTGCTTCGGACCGCGCGGTGCGCAGTTGCGCCGCCAGTTCGCTGGCCTCGTGCACCAGGCGCATGCCACGTCCACCGCCACCGGCGCTGGCCTTGATCATCAGCGGATAACCGATGCGCTCGGCTTCGGCCAATAGGGTCGCGTCGTCCTGCGCTGCGCCTTGATAGCCGGCAATGCATGGAACCCCGGCATCAAGCATGGCGATCTTCGAAAGACGTTTGCTGCCCATCAGCTCGATGGCTTCGACACTGGGGCCGATGAAGATCAGCCCGGCTGCGGCGCAAGCGCGGGCGAAATCGGCGTTTTCCGAGAGGAAGCCGTAGCCGGGGTGAATGGCGTCGGCACCGCTGCGGCGGGCGGCGTCGAGAATCGCCTGAATGTTGAGGTAGGACTGTTGCACTGGTGCCGGGCCGATGTGCACGGCTTGGTCGGCCATTTGCACGTGCAGCGCATCGGCGTCGGCGTCGCTGAAAACGGCGACGGTGCGATAACCCAGCGCCTGGGCCGTGCGCTGGATGCGGCAGGCGATTTCACCGCGGTTGGCGATCAGGATTTTCTGAATGGCTGGCATGGTGGGTTTCCTGAAATGATAGCGGTGAATGGGATGGCCTCTTCGCGAGCAGGCTCGCTCCCACATTTGGAACGAATTTCAACCGCGAATTCGGGCGCTCCTGAGTTTTGGGTGGCGAAGGTGCGGGCCTCTTCGCGAGCAGGCTCGCTCCCACATTTGGAACGCATTTCAACCGCGAATTCGGGCGCTCCTGAGTTTTGGGCGGCGAAGGTGCGGGCCTCTTCGCGAGCAGGCTCGCTCCCGCATTTGGAATGCATTTCAACCTGTGGGAGCGAGCCTGCTCGCGAAGCTTTTAGCTGACCCACCGAGGTTTGCGCTTCTGCATAAAAGCCATGGTCCCCTCGATTCCCTCGTCTCCGGTCACCGCCACGCTGAACCACTGCGCGGCCTCATCAAGCAGTTCACTCGATGGCTGCCCGGCGCTCGCCAGTAGCAAGGCTTTGGTCGCGGCATTCGCTTCAGGTGCGCAGCGCAGCACCTGTTGCAAGACCTCATCCAGTCGCTCGGCCAGCGCTTGCGCATCCTGTTCAACGAAATGCACCAGGCCCAATCGCTGCGCCTCAGCGCCATCGAAACGCGCCGCTGTCAGGGCCAGGCGGCGGGTTTCGGTCAGGCCGATCCGTTGCACCACAAACGGTGCGATTTGCGCCGGGATCAGGCCGAGGCTGGTCTCCGGCAAACCGAACTGCGCCTGGTGATCGGCCAAGGCAATATCGCTGACGCAGGCCAGACCGAAGCCGCCGCCGAGCACCGCGCCTTGCAGCACAGTGATCAGCACTTGTGGCGTGTGTTGGGCTTGTTCCAGCAACGCACCGAACGCCCGGTTCAACTCGCGGTAAGCGTCCGCACCCTGCGACCGTGCGGTGGCCATGTCCTTGATGTCGCCGCCGGCGCAGAAATGCCCGCCGGCACCGCTGAGCACCAAGGCCCGCACTGTGCGGTCATCGCGTATCGCCGCCAGCACCGCGCGCAGTTCGGCGACCATTTGCAGGCTCATCGCATTGCGGCTGTCCGGGCGGTTGAGGGTGATGTGCAGCACGCCGCCATGCAGTTCCAGCAACAGCGTCTGGCAATCGGGCAGGCTGCTCATTTCTTTTTCCCCGGCAGGATGCCCATCAGTTTGCAGATGATCCCCAGCATGATTTCGTCGGCGCCGCCGCCAATCGATACCAGACGCACGTCGCGATAGGCGCGGGCCACCGGGTTGTCCCACATGAAGCCCATGCCGCCCCAATATTGCAGGCAGCTGTCGCTGACTTCACGGCCGAGGCGTCCGGCCTTGAGCTTGGCCATCGACGCCAGTCGGGTGACGTCCTGACCTTTGATGTATTGCTCGGTGGCCTGATAGACCAGCGCGCGCAGGCATTCGATTTCGGTCTGCAATTCGGCGAGGCGGAAGTGGATCACTTGGTTATCGATCAGCGCATTACCGAAGGTCTTGCGCTCCTTGCAGTACTCGATGGTGCTGTCGATGCAATATTCCAGGCCCTTGATCATGTTTGCCGCGCCGAACAGGCGTTCCTCCTGGAACTGCAGCATCTGCATCATGAACCCGGCGCCTTCATGGCCGATGCGGTTGCGCTGCGGCACGCGCACGTTGTCGAAGAACACCTGGGCGGTTTCCGAGCTACGCATGCCGAGCTTGTCCAGGTGCGAGCTGAGGCTGATCCCGGGGGTGTTCATCGGCACCATGATCAGCGACTTGTTGATGTGCGGTTTGTCGTCGGAAGTGTTGGCGAGCAGGCAGATGAAGTCGGCGCTCGGCGAGTTGGTGATCCACATCTTGCTGCCGTTGATCACGTAGTCATCGCCGTCCTTGCGCGCTGTGGTTTTCAGCCCGGCGACATCGGAGCCGGCGCCGACTTCGGAAACGCCGATGCAACCGACCTGTTCGCCCGTGATCGCTGGACGGAGGAATTCTTCGCGCAATTCATCGGAGCCGAAGCGGGCGAGGGCGGGTGTACACATGTCGGTCTGCACGCCGATCGACATCGGAATCCCGCCGCAATGAATGGTGCCGAACTCTTCGGCGGCGACGATCGAATAGCTGTAGTCGAGGCCCATGCCGCCGAATTTTTCCGGCTTGGAAATGCCCAGCAGGCCCAGTTCACCGGCCTTGCGGAAAATTTCGTGGATCGGAAAGCGCCCGGCTTTTTCCCATTCTTCGACGTGCGGGTTGATCTCGTGCGTGACGAACTGGCGAACGGTGCGGCGCAGGGCTTCGTGTTCCGGGGTGAAGATCATTGTTGTTGTTCTCCGTAGGATCCGTGGCGGTCAGAAGCGGCTGACGCCGAAGCTGTTGGGTTGCAGCGTGCGCATGTCGGCTTCGTGACAGATATCCAGCAAGTAACCGAGCAAGGTGCGGGTGTCGCGTGGGTCGATCAGGCCGTCGTCCCACAGGTTGGCGCTGCCGTACAGTGCGGTGGATTGGCTGTCGAGTTTCTGCGCGGTCATCTGCTCGAGCATGTCGAGCATTTTCGGATCGGGCTCGATGCCGTCCTTGAGCTGTTTGGCTTCGGTAACGATGCGCAGAACCTTGCCGGCCTGCGCGCCACCCATCACTGCCGTGCGGCTGTTCGGCCAGGCGAAGATGAAGCGCGGATCGAGGCCGCGTCCGCACATGGCGTAGTTGCCGGCGCCGTAGGAACCGCCGACAACGATGGTCAGTTTAGCCACCCGTGCGTTGGCCACCGCTTGGATCAGTTTCGAGCCATGCTTGATCACACCTTGCTGCTCCGATTCGGTGCCGACCATGAACCCCGTGGTGTTGTGGAAAAACAGCAGCGGCGTCTGGCTCTGGTCGCACAGCTGAATGAACTGCGCCGCCTTGCTCGCGCCGTTGGGTGTGATCGGGCCGTTGTTGCCGATGAAGCCGCAGGCGCGGCCCTGGATTTTCAGTTGGCCGCAAATGGTTTGCTGATCGAACTCGGCCTTGAATTCGAGAAAGTCCGACTCATCGGCAATCCGCGCGATGATTTCGCGCACGTCGTAGGGCTTTTTCGCATCGTCCGGGATCAGCCCCAGCAATTCGTCGACCGGATAGAGCGGCTCTTTGAATTGCCGCTCCGGCAGCCAGGGCAGCTGTTCGTTCCACGGCAGCATGCGCATGATGTCGCGCACCTGACGGATGCCGTCAGCGTCGTTTTCAGCGAGATATTCGGCGGTGCCGGCGACCTGCGCATGCATCTCGGCGCCACCCAGCTCTTCATCGGTGGCGACTTCACCGGTCGCGGCTTTGAGCAGCGGCGGGCCGGCGAGAAACAGCTTGGCCTTGCCGCGCACCACCACCACGTAATCCGACAAACCCGGTTGATAGGCACCGCCCGCCGTGGCCGAGCCGTGCACCACGGTGATCTGCGGCAAACCCATGGCCGACATTCGCGCCTGATTGGCGAAACTGCGCGCACCTTCAACAAAAATCTCCGCCGCGTAGTTGAGATTGGCGCCGCCGCTTTCGGCGAGGGTAATCATCGGCAGTTTGTTTTCCCGAGCGATCTGTTGCAGGCGCAGGGATTTTTTCAGGCCGCTCGGCGAGATCGTGCCGCCCTTGATCGCGCTGTTGTTGGCGACCACCATCGCGCGGATTCCGCAGACATAACCGATGCCGGCAATCAGCCCGCCACCGGCCGAACTGCCGTCCTTGTCGTCGTGCAATTTGTAGCCGGCGAGGCTGGCCAGTTCGAGGAACGGCGCGCCGGGGTCGAGCAGCAGGTTCAGGCGCTCGCGGGGCAACAGTTGCCCACGTTTTTCGAATTTGTCTTTGGCTTCGGCGGCCTTGTTCAACAGGTTCTGTTCGAGCTGCTGCACCTGCCCGATGGCAGCGAGCATGGCCGCGCGGTTTCGTGCGAAGGCTTCGCTGTGCGGATCGAGTTGCGACTGGATCTGCGCCATGGCTTACTCCTTGTCCTTGAGCACGTCAGGTAGATAGGCGCGGTGAAAGCCGTTGAACGATTCGCTGTGGCTGGCCTTGTGCAGCGGCCAGGCACGACTGCCGAGGCTGGCGGCGCCGTCGATTTTCACTGTGGTGCCGCTGATGAATGCCGCCGCCGGGCTGAGCAGAAACACGATTGCCGCACTGACTTCCGATTCGGTGCCGATGCGCTTGAGCGGCACGTGCTCGCGCAGGGTCGGGATCACCGCTTTGAATGCGCCCTCGTAAGTGTCCATGCCGCTGGAGGCGATCCATCCGGGCGCCACCGCGTTGACCCGGACCCCGGCGTAACCCCACTCGAACGCGGCGGTCTTGGTGAAGTTGTCCATGCCCGAACGCGCCGCGCCCGAGTGGCCCATGCCGGGCATGCCGCCCCACATGTCGGCGAGCATGTTGACGATGCTGCCGCCGTGTTTGCTCATCGACTGGTTGAACACTTCGCGGGCCATCAGAAAACCGCCGACCAGATTGGTCCGCAGCACGGTTTCAAAACCCTTCTGATTGATCGAGGCCAAGGGCGACGGATACTGGCCGCCGGCATTGTTGACCAGACCGTGGATCGGCCCGTGTTCGGCGATCAGCTCTTTGACCAGTTGCTTGACCGCTTCTTCATCGCGGATATCGCAGGCCTTCCAGTGCGCGCGGCCGCCGTCCTCGGCGATTTCGGCGGCGACTTTTTCCAGCTTTTCCGGCTTGCGCCCGACCAGCAGCACATTGGCGCCGAGCGCCGCCAGTTCATGGGCGGTGCAGCGACCGATGCCGCTGCCTCCACCGGTGACAATCAGGTTCTGGCCGCTGAACAGATCGGCGCGAAAAATCGACGCGTAAGCCATGCACACCATCCTCTAGTCGAGCTGTTCGGCGATGCTCTGTGGCACCGGGATCTGGATTTCCAATAGTTGCTGGGCGAAGGCCTTGCCTTGCGGGTCGATACGCAAACTGGCGACACCGCCACCGCCGAGGGCGTTTTCCAAGAGAAAGTTGAGGCTGTGGGTGCCGGGCAGGTACCAGCGTTCGACACGTCCGAGCACCGGATCGAGGACATGACGCATCCAGTCGACCACCACCGAAGTGGTCAGCGCTTCGGCGATCCACGGCAGGTAATCGGGATGGCGCGGCATCACGCCGATGTTGCTGTGGTTGCCCTTGTCGCCGGAGCGCGCCACCGCCAGTTTCACCAGCGGCACACTGGCATCGGCGCGGCCCTGGGGTTTGGGCGGTTGCTGGGCGAGCGGCAAATCTGCACTGTCGAGCGCGATCAGGTCGGGCAGGGCGCACGGATGACGTTCGCCGGCAATCTCGACTTGCAACGTGCAGGCGCTTTTATCGATGAGGAACGAGAACAGGCGGATGACTGGATACACGGTCGGACGTCCGCCGACGATGCCGGTCAAACCCGGCGCCATACCGGTCGCAGCCTGGGCGATTTCTTTGGAGAACAGCACCAGCGCGCGTTTATCGGGATGGCGCACAGCGATTTTGATTACCACTTCACGGCTGTCGCGGCGCTGGCCGTGGGGGCCGTAGGTGGCTTCGCTGCCGAGCAGCTCGACGTGGGTTTCGCTGTAGGGCGACCAGCCGCGCAAGCTGAACATCTCGGCGGTCTTGTCGATGATTGCCTGACTGACGCGCCGCGCCTTGTCCACTGCGTCGATGCCGGCCATCAGGCAACTGGCGGTGCAGCGAAAACCGTCCGGGTACGTGGCGCTGACCTTGTATTTGTCGGTGGGCGGCAGGCCTTTGGCACCGTGCACGTGCACGACGTTTTTGCCTTGTTGCTGGAGTTTGACCTGGCTGAAATCGCAGATCACGTCGGGTAACAGATAGGCCTGCGGATCGCCGATTTCGTAGAGCATCTGCTCGCCGACAGTCAGCGGCGTGACCAGGCCGCCGGAGCCTTCGGGTTTGCTGACGAGGAACTGGCCATCGGCGCTGACCTCGACGATCGGAAAACCAATGTGCTCGTAATCCGGCACCTCGCGCCAGTCGGTGAAATTACCGCCGGTGCACTGCGCGCCGCATTCGATGATGTGCCCGGCCAGCGCGGCCTGGGCGAGTTTGTCGTAGTCGTGCCACGACCAGCCGAACTCATGAACCAGCGCCGCGCTGACCACGGCGCTGTCGACCACCCGGCCTGTGATGACAATGTCGGCACCCAGGCGCAGAGCGTCGACAATCCCCGGCGCGCCGAGGTAGGCGTTGGTCGACACGCACACCCGCGGCAGTGGCGCGCCGCTGAACATTTCGCGAATGTCGGCGGGGTTTTTGAGCTGTCCTTGCAAGTCGTCGCCGAGCAATACGGCAATCTTCAGCTGGACCCCAGCCTGGTCGCAGGCCGCTTGCAGGGCCGTCGCGCAGGCCTGCGGATTGACCCCGCCAGCATTGCTGATCACGCGGATCTTCTGTTCGGCCAGTTGCGTCAGCAGCGGCGCCAGCACTTCGATGAAATCACTGGCGAACCCGGCCTGCGGGTCTTTCAGGCGCGCGCCGGCCATCAGCGACATGGTGATCTCGGCCAGATAATCGAACACCAGATAGTCGAGCTTGCCGCCCGCCACCAGTTGGGCGGCAGCGGTGGAGGTGTCGCCCCAGAAGGCACTGGCGCAGCCGATTCGCACGGTGGTGGGCATTTTTATCTCCGACTCAGGGACCTGCGACAGAAGTGTCTGGAGGCTACCAAGCAAGCGCTTGGTTTGTAAACAGGCGAAACATTCTTCTGCCCAAGCGCTTGCTTGGTGCCCGCGCGCGGCTTAAATTGCGCGCAACCCTGCGGTTACAGGGGGCAACACACTGATCGACTGTAGGAGAGAACGGGTGGACGAGCAAAAAGCCCTGCGGGTCATGCGCGAACTGGTCGACCAAGGCCAGTTGACCGACCCGGACAGCGCCCGTGGCAAATTGCTGCAAGTGGCGGCTCACCTGTTTCGCAACAAAGGCTACGAGCGCACCACGGTGCGTGATCTGGCCAGCGCTGTGGGCATTCAGTCGGGCAGTATTTTTCATCACTTCAAAAGCAAGGATGAAATCCTGCGCGCAGTGATGGAGGAAACCATCCGCTACAACACCGCGTTGATGCGCGCAGCTCTGGCCGAAGCCGGCGACGTGCGCGAGAAAGTGCTGGCGCTGATTCGTTGCGAGTTGCAGTCGATCATGGGCGGCAGCGGCGAAGCGATGGCGGTGCTGGTGTACGAATGGCGCTCATTGTCAGAAGACGGCCAGGCTAAAGTCCTTGCATTGCGTGACGTTTATGAAGACATCTGGCTGCAGGTTCTGGGCGAGGCCAAGGACGCCGGCTATATTCGCGGCGACGTTTTTATTACCCGACGTTTCCTCACTGGCGCACTGTCCTGGACCACCACCTGGTTCCGTGCCGGCGGCAGTTTGAGCCTCGATCAGCTCGCCGATGAAGCGCTGATTCTGGTCCTCGAAGCGCGTTGAACGGTTGTCGGACCGGCCGACAAACTGGCTAAGTCGGCGAAACCGCCTAGCTTGAATGCATTGATCGCTATTTTTTTCGGGGAGTGGGGTGTTTTGAAGTCTTCGCCAATTCGGACAGCCGCCGGGCTGATGCTCGCTGCGCTGGCTGCGTTATGGGTATTGCCCGCTCAGTCAGCGCAATTGGTCCGGGTCGGCGCCGCGCATTTTCCGCCCTATACGATTCGCCCGGAAAACGGCGCCGACACCGGCCTGTTGCCGCAATTGATCGAGGCGCTGAACCGCTCGCAGGGCGAGTATCAGTTCGTCCTGGTGCCGACGTCGATCCCGCGCCGTTTCGGGGATTTCAAGCAGGGCCGTATCGACATGGCGATCTTCGAGAACCCCGAATGGGGCTGGAAGGAAATTCCTCACGAGGATGTCGACATGGGCCTGGAAGACGCCGAGATTTTTGTCGCCCAGCGCGAGGACGGCCGCCAGCAGAACTACTTTTCCAGCCTGTCAGGCAAGCGCTTGGCGCTGTTCAGCGGTTATCACTACGAATTCGCCAACTTCAACGCCGACCCGAAATTCCTCGCGCACAACTACAACGCCACGCTGACCTATTCCCACGACAGCAACCTGCTGATGGTCCTGCGCGGGCGCGCCGACATTGCCCTGGTGACCCGTTCCTATCTGTTCGATTACCTGCTGCGCAACGAAAAGGTTCGCGATGCGCTTCTGGCATCCCAGCGTACCGATCAGATCTATCACCATTACGCGATTCTGCGGCCAAGCGCTCCTATAACCGGCGAAGCGTTCGGCAACCTGTTGCAGCGTTTGCGCGAAAACGGCGAGTTGTTGAAGATTTTCGAGCCGTACAGGATAGCCGTGGTGCCGGTGCCTCATCACTGAAGCGCAGTTTTCGTCCCGCGCTTAAATTTCACCTCCCGGCTCACGTCACTTCGTTGAACTGTCGACGATTACGTGAGCCCGACCCATGTCCAATCTGAATGACCTGACTGCCCTGGCATTGCCCTCGGGCAGTCGCTTGATCGCTGATGCTACCGAGAGCCGGCTGAGCCTGAGCCTGGAGGGACAACCGTTGATTCGGCTGCGCCTGGACCGCGAGGCCAATGGCCCGATTCAGCTTGATGAACGTTTTGCCCTGCCGCCCGGGCAAGCCTTGTGGGCCGCCTGTTATTGGCTGTTCGCCCGTGACCCGGCGTGCCAGCAGCTGACCTGGCAACTCGATCAGCCGCCGACCGAAGCCTTGCTCAGTGGTTTGCTGATCAACACCGAAGTCGCCGGTGAGTATCGCTGCGAGCGCACGCTGTTCTGGCAACTGCCGCAGCCGTGGCTGGGCGCTCCACTGGCCGGCAGCTACCCGCAGCAAATGGTCATCAGCCAGGGCAAGCGCCATCCGCTGCGACCGGTGAAGCCGCGCGGTGAAGTCTATCGGCGTTTCGATGCGCGACTTGGCGCGTGGATTTCCTTGCGAACGCTGGAAATCGAGGAAGATCTGTCGCGCTTCAATCGCTGGCAGAACAGCCCGCGCGTGGCGAGTTTCTGGCAGGAGGAGGGCAGCCTCGAGCAGCACCGCGAATATCTGAACAAGCTCGATGCAGATCCGCACACGCTGACCCTGATCGGCTGTTTCGATGATCAGCCGTTCGCTTATTTCGAAGCCTACTGGGCGAAGGAAGATCGCATCGCGCCGTTCTACGATGCTGGCGATTACGACCGTGGCATTCACATGCTGGTCGGCGAGGAGAGTCATCGCGGCCCGCACAAGGTGGCGAGCTGGTTATCGGCGCTGGTGCATTACCTGTTTCTCGATGATCCGCGCACCCTGCGCGTGGTTGCCGAGCCGCGTGCAGATAACGCGAAGATGATCGGGCACATGCACAACCAATGCTTTCACTGCGAGAAGGAATTCGATTTTCCGCACAAGCGCGCGGCATTAATGATTCTGGGGCGGGAGCGGTTTTTTGATCGGTGCAAGCTGGCCTGATGCGTTCGGCCTCGGCTTTCGTTTGAATCTGAGGCCGCTTTCGCGAGCAGGCTCGCTCCCACACTGGATTTGTGTCGTTGATCAAACCCTGTGGGAGCGAGCCTGCTCGCGAATGGCTTGACGCAGAATCCGGATCCTAACGACGACCCGCGATCACCGCATCCCGCCGACTGCCCGAAACCTTGCGGCAGTGCACCAAAGCATCACGAATCATGAAGTTGACCAGGGTTGGCGATACGCCCAGTTCCTTGGCGATGTCCTTTTGCGGTACGCCGTGCAAGCGGTACATCTCGAAGGCATAGCGGGTGCGGCTGGGCAGTTCGGTCAGCGCATCGGCGATGTGTTCCAGGGTCGAGAAGTTGATGTGCGAAGTTTCCGGCGAAGCGCCCTGAATCACCACGTTCAAGCCTTCCTCTTCCGGGCCTGAGTATTTCTGTTCGAGCGCCTGCTTGCGGTAGTGATCGATGGCGAGGTTGCGCACGATTTGGAACAGGTAGCTCAGCTGAGCCTTGATCGACGACGTGATCGGCGGCGCCGATTGCAGTCGGAAAAACGCATCCTGAACCACGTCTTCGGCACGAGACCTGCAGCCGGTAATGCGCGCTGCAATCTTGACCAGAATCAGTCGATTGTCGACGAATGCCTGAAGTAGCGGTGAATCGCACCTGCTTGTGGATACTTGTTCCGTCATGGAAATCACCTTGCTGCCAATAGGTTAGTGGGAGGGCCTCGGGGGACGGCGCCGTCCTACACATCGAGCGACAAATTAGGTTGAATGATAATGATTGTCAAATGAGAAAGAGAGGTATTGCTGTAAGGCGATGTGTTTTGCGAACTGCGACACGCCGCCGCATCCCAGCCCCGCTGGATGTCGCGCCTGCCGACTAATTTTTTCCAGACGTCATCCGTTCTCATTGGTGAATGGTTCCGGGTGCAGATCTCCGGCCCCAGCGCATTCCGATGCCTCGCGCGGTCGGCACAGACCCCGCCCCGCACGCCTCTCGACAGGTGTGCCGCAGCTACCCGA
Organism: Pseudomonas sp. H3_E04; assembly: GCF_054668915.1. Classification (NCBI taxonomy): domain Bacteria; kingdom Pseudomonadati; phylum Pseudomonadota; class Gammaproteobacteria; order Pseudomonadales; family Pseudomonadaceae; genus Pseudomonas; species Pseudomonas sp. H3_E04. Next base: position 2,491,452 of record NZ_CP162797.1, on the reverse strand, counting down.
TTCCACTTGCAAGCCGAATTCAGGCAGGAAACCTCATGACCGACGCGTTCGAACTCCCCAGCACCCTGGTCCATGCCCTCAAGCGTCGCGCGGCCCTGACGCCGGACCGAACAGCCCTGCGTTTTCTCGCCGAAAATGCCGATCAGGCTGTGGTGCTCAGCTATCGCGAACTCGATCAGCGCGCGCGCACCATCGCCGCTGCGCTGCAGGCCGAGGCCGGTTTCGGTGAGCGTGCGGTGCTGCTGTTTCCCAGCGGCGCAGATTACGTCGCGGCGTTTTTCGGCTGCCTGTATGCCGGTGTGATTGCGGTGCCGGCCTATCCGCCGGAATCCGCGCGTCGTCATCATCAGGAGCGTTTGCTGTCGATCATCGCCGACGCCGAGCCCAAGCTTTTGCTGACCAGCGCCGACCTGCGCGACGCCTTGCAGCAAATCGACGGCGCGCCGCCGCTGTTGTGTGTCGACACTCTCGACAGCACGCTGGCCGAACGCTGGGTTGAACCAAGCCTGCCGGCCGAGCACATCGCCTTCCTGCAATACACCTCCGGCTCCACTGCACTGCCAAAGGGCGTGCAGGTCAGCCATGGCAATCTGGTCGCCAACGAACTGCTGATCCGTCACGGTTTCGGCATCGACGTCAATCCGGACGACGTCATCGTCAGCTGGTTGCCGCTGTACCACGACATGGGTTTGATCGGTGGTCTGCTGCAACCGATTTTCAGCGGCGTGCCGTGCATTCTGATGTCGCCGGCGTACTTCCTCGGCCGGCCGTTGCGCTGGCTGGAAGCGATTGCCGAATACGGCGGCACCATCAGCGGCGGGCCGGATTTCGCCTACCGCTTATGCAGTGAACGGGTCAGCGAATCGGCTCTGGAACGTCTCGATCTGAGCCGTTGGCGCGTGGCCTATTCCGGCTCCGAGCCGATTCGTCTCGATACCCTTGAGCGTTTCGCGGAAAAATTCGCCGCCTGCGGTTTCAGCGAAAACAGTTTCATGGCTTCGTACGGTTTGGCCGAGGCGACTCTGTTCGTCGCTGGCACACCGCGCGGCACCGGCATCCCGGCGCTGCGCGTGGACGATCAGGCGCTGGCGCAAAACCGCGCCGAGCCGGGCGACGGCAGCGCGATCATGAGCTGCGGCATCAGCCAGCCGGAACACGCGGTGCTGATCGTCGAACCCAATACCCTCGAACAACTCGCCGACAATGCCGTCGGTGAAGTGTGGGCTGCGGGCCCGAGCATCGCCCACGGTTACTGGCGCAACCCCGAAGCCAGCGCCAAGACCTTCGTTCAGCACGCTGGCCGCACCTGGTTGCGCACCGGCGATCTGGGTTTTATCCGTGACGGCGAACTGTTCGTCACCGGGCGCCTGAAAGACATGCTCATCGTCCGTGGCCACAACCTCTATCCGCAGGACATCGAGCAGACCGTTGAACGTGAGGTGGAAGTGGTGCGCAAGGGCCGCGTGGCGGCGTTCGCGGTCAATCACAACGGCGAAGAGGGCATCGGCATCGCTGCGGAAATCAGCCGCAGCGTGCAGAAAATCCTGGCGCCGGAAGCGCTGATCAAAGCCATTCGCCAAGCCGTGGCCGAGGCGTATCAGGAGGCGCCAGGCGTGGTCGTGCTGCTCAATCCGGGCGCGTTGCCGAAAACCTCCAGCGGCAAACTGCAGCGCTCGGCGTGCCGTAATCGTCTGGCCGAGGGCAGTCTCGACAGTTACGCGCTGTTCCCGTCGACGACCGCCGAAATCCCAACCGCGACCAGCAGCACTTCGGATCTCGAAACGGTGATCGGGCAAATCTGGGCCGAGCAACTCAACGTCAAGCAGGTCAACGCCGACGATCACTTTTTCCTCCTCGGCGGCAACTCGATCGCCGCTACGCAAGTGGTCGCGCGGGTTCGCGAAGCACTCGGCGTCGAGCTGAGCCTGCGCCTGCTGTTCGAAGCGCCCACCCTGTGCGCCTTCGCCGCCGCCGTAGCGCAGCAACAACACAACGGTGGCAGCGCCCACGATGCAATCAGCACATTGTCGCGCAGCGAACCGATGCCGCAGTCGCTGGCGCAAAACCGTCTGTGGATCACTTGGCAACTCGATCCACAGAGCAGCGCCTACAACATTCCAGGCGGCCTGCGCCTGCGTGGCGAACTCGACGAAGACGCCGTGCGCAGCAGCTTCCAGCAACTGATCGAACGCCACGAAGCCCTGCGTACACGTTTCTTCGAGCGCGACGGTGTGGCATTGCAGCAAGTGCTCGCTGCTGCCGAATTCAATTTGCAACTGATCGACATCAGCGACCTGCCCGCGCCCGAGCGTGAAGCCCGCGCCGAGCAGATTCGCGAAGACGAGGCGCGCACTCGGTTCGATCTGGAAAAAGGCCCGTTGCTGTCGGTGACACTGGTGCGCCTGGACGACGAAGAGCATCAATTGCTGGTGACGATGCACCACATCATCGCTGACGGCTGGTCGCTGAATATTCTCCTCGATGAATTCTCGCGCCTCTATGCCGCCGCTACCCAAGGTGCGACGGCGACGCTGGCAGCGCTGCCGGTGCAATACGCCGACTACGGCAACTGGCAGCGGCAATGGCTGGCGCAAGGCGAGGGCGAGCGGCAACTGGCTTACTGGAAAGCGCAACTGGGCGAAGAACATCCGACGCTGGAACTGGCCACCGATCACCCGCGCTCGGCCCGACACAACCACAGCGCCGCGCGCTACAGCGTGCGTTTGAGCGTCCAACTCAGCGAAGCGATTCGGCAGACCGCGCAGGCCCACCAGGCCACGCCGTTCATGTTCCTGCTCGCTGCGTTGCAAAGTTTGCTGCACCGCTACAGCGGCCAGCGCGACATTCGCATCGGCGTGCCGAACGCCAACCGTCCGCGCCTGGAAACCCAAAGCCTGATCGGCTTCTTCATCAATACCCAGGTTTTCCGTGCGCAGGTCGATTCGCGCCTGACTTTTGCCGAGCTGCTGAACCAGACCCGCCAGGCCGCACTCGGCGCCCAGGCTCATCAGGATCTGCCCTTCGAACAACTGCTCGAAGCTTTCCCGCAGGCCCGCGAGCAGGGTTTGTTCCAGGTCATGTTCAACCATCAGCAGCGCGATCTCAGTGCACTCAAGCGCCTGCCGGGTCTGCTCGCCGAAGAACTGCCGTGGCATAGCCGCGAAGCCAAGTTCGATCTGCAGTTGCACAGCGAAGAGGATCGCAACGGGCGCCTGAGCTTGGCGTTCGACTACGCCAACGAACTGTTCGACGCCGCGACCATCGAGCGCCTGGCCGAGCACTTGCACAATCTGCTGAGCGAAGTCTGCGAACGGCCTCAGCAGGCCATTGGCGACCTGCGCTTGCTGACCGTCAACGAGCAGAATCAGCAAAAGGACTGGGGCGTGGCCCCGTGCACCCCGGCGCAACAATGGCTGCCGGAACTGCTCGAGCAACAATTGCGCAACACCCCGCAACGCACCGCGCTGCTGTGGGACGGCGGTAGTCTGGATTTTGCCGAGCTGCATGCGCAAGCCAACCGGCTCGCCCATTACCTGCGCGACAAAGGCGTTGGCCCGGACGTGTGCGTGGCCATCGCCGCCGAGCGTTCGCCGCAACTGCTGATCGGTCTGCTGGCGATCATCAAGGCCGGCGGCGCCTATGTACCGCTTGATCCGGATTATCCGGCCGAACGCCTCGCGTACATGCTCCGCGACAGCGGCGTCGAACTGCTCCTGACCCAGACGCAATTGCTCGAGCGTTTGCCCGCCAGCGATGGAGTCAGCGTGATTGCCATGGATGCGCTGCACCTGGATAAATGGCCGAGCCAGGCACCAGGCCTGCACCTGCACGGCGACAACCTCGCCTACGTGATTTACACCTCGGGTTCCACCGGGCAACCGAAAGGCGTCGGCAACACCCACGCCGCGCTGGCCGAGCGCCTGCAATGGATGCAGGACACTTACCGCCTCGACGAAACCGACGTGCTGATGCAAAAAGCGCCGATCAGTTTCGACGTCTCGGTGTGGGAATGCTTCTGGCCGCTGATCACTGGCGCGCGTCTGCTGCTTGCCGCCCCCGGCGAGCACCGTGACCCGCATCGCATCGCGCAACTGATCCAGAAGCACGGCGTGACCACGCTGCACTTCGTGCCGCCACTGCTGGCGCTGTTCATCGATGAGCCGCTGAGTGCCGAATGCACCAGTTTGCGCCGGGTGTTTTCCGGCGGTGAAGCCTTGCCCGCCGAGCTGCGCAACCGCGTACTGGCGCAACTGCCGGCGGTGCAATTGCACAACCGTTATGGCCCGACTGAAACCGCGATCAACGTCACCCATTGGCACTGCACAACTGCCGATGGCGAGCGCTCGCCGATTGGCCGGCCGCTGGGCAATGTGATCTGCCGCATCCTCGATGCCGATCTCAATCCAGTACCGGCGGGCGTGGCGGGTGAGTTGTGCATCAGCGGCATCGGGCTGGCTCGCGGGTACCTTGGCCGCCCAGCATTGACCGCTGAGCGCTTCGTCGTCGATCCACTGGGCGAGCAGGGCGCCCGTTTGTACCGCACCGGCGACCGCGCGCGCTGGTCCTCGGATGGCGTGATCGAATACCTCGGCCGTCTCGATCAGCAGGTCAAACTGCGCGGCTTCCGCGTCGAGCCGGAGGAAATCCAGGCGCGATTGCTTGCGCAGGAGGGCGTCGCCCAAGCGGTGGTGCTGGTGCGCGAAACCGCTGCCGGTGCGCAACTGATCGGCTACTTCACGGCGACCGATCCGCAGGAAAATGCCGACGAACAAATCGCTCGGCTGAAGAACGCTTTGGTCGCTGAGCTGCCGGAATACATGGTCCCGGCGCAATTGCTGCGCCTTGATGCGATGCCGCTGAGCCCCAGCGGCAAACTTGATCGCCGCGCCTTGCCCGAGCCCCAGTGGCAAGTGCGCGAACACATCGAACCGGTCACGGAGCTGGAGCAACAGATCGCTGGCATCTGGCGCGAAGTGCTCGGCCTGAGCCAGGTCGGCCTGCGCGATGATTTCTTCGCCCTCGGCGGTCACTCGCTGCTGGCGACGCAGATCATTTCACGCACACGCCAGGCCTGTGACGTCGAGCTGCCGCTGCGCACCTTGTTCGAGCACAGCGAACTGGGCGATTACGCCGAACAGATCCGCCTGATCCAGGCCAGCGGTCGGACCAACCAACAGCTGCCGATCAGCAAAGTCGACCGCAGCCAAGCGGTGCCGTTGTCCTATTCGCAGCAGCGCATGTGGTTCCTCTGGCAGATGGAACCGGACAGCCCGGCGTACAACGTCGGCGGCATGGCGCGCTTGCGCGGCGTGCTGCATGTCGAGCATTTCGAGGCGGCGTTGCAGGCGCTGATCCTGCGCCATGAAACCCTGCGTACTACGTTCCCCAGCGTTGACGGCGTTGCCCGCCAACAGGTGCATGCCGAGACCGGCGTGCGCATGGGCTGGAAGGATTTCTCCAGCCTGCCGGCAGAAGTCCGGGAGCTACAAGTCCAGCAACTGGCCGATGCAGAAGCGCACCAGCCGTTTGATCTGGAAACTGGTCCGTTGCTGCGTGCCTGCCTGGTCAAGACTGCCGAACATGAGCATTACTTCGTCCTGACCCTGCACCACATCGTCACCGAAGGCTGGGCGATGGACATCTTTGCCCGTGAGCTCAGCGCGCTGTACGAAGCGTTCGTCGATGAGCGCGAATCACCGCTGGAGCCGCTGCCGGTGCAATACCTCGACTACAGCGTATGGCAGCGTAACTGGCTGGAATCCGGCGAGCGTCAGCGTCAGCTCGATTACTGGACCGCGCAACTCGGCCGTGAGCATCCGCTTCTGGAATTGCCCGGCGACCGTCCGCGTCCGCCGGTACAGAGCCATCAGGGCGAGCTGTTCCGTTTCGATCTGAGCGACGATCTCGCCGCGCGGGTGCGGGCATTCAATGCGCACAACGGCCTGACCCTGTTCATGACCATGACCGCCGCGCTCGCCACGCTGCTCTACCGCTACAGCGGTCAGACCGACCTGCGCATCGGCGCGCCGGTGGCCAACCGCATCCGCCCGGAAAGCGAAGGGCTGATCGGCGCGTTCCTCAACACTCAGGTGCTGCGTTGCCAGCTCGACGGGCAGATGTCGGTCGGGGAATTGTTCGAGCAGGTGCGCCACACCGTGATCGAAGGCCAATCCCATCAGGATCTGCCGTTCGATCATTTGGTCGAAGCCTTGCAGCCGCCACGCAGCGCGGCCTACAACCCGCTGTTCCAGGTGATGTGCAACGTGCAGCGCTGGGAATTCCAGCAGAGCCGCACCCTCGCTGGAATGACCGTCGAGTACCTGGCCAACGATGCGCGGGCGACCAAGTTCGATCTCAATCTGGAAGTCACCGACCTCGATCATCGTCTCGGTTGCTGCCTGACCTACAGCACCGATCTGTTCGACGAACCGACCATCGCGCGTATGGCCAGGCATTGGCGCAACCTGCTTGAAGCGTTGATCGCTGATCCGCAGCAACGCCTCAGCGAACTGCCTTTGCTGGACGACACCGAGCAACAACACCTGCTCGACAGCCTCGGTATCGAGCCCGGCGAGCATCGTCTCGACCAGTGCATTCATCATCTGTTTGCCGAACAGGCACTGGCGCGCCAAGACGCGCCGGCGCTGACCTTCGCCGGGCAGACCCTGAGCTACGCTGAACTCGATGCCCGGGCCAATCGTCTGGCCTGGGCGCTGCGTGAGCGCGGCGTCGGCCCGCAAGTGCGGGTCGGTCTGGCGCTGGAGCGTTCGCTGGAAATGGTCATCGGCCTGCTGGCGATTCTCAAGGCTGGCGGCGCTTATGTGCCGCTGGATCCGGAGTATCCGCTCGACCGTTTGCACTACATGATCGAAGACAGCCGCATCGGCTTGCTGCTCAGCGATCGGGCGATGTTCCAGGCCCTGGGTGACTTGCCGTCAGACGTGGCGCGCTGGTGTCTGGAAGATGACAGCGCGGCATTGGCCGACTACCCGGCCAGCGAGCTGCCGTTTATCAGCCTGCCGCAGCATCAGGCCTACCTGATTTACACCTCGGGCTCGACCGGCAAACCGAAAGGCGTGGTCGTCTCCCACGGTGAAATTGCCATGCACTGCCAGGCCGTGATCGAACGCTTCGGCATGCGCCCGGACGACTGTGAACTGCATTTCTATTCGATCAACTTCGACGCCGCCACCGAGCGTCTGCTGGTGCCGCTGCTCAGCGGTGCGCAGGTGGTGTTGCGGGCGCAGGGCCAGTGGGACGCGGAGGAAATTTGCGGCTTGATTCGTACGCATCGGATCAACGTCCTCGGCTTCACACCGAGCTACGGCAGCCAGTTGGCGCAGTTCCTTGCCACGCAGAATGAAGTCCTCCCGGTGCGGATGATCATCACCGGCGGCGAAGCGCTGACTGGCGAGCATCTACAGCGCATCCGCGCGGCGTTCCAGCCAGCGCAGTTCTTCAACGCCTACGGCCCGACTGAAACCGTGGTCATGCCGCTGGCCAGTCTGGCGCCGCAGGTACTGGAAGAGGGCGCTGGCAGTGTGCCGATCGGCAGTGTGATCGGTGCGCGGGTCGCGTACATTCTTGATGCCGATCTGGCCTTGGTGCCGCAGGGCGCGACCGGTGAATTGTTCGTCGGTGGCGCCGGTCTGGCTCAGGCCTATCACGACCGTCCGGGCATCAGCGCCGAGCGTTTTGTCGCTGACCCGTTTGCCGCTGATGGCGGGCGCATGTACCGCACCGGCGACCTGGTGCGCCAGCGTGCCGATGGTCTGGTCGAGTATCTGGGCCGGATCGACCATCAAGTAAAAATCCGTGGTTTCCGCATCGAACTGGGCGAAATCGAAACGCGCCTGCTCGATCACCCTTCGATCCGCGAAGCAGTGGTGCTGGCGCTGGATGCGCCGAGTGGCAAGCAGTTGGTGGGTTACCTCGTTACGGAGGTCGCCGGACACAGCGAAGCGCAACAGGCTGAACTGCGCGAAGCGCTCAAGTCGCACCTCAAGGCGCAACTGCCGGACTACATGGTGCCGACCCACCTGATGCTGCTGGCAAGCATGCCGCTGACCGCCAACGGCAAACTCGACCGTCGCGCCTTGCCGGCGCCGGACCCGCAGCTCAATCGTCAGGACTATGTCGCGCCGAGCAACGCGCTGGAACAGACCCTGGCGCAGATCTGGTGCGATGTGCTCAACGTCAGGCAGGTCGGCCTCAACGATAACTTCTTCGAACTCGGTGGCGACTCGATTCTGTCGATTCAGGTGGTCAGCCGCGCGCGTCAGCAGGGCATCCACTTCAGCCCGCGCGACCTGTTCCAGCATCAGACCGTGCAGACGCTCGCCGCCGTTGCCAGTCGCACTCAGCAAGTGACTGCCGAGCAGGGCCTGGTGGTCGGTGAATCGCGCCTGACGCCGATTCAGCACTGGTTCTTCGATACGGACATTCCCCAGCGCCAGCACTGGAATCAGGCGCTGTTGCTCGAGCCGACCGTGACCCTTGAATGGCAACGTTTGCAGCACGCATTGCGGGCAGTGATCGAACAGCACGACGCCCTGCGTTTGCGTTTCAGCGAAGTCGATCAAGCGTGGCAAGCAACGCACCAGCCACTGACGAATGAGGAGGTGCTCTGGCAGTTCAGCCTCGATTCGCTGGACCTGTGCGAAGCCCTGTTCGCCGATGCGCAACGCAGTCTGCACCTGCACGACGGCCCATTACTGCGCGCAGTGCTGGTCGATGTTGCGGGTGGTCAGCAACGCCTGTTCATCGCCATCCACCACTTGGTGGTCGACGGTGTTTCCTGGCGCGTGTTGCTGGATGATCTGCAAACCGCCTATCGCCAACTCGAGGCTGCGCAGCCGCTGAAACTGCCGGCGAAAACCAGCGCCTTCAAGGACTGGGCCGCGCGTTTGCAGGCTTATGCCGGCAGCGAATCGCTGCGTGAGGAATTGAGCTGGTGGCAGGCGCAACTGGCCGGGCCGAGCGCTGATCTGCCTTGCGAAAACCCGCAGGGCGGCAGGCAGAATCGCCATGCGCAAACCGTCAGCGTGCGCCTCGACGCCGAGCGCACCCGACAGTTGTTGCAACAGGCACCGAGGGCTTATCGCACCCAGGTCAACGACCTGCTGCTGACCGCGCTAGCCCGTGTACTGTGCCGCTGGAGCGGCCAGCCCTCGGCTCTGATTCAGCTGGAAGGCCACGGTCGCGAAACCCTGTTCGACGAGATTGATCTGACCCGCACCGTCGGTTGGTTCACCAGCGCGTACCCGCTGCGCCTGACCCCGCACAACATCGAAGAGGCTGCCGGGCAGGGTGCTTCGATCAAGGCGATCAAGGAACAACTGCGCGCCGTGCCGCACAAAGGTCTCGGTTATGGCGTGCTGCGTTATCTGGCCGATGACGGCTGCCGGCAGAGCATGGCGGCGCTGCCACAGGCGCCGATCACATTCAATTACCTCGGCCAGTTCGACCAGAGCTTCGGCAGCGATGCGCTGTTGCGTCCTCTCGACGAGCCAGTCGGAGCCGCTCATGATCCGCAGGCGCCATTGCCGAACGAGTTGAGCGTCGACAGTCAGGTCTACGGTGGCGAGTTGCTGCTGCGCTGGACCTTCAGCGCCGAGCGTTACGCGGCGCAGACGATCAATGATCTGGCCGATGCCTATCTCGGCGAACTGCAGAGCCTGATCCATCACTGCCTGCTAGACGACGCTGGTGGTCTGACACCGTCGGATTTCCCGCTGGCGAAACTGACTCAGGCGCAACTCGATGCGTTGCCGGTGCCGGCTGCGCACATCGAAGATGTCTACCCGCTGACGCCGATGCAGGAGGGCATGTTGCTGCACACCTTGCTCGAGCCGGGCACCGGTCTGTACTACATGCAGGATCGTTATCGTATCAACAGCGAGCTCGATCCCGAGCGTTTCGCCCAGGCCTGGCAAGCGGTTGTCGCTCGTCACGAAGCGTTGCGCGCGTCCTTCTGCTGGAACGTTGGCGAAGACATGCTGCAAGTGATTCACACGCCGGGGCGCACGCCGATCGAGTATCTGGACTGGAGCGCTGTTGCCGAAACCGAGCAGGAACCGCAGCTGCAAGCGCTGCTGAAAAGCGAGCGTGAGGCCGGTTTCGATCTGCTCAATCAGGCGCCGTTCCACCTGCGCCTGATCAAGGTCGGCGCGGCGCGCTACTGGTTCATGATGAGCAACCACCACATCCTCATCGATGCGTGGTGCCGTTCGCTGCTGATGAACGATTTCTTCGAAATCTACACCGCCCTCGGTGAAAGTCGTGAAGCGCAGTTGAGTGTGCCGCCGCGCTATCGCGACTACATCGGCTGGCTGCAACGCCAGAGCCTGGCCGAGGCGCGACAGTGGTGGCGGCAAAATCTGCAAGGTTTCGAACGCACCACGCCGATCCCAAGCGACCGGCCGTTCCTGCGCGAACACGCAGGCGAAAGCGGCGGCATGATCGTCGGCGACCGCTACACCCGTCTTAATGCCGAGGACGGAGCACGGCTAAGGGAACTGGCGCAGGCTCATCAACTGACCGTCAACACTTTTGCCCAGGCGGCGTGGGCGTTGGTTTTGCGGCGCCTGAGCGGCGATCGCGACGTGCTCTTCGGCGTGACTGTGGCCGGGCGTCCGGTGGAGATGCCGGAAATGCAGCGCACTGTCGGTCTGTTCATCAACAGCATTGCGCTGCGGGTGAAGATGCCCGAGGACGATCAGCGCAGCAGTGTGCGTCAGTGGCTCAGCGCGTTGCTCGACAGCAACATGCAACTGCGCGAGTACGAATACCTGCCGCTGGTGAACATCCAGGAACAGAGCGAATTACCCAAAGGCCAGCCGCTGTTCGACAGCCTCTTCGTCTTCGAAAACGCTCCGGTGGAAGTCTCGGTGCTCGACCGTGCGCAGAGTTTGAATGCGACCTCGGACTCCGGCCGTACCCACACTAACTTCCCGCTGACAGCGGTGTGCTACCCGGGCGATGACCTTGGCTTGCACCTGTCCTACGACCAGCGTTACTTCGACGAGGCGACGGTCGAGCGCATGCTCGCTGAGTTCAAGCGCCTGCTGCTGGCGCTGGTCGACGGCTTCCATGGCGACATGGCCGACTTGCCGCTGCTGGGCGACGAAGAGCGCGATTTTCTCCTGCACGGTTGCAACCAGAGCGGCCACGACTATCCGCTGGAGCAAAGCTACGTGGCGCTGTTCGAAGCGCAGGTCGCGGCGCATCCGCAGCGTATTGCCGCCAGTTGCCTTGATGAGCAATTGAGCTATGCCGAACTGAACCTCGACGCCAACCGCCTCGGCCATGCACTGGTCGCTGCCGGTGTACGGATGGACCAACCTGTGGCGCTGCTGGCCGAGCGTAATCTCGACCTGCTCGGCATGATCATCGGCAGCTTCAAGGCTGGTGCTGGTTATCTGCCGCTGGATCCGGGCCTGCCCAGCCAGCGCCTGAGCCGCATCATCGAGCTCAGCCGCACGCCGTTGCTGGTGTGCAGCGCAGCCTGCCGTGAACAGGCGCAGAGCTTGCTCGAAGAGTTTGGCTGTTCGAATCGTCCACGCCTGCTGGTGTGGGAAGAGGTCCAGGCGTCGGCCGCAGCGACGCACAATCCTGGCATCCACAGCAGCCCGGACAATCTCGCCTATGTGATCTACACCTCGGGTTCGACCGGGCTGCCTAAAGGCGTGATGGTCGAGCAGCGCGGCATGCTCAACAACCAGTTGAGCAAACGTCCGTACCTCGACTTGAGCGAGGCCGATGTGATTGCCCAGACCGCTTCGCAAAGCTTCGACATTTCTGTCTGGCAATTCCTCGCCGCGCCGTTGTTCGGCGCGCGGGTCGATATCGTGCCGAATGCGCTTGCCCACGATCCGCAAGGTTTGCTGGCGCATGTGCAGGCGCAGGGCATCACTGTGCTCGAGAGTGTGCCATCGCTGATTCAGGGCATGCTCGCCTCCGAGCGTCTGAGCCTCGACGGTCTGCGCTGGATGCTGCCGACCGGGGAAGCGATGCCGCCGGAACTGGCCCATCAATGGCTGCTGCGTTATCCGGACATCGGTCTGGTCAATGCCTACGGCCCGGCGGAATGCTCCGACGACGTGGCGTTCTTCCGTGTCGACATGGCGTCGACGCGCGGCAGCTATTTGCCGATCGGCACGCCAACCGACAACAACGTGCTCTATCTGCTCGATGGCGCGCTGGATCTGGTGCCGCTGGGCGCGGTGGGCGAGTTGTGTGTGGCTGGCACCGGTGTCGGGCGCGGCTACGTCAGCGATCCGCTGCGCACCGCGCCGGTGTTCGTGCCGAACCCGTTCGGTGCGCCGGGCGAGCGCCTGTACCGCACCGGTGATCTGGCGCGGCGCCGCACCGATGGCATGCTGGAATACGTCGGCCGCGTCGATCATCAAGTGAAGATTCGCGGTTACCGCATCGAGCTGGGTGAAATCGAAGCGCGTCTGCACGAACAACCGCAAGTGCGTGACGCGGCGGTTGGCGTGCAGGAAGGCGTCAACGGCAAGCACTTGGTGGGTTATCTGGTCGCGGCCGATGCAGCGTTCAATCCGGGCGAATGCCTGGAACGGCTCAAGCAGCGCCTGCGCGCCGAATTGCCGGAGTACATGGTGCCGCTGCACTGGCTGTGGCTGGAGCAGATGCCACTCAATGCCAACGGCAAACTCGACCGCAAAGCCTTGCCGGCCCTGGAGATCGGTCAGTTGCAGAGCGAGGATTATATGGCGCCGCGCAATCAGCTGGAGCAGACCCTGGCTGATATCTGGGCTGAGGTGCTGCAAGTGGAAAGGGTCGGCGTGCGCGACAACTTCTTCGAACTGGGCGGGCATTCGCTGTTGGCCACGCAAATTGCATCGCGGGTACAGAAAGCCCTGCAACGCAATGTGCCGCTGCGCGCGATGTTCGAGTGCAGCACGGTGGAAGAACTGGCCGAATACATCGATGGACTGGCGGCCAGTGATATGACTGAAGAGAAGGTTGATCGGTTGAATGATCTGATGGCGGAGCTGGAGGGGTTTTAGTTCTTCAGCGCCTGGGTCGGTCTCTTCGCGAGCAGGCTCGCTCCCACAGGGGATCTGTGGTGTTCACAAACCCCTGTGGGAGCGAGCCTGCTCGCGAATGGCGTCTGTACATTGCCGTACATTTCCATCCTTGACGATAAACAACCGGCAGCTCAGTCTGCCGGTTCTGTTTTTTCTCGCGGAGGTGGTCGATGCCCTTTTTCACGGTTGACGGACAAGCGCTGCACTACATTGATCAAGGCACCGGCCCGGCCGTGTTGCTGGCTGGCAGTTATCTCTGGGATCAAGCGATGTGGGCGCCGCAGATCGCCGCGCTGACCTCGCATTATCGCGTCATCGCCCTGGATCTGTGGGGCCATGGCGATTCCGGCAAGTTACCTGAAGGCACCACATCGCTGGACGACATCGCCCGACAGGCGCAGGCCTTGCTCGATCATCTGGACATCGACCGCGTCACTCTGGTCGGGCTGTCGGTTGGCGGCATGTGGGGCGTGCGCCTGGCGCTGTCAGCACCACAACGTCTCAACGGTCTGGTGCTGATGGACACCTACGTTGGCGTCGAGCCGGAACCGACCCGGCAGTATTACTTCTCGCTGTTCAAGCAGATCGAAGACAGCGGCACCATCTCCGAGCAACTGCTCGACATCGTCGTACCGATCTTTTTCCGCCCGGGCATCGACCCGCAGTCGGCGCTGTATCAGGACTTCCGCGCAAAACTGCAGGGCTATTCGCCCGAGCGTCTGCGCGAAAGCATTGTACCGATGGGACGCATCACGTTTGGCCGCGACGATCTGTTGCCACGCCTCGGCGAGTTGAACCCAGCGACGACACTGGTGCTGTGCGGCGATCAGGACAAACCAAGGCCTCCATCGGAAGCACGGGAAATGGCTGAATTGATTGGTTGCCCGTGCGTGCTGGTACCGGAGGCGGGGCATATCTCCAATCTGGAGAATCCCGGGTTTGTGACTGAGGCGCTGCTGGCGTTTCTGGCCGAGCGCAACTACTAGGCCGAGTGAGCTTCATTCGCGAGCAGGCTCGCTCCCACAGTTAATCGCATTCTGGCTGAGGGAATGCAGTCAACTGTGGGAGAGAGCCTGCTCGCGAAAGGGCCGGTCCAAGCAATGAAAAAACTACTTAGGCCCGAGAATCTTCACCAACTTGTCCGGCGAAGGCGCGCCTTGTTGCTGTTGCAACTCGCCTTTGTCGTCCAGGTAGAAAATCGCTGGAGTGGCCTGCAGTTCCAGGTCTTCCATCAACTGCATGTTCGCCGCGAGTTTTGTTTGCACGGCGACCGGGATGTCCTTCAAGGCCTTGAGCGCGCTGCCCTTGCCGGCTTTTTCATGATCTTCCAGGGCCTTGGCCGGGTCTTTCGCCGCCAGCAGCGCGGCTGATTTGCCCGGGCTGTCTTCGCGGATGATGCCGACCATGATGTGGCGCAACTGCACCTTGCCGGCCTTGACCCATGGCCGTGCCTGTTCCCAGAACATGTTGCAGTACGGGCAGTTCGGATCGCTGAACAGGTACACCGTGCGCGGTGCATCCTTGTTGCCGTCCTGAATCCAGTTGCTCGCCTCGAACTTGGCCCAGACTTCCTTGGACATCGGCGCGTAGACCAGTTTCTGCAACGGCTCGCTGCTCAGGTCCTTGCCGTCGGCATCGTACAGATTACCCACCACGACGTGTTTGCCGTCCGGGGTCAGGTACAGCGCCATGCCGCGATTCTGGTATTGCGCGGCGTACCCGCGCAGGCCATCAGGGGCGTCGAACTGGCCGACGATTTTCGCGCCCTTGGCTTCGATCTTTTTGATCGCCGCAGGCAGTTCTTCAGCAGCCTGCACCGACGGCAAGTGCAGCAGGGCAGTGCCCAGGGTCAGCGTCAGCAGGTGGCGGAGGCGGGGCATGGCAGTTTCCTTGCAGAGTTGGCCGGGGCAACGGCCTGATTCGGGCTTGAAGGCGAAGTGTCGAAGGTTTCCAGGGCGCGGGCGAGGCTGGCGTTCGACAGTTCACCGAGGTGACTGGTCAGCAAGCGACCGTCCGGGCTATAGAACAGCGTAGTCGGTAACGCCATGGAACCCACGGCCTGACCGAGACGGCCGCTGCGGTCGAACAGCACGTTGTTCAGGCTCAGGCCCTGGGTTTCCAGGAACGTCGCGACGCTTTGCATGCTTTCGGCCTGATTGACGAACAGAAATGTCAGGTCAGGGCGCTGTTGCTGGGCATTCTCCAGCACCGGCATTTCTCGCCGGCAGGGCGGGCACCAGGTCGCCCACAGGTTGATCACCAGCGGCCCGCCCTGATAGTCACTGAGCTGGATCTTTTCCCCGGCGGCGTTGCGCAGGGAAATATCCGGCAGCCGCGTACCCTGTTCGTAAATGTTCAGCGACAAGGTGGCGAGCAGCCAGAACAT
Organism: Pseudomonas sp. H3_E04; assembly: GCF_054668915.1. Taxonomy (NCBI): domain Bacteria; kingdom Pseudomonadati; phylum Pseudomonadota; class Gammaproteobacteria; order Pseudomonadales; family Pseudomonadaceae; genus Pseudomonas; species Pseudomonas sp. H3_E04. The sequence continues at coordinate 2,476,011 of NZ_CP162797.1, read as the reverse complement.
CACGCCGCTGACCACGCCGAACCCCAGCGGGCGGCGCAAAGCGGGCCGGCGCCAGCCGCGATACAACGCCGCCAGCAACAGAACGATCACCCCGGGCCAGGCGAGGGAACCGCCGTCACGCAGATCGATGATCTGCCACGGGTCATTGCGATAGTGCGACCAGTACAGCGCGACAAACGCAATGCGCGCCGCAAGCATGCCCAGCAGGAACAGGCTGAACAGCGCCGACTCGGGGTTATCGCCGCCGCGCTTGGCGACCCGCCAGCCGACAAACGTCGCCAGCGCCAAAGCACTGATCAGCAGCAGATGGTTGAGCGCGATGGCGAAAGTGCCGAGGGTGAACGTCAGCATCAGTTCGCGTCTCGGGTGGCGGACCAGCGTTGCAGGAAGGTCTCGGCATCGACCTCGCCGGTGATGCGCTGGCTGCGGCGTTCTTCACCGTCAGCGCCGATCCAGATGAACGTCGGCGGCCCCGGCACCTTATAGCGACTGAGCAGCTCGCGGCTGGCGACGTTGTCGGCGGTCACATCCAGGCGCAGCAGGCGCACGTCTCTCAGGGCCTGCATGACCTTGGCCTCACCGAACACTTTCTTCTCCATGACTTTGCACGACACACACCAGTCGGCGTAGTAATCGAGCAGTACCCACTGGCCTTGAGCCTTGGCCGCATCGAGTTCGCGTTGCAGGGCGGCAGGTTCCTTGATGGTGGTGAAGGCATCGTGGCCACTTGGCGCTGCGCTGGCGACACGGCCGGTGCTGTAGACCTGCAATGGCTGATACGGATCATCGCTGCCGCCCGCCGCACCGATCACCAACACGCTGCCCCACAAACCGAGCAATAGGGACAAGGCGCCAAACATCTGCGCGACGCGGCCAAACCCTGCCGATTGTTTCCAGGCACTGTAAGCGGCGATCAACAGCAGCGCGCCACACAGGCCCAGCCACAACGAAGGATCCAATACCGGACGCAGCATCAGCAATGCAGTGGCAAGAAACAGGAAGCCGAATATGCCCTTGAGCAGATTCATCCACGCGCCGGGTTTCGGCAGGAAGCGGTTGCCGACGGTGACCAGCAGCAACAGCGGCACACCGATGCCGATGCCCAGCGCAAACAGAATCAGACCGCCGTGCAAGGCGTTACCGCTCTGCGCGATGTACAGCAGCGCGCCCGCCAGTGGCGCGGTCATGCACGGCCCGACCAACAGACCGGACAATGCGCCCAGCACACCGGCGCCGATCAGGCTGCCGCCGCTGCGGCTGCGCGACGCATGTTCAAGTCGATCACGCAGGGCCACCGGCAGTTGCAGCTCGAAGAAGCCGAACATCGGTAACGCCAGTATCACGAAGACCGCTGCGAATGCGCCGAGCAGCCAAGGATTCTGCAACCACGCCTGCAGGTTCGCACCGAGCAGTGCAGCAATCACGCCCATCGCCGCATAGACCAGCGCCATGCAGATCACATAGCTGCTGGCCAAGGCAAAACCGCGTCGAGGCGTGGCACCACTGCCGACAATCATGCCGGCCAGAATTGGCAGCATCGGCAGCGAGCACGGAGTGAACGCCAACAGCAGACCCAGGCCGAAGAACACTAACAGGCTCCAGCCCAGCGCCCGTTGTTGCAGGCTGCTGGCCAAGGCCTGATCCGGCGCTTCAGCACCCGTTGTTGCTGCGGCTTTGCCGCCCAGATCGATCACCCGGGTTTGCGGTGGGTAGCACAGGCCGGCATCGGCGCAGCCCTGATAACTGACTTTGATCTGACCGCTGGCCGCCGCCGGGATCTTCACTTCCAGCCCTTGGCGATAGACCGGCTGCTCGCCGAAGAACTCATCGCTGTGGGATTCGCCTTCAGGCAGCACCGGCTGCTGATCGGCGGCCAGTCCATCGAATTTCAAACGTTTCTGATAAAGGTAGTAGCCGTCAGTGATCTGCCAGAACAGCTGGGTTTCGCCTGAATCCAGACGCTCGGAAGTCAACACGAACGCTTGGTCGACCGGCAAGAAGTCCGGTTTCGTATCGAAAGGATTGTTTCCAGCCTGGGCCAGGCCCGAGATCAGTAACGCAAACAAAACAAAAAAATGACGCATGGAGAAGCCTTGTCCCTGTGCAAGTGAGGTGCACAATGGGCAGCGGCGATTAACCGATGATTAACCGCCATGCCCTTGTCGCAGTGGCGTTGGGCGCCATAATGTCAGCTTAATCGGCCAACTGCCTAATCCGCTTTTTTCCTGTGGGATTCACCATGCACGTACTGGTTTGCGAAGACGATGAGCTGATCGCCAGCGGTATCGTTGCCGGGCTCACGGCTCAGGGTCTGACTGTCGAGCACGTCAACACCGCGTCGAAGGCGCGGGCGATGCTCAAGGTCGCGGAATTCGACGTGATGGTGCTCGACCTCGGCCTGCCCGACGAAGATGGCCTCAAGTTGCTGCAACAGCTGCGACAGAGCGGGCTGGAAATCCCCGTGTTGATCCTCACCGCTCGCGATTCAGTGACTGATCGTGTCGACGGTTTGCAGGCCGGCGCCGACGATTATCTGCTCAAGCCATTCGACCTGCGCGAACTGTTCGCCCGCCTGCAAACCCTGCTGCGTCGGGTAGCCGGGCGCAGCGTCAATCTGATCGAGCACGGCGCGCTCACCTACGACCCGAGCAGCCGGGAAACCCGCCTGGCCGGGCAACCGGTGGACTTGTCGCGTCGCGAGCAGTCACTGTTGCAGGCGCTACTGCACAATCGCGGCCGGGTGCTGTCCACCGAGCAACTGAAGGACAGCGTCTACGGCTTCAACGATGAGCTGGAAAGCAACGCGCTGAACGTGCATATCCATCACCTGCGCAGCAAACTCGGCAAGGGCATCGTCGAAACCGTGCGCGGTCTGGGCTATCGCCTCGGGCCTGCCGATGGCGGAGAGCAAGGCAAGTGATGAGTCTGCGCCTGCGCCTGAGTCTGACGCTCGGCGCCGCCTTCGCGCTGATCTGGGCGTTGGCGGCGGCGTGGATGCTCAGCGATCTGCGCAATCAGATGATGTTTTCCCTCGACCAGCGCCTGGTTGCTTCGGCGCGCATGGTTGCCGGCCTGCTCGAGCAATTGCCGACGCTGCCAAGCAAGGGCGAGGGCACCCACTTCAGCGCCGAACAGCTGAATATTCCCGGGGGGATGGCCTGTCAGGTCAGCTCATTGCGCGGGGAAATCCTTGCCCGTAGCCATAACAATCCCGAACAGGCGCTGGAAGCGGAAAAAATGGGCTTTCACGATCAGATGATCGACGGCGCGCCGTGGCGCAGCTTCACCCTGGCCCGGGGCGATGTGCGCATCACTACGGCGGATCGGCAGATCGAGCGCGAAGCCTTGAACATGTCGATTCTGCTCGCCGCATCGGTACCGGTTGGCGTGGCTTTGCTGGGTTGCCTGTGCCTGCTGTGGCTGGGCATCGGTCAGGGCCTGGCGCCACTCAATCGTCTGCGCGAGGCGCTGATGCGACGCAATGCCGACTCTCTTGAACCATTGCAGTTGCAGGCGTTTCCCAGCGAATTGAAGCCGTTGCTGGAAACCCAGAATCAATTGTTCCAGCGCATCGGCAAGACCATCGAGCGTGAACGTCGCCTGACCGGCGACGCCGCACATGAACTGCGCAGTCCGCTGACGGCGATCAAGACCCACCTGCAAGTGGCGCGCATGACCGAAGGCAGTGCCCGCGATCAGTCGCTGGCCCGCGCCGAGGAGGGTGCCGATCGCCTGCACCGCACCCTTGAGCAGTTGCTGTTGCTGGCGCGGGTCGAAGGCAGTCTGTCGTTTGATGACGGCTCGCAATGCAGCGCCGAGCAAGTGGCCCGACTGGCGATTCAGGACGCCACCGGCGGTGAACGGCTGCGGATCAAACTGCACGTGCCGGACGACCTGTCCACCGCGCCGCTGCAAATGCCTGCGGTGCTGGCGATTGCTGCACTGCGCAACCTGCTCGACAACGCCCTGCGCCATACGCCTGACGATTGTGCCGTCGAGGTCAAGCTGGAGAACATCGGCAAGCGCGTGCGCTTTGTGGTGCGCGACCATGGCCCGGGCATCGCGCCTGATGACATACAGCATTTGACTCAGCGCTTCTGGCGCAACGGGCAGAGCACCGGTTGCGGGCTGGGTCTGGCGATTGTTCAGGCAATTGTGCAGCGCTGTGACTGCGCTTTGCATTTCGACAGCCGCCCGGATGGCTTGCAGGTCGAACTGACCATGCCGTTGCAATCTCTCTGATCGCACCTCAGATCCCCTGTGGGAGCGAGCCCTGCTCGCGAATGCGGTAAGTCATTCAACATCGACGTTGACTGGCCTGACGCTTTCGCGAGCAGGCTCGCTCCCACAAATGATCACGTTCTTCCACATCAAATGTAACTTATCGGCGTTCGCTATCCGCCAGGGGTGGGGCTAAGGTCAACGCAGCTTTGACTCAATGGATTGAGGGAACTGCGCCATGGAAGCACCCGTCTGCATACGTCCGGCCACCCTGGCCGACACCGGCATCATCAACCGCATTGTCGAGCGCTCGATCCGTATCGGTTGTGCTCTCGATCACCGCAACCATCCACTTCTCGTCAGCGACTGGCTCAACCGCTCCCCCGCCGATTTCATCAGTAGCCGGCTCGCCGACTCACACTTCTATCTCTGTATCGCTTCGTACGAAGACAAACCGGTCGGTGTCGGCATGGCGCAGGTCAGTGGCGAAATCCTGCTGTGTTACGTCCAGCCGGAGTCCTTTCGCCGGGGCGTCGGCCGGGCGCTGATGCAGGATCTTGAAGGCTGGTTGCGCATTCGTGGTGTGCAGCATGTTCACCTCAACAGCACCCGCACCGCCGAGGCGTTCTATCGGCATCTGGGTTACCAACAGGCAGCGCCACCCGGCCACTCCACCGGCTTGCAAACCGTGCCGCTGCAGAAACCTTTGTCCTCACCGGGCTGACAACTCGATCAAGGGTCTAAATCCGCACCGCGCTGAAGCGTTTCCAGAACAGGAAAACCTGCAAGTGCGCCCCGCGACCGGAACGCGCACCTGTCGGTGTGCTGTTCTGGTCACTATCCATAGCGAATTGAGGGGTCGAGAGATGTCAGTCGCCACCAGTCTTATCGAAGCGTCGTCGGCCCGGGTCGCCTCGGCGCCGGCGGAAACGTTATACGAATTCAACGAATCACCGTTGCTGGCGCGCCAGAGTCGGCAGGAGTCCAACGCGCGCAGCTATCCTCGGCGTATTCCCTTGGCGCTCAAGCGTGCCAAGGGCTTGTATGTCGAGGATGTTGAAGGACGTACATTCATCGACTGCCTGGCCGGGGCCGGCACGCTGGCGCTGGGGCATAACCACCCGGTGGTAATCGAGGCGATCCAGCAGGTGCTGGCCGATGAACTGCCGCTGCACACCCTCGACCTGACTACGCCGGTCAAGGATCAATTCGTCCAGGACCTGTTCGGACTGCTGCCCACGGAACTGGCGGCGCAGGCGAAAATCCAGTTCTGCGGCCCGACCGGCACCGACGCCGTGGAAGCCGCGCTGAAACTGGTGCGCACAGCCACTGGCCGCAGTACCGTGCTGTCCTTTTCCGGCGGTTATCACGGCATGAGCCAGGGCGCGTTGAGCCTGATGGGCAGCCTGGGGCCGAAAAAACCACTGGGTGCCTTGCTCAGCAGTGGCGTGCAATTCATGCCCTTTCCCTACGATTACCGCTGCCCGTTCGGCCTCGGTGGCGCGGCGGGCGTCAACGCCAATCTGAGTTATCTGGAAAACCTGCTCAACGATCCCGAGGCCGGCGTGCAACTGCCGGCGGCGGTGATTGTCGAGGCGGTGCAGGGCGAGGGCGGCGTGATACCGGCGGACATCGAGTGGTTGCGCGGCTTGCGCCGGATCACCGAGAAGGCTGGTGTGGCGCTTATTGTCGATGAGATCCAGAGCGGTTTCGCTCGTACCGGCAAGATGTTTGCCTTTGAACACGCAGGCATCGTTCCGGATGTGGTGGTGTTGTCCAAAGCCATCGGTGGCAGCCTGCCGTTGGCGGTGGTGGTTTACCGCGAATGGCTCGACACCTGGCAACCGGGCGCTCATGCCGGCACGTTCCGTGGCAATCAGATGGCCATGGCCGCCGGTTCGGCGGTGATGCGCTATTTGGTGGAGCACAAGGTTTGCGAGCACGCTGACGCCATGGGTGATCGACTCAGCGAACATCTGCACATCCTGCAACGCGACTTCCCGCAACTGGGCGATATCCGTGGTCGCGGCCTGATGCTCGGCGTCGAACTGGTCGACCCGAATGGTGCGCCCGACGCGCTCGGTCATCCGCCGGCATTCGCGCGTCTGGCGCCACTGGTGCAGCGTGAATGCCTCAAGCGTGGCTTGATTCTGGAGTTGGGCGGGCGCCATGGCGCGGTCGTGCGCTTCCTGCCGCCGCTGGTGATCAGCGCAGCGGAAATCGATCGGGTGGCCGAGATCTTCGGTCGCGCATTGGCCGCTGCCACCGCCGCGCTGTAAATTTTTCCGCGCGGCGAACGTTCTTTATACATACCCCGGCTGCATCCGTTGTGCAGCCGACCTTACAACGATGGAGAACCAGCATGACGTCAGTATTCGACCGCGAGGACATCCTCTTTCAGGTCGTGGTCAACCACGAAGAGCAATACTCGATCTGGCCCGATTACAAAGCCGTGCCGGAAGGCTGGCGCACCGTGGGCAAGAGCGGCCTGAAAAAGGAATGCCTGGCCTATATCGAAGAAGTCTGGACCGACATGCGCCCGTTGAGCCTGCGCCAGAAGATGGATGCGCAAGTCCCGGCGCAATAAGCGACCGGACAAAAATAACCCGCTGGACCAGTGATGGTCAGCGGGTTTTTTCATGTCTGGAGACTGATGTTGTGGGGGCGGGCCTCTTCGCTAGCAGGCTCGCTCCCACAATTGAGATGCGATCCCCTGTGGGAGCGAGCCTGCTCGCGAAGAACGATTACGCGGTCTTACTGAAACTACGCTCCGCTCAACCCCTTGAGCAACAGATCCACATTCCCCTCCAGCTCCGCCAGCGGATCCGCCGCATCGGTACTCAACACCACCAGCCGACTACCAGACTCGGCAATCGCCGCTTTCACCGGCTCTGCGGGCTGGCGATGGTGCAGCACCACTGCCACGTCATTTTCCTTGAGCGTCGCCGTCAGCTTCTTCAACTCATCTGGCGTCCAATCGGCGTCGGGGCGCGCGTCCTGTCCGGCCAGTTCAAGGTTCAGGCTACCAATCAGATAGCCGAAGTGATCGCTAAGGCTCATCACACTCAGATTATCCGCATCGGCCAGCCGCGCTTCGGTGTCGGCGCTGAGTTTCAGCAGGCGCTGTTTCAACGCCGCCAGGTTGGCTTCGATCGCAGGCTTGGCGCTCGGTGCCAGGCGCACCAGGTCCGCCGCCATCACATCGGCCATGCGCCCCATGTTGTTGCTCGCCAGCCATGGCTGACTGTTCAGGCCATCAACCTGCAGGCCTGGCTGCACGGCGATGCCGGGCAGGGCGCCGTCGACCGGACGAGCGGCATCGACTTCGACGATACGAATGTTGCTACGGCGCGCGATCGGGTACAGCGGATCATCGGCCCACAGTGAGCGCAGACCGATCACCGCGTCCGCGTCAGTGGCCAGTTTGCTCAGCGTCGGAGCGCCACGGCCGGTGAAATACGCAGTCTGACGGCTACCCGGAAGGTTGGCCGGCGCCGCGCGTTCGAGTTTGACGTCGGTACCTTTGAGCAATGCTTCGCCCAATCCATAGGTGATCGGTAACGAGGCCAGGACGCGCAGGGGTTTCGCGCTTTCAGCCGCCAGCAGCGGGGTGCAGACCACGCCACACAGGGCCATGGCCAGAGTCAGGTTACGCAGTGAAAAAGCCATTTATCCAAGGTTCCCTTTCAGGCTGGGGACGACGCCGCGCGCAATGGCGGCGAGGGCGAAAGCGATGCCGGCGACCAGAATGATCGCGGCGCCGGACGGAATCGGCAGATCAAAGACGATCGGCGCCAGAATGCCGCACAGCGTGCTGACGGTGGCGATCAGTACCGAGCACCAGAAAAATCCCTTCAGCGACTGGCTGAGCAAGCGCGCCGCCGCAGCCGGAATCACCAACAAGGCACCGACCAGAATTGCGCCGATCACCTTCACTGCCGCAACGGTGATCAACGTCACCAGAATCACGAACAGGTAATCCAGGGTCTTCACCGCTACGCCACGCACCGCCGCCAATTGCGGATTGAAACTGGCGAGCATGATGCGGTTGTACAGCGGCAGGGCCAGGGCCATGACCAGCGAACCGACGATCGCCAGCACCGCCAGATCATTGCCGTTGACGGTCAGTACCGAACCGAACAACACGTTTTCCAGAATGTGCACGTTGATCTTGCCGGCGAGGATCAACAGCAGGCTCGCGCCCAAGGCCAGCGACACCGAGAGAAACACGCCGATCAGCGTATCCGGTGCCAGACCGGTGCGGTTGCGCAGGTAATTGAGCAGGATGCCGAACAGCAGGCAGTAACCGAACAGGCTGCCGTACGGGCCGGTGTAGGGTTCGCCGAGCAGAATGCCGATGGCGACACCGGTCAACGCGGCATGGCCGACTGCTTCGGAAAAGAACGCGAAGCGCTTGACCACCACCAGCGTGCCGAGCCCGCCCAGCACCGGGCCGATCAGCAAGCCGGCGAGCAGCGCATTGACCACAAAACCGTAGGCCAGCGCCTCGGGCAGATAACCGGAAGACGCCCAACCCTGGACCATCAGCCGAAAGGCTTCGTAACTCATCAGACCGCGCTCCGTGGATGGGTAGAAAACAGCGTCAGCAGACGCTCCGGAGTCAGTGCCTGTTGCGGTGTGGCATCGAACAGCACGCGGCGGTTGAGACCGGTAACCCGATCGGCCAGCCGACCCACCGCTTCCAGATCATGCTCGATCCACAGCACGGTGATACCCGCCGCGCGCCAGTCAGTCAGCAGACGTTCGAACACCTGAATCCCGGCCTCATCGAGGGCCGACATCGGCTCGTCGAGCACCAGCAGCTGCGGCGCCGGAATCAAACCTTGCGCGAGCAGCACCCGCTGCCGCTCGCCGCCGGACAGCGCGCCCATGCGCCGCTTGCGCTTGTCCTGCATGCCGACGCGCTCCAGCGCCTCGCCGATGGCGCCGGCGTAGTGTTTGCTCAAACCGAGGAAGGCCGGGCGGCGCTGACACATCGCTGCCATGAAATCGTCGACGGTCATCGGCAAGCCGCGATCGAACTCCAGCGCCTGCGGGACGTATCCAATGGTGCCTGGCTCGCCGGGCCAGTGCAGACTGAGCTGGCCCTGATGCGGCATTTGCCCGAGCAGGGTTTTGATCAGTGAACTCTTGCCACCACCGTTGGGGCCGACCAGTGCATGCACGCTACCGGGCTGCACCTGAAAGCTGACCTTGTCGAGAATCGTCGTGCGCCCCAGCGTCAGGCTCACTTCCGTAAACTCCAGCGATGGCCCGGTTATCCCCTGTGGGAGCGAGCCTGCTCGCGAATGCGGTGTGTCATTCAGCGAAGATGTTGCCTGAGCCGGCGTCTTCGCGAGCAGGCTCGCTCCCACCGGGTTATTGGTGCTGTCAGGGATCAGGGTTTCTTTCGACGTCATGCCCCCGACTCCTGAATCGCCCGAACCACGGTATTGAGGTTGCCGGTCATTTCCTTTTCGTACTTGTCGGCGGTGTATTCGCCGTAGGAAATGTGCGACAGCGGGTACAGCTTCACCCCGGATTCGCGCTGGATGGTGTCGACGTAGCTGGATGGGAAATCCATCTCCGAGAAGATCACTTTGACGTCGAGTTCACGCAACTGGTCGATGGTTTTTTTCAGCTGACTTGGGCTCGGCTCGATGCCGTGGGCCGGTTCGACCACGGCCGTCACTTCCAGACCGAATTCACGCAACAGATAGTCGTAAGCCGCGTGCACCGTGGCCACGCGCAGTTCGGCGTTCGGTGCCTGGGTCAGTTTGGCCAACGCGTCGGCGCGCATCTGCCGTAGGCGTTTGCCATAGGCGCGCGCGTTCTGGGTGTAAGTCTTGGCGTTGTCCGGGTCGATCTTGCCCAGCTCGCGGGCGATGTTGTTGACCTGGGCGATGGAGGCGCTGATCGACAGGAACGTGTGCGGATTGACCACTTTGCCGGCGCCGCGCGCAGCGACACCGGTGGCCGCCAGCAGCGGCACGTTCTCGTTGGCTTCGATGGTTTTTACGTTGGGTGTTTCACTGGCGGCGATCATCCGGTCGGCGAAGTCGTCATGGCCGACGCCATTGAGCACGATCACGTCCAGCCCGCTGATGCGCTTGATGTCTTCAGCTCGAGGCTCGTAGGCGTGCGGGTTGAAGCCGGCGGGAATCAGCGGCACTACTTCGGCCTTGTCGCCGACGATGTTGGCGACGTAGCTGTAATACGGATGCAGAGTGATGCCGATACGCAGGCGTTTGCCTTGCTCGGCGCTGGCCAGTGGGCTCAGCAGGCAGGCGCACAGGCCAAACAGAAACAGGCGTAACAAGGGACGGCGAGGAGATGAAATGGACATGGGCAAGCAGTCTTCTCTCGGATAAAGGCGAGGAATCAATGGCGATGTTCGCGGGTGACCCCGGCATCGAATTGCGCGACGATCTGTTTCCAGCCAGCGGCGGACAGCGCGGCGTCAGACAGATCCTCAGCAGGTGCGGGATCGGCGCTGCGGTTCAGCCAGATGTCCGGTGCGGCGTTGGCGTCAGTGCCGACGCGCATCAGAAACGAACCGGCGACATCAGGCGTCGCACTCCGACCGAAATAGGCACGATCGGCGAGCATTTGCCACGCATGACCGCCACGGCTGACCGAACTGGCATCCTGCGCGAACGGCGCGAAACCTTCGTCGGCCAGCATCTGTGGCGTCGGCAGGGCGTGTTGCTCTTCGCGCAGCAAGCGGATTTCGTCGAGGGTCACCCGCAGGTCGGCATAGATGCCTTGCTCGGCGGCGCTGAGATCGCGGCGGGCGTCGTACTGGTTGCTGGCGACGGGCTCCGGTTCATGGGAAACTCCGCGCCACGCCACCACCGAGCCGGCGACCGCGAGGATCAGCAGGCACAACAGCAGCACGTTGAGGGTTTCATGGCCGGCGCCGGCCGGGCGTACCACTTGAGTTGTCGGGGTACTCATGGGGCTTCGATATCCGCCTGGTCGATTTCCACAACGTGGCCGGGGCCGGCATCGAACAGCACATAGAACTCGCTGCCGGGTTTCTTGAACGTCAGCGTCGAGTCATCACCCAATTTGCCCGGCACCAGAATGGTTTCGTCGTAGCCGATCACGTCGAGCGTCACCCCCGGCGCGCCGCTGCCGTCGGAGAAACCGCCGGTGCATTTGATCTGTTCGGCATCGATGGCTTTGCATTCGCACATCGGGTTGTGCGCCAGGGCGCTGGCGCTGAAACCGGCGCTCAGCAGCAGCGCGGCGCTGGCGAGCAAACGGGTCTGAAGGGGTGAGCGAGTCATGGTTTGGCTCCTTGTTTGTTCAGCCACGCAACCGTGGCGGGGGAGGCTTGGCTCAGGGGAATCGCGGCTTGGTGCATGCTGCCGTCCCAGCCTTCCATGGTGATCCACAGCTCGGCGTCAGGTTTGGTTTTTGCCGGGATCGGCATTTGCGTGCCCATGCGATAAGGCGTACCGAAGAAGATCGTGCCGGCGGCGCGCAGGCTGCGCGGTTTGCCGATGCGCAGGTAAGTGGCCTTGACCTGTTCGACGCAGGTATCACAAACGGCGGCAGTGAAATCCTTCATATAGCCGGCCGGACCGCTAAGGTGCGGCGCCTCGTCACGCAGTTCGGCCAGGCGCAGGCTCCACGGGCCGACCTGAACGGTGCCTATTTCACGTTGGCCCAGGCCGCTGTCGCCGCGAAACAGCGAGGCATCGGCAAAGTATTTCGGCATGAAGCCCAGTGGGATCAACAGCAGCAGGACGTTGATGTGGAAGCGCCACTTGTGCCAGAAACGCGACAGGCGCGACGGCGGTGTGACCGAGATGGCTTTGTTCACAGACTGGCCTCCGAAGTTTCACGGCGCAGCGCCGGTTGTGCCTTGATGCGGTTTTTCTTGTCCTCGCGTTTCAGCGCGTTGGCCGTGGCCAGGGCGGTGCGCTTGGTCCAGATCAGCAGGCCGCTGAGGATCATCATGCTCAGCAACAGACCGAAGAAGAACCAGATCAACTTGATCCAGATCCCACCGAAGTCGCCGGTGTGCAGCGGACGCATGGACTCGGTGACGAATTCCAGCGAGGACCGGTCGGACAGCAGCCGTGAAGAGGCCATTTCGCCGTTGTAAGGGTTGAGGGTCGCGGTCTGGTACATCAGCGGATACCAGCCACGGCCGCTGACGCTCATGTGCGAGTAGGCATTGCCCGGCAGGTTGACGTAGCTGGCTTCCAGCCCCGGAATCTTCTGCTGGGCGATTTCGATGGCGCGGTCCAGGCTGATACGCGGCGGCGGGGTGCCGGCGGCCGAGATCGGCACACTTTCGCGGGACATCGCCGGGATGATCGGTTCGCTGGAAATGGAAATCTGGTTATCGAACAGGATCGCCTTGATCAGGAACCAGATGCCGGTGATGGAAATCACCGCGATGAACCAGATCGACCAGATGCCGCACAGCCGATGGAAGTCGCCCCAGAAGATCCGCGCGCCATGGCGTACACGCAGGGTCGGGCGCAGAAATCCTTTCCAGAAGCGCTTGTAGACCACCAGCCCGGTAATCAGCGACACCAGCATCGGTACGCCGAGCAGTGACACCAGATACCAGCCCCAGCTGTAGCCATTGGTGAACGGCACCAGCCACCAGCCGTGCAGGGCGCGGGTGAACGCCTTGAAATCGAAGGCCGGTGCGGTGCCCTGAATGACGCCGGTGTACGGATTGACATAGACCGTCAGCGAGCGCCCGTCGGGGTAGCTGACTTCGACGTCGAGGGCAAAGTGCGACTCGTCCGGACGATTGATGCTCTGCACCAGGGTTTGCGGCTCGGCTTGTTTGATCGCAGCGAGGATCTGGTCGTAGCTCAGTCGCGGCGCGTCGTCCGACGGCTGACTGGCGCGCATTTGCGGGTTGGCCAGCCAGACAATTTCCTGGCTGACCACCGCCAGCGTGCCGGTGACACAGACGATCAACACAAAGAACCAGATCGGCAACGCCAGCCAGCTATGCACCAGGAACCACAGTTTGGAACGGGATTTCTTCGACATGATTGCGCGTCTTGATTGCGGTGGAAGGGGCCGGGCTACGGGCTTCGCAGCACGGAACTCCCCGGGAGGCCGTTCGTGGCTTTTGCCTACGCGAACGGCCTGCATTCCTATAAGACGGATGAGCGAAGAAAATCCCGAAAGCGGATATGAAAGTAAATGTTTCGCAATTACATCGTCAGCGCTTTTTTAGCTGATCGTTCGAAGCAATAACCCCTTAACCTTGGCTGAACATTTCCATCGCTCGCTGGCGAATCTGCTCTTCGCTCAGATCCTCTTTGTGCGTGGCGAGAAACCACAGATGGCCGAACGGATCTCTCAGCGTGCCGCTGCGATCACCATAAAACTGGTCTTTGACATCGGAGACGCTTTGCGCCCCGGCATCCAGCGCTTGTCGAAAGGACTGGTCGACATCGGTGACATACAGGTGCAAGCCGATCGACACTGCTTGCTGCGGATTGCTCAAGGGTCCTTGATCGCAAGGCGTGCCCAGCATGATTGCGCTGTCGCCGATGCGCAGTTCGGCGTGGCCGATATTGCCGTCGGGCATGGTCAGGCGCATGACTTCGCTGGCGTTGAAGGCTTTTTTATAGAACTCGATGGCCTCGGCGGCCTGTTGGATGCCGAGATACGGGGTAATGCTGTGATACCCCTCGGGAATGGGTTTGACGCTCATGACGTTCTCCCTGTTTTTGTTTTCAACAGATGTGGTTACACCGGCTTACCCGGAGCAATCACTATAGAACCGTCCTTACTGCGCAGATTTTCCGCCGACGAGCAGCAATCATCATTCATCGCGAAAGTGCGGGCCTGGCCCTCGGTCACCGAGCATGTCGCCTTTATTGCGTAATGGACACGCTTCCATGGACAGACAGCCGCAGCCGATGCACCCGGTGAGCTGATCGCGCATCAGCGTCAATTGCCTGATTCGTTCATCGAGCTCGCGCTGCCATTGTTCAGACAGCATTTTCCAGTCCGCCGCCGACGGCGCGCGATCCTGCGGCAGGATCTTCAGCGCTTCGCCGATCTCCGCCAGCGGTATCCCCAACCGTTGCGCGACTTTGATCAACGCCACCCGGCGCAGAACTGCACGCGGATAGCGGCGCTGATTGCCGGCATTGCGTTCACTCTTGATCAAACCTTTGGCTTCATAAAAATGCAGCGCGGTGACCGCGACGCCACTGCGCGCAGCAACTTCGCCGACGGTGAGAGGCTTGTGTACCTGCTCTTTGCTGATCATGCTGAAAATGCTCTTGACCTTGACTTAACTAGAGGTTTTACCCTGCAGCTCTTCGGGTCGCAAGGCTCGCTTCAAGATGAGTGGGGCTTTCCATGAGCAATCGCAGCTTTACCCAATTGATCGAATTCGAAATCGAACCCCGTCAGCAAGCGGCGCTGGTCTTGGCCCTGGCGACGCAGACCGAGGGTCTGGCTCAGCGTTACGACGGATTTCTCAGCGCCAGCGTGCAAGCCAGCGACGACGGCCGCCGAGTGTTGAGCTTTTGGCAGTGGCAAAGTCGCGAAGCGGGCGAGGCGGCATTTCGCAGTTTCGAACGCGGCGAAGAGGATTTCTGGCAGTTGATCCGTACGCATCGGGCGAAAACCGTGACCTTCAATTCATTCCAGGTGCACAGCAGCATTGCCCGCAGCCACGACGATGCGCTGCATTGCCGTCTGCCGGTCAGCCAGTATTAGCGCAAACCTGATAGCCACTATTGAGAGCGTTGATTTCTGCGCGAGCGTGCCCGGGCGTAGCCTTTCTCCATCGACCCCACATTGCTCGCCAGGACGCTCCCATGAACCGTTTACTGACTGTTTCGCTGATGCTCGCTGTTTCCGTACTCGCCGGTTGTGCCGGCCATGTTTCGCCCGAGCTGCGCCCTTACACCGCTGAAGAATCCCGCGAACTGGCACTGGAAGCGCTGAACCGCAGCGGTTTGTCGTTCGACGAATACCACGCGAAAAAAGCCCAATTGCTCGGCCAGCCGCAGAAGACCTTCGGCTTCGATCAACAGGGTGAGATGAGCGCCGAACGTGCCATACAGCTGCACGGTCGTCCAAGCTGAAAGCAAACTGTACTGCTTGAAGTTTCCCTAACTGTCCGTGGGTTTGCCGGGCCGTGTGGGATAGGGTCAACAGCTGAATGACCCTGGATGGACTGCTTTGATGAACCTCTCGCTTGATCTGCTGTTGGGCTTTGCCCTGTTTGCCCTTGTTACCTCGATCACACCGGGGCCGAACAACACCATGTTGTTGGCGTCCGGAGTGAACTTCGGTTTCAACCGCACCATTCCCCACATGCTCGGCATCAGCTGCGGCTTCTTTCTGTTGGTGGTAGCGGTGGGCTTCGGCCTTGGCGCGGTGTTTCAGGCCTATCCGATTCTCTACACAGTGCTGCGCTATGTCGGCGCGGCGTATTTGCTGTATCTGGCGTGGAAGATCGCCCACTCCGGCCCGGTCGGTGACAGTGCCGTCGGCGAGGCGAAACCGATCAGCTATCTGGGCGCTGCAGCGTTCCAGTGGGTCAATCCCAAGGCGTGGATCATGGCCATCGGTGCCATCAGCACGTACACGCCCATGCAGGGTTATTTCTATAACGTCGTGATCATCGCGGCGGTGTTCGCCATCATCAACCTGCCCAGCGTCGGCCTGTGGGCGGCGTGCGGCACGCTGTTGCGCAATGTGCTCAAGGATCCGCGCTGGTTGCGCGTGTTCAATTGGGGCATGGCCGCGCTGTTGGTGATCTCGTTGTATCCGTTACTTCTCGAAAGCTTTCATTGACGCATTGCTTCAATCGCCGGCCCGATGCCTGTTAAGCTCGGTTTCAGGAGCGTTCCTACGCACTTTTAATGAAGCCCTACTTCTTTAACGGCATCCGATCAGGTATTGATGACGCTCTCGAACCCATGCACAGCTCACGAGGCTGTGCATCGTCGTTTGCAGACACGAGCCTCCTGATCCCGGAACACGCTCTGCGAGTCCTTTATGAACACACGTCCGTTGTATTTCGATTACGCCGCCACCACCCCGGTGGACGAGCGGGTCATCCAGGTGATGATCGAATGTCTGGGTTTTCACGGTAACTTCGGCAACCCGGCGTCCAGCTCCCACGCCTTCGGCCAGCAGGCCCGGCAAACGGTCGAGCAGGCGCGCCGGCAAGTTGCCGATCTGGTCGGCGCGCAGCCTGAGCAGATTGTCTGGACCTCCGGTGCCACTGAATCCAACAACCTCGCCCTCAAAGGCGTCGCTCAGGCCCGTGGCGTTCGCGGCGGGCACATCATTACCAGTCAGATCGAACACAAGGCCATTCTCGACACCGCGCGGCAATTGCAGGATTCGGGCATTGCCGTGACCTATCTGGTGCCGGACGCCCAAGGCTTGATCACGCCGCAAGCGGTCAGCGAAGCGATGCGTGATGACACCTTTCTGGTGTCGCTGATGCTGGTCAACAACGAATTGGGCACGGTCAACGATGTCGAGGCGATTGGCGAGGTGGTGCGCAGTCGGCAGGCCCTGTTTCATGTCGACGCCGCGCAGGGCGCTGGCAAGGTCGCGATCGATCTGAGCCGCTGGCCGGTGGATCTGATGTCGTTTTCCGCACACAAAGTCTACGGCCCCAAGGGCATCGGCGCCTTGTACGTCGGCCCGCAGGCGCAGCAACGCTTGCAGGCGCAAATCCATGGTGGCGGTCACGAAGGTGGCTTGCGCTCCGGGACCCTGGCGACTCACCAGATTGCCGGGATGGGCGCTGCATTCGCGTTGGCCGCCGACGCATTCGCTGAAGAGAAAAAGTCCATCATCGCTTTGCGCGAACGCTTGCTCGAACAGCTTTTGAAGTTGCCCGGCGTGCGCCTCAATGGCTGTGCCTCGCAACGTATTCCGCACACCCTGAGCCTGACGTTCAGCGAGGGCGAGTTCAACAGCGCTGCGTTGAGCCATTCGATCGCGTTTTCCGCGACGTCGGCGTGTAATTCCGCAAGTAATGCGCCGTCCCACGTGCTGCTCGCGCTCGGGCACGATGCGCGGCTGGCGGGGCGCACCATTCGCTTGAGCCTCGGGCGATTTACCACCGTCGAGGATGTCGACAAGGCCGTTGACCTGATCACAACCGCCTGCGCCAGTGCCCCGGCATTCTGGGTGACAGGGCTTTAAACAGCCGACGCTTTCCATGGCCGCCAAGGCTACGAACAATAACGATGACGCGATTAGCAGGAGACATGATGAGTTCCCACACCTTGACCGAAGGATCGGTACCTCAGCGCCTGGCGCATACCCGTGAACTGATGCGCCGCGAAGGCATCCATGCGCTGCTGGTGCCGTCCGCCGACCCGCATCTTTCGGAATACCTGCCAGGTTACTGGCAGGGCCGGCAATGGTTGTCGGGTTTCCATGGCTCGGTCGGTACGCTGATCGTCACCGCTGATTTCGCCGGTGTATGGGCCGACAGTCGTTACTGGGAACAGGCGACGAAAGAGCTCAACGGCAGCGGCATCGAACTGGTCAAGCTGCAACCGGGGCAACCGAGCCCGCTGGACTGGCTCGCCGAGCAAACACCTGAAGGCGGCGTCGTTGCGGTCGATGGTGCGGTGATGGCAGTGGCGTCGGCGCGCACACTGGGTAGCAAACTCGAAGCACGCGGCGCTCGCCTGCGCACCGATATCGACCTGTTGCAGGAAGTCTGGCGTGATCGTCCAAGCCTGCCGAACGCGCCGATCTATCCGCATCTGCCGCCGCAAGCGACCGTCAGCCGTGGCGAGAAACTCGCGAAATTGCGCGAAACCTTGCAAGAGCGCGGTGCCGACTGGCACTTCATCGCCACCCTGGATGACATCGCCTGGCTGTTCAACCTGCGTGGCGGTGATGTCTCGTTCAATCCGGTGTTTGTTTCGTTCGCTTTGATCAATCAGCAACAGGCCACGCTGTTTGTGGCGCTGAGCAAGGTCGATGCCGATCTGCGCGCTGTGCTTGAACAGGATGGCGTAACGCTGCGTGATTACAGCGAAGTGGCCGATGCGTTGCGGTCTGTGCCGAGTGGCGCGAGCCTGCTGGTCGATCCGGCGCGCGTGACCACAGGTTTGCTGGATCACCTGGACAGTGGCGTGAAACTGGTCGAGGGTCTCAACCCGACTACGTTGGCCAAATCGCAGAAAAGCGAAGCCGACGCTCAGCACATCCGCAAAGCGATGGAGCAGGATGGCGCGGCATTGTGCGAATTCTTTGCCTGGCTGGAATCGGCGTGGGGGCGCGAGCGCATCACCGAACTGACCATCGACGAGAAACTTACCGCTGCCCGGGAACGTCGTCCCGATTACGTTTCGCTGAGCTTCAACACCATTGCCGCGTTCAACGCCAATGGCGCGATGCCGCACTATCACGCTACCGAGGAAGAGCATGCGGTGATCGAGGGTGATGGTCTGTTGCTCATCGACTCCGGCGGCCAGTACCTCGGCGGGACCACAGACATCACCCGCATGGTCCCGGTGGGGACGCCGACGCAAGAGCAAAAGCAGGATTGCACGCGCGTGTTGAAAGGCGTGATTGCCTTGTCGAGGGCACGATTCCCGAAAGGCATTCTTTCCCCGCTGCTCGACGCGATCGCCCGTGCGCCGATCTGGGCTGACAACGTCGACTACGGTCACGGCACCGGTCACGGCGTGGGCTATTTCCTCAACGTTCACGAAGGTCCGCAAGTGATCGCTTATCAAGCGGCACCGGCACCGCAAACAGCGATGCAACCGGGGATGATCACTTCGATCGAACCCGGCACTTATCGCCCAGGCCGCTGGGGCGTGCGCATCGAGAACCTGGCGATGAACCGCGAGGCCGGCAGCAGCGAATTCGGCGACTTCCTCAAGTTCGAAACCCTGACGCTGTGCCCGATCGATACTCGCTGCCTGATTGCCGACCTGCTGACCCATGAAGAAAAGCAGTGGCTGAACGACTACCATCGCGAGGTGCGTGAGCGTCTGAGCCCATTGCTGGATGGTGCGGCGCTGAGCTGGCTGAACGAGCGCGCTGTGGCCATTTGATCGATTTACCCAAGGCGCCGCTCGCGGTGCCTTGGGGCTCGGCTTCAATCCTGGCGCAACGCCTCTTCTACGAAGTCGAGTCGATCCTGACCGAAGAACAACTGATCGCCGATGAACATGCTGGGGGCACCGAAAACGCCGCGCTTGATGGCGGCTTCGGTGTTTTCCTTGAGTGCGGCTTTGACTGATTCATCGTTGGTCAGCGCCATTGTCTCTTGGGGATCGAAGCCGTTTTCAGTGAGCACGGCGGCTACGGTTTGCGGATCGTTGAGGTTACGGCCTTCTACCCAAAGAGCCTTGAACAGGCAATCGACGAACTCCGCGAAACGCTGCGGCTGGTGCATCTGCATGCCAGTGACGGCACGCATCAATATCAGCGTGTTGATTGGAAAGTGCGGATTGAATCTCAGCTGGACGCCGTAGCGTTTGGCGAAGCGATCGAGGTCCTTAAACATGTAGCGACCCTTGGCCGGAATCATTGCCGGCGAAGCGTTGCCTGTGGCTTTGAACACCCCTCCCAAGAGCATTGGAATGTAGGTCAGTTCGCTTTGGGCATTGGCGCAAATCTTCGGCAGTTGGGTGTATGCCAGATAGGTAGCGGGGCTGCCAAGGTCGAAATAGAATTCCACGGTTTTCGTCATGATCAAGTTGCTCTCTTATTGTTGTAATGGAGGGGAGGGCTTACCAGCGTTCGTTCCATGGGCGCAGGTCCAGCTCGAACGTCCAGGCATCCCGTGGCTGACTGTGCAGATACCAGTAGTTTTCGGCGATGTGCTCTGGATTGAGAATGCCGTCCTGATCCTTGGTCGCGTATTTCTCGGGAAAGCTGTTACGGATGAAATCGGTGTCGATCGCACCATCAACCACGACGTGGGCGACATGAATGTTCATCGGCCCCAACTCTCTCGCCATGCTTTGTGCCAGTGCGCGGATGCCATGCTTGGCTCCAGCGAAAGCGGCAAATCCAGAAGCTCCGCGCAACCCGGCCGTGGCTCCGGTGAACAGAATTGTGCCGCGCTGCCGAGTCACCATGCGCTTGGCCACTTCACGGGCATTGAGAAAGCCGGAGAAGCAGGCCATCTCCCAGATCTTGAAATATTTGCGTGCGGTTTCTTCGAGAATGCTGCAGGGCACGTTGGCGCCGATGTTGAAGACAAAGGCCTCAATCGGGCCGACTCGGGTTTCGATGTCTTCAATCAGCGCTATGACGTCTTCTTCCTTACGCGCATCGCAGGCAAAACCATGAGCCTCACCGCCCTCAGCGATGATTGCATCAACCAGTGGCTGCAATTTGTCGGCGCTGCGCCGGGTCACGCAGGCGATGAAACCTTCACTGGCGAAACGCTTGGCAATCGCTCCGCCCGTGGCATCGCCGGCCCCGACAACCAACACGACCTTCTTGTTATTCATGGGTGAACCCTTTTTGGTTAACGATCGTTTAGTTAACGAACGTTATGCTAGGATTTGCGCAGCGTCAAGGCGAGCTATTTCAGGAGAGGGCATGCGTTATTCGGCCGGACATAAATCGGAAACCCGCGAACGGTTGCTGCAAAGCAGCGCGCTTTCGGCGAAAAAATCGGGGTTTTCCACGGTGGGCGTGGATGGCCTGATGAAAGCCATCGGTTTGAGTGGCGCGGCGTTCTACAGCCACTTTTCATCAAAGGATGCGCTGTTCGCTGCCATCGTCGAGCGAGAGTTGAGTGAAAGCCTTGAGCGCCTTGGTGGCCAGGGCGGTGC
>NZ_CP162797.1:0-2450000 GCF_054668915.1 Pseudomonas sp. H3_E04 | reverse complement strand
TAGCGAAAGCGAGTCTTAATAGGGCGTCTAGTCGCTGGGAATAGACCCGAAACCGGGCGATCTATCCATGGGCAGGTTGAAGGTTAGGTAACACTGACTGGAGGACCGAACCGACTACCGTTGAAAAGTTAGCGGATGACCTGTGGATCGGAGTGAAAGGCTAATCAAGCTCGGAGATAGCTGGTTCTCCTCGAAAGCTATTTAGGTAGCGCCTCATGTATCACTGTAGGGGGTAGAGCACTGTTTCGGCTAGGGGGTCATCCCGACTTACCAAACCGATGCAAACTCCGAATACCTACAAGTGCCGAGCATGGGAGACACACGGCGGGTGCTAACGTCCGTCGTGAAAAGGGAAACAACCCAGACCGTCAGCTAAGGTCCCAAAGTTATGGTTAAGTGGGAAACGATGTGGGAAGGCTTAGACAGCTAGGAGGTTGGCTTAGAAGCAGCCACCCTTTAAAGAAAGCGTAATAGCTCACTAGTCGAGTCGGCCTGCGCGGAAGATGTAACGGGGCTCAAACCATACACCGAAGCTACGGGTATCACCTTCGGGTGATGCGGTAGAGGAGCGTTCTGTAAGCCTGTGAAGGTGAGTTGAGAAGCTTGCTGGAGGTATCAGAAGTGCGAATGCTGACATGAGTAACGACAATGGGTGTGAAAAACACCCACGCCGAAAGACCAAGGTTTCCTGCGCAACGTTAATCGACGCAGGGTTAGTCGGTCCCTAAGGCGAGGCTGAAAAGCGTAGTCGATGGAAAACAGGTTAATATTCCTGTACTTCTGGTTATTGCGATGGAGGGACGGAGAAGGCTAGGCCAGCTTGGCGTTGGTTGTCCAAGTTTAAGGTGGTAGGCTGAGATCTTAGGTAAATCCGGGATCTTAAGGCCGAGAGCTGATGACGAGTTACCCTTTGGGTGACGAAGTGGTTGATGCCATGCTTCCAAGAAAAGCTTCTAAGCTTCAGGTAACCAGGAACCGTACCCCAAACCGACACAGGTGGTTGGGTAGAGAATACCAAGGCGCTTGAGAGAACTCGGGTGAAGGAACTAGGCAAAATGGCACCGTAACTTCGGGAGAAGGTGCGCCGGTGAGGGTGAAGGACTTGCTCCGTAAGCTCATGCCGGTCGAAGATACCAGGCCGCTGCGACTGTTTATTAAAAACACAGCACTCTGCAAACACGAAAGTGGACGTATAGGGTGTGACGCCTGCCCGGTGCCGGAAGGTTAATTGATGGGGTTAGCTAACGCGAAGCTCTTGATCGAAGCCCCGGTAAACGGCGGCCGTAACTATAACGGTCCTAAGGTAGCGAAATTCCTTGTCGGGTAAGTTCCGACCTGCACGAATGGCGTAACGATGGCGGCGCTGTCTCCACCCGAGACTCAGTGAAATTGAAATCGCTGTGAAGATGCAGTGTATCCGCGGCTAGACGGAAAGACCCCGTGAACCTTTACTATAGCTTTGCACTGGACTTTGAATTTGCTTGTGTAGGATAGGTGGGAGGCTTTGAAGCGTGGACGCCAGTTCGCGTGGAGCCATCCTTGAAATACCACCCTGGCAACTTTGAGGTTCTAACTCAGGTCCGTTATCCGGATCGAGGACAGTGTATGGTGGGTAGTTTGACTGGGGCGGTCTCCTCCTAAAGAGTAACGGAGGAGTACGAAGGTGCGCTCAGACCGGTCGGAAATCGGTCGTAGAGTATAAAGGCAAAAGCGCGCTTGACTGCGAGACAGACACGTCGAGCAGGTACGAAAGTAGGTCTTAGTGATCCGGTGGTTCTGTATGGAAGGGCCATCGCTCAACGGATAAAAGGTACTCCGGGGATAACAGGCTGATACCGCCCAAGAGTTCATATCGACGGCGGTGTTTGGCACCTCGATGTCGGCTCATCACATCCTGGGGCTGAAGCCGGTCCCAAGGGTATGGCTGTTCGCCATTTAAAGTGGTACGCGAGCTGGGTTTAGAACGTCGTGAGACAGTTCGGTCCCTATCTGCCGTGGACGTTTGAGATTTGAGAGGGGCTGCTCCTAGTACGAGAGGACCGGAGTGGACGAACCTCTGGTGTTCCGGTTGTCACGCCAGTGGCATTGCCGGGTAGCTATGTTCGGGAAAGATAACCGCTGAAAGCATCTAAGCGGGAAACTTGCCTCAAGATGAGATCTCACTGGAACCTTGAGTTCCCTGAAGGGCCGTCGAAGACTACGACGTTGATAGGTTGGGTGTGTAAGCGCTGTGAGGCGTTGAGCTAACCAATACTAATTGCCCGTGAGGCTTGACCATATAACACCCAAGCAATTTGCGAACTCGAAAGAGACCAGATTGCGGTGTGTGAAGACGAAACGAACCGAAAGTTCGAAGCGCACAAACACCGAAAGCTGTCACATACCCAATTTGCTGAAGCGAGACCATCTGGTCACGAGTCAGTACCCGAATTTCTTGACGACCATAGAGCGTTGGAACCACCTGATCCCATCCCGAACTCAGCAGTGAAACGATGCATCGCCGATGGTAGTGTGGGGTTTCCCCATGTGAGAGTAGGTCATCGTCAAGATTAAATTCCGAAACCCCAATTGCGAAAGCAGTTGGGGTTTTGTTTTGCCTGCGAGAAAGTTTCCAGGGTGCCATCAGGGAAATTCATCCTGAAGTGCACGGCCAGTTTTGGTATGGTGCAGCTCGTTTTTTTAACGGACTGATGTCCTGCCCACGGATCGGCACTCATTTTATGTCAAAGAGTTGCTGTAGAAATGCCTGAACCAATCCCGATCAAGGACCATGAAAAAGAGACGCGGCTGGTCAATAAACGATTGATTGCCTGTGCTCTGTTCGTCTTCGCCATCAGCTGTGCTCTGGTGGTGCGCCTGTACATCCTTCAGGTCGTGGAATTCGACTACCACTCGACCATCTCCGAAAACAATCGCGTCCATGTCCTCCCGATACCGCCAACGCGTGGATTGATCTACGACCGCAACGGTGTGTTGCTCGCCGACAATCGCCCCAGCTACAACCTGACCATCACCCGTGAGCGTGCCACCGACGTCAATCAAGAATTGGACGAAGTCATCAACTTGCTGCACTTGCCTGCTGAAGACCGCACGATATTCGATAAGGCGATGAAGCAATCCCGGCATCCGTTCACACCGGTCACCCTGTTTTATGAGCTGACGGAGGAGCAAATCGCCGTGTTGGCGGTTAACGAGTTCCGTTTGCCAGGCCTTGATGTCGAACCGCAGTTTGTCCGGCACTATCCCCTAGGTGCACATTTCGCTCATTCGATCGGTTATGTCGGCCGGATCAATGAAAAAGAATCGAAAACCCTCGACTCCGTGGAGTACCGCGGCACGCAATCCATCGGTAAGACCGGTATCGAGCGCTTCTATGAAGCGCAGCTGCATGGCCATGTCGGTTACGAAGAAGTCGAAACCAACGCTCAAGGCCGAGTGCTGCGGGTACTCAAGCACACCGATCCGGTGCCTGGCAAAAACATAGTTCTGAGCCTCGACGTGAAATTGCAGGAAGCCGCCGAAGCCGCGTTGGGCGATCGCCGTGGATCCGTGGTTGCTCTTGATCCATCCACCGGAGAAGTGCTGGCCATGGTCAGCAACCCCAGCTTCGATCCGAATCTGTTCGTCACGGGGATCAGCTCAAAGGAATACTCGGCGCTGCGCGATTCCATCGACCGGCCGCTGTTCAACCGTGTATTGCGCGGCCTGTACGCCCCAGGTTCGACGATCAAACCGGAAGTCGCAATTGCAGGCCTGGACGCTGGCGTGGTGACCCCACAAACCCGGGTCTTCGACCCCGGCTACTACCAACTACCGGATTTCGACCACAAATACCGCAACTGGAACCACAGCGGTGACGGCTGGGTGGATATGGACGCGGCGATCATGCGCTCCAACGACACTTACTTCTACGACCTGGCGCACAAGCTTGGCATCGATCGTCTGCACGATTACATGGCGATGTTCGGCCTCGGTGAAAAAGTCTCGCTGGACATGTTTGAAGAATCCCCCGGTCTGATGCCATCGCAGGCTTGGAAGCGCGCGACGCGGCGGCAGGCCTGGTATCCCGGTGAAACCGTTATTTTGGGCATCGGCCAGGGCTACATGCAGGTCACACCCCTGCAATTGGCCCAAGCTACGGCACTTATCGCCAACAAAGGGATATGGAATCGGCCGCACCTGGCCAAATCGGTCGACGGCGTAGCGCCGGTTGACGAGCACCCGATGCCGAACATCCTGCTCAAGGATCCGCGCGATTGGGAGCAGGTCAACCACGGCATGCAGATGGTCATGCACGATGCTCGAGGCATTGCCCGTGCGGCCGCTGCGGGTGCGCAATACCGCATCGCCGGCAAGAGTGGCACGGCGCAAGTGGTGGCGATCAAGCAGGGGGAGCGCTACAACCGCGAGAAAACCCTGGAGCGCCACCGTGACAACGCACTGTTTGTAGGATTCGCACCGGCCGAACATCCGAAGATCGCCATCTCGGTAATGATCGAAAACGGCGAGGCGGGTGGTCGTGTTGCCGGTCCAGTCGTGCGGCAGATCATGGACGCCTGGTTACTCGATCAGGATGGCCACCTCAAGCCGCAATACGCGGCGCCGAGCAAAGCGCCGGGGGATCCTCACGTCTGAGTGTAACGGTTTCACAGCACAGGCTCCCGCAAGCGGAGCCTGTGACTACGAGCCGGGTACCGGGCAACTCATATCACCTTCCTCACATTTCAAATATTGCTTGAGCGACTCGATGCGCGTTTTGGTCATGTCCGTCAGGCAATCGCTGTAAATCAATGGATAAACGCTCCCGCCGTCCACCCCGGATGCCGAAAACTTGCACTCGGCATCCCGAAAGCTGACCCACGCCCGCTGCGCGTTGACCAGCAGCTTCTTTCCGTCCGGGTTGTCTTTAAGGCGCGCGGTGATCTGCTGATAGAGCGTATTCAACTCCTTGTCTGCCGCTTTGAATGCTTGCCCCGCGCACTGATTCATCGTCGCCTGATCGTTGGCGTTGGCGCAATCGACGGCGGCATGGGCGAAAGGGGAAAACAAAAAGGGCGCAGAGGCCAGAAGCAGACGCGCTGACATAAGGTTCTCGCTGTATCCAGTGGAAAAGTGAATCGATAATTATGTACGTAGCCGGGAGGCCTCAAGCAAGCGATCCGCAGTGGCGGTGATTTCCTCGCCTTCATGCAGCCGCTCCAGCCAGTGCTCGGGAATTGCCCGAGCTCCGTAGTAAGCACCTGCCAACTGACCCACAATAGCAGCAGTTGTATCCGCATCATCACCGAGATTGGCCGCTTTCAACACCGCGTCGGCGTACGTCTGCGTCTGGTGAAAGCACCATAAAGCGGCTTCCAGCGATTGCAGGCAATAACCGCTGCCTTTGATTTCGTTTTCCGCTTTGCCCAGGTAGTCACCTCGCGCAAGCGCAACCACCTTGGGCTGGGAAAGCTGGAGCAGCTGCGACCGGCGAAGCTGTGTTTTCGCCGCACCCTCAAGCGCTCTTGCGATCAGATCAGCCAGCAATAGACAGCACTCAATTGCCTCCGGCGCCGCATGGGTTGTGCGGGAACTGTCGGCAGCAAAGGTCTGGATCTTTCGAAGGTCGGGAAAATAGAACAGCACAACGGGCGCCAACCGCATCAGTGACCCGTTACCAGCTGTCAACGGATCAGTCGACCCTGCGAAAGGCTCCCCGGTTCGCTGATACTGTTCCAGCGCTCGGCTGACGGTCATGCCGATGTCGAAACATTCACCGGTGGAGCTCAGGTATCCCCATTTCCACCAATTGAGATAGCGGCCCATCTGATCAGCCGCGTCGAAACCGTTTCTGCTCAGCAGGCTCTCGGCCAGACAGAGTGCCATTGAAGTGTCATCGGTCCATTGCCCTGGCTTGAGCTGGAACGGACCACCGCCGACCATGTCGCTCAGCGGCTGGAATGATCCTCGCGGTTGGAACTCAACTGTTGTGCCGACCGCATCGCCGCAAGCCAGGCCGAGGAGGGCGCCGCGATACCGATCGGCGAGAGAGGGCTGCATGATTCGTCCTTGTTACTGCGGATTCGCTGGAAAGATAACAGGTCAAGCGGCGCCGATCACAGAGCGCAAACTACCGCAGGATGTGTCCGCTCGAATCGATGTTTGCAGCGCCTGGATACAACTTCGTATTGGACATGTGGTCATACAAGCCTAGTGTTCAGAACAGGAGGTGACGTATGAAACCAGTACCTAACAGTTTCGAACGCAAGATCACGCTCAAGGCGTCGCGTTCCCACGTCTGGCGTGCACTGGTCGATGCCGAAGCGTTTGGCCAGTGGTTCGGCGTGGCGCTCGAGGGGAGGCGATTCATCGCCGGCGAATGGACGCAAGGTCAGGTCACGTACCCCGGTTATGAACACGTTTTGTGGAATGTGCTGATCGAGCGGGTCGAGCCGCAGCAGTTATTTTCTTTCCGTTGGCACCCGTATGCGGTCAACCCGAAAATCGACTACTCACAGGAGCCGACCACACTGGTCAAATTCGAATTGCAGGACTTCGAAGACGGCACTCTACTGAAGGTCTCGGAATCCGGCTTCGCGCACATCCCTGATATCCGTCAGAAAGAGGCGTATTACATGGACAGTCGCGGCTGGGAGGAGCAGTTGAGCAGGCTTGAACAGTTTCTCGCCGAGAGCGCCAGGGCTCGTGAAAGCGGCGGTGCCTGACGGGCCTAAGGGTTTTCGGAAGTGTCTGTATGGCGAATGTCTTACACGCATTGGTAGCTTTTACGACTATTGCTGATTGGATCCACTGGGTAATCTACACACATCAACTGAGACACAGGGAGTGTTTCAGGATCATGGACGATCGACCATCGCAAGGATCGCTGCCGACAGGGAGTCGATAATGGTCTTGGGAAAAACCCGCTTCGGCGGGTTTTTTTTCGTCTGAATGTAGGAGCCGCCGAAGGCTGCGATCTTTTGATCCTGCTTTTAAAAGCCAAGTCAAAAAGATCACAGCCTGCGCGAATGTCATCCCGTCACGAAGCAATCAACTGCCGCAACACATAATGCAGGATCCCCCCCGATTTGAAGTACTCAACCTCATTCAGCGTATCAATGCGGCACAGGACTTCGATCTTCTCCTGACGCCCATCCTCGCGAGTAATGATCAACGGCAGGTTCATTCGCGGCGTCAGCTCGACGCCGGTTAATCCCAAAATCTCGAACGTCTCTTTGCCGGTCAGATTGAGACTCTTGCGATTCTGATCAAGCTTGAACTGCAACGGCAGCACGCCCATCCCGACCAGATTGGAGCGGTGAATACGTTCGAAGCTCTCCGCAATCACGGCTTTGACACCCAGCAGATTGGTGCCTTTCGCCGCCCAGTCACGGCTCGACCCGGTGCCATACTCCTGACCGGCAACCACTACTAATGGCGTGCCCGACGCCTGGTATTTCATGGCTGCATCGTAGATGGCCATTTTTTCCCCGGTGGGGATGTAAATCGTGTTGCCACCTTCCTCGCCACCCAGCATCTCGTTGCGAATACGGATGTTGGCAAACGTGCCGCGCATCATCACTTCATGGTTACCACGACGTGAACCGTAGGAGTTGAAGTCGCGCGGCTCGACACCTTTCTCCTGCAGATAGCGCCCAGCGGGGCTGTCGACCTTGATATTGCCGGCGGGGGAGATGTGGTCTGTGGTTACCGAATCACCGAGCAAAGCCAATACCCGCGCACCTTTGACGTCTTTCACTTCCGGCAGAGGGCCGGAAATGTCGTCGAAGAAAGGTGGATGCTGAATGTAGGTCGAATCGTCCTGCCACACGTAAGTCGCCGCTTGCGGCACCTCGATGGCCTGCCATTGCTCATCACCGGCAAATACTTCGGCGTATTCCTTGTGAAACATCGCCGTATTGACCTGATTCACCGCCTCGGCGATTTCCCGGCTGCTCGGCCAGATATCGCGCAGATACACCGGATTGCCCTGTTGATCCTCGCCAAGCGGTTCGCTGCTGATATCGGTGCGCACGCTGCCGGCCAATGCGTAGGCGACAACCAGCGGTGGAGAAGCCAGCCAGTTGGTCTTCACCAGCGGGTGTACGCGACCTTCGAAGTTGCGGTTGCCGGACAGGACTGATGCGACGGTCAGATCGGCCTTCTGAATAGCTTTCTCGATCGGCTCCGGCAGGGGCCCGGAGTTGCCGATGCAGGTGGTGCAGCCATAGCCGACCAATGAAAAACCGAGCTGATCGAGGTACTGCGTCAGGCCGGCAGCCTTGTAATAGTCGGTGACGACTTTCGAACCGGGGGCCAGCGAGCTTTTGACCCACGGCTTGCGTGTGAGACCTTTCTCTACAGCCTTCTTCGCCAGCAACCCCGCCGCCATCATCACGCTCGGGTTGGAGGTGTTGGTGCAGGAGGTAATCGCGGCGATGACCACGGCGCCGTTCTTCAGGCGATAGGTCTTGCCCTCGTATTCGTAGTCCGCTTCGCCGACCAGATCGGCGTTACCCACGGCGACGCCGCCACCGCCCTCGCTTTCCAGACGTCCTTCTTCCTTGCTGGTGGGTTTGAATTGCAGGTCGATGAAGTCACTGAAAGCCTGCGCGACGTTCGGCAGTGAGACGCGATCCTGCGGACGTTTCGGCCCGGCCAGACTGGCTTCGACGCTGCCCATGTCCAGCGCCAGGCTGTCGGTGAACACTGGCTCCTGACCCGGCAGCCGCCACAGGCCTTGAGCCTTGGTGTACGCCTCGACCAATTTCACCACTTCCGGCGGCCGGCCAGACAAGCGGAGGTATTCCAGCGTGACATCATCGACCGGGAAGAAGCCGCATGTCGCTCCGTACTCTGGAGCCATATTGGCGATCGTTGCACGGTCGGCCAGAGGCAGGTCGGCGAGGCCGTCGCCGTAGAACTCGACGAATTTGCCGACCACGCCTTTTTTGCGCAGCATCTGCGTCACGGTGAGCACCAGGTCGGTAGCGGTGATGCCTTCCTTGAGTTTGCCGGTCAGTTTGAAGCCGATCACTTCCGGAATCAGCATCGACACCGGTTGCCCGAGCATTGCCGCTTCCGCTTCGATCCCGCCAACGCCCCAGCCGAGCACGCCGAGACCGTTGATCATGGTGGTGTGGGAGTCGGTGCCGACCAGCGTGTCCGGGAAGGCGTAGGTGCGGCCATCCTCTTCTTTGGTCCACACGGTGCGCCCGAGGTATTCAAGGTTGACCTGGTGGCAGATGCCCGTGCCCGGGGGTACCACGCTGAAGTTATCGAACGCACTCTGGCCCCAGCGCAGGAAGGCATAGCGCTCGCCGTTGCGTTGCATTTCGATATCGACGTTCTGTTCAAACGCACTGGCGCTGGCGAACTTGTCGACCATTACCGAGTGGTCAATCACCAGATCCACCGGCGACAACGGGTTGATCCGCTGCGGGTCGCCACCAGCCTTGGCCATTGCCGCGCGCATGGCGGCGAGGTCGACTACGGCGGGGACCCCGGTAAAGTCCTGCATCAATACTCGGGCAGGGCGGTACTGGATTTCCCGATCGGAGCGGCGCTCCTTGAGCCACGCGGCGATGGCTTTGAGGTCAGCGCCGGTGACGGTTTTTTCATCTTCCCAGCGCAGGAGATTTTCCAGCAGGACCTTCAACGACATCGGCAGCTTGTCGAGGTCGCCCAGGCTTTTGGCGGCTTCCGGCAGGCTGAAATAGTGGTAGGTCGTGGCGTCGATCTGTAGGGTTTTCAGTGACTTCAGACTATCGAGGGACGGCATTACGATCACTCCTTTGAGTCCGCACGGCTACGGACTGAGGGGACGGGCAGAGCACTAAACCTAGCCCTGTTTTGAGTAGCTGGCTAATAACTGGACTCTATGGACGGAACCAAGGTTCCGACTTCGGCTATCATGCGCCGGTTTTCGTGACAGGCATTGCGGTAACGCAAGGCTTGAGCATCGCGCAGCGGCCGAATGATCGACCGTTGCCCAGGAGTAAGAATGAACACCCTATTCATGCATTGCCGGCCCGGCTTCGAAGGCGAAGTCTGTTCGGAAATTTCCGACCTGGCCGCCCGTCTCAATGTGGCCGGTTACGCCAAAGCCAAAACGGCGGCGGCCTGCGCCGAGTTTGTCTGCACTGAAGCGGACGGCGCCGAACGCCTGATGCGCGGTCAGCGTTTCGCCGAATTGATCTTCCCGCGGCAGTGGGCGCGCGGCTTTTTCATCGATCTGCCGGAAAACGACCGGATCAGCGTGATCCTCGCGCACATGGCCGATTTCCCGGTGTTTGGCAGCCTTTGGCTGGAAGTGGTCGATACCAATGACGGCAAGGAACTGTCGAATTTTTGCAAAAAGTTCGAAGGCCCGCTGCGCAAGGCACTGACCGCCGCCGGCAAACTGGTGGAAGACGCCAGCAAGCCGCGTTTGTTGCTGACCTTCAAAAGTGGCCGCGAGGTGTTTCTCGGCATGGCCGATGCCGGCAACTCGGCGATGTGGCCGATGGGCATTCCGCGCCTGAAGTTTCCTCGCGAGGCGCCAAGCCGGTCGACCTTGAAGCTGGAGGAAGCGTGGCATCACTTCATTCCACGTGATCAGTGGGAAGACCGCCTGCACGGTGACATGACTGGCGTTGACCTCGGCGCCGCGCCGGGCGGCTGGACGTGGCAACTGGTCAACCGGGGCATGCTGGTGACGGCGATCGACAACGGCCCGATGGCTGAAAGCCTGATGGAAACCGGGCTGGTCCAGCATCTGATGGCGGACGGTTTTACCTTCAAGCCGAAGCAGCCGGTGGACTGGATGGTTTGCGACATCGTCGAGAAACCGGCGCGCAACGCGGCGATGCTGGAAGAATGGATCGGCGAGGGGCATTGCCGCGAAGCAGTGGTGAACCTGAAGCTGCCGATGAAACAGCGTTATGCCGAAGTGAAACGTCTGCTCGAGCGCATTGCCGATGGTTTCAAGGCACGTGGGATCAAGGTTGATATCGGCTGCAAGCAGCTGTACCACGACCGCGAGGAAGTGACTTGCCATCTGCGCCGGCACGACAGCAAAAAAACCAAATCCCGCTGACACAACACTGAACCTGTGGGAGCGAGCCTGCTCGCGAAAGCGGTGGGGCAGCCAACGATGTGTTGACTGACGGATTGCCTTCGCGAGCAGGCTCGCTCCCACATGGGTTGGACGATATCCCAAGCAATGCGCGACAATGCCGGCCAGTTTCTGGAGTGAACCATGAGTGAAATGATCGATACCCCGGTCGATGGCACCCTCGACGCCACCGGCCTCAATTGCCCGGAACCGGTGATGATGCTGCACCAGCACATTCGCGACCTGGTGCCCGGCGGCCTGCTCAAGGTGATCGCCACCGATCCCTCGACCAAGCGCGATATCCCCAAGTTCTGCGTGTTTCTTGACCACGAACTGGTCAGCCAGCAGGAAGAGGCCGGTACTTATCTGTACTGGATTCGCAAGAAGCACGCCTAGCAGTAGCTAGACATAAAACAACTGTGGGAGCGAGCCTGCTCGCGAAAGCGGAGTGTCAGTCGACATTAGCTCTGACTGGCACAGCGCATTTGCGAGCAGGTTCGCTCCCACATTTTTGTTCTGAGTAAGTCTTAGCCCGCCGAACGGCTGATCCGAATCCGCTTGCGCGCGCTGCGTGTCAGCCGGATTGACAGCATCAGCGCCGCGCAGCTCAAGCCGACGATCAAACCCTGCCACAAACCGCTCGGACCGCGTGGCTCGCCGAGCCAATCGGTCAGGCCCAGCGCATAACCGACCGGCAGACCGATGCCCCAGTAGGCGAAGAGAGTCAGGATCATCGTCACACGAGTGTCCTGATAGCCACGCAGTGCGCCGGCGGCGGTCACCTGGATCGCATCGGAAAACTGGAACAGCGCCGAATAGACAATCAGCATCGCGGCAATGTGAATCACCGTCGGATCAGCGGTATAGATCGCCGCAATCGGCTCGCGCAGCGCCAGCATCAGGCTCGCCGACAGGCAGGCGTAGGCCAGCGCCGTGCCCATGCCAACTCCAGCGGCAAAACGCGCTTCACGCGGTTCCTCGCGGCCCAGCGCCTGGCCGACACGTACAGTGACCGCCATGCCCAGCGAATAGGGAATCATGAACACCAGCGAGCTGACGTTCAGCGCGATCTGATGCCCGGCCACTACCGTCGCGCCGAGGCTGCCGATCAGCAGCGCAATCACTGCGAAAATGCTCGACTCGGCAAACACCGCGATGCCGATCGGCAAACCAATCGACAGCAGACGCTTGATCACCGCCCACTGCGGCCAGTCGAAACGGCTGAACAATTCGCTCGAGCGATAGGCCGGTGCCCAGCGTTCGTACCCGGCCAGGCCCAGCGCCATTACCCACATCACGATCGCCGTGGCCCAACCGCAGCCGACGCCGCCCATGGCCGGTACGCCGAAGTGGCCATAGATGAAGATGTAGTTCAGCGGGATGTTCAATGCCAGACCGCACAGGCCCAGCACCATGGCCGGGCGGGTGCGGCCGATGCCGTCGCTGGTGCAGCGCAGCACGTGATAGAAGGCCACCGCCGGCAAGCCGCTGGCGATGCCGTGCAGATATTGCATGCACGGGCCGATCAATTCGGGATCGACCTTCATCAGATGCAGCACCGGCTCGGCGGCGACCAGCATCGAGGTGGCGATCAATCCGACTACCAATGCCAGCCACAACGCCTGACGCACAATCGGGCCAATTTCGCTGTGCTTGCCTGCGCCGAAGCGCTGCGCGACTTTTGGCGTGGTGGCCAACAGGGTGCCGGTCATCAACAAAAACACCGGAACCCAGATCGAGTTGCCCAGCGCCACTGCCGCCAGGTCCTTGGGCCCGACGCGCCCGGCCATTACCGCATCGACAAAGCCCATGGCCGTGGTCGCCAGTTGCGCGATGATGATTGGCAGCGCCAGAGCGAGCAGGTTTTTCAATTCCAGGCGAATCCGCGCAGGGCGGCTCAGCGTGACGGCGACAGGTTGATCAGTTACAGGGTTCACAGGCAAAGCGTCCAGAAAGTATTGATGCGCAACGCGGCGCATTCTACGCCGCTGACGCCTCGGTCAGGAAAAATCCTCTGTTACGTATTTGTAAGCGCAAACCCTGCTGGCTGATCGGCGCGTCTGCACCTAAACTGCCGATCCGCCCAAGGAGCCCGCCATGCTGATTGTTGCCGACGAAAATATCCCGCTGCTCGATGCCTTTTTTGCCGGTTTTGGCGACATCCGCCGAGTGCCGGGCCGCTCCATTGACCGTGCAACGGTCGAGCAGGCCGATGTGTTGCTGGTGCGTTCGGTGACCAACGTCAACCGTGCGCTGCTTGAAGGCAGCAAGGTGCGCTTTGTCGGCACCTGCACCATCGGCACCGATCATCTGGATCTGGATTATTTCAACGAGGCCGGGATCTGCTGGTCGAGCGCGCCGGGTTGCAATGCCCGTGGCGTGGTCGATTACGTTCTGGGCAGTCTGATGACGCTGGCCGAAATCGAAGGCGCGGATCTGACTCAGCGTACTTACGGCGTCGTCGGCGCCGGTGAAGTGGGGGGGCGTTTGATCAAGGTCCTGAAGGGCCTGGGCTGGAACGTCAAGGTTTGCGATCCGCCACGTCAGGCTGCCGAGGGCGGCGATTATCTCAGCCTTGAGCAGATCATCGAGCAGTGCGACGTGATCAGTCTGCATACGCCATTGACCCGCAGCGGCGACTCTGCAACCTGGCACCTGTTCGATCAACAGCGTTTGCAGCAACTCAAGCAGGGTGCCTGGCTGATCAATGCGGCGCGCGGCCCTGTGGTGGATAACGTTGCGCTGCGTGAGGTGCTGCTGGAGCGCGAGGACCTGCAGGCAGTGCTCGATGTCTGGGAAAAAGAACCCGAAGTTGATGTTGCGCTGGCCGAGCTCTGCGTATTGGCCACGCCACATATTGCCGGTTACAGCCTCGACGGCAAGCAACGCGGGACCGCGCAGATCTATCAGGCCTACTGTGCTTTCAGCGGCCAACCTGCGGTTATCCAGTTGAGTGATCTGTTGCCAGCGCCGTGGTTGTCGGAAATTTCCTTGCACGGTGACAGCGATCCGGCGTGGGCGCTGGCGATGCTGTGCCGGGGTGTGTACGACCCGCGCCGGGATGATGCGGATTTTCGCCGCAGCCTGGTGGGAAATGTCGCTGAACAGCGTACGGCGTTTGATGTGTTGCGCAAGCAGTATCCGGTGCGACGCGAGATCGAAGGGCTGAAGGTGCGGATTGAAGGGGAGTCGCCGGTGTTGCGGCAGATTGTGGCGGCGCTTGGGGCAATCCGTGTCTTGTAGGAGCTGTCGAGTGAAACGAGGCTGCGATCTCTTGATCTTGCTTTTTGAAGATCAAAAGATCGCAGCCTTCGGCAGCTCCTACACGATTTGCAGCTAAATCAGGCGCATAAAAAACCCGGCCAATCAGGGCCGGGTCAGGAAGACGGTGGCTACATCATTCTTGTTCGGCAGGCTTGACCAATCGCTTCTCCAGCTCGCGGCAAGCGTCCTGGATCATGTCTTCAGTGATCGGTACTTCGCGGCCCTGCTCATCGATAATCGAGCAACCCAGAGACTGGTCGGGTTTGGTGCGGATCACTTCAATCTTGTCTTCGCTGCTGTGTTGCAAGGACATGGCCTGTCTCCTCATCAGGTTGTGTGCCTAAGTTAAAACCGCCACGTGACCAGGCTGTGACAACTCCCTGCGGTCTGTCGGCGGGCGGCATCTCTACTCAAACAGAATTGACCGCCGGTCTCAACCGCAACCTTAGACCAATCGTTTCTAGCATCCGGACATCCCGGGCATATTTAACCTGACTCATTGTGATTTACAGAGTTCCACCCCATCTGAACCTGTAGGCTGGCCCGATCCATCTGCGCAGACGTGAACTCCATGATCTCCATGCTTTCTTCCCGACACCGGCGCGCCCTGCGCCTGACCAGTCATTTTCTCCTGCCGTACCGCTGGCATGCCGTCGGCGCTTTACTCGCGCTGATCGTCACCGCCGGCATTACCCTGTCGATGGGGCAGGGCATCAAGTTGTTGGTCGATCAGGGTTTCATGACCCGGTCGCCACATCTGCTCAATCAGTCCATCGGCATTTTCATGCTGCTGGTGCTCGGGCTGGCACTGGGCACTTTTGCGCGGTTCTATCTTGTTTCGTGGATTGGCGAGCGCGTGGTCGCCGACATTCGCCGCCAGGTGTTCAATCACTTGGTGTATCTGCATCCGGGCTTTTATGAGGACAACCGCAGCTCGGAAATCCAGTCGCGCCTGACCGCTGATACCACGCTGTTGCAATCGGTGATCGGCTCGTCGCTCTCGCTGTTCCTGCGCAACCTGCTGATGGTCATCGGTGGTGTGGTGTTGCTGTTCATTACAAATCCCAAACTCACCAGCATCGTTGTGATTGCGTTACCGCTGGTGATCGCGCCGATCCTGATTTTCGGCCGCCGCGTGCGCAATCTGTCGCGCCAGAGCCAGGACCGCATCGCCGACATTGGCAGCTATGTGTCGGAAACCCTCGGCCAGATCAAAACTGTGCAGGCCTACAACCACCAGGTGCAGGACGAGCAGCGTTTCGCCTCGACCGTCGAGCAGGCGTTCGAAACTGCGCGCAAACGGATTTTCCAGCGAGCGTGGTTGATCACTTTGGTGATCGTGCTGGTGCTTGGCGCGGTGGCGGTGATGTTGTGGGTCGGCGGCATGGATGTGATGGCGGGGCGGATATCAGCCGGTGAGTTGGCGGCATTCGTTTTCTACAGCCTGATCGTCGGCAGCGCGTTCGGCACGCTGAGCGAAGTGATCGGCGAACTGCAGCGTGCTGCTGGCGCAGCAGAACGCATCGCAGAGTTGCTGCGTTCGGAAAACATCATCCAGCCACCGTTGACCGGACTGGTCACTTTGCCAGCGCGAGTCAAAGGTGAGCTTGAACTGCGCGACGTGCGCTTTTCCTACCCCTCGCGTCCGGAAAGCTACGCCGTCGATGGCTTGAATCTGACAGTGAGGGCGGGCGAAACCCTGGCGTTGGTGGGTCCCTCGGGCGCGGGTAAGTCCACGGTCTACGACCTGTTGCTGCGCTTTTACGATCCGCGCGAGGGTCAGATCCTGCTCGATGGCGTGCCGCTTACCAGCCTTGACCCGCTTGATCTGCGCCGCTGTTTCGCGCTGGTCTCGCAAACCCCGGCGCTGTTTTTCGGCAGTGTGGAGGAGAACATTCGCTATGGCTGCCCGACCGCCACGCTTGCGCAAGTCAAGGAAGCTGCGCGCATTGCTCACGCCGATGACTTCATCGAACAGATGCCTGATGGATATCAGACTCATCTGGGAGATGGCGGCCTCGGGTTGTCCGGCGGTCAGCGCCAGCGCTTGGCCATTGCCCGCGCCTTGCTGGTGGACGCGCCGATCCTGTTGCTGGACGAAGCCACCAGCGCCCTCGACGCACAGAGCGAACATCTGATTCAGCAGGCCCTGCCAACGCTGATGGAAAACCGCACCACACTGGTGATCGCCCACCGACTGGCCACGGTGAAGAACGCTGATCGAATTGCGGTGATGGATCAAGGCAAGCTGGTAGCGGTGGGGACACATCAGGAGTTGATCGCCAGCAATCCGCTGTACGCGCGGCTGGCGGCGTTGCAGTTTAATGATGGTCAGCCTGATTAACCGACCCAGTAAACGACCCAGTAATCCGCCATAAAAAATGCCCGTATCTCACGATACGGGCATTTTTCATGATCCGGCGTCAGCCTGGTGATTACTGATCATCAAAATACCGCTCATGCCAATCCACCAGCGGCTGCGGCGAGTTGAGTTTCTGCCCGTAGATCACCGAGTACGACAACACGTTCTGCACATACTGGCGGGTTTCATCGAACGGGATGCTTTCCACCCAGACGTCAAAGCCCAGGTGATCGGCGCCGCGCAGCCACTGACGCACGCGGCCGGGGCCGGCGTTGTAAGCGGCGGAGGCGAGCACGCGGTTGCCGTTGAACTGGCTGTGTACCTGGCTAAGGTAAGCGGCGCCGAGCTGGATGTTCTTGTCCGGATCGAGCACTTGCTGCGGTGAGGCCAGGGGGATGCTGAACTTGCGCGCGGTTTCCTTGGCCGTGCCGGGCATCAATTGCATCAGACCGCTGGCGCCGACGCCGGAGCGCGCGTCGTCCATGAAGGCGCTTTCCTGCCGGGTGATGGCGAACACCCAGCTCGAATGCAGGCCGCGAACCTTGGCTTCACGCACGAGTGTATCGCGATGAGCCATCGGGAAGCGGATGTCCAGATCGTCCCAGTACTGCGCCTGACTGATCGTGCGGATCGCCGGGAAGTACCATTTCAGGTCGTAGGCCAGTTTGGCCTGGGCGACCATTTCATCGCGGTTGAAATGACGGCTGACGTGATACCACTCGCGGCGCCCATCGACGATCTGCCCGCGTGTATGGAACTCCAGCGCGCGGCGCACGCCGGGGGTGTTACGAACCTTGTTGATCAACGCTTGGCTGAGCACCAGCGGCTTGTTGTTCAGCGAGTAAGGCGATTGCGAGCGATCAGCCGCGAGGAAGCCGTAGAAGTCACGTTCCCGCGCCAGATTCTTGTACAGGGTCAGCGCTTGCGGATTCTGCGGCTGGGCCAGTTCCAGGCTGCGCGCCTGCCAGTAGCGCCAACGGTTGGTGGTGGCCAGATCCTGCGGCAGGCGTTTGGTCAGCTCGTAGGCATCGTTCCAGCGTGCCAGACGCAGCAGCAGGCGCATGCGCCATTCCGAGACGGTGTTGTCGCGCAGCTCCGGATCATATTTGGTCATGACATCCAGCGCGCGGCTGTCGAAACGGCGCGCCAGGGTCAAGCCGATCTCGCGGGCGATGGCGACTTTTTCATCGCGAGAGAAATGCATGCTGCTGGCGTAACCGTCGAGCAGAGCCATGGCCTTGTCCGGGTCCTGCCGAGCAAGGCGTCGCAGGCCGAGGCTGACGACGTCGGACATCGGCTCATCGGCCGGGGTGAAGCGCGACGGCTGGTTGAGCAGTTCGGGTTTCTGCGCCACGTCGACCAGCAAACGACCGCGTGGGGCGAGGGTGGTCAGGCCGTTGATCAGGCTGTTGGCCAGCGGATAGTTGCGGGCCTGCGCGGCAAGTTTGGTGCGCTCCCAGCGTTTCTGCTCGGTAAGCTGGCCATCGGCGGCCCAGATGCCGAATAGGGCGTCACACGCAGCCGGTTGCGATTTACCGGTCAGCCAGAGTTTTTCCGCACTGGCATAGCCTTCGGCTTTCTTGTCGTGGCTGATCTGGTACTGCGCGTTGAGGCAGTCGAGTTCGGTGAAATTCAGTTTCGGATCGTAATACTTGACGAAGGTCGCCCAGTCGCCGCGGTCGGCGAGCCAGCGCAACCAGCGCAGCTTCATCCAGTTGGCTTGCGGCAAATCACCGTGTTCGGCGAGGAACTTCTCGATCTCCGCGTTGCTCGCGGTTTTCAGCCGCGCGGTCAGTTCGTCGTAGGCCAGGTATGGTTCCAGCGGATAATCGGCCAGCGCCTGGCTGTAACGGAAATACGGGCCGGTATCACCCTTGGCCAAGGCGCGCTTGGCTTCATCGTAATACTGGCGTTGGGTGGACAAGTCCACCGCCTGGACGGATTGAGGGGCAGTGGCGGTGAGAAACAAGCAGGACAAAACACTGAAAAGGCGACTGCGCATGAGACATCCGGGCAGAGAAATCATGACAAGTGCCGATCGGAATCCGCACTGAATTGCCTGTAGCTTAGCCTTTTGCCAGCAAGCGGCGAAAGCTTTGCGCGCCTCGCTGCACAAGTTCGCAACAATTGTTGTGCAGAGTGCTTCGACAGACAAATTGCCGGCCTGCTGGAGCCTCAAGTCAGGTAGAATGCGCGCCCGGTTTTTGGAGAAGCTCATGACCCTGCTCAAATTCAGCGATGTGTCCCTTGCGTTCGGCGCTATGCCGTTGTTGGACAAGGTGTCCTGGCAGATCGCCCGTGGTGAGCGGGTGTGCATCATCGGCCGCAACGGCACTGGCAAGTCCAGCATGATGAAACTGGTCAAGGGCGACCAGAAGCCCGATGACGGCTCGGTGTGGCGTGCCCCCGGTCTGAAAATCGGCGAATTGCCGCAAGAATTGCCAGTTGCCGACGACCGGACGGTATTCGATGTGGTGGCTGAAGGCCTCGACGGTGTTGGCGCCTTGCTCGCCGAATACCACCATCTGAGCCAGAACATCGTCACCGACGCTGATCTGGACAAGCTGATGCACGTCCAGCACGATCTCGAAGCCCGTGACGGCTGGCGCTTGCAGACGCTGGTCGACAGCACCCTCAGCCGCCTGCAACTGCCGGCCGACAAGACCCTCGCCGAGCTGTCCGGTGGCTGGCGTCGTCGCGTGCTGCTGGCGCAGGCGCTGGTGTCCGAACCGGATCTGCTGCTGCTCGACGAACCGACCAACCACCTGGACATCGGTGCGATTGCCTGGCTTGAAGAGGCGTTGAAAGATTTCCAGGGCGCCGTGCTGTTCATCACGCACGACCGTTCCTTCCTGCAAAACCTCGCCACGCGCATTCTTGAACTGGATCGCGGTGGACTGATCGACTGGAACGGCGACTACGCCAGTTTCCTCGTGCACAAAGAAGCTGCGCTGGCCGCTGAAGAAACCGCCAACGCGCTGTTCGACAAGCGTCTTGCTCAGGAAGAAGTGTGGATCCGTCAGGGCATCAAGGCCCGGCGTACCCGTAATGAAGGTCGCGTCCGCGCGCTGAAAGCCCTGCGTGTTGAGCGCAGTGAGCGGCGCGAGCGTACCGGCAAAGCCAACATCCAGCTGGAAACCGCGGACAAGTCCGGCAAACAGGTGATGGTGCTCGAGAATGTCAGCTTTGCGCACCCGGGCGGGCCTTTCCTGATCAAGGATTTCTCCATGGTCCTGCAGCGCGGCGACCGTATCGGCCTGCTCGGCGCCAATGGTACCGGCAAGACCACGCTGTTGAAACTGATGCTCAGCGGTTTGCAACCGACCAGCGGTAAAGTGGAAGAGGGCACGCGCATCGACGTGGCGTACTTCGATCAGTTGCGCCATCAGCTGGATCTGGAAAAAACCGTGATCGACAACGTCGCCGAAGGTCGCGACTTTATCGATATCGACGGTCAGAGCCGCCATGTGCTGAGTTACCTCGGTGACTTCCTGTTCAGCCCGCAGCGTGCGCGTACGCCGGTCAAGGCATTGTCCGGTGGTGAGCGTGCGCGTCTGTTGCTGGCGAAGCTGTTCAGCAAACCGGCGAACCTGCTGGTCCTCGACGAACCGACCAACGACCTCGATGTGGAAACCCTCGAGCTGCTCGAAGAAGTGCTGCTGACCTTCAACGGCACCGTGCTGATGGTCAGCCACGACCGGGCATTCCTCGATAACGTGGTGACCAGCACCCTGGTCTTCGAAGGTGAAGGCAAGGTTCGTGAATACGTCGGTGGCTATCAGGACTGGATCCGCCAAGGCGGCTCGCCGCGTCTGCTGGGCGTGACTGAAAGCAAATCGGGCAAGGCTGACCTGAATTCGGCGGTGGTTACCGCGGAGCCGGCTCCAGTGGCTGCGCCTGCCGCTGCCGCTCCGGTTGCCAAGAAGAAACTGAGCTACAAGCTGCAGCGCGAACTGGAAGCCTTGCCGGGCGACATCGACGCCAAGGAGCAGCAGATCGCTGCGGTTGAAGCGGAAATGGCTGAAGCCGGTTTCTACCAGCGTCCGCCGGCGGAAACGGCCAAGGTGATTGCTTCGCTGGAGCAATTGCAGGCCGAGCTGGATGCGTTGGTGGAGCGTTGGGCGGAGCTGGATGCCTGATTGCTGCTGATGTGAAAAAGCCCGGCGCTCAGTGATGAACGCCGGGCTTTTCATATGTAATGCGATCTACAGGCGGGAGCAGGTCACCTGTGGGAGCGAGCTTGCTCGCGAAAGCGGTGTGTCAGGCAGCACTCATATTGAATGTGCCGACGTATTCGCGAGCAGGCTCGCTCCCACAAAGTGCAAGACAGATCAGCGTTTGACCAGGTGCACCGCCAATACATCGCATGGCGCGCCATGTAGCACATCATTCGCGGTCGAGCCGAGCAGCAGTGCCAGGCCATGACGGCCATGGCTTCCGACCACGATCAGATCGCACGCTTGTTCCTTGGCGAAATGATGGATTTCCTGGCGTGGCTGGCCGTAGGTCAGATGGCAATTGGCGCCTTCGAGCTCGGGGTATTTCGATTTGAGTTTTTCAAGACGCTCCTTGGCCTGATCAAACTGCTGTTGTTGCAGTTGTGACAGGTCCATTGGCACGTCGCCACCGAAGGCCATGGCCATAGGTTCAACGATATGCACCAGCGACAACTTGGCAGCGTTGCTCACCGACAGCTCGCGGGCGCGGTGGATCACAGGGTCGCACTCTTCGGTCAGATCTACGGCGACCAGTATGTGGTGGTAGGGCATGAGGTGCTCCTCCTGAGGGTTCGATATTGGTAAGTATGGCTGGTTTCAAGCGCATTGGTTCGCTAGTGACACAATGGGCTCATCAAAAATCGGGAGTACAGATATGACGGTCTGGCTGGTGGTGTCAATCCTGCTGGTAGTTTTAAGTCCATTGGCATGGTTACGCCCATCGCGCACGCAGAGCGGACGCATGGCCTTGCGCATGGAGGCGCGACGCATCGGCCTGGCCATGCAGCTGGCGCCGCAGGAGTGGCCGCATTGGCTGCTGCCGGAGCCGCCGAATCCCTGCGCCCAGTACCACCGGCCGCGGCGTGGCAGTCAACCTGCGTGCTGGACCTACTGGCAGAAAACCCCGGGCGTTTGGGTCAATCAATGGCAGGAAGTCTGCGATGAGCGGGCGCTGCTCGATTATTTCGAAAAATTGCCGGGTAATGTTTTCAAAATCGAAGCGGACAAGCAGATGATCGCGTTGTATTGGGGCGAGAAGGGCGAGGCGACGGTTCTGCAGGATATCGACACGACGTTGAAAGCGCTGGCGTGAAGCGGCGATTTTTCTCACTGCAACGGTGCGGAGCGTCTGGCAGACGCGCAATAAAAAGCCCGACATGATTCGTCGGGCGGGTTGGCCAGGCAGGCCGGTAATCTTTTTTGCCGCAGGCGCTTTGATTGCCTCGGCAAATTTCCTCGCTGTCCACCCAGCGTAGCCTTCTGCACAGGGCTCGGCGGAAATTAGGGCGACTTTTCTAACTATTGATTCTATGAATGGTTGAACATCGGGGCGAGTGTTGCTGCTCATTATGGTGCAGAAATGACTGCAAAGT
Organism: Pseudomonas sp. H3_E04; assembly: GCF_054668915.1. Classification (NCBI taxonomy): domain Bacteria; kingdom Pseudomonadati; phylum Pseudomonadota; class Gammaproteobacteria; order Pseudomonadales; family Pseudomonadaceae; genus Pseudomonas; species Pseudomonas sp. H3_E04. The sequence continues at coordinate 2,427,710 of NZ_CP162797.1, read as the reverse complement.
CGCGTTTCAGCCCGAATTTAGGGCGATTGACAATTGTCGGAAATTCCGTGAAGGTGACGTACCCGAATCAAACGGGCGTATGAATTGAGCGTTTGTCTTACAGACTGCTCCTACAGAATCCCGACTATCGCGTTGGCGGGTGTGCCAGGCGGACGGTGTCAGCATCGACGAACAAAGCGTCCTTCTGAACCATAAGCCTGCGTCCGACGTGTACTGTTCAGCTTCCATATCGTGGAGATCAGTTGATGATTTACGAAGGTAAAGCCATCACGGTTAAAGCTCTTGAAAGTGGTATCGTCGAATTGAAATTCGACCTCAAGGGTGAGTCCGTCAACAAGTTCAACCGTCTAACCCTGAACGAACTGCGTCAGGCCGTAGACACCATCAAGGCAGATGCTTCGATCAAGGGTGTGATCGTCAGCAGCGGCAAGGACGTATTCATCGTCGGCGCCGACATCACCGAATTTGTCGACAACTTCAAGCTGCCGGATGCCGAGCTGGTTGCTGGCAATCTCGAAGCCAACAAGATCTTTAGCGATTTCGAAGACCTCAACGTGCCAACTGTCGCGGCCATCAACGGCATCGCCCTCGGTGGCGGTCTGGAAATGTGCCTGGCGGCCGACTATCGCGTCATGTCCACCAAGGCCAAGATCGGTCTGCCGGAAGTAAAACTGGGCATCTACCCAGGCTTCGGCGGTACCGTACGTCTGCCACGCTTGATCGGTGTCGACAACGCCATCGAGTGGATTGCCGCCGGCAAGGAAAACCGTCCTGAAGACGCGCTGAAAGTCAGCGCCGTCGACGCTGTGGTCGCCCCTGAGAAGCTGCAGGAAGCTGCCCTTGAGCTGATCAAGCGCGCCATCTCTGGCGAGTTCGATTACAAAGCCAAGCGTCAGCCGAAACTTGAAAAACTCAAGTTGAACGCCATTGAGCAAATGATGGCTTTCGAAACCGCCAAAGGTTTTGTAGCTGGCCAGGCCGGTCCGAACTACCCGGCGCCGGTCGAAGCGATCAAGACTATCCAGAAGGCCGCGAACTTCGGTCGCGACAAAGCGCTGGAAGTGGAAGCAGCAGGCTTCGTCAAACTGGCGAAAACCTCTGCCGCGCAGAGCCTGATCGGCCTGTTCCTGAACGATCAGGAACTGAAGAAAAAGGCCAAGGCCTACGACGAAATCGCCAAAGACGTGAAGCAGGCCGCTGTACTGGGCGCCGGTATCATGGGTGGCGGTATCGCCTACCAGTCGGCTTCCAAAGGCACGCCGATCCTGATGAAGGACATCAACGAGCACGGTATCGAGCAGGGTCTGGCTGAAGCCGCCAAGCTGCTGGTCGGCCGCGTTGACAAGGGTCGCATGACCGCCGCGAAAATGGCTGAAGTGCTCAACGGCATTCGTCCGACGCTGTCGTACGGTGACTTCGGTCACGTCGATCTGGTTGTCGAAGCTGTGGTCGAGAACCCGAAGGTCAAGCAAGCGGTACTGGCTGAAGTCGAAGACAAGGTTAAAGAGGACACTATCCTCGCGTCCAACACCTCGACTATCTCCATCAGCCTGCTGGCCAAGGCCCTCAAGCGTCCGGAAAACTTCGTCGGCATGCACTTCTTCAACCCGGTGCACATGATGCCGCTGGTGGAAGTGATCCGTGGCGAGAAGTCCAGTGAACTGGCGATCGCCACCACCGTGGCCTACGCGAAGAAAATGGGCAAGAACCCGATCGTCGTCAACGACTGCCCGGGTTTCCTGGTCAACCGCGTGCTGTTCCCGTACTTCGGCGGTTTCGCCAAGCTGGTCAGCGCCGGTGTCGACTTCGTTCGCATCGACAAAGTGATGGAAAAATTTGGCTGGCCAATGGGCCCGGCATACCTGATGGACGTGGTCGGCATCGACACCGGTCACCACGGTCGCGACGTCATGGCTGAAGGTTTCCCGGACCGCATGAAGGATGACCGTCGCTCGGCCATCGACGTGCTGTACGAAGCCAAGCGCCTGGGCCAGAAGAACGGCAAGGGCTTCTACGCCTACGAGGCCGACAAGAAAGGCAAGCAGAAGAAAGTCGCCGATCCGTCGGTACTCGAAGTGCTCAAGCCGATCGTTTACGAGCAGCGCGAAGTCACTGACGAAGACATCATCAACTGGATGATGATCCCGCTGTGCCTGGAAACCGTGCGTTGCCTGGAAGACGGCATCGTTGAAACCGCCGCCGAAGCCGACATGGGTCTGGTCTACGGTATCGGTTTCCCTCCATTCCGTGGCGGTGCGCTGCGCTACATCGATTCGATCGGTGTTGCCGAGTTCGTTGCCCTGGCTGACCAGTACGCTGATTTGGGCGCGCTGTACCACCCGACCGCGAAGCTGCGCGAAATGGCCAAAAACGGCCAGAGCTTCTTCGGTTAAGCGCCCCCAACTAGAGTGAGAGTGAACTTATGAGCTTGAATCCTAGAGACGTCGTGATTGTCGACTTCGGTCGTACTCCGATGGGCCGCTCCAAGGGCGGCATGCACCGCAATACCCGCGCCGAAGACATGTCGGCGCACCTGATCAGCAAACTGCTGGAACGCAACAGCAAGGTCGACCCGGCGGAAGTCGAGGACGTGATCTGGGGTTGCGTCAACCAGACCCTGGAGCAGGGCTGGAACATCGCACGCATGGCGTCGCTGATGACTCAGATCCCGCACACCTCCGCAGGCCAGACCGTCAGCCGTCTGTGCGGTTCGTCGATGAGCGCGCTGCACACTGCTGCGCAAGCGATCATGACCGGCAACGGTGACGTGTTCGTGGTCGGCGGCGTCGAGCACATGGGCCACGTGAGCATGATGCACGGTGTCGATCCGAACCCGCACATGTCGCTGTACGCGGCGAAAGCCTCGGGCATGATGGGTCTGACCGCTGAAATGCTCGGCAAGATGCACGGCATCACCCGTGAGCAGCAGGATGCCTTTGGCGTGCGTTCCCACCAGTTGGCTCACAAGGCAACCGTGGAAGGCAAGTTCAAGGACGAAATCATCCCGATGCAGGGTTACGACGAGAACGGTTTCCTGAAACTGTACGACTACGACGAAACCATTCGTCCGGAAACCACCCTGGAAAGTCTGGCGGCGCTCAAGCCGGCTTTCAATCCGAAGGGCGGCACCGTGACTGCCGGTACTTCGTCGCAGATCACTGACGGTGCTTCGTGCATGATCGTGATGTCGGCGCAGCGCGCCCAGGACCTGGGTATCCAGCCTATGGCAGTAATCCGTTCGATGGCGGTGGCGGGTGTGGATCCGGCAATCATGGGCTATGGTCCAGTGCCGGCGACACAAAAAGCCTTGAAGCGTGCGGGCCTCGGCATCAACGATATCGACTTCTTCGAGCTCAACGAAGCTTTCGCCGCACAGGCTCTGCCAGTGCTGAAAGATCTGAAAGTGCTCGACAAGATGAACGAGAAGGTTAACCTGCACGGCGGCGCAATCGCCCTGGGTCACCCGTTCGGTTGCTCCGGTGCGCGTATTTCCGGCACCCTGTTGAACGTGATGAAGCAGAATAGCGGCACCTTCGGGGTGGCCACTATGTGCATTGGTCTCGGCCAAGGCATCTCCACCGTCTTCGAACGCGTTTAAGCGTCTCGTCGATGGAAGCCGGGGCCCAGTGCCCCGGTTTTTGTTTTTGGGTTTTTTATTTATTTTTTAAAAGATTTCAGTGAGGGCCGAAGCATGCCGATACAACCTGGGCTCTACCAACATTACAAAGGTCCGCAATACCGTGTATTCAGTGTTGCGCGGCATTCCGAAACCGAAGAAGAAGTGGTCTTTTACCAAGCCCTGTATGGCGATTACGGCTTTTGGGTGCGCCCGTTGAGCATGTTCGCCGAGTCGGTCGAGGTTGACGGCGAGCAGGTGCCGCGCTTTGCTTTGGTGCAAGCCGAACCGAGCCTTTTTGACAAGGTATGAGGCAACTGCGCAAAGAACCCTGCGCTTGACCTCACCTTGTATCAACTATATATAGCGGTGCCGCGTCAGGCGCCAACCGCCTTTCACTTCTAGAATTCAGGAATTTTCTGATCCATGGGCAAATCGCTGGTCATTGTGGAATCCCCGGCTAAGGCCAAGACCATCAACAAGTATCTGGGTAACCAATACGTGGTGAAGTCGAGTATCGGCCATATCCGAGACCTGCCCACCAGCGGTTCGGCTAGCGCCAGCAAAGAGCCAGCCGCCAAGCGTGGCAAGGCTGCTGCGGGCGAAGGTCCGGTGCTCTCGCCGAAAGACAAAGCGCGTAAGCAGCTGGTCTCGCGTATGGGCGTCGATCCCGAACACGGCTGGAAGGCCAAGTACGAGATCCTTCCCGGCAAAGAGAAAGTCATCGAAGAGCTGCGCCGGCTCGCCAAGGATGCTGACACCATCTATCTCGCAACCGACTTGGATCGCGAGGGGGAAGCCATTGCCTGGCACCTGCGCGAAGCCATCGGTGGTGACGACAGCCGCTACAAGCGCGTGGTGTTCAACGAGATCACCAAAAAGGCGATCCAGGAAGCCTTCTCCGAGCCGGGCGAACTGGACATTGATCGTGTCAACGCCCAGCAGGCGCGTCGCTTCCTCGACCGCGTGGTTGGCTACATGGTGTCGCCGTTGCTGTGGGCCAAAATCGCCCGTGGCCTGTCCGCCGGTCGCGTGCAATCGGTTGCCGTGAAGCTGGTGGTCGAGCGTGAGCGCGAAATCCGTGCGTTCATTCCTGAAGAATACTGGGAAGTGCACGCTGATCTCGGCACTGCCAAAGGCTCGACCGTGCGTTTCGAAGTGGCTCGCGAAAAAGGCGAAGCCTTCAAGCCGCTGAACGAAGCCCAGGCCATGGCCGCGCTGGAGAAACTCAAGTCTTCCAGCTACAGCATCGTCAAGCGTGAAGACAAGCCGACCAGCAGCAAACCCTCGGCGCCGTTCATCACGTCGACCTTGCAGCAGGCTGCGAGCAACCGCCTCGGTTTCGGCGTGAAGAAAACCATGATGATGGCCCAGCGTCTGTACGAAGCCGGCTACATCACTTATATGCGTACCGACTCGACCAATCTCTCGGCCGACGCCGTGGCGATGGCGCGCACTTACATCGAGGACGAATTCGGCAAGAAGTACCTGCCGGAAACGCCGAACGTTTATAGCAGCAAGGAAGGCGCGCAAGAGGCCCACGAAGCGATTCGTCCGTCCGACGCCAATACCACGCCAAGCAAGCTGGCGGGCATGGAGCGCGATGCTGAGCGTCTGTACGAGCTGATCTGGCGTCAGTTCCTCGCCTGCCAGATGCTGCCGGCGCAATACCTGTCGACCACCGTCAGCGTCGGTGCTGGCGACTTCGAGCTGCGCGCCAAGGGCCGTATCCTCAAGTTTGACGGTTACACCCGTGTGATGCCGCAAATTGCCAAGCCCGGCGATGACGACGTGCTGCCGGACATGGCCCAGGGCGATGTGATGAAGCTGATCAAGCTCGATCCGTCGCAACACTTCACCAAGCCACCGGCGCGTTACTCCGAAGCCAGTCTGGTCAAGGAAATGGAAAAACGCGGCATCGGTCGTCCTTCGACTTACGCTGCAATCATTTCGACCATTCAGGATCGCGGTTATGTGACCTTGCACAACCGTCGTTTCTACTCGGAAAAGATGGGTGACATCGTCACCGAACGTCTGTCCGAGAGCTTCTCCAATCTCATGGACTACGGCTTCACCGCCGGCATGGAGGAGAATCTCGATGACGTGGCGCAGGGCGAACGCGACTGGAAAAACGTGCTCGACGAGTTCTACGGCGACTTCAAAAAGAAACTCGAAGTAGCGGAAAACCCGGACAGCGGCATGCGCGCCAACCAGCCGGTCATGACTGACATTCCGTGCACCACCTGCGGTCGTCCGATGCAGATTCGTACCGCATCGACTGGCGTGTTCCTCGGCTGCTCGGGCTACAGCCTGCCGCCGAAAGAACGTTGCAAGGCCACGGTCAACCTGGTGCCAGGCGATGAAATCGCCGCAGACGACGAGGGCGAATCGGAGTCGCTGGTACTGCGTGGCAAGCATCGCTGCCCGATCTGCAGCACGGCGATGGACGCTTACCTGCTGGACGAAAAGCGCAAGTTGCACATCTGCGGCAACAACCCGGATTGCGCCGGTTACGAAATCGAAGAGGGCAGCTATCGCATCAAGGGCTACGAAGGTCCGAGTCTTGAGTGCGACAAGTGCGGCAGCGAGATGCAGCTCAAGACCGGCCGTTTCGGCAAGTTCTTCGGTTGCACCAACCCTGAGTGCAAGAACACGCGCAAACTGCTGAAGAGCGGTGATGCAGCGCCGCCGAAGATGGATCCGGTGAAGATGCCTGAGCTGAAATGCGAAAAGGTCAACGACACCTACATCCTGCGGGACGGTGCCTCCGGGCTGTTCCTGGCCGCCAGTCAGTTTCCGAAAAACCGCGAGACCCGCGCCCCGCTGGTGATCGAGATTCTGCCGCACAAGGATGAGATTGATCCGAAATATCACTTCCTGTGCGAGGCTCCGCAAAAGGATCCTGACGGCCTTCCAGCGGTCATCCGCTACAGCCGCAAGACCAAGGAGCAATACGTGCAGACCGAAGTCGACGGCAAGCCTACGGGCTGGAAGGCGTACTACGATGGCGGCAAGTGGACAGTTGAAGACAAGCGCAGCGCAAAGGCCAAGGCTGAGTAAGCGTTAGTCTCAACAACAAAAAGGCCGCATGAAACCTTCGGGATTTCATGCGGCCTTTTTGTTTTGTGCTTGCGCTGGCATCGGCTGATCCATGACACTGCCGGGCCTGTGTGAAGCAATTATTTCGTTGTGGAGGCTGCCGTCATGGCCCACGAACTCTATACCCGCACCAACCAGAAGATCTATTTCGCCGGCCTGTCACTCGAAGCTCTGGCTCGTGCTGAAGAGGGGCGGGCGATGAATTCTCTGGCGCTGATTCAGGCCGGGCGTGAGTCGGCGTTGTTCCACTTATACGGCGCACTGCTGGGTTTGTGCCATGAGATTGCTGGCTTCTATCGTCTGCCGCAGGCCCATTCGCCGCGGGCAGAGGAGTTGTTGAAGCGCGAAGTGCTGGAATCGATAGCGATCCCGGAGCTGGCCGAAATGGTCGAGCTGGCCGGTAATCCGGAAACCTGGCTGGCGAAACTGCTGGCGGCGCACGCAGCACTGTTTCAGCCACCGAGGGCACCACGCAAGCCGAAAGGCGACGTAACGCAGCCGCTGATTCAAGCGATTAATCTTGATGAAGAAGAGCCGCCAGAAGAGCTAAGTCGAGAAGAGTTGGAGAGCTGGCGGCAGAACCTCAAAGGTCTGGCCCTGCGTTTCCGGGAAGGCTTGAACGAGTGCTGAGGTAGTTTGGCGCAGTGGCAATCTGAAACATGCTGCTGGTCAAGATCCCGAGCGAAGCTCGAATGATGTCTATATAATCGCTGCCTTTCGTGGAGAACAGACCTATATGCCAACGTCCTTTCTAGAGATTGTCGAGTTACCAGACGGCCGAATCGAACTGCGCAGGGCTGAGGACGAAGGTTCTCTGGTGACGCTGGATTTCTCCGAGGACGCCAAAGCGTTCCTGCAAGGCCAGCACGTTGAAATCGCCAAAGCGATGTTGAGCGTTGGCGTGCAGATGGCAGGTCGCATGGTTGAAGGTGAGTTTGATAAGGATGAGGGGCCGCGGGTTCTTCATTGATCGCGCCTTGGCCGTTTCTAGGTCGTTTGCGCTACAGATCGGCTTCTCTGTCCCTGGAGAAGCCCTGCGCTTCACACAGCGCGCATTATTCAGCAATCAACCCAAACGAATATTCAGACTCTGAGCTTCGCCCGTCCGCGCGGCGCTGATCAGTTGTTGCCGTGAATTGGCATTCAGAGGGTTGAGCCAGGTGACTACGGTATGGCTGCGACCCAGGCGCAACGCTTCGCAGGCCAGTTGCTGGGCACTTTGAGTGCCGCGCGGTTGCAGCAGCAGGATGCGCTCGCGGTTCAGGCCGGCATCGCGTAGCCATGCTTGTGTAAGGCTGGCGGGTGGAGCGATCAGCGTCAGCCAGCGCGCATCCTGATCTTCGCTGAGCTCACGCAGGATCGGCGCGAGCAGGTTCAGGCAGTTCCCGGCCGCACCCCGCAGTGACAGCTCACTGAAGGCGTCAGGTTTGGCATTCCAGTCTCGCTCGACCACGTCTTTCAGAATCGGCGCTATCGGCTGCGCCAGAAACGCTTCGAATAAAGGCAGTTGTGTTTGCTGAGGTGTGTGTGGGAACTGCATGGAGCCTCCTTTAGCGGCGAATGACGCCGACACTCAAGCCTTCGATCACCAGTTCCTGATCTTTCAGGTCGACTTCGATAGGGGCGAACTCGGGGTTCTCGGCGATCAGCCAGACTTTGCTGCCTTCGCGCTTGAAGCGTTTGACCGTCACTTCGTCGCCGATACGGGCAACCACAACCTGGCCGTTACGCGCTTCGCGAGTGGTGTGCACTGCCAGCAGGTCACCATCGAAAATACCGATGTCCTTCATGCTCATGCCATGCACGCGCAACAGGTAGTCGGCGCGAGGATGGAAGAAGGTCGGATTGATGTTGCAGGATTCTTCGATGTGCTGCTGGGCGAGGATCGGCGCGCCGGCAGCCACTCGACCAATGATTGGCAGGGTGGAGTCATCGGCCTTGGCTTCGAAGCCGGGAATACGGATGCCGCGGGAAGCGCCCGGGGTCATCTCGATCGCGCCTTTGCGGGCCAGGGCCTTGAGATGTTCTTCCGCCGCGTTTGGCGATTTGAAACCCAGTTCCTGAGCGATTTCCGCACGGGTGGGCGGATAGCCGTTGTCTTCGAGGCAACGTTTGATAAAGGCCAGAATCTCGGCTTGGCGTGGCGTCAGCTTTAGCATATTGATCGCTCTGTCTTTTTATACAGTGACTGGGATTATATACAGTGAAGCAATCTTGGCAATGGGCGTTTTTTTGCCGCCCGCCGAGCGGTCACGATGAGCGTTTATTAATGCCGGCGCGTTGTATGGTTAAATAGCTGACCGACCATTCCCAAAACGAACCGGCAGGCTTGACAAGGCACAGGCTGAAACGTATGTTTCAAACAAGTGTTTGTCAGGCGGAGTAGCCATGGCCCAGTCGGAAACCGTTGAACGCATTCTTGATGCTGCCGAGCAGTTGTTCGCGGAGAAAGGATTCGCTGAAACCTCATTGCGTTTGATCACCAGCAAGGCTGGCGTCAATCTGGCTGCGGTGAATTATCACTTCGGCTCGAAGAAGGCGCTGATCCAAGCGGTGTTTTCGCGTTTCCTCGGACCGTTCTGCGTCAGCCTCGACAAAGAGCTGGAGCGCCGTCAGGCCAAACCGGAAAACAAGCCGACGCTCGAAGAGCTGCTGGAAATACTCGTCGAGCAAGCACTCGTCGTGCAGCCTCGCAGCGGTAACGATCTGTCGATCTTCATGCGCTTGCTTGGCCTCGCGTTCAGTCAGAGCCAGGGCCACTTGCGACGTTATCTGGAAGACATGTACGGCAAGGTGTTTCGCCGCTACATGCTGCTGGTCAACGAAGCGGCGCCACGCATTCCGCCGATCGAGCTGTTCTGGCGCGTGCACTTCATGCTCGGCGCCGCAGCGTTCAGCATGTCCGGGATCAAGGCCCTGCGCGCGATTGCCGAAACTGATTTCGGCGTCAATACCTCCATTGAGCAAGTCATGCGCCTGATGGTGCCGTTCCTCGCGGCCGGCATGCGCGCCGAAACCGGCGTTACCGATACAGCCATGGCCAGCGCGCAATTGCGTCCGCGCAGCAAGTCCACGCCGGTCGCCGCCAAGGTTTGACCGCGCACGGGTGGGCGCGGCAGCTGCTATCCGCTAAGCTAGCCGGCCATGCCGACTCTCGTACTGAACCCGATCTGCATGAATTCTGCTGACCGTCCGGGCACTGCGCAGGGAAGCAGGTGCATGCCGATCGGGTTTTTCGTTTTCAAGGAATCTCTATGACTGCTGGCCTGCAAGGCTCGTTGATGGTGGACGTCGCCGGTACCTGGCTGACGGCCGAAGATCGCCAATTGTTGCGTCAGCCCGAAGTGGGCGGCCTGATCATTTTCGCCCGCAACATTGAGCATCCACGTCAGGTGCGTGAACTCAGCGCCGCGATCCGCGCGATTCGCCCGGATCTGCTGCTGGCGGTGGATCAGGAAGGCGGGCGCGTGCAGCGCTTGCGTCAGGGTTTCGTCCGTCTGCCAGCGATGCGCGCCATCGCCGATAACCCGAATGCAGAGTATCTCGCCGAGCAATGCGGCTGGATCATGGCCACCGAAGTGCTGGCCGTCGGGCTCGACTTGAGTTTCGCCCCTGTATTGGACCTGGACTATCAGCGCAGCGCCGTGGTCGGTACCCGTTCCTTCGAAGGGGATCCCGAGCGCGCAGCCTTGCTCGCCGGTGCATTCATTCGCGGCATGAACAGCGCCGGCATGGCCGCCACCGGCAAGCATTTCCCGGGCCATGGCTGGGCCGAAGCCGACTCCCACGTGGCGATCCCGAACGACAAGCGCAGTCTCGACGATATCCGCGCCAATGATCTGGTGCCCTTCGCCAAACTCAGCAAACAACTGGCCGCCGTGATGCCGGCCCACGTCATCTATCCGCAAGTCGATTCACAGCCCGCCGGTTTCTCCCGGCGCTGGCTGCAGGACATCCTGCGCGGCGAATTACAGTTCGATGGCGTGATCTTCAGCGATGATCTGTCGATGGCCGGCGCCCACGTGGTCGGCGACGCTGCCAGCCGCATCGAAGCCGCGCTCACTGCTGGCTGCGACATGGGCCTGGTATGCAACGACCGCGCCGCTGCCGAACTGGCGCTCAGCGCGGCGCAGCGCATGAAGGTCAAGCCTTCGGTACGTATTGCCAGGATGCGCGGTCAGGCCTTCGCCAGCACCGATTATCGTCAGGACCCGCGTTGGCTCACCGCCCTCGGCGCGCTCAAAGACGCTCAACTGATCGATTAAGGATTTTTCGTTATGACCGTTTACGCAATCATCGGTGGCACCGGCCTGACTCAGCTCGAAGGCCTGAGCATTCGCCAGTCGCTGGCAGTCGACACCCCGTACGGCGCGCCTTCGGCCGAGGTGCAGATTGGTGAGTACGCCGGCAAGGAAGTGTTGTTCCTCGCCCGTCACGGTCACCCGCATCGCTTCCCTCCGCATAAGGTCAACTACCGCGCCAACCTCTGGGCGCTGAAGCAGGCCGGTGCCGAAGCGATCATCGCCGTTAACGCGGTGGGCGGAATCCACCCGGCCATGGGTACCGGGCATTTCTGCGTGCCGCACCAGATCGTCGACTACACCAGCGGGCGCGAGCACACCTATTTCGCCGATGATCTGGAACACGTCACGCACATCGATTTCAGCTTTCCCTACAGCGAGCCGTTGCGTCAGCAATTGATTGCCGCAGTCGCCGCCGAAGGCTGCGAATACAGCGATCAAGGCGTGTACGCCTGCACTCAGGGTCCGCGTCTGGAAACGGTGGCCGAGATCGTTCGACTGGAACGTGACGGCTGCGACATCGTCGGTATGACCGGCATGCCGGAAGCAGCGCTGGCCCGTGAGCTGGATCTGGATTACGCCTGTCTGGCGCTGGTGGTGAATCCGGCTGCGGGCAAGACCACCGAAGTCATCACCATGGCCGAAATCGAGCAGGCCCTGCACGACGGCATGGGCAAGGTGAAATCAACGTTGGCCCGGGTGCTGGCCAGCTAAGGACTGTCCATGAGCATTTTCATCGAGCGGCTCAAAGGGCTGACATGGACCCACGCATTCAGTAGCAAGGCGTTGGCCAAGGCCCGGGCTTATGTCGCCGATGACCGGGTCGAGATCCTCGAGATCGATGACAAGAAGATAGAGGCGTTCTGCGTCGGATCGCAACTTCAGGCGTATGAGCAAACCATTTACCTGTCAGAAGATCGGTTGGGATCGGTTAGCTTGCGATGTCTGTGCAGCTGTCCGGTTGCACTGGACTGCAAGCACAGCGCGGCGGTGCTCTATCACCTGCTGGGCACGGGTGAGGATGCGTCTGGAAGTGACGCGCAGACCCCGTTGGGACGAGCGCTGGAGCATTGGCTTTCAACAATTCCCGTGCCGGCCAAGCCCGCTGAACAAAGTGCGCAAACCGCAGGCACGCGTCTGTTTTACAAGCTCAAAGCCACGTCTGCGAACGGCAAGTGGCTGCTCGATATTTTCAAGGTCAATCAGCTCAAGAGCGGGGTCTTACGCGAAGTCAAACCGATGTACTCGCTCTCGGAAATGCTCATGCGCCAGCCGGGCTACCTGTCCGAACTGGATCTGCGCATCGCCAGGCTGTTGGTCGCGATGCATTCCCATCACGCCTATTACAGCGGCTATCCGCTGGAAGGCAGCAGCGGCGCCGAACTGCTGGACATGCTCCTGCGTACTTCGCGTCTCTTCCTCGACTTCGAAGACCTGCGGGCGCTGACACCGGGCGCGAAACGCGTGGGCCGGTTCTCTTGGGCTGAGCAGGCCGATGGCGGATTCCGCGCGCAATGGAGCAGTGCCGAAGCCGCGCAGGAAACCGTGCTGGCGCTGGAGCCGCTTTTTTACCTCGATCGTGAGCTGCGACAGGTTGGCCCTCTGTTCACTGAACTGGAAGAAAAACTCGCCTGCCACTTGACCCTGGCGCCAGACATTTCGGCGCGGCAAGCTATGCAGTTCAGCCATCGCATGAGCGCGGCGACCAACATTGCGCCACCGCACAAGCTCACCGAACGGATCATCGATGACGTGCTGCCGCAGCCACAACTGACCCTGGTCAGTGGTCGCGAGCGCTCGCGCTGGGAATACGTGCTGGAGCACCGCGCCGCTCTGCTGTTTACCTACAACGGTCATCCGGCGGTGGATCGCAACCCGGAAGTGATGATCCTCAACGGCAGCGAAACCCAGCGCATTCAGCGTCAGCCTGCGCTGGAAAAGAAGCTGCGCCAGAACCTGCAAAAACATGGCTTCAAGAAAGCCACGCGCAAGAGTGCAATGGACCGTCCTGGCGAGATGTTTACCTTGCCGGATGATTCCGCCTGGCTCGGATTCATGCATGAAGGGCTGGCTACACTGCGCGCCGCGAACTGGGAAATCGACATCAGTCCCGGCTTTCATTTCAATGTGCAGCCAGTTGAGCAGTGGTACGCCGAGGTCGAAGAAGAGGCCGGGCATCAGTGGTTTGATCTGCAGTTGGGCATCGTCGTCAACGGCGAGCGCTACAGCTTGTTGCCGATTCTTCTGCACCTGTTGCGGACCCAGCCGCGCTTGCTCGACCCGGTCAATCTGGCGGAGCGCAGCGATGATGAAAAACTCCTGATCGAGCTCAAGCCCAGCGGTTTTGGCGACCCGGCGGGCGCCAAAGTCGCGTTGCCGCTGAGTCGGGTCAAACCGCTGATGGCAACGCTGGGTGAGCTGTACCTGGGCGGCCATCAGGGCGACACGCTGCGCTTGACCGCTCCAGACGCCGCGCGTCTGAGTATGCTCGATGGCGTGCCGTTGGACTGGCAGGGCGGCGAACGCCTGCGCACTTTTGCCAAGCGTCTGCAGAATTCCAGTCACGCACAGGTTGCTGCGCCGGCCGGCCTCAATGCGCAGCTGCGCCCGTATCAGCTCGAAGGCCTGAACTGGATGCAGACTCTGCGCGAGCTGGAGGTCGGCGGCATTCTGGGCGATGACATGGGCCTGGGCAAAACCCTGCAAACCCTGGCTCATCTGCTCACGGAAAAACACGCCGGGCGTCTCGATTGCCCCGCACTGGCGGTGATGCCGACCAGTCTGATTCCCAACTGGCTCGACGAGGCCGAGCGCTTCACGCCGCAGTTGAAGGTCCTGGCGCTGCACGGCACCGGGCGGCACAAAGACTTTGCCAATCTGGGCGAATACGACTTGGTGCTGACCACTTATGCATTGCTGCCCAGAGATCTGCAGATCTTGCAGCCGCAGTCATGGAGCGTGCTGATTCTCGACGAAGCGCAGAACATCAAGAACCCGCTGAGCAAAGCCGCGCAGGCCGCCCGTGACCTGCAGGCCCGTCAGCGCTTGTGTCTGAGCGGCACGCCACTGGAAAACCACCTTGGCGAGCTGTGGTCGCAGTTCCATTTCCTGATGCCCGGCTGGCTCGGCGACAGCAAATCCTTCAACCGCGATTACCGCACGCCGATCGAGAAGCACGGCAATGTGCAGCGCATGCAACACCTGACCGCGCGCATCAAGCCGTTTTTGCTGCGGCGCAAGAAGGATCAGGTCGCCACCGAGTTGCCGCCGAAAACCGAGATCATCCACTGGGTCGAACTCAGCGATGGTCAGCGCGACGTCTATGAGACGGTGCGCGTGGCGATGGATAAAAAGGTCCGCGACGAAATCGCCCGCAGTGGCGTGGCGCGCAGCCAGATCATCATCCTCGATGCGTTGCTCAAGCTGCGCCAGGTCTGCTGCGATCTGCGCCTGGTCAATATGCCGCTCACGGCGAAGGCGTTGCGCTCGGGCAGCGGCAAGTTGATCAGCTTGATGGAGATGCTCGAGGAATTGCTCGGCGAAGGTCGGCGCATCCTGCTGTTCTCTCAGTTCACCTCGATGCTGGCGCTGATCGAGCAGGAGTTGCAGCAGCGCGGGCTCGGTTATTCGCTGCTGACCGGCGACACCACCGACCGGCGCACGCCGGTCAAGGACTTCCAGGGTGGCAAGGTGCCGTTGTTCCTGATCAGCCTCAAGGCCGGCGGTACCGGTCTGAACCTGACGGCGGCGGACACGGTGATCCACTTTGACCCGTGGTGGAACCCGGCAGTGGAGAATCAGGCGACCGATCGGGCTTATCGGATCGGGCAGAACAATCCGGTGTTCGTCTACAAGTTGATTGCCAAGGGTACCGTGGAGGAGAAGATCCAGGCGTTGCAGCAGGAGAAGGCTGCGCTGGCGGGGGCGGTACTGGAAGGTGGCACGACGGGGGGATTCAAACTGGAACAGGGTGATATCGAGGCGCTGTTTGCGCCGTTGCCGGTTTCCAGGGGTTGAAGGGTTTGAATCGCGGTGTGGCCATTCGCGAGCAGGCTCGCTCCCACATTTGATCTTCAGTGAATCTGGATCGTGTGGGAGCGAGCCTGCTCGCGAAAGCTATCTAACCAGCGACGCCGATTTCAGCGCTTATCGCTCTTGTCCGGCAACGGCGCAAACAGCGCTTCAATATCATCGCTCTGCAACTTCCAGTCCCCGGCCTTGCGCCCATCGAGCACGCCCGCCGCCAGGTCGGACTTTTCCTTTTGCAGGTGCTGAATTTTCTCTTCCACCGTGCCCCGGGCAATCATCTTGTAGACGAACACCGGTTTTTCCTGACCGATCCGGTACGCGCGGTCGGTGGCCTGATTCTCGGTCGCCGGGTTCCACCATGGGTCGTAGTGAATCACCGTATCGGCTTCGGTCAGGTTCAAGCCGACACCGCCGGCCTTCAGGCTGATCAGAAAAATCTGACGCGTGCCGCTCTGGAATTCCTTCACCGGTGTGCGTCGATCGCGGGTCTGGCCGGTGAGGAGGGCGTAAGCGATCTTGCGTTTTTTCAGTTCCTCTTCAATCAATGACAGCATCGAAGTGAATTGCGAGAACAGCAGAATCCGCCGGCCTTCCTCGAACAATTCCTCAAGCATTTCCATCAGGCTGTCGAGCTTGCCCGAAGTGCTGCCGCGCGCGGGCAGGGTGGCGTCGTTGACCAGGCGCAGATCGCAGCAGACCTGGCGCAGCTTGAGCAGCGCTTCGAGAATGATGATCTGGCTGCGCGCCACGCCTTTGCGGGTGATCTCGTCGCGGACCTTCTTGTCCATCGCCAGGCGCATGGTTTCGTACACGTCGCGCTGCGCTTCGTTGAGTTCGACCCAGTGAATGATTTCGGTTTTCGGCGGCAGCTCAGTGGCGACCTGCTCTTTGGTGCGGCGCAGCAGAAACGGTTTTATCCGACCGTTGAGGTGTTGCAATCTGACTTCACTGCCGCGCTTTTCGATCGGCACGCGGTAGTCGGCATTGAAGCTTTTCACGTCGCCGAGCCAGCCGGGCAGCAGGAAATGGAACAGCGACCACAGCTCGCCCAAGTGGTTTTCCAGTGGCGTGCCGCTAAGGCACAGGCGCTGGCGCGCATTCAGCTCGCGCGCGGCCTGGGCGGCTTTGCTATTGGGGTTCTTGATGTATTGGGCTTCGTCCAGCACCAGCACGTGCAGCGGCTGTTTGGCCAGGCGCTCAACGTCCTTGGGCAGCAGGGCGTAGGTGGTGAGGATCAGATCGAAGTCGGCCAGATGGTCGAAGTGCTTTTTGCGCGTGGCGCCATACAGTGCGAGCACTTTCAGCTGCGGGGTGAAGTGTGCCGCCTCATCGAGCCAGTTCGGAATCAGGCTGGTCGGCATCACTACCATGCACGGACGATCAAGGCGTCCGGCGTTCTTCTCGCTGAGAATATGCGCCAGGGTCTGTAGGGTTTTGCCCAGGCCCATGTCATCCGCAAGAATCCCGCCGACTTCCAATTGCCGCAGCGATTGCATCCAGCTCAAGCCTTCGAGCTGATATGGGCGCAGCGTCGCGTTCAAACCTTGCGGCGCTTCGGCGCTGAAATCGCGGATGTCGCGCAGGCGCTGGGCGAAGGTGCGGATCTGCTCGCCGCCTTCCCACAACAGCGGCAGGCCTTCCAGTGAATTGAGCCTGGTCGCGTCAGCCTTGCTCAGGCGCAGCGTTGTTTCGCCCGGCTCCTGCAAATAGAACTCGCCCAGCGTCATCAATACCGGCTTCAAGCGGCCGAGCGGCAGCGCCACTTGCAGCGGCCCGTGCTCGCTGGTGCGTTGCGGAATGTTCACCAGAATCAGTTCGTCATCGCGACGGCGGGCGAGGCGTTCCGGGTTGAGGATCTCGGTGTGCGAGCGCATCAGATTGAGCAGGATCGGCAGCAGGCTGAGGCGTTCGCCGTTGACGATGATGCCCAGCTCCAGATCGAACCAGTCGCGCTCCGGCGCCTGTTCGACCGTGGCGTACCAATCGTCGACGGCGGTCAGGTCGAAGCCGAATTCCTCATCGATCTGCAACTCCCAGCCTTGGCTGCGCAACTTCGGCAAGTCATTCAGAGTGAAGGTCAGCCAGGCGCTGTCGTTGACCATTTCATACAGTTCGCCGGCGCTTTCCGGCAGCGCTTTGCTCTGCCGGGTGGCGATGCGGAAACCGAGGATACGTAACTGTTCGCGGTACGACTGTTCGACATCCGGGTGACGTTTTATCCGCAGGGTCTGGGCTTCCTGACGGATCAGGATATCGCTGTTTTTTTGCCCGCTGACGTATTCGTCCAGATAGCTGAACGACAGCGCCGCGCGATGCTGAATGTAGCGCTGCATCTTGCCGTTGCGCGGCTCGAAGGCGCTGAACTCGACGCTCGCCAGCCACAGGCGCGGCACCGGCTGCACATTGTCCACCAGCACTTGCGGTGGCGCTTTCGGGCTGCGGTTTTCCAGCACGGCCTGGAGCTTTTCCAGCAGCTCGGCATCTTTCGCGGCGGCGGGGTAGTCGAGGGTTTCCTGGATTTTCAGCAGCACCGCCGCGCAGTGTTTGCAGTTGCTGCGCACCGGGCAGGTGCAAGTGGCGTCGACCAGCAGCAGGGTGGCTTTGGCCGACTCGCGCAGATGGATGGTCTGCCGGTAAACGCTACCGCCAGAACCTTCGCAACTGGCGGTGATGGTCGCATCGCCGACCTGGGCGATGCGCACCCGATTCTCCAAAGCGTAGCGGCGGCCGCGCTCCAGGCTCTGTTCTTTGAATCGGCTGACCCACGACGGGGCCAGCGGTTTGCTCAGGGGCGGCGGCATAAGGACTTCGGTCAGTCCGGCACGACTTCAGGCGCTTCACGCGGCGCTGGTGCGGTGAGGGAAGTGATCTTGATCAGCAGGGCCAGGTGGCCGTTGTCGAGGTAGTTGAGCTGGCCGTTCTTGGTGTGGCTGTCCTGGCGCAGGCGCTCGCTGGCGGTGACCAGACCATTGGCATCGATCTGATTGACCCAGAAGTCGGCGGTTACGTCGGTGAAGCGGCCGAGTTTCATTTCCAGCGTGCCCTCGATCGGGAACTGGCCGAACTGCTCCTGACCTTCACTGACCGCGACTCTCGCCGGCGCTTCGCCGAGGCTCTGCTGCCAGGCTTTGTGCATCAGCACGGTGTACTCGCCGCTGGCGGTGAGTTTGCTCACTACATCATTCAGCGCTGGGGTGCGCTGACTGTCGTTGCCCAAACGCTGGGCGCCCGCCGCCCAGTCTTCCGGGGCGGCGCGGCTGACGATTGCTGGCACGGCATTCTGGCGCACCAGAATCATTTCGACCTGATAGGTGTCATCGGCAAACGCCACTGGTGCTGCCACTGTCATCAAGAGCGGGGTGAGCAACAAAGTCAGAGAGCGGAACAGGCGCATTGGGCGTCCTTCAAGCAGATTTCGGGATGAGACGCTCAAACAGCGCCTCGACAGTATTGAAACGTTCTTCCGGACGCTCCATCGGCACCTGGAATTTGAACATCGTCGCGCCTTCGAACTTGTAGCGCTTGGGCTGCGTCTGGATCAGCTTGATCAGGGTCATCGGGTCAACCGGCGTCTGCGCCTCGAATTCGATACGTCCGCCTTGCGGCCCGCCGTCGACCTTCTTGATGCCGAGCTTTTCCGCTTGCAGTTTCAATGCGGTGATCCGCACCAGGTTCTTGGTCGGCTCCGGCAACAGGCCGAAACGGTCGATCATCTCGACCTGCAGATCCTTGAGGCCTTCCTCGTCGGTGGCCGAGGCGATGCGTTTATACAGAATCAGCCGAGCATGCACATCCGGCAGATAATCTTCCGGAATCAGCGCCGGCACCCGCAGGTTGACTTCCGGGCCGCCGCCCAGCGGTTGATCGAGGTTTGGCTGCTCGCCCTTGCGGATCGACTTCACCGCGCGCTCGAGCATTTCCATGTACAGGGTGAAGCCGACGGCCTGAATCTGCCCGCTCTGACCGTCGCCGAGCAGTTCGCCAGCGCCACGGATTTCCAGGTCGTTGGTGGCCAGCACAAAACCTGCGCCGAGGTCCTGGGTATTGGCGATTGCCTCCAGACGCTTTTCCGCGTCCGAGGTGATCTGCTGGCGCGGCGGCGTCAGCAGGTAGGCGTAAGCCTGGTGGTGACTGCGGCCGACGCGGCCACGCAATTGGTGCAGCTGCGCCAGGCCGAACTTGTCGGCGCGTTCGATGATGATGGTGTTGGCGCTCGGCACGTCGATGCCGGTCTCGATGATGGTCGAGGCGATCAGTACGTTGAAGCGCTTGTGGTAGAAGTCGCTCATCACCTGTTCGAGTTCACGTTCGCGCATCTGCCCGTGGCCGATACCGATGCGCGCTTCCGGCACCAGTTCGGCGAGGTCGGCGGCGCACTTTTCGATGGTCTTCACATCGTTGTGCAGGTAGTAAACCTGACCGCCGCGCAGCAGTTCACGCAGCAGGGCCTCTTTGACCGTGCTCTTGTTCTGCTCCATGACGAAAGTGCGCACCGACAGGCGTCGCGCCGGCGGCGTGGCGATGATCGACAGGTCGCGCATGCCCGACACTGCCATGTTCAGCGTGCGCGGAATCGGCGTCGCGGTCAGGGTCAGGATGTCGACCTCGCTGCGCAGGGCCTTGAGCTGTTCTTTCTGGCGTACGCCAAAACGGTGTTCTTCATCGATGATCACCAGCCCGAGGTTTTTGATCTTCACATCGTCGGACAGCAGCTTGTGCGTGCCGATGACAATGTCGATCTTGCCTTCCGCCAGATCGGCGATCGCCGCGTTGACTTCCTTGGCCGACTTGAAGCGACTCATCACTTCCACCGTCACCGGCCAGTCGGCGAAGCGGTCGCGGAAACTGTTGTAGTGCTGCTGGGCGAGCAGGGTGGTCGGCACCAGAATCGCCACCTGACGACCGCCGTGCACGGCGATGAACGCGGCGCGCATGGCCACTTCGGTCTTGCCGAAGCCAACGTCGCCGCAGACCAGGCGATCCATCGGTTTCGGCGCGAGCATGTCTTCGCGCACGGCCTCGATGGTCGCTTGCTGATCCGGCGTTTCTTCGAACGGGAAACCGGCGCTGAAGGTGGCGTAATCGGCCTTCGGGTCGGCGAAGGCATAGCCTTCACGGGCGGCGCGACGGGCATAAATATCGAGCAATTCGGCGGCGACGTCACGCACCTGCTCGGCGGCTTTGCGCTTGGCTTTCTGCCAGGTTTCCGAGCCGAGGCGGTGCAGCGGCGCGAGCGAGTCGTCGCTGCCGGTATAGCGCGCGATCAGGTGCAGGTTGGCCACCGGCACGTAGAGCTTGGCGTTCTCGGCGTATTCGAGGGTGAGGAATTCGGCGGCCTGATTATCGATTTCCAGAATCGTCAGGCCCAGATAGCGCCCGACCCCGTGGTCGATATGCACCACCGGCGCGCCCTCGCGCAGCTCGGTGAGGTTCTTGATTACCGCATCGTTGCTGACGTCGCTGCGCTTCTCGCGACGACGACGTTGCATGACTCGTTGGCCGAACAGCGGACTTTCCGCCACCAGCGCCAGCGCCGGGTCGTCAAGCAGCAGACCTTCGTCGAGCGGGGCAATGGTGATCGCCAGACGATCCTTGCTGGCGACGAAATCCGGCCAGCTGTCGACGGTTTTCGGCCGCAGCTTCAGGCGTTCCAACAGTTCCAGCAGGACTTCGCGACGGCCCGCCGATTCGGCGGTGAACAGCACGCGCCCAGGGAACTCTTCGAGGAAGCCGGCCAGCGCCGCCAGCGGTTGCGTGGCCTTGGCTTCGATGGCCAGATCCGGCAGCGCATGTGCCGGGAAGCGTTCACGGCCGACGCCGGATTCAACGTCCTGTTGACTGGCAACGACCCGTGGCCAGTTCTTCAGGCGCGCGAAGCAGTCTTCCACCGGCAGGAACAGTTCGGCCGGTGGTAATAAAGGACGCGATGGATCGACGCGGCGTTCTTCGTAACGATTGCGCACGTCGTTCCAGAAGTTTTCCGCCGCCTGCTCGATGCCCGGCAGCGAGAACACCTGGGTGTCCTGGGGCAGGTAATCGAACAGCGTCGAGGTTTCGTCGAAGAACAGTGGCAGGTAGTACTCGATGCCGGCCGGAGTGATACCGCTGCTCAAATCCTGAAAGATCGGGCAACGGCGAAAATCGACGTCGAAGCGTTCACGGAAGCGCGCCTTGAAGCGGGTCACTGCGTCTTTCTGCAGCGGGAACTCGCGGGCCGGCAGCAGCTTGACCGACTCGACCTTGTCGATCGAACGCTGGGTTTCCGGATCGAAGGTGCGCAGGGTTTCGATCTCGTCATCGAACAGGTCGATGCGATACGGCAGCTTGCTGCCCATCGGGAACAGGTCGATCAACGCGCCGCGTACGGTGAACTCGCCGTGTTCGTAAACCGTGTCGACATAGCGATAGCCGCTGGCTTCGAGCCGTGCGCGCATCTGTTCGACGTCGAGTTTCTGGCCGATATCCAGCACCAGGCTGCTGCCGAGGAGGAATTTGGTCGGCGCCAGGCGATGCAGGGCGGTGGTGATTGGTACCACCAGCACGCCGTGGGCCAGTTCCGGCAGGCGATAGAGGCTGGCGATGCGCTGGGAGATGATGTCCTGATGCGGCGAGAACAGGTCGTAGGGCAGGGTTTCCCAGTCGGGGAAATGCAGCACGGGCAAATCCGGGGCGAAGAAACTCAGCTCCTGTTCCAGCCGTTCGGCGCTTTGGCTGTCGGCGGTCAGCAGCAGGGTAAAGCGCTTGGCAGCGCTGGCAGCCTCGGCAATCGCCAGGCTGAGGGCGGCACCGGGCAGATTGCCCCAGTGCTGTTTACCTGCCTCGGCAGGGAGTAGCGGTAGACGCAGAACAGGCACGGAAGGTTGAGCTCCAGGCGTTGCGACAAAGTCGGTAATTGTAGCGGCCTAGGGTGCCGCCTGTCAGTTGCAGACTGCGTCTATCTTCACGGTTTGGACGAAATGTAGTGGTAACCATAAAAACGAGCACTTTTTTCAGGGTTATGTAGTGCCGAAACCGGGTGGTGTTACGGAGGGTTACAGACATCGTCTAACAGTCGTCGAAAAATTGACTGCGCTGAAAGCCCCGGTTTTACTGGGCTGGAGAAAGGCGTAAATTTTTTGAACGGAATTTTGTTACCGGTTGCGCGACAAGCGCGCATTGCTGAAAGGGCTTCTCGGCGGCATAATGTAGCCCCTTTTTTCTGCCCCTACATGTGGAAGGTTACCGTGACTCAGAAGCCCGACCAGTGTCTTGGTGAATGGATCGACCGTGAAGCACTCGCAGAAGCGATGATCCCGCTTATCGGTCAGCTCTACCGCAATAACAACGTGGTTAGCTCGATCTATGGCCGCAGCCTGATCAACCAGTCTGTCATCGCGATTCTCAAAGCTCACCGCTTTGCTCGCCACCGTTCTTCCGACGACAGCGAACTCTCCGTCCACGAAACATTCCCACTGCTCAAGGCCATGAGCGAGCTCAAGCTCGGCGCGGCGTCGGTGGATCTGGGCAAGCTGGCGTTCAAATTCCGCAATGAAGGCAACGGCCGCAGCGCCGAGCAGTTCGTGCGTGAAGAGATGGCTGACGTGGTTGGCCAGCAGAACGCCTCGGCCCGCAAAGGCACCGACGTTGTTCTTTATGGCTTCGGTCGTATCGGCCGTCTGCTGGCGCGCATCCTGATCGAGAAAACCGGTGGTGGCGACGGCCTGCGTCTGCGTGCCATCGTCGTGCGCAAAGGCGCCGAGAACGACCTGACCAAACGCGCCAGCCTGCTGCGCCGCGATTCGGTACACGGTTCGTTCAACGGCACCATTACCATCGACGAAGAAAACAACACCATCACCGCCAACGGTAACCTGATCCAGGTGATCTACGCGAAGAACCCGACCGAGGTGGATTACACCCAGTACGGCATCAAAGACGCGCTGCTGGTGGACAACACCGGTGTATGGCGTGACGCCGATGGCCTGGGTCAGCACCTGGCCTGCCCAGGCATCGACCGCGTTGTTCTGACCGCGCCTGGTAAGGGCAAGCTGAAGAACATCGTTCACGGCATCAACCACGGTGAAATCACCGCTGACGACAAGATCGTCTCGGCAGCTTCCTGCACCACCAACGCCATCGTGCCGGTGCTCAAAGCGGTCAACGACAAGTTCGGCATCATCAACGGTCACGTCGAAACCGTTCACTCGTACACCAACGACCAGAACCTGATCGACAACTTCCACAAGGGCGATCGCCGTGGCCGCAGCGCCGCGCTGAACATGGTGATCACCGAGACCGGCGCCGCTACCGCTGCTGCCAAGGCTCTGCCTGAGCTGGCCGGCAAGCTGACCGGTAACGCGATCCGCGTTCCGACGCCAAACGTGTCGATGGCCATTCTCAACCTCAACCTTGAGAAAGCCGCCACCCGCGAAGAGATGAACGAGTACCTGCGCTACATGGCGCTGCATTCCGAACTGCACAAGCAGATCGACTTCGTTAATTCGCAGGAAGTGGTGTCGACCGACTTCGTTGGCTCGCGTCACGCTGGTGTGGTCGACGCTGAAGCGACCATCGTGCAGGATAACCGCGTCGTTCTGTACGTTTGGTACGACAACGAGTTCGGCTACAGCTGCCAGGTGGTTCGCGTGATGGAAGACATGGCTGATGTGAATCCGCCAGCGTTCCCGCGCTAAGCTTCAGGCTTGAATGAAAACGCCCCGGCATTTTGTCGGGGCGTTTTTGTTTATGGGCCTGTTGGATTTTCGGTGTCCTTGCCGGCCTCTTCGCGAGCAGGCTCGCTCCCACACTGGATCAGTGTCGTTCACAATCTTCTGTGGGAGCGAGCCTGCTCGCGAAAGCATTCTGTCAGGCGCCGCTGGCTACCGAAGCCTGCGCCGTGCGCAACTCATGCCGGTTGCCACGGAACAGCACCAGTGTTGCAATCAATCCCAACACCGCCGCGCCGCTGAGCCAAATGCCCGGTGCAGCCTTGTTGTCCAGCACATGAATCAGATAGGTACACGCCGCCGGCGTAAAGCCGCCGAACGTCGCTGTCGCCAGGCTGTAGGCCAGAGAGAAACCGGTCGTGCGCACTTCCACCGGCATGATCTCGGTCAGCGCCACCACCATCGCGCCGTTGTACGAGCCATAGAGGAAGGACAGCCATAGTTCGACAATCAGCAAATGGCTGAAGCTCGGGTTCGCCACCAGCCACGACAGCGCCGGATAAGCCGTTAAAATCGCCAGAATCGTTGCCGCCAGTAGTAAGGGTTTTCTCCCGATCTTGTCGGATACCGCGCCCATCACGGGCAGCCAGAAGAAATTCGACAAGCCGATGCACACCGTCACCAGCAAGGCGTCGAGGTCCGACAGATGCAGCTCAGCCTTGCCGAACGTCGGCGTGTATGCGGTGATCAGGTAGAACGACACCGTGGTCATCACCACCAGCGCCATGCCGGCAATGACGATGCCGAAGTTCTGACCGATCGAGCGGACGATCTCGCCGAGGGTAGGGCGGTGGGTCCGCGCCTGGAATTCCGGAGTTTCTTCCAGCGAGCGACGGATGAAAAAAATCACCGGCACGATCATGCAGCCAATCAGAAACGGTACGCGCCAGCCCCATTCGCCCATTTGCTCCGGACTCAGCCAATGGTTGAGACCGACGCCGAGCAAGCCAGCGAAGACTACCGCAGCCTGTTGGCTGGCCGACTGCCAACTGACAAAGAACCCTTTGCGGCCGGGCGTTGAAATTTCCGCCAGATACACCGACACGCCGCCCAGTTCCACGCCCGCCGAGAAGCCTTGCAGCAGGCGGCCGAACAACACCAGTAGCGGTGCTGCTACACCGAGCGTCGCGTAGCCGGGCACGCAGGCAATCAGCACCGTACCCGCAGCCATCATCGCCAAGGTGATGATCAAGCCTTTGCGCCGTCCGTGACGGTCGATATAGGCACCGAGGAAAATTGCCCCGAGCGGGCGCATCAGGAAGCCGGCGCCGAAGGTCGCCAGCGACAGCATCAGCGAAGCGAAGGCGCTGTCGGTGGGGAAGAAGGTTTTGGCGATGGCCGTGGCATAGAAGCCGTAGACCATGAAGTCGAACATTTCGAGGAAGTTGCCGCTGACAACGCGAAAGATCGCTTTGCCTTTGCCCGTGGTGGAGGACATGGGAGGTACTCACTGTTCAATTTTGTATAAAGGCGTTGCAGCCATGGGGAAGCGAGCGGGCGCTTGTAGTTCATAATGGCCGCCGTGGTTTTGCGGGGAGATGAAGAATTGTTAACTGGACGCTGGTGGGGGCCTGTGGTGTTGGCGGTGGCGATCGGCGGCTGCGGCAACGGCGATGCCCTGGAACAGGTCGGCGGCTCGACCATGGGCAGCACCTGGTCGGTCAAGTACGTACGCCATGCCGGGGTCGCCGATCCTGCACGAGTGCGCGGTGAAGTGGAGACCATCCTCGGCGAAGTTGATCAACAGCTGTCGACTTACCGCAGTGACTCCGCCATCGAACGTTTCAACGCGTTGCCCGCCGATAGCTGCCAAGCCATGCCGGCAGCGGTGCTCGAATTGGTCCGCATCGGCGAACAGCTTTCAACGCAAAGCGAAGGCTCCTACGACCTGACCGTAGAGCCGCTGCTGGACCTCTGGGGGTTTGGCCCGCAAGGACGCGAAGAAAAGGTCCCGGATGCGGCCGCTCTGGCCGAGGTCATGCAGCGGGTCGGTCATCAGCACCTGCGCATCGACGGCGAGCAGTTGTGCAAGGACGCCGCCGTCGAAGTCGACTTCAACAGCATTGCCGCCGGTTACGCCGTGGATACCATCGCCGCCAGATTGCAGGACATGGGCATCGACAATTATCTGGTCGAAGCCACTGGCGAACTCAAAGCCCGGGGCAAGAAGCCGGATGGTTCCGCGTGGCGCATCGCTCTCGAAGAGCCTCGCGATGACCAGCAAGTGGCCGAGCGGATTATTGGTGTCGACGGCTATGGCGTATCCACCTCCGGCGACTACCGCCACTATTTTCTGCAGGACGGTCGGCGTTATTCCCACACCTTCGATGTACGCAGCGGGCGACCGGTCCTACACGACCTGGCGTCAGTCACGGTGATTCATCCTTCAGCGTTGATGGCCGATGGACTATCGACGCTGTTGCTGATTCTGGGGCCGGAAAGGGCGCGGGACTATGCCCAAAAGCATGACATTGCTGCATTCTTTGTCTTGCGTGCCGATACAGGTTTCGTCACCCGCAGCAGTCCGGCATTTGCGCAGCTTGTCGGTGAAAAAAACTGACTGAGGACAAGACGAAAGCTGGCGTTGTAGTGCAGGCAAAAGTAGCCTACGACGCGACCAAGGGTTAATGTGCGCGGCGTTGACGCTTCTATAGACTGTGTCCGGGTTCTTCACTGGCCCCCAATTGTTCCTTCGCGCCGCCGTTCGGCGTGATTTAGCCGCCGGTGCTGCTGGCACCGCGGCCTGTTCTGAGGAGTACGCATGGCTGTCTACAACTACGACGTGGTGGTACTGGGTTCCGGCCCGGCGGGAGAAGGCGCGGCAATGAACGCCGCCAAAGCGGGGCGCAAGGTCGCGATGGTCGACAGCCGTCGCCAGGTCGGCGGCAACTGCACCCACCTCGGCACCATCCCGTCCAAGGCACTGCGTCACTCGGTGCGGCAGATCATGCAGTTCAACACCAACCCGATGTTCCGCGCGATCGGCGAGCCACGCTGGTTCTCCTTCCCGGACGTGTTGAAAAGCGCCGAAAAAGTCATTTCCAAACAAGTCGCCTCGCGCACCGGCTACTACGCCCGTAACCGCGTCGACGTGTTCTTCGGTACTGGCAGCTTCGCCGACGAGCAAACCATCGAAGTGGTCTGCGGCAACGGCGTGGTCGAGAAGCTGGTGGCCAAGCACATCATCATTGCTACCGGTTCGCGTCCGTATCGCCCGGCGGACATCGATTTCCACCACCCGCGCATCTACGATAGCGACACCATCCTCAGCCTCGGTCACACCCCGCGCAAACTGATCGTTTACGGCGCAGGTGTGATCGGCTGCGAATACGCATCGATTTTCAGTGGTCTGGGTGTGCTGGTCGAGCTGGTCGACAACCGTGGCCAGTTGCTGAGCTTCCTCGACTCGGAAATTTCCCAGGCGTTGAGCTACCACTTCAGCAACAACAACATCACCGTGCGTCACAACGAAGAGTACGACCGCGTCGAAGGCGTGGACAACGGCGTGATCCTGCACCTTAAATCCGGCAAGAAGATCAAGGCCGACGCCTTGCTCTGGTGCAACGGCCGTACCGGCAACACTGACACGCTGGGTCTGGAAAACATCGGGGTCAAGGTCAACAGCCGTGGCCAGATCGAAGTCGACCAGAACTACCGCACCTGCATAGAGAACATCTACGGCGCCGGTGACGTGATCGGCTGGCCAAGCCTGGCCAGTGCCGCCCACGACCAGGGTCGTTCGGCCGCTGGCAGCATCGTCGACAATGGCAGCTGGCGCTTCGTCAATGACGTACCGACCGGCATCTACACCATTCCGGAGATCAGCTCGATCGGCAAGAACGAGCAGGAGCTGACCCAGGCGAAAGTGCCGTACGAAGTCGGCAAGGCCTTCTTCAAGAGCATGGCGCGGGCGCAGATTGCCGGCGAGCCGCAGGGCATGCTGAAGATCCTCTTCCATCGCGAAACGCTGGAAGTGCTCGGCGTGCACTGCTTCGGTTATCAGGCGTCGGAGATCGTTCACATCGGTCAGGCGATCATGAACCAGCCGGGCGAGCTGAACACCCTGAAGTATTTCGTCAACACCACGTTCAACTACCCGACCATGGCCGAAGCCTATCGGGTAGCGGCGTACGACGGCCTCAACCGGCTTTTTTGACGGGCTCCGGCCGGTGGCCTGAGCCGGCCGGGGAGACCGATTTCAGCAATTCTCAAGGGTGGCAGTGGCCAAACCGGGAAAGTCTGTAATCAGGCTGTCAACGCCGAAGTCGGCGAGTCTGCGCATCAGTGCAGGCTCGTTGACGGTCCACACCGACACATGCAGGCCCTGACGCTGCGCCTTCTGCAGGCGTTCCGGCGTACACAGCGTCCAGTTCAAGGCGAGAATCTCGCAGCCGTAGCTCGCCGCCACCTTCAACGGATCGAGCCAGGCGTATTCGGCCACCAGGCCACGGGATACGTCCGGTACCAGATCCAGCGCTGCCTTCAAGACTTCCCGCGAACTCGAGGTGATCGTCACTTTGTCGAGCAGGCCGTGGCGCTGAGCCATTTCTCGAATCGCCAGCACGGTAGTCGCCGCGCGGGTGCGTGATGCGCTTTTGACTTCCAACTGCCAGTGCTCGAAATCACATTGCTCGAACAACTCTTCCAGTGTCGGAATCGGGCACGGCTTGATCCAGCCCGGGCCGCCCTTGCGCGCGTCGTAGGTGACCAGTTGGGCGGCGGTGTGCTCGACGACCTTGCCGCGACGCTCGGTGGTGCGCTTGAGGGTCGGGTCATGAATGACCATCAGCTCGCCGTCCTTGGACAGGTGCAGATCCAGTTCGCAGCGGCGCACGCCGTGTTTGAGGCATTCCTGAAAGCTGCGCAGGGTGTTTTCCGGTGCTTCGCCCTTGGCGCCGCGGTGGCCGTAGATGAGGGTCACGGTGCTTCCTTAAAGTTAAATGCCGGATTCGTTCTGTTCGCGGGCCAGACGGCGTTCCTGAGCCTGCTTCTGCAAAATGTAGCGAGCGAGCAATTGGCGCTGGGCATCGGTCGGACGCTCGAACTCGGTGCCGACGTCATAGCCATCGCCCTTGGGGTCGCAATGGGTGACCCGGGCGCGCAGCAGCAGGCCCAGCGCCTGCGGCATCAGCACCAGCTTCACCGACAGGTGTGCGCCAGTGGCAATCGGGGTCGGGTACTGAAAGTCGATCCCACCCTCGGAGATAATCACCGGCTGCGGCTCGCCGATTTGGCCGAGCACGGTCAGGGCGATCACCTGGCTGAGCAGGTCGATGCGTTTGTTCTGCGATTTGAGGAAGGCCGCGATGGCGCGGTCGCGCTCGCTGATCTGCCGCAACAGGTGCTGCGACTCGAATTCGCTCAGGTGCAGTTCGCTGAGCAGGTTGAAGAGCGGGGAAGCATCCTGCAACACTTCCTGGCCTGCGGCTTCGGGAGCGGACAGGGGCCGAATTTCCAGTGCGATCGTGTCCTCGATACGGTAGTATTCGCGGCGATCTTCTTCATCTAATGTCGACATGGCGAACCCATGGTAGCGGCGGTGGTCTGAGTGTAAAGCTGGTTTTCGACCCCCGCCACAAGGACGTTCCTTTTCCCTCCGAACAAGCCCCGACATGTTCAGACCTCTCTTCGTATTTATCGGCACGCGTTATACCCGTGCAAAGCGTCGCAATCATTTTGTGTCATTCATTTCCCTGACTTCGATGATCGGGCTCGCCCTTGGCGTGGTCGTGATGATCGTTGTGCTGTCGGTGATGAACGGCTTCGACCATGAGATGCGCACCCGCGTGCTGGGCATGGTGCCCCACGCCACCCTTGAGACCGGTGAGCCTATCAACGACTGGCAAAGCCTGGCCGACAAGGTCAGGCAGAACCGGCAGGTGACGGCGGTGGCGCCGTTCACCCAGATGCAGGGCCTGCTGACCAACAACGGTCAGGTTTCCAAGGTGCTGCTCAATGCCATTGATCCTGCGCTGGAGCGCAATGTGTCGATCATCGACAACTTCATGAAGCAGGGCAAACTCGACGACCTGACACCGGGCAGCTTCGGCATCGTCATCGGCGACAAGGCGGCGACCAAGCTCGGCGTCGGCATCGGTGACAAGGTCACCTTCGTCGCGCCGGAGGTCAGCGTGACCCCGGCCGGGATGTTCCCGCGCATGAAGCGCTTCACCGTGGTCGGGATTTTCCATGTCGGCGCCGGTGAGCTCGACGGCTACCTCGGCGTGACCAATCTGCAGGATCTGGCGAAAATGCACCGCTGGAAAGCCGATCAGGTGCAGGGCCTGCGGCTGAAGTTCGACGACCTGTTCCAGGCCCCGCGCGAGGCGTGGAACATCGCCCAGCAGCTCGGCGAGGATCGTTACTACGCCCGCGACTGGACCCGCACCCACGGCAACCTGTATCAGGCGATCCGCATGGAAAAAGCCATGATCGGCTTGCTGTTGCTGCTGATCGTCGCCGTCGCTGCGTTCAACATCATTTCCACGCTGGTGATGGTGGTCAACGACAAGAAGGGTGACATCGCCATTCTGCGCACCCTCGGCGCGACACCGGGCACGATCATGCGCACGTTCATGGTGCAGGGCACGGTGATCGGCGTGGTCGGCACGGCCATTGGCGCGGTAGTCGGGATCCTCGCGGCACTGAATGTCAGTGCGGCCATTTCGGCGCTTGAAGGGCTGATCGGCCACAAGTTCCTTAATGCTGACGTGTATTTCATTGATTATCTTCCTTCGCAGGTACAGAGCCAGGACGTCGTCATGGTCTGCGCCGCTGCGTTGGTCCTGAGTTTCCTCGCCACCCTGTATCCCGCCTGGCGTGCCGCGCGCACCCAGCCGGCGGAGGCGTTACGTTATGAGTGAGTCGGGCATGAGTGAACAAGCAATTCTGAGCTGCCGTAACCTGGGCAAATCCTACGAGGAGGGTCCGGAGTCGGTACAAGTGCTGGCCGGCCTGCAACTGGAGTTGCACCCTGGCGAGCGTGTGGCGATCGTGGGTAAATCCGGTTCCGGCAAGAGTACCTTGCTCAACCTGCTCGGCGGTCTCGATACGCCGAGCAAAGGCAGTGTCTGGCTCGACGGCGAAGAGCTGTCGGCATTAAGCGAGAAAAAGCGTGGCCTGCTGCGCAATCGCGCGCTTGGTTTCGTTTATCAGTTTCACCACCTGCTGCCGGAATTCACCGCGCTGGAAAACGTCTGCATGCCGCTGTTGATCGGCAAGACCGCCATCCCGGAGGCGCGTCAGCGTGCCACGGCATTGCTGGAGCGCGTCGGGCTGGGCCATCGTCTGGAACACAAACCGGCCGAGCTGTCCGGTGGTGAACGTCAGCGCGTGGCCATCGCCCGCGCCCTGGTCAACAACCCGGGGCTGGTGATGCTCGATGAGCCAACCGGCAACCTCGACCTGCACACCGCCGAAGGCATTCAGGATCTGATGCTGGAGCTGAGCACTTCGATGCGCACGGCGTTCCTGGTGGTGACGCACGACATGAACCTGGCTCGCCAGATGGACCGCGTCCTGCAATTGCAGGAAGGTTGCCTCACTCCCATCTGACTGGCTGAAACCCGGCGCCCGTAACGGCGCCGGGTCTTTTATTTCTATACGGTGCCCCAGCGAATGTTCAGACCGTTATCGATCTTTATCGGCACGCGCTATACCCGCGCCAAGCGCCGCAATCGCTTTGTTTCGTTCATTTCGATGACCTCGATGATCGGCCTCGCCCTCGGCGTGCTGGCGATGATCGTGGTGCTGTCGGTGATGAATGGCTTCCAGCGCGAGATGAGCTCGCGCATCCTCGGCATGGTCCCTCACGCCACCATCGTCGGCGTCAAGCCGATCGACGATTGGCAGCCAGTGGCCGCCGCTGCGATGAAAAATCCCGAAGTGACGGCCGCCGTGCCGTTCACCGAGATGGAAGGCATGCTGTCCTACAAGGGTTCGATGCAGCCGATTCAGATCAGCGGCGTTGATCCGGCCCAGGAAGGCAAGGTGTCCATCGTTGCCCAGCACATCGTCCAAGGGCGGCTCGATGCCTTGAAGCCGGGCGAATTCGGTGTGGTGATCGGTGAGATCACCGCACGGCGTTTCCGCCTCAATGTCGGCGACAAGATCACCCTGATCGTTCCGGAAGTCAGCACCGCGCCGGGCGGGATCACTCCGCGCATGCAGCGCCTGAATGTGGTGGGCGTGTTCAAGGTCGGCGCCGAGCTGGACGGCTCGATGGGCCTGATCCACGTCGCCGATGCTGCGACCATGCAGCACTGGCAGCCGAATCAGGTGCAGAGCGTGCGCCTGGCGGTCAAGGATCTGTACGCGGCGCCGAAAGTGTCTGCGGACATCGCCAGCGGCCTTGGCGCCGAGTTCAAGGCTGACGACTGGACCCACACCCAGGGCAGCCTGTTCAGCGCGATGAAAATGGAAAAAACCATGATCGGCCTGCTGTTGCTGATGATCGTCGCGGTGGCGGCGTTCAACATCATCGCGACGCTGATCATGGTGGTGAACGACAAGGGCGCCGACATCGCGATCCTGCGCACCATTGGCGCTACGCCCCGGCAGATCATGGCGATCTTCATGGTCCAGGGCACGGTGATCGGTATTGTCGGCACGATCATTGGCGGTGTGCTGGGCGTGATTGCCGCGCTCAACGTCAGTGAGCTGGTCGGCTGGGTCGAGCGTGTGACCGGCCAGCATATCTTCAGTTCGGACGTGTATTTCGTCAGCAATCTGCCCTCGGAACTGCAGGGTGGGGATGTGCTGTTGATCTGCTCGGCGGGGTTCATTCTGAGCTTTTTGGCGACGGTGTATCCGGCGTGGCGGGCGGCGAAGATCGAGCCGGCGCATGCGTTGAGATATTCGTAACCTTTAGACCGCCTTCGCGAGCAGGCTCGCTCCCACAGGGGAGCGCCTCCTCTGCAGAGAGCAGGCTTGATGTCACAGGAGAGCGCTTCCTCTTCAGAGAGCAGGCTTGATGTCACAGGGGAGCGCTTCCTCTTCAGAGAGCAGGCTTGATGTCAAAGGGGGGCGCTTCCTCTGCAGAGAGCAGGCTTGATATCACAGGGGAGCGCTTCCTCAACAGAGAGCAGGCTTGATGTCACAGGGGAGTGCATTCCAACTGTGGGAGCGAGCCTGCTCGCGCAGGGGCCGGACCTGCTGGCCTCAATTCTGCTTCGGTAACTCAATCACAAACCGAGTAACTCCCGCCCCCGATTCGCAATGAATCGTCCCGCCATGCGCCCGCACGATCGACTGGGTGATCGCCAGACCCAACCCCGCATGCTCACTGCTGCCTTCCTGCCGCGCCGGATCCGCCCGATAGAAGCGGTCAAACAGACGTGGCAGTAATTGCGCTGAAATTCCCTCGCCACTGTTCTCGACGCAGACGCGCACGGCTTTCGCCTCGTCGACGATGCTCAAGCGCACATAACCCTCGGCCGGGGTAAACCGCAGCGCGTTATCCAGCAGATTCGACAAGGCCCGGCGCAACATGCCGCGATCACCTTCTATACGCGCCGCCCCCTCACGGCTAAGGCGAACGCCAGCGTCTTCCGCCAATGGCGCAAAAAACTCCAGCAGCATGTCGGCCTCATCCGCCAGCTCCAGCGGTTCGCGCTTGGGCATCAGCAAGCCGTGGTCAGCCTTGGCCAGGTAGAGCATGTCGTTGACCAGTTGCGCCATCCACTGCAGTTCTTCGAGGTTGCTGTGCAGCGC
The DNA here is from genome assembly GCF_054668915.1 of Pseudomonas sp. H3_E04. NCBI lineage: Bacteria > Pseudomonadati > Pseudomonadota > Gammaproteobacteria > Pseudomonadales > Pseudomonadaceae > Pseudomonas > Pseudomonas sp. H3_E04. The sequence continues at coordinate 2,394,249 of NZ_CP162797.1, read as the reverse complement.
TTCGCGGTAATCCTCCAGTGCCCGTGGGCGGGTGAGGGTGACCTGGGTGTGGGTCAGCAGATTCGACAGTGGCGTGCGCAGCTCATGGGCGATGTCGGCGGAGAATGCCGAGAGGCGCTGAAACGAATCGTCGAGGCGTGCGAGCATGGCGTTGAAGCTGTAGGCCATTTCCGCAAGCTCTGGCGGCATCTTCTCCTCAGGCAGTCGGGCATTAAGCGATTGCGCGGAAATCCCACGGGCCACGGCGCTCATGCGGCGCAACGAGCGCAGACCACTGCGCGCGGCCCAGGCCCCGAGCAGGGCGGTGGCCAGCGCTGACAGGCCGACGGTCAGCCAGATCAGATGCTGCATGCGCGCAAGGAAATGCTGGTGATGGGTGATGTCCAGCAGCAGCGTCAGTTGCGGCGAATCCGCTGCGTCCGGGTAGAGCGGGGCGCGGAGCACGCGGTAATCAGTGCCGTCATGGCTGATCGTCGACAGGCCGGTTTGCAGCGGCAGATTCTTCGGAATCTGCACCGAGCTGTCATACCAGTGTTGCCCGTCGCCACTGGTGATGCGCAACGACAGATCCGCCTGACGGCTGAGTTCATCGGCCAGCCGCGCCTCGCGCTGGGCAGGTTGGAGATCCTGCAAGGCGCGGCGCAGGCCGATCAGTTTCGTCTCCAGTTGTTGCTGGTCAAGTTCGATGAAGTGCGCCTCGCTGGCGCGGTCGAACAGCACCCCGGCGAACAGCGAGACCACCGCAGTGCAGGCGGCAAACAACAGCGCCAGGCGCGTGCTCAAGGACAAACGACGCATCAAAGCGCACGCTCTTCGAGCACGTAACCCATGCCGCGCACGGTGTGGATCAACTTGTTGGGGAAGTCATCGTCGATCTTCAGGCGCAGGCGGCGGATCGCCACTTCGATGACGTTGGTGTCGCTGTCGAAATTCATGTCCCAAACCTGCGAGGCGATCAGCGATTTGGGCAGGACTTCACCCTGACGGCGCAGGAGCATTTCCAGCAGGGCGAACTCCTTGGCGGTCAGGTCAATGCGCTGGCCGCTGCGTTCGACCCGGCGGCGGATCAGATCCAGGCGCAGATCGGCCAGTTGCAAGCTGGTTTCCTGGGCGATCGCGCTGCCGCGCCGCAACAGGCTGCGCACTCGGGCGAGCAATTCGGAGAAGGCGAACGGCTTGACCAGATAGTCGTCTGCGCCCAGTTCGAGGCCGTGAACCCTGTCCTCCACGGCGTCTTTGGCAGTAAGAAAAAGTACCGGCGTCTCGAGGCCGGCGCTGCGCACCGCTTGCAGAATCTGCCAGCCACTGCGCCCGGGCAGCATCACATCGAGGATCAACAGCGCGTACTCGCCGCTCAAGGCCAATTGCTGGCCGCTGATGCCGTCAGCCACCAGCTCGGTATTGAACCCGGCCTCTGTCAGCCCCTGGCGAAGGTATTGGCCGGTTTTCGCTTGGTCTTCAACGATCAACAGTTTCATGGGCGACTCGGGCGGGGTTGGTATGTAGAAGGGCGAGGGCGTTATACCGTGAGATCCGGCGATAAGCATCAAGCTGACAAAGTTGTAATCTGCCTGTCAGGTCGATGCCAGCCCTGGGTGGTTAAAGTTTCCCACAGGCTGAACCTTCTCTTGTTGGAGTACGACCATGTTTTTGCGCACCTCCCTGAAAATAGCAGTCTGTCTGCTGGCATTGAGTTCGCCGGCCTGGGCGACCCCGGCGCACACCTACGCCTTCGGCCAGCCGGCAGCGGCGAGCCAGGCCACGCGCAGTATCGAAATCGTCATGGGCGACATGAACTTCGACCCGAAAGCCCTACAGGTCAAGGCCGGTGAGACGGTTCGCTTTGTGCTGGTGAATAAAGGCCAGTTGCTGCACGAATTCAACCTCGGTGATGCGGCGATGCATGCCAGTCACCAACAGGAAATGTTGCAGATGCAGCAAAGCGGCATGCTTACGCCTACCGGCATAAAAGAAATGTCCCACGACATGGCGGGCATGGATCACGCGGCGATGGGCCATGGCATGCAGCATGACGACCCCAACAGCGTGCTGGTCGAACCGGGCAAAACCGCCGAGCTGACCTGGACCTTCAGCAAGGCCACGGCGCTCGAGTTTGCCTGCAATATCCCCGGGCATTATCAGGCCGGCATGGTCGGCAAACTGACAGTCAGTCAGTAAGCACTCAAAGGCGCGGGCAAAGGCTGGTAGAATCCGCTGATTCTTCAGTCAGGTTTCCGCCATGCATCCCGCAGCCGAACATTCGCCGCTGGGCAAATCCAGCGAATACATCGCCACTTACACGCCCTCCCTGCTGTTCCCGATTCCGCGCACCGCGAAATGGGCCGAGCTGGGCCTGACCGCCGAAACCCTGCCGTATAAAGGCGTGGATTTCTGGAACTGCTTCGAGCTGTCGTGGCTGCTGCCCTCGGGCAAACCGGTGGTGGCGATCGCTGAATTCAGCATCCCGGCAGACTCGCCGAACATCATCGAATCGAAGTCGTTCAAGCTATACCTGAACTCGCTGAATCAGACGCCGTTCGCCGACGTCAGCACATTGGAAGCGACGCTGGTCAAGGATCTGTCCGCCGCTGCCGGCAAACCGGTGGGCGTGCGGGTGCGCAGTCTGAAAGACGTCGAAGCTGAAGGCGTTGTGGCGTTGCCGGGCGTGTGCATCGACGATCTGGATATCAGCGTGAGCAATTATGAGCATCCGCGTCCGGAGCTGCTGCGTTGCGATGATTCGCGCGTGGTCGAGGAGAGCGTGCACAGCCATCTGCTCAAATCCAACTGCCCGGTGACCAGTCAGCCGGACTGGGGCAGCGTTGTAGTGGAGTATCGCGGCGCCGCGCTGGATCACGCCAGCCTGCTGGAATACATCGTCAGCTTCCGCCAGCACTCGGATTTCCATGAGCAATGCGTGGAGCGGATTTTTCTCGATCTGCAGCGGTTGTTGAAACCGGAGAAGCTCACCGTATTTGCGCGATATGTTCGGCGCGGCGGGCTGGATATCAACCCGTATCGCAGTACCGAAAGCGTACAGCTGCCGAATCATCGGCTCGTACGTCAATAAAGAACCGGAATGTGCGATATCCCTTGTGGGAGCGAGCCTGCACGCGAATGCGGTGTTTCATTCAACGATGATGTCGACTGACACGACGCCTTCGCGAGCAGGCTCGCTCCCACAAGGGCTTGCATGCACATTTTGCAAATGAAAAAGCCCTGCCATCGCTGGCAGGGCTTTTTTGTGCGGCGGGGCGTCAGATGCCCATGCTGCCCAGCGTATTCATGATATTGCGCAGGGTGCCGGCGATCGCCGGGTGTTCGACTTCGAAGCGCTCGACCGCCAGGTTCACGCCGTCGGCGATGCTTGCGTCCTGGGTGGCAGTTTCCAACTGGATTTCCGATTCGATCTGCGCCATCAGCGCATGCAGATCTTCACGTTCGACTTCCGACAGCGGTGGATTGTGTTCCAACTGCTCGCGCAGGGTATCGAGCTGTTTTTGCAGTTCTTGGGCGGGCATGGTGGTTTCCTTTTATCAATAGGCACTGGCATTGACCGCAGCCACGCGCCAAAGGTCTATGGCTGACCTTTAGATTAATCCACTCTCGGTAAACCTGCATGACGCCGATCAGGGCTTTTCACCTTTGGCGCGGCGCAAGCTGATGTCGGTGAGGCAGGCGTCCAGTTCGCCGAGATGATCGATCACCGAATGCACGCCCAAGCCAAATAACTGCACGGTTGCCTTGCCGCGCAACTGTTCGCGTTCCTTTTGCGAGAGCGATTGCCACTCGCTCGGGCTCAGGCCGCACAGCGAGCCACAGGAGGCCAGACCAATCGTCCACAACCCGGCATTCAGGCCAGCCTGCAGCAGGCGCGGCTCACCGCTGACCAGTACGCAGCCATCGAGTCGATCGATGTTCAGATCCATCAAGGCTTGCCAGCACGCATTGGGTGCTGGCCATGGATTCATTGTTGCTGAATGTTGCGTAGGCTTCACCCAGTCCGGCAGCGAGGCGGCCAATGACAGAGTCAGGGCAGGGGGCAATTCGTCGAGCCACGCACAGGGAATCCGCTGGCGCTGCAAACTCTTCAGGCTATCGAGGGCGCCGGGGGTGAATTCGGCGTGTTCTGGACGGGCGTCGAGCTGTTGCGCAGCGCGGGCACCGAAATCCACCAGGCAACCGCTCAGGCCGAACAATACGGCAGTCAGACTGGGCGCGGCGACGGGCAAGGTTTCGGCGTGAGTCATGGCAACGTCCCTGAAATAACGCTCAAGGCTAGGGCGCGCGGGTGACAGTTGCATGACAGGCCGGTGAAAGTCGGCGTAGGAAACTTCCTGCATATCCTTGCTGCGGCGCACTGCCCAAATCGCCGTTTACGCTTATACTAGCGGCCTCAATGCACGGGCCGAGCGTCCGCGCCAGTATCAAATCCAAGGAGTTTTTCTATGCGCTGGAGCCCTTCGCTCACTCAGCTAAGTGTTTGTGCCAGCCTGTTGCTGGCGCCGTTCGCCACTCAGGCGGCCACCGAAGAAGACCCTTGGGAAAGCGTCAACCGGCCGATTTTCCAGTTCAACGACTTCGTTGATACCTACGCGCTGAAGCCATTGGCGCAGGGTTATGAGTTCATCACTCCGCAGTTCGTTGAAGACGGCATTCACAACATGTTCCGCAACGTCGGTGACGTCACCAACCTGGCGAACAACATCCTCCAGGCCAAACCGGCTGCGGCGGGCGTTGATACCGCCCGACTGATTTTCAACACCACCTTCGGTCTGCTCGGCTTCTTCGACGTCGGCACCAAGATGGGCTTGAACCGCAGCGACGAAGACTTCGGTCAGACCCTCGGTTACTGGGGTGTGGGCAGCGGCCCGTACGTGATGCTGCCGCTGATGGGGCCGAGCACCCTGCGTGACGCACCGTCGAAATACGTCGACAGCTTCACCGGCCCATACCGCTACATCGACCACGTGCCGACGCGTAACTCGATCTTCGGCCTGAACATCGTCGACACCCGCGCCAGCCTGCTGTCGAGCGAGAAGCTGATCAGCGGTGACAAATACACCTTCATCCGCAATGCTTACCTGCAGAACCGCGAGTTCAAGGTGAAAGACGGTCAGGTCGAAGACGATTTCTGATTTCGACCGATTCCAAAAAGGCGACCCTCGGTCGCCTTTTTTGTGCGCGGCAGAGCATCGCCAGCGACCGTCGCTACCTTCCATCGGGTTACGTTTAGAGCGGTTCTTATAACTCCCGGTGATTTGACAAACAAAGTCGTCAAGCGACAATCGGCGCATGCTTGAAACGCTCTGCGGATGGGAGTACCGTCTGCGCCTTAGAAGGGCACCTCTGTTTAAAACCGCGCGCCAGGCGAATGCTTGAAAGCGCTGCAACAGAGAGGCTAGAAAGCGAATCCAGTAGTCTGCGCAGGGCCGTTGCCCCGCTCACTACGCCAACCTAATTCTGGCGCCGTTTGCCCACATGCCAAAAACCAGTGCCACGCTGCTGATAATCGATGATGACGAGGTAGTGCGCGCGAGCCTCGCGGCCTATCTGGAAGACAGTGGTTTCAGCGTCCTGCAGGCCGGCAACGGTCAACAGGGTCTTCAGGTATTCGAGCAAGACGAGCCCGATCTGGTCATCTGCGATCTGCGCATGCCGCAGATGGGCGGTCTCGAACTGATCCGTCAGGTCACCGAGCGCTCACCGGAGACGCCGGTGATCGTGGTCTCGGGTGCCGGGGTGATGAACGACGCGGTCGAGGCCCTGCGCCTGGGCGCGGCGGATTACCTGATCAAGCCTCTCGAAGATCTGGCTGTGCTCGAGCACTCCGTGCGCCGGGCCCTGGATCGTGCGCGGCTGCTGCTGGAAAACCAGCGTTACAGCGAGAAGCTGGAAAAGGCCAACCGCGAGCTCGAAGCCAGCCTGAACCTGCTCCAGGAAGACCAGAACGCCGGTCGCCAGGTGCAGATGAACATGTTGCCGGAAAGCCCGTGGAGCATCGACGAATTCCACTTTGCCCACCAGATCATCCCGTCGTTGTATTTGTCGGGTGATTTTGTCGACTATTTCCGTGTCGACGAGCGCCGGGTCGCGTTTTATCTGGCGGATGTTTCCGGGCATGGCGCGTCATCAGCCTTCGTCACCGTGCTGTTGAAGTTCATGACCACGCGTTTGCTCTTCGAATCGAAACGCAGCGGTACCTTGCCGGAGTTCAAGCCTTCGGAAGTGCTCGGTCATATCAACCGGGGGCTGATCAGTTGTAAGCTGGGTAAACACGTCACAATGGTCGGTGGAGTCATCGACGAGGAGACCGGTTTGTTGACCTATAGCATCGGCGGCCATCTGCCTTTGCCTGTGTTGTACACGCCTGACAGTGTTCGTTATCTCGAAGGCCGTGGTCTGCCGGTGGGGCTTTTCAATGAAGCCACTTACGAAGACCACGTGCTTGAGCTGCCGCCGACGTTCAGCCTGACGCTGATGTCTGATGGCATTCTGGACCTTTTGCCGGAAGCAACGCTCAAAGAAAAAGAGGCTGCTTTGCCCGAACGGGTGAAGTCAGCGGGCGGCAGCCTGGATGGTCTGCGGCAAGTGTTTGGTTTGGCCACGCTAGGGGAGATGCCGGATGATATCGCCCTGTTGGTGTTGAGCAGGAATCTTCAATGAGTACCGGTAGAATCCAGTTCGCCGAGCAGGACGGCACCTTCGTCCTGAAGTTCGTCGGTGAAGTTCGCCTGACCCTGTGTTCGGCGTTGGATGCGACTATTGAGAAAATCTTCACCGCGCTGAATTTCAACGCGATCGTGATCGATTTGACCGAAACCCGCAGCATCGACAGCACGACGTTGGGCCTTTTGGCCAAACTGTCGATCCTGTCGCGGCAGAAGGTCGGCCTGTTGCCGACAGTTGTCACCACCCACGAAGACATCACCCGGCTGTTACAGTCGATGGGCTTTGAGCAGGTGTTCAACATCGTCAACCATCCGGTGCCTTGCCCGGAGTGCCTGGACGACCTGCCGGATCAGGATCAGTCGGAAGAAGTGGTGCGAATCAAGGTGCTGGAAGCGCACAAGATTCTCATGGGCCTGAACGATTCCAATCGGGAAGCGTTTCATGATTTGGTGAATGCGCTGGAGCGGCATTGATCCAGTGAATTGAGGATGCATGGGCCGGCCTCTTCGCGAGCAGGCTCGCTCCCACATTTTGATCAGCAGTTACCATAAAAAAGGGCGAACCCTCACAGGTTCGCCCTTTTTGCATTTCACCAACTCAAATCACAGCTTGGCCTGCAGCAACGCTTCCAGCTTCTCCTGGTCGCGGGCGAACTGACGGATGCCTTCAGCCAGTTTCTCGGTGGCCATCGCGTCTTCGTTGGACAACCAGCGGAATTGCGCTTCGTTGAGGCTCAGACGTGCTTCACCGGCATTGCCCGGCGCCAGTTTGCGTTCCAGCTTGCCGGTGTCGGCGGCCAGTTTCTCCAGCAGTTCCGGGCTGATGGTCAGGCGATCACAGCCAGCCAGTTGCTCGATCTGGTTGATGTTACGGAAGCTCGCACCCATGACCACGGTCTTGTAGTCGTTGGCCTTGTAGTAGTTGTAGATGCGCGTCACCGACTGCACGCCGGGATCATCGGCGCCTGTGTAGTCGTTGCCGTTGGCTTTCTTGTACCAGTCGTAGATACGGCCCACGAACGGAGAGATCAGAAACACCCCGGCATCGGCGCAGGCGGCGGCCTGGGCGAAGGAGAACAGCAGGGTCAGGTTGGTCTGGATGCCTTCCTTTTCGAGGATCTCGGCAGCGCGAATGCCTTCCCAGGTCGAGGCGATCTTGATCAGCACGCGGTCGCGGCCGACGCCGGCCTTGTCGTACAGCTCGATCAGGCGATGCGCACGCTTGAGGATCGCATCCTGGTCGAAGGACAGACGCGCATCCACTTCGGTGGAGATGCGGCCCGGAACCACGTTGAGGATTTCTTTGCCCACTGCAACGCCGAAACGGTCGCTGGCCAGGCCGACATCGCCCTTGCAGTCGCGAACGCAATCGTTCAGCAGTTCGGCGTAGCCGTGAATGGCCGAGGCCTTGAGCAGCAGGGAAGGGTTGGTAGTGGCGTCGACCGGTTTGACTCGGGCGATCGCTTCGAAGTCGCCGGTGTCGGCAACCACGGTGGTGAACTGTTTGAGTTGTTCCAGCTTGGAAGTCATGGGCGTGCTCTATCCTATGGGTCTGAAGACATTACCCGAGCGCTGACGGGCACTCAAGGGTGCATTCGTGGATCGATGGCCCCTGCGGCAACAACCTGAAAACGATTGTTTGAAAGGTGGGGCGCGGTGTCGCTGAATACGATGCCAAAACAGCCCACAGGTTCAAAGCAACCGACCTGTGAACAGACCGGTTGCCCAAAGCCTACTCAGCGTTCAGCAAACCTTCCACGGATAACCGCGCCGGTTTTGGCTGGCCGTCGGAGGTGAGAAAGCCGAAGTTCTTCTCGCGATCGTTGCTGCCCGAATCGCTGTTCCTCCATTCATAGATAGAAGTCAGCGGGATATTCAGGCGTTTAACGTCGGTAATAAACGCGTTGATCTTGGTCGCTTGTCCCTCAGGCCCCCCATTTGAGGCGAGGGCTGAAACCCCCCATTCACTGATGACCCCCGGCAGATTGAAGTTCTGCTGGATGAAGGTCTGGGCGTTGCTGATCTGCGTGGCGGTCATGCCGTAAGGGTGATAGGACACGGCGTTCAAGCATTTGGGGTAATCGCTGACGATACTTTTCATCGCCACCGTCGACGCCGAGCCTGCGCTTGGCGGCCGGGCGAAGCCGAAACCGACCCGTGGTGTCGATTGCGGCTGACCTTCAAAGGCCTTGCACATGCCAGCCATGAACGGCACGAAGGTTGTGTCGAAATTGCGCGTCGGCCAATAGGTTTCCAGGTCCGGCTCGTTCCAGATTTCGATCGCCACCAATTGCGAGCTCCAGGATTTTTCCAGCCCGGTCACAGTGTTGGCGAACTTACTGCCGGCGGCGTTCAGCTCTTCGGGCGAAGTGGCCGGCAGTGCCTTGATTGCGCGCACCGTCAGCAGCACCGGCAGGCCGGCGGAAGCGGCGGCGGCGAAGGCGTCGCTGACCTGTTTCTGATAAGTCTTGGCGGTGAGGCTGTCGCTCCACACACCGAAGCGCACAAAGCTGAAGCCTGCCGCTTTGATCTGCGCGGCATCGGCGGCGGTGAAGCTCTGGATCTTCACCTGCACGCCGATGGTTTTCGCTGGAAGGTTGGGGAACAGCTCACTGGCGTGAACCTGGCTGGTCGCACCGAGCGCCATCAGGGCAAGGGCGGCGAGTTTATTGCGCTGTGCTGTTTTCATGTCTGCTCTCCTGAAGAGAATGACAACTACGAATATTTATCCCGTTACTCAATTTCCGATAACGGTGATGGCACTAAGTGCGCGAATGTTATTTTTTGTCAGGAAAACAGCAACTGAAAATCACAGTTATTTTTAGTCCGTTAATTGTGGTTGGGGCGGCTTAAAACGCTGTGGTACTTAATGTTCCTGTACTAACAGGGCGAAGCTATTTCTGAGTGCAGGAAAGTCGCGAGGGTTCATTAACTTTCACGGCATGTTGGCTGTTTGATATTACACAGGAAAGCAAGACTTGTTCAAAAAGATCCTCGTTGTCTGCGTGGGCAATATATGCCGAAGTCCGACGGCTGAACTGCTGCTGCGCAACGCGCTGGGCCCGTCCGCCATCACCGTGTCCTCCGCCGGCCTGTCCGCCCGCGTCGGCGAGGGCGTCGAGGCCTCGGCGCGGCAGGTTCTCGAAGAGCGCGGGCATTGCGCCGAGGCCTTCAAGGCGCGGCAACTGACCTCGGACATCGTCAATGACTCGGACCTGATCCTGGTCATGGAAAAGGCCCACGTCAATCAAGTGCTGAAGATTGCCTCGCACGCCAGAGGCAAAGTGTTTCTGCTCGGTAAATGGCAGAGCGAGCGCGAAATACATGATCCGTATCGTCAAGGCAAAGCCGCGTTTATTCATGCCCACGCATTGATTGAAGATGCTGTTAGTTCATGGGCGAAGCGTCTCGGGCATTGATGAATCTTCTTCAGAACAGTAAATGGTAAGAACAGACTTATGCAGTTACCGTCCGTAATCGGCACCCGCGACAATGATCAAGACAGTATTGATCTGCTCGGCATCTTCGGCAGCCTGATCGACCAGAAGTGGCTGATCGGCGCGCTGACCGGTGCCTTCATGGTCACCGGCGTCGCCTATGCGGTTCTGGCGACGCCCGTGTACCTGGCGAACGCGCTGGTGCAGGTCGAACCGAAAAAGAACGACATGCTCGGTTTCTCCGATCTCAACAGCATGCTCGGCGGGCAATCGCCGTCGGTGACCGAAATCGGCATCATCAAATCCCGCGCGGTGATCGGCAAAACCGTTGACGACCTGCGCCTGGATATCGACGTCACCCCCAACACGTTCCCGTTGATCGGCGGCTTCCTTTCGCGGCGCTATCGCGGTGACAGCGAGACCAGCGTCGCGCCGCCGCGCTTCGGTTTGACCAGTTATGCCTGGGGCGGCGAGCGTCTGGAATTCAATCGGCTGCAATTGCCGAAAGATTTGCTCGGCAAGAAACTTACCCTGATCGCCGGCGAGCAGCAGCGCTTTGAGCTGTTCGATGAAAACGACAATCTGCTCGCCGAAGGCGTGGCCGGCGAAGCGTTTGCCAACGACGGCGTGGAAGGGCAGATCGCTCAGTTAGCGGCCAACCCCGGTACGCGTTTTCAAGTGGTGCGCAATCCCCGCATTGTGACTATCCAGGGCTATCAGGACGCGCTGGATATTTCCGAACAAGGCAAGGAGTCGGGCATCATTCGTCTGGCGCTGGCCAGCTCCGACGCGGCCGAAGCGGTGAAGATCCTCAACAAGATCGCCTCGCTCTACGTCGAGCAAAACGTACGCCGTACCTCGGCGGAAGCCGCGCAGAGCCTCGCGTTTCTGCAGAGCCAGTTGCCCCAGGTCAAGCGTGATCTGGCCAAGGCCAGCGACGCCTTGAATGCCTACCAGACCCACGGCAAGACCGTGAATATCTCGCTGGAAACCCAGTCGGTGCTGGGCCAGTCGGTGGCGCTGGAAACGCGCATCTCCGAACTGAAAATGCAGCAGGCCGAGCTCGATCGCAAGTTCACCAAACAGCACCCGGCCTATCGCGCCCTGATGACGCAGATCGGCGAGCTGACCCAGCAGCAGAAATCCCTCGAGGGCAAGGTTCAGGACTTGCCGGCCACTCAGCAGGAATTGCTCAACCTGACCCGCGATGTCGAAGTGGCCTCGCAGATCTACACGCAGTTGCTGAACAAATCTCAGGAGCTGGACATCGTCCGCGCCGGGGCGGTCGGCAATGTGCGCTTGATCGACTCTGCCGATGTCGACCTGACCAATCCGATCAAACCGAAGAAGCCGCTGATCGTACTGATCGCGACATTGCTCGGCGCGTTTGTCGGTGTGGCGCTGGTGCTGCTGCGCAAATCCCTCAGCCGTGGCCTTGAAGGCCCGGAGGGCATCGAGCAGTTGGGCCTGCCGGTTTACGCGTCGATTCCCTACAGCGCCTTGCAGGAGGAAGAGGACAACAAAAAGGGCCGCGCCCGCGACGGCGTCGACAAGCCGGCGTACCTGCTGGCGCTGCGCAACCCGACCGATCTGTCGATCGAATCGATCCGCAGCCTGCGCACCTGCCTGCACTTTGCCGGGCTCGATTCGACCAACAATCGCATCATGATTTCCGGGCCGAGCCCGCAGGTCGGCAAGACCTTTGTTTCGTCCAACCTTGCAGCGGTCATGGCCCTGAGCGGCCAGCGTGTGGTGCTGATCGATGCCGATATGCGCAAAGGGCACCTGCACAAAACCCTCAACACCCCGATCAGCAATGGTTTGTCCGACCTGCTGGTCAAGCGCTGCACCCTTGAGCAGGCGATCAACAAAGTCGAAGTCGACAACCTGCATTTCATCAGCCGGGGGCAAGTGCCGCCCAATCCTTCCGAGCTGCTGATGCACGCCAACTTCCGCGAACTGCTGGCAGAACTCAGCGAGCGCTACGACCTGGTGATCATCGACACGCCGCCGCTGTTGGCGGTGACCGATGCCGCCATCGTCGGTCGCGAAGCCGGCATCAGCCTGATCGTCACCCGCTTCGGGGTGAACCCGGCCAAAGAGATCGAACTGACCATTCGCCGCTTCGCCCAGAACGGCATCGAGTTGAAAGGCGCGGTGTTCAACGGCGTCGAGAAGCGCGCGGCCAGCTATTACGGCGGCACTGGCTATTACAACTACGAATACGCGTCCGACAAATCCTGATGGTTGCCGATTGTTCTTTCCTGTTTGAAGTGGGTGAGCTGTGAAAAAAATACTGCACGTGGCAGAGACGATCAAAGGTGGCGTGGCGACGGTGATCCGCACGATTTCGGCATCGCCTGAAGACGACGCGGCGAATTATCAACTGGTCTATCTGGTACCCGAGGATCAGGCCAAGGAGCTGCACGGTATCGCCCCGCAGCAGGTGCGTACATTCCCGCGCAGCGGCCGCAACGTGCCTTCGCTGCTGCGTTTCGCCTGGCGTCTGAGCCAGGTGCTGCTCAAGGAAAAACCCGACGTGGTGCATTTGCACAGCACCTTTTCCGGAGTGATCGGCCGTGTTGTGTGCGTGCTGTTGCGACCATGGCGCAAGCCGAAAATCGTCTACTGCCCGCACGCGTTTTCGTTCCTGATGGAAAGCTCGCCGACCAAGCAGAAGGTCTATGCGTGGATCGAGCGCGTGCTGCAGAAAGTCACCGACGTGATCATTTGCGTCAGCCAGTACGAGCTGGATAAAGCCGCGCGTTTCGGCATCGAGCGCAAGCGCATGAAGCTGATCTACAACGGCATTCATCACAAGGATGACGCGCCGAAAAGCGCTGGCGCCGAGCCGATTCATCTGCTGTTCGTCGGGCGGCTGGATTACCAGAAAGGCTTCGACGTGCTGCTCAAGGCCTACGCCAAGGTCAATCGCAACGACTTGAAACTTACCGTGGTCGGCAGTGCAGTCAACGAGGATTCGGTCGAGTGCCCGCCGATGGATTCGGTCGAGTACCTGCCCTGGGTGACGCCGAGCGAAGTGCAGGCGCTGTATCAGAAGGCCGATGCGCTGATCGTGCCGAGTCGCTGGGAAGGCTTTGCCATGGTGCCGCTGGAAGGCATGGCCATGGGGCTGCCGGTGATCGCCAGCAACTGCACCTCGCTGCCGGAACTGGTCACCAACGAAGTGTCCGGCTACGTCTTTCCGTCCGGTGATCACCAGGCGCTGGCCGACGTGTTGACGATCATTCAGAAGCCGCGCCTGCTCGACCTCGGCAACGAAGGCCGGAGCATTGTCCGCGAACGTTTCAGCGCCGCGTTGATGATCCGCCAGACCTACGACCTGTATCACGCTCCCACTTATTAAGTAGAACTCAAGCTTATGAACGTAACGATTTTGCATGGCTACAGTGCGTCCAACTCCGGTGACGGTCTGCTCGTCGATCTGGCCATTGCTCTGGTGCAGCGTAACTTCGGTGACGACACCGCGATCAGTGTCGTGGCGTCCGATCCCGAGTCGTTCAATTACTTGCCGCACCCGCGTTTCGATGCGCCGGTGATGGCCGCCAAAGGTCTGGGCCGGGTCAAGCAAGCGGTGTTTCTCAATCAGTCCTACGCCGGGCTCGCCGATCTGCTGAAGAAAACCGATCTGATCGTCGGTGTCGGCGGCGGTTACATGCGCTCGAAAAGTGCCTTCGAGCACATCAAGCTGAAGCTCGGCCACGCCAAGCAACTGGAAACCGCGATCCTCAGCAAAGTGCCGTCGGTGTACCTGCCGCAGAGCATCGGCCCGTTCCACGGCGAGAGCAGCAAGATTGTCGAGCACTACGCCAGTGCCGATGCAGTGTTCGTGCGCGACAACCGCTCCTCGGCCATATTCGACGCTTGCGAAAACGTCTACCGCGCGCCCGATCTGGCCGTGCAGTCGCTGGCGAGCAAGATTCTTCAGCAACCGAAATTCACCCGCTGCGCCGCCTCGCCGGCGACGGTATGCGTGGTGCTGCGCAAGCCGCCGGAGTGGAGCAAAGAAAAGAAGGTCGCCTACGTGGCCAATCTGAAACTGCTGCTGCAGCGTCTGAAGAACAAGAGCAAAGTGGTCTGCGCGGTGCAAAGCGCGGTGCGCGGCAACGATGACGGAGCGTTCTACCGCGAGCTGGGCATCAACGAAGACCTGCTGTCGCTGAAGGCAACCATCGCCAAGTACCAACCGGACCTGGTGATCTCGGTGCGTCTGCACGGCGCCATCGAATCGCTGCTCTCCGGCGTGCCGGCGTATCACATCAGCTACGAGCGCAAAGGTTTTGGCGCCTATCAGGACATGGGCGTCGAGGACTGGGTGATCAATGGCGGCAACATCGACGTCGACACCATCATCAACACCGTTTACGCGCCGAATGCGCTGGCGGATTTCGGCAAGCGCCTGACCGACACCTGCCGCGAGATCGAAGCGAAAACCGTGGCCATGGACGAAATCATCAAGGGTGTCGTTCGATGATATTTCGGCTGTTGCTTCGCGGCGGAGCCTTGGGCGCGAAGTTCTTGCTGGTGTTGGCCATCACCCATTACCTCGGGTACGAGGCGCTGGGTTTTTACGGTGTGGTGGTCGCGGCTTCGTTGATTGCTTCGAAGTTCTACAGCGTCGGCTTCAGTTCCGAAATCAACCGGCTGATCAGCGTCGGCGGCAGCTCGCGGCGGGTGGTCGACAAGGTTCTGTTGCTGTATCTGGCGGTGGGGCTGTTGTTGTCGGTACTGACGGTGCTGATCTATTCGCTGTTCCAGTCGGTGGGAGCAACCGCCACGCTGATCCTTTGCGTAACTTTGGTGCTGCTCACCGAACACCTGTCGTTCGAGATCAATTCCTTCGTTTTTTCTGCGCAGAAAGCCACCGCCGGCGCCTTGCTGTTCTTCATCAAGACTGGCCTGTGGGCGGTGTTGGCGGTGGGCGGCATGGTGCTCGGCTGGGTCGAGGGCATCGCCAGTGTGTTGTGGTTGTGGGTCGCCGCCAACATGCTGGTGATCATCGCCGGTTACCTGATCGTGGTGAACGTGCACAAGGGACGCGAAGCAGCGGCACTGGACACCGCGACGGTGTGGAAGGCCGGGTTGCCGTTCTATCTCGGTACCGGTCTGATTGCGCTGAGTCAGTACGCCGAGCGCTTTCTGATCATTGACCTGGAGCCCTACGCCAGCCTCGGTAAATATGTGTATGCGTGGTCGGCGGCCAACACTTTGCAGGCGTTGTCGTACGCAGTGGTGGCAGTGGTCGGCATTCCGGTGCTGGCCAAGCGTTTCCAGGCCGATCAACAGGCGTTCACGGTCAGGCAACTGTTCGTCAACAAATGGGTGTTGCGTTCGCTGGCGGTCTCCGCCGTTGTGGCCGTGGCGATCTATGTGTTTTTCAATGTGCTGCTCGATTACGTCGCCAGCAGCGTGCCGCGTCCCGACAACGCGCTACTCGCGGTGCTGATTTTTTCCTTCGCCTTGCGGGCGATTGGCGACATCGTCTGGGGCGGTTTGATTGCTTCGAAAAACAGCCGGGTGTCGCTGGCCAGCGCGGCGCTCTGCCTGCTGATTTCAGTGCCGGTCAGCTATGTGCTGATCAAGCATTACTCGATCTACGGCGCGGCGTGGGGCAACGTTTTCGCCATCGTCGTGCAGCTCAGTGTGATTGCAGTGTTGACCCGTGTCACCGGCGCGAAAAAAGGCTGCGCTGTCATGGGCCTGAAACTGCCGCGCATCGAATTTCGCGGGCGCAAATTCGATTCGTCGATTTCCTTTCTGATCCTGTTCACCGGGCTGTTCCTGTCAGTGGCGATGCCACTGCTGGTGCCACGCGATCCGGGGCCGGATGCGATGACCTTGTGGTCGTCGTATGCGCGTGCCGACAACTGCAATTTCTGGAACCCGTTCTCGCCGGATCGCTCGTCCTACGAGTGTTCTGCGTTCCTGCTGCGGCCCACCGGGATCAATCTGACCAATGCCTGGGCCTACGGCATGTTCTGCAATTTTTTCCTCACGGCAATTCCGGTGGTGGTGTTCCGGCGCATGCCGTTGACCATTTTCGGCACCCTGTGCCTGTGGGGCATCGTGCGCTCGTTTTTTCTCGAGAACCTGACCAAGGAAATCATTGTGTCGGTGGCGGTGTTGAGCATTCTGCTCAGCGCATTGACGCGCAAATATCGCGGCGGTTTTTTCCTCTCGGCGGTGATTTACGGTGTGCTGATCCGGCCCTACTGGATTTTGTTTTCGCTGTCGTGGGTCGGCGTCTGCGTGATGAAAAAGTACGTCTCGCGCTTCACCTTTTTTCTGATGCTGTTCCTGTTCTACCTGGCGGTGGCCATGGCCATTCAGCTGGCGCTGGGCTTTCCGGTGTCATCGATCCGGGCGAGCAACAACGAGCTGCGCACGGCGGGCGAGGAGGGCTCCAAATCGCTGATCGTCTCCTGGCTCAGCGGCAGCGACTTCGTCTCCCAGGCGCTGGACTCGATGATCATTTTCTTCCGCCTGTCGTTTCCGGTGGAGCTGATTCTGCTGTCCGGGCCGGGGCAGGTGATCTTTGTTGCACTGATGATCATGACTGCACTGCTGCTGTTCAAAGTCATCACTTCGACCGACTACAAAGGCGCGCCGATCCAGACCAAACCCAAGGAACTGATCGCGATTCCGCTGGCGTTTCTGTTGGTGCAGGGCTTGTTCGAGCCGGACTTCGGCTCCTTCGCCCGTCACTTCTCGATGGTCGTGCCGGTGTTGTTCGTCGGCCTGGGATTGATGCTGCGCGCGAACAAACCGGTGCAGGTCGAATCAAGAATTCTCACTTAAGGCAGGTGCTCTATGTCGAGCAAGAAAAAATCCCTGGAGATCGAAACCCTGCGCGGCCTGGCGTGCCTGCTGCTGGTGCTCTATCACGTCATCGGCCCGCTGGGCGGTGGCTTGAAGATCGACATCGGCTCGCCGTTCCGGGTCATCGCCGACTCGATGGTGTACGTGCGCATGCCGCTGTTCACCTTTATCTCCGGCTACATCTATTCGATCTACAAGATTCGCGGCAATGACTTTGCCGCGTTCTTCGCTGGCAAGGTGCGGCGGCTGATCGTGCCGCTGTTCTGCGTCGGCGTGCCGTTTTCGGTGCTGCAAGCGGTGGGGCCGGGGGTGAACAAGGACGTCGGCGTGATCGATGCGTTGTTGTCGTTCTGGGTGCCGATCAACCACTTCTGGTTTCTGCAGGCGGTATTCAGCATTTTCATCTTCGTTGGCTTGCTGGAGTGGCGCGGCCTGCTGCGTTCGGCGACGCGGCTA
Source organism: Pseudomonas sp. H3_E04 (assembly GCF_054668915.1). Classification (NCBI taxonomy): domain Bacteria; kingdom Pseudomonadati; phylum Pseudomonadota; class Gammaproteobacteria; order Pseudomonadales; family Pseudomonadaceae; genus Pseudomonas; species Pseudomonas sp. H3_E04. The sequence continues at coordinate 2,376,845 of NZ_CP162797.1, read as the reverse complement.
TATGGCTTGTTTGCGTTTGCGGCGGTGTTGTTCCTGCTGCCGCCGTTGCCGCTGGATGCGTTCGGTATCAACGGTGCGATTTACCTGCTGCCGTTTTTCGTCGCGGGGATGATTGGCCAGGAAAATGTCGATGTTTTGAAGCAGCGTTTCAAAGTGCTCGGGCCGCTGTTGTTTGTGCTGATTGCGCTGACGCTGTTGTACGTCGCGGCGATCGATCGTGAGCTGATTGTCGATCGCCGTAGCCTGATCGGTTTGACGGTGGGGTGTGTGTCTTGCATCGCGTTGCTGTCCAGTGACATGCGCTCGAAAGCGCTGACCTGGCTGGGCGGGTATTCCTATGCGATTTTCCTCTTTCATGTGCTGTTCGCAGCGACCTCGCGCTTTGTGCTGGGGCGCCTCGGCGTGAAGGATGAGAGCTTGCTGGTGCTCGGTGGTCTGAGTTGTGGATTGCTCGGGCCGGTGCTGTTGGCGATGGTGTTCAGCCGGTTCAATTTTACCTCGGTGCTGTTCCTTGGCGAGCGCGCGGCGAAGAAGAAAGCGCCGGTGATTGTGGCTCCGGTGGTGCAGACGCAATCATCCCTGTAGGAGCTGACGAGTGAAACGAGGCTGCGATCTTTTGATCTTTTGATCTTTTGATCTTTTGATCTTTTGCCGTGGCTTGCGAAGATCAAAAGATCGCAGTCTCGTTGCACTCGTCAGCTCCTACAGTGGATCCGTGCTAGTCACACCATCCTTGTGGGAGCGAGCCCGCTCGCGAAGCGTTCATCCCGGGCAAAGGAAATATTCAATGATGCCAGTAGACGCCCCTCAACCAGTCGCCACCTCGGCCATCACGGTAGACGATGCCCGCCAGCGTTTTGCGCAATGGCGCGAGGGCAAGGCCGGCAAGGTGCTGGCGGTTTCGGTGATCGGTGACAGCTACACCGCCGGGCAGGATTTCTATCTGAACAAGCTGGTGCAGCGAGTGGCCGCCGAGGTGGGTTTCGCCGGCCCCGGTTACGTCGGTTTCAACCACGGCGCGGCGCTGGGCGGCACGCACTTCAAATACACCCGCAGCAGCGATAAATACTTCGGCGGCGGCTGGAAGGTTTCCGAGCTGGGCCAGGCCAGTCCGGACAGTCGCACGATCAGCGGCAAACCGGGCGCCTGGTTGCAAGTCGAGGCCAGCCCTTCGCCGCGCATCGATACCACGCTCACTCAGGCGAAACTGTTGTATCTGGGCAGCGGCGAAGCCGACGAGCTGCGCTATCGCTGGTCGCCCGCGCAAGCCTGGCAACCGTTGAAGCTCGCAGGCTCAGGCGTTCAGGAAGTCGCGCTGGCCGGCAATCCATCAGCCGCAGACTGGTCATTCAGACTGGAAGTGGTGAAGGGCGCGCCCACGTTGTTCGGCCTTTGGATGACGAATGATGAGAAGGGCATTCGGGTGTCGAAACTGGCGGCCTCCGGCGCGGCATCGGCGGATTTCTATCACGCCGATCGACAGTGGCAGACGCAATGGAAAACCGTGGTGTCGAAGATCCCGGCCGACGTTTACCTGATCATGCTCGGCGGCAACGATCAGGGCTTCGGCGTCAAACCTGCGCAGTACCTGCAAAACGTTCAGGGCCTGGTGAGCATGCTGCGCGAGATTCAGCCAGCGGCGAGCATCAACCTGATCATGCGTCAGGACACCACGCGTTCCAGCGCTTACCCGATGTCAGCCTATGCACAGGTGCTCGAACCGTGGGCGCGTGAGCAGCAGCTCGGTTTTGCCAACCTGCAATGCGCATTCGGCCCCGTCGTCAAACGCTACGCCAGCGCGATGATCGGCCCGGACAAGATTCATCCGTTGCCGGCCACGGGCGGGAAGGTGATTGCCGATTATTTTTATGGCTGGATCATGGGCGCCAACGACCGTTGCGACAAACCCCCGTTGTAGGAGCTGACGAGTGAAACGAGGCTGCGATCTCTTGATCTTGATCTTCACTGCGATCCGAAAAGATCGCAGCCTCGTTTCACTCGTCAGCTCCTACAGGTTGTTCATGCCGATGCGAAGCTGTCGACTTGTTCGAGTAACTCCGCAAGTTTCTGCGGCATCAACCGCGCATCACAACGGGTCTCGACGTTGATGATGATCGCCGGGTCGTTGCAGCAGATGCGCACGCGAAAGCGCCAGTCGCAGAAGATCACTTTCAGACCATCGCGGTCATCCATTTCCAGCGCCTGTTCGCCATATAGCGCCTTGAGATGCGCGAGCAGCGGATAGGGATTACGCAGCGGCCGGCGAATATCGCCGGACGCAGGGAACACACCGATCCGCTCCACCAGCAGAATCGTGCCCAGCCAGGTTTCGTTGGCGCTGGGCAGCGGTTGATGGCGCGACAACCAGCTCATCACCCCGAGGTTGCCCACCTCACGCTCAATCTCTGTCGAATGTTGTGCAATGTTCATGGTTGCCTGCCTCTGGTGGTGGGGGAGCCGTCTCAGCGGCCCTTGAGGTACACGTTGTCGTAGCAGAAGTTGGTCGCTTGCAAGTAACCCTCGGCGTCGCCGCAGTCGAAGCGCAGGCCTTTGAATTTGTAGGCCAGCACGCAGCCGTTCTGCGCCTGTTTCATCAGTGCGTCGGTGATCTGGATTTCACCGCCCTTGCCCGGTTCGGTGTCGGCAATCAGGTCGAAGATGTCCGGGGTGAGGATGTAGCGCCCGATGATTGCCAGGTTCGACGGCGCGTCCTGCGGCGCCGGTTTTTCCACCATGTTGTTGACCCGGTAGATGCCCTCGGAAATCAGCTCACCGGCAATCACCCCATACTTGTGAGTCTGGTCGGCGGGGACTTCCTGAATGGCGACGATCGAGCAGCGGAATTTCCTGTACAGCTGAATCATCTGCGATAGCACACCGTCGCCTTCCAGGTTCAGGCACAGGTCGTCGGCGAGCACCACGGCAAACGGCTCGTCACCAATCAACGGGCGGCCACTGAGAATTGCGTGGCCCAGGCCTTTCATTTCCACCTGACGGGTGTAGGAAAAGGTGCAGGTGTCGATCAGCTCGCGGGTGCCGGCGAGGAATTTCTCTTTCTCGGTGCCGCGAATCTGGTGCTCGAGTTCGTAGCTGATGTCGAAGTGGTCTTCCAGCGCGCGCTTGCCCCGGCCGGTGACGATGGCCATGTGTTGCAGGCCGGCGTCCCGTGCTTCTTCAACGGCATATTCAATCAACGGCTTGTTGACGATCGGCAGCATCTCTTTCGGCATGGCTTTGGTCGCCGGCAAGAAACGCGTGCCGTAGCCGGCAGCGGGGAACAAACATTTACGAATCATAAAAGTATCCTGGACAGTCATGGAACACAGGCGACGGTTGCGCACCACAAAGTGGTGGCAAGTTTCAATGATTATTGAAGGCTTACTTTAATACCCGAGTCAGGTTGTTGCTGGCAATTAGTTGCGCTATTAAAAAGCGCTATTGTTATGAGATGTCGACTACTTGGTTATAAGTTATTTTTAGTCGGTATCTGTCGATAGTGAGAAGTATCCAGGGAGTGCTAATAAGTACTCGTCAAACAGTTTGACCGGCAAAAATAATTATTGCCATTGGTTGAACTAAATTTGTTTGAGGTTGTTGTCGCCCTGTTTGTGTGAATTGCTCCGCATATCCACCAGGCATGGCTTGACACGCTACCGGGTACTTATTCAATGACGGACCGCGCTATGAAGATTCTGGTAACGGGTGGCGCCGGCTATATCGGCTCGCATACCACACTTGCATTGCTTGAAGCAGGTTATGAGGTTGTCGTTCTGGATAATCTTTGTAACAGCAGCGACGCAGCACTTCACGCCGTTGAAGCCATTTGCGGCAAAAGTGCATGGATGATTCGCGGCGATGTCTGCGATCGGCCGCTGCTCGACCGGATTTTCCGCGAGCATCAGATCGACGCCGTGCTGCACTTCGCCGGGCTGAAAGCCGTGGGCGAGAGTGTGCGCAAGCCGCTCGAATACTACGAAACCAACGTCGGCGGCAGCATCACCCTTTGTCAGGCGATGGCAGCGGCGGGGGTGTTCCGGCTGGTGTTCAGTTCTTCGGCGACGGTGTACGGCGAGCCCGAAGAGATGCCGATTCGCGAGGATTTTCCTACGGGCAATCCGACCAATCCCTACGGCCAGTCCAAGCTGATCGTCGAGAACGTGCTGCGCGACCTGAGCCTCGCCGAGCCGCGCTGGAGCATTGCGCTGCTGCGCTACTTCAACCCGATCGGCGCCCACGCCAGCGGGCATATGGGCGAAGACCCCAACGGCATCCCGAACAATCTGGTGCCATATATCAGCCAGGTTGCGGTCGGCAGCCTGCGCGAACTGTCGATTTTCGGCAACGATTACCCGACCGCCGATGGCACCGGTGTGCGCGATTACATCCATGTCGTCGATCTGGCGGATGGGCATTTGAAAGCGTTGCAGTCGATCAGCGAGCGCACCGGCATCCACACCTGGAATCTCGGCACTGGCGATGGCTACAGCGTGCTGCAAGTGCTGCATGCCTTCGAACAGGCCTGCGGGCGGCCGGTGCCGTACCGGATGATGCCGCGCCGTGCCGGTGACATTGCCGAGAGTTTTGCCGATGCTTCGAAAGCGGCGAAAGAACTCGGCTGGAAAGCCACGCGCAACTTGCAGGACATGGTTGCCGACACTTGGCGCTGGCAATCGAATCATCCCAATGGTTATTCGCGATGATGGCCATTTAGTCCGATGTTAGTTTCAGTCAGGTTGTTAGATAACGTCGGGAAATTACACTGGCAATGCCATTTGCAAGTCCGTAGATATAAACCTGCCGTTCGACTTTAGCAGTTGCACAGGACTGTGGAAGAACAACGGATCTTGTTCGCGCTCTTTGCGGACTTGAAAGCTACCAGCTCTGACACAGATCTGTTTTTTAACAGTTCGAATGTTAGAAAGGAGTTGTTATGAAAAAAGTGATGGCAGTTGCCCTGTTGACGATGTTGAGCAACTGGGCTGCCGCCGCTGAAGCGCCGTTGACAGCGGTAACCAATGTAGGTGGCAGTGTGGCGGCTTCGCAAGCGCCCGCGGCCAGTACTGCAATGGTTGCCAGTGCTGTAGCGGCGTCCAACAGCGGTGGCAGTGCCAACGGCGGTACCACCGGTACGACAGGTACCACCGGTACAACCGGCACGCATAACTAACAGGAACATTTGTTAGTGCAGTACAGAGTCGCCCGACGCAAGTCGGGTGACTTTGTTTTTTGGATTCGCCCTTGAATAGCGTAGTGCCATTATGACTCGTAGTGTTTATCTTTTAATGTTGGCAAGTCTCGCTTTGCAAGGTTGCATGTTTTCCCCCGGCCAGTACCTGAGCACCAGCGATATCACCCGCCAGGGTGCCAGCGAAAGCAGTCGGGTCGAGCTGATTCCGATCACCCCGAAGCTGATCGCCATGAACCGCGCCACGCAGAAGCGTGAGTCGCTGCCGGCGGAGCTGTTGGTGACGCCAGCGGAATACCGCATCGGCAACAACGACGTGCTGTACATCACCGTCTGGGATCACCCGGAGCTGACCGCGCCCTCCGGCGCGCAACAACAGATCGATGCCAACGGCCGTCTGGTGCGCTCCGATGGCACGCTGTATTACCCGTTCATCAAGGAAGTCCAGGCCGCCGGCCGGACCATCCAGCAACTGCGCGCGGACATCGAGCAGCGCCTGTCGGCATTCATCGCCGAGCCGCAGGTCGACGTCGCGGTGTTGCGCTTCGCCAGCCAGAAAGTCGTGGTCACCGGCGCCGTGACGAAGGCCGGCCCGCAAGCGATTTCGACCAATCCGCTGAGCGTGGTCGAGGCCCTTGGTTCCGCTGGTATCGACACTAACAATGCCGACTTGTCCGGGCTGTTGCTGACGCGCAACGGGCGCGTCTATCCGCTCAATCTCGATTCGCTCAATCAGCAGGATTCCGAACTGCAGAACGTCTACCTCAAGGGCGGCGATCAGCTGTATCTGCCGTACAACGACAACAAGCGCATCTACGTCATGGGCGAGGTCAACCAGCCACGCGCGCTGAGCTTCAAGACCGCGACCATGAACCTGTCCGACGTGCTCGGTTCGGTCGGTGGCCTGAGTCAGACCAGTTCCAACGGCAACGCGGTGTACGTGATTCGCGGCGTGGAAAATCTCGACGTCGAGCCAGCCAAGATCTATCAGCTCGAAGCCGAATCGCCGACCGCCATGGCGCTGGCCTCGCACTTTCAGGTGCGGCCGCAGGATGTCGTCTACGTCGGTCCGGCCAACGTTACTCGCTGGAACCGTTTCATCAGCCAGTTGGTGCCGTCGGCGTCGATTGTCGGCACCGGGGCTTCGGCAGCGAAGAACTGGAGCGAATACAGCAACAACAGCAAATAAGGCCGCCCGACTGTGAACCTATTGAAAGTGGGCGTCTGCCTGATGGCGGCCTCGTTGCTGTGCGGCTGCAATCCGCTGATGAGCGCATCGCTGAACAACCTCAAGGCCGCCGTCGTCGGCCCCGACGAGGTTGACGTTTCGGCGGCCGAAGTTGCCGGGGTCAATTATCCGCAACTGAAACTGACCACGCCCTCCGGCTCAGGCGTGCTGGCGCTGGTGCGCGAGCGCGAAGATCTGCAGTTCTGGGTCGCCTCCGGCAAGCAGGTGTTGCTGCTGCGCGATGGCCTCGCCGTGCGCAGTATCGGCCTCGGCCTGGAAGGCGATCTGGATGGCACGCGGCTGGCCGATGATTCGCCGTTCAAGCACGGTCTGCATCATGTCGCCGACGGTTTCACCACGCGGCGCTGGATCGATCTGTACAAAGGCCAGGAAGTCGGCGTGATCGTCAACAGCCGCTTCTCGCGCCGCTCCACCGAGACCCTGGAAATTCTCGACAAGGCTTACTCGGTGCTGCGCGTCGATGAGCAGATCGACGCGCCGGCCATCGGCCTCAGCGCGACCAACCGTTACTGGGTCGACCCGCGCGACGGTTTCATTCTGCAAAGTGAGCAACAACTGACCTCGCAACTGCGCGTCAAGCTGGTGCAATTGACACCTGATCGCAGGCATCTGCCGTGAAGCGCTTAAGCCTTATCGCGGCGGGTCTTTTGCTGATCGCGGAGGCGAGTCAGGCCGCCGTTACTGTGTCCGGCGACGTCGCCAATCCCGGTCCGATCGCATTGCCGCCGGGCGGCCGCCTGCTCGATGTGATCAGCGAAGCCGTGCCCAATGCCGAAGGCTACTGGCTGGCGGGCGGCTTGTTGCGCCAGTCGCTGATCGAGGAGCAGACGCGGCTCAAGGTCGGCGTGTTGTTCGATCTCGAGGTGCTGCAGCGCATGGCAACGCTGTTCGACCGGCCGAGCCGCGCAGCACTGGCGCAGCGAATTGCTGAAGAAGTCCGGCAAATGCCAGTGACCGGACGGCAGATCGCTGATCTCGATCCGGTGGCCGTGGAAGTCGGCTTCGCGCGCAACATTCGCCTGGATGACGGCGATCGGCTGATCTATCCGAAACGGGTTGATGAAGTGCAGGTGTTGGGCGCGGTCACCGAGCCATGCCACTTGCCCTATCAGCCGTTGCAAGAGGCCCGCGAATATCTCGAAGGCTGCTCGATTCTCGACGATGCCGAGGCCGATTACCTGTGGTTGATCCAGCCCAACGGCGTCTCGCGGCGCGTCGGCATCGCGCACTGGAATCGCGAGTCCGGGCAGTTTCCGGTGGCCGGTAGCAGGATTCTGGTGCCGATAAAAAATGATGATCTAGATCCGCCTCTTCCTGAACTGAATCAGCAGTTGGCCGAATTCATTGCCACGCAGCTGGCCGAGGTGGTTCGTTGAAGTTACGTTTTGCAGCTGTGTTGTTATTGCCCTGCGGTCTGGCTCACGCCGAGCCGCGCATCACCCAGAATGACTTCGGTGGCGCCGGTCTGTTGCAGACGCCGACGGCGCGCATGGCCCCGGCCGGCGAGTTGAGCGTCAATGCCAACCGCACCGATCCGTACAGCCGCTACAGCGTGTCGTTGCAACCGCTGGACTGGCTCGAAGGTTCTTTCCGCTACACCGCGATCACCAACCGGCCGTACGGCTCGGAGGCCCTCAGCGGCAGTCAAAGCTATAAGGACAAGGCGGTCGACGCCAAGGTACGCCTGTGGCAGGAAAGCCACTGGGCGCCGGAAGTGGCGCTGGGCTTTCGAGATATCGGTGGTACCGGTTTGTTCTCCAGCGAATTCTTCGTCGCCAACAAGCGCTTCGACAATTTCGACTTCAGCGCCGGCATCGCCTGGGGCTACATTGGTAATCGCGGCGACTTCGACAACCCGCTGGGCTACGTCAGCAGTCGCTTCGATACGCGCCCGGCGCTGGAAGGCACCGGTGACGTCAACTCCGGCTCGTACTTTCGCGGCAAGCCTTCTCTGTTCGGTGGCATGAGCTACCAGACGCCGTGGGATCGGCTGAGTCTGAAGCTTGAATTCGAAGGCAACGACTACAAGAACGAGCCGAAGGATAACGAGATCAAACAGGACTCGCCGATCAACCTCGGCGCGGTGTTCAAGGTGACCGATTCGATCGATCTGAGCGCTGCGTGGGAACGGGGCAATACGGCGATGTTCGGCGTGACCTTTCACACCAATTTCGTCAGCCGCAAGGCGCCGGCCAAGACCTACGATCCGACCCCCGAACCGCTGCCGACGAAGGCGCCGACGACCTCGATGGAACAGGTCAACTGGGCCGATGTGTCGCGGCGTCTGCAGCAGAATGCCGGGTACAAGGTCGAGCGCATCAGCCAGCGCGATTCCGAACTGATCGTCTATGGCGAGCAGCAACGGTATTTCCATTCGTCCAAGGCTGTCGGCCGCGCGAGCCGTATTCTCGACAACAGCGTCAATGACGACATCGACTGGTTCACCGTGGTCAACAAGCGCTATGACTTGCCGCTGGAAGAAACCAGCCTGCCGCGCCAGACCTTCCGCGAAGTGATCAACAACGAGGAGCCTCTGGAGTCGCTGCACCGCACCACCGAAATCAACCCGGCGATGCCGCACAACGAGAAAACGCTCTACAGCGAAGCGCCGCAGCATTTCAGCTACGGCGTAGGCCTGGGCTTCAAGCAGAACGTCGGCGGCCCGGATGGTTTGCTCTATCAGTTCAGTGCTGACGCGGACGCGGAATATCGCTTCAACCGCAACACCTGGTGGAGCGGTTTGCTCAGCGCCAACCTGGTCAACAACTTCGACAAATTCGTCTACGACGCGCCGAGCGGATTGCCCCGCGTGCGCACGGATCTGCGCCAGTACCTGACCACGTCAAACACGACCATGCCGTTGTTCCAGCTCAGCCATGCCGAGCAGTTGGACAAGGATCTGTACGGCATGGTGTACGGCGGCTATCTGGAATCGATGTTTGCCGGCGTCGGCGCGGAAGTGCTGTTCCGCCCGACTGGCGAGCGCTGGTCGCTGGGTGCGGATCTGAACTGGGTGCGCCAGCGTGATTTCGATCAGGGTTTTGCCTTGCGCGATTACTCGGTCGTGACCGGGCATATCACCGGCTATACCGACCTGCCGTTCGATACGCTGGCAGCGGTTAGTGTCGGGCGGTATCTGGCCGGGGACTGGGGCACCACTGTGGATATCTCGCGCGAGTTTTTCAACGGCGTGCGCGTCGGTGCCTGGGCGACCATCACCACGGCCAGCAGCGCCGAATATGGCGAAGGTAGTTTCGACAAAGGCCTGTACCTGTCGATCCCGTTCGACGAAATGATGAGCATGTCGACCATGCGCCGCGCCAACCTGGTCTGGGCGCCACTGACCCGAGATGGTGGTGCCAGACTGAACCGCAGCTATCAACTGCACTCGATGACCGATAGCCGGGAAGGGGACATGTTCTATCGCAATTTCGAGAAGATTACCGAGTAAGCGCTGGTCTATGGGAGCGAGCCTGCCCGCTCCCACAGTAAATCGGCATCACGCCACACATCCCGGCCATAACCCAAGCCCCTGTGGGAGCGGGCTTGCCCGCGAAGGCGCCGGCACATCCAACATCTCCATCGCCTGACCCAGCGCTTTCGCGAGCAGGCTCGCTCCCACAATTGGACGGCATCACGCCACACATCCCGACCATAACCCAAACTCCCTGTGGGAGCGAGCCTGCTCGCGAAGGCGCCGGCACATCCAACATCTCCATCGCCTGACCCAGCGCTTTCGCGAGCAGGCTCACTCCCACAATTGGACGGCATCACGCCACACATCCCGACCATAACCCAACCCCCTGTGGGAGCGAGCCTGCCCGCGAAGGCGCCGGCACATCCACCATCTCCATCATCTGACCCAGCGCTTTCACAGTAAATCGGCATCACGCCACACATCCCGGCCATAACCCAAACCCCTGTGGGAGCGGGCTTGCCCGCGAAGGCGCCGGCACATCCAACATCTCCATCGCCTGACCCAACGCTTTCGCGAGCAGGCTCACTCCCACAGTAAATCGGCATCACGCCACACATCCTGGTCATCACCCAAACCCCTGTGGGAGCGGGCTTGCCCGCGAAGGCGCCGGCACATCCAACATCTCCATCATCTGACCCAGCGCTTTCGCGAGCAGGCTCACTCCCACAATTGGACGGCGTCACGCCACACATCCCGACCATAACCCAACCCCCTGTGTGGGAGTGTTACACCACAATTTCCCCCAAACCCTAATCCCTGTGGGAGCGGGCTTGCCCGCGAAGGCGCCGGCACATCCACCATCTTCATCATCTGACCCAGCGCTTTCGCGAGCAGGCTCACTCCCACAATTCGTCGGAATCACGCCACACATCCCGGCCATAACCCAAACCCCTGTGGGAGCGAGCCTGCTCGCGAAGGCGCCGGCACATCCACCATCTTCATCATCTGACCCAACGCTTTCGCGAGCAGGCTCGCTCCCACACTTGGACGGCATCACGCCACACATCCTGGTCATCACCCAAACCCCTGTGGGAGCGAGCCTGTAGTCCATACCGGTTACCCAAATCCCGCGCACAAAAAAGGGGACTTTCGTCCCCTTGCGATCTGAAGCACTGAACCTCAGTAAATGTCCTTCGACAATAACGTAAACGGCGTCTTCACCAGGATCTTCAGATCCAGCCACAACGACCAGCTGTTGATGTACTGCAGGTCAATCTCGACACGCTTCTGCATCTTGTCGATGGTATCGGTCTCACCCCGGCAGCCGCTGATCTGCGCCAGGCCAGTGATGCCCGGTTTGATTCGGTGACGCGCCATGTAAGCGAGGATCTTGCCCGAGTAGTAATTGTTGTGCGCCACCGCATGCGGCCGTGGACCCACCAGCGCCATATGCCCCTGCAACACGTTGAACAGTTGCGGCAACTCATCCAGCGAAGTGCGGCGGATAAAGCGGCCTACTGCGGTAATGCGCGAGTCATTACGGCTGGCCTGTTTCACTTCGCGGTCATCGTGGACACGCATCGAGCGGAATTTCCAGACCTTGATCACCTTGCCGTTCCAGCCATGGCGGTCCTGCTTGAAAAACACCGGGCCGGGCGAGTTGAGTTTTACCGCCAGAGCGATGATCAACAGCAGCGGACTGAGGGCAATGATCGCCAGGAATGCGACGGTTTTCTCAACCAGACTTTTGCTCAGCGCAGCGGTCGGGCGGCTGGTCAGCGGGCTCTCGTTCAAGTAGATCGCCGGCAAACCGTCCACGACCTTCACCGAGTGGTTGAGCAGGGTCAGGCTGTTCAAGTCCGGCACCCACACGACATCGACGTTGGCGCCGAGCAAATCGACATACATCGCTTCGATTTTCGCGGCTTCGCACAGCGGCAGGGTGATGTAGAGGCGGCGGATGTCGTGGGCCTCGATCAGTTCGAGCAACTCGTCCTGAGCGCCAACGACACGCGGTGCGTCGGACGTCAGGACCGGTTTGTCACCGTTACTGACCAGGCCAATCAGCGGCAGGTTTTCCAGCTGGCTGAGCTTTTTCGCCAGGCCCAGCGCCAGTTCGCCGGTGCCGACAATCAGCGTCCGGTGTTCGCTTTTACGCGAACGCTGGTAGTACTTGGAAAACGCATGCAGCGGCGCGTAGAGGAACGCCTGACCGAGGAAGCCATACACCGCCCAGCTCAGAATTACCTGGCGGGAAAACAGCTCATCGGCCTGGCAGACAAAAGCGATGCACGCCAGCGCGGCCATGGTCATCGACCAGCCCATGAACAAGCGGCCGAGGCCGGTCAGGTAGTTGTCGCGTTTGCGATAAACGCCGCTGAATGTGTAAGCCGGCACCGAGGCCAGGACGGCGAGGGTGGCGCACATTCGGTAGTAGAACGCGACGGTGCCGGTGTGCTGTTCAGCGAGGATGAACAGCAGCGTCACAACGAAAGCTTGTGCCAGCGCCCATTGGCCCCAAAAGGTCAGTCCCTTGAGGCCCGTGCTTCGATTGATACTGAGAGAAAGATCCATACGATATCCCCAAAAGACGTCCATTCAGGTTTCAACAGTTGAAAGCCGAGTTGTTATGCAGACTTATTGTTTTTGTTTTAGCGAGTGTCTTGAGGTAACAACATCGAGAGCCGAACTGTCGTCAGCCAATAGACTAAGTTATTGCCGGGAATGGTGTCTGACGAGTTTTAACAAGATGGCACAGTGCCAACTTTTAATAATTAAATAGATGGCTGTTAGAAAAGGTCGTAGAGCGGGGGATGAAAAGAAGGGGGCGTATTTGTTACTGTTGAAGGGTGGAGGCAGGAAGCTTTTATCGAATCAGGGAGAGAAAACCAAACAGAGTGCTCTTCTTGTTGTTGTAGTCGCACTTTATATCTGTTTGTCTCGGTTTGAGTGTCGCCTGTGATTACGCGACGACTTCCTGGATCAGGCAATATCCGCGATTTCTTACGGCACGGAACAATCGCTCACCATTACTCGCGCTTTTGAACTTGTCCTGCAAGCGGCTCAAGCACATCTCCAGACCGCGGTATTGCTCGGGTTCCCGGCCAATACTGATGATCAGGTCATCGCGACTGACCACACGCTCTTCATGTCTCAGCATTTTTCTGACCAGAGCGGTTTCCAGACCAGTCAGGCTGATCGCAATGGTGTCCTTGAGCAATACACCCTGTTCATCATCAAGATGCCAGGTGTCGCTGCCGGACTCAGTACTCTCACTGACATTCGAGATATGGGCTCGTTCTGCAGTGGTCGTCGGGAAGCTTTGGAACGGATTGTCTGTTTGCGCAGCCCGCCATTCATTTTCAAGCGTGGCCAGTATGCGTTGAGTATCGTGTTCGATACTGCGCGCAACATTTTTTCGACTGAGGCTTGGGTAACTGAACTCCATGACCATCGGGGCGGAAGAGGGCGAAGCAACACCTTCAACAAACATTTGTGCCTGCGACGTGCCAAACGAATTGAAACGCTCACTGGACAAAATGCTTTCCAGTTCGCGTTGCGACGTTGTGCTGTGCGTCACAACAACAAAATATTTTCTGGGGAGGGTTGTACTCGTTTCCATGTCTCTCTCCTAAATACACACCAAAATTGGCTAAAAGATAAATCGGCAGGCGAGCAATGACTTCCTCGGAAGTAATCGTAGGCAGGGTTCGGGCCGAAAATGGCCGTCGATAAATTCCACTCGATCTGCTGCTATGTTATGGAGTTTTATTGTTATGCGGCGTGACGCCGTGCTCATTCAAGTGCTTGAGTTTTAATAAGTATGAAGTGCAGTTGAAACGATATGGCTGCATCAGACGATCCTTCGTTCGTATGCAAAAGGGAAGACTGCCCGAGACTCAGGCCGTCGATATCAGACCCCGCATCAGGCGATAGCCGTAGCCGCGGATGCTCTGAATCGCGTTCGTACCATACATGTCCTTGATTTTTCCACGCAAGCGGCTGATTGATTTTTCCAGTGCCCGAGGATCGTAGAAATTGGCGTTGAGGCCCATGATACCGGCGATTTCATCATGGCTCAGAATGTGATTGGCGGTTTGCGCAAAGGCCTCGAGGATCTTCATCTCGGCAAAAGAGATATCGAGTTTGCGCCGACTGTTCATCAGGCAGATCCGCGTCGGATCAAGTGTCAGATTGATATCTCGCTGCCAGTCTTCGCTGTTGAAAAACTCCTTCAGCAACTCGTCGCTGTCCTCGCCCAATGTGTTGAGCTTGATACAGGCATCAGCGCCAGCGAGGTAATACTTGATCTTGTTGACAGTGCCACGGCCGGTAATGATCGCGCAAATAAGCGGCTTCAAGTTTGCTTCGCGCAAGCTCTGGATCGCTGCCAGATTATCTTCGAGGGCCTGTGGATTATCGATGACGAGGAAAATCGCGCGATAGGAACCGATGTAACGTTGCTGCTTATATGAAGCGTTGAAAGCACCTGTTTCCAAGACCATCTCGGACTGCACGTGCTTTGCGATCAGCGTTATAAAGCGATCAGCCACACCCAAGGTACGACCCAGAGCAAGAACACCGGATTCATCATTTGTCGGGCGCGGACTTCTAGTCGCCAAGTTCCCTGAGAGCATCATGCGTTGACTCGAATTAGGTGCTGACATCGGGATGTTAAAGCACCGGTTCTCATCTGTGACTGACAATTGGTAACATTTACGCGGATTTTAGACGTGTCTCCCGAGTTTTCTAACAATAACTAAGCTTTTCAGGCTTTTAGTTGATTTTCTCGGGCTTGTGAACTAATGGGTAAGTGATGGCTATATGCAATGGTGCCACTATTTTGAGCTTGTGGCGATGGCTTTGTCTATGTCCTTTTGCCATTGATTGGCCATGTCGGCAATATGTGAAGTTGATCACACTTCATATCTGAACTGAAATATTTGTTGTAATAGAAGTAAATTTTTTCCGTTTAGTTCGTCGGCCGACGATTACTAACATGACTTGAGTGTGGCAGTCCGTTAGACCTATTCTTCGAAATCAAAAGATCGCAGCCTTCGGCAGCTCCTACAGGGAAATGCATTTCAAATGCAGGAGCTGCCGAAGGCTGCGATCTTTTGATCTTCATATGCGCCAATTGTGTAACTCAGATACTCAACCCCGAGTGTTATTGACTGGTCGCTCACCCTGAGTGCTCTGACGGAGGATTAATGGATTTCTGGACCCTTTTCCAGGTGTTGATATTGGGCGCGGTAGAAGGCTTGACCGAGTTCTTGCCGATCTCGAGTACCGGCCACCAGATTATTGTCGCCGACCTGCTCGAATTCGGTGGTGAGCGCGCGATGGCGTTCAACATCATTATTCAACTGGGGGCCATTCTTGCTGTGGTCTGGGAGTTTCGTCCGAAGATCTTCGAGATTGTCAAAGGCCTGCCCACCGAGCGCAACGCACAACGTTTCACCCTTAATTTGCTGATCGCGTTTTTCCCCGCCGTTATCCTCGGCGTGTTATTCGCCGACGCGATTCATGAATATCTGTTCAATCCGATCACCGTTGCGGTCGCCCTGGTTGTGGGCGGTATTGTCATGTTGTGGGCCGAACAGCGCAGCCATGTAGTCAGCGTCGAACATGTCGACGACATGCGCTGGTCTCACGCACTGAAAGTCGGTTTCGTACAATGCCTGGCGATGATTCCCGGCACCTCGCGTTCCGGCTCGACCATCATCGGCGGGCTGCTCTTCGGCCTCTCGCGCAAAGCCGCCACCGAATTCTCGTTCTTCCTCGCCATGCCGACCATGGTTGGCGCCGCCGTTTACTCCGGCTACAAATACCGCGACCTCTTCCAGCCCAACGACCTGCCAGTCTTCGCCCTCGGTTTTGTCACCGCGTTCATCTTCGCGATGATCGCCGTGCGTGGCCTGCTGAAATTTATCGCCAACCACAGCTATGCCGCGTTCGCGTGGTACCGGATCGGTTTTGGTTTGTTGATTCTGGCGACTTGGCTGTTTGGCTGGGTGAACTGGACGGCGGCTGCGGCCGCTTGAGGCGTCAAGCCAGGCGAATCACTCCGCCTGGCTGAATGAGGGGAGGGCATCAACGCCCTTCAAGCAACTCCGCCGCCTGATCCAGCAACGCCAGCGGATCCTTGGCCTTGTGAATATCCACCGACAACAACTGCCGAAACTTGCGCGCCCCGGGGAAACCGGTGCCCAGGCCCAGCACATGCCGCGTGATGTGATGCATCGCACCACCGGCCAGCAAATGCTCGGCGATATACGGCCGTAACTGTGCGAGCGCCTCCGCCCGGCTAATCACTGGCGCCGAACTACCGAACAACTGCTGATCGACCTCCGCCAGCAAATACGGATTGTGATAAGCCTCACGCCCGAGCATCACGCCGTCAAACGTTTGCAGATGCTCATGGCAGGCTTCCATGGTCTTGATCCCGCCGTTCAGCACGATCTCCAGTTCCGGAAAATCCGCCTTCAACTGCGCCGCCACGTCATAGCGCAACGGCGGAATGTCGCGATTCTCCTTCGGCGACAACCCTTCGAGAATCGCAATCCGCGCATGCACGGTAAAACTCGTGCACCCGGCATCCCGCACTGTGCCGACGAAATCGCACAGCTCGGCATAACTGTCGCGCCCGTTGATGCCGATCCGGTGCTTCACCGTCACCGGAATCGACACCGCATCACGCATCGCCTTCACACAATCGGCCACCAACTGCGGATGCCCCATCAGGCACGCGCCGATCATGTTGTTTTGCACACGATCACTCGGGCAGCCGACGTTCAGGTTCACCTCGTCGTAACCGTGCTCCTGCGCCATGCGCGCGCAGGCGGCCAGATCAAGCGGAACGCTACCGCCGAGTTGCAGCGCGAGCGGGTGCTCGGCCTCGTTGTGACGGAGGAAACGTTCGTAATCGCCGTTGAGCAGAGCGCCGGTGGTGACCATTTCGGTGTAGAGCAGGGCGTTCTTCGACAGGAGGCGTAGGAAGAAACGGCAATGGCGGTCCGTCCAATCCATCATGGGCGCAACGGAGAACCTTCTAGACAGCGTAGAGCCTATGTTTACTGGGTATGTAGCTGATTTATGTACCATTTTGCTCTACGTGTTCTGGGCCGATTTCAGGGGGTAAATAGGCGTTTTCTAAGGTCGGTTGGTACAATGTACCAATCACTTTTCCAATTGTACCAGTTGACTATGGCCACGATCAGAGCACGGAAACGCACCGACGGCAGCACCAGTTACACGGCACAGATACGCCTATTTCGCGATGGGGCGCAAGTTTACCAAGAGAGCCAGACCTTCGCCCGAAAACAGGCCGCACAGGCTTGGGTGCGTAAAAGAGAAACCGAACTGGACGAGCCAGGGGCGATAGAGCGGGCGAACCGACCTGGCGCGACGATCAAGGAAATGATCGATCGCTACTTGGCCGAGATGACCAAGGCGCGCCCTCTCGGGAAAACGAAACTCGGCACGTTGAAGGCGATCAGCGAGTCTTACCTGGGAAAGTTGAGCGACAGAGATATTAGCAGCCAGCACCTGGTCGAGTATGCGTTATGGCGCATGGGCGAGGAAGGTGGGAGCGTTCAGCCTCAGACCGCTGGCAACGATCTCGCCCACTTGGGCGCAGTTCTTTCGATCGCTCGTCCCGCTTGGGGTTATGAGGTAGATCCGCACGCAATGGTGGACGCGCGCCGAGTGTTGAAAAAGCTCGGTTACAACATGAAAAGCCGTGAGCGCGATCGCCGGCCCACCCTGGACGAGCTCGACAAGCTGCTTACGCACTTCGGGGATATCCAAACCC
This sequence comes from Pseudomonas sp. H3_E04, assembly GCF_054668915.1. Taxonomy (NCBI): domain Bacteria; kingdom Pseudomonadati; phylum Pseudomonadota; class Gammaproteobacteria; order Pseudomonadales; family Pseudomonadaceae; genus Pseudomonas; species Pseudomonas sp. H3_E04. The sequence continues at coordinate 2,359,180 of NZ_CP162797.1, read as the reverse complement.
GTCGTCCGACTTCGATCAACATGCTTAAGCTGACGAGCTTCGCGTTGTTTTCCACGCGTAGGCAAGAAGAGATCACTCGGATCCTATGGGACGACTTGGACGAAGCTGGCCAGCGGGTGCTGGTTCGTGACATGAAGAATCCAGGCCAGAAGATCGGTAACGACGTCTGGTGTCATTTGCCGCCAGAAGCATGGGCGATACTTCAGACCATGCCTAAAGTGTTGCCTGAGATTTTTCCTTACAGCGCTGAATCCGTGTCCACGTCCTGGACAAGGGCCTGCAAAATCCTGGGCATCGAAGATCTGCACTTTCACGATCTGCGCCACGAAGGCGTCAGCCGGCTTTTCGAAATGGACTGGGATATTCCGCGGGTCGCGAGTGTGTCGGGACATCGAGATTGGAACTCGATGCGCCGCTATACCCACCTGCGCGGGCGAGGGGATGTCTATGCATCTTGGGAGTGGTTCGAGCGCATCCTGCAGGCGCCCGTAAAGCTGGGCGCCAAAACGTTAAAGTGAGTTAGCTGCTGCGCGGTGCGCTATTCAGTTGGTGGCTTTCCTTGACTGCTGCAGCGCGCTGTTCGTCCAGGTAAGCCGACAGATCTGCAATATGAACACCTTTCGCACTTTTCTGGCTCGGCTCCATGCGAGTAATCGGCAGCTTTATCTGCCCGGCACCCACTTTGCGTTGAAACATATCCGTTGTCAGGTGCGTGAAATAATCCTGGCACACTCGATCCAGCGGAATTACCACTTGGCCATTGTATTGAGCCATCAGTACAAACAACGTTTTCATAGTGCGATTCCTTCGAGTGGGTGAGGTCGATCAATTGGGATTAGGTTGGCTGTTGAGTTGTTAGCTAGTAGTTGAGCAACAACCGCGAACTCTGCCGCGTCGATGTCGCCCAACTCCTTGGCGAAGGTGGTAAGGCATTCAAGACGGATCCGCGCTATCTCGGTTTTCCGCACCTGATAATCAAACAGTGCTGTACCGACGATTTTGATAGCCATCAAATGCCTCGAATGCGGGTCACCGTTGATGAGTGTGTTAGCCTTTGAACCGCTGTCGCTTAGGTGCTGTGCTTGCATGGTGTGTCCCTTTGTGGTGGTTGGTGTCGGGGAGGTGCAACTCCTCGACATCGCTTCTTCTTCACGTCAGTCCCGACGGGCCAGGTGAATGATCAGGTCGACGTATTTCGGATCCTCCTCATTGCAGGACTGCCATTCCAGTACGCTCAGAATCTGCTGCGGGCTGCACGCGTCCACCAAAATTTCGCGTTGGCCACCTGCAGCACGAACCTCAAGAATCTGTAGCAACCCTTCCTCCCCGTAAGCACCTGCCTGAATCACCGGCTGGCTTTCACCCAACGCATCCAGACGATCAATGATCTCCTGCAGCTTGTTCGTTTTGCCGTCGCCGGCGTTGCCCAAAAAGACTTGGATTTGCATCGGTGTAGCCTCCTTTTTTTCACGCTTTGAATATCCAGCACTTGACCGTTGTAGGGCGACCGGGCGCTAGTGGTGTTCTGCTGTTCATCGCTGCACGAACTGCGCTGTGAACGGCCTTGTTGGCCTCTAGAAACTTGTGCGAGCGGGACTCCTTCAGCAGGTCGCGCAGAGTGGCCACTTCGGCCAGCTTCTGTTTGTGTTCTGCAGCTCGTTCGCTGAATTCGTTGAGGTTGATCGCGATGACGCTCGGGTCACTGCTGTGGTCGACCACTGGGTCTTCATTCAGGGATTCGAGGTAGTCGTAGACCTCCCAGAATTCGGCGACGGCCGGATGGTCGGAGCTGATCGAGGCCTGACGCTCGATCGCCATCCGCACGATCTGCCGCTGCGTGGCGGCAACCTGCGGGTCGCTCAGTTTCAGCACCAGGCGGAGGCCATCAAGCAATGACAGCAATTGCGCGTGGTTTTTGCTGATGCGCTCCACGCGGATGTAACCGCGTAGGTCGTAGCCGCAACTGCTGCAACTCCCCTGGTCACTGAGGTAAACCGTGCCGCAGGCAAAACAGTGGGTATGCAGGCGGCGTAGCTTGGCTTCGTGTTCGGGCATGCGCTGGGCGAACAGCTCGAGCACGGCGGACTCTTTGCCTACCGCGCGTAATAGGAAGTGGCTTAGGGTGCTGCCGTCCAATGCGTTCAACTGATCAGCGGCCGCACGGCTCTCCGGGGTGACAATCGGACGCACAAAGTGCAGTTTGACGATGCGCGTCATGATCGCTTCGTGCGCAACCACCGCCGCGTTTTGGCTGATCGCAATCGTTCCGCGAAAGGGAGGTTCGTACGTCTCATTGCCAGCTGTCTTAACGCCTTTGGTGGCCAGCGTGCCGCCGCCATAGAAGTCTTTGAGCTCGTCCCACTCGAAGGTTTTCGCGTTCGCTCGATCGTCGCTGTGGCGATCGGCTTCCAGAAACACCACCGGCATGCCGGACACTTGACCCATCAAACGAGACCGTCCGGCCTTGGTGGATTTCATCGGATCGAAGCCTTCGTAACCTTCGCGGCCGAGCAATTTCCACAACAGGTTGAGCAGGGTGGTCTTGCCAGCGCCGGCTTCACCGGTGGCTTCCAGGAAAGGAAAAGACTGGTAACGCGCGCGGATCTGCTCGCAGAACAGGGAACCGAAAAAGAAAACCAGTGCGACGAAGCCTTGGGCGCCGAAGCAAGTCCATAGCAGCTGTACCCACTTCTCGTTGAAGTCTTTGCCGTCACGCTGCAGTTTGATCGGCACACCTTTCTGCAGGGTTTTGAGGCGCAGCTTGCCGAACTCGAAATAGTCTTCGCTGTTGACCTTGTAAGTGGTGCCGTCCTTGATCGCGAGATCGCCGTAGACGTAGCAGGCGTATTCCTTGCTGTAGCCGACGTAGTCGATGGTCGACACTGTTTTGATGCCAAACAGCTGATCCTTCATCAGCTTGTCGAGCTGTTGGCCACTGCCGGTAAACATCGCGCCGGCCGCCATGCCGAGCAGACGTTTCTTGAATTCACTCGCGGCGGATAACTGGCCGCTTGTGAAGGTGTTTTTCACGCTCTCGGAGTCGTGGGGGAAGTCCACGCGCAGGTAATACCAGGACTCGTCGGTGACTTCGTTGCGCTGGAAATACAGGGCTTGTGGGTAGCAGTTGGCAATCTCCACGACGCTGCCGGACTGCTGCAACGCCTTTTCACGCTGTTGCGCCTGGTTAAGCAACTGATCGTCATGATTCTCGCTGTCCTCGATGTCCGACATGGCGCGGTTGAATTTCTCCATGTCTAACTTGAACCAGTACAAACGGTTACCAAAGCCAAGGTGAAATTCCCCGCGCTTGTTCCAGTCGTACATCAGCAAGGCTTTTTCCGCTGCGCTCTCTGCCAACAGCAACGCGCCCTGATGGCGAGCCTGTTTGAGGTCGGTAGCAATCTGGTCGGCGCGCTTGCCGTCTTCCTGGATGAAGCTCCAGCGCTGGTGTAGGTCGTTCCAGTCAGCCTTGCGACCATCGCGTTGCGGAATCAGCGCCGCTTCGCAGACGAAACCCAAAGCGCGAGCATCACGAACCCAACGCCGGGTGTAGGCGTTGGCGCTTGGCTCGTTGTCCAGCGCCCAAACCAGCTTGGGCAGCTTACCGCCCTCACGGTTTTTGATGAGAGCCTTGAGTGAGTCCCCAGGGAACGCGTTAGACGACATGGCCGATAAAAACGCCGATGGCCGGCCCATGCGCACTGACTACCAAGGCAACCACGCACACAACATCGGCGTCGGTGCCGCTGGTCAGCATGCGCACAACGTGGGTGTTGGAGGCGGCGGCGCGCACACGCACGCAATTGTCGTAACTGCTTCGGGCGGCACCGAAACCCGGCCTCGAAACATGGCCCTTAATTACTGCATCAAGTATTGAGATCGAGCATGACTGAAAAACTCGTGTATCAAACCGATCACCGCGGCATTTTCGTCGGTACGGTATTGGCTGACGAATCGCCTCTGGAGGCGGGTGTTTATCTGATTCCTGGCGGCTGCGTCGAAGCAGAACCCCCCGCGGTACCGGAACACAAAGCCGCGTGGTGGAACGGTAAGGCCTGGCAGTTGGTGGATTACTTTGACGGCGTTGTGGTTTACAGCACCGATACCGGCGAGCCACGAACATTGGAAGGCTTCGAAGCGGTGCCTGCGGGCTTTACCATGGAGAAGCCCGGGCCGAATCAGATCTGGAAGAATGGCAAGTGGGTAGATGACATCGACGCCGTGCTGGCGGCTCTTCGTGATCAGAAGCTGCAGACGATTACCACTGGCTGCGCGGACTACGATGCGGGCGGTTTCACTTCCAGCGCCCTGGGCGAACCATATCGGTACAGCAGCGCGATCGACGACCAAGTGAATTTAAACGGCCAGGTGCTGCTGGGTCTGGACGACGTCTACCCATGCTATGACGTCGATCAGGTGTTGGCCTTCCGGCCGCACACTATCGAACAACTGCAAAAAGTCAGTCTTGACCTGGTGCGCTTCCGGCAGGCGGCGCAGCAGCACGCTGAAACACTGCGCCAAGCTGTGGCGAAGGCTCAGAAAGACAAAAATCTGAAGGCAATGAAAGCCATCACCTGGACGCCGCCGGCATGACCTGGGCACCGGTGACAATGCGCTGGCCGGAGCAGGCCACGCAGTGGATGGCCGGGCTGTCAGCGGCCAAGGATCTGGCCGGTGGCGAACTGGCCAGCACCGCCCAGCGCCTGGCTGGCCTGAGTGGACTGGCCAACAACAACCCGGGGCCGGTCGGTGATGCAGCAAAAGGCGCGATCGCGGCCGGACGCGCAGCGCTGGCCGAGCAGATGGGGCAGGTGCCGGCGTGCCTGGTCGTGACGCCATTTCAAAGCGGCGTTGGCCAGGGCGCGGGCTATCAGCGCTTTCTGTCCGCGCCCAACGCGCTGGAACATCTCGCCAAGAAACTGGAAGACGCCAGCGACAGCGGGCGTCCGACTGGGCCGCAATACGCATTGTCGATCCTGTTCCTGGGCACGCGCCTGGAACAGTTGGCCAGCAGCTTGGCGCGCTTCAATGCACTGCTGCCGATCCCTGACCTGGTGCGCACCGAGCGCCGGGCGCATCACCTGGTGAAACTGGAGAGTGAAAAGTGGGAGATCCCCGGCGCCGGAACTCTACCGCGTTGGCAAGGTTTGCCGCTGGAGCGTTGCACGGTGGTCAAAGCTGCCAAACAGTCGATGGCGGGGCAGATAGCCGTGCTGGAAGGCTACGCCGCTGACAGCTCGCCGTTGGCCGATCTGGCAGCGCTGGCAGCTCGCAAGAGCGCCCAGCAGCAGGGGCGAGATAAGCAATTGGCTGACCTGAAAGACCTCCTGGCCGGGGGCAACCCTGACGTCAGCATGCGCGCGCGAATGATCGGCCCAGGCACTGCCGGCGAATTACGCCGCGAACTGCTGGCCGGCGATGCCCCGGGCCACGAATGGATTCAATGCGCCGGGGTTTTGTTGGTCGGCAGCAAAGAAGGACTGAGTTTTGTGCGGGAAATGGTGGGCCTATGACGCTGCTACTCGACGGGCAAAAAGTCCAAGGCAAGAACCTCAAAGTCACGGCCAACCTGCGAATCGAAAGCGGCGACATGTCCGGCCAGACCAGCAACACCGACAAGGCTCACAAAGGCTTCAAGCCTAAGACGCTGGCCGTCTCGCTGATGATTCCCTTCGTGGATAAAACCCAGCTTACGGATCTGTTGCGCATGGCTGAAGCCACCGCCGGCGGCGGTCAGTTGCATCTATATCGGATCGTGAACGACACGGCCGAAACCTTCGGCGTGCGTCAGGTGGAGTTCTCCGACGGTGTCAGTGCGCGGGAAGCCGACACCCTGAAAGCCTGGCTTGTGCAATTCACGCTGAGCGAACGCGAATCGAACCCGGAGAAAGTCGAAGGCCGGCGCGCCGGCAACAAGGTAGACGCTCAAGGCGCCCCGGGCAGTGCGGTCGGCGAAGGCGGCGCCGGCAACGGTGATGGAACCAGCGACAACCCCGCGCTGAGCGGCTTTGAAAAAGTACTGGGACGTGTGGATAAGTGGCTGGGCGGGAGTGAGCAGACGTGAAACTGCACAAGATACTTTCCCTCAACGGCGCCCCGATCGCTCTCATCAAAGAGGACGTCCGGCTGGACGCTACCAGCCCCGGCCGGGCGAACTTCACAGTTCAATCCCCTGTGCCGCTGAAAGGGCTGGTGACGCTGGATATCGGCTACAACGAGGGCACGCTGCAACGGCACTTTATCGGCTACGTCGAGCGCTGCACGGCCGCCAACGCGGTCGAACAGGTGCTGTTCTGCCGTGAGCTGGCCGCCGCGCTGGCCAACCCGTTGCCGTTGAACCTGCGTCATGTGGATCTGCGCGCCGTTCTTGCCGAGGTCAGCGAACAGACCGGACTGCGCTTTCGTGTCCCTGATCGGCCTTATGCCAGCGTCAAGACGCCGTATTTCTACAGCCTCGCCGCCGGTTACCAGGCGATGGACAGTCTGGCCCGAGTCTTCAGCATTCCCGACTTCACCTGGCACCAGCTGGGCAACGGTGAAGTGTTTGCCGGCAGTTGGGCCGACAGCTTCTTTGGCACACGTGCGCCGCTGCAAATCCCCACGGAGCTGTTCCACGGCTACCAGGGCAACCAGAGCGCGATGGTCGCGGCCCTTCCCGGGGTGCGCCCAGGTGCAACGATCAACAATGGCGAGCGCATCACCACGGTGACGCTGACCAATGACCAGATGGCTATCCGATGGAAGACGCAATCCGCCGCGCTGTAGAGCGCCAATTTCCCGAACTCACCGGTGGCTATCACCTGCCGCGCTTTGCCCAGGTTACCGCCGTGTCCGACGCGCCGGCGGACGCCGGACTGTGCGACGACTTCCGTCCGCGCTACGCTGTGGACATTGTCGTACTCGGTCCGGATGACGAGCCAGATCCGGCCATGCCGCCGCTCACTGGCGTTCCTTTGCCGCTGCCCACCGGGGGCGAGGAAATGGGTATTTATGCCTTTCCGGAGGAGGGCACGAGGGTTGTGGTGTGCTTTGCCTACGGCCTGCCGAACAAACCCTACATCCAATCGATCTTGCCGCACGGGTTGAGCATGCCGAAGGTGCCGAAAGGTGATCAGGTGTGGCAGCACAGCGCTGCCGCCCAGCAGCGCGTCGACGTCGACGGCAACTGGCTACGTCAGACCGATGGCAAGATCCGGGATCAGGCGATAGAGCGCGAAGTTGAAGCTCTGGACAACCGCGAGCAATACCAGAGCCATACACGGGCGGTGGACGACCATTCGACCGAGACAGTGGGTGGTGTCAAAAAGATCGAAGCGCTGGGTGCGCTCAAGCTGATGTCGGGCGGATCAGCGAGCCTGGCGGCGGTGGACGATCTGCACCAGGCGACCGGTCGTGATCTGAACCTGGTTGTGGGGCAGAACCACAACGCCACGGTCGGTGGCGATATGCTGGAGCGTATTGAAGGTTTACGAGAGAGCGTGACAGGAATGAGTCAGCGGATGCAGGCTCCAAAAAGCTGGATAGGTTCTGATGGTGTCAACATTTTTCAGGTGGTATGTGAAATTCTAAGGCTGATACAACACATGAACGAACAGCTAGCAGCGCATATTCACATTGCTGGCCAGTATCCGAGTGCAGCTGATACGGCGGCGTTTAAGGAGTATTCAGCCGCAGCAATGTCCCTAGAAATAGTTGTACAAAAAATCACCCTGAGCTAGGGAACCATTTCATTGAATCCGAGCGATGCCGCTGGTGCGAGTGATTTTTTTTAGGCAGTATCTATTTCCTATAAAAAAAGGAAGTCAGATATGGTAATCACAGGGGCGGTTGTAACAGGGTTTGTTGTGAAGAATTTTGAGAAAATTTGGGCGGTGGCTAAGCAAGTCTATAATGCAGCAGATGAAACATTGCAGATTTCTCTAAAAACGGCTTATACAGATTATCTTTCTAAAACTTCGGAAAAATACTCAAAGTCAAAATCGTTTTTTATTCGTAATGAGCCTACTAGTCTCTATAGTTATTATGTTCCGATAGGTATTGCTTGTAATACGCATTCGATCAGTGAACCCGACATTAAAGGTTGTATATCGATAACTAATAGAGTCATAATTTCTGGTTCAGGCGGAAGCGGCAAATCGGTGCTACTTAAGCATCTTTTTTTGGACTGCATCGCAACCGGTGCGTATGTCCCAATCATGGTAGAGCTTCGAGATTTAAATAACACAGAAACTACACTCAATGAGTTTGTAACAGAGCTTTTAGGGGATTTTGGTTTTCAAGTCTCAGGTGGGTTCATCGAAAAAGCGAAGAAGGCTGGGCATTTTTGTTTCTTTTTGGACGGGTATGATGAAATCGCCCATGCACACCGGAAAAGACTGCTGAAAGAAATAAAGTCGTTGTCTAAAAAATATCCTCAATGTCCTATATTCATTTCGTCACGACCGGATGAAGCGTTTAATGGGCTTGATGAGTATTCGAATTTCTTTGTTTTACCTCTTAAGTTGTCTACTGCCTCGCTCTTAGTGGAAAAGCTTCCGTTTGATATAGAAATAAAAGCAAAATTCAAAAAAGATCTGCATGATAAGCTATTTGCGAGCCATACTTCTTTTCTTTCAAATCCTCTCCTGTTATCTATTATGTTGTTAACATATGGCGAAAACTCAGAGATTCCATCCAAGTTAAGTATTTTTTATAATCAAGCATTTGAGGCGTTGTTCCTCAGGCATGATGCATACAAAGGCGGCTTTAGCCGAGCCAGACTAACCAAGTTGGATATCCAAGACTTTTCTCGAGTGTTTTCAGTTTTTTCGTTGCAAACATATGATCGCAGAAGTTTCAAAATGCCTAGGACTGCGTGTTTGAAATACATCGAGAAGAGTAAGCAAGCATTAGCAATCGACTTTATAGTAGACGATTACCTTGATGATCTCTTAAGCGCTGCATGCCTTCTGACAGAGGAAGGGTTAGAAATCGCGTTTTCTCACAGGTCATTTCAGGAATATTTCGTTGCTTTGCATATTTCTTCCGCTACGCCAGAAGTTCAGGATAAATTGATTGAGCGCTACTGGCAGAATATGAATTCAGATAATGTAATTCAGCTGCTTTATGAATTGAACCCTGAGTTGGTTGAAAGGTCTTTGCTTATTCCAAAGTTAACCGAGATGTTTAAAGAGTTAGGAGTAAAAAGGGAGGTCGGAATTACTCATGCGGCTAAGGCTTTCAAAAAGCAATTCGAGACTCTGAATATAGAGCCGTCTCGCATAACAGCCTCGTCAAAGAAGGTTACTGCTGGTGTTTATGATTTGGTTTCATTCGTTGCGGTGACTAGTGGGGAGTACGTTTTCCCTGATAGAGAAATTTTTGATGAGCGTGAAGCGGTATTGATTCAAGAGTACGGTGATGGAACTAGCGTCCTTCGAATTCCGACTGGTAAGCTCAGTTACAAACATCCAGTATTTAACGAGCTTCTAAATTGGGAAGGGTCTTTTTCAATCCGTTATTTGCAGGCTGCATATATGGGGTTCAAGAAAATTAAATCGCGGCATGAGAATAGGTTGCAGCGTTTGGATTCACTCTTAGGTATTTGATCTGTTTAAATTTAAGCCTGCTTGATCGGCAGGCTTCACCTAAAGCTTATTTATTTCCCTCTCCTCTACGCCGCTATTCTCAACAACCGTGTCGATTTTCGACACGGTTGAATCAAACCGTCTTAAGCGGCCGTCATCGCATTCCTCCTGATAGCGAATGATCTTGCCCCGCAGATCCGGTTCCACCTTGTTGGGACTGATGGAATACAACCAAGCTGGCAGCTTGCGCAGGGGAAGACAAGTCATCGCGTACTGTTTGCCATCTCCGCCAGTTGTCACCATTTCGGTGATAACTGAATCGAATCGCTCCCTTAGTTTGCGATGTTGGACCTGCCAAGCGAGGCCTATGTTTTCAACAATCGGTTTTATGGATACATAAGGTTCATCGTCCTGGCCTACGAGTACTACGATATCTTCGTAAAACGGAACGGCCATCATTTGGTGGTGCCTCGGCTATTTAAAAAACGTCAAGCGTTGAAAAAAAATCCGTTGAAAAAGCACTTATCCCCCTCCCGCCAGCGGACTTTATATCGGGCGCTTTTGAAAAAGTGAGTTAATGGTAAACCAAGGGTACGAGCGCTGCTGGCGCGGGGGGCGCGAGTTATGTTGGTACATCACTGAGTGAAAGATTTTGAAAAAAAATGCAAAGCTATGTGCTTTACAGACAAAAATCTGCCAAAGCTTCAAGGCCCACAGGGGTGGGGGAATTTGATAAAAAAAGCGACTGTTTCAGGGTTTTTCCAATTTTCGCAACTAGGATTAGAGACATTCAAACACGTTTCGAGATTTTGGAAATCTGTCTGAAACCCCAGCAATTGCGGAGCCTCATGCCAAATTTAGGATTGCAAAATTTAGCAACGCTTGAGGCAGCACAGTTTCACTTGTTGAGGCGTTGGGAGAAAGACTGAAAGTGAAAACGCAGCTCTCTGTGAGAGCCGCGTTTTAGGATATTGTAGTGTGTGAAATGATGCTTGTTTAATTATTCTCTTTGGGCTTTTTGCATTCTCAGTCTTTCTTTAAGTTGAAAGGCTCTGACCTCTCGAACTCGTTTTTTTCCAAGGATCGACGCAAAAGCCGGTGAGTCCGCTGCGCGCTCTAGCCATATTCGATGAAGCTCCAGTATTATCTCAAACTCTGAGTCTAGTGGGTCTAAGGTTCTCAATAGTTTTACCGCAGAAGCGAAGAATGTAACGAATGGATGTTCATGGGGTTTTTCGCTAGAAGAGTTTAGTTCGTAAGCTGTAGTAAGCGCTTCTTCGCCTTCATGAAAGTATTTTAGTGCTTCGATACGGTTGTCGTTTATCAGCCTAATACAATGCCTCATGCAAATAGTGCCGAGGCTAGTGAATGCGAAGGGGTGATGCTCCAGTGAAATCGCTTTTTGTGAATACGAATAGGCCTTTGGGAAGTGACCTTCGTGGCGAGATTCTAATAGTGCCCTCTGATCCCAATATCTTGAACTCCAGCCAAGTTCCGTCTCATGCGACTCATAAAACTTTAGCGCCTTGGGTCCGATACTTAAAGCTACTTGCTCTTGGTCTAAGACCTCCCGGAGAATAAGGTGTTCGATGCCCTTCATTTTTATTACGTCAGGATTAACAAGCGGAGCAAGCGCGGTCACGATCGCTGACATAGCATCGTATCTTTCCTGCTCATTCAAAACCTGTTCCCAAGCATACTCGCTCAAGATCCTGTGTCTTAATCGCAGTCCGCGCTCGTCCCTGACCAATATGCCTTCTGTTTTTAGCTGAATGTCAACAAGCGACGAGAATTTGCCAAATTGCATTCCACAAACCACCATGGCAACTCTTATTGGCAGGGAGAAACCAAAGCGATGCACGCAAATAACTCTGGAAAAAAATAGCCTCTCTTCATCAGAGGTGATTCCAGTAAACACTAGTTTTCGAATGCGCTCTCTAATTGGTTCAGAGAATTCAATGAAAGAAAGGCTTTCTAGAAGTTCTGACTTGCACCGTATTTTTAAAGCTTTGATAAGCTTACTATCAGATTCCGTGATGTGTTTCCCCAAACGCGCAGCTCGTCTGCGCTTCTGAACAAGCTTTACTATGTCAGATTGGGTCATCGGGCCAATTCGGATTTCTTGTCGAAACTCGTCGTCTACATCAATGCGAAAGCCTTTAAGGCGAGAGCTTCTGAGGGATAAGAACATTCTGACGCTCTTGTCCTTCTTTTTGGCTTCACGAAGCACTTTCCCAATAGCAGTCATATGGTTGGCAGCGTCGTCTATAAAGAGCACTGCTTTATCATCTTCTGACAAATAATCTAATACTACGTCCGCATTGAATCCTTCTTCGTGCCTGAACCAGAAAGGTTTATATCCTCGTTGTAGAGCTTGGCGAGCTAGTCTGAGTAGACTGGTGGTCTTTCCAGATACACTATTGCCATGAATCAACACGGCATATCTGAAAGTGGAGCGATCCAGATAGTTTTTGGCTAGGTTAGTGCTAGTAAATGAAGAGTCCTTCTCGCCTAATATGTCATGCCAAGTTGGCTGGTCACCACCGTAAAAATCGGTGCCTTCGATTGCTTGAGTTGAAGTATCTGAATTGTCGAAACGTCTAAATTGTGCGAGGAACCTCTCGTAGGTTCCAGGCTTAAGACGAGCGGATACAGTATCTGCTGTTTTTCGATACTCATTTAACTCTCTAACAAGGACTTCGAAAAACTCGTTCAAAGGGCAAACTACGGGTATCAAATTGAAGCGGCGCATTCTACCTTTTTGGCCTTCATCCAAACCGAATGAAACGATAAATGAAGGATAGCCATTCGCACTAGATAGGTTTTTTGTCCGAATAGCTTCAGCTAGGTCCACTTCTTCCGCCAGGCTTGCACCGCAGACAATGAAAGGCTTATCTATATAGTTGGTTTGGAAGCTCGCATGCCATTGCGGGAACGCTCTGTTTGCTTGGCTGTACTCCGGTATAGAGAAAACCAAGCCGTCCTTGTTAGTGTTCAGATCTTGCGCGCGGCCGTGTAGATAGATGATTTGTATCGCGCCAGGAGCGCTTTCGATTGGGACGAGCTTATCTTTCCAGTCTAGGCTGCGTATCTGTGTTGTTGTATTCCTTGCGCTATCTGTTTCAAAAGCTCTCTCTAAAACATCGTCGATGTTGAAAGTCCAGATCCGCTCCCAGTGCATTCGATATAACAAGTGTTGCCACGTTGGTATGCAACCTATAAAGCGATTACGCAGCCATTTTTTGAGACCGGTTTTGTTTACGTGCTCTGCCTCTTCGTAAGATAATGGAAGCTTCTTTGCTTCGTCAGGATTCAATGGCAAATTAAATTGCGCAGCGATTTGGGTAGATAGAGTGGCACCATCTTTTAGGTCTTCACCATCCCCGCCTTTACATCCGTAACTGGCGCCTGCTCCTAGGAGTAGATTGTACTTACCTTCATGAAGTCCGCGCAGTAAGCGTTCTTGATCATTTTTTGAGATCCCTAAATCCGATAAGCTTTTCATTTTTCACATCCAACTGTCAAAAAGGTCAAGAACGATTGCGCTGGCCTACAAAAACTTGAGACTGCTCGCCGCTGTTGAAAGCCGCTGCTGATACTACCAATATTCCGTTTGCGTGATAGCAGTTTGGCTTGCCTTAGCCAATATGGTCTGCGAAAAAATCGGAAACTGGGGCTGAACGACGTTCAGCAGAGACGAGCTCGGACAGTGTCTTTCGTCACCTCCTTAGCTTTTGTCCGGAAAGAGGTGATGGTGGTCTTGCTAGTCTTACTCGAGCGCTCTGAGGCGCGCTAAACCCTGCTTTATAAACCCAGCATTCTCCCCAATACGCTCAAGCGCCACCCGGGCATTCTCTCCAATGGTCTCGTAGCCCTGCTGCTCGACTAACAGCACCAATTCCATCAGCGCAGCTTCGAGGCCGAGCTGATTTTCGTATATTTTATCGAGGACGACGGTTAGAGAATATTCGCTGGCCATGCATTCGACTCCATTCGGAAAGCAGGAAGCATAGCAGGGCACCTGGGAGCTGATTTCAGTTCGGGGCTGGGAAAAAGGTAATTTTGGTAAGCAGATGCGAAAAAATGGCTGCAGCCCTTATAGGACGTGGCTTCAACGTATTACCTTTGAAGGTAATATTAGGTAAGGGAAGAGGTAATATTTTTCTAAGTTATTGATTTTAAAGGCTTTCGTAGGGGCATGAAATTACTACGCCTAAGGGTAATTTTCTAACTCCTCTATTACCTTTTTATTACCTTTGAATAAGTCGTCTAACCTATTGATTCTATTGGTTTTTATCGTCGATAAAAAAGGAAATTACCAATATTACCTTTTTCCCAGGGGTCAACATGAAAACGGGGTAAGCGAAGATGGGGATGTTTGCTGGCCTTTCATGCACGCGGTTTTAACTCTCACAAAGGCTCACCTTTGCCGACGATAGACAGTGCCAGGATTGGAGCTGAGAACCGCTGCTTAAAAATTGCTAACGCATTCGGCAGAAGGCATGAGAGTAGGAGGGAGGAAAACAGAACTGGTACGCAACTGGTACACGGGCTGGCGACGGGGTGTTCGTCCCTTTATTTACGGGAGGTAAAAGAAGTGTCAGTCCGATCCATCATCGGGGCAACGGAAAAACGGCGGGAGAGTGGGGCGGGTTGTAGGGACATGTAAGGAATCTGGATCAAGAAGGCGAAGGCGCAAGAGTTTATCAGGATTACGGACAGGCAAAGATCCGTACAGCGACGTTATCTGTTCAGGCCGGACGCGGACGCTCCGGCTGATCGGCGGATCTTTGGTTGACGTTGCACCGACACTGACGTCAGTTGGACAACTGGACTGAGTAGTGGCAATTAAGTAGCATCCGTTTTTTTTCAGGATCAGTCCGTCATGGAAGCCTCCTCGCCAAAGCGCCCACTGCAAGCGTTCGTCATGTCCTGTCTGGTGGCCGGCTGGGGGCTGGTCTACGTCGGCCAGGTCAAATGGGCGATACGCATTGCCGCGCTGCTTTATATCGGCGTTGTTCTGATGGGTGTGTGCGGATTAACGACTACGCCGATAGGGCTATATGCTGTGGTCGTGTTCGCCGTACTAGTGAAACTGGGGTCTGCGACTGTGGCGGCGATGCTGGCGCGCAGAAACGACACTTCGGTGGGTAGCCCTGGCATTCGATTCCATGTGCTTTATGTGGCAATTCTTATCGTCATCACGCTTGTATTGCTGGGGCCGTTGAGAGCCGCAACGTTGGGATTCAAAACTTACTTTATACCTTCCGGTTCGATGGTTCCGACTCTATCTATTGGCGATTACATCGTCACCAAACTGCGCATCGGCTCGCCGCAGGTCGGAGACATTGTGGTCTATCGCTATAACGGTTCCGAGGCGGTCAAACGCGTTGCGGCTGTGGGGGGCGATACCTTGTCGATAGTCGACGGGGAGGTCATTCGCAATGGGGAAAACCTGGGGCTGTTTTTTGCTCCGCGAGAGCGAGTGAAGGACCCTCGCTATATGCAAACTGCGCCAACGCTGGTCGAAAAGAATCATGTCTATCTGCTCGGCGACAACCGCGATAGCAGCAATGACAGTCGATTCATGGGGCAGGTGAAAGTTGATGACATCACCGGCATAGTCACAGGGATATGGTGGTCGGAAAATCGGTCAAGGATTGGTACGGTTTTACACTGAGGGGCTCTTGCAGGGACTTGCTTCTCCGACGATTGTGCATCGCCGGAAAGCCATAACGCCCACGCCCTGAATTGCGCCGCCAAAGCATCGGCAGCAGCCTTAATCCAGCTCCGGCATGCTGCACGACGATTAGCAGTTACTGCGCCGGCACCGCAATCCACTCGCTCAACGTCTGCTGATACTTGCCAGTGACCTTGCTCAAATGCAGCCACTGATCGACATACAGTTTCCAACTGATGTCGTCGCGCGGCAGCAAGTAAGCCTTCTCGCCGTATTGCATGTATTGATGCGGATTCACCGCGCATAAACCGGGCTTGAGTTTCTGCTGATACAGCGCTTCCGAGGCGTCGGTGATCATCACGTCGGCCTTGTTGTCGAGCAGTTGCTGGAAGATCGTCACGTTGTCGTGCAGGGCCAGTTGCGCTCTGGGCAGGAAGGCGTGAACGAAAGCTTCGTTGGTGCCGCCGGCCGGTTCGACCAAGCGCACGTTGGGCTGGTTGATCTGGTCGATGGTCTGGTATTTGGACTGGTCGGCGCAGCGCACCAGCGGGATCTTGCCGTCGGTGTCGAGGGTGTTGCTGAAGTAGGCCTTTTTCTGCCGATCGAGCGTGACCGAGATGCCGCCCATGCCGATGTCGCATTTGCCGGCCTGCATGTCGGGCATCAGGGTTTTCCAGGTGGTCTGCACCCATTGCACCTTGACGCCGAGGCTGTCGGCCAGTGAGCGGGCCATGCTGATGTCGATGCCTTCGAAATCGCCATCGCTGCGCTTGAAGGTGTAGGGCTTGTAGTCGCCGGTGGTGCAGACACGCAACTGGCCTTGTTGCTGGATGCTGTCGAGGTGAGTAGTCGGCTCGGCGGCCTGAACGGCAAAAGGTAACGCAAGCAGTGCACCGAGCAGGATCGTGGTTTTTATCGTTGGCATCTGTCGGACTTTTCTCTGAGGTGGACGGAAAGGACGTGTTCGAAGTTAAACACGTTCTCACCTTTGATCCAGTCCGACGTTGTGTGTCAGGGCTGATCCGTTACAGGCCCAGCCCTTGCTGCACCACTTGCAGCAGATTGTTTTCCGTCAGCGCAATCGCATCCAGCTCCTGGCCGGTCTCGATAGTCTGCAACCACCAGTGACTCTCACCATGTTCGTCAACCGTGCGCAGCAACGACTGATCGCGCCCCGGTACCTTGATCTCGACACGTCCACAACCGTCCTCGGTAAACCGCGCAATCGGATCGAACATCAAACTGTGATGGTTCGCTTCGATCACCAATTGGTCGATGGCGTAATCATGGGTTTCGCCGTCCGGCGAACTTTCGCAAACGTGCGTAGGATTTCGCCGAATCTTCAGACCTACTTCGGTGACTGGCTGTAGCCAGGTTTCGATACGGTGATACAAGTCGTACACCTGAGCAGGCCAGCAATCGATTTCCAGCGCCGCATCAGCCTGGGTGTGCCGTGTCTGCTTGAGTCTGGCGGCGAGTTCGTCTGCTTTACTCATGTCGGTTCCCTTGTTGGATGTCTGCCTGTTCAGCGTAGACGTTTGAACGGCGCAGGGCCTTGCCTTGCGTCATGCGCTTGCAATACAAGCGTGTCGAAATCAGCACTGGCCAGGTCTGGCCAACAACGAAAACCACGGACGCAGGCGTCCCAAGGAAAGGGTTAATGAAAAAGCTGTTTACAATTCTGGCGCTGATCGCGCTGACGGCCGGTAGCATCGGCGTGAGTTCGGCGCGTCAGTCGTCATCGAACAAAGCGCAGGCGGAATCGGTGGCGGGGGTCTTCGACTACTACCTGCTGGCGCTGTCCTGGTCGCCGACTTTTTGTCTGACGCACAAGGACGACGCGCAATGCACCGGCAAGGGTTTTGGTTTTGTCCTGCACGGTTTGTGGCCGCAATACGCCCAGGGCGGCTGGCCAGAATCCTGTCCGCCGCTGACCAGGCTATCGGCGGCAGAAACCAGCAAGGGCCTGACGATGTACCCGACGAAGAAACTCCTTGATCACGAATGGGCCAAGCACGGCACCTGCAGCGGTCTTGGCGCGGAGGGCTATCTGGACAAGTCCGATCAGGCCCTTGGCGCGGTAAAGATTCCGCAGGAATTGCAGCCGTTCGGCTCGACGTCGTACTACTTCGAAGCGCAAGAGATTGTCGATCTGTTTCGCAAGACCAATCCGGGTATTCCCGAGGACGGAATTGCAGTGGTTTGCAGCGGCCCGCAGCTGTCGGAAGTGCGGGTGTGCATGGGCAAGGATCTGCAATTCGGCGCCTGTGGCAAAGGGGTGAAGACGCAGTGTCGGGCGGGGGATATTCGGGTGCCGCCGGTACGGTAAGCCATCCGTAATGAGCCAGGAAAAACAGGCGCTCCCGTGAGCGCCTGTTTTTTTGGCCTGAGGATTTGAAGGGGAGGGCAAATTCGCGCATGCTGCGCGCCTCAAAGGATCTGTACGACACATCGCAAGGAGCTGTTCATGAGCGGAAAACCCGCTGCCCGCGTCACCGACCCCACCGCCTGCCCGTTGCCGGGACACGGCACCAACCCGATCGTCAACGGCTCGCCGAATGTCAATTTTGATGGACTGGCGGCTGCGCGCATGACCGACAAGTCCGCTTGCGGCAGTGCGATCAGCGGCGCTGTATCTGGCACCGTGTTCATCAATGGCTTGAACGCGGCGACGCTGGACAGCACCGGTGGCCACGGCAATGTCGTCATCGGCGGTTCAGGCACGGTGATCATTGGCGACACCGTAGTCGCGGCGCCTTTCAGTGGTCTGCTGCCGATGCCGGTGCACTTCACCGACAAGCTGAAACTGGTCAACGATGTGACCGGTGAACCGATGCCCAACCATCCCTACATGATCCAGCGCGCCGACGGGCGCATGGAGCATGGCGTGTCTGATGCCGACGGATTTACCCATGAAGTCAGTTCGCACCTGCCTGAAACCATCAAGCTGTTTCTGGAGGAGTGAGGCAATGACGGCTGAGACGGTAACGTGCGCGAAGGGCAACACTTACAAGCTGCACAAGGAGCATACGCTGACCGACAAGAAGGATGTCAGCGCCAAGCCTGTGCCGGTGGAAAGTACCAAGGCGATCGTGCTTTTTATTGGAGGGGCTGGGGATAAGGAGAGTTATTACTTTTCAGGGCCATTCGAAAACGTCAGCGATGCTAAAACCGTTTTCGATAAGCGAAATGACGCGTTGGAGAAGGCCGGAAAGTATAAGTCCAAGTGGCTTGGTTATAACGAAGTGCGGGGGAAGAAGGATATTCAGAAAAATGTGCTTAGTTTGATTCCCTATAAATCCTGCCCCATCTTCATCGTCGGTCACAGTCTGGGCGGCTGGAATGGTGCGCATCTGTCCAGTGTCATGTCCGGGTGGGGCTACGAAATCAAGATGCTGGTAACGCTCGACCCAGTGGGGGAAGGCACGCTGGTCTGGCTAGGGTCCGACATTTATGGAGACAAGCCAACGCCGGTAGCTAATTACTGGATCAACATAAAGGCTGTGCCATCGAGGCCTGATCAATCCGACTCAGTAGCTGATTTCGGAGAAAAATGGCAGATCAATAGCGGGCCAGATATCAATGTGAATATGAATACGAACCACGCTAATGCTTCAGCGATGTTCTTGTCGCCCATCGCCCAAGGACGGTCAGTGAGTGACCTTATGTACGATGCAATCAACAAGGAAACCTGTTGAATGAAGAAGTTGTCGGTTGGGCTCATGCTCATTTTCTGTACCTCTTGCGCCAAGGATCACAGTGTTCCTCCCGCAAACCTGAACTTTCATACCTTAGAAAGGGAGGGACATAGCTCCCTTTACGCTTTTTATTATGGCTCTGACGTAGATCTATTGGATTTATTCAACAGGGGCAAAAGGGTAGGTGCCGCTTCGACAATGCTGAAGTGTGCACTGGGTGAAGACGAGGATTTTTCGATTACTAACCGGTTCAGGTATTCCGCATACGGTTTAGTCGACGAAGATGCGTCGAACAAAGCACGGGGCAGATTCAACTATGTAACAAGTGCTTTTTTAAGCCAAACCCAAGATAACGGCAGCACGCAGGACAATCTTTCGGTACCAGAACTCAACGATCTGCTATCCCGCAAAAAAAGCATACCCTGCAAAGTCGTCATTACTGCCTACGGCTACAAACCCTACTACTCAAACACCATGAACATCCCCACCGCCGACCTGCTCCGCGAAATCAACAAACCCGAATAAAGATCCTCGGGGGATTCAGGCAAATCCCCCCGCATCCACCCCCAATTCCCCACGCAAAAACTCCACCAGCCCCTGCTGCAACCCGCTCAACACTCCCTCGCGGCTGACCAGCGCCAGTTCCGTCGGGGCCAACTCCGGCAGATCCCTACACACCTCATGCTCTGGCAATACCGCCGAAACCGGCAAAACCGAAATCCCTAACCCAGATGCTACCGCCGCTTGAATCCCGGTCAGGCTGTGGCTGCCGAACGCTACTCGCCACGGTCGCTGCGCCACATCGAGCAGGCGAATAGCCCGCTGTCGATACAGGCAGCCCTGCGGAAACAGCGCCAGCGGCAGCACATCGCGGGAGGTGTCGAAGTCGGGGTTTTTGACCCAAACCAGCCGCTCCGGCCAGGTGGCCCATGCCGGGCCGCTGTCGGGTTCGCGTTTGATCAGGGCGATGTCGATATCGTCGGCGTCGAGGCGCTGGCGCAGGTCGAGGCTCATGCCGCTGATGGTTTCCAGGCGCGCTTGCGGATGGTTGCGGGTGAAGCCGGCGAGGATAAGTGCCATGCGTCGGGCGTCGAAGTCTTCCGGCATGCCGATGCGCAGAACTTCCAAGTCGACGTCGCTGGCCAGCGCTTGGGTGGCTTCGGCGGAGAGCGCCAGTAACCGGCGCGCATAGTGGATCAGCAGTTCGCCGTGTTCGGTGACCGCGACGTTCACTCCGGTGCGGTCGCGCAGGAGTAGCGGGTGGCCGACCAGATCTTCGAGTTTGCGCACCTGCTGGCTCACCGTCGATTGCGTGCGGTGCACACGCTCGGCTGCGCGGGTGAAGCTGCCTTCGTCGACTACGCAGACAAAGGTTTTCAGCAATTCCAGATCCAGCATGGCGGTGTTCCTGATAGTGGATTTACGAATGACGATAGCGTTTTTATTTAATTTCACACTATCACCGCGCGCTCATAAGCTGAAGTCATCACTCTGGAGGAATCGACCAATGACCTTGAACAACACGCCGCGCCCGCAATGGCTGACCTTCGATTGCTACGGCACGCTGATTCAGTGGGATGAGGGACTGAAAGCCGTGGTCAAAAAAATACTCAGCGACAAGGGCGAGCACGCAGTCGACGCCGATAAGTTGATCGAAGTCTACGACCGTCACGAGCATCGTCTGGAACAAACGCCGCCGCACCGTTCCTTTCGCGAACTGAGCACACTCGGCTTGCAACTGGCGCTGGAAGAATTGGACTTGCCTGGTCAGCCCGAGGACAGTCAACGCTTGGCGGCGGCCATCCCGAACATGCCGCCATTTGCCGAAGTGGTCGACACCCTCGCGCAGCTCAAAGCGATGGGTTTCAAGCTGTGCATCGTCTCCAACACCGACGACGACATTATTGCCGGCAACGTCGCGCAACTCGTCGGCCATATCGACCGGGTGATCACCGCGCAACAGGCCGGTGCCTACAAACCGGCGCCACGTCTGTTCGACTACGCTCATGAACAATTGGGCGTGACGCGGGATGAAGTGGTGCACATCTGCGCCAGCCCCATGCTCGATCACACGGCGGCGCGGGACATGGGTTTTCGTTGCGTGTGGATCGATCGCGGCACGGGGCGTCAGTTGTTGCCGGACTACCGGCCCGACGCGATCCTGCCCAGCCTCGATCAAGTGCTGCCGCTGTTCAAATCCCTCGGCTGGACCTAAGGAGAATTGCCATGGCTCATGTCTTGAGCGGCACTGGCAAAGCCAGACCCACCGCAACGTTGAACCTGGAAACCGAGGCGATCATCACCGCCCGCAACGAACTCGCTGCGTGCTTTCAACTGGCAGCCCTGCATGGGTTGGAGGAGGGCATCTGCAATCACTTTTCGGCGATGCTGCCGGGGCATGATGATCTGTTTCTGGTCAATCCGTACGGCTTCGCTTTTTCGGAGGTAACGGCACAGAATCTGTTGGTCTGCGACTTCGCCGGTAACGTGGTCGATGGCCATGGCGAGCCCGAAGCGACCGCGTTCTACATCCACGCGCGTTTGCACAAACAACTGCCACGGGTAAAAGTCGCCTTTCACACGCACATGCCGCACGCCACCGCGTTGTGCCTGCTGCAAGGCCCGCCGCTGCTGTGGCTGGGGCAGACCTCGCTGAAGTTCTATGGGCGCACAGCGGTGGACGAGGATTACAACGGCCTCGCGCTGGACGCATCCGAAGGCGATCGCATCGCCAGCGTCATGGGCGACGCCGACATTCTTTTTCTGAAAAACCACGGCGTGATTGTCGCCGCGCCGACCATTGCTGAAGCCTGGGACGATCTGTATTACCTGGAACGCGCTGCGCAGGTGCAGCTGCTGGCCATGGCTACTCAGCGCGAACTGAAACCGCTGCCCCATGTGATTGCGCAGCGCGCTTATGAACAAATGCGTGCAGGCGATGCGCAAAGTGCTCGCGCGCACCTGACCAGCGTGATGCGGCGGCTGGCCCTGCACAACTGATTAACCGTAAAGAAGCAATCGTAAATAAATCGACGAAAAGCGATCATCCAAACTCGCGACGCGCCGATAACTGGGCGGGAGGCGGGCGTTTGCCCGGTACATCCCGGTGGGCTACGCTCACACATACAAGGGTTTCGGGCTCGCGCCCCTGTCGTACCTGCCCAGGACATGCTTTTGCCAATCCCCATTCACGATCCGCATCAAGCCCCCGGCACGCTTAAGCGCCTGCCGCTACGCAAAGCGGCGGTGCTGTTCATCGTTGCGGTGAGCCTGTGCCTGTGCGGTTTGCTGTACCTGCAATTGGAGCAGTCGCGGCGTCAGGATCTGGCGGTGGCGAAGATGGCTTCCGGCAACCTGACCCGGGCCATGGCGCAGCAGGCCGAGGACACCGTGCGGGCGGCGGATCTGGTGATGACCAGCCTCGTCGACTGGATTCAGGATGATGGTTACGGGACGGCGCAGCGACCTCGGTTGCAGCGGATCTTTGCCCGCCGCGCGCAGCAACTGGATCAGTTGCATGGCATCTTTCTCTTCGATCGCGAAGGGCAGTGGATCATCACGTCGTTCGCCGATCTGCCTCGTGGCAATGGCGTGGCCGATCGCGACTATTTCAAGTTCCATCAGCAGAATGCTTCGACGGTCGCGCACATCGGCCCGGCGATTCGCAGCCGCGAAAACGGCGAGTGGATCATTCCGATTTCCAGACGCGTCAACGACCAGCTCGGCAATTTTCAGGGCGTGCTGATGGCCGGCATTCGCATGTCGTACTTCGATCAGTTCTTCAAAAGCTTCAGCCTCGATGACAGCGGCATCATGTTTCTGGCGCTGACCGACGGCACCTTGCTGGCGCGACGCCCCTTCGATGAGTCGCTGATCAATACCTCGGTGGCCCACGGCGAGATCTATCAAACCCTGCTGCCGAACGCTAATGCGGGCACGGCGATGCTCAATTCCGTGGTCGATGGCGTGACCCGCTTGTATGGCTATCGACAGCTCGCCTCGTATCCGCTGGTGGTCTCTGCTGCGACTTCGCAAGACACGATTCTGCAGGGCTGGTATGACCGCGCCTTTCAGTCCAGCGTGATTGTCGCGCTGGTGATTCTCGGGGTTGGCCTGTTCGGCTGGGTGTTCATTCATCAGGTGCGCGACGGCGAGCGTATCGAGAAAAATCTGCGCAAGGCGCAACTGGCGCTGGAGCAGATCGCCACCCACGACAGTCTGACCGGGTTGGCCAATCGGCGCTTGTTCGAGCGCTCGCTGGACATCGAATTTGCCCGTGGCGCGCGCCAGGTCAGCCCGGTCAGCCTGATCATGCTCGATATCGATTTCTTCAAGCGCTACAACGACGCTTATGGTCATGTCGCCGGCGATCAATGCCTGGCGCAGGTGGCGCAAGTGGTGAAGACCTGCTGCCAGCGCAAGTCGGATCTGGCGGTGCGTTATGGCGGCGAAGAATTTGCCGTGCTGTTGCCGGACACGGACATCAACGGCGCGCTGGCAATTGCCGGGCAGATTCGGCGCAGCTTGATCGACAAGCACATCATCCACAGCGGCTCGCCGACCGGTTATCTCACCGTGAGCCTGGGCTGTTATTCCTTTGTTCCGCACGGCAACGACAGCCCGCAGGTGTTTATCCAGCGTGCGGATGCGGCGTTGTATCAGGCGAAAAATGCCGGGCGCAACCGCGCGGCGGTGTTTGCACCGGAAGAAGATTTTGCCGAACTGATGCGGTCGGATCGCTGATTCTTTCAATCAATAAAGCGAAAGTGGGAGCGGGCTTGCTCGCGAATCGGCGTGTCAGCTTGCATCGATGTTGGCTGACAGACCGCCTTCGCGAGCAAGCCCGCTCCCACATGAGATTTGCGAGGTGCCCGGGAATTTGAGTGCAACCGGAATTCTGTGGGAGTGGGCTTATTCACGAAGGCGGTAGGTCAGGCGGATCATCTGTGCCTGACACACTGTTTTCGCGAGCAAGCCCGCTCCCACATGAGATTTGTGAGGTGGCCGGGAATTTGAGTGCTACCGGAATTCTGTGGGAGTGGGCTTGCTCATGAGGGCGGGAGGTCAGGCGGATCATCTGTGCCTGACACACTGTCTTCGCGAGCAAGCCCGCTCCCACATGAGATTTGCGAGGTGCCCGGGAATTTGAGTGCAACCGGAATTCTGTGGGAGTGGGCTTGCTCACGAAGGCGGGAGGTCAGGCGGATCATCTGTGCCTGACACACTGTTTTCGCGAGCAAGCCCGCTCCCACATGAGATTTGTGAGGTGGCCGGGAATTTGAGTGCTACCGGAATTCTGTGGGAGTGGGCTTGTTCACGAAGGCGGTAGGTCAGGCGGGTCACCTGTGCCTGACACACTGTTTTCGCGAGCAAGCCCGCTCCCACATGAGATTTGTGAGGTGGCCGGGAATTTGGGTGCTACCGGAATCCTGTGGGAGTGGGCTCGCTGCAGAAACTGTGGGAGTCATGCTGTCCCCGGGAAGGCAACGTCAGCCATCCAAGACAGTTGCTCCCACATCGGTCCGTGATGGGCTCAAGACTATCTGGGATGGCTCTTGTTCGTTCAGCCGCCCGTGCCACCGCCTGCACCACCTGTGCCGCCGCCGGCCGAACCGGTGCCGCCGCCCGCGCCGGAACCCGAACCGCTGGCGCCACCGTTGGTGCCCGTCCCGGTGCCCATACTCGAACCAGTGCCGGTGCCGTTATTGGTTGCGCCAGAACCGCTGCCACCCGATGGCGAGCCCGGGGTGTTGTCTGGCGGCATGGTCGAGCTGCTGGCGCCGCCGGACTTGGTGCCCGTCGCATCGGTGCTGTCATTGGCAGCGAAGCTGGCGGCGGATGCCGTGGCGAGCAGGCCGGCCAACAATAACGAAGTGAGTTTGCGCGTCATCATGGTACGTCTCCTGATAAAGGGGATTACCTGATATTGGTCTTGCGCGCCCAAGCCTTGGTGCCAGTCGAGTGACGAGCGGTCAATCGCTGCGCCAAGTGGCCTACCGTTCTTCTGCAATATTGGCTATTTGCCGAACCACCCCCGGGGACTAACGTAGCCACACATTCAATCGCTACCCCGGAGCCCACCATGCAACCTCGTGCCGATTTCTACACCGCTTCCCCTGATGCCATGAAAGCGATGATGGCGCTGGAAAATGCCGTCTCGAAACTGTCGCTGGAAAAGAGCCTGCTCGAACTGGTCAAGCTGCGCTCTTCACAGATCAACGGCTGCGCATTCTGCATCGACATGCACACCGCCGACGCCATCAAAGGCGGCGAAACCCCGCGTCGCCTGTTCGCCGTGACGGCATGGCGGGAAGCGCCGTTCTTCAGCGAGCGTGAGCGTGCCGCACTGCTGTGGACCGAATCACTGACGCAACTGAGCCTGACTCACGCGCCGGACGAAGACTATGAAGTAGTCGCTGCGCAGTTTTCGCCCAAGGAACTGGTTGACCTGACCGTGGCGATCAACACCATCAACGGTTGGAATCGCCTGGCGGTGGGCTTCCGCAAATTGCCGCAGGCTTAAGGCATTCACGCAGATCCCTTGTGGGAGCGAGCCTGCTCGCGAAGGCGTCGAGACAGTCACCATCATTGTTACTGACATCCCGCATTGGCGAGCAGGCTCGCTCCCACAGGTAAATCTTCAGTGTGCTTGCGGACCAGGCGCCGCCGGTGGCTGCACCTTGCGCATCAAGGGCACCATCGCCGTGGCGATGATGAAACACACCATGATCATCAGAAACGCATCGCCATAGGTCTGCGTCTGCGCCTCGCGATACGTCAGCAGCCACAATTGGCGCAGGCTGGCGGTGACGCCGGTATCGTCGCTCTGGCCGAGATTGGCGAAGTTGCCGCCGACCTGCGACAGCCACTGATTCATGGCTTCATTGCTGCTGTTCAGATGCTCGGCCAACCGGGTGAAATGCAGGTTGGTGCGGTCATTGAGAATCGTCGCGCAGGCAGCGATGCCAATCGCGCCACCCAGGTTGCGCATCAGATTGAACAACCCCGAAGCGTGCTTGAGTCGCGCCGGTGCCAGCCCACCCAAAGTCAACGTCACCGCTGGCGGTACGGCCAGTTGCTGGGCAATTCCGCGCAACGCTTGCGGCAGCATCAACTCCCCGGCGCCCCAGTCGTGGGTGATCGGACTGAACTCCCACATCGACAAGGCAAACAGGCCGAGGCCGAGCATCATGATCCAGCGCAGATCGATGCGATTGGCGAGAAAGGCATACAGCGGAATCGCCAGAATCTGGAACACGCCGGTGGAAAAAACCGCCATGCCAATGTCCAGCGCGCTGTAGCCGCGCACGCGTCCGAGAAACAGCGGCGTCAGGTAAATCGTCGCGAACAGGCCGATGCCGGTGACGAAGGAAAAGAAGCAGCCGAGGGCGAAATTGCGATCCTTCAACGCACGCAGATCGACGATCGGATTGGCCACGTGCAGCGTACGGCCGATGAAGGCCAACCCGGCGAGTCCGCTGATCCACGCGGTAGTGAGAATCGTCTGGTCACTGAACCAGTTCCAGCGCGGGCCTTCTTCAAGGGTGTATTCCAGGCAGCCGAGAAACAGCGCGAGAAAGAGCATGCTCAGGTAGTCCGCGCCCTTGAGCAGCGACAGTTCCGGCTGATCGATCTTGACCAGCATCGGCACCGCCACGGCGACGAAAATGCCCGGCACCAGATTGATGTAGAACAGCCAGTGCCACGAAGAAATGTCAGTGATCCAGCCGCCGATCACCGGCCCCAGTGTGGGCGCCAGCGAAGCCACCGCGCCGATGGTCGCGGCGGCTATCACCCGTTGCTTGCCAGTGAAGAAAAAGAACGCCGTGGTGAACACCAGCGGAATCATCGAGCCGCCGAGAAAACCTTGCAGCGCACGAAACGCGATCATGCTCTGGATATTCCAGGCCAGACCGCAGAGCAGGCTGGCGAGGGTGAAACCGACCGCCGAGGCACAGAACAACCAGCGCGTGGAAAACACCCGCGACAGCCATCCCGACAATGGAATCACAATGATCTCGGCGATCAGGTAACTGGTCTGCACCCACGCGGTTTCGTCGGTGCCGGCGGACAAGCCACCGCCGATATCGCGCAGCGACGCCGAGACAATCTGGATGTCCAGCAGGGCGATGAACATGCCGATGCACATCGTTGCGAAGGCAAACACTTTGGTCGCCGTGCTCATGTCCGCCGCGTTGAAGGGTTGCGCAGGAGCCGCGACGCTGCTGCTCATGGCGCGACGGCTACGGCGGTGGTTTCAGGCGCGGCGCGGGTGTCTACTTCAGCGGTGACAGACAGGCCCGGGCGTAGATGGCCGAGCACGCTGTCGGCGGGATCCAGAACGATTCTGACGGGCACGCGCTGAACGATTTTAGTGAAGTTGCCGGTGGCATTTTCCGGCGGCAATACGCTGAACAGCGAGCCGGTGGCGGGAGCGAGGTTGTCGAGGTGGCCGTGGAATTCCTGGCCGTGCAGCACGTCGGCGCGGATGCTCACCCGTTGCCCGGGCTTCATTCGCGCCAATTGGTCTTCCTTGAAATTGGCATCGACCCACAGACCCCTGGCGGGCACCACCGACAGTTGCTGCGAACCTGCCTGGGCATAGGCGCCAACCCTGGCGCGGCGATTGCCGATTACCCCATCGACGGGGGCGCGCAGTTCTGTGTAACCGAGGTTCAACTGGGCCAGATCGCGTTCGGCGCGGGCTTGTTGGAGAGCGGCGCGAGCCTGTTGTTTGCGGGTTTCGATCACCGCCAATTGCCGTTGTGCGGCGAGCAGTTCGGCCTGGGCGCGGGCGCTGAGGGCTTGTGCGGTCTTGAAAGTGGCGTCGGCGCGCTGCGCACTTTCCACCGACACCGCGTTGCTGCTCACCAGCCGCTTGTAGCGCGTGTTGTCGTCCCGTGAGCGCGCCGTCTCCGCGCTCGCCGCATCGATTCCTGCGTGGGCCTGACCGATCACGGCGTGCTGCAATTGTTCGGTGGCGTCAAGGTTGGCCAGCAGCGCTTCTTCAGCAGCCACGGCGCCTTCAGCCTTGGCCAGATTGGCGCGATAGTCGCGGGCATCGAGGCGGATCAACACATCGCCGGCTTTCACCGACTGGTTGTCGCCGACCAGCACCTCGTCGATATAACCGGCGACCTTCGGCCCGATCACCGTGACGTTGCCACCGATGTAGGCATCGTCGGTCTCTTCGAGAAAGCGCCCGCTGCCCCACCAGTGCACGGCGTAAATGCCTCCCAGAATCAGCGCAAGCAAAACGCTGCCGCAGATCAATAGGCGTTTGAACAGGGCAGGCCTGGTCTTGACCGGAACAGGATCGGGGGAAGGCATGCTGGTCATGGCGTCGTACCTGAGGAAGTGACTCGTTATTACGGCTGTAATATGACGCGAGTAATATTTAGTGGCAAATCATTTCTGCGGCCAATCGTCAGTTGCTTATTTGAGCCATTGGCCCGGCGTGCTGCCGGTGATGGATTTGAAGAAGGCGATGAACGCGCTGTCGCTGGCAAACCCCAGCGCAAAGGCGCAGTAACTCAGGCTTCTCTCGCTAGCGAGCAGTTCAATGGCGCGCATCAGCC
This sequence comes from Pseudomonas sp. H3_E04, assembly GCF_054668915.1. Taxonomy (NCBI): domain Bacteria; kingdom Pseudomonadati; phylum Pseudomonadota; class Gammaproteobacteria; order Pseudomonadales; family Pseudomonadaceae; genus Pseudomonas; species Pseudomonas sp. H3_E04. The sequence continues at coordinate 2,330,658 of NZ_CP162797.1, read as the reverse complement.
GCCACTGTTGGCGCCATTGCTGATAACTCATGCCGGTTTCGCGCTGGAAGATGCGGCCGATGGTGCGGCTGCTGGCGCCGATCTGTTGTTCAAGCACGTGCAGCGTTGGCGGCAGCCGATCGGGTACGGCCAGCAATGACGTCAGCCGTTTGTCCCGAGGCAATGGCAACAGCATCGGTTGCTGCACTGCGTCATTGATTTCACTCAGACACAGCCCGAGCAGATGGGCGAATCTGCCTGTTTGCCAGTCAGTGTCGAAAGCCGCCGTCGCCATGGGCTCGAGCAACGCGCGCAGCAAGGGGCTGACTTCGATGACGCAAACCTGCTGCGGCAACCCGTGACATAAATCACCGACCAGGTAGATCGAGCGATAGTCGACACTCCGCTGCATCACCGCACGATGGCTGACCCCGGCCGGAATCCACGCTGCCCGCGAGGGTGGCAACAAGCACAACTGCTGCGCCAGATCAATCCGGATGCAGCCTTGGCGCGTGTAGAGCAATTGCCCGCGCTGATGACAGTGCATGCCTGAATCGTGGTCAGCCATGGTCGATGCAAGACCGATCACCGGAGCGGCAAAACTGTCTGCATCAAACGTCGAATGGGCATCGAGCCAAGCCATGGAATTGTCCGATTTCAGCGATAAGTTGGCGGGATCCGGATAATACGCCAAGCACCGGTTTTTAAACTTCTCTGCTTTCGTAGAGGAGTCATTGGAATGAACAAGCGGAGTTTGCTTGCGCTGGCTATTGCCCTGCTGATGTTTGCGCAGATCGCGCAAACGCTATACAGCCCGGCGCTGAGTGATATCGGTCGAGCCTTCGCTGTTGGTCCGCAAACGGCAGCGCAGACCTTGTCGGTGTATTTCCTGGCGTTTGCCTTTGGTGTAGTGGTGTGGGGCCGCGCGTGTGATCGCTTCGGGCGGCGACCGGTGATGCTGGTGGGGATGGCGCTGTATGCAGTTGCGCTGCTGGTCGGTCTGCGAGTCAGCAGTTTCAACGGTTTGCTGTTGGTGCAGGGCGTGGCGGCGTTCGGCGCGGCGGTGGCTTCGGTGGTAACGCAAACCGTATTGCGTGATCGCTTCAAGGGCGCTGAATTGGCCCAGGTATTTTCCGTGGTCGGCATCGCGCTGGCGGCGAGTCCGGCGATTGGACTGTTCAGCGGCGCGAGCCTGGTGCAGGTGTTCGGTTATCGCGGTGTGCTGGGCGCGCTGGTGCTGCTTGCTGCATGTTTATGGCTATGGAGTTGGTACGGTCTGTTGGAATCACGCCCGCAACAGACGCCTGATGTCAGTCTTCCCGACACCCTTTGGCGCATGCTGAGTGACCGCGGAATCTGGCGCTCGGCGCTTTGGATCGCTTGCTTCAACGTTGCGCTGTTCAGTTACTACAGCCTCGCACCGTTCATGTTCCAGCGCTTGGGTTTGAGCGAAAGCTGGTTCGGCTACAGCGGCGTGTTGCTTGCGTTGGGTTCGGGGCTTGGTGCGTGGTTCAACAAGCGTTTGTTGCAGGCCGGGTATGCGGCGATGCAATTGATCCGGCTCGCAGCGTTCTGCGGCCTGGCCGGTGGCATTGGCGTCTGGTTATTGCAGGACAGCGCCGCGTTCGTGTTGCCGATGCTGTTGATCGTGCTGGCATTCGGTATGGCCATCCCCAATATTCTCGGCCTGGCGCTGGTGGAGTATGCCGATCGGCTGGGTACTGCCGGTGCGCTGTTGGGTTTGATGTACTACTTGCTGGTAGGCGCGGGGCTGATACTCGCTGGTTGGTTTCAGGCTTTGGGAGCGACGCTGATCGTATGCAACGGCGTGGCGTTGTTGCTGACAACATTTGTATCCAAGGAATGAATTGCCCGGGTTAATACGAAGCATTACTATTCACGCCCCTTTCTCACCACGCCGCCCATCCCATGCGCTCCCGCAGATCCGGCTTTTTCGAGTATTACGAAGAGTTGATCGGCACCTGGACTCGTCGCCTGCGCAATCGCGCGCAGGCCGAGGATCTGGCGCACGACACCTTTGTGCGGGTGCTCGAGGCGGATTCGGCGACGGTGCAGCAGCCGCGCGCTTATCTGCATCAGACGGCGCGTAATATCGCGGTCGATGGTTATCGGCGGGAGGACCGGCGGGGCGTCATGGAGTCGGAGGCGGCTGACGACAGTGCGTCGTCTGCGGGCGATCCGGAGCATTACATGCACGCGATCCAGTTGGCCGATTCCATCGAACGCGCGCTCACCGAGTTGCCGCTCAACTGCCGCAAGATCTTTGTCTGGCAGAAGATCGAAGGCCTGACGCAGGCGGAAATTGCCGAACGCCTGGGGCTGTCCAAGAACATGGTCGAAAAGTATATGATCCGCACCCTGCGGCATCTGCGTGAGCGGCTGGATGGGTTGCAATCATGAGCGCTCGCACCTTTTCATTCTCAGCCGGACAGGACATTCCATGATGGAGACGGGTGATTGCACCTGTGGACAAGCGGCGGTGCGTGACGAGGCGGCGGCGTGGTTCGTGCGTTTGCAGGAGCCGAATCTCAGCGTCGAGCACCAGCAGCGCTTCGACGCCTGGCTGAACGAGCATCCGCAACACCGCGAAGAATTCCAGTTGCTGCAGGGCTTGTGGGCGGCGGCTGATTTGCTGCCGACCTCACGTCTTCAAGCGCTGGTTGAAACTCCGCCACCTCGTCGCGAACGCCGGCCGTTGCTGCGTTATGCCATGGCCGCGAGTGTTCTGGCCGTGGCGCTGGGGCTTGGCCTGTTCAGTGGTTTGAATCAACCGGGCGCTTACCGCGCCGAATTCGTCACGGCGTTGGGCGAGCGCAAGCATGTGGCGTTGCCGGACGGTTCGGTGATCGATCTGAACAGCCGCAGCCGCTTGCAGGTCCGTTATGAACAGGATCGACGGGTTATCGAATTGAGCGCGGGCGAGGCGCTGTTCAGCGTCGAACATGACGCCTCGCGTCCGTTTATTGTCGAAGCCGGCAGCGGCAAGGTCACAGTCACCGGTACGCGTTTCGACGTGCGCCGCGATGCCACGCAAACCCTCGTGGCGGTGGAGCAGGGCACGGTTAAAGTGCAGGGAAGTGCTGCCCCGGACAACCAATTCATCAACCTCACCGCAGGCCTCGGCACGTCGGTCGATGCGCAAGGCCAAGTCCGGCCGGCCTACGCGGTCAACCCGGCGCAGTTGACCGCATGGCGCAACGGCAAACTGGTGTTCAACAACGCCAGCCTCAGCGAAGTCGCGGTCGAAGTATCGCGCTATCGCGACAAACCGCTGACCGTATCCCAGCCGAACGTGGCCAGCCTGCGCCTGACCAGCGTGTTCAAATCCGACGATACCGACGCCTTGCTCAAAGCCCTGCCGACCATTCTGCCGGTGGCCGTGCGGACTCTCGCTGATGGCAGTCAGGAAATAATTTCCAGATAGCATTCAGGTTTTTTTCCAGTTCATCGTCTTCCTGTTCAACTGCAACTGGTTTGCATTAACAGCCGCACCTTCTTGCGATCCACAGGACTCCGTACGACGTGAACATCACCACAACCCACAATAAAAAATCCTCTTGGTTGCCATTGGCGCTCGCGCTGGCCGTCAGCGCAGCGATGCCGTTGGCGTTTGCCGCTGACGCTATCCATATTCGCGCGCAGCCGCTGGGGCAGGCCTTGAGCGAACTGGGCCAGCAAACCTCGCTGCAGGTGTTTTTCAGCCCTGAGCTGGTGGCCGGCAAACAGGCCCCAGCGGTCGACGGTGACCTTTCGCCAGAGCAGGCTTTGCGGCAGCTGTTGCAGGGCAGCGGTCTCGATTACCAGATCAACGAAGGCTCGGTGACGCTCGCCCCAGCAGCCACCTCCGCAGCCAGCAACGGCCCGCTGGAGCTCGGCGTGACCGACATCAAAGTGGTCGGCGACTGGCTCGGTGACGCCGACGCGGCGGTGGTGCAGAACCACCCCGGCGCGCGCACGGTGATTCGCCGCGAAGCAATGGTCGAGCAGGGTGCGATGAACGTCAGTGATGTGCTCAAGCGCGTGCCCGGCGTGCAGGTGCAGGACTCCAATGGCACCGGCGGCAGTGATATTTCCCTCAACGTCGGCGTACGCGGTCTGACTTCGCGCCTGTCGCCACGCTCGACTGTTTTGATCGATGGCGTACCAGCGGCGTTCGCCCCGTACGGCCAGCCGCAGTTGTCGATGGCGCCGATTTCCTCGGGCAACCTCGACAGCATCGACGTCGTGCGCGGCGCCGGCTCCGTGCGCTACGGGCCGCAGAACGTCGGCGGCGTGATCAACTTTGTGACCCGCGCGATCCCGGAGAAAGCCACAGGCGAAATCGGCACCACCCTGGAAACGACTCAGTACGGCGGCTGGAAACACATCGACACCGCATTCCTCGGTGGCACCGCCGACAACGGCATGGGCGTCGCGCTGCTGTACTCCGGCGTCAACGGTCATGGCTATCGCGAGCGCAACAACGGCAACGATATCGACGACGTGCTGCTCAAGACGCATTGGGCGCCGACCGATCAGGACGATTTCAGTCTCAACTTCCACTACTACGACGCCAGCGCCGACATGCCCGGCGGTCTGACCCAGCGTCAGTACGACGACAAGCCCTACGAATCAGTGCGTGACTACGACCAGTTCACAGGCCGACGCAAGGACGTGTCGTTCAAGTGGGCCCGCCAGATCGATGAGCGCACTCAGGCGGAAATCCTCACCTATTACACCGACAGCTTTCGTGGCAGTACTATCGCCGCGCGCGATCAGCGCACCCTCAGCTCGTACCCGCGTTCCTACTACACCCTCGGCATCGAGCCGCGCGTGTCGCGGGTGTTCGATGTCGGCCCGACCACCCAGGAAGTCAGCGTCGGTTATCGCTATCTGAAAGAGGCGATGCACGAAGAGTCGAGTCGTCTGGCGCTGGTCAACAATCAGCCGGTGGTCACGCCGACCTCCGACGGCCACGTATTCCAGGATCGCACCGGTGGCACCGAGGCCAACTCGGTGTATGTCGACAACAAGATCGACGTCGGCAACTGGACCATCACCCCGGGCATTCGCTTCGAACACATCAGCACCGATTGGCACGACCGCGCCGTGCTCGACACCGCTGGCCGCCCGGTACCGGAGAAAAACCGCAGCATCGAAAGCAACGAACCGCTGCCGGCGCTGAGCGTGATGTATCACCTGTCCGATGCCTGGAAGCTGTTCGCCAACTACGAAACCTCGTTCGGCAGCCTGCAGTATTTCCAGCTCGGCCAGGGCGGTTCGGGTGACAGCACCGCCAACGGTCTGGAGCCGGAAAAGGCCAAGACCTACGAGATCGGCACGCGCTACAACGATGATGTGTGGGGCGGCGAGGTGACGCTTTTCTACATCGATTTCGATGACGAACTGCAATACATCAGCAACGACGTCGGCTGGACCAACCTCGGTGCGACCAAACACCAGGGCATCGAAGCCTCGGTGCACTACGACATGGCCGCACTCGACCCGCGCCTCGATGGTCTGACCGCCAACGCCGGCCTAACCTACACTCGCGCCACTTATGAAGGCGAGATCCCCGGCTTCAAGGGCCGCGATCTGCCGTTCTATTCGCGCCAGGTGGCCACGGTCGGATTGCGTTACGACATCAACCGCTGGACCTGGAACATCGACGGCTTCGCCCAATCGAAGCAGCGTTCGCCGGGCACCGGTGTGAATGCGGATGGCAGTTTCAACGGCAACTACATTACCGAAGGCACGGCGGACGGGCAGTACGGCGACATCCCGGGTTATGTGACCTGGAACGTGCGCGGCGGTTATGACTTCGGCGCGCAGGTGTCGAACCTGAAGCTCGGTGCCGGGGTGAAAAACGTCTTCGACAAGCAGTACTTCACCCGTTCCAGCGACAACAACTCGGGGATGTATGTCGGCGCGCCGCGCACGTTCTTCGTGCAGGCCAGCTTAGGTTTTTAAAGCACAAGATCAAAAGATCGCAGCCTTCGGCAGCTCCTACAGGGGAACGCAAATCCATGTAGGAGCTGCCGAAGGCTGCGATCTTTTGCTTTAGACCTTGAGGACTTTGCCGCCAATCGCCACAGCCACCAGCAACACTGCCATCAATCCAAAGGCAAAACTCAGACTGCTGGCATGCGCGACAAAACCGATTACTGCCGGCCCGGCGAGAATCCCGGCATAACCGAGCGTGGTAATCGCCGGTACCGCGATGCTTTCCGGCATCACCGTCTGTTTGCCCACCGCCGTGTACAGCACCGGCACGATGTTCGAGCAACCGGCGCCGACCAGCGCATAACCCACCAGCGCCGCTTGCCAGCTCGGTGCGAAGGTGGCGAGAAACAATCCCGCCGCCGCCAACAGCCCGCCGAACAGAATGATCCGCGTCGCGCCCAGCTTGCGCACGATGCGGTCACCAAGCAGGCGTCCAACCGTCATGGTCAGGGCAAACGCTGCGTAGCCCAGGCCTGCGTACGCCGTGTCGATCCCGCGTTCCTGAGCGAGGAACACTGCACTCCAGTCCAGCGCGGCGCCTTCGGTGAGAAAAACGATGAAGCACATGCCGCCGATGAACAGCACGATGCCGTGGGGAATGGCGAACGCCGGGCCGGAGCTTTCACTGCCGTAGGGCAACATGTGCGGCACGCACTTGAGCAGGGCGCCGATCAACAACACGACGACGACCAGCATCGCCGCCAGCGGTGTCAGGCCGAGGCCGAGCAGGGCGCTGACGCCCGCCGCGCCGACGATTCCGCCAAGACTGAACAAGCCATGGAAGCCCGACATCATGTGCTTGCCGCTGGCGCGCTCGACGATCACTGCTTGCAGGTTCACCGTCGAATCCACCGTGCCGAGACCGGCGCCGAACATGAACAACGTGGCGATCAGCGCCGGGATCGACGACACCGTCGCCAGCAACGGCAGCGCCGCGCAGATCAGCAACGTGCCGCCGGTGGCCACGCGTCGGCAGCCGAAGCGCGTGGCAAGAATCCCCGCCAGCGGCATCGCCAGAATCGAGCCCACGCCCAGGCACAACAGTAATAATCCCAGCGTGCCCTCATCCAGCCCGGCCCGCGCCTTGGCATACGGCACCAGCGGTGCCCACGCGGCAATACCAAGGCCGGCGATGAAAAAAGCGATGCGCGTGGACATCTGTTGCAGACGTCCGGGGACGAACGTGTCTTGGGGGTTGAGGCTGGTCATATCGATCCTTGGCAAAAAACAACTGCATCCCGAGTGACATTCTCACGGCGTTGAGGTTCGATCTCAGGCCTTTCGGGGCATAACGGTGGACATCCTACCCTGTGGGAGCGGGCTTGCTCGCGAAGGCGGTATGTCAGGCCAGGAATTTTTGACTGGCACACCGCCTTCGCGAGCAAGCCCGCTCCCACAGGGTGTGTATTAATCATTAGAGTGGCGTTCATCCAGACGCAGGGAAAGGGCAGGCAATGACAAGGTTCTACGACGCACGCGGCAATATCTACGCTGTGGTCTCACCCGAAACCTTGCGCGAGGCTGGAATCGCTTTGCCAGCGAGGGCCGCAGACTGCGCCGCATCCAGGCAGCAATGGAGCGAGGCCGCCATCGCTTTGTGCTGTCACTGGCCCGAAGGCCAACGCCCGGCCAACAGCAAACCCCACCGCAGCGATGGCCTGCTGATCGGCCCGTTCCAGGCATCGGCGCCGTTCGATGTGCTGATCGTCAACACCGACGGCAGCCTCGCCGAACGCAGCGGCAACGGCTTGACGATTTTTTCCCAGGCATTGACCGAGCAAGGCTTGATGGCGGCGCAGGGTGCGGTGCTGCGTGTTCATCATGACAAGGGCGAGGCGCTGGAAACCTCGGTGACACCGGCGGAAATCGAAGGCGTGCGCGGTTTCTGGCTCGACCTCGGCCAGCCCGGATTCGGCCCTGAGGCGGTGGGCGCTCAAGCGGTTGAAAGCATTCAGTTCAATAATCGCGACGTCAGCCATGTCCAGGCTCTGGCACAACTCGATCCCGCTTGGACCCACAGCCAATTCGTCCGCATCGGCAATCCTCATTGCGTGACGCTGCTCAGCGATCCGGCCATGTTGCCGAGTAACGAGCAGATGCGTGAATCGCCCTTGAACCAACGGCTTACAGCCATTGCCTATGCCATGCCCACCGGTGCTGGAAATCCCTGCCCGGCGGGCGTCAATCTGCAATGGGCCGCGCTGGCGTCGCCGCAGAAAATCCTCGCCCGGGTATTCGAGCGTGGCGAGGGACCAACCGCGTCATCCGGCACCAGCGCCAGCGCGGTCGCTTGTGCTGCGTGGCGGGTGGGTTGGGTCGAGGCGGGAGAAGTGCGGGTGGTCATGCCCGGTGGCACCGCACCGGTTTTGCTTGAGGTTTCGGAAGGGGAGTTGCTGCGGGTGAAGTTGTTCGGCACGGCGCAGTTGATGGATTGAGTCAGCCGACGCCATCGCTGGCAAGCCAGGCTCCCACAGGTTTTGCGCGGAACACATTCCTTGCCACCAACTGGATCTATTGTGGGAGCGAGCCTGCTCGCGAATACGTCGGCACGTCCAACATCGAGGCGCTTGGCATGGCGCTTTCGCGAGCAGGCTCGCTCCCACAGGTTTTGCTTTCGGCCTATGAGGTTCAGCGCAACTCTCAGCTGAACTCCACCACCGGCATCTGCCGTTTCATCAACACTTTGCCGTCACGAATCGAATACAGCGGCAGGCCCTGGCTGCGGATCACTTCGTAATCGCTGTCCGCCGAAAGAATCAGCAGGTTCGCCGGGCGGCCCTGTTCCAGTCCGTAACGCTCGCCCAGGTGCATGGCCTTGGCGCTGTTGTCGGTGACCAGGTCCAGCGCACTTTGCAGGTTGCGATAACCGAGCATGTGGCAGATGTGCAGACCCGCTTCGAGCACGCGCAGGATGTTGCCATTGCCCAGCGGATACCACGGATCGACGATCGAGTCCTGACCGAAACACACGTTCATGCCAGCTTCGAGCAGTTCATTGACGCGGGTCACGCCCCGGCGTTTCGGGAAGTTGTCGAAGCGCCCTTGCAGGTGAATGCTCTCGGTCGGGCAGGAGACGAAACTGATTCCGGAATGGCCGAGCAGGCGGAACAATTTGGCGCAGTAGGCGTTGTCGTAAGAACCCATCGCTGTGGTGTGGCTGGCCGTGACGCGGGCGCCCATGTCGCGGCTGCGCGCTTCTTCGGCGAGTACTTCAAGGAAGCGTGAGTGCGGGTCATCGGTCTCGTCGCAATGTACGTCGACCAGGCAACCGGTGCGCTCGGCCAGGTCCATCAGGAACTTCACTGAGCTGACGCCCTGATCACGGGTGTACTCGAAATGCGGAATGCCGCCGACGACGTCGGCGCCCATGCGGATCGCTTCTTCCATCAACTCGCGCCCGTTGCGGAACGACTCGATGCCTTCCTGGGGGAACGCGACGATCTGCAGGTCGATCAGGTGACGGCTTTCCTCACGCACTTCGAGCATAGCCTTGAGCGCGGTGAGTTGCGGGTCGGTGACGTCGACGTGGGTGCGCACGTGCTGAATGCCGTGGGCGGCCAGGGCCTGAATGGTCTTCTTGGCGCGGGTCTTGGTGTCTTCTTCGGTGATGGTGACCTTGCGCTCGCCCCAGCATTCGATGCCCTCGAACAGCGTGCCGCTCATGTTCCAGCGCGGCTCACCGGCAGTGAGGGTGGCGTCGAGGTGGATGTGCGGCTCGACGAAGGGCGGCACCACCAGATTGCCGCCGGCATCGAGGTCCTCCGCGCCGAGGGTCGGCGCTTCGGTCTGGCGGGCGATGCTGTGAATCAGGCCATCTTCAAGGTGCAATTCGTGCAGGCCTTCCTGGTTGCGCAGGCGGGCGTTGATGATGTGCATCAGGCGAATCCTTTTTATAGGTCTTGTAGTGGTGCGCTGACGCGACGGGCGCCGAGCATACCGGTGACGATGACATACGTTAGCGCGGCAGCGGCAATGCCTACCAGCGGCGCGACCCAGGGCGAGCTGAACGCAGCGACGGTACCCACCCCGTAGGCCCCGAGGCCCGGCCAGTTGAACGCTGGCAACCGTGCGTCGGCCAGACGCGGATAGTGCCCGCGCCAGCGATAGAAAAAGTCAGCCATGATCACCCCGCCAATCGGCGGAATCACAGTGCCGAGCAGGATGAGATACGGCACCAGCATGTCGTACATGCCGAGCAGGGCGAGCAGGGTGCCGATCACCGCGCCACCGAGCGTCACGGCTCTGCGCCGACCGGTGCGCAGCAGGTTGCAGCCGGCGACGGCGAAGTTGTAGATGGTGTTGTCCTGAGTGCTCCAGATGTTCAGCAACAGCATGGCCATCGCGGCCATGGCGAAGCCCTGCAACAGCAGCACTTCAACCACATCCGGTTGTTGATAGACGATCGCGCCGTACGCGCCGATCAGTACCATCAGGCCGTTGCCGATGAAAAAACCGATCAGGCTGGCCAGCACCGCGACTTTTGCCGAGCGCGAAAATCGCGTCCAGTTGGTGGCTTGCGTTGCGCCGCTGACGAAGGTGCCGAACACCAGGGTGATCGCTGTCGACCAGTCCAGCGAACCGCTCGGCACCACGCTGAGCAAGCCTTCGAAGCCGCCGACTTTCACGGTCGCCACCCACATCGACAGCATCAGCAGCAACATCATGGCCGGCACCGCGATGTACGAAAGAATTTCCAGTCCGCGATAGCCAATGTATGCGGTGGCGCAAAAGCCCAGACCGAACAGCACCATCAGGACCAGCACGGTGCTTTCATCGAGATTGAAATATTTGCCGATCACCACCGCCGCCGTCGCCGTGCCCCAGGCATACCAGCCGATCTGGGTGAAACCGAGGATCAGGTCGCTGAGCTTGCTGCCGACTTCGCCAAAACAGAAACGGCCCATCAGCACCGAATTGAGGCCGCTCTTGAAGGCGATGTAACCCAGGCCCGCAGCGTATAGACCGAGCAGCAGGTTGCCGACGATGATCACCGCCATCATCTCGGCAAAACCGAACGCGACCCCGAGCTTGCCGCCGGCAAACATCGTCGCGGTGAAAAACGTGAAGCCGAGTAACACCATCGCCGTCGAGGCCAGGCCTTTGCGCGCGTGCATCGGCACTTCACTGAGCGGGTAATCGTTGCCGGAGGCGTTCTGCGTCATGGGGCAGTCCTTGCTGGAAGGGGAAGACGCAAAAGGGTTGCAGCGGTCGTGCCAAGCGGCGCAAGTGACCGAATGTGTAGACGCGACTGAGGTTTTCAGCGCGAAAGCAGTGCACTGAATGCACCAGGAGCCCAATGTGGGAGCGAGCCTGTATGTGCATGGCAGATGATTCAAACCTGGCGCCGGACTCTTGTGGGAGCGAGCCTGCTCGCGAATACGGAGTGTCAGTCACCGAATAAATTGACTGGAACGACGCTTTCGCGATCAGGCTCGCTCCCACAGTGGCGGGGAGATGTGTGGTGCTTATTCCCCGCGATAAATGCACCCGCTGGTGCATGTCTCATGAATGCGGATCGCGCTGAGTTCCGGCAGCAAAGGCTTCATCTCGTTCCAGATGAATTTGGCCAGCACTTCGCTGGTCGGGTTTTCCAGGCCGGGAATGTCGTTCAGGTAGTTGTGGTCGAGACGCTCATACAGCGGCTTGAAAATCGCTTTGATCTCGGAGAAATCGCGAATCCAGCCAGTGTGCGGATCGAGGTCGCCGCTCAGGTGCAGCGCGACCTTGAACGAATGACCGTGCAGGCGTCCGCACTTGTGGCCGTCCGGGACGTGCGGCAGGCGGTGGGCGGATTCGAAAGTAAACTCTTTGAAGATTTCCACGGTATTTTCGGCTCTGTTCAGATGGCGTTCGCCGCAGCGATTCGGGCAGGCGGCGAGTTTATCAGCTTGTCTTTGGCCGTGCTGACTAAAGGGTCAGCAACCGGTCGGCGAGGCGACCGTTGGCCGTCAGTTCGAGAAATTCGTCGCCCAGTCGCCGACTCTCGTCCATCGCCGCGTGCCAGTATTTCTGCCGGCTCGGCGCATCGCCCATGAAGCGTTTGAAGTCATTACGATCGGGCAGTTTGCCGTAGGGCAGGCGGGCCAGATATTCCTTCGACGGCGCGACCAGCAGCACATCTTGCAGGCGCTGCACCGAAGCACGGCGCCATGGCAACGTCTTGTCGAACCAGCCGGGAATCACCCGATCGGTGAAGTGCGGATAGAGCACGATGCCGTCGCCGCTGTAGGGCAGGTCGAGGTGGTAGTCGAGCAAACCGCCGTCGCGGAACGTACCCGCGCCGGCGCCGGGCAGGTCGCGCACGCCTTCCATGACCATTGGGATCGATCCCGAAGCGAGCAGCGCCTGGCGCAGGTTGCCGGTATTGAGCGCGACGAAGCGCGAGGGGAAATCGGTCAAGGCATCAAGCGGCGGCGCCAGGCGCGGATCGTGGATGATCAGCCGTTCGAAGTGCCGCGACAGCCGCGCACGGCCGCGCAGGTTGTCGGCGATCACCGAACCCAGCGCCAGACCGAGGCGCCCGCGATGGTCTTCGGCGAGGCGGCCCTGGCTCTTCACCACCATGATGTTCAAGCGGTAATCGGCGTTTTCAAGGATGCTCGCATCGCGGCCGTCGAGCAGATCATTGAGCATGCGCTGCGAGCTCTGGCTGATCTCAGCCATGGTCACGCCTTTGTTGAAATTCTGCTCGGCGTATAGCTGGCCGAGGCGGCGAATGCCCTCGGCGGCGTCTGGCAGGCAGGCGCTGGCGAAGCGCCAGGAACCCACCGAGGCGCCGATCAGCGAACGCTCGCGCGGCGCACTCGGCAGCCACTCGCCGAACAACGCCAGATCGAGCCCCTGAATCCCCAACGCCTTCGGCCCACCGGCCGCACCGGGCAGGGTGCCGACGTCCGCGGCATGCAATCCCTGCGCACGAATGCGCGCCATGGCCCGTGGGCCGGCCTTGAGGGTGAGGGCGGGAAACTTGATGTGGATGGCGGTCATACCGGTCTCGATCGTTAGCAAGCTGGCGATTATAAGCCGATGTTGCGAACCCTTGTAGGAGTGAGCCTGCCCCACAAGGGGGGGCAGACGCAAACCAGTGTGGGAGCGAGCCTGCTCGCGAAAGCGGCGGGTCAGTAACATCGTCGCAGCTGACACTGCGCCTTCGCGAGCAGGCTCGCTCCCACAGCGGACCTTGCCAGCAATGCGGCACAATGATGGCCATTCAGTTTCAGTTAAGTTGACCCCGCTAAGGTGCCCACCGTAAGCAACATATAAGAATTCGGAGACATCATGAAAACCCTGACTGCCCTGACCACTGCCTCGATCCTCGGCCTTGGCGCCAACTCTGCGCTGGCGCGCGATCTCGGACCCGACGAGGCGCTTCGTTTGCGCGACGCTGGTACTATCGTCTCCTTCGAGAAGCTCAACGCCATCGCGCTGGAAAAACACCCCGGTTCGGAAATCACTGAAACCGAACTGGAGGAGGAGTACGGCAAGTTCATTTACCAGATCGAACTGCGCGACCCGAAAGGGTTGAAGTGGGATCTGGAGTTGAACGCGGTCGATGGTGAAGTGCTCAGGGATCATCAGGATACGTAATGAAGCTGAATAGTCGCGCCACCCGCCTGACGGCGCTGGCGCTGGTGTTGTTGTGCAGTACGGCCATGGCCCGCGACCTCGATCAGGACGAGGCGCTGGCCCTGCGTCGCGATGGCGTGATCCTGCCGCTGGAGCAAGTGCTGCAGCAGGCCATGGATCGCTACCCCGGCGCCAAGCTGCTGGAAGTCGAGCTGGAAGAAAAACACGACGTGTACATTTACGAAGTCGAATTGCTGACGGTCGAAGGCGTGGCGCGCGAGCTGCACCTGAAGGCCGATACCGGCGAGTTAGTCAAAGACAAGGAAGATTGATCGATGCGTTTGCTTCTGGTGGAAGACCACGTACCGCTGGCCGACGAATTGCTCGCCGGCCTGCAACGCCAAGGCTACGCGGTGGATTGGCTGGCCGATGGCCGCGATGCGGTGTATCAGGGCAGCAGCGAACCCTATGACCTGATCATCCTCGACCTCGGCCTGCCCGGCGTGCCGGGGCTGGACGTGCTGGCGCAGTGGCGCGCGGCCGGCCTGGCGATTCCGGTGCTGATCCTCACCGCGCGCGACTCCTGGGCCGAGCGCATCGAAGGGCTGAAGGCCGGCGCTGACGATTACCTGACCAAACCGTTTCATCCTGAGGAGCTGTACCTGCGCATTCAGTCACTGTTGCGCCGCTCCAAGGGCCAGGCCAACCAGCCGACCCTGCAGGCTGCCGGCCTGCATCTGGACGAAGGCCGCCAGTGCGTGGTTCGCGATGGCGCCGACATTCAGCTGACCGCCGCTGAATTCCGTCTGCTGCGCTATTTCATGCTGCACCCCGAACAGATCCTCTCGAAAAGCCACCTCGCCGAACACCTCTACGACGGTGAAACCGAGCGTGACTCCAACGTCCTCGAAGTCCACGTCAATCATCTGCGGCGCAAGCTCGGCAAAAGCGTGATCGAAACCCGTCGCGGCCAGGGTTACCTGTTCGGCGGGCAAGCTTCATGAGGTCAATCCAGCGCCGTTTGAGCCTGGGTTTGATCAGTGTGATGGTGGTCGTCGGTGTGGTACTGGCGCAAACCAGCCTGTGGTTGTTCGAAGTCGGTTTGCAGCGCTACCTCGAAGCCGGCCTGCGCAACGACAGCGAAAGCCTGCTGGTGGCGCTGGTGCGCGGCCCGCAAGGTTTGCAGCTGGATGAGCGGCATCTGTCGCCGGCCTATCAGCGGCCATTTTCCGGGCACTACTTTCGCATCGACTTCTCCGACAGTCACTGGCGTTCGCGCTCGCTGTGGGATCAGGAGCTGCCGCTGCTGCCCCACCCGGGGCTGCACAGCAACCTGCAACTGGGCCCGGGTGGGCAGCGCTTGCTGATATTGCGCTCGGACTATCGGCGCCTGGGCCAGTCGATCTCGATCAGCGTCGCCCAGGATTACACGCCGGTCAGCGACAGCTTCCAGCGCATGCGCCAGATCGGCCTCGGCCTGGGGCTGGCGGCGTTGCTGTTGATTCTGTTCCTGCAACGCCTGACCGTGCGCCGCGCCTTGAAACCGCTGGAACGCGCGCGCGAGCAGATCGCCCAGTTGCAGCAGGGCCAGCGCTCGCAACTCGACGATCAGGTGCCGGTGGAGCTGGAGCCGCTGGTGGCGCAGATCAACCATTTGCTCGCCCACACCGAAGACAGCCTCAAGCGCTCGCGCAATGCCTTGGGCAACCTCGGTCACGCGCTGAAAACTCCGCTGGCGGTGCTGCTGAGTCTGGCCTCCAGCGACAGGCTCGATGCGCATCCCGAGCTGCGCAGGATTCTCCAGGAACAACTGGAGCAGGTGCAGCAGCGCCTCAATCGCGAACTCAATCGCGCGCGGTTATCGGGGGATGCGCTGCCCGGCGCGTTGTTCGATTGCGATGCCGAGTTGCCGGGGTTGCTGGCGACGCTGAACATGATTCATGGCGAGCATCTGGCTTTGAGCTACGTCGCACCGCCGGGTTTGCAACTGCCGTGGGACCGTGAGGACCTGCTCGAACTGCTCGGTAACCTGCTCGACAACGCCTGCAAATGGGCCGATGCCGAAGTGCGTTTGAGTGTGATCGAACGGTCTGACGGCTTCGCCCTGAGCGTTGAAGATGACGGCCCGGGGATTCCCGAAGCGCAGCGGGCTCAGGTGTTCAGCCGTGGCACGCGGCTCGATGAGCAGACCCACGGGCATGGGCTGGGATTGGGGATTGTGCGGGATATTGTCGATACGTGGGGTGGCTTGCTGGTGTTGGGCGAGAGCGAGTGGGGCGGGTTGAAAGTGGTGATTGAACTGCCTAAGCGCTGACCCGGCGCCTTGCGCAAATCTTGTAGGAGCTGTCGAGTGAAACGAGGCTGCGATCTTTTGATCTGGTATAGCAACATCAAAAGATCGCAGCCTCGTTTCACTCGACAGCTCCTACATGTCGTCAAAGTCAGACCCGAAATTGATCCATCAAGCGCTGCTGCTGGTTCGCCAGGCTGTTGAGCGACTGGCTGACCCGCGCCGATTCATTAGCCTGCCCGGACAGCGACTCGGTCACATCGCGAATCGTCGCCACGTTATTGTTGATCTCCTCGGCCACCGCGCTTTGCTCTTCGGCGGCGCTGGCGATTTGCAGGTTCATGTCGCTGATCACCGTCACCGCATCGCCGATCTGCCGTAGCGCCGTCACCGCTTGGCCAACTTGCTCGACACTGCCCTGAGCCTGACGATGGCTGTTGCCCATCGAACCGACCACTTCCTGCGTACCGTTCTGCAATTGCTCGATGACCTGGCGGGTTTCCTCCACCGACTCCTGCGTGCGGCGCGCAAGGTTGCGCACTTCGTCGGCGACCACGGCAAAACCGCGTCCGGCCTCACCGGCGCGGGCGGCTTCGATGGCGGCGTTGAGCGCCAGGAGGTTGGTCTGCTCGGCAATGGCGCGGATGGTTTCCAGTACCGTGCCGATCTTCTCGCTGTTGGCGGCCAGGCCCTCGACTTGGACCATCGCTGCGCTCATGTCGGCGGCGAGGGTGTCGATGCTTGCGGTGGTGCGGTCGATCACCGTCAGGCCCTGACGGGTGGCGCGGTCGGCGTCCTTGGCGGCTTCGGCGGCCTGGGCGGCACTGCGTGCCACGTCCTGCGCTGTGGCGCTCATTTCGTGGGACGCGGTGGCGACCTGGTCGACCTGACGATATTGCTGCTCCATGCCGGCGCTGGTCTCGGTGGCGATGGCCGAGGACTGGTCAGCGGTGTTGCGCGCATCCTGCACCGAGCGCTTCACCTCGGCGATGATCGGTTGCAGCTTGTCGAGGAACTTGTTGAACCAACCGGCCAACTGGCCCAGTTCGTCCTGCTTGTCGTAGGCCAGACGCCGGGTCAGGTCGCCTTCGCCGCTGGCGATGTCTTCAAGCATGTGCGCCACGCCGAGAATCGGTTTGGTCACGCTGCGCGCCATCAGCCACACCAGCAGCAAACCGATCAGCGCGGCGAGCAGGCCAAGGCTCAGTTCGATCAGCGTGCCTGAGGTGTTGCTCGCATCCAACTGCTGTTTGAGCGCTTCGGCGCGGCTGACCAGGACTTTCTCCGGCACATCGAGCAACACGCCCCACGCCGGTCCGTCGGGAATCGGCTGGAACGGCGACAGCACTTTCAACTGGCCGTTGCTGTGCAGGCTGCTCACGCCAGTGCTCGAGGCGAGCAGGCGCAGCAACTCGCTGCCGCTGGCCTGATCCACCGCATCCAGGCGCTGGCTGAGTTTGCCGGCATCCGGGCTGTAGCCGGCGAGCAGGCCGGCGGGGCTGACGATACTCACGGCGGTCTGACCGTCATACAGTTTGCGGCTGGCGTTCTGGCTGATCGCTTGCAGGCTGTTGAGGTTGATGTCGACCGACAGCGAAGCGATAACTTTGCCGTTGACCTGCAGTGGGAAGACGATGCTGGTCATCAGCACTTTGTGGCCGTCGATGACGTAGAAGTACGGCTCGATCACGCACGGTTTAAGCGTGGTGCGCGGGCAGGTGAACCAGGCATTGGCGGCCTGACCGCTGGGGCCGGTGCTGGTGTCGCTCATGTCGCTTTCCGGCAGCGCCATCGAAGTGACTTTGCCTGGGGTCGGCTGCGACCAGTACAGGGCAAAACGGCCCTTGTCGTTGCTGCCCAGCTCAGCCTGATCGGCGAACAGTTCGTCCTTGCCGTCCAGCGCGTTGGCTTCGAACACCAGCGACAGGCCGAGCAGATCCGGGTTGGCTTGCAGCGCGGATTTGACCTGACGAGTCATGTCCTCGCGCAGGTCGAAGGCATCGAGAAAACGCTTCTCGGCCTGCTCACGCAAAAACAGCACCTGCCGCGAGAAACCGTGGCCGTACTGATAGGCGTCCATGAACTGCTGGCGAATGCCGGCAGCCTGCACCTCGCCTTGCGATTCGATCCGCGCCTGCGCCGACTCGGTGAGCATCTCCATGCTCGAGGCCTTGACCAGCGCCGAGCTGTGTTCCATGCGATACAGCGAAAGACCGACCAACAGCGTCACGATACCGGCCAGGCAGAGGCCGGCGAGCAGGGTGATTTTCCATTGGATGGAAAGTTGTCTGAGCGACATGGAAAACATCCTTATCCGATAAATATCTGAGACTTTGCACTGTAGCGCCAGAAAAGCAGGTTTCTTGAGCTGCAAGCTGCAGCCATAGGCGCTATGGCTATCACTTTTCGCCTGTTTCTTGCCGCTTGAAGCTTGAAGCTTGCAGCTGCTTCCTTCAAAGTGCGCTCCCTTCTAATAAGACCCTCTGTACAAATCCGCCGGCCAACCCCGGGCGGACTCATCCTGTCTGGCGGTGTGTTTTCACCCGCAGTGTTTTTTGAGGTAGTGAAATGAATGCAGTCATAGCAGCCGTCGGCGTCATGCTGATCCTCAGCCTGTCGCGCGTGCATGTGGTGATCGCGCTGATCGTCGGGGCGCTGGTCGGTGGCCTGACCGGTGGTCTGGGCATCGACGCAACACTCAAGGCGTTCAACAGCGGTCTGGGCGGCGGCGCAACGGTGGCGTTGTCCTACGCCTTGCTCGGCGCTTTTGCCGTGGCGATCGCCAAGTCCGGCCTGGCCCATGCGCTGGCCGACAAGGCCCTGGCCATGGTGGATCGGCAGCATGCAACCGGCGGCGGTAACGTCAAATGGCTGCTGATCGGCCTGCTGTGGGTGGTGGCGATTGCCTCGCAGAACATCCTGCCGATCCACATCGCATTCATTCCGCTGCTGGTGCCGCCACTTCTATATGTACTGACCAAGCTGCAACTCGATCGCCGTTTGATCGCCTGCGTCATGACCTTTGGCCTGATCACCCCGTACATGTTTCTGCCGGTGGGCTTCGGCAACATTTTCCTCAATGAAATCCTGCTGGCCAACGTCGCCCGCAGCGGCGTCGACATCAGCGGCATCAATGTCACCCACGCCATGGGGATCCCGGCACTAGGCATGGTTTTCGGCCTGGCGATCGCGTTCATCAGCTATCGCAAGAAGCGCGTGTATGACCTGGCGAAGATCGAACAGGTCGAGCAGACGGCGGTGCAATACAACCCGCTGAGCCTGATGATCGCCGGTGTGGCCATCGCTTCGGCATTCGTGGTGCAGTTGCTCTTGGACTCGATGATTATCGGCGCTCTGGTCGGGTTCCTGATTTTCTCGGTCTCCGGCATCGTCAAATGGCGCGAGACCGATGACCTGTTCACCGAAGGCATGAAAATGATGGCGATGATCGGTTTCATCATGATCGCCGCCTCAGGCTTTGCCGAAGTGATGAAGGCCACCGGGCAAGTGCAGACGCTGGTCGAATCGTCGGCGGCCTGGATCAATCACAGCAAAGGCGTGGGTGCGTTGTTGATGCTGCTGGTGGGCTTGCTGGTAACCATGGGCATCGGCTCGTCGTTCTCCACCGTGCCGATTCTGGCGGCGATCTTCGTGCCGTTGTGCGTGCAACTGGGCTTCAGCCCGATCGCCATTGTCTGCATCGTTGGCACTGCCGGTGCGCTGGGCGATGCCGGTTCGCCGGCCTCGGACTCGACCCTCGGCCCGACCTCCGGCCTGAACATCGACGGCCAGCATCACCACATCTGGGACACCGTCGTACCGACCTTCCTGCACTACAACCTGCCGCTGCTGGTGTTTGGCTGGGTGGCGGCAATGGTCCTCTAAACATCCACAATTGCCCAATGTGGGAGCGAGCCTGCTCGCGAAAGCGTCGTGTCAGTCGACACACGGGTTACTGACCCAACGCTTTCGCGAGCAGGCTCGCTCCCACAGGGGGCGGCGATGTTTCAAGACTCAACTTTTGCCTCGGCGTGCCGTTAAAGCCTTTAACCACGCCAACAAAATCAAAAGAGTGAGTCCCCCGATGCGCCTGAGTCTCAAGGCTAAAGTCCTGTCCCTTGCCGTTCTGCCGGTGCTGCTCTTCGCACTGGTCATCAGCGTGACCACGCTGTTCATCCTCCAGGAACAGGCGCGCAAGGAGGTCGAACAGACCCGCGAGCGGCTGCTCAGCGACGCCAAGGCCACCCTGCAAAGTTACGTCGCCGTGGCCATGACCACGATCAAACCGCTGTATGACGCCGCCGCACCGGGCGACGATGCGGCGCGGGCGCAGGCGATCAAATTGCTCTCGGGCATCCGCTACGGCAAGGATGGCTACTTCTTCGGCTACGATTCCGAGACCGTGCGCCTGTTCAAGGCCAATGACCCCGATGGCGTGGGCAAAAGCTTCAAGGACAACCGCGATCCGAACGGCGTCTACGTCAACCTCGGCCTGGTCAAAGTGGCCAAGGACGGCACTCACTATCTGCAATACAGTTCGCCGCTGCCGGGCAACGCCAAGGTGCTGGTGCCGAAGCTCGGCTACACCGAATACCTGCCGAAGTGGGACATGGCGGTCGGTACTTCGGTCAACCTCGACGGCATCGAAGCACAAGTGGCGCAGGTCGAGGCGCAAGTGCAGGAGCGCGTGCAAGGCGTGGTCCTGAGCATTGTCGGCGTTGCGGTGCTGGTGCTGTTGGTGATCGCGGCGGCGGGGATGCTGCTGGCCAACACCATTCTGCGTCCGCTGACCCTGATGAAAGCCAACCTCGACGACATCGCGGCGGGCGAGGGCGACCTGACCCGGCGCCTGAACATCACCAGCCAGGACGAACTCGGTGAGCTGGCCGGCTCGTTCAACCGTTTCGTCGACAAGATCCACGGTCTGGTGCGGCAGATCACCGAAATGACCACGCAACTGACCGGGCTGGTCACCCAGGTCTCGGAACAGGCGCAGCGTTCCGATCAGGCCATGGAGCGTCAGCGCCACGAAACCGATCAGGTTGCCACGGCGATCAACGAAATGTCCGCCGCCGCCCAGGAAGTGGCGAAGAGCGCGCAAAACGCCGCCGTTGCCGCTCAGCAGACCGACGAAGAAGGCCAGAGCGCCAAGCGCGTGGTCGCGGGCAGCATCAAGCAGATCCATGCATTGGTCGACGACATCCGCAACAGCGGCGTGTCGCTGGACAGCCTGCAGCAGGACGTCAGTTCGATTGTCGGCGTGCTTGGGGTGATTCGTTCGATTGCCGAGCAGACCAACCTGCTGGCGCTCAACGCCGCGATCGAAGCGGCGCGCGCCGGTGAGGCCGGTCGTGGCTTTGCGGTGGTTGCGGACGAGGTACGCGCACTGGCCAGCCGCACGCAGATCAGCACTCAGGAAATCCAGGGCATGATCGACCGCTTGCAAGCGGGCACGCAGCAGGCGGTCGAGGCCATGCGCCGTTCCAGTGAGGCCGGCGATGGCACGTCCCAGCAAGCCAATCAGGCCGGTGCTTCGCTGGACGCGATGGCGCAGTTGATCGCGACGATCAACTCGATGAACGCGCAGATCGCCAGCGCAGCGGAAGAGCAGACGGCCGTGGCCGAAGAGATCAACCGCAGCGTGCATCAGATTGCCGTGGCGGTGGACAGCGTCGCCGATGAAACGCAACTGGGCGCGCAGACGTCGCGCAGTCTGGCAGAGCTGGGGCAGCGGTTGGGCAAGCTGGTCGGCCAGTTCCGTATCTGACGCAATTCTGGAGCCCTGCATAAACCCTGTGGGAGCGAGCCTGCTCGCGAAAGCTGTGTATCAGACGCTGCTTTGATATCAGACGGACCGCATTCGCGAGCAAGCCCGCTCCCACATTTGGATTTGTGTGGGGTTTAAGGTCGGTCCCAATACGGGACTTCACCGAAGCATTCGATGAAGAAGTCAATCACCGTCCTGACCTTCACCGACAGCCGCCGGCTCCCGGGCCACAGCACCGCGATCTGCTGCGGCTCCAGACTGTTCGACACCTGATACTCACCCAGCACCGGCACCAGCGTGCCTTCGCGTACCGCTTCGCCAATCAGCCACGATGGAAACATCACCAGCCCCAGCCCCTGCTGAGCGGCCTGGGTCAGGGTGTCAGCGTGGTTGCCGGTGATCGGGCCTCTGACGGTGTATGGCGTCCAGTCCTCGCCATCACGGCGGAAAAACCAGCGCTGCTGACCGGCCGCGCCTTTGTAGGCCAGGCACTGATGTTGCGCGAGGTCGTCGGGATGCTGCGGGGTGCCGTGGTGTTTGAGATAGGCCGGGCTGGCGGCGACCTGAAAGCGGTGCGGCGCCACAATGCGTGCCTGCATGCTCGAATCGTGCAGCGCGCCGATGCGAAACAGCAGATCGGCGCCTTCCTGTAGCGGGTCGACGTAATGGTCGGTTTGCTGGATATCCAGTTGCAGCTTCGGATACCGCGCGCAGAGCTCGCCCAGCCAGGGCGTCAGATGGCGCTGGCCGAACACCACCGGGGCGTTGATGCGCACCAGGCCGGTGGGTTCGCTTTGTTGCTCCTGCAACGCCTGTTCGGCCTCTTCCAGTTGCACCAGCAGCAGCCGCGCATGATGGCCGAGCGTGCGCCCGGCTTCGGTCGGGGTGACGGCGCGGGTGTGGCGGTAGAGCAATTGCTGGTTGAGCGCCTGCTCCATCAACTGGATCTGCCGCGAAATGGAGGACGGCGCGACGCCTTCGCGGCGGGCGACTTCGGAAAAACTGCCGTGGTCGAGGACCGCCACAAACAGCCGTAGCGCTTTGAATCCGAGTTCGTTGAGCCCGTGCATACTGTGTCTCGCTGTGCGTGTTGCGCAAAAGTGTTGTCCGGATGCTCCCATTTATCGCACAGCGACGCCAGCCGATAATCCGCGCCATTGTTTATAAGCCTGGAAGATTGTGTATGCGCACGTTGGATGAAGGGGTGGTTGCGGCACCGGTGAAAAGCTCGGTGTTGCGTCTGCTGTTGCTGCCGCTGGTGATCCTTGCCGGCATGGGCTTGTCGGTGGAGGCCGGTTTGCTCGGGCCGCTGGGTGAGCAGGTCGGGCATTTGTGGGCGACGTTGAGCATTTTCGGCGTGGGTTCGGCGATTCTGTTTTTGCTCTTGCTGTTCGCCGGCCCACAGAAAGGTCCGGCGCTGACCGAGCTGCCGCGCTGGCAGTTGATCGGTGGTTTTCTCGGGCCGATCTACGTGGTGGTGTTGACCCTGGCGACGCCGCATATCGGCATTGCCATGACGATGATTGCGATTTTGTCCGGGCAGGTCGGCAAGAGTGTGCTGATTGACCATTTCGGCTGGTTCGGCGCGACGCGCAAGAAGGTCAACGGCGAGCGCTGGCTGGCGTTGGGCTTGATTGTGGTGGCTTTGGTTCTGATTGCGCGGGGGTGAGTGATGGGTCTGGTGATTTTGTTGGCGGTGGTGGTATTGGCCGGTGCGGTGTTGAGTGTGCAGGCCGCGATCAATGGGCGTTTGGGTGAGACGGTTGGCGTGCTGCGTAGCAGTCTGCTGACCTTTGCGGTGGGCGCGGTGGTGACCGGTTTGTTGATCCTGTTTTTCGAGCCGGCGCAGGCGGTGAGTCTGCTTGAGGTGCCGAAGTGGCAGTTGACCGGGGCGCTGTTCGGCGTGGTGTACATGATGGTGATGGTTGGCGCGGTGCCTGTAGTCGGGACGGCTGTGGCGACGGTGGCAGTGATTGTCGGGCAGTTGGGGATGGGGATGTTGATCGACAATTTTGGCTGGTTGGGGAATCCGGCGATCGGCTTGTCTCCGAGTCGGATGTTGGCGATGGTGTGTCTGGCGGTGGCTTTGGTGTTTATGTATCGGAGTTCGCGGCAGGCGCAGTGATTTTTGAGTACATATCCGGTGCTGCGGATGTTGCCCTCCGCTCAGCCTGCCGACGGGCTCTGAGATCAAGATCAAAAGCTATTCGAGCTAACACTCATTGCTTTGTGCGGCGAACACCTGTGGGAGCGAGCCTGCTCGCGAAAGCCATCTCTGTGTCGCCCAATCTCTCAACAGTTGGCCAGCCTGCAACACCACCTTCTACACTGTCCCTCACGGCTTACACTCAAGCCTCAGACAACCACCACGCAAGGAGTCTGTCCCATGTCCGATAAAAAATGCGACTGCCCGGGCTGCAATTGCACGATCAAAGAAGGCGAACATTCCTACGCGGTACACGGTAAACACTATTGCTGCGAGGCTTGCGCTCATCACCACAAACACGGTGAAGAGTGTGCGATGAAGGGCTGCGGTTGCGCTCATCCGAAGTAATCACCGCAAAAAAAAGTGGAGCCTAATCAGGCTCCACTTCCATTTTCAGACTGTCGTCTTCCCTTCGCTCAAAGTGCCTCACCGTGCCTTGCAGCGTTCGCCCCTCGACCTTGACCACCACGATCTTCGCCTGGTCGAGGTCTTCCGGCACCGGAGCCTGGACGCACAAGGTGAAGCGGTAAGGATCATCCGCGACCGTTTCCAGTGCGACCTGACAATCCACCGTTTTGCTGATCTGACCGAAGAAGGTGGTCAGGCCGTAATCCAGTCGGGCCGAGTGATAGGTGTCGGTCATCGT
Source organism: Pseudomonas sp. H3_E04 (assembly GCF_054668915.1). Classification (NCBI taxonomy): domain Bacteria; kingdom Pseudomonadati; phylum Pseudomonadota; class Gammaproteobacteria; order Pseudomonadales; family Pseudomonadaceae; genus Pseudomonas; species Pseudomonas sp. H3_E04. The sequence continues at coordinate 2,306,201 of NZ_CP162797.1, read as the reverse complement.
CGATTCCCCCTTTCGATTGCCAAGCCTGCGGTAAAGGCGGTGGGGTCAGTTGGTCTGGCGCCAGGTGACGTTTTCCAGGCCGAATTTTTCTGCCATCGGTTTGCTGGTCTTTTGCACTTTCTCGCGGCCGAAGCGCGGGATGCGACCCACGCCCGCGTCGCAGCTTGCCCAATGCCAGGCTTCGGCGTTGTCCATTTTGTCCGAGCGGATAATGAACGACTTGGGGGTGCCATGCAGTGTGTAGTCGATGACGTAAAGTTTTGCGTTGTTCATAAAGCCCGAATTCCTCCCTGTGGTATTAAACGGATCGCGCTGTGCCGGGAAAATTCATTCGGATTGTCCGACGGTATCTATCGTTGGCGAGGGCGGGGCGTGCTGGTTACCATGGCGGCTTCGCCAACCCCCTGTGAACGCTCGCCATGGCCCTCGCCGCGCCCCCTGATCTGACCGACACCGATGTGCCCGTGCAACCGCTGGCGCGGACCTACCCGCGTGGCTTGTTCATCGAGCCGCACGAGCATGTCTGGGGGCAGTTGCTGTATGCGATGAGCGGGGTGATGTGGGTGGAAACCCCGCACGAAGCGCTGGTGGTACCGCCACAGCGGGCGGTGTGGTTGCCGCCGGGAGTGCCGCACGGGATCCGGGTGGTGTCGGACTTGCAGATGCGCAATATCTACCTGCGCCCGGCGCTGGCGGCGACCCTGGATGCGACGGTGCAGGTGATCGAAGTCGGCGGGTTGCTGCGCGAGTTGATCGTCGGGCTGGTGGCGCAGGGCGATGCCGGCGAGGCTGAGTATTACGAGGCACTGGTCGGGCTGGCGTTGCTGGAGCTGCGCCGGGCAAGGCGTTCGCAACTGAAGATTCCGCTGCCGGACGAGTCCGACCGGCGTCTGATGAATCTGTGTCAGGCCGTGATGGCCGCGCCGTCGCTGGAGATCCCCTTCGAGCAGCATGCGGAAAACGCCGGGGCCAGCGTGCGCACCCTGGCGCGGTTGTTCAAGGACAGCCTCGGCATGGGCTTCGCCGAGTGGCGACGGCAGGTGCAGTTGGCCACAGCGGTGGCGTCCTTGATTCAGGGCGTGGCGGTGAGCGCCATTGCTCGCGATCTGGGTTATTCACCGAGCAGCTTCAGCGACATGTTTCGCCGGGAGCTTGGCATAGCGCCTTCGCAATTCTCCGCAGCCTGAACAGATCCCTGTGGGAGCGAGCCTGCTCGCGAAAGCTTTGCACCAGGCAATGAAGTGCTGACTGGAGGACCGCATTCGCGAGCAGGCTCGCTCCCACACGGTTCTATGGCGGCTGCAGTAGGTTTGTCCGAAATTCAGAAGTCCTTGGCCGATACCGCTCCACCCGTTTCCCTAGACTCTGCCCATCACTTATCGCGGTGGAGTTCCCCACATGAACTACCTCATTTCTCTGGCCATCGGCCTGGGCGTCGGCCTGCTCTACGGCGCGCTCGATTTCCGTTCTCCCGCACCACCGGCCATCGCGCTGGTCGGTCTGCTCGGCATGTTGGCCGGTGAGCAGTTGTGGCCGCTGGGCCGGCAACTGGTCGCTGGCTGGTTGTCCTGAATTTCTCTTTTTCCTTATCGGTGGATGTGCCCATGAAAGCGTTGCAATTCGATCAGACCGGCGACCTGTCTTCCCTGCGTTTCGTCGACGTTCCGACCCCGGTGCCCGGCGCCGATGAAGTGCTGGTGCAGATCAAGGCTGCCGGGCTCAATCCCAGCGATGTGAAAAACGTCCTGGGGCGTTTTCCTTACACCACGCTGCCACGGGTTCCGGGGCGGGATTTTGCCGGGGTGGTGGTCGAGGGGCCGCAAGCACTGATCGGTCAGGAAGTCTGGGGTACCGGGCGCGAGCTGGGCTTCTTCGCTGACGGCGCCCATGCGCAATTCGTCAAACTGCCGGCCAGCGGCGTGGCGCACAAACCGGCGCACCTGAGTTTCGCTCAGGCCGCCAGCTTGGGCGTGCCCTACACCACGGCATGGGATGCACTGGAACGCAGCCTGGTCAGCGCCGATACGCGCTTGCTGGTGATCGGCGGCGGGGCAGTGGCAACCGCAGCTTTGGCCTTGGCAAAAGTGCGCGGCGCGCAATTGCTGGCGGCGGCGCGCCGGCCCGAGCAGGTCGCCGATCTGCAGAAGCAGGGCTATCAGACGATTCAATTGGATAAGCCAGAAGACCTCGGTGCGCAGGTCAATGCGGTGTATCGCGGCGGCGCCGATGTGATTTTCGACACCACCGGTTTCTGGCTGCCGGCCTCGGTCGCCGCACTGGCGACCTTCGGCCGCATCGCCATCATCGCCGCGCCGGTCGACGGCCACGTGCAATTGCCGGCGCTGGCGCTGTATCGCAAGGGCGGCTCGGTGGTCGGCATCAACTCGTTGTTGTACGGCGTTGCGGCCTGCGCGGCGATGCTCGAGCAGTTCGGGCGGTTCTTCGATGAAGACCGCTTGCCGCTGCCGCAGGGCCTGGTGCAAGTGCCGCTGGCTGAAGGGCTGGCGCGCTATGCAGAGGTCAATCAGGGCGGTGGCGACAAGATCATCTTGCTGCCCTGACTCACGCAAATCCCTGTGGGAGCGAGCCTGCTCGCGATGACGGTGGATCAGTTAAACAGTCGGCGACTGACACACCGCTTTCGCGAGCAGGCTCGCTCCCACAGGGGAAATACATAGGATGCGGGATCATTTCCGTAGGATCCCGGCCGTTTCTCTGTGGGTCAGGTCCTTTTCGCTCGCAGGCCGGCAAAACAGGGAAAGGTCTGACTTCACCCATTGCAGCGCACCGTTGCACAGTCCCGTCTTTCAATCAGACACAGGGACAGGTGGATGCGCATCGCTGGCAGGCCCGTTGTTTTCACTCTCGAGATAGAAGGCGTTTCCCACGATCTTCAAGTGTTCGGCTTCCGCACCCGGGAAGTGCTCAACCAGACCTACGAACTGGATCTCGAGCTGGTCAGCGAGCGCCCCGATCTGGATCTGGAAGGCTTGCTGCATCGGCCGGCCTTTCTCTGTTTCGGTGCCGACGGTAGCGGCATGCACGGGCTGGTCTATCGGGTCGGCCAGGGTGATTGCGGTGTTCGGCTGAGCCGTTACCAGATCACCCTTGCGCCGCATCTTGCTTACCTCGCGCATCGGCGCAATCAGCGGATTTTCCAGAACCTGAGCGTGCCGCAGATCATCGCCAATGTCTTGGGCGATCACGGCATGCAGGCCGATGCCTGGCATTTTCAGCTCAGCGCCGAGTGCCCGGCGCGGGTGTATTGCGTGCAATACCAGGAAACCGATCTGCACTTCATCCAGCGGCTGTGCGAAGAGGAGGGCCTGCACTTTCACTTCCGCCACCGCCGTGAGGCGCACCTGTTGGTGTTCGGCGACGATCAAACGGCGTTCCTCAAACACGACGTGACGACGCGCTATGTGCAGGGCAACGGCCTGGTTGCCGATGCGCCGGTTATCGACCAGTTCACTGTGCGCCTGGAGCCACGCTCCAACCGCGTCGAGCGCCGCGACTATCACTTCGAAAAGCCTGCGGTGCAGTTGGACGCCAAGGCCAGTGCAGCGCGAGTTCCGCTGCTGGAAGATTACGAGTTTCCCGGGCAATTCACCCATCGCGAGCGCGGCAAGCACCTCAGCCAGCGTGCGCTGGAGCGCCATGGTGCCGACTATCGTCTGGCTAACGGGCGCAGCAATCAGGCGCTGATGCGCGGCGGCAGTTTCATGACCATGGCGGATTACTCGCGCGCCGATTGCAACGATTTATGGTTGCTGACCGAGGTCGAGCACATCGGCAAGCAGCCGCAAGTGCTCGAAGAAGCGTTCACCGAGCAGGCTGACGCAGATGGTTTCAGTCAGGGCTATCGCAACCATTTCGTCGCGACACCGTGGGACGTGGTGTTTCGCCCGCGGCTCAAGCACGTCAAACCGCGCGTCAGCGGCAGTCAGTTGGCGGTGGTGACCGGCCCGCCCGGCGAAGAAATCTACAGCGATGCCTACGGCCGCGTGAAAGTGCAAATGCTCTGGGATCGCGACGGCCAGCGTGATGAACAGTCAAGTTGCTGGCTGCGCGTGGCCACTGCCTGGGCGCATGACCGCTACGGCAGCGTGCAGATTCCTCGCGTCGGTATGGAAGTGCTGGTGGGGTTCACCGATGGCGATCCGGACAAACCGCATGTGCTCGCCTGCCTGCCCAACGCCGAAACCCCGGTGCCACTGGACTTGCCGGCGCAACAGACGCGCAGTATCTGGCGCAGCCAGAGCAGCCCCGGCGGCGGTGGTTACAACGAACTGCGCATCGAGGACCGGCAAGGCGCGGAAGAAATCTCCATCAGGGCGCAGCGCGACTTGGTGCAGCACGTGCTCAACGACTTGCGTGTGCAGATCGACAACCTGCACAGCCAAGTGATTGGCGGCGTCTCCAGCCTTGAGTTGCGTGACGAGGAACATCACCTGACCCACGGCAATCGCCTGACTGAACTCAAGCAGGACGATCATCTGTGGGTGCAGGGCGAGCAGCATGTGCGGGTCGCCAGTCAGCGCGTCAGTGCGGCGCAGCAGCTGCATTTCGGCGCGGGCGAGCAGGTGGTTTTCAACAGCGGCCTGCAGATCACCCTGGCTGCTGGCGGGCATTGGCTGACGGTCGGCGCCGCCGGCATTTTCAGCAGTGTGCCGGTGGTGCAGGGCGGGGCGCCGACGGTGTGTCTGCCAGCGGAACCCTTGCTGCCGGGGGCCGCGCCGTTGCTCAAGGCGACGTTCGATGCCGTGCAGCAACGGCATGCATTGCTGACCACGCGGACCTCGCGTTGCCTGATCTGCGAGGCGGCCCAGGCATGAGCCTTTTGACGGATTGGCCTGAAGGTTTGCCGTGGGCTGAGCAGCAGGCGTTTGTGCTGCTCGACCGTGCGACGATCGCCGATTTGCCGGCGCAACTGCGACGTCTCGACGCCGCCGCCAACGCTTTTGCGCTGTACGACCAGCCACCGTTTTCGGCCCTGCGTGACGTCTCGCCGCTGCTGGTGGCGCTCGCTGACGCCGACGATCCGGTGGCGCGGTTTTATCGCCAGCACGCCCAACAGGAATGGGGCGTGCTGTTGTTCAGCGCCGCGCCGGCGCATGAAATTGTCGCGCACTTGCGCCAGTTGCTGATCGTCGAGTTGCCGGTCGGCTCGCCGGTGTTGTTGCGGCTGGCGGATGCCGCCGTGGCGCAGGCGCTGTTTGCCAGTGGCGATGCGAGTCTGTTCGGGCCGCTGGGGTGTGTGGTCACGGCGGATGGCGCGCGGCAAGTCTGGCACTGTCAGCGACCTCGGCAAGGGCAGGGTGGGGCTCTGGTGGCGCCGTATCGGTTGAGTGCGGAGCAGGATGCCGCGCTGGATCGGGTGGATCGGCGGCGGGTGTTGCTCGACATCGATACGCACCTGCTTAAGCACTTTCCTGATTTTCATGCCGGGGACACGGCAGTTGAACGCTGGCAATTGCTGGAACGCATCCACGCCCATGCCAGCGAGCTTGCCTTGAGCAGCCCGTCCGAGATTCTGCTGTACGCCAACTTGGTGGCATGGCTGGACGATGCAGCGTGCAGTCGGCATCCGCAGATCCATCAGCTGATGCACACACCTTCGCTGCAATCCCCCGGCGAGCGCGTTGCGATTGCCGCTGCAATGGCCTTCCGATGGGCCTCTGAGAGAAATCAATCATGAATCACCCCGCCAACCTCGATGCGTTAGCCGCGTCGAAAGCACCTATTGGTGCGCCAGCCGCCTGCCCCTTGCGCAACACCCACGTGCAACTGTTACCCCTCGCGTACGGCCTGGTGGAAAAACCCTTCGACCCCAGCACCGAAATCACGCTGCCGTACACCCTGACCACGCGCCCCATGGGCATCCGCCGCCTGCGCGATGGCTGGCTGTACATCGTCGACAGCCTCAGCGGCGAGCTCTACGAATACCGCGTGCGTGAAGGCGTCATCAGCGCATTGCTGCATCGCGGCAAAAGCGTCAGCGAGGATCAGCGCAGCGCCATCGAGGAACGTCCGGCGTTGATCTTCTCGCGCAAAAGCACCCTTTACGTGACCTTTGCCGATGTGCAGTTGAGCGCGGCGAAATGCCGACAGGTGCTGGACAGCGCGGAGGAGCGCGAGCACTTCATGCAGGCGGTCGATCTCGGCCCGGTGCATTGTCTGATCGGCGGCGAGCATCTGCTTACCGTGGCCCAGGCCAAACAGTGGCTGGCGGAAGTGGCCTGCACAGCGAAACCGCTGGCCGAGGCGGACGCCACGCGGATGCCGGCGGTGCAGGTCAGCGATGCGCCGGAGCACGAACGCGAACCCTATCTGTGGGAAAACCCGCGACGTTTTCGCGAGGCGCATATCGGCGAATTTCTCGGGCGGGTGCGCGGGCCTTATCAGGACGACACGCTGTTTCTGCTGGTCAACGACGACCTTGGGGTGATGCGCGATCTGGCCGATTATCAGGATCTGGTGGTCGGCTGGATCGAGCAGTGGAGCAACACCGACAACAACGAGCGCGACTATCTGCTGGCCAGTTACATCGAGTCGCTGAGCCAGCTCGGCGCTCAGGATTTCGACACCCTGGCCAAGGCCAGCGACGATCCGCGCGCCCAGGCATTGTTCGCTGAACTGGAGCAATTGCCCGAGCCGGATCGGGAAAATACCCGGCAGGCGCTGCTTGAGTATTTGAACAAGGGTGGTGAGATTGTCCCGGCAGATACTCAGGCTCGACCTGAACTGCAGCAACAGCGCGAAAAGGCATTGGACGAGTCGCTGGCGCTGAACCGTTTCGACGGCGTCGCCCCGGATTTCACCGCGCACGCTCGCGTCACCGCCGAGGCGGACCGACGCTTTTACACCCGAGAATATTTTCTCGAAGTGGCCCCCGCCGAATTCGTCGAGCGCCACCTGAGCACACTGGTCGACCTCGGCAAGGACCAGAGCCGGCGCATGAAAGACGTGCTCGACGGCCCGCTGCTCAGCGGCAAACGCGGCATCAATGACCTGATCGACCGCCCGGCCATGGACGAGGTGCTGAACAGTCATCGCGACAACCTCGGACGCTGGAATCGCCTGCTCGAACGCATCACCGCCGATCGCGCGCAACTACTGTGCGCCGGGCGTTTCCATCGCTCGGCGTGGTATTTCGACGGGCAAGTGCAGATCGATCAGGCGCTCGCCAGCGAATACGCCTGTCTCAAGGACATCGGCCGCAGCGACGCGGCCAATGAGCAAATGCTCGGATACCTCGAGCAACACCCGCAACTGACCCGCCCGCTGTTCTACACCTTGCCGCTGCGTTTGCAGAGCGAACAGGCCGGGCAATATTCAACGCTGTTCAACGCCGGCATGGCGATGTTCAACAACCTGCCGGACTGGCTGGCCAAATTGCAGAGCATCGAGCAGCCGCAGCTGCCGGCCCTCGACGATCTGCCCGCACACAGCCGCGTCCTCGCCGATGCGGTGCAAGACACCTACAGCCCGGCGCTGAACCTCGGCCTGAGCCGGGCGCTGGAAGGCTTCGATCTTGCCGGCGAGAAAATCCCCGACCTCGACGAACTGTTCCAGCGCTTGCCCAAAGCCCTGCGCCTGCGCGTGTTCGACGCCGCACGAACCAGCGGCGTGACCTTCACCGTGTCCACCCCGGCGGAGCAATCGGCGCTGCAAGCCACGATCAAGGAAGTGCTGCGCGAACGCGACTACCTGAAAACCCTCAACCGCGAACGCAACCAACTCACCCACAACAAAAACCGCCAGGGCCACAAAACCGCCCGGGCGATGGAATTGCAGCAGGAAATCGTCCGCGTGCGCACGCAATTGGCGCTGTTCGAAGGCCGCCTTGCGGCAGCGTTAAGCCCGATTGATGAACTGCCGGATCGCTCGGCCCGACTGTACGGCGCCACCCCGGCGAAAGCGGGATTGACGGTGGTGTTTCCGCCGGCGCAGCACGGGGAATTGCGTGGGTTGCTGGAGAATATTCGCGCGGGGGTGGCGGGAGTTTCGAAGGCGAGTCTGGTGCGGACGGAGGGGATGGGGTTGGTGGTGGTGTTGGTGCAGGTGGTGAATTTGGTGGGGGCTTACCGGGAGGTGATGAAGCAGACGAGGGACAGGAAGAAACGGGCGGATTTTTTTGCGGCTCTTGCCGCTACAGGCGCTGCGGGATTTACCGCTGCGCAGGGGCTTGCTGATACAGCGTTAAGGGCTCGAAGATCCAGCCTTATTGCCAGTTTGCAGCTGGAAGCGCTGCGACAGGTTCGTGTGCAAATGGGTAAGTTGCATGTTGGTTTGGGCTTTTTTACTTATTTTTTTGGTTTAAGAACGTCTATTACCAGCCTCGGAAACCAGGATCGAAAATGGCAAGACGCGATCCGCAGTGGCACTCCATCTGAGCAAAGGGCGGCTGCGCTGGCAACGTTGGGCGCTGCAGGTATGGTTGCAGCTAACGGATATGGAGCGAGTAACACTGTCTACGCTTCTTTCAAAGTGTTCACTGCACCTAATAGCTCGGCACGCACGGCCGCTTGGGCAGCAGCTGGTACACGTCTTTCTTTAGTGTTCTTTCGCTTCAATTTGGCCGGTGCATTGTTCACCGTGCTGGAGTTCGTCGGTACTTGGCTGTTCAATCGTTACAACCTTTCTGCCCATGAGAAGTGGCTGAAAATCACGCCTTGGAGCCGTGATGACGAGATGCGCGGAGACCACTCTCTGGATGACTATCAAAATTATCTGGCGTTTTTGATACACGCTCCTTACGCCCAATCAGGACCTGATCCCAGTGATGCCTGGCTGAAGACTTTATTATTTGGCGCCAAACCCAGTGATATTCATTTGGTTCTGCCGAGGCTGGCACTAAATGATCTTCTGCCGCCGTTAAACGGTAAACCGAGTCAACGCTTGGGAATCGGTGCCCATCGACTTGTTGCACCGCTGCATGGTCGCGGTGTGCCGCAAGTACGCAAGGAAGTCATCAGTGAGGAGATATTGAGCAGTCTGCGAATCGTGAAGTCATCGCCAGATGGTTTGGTGCTTTGTCTTCAGTACCCCATCCGTCACGATTCTGACTATACGCCTGCAAAGGAAACGCTCGAACTTGCCATATGTATCCAGACCGTCAATGGCAAAGGTGGGGCGGAGTCAAGAACGCGCGTGATTCATATTGACCCTCTGGATAGCGGTCATTTTGCTGTAGTAACTCCCGGCTCCGTTAAAGACAACCCTCCGGTTTTGCTGGTAGAAACTCAATACCTCGAATGGGCAGACCATGCTGAATAATCGCAGTAATCCTCTTTCCAGTTCGGAATATGAGTGGGTTAAAAAAGCGGGCGATATTGGGCCGTTCCCAAGCGGGAAGATTACCTATCTTGCACCATTGCCCTTACCTACAGCGATGCCCCCTTACGGACCTCACATCGGAGCGTTCAATGACGGATACATGGACTTTGGTCTCGGCTCACTGGAGGTATTCCCATGGCAGCTAATTTTCGGCGGAACGATCGCAGGCACTTTCATGGTGCTCGTTTTATTTCCTTTGTTCACGGGCTTGCTAGGAATTCTTTTTGGCTATGGAAACGAGGCAATTTGGGAGTCAATGGTAGGTGTATTCGAAGTGGCATTGGAAAATGAGTTAATTTGCGGCCCCTTGACCCTGTTCATCGGCCTAGGCGTCTGGCACCACGTCCACAAAAAACGCCTCTCCCTCATCCCAACCCGCTTCAACCGCCAACGCCGCGAAGTCTGCTTCATGCCCGAAGGTGCCACCGAACCAGTTTTCGTCCCGTGGGAATCGCTCAGCGCCTGGATTATCGAAGCCAAAGGCGCCACCCAATTCGGCATCCACCGCCAATACGGCATGGGAATCGGTTTCTATCAAGGTGAAACCCTCATAAGCCAGGAATTCCAATGCGCCGGCCTGGACCTCGCGATCAGCCACTGGGAAGCGATTCGCGGCTACATGGAGTACGAGGTCAACGACCTCAAATCGATTCAGGACTTGCAGGATCTGCAAGGCCCGGACGACCCGCCTCACGAAGGCCTGCACACTTTCCGTAACGCACGCGCGCGGATGCACCAGCAGATTCGTGAAGGCCGCCGCTCGCGGCTGTCGGGGTTCTTTTGGTACCTGTATCACGTCATGACTTTATGGACGATTCCCAACCGTTTGGTCGAATGGGAAGTGCGCCGACTCGAAAGAATCGGCAAGCAGGCGCTGCCGGAAGTCATGCGCGCCTGGTCCGAGCCGCTGCCGAAAGAGCAATGGGCCAAGCCCAGTGAAGAGTTGCTGCGGCTGAGTGAACAAGTGCGGCGTATGCACAAGCGCCAGCGGCATCGGCCGATTACGCAGATTTTTGCTGAGGTTTGCAGGCGGGCTGTGGACTGATGCAGAGCAGTTTTGTGACCAGAAGGAGGGAGGTTTTTTGCCTGTTTGAGCGCCCTCGCGAGCAGGCTCGCTCCCACAGGGGACCGCGTGGATGCGGATGTTTCGGTTGATCTTGGCCGAGGTGGGAGACCCTCGGGGTGGTAGCCATTTTTCAGTTGTTGCTACCGGGTCGGCCAAGGAAAACCCGATGGTTCTGCTGGTTGAAAATCAATACCTCGAAAGGGCTGACCATGCTGAATAATCGCAGTAATCCTCTTTCCAGTTCGGAATATGAGGGGGTTAAAAAAGCGGGCGATATTGAGCCGTTCCCAAGCGGGAAAATTACCTACCTCGCACCGTTGCCATTACCTACATCAATGCCGCCTTACGGACCTCATATCGGAGCGTTCAATGACGGATACATGGACTTTGGGCTTGGACTGCCAGAGGTATTTTCGTGGCAGGTAATTCTCGGCGCGCCAACCGCAGGCGCCTTTATGATCATCGTTTTATTTCCTTTATTTACCGGCTTGCTAGGTATTATTTTTGGCTATGGAAACGGGGCAATTTGGGAATCAATGATTGGTGTATTCGAAGAGGCTTACAAGAACCAATTAATCTGCGGCCCCTCGATCCTACTTATTGGCCTAGGCGTCTGGCACCACGTCCACAAAAAACGCCTCTCCCTCATCCCAACCCGCTTCAACCGCCAACGCCGCGAAGTCTGCTTCATGCCCGAGGGCGCCACCAAACCAGTCTTCATCCCATGGGAATCGCTGTCCGCGTGGATCATCGAAGCCAAAGGCGCCACCCAATTCGGCATCCATCGTCAATATGGCATGGGCATCGGTTTTCATCACGGCGATACCCTCACCAGCCTCGAATTTCAATGCGCCGGCCTGGAGCTCGCGATCAGCCATTGGGAAGCGATCCGCGGTTACATGGAGTACGAAGTCAACGACCTCAAATCGATTCAGGACCTGCAAGACCTGCAAGGCCCGGACGACCCGCCCCACGAAGGCCTGCACACTTTTCGTAACGCCCGCGCGCGGATGCATCAGCAGATCCGTGAAGGCCGCCGCTCGCGGCTGTCGGGATTTTTTTGGTACCTGTATCACGTCATGACTTTATGGACGATTCCAAACCGTTTGGTCGAATGGGAAGTGCGCCGCCTGGAAAAAATCGGCAAGCAGGCGTTGCCGGAAGTCATGCGCGAATGGTCCGAGCCGCTGCCGAAAGAACAATGGGCCAAGCCCAGCGAAGAGCTGTTGCGACTGAGTGAACAGGTGCGGCGGATGCACAAGCGCCAGCCGCATCGGCCGATTACGCAGATTTTCGCTGAGATTTGCAGGCGGGCTGTGGACTGATGCAGAGCAGTATTGTGACCAGAGGGTGGGAGGTTTTTTGCCTGCTTGAGCGCCTTCGCGAGCAGGCTCGCTCCCACAGGGGACCGCGTTGGATGCGGATGTTTCGGTTGATCTTGGCCGAGGTGGGAGACCCTCGGGGTGGTGGCCATTTTTCAGTTGTTGCTACCGGGTCGGTCAAGGAAAACCCGATGGTTCTACTGGTTGAAACTCAATACCTCGAATGGGCTGACCATGCTGAATAATCGCAGTAGTCCTCTTTCTAGTTCGGAATATGAGGGGGTTAAAAAAGCGGGCGATATTGAGCCGTTCCCAAGCGGGAAGATTACCTATCTATCACCTTTGCCATTGCCTGCACCTATGCCACCTTATGGGCCTCACATCGGGGAATTGAACCAAGGCTACATGGACTTTGGTCTCGGATTGCCAGAGGCATTTACGTGGCAGTTGATTCTCGGCGGGACGACCGCAGGAACTTTTATGGTTCTCGTTTTATTTCCTTTGTTCACGGGCTTGCTAGGGATTCTTTTTGGCTATGGAAACGAGGCGATTTGGGAGTCAATGGTTGGAATATTCGAAGTGGGGTTGGAAAATGAATTAATTTGCGGCCCCTTGATCCTGCTCATCGGTATTGGCGTCTGGCATCACCACCACAAAAAACGCCTCTCCCTCATCCCAACCCGCTTCAACCGCCAACGCCGCGAAGTCTGCTTCATGCCCGAAGGTGCCACCGAACCAGTTTTCGTCCCGTGGGAATCGCTCAGCGCCTGGATTATCGAAGCCAAAGGCGCCACCCAATTCGGCATCCACTGCCAATACGGCATGGGCATCGGTTTCTACCAAGGTGAAACCCTCATAAGCCAGGAATTCCAATGCGCCGGCCTGGAGCTCGCGATCAGCCACTGGGAAGCGATTCGCGGTTACATGGAGTACGAAGTCAACGACCTCAAATCAATTCAGGATTTGCAGGATCTGCAAGGCCCGGACGACCCGCCCCACGAAGGCCTGCACACTTTTCGTAACGCCCGCGCGCGGATGCATCAGCAGATCCGTGAAGGCCGCCGCTCGCGGCTGTCGGGGTTCTTTTGGTACCTGTATCACGTCATGACTTTATGGACGATTCCCAACCGTTTGGTCGAATGGGAAGTGCGCCGCCTGGAAAGAATCGGCAAACAGGCGCTGCCGGAAGTTATGCGCGAATGGTCTGAGCCGCTGCCGAAAGAGCAATGGGCCAAGCCCAGTGAAGAGTTGCTGCGGCTGAGCGAACAAGTGCGGCGGATGCACAAGCGCCAGCCGCATCGGCCGATTACGCAGATTTTCGCTGAGGTTGGCAGGCGGGGCTGACTGGGCGGTGCAGGCAGGTTCGATAGCTTTCGCGAGCGGGCTAGCTCCCACAGGAAACCACCGTACAAATGTGGGAGCGAGCCTGCTCGCGAAGGGGGCCGCTCGGTCAGCACAAAAATCTGCGCGCTCGCGCTCTGCTAGAATCCGCCCCATTCATTGCCAGAGACTCTCCCATGAGCGAGCCGATTCGTCTGACCCAATACAGCCATGGCGCCGGTTGTGGCTGCAAGATTTCCCCGCAGGTGCTGGAAGTGATCCTCGCCGGCAGCGGCGCACAGAACCTCGATCCGAAACTTTGGGTCGGCAACGCCTCGCGTGATGACGCGGCGGTGTATGAGATCGATGCCGAGCGCGGGGTGGTGTCGACCACCGATTTTTTCATGCCGATTGTCGATGACCCGTTCGACTTCGGCCGCATCGCCGCGACCAATGCGATCAGCGACATCTACGCGATGGGTGGCGATCCGTTGATGGCGATCGCGATTCTCGGCTGGCCGGTGAATGTGCTGGCGCCGGAAGTGGCGCGGGAAGTGATTCGTGGCGGTCGCTCGGTGTGCGACGCGGCGGGCATTCCGTTGGCGGGGGGGCATTCGATCGATGCGCCGGAGCCGATCTTCGGCCTCGCCGTCACCGGTCTGGTGGAAAAGCGCCACATGAAACGCAACGACACCGCTACCGCCGGCTGCCTGTTGTACCTGACCAAACCATTGGGCATCGGCATCCTCACCACTGCGGAAAAGAAGGGCAAGTTGCGCGCCGCCGACGTCGGTGTCGCCCGCGATTGGATGTGTACGTTGAACAAGCCTGGCAGCCGTTTCGGCAAACTCGCCGGCGTCACCGCGATGACTGACGTCACCGGTTTCGGCCTGCTCGGGCATCTGGTGGAAATGGCCGACGGCAGCCAGTTGACCGCGCGCATCGCCTACGACCGCGTGCCGCGTCTGGACAGCGTCGAGTACTACCTCGATCAGGGCTGCGTGCCGGGCGGTACGCTGCGCAACTTCGACAGCTATTCGAGCAAGGTTGGCCGCGTGCAGGAGTTGCACAAACGCGTGCTGTGCGATCCGCAGACCAGCGGCGGTCTGCTGATTGCGGTCACGCCTGAAGGCAATGACGAGTTCCTCGGCGTCGCCGCCGAACTGGGCCTGAGCCTTGCGCCGATCGGCGAACTGGTTGAGCGACAGACGAACGCGGTCGAGGTGATTTGATGCTCCGCGACTGCACCGACTACCGCGATATTTTCCTCAACGACCGGCCAATGATGGATGCCCGCGCGCCGGTCGAGTTTCACAAAGGCGCGTTCCCCGGCGTGGTCAATCTGCCGCTGATGAATGATCTGGAGCGGCAGAAGATCGGCACCTGCTACAAGCAGCATGGCCAGCAGGCGGCAATCGAGCTGGGCCACCAGATGGTGGGCGGCGCGGTGAAAGCCGAGCGCATCCAGGCCTGGGCCGACTTCGCCCGGGCTCATCCCGATGGTTATTTGTATTGTTTCCGTGGTGGCTTGCGCTCGCAGATCACCCAGCAGTGGCTGCGCGACGAGGCGGGCATCGACTATCCGCGCGTCGGCGGCGGCTACAAGGCAATGCGCAGTTTTTTGATCGACACCCTTGAGCAGGCTATTGCGCAGTGTGATTTCGTTTTGCTCGGCGGCATGACCGGCACCGGCAAGACCGAAGTGCTGGTGCAGTTGCGCAACGGTGTGGATCTGGAAGGCCACGCCAACCATCGCGGCTCCAGTTTCGGCAAACGTGCCACCGGGCAGCCGTCGAACATCGATTTCGAGAATCGCCTGGCCATCGACTTCCTGAAGAAACGCGATGCCGGGATCGAGCAGTTTGTGCTCGAAGACGAGAGCCGCGTGGTCGGCAGTTGTGCCTTGCCGCTGCCGCTGTATCAGGGCATGCAGCAGTACCCGATGGTCTGGCTGGAAGATCGTTTCGAGGATCGTGTCGAACGGATCCTGCGTGATTACGTCATCGATCTGTCGGCGGAGTTTGCCTCGGTGCACGGTGAAAACGGTTTTGCCTTGTTCTCCGAACGTCTGCTGGAAAGCCTCAACAACGTACAGAAACGCCTCGGCGGTGAGCGCCATTCGCGGATGCTGGTGTTGATGGAACAGGCGCTGGCCGAGCAGGGCCGCAGTGGCGCGGTAGACCTGCATCGCGGCTGGATCGAGGGTTTGCTGCGCGAGTATTACGACCCGATGTATGTGTTCCAGCGCGAGAAGAAGGGCGGGCGGATCGAGTTTGCCGGGGAGCGTGGGGCGGTGATCGAGTATTTGCGCGCGAGGGTGAGCCAGAAGGCTTGAGGCGCAAGCGACTGGCCTCTTCGCGAGCAGGCTCGCTCCCACAGTTGAAATGCGGTTCCCTGTGGGAGCGAGCCTGCTCGCGAAGACGCAATGTCAGGCGCTGCAAAACTCAGGTCGGGCAAGTGTCCTTACCGTTATCCAGCCCCTGCTTGTAGCTATGACTCTGCAAACTGGCCTTGCCGTTGTGCCACTTCAGGGTCAGCACATACAGCGAATCGAAGTCATCGCCGGCCCAGTCATCAGTGATTTTCTGCCGCTCGCCCACCGCATTGCCGGCGACCTTGTTGATCAGCTCCGGCAGATAACCGTGAGACCACGCGGTGTAGATCGTCGAGTTGTGGTACTTCTCGTCCAGCAGTTCGCGGGCCAGATCGCTGGTGTCGTTGGCGGAGAACTCGATGTTCACCGGCAGGCCGAGCTTGATCGCGGCCGGGCTGATGGTCATCAGCGGACGAATGTAGCTGTAGGAATTGTCCAGCTCGCCTTCCTCGACGTTGCGCGTCGGGTTGGCGGCGAACACGTAATCGGCCTTGCCGAATTTTTCCGGCAGCAGGGTCGACAGGTCGATGGCGCGGTTCAGGCCCTGGCAGTTGAGCTGGCCGAGACCGCCTTCGGGCTTTTCCGCATGACGCAGGAACACCAGCGTCTGCGTGCCGTCCGCCGGTTGTGCGCGGCTTTCACTGGATTCGAGGGACAGAAACAGCGCGCTGACTGCCAGCAGGGAGGGCAGGGCCACGTACGCGCGATGTTTGAAGCGTTTGGCGAAACTCATCAGGTTCGTCATCAGTTCGAGGGTTCTTCAGCAAAATCGGTTAAGGCTGACAAACCTTGGCACCGCGGGCTCCCAGCACCGGGTGTTTCCCTGTCGTGAACAGCTTCCTCTGCGAGAAAGGCATATCTCAGAGTCCTGTAATGCCCGTTTGGTTCGATCCGGGCCAGTGCGCAGCACTCTAACGGCAACCTTTGCGGGCATGCAGGCAGGTTAACGACAGGATGTTACGGTTCGTGTAGGCGCGGCGGCAGGCCTACTTTATGATCGGTTTTCAATTTGTGACTGGATGCTTCCAATGACCGATCTGTCTGCATTCCCGATTACTCAGAAATGGCCGGCGCAGTACCCGGACTGGATTCAGCTCTACTCCCTGCCGACCCCCAACGGCGTAAAAGTGTCGATCATGCTCGAAGAGATCGGCCTGCCGTACGAGCCGCACCGCGTCGGTTTCGACACCAACGACCAGACTTCGGCAGAGTTTCTGTCGCTGAACCCGAACAACAAGATCCCGGCGATCCTCGACCCGCATGGTCCGGAAGACCAGCCGCTGCCGCTGTTCGAATCCGGCGCGATCCTGATTTATCTGGCCGACAAGAGCGGCCAATTGCTCGCTCAGGAAGGCGCGCCGCGCTACGAGACCATCCAATGGCTGATGTGGCAGATGGGCGGCATCGGCCCGATGTTCGGCCAGCTCGGTTTCTTCAACAAATTCGCCGGCAAGGATTACGAGGACAAGCGCCCGCGTGATCGTTATGTCGAGGAAAGCAAACGCCTGCTGAACGTGCTCAACACCCGCCTCGAAGGCCGCGACTGGATTATGGGCGAGCGCTACACCATCGCCGACATCGCCACGTTCCCGTGGGTGCGCAATCTGCTTGGCTTCTATGAGGCTGGGGATCTGGTCGGGATTGAGAATTTCCCCAATGTCACGCGGGTGCTGGAGCGGTTTCTCGCGCGCCCGGCGGTCATTCGCGGCCTGACCATCCCGTCCTGACCCACCGCGTTCCCCTGTAGGAGCTGCCGAAGGCTGCGATCTCTTGATCTTGTTTTTTTAGGATCAAAGTCAAAAGATCGCAGCCTTCGGCAGCTCCTACAAAGATTGTTGCACCTGCAGTAACGCTCTCTTGATTGATCCAGGTTTGTCCCGCACCCGCCGCAAGGCATAAGCTTTCCCCCCTACGACTTTCGTCTCATCCGCTGTTTTCAGGAAAGGCCCCATGTCCAGTCAGTTCCCCGAAGCACGTCCCCGCCGTCTGCGCCGCAATGCGAGCCTGCGCAGTCTGTTCCAGGAAACCGAGTTCAGCCTGAACGATCTGGTCCTGCCGATCTTCGTCGAGGAAGAGATCGACGACTTCGTGCCGATCACCAGCATGCCCGGCGTGCAGCGCATCCCCGAGCGCAAACTGGCCAGTGAAATCGAGCGCTATGCCCGTGCCGGCATCAAGTCGGTGATGACCTTTGGCGTGTCCCATCATCTCGATGCCAACGGCAGTGACACCTGGCGCGAAGACGGCCTGGTGTCGCGGATGTCGCGCATCGCCAAGGACGCCGTGCCGGAAATGATCGTGATGTCCGACACCTGCTTCTGCGAGTACACCGATCACGGCCATTGCGGCGTGATGCACAACCACGAGGTCGACAACGACCAGACTCTGATCAACCTCGGCCAGCAAGCGGTGGCCGCAGCCCGCGCCGGGGCTGACGTGATAGCACCGTCGGCAGCAATGGACGGCCAGGTGCGCGCGATTCGTCAGGCGCTGGACGCCGCTGGCTTCACGCAGATACCGATCATGGCCTATTCGACCAAATTCGCCTCGGCGCTGTACGGCCCGTTCCGCGAGGCCGGCGGCAGCGCGCTCAAGGGCGATCGCAAAAGCTATCAGATGAACCCGATGAATCGCCGCGAGGCCCTGCGCGAATCGCTGCTCGATGAGCAGGAAGGTGCCGATGCGCTGATGGTCAAACCGGCCGGTGCTTACCTCGACATCATCCGTGACATTCGCCAGGCCTCGAACCTGCCACTGGCGGCGTATCAGGTCAGCGGCGAGTACGCGATGATCAAGTTCGGCGCCCAGGCCGGTGCGATCGATGAAGATCGCGTGGTGCGCGAAAGCCTCGGCGCCATCAAGCGTGCCGGTGCGGATCTGATCTTCACTTACTTTGCGATGGATCTGGCGTTGGCGGGAATTTAATCAACGCTGCAAATGCAACTGTGGGAGCGGGCTTGCTCGCGAATGCGGACTGTCAGGCAGCGCATCTGGCACTGACACACCGCCTTCGCGAGCAAGACCGCTCCCACAGTTGAAGTGTGGTGTGTCAGCTGAAGAACGGGCGGATGCCGTGATCGCGGAAGTAGCGTTCGATCACTTTTGGATCAGCACTGTTATCCGCAACCGCGACATAAGTATCCGGCCGCACCAGATAAAACCCGTTGCGCCCCAACCCTGCCGTTTCAAACGCCGGTCGCCAGTCGAACACATGCAGCGGCAAGTGATGTTCATTGCACCAGGCGATCATTTCGTCGCTGGTGTCGCCGTAGACATGCACCTGCCAGCACGGTTGCCGTAGCGGCTCGAAATTATCTCCCTCGCCATCATGCGCCCACGGCAAGCGGTCACCGCCATGCACGTGGCCGGCTTCGCCCTGGCTCAGCGGCATGCCGCGATAGTTGAGGGTGACTTGCGAGACCGTGCGAAACAGGAACTCGCGGCTGGCTTCGAACGACGCCATTCTCGGTATCAGAAACGGCGCCACACGCATCCGTAGCAGATCGGCCATGCGCCCCTCGGCGGTGACGAAACTGAAGACCTTGTCGGTAGTGGACACCAGCCGGCGAGCGAAGGCGATGCGCTCGGTTTCGTAGGTGTCGAGCAGCCTCGGTTCGGCACCACCACTGAGCACGGCGGCGAGTTTCCACGCCAGATTGATCGCATCGCCAATGCCGGTGTTCATACCTTGGCCACCGGCCGGACTGTGCACGTGGGCGGCATCGCCGAGCAGAAACGCCCGGCCGCTGCGAAAGTGCTCGGCCACCCGGTGATGCACGCGGTAGGTGGAGAACCAGTGCACGTCTTCGATATGCACTTTCAGGTGTTCAATGGCGCGGCTGCTGACGTCGGAAAATTGCAGGGTGTCGGCACGCTCGGCACGTTCGTCACGCACCGTGCCGATCAGTCGCGCACGGCCTGCGCCGGCCAGGGGGAACACCGCGAGAAAGTCCGCTTCGTCGAGGTCCAGATGCAGCTCGCCATTCAGCGCCGGGCCGCTTGCCGTGACGTCGGCGACGTAGAAAATCTGCTGGTAGGTACCGCCGGGGAAATCGGTGTCGAGGGTTTTGCGCACCACCGAACGGGCGCCGTCGCAACCGGCCAGATAGCAGGCCTGGCAGACTTCCTGGCCGCCATCGGGCAGGCGCAGATGGGCGGTGAGTGTGTCGCCGGTTTCTTCGAAGCTGTCCAGCGCGGTATTGCGCTCGACGCTGACGTCGTAATCAGCGAGGCGCTCGAGCAGCAGCCGTTCGTGCTCGTCCTGCGGGAAGATCTCGACGAAGGCGTAGGGCGTCAGGCCTTCGCCGATGCGCTTGAGCGGCAACTGCGCGACGGGCTTGCCGTTGACCCAGAAATTCGCCGCCGCAACCTGATGACCGCGACGCACGATGGTGTCGGCGAGGTCGAGTTGGCGATACAGCTCAAGGGTGCGTGCCTGCACGGCCAGAGCGCGGGAAGTGGTGCCGGGCGCGGAGGTCTTGTCGATGATGCGCACACGCACGCCGAGTTTGCTCAGCCACAGCGCCAGGACCAGACCGGTCGGGCCGGCGCCGATGATCAGCACGTCGCTGCGGTTCATGGGGCTGTCCTCTTGTGGCTGTGCAGCAAGTATGGATCAGATGTAAAGGCTAGCCAGTTCCGGCCGCTGTGGGAGCGGGCTTGCTCGCGAAGAGGCCGGATCAAGCACCACAAAAACCACAAAGGCCCCGCAACCATGAAGCTGCGGGGCCTTTTCTACGACGAAACGACGCTTAGAAATCGATCGTCCCCGACAACTTCGCCACTCGCGGTTCACCCTGGGTCAGGTAGCCGCCCTGAGCCGATTCCCAGTACTTCTTGTTCGCCACGTTCTCAACGCCGAACCGCACGGTCACGTCCTTCTCCGACACCTTGAACGCATAGCGCGCACCCGCGTCGAAGCGGTTCCACGTCGGCAGGCTGAGATTGTTGGCGGCATCCGCGTATTGCCCGCCGGTGCGCAGCATTCGCGCGTTCAGCGCGACGCCTTGCAGGCCCGGCACGTCCCAATCGACGCCAGCGTTGAACTGGAAGGTCGGCACGCCGATGGCGTGGTTGCCGTCGTTGGCGCCGTTGAGGGTGTTTTTCAGTTCGGTGTCCATCAGGGTCAGGCCGCTGATCAGGCGCAGACCATCGATCGGCTCGCCGAACACGTTCATTTCCACGCCTTTGTTGATCTGCTCGCCTTCGCGGACGTAGGTGCAAGTGGTAGCGCTGTTGATTTCGCAGTAGCCGTCGCTCGGCTGTTCGATGCGATAAACGCCCAGGCTCGCGCCGTAGGTGCCCATGTCGACTTTCACGCCCAGCTCGGTCTGCTTGGAGCGCTTCGGTGCGTAAACCTCGTTGCCGTTGGTCACGCGGAAACCGCCGGAGCTGGTCGGCGAAGTCGGCCCTTGGGCCAAACCTTCGATATGGTTGGCGTAGAACGACACATGCTCCCACGGCTTGAACACGATGCCGTACACCGGCGTGGTGATCGACTCGTCGTAGCTCGACGAACGCGGGCCGCTGCCGTAGCTGGCGTAGCTGTAACCCTGCACCACCAGTTGCTGACGACGCAGACCGGCGGTGACCAACAGGCGATCATCGAAGAAACCGAGGGTGTCAGAGATTGCGACGCTGCGGTTGAAGGTTTTGCCAACGATGCCAGGATCGTTGAGATCGCCACCGGCGAAATTACCGACCGGTGCCGGAGTGGTGATCGGATGGTAGATGTTGTTCGAGTAGCGGGTCAGGTCGAAGTCATAGGCACTGCGCTGCTCGGCCCAGATCCCGGTCAGGCCGAAATTCAGCTTGTGGCTGACAGGGCCGGTGTTGAATTTGCCATTGAGGCCGGCCATGACGCTGGTGTTGTCCTCATCATGCGGGACGAACGAGCCGGTGGTGAACGAGGCGCCGCTGTTGCCGACCAGCGTGGTCGAATTGTAGCGGCCGACTTCACGGGTGTGCTTGGCGCCGCCAGCGGCGTAAGCGGTCCAGTTGTCGTTGAGGTCGTACTCGGCGCGGAGCATGCCGAAGGTGTCTTCGATGTCGGTGTAGCCCCACTTCGGCGCGTAGTTGGTGTCCGCCGATGGCGCGTCCGGGATGTGCGTGGCGGTGCCGAGGTTGACCGAGCTGCGGCCACCGTTGACGCGTTCCTTCTGATAGGCAAAATCACCGGAAACCCGCAGCGCATCGCCGCGATAATCCAGGCCGATGGCGAACAGTTTCGAGCGCTGATTCTCGTGATCGATGCCGGTGTCGCCCTCGCGTTGCGACAGGTTGACCCGCGCGCCGAAGCGGTTGTCTGCACCGAAACGCTGGCCGATGTCGAAGTGATGACCGATGCGGCCTTCGCTGTTGATGTCGGTGGTGTAACGGCGCAGCGGCACGTCGCCCGCGCGTTTTGGTTGCAGGTTGACGCCGCCGCCGATGCCGGAACCTGTCGGGGTCACGCCGTTGATGAAGGCGTTAGGGCCCTTGAACACTTCCACGCGCTCCAGCGCATCGGTAGAAATGATCTGCCGGGGCAACACGCCGTACAGGCCGTTGTAAGAGATGTCGTCGCCATTGAGCGGCAGGCCGCGAATCATGAACACCTGCGCCTGGTTGGAGAAGCCCGAGGCCTGGCGCACGGAAGAATCGTTGAGCAGCACGTCGGCGACGTTTTCCGCCTGCTGGTC
Organism: Pseudomonas sp. H3_E04; assembly: GCF_054668915.1. Classification (NCBI taxonomy): domain Bacteria; kingdom Pseudomonadati; phylum Pseudomonadota; class Gammaproteobacteria; order Pseudomonadales; family Pseudomonadaceae; genus Pseudomonas; species Pseudomonas sp. H3_E04. The sequence goes on along the minus strand of NZ_CP162797.1, from coordinate 2,284,100 downwards.
CTGGATCAGTTGCTCGGTGTAGGACGCCGCACTGAACGGCACGTCCATCATGTCCTGATTGCCGAGCACGCCCAATTGGCCGCCGCGCGCAACCTGACCGCCAGCATAGACCGGGGGCAGGGCGTTGGGAGTCGGGGCCTGGGCATTGACGTTGACGTCGTCGAGCACCAGTTCTTTGCTGTTGTCTTCAGCGGCGTGGGCGGTGACGGTCAGGGAGCACAGCAGGGCAAGCAAAGTCGGGCGGAATGGAGCGCCGAGTCGAGCTGAAGCGGGCATGTCGGATACCTGGAGGCGAACGGCCAATGAATAAAATAAGGGCGGCGCGGAACTCCTTGCGCTAATGCGACTCCAGGCGCGAATGATAGGGTTTCGCAGTAACGTTTTGCAATCAGTTTGTCATCAGCCCGTAGGAGCTGCCGAAGGCTGCGATCTTTTGATCTTGATGTTGACTTTGATCTGCAAAAAGCAAGATCAAAAGATCGCAGCCTTCGGCAGCTCCTACGGGGGTTGTGTATGGTGTTGTGGCGAATTTGATTGGATGGAGCAACATGCGATTAATTATTACTCTGGGCGCCTTGCTGCTGCTCGCCGGTTGCGCCAGCCAGCGCAGCAACGAACCGGCGCTGCGTCCGCCGGCTGAAGTGAAGGCTGAAATTGTTCGGCTGTTGCCGGCAAAAACTGCCGACCGTCAGGGCTGGGCCACGGACATCTACGCCGCGTTCGCCGCGCAAGGCATCAACACCACCACGCAGAACCTGTGTTCGGTACTGGCCGTGGCCGAGCAGGAATCGACTTTCCAGGCCGACCCGACGGTGCCCGGTCTGGGCAAGATCGCTCGTGACGAAATCGATCGCCGCGCCGCTAAGGTGCACATCCCCAGCCTGTTGATCAGCGGCGCTCTGCAAGTGCGCTCGCCCAACGGCAAGACCTACAGCGAGCGCCTGAATGCGGCGCGCAGTGAAAAAGAGCTGAGCGCGATTTTTGACGACTTCATCGGCATGGTGCCGATGGGCCGCACGCTGTTCGGCGGCTTCAACCCGGTGCACACCGGTGGGCCGATGCAGGTCAGCATCGAATTTGCCGAGGAGCACGCCAAGGATTACCCGTACCCGGTGGACGGCACGATCCGCCGTGAAGTGTTCAGTCGGCGCGGCGGCATGTATTTCGGCATCGCCCATTTGCTCGGCTATCCGGTGAATTACCGCGAGCCGCTGTATCGTTTCGCCGATTTCAACGCCGGCTGGTACGCCAGTCGCAATGCCGCGTTCCAGAATGCGGTCAGCCGCGCTTCCGGTATCCCGCTGACCCTGGACGGTGACCTGATTCGCTACGACTCGATCATGCCCGGCAGCACCGAACTGGCGGTGCGTACCCTCGGCAAGTCGCTGGGCATGCGCAACCCGACGATTCGCGATCAACTGGAGAAAGGCAAAACCCTGGAATTCGAAGAGAGCAAACTCTATCAGCGCGTGTTCGAACTGGCGGAGCGGGCCGAAGGCAAGGCCTTGCCGCGTGCGGTATTGCCGGGAATTGTGCTGCAGAGTCCGAAGATCACCCGCAAGCTCACCACAGCCTGGTTCGCCAAGCGCGTGGACGAGCGTTACAAGCGCTGCATGGCCAAGGCCGGATAAAACATGCAGACATAAAAAACCCGGCTGCGGGAGCCGGGTTTCTCTGCGGTGTTGCGCTTGAAGCTGTGCATTCAGGCAACGCGGCGTTCGATCAGACGATCCGAACCACCTTCGGCAACGCGGCGTTCGATCAGACGATCCGAGCCACCTTCAGCAACACGGCGTTCGATCAGACGATCAGCGCCACCTTCGGCAACACGGCGTTCGATCAGACGATCAGCGCCACCTTCGGCAACGCGGCGTTCGATCAGACGATCCGAGCCACCTTCGGCAACACGGCGTTCGATCAGACGATCAGCGCCACCTTCGGCAACACGGCGTTCGATCAAACGATCAGCGCCACCTTCGGCAACGCGGCGTTCGATCAGACGATCCGAACCACCTTCGGCCAGACGGCTTTCGATCAGTTTGTCCGAGCCGCCTTCGGCGATCATGGTGTGCGCCGGGGTGGCCGCGAAAGCGTTAACTGCGAAAAGCGAGAAGGCGATGCTGAGAAGAGTCTGGCGTTTCATGATGGTGTGCTCCGGGGTGTTGTTGGTTGGTATGGAGCCGATGTTACGCCCGGAATTTTTTATGAGAACTTCATTGCCGTGATGGTGAACATCGACGTCGATGATGATTAATGTAGGAGCTGCCGAAGGCTCGGGCCGCGATCGGACGATCTTTTGATCTTGAAAACAAAGATCGCAGCCTTCGGCAGCTCCTACAGGGCACACTACAAGACTTTGACCGCACGCCCGATCGCCTGAATCGGCCCGGTCGGTTTGCCGATCGGTGAGCCATTGGCGCCTTCCAGGGTCAGCTCGAACAACTGGTTGGGTTGCAACGGTGGCAACTTGTCCAGCGGCACCGACAAAGCCTGCCCCGGTTTGACCAGGCCCAACGACACCGGCCCCGACCAGCCGTCAGCCTTGGTCCAGAACTCCAGCGCCTTGTCCGCCGGCACCTCGACCACGCCCAGCGGAATCAACTGGATCTCCCGCGCGTTGCTCGCCTGAATCACCCAGCCCGGCGCCTTGTCCTGCGGGGCTACCAGCACCACCAGATAACTCGGTTTCGGCGCAGTCTGGGTCAGCAGCAGCGTGCCTAGAATCAGCGTCGCAGCAAGGCCCGCCGCACTCAAACCGCGCCACAGCGGCAGCAGATTCCACCACGAAGTCAGAGGTTTCTTCACCGTCAGCCGTTCGAGACTGCGTTCGATACGAGGCCACAGCTGCGCCGAGGGTTGCTGAGGTTCGGCCAGATCGGTCAGCTCCAGCAGACGCCGCTCCCAGGCATCCACCGCCGCACGAAGTTCGGGATCGTTCGGCAGGCGCCGTTGCACCTCGATGCGCTGCTCGAACGACAAGGTGCCGAGCACATACTCGCCGGCCAGTTCATCCCGTTCCTGCGCTGATTCGCCGGTCATCCCATGCACTCCCGCAAAGCATTGAGGCTGCGCTTGATCCACGCTTTGACCGTGCCCAGCGGCGTATCGAGGCGCGCGGAAATCTGCGCGTGGCTGTAACCGTCGACGTAAGCGTGGAGGATGCAGCTGCGCCGCTGCGGTTCCAGTTGCTCGAGGCAGCGATGAATGCGCGCCGAGTGAATATCGGCCAGCTCATCGGGCGCCGCTGACTCATGTTCTTCGCTGAACGGCGTTTCCCGATTTTGCTTGCGCAACTGATTCAAGGCCAGGTGCCGGGTCACGCTGAACATCCAGCCCCGCGCCGAACCACGCGCCGGGTCGAACCCGGCAGCGCCGTGCCAGATCTTGATGAATGCCTCATGCACAATGTCCTCCGCCAGCGCCGTATCGCGCACCAGCCGCTTGGCTACACCGAGCAGGCGCGGGCCTTCCTGCACATACAAATCGCGCAAAGCCGAACGCTCGCCCCGGGCACAGGCAGCGAGGCGGGCTTCGTAATCGAAAACGGATTCGGCTAAAGGCATGGGGTGCAATCTAGCTCACATTTCCCAAACATACAGACGCATTGTTCCCTGTGGGAGCGAGCCTGCTCGCGAACGCGGAGTGTCGGTCGCCACACCCATACCTGACCCACCGCATTCGCGAGCAGGCTCGCTCCCACATTTGGTACTCCGTGACGTCCAGGTCAGTTCGCCGCCCAGAAAATATAATCCGCCTGGTACTTCACCACTTCCTGCTTGCCCTTGTTCGCCATCGTGCACTCACTGCCCGGCGCGACGCCGCCCTTGAGCGCAACGCGCTGTATGTAGCTGACGCCGGTCATCGCGCCTTTGCCCTCAGCCGGATTGGCCTTGACCAGTTGATAGGGCAGGTTGCCCGGGCTAGACGGTGCCACGGCGAGTTGCGTGCCGGTGACTTTCGAACCGTCCTTGGCCTGCCAGGTCGCTGGCGGGCCGAAATAGGTGCCGACCTGTTTGCCGCTGCGATCATTGAGCACCGCTTTCGGGCCGACAAAGGTCCATTCGGTCTGCCCGGCCATATTGGGTTTGTCGCGGCATTCGTAGGTGATCTCGCCAACCCCGGTGGTCTCCAGGGCAATCTTGTGCCCGTCCGGCACCTTGATCGCGTCGGGATAACTGCTCTGGGCGAAGCTAGTCGCGGTGAAGGCGAGCAAACCGGTGAAGCCAATCAGTTGGGTGATGTTCATCCGATGATTCTCCGAAAAGGGTAGGGCGCTGACAGCACCAGAGTGGGCTGTTACAAGGACTACCCGTGGCCGAGGCGATTGGATGCAGTGCCGGAAAAATAAATTTCAAATACAAAGATCAAACCTGTGGCAGCGAGCCTGCTCGCGAAGGCGTCGGGTCAGCCAGCGCTTATGTGACTGACCCACCGCATTGGCGAGCAGGCTCGCTCCCACAAGATTTTGCATCTGGCGTGAACGATTCATTGACAGAATTTTCTACGTCAGGCCAGCCAGCCATCTACCCTGTGCAAAGGCCTTATCGGGGGAACGGACATGTACCAGCTCTACGGGCACAAGAATTCCGGCGCGGCTGCCATCGAGGCGGCACTGGAGTTGTGCCAGATCGCCTATCGCTTCATTGACACCGAAGCCAGCGCCGAGGCCGACGACGCGCTGGGCAAACTCAATCCGCTGAAACAGATACCGACCTTGCAACTGCCGGACGGCAGCGCCATGACCGAAAGTGCGGCGATCCTGATTCACCTGGGCCTGACGTTTCCCAAATCCGGCCTGCTGCCGAGCAAGGCTGCCGATCGTGATCAGGCGATTCGCGGCCTCGCCTATATCGTCAGCAACTGCTACGCGGCAGTCGGCATCATCGATTACCCCGAGCGCTGGCTGAGCGCGCCTGACGAGAGCGCACGGCAAAACCTGATCGCCGGCACGCGTCAGCGCCTGCACTTCAGTTGGGAGGTATTTGCCGATCAGTTTTCCGGCGAGCTGTACCTGGATGATGAAACGCCCGGTGCGCTGGATGTGCTGGCGGCAGTGGTGAGCCGCTGGGCCGGCAGCCGCGAACACCTGCGCCAGACCCGCCCGGGCTTTTATGCATGGCTGCAAAGGATCGACCGGCACCCGGTGCTGGCACCGGTGTTTGAGCGGCATTGGCCCTCTCAGGGCTGACCGATAAATGAATGTGGGAGCGAGCCTGCTCGCGAAAGCGCTCTGTCAGTCAAGATGTGTCGACTGACCCACCGCATTCGCGAGCAAGCCCGCTCCCACAGGGTCAAGTATGAGCGGAAGACCGGAATTTATTCCCCGCGAATGTATTGCTCCAGCTGTTTGATCAGCTCGGCCTGTTCGGCAATCGCTTCCTTCACCAGGTCGCCGATCGACAGCAGACCAATCAACTGGCCGTCTTCGACCACCGGCAAGTGGCGCAGGCGTCTGTCCGACATGATCCCCAGGCAGGTGTCGACGGTTTGCCGGGTGTCCACGGTAATCACGTCCTTGACCATGATGTCGCGCACTGGCGTACCGACCGAAGAGCGCCCGTGCAGCACCAGTTTGCGCGCATAGTCGCGCTCGCTGATGATGCCGACCACTTTGTCGTCTTCGACCACCAGCAAGGCGCCGACGTTTTTCTCGGCCATCTTCATCAGCGCTTCGAGCACCATGTGATCCGGTTTGATCTGGTGCACTTCCTGATTTTTCTGATCTTTGAGCTTGAGCAGTTGGGCGACGGTCTTCATGGCGGTTACTCAGGTGTTGTCGTTGTTCATCAAGCATCGTAGACGCAACCGCGCAGGGCAAGGTGGCAAAGCGGCAGTTAGCGTGCAAAAAACGCCATTTGCCGGTTTTTTCCGTAGATCAGCAGTATTTTTCGCCAAGGCCAAGCGCAGCAATGCCGCGTAGAATGCCGGTCAGTTTGATTTTCCGAGGTCGCAGTGGTGGATTTACAGCAGGGCTTCGTCCTGACCCGGCATTGGCGCGACACGCCGGCCGGTACCGAAGTCGAGTTCTGGCTGGCGACGGGCGCCGGGCCGCGCCGCGTGCGTCTGGCGCATCAGCCGTCGGTGGCGTTTATTCCTGCCGCACAGCGTGAAGCGGCCGAGCGGCTGTTGCACGATGAAAAAAATGTGGAACTGCGACCGTTGGCCTTGCTGGATTTTCAGCATCGGCCGGTGCTCGGTCTGTATTGCCAGCAGCACGGCCAGTTGATGCGCCTCGAGACCGCGCTGAACCGTGCCGGCGTCGATGTTTTTGAAGCCGACGTGCGCCCTCCGGAACGCTATCTGATGGAGCGCTTCATCACCGCGCCGGTACTGTTCGGCGGCACGCCGGATGCTGACGGCGTACTGATCAACGCCCAACTGAAACCTGACCCCGGCTATCGACCGAAACTGCGCCTGGTCTCGCTCGACATCGAGACCACGGAAAACGGCGAGCTGTATTCCATCGCGCTGGAAGGCTGCGGCGAGCGCCAGGTGTACATGCTGGGCGCGCCGAACGGTGACGCCAGCATCGTCGATTTCGACCTCGAATACTGCGATTCGCGCACGCTCATTCTGAAGAAGCTCAACGACTGGTTCGCCCGCCACGACCCTGACGCGATCATTGGCTGGAACGTCGTGCAGTTCGATTTGCGCATCCTCCACGAACACGCGCGACGCCTCGGCGTGCCGCTGAAAATCGGCCGTGGCGGCGAAGAAATGCAGTGGCGCGAGCACGGCAGCCGAAATCACTATTTCGCCTCGGCAGCGGGGCGGCTGATCATCGACGGCATCGAGTCGTTGCGTTCGGCGACCTGGAGTTTTCCCTCGTTCAGCCTGGAAAACGTCGCGCAGACCCTGCTCGGCGAAGGCAAGGCGATCAACAATCCGTACCAGCGCATGGACGAAATCAATCGCATGTTCGCCGAGGACAAACCGGCGCTGGCCAAATACAACCTCAAGGACTGCGAGCTGGTTACGCGGATTTTCGCCAAGACCGAACTGCTGACGTTTTTGCTCGAACGCGCCAGCGTCACCGGTTTGCCGGCCGACCGCAGCGGTGGTTCGGTCGCTGCGTTCACGCACTTGTACATGCCGTTGATGCATCGCCAAGGCTTTGTTGCGCCGAACCTGGGCACCAATCCACCGCAGGCCAGCCCCGGCGGCTTTGTTATGGATTCAAGGCCGGGATTGTACGAATCGGTTCTGGTGCTCGATTACAAAAGCCTCTACCCGTCGATCATCCGCACCTTTCTGATCGACCCGGTGGGCTTGATCGAAGGCCTGCAACATCCCGACGACGCTGATTCGGTGCCCGGCTTCCGTGGCGCACGTTTCTCGCGTACCCGGCATTGTCTGCCGTCCATCGTGGCGCGAGTGGCCGAAGGGCGGGAGACCGCCAAGCGTGAGCACAACGCGCCGCTGTCCCAGGCGCTAAAAATCATCATGAACGCCTTCTATGGCGTGCTCGGCTCCAGCGGTTGCCGGTTTTTCGATACCCGGTTGGCGTCGTCGATCACCTTGCGCGGCCACGAAATCATGCTGCGCACCCGCCAGTTGATCGAAGAACAGGGCCACGCAGTCATTTACGGTGACACCGATTCAACCTTTGTCTGGCTGCGCAGTCTGCACGGTCAGGAAGAAGCAGCGCAGATCGGCCATGCGCTGGTCAAGCACGTCAACGATTGGTGGCGCGCGCATGTGCGCGAAGCATACGGCCTGGAAAGCGCACTGGAATTGCAGTTCGAAATTCACTACAAGCGCTTCCTGATGCCAACCATTCGCGGCGCGGAGGAGGGCAGCAAGAAGCGCTACGCCGGCCTCGTCACCCGCACCGATGGCAGCGAGGAGATGGTCTACAAGGGCCTGGAAACCGTGCGCACCGACTGGTCGCTGCTGGCCCGGCAATTTCAGCAGGAACTGTATGAGCGGATCTTCCAGCGCAAGCCGTATCAGGATTACGTCCGCGACTACGTGCGCAAGACCCTCGCTGGCGAGTTCGATGATCGGCTGATCTACCGCAAGCGCCTGCGCCGCACCCTCGACGATTACGAACGCAACGTACCGCCGCACGTCCGGGCGGCGCGGCTCGCCGACGACTACAACGCCGAGCAGGGGCGCCCACGGCAATATCAGAACGGCGGCTGGATCAGCTATGTCATCACTCTCGCCGGCCCGGAACCGCTGGAATTGCGCCGCGCCGCCGTCGACTATGACCACTACATTACCCGCCAATTGCAACCGGTGGCGGACGCGATTCTGCCGTTTGTCGACGACGACTTTTCAACCCTGATCGGTGGGCAACTGGGCCTGTTTTGAGTCGAGCAGTTGCAGTGTCCACTCATCGAGAATGCCGTGGAAGTAACGCTCCAGCGCCTGATGGAACAGACTGTCTGGGGCGCTGAACTGGGCGAACAGCGTCATCGAAGAATGAAATTTCAGGTCATCGGGATGGCCGAACATTTCTGCAATCGAACGCTGCGGCCCAATCAGTACCAGTTGCGTGCAGGTGCGCAGCCGCGCCCCGAGCAGTTCGTCGGCCAAGTAGGCCTGGGCTTCCTCGGCTGAACCAATCGCAAAGCGGCGGGCCATTTCGCTGCCGCCCAATCCGGCGAACTGCGGAAAGACGAACCACATCCAATGGCTGCGCTTGCGGCCCGTTTCGAGTTCACGCTGGACCCGTTCGAACACCGGGTCCTGTGCCTGGACAAAACGTTGCAGGTAGAACGGGTCGTGCAGATCTGTGCTTCTCATGGCGAAGCCCTCGCAGTCGGCAGCTCAGACCATGGCCAGCCGCTGCTTGCGTTGTGGCGCCGGGAACACCTTGTCCAGCGCCGCCAGATCCCCGGCGTCCAGTTGCAGTTGGGCCGCCTCGGCATTGAGTTGCACATGCTCCGGGCGCACAGCCTTGGGAATCGCAATTACGCCGTCCTGGCGCACAAGCCATGCCAGCGAAATCTGCGCCGGGGTGGCGTTGTGACGGCTGGCAATCTCTTGCAGCACCGGCTCGGCGAGCATCGCACCGCCCTGGCCGATCGGACAGTACGCCATCAGCGGCAGGCGCTGATGCTGGCACCACGGCAGCAGATCGAATTCGACGCCGCGCTCTTCGAGGTTATACAGCACCTGATTGGTGGCGCAGGCCGAGCTGGAGAGTTCTTCGAGGTCGTCGACATCGAAATTCGACACGCCCCAACGGCCGATCTTGCCGTCTTCGCGCAGGCGTTCGAAGGCTTCGACGGTTTCCTCCAGCGGATACTGACCGCGCCAGTGCAGCAGATACAGATCGATGTAGTCCGTGCCGAGCCGACGCAAACTGCGCTCGCAGGCTTGCGGGATGCCTTGGCGGCTGGCGTTGTGCGGGTAGACCTTGCTCACCAGAAACACCTTGTCGCGCCGACCGGCGATGGCTTCACCGACCACCGTTTCGGCACCGCCCTCAGCGTACATCTCAGCGGTATCGATCAGGCTCATGCCCAGCTCGATGCCGGTGCGCAGCGCCGCCACTTCACGGGTGTGCGCCGAACGATCCTCGCCCATCCGCCAGGTGCCCTGGCCAATCACGGGAACTTGCACGCCGGCCAACTCAAGGGTACGCATTCAAACCTCCTGCCTGAAAGAATGGGTGTCTTTAGTGGGCAGCAGAATAGCGTTGGGGTTCAAAAAGCAAAAAAGATCGCAGCGGTCCGCAACTCCTCCATGGAACGTATTCCTCTGTAGGGACTGCGGAACGCTGCGATCTTTTGATCTTCGAGATTTACCTGGCGGAGAACTTCAGGATCACGCTGTGAGCATAAGTCTGCCCCGGATCAAGCCGCGTGCTTGGAAAGTCCGGCTGGTTCGGCGAATCCGGATAGTGCTGGGTCTCGAGGGTGAACGCACCCCAGTGCGGATAGACCTTGCCGCCCTTGCCCTTGACCGTGCCGTCGAGGAAGTTGCTGGTGTAGAACTGCACGCCCGGCTCGCTGGTGAACAGTTGCAGGACACGCCCGGATTGCGGGTCGCTGACTTCGGTGGCGAGCTTGCTGACATCGCCCTTGGTATCCAGCGCCCAGTTGAAATCGAAGCCGCCCTGTTTCGGCTCGGCGAATTTCAGCTGCGGATGATCAGCCTTGATGTGCGTGCCGATGGCCGTCGGTTTGCTGAAGTCCATCGGCGTGCCGGCCACAGGCGCCAGCTCCCCGGTCGGGATCAGTTTGGCGGTGACCGGCGTGTAATGGCTGGAATGGATGGTGGCGACCTGCTTGAGAATGTCGCCATTACCGGCGCCGGCCAGGTTGAAGTAGCTGTGGTTGGTCAGGTTGAGCACGGTCGGCTTGTCGGTGCTGGCCTTGTAGTCGATGCGCAGCTCGTTGTTGTCGGTCAGGCGATAGGTGACTTCGGTGGTCAGATTGCCCGGAAAGCCCATCTCGCCGTCGGCCGACAGGTAAGTCAGGGTCACGCCCACCGAATCCTTGTCCTTGGTTTCCCTGGCCTTCCAGACTTTCTTGTCGAAACCTTCGGGGCCGCCGTGCAGGGCGTTGGATTTGTCATTCTGCGGCACTTGATAGCGCTTGCCATCGAGTTCGAAAGCACCTTCGGCCAAGCGATTGCCGAAGCGGCCGATAGTCGCGCCGAAGTACGCTGTGCCTTTCTGGTAGCCCTGCACATCATCGAAACCGAGCACCACGTCGTCGAACTTGCCATGCTTGTCAGCGACTTTCAGCGCTTGCAGGGTAGCGCCGTAGGTGATGACGGTGGCTTGCATGCCGTGGCTGTTGCGCAGGATGTACTGTTCGACAGGCGTGCCGTCATTGGTTTTGCCGAAGGCTTTGTGTTCGGCGGTCAGGCCCGCCGCGTTGGCGGAAAGGGTAGCGATCATCAGGGACAGTCCGAGGCCGGAGAGCAGGTGACGGGATTGAAGCATGGTTGACCTTCCTTTTTGTTGTTGTTTTCGTATTGACCGTAGGAGCTGCTGAAGGCTGCGATCTTTTGATCTTGATTTTGATTTTTAGAAGCAAAATCAAAAGATCGCAGCCTTCGGCAGCTCCTACATGTCACTAGTCATGCTATTTGAGTCGAGAGAGAAGATTTATAGCGGATTTACCTGTATTGGCAAATATAAAGTCCGACTAATTGATGAGTCGTTTATCACCGAAGGTCGGCTAATCGCCCAGGCACTGCACTTTTTCCTAATCGGCGGCTCTATGCATGGCCAGGATGCGGTGACTCCCGCCGCACAGGAATGTGCCTGTCCGAGATTTCATGCCGAGTGTTTTTGCCCTGATCACCGTCGCTAACCGCCGCCCGTGCCTGCTGCTGGCCTGCCTGGTCTCGCTGTTGCTCGGCGGCTGCAGCCACCAGAACGGCAACGGCTTCTTCAATCAGATGCGTGAAGGGCAACCGCAGGAATTTTTGCAGACCAGCGTCGACCGCATGGCCACCCTGGCGATGCGCGACAACCTCGACAGCCTTTACCGGCTGATGGGTAAGCTCTATCTGCGCAACCCGGAAGAGCTGCGCAAATCCGGCTTCCTCACTGTCAATGCGGCGGTCAAGCAGGTGCGTCTTGCCGTCGAGCAGCAGCAACCGTTGCCCGTGCTGGGCGGGCGCAAGGATCTGGCGGCGCTGAGTTATGCGATGAGTCCGGAATTCCTCGGCGACCGCGTCGGCGCCTTCATCTACGCGATCGGCAGCATGCTGGTCACCGCCCACGGCAATCGCACCGAGTTCTACATGACTGACGCGATCAACCCGACCTTCGTGCACAACGCCGCACGTAACATCGAAAAAGCCATGTGGATTTTGTCGCAACGGCAGAACAAGGAAGGCCAGCCGCTGCTGTTCTCCAACGAGATTTCGGAGGAGGGCAGTAACCTGAGCTTCGCCACCGAATTCAGCAAAATCGTCGCGCGCCTGGACCTGCTCACCCAGATGCTCGACGAGCGCTATCGCAGGATCGGCCTGAATTACGCGCAGAGTCTGCTGTTTCTGAATTTCTTGCCGGTGCAATGAGCCCCGCAGGTGTTCTGTAGCGCAAAGATCCACCTCGGGAGCGAGCCTGCTCGCGAACGCGTTGCGTCATTCAACTCATCGGTCGGCTGACACACCGCCTTCGCAAGCAGGCTTGCTCCCACAGGGATCTGCGGTAAGTTCGATATGGCATAACGATAGACCGCATCGATATATGTGGTTATAAGAAAAATCGCTATGCTGCGGGCCAGATTTTCCTGTCGTTTTCTGGACGTTTGAATGGAATTGGCAAATTTCGGCCTGGTGATCGCCGGGCTGGTGGTGGGGTTTATCGTCGGCATGACCGGTGTCGGCGGCGGTTCGTTGATGACGCCGATTCTGCTGTGGTTCGGCATCAACCCGGCGACGGCGGTCGGTACTGACCTGTTGTACGCCGCGATCACCAAATCCAGCGGCGTCCTCGTTCACAGGAAGAACAAGAACATCGACTGGGCCATCACCGGCTGGCTGACCCTCGGCAGTGTGCCTGCCGTGGCCATGACCCTGTGGTTCCTCAGTTCCCTGCATACCGCGCCGGACGCGATGAACGCCATCATCAAACAGGCGCTCGGTTTCGTCCTCTTCGCCACTGCCCTGGCAATTTTCTTCAAGAAACGCTTGCTCGAGTTCGCCCACAAACGCGCCGGCGGCAATTACAACCCGAGCGGTTCGCGGCTTAACGTGATGACGGTGATCACCGGTCTGATCCTCGGCACCATGGTCGCCCTGACCTCGATCGGCGCCGGGGCATTGGGCACCGTCGCCTTGTTTATCCTCTACCCGCTGCTGCCGACCCGCCGCCTGGTCGGCACCGAAATCGCCCACGCCGTACCGCTGACCCTGGTCGCCGGCCTCGGCCACGCAAGCATGGGCAACATGGACTGGGGCGTGCTCGGGTTTCTGTTGATGGGCTCGCTGCCAGGCATCTGGCTCGGCAGCCACCTGACCGGTCGTATCTCCGACGAAGTCCTGCGCCCATGCCTGGCGACGATGCTGGTGTTGATTGGTTACAAGTTGGCGTTCTGATTCAGCCTGGAGAAAACTTCCAATGCAGCGGCCGTAGGGATGTGCCGATGATCGCTCGCGCCATGTTGCGCAAAGCGCTCCCTGACCTAAGCTTCTGACAGGGCAATGCCTTTTTGCCAGACGCCGCCGGAACAATCGCCACGATGCGCAATCAGTAGTGCGTGGATATCAAAAGGAGATGCGCATGCTCATCAGGTCCCTGACCCTGACCCTCTTGCTGGCAATCGCCGGCCCCTTGTTCGCCGCCGACAGCGATTCACCTCTGGCCGGGGACGTGGGCCGCGCCCGGCCGCTGATCGTGATTGCGCAAAGCACCGTCGACCCGGTGTGGCTGAGCCTGAAAAAGTCACTGGAAGACCCAGCCAACAAAAAGGGCCTCACCGACCGCAATATCAAGGTCTACACCATCCTCAGCATGTCCGGCCAGCTCGACGGCAAGGACCTGGGCCAGCAGGACACCATGGCCCTGCTGCGCTCGCTGAAGCTCGGCGCGGGGGCTTATCCGAAAGTGTTCCTGGTGGGCAAGGACGGCGAAACCAAGCTCTCCGCCTCGGGTGATGAAGCCAAGGCATTGAGCCTGGCGAAAATCTTCGAAACCATCGACGCCATGCCCATGGCCGAAAAAGAAGCCGCCGCTGCGGCCGCCGCACAAACACCTGCCACCACCGAACCGGAACCGGCCAAAGGCGCGAAGGGCGCCAAACCGAGCAAGCCTGCGAAACCGAGCAAGCCGCCGGAAATGCCGGATGATTGAAGGCTAGGCGTGAATCAAAAATGGGCGACCTTTACAGGGGCGCCCATTTTTATTGTCCACTAAAAGATCGCAGCCTGCGGCAGCTCCTACGCAGATCTCATGTAGGAGCCGCCGCAGGCTGCGATCTTTTGATCTTGCCGTTTGCCTGTTAACAAGCCGCTATCAGCTCCATCACGGCAGAATCTGGCGAATGACATTGACCAAAACCGGAGAGAAAGGCTGAAGCTGACCCTGTTGGGGCGTCAACATGTCTTCGAGAAGGATGCCCAGCAGTTCCTCGTCCTCTAGCGCGTCAGGCCGAAGTCCTCCGGTAAAGATAAGGTCATCCACCATTCTTTTACGTTTTTCGATCAGTCCCCGATTACTCTCTTCGGTATCACCCAGATTCAGCGTCTTGATTGATTCCGTGGCACGGTCGGTTTTGCCGACCACTCGCCCGGACAAATAAAATTTGAGCTCGGTTTCACACTCCGTCATGAACGGTGTCACTTTGAGCGGCTGAGTCTTTCGACCATGCCCACAGTGATGACGGTTTTCGCAACTGGCAACGATATTGCTGAAATCCAGGGTGCGAGCAGGGAATCGATCCTGGGCTGCAACGTGTTCGTTATGAGCGGCGCTCACGGAGATGGACTGGCAGCAATAAGCACAAAGCCCGAATTGCTCGGTAATACAAGCTGTGCGAACGGATTGACGTTCTTCAGCGGGTAAATCGCGGTAAGTAGCGGTGTGGTTTCTGACCTTCCATTGCGTCAGCGATGCTGGCTCAGTTCCTTTGAGAATCTTACGCACTGCGCAACTCCAGTTTGCGGATCAGCAAAGCGGCTTTTGCCAGCTCGATGTGTCCCTCGGGCAGTTCACTTGAAAGATCGGCGAAAAGCTTCTTGGCTTTTTTCAGCTCACCGTCCTGTAAGCATTCCATCAATCGATTCAGACGCTTCTGAACGTCACTGTTGCGAATGTCGGTGTCCATGACTTCCAGCAGCACCTGATTGGCATCCAGTCCATACAGGCCGTTGTGTTCGTGGATTTCGCCATCATTGAGCACATAAACCAGCACATCCTTGGCGTCGCTGATCACCAGCGGTGAGTGGGTGGTCAAGACAAACTGGCAGTTCGGAAAAGTCTCGCTCAACTGGCGGATCAGGCTGCGTTGCCATCTCGGGTGCAAGTGCAAATCGACCTCGTCGATGAGCACGATGCCGTCACCGTGCAGTGGGTTGTCGAGCGACTGGTTCATCATCGCCAGGCGACGCGCGATGTCGCCGACCAGCGCCATCATCGACTTCTCACCTTGGGAGAGCTGGGCTACGTTGAGGGTGACGCCGTCCTTGTCGATGGCCATGTGCAGGCGCGGTTTGCGTTGCACACGCAGGTTAGTGAAGCCGGGCATGAACGCGGCAATGGCCGAGCGCACGGCGGTCAATTGGCGGTCGCGGGAGGAGGCTTTCAGATTGGCCAGGGTTTTCCACACGTCACTGTCGGTGCCGAATTTTTCTGAGATTTCGGCCAGTGCGGTGTCGGAAATGCCGGTCTCGTTTTCGCTGTCTTCGCGCTCGCGGAACCATTCGAAGAAGCGACGGAAGTCGACGCCCCGGTTGAGTGAGTTGTCGTAGCCGTCGAGTTGGTCGAAGGTATGTTTTGTCCGGATTTTTAGCGGTATTTCTAGCACCGATCGCTCGACTGGGTAGTAAGCGATCAGGGGAAGCGATGCTTTGTCGTCCTGAGTCAGTTGGTTACGGTAATGATCTGCTAGACGACTGGCCTGAATTAGCTCGCTATGGACATCGGTCTTCCGACCCTGTCTACCTCGGGCAATGCCCCAGGAAAAAAGTACATCTTCCGCATCGGGAGGGGTCGAGCGTGCTTGTGACAGATCCGCTGCGGCAATCATGACGACGGCGACTGACGCTCCGTTCCGGATATTCTCTTCTGCAAGGTGGTTGCCGCTGCCTTTTTCTGTGCGAATTCGAGCGACAAGCCAGCTTAGGGATGTAGCCAGTGATTTCAATAATGTAGTTTTGCCTGCCCCGTTGTTTCCAACGAGGACTGTAATATTTGAAGAGTTTGTCGCGGTAGGAGCCAAGTACACGGTTAGTTCGTTGAACCGGCCGACATCCTTTAGGCTAAAGCTGAAAATTTCCATTACATCGCCCTTTTAGGGTCAGTCGATTTGAATACCTTGGCGCGCATTATGTCATTCCCACCCCCAAATTCATCCGGTGCAGTGTAGATACAACAAATTCATTTGCGAGCCAAAGTCGTTGCAGGATGTACGTGCCGAAACGTCTGACGTGAACAGCCTTCAAACCCAGTGGATTTTTCCTGCAAGACGCGGCGGCCGTGGTGAACTGGTGCGTTGTGACGCAGAGGGATAACCTTTTTTGGCCGCTGAAAAACACAGTGGTCGGATGTGGAAGTCCGGTGATTCCCGAGCGCGCATTGCGCCTGTAAACACATGTTGGTGGTTTTTATGCCAACATTGTTTGCTTATGGCAGCTATGCGCAGGAGCACTCTCGAGTGCACCGGGTTCCTCGGGCTTCCCCGGACTTCCACACCTGCGCAAAGCTGCCACCCTCTCGTGGAAGTGAGTTCGGCAGTTTTTTCTTTAAATGTCCCGAGGATTTATTAATGAAAAAACACACTCCAAATCCCCCCGAATCCCCCATGGATTCAAGCTCCTTCGACTCCAATAATCCGCGTCTGCGCCACCCCGGCCAACCCGATCCCATCAGCCACGTCTTCACCATTCTCCCCGACATCGACACAGCAACACTTCTTGGGCACGCCTGCGAAACCCTTGCCTCACTGAACGTACTGACCACCGATCTGGCCTGCGAGTTGAGCGGTGCGCAGCGCAGCCTGACGTTGTCGATCCAGCAATTGGCGGTAGTCGGAGAACTGCTGGTCAACCGCGCGCTGGACAATCTCGATTCACCCGCAACGGCGACTCAACATTGAACAGGGAGGTTCTACCATGGCGCGCTACATACCGATCACCGGGATCGACTGCAAGATCCCGTGTCTGCTGATCGACAGTGAAGCTCCACTGGATGTCCTGCACGGCACTGCGGCCTATCGCTTGCGCTGTGTAACGCAGCTGATGGAGAGCCTTTCGCTGGACGAGGGCAAGGGACACGATGCACTGCTGTTGCAGGATTTCGCCCGGGTGCTGGCGGTTCCGTTGCGCGATAGCTGTGACTTGATGGATGTCATCGGCTGGCGCTTGCAGGCGCAGCTTTAAGCGTTGAAACGAAAAAAGATCGCAGCCTGCGGCGGCTCCTACAGGATCGGGTTTTCACTCGGTCAATGGAGCTGCCGCAGGCTGCGATCTTTTGCTCTTAATCCGCCAACGCCGCAAAAACCGTATGCGCAATCTTCACCCGTTCGGCATTCGGGTAATTCTTGTTGGCCAGAATCACGATGCCCATGTCCCGCGACGGCACAAACGCCACATACGCGCCAAAGCCTCGTGTAGAACCGGTTTTGTTGAACAGCACATTGGCCGGTTCAGCTTGCGCTGGTGTCAGCCATTCGACTTTGTGTGGTTCGATGGCCATCGGGGTCGAGTTGCCGTTTTGCAGTTTTTCCAGGCTGATCGGGTAGGCGTAACGCTCCCAGCCCAGGCCTTGGGTCATGTCGCCGACGCGGTAATAACCGATGTGGGTGTTGGTGATGGCTTTGTGCAGATCAGGCGCAAGGCTGGCCGGTTTCAGCTGTGCCTGAACGTAGCGCAGCAGGTCGGCAGCGCTGGTTTTGATGCCGTAGGCTTCGGCGTCGAGGGCGCCGGGCGTTACGCGCACGGGTTGGTCGGCGCTGTCGTAGCCTTGGGCGTAAAGCTTCGACTGGGCTGACGGCACGCTGAGGAAGGAGTGTTGCAAGCCGAGTTTTGGCAGCAGGGTTTGCGTCATTGCCTGCTCGAACGGCTGGCCGAGGCTTTTGGCCGCCAGGTAGCCGAACAGGCCGAGGCTCGGGTTGGAATACAGGCGATGGCTGCCAGCGGGAAACTGCGGTTTCCATTGTCGGTAATAGCCGAGCATCTTGTCGGAAGAATCCGCTTCGGCGGGGAATTGCAGCGGTAGTCCGCCGGCGCTGTAGGTGCCCAGTTGCAGCACGCTGATATTGTCGAATGCGCTGCCCTTGAGCTCAGGCCAGAGCTGGCTGGCCTTGCTCGACAGGTCGAGTTTGCCTGTGGCCTGGGCGTAACCGGCGAGGGTGGCGGTGAAGGTTTTGCTCACCGAGCCGACTTCGAAGAGGGTGTTTTCAGTGACCTTTTGCCGTACGTCCTTGTCGGCGATGCCGTAGTTAAAGTAATGCGCCTGGCCGTTCAGCGTGATCGCTACGGTCAGCCCCGGGATGTTGTTTTGCTGCATCACCGGGGTCACGGCCTGGCTGACCAGTGCCTGCAATTGCGCATCGGTCGGCGTCGCGGCGTGACAGGCAAAGCTGCCGAAGAACAGGGCGAAAGTACTGTAGGAAAAGACCTTGCTCGGTTTTAAGGAACACATGAGTGAATCACTCTCCATGAGTGTCGATTGTTGTATCCCGCTACACTGCGGGTGATTTTTCATCGAGTGGCTGATCAGCGCGGCTAATTTAGGCACTTCGTTGGCCCTCGACAAACGATGAAAACTCGCACGAGCCATTAGAAAAATTTGGGGTAGGCCATGATCCGACCGCAACTGCCGCTCAACGCCCTGCGCGCGTTTGAAGCCTCGGCGCGCCACCTGAGCTTCACCCGTGCTGCCGTCGAGCTTTGCGTGACGCAAGCGGCGGTGAGCCATCAGGTCAAAAGCCTGGAAGCGCAACTCAATCTGACGTTGTTCAAGCGCCTGCCCCGAGGGCTGATGCTGACCAGTGAAGGCGAAACCTTGCTGCCGGTGCTCAGCACCTCATTCGATCATATTGCACAGATGCTCGAGCGTCTGGCCGGGGGCCAGTATCGCGACATGTTGACGGTCGGCGCGGTGGGCACGTTTGCGGTGGGCTGGTTGTTGCCGAGGCTGGCGGACTTTCAGGGGAAATATCCGTTGATCGATTTACGCCTCTCGACTAATAACAACCGGGTCGATGTCGCGGCAGAAGGGCTGGATTATGCGATTCGTTTCGGCGCTGGCGCCTGGCATGGCATCGAGGCGACGCGCTTGCTCGATGCGCCGTTGTCGGTTTTGTGCGTGCCGGAGATTGCCCGGAAACTGCACTCGCCGGCGGACCTGTTGCAGCAGACCTTGCTGCGTTCCTATCGCACCGATGAATGGCCGGAGTGGTTTCACGCGGCGGGCCTGGCGACGCAGGCCGCGCCCCCGCAAAGCATAGTGTTCGATTCGTCGCTGGCGATGATGGAGGCGGCCTTGCAGGGCGGCGGGGTAGCGTTGGCACCCCCGCTGATGTTCGCCCGGCAACTGGCGGCTGATGCGATTTGCCAGCCGTTTGCAATCGAGATCACCACCGGCAGCTACTGGCTGACGCGGTTGCAGTCGCGAGCGGAAACGGCGGCGATGAAAGCGTTCAAGGCGTGGTTACTGCAAGTTTCTGCCTGACACAAACCCCCCCTTGTGGGAGCGAGCCTGCTCGCGAAAGCGGTGCATCAGCGACAGCACTATCGACTGACCTGACGCCTTCGCGAGCGGGCTCGCTCCCACAATTGAAATCAGCGGCGCCTGCTGGATCACCGCACCAGACACGGCCGCTTGTTATCGAATTTCCACCCTGGAATCAGAAACTGCATCGCGACGCTGTCATCCCGCGCGCCGAGGCCCATGCCTTTGTACAGTTCGTGGGCTTTGGCCACTTGATCCATGTCCAGCTCCACGCCCAGGCCCGGTTTCTGCGGCACTTGCACGCAGCCGTCGACAATCTGCAGCGGGGCTTTGGTCAGGCGCTGACCGTCCTGCCAGATCCAGTGGGTGTCGATGGCGGTAATCTCGCCGGGTGCGGCAGCGGCGACGTGGGTGAACATGGCCAGGGAAATATCGAAGTGGTTGTTGGAGTGCGAGCCCCAGGTCAGCCCCCACTCATGACACATCTGCGCGACGCGCACCGAACCCTGCATGGTCCAGAAGTGCGGGTCGGCCAGCGGGATGTCCACTGACTGCAACTGAATCGCGTGACCCATTTCGCGCCAGTCGGTGGCGATCATGTTGGTCGCGGTTTTCAGCCCGGTGGCGCGGCGGAACTCAGCCATGACTTCGCGCCCGGAATAGCCGTTTTCCGCACCGCACGGGTCTTCGGCGTAGGCGAGCACATGATGCTGATCGCGGCACAAACGGATCGCCTCTTTCAGCGACCAGGCGCCGTTCGGATCGAGGGTAATCCGCGCATCAGGGAAGCGCTCGGCCAGTGCCGTCACTGCTTCGATCTCGGCATCGCCACTGAGCACGCCGCCCTTGAGTTTGAAATCCTTGAAACCGTACTTGGCGTGCGCCGCCTCGGCCAGACGCACCACCGCTTCGGCCGTCATGGCTTTCTCGTGACGCACACGGAACCAGTCGTTGTCGGCGTCCGGTTCGCTGCGATAGGCCAGATCGGTTTCGTGCTGATCGCCCACGTAAAACAGATAACCGAGCATCTTCACTTCGTCACGCTGCTGACCTTCGCCGAGCAGCGCTGCCACCGGCACGTCCAGATGTTGGCCGAGCAAGTCGAGGAGGGCGGCTTCCAGGCCAGTGACCGCGTGAATGGTGATGCGCAGGTCGAACGTCTGCAGGCCACGGCCGCCGGCATCGCGATCGGCGAAGGTCTGGCGCACCTGGTTGAGGATCTTCTGGTAGGTGCCGATGGGGCTGCCCACCACCAGATTGCGCGCGTCCTCCAGGGTCTGGCGAATGCGCTCGCCACCGGGCACTTCGCCGACGCCGGTGTGGCCGGCGTTGTCCTTGAGGATAACGATGTTGCGGGTGAAAAACGGCCCGTGGGCGCCGCTCAGGTTGAGCAGCATGCCGTCGTGACCGGCCACCGGAATGACCTGCATGTCGGTGATGATCGGAGCTTTGGCGGTGTCATGAACAGTCATTGTTGTTTTCCTTGTCGAGACGTAGTCAGGCGTGTTTCGGTGCGGCGTCGGCCACAGCCTTCTCAGCAGCCGGTTTTGGTGTGGTGCGCGCGGCGAAGACGATGATTGCGGCAATGATCGAGGTCGCGGCCAGACCATACAGGCCGCCCTGAATGGAGCCGGTGTGTTGCTCCAGCAGGCCGAAGGTGGTCGGCGCGACGAAGCCGCCGAGGTTGCCCACCGAGTTGATCAGCGCGATCACTGCCGCCGCGATGCGCGCATCCAGATAAGCCTGGGGAATCGGCCAGAACAGTGACGAGGCGGATTTGAAACCCAGTGCCGCAAAGCAGATCGCGACGAAGGCGAAGATCGGCCCGCCAGTGGTGGACATGAACATCCCCGCTGCGGCGATCAACAGCGCCGTGGCGACCCATGCTTGTTGATGTTTCCACTTCGCCGACAGCGAGGCGAAGGCGTACATTCCGACGATCGACAGCAACCATGGAATCGAGTTGAACAGGCCGACCTGCACGTCGCTGAGTTCGCCCATTTTCTTGATGATGCTCGGCAGCCAGAAGGTCGCCGCGTAAATGGTCAGCTGAATAAAGAAGTAGATCAGGCAGAACAGAATGATCTGCCGGTCCTTGAGCAGTTTGCCCAGCGAGGGCCGGATCGGCGTCGCGGCTTCGCGGGCCTTTTGCTCGTCGTCGATGGCGCTGACCAGTGCATCCTGTTCGGCGCGGCTCAGCCATTTCGCGTCGTGAGGTTTGGCATCCAGCCAGAACCAGACGAAGACACACAGGCACACCGAGAACATCCCTTCGATGAAGTACATCCACTGCCAGCCGTGCATGCCCAGCCCGTTGATCTGCAGGAGCAGGCCGGACAGCGGGCCGGAGATCAGCGAGGCCACGGCCGAGCCGCTGAGGAAGATCGCGATCGCCTTGCCACGTTCGACGCCTGGCAGCCAGCGGGTGAAGTAATAGATCACCCCGGGAAAGAATCCGGCCTCGGCGACACCGAGCAGGAAACGCAAAATGTAGAAGTGGGTTTCGTTCTGAATGAACGCCATGCAGGCCGCGACTATGCCCCAGGTAAACATGATGCGGGTCAGCCATATCCGTGCGCCGACTTTTTGCAGAAGCATATTGGACGGCACTTCGAACAGCGCGTAGCCGATGAAGAACAGACCGGCGCCGAAGCCGTAGGCGGCAGCACCAATGCCCAGATCGGTTTCCATGTGGGTGCGGACGAAACCGATGTTCACCCGGTCAATGTAATTGACGATGAACATGATTACGAAGAGCGGCAGGACGTGGCGTTTGACTTTGGAGATGGCTGAGGCGAGCGTCGGATCGACGCTTTCCTGCATCCCGGAGATGGAGGTTTTCACTGATGTTTCTCCCACTGATTATTTTTATGCGGGTAGGACTGAGTGCTGCGTTGTTGATAGACATCATACAACTGAGTTTTTTTGTCCTACAAGTGGGCGGGGTGATTAAATTCTTCTGATCGTTCGGATTTTTATGCGAAAACTGGATTCTGCGCCGTATTTGTTGAGCGATTGGCAAGAATGACGGGGCGCTTCTTCGGTTTTATGGCTGGTGATGCGCCATGGCAGGCCGCTTAAAGGATCTGAGTAAATTGAGTGTTGTCATACAAGTTGCTGGTCTCTCAACCGCTAAAATCAATCTCAACCGTCATCCCGCAATGCTACGATCGGCAAGCCCCGATCTCCGGAACCGACCATGCAAGAAGACCTCGACGCACCCGCGCGCAAACGTACGCACAACCTCGCTCATGACCTGGTGGAAAAGCTCACCCAAAGCATCCTGCTCGGACAACTGTCGCCCGGTGACAAGCTGCCTTCGGAGAACTCCATCGTGCAGGAGCACGGGGTCAGCCGCACGGTGGTGCGCGAGGCCATTTCCAAGTTGCAGGCCTCGGGGCTGGTGGAGACGCGCCACGGCATCGGTACCTTCGTGATCGAGCGCGCAGCGGAGCAGGGCCTGCGCCTGAATGTCGACACGGCGCTCGGTGTGCGCAGCATTCTTGAATTGCGCATGGGCCTGGAGACGCAAGCGGCGGCGCTGGCGGCGCAGCGGCGCAGTGAGCAGCAGTTGCAGCAGATGCGTCAGGCGCTGGATGACTATCAGCGGCTGCTGGCCAACAACGACAGTTGCGTGGAGGCCGATCGGCGTTTTCATCTGCTGATCGCCGAGGCCACCGGTAACGCTTGTTTCAGCGAGATCATGCAGCACCTGGGCAGTGCGATGATCCCGCGCAATCGGCTCAATGCCGCCGAGCGCGGCGCGGCGGATCTGAGCAAACTCGGACATTTGGCCAATCTGGAACACGAGGCGATTCTGAACGCGATCAAACGTCAGGACGCCGATGCCGCCCGCGCCGCCATGTGGCTGCACCTGACCAACAGTCGCGATCGCTTTATCGCCCAAGGCTGATGCCGCTGGTCTGATCTATCGCACGCCCTCAGCACCCGCGCCTCCAACTAATACGTCCCGGATATACCGGGCCTGATTTGTGAGGTGCAGCATGGCTGATGACTCGCTTGTTCCCGGTGGCATGGCGCCCACCGAGCAGACCCGCCCCGTTTCCGGCACCGATGAGCCGACCCTGAGCGATCATGATGCACCGCCGGGCATGGACCCGGCGCGCGATCCATTGAGCGATGCCGACCGGCCGGATGACTGGAAGGATCCGCCAGCTGACGACGATGTGCCGCCGGCGGATGAGCCGACGCCGTTGTCGGATGGTTTGCGCTGAAGTCCGGATTATCCGCTGAGTTCGCCGGCCTCTTCGCGAGCGGGCTCGCTCCCACAGGAAATTTGTGTCATCCCCTGTGGGAGCGAGCCTGCTCGCGAAGACGGCATCGGCGTCACCAGCAAATCACGGCCATGCTGCGAGTGCCAGACAAGATCGCCAGTCAGCCAGCACGCAAATCCCGCATCAACAACCCGAACCGCAAATCCACCGCGTCCGGTATCGGCACGTACACCGTATGCCCGTCTCCCGGCGCCACTTCGATCGCTTGCCCGCTGACACTCTGCAACTCATGCAGATCAAAATGGAAGTTGCCCTTGGGTGTCATCAGTTCCAGATGATCGCCAACGGCAAAACGATTCTTCACTTTCACCTCTGCCAGGCGATCCCGGCGCTCGCCGGTCAGCTCGCCAACGAACTGCTGACGCTCCGACACCGAACTGCCGTGCTGATAATTCTGATATTCGTCGTGCACATGCCGGCGCAGAAAACCCTCGGTGTAGCCGCGCTGGGCCAGCGACTCGAGATCCAGCATCAGGCTGCGATCGAACTCGCGCCCGGCAACGGCATCATCGATCGCTTGGCGATACACCTGGGTGGTGCGCGCGCAGTAGAAGTGCGATTTGGTCCGGCCCTCGATCTTCAGCGAATGCACGCCCATGCGCGTCAGCCGCTCGACATGCTGTACGGCGCGCAGGTCCTTGGCATTCATGATGTAGGTGCCGTGCTCGTCTTCGAAAGCCGGCATCAATTCCTCGGGGCGGTTGGCTTCCTGCAACAGAAAGACCTGATCGGTCGGTGCGCCGAGACCGAGCGTCGGCTCGGGTTGAAAGGTCTGGACGATCTCGCCGAGCTGGTTTTGCGTGGCTTCCTGCGCGGTGTATTTCCAGCGGCAGGCGTTGGTGCAGGTGCCCTGATTGGCATCGCGCTTGTTCATGTAACCGGAAAGCAGGCAGCGCCCGGAATAGGCCATGCATAGCGCGCCGTGCACGAACACTTCCAGCTCCATGCCCGGCACCTGCTCGCGGATTTCACCGATTTCCTCCAGGGAAAGTTCGCGCGACAGAATGATCCGGCTCAGCCCCTGTTGCTGCCAGAACTCGACGCTCGCCCAATTCACCGTGTTGGCCTGAACCGACAGGTGAATGGGGATCTGCGGAAAATGTCGGCGCACCAACATGATCAGGCCCGGGTCGGACATGATCAGTGCATCCGGAGCCATCTCGATCACTGGCGCCAGATCCTTGAGGAATGTCTTCAGCTTGGCGTTGTGCGGGGCGATGTTGACCACCACGTAGAAGCGCTTGCCCTGCACCTGCGCCTCACGGATGCCGAGCGCCAGGTTGGCGTGGTCGAACTCGTTGTTGCGCACCCGCAGGCTGTAGCGCGGCTGGCCGGCGTAGACCGCATCGGCGCCGTAAGCGAAGGCGTAACGCATGTTTTTCAGAGTGCCGGCGGGGGCGAGAAGCTCGGGGGCGATGAGAGTCTGCATTTGGGTGTCGGTCGCAAAAGCCGCGCAGGGTAGGGCAGCGGTCGCAAGGATTTATTGATCTGGATCTATGCTCCATGAATAAACATGGCACTCGCGCGCGCGGCGGCTGACTAAGTGGGGCGGGCGTGCGTGACGCCTGACTGACATGGACCGGATATGAACGAAAAGAGTCTGCAATTCAAATCCCTGACAGTGCTGCTGGTGCTGGTCACGGTGGCCTTTATCTGGATTCTGCTGCCGTTCTACGGCGCGGTATTCTGGGCTGTCATCCTTGGCATTCTGTTTGCGCCGGTACAGCGCAGGTTGCAGCAGAAGTTCGGCTGGCAACGCAACGTGACGTCGCTGTGCACCTTGAGCCTGTGCCTGGTGGTCGCGATTCTGCCGGTGATCATCGTCAGCATCCTGCTGGTGCAGGAAGGGGCGACTGTCTACAAGAACATCGAAAGCGGCGAGCTGGATATTGCTGCCTATCTGGCGCAGTTCAAGCACAGCTTGCCGCCGTACTTTCAGCACTTGCTTGACCGCTTCGGCATGGGCGAACTCGACAGCTTGCGCGAGAAGATCGTCAAAGCGGCGATGCAGGGCAGTCAGGTGCTGGCGACTCAGGCGTTCAGTTTCGGCCAGGGCACGTTCGAATTCGTGGTGAGCTTTTTCATCATGCTGTATCTGCTGTTTTTCTTCCTGCGTGACGGCCCCGAGCTGGCGCGCAAGATGCGCACTGCCGTGCCGCTGGAAGAAAACCACAAGCGCCGCCTGCAACTGAAGTTCAATCGCGTGGTGCGCGCGACGGTCAAAGGCAACGTGGTCGTGGCCGTGACCCAAGGCGCGCTGGGCGGATTGATTTTCTGGTTTCTCGATATTCCCAGCGCGCTGCTCTGGGCGGTGTTGATGGCGTTTCTGTCGCTGTTGCCAGCGGTGGGCGCGGGGATTGTCTGGGCGCCAGTGGCGGTGTATTTCCTGCTCAGCGGCATGATCTGGCAGGGCGTGGTGCTGGGCTTGTTCGGCGTCTTCGTGATCGGCCTGGTCGACAACGTGCTACGCCCGATTCTGGTGGGCAAGGACACGAAAATGCCCGATTACCTGATTCTGGTTTCCACCCTCGGCGGCCTCGCGGTCTTCGGCCTCAACGGCTTCGTGATCGGGCCGCTGATTGCCGCGTTGTTCCTGTCGAGCTGGGCGCTGTTCGTCGAGACCAAGCCCAAGGTGCAACTGCCTTAAGCATGAAATGTGCTGCTGGCGACCTGCTGCGACAAAGCCTGCGCTGCTGGCAACGAGGTGAGCGGGCCGCTGATTGGCTCGCCATCGCGCACCAGATACCAGCAAGCGAGCAAACCGGATGCACGCAGCGAAGCGGGAACTGCGCTGCCGATCACCGACATGATTTGAACCTGAGCCATGGGAAAACCTCCATCAAACTGATGGGGCTACCTTAGGGATTTGCTGGCGCTGCGGACAATCAACGCTTTCGATAGTGGTCATTGATGCCAGTGAGGTCTGGCGTCATTCGACCACTTGATCAAGCATGTGCATGACTTCGCGTTCATTGAGCAGACCCTTGTGCACGAGGTTTTCGGCGAGCAGGGACAGCAGCTTGGCGCAGCGATGGCCTTCCAGGTGCTTGAGCTCGGTGAGCGCGCTGTACACCTTGCTCGAGGTGCACAGACCAACGATGCGGTGCGGATTTTGGGTGGGCATACAGTCGTCCTTGTTGTTATCGATCTGTTGTTTACGGACGGATTCAGATTGCGGTTCCGTCATGACAAAGTGGTGACCGTTTGATGAAAAAAATCTTTACGGTCGATTCCATCATGACGACTTTAGCTGCTCGAACTGTCCTCACAGCGACCTTGGCGAGATTTTTTCAGACGTTGGCCGACCAGCGGTCATAAAAAAGCCCTGCTCGAAAGCAGGGCTCTGTGTTGCGCTTACCAGCGTGGACCACCGTAATAACCATGTGGGCCGCCGTAATAACCGTGGGGCCGACCGTAATAACCGCGAGGCGGGCCGTAATAGACCGGGGCCGGCTGCACGTAAACCGGTTGCTGCACATACACCGGCGCCGGTTGGTAATAGACCGGTGGTGGCGGTTGCTGCACGTAGACCGGTTGCGGCTGAACATAAACCGGTTGTTGTTGCACATACACCGGCCGATCCTGGTTGATCAGTGCCGAGCCGATGATGGCCGAGCCGACGATCGCGCCAAACACTGCAGGGCCCTGCCAGCCGTGGCCACCACCCGCTTCAGCCTGACCGGTGACGGCGAGTGCGCCAATCAACAAAGCCATGATGGGAAGTTTACGAATCATGATAAGTCCTCGGTTCTTCGACCCGGCGCCGCGGCCTGAACCAGGCCAGCAGTAGTCGCGGGGATACAGCTAAGACAGCAAAATTGCGAAATTCAGCACAGCCGCTGGGTAAATTTTGTGTAAGGTCTGTACCGGCTTCCTTACCCGGCTGCACAGCGCCACAGACAAGCCTAAATGATGATTCAGAACCCGGTGGGCTGGCCAATCCCGTCCATCCGAAAGTGCGTTTGAAGGAGAAGTTTCATGCAGATGAACCCGAACAAAGACACCCAACTGTGCATGTCCCTGTCGGGGCGCCCGGGGAATTTCGGTCTGCGTTTTCACAACCATTTGTATGAACAGCTGGGCCTGAATTTCTATTACAAGGCATTCAGCAGCCGCGACCTGACCGGCGCGGTCGGTGGCATCCGTGCACTGGGCATTCGTGGCTGCGGCGTGTCGATGCCGTTCAAGGAAGCCTGCATTGCGCTGGTCGATGAGCTGGATGCGTCGGCAGCGGCAATCCAGTCGATCAACACCATCGTCAATACCGACGGCCACCTCAAGGCCTACAACACCGATTACATCGCCGTCGCGCAGTTGCTGGAAAGCCACGCGGTGGCGAAAGATTCGACCTTCGCCCTGCGTGGCAGCGGTGGCATGGCCAAAGCGGTGGCCAGCGCCCTGCGCGATGGTGGGTACAAGAACGGTTTGATTGTCGCCCGTAACGAGCGGGCCGGGCGGGCCCTGGCGGATTCGCTGGGTTATCGTTGGCAGGCCGAGCTGGGTGACGAGCGCCCGCAGATGCTGATCAATGTCACACCGGTGGGCATGGATGGCGGGCCGGAGGCGGGGCAACTGGCGTTCGAGCCTGAAGTGATCAAAGCGGCTGAGACTGTATTCGACGTGGTGGCGATCCCTTCGGAAACGCCGCTGATCGTGCGCGCGCGGGCCGAGGGTAAACAGGTGATTACCGGGCTGGAAGTGATCGCGATTCAGGCGCTGGAGCAGTTTGTCCTCTACACCGGGGTGCGGCCGAATGAGGCGCAGTTTGCGGCGGCGGTGGATTTTGCGCGCAGCTGATTGATCTTTTAGTGGCTGGGTTGGCCTCTTCGCGAGCAGGCTCGCTCCCACAGGTTAAGCGTGTTCTTCCAGTTGGAATGCTATTGAATGTGGGAGCGAGCCTGCTCGCGAAGGCCGCGCTGCGGTTCTGGATCACTATCTATAATCCTCGCCAACACGCACAGACCTGCCCACCACAAAAACCATAACCGAGGCCGCTCATGCATCCGCCCATCCTCAACCTCAACGAGCTCGAACTCCAAGCCCTTCCCGAAGCCCTGGCCCCTGAAGGCGACACCGCCGGGCGTTATCAGCAGCGTTTCGCGCGGATCGGCCAGCAACTCGGTGCGCAGAAGCTCGGTTATCGCCTCTATGCGCTGCCAGCGGGCATGCGCGGCAGTCCATTCCATAGCCATCGGGTCAATGAAGAAATGTTCTACGTGGTGGCCGGGGAGGGCGAGGTGCGGTTGGGAGGTGAGCGTTTTCCGATCCGCGCCGGTGATGTGATCGCCTGCCCACCGGGCGGACCGGAGAAGGCTCATCAGATCATCAATACCAGCGCGGGCGAACTGCGGTATCTGGCGGTGAGCACTCAGCAGCAGCCGGAAATCTGCGAGTATCCGGATTCGAACAAGTATGCGGTGATGGATAATTTCACGGTGGATGCCGAGGGCAATGCCTCGGGATTTGTCGCAGTCGCGCGGCAGGTGGATGGGGTGGATTATTGGGACGGGGAATAAAATCTGAAATTTGCGGATGCCCCCTGTGGGAGCGAGCCTGTTCGCGAAGGCGGCGGGTCATTCAACATCGTGGTGACTGACACTACGCTTTCGCGAGCAGGCTGGCTCCCACAAGGGCTTTGCGGTGGTTATTCGAGGCGGGCCAGGCGTTCTTCCAGTGCTGCGATCCGTGCTTCCAGTTCTTCGATACGCTCCAGTGAAACGCCAGCGCTTGATCGCTCGCCAGGATTTTGCCGCGCCGCCAATATTGCCTCGACATCCGCCGGGTCGCCCAGGGCATGGGTATAACGATCCTCACGCTGCCCGGCCTGACGCGGAATCAATACCGCCAGACCGCGCGCGATCAGCCGTTCAAGCTGATGCACGACCTGCTCGGCATCTTCGAACTCATGCATGCGCCCGCTGCGGGTCAGCAGTTCGTTGACGGTCTGCGGACCGCGCAGAAACATCAAACCCGTCAGAATCACCTGTGCTGGCACCAGTTCCAGCGCCTTGTCGACTTTGTGCTCCCAGCGGTCGGCGCGGCTGCCCATGACCAACCGGGTAAAGCCACGACCCTCCAGCGCCCGCAGGCTCTGCCCGACCTGGCCCTGATTGAGGTTCATCACTGGTTCGCGGCTGGTTTTCTGATTGCACGCCAGCACCAGTGCGTTGAGGGTCAGCGGATAGGTTTCCGGGCTGGTGGCCTGTTTTTCGATCAGCGCACCGAGAATGCGGATTTCCGTGGCATTGAGCCGAGGCTGTTCGGAGGTGGATTCTTGTTCGTTGCTCATCGCGCGTTCCCTCTGCAGTCGAAGCCGCCTAGCCTAATCCTTGCCAAACAAAAGGCAAGCCGTGTGCTCATCAAGCATGGCTATAATCGCCACCACGTATTACCCAGCCATCACATGAGACTGCCATGACCATTTCACTGTACGCCGCATCCGTCCCGGTTTTTCAACAAATGCTCAACGCCCTGAGCGATGTGCTGAAAAAGGCTGAAGCCCACGCCAGCGCGAAAAACATCGACCAGAGCGTTTTCCTGCAAGCGCGTCTGTATCCGGACATGTTCCCACTGGTGCGTCAGGTGCAGATCGCCGTGGATTTCGCCAAAGGCGTGTCTGCGCGTCTGGCCGAAGTCGAACTGCCGAAGTACGACGACACTGAAACCACCTTCGCCGAGCTGCAAGCGCTGATCGCCAAGGTTCTGGCTTTCATCGGCGAGATCAAGCCAGAGCAGATCGACGGCAAGGAAGGCATCGAAATCGTGACCCGTCCGGGCACGCCGAAAGAGAAGCGCTTCAGTGGTCAGGCGTATCTGCTGACTTACGGCTTGCCGCAGTTCTTCTTCCACGTCACCACTACCTATGCGTTGCTGCGTCATAACGGCGTAGAAGTGGGCAAGCGCGATTACATGGGCGCGTTCTAAACACCCGGATACGAAAAAGCCCGCCAAGGTTCGCGCCTTGGCGGGCTTTTGTTTTTCTGTGGGAGCGAGCCTGCTCGCAAATGCGGCGTATCAGGCGATATTAATGCTGAATGTCTCGCCCCTTTCGCGCGCAGGCTCGCTCCGACAGGATACGGCGGTTACGCCGTACGCTGAGCCTTCTCTTCCTCGCCCAGGCAAGCCGCTGCGGTAAACAGCACGTCTGTCGACGAGTTCAGCGCGGTCTCCGCCGAATCCTGCAGCACGCCGATAATGAAGCCCACCGCCACGACTTGCATGGCGATCTCGCTCGGAATGCCGAACAGGCTGCACGCCAGCGGAATCAGCAGCAGCGAGCCACCGGCCACACCCGAAGCGCCACAGGCACAGATCGCGGCAACGACACTGAGCAGGATTGCGGTCGGAATGTCCACGGCAATGCCCAGGGTGTGCACGGCCGCCAGGGTCAGCACAGTGATGGTGATCGCCGCACCGGCCATGTTGATGGTGGCGCCGAGCGGAATCGATACCGAGTAGGTGTCTTCGTGCAGGCCCAGGCGCTTGCTCAATTCCAGGTTGACCGGAATGTTCGCCGCCGAACTGCGGGTGAAGAACGCGGTGATGCCGCTTTCGCGCAGGCACATCAGGGTCAGCGGGTAGGGGTTGCGGCGCAGCTTCCAGAACACGATCAGCGGGTTCATCACCAGCGCGACGAACAGCATGCAGCCCAGCAGCACCGCCAGCAGGTGCGCGTAGCCGAGCAGCGCGCCGAAACCGGAGGTGGCCAATGTCGAAGCGAC
Organism: Pseudomonas sp. H3_E04; assembly: GCF_054668915.1. Taxonomy (NCBI): domain Bacteria; kingdom Pseudomonadati; phylum Pseudomonadota; class Gammaproteobacteria; order Pseudomonadales; family Pseudomonadaceae; genus Pseudomonas; species Pseudomonas sp. H3_E04. Next base: position 2,252,775 of record NZ_CP162797.1, on the reverse strand, counting down.
CAGGCCGAAGATACCCAGCGGCGCAAAGCGAATGACTACGCGGACGATTACGGTGACGCCATTGGACAAGTCACCGAGCACTTCGCGGGTGGTGTCGCCAGCGTGGCGGATGGCAATGCCCATGCCGATCGCCCAGGCCAGAATGCCGATGAAATTGGCATTCATCAGTGCGCTGACCGGGTTGTCGACGACGCTCAGCAACAGGCTTTGCAGCACTTCGCCGATGCCGCCGGGTGCTGTCACGGCAACGTTTTCGGTCGATAACACCAGATTCGACGGGAACGCCATGCTGGCGACCACGGCCACCACCGCAGCGCTGAATGTACCCAGCAGGTAAAGGAAAAGAATCGGCCGGATGTGGGTTTCCTGACCGTGCTTGTGGTTGGCAATCGAGGCCATCACCAGCACGAACACCAGAATCGGCGCCACGGCTTTCAACGCCGAGACAAACACCTTGCCGATGAACGCGGTGGACTTCGCCAGCTCCGGTGCAATCAGGGCCAGGGCAATACCGGCGATCAGACCAATGACGATCTGGCTGACCAGACTCAGGCGTTTCAGGCGTTGCAGTAACGAAGGGGATGAAGCGGTCATAGCGGCATCTCTGTTTTTTATAGGGTGCGAAGCGTCGTGGGCAGTCACGAAACGCCTGTCGAGGTGACATCAGCGCGGCTAAACGCAGCGTTGAACAGCTGTACGATTTTCAGGGCGCGGACTTTATCACAGCGTAGGCGTGAACCTTCAGGCCTGTGACGATCTGCCACCGGATCGGCCCGGAAGATCGGCAGTTTTGGGCAACTCAGTGCCGGCACAGTCTGTTAAGCTTCGCCATCCTCATTTTCAAGTTCTGCCAGCGGGCCTCCGGGTCAACGCTGGTGTCGTCGTTTTGCTGGAGTTGCGCATGCTGTTGCCTATTCTTCTGTTGTCCGCCGCCGGGTTTACGGTGCTGACCACGGAATTCGTCATTGTCGGTCTGTTGCCGGCGATTGCCCGAGACCTCGAAGTCAGCATCCCGCAAGCCGGGCTGCTGGTGACCTTGTTCGCCTTTACCGTGGCCCTGTTTGGCCCCTTCCTGACCGCTTATTTCGCCCGTTTCGAACGGCGCAAACTGTTCATCAGCATCCTGATCATGTTTGGTCTGGCTAACACTGTGGCGGCGTTGGCGCCGAACATTTGGGTGATGGCCATTGCGCGGTTGATTCCGGCGTTGGGTTTGCCAGTGTTCTGGGCATTGGCCAGCGAAACGGCAGTGGATATCGTCGGTCCGGATTTCGCCGGCCGCGCCATCGCCAAGATCGGTTTCGGTATCGTCTGCGCGACGGTGTTCGGCATTCCGGTCGGTACGCTGATCTCCGATGCGTTCGGCTGGCGCAGCGCATTCGGCATTCTGGCGCTGATCGCGTTTGCCAAAGCCTTGTTGCTGTTTGTCTATTTGCCGAAAACCAGTCTGCACCAGCATCAGGTCAGCTTCCGTTCGCAATTCAAGATCCTGCGCAGCCCGCTGATGCTCGGCCATATCTTGTTGTCGATTCTGGTGTTCAGCGGCATGTTCACCGCTTACACCTACCTTGCTGACATCCTCGAACGTCTGGCCGGTTTCAACGGCACCGTCGTCGGCTGGTGCCTGATGGCGTTTGGCGCCGTCGGGCTGATCGGCAACTCGCTTGGCGGGCGTGCGGTGGATCGGCATCCGCTGGGGGCGTCGGTGTTGTTCTGCGCGTTCATGATCGCCGGCATGGTTTCGCTGGTGCCGAACATTCATTCGCCAGTGGGTCTGGCGGTGGCGATGGGCATCTGGGGCGTGACTCAGGCGGCGCTGTTCCTGGTCAGCCATGTGCGCCTGATGAAAGCCGCGCCGGAAGCGCCGGCCTTCGCCGCGTCGCTGAACATCGCCGGGGCCAATCTCGGCATCGGCCTGGGCGCGATGGTCGGCGGCCGGGTGATCGACACTGCCGGGCTGGGCTTTCTCGGCTTTGCCGCTGCCGGCTTCATTTTGCTTTCGGTGTTCCTCGCCATGGTGCTGATGACGCTGAAGCCGCGTGAAGTCTGCGCTTCATAACCCGGTAAACAGCTCGCGTCGGGCACCCTCGGTAATCGCGACGATGCCAGGGTGCTTGACCTTGCGCTCCACCGAAATGGCATAGAACGACTCGCTCACGGCGTCGGTCTGGCCGATCAACTCGACGCCGTACTGGCGCTTAACTTCCTCGGCAATCACGCTCGGGCCGATAAAGATCCCGCTGCCGGATTGGCCGAAGGCCTGCATCAAAGCGCTGTCATCGAACTCGCCGACAATCTGCGGCTGGATCTGCTGTTCGGCGAACCAGCGCTGCAAACGGCTGCGCACCACGGTTTCCGCGCCGGGAATCAGCAGCGGCGCGCCGTGCAGGCTGCGCGGGAAATCCTGACCATACCGTGCGGCCAGTTCGGCGGTGGCGAAAAAACTGATCCCGCATTCACCGAGTTTCTGGCTGTAGCCTTTGATGTCCAGATGCGAAGGCATCGGGCTGTCGGAAATCACCAGATCCAGACGCTGGATGGCCAGATCGGCGAGCAGACGTTCGAGTTTGTCCTCGCGACAAGTGATGCGCAGCGGCTCGCTCAACTCCATGGTCGGCGCGATCAGGCGGTAGACGATGGACTTCGGCACTACGTCGGCCACGCCAACGCGAAAAAGAATCTGCTGCTCGTTGGGCTGCGCGCGCAGCATCAGTTCCAGTTCGCCACCCAACTGAAACATGTGCTCGGCGTAGGGCAGGGCCTGGCGCCCGGCTTCGGTGAGCTCCAGTTGTCGGCCAACCCGGCGAAACAGTTCTACGCCATAGGTTTGTTCAAGCAGTGAAATCTGTCCGCTGATGGTCTGTGGCGTCAGGTTCAGCTGCTCGCAGGCCCGGACGATGCTGCCGGTTTTGGCTACAACCCAGAAGTAATGCAGTTGTCGGTAATTGAGCATAGTGATGGCCACTTCGTGAAAATCGAAGTATAGCCGCTAAAAATACGAATTTTCCTGAACTGTTCATCTCCCTAGAATGCCCAGCCATCGACGGCCGGTGTGTGCGCCTGTCTGCTCATTCGAAGGAAACCCTATGAAATACACATTCCCCGCATTGATGTTTGCGTCTTTACTGGTTCTGGCCGGTTGCGATCAGGCGGAAAAAAGCGCGCAGCAATTGATGGGCGCTGCGGCTGAAACCGCCAAACAAGCGATCGATGACACTCACAAGGCTGCTGAGCAAGCGCTCAGCGATGCCACTGGTGGCTTGATCGAGAAAAAAGAAGCACCGGAAAAACCAACGGAAGAATCCGAATCTTCCTCCAAGACCATCTAAACCGTTTTACACAGAGTCAGGACTGACCCATGGAATATCTGTTAGAACTCGCCGCCAGCCCTACCGCCTGGGTTGCTTTGGCCACACTGGTGGTAATGGAAATCGTGCTTGGCATCGATAACCTGATCTTTATCTCGATCCTGACCAACAAACTGCCCGAACAGCATCGGCAGAAAGCGCGCCGCATCGGTATCGGCATGGCCCTGATTCTGCGTCTGGCGCTGCTGAGCACCATCGCGTTCATCGTGCAGTTGACCGAGCCTGTGATCGAAATCCTTGGTCAGGCGTTCTCCTGGAAGGACATGATCCTGATCGCCGGTGGCTTGTTCCTGGTATGGAAAGCCACGACCGAGATCCATCACAGCATGGACCCGTCGCCGGAAGACCCGAAGACCGCGACTTCCACTGTAACTCTGGGTTTTGCTGCGGCTATCGGTCAGATCCTGATGCTCGACATGGTGTTCTCGATCGACAGCATCATTACGGCTGTCGGCATGACCGAACACTTGCCGATCATGATCATCGCGGTAGTGGTGTCGGTGCTGGTGATGTTGCTCGCGGCTGATCCGCTGGCCAAGTTCATCAACGACAACCCGACTGTGGTCATGCTGGCGCTGGGCTTCCTGATCATGATCGGCATGACGCTGATCGCCGAAGGCTTCGGCGCTCACGTACCGAAAGGTTATGTGTACGCAGCCATGGCGTTCTCGGCGGGCATCGAAGTGTTGAACATGATGTCGCGCCGGGCGAAGCAGAAGAAGGTTGCTCAGCAGGCGTAAACGCTGACAACAAAAAAACCGCCTGGGCTGGTTGAGCTCAGGCGGTTTTTTTATTCACCTTTAGCTGAGTTTTCGAGAGCGCGCTGCTGCTGAGCGCTCTCATGGGGGTAGACCCTGCTGGTCTTCAATGCGCAGCAACGTGCCGCACTGGGTGCTTCTCTGTCTTCTCAACCGGCATCGTCTGTACCGGATGATGATGCCGCCGCGAAATTCGCAGCACGCCCCACAACATGGCAGTTGCCACGGCCAGCCAGCCGGCTATCAACATCACGATGGTCATGGTCAGGCTCATTGGTGCCTCCTCTTCGCCCTGCATCGGGCGCCCGCTTTTCGCAATTCGCTCTATTTGAGTGACAGTCTAGTCAATGGGGTGTTTCAAGCTATTGACCAAAGGTCGTTAACGACCAATCAGTTTGCTCTATGCAATCGCCGGGTCTGCCGTTTAAGGCTATACCGCGAGCGGGTGCGGCTCTATGATCGCTGGCGTTGCCGGAACACGATGACCGGCGTCTGGAAGAGAGTGATGATGGTGCAGGTATTTTCTCGAGTGCGTGGGGCGCTGCTGGCTGCCGTTTGCGTTGCGTTGCTGAGCGGATGTGCAGGCAATGTGGCGCCTGAAGTCAAACGCTTGCCGGAACGGGTTGAGCTTAGCGGTACTTTCTATCGAGGCGAAGCCAACCAGAGTGGGCCACAGGTACTGGCCAGTCTGCTCTCGCAACAGGGTATCGTCATCACCCCGGGCCTTCTGGAAAAACCGCTGCACTTGCCGGGCGCTGAGGACAAGCTGCAGCAGAACATGCAGAACCTTGCCCGCGAATATGGCCTGGTGGTCTATCCGCTCGACAGCAAGCTGCCAGCGTTACTGACCCAGGTTGCGGCCGGCTATCCAGTCATGGTGCGTTTCAGTGAAGGTTCGGCATTCTGGGCAGAGCCGCGTTACGCGATCCTGTCCGGCTACGATCGCAATAAACAGAAGGTCCTGTTGCGCGCCGGCATGAATCGTCGGCAGTTGATGGATTTCGGCAGCTTTGAAGCAGCGCTCGACAAGGCCGGTGGCTGGGCGATCCTGATTCAGAAGCCGTCGCAGATCCCGGCATCCGTCGACCGTTCCCGTTGGCTGAAAGCCGCCGATGAGCTGGCGCAGGCCGGTGAAGAAAACGCTGCGACGCAGGCGAGAAAGGCTCTGGCAGCGCAATAGACCTCCGTTCGTCATCTGCCGGGCACGACTGTGCCCGGCCGGCCTCTGAAGATTAATGCCCGTGCTTCGCGGGTGAATCAAGGAGGCAACATGGCAGATTCCCCAAACCCGAAAGGCCCGCACTCGTCCGAACATTCCTCGGGTGATGATCTGGGATTCGATCCGGATTCGCCGGACCTTGACGATCCGCAAGTCGATCCGGTCGGTCCGGCCAAGGCGCCGCTGGATGTCGAGCCCGGTGAAGATCCGAAGAAACCGGCCAAGCCCTATGATCCGTTAGCCGATCTGAAACCTTGATGTGAGGTGCGTATGAGTACCGATTCAAGCTTCGATGACCACAAACCTGACAGTGTGCCGACCACGCCGGAGCCTGAGGTTGATCCGGTGCTGGACCCGGACAGCCCGATGCGTGATCCCATGGCGCGGCCCAATGTACTGACCCCGGACGTTTCACCAAAGCCGAGCTCGGGCGATGGCATTCCCGATGACGACAAGATGCCGCTGCCAAACGACTGACGCGCAGACGAAAAAAAGCCCCGAGAATTCGGGGCTTTTTCATTCCTGCGGGTTTTATTTCGCCGCTTCGACCACGCCGCTCTGACGGCTCTTGAGGTTCTTGTCGGCTTTGTACTGCTGTGCCACCGCAGGAACAGTGGCGCTGCGTCCGGTTTCCACCCAGCTGCGGATACGGCTGGCATCGGCAAAATGTGTGTACTTGCCAAACGCATCGAGAATCACCAGCGCGACCGGGCGGTTGCCCATCTTCGTCACCAACACCAGACAATGGCCGGCCGGATTGGTGAAACCGGTCTTGGTGATCTTGATGTCCCAATCGGCCTTATTGACCAAGTGGTCGGTATTGCGAAAGCCCAAGGTGTAGTTGGGCTTGCGGAACGCCACGGTCTTTTCCTTGGTGGTGGTCAGTTGCACGAGAAGCGGTTGCTTGTGCGCCGCCACCAGTAATTTGCTCAGGTCACGGGCGGTGGAAACGTTGCGCTCCGACAGGCCGGTCGGCTCGACGAAGTGCGTGCTGGTCATGCCCAGCGCCTTGGCCTTGGCGTTCATCGCTGCAATAAAAGCAGCGTAGCCGCCCGGATAATGATGAGCGAGGCTGGCGGCAGCGCGGTTTTCCGAAGACATCAACGCGATCAGCAGCATCTCGCGGCGCGGCAGCTCACTCTTGAGTTTGACCCGGGAGAACACACCCTTCATTTCCGGGGTGTTCCTGATATCGACATCGATCCATTCGTCCATGTTCTGTCGAGCTTCTACCACGACCAGGCCGGTCATCAGCTTGCTGACGGAAGCGATCGGCACGATCACGTCAGGGTTGCTGGAATAGATGACTTTGTTGGTCTGCATATCCATGAGCAGGGCGCTGCCGGACGCGATCTTCAAAGTCGAAGCGTCACGCGGGACAGCGGTGGTTTCCGCAGCGTTGATCGTTGGCGTGATGAATGTGCCTGTGACAGCGAACAACAGGCTCAGAATCGAGAGACGAATTTTCACGCGGGCGAACTCTAAAAGGTTGGATATACCGTTAGTTTGTAACGGGTTATTTCTTAAAACCGGCGCATTTTAGGAGTATGGCTGAAGAACTGTCGATGGTTGTTTGAGAGACCTGAAAATCTCGTGAAAACGCCTGTAAAAAGAGCAGTTTCCGGCGAACGGTTCGAGTTTTTTCTCAGGCATGAAAAACCCCGCGCAAGGCGGGGTTCTGGTACAGCGAAAAAAACCGGTCAGACGTGCAGGGTTTCTGCCGCGTAGAGGGTGTTTTCCAGCAGGCAGGCGCGGGTCATCGGACCAACGCCGCCCGGTACCGGGGTAATCCAGCCGGCGCGGGGCAGGGCGGTTTCGTAGACGACGTCACCGACCAGTTTGCCGTCGTCCTGACGGTTGATGCCGACGTCGATCACGATCGCGCCTTCCTTGATCCACTCGCCCTTGACCAGGCCAGGCTTGCCGGCGGCGACGACCACCAGATCAGCGCGGCCGACGTGGCCGGCCAGATCCTTGGTGAAACGGTGGGTCACGGTGACGGTGCATCCGGCCAGCAGCAATTCCATGGCCATCGGGCGACCGACGATATTGGAAGCGCCGACGACCACAGCGTCCATCCCGTAAAGGTCTGCGCCGGTGCTTTCCAGCAGGGTCATGATGCCTTTCGGGGTGCACGGACGCAGCAGCGGGATACGCTGAGCCAGGCGGCCGACGTTGTACGGATGGAATCCGTCGACGTCTTTGTCCGGGCGGATGCGTTCCAGCAGTTTGGACGCGTCGAGATGTTCTGGCAGAGGCAGCTGCAGGAGAACGCCGTCGATGGCCGGGTCGTCATTGAGGCGATCGATCAGATCGGTCAGGGCGTCCTGAGTGGTGTCGGAGGGCAGGTCGTAGGCTTGAGAGAGGAAACCAACCTCTTCACAGTCTTTACGCTTGTGCGAGACATAAACCTGAGAGGCAGGATCGCTGCCGACCAGGATCACCGCGAGGCCGGGGGTGCGCAGGCCTTGCTGGCGACGCTCGGCAACTCGTTGGGCGATCTGCTGGCGCAGGCTGGCGGCGATCGATTTGCCGTCGATTAGTTGTGCAGTCATTGCGCGTGATTAACCATCGAGAGGGGAAAAAATGAGAGCGCATTCTCGCATGTCGAGCGGTGAGGGCAAAGGCGCTTGGTCAGCAAATTCCTCTAACTCCTTTAATTAAATGAATTTTTTTCAAAAAGGATTTGACGACCTTTGGAGCCCTCTATACTATTCGTCGCACTTGTCGGGCACAGCCTAGCACTGGTTAAGAAGGTGAGGCGGAATCAAGGTTCTGCGACACTGGAAAGCACTTAGTTTGTAGTCCTTTAAGAGTACAGATTAACAAGGCGCCCGTAGCTCAGCTGGATAGAGCATCCGCCTTCTAAGCGGATGGTCGCAGGTTCGAGTCCTGCCGGGTGCGCCATTAGGCAGCTTTGGCACAAGTAACGCGATATGGTGGGCGTAGCTCAGTTGGTAGAGCACGGGATTGTGACTCCCGTTGTCGTGGGTTCGATCCCCATCGTCCACCCCATATTTCGAAAGGCGCCAGATTTAACGGTCTGGCGCCTTTGCTTTAAAAGCTTCATCCGCGGATGTGGTGGAATTGGTAGACACACTGGATTTAGGTTCCAGCGCCGCGAGGCGTAAGAGTTCGAGTCTCTTCATCCGCACCAAATAAAGCTTTATCTGTGCCTCGGGCCTGATGAGGTTTCGACAAAGAAGTTGTTTGGCTTTTTTGTTACGCAATATGGTGGGCGTAGCTCAGTTGGTAGAGCACGGGATTGTGACTCCCGTTGTCGTGGGTTCGATCCCCATCGTCCACCCCATATTTCGAAAGGCGCCAGATTTAACAGTCTGGCGCCTTTTTTGTTTTAGCGGTTTTGAAATCCGATCTGGTCGGTTTCAGGTCGCAGAGCGGGGCACTTCATCGCATTTAAACGATCCGATGACGCTGAACTGCTCGTCGTTCCGGTTCTGCTGGAATGGCTGTCAGGGCGGATTTGATTGTTGCTTCTATATATAGACGCGTTGATGCAGAGCCCTGATCTGATTGCTTGTATTCGCCAGTGGAGTGCACGGCATTCGTGCGGCACTCCCTATAAATTGCCTGCTGTTTTTTTACCCGTTTCCAGTAGGGTGACTTCTTGAGTTTGACCCACTAGAATGCATGCCCTTGATTCTGGGGTCGGAAACGGCCGGCTAACGTCTGTGCAACGAGGAATATCCATGCAAGTTTCTGTTGAAAATACTACTGCTCTCGAGCGCCGCATGAGCGTCACCGTGCCGGCAGAGCGCATCGAGACTCAGGTCAACAAGCGTCTGCAGCAGACTGCCCAAAAGGCCAAAATTGCTGGCTTCCGTCCAGGCAAAGTGCCAATGAGCGAAATCAAGCGCCGTTTCGGTGCTGATGCGCGTCAGGAAGCGGTAGGCGACGTCATCCAGTCTTCTTTCTACGAGGCTGTGGTCGAGCAGAAGCTGAACCCTGCCGGTTCGCCTTCGATCGAGCCAAAGTCGCTCGAAGCGGGCAAGGACCTGGAATACGTTGCTGTGTTCGAAGTCTTCCCTGAGTTCACCGTTGCTGGCTTCGAAGGCATCACTGTTGAGCGTCTGAGCGCTGAAGTGGCTGACGCTGACCTGGACAAGATGCTCGACATCCTGCGCAAGCAGAACACCCGTTTCGAAGTGGCCGACCGTGCTGCCCAGAACGAAGACCAGTTGTACATCGATTTCGTTGGCAAGGTTGACGGCGAAGTATTCGCTGGCGGCTCCGCCAAGGGCACTCAGTTGGTGCTGGGTTCCGGTCGCATGATTCCGGGCTTCGAAGAAGGCCTGGTTGGCGCTAAGGCTGGCGAAGAGCGCGTTCTGAACCTGACCTTCCCTGAGGACTATCAGAACCTGGACCTGGCTGGCAAAACCGCCGAGTTCACCGTGACCGTCAACACTGTATCCGAGCCTAAGCTGCCTGAGCTGAACGAAGAGTTCTTCGCTCAATTCGGCATCAAGGAAAGCGGCATCGACGGTTTCCGCACCGAAGTTCGCAAGAACATGGAGCGTGAACTGCGTCAGGCGATCAAATCCAAGGTCAAGAATCAGGTCATGGACGGTCTGCTGGCCACCAACCCGATCGAAGTGCCAAAGGCTCTGCTGTCCAACGAAGTTGACCGTCTGCGCGTGCAGGCTGTTCAGCAATTCGGCGGCAACATCAAGCCGGATCAACTGCCGGCCGAGCTGTTCGAAGAGCAAGCCAAGCGCCGCGTCGTACTGGGTCTGATCGTTGCTGAAGTGGTCAAGCAGTTCGACCTCAAGCCTGATGAAGCTCGCGTTCGCGAAATGATTCAGGAAATGGCTTCCGCTTACCAGGAGCCAGAGCAGGTCGTGTCGTGGTACTACAAAAACGAGCAGCAACTGAACGAAGTCCGTTCGGTTGTGCTGGAAGAGCAAGTTGTGGATACTGTTCTGCAGAAAGCTAGTGTGACCGATAAATCGGTCTCCTACGAAGAAGCAGTCAAGCCGGTAGAAGCTCCAGCAGCCGACTGATTGATTTTGCGTTAGAAGTGCACACCATAAGCCAGCTCTCGAGCTGGCTTATGCGTATTCAAGACATAACTATTTGGGAGCGACTGCAGAGCATGTTCCGTAATTCTTATATTCAGCAGAACTCTGATATCCAGGCCGCCGGCGGCCTGGTCCCGATGGTTGTCGAGCAGTCCGCTCGTGGCGAACGTGCCTACGACATCTATTCGCGCCTACTCAAGGAGCGAGTGATCTTTCTGGTGGGCCCGGTAGAGGACTACATGGCCAACCTGATCTGTGCGCAACTGCTGTTCCTTGAAGCGGAAAACCCGGACAAGGACATCCATCTGTACATCAACTCGCCGGGCGGTTCGGTGACTGCAGGCATGTCGATCTACGACACCATGCAGTTCATCAAGCCGAACGTGTCGACCACCTGCATCGGTCAGGCCTGCAGCATGGGCGCATTCCTGCTCACCGCAGGTGCACCGGGCAAGCGTTTCTGCCTGCCGAACTCGCGCGTGATGATTCACCAGCCACTGGGCGGTTTCCAGGGCCAGGCGTCGGATATCGAAATCCACGCCAAGGAAATCCTCTTCATCCGCGAGCGTCTGAACATGCTGATGGCCAAGCACAGCGGCCGTACTCTGGAAGAAATCGAGCGCGATACCAATCGCGACAACTTCATGAGTGCCGAAGCTGCGAAGGAATACGGCCTGATCGACGAAGTGATCAACCAGCGTCCAGCTTAATATAAGCAGCGCAAAACAGGCCTGATCGGCATGTCCGATCAGCGGCGGGCTTGAAAAAGCCCGCAATAGCCTTCATCTTGTGTTGCAAGCCTATCGGATTTGGATCGAACGAATGACTGACACCCGCAACGGCGAGGACAACGGCAAGCTGCTCTATTGCTCCTTCTGTGGCAAAAGCCAGCATGAAGTGCGCAAATTGATTGCCGGCCCCTCGGTCTTTATCTGCGACGAGTGCGTCGACCTGTGCAATGACATCATCCGCGAGGAGGTGCAGGAAGCACAGGCCGAAAGCAGCGCGCATAAATTGCCTTCGCCTAAAGAAATCAGCGGCATCCTTGACCAGTACGTCATTGGTCAGGAGCGTGCGAAAAAGGTTTTGGCCGTAGCGGTGTACAACCACTACAAGCGCCTGAACCAGCGTGACAAAAAGGCTGACGACGTCGAACTCGGCAAGAGCAACATCCTGCTGATCGGCCCGACAGGCTCCGGTAAAACCCTGCTGGCCGAAACACTGGCCCGCTTGCTGAACGTTCCGTTCACCATCGCTGACGCAACCACCCTCACCGAGGCCGGTTACGTGGGTGAAGATGTCGAGAACATCATTCAGAAGCTGCTGCAGAAGTGCGATTACGACGTAGAGAAAGCCCAGATGGGTATTGTCTACATCGACGAAATCGACAAGATTTCCCGTAAGTCCGACAACCCGTCGATCACCCGCGATGTTTCCGGTGAAGGCGTGCAGCAGGCCTTGCTCAAGTTGATCGAAGGCACGGTCGCTTCGGTTCCGCCACAAGGTGGCCGCAAGCATCCGCAGCAGGAATTCCTGCAGGTCGACACCCGTAACATCCTGTTCATCTGCGGTGGTGCGTTCTCCGGCCTTGAAAAGGTCATTCAGAACCGTTCCACCAAAGGCGGCATCGGCTTCAACGCCGAAGTGCGCAGCAAGGAAGAGGGCAAGAAAGTCGGTGAATCCCTGCGTGAAGTCGAGCCTGACGATCTGGTCAAGTTCGGTCTGATCCCGGAATTCGTCGGTCGTCTGCCGGTCCTGGCGACACTGGACGAGCTCGACGAGGCTGCGCTGATGCAAATCCTCACCGAGCCGAAAAATGCTCTGACCAAACAGTATGCCAAGCTGTTCGAGATGGAAGGCGTGGATCTGGAATTCCGTTCCGACGCGCTGAAATCGGTCGCCAAGCGCGCTCTGGAACGTAAAACCGGTGCTCGTGGCCTGCGCTCGATTCTCGAAGGTGTGCTGCTCGACACGATGTATGAAATCCCCTCGCAGTCCGAGGTGAGCAAAGTCGTGATCGATGAAAGCGTCATCGAAGGCAAGTCCAAGCCACTGTATATCTACGAAAACAGTGAGCCGACGGCCAAGGCAGCGCCGGACGCGTAAGCGTCCACCGCGCCGCAACAAAGAAGGGGCCTTCGGGCCTCTTTTTTTTTAAGTCGTTTTTTACCTCCGCTTTACGCTTGTTTTTTTTCGAGGCAGCCCCCATCTTGGTTTCAAGCTTAATTCCATCTGATTACGGCCGTACGGCCGCCGTAGAGGCGAAATCATGAAGACAACCATCGAATTGCCTCTCCTGCCATTGCGTGATGTCGTGGTTTATCCGCACATGGTTATCCCGCTGTTCGTGGGGCGCGAGAAATCCATCGAAGCCCTCGAGGCCGCGATGACGGGCGACAAGCAGATTCTGCTGCTGGCCCAGAGAAACCCGGCTGACGATGATCCCGGTGAAGACGCTCTCTATCGCGTGGGTACGATTGCCACCGTTCTGCAGCTGTTGAAGCTGCCTGATGGCACCGTCAAGGTTCTGGTCGAAGGCGAGCAGCGTGGCACCGTCGAACGCTTCAGCGAAGTCGATGGTCACTGCCGTGCCGAAGTCTCTCTGATTGAAGAAGTCGACGCCGCTGAGCGCGAGTCGGAAGTTTTCGTACGCACGCTGCTGTCGCAGTTCGAACAATACGTGCAGTTGGGCAAGAAAGTCCCGGCTGAGGTCCTGTCGTCGCTTAACAGCATCGATGAGCCGGGTCGTCTGGTCGATACCATGGCCGCGCACATGGCGCTGAAAATCGAGCAAAAGCAGGAAATCCTCGAGATCATTGATCTGTCGGCGCGTGTCGAACACGTGCTGGCGCTGCTCGATGCCGAGATCGACCTGCTGCAGGTTGAGAAACGCATTCGCGGTCGCGTCAAGAAGCAGATGGAGCGCAGTCAGCGCGAGTACTACCTGAACGAGCAGATGAAGGCCATTCAGAAAGAGCTCGGCGACGGTGACGAAGGTCACAACGAAATCGAAGAGCTGAAAAAGCGTATCGATGCTGCCGGTCTGCCGAAAGATGCACTGGCCAAAGCCACCGCCGAGCTGAACAAGCTCAAGCAGATGTCGCCGATGTCCGCTGAAGCCACCGTCGTGCGCTCGTACATCGACTGGCTGGTGCAGGTGCCGTGGAAGGCGCAGAGCAAGGTGCGCCTCGATCTGGCCCGTGCAGAAGACATTCTCGACGCCGATCACTATGGCCTTGAAGAGGTCAAGGAACGCATCCTTGAGTACCTCGCCGTGCAGAAGCGCGTGAAGAAGATCCGTGGCCCGGTGTTGTGCCTGGTTGGTCCTCCTGGTGTGGGTAAAACCTCGCTGGCGGAATCGATTGCTCATGCCACCAATCGCAAATTCGTGCGCATGGCCCTGGGTGGCGTGCGTGATGAAGCGGAAATCCGTGGTCACCGCCGGACCTACATCGGTTCGATGCCGGGTAGATTGATTCAAAAGATGACAAAGGTGGGCGTGCGCAACCCGCTGTTCCTGCTCGATGAAATCGACAAGATGGGCAGCGACATGCGTGGCGACCCTGCGTCGGCGTTGCTGGAAGTGCTTGATCCTGAGCAAAACCACAACTTCAACGATCACTATCTGGAGGTCGATTACGACCTGTCCGATGTGATGTTCCTGTGCACCTCGAACTCGATGAACATCCCGCCAGCGCTGCTGGACCGGATGGAAGTCATCCGTCTGCCGGGCTACACCGAAGACGAGAAGATCAACATCGCTGTGAAATACCTGTCGCCAAAACAGATCGCCGCCAATGGTCTGAAGAAGGGCGAGCTGGAGTTCGACGAGGAAGCGATCCGCGACATCATCCGTTATTACACGCGTGAAGCGGGCGTGCGTGGCCTTGAGCGACAGATTGCCAAGGTGTGCCGCAAGGCGGTCAAAGAGCATGCTCTCGAAAAACGCTTCTCGGTGAAAGTGACAGCTGATCTGCTGGAGCATTTCCTCGGCGTGCGCAAATTCCGTTACGGCCTGGCCGAGCAGCAGGATCAGGTGGGTCAGGTGACGGGCCTGGCGTGGACTCAGGTTGGTGGTGAATTGCTGACCATCGAAGCCGCAGTGATTCCGGGTAAAGGACAACTGATCAAGACCGGTTCGCTCGGTGACGTAATGGTCGAATCGATCACTGCCGCACAAACCGTGGTGCGCAGCCGCGCCAAGAGTCTGGGCATTCCGCTGGACTTCCACGAGAAGCGCGACACCCACATTCACATGCCGGAAGGGGCGACCCCGAAAGACGGCCCTAGCGCTGGCGTAGGCATGTGCACGGCGCTGGTCTCGGCGTTGACCGGCATTCCGGTGCGCGCGGATGTCGCCATGACCGGTGAGATCACTCTGCGTGGGCAAGTGCTGGCAATTGGCGGTTTGAAAGAAAAACTGCTGGCGGCACATCGCGGCGGAATCAAGATTGTGATTATTCCGGAAGAAAACGTCCGCGATCTGAAGGAGATTCCTGACAATATCAAGCAGGATCTGCAGATCAAACCGGTTAAATGGATTGACGAGGTCCTGCAAATTGCGCTGCAATACGCGCCGGAGCCCTTGCCGGATGTGGCTCCGGAGATAGTTGCCAAGGACGAAAAACGCGAGTCTGATGCCAAGGAAAGAATTAGCACGCATTAATACGTTTTAGCCTGGGGGGCTTTCCTTGACAGCATTTTAGAGCCCTTGTTATAAAGCGGCTCTTAAGTGTCTGTAGGCCATTCAGCACTCGTTTTTGCTTTCACCAAAAAACTTAGAAACATCTCAAAATAGATATAAGGGGACTTAGAGTGAACAAGTCGGAACTGATTGATGCTATCGCTGCATCCGCTGATATCCCGAAAGCTGCTGCTGGCCGTGCGCTGGACGCTGTAATCGAATCCGTCACTGGCGCTCTGAAGGCTGGCGACTCCGTTGTTCTGGTTGGTTTCGGTACTTTCTCCGTGACTGACCGTCCGGCGCGTACCGGTCGTAACCCGCAAACCGGCAAGACTCTGGAAATCCCGGCTGCCAAGAAGCCAGGTTTCAAAGCCGGTAAAGCACTGAAAGAAGCTGTTAACTGAGTTTTCAGGTTTTTACCCATCCGGGTCGGGGTCAAGCCTGACTTGGCAGCGGAGCGGTAGAGCAGGTGGCTGGAACAGACACCTGTAACGCCGGGATCGAGGGTTCGAGCCCTGTCCGCTCCGCCAGTTACGAGAAGGCGCATCCTCGGATGCGCCTTTCTTCTATCCGGATTCTACCCACGCTCCACGGTTGCCTAAATTGAAGTTCAACCGTTTCTGGGGGACGCATGCTGCAGAATATCAGGGACAATTCACAAGGCTGGATTGCCAAGACAATTATCGGAGTCATCGTTGCACTGATGGCTCTGACCGGTTTCGATGCCATTTTCCAGGCCACGACTCACAAGAACGAGGCGGCCAAGGTCAACGGTGACGAAATCAGCCAGAACGAGCTGAGCCAGGCCGTTGACATGCAACGCCGTCAGCTGATGCAACAGCTGGGCAAGGACTTCGATGCTTCCTTGCTCGACGAAAAAATGCTCCGCGAATCGGCTCTCAAAGGCCTGATCGATCGCAAGTTGCTGCTGCAAGGTGCCGAACAGGCGAAGTTCTCTTTCTCCGAAGCCGCGCTGGATCAAGTGATCCTGCAGACGCCTGAATTCCAGGTCGACGGCAAGTTCAGCTCCGAGCGTTTCGACCAGGTGATTCGTCAACTGGGTTATAGCCGTATGCAGTTCCGCCAGATGCTGGCTCAGGAAATGCTGATCGGCCAGTTGCGCGCGGGTGTTGCCGGCAGCGGTTTCGTCACCGACGCCGAAGTGCTGGCATTCGCCCGTCTGGAAAAACAGACCCGTGATTTCGCCACTCTGAACGTCAAGGCCGACCCGGCTGCGGTCAAGCTGACCGATGACGAGGTCAAGGCTTACTACGACGAGCACGCCAAGGAATTCATGACGCCGGATCAGGTGATCATCGATTACGTCGAGCTGAAGAAGTCGTCGTTTTTCGATCAGGTCGCGGTCAAGGATGAAGACTTGCAGGCGGCGTATCAAAAAGAGATCGCCAACCTGTCGGAACAGCGTCGTGCCGCGCACATCCTTATCGAAGTGAACGACAAGACCACCGAAGCGCAGGCCAAGGCGAAGATCGAAGAAGTCCAGGCGCGTCTGGCCAAGGGCGAGAAATTCGAAGCGCTGGCGAAGGAGGTCTCGCAGGATCCGGGTTCCGCCAACAATGGTGGTGACCTTGGTTATGCCGGCCCTGGCGTTTACGACCCGGCTTTCGAAAAAGCGCTGTACTCCTTGTCGAAAGACCAGGTGTCCGAGCCGATTCGTACCGACTTCGGTTATCACCTGATCAAGCTGCTGGGCGTGGAAGCGCCTGAAGTGCCGACTCTGGCCAGCCTGAAAGACAAGCTGACCCGCGACCTGAAAGCCGCGCAGGTCGAGCAACGCTTCGTGGAAGCGACCAAGCAACTGGAAGACTCGGCGTTTGAAGCCTCTGACCTGGCACAGCCGGCAGCGGACCTGAAACTGACCGTGCACACATCCAAGCCGTTCGGTCGTGAAGGTGGCGAAGGTGTTGCCGCCAACCGTGCCGTGGTCACTGCTGCGTTCAGCCCGGAAGTAATTGACGAAGGTGCCAACAGCACCGCCATCGAGCTGGATCCGGAAACCGTGATCGTGCTGCGTTCCAAGGAGCACCTGAAGCCTGCGCAACTGCCGCTGGAAAGCGTGAGTGCAGCGATCCGCACTCAGCTGACCAAAGAGCACGCCAGTGCCGAGGCCAAGACCCGTGCCGAGAAGCTGATTGCCGATCTGCGTGACGGCAAGGCGCCGCTGGACAAGGCCATCGATGGCCAGAACTGGAAGATCACCGAAGCGGCCACCCGTGGTCAGGAAGGGGTTGATCCGGCTGTGCTGCAGGCGTTGTTCCGTATGCCGAAGCCGGCTGCCAAGGACAAGCCGACGTTCTCCAGCGTCACCTTGCCGGATGGCAGCCTGATGATTGTGCGTCTGAATGGCGTCAATGAAGCGGCTGCACCGACGGATGAAGAGAAGGCGCAATATCGTCGTTTCCTCGCTTCCCGTGAGGGGCAGCAGGACTTTGCGGCGTATCGCAAGCAACTCGAAGCTGAGGCGAAGATCGAGCGGTTTTGATCTTTTGACTGATGTTTGAAGGAGCCCCGGCCTGATGGTCGGGGCTTTTTTTTGGGGGCGTGGCGGCCTTTGGCCGGCCATGCTCTGGGTGGTTTGGGTGAATATCCGTTTCTTCGGGTGCGGCGGCTGGCGGTTTCGCCCTTACGGCGAGGCACTTTTTCCAGACGCCGAAAAAGTACCCAAAAAGGCTTGCTCCTACGTTCGGCCCTCGCAGGCTCGGGTTCCTTCGCTGCGGGATCGATCCGGGCGCAGCGGCTCCGGTTTGCTTCGCTGCACCTCCTTCCGCTATGTCTGGCTGCGCCAGACGGTCGCTGCGCTCCCACGCCCGGATCAATCCCTCCGTTCAGCCTTCCGACGTCGCCGGTGGATCAAAAGCAAGATCAAAAGCACTCGAGCTTGCGCTCATTGTTGAGTGGGGCGGCTTCGCCGCGGGCAACTGCGCTGCTTTGCTTTTCTGTGGGAGCGAGCCTGCTCGCGAAAGCGGCCTGACAGCCGACCTGATTCTTGGATGTACACCGTCCCTTGGCGTTTAGAACACGTCGGGCGGCTAGGGTGTTGTGGCCGTCGAGTCAACAAGCGACAGCGAAATTGCGCGCATTGATCGACCATTTGTCCACGCGGCTTTTTGCTGGCGGTCATGACCGGTAAAGTTGTAACCGATTCTTGACACTATTCCATGCGCCATGGGGCTGCGATCTGTTGCACAATACGCCCCGGACTGTTTTCCCTCAGGATGTTCAATGTTGATTTCCACTCCCATGCGTGTTGTCGGGCTGGCGCTTTTGTTGACTGCGGTGGCCGGGTGTTCGAAGGACAAGCCGATCTATGAGCATGAGAACTTCGATGACTCCGGCACCTTTTCGCGCAATTACCCGGTGACCGATACCGCCAGCTGCGAAGCGGCCCGGCGCGCGTTGCTCAGTCAGGGCTACATCATTACCAGCAGTGATCCGAAACTGGTCAGCGGTCACAAGAGCTTCCAGCAGACTGGCGAGACCCACCTCGAGATCAGCTTCAACGTGGTCTGCGCCGAAGATGGCAGCGCCGGGCATCACGCGACGGTGTTCGCCAACGCCCTACAGGACCGTTATGCGCTGAAGAAGACCAACAACTCGGCCAGTCTCGGGGTTGGCGTGCTGGGTTCGGTGTCGATGCCGATCGGCTCTTCGGACGACTCGATGGTCAAGGTCGCCAGTGAGACGGTTACAGCGCAGAAGTTCTACGAGCGGTTCTTCACGCTGGTGGAGCAGTTCCTGCCCGCCGATGCGAAGAAGGCTGCACACATCGAAGAAAAACCGAAAACCGACCTCGGTATGCCTGAGCCGAAGGTGACGCCTGCTCCGGCTGCTGCGCCACTGGTGCCGACACCGGTAGCAGAACCGGCCCCCGCGCCGGCTGCGGAACCTGCACCGGCCCCGGCTGAAACCGCGCCCGTGAGTTCCGAACCGGTGGCGCCGCCAGCGGAGTCGACGCCGATCACGCCTGCGCCTGTTGAAGAGCCAGCGCCGGCCAGCGAAACCATCACGCCACCGACCAACCCGGATATTCCGCCACCGTCCGAGCCGATTCCGGCGATGCCTGCGTCGGGCCAATAAAAAACTCAGCGAAACCCTGTGGGAGCGAGCCTGCTCGCGAAGGCGTAGTGTCAGTCGACAGATGATCAGACTGTCACACCGCTTTTGCGAGCAGGCTCGCTCCCACAGTGGTTTTCGGGTTGGCTTAAGATCTGGTTACATACCTGCGACATCATCGCCGCGATAAATCCCCAACCACCTGCTACGTTTTATTGATGAAGGCCGCGCTTCACTTTTCCTTCACACGGGCACTTTATGCTCGGGGTAAAGGTCGATTGACCAAGCCATTTTCATAGCGAGCAGTTTGGGGGATTTATACGATGGATGAGTATCAGGAAGAACTGCTCGAATACCAGGCTTTTGAGCTTGATCAACCAGAGCCGGCCGACGACGCCACGGAACTCTGAGTTTCAAGCTCCCGAGCGATAATTTCGTCGAGACTCGCCCGGCGTCTGCCCGCTCCAGCGTTTGAATGCACGCTGGAACGCTTCGGCTGAGGCGAAGCCCAGCAGGTAGGCGATTTCGCCGAATGCCAGTTCGGTGTCGCGGATGTAGGTCATCGCAAGGTCCCGGCGTGTGTCATTGAGGATTGCGCGAAACTGCGTGCCTTCCTCGGCGAGTTTGCGCCGTAAGGTCCATGTCGGCAGTTTCAGGCGTGCCGCGACTTCTTCAAGATCCGGCTCGCGGCCGCCATTGAGCAACGGGCCGAGCAATTGGGTGATGCGCTCGCGCAGGCTACGGGTGCGGGTCATTTGTTCCAGCTCCCGCTCGCACAGTTGCAGCAGATGCCGCCAGGTGCCCGGACAATGTTCAGGGTTGCGCAGGGCGAGACTGCTCAGGCTCAGGCGCAGTTGGTTGTGTTCGGCGCTGAACTGGATCGGGCAATCGCCGAGCACCGTGTAAGCCTCGCGGTAGTCCGGCGCCTCGAACTCGATCTCGATCCGCTCGGCGCGCAGCGTTGCGCCGCACAGGCCCGACAATTGGTGCAGCCAGCCGGCGAGGATCGAGTCGACCACGAAGCGGTTATAGGCGTTGTACGGGCTGATCGAGTAGAAGCGCAGCCAGGCGCCGCTGACGTCTTCATGGAAACTGGATTGTCCGCGATAGTTCGAGCCGTAAAGGGGCTCGAAGCGTGTCAGGCAACGGGCCGCTTCGCGCACAGTGGGTGCTTGCGCGGCGGTGATACCGGCCAGCCCAGCCTGATTCAAGCGGATCATTCGGCCCATGCGCAGGCCAAGGGCCGGATCGCCGGTCAGTTGAATCGCCGCGTGGCCCAGGCGCATGTAACGCGGGATCGACAAGCGCGCCCCGGCCTCGGCCAGCCGCTCGGCATCGAGGCCGTATTGCTCAAGCAGAGGCAGCGGATCGGCGTCGTGGCTGCGCACGGCATCGGCCAGACTGTGGACGAAACCCACCGACAGATCTCCGAGGCGCATCGGCTGCGGCTTCATGGTTTACAGCCAAACGTTCAGCAAACGCGCACCACGGGCCTCGCCATCGGCGAACTGCTGGCCATTGCTGCTGAGGAAGCTTCTGCCGGTACTCGGCTTGTCCCAGAATTGCCCGCGCATGAACACACTGACACCGGCGAGCGCGTGGCTGCTTGGCGGTTGCGCAGTGAGGGTCAGTCGATGCCAGGCCTGTCCTTCGCTGAGGTCGCCGGGCTTGAGGCTGACCGAGCCCGGCGTGCTCGAACCCTTGTAGCCGCGCCATGGCTTGTCCCAAGCGCCTTGGCCAATAACCTGCGCCGGCACGGCCACCAGTTGCGCGCCTTGTTCATCGAGGGTGCGGTAGTTGCCGGGGTACCAGCTGTCGCTGCCGATCAGGATGCCCAAGCGACCGGCCGGTGTGTCGACGACCTGGATGGCGTGTTTATCTTCGGCCTGAATAACGCCTTGCTGATCAAAGATCGGATGCATCTGCCGTTGCGGCTGGCCCAACGGTACGCCGTCGCGACCAAACACCACGCTGCTGTTGAACAGCGCGCCGCTGCCAGGCTTGAGCCGGCCGTCGCGGATGCTTGGCTCCGGCAGTACGATCGAGCCGGCGACCAGTGTGACCTGGAACTCCTTGGCCAGACCGCCGAACAGCGCCTGGTAATCCTTGGCCATGGCCTTCGCTTTCATCCGCAGATAAGCATCGTCCAGCCGTTGCTCGCCCTTGGCTCGCAACCACGCGCGGGCGAACAGCAGCGGATTGCTCGCCGCCAGCCAGTTCATCGCCTCAGCCAGCGTCGGTGCCTGATAGAGCTCGTCTTTCTCGCCGCTGATCATCAGCCAAGTACCGACGTGCTCGGGCAATACCACCACGGTTTTTTCATTCAGCAAGCCTTGATCGCGAGCCTGCTGCAGGTACGCCGCGAGTTTGCGATGCAGGCGTGCGGAGCTTTGATAATCGGTGGGGAACAGTTCGGGCTGGATGCCGAGCAGGTTGCCACGGTCGGCGGGCGTGCCCTGATCAACGGCGAGCTTGATGCGCAGGTCGGACAGGTAATGCCCCGCCGGCCGGTCTGCCGCCCACATGGCGTAGGTGGTCAGGGCGGCAACAAGGGCCATGGAGAAAAACAGATACAGAAGTTTGCGCATGAAAACCAACAACAGCCGGGTACAGAGTGTGGCGCCTAGGGTAGGGCCCATGGCCCTGATTGCCAAGGGGCGCTGCGCATTTGGATCAATAACTTGTCAGTTACGGTCATTGAGTGACAGCGGTGCGACTCTTAGTCTGTCGAACATGACTGACGGGGGACGCAGAGCTCCCGCAACTTTCCGTGATCGCTCGTTGTGGAGTTACTGATGACCACCGCCCAATACCCGCACCTGCTGGCCCCGCTGGACCTGGGATTCACCACGCTGCGCAACCGCACCCTGATGGGCTCGATGCACACCGGCCTGGAAGAAAAGCCGGGTGGCTTCGAGCGCATGGCGGCGTACTTCGCCGAACGCGCCCGTGGCGGTGTCGGGCTGATGGTCACCGGCGGTATCGGCCCGAATGACGAAGGCGGCGTGTATTCCGGTGCGGCCAAGCTCACCACTGAAGAAGAGGCGCTCAAGCACCGCATCGTCACTCGCGCGGTGCACGAGGCGGGCGGCAAGATCTGCATGCAGATCCTCCACGCCGGCCGTTATGCCTACAGCCCGAAACAGGTAGCGCCGAGTGCGATTCAGGCGCCGATCAACCCGTTCAAGCCCAAAGAGCTGGACGAAGAGGGCATCGAAAAGCAGATCAGCGATTTCGTCACCTGCTCGGTATTGGCGCAAACCGCCGAATACGACGGCGTGGAGATCATGGGGTCGGAAGGTTATTTCATTAACCAGTTCCTCGCCGCCCACACCAACCACCGTACCGACCGCTGGGGCGGCAGTTACGAAAACCGCATGCGCCTGCCGGTGGAAATTGTCCGCCGCGTGCGCGAAGCGGTCGGGCCGAATTTCATTATCATCTTCCGCCTGTCGATGCTCGATCTGGTCGAAGGCGGCAGCACTTGGGACGAAATCGTCACGCTGGCCAAGGCCATCGAACAGGCTGGCGCGACCATCATCAACACCGGTATCGGCTGGCACGAAGCGCGGATCCCGACCATCGCCACCAAAGTTCCGCGTGCAGCGTTCAGCAAGGTCACGGCCAAGTTGCGCGGCTCGGTGAGTATTCCGCTGATCACCACCAACCGCATCAATACCCCGGAAATTGCCGAGCAGATTCTTGCCGAAGGCGATGCCGACATGGTCTCCATGGCCCGACCATTCCTCGCCGACCCAGACTTCGTCAACAAGGCCGCCGCAGGCCGCGCCGACGAAATCAACACCTGCATCGGCTGCAACCAGGCCTGCCTCGACCACACCTTTGGCGGCAAGCTCACCAGTTGCCTGGTCAACCCGCGCGCCTGCCACGAGACCGAACTCAATTACCTGCCAGTGCAGCAGATCAAGAAAATCGCCGTGGTCGGTGCCGGTCCCGCCGGCTTGTCCGCCGCCACCGTCGCCGCCGAGCGCGGTCATCAGGTGACGCTGTTCGATTCCGCCAGCGAGATCGGTGGCCAGTTCAATATCGCCAAGCGCGTACCGGGCAAGGAAGAGTTTTTCGAAACCCTGCGCTACTTCAACCGCAAGCTGCAAACGACGAATGTCGAGGTGTGCCTGAACACCCGTGTCGACGTGGCGAAACTGGTTGAAGGCGGTTACGACGAGATCATTCTCGCCACCGGTATCGCCCCGCGCGTGCCGGCGATTCCCGGCGTCGAGAATGCCAAGGTGCTGAGTTATCTGGACGTGATCCTCGAGCGCAAGCCGGTTGGCAAGCGTGTCGCGGTGATCGGTGCGGGTGGTATCGGTTTTGACGTGTCGGAATTCCTCGTCCATCAAGGCGTGGCCACCAGTCTGGATCGCGCGGCGTTCTGGAAAGAGTGGGGCATCGACACGCAGCTTGAAGCGCGGGGTGGGGTGGCGGGAATCAAAGCCGCACCGCATGCGCCGGCCCGTGAGGTGTTCCTGTTGCAGCGCAAGAAAACCAAGGTCGGCGACGGCCTTGGCAAAACCACCGGCTGGATTCACCGCACCGGTCTGAAGAACAAACAGGTGCAGATGCTCAACAGCGTCGAATACCTGAGCATCGATGACCAGGGCTTGCACATTCGCATCGGCGAAGCCGGCGAGCCGCAACTGCTGGCGGTGGACAACATCGTGATTTGCGCCGGGCAGGATCCGCTGCGTGAGTTGCACGATGGCTTGGTCGAAGCCGGGCAGAACGTGCACTTGATCGGCGGCGCGGATGTCGCTGCGGAGCTCGATGCCAAGCGCGCGATCAATCAGGGTTCGCGCCTCGCGGCCGAGTTGTAAACACATTCTGTAGGCGCTGGCGCAGGCTGCGATCTGTTGATCCTGATTTCAACAGCAAGATCAAAAGATCGCAGCCTGCGGCAGCTCCTACTAGTATGGGGTCTTTTCCAGATTGCACAGCGCCCATGCTTTTGCCTCCCCCCGACTGGCTACCCCGAGCCCCTCTCGAACCGCTCCGTCTTGACTGGCTGGCAACCGCCGGCATTGAAGTGGCGATCCTGCGCCTCGACCAGATCGATTCGCTGATCAGCGGCAACAAGTGGTTCAAACTCGTCGAACATCTCAACACCGCTGAGCGCGCCGGCGCCGAGGGCCTTATCAGTCTCGGTGGTGCGCATTCCAATCATCTGCATGCGCTGGCGGCGGCGGGCAAGCGGCTGGGGTTCAGAACCGTGGGGCTGTTACGCGGGCATCCGCAGGACACGCCGACGGTGCAGGATTTGCACGCGTTCGGCATGCAGTTGCACTGGCTGGGTTATGCCGGCTATCGCGCGCGGCACGAAACGGGATTCTGGACGCCGTGGCTGGCGCAATATCCGACGTTGCATGCGGTGCCCGAGGGCGGTGGTGGACTCGCCGGTGCACTGGGTTGCGTAGCAATCACACAGCAAGTCGATGAGCAATTGGTGAACTTGGGCTGGGATGAATTCGACGCCTGGTGGCTGGCCTGCGGCACCGGCACGACCCTGGCCGGTCTGGCGCTGGCGGATAGTGGCAAGCGCTCACTGTATGGCGCACTGGCAGTGCCGGATGATCACGGCGTAGCGCCGAACGTCGAGTCGATTCTGGCGCAAGCCATCGGGCCCGTGGCGAGCTATCAGTTGATCGACGCCAGCCGGGGTGGCTTCGCCAAGGTTGACCAGACGTTGCTGACCTTCATCGAACAGACCGAGCGAACCAGCGGCATCCCATTGGAACCGCTGTACACCGGCAAAGCCTTGCTGGCGCTCAAGCAGCATGTTGAAGCGGGCGAATTCGCCAGAGGTACGCGGCTCGTCGTTGTGCATACCGGCGGCCTGCAAGGACGCAGAGTTTTCGACATGCATCCTGCGGGTCACTGAAGTCTTGTGGCGAGGAAGCTTGCTGAAGATCGGCGGCGCAGCCGTCGTCAGCCCTCACCGCGCGATTATTCTGGCTTACAGCACGCTCAGGTTCTGGAGCTGCTGCACAGCCCAGCGGGAGCAAGCTGCCTCGCCACGAAGCTCAGCCGCGCTTGGGCATCATTCGCAGCAGGGTGTTATCGCGCACCACGTAATGATGATAAATACCCGCCAGCGCGTGCAGACCGATTAGCCAATAGCCGATCGTGGCGATCAGCACATGCCAGCCTTCGACTTGCTTGGCGAACGCCTTGTCTTCACCGACCAATAGCGGCAAATCGAAACCGTAGAACATGACCTGATGGCCCTCGGCACTGGTGATCAGCCAGCCCAATATCGGCATGCTGATCATGAACACGTACAACGCCCAGTGCATCAAGCGCGCTACCACGGTTTGCCAGGCGGGCGACGCGGGGAAGATTTTCGGCGCAGGGCCGAGGCTGCGCGCGAGCAGGCGAAACCAAACCAATACAAATACGGTCAGGCCCAGCAGATAGTGCATTTCGCGAATCAGCGTGCGACCGCCGCTGCCCTTGGGAAAGAAACCACGCAGTTCCATGCTGGCGTAAACCAGCGCCAACAGCACCAGCATCAGCCAGTGCAGCAGAACCGAAACAGTGCTGTAACGCGATTCTGAGCTTGTCCACGGCATAAGATTTTCCTCGGGATCTGAATGCGATCAGCCGTCGTCACGGCACTGGTTTCACTGTAAACCTGCCGGGATGTTTTTGCCCGGAGTGTGTGATGTTTTTTGCAACGGGGGGAAGTGCGCTCTGTCTGGTTTTGATTTGATTGCCGTTTGGAAGTCAGTATTGGGTGTTGTTAAGTTTTGCGTAACTTTATGTTGTTTATATCTTGTGTTCTGTTTTGGTTTGAATAGTTTGTATTGGGTGCTTATTGTCTGGTCGGGTCTTTAATTGGTTGTTAAAGATTAAACGTATATTTTTATTTGAGTATGAATATGAAACCTCCGAGCCCGAAGCCTCGTCCGTCTATCACCACAACAAAGCCAGTAATTCCCGCCAAACCGGTCGTGCCACCAAGGCCAGTAGCCCCGACCAAACCGGCTGTGCCGCCGAGGCCAGTTGCCCCGACCAAACCGGCCGTGCCGCCGAAGCCAGTGGCCCCAGCCAAACCGGCCGTGCCGCCGAAGCCAGTGGCCCCAGCCAAACCGGTCGTGCCGCCGAGGCCAGTGGCCCCAGCCAAACCGGTCGTGCCGCCGAGGCCAGTGGCCCCGACCAAACCGGCCGTGCCGCCCAAACCAGTGACGCCGACCGACCCGGTCAAATCGACCTCGCCAATCGAATCCAAGCGGCCGCCAATGCCATGGCCGACGATCAACTTCAATATCGATCCAGTGGCGTTGATCGCATTGATCCAGGCTGCTGGAGCGACAGCCAATGCCGACGGTTCGACTACATTGCCCGACGGTAGTCTGATTGATGCGGATAAAACCTCGATCAAGCGTCCTGACGGAATTATTCAGCATGACGATGGCAGGGTGGAACATCCAAACGGGCTGATTGTCTGGCCGGACAATATCATTCAATATCCCGATGGACGCATTGTCTGGGAAGACGGTACCGAGCAATTACCAGATGGCAGCACCAAATATCCGGATGGTCTGGCTTATGATGCGCAAGGTAATATTGTCAGCGAGTAAGTTTCAATGCCGTGATTAGTACTTCTGATAAGCAAAAGCAAAAAAACACCGCTGATAACTATCGAACAGCGGTGTTTTTTAATGAGGCTCAGGCGTTTTGCGGCATTTCACCGTTGGCCAGACGCTTGTTAATGTCAGCGATCACTTCTGGCAAATCACTGATGGTGTCGATCATGTAATGCGGGCGCGAACTTTCAAACAGCGCATGGATGCGCTTGCGTTCAGTGGCCAGTTCATCGCTGCCGAGTGCGCGGAAACCTTCATAGTCCAGACCCAGAGCGTTGCCCGAGCAAATCAGCGCAACCGTCCACATGCCGGCACGGCGACCTTCCAAAATGCCCGGCACGGTGTCGTCGATTTTCACGCACGCTGCAACATCGTCGATGCCCAGGGCGATCACGTTGGCCAACGCTTGTGCCGGCCATGGGCGACCGTTTGGCACTTCATCGGTGGCGACTACGTGATCGGCGACGTAGCCGTTGCTGGCGGCCAGTTCGACGACTTTGTCCATGACCGCTTTCGGATAGCCGGAGCAGGAACCGATCTTGATGCCTTGCGCGCGCAGTTGGGCGATGGCGTCCAGCGCGCCGGGAATCAGTGCCGAGTGTTCGGCGATTTTCTCGATCTGCAACGGCATGAAGCGGTTGTAGATAGCGGTGACGTCATCGTCGGTCGGCGTCCGGCCGAACACATTGCGATAACGATCGGCAACCTGCGGTTGATCACAGAGGGTGCGGATGTGGTCCCACTTGCCCATGCCCATCGGCCCACGGGCTTCTTCGATCGATACCTGCACGTCGAATTCGGCGAAGGCCTCGACAAAAATCTGCGTCGGCGCAAACGAGCCGAAATCGACCACGGTGCCGGCCCAGTCGAGGATCGCGGCTTGCAGCTTGTCTGGATTGGTGTAGTTCATGGCAATCAATTCCTGATTTGAAAATGAGATCAAAATGTGGGAGCGAGCCTGCTCGCGAAAGCGGTCTGACATCAGCCTATGTGTCGCCTGGGACGACGCTTTCGCGAGCGGGCTCGCTCCCACAGGAGATTTGTGGTGGGGCTTAAATGTCGAGCACTTCCATTTCGCGCAGCACTTCACCCACTGCTGCCACGGCCTGGCGCATTTCGTCCGGGGTTACGTGGCCGATGCAGCCGACGCGGAAGGTTTCGACCTGGGTCAGTTTGCCGGGGTAGAGGATGTAACCCTTGGCCTTGACCCGCTCATAGAAGTCCTTGAACTGGTAACGCGGATCCTGCGGGGCATGGAAAGTGGCGATGATCGGCGCCTGAATCGCCGCCGGCAGGAAGCTGCGCAAGCCGAGCTTGTTCATCTCTTCCATCAGTGCCTGACAGTTCGCCGCATACCGCGCATGCCGCGCCGGCAGACCGCCTTCTTCGCTGTATTGCAGTAATGCTTCGTGCAGCGCCGCGACCACATGCGTGGGCGGGGTGAAGCGCCATTGCCCGGTTTTCATCATGTAGGCGTGCTGGTCGTACAGGTCCATCGCCAGCGAGTGCGAGTTACCGGCAGCGGCGGCCAGAGATTCTTTGCGGGCGAAGACAAAACCCATCCCCGGTACACCTTCCAGGCATTTACCGGAGGCGGCGATCAGCGCGTCGAACGGCACTTTTTGCGCGTCTACCGGCAATGCGCCGAAAGAGCTCATGGCGTCGATGATCAGACGTTTGCCGTGTTGCGCCACGACCTCGGCGATTTCCGCCAGCGGATTGAGAATGCCGGTGCTGGTTTCGCAGTGGATCAGCGCCACGTGGGTGATGTCTGCGTCGGCGCGCAGCAAACGGTCGACGTCAGCGGCGGTGGTCGGTTCGTCTTCGGCGGTTTCGAAGGTGCTGAACGAGCGCCCAAGCACTTCGCAGATCTTCGCCAGCCGTTTGCCGTAAGCGCCGTTGATCAGCACGAGAATTTTGCCATCACGGGGTACCAACGTGCCGATGGCCGCTTCGACAGCGAACGTGCCGCTGCCCTGTAACGGTACGCAATGGTGGCTGGCGGCGCCGTTAAGGATGGCCAGCAATTGCTCGCACAGGCTGGCGGTCAGCTGGTTGAAGCGGTCATCCCACGAACCCCAGTCGACCATCATGGCCTGACGGGTGCGGGCCGAAGTGGTCAACGGGCCGGGAGTGAGCAGAATCGGTGCGGCGGTACTCATTCGTGTGTCCTCGCGAAAACGCTGTGGGATGAAGCTACGGGGCCTACGTTGCAATTCGCCGCTACATCAATCAAATTGTTTGTTGTTATGCCAGTCATCAGTGAGGGTTATTCATGAACCTGTTTCAGCTGCGCGCCTTCGACGCCGTGGCCCGCGAAGGCAGCTTCACCCGCGCGGCTGCACGGTTGTTCATCAGCCAGCCGGCGGTCACCGGACACATCAAGGCGCTGGAGGAGCACTACCAGATCACCTTGCTGCGGCGCACCGCGCGACGGGTGGAGCTGACCGAGGAAGGCACCAAACTGGCGGCGATCACTCGCGCCATGTTCGGCCTAGCGGAAGAGGCGCAGACGCTGCTCGAGGCCAATCGACAGTTGTTGACCGGGCGTCTGGAGGTGGCGGCGGATGGGCCACACATGGTCATGCCGATGCTGGCGAGCCTGCGTGCGCGCTATCCGGGCATCACGGTGAACCTGCGTCTGGGCAATGCCCAGGAAACCCTGGCGGCGCTGTTGTCGGAACACGCCGATGTGGCGGTGCTGACCGAGGTCGAGCCGCGCAAGGGCCTGCATCTGCAAGCGCTGAGCGAATCGCGGATCTGCGCGCTGGTGCCGGCGGGGCATCGCTGGGCGGATCGCTCAGGCGAAGTAAAACTCAAGGAGCTGGATCAAGTGATCATGGTTCTGCGCGAGCCGAGTTCGATTACCCGGCGCACTTTTGATCAAGCGTGTGCGCAGGCCTCGATTCAGCCGCGCGTGTTGCTGGAGCTGGACAGTCGCGAGGCGGTGACCGAAGCGGTTGCGGCCGAGTTGGGTGTCGGTGTGGTGTCATCGGTGGAGGTCAGTCATGACCCGCGCGTGGTGGCGATCCCGATTGCCGGGGAAGGGCTGGTGAACCGGCACATGATTGGCTGCATGGAGCGCCGGCGCGAGTTGCGCTTGATTCAGGCGTTTTTTGATCTGGCTCCTGTCTGAACACCGAGGCGACTCCTTCGCGAGCAGGCTCCCTCTTGCACTACAGAGCGCGGTCCCATGTGGGAGCGAGCCTACTCGCGAAGGGGCCAATACTGTTTACACAAGGCTCTCGCGAACCATATCAAGAAACGTCGCCACTACTCGCCGCGAACTCTGTTCGCGCAAGCACACCAGGGTCTCGGTCAGGCGCCTCTGGCAGTCGGTGATCGGCAACGCGCAGACCCGTGAGTCAGCGCCGAACTCAGCCGCTGAAACCACGCCAACGCCAATCCCCACCACCACGGCCTCGCGCGCCGCTTCCCGACCTTCAACCTGAATCGCCGGACGAATGCGCAAGCCCGCTCGGGACATTTCCTCTTCCAGCGTCTGCCGGGTCACTGAACCGATCTCACGCAGCACCAGTGGCGTGTCATCCAGATCGGCCAGACAGATCGATTCGCGCTCGGCCCACGGATGATTGCGCGAAACGAACGCCACCATCGGATCGTTGCGCAACGGCACGCACAGCAAGCGTTCATCAGTGACATCGCGACCAAGCAACGCCAGATCGGCCTGATAGTTGAACAGGCGAAATAGCGATTCATCGGTGTTGCCGGTCTCGATTTTCACGCTGATGCCTGGATAGCGCTCGCAGAACCGTGCGATCTGCGGCAACACGTGGATCGGCGCGTCCACCGCGAGAATCAGGCTGCCGGTCTGCAGGGCCTGGGATTCCTGCAGCAATTCCTGCGCTTCGGCTTCGATCACGAACAGGCGCTGAGTGATCGACAGCAGACGCTCGCCCAGGTCGGTCAGGCGTACGGAACGTTTATTGCGGTGAAACAGCAATACACCGAAGCGTTCTTCGAGTTTGCGTACTTGGTCGGAAATCGCCGGTTGCGTCAGATAAAGCCGCTCGGCGGCGCGGGTGAAGCTGCCATGGACGGCCACAGCGTGAAACGCTTTGAGTTGGGCGTGAGAGACGGACATGGTGGCTCCAGTAACAAGCTCAGCTTATGTGTGAAATACGATAAATCGATTTTATTTATTAAACAGTAATTGCTTTGATCGGCTCACGCCATCGCTGACTGCTCGGTCGAGCAGCGGCGCCGGCCCATGAGCCTGTGCGTGCAACAGCAGACTCATCTGACCGTTATCGCCGAAGGGAAGGGGCGGTATCGCAGTGCTCAACAATAAAAAACACAGGCGTTTTTCTTAACGATTCTGCCGGCACACTCACACCCTGAGGTCAGAACCACCATGAACAAGCACATCGGCACCCTGGCGCGTTGGCGCGTGCAGATCTTCGCCATTACCTGGCTCGCGTACGCCGCGTTTTACTTCACCCGCAAAGCCTTTTCGGTAGCCAAACTGGGCATCGCCGAAGACCCTGATTTCACCCTCGACAAAATGGCCATGGCCAACCTCGACGCGATCTATCTGGCGGCGTATGCCCTCGGTCAGTTCACCTGGGGGATGCTCGCCGATCGCTTCGGTCCGCGAGTCGTGGTGCTTGGCGGTTTGCTGATATCCGCCGCTGCGGCGCTGGTGATGGGCAGTTTCGCTACCTTGCCGATTTTCGCCACGTGCATGTTGATTCAAGGTTTGGCGCAGTCCACTGGCTGGTCGGGGCTGTGTAAAAACCTCGGCAGTTTTTTCCCCGCAGCGCAGCGCGGGCGGGTGCTCGGCTTGTGGAGTTCCTGCTACGCGTTTGGTGGTCTGGTCGCCTCGCCGTTCGCCGGCTGGTGGGCCTATACGCTGGTCGGCACCTGGCACGCGGCGTTCATTTCCAGCGCGGCGGTGGTCGCGGTGGTCGCCGTGCTGTTCTTTATCTTCCAGCGCAACACACCGGAAGACGTCGGCTTGCCGGCGGTGGAGCCCGAGCCGGAACTGACCGTCGAAGAAACCGAAGCCAACAGCAAACTCAGCGTGTGGGAGCCACTGAAGGAGATCCTGCGCAACCGTACGGTGCTGGTGCTGGGCCTGGCGTATTTCCTGCTGAAACCGGCGCGCTACGCGATCCTGTTGTGGGGGCCGGTGATTGTTTTCGAACAGATGCCCAGTGTCGGCAAGGTCGGCGCGGCGATCATTCCCACCGCGTTTGAACTGGCCGGATTGCTCGGGCCGATCATGATCGGCCTGGCCTCGGACAAACTCTTCGGCGCCCGACGCATGCCGGCCTGCGTGCTGAGCCTGTTGGCGCTGACCGTGACGTTGGCGTTGTTCATGGCTGTGCTGAACACCGGCAGCGTGTTGTTGGTCGTCGCGCTGCTGTTCGTCATGGGCCTGACGTTGTACGGCCCGGACTCGATGATCAGCGGTGCGGCCGCCATCGATTTCGGCAAGGCCAAGGCCGGCGCCACTGCCGCCGGTTTCGTCAACGGCTGCGGCTCGGTTGGCGCGGTGCTCGGCGGTTTGCTCCCGGGCTACTTCGACTCGGTGACGGTGTTCATCGTCTTCGCCGGATGCGCGCTGTTCTCGGCGCTGGTGCTGATTCCGCACTGGAACAGTCGGCCGGTCGGCGTGATGGAGCCGCGTGCGGCGATCCCCAACTGCGCGCTGAGCGTCAAACCGTTGCGTTCCTGAAACCCCTCGCCCCGTGGCCTGCTGCGCGGTGCGCGGCAGGTTGCGTCGTGGCTTTCTGACTGGAGATTTCCCATGCGACCGTTCTGGCTCGAGCAGGCCTTGCAGGCCGACCTATCCGAACAGTGTCCACCGCTGCAAGGCGAGGTGCGCACGGATGTGTGCATTGTTGGCGGCGGCTACACCGGACTGTGGACGGCGATCATGCTCAAGCAGCAAAACCCCGAGCTGGAGGTGCTGCTGATCGAGGCGGACATCTGCGGTGCCGGTGCCAGTGGCCGCAACGGCGGCTGTGCATTGTCATGGTCGGCAAAATATTTCACCCTGGAACGCTTGTTCGGCGTCGACGAGGCGGTGCGTCTGGTCAAGGAATCCGAGCGCAGCATCCATGCGATCGGCGAGTTCTGCGAGCATTATGGCGTCGATGCCG
This sequence comes from Pseudomonas sp. H3_E04, assembly GCF_054668915.1. NCBI lineage: Bacteria > Pseudomonadati > Pseudomonadota > Gammaproteobacteria > Pseudomonadales > Pseudomonadaceae > Pseudomonas > Pseudomonas sp. H3_E04. The sequence continues at coordinate 2,219,901 of NZ_CP162797.1, read as the reverse complement.
ATTACCGCCTCGACGGCACGCTGTACACCGCGACCAATCGCGCTCAGGTCGGCGCAACTGACGCGGTGATCGCGGCGCTGGAGCGTAACGGCATCAACTCGTTCAGCCAGCGACCGCTCGCCGATGTGCAGCGCATGGCTGGCTCAGCAAAACACCTGGAGGGCTGGTTTTCCCCGGCGGCTGCCAGCGTGCAACCGGGCAAACTGGTGCGCGGTCTGCGCCGGGTGGCGCTGCAATTGGGCGTGAAAATCCATGAAGGCACGGCGATGACCGGGCTGGAAGAGGGCCGCCCGGCACGCATTCACACACCGAGCGGCAAGGTCATCGCCGACCGAGTGGTACTTGCGATGAACGCGTGGATGGCCCGCGCGTTTCCTCAGTTCGAACGCAGTGTGGCGATTGTTTCCAGTGACATGCTGATCACCGAGCCGCGCCCGGACCTGCTGCAGCAAATCGGTTTGACCAGCGGCGTCACCGTCCTCGATTCGCGGATCTTCGTGCACTACTACCACAACACCCCGGACGGCCGGATCATGCTCGGCAAGGGCGGCAACACCTTCGCCTATGGCGGGCGGATGCTGCCGGTGTTCGATCAGCCGTCGCCATATGCCGGATTGCTCAAGCGCAGTCTCGCCGATTTCTTCCCGGCGTTTGCCGAGGTCAAAATCGACGCGACGTGGAACGGCCCGTCGGATCGTTCGGTGACCGGTTTACCTTTTTTCGGCCGGATGAGCGGGGCGGGCAATGTGTTTTACGGCTTCGGTTATTCCGGCAGCGGCGTCGGCCCTTGTCACATGGGCGGGCAGATTCTCGCCGCGCTGGTGCAAGGCCTGGATAACCCGTGGACCCGTTCGCCGCTGGTCAACGGGCCGCTGGGTTATTTCCCGCCGGAACCGATTCGCTACCTCGGCTCGTTGATGGTGCGCAACGCCATCCGCCGCAAGGAGCGCGCCGAAGATCACGGGCGCCGGCCTCGGCATCTGGACGTGCGCCTGGCCAAGTTCGCGGCGGCGGCGGGCAAGGCGGACAAAGGCTGAGGCGCCGATCAATGTTCGGCGCGGTGGCTCAGCCAGTCGAGCAACAGGCTGTCGCGGGCGGGTTCTGATTCGCGCTCCGGCGGCTGGCGTGCGTGGCTGAGGCACAGGATCGGTCGGTCCGGATCGCTGTCGAGGAAACTCACCCACACTTCACTGCCAGCGCGCGGTAATTGATCGACGGAGACGGGGCCGCTGAGCCGGTTCATGGCGATTGGCAGCCAGAGAGCGTCACTGTCGTTGCCGTACTGATTTTCAGTGGGCCACAAGATCACGGCGAGGCAGCCGTTTTCATCTACTTGCGCTGGCTGCCCCGGCGCACCCGCTACCCGCGCCAGGTGGTAACCGGCCACATTCGGACGCGGCTGTTTGAGTGCTGGGCGAAAGTCGCTCGACCAGGGCTGTGCAGTGAAATCGTTGTGATAGCGATGAACAGTTGCGGCCGGGTCAAGAATCGAAGGGTGCTGCCCGTGGTGGCGCACGGCGCTGATCAGCCATTGTTCGTTGAAATAATGGATCGGGTGCTCGGTCACCAACAGCAATCGGCCACTGAGCACCTCGCTGCAATCGCTGCGCCCGTGAATGGAGCGCAACTGGCAGCGTTGGCGTTGCAGATGACGCCGGCTGCGCTGTTCGGCGTGCAGACGTTCCAGCGATCGCGCGGGCATCGGCAACTCGGTCGAGACTTCGTTGGCTGCTTCGGCATTGCCGGTTGGCTGACCGCGATTGCGCACTGCGTGCAGCATTGGCACCGGCGCCGCGCGATGCTGTTGATAGAGCGCGCTGACGCACGGCGATGGTGGTTGCTCATCGACATTGAAGGGAATTTCGATCGGTTCCTGGGGCAGGCTCAGGCTGTCGTCGGCGAACACTACGACGTGTCCGTCCGGCCCATGTTCGAAGTGATAGTGGATGCCTTCTTCTTCGCATAGCCGCTGCACCAGTGCCAGGTCGCTTTCTTCGTACTGAATGCAAAACGCCCGCGCCGGGTAATGGCCCACGGTCATTTCAATACGGTAGCCATGCGCTGGCAGGGCATGTTCTTCGAGCAGTTGCTGGATGATCTGCGGCACACTCAGATGGGTAATCACGCGTCGTTTATGCGTTTTCGCCAGTTGTTGCAGATGCGGCACCAGGGTCAGTCGATAGCCTACCCGGTGCGTGCCGCGATGTTCGCAGCTGGCGCTGGAAATGACGCCGTGGAAACCGTGCTGTTCACTCAGCCGCAGAAAGGCCGGCCTGTGCAAAAAGGAGCCAGGGGCGATGGCCGGGGCGAGGCCGAGCAGTTCGATGTCGAAACGGTAGGGCTGGTTCAACGCTTCCTCGCCGCGAAAACGCACGACCGGCAGGCGCAATTCGCTGTCGGTCAGAGTAAGGGTGAACGGACTTTCCTTGTCATTGAGCATTCGAGCAGGCCCTGTCAGGCGATACGGGGTTTCAAGGGTACGAAACCGTCAGGCTGAATGGTCATGTCAAAGGCGCTTTTCAGAATCCCCCTACATGCTTTGGTGAAGATGTCGATTCCGCCGGCTGTTTTTTTGGGTGATTGCCGACTATAGGCCGTATAAACTTGCCGCCACGCGTCGGCCAATAGATGTCTCGGCGCCACAGATCAAGAGAGTGAGTAATGGGCGCACAGTGGAAGGTTAAACACAAAGAAGCGGCAGCCAACGCCAAAGGGAAGATCTTCGGCAAACTGGTGAAGGAAATCACCATTGCTGCACGCAACGGTGCCGATACCGCCACCAACGCACACCTGCGTCTGGTGGTCGAGCAGGCGAAGAAAGCCTCGATGCCAAAAGAAACCCTCGATCGCGCGATCAAGAAAGGCGCCGGTCTGCTGGGTGAAACCGTGCAATACCATCGCGTAACCTACGAAGGCTTTGCCCCGCATCAGGTGCCGCTGATCGTTGAATGCGTCACCGACAACATCAACCGCACCGTCGCGGAAATCCGCGTGGCCTTCCGCAAGGGCCAGTTGGGCGCTTCCGGCTCGGTGGCGTGGATGTTCAACCACGTCGGCATGATCGAAGCTTCGCCGGACACCCCGGACGCCGATCCGGAGATGGCGGCGATCGAAGCCGGTGCTCAGGATTTCGAACCGGGTGAAGAGGGCGCGACGCTGTTTCTCACCGACCCGACTGACCTCGACGCGGTGCAGAAAGCTCTGCCCGAGCAGGGTTTCACCGTGTTGTCGGCGAAACTCGGCTACCAGCCGAAGAACCCGGTCAGCGGCTTGAGCGACGAGCAAATGGCTGAAGTCGAAGCGTTCCTCGAAGGTCTCGACAACCATGATGACGTGCAGGACATGTTTGTCGGTCTGGCTGGCTGATCAGTTGCGTCAGTAAGGCCCTCTTCGCGAGCGGGCTCGCTCCCACATTTGCAATGCAGTCCAATGTGGGAGCGAGCCTGCTGGCGAATGACCGTGCAGCGGTCACAGATTCTCCAGCACCTCGATGACTTCACTGAACCCCGGCCGTCCCAGCACATCGGCCTGACAGCAACGTCGTTCCAGCGCCTGCAGTTGCGCGCGCCGCTCCGTGCTCAATCCTGAGTCGACACGCTCCAGCAATTCCCCTAACAACACACCGAACGCACGGACTTCCAGGCGCTGCAGTGCGCGCGTCTGCAGATCATCGCGGGTGGCATGAAATGAGGCCGCGCCGAAATCCCCGAGCAGACAATCGCCGCGATCGTTCAACAGAATGTTGTGGCCATAGAGATCGCCATGGGTGATGCCTTGGCGGTGCAGGTGCTCGGCCGCTGAGGCGATGCCTTTAGCGACGCGCAGGGCAACCTCCGCTGTGAACCGGCAGTCCTCGGCATAAACATCCCGCGAGCAGGAGTCCAGGCTCGGCAAGCCGGCGAGATTGCCAAAGCTCGGATCAATCAGTTGCATCACCAGACCCTGCTGTTGATCGGGGTGGCCGCTGATGCGCCCTTCGACGCGGATCAGGTTGGGGTGCAAACCGGCGGTGATGCAGGCGTTCATCTCGTGCAACGGCGAGCCGTCGCTGGTCATTTCGCCTTTGTACAGCTTCACCGCAACCGCTTGCGCCGTGCCATCGTCACGCTGCCAGACCGCCCGGGAAATCACCCCGGAAGCGCCTTCGCCCAGTTGCTGTTCCAGGCGCAGCGTCGACCAGTCGATCAGCGGCGTGGCCTCAAGGGCAGCGGCATCGGCTTCGGTTTCCAGCGGATTGCCGGCGTAGGCCAGCCAGGTCAGGCTCGGCAAGGTCAGCAGCCACTGCGGCAGCTCGTTGAGCTGGTTGGCGGCGATGCGGAGCAATTCCAATCGATGACAATCGCGCAGAGATTCTGGCAGCGAGCGCAGGCGATTACCGGCGAGCATGAGCTTCTGCAAAGCGGGGCGCTCACCCAGTTCCTTCGGCAGGTTCTCAATGCGGTTATCGGTGAGGATCAGCCAGCGCAGATGCGGCGGCAGGGCGGCACCGGGCACATTGACGAGGCGGTTGGCCTTGAAGCCGACCATCGTCAGCGCAGTGCACTGGCCGAGGCACGCCGGCAGTTCGGTGAACTGGTTGTCGGAGCAGAACAGCACGCGCAGGCGGGTCAGGCGATGCAGGTCAGCGGGCAGGCTGGATAACGCATTACCGCTGAGGTTGAGCACTTCCAGCGTGGCGGCCAGTTGGAAAATTTCGCGGGGGAATTCGGTCAGCCCGCAGGACAGGTCGAGGCGGGTAATGCCCGACAACTCGCCGGCGCGCAATTGAGCAAGGGTGTGCATGTTTTGATTCGCCATTGATCGGTGAAGCGACGCGAGGGGCGCTGAGGATGGGCGCCATGATAGCGGTAAAGCAATCTCTGGTTTATCTGGTATTGAAGTTGGCCCGTGACCTTGTGGGAGCGAGCCTGCTCGCGAAAGCGGTATGTCAGTCAGAATTTATGTAACTGATACACCGCTTTCGCGAGCAGGCTCGCTCCCACAGGGTTCAGGGTCTCAGTTGGGTTCGTGGATTTCCTGCAATTGCCCCAACCGGCTGCGCGTGCGTGCCAGGTCTATGGCGTGACCTTCCAGGCTCTGGCCGAGCGGCAACTGGCCGAGCAGGGTCAGGTGCTTGTCCTGGTCGTAAAGCACGTCGATCAGATTGATGAAGCGCTGTTGCACGGCGATCGGACACTCGCCGAGCTGTGGCAGGTCATCGATGATCCACTGGTCGAAGCGCTGGCACAGCTGCAGATAATCCATCACCGCCGTCGGCTGTTCACACAAGTCGTTGAAGGTGAACGCGACTCTTCGGCCCTCGCATAAACGCGCCTGCAACTGACGTTTGCCAACCTCAAGGGCCAGGGCCGGCGCGTCGGCTGCTGGCAGGTTCAGGGTCTGGCGTTGAGCCGATGTCGCCGGCCACACGTAATGTCCTTGGGTGAAAACTTGATGCGTGTGTTGATGGTTCAGCGTGCGGTAGTCGTGGGCGCCGCCGACTTCCATCACCTGCATGCGCGTGTTGATCAGCTCGATCACCGGTTTGAAGCGTGCGTGATACAGCGGGTTGGGCAGCAGGCCCTCGGGTGCATAGTTGGAGGTCACCAGCAGCATGATCCGCCGTTTGAACAGGGCCTTGAACAAACGCGTGATCAGCATCGCGTCGCCGATGTCATGCACGTGAAACTCGTCGAAACACAGTACCTGGCAATCTTCCAGCCACTCATCCAGGGTGATTTCCAGCGCGTCTTCCTGCTGGCGATGACGGAACATGCCGTCGTGCAACCGAGCGAAGAACTGATGGAAATGCAGGCGCCGTTTACGCGTGATCGGCAGCGCCTGGAAGAACCCGTCGAGCAACCAGCTCTTACCGCGCCCGACGGCGCCGTACAGGTACAGACTCGGCGGCGTGTGGCCGCTGTCGCCGAGCAGCACGCTGGCTTGCTGCGCCATGCAGTCGATGACTTGCTGCTGACTGCGGCTTAGGGTGTAGCCCTGGCTTTTGGCCTTGTCGCGGAAATAATCGCGGATGGTCGCGGCATGAGCATCGTGCCCGGCGCTGGCGGGCAGGCCTTGGCCGAACAGGCGACGCAAAATCGGCCAGCGTTGGCTCAGTCGTGATCGTTTCGGCGTTCGGGCGGGCACGCGGGACAGGCTCCTGGTTGATGGGGGGCTCCAACGGGAGCGCGGTGGCCCAAGTGTAACCAGAGCTCAGGGGCTGGCTCCATGAAATATGTGCACGGTTCACCTGTAGGAGCTGACGAGTGCAACGAGGCTGCGATCTTTTGATCTTGGGTTGTCGCCAACAGATCGCAGCCTCGTTGCACTCGTCAGCTCCTACAAGGGGCGGATTTCAAAACGCTGGTGATTGCTTGAGCAACTGCGCTGCCGGCGAGTCGGTCGGGCTGACCACCGCATAGTTGTACCCCGGCCCTGACCAATAATCGGCCTGCAGATCGCCATCGCTGCGCGAACCGCGCGGCAACAGGGTGTTTTTCGGCCCCGGCGGACGCAGGTAGAAACTGACCTTGTGGCCGCTGCCGTCCTCGTACATCACCATCGCCGCCGCGCCTTCATCGGTGCTGAGCAAACGCCCGCTGACCGGCTCGAATCCGGCAGCTTTCAAGTCCGGCAAGCGCCTGGCGTCGCTGAAGTAACGGTCGAGCCAACGCTGCATGTCGCCATCGCTTTCGACCTTGTAATCGGCGGGCAGCACGCCTTGCTGGGCGATCAGGCGATAGGCTTGCAACGCGTCAGTCATCGGCAATGGCGCAGGGCGCGCCAGGGTCATTTCCCGGGCCTGCCAGCCACTGAAACCGCCGATGCTCACGGCAATGAGCAACACCGCCGCGCTGGCCAGGTGGCGACGGGACTGCTGGCGGCGGCGCTGGCGAATCATCATCGGGTCGAGCGCCGGATTGGCCGGTTGCTGCAACGCGCCACTCAGCGCCGCGCGCAACTGCTGGGCGTCGCGTTGCCAGGCGCGCACCTGCGCCGCTTCTTCAGGGTGGCTGGTCAGCCAGGTCTCGAGGACGCGCCGGTCGGCGTCGCTGAGCTGGTGGTCGACATAGGCGTGCAAATCACGTTCGCTGGGAGGCAGGCTGATCATTTGAGTATCCGCAAGGAAGGGCTGCTGATTTCGCCGTCGCTGAGTTGGCGCAAGGCCTGGCGGGCGCGGGACAGGCGCGACATCACGGTGCCGATCGGGGCGCCGAGGATCTCGGCGACCTCTTTATAGGACAGACCTTCCACCGAGACCATCAGCAGCAAAGCGCGCTGTTCGGTGGGCAGGCGTTCGAAGGCTTGCAGGGTCGACTGGGCGATTACCGTGCGTTCCACTGAGGGTTCGGCATCGTCGCGGCCGGTGAAAAATTCCAGCATCCGCGCATAGCGCCGCGAGCGACGGTGCGCATCGAGAAATTGCCGATAGAGGATCGCAAACAGCCACGCGCGCAAGTCGCCTTCGGCACGTTTTTCGCCCCACGCTGACAGTGCCCGCTCGAGGCTGGCCTGGACCAGATCGTCGGCGCTGCTGCTGTTGCGCGTCAACGACACGGCGAAGCGGCGCAATCTGGGAATGATTTCTCTCAACTGTTCGTCGAATTCGCTCATGAATTTCTGCTGGTCGCTACGCTGTGGACTAGGAAGACGCCCGTCAGTGCAGGTTATTCCCCGTGCGCCAAAATAAATACCGCGCCGTGGAATAAACCCGGACGGGGTGCGTCTTGCTGACTCTTTCCACTTGTGGCCGATGGCCTGGAGATATTCATGGTTGATCGCTCGTCCCCCAACGCTGCACCGCCCGGCAGGCCGCCGCGCCAGCCACTGAGCGCCGCGAGCCTGGTTTTACGACTGGGCGGCATTGCCGTGATCGTCGCCGCTGTGGCCGGGGCGTTTGCCTACGTGCATGGCAACCTTGACCCACAACGACTGACGCCAAAGGCGCTGGTCGATGTGCTGGAGAAGAACAACGGCGTGCATCCCGGCTTTCGTCGCAATCACGCCAAAGGAGTCTGCGTGATCGGCCATTTCGAAAGCAGCGGCGAGGCGCGGGCATTCTCTACTGCACAAGTGTTCAACCTGCCGCAGACGCCGGTGGTGGGGCGTTTCGCCTTGCCGGCCGGCAATCCCTATGCGCCGGACAGCGCCGTGCCGATCCGCAGTCTGGCACTGCGTTTCACTCAGGCTGACGGGCAGCAATGGCGCACCGGGATGAACAGCATGCCGGTGTTTCCGGTGGGCACGCCCGAGGCGTTCTACCAATTGCAGCAGGCGCAGTCGCCGGATCCAGCCACCGGCAAGCCCGACCCGACGAAGGTGCCGGCGTTCTTCGCTGCACATCCAGAAGCCGTGCCGTTTTTGACTTGGGTGAAGACCGCCAAACCTTCGGCCAGCTACGCCACTGAAACCTATAACAGCATCAATGCGTTCTATCTGGTCGATGGCAACGGCAAGAAACAGGCCGTGCGCTGGAGCATGACGCCATTGGCCCAGGACGCGGCAGGCGCCGCCGCTCCTGAAGGCGCCGATTTTCTCGAGAAGGATCTGGTGCAACGCCTGGCCGCCGCACCTTTGCGCTTCCAGTTGAACATCACCTTGGCCAACGCTGGCGACCCGGTAAACGATGCCAGCAAGACCTGGCCCGCAGATCGCAAAGTGCTGAACGCCGGGACTCTGGTGCTGGAGAAAACCCAGCCGCAGCTCAGCGGTGAATGCCGTGACATCAACTACGACCCGCTGGTGCTCCCGGCCGGGATTCAAGGCTCGGAAGATCCACTGCTTGCCGCGCGTTCTGCCGGCTATGCCGATTCGTACCTGCGTCGCACCAGCGAAGTCAGCCAGTTGCCCGCCGCCAAACAGGAGGCTCGCCCATGAGCAAGCAACCGACTCATTTCGTTTTGCTGGCACGCCTGCTGCACTGGCTGATGGCGTTGATGATCATCGCCATGCTGTTTATCGGTGCGGGCATGGTCACGTCGGTGTCGTCTCGCCATGAATGGCTCATACATCTGCACAAGCCACTGGGCATCGCGATCCTGGCGCTGGTGATCGTGCGTCTGTTGGTGCGCTTCACCACGCGTCAGCCACCGTTGCCGGATGATCTGCCGGGCTGGCAGGTGCTGGCAGCCAAGGCTTCTCACGTCTTGTTGTACGCGTTGATGCTGGTATTGCCGTTGCTCGGCTGGGCGATGATCAGTGCCTCGGGCGAACCGGTGATGCTTTCGGCGTCGCTGCATCTGCCGCCAATTGTGCCGGCCGATCCGCAACTGTTTGCGCTGCTGCGCAAGGCGCATGGCTATCTGGCGTATCTGCTGTTTCTGACGGTGCTGCTGCACCTGGCGGCGGCGCTGTTCCATGGCTGGGTGCGTCGTGACGAAGTGCTCGACAGCATGTTGCGCGGGCGCGATCGCGGCTGACCGGTTAAAGCAAAAGATCGCAGGCCGGCTGCGATCTTTTGTTGTTACAGGGGAGGGAGTCAGCGCAAGGTGTCGACCATGTCGGCGAGCGTGGTCAGCACGTCTTTGCCCAATTGCTTCGAACGTTTGCCCGACCAGCCGGTGAGCTTGTCCGGGTGGTCGTCGTGGTCCTTGAACGGCATCTCCAGGGTCAGCGACAGGCAGTCGAATTTCTGCCCAACGCTGTTGCAGGCCAGTGTCATATTGGCCTGGCCCGGTTCGTCGCGGGTGTAACCGTAGGTGGTCTGGAAGTCTTTGGTGGTGTGCTTGAGGTGGCTGCGGAAATGCTCTTCAAGCTTTTCGATACGCGCAGTGAAGCCCGGGTTGCCTTCACAGCCGGCCGTGAAGACGTGGGGGATTTCCTCGTCGCCGTGTACGTCGATAAACGCATCGACGCCATACTTTTCCATCTGCTGCTGGACGAAAAGCACTTCGGGGCTGATGTTCTGACTGGCGTTCTGCCAGGCGCGATTCAAGTCCTGGCCCATGGCGTTGGTGCGCAGGTGGCCGTGGAAGGCACCGTCCGGATTCATGTTCGGTACCAGATACAGATCGGCGCTCGCCAGCAGTTTGTTCAGAATCGGGTCGTCATGGCGTTCCAGACGCTCGATCACGCCTTCCATGAACCATTCAGCCATGTGCTCGCCCGGGTGCTGCTGGGCAATGATCCAGACTTTGCGCTGGCCTTCGGCACCGCTGCCTTTGCGCAGCAATTGGATGTCACGGCCTTCGACACTTTTGCCGGTCGCCAGCAATTGGGTGCCAGCCTTGCTCAGCGCCTGCTCGATCAACCAATCGTGACGGCCGCGGCTGTAAGGTTCGAAGTAGGCGAACCAGGCATGGGTCTGTTCGGCTTCGAGGCAGAAGCGCAGGCTGTCGCCTTCGAAGCTGGTAGGGACGCGGAACCAGTTGACGTGGTCGTAGGAAGCGACTGCCTGATAACCGGTCCAGGCTTTGTTGTAGGAGGACTGGCTGGCATTGACCAGGCGAAACCAGTGTTCCTGATGTACGTGCAGGCCGCTGGCCTTGAAGTGGAACCACTGAAAATGAGCGCTGCGGGTGTCCGGGCGGATGGCCAGGACGGGATTGAGCGGGTTGCTGATGTCGATGACTTGGATGTTGCCGCTGTCGAAATTGGCGCTGATGTCGAACGAAGATTTGGCCACGGTCATAGTCGCTTCCTGAGCAGGATTTTTATGACCGGTACTTTACACGCAGGCAATGCTGAAACCGAGGGGAATTGCGGGTGTAGCGGGGGGCGTCCTCCGTGACGCGCCAGCAGCTTAGAGGCTATGCGATTGATTCTCAAGTGCTGATTGCCATTAGTTTTGCCCAATGTGGCCGGGCTCGGCTTGCCAATCAATATTCTTTTGATATTATCCGCGCCATCGAATTTGCAGCACCCAAAGACTTCATTAGCCTGAAGACACAAGCCCGAAAAACGGGCAAAAAAAGACCCGGCAAAAAGCCGGGTCAAAAACCGTGATTAGCCTGATGAGGAGATAGTCCAGAAGACCGACCTAAGGTCTCTGGTCCATCGACTGATCTCGCGACCAGCTGCTTGCAATAATAATCATTATCATTTGCAAGTCAAACGTTTTTATCTGCGCGATGGGAAAATTCTTTCCTGTCCGCCCGTACCTTGTCCGCCGTGACTTCGTCGTTGTCGATCGAATGGTCGACCATCGCCCGCGCCATATCCACCATGTGCACCACCGAAAAGGCCAGATCGCGACTGGTGCCTTGCAGGTTTTCTGCCGCCTTGAACGCGGTGGCGGCTGCACATCGCAACAAGTCCGAGGCGTGCACCAGTGCTTCCTCGCCACTGAGATGGTTTTTGACATCGAAGAACCGTTCGTCCGTTTCGGATTTCGAAACAGTCGGTTTCAAGTAGTAGTCCAACGCGCGCTGTGCGGCGGCGTTACCTTGGGGCGAGGTGAAGCTGGTGTCGATTTGCAGATCGGGCAGGTCTTTGCTGCTGATGTTCATCATGAGAAGGCACTCCATGTTCATTTGAAAGTCCGTTTCCCTAGGATAGTACCGCCTGTATTTGTGACGAGAATTTAAATACTACAATATGTGTTTTGCCGGTCGAAGACGTCCGCGTAAGGTGCGGCACATGGATAAATGGATTGAATTGGTCAAGGCCAAGATGAGTGAACTCAAAGTCACTCAAACAGAGCTCGGAGAGCGCGTCGGCATGTCCCAGGGCGGGATCGGTCATTGGCTGAACAAGCGTCGCGAGCCCGGTGTTACCGAAATGAACCGGGTGCTCAAGGCGCTGGGAATGGATTTCCTGGAAGTCGTGCTGGTGATCCGCGAACCGCAGCCCGCCGCCGATGACGAGATGCCGCTGGCGCAGAAGTACAACCCGTACTTCCGTTACCCGGTTTACGACTGGCGAGCGCCGTGCGAGGTGCGCGACGCGGCGGCGAGCTATCCCGGAGCATCAGCGAAGCAGCGCTTCGAACTCACGGATTACCACGCTCGTGGCGGTGCCGCGTTCTGGCTGACGGTAACGGGGGATTCGATGACCGCGCCCAGCGGCCAGAGCATTGCCGAGGGCATGCTGATTCTGGTTGACCCAGAGCTGGAGCCAGTGCCTGGCAAACTGGTGATCGCCCAGTGGCCGGACAGCGAAGAAGCGATTTTCCGCAAACTCGACGAGCAGGCCGGCCAGCGTTACCTGGTGCCGCTCAATCCAACCTGGCCGAAAACCCTGCTCACCGATGAATGCCGGATTATCGGCGTGGTGGTTCAGGCAACGGCGCGTTACTGAGTGGATCGATCCTCGCTCAACGCCAGGATCGATCCTTTCATTTCATTCTTCTTCCAGCTCCACCAAAGCGCTGCCTTCACTGACCATATCGCCTTCCCGGCAGTACAGCGCTTTGATCACCCCGGCGTGCGGCGCGCGGATGCTGTGTTCCATCTTCATGGCTTCGAGTACCACCAGTTGCGCCCCGGCCTCGACCGACTGGCCCAGTTCGACCAACACACGCACGATGCTGCCGTTCATTGGCGCGGTCAGACCGCCCTGATGGCTGTGGCTGGCTTCAACGGCACTGATCGGATCGAACGCCTCGATGCGCCGTAATTCGCCGTCCCAATGCAGATACAACGAACCACCCTGACGAATCGCCCGCAACGGGCGGCGCACGCCGTCATGCTCGACGACCAGCGCTTCGCCCAGCAGTGTCGCAGAGGCCGCAGAGCCCAAAGTCAGCGCGCGATCCTGTCCCTCGCAACTCAAATGCAAAGTGATTTCCGCCGGCAAACCTGCTCGCAATCCGCCACCTGAAGCCCACGGCGAAGCGGGATCATCTGCCCGCGCACGCTTGGGCGAACTCTGCGCAAACGCCTGCGCCGCCACTTGCCAGAACTCATCGCTCAACGCGCCTGGTGCTGGCAGCAACTGCTCCTGATAACGCGGAATGAACCCGGTATCCAGCTCTGCCGCTGCAAACGCCGGATGCGCGATGATCCGGCGCAGGAAATTGATGTTGGTCTTCAGCCCGCCAATCGCAAACTCGTCGAGCATGCTCAACAGACGCAAGCGTGCCTGCTCGCGATCTTCACCCCAGGCGATCAGTTTGCCGAGCATCGGGTCGTAGAAGGGCGATATCTCGTCACCTTCCTCAACGCCGCTGTCGACCCGCCGCCCCGGCCCTTGCGCCGATTCGCGGTACAAGTCCAGACGCCCGGTGGCCGGGAGGAAATCATTCACCGGATCTTCGGCATACAGGCGTACTTCAATCGCGTGACCATTGAGCGGTACCTGCGCCTGGGTGATCGGCAGCACTTCACCACGGGCGACGCGGATCTGCCAGGCGACCAGATCGAGCCCGGTGATCGCTTCGGTCACCGGGTGCTCGACCTGCAATCGGGTGTTCATCTCCATGAAGAAAAATTCGCCGCGCGCATCCAGCAAAAACTCCACGGTGCCGGCGCCGACATAACCGATCGCCTGCGCCGAACGCACAGCCGCTTCGCCCATCGCCCGGCGCAATGCCGGCGTCAGTCCCGGTGCTGGAGCTTCTTCGACAACTTTCTGGTGCCGACGCTGAATCGAGCAATCGCGTTCGTTGAGATACAGGCAGTTGCCGTGCTGATCGGCGAACACCTGAATCTCGACGTGACGCGGCTTGAGCAGATACTTCTCCACCAGCATTCGCGAGTCGCCAAATGACGATTGCGCTTCGCGCTGTGCCGAGGCGAGGGCTTCGGCCAATTGGCTGACATCCTCGACGACTTTCATGCCTTTACCACCGCCGCCGGCCGTAGCCTTGAGCAGCACCGGATAACCGATGCATTCGCAGGCTTCGCGGAAGGTGTCGAAATCCTGCGCTTCGCCGTGATAGCCCGGCACCAATGGCACGCCGGCCTTCTCCATCAGCGCTTTGGCGGCGGATTTGCTGCCCATCGCATCGATGGCCGAGGCGGGCGGGCCGAGGAAGATCAGTCCGGCGCCTTCAATGGCGCGGGCGAATCCGGCGTTTTCCGAGAGAAAGCCGTAGCCGGGATGAATCGCCTGGGCACCGCTGGCCTTGGCGGCGGCGATCAATTTATCGATTTGCAGATAACTCTCGGCAGCCTTGCTGCCGCCCAGGTCAACGCGAATATCGGCTTCACGGCTGTGCCGCGCATCGCGGTCGGTGGCGCTGTGCACGGCGACTGTGGTCAGGCCCAGTGCCTTGGCAGTGCGCATGACCCGGCAGGCGATTTCGCCACGGTTGGCCACCAGCACAGTGGTAATCACAGGTGCGCTCATCAACGCGACTCCTTGGTGGATGCGGCTTGCCAGTTCGGTGGGCGTTTTTGCAGGAAGGCGCGCAAGCCTTCCTGGCCTTCAGGGCTGACGCGAATCCGCGCGATGGCATTTTCGGTGTAGCGGCGCAGGGCCGGGGTCAGCGCGCCGTTGCCGACTTCACGCAGCAGATCTTTGCTGGCGCGCATGGCGGCGGGGCTGTTAAGCAAAAGATTGTCGATCCATTGCTCGACCTGTTGCTCCAGTTCAGCGGCAGGATAACTCTCGGCGAGCAAGCCGATTTCCCGCGCCCGCTGGCCGCCGAAGCGCTCGGCCGTCAGCGCGTAACGCCGCGCCGCCCGTTCACCGATCGCCTGCACCACGAACGGACTGATCACCGCCGGCGCCAAGCCGATGCGCACTTCCGACAGGCAGAACTGCGCGTCATCGGCGCCGATCGCCATGTCACAGCAACTGATCAAGCCCAGCGCGCCACCGAACGCCGCACCCTGAACCACGGCCAGCGTGGGGATTTTCAGTTTGGCGAGGTTGTACATCAGCTCGGCCAGTTCGCGGGCATCGTCAAGATTGGTGTGGTAATCGAGTTCCGCCGATTGCTGCATCCAGGCCAGGTCGGCGCCGGCACTGAAATGCTTGCCGCGCCCACGCAGCAGCAGGAAACGCAGGCTCGAATCGCTGGCGACCTTGTCGAGGGCGAGGATCAGTTCGCGGATCATCTCGGCGTTGAAGGCGTTGTTTTTCTCGGCGCGGTTGAGCCACAGCGTCGCGAAACCGCGTGGGTCGTTTTGCAGTTCGAGGGTATTGAAGTCGCTCATATTCATCCGTCTCCACGGTTCTTGTGGGAGCGAGCAGGCTCGCTCCCACAAAAAGCATCACATCCGGAACACGCCGAAGCGGCTCGGTTCGATTGGCGCGTTCAGCGACGCGGACAAGGCCAGGGCCAGCACATCGCGGGTCTGCGCCGGGTCGATGACGCCGTCGTCCCACAGTCGTGCGCTGGAGTAGTAGGGGTGACCCTGTTCTTCGTACTGGTCGAGAATCGGCTGCTTGATCTCGGTCTCCTGCTCGGCGCTGAACGCCTGACCGCTGCGTTCGGCCTGTTCGCGTTTGACCTGCACCAAGACGCCTGCGGCCTGTTCGGCGCCCATCACGCCGATCCGCGCATTCGGCCACATCCACAAGAAACGCGGATCGTAAGCGCGACCGCACATGCCGTAGTTGCCGGCACCGAAGCTGCCGCCGATGATCACGGTGAATTTCGGCACCTTGGCGCAGGCCACCGCGGTCACCAGTTTCGCGCCGTGCTTGGCGATACCGCCGGCCTCGTATTTCTGCCCGACCATGAAGCCAGTGATGTTCTGCAGAAACAGCAGTGGAATACCGCGCTGACAAGCCAGTTCGATGAAGTGCGCGCCTTTTTGCGCGGCTTCGGCGAAGAGAATGCCGTTGTTTGCCAGAATCGCGATCGGGTAGCCGTGCAAGTGCGCGAAACCGCAGACCAGGGTGGTGCCGAACAGCGCTTTGAATTCATCGAACACCGAGCCGTCGACCAAACGCGCAATGACCTCGCGCACATCGAAAGGCTGCTTGGCGTCGGCCGGAACCACGCCGTACAGCTCGTCGCTGGGGTACAGCGGCGCGATCGGCGTGCGTTGCTGCACCTCGCCGAGCTTGCGCCAGTTGAGGTTGGCGACGCTGCGGCGGGCGAGGGCGAGGGCGTGTTCGTCATTCTCGGCGTAATGGTCGGCCACGCCGGAGGTCTTGCAATGCACATCGGCGCCGCCGAGGTCTTCGGCGCTGACCACTTCGCCCGTCGCGGCTTTTACCAGTGGCGGGCCAGCGAGGAAAATCGTCGCCTGGTTGCGCACCATGATCGCCTCGTCCGCCATCGCCGGCACATACGCGCCGCCAGCGGTGCACGAGCCCATGACCACGGCGATCTGCGGGATGCCCATGGCGCTCATGTTGGCCTGATTGAAGAAGATCCGCCCGAAGTGCTCGCGATCCGGAAACACTTCGTCCTGCCGAGGCAGGTTGGCGCCGCCCGAGTCCACCAGATAAATGCATGGCAGGCGATTCTGCTGGGCGATGGTCTGAGCGCGCAGGTGTTTCTTCACGGTCAGCGGGTAATACGAGCCGCCTTTAACCGTCGCGTCGTTGGCGACGATCATGCACTCGACGCCTTCGACGCGGCCGATCCCGGCGATCACCCCGGCAGCCGGGACGTCTTCGCCGTAAACCGCATGGGCGGCAAGTTGGCTGATTTCGAGAAACGGCGAGCCCGGATCAAGCAAGCGATTGATGCGCTCGCGCGGCAGCAATTTACCCCGCGAGGTGTGGCGTTCCTGAGCCTTCGCACCGCCACCCTGCGCCACTTGGGCGAGCAGGGTGTGCAGCGCGTCGACCTGTTTGAGCATCGCCGCGCTGTTGGCGGCGAACTCCGCTGAACGCGGGTTGAGCTGAGTGTGCAGAATCATGGGGCTTACTCCGTAAGCAGCTTCTAGCTACAAGCGGCAAGCTGCAAGTTGGGGCAAGAGCGTGGTTCTCTTGTAGCTTGCGGCTTGCAGCTGACGAAATTCATTTCGTCTCGTTGAACAGTTCACGGCCGATCAGCATGCGGCGGATTTCGCTGGTGCCGGCGCCGATTTCGTAGAGCTTGGCGTCGCGCAGCAGGCGGCCGGCGGGGAATTCGTTGATGTAGCCGTTGCCGCCGAGAATCTGGATCGCGTCGAGGGCCATTTGCGTGGCGCGTTCGGCGGTGTAGAGGATCACCCCGGCCGCGTCCTTGCGTGTGGTTTCGCCGCGCTCACAGGCCTGGGCCACCGCGTACAGATAGGCGCGGCTGGCATTGAGCTGGGTGTACATGTCGGCGACTTTGCCCTGGATCAGCTGGAACTCGCCGATGCTCTGGCCGAACTGCTTGCGGTCGTGGATGTACGGCACGATCAGGTCCATGCACGACTGCATGATTCCGGTCGGCCCGCCCGACAGCACTACGCGCTCATAATCGAGGCCGCTCATCAGCACTTTCACGCCACCGTTGAGCACGCCGAGAATGTTCTCTTCCGGTACTTCGACGTCATCGAAAAACAGCTCGCAGGTGTTGGAGCCGCGCATGCCCAGCTTGTCGAACTTGTTGCTGCGGCTGAAGCCTTTCCAGTCGCGCTCGACGATGAATGCAGTGATGCCGTGCGGGCCTTTTTCCAGATCGGTCTTGGCGTAGATCACGTAGGTGTTGGCGTCGGGGCCGTTGGTGATCCAGGTTTTGCTGCCGTTGAGGACGAAGCGGTCGCCGCGTTTGTCGGCGCGCAGTTTCATCGAAACCACGTCGGAACCAGCGTTGGGCTCGCTCATCGCCAGGGCGCCGACGTGCTCGCCGCTGATCAGTTTTGGCAGGTATTTGGTTTTCTGTTCGTGGTTGCCGTTGCGGTTGATCTGGTTGACGCAGAGGTTGGAGTGCGCGCCGTAGGACAACGCCACCGACGCCGAGCCACGGCTGATTTCTTCCATCGCCACCACGTGCGCCAGATAACCCAGACCGGCGCCGCCGTACTCTTCCGGCACGGTGATGCCGAGCAGGCCCATGTCACCGAATTTGCGCCACATGTCGGCGGGGAACAGGTTGTCCTGGTCGATCTGCGCGGCACGCGGGGCGATCTGATCGGCGACAAAGGACTGCACCTGATCGCGCAGCATGTCGATGGTTTCACCGAGGGCGAAATTCAGGGATGGATAGCTCATGGGTCACCTTTTGGCTTTTTTATCGGGTGGAGCGCACGACGAATCGGCGTTCAGCTTTACGTTAACGTAAAGCTTCCGCAGTTCGACTGTCAATCGGCTTTACGTAAACGTCAACTTGGGCGAGAGTAAGGGCAGTTCAGGATCAGATATCGGTTTGTTTTTGGGGGAGCGAGCCTGCTCGCGAAAGCGCTGTAACAGTCGCCATCGAGGGTGAATGACGCAGCGTGCTCGCGAGCAGGCTCGCTCCCACAGGGATTCAAAACCGGGAAAACCCACTAATAAAGACAATAGGGGTCGTCATGGATCAATCCAGTGCAAACCCACAGCGTAGCTACAGCCGTGGCTCTCAGGACCAAGCCCTGCTGGCGATGACCATCGGTCAGCGCTTCGATCAGACTGTCGCGCAACACCCGGACGGCGAAGCGCTGGTGGTGCGCCATCAGCAGTTGCGTTACTCCTGGCGGCAACTGGCCGAAGCGGTGGACGAGCAGGCCCGAGCCTTGCTCGCGCTGGGCTTGCAAACCGGCGATCGCCTCGGCATCTGGGCGCCGAACTGCGCGCAGTGGTGCATTACCCAGTTCGCCACGGCGAAGATCGGCGTGATCCTGGTCAACATCAATCCCGCCTATCGCAGCTCCGAACTCGAGTACGTGCTCAAGCAGTCCGGCTGCCAGTGGCTGGTCTGTGCCGGAGCGTTCAAGACCTCGAATTACCATGAAATGCTCCAGAGCCTGGCGCCAGAATTGGCTGAACACGCCATTGGTCAGTTGCGTAGCGAACGCCTGCCGGAGTTGCGCGGGGTGATCAGCCTCGACGCAACACCGCCAGCCGGTTTTCTGCCGTGGTCGCAGCTCAGCGAACTGGCTGCCAGCGTCTCGCCCGATCAGTTGGCCGAACGCAGCGCCAGCCTGCATTTCGATCAACCGGTGAACATCCAGTACACCTCCGGCACCACCGGTTTCCCCAAGGGCGCGACCCTCAGTCACTACAACATTCTCAACAACGGCTACATGGTCGGCGAAAGCCTCGGCCTGACAGCTGCTGATCGTCTGGTGATTCCGGTGCCGCTGTATCACTGCTTCGGCATGGTCATGGGCAACCTCGGCTGCGTCACCCATGGCAGTACGATGATTTACCCCAGCGACGCCTTTGATCCGGCGCTGACCCTGCAGGCGGTAGCCGAAGAGCAGGCCACGGCGCTGTACGGTGTGCCGACCATGTTCATCGCCATGCTCGATCAGCCGCAGCGGCAGACCTTCGACCTGTCGAGCCTGCGCACCGGGATCATGGCCGGGGCGACCTGTCCGATCGAGGTCATGCGCCGGGTGATCAACGAGATGCACATGAGCGAAGTGCAGATCGCTTACGGCATGACCGAAACCAGCCCGGTGTCGCTGCAGACCGGGCCGGCGGATGAGCTGGAGTTGCGCGTCACCACGGTCGGGCGCACTCAGCCGCAACTGGAAAGCAAGATCATCGACGACGCTGGCAACCTCGTGCCGCGCGGCACCATCGGCGAATTGTGCACGCGCGGCTATAGCGTGATGCTCGGTTACTGGAACAACCCGCAGGCCACCGCCGAGGCCATCGACGAGGCGGGGTGGATGCATACCGGCGACCTGGCGAGCATGAACGAGGAGGGCTATGTCAACATCGCCGGGCGAAACAAGGACATGATCATTCGTGGCGGCGAGAACGTTTATCCCCGTGAGCTGGAGGAGTTTTTCTTCACTCATCCGGCGGTGGCGGACGTGCAGGTGATCGGCATTCCGTGCCCGCGCTACGGTGAGGAAATCGTCGCCTGGATCAAATTCCACCCCGGCTTCAGCGCCTCGGAGCTGGAGCTGCAAGCGTGGTGCAAGGAGCGTATTGCGCACTTCAAGACACCGCGTTACTTCAAGTTCGTTGAAGCGTTTCCGATGACGGTGACGGGGAAGATCCAGAAATTCAGGATGCGTGAGATCAGTATCGAAGAGCTGAAAACAATCGACCGATAATCACAACTTCTGTGGGAGCGAGCCTGCTCGCGAATGCAGTGTGTCATTCAGCGCAAATCTGTCTGATACACCGTTTTCGCGAGCAGGCTCGCTCCCACAGGGATGCAGTGACAGAGAGACGAATTGCAGAAAGCACAAAGGGGAGCCGAAGCTCCCCTTTAATTTGTCGTTGCGTGCTCTTTTTATTATTGAGGCTCGGTCTGTTGTTGTTTTTGGCAACCGTGGCCCTGTACAGCTTTTGGCGACCCCCATCCGGGGTCAAGAGCAAACGTATTTTTTTGAGCGCTGATCTGCTTTCTCGTTAACGATCCAACCGATTCGGGAGCTACCTGAAGGTAGTTTTATTGTTCTCTGCCCGGTTGCGGGTCACTCCTGAGAGCACCCTGAAAAGCACACCTTCTCCAAAAAAATCTGTTAGCTGCGTCTCTGCCGTGTTGTTCTTGTTATGTCAGAGTCGTTTCGTCTTGTTTTTATTGGTTTGCGGCTTTTTATTCTTGTTATGCGATAGAGATAGCAGGTGTCGTGCCAACTTTTAAAAATCCTTATAAATCAGCTGCTTGAGATTTTCTGGCGTTTTCAGCTCTGGGCAAAGCCAGACAATTTGTTTCCGTGTTACTCGCTTTTGCCCACATAGCTGACGCAGCGGTAACACCTCAGTGCGCACTGCGCGCCTTGGCCACCCGCGAACCGCTCGGGCGACCGAGCACTGCGCTGATCTGCTGGCCTGCAGCAATCAAGGCGTCCAGATCGATACCGGTCTCGATGCCCAGGCCATTGAGCAGGTACACCACGTCTTCGGTGGCAACGTTACCGCTCGCGCCTTTGGCATAAGGGCAGCCGCCGAGGCCGGCGATAGAGCTGTCGAACACTGCAATGCCTTCGAGCAGGCTGGCGTAGATGTTGGCCATGGCCTGGCCGTAGGTGTCGTGGAAATGTCCGGCGAGCCTGTCCCGTGGCACCTGCGCCGACACCACCTCGAACAGGCGTCGGGTCGCGCCCGCCGTGCCGGTGCCGATGGTGTCGCCTAACGAAACTTCATAGCAGCCCATCGCGTACAGCTCGCGCGCGACCATCGCCACTTGCTCAGGCGCCACCGTGCCTTCATACGGACAGCCCAGCACGCAGGAAACGTAACCGCGCACGGTAACGCCGTGTTGTTTCGCCGCCTCCATGATCGGCGCGAACCGCGCCAGGCTTTCGCTGATCGAGCAATTGATGTTGCGCTGCGAGAACGCCTCGGACGCCGCAGCGAACACCGCGACTTCCTTGACCCCGGCGGCGAGCGCGTCTTCAAAGCCGCGCAGATTCGGCGCCAGCGCGCCATAGGTCACGCCGGGCTTGCGCTGGATCTGCGCAAACACCTCGGCGGACCCGGCCATCTGCGGCACCCATTTCGGCGAGACGAAACTGCCGACTTCGATATAGCCGAGCCCGGCGGCACTCAACGCGTCGACCAGTTGCACCTTGTCAGCGACGCTGATCGGCTGGGCTTCGTTCTGCAGGCCATCGCGCGGGCCGACTTCGATCAGGCGTACTTGAGAGGGGAGGGACATGGGTGGGACCTGCCTGTTTTTTGAGTTCACGAAGATCCCTGTGGGAGCGAGCCTGCTCGCGAAAGCGTAGGGTCAGTGACAGATATTCTGAATGTCAGACCGTATTCGCGAGCAGGCTCGCTCCCACAGGGGAAGTGGCGATTCGTTAGACCGCCTGCTGGCTCTTGAGCGTCTGCTCCAATGCCTGCACGCAGCGTTCTTCGGCGGTATCCAGTTCAAGCTTCATCTGTTCGATATCCAGCAATTGCTGCTCGAGCTGTTCACGACGTTCGCTGATTTTCGCCAGCATGCTGTTGAGCTGCTTGGTGTTGCCGCCGGACGGGTCGTAGAGTTCGATCAGCTCGCGACATTCAGCCAGGGAAAAGCCGATGCGCTTGCCGCGCAGGATCAGCCTCAGCGTGACCTTGTCGCGCGGTGAATAAATGCGTTCCTGGCCACGGCGCTCAGGGCTGAGCAGGCCTTGCTCTTCATAAAAGCGGATCGCCCGGGTGGTGATGTCCAGCTCGCGGGCGAGGTCGGAAATGCTGTAGGTCTGACTGCTCATGAAAGCGCTCGGAAAAGGGGCATGGCGCTAAGCTAATCGGTGGTTTACGTTTACGTCAAGCGGGATGGTTTTGGGGTGTCTGTACAGGCCTCTTCGCGAGCAGGCTCGCTCCCACATTCGACCGCGTTCCTTCAGATGAAATGCAATTCATTGTGGGAGCGAGCCTGCTCGCGAAGAACGATAACGCGGTAAAAAAGCTCTACACCTTTTCCAGCTTCTTCTCCTGCGCCGTCACCTGCTGGCACAACTCGATCATCTGCTCGCGCATCCAGCGATTCGCCGGGTCCTGGTCGGTGCTTTCGTGCCAGTACAAATGCGTTTCCACCGACGGCACATCATTCACCGGCAAATTGAACGACTGCAGATCATGGCGGCGCGCGAAGCGTTCCGGCACGGTCATGACCATGTCGGTCTGCTGCATCACCTGCGAAGCCATCAGATAGTGCTGCGAGCGCAGGGCGATCTTGCGCTGAATGCCCATTTTGCCCAGCGCCAGATCGACATAACCCAGCCCACTGCGGCGGCTCGAGATATGGATGTGAGTCAGCGAAAGATAATCATCAAGGCTGAGTTTTTCCTTGCCCGCCATCGGATGGCCCTTGCGCATGGCGCAGACGTAACGGTCGTCCATCAGCTTGACGTGGCGCACCTGCGGGTCGGTGTTGAGCGGCGCATCCACGGCGAAATCCAGACGCCCGGCCGCCAGTTCCTTGGTGGTTTCCCGGCGCTTGGACAGAAAGCTTTCGATGATCACCGTTGGCGCGAGGCGGCGCAGGCGCTGGAACAGTGGCGGCAGAATGATCGCTTCCGTCAGGTCGGTCATGCTGATGCGGTAAGTCTTGACCGCCTGCGCCGGGTTGAAGATGCGGCTTTCCTGCACCGACACGCGCAGCAGCGACAGGGCGTTGCGCACCGGACCGATGATGTTCTGCGCCATCGGCGTGGGCACCATGCCCTGGGCGGTGCGCACGAAGAGCGGGTCGTTGAAGGTCTCACGCAACCGCGCCAGCGCGTTGGACACCGCCGGCTGGGTGATGCCGACAATCTGCCCGGCGCGGGTCAGGTTGGCTTCGGTGTAGATCGCGTCGAAGACGATGAAAAGGTTGAGGTCGACCTTGCTCAGGTTCATAACGCGGCTTCTCTTGTTATTAAGTGCAAGTGTTGGGGGGCTGACGATCAGCGGATCATATATTGGTGATGAATGTTTATACACGCCGAGAATAGGCTAGGTAAATGATCAGCGCTGTTCTAGCATCGATTGCATGACTTGAACAACCTCTGCCCGAGAAGGTAACGACCCATGGATTTCGCTTATTCGCCCAAGGTGCAAGAACTGCGTGAGCGCGTGACTGCGTTCATGGACACTTACGTTTATCCGGCTGAAGCGGTGTTCGAACGCCAGGTCGCCGAGGGTGATCGCTGGCAGCCGACCGCGATCATGGAAGAGCTCAAGGCCAAGGCCAAGGCTGAAGGACTGTGGAATTTGTTTCTGCCTGAGTCCGAGCTGGGCGCCGGCCTGAGCAATCTTGAATACGCGCCATTGGCGGAAATCATGGGCCGTTCCCTGCTGGGGCCGGAGCCGTTCAATTGCTCGGCGCCGGACACCGGCAACATGGAAGTGCTGGTGCGCTACGCCAACGAAGAGCAGAAACAACGCTGGCTCGAGCCGCTGCTGCGCGGCGAGATCCGCTCAGCGTTCGCCATGACCGAGCCCGACGTGGCATCTTCCGACGCGACCAACATGGCCGCCCGTGCCGTGCGCGATGGCGATCAGTGGGTGATCAACGGCAAGAAATGGTGGACCTCCGGCGCCTGCGATCCGCGCTGCAAGATCCTGATTTTCATGGGCCTGAGCAACCCGGACGCGCCGCGTCACGCCCAGCACTCGATGATCCTCGTGCCGGTCGACACCCCCGGGGTGAAGATCGTCCGGCCGCTGCCGGTGTTCGGTTACGACGACGCACCGCACGGTCACGCCGAAGTGCTGTTCGATAACGTGCGGGTGCCGTACGAAAATGTCCTGCTCGGTGAAGGGCGTGGCTTCGAAATCGCTCAGGGTCGCCTTGGCCCAGGCCGCATTCACCACTGCATGCGTTCGATCGGCATGGCCGAACGTGCGCTGGAACTGATGTGCAAACGCTCGGTGAGCCGCACCGCGTTCGGCAAACCGCTGGCGCGTCTGGGTGGCAACATCGACAAGATCGCCGACTCGCGGATGGAGATCGACATGGCGCGCCTGCTGACGTTGAAAGCGGCGTACATGATGGATACCGTCGGCAACAAAGTGGCGAAGAGCGAGATCGCGCAGATCAAAGTGGTTGCGCCGAACGTGGCCTTGCGGGTGATCGACCGCGCTATCCAGATGCACGGCGGGGCAGGGGTGTCGAACGATTTTCCGCTGGCTTATATGTATGCGATGCAGCGCACCCTGCGCCTGGCCGACGGCCCGGACGAAGTGCACCGCGCGGCGATCGGCAAGTTCGAGATCGGCAAGTATGTGCCGAAGGAGATGATGCGTAGCGGCCAGTAATACCGCGTCGCCTCATTCGCGAGCAGGCTCGCTCCCACAAGATTTGTGCACGCCACAGATCCAATGTGGGAGCGAGCCTGCTCGCGAAAGGGCCTGTACATTCAGCACATCGACATCAGGATCAATACACCCAAACCTCAACCCGCCGATTCTTGATCCGCCCCTCATCCGCGCTGTTGGTCGCCACCGGCATCAGCGCGCCGAAGCCGCGCACTTCGCGCATGACCACACCGTTCCTCACCAGCTCGCGGCGCACCGCCATCGCCCGTAGCTTGGACAGCAGATCAGCCCGCGCCGGGTCATCCTTCAAATCACCAAAACCCACCAGCGTCACCGCTCGCTCGGTCTTGCCATTGCGCTTTATATAGTCGAGCACCCGCGCCAGATCCTGCCGCGCCTTGTTGTCCAGACTGGCGCTGCCCTCGGCAAAACGGAAATTCACTGTCAGACGCTGGGCATGCCTGCTGAGGGATTGGTAACCCTCGGGCATCAGCGCGTTCGGCGCGACGCTCATGGCCTGCACGGTCTGGCTGACAAACCCGCTGGCCGCAACGATCGCCTGACCCCGTGGGCTCTGTGCGAACGCGGCTAACGCCTGCGCCCACGGATTGCGGCTGTCCGGCGGTAGATAAAAGAACAAGCGCCGCGACAGCGGATAATCTTCGGTGGCGATCAGACTGTTCAGCGGCAACATCGCTTGCGAGGCGCCGTCGGCAATGGCTACGGCTTTGGCCTGACGCACGTAGGGCAAGCCGATGAAGCCGATACCTTGCGCATCGGCGCTGACCGCGTCGGACAATTGCTCGCTGGACTCGAATCGTTTCGCTGCGCTGCTGAGACTTTTCCCACGCCGGCTCAGGACCAGTTCCTTGAACGTGTCGTAAGTTCCCGATTGGTCATCCCGCGCATATAAATGGATGGCGCCGCCACGGCCACCGAGCTCTTCCCAGGTTTTCACCTCGCCGGCAAAAATCCGCGCCAGTTGCTCGGTGTCCAGCTGCTGCAGTGGATTGGCCGGGTTGAGAATGATCGCCAAACCGTCGATGGCAATGACTTGCTCGGCCGTCGGGCTTTTCAGATCGCCGAGGCTTTGCAGGGCCAGTTGTTCGCTGTCCTTTATCTCGCGGGAGGATGCGGCCAGATCAGCACTGCCGTTTTTCAGCGCAGTGAAACCGGTGCTGGAACCGTGGGCGGCGACTTCGATGACCACGCGTTGGCCTTGTGCGGTCTGGCCGAGGATGCGTTGTTCGTTGGCGGTGTCCGGCGTTTCCCGGTGGACTTTCACCAGGCCTTGTTCCTGCAACAGGCCTTCGACCAACGCCGGACCGAGCTCGGCGCCGATGGTGTTGGAGCCCTGAATGCGCAATGCCGGGCCGTTTTCGGGAATCGGCAGGGCGGCGGCGAACACCGACAGCCAGCCACTCAACAGAAAAACGCAGAGAACACGCAGGGTCATGCCGGCACCGAATCAAGCCAAGGGGATTGCCGGGGAGATTAAGTCAGGCGCGTGACCGAAATATGACAGGGGATTACCTGTGGGAGCGAGCCTGCTCGCGAAGGCGGCGTGTCAGTCGAAAAATTTGTCGCTGATCCACCGCATTCGCGAGCAGGCTCGCTCCCACAATGAAAATTCCCTCAGGCTGGATCAGGCCAGTTCAAGCCAGATTGGCGCATGATCCGAGGGTTTTTCCATGCCGCGCAGTTCGTAGTCCACGCCGGCATCCTTGACGCGTGGCAGCAGGCCATGGGACGCCAGAATCACATCGATGCGCAGGCCACGCTTCGGCTCATCTTCGAAACCACGGCTGCGGTAGTCGAACCAGCTGAACATGTCGCTCACGTCGGGGTTGAGGTGGCGATAGCTGTCGGTCAGGCCCCAGTTTTTCAGGCGCGCCATCCACTCGCGTTCTTCCGGCAGGAAGCTGCATTTGCCGGTTTTCAGCCAGCGCTTCATGTTGTCCGGGCCGATGCCGATGTCGCAGTCTTCCGGGGAAATGTTCACATCGCCCATCACCACCAGTGGCTGTTCATTGTGGAACTGGCTTTCCAGCAGCGCTTGCAGGTCGCTGTAGAAACGCTCCTTGGCAGGGAATTTGGTTGGGTGGTCGCGGCTTTCACCCTGTGGGAAATAGCCGTTCATGATCGTCACCGGCACGCCGTTGGCATCGGCGAAAGTGCCCCAGATAAAGCGCCGCTGCGCGTCTTCTTCATCGGTGGCGAAGCCTTTATGAATCGCAATCGGTTCGTTGCGCGAGAGCAGGGCGACCCCGTAATGGCCCTTCTGGCCATGGAAGTGCACGTGATAGCCGAGGGCGCGGATGTCGTCGTGGGGGAACTGGTCGTCGTGGACCTTGGTTTCCTGCAGGCCGATCACGTCGGGCTGATGTTTTTCGATCAGCGCTGCCAGCTGATGCGGACGCGCACGCAGTCCGTTGATGTTGAAGGAAACAATCTTCATGGTCGGCAGTCCTGGCAAAAGGGCGATGCTAGCTGACATGGGGGAGATGGGCCAGTGTGGGACAAATCATTTTGGCCTGTGGGATTTGGGTTGTTGGATCTGGCCCCTTCGCGAGCAGGCTCGCTCCCACATTCAGACCGCGGTCCCCTGTGGGAGCGAGCCTGCTCGCGAAGAGGCCGGCAAGATCGATGAAGATTCCGACTTGGTCTATACCTGTCAGGGGAACCACCACATCCGTCCAAGGTTCGTACCAACAAGCGCGCCAGCCTCCGAGCGCGCCCCGGGGAGAATCACTGCAATGCCTGAAACCCAGACCGCCGTTGCCGACATCCACATGCTCGACCGCGGCTACTCGCGCGAAGCCCGCTCGTTGCTGTATCAGGCCTATCGCCACGAGCCGACCTTCGGCTACCTGTTCGAAGCCGAGCGTCCCGGCTACGAACAGCGCGTGCGCGCGACGGTGCGCGAGCTGGTCAAACAGCATTTCCTTCAGGACCTGCCGGCGATCGGCCTGTTGGTCAATGATCGCCTGATCGGCATCGCCCTGATCGCGCCGCCGCAACGGCGCCTGGGCGTTACCGAAAGCTGGGCATGGCGCTTGCGCATGGTGCTCAGCACCGGGTTTCGCTGCACCCGGCGTTATCTTGAATATCACGATGCCGTTGCCGCGTGCGTGCCAGGTGACTCGGTGCACATGCTGCCGTTGCTCGGCGTGCATCCGCAATTTCAGGGCAAGCACTACGGCGAACAATTGCTCACCGCCGTGCACAACTGGTGCGCCGTTGATGAAACATCGCAAGGCGTGGTGCTCGACACCGGCAACCCACGCTACCTGGAATTCTATAAAAGGCAGGGTTATCAGGAGATCGGCGAGGTTGCCGTCGGGCCGGTGCGCGAACACGTATTTTTCCACGCCAATCCGCAGGTGTTACAAACAGCAACGGGATAATGATCGAACTTCTTCACAAATTACCTGTTCTATCAGGCTCCCGAGCCCGTGATAGCATCCGCGCCTATGAAGTTTCCACGAAGATTTACCAGCGGCGTGCTGATGCTGTTATCCAGCTGCGCGGCGCTGGCGCAAAGTGAATTGGATGTACGGATCAAGCCGTCCAACGATGAACTCAAGGCCAATATAGAAGGCTATATCGGCAGCCTCGGCGATCGCGACGAAGAAGCCTTGCTGCGCTTCAGTCGCGGTGCCGAAGAGCAGGCGCGCAAAGCGGCGCAGGCGTTGGGCTACTACCAGCCGCAGATCGACAGTGACGTCAAGGGCGGGGAAAAACCGCGTCTGGTGCTCAACATCGATCCCGGCGAGCCGATTCGGCTGCGCAACGTCACCGTACGTGTCGATGGCCCGGCGGCCTCGCTGAAATCGTTCCGCGTACCGAAAGGCGACCTGCTCAAATCCGGCGCCGTGCTCAACCATGGCCGTTACGAAGATGCCAAGCGGGTCATTCAGAACCAGGCCTCGCGCTTCGGTTACTTCAGTGGCCATTTCACCAGCCAGAAACTCATGGTCGACCCGCGCGCAGGTGTCGCCGATATCGAATTGATCTACGCCAGCGGCCCGCGTTATGCGCTGGGAAAAGTCAGTTTCGAGGGCGACACGCCCTTCGACGAAGACCTGCTGCAACGCATGGTGCCGTTCAAGGCAGGCGAGCCTTACGATTCGGAACTGATCGCCGAACTCAATCGCGATCTGCAATCGAGCGGCTATTTCGAAGGCGTGCGCGTCGACGCGGCACCGA
Organism: Pseudomonas sp. H3_E04; assembly: GCF_054668915.1. Lineage (NCBI taxonomy): Bacteria > Pseudomonadati > Pseudomonadota > Gammaproteobacteria > Pseudomonadales > Pseudomonadaceae > Pseudomonas > Pseudomonas sp. H3_E04. The sequence continues at coordinate 2,191,122 of NZ_CP162797.1, read as the reverse complement.
CGGCAGCGCAGAACGATGTGATTCCGGTCGCCGTCAAACTCGACACGCGCAAGCCGCGCACCATGGGTCTGGGCCTCGGTTATTCGACCGACGTCGGCCCACGGATCAAGGCCAACTGGACGCGTCACTGGGTCAACCCGCAGGGCGACAGCTATGGCTGGGAGGCCGAACTCTCGGCGCCCCGGCAGAACGTCGGGCTGTTCTACGACATCCCGCTCGACCCGCCATTGACCGACAAACTGCGCTGGGCCGGCGGCTATCAGTTCGAAGACATCGAAGGCTCCGACACCCTCAGCAAGCTGCTGACTTTCGGCCCGGAATGGCACAGCAAGTTGCCCAGCGGCTGGCAGCGGGTGATCTCGCTGAAATGGCAGCGCGAGGAATACGAACTCGGCGACGACTCCGGCCTGAGCACGTTGCTGATGCCCGGCATCAGTTATTCCTATCTGAAAAGCGACAACCGCATCGATCCGCGTAACGGCTATCGCCTGAGCTTCGAAAGCAAAGTGGCCAAGGAAGGTCTCGGTTCCGACAACAACCTTTTATATGGCACCGCGCTGGTCAAAGGCCTGACCACGGTGTTCGACAAGCACCGCTTGCTCGGTCGCGTGCAGGTGGGCGGCAGCGCCACCAATGGCTACAACTCGGTTCCGCCGTCGCTACGCTTCTTTGCCGGTGGCGATCAGAGCGTGCGCGGTTACGACTATCAGAGCCTGTCGCCGAAAAACTCTGACGGCGACCGCATCGGCGGCCGCTATATGATTGCCGGCAGCGTCGAATATCAATATTCGATCGCCGAGAAATGGCGGGTCGCGACCTTCGTCGACCAGGGCAACTCTTTCAACAAACTCGAACTGCCCGACCTCAAGACTGGGGTCGGTGTGGGCGTGCGCTGGGTCTCGCCGGTCGGGCCGATCCGCCTTGACCTGGCCCACGCGCTGGACGACGACGGCGGCATCCGGCTGCACTTTTCCATAGGGCCTGAGCTGTGAAGCGTGGTGTGAAAATAACAGCGCTGACTCTGTTGGCGCTGGTCTTGTTGATCGTTTTGAGCCTCGCTGCGCTACTTGGCACGCAGGCCGGCAGTCGGTGGGCGTTGGGCCTGGTGCCGGGCCTGAGCGTGGAGAATTTCCACGGTCGCCTCGCTGGGCAGTGGAGCGCCGATCACCTGGTGTGGCAGCAGGACACCAGCCGAGTCGAGCTGAACAAGGCGATCTTCGCCTGGTCGCCGCTGTGCCTGACGCGCATGACCTTGTGCATCGATCAGCTCAAGGCCGATCAGGTGATCCTGCAATTCCCGCCGAGCGAAGAAACCACCGAAAGCGGCCCGATCACACTGCCGGACCTGCAATTGCCGTTGGCCATTGAGCTGGGCGATGTCGAGGTCGGCAGCCTGTTGTTCAACGGCAGCGAACAGCTCAAGGGCTTGCAACTGGCAGCGCACTGGACCACTCAGGGCTTGCAGATCGACAGCGTGAAATTGCAGCGTGACGAACTCAGCCTGAACCTGTCCGGCCTGCTGCAACCAAGCGGCAACTGGCCGCTGACTATTCAGGGTGATCTGACCTTGCCCGCCCCCGGCAGCGAGCCGTGGACCCTGGCGCTGAAAGTCGACGGCGACCTGCTGAAAACCCTCAACCTGCACGCCGACAGCCGAGGCTACCTCGACGGCCAGTTGAACGGCGAGCTGCAAGCGTTGGCGGAAAACCTGCCGGCCAAGCTGCGCATCACCAGCGACGCGTTCAAACCGAGTGCCGATCTGCCGGACACGCTGCAATTCAATCAGCTTGTGCTCACGGGCGAAGGCGACCTGAAAAACGGTTATCAACTGCTCGGCAACGCCACGCTGCCCGCCGAGAAATCACCGGTGGCGCTGCTACTCAAGGGCAAAGTCGACGCCAACGGCGCGCAGATCGCCGGGCTCGACCTCAACGCCAACGACACGCAAAGCCTCAAGCTCACCGGCAATGTCGACTGGAGCAAAGGCCTCAGCGCCCAGGCCAACATCCACTGGCAAGACTTCCCGTGGCATCGGCTCTATCCGGAAATCGACGAGCCGCAAGTGACGTTGCGGACTTTCACCGGCGAAGTGTCCTACACCGACGGTCAGTACCTCGGCAATTTCGACGCTGCGCTGGATGGCCCGGCCGGGGCGTTCACATTAAGCAGCCCGTTCAGCGGCAGTCTGGAACAGATCGCCTTGCCGCAACTGGTCATGCAGGCCGGGCAGGGCAAGGCCGAAGGGCACGTCAATGTGCGCTTCGCCGACGGCATCGCCTGGGATACTGCGCTGGATCTGTCGGCGCTCAACCCGGCGTACTGGGTCGCCGAACTGCCGGGCACGTTGGCCGGGCCGCTGAAGAGCAAAGGCGAGATGAAGAATGATCGACTCAGCCTCAGCGCCGACCTCGATCTCAAGGGCAAGTTGCGCGGCCAACCGGCGGTCCTCCAGGCCAAGGCTGACGGCGCGGGCGAGCGGTGGAATCTCAATGCCCTGCAGATCCGCCTCGGCGACAACAGCATCAACGGCAAGGGCAGCCTGCAGGACAAGCTCGGCGGTCAGATCGACATCAAGCTGCGGCGTCTGGCTCAGCTCTGGCCGCAACTGCGCGGGCAGGTCAACGGTCAGATCAACGTCGCCGGTACGCTGAAGGCGCCGCAGGGCAAGCTCGATCTGCAAGGTTCGCAACTGGCCTTCCAGGACAACCGCCTGCAAAGCCTCAACCTCGACGCCACCCTCGACAGTGCGCAGCGGGCGAAGATCAATCTCAAAGGTAGCGGCATTCAGACTGGCGATACTTCGCTCGGCACCCTGACCGCCAGTGCTCAGGGCGATATCAAAAGCCAGAAACTCAACCTCGACCTGATCGGGCCGAAGCTGAAACTGGCGCTGGGGCTGGACGGCAATCTGGACAAGGGCAACTGGCGCGGACGTCTGGCCAGCGGTGACATTCAGGCCGGTGGCCAGGACTGGAGGCTGCAAAACCCGGCCAAACTGGAGCGCCTGGCGGACGGCCAGATCAATTTCGGCGCGCATTGCTGGCTGTCCGGCAACGCCAGCCTGTGTGGCGAAGACCAGCGCCTGGCGCCGGAGCCGAAGCTGCGTTATCACCTCAAGCAATTCCCGATCGAAAGCCTTGCGCAGTGGCTGCCCAAAGACTTCGCCTGGCAGGGCCGGCTCAACGCCGACCTGCAACTGGACCTGCCAGCCAGCGGCCCGAACGGCGTGGTCAGTGTCGATGCCAGCGGCGGCACCCTGCGCGTGCGTGACAAGGATCGCTGGGTGGATTTTCCCTACCAGACGCTCAAGCTCAGCAGCAAGCTCACGCCCAAGCGCGTCGACACCGAGCTCAATTTTGTCGGCGGCAAACTCGGCGAATTGATGGTCCAGGCGCAGCTCAATCCGCTGCCGAAAAACAAACCACTGAGCGGCTCGTTCCGCCTCTCCGGCCTCGACCTGTCGGTGGCGCGGCCGTTCGTGCCGATGGTGGAAAAACTCACCGGCCGGCTCAATGGTAGCGGCACTATTTCCGGTGGCCTGCTCGCACCGCTGGTCAACGGCACGGTGCAGCTCAGCGATGGCGAAGTGTCCGGCGCCGAACTGCCGATGGAGCTGCAGAATCTGCAACTGACTGCGGCGATCGCCGGCGAATCGGTGCGCCTGGACGGTGGCTGGAACAGCGGCAAGACTGGCAAGGGCAGCCTCAACGGCAACGTCGCCTGGGGGCAGGCTCTGGTGGTCGATCTGGCGCTCAAGGGCACGCAATTGCCAGTCAGCGTCGAGCCCTACGCCAAACTGGAAATGGCTCCGGATCTGAAAATTTCCATGGCCGGCGATGAGCTGAAAGTTGCCGGCAAGGTGCTGGTGCCGAAAGGCGAAATCACCGTGCGTGAATTGCCGCCATCGACGGTAAAAGTCTCCGACGACACGATCATCGTCGGCGCGCAGACCGAGGAGGGCAAACCACCGATCGCGATGAAAATGGACATCGACGTGATCGTCGGCCAGGACAAGCTGAGCTTCGCCGGTTTTGGCCTGACCGCCAATCTGCAAGGCCAGGTGCACATCGGCGACAACATGGACACCCGTGGCGAACTGTGGCTCAACGACGGCCGCTATCGCGCCTACGGCCAGCGCCTGACGGTGCGGCGCGCGCGTCTGTTGTTCGCCGGCCCCATCGACCAGCCCTATCTCGACATCGAAGCGATCCGCCAGACCGACGACGTCATCGCCGGTATTCGCCTGAGCGGAAGCGCCGAACAGCCGACCACGCAGATCTTCTCCGAACCGGCGATGAGCCAGGAACAGGCGCTGTCGTACCTGGTGCTGGGCCGTCCGCTGAGCACCAACGGCGAAGACAACAACATGCTCGCTCAGGCCGCACTGGGCCTGGGTTTAATGGGCAGCGCCGGAGTCACCAGCGGCCTGGCCAAGGATCTGGGTATCGAGGATTTCCAGCTCGACACCCAGGGCAGCGGCAACGACACCAGCGTCGTCGCCAGCGGCAACATCTCGGAAAAACTCAGCCTGCGCTACGGCGTCGGCGTCTTCGAACCGGCCAGCACCATCGCCCTGCGCTACAAGCTGAGCAAGAAGGTCTACGTCGAAGCGGCGAGCGGCGTGGCGAGTTCGCTGGATATTTTCTACAAGCGGGATTTCTGAAGATTTTCTGAAAGATCAAAAGATCGCAGCCTTCGGCAGCTCCTACAGGGTTCACTTCAAACCCATGTAGGAGCTGCCGAAGGCTGCGATCTTTTCGCTTTACCCGCAAAACCAACTCCACTGGTCAACTAATTACCAAGCCCCCTAACTATTGCGTTGACATTCGCTGCCTAAGCAGTAACATCTCGACATACATTCACTGCCTAGGCAGTTATCAGGTCGCCCCATGAACCATTTCACCCCGGAAGAATTCAAACATTGCCACCTCGGCCTGTTGCTCGGCCGTGCCGCGTTGCTCAAGGACCGGATCATCGACACCCACATGGAACCCCACGGCATCACCGCCGCGCAGTTCAAGGTGTTGATCATCATGGCCCAGTTCGGCGTCGACACCCCGGCTGAGCTGTGCCGGCATCTGTCGCTCGATAGCGGGTCGATGACGCGCATGCTCGATCGTCTCGAGCAGAAGGCTTTTCTGATCCGCCAGCGCAGCGAAGGCGACCGTCGTCAGGTGCAGCTGAAACTGACCGAGCAGGGCCAGCAACTGGCTGATCGCCTGCCGCACATCGGTGCCGATGCGATGAATGAACTGGCCGGCGCGATCTCCCGCGAAGAGCTGAAAACCCTGGAATACATCCTCAAGAAAATCCTGCTGGCCGCCGGTGACCCGATCACCATCCAGCGTCTAGGTGAACACAATGAGCGCTAAGACCTTGCGCAGCAGCCTGACGCTGTTGCTGTCGGCGATGATCCTCGCCGGTTGCGCCAATTACAGCGGCCTCGACACTGAAGGCCAGCGTCTCGCCGCGGCGCAACTGAAGACAGCGCAGTCTCTGGACGGCGTGACGCTGTCGCCGGCGGCGTGGCCGAAAAGTGATTGGTGGAGCAGCCTTGGCGATCCGCAGCTCGACGGCCTGATCCGCGAAGCCCTGCACGACAGCCCGGACATGCAGATCGCCGCAGCCCGCGCCCATCAGGCCAGTGCAGCCGCCTATGCCGCCGATGCCGAGCGTTATCCGACCCTCGACGCCAGCGCCGGCATCAGCCGTTCGCGTCTGGCTCGTGATCAGGATCCGCTGGGGCAGGGCGGTGCCTATGCGACGGTGCGCAATGTCAGCGCCGGTTTCAATTACAACTTCGACTTGTGGGGCGGTCAGCGCGATGCCTGGGAAGCCGCACTCGGCGAGGTTCGCGCTGCTGAAGTCGACCGTCAGGCCGCGCAGCTGACACTCGCCGCTGACGTCGCCCGTGCTTACAGCGATCTCGGTCAGGCGCACATCGTTTACGACCTCGCCAGCGAAGACCTCAAGCGCACCCGGCAAATGCTTGATCTCAGCCAGCGTCGCTTGAGTTCGGGGATCGACAGCCAGTACCAGTTCCAGCAAACCCAGAGTCTGGAAGCCAGTTCCCAGGCCAGCCTGATCGACGCGGAAAAACGCTTGAACAGCGCGAAAATCGCCTTGGCCGTATTGCTCGGCAAAGGCCCGGATCGCGGCAATGAGATCGCCCGACCGAAAGTCTTGCAAGCCAGCGCCGTGGCAGTGCCATCGGTGTTGCCGGCGGAACTGCTCGGCCGCCGCCCGGATCTGGTTGCGGCGCGCTGGCGTGTCGAAGCGGCGAGCAAAGACATCGATGCGGCGAAAACCCGTTTCTATCCCAACCTCAATCTGTCGGCCTCGGCCGGCGCCGAGTCGTTGCTGGGTGATGCGATGTTCGGTTCGGCCAGCCGCTTCTTCAACATCGCGCCGACCGTGTCGCTGCCGATTTTCGATGGCGGACGCCTGCGCGCCAACCTTGATGCCCGCGACGCTGATTACGATCTGGCGGTGGCGCAGTACAACAAAAGCCTGGTGAAAGCCCTCGGCGATGTCGGCGATACGATCAATCAGCTGCGCGATATCGGCCGGCAGATCGGTGCGCAGCAGCACGCCACCGACATCGCTCAGGACTCTTACAACACCGTCGTCCAGCGTTACGGTTCCGGCATCGGCAACTACCTGGACGTGCTCAGCATCGAGCAGCAATTGCTCCAGGCCCAGCGTCAGCTGGCGACCCTCAATGCCGAGCAGATCGACCTGTCGATTCAACTGATGCAAGCGCTGGGCGGCGGCTTTCAGGGTGAAAACCTGAACGCAGCCAACGCCAGCCCAGCCTCGTCGCACCCATAATTCAAGGTATTTGTCATGGCCACTGCCGAAAACACCCAAGCTCAAGACAACAACCCGGACACCGGCAACCCGCGCAAACGCAAGGTGATGCTGCTGGCCCTCGCCGTGGTCGTCCTGCTCGCCATTGCCGGCGTCTGGGCCTATCACGAGTTCATCGGGCGCTTTAATGAAAGCACCGACGATGCCTACGTCAACGGCAACGTCGTGGAGATCACGCCGCTGGTCACCGGCACCGTGGTCAGCATCGGCGCCGACGACGGGGACCTGGTCCAGGAAGGCCAGGTGCTGGTCAACTTCGACCCCAACGATGCCGAAGTCGGCCTGCAAAGTGCCAAGGCGAAACTGGCGCGCACCGTGCGTCAGGTGCGCGGTTTGTACAGCAACGTCGACGGCATGAAAGCCCAGGTCAACGCGCAGCAGGCCGAAGTGCAGAAGGCGCAGGACAACTACAACCGACGGAAAAATCTCGCCCAAGGCGGGGCGATTTCCCAGGAAGAACTGTCCCACGCCCGCGACGACCTGACCTCGGCGCAGAACGCACTGGCCAACGCCAAACAGCAACTGAAAACCACTAGCGCACTGGTCGACGACACCGTGGTCTCGTCGCATCCAGACGTGATGTCGGCGGCCGCCGATCTGCGTCAGGCCTACCTGACCAATGCGCGCAGCACCTTGATCGCTCCGGTCACCGGTTACGTCGCCAAGCGCACCGTGCAACTCGGTCAGCGCGTGCAGCCGGGCACCGCGTTGATGGCGGTGATTCCGCTGGATCAGCTGTGGATCGACGCCAACTTCAAGGAAACCCAGCTGCGTGACATGCGCATCGGCCAGCCGGTTGATATCGAGGCCGATATCTACGGCAGCGACGTGAAATACAACGGCACCGTCGACAGCCTCGGCGCCGGTACCGGCAGCGCGTTTGCCTTGCTGCCGGCGCAGAACGCCACCGGTAACTGGATCAAGATCGTCCAGCGTGTGCCGGTGCGTATCCACATCAATGCCGAAGAGCTGGCCAAGCATCCGTTGCGTGTCGGTCTGTCGACCAATGTCGAGGTCAATCTGCACGACCAGAGCGGCCCGGTGCTGGCCCAGCAACCGCCGCAGAAAGCCTCGTTCAGCACCAACGTCTACGAGCGCCAACTGGCCGAGGCGGACGCGATGATTGCTCAACTGATCCACGACAACAGCGCCGCAGCGGGCAAGACCGCGCAACGCTGACAGCGCTTTCGAAGCTGACTCAAGACCCTGTGGGAGCGAGCCTGCTCGCGAAGCGGTGTGTCAGACGACATCTATGTTGGATGTCAGTCAGCATTCGCGAGCAGGCTCGCTCCCACAAAGGGCTGCTGTGTCTGTAACTGACGCAGCGCCAACCCGGTTTCATAGGATTCAGAATGAGCAATAACGCTTCTTTCACGCCGCCCAGCCTGTTGCTCAGCACCATCGGCCTGTCGCTGGCGACGTTCATGCAAGTGCTCGACACGACCATCGCCAACGTGGCACTGCCGACGATTTCCGGCAACCTCGGGGTAAGTTCGGAGCAGGGCACCTGGGTGATCACTTCGTTTGCCGTGAGCAACGCGATTGCGTTGCCGCTGACCGGTTGGCTCAGCCGCCGCTTCGGCGAGGTGAAGCTGTTTCTGTGGGCGACGATGCTGTTTGTACTGGCGTCGTTTCTCTGCGGTATCTCGACCTCAATGCCCGAGCTGATCGGCTTTCGTGTGCTGCAAGGCCTGGTGGCCGGGCCGCTGTACCCGATGACGCAGACGCTGTTGATCGCGGTGTATCCACCGGCGAAACGCGGGATGGCTCTGGCGTTACTGGCGATGGTCACCGTGGTTGCGCCGATTGCCGGGCCGATTCTCGGCGGCTGGATCACCGACAGTTACAGCTGGCCGTGGATCTTCTTTATCAACGTGCCGATCGGCATCTTTGCGGTGATGGTGGTGCGTTCGCAACTGGCGAAACGGCCGGTGGTGACCAGTCGCCAGCCGATGGACTACGTCGGCCTGATCACGCTGATCATTGGCGTCGGCGCATTGCAGGTGATCCTCGACAAAGGCAATGACCTGGACTGGTTCGAGTCGAATTTCATCATCGTCGGCGCGGCGATTTCCATGGTCGCCCTGGCGGTGTTCGTGATCTGGGAAATGACCGACCGCCACCCGGTGGTCAACCTGCGCCTGTTCGCCTATCGCAACTTCCGCATCGGCACGCTGGTGCTGGTGCTGGGTTATGCCGGGTTCTTCGGCATCAACCTGATCCTGCCGCAGTGGTTGCAGACGCAAATGGGCTACACCGCGACCTGGGCGGGACTTGCCGTGGCGCCGATCGGGATTCTGCCGGTGTTGCTGTCGCCGTTTGTCGGCAAATACGCGCACAAGTTCGACCTGCGATTGCTCGCCGGCATTGCGTTTCTGGCGATTGGCCTGAGCTGCTTCATGCGTGCCGAGTTCACCAATGAGGTCGACTTCCAGCACATCGCTCTGGTGCAGCTGTTCATGGGCATCGGTGTGGCGCTGTTCTTCATGCCGACCCTGAGTATTCTGATGTCGGACTTGCCGCCGAGCCAGATCGCTGACGGCGCAGGCCTGGCGACTTTCCTGCGGACGCTGGGCGGCAGCTTCGCGGCGTCGCTGACCACGTGGATCTGGATTCGCCGGGCCGATCAGCATCATGCGTATATGAGCGAAAGCATCAGCACGTTCGAGCCAGCCACCCGCGAGACCTTGAACCAGTTGGGCGGGGCGAGCCAGTCGGCGTATGCGCAGATGGATCAGATTCTCACCAGCCAGGCGTACATGCTCTCCACCGTGGATTACTTCACGTTGCTGGGCTGGGGGTTTATGGGGTTGATTCTGATCGTATGGCTGGCGAAACCGCCGTTTGCCGCGAAGGCCGGGCCTGCTGCCAGCGGGCATTAACCTGAAACGCAGCATCTGTGGGAGCGAGCCTGCTCGCGAAAGCGGTGTGTCAGACACTCGACTGCTGAATGACACACTGCATTCGCGAGCAGGCTCGCTCCCACAGGGTTTTGTATTTGGCTTTAAATCGTTGGGGCGGGCAGGGCGGGCAGGGCGGGCGGCGGGGCGAAATCGAACGGCGCCAAGGCATACCCGCTCTCATCGACCTGCAACGCCCAACCCTGACGATCCCAATCCCCCAGCACAATCCGCTTCGCCGCCTGCTCGCCGAGCTGCAACTTGTGAATCGCCGGGCGATGGGTGTGCCCGTGAATCAGGGTTTTCACGCCAAATTCCTGCATGATCCGCGGAATCTCTTCCGGCGTTACATCGACAATGTCATTGGCCTTCATCCGCGTCTGTGCACGGCTTTCGCTGCGTAACTTGCGCGCCAGTTTGTGGCGGCTGCTCAGCGGCAGATGACGGAGGATGAACAGGGTGATCGGGTTGCGCAGGTAGCGGCGCAGCTTCATGTAGCCAACGTCGCGGGTGCACAGGCTGTCGCCGTGCATCAGCAGCACTGGCTCGCCGTAGAACTGCACGACACTCGGGTCCTTCAGCAATGTGCAGCCGGCCTGTTTGCAGAAGGCCTTGCCGAGCATGAAATCGCGATTGCCGTGCATCAGAAAGATGGCCGTGCCGCTGTCGCTCAAATCGCGCAGGGCCTGGCAGATGGAACGCTGAAAGGGCGTCATGGCGTCGTCGCCAATCCATGCCTCGAAGAAGTCGCCGAGGATGTACAACGCATTCGCCGAGCGGGCGCGTCCGGCGAGCAAATCCAGAAACGCCCGGGTAATGTCCGGGCGCTCCTCTTCCAGATGCAAATCTGAAATCAGCAATATCACGCTTCGATGATCTCGGCTTTCTCGATGATCACGTCGTCTGCAGGTACGTCCTGGTGGCCGGCCTTGGAAGTGGTCGACACGCCTTTGATCTTGTCGACAACGTCGGTGCCAGCGGTCACTTTACCGAATACCGCGTAGCCCCAGCCCTGCACGTTCTTGCCGCTGTGGTTGAGGAAGGTGTTGTCGGCAACGTTGATGAAGAACTGCGCCGAAGCCGAATGCGGCTCCATGGTGCGGGCCATGGCGACGGTGTATTTGTCGTTGGAGAGACCGTTGTCCGCTTCGTTCTGGATGCTTGGACGCTTGTCTTTCTTTTCTTTCATGCCAGGCTCGAAACCGCCGCCCTGGATCATGAAGTTGCCGATGACACGGTGGAATACGGTGTTGGTGTAGTGACCGGCGTTGACGTATTCGATGAAGTTGGCAACGGTGATCGGCGCCTTTTCAGCGTTCAGTTCGATGACGATGTCGCCATGGTTGGTGGTCAGTTTGACTTGAGTCATGATCGCTACTCTTCTGAGGAATTCGTGGTTCTGGGACATTGAGCCCCACAACCGGTTCAGCCTGCTTCGGCCAAGGTGCGCAGTTTAGCGTGACAGGCGCGAATTTCGAGGCGGTTTTTCATTTCCCGGCGATTAAATGCGTGCCTTTATAAGAGCTGCTCTGTCAGGCCCTTGACAGCATCGGCTATGATAGCGGCTTTGTTTTGTCTGGCCCCTCTTTGCGGCCGCGCACCTGTACGTCAAGGATCCTATGAGCAAGCCCACTGTCGACCCTAACTCGAATGCCAAGTCCGGCCCTGCCGTGCCGGTCAACTTCCTGCGGCCGATCATCCAGGCAGACCTGGACTCGGGCAAGCACACCCAGATCGTGACTCGCTTCCCGCCGGAGCCCAACGGCTACCTGCACATCGGCCACGCCAAGTCGATCTGCGTCAACTTCGGCCTGGCCCAGGAGTTCGGCGGCGTCACGCACCTGCGTTTCGACGACACCAACCCGGCCAAGGAAGATCAGGAATACATCGACGCCATCGAAAGCGACGTCAAATGGCTGGGCTTCGAATGGTCCGGTGAAGTGCGCTACGCCTCGCAGTATTTCGACCAGTTGCACGACTGGGCCGTCGAGCTGATCAAGGCCGGCAAGGCCTACGTCGACGACCTGACCCCGGAGCAGGCCAGGGAATACCGTGGCAGCCTGACCGAGCCGGGCAAGAACAGCCCGTTCCGCGACCGTTCGGTAGAGGAAAACCTCGACCTGTTCGCGCGCATGAAGGCCGGTGAATTCCCCGACGGCGCGCGCGTCCTGCGGGCGAAGATCGACATGGCCTCGCCGAACATGAACCTGCGCGACCCGATCATGTATCGCATCCGCCACGCTCATCACCACCAGACCGGCGACAAGTGGTGCATCTACCCGAACTACGACTTTACCCACGGGCAGTCGGACGCCATCGAAGGCATCACTCATTCGATCTGCACCCTCGAGTTCGAAAGCCATCGTCCGCTGTACGAGTGGTTCCTGGAGAACCTGCCGGTGCCGGCGAACCCGCGCCAGTACGAGTTCAGCCGCCTGAACCTGAACTACACCATCACCAGCAAGCGCAAGCTCAAGCAGCTGGTGGACGAGAAGCACGTCAACGGCTGGGACGATCCGCGCATGTCCACGCTGTCGGGCTTCCGCCGCCGTGGCTACACGCCGAAATCGATCCGCAACTTCTGCGAAATGGTCGGCACCAACCGTTCCGACGGCGTGGTCGACTTCGGCATGCTCGAATTCAGCATCCGCGACGACCTCGACCACAGCGCCCCGCGCGCCATGTGCGTGCTGCGTCCGCTGAAAGTGGTCATCACCAACTACCCGGAAGGCCAGGTCGAAAACCTCGAACTGCCACGCCACCCGAAAGAAGACATGGGCGTGCGCGCGCTGCCGTTTGCCCGGGAAATCTACATCGACCGTGAAGACTTCATGGAAGAGCCGCCGAAGGGCTACAAGCGCCTGGAACCGGCCGGTGAAGTGCGTCTGCGCGGCAGCTACGTGATCCGTGCCGACGAAGCAATCAAGGACGCCGACGGCAACATCGTCGAACTGCGTTGCTCGTACGACCCGGACACCCTCGGCAAGAACCCGGAAGGGCGCAAGGTCAAAGGCGTGATTCACTGGGTGCCGGCCGCCGCCAGCGTCGAATGCGAAGTGCGTCTGTACGATCGCCTGTTCCGTTCGCCGAACCCGGAGAAGGCCGAAGACAGCGCCAGCTTCCTCGACAACATCAACCCTGACTCGCTGCAAGTGCTGACCGGTTGTCGCGCTGAGCCATCGCTCGGCAACGCCCAGCCGGAAGACCGTTTCCAGTTCGAGCGCGAAGGCTACTTCGTCGCGGACCTGAAGGACTCGAAACCCGGTCAGCCGGTATTCAACCGTACCGTGACCCTGCGTGATTCGTGGGGCCAGTGAGTGAGTCAAGGAACTAACGTGCTAACGATTTACAACACGCTCACCAAGAGCAAAGAAGTCTTCAAGCCGCTGGATGGCAACAAGGTGCGCATGTACGTCTGCGGGATGACCGTGTACGACTACTGCCACCTCGGCCACGGCCGCAGCATGGTCGCGTTCGACCTGGTGACGCGCTGGCTGCGCTTCAGCGGTTATGACCTGACCTACGTGCGCAACATCACCGACATCGACGACAAGATCATCAATCGTGCGCGCGAGAACGGTGAATCGTTCGAAGCGCTGACCGAGCGCATGATCGCCGCGATGCACGAAGACGAAGCGCGCCTGAACATCCAGAAGCCGGACATGGAACCGCGCGCCACCGATCATATCGCCGGCATGCACGCGATGATCCAGACCCTGATCGACAAGGGCTACGCTTACGCCCCGGGCAACGGCGACGTGTACTACCGCGTCGCCAAATTCATGGGCTACGGCAAGCTGTCGCGCAAGAAGATCGAAGATTTGCGCATTGGCGCGCGCATCGAAGTCGATGAGTCGAAGGAAGACCCGCTCGACTTCGTCCTGTGGAAAGCCGCCAAGCCGGGCGAGCCGAGCTGGGAATCGCCTTGGGGCGCCGGGCGTCCGGGCTGGCACATCGAGTGCTCGGTGATGTCGACCTGCTGCCTCGGCGAGACCTTCGACATTCATGGCGGCGGCAGCGACCTGGAGTTCCCGCACCACGAAAACGAAATCGCCCAGAGCGAAGCGGCCACCGGCAAGACCTACGCCAACGCGTGGATGCATTGCGGGATGATTCGCATCAATGGCGAGAAGATGTCCAAGTCCTTGAACAACTTCTTCACCATTCGCGACGTGCTCGACAAGTACCACCCGGAAGTCGTGCGTTACCTGCTGGTGTCGAGCCACTACCGCAGCGCGATCAACTATTCGGAAGACAACCTCAAGGACGCCAAGGGCGCACTGGAGCGTTTCTACCACGCGTTGAAAGGCCTGCCGACGGTGGCACCGGCTGGCGGCGAGGCGTTCGTCGAGCGTTTCACCACGGTGATGAACGACGACTTCGGTACGCCGGAAGCGTGCGCGGTGTTGTTTGAGATGGTGCGCGAGATCAACCGTCTGCGCGAGAGCGATCTCGATGCAGCGGCGGGGCTGGCGGCACGTCTGAAAGAGCTGGCGAGTGTGCTGGGTGTGTTGCAGCTGGAGGCCGATGACTTCCTGCAGGCGGGCGCTGAAGGGCGGGTCGATGCGGCTGAGGTTGATGCGCTGATTGCGGCGCGCCTGGCGGCGCGTGCGGGTAAGGATTGGGCTGAGTCTGATCGTATCCGTGACCAGTTGACGGCGATGGGTGTGGTGCTGGAAGACGGCAAGGGTGGGACTACCTGGCGTCTGGCTGACTGATTGCCTTACCTGTGACAGACAAACCCGCCTAGTGCGGGTTTTGTTTTTTCTTCCTCAGGACCAGGGTTGACCCGGCTGATGCCTTCGCGAGCAGGCTCGCTCCCACATCGGACTTTCGTCATGTCTGTTATTTGTGCGCGACTCGCACCTTCCTGTGGGAGCGAGCCTGCTCGCGAAGGCGTCCTCAAGGCCGAGTTGTCATTCAGCCTGCCGCAACCGCTTGTAAAGGGTATTGCGGCTCACCCCCAGCCGCCGCGCCAGGTGCGAAATATTCCCCCCGGCCGCCTTCAACTCGCGATTCAGCGCTTCAACATCATTCAAATCCAGCCCCAGCGGCGGCGCCGTCTCCACTGGCTCCATCTCCAGATCGACAAAAAAATCATCCGGAAGATGCTCCGGCCGCACCGGTTGCTCCTCGGCCATGGCCAACGCCACCTGCATCACGCTGCTGACCTGACGCAAATTCCCCGGCCACGGGTGCTTTTCAAACAGCTCCAGCACCTCCGGGCTCAGCCCCGCCCATTGCGTCGGCTCGCGATGTTGCTCCCACAGCCGTTTGAACAGCGCCTGCTTGTCACTGCGCTCGCGTAACGGCGGCAGCTCCAGGGTCAGACCGCCGATGCGGTAGTACAAATCCTCGCGAAAGCGGCCCAGTTGCACCTGCTCGCGCAACGATCGGTTGGTCGCGGAAATGATCCGCAGGTCCACCGGGAACAACTCACTGCTGCCCACCGGCTGCACGCAACGTTCCTGCAACACCCGCAACAAGCGCGCCTGGGTGGGCAGCGGCATATCACCGATCTCATCGAGAAACAGCGTGCCTTTGTCGGCCTTGCGGATCAGGCCGATGCTGCCTTTCTGGTTGGCCCCGGTGAACGCGCCTTTCTCATAACCGAACAATTCAGACTCGACCAGTTCAGCGGGGATCGCCGCGCAGTTCACCGCGATGAATGCCTGTTTTTGCCGAGAGCTGGCCTGGTGCAAGGCTTTGACGAACACTTCCTTGCCGACGCCGGTCTCACCGTGAATCAGTAACGGAATGTCTTTTTCCAGCAAGCGCTCGGCCTGGCGTACGGCTTTTTCCACGCGGCTGTCGCCGAAATGCAGCGCGTTGAGGCTGATCGCGCTGGCTGGCGCAGGCTTGTCCTCGGCGGCAAACACCCGCGCCTGCACCGGTGCCTGTTTCGGCCGTTTCAGCAAGCACTGGAAACGGTTGCGTCCGGAGGTCTGCAAGGCAAAAGGCAGACCCTCGGGCTGATTGATCAACTCCAGCAGCGACACCTTGAACAGGCTTTCAACGCTGACTCGGGACAGACGCACACCGAGCAGATTGTCGGCCCGGCGATTGGCCGACAGCACCTGCCCGCTCTCGTCGAAAATCAACAACCCCGCCCATTGGCTGTCGAGGTTGTTCAACCCGGTGTTGAAGGTCAGTTGAAAATGCTGGCCATGGAACAGGTTGAGGATCAGCCGATTCTCCACGGTCTGGCTCATCATCTTGACCATGCCCAGGGTGTGCGAGGGTGGCAGGTAGCTGTCGCTGGAGACATCGAGCACGGCGATGACCTTGCGCTCGGCGTCGAAGATCGGCGCAGCGGAGCCGGTCATGAAGCGGTTGGCCTTGAGGAAGTGTTCGTCGTGCTCGATATGCACCGCCTGCTCACAGGCCAGTGCGGTGCCGATCGCGTTGGTGCCGCTGCTGCGCTCCATCCAGCTCGCCCCGGCCTGAAAACCCCGGGCCAGACTCGGTTCGATAAAGCGTTGCGTGCCCCATGAGGTCAGTACCTGGCCCTGATTGTCGGCGAGCATGATCAGGCAGTTGGAGTTGCTGAGGATGTTTTCATAGTAGGGCAGGACTTCCTGATGCGTGGTCTGCACCAGCGAGTGATGGCTGTCGAGCAACCGCGCAATGCCGGCGGCGGGTAACTGATCGAAGGCCGGCGTGCTCTGGTGGTCGAGGCCGAACGCGCGGCAACGTTGCCAGGAGGTCTGGACGATCGCATCGTGGGACAGCGGCGAAGCAGGTGCGGCCATGGGGGCGAGCCTCTGAATGCAGCGATTTTATTATTGTTATGAGGTCCACCATCCCCTGTAGGAGCTGCCGAAGGCTGCGATCTTTTGATTTTGATCTTGAAAAAGCAAAGTCAAAGTCAAAAGTTCGCAGCCTTCGGCAGCTCCTACATGGGGGTGAACAGTGCATAGAGTGTTGTTCACTATTGTTCATTGTCAATCACCCCGACTGTTCAAAAGTGTTCAGCTGTGAACGCCACTTCCCTGCGTAATCAACGATTTTCACGGCAAATCAACCACTTGCCATTTTTGGCACGAATGTCGCTCTGTTGCTCCGGTCGCTTGACTCCAAAAATAAAAAAGGCCGAGCCATGTCACTCACCCTGGAGCACGTCAGCCGTACCGTCGAGGGCCAGATCTGGATCGACGATGCGTGCCTGAAATTCGAACCCGGATCCTTCAACGTTCTGCTCGGGCGCACCCTGTCCGGCAAGACCAGTCTCATGCGTCTGATGGCCGGCCTCGACAAGCCCGACAGCGGCCGCGTGCTGATGAACGGCGTCGATGTCACCCAGCGCCCTGTGCGGCTGCGCAACGTGTCGATGGTCTATCAGCAGTTCATCAATTACCCGACCATGACGGTGTTCGAAAACATCGCCTCGCCACTGCGTCAGGCCGGCATCTCGAAAGAGATCATCCACAGCAAGGTGCAGGAAACCGCACGCATGCTGCGCATCGAGAAGTTCTTGCAGCGCTATCCGCTGGAGTTGTCCGGTGGGCAGCAGCAGCGCACGGCCATGGCCCGCGCGCTGGTCAAGGATGCTGAGCTGATCCTGTTCGACGAGCCGCTGGTCAACCTCGACTACAAGCTGCGCGAAGAACTGCGTCAGGAAATGCGCGAGCTGTTCAAGGCCCGGCACACCATCGCCATCTACGCCACCACCGAGCCCAACGAAGCGCTGGCCCTCGGCGGCACCACCACCATCCTGCATGAAGGCCGGGTGATCCAGAGCGGGCCGTCGACCGAGGTCTATCACCAGCCGCAGTCGGTGCTCGCGGCTGAATTGTTCTCTGAGCCGCCGATCAACCTGATGCCGGGACGCATTGCCGGCAACGAAGTCAGTTTTGCCAATTTCGTCCACTTTCCGCTGAACGTCGACCTGCGCCCGGTGGGCGAGGGTGAGTTTCGCTTCGGCGTGCGTCCCAGCCATATTTCGTTGGTGCCAAGCAACGATGACGACCTCGAATTGGCGGTGACCGTCGAAGTCGCCGAAATCAGCGGTTCGGAAACCTTCCTGCACGTGCGCAACGAGCACTTTCTGTTGGTGCTGCACTTGCCCGGGGTTCACGAATACGACGTCGATGCGCCGATCCGCATCTATATCCCGACCCACAAACTGTTCGTTTTCGATGCGCAGGGCCGTCTGGTGCAAGCACCGGGCCGGCGTGTCGCGAGGGTTGCCTGATGGCCGAAATCCGTTTGCAGCACCTCGCCCACAGCTACAGCAAAACCCCGAGCGGCGCCGAGGATTATGCGATCCGCGAGATGGATCACGTCTGGGAGCAGGGCGGTGCCTATGCCTTGCTCGGCCCGTCCGGTTGCGGCAAGTCGACCTTGCTCAACATCATTTCCGGCCTGCTCAGCCCGTCTCAGGGCCATGTGTTGTTTGACGGCAAAGCGGTCAACGACCTGACCCCGGAGAAGCGCAACATCGCCCAGGTTTTCCAGTTTCCGGTGGTCTACGACACCATGACCGTGTTCGATAACCTCGCTTTCCCGCTGCGCAACCAGGGCATGGCCGAGGCGAAAGTGCACAGCAAGGTGCAGGAAATTGCCGAAGTGCTCGACCTGCAGAATCTGCTGAGCAAGAAGGCGCGCAACCTCACCGCCGACGAAAAACAGAAAGTCTCCATGGGCCGTGGGCTGGTGCGCGACGACGTCTCGGCGATCCTGTTCGACGAGCCGCTGACGGTGATCGACCCGCACCTGAAGTGGAAGCTGCGGCGCAAGCTCAAGCAGATCCATGAGCAGTTCAACATCACCATGGTCTACGTCACCCACGACCAACTGGAGGCCTCGACCTTCGCCGACAAGATTGCGGTGATGTACGGCGGCCAGATCGTCCAGTTCGGTACGCCACGGGAATTGTTCGAGCGGCCGAGCCACACCTTTGTCGGCTATTTCATCGGCAGCCCCGGCATGAACCTGATCGAGGTACAGCCGCAACCCGGCGGCGTCGGTTTCGCCTCGACGCACTTGCCGCTGTCCGACGCCTTGCAGCGCCATATCGAGCACGGCCAGTGGAAAAATCTCAAGGTCGGCATCCGCCCCGAGTTCATTCACGTGTGGGACGAGCCGTTTGACGACGCGATGCAGGCCAAAGTCGTACACGTCGAAGACCTCGGCACCTACAAGATCATGACCCTCAACCTCGACGGCGCGCCTTTGAAGGTGCGTCTGGCCGAAGACAAACCGGTGCCCCAGGGCACGGCATACATCAGTTTCCCGGCGCAATGGCTGATGGTCTATGCCGACGAATTTCTCCTGGAAGCCAGCGACGAGGAGGTGCAGCCATGAACAAGGTGCAGAACAACAAGGCCTGGTGGCTGGTATTGCCGGTGTTCCTGCTGGTGGCGTTCAGTGCGGTGATCCCGATGATGACCGTGGTCAACTATTCGGTGCAGGACATCTTCGACCAGTCCAGCCGCTACTTCGTCGGTGCGGACTGGTACAAGCAAGTGCTGCTCGATCCGCGTCTGCATGATTCGCTGCTGCGCCAGTTCATCTATTCGGCTTGCGTGCTGCTGATTGAAATTCCGCTGGGCATTGCCGTCGCGCTGACCATGCCGACCAAAGGCCGCTGGTCGTCGGTGGTGCTGATCATTCTGGCGATTCCGTTGCTGATTCCGTGGAACGTGGTCGGCACCATCTGGCAGATTTTCGGCCGCGCCGACATCGGCCTGCTCGGTTCCAGCCTCAATGCGCTGGGCATCAGCTACAACTACGCGGCCAACACCATGGACGCCTGGGTGACGGTGCTGGTGATGGACGTCTGGCATTGGACTTCGCTGGTTGCGCTGCTGTGTTTCTCCGGCCTGCGGGCGATTCCCGACGTCTATTACCAGGCTGCGCGCATTGATCGCGCCTCGGCGTGGGCGGTGTTCCGCCACATTCAATTGCCCAAGCTGAAAAGCGTACTGCTGATCGCGGTGATGCTGCGTTTCATGGACAGTTTCATGATCTACACCGAGCCGTTCGTGCTCACCGGCGGCGGGCCGGGCAATGCCACGACCTTTTTGAGTCAGACCTTGACGCAGATGGCTGTAGGGCAATTCGACCTCGGTCCGGCAGCGGCGTTTTCGCTGGTGTACTTCCTGATCATCCTGTTGGTGTCGTGGCTGTTCTATACCGCCATGACGCACTCCGACGCCAACCGTTGAGGCCCGGCCATGAGCAAGAGAAAGCTGATTCCGTTGCTGGTGTACATTCTGTTCCTGCTGGTGCCGATCTACTGGCTGCTGAACATGTCGTTCAAGAGCAACACCGAAATCCTCGGCGGCCTGACACTTTTCCCACAGGAATTCACGCTGGCGAACTACAAGGTGATCTTTACCGATCCGAGCTGGTACACCGGCTACTTGAACTCGCTGTATTACGTCAGCCTCAACACGGTGATTTCCCTGAGCGTGGCGTTACCGGCGGCTTACGCGTTTTCACGCTATCGTTTCCTCGGCGACAAACACCTGTTCTTCTGGCTGCTGACCAATCGCATGGCGCCGCCGGCGGTGTTCTTGCTGCCGTTCTTTCAGCTGTATTCGTCGATCGGGCTGTTCGACACACACATCGCCGTGGCCTTGGCGCACTGCCTGTTCAACGTGCCGCTGGCGGTGTGGATTCTCGAAGGTTTCATGTCCGGCGTGCCCAAGGAGATCGACGAAACGGCCTACATCGACGGCTACAGTTTCCCCAAGTTCTTCGTGAAGATTTTTATCCCGTTGATCGGCTCCGGCATCGGTGTCACGGCGTTTTTCTGCTTCATGTTTTCCTGGGTCGAGCTGCTGCTGGCGCGCACGCTGACCTCGGTCAACGCCAAGCCGATTGCGGCGGTGATGACGCGTACGGTGTCGGCGTCGGGGATCGATTGGGGCGTGCTGGCAGCGGCGGGGGTGTTGACCATCCTGCCGGGCATGCTGGTGATCTGGTTTGTGCGCAACCACGTGGCCAAGGGCTTTGCCCTCGGTCGAGTCTGAGGAGCTGATGATGGAATGGATGAGCTGGACGACACCGACCGCCGCGTTCTTCATCGGCATCGGTCTGATCCTGGTGGGCATGACCACCTGGGAATTGCGCTCGCCGAGCATTCTGCGGCGCGGGTTTCTGCCGATTGCCACGACCCGTGGTGATCGCTTGTTTATCGGTCTTCTCGGCAGCGCCTACCTGCACTTGCTGGTAATCGGCGTCACCGACTGGAGCATCTGGGTGGCGTCCGCGTTGTCCCTGGTGTGGCTGTTGGCTGTGATGCGTTGGGGCTAGTCGAATCGTTCGGCAACGCGGCTCCACAACTTAAACAGGAGGTCTCTATGTTCAATAAAAACAATAAGCTGCGACATAGCATTTCATTGGCAGCCATGCTGGCACTCAGCGGTTTGAGCGCATCTGCCTGGGCCGACGCCTACGAAGATGCTGCAAAAAAATGGATTGGCAGCGAGTTCAAGCCCTCGACCCTGACGGCCGAACAGCAGCTGGAAGAGCTGAAGTGGTTCATCAAGGCCGCCGAGCCGTTTCGTGGCATGGACATCAAGGTCGTCTCCGAGACCCTGACCACCCACGAATACGAGTCCAAGGTGCTGGCCAAGGCCTTCAGCGAAATCACCGGGATCAAACTCACCCACGACCTGCTGCAGGAAGGCGACGTGGTCGAGAAGATGCAAACAGTCATGCAGTCGGACAAGAACATCTACGACGGCTGGGTCAACGACTCCGACCTGATCGGCACGCACTTTCGCTACGGCAAGACCGAGTCGATCACCGACCTGATGGCCAACGAAGGCAAGAACTTCACGTCGCCGACCCTCGACATCAAGGATTTCATCGGCATCTCCTTCACCACCGCGCCGGACGGCAAGATCTATCAACTGCCCGACCAGCAATTTGCCAACTTGTACTGGTTTCGCGCCGACTGGTTCGAGCGCGCCGACCTGAAAGCCAAATTCAAGGAAAAGTACGGTTACGAGTTGGGCGTGCCGGTGAACTGGTCGGCCTATGAAGACATCGCCAAATTCTTCAGCGAAGACGTCAAGGAAATCGATGGCAAACGCGTCTATGGCCACATGGATTACGGCAAGAAAGATCCGTCGCTGGGCTGGCGTTTCACCGATGCCTGGTTCTCCATGGCCGGTGGCGGCGACAAGGGCATCCCCAACGGTTTGCCGGTGGACGAGTGGGGCATTCGCGTCGAGGACTGCCATCCGGTCGGCTCCAGCGTGACCCGTGGCGGTGACACCAACGGCCCGGCGGCGGTGTTTGCCACCACCAAATACGTCGACTGGTTGAAGAAATACGCGCCACCGGAAGCGGCCGGCATGACCTTCTCCGAGTCTGGCCCGGTGCCGTCACAGGGCAACATTGCCCAGCAGATTTTCTGGTACACCGCGTTCACCGCCGACATGACCAAACCGGGCCTGCCGGTGGTCAACGCCGACGGCACGCCGAAATGGCGCATGGCGCCGTCGCCGCGCGGGCCGTATTGGGAAGAGGGCATGAAGCTCGGCTATCAGGACGTGGGATCGTGGACGTTCATGAAGTCCACGCCTGAGAAACAGAAACTGGCGGCGTGGCTGTACGCGCAGTTCGTCACGTCGAAAACCGTGTCGCTGAAGAAAACCATCGTCGGTCTGACGCCGATTCGCGAGTCGGACATCAACTCGCAGGCGATGACCGATCTGGCACCGAAGCTCGGCGGTCTGGTCGAGTTCTACCGCAGCCCGGCCCGCGTGCAATGGACCCCGACCGGGACCAACGTGCCGGATTACCCGCGTCTGGCGCAACTGTGGTGGAGCCACATCGCCGAAGCGGCCAGCGGCGAGAAGACTCCGCAACAGGCGCTCGATGGTTTGGCCAAGGATCAGGACCGCATCATGGAACGCCTCGAACGCTCCAAGGCTCAGGCCACTTGCGCGCCGAAGATGAACCCGGAACGCGACGCCCAGTACTGGTTTGACCAACCGGGCGCACCGAAGCCGAAACTGGCCAACGAGAAGCCGAAGGGCGAAACCGTGAGCTATAGCGAACTGCTGAAATCGTGGGCGGATGCGCGTAAGTGATGTTGGAGATGTGAGAAGCGAACGGCACCGGAAGGTGCCGTTTACCTTTCTTCCCATCGATCTGAAGCAATAGCCACCTGGCTCCCATATGTTTTGAGGCGCGCGCATTCCATCAAAGAGTTCAGCGGAATGGAAATCAGTGTTTTACGTTGTTAGCAAATTGCGTCAGCACCTTTATTTTCTTTCGGTCGTATACGTCTATCGTGTACTGCGCAAACTCAAAGGGGTGCGCTTCCATATCGACGGGGTAAACCTTGTTGTCTTTCTCGGACCAGAGGAAGTTATGGTCCTGTACATCTTGGTGGAACAAATCCTTTGCTTCCATTTCCTCAAACATGTTCAAAAGTGCATTGGCGCCGCTTGCCGGAATGGAACCTTTCTTGATGTCGCCGAGGGGGATGCCATCGAGTTTTATCATCTTGAGGTAAATCTGATTGTCTTCAATAAGTGCCGTCGCCGAGCCTGCTCCATAGTAAGCATTGAAGCTCTCGGCTTCGGATTTTACATACACCGGAATACTGTCTTGCTTGTCGGCTCCTCTGAACTTTTTATAGACATGTTTTCCGTCGGCGCTTTCGTATATTTCTCCTTCGCCCCCGCCCGCTATAGGAGGGCGACCACCAATATCATCTGCAATCGAGGTTGGCTTGTTCTCCAGCGAAGAATCTGTCAATTGCAGTTTTTCCATCAACACTTCGATGGGGTGGCTTGCGCCCGGGACTTCTGGAGACAAGGGCGGTGTCTCAGGAAATCTGAATCTCGTACCGTCATCAAATACCGAGTGTGCTGAAAATGGCGTTGATGATAACGGCGAAGGCGACGATCCCGGAGGCTCTTCAGTTGGAAGTTCCTTATTGATGCCCTCACGAATTCGGCCATCAATATCGAAGTAGGTCAACGGATTGCTTTTCACCATGCTGAACAGATTTAGACCATCAATCACCCCGGACGGATCCGGGTTCAACCATCGCTGCCAACCCGCCACGTAATACCTGAACCCGTAATAATAAAGCCCGGTCGCATCCCGCTCTTTGCCTGAATAGCGCAGCGTTTTATAACTTGCCTCGATTTCGCCGCGCCCGGCAAACCACGCGGTGGTGCCGAAAGGATGGTAACGCTCATGACTGATTACCTGGCCGGCGCTATCGAGCTCCAGCGTGCAGCTACCCAAATGGTCGTTGAGGTTGTAACGCGTTTGATCGTTGTCGATGTCTTTGGGCGGTTCGGATTCCCAGTGCAACACCTGCACGCTGCTGCGCCCGGCCTGAACATTGATCACCTGGAGTATTTCCCCCGTACCACTGTGGGTACGGATTTGCAGATTCGGCAGATAACGCGTCTGAGCCATCAACGTTCGAGCGTTGGTCTGCATCAGCCGCAGTTTGTGCACGCGCATGCCGTCTGCGGCGTATCGGTATCGCTCGTTGTCAGCCGAACGGTCATCCCGCAAAACCAGCTGGACTTCACGCAATTGATTGCGCAAGTCCCAGTTGAGAGTCTGTCCTGGTTGCAGATCAAGCAGATTGCCGTTGGCGTCGAAGCCGTTGCGCAAATCCTCCTCACCCGGCTCCTGGCCATTGCGCACCGGCAAACAGCGGTTGCTGTGCGCGGCGGCAATCAGACGATGGCCCTGACTTTGCGGGCCGTCGTGAGTCAGTTGGAGCAAATTGCCGCTGCGATCATAGCAATAGGTCTGGGTGTAATTGGCAATCGCCGCAGGATCGTCAATCAGCGAAAACCTTGAGGTTTGGCCCGACTCCCAACCCGTAGCCTCGATCAACTGATAGAGGCTGTCGTAACGGTAGCGATTCACCGGTTCGATGCGCTGGTTGGCGAAGTAGCGAATTGGCAGGGCGGCGTCTTCGATGCTCAGTACATTGCCTACGGGATCATAGGCATAGCGCAGATCTTGGAGGATGTCGCTCCCGCGCCGGCTTTGCACGCGGATCAGCCTGCCATCGTCAGCGGCGTAGTCCAGTTCGGTGATTACACCGTTGCCAGCCGTTTCCTCAAGGGTCTGGTTCCGGGCGTTGTACTGGATGGCGCGGACCAAGGTCTTCGCTGCAGTGTCTTTCGTCAATTGCAGACGTACCTCGCGCAACTGGCCGTCGAGGGTCTGGCTGAAAAGCTGCCGATGTGCCTTGGCGTCGATCTGTTCGACGGCCTCGGCCAGGGAATTGAAAACCGTGCGACTCGTGGCACCGGCACCGTCTTCAAGCCACTCATCCCGCTCGCTCACTTCGGCAGGCCAGTCCGGCTCCTCCAGCGTGCGCAGAAAATGCCGCGTCTGCTGCACGACGCCACCGGTCAACCCGAACTGTTCGAACAACTGCGTGCCGGCCGGATCATCGTGGCGAATGAGTTGCCCGCACTGGTTACGCGTGGCGAACGCCGAATCGCTGCCGGCATAACCATAACGCTCGGCGCACAAAGGTTCGCCATCGGCGGCGTGTTCGAACACAGCCAGTGGCCGCAACTGTTCGTCGTACTCGATTCTGCGCTGGCTGCGACGGCCATCCCAACCGTGCAGCGCTTGACGCGCCTCGCCCCACAGGCTCGCGCGCCATCCGGCGTCAACGCTGACGGTGCTCAGCACCTGACCGGTCAGTGAATAGACCGTAGTGAGGTTGGCAGGGGCTGATGCATCGGTGAACAACCGGGGATCGTGCTGCGCCACCAGTCGCCCGGCAGCATCATGCTGACGGGCAGTTATGCGCGCCTCGGGTTCGCTGCCGTTATCGCGCCAATAGGCAATCTGCCGCACCGGCAGGCCACGGCTGTCGATGGCTACCAGGTCGGGGGTGCGCGCATGGATGTGCATGTTCATGTCCACCAGTTACGGCGCCGTTGTTCCGGTGGGGGCTCGAACAGGTCGTTTTCGTCGAAGGCGACGTTACACCAGATCCAGTACCAGACTTCCCGGCGCAGAGGTTTGAGCGTCGGCGGGTTGCCTTGCAGCATTTGCTTGGCCAGCACGGTTTCGGTCGGACGGCCCGCCGCATCGTAGAACTGTTGGTCGTGGAAGGCATGCTGACGCATCGAGCGGTCGTTGATGTAACGCGGTTGATCGGCGAAGTAGGGCCGGTAAATCCGTACCGTTTGGCCTTTGTTGTTGTATTCCACCGGTTCGCTGACCCGCCAGCGTCGCTTGGCCTCGACGTCTATCGGCTTGCCATCGTCGTCGAGGACCAGTTCGCCGTTGTCATTGACTTGCCACGCCAGGCCCGGCGGGACCTCATGTTTGGTCTGCAGGGTGCGGCCAAAGCCGTCCAGGCAGACGATGCGGGTCCGCACTTGCATCTGCGGATCGCCAGGATAGCGGTCAGCCAGCAGTGTGACGGCGTACACCGGCTCTTGCTGGGCCGCGTCGATTTGTTGCTGGAGCAGTATTTCGTTGGCGTCGGGCTTTTCCAGGTCTTCAAGATGTTGACGGGCGCGGTCGCAGAGGTGCCCGTCGGGCAGAATGAAACCCTGGTTCAGCGCCCAGGCCCACCAGTCCGGGGAGGGCGGGGAGGTGCGGGAGACGCGACCCATCCAGCTGAAAGTGTCCCAAAAGCTGACACTGGCGAAATTGCCGATGGCCTGCCTCGGATAGTCGATGGCGATTGCCGGGTCGCGGTCCTCGGGCGGGATGTAAGTCTCCAGTGCATCAAACCCCACCGGTTCGCCCAATTCGGTGCCATGGAAACTGCTTACCAACGGTTCACCGAAGGCGTTATAACGCGCTTCTTGCCGGTTGCGGTTGGCGTCTTCGATGGTCGCAGGAAGGAAGGTGCGATAGTCCACATCGAGGCTGCGGGTCGTGCAACCGTCGGGCAAGGTCACGGCGGTTGTCAGACACCAATACGCGTCATAGGTGATCAGCGTCTCGCCGTGACTGCGAGTTTCGCGGTATTTCTGTACGTTAAAAAAACCGTCGAGCGAGTGGTAGATGGGGAAGCCTCGGTGCACCGACCACAGGTAGTTTTTTGCGTCGTCGGGGTCGGCTGGCGGGTCTTCTTTCACCGCCGGCAAAAACAGCGACATGATGTGGTAACCCACCTCCGGCGATTCGAGTTTTTCTTTCAGGTTGAAGGGCATGCTGCCATCCACCGCGAGTTTGTCGTAAGCGCCAAGGGCGACGGCGTCCAGTTCGGCCGTCTCCAGACAGGCAGGCAATCCCTCGAAAGTCGCCTCGCCCGGTTCCAGGGTTGTGCCGCTGCGAGGGTCGATGTAGCGCTGCAACGACAATGCCGACAACCGCGCTTGCTGCGCCCATTCGCCACTGTCCTCGCTTAGCAACAGAAAGTGCTCATGGGTGACGGTTTCGCGGCTCAATGCGGTTTTATCCAGCACCAGTGCATTGCTGCGCTGGCGACAGGCCAATCCAAGGCGCCATGCCTCTTCATTCGGCAGATGAATCGGCTCGGAGCGGACTTGCGTCAAATACCATTTTTGCTGTGCATCGTCATGAGCATCTTTCCACCACTTCTGCTGATGCTCGTCGGAAAACGGCGGTGTATCGCTGCTGGTTTTGCGGCGTGCGTAGTTCACGCTGAAGGCATGCTCCACGGTCCCGTATGGGTCCCATTTCAGATTCAACTGGTGCTGGCACAACGGATCATCGGCGATGGTGGGCTCGTATTGGTAACTGATGGATTCTACGTCCAGGGGCAGTATCACCGCGTAAGGCTGGTGTTTGCCCTTCGGGCGCAGCACCCGCGCGCCGTAGCGATGCTCCTGCACCACGTAGGGCACGGCGCTCGCCGGATCGTCATCGGCCGCGAAGATTTCCGAGCGCATGACCCGGCCGCTCAGCGTGCGGGCGATCTCCCGGGCGCTGTCGTCATCGACTTCGGTCAAGGGCTGCGCGAGGCGATCATTGAAGTGGTAGTTCTGCAGCAGCGTTGATCCGAGATCGACCGCGTCAGCGTCACGGGTGTAGTACCCGGCCCTTGACGCGTCGATGATTTCGCCGGTGTGGAACCAGGTCTTGCTGAGGATCGGTGCGGTGAACCCTGCCGTCGCACGCGCGGCCGCCGACGCTTCGGTGTCACTTTGCAGGAGCAGGCGAAAACCACGGAACTCGCGCTCGCAACGGTCGTAGTAACCGCCCCGGTATTTGAAGGTCTGCTTCAAGGCGGTGCCAGTGATCTCGTCGCACTGGGTCTGCTCGCTTACCAGGTGCATAGCCATGGGCAGGGCGGACGCCGGTCTGGTGACACCGGTAGCCTGCAACTCACGTTTTTCGTCCAGCCATTCCTGGGCGGAGCTGCGGTAGTTCACGCCCGTACTGGCGCCCATGTTGTTGCAACTGCGGTTGAGCAGATACGGCTTGGCTTTGACAAAGTCGTAGCGCCAGTGCCGTGGCGACATGTGGGGTAGCGTCACGATCAGGCTGGAGCAACCCAGGCCTTGCAGATCGGCGCTGCTGACCTGCCACAGCGGATCGTAGGAAAGGCCCTCGGGCCAGGCGAGATCGACGGAGGTCTGCTGGAAGCCGCTGCCCGCATGGTTCATGAACACACGCAGGCGCTCGCTTTCCAGATAGATCAGGTCGGCAGCACCGGAACCGTCGAGGTCAGCGAGCAAGAGCTGGGACGCGTTGAATTCGCTATAGGCGAAGGGCAGGGCGCACAGTACGAAGCCTTTGCCAAAGCGGCCACGGCCAAGATTCGGCCAGCATTTGACCTCGTCATGACGAACGCGCACCAGATGTTGCTGGCCGCTGCCGAGCACATCGGCGAACGCGACGACTTCGGTCGCAGAGTTGCTGAGCACGGGCAGCTCATCGACATCGCCAGCGGCGTTTTTCTCATCGCGGAGTACATCGATGGCTTCGGCAAAACCCGTCGCGCGCCGGTTGGCGTACAAACGAACACTGCGCGGGCCGATCAGCGTCAGGTCGCTGAGACCGTCGCCTACCAGATCGCTCATTTGCGCCATCGGATGGAAGAATTCACTGGGAAACGCGTCGAAGCTCACGAAACCAGACCAGTTGCGATCCGGGTCGAGAGTGAAAAATCCGCACATGCCCGGCGTGGCGACGACCCAGTCGAGCTTGCCGTCGCCGGTCAGGTCAGTGAGGGACTGGCGCACGGGTTTGCCACGGTCGGCAGGCGGCACATGATCAAGGCGTTGCCAGTCGCTGTAGCTGACGTCGTCGCTGCCGGCTTCGCCGCGCAACGGCTCGCGGTAATACCAGGCCTGGTCATAGCGACACAGGATGCCTGCCAGCCCTTCACCGTACAGATCGACCATTTGGTATTGCTGACCGTCGTTGAGGCCGGGCGTGTCGGGGAATTCCGTCCAGCCTTGCGGCTTCGAGGCGAGGTCGAATGCGTTGTAGCTGAACTCCGTTGGCGGTCGGTTTTCAATCTGGTCGAGTCCGTCGAAAGCTTGCTGATGAGCCGCAATCAGGTGGTTGTAGCCCAACGGACAGGCGCGGTATTGCAGCAGCACGCGCTGAACCAGCACGGGATCAGGTCCCAGTTCCTTGGGGAAATGATGAAACATCAGCACTTGTCGGCACAGACGCCGGGTGCCTGATTCGAAACCGTAGGCGTAGATCCAGAAGGGGTCGCTGCGTTCAGGCCACGGATGTTGTTCGGCGTAAGTCGGCACCTGTTCCAGATCGGTGCTGCGCTCGCCATAGTCGAACAGCAGATGAAAGTGCCAATGTTGCTTCTGCCAGCTGCCGGTGTCCCAGGCGTAGAGGTGCGGGTAAGCCTTTTCGTTGCCATAGCGCACGCAGCCGAGATAGCGCTGAGCGCGATAGTCCCGATATTGCGGAGGCACCGGTAGCTCGTTTTCCGCTTTATATTCGTAGACGATGTGCTCTCCGCGTGTATTGAGGCTTTCCTCGATCAGCCAGACGCCGACACGCTGCGGGGCGTTCGGGTCGGCCCGGCGTGAATTGGCGGTGGTGCCATAGATGTGCAGGCTGCCGTCTGCACCGTGAATCAGCCAGAAACCGGCCTTGTCTGCCGCATTCGACCAATGCTCGATCAAGGAAAATGCCCCCTCGACCCGTGGCCAGTGGCGTACCACGTCATAGGTTTGCGGCAGGGTCAGGCCGTTGTAGCTCGATGCGCTGCGCGCAATCAGCGCGCCGTCGCTTTCCTTTCGCTCGGGCATCCATACATCGCCGTCTGGCCCGACCACCTGGTCGGTACCGTCATACATCGGCACCCCTTTGACGGTGCGCAAAGTGATGGCGTTCACCGTCAATTGCCAGCCGATCCCGCAGGGGCTGTTGCCCGTGCCACTGCTGTAACCGAGACCCAGCGCCGGGGCAAAACCGCGCCCCGGGGAAATCGGCAACGGTAGTTCCAGCGAGGCGGTGCCCCGGGTGCCTACGCCGGCCGATCCTTTACCGATGCTCTGAATGGCGCCGCCGCCCTTGGGCAGGCTCGGGGTGTTGATTTGTATTGTCGACTGCTGTTGTGGCGCCTGTTGTTCGTTCATAGCGAGCCGCCTTCGCATCGAGCGGTGTAATACACATGCACGATGACGTTGTGGAGGCGCTGAAGGATGTCGTCCTGGCCCTCGGGGAAGGTCAGGATCCAGCGTGAAATAGCCCCTGTGTACTCGAACGGCAGGTAGCGTTCATCCTGGAAGTTGAGCTGGAACATGCCGTTGTCTTCCAGCGATGTCGACAGGGCAATCTGCTGACTGGATCGAAGGTTTTCTTTGACACTGCTGTCGACTGTGGCAGCCATTTCGACCTTGCTATAGGTCTGTTTCAGCACTGCGCGGATATCTTGATAGGGCCCGAGGATGGTCGGCAGCGTCACGCTGATCGTCTTGATTCGACGCAGGTAATGATTCTGCCCGGCGTAATCATCGTCGAACATTTTCTGTGTCAGTTCGAACTCACACGTGCCGTTGTCCAGCAGCGATGTTTTGATCTCTGCCCACGATTTATTGATGGTTGAACTCGGGTCCCTGGCCTGCAAGTCCTTGAGCGACAGGGTTTTCCTGATTTCCAGATCGCGGCGGTTTTGTTGCACGTACTGGCTGTGCATCTGTTGCAGGCTCATCTTCAATTCTTCCCCGGCACCGAGGCCGCGGTAGGTGGCATTCCACGCGCCGGGACGGATGAAGGTTTGCGTGAAGTCGCCCATTTCGTATTGCCAGCAAGCCTCGGCGGCCTGGCACAGCGATTGTGCGGTGGTGAAGGCAGTGTGGTAGAAACCGGCGAATTTGCTGTTGAGCCAGTCGTAGGTCTGCGAGCGGCTGAAGCGATTGCTGCTCAGCAGAAAATCGTGGGTGGCCTTGGCCTGGTTGAGCGCGGTTTGCGCCTGACGCAGTTGCAGCTGGGTGGCTTTGTGTTGTTCGTCGTAGACGGCGAGCTGGGCCTTGATTTGTTCGGCTTCGAGTTTTGCCTGGTCGCGGGCCTGCGTCCATTCCTGAGAGCGACGCCGGTATTGTTCGATGCGGTCCATGGTCTGGCCTGCACCGAAGGCGAGTGTTGAACCCATTTGCATATGGGATGCAGCACCAAAAGCAGCACCCTCCAGGCGTGCACCACCGAACGACATACCAAATATGTTCGGTGCTGTTGTTAGAGCGTGGCCGATTCCCTGGGCGACGGTGGCTCCAGTCTGTGCAAGATTCCCTATCAGGTAAGCGGCTCCCGCGCCGATTTCCAAGGAGCTGACACCTTCTTTCAGCAATTCCTCGTAATAAACGACACGCCCGGCAATGACGTCCTGACTCGCCAGCAACGCCTCCTTGTTTTTTTCATCAATCTTCGCGGCCTGAACCTGTATCTCCACAGCCGCCTTCGCCAAATTCCACGCCTGTTGCTGTTGCAACTCCAAGTATTGCACCTGCTCCTTGCGTTCGATCAGCGAAAGGATTGTCGCGCCCAACTGGGTCGCAGCTTCCGCCGCGCTCTGCGCCAGAGCGCTCATGAAACTGTAGCGGCAGTGGGGAATCTGCGGGTTCAACAAGCGGTTGAGCGCCGCACCGGACAGTCCCTGGCCCCACGCGGCCAGCAGCGCGCGCGGGTCCAGCGGCGTAGCGAACAACGGCAGGTTCAGCGCAGTGCCGGCCATGTCGAGGTTATGCCGCAAGTTGTACAAGCGGCTCTCGGCACGTTCCCAGTGCATGATCAGTTCGGGGTTGAAGGGGCGACGGAAATACGCATTGTCGACGCTTGTCAGGAACGAATCATCGCCATCAGGTCGCAGGCACAGCAGGGGGGCTGCCTGCGAAGCCGGTGCCCTGCCAATTCGCAATGGTGGCTGTTGTTGCAGCTGCTGTTGTGCGGCGATCAGGCGCAGTTCGAATTCACGCAATTGCGCATTCTTCGACGAACTCAACTCGTCGAGCGTGATCGGCAACCAATCGTCGACCTGGCGCACATCCGGGCGCGGCCCCAGCAGATCCATGATGTGAACGTAGCGCAACTTGGCGTCGGCCAGTCCGTCCGGGGTCAGCTCTGCGTAAGCCAGATCGGCCTGGCGGCTCTCGATTTCGATAAACAGTTTCCACAGTGCCTTGCGAAAGTGCACCGGAAAGCTCAGGGCAATCTGATGCGGGTCTTCCGGGTGCAACGTGGCAAGACCGGGCTCAGGTGACACGGGTTCTACCAACGGCACGGCCTGCCAATAACCGGGATGGCCGGGGGCGGCGCTCTGTCGTGTCGGGTCATACAGATACGCCAGCCACCGTTTCGCCTCGTCGTACTGCTGTTCTTCGTTCAAGCGGTAGGCCACCAGCCATGGCAAGTACAGGAACAGCTCGAGGAAATACAGGTAGTAAGCGCCGGAGAAATCCATCGGCTGTGCGCCGAGGTCGTCGGGAATAGGAGGTTCTTTCATATGCTGACTGTCCCAGCTCAGCAGTGTATCCATGCCGCTTTCGGCACGATTGATCAGTTGCCTGGCGAAAACGGTGTTCATGCGGATGGGCGCGCGCGCGACTTCTGCTTCAGCATCGCTGTGCTGAATGCTTGAATTGGTAAAGTCGATGAACTGAGCCTTGCCCAGGGACGGGCTGTCGCCCTGAGTCGGGTCCAGCACGCTGTCGATGCTCGGAGCAATTTGCACCGTTGTTCCTGTTTCTTCGCTCCAACTGATGGACAACGCCCTCAGGGCTCCGCCGGCAAGCGCCACTCCAGTCCAATGCCATTTATAAATCAGGACCCCGTAAATAAGCGGAATTGCGATGTCCTCTTTCTTGTCTGGCCATGTAACAGGCCAGCCATCTGGCTGGTAAGTCGTCTGATCGATCGAGAACGTATAAGACAGCTCGGCATCCTTTGCCAATCGACTGACAAGGCCAGATTCTTTCAGCGTGCGCATTTGCTCAAAATGTTCGGGCGTGACTTCGCTCACCTGCAGCGGGTGAGCGATGAACTGCTTGTAAAAATAAGGCCCGATCTGTTCCACGCCCAAGGTGTTATGGAGGAGCAATGAATGCCATCCACCCGAGTAGGTTCTGCATTCCGTGATATGGATTGGCGACCCCACGACCATCAGCTCTTCCAGCATCTGCTTGTAGAGGCGTTTGCCCGTGAGTGACGCGGCGTCGCCCCTTTTTGTGGCAGGCAAGGCAAAAGTGTCGCCGCCTGAGCCGTCGATGATCAGGTTCTTTCTGCCCCTGCTGTCGGTGAACATGTGTGTCGCATCTTGCCGGTCCAGCCAGTCAGTGCCTGGCGTAATGGTCGATCCTTCGAGCAATGTGTAGCGTCGGTCGTGGAAGCTGGATTCGTTGATCACCAGTTTCAACTTGAAAAGCTCAAGATCAGGATTGGTCCTGTCTTTGATAGAGATCTCCAGGGTGCGCGTCTCGTTGAATTCTTCGTTCAGCTTCAATGTCAGCTTGATAGTGGAACTGCCCTTGTCATACACCAGTTCCTGGTCTTTGTTGCTTTGCTGGATGCGAGGCTGCCAGCCGCTGAAGTTCCAGTTTTCTGACGCTGGATAGGTGTCCGGGTGTTCGACGCCGCCAAACTGTAAAATCCCATTTGGAAGCCAGTATTGAAGTCGCCGGGCATTCTGTTCCTGACTGGCGAAAATGTGGCCAATCAGCAAAACATGTCCCCTGCTTTTGTCGTCCTTCGTGTCGATTGGCGCTGTGCCCAAAGAGGATGGCGCAGGAACCCAGCCTCCCGCCGGATAGAGCGATGACACATGGAAATTCTTGTCGATCCGCAAGGTTCTTAAAAAGTCATAAGTGTCCTTGTCACCCGTGTTATCACCCTCAGCGGCTTCATAGCCGCTGTAAAGCGCCAAAAACATCGATTCCGGTGATGTCGAATGGTCGTATACCGCAATCGTCTGCGTCTCCCGTTCTATCTCTTCCAGTGGTTTTGCGACCAGATCGTCTGTCTGGCAATAACGCTCGATATAGACACGAGGCGTGCTCCAGGTGTCGTCGTATTTCTTGTAGCTGGCATACAACCGGAACCGTGGATACAGCCTGACGGTTTGCGCTCGTGCTGCTTCGGCAATGGCATCTGCATCCTGAAGTTCCACCTCGGCCCAGATCACGAACAGACGGTTGTTGAACCAGCACGGGCGAACGGTGTGTTCAAGCGCTTTTTCCGAAATGGGTACGTTGGCTCTTTGCCAATCCGACCAGGCATCGGGTTGCGGCTTGTCATATTTGGCCGGGGTTTCGCCTGACGCACTCGCTGGCACTTTTACCGCGCGCTGGGACATGTCGAGTGAGCGCCAGTACCAAGCGTTTTCGGCGGGGGATTTGCCGATGAAGTAATAGATGCTGTTGGCAAAGTCTTCGCCATCGATGTAGCCATTGCAGATTTTCAGGTTGGCGATTTCTTCGAACCTGGCGAGGTAAGCCAGCACGGCTGTCTGTACCGTTTCGGGCTGAATCTGCGCCTGGTTGAGGTCATTTTCCAGTTGCTCGAAACTGGCGGTCCTGGTCAGGCGCAGGGTCGGGTCCAGATAGATATCCGGGAAGGTCCGCAACTGCTGGAGGGCGGCCCAGATCGGGTAGCGATCAAGGCCGTCGCGCCAGGTCTTGACTTGCAGTGGGGTAAAGCTGCTATCGCTGTAACCGGGTTCCAGGTTGAGCATCATGCTGTTGATCAGCTGCTGATAGCTGGCAATGGCACAGGCCACCGGACTGGTCGGCACATCCTGGCTGACCAGTACATCCAGCAACCAGAATTCATAAAGATCGTTGGCGGTCTTGATGCTGTGGGCCAGCTCGTGCTCGATCAGGTAAGGATCGTTGGGTACGGCTTCGTGCAGGTACAGGGCCAGCATCGCGTCACGCAATGCCTCGTTGAGCGGGGCGTCGAAGGCAGTAGTCATGATCGTTCCTTATGCGTTGTCACGTGAAACGTCAGGAGCAGAGTGGGTCGCCATGACCGCCTCACCGACGACCTTCCAGGCCAGCAGATCGCTTGCCTCACCCAATGCTGTGGCTTGCAACAGCGTCTTGGCTGACAAGCCGCTGGCCGTGCAAGCGGCCTGGCAACGACGTACCCAGTCGACGTGGGCCATGGAAGTCGCGCGTTCAGCGGGGAGGGTGCTGGTCAGCTCGGCAATTTCCGCCTCCGGCCACTCCAGCAAACGCGCGAGGGCAGCGTTGGCCGTTTCGCTGGCGAGCTGGCGCAGGGCCTTGTTTTTCAATTGCGGCTTGGGCGGATTGGCGCAGCTGAAATAGCTCAAGACACTGTCTTCGGACTGGCTCTGACTGTGAAACCAGTGACTGAAACGTTCGAGCAGGTAGAGATCGGAAAGCGAGGGCTGGCTGTTACTGCCTTCGTATTCCGAACCTCCCAGCCACGCGGGATTGACTAAAAACAGGCGCAGCGCGCTATTGCTCAAACGTAATTGTCTGGCGATCTCGGCGTGGCGAGCTACCCGTTGATAGACCTCGATCAGCGCCGGGGAGGGCGCTGGGCCATCGAGCGCTTGCAGCAAGATGTTGTAGGTCGAGGACCACGCCCAGTGGATTACCGCCCGACAGCAATCCGGCGCCAGCTTGGCGGCTTCATGAAACAGCCCTTCGAGCAACTGCGCCTGGCGGTCGTGTACCTCGAGCAGGAACTTGATGATTTTGTCTGCGCAAGCGGCTTTCACCTGTGGAGACAGTTCGAGAAGTTTGAGTGCCTGATCCACATCGATCCGCAACCAGACAGCGCTTTCATCCACCAGCGTCAGCGGATGATCAAGGCCGGACAGCAGGCCATCAGCACTGATCAGCTCGTGTTCGACCAGCAGCCGGAACCAGTCGATTCTTGCTTGCTTGCGTTTGCCATCGGTCTGCAGCGGCAGACCCAGCGCGGTGACTTGCGCCTCGGTCACAAGGCTTTGCCGCGTGTCGTCCTGTAACTTCTTCAGGCGCGCGAGCAGCTCATCGGGCAGCGGCGTTTGCCCAGTCAGTCTGATTTGATGTTCGCTCTGCAACGCTTCGGCAGTTACCAACGCATCGTTACCCAGGCGTTGCTGTAACTGGGGCACGGTCTGTTGGCTATCCTTGAGCCAGTCAAACGCCCAATCCAGTTGCATCAGCACATCGAGGATGTCCGGTTTTGCTTCGGCAATCGGTGTATTCAAGCCACCGCTGGCCAGTACGGTTTTGTACGACGAGCCGCCGAGAAGTCCCGCCAGCCCCAGCAAATCTTCCACCGAGTGGCCGAACAGCCGGGCAATCCGGGCCTGGCGGTAGAGCGAGGAGACGGTGGGCAAGTCGCGCTTGAGCGTGCCCAGGTGCTTTTCGGTCTGACGGGCAATCAACAACAGCGCGTCTTCTGTCGGTTGCACACCGAGCCCGGCGCAGACTTGCAGCAGGGTTTTCTGCGTCGCGGCATCGGGGGCGGCCAAATCGATGGGCGTCTGATCGAGAATCAGCGGTGTGTCGAACAACTGCACGCGGTTGAACACCTGATCGAACATCGGCACCGCGTCCTTGCCGCTGGCATAGGGACTGAGGTCGTGCATCAGCGCCGCGAACTCTTCAGGTTCGATGCTGTAGCGCTGGCTCAGGTAACGATAGACGCCCAAGGCACGCAGGGTGTTTTCGTTGAGTTCCATGCCAAGGTTTGCCTCACCCTCAGCGCGGATGGCACTGATGATCAAAGTGTCGAGTCTGGCGAAAGGAATGCCGGTCCAGCGTTGCAGGCGAATCATCCGTTGCAGGCGATCAAGACGATCAAGTGAGGTTTTGCTCAGGCGCCATTGCTTGCTGTCGCCCGATTCGATCTGGTCCAGGCCTATGGCGGTGTCTGATTCGTCACGCAGGACTGTTTCAGATGGCGGATCCGGCTCGCTCCCGTCCGGATCGGCGCCGGGGCCGGTGCCATTGACGTAACAGGCGCCGTAAAGGTTTGGATGAGGAAACTCGACAACCTCCCTGGTAGCACTGCGACGTGCAACTGTGTTGGGCGTTGGATGCAGGTATGGACAGTTGGGCGACATGCGCCCTGCGTAGCTGCGGCGGGCCACAAGCTGCTCGACCTGTCCGGCGTTCAGGCCGGTGTGTTGCATGAAGTCGGTCAGCAGAATCAGTTGCCATACAGGCGAACCGCCGGTGACTTCGATGCCATAGGCTTTTCTGAAGAAATCCTGCTCGGTGGTTGTGAGGGTGTAATGGTCATCCAGGGTAAAGGCGAAGCGTTGTCTGGCCAGATGGACTGGTTCTGCGGTGGTTCCGGTGGCGGTAATCAGATCGAATCTGGCGGTGTAGCCCTGTTCGGTTGGCGTTGGAATGTCATCAGCCTTGAAGTTCACTCTGATGGAGTGGCCTGCAGCGTGCAGGCGATTGACCAGCCATCCAGCCCCGGGCAAGGTGCTGGAGTTCAGACCGATACTGGCCGGTTCGGTCTTATCTTCTTTACGAAACGTCAGCGAGACAACGGTTTTGCCCCCCTCTGCATCTGTTGGCCCATCCGCCAACGGATTCGCGGCCACCCCATCAGGCTGCCCCGACGGCAGCAAGTAACACTTGCTCGGCGTGGTATACGGGCGCAGATACGCGGTCAGTGGGCTTTGCCAGCCTTCGAGCAGATCACTGCGGGTCAGATAAAAATGGCTGAATACCGGAGGTTCGATCAGCAATTGCTGTTGTTGCGGACTCAACCCGCACATCAGCCGTTGTGCCTGTAGCGGCGGTTGCTGTAACTGGCCGTAGTCGTTGCTTGCCATCTCTTTTATCGGGAGCAACAGACTGGCCCGATAACTCAGTTCGCCCAGACGCGGCTTTTTATCGGCCAGCCCTAGTTGGCACTGGTGATGATAGAAGTTGTAGGGCAGTTCGAACGGATAGCGCCGTTCGGCCAGTACCTGGTGGGTGGATTTGCTCTTGTCGGCGGGACTGCTATCCAGATGAGTGCGCAAGTGACTCTCCAGCACCTGCGTGACAATTTCCAGCATTGGCCTTGGGGTAAAAGTACTTTCCCGGGTGATCAACAGGTCTTTCAAATCACGACGACGCTCATCCATCAGCAGTCGCGCGGGATCTTTACTGGTCTCCTCCAACTGCCGGGAAAATCTTCGCAGTGCATCCAGATAGGCCACGGCACTGTCGTTGGCAGCAATGACCCCGACCTTGGCGAACTCGTCCCAGTTCTCATTGAACAGTCGTTGATAGGTCGCGCCTTGCGGTACCAGTGCACGAATACCACTGCGATGAGCAA
Source organism: Pseudomonas sp. H3_E04 (assembly GCF_054668915.1). Lineage (NCBI taxonomy): Bacteria > Pseudomonadati > Pseudomonadota > Gammaproteobacteria > Pseudomonadales > Pseudomonadaceae > Pseudomonas > Pseudomonas sp. H3_E04. The sequence goes on along the minus strand of NZ_CP162797.1, from coordinate 2,152,699 downwards.
GTTGTGCAGACGCGCCGGAAGAGGTCTGGTGTTCGCGGAACAAGCGTGAGATCAGCGCCGCATACTTCGACGCATTGTCGTAGGCCAGGTCGGCATCGGCGTCGCTGTACCGGGCGAGCTGGCGAGCGAACGCCGGTTTGGATAAACGCACGATATCGAAAACCGACGTGAAGCCCATTTGTTGCATGGCTGTGGGGAAGTCGCTGCGGCCTTTTTTCAATGGAGCGTCGAACTTGATGAGGGCGTTTAACAGCGAGGGGGTGTCGTCGGCCATGACTTTGATTCTCCTGCCGGAAGGGGAGGCATCCGAAATGCCTGACAGGATCAAATTAACGACAAAATAACCGCTAGTAACCTGTCAAACCTGACAGGTCGACGGGTCCTGCTTAGATCATTTGGTTAAGAATTTTACTTTTTTAGATGCATCTAGCTAATGAGATTTTGCCACTTCACGCTCCACCGTTCGTCGGGACTGTCAAAGTTGACAGGTACGCGCAGATGGTGTCGAAGTCGAAAATCGCGTCTTCGACGCTGGCAATTGCGTCAGGAGAATGGGAGCGATGGAAATGGATGAAGAAAACGAGCTGCTGCCAAATGGCTTGTGGCCGGCGCCGTTGATCTTGTCACCGACGAGTAACTCTACAGTGTCGCCCGGCGGCTTCAATATCGTCGCTATATCTCCTGGAGGAATCACCGACAGTTGGAAAATTGAATGCTGGGGAGAAGCAACTGACCATCATGGGTCAGAAGGTGAGTGGGTAAAGCTGGAGCATTGGGTGCCCGATACTTCTTTCGATCGATTGGGTGCGCACTTCAATTTCAAAGTCAGGTACAAGCAGGCCTGGATCTGGAGTGATTGGGCTGAATGTCACAATTTGTATGTGCCGCAACCCAAACCGCCCAGACCGACCATCAACACGCCGCCTTACCCGTCGGCGGTCAGACAGGCGCTGACTATTACCGGCGTCGTTGCCGGCAACGTCATGCTGCAAATTTCCACCGCTGCAGGCGCACCGGTGGCTGGCAGTTTCACTGGCAGTGGCAATACGCGCACCTTTACGCCAAGCGCGAATTGGGCAACAGGCCTCACTTGGATCAAGGTCGTTCAAACTGTAGATGGCTTGCCTTCAGACCCGAGCGATCCTGTTTCCCTTGCAGTGAAGCCATCCAGTCCCGCCATATCTGCGCCACCCAAGCCTGCCTCAGCAAGACAGATACTGACCATTACCGGCGTCGTGGCAGGTAACGTCATGCTGCAAATGTTCAGTGAAGCAGGCGCATCGGTTGCTGGCGATTTCACTGGCAGTGGTACAACGCGTACTTTTACGCCATCCTCGGACTGGGTTGCAGGCATCCGGGTCACGGTCGTTCAATTCTTGGATGGAGTGGCTTCGCATCCGAGCAATCTTGTTTCTATTCCAGTTAAGCCCTCCCGACCATCCATCACACCGCCGCCCAGCCCGGCCTCGGTCATGCAGACCCTGGAGATAACTGGCGTCGTGACGGGCAACGTTCCGTTGCAGATGTCTACCGAGGAAGGCTCACCGGTGGATGGCAGTTTCATAGGTGGTGGCAACTCACGCACTTTTACGCCGATCTCAAGATGGGATGCAGGCACCACCCGGGTCAAGGTGGTTCAAACCGTAGAGGGTGTGGCTTCGGATCCGAGCGATCTTGTTTCCATCGTAGTGAAGCCACCCAGACCAGCCATTACACCGCCGCTCAATCCGGGGCCGGCAAGACAGATACTCATCATTACCGGCGTCGTCGCAGGAAACGTCACGCTGCAAATATCCACCGAGGCAGGCGGACAGGTTGCAGGCACTTTCAGCGGTAGCGGCAACATACGCAATTTCACTCCAACAGCCGACTGGATTGCAGGCACCACCCGGGTCAAGGTGGTTCAAACCGTAGAGGGTGTGGCTTCGGATCCGAGCGATCTTGTTTCCATCGTAGTGAAGCCACCCAGACCAGCCATTACACCGCCACCCAGCCCACCCGAGATCAGGCAGGCGCTGATCATCACCGGCGTCGTGACAGGTAACGTTACGCTTCAAATGTCCACCGAGGCAGGCGCACCGGTGGCGGGCGCTTTCACTGGCAGTGGAAGCACGCGTACTTTTAGGCCAGCTTCGGACTGGGCTGCTGGCTCCAGAGTCAAGGTCGTCCAAACTGTAGGCGGCGTGGCCTCGGATCCGAGCGAAATTGTTTCCATTGGAGTGAGGCCATACAGACCTGTTATTGAAAGGCCGCCCATCCCGACTTCACCAAGACAGAGACTGACTATTACCGGCGTCGTGATAGGTAACGTCACGCTGCAAATGTCCACCCAGGAAGGTGAACCGGTGGCTGGCGATTTCACTGGCGGCGGTACCTTTATTTTTACGCCAACCCTGGAATGGGCTACAGGCGCCACCTATGTCAAGGTCCGTCAAATCGTTGGGGGCGTTCCTTCATCTTGGAGCGATGTTGTTTTAATCACAGTGAAGCCATCCAGACCGGCCATCACTCTACCGCCTGATCCGACCCTGCCGAATCAGGCGTTGACCATTACTGGCGTCATAGCAGGTAACGTCACGCTGCGACTGACCACAGAGAAAGACGCAACGGTGGTTGGCGACTTCACTGGCAGCGGAAGCACGCGCACTTTTATGCCAGCTTCGGACTGGGCTCCAGGTATCAATCGGGTAAAGGCCGTTCAACTCGTAGGTTTGGTAAGTTCGGATCCGAGCGATCTCATCTTCTTCTTAGCGAAGCCATCCAGACCAGCCATCACACCGCCGCCCCGGCCAGCCTTAGCAACACAGACACTAGCGATTACCGGCATCGTGGCAGGTATCGTCACCGTCCGAATGTCCACCGAGGGAGGCGCACCGGTGGCTGGCGACTTCACTCCGAGCGGGGCCGACGGCCTCTTCACACCAGCGGAGGACTGGTCGCCCGGCGAAAACACCGTCTACGTCATACAAACAGTAAACGGCATGGACTCCGACGCCAGTGATCCCTGCACCTTTACCGTGGGGGAGACGGACCGGCCAGATGCCCCGCGAATCCAGCAACCGCAGGCGGGGGGCAGGACTTCGAGATTTCCCACCTTCGAGATCGCCGGCCTGCCAGGCGCGCGGCATACCATTCGCTTTGAAAAAGGCGCTACGTTGCACGAAGACACAGCGGATGCCGATGGCATCCTTACGTTCACGGTTGTGGACCCTTTGGTGCCTGGCACCATTGCCCTTGAGGTTAAACAAGCCAGTGGCGGGGTCGAGTCCGATTGGAGCGCGCCGCATCGGTTCACGGTCAAAGCGCCGCCTGCAACCCCGGTTATCACGGCACCACGGGCAGACTCCGAGACCTCACGCTATCCGAGTGTCCGAGGTACAGGTGAAACGGGAGGTGAGATTGTTCTGCGCCATGCGAAGGATCCCCAGGAACAATTTGCCTGTGTCGACGGTTCAACCCGATGGAGTTGGACCGCAAAGCAGGCGTGGTCGCTCGGAGACTATGCCGTGCAGGCTCGGCATACGGTCGACGGTGACAGTTCCGACTGGACCGAGGCTCGCTCTTTCAATGTGAGCGAGACCCGGTACGCCATCGGTGACGCCAATCCGGCCATAGGTGTGCCAGTGGTGGGCACGGAGCAGAGTGTGCTGTTGCGGGTTCAGGTGATCTCCGGTACCACCGGGGAGGCGGCTGCCGATGTAGAGGTGAAGTGGCGCATCAACGGCACAGAAGAACCGCTGGAGACAACCCACACCGATGCAACAGGGTGGACCAGCTATCGATATACCCCTGAAACGGCGGGCAAGCATGAAATCCTCGCCGACGCCACCGAGGAGAACGCCGGTGTTGCCTTGACCGAACTCTATGAAGTGAACGCCATGTTGGAAGACGACTGGTCGCAGGCAGCTGAGCTGTTTCTGGACGGGGCGCGAGTTGACCTGGCCGCAAGCGATCTCGTGCTGTTGAAAAAGAAGCTGCCCTATAAGCTGGAGCTGAAGGTTAACGACGAAAGTGTTTTGATTGGCTCTACCGTCACGTTGCAGAACTTCTGGAGTGTGAAGGAGCGTGGCCTGACCTTTATCCCTGATCTGGGCATGCCGCAGACGATAAACAAAGGATCGTCAGTCCATTGGTATATTTCTTCGGAAGAGGCGAATAGTGGTTTCTTCGGTTTGAGTCTGGCCAGCTCAATACTGCGCGACTGGGAACTGCCGGGACGCGTGGAAGCGGAGGACTGGGTTGATGGTGTCAAGATTGATCTTGACGGATTCCCACAAGTGTTTGGCGGCGCGTCGGCTTTCCCCTGCCTTGGGGCGTCACATACATTGACTGTTCAACCCCAGGACAGCAGTTTCTTGTTGGGCCAGGACGTGCTACTGGAGTTAAGTGCGCAGGCGGCCGATCTTGGCGTTACCGTGAGCCCGAGTAGCCCGCAGAAGCTCGGCGAGGACGGTGTGAGCTGGACATTGAACTGCGTCGACAGCACAAACCCCGGTGACTTTGCAGTGTGGTTGACGGTGCCGGCGCTGGATTTCATTTCGGCGGTGTTGCCAATGTCTCTGGGCCACAACAAGGTCAAGATATCTAAACGATTCGGCCCTCAGCAATGGGGAGGTTCCGCCTCTTATTGGAGGTATGGCATTTGCGCAACTTCCACCTTTACGGGGCAACCTGCGGCCAGGGTGCCGGTGACTGTCGCAGTGACTGACAAGCCAATCAATGTTTACCTTACTGATTACGAGGGTTGGGCATACGTCCATTACTACGATGGCGAATCTGCAAGTCTGACTATCCGCAACCGCTATGACGGAAGCAGTGGCTGACAACAGTGAGGCACCAGAGGTAGTCAACGCCTTTTCTCGCAAGAGAAAAGGCGTTTTCGTTTCTTTGGGTGAACCATCCGATATCAACCCAAAGCTGCGAGCTGTTCGATCGTCTGCGGACAACGCTGAACCAGACGAATCAGCGTCGTCGCCTGCGCATCAGGTGTGGCACGGCCTGTCACACAAAAAAAACGGCACCCGAAGGTGCCGTTTCTTATGGTGCCAGTTCTGAGGAAGCAATCAGCCCGCCAGACCCGCCTGCTGTACCAGCACCAGCAATGGCTGCGGGTATACGCCCAGGAAGAATGCAACCAGAGCGATGGCCAGCAGCATCACGCCGCCTGCCTTCTGTTCCCAGTGCAATTGGGCGTCGTGGCGACGCAGGTTTGGCTCGATCAGGTACAGGGTTACCATCACGCGCAGGTAGTAGAAAACGCCGATGGCGCTGCCCAGTACCAGTGCGCCGACCAGCCACCACTGACGCGTTTCGACGCCGCTGGCGATGATGTAGAACTTGCCGATGAAGCCGGCGGTCAGCGGGATGCCGGCCAGCGACAGCATCATCACGGTCAGCACCGCGGTCAGGTACGGACGGCGCCAGAACAGGCCGCGGTACTCGTACAGGGCGTCGGCGTCGCGGCCGTTGTACGGCGAGGACATCAGGGTGATCACGCCGAACGCGCCGAGGCTGGTGATGACATAAGTCACCAGATAGACGCCGATGGCTTCCACCGCCAGACCCTTGCTCGCCACCAGTGCGATCAGCAGATAGCCGAAGTGCGCGATGGACGAGTAACCGAGCAGACGCTTGAGGTTGCTCTGGGTCAGGGCCAGCAGGTTACCGAACAGGATCGAGGCGACCGCGATCACGCTCAGCACATCGCTCAGCACACCACTGCTGGCGGCAGGGGAGATCTGGAACAGACGCACCATCACCGCGAACACTGCAACCTTCGAAGCGGTGGCGAGGAACGCTGCCACCGGCGCCGGTGCACCTTCGTAAACGTCCGGCGTCCACAGGTGGAACGGTACCAGCGACAGCTTGAACGCCAGACCGATCAGCATCATGCCCAGGCCCAGTTGCGCCAGCGGGCTAGGCAGGCCGGTCGCGGCCAGGGCCTGACCGATGCCGACGAAGCTCAGCGAACCGGCGTCTGCGTAGAGCAGCGCCATACCGAACAGCAGGAACGCGGAACCGGCGGCCGACAGCACCATGTACTTGATGCCGGCTTCCAGCGAACGCTTGTTGAAGAAGGCGTAAGCCACCAGACCATAAACCGGTACCGAGAGCAGTTCCAGACCGATGAACAACCCGGCCAGGTGCTGCGCGCTGACCAGAACCAGACCACCGGCGGCGGCCATCAGGATCAGCAGGTACAGTTCTTCGCGATTGCCCGGGTAGCCCGAACCGCCATCACCCAGATAAGCGTGGGCGAGGGTGACGCAGGCGAGGGTGGCAACCAGAATCATCGCCATGTACAGGCAGGCGAAGGCATCGATCTGCAGCAACGGCGTCACCGCCAGCGGCGCGACTTTCAGAGCCGGCAGGATCGACAGCAGGGCCAGGTTCAGACCCGCCACCGAAATCAGGAAGGTCTGCGAGTGGTTGCGGCGCCAGGCGATTGCCAGCATCACCACGATAATGGTGAGGCTGGTGATCAACAGTGGCGCAAGCGCAATAAAGTGTTGAATCGTGAATTCCATAGCGCTCTTACCGGGCCGAAGCGAGTTGAGAGAAGGCGGTGCCGAGCCACTGCTGCACGCCATGCATGGTGGCGGCAGAGGTGTCGAGGAACGGTTGCGGGTAGACGCCGAGGTAAATCAGCAACACCGCCAGACCGAGCACCATGATCAGTTCGCGCGCGTCCATGCCGTGCAGCACCGCGTCGGATTTCGACGGGCCGAAGTAGGCACGGTGGATCATGATCAGCGAGTAGACCGAACCGAACACCAGACCGGAAGTGGCAATCGCCGTGACCCATGGAGCGCTGGCGAAGGAGCCGATCAGGATCAGGAACTCGCCGACAAAGTTACCGGTGCCCGGCAAGCCCAGCGACGCCGCCGCGAAGAACAGGCTGATCGCCGGCAGATACGCGATACGCGACCACAGACCGCCCATCTCACGCATGTCACGAGTGTGCAGACGCTCGTACAACTGACCGCTGAGGATAAACAGTGCCGCTGCCGACAGACCGTGCGCCAGCATCTGGATCACTGCGCCTTGCAGCGCCAGTTGGCTGCCGGAGTAGATGCCGATCAACACGAAACCCATGTGGGAGACGGAAGAGAAGGCAATCAGACGCTTGATGTCGGTTTGTGCGAACGCGAGGAACGCGCCGTAGAAGATCCCGATCAGACCGAGGGTCATGGCGATCGGCGCGAACTCCGCCGAAGCGTTCGGGAACAGCGGCAGGGCGAAACGCAGCAGACCATAGGCCGCAGTTTTCAGCAGGATACCGGCGAGGTCGACGGAACCGGCAGTCGGTGCCTGGGCGTGTGCATCAGGCAGCCAGGAGTGGAACGGTACGACGGGCAGCTTGACCGCGAAGGCGATGAAGAAGCCGAGCATCAGAATGTACTCGGTGGTCATCGACATCTTGGTTTTCAACAGGTCGGCGTAGTTGAAGGTGATCACGCCGGTATTGTTGAAGTTGACCAGCACCAGACCGAGGATCGCCACCAGCATGATCAGGCCGGACGCCTGAGTGAAGATGAAGAACTTGGTTGCTGCGTAGATCCGGGTTTTCTTGCCGTCCGAAGAACTGTGACCCCAGAGCGCGATGAGGAAATACATCGGCACCAGCATCATTTCCCAGAAGAAGAAGAACATGAACAGGTCGAGGGCGAGGAACACGCCGACCACACCGCCCAGGATCCACATCAGGTTGAGGTGGAAGAAGCCAACGTGACGTTGAATCTCTTTCCACGAGCAGAGTACCGAGAGGATACCCAGCAGGCCGGTCAGCAGGATCATCAACAGCGACAGGCCGTCGAGAGCCAGGTGCACGTTGATGCCGAAACGCTGGATCCAGACATGCTTGAACTCAAGCGCCCAGGTCGGATCGGCGCCCGGCGCCGGTGCGAATGAATAGTCACCGTGGGCCCACAGCCAGAGGCCGAGTGCGAGTTCCAGGGTCATGGTCAACAGCGCAATCCAGCGCGGGAGGGTAGCGCCGAAGCGCTCACCCATCCAGCACAGCAGGCCGCCGATGAAGGGGATCAGGATTAGCCAAGGCAGAATCATGACGGGCTCGTTTCCTTTCGCAAATTCGCAAGGTTCATATCAGACCGCTACCAGCACGATGGCGCCGATCACCAGCACGGCACCAGCAGCCATCGAGGCGGCATACCAACGCAGTTGACCGGTCTCGGTACGGCTCAGGGCTGTGTGACCACCCTTGGCCATACGCGGGATCAGACCGATGGTCTGGTCGAGCGGGTCTTTGCGCAGTACATGGCTGATCGCAAGGTACGGCTTGACGAACAGTTTGTCGTAGATCCAGTCGAAGCCCCAGGCAGCGAACCACCAGGCCGAAAGGAAACGGCCGATGCCGCTGTTGGCGATCGCCGTGACGAAGCGACGCTTGCCGAGGAACAGCAGCGCTGCCAGCAGGATACCGGCCAGGGCGATGGCGCCCGAGGCGATTTCCAGACTGTGCTTGGCTTCGCCACCGGCATGCCCGACGCTTTGCGGCAGTACGCCGTGCAGCGGCGGCACGATCATCGCGCCGACGAAAGTCGACAGCACGATCAGCACCGACAATGGCAGCCAGTGGGCAATGCCGTGGCCGGCGTGGGCTTCGGTCTTGGCTTCACCGTGGAACGCGATGAAGATCAGGCGGAAGGTGTACAGCGACGTCATGAACGCACCGACCAGACCTGCGTAAAGCAGACCTTGATTGCCGCTGGCGAACGCTTCCCAGAGGATTTCGTCCTTGGAGTAGAAGCCTGCGGTAACCAGTGGCAGAGCGGCCAGCGCAGCACCACCGACGATGAAGCTGGCGTAGGCCAGTGGCAGTTTTTTCCACAGACCGCCCATCTTGAAGATGTTCTGCTCGTGGTGGCAGGCAACGATCACCGCACCGGAAGCAAGGAACAGCAGGGCCTTGAAGAAGGCGTGGGTCATCAGGTGGAAGATCGCGCCTTCCCAGGCGCCAACGCCCAGCGCCAGGAACATGTAGCCGATCTGGCTCATGGTCGAGTAGGCGAGGATACGTTTGATGTCGGTCTGCACCAGGGCGGCGAAACCGGCCAGTACCAAGGTCACGCCACCGACGATGCCGACGAGGTGCAGGATGTCCGGCGCCAAGGCAAACAGACCGTGGGTACGGGCGATCAGGTAGACACCGGCGGTCACCATGGTTGCGGCGTGGATCAGTGCCGAAACCGGGGTAGGGCCGGCCATCGCATCCGCGAGCCAGGTTTGCAGCGGCAGCTGGGCCGATTTACCGACAGCACCACCGAGCAGCATCAGGGTTGCCAGAACGATCCAGAAGTCACCGACCTTGAAGTGCTCTGGCGCACGTACCAGCAGTTCCTGGACGTTCAGCGTGCCCAGTTGCTGAAACAGGATGAACAGGCCGATGGCCATGAACACGTCGCCGATGCGCGTGACGATGAAAGCTTTGAGTGCGGCGTTACCGTTGTTGCGGTTGCTGTAGTAGAAACCGATCAACAGGTACGAGCACAGGCCCACGCCTTCCCAGCCGAAGTAGATGAACAGCAGGTTATCGCCGAGGATCAGGAACAGCATGCTGGCGATGAACAGGTTGGTGTACGAGAAGAAGCGCGAGTAACCGTCTTCGCCACGCATGTACCAGGACGCGAACAGGTGGATCAGGAAGCCGACGCCGACGACCACACCGAGCATGGTCACCGACAGGCCATCCAGATACAGCGCGAAGTTCGGCTGGAAACCTTCCACCGACATCCAGCGCCACAGCACCTGGGTGTACACGCCACCCTCCGGCGGTGCGACGTTGAATTGCCAGATCACGTAAGCGGTGACGATGGCCGACAGGCCGATCGAACCGACACCGATCAGCGCCGAGAGGTTTTCCGAGAAGCGGCCGCGCGAGAACGACAGCAACAGGAACCCGATCAGAGGGAATACGAAAGTCAGAAAGAGTAGGTTCATCCGCGCATCTCACTGGCAGCGTCGATATCGAGCGTGTGGAAGCGGCGATACAGTTGCAGCAGGATCGCCAGGCCAATACTGGCCTCGGCCGCTGCAAGGCTGATCACCAGGATGAACATGATCTGTCCATCCGGCTGCGCCCAGCGGGCGCCCGCAACGATGAAGGCCAGGGCAGAGGCGTTCATCATCACTTCCAGACTCATCAACACGAACAAAATGTTGCGGCGGACCATCAGGCCGACCAGACCAAGGCAGAACAGGATGCCGGCGACGGCCAGTCCATGTTCGAGAGGGATAGCAGGCATGTCTTACTCCTTCGCCTCGTTACGGCCCAAATGGAACGCCGTGACGGCTGCGGCGAGCAGCAGCATCGAGGCGAGTTCGACCACCAGCAGGTACGGGCCGAACAGGCTGATGCCCACGGCTTTCGCGTCTACGGTGGTGTGGCCGATGGCCTGGCCGCTCTGATGAGCGAACAGCACATACAGCAGTTCGGCCAGCAGCAGCGCGGCAAGAATCACCGGTCCGGCCCAGATGCCGGGCTTTAGCCAAGTGCGTTCCTGCTGCACCGAGGCGGGACCGAGGTTGAGCATCATCACCACGAACACGAACAGCACCATGATGGCGCCGGCGTAGGCGATTACTTCCAGCACACCGGCAAACGGCGCGCCGAGGGCGAAGAAGGTCATGGCCACGGCGATCAACGAGATGATCAGGTAGAGCAGGGCGTGCACGGGGTTGGTGTTGGTGACCACACGCAACGTGGACACCACAGCAATACCCGATGCGAAATAGAAAGCGAATTCCATCGTTCTTCCTTAAGGCAGCAAGCTCTTCACGTTGATCGGTTCGGCTTCGTTCTGCGCAGCGCCTTTCGGCTTGCCAGCGATTGCCATACCTGCAACACGATAGAAGTTGTAATCAGGGTTTTTGCCGGGGCCGGAGATCAAAAGATCTTCTTTCTCGTACACCAGGTCCTGACGTTTGAACTCGGCCATCTCGAAATCCGGGGTCAGCTGGATCGCGGTGGTCGGGCAGGCTTCCTCGCAGAGACCGCAGAAAATGCAGCGCGAGAAGTTGATCCGGAAGAAGTCCGGGTACCAGCGACCGTCTTCGGTTTCAGCTTTCTGCAGCGAGATGCAACCCACCGGGCAGGCCACGGCGCACAGGTTGCAGGCTACGCAGCGTTCTTCGCCATCGGGGTCGCGGGTCAGGACGATGCGGCCACGGTAACGCGGCGGCAGGTAGACCTGTTCCTCGGGGTATTGCAGGGTGTCGCGCTTGCGAAAGCCATGGCCGAAGACCATGACCAGGCTGCGCAACTGGGTACCGGTACCCTTAACGATGTCGCCAATATATTTGAACATGGGTCAAATCCTCACTGAACCGCAACCGCAGGCGTGTTCAACAACACAACCGCAGCGGTCACCAGCAAATTGATCAGGGTCAGTGGCAGGCAGAATTTCCAGCTGAAATCCATCACCTGGTCATAACGCGGACGCGGGATGGAAGCGCGCAGCAGGATGAACAGCATGATGAAGAACGCGGTCTTCAGTGCGAACCAGACGAAGGACAGTTGCGGCAGGATGCCGAACGGACCGTGCCAGCCACCGAAGAACAGGGTGACCAGCAGCGCCGAGATCAGGATGATGCCGATGTATTCACCGACGAAGAACATGCCCCATTTCATACCGGCGTATTCAATGTGGTAACCGTCGGCCAGTTCCTGTTCCGCTTCCGGCTGGTCGAACGGGTGACGGTGAGTCACGGCGACGCCAGCGATGAAGAAGGTACAGAAGCCGAAGAACTGCGGAATGATGAACCACAGGTTCTGCGCCTGGTACTCGACGATGTCGCGCATGTTGAACGAGCCGACCTGCACCACGATGCCCATCAGAGCCAGGCCCATGAACACTTCGTAGGACACGGTCTGCGCCGAGGCACGCAAGCTGCCGAGCAGGGCGAACTTGTTGTTGCTCGACCAGCCGGCGAACAGCACCGCGTAGACCGACAGACCGGCCATGGCGAAGAAGAACAGCAGGCCGATGTTCAGATCCGCCACGCCCCAGGTCGGGGTGATCGGGATGATCGCAAAGGCGATCAGCAAGGCGGACATGGCCACCACCGGCGCCAGGGTGAAGATCACCTTGTCGGCAAACGGCGGGGTCCAGTCTTCCTTGAAGAACATCTTCAGCATGTCGGCGGCGATCTGGAACATGCCGAACGGGCCAACGCGGTTCGGACCGTAACGGTCCTGCCACCAGCCCAGCAGGCGACGTTCGACAAAGCTGAGCAAGGCGCCTGCGACCACTACGGCCAGCAGGATCACGATGGCTTTGATGACCGTCAGGATCACATCGATCACTTCAGGGGTGAACCAGGTCATTGCGCTGCCTCCTGCAGACCGTCGACGGACACGCCGGCGAATGCCGGTGGAATGCCGGCGATGCCCGCAGGCAATGCCACCAGACCGGCGCCCAGTTCTTCATTGATGCGCAGCGGCAGACGCAATGTCTGACCGGCCACGTTCAGGCTGAGCAGGGCACCGTCGTTGACGCCCAGACGATCCGCTTCGGACTTCGCCAGCGCCACATAAGGCGCCGGAATGCGCTCTTGCACCGGGGCGGCTTTCGAAGAATTTTCTTCGCTGCCGAACAGGTGGAAGAACGGCACGGCTTGCCAGGTACCCGGCGCCGGGTTGAACGCACGCGGCGCAGCAGCGAACCAGTTCAACGAGTCACCGCTGCTTTCGATCAGGCGTGTGCCCGGGTCGCCAGCGCGCAGATGACCACCGACTTCGTCCTGGAACTTGTTCCACGCTTGTGGCGAGTTCCAGCCCGGCGACCAGGCGAACGGAACCTGCTGACGCGGTTCGGCAGAGCCCGAGTAACCTTCCATGGAGAACGCGAACGCGGTGTCCTGGTCTTGCGGGGTGCGCGGTTCGTGAACGCTGATGTCGGCGCGCATGGCGGTGCGACCGGAATAACGCAACGGCTCACGCGCCAGTTTCAGACCCTTGATGCGGAACGCAGCGGAAGGTGCAGCATCAACGATGCGCGCCAGTTGCGCGGTGCTCGAGGCAACGGCAGCGGTGACGTGGTCGAGTTGCGTCCAGTCGATCGGCTGGTTCAGCAGGGTGGCGCGCAAGGCGTGCAACCAGCGCCAGCCTTCGTGCACCAGAATGCTCGCGTCGAGGTATTGCGGATCGAAAACCTGGAAGAAGCGCTGGGCGCGGCCTTCCTGGCTGACCAGCGTACCGTCGCCCTCGGCGAAGCTCGCCGCTGGCAGAACCAGGTGCGCGCGATCAGTGGTGGCGGTTTTCTGATGGTCGGCAACGATCACCACTTTCGCGGCGTTCAGTGCGGCATCGACCTTGGTTTTGGCGGTGCGGGTGTACAGATCGTTTTCCAGCACGACGATCGCATCGGCCTGGCCATCGATGACCGCTTGCAGCGCGGCGTCGACCGATTCGCCACCGAGCATGGCCAGACCGAGGCTGTTGGCTTCCGGCACGATCAGGCTGATCGAACCGTTCTTCTCGCGCAGCTTCAGGGCTTTGGCGATGTTCGCGGCAGCTTCGATCAAGGCTTTGGAGCCCAGCGAAGTACCGGCGATGATCAGCGGACGCTTGGCGGCGAGCAGGGCATCGGCGATGCGCTGCGCCAGTTCCAGAGCTTCGGCGTCCAGACCTTCGACGGCCGGTGCGCTGGCATCCAGAGCGTGCGCAACGGCGAAACCGATGCGCGCCAGATCATCCGGAGCGGCGTGTACGCACTCTTCGGCAACGTCGTCGAGCTTGGTTTCGGCCAGGCTGGCAATGAACAGCGGGTTCAGCGCGTGCTGACCGATGTTCTTCACCGCCGCGTCGAGCCAAGGCTGGACGCGCATGGCTTCGGCCATGTCTTCAGCCTTGCCCTTGACCGACTGACGCAAGGCCAGCGCCATACGCGCAGCGGTCTGGGTCAGGTCTTCGCCGAGGACGAAGATCGCGTCGTGGTCTTCGATGTCGCGCATGTTCGGCACTGGCAGCGGGCTGTCGTTCAGCACTTGCAGGACCAGACGGATGCGCTCCAGCTCGGAGGCTTCGATACCCGAATAGAAGTGCTCGGCGCCGACCAGTTCGCGCAACGCGTAGTTGCTTTCAAGGCTGGCGCGCGGCGAACCGATGCCGACGATATTGCGTCCGCGCAGCAGGTCGGCGGCTTTGTCCAGCGCAGCGTCGAGGCTGAGCTTGGTGCCATCGGCCAACAGCGGCTGACGTGGGCGGTCGGTGCGGTTGACGTAGCCATAACCGAAACGGCCACGGTCGCACAGGAAGTACTGGTTCACCGAACCGTTGAAACGGTTTTCGATGCGACGCAGTTCACCGTAACGCTCGCCCGGGGAAATGTTGCAACCGCTCGAGCAGCCGTGGCAGATGCTTGGCGCGAACTGCATGTCCCACTTGCGGTTGTAGCGCTCGGAGTGAGTCTTGTCGGTGAACACACCGGTCGGGCAGACCTCGGTGAGGTTGCCGGAGAACTCGCTTTCGAGGGTGCCGTCTTCAACGCGACCGAAGTACACGTTGTCGTGGGCGCCGAATACACCGAGGTCAGTGCCGCCGGCGTAGTCCTTGTAGAAACGCACGCAGCGGTAGCAAGCGATGCAGCGGTTCATTTCGTGGGAAATGAACGGGCCCAGTTGCTGGTTCTGGTGGGTGCGTTTGCTGAAGCGATAGCGGCGCTCGTTGTGGCCGGTCATCACTGTCATGTCTTGCAGGTGGCAGTGACCGCCTTCCTCGCACACCGGGCAGTCGTGCGGGTGGTTGGTCATCAGCCACTCGACAACACTGGCGCGGAACGCCTTGGATTCTTCATCGTCGATGGAGATCCAGGTGTTGTCGCTGGCCGGGGTCATGCAGGACATGACGATGCGACCACGGGTGTCGTTCTCGTCGGTGTACTGCTTGACCGCGCACTGGCGGCAGGCTCCGACGCTACCGAGCGCGGGGTGCCAGCAGAAATATGGAATGTCGAGGCCCAGCGACAGACATGCCTGTAACAGGTTGTCTGCCCCGTCGACTTCGAGCGCTTTGCCGTCTACGTGGATAGTGGCCATGGTTCAAAGGTCTTCGTTGGCCCGGTGTCAGCGGGCGTGGCTAATGGAATCTTGTTATGCGTCCGAATCCAAACAGCCCCGAAGGGCGTCATCGGACGAAAGGCGAAGGGCACGGACCCTTCGCCTTTTTAAGCGTTTACGCGCCGACTACGATCGGCCTTGCCAGAGGCGGGACGGCGGCGCTGACAGGCGCGATACCGGCTTCGAACTCTGGACGGAAGTATTTGATGGCGCTGCCCAGCGGCTCCACGGCTCCCGGTGCGTGAGCACAGAAGGTCTTGCCCGGGCCGAGGAAACCGACCAGACCCAGCAGGGTCTCGATATCGCCTGGCTGGCCCTTGCCCTGTTCGATGGCCATCAGCAGCTTGACGCTCCATGGCAGGCCATCACGGCACGGGGTGCAGAAACCGCAGGATTCACGGGCGAAGAACTGCTCCATGTTGCGCAGCAGCGAGACCATGTTGACGCTGTCGTCCACCGCCATTGCCAGACCGGTACCCATGCGGGTGCCCACTTTGGCGATGCCGCCGGCATACATTTGTGCGTCGAGGTGCTCGGGCAGGAGGAAACCGGTACCGGCACCGCCTGGCTGCCAGGCTTTGAGCTTGAAGCCGTCGCGCATGCCGCCGGCGTAGTCTTCGAAGAGTTCACGACCGGTGACGCCGAATGGCAGTTCCCACAGGCCCGGATTCTTGACCTTGCCGGAGAAGCCCATGAGCTTGGTGCCCATGTCTTCGGAACCTTCGCGGGCCAACGATTTGTACCAGTCAACGCCGTCGGCAATGATCGCCGGAACGTTGCACAGGGTTTCGACGTTGTTCACGCAGGTCGGCTTGCCCCACACGCCGACGGCGGCAGGGAAGGGCGGCTTGGAGCGCGGGTTGGCGCGGCGGCCTTCGAGGGAGTTGATCAGTGCGGTTTCTTCACCGCAGATGTAACGCCCGGCGCCGGTGTGGACGAACAGCTCGAAATCGAAACCCGAACCGAGGATGTTCTTGCCCAGCAGGCCGGCCGCCTTGGCTTCTTCCACTGCACGGTTGAGGTGCTTGGCGGCGGTGGTGTATTCGCCGCGCAGGAAGATATAGCCACGGTAGGTTTTCAGCGCACGGGCACTGATC
Organism: Pseudomonas sp. H3_E04; assembly: GCF_054668915.1. NCBI lineage: Bacteria > Pseudomonadati > Pseudomonadota > Gammaproteobacteria > Pseudomonadales > Pseudomonadaceae > Pseudomonas > Pseudomonas sp. H3_E04. The sequence continues at coordinate 2,136,524 of NZ_CP162797.1, read as the reverse complement.
AGCATGCCTTCGATCAGCAGATGGGGCAGTTGCTCCATCAGCATGCGGTCTTTCCAGGTGTTCGGCTCCATTTCATCCGCGTTGCACAGCAGGTAGCGGATGTTGATGGATTCGTCCTTGGGCATCAGGCCCCACTTCACGCCAGTGGGGAAGCCGGCGCCGCCGCGACCCTTGAGGCCGGCGTCTTTGACGGTCTGGACGATGGCGTCCTGATCCATCTCGGCGAAGGCTTTGCGTGCAGCGGCGTAGCCGTTCTTGGCCTGGTACTCGTCGAGCCACACGGCTTCGCCGTCATCGCGCAGACGCCAGGTCAGCGGGTGAGTCTCGGCCGAGCGCTGGATGCGGTTGGCTGGACCAAAAGATGTCAGGGTCATACGTAGCCCTCGAGCAGTTTGGCCACGCCAGCAGGCTGCACGTCGCCAAAGGTGTCGTCGTCGATCATCAGCGCCGGTGCCTTGTCGCAGTTGCCGAGGCAGCAGACAGGCAGCAGGGTGAAACGACCGTCGGCGGTGGTCTGACCCAGGCCGATGCCCAGATTGTTCTGGATTTCGCTGACCACCGACTCGTGGCCGCCGATGTAGCAGACCATGCTGTCGCAGACGCGAATGATGTGGCGGCCGACCGGCTGACGGAAGATCTGGCTGTAGAACGTCGCAACGCCTTCAACGTCGCTGGCCGGGATGCCGAGGATCTCGCCGATCGCGTACAGGGCGCCATCCGGCACCCAGCCGCGTTCCTTCTGAACGATCTTCAGGGCTTCGATCGACGCCGCGCGCGGGTCTTCGTAGTGATGCAGCTCGTGCTCGATGGCCGAGCGCTCGGTTTCACTCAAGGTGAAACGGTCTGTCTGGATAAGCGTGCTGTTCATGCTTAGCGGTCCACGTCGGCCATAACGAAGTCGATACTACCCAGGTACGCAATCAAGTCCGCGACCATGCTGCCTTTGATCACCGAAGGGATCTGCTGCAGATGCGGGAAGCTCGGAGTACGGATCCGGGTACGGTAGCTCATGGTGCCGCCGTCGCTCGTCAGGTAATAACTGTTGATGCCCTTGGTCGCTTCGATCATCTGGAAGGATTCGTTGGCCGGCATGACCGGGCCCCACGAAACCTGCAGGAAGTGCGTGATCAGGGTTTCGATGTGCTGCAGCGTGCGCTCTTTCGGCGGCGGCGTGGTCAGCGGGTGATCCGCCTTGTACGGGCCTTCCGGCATGTTGCGCATGCATTGATCGATGATCTTGATGCTCTGGCGCATCTCTTCGACGCGAACCATGCAGCGGTCGTAGGCATCGCCGTTGACGGCCAGCGGCACTTCGAATTCGAAGTTCTCGTAACCCGAGTACGGACGCGCTTTACGCAGGTCGAAATCGCAACCGGTCGAACGCAGGCCGGCACCGGTGACTCCCCATTCCAGGGCTTCTTTGGTGTTGTAGGCGGCAACGCCGATGGTACGACCCTTGAGGATGCTGTTCTGCAGGGCGGCCTTGGTGTATTCGTCCAGACGCTTGGGCATCCACTCGACGAAGTCCTTGACCAGTTTTTCCCAGCCGCGCGGCAGGTCGTGGGCGACGCCGCCGATGCGGTACCAGGCCGGGTGCAGACGGAAACCGGTAATCGCCTCGATCACCGTGTACGCCTTCTGGCGGTCGGTGAAGGTGAAGAACACCGGGGTCATGGCGCCGACGTCCTGGATGTAGGTACCCAGGAACAGCAGGTGACTGGTGATCCGGAAGAACTCGGCCATCATGATGCGGATGACGTCGACCTTCTGCGGCACCTTGATGCCGGCGAGCTTCTCGACCGAGAGCACGTACGGCAGGTTGTTCATCACGCCGCCGAGATAGTCGATACGGTCGGTGTACGGAATGTAGCTGTGCCAGGACTGACGCTCGCCCATCTTCTCGGCGCCACGGTGGTGGTAACCGATGTCCGGGACGCAGTCGACGATCTCTTCGCCGTCCAGCTGCAGGATGATGCGGAACGCACCGTGCGCCGAAGGGTGGTTCGGGCCGAGGTTGAGGAACATGTAGTCCTCGTTGGCACCGGAACGCTTCATGCCCCAGTCTTCCGGACGGAAACGCGCGGCTTCCTCTTCCAGCTGCTGCTTGGCGAGGTTGAGGCTGTATGGGTCGAATTCGGTGGCGCGCGCCGGGAAGTCCTTGCGCAGCGGGTGACCTTCCCAGGTCGGCGGCATCATGATGCGCGACAGGTGCGGGTGGCCTTTGAAGTCGATGCCGAACATGTCCCAGACTTCGCGTTCGTACCAGTTGGCGTTCGGCCAGATGCTGGTGACGGAAGGCATGCTGAGGTCGCCTTCGGACAAGGCCACCTTGATCATCACGTCACTATTACGCTCCAGCGACATGAGGTGATAGAACACGGTGAAATCGGCGCCGGTCGGCAGCCCTTGACGCTTGGTGCGCAGACGCTCGTCCACGCCGTGCAGGTCATAGAGCATGACGTACGGCTTGGGCAGGTTGCGCAGGAAAGTCAGGACTTCAACCAGTTTGGCGCGGGCCACCCACAGCACCGGCATGCCGGTGCGGGTTGCCTGCGCGGTGAACGCTTCGGCGCCAAAACGGTTGTTCAGTTCGACGACCACATCCTGGTCGTCTGCCTTGTAAGGCGGGATGTACAGAGCACTGCCTGTAGTCATGGTTATTTTTTCGCTTTCGGTCAACGTAAAGAATGAAGCCAGCTTCTCGTTACTTGGAACAGAACTGGATCAGACTTCGTCAGGGCTGCGCAGATTGGTGACTGCGATTCGCTGTTCGCGGCGCTGTTCCTTCTGCGATGGCATGTCGGCGCGGTACACGCCTTGATCACCAACGACCCAGGAAAGCGGACGACGCTCCTGTCCAATCGATTCCTGCAACAGCATCAAGCCTTGCAGAAATGCTTCCGGACGGGGCGGGCAGCCAGGTACGTAGACGTCCACGGGCAGGAACTTGTCTACGCCTTGAACCACGGAGTAGATGTCGTACATGCCGCCGGAGTTGGCGCACGAACCCATGGAAATAACCCATTTCGGTTCGAGCATTTGCTCGTAGAGGCGCTGAATGATCGGCGCCATCTTGATGAAGCAGGTACCGGCGATAACCATGAAGTCGGCCTGACGCGGCGAGGCCCGGATCACTTCGGCGCCAAAGCGCGCGATGTCGTGGGGCGCCGTGAAGGCGGTGGTCATTTCCACGTAGCAGCACGACAGGCCGAAGTTGTACGGCCACAGGGAGTTTTTACGTCCCCAGTTGACCGCGCCACTCAGCACGTCTTCCAGCTTGCCCATGAAAATGTTTTTGTGGACTTGATCTTCTAACGGATCGGCAACGGTTTCCCGCTGGCCAATCGGATACTGCTCGTTAGGAGCATCGGGGTCGATCCTGGTGAGATTGTATTGCATTGCCAAAGCCTCATTGTTTCAGCTTCGCCTGCCGCTTGCGACGAGCTTCCGGAGCCCAGTCAAGGGCGCCCACTCGGAACAGGTAGACAAGACCTGCCAACAGAATTGCTATGAAAACGAGAGCTTCGACGAATCCGGTCCAGCCGCTTTCGCGGACGGACACAGACCATGCAAAGAGAAAGAGGGCTTCGATATCGAAGATCACGAAGAGCATCGCGACCAGATAGAATTTGGCTGAGAGCCGCAAGCGGGCGCCACCGGTAGGTAGCATGCCCGACTCGAACGGTTCGTTTTTGCTGCGACCCCAGGCTTTTGACCCGAGGAGGCTGGAAACGCCAAGCATGAAGGCACACAGGCCGACGACACCCAGAAGGAAAATGGCAAAGCCCCAGTTGTGGGCCATGAGTCCTGTCGCTTCGGGCATGCTGGTAATCCTTAACAGAGAGCAAAGGTCTCTGAGCTTGATAAAGAAATAAGGCAGTGACGATATGTCGCAGCAATCAATCGGGCTGATTTTATGGCTAAACACCCGGCAAGTAAAATTCCAAAGGCGAAATTATTTACCGGATTAAGGACATAGCGCTTGTCCGCAGCCCTGCGGCCCATGCGTTGCGGGCATTAGCCGGGTTTCCATCAATTATGTTTTGTAGGGTTTGTAACGAACATAGTTGCCGCTAAATGATAATTGATATCGTTTGGAGTGGTTTTGTAACTGTTTAACGAGTGAGTGGCTGGGAAGTTGTCTTACTTGCGCGTTACTGCAAGTAGCGAGGCCTACCGTTTTAGCGGAAATTTCTGACGCTTGTTGCGCTTCAGATCAATGTTTCGCGCGGTCGCCGCAGTCCCCTGTAGGAGCTGCCGAAGGCTGCGATCTCTTGATCCTGCCTTCCAAAAGTAAAATCAAAAGATCGCAGCCTTCGGCAGCTCCTACAGTGCACGCATGCATTTCCCCAGGCAAAAAAACGCCCCGATCCAGTCGGGGCGTCAGTCTTGCGGCTTTGCGATTGGTTTTTATTCGGTCCGCAAAGGCCGTTTGCTCAGGTGAAGCCGAATCAGTGGAACTGTTCTTCTTCGGTCGAGCCGGTCAACGCGGTCACCGAGGACGAGCCGCCCTGGATCACGGTGGTCATGTCATCGAAGTAGCCAGTGCCCACTTCCTGCTGGTGTGCAACGAAGGTGTAACCCTTGGCGGCGTCAGCGAATTCCTGCTCCTGCAGCTTCACGTAGGCAGTCATGTCGTTGCGGGCGTAGTCGTGCGCCAGGTTGAACATGCTGTGCCACATGTTGTGAATGCCGGCCAGGGTGATGAACTGGTGCTTGTAGCCCATGGCGGACAGTTCGCGCTGGAACTTGGCGATCGTCGCGTCGTCCAGGTTCTTCTTCCAGTTGAAGGAAGGCGAGCAGTTGTACGACAGCAGCTGGTCCGGGTATTCCTTCTTGATCGCTTCAGCAAAGCGACGGGCTTCTTCCAGATCCGGCTTGGCGGTTTCGCACCAGATCAGGTCGGCGTACGGCGCGTAAGCCAGGCCACGGGCGATCGCTTGATCCAGACCGGCACGTACCTTGTAAAAACCTTCCTGAGTACGCTCGCCGGTCACGAATGGCTGATCGTACGGGTCGCAGTCGGAGGTCAGCAGGTCGGCCGCGTTGGCGTCGGTGCGGGCCAGAATGATGGTCGGCGTGCCGGCAACGTCAGCTGCCAGACGGGCAGCGGTCAGCTTCTGGACGGCTTCCTGGGTTGGCACCAGAACCTTGCCGCCCATGTGGCCGCATTTCTTCACCGAAGCCAGTTGGTCTTCGAAGTGAACGCCAGCGGCGCCTGCTTCGATCATGCTTTTCATCAACTCGTAGGCGTTGAGTACGCCGCCGAAACCGGCTTCAGCGTCGGCCACGATTGGCGCGAAGTAGTCGATGTAGCCTTCATCGCCCGGGTTCTTGCCGGCCTTCCACTGGATCTGGTCAGCACGACGGAACGAGTTGTTGATGCGCTTGACCACGGTTGGCACCGAGTCCACCGGGTACAGCGACTGATCCGGGTACATCGATTCTGCAGAGTTGTTGTCCGCAGCCACCTGCCAGCCGGACAGGTAGATCGCCTGGATACCGGCCTTGACCTGCTGAACAGCCTGGCCGCCAGTCAGGGCGCCCATGCAGTTGACGAAATCTTTCTCTGGACGGAAGGACGGCTTGGCACCCTGGGTGACCAGGTTCCACAGCTTCTCGGCGCCCATCTTCGCGAAGGTGTGCTCAGGCTGAACCGAGCCACGCAGGCGGACCACGTCGGCAGCGGAGTAAGTGCGAGTCACGCCTTTCCAGCGCGGGTTCTCGGCCCAGTCTTTTTCGAGGGCTGCAATTTGCTGTTCGCGTGTCAGTGCCATGGAGATAAACCTCGTCGCGTCTTTTATGAAAAGTTGTTCTGCGGTGGAAAATTCCTGCGCTCGCTGACCAGAAGCTTAGGTGGTCAAGTCGGATTCGGCGGGGTAGGCGACGGGATGAACGATGGGCTCGAGGGGAAAGTGAGCAGGTAGTGGCGCGGTGCGGGCGCATTCCGGCGTCATGGGCCTTTATGCGGTCTGCAGCGTGAAGCCGGGTTACCTAAATACGCTTCCGTCCCTCGGGACAACTTCGTTCCAGTCGGCAACCTCGTCAAACACACCTTGTGGGCGGTACAGACACGAAACGGTTCGCGGGGTAGGTGCGAACGGCGCTTCGAAGGCCCTTGCCAGGGCCTCTGATTAGCGGGAGCGAGGCCATCATGCCTTCGCTTTTTTTTCGCGTCAAACGTTTTGTAGTGCTTTCTTTCAGGCACTACATCTTTCGTCTAATACGACTAATCAGTCAGTTTTCGGTGCTTTAGTCCAGCACGTCGACTTTCACCCGCAAGGTCATGTCATCGCGGCCCTGAGTCGAGTAGCTGCGGGTCAGGCCCTGTTTATCGGCCTGAGTCTGGCTGTTGACGCCGGCGAGAGTGATCCACTCACCGAGGCGCCCGGTGACGGTTGTGTCGGTACTTTGCACGTTCACTACATCGGGACGTTCCTGGCTCATGCGGTCACGGTTGGTACTGATTGCCAGATGGACGGTTTCGCCGGTGACGCTGGCGGTGACGTAGAAACCCTGGGTGACGTTGCGGTATTGGGTCTCGCTGCTGTAACCGCCGTAGGAATCGCTCTGGGTGTTGGTGATTGGCACGCTCTGGCCAACCTGAATCAGCGCCGGAGTGCCTTCACTGGTCTGCACTTGCTGAACGCCGCCGTTGCGGCTGGTGGTGCTGCGGCTGATGATCCGGGTCTGGTTCGGCTGGGCGCCATTGACTGAATAACCCTCGTCGCCACGACCATTGTTTTCGTTGGTGTCGACGGTGATCAACAAGCGCTTCGGTGCGGTATCGAGTTGCGCCAGCAAGTCCTTCAGTTCCTCAATCTTGCCCGGCTCGGCTTTGACGATCAGTTGGTTGCCGTAAGCGCTGACCTGACCGTCCTGGCCGATGAAATCCTGGGCGACCGGCAGCATGTCAGCGCTGGTGTGGTATTTGAGGGGAACGATTTCTGTGGCTGCCAGCACCGAAAAACTGCAGCCGAGCAGCAGGGTGGTGAGCAGGGTGCGTAGGGACATGTCCGTTATCTCCGCGTTCGAAAGGCTTGATATTGCCAGTTTGTCGGCCCGGGGTGGGGCAAGTTGAATCGTAGACAGCAAAACGCCCCGGCATCCGAAAATGGCGGGGCGTTTTGCGGTGTGCTGGCGGGCCTCTTCGCGAGCAGGCTCGCTCCCACAGTAGATCTCCAGCGGACACAAATTGTGTGTCAGGCACAGATCTCCCACTGTAGATCTCCAGCGGACACAAATTGTGTGTCAGGCACAGATCTCCTGTGGGAGCGAGCCTGCTCGCGAAGGCCGCGCCGCGGTCTTAAGCCGAATGCCGAACCATATCAACATGCGGAATCCCGGCTTCAAGAAACTCCTCGCTGACCAGGCTGAAGCCCAGGCGCTCATAGAACGCCGTGGCCTGCACCTGCGCGCTGAGCTTCTGTTGCTGCAAGCCGCGCGCTTCGGCTTCAGCGATGACCGCTTGCATCAGCGCGTCACCGACCTTCATCCCGCGCCAGTCTTTGAGCACCGACACCCGGCCGATGTGGCCGTCGGGCAACAGTCGCGCCGTGCCGATCGGGAAGTCGCCTTCGAACGCCAGAAAATGCACGGCGGTCGCGTCATCCGCGTCCCACTCAAGCTCGGGTGGTACCGATTGTTCGGCGATGAACACCGTTTCACGAATGCGCCGGATCTCGGCGATATCCTTCTGCCAGTCTGCGACACGAACGCGAATTTTATTCATCGGCGAACCCCAGGCTCCCTTGCTTGACCAGTTCGCAGAGCAGGCTGCGGCCGTCTTCATCGCTCAGCCACTCACCGAGGTTGTCGGCGTGCAGGGCGTCAGCGGCGCAGATCAGCTTCAACAGTTCGCGCAGCTTGCCCGGCAGGTAACGGCTCTGGCCGCTGGCGAACAGCAGCAGATCGTCGTCGACTTCCGACCAGGCCAGGCGTGCGCTCGGGTTGCGAATCAGTACGGCGCCGTCCTGCAGGGCGGCGAGGAAGTCTTCTTCTTCGACGTCTTGCGGGCCGACCACCAGTTCCGGGTAGCGCGGCTCCGTCATGTACTGGCCGAACCAGGTCAGCAGCAGACGCTCATCGCTCATGTGTTCGGCGAGCAGGCTTTTCAGGCGATCCAGTGCATCGTGTTGAATCTGGTGCGGATCGACCGCCGGCTTGGCATCGGCATCGGTGTAGCGCTCTTCGTCAGTCAGGAACTGGCTGAGGAAGTCGGTGAAGTGGGTCAGCACTTCAGCGGCGCTTGGCGCGCGGAAACCGACCGAGTAGGTCATGCAGTTATCGACCGCGACACCGCAATGGGCCAGGCGCGGCGGCAGGTAGAGCATGTCGCCCGGCTCCAGCACCCACTCTTCAGTCTCGTGGAATTCAGCGAGGATGCGCAGGTCGGCGTGTTGCAGCAGTGGGCTCTCGGAATCGCACATCTGGCCGATTTTCCAGTTGCGCTTGCCGTGGCCCTGCAGCAGGAACACATCGTAATTGTCGAAATGCGGGCCGACGCTGCCACCTGGTGCGGCGAAGCTGATCATCACGTCGTCGACGCGCCAGCTCGGCAGGAAGCGGAAGTTTTCCAGCAGTTCGCTGACTTCCGGCACGAACTGATCAACCGCCTGGACCAGCAAAGTCCACTCTTTTTCCGGCAGTTTGCTGAACTCGTCTTCGGCGAACGGGCCACGACGCAGTTCCCACGGACGCTCGCCATGCTCGATGACCAGGCGCGATTCGACTTCTTCTTCCAGAGCCAGGCCGGCCAGTTCGTCGGCGTCGATCGGGCTTTCGAAGTCAGGAATCGCCTGGCGGATCAGCAGCGGTTTTTTCTGCCAGTAGTCGCGCAGGAATTCGCGTGCTGTGAGGCCGCCCAGAAGTTGAAGAGGAATATCGGAATTCATATGTAACCTATTGAAAAAAAGCACTTTTCAGACGGGAATAAAAACGCCCGGCGCGGCCGGGCGTCTCAAACGGGGCAAACGGTCGATCAGATGCGTTTGGCTTGTGCCACTGCGTTGCCGATGTAGTTGGCCGGAGTCAGGTGCTTGAGCTCGGCTTTGGCTTGCGCTGGCATGTCCAGGCCATCGATGAAAGTCTGCAGCGCTTCAGGGCTGATGCCCTTGCCGCGGGTCAGTTCTTTCAGCTTTTCGTACGGGTTTTCGATGTTGTAGCGACGCATCACGGTCTGGATCGGCTCGGCCAGGACTTCCCAGCAAGCATCGAGGTCAGCGGCAATCTTCTGCTCGTTGAGCTCCAGTTTGCTGATGCCTTTGAGGCTGGCTTCGTAAGCGATCACGCTGTGGGCGAAGCCGACACCGAGGTTGCGCAGGACGGTGGAGTCGGTCAGGTCGCGCTGCCAGCGGGAGATCGGCAGTTTGCTCGCCAGGTGCTGGAACAATGCGTTGGCGATACCCAGGTTGCCTTCGGAGTTTTCGAAGTCGATCGGGTTGACCTTGTGCGGCATGGTCGACGAACCGATTTCGCCAGCGATGGTGCGCTGCTTGAAATAACCCAGGGAAATGTAGCCCCAGATGTCACGGTCGAAGTCGATCAGGATGGTGTTGAAACGCGCGATTGCGTCGAACAGCTCGGCGATGTAGTCGTGCGGTTCGATCTGCGTGGTGTACGGGTTGAAGCCCAGGCCGAGTTCGTCTTCGATGAAGGCGCGGGCGTTGGCTTCCCAATCGATTTGCGGGTAGGCCGACAGGTGCGCGTTGTAGTTGCCGACAGCGCCGTTGATCTTGCCCAGCAGCGGTACGGCAGCGACCTGAGCAATCTGACGCTCGAGACGGTAAACCACGTTGGCCAGTTCTTTGCCCAAAGTAGTCGGCGACGCCGGCTGACCGTGGGTGCGCGACAGCATTGGCACGTCGGCAAAACGGATGGCCAGTTCGCGGATGGCGTTGGCGGTCTGGCGCATCAGCGGCAGCATCACGTCGTCACGGCCTTCGCGCAGCATCAGCGCGTGGGACAGGTTGTTGATGTCTTCGCTGGTGCAGGCAAAGTGGATGAATTCGCTGACCTTGGCCAGCTCTGGCAGCTTGGCCGCCTGCTCTTTGAGCAGGTATTCGATGGCTTTGACGTCGTGGTTGGTGGTGCGCTCGATCTCTTTGACGCGCTCGGCGTGCTCCAGCGAGAAGTTTTCAGCCAGTTCGTTGAGAACGGCGTTGGCCTCGGCGGAGAAGGCTGGCACTTCAGGGATACCAGCGTGGGCGGCCAGGCGCTGGAGCCAGCGCACTTCAACCAGAACGCGGGCACGGATCAGGCCGTACTCGCTGAAAATCGGGCGCAGGGCCTGGGTTTTGCCGGCGTAGCGGCCGTCAACAGGGGAAACCGCAGTGAGCGAAGAGAGCTGCATGGGGTGTTCTCGGACAGTCGGGCAACGAAATGGGGCGCGTATCATACATGAAAAAATCCGCCGGTCCGTCGCCAACTGACCGGCGTATTACGCGTTACAGACTACAAAGCCTTCATGACGCGGCGTTTACTCGCTGCGCATCAACGGATAAAGCTCTTTGAGCAGCTTGCGGCGGCTGATCACCAACTGCCAGCGATGACCACCGAGCTGACGCCACAGGCGCGCCGAGCGGATACCAGCGAGGAGCAGGGCGCGGATCTTCGAGGCGTTGCTCGGCTGCTGCAGGTTGCGCATGTCGCCGTGCACCTGAATGCGCTGGCGCAGCGTGCTCAAAGTGTCCTGATACAACGCGCCGCAAGCGGCTACGACGTTTTCGTGGGCGGGGCCGAAATGCTCCACCTGCGACTGAATCTGCGGCAGGCGCTTGGCAATCGTCTCGAGCATGTCGTCACGCTTGGCCAGCTGTCGCTCCAGGCCGAGCATCGACAGGGCGTAGCGCAATGGCTCGCGCTGCAAGGTGCTCGGGTCGCGCTCCAGTGCGCCAATCAACGCGCGATAGCCTTCGCGCAGATTGATGTCATCGCCGCCGTACACGTCCAGGGTATCTTTCGGATCACGCACCAGCAGGCTGCCGAGCATGCAGCTCAGGCCGGCCTCGTTGGTCTGGCCGGTCTTGGCGATGCGATCCACCAGCACGGCGGCGAGAAACACACCGCCCAGCGCTGTCAGTTGCTCCTGAGTCGGGCTCATGCCTGGCCGCTCCACGGCTCGGCCACTTCGATCACGCCGCCGCCGAGGCAGATTTCGCCGTCATAGAAAACGACCGACTGGCCCGGCGTCACCGCGCGTTGCGGTTCGTCGAACACGGCGCGATAACCGCTGGCGGTTTTTTCCAGGGTGCAGGCCTGATCGCTCTGGCGATAACGCACTTTCGCCGTCAGGCGCAGCGGCTGGCTCAGGTCGATCGGGTTGACCCAGTAGATTTCCGAAGCGAGCAGGGCGCTGGAGAACAGCCACGGATGGTTGTTGCCTTGGCCGACGATCAGCTCGTTGGTTTCCAGATCCTTGCGCAGCACGTACCACGGCTCATCGCCGGCATCTTTCAAACCGCCGATGCCGAGGCCCTGGCGCTGGCCGATGGTGTGGTACATCAAGCCGTGGTGACGGCCAATGACTTCGCCTTCGGTGGTCTTGATCTCACCCGGTTGTGCCGGCAGGTATTGCTTGAGGAAATCGCTGAAACGACGCTCGCCGATGAAGCAGATCCCGGTGGAATCCTTCTTCTTGGCGGTAGCCAGTTCGTACTTCTCGGCAATCGCGCGGACTTCAGGCTTTTCCAGCTCGCCGACCGGGAACAGGGTCTTGGCGATCTGTTCGCCACCAACGGCGTGCAGGAAGTAGCTCTGATCCTTGTTCGGATCGAGGCCCTTGAGCAGTTCGGTGCGGCCATCGATGTCGCGGCGGCGCACATAGTGGCCGGTGGCGATCAGGTCGGCGCCGAGCATCATCGCGTAGTCGAGGAACGCTTTGAACTTGATCTCGCGGTTACACAGGATGTCCGGGTTCGGCGTGCGCCCCGCCTTGTATTCGGCGAGGAAGTGCTCGAACACGTTGTCCCAGTACTCGGCGGCAAAGTTGGCGGTATGCAGCTTGATGCCGATCTTGTCGCAGACAGCCTGAGCATCCGCCAGATCGTCCATGGCGGTGCAGTATTCCGTTCCGTCGTCTTCTTCCCAGTTCTTCATGAACAGGCCTTCCACTTCATAACCCTGCTCGATCAGCAGAAGGGCGGAAACGGAAGAGTCCACGCCGCCGGACATGCCGACAATGACGCGCTTCTTGGATGTGTCAGAAGGGGCTGGATCACGCATAGGGATTCAATGAGTGTCTTGGAAAAGGGCGCGATTCTATCAGGCTCGCGGCCGCAAGGCTAAAGAGAAGGGCGGATCAGTTCGAGGCTGAAGTGATGACCGGCCAGATAATCGTCGATGCAACGGATGATCAGCTCGCTGCGCCAGTTGTCGCGCTGGGCGATCAATTCGTCGCGGGTCAGCCACTTGGCGCCGACGATGCCGTCGTCGAGCTGGTAATCCGGATGGTGCTGAACGGCTTTGGCGCTGAAGCACACACGCTGGTAAGTCACGCCGTTGCTCGGTGCGGTGTACAGATAAATGCCTGTCACGCCGGTGGGTTCGACGTCCCAGCCGGTTTCTTCAAGGGTTTCGCGAATGGCCGCGTCAATCAGGGTTTCATCCGGATCGAGATGGCCGGCGGGCTGGTTGAGCACATTGCGCCCGCCCTTGTGCTCCTCGACCATCAGGAAGCGGCCGTTGTCCTCGACGATGGTGGCGACGGTGATGTGGGGGAGCCATTCCATAAGATTTCCTCGACGGTAGCGCGGTCAACTGTGGGAGCGAGCCTGCTCGCGAAAGCGGTGGGCCAGCCTATGACGATGCTGAATGATAAACCGCATTCGCGAGCAGGCTCGCTCCCACAGGGTATTTGTGTGAACTCTGAAAACACAAACCCCGGCACAAGGCCGGGGTTTGTTTAACGCATTACAACCTTAAACCAGCGCAGCAATCGCCGCGTTGAAGGTTGCACTTGGGCGCATGGCCTTGCTGATCAGCTCGGCGTCGGCGTGGTAGTAACCACCGATGTCGACTGGCTTGCCCTGAACGGCGTTGAGCTCGGCAACGATGGTTGCTTCGTTCTCGGTCAGGGTTTTGGCCAGAGTCGCGAACTGCGCTTGCAGTGCCGCGTCTTCAGTCTGGGCCGCCAGGGCCTGAGCCCAGTACATCGCCAGGTAGAAGTGGCTGCCGCGGTTGTCGATGTTGCCGACTTTGCGCGATGGCGACTTGTTGTTGTCGAGGAACTGGCCAGTGGCCTGGTCCAGGGTTTTCGACAGCACCAGCGCTTTCGGGTTGTTGTAGTTCACGCCCAGATGCTCAAGGGAAGCGGCCAGGGCGAGGAACTCACCCAGCGAATCCCAGCGCAGGAAGTTTTCTTCAACCAGTTGCTGCACGTGCTTCGGAGCCGAACCGCCGGCGCCGGTTTCGAACAGGCCACCGCCGTTCATCAGCGGCACGATCGACAGCATTTTGGCGCTGGTGCCCAGTTCCATGATCGGGAACAGGTCGGTCAGGTAGTCGCGCAGTACGTTGCCGGTCACCGAAATGGTGTCCTTGCCTTCGCGGGTGCGCTGCAGGGTGTACTTCATTGCATCGACCGGCGCCATGATCTGGATGTCCAGACCGCTGGTGTCGTGATCCTTCAGGTAGGCCTGAACCTTTTCGATCACCACGCCGTCGTGGGCGCGCATCGGGTCGAGCCAGAAGATCGCCGGGGTGCTGCTGGCGCGAGCACGGTTGACCGCCAGTTTGACCCAGTCCTGGATCGGCGCGTCTTTGGTCTGGCACATGCGGAAGATGTCGCCGGCTTCAACAGCCTGTTCCATCAGCAGGTTGCCCTTGCTGTCGGTGACGCGAACCACGCCGTCAGCCTTGATCTGGAAAGTCTTGTCGTGGGAGCCGTACTCTTCGGCTTTCTTCGCCATCAGGCCGACGTTCGGCACGCTGCCCATGGTGGTCGGGTCGAAAGCGCCATTGGCTTTGCAATCTTCGATCACGGCCTGGTAGATGGTTGCGTAGCAACGATCCGGGATCACTGCCTTGGTGTCGTGCAGCTGACCGTCGGTGCCCCACATCTTGCCGGAGTCACGGATCATCGCTGGCATCGAGGCGTCGACGATCACGTCGCTCGGCACGTGCAGGTTGGTGATGCCTTTGTCGGAGTTGACCATCGCCAGCGACGGACGAACGGCGTAAACCGCAGCCATATCTGCTTCGATCTGTGCTTGTTGCTCAGCCGGTAGGGCTTTGATGCGAGCGTACAGATCGCCGATGCCGTTGTTCAGGTTGAAGCCGATCTGGTTCAGCACGTCAGCGTGCTTGGTCAGTGCGTCTTTATAGAACTCGGCAACGATCTGGCCGAACATGATCGGGTCCGAGACCTTCATCATGGTCGCTTTCAGGTGAACCGAGAGCAGCACGCCCTGGGCCTTGGCGCTTTCGATTTCGGCAGCGATGAACGCACGCAGGGCGTTTTTGCTCATCACGGCGCAGTCGAGGATCTCGCCGGCCTGAACGGTGGTTTTTTCTTTCAGAACGGTAGCGCTACCGTCCTTGGCGATCAGTTCGATCTTCACAGCGTCAGCGGCGTCGATCAGGACAGCTTTTTCGCTGCCGTAGAAATCGCCGGTGCTCATGTGCGCGACGTGAGACTTGGAGTCTTTGGCCCAGGCGCCCATTTTGTGCGGGTGCTTGCGCGCGTAGTTCTTCACCGACAGCGGAGCGCGGCGGTCGGAGTTGCCTTCACGCAGAACCGGGTTCACGGCGCTGCCCTTGACCTTGTCGTAACGCGCCTTGGCGTCTTTGTCGGCGTCGCTGGTCACGGTTTCCGGGTAGTCCGGCAGGTTGTAGCCCTGCGCCTGCAGCTCTTTGATCGCGGCTTGCAGCTGTGGCACCGAAGCACTGATGTTCGGCAGCTTGATGATGTTGGCTTCAGGCGTAACGGCCAGGTCGCCCAGTTCGGCGAGATGGTCGGCTACGGCTTTATCGCCCAGTTGCTCGGGGAAGCTTGCCAGGATGCGTGCTGCAAGAGAGATATCGCGGGTTTCCACGGCGATATCGGCCGAGGCGGTGTAAGCCTCGATGATCGGCAGCAGGGAATAGGTGGCGAGGGCAGGAGCTTCGTCGGTGAAGGTATAGATGATCTTCGAGCGGGTGGGCATATTCGGATTAACTCTCTCTTCTTTGCTAAAGCGTGCGCAGAAACTCGAGGGGCGCCGGGTAAGCGCGTTCGTTCAAAGTCATCCATGAACCGAATGTCGAGATTCTTCGCGGTGATGTTGGGTGCATCAGTAGAGCGTCAAGCAGTCAGGCTGCGGTAACAACCCGACCAATCAGGCGGAAAGTCTCGTGCTAGAGAGGCCAGCCGTCGTGACCCTGTGGTCAGCGGGCGGCATTATACATAGGTAGCTGGCAATCTGCCGATGGTTCATATGCAACGATTCTCGTCCATTGGTCTAAAGGTCGCAGGGCACGACGGGGCAAAGACTCGTTACGAATGCTGGAGTTTGGCGCTTTTCCCTTTGCTTTCAGGCTTGTACGAAACGAGAAGTGCGCGGTCGCGGAACATAGGGTTTGCGTGTTGATTCAACTGGGTTACGCTCGAAGCAAGCCAGGTGTTCAATCCAAACAATGGAGTTCAGCATGGGTTACAAGAAGATTCAGGTTCCAGCCGTCGGTGACAAAATCACTGTCAATGCAGACCATTCTCTCAATGTTCCTGATAACCCGATCATCCCCTTCATCGAAGGTGACGGTATTGGTGTCGACATCAGTCCGGTGATGATCAAGGTTGTCGATGCTGCTGTTGAAAAGGCCTACGGCGGCAAGCGCAAGATTTCCTGGATGGAAGTCTACGCCGGCGAAAAAGCCACTCAGGTTTATGATCAGGACACCTGGCTGCCGCAGGAAACCCTCGACGCGGTCAAGGATTACGTAGTTTCCATCAAAGGCCCGCTGACCACTCCGGTCGGTGGCGGTATCCGCTCGCTGAACGTGGCCTTGCGTCAGCAACTCGACCTGTACGTCTGCCTGCGCCCGGTGCGCTGGTTCGAAGGCGTGCCGAGCCCGGTGAAAAAGCCTGGCGACGTCGACATGACGATCTTTCGCGAGAACTCCGAAGACATTTACGCCGGTATCGAATGGAAGGCCGGTTCTCCGGAAGCCACCAAGGTCATCAAATTCCTTAAAGAAGAAATGGGCGTCACCAAGATCCGTTTCGACGAAAACTGCGGCATCGGCGTCAAGCCGGTATCGCGCGAAGGCACCAGGCGTCTGGCACGCAAGGCTCTGCAATACGTGGTCGACAATGACCGCGATTCGCTGACTATCGTGCACAAAGGCAACATCATGAAGTTCACCGAAGGTGCCTTCAAGGAATGGGCCTACGAAGTGGCCGCCGAAGAGTTCGGCGCGACGCTGCTGGACGGCGGTCCGTGGATGCAGTTCAAGAATCCGAAAACCGGCAAGAACGTTGTGGTCAAGGATGCCATCGCCGACGCCATGCTCCAGCAGATCCTGCTGCGCCCGGCCGAATACGATGTGATCGCTACCCTCAACCTGAACGGTGACTACCTGTCCGACGCGCTGGCGGCGGAGGTGGGCGGTATCGGCATCGCGCCGGGCGCCAACCTGTCCGACACCGTGGCGATGTTCGAAGCGACCCACGGTACCGCGCCGAAGTATGCCGGCAAGGACCAGGTCAACCCGGGCTCGCTGATTCTCTCGGCCGAGATGATGTTGCGTCATATGGGTTGGACTGAAGCGGCAGACCTGATCATCAAAGGGACCAACGGTGCGATCAGCGCGAAGACTGTTACTTATGATTTTGAGCGTTTGATGGATGGCGCCAAGCTGGTTTCGTCTTCGGGGTTCGGAGATGCGTTGATTTCGCATATGTAAAAGTCGAAGGCACACAAAAACCGCCTGACTCGATGGGTTGAGTCAGGCGGTTTTTTATGACCGGATGTCCTGAGGCTTCAGGTGGTCGCCGTTTGTTTTTCCGTGGCAATCGCACTTGGCGCCGAAGCGACTTCGACCGAAGCTATCTTCACGGCGTGCAAGCCTTTGGGGCCTTGAACGATGTCGAATGTAACCGCCTGACCCGCTTTCAGGGTCTTGTACCCGTCCATTTCAATGGCCGAGTAGTGGGCAAAGAAATCAATGTCTTTGCCATCCTCATCGCGACCTTCCCGGGCGTCGGTATTGATAAAGCCGAATCCCTTGGCATTGTTGAACCATTTCACCTTGCCGACAGCCATGCTCAAATCCCTCTGCAACAGACTCCATCGCTGGAGTATCATCCACGACATCCGCAATCGAATTCGATAAAAGAATTGACTCCGCGGATCTTTTTTACCCACTGTGGGCTCTATTGGTTGTAACACCGTTTTCCCGATAGTCAAGGTGACCGGGCAGTCGTAGTTGAAAACGTGTGCAACCGCCCCCACCACTGTATTCGCACAACTGACGAACCTTTTTTTCCATGCATGCAATCAGCCAGATTCGACTAACATTCAATCAGGATCGCCCGCTTCTCCAAAAGGATCTTCCACAGGAGCACGACGACGATTCGGCAGGCGTTGCTGTTCAGGAAGCAAAGCCCGCGTTACAGGCGCCGCCGATGTACAAGGTGGTTTTGTTCAACGATGACTACACACCGATGGATTTCGTCGTCGAAGTGCTCGAGGTGTTTTTTAACCTGAATCGCGAGCTGGCGACCAAGGTCATGCTGGCCGTCCATACAGAAGGCCGGGCAGTATGTGGAGTGTTTACCCGCGACATCGCCGAGACAAAGGCCATGCAGGTCAACCAGTACGCCAGGGAAAGCCAGCATCCGCTACTCTGTGAAATCGAGAAGGACGGTTAATCGCCGACCACTTGGGTATGAGGTGAAGCTATGTTAAACCGCGAGCTCGAAGTCACCCTCAATCTTGCCTTCAAGGAGGCTCGTTCGAAGCGTCATGAATTCATGACCGTCGAACATCTCCTGCTGGCCCTATTGGATAATGAGGCTGCCGCCACCGTTTTGCGTGCCTGCGGCGCAAACCTCGACAAACTCAAGCATGATCTGCAGGAGTTCATCGACTCCACCACGCCATTGATCCCCGTGCATGACGAGGATCGCGAAACCCAGCCAACCCTGGGCTTCCAGCGTGTCCTGCAGCGTGCTGTTTTCCACGTACAGAGCTCGGGCAAACGCGAAGTGACCGGCGCCAACGTGCTGGTCGCCATCTTCAGTGAGCAAGAGAGTCAGGCCGTGTTCCTGCTGAAACAGCAGAGCGTGGCGCGCATTGATGTCGTCAATTACATCGCCCACGGCATTTCGAAAGTGCCGGGGCATGGCGATCACTCTGAAGGTGAACAAGATATGCAGGACGACGAGGGCGGTGAGTCTTCTTCTTCAGGCAATCCTCTGGATGCTTATGCCAGCAACCTCAACGAACTCGCACGCCAGGGTCGCATCGATCCGCTGGTCGGCCGTGAATCGGAAGTTGAGCGTGTCGCGCAGATTCTCGCGCGCCGGCGCAAGAACAACCCGCTGCTGGTCGGTGAAGCAGGCGTAGGTAAAACAGCGATTGCCGAAGGCCTGGCCAAGCGCATTGTCGACAATCAGGTGCCGGATCTGCTGGCCAATGCGGTTGTTTATTCGCTCGATCTTGGCGCTCTGCTCGCGGGCACCAAGTATCGCGGTGATTTCGAGAAGCGCTTCAAGGCGCTGCTCAATGAACTGAAAAAACGTCCGCAGGCGATCCTGTTCATCGACGAGATCCACACCATCATCGGTGCGGGTGCTGCGTCCGGTGGCGTGATGGATGCGTCCAACCTGCTCAAGCCGCTGCTGTCGTCTGGTGACATCCGCTGCATCGGTTCGACCACGTTTCAGGAGTTTCGCGGCATCTTCGAGAAAGACCGTGCCTTGGCCCGTCGTTTCCAGAAGGTCGATGTCGTCGAGCCGTCGGTGGAAGACACCATCGGTATCCTGCGTGGCCTGAAAGGGCGTTTCGAGCAGCACCACAGCATCGAGTACAGTGATGAGTCTTTGCGTGCCGCTGCCGAGTTGGCGTCGCGCTACATCAATGACCGGCACATGCCGGACAAGGCCATCGACGTGATCGACGAGGCGGGCGCCTACCAGCGTCTGCAGCCGGTGGAGATGCGCGTCAAGCGTATCGATGTGCCACAGGTCGAAGACATCGTCGCGAAAATCGCGCGGATTCCGCCAAAGCACGTCACCAGTTCCGACAAGGAACTGCTGCGTAACCTGGAGCGTGACCTGAAGCTGACGGTATTTGGTCAGGACGCGGCAATCGATTCGCTGTCGACCGCGATCAAGCTGTCTCGTGCCGGGCTCAAGTCGCCGGACAAACCGGTCGGTTCGTTCCTGTTCGCCGGGCCTACCGGTGTCGGCAAAACCGAGGCTGCGCGTCAGTTGGCCAAGGCGCTGGGTATCGAGCTGGTGCGTTTCGACATGTCCGAGTACATGGAGCGTCACACCGTATCGCGTCTGATCGGTGCGCCTCCGGGTTATGTCGGTTTCGACCAGGGCGGTCTGCTGACCGAAGCGATCACCAAGCAACCACATTGCGTATTGCTGCTTGATGAGATCGAGAAGGCGCATCCGGAAGTCTTCAACCTGCTGCTGCAGGTCATGGACCACGGTACGCTGACCGATAACAACGGGCGCAAGGCGGACTTCCGCAACGTGATCGTGATCATGACCACCAACGCCGGTGCCGAAACCGCCGCGCGGGCTTCGATCGGTTTTACCCATCAGGACCACTCGTCCGATGCGATGGAAGTGATCAAGAAGAGCTTCACGCCGGAATTCCGCAACCGTCTGGACACCATTATCCAGTTTGGTCGCCTCAGCCATGAGGTCATCAAAAGCGTGGTGGACAAGTTCCTCACCGAGCTTCAGGCGCAGCTGGAAGACAAGCGTGTGTTGCTCGAGGTTACCGATGCGGCGCGCAGCTGGCTGGCGGCGGGTGGTTACGACTCGGCGATGGGCGCACGTCCGATGGCGCGTCTGATCCAGGACAAGATCAAGCGTCCGCTGGCGGAGGAGATTCTGTTTGGCGAACTGGCCGAGCATGGCGGTGTGGTGCACATCGACATCAAGGATGGGGAGTTGACGTTTGACTTCGAGACCACGGCTGAGATGGCCTGACGGCTTGATGTGGATTGGAAAGGCGCCTTCGGGCGCCTTTTTGTTGTCCGGTGTTTTTGGGCTTTGGGTGTATATCCGTTGCTGCGGTGATGGCTTATTACGGTTCCGCCCTTACGGCGAGTCACCTTTTTCAAACGCCAAAAAGGTAACCCAAAACGCTTGCTCCTACGTTCGGCCCTCGCAGGCTCGGGTTCCTTCGCTGCGGGATCGATCCGGGCGCAGCGGCTACGGTTTGCTTCGCTGCACCTCCTTGCGCTGTGTCTTGCTGCGCCAGACGGTCGCTGCGCTCCCACGCCCGGATCAATCCCTCCACTCAGCCTTCCGGCGTCGCCGGTGGATCAAGATCAAAAGCGGTACTCGAGCTAACGCTCATTGTGTAGGAGCTGCCGGAGGCTGCGATCTTTTGATTTTGCCTTTGCCTTTGCCTTTCTGTGGGAGCGAGCCTGCTCGCGAAGACGGCCTGCAGGTCAACCCGTTTCTATCGAATTCACGCGATCCAACCGGAGCTGCCGAAGGCTGCGATCTTTTGATCTGCTTGCTGTAGAGCGAAACCGCCAGCCCCAAAACCTCAAAACGCAGATACAAAAACGCCCGGCATAACCCGGGCGTTCTGTATTGACTTGATTAACGAGCGCGGTAAGTGATCCGCCCTTTGCTCAAGTCATAGGGCGTCAGCTCGACGCGCACTTTGTCACCGGTAAGAATACGAATGTAGTTCTTGCGCATCTTGCCGGAAATATGCGCGGTTACGACGTGCCCATTTTCCAACTCCACACGAAACATGGTGTTGGGCAGGGTGTCGACGACAGTGCCTTCCATTTCGAAGCTGTCTTCTTTCGACATGCAGTAAAGCCCTCGGTATCCAATGAATGGCCCGGTGCAACTGCGCCAGGCAAAAGCGGCGTGCATTGTGCCCGAAAAATGGTGTTTACGCCAAGGGGTTTAGGCCGCAGGTTCAGTTCAGGATGACCCAGCGCTGATTGATCAGCAATTCGATGGGCCGATATTGCGTCTTGTAGTTCATCTTTTTGCAGTTCTTGATCCAGTAACCCAAGTACACCGCCTCAAGGCCCAGACGCTGGCTCTCGGCGATTTGCCAGAGGATTGCGTAACGGCCGAGGCTGCGGCGTTCTTCGTTCGGTTCGTAGAAGGTGTACACCGCTGACAAACCGTTGGGCAGCAGATCGGTGACCGCCACCGCGAGCAGCCGTCCGTCGAGTCGGAACTCATAAAAGCGCGAGAAGGGCAGGTCGCGCACCAGGAACGTCGAGAACTGATCGCGACTCGGCGGGTACATGTCGCCGTCGGCATGGCGCTGTTCGATATAGCGCTGGTAAAGGTCGAAATACTCTTCGCTGAAGTGCGGTTTGACCGGCTGCACCTGCAAATCGGCGTTGCGTTTGTAGATACGCTTCTGCTGGCGGTTGACGATGAACTGAGCGGAAGGAATGCGCGCAGGCACACACGCATTGCAATTCTGGCAATGCGGCCGGTACAGGTGATCGCCGCTGCGACGAAAGCCCATTTCCGACAGATCTGCGTAGACGTGCACATCCATGGGCTGACTCGGGTCGAGAAACAGCGTTGTGGCCTGCTCCTCGGGCAGATAACTGCAAGAGTGGGGCTGAGTGGCATAGAACTTCAATCGCGCCAACTCGGTCATGAATCAACCCTCGGGATAAGCTGGTGGATTAAGTGTAAGCCACCTGCGCAAAAGTCGCTCAGCAAACCCAGGTCGCCGAATTCGGTTGATCGAGATGGCGCTGCAGATAGTCGGCGAATTCGCCGCGCGGAATCGACCGCGCACCTAAACTGTGCAGGTGATCGGTCGGCATCTGACAATCGATCAGCACAAACCCGGCAGCTTTTAAATGCTGCACCAGCGTAGCGAAGCCGTATTTGGAAGCGTTGTCGGCGCGGCTGAACATCGATTCGCCAAAAAACAATTGACCCATCGCCAAGCCATAAAGGCCGCCCACCAGTTGCCCATCGTCCCAGACCTCAACTGAATGAGCGAAGCCGCGCCGATGCAGTTCCATGTAAGCATCCTGCATCGCCTCGGTGATCCAGGTGCCGTCGGCGTAGTCGCGAGGCGCGGCGCAGGCGCGGATGACGGCGTCGAAATCCTGATCGAAGGTCACTTGATAGCGTTGCTTGCGCAGCAGCTTGCCGAGGCTGCGCGAGACGTGCAGTTCGTCGGGAAACAGCACGGTGCGCGGATCCGGCGACCACCACAGAATCGGTTGGCCCTCGGAAAACCATGGAAAACAGCCGTGGCGATAGGCCTGAATCAGGCGGTCGGCGGACAGGTCACCACCGGCGGCGAGCAATCCGTTCGGCTCGCGCATGGCTTTTTCCAGTGGCGGAAAGGTCAGGGAATTACGTTGTAACCAAGTCAGCATGGCATCCGGGCTTGCAGAAGGGGAGGGCGGTCAGGGGCGTGCAGGCCCCGCGAAAGAGTTTGCCGCGAAACGCCGCCAATGTCCTGCACCGATGTTTGATGGAGTGGGCATTGAGCTGCAACTTGATGTGTCGGCCGTGGTCGTAAGCGTCACCGTATCAATGCCTGTCCGCATTCCGTCCAGCGGATTCGGCCGGCCTCGCTACGTTCATCAAATACACGTCATAAGCCTTTGTCACAAAAGACAATGCATGCTCCAATTGCAACGCGATTCGCATGCGTTTGGCTATGCTCCAAGCTGTGCTCTCAAGCGTGGCGTCGGGCGCACAAACCCGTACAATGCCGGGTTGTGACGGGCTTTTCGCTGCGCAGAGCGTTTATGGCTGTGTTTATAAAACCAGTGGCACAGTGTTAAAAGTAGTCCCAGTTGAGCTTTTCACCTTTTTTACCTGCCTGGATTGGGCAGTTTTTATCGTCATTCAATAGATGGACGCGCCTCGGGCGCAGGAAAAGAAGCGTTTTGAAGAAGACCACCGAAGCACCCAAAACAGTCGTTCCGCTCTGGCGCCAGCAACTGCACTACCGGCTCAAGGAAGGTGCATTGATCGCCATAGGCGCCTTGTGCCTGTTCCTGATGATGGCTTTGCTGACTTACGGCAAGGACGACCCGGGCTGGAGCCATAACAGCAAGATCGACGATGTGCAGAACTTCGGCGGCCCGGCCGGCTCGTACAGCGCCGATATCCTGTTCATGGTGCTCGGTTACTTCGCCTATATCTTTCCGTTGCTGCTGGCGGTCAAGGCGTACCAGATTTTCCGGCAACGTCACGAACCGTGGCAGTGGAGCGGCTGGCTGTTCTCGTGGCGCCTGATCGGACTGGTGTTCCTGGTGCTTTCGGGTGCTGCGCTGGCGCACATTCATTTCCATGCCGCGACCGGTCTGCCGGCCGGCGCTGGCGGTGCCTTGGGCGAAAGCCTTGGCGATCTGGCGAAGAATGCACTGAACATTCAGGGCAGCACGCTGCTGTTCATCGCTCTGTTCCTGTTCGGCCTGACCGTATTTACCGACCTGTCCTGGTTCAAGGTGATGGATGTCACCGGCAAGATCACTCTCGATCTGTTCGAACTGTTCCAGGGCGCGCTCAATCGCTGGTGGTCGGCGCGCACCGAGCGCAAGCAACTGGTCGCGCAACTGCGTGAGGTCGATGACCGCGTCCACGATGTGGTCGCGCCGACTGTCACCGACAAACGCGAACAGGCCAAGGTCAAGGAACGCCTGATCGAGCGCGAGCAAGCGCTGAGCAAGCACATGTCCGACCGCGAGAAGCAGGTACCACCGGTGATCGCGCCGGCACCGGCCAAGGCGCCGGAGCCGAGCAAGCGCGTACAGAAAGAGAAGCAGGCGCCGTTGTTCGTCGACAGCGCGGTCGAAGGCACCTTGCCGCCGATTTCGATTCTTGATCCTGCGGAAAAGAAACAGCTCAACTATTCGCCTGAATCCTTGGCAGCGGTCGGTCACTTGCTGGAAATCAAGCTCAAGGAATTCGGCGTCGAAGTCACGGTGGATTCGATCCACCCGGGCCCGGTGATTACCCGTTACGAAATCCAGCCGGCTGCCGGCGTGAAGGTCAGCCGCATCGCCAACCTGGCCAAAGACCTGGCGCGGTCGCTGGCAGTGACCAGCGTGCGGGTGGTCGAGGTGATTCCGGGCAAGACCACTGTCGGTATCGAGATTCCCAACGAAGACCGTCAGATCGTGCGTTTCTCCGAGGTGCTGTCGACGCCCGAGTACGATAACTTCAAATCGCCGGTCACCCTGGCGCTCGGTCACGACATCGGCGGCAAGCCGGTCATTACCGATCTGGCGAAGATGCCGCACCTCCTGGTAGCCGGTACCACCGGTTCCGGTAAGTCCGTGGGCGTGAACGCGATGATCCTGTCGATCCTGTTCAAGTCCGGCCCGGACGACGCCAAACTGATCATGATCGACCCGAAAATGCTTGAGCTGTCGATCTACGAAGGCATTCCGCACCTGCTCTGCCCGGTCGTGACCGACATGAAGGACGCTGCCAACGCCTTGCGCTGGAGCGTCGCCGAGATGGAACGGCGCTACAAGCTGATGGCGAAGATGGGCGTGCGTAACCTGTCCGGCTTCAACGCCAAGGTCAAGGAAGCCCAGGATGCCGGCGAGCCGTTGAGCGATCCGCTGTACAAGCGCGAAAGCATTCACGACGAAGCGCCGCTGCTGCAGAAGCTGCCGACCATCGTCGTAGTGGTGGACGAATTTGCCGACATGATGATGATCGTCGGCAAGAAGGTTGAAGAACTGATCGCCCGTATTGCGCAGAAGGCGCGTGCGGCGGGGATTCACTTGATTCTTGCAACCCAGCGCCCGTCGGTGGACGTGATCACTGGTTTGATCAAAGCCAACATCCCGACTCGGATGGCGTTCCAGGTGTCGAGCAAGATCGACTCGCGGACCATCATCGATCAGGGTGGCGCCGAGCAACTGCTCGGCCACGGTGACATGCTCTACATGCCTCCGGGCACCAGTTTGCCGATCCGGGTCCACGGCGCGTTCGTTTCCGACGATGAGGTTCACCGCGTGGTCGAGGCGTGGAAACTGCGCGGCGCGCCGGAATACAACGACGATATCCTCAACGGTGTCGAAGAGGCAGGCAGCGGCTTTGAAGGCAGCAGTGGCGGTGGCGACGGTGATGATCCTGAAGCCGACGCGCTGTATGACGAAGCGGTGCAGTTCGTCCTCGAAAGCCGTCGCGCATCGATTTCTGCTGTGCAGCGCAAGCTGAAGATCGGCTACAACCGCGCCGCGCGGATGATCGAGGCGATGGAGATGGCCGGCGTCGTTACCTCAATGAACACCAACGGTTCGCGTGAAGTCCTGGCCCCGGGCCCGGTACGCGACTGAAACGCAACGACTCGGGTGGCGCAATGACGCGCCACCCGCTTTCCCACGAGTATTCAAGAGGACTCTCATGCGCCTTATCCGCATGCTGTTGCCAGTACTGGCGCTGACCACACTCACGGCCCACGCCGATGAAAAGGACGTGGCGCGTCTGACCCAATTGCTCGAAACATCGAAAACCCTGTCGGCCAACTTCTCGCAGTTGACCCTCGACGGCGGCGGCACCCAGTTGCAGGAAACCACCGGCAACATGACTCTGCAGCGTCCGGGCCTGTTCTACTGGCACACCAACGCGCCGGCCGAGCAGACCATGGTCTCCGATGGCAAGAAAGTCACCCTGTGGGACCCGGATCTGGAGCAGGCAACCATCAAGAAGCTCGACGAGCGGCTGACCCAGACGCCGGCGCTGCTGCTGTCCGGTGATGTCTCGAAGATCAGCCAGAGCTTCGATATCAGCGCCAAAGAGGCGGGCGGCGTAATCGACTTCACGCTCAAGCCGAAAACCAAGGACACTCTGTTCGACAACCTGCGCCTGTCGTTCCGCAACGGTCTGCTCAATGACATGCAACTGATTGACAGCGTCGGCCAGCGCACCAATATCCTGTTTACCGGGGTCAAGGCCAACGAAGCGGTGCCGGCATCGAAATTCAAGTTCGACATTCCAAAGGGTGCCGACGTTATCCAGGAGTAAGGCGCAAACCCATGTAGGAGCGAGCCAGCTCGCGAAAGCGGTGTATCAGTCACTTCAATGTTGAATGAACCATCTCATTCGCGAGCAGGCTCGCTCCCACCGATGGAATGGGCGCTCTCAAGTTCTAACAGAGGTTTCAACGCTACGTGATGGATCTGTTTCGCAGTGCACCGATTGCCCAACCCTTGGCCGCGCGTCTGCGTGCGGCCAATCTGGATGAGTACGTCGGTCAGGAACACGTGCTCGCTCGCGGCAAGCCTCTGCGTGAGGCGCTGGAGCAGGGCGCGCTGCATTCGATGATCTTCTGGGGGCCGCCGGGCGTGGGCAAAACCACTCTGGCGCGCTTGCTGGCGGAAGTCTCTGATGCGCACTTCGAAACCGTCTCGGCGGTGCTCGCCGGGGTCAAGGAGATCCGCCAGGCCGTTGAGATTGCCAAGCAGCAGGCCGGCCAGTACGGCAAACGCACGATCCTGTTTGTCGACGAAGTCCACCGCTTCAACAAGTCGCAGCAGGACGCGTTCCTTCCGTACGTTGAAGACGGCACGCTGATCTTCATCGGCGCCACCACTGAAAATCCTTCTTTCGAACTCAACAACGCATTGTTGTCGCGCGCCCGCGTCTACGTGCTGAAAAGCCTCGACGAAGCGGCGCTGCGCAAACTGGTGCATCGGGCTCTGACCGAAGAGCGTGGGCTGGGCAAGCGCAATCTGACCCTGAGCGATGAAGGCTTCCAGATGCTGCTTTCGGCTGCGGATGGCGATGGCCGGCGTCTGCTCAATCTGCTGGAGAACGCTTCCGATCTGGCTGAAGACGACAGTGAAATCGGCATCGAGCTGTTGCAAAGCCTGCTCGGCGATACGCGTCGACGTTTCGACAAGGGCGGTGAAGCGTTCTACGACCAGATTTCGGCGCTGCACAAATCGGTACGCGGCTCTAACCCCGACGGCGCGCTGTACTGGTTTGCGCGGATGATCGACGGCGGCTGTGATCCGCTGTATCTGGCGCGGCGCGTGGTGCGCATGGCCAGCGAAGACATCGGCAACGCCGATCCGCGTGCGCTGAGCCTGTGCCTGGCCGCGTGGGAGGTGCAGGAGCGTCTCGGCAGCCCCGAGGGCGAATTGGCAGTCGCCCAGGCCATCACTTATCTGGCCTGTGCACCGAAAAGCAATGCGGTGTACATGGGCTTCAAAACCGCGCTGCGCGCCGCTGCCGAAAACGGCTCTCTGGAAGTGCCGCTGCATTTGCGCAATGCACCGACCAAGCTGATGAAGCAACTGGGCTACGGCGACGAGTACCGCTACGCCCATGATGAGCCGGATGCTTACGCCGCCGGCGAAGACTATTTTCCGGAAGAACTCGATCCGATTCCGTTCTATCAGCCCGTGCCCCGTGGCCTGGAGTTGAAGATCGGCGAAAAGCTCAATCACCTCGCTCAACTGGATCGTCTGAGCCCTCGGCAGCGGAGAAAATAGTGGTTCCATTGATCATTGCAGTGTCGGTCGGCGGTGTTGCCGGCACCTTGTTGCGCTTCACCACCGGTAATTGGGTCAGCGCCAATTGGCCACGGCACTTCTATACCGCGACGCTGGCCGTTAATATCGTGGGCTGCCTGTTGATCGGCGTGTTGTACGGCCTGTTTCTGATACGCCCGGAGGTGCCGATCGAGGTACGCGCCGGGTTGATGGTCGGCTTCCTCGGGGGGCTGACGACTTTTTCATCCTTTTCACTGGATACGGTGCGCCTGCTGGAAAGCGGGCAAGTGTTGCTGGCCCTGGGCTACGCGGCACTCAGCGTATTCGGCGGGCTGCTCGCCACATGGGCTGGCCTGTCCCTGACCAAACTTTGATAACGAGAAACCGACATGCTCGATTCCAAACTGTTACGTAGCAACCTTCAGGACGTAGCGGACCGCCTGGCTTCCCGTGGCTTTGCCCTGGACACCGCGCGCATCGAAGCGCTGGAAGAACAGCGCAAGACCGTCCAGACCCGCACCGAAGCACTGCAGGCTGAGCGTAACGCGCGTTCGAAATCCATCGGCCAGGCCAAGCAGCGTGGTGAAGACATCGCGCCGCTGATGGCGGATGTCGAGCGCATGGCGGGCGAACTGAGCGCTGGCAAGGTCGAACTGGACGCGATCCAGACCGAACTGGATTCGATCCTGCTCGGTATCCCCAACCTGCCGCATGAGTCGGTTCCGGTCGGCAAGGACGAAGATGACAACGTCGAAGTGCGTCGTTGGGGCACGCCGACCCAGTTCGATTTCGAAGTTAAAGACCATGTTGCCCTCGGCGAGAAGTTCGGCTGGCTGGATTTCGAAACTGCCGCCAAGCTGTCCGGTGCACGTTTCGCCTTGCTGCGTGGTCCGATCGCCCGCCTGCACCGCGCGCTGGCGCAGTTCATGATCAACCTGCATGTCACCGAACATGGCTATGAAGAGGCTTACACGCCTTATCTGGTCCAGGCTCCGGCGCTGCAAGGCACTGGCCAGTTGCCGAAATTCGAGGAAGATCTGTTCAAGATCGCCCGCGAAGGCGAAGCCGATCTGTACCTGATCCCGACCGCCGAAGTGTCGCTGACCAACATCGTTGCCGGCGAAATCGTTGATTCCAAATCGCTGCCGATCAAGTTTGTTGCCCACACCCCGTGCTTCCGCAGCGAAGCCGGCGCGTCGGGCCGGGATACTCGCGGCATGATTCGTCAGCACCAGTTCGACAAAGTCGAAATGGTCCAGATCGTCGAGCCGTCGCAATCGATGGAAGCGCTGGAAGGCCTGACCGCCAACGCCGAAAAAGTCCTGCAACTGCTCGGCCTGCCTTACCGCACCCTGGCACTGTGCACCGGTGACATGGGCTTCAGCGCGGTCAAGACCTACGACCTTGAAGTGTGGATTCCGAGCCAGGACAAGTACCGCGAAATTTCGTCGTGCTCGAACTGCGGCGATTTCCAGGCCCGTCGCATGCAGGCGCGTTTCCGCAACCCGGAAACCGGCAAGCCTGAGCTGGTACACACCTTGAACGGTTCCGGCCTGGCGGTCGGTCGTACCTTGGTTGCAGTGCTGGAAAACTACCAGCAGGCCGACGGTTCGATCCGCGTGCCGGACGTGCTCAAACCGTATATGGGTGGCCTTGAGGTCATCGGCTAAATGAAATATCTGCCGCTGTTTCACAACCTGCGCGGCAGTCGTGTGTTGGTTGTCGGTGGGGGGGAAATTGCCTTGCGCAAATCCCGCCTGCTGGCCGATGCCGGTGCGCTGCTGCGGGTCGTCGCACCTGAAATTGAAACGCAACTGGCTGAACTGGTCGCTGCCAGCGGCGGCGAATGCCTGCTGCGTGGTTACGCCGAAGCGGATCTGGACGGTTGCGGGCTGATCATTGCCGCGACCGACGACGAAACGCTGAACGCGCAAGTCTCCACCGATGCCCATCGGCGTTGCGTGCCGGTAAATGTGGTAGATGCGCCGGCCTTGTGCAGCGTGATCTTCCCGGCGATCGTCGACCGCTCGCCACTGATCATTGCTGTCTCCAGCGGCGGCGACGCGCCGGTATTGGCGCGCCTGATTCGTGCCAAGATCGAAACCTGGATTCCTTCGACCTACGGTCAGCTCGCCGGGCTCGCGGCGCGTTTCCGCCATCAGGTGAAAACCCTGTTTCCGGATGTGCAGCAGCGTCGCGGCTTCTGGGAAGACGTTTTCCAGGGCCCGATCGCCGATCGTCAACTGGCCGGGCAGGGCGCTGAAGCCGAGCGCCTGTTGCAGGCCAAGGTCGATGGCGAGCCCATGGTCACCACTGGCGAGGTTTATCTGGTCGGCGCTGGTCCGGGTGACCCGGATCTGTTGACCTTCCGCGCGCTGCGGCTGATGCAGCAAGCCGATGTGGTGCTCTATGACCGTCTCGTAGCGCCGGCGATTCTCGAGTTGTGCCGTCGCGACGCCGAGCGGGTATATGTCGGCAAGCGTCGTTCCGAACACGCCGTGCCGCAGGATCAGATCAACCAGCAACTGGTCGATCTGGCCAAGGCCGGCAAGCGCGTGGTGCGGTTGAAGGGCGGCGATCCGTTTATCTTCGGGCGCGGTGGTGAAGAGATCGAAGAGCTGGCAGCCCACGGCATTCCATTCCAGGTCGTGCCGGGCATCACGGCGGCCAGCGGTTGCGCGGCGTATGCCGGGATTCCGTTGACCCATCGTGACCACGCGCAATCCGTGCGGTTTGTCACCGGTCACTTGAAGGACGGTTCTACCGATCTGCCATGGGCCGACCTTGTCGCCCCGGCGCAGACGCTGGTGTTCTACATGGGCCTGGTCGGTCTGCCGATCATCTGCGAGCAGTTGATCAAGCATGGTCGCGCGGCGGATACCCCGGCGGCACTGATCCAGCAGGGCACCACGATGAACCAGCGGGTCTTTACCGGCACCCTGGCCGACTTGCCGCGACTGGTGGCTGAGCATGAAGTACATGCGCCGACTCTGGTGATCGTCGGCGAGGTAGTGCGGCTGCGTGAAAAACTGGCGTGGTTCGAAGGGGCTCAGGCGCAGGTCTGAAACCGGGTCGCCTGCTTTGCGGGCAGGCGACCTCGGATTTGCGTCACTCGGCAGACGGCGTGATGCGACAGCCCTTGCGATTGTGGATCTGCTCGTCGGTCGGCCGTTCGCGGACGAATTCGAAGCGTGGTTCGCCTTCGTTGTAATGCACCAGCCAGCCCCATTCCAGTTCGCTTTCGTCCTGTCCGGGATGCGGTGGCCGGGCCCACCAGGGTTCTTTGCTGAGGATCTCGCGCATGGCAGCCTCCGGTTGTTGGCGATCCTTGAACTATAGCTTGCTGTCATGAGTCGTCAGAACAGGCGGTGTTGAATCGGCTCGATCATGACGAAAAAGGGGGCAGGGCAATGATTGATGGGGGGCGCAAGGATGAACCGTCGAAACGGCTGTTTTTCGCTTTGGATTGCCCGCCGGCGCAGCGCAAGGCCATCGCCCAGTGGCGTTCGGAACTGGGCCTGGGCAGCGGTAAAGCGGTGCCGGCGGATAACTTTCATCTGACTTTGCTGTTTCTTGGAGCGGTGCCGCTGGCGCAGATCCATGGCGTTTGTGAAGCCGCGGGCAGTGTGCGTATTCCGGGCGAAGCGTTGCAGGTTGCGCTGGATCGGTTGCAGGTCTGGCATCGCGCGGGTGTGTTGTCGCTGGCACCCGAGCAGGCACCGCCGGCGTTGTTGCGCCTGGTCTACGCGCTGGAGCAGGCAATGTTGCCGTTCGGTTTTGCGGAACCCACCCACGAGTTCCGCCCGCACCTGACATTGGCACGCGAATACCGCGCGCCGGAGCCAGAAGCGAGCACGCCGCCGGAGTTTTTTCTGCGCGCTGAACGCTTCGCTTTGTTCGAATCGCACAAGGGTCGCTATCGGGTCTTGCAGGATTGGCCGCTGATCTGAACGAACAAAAAAAGGCGCCCGTAGGCGCCTGCAAATTCACCCGAGCCGAGGGAGCCGGGTGAGGCCGTTCAGAGCAGGGAGCAGCGGTGGTAAGGCGCTGCGTGAACGGAAAATTTTCAGCGCTGCATTGCTTCATTGTGGGAGCGAGCCTGCTCGCGAAAGCGTCGGCACATCCAATATTTTCGTCGCCTGTCCTACCGCCTTCGCGAGCAGGCTCGCTCCCACATTTTTGATCATCGGTGTTTTTATTTACCGAGCTTCACCCGCGTCCACCCGCGCGTCATGATCCGCTGCGTGGCAATCGGCTGATCCGGCACCGCATACAAGGTCGCCATCACCGCTTGCGACGGATACGAGCCCGGTTCGTTACGGATCGCTTCGTCCACCAATGGCGTGGCCGCTGCGTTGGCGTTGCTGTAGCCGATGCTGTTGGTGACCTCGGCGATGATCTCCGGGCGCATCAGGAAGTCCATGAACAGGTAGGCGTTGTCGACATTCGCCGCATCACGAGGGATGGCGACCATGTCGTAGAAACTGCCGGCGCCTTCCTTGGGAATGCTGTAGTCGATCACCACGTTGTTGCCCGATTCCACCGCACGGGCCTTGGCCTGCAGGACGTCGCCGGAGTAACCGACCGCCACGCAGATGTTGCCGTTGGCCAGATCGGAGATGTACTTCGAGGAATGGAAATACGCCACGTAAGGGCGGATTTTCATGAACAGCGCTTCGGCCTCGGCAATGTGCGCCTTGTCCTTGTCGTTCACCGGATAGCCCAGGTAGTGCAGGGCAGCCGGAAGCATTTCGGTTGGCGAATCGAGGAAGCTGATGCCGCAGGCTTTGAGCTTTTCCGCGTTTTCCGGTTTGAACAGCAAGTCCCAAGAGTTGGTCGGGGCGTTGGCGCCGAGTACTTCCTTGACCTTGACCGGATTGAAACCGATGCCGATCGAGCCCCACATGTACGGGAACGCGTGAGCGTTGTCCGGATCACTGGCAGAGGCATTTTTCAGCAGCACCGGGTTGAGATTCTTCCAGTTCGGCAGCTTCGATTTGTCCAGCGGCTGATAGACACCGGCCTTGATCTGCTTGGCCAGAAAGCTGTTCGACGGTACGACGATGTCGTAACCGGATTTGCCCGCGAGCAGGCGCGCTTCCAGGGTTTCGTTGCTGTCGAAGACGTCGTAGGTCACGCGAATCCCGGTTTCGTCTTCGAACTTTTTCACGGTGTCCGGCGCGATGTAGTCGGACCAGTTGTAAACGCGCAGCACCTTGTCGTTGGCCTGGGCGCCCATGACCATCGCGCCCATTAAGGACAGTGTCAGCAGAGTCCTGCCAAACATTTTCATCGGTACAACTCCCTTCTTTTTATTCAAAAACACAAAGCCAAAACTCGGTTAACAGCGCCAGCATGTGTAGGAGCTGTCGAGTGAAACGAGGCTGCGATCTTTTGATCTTTCACATCAAGATCAGAAGATCGCAGCGTGCCGCAGCTCCTACAGGGTTATGCGGTGGCGGCTTGTTGCTGTGGTTGCCACGACTCGTTCGCGGTCTGATCCATCGCTTCCTGGATCGCCCGCTTGCGGTTGGCTTCTGCCTTGCGGCCGAAATACCAGACCAGGAAAGTCACCAGCGACACTGCCAGCAGAATCAGGCTGGCCACGGCGTTGATCTCGGGTTTGACGCCCAGGCGCACCGCCGAGAACACTTCCATCGGCAGCGTGGTCGAGCCCGGGCCGGAGACGAAGCTCGCCAGCACCAGATCATCCAGCGACAAGGCGAACGACATCATCCCGCCCGCCGCCAGCGACGGTGCGATCATTGGAATGGTGATCAGGAAAAACACCTTGAACGGCTTGGCGCCCAGATCCATCGCTGCTTCTTCGATCGACAGATCCAGCTCGCGCAGGCGCGCGGAGACTACCACCGCCACATAGGCCGCACAAAACGTGGTGTGGGCGATCCAGATGGTGACAATGCCACGCTCCTGCGGCCAGCCGATCAGCTGCGCCATCGCCACGAACAGCAGCAACAGCGACAGACCGGTGATCACTTCCGGCATCACCAATGGCGCGGTTACCAGGCCGCCAAACAGCGTGCGCCCCTTGAAACGCGTCACCCGCGTCAGCACGAAGGCCGCCAGCGTCCCCAGTGCCACAGCGGCAATCGCGGTGTAGCAGGCGATCTCCAGCGAGCGCAGCACCGAGCCCATCAGTTGCGTGTTGTCGAGCAGGCCGACATACCACTTCACTGACCAGCCACCCCACACCGTCACCAGCTTCGAGGCGTTGAACGAGTAGATCACCAGAATCAGCATCGGCAGATAAATGAACATCAAGCCGAAGATCAGCATGAATTTGGAAAAGTTGAAGCGTTTCATCCCCGTGCCTCCATCTCTTTGGCCTGGCTGCGGTTGAACAGCAGAATCGGCACAATCAGGATCAACAGCATCACCACCGCCAGCGCAGAAGCCACCGGCCAGTCGCGGTTATTGAAGAACTCCTGCCACAGCACGCGACCGATCATCAGCGTCTCCGGGCCACCCAACAATTCCGGAATCACGAACTCACCTACCACCGGAATGAACACCAGCATGCAGCCGGCGATAATCCCGTTTTTGGCCAGCGGCACAGTGATTTTCCAGAAATTGTTGAAGTTGCTCGAGCCCAGATCCTGCGCGGCTTCCAGCAGGCTGTTGTCGTGCTTGACGAGGTTGGCGTAGAGCGGCAGCACCATGAACGGCAGATAGGCGTAGACCACGCCGATGTACACCGCCGTGTTGGTGTTGAGGATCTCGATCGGGTGATCGGTGAGCCCGGTCCACATCAGAAACCCGTTGAGCAAACCGTTGTTGCTGAGGATGCCCATCCACGCATACACGCGGATCAGGATCGCCGTCCAGGTCGGCATCATGATCAACAGCAGCAGGACATTTTGCGTTTCCTTGCCGGTCTTGGTGATCGCGTAAGCCATCGGGAAACCGATCACCAGGCACATCAGCGTGCTCAGTGCCGCGACCTTGAGCGAGCCGAGGTACGCCGACAGATACAGCTCGTCTTCACCGAGCAGGGTGTAGTTGCCGATGTTCAGCAATAGCTGGAATTTCTGTTCGGCGAAGGTGTAGATCTCCGAGTACGGCGGGATCGACAGCGCGGCTTCCGAGAAGCTGATCTTCATCACCAGAAAGAACGGCAGCATGAAGAACAGGAACAGCCAGATGAACGGAATGCCGATCACCAGTTTTCGTCCGCTGGGCACCAGGCGCGAGAATTGCTGATTGAAAGTTCTCATGAGCGCAGTACCACGCCGCTGTCGTCTTCCCACCAGACGTAGACCTTGTCGTCCCAAGTCGGCCGCGCGCCGCGGCGTTCGGCGTTGGCCATGAACGACTGGACGATCTTGCCGCCGGGCAGCTCGACGTGGAACACCGAATGGCCGCCGAGGTAGGCGATGTCATGCACCTTGCCTTCGGACCAGTTGTAGCGGAACTCCGGTTGAGTGGTGCTGACGAGCATTTTTTCCGGGCGGATGGCGTAGGTGATCGACTTATCCTGCACCGACGTGCTGACGCCGTGACCGACGTAGATCTTCTGCTGCAGGTCCGGGCTGTGAATGATCGCGTGGCCTTCCAGATCTTCCACCACAGTGCCGTCGAAAGCGTTCACGTTGCCGATGAATTCGCAGACCATGCGGCTGACCGGCGCTTCATAAATGTCCACCGGGCTGCCGATCTGCGCGATCCAGCCCAGGTGCATGATCGCGATGCGCTGGGCCATGGTCATGGCTTCTTCCTGGTCGTGGGTCACCATCACGCAGGTCACGCCGACGCGCTCGATGATCTCCACCAACTCCAGTTGCATCTGTGAACGCAGCTTTTTGTCCAGCGCACCCATCGGCTCGTCGAGCAGCAACAGCTTCGGCCGTTTGGCCAGCGAGCGGGCGAGGGCGACGCGCTGTCGCTGACCGCCGGACAACTGGTGCGGGCGGCGCTTGGCGTATTGGGTCATGTGCACCAGACGCAGCATTTCTTCGACGCGGGCATCGATTTCGCTGGCAGGCAAACGGTCCTGTTTGAGGCCGAAGGCGATGTTCTGCGCCACGGTCATGTGCGGGAACAGCGCGTAGGACTGGAACATCATGTTGATCGGCCGCTCGTACGGCGGCATGTCGGTGATGTCCACGCCATCGAGCAGAATCCGCCCCTCGGTCGGCCGCTCGAAACCGGCGAGCATGCGCAGCAGAGTCGATTTGCCCGAACCGGAACCGCCCAGCAGGGCGAAAATCTCGCCCTGATGGATCTCCAGGGACACATCGTCCACGGCCACGGTTTCGTCGAACTTCTTGGTGACACGATCGACTTTCACCAGCACCTTTTTCGGTTGCTGATGACCTTCGAGTGCCTTGCGGTAAGTGCTGGAGGCGTTTGCCATGTGAAACTCCCAACAGGTTTCGTTTGCCTGGCCAATGTGGCCGGGCTTAAGTGGATTGCGGAGCGGTCCGGAATGCCTCTCAGCTGGCGCAGAACCTGTGGGAGCGAGCCTGCTCGCGAATATGGAGTGTCAGTCGACATCATCGTTTGCTGATACACCGCTTTCGCGAGCAGGCTCGCTCCCACAGGGGATATGCGTTGACCTGAGTGGCCTTTGTCCGTACCAATCCGGCTTGTTCGGCGCCGCCGTCCTGGCTGCCTGGGTCGTACTTGTTGTTATCACGGGTGTTGCGGTTCACGGCTGACGGATGTGCAAACGCACACCCGCCAGCCGTGGGGGCAGTAAATCGTTATCTGGTTTGGGATTGCGTCAGCCCTGACTGCGCTTCGCCGCCCGTTGCCGGCACGCTGCGCCGAACGCCTGGAAAATCTTCAGGTAGTTCGGGTTGTCCAGCACCTGCCATTCCGGATGCCATTGCACGCCGAGGGCGAAGGTCGGGCTGTGCTCGACCGAGATCGCTTCGATCAAACCGTCCGGTGCCACGGCTTCAGCACGCAGGCCGGGAGCGAGGCGGTCGATGCCTTGGCTGTGAATCGAATTGACCTGAAATTCGTCGGGCAGCTCCAGTGCTTCGAACACACCGCCAGCGATCACGCTGACCGCATGGGCCGGGGCGTATTGCACGGCCACATCCGGGCTGTCGGCTTCACGGTGGTCGAGCATGCCGGGCAGCTCGTGCACCTTTTGATGGAGGCTGCCGCCGAACGCCACGTTCATTTCCTGGAAACCACGGCAGATGCCGAGCACCGGAACGCCCGCCGCGATAGCTGCACGCAATAAAGGAAGGGTGGTGGCGTCGCGGGCCGGATCATGATCCGTGCCGGGGGCGCTGGCCGGGCCTTGGTAGTGGAAGGGCTCCACGTTCGAGGGAGAGCCGGTCAGCAACAGACCGTCGAGCTGACCCAGCAGGTCTTCGATTTCGGTCAGGTTACCGAGAGAAGGAATGACCACCGGCAACCCTTCAGCGCCAACGCTGACAGCACGGACGTACTTGTCGCCGCTGATGTGGTAGGGGTGAAGGCCAATCTGTTTGACGCACGCAGTAACGCCGATCAATGGCTTGAATGCCATTTTTATTCACCTCGAAGTCTGTCACTTGAACGAGCTTTTCCGGAGCTTAGCCTCGTTGATTTTAATTAACAACTGCCATGTAAAAAATTCTAAACGCCGTTCATCAAATCGCTCAGGTTTACCGGGGTTTGCCGGCGGATATGGCACGAGAGTGTTAATAAAAGCCCGAAAAATAAAGGCTGCAGGGCAGGGTGTTCGCTATTGACTTCACTTTGCCTTTCGGATTGACTGGCTGCGCAACACGGTGGTGAACATAATAATTAACGGCTAAATAGGTGCATCATGTCGGTCCCTCTGCGTACCGTTCAACTCAACGAAGCCAACGCATTCCTTAAGAAATATCCTGAGGTTTTGTACGTCGACCTTCTGATTGCGGATATGAACGGTGTGGTGCGCGGCAAGCGCATCGAACGCACCAGTCTTCATAAGGTGTACGAAAAAGGCATCAACCTGCCGGCGTCGCTTTTCGCGCTGGACATCAACGGCTCGACGGTGGAAAGCACCGGCCTGGGCCTGGATATCGGCGATGCCGATCGCATCTGCTACCCGATCCCTGGCACCCTGAGCATCGAGCCGTGGCAAAAGCGCCCGACCGCACAACTGCTGATGACCATGCACGAGATCGAGGGCCAGCCATTCTTCGCTGACCCGCGTGAAGTGCTGGCCAATGTAGTGCGCAAATTCGACGACCTCGGCCTGACCATCTGCGCGGCATTCGAACTCGAGTTCTACCTGATCGACCAGGACAACGTTAACGGGCGTCCGCAGTCGCCACGTTCGCCGGTATCCGGCAAGCGTCCGGTGTCCACTCAGGTCTACCTGATCGACGACCTCGACGAATACGTCGACTGCCTGCAAGACATCCTCGAAGGCGCGAAAGAGCAGGGCATCCCCGCTGATGCGATCGTCAAGGAAAGCGCCCCGGCGCAGTTCGAAGTCAACCTGCATCACGTCTCCGACCCGATCAAGGCCTGCGATTACGCGGTCCTGCTCAAGCGTCTGGTGAAGAACATCGCCTACGACCACGAGATGGACACGACCTTCATGGCCAAGCCATATCCCGGCCAGGCCGGCAACGGTCTGCACGTGCACATTTCGATTCTGGACAAAGAAGGCAACAACATCTTCGCCAGCGAGGATCCCGAGCAGAACGCCGCACTGCGTCACGCGATCGGCGGTGTGCTCGAGACCCTGCCGGCGCAAATGGCGTTCCTCTGCCCGAACGTCAACTCGTATCGCCGCTTTGGCGCGCAGTTCTATGTGCCGAACTCGCCGAGCTGGGGGATCGACAACCGCACCGTTGCCGTGCGCGTGCCGACCGGTTCAGCGGACGCCGTGCGCATCGAGCACCGCGTCGCCGGTGCCGATGCCAACCCGTACCTGCTGATGGCGTCGGTGCTGGCTGGTATCCACCACGGCCTGACCAACCAGATCGAGCCCGGCGCGCCGGTCGAAGGCAACAGCTACGAGCAGAACGAGCAGAGCCTGCCGAATAATCTGCGCGACGCCCTGCGCGAACTTGACGACAGCGAAGTCATGGCGCGCTACATCGACCCGATGTACATCGACGTGTTCGTCGCCTGCAAGGAAAGCGAACTGGCCGAGTTCGAGAACTCGATTTCTGACCTTGAGTACAACTGGTATCTGCATACGGTCTGACGGTTGACCCACCGCCGTAACCCTGTAGGAGCTGCCGAAGGCTGCGATCTTTTGATCTTGCTTTTAAAAAAATCAAAGGCAAAAGATCGCAGCCTTCGGCAGCTCCTACAGGGGATCGGGTTAGCAGATTTTGAACAGCGGCATTCGTCCGCTGCTCACCACCCCCTTGTCGAGCCCAAACCAATGACCACAACCCGCAACGACTGGGAACAACGCTTCCAGTCCCTGTCCATCGAATCCCGCGCCTTCATCAACGGTGAATATCGCCCGGCGATCAGCGGCGACACTTTCGAATGCCTGAGCCCGGTCGATGGCCGCTTTCTCGCCGCTGTCGCCAGCACCGATGAAGCCGACGCCAACCTTGCCGTCGAAGCCGCGCGCCAGTCCTTCAACTCCGGCATCTGGGCGAAAAAAGCCCCGGCCGAGCGCAAGCGCGTGCTGATCCGCTTCGCCGATCTGATCCTGCAACACCAGGAAGAACTGGCGCTGCTGGAAACCCTCGACATGGGCAAGCCGATCAGCGATTCGATGAGCATCGACATCCCGGCGACCGCCAACGCGATCCGCTGGAGCGCCGAGGCCATCGACAAGATTTACGACGAAGTCGCTGCCACCCCGCACGATCAACTTGGCCTCGTCACCCGCGAGCCCTCCGGTGTAGTCGCGGCGATCGTGCCGTGGAATTTCCCGCTGATCATGGCCAGCTGGAAGTTCGCACCAGCGCTGGCGGCGGGTAACTCGTTCATCCTCAAGCCTTCGGAAAAATCGCCACTGACCGCCATCCGCATCGCGCAACTGGCGCTGGAGGCGGGTATTCCCAAAGGCGTGTTCAATGTGCTGCCGGGCTTCGGTCATACCGTCGGCAAGGCGCTGGCGCTGCACATGGACGTCGATGTGCTGGCCTTCACCGGCTCCACGGCGATCGCCAAGCAACTGATGATTTACGCGGGCCAAAGCAACATGAAACGCGTCTGGCTCGAGGCCGGCGGCAAGAGCCCGAACGTGGTGTTCGCCGACGCACCGGATCTGCGTGCGGCCGCTCAAGCGGCGGCCAGTGCCATCGCCTTCAACCAGGGCGAAGTCTGCACCGCCGGTTCGCGCCTGCTGGTCGAGCGCTCGATTCGCGAGCAATTCATTCCGCTGCTGGTGGAAGCCTTGCAAGCCTGGAAACCGGGGCATGCACTGGATCCGGCGACCACCGTCGGCGCCGTGGTCGACCAGCGTCAGCTCGATAACGTGCTGCGCTACATCAGCATCGGCCGCGAGCAGGGCGCCGAGCTGATTGCCGGCGGCCAACGCACCCTCGAAGAAACCGGCGGCCTTTACGTGCAGCCAGCGATTTTCGACGGCGTGACCAACGCGATGACCATCGCCAGGGAAGAAATCTTCGGCCCGGTGCTGTCGTTGATCACCTTCGACACTGCCGAAGAAGCTCTGCAGATCGCCAACGACAGCATCTTCGGCCTCGCCGCCGGGGTGTGGACCAGCAACCTGAGCAAGGCGCACACCTTCGCCCGCGGCCTGCGCGCCGGCAGCGTCTGGGTCAACCAGTACGACGGTGGCGACATGACCGCGCCGTTCGGCGGCTTCAAACAGTCGGGCAACGGGCGCGACAAATCGCTGCACGCGTTCGACAAGTACACCGAACTGAAAGCGACCTGGATCAAGCTCTGATTCTTTTACAGCGGCGGTCGCCCCTGGTTGGCGGCCCTCGGAGAAACCTATGAAACAGCAACACGTAAACAGCTACTACGCCGCCACCCGCAACGAAGTCATCGACTTCCCGATTCTCGAAGAAGCGCTCGACTGCGACGTCTGCATCATCGGTGCCGGCTACACCGGTCTGTCCTCGGCGCTGTTTCTCAGCGAAGCTGGCTATAAAGTCACCGTGCTGGAAGCGGCAAAAGTCGGCTACGGCGCCAGCGGGCGCAATGGCGGTCAACTGGTCAACTCCTACAGCCGCGACGTTGATGTCATCGAAGAGCGCTACGGCGACAAGACTGCAGAAATCCTCGGCAGCATGATCTTCGAAGGCGCCG
Source organism: Pseudomonas sp. H3_E04 (assembly GCF_054668915.1). Taxonomy (NCBI): domain Bacteria; kingdom Pseudomonadati; phylum Pseudomonadota; class Gammaproteobacteria; order Pseudomonadales; family Pseudomonadaceae; genus Pseudomonas; species Pseudomonas sp. H3_E04. Next base: position 2,095,682 of record NZ_CP162797.1, on the reverse strand, counting down.
ACATCATTCGTTCGCGCATCAAGGATTACGAAATCAAGTGCGACTACCGCCCGGGCGGTATTTTTGCCGCGATGAACAAGAAACAACTCAACGGTCTGGCTGAGCAGAAGCGTGGCTGGGAACGTTACGGCAACCGCAATCTGAAGATGCTCGACGCGGCGGACATCCGTCGTGAAGTCGGTTCCGATGCTTACGTTGGCGGTTTGCTGGACATGCAGGGCGGCCACGTCCATCCGTTGAATCTGGCCCTGGGCGAAGCCGCCGCCATCGTGCGTTTGGGTGGCAAGATCTACGAGCAATCGGCGGCGGTGGAAATCACCTACGGCGAGCCGATCACCGTACGCACCGCCAAAGGTCTGATCCGCGCCAAATACCTGCTGATCGCCGGCAACGCTTATCTGCCGCAGGGCCTCGACAACCGTGTCACCGCGAAAAGCATGCCGTGCGGCTCGCAGATCGTCGTCACCGAACCGCTGACCGAGCAGCAGGCACGCAGCCTGATCACCAACAACTATTGCGTGGAAGACTGCAACTACCTGCTGGACTACTACCGCCTCACCGCTGACAACCGCCTGCTCTACGGTGGTGGCGTGGTCTACGGCGCGCGGGAACCGGACGATATCGAACAACTGATCCGGCCGAAGATCCTCAAGACCTTCCCGCAGCTCAAGGACGTGAAGATCGACTACCGCTGGACCGGCAATTTCCTGCTGACCATGTCGCGCATGCCGCAGTTCGGCCGCATCGAAAAGAACGCCTACTACATGCAGGGCTACAGCGGCCACGGCGTCACTTGCTCGCACCTGGCCGGTAAACTGATCTCGGAAATGATCCGCGGCGACGCCGAACGCTTCAACGCCTTCGCCTCGCTGCCGCACATGCCAATGCTCGGCGGCCGCACCTTCTCCGCACCGCTCACCGCGCTTGGCGCCGTCTACTACTCCCTGCGCGACCGTTTCGGCATCTGATTGACCTCACCGGCGGCGGCCCAAACCCCCGCCGGTTTTCCTGACATACCTGAGGGCAACAGGTTGAGGGGCCTGTCATCAATGCAGCTGAAACCCCAGACATCAAACGGTGGGAGCGGGCTTGCTCGCGAAGGGGCCATATCAGCCAACATTGGTGTCGCCTGACACACCGCTTTCGCGAGCAAGCCCGCTCCCACAGTGGTTTGGTGTTGTGCCGGGATTTAACGCGCGCCGCCGAGCCCTGTGGGAGTGATGGTGTTGGAAGATTTTGCGCCTGGCGCCAGTTAAATGTGGGAGTGGGCTTGCTCACGAAGGCGGCGGTACGGTCAGCAGCGATGTTGCCTGACACACCGCTTTCGCGAGCAAGCCCGCTCCCACAGGGGGAGTGATGGTGTTGGAAGAGTTTGCGCCTGGCGCCAGTTAAATGTGGGAGTGGGCTTGCTCACGAAGGCGGCGGTACGGTCAGCAGCGATGTTGCCTGACCCGACGCTTTCGCGAGCAGGCCCGCTCCCACATTGGCTGTATTGCCAAGGCAAGATAGAGTTTCGTCCCGCCATCCATCGAACCTGCTGAGCAACGCCGGCAAACGTGATTTAATAGCCGCCTTTCACGGTTCCGGGACACGGGAGCAACGTGATCCGCGCGACCTGCGCGTCACCCGCCACCCACCCCCATCGCCCCTTTTACATAAGGCAGTCATGGATACGGGTTCTCGACTCAAACTAGTACGCGAAAGCTACAAACTCTCCCAGCGCGAGCTCGCCCGGCGTAGCGGCGTGACCAACGCGACCATCTCGCTGATCGAACAGAACCGCGTCAGCCCCTCCGTCAGCTCGCTGAAAAAGCTGCTCGAAGGCATACCGATGTCCCTAGCCGACTTCTTCACCTTCGACCAGCCCCCGCGCGAACACCAATACGTATTCCGCGCCAACGAACAACCCGACCTCGGCCGCCACGGCCTGCGCCTGCTGCTCATCGGCGCCTCCGTCCCCAGCCGCCAGATGCGCCTGCTCCGCGAACAATACGCCCCCGGCGCCAGCTCCGGCGAAGAGCCGATCGTGCATGCCGAAGGCGAAGAGTGCGGTTTGGTCACGCGCGGCACGGTGGAACTGACCGTGGACGGGCAGGTGAGTGTGCTGAGTGCGGGGGATGGGTATTACTTTCCGACGACGTTGCCGCATAAATTCCGCAATATCGGCGCGGATGAGGCGGAGATAATCAGTGCGAATACGCCGGCGAATTTTTGAAGGGCAGGCGTTTCGCATAGGTTTACCGAGGTTGATTTGCAGGCCCTCCAAGGCTGCCTGGGGCGTTGTCATGCGAAGCATTCGGATGTCGACATTTCGCGATGTCTTCAGGCAATAACCACTCGTCCGACACATCGCACGTTCGCCCCACAGCTTCTTCCAATGGTGTAACTCCCCACGCAACGGAAGAGCCACCATGCTGAACCAGAAAATTGCAGTGATCACCCTCGCGGCGTTGCTGTTCGGCAGTGCGCCGTACGCGCTCGCCGCTGGCGAAACGTCGACCCCGAAGGCGAGCGACGGTACCAGCCAGACTCGTGAGCCGGCGTCTCCAGCCACCAATGCCGACCCGGATGCCGATTCGCTGCCCCCAGGTGGTGATGGTGGCAAGACCGACAATGGGCCGGTGCCTTCTGCCTCCAAACCTACCCCTGCGGGTCAACCATCCGGTAGCAGCAGTGGGGGTAGCGGCGGTGGTTGATGGCTCCCTCGCACTAAAATGCCCGGTTTTCCAGCCGGGCATTTTTCTGCATATCAGATAGTGATTTTTCATGACCCGATTTCTCTTGCGAGGTGAAGGGCTGATTTATTTTTGCCATTCGTCAGCCCCTCCGCATTTTCGCCGCTCGCGTTATTCCAATGCATACCTTACCCCGCAAAGGAACCGCCAACATGCGCAAATCCAACCTTGCAGCACTGACCTTGGCCACGCTGTTATCCGCCACTTCGCTTTACGCAACAGCCGCCAGCGACACCCCGGCACCGACCGCTAACGACGGCAACAGCCAAACCAACCCGAGTGCGCCGGAGGACATTCATTCCAACGGTGCCACCGTGCCCAAAGGCACACAGGGCAACACCACCAATAATGATGGCTCAACACCTTCGGGTTCCAAACCGAGTGGTTCGAAGCAATCGAATGACAGCGGCACCAGCAGCGGTGCTGGTGAAGGTTGAAGCTGTTTGCAGATACAGCAAGCCCGGCATCAAGCCGGGCTCTCTATCAGGCAATCCTTGATAACCGAGGCTATTTAGCCTTCCAGTTCCCGCCGCTGTTTTCACAATCAATCTTCGCCTGTGCCAGATGCTCACCGTCGTAGTAATACGTCGTGACTTTGGCGCTGTCGGGCATGTTCAGCGGTTTGGCGCTTTTGTCTTTGCTGGTCGAGTGCGGGTTGGCCAGGGATTCCTGGGTGAGGCGGGCGGTGCAGGTGGCTTGGTAGTGGTCGTCGCAGCGTTCGACTTTCTTCTTGGTGGCATTGAGGGTGTCCTTGCTTTCGTTGCTGCAGGACCAGTTGATGGAGTCCACGGGCATGCCTTCGTATTCGTAGCAGCTGTGGGTTTCCACCGCCGGCACCGCGGCGCTGGAGGAGCGGGTCTGGACGTCGCAGCCTTCAGCCATGACGCAGGTGGGGATGATGGCGAACGTGGCGATCAAGAGCAGCAGTCGGGTTTTCATCGGCAATTCCTCTCCAATGGCGCCGCGTCTGATCGGTGATTTGGCGCTTGTCTGGTTTCGAGGCGGCGAGGGCGGGCAAGGTTCAATCGCTTTGCGCTGCGCGATCTTCGCGTACACTGCGCAACAATCAGAAACATTCAGCGCAGGATTCGATTCCCATGGCCCAAACCCTCGAACGCGCTATCGCCATTGCCGCCACGGCCCACACCGGGCAGGTGGACAAGGGCGGGGCGCCGTACATTCTGCATCCGCTGAAAGTCATGTTGCGCATGAGCACGCTGGAAGAACGCATCGTCGCTGTGCTGCACGATGTGGTCGAGGATTGCGGGGTGAGTCTGGATGACTTACGCGGGGAAGGTTTCAGCGAAGAGGTGCTGGCGGCGATTGCGGCGGTGACCAAATTGCCCGGTGAGTCCTATGAGGATTTTGTCGACCGCGCCGCGCAAAACCCGATCGGGCGAGTGGTGAAGCTGGCGGATCTGGAAGAGAACAGCGATATCTCGCGGATCGCCTCGCCGAGTTGGGAGGATCTGGAGCGGATCGAGAAATATCGGCGGGCGATTGCACGCCTTCGCGCATAGGAATGCAAATCCCCCTGTAGGAGCTGCCGAAGGCTGCGATCTTTTGATTTTGTTTTTGAAGATCAAGATCAAAAGATCGCAGCCTTCGGCAGCTCCTACCAAGGGATGGTGGTGTGTCAGATAAATAGCCAGGAAGGCGAACGATGAAATCCATTGTGTGCTTGTTGATAGCCGCCGCTCTCGGTGCGTTGTTGCAGTTTGAAGGCGTGCCTCACGGCTTGCTGCTGGGCTCGATTGTGGTGACCGCGTTTTTCGCCAGCAAAACCGGCATTGCCCCGGCAACCCCTTATGGCTTGGGCTACATTCAGGTCACGCTGGGCATCGCCACCGGCCTTATGTTCGAAGCATGGGACAGCCAAACGGCCGCAACAATGTTGCCCAGCCTTGGCGTGTTGCTGATCTGCCTGACGGTACAAATTGCACTCGCCGGATGGTGGCTCACACGCGGTGCCGGCTGGAATCGCACTGATGCACTGCTGGCGGTTTATCCCGGCGCATTGGCGGCGGTATTCGATTTGCTTGAATCGGAAAAGGCTTCGAGCAAAGTCATCATCGTACATCTGATGCGGCTGCTGTTGATCACCGTGCTGGTGAGTTTGCTGATTCCCGGGCAAGCAGCGGTGGCTGAAGTGGTCAGCGATCCGTTGACTACCGGCATGGCACTGACCGCACTCTCGGTCATCGCGCTGAGCGTATTGCTCGGGCGTTTGCTGCTGCTGATTGGCGTCCCTGCGCCGTTCATGCTCACTGCGATCATCATCACTGCTGTGTTTGTGAAGACAGGATGGCTGCACGGCTTTCATATGCCGCAGTGGAGCTTGAACCTGGCCGCACTGGTTCTCGGCGTGCGCATTGGCTCGCGATTTCAGGGGCTCGGCATTGCAGAGTTGGCGCGACATGGGCGCACCGCTTTGGTTTCGGTCGGTTTGATGGTCGTCGTTGCAGCGGCATTTGCCGAGGTGGCTGCGCGCTGGCTGGGCAGTGATCCGCTGTCGCTGTGGCTGGCATATATGCCGGGCGCGATCGAGACGATTGCGATTGTCGCGTTTGGCGGCGGGCTGAATGTGGTGTTTATCCTGACGCATCACTTAAGCCGGATGGTATTGCTGCATTTTGCCCCGGCGTTGTTGGTGCAGGTCAGGCGTGGCCCAAGGCAATCGCGAATGACACGACGATCATGCAGGCGAAGGCGAAGTTGAGATTCATGGGCTGTTCATCCTGAGCTTTTGAGAGTGGCGCCATTGTGAACACGCGCCACGCAAAGAAAAAATTCGCCGTGTTGATTCCAATGATCGAAAGCATTGATAGCCGCTGCGTTTGTATTTGCCGGAGACTTTCGCTAGTGTCGCTGAAACCTGCAACTACAAGCACAAACAGGCAGAACCATGCACGACCATTCCATCGCTGAACTTCCATCCTTGCGTCGGCAGAAAATCCTTTTGCTCCTCGAACGCGACGGCAAGGTCATGGCCTCTGAGTTGAGCCAGCATTTCGCGGTGTCCGAGGACACTATCCGCCGCGACCTCGCCGAACTGGACAGCGCCGGGCTGGTGCAGCGCGTGCATGGCGGGGCGCTGCCGCGACCGAAGGACTCCGGCAAGGATTACTTCACCCGCCTGGATGAGACCGATGAGGTCAAGGTCCGTCTGGCGCAAGTGGCGGCGCAGCACATCGAGGACGGGCAGATTGTGCTGTTCGATTCCGGCTCGACCACGTTGCAGGTGGCACGCGCATTACCCGCCGACATCCGCATCACTGCCGTGACCGCCTCACCGCTGACGGCGATTGCCCTGTCGGAATACAAGGGCGTGAAAGTGATTCTGGCGGGAGGGGAGTTGAATCCGCATTCGATGTCGGCGAGCGGTCAGGAAGCGCTGCGGCTGCTGGCGGGGATCAAGGCGGATCTGGCGATTACCGGGGTGTGTGCGATTCATCCCGAGGTCGGCATCACCTCGCTGCATTTCGATGAAGTACCAATCAAACAGGCGATGCTCGACAGTGCAGCGCGGGTGATTGCAGTGACTACGGCAGACAAGTTGGGCGCGGTGGAGCCGTTTGTGGTGGCGCCGTGTACGCGCCTGCATATGTTGATTACCGAGCGGCATCCGGGGTCGGGGAATGTCGAGGATTATCGGCGGTTGGGGGTCATGGTGGAGCAGTTGCCGGATTGAATTTTGTGTGGGGTTTGAGGGCCTCTTCGCGAGCAGGCTCACTCCCACAGGGGATCTGCAGTGAAAATGACTTTGTAGGAGCTGCCGAAGGCTGCGATCTTTTGATTTTGCTTTTTAAAAGCAGGATCAAAAGATCGCAGCCTTCGGCAGCTCCTACAGGTAATGGGTCAGCGCAACCGCTCAAGCATCTGGTAATACCACATCCCCGCCGCCAGCAACGGGTTGCCCAGCAGGTCGCCCATCGGCACGCGGATGTGCTGGCACGCGGCGAAGGTGTCGAACTGCTCCAGCTGCCCGGTGATTGCCCGGCTCATGATTTCGCCCATGATGTGCGTGGTGGCGATGCCGTGTCCCGAGTAGCCCTGGCAATACCAGACGTTGTCCGAGAGCTTGCCCAGTTGCGGAATGCGGTTGATGACGATGCCCATTGCGCAGCTCCACTGGTAATCGATCGGCACGCCTTTTAGCGCCGGGAACGTGCGCTCGATACAAGGGCGCAGTTCCGCAGCGATGTCGCGCGAATCCTTGCCGCTGTAGTTGGCGCCGCCGCCGAACAGCAAACGGCCGTCGGCGGTGAGCCGGTAGTAATCGAGGACGAAGCGGCAGTCGTACACGGCGAGGTCTTCGGGGTTGATCTGTTTCGCCAGATCACCCAGCGGCGCGGTGGTGACGATGCCGCCCATGGCCGGGAAAATCTTGCCCTTGAGCTGACCCGGTTCGAGCTTGTGATAGACATCCCCGGCGAGCATCACCTGACTGGCGTCGATCTGGCCGTGAGCGGTGCGCACGCCAGGGTTGTCGCCGTGAATGATCTCCAGCACTTCACTGTTCTCGAAGATCAGCGCGCCCAGGCTTTCGGCTGCGCGTGCTTCGCCAATGCACAGGTTGAGCGGGTGCAGGTGCATGTTGCGGGTGTTTTTGATCGCGCCGTGGTAGAGCTCGCTTTGCAGCAGATCGCGGACCTGGCTGCGGTCGAGCAGGCTCACTTCATTGGCCAATCCGCGACGCACGGCTTCGTCATAATCCTTGCGCAGATCGACCATGTGGCTTGGCTTGTACGCTGCGTGCAAATGGCCGTGTTTGAGGTCGCACTGGATCGCGTATTTCTCGACGCGCTGGCGGATGATTTCGTGCCCGCGCCAGCGCAGGTGCCAGATGAAATCGTCCACGTCATCGCCCAGTTTTGCGCGCATCTGCTTGCGCATTGCGCCGTCGCCGGAGAGGCTGCCGGTGACTTGCCCGCCATTGCGCCCGGTCGCGCCCCAGCCGATCTTGTGGCTTTCGACGATGGCGACTTTCAGGCCTTTTTCCGCCAGTTCGACGGCAGTGGCGACGCCAGTGAAACCGCCGCCGATGATTACCACATCGACCTTATGCCGGCCTTGCAGGGTCGGGTAGTCGGTGTCCTGGTTGAGGGTGGCGGTGTAGTAGGAATTGCAGCGAATGGTCATGTCGGGGTCCACAAAAAATTCTGGGTTCGAAGTGCATTCCCTGTGGGAGCGAGCCTGCTCGCGAAAGCGGTGTGTCAGTCACCCAAAATGTTGAATGTGATGACGCCTTCGCGAGCAGGCTCGCTCCCACAGGTTCGGTGTCGGATCGTTAGGCCTCGGTCAGATACCACCGCCAATCCTGCTCACCCACTTGCGCCATGAACTGCCGATACTCGGCACGCTTCACCGCCAGATACACCCCAAGGAATTCCTGGCCCAACGCCTCCCGCGCCCACTGGGAGTTTTCCAGCGCCTGCAACGAGGTCAGCCAATCGGTCGGCAACAATTCTTTTGCCTGAGCGTAACCATTGCCCTCGACCGGCGCGCCCGGATCCAGCTCTTCACGAATGCCGCGATGAATGCCGGCAAGGATCGCTGCCGCCGCCAGATAGGGGTTGGCGTCGGCGCCGCAGATGCGGTGTTCTATGTGCCGCGTAGGCGCCGGGCCGGCGGGTACGCGCAGGCTGACGGTGCGGTTGTCGACGCCCCACGTCGGCGCCAGTGGTGCGTAGCTGTTGGCCTGAAAGCGCCGGTAGGAGTTGGCGTTGGGGCAGAACAGCAACAGCGAATCCAGAAGAGATGCGAGCATGCCGCCGATCGCCGTGCGCAACAGCGGTGTGCCGGCCGGGTCTTCAGAGGCGAACAAATTACGCCCCTCGGCGTCGGCGAGGCTGACGTGCATGTGCATGCCGGTGCCGGCCAGATCATCGAACGGCTTGGCCATGAACGTCGCCTGCATGCCGTGCTTGTGCGCTACGCCTTTGACCAGACGTTTGTAGCGCACCGCTTGATCCATCGCCTCCAGCGCATCGCCGTGTTCGAGGGTGATTTCCACTTGCCCGGGGGCGTATTCGGAAATCGCCGTACGCGCCGGAATGCCGTGCAGTTTGCAAGCGCTGTAGAGGTCGGCGAGGAATGGCTCGATCTGCTCCAGCTCGCGCAAACCGTAGACTTGCGTGTGTCGCGGTCGCCCGCCGTCGGCGTCCAGCGCCGGTTGCGGGCGGCCGTTGTGATCGCGTTTGGCGTCGAGCAGATAGAACTCCAGCTCGCAGGCCATGATCGGGTGATACCCCTCGGCCTTGAGCCCGTCGATCACCTTGATCAGCAGGTGCCGAGGGTCAGCGATGCTCGCCGGCAGGCCCTCGCTCGGGTGCATGCTGACCTGCACGGCGGCGGTCGGAATCTGCCGCCACGGCAGGCGCACCAGACTGCCTTGCAGCGGATAGGCGCGGCAGTCGATGTCGCCGACGTCCCACACCAGCCCGGAGTTCTCGACGTCCTCGCCTTGCACGGTCAAACCGAGAATCGTGCTAGGCAAAGGCCGGCCGCTTTCGTACACGGCCAACAGCTCTTCACGGTGCAACAGCTTGCCGCGCGGCACGCCGTTGGCGTCGAGGATGAACAATTCGATCATGTCGATATCGGGGTTCTGTTCGAGGAACAGGCGTGCGTCTTCGATGGCTGCGAATTTCATGGCAAATCACTCACGGTGGCGCCGCACAGGCGCGCAGATTCGGCCGGACACGACGCGACAAAAAGGCGTAAGTGTCCCGGCAGGGATATCAGGAAATAGGGAAATTGACTGTCGCGGGTATCAAGCTCACGCGATCAGGCAGGAACGGCGATATCCGGCGGGCGTGCGGAGTGACGCAGCTTGGAACGGCGCAGGGCCATGGGCAGATTGACGATGCGGTTCATACGCAGCCCCGTTTGCAGTGGGTGCGTACAGCAGAGACGTGCAACCTTTGCGGTTGTTGTGGTGACGTACTCATAACGCGTGTTTCCGTTGGCGGAAAGCGTCGGTAGCAGGGCGAACCTGGCGACCGGTGTGCCCGGATAGTAAGGGGGAATTCGCGCGCGTGTAAATGGGAGATTCGTCGGTGGCGCTTACCGGCGTTTGGGCTGATTGACCGAGTTGCCTTTTTCGCGCGCAGGCTCGCTCCCACAAGAGAGTGCATTTCAACTGTGGGAGCGAGCCTGCTCGCGAATGGCCGCACTTCGGTCCAGAGTGAACACGCCGCGCCTTTCGTTGCTTGCCGTTGTGTCGTTCAGCGCAGCACGTAATCGTCCGGTTCCGGTGCGGGCGGCAACGGCAAGACGCCCAGTTCGTGCAGCACGTCGCGCTCCAGGGTGCGCACCAGGGCATCGGTCGGCAGATCGTTTTCATCGCGCCCGAACGGGTCTTCGAGTTCATCGGCAATCGCGTCGAAGCCGAAGAAGGTGTAGCTGACAATAGCCGTGAACAGCGGCGTCAACCAACCCAGCGATTGCGCCATGGCGAAGGGCAGCAGCAGGCAGAACAGGTAGATGGTGCGGTGCAGCAGTAGGGTGTAAGGGAAGGGCAGTGGCGTGTTCTTGATCCGGTCACACACGGCCTGGGCCTGACTCAGGCAGGTCAGATGATTGGCCAACAATTGATACCGCCAAGGCGACAGTGCACCGGCCGATTCCAGCCCGGAACACTGGCGCCCGACCTGATGAATGATCTGTCCGCAGTGATCCGGCGCAGCCCCATCGATCGGCGGGCTGACCCAGTCGGCACTGGCCTGCGCCTCACTGTCTCCACGCAGCCGCGCATTCAACGCATGGGCGAAACCGCACAGGTTGCGCAACAGTTGCCCACGCAGGCGGGTGTCATCGAGGCCTTGGGTTTCGCGCATCACCGCGCGCACCCGCAGCAGCACCTCGCCCCAGGCCTTGCGGCCCTCGTACCAACGGTCGTAACAGGCGTTGTTGCGAAAGCTGAGGAAAATCGACAGCGACAGGCCCAGCAGGGTGAACGGTGTCGCGTTGATCTTGGCGAAGTAGCTCGGCACAACGAGTTCGATCAGCACAATCGCCGCCGCCAGCAGGGTCAGCATCAAAGTGCGCACGGCGATGCGTTTGGCGATCGAGCCTCGGAGGGTGAACAGCACAGCGAACTGATTGGGTCTCGGTCTGACGATCATCTCGCGGTCCCGGTTGCGCGGCGAATCAGCCGCCGGTCATGTTCATGAAGCGCACCACTTGTACATCATCGTTGACTTCGAAGTTGTGTCGATACGGCTTGAGTTTCATCGCCTCGATGATCGCGTTTTCGAGGCGCTCCGGATGGCCCGGGTGGGCGCGCAAGACGGCTTTGAGGTCCATCGAATGCTCGTTGCCCAAACACAGCAGCAGACGACCTTCGACGGTCAGGCGCACGCGATTGCAGGTGCCGCAGAAGTTGTGGCTGTGCGGCGAAATGAAGCCCAGGCGAATGTTCGGTGCTTCGGCCACGCGCCAGTAGCGCGACGGCCCTTGCGTCGATTCGGTCGAGTCGATCAGGGTAAAACGTTCGGCAATGCGTTCGCGCACTTGCGCGCTGGAGTAGAAGGATTCGGCGCGGCTGTGTTCGGCGATCGCGCCCAGCGGCATCTCTTCGATGAAGGAAATATCCAGATCACGCTCGATGGCGAAACTGACCAGATCATTGATCTCGTGGTCGTTGCGCCCTTGCATCACCACGCAATTGAGTTTGGTGCGGGTGAACCCGGCGGCGCGGGCGGCATCGATGCCGTCGATGACCTGCGCCAGATCGCCGGTGCGGGTCAGCTCTTTGAAGCGCTGCGGATCGAGGCTGTCGAGGCTGATGTTCAGGCGCTTGACCCCAGCGTCGAACAGCGGCTGGGCCAGTCGGCCCAATTGTGAGCCGTTGGTGGTCAGGCACAGTTCCCGCAGGCCGGGCAGGGCGGCGATCTGTTCGCAAAGTTGCACGACACCAGGCCGGATCAGCGGCTCGCCACCCGTGAGGCGGATCTTGCGCGTGCCGAGGGCGACGAAGCTTTGCGCCACCTGAAACAGCTCTTCGAGGGTGAGGATCTGCTGGCGCGGCAGGAACTGCATGTCCTCGGCCATGCAATAGACGCAGCGAAAATCGCAGCGGTCGGTGACCGACAGGCGCAGATAATCCACGCGGCGGTTGTGACCATCGATCAATTCACGCTGTGTCATGGGCTCGCCTCGTGGATGTGGAACGCCGTCAGGGGGCGCAGATCGCGCAGGGTAGGCTGCGCTCGCCACGCCGTCCAATCACTCTGGCTGACCGAGTGATTGACGGCGTCGATGATGCCTTACGGTGCGCCAAACATTGCCGTCCAGTAAATACCGGCGTTGCTTTTCGGATCGGTCGCATAGGCGGCGCCCAGTTCCTGGTATTGCGGGTTCATCAGATTGGCGCAATGCCCGGGGCTGGCGAGCCAGCCGTCAACGACCTTGGCGACGGTGTCTTGCCCGGCGGCGATGTTTTCACCGACCAGTTGCCCACTGTAACCGGACAGCTCGGCGCGGTCGCCCGGCGTGCGGCCGTCGCGGTCCTTGTGGTCGAGGTAATTGTTGTTGGCCATGTCGCGGCTGTGATCCTGGGCAACGGTGCCCAGCGTGGCGTTCCAGGCCAGCGGTGCTGCCGCCGCGAAGGCCTGGCCGCCGCACTGACGGGCCTGACTGCGCGCGGCATTGAGTTGCGCCAGCAGCTTTTGCCCTTCGCTTTGCGCATCGCCGAGTTTCGCCGTCAGCAACGGCCGCGCGAGGACGATGCGCCAGTCGCGGTCAACGCGGTTGACGCCGATATCGACAAACTGCGGGTCGAGCACCACCTGACAGAAGCTTTCCTGAATCGCCTTCATTGCAGACGCCGCATCGCGCGGGCCGTTGAGGGTAATCGCCTGCACGTTGACCATCGGGTAGTGGGCGCTGGTCATGGCCTGCTGCAAATCGACCGCGCCGCTGGCCGGCAGGCGCAGCCGTGGATCGGCCGACAGCGGTGGCAACTCGTTCGACGCCTGCGTGCCGCAACGCTGCGGCTGGCTGCGATAGCTGTTGATCGACTCGATCAATTGCAGTTCATCGGCGGCCAGCGCCGAGGTGGCGAAAAACACGCCCAGCGACAATGCGGCACAACGCAAAACGGACGGCATGAAGCGCATGGAAATCTCCCTTGAGCTGAATGCGCCCATGATGCGCGAAAGGCCCCCGGTGGGTGAATGTCTTTTTCTTTGCGGCGGAATTTTTTCTCCGCTGGTGTGCCCGCGCATTTGCTCGCTACACTCTGCGAAGACCCCGCAAACCGGGCGTCTCCCCGACGTAACATCTTGCCCCGCACGGGCGCTGACGGAAGAACCGACATGGGATTGAAAGGCTGGGTGGGCGGTTTGTTGTGTATCGTTTTAACCGGTGCAGCATGGGCCGGCGCGCAGGCGCCGATCGAGGCCAAGGCCGAACAGAAAGCCGAGGTGCTCGAAGAGAAAGCGGCGGATAAAGTCAGCGCCGCACCGGCACCTAAATCCGAAGCCATCACCCCGACCGAAGCGCAGGCGGTGGACCCGGCCGGCGCCGCGCCGCTGGACGATCCGCTGACCTGTCTGGCGCGCAGCATCTACTGGGAAGCCAAAGGCAAGGACACCCCGGAAATGGAAGCCGTCGCCAGCGTGGTGATGAATCGTCTTGGCCATGAAGGCTTTCCCGACACAGTCTGCGCAGTGGTCAAGCAGGGTTCGGAAAGCGGCAATTGCCAGTTTTCCTGGTGGTGCGATGGCAAGCCGGATCAGGTCAAGGAAGACGCCGAATACACGCTGGCCAAGGAAATCGCTGGCAAGGCGTTGAACCGCCAGCTCAAGGACCGCACGCGCGGCGCCTTGTATTTCCACGATCGCGGCGTGCACCCGAGCTGGGCCAAGGCCTATCGCAACACGGCGCAGACCGGCAGGTTCCTCTTCTACAAACCCGCCGGGGGCGACGCGCGTTAACTGGCGTGGGTGTTGAGAATGCTCGCCACCTGCTGCGGCTGGCAGTTCAGGTACGGCGACTTTTGCAGCCAGCGCTGATCCGGATACCAGGAAAACATGAACTGGCCGTTCTTCAGGCGATCGATCACCTGTTTGGCGATCTGCGGCCGCACGGCGGGGCAACCCTGACTGCGGCCGATACGCCCCTGACGCTTGCTCCACAGCGGGTTCACGTAACTGGCAGCATGAATCACGATCGCGCGATCGCGGGCCAGGTCATTGAAGCCGGGTTCCAGCCCATCCATGCGCAGCGAATAGCCGTGGGTACCTTCATAGCTTTCCTGAGTGCGGAACAGGCCGAGGCTGGACTGATAACTGCCTTCGCGATTGGAAAACTGCGTGGCGAAGTTCTCCCCGGAGTTGGAGCCGTGGGCGACCAGATCGCGCAGCACCAGCTTCTTTTTAGTCAAGTCGAAGATCCACAGGCGGCGCTCGGTGGACGGTTGCGAATAATCGATGATCGCCAGATGTCGCGAGGGTTTCGCGCCGTTGTTGACCGCGCATTGCATGGCGTTCAATGCACCTTTGAGCGCTTGGGGATTGAGTTCCGGCGCGGCGTGGGCGAGGCTGTTGTAGAGAACCGGCGATGGCTTGCCGGCGGCAAATACTGGGCTGGTCACGGCGACAAGGGTCGCGGTGCTCAACAGAAGTCGGCGCAAAAACGTCAACATTTTATAAAGTGTCCTCAACTTGCTACATAAACGGCACTTTGGCTCCTGACTCCCAGTCAATACCCGCAGGCTCGCGGTTCGAGCCTGACTGTTCAGCGCACCTGATGTAAGGTTGACCGTCATCTGGACGGCCATGGATTGGAGTAAAGCAGTTGTTCAAAAAGTACGCATGCTACTTGAGCATTTGTTTGCTCGCTGCGCCGTTTGTCGCTTGCGCCGATGAGCCGCTGCCCCCGCTCGAAACCCTGGCTACGCCTGAAACGCAATTGCCGGTAGAGCCGCGCAGCCCGTTGCAGGCGGTTTTGATCAGCCTGGCGCAGTCGTGCCCGCCGATTGCCGCGCGCCTCAACGGCCCGGCCTTGAGCCAATTGCAGGCGTTCTATGAACAGCAGGACTGGATGCCGGTGTGGGCGAGTGAGTCGGCACGCTTACCGGCCTTGCGCGCGCAATTGCAACTGTTGGCCGACGATGGACTGAACCCGAGTCGCTACGCGGTCGCGACGACATCGCCGCAGGACGGCGAGTTGTGCGCCGACATCGACATCAGCCGCAACTACCTGCAGGCCTTGCAGGATCTGCATTACGGCCGTCTGTTGCAATCGCATTTCGAACCGCTGTGGCGTGTCGACGGCCCGCCGACCGACCGTCAGGCGCAATTGCTCAGCATTGCCGTGCCGGGCATGAACGATATTGCTGCAGCGTTCGACCTGGCGCGTCCGCATCTGCCGCAATATCAAAGCCTGCGTCAGCTATATGCCGCGCAACGCTTGCAAGTCTTGCCGCAATGGCAGCCGGTGGGCAACGGCCCGTTGCTGCGCCCGGCGATGGCAGACCCACGCGTGCCGGAACTGGCCCGACGGTTGTACAGCGAAGGCTATCTGGCACATGCGCTGGTGACGCCGGACAACGCTTACGATGACGTGTTGGTGGAGGCAGTGAAGCATTTTCAGGCCACTCATTCGTTACAGGCTGACGGTGTGGTCGGCCCAGGCACCATTGCTGAGCTGAACATCAGCCCGCTGACCCGCCGCGATCAGTTGCGCGTCAATCTCGAACGTTTCCGCTGGATGGCCCAGGACATGGAGCCCAGCGGGCTGGTGGTCAACGTTGCGGCCGCTGAGTTGACGCTGTATCAGGGCGGTCAGCCGGTGTGGCAGACCCGCACCCAGGTCGGCCGCGCCGAGCGCCAGACCCCATTGCTCAAATCCCGCGTCACCCGCCTGACACTAAACCCGACCTGGACCGTGCCGCCGACCATCTGGAAAGAAGACAAGCTGCCGGAAATCCGCAAGGACCAGACCTTCCTCAGTCGCCAGAACCTGCAAGTGCTCGACGCCAATGGTCAGCCTCTGGCAGCGGCCGATATCGATTGGGACAACCCCGGCAACATCCTCCTGCGCCAGGACGCCGGCCCGCG
This sequence comes from Pseudomonas sp. H3_E04, assembly GCF_054668915.1. NCBI lineage: Bacteria > Pseudomonadati > Pseudomonadota > Gammaproteobacteria > Pseudomonadales > Pseudomonadaceae > Pseudomonas > Pseudomonas sp. H3_E04. The sequence continues at coordinate 2,079,877 of NZ_CP162797.1, read as the reverse complement.
CAATCCGCTGGGGCAAATGGTCATCCGCTTCCCCAATCCGTTCTCGGTGTACCTGCACGACACGCCGAGCAAGGCGCTGTTCGACAAGGGACCGCGAGCGTTCAGCTCCGGCTGCGTGCGCGTCGAGCACCCGTTGCAACTGCGCGATCTGCTGCTGTCTCCGGCGGAAAAGACCCGCACCGATACGTTGCTGGCAAGCGGTACCACTCATGAATTTCGCTTATCGGCGCCGGTACCGATCCTGATGACCTACTGGACGGCGCAAGTCGACAACACCGGGCATGTACGCTACGCACCAGACATCTACAGCCGCGACAGCGCATTGCTGGTGGGGCTGGATCGGGCACATTGACGTTGTACGGAGCGTACATCAGCAGTGATGTTGCCCGACCCGACGCTTTCGCAAGCAAGCCCGCTCCCACAGGGGAATCGATGGTGTTGGAAGATTTTGCGTCTGGCGCCAGTTGAATGTGGGAGTGGGCTTGCTCACGAAGAGGGAGGCACATTCAGCAACGATATTGCCTGACCTGACGCTTTCGCGAGCAAGCCCGCTCCCACAGGGGAATAGGTGGTGTTGGAAGATTTTGCGTCTGGCGCCAATTGAATGTGGGAGTGGGCTTGCTCACGAAGGCGGCGGTACGGTCAGCAGCGATGTTGCCTGACCTGACGCTTTCGCGAGCAAGCCCGCTCCCACAGGGGGATTGATGGTGTTGGAAGATTTTGCGTCTGGCGCCAGTTGAATGTGGGAGTGGGCTTGCTCACGAAGAGGGAGGCACATTCAGCAACGATATTGCCTGACCTGACGCTTTCGCGAGCAAGCCCGCTCCCACAGGGGGATTGATTGTGTTGGGAGATTTTGCGTCTGGCGCCAGTTGAATGTGGGAGTGGGCTTGCTCACGAAGAGGGAGGCACATTCATCAACGATGCTGCCTGACCCGACGCTTTCGCGAGCAAGCCCGCTCCCACAGGGGGATTGATTGTGTTGGGAGATTTTGCGTCTGGCGCCAGTTGAATGTGGGAGTGGGCTTGCTCACGAAGGCGGCGGTACGCTCAGCAGCGATGTTGCCTGACCTGGCGCTTTCGCGAGCAAGCCCGCTCCCACAGGGGGATTGATTGTGTTGGGAGATTTTGCGTCTGGCGCCAGTTGAATGTGGGAGTGGGCTTGCTCACGAAGGCGGAGGTAGGGTTCGACTGACCCAAATTGCATCCCAGAGTGAGTAATCATCAAGCTTTTGCACCAGACCCGCGCGTAGCGGGTTGGCCACTACATATCTGGCCATTTGCACCAGACTCTCTTCTTGCCGTAGCGCACGATCATGAAAACCCTGTTGCCACAGGCTACCTGTTCGACCGCTCGCCACATTGATGGCTCTGGTGCTCAGGGATTTCGTCTGGCACATCAGTTGTCCCAGTGTTCCATTTTGCAACTGGACCAACCAGTGGAAATGATCCGGCATGACCACCCAGGCCAACGTATCGGCCAAACCTTCTGTTTGCGCTCGCTGGAACTGGTTAGCTACTAATCTGCCGAGATCGTGATTCTTGAAAACCGGCTCGCGATGCAAGGTGTTGGCGGTGAGCAGGTAAATGCGGTTCTGTTCGCAAAAGCGGCCGATTCTGAGACGGTGAGACGAATATCGTTCGGGCATTCCTTTGCCTTGTTCATGATTGATTGGAGTGAAAGGCTAGCCGAGCTGGAAGAGCCGGACGTGATGATTGTTGGCAGGATGTGTCTGCGTATCAGATTCCTGCTGATGGGATTCAGCATCGATGTTGCCCGACCCGACGCTTTCGCGAGCAAGCCCGCTCCCACAGGGGAATCGGTGGTGTTGGGAGATTTTGCGTCTGGCGCCAGTTGAATGTGGGAGTGGGCTTGCTCACGAAGACGGCGGTACGCTCAGCAGTGATGTTGCCTGACCTGACGCTTTCGCGAGCAAGCCCGCTCCCACAGGGGAATCTGTGGTGTTGGAAGATTCTGCGCCTGCGCCAGTTGAATGTGGGAGTGGGCTTGCTCACGAAGAGGGAGGCACATTCAGCAACGATGTTGCCTGACCTGACGCTTTCGCGAGCAAGCCCGCTCCCACAGGGGATTGATGGTGTTGGAAGATTTTGCGTCTGGCGTCAGTTGAATGTGGGAGTGGGCTTGCTCACGAAGACGGCGGTACGCTCAGCAGTGATGTTGCCTGACCTGACGCTTTCGCGAGCAAGCCCGCTCCCACAGGGGAATCTGTGGTGTTGGAACATTCTGCGCCTGCGCCAGTTGAATGTGGGAGTGGGCTTGCTCACGAAGAGGGAGGCACATTCAGCAGCGATGTTGCCTGACCTGACGCTTTCGCGAGCAAGCCCGCTCCCACAGGGGTATTGATGGTGTTGGGAGATTTTGCGTCTGGCGCCAGTTGAATGTGGGAGTGGGCTTGCTCACGAAGGTGGCGGTACGGTCAGCAGTGATGTTGCCTGACCTGACGCTTTCGCGAGCAAGCCCGCTCCCACAGGGGGATTGATGGTGTTGGAAGATTTTGCGTCTGGCGCCAGTTGAATGTGGGAGTGGGCTTGCTCACGAATAGGGCAGCAAATTCAGTGCAGATGGTTGAGTTGACTGCGTTTGATGCCTAGCCCTTGCCCACCCGCCACAAATACCACGCCGCCACCGTGCGATACGGGCTCCAGGCTCGGCCGATTTCGATCATTTGTTTGCGTGTGGGCTGGATTTCCAGGGCTTTCAAACGTCGATAACCCTCGCGCACGCCAAAGTCATCGGCGGGGAGGATGTCCATGCGTTCGAGGCTGTAGATCAGCAGCATTTCCACTGTCCAGCGACCGACGCCGCGCAAACTGGTGAGGCGTTCGATCAACGTTTCATCGTCCAGCGCCCGCGCAGTCGGGTAATCCGGCACCAGGCCATCCAGCGTCGCCTGTGCAATCCCCTGAATCGTGACGATCTTGCTCGCTGAAAACCCGCAAGCACGCAGTTGCTCGACATCAGTAGCCAAAATCTGCTCGGGACGCGGAAACGCCTGCCCGGGAAACGAGCTCACCAAACGCCCGAGAATCGCATCGCCAGCCTTGGCGTGCAGTTGCTGATAGGCAATCGCGCGGACCAGCGACTCATAGGGATCGCGCGCCGGATGTGGCTGATGCAGACACGGGCCAACCGCGCGGATATGGCGCTGCCAGTCAGTGTCCACTGCGGCCAGAAAAGCGCTGGCCACGCCATACCCGTCAGCCATGCTGCTGTGAAGCGGTCGTACTCATCCACATCCCTTTTTGCCTGATGGATTGCATGCTTCAGAATGCCAATTGCTGGGTGATTTGCAGGGCTGCGTTTTCCAGCCTGAGCAGAAACGCCTTGCGGGGTTGTCCGCCACCATAGCCGGTCAGCGAGCCGTCCGCGCCAATTACCCGGTGACAGGGCACCACGATCGAAAGACGATTGTGCCCGTTGGCCAAGCCCACCGCACGGCTGGCGCCGGGTTTGCCCAGCCCGGCGGCGATAGCGCCGTACGTGCTGGTGTGGCCATAGGGAATTTGCAGCAGCGCCGCCCATACCTCGCGGGCGAACGCGCTGCCGGGCAGGTGTAGCGCCACGCTGAATTGGCTGAGTTTGCCGGCAAAGTAATCCGCCAGCTCCACTTCGATTTGCTGCAAATGCGCGTTGTGCCCCGGTGCGACCGCGTAGCCATAGCGGTTCTGCAGTGCTTCGACCTCGCGGGTCAGCGCCGGGCGATCGAGAAATTCCAGCAGCACCAGCCCGCGACGTTCAGCCATGGCGATCATCGGCCCCAGCGGCGTGGTCAGGCGGGTGAACAGCAACGGCTCACTGTTGGCGGCGCGGCCAGGGGTGATGTGGAAAGACTTCTGAAACGCGTCGCGAAAGCCGCTCAGCGATTCATAGCCGGAATCGAACGCGGCGTGATCGATCGACGTGCCTTGCCTGATTCCGCCCAGCGCCATGCCGAGGCGGCGGGTGCGCAGCCAGGCGTGGAAGGTCATGCCGAAATGCTGTTTGAACCAGCGCCGCAGCTTCAGCGGCTCAATGCCTTCAGCAAGTAATTGCGCATCGCTCCAGCGCCGTTCCGGATCGGCGTCCACCGCGCTGAGCAGGCGCTGCACCCAATCCGGGGCGATGGCCGCCGCGTCCAGCGGTTTGCAGCGCAGGCAGGCGCGATAACCGGCGCACAGGCATTCATCGGCGTGGGCGAAGAATTCGACGTTTTCCGGTTTCGGTTTGCGCGCCGTGCAACTGGGGCGGCAGAAGATCCCGGTGGTTTTAACGGCCGTGAAGAACACGCCTTCATAGGCAGTGTCGCGTTCGAGCATGGCGCGAACCATTTCGGCGTGGGGCGGCAGGACAGCGGCTGGTATGTTCATGGGCTGAGAGTAAATCCACTTCGTCGATGGCTCCACCGAAAAATCGACAGTGAATTTTTTCGCTTGTGCAGCACAATGAGCGGGTCGCCGCTTTCCAGGAAACCACCCATGCATCCGTTTTCCATTCAGCACATCGACCATATCGTCCTGCGCGTTGCCGACCTGCAACGCAGCATCGATTTCTACGGCAACGTGTTCGGCGCCGAAGTGGTCAGGCATAACCAGCCGCTGGGGCTGGTGCATTTGCGTGCCGGTACATCGATGATCGATCTGGTCGATCTGGCAGGCGAACTCGGGCGCAAGGGCGGCGGCGCAGCGCAGACGTTCAAGCGCAACGTCGATCACTTCTGCTTGCGCATCGAGCCGTTCGACGAAGCCGCGCTCATCGCTCATTTGCAATCATTAGGGCTGACCGTGGAAAAAGCCGCCCGACGCTTCGGCGCCGAGGGCTACGGCCTGTCGTTGTACTGTTTCGACCCGGACGGCAATCAGGTCGAACTCAAAGGCCCGTCCGAGAGCGATCAGCCAGCCGTTTCCTGAAGCAGCAGCTCGGCCACTTGCCCGAGGGCCGAGCGGCCGTTTTGCGGTTGTTCAGACGCCAGGTTGAACAGCGCCAGTTGCCGGTCGGCGCTGGTGCCGCTGGCGATGATCGCGCGAGCCCGTTCGAACAACTGCGCCGTGCCCAACGCCTGCGCAGTATCGGCAAAACGCTGCTCGGCCAGCTCCAGCCACTGCGCGATCGAGCAGTCGCCGTCGATGCCTTCGACCAGAAAGCGCGCATGAATCCCCAAGCGTTTTGCCCGCCAGCGATTTTCTTCCAGCATCGAACGCGCGGTCTGGTCGTACAGCAAACCGGGGCGCCGCTGTGCACTGGCGTGGGCCACCAATACACGGAAAAACGCCGCCAGGGTCAATGCATCGTCGACTCGAGGGCAGGCGTCGGTCATGCGCAATTCGAGGGTGGGATACAGTGCGGCCGGGCGCACACCCCACCAGCACTCGCCGGGCTGAGTGATCGCGCCGGTGCGCGTCAGAAAGGCGAGGTGCTCGTCGTAATGGCGCTGATCGGCAAACAGCGGCGGAACGCCCATGCGTGGCCACTCGTCACACGCCGTCTGCCGATAACTCATGAAACCACTAACGACGCCATCCCAGAGGGGCGAGGAACAGCTCAGCGCCAACAGCAGCGGCGTCCATGGCAGCACTTCGTTCATCACGGCGATGCGATCCAGCGGCTCGACTACCTCGACATGCACATGCAGGCCCGATAGCACGCTGCGGCGAGCGACATGGCCGTAGCGTTCGAACAGATACCGGAAATGTTCTTCGTCGGTCGGAACCTGCTCGCGCCAGTCGGCCAGCGGATGACTGCCGGCGCTGAGCACGCCCAGAGCAAACGCCTCAAGGGCTGCACGCAGGGCCTGACGGCTGCCACGCAGAAAATCACTGGCGTGCACAAAGTCGCTGAACACCGGAGAAGCCACTTCGATCTGGCCCTGAAACATCTCCGTGGCAAACCACACACCCAGCGCCGCTCGGCATGCCTCGATGGCCTGTGGCGGCGGACTGCCGACCATGCGCAGGGTCTGCAGGTCAGTGAGAAAGTACTCTTCCTCAATGCCGAATCGCGGGTGGCTCATGACGGTGCTCGAGCAAGTGTTTCTCTTGAGAACCGTGCGCCGTTACGGTGGTTCACGCCAGGCGACCAGTGCCCCCGCGAATGCACCGTTGGTCTTGTCCATTGCACTTGAGCGGCCAAGGCGTTTCCAAACAAGTCCGATCAACGTGTTCTGGAGGCAGACATGAGCAACCCATCCAGCAACGACAAAGCGCTTAACCAAACCGTCAATCCCAACGACGACGGCTTCGTCATCGGCACGGCCGGGCGTGATGAAGATCCTAACGCCACCACCGACTGGGACGTCAGCCGTGACAACGAAGATGTCATGACGCCGGACGATACTCGCGGTCTGCCCGGTTATCCCGGGGCGGAAAAAAATAACCCTTCGAAACCCGTTCTCGACAGCAGCGTGCCGGCCAACGGCGATCCATCGGTGCAGAACGACGGCGCTGATTGAGGTGGTCAGCGGTGGCAGGATGATGGCGTCGGTCGAACTTTTTTGATCCGGCGCCACTCTGAACGTGTCATAGGGTCGCGGTTTGGCAGAAATAATCGTCTTGGCAGGCTGAAACACTGTCTGTCGTGATAAATTCCTCCCCACGTCGAGCCCACCCAGAATGGCCCCTGCCGGGTCCCACCAAGAGCGATCTACATGCAAGCAAAGGCCCGTGAGGTTTATGTGCCACCGGTGCTGCAAGATCTGCGGGCCGGCACAGCCGAACTGCACATCGCACTGGAAAAACGCCTTCCTTTTTTCACCGATACCCTCGATACCCCCGCTTTCGAGCGCTTGATGCAGGCCTACTACGGTTTCTACCTGCCGTTGGAGCAGGCCTTGCTTGCCAGTGGCGCGGTCCCGGACGATTTTGATCTGACACCTCGACTGAAGGCTCAAACCCTGCGCGCCGACCTGCGTGCGCTGGGCGCAGCCACAGATGATTTGCCGCTGTGCGAGGATCTGCCAGCCATCGACTCCAGCGCCGCCAGTCTCGGCGTTTTGTACGTGCTCGAAGGCGCGACCCTCGGCGGGCAGATCCTGCGTCGGGAGATCGCCGCGCGGCTGAATCTGGACGCCGACAATGGTGCTGCCTTCCTCGATGTCTACGGCGCGGCCACGGGGCGGCGCTGGCGCGAATTCATCGAATACCTGAGCAACCGGCCCATGGCGGTCAGCGAACGCGCGGCCGTGGTCAGCGCAGCACAAACCACATTCAGCTGTTTCGAGCAGTGGCTCGAGCGCCAGGAGGTACTGGCATGAACCCGCAAGACTCACAAGCCTTTGAAGAACTGCTGGCCAACTGTGCCGACGAGCCGATCCGCTTTCCCGGCGCGATCCAGCCGCATGGTTTGCTGCTGACCCTGACCGAGCCTGCGCTGCAGATCATTCAGGTCAGCGCCAACGTCGAAACCCTGCTGGCCCGCGCGCCCGAATCCTTGATCGGCCAGCCACTGCACAGCCTGATCGGCGCCGAACACGCCGCGCAAGTGCTGGAAGCCTTGCAACAGGCGACGTTCTCCGAGGCGGAGCCACTGCGTTTCGAGCTCAACGGCACCGCGTTCGAAGGTTTGCTGCACCGGCATCAGGGCGTGCTGATTCTCGAACTGGAAATTCATGTGAAGAATTTCCAGCCGCGCAACGTCGCCGGGGTCAATACCCACTTGGGCCGCATGCTCCAGCGCCTGCAAGCGGCAACCACGCTGCAGGCCTTGTACGACATCAGCGTCAAGGAAATCCAGGCGATGACCGGTTACGACCGGGTGCTGATCTATCGCTTCGAGGAAGAGGGCCACGGTCAGGTCATCGCCGAAGCGTCCGATCCGTCGATGGAAGTGTTCAACGGTCTGTTTTTCCCTGCTTCGGACATTCCCGAGCAGGCGCGTGAGTTGTACCGCACCAATTGGCTGCGGATCATCCCCAACGCTGATTATCAGCCAGTGCCGCTGGTGCCAAAACTGCGCCCCGACACGCAGACGCCGCTGGACCTCAGTTTCGCCACGCTGCGCAGCGTCTCGCCGATTCACTGCCAGTACATGAAGAACATGGGCGTGCTGTCGTCGATGAGCATTTCCCTGCTCAAGGGCGACAAGCTCTGGGGCCTGATCAGCTGCGGCAATCGCCAGCCGCTGCACGTGCCGCATGAATTGCGCATGGCTTGCCAGACCATCGGCCAGGTTCTGTCTTTGCAGATCAGTGCCATGGAATCCCTTGAGCTGACCCGTCAGCGTGAGGAAAAGGTCGAGGCCCTGGCGCGGCTCAATCAGGCGATGGTCGATTCGCCGCAAAATGTTTTCGACGGCCTTGCCCAGCAGCCAGCGACGCTGATGGCATTGGTCAATGCTGGTGGCATTGCGATCATCGAAGACAAGCAACTGCACCGTTACGGCAACTGCCCTGAACCGGAAGACATTCGCGCGCTGCACAAATGGCTGCAGGCGCGCGGCGAGCCGGTGTTTGCCAGCCATCATCTGTCCAGTGTTTATCCGCCGGCGGCGCAGTATCAATCGGTGGCCAGTGGTGTGCTCGCCCTGAGCCTGCCCAAACCCGTGGACAACGGCGTGCTGTGGTTCCGTCCGGAGGTGAAGGAAAACATCAACTGGAGCGGTGACCCGCGCAAACCACTCGATCTGGAAAACTCCGACGCCGGCCTGCGCCTGCGGCCGCGTACCTCGTTCGAGATCTGGAAAGTCGAGATGGCCGGGATTTCCACCAAATGGAGCCACGGTGACCGGTTCGCCGCCAATGACCTGCGTCGTTCGGCGCTGGAAAACGATCTGGCCCGTCAGGTACGTCGTGAGCAGGAGGCGGTACAGGCACGCGATGATCTGGTAGCGGTGGTTTCCCACGACCTGCGCAACCCGATGACGGTGATTTCCATGCTCTGCGGCATGATGCAGAAAGCCTTCAGCTCGGAGGGTGCGCATACTTCGCGGCGAATTTCCACGGCGATCGACACCATGCAGCAGGCCACCGCGCGGATGAATACGCTGCTGGAGGACCTGCTCGACACTTCGAAAATCGACGCCGGGCGCTACTCCATCACCCCGCAGGCGCTGGAGGTCGGGCTCATCTTTGAAGAGGCCCAAGCGTTGCTGTCGCCTCTGGCCCATGACAAGGACATCAGCATTTCCTTCCAGGCCGATCCCGACCTGCGCATCCACGCCGACCCCGAGCGGCTGTTTCAAGTGCTGTCGAACCTGGTGGGCAACGCCATCAAGTTCACCCCACGCATGGGCACCGTCGGCGTGCACGCGAAATCGGTGGGCGACGAGATCGTGTTTATTGTGCGTGACAGTGGTGAAGGCATTCCCAAGGAGCACTTGCCGCATGTGTTTGATCGCTACTGGACGGTGAAGGAAGGTAACCCGACTGGTACGGGCCTGGGTTTGTACATCACCCAAGGCATCGTCGAAGCCCATGGCGGACAGATCGTCGCCGAGAGCGAGCCGGGGCAGGGCAGCGAATTCCGCTTCACCGTGCCGCGCCTGGCCTGAGTGGCCTTGTAGGAGTGAGCCTGCTCGCGATGCATCGTTGCAGGTACATATTGATTGAACGTACCGACGCCATCGCTGGCAAGCCAGCTCCCACAGGTTTTGTGGGGGGCGAGATTCGAGTTTTACGCAAAACCCTGTGGGAGCGAGCCTGCTCGCGAAGACGTCAGTCCAGCCAACACCGGGCTGACTGATCCACCGCTTTCGCGAGCAGGCTCGCTCCCACAGCGATTCGCATCCTCAGGGTGATTTTCTTCAATACCAGGCAAACGCTGCCCGCTACGTTAGCCACCTCGTTCCTCGTTTGAAGCAGGTGTGCAATGAGTCTGATTCTTTCCATGGCGGCCTTTGCCCTCGCCGCATCCATCACCCCCGGGCCGGTCAATATCGTCGCCTTGAGTTCTGGCGCGCAGTACGGTTTCCGCGCCAGCCAGCGGCATGTCGCCGGGGCGACGTTGGGATTTGTGCTGTTGCTGGTGCTGATGGGCCTGGGCCTGCATGAAGTCCTGCAATTGTGGCCATTCATGACCCGGGTGGTGCAATGGGCCGGGGTGGCGTTTCTGTTGTTCATGGCCTGGAAACTCGCCAGCGATGACGGCCAGTTGCACGCCAACGAGTCCGGCCGCGCACCGTCGATGCTCTATGGCGCGGTGATGCAATGGCTCAACCCCAAGGCCTGGCTGGCGTGCGTGGCCGGCATGGGCGCGTTTGTCGCTGATGGCGAAGCGCGGCTGGTCTGGCAGTTTGCGGCGGTGTATCTGGTGATCTGCTATCTGTCGGTTGGTTGCTGGGTATACGCCGGGACGTTTTTGCGCGGGTATCTGAGCAACGCGGCGGGGATGCGCTGGTTCAATCGGTTGATGGCGTTGTTGCTGGCGGTGAGTGCGGGTTATCTGCTGATCGCCTGATTGACAGGTCAATTACAAAACCCTGTGGGAGCGAGCCTGCTCGCGAACGCGGTGGATCAGTCAGTGAAGTGTTGAATGACACACCGCTTTCGCGAGCAGGCTCGCTCCCACAAGGGTTCGGTGTTCAACTTTGAGTATGAAGTCAGCCGCGATACTGCCCTGGCGTCGCCGCCAGGTGCTGTTTGAACGCTCGCTGAAAATGCGCCTGGTCGGCAAACCCGGCCTCCAAGGCCACATCGGCAATCAATCGCCCACTGCGCAAGCGCTCGCGGGCGAACTGGATGCGCTGGTTGACCACGAACGCATGGGGCGTCATCCCGTAACGCTGCTTGAACGCGCGAATCAGGTATGACGGCGACAGCTGCGCCGCCGCGCAAATCGCCTCAAGGCTGAGCGCTTCGGTGCAATGTCCCCGGATGAAATGAGCGGCGCGTTCCAGCTTGAAATTCGGCTCATCAACGGGCTCATCCGCCGGATTCAGACGCAGCTGCAAATCACTGAAAAACTCCACAGCCGCGCTCTGTTTCGCCAGTGCCTCCAACTGATCGTCAACCAGCACTTCATACAACCCCAGCAACTTGCCGAACAACTCGGCATCGGCCAGATGCGTGTCGCAAAACCGCCGAAACTCCAGCTCAGCGGCAAACCCCAACTGATGCTGCACATCCGTCAGCCACGGCGTTTCGACATACAACATCACGTACGACCACGGCTGATCATCGATCGGATTGCATGCATGCACATCGCCGGGGTTCATCAGCACCACGGTGCCGGCCGCCACCTCGTACTGCGCCTGTTCGTGCACATAAGTACTGCGCCCGGCGGTAATCGCGCCGATGGAAAAATGCGCATGGGAATGCCGCGCATAACAGACTTCACGCCCATCCGCGATGGCCCGCGCTTCGATGAAGGGCAGGGCGTCGTCGCGCCAGAAGCGCGGGGCTTTCTCGGGGTTTTTCGCAGCGGCGTGTTTCATCGTGATCGTCCCGGCAGGTCTGCGCCTGAGTGTATTAGCTCTGGCCGTGGAATGCCTGTTGCGATTTGCGCGTTGTCCGGGTCTTGCGACATCTGCAGCAATCCCCCTCGGCAGGTCGAAAGCAATGATGCAAGCTGCAATAGGCTGCATGGCGTAACACTGCGGTTCTTTAAACGCTATCTGGCGATCGTGTTTATCAAAAGTGCGAAGGAGCTAAACCATGAAGACATTTACTGGCGGCTGCCTGTGCGGCGCTGTGCGTGTTCAGGCCACGGGCGAGCCTTACCGCGTCGGGCTGTGCCATTGTCTTGACTGTCGCAAGGTCCACGGCGCGCTGTTTCATGCCTCGGCGATTTTTCCTCAAGACGCGGTGACAATTACCGGCGAAACCCATGACTACCAGGGGCGGCACTTTTGTCCGCGCTGTGGCTCGTCGGTGTTCAACCGCAGTGGTGATGAGGTCGAGGTCAACCTCGGCGCGCTGGATGCGCCGGATCAGTTGAAGCCGACCTATGAGAGCTGGATTGTGCGGCGTGAATCCTGGCTGCCGGATTTTCCGCTGGCCAGGCATTACCGTGGTGATCGTGAAGGCAAAGGGCGGGCAGAGGGATAGGCAATTGATTCAACCTTCAGCACACCTGCGATTTCTGCGGGAACGAGCCTGCTCGCGATAGCTATCTCAGAGATCCGAATGAATGGCGGATCTCCCCTAATCCCTGTGGGAGCTGGCTTGCCAGCGATGGCGGCCTTCCAGCCGACCAGTCTCTGACGGATATACCCGGTTCCGACTGTGGGAGCGAGCCTGCTCGCGAAGGCTGAGTGTCATTCGCAGATAATTAGACTGGAGCGACGCCTTCCCGGGCAAGCCCGCTCCCACAGGGGATCAGTGTTTGCCAATATCGCGGTAATCATGATTGAGGCGATTACCCGCGAATAAACGCCAACAAATCCGCATTGATCGTTTCCGCTTGCGTCGTCGGCATGCCATGCGGAAAGCCCGGATACGATTTCAGGGTTCCATTGGGTAGCAGTTTCGCTGACAGCGGTCCGGAGTTGGCGTACGGCACGATCTGGTCATCCTCGCCGTGCATCACCAACACCGGCACGGTGACTTTTTTCAGGTCTTCGGTGAAGTCGGTCTGCGAGAAGGCGACGATGCCGTCGTAATGCGCCTTGGCCCCGCCGATCATGCCCTGGCGCCACCAGTTGGCGATGATGCCTTCCGACGGCTCGGCGCCCGGGCGGTTGTAGCCGTAGAAAGGTCCACTGGGCACATCACGATAAAACTGCGCACGATTTGCCGCCAACTGCGCCTGAAAGCCATCGAACACTGATTTCGGCAAACCACCCGGGTTGCTTTCGGTCTGCACCATCAGCGGTGGCACGGCGCTGATCAACACCGCTTTGCTGACCTTGTCCTGACCATGCCGGGCGATGTAATGGATCACCTCACCGCCGCCGGTGGAATGGCCGACATGCACAACGTTGCTCGTACCCAGATGATTGACCACCGCCAGCACATCGTCGGCGTAGTGGTCCATGTCGTGGCCATCCCCAACCTGGCTCGAGCGCCCGTGCCCGCGTCGATCATGGGCAATTACCCGAAAGCCCTGTGCCAGGAAAAACAGCATTTGCGCATCCCAGTCATCGGAACTGAGCGGCCAGCCGTGGTGGAAGTGGATCACCGGCGCGTCGCGCGGGCCCCAGTCCTTGTAGAAGATGTCGACGCCGTCTCGAGTGGTGACAAAGCCCATAGGTGCTGCTCCTGACTCAAAGGAAGGTCAACCGCGACGCGTCGCGGAACGAATGTGCAGAGGTACGACGACTCACTGCGAGCCGTTATCAACTGTAGGAGCAAAGCTGCGGTCTGCATGACCGCTGGTCACAACGTCTGGCTTGCCGCGCATTTTAGGCTTTGCTGAAAGGGATAAGCGCGGGCATCCGTAGGTTTGTGCGACCACAGTGACGCCCCTTCGCCACACCGAGAGTCTGAGGAAATCATCCGATGCTGACCCTGAATATCAATGGCAAGGATCAGGAGCTCGATGTCCCCGCCGACATGCCGCTGCTCTGGGTTCTGCGCGATGTCGCGCACCTGACCGGGACCAAGTTCGGTTGCGGCATGGCCCAGTGCGGTGCCTGCACCGTGCACGTTGACGGCGCGCCATTGCGCTCATGTATCACTCCGGCCACTGCCGTCGCCCATGGCCAGAAGATTCTCACCATCGAAGGCTTGTCCAGCGATGGCTCGCATCCGGTGCAGCAAGCCTGGGCTGAACTCGATGTGGTGCAGTGCGGTTACTGCCAGTCCGGGCAGATCATGTCCGCCGCCGCGTTGCTGGCGAAAATTCCCAAGCCCACCGACAGCGATATCGATCAGGCGCTCTCCGGCAATATCTGCCGCTGCGGCACCTATCCGCGCATTCGTGCAGCGGTCAAACGCGCCGCCGACATCGGCTGATTCAATCTCTGGGAGATAGACGATGAACAGTCCGGTATCACGTCGGGGTTTTCTCAAGGGCAGTGCCGTATTGGGTGGCGGCCTGATGGTGGCGTTTGTGGTGCCTGGGGCCAATCGCTTCGCCCGCGCGGCAGAAAACCAGAAGACGTTCGCGCCCAACGCGTTCCTGCGCATCGCGGCGGACAACAGCGTGACCGTGCTGCTCGGCCATTCGGAAATGGGCCAGGGCATCTGGACTGGCCTGACCATGCTGATTGCCGAGGAACTGGACGCCGACTGGTCGAAAATCCGCGTCGAGCACTCGCCAGCCTCGGCGGCGGATTATGGTCTGCCAGCGTTCGGCGGCATGCAGATCACCGGAGGCTCGACCTCGACCTGGATGGAATTCGACCGCTACCGACTGGCCGGGGCAACGGCACGGCAGATGCTGGTCGAGGCCGCAGCGAAACGCTTCGACGTTGCGCCGTCGACGATCCGCACCGAAGCCGGGGTGGTCATCGCCGGGGACAAACGCGCGACTTACGGCGAACTGGCCGATGCCGCCGGGCAGTTGCCGGTGCCGGATCTGAAAACCATCACGCTCAAGGAAGCCAAGGACTGGAAAGTCATCGGCAAACCAACCAAACGTCTCGACACTCCTGAAAAGATCACCGGCCGCGCCAAATTCGGCATGGACGTGCAGTTCGAAGGCCTGATGACCGCGATGGTCGCCCGCGCCCCGGTGTTCGGTGCCACGGTGAAATCCTTCGAAGGCGCCGCAGCGCTGGCCATTCCCGGCGTGCACAAGGTGGTGCAAGTGCCCAGCGGAGTAGCGGTGGTGGCCGAGCATTTCTGGGCGGCGAAGCTGGGCCGTGATGCGCTGAAGGTCGATTGGGACTTGGGACCGCTGGCCGACATGAGCAGTGAGAAACTCCTCGAGAGTTTCCGCAAACTGGCGGCGACGCCGGGCACCTCGGCCACGCAGGCTGGAGATGCCAAGGCCAATTTCGGCAAAGCCGCGAAGAAAATCGAGGTCGAATACAGCGTGCCGTATCTGGCCCACGCGCCGATGGAACCGCTCAACTGCACGGTGAAAATCAGCGCCGGCAAATGCGAGATCTGGACCGGTACGCAGTTTCAGACCCTCGACCAAATGGTCGCCAGCAAGATCACCGGGCTCAAGCCCGAGCAGGTCGAAATTCACACCGAGTTCCTTGGTGGTGGTTTTGGTCGCCGCGCCAATCCGACCTCGGATTTTGTCGCCGAAGCGGTGCAAGTAGCGAAAGCGGCAGGCCTGCCGGTGAAAACCGTGTGGGCGCGCGAGGATGACATTCGCGGCGGCTATTACCGCTCTATGTACTTGCACAAGGCCCAGGTCGGACTGGGCGCTGACGGCTTGCCGATGAGTTGGCAGCATGTGCTGGTGGGGCAGTCGATCATGACCGGGACGATGCTCGAGGCTGCGATGGTCAAGAACGGCATCGATGCGACTTCCGTCGAGGGCGTCGCCGACAGCCCGTACATAAAGGATATGCCTCATCATCAGGTCGACCTGCATTCGCCGCAGACCGGCATCAACGTGTTGTGGCTGCGTTCGGTGGGCCATACCCACACGGGTTTCGTCATGGAATCGCTGATCGATGAACTGGCGACGGCGGCGGGCAAGGATCCGGTGG
This sequence comes from Pseudomonas sp. H3_E04, assembly GCF_054668915.1. Classification (NCBI taxonomy): domain Bacteria; kingdom Pseudomonadati; phylum Pseudomonadota; class Gammaproteobacteria; order Pseudomonadales; family Pseudomonadaceae; genus Pseudomonas; species Pseudomonas sp. H3_E04. Next base: position 2,064,399 of record NZ_CP162797.1, on the reverse strand, counting down.
AATACCGACGCACGCTGCTCAAGGCGCATCCGCGCCACCTCGGCGTGCTCAATCTGGCGGTGGAGAAGGCCAACTGGGGCGCGCCGTTGCCGGCCGGGCATGCTCTGGGCGTGGCGGTACACGAGTCGTTCGGCAGCTACGTGGCGCAGGTTGCCGAGGTCTCGCAGGACAATCTGGCGATTCGCGTGCATCGGGTGGTCTGCGCCGTGGACTGCGGGATTGCGGTGAATCCGCAGAGCATTGCCGCACAAATGGAATCGTGCATCACCTTCGGCCTCGGCATGGCCCTGCACAGCAAGCTAACGGTCAAGGATGGCGGCGTCGTGCAATCCAACTATCACGATTATCAGGTGCTGCGGCTCAACGAAATGCCGGTGGTGGAAGTGCATATCGTCCCCAGCAGTGAGAAACCCGGCGGCATCGGCGAACCCGGCGTGCCACCGACCGCGCCGGCCGTGGCCAACGCAGTGTTCGCCCTGACCGGGCAACGCCTGCGCGAATTGCCACTGCAACTGTCGGGGGTGTGAAATGAAACGACATCTTGTGCTGGGCACCGTCGTTTTGCTGGGGCTCGGAGGCTATGCTTCGGACCTGTTTGCCGAGGATCAGCAGGCACTGCAAGCCTTTGGCACGGTGCAGAAAGTGTTCCAGAGCCCGCGCTGCCAGAACTGCCACATTCCCGGCGATTCGCCGTTGCAGTTCGACGCCGGCATACCCCATGCGATGAATGTCGTGCGCGGGATGGACGGCAAGGGTGCCGCCGGTTTGCCGTGCGCCACCTGCCACGCCGAAAGCAATCCGCCTGCCAGTTACGGCCCCCATGCGCCGCCGGGTGCGCCGCACTGGAGCCTGCCGCCAGCGGCGCACAAAATGGCCTGGATCGGCCTGCCCCCGGACAAACTCTGCGCGATGATCAAGGACCGCGCGAGCAACGGCGATCGGGATTTCGCCGCTCTGTTAAAACACGTCAGCGAAGACAAACTGGTGCTGTGGGGCTGGAATCCCGGGGCAGGGCGCGCACCGGTACCGGTGCCGCACGACATTTTCGTTGCGCAGTTCAAGCTGTGGGCCGATGCCGGCGGGCCGTGTCCGGTGGCGCAAATGTGATGCCCCGACGATTAAGCGCTACGCTGAACGCATGACTGTCTACGGAGTGTGCGCATGCTGGTGCCCGGAAAACCTGCCAATGAAGCTGCACGAATCGACGCCTTGCACGGCCTCAATCTCGACTCGGCGCCCGAAGAGCGCTTCGATCGCCTGACGCGCCTGGCCAAGCGCTTGTTCAACGTGCCGATCGCCCTGGTCACGCTGGTCGACAAGGATCGCCAGTGGTTCAAGTCTTGTGTGGGTCTGGATGTCAGCGAGACGTCCCGCGATGTTTCGTTCTGCGGCCATGCGATTTTGCAAAACGAGCTGATGTTGGTCCCCGATGCGCTGGAGGATCTGCGTTTCCATGACAATCCACTGGTTACCGGCGCGCCGAACATTCGCTTTTACGCCGGGTACCCATTGACCGTGCCGGATGGCAACAAGATGGGCACCTTGTGCCTGATCGATACCAAACCCCGCCATCTCGACGATGAAGAGCGCGCGCTGCTGCGCGACCTCGCGGAAATGGCCGAGCAGGAGTTGATGGCGGTGCAAATGGCGAGCATGGATGAACTGACGCTGCTGTCCAATCGCCGTGGGTTCAAGCAGCTGGCCCAACATGCACTGGATGCTTGCGCGCGCCTCAATCGCCCGGCGACGCTGCTGTTTTTCGACCTCAACGATTTCAAGCAGATCAACGATCTGTACGGCCATGCCGAAGGTGACAGTGCGCTGAAGACCTTCGCCGATGTGCTGCGCATTGCCTTTCGCGAGAGCGACGTGGTCGGGCGCTTGGGCGGCGATGAGTTCGTCGCGTTGCTGACCGGCTCCAGCCACGTTGAAACCACGCGGATCATGGCGCGGCTCAAGGAAATCCTTGAAGAGCGCAACGCCACGTTGCACCGAGGTTATGCGATTCGCTTCAGTGTCGGCCAGATCGAATACGACCCCACGCGACACGAAACCGTCGACCGCCTGCTGGCCGATGCGGATGGCGCGATGTATGCGCACAAACAGGCGCTGAAAGGCTGTTAGCTCCGGCGCAAATCATAGGTAGGTGTGAGCCTGCTCGCGATGGCGGTGTACCCGTCGGCGCTGAAGTCACAGACAAAATGCGATCGCGAGCAGGCTCACTCCTACGGGGTTCGACGGTGCTGATGTTCCAGCACAGTGCCCGCCAGGTCAGCGCTTGGGTGGACTCAGCTGCTGATAAAACGCCAGCCATTTTTCATGACAAGCTTCAGCATCCTTGAGCGCAGGCGCAATCAGCGCTTCGCGCAGAGCCTGCGCTTGATAGGCGTCGAACAGGTGCTGCACAGCGGTGCTGGCGATGGCGTTAACCTTGTTGGAAGCGAAGGTGTCGGGTACCGCGGTGCGGCTTTGTTTCGCCAGCGGTGCGCCTTGAATCTCCAGCTGAGTGATGAACCCTTTGCAGGTCGCGTTTGCACGTGGCGCGGTGCCTTGCCGATAGGCATCGGCATCGAACGGCAGCGATTTCGCCAGGTCTTCGGCTGATGACGGGGTGAGCAACGCGATGTCGACATCCCGACGCAACAGCACTTCATTCCTGCAGGTAAGGATTTCGAATACCCGGGTTGGCGTACCCTTCAGCACGGCAAGGATGGCAAAGGGCGCAACGGTGCCGGCCGTTGATGGGTCTGCGCTCGAGGACACTGGCCGCAGGGCGAGCAGTTGGAGGGTGTTGTCCTCGATGTCCGTGCGTTGCGCCAGCGGCAACCGGCAGAACGCTTCCTTGATCAGGGCGATATGGGCATCTTTCATTTGCTGCAGCCGAGTGCCGAGCGCTGCGTGGAAAAGGCTTGCCACGTTACTCAACCTGGCCAATGACGGAAGAATGGGCGCCAGTTGCAACTGCGCATTGCTGGAGCTCCAGCCTTGCATGGCGCCTGTCAGCTTCGCGGCCTGATGCAGTTCGCTCAGAGAATAAGACGTTGCCGGGCCATCATTGCTCGACGTTGCAAGGGACAGGACCTTGTCTTCGAGATGCGCATTGTCGGCGAACACTTTGCGCAGATCCGTTTGAGCAATGCTGGCCGGCGTTGCAAAGGCCATGAGAAATGCCCGGTGGTACAAACCGCGCATGAGCCGGTTGTGGTTGCGAAATACCTGATCAGCCTGGCTTAGCGCGGCGGCGTCATACCCCGTCTGCGGACATCCGGCGTTACGCGTCACCAAACCCCTGGCGACCGCCCAATCGAGAACGATCGAGGCGCATGCACCGCCGCGCAGGAATTTGTAGAAATCTGCAGGAGCCGGGCCTTTCACCAAGGCCCTGAGTTGTTCGGATGTCATCAGGCGCGCCACGCCAGGCAGACGGTTTTCGATATACAGCACGACCTGTTTCAACCTGACCCAGTTCACGCAACTCATGTACGCAATTGATGCAGGAATATCGCGCAGGAGAAATTCCGGCGCGATCCCTGACAACAGGAGATGGGTGGCCAGCGTCTTGTTTTTGATCTGCGCCAGTTGCGGTTGGTGGTCGATGAACCGTCTCACCTCGTCATAACGTTCGCCCCAGAAATAAGGGTCTTGCAGGCATTGGCCGATGATTCGGTGCAGGTCTGCACCGGCGCTCGGTTCCAGACTGAGAATCAGCGCCGCGAGCAACAGGCGGTCGCGGTTGGTCGCCACCAGCCGTTTGTTCTGGGCCGGCGGAGCGAGTTTTTTCAATAGCTGGTTGCCCAGTGTACGAGCGCGTGGCGTGATTAGGATTCGGCTGATCAGGTAGTCGGCCCTGGCCTTGAGCGTCGCGAGCGGCAAGTCGGTATCAACGCCTTCGCTCAGATAGTCGAACAACGGTACCGAGTCTTTGGGCAGAAACGTTTGGGTAGTCTCGATGATGATCTGGCGCTGCGCAGCGCTGAATCGAGCGGTCTGTCTGCCAGGCTGGCCGAGCAGATACCAATGGTTCATGTGCCCGGGGCGCATGTGCAGATTGATCTTGTCCCAGTGTGCGAAGGACAGCGCCTGCTGCGCTGTTTTCGGCAATGGCAGCTCGTAGAAGCGCAACATCTGCGCAAGCGTGACTTGTCCGTTGGAACGCAAGGCGCCGCCGGCTTTGCCAGCCTTGGCTTTGAGCTGGTCGCGATAGAGTTTCAAATCGGCGTGGTCTTCTACCTGCGCCGTCAATGTGACCCAGCCTTTCGCGCTGGCAGTGCCGATATGGCCCGATTCGGTCACCAGCAAGCGACTGTTCGCGGGCAAGCCATGCTGCTGCAGAATGGCCTGGAAATCGGCGTTTGCACTGAGTACTTGCAAGCCTCGCTGGCCGATTACCATCCACTCCGCCAGCGCAGACTCCGGATGAGGTTCGCTTGACTCCTCGTAATCGATCTTCGCCGTCGGCTCCTTGTTCCAGCTCAGCGCTTCGAGGCGGCGGACGATGTGCCGGGCGTCTTCCACGTCGGCAAAGTCCTCGCGATAGCGGCGGATGGGGTCGCCGGTCTGCACGTAATCGCTGACATAGGGCAATTCCGGCCAGCGCTGTTGTCGCAGGCGCTGCGCAAGCGCTTTGGCGGCTCGGGCATCTTCTGGCAATGGGAATTCATAACGACCGAGAAGCTCGCCCAGTTTTAGGCGCGGCCCTCTGACGGGAGCGGAGACAGAGTCCGAAGTGAGCGTCACCGGCGAGTCGAGAAAGCCGCGCTGCTCGAACGGATCGCTTGCCAGCAATACCTCATCGATTCGATCGGCGATGGCCTTGAAGTCCTCCAGTTGCGCGTTGCGCTCCTTGACCAGCGCTGAAGTCGTCTGGCCATTTTCATCGATAGCCGCCAGACCGCTGGTCTTCAACTCAGCAACGATCACTCGTGCCTGAATCGCGTTTTGCGGTTCCGGATAACCGTAGAACGCCAGCACCACACGCCGTGGAAAGCGATACAGCGGGTTGGCGGATTTCCCGCCGATATAAGGCAGCCCCAACCCCGCCGGATCGATACGTTCGGAGATCGACAGCAGCATTGGCGCCATCTGCCACCAGCCGGAATCATCTTCCAGAGTGAAGCTGCGAACGCCGGCGCTGCCGTTCGAGGGGATCTGCGCTTGCAAGGTGTCGCCCTTGATCTGCAGGGTATCCAGATCAATGTCGAAGCGGCTGGCCCAGTCGAGAAATTCGGGGCGTTCGAGGGCCGTCCAGTAAAGCTCCATCCATTCGCGCAGCAGGCACGGACGCGGAACCTCCAGCGAGCGTGCAGGCGTGGTGGCGCTGACCACCGGTACGGCGGTCAATTCCGCGATGAGATTCTGGATCAGTGTCTGTTCATGTACCGGTCTGTCGTTCATCTGCGCCTCCTTGGCGGCTGGTAAGCATTGAGCACCGAGTATCGAAGCCAGGGCAGGGCGGTTGGCGGTACATATGTAGTGATCCGAGGTTTTCTGCAGGCATAAAAAAACCCGCCAGAAGCGGCGGGTTTTTTATCGGCTACAGGAAGATCACTCTTCGATGTTGCCCATCGCGGTGGTGTTGAAGCCGCCGTCGACGTACATGATTTCACCGCTGATGCCCGACGCCAGGTCGGAGCACAGGAAGGCGCCGGCGTTGCCGACTTCTTCGATGGTGACGTTGCGGCGCAGCGGCGTTTGCGCTTCGTTGGCGGCCAGCATCTTGCGGAAGTTCTTGATGCCGGAGGCGGCCAGGGTGCGGATCGGGCCAGCCGATACGCAGTTGACGCGGGTGCCGTCCGGACCGAGGGAACCGGCCAGGTAACGGACGCCGGCTTCCAGCGAAGCCTTGGCCATGCCCATCACGTTGTAGTTCGGCATGGTGCGCTCGGCGCCCAGGTACGACAGGGTCAGCAGGCTGCCGTTGCGGCCTTTCATCATTTCGCGGCCGGCTTTGGCCAGGGCCACGAAGCTGTAGGCGCTGATGTCGTGAGCAATGCGGAAACCTTCACGGGTGGTGGCTTCGGTGAAGTCGCCGTCCAGTTGGTCGCCCGGGGCGAAGCCGACGGAGTGCACGATGCAGTCCAGGCCGTCCCACTTCTTGCTCAGTTGTTCGAAGACCTTGGCGATTTCTTCATCGCTGGCCACGTCGCATGGGAAGCACAGCTCAGGGCTCGAACCCCAGCCTTGTGCGAACTCTTCGACGCGACCCTTGAGTTTGTCGTTCTGATAAGTGAAGGCAAGCTCAGCGCCCTCGCGATGCATGGCGGCGGCGATGCCGGATGCGATGGACAGCTTGCTGGCGACACCGACGATCAGTACGCGCTTACCGGCGAGAAAACCCATGTGTTGCTCCTCTTTCAGGTTATTGCGCAGCGGCTGGTGCCAGAAAAGCGGCTTCCAGCAACTGCTGTGTATACGGATGTTGGGGGGCGGCAAAGATACTTTGCGCGTCTCCCTGTTCGACCACTTGGCCATGCTTGACCACCATCAGCTGGTGGCTCAGCGCTTTGACGACAGCCAGGTCATGGCTGATGAACAAATACGTCAGGTTGTACTTGGCTTGCAGTGAACGCAACAGCTCCACCACTTGCCGCTGCACCGTGCGGTCGAGCGCCGAAGTCGGCTCGTCCAGCAGGATCAGCGCCGGTTTCAGCACCAGGGCCCGGGCAATGGCGATTCGCTGCCGTTGCCCACCGGAAAATTCGTGGGGGTAGCGGTGCCGGGTTTCCGGATCCAGACCTACCTCCTTCAATGCCGCAATAATCGCCGCTTCCTGTTCGGCGGCGGTGCCCATCTTGTGTATCCGCAGGCCTTCGCCAACGATGTCATTGACGCACATGCGCGGGCTCAGGCTGCCAAACGGGTCCTGAAACACCACCTGCATTTCCCGCCGCAGCGGGCGAACTTCACTCTGCGTCAGGCAGTCTAGCTGCTTGCCTTCAAAGCGGATCGCGCCTTTGCTGCCGATCAGCCGCAAAATCGCCAGACCAAGGGTGGATTTGCCGGAACCGCTTTCGCCGACGATCCCCAGGGTCTGGCCCTGAGGCAGGCTGAAATTGATGCCATCCACTGCCTTGACGTAATCCACCGTGCGCTTGAGCAGGCCTTTCTTGATCGGGAACCAGACTTTCAGGTCCTCGACTTCGAGCAGCGGCGCGCCGATTTCATTGCTCGCCGGGCCGCCGCTGGGCTCCGCGCCGAGCAATTCCCGAGTGTACGGATGCTGCGGCGAACGGAACAGCTCTGCGCACGATGCCTGTTCGACGATGCAACCGCGCTGCATGACACATACGCGATGCGCAATTCTTCGCACCAGGTTCAAATCGTGACTGATCAGTAGCAGCGACATGCCCAATCGAGCCTGAAGTTCCTTGAGCAAATCGAGGATTTTCAGCTGAACGGTCACGTCCAGCGCGGTGGTCGGTTCGTCGGCAATCAGCAATTCCGGCTCGTTGGCCAGGGCCATGGCGATCATTACCCGCTGGCGCTGACCGCCGGACAATTCATGGGGCAGGGCCTTGAGGCGCTTGTGCGGCTCGGGAATGCCGACCATCTCCAGCAGCTCCAAAGTGCGCTTTGTCGCGACTTTGCCGCTGAGGCCCTTGTGGATGCCGAGCACTTCGTTGATCTGCTTCTCGATCGAGTGCAGCGGATTGAGCGAAGTCATCGGCTCCTGAAAAATCATGGCGATGCGGTTGCCACGGATGTGGCGGATGGTCTTCTCGCTCAAATTCAGCAGGTTTTGCCCGGCGTAATTGATGCTGCCGGCCGGATGCCGCGCCATGGGGTAGGGCAACAGGCGCAGGATCGAATGCGCCGTCACCGATTTGCCCGAGCCCGATTCGCCGACCAGCGCCAGGGTCTCGCCGCGCTTGATGTCGAAGCTCACACCCTCGACCACACGGTGTACCCGCTCGCCGAAACCGAATTCGACGGCGAGGTCACGCACTTCGATCAGATTATCCTGATTCATTTCACTTCCTCGGGTCGAAGGCATCGCGAGCGGACTCGCCGATAAACACCAGCAGACTCAACATCAGCGCCAGCACGGCAAACGCGCTCATGCCCAGCCACGGCGCCTGCAGGTTGGATTTGCCCTGGGCGACCAGTTCGCCCAGCGACGGGCTGCCCGCCGGCAAGCCGAAACCGAGGAAGTCCAGCGCGGTGAGGGTGCCGATGGCGCCAGTGAGGATGAACGGCATGAAGGTCATGGTCGAGACCATGGCGTTGGGCAGGATGTGGCGGAACATAATCGCGCCGTTCTGCATGCCCAGCGCGCGGGCGGCGCGCACGTATTCCAGATTGCGGCCACGCAGGAACTCTGCGCGCACCACGTCGACCAGGCTCATCCACGAGAACAGCAGCATGATGCCCAGCAGCCACCAGAAATTCGGCTGGACGAAACTGGCGAGGATGATCAGCAGGTACAGCACCGGCAGCCCCGACCAGATCTCGAGAAAACGCTGCCCGGCCAGATCGACCCAGCCGCCGTAGAACCCCTGTAGCGCCCCGGCAATCACGCCGATGATCGAGCTCAGCACGGTCAAGGTCAGCGCAAACAGCACGGAAATGCGGAAACCGTAGATCACCCGCGCCAACACGTCGCGGCCCTGATCGTCGGTGCCCAGCAGGTTGTCCGCCGAAGGTGGCGCCGGGGCCGGGACTTTCAGGTCGTAGTTGATGCTCTGGTAGCTGTAGGGGATCGGTGCCCACAGAATCCACGCGTCCTTGGCCTTGAGCAGCTCACGGATGTACGGACTCTTGTAGTTGGCTTCCAGCGGGAATTCGCCACCGAAGGCGGTTTCCGGGTAGCGCTTGATCGCCGGGAAATACCAGTTGTTGTCGTAATGCACGACCAGCGGTTTGTCGTTGGCAATCAGCTCGGCGCCCAGGCTCAGGCCGAACAGAATCAGGAACAGCCACAGCGACCACCAGCCACGCTTGTTGGCCTTGAACAGTTCGAAGCGCCGGCGGTTGAGAGGGGACAGGTTCATCTCAATGCTCTCTGCTTGCAAAGTCGATACGCGGATCGACAAAGGTGTAGGTCAGGTCGCCGATCAGTTTCACCACCAGCCCGAGCAGGGTGAAGATGAACAGGGTGCCGAACACCACCGGGTAATCGCGGTTGATCGCCGCCTCGAAACTCATCAGGCCGAGGCCGTCGAGGGAGAAAATCACTTCCACCAGCAACGAGCCGGTGAAGAAAATGCCGATGAACGCCGAAGGAAAACCGGCAATCACCAGCAGCATGGCGTTGCGGAACACGTGGCCGTAGAGCACGCGATGGCGGGTCAGGCCTTTGGCTTTGGCGGTCACCACGTACTGCTTGTTGATTTCGTCGAGGAAACTGTTCTTGGTCAACAGGGTCATGGTCGCGAAGTTGCCGATCACCAGCGCGGTGACTGGCAGTGCCAGGTGCCAGAAGTAATCGAGGATCTTGCCGCCCAGGCTCAGCTCATCGAAGTTGTTGGAAGTCAGCCCGCGCAGGGGGAACCAGTCCAGATAACTGCCGCCGGCAAACACCACGATCAGCAGGATCGCAAACAGAAACGCCGGGATCGCATAGCCGACGATAATCGCCGAACTGGTCCAGACGTCGAAGTGGCTGCCGTGCCGCGTGGCCTTGGCGATCCCCAGCGGGATCGACACCAGGTACATGATCAGCGTGCTCCACAGCCCCAGCGAGATTGACACCGGCATCTTTTCCTTGATCAGGTCGATGACCTTGGCGTCGCGGAAGAAACTGTCGCCGAAATCCAGCTGCGCGTAGTTCTTGACCATGATCCACAGACGTTCCGGGGCCGATTTGTCGAACCCGTACATGTGCTCGATTTCCTTGATCAGCGCCGGGTCCAGGCCCTGCGCGCCACGGTAGGACGAACCGGCCACCGCCACCTCGGCACCGCCGCCGGCAATCCGGCTGGTGGCGCCTTCGAAACCTTCGAGCTTGGCGATCATCTGCTCGACCGGCCCGCCGGGCGCGGCCTGGATGATCACGAAGTTGATCAGCAGGATGCCGAACAGGGTCGGGATGATCAGCAGCAGTCGCCGAAAGATATACGCCAGCATCTGATTACTCCGTGCCCGCAGGGTCGGCTTGCAGTTGGGTTTCGACTTCTACGGCAGGCTTGGCGTCAGGCTTGACCCACCAGGTGTTGATGCCGATGTCGTACTTGGGCGAGGTTTTCGGGTGGCCGATGTGGTTCCAGTAGGCCACGCGCCAGCTCTTGATGTGCCAGTTGGGCACCACGTAGTAGCCCCATTGCAGTACGCGATCCAGCGCGCGGGCGTGGGCCACCAGACTTTTGCGCGAGTCGGCGTTGATCAGGCTCTCCACCAGTTGGTCAACGGTCGGGTCTTTCAGGCCCATGCTGTTGCGGCTGCTCGGTTTGTCGGCGGCGGCGCTCATCCAGTATTCGCGCTGCTCGTTGCCCGGCGAGTTGGATTGCGGAAAGCTGCCGACCATCATGTCGAAGTCCCGCGAGCGCACGCGGTTGATGTACTGCGAGACGTCGACGCGGCGGATCACCAGATCGATGCCGAGGTCGCTGAGGTTGCGCTTGAACGGCAGCAGCACGCGTTCGAACTCGGTCTGGGCGAGGAGGAATTCGATCACCACCGGTTTGCCCGTGGCATCGACCATTTTGTCGTCGACGATCTTCCAGCCGGCCTCTTGCAGCAGTTGATACGCCTCGCGCTGCTGGGTGCGAATCATGCCGCTGGCGTCGGTCCTGGGATTTTCAAAGGCTTCGCTGAACACCTGGGCCGGCAGTTTGCTGCGGAACGGCTCGAGGATCGTTCGTTGTTCGGCGTCCGGCAGGCCGGTGGCGGCCATTTCCGAGTTCTCGAAGTAACTGCGAGTGCGCACGTAGGCGCCGTTGAACAATTGCTTGTTGGTCCATTCGAAATCGAACAGCAGGCCCAGCGCCTGACGCACGCGCACATCCTGGAATACCGGACGGCGCAGGTTGAAGACGAAGCCCTGCATGCCGGTCGGGTTGCTGTTGGGGATCAGTTCCTTGATCAAACGGCCCTCGGTGACCGCCGGAACGTTATACGCGCTGGCCCAGTTCTTCGCAGTCATCTCCAGCCAGTAATCGAACTGCCCGGCCTTCAGCGCTTCGAGGGCGACGGTGTTGTCGCGGTAGTAATCGGTGGTCATCGTGTCGAAATTGTAAAAGCCACGGTTGACCGGCAAGTCCTTGCCCCAGTAATCCTTGACCCGTTCGTAACGTACCGAACGCCCGGCCTTCACTTGGGTGACCTTGTACGGGCCGCTGCCCAGCGGGATTTCCAGATTGCCCTTGTTGAAGTCGCGACTGGCCCACCAGTGTTTCGGCAGGACCGGCAACTGGCCGAGGATCAGCGGCAGCTCGCGGTTGTTGCTGTGCTTGAACTTGAACAGCACTTTCAGCGGGTCTTCGGCGACGGCTTCGGCGACGTCGTTGTAGTAGCCGCGAAACATCGGCGAGCCTTCCTTGGTCAGCGTCTCGAAGCTGAACACCACGTCTTCGGCACGCACCGGATGGCCGTCGTGGAAGCGTGCCTCCGGGCGCAGGTAGAAGCGCACCCAGCTGTTGTCGTCGGCTTTTTCGATCTTGCTGGCAATCAGGCCATACTCGGTGAACGGCTCGTCGAGGCTGTGTTTGGTCAGGGTGTCGTAGATCTGGCCGATGTCATCGGCGGGCACGCCTTTGTTGATGAACGGGTTGAGGCTGTCGAAGCCGCCGAACCCGGCCTGGCGGAACACGCCACCCTTGGGCGCATCGGGATTCACGTAGTCGAAATGCTTGAAGTCGGCCGGGTATTTCGGCGGCTCGTTGTACAGGGTCACGGCGTGTTGCGGGGCGGCCCAGGCCAGCCCGGCGAACAGCAAGCCGCCGGCCTGCACGAGCAGGGTGCGAACAGCGTTCATCGATCTTTCTCCGAAGACTTCAGCCACCATGCGCTCAGGCCCAGGGTGTAGGGCGGCGTGGTGACAAAGGCCAACCGGTTGCGGTAGGCCAGACGGTGATAATTGAGGTACCAGTTGGGAATGCTGTAGTGCTGCCAGAGCAGCACGCGGTCGAGCGCCTTGCCGGCGGCGACCTGCTCGTCGCGGGTGCGCGCGGCGAGCAGTTGTTCGAGCAGGTGATCGACCACCGGATTGGTGATGCCCGCGTAATTCTTGCTGCCCTTGACGTTCACCTGGCTGGAATGGAAGTACTGCCACTGCTCGAGGCCCGGGCTTAAGGTCTGGCCGAGGGTCATCGAGATCATGTCGAAATCGAATTGGTCGAGGCGCTGTTTGTACTGGGCGCGATCGACGGTACGCAGGCGCGCGTCGATGCCGATGCTGTTGAGGTTCTCGATGTACGGCTGATAGAGGCGCTCCAGGCTCGGATTGACCAGCAGCAGTTCGAAGCGCAGCGGTTGGCCGTCAGCGTTCTGCAAGCGCTGGCCGTGGAGTTTCCAGCCGGCTTCGGCGAGCAGGGCGACGGCCTTGCGCATGGTCTCGCGCGGGATGCCACGGCCGTCGGTTTTCGGCAGGGTGAACGGCTCGGTGAACAGCCTGGCCGGGAGCTGATCCTTGTACGGCTTGAGCATCAGCCATTCATGCCCGACCGGCAGGCCCGAGGCGGTGAATTCGCTGTTGGGGTAGTAACTGGTGGTGCGTTGATATGCATCGCTGAACAACGCGCGGTTGGTCCACTCGAAGTCGAACATCAGGCCCAGCGCCTCGCGAGTCTTGACGTCCGAGAACGTCGCGCGGCGGGTGTTCATGAACAGGCCCTGCGTCTGGGTCGGGATCTGATGCGGGATCTGCGTTTTGATGACATCGCCACGACGTACGGCAGGGAAGTTGTAGCCGTTGACCCAGTTCTTCGCCTGATGCTCGATGTAGATGTCGAACTCACCGGCCTTGAACGCTTCGAAGGCCACATCGCTGTCGCGGTAGAACTCGACTTCCATGCGATCGAAATTGTACTTGCCGCGATTGACCGGCAGGTCCTTGCCCCAGTAATCCTTGACCCGCTCGAAAATCAGCTGCCGCCCCGGCGTGACTGAAGTGATGCGGTACGGCCCGCTGCCCAGCGGCGGCTCGAAGGTGGTGGCCTTGAAGTCGCGGTCTTTCCAGTAATGCTGAGGCAGTACCGGGAGCTCGCCCAGGCGCAGGATCAGCAGCGGGTTGCCCGAGCGCTTGAACACGAAACGGATGCGCTGTTTGTTGAGGATGTCGACCCGCAGCACTTCCTGCAGGGCAGTGCGATACAGCGGATGACCGTCCTTGAGCAGCGTTCGATAGGAGAACGCTACGTCGTAGGCGGTGATCGGCACGCCGTCGTGGAACCGTGCTTCAGGACGCAAATTGAACACCACCCAGCTGCGATCTTCGCTGTACTCGACCGATTGCGCGATCAAACCGTAACTCGACGCTGGCTCGTCGCCGGAGGGCGAGTATTGCCCGGTGCCGACCATCAGCGGCTCGTTGAGCTCGTTGATGCCGTACTGGAGGAAATTGGCGGTGGTGACCGGGCTGGTGCCCTTGAAGGTATACGGGTTGACCGTATCGAAGGTGCCAAACGCCATCACCCGCAACGTACCGCCCTTGGGCGCTTGCGGGTTAACCCAGTCGAAGTGGGTAAATCTGGCCGGGTACTTGAGCGTGCCGAACTGCGCATAACCATGACTTTCGGTAATCGTCGCGCTTGCGGGTGAGCTCAAGGCCAGGCTGATCAGGAGCAGGGAGAGGGCACGCTTCAAGTCAGATCCGATCCAGCGGCTTGGGCTTTGTGGGCCGTACAGTAACAGCTTGTCTGGACAGGAAAAAGATGCGGGTTAATGCCGTGTTAATCGCTTTCGATTGCATTTGCTTTTGGTGGGAGCAGGCTTGCTCGCGAATGCGGTCGGTCGGTTGCATATACAGGTGACTGATACACCGCATTCGCGAGCAAGCCCGCTCCCACAAAAGAAAAAGCCCCTGAATTCTCAGAGGCTCCCTCAATCAATGTGGCTGGTAAACCGTGAGCATCTGCCCCGGCTTCAACGCCTTGCCCGCACCGGGATTCCAACGCTTGAGATGTTGCATCTCGACGTTGAACCGCTTGGCCACCACGTACAAGGTGTCGCCGCGCTTGACCTTGTACTGGGTCTGCTGCTTGCTCTCGTCCTTGCCTTTGGTCTTGCTATTCGCCGCGACCACGGTGTTGACCCGGCCGGACTTGCGCGCCGGGGCACGCTTGGTGTTGTCCTGCATGACCAGAGTCTGGCCGACCTTGAGATTCTTGCCGGTCAGCTTGTTCCAGCGCTGCAGATCCTTGACTTCAACCTTGTTGGCCTTGGCGATGGAGCCAAGGTTGTCGCCACGCTTGACCCGATAGGCGCGTTTGAGCTGCGCCACTTCAGACGGATCGGCGCCTTCGAACACCGGTTTCAGCGAGCGCGGGCTGATCAGTTCGTCCGGGCGCATGGTCTGCAGACTGGCGGTCAGCAGTTGCGCCTTGGACGTCGGCACCAGCAAATGCTGCGGGCCGTCGATGGTGGTGCGCTGTTTGAACGCCGGGTTGAGCTGGAACAGTTCGTCTTCATCGATGTTGGCCACCGCAGCGACCTTGGACAGGTCCATGCGCTGGTTGATTTCGACGACCTGGAAGTACGGTTCGTTGGCGATCGGGTTGAGGTTGACGCCGTAGGCTTCCGGCGCCAGTACCACTTGCGACAGTGCCAGCAATTTCGGCACATAGGCCTGGGTTTCCGCCGGCAGCGGCAGGTTCCAGTAGTCGGTGGGCAGGCCGAGCTTTTCGTTGCGCTCGATCGCCCGGCTGACCGTGCCTTCACCGGCGTTGTAGGCGGCCAGAGCCAGCAGCCAGTCACCGTTGAACATGTCGTGCAGGCGAGTCAGGTAATCCATCGCAGCGGTGGTCGAGGCGGTGATGTCGCGACGACCATCGTAGAAACGCGTCTGGCGCAGGTTGAAGTAACGCCCGGTGGACGGAATGAATTGCCACAGGCCCACCGCATCGGCGCGGGAATAGGCCATCGGGTTGTACGCGCTCTCGATGACTGGCAGCAGGGCCAGTTCCAGCGGCATGTTGCGCTCTTCGAGGCGTTCGACAATGTAATGAATGTAGAGACTGCCGCGTTCGCCGGCATTCTCGAGGAAAGAGGGGTTACTGGCGAACCACAGCCGTTGTTGCTCGATGCGCGGATTGACGCCAAGGCCTTCCTGCAACTGGAAGCCCTGGCGCATGCGTTCCCAGATGTCCTGGGGCGCTACGGGAGTGGGCTTCTCGGTCAGCCAGATCGGCTTCTGCTTGGCTCGCGCAGCAATGTTCGGCGTGTGCGTCGCTTCAGTCTGCGGAGCGTGACTGGAACAGCCCGCCAGCGTGGCGGACACAGCCACCGCGATGGCTTGCGCCAGGCGGGTCAAAGCATCTGAATTGACGGACTTACGTATGGATGACGACATTGGCTGGAAGTAAGTTCCGGGCAAAAATGTCGGGCGATTCTAGAAAGCGCACCCCCTGCGGTCAACCATTGAGAATTTATGCCCCCGCCGACGCGGTCGTCAGAACGTGTCTTTCCATGCCCGCAGAGCCGCAAAAACCTCACTCGGCGCCCGGTTTTGAGCGCCTTCCCGTTCGTCCACTTTTTGTGTAACCAATGTTTCAGAAGTGCGTAAAAACGGATTGGTGAGCTTTTCCAGGGCCAGAGTCGACGGCAGGGTCATCACGCCGTTCTGCCGTTGCTCAGTGACCTTTTCCAGACGAGCGGCGACGTCCGGATTGCGCGGCTCGACGGCGGCGGCAAACTTCAGATTGCTCAAGGTGTATTCATGGGTGCAGTAGACCAGCGTATCTTCCGGCAGGGCCGCGAGCCGGCTGAGCGAGTGATGCATCTGCTCGGGCGTGCCTTCGAACAGCCGGCCGCAACCGGCGGCGAACAGGGTATCGCCGCAGAACAGCAGGCCATGGTGGTAATAAGCAATGTGTCCCAAAGTGTGACCGGGCACCGCATAGACGTCGAAGTCCCAGCCGAGCACGCTGACGGTGTCGTTGTCCTTGAGCGCTACGTCGCGCGCTGGAATGCGTTCGCTGGCCGGCCCGTAGACCTTGGCGCCAGTCGCGGCTTTCAGAAGCTCGACACCGCCGACGTGGTCGTGGTGATGGTGGGTGATCAGAATGTCGCTGAGCACCCAGCCCGGATGCGCGTCAAGCCACGCCTGCACCGGGGCGGCGTCGCCCGGATCGACCACCGCGCAGCGCTGGGTCTGGTGATCCTGTAACAACCAGATGTAGTTGTCGGTGAACGCGGGCAGGGCACTGATCTGTATCATCGTCGGAATTCGCCAAGCGGAAAACATTGGCGCATCTTAGTAGTTCCTGGCGCGTTGGAGAATGACATGACCGATAAAGCGTTCGCTCAGGCCGATCCCGACTGGCTGGCATTGATCAGCGCCGCCCGCGAATGGCTGTCGGGGCCGCTCGGGCAATTTCTGCTGGATGAAGAGCGGCGCATGCTCGACGACGAGCTCGGCCGGTTCTTCGGCGGTTATCTGGTGCATTACGGGCCGTCCGCCGAAACCCCACCGGCCGCGCCTCAAGTGCAGCGCAACGTGCGTCTCGGCGCGCCGTTGCCCGGGGTCGAGATCGTCTGCGAAGAGCAGGCGTGGCCGTTGAGCGAGCACGCCGCCGACGTAGTGGTGATGCAGCATGGCCTGGATTTCTGCCTGTCGCCCCACGGTTTGCTGCGTGAAGCTGCGAGCAGCGTGCGCCCCGGCGGGCACCTGCTGATCATCGGCATCAACCCCTGGAGCACTTGGGGGCTGCGGCATTTCTTCGCCAATGATGCCCTGCGCAAGGCGCGCTGCATCTCGCCCTCGCGGGTCGCCGACTGGCTCAATCTGCTGGGCTTCGCGCTGGAGAAACGCCGCTTCGGGTGCTATCGTCCGCCGCTCGCGTCGCCCAAGTGGCAGCACCGTCTGGCCGGCTGGGAACGCAAGGCCGGGGACTGGCAGCTGTCCGGCGGTGGCTTCTATTTACTGGTGGCGCGCAAGATCGTGGTGGGGCTCAGGCCCTTGCGCCAGGAGCGCCGCGAGCCGATGGGCAAGCTGATTCCGCTGCCGATGGCCAAGGTCAACCGCCGCCGCATCGAACCATAAACCCTCTTTATTTGTGGCCGGGCTTGTCCCGGCCACGGTCACTGTCGATCCGTGATTGGCAGGACAGGCATTTTTCTGGAAAGACTGGCATGAGCGAAAGTGTGGAAAGCGTCGACACCGTGGAACTGTTCACCGATGGCGCCTGCAAGGGCAACCCCGGCCCTGGTGGCTGGGGCGCGCTGCTGGTGTGCAAGGGCGTCGAAAAGGAACTGTGGGGCGGCGAGGCCAATACCACCAACAACCGCATGGAACTGCTCGGCGCGATTCGTGGCCTCGAAGCACTCAAGCGTCCCTGCGAAGTGCTGCTGGTCACCGACTCGCAATACGTGATGAAAGGCATCAACGAGTGGATGGCCAACTGGAAGAAGCGCGGCTGGAAGACTGCTGCGAAAGAGCCGGTGAAGAATGCCGATCTGTGGAAAGAGCTGGACGAGCAGGTCAACCGCCACAAAGTCACCTG
Source organism: Pseudomonas sp. H3_E04 (assembly GCF_054668915.1). Taxonomy (NCBI): domain Bacteria; kingdom Pseudomonadati; phylum Pseudomonadota; class Gammaproteobacteria; order Pseudomonadales; family Pseudomonadaceae; genus Pseudomonas; species Pseudomonas sp. H3_E04. Next base: position 2,046,802 of record NZ_CP162797.1, on the reverse strand, counting down.
GAAATGGGTGCGCGGACACATTGGCCATCACGGTAACGAGCGGGCTGACCAGTTGGCTAACCGTGGGGTGGATGAGGTTCGCGGTTACAAGCAGAGCTGATTTCGCTTATGAACCGTGGCGCTGCCATTCGCGAGCAGGCTCGCTCCCACATTGGAATGCATTCCCCTGTAAGAGCTGCCGAAGGCTGGGATCTTTTGATCTTGTTGTAGGAAAAATCAAAAGATCGCAGCCTTCGGCAGCTCCTACAGGGTTCGAGTCCAGCGTGTTAACATCCGCGCTTTTGCACGATTGACCCGTTGAGAGCTGAGCACTGATGGCCACCAGATCCGTTGTACTCGATACCGAAACCACCGGCATGCCGGTGACCGATGGTCACCGGATCATTGAAATCGGTTGCGTCGAACTGATCGGTCGGCGCTTGACCGGCCGGCATTTCCACGTGTATCTGCAACCGGATCGCGAGAGCGACGAGGGTGCGATCGGTGTGCACGGCATCACCAACGAATTCCTCGTCGGCAAGCCGCGCTTTGCCGAAGTCGCCGACGAGTTCTTCGAGTTCATCCAGGGCGCACAGCTGATCATCCACAACGCGGCGTTCGACGTTGGCTTCATCAACAACGAATTCGCCTTGATGGGCCAGCACGATCGCGCTGACATCACCCAGCATTGCACGATCCTCGACACCCTGATGATGGCCCGGGAACGTCACCCGGGCCAGCGCAACAGCCTCGACGCGTTGTGCAAACGCTATGGGGTCGACAACTCCGGCCGTGAACTGCACGGCGCCTTGCTCGACTCGGAGATTCTCGCCGACGTCTACCTGACCATGACCGGCGGCCAGACCAGCCTGTCGCTGGCCGGCAACGCCTCCGACGGCAATGGTACGGGCGAGGGCGCGGACAACTCGGCCACGGAGATCCGTCGTCTGCCGGTCGATCGCCAGCCAGCGCGCATCATCCGTGCGACCGAAGAAGAACTGGCGGCGCATCTGGTGCGGCTGGAGATCATCGCCAAATCAGCGGGGGCGCCGGCGTTGTGGACGCAGATTGCCGAGGCTGATGCGCAGGCCTGAAAACCTGAAGATCAAAGATCAAAAGATCGCAGCCTTCGGCAGCTCCTACGGGGATTGCATTCCATAGTAGGGACCGGCAAGGCAGCGATTTTTTGCGTTTGGCGACATGGAGCCAAGTTGCCACTCTCGCCACATTCGTCGCAACCCTCTACCCTGAGTGCACTGGTCAGGTGCAAATCTGCCGCCTCAGGACACTGAGCCTCATGTACAAAGAGTTGAAATTTGCGCTGGCAATCATCCATCGCGACAGCAAGGTCGACACTGTCGGCTGCGTCAAGGAATGAGGACTTTTCCCAGTATGCAACCGGTCATGAATCCGAAATACCCAGGGTTGTCGGTGCGCGTCGCCGATGAAGGTTTCGCGCCGTATATCTGGGGCAGTGACTTCAGTTTCGAGGTCACCGCCTATGGTGCTGCCGCGATCGGCAAACCGGTCGAGCAGTGGCCGGTGACGCCAATCGTGCCGTACCGCAAGTGCTACGGCATCGATCCGGAAGAGTTCAGCGCCTTTCACAACGCGCCCGACAGTGCGATTTTCATGGCGTATCTGGACGACGAGCCGGTCGGCCATCTGGTGATCAGTACCAACTGGAACGGTTTTGCCCACATCGATGAATTGGCCGTGCATGCCCCGGCCCGGCGCCATGGCGTGGCCAAGGCGTTGCTTGATGTGGCGCAGTTCTGGAGTCGCAAGAAGAAGCTGCCGGGCATCATGCTCGAAACCCAGAACAACAACCTCGGCGCCTGTCGTCTGTATGAGCGTTGTGGTTATGTGATCGGCGGCATCGACCAGTTGCGCTATCGCGGCATTGATGCGCACACCGCCGAAGTCGCCTTGTTCTGGTATCGCCTGTTCGACAATCCGCTGGAAAAACCACTCAGCTCGACAACATCGCCTCGGCTTGTTCCGTGACGATGGCCAGCAGTGCCTGAATCGCCGCCGACGGCGCGGTATGTTTGAACGTCAGGGCATAGAGGCAAATCGGCACCGCCGGTGACAGGGGGCAGACGTCCAGGCCACCGGCGCGGGCGCCCAGAGCGGTGAAGGGGTCGACGATGGCCAGACCTTCGCCGGCCTCGACCATGCTGCGCATCATCTGATGGGTCTGCACGCGGGTCTGAATGCTTGGCGCCGGGTGCAAGGCCTGGAGCTTGTTTTCCAGCGCCGGGCTGAGCGGATCCTGACCTTCGAGACCGACCATGGCCTGACCCGCCAGATCTGCCAGGGATATGTATTTCTGCTTGGGTTGCAGCCAGCCGTGCGGGGCGAGCAATTGCAGCTTGCCTTGGGCCAGCGGTTGGCAGTGGATATCGGGATGTTCGGGATCGTGCAGGCTCAGGCCCAGATCGCTTTCGCGTAGTAGCAGGCTGCGGACGATGTCGCGAGTCGGCGCGCTGAGCAGGCTGCAAGGTGCGTCGGGCAAGCGTCGGCGCAGGGTCGCAAGACTTTGTGGCAGTAATTGTTGGGCCAGCGGCGGGGTGCCGATGATGCGCAAGGGTGGGGCGAGGTATTGCTTGAGGCTGCTGGCCAGCCGCTGCACCGGCTCCAGCGCCTCATAGACATGCGCGATTTCCACCTGCAGGGCGCGCGCTTCGGGGGTCGATTGCAGGCGCCCGCGAACGCTGGCAAACAGCATGAACCCCAGCTGACTCTCGGCTTCGCGCAAACGCTCTTCGACCTCGGTCACCGGCAATTGCAGCCATTCGGCGGCGGTGCCCAGGTGACCGGTCTGCAAGAGCGCCTGAATCACTTCGATGTGGCGTAAACGCATGCGTGAAGTCCATGTTCAGCAGTGGGGTCAGAGGCTGAATCCTACCCCAAGTCTGCACACAAGACTTCTGCTCATAACACAGGGTTATTGAGCAACGATTGGCTCAGGTTCACGGATCAGGGTTATGCCCGACTGAACCAGCAGGTACTCGCTGTCGCTGACCTTGTTGATACGGTCGCCGATAGCCAATTTGTAGGTGGTGACGGGCTCCGAGCCGGTGAAACCGTCTGCAGACGGGTTCGATTCCTGGAATTCATGCACGGAATAAACGCGGCCTTCCGCATCTCTTGCATGAAACTGACCGACGAGTACTGCTGCCATCTGCTTAAAACCTCTGGAGATAAAACGCTTGATTTGCGGCTTTGTAGACCGTCACCAAGCTCGGTAAGTTTTCTTACAGGAAAAAAATATTCCTCACGCAGGAAAAACCATTGACCACTGGTGAAAGCGTCACTGGATCATCTATAACTAGCGACTCTTCCCACGGACCATCGAGAGTCTTCCATGAGCAATGTCTACAACGTCGCCGTAGTGGTCGGTAGCCTGCGCAAAGCATCGATCAATCGCAAAGTCGCACTGGCCCTCGCCGAACTGGCACCGGCCAATCTCAAGCTCGAGATTGTCGAAATCGGTGAACTGCCGCTGTACAACGAAGACATCGACGGCGATTCTCCGCCCGCAGCCTACAGCACTTTCCGTCAGAAAGTGGCGTCATCCGACGCGGTGCTGTTTGTAACCCCTGAGTACAACCGTTCGATCCCGGCGCCGTTGAAGAACGCCATCGACGTCGGCTCGCGCCCTTATGGCCAGAGCGCGTGGAGTGGCAAGCCTGGCGCGGTGATCAGCGTATCGCCAGGCGCCATCGGCGGCTTCGGCGCCAACCAGCACCTGCGCCAGACTTTTGTTTTCCTCGATATTCACTGCCTGCAACAGCCGGAAGCGTATCTGGGCGGTGCGGGCAACGCGTTTGATGAAGCGGGCAAGCTGAGCGATTCGGTGAAGCCGTTCCTGCAGAAATTCATCGATGCGTACGGCCAGTTCGTCGAGCAACACAAGAAATAACCGCATACACCAAACAAATGTGGGAGCGGGCTTGCTCGCGAATGCACTGTGTCAGACAAAAAATTGCTGTCTGACACAGCGCATTCGCGAGCAAGCCCGCTCCCACATTTTGATTTTCATTCCATTTTCGATATTTGAAGGCTCCTGCGAATGCTCGCTGCGTCACTGATTTTCCTGCTGACCATCACCCTCGTCATCTGGCAACCCAAAGGTCTCGGCGTCGGCTGGAGTGCAACGTTGGGCGCCGTGCTGGCGTTGATTTTTGGCGTTGTGCACCTCACGGATATCCCGCTGGTCTGGCAGATCATCTGGAACGCAACCGGCACCTTCGTGGCGCTGATCATCATCAGCCTGTTGCTCGACGAGGCTGGCTTCTTCAATTGGGCAGCGCTGCATGTGGCGCGCTGGGGCCGGGGCAGTGGGCGCAAGCTGTTTGCCTTCATGGTGCTGCTCGGTGCGCTGGTCTCGGCGCTGTTCGCCAATGACGGCGCGGCGCTGATTCTCACGCCCATCGTGATCTCAATGCTGCTGGCGCTGCGATTCTCCCCGGCGGCGACGCTGGCCTTCGTCATGGGCGCCGGGTTCATTGCCGACACGGCGAGCCTGCCGCTGGTGGTGTCGAACTTGGTCAACATCGTTTCGGCGGACTTCTTCCACATCGGCTTCAATCGCTACGCCGCAGTGATGGTGCCGGTCAATTTCGTCAGCGTTGCGGCGACGTTGGGCATGTTGCTGTGGTTCTTTCGCCGCGATATTCCAGCGGCTTACGACCCGGAACAATTGGAAAATCCGCAAACCGCAATCCACGACAAGGCCACGTTCTATGCTGGTTGGGCGGTGTTGGTGATCCTCTTGATCGGCTGCTTCGCACTTGAACCGCTGGGCATTCCGATCAGCGCCATTTCCGCCGTGTGCGCCGCGTTGCTGCTGGGCATTGCCGCGCGGGGCCACAAGATCTCCACGCGCAAGGTGATGAAAGAAGCGCCGTGGCAGATCGTGATTTTCTCGCTGGGCATGTACCTGGTGGTGTATGGCCTGCGCAATGCCGGGCTCACCAGTTATCTCGCTGGTTGGCTGGACGTGTTCGCTGAGCACGGTGTATGGGGCGCGGCCATGGGCACCGGGGTGCTGACGGCGCTGCTGTCGTCGATCATGAACAACTTGCCGACGGTGTTGATCGGCTTGCTGTCGATTGATGCCAGTCAGGCCAGCGGGGTGATCAAGGAAGCAATGATCTACGCCAACGTGATCGGCAGCGACCTGGGGCCGAAGATTACCCCGATTGGCAGTCTGGCGACGTTGTTGTGGCTGCATGTGCTGGAGCGCAAGGGCATCCACATTGGCTGGGGTTATTACTTCCGCGTCGGGATTGTGCTGACCGTGCCGGTGTTGCTGGTGACGTTGGCGGCACTGGCGGTGCGGTTGTGCATATAGACCGCGTTGCTCTTTTTGCGAGCAGGCTCGCTCCCATAGGGATCGCATTCCACATTTGAAATGCATTCTCTGTGGGAGCGAGCCTGCTCGCGAATTGGGTCAGGCACCACAAATCTCAGGCTTGGCCGGGCACATTCGGCCAAAGATCCGCCACCAGAAACAGCCGCTCAGCCTCTTCCCATTCGCCTCGGGCATTCTCGCTCAGGCGCACCATCAGCTGCGCCGGGGCCAGTGCTGGCAGGTCTTCCAGCCACAAACGCAAATCCTCATCCGCCCAGACCTGCTCCGCCGGGTAATGCGCCGGCGCGAGCCAGGCGTGGCGGGGCAGGGGTTGCCAGCGCCCGGGCGGCCGCTGCGCGACAAACGCCGGCCAGTCCTTCTGATGCAGCCAACTGCCACGCAGATGTTGCGGATGCGCGCCGTGCGGTGAATCCGCTTGCCCGGGCCACGGATACAGCAGATAACCGCCCAGCCACAATTGCGCACTGAACGTCTCGATATCCAGCGCTGCGAGCACTTCGCGGCTTTCCGGGCGCGCCGAGATCGGCAATTGATGTTCGGCCAGATGCGCCAGTTTGCGATCCAGCCGATCATGACAACCCGGTCCCAGCCACTGCGCCGGATCGCGGCCATCGCCTGCCTGCGGGCCAAGGTAGAGCTTGATTGCCAGTTCCAGATGATGCACGCCGTCGCGGTCACGCAGGAGCATGTCGAGTTCGCCGAGGGTGTGCCCGGCGCGGCGGATCGGCAGGTTGGCGGCGATCAGTTCGATGCCCGGCGCATGCTCCACGGCGAACTGCCACAGACGCTCGTAATACAGACCCAGACGCCGGGTGCGCGCCTGCGCCAGCCATTGCAGCAGGCCGTAACTGTCGCGGTCGAGCTCGCGCAGCCAGTGTTCGAGACGCTGCGGGTCGTGCACCCAGTCGCTGCCAGCCAGCGGATGGCGCTGTGGCCACGGCGTGGCGGCGAGCATCGGCGGCGCGAGGATGACCCACGCCAGGTCCCGCACTTCGGGATGGCGTAATTGATGAGGCAACTGCAACAGGTCGGGAAAGAGGATCATCTTGCGAGCATAGCCTTAAACCTGAGCCCGCCCTTGAGGCTGAAAGGATTTTGTCTATCTGGCGCTTTCGCCCATAATCGGGTTTTCGCGTTTTCGATTGTCCGCAGAGGTCCCATGGAGCAATTTCGTAATATCGGCATCATCGGTCGCCTGGGCAGTTCCCAGGTGCTGGATACCGTCCGCCGACTGAAACGCTTTCTGCTCGACCGTCACCTGCATGTGATCCTCGAAGACACCATCGCTGAAGTCCTGCCCGGCCACGGCCTGCAAACCTCGTCGCGCAAGATGCTTGGCGAAGTCTGCGACATGGTCATCGTCGTCGGCGGTGACGGCAGCCTGCTCGGCGCCGCGCGGGCGCTGGCCAGACATAATATTCCGGTGCTGGGCATCAACCGTGGCAGCCTCGGCTTCCTCACCGATATTCGCCCCGACGAGCTGGAAATCAAGGTCGCCGAAGTGCTCGACGGCCACTATCTGGTGGAAAACCGCTTCCTGCTGCAAGCCGAAGTGCGTCGCCATGGCGAGGCCATCGGCCAGGGCGATGCGCTCAACGACGTGGTGCTGCACCCGGGCAAATCGACGCGGATGATCGAATTCGAGCTGTACATCGACGGCCAGTTCGTCTGCAGTCAGAAGGCCGACGGCCTGATCGTCGCCACGCCCACCGGCTCCACTGCCTACGCCTTGTCTGCCGGCGGGCCGATCATGCATCCCAAGCTCGACGCTATTGTGATTGTGCCGATGTACCCCCATACCTTGTCGGGACGGCCGATCGTGGTCGATGGCAACAGTGAGCTGAAAATCGTCGTGTCCAAAGATATGCAGATCTACCCGCAGGTTTCCTGCGACGGCCAGAACCACTTCACCTGCGCACCGGGCGACACCATCACCGTGAGCAAGAAAGCGCAGAAGCTGCGCCTGATTCATCCGCTCGATCACAATTACTACGAGGTGTGCCGCACCAAGCTTGGCTGGGGCAGCAAGTTGGGAGGCGGAGGCGACTGATGCTCGATCCCGCGCGCAGTTACGACCTGATCGGTGACGTGCACGGATGCGCTCTGACCCTCGAACACTTGCTGGACCGTCTCGGTTATCACAAGCAGGGCGGGGTCTGGCGCCATCCGTCACGCATGGCAGTGTTCGTCGGCGACATCATCGACCGTGGCCCGCGCATTCGCGAGGCGCTGCACATCGTCCATGACATGGTCGAGGCGGGGCAGGCGCTGTGCATCATGGGCAACCATGAATTCAACGCGCTCGGCTGGGTAACTCCGGCGCCACCAGGCAGCGGCAAGCAGTTCGTGCGCGAACACACCAAACGCCATGCACGGCTGTTGCAGGAAACCCTGACTCAATTTGAAGACCATCCCGGCGACTGGCATGACTTCCAGCAATGGTTCTACGAGCTGCCGCTGTTCGTCGATGCCGGTCGTTTTCGCGTGGTGCATGCGTGCTGGGATGCCGGGCTTATCGAGCCGTTGCGGGCGTTGTTCCCCAATGGCTGCGTCGATGAGCACTTCCTCCAGGCCTCGGCCGTTCCGGGCAGCTTCGCCTGCACCGTGTTCGACCGCTTGCTGCGCGGCACTGACATGCGGCTGCCGGGCGGCTTGACCATGACCAGCGGCGACGGTCTGGTGCGTTCGTTCTTCCGCACCAAGTTCTGGGAAGACGACCCGAAAACCTACGGCGACATCGTCTTCCAGCCCGATGCATTGCCGGAACCTGTCGCGCAGACGCCGCTGACTTCAAGCGAAAAGAATTCTTTGCTGCGCTATGGCGTCGACGAGCCGTTGCTGTTCGTCGGCCACTACTGGCGCAGCGGCAAACCGGCGCCGATCCGCCCGAACCTCGCGTGCCTGGATTACAGTGCGGTGCTCTACGGCAAACTGGTGGCCTATCGTCTGGATCAGGAAACGCGTCTGGATCCGCAAAAATTCGTCTGGGTCGATGTCGAGCGGCCGGAGGTGCTGCAATGAGTGCGATAGCGGTATTGCGCCTGCCGTTGGCGGTGGATTTGAGCGGTTTCGTCAAACTGCTGCAACGCATGCAAGTGCCCCATCGGGTCAGTGAAGAGGCGGGCGAGCAGGTGTTGTGGGCGCCGGAGGAAATCAGCGAGGACGTGCGTTCGCTGTACGAGCGCTTCCCGGCCGGCGATCCGGATCAGCAACTCGACATTCCCGCAGGCCAGACCTTCAAACGACCAGGCTTCGCCGAACAGCTGAAACACGCCAAAGCCACCGGGTTCATTATGCTGTTGAGCCTGATCGTCGGTGGCTTGACCTTTCTCGGCGAAAACCTGGAAACGCTGCGCTGGCTGACCTTCCTCGATTTCCGCGTGATCGGCGAGTACATCCATTTCACGCCGCTGGCCGACAGTCTGGCGGCAGGGCAGTGGTGGCGGCTGGTCACGCCGATGCTGATCCACTTCGGCATTCTCCATCTGGCCATGAACGGCATGTGGTACTGGGAGCTGGGGCGGCGCATCGAGTCGCGCCAGGGCAGCATCAACCTGATCGGCCTGACGCTGCTGTTCAGTCTGGTGTCCAACTACGCGCAGTTCGTCTGGAGCGGCCCGAGCCTGTTCGGCGGTCTGTCCGGCGTGCTTTACGGCTTGCTCGGACATTGCTGGATCTTCCAGCTGCTGGCGCCGAACCCGGCCTATCGCCTGCCGCGCGGGGTACTGGTGATGATGCTGGTGTGGCTGGTGGTGTGCATGTCCGGGCTGATCTCGCTGATCGGTTTCGGCCAGATCGCCAACGCCGCGCACCTGAGCGGGTTACTCATCGGATGCTTCACCGGTTTGTTGGGCGGTTTGTATAACCGCCGTAAACTGGCCGTCTAAAATTTTTTGTTTCAGTAAAGAGCGCGGAGACCCTGATGTCCTCTTTCAACGACATGATCAACAACATCACCCCGGACATCTACGAAAGCCTGAAACTGGCCGTGGAAATCGGCAAATGGTCCGACGGCAACAAACTCACCGCCGAGCAGCGCGAGCTGTCGTTGCAGGCAATGATTGCCTGGGAAATCCAGAACCTGCCGGAAGACCAGCGCACCGGTTACATGGGCCCGCAAGAGTGTGCGTCGAAGTCGATCGAAGTGCCGAACATCCTGTTCAAGTCGGATGCCATCCATTGATCGAGATTGGCCGCGGTGCAATCAGCAAAATGTCGGCGCGTCTGGACGGGTCGAACGTGCAGTACGCGTTTCGTCTGGATGACGTCGAGGTGCCGGTCAACCCGTTGATCGGCAGCACGCTGCGTTTGGAGTTCTTGGGAGTAATCCATTGCACCCATTGCGGGCGCAGGACAAAAACCAGTTTCAGTCAGGGTTATTGCTACCCGTGCATGACCAAACTGGCGCAATGCGATCTGTGCATCATGAGCCCGGAGCGCTGCCATTTCGACGCCGGCACCTGCCGCGATCCCGTGTGGGGTCAGCAGTTCTGCATGACCGATCATGTGGTTTATCTGGCCAACTCGTCGGGGATCAAGGTCGGCATCACCCGTGCCACGCAGTTGCCGACCCGCTGGCTCGATCAGGGCGCGAGTCAGGCGCTGCCGATCATGCGCGTATCCACGCGCCAGCAATCGGGGTTTGTCGAAGACCTGTTCCGCAGTCAGGTGGCGGACAAGACCAACTGGCGCGCACTGCTCAAGGGCGATGCGGCGGCGGTGGATCTGGCGCAGGTGCGTGATCAACTGTTCGAAAGCTGCGCAGAAGGCCTGCAAGGTTTGCAGGAGCGATTCGGCCTACAGGCAATTCAGACGATTGCCGATGTCGAGCCGCTGGAAATCCGCTACCCGGTCGAGCAATACCCGGCGAAAATCGTCAGCTTCAACCTGGACAAGAACCCGATTGCCGAAGGCACGCTGCTGGGGATCAAGGGCCAGTACCTGATCTTCGACACCGGCGTGATCAACATTCGTAAATACACGGCTTACCAGCTCGCCGTGCATCAATAAGGATTCCAGCATGCGCACCGAACAACCGAAGATGATTTACCTCAAGGACTATCAGGCGCCCGAGTACCTGATCGACGAAACCCACCTGACCTTCGAGTTGTTCGAGGACCACAGCCTGGTTCACGCGCAACTGGTGATGCGCCGCAACCCCGAGCGTGGCGCCGGCCTGCCGCCGCTGGTGCTCGACGGCCAGCAACTTGAACTGCTCTCGGTAACGCTGGCGGACCAGGAGCTGAGTGCCGCTGACTATCAAGTCTCGGACAGTCACCTGACCCTGCAGCCGACCAGTGAAACGTTCACCCTCGACACCAGCGTGCGCATCCACCCGGAAACCAATACCGCGCTGGAAGGCCTGTACAAGTCCGGCACGATGTTCTGCACCCAGTGCGAGGCCGAGGGCTTTCGCAAGATCACTTATTACCTCGACCGTCCGGACGTGATGAGCAAGTTCACTACCACCGTCGTGGCCGAACAGCACAGCTACCCGGTGCTGCTCTCCAACGGCAACCCGATCGCTTCCGGCCCCGGCGAAGACGGCCGGCACTGGGCGACCTGGGAGGACCCGTTCAAGAAACCCGCGTACCTGTTCGCGCTGGTCGCCGGTGACTTGTGGTGCGTCGAAGACACCTTCACCACCATGAGCCAGCGCAACGTCGCGCTGCGCATTTATGTCGAGCCGGAAAACATCGACAAGTGCCAGCACGCGATGAACAGCCTGAAGAAATCCATGCGCTGGGACGAAGAGGTCTACGGTCGCGAGTACGATCTGGACATCTTCATGATCGTCGCCGTCAACGATTTCAACATGGGCGCGATGGAGAACAAGGGCCTCAACATCTTCAACTCCAGCGCCGTGCTGGCCCGCGCCGAAACCGCGACTGATGCCGCGCACCAGCGGGTCGAGGCGATTGTCGCCCACGAATATTTCCACAACTGGTCGGGCAACCGCGTGACCTGCCGTGACTGGTTCCAGCTGTCGCTCAAGGAAGGCTTCACGGTGTTCCGCGATGCCGGTTTTTCCTCGGACATGAACTCGGCGACGGTCAAGCGTATTCAGGACGTGGCGTATCTGCGCACCCACCAGTTCGCCGAAGATGCCGGCCCGATGGCCCACGCCGTGCGCCCGGACAGCTTCATCGAGATTTCCAACTTCTACACCCTGACCGTGTACGAAAAGGGCTCGGAAGTAGTCGGCATGATCCACACCTTGCTGGGCGCCGAAGGCTTCCGTAAGGGCAGCGATCTGTACTTCGAACGCCACGACGGCCAGGCCGTGACCTGTGACGATTTCATCAAGGCCATGGAGGACGCCAATGGCGTCGACCTCAGTCAGTTCAAGCGCTGGTACAGTCAGGCCGGCACGCCGCGTCTGGCGGTGAGCGAGTCCTACGACGCTGCCGCAAAAACCTACAGTCTGACCTTCCGCCAGAGCTGCCCGCCGACTCCGGACAAAGTAGAAAAACTGCCATTCGTAATTCCGGTCGAGCTCGGCTTGCTCGACAGTCTGGGCAACGAAATCGCCCTGCGTCTGGCGGGCGAAACCTCGGCACAAGGCACCACTCGGGTGATCTCGGTGACCGAGGCCGAGCAGACCTTCACGTTCGTCGACATCGACGAACAGCCGCTGCCATCGCTGCTGCGCGGCTTTTCAGCACCGGTGAAACTGAGCTTCCCTTACAACCGCGATCAACTGATGTTCCTGATGCAGCACGACAGCGACGGTTTCAACCGCTGGGATGCCGGTCAGCAATTGTCGGTGCAAGTGCTTCAGGAACTGATTGCTCAGCAGCAGAAGGGCGAGAGCCTGAAGCTCGATCCGCGTCTGGTGTCGGCGCTGCGCACGGTGCTGTCCGATGAGTCGCTGGATCAGGCGATGGTTGCCGAAATGCTCTCGCTGCCGGGTGAGGCCTATCTCACCGAGATCAGCGAAGTGGCTGACGTCGAGGCGATTCATGTCGCCCGCGAATTTGCCCGCAAGCAACTCGCCGAAGGCTTGTTCGAAGCGCTGTGGCTGCGTTATCAGGCCAACCGCGACTTGTCGAAAAAGACACCGTACGTGGCTGAGGCCGAGCACTTCGCCCGTCGCGCCTTGCAGAACATCGCCCTGTCGTATCTGATGCTCAGCGGCAAGCCGGAAGTACTGGCAGCGGCCCTGGAGCAGTTCGAAACTGCCGACAACATGACCGAGCGCCTGACCGCGCTGGCCGTGCTGGTCAACTCGCCGTTCGAAGAGCAGAACGCCCTGGCTTTGGCCAGCTTCGCGGAGCACTTCAAGGACAATCCGCTGGTCATGGATCAGTGGTTCAGCGTGCAAGCCGGCAGCACCTTGCCGGGCGGGCTGGAGCGGGTGAAGGCGTTGATGCAGCACCCGGCGTTCAACATCAAGAACCCGAACAAGGTGCGGGCACTGATCGGCGCCTTCGCCGGGCAGAACCTGATCAACTTCCACGCGGCGGACGGTTCCGGTTATCGCTTCCTTGCCGACCTGGTGATCGAACTAAACGGCTTCAACCCACAGATCGCCTCGCGCCAACTGGCACCGCTGACCCGCTGGCGCAAATACGACAGCGCGCGTCAGGCGCTGATGAAGGCCGAGCTGGAGCGGATCCTGGCGTCCGGGTCGCTGTCCAGTGATGTGTATGAAGTGGTGAGCAAGAGCCTGGCGTAACCTGCTCCGGTAGGAGCTGTCGAGTGAAACGAGGCTGCGATCTTTTGATTTTGAAGATCAAAAGATCGCAGCCTTCGGCAGCTCCTGCATGAGGCGTTGCGTTTGCTCGGTTATCGCAGGTCAAACCGATCCAGATTCATCACCTTCGTCCATGCCTTGACGAAATCGTTGACGAACTGCGTCTTGGCATCGGCGCTGGCATACACCTCGGCCAATGCGCGCAATTGCGCATTCGAGCCGAACACCAGATCCACCCGAGTCGCCGTCCATTTCGCCGCCCCGGTCTTGCGCTCGCGACCCTCGAACTCGTCGGCATCCCGCGAGGTCGGCGTCCACTCCACGCCCATGTCCAGCAGGTGGGTGAAGAAGTCATTGCTCAGCGCTTCGGTTTTATCGGTGAAGACGCCATGTCGCGTCTGGCCGACGTTGGTGTTCAATACCCGTAAACCACCCACCAGCACGGTCATTTCCGGTGCGGTGAGGGTAAGCAATTGCGCCTTGTCGATCAGCAGGGTTTCTGCCGCAACCGTGTATTTGCCTTTGCTGTAATTGCGGAAACCATCGGCGATCGGTTCGAGGAAGCCGAACGATTCGACATCGGTCTGCTCCTGCGAAGCATCGACGCGGCCCGGCGAGAACGGCACCGACACTGAATGCCCGGCGTTTTGCGCGGCTTTCTCCACCCCGGCATTGCCGGCCAGCACGATCAAGTCAGCCAGCGAGATTTTCTTGCCACCGGCCGCGCCGTTGTTGAACTCGTTCTGAATGCCTTCCAGTGTGCTCAGCACCTTGTCCAGTTGCTCGGGCTGGTTGGCCTGCCAGAACTTCTGTGGGGCCAGACGCAAGCGCCCGCCGTTGGCACCGCCGCGCTTGTCTGAACCGCGGAAGGTCGACGCCGCCGCCCACGCGGTCGAGACCAGTTGTGACACCGACAGTCCTGAAGCCAGCACCTTGTTTTTCAGCGCAGTGGCGTCGCTGTCATCGATCAGCGGATGCGTTACGTCGGGCAGCGGGTCTTGCCAGAGCAATTCCTCTTGCGGCATTTCCGGCCCGAGGTAGCGAGAGAGCGGACCCATGTCCCGGTGGATCAGCTTGTACCAGGCGCGGGCGAACGCGTCGGCGAGTTGATCAGGATTGGCCAGGAAGCGCCGCGAGATCTGTTCATAGGCAGGATCGAAGCGCAGCGCGAGGTCGGAGGTCAGCATGGTCGGCGAGAGCTTCTTGCTCGGATCGTGAGCGTGGGGAACAGTGCCCGCACCCGCGCCGTTTTTCGGTTGCCACTGATTGGCGCCTGCCGGACTTTTGGTCAGCTCCCACTCGAAGCCGAACAGGTTTTCCAGATAGTTGTTGCTCCATTGCGTGGGCGTGGTAGTCCAGGTGACTTCCAGACCGCTGGTAATGGTGTCGGCGCCTTTGCCGGTGCCGAAGGCGTTTTTCCAGCCCAGACCTTGCTGCTCCAGACCTGCCGCTTCCGGCTCTGGGCCGACATTGTCGGCAGGGCCGGCGCCGTGGGTCTTGCCGAAGGCATGGCCGCCGGCGATCAGCGCCACGGTTTCTTCATCGTTCATGGCCATGCGGCCGAAGGTTTCGCGGATATCCTTGGCCGAGGCCACCGGATCCGGGTTGCCCTCAGGACCTTCCGGGTTCACGTAGATCAGGCCCATCTGTACGGCAGCGAGGGGGTTTTCCAGATTGCGTTCGCCCTGATCGGTGCGGCTTTCTTCGCGGCCATGCAAATCGGGCTCAGCCACCAGCGTGCCGTCGCCGGGCTCCTGCACCGGGCCATTGCTCTTGCCGTAACGGTTGTCGCCGCCGAGCCACTCGGTTTCCGAACCCCAGTACACATCTTCATCCGGTTCCCAGACATCGGCGCGGCCACCGGAAAAACCGAAGGTCTTGAAGCCCATGGATTCCAGCGCGACGTTGCCGGTGAGCACGATCAGGTCGGCCCAGGAAATGTTGCGTCCGTATTTCTGCTTGATCGGCCACAGCAAGCGGCGGGCCTTATCGAGGCTGACGTTGTCCGGCCAACTGTTGAGCGGCGCAAAGCGTTGCTGACCGGAACCGGCGCCCCCACGGCCGTCGGCGGTGCGATAGGTCCCGGCGCTGTGCCAGGCCATGCGCACGAACAGCGGACCGTAATGGCCGAAGTCGGCCGGCCACCAGTCCTGAGAATCAGTCATCAGCGCTTTGATGTCTTGTTTCAGCGCCTGGAAGTCGAGGCTTTTGAAGGCTTTGGCGTAGTCGAAGTCCTGGCCCAGCGGATCGGACTTGGGGGAATGCTGGCTGAGGATTTTCAGATTGAGTTGATTCGGCCACCAGTCACGGTTCGTCGTACCGCCGCCGGCGGCGTGGTTGAACGGGCATTTCGATTCGTTTGCCATGTTCGTATCCCTATCAGGTCTGCGGCCGGCTCGTGCCGACTTCGGACTGGTAAGGCTAGACCCGAGTTGGCAAGTCGGCTAATAGCCGCAGTCTTGGCAGGCGATAGGCAGGCTCTTTTGCTAGCGCGATATCGTGATGCAAAAGCGGCGTTATTTCGTAGCGATCTTAAAAACTGTCAGCTTTGACAGTGGTTGATACCACGCAATCACAATATGTTGGAGTCAACGCAACGTCACCTTTACCTCAAGGGAATATCGACATGTCTCAGGACAGAACAAGTGACCTTATGAACAAACGAAATGCTACCGGTAGCTTTGTCGCGTTTCTCGATGACGATAAATTTCTGGAGAGCAAGTTATGTGTTTATGCAGAGACCGAGAAGGAATTTATCATCATCGGAACTGACGATTTTAAACACACGGTGGATTTGTCTGTTCCGAATTCGTTGGAGGGAGATGGGCCTCACACAGTGACTTTTCCAACCATGGGACGGTATTGGAAGGTTGTGATCAATCATTTTGACCAACCCATTATTGAGGGTGAACTCATCGTCACCTTTGCCAATTTTCGCAAAACCGTAACAGGCACTTTTGCTCTGGATCTGGGAAAAGCCGGGAAAGTGACAGGCAATTTCGATCTTACACTCGATACCCCAAGGCAAAGTGACAGGCGAGCGCAGCCTTTATAAATAAAGACGTCAACTCGATTGCGCGGTGTCGTCCTCGGGCACGTCATCAAGAATGTCATCCTGCCCAGGCAGTTCAGTGATCACGCTGAAGTCCGAGACCTCGACCGCGCCATTGCCATAGCCCAGCAAATGAAACGAGAAGGCTTTGCGCGGCTGCGGGTTTTCAAAGCTGAAATCCATCTCCAGCGGCTGATCCGCCGTCGCCACCATTTCAGCCGGCAGGCCCAATTGCACGTCCTGTTCGAATTCCTTGGCCTTGAGCTGAATGTACGCCGCCTGCTGCGGATCGACCGAGCGCACGGTCAGGCGTACGCGGGTGTGTGAGCCTTTGGGCATTTCCAGGTATTGCGCGCCAATCAGGTTGTCGGCCCAGTCATCCTTGATCTGCGCTTGCAGAGGGATGATGTTGTTGCTCCCGAACTGGTAGCGATGATTGAGTGGTGTGCGCAGCAACGACAAGTCCAGGGCATCGGCGCGTGCGGCAATCTGTCGGGCCGGATGGCCGCTGTAGGTGCCTTTGTAGATGGCGCTTTCGGCGATGAAGCCGGCGCTTTGGTAGTAGCGGCAGCGGCGCGGCAGGTCGCACTCGGAGAAGATGCCCTGACCGTTGTGGTAGCGCAGTTTGCCGTTGGTGAAGGACATGATCTCGCGACCGGTATCGTAGTCGCGGAACAATGACCGCCCGCTCAGCGCAGTCGGCACCGGCAGGTCGAAATAGTCGAGAATCGAAGTGCTCAGATCGACGTGGCCGTAAACCCCGGCATTCAGACGCGGCAGCTGAGCCTGTTCCGGTGCCAGCGTCAGATTGAAACCCCATGACGAGGCCAGACGCACGCCGTCGATGCCATGGGATTCATCCGAGGTGATGACTACCAGCGTGTCCTTTAGAACACCTTGGCGTTCCAGTCCTGATAAAAACTGGTCCAGCGCATCGTCCAGATAACCGACGGCAGCCTGCTTCGGTGTTTCATAGCGCTGCAGATAATCGTCCGGTGCGGAGTAGGGCTGGTGGGTACCGACTGTCAGCAGCGTGAGCATCCACGGCTGTTTCTGTTTTTTCAGTTGGTCGACATAATCCAGCGCACCTTCGAAGAACGCCTTGTCATCCTTGCCCCACGGGAACTCCAGATAGTTGCTGTTGCTGAACCATTCCAGGCCATGGGTCGCATCGAAACCGATGTGCGGCATGATTTTGTCTTTGGCCATGAAGCGCAGGCCCGCGCCCTGCAAGTAATGAGTGCTGAAGCCGTGTTCGCGCAGCTGCGCCGGCAGGCAGGCCTGATTGCGCTCGTTGAGGGTGAGCATTTCCACGCCTTTGGGCGTGCCGTTGTTGAGCTTGTCGTAGTCACCGCACAGCATGGCGTACAGACCACGAATGGTTTGGTGGGTGTGCAGCACGTAATCCGGGGTGTTCATGCCGCGCTCGGCCCAGCGGCTGAGGTTGGGCATCAGGTCTTCCTGGTAATGACTGCCGATCGCTTCGCGGTTGGCGCGGATGTAGGCGCCGGGAATACCTTCCAGGGCAATGATCAGCACATTGCGCGCCTGACCCGGCGCAGCCAGCAGCTTCTGGCCATTGAGGTCAACGTCGGTGAGCCCGGCCATCGCCGGTGTGGGTTCTTCAACGTCGCCGTCCAGCCATTCCTCGGCCTGGATCTGCAGGTCGGCGACTTCGCTGGCGAGCAATTGATGCGGCAGGTTGTAAAGGCGCCAGGCGTCGCCGTCATTCGGCCACAGGTTTTGCGCTCCCCAATGTGCGGCGAACAACACGATTGGCGCGGCCCAGACAGAGCGAGGCAGAGCAGGGCGAGACAGGCCGCGACCAACAAACTGAGCCACCAGCCAGAAAACCAGCGCACCCAACAAAGAGATGGTCAGGGCAGGGTGCGCAAGTCCGCCGCCGGTGGAATTCTGGACGAACTGCGGATCGATCAGATAATGAATATCGGAAGGCGTCGGCAGCCGACCCACGGCGCTGACCAGTTCTGCCGTAGCGATCGCCAGCAGCGCCCAGAACACCAGCACTGGCAAGGCCAGCCACCACGCGCGGCGATGCAGCGCCACGATCAGCAGACTGCCGACGGCCAGGTCCGAGAGAAAGCCCAGCGGTGCCGACCAGCCCAGGGCCACACGCAGGCACACCGGCACCATCAATACCAGAACGATCAGGGAAACGAGGCGGGCATTCGGCCGCCGCAGCCAGTTGAAAAGAACGCTCACAAAAAGGCCTGCATGTCATCAAAGGGTCAAAAAAGTGTGGGTGATGATACCAAGAGCAGGAAGGCTGATCGGCTTTTTAAACCTGCGGCTGGCGATCCCTGAAATTTCCGGCGCCCGCAGCGGATGGGGGTTTCGAGCCTTAGAGCCGTTTTCAGAAGGGGCAGTTTTTTGTTTCAGACTGTTGTAGGCCTCTCCACCACTGATGAATATTCTCACCAGGCGTCGAGTCGCTCAGTGCTATAGATATGCGATAAAGGTATTTAATTTCTATTTTTTATAGCTATAAAGTCAGGCCTTTCAGCCATCCCCATGCTGCGAGGTTGTCATGGCCACACCGTTCAAACGTTCTGCGCTGACTCTGTTGGCTGCTACTCTGGCAGCGGGTGCGCTGTTCAGCAGCTTCGCCCAGGCCGAGGGCAAGATCAGCATCGCCCAGCAATTCGGCATCGGTTACCTGATTCTCGACGTCGTGCGCGATCAACAGCTGATCGAAAAACACGGCAAGGCCCAGGGCCTGGAGATCAAGGTCGACTGGAACAGCATTTCCGGCGCCACGGCGATGAACGAGGCGCTGCTTACCGGAGCGCTGGACGTCGTCTCGGCCGGCGTGCCGCCGATGCTCACCGTATGGGATCGCACCAAGGGCAAACAGAACGTCAAAGCCATCGCCGCGCTGGGCTCGATGCCCAATTACCTGCTGACCAACAACCCGAACATCAAAACCCTTAAGGACTTCAGCGACAAGGACCGCATCGCCGTGCCAGCCGCTGGCGTGGGTTTCCAGTCGCGCACCCTGCAGATTGAAACCGCCAGGGAATTCGGAGACGAGCAGTTCAAGAAGTTCGACAACATTTCAGTCAGCCTGCCGCACCCGGACGCTACCGCCGCGCTGATTGCCGGCGGCTCGGAAATCAACTCGCATTTCTCCAGCCCACCGTTTCAATACCAGGCGCTGCAAAACCCGAACGTGCACAAAGTGTTGAGTTCCTACGACATCCTCGGCGGCCCGGCGACGTTCAACGTGCTCTACACCACGGAAAAATTCCACGACGAAAACCCGAAAACCTACAAGGCGTTCTATGACGCACTGGCCGAAGCCGAGAAGATCATCAAGGCCGACAAACCCGCCGCCGCCCAAGCCTACATCCGCGTCGAACAATCGAAACTGCCGCTGGCACTGGTAGAGCAAATCGTCAAAGACCCGGAGATCGACTTCACCGTCGTACCGCAACGTACCTTCATCTATGCCGAGAAATTGCAGGAACTGGGTGTGTTGAAGAACAAGGCAGCGAGCTGGAAGGATTACTTCTTTGAAGAGGCGCATGGTGGTGCGGGGAGTTGAGGCTTGGATATCACCCAGAATTAATGTGGGAGCGAGCCTGCTCGCGAAAGCGCAGTTTCAGCCACAGATGATTTGACTGACCTGATGCCTTCGCGAGCAGGCTCGCTCCCACAGGTTTAGGGGCTTAAGCCTTCTACCGGCCAATAAAAAACGGGGCGGCCCGATCATCGATCAGGCCGCCCCGTTTTATGTCGGGCGAACAGTTTTTCAGGCAGCGATCAATGCATCTTGCTGTGATCGTGGCCGCCCATGTTGGTCAGCGCGCGAACCGGTGCTTTGACTTCGATGGTTTCTTTCTCGCCCTTGGCGTTTTCCACGGTCAGGGTCAGCGGCACGCTGTCGCCTTCCTTCAACTGACCGGTCAGGCCCATCAGCATCACGTGGTAGCCGTTCGGGTCGAAGCTCACGGCTTTGCCGGCTGGCAGCTCAACCGATTTCACCGGGCCCATGGTCATCACATCGTTTTTCATGCTCATTTCATGAATCTGCACGTCCTTGGCCACTGGCGAGGCAACGCTGAGCAGCCTGCTGTCGGTGTCGGCAGTGACGGTCATGAACGCGCCGCTGGCGGACTGGGTCGGCACGGTGGCACGGACCCAGGCGTCGTCGATTTTGGTCTGCGCCGACACCTGGAAGGCCAGGCCGAGCAGGGACAGTGCACATACGGTGCGTTTGAGGTGATTCAGAACGGGATGCATCAGCAGACCTCCATAACAGTAAGCAAATCTTCCGTGCACTCTTGAGCCGTCAGCGAAGTGGACAGGCCCAGGCGCAACTCACCACGCGAGTCATAGACGTAGCTGGTGGACGTATGGGAGATGGTGTAGGTGTCGCCGGCCGGGACTTTCTCGTAGAACACGTCGAATTCCTTGGCGGTGGCCTTGGTTTCCTCAAGCGTGCCGTACAGCGCGACGAAGCTCGGGTCGAAGGCTTTGACGTAGGCGTCGAGGATCTGCGGCGTATCGCGCTCGGGGTCGAGGGTGATGAACACCACTTGCAAACGATCGCCGTCGCGGCCCATGAGTTTCTTGATCTGCGCGGCGCGGGCCAGGGTGGTGGGGCAAACGGCCGGGCACTGGGTGAAGCCGAAGAAGATCATCGGCATCATTCCGCGAAAGCTCGACAGCGACATGGTTTCGCCTTCGGGGTTCTTCAGCTTGAAGGTGCGTCCGAGGATCTTGTCGCTCAGATCCTTGCCGTACTTGTACGACAGTTGGCCACGGGTATCGCAACCGGCGAGCAGGCCGAGCCCGAGTACGCCCATTCCCGCAAGTACCTTGCGGCGAGTCAACAAAGCCGTCATCTAATACCGCCTTTTGCAGCCCGCGAGTCGGCAGGACTGGCGGGGGGTTAACCGTAAAAGCGCCGCATGATAGCAAACTGAGGCTGATCGCCGGCCGCCGAACGCCGCGCGGTGCCGGATCGGGCGACAAAAGGTGTAAGAAGAAATGACGGATACACCTCATTCGTCCGTTGTGATCAGAGTCGATTTAAATAGTATGACGATTGGAGGCGGGCGCAGAAACACGTACTCTTGCCGCTGCGCTGCAAAGACCAAAACAACAACAGGAGTCTGTAATGCAACCGATTCGTCTCGGCCTGGTGGGCTACGGCAAGATCGCCCAGGATCAACACGTCCCCGCCATCCTCGCCAACCCCGCGTTCCAGTTAGTGGCGGTCGCTACCCAAGGCAAACCTTGCGCCGGGGTGGAAAACTTCCAGTCTCTGGGCGAGCTGCTCGAGAACGGCCCGACCGTCGATGCGATTGCGTTCTGCACGCCGCCGCAAGGGCGCTTCGCGCTGGTGCAACAGGCATTGGCGGCCGGCAAACACGTGCTGGTGGAAAAACCGCCCTGTGCAACGTTGGGCGAGGCCATGGCCCTGGTCGATCAGGTCGCCGAACAGGGTGTCAGCGCTTTGTTCGCCTGGCATTCACGCTATGCGCCGGGCATCGCCGCCGCCCGCGACTGGCTGGCCAGCCGCACCCTGCAAAGCGTACAGATCGACTGGAAGGAAGATGTACGCAAATGGCATCCGGGTCAGGCATGGATCTGGCAACCGGGCGGCCTCGGTGTGTTCGACCCGGGCATCAACGCCTTGTCGATCATCACCCACCTGTTGGCGCTGCCGCTGTTTGTCGAAGCCGCCCAGCTGCGCGTGCCGAGCAACTGCCAGTCGCCGATTGCCGCCTCGATCAAAATGTCCGATGCGCATCAGCTGGACGTGCGCGCCGAGTTCGATTTCGACCATGGCCACGACGAACTGTGGAGCATCGAAATCCGCTGCGCCGAAGGCGTCCTGCGTCTGGACAATGGCGGTGCGGTGCTGAGCATCGACGGCGTGCGCCAACGCGTGTCGGAGGAGGGCGAGTACGCAGCGGTCTATCGCCACTTCCAGCAATTGATCGGCGACAAGGCCAGCGACCTCGACCTGCAACCGTTGCGCCTGGTGGCGGACAGTTTCTTTGTCGGTAGTCGGGCGTTGGTTGAACCGTTTTACGATTGAGTGAATTTCAGCTTGAGTCGTCAGGGCGCGTAAGCAGGTCTGCGTCGCCCAGACGGCAAGGTCAAGAGACTGGCTGCCAGACAACTAACGCCTGCTTTTAACAGCAGGCTTCTGCAGTCACTTTATTGGCTGCGTTCTGTAGGTTTCATACAGTTGCTGAATGTCGGGATTGTCCAGATTCGCGTAGACGATTCCTTCCTTGTCCAAACCGTCCAACCCTTTGATATCGCCAATCACTCCGGGCCATTCCTCACGGCTTGAGATGTCTACGACGTGAGGCTTCAGATAATCGTCCAGGTAGCCTCTGGAAGGATCGCGGATCTCGTCGCTGAGCGCCCGTAAATACGCATCTTTGTTGGTCTTCGACCAATCGATGGCAAACTTGGCCCGGTAGCACAGTTCCATGTGAACAAGCAGGATAGTCCGCCCATTACCATCCAGAAACGGATGAGCGAAAGCCAATTGGCCCATCACCTCGCCAGGGCGCTCGTGGAAGCGTTTTTTGTTTGCAGCCAGCTCCAGCGCATATTCGACGGATCTTTTGATCAGCTCAGGTCGCTCGAAAGGTGTGTGATGCGGATCGTCTTTTGATCCTTTGAAAACCGCGAGGTGGGGAACCAGCTCATTCCTGTCTTTGCCTGACCATGGGTAGAAACCGGCAAACAGGATTTCATGAGTTCTGAGTACCGCTTGATAGTCGATGGATCTTTTTTTTGCCAGATGAGCAAGGGCGTCTTCGATACTGGCTTCGAAAGAGAGATGTTCCGATTCCTTTACTTCAGCCGGGTCTTTCAGCTTGAGCGAGTTGCGAAGGTAGCCTTCAGTTTCGAAATCGCCGAAGGGGTCGAACGTCATGCGCTGAGCTGCTTCTTCGAATGCCTTTTTTCCTGAAGGTAACGTCCTTGTAAGGCCATGATTTCAGACTTGTTCAAGACACCCTTTCGCTTCAGGTTGACCAGCAGTTGCTCAACACTGTCCAGTTCAACGGCATCACCGGCGAGCCGCGTTATCGTCACCGCCATGCGACTCAGGCCGTCACGCTCGGCGCCTACCCTGTGTTTTTCCGCGAGCTTGCGAACTTCGCTCGCGACGCTGTCAGTGGCTGATTCGCTCATTGTTAATCCCTCGTTTTCTCTGTCGGAGCATAGCATGGCGACGTTCTGGCGGATTAACCGTCGAGCATTTTCAACGTTTGCCATTGTCCGGTTTGAGTGGACGGTGAAACGCTTTTCAGCCGATTTATCCCTTTGCTGTGCGTCAGTAATCTGTACCCAACTTGAACGCAACAACAAAACTTCAAACTTGAAAAGGGACGCACTCCATGACCACTCCAACCTACAACCGCCTGAACAAAGACGACGCTATCGTGCTGCTGGTTGACCACCAGACCGGTCTGATCTCGCTGGTGCAGGACTTCTCGCCGAACGAGTTCAAGAACAACGTGCTGGCGCTGGCGGATCTGGCCAAGTTCTTCGACCTGCCAACCATCCTCACCACCAGCTTCGAACAAGGCCCGAACGGCCCGCTGGTACCGGAGCTGAAAGAGATGTTCCCGGACGCGCCGTACATCGCTCGCCCAGGTCAGATCAATGCTTGGGACAACGAAGACTTCGTCAAGGCAATCAAGGCCACCGGGCGCAAGCAGATCATCATTGCCGGTGTGGTAACGGATGTGTGTGTAGCGTTCCCGACCCTGTCGGCGCTGGCGGAAGGTTTTGATGTGTTCGTGGTGACTGATGCGTCCGGCACCTTCAACACCACCGTGCAGCAAGCCGCGTGGAGCCGCATGACTCAGGCCGGCGCGCAGATGATGAACTGGTTCTCGGTGGCCTGTGAGCTGCACCGCGACTGGCGCAACGACATTGAAGGCCTGGGTAACCTGCTGTCGCAGCGGATTCCCAACTATCGCAACCTGATGAACAGCTACTCGGCGCTGACGCAGCAGAAGTAAGCCTCCAACACAACGCAAAAGCCTGCCTCGAAAGCAGGCTTTTGCGTTTTCTACAGAAAGCCGTTCGTCCATTGCCGGGCACTTGTCACGCGCCGGCATTTCACACATTCAGGTACCTATCGCTGAACACCTCGGAGACCGACATGGACATTGATGAAAACGCACCGGGCAACCAGTCGCAACAAGCCGTGACGCGCACCACCGACAACGAGACCGGGCACGATCCCAAGCGCGAAAACCCCGAGGCGCCTTTGCCGCCGGACGATGAGGCGCCTGTAGAAGAAGACATGTCGGATGTGGATGCGGCCAATTCGGTTTCGACGGAGCATCCGCCGTCACGCTGAGTGAGCGATTTAATCGATGCCTCCCACTCTGGAATTAGAGTGAGAGGCTCTCCCGCGCACCCTGATGCAGTTCAGTAACCGACATTGTGAAAACCAGTTTCGCTCGCCCATGGTTGGCATACCCATGCGCCACATCGGTCCGCGCCACCGCCGAACACCCAGGCCCGACAATCAGCTCGGCATCGCCAACCTGCAAATGCAACGTGCCTTTCTCGACATGAAACAGCTCTGTGGTGCCATTCGGGTGACCGGCTGAAGCAAATGACTCGCCGGGAAACAACTCCCAGCGCCACAACTCGAGCATGTTCGGGCCGCTGGTGCCGGCCAGCAGGCGCGCTGATCCACCCAGCTCACCGGTCCATAGCGTGGGAATGTCCTGACTATCAATCAGGTGCGCCGTCGGAGTGTCGGCGACATTGACGAAATCCGCCACGGACAAGCCCAGCGCCGCGGCGATTTTGCACAATGTCGCGATGCTAGGGTTGGCCGAGCCTTTCTCGATCTCGACCACCATGCCTTTGCTCACGCCGGAGCGTCTGGACAGCTCATCCAGGGTGATGCCTTGTTGTTTGCGCGCCTGTTTGAGCGTGCGCGACACCGCCGCGCTGACGGTCTCAACGTCGGCGCCGGCTTCGGTCGATATATTGACTTTCTTGGTCATTGATCGCTAGCATCGTTTGAAATTCGGGTATGAGGGGGATTCTGGGATGCTGTCTGTCGTGCCGTCAATCGATCCGGCTGTTGCGCAACTCGCGCCGGGCTTCAGAGCGCTGAGTATTGTCGTGCAAGCGGCGCCGATTACTCAGGCATACGTGGCCGGTGAAGCACTGGCCAAAGCTTGCCAGATCGTCGCCAACGGTGGCCCGGCATGGGCGCCCGCGCACTTGCAGGCCTGGGCGGACGTGTTTCGCCAGTTCGGTGCCAAGCCGCAGCGCACGCCGTGCTCGGCCGAGGCTCTGCGCAAACGGGTGTTGCGCGACGGCGAGTTGCCGAGCATCGATCCGGTGGTTGATCTGTACAACGCCATCAGCCTCGAGTACGCGATTCCGGTCGGCGGCGAGAATGCGCAAGCCTACATAGGCTCACCGCGTCTGGTCGTCGCCGATGGCAGCGAACCGTTCGACACGATGAAAGAAGGCCAGCCCGCGCACGAATTCCCGGACGCTGGCGAAGTGGTCTGGCGCGATGACCAAGGCGTGACCTGCCGGCGCTGGAACTGGCGCCAAGGCGTGCGAACCCGCCTTGATGCGCAGGCGCAGCACATGTGGTTCATCCTCGAAAGCCTGCCGGCGATGCCGCTGGAAGCGCTGACCGAGGCCGGCGACAAGCTCATCGAAGGCCTGCAGCAAATGATGCCCGGCGCCGAGATCGAAAGCATGTTGATCGGGCCGGGAGCGCGTTAGGTTAGATATGAGTGCCAGCCCATTTCGTCAGCGGCACCGCGATTGCCTGTGAGAGCGAGCCTGCTCGCGAAGGCGGCGGTACATTCAACATCATGTTCGCCTGACCCAGCGCTTTCGCGAGCAGGCTCGCTCCCACAATGTTCCGTGTTGACCAATGATTTGGTGGTGCCACAAAAAACCTGTGGGAGCGGGCTTGCCCGCGAAGGCGGCGGTGCATTCAACATCATGTTCGCCTGACTCACCGCTTTCGCGAGCACGCTCGCTCCCACAATGTTCCGTGTTGACCAATGATTTGGTGGTGCCACAAAAAACCTGTGGGAGCGGGCTTGCCCGCGAAGGCGGCGGTATATTCAACATCATGTTCGCCTGACTCACCGCTTTCGCGAGCAGGCTCGCTCCCACAGTGTTCCGTGTTGACCAATGATTTGGTGGTGCCACAAAAAACCTGTGGGAGCGAGCCTGCTCGCGAAGACGGCGGCACATTCAACATCCTATTCGCCTGACCCAGCACTTTCGCGAGCAGACTCGCTCCCACAATGTTCCGTGTTGACCATTGATTTGGTGGCGCCACAACCACACTGTGGGAGCGAGCCTGCTCGCGAAGACGGCGGCACATTCAACCTCTTTGCCGGCTGATCCACCGCTTTCGCGAGCAGGCTCACTCCCACAATGTTCCGTGTTGACCATTAATTTGGTGGCGCCACTAATTCCCTGTGGGAGCGAGCCTGCTCGCGAAGACGGCGGCACATTCAACCTCTTTGCCGACTGATCCAGCACTTTCGCGAGCAGGCTCGCTCCCACAATGTTCCGTGTTGACCATTGATTTGGTGGCGCCACAAATTCCCTGTGGGAGCGAGCCTGCTCGCGAAGACGGTGGTACATCCAACATCTTTGCCGGCTGATCCAGCGCTTTCGCGAGCAGGCGCGCTCCCACAGTCTTCCGTGTTGACCAATGATTTGGTGGCGCCATGAATTCCCTGTGGGAGCGAGCCTGCTCGCGAAGACGGCGGCACATTCAACATCTTTGCCGACTGATCCAGCACTTTCTCGAGCAGGCTCGCTCCCACAGATTGACTCCTGGTTTCAATAAGGGCTCGCGGTCGGGCGGACGATCAGTTCGCTGACGTCGACGTCTGCCGGTTGTTCGACGGCGTAGGCAATCGCGCGGGCGATGGCTTCGGCGGGGATGGCGATCTTGCGGAAAGACTTCATCTCCGCGCGGCCACCTTCGTCGGAGATGCTGTCGGCCAGTTCCGATTCAGTCACGCCCGGTGCGATGACAGTGACGCGGATATCGCCGCCGACTTCCTGGCGCAGGCCTTCGGAAATCGCCCGTACCGCATATTTGGTCGCGCAGTACACCGCCGCAGTCGGGCTGACCGCGTAGGCACCGATCGAGGCGATGTTGATGATCTGCCCGGCGCGCTGGCGCTGCATCAACGGCAGGCTGGCGGCGATGCCGTGGAGTACGCCACGGATGTTGACGTCGATCATGCGGTTCCACTCATCGACCTTCAGCGCATCCAGCCGTGACAACGGCATCACGCCGGCATTGTTGACCAGCACATCGACGCGGCCGTAGTGCTCCACGGCAAAATCGACGAAGCGCTGCACATCCTGCTGATCGGTGACGTCCAGTGCGCGGAACTGCGCGTGGCCACCGGCGCCGTTGATCTCTTCGGCAATCACTGCCAGACGCTCGGTGCGCCGTGCACCCAACACCACTTTGGCGCCACGGGCGGCGAGCAGGCGTGCGCTGGCTTCGCCGATGCCGCTGCTGGCGCCGGTAATCACGATCACTTTGTCTTGAATGTTCAGCATGACGTCGTCCTCTTCTATGTGCCCGTGAGTGGGCTTGGAAGAAGATTAAGTGCGGCGGCTCATGGGTTATTAATCGATTCCTCCACCGGATTTGCCCAATTCTGCTGCGTCGCTTTTCGAACGTTCTTTAACCGCCGCGTGGTGCATCGCGATAGGCACTCGGAGTTACCCCGACTTCACGGCGGAATACCTGGGAAAAGTGGCTGGGGCTGGAGTAGCCAACCTCCAGGCCAATGTCGATCACGCTGCGTGCGGTCTCCAGCAACAGATGACGCGCGCGGCTGATGCGCAGGCGGATGAAGTATTGCGAGGGCGATAAACCGGTGGCGCGCTTGAAGGTGCGGCTGAAGTGGTAGTCGCTCAGCTCAGCGACTGCGGCCAGATGACTGAGGCTGAAATCCTCCGCGAGATGCGCATTCATGGCTTCGATCACCCGACGCAGTTTGTAGGCGGGCAGGGCGTTGTCGCGGCGCGGGTTGCTGTCGGGGTCGAGATAATGACGCAGCAAATGAATCGCCAACGCCTGAGCCAGGCTGTGCACCAGCAGTGCGCTGGGCTGGCGCTGTTGTGTGAGTTCGATTCGTAATTGCTCAAGAATGAAGCTGACCTGCTCGTCACGCGCACCGGACACATCGACAAACGTCACTGCACCCGCCTGTTCGCCGAACGCTTCGCGCGCCGCTTGTTCGATCAGGCCCAGACCGAGGTACAGGTGCATGACTTCGAAGACCTCGCAACCTTCGGTTTGCCAGCGCATTTCGTAGGGTTCGCGGGTGTTGGTCAGGAAGAAGTCGCCCGCCGTGACCTGGCTCGCCTGCCACTCTCCGCCCAACGAACGTTCTTCGACCCGGGCAGTGCCAACCAGTACCAGCACCAGCAGCGGTTCGGCCACGCATGGCACGCGGATCGGCTCGAGCAGGGTTTGATGGCGGAACAACTGCACCACCGCATCCTTGATCTGCGGCCGCGCCATCGTCGTTTCCGCAACACCGGGCAGATGCTCCGGCATGGCTTCGGCGGCGATGCGCGCGGGCTGGCTGATTGTTGGTGTAGCGGGGCTGGCAGGGGGCACAGGACGCTCCATCAAAAGCTTCGGCTGTGAATGATTTTGCAGGTTAGGGCGGGCGGGCAGGAAATTCCAGCGCAAAACTCCGACAGTCCCGGCAATCGCCCGAAAGCCCGGCGGCGGACAGTGCGCGACAGTGAAGGCGTGTTTACGACCGCGCCATCAGGCGCAACACCGATTCGCTATCGAGGAGTTAAAACCATGACTGATTTCAACCACACCCTGCCTCAAGAAGTCGCCGGTAAAGTTGCCCTGGTCACTGGCGCGGCCAGCGGCATCGGCAAGGCGATCGCGCTGATGCTGCACGCTCGCGGGGCCAAGGTGATTGCCGAAGACCTCAACCCGGCTGTCGAAGCACTGGCTCGTCCCGATCTGGTGCCGCTGGTGGCGGACATCACCGAGGACGGCGCCGCCGAACGTGCAGTAGGCCTTGCCGTCGAGCAGTTCGGGCGCCTGGATATTCTGGTCAACAACGCCGGGATCATCATCAACAAAGCGGTGATCGACATGAGCCGCGACGACTGGGAAAAGATCCAGGCAGTGAATGCCACGGCAGCTTTCCTGCACTGCCGCGAAGCGGTCAAGGCGATGATCCCGAACAAGTCCGGTGCAATCGTCAATATTGCTTCCTATGCGTCGTACTTTGCCTTTCCGACCATTGCCGCCTACACCGCTTCCAAAGGTGCGCTGGCGCAATTGACTCGTACGCTGGCCCTGGAAGTCATCGAACACGGCATTCGCGTCAATGCCATCGGCGTCGGCGATGTGGTGACCAATATCCTCAATGATGTAGTTGAGGACGGCCAAGGGTTCCTCGCGCAGCACGGCGAAGCGGCGCCGATCGGTCGGGCGGCGCAGCCGGAAGAGATCGCCGAAATCGTGACCTTTCTTGCCTCCGGCCGCGCCAGTTTCATGGTCGGCTCGGTGGTCATGGCCGATGGCGGCATGACGGTAACGGCGGGTTGATAGTGGGGTGAGAAACCAAGGGCGCGTGTGAGAACGCGCCCATGGCTTTGCCGCGATCACGAGCACGCAGAATCAGGCAAATCTGCAGCATCTTTGATCTAGTCGCCGCTGGGTAAAACTGGCTAATCTTCCTGGGCAGTTGACCCACCTTCGTCTGCTTTCGAGGCCCTTTGCATGGATAACCACGACGCTTCCATCCTCCACGACACGGCGGTGTATCGCGCCGAACTGGTGCGCTTGCTGACTCAACGCTTCGACGCGCCGGGCACCTACGAAACCGCGATTGCGCCGCTGCACGTGATCCGTTTCGATGGGCCGTCCGAGCTGATTCATGTCGTGCACCGTCCGGCGCTATGCCTGATCGTGCAGGGGCGCAAGGAAGTCGGGCTGGGTGACGAACGTTTCCTCTACGACCCGTTGAATTACCTGGTGGTGTCGGTGACGTTGCCGGTGTCAGGACGGGTGATCGAAGCCTCGCCCGAAGCACCGTATTTTTGCGTTCGGCTGGATTTCGACCCGGCGCAACTGACGCAACTGATTGCCGAATCGCCGCTGACCGGCATGCCGCAGGACGCCGGGCGCGGGATGTTTCTCGACAAAATCGACGTGACATTGCTCGACACCATGCTGCGTCTGGTGCGCCTGCTCGATAATCCGCGCGACATTGGCATGCTCGCGCCGATGGTGTTGCGTGAGCTGTATTACCGCCTGCTGCGCGGCCAGCACGGGCATCTGTTGTATGAAATCGCCGTCAGCGATTCGCAGACCCATCGGGTCACGCGGGCCATCGACTGGCTGAACAAGAATTTCACCGAGCCGCTGCGCATCGACGCGCTGGCGCAGGTGGCCAATCTGAGCAATTCGGCGCTGCATCACCGCTTCAAAGCCGTCACCGCGATGAGCCCGCTGCAGTATCAAAAACAGCTGCGCCTGCAAGAGGCGCGGCGGCTGATCATCAATGAAGGGCTGGATGTGTCCAGCGCCTGCTATCGCGTCGGCTACGAAAGTGCCTCGCAGTTCAGCCGCGAATACAACCGCCAGTTCGGCTGCCCGCCGTCGAAGGAACTCAGCCGCCTGCGTCAGACCGGTTGATTACCGCGCGGGTCCTGCCCATTCCTCACGAAACCCCAACAGAAAATCCACAAACGCCCGCACCCGTTGCGGCACATAGCGGCCGTGCGGGTAGAGCAGGGTGTAGGGGCGCGAACGTCCGGCGTACGGTTGCAGTACTTCAATCAGGCGGCCATCGGCGAGTTCCTGCTCGACGATGAAGCGGTAAGTCTGAAACAGTCCGGCGCCGTGCTTGGCCAACGTCACACCGCCGAGCACATCGTCGGAGCAGGAATAGCCCCCGTCAGAGACCACTTCCAGGTCTCTGCCGTTTTCCTGGAACAGCCAGGAAATCCGCCGCCCACTGCTGGGTAATTCGAACTGGATGCACTCATGCTCGATCAGGTCGTCGAGGGTCTGCGGCGTGCCGGCTATGTGCAGATATTCGGGGGCGGCAACCACAACCAGACTGGCGTCTTCCAGAAGGCGCGCGATCAGGGTCGAGTCCGGTTGCGCGCGTACGCGTATCGCCAGGTCGTAGCCTTCTTCAACGAAGTCGATATTGCGATTGCCCAAGTGCACGTCGACCGTGACCTCGGGGTACAGTGCGCGAAATTTCGGCAGCAGCGGCAGGATGCGGTGGTGCCCGTAGGTGGTTGGCAGGCTGATGCGCAAGCGACCTGAGGGCGAAGTCTGTGCGCCCATGACTTCCTGCTGCGCTTCGATCAGTTGCGTCAGGGCCTGGCTGCATTGTTCGAAGAAGCTCCGTCCGGCGTCGGTGAGGCGGATGCTGCGCGTGGTGCGGGCAAACAGTCGCGAACCCAAGCGTTGCTCCAGACGCAGAATCGACCGGCTCACGGCCGCCGGCGTGACCCCGGCCAGTTGCGCAGCGGCGGTGAAGCTGCCGGCTTCGGCGGCTAGGCAGAACAGTTCGATACTGCCTAACTGCAAGTCTTCAAAATGGCGTTTCATTGTGGCTCGCACCGAGGTTCGACGGACGTTCATCCTCTGTGTACCACAACCAACGACGCCGCCGGTATCCACCGGCGGCGTTGCAGGGTTTCGATCAATGGCCGGCGCTCTGGCCTCCGTCGACATGCAGGATCTCGCCAGTGACGAAATTTGCACCGTCGAGGTAGAGGATCGCTTGCACGATGTCGTCGATTTCCCCCATGTGGCCGACCGGGTGCAGGCTGCCCAGCGCCTGATGGGTTTCCTCGGCGTGCATCGGCGTCTTGATGATGCCCGGCGACACGGCGTTGACCCGGATGCCGCGCTTGGCGTACTCGATCGCCAGGGATTTGGTCGCGGCGTTGATGCCACCCTTGGTCAGCGACGCCAATACCGACGGCACGCCATCGATTGCATGATCGACCAGGCTGGTGGTCACGCTGACGACGTGGCCGTTGCGGTGTTTTTCCATCTCCGCGATGGCCAGTTGCGAAATGTAAAAGAAGCCACTCATGTTGGTCGCCACGACCTGGGCATAGTCCGCCTGGCTGTAAGCGGTGAACGGCTTGGCCAGAAAGATCCCGGCATTGTTGATCAGCGTATCGACGCGACCGAACCGGGCCACGGCAGCACGAATCACGCGCTCGGCGGTTTGCGGATCGGCAATGTCACCGGCGACGGTCAGGACATCCGGGTCGCTCGACTCTTTGATCGAGCGCGAGGTAGCGACCACTTGATGGCCAAGGGCGCGAAAGCCTTCGACCAGACCTGCACCAATGCCTTGCGAGGCGCCGGTGATGACAACTACTTTTTTCGATGTGCTCATGATGATTTCCTCTGTCGCTTGCCCGTCGGAATGGCGGGTGGCTGTTGGAGAGGACTTTAGAAAGTTGCGAGGAGTTGATAAATGGGGGCTGAGGTACTTCATTTGTACTGTGGTGTATCTAATCGGAGCGAGACTTGAACGATTGTCTCGTTTGAGTGGACGGTGAAACGCTTTTCAGCCGATTTATCCCTTTGCTGTGCGTCAGTAATCTGTACCCAACTTGAACGCAACAACAAAACTTCAAACTTGAAAAGGGACGCACTCCATGACCACTCCAACCTACAACCGCCTGAACAAAGACGACGCTATCGTGCTGCTGGTTGACCACCAGACCGGTCTGATCTCGCTGGTGCAGGACTTCTCGCCGAACGAGTTCAAGAACAACGTGCTGGCGCTGGCGGATCTGGCCAAGTTCTTCGACCTGCCAACCATCCTCACCACCAGCTTCGAACAAGGCCCGAACGGCCCGCTGGTGCCGGAGTTGAAAGAAATGTTCCCGGACGCGCCGTACATCGCTCGCCCAGGTCAGATCAACGCGTGGGACAACGAAGACTTCGTCAAGGCAATCAAGGCCACCGGGCGCAAGCAGATCATCATTGCCGGTGTGGTAACGGATGTGTGTGTAGCGTTCCCGACCCTGTCGGCGCTGGCGGAAGGTTTTGATGTGTTCGTGGTGACTGATGCGTCCGGCACCTTCAACACCACCGTGCAGCAAGCCGCGTGGAGCCGCATGACTCAGGCTGGCGCGCAGATGATGAACTGGTTCTCGGTGGCATGCGAACTGCACCGCGACTGGCGCAACGACATTGAAGGCCTGGGTAACCTGCTGTCGCAGCGGATTCCCAACTATCGCAACCTGATGAACAGCTACGCGGCCCTGACGCAGCAGAAGTAAGTTCATCACTCACGCAAAAGCCTGCTGTGAAAGCAGGCGTTTTTGCGTTGGCGAATTGAAACACGGTCAACTGTAGAAGCGAGCCTGCTGGCGATTGCGGTACACCAGTCTAAGAAAATGCCGAATGTACCTGCGCTTTCGCGAGCAAGCCCACTCCCACATTGGCTATGCGTTGCGCTACATGTCCCAAGCCAATCCCAATCCCCTGTGGGAGCGGGCTTGCCCGCGAAAGCGGCGGCATATTCAACATCCATGTCAGCTGACGAACCGCAATCGCGAGCAGCCTCACTTCCACAGAACAATGCATTTTTCCTGACAAAACACCGTCAACTGTAGGAGCGAGCCTGCTCGCGATAGCATTGGACCAGTCAATGAAGATGCTGGATGTTCCGACGCCTTCGCGAGCAAGCCCGCTCCCACATTGGTTATGTGCTACACCACAAATTTCAAGCCGATCCCGAATCCCCTGTGGGAGCGAGCCTGCTCGCGATTGCGGTACACCCGTCAATGAAGATGCTGGATGTTCCGACGCTTTCGCGAGCAAGCCCGCTCCCACATTGGTTATGTGCTACACCACAAATTCCAAGCCGATCCCGAATCCCCTGTGGGAGCGAGCCTGCTCGCGATTGCGGTACACCCGTCAATGAAGGTGCTGGATGTTCCGACGCCTTCGCGAGCAGGCCCGCTCCCACATTGGTTACGCGCTACACCACAAATTCCAAGCCGATCCCGAATCCCCTGTGGGAGCGAGCCTGCTCGCGATTGCGGTACACCCATCAATGAAGATGCTGGATGTTCCGACGCCTTCGCGAGCAAGCCCGCTCCCACATTGGTTATGTGCTACACCACAAATTCCAAGCCGATCCCGAATCCCCTGTGGGAGCGAGCCTGCTCGCGAATGCGGTACACCCGTCAATGAAGGTGCTGGATGTTCCGACGCTTTCGCGAGCAAGCCCGCTCCCACATTGGTTATGTGCTACACCACAAATTCCAAGCCGATCTCGAATCCCCTGTAGGAGCGAGCCTGCTCGCGATAGCATTGGACCAGTCAATGAAGATGCTGGATGTTCCGACGCTTTCGCGAGCAAGCCCGCTCCCACATTGGTTATGTGCCACACCACAAATTCCAAGCCGATCCCGAATCCCCTGTGGGAGCGAGCCTGCTCGCGAAGAGGTCGGCACAGTCACCCGAGCAATTCGTTGATCCACTGCATTTCTTGCCTCAGCGCCCGAATTTTGTCCTCCGGCAACGCCTGTTGCGCGCGCGTGAACTGCCCCAAGGTCTTCTGCCGCTGACTCAGCCTGCGTTGCCACTTGTGCAGAAAGGCAGGGCTGCGCGTCTGCAGATGCAGCGGTCCGAAAAACAATTCCCTGGTGTTGTAAGTCAGCGGTTCAACGGCTGGCTCGGCCACGATGATTTCGTAGTCGAAGCGGTTCTCGTGCAGCACCTCCTCACCGATGATCCGATAGCCGTTGTCCATCAGCCACTGGCGCAACGGTTGTTCGCCACCGTTGGGTTGCAGGATCAATCGTTCGTTGCCGTTGAGGTGGACTTTGCCGTTTTCGAAGATGTCGCGAATGGTTTCGCCACCCATGCCGCACAGGGTGATGGCGCTGATCGCATCGTCAGGTTTGATTGCCGCCAGGCCATCGGCCAGGCGCACGCTGATCTGGCCGTGCAGGTCGTTGTCCTTAACGGTGCGTTGCGCCGAGTGAAATGGCGTCAACGTGACCTCGCCAGCCACCGCCGCTGTAATAAGTCCGCGGCGCATCAGGGCAACGGGCAGATAGGCGTGATCGGAGCCGATATCGGCCAGTCGTGCGCCGACCGGCACGTGAGCGGCGACGCGTTCAAGGCGCATGGACAATGTCTGTTGGTTCAACGGCGACCCCTGTTCACCCAACGGTGGAAAAAGGGGTGCGACTCTGGCGAGCAACGCGGGCGCTGTCAAATCGCGCCGATGGAATCTCTAAAGCCATCGGCAGCACTTCGCTGCCGATGGACATTGGCGCTTAGCCGGCGAGGGTTGCGTTGTCGATGACGAAACGGTATTTCACATCGCCCTTGAGCATGCGCTCGTAGGACTCATTGATCTGGTCGGCACGGATCAATTCGATGTCGGAAACGATGCCGTGCTCGGCGCAGAAATCCAGCATTTCCTGGGTTTCAGGGATGCCGCCGATCATCGAACCGGCGATGGTGCGGCGCTTCATGAGCAGGTTGAACACGTTCGGCGACGGATGCGGCGAGGCGGGCGCGCCGACCAGGGTCAAGGCGCCGTCGCGCTTGAGCAGCACGAGGAAGGCGTCGAGATCGTGCGGCGCTGCGACGGTATTGAGGATGAAGTCGAAGCTCTTGGTGTGTGCCGCCATTTCCTCGGCATTGCGCGACACCACCACTTCATCCGCCCCCAGAGCCTTGGCCGCTTCACGCTTGGATTCGGAGGTGGTGAACGCGACCACGTGGGCGCCCATGGCGTGGGCCAGTTTGATGCCCATGTGACCGAGGCCACCGATGCCAACCACGCCGACTTTCTTGCCGGGCCCGGCGTTCCAATGGCGCAGCGGCGAATAAGTGGTGATGCCGGCACAGAGCAGTGGCGCGACGGCGGCCAGTTGCGCCTCGGGATGACGGATGCGCAACACATAGCGCTCGTGCACGACGATGTTTTGCGAGTAACCGCCGAGGGTCCAGCCCGGTGCGTCCGGGGTCGGAAAATTGTAGGTGCCGATCATGCCGTCGCAGTAATTTTCCAGACCGGATTCGCAGTCATCGCAGTGCTGGCAGCTGTCGACGATGCAGCCGACACCGACCAGATCGCCGACCTTGTAGCTTTTGACGTGATCGCCGACCGCCGAGACGCGGCCGACGATTTCATGGCCGGGAACGCAGGGGAATTGCGTGCCAGCCCATTCCGCGCGCACCTGGTGCAGGTCGGAATGGCAGATGCCGCAAAAGGCGATATCGATTTGTACGTCGTGCGCCGCCGGGGCACGGCGGTTGATCTGCATTGGCTCAAGAGGTTTGTCGCCAGCGTGGGCGCCGTAAGCGTGTACAAGCATGTGAGCATCCTCCATGGGTAGTCGGACGCTCATTGTTGCGCCTGGAGCTGGGCGCGAAGTAGTGCATTTCTGTGCCATGCTTGCCTGATTCTGCCGTTGACCGCACAAGCCAAAGGCAGCCGAATGTCACGGCTGCCTTTCCAGGCTCAGCGCGGATTGGGCTGGTTGTCCATCTCGGCGTTATCGGTTTCCTGACGTACGCGCTCCGGGTCCAGGCCGGTATCGTCATCATCCAGCGGGATTTCGCCTTCGTTGTCGGGCAGTTCGTCGATGCCGCGCTCCTTCATCGGATCGACCTCGGTACGCCCCGGACTCAGCGGGCCGGGGGGAGTTGGGAGCGGATCGTCACTTTGCTTGCCTTGATCGTTGTTCATTTCACACCTCGTCATGGCCGTTTTCTACGGCTTGTGCAGGTTGGAGGTGCGAGCGATTTTCGCCGTTCGATTTTTTTGCCTGCCTTCGGTCGCCTCGCAAAGAAAGCGGAATTTCTCCGACGCGCGCGGCTCC
The DNA here is from genome assembly GCF_054668915.1 of Pseudomonas sp. H3_E04. Lineage (NCBI taxonomy): Bacteria > Pseudomonadati > Pseudomonadota > Gammaproteobacteria > Pseudomonadales > Pseudomonadaceae > Pseudomonas > Pseudomonas sp. H3_E04. Next base: position 2,009,779 of record NZ_CP162797.1, on the reverse strand, counting down.
ATAAACCAACAAGCCAGAGGCGAGGACGCAGTGATGAGCAGTTCATTCAAAGTCGGCGACGCGGTGCGCTGGAATTCCGAGGCCGGCGAGATCCACGGCAAAGTGGTCAAGGTGCACACCCGCGACACCGAGTTCATGGGCCGCCACCGCCCGGCCTCGAAAGACGCGCCGCAGTACGAGGTCAAGAGCGACAAGACCGGCCATCTGGCCATGCATCACGGCGACGCGCTGAAGCACGTTTAGAAACGTGCCAGTCGGTAGGGCTCGGTATTGGGCAACGCGAGGGTGGCGCCTGAAACCATTTTTCCGATCATCTCAGCTGTGACCGCCGCTTGAGTCAGACCCAGATGCTGATGACCGAAGGCAAGTAAGACCTTGCCGTCGCAGACCTGGTCGATCACTGGCAGCGAATCCGGCAGCGACGGGCGAAAGCCCATCCATGGAGTTGCGTTATCAGCGTTCAGATCCTTGCGAAAAAGGCCTTGGCTCAAACGCTGCAACTGCCAGGCGCGCGCCATGTTAGCTGGCCGCTCCAATCCGGCGAACTCGACCGTGCCGGCCAGGCGCAGGCCCTCGCGCATCGGCGTCATGATGAATTTGCGTTCCAGCGAGGTGACGGGGAAGGGCAGGCGATCATGCTCACGCGGCAGCATCAGGTGATAGCCACGTTCGGTGTCCAGCGGTACTTGCTTGCCAGTCAGCGCGGCGGTGAGTTTCGCCGAATGCGCACCGCAGGCCAGTAACACGCGGCTGGCCGTCACACCGCTGTTGCCCGTCACCAGTAAAACGCCGTTTTCCTGTACGTAGCCGCCCTGAACCTGCTGCTGGAGAAAACTCACACCGCTGCTCCGAGCCGCTTCAACCAGTGCACAAACCACCCGATAGGGATCAAGGAAATGCCCGGTGCGCGGGAAGAACAGTCCGCCCTGAAGCTGCTCACTGAGTTGCGGCGCGGTCTGGCGGATCGCCCCGGCCTGCCAGTAATCCACCGGCACCTGCTGCTGATGCAGTCGTGCCTGCAAGGCTTCGATGGCCTGCCGGGATTCAGGTTTTTCGAACACCAGTAACGAGCCGTCAACCTTGAGCAGATCCGCGCGCTGGATTTCGCTAAGCAAGCGCTGCCACGCGTCGAGACTGCTTTCATTGAGCGCGCGCAGGCCGGCGACGGTTTTCTGAAAAGGCTCGGGCCGCAGATTCAGCAGCAGCCGGGTGAACCACGGTAGGGCGCGCGGCAGGTATTTCCAGTCCAGGCGCAGCGGCCCCATCGGGTCCATGAGCATGGCCGGCAAACGCTTGAGGATCGACACGTCTGCAATCGGAAATACCTGCTCGGTGGCCAGATGCCCGGCATTACCGAACGAAGCGCCATGCCCCGGTGCCTGTTGATCGATGACCACCACGCGCAAACCCTGGCGGGCCAGGCGCAGTGCGCAAGCCACGCCAATGATCCCGGCGCCGACCACGGCGATGTCGTGCGAAGGATTATTCGCCATGGTGTGTCGCTTCCCGCTGGCCATCGAGCAGGCGCCGAAGGTTGAGCGGATTGGCCTGTTGCAGCGCCGTCGGCAACAAGCTGTCGGAGAAATCCTGATAGCACACCGGCCGCAGAAAACGCAGGATCGCCGCAGTGCCCACAGAGGTGCTGCGCGCATCCGAAGTTGCCGGGTAAGGCCCGCCATGCACCATCGCCTCGCAGACTTCCACGCCGGTCGGCCAGCCGTTGACCAGCAGTCGCCCGGCCTTGCGCTCCAGGGTTGGCAACAACGCACGCGCCAAAGCAAGGTCAGCGTCATCCATGTGCAGAGTCGCGGTCAGTTGGCCTTCCAGATGTTCGCAGATCTGACGGACTTCCTCGTTACTGCTGCATTGCACGATCAGCGATGCAGCGCCGAAGACCTCGGCTTGCAAGCGATGATCGGCAAGAAAATCCGCTGCCTCGGTACTGAAGACCTGCGCCTGACACTGATTCAGGCCGCTGCCGGGTTCGCCAGTTGCTACCGCGCGTGCACGGGAATTGTCTTGCAAAGCCGTCACGCCCGCTTGATAGGCGCCGAAGATGCCGGGCGTGAGCATGGTTTGCGCCGCGCTGCGCGGGATCAGTTCCGCTACCGCGCCGAGAAACCCGTCGAGCGCCGGGCCTTTGCGGGCAATCAACAATCCCGGGTTGGTGCAGAACTGCCCGGCGCCCAGTGTCAGCGACGCGACAAATCCTTCGGCCAATGCCTGCGTCCGATTTTCCAGCGCAGCAGGAAACAGCAATACCGGGTTGATCGAACTCATTTCCGCATACACCGCAATCGGCTCCGGCCGCGCTTGCGCTGCTTTCATCAAGGCCTGCCCGCCAGTGCGCGAACCAGTGAAACCAGCGGCTTTGATGCGCCAGTCGCTGACCAGCGCGATACCGACTTCGTACCCTGAATCGAACAACAAGGAAAACACGCCCTCGGGCAGACCGCAGGCCTTGACCGCTTGCGCGACTGCGCGGCCGATCAGTTCGCTGGTACCCGGATGGGCGGTGTGAGCCTTGACGATTACCGGGCAACCGGCCGCCAGCGCTGCGGCGGTGTCGCCACCGGCCACGGAAAATGCCAGCGGAAAGTTGCTCGCACTAAACACCGCGACCGGCCCCAGGGCAATCTGCCGCTGGCGCAAGTCGGAGCGCGGCAGTGGCTGGCGTTCCGGTTGCGCATTATCGACGCGCACGTCCAGCCATTCACCGGCGCGTACCGTGCGGGCGAACAGGCGCAATTGCTGGCAAGTACGCCCGCGTTCACCCTCGAGGCGGGCGCGCGGCAAACCGGTTTCGGCGTGGGCGCGTTCGATCAGTTCATTGCCGAGGTTTTCGATGTGCTCGGCAATGCTTTCCAGAAATGCCGCACGGGTGCTCAGGCTGGTTTCGCGATAGGCGTCTTGTGCTGTCCACGCCAGCGCGCAGGCCTGTTGCACCTGTTCGGCCGACGCGCCGGTGTATTCCGGAGCAAGTGCCTCGTTGGTCGCCGGATTGATCCCGCGAAAGGCCGGACGATTGCCCGCCACGGCTTGTTGGCCGATCAGCATGTTGCCCGTCAGAGTCATGGTGTCTTCCTGTGAGATGAGCGAGGCCTGCCGCGAATCGTGATGACTCGCGGCAGGTGGCGGTCAGGCGAAGTTCTGCTCGGCCGACCAGTTTTCGTACCAGTGACGGAACAGCGAATATTGCTTCTCGGCATAGCGCCGTTGCGAGTCGCTCAGCACATCGGTTTCGTTGAAGTGCAGGGTGTATTCCTTGTCGCCGTTGAGCACCATCAAGTGTTTGTAATACAGCACCAGATCGCAACCTTCGTCGAACGATGACAGCACCGCCAGCGCCGACTCCAACTCCCGCGCCTGACGCCGGGCCTTGGCATCGCCTTGCGCGGCCTGCTTGCTCAGCGCGACCAGTTGCAGCACTTCGCGCGGCAGGGCGTTGCCGATGCCGGTGATCGCGCCGGTGGCGTTGCAATTGACGAAACCGTGCACCACTTGCGTGTCGACACCGACCATCAGGGTCACGTCGTCATCTTTGGAGGTGATGTTCTCGGCTGCGTAGCGCAGGTCCGCGCCGCCGCCGAATTCCTTGAAGCCGATCAGGTTCGGGTATTCGCGGCGCAGTTCGAAAAACAGATCGGCGCGGGTGGCGAAGCCGTAGTAGGGGCTGTTGTAGATAACCGCCGGCAAATTCGGTGCGGCTTGCAGGATCGCGGCGAAGTGGGCCTTTTGCGCCGTCGCCGAAGCTCCACGTGAAAGCACGCGCGGGATGACCATCAAGCCTTGCGCGCCGACTTTCGCCGCATGCGCTGCGTGGGAGACCGCTTCACGGGTATTCACCGCGCCGGTGCCGACGATGGTCGGCACCCCGGCAGCGACCAGGCGCGCCACGCCTTCCTGACGCTCGGCTTCGGTGAGCAGCGGCCAGTCGCCCATTGAGCCGCAATAGACTACGGCGCTCATGCCGGCATCGATCAGCTCGCGACCCTTGGCCACCAGCGCATCGAAATCAGGTTTGCGCTGGGCGGTGCACGGGGTCATCAGGGCTGGCATGCAGCCGGTGAAGATGTTGTCGCTCATGGTTCAACTCCTTGGCATTTCGTTTGATTCGAGGTGAGAAATCGGCGTGGCGGCTCAGATGCCCCACGCGAACGGATCGGTTTCGTCGATCAGCAAGGTACTGTCGGCGGTCATGTAGGCGCGGCCGGTGATGAACGGGCGAATCCGCTCGCCTTGCCATTCGAAGCGGCCTTCGAACTGGCTGCCGGTGATGCTTGCCTGTATCCACGGCGCGCCCGCTTGCAGCTTGTCGTCGGCGGCCAGGCAGGCAAGTTTGGCGCTGGTGCCGGTGCCGCACGGTGAGCGGTCGTAGGCTTTGCCGGGGCACATGACGAAGTTGCGGCTGTCGGCCTGATCGTCATCGGCGAACAGTTCGATGTGGTCGATAGCGGCGCCGTCTTCGCCAGAGATGCCCTGATCTTCCAGCGCTTTGAGCATGGCCCAGGTGTACGCGGTCAGGTGCTCGACGTTGTCCATGGTCAGTGTCTGGCCATGCTCGGAGACGAGGTAAAACCAGTTGCCGCCGTAGGCGATATCGCCGACCACGCGGCCATAACCCGGCACCTCCACCGGCACCTGCTTGCGATAACGGTAGGCGGGCACGTTGCCCAGAGTGACCGAACCATCGTCGTGCAGCGTCGCGCTGACTTGCCCCACCGGTGTGTCGATCTTGTGCACGCCCGGCTGGATTCTCCCCAGATGCTGCAACGAGTTGATCAGGCCGATGGTGCCGTGGCCGCACATGCCCAGGTATCCGGCGTTGTTGAAGAAGATCACCCCGCAGGTGGCATCAGGCGATAGCGGCGGGCAATACAGCGCGCCGACCAGCACATCGTTACCGCGTGGCTCCAGCAGACAGGCGCGGCGCCACTGATCGTGCTGGCTGCGCAGGGCGTCGCGTTTCTCGACCATGCTGTTGCCGGACAGCTCGGGGAAGCCGCTCATCACCAGCCGTGTCGGCTCGCCGCCGGTGTGGGAATCAATGACGTGTACTCGTTTCATAAAGAGATCCCGTTGGATGATTTCAATAGGCGCCGGCAGGGCGGGCGGTGACGGTGGACGAGGGCGCAGGGCTGTCGCTTTCTTCGTCCTCGTCGTCCAGGCGCAGCAGATGGGCAGGCACGCCGGTCGCCGCGCCCCAGTAGTAAATGCCGGTGGCGCAAGCGGCGACGACGATGGTGTCGAACGGATGCGCGAGGATGCCCAGGCCACCGAAGGTGCCGAGTTTCGACAGCACGATGGTCACCGCGTAAAAGGCGATCAGCCACGCCGATGAACGCACCTGACGCGCCAGACTTAGGTGAGCGGTGGGCACAAAGCGGCCACAGAACAGGTAGATGACAAACATCAGGATCTGCAGGCCGAGCAGCCACGACACGGTGTTCCAGCCCGACCAGTAGACGATCAGCGCGGCGATGATGAACGACACCGGCCCAAGCAGGCCCATGCTCTTGACCCGGAACGGGCGCGGCATGTCCGGCGCATTGCGCCGCAGCGCCGCGACCGACACTGGCGCCACCGCATAGCTCAGCACCAGCGCGGCGGAGACCACGTTGATCAGCGCTTCCCACGATGGAAACGGCAAGGTCCAGAACACCGACAGGGCGAAGGTCAGCCACAGCGCCGGACGCGGGATGCCGGACTTTTCATCGATGTGGGTGAAAACCTTGAAGAAGGTGCCGGTCTGCGCCCAGCCGTAGATCACTCGCGGCGTAGCATTCATGTAGATGTTGCCGCAGCCGCTCGGCGAGATCACCGCATCGGCGACCACCAGATAGGCCAGCCAGCCGACACCGAGCGCCAGGGCGATGTCGCGATAAGGCAGGGCGAACTCCTTGCTGATGCCGGCCCAGCCGTTGGCGAGCATTTCCGTCGGGATGCTGCCGAGAAAGGCCATTTGCAGCAGCACGTAAATCAAGGTCGACAGCAGTACAGAGAGAATCAGCGCGATGGGAATGGTGCGCTGCGGATTTTTCACTTCGCTGGCCACGGAAATGATCGGCGTCAGGCCTAGATAGGCAAAGATGATCCCGCCAGCGGAGACCGCCATCTCCACGCCGGACAGTCCGAATGGAGCGAATCCCTGAACCTGGAAGTTCTCCGGTTTGAAGAAAGTAAACAGCACGCCGATCACCAGCAGCGGCACGATGAATTTGAACACGCTGACCAGATTGTTGGCCTTGGCGAAGGTCTTCACGCTGCGGTAGTTGAGCAGGAAAAACACGCAGAGCAGGCCGAACTGCACCAGCCAGCCGAGGATCGTCGGATCGCCGCTGCCAGACTTGGTGAGGCCGGGAAACCACGCCGCCGCGTATTGGCGCGAGGCGACCACTTCGATAGCCACCAGACTGGAAAACGCGATCAGCGTAATGAAACCCATCAGGTAGCCAAGCAGCGGCCCGTGGGAATAAACCGGGTAGCGCACCACGCCGCCAGCGCGGGGCAATGCCGCGCCCAGTTCGCAGTAGACGATGCCCAGCAGCAACACGGCGAAACCGCCCAGCAACCAGGAAAATATCCCCGCCGGCCCGGCAATCGCCGAGACATGGCTGGCGGCGAACAACCAGCCGGAACCGAAGATCGCGCCGAGTCCGATAAAGGTGAGGTCGATCAATGAAAGCTGTTTTTTGAACTTGCCTTGGCCTGACATGGCATCGCCTTCTTGTGAGTTATTGGATAGGCAGTTGTGTCACGTGGACGAGCAGACTTTGCACCGGTCGACGCCAGCGGCGATTGATGTTTTACGGCGGGATCAATGACGAATTCAGCACAATGGCGCCGGTGAATGCGCGGCCTCGACAGGGCCGCGACGTTGCTGCAATCTGCTCGCGAGTGGCATTTGTGGTGGTTCAGCTCGAGGGGAATTCTTTGATGCAGTCAGCGTTTTCGATCCTGTGCCAGGGTACTGACGGCCTGCGTCCGCATACTCTTGAAGAGATGGTCGTCGGTGCCGCGCAGCTGTTGCCGATACTCGATGTGATCCCCAATGCGGCGATCTTCATCAAGGATCTGCAAGCGCGCTATGTGCTTGCCAACCGCACGCTGGTGCAGCGTTGTGGCTTGAAGGACCTGCGCCCGTTGCTCGGCAAGACCAGTGCGCAGGTGTTCCCGGCGCAGTTGGGTCCGGGTTACACCGAGCAGGATCGCAAGGTGCTGGAGGAGGGTTTCGTGTTGGAGGATCAGCTCGAACTGCACCTGTATGGCAGTCGCGAACCGGGCTGGTGCCTGACCCACAAGAGGCCGATCTACAACCGTGACGGGACGATCATCGGCCTGGTGGGGATCTCGGTGGATCTGCAATCAGCCAGCGAGACGCACCCGGCGTTCGAGCGTTTGGCGGCGGTCGATGAATACATTCGCGGCAACTTCAATCGGCGGGTGACGCTGGGTGAACTGACGCGCATAGCCGGAATTTCCGTGGCGCAACTGGAGCGCTACTGCAAGCGGGTTTTTCACCTGACGCCACGGCAGATGATCCAGAAAGTCCGCCTGGAACACGCGCATCGACTGTTGCACAGCGACTTGCCGATCACTGAGGTTGCGCTGCGATGCGGCTACACCGATCACAGCGCTTTCACCCGTCAGTTCAAGGCCTCGACCGGGTTTACACCGCGCGAATATCGGCAAGCCACAGGGCATTAGACCAACACGGCCAGCCAGGCCGAGAGCAGCAGAAGAAGGGCCAGTGCCGCGTTCATTCGCTTGAACGCTTGTGGTGAGCTGAGCAGCCGCGCGCTGCCGACGCCGAGCACCGCCCAGAGCGTCATGCACGGCAGCGAGACCAGCAGAAATGCCAGCGACAACACCAGCAGGCGCAGCGTCTTGTCGCCGCCGCCGACGAATACACTGACCACCGCCACGGCCATCATCCACACCTTCGGGTTGACCAGTTGCAGCAGCGCCGCGCCGAATACGCTCAAGCCTTGTTCCTGCGCAGCATTTGGGTCCAGCGACGGCGGCGAACTACGAAAGATCTGCCACGCCAGCCAGCTCAACCAGAGCACACCGCCCCAAGCCATCGCTTGTTGCACGCGGGGAAAGCGCAGCAGGGTTTCACCAGCACCCAGCCCGACCACCAGCACAATCAGCGCTGCCGCCGCACAGGCACCAAAAATGATCGGCAACGTAGCGATCAGCCCGCGCCGCGAACTGTGGCTCAGCACCAGAATATTGGTCGGTCCCGGGGTAATCGAGGCAACGAAAGCGAACAGCAGAAAGGGCAGTAGAGAAGCCATGGTGCAGATTCCTGAAAGACGAAACAGGACACCATGATCGTCAGCGGGCGGGCCTCAGTCTGGAAGATTTGAGCAGCGTTTGCGGTAGTCCGCAGGGGTCAATTGATAGGCGCGGCGGAACCAGCGACCGAGATGACTTTGATCGGCAAAACCGAGCACGCTGGCGACCTGCGCTGGCGTCTCACCGCGCGCGAGCAATTGTCGCGCCTTGGCCAGGCGCAACTGGATCAGGTAAGCGTGCGGTGCCAGACCGAACGCCGCCTTGAACGCGCGGGTCAGGCGAAAGCGATCGACGCCGCACGCTTTGGCGAGGTCGTCCAGACCGATGTCTTCATAGCTGTGGGCATGCAGATAGTCCCGCGCAACCTGCGCAACCAGTGGCAGGCGCGGATCGAAGTCCTGACGCTTGCGCCAGTCGAGATGGCGGGTGAGAGACGCCAGCAGGCCATCCAGCGCAGTCTGCCGGACGATGCGCAGATCGCCGTCATGTAACGCGTGGAAGGCTTGCACGATCGCGGTCGACAGGCGCGGGTCGTGGCTCAGGGTGTCGGCAAAGCCTGGCTGGCTGTCGGCGGGCGCCTCTTCGAACAGCGCGTGCAGTTCGCGCTCCAGCCAGTGCGGATCGAGGTACAGCATCGAGTAGGTGAAGCCATCCTCGGTCGGCGCATGGCCATCGTGGATTTCACCCGGCTCGAGCAGAAACACATGCCCCGGGGTACTGCGATGACGCACGCGGCGGCAGTTGAATTGCTGGACGCCTTGCTCGGTAACGCCGACGAGAAAACTGTCATGCCAGTGCGGATCGTAGGCATGCCCACGGAAATGCGCACGAATCGACTCGATCCCGGTATCGACATCCTGGGAGAGAGAGATCCAGTTGCGTTTGTCCATGGGAGGATTCCATAGGGGGGTTGAGCAGGGGCGTTTCTAAAATACAGCGTGGGGGAGAAGAGTGTTTAGAAGATTTGTGCAGGTGCGCAGGGGGATCGAGTCAGGCAATGTGCCTTGGAGGGGAGGGGACCAGAAAGCGCAGACGAAAAAAAACCGCCTTCGCGGGGCGGTTTTTTAGTAGGCCTCGATTTGCGATCGAAGCCAGGTGCTTCACCAGCCACCCTAACCAGGATTGCCATGGTATGGAGTTATACCGTTCCTTGCAACGGTTGAACAGGCGTTCGAAACAAGTGCGTCTTCGGCCCTGCGAAGAATTTATATGTTTATGTTTGTTGAAATTTGTCTGGCAGAAATAACATTTAACAAAGGCGTGGCGGCGTTTGATGAATAACGGTGTGAGCGGCGCTTTTGTCCTGGAGTTTTCAGGTTAATATGCCCGCGCTCAACTGATAGAGCGGCGGAGAGGTTTGGCTGGGGGCGCAAAAGGTTTTACGCCCTTCGACGCGGATTCGCACCCGTGCCGGAATGATGTCTCGAAGGGATTTCAACCGGCCGCCTCACCAGCCACCCTAACCAGTCGGCTGAAGGCACGCGTGGTCCGGTAAGTTTGCTGGAGGTTTGGCCGCCAGCCCTGGAGGCCAAAACGTATGAAGCTTTTGCTGCGTACGCTGAGCCTTGTATGGAGATTGTTGAAAGCCTTGCGCTTTTACGAGTTCCTGCGAGATCACTTTGATGACTTGAAATAAGGTCGTCTAAGTGGGGAAAGACCCGTTTCGGTTTCGACTGATACGGGTCTTTTTTTGTGCGCAAAAAACTGTCAAAAACGAGATTGTCCGTTTTATGCTTTCGACTTTGTAGGGCGTTTCGCTTAATGACGTAAGCAACAGCATGAAGATCGATCCAATAGCGGCTCATGCTTGATCAGTCATTGATTGCGTCAATAACAACCATTAAGTCAATGAAATTCTCATATTCATAGCGCGGCGTAAGATCGGCTCCATACCCAACCACTGCAACCCGGAGCACATCCTCATGAAACGCCAGACTATCCTCGGTATCGCTTTCTCGGTTTTTGCACTGAATGCCTTCGCCGCCACCGAAACCGACCCGCTGTTCAGCGACGCGGTCGCCTCCACTCAAACGGACCGCTTGTTCAGCGATGCAGTAGCCGCTACCGAAACCGACCCGCTGTTCAGCGATGCAGTCGCTGCGACCGAAACTGATCCACTGTTCAGCGATGCAGTAGCCTCTGATGGTTCCGATCATCTGCAAGGCAATCGGGTCGCCGAAAGTGGCGCTGACCGCCTGCTCGAACGCCGCAACGCTTGAGCGCAACGATGAGCATCGATAACGAATGCCGCCTCAACCACAGGCGGCATTCGTTCTATTCATGCACTACTACTCTGCTCTAAACCGCACTCGGCAGCACTGCCTTGTCGCGATCGCGGCTCTTGAATGTCGCCCAGAAACACAGCAGCACCGCCACGGAAAAACCGGCTGGAAATAGCCAGATACTTCTCCAGTCATGGCCCGCACTCGAAGTGAAGTGGTCAGTAATCCGTCCCGCAATCCAGAAACCAATCAACATGCCCAACCCGTACGTAGCCAAGGTGATCAAACCTTGCGCCGAACTGCGGAAGCGTTCTGGTGCTTTGGCATCGGTGTAGATCTGCCCGGACACGAAGAAGAAGTCATAGCACACGCCGTGCAGGGCAATGCCGATCAGCAGCATGAATGCCTGATCGTCGTTATTGCCGAAGGCAAACAGCACGTAGCGCAACGCCCAGGCAGCCATGCCGACCAGCAGGGCGATCTTGATGCCGAAGCGATGGATGAACAACGGCAGCAGCAACATGAACAGCACTTCCGACACCTGACCGATGGCCATTTTCGCCGTCGGATTGGTCACGCCGATTTCCGCCAGAAACGGATTGGCATTCTGGTAATAGAACGCCAGCGGAATGCAGATCAGGACCGAGGCGAGGAAGAACACCAGATAGCTGCGATCCTTGAGCAAACCCAAGGCATCGACGCCTAGCATCTGCTTGAGGCTTGATGAGCCTGCTGCGCTTTTCAGCGGTGCAGTGTTCGGCAGACTGAAGCTGTAAAGCCCCAACAGCAGCGACGCGACGGCGGACATCAGGAACGTATTGCGCAAGCCCCCGGCCGCGATGCTTTGCTGCGAGTCCCAGGCGAACACGAAGCTGATCACTACCCCTGCAACAATCCAGCCCACCGTGCCCCACACGCGAATGCGCGAAAACTCCAGCGCCGGATCTTTGATCTGGCGGAACGCCACGGCGTTGACCAGTGCCAGCGTCGGCATGTAGACCATCATGTAGGCGAGTACATAGGGATAAAACGCGCTGAAGTCTGCCGCGCGATAGAGCTGATAGAGCAGCACCGCGCCAAGCAGATGCAGCACCGCCAGAATGCGTTCGGCATTGAAGAACCGGTCGGCAATCAAGCCAATGACAAACGGCGCCAGAATCGCGCCCCAGGATTGCGTGGCGAAGGCCATGCCGACTTGGCCGCCGCTGGCAGCGAGCGTGGTTGCCAGAAAAGTGCCGAGGGTGACGAACCAGCCGCCCCAGATAAAGAACTGCAAAAACATCATCACGCTGAGTCGCGCATTCATTACGTTCATTTCAGATCACCGTATTGTTGTTATGTCGGTAACGCGGATGAATCAGTCGTCAGTCAGGCCGAGCAAGCGCCGGTTCGAAACCGCGTCAGCGCTGACCCCGGCGAAATCGTCGAAGGCCTTGGCGGTCTTGCGGATCATGTGCCGCTCGATAAACGCCGCGCCTTCGGCCGCACCCTGTGCGGAGTCTTTCAGGCAGCATTCCCATTCCAGTACCGCCCAGCCGTTGAAGTCGTATTGGCACAATTTGCTGAAGATCGATTTGAAATCGATCTGGCCGTCGCCCAGCGAGCGAAAGCGTCCGGGACGCTCGACCCAGCCCTGATACCCGCCGTAGACGCCGGAGCGCGCATCGGGGCGGAACTCGGCATCCTTGACGTGAAACATGCGGATGCGTTGGTGGTAACGGTCGATGAAGCCGAGGTAGTCCATTTGCTGCAGCAGCAGATGGCTTGGGTCGTACAGAATCGCGGCGCGCGGGTGATAATTCACCGCCTCGAGAAACTGTTCGAACGACGCGCCGTCATGCAGGTCTTCGCCGGGATGGATTTCGTAGCACAGATCTACGCCAGCCTCCTCGAAGCAGTCGAGAATCGGCAGCCAGCGCTTGCCCAGTTCGGCGAAACCTTGCTCGACCAAACCGGCCGGACGCTGCGGCCACGGATAGACGTAAGGCCAGAGGAGGGCGCCGGAGAAGGTTGCGTGGGCGGTGAGTCCCAGGCGCTGGCTGGCGCGGGCAGCCAGTTTCAACTGCTCGATGGCCCACTCGGTGCGCTCGCGGGGTTTGCCGCGCAGTGCAGGCGGCGCGAAGTCGTCGAACAGACTGTCGAACGCCGGATGCACAGCGACCAATTGCCCTTGCAGGTGCGTCGACAGCTCACTGATCACCACACCGGCGCGGGCGCAGACGGCGATGAGTTCGTCGCAGTAATCCTGACTTTCAGCAGCGCGCTGCAAATCGATGAACCGTGTGCCGAGGGTCGGTACCTGGATGGCTTTGTAGCCTTGCGAGGCCGCCCATTCGGCGATGTTGGCGAGGGAGTCGAAAGGCGCTTCGTCGGCGATGAACTGAGCGAGGAAGATGCCGGGGCCCTTCATACCTGTAGCGGTTTGCTGATCATTCATCATGGTTGGCGGCTCCTGTCAGTTGGCCGGAGATCTCGCTCCACTTTTCATTGCCAAGGTGGTTGGCGATGGCGGTTTCAATGAAGGCCATGCCGCGCAGCCCGGTCTCGATGCCCGGGACGCCCGGTGCCTGATGGCCTTCCACGCCATCCGCAATCGCCTGGGCGAGATCGCCGTACAGGTTGGCCATGGCTTCCAGGTAACCCTCGGGATGTCCGGCGGGCAGGCGCATGCGCTGACTGGCAGCGGCGCACAACCATGGCTGACCGACGCCCGAGCGCAGAACGCGCATCGGCTCGTTCAACGGTCGATGAATCAGGCTGGCCGGCTCTTCCTGACGCCACTCCAGCCCACCCTTGTCCCCGTAGACGCGGATCTTCAGCGGGTTTTCCTCACCGGCGCAGACCTGGCTGGCAAGCAATACACCACTGGCGCCGTCGCGCATTTTGAACAGCATCGCCACATCGTCATCCAGTTGCCGACCCTCGACATGCGAGCCGAGCATCGCGCTGATGAACTGAATCGACTGACCGGCGACAAACTCCGCCAGGGAAAACGCATGGGTGCCGATATCGCCGATGCAGCCGCCGATCCCTGACTGCGCCGGGTCGTCTCGCCAGCCGGCCTGCTTGTTGCCTTGCCCGGCGACATCGCTGCTGAGCCAGCCTTGCGGGTATTCGACGAGGACTTTGCGCACGCGCCCGAGCACGCCGCTGGCGACCATTTCGCGGGCCTGCCAGACCATCGCGTAGCCGAGGTAGGTGTGCGCCAGAGCGTAAATGCGCTGGCTGTTGATGACCACCGAGTGCAGCGCCTGCACCTCGGCGAGGTTCAGCGCCGCGGGTTTCTCGCTGAACACGTGAAAACCGGCGCTCAATGCCTCGCGGGCAATCGGTGCGTGCAGATGATTGGGGGTGACGATGACCAGCAGTTGCATGCGCTGCTCGGCGGGCAGGGCGGTCTCGCGGGCGAGCAGGGCTTGCCAATCGTCGTAACAACGCTCGGCGGCCACACCCAGCGTGGCAGCGGTGCGCTGATTATTCTCCGGGTCGCGGCTGAACGCACCGCAGACCAGTTCGAAGCGTCCGTCGAGGCCGGCGGCTTGCCGGTGGGCGCGGGCAATGAATGAACCTTCACCGCCTCCAACAAAACCCATTCTTATTTTTACGGCAGCGTACATGGCAGTCGTCTCGGTAGCTGGATGCAATGTTGATGAGTGATGTAACCGGTTACATCGTCGGCGAAATCTAGGCGTGAAATACTCCGGTGTCAAATGCCAGCGGATGATCGACAGCGTTTCGATCGCTCGTCGCCTGCGGTAAGCTCCGCGCCTGATCGACATGAAACAACGAGGTGGTTTTGTCCAATATTCGCGAAGTGGCTCGGCTGGCAGGTGTTTCCGTGGCGACGGTTTCGAGGACTTTGAAATCACCCGAGCGCGTCCTCGCACCCACTCGTGAGCGCGTCATGGCTGCGGTGGAACAGGCGGGCTATCGGCCTAACCTGATGGCCGTGCAATTCCGTTCACGGCGCACCGGCAATCTGGTGATTCTGGTGCCGACCATCGCCAACACCTTTTTTGCCCGGGTCATCAGCGGCGCGCAGCAAGCGGCGCAGGCAGCCGGCTATCGCTTGCTGCTCTGCGACACCCAGGGCCGGGAAGAACTGGAGCGGCAATTCGCCGAGCTCGTGTACGCCTATCAGGCCGACGGGGTGATCCAGTTGCGCGCCTACGATCCGTTCGAAAACGCTCCGGCCGACGCCGATGTGCCGCCGATCGTTAACGCCTGCGAAGTGATCAAGGCCGGGCGTTATCCAACCATCAGCCTCGACAACGTGGCCGCCGCCCAAGCCATGACCGAACACCTGATCGCCTTGGGACACCGACGCATCGGCCTGATCAAGGGCTCGAAAAACAGTCCGCTGACCCGCGATCGATTGGCAGGCTACGAAGCGGCATTGCGCGAGGCCCAGATCGCCTATGACGAGGCACTGATTTGCCATGGCAACTTCACCCTTGAAGCCGGCTTCGTGGGAGCGCAAAGGATGCTGGCAATGGTCAACAGACCCACCGCGCTGTTCTGTGAAAACGATGAAATGGCCATCGGCGCGCTCAAGCGCATCCGGCAGGCGGGGCTGCGTGTGCCCGAGGATATTTCACTGGTGGGTTTCGACGATATTCCCATGGCCGCGTACTGCGATCCGCCGCTGACCACCATCTCGCAACCTGCCGAGGCCTTCGGGACCAAAGCGGTCGAAATGTTGATTGCCCTGATCGAGAAACAGCCTTTGCCAGAGAGGCACGTCATACTGCCGTTCGAGCTGACGCCACGCAGCAGCACGGCCAGCATCGACAACTCGGGCAAGCGCTAACCGGATCACGCCGCTGGCGGCTTCGCCAGCGCAATCTCCGCCGCGCCCAAACGCTTCAGCACCTCAAACAACAAATCACTTTTGGTCAGTCCGACAATCCTCGGGCTGCCCACATAACCGGTGACCGTGAGGGTTATGCCGTCCGGCGACAATTTGCTGAAACGCACGAAGGGCGCCGGTTTATCGAGGATGGTTTCATTCTCGTGGAAGGCATCGAGCAGCAGTTGTTTGACCTCCTCAGGATCAATATCCAACGGAAACACCAACTCCAGCGACGCCACGCCCTGTGCGCTGCCGCCGAGGGTAACGTTGCGCAGGTTCTGCGAGATCAGCTGCGAGTTGGGCACGATCACGATCGAGCGGTCGCTGAGCTGGATTTCCGTAGCACGCACATTGATCCGGCGGATATCGCCCTCGACGCCGCTGATGCTGATCAGGTCGCCGACTTTGACCGGGCGCTCGGTGAGCAGGATCAGGCCGGAGACGAAGTTCTTGACGATCTCCTGCAAGCCAAAGCCGATGCCCACCGACAGCGCACTGACGATCCACGCCAGATTCGTCCACTGCACGCCCAGCGACGATAGCGTCAACAGAATCACAAAGGCGTAGCCGATATTGGAAAACAGCGTGCTCAGTGATGCGCACATGCCCGGGTCCATGTCGGTCTTGGGCAGGAACTCGTTGTCGAGCCAGCGGCTCAATGCGCGGATCAGCCAGATCCCGATCAGCAACGCCAGCAGTGCGTTGAGCAGATGTGCCGGGACGATATTCAGCTTGCGCAAGCCGGCGCCGCCGAGGATCGACATGATGTTGGTGACCAGTTGGCCGAGCGTGGTGCCGATGCCGCCGACAAACAACGAAATCAACGCCATCAGCATCAGGCCGGCGCGGCTGACGCCGGACAACAGGATCGACGTCTGCTCAAGGCGCCGATCGCTGACGCCGAGCAATTGCTTGAGCGCCTGGCCGCTCGCGTGTTTCGGCGAAAACAGGTGCTCACAGGCGTCCTTGACCAGCTGAATCAGCAAGTAGAAGCCCGACAGCACGACATAGCCCCACACCAGTTCATAACTGATGAACCGCGCCAGCGAGACATAGCCCGCCAGCAGGGCAATGGCCGTCACCAACATCGAGAGACTGGCGACGCTGTAGATCAGCCCGGCGAACACGCTGTTGGTCGCCGAGGGGTCATTGGCCGCGACCAGCGCCTTGCGCACTTTGCCGACGCGCAACAGCATCGTGCCGATGATCGCCAGTACCACCATCGAAATCACACCGCGCCCGGCCATAACGATATCGCTGCTCATGCCCGTGGCATTGGCGACCTGCACCAGCGTCACCAACACCAGCAACGTGCAGGCAAGAATCCGCGGATAAGGTTTGAGCGCCATCGCCACCGGATCGGCAATCGCCGGCAGGCGCCACGATGGATGCTCGGTCGACAGCAATGCACGGCTGAGCCCGGTGATCAGTACGCAGGCGTACACGACTTTTTCGAATTCTTCGGAAAACGTCTCCAGCACCGGCGGCAGGGCGTCGTGGCGGGTACAGGCGTAGAACAGCAGTTTCAGGGCGATGGCAGTGGTTATGAACGTCGCGATGGCTGAAGCGAAGGCCAAGGCACTGCGGCGCAGTCGGCCCTCCGCCACGCGGTGAATGCAGAACCAGGTCAGCCCGCGCTCAGCCAGACGGCGGCCGAAGGTCCAGACCAGCAGCGCCAACAGCACCAGCACGCAAGTGTAAAAACGCTCGCCCGGCGCCCAGACCGTGGCCCAGACGTCAGCCACCTGCGCCACGAACAGTCGCAGTCGCTGGCGGTCGTCCTCGCTTGGATCGACCAGCGGTGCCCAGAAATGCGGAGTCAAAACGCTGCGGGTGCTCAGGGTCAGTTCGCTTTCCAGCAGCGTGCGGCGGATGCTGGCAATCTGCGTGATCAGATCGGCGGCGTTCTGCTTCAGTGCGGCGAGGCTTTTCAGCGTGCCGTCGACCTTGCTTTTCTGCTCCGCCAGCGCGGCCCGCTGCGCGACGATATCGGCTTGCTCGGCGGCCACCTCGGCGTCGGGCGCCGTGCCGAGCACGCCCAATTGCACCGCCAGTTGCGCCTGTTGCGGCAACAGCGCAGCCGACAATCGATCGACATCGAGAATGAATGCCTGCACCCGGTCCTGCGGGCCTTCGAGCTGGTTGTAATTGTTCGCCGCCGAAATCTGCTGCTTGAGCCCGTCGAGGCGTTGTTGCAAGGCTTGCAGATCGCTTTGCGAAATCACCGGCAGCGGCGCTGCGCTTGAGTTCGCCGGCGTCGGAAGGTCGGCCGCCCACAGCGCCGCGCTGCCCGGTATCAGCAGCAGGAACAGGACGAAAAACAACGACTTGAATGAACAGCGCATGGGGGCGGCAGGCTCGAGTGGATCACACAGTCTATGAGGGTAGGTGATCGTGCCGAATGGGGCGGAAAACTTTCTCGGCAAGAGGCGCTTACACGCTCATCCAATCCAGCGGAATGATCAGCGTAGCGAGCGGTCAACCGGCAATAACAGCTTCGAGAGCGTGCCATGTCCATCGCCAAGGAAACGATTGAATACCTGCGCCAACATTCGCTGATCATCACCACCGCCGAATCCTGCACGGCCGGGGAAATCGTCGTGTTGCTGTCGGCAGTCCCCGGTAGCGGCGAGTTGATCGAATGCGGCTATGTGGTCTACTCGCCGCAGGCCAAGCAGCGCTTGCTCCACGTCAGCCCGGCGACCATGGACACCTTCAACCTGACCAGCGTCGAGGTCGCCAGTGAAATGGCCATCGGTGCGTTGCGCGACAGCACGGCCAACGTCGCCGTCGCCACCACCGGCATTCTCGGACCCGACGATATGGACGGCATCAAGGCCGGTACGGTGTGTTTCGCCTGGGCGTTCCAGTTCGATGACAAACATTTTCTGTTCAGCACCCAGCAATGGTTTGCCGGATCGCGCAGTGAAGTGCAGACCCTCGCTTCTGAATTCGCCCTGCAGCAGTTGCCGGACTATCACCGTCGCGCCTTGCGCGGCGAAGGAGGGTGGCGCCGATGAAGCCTGACCCCGACCATCCCGATCTGCAAAGCCGACAGTTCCCGGTGCAGGAGGACATGGCCTATCAGTTGAAGGTCTGGCGCTTCGAGCACATCGGTTGGTATCTGCTCGTCGTGTGCATGCTGCTGGGTCTGTTGGGGCTGTTTTCCCGTGGCGTGCTCAGTGCCCAGGATGCGCGCAGCGACGATGGCAAAGTCCAGGTCGAATACGAGATGTTCCACCGCAACGGCTCGACCAACCCGCTGAAACTCAGCGTGCATTCGACCCCTGAAGCCACCGTCGAACTCGACATCGGTGGCGAGATGCTTGACGGCTTCAGCATCGAAACCATGCAACCGGCGCCGGTGCGTATGCGCAGCTCAGCGCAGGGTATGCGCTTGTGGTTGCAGGCGGATGCCCAGGGTCAGGCAACGCTTTATCTGACGTTGCGCGGCGACGGACTGGGCCTGTTTCGCAGTCATATCCGCGCTCCGGGTTCGAGCGAAGTCAAGCTCACTCAATTCATTTATCCATAGGTGACCCATGGACTCGGTCTTGCGCGCGCTCGTGATGTATCTGGCACTGATGGTGCTGTTCAAAATTGCCGGCCGCCGTTCGCTGGCCGAGCTGACCACGTTCGATTTCGTGCTGCTGATGATCATCGGCGAAGCCACACAGCAGGCGTTGCTGGGCGACGATTTCTCCTTGACCAATGCGTTTCTGGTGATCATCACCCTGATCGCCATCGACGTTGGATTTTCCTTGCTCAAGCAGCGTTCCAGCTGGGTCTCGCGATTGATCGATGGCGAGCCGACGATCATCGTCGAGAACGGCAAACTGCTGCATCGACGTCTGCGGCATGCGCGGCTGGTTGAAGCGGATGTCATGGAGGCGGCGCGCTCCAGCCAAGGCATTGAAACCCTCGAGCAGATCAAATTCGCGATCATCGAGCGCAACGGCAAGATCTCCGTGATCCGCCAGGATCCGGAAGGTGGCTGAGTCCCTGGCGCCACGCGCGTGCATTTTTTTTGAACGCTGAAAACACCTCGCAGCCCAATGCTTACCAGTCATTGGAGGATCGCGAAATGAACGAGGCAACGAGTTATTTTTCCATCGCCGTGGCGGTGATCATTCTGCTGGTCGACCTGTGGGCGATTGTCAGCGTGTTTCGCAGCAACAAGAGTGTTGGCGTCAAAGCCGCCTGGGCGATCGGTCTGATCGTGTTCCCGGTGCTCGGCCTGATCGTGTGGGGCATCGCCGGCCCGCGCGGGATCAAGGAAGGGCCTTCGTCGCCTGAGCACAGCAAGGGCTGAGAATCTGATGCAATTTGACCACTGCTTAAAGGAGATCGTCATGAAAAAAATCTGTGTATGTCTTGGCTTCTGCTCAATGTTTCTGTTGCACGGCTGTTTCGATTCCAACAAAGCAACCAGCCAGGACGAAGACAAGAGCAAGGCATCGGTGCAAATGCAGCAGAAGAAGGCGGATTAACCCGGATAACGTTCGCAGGGTTATTGGCGCACGGCGCAGCTTTTCTCCGAACAGACCCGCTTCCACTTTTTATTGCGCAACGCAGATCCTGTGGAAGCGAGCCTGCTCTCAGGCTTTCGATAGTGAATGGCCACCGTGAATTTCCTGTCAGAGTTTGTTGAGCGGGATTTTCAGGTAAACCACGCCGTTGTCTTCCGCTGCCGGCAGGTTTCCCGCCCGCACATTCACTTGTATGGCCGGCAACAACAACGTCGGCATGCCCAGCCCGGCATCACGCTGAGTGCGCATTTCGACGAATGCCGCTTCATCGATTCCGTCGTGCACATGAATATTGCTTTGGCGCTGTTCGCCAACCGTGGTCTGGCACTGCGAGGCGCGGCCCTCGGGCGGGTAATCGTGGCAGACGTAGAGCTTCACGCTGGCCGGAAAAGCCAACAGCTTCTGGATCGAGTTGAATAATTGCTGCGCATTGCCGCCGGGGAAATCGCAGCGCGCGGTGCCGACATCGGGCATGAACAGCGTGTCGCCGACGAGGATCTGCTCACCGTCGATCAGGTACGCCATGTCCGCTGGCGTATGCCCGGGAACGTGCAGCGCGGTGGCCTTGAGATTGCCGATCATGAACGACTCGTTGGGCGCAAACAGGTGATCGAACTGCGAGCCATCGACGCGAAACTCCGGCTCAAGGTTGAACAGCGCCTTGAACACGTTCTGCACTTTACTGATCGATTCGCCTATGGCGATCTTGCCGCCCAATTCACGACGCAGGTACGGCGCGGCGGACAGGTGATCGGCGTGGGCATGGGTTTCCAGCAACCATTGCACTTGCAACTGCTGCGCACGTACGAAAGCGATGATCTTGTCCGCCTGCGCCGTGCCGGTGCGTCCGGCGGCACCATCGTAATCGAGCACCGGGTCGACGATCGCGCACTGGCCGCCGTCGGCTTCATAGACCACATAGCTGTAGGTCGAGGAGGCGGGGTCGAGGAACGCTTCAATCAGGGCGGGCATGGCGAAAACCTGTGCTGGGGAATTTCGGGTTGCAACACTTTATGTAAAAACATAATGTTCGCAGCTTAAGTGACCTTCAAGGCCTCGTGCAAATGCAATCCAGTCTGACCGAATGTGAAGTCGCCCAACTGCGCGCCTCGGCGTCCAAAGCCTGCGCGCTGCTCAAGGCTCTGGCCAATGAGGACCGCCTGTTGATTCTCTGCCAACTGACCCAAGGCGAACGCAACGTCGGCGAGCTGGAAACCATGACCGGCGTACGCCAGCCGACGCTGTCCCAGCAACTCGGCATCCTGCGTGACGAAGGGCTGGTCGCGACCCGTCGCGAAGGCAAATACATTTTCTACGGCCTGGCCAGCCACGAAGTGATCCAGGTGATGAAGACCCTCTCGGGGCTTTATTGCGGAGCGGTGCTCAAGAGCTGGGAACAGCCATAAATGCCAGCCTTCACACCTGCCAATTGTGGGAGCGGGCTTGCTCGCGAAAGCGCCGTGTCAGTCGAACATTCTTTGTCTGACACGGCGCTTTCGCGAGCAAGCCCGCTCCCACATTTTTTATGGGTGTGAAGACTGAAATCCTTGCGTGCAGCAAAAGGAACAAGCAATGAACGATCAACACTGGGGCCCATCCATCAGTGCGGACATCGTGGTCATCGGCGGCGGCACGGCCGGCATCGGTTTTGTCGCCAGCCTGCTCAAGCGTGAGCCGCACCTCCAAGTCACCGTGATCGAACCGAGTTCACAGCACTATTACCAACCGGCGTGGACGCTGGTTGGCGGTGGCGCGTTTGACGTGAAAGACACGGTCAGGCCGATGAGCAAAGTCATGCCGCGTCAGGCTACGTGGATTCAGGCCAGCGTCAGCGCCATCGATCCGGATCACCACCAACTCACCCTCGACGACCAGCGCACCGTCAGCTATCGGAACCTGATCGTCTGCCCCGGCCTGCGCCTGGCCTGGGAGAAAATCGAAGGCTTGCAGGAAAGCCTCGGCCAGCACGGCGTCACTTCAAACTACAGCTATCAACATGCGCAGTACACCTGGGATCAAGTGCAGAAACTGCGCGGTGGCCGGGCGCTGTTCACCCAGCCGGCAATGCCGATCAAATGCGCCGGCGCGCCGCAAAAAGCCCTGTACCTGTCCTGCGACCATTGGCGCAGATCCGGGGCGCTGCGCAACATCAGCGTTGAATTCAATCTGGCCGGCGCCGCGCTGTTTGGCGTGCCGACCTTCGTGCCACCGTTGATGAAATACATCGAACTGTACGACGCGCAACTGGCGTTCAACTCGAATCTGGTCAAGGTCGACGGCCCGGCGCAAACCGCGTGGTTTGAAGTCAAGGACGCCGACGGCAACGTCAGCCACGTAGCGAAATCCTTTGATCTGCTGCACGTCGTGCCGCCACAAGTCGCGCCGGATTTCATCGCACAGAGTGCGCTGGCCGATGCCGGCGGTTGGTGTGAGGTCGATCCGCAGAGCCTGCAGCATCCGCGTTATCCCGAGGTGTTCGCACTGGGCGATGTCTGCGGTACCAGCAACGCGAAAACGGCGGCGGCGGTGCGCAAGCAGGTTGTCGTCGTTGCGCAGAACCTGCTGGCCGCGCGCAAACAACAGCCGCTGCCGCTCAAGTACGACGGCTACGGCTCGTGCCCGCTGACGGTGGAGAAGGGCAAGGTGATCCTCGCCGAGTTCGGCTATGGCGGCAAACTGCTGCCGACCTTTCCGCTCGACCCGACCGTGCCCCGGCGTTCGGCATGGTGGCTGAAAGCGACGCTGCTGCCGTGGTTCTACTGGAACGGCATGCTCAAGGGCCGCGAGTGGCTGACGCGCCTGTCCAAGGTTGATTGAGAAAACCCTATGTTGCTGGCAAGTCTGTTTGGCGTGGTAATGGGGCTGGTGCTCGGCCTGACCGGCGCGGGCGGTGGGATTCTCGCGGTGCCGGCGCTGGTGCTCGGGCTCGGCTGGACAATGACGCAAGCGGCGCCTGTGGCCTTGTTCGCCGTCGGTAGTGCAGCGGCGGTAGGGGCCATTGATGGTTTGCGCCACGGCTTGGTCCGTTACCGCGCGGCGCTGTTGATTGCGGCACTGGGCGCGGTGTTTTCGCCGCTGGGGATCTACTTCGCGCATCAGTTGCCGGAGAAGATTCTGATGATCCTGTTCAGTCTGCTGATGGTGATGGTTGCCTGGCGAATGTTCAGAAAAGACCGTCAGCAAGCGGGGCCGAGCGATCACGGCCACGCCAGTTGGGGCCAGAAGAACTGCATGCTCAACGAGCAGACCGGGCGCTTCGACTGGACGGCCAAATGCACCGCCACCCTGGCTGCACTGGGAGCGGTTACTGGCGTGGTGTCGGGTTTGCTTGGCGTCGGCGGCGGCTTTCTGATCGTGCCGGCGTTCAAGCAACTGACCGATGTGCAGATGCGCGGCATCGTCGCCACGTCGTTGATGGTGATCAGTCTGATTTCAGCGATCGGGGTGATCGGCGCGTTTCACGCAGGCGTGCGCATCGACCGCCAGGGCGCGGCGTTCATTGTCGCCAGCATCGTTGGCATGATCATCGGTCGCAGGCTGTGCGCGCAGGTGCCGGCGCGGGCGTTGCAGGTTGGATTTGCCAGTGTCTGTCTGGTGGTGGCGGGGTACATGTTGTTGCGGGCATGAAGACCAAAAGATCGCAGCCTCGTTGCACTCGACAGCCCCTACAAGAGATTGCGGTCCTGTAGGAGCTGTCGAAGGCTGCGATCTTTTCAGACGGTTACAACACCAGGTGCGGCAGCCACAGCGAAATCGCCGGCACGTAGGTGACGAGCAGCAGCACCAGGAACAGCACACCGTAGAACGGCAGCAGCGCTTTCACGGTGCTTTCGATACTGACCTTGCCCACCGCCGAACCGACGAAGAGCACCGCGCCCACCGGGGGTGTTATCAGTCCGATCCCCAGGTTGACCAGCATGATCATGCCGAACTGCACCGGGTCGACACCGATGCCCATGATCACTGGCATCAGGATCGGCGTCAGAATCAGGATCAGCGGCGCCATGTCCATCACCGTGCCGAGCAACAGCAGCATGACGTTGATGCACATCAGGATCACGTAGCGGTTGTCCGACAGGGTCAGGAACAGCGTGGTGATCTTCGCCGGGATCTGCATCAGCGTCATGATGTAGCCGAAGCTGGCGGCAAAACCGATCAGGATCATCACGATCGAAATTGTCCGCACGGTGCGATGCATCAGTTTTGGCAACTCACTCCACTTGTAGTCGCGGTAGATGAACATGGTCACGAAGAATGACCACAGCACCGCGATGGCCGCCGATTCAGTGGCGGTGAAAATACCCGACAGGATGCCGCCGAGGATGATCACCATCGCCATCATGCCCCAGAGGGCTTCGCCGACGATTTTCAGCGCCTGGCGCATCGGGATCACTTCGCCCTTGGGGTAGTTGCGCTTTTTCGCGAAGATCAGGCACAGCACCATCAGGCAGGCGCTCATCAGCAGGCCAGGGACGATGCCGGCCATGAACAGCGAGGCGATCGAAACGGTACCGCCTGCAGCCAGCGAGTAGAGCACCGAGTTATGGCTTGGCGGCGTCAGCAGGGCTTGCACCGAACCGCTGACGGTCACGGCGGTGGAGAAGTCCCGTGGATAGCCCTTGCGTTCCATTTCCGGGATCAGCACCGAGCCTACCGACGCGGTGTCGGCTACCGAAGAGCCGGAGATCGCGCCGAAGAAGGTCGAGGCAACGATGTTGACCAGTGACAGACCACCGCGCACGAAACCCACCAGCACCCCGGCACACGCCACCAAACGCCGGGACATGCCGCCCTCGGCCATGATCGCACCGGCCAGGACGAAGAACGGGATGGCCAGCAGCGAGAATTTGTTCACCCCCGAGGCGACTTGGATCATCACCGCCTGGAAGGGAATGTCGATCCACCAAGCGCCGATCAGCGCAGCGGCGCCCAGCGCGTAGGCGACCGGCATGCCGATCAGGATCAATACGATAAAACTGCCCAGCAGGATCAGAGCGTCCATTAAACGGCACCTTCACTTTCTTCAACCAGGTCGAACTGCACGACCCGACGTTTGCTCTGGTCACCGAGCAAGAGTTTTTCCACGACAAAAATCAGCGTCAGCAAGCCGCCCACGGGGATCGGCAGATAGGTCACGCCAACCCGCAGATCGGGCAGGGCGGCCATGAACTGATTCCAGGTGGACATGCACAGCTTCGCGCCCCAGATAGTCATGAAGATGCAGATGGCCGCCATCAGCAGTTGCGAAAAAATCGCTGCTGCGGATTTCAGCTGCGCTGGCATGCGGTCGGTGAGCATGGCCACGGCCATGTGCGCACCGGCGCGGTAACTGGCGGCGGCGCCGATGAAGGTGAAGACCATCATCAGCAGGATCGCCGTTGGCTCAGGCCAGCTCGAACCGGTGCCGAGCACGTAGCGGGCGAACACGCCCCAGGGAATCATCAGGGAAATCGCCAGGACGGAAAGGCCGGCGACCCAGATGCACGTCATGTAGATCTTGTCGTTGATACGCAGCAGCAGATTCTTCATCGGGTTCCACCGTAACCGGGCGCGCCTGAACCGCTGGCGCGCCGGGCCTTTTTCATGAGTACGGAGCGGGAGGCGTTACTGAACGGCTTCGATCTTTTTGATCAGATCTGCGTACTTCGCACCGTACTTTTCCCGTACCGGAGCGGTGGCGTCGTAGAAAGGTTTCTTGTCGACTTCGATGAACTCGACGCCGGCGGCCTTGAGTTTTTCTTCACTGGCAGCGGACTTCTTGTCCCACAGTACGCGCTCTTCAGCCTGGGCAGCCTTGGCCGCCGTTTTGACCATCTTCTGTTGATCCGGAGTGAGTTTTTCCCAGGTGATTTTCGACATCACGATCGGCTCTGGCAGGATCAGGTGGCCGGTCAGGCTGTAGAACTTGGCGTTCTGGAAGTGGTTGTGTTCGAGCAGGGTCGGCGGGTTGTTTTCCGCACCGTCGATCACGCCGGTCTGCAAGGCGCTGAAGATTTCGCCCGTGTCCATCGCGATACCGTTACCGCCCATGGCGTTCATCATGTCGATGAACATCGGGTTGCCCTGTACGCGGATTTTCATGCCCTTGAGGTCTTCGAGCTTGCGCACCGGTTTCTTGGTGTAGATATTGCGCGTGCCGCCGTCCATCCACGCCAGGGCCACCAGGCCGAATTCGGAGTTGGTGATCTTGTCGAGGATCTCGTCGCCCACCGGGCCATCGATGACGTTACGCATATGTTGCTGGTCGCGGAAAATGAACGGCATGTTGAACACGTTCACATCCGGCACCACGGGGCCGACGATGCCCAGGCTGACGCGCGACAACTGCACCGCGCCGACCTGCATCTGCTCGATGACTTCCTTTTCGGAACCCAGCACACCGCCGGGGAAGTATTGGAAGGTCAGTTCGCCGTTGGTTTCCTTGGTCAGGGTATCGCCCATGGATTTTTCAGCCACGACGGTTGGGTAACCGGCGGGGTGAATGTCAGCGAATTTGAGTTTCATGTCTGCCTGAGCAGCACCAGCGAAGGTGAACATCAGCGGGAGTGCAGCGGCGAGCAAGGTGCGTTTGAAGTTCATGGGGGTGGGTCTCCAGTCTTGTTATTTTTGTGTTCAAGGCGCAGCGGTGCAGCAGAGGGTCTAAAGCAAATCGGTGAATTGCGGTTCGGCGAGGCCTTTGACGCCGGGTTTCAGGGCGAACACGCCGCCGGCCAGGGATTGCGGGTCGTGGTCATCGCCGGGGCGAATCGAAGCGACAAACAACGTGTCCAGATTGCTGCCGCCGAAGGCACACATGGTCGGTTTTTTCACCGGCACCTGCAGCGAGAAATCGAGGCGGCCATCCGGGGTAAAACGGTGAATCAGGCCGGCGTCGTTGGCGCATATCCAGTAGCAGCCTTCGGCATCCACCGCGGCACCGTCAGGGCGGCCGGGGAAGTGGTTCATGTCGACGAAAATTCGGCGATTCGATGGCGTGCCGGTTTCGGTGTCGTAGTCGAAAGCCCAGATCAGCTGCACATTGGGGTGCGAATCCGACAGATACATGGTTTTGCCGTCAGGGCTGAAACCGAGGCCGTTGGGCACGATGAAGCCATCCAGCTGTGCTTCGATCACGCCTGTCTGCCCGGCGCCGTAGCGATAGAGTCGGCCTTCAGGCGCGTTCAGGCCCATGTTCAGCACCATGCTGCCGGCCCAGAAACGCCCTTGGCGATCGCAGCGACCGTCGTTGAGACGCATATCGGGGCGGCTGTGCTCGACGGTGGCGAGCAATTCGCTGTCGAGGCTGCCGTCGCTGTGCGGGTGCAGGCGAAAGAAACCGCTTTCCATGCCGGCGACCCAGCCGCCACTGCGGTGGCGGGTGATGCAGGCGAGCATTTGCGGGGCTTTCCACGAGGCAACATGGCCAGTGTCGGCGCTCCAGCGTTGCAGGCCGCCGTTGGGAATATCGACCCAGTACAGCGCGTTTTCCTGCGGCACCCAGACCGGGCTTTCACCGACCGCGTTGCGGGCGTCGACGATCAATTCGGCTTGCATACTCATTCCCATGGTTTTTATTGGAGGGGGATCAAGTCGAGCGATCAATCGCCAAACGGGCCTGCTGCGACGAAAGCGCCGCCCTGATAGATTCGCGCCGGATCGTCGTCGGCTGGCATCGGTTGCGCTTCGACCTTGTCGCGGAAGATTTCCGAGGTGTCCTTGGCTTCGAAACCGAGGTGGCTGGCGTAGCGGTTGTCCCACCAGACGTCTTTGTTGGCGGACATGCCGTAGACGACCGTGTGGCCGACATTCGGCGTGTACAGCGAGCGTTCGAGCAGTTGCGTGAGATCGTCGAAGCTCAGCCAGGTGTGCATCATCCGGCGGTTCTGCGGTTCGGGGAACGAGGAGCCGATGCGGATGCTGACGGTTTCGATGCCATAGCGATCGAAGTAGAAACTGGCCATGTCTTCGCCGTAGGACTTGGAGAGACCGTAGTAGCCGTCAGGACGGCGCGGGGAGGTGGCGTCGAGTTTTTCGTCCTGCTTGTAGAAGCCGATCACGTGGTTGGAGCTGGCGAAAATCACTCGCTTCACACCGTGCTTGCGTGCTGCTTCGTAAATGTGGAACACGCCGCTGATGTTGGCGCCGAGGATTTCTTCGAACGGACGCTCAACCGAAACGCCGCCGAAATGCAGGATCGCGTCGACGCCTTCGACCAGTTGATGCACGGCTTGCTTGTCGGCGAGGTCGCAGAGCACGACTTCTTCGTGTTCATCGACCGCCGGGGCGAGGGCAGCGATGTCGGACAGCCGCAGCACATTGGCGTAAGGGCGCAGGCGTTCGCGCAGGACTTTGCCCAAGCCTCCGGCGGCACCGGTCAGCAGCAGGCGGTTGAATGGAGCGCGTGGGGTAGAAGTAGACGTCATGGCAATCCCTGAACACATTGTTATTAGGTTTGTTGTAGGTTGTCGTATGACTGCGCTGAAGTATCGGTAGGGTTTCCGGATCTTGTCAACGCGACTTTTGGTGTAGATGACGGAAGGGGCGATTCAATTTCCCAACACTCGATACTTGGCTTGCACTGCAGTCCCCTGTGGGAGCGAGCCTGCTCGCGAAGGCGGTGTGTCAGAGTTCATTACTGCCGAATCTGCCGCCGCCATCGCTGGCAAGCCAGCTCTCACAATAATTCGAGTCGGCTCCAATCCTTCTGTTCGCCACAAGACCTTGTGGGAGCTGGCTTGCCAGCGATGAGGCCCGCTCGGGCAATAAAAATCGCTACCGCTTGCCTCAAGCTTTCGCGAGCAGGCTCGTTCCCACAGGGTGAAGCCGCCAACCGTTACAACAACGAAATCGGATAGCTGATAAAGATCCGGTTCTCGTCGAATTCGTTGGTGCTGAAGTCCCGGCGAATGGTCGCGTTGCGCCATTTCACGTTGAGGTTCTTCAGCGGGCCGCTCTGCACGGTGTAGGCCAACTCCGACTCGCGGCCCCATTCCTTGCCGTCATTGGTGCTAGCGGTGTGCACGTTATCGCCGCTGATGTAACGGTTCATCAGGGTCAGGCCAGGCACGCCGAGGGCAACGAAGTTGTAGTCATGGCGCACCTGCCAGGAGCGCTCTTTGGCGTTGTCATAACTGGCGTTGTAACTGTCGTTGGCCAGGGTGCCGCCGCTGGTGCCGTTGACGCGCATCCAGGCGTCGTCGCCAGTAAGTTTCTGCAGGCCGACGTAGAAGGTGTTGCCGCCATATTTGGCCGAGAGCAGGGCGAACGCGGTCTTGTTGTCGAGGTCGCCGGCCTGGGCGCTGCCGTCTTCCTTGCCGGTGAAGAAACCGAGGTTGGCGCCCAGCGTCCAGTCGCCCATCGGCTGACTGTGGCTGAGGTTGAAATACTGCTGCTGATAGATGTCGGTGAGCTCGGCGTACCACACGCCGACCATGGTGCGTTTTTCGTTGAAGCTGTATTCGCCGCCGCCGAAGTTGAAGCGATCGGAGGTGAATGCACCACGGCCGTTCATCGACATGTCTTCCATGCTCGCGTCGTTGCGCGGGCTGTTGCCACGGAACTGGCCGCCGTAGACGGTCAGGCCGTTGATTTCGGTGGACGTGATCTGCCCGCCGCGAAAGGTCTGCGGCAGTGAGCGGCCGTCGTCGGAGCGCAGGATCGGCAATACCGGCATCCATTCGCCGACTTTCAGTTCGGTCTTCGAAACTTTGGCTTTCAGTGCGACGCCGAGGCGGCCGAAGTTATCGGCGGGGCGGCCGTCATCGTGGATCGGCAACAACTGCGTGCCGCCAGTGCCTTTGCCGCCATCGAGCTTCTGCGAGTACATGCCAAGGATGTCGAGGCCGAAACCGACGGTACCCTGGGTGAAGCCGGATTTGGCATCGAGGATGAAGTTCTGCGTCCACTCTTCAGCCTTGCCCTGCGGGTTGGCCGGGTTGACGAAATTGCGGTTGAAGTAGGCGTTGCGCAGGTTCAGCGTGGCTTTGCTATCGTCGAGGAAGCCTTCGGCATCGGCGCTCATCGGCAACGCCAGGGCGAGGCCGCTGCAGCCGATCAGGCTCAGGGTCGAACGTGGTTTGAAATGGGCAAAACGTGAAAGGCTGACGGAATTGCGGGCGAGTGGGCTCACTGTGACGCTCCCTGAATCGTTTGTTGTTTTTATTATTTGTCATACGTCGTCGTACAACATCGATGCGGATATTTCCCAGATTTTCAGGGATTGTCAACTGGAAGTTATACGATGACCTTCCATGCGGCGCAGAACCTATGTCGGAGCGAGCCTGCTCGCGAATGCGGACTTTCATTCAATGAAGGTGTCGACTGACAAGCGCTTTCGCGAGCAGGCTCGCTCCCACAGGGTTTCAGGGTGTCTGCCGAGTCGTGTATTGCCCGTCAAATTGCGGCAAACTTCCCTCACCCCCAGCACCAGGCCGATCCATGGATAAATACGCCCCGCGCAACTGGCAACCCCACGAAAAGCCCAGCCTGCCCGGTTCCCCGTCGACACCGCTACACTCCACGCCCAAGCGCCTGGCATACGCGGCGGTCGGTGTGTTGGTGGCGGTGACCGGTGGGCTGGGGAATTCGTTGGTGGTTGCCAACCTGCCTTATCTGCAAGGCTCGCTCGGCGCGACCACGGCGGAGATGGCCTGGCTGCCGGCGGCGTATGTGATGACCAACGTGTCGATGAACCTGCTGCTGGTGAAGTTTCGCCAGCAGTTCGGCTTGCGCGCCTTCACCGAGGTGTTTCTGGTGCTGTATGCGCTGGTGACCTTCGGCCATTTGTTCGTCAACGATCTCAACTCGGCAGTGGCGGTGCGGGCTGCCCACGGCATGGTCGGTGCAGCGCTGAGCTCGCTGGGTCTGTATTACATGGTCCAGGCGTTCCCGGCGAAGTGGCGGCTCAAAGCGTTGGTGCTCGGCCTCGGCACGTCGCAATTGGCGTTACCACTGGCGCGGCTGTTTTCCGAAGACCTGTTGCAGATCGCCGAATGGCGCGGTCTGTACCTGTTCGAATTGGGCATGGCCCTGCTGTCACTCGGCTGTGTCTTGCTACTGAAGTTGCCGCCCGGTGACCGCTTCAAGACCTTTGAAAAACTCGACTTCCTGACCTTCGCCATCCTCGCCACCGGTGTGGCGTTGTTGTGCGCGGTACTTTCGCTGGGACGGATCGACTGGTGGCTGGAGGCGGACTGGATCGGCGTGGCTCTCGCATGCTCGATCGCGCTGATCATCATGGGCCTGGCCATCGAGCACAACCGCAGCAACCCGATGCTGATGACCCGCTGGCTTGGCAGCGGAACGATGATCCGCCTGGCGCTGGCGGTAACCCTGATTCGCATGGTCACTTCGGAGCAATCCACCGGCGCGGTCGGGTTCATGCAGAACCTCAACATGGGCTATGAGCAACTGCACAGTCTGTACGTGGTGATGCTGATCGGCAGCATCGCCGGTCTTGCCACCAGCGCGCTGACCATCGACCCCAAACACTTGCTGATGCCGTTGATCATTTCCTTGGCACTGATGGCGACGGGCTCAGTGATGGACAGTTTCTCCAACAACCTGACCCGTCCCGCCAACATGTACTTCAGCCAGTTCCTGCTGGCGTTCGGCAGTACGTTTTTTCTCGGCCCGACCATGGTCTTCGGCACGCGCAACGTGCTGACCAATCCGCGCAACCTGGTGAGTTTTTCCGTGCTGTTCGGGATCTGCAACAACCTCGGCGGACTGCTCGGCGCGGCGTTGCTCGGCACTTTTCAGATCGTGCGGGAGAAGTACCATTCCAGCCACATCGTCGATCACCTGGTGATGTCCGACCCGTTGGTGGCCGCGCGGGTGCAGAGCGGCGGCTCGGCCTTCGGCGGTTTGCTCGCCGACCCGAGCCTGCGCAATCTGGCCGGCATTCGCAGCCTCGCCAATGCGGCGACACGCGAAGCGAACGTGCTCGCCTATAACGATGTCTTCATGCTGATCGCGGTCATTGCCGTACTGACCATGATCTGGCTTTCGATTCGCGCGTTGTGGCTGATGAGCACCACCAAAGCCATTGAGCCGACACCTTCCGTACCCCCCAGCGGTGCCACTTCTTCATGACCGAACCGACCACCACAACCACCAACGCCATCGCCGCCACACCTGAAGGGGAGGCACCGCCGTCGTCACCCAACACCGCGCCGCGTTCGCTGCGGGTGCGGATCATTTCTTCGCTGGGCTTTGCCGCAATCGCCATCGTCGGCGTACTGATCGTGCTGTATGCGTGGCAATTGCCGCCGTTCAGCAGTGCGGTCGAAACCACCGAAAACGCCTTGATTCGCGGGCAGGTGACGATCATCGGTCCGCAGCTCAGCGGCTATGTGTTCGAGGTGCCGGTGCAGGACTTCCAATACGTCAAGGCCGGGGATCTGCTGGTGCGCCTGGACGACCGCATTTATCAGCAACGCCTCGACCAGTCGCTGGCGCAACTGGCGGTACAGAAAGCCGGGTTGGCCAACGTCGTGCAGCAGCGCAACAGCGCCGAAGCGACGATCAAATTGCGTCAGGCAGTGCTCGCCGACAGCCAGGCGCAGTTGCGCAAGAGCGAGGCCGATCTGCGCCGCAATCAGGAACTGGTGCGCGACGGCTCGGTGTCCAGGCGCGAGTTCGACGTGACCCTTGCCGCCAACGCGCAGAGCACGGCTTCTGTGGCGCAGGCCAAGGCCAATCTGGAAATCGCCCGCCAGGATCTGCAAACGGTGATCGTCAATCGCGGCTCTCTGGAAGCAGCCGTGGCCAGTGCCGAAGCAGCCGTGCAACTGGCGCGGATCGATCTGTCGAACACCCGAATTGTCGCACCGCGTGATGGCCAGCTTGGACAGATCGGCGTGCGCCTGGGCGCCTACGTCAACTCCGGCGCGCAGTTGATGGCATTGGTCCCGGACCAGAAGTGGGTGATCGCCAACATGAAGGAAACCCAGATGGCCAATGTGCGTGTCGGACAACCGGTGCGCTTCACCGTCGACGCTTTGAACCACCGCAGATTCACCGGGCACGTGCAACATATTTCCCCGGGCACCGGTTCGGAATTTGCTTTGCTGCAGGCCGATAACGCCACTGGCAACTTCGTCAAGATTGCTCAGCGGGTGCCGGTGCGAATCACGATTGATCCGGATCAGCAGGAAGAAGAACGGCTCAGGCCGGGGATGTCGGTAGTTGTCAGTATTGATACGGCAGCGGGTGATACTCAGCATCACTGATTAACCGCGACGCCTGCGCGCGAAAGCCGTGTATCAGTGACAAATACGCCAGCCGACCCACCGTTTTCGCGAGCAGGCCCGCTCCTGCAAGGGGCAGGGGTTTTCAGGGTGTCGCACGATCCTGAGCCGCTGCGGTCGTACTTTTCACCTAGCCGCATCACAGTGTGGAGATCCAATGAGCCAGGAAGTCCTGACTACCGAAACCAACCGTCGCCAGTTGCAGCAGATCATCGCCGGGCTGTCGGACGGGGTGATTCTGCTGGAGCTCGACAAAAGCATCCTCTGGGCCAACGAAGCGGCGCTGACCATGCATGGCGTCAGCACCATCGGTGATCTGGGCACCAACGCCGACGAGTACGCCAAGCGCTTCACGCTGCGCTATCGCAATAATCATGTCTTGCCACCCGAGAACTACCCGATCAGCCGGGTGGCGCGTTGTGAGGCGTTCAATGACGTGCTGATCGAAGTCTCGTCCGTTAACGACCCCGACCATATCTGGGTGCACAGTGTACGCAGCATGGTGCTGACTGATCGTGTGGGACAGCCCGAGTCGCTGGTACTGATCATGAGTGACGTCACCGACTGGGCCAACGCCGAGCAGCGCTTCGAAAAAACCTTCAATGCCAATCCCGCGCCGGCCGTGATCTGCCGTCTCAGCGATTTGCGCTACATCAAGGTCAATCCGGGTTTTCTGGAAATGACCGGCTACACCCGCGATCAGGTGATCGGTACTTCGGCCTATGAAATCGATATTTTCGAACAGGCCGATCAGCGCGATCTGGCCGTTCAGCGCTTGCGCGATGTCGTGACCATCCCGCAGATGCAGGCGGAACTGCGCCTTCCGGACGGGGGCAGCAAACAGGTCATCGTTGCCGGGCAGCCGCTGTTGCTCAATGACGAGAATTGCATGCTGTTTTCCTTCGTCGACATGGAACCTCGGCGCCGGGTCGAAGTTGCCTTGCGTCAGAGCGAAGAGCGTTTCGCCAAGGCGTTTCGTCTGACACCGGTACCGATTCTGATCTGCACCGCCGACAAGCAGGAGGTCATCGACGTCAATCAGGCATTTCTCGATACCCTGGCCTATGACAGCGATGACGTGCTCGGCAAGACCGTGACGCAGCTGAGCTTCATCCACGATGACGGCGCGCGCACGCGGCTGTTGTCGGCGCTGGCGAAGAACGGTCGGGTGGATCGCGTCGACGTGCCGGTGCGCAAGAAAGATGAGGAGTTGCTGGAGTGTGCGGTTTCCGCTGACACCGTAAATATTCACGATGTTTCCTGTTATCTGCTGGTGCTGATGGACATGACCGAGCGCAAGCGCACTGAGCTTGAGCTGGTGGCAGCGATTGAAGAGGTGATGAAGGATGCTTCGTGGTTCAGCCGGACGTTGATCGAGAAGCTGGCCAACGTGAAGAAAATCAACTCGCCGCAGCTGCCCAGCGCTTCGTTCACTGATCTGACGGCGCGTGAGCGCGATGTGTTGGGGTTGATCTGCGAAGGTCTGGCGGACAAAGAGATCGCCGCGCGGTTGAAACTGGCGCCCAATACCGTGCGCAATCATGTTGCCACTGTGTACTCGAAAATTGATGTGCATAGCCGCAGCGAGGCGATTGTCTGGGCTCGGGAGCGGGGTTTGTTTTCGGGGGAGTGGGGCACCAAGGGCCAGCGCTGAGGGGTGCAAATGCACTAGTTCCAAGGGTGCAAATTCATGTATTGGCCAGGACGTCCTGTTCTTAGGCTGGTGGGGTGCGGTGTGGGCTGTTTCGGGCCCGCGATCGTGCCCCTTTTGAAACAGCCATAGGAACAACGTCAATGATGAATCTTGCGCAGTTGCGCGCTCGGCTCGAGCACAGTTTTGCGCCGCTGGCTTGTGAGTGTTCGGTGGATGGTGATCATTCGCTGACGGTCAAGTTGTATCACCGGGATTCCGGGCAGGTTGATCTGGTGATCAGCGGTCTGGATCTGGCTTCGCTGCGTACGCCCGGGGCGGTTGAGGCGTTGGTGGATGAGTTGCGGTATGAGCTTGGGAGCAATTCCTTGCGTTCTTCGCGGGATCCGGATTTGGCTTAAGCGCGCTTTGGATCTTGGCGGCCTTTTGGGCCGGCCATGCTCTGGGGGGGTGGGGTGAATATCCGTTACTGCGGGTGTTGCGGCTGGCGGTTTCGCCCTTACGGCGAGTCCCTTTTGGCAAACGCCGGAATGCCGGCCCAGCCCAAAGGAACCAAAAGGTCTTCGCCCTGACGTTCGGCCCGCTCGCTGAGGCTCGGGGTCCCTTCGCTGCGGGATCGATCCTGGCGCAGCGGCTACGGTTTGCTTCGCTGCACCTCCTTGCGCTGTGTACGACTGCGTCGGACGGTCGCTGCGCTCCCACGCCCGGATCAATCCCTCCACTCAGCCTGCCGACGGGCTCTGAGATCAAGATCAAAAGCGGTACTCGAGCTAACGCTCATCGTGTGTAGGAGCTGCCGAAGGCTGCGATCTTTTGATTTTGCTTTTGATTTTCTGTGGGAGCGAGCCTGCTCGCGATGAGGCCCTCGCCGACAACGATGATCTCAATCCAGCCCTCTGCCGGACAATCCCCGCAAAACCGACAGCCAATCCCAGCCAATCTCCCCAATCCACTGGCGCTAACAAGGCGCTCAGCTATAAAGAATGAGTGGTCAGGTCTTCCGCGGCCGGTTGGGTTGCGGGAGTTTGTCTCTCTTTACCGCGGGTCGTCCTATGAATAATCCTGGGAAACGCGTATTGCCGTTGGCTTTTCTTGCTGTGCTGTTGGCCGGTTGTGCCAGTCCTCCACCGCCTGCGCCTGTCGCGCCGCCGCCACCGCCGGAACGTCGGTGTGAGGTGCTGGAGAATACTGAGGTTGCCGGGGATATGTATGTCGATGGGCAAGTAACGCGCCACATCACCACTACCCGTTGCATCACCCAATAAGATTCGCGATTCCTCGATTGCACGAGGCCTGGAATCCTGCAGTGACCCTGTGGGAGCGAGCCTGCTCGCGAATGCGTGGTATCAGTCAAAACATAGCTGACTGACACAACGTTTTCGCGAGCAGGCTCGCTCCCACACGGGTTAGCAATTTGCCGTGGAAATCAGGACAGGAACCCGCCATCCACATTTAGCGCCACGCCGGTGGTGTAGCTCGACGCATCGCTGGCCAGATACAACACCGCGCCGGCCATTTCGCTTGGGTCGGCTACGCGTTTGAGCGGGATCTGCGTCAGTGCCTGTTTCAAAATCGCATCGTTCTTGACCAGGGCCGAGGCGAATTTGGTGTCGGTCAGGCCGGGAAGCAGGGCGTTGCACCGGATGCCGAATTGCGCGCATTCCTTGGCGAAGACTTTGGTCATGTTGATGACCGCCGCTTTGGTCACCGAGTAAATGCCCTGGAAAATCCCCGGCGAGATGCCGTTGATCGAGGCGACGTTGATAATGCTGCCGCCACCGTTTTCGCGCATCAGCTTGCCGGCTTCGACCGACATGAAGAAATAGCCGCGAATGTTCACGTCGACAGTTTTCTGGAACGCACCCAGATCGGTGTCGAGCACGTTGCAGAACTGCGGGTTGGTTGCGGCGTTGTTGACCAGGATGTCGAGGCGGCCGAACTGTTCCTTGATCCCGGCGAAGACCTGGCTGATCTGCTCCATCTCACCGATGTGGCAGGCCACGGCTGTTGCCTTGCCGCCGGCGGCGGTGATGGCGTCAGCAACGTGCTGGCAGCCTTCGAGCTTGCGGCTCGAAACAATCACATGGGCGCCTTGCTGGGCCAGCAGTTTGGCGATGGCTTCACCGATGCCACGGCTGGCGCCGGAGACGAAAGCGATTTTGCCGTCGAGGTCGAACAACTGAGTCTTGGACATGGGTTTCCCTTGTTGAAAGTCTTGTTATCGGCCCGGATCAGAGGCTGGATTTCTGAATGACCTGCAGGCTCATCTGCTCCAGCAGTTTGTTCATGTGAATGAACTGCGCGAAGCGTTTGTCCTGCGTCTGGCCATGGTAGAAGCGGTAGTAGATCTGCTGCACGATGCCGGCCAGGCGGAACAGGCCGTAGGTGTAGTAGAAGTCGAAATTGTCGATGCGGATACCTG
The DNA here is from genome assembly GCF_054668915.1 of Pseudomonas sp. H3_E04. Taxonomy (NCBI): domain Bacteria; kingdom Pseudomonadati; phylum Pseudomonadota; class Gammaproteobacteria; order Pseudomonadales; family Pseudomonadaceae; genus Pseudomonas; species Pseudomonas sp. H3_E04. The sequence continues at coordinate 1,972,573 of NZ_CP162797.1, read as the reverse complement.
AGCGCTCGGCGTAGTAGTCGACGAACTCGCGGCGCGTCAGCATGCCCGGCGCGTGGCTTGGCTGGCGGCGCATCAGTTGCACCGGTGCCGGGTCGCCGGCTTCGATCCAGTAGGCGAGGGTGTTGCCCAGGTCCATCAGCGGGTCGCCGAGGGTGGTCAGTTCCCAGTCGAGCACGCCGATGATCTGCATCGGATTGGCCGGGTCGAGGATGACATTGTCGAAACGGTAGTCGTTGTGGACGATGCTCGACGTCGGGTGGTCGGCCGGCATCTTGTCGTGGAGCCAGGCTTTGACTGCTTCCCAATGCGGCGCGTCCGGGGTCAGGGCTTTTTCGTAACGCTCGCTCCAGCCCTTGATCTGCCGCGCGACGTAGCCTTCAGGCTTGCCCAGGTCGCCGAGGCCGCAGGCGTTGTAATCGACCCGATGCAGCTCGACGAACCGGTCGATGAAGCTTTTGCACAGCGCTTCGGTTTTCGCCGAATCGAGGCCCAGTTCCGGCGGCAGCTCAGCGCGCAGGATGATGCCCTTGACCCGTTCCATCACGTAGAACTCGGCACCGATGACGGCTTCGTCGGTGCAATGCACGTAGGCCTTTGGGCAATACGGAAAGCCGTCGCGCAATTGGTTGAGAATGCGAAATTCACGCCCCATGTCGTGGGCGGATTTGGCCTTGTGGCCGAACGGCGGGCGACGCAGAACAAATTCCTGTTCCGGGTATTCCAGCAGGTAGGTCAGATTCGACGCACCGCCAGGAAACTGGCTGATCTGCGGAGTGCCGGTCAGGCCGGGAATGTGCGCCTTGAGGTACGGATCGATCAGGCTGGCATCGAGTTCTTCGCCCGCGCGGATCCGGGTGGACTGGTCAGTAAGCGCCATGCTTATCCCTTCTGCTTATTTTGGAGGCCAGACATCATTGGCTAATCTAATGGCGCGCTCGAATGCTCACAAGCGCGGCTCGGTCTTATAGGTTAGCGTGTTGCTGGATGATCAACTTTGAGAATGGGGCGAGGAGCGCCGTAGACCTGGGTTGCTATGCGCATTAATGCACGCGCTGATTACTCAGTTTCGGCGGCAGGGCGACGGGAGTGAGCACCGGTTGTCCGGAGAAAAATGCCATCAGATTCTTGCCCACCAACTCAACGGTGCCTTGTGTGGCTTCCGGGGATAGCCCGGCGACGTGTGGAGTCAGTACGACGTTGCTGAGGCTTTTCAGGGCGTCGGGTACTTCCGGTTCGTGATCGAACACATCCAGAGCGGCACCGGCGATGCGCCGCTGTTCCAGAGCGGTGATCAGGTCCGCCGTAGCGATCACGCTGGCCCGAGCGATATTGACGATGAATCCATTGGGTCCCAGCGCATCGAGCACTGCTCGTGTCACCAGGTGCTGCGTTGTAATGCCACCGGGCGTGGCGACCACAAGAAAATCCGAGGCTCGAGCCAGATCGGTCGGTGTCGAGCAGAACGCATAGGAAACGTCGCTGCGCACCTGGCGGTTGTGGTAGCTGATCTCCATGTCGAAACCCAGTTCGGCGCGTTTGGCGACGGCCATGCCCACCGCGCCCAGCCCGAGGATGCCCAGACGCTTGCCGGCCAGCGACGGCCGCATGATTTTCGGCCATTCACCGCGGCGCACTGCTGCATCGCAGCGCGGAATATCGCGGACCAAGGCCAGCAGCAGCGCCATCGCATGATCGGCCACCGACGAAGCGTTGACCCCGGCACCATTGGTGACGGTGATCCCTCTGTCGCTGGCCGCTTGCAGGTCGACCTGTTCATAACCGGCGCCGATCACCGTGATGATTTTCAGAGCGGGGAGGGCGCTGATCTCTTGCGCAGTCAGGCCCAGTGGGCCGCGAGTGAGCACGGCATCGATACGACTGCCATGAGTGGCGATGGCTTGCGCGCGTTCGGCTGGCGTTGGTGCAAGGATCAGGTGGAATCCCTGATGTTCAAGAATCGGCAGATAGTCATTGATCGTTTCAACCAGTACCAGAACGGTTGCGGGCATTGCGCGGCTCCTGTGATTGGCGGCGGGTGGGTCGCGAAAGTCGACTCAGAGTGCTGAATCCGCAGCGGCTTGGCAATCGTTGCATTCGCGCAGTGGTGCTTTGATTCTGGACGGGTTCGTGGAACAAGCAAGCACGCAGGCACGGGCGCTGCCAATCAGCTGACGTATTGCGCAACGCCGTTGCCGAACGACCAGTTCTCTTTCTTCACCTCCAGCAGATTGATGAACACATCCTCCAGGCGAATACCCAGTTGCGCATGCAGGCTCTCAGCGATGGTTTTGTACAGTAATTGTTTCTTTTCCACGCTGCGGCCTTCGCTAATGGTGATCTGGATGAACACCACGCCGTCGCTGCGCTCGATGCCGAGGTATTGCGGGTCGTACACGAAATGCTGGCCGTCGTGCTCGTTGAGAATCTGGAAGTTGTCGTGCTCGGGCACATCGATACAACTGCGCAGGGCGGCGTAGATCTGTTCGCCGATGCGCTTGGCGAAAGTGGGGTCGGGGTTTTGTTGGATGTCGATGCGGACCAGTGGCATGGGAGGCTCCTTGGGTTATGGCTTCTCACACGCTAGATCAAGGGCAGGGTTCTGGCAGGTAATTGGTCTGGAATATCGCAAATTCCGTGTATGAGGCGGCTTACGTGACTCGCGGATTTTGCCTACGGGAATGGCAGATGCATCTGCTGGTCAGCGTGAATGGAACAGTTTGATGATAAGAGCATGACGATAGCCGTCGATGTGCATGCAAATGCTGACACCGATCCGCCAGCAGCCAAGGAGGGCAAATGTTCCATAACGATCGCGAAAATCTGGAGCTCGACAGGCTGGAAAACGAATCAAGGAAACTCGTGGCTGAATGGAAAAAGCTTCAGCCTGAAGAGAAAAAGTTATCAAGGGAGACGAAGCTCTATCCAATTGCAGTGTTTGGTGAAGTCTTGACTGCAATCACCGCAGTGGCAGGGTTTTTCTTCAAGTTGTGAGTCTTCATGCTTCACAACCGTCAGGCGCATTATTCAAAGGTTAATCAGTATGAGCACATATGACCGTAAGGCACGACTGGAGCAAATTGAGCGAGAGTTCGCAGAATATGACGAAGCGGTGCGCAATAGAGACAAGCGCGAAAATGGCAAGCTCTGGTTGCTTTTCGGCTTCGGGCTGTACTGCGTTTTATTGGGTTTCATGCTCGGCATATCGCTCTAGGCGCATTCGATGACGCATGGGTGGGTGCAAAACGTATCCGTTTGCGGCATCTGACGTATCCATAAACGACCTTGTTTTTTCCATAAACGACCATCCTTGGATCTGCTCCGCACAACCATTCCTCAGCTAAGTCTTTGCTTGCGTTGATTTATCACGGAGAATCGCGCCCCTGTTTCGGCCGGAGCATGTCTGTCGGTTTTTTCCGACGCGTCCTGACCGAGTGGCAAGTGACCGGAAAGCGGAGATCCGACCGGATGAATGATCAGGCCAATAGCCTCGAAAAGCGCTTCGACGGAGCAGCACCCGCTGAACTTTCGAGCTGGAATCGCCAGGACACCACCTGGATGCTGGGACTGTTTGGGACGGCCATTGGCGCCGGCACCCTGTTTTTGCCGATCAACGCAGGGCTGGGTGGCTTCTGGCCGCTGGTGATCCTTGCGCTGCTGGCGTTCCCGATGACGTTTTACGCACACCGTGGTCTGACCCGTTTTGTGCTGTCCGGTCGCGAAGGCGCCGATATCACCGAAGTGGTCGAACAGCATTTCGGTATCAAGGCCGGCGCCCTGATCACGTTGTTGTACTTCTTCGCCATCTTCCCGATCCTGTTGATCTACAGCGTCGGCCTGACCAACACGGTCGCCAGTTTCCTCGAACATCAACTGCACATCACACCGCCGCCGCGCGCGCTGCTGTCGTTCGTGCTGATTCTCGGGCTGCTGGCCGTGGTGCGGTGCGGCGAGCAAGCAATCGTAAAGGCCATGAGCCTGATGGTCTATCCGTTCATCGTCGCGCTGCTGTTCCTCGCCGTATACCTGATTCCGCACTGGAACGGCGGCATCCTCGCCACTGCCTCGCAAGTGCCGGCGCCGTCCGCGCTCCTGCACACGCTGTGGCTGGCGATTCCGGTGATGGTGTTCTCGTTCAACCATTCGCCGATCATCTCGGCATTTGCGGTTGATCAGAAGCGCCGCTACGGCGTGCATGCCGAAGAGCGCAGTTCGCAGATCCTCTCCCGCGCCCACGCACTGATGGTGCTGATGGTGCTGTTCTTCGTATTCAGCTGCGTACTGACCCTGTCGCCGGAGCAATTGGCGGAGGCCAAAGACCAGAACCTGTCGATCCTGTCGTACCTGGCCAACCACTTCAGCAACCCGACCATCGCCTTCGCGGCGCCGTTGATTGCCTTTGTGGCGATCTCCAAGTCGTTCCTCGGCCATTACATTGGTGCCAGCGAAGGTCTCAAGGGGTTGATCGTCAAGAGCGGCAAACGCCCCGGCGCCAAGGCGCTGGATCGCATTGTGGCGGCGTTGATGCTGGTGATCTGCTGGATTGTCGCGACGCTGAACCCGAGCATCCTCGGCATGATCGAGACCATCGGTGGTCCGGTGATTGCGGCGATTCTGTTTCTGATGCCGATGTATGCCATCCGCAAGGTTCCAGCGATGGCGCGCTATCGCGGTCAGGCGTCGAACGTATTTGTTACGGCGGTCGGGCTGGTGGCGATTTCGGCGTTGGTTTACAAACTGTCTGTCTGACCGATCTGTGCGATTGCGAGCCTGCCATCGCGAGCAGGCTCGCTCCCACTAGGTTTTGCGTGATGCATGCCCGGCAGGCATAAAAAAACGCCGCTCATCTCACGATGGGCGGCGTTTTTTATTGCCTTGCAGCGTTAGGCTTGAACGACCGGGATCTTGGCGTTCGCAGCAGCTTCACGGAACTCGGCGATCTGGTCGAAGGACAGGTAGCGGTAGACATCGGCCGCCATGCTGTCGATCTTGCCAGCGTATTCCATGTACTCCTCGACGGTCGGCAGGCGACCCAGGATCGAAGCCACGGACGCCAGCTCGGCCGAGGCCAGGTAGACGTTCGCGCCGTCGCCCAGACGGTTCGGGAAGTTACGGGTCGAAGTCGACACCACGGTGCTGTTCGGCTCAACGCGTGCCTGGTTACCCATGCACAGCGAGCAGCCTGGCATTTCCATGCGTGCGCCGGCCTTGCCGTAGATGCCGTAGTAGCCTTCTTCGGTCAGTTGGTGAGCGTCCATCTTGGTCGGCGGCGACAGCCACAGACGGGTTGGCAGCTGACCCTTGACCTGATCCAGCAGTTTACCGGCAGCGCGGAAGTGACCGATGTTGGTCATGCACGAACCGATGAACACTTCGTCGATCTTCTCGCCAGCAACGCTGGACAGCAGACGGGCGTCGTCCGGATCGTTCGGCGCGCAGAGCACAGGCTCGTTGATCTCGGCCAGATCGATTTCGATGACTTCGGCGTATTCGGCGTCGGCATCGGCTTCCATCAGCTCAGGATTGGCGATCCAGGCTTCCATCGCTTGAGCGCGGCGTTCCAGAGTGCGGGCATCGCCGTAGCCTTCGCCGATCATCCAACGCAGCAGGGTGATGTTGGACTGCAGGTACTCGGTGATCGACTCTTTCGACAGCTTGATGGTGCAACCGGCAGCCGAACGTTCGGCCGAGGCGTCGGACAGTTCGAACGCCTGCTCCAGGGTCAGACCTTCCAGGCCTTCGATTTCCAGGATGCGGCCGGAGAAGGCGTTTTTCTTGCCTTTCTTCTCGACGGTCAGCAGACCGTTCTGGATAGCGAAGTACGGAATGGCATGAACCAGGTCACGCAGGGTGATGCCAGGTTTCATCTTGCCTTTGAAGCGCACCAGGATCGATTCCGGCATGTCCAGCGGCATTACACCAGTGGCAGCGGCGAACGCGACCAGACCGGAACCGGCCGGGAACGAGATGCCCATCGGGAAACGGGTGTGCGAGTCACCACCGGTACCGACGGTGTCCGGCAGCAGCATGCGGTTCAGCCACGAGTGGATGATGCCGTCACCCGGACGCAGGGAAACGCCGCCGCGGGTCATGATGAAGTCAGGCAGGGTGTGGTGAGTGGTCACGTCGATCGGCTTTGGATAAGCCGCGGTGTGGCAGAACGACTGCATCACCAGATCAGCGGAGAAGCCCAGGCACGCCAGGTCTTTCAGTTCGTCACGGGTCATCGGCCCCGTGGTGTCCTGAGAACCCACGGTGGTCATCTTCGGTTCGCAGTAGGTGCCAGGACGTACGCCCTGGCCTTCTGCCAGACCGCAGGCCTTGCCGACCATTTTCTGCGCCAGGGTGAAGCCCTTGGTGCTTTCAGCCGGAGCTTCCGGCTTCTTGAACAGGTCGAACGGCGGCAGACCCAATTCGGCGCGAGCCTTCTCGGTCAGGCCACGGCCAATGATCAGCGGGATACGACCGCCGGCACGGACTTCGTCCAGCAGCACCGGGGTTTTCATTTCGAAAGTGGTGATGACTTCGTCGGTACCGTGCTTGCAGACTTTGCCAGCGTGCGGGTACAGGTCGATAACGTCGCCCATGTTCATGTTCGACACGTCGAACTCGATCGGCAGGGCGCCGGCATCTTCCATGGTGTTGTAGAAGATCGGAGCGATCTTGCTGCCGAAGCAGAAACCGCCGGCGCGCTTGTTCGGCACGTACGGGATGTCGTCGCCGAAGAACCACAGCACCGAGTTGGTGGCCGATTTGCGCGACGAACCGGTACCGACCACGTCACCGACGTAGGCGATCGGGAAACCCTGGCCGCGCATTTCTTCGATCTGCTTCATCGGGCCGGTCTTGCCTTGCTCGTCCGGAACAATACCGTCACGGGCCATTTTCAGCATGGCCAGGGCGTGCAGCGGGATATCAGGACGCGACCAGGCGTCTGGCGCAGGGGAGAGGTCGTCGGTGTTGGTTTCGCCGGTCACTTTGAAAACGCGCAGGCTGATCTTGTCGGCCAGCACCGGACGCTTCTTGAACCACTCGCCGTCAGCCCAGGATTGAAGCACGGCTTTGGCGTGAACGTTGCCGTTCTTGGCTTTTTCCGCGACGTCGTGGAAGGCGTCGAACATCAGCAGGGTGTGCTTGAGTTCTTCGGCGGCGACTGGCGCCAGCTCGGCGTCGTCCAGCAGTTCAACGAGGGTGACGATGTTGTAGCCGCCCTGCATGGTGCCGAGCAGTTCTACAGCGCGTTTCTTGTCCAGCAGAGGGGAGGTGGCTTCGCCCTTGGCCAGGGCAGACAGGAAACCGGCCTTGACGTAGGCGGCTTCGTCCACTCCAGGTGGAACGCGATTGGTGATCAGGTCAACGAGGAAAGCTTCTTCGCCAGCCGGAGGGTTCTTCAGCAGCTCGATCAGGCCTGCTGTTTGTTCGGCGTTAAGCGGCTGGGGAACGATACCCAGGGCTGCACGCTCTTCGATATGTTTGCGGTAGGCTTCAAGCACAGTTATTACCCTCATCAGTGGTCCCAAATGGGTGTCCGGGACGCTCATCCCGAAATTGCCGTACTCATGCGCCTCACGACGTTGTGGGTCGTTCGGCCAGAATTACCGGCAATTCCTTACAGAAGCTGCTTTCAAAGTTTTACGCCTGCAGAACGGGGAGCTGATGAGGGTTGGCGTTGGGCTTTTCCCCGCTGGAAAAACCCTTCGCCAACACCGCTCTGAAGGAACGACTGTGCTCGTGACGCTTTGAAAACAGCTTCTAACGGACATTGGCGCCTTAAAAGGCTGGCTGATTCTACGGCAAAAAAAATTTAAAGGTAAGTCGCGCTCTATTGGACTTTCGTGGCAATCAACATGGCCGGAGCAAACCTGCGACGCTGGCGAGACCTTGCTGTTTGAGGGGTGATCAATGCCTGACAAAGGGCTAACATGCCGGCCTGTTCCGCGTTTCAGTGTTCTGCCCATTTATGCCCAATCAGACCATCAAGACCCCCTGCGTCGGCCTCTGCTCCACCGTTTACGGTGACCTGGTGTGCCGTGGCTGCAAGCGTTTCCACCACGAAGTGATCCATTGGAATGGGTACAACGAGGAGGAAAAGCGTGCGGTGTGGCTGCGTCTGGAGCAATTGCTGTCACAAGTGATGGCGAGCAAGGTCGAGATCTTCGATCCGGCGCGCCTGCGCGAGCAGCTCGAGCAGCGCAAGATCCGCTTCGTACCGCATCAGTCGGAATATTGCTGGGCCTATCAGCTGATCGCCCGGGGGGCGCGGGTGATCGTTAATCTCGAGGCGTACGGGATGGTGTTGCTGCCAGAGTTCCGCGACTGGAACCTGCCGGAACTGCGTGATGCCATTGATCGGGAATTCTTCCTGCTGTCGGAAGCGCATTATCAGCGCTACATCGCCCCGGGCTTTCTGAAAGACGCCTTCGGCGCCTGAACAGCAAAAGATCGCAGCCTTCGGCAGCTTCTACATGGGAATGCGTTCTACCTGTAGGAGCTGCCGAAGGCTGCGATCTTTTGCTCTTAATGTTTCACGGTCAGTTCCACCAGATGATCCTCAACCTCCTGCGGCTTGAGCACCAGCACATCGCTTTCCAGCGTATCCAGCACCGCTTCAGCGGTATTGCCGATCAACGCGCCTGACAAGCCACTGCGCGCCACTGTACCAATCACCGTCACGGCTGCCTGCAGCTTGTGCGCCATGAATGGAATCAGCACATCCGCCGGTCCCTCCTCGACGTGCAGGTGCTCGTCATCGACATCGAACTCAGCCTGAAACGCCCGGCACTGCTCGCGGTATCTGGCTTCTATGGTCGACTTGAGCTGAAACGTCGGGTCTGCCGCCGAGAGCATCGGCGACGGATGCGCGGTGATCACGTGCAGATGCGCCTTGGCCAGACTGGCGATGTCATAGCCGTGATCGATGATGGTGCTGTGCAAATGCCGGTGCTCACCGTCGGCATTGCCGACATCGACCGCAGCAAGAATCACTTTGTCCTTCCATGAGCCGGCGGTTTTCACCAGCAACACCGGAGTAGGGCAGTGACGCAGCAACTTCCAGTCCGCCGGAGTCAGCAAAGCCTTTTTCAGTGAACTGTCGGGGAAGTGCTGCTTGATCACCAGGCCGCAACCTTCGGCCTGCTGCACATCGATGATGGTTTCGTGCAGGCTCTCGTTCCACGCCTGTTCGGTGGTCACGCTGTAGCCTTCGGCGAGCAATGCAGCCTTGAGCACGCTGAGCAGGCCGGCGTGGTCATGCTTTTTGTCGCACACCAATAGGTGCAGATGAGCCTGGGTGACACCGGCGATCAGCTTGGCGCGTTTGAGCGCCAGGCTTTCCGCATGTTCAGGTTCGATGACCACCAGAATGCTGCGAATGGCTTGCATGAGCGGAGTCTCCAGCAAAGAAAAGGCACGGCGTTGCACAACTATAGTTGCTACCCGAACGTCTGCGACTTGATGCATATCAACAGCCGCTGCTGGTGGTCTGCGGGCAGGCCGGTATAATCGGCGCCCTTCGCTCGAACACCTTTTTACCGTGAGCCCCATGATCCTTCCCGAAATCCACGAATTCCTTGGCTGCCGCACCCCCGACGCTTGGGTCCAGGCGGCACTGGCCGATCAGGAAACCCTGCTGATCGACCACAAAAACTGCGAGTTCAAGGCCGCCAGTACCGCGCTGAGCCTGATTGCCAAGTACCACGCCCACGTCGACCTGATCAACATGATGTCGCGCCTGGCCCGGGAAGAACTGGTGCATCACGAGCAGGTCATGCGCATCATGAAACGGCGCAAGATCGAGCTGCGTCAGCTGCACGCCGGCCGCTACGCCTCGGGCCTGCGCAAAGTGGTGCGCAGTCACGAACCGGTGAAACTGGTGGATACGCTGGTGGTTGGTGCCTTCATCGAAGCGCGCAGCTGTGAACGCTTCGAAGCACTGGTGCCGCATCTGGACGAAGAACTGGGCAAGTTCTATTTCGGTTTGCTCAAAAGCGAGGCGCGGCATTTTCAGGGCTATCTGAAACTGGCCTATCAGTATGGTGATGCCAAGGATGTCGCGCAGGTGATCGAGCGCGTCCGTGCGGCCGAGCAGGAACTGATCGAATCGCCGGACGAGGAATTCCGCTTCCACAGCGGTGTTCCGGTCGCCGCGTGATCGGGTTGGAGCTGCCGCAATCCAATCGGACATCATTGTCGGATTGTAAAAAAATCTTAAAAGTATGAAACATCACCGAAAACCGGCCCGCGTGGCCGGTTTTTGCTGTCTGGCGTCAGCGCCTGATCAATGATTGCCCGCATAATATCGGCCCTTTCACATTTGGCTTGGCAACGGTCATTATGGATAACCTGGGTTTCGGCAAGGTGCTGCTGGTCGAAGACGATGAGCGTCTCGCCGCGTTGATCGCGCACTTTCTTGAACAACACGGCTACGAGGTACGCACGGTGCATCGGGGGGATCTGGCCGTGGCTGCGTTTCTCGAATTCAAGCCGAAAATGGTCGTGCTCGATCTGATGTTGCCGGGGCAGAGCGGGTTGCAGGTCTGCCGGGAAATCCGCAGCGTCTCGGACACGCCGATCGTGATCCTCACCGCCAAGGAAGACGACCTCGATCACATCCTCGGCTTGGAGTCCGGCGCTGACGACTACGTAATCAAACCGATCAAGCCGCCGGTACTGCTCGCGCGGCTGCGCGCGTTGCAACGGCGGCAGACGCCGGACACCAGCGTCGTCAGTTTCCTTGAGTTCGGGCAATTGAGCATCGACCGCAGTTGCCGTGAAGTGCGCTTGGCCGGTGAGCTGATCGAGCTGACCACCATGGAGTTCGAGTTGCTCTGGTTGCTCGCCAGCGCAGCGGGCAAGATTCTTTCCCGCGATGACATTCTCAATCGCATGCGCGGCATCGCTTTCGACGGCCTCAACCGCAGCGTCGACGTCTACATCAGCAAATTGCGCAACAAACTCAAGGACAATCCGCGCGAGCCGGTGTGCATCAAGACCGTATGGGGCAAGGGCTATCTGTTCAATCCGTTCGCGTGGGAGTTGTAGATGCTGCGTTTGTTTCTCGGGCTGTTTCTGGTGATGACGGTGGGTCTGGTGCTGGCCTTGCAGACCGTCGAACACACGTTCAACGCGTTGCTCGACAGCCAGATGCGCGATTACAACCGTGAAGCCGTGCGCGGTCAGGCTTGGTCGCTGGTCGATCATCTGCAAGGCCGTCAGGGTGCCGAGCGTGAGCAGAAACTCGATTCGTTGCGCGCCCATTACGGTTTGTCGCTGAGTCTGGTCGAGGCCGATCAACTGGCCCTGACGCCGCAGGAAAAAGCTGAACTGGCGCACAACCTGTTGGTGATCCGCGACGACTACACGCAGTTCATCAGCAACATCGACGGCGGCTCGCAGTTGCTCAGCATCAAGCTCCCGCCCGAGCCGAGTCTGATGCCGTTCTACATCACTGCGGCGTACATGATGTTGGCGGTGTTGATCGGCATCGTTCTGTTTTTCTGGGTGCGTCCACACTGGCGCGATCTGGAAAAGCTGCGCCTGGCGGCCGAGCGTTTCGGCGATAATGATCTGTCGGTGCGCATCCAGTTGTCGCGGCGCTCGAACATCCGCGATCTGGCCGAGCACTTCAATCTGATGGCGGCGCGCATCGAGGGCTTGATCGCCAACCAGCGCGAACTGACCAACGCGGTGTCCCACGAATTGCGCACACCGATCGCGCGGCTGTCGTTCGAACTCGATCAGCTCAAGCAGCAGCCCGACGCGAGCCAGAATCGAGAGCTGATCGCGGACATGTACGCCGACCTCGGCGAACTCGAGGAAATGGTTTCCGAGCTGCTGACCTACGCCAGCCTCGAGCACGGTGCGATGGTCATCAAAAGGGAGACTATTCAGGCGGTCGACTGGCTCGATAGCGTCGTCGGTAGCGTGGCGCTGGAAGCTGAAGCGGCTGGGGTACAGTTAGCGATTGCAGGTTGCCAGGTTGACACTGTCAGTATCGAACCGCGTTTCATGGCGCGCGCGGTGATCAACCTGCTGCGCAATGCCATCCGCTATGCCGAGCAGCGTGTTGAGGTATCTCTGCTGCGCAATGGCGATGACTATGAAGTGCGGGTCAGCGATGACGGGCCGGGCGTGCCGCTGGATGGCCGGGAAAGAATCTTCGAACCGTTTTCACGACTGGACGCCAGCCGGGATCGTCGCACCGGGGGTTTCGGCCTGGGCCTGGCGCTGGTGAGGCGGGTGTCGCAGTCCCATGGCGGGCAGGTTCAGGTCGGCGATTCGGTGTGGGGTGGGGCGCTGTTCAGGATGACCTGGGCGCATCTGGATTGAATGATATTGCCTGACCCGGTCCCTTCGCGAGCAGGCTCGCTCCCACAGGGGATCGCATTCCAAATGTGGGAGCGAGCCTGCTCGCGAAGGGCGCGGTTTTCAGCGGGTCACACCGAGTCGCTCATGCCACTGGGCAATCGATTCCTCCGGGTACTCATCAAACTGCTGATCTTTGGCCTTGGCCTCGACTTCAACCCACGGCGCTTTTGACCCGAGCATCAGGTGCGTGTGTTCCGGCGGCACCGGCAGCGGCGTATCGATCGCCGAGGCGAATGGATGAATCAGTTCTGGCCACTCCGGGCTGAACAGCCAGAGGCCGCTGCCGCATAGCGCACAGAAGTGGCGTTCGGCGCCGCTGCGATGGGCGCGCTTATCGCCGTCGGCTTTCATTTTCGCGTGATAGACGCTGATGTTTTTGCGCCCGCGAACCTTGAGCGTGGTCGCGTCGCCGCCAAGGTTGATCGCATAACCGCCGCCGCCCTGGGTCTTGCGGCAGATCGAGCAATAGCAGCGTTGATAGGGATAAGGATGGGCGCTGTCGAGGCTGAACATGACTGCGCCGCAATGGCAGGAGCCTTCGAGGTGCATGGTGCTCTCCTGTGTCTGAATGATCCGGTTCAGCCTAGAACATTTTGCGTGGCGCTTGTCGGTGTGATGCGACCGGCGGGCGCAGCGTCTAGCCCCAGTGTCCCCGCGATCCCATGGGGCGAGACTTTCGGAACCCGGCATGCAAGCGTTGTTGAACGAGATCCTTGACGCGGTCCGGCCCCTGATCGGGCAGGGCAAGGTCGCTGACTATATTCCCGCCCTCGGCACGGTGCCGGCCAACCAGTTGGGCATCGCCGTGTACAGTAACGACGGCGAAATGTATTGCGCCGGCGACGCTGAAACGCCGTTCTCGGTGCAGAGTATTTCCAAGGTGTTCAGCCTGGTGCAGGCCATCGATCATTCCGGCGAAGCAATCTGGGAACGGCTTGGCCATGAGCCGTCCGGCCAGCCGTTCAATTCGCTGGTGCAACTGGAATTCGAGCGCGGCCGCCCGCGTAACCCGTTCATCAACGCCGGGGCGCTGGTGATCTGCGACATCAACCAGTCACGCTTCGCGGCGCCGACACTGTCGATGCGTGATTTTGTCCGGCGTCTGTCCGGCAACCCGCAGATCATGATCGACGGCAAGGTCGCCGACTCCGAATACCAGCACCGCGCGCGCAATGCCGCGATGGCCTATCTGATGCAGTCGTTCGGCAACTTTCACAACGATGTCGAAGCAGTATTGCGCAGCTATTTCAGCCACTGCGCGCTGCGCATGAACTGCATCGATCTGGCCCGGGCGTTCTGCTTTCTGGCCAATGACGGGTTCTGCAAGCACAGCGGCGAGCAGATCCTGACGCGCCGCCAGACCCAGCAAGTCAACTCGATCATGGCCACCAGCGGTCTGTATGACGAGGCGGGCAACTTCGCTTATCGCGTCGGGCTGCCGGGCAAGAGCGGGGTTGGCGGCGGCATCGTTGCGGTGGTGCCGGGGCAGTTCAGCGTGTGCGTGTGGTCGCCGGAGTTGAATGCGGCCGGCAACTCGCTGGCGGGGATGGCGGCACTGGAGTTGCTGAGTTCGCGTATTGGCTGGTCCGTCTTCTGAAGACACACCACGATTTTCAGTGTGGGAGCGAGCCTGCTCGCGAAGAGGTCGGCACATTCAGCATCGATGTCGTCTGATCGGACGCTTTCGCGAGCAGGCTCGCTCCCACAGGGTGCAGTGTTGCTTTGCAGGATCGTGTTCTATACATTTTCCGGCCGCCCTCTGCATGGTGAATCCGCTTCATGTCTCTTGCGCTCGAACGTCTAGTCGCTGGCACGCCGATCCCTTTCGCTGGTAACCGCGTCACCGTGGTCAGCCCCGAACTGGCCGCGCGGTTTCAGCCCGGTGACCATTTGCTGGTCGAGCAGGTCAGTGGCGAGTTGTTGCTGATCCCCGTCGCCGATCAGCAGGCCGCCTCGGTGGCAATCGAGCGTGCGGCTGGGGCATTCACAACGTTGTCGGCGGTGTCCGATGAAGCCATCAGCCAGTTTTTCGATCTGTTCGCTCAGCGCCTGGAAAACCCTGAATGCTGGGCGCAGATCGAAGCCGCCAACCGCGCCGACATCGAACGGGCCAAGGCTCGCGGTCGCTCGACCACACGTCTGCTCGCCGATGAACGCATGCGCCGCGACATGATCGCCGGGCTGCGCGCGTGGCGTGATGCGCCACCGACGCGTGGCAAAGTGATCAGCAGTGTCGAGCACGACGGCTGGAAGGTCGAGCAAGTGGTTTCGCCGCTGGGCATCGTCGCGTTTGTCTTCGAAGGCCGGCCCAACGTATTTGCCGACGCCGCCGGGGTGTTGCGCACCGGTAATACGGCTGTGCTGCGCATCGGCAGCGATGCGTTGGGCACTGCGCAAGCCATCGTCACTCACGCGCTGAATCCAGCACTGGCCGAAGCCGGCTTGCCGGTGGGCGCGGTGTCGTTGGTCGAAAGCGTCAATCATGCCGCCGGTTGGGCGATGTTCGCCGATCGACGTCTGTCGCTGGCGGTAGCGCGCGGCTCGGGCCGTGCGGTCAGTCAGTTGGGCAGCATCGCCCAGCAGGCCGGCACCGCCGTCAGCCTGCACGGCACCGGCGGCGCGTGGCTGATCGCCGAGCGTGATGCCGACGCCACTCGCTTCGCGGCGGTGGTGCGCAACTCGCTTGACCGCAAGGTCTGCAACACCCTGAACGTCTGCCTGATTCAGCGCGAACGCGCCGATGAGCTGGTGCCGCTATTCCTCGATGCCTTGAAAGACGCCGGTACTGCGCGCGGCCAAGGCTGCAAATTGCACATCGTCGCGGGCAGCGAAA
This sequence comes from Pseudomonas sp. H3_E04, assembly GCF_054668915.1. Taxonomy (NCBI): domain Bacteria; kingdom Pseudomonadati; phylum Pseudomonadota; class Gammaproteobacteria; order Pseudomonadales; family Pseudomonadaceae; genus Pseudomonas; species Pseudomonas sp. H3_E04. The sequence goes on along the minus strand of NZ_CP162797.1, from coordinate 1,957,377 downwards.
GTTGCCTGCCAAGCGAATGGCAGAACGCAACGGTCGAGGTTTATCGCGCCGAGGGTTACCGGACCGAAGCGCTGGCCGAATCCTTGCCCGAGTCGGACCTGGGCCGCGAGTGGGAATGGGAAGAAACCCCGGAAGTCAGCCTGATGATCGTCGACGATCTGGATCAGGCGATTGCGCTGTTCAACCGTTACAGCCCGCAATTCACGGTGTCGTTGATCAGCGAGGCTGCGGCGGTTCAGGAACGCTTCTACAACGCGGTGAATGCGCCGTTCGTGGGCAACGGCATCACCCGTTGGGTCGATGGCCAGTACGCGTTGAACAAGCCTGAGCTGGGCCTTTCGAACTGGGAGAGCGGGCGCCTGTTCGCGCGCAGTGCGATTCTTTCCGGTGACGGTGTGTTTACCGTGCGCAGCAGGATGACCCAGGTTGATCTCACGGTAAAACGCTAACGTGAAATGCGGACCGCACCGTGTAGGAGCTGCCGAAGGCTGCGATCTTTGGTCTTGATTTACATCCCAGGATCAAAGGCTCGTCCGAACGCGGCCCGAGCCTTCGGCAGCTCCTACAGGGGCGAGTCAGGCGGCGTGGTAGATTTGCGCGCTGATCGCGCATGTCTCAGGTTGCTCGGCCAGCGGCACAAAGGTGCGACGATCGGCAGAGAGCGCGTCGATCGAACCGGTCTCGATGTCGTATACCCAGCCATGCAGATTCAGCCGCCCTTGCTCCTGGGCCAGGCGCACACTCGGGTGGGTCTGAATATTCGCCAGTTGCGCGATCACGTTCTCGCGCACCATTGAACTCAATTTCGCCGCGTCGCTGCCATGCACGCGGGCTTCGTTCATCACCTTCGCCGATTCGGCATGCTGCAACCAGCCGCTGACGGCGGGCAGGTGATCCATGCATTTGCACTGGGCAATCGCGGTCATTGCGCCGCAATCGGAATGGCCGCAAATCACGATGTCGGTCACTCCCAACACCGCCACCGCATACTCCACCGTCGCCGAGACGCCGCCCGGATGAGGGCTGTAGGAAGGCACGATATTGCCGGCGTTACGGATCACGAACAGTTCGCCGGGCTCTTGCTGGGTCAGCAGCTCAGGTACCACACGGCTGTCGGAACAGGTGATGAACAGCGTGCCGGGTTGCTGAGTGGTGGCCAGATGTTTGAACAGTTCGCTGCGTTGCGGGAAGGCTTCGTTCTGGAATTTCAGGAAGCCGTCGATCAGGGCTTTCATGGGCGTGTTCTCTTTGGCGGGGATCGGATGGCCCGCACGCAAGGTGCGGGCCGGGCGTGTCAGAACGGGCGCAGCGGCAGGAATTTGCCGTCGAGGGTGACCACGGCGCGGGAGCCACCTTCCGGGTCTTCGACTTTTTTGATGTCCAGTTTGAAGTTGATCGCGCTGATGATGCCGTCACCGAATTGCTCGTGAACCAGCGCCTTGAGCGTGGTGCCGTAGATCTGGATCATCTCGTAAAAACGGTAGATGGTCGGATCGGTCGGCACGCCGCTGAGGCTGCCGCGCAAAGGAATGATCTGCAGAGCGGCGACGTCATCGGCACTCAGATCAAGCTTGTCGCCGACCACTTGGGCCGCGTTTTCCGGCAGCGGATGCTGGCCGAGCAGGGCGGCGGTGACATAAGCCAGGCTGAGGCCGGTACCGTCGGCGAGATCCTGCCACGACAGATCTTTTTTCGCCTTGGCGTCGAGAACGCGGGTGGTCAGGGCCAGGCTGTTGTCGTTGTAGGCGTGGGACTGTTGCATGGTGTCACTCCTTTCAGGGGTTGGCTTGCGGTGTGGGAGTTATCTTGCGCCGGCCAATCCATAGCGTCCAAGTCCGATATACAATGCTGCGCATAAGTCTTGCCTATAGATGGTGTTCTCATGCTGCTGCGACATTTGCGTTATTTGCTCGCCGTTGCCGATCATGGTGGCTTCACCCGGGCCGCTGAAGCGCTGCATGTTTCGCAGCCGACGCTGTCGCAGCAGATACGGCAATTGGAAGAAACCCTCGGCGTCAGCCTGTTCGATCGCACCTCGCGCACGGTGAAACCGACCGATGCCGGCACGGCTTACATCGAATGCGCGCGGCGCGTGCTGGTGGAGCTGGAGGCGGGGCAGCGCGCGTTGCACGACGTCAAGGATTTGTCCCAAGGCACGCTGCGCCTGGCGATGACGCCTACGTTCATGGCGTATCTGGTCGGGCCGCTGGTGCGTGATTACAGGGCGCGGTTTCCCGGAATTCATCTGGAAATATTCGAGCTGTCGATGGACGATATCGAGGCCGGCCTCGCCGATGACTCGCTGGATGTCGCGATCGCATTTACACCGGTGCGCAATGCCGAGATTGAATGTCTACCGGCATTTACCGAAACGCTGGGGATCGTGGTCGGGCTTGGGCATCCGCTGTATGACAGCCGTTCGGTGTTGATGCCGACGCAAGTTGCTTCACTGGATTTCGCCCTGCTGGCGCCGGGCTTCATCACGCGGTTATCGGTGGATGAGTATTTCCGTCAGCAAGGGATTACGCCGCAGGTGCGGATTGAGGTGAATTCGGTGAGTACGTTGCTGGAAGTGGTGCGGCATGCGCCGCTGGCGACTATGTTGCCCGAGGCGATTGCCAGCGAAAACCGGGCATTGCGCCGGTTGCATGTCCAAGGGGAAGCGCCGCAGCGGGGGGCGGCGTTGTTGCGGCGCAGGAATAATTATCACAGTGCGGCAGCGTTAGTGTTTGTTGATCTTGTTCTGGAAACGCATAGGGCATGAACAACACCACAAAGTTGCAGGGTGAGTTCTGGATGTAAAAAGGGCCTGCTTCTAATCGAAGCAGGCCCTTTTTTGCTGAAGCGTTATTCAATACAACCGATCAATCACCCGAACTTCATTCTGGTTTTGCAACGAATCCCACGCCTGCTTCAGCGTCTGCAGCACACTGCCAATGAAGTCCTTGTCGGCCGCAGCCTTCTTGCCGACATAACCGTGGCCGCGGCGGTACATCTTCAGGCGGGCCAGCAGGTTCTGGTGGTTGCGGTCGAATTCTTCTTCGCCAGCGTGGGGCGACAGGCAGTCAATGTGCACCTGGCCCGACTTGCTGATCCAGAGAATATGGCTGTCGTGGCTGTCTTTCTGTGCCGCGAACATACGCGCCAGTTCTTCGATGGTGGGTTGATTGTTCAGATTCATTGTTATGCCCCTTGACCAGTCTGGTGATCTTTCAAAGTTGATTCGCTAATACAGGTAGCCCATCGGTTAGTTGATCCCTGGCACCGAAACCAGGACGTCAGCGCTCGCCCGTATGAAGTACGGGGTCATGCATCTGTTGCATGTAGTCGTGTTGAATAACTGCTACGCAATAGCGTCACAACGAGGAGAAGCAGCGAAAACCGGGAGGCTCCTTGACGACATATCCAATGTCGGCCACAAGCGTCTTGAGAATTTTCGCCAGCGCTTCTCGTCCTTGTACTGGACGTTCAGGCCAGGTCAGCTTCTTCAATCTGCCTTGTGGGCAGCGTGTATCCGGAAAAAACAACTCGGCGGTCAGACGAGTTTGCTCAAGCGTGTTACCAGTGCTCCCGATCGGGGAACGTCTTCATCATGCAAAAGCAAAACGATGCCGTCAACGGTTTTGTAGTGATTATTTTCAAGCACTACATATTGTCGGACAAAGCTGTTTTGGAATGAGAAAAGATTCGTTTCAGCAACCTGGAATAGGGAAACGCAAAGGATTCAGCGGGTCGCCGGCCGCGCCGTGCGTTTGCGCGCAGCGGCGGTTTTGCTGGCCGTCGACTTGCGCTTTTTCTTCCACGGCGCTGCGGCTTTGCCGGCGGGAGGCGGGCCGCTGATGGTCAGGCTGAGGGCTGAGCAGCGCGTGACCTGCTTGCTCATCCATGCGGCCTGTTTGGTAACGAATTCTTCCAGACTCATCTCACCGCTTTGCACCATGTCCAGCGCCTGTTCCCAGATCGCCGTGGTGCCGGGATCGGCGATTGCGCGCGGCACCGCATCGATCAGGCTGAACGCCGCAGGTGTCGCCGCCAGTGCCTTGCCGTTCTTGACCAGATAACCGCGATCAAGCAAACCCTGAATGATCGACGCGCGGGTAGCTTCGGTGCCGATGCCGGTGGTGTGTTTGAGTTTCTGTTTGAGCAGCGGATCCTCGACCAGTTTGGCGACGTTCTTCATCGCCTTGATCAGATCGCCCTCGGTGTAGGGTTTGGGCGGTTGCGTCCATAGGTCTTTGAGGTTCACCTTCGCCACAGCGCATTCGATGCCCTGGCTCAGAGTCGGCAAGGTTTGCGGTGCCGGTGCTTCGCGGCCTTTCGCCGGGGCCAATGCCTCGGGTAGCGCGCGTTTCCAGCCCGGTTCGATGATTTGCTTGCCCACCGCGCGCAATGCCTGCCCGTTGCAGTCGAAGTCGGCCTGGGTGCGATCGTATTCGTGATTGGGCAGGAACTGCGCCAGATACCGCGCGCGAATCAGCGTGTACACCGCACGATGCTTGCCGGTCAGGCGTTCGAGGTTTTTCGCCGCGATGGTGGGGATGATGCCGTGGTGAGCGCTGACCTTGGCGTCATTCCAGGCCCTTGAGCGCCGCTGCGGTTCGAGAAAACCCTGCAACGCTTCAAGGCTCGGATCGGCCTGGCGCAACGCTGTGAGGATCGACGGCGCCTCACCGTGTTGACTCAACGGCAGAAAGCCGCAATCACTGCGCGGATAGGTGATGACTTTGTAGGTTTCGTAAAGGGCCTGGGCGATATCGAGGGTTTCCTGCGCGCCGAGGCCGAGCTTCTTCGAGCAGACTTCCTGCAAGGTGCCGAGATCGAAGGGCAGGGGCGCCACTTCACGCATGCGCTCGGTTTTCAGCTTGATCACCCGTGCGCTGTCCGCACTGCTGATCGCCGCCGCTGCTTGTTGCGCCAACGCCTGATTCAGGCAGCGATCCTGATCATCGCAAACGTCTGATGGTGCGCGCCATTGCGCGGTAAACGCCGTGCCGTTGTGCAGTAGATCCACATCGATTGCCCAGAACGGCACCGGGACGAAGTCGGCGATGCTGCGATCGCGGTCGACCACCAATCGCAGGGTCGGCGTTTGTACTCGTCCTACCGGCAACACGCCCTGATAACCCGACTGCCGGCCCAGCAAGGTGAACAGTCGGCTCATGTTCATGCCGATCAGCCAGTCCGCCCGCGAACGGCCCAATGCCGAGTGATACAGGCTGAACGTTTCGGCTCCCGGCTTCAGCGCAGCCAGGGCCTTGCGAATCGACGCCTCGTCCAGCGCCGACAGCCACAAGCGGCGGATCGGCCCGCGATAGCGGCAGTGCTCGACCAGTTCCCGGGCGATCATCTCGCCCTCACGGTCGGCGTCGGTGGCGATGATCAGTTCGCTGGCCTCGCCCAGCAGACGCTTCACCGCTTTGTACTGGCTGGCGGTGCGCGGCTTGACGGTCATTTTCCATTTGTCCGGAATGATCGGCAGATCGGCCAGCACCCAGCGCTTGTAGCGCGCGTCGTAGGCGTCCGGCGGCGCGGTTTCGAGCAAGTGGCCGATGCACCAGGTCACTGTGACATCCGTCCCCAGCCAGCAGCCGTCGCCGCGACGCCTGGCGCCAAGCACAGCGGCAATATCTTTGGCCTGAGAGGGTTTTTCACAGAGGTACAGCCGCATAGCTTCCATCGCTGGTTTGTTTGTGAGGACGGCACAGGATGGCGGGAGTTGGCGGCGGGAGCAACTTTTATCTGTATGGATATACAGATAAAACCGTTGCAGGAGGTGTTGCCGTTCGGCCGTAATCCCGACCGGATCAGAAACCATCAGCTATACCTGAACCGGTCTCTTCGCCGTCTTCAGGAGAACCCCATGAAAAGCCCCGGCCCCGTGATCAGCGTTGAACAACTCAGCGGCTGCCTGCTGGTGAAATTCCACGGCATCCAGGTCGCCGCGTCTTCCCACGCGCTGATCCTCAATGAGGCCAACTACCCGCCGGTCTACTACATCCCCCGCGAAGACATCGACGAGAAATATTTTGCCCGCACCGACCACACCAGCTATTGCCCTTACAAGGGCGACGCCAACTATTTCAGCCTGCAAGTGCCCGGACATGAGGGGGCCAATGCGGTGTGGACGTACGAGAACCCCAAGGTCTCCGTCGCACCGATCCGCGACTACGTGGCGTTTTATCCGGACCAGGTGAAATTCGAAGTGATCAAAGCGGACGCCTGAGGCAAAAAATGGCGAGAGAATCGCTTCCCTCGCCATTGTGTCAGCGGGTTTTTCAGTTCGTGTCGAGATCGATATTCTTCGTCTCACGCAGACAGATCATCCCCACCACCAGGCTCACCCCGGTGATCAGCACCGGATACCACAGCCCGTAGAAAATATCCCCGGTGTACACCACCAGCGCAAACGACACGGTGGGCAGGAAGCCGCCAAACCAGCCGTTGCCGATGTGATAGGGCAGCGACATCGAGGTGTAGCGGATGCGCGTCGGGAACAGTTCGACCATCAGCGCCGCCAGCGGGCCGTAGCACATGGCGGAAATGATGATCAGCGCGACGATCAGGGCGACGATCATCGGTTTGTTGATCTGCTGCATATCGGCTTGTTGCGGGTAGCCGGCGAGGGTAATCGCGCCGCGCAGTGCTGCCTCGTCGAAACCATCGAGTTTTACGTCGCCGACACTCACTTGCACGGTGCTGCCCGCAGGCGCTGCGACACTCGAGTAAGGCAGGCCTTGCTTGACCAGGAAGGTCTTGACCTTGTCGCACGGGCTGTCGAATTTGGCCTTGCCCACCGGATCGAACTGGAAGGTGCAAGTGGCCGGATCGGCGAGCACGGTGATCGGTGCCTGGCGGCTGGCCAGATCAATCGCCGGGTTGGCGTAGTGGGCCAGGGATTTGAAGATTGGAAAATACAGCGCCGTCGCCAGCAGCAGGCCGAGCATCAGCACCGGTTTGCGCCCGACCTTGTCCGACAGCCAGCCGAAAAAGATGAAAAATGGCGCACCGATCACCACGCTGACAATCAACAGACTGTTGGCCACCGCCGGGTCCATTTTCAGGAACTGGGTGAGGAAGAACAGCACGTAGAACTGCGCGGCGTAGAAGGTCACCGCTTGCCCGGCGTTGATGCTGAACAGGGCGATCAGCACGACTTTGAGGTTTTCCCATTTACCGAAGGATTCGCGGATCGGCGCCTTCGAGGTTTTACCTTCTTCCTTCATTTTCAGATAGGCCGGCGACTCGTGCAGGCTCAGGCGAATCCATGTGGAAATGCCCAGCAGCACGATCGACAGCAGGAACGGAATGCGCCAGCCCCACACCTCAAACTGGTCGCCGGTGAAGTAGCGGCAACCGAGCACTACCAGCAGCGAGAGCAACAGACCGAGGGTCGCGGTGGATTGAATCCAGCTGGTGTGGAAGCCGCGTTTGCCAATGGGGGCGTGTTCGGCCACGTAGGTCGCCGCACCGCCATATTCGCCGCCGAGGGCCAGACCCTGGAGCATGCGCAGCACCACCAGAATAATCGGCGCGGCGATGCCAATGCTGGCATAGGTCGGCAGCAGGCCGACGCAAAACGTCGCCACGCCCATCAGAATGATCGTTGCGAGAAAGGTGTATTTGCGCCCGATCATGTCGCCCAAACGGCCGAACACCAGTGCGCCGAACGGCCGCACGATGAAGCCGGCGGCGAACGCCATCAGCGCGAAGATGAACGCGGTGGTGTCGTTGACTCCGGCGAAAAACTGCTTGCTGATCACCGCCGCGAGGGCGCCGTAGAGGAAAAAGTCATACCACTCGAACACCGTCCCGAGTGATGAGGCGAAGATGACTTTCTGCGTTGCATTGCTGGTCTCTGCGCTGCCCGCAGCGTCCAGCGGCTGAGCGTGATCTGACATATCGGTATCCCTCACAGTGATTGTTTTTGTTGTTCCACTGGTGTTGCGTATCCGGTGAAGCGCGATGCCTTGAATCTGCTGCAAAAAAACCTGTGGGAGGGGGCTTGCTCCCGAAGGGGCCGGGTCAGTCACATCAAGGGTGAATGACACTCCGCTTTCGCGAGCAAGCCCGCTCCCACATTAGAATTGTGTACAGGTTTAGCCAAAATCAGTTGTGCCGCCTTTTCGGCAATCATCAGCGTAGGCGAACAGGTGTTGCCCGAGGTGATTTTCGGCATGATCGACGCATCGGCAACGCGCAGACCCGGTACGCCATGCACGCGCAGTTGCGCATCGACCACCGCGTCGCCGTCATTGCCCATGCGGCAAGTGCCGACCGGATGGAAAATCGTCGTGCCGATTTTCGCCGCCGCTTCATGCAATTGTTCTTCGCTTTGCAGGCTGTCGCCGGGCAGGTATTCGACCGGTTTGAACGCTTGCAGGGCAGGGGCGCTGACGATGCGCCGGGTCAGGCGAATCGCATCGGCCGCCACACGCAGGTCTTGCGGGTGGCTGAGGTAATTGGGCTGGATCAACGGCGCCGCTTGCGGATCGCCCGAGCGGATCTCGATGCGCCCACGGCTCTGCGGGCGCAGGTCGCACACCGAGGCGGTGAACGCCGGGAAGCTGTGCAGCGGCTCGCCAAAACGCTCCAGTGATAACGGCTGCACGTGATATTGCAGGTTCGCCGAGGTCTGTTCCGGGCCGGAACGGGCGAACGCCCCCAGCTGACTCGGCGCCATCGACAGCGGCCCGCTGCGGTCGTACAGATAACGCAGGCCCATGCCCATCTTGCCCCACACGCTGCCGGCGATCTGGTTCAGGGTGCGGGCGTTTTCCAGCTTGTAGATCAGGCGCAGTTGCAGGTGATCCTGCAGGTTGCCGCCGACGCCCGGCAGCTCATGAATCACGCCGATGCCCAAGCGTTCGAGCAGCGGCCGCGGACCGATTCCCGAGCGCTGCAGAATGCTCGGCGAACCGACCGAGCCGGCGCACAAAACAATCTCCTTGCGCGCCTCGAACTGTTTGATCCGACCTTCATGCTGCGCGCTGACTTTTGCTGCGCGGCCGTTCTCCAGCAAGACTCGATCAACCTCTACGCCGGTCAGCACAGTCAGGTTCGCCCGGCTGCGCAGCGGTTTCAAAAAGGCCTTGGCCGCGTTCCAGCGCACCCCGGCTTTCTGGTTGACCTGAAAGTAACCGCAGCCCTCGTTGTCGCCCTGGTTGAAGTCATTGATGCTGGCAATGCCGCTTTGCTCGGCGGCGCTGCGAAAGGCATCCAGAATCGGCCACGACAGGCGCTGTTGCTCGACTCGCCATTCACCCTGATCGCCATGGAATTCCGCGCCGCCGGCAAAGTGGTTTTCGCTCTGTTTGAACAGCGGCAGCACATCCTTCCAGGCCCAGCCCGAATTGCCTGCGGCCGCCCAGCCGTCATAGTCGCCGGCCTGGCCGCGCATGTAGATCATGCCGTTGATCGACGAACAGCCGCCCAGCACCTTGCCGCGCGGATAGCTCAGCGCACGGCCATTGAGGCCCGGTTGTTCTTCGGTTTTGAAGCACCAGTCGGTGCGCGGGTTACCGATGCAGAAAAGGTAACCCACAGGGATGTGGATCCAGGCGTAGTTGTCGCGTCCGCCGGCTTCGAGCAGCAACACCCGTTGCTGTGGATCCGCCGAGAGCCGGTTGGCCAGCAAGCACCCGGCGGGGCCGGCGCCGACCACGATGTAGTCGAATTCATCCAGGGACGTCTGCATGCCCTGACCTCGCTTTTTGTTTTTATTGTCGGACACTCTAGTTGTTAGCTTTCGTTAAAAGAATGTTAGTTTTTGCGCAGCCGCTGTGCGTTTTCAAACAGCGCACAACGACGATAGCCGACAAGGACCCCCCATGTTCGACTGGAACGACCTGCGCTTTTTTCTCGAGCTGCAACGCAGCGGCCGCCTGCTTACCGCCGCGCGCCGGCTCAACACCACCCACGCAACGGTGGCGCGGCATATCGAGTCGATCGAAAAGAGCCTTGGCACGGCGCTGTTCGTCCAGCACGCCCAAGGCTACGAAATGACCCCGGCGGGGGAGGCGCTGCTCAAGCACGCCGAAGCGATGGAAAACGTCGCGTTGCTCGCGCAGGAGGAAATCACCCAGTCCACCGCGCCGCTGGGCAAGATCCGCGTTGGCGTCACCGAAGGCCTCGGGATCAAGTTCCTCGCCAGCCGCATGATCGGTCTGTTCGAGCGTTATCCCGGCCTGGAAGTGGAACTGGTCGCCGTGCCGCGCTTCGTCAGCATCCTCAATCGCGAAGCGGAAATCAGCATCCACCTCGAACGGCCATCCGCCGACATGCTGGTCACGCGCAAACTTACCGACTATCGACTTGCGTTGTACGCCAGCCAAACCTACCTCGACAAAGCACCGCCACTGCACAGCCGCGAAGACCTGGGCCGACATGCGTGGATCGGTTACGTCGACGATCTGCTGTTCAGTCAGGAACTGATGTTCCTCAACAGCTTCTGCCGCAGCCCGCGCGTGGTGTTTCACAGCACCAGCGTCATCGCCCAACAGGAAGCCGCTCGGTCAGGATTGGGCATTGCGGTGTTGCCTTGCTACATGGCCGCGTCCGACCCGGATCTGGTGGCGCTGTTGCCGGATGAAAGCATCGAGCGCAGCTACTGGATCAGCACGCGTCGGGAGCTGCACAAATCCGTGCGGCTGCGGGTGGTCTGGGATTATGTGGTGGGATTGTGTGAGGCGGAGCAGGACCTGTTGCGCGGTTAGCCTGATGCAACCCATCCCCCTGTGGGAGCGAGCCTGCTCGCGAAGGCAATCTTTCAGCAACATCGATGCTGACTGACACACCGCTTTCGCGAGCAGGCTCGCTCCCACACGTTTATTCACTGTGGCTGCTTTCACGGGTTGATAAATATATGGATATCCGTATATTCGATTTCCCGCATATGGCGAGCCGATCACCATGATCACCCCCACCGAAGTCTTTAAAAGCCTCGCTGACGAGACCCGCGCCCGCGCCATTCTGCTCATAGCCGAGCTTGGTGAACTCTGCGTCTGCGAGTTGATGTGCGCGCTCGACGACAGCCAGCCGAAAATCAGCCGTCATCTGGCGCAACTGCGTAGCAATGGTTTGCTGCTCGACCGCCGTCAGGGCCAGTGGGTGTATTACCGTCTCAACCCGGATCTGCCGGCATGGATCGGCGAAATCCTCCAAGTGACCGTCAAGGCCAATGCCGATTGGCTCAAGGACAACGCCGTGCGCCTGCAACACATGGATGGCCGTCCCGTGCGCGAACGCGCCTGCTGCTGAATCTTCCACTTTCTACGGAGCGCATCGATGCGAGTCCTGTTCATGTGCACGGCCAATACCTGCCGCAGCATTCTTTCCGAAGCCATGTTCAATCACCTGGCTCCCACTGGTTTCTCAGCAGTGAGTGCGGGCAGTTTTCCCAAAGGCCAAGTGCTGCCGCGCAGCCTGTCGACTTTGCAAAAGCACGGCATCGCTACCGACGGCTTGCACAGCAAAGGCAACGACGCCTTCGAAAAAAATCCGCCGGATATCGTCATCACTGTCTGCGACAAAGCCGCCGGGGAAACCTGCCCGGTGTATTTCGGTCCGGCACTGAAAGCGCACTGGGGACTGGAAGATCCGTCCGAAGTGCAGGGCGACGAAGCGGCAATCGACGCGGCATTCCACGCCACCCTGATGCGCATCGGCCAGCGCTGCCAGGCCTTCCTCGATCTGCCGTTTGACTCGCTCAGTCGCGAGCAACTGAAGGCCGAACTCGACGGCATCGGCGCGCTTTAAGGGGACACCATGCCAGACCATCTGCCCAACCTCGACCCGAGCCTGCTCGATGAAGTGCGCACGTCAATTACGGGCGAACACAAACCGCGCATCCTCCTGCTCTACGGCTCGACCCGTGAACGCTCGTTCGGCCGCTTGCTGGTCGAGGAGGCCGCACGCCTGCTCGAACACTTCGGCGCCGAAACGCGCATCTTCAACCCGTCCGGTCTGCCACTGCCCGACGACGTCCCGGTCGACCATCCCAAGGTCCAGGAATTGCGCGATCTGGTGTTGTGGTCGGAAGGCCAGGTCTGGTGCTCGCCGGAACGCCACGGCGCCATGTCCGCCGTGTTCAAGGCGCAGATCGACTGGATCCCCCTCGAACTCGGCGCGGTGCGCCCGACTCAGGGCAAGACCCTGGCCGTGATGCAAGTCTGCGGCGGTTCGCAGTCGTTCAACGTGGTCAACCAACTACGCGTCCTCGGCCGCTGGATGCGCATGTTCACCATCCCTAACCAATCCTCGGTGCCGAAGGCCTATATGGAATTCGACGAAGAAGGGCGGATGAAACCTTCGCCCTTTTACGACCGTGTGGTGGACGTGATGGAAGAACTGGTGAAGTTCACCGTGCTGCTGCGTGGGCAGCAGGCGTATTTAGTGGATCGTTATTCCGAGCGCAAGGAGAGTGCTCAACAGTTGATGGCACGGGTGAATCAGCGGTCGATCTGACCCGCCGTCCACGGCCAGGCTCATTCCCTTTCGAGAGTGAGCCTGCTCGCGATAACGCTCCTTGGCTGGCACACCGCCACGGCTTGCACCGTCCCCTCCCGGCTGTCACCCTTCGGTCCGTTCTTCAAGGATCAGAAGGAATCAAGGATTGAGTGGCTACGTTCCAAACCCGCCGAAAAACTATCGTTACGAAGAAGCCAAACCCGTCGACATACACGCCCGGCATTGGGCCGAGTATGAGAAGCATGGGAAAGAGCCCGCGCGCGAACCTGAGAAAATCGGGATTGCGTTGAGGATCGGGGTGTTCTTTGATGGCACGGGCAACAATGCGAACAACTCTGCGGCGGGGTTGTTGTGTGGCGCTCAGCATCCGATTGCGCCTGAGGATATTCCCGCCAGTTGCCAGCCTTATATGGGTGATCCGGATAGTAGTTATGGAAACGATGTCAGCAATGTGAAGAAGCTGAGCGAACTGTATGGAGCAACACGACTCGCTGAGGGAGAAGGGCCACGAAAGAGAGCTTTCGGTATGGTCTACGTCGAAGGCATAGGTACCCGTTCAGGTGAAGAAGACAGCAAATTCGGCGCCGGTACAGGACGTGGTGAAACCGGCGTTGCAGGACGAGTCCAATCCTGTTTCGCGGTGATCGAACAGCGTATCACTGAAGTATTGGACAAAAATCCCGGTAGTGAAATTGCTTCGTTGACTTTCGACACGTTTGGCTTCAGTCGCGGTGCCGCAGCCGCCAGACATTTCGCCAACGAGATAGTGCGTGGCAAACAAGGGCCCTTAGGCGACATTCTCCGCAGTATGTCCGATGCTCTCAGTTCGACCTTTGTTGATCAGTATCACAGCGACATCAACGTGGGCTTCATTGGGCTGTTCGACACGGTACCGTCGATTGCTGGATGGTCCAATCTGGGCAACATAAAAAGCGCAGTCGCAACGGGGGTCAAACTCTATCTCGACCGACGTTATTTCACCGACGTTGTGCAGTTGGCTGCGCGGGATGAATGCAGGGCTAACTTTGCTCTCAATCGAGTAGCGATGGATCATCCGGAAATCGTCTTGCCGGGTGTGCATTCGGATGTGGGTGGAGGTTACCTTGAGGACGCTGAAGAGTGTGTTCTCGTTAGCCCAATGCAGACGCTAGAGGTCGGTACGTATACTGATGTCGCTACCACATCGATCTACCAGGATGCGATCAATGTGAGAAATCAGTGGCTAGCCAAAGGTTGGCCGCTCGAAAATCTCGAGATCGTTACGCCACCGCCATTACTGCTACCGGTCAGCCCTCAGGATCGACTGAGTCCTCGAGTCAAGCGAGTCTATGCGGCCGTCCAACTCAAGCGTCCGGTGAGTGGATTACTGTCGAGAGTGAGCCTGCGCGTGATGCATCAACTCGCCAGAGCCAAAGGCGTTCGCTTAGAAGACATTCCCGAGACTCCAGACTATTCCGTTCCAGCGGAACTCCAATCCATATGCGACCGTTTTGTCTCTGGCGACTACAGCACCACGCCAGAGGAGGAGCAAATGCTCAAACTCAAGTACATTCACACATCCGCCAACTGGAACCATCCGCTTGGCAGGAGAGATGGGAGTGGCATCAGAGCTGTTTACATCAACGCCCCCACGGAAGATGCAATCCGAGTAAAGCACCCACACGTACCCGACTGGACGCTTTGGTAATGAAGTTATTTGCAGCACTGCTGTGTACGCTTTTTGTGGCTGGTTGTAATGCCGACCCGCTGTCAGAAAAGAGCGACCCAAAATCTTCATGGTGGGAACTCGGTTTTACCGAGCCCAACTATATGAAAGTCTGGGTTGAAGACACCGCGGTGGAAGATATCAAGGGTAGGACATTTCTGCGCACCGGGGGGGATCCGCATCGGGCGGGCAACCTGAAGACGGCACCGAGGCGGCCCGTGGTTGGGACGGAGTGGGCGCGTCCGCAAAAGCAGTAGTTGGGGCTGACCTGCCAAAACGAATTTTCGTTCGCTGGCAATCCATCGTAGAGCCTCAAACCTATCGAGCCTGGGTTGATATACCCGAAGAAGCCAGACAACTGATGCAGGTTTCGGTCGCCCAGCGCTGCGCGAAAACACCGGAGCAGCGAGGCACCTATATTTCTTCGGTCTATCTGGGCTTGGCCCCTGGTGGTGTTGTACAAGTCTGGGTCAGAGACTCATGCCACCATCCTGTAAAAGTCGCCAGAGCCCAGGCGGAGATCGAGCCTTTAGGGCCGAGTCAGGGTAAGAACCAAGGACGCTACGCCTATCCCGTCAGCGAAAAGTCCAAGCGCTATATCGAGAAATTCGGCATTCCTTACGGAAGTTGGTAAGCGCTGAAGCCGTGATTCGTCCACTGTGCCGCCGCGCTCAATATCGATGCACGGCTGCCAGTGCACTGATCCGCTACCGGTCCGTTCGGTGAATAAACAACTCACTCCTCAAATCAAAACCTCAAACGCCGCACTACCCAACACCTCCCCATTAACCATCACCTGCACCCCATGTCGCCCGGCGAAATGCTTGCGCGTCGTAAAATCCTTGATGACTTGATTCCGTCGCACAACCTCAGTCCCGAACCCCGCTAATCCCAGAGTCTTCAACTTGAAAACCTTTCTCGAAACCCCGCCATTCGCCTTTACATACTCAATCGCATAATCAATCACCAGCCTTTGCTCGTGCGCCACCCTGGACTTCACCGTAAACGACAACTTAATCGTCTCGCCCAATCTGACCACTGCCGGCTCAACCTTTACATCCAACAACTCAACCTCAGCCTTCGCGCCTGCGCCAATCACTGTCAGCGCCCGTAAATCCCCCTGTTTGATCAAACTGCGCAACGCATGCTTGGCAATCCAGGCCGTATGCTTGTTCTCCAGCGACCAACTTTCAATCGTGTCCAACACCCACTCCGGATGCACCTTCGTCACGTCATTCAAATGGTTCGCCACGGACTTGCGCACGTACAAACTCTCGTCCGCTTTCAACCGATCCAATATCCCGGCAGCCAACTGCGGATTCGCCTGCACCGCTTCCAGGCGAAACGACCAGGGCAGGCGAGGGCGGCTGCCTTCACTGGCGAGGCGGCGGACGTGGTGGTTGTCGTCTCGGGTCCAGTCATGCATTCGTTCCAGCGAGCGTTCCAGGTCGCTGCGCAGGAAATGGCGGATGGCGAATTCGGAGGAGCCGAAGGTGGTGAAGTACTTCAGCGCGTCCATTGAGGTGTCGAATGCGTGGGCGCCGTAGCTTGCCACGTAGTGCGGCAGGCACATGCTGACGAAGCCGCTGTTCAAACGTGGCGCGAGTTCGCGCAAGACATCGAGGGAATCTTGGTAATTAAGCGGCAGCACGGCGTGCAGACTTTCGCTGACACGCGCCATGCGTTGCATTACTGATAATTCAGCGAGTCCGTCCTGCGCATGTTTGAGAAACGCTTTGGCCTTGAACGCCGGGTACACGGCGCCCATTTCGCTGGCGATGTGCTGCAAACGCTCGGCGTTGAAGATTTCCTTTAACGCCGGGGCGGCGGTGTCGGTGGTACTCATGGTCAGGTCATCGGGGTGCTGACGAACGCTTCGAGGGTTTCAGCGTAGGCGGTGTATTGGGCGATGTGGGGGTAGCGGCGGGTGTCGATCTGGTCCGGGATTACGAGGCCGGTGAAGCTCCAGGCGACAGCGAGGCTGATGCCGGCCTGGGTGAGGGTGCCGTCGGTGGGCAAGCCGGTTTTTTCCAGTTCGTGTTCGAGGGCGGTGAACGCGGCGGCGAGTTGGCCTTCTACGCGTTCGATCCACGGCTGGTATTGAATGTCGGCGGGGCGCAGGTTGCGTTCGTAATACAGCTGCACGGCTTTTTCGCAGGCGGTGAGGCTGAGGCCGATCAGGCGCAGGGCTTGGGCGCGGTGTTTGAGATCGCTTGGCAGCAGGCTTTTGCCGGAGCTGGCTTCGAGGTAGTCGAGGATAAGGGTCGAGTCCATCAGGACCACGCCGTCGTCGAGGATCAGCGTGGGGGCTTTGACCACCGGGTTGATCTGCTGAAATTGCTCGAAGTGGCGGAACACCGAGACCGACTCGTGTTCGAGGTCTATCCCTAAGCGTTTGGCGGAGATCGCCACGCGGCGTACGTAAGGGGAGTCGAGCATGCCGATCAGTTTCATGACGCGTTCCTTCAAGTCAAACCGGTGGGAAGGCATAACCTAGCCGACGCTGAGGCAATTGTCAGTCGTCGAAGCCGGGTTGTTCGTGAATCTCATCGACATTCAGTTCCAGCCGATAGGCCACCGCCACAAACAGCGCCTGACATAAACACAGCGTTGCGCTTAGCGAACGAAACGCCAGCGCACTGCCTTCATTGACCAGCAACACGCTGCTGGCAAGCTTCGCCAGCGGTGACAGAGGGCTGTCGGTGATGATCAGCGCGTTGCCGTTTTGCTGCCGGGCGAAGCGCAGGCAGTGCTGGGTTTCCTTGGCATAAGGCACGAAGCTGATGGCGATCACCAGGTCGTTGGCGCGCACGCTGCGCATTTGTTCGCGATAGCTGCCGCCGATGCCGGAAACGAGATGGATGCGTTTCTGCGTATGTTGCAAGTTGTAAACCAGGTAATCGGCGACGGCGAACGAGCGACGTACGCCTACAACATAGATGTCGTCGGCATTGACGATGAGGTCGACGGCCTTATCAAATGCAGCCTCGTCGAGTTCGCGGCCCAAACGTTCGATGCCCGCCAGCGTTGCGTCGATGCACTCGCGAGCCAGCTCGCCGCTATCGACGGTCTGCGATTTGCTGGCGATCAGGCTGCGGATGCGTTGCTGATAGTTTTGCGCTGGCGTGGCTTTGTGCGCCCAGGCCTGGCGAAACAGCGCCTGCATTTCGCTGAAGCCGCTGAACCCGAAGCGCTGCGAAAAACGCACGATGGCCGACGGATGCACTTCGCATTCACGAGCGATATCGCTGATGCGATCGACCATGATTCGTTCGCTCTGCTGGCTGATGTAATTGGCGATACGTTTGAGCTGGCGCGGCAGGGCGTCATATTCGTCGCTAATCGTTTGCAGCAGGCGCTCGGCAGTGATCGGTGGGCTGGCGAGCGGAAGTTCGTCGGCGGCCGGCAGATCGGGGCGGGGCATAGGGCATCCTTCAGGCGGGTTGATCACGCGGTGAGCCTGATAATAGAAGGGCTGCGCGGGCTCTGCCGGGCTGAAACGATGCACCTTGCGAGAATAAATTTCGCTGTCGATGGCGGGATGGTTAGCCGTTTGTCTTCTATATACAGCCGCTCGACTGAATTTCTTGCTATAAACGCACTCCGATGGCCGTGTGAAGCCAGTGTCAGAGCAGTTTCCAGGTCCTGTCGGACAAATTCCCTGTATTTACAGTTGCTGAGGTCTTGATCGGGCCTTAGACTGCCGCCCCTCGTAAATTGAGTGCCGGGTGGCGTTTGCAATAAAACGATGCCTTTTCGACGGCCCGACACGGTTCGCCGAAACGCTCCCTTATTCGCCTTAATGCACGTTTTTTTATAGAGATATCAATGACAAAGGACAAGTTGCTGGCCATGCCGGCAGATGACTACATGAATGCAGAGCAACATGCTTTCTTCACTGAGCTGTTGCAGAACATGAAAGTCGAAACCCACGAGCGCATTGAGCAAAATCGTATCGCCATCGAAAGCCTGGACACTCCGGCTGACCCGGCGGACGCGGCTTCGGTTGAAGAAGAGCGCACTTGGCTGGTCAACGCGATCGATCGCGACCAGCGCATGCTGCCGCAACTGGAACAAGCCCTTGAGCGCATCAAGGACGACAGCTTTGGCTGGTGCGACGACAGCGGCGAGGCCATCGGCCTGAAGCGCCTGCTGATCAGCCCGACCACCAAGTACTGCATCGAAGCTCAAGAGCGTCACGAGCAGATCGACAAGCACCAGCGTCAGGCCTGATTCTGTGGGGTGACCCTGTCAACAGGGGCGCCTCGAAAAGATCGCAGCCTTCGGCAGCCCCTATACGGGGGTTGCTGAAGGCTGCGATCTTTGTTTTTGCTCGTCTGCATTTTACCCGAGCGGTTCCATTGACCTGCCACAGACCCCACGACTAACGGACCATGGATAATGGCGTTGTAGTGGCGTTTAATGCAGTCACAACAATGAGAACAAACATGGGGTGATCAAGATGACGAGAGACGGATCTCTGGTTGCGGCGCTGCCTGCACCAGTGCTTTTGCCGAAAAACCGCTGGATCGCGCCGACCCTGCAAAGTATCGCCCTGATGCTGTTGCTGATCGGCATGGCCATGGCCGAGTGGTCGCTGTACATCGCCATGCCGCTGGCGATATTGATTGTCTGGCTGCCGCGCCTGCGTTCGCGCAGCGCTCCTGCTGCTGTCCCGGTCGATAGTGTGAGCGCATTGTCCGCACTGACCCGGGATCTTTCCTATACCACCAGTCACAACGCACTCTCCGCGGCCGGCGTAGCGTTCTCGGTAAAAGCGCTCGCGAGCAAAGTAGAATCGCAACTCGATGCGGCGGCGCAGATCGTCAGCAACGCTGAGGTGATGATCGCCACTGAACAAGCCACTTCCCAGCTTAGCCGCGAGGCGCTAGACGCGGCCAGCGAAGCGCATCACAGCAGCGCGGCGGGACGTAGCGAACTGCTCGACTCGATTGCGCGCATGCAGCAGCTCAGTCAGCGCGCCAATGGCAGTCGCGAGTTGATCGAAGCCTTGAGTGTGCGCAGTGACGACATTCAGCGCGTGACCCTGGTTATTCAGTCGATTGCCAGTCAGACCAATTTGCTGGCCTTGAACGCTGCGATTGAAGCAGCCCGGGCCGGTGAGCATGGTCGCGGTTTCGCTGTGGTCGCCGATGAGGTGCGCGGATTGGCAGCGCGTACGGCGGCGGCAACGGGCGAGGTCGGTGAAATGGTTGCTGACATCCAGCTGCGTACCGCGCAGGTGGTGGCGCAGATCCGCGAGTTGTCGAGCGATTTGCGGACTGGCGTCGAACAGGTCGAGCACACCGGGCAGCATCTGGAGAACATTGCGCGACTCGCGGCGGGAGTGGAAAACCAAGTCAGTGAAATCGCCCGTGGTGCGCAAACCAATCGAGAGCAGCTCGACGCGTTGTTCAGTGCTATTGAGCAAATGCGTAGCGATCTGGCGATCAGCGATCAGCAGACCCGTCGTCTCGCCGACGCAGCGGTGCAGATGGAAGGGCAGGCGGAAACTATCAGCGAGCGCCTGGCCGAAGTGGGTCTGGATGACTACCACCAGCGTATTTATGATCTGGCGCGCGAAGGTGCGAGTCAGATCGCGGAGCGCTTCGAGGCGGACGTCGAGCAGGGGCGGATCAGCCTGGATGACCTGTTCGATCGCAGCTACCAACCGATACCGGGCACCGAACCCACCAAATTTCAGACCCGGTTTGACCGATACACCGATCAGGTCTTGCCGGCGATTCAAGAACCTCTATTGGCGCGCCATGAGGGGTTAGTGTTTGCGATTGCCTGCACGCAACAGGGTTATGTACCGACGCATAATCAGGCATTCAGCCAGCCGTTGACCGGTGATGTGCAGGTCGACACGGTAAATAACCGCACCAAACGCAAATTCGCTGACCGCACCGGTATCCGCTGCGGCAGCCATCAGCAACCGGTGCTGTTGCAGACCTACACGCGCGATACGGGTGAGCTGATGCATGATTTATCGGTGCCGATCATGATCAACTGCCGACACTGGGGCGGGTTGCGTCTGGGCTATAAACCTGAGAATCCGCGCTGAGATTATTACCGTTGACGCAATGAATCTGTGCACGGCAGTTGCTGTTTCCTCTCGAACGAAAGCATTAACCTGACGACTTAGTTAGGTAGCTAATTATTTCGGAGGGCACATGCAGTGCAGGGTAGACGTGGCAGTGATGATCGGCAGCGGCGTTCCGGCGGGATTACGCGCGATGGGGCGCAGTGTGTGCTGGGTGGTTTTGCTCAACGGGGAGCGACGCGGCACAGCCTTTGCCAGTCGCGATGAAGCGGAGGAGTGCAAGGCTGCCTGGCTCGAACAACTGAACATCGAGCCCGGTGACAGCCTGCACTGAACGCCCTTACTTGCCGCGATGCAAACGTACGTTCAGCTCATCGACAATCGGCGCTTCTTCACCGTCAGCACGCAGCCACTCTTTAAGTAACTCCGCCTGCTGGGGCGACCAGAAATCGGCATCGATCAGTTTGGTCTCAGAGTCCAGCGGATGGGTTTCGACAAAGTCATTGATCGACGCTTCATCGGACGGCAGGCCCAACTGGTCGAAAAGGGTGGTCAGGTTAAGCTCGGTTGGCAGTTCCATCATCTACTCCTGGGTCGGTGCCGGTGCGGCTTGTTCGTTCACTCCCCTTATCAGAGGCAGGCGCTGGCGTGGAGTTCGATTTTTGATTCAAGCGATCGAGCGAGAGCGCACGCTTCATTGTGATTGCCGCGGAAACCTCTGACACGCCCCGTGGATATCTCCTTGATGTGAAAGAAGGCAATGCCCGCTGGCACTACCTGAAAGTGCGGGATCTGATGATTGTTAGAAGATGTCGGAAGATTGCTAACGCTGGCAACCTGCACCGTCGCAGGTGTGCTGATGTGTGCCTCGGCCGACGTGGCGAAATGAGTCAAATTGCACATATGAAGTCCTTTTCATCAGTCGGCCGGGATTTAACGGCCGTTGCGGGTAGTCGTAATGAGCATCGCTATTTTAGAATCGCCAGTACCTGCTGACGACCGGGCTTATCTAAAGCAATTTTTCGCCAGCGATATGTCGGAAAAGTGCTTTTTTTCGTGAGAAATTTCCCTAAAGTTCGTAGTTAGATTTTCTCTAGTCGCACCTGAGGCTTTTTCCTTCAAGGTTTGGTGATTTCAGAGCGGGTTTCATTAATGACAATCCAGTAGTCTACGAACCTCGCGATTCAAGAGCGCTTCGCTCGCTTCGGGTTTTTGAGTGTTTTTGCAGTTTTCATCGGCCTGGCCGTTTCTTTGCCGTGGGCGTTTTGCGCTGCGCGGTTTTCAAATGTGGGGATGTTTCTTTGGCAGTCAGTAACCTCGATATGCATGCTTTGTTCGTGCTGGGTGATTTGCGTGCAAAGCTGGTCAAGCAATTCCAATCACGTTTTGTTTACATCACCGAGCAAAACGCCGAAGGCATTTACATTGCCGAAATCGATACCGAAAGTGCGCTGGTAGTCGATGACAAACCTGGGCTCAAACTCAAGGTTGGCGACCACTTCATTGCATCGGTTCTGCCCAGCCGTGAAGGCGGCAAGATGGACATCCGTTTTCGCGATATCAAGCTGGCGGTCTACGGCTTGGGCGACTACGCCTTCGTCAGTACGGCCGACGGTCACGCGATCCTGTTCAAGGAAGGTCATAGCGTCGTCACTGTATTTGCCGCTCATGAGCAGTTGCAGGAAGGCCTGACCAAAACTTTGAAAGCCGTCACCGCGAAAGCCGCGAAATGGCGCAAGGGTGAATTGGTGACCTTCAAGGCCAGCGAGTGAATCGCGCAGATTTCCATGCGCAAAACCTCGATAGCGCACGCGAAGAAGCGCAGCGATTGTTCGCCAGAAAGCACGAACTGCAAGGTGCCTGGCTGAGTTGGGTCGCGTCGCAGATCTACGCATTGCAACCGGCGACTTACGCCAGCATGGTCAGACGTGAGCTGCAAAGCCTGCAGGAAAAGTCTGAATCGTTACCTCGTGCGCAGCAGACCCCGGAAAAAGCAGGAACCTCGGCTAAAGTCAGTTGACTGAGTTATTCAGAGGCTTGCGCTCCCGTCAGGCCAGACTTGCCATAGCTGTGAACAGCACGAGGTGCAATGCATGAACGGATTTCGACGGTTACTGGCCGCCAGCGTGGCCACCTTTGGTTTGCTGACGTCAGCGCAATCGCTGCAGGCGGCACAGGCGCCGATCCACTTTGCCGACCTTAACTGGGAAAGCGGCAGCCTGATCACCGAGGTGCTGCGGGTGATCGTCGAGAAAGGCTATGGCCTGCCGACCGACACGCTGCCGGGCACTACCATCACCCTGGAAACCGCACTGGCCAACAACGACATCCAGGTGATCGGCGAGGAGTGGGCCGGTCGCAGTCCGGTCTGGGTCAAGGCCGAGGCAGAAGGCAAGGTCGTTGGTCTTGGGGATACCGTCAAAGGCGCCACTGAAGGCTGGTGGGTGCCGGAATACGTGATCAAGGGCGACCCGGCCAAAGGTATCAAGCCGCTGGCGCCGGATCTGCGCAGTGTCACTGACCTGAAGAAATACAAGGACGTGTTCAAGGACCCGGAAAGCCCGGGCAAAGGGCGTTTCCTCAACAGCCCGATCGGCTGGACGTCGGAAGTGGTCAATAAGCAAAAGCTCACGGCGTATGGCTTGAAGGACGACTACACCAACTTCCGTAGCGGTTCGGGTGCCGCGTTGGATGCCGAAATCAGCTCTTCGATTCGTCGCGGTAAACCGGTGTTGTTCTATTACTGGTCGCCGACGCCACTGCTTGGCAAATTCAAACTGGTTCAGTTGGAGGAGCCGCCCTTCGATGCCGAGGCATGGAAGACGCTGACCGACGCCGATAATCCTGATCCGAAACCGACCCGCTCGCTGGCATCGAAGCTGTCGATCGGTGTGTCTACGCCGTTTCAAAAGCAGAACCCGCAAATTGCCGAGTTTTTCAGCAAGGTCGATTTTCCGCTCGAGCCCTTGAACAAGGCACTGGCGGATATGAGTGACAAGCACACCGCGCCTCGTGAAGCGGCAGTAGCGTTCATGAAAGCGCATCCGGATGTCTGGCAGGCGTGGCTGCCCAAAGATGTGGCTGACAAAGTGACGGCTGATCTGAAATAGCGCGCTCAAGGCACCGTACCGCCGACCGGTCGTGCATGGGCAAAAAATCCGACTACGATGGTTTGTTCAAATCCCTTTGAAGGATTTCAACCATGACCTTTGTGTTGGCTCAATGGCTGGTGACGGTTTTCGCAGCAATCGGCCTGATGCACGTGTATTGGGCGTTGGGCGGGCAATGGGCGGCTGCGGTGGTGGTGCCGCAGGTGCCGGTGTCGGGCTTCGTCGCCACGGTCCGCCCGGCCTTCAACCCCTCAGGCTGGCTGACGCTGGCAGTGGCGGCTGCGCTGCTGGTGATTGCAGCGCTGGTTTGCATGCGGGTCGGTTGGGGCGTGCCGGCGGTGCAGCACAAGGCACTGCAATGGGTGATCAGCGCGATCGCGTTGCTGATGTTCGCCCGAGCAATCGGCGATTCGAATCTGGTCGGATTTTTCAAGGAAGTGAAGGATTCGCGATTCGCGCGGCTCGATACCTGGGTGTATTCGCCGTTGTGTGCGCTGCTGGGGGCGGGGTTGCTGGCGGTGGCTTGGGTTTGAGCTGATCCGGAATCTGCGACGACCCGACCGGCCTCTTCGCGAGCAGGCTCGCTCCCACAAGGGAGAGCGCATTCCTACTGTAGCGATGGCGCCATCACAGGCGCCACAAAATCATCAGTTACCACTTTCAGTCTGACGACTGCTCACCTCAGCCGGCACATCATCCCCAGCCATCCGCTTGCGGAACAGCGCCGCCCGCGCAAGCAACAGGGTCGTCACAGGGACCGTGATTGCCAACAGAACCGGAATCAGCCAGGCATGCACCACTGGCGCGGATTTCAGCGCTGAAAAGCAGATGATCGATGCCAGCGCCACGCACCAGGCACCGATTGTCGAGGCGAGGGCTGGTGGATGCATGCGTTGGAAGTAATCCTTCATGCGCAGCAATCCGGTTGCGCCCAGCAACGTGAAAATGCCACTGAGCACCAGCAGGGCCGCCACTGGGATCTCGACCCACATAGACAATTCGGCATTCATTCGATCACCTCGCCACGCAGCAGGAATTTCGCCAGGGCAAACGAGCCGACGAAACCGAACAGCGCGATCAGCAGCGCCGCTTCGAAGTAGGTATCACTGGCGTAACGAATACCCAGAGTCAGCATCATCAACATGGCGACGATGTACAGGTAATCCAGCGCGAGTACCCGATCCTGAGCAGAAGGGCCTTTGAACAGGCGCACCAGCGTCAGCGCCATTGCCATGCAGTACAGAAACAGCGTCAACAGAATTGCATTCGACAGCAATGGGCTCATTCGAAAATCTCCATCAACGGTCGCTCGTAAGTGCTTTTGAAGTGCTCGATGAACTGCGCTTCGTCATCCAGATCCCAGACATGCAGTAGCAGAACGCTGCGGTCCAGCGACAGCTCCGACCATACGGTGCCGGGTACTACGGTGCAGATCATCGCCAATGCCGCCAAGCCATGAGCATCGCGCAAATCGAGTGGCACCTTGATAAAGCATGAGTTGGGTGGACGACGCCCGGCGTTGAGTACGCCCCAGGCGACGATCAGGTTGGACATGATCACGTCACGGCCGACCAGGAGAAACAGGCGCAGGACGGCGATGGGGTTGCGGATGCGCGCACGTTTTGGCCGCAATTTGCGCATCATCAGCGGCGCGGCGAAACCCAGTGCGGCGCCGAGCAGCAGATTGCCCGGGCTGACCGACAGGTTCAGGGTCAGCCACAGAACCCACAGGGCCAGCGACAACCATGGAGCCGGAAACAGTCGGTTCATGGCTGCACCTCAAGCATGTCGGCTCTGGCCTGAGGGCTCGGCACCGCGCGAGTGCCAAGCACGGCCAGCACATATTGCTGCGGATTGTTCAGCGCATCGGCGGTGGCCTGGGTGTAGCGCAGCAGCGGTTCAGCCTTGAACGTCAAGACAATGCTCAGTCCCAGCAGGAGGAAAATCGGCGCGCACTCAAGCTTGCGCAGCAACGGCGAGGGGCGCTCTTCCGGCGTCCAGAAGCGCTGGATACCGAGGCGCGAGAAAGCCATGAGGGAGGCCAGACCGGTCAGGATCAACAGCGCCAGCAATCCCCATGTGCCGGGAGGCAGCGGCGCCGCAGTGCCAAGTCCCAACGGGTTGAGCAACGCGCCGATCAGGCTGAGCTTGCCGATGAACCCGGACAGCGGTGGCATGCCGATGATCAACAGCGCGCAGGCAATAAAGCTCAAACCGAGAAACGCCATGGTCCAGGGGATGACCTGGCCGACAACGGCTTTCTGTTCGTCGTCGAGGTTGATGCCCTTGGGTGGCTGCAGCGATTCCTGCGGACGCGGCAGCAGTTCGCTTTCGTCCTCCAGCGGGATTTCGTTGGCCGAGCGCGAGCGCTCGATCAGTTCGGCCAGCATGAACAATGCACTCAGCGCCAGGGTCGAGCTGACCAGATAGAACAGTGCAGCACCGATCAGGTTTGGCTGGGCGAAGCCGATCGCCGAGAGCAGGATGCCCGCCGATACCAGAATGCTCAGACTGGCCATGCGCTCCAGGCGTTGCGCGGCGAGAATCGCCAGCCCTGCGCAGGCCATGGTTGCCATGCCGCCGTAGATCAGCCAGTCGCCGCCGAAAAATGCCGAAGCTCCGGCTTGGCCGGAAAAGAGCAGGGTCCACAGGCGCAGCAAGGTGTAGACGCCGACCTTGGTCATGATCGCGAACATCGCTGCCACTGGCGCGCTGGCCGAGGAATAAGCCGGCACCAGCCAGAAGTTCAGCGGCCACATGCCAGCCTTGGCCAGAAACGCTACCGCAAGAATCCCCGCGCCAGCGTGCAGCAAGCCACGATCGGCTTCCGGCACCAGTGGAATCTTCATCGCCAGATCGGCCATGTTCAGCGTACCGGTTACCCCGTAGATCAACGCAGCGCCAATGAGAAACAACGACGAGGCCAGCAGGTTGATCGAGATGTAATGCAAGCCCGACGACACCCGCGCGCGGCCGGATCCATGCAGCAGGAGGCCGTATGAGGCGGCGAGCAACACTTCGAAGAACACGAACAGGTTGAACAGATCGGCGGTCAGGAAGGCGCCATACAGGCCCATCAGTTGAATCTGGAACAGTGCGTGGAAACTCGACCCGGCGCCGTCCCAGCGGGCCATGGCAAACAGCAAGGCGCTGACGCCAATGACGCCAGTCAGGACCAGCATCAGCGCCGACAGGCGATCGACTACCAGGACAATGCCAAACGGTGCCTGCCAGTTGCCCGGCAGATAAACGCCAATCGAGCCGGGCACGCCAGTGCTCTGGGTCCATTGCAGCAGCATCACCGAAATGAACAGGCCGAGCACGCTGGAGAACAGGTTGATCTTCGCCTTCAGCGGCCGGTGCTTCTCGCCCAGCATCAACATGATCGCGGCGGTCAGCAGCGGCAGCAGAATAGGTGCGGCGATCAGGTGAGTCATCGCCATCATTCTTTAGGCTCCCGGCCGTCGACGTGGTCGGTGCCGGTCAAGCCGCGGGAGGCGAGCAATACGACGAGAAACAGCGCGGTCATGGCGAAGCTGATGACGATTGCCGTCAGCACCAGCGCCTGAGGCAGCGGGTCGGTGTAGTGCAGCAGATCCTGGGTCACGCCGTCCTTGATCACCGGCTCCTTGCCGATGAACAGGCTGCCCATGCTGAAAATGAACAAATTGACCGCATAGGACAACAGGCACAGGCCCATGACCACCTGAAAGGTACGCGGGCGCAGGATCAGCCAGACCCCGGACGCGGCGAGAATGCCGATGGCGATTGCGATGACTTCTTCCATCAGACGGCTCCTTTGCTGGCGACGGATTTGGGCAGCGATGCAGTCTTGTGCCCACGGACCGATTGGTGGGCGAGGGCGGTGAGGATCAGCAGCGTCGACCCGACCACCACGGCGTACACGCCGATGTCGAAGAACAGCGCACTGGCGATATGGATATCACCGAGCAACGGCACGCTGATGTGCCAGGTATGGGTAGTAAGGAACGGGTAGCCGACCAGCATCGCACCGAGACCGGTGGCGGTCGCGAACAGCAGGCCGGTGCCCATCCAGCGCAGTGGCCGCAGGCTCATTTGCGCCTCGACCCACTGTGTACCGGCAACCATGTATTGCAGAATGAACGCGACCGACATCACCAGCCCGGCGACAAAACCGCCGCCCGGCTGATTGTGCCCGCGCATGAACAGGTAAAACGACACCACCAGCGCGACAGGCAGCAGCAGACGGACCAGCACCGCCGGCACCATCATGAAGCCGAGTGCCGTGTCGCTGGCCGAACGCGGGTTGACCAGATCGGTAACCACGTCCGGTGCCAGCAGGCGCTGCTGGGCCGGCAACTGCAGGCTTTCCTTGGGCGGGCGGAAGCGGCGTAGCAACGCGAACACGGTGAGGGCGACGGCGACCAGTACGGTGATTTCGCCAAGGGTGTCGAAGCCACGGAAATCCACCAGCATCACGTTGACCACGTTGCTGCCACCGCCCTCAGGCAGGGCGCGGCTGAGGTAGAACGACGAAATGTGGTTAGGCGTCTGCCGGGTGAGCATGGCGTAGGACAGCAGCGCCATACCCGCACCGACAGCGATAGACAGCAGCAAGTCGCGCAAACGACGAATACGCGCCTTGCGCAGGCTGCTCGGCAGCGGCGAGACTTCCTCGATGCGGCGCGGCAACCAGCGCAGGCCGAGCAGGATCAACACCGTGGTCACCACTTCTACCGCCAATTGCGTCAGTGCCAGATCCGGCGCGGAGAACCAGACGAAGGTCACGCAGGTCATCAGGCCACAGACGCTGACCATGGTCAGAGCAGCGAGACGGTGATATTTGGCCTGCCACGCGGCGCCGAGCGCACAGGCAATCGCCAGCAACCACAGGGTCACGAAGACAATCGAACCGGGGATTTTCGGGCGGTCACCCCAGGTCAGCGTGCTGTGCAGCATCGGGATCAGACCGGCGAGCACGGCGGCCGATACCATCAGGAACAGCTGCATCTGCAAACGCTTGGTACCCAGGCGCCGCTCGACGCGCCGGGCGATGCGCATCATCACGACCAGACTGCGCTCGAACAGCCGCTTGCCGTTGAAGCGGCCCACCAGCGGCGGGTACTTGAAGCGGCCGAGCTTGAACTGCTTGCGCAGTAGCAGATACAGGACGATGCCACCGGACATGGCGATCAGGCTCATGATCATCGGCGCGTTCAGGCCGTGCCAGATAGCCAGGCTGTATTCCGGCAATTCGCCACCGACAACCGGTAGCGCCGCAGCGGCGAGCAATGGCCCGACGATCTGCGCCGGGAAAATCCCCACCAGAAGGCAGGTAAACACCAGTAACTCCACCGGAGCGCGCATCCAGCGTGGCGGCTCGTGCGGCGTGTGCGGCAGGTCAGTAGCGGTGGGGCCGAAGAACACGTCGACGGTGAAACGCAGGGAATAGGCGACGCTGAACATGCCGGCGATGGTCGCGACGATCGGCAGACTGGTTTCGACCCACGCGGTGGCGTTGATGAACACGGTTTCGGCGAAGAACATTTCTTTCGACAGGAAACCATTGAGCAGCGGCACGCCGGCCATCGAGGCACTGGCGACCATGGCCAGCGTCGCGGTGTAAGGAATCAGTTTGATCAGGCCGCTGAGCTTGCGAATGTCACGGGTGCCGCTTTCGTGGTCAATGATGCCGGCGGCCATGAACAGCGAGGCTTTGAATGTCGCGTGATTGAGGATGTGAAAAACCGCCGCCACCGCCGCCAGTGAACTGTTCAGGCCCAGGAGCAAAGTGATCAGGCCCAGATGGCTGATGGTTGAGTAGGCCAGCAAACCTTTGAGATCGTTCTGGAACATCGCGCAATACGCGCCGAGCAACAACGTACAGGCGCCGGCACCGCTGACGATGTAGAACCACTCCTCGCTGCCGGACAGCGATGGCCAAAGACGTGCAAGGAGAAAAACCCCGGCCTTGACCATGGTTGCCGAGTGCAGATATGCCGAGACTGGCGTCGGTGCCGCCATCGCGTGGGGCAGCCAGAAGTGAAACGGGAATTGCGCGCTTTTGCTCAGCGCGCCGATCAGGATGAGTGGCAGAAGAACAGGGTAGAGGGCATGTGCGCGAATCAGATCGCCGGCGGCCAGGACCTTGTCGAGGTCGTAGCTGCCGACGACATGGCCGAGAATCATGACCCCCGCCAGCAGACATAACCCGCCGGCACCGGTGACCATCAGCGCCATATAAGCACCGCGCCGCGCATCGGCGCGGTGATGCCAGTAGCCGATCAGCAGGAACGAGAAGAGGCTGGTCAGCTCCCAGAAAAACACGATCTGAATCAGATTGCCGGAGATCACCAGGCCAAGCATCGCGCCCATGAACGCCAGAAAAAACGCGAAGAAGCGCGGCACCGGATCGTCCGGCGACATGTAATAACGGGCATATAAAGAGACAAGTGTGCCGATGCCCAGCACCAGCATCGAGAACAGCCAGGCGAAGCCGTCCATGCGCAGAATGAAGTTCAGCCCGAGACTGGGCAACCACATGAATTCTTCGCGGATCACGCCACCGTGGGCGATTTGCGGGTACAGCATCGCGACCTGAACGGTGCCGATCAAAGCGACCAGGCCCGCCAGCAACGATTCGGCATTACGCGCATTGTGCGGCAGCACCGCTGCCAGACAGCTGCCAATGAATGGCAGAAGCAGTAGAACTATCAGGGACATAGGCTTCTAATCTGCGGAAGTTTGTGAAGCATCATACGTGCCAGCTCCCCGATCACCAAACCCGAGGATGTCTCAGAATCCTACAAAGTAGTCTGGAATTTTGTGTTTGGCGTTGTTTCCGCTAGGCCCGGCAGCCGCCGAATGCCATCCGTTAGGTGACCGTTTATCGGGAAGAGGCCTGGACCTGTAATTTCTGACAGTAGACGACCTTTTGCAGCCGCGCTCTACTTGATTTGCACCGAGGTGCATTGAACGGCCATCCGGACCGTGAGCCGCACCAGTTACAAGGAGAGTTGAAAGATGCTTATTCAAACGGAAGGGAAACGTACACCAAAAAAGACCAGTTGGAGCCGCCGCTCTTTTCTGAAGCAGTAGGGACTGTTATTTCCAGGGCAAAAATCAAGAATGGCGCTACGTTCGTGGTTCCCCCCATTCCTCAAGCAAGCGTCGGGGACACACTGGACATTTATTCCGATACGCGAACAATGCTCTGGTCGTCTCGTCTGAAACTCAGTGAGTTTCATCTGGGCAAGCCTTTGGAATTCAGAATACCGGCGTCTCACTTTGATGAGACCGATTGGGCAGATGCGTCATACGTGTTGACACAAGGAGACGCAGAGTTTGTCTCTATAACTAGCCTGTATAAAGTGACTGATTGATTGATTGTGATGTGGTCAGGTCGGTACCTCACTGTAAATGGTGAGTGCACCGGCCTGGCAGTTGGTACGGCGGCTGATCTTGTGCCGGGTGCGCACTTTCAGTCCCTGCTGACCTTGGCTTCCTGGCCCTGATCCGCATCGGCTGGCACAACTTTCCCCTTGGTCTTCAACTCACTGACAATCACCGCCGCAACAATCAACCCAGCCCCAACCAGTGCAACTGCCGGCAAGCGCTCCCCGGCAATCCGTCCGACAATTCCGGCCCATACCGGCTCACCGGCATAGATCAACGTCGCCCGCGTCGGCGAAACGCTCTTCTGCGCCCAGTTCATCGCCACCTGAATCGCCGCACTTGCTGCGCCCAGTCCCAAAGCTGTCGCCATCAATAACCAGGAAAAATCCGGAATCATTTCACCGGTCGGGACCACCAGCAAGAACGACAACACTGCCGTCACCGCCAATTGCACCACTGTCACCCGCCGCACATCCACCTGCCCGGCAAATGTGCTGATCAAAATGATCTCGGCCGCAATCGCAACGGCGCTGATCAACGTCGCAATTTCTCCGGGGCTGAAATTCATTGCCGCCCCCGAGGGACCCGACAACAGCATCAACCCGGTAAACGCCAGCATGATCCCGATGCTCGGCATCAACCCCGGACGCCGTCCCAGCGCCAGCCATTGCAGCAAAGGCACAAATGGCACGTACAGCGCGGTAATGAAAGCTGACTGACTGCTTGGAATACTTTGCAGCCCGACCGTCTGTAAACCGTAACCCAGCATGATCGCCACGCCGATGAATGATCCGGCCTTCACTTCGAACAAGGTCAACTCTCGCAGGTGGCGCCAAGAGAACATCGCAACAATCGCAGCCGCTGCGGCGAAGCGCAGCCCGACGAAAAACATAGGGCCGCTGACCGTCATGGCGTGTTGCACGAGCAGAAACGTGCCGCCCCAGATCATGGTGATCAGCACCAGCACGCACTCGGCTTTGCTGAAGCGGGAGAAGCGGATTCGGGAGGGGGAATTGTTCGGCGACATCATGTCCTTGCGCACTGTAAAAGAGAGGCCGCACAATGCCGCCAACGTTGCGCAGTATACTGCCCAGCACCACCGAGTGAGCAATATAGTGCACAAAGATTCAACTCAGCGAGCCTCCGTCCTGCAACACGTCAGCCAGAACGTCCGACGTCTGCGCCATGCTGCGCAAATGAGCCAGACTGCCTTGGCGGAAAAGTCCGGGGTCAGCCGGCGGATGCTGGTGGCGATCGAAGCCGGCGAGAAGAACGTCAGCCTGACTACGCTTGATCGCGTCGCCGAGGCCCTCGATGTCGCCTTCAGCGATCTGATCCAAGCCCACGATGCACGCGACCCGAGCCGGATTAACGAGGTTGCCTGGGCGGGCACCATTCCCGGCAGCAGAGCCGTACTTCTCTCCAAAGCGTCCGCTACCCGTGCAGTCGAGCAATGGGAATGGTGCCTGCAACCGGGGGAGGTCTACCCGTCGCAACCGGACGCCGACGGCTGGAGCGAGCAGATTTACGTCTTTGAGGGTTGCCTGACGCTGATGCTCGGCGATCAGCCGCAGCACATCCATAAAGGAGAGTTTTTCATGTTCGCCAGCAATCAACCGCATTCCTACCGCAACGACGGCGATGTGCCTGCGCGGTTCGTGCGTAATGTGGTGATCTGAATGGAGCAGTCTGCGGACATCCTGATTATCGGCGGCGGCCTTAGCGGCGCGATGCTGGCGGTGCAATTGTTACGCCTGCCCGGGCAACGGAGGATTTTGATCATCGAGCCGCGTGCTGAACTGGGACGTGGTGAGGCTTACAGCGCCGTAGAGCTGGGCCATACGCTCAATGGCAACGCGGCACGAATGAGCGTCGACCCGGATAATCCTGACGATCTGACGCAGTGGTTGACCGCGCATATAGCTGCTGGCGGCTGGCAGGAGTCGGCTGAGCAGGCTGTGCCGGTCAGTGAGTTGTTCCCGCCTCGCGGTTTGTTCGGCGTCTATGTGCAACAGCGTCTCGCCGAAGCGAGGGCGTTGGGCGTGCTGCAAGGCTCGACCGCTGAACATGTCTGTGCCGAGGTCGTCGACCTGCAAATCGATTCCGGTTCAGTGCAGCTCACCTTGAGCGATGGCCGGATATTGCGTGGATCCCAGGCGGTGCTCGCCACCGGCATGTTTCCCGCCGCTCGCACGCCGCAGACGCAATCCAGTGGCCTTAACGCCGCCGCGCTCGATCCCTGGGATGTGGCGGCCATGCGCGAACTCGACCCGCAGTCCACCGTGCTGATCATCGGGTCTGGGCTGACGATGGTCGATGCTGTGGTATCGCTGGAGCAGGCCGGCCATCGCGGGCCGATCGAAGTGTTTTCCCGGCACGGGCTGCTGCCGCATGTGCGCCGTCAGCCGCCGGCCTGGGTGGATTTTCTGGCAGCAGATCACAGCATTCGCACGCCACGCCAGTTATTGCGCGAACTGCGTCGGCACTGCCGCGACGCTATAGCTCAAGGGGTGGATTGGCAGGCGCCACTCGATACCGTTCGCGCGCATATCGCGCGGTTGTGGAGTCAGGCGACTGACCTGCAGCGTCGACAATTCGTACGGCATGTGCGGCCATGGTGGGAAAGTCATCACCATCGTTCGCCACCCCTGAGCGCCGAGTTGATCGAGCGGCTGCATAAGGAAGGGCGCTTGCGCATTCGGGCTGCTTCGTTCAAGGGGCTTGAGCCGGGCGCTGACGATGCCGTGGCCATACGCATCCGTCCTCGCGGCGAGACTGAAACTCGCATGGTGAGCGGTGCGGCGCTGATCAACTCCAGCGGTATCGAATATGACTGGCGGCGCGTCGCTCGGCCGTTGCCGCAGCAATTGCTGGCGCGGGGTTTTGTGCAACCGGGGCCTCTGGCGTTAGGCATCGCAGCAGTGGACGGTGCGGTGGTGGATGCCGAAGGGCGGGTGAGCGCTCAGCTGTTTGCGATGGGCCCGCCGTTGCGCGGGATGTGGTGGGAGAGTACGGCAGTGACGGATGTGGCGTTGCAGGCCAAGGCATTGGCTGGGCGCTTGGTGAATAGCCTGAGAGATTGAGGGGGTCTTCGGGCCTCTTCGCGAGCAGGCTCGCTTCCACATAGGGGGAGTGAGGTTGTAAGTACAATTTGCGCCACACCATAAAAGCTGTGGGAGCGAGCTTGCTCGCGAAAGCGTCATCTGATTCAACGTCTCTGTTGAATGAAAAGACCGCTATTGCTGGCAAGTCAGCTCCCACACGGGTTTGTGTGACGGCTTGAGATTATGCGACGACCTGGTAGCACGGCACATATGCCGCGCCACCCGGCAATTTCATCCGATGCTGGGCGACGAAGGCTTTGAGCAGCGCATCAAGCGGCTGCATGATCGCCGCATCACCACGGATCTGATACGGCCCGTGTTCTTCGATCAGACGAATGCCCTTGTCCTTGACGTTGCCGGCGACGATTCCGGAAAACGCCCGACGCAGATTGGCCGCCAACTCATGCGGTGGCTGGTCGCGGTGCAGTTTCAGGTTGGCCATGTTTTCGTGGGTCGGGTCGAACGGGCGCTGGAAGCCTTCATCGATTTTCAACAGCCAGTTGAAGTGAAACGCGTCGTTACGCTCACGACGGAACTGCTTCACCGCTTTCAGGCCTTGAGTCATCTGCCGTGCCACTTCGGCCGGGTCGTCGATGATGATCTCGTAATGCTGCTTCGCCGCTTCGCCGAGGGTCGCGATGACGAACGCATCCAGCTGTTCCAGATACGGCGCGGCATGCTTCGGTCCGGTAAGGATGACCGGGAAGGGCAGGCCTGCGTTGTCCGGGTGCATCAGGATACCGAGCAGGTAGAGGAACTCTTCGGCAGTACCGGCGCCGCCCGGGAAGATGATGATGCCGTGGCCAACACGGACGAAGGCTTCCAGGCGCTTTTCGATGTCCGGCAGGATCACCAGTTCATTGACGATCGGGTTCGGCGCTTCGGCAGCGATGATGCCTGGCTCGGTCAGGCCGAGGTAGCGACCGCCGTGAATGCGTTGTTTGGCATGGGCGATGGTTGCGCCCTTCATCGGGCCTTTCATCACACCCGGGCCGCAACCGGTGCAGATGTCGAGGCTGCGCAGGCCCAGTTCGTGGCCGACTTTCTTGGTGTATTTGTATTCTTCGGTGTTGATCGAGTGACCACCCCAGCACACCACGATTTTCGGCTCGACACCCGGGCGCAGGGTGCGCGCATTGCGCAGCAGATGGAACACGTAGTCGCTGATGCCTTGGGAATTGCTCAGGTCGATGCGCTGGCTGTCGAGTTCATTCTCGGTGTAGACGATGTCGCGCAGGGCGCTGAAGAGCATTTCGCGGGTGCTGGCGATCATCTCGCCGTCGACGAACGCATCGGCCGGAGCGTTCAACAGCTCCAGGCGTACACCGCGATCCTGTTGGTGAATACGGATTTCGAAGTCCTTGTAGGCTTCGAGGATGGTCTTGGCATTGTCGACATGCGCGCCGGTATTGAGGATGGCCAGGGCGCACTGGCGGAAGAGGGTGTAGGTGCTGCCGGATCCGGCTTCGCTCAGTTGTTGGACTTCACGTTGAGAAAGGGTTTCCAGACTGCCTTTCGGGCTGACCGAGGCATTGATTACGTGTCGTTGGGTCATGCAGTGATCCTTAAAACGATGCCATCCGCAACGCAGCGGAAGGCATCCGAATAATGTGTATCCATGAATGAAGATGGCACGATCTGCGCTGTACCGCCATGTCCCCGTTGGACGCTGAAAAGATGAAAAGGAGCCCCAGCATAGCTAAAACCCGGTGCGATGCGATAATGCGCCGGCGAGTTTTTTCCGTTGCGCCTTTTGTCACTCAGGGAAGTCATTTTCGATGTTCGAGATTCAGCCGATGGACCCCGCTACCTTTCGTCAGCAGACCCGCCGCAGCACGGTCATCATCGCCGTGCTGTTTCTGCTGCTGGCGATGCTGTTTTCGTCTGTCGCGGTGGCCGTGTTCGGTGAGCCCGACGGGGATAATCTGCGCTTCAATGTTGGCGGCGTATTTGTGGCCTTTCTGCTAACCGCAGCGCTGTTGCGCGGGCGTTTCTGGCATCAGACCTGGATGGCCCCGGCGGTGTACAGCTGGCGTCTCAAGCGCAACCTGATGAGCATCACCAATGTGATGCATCAGGTGACAGCGGCGGTGCAGAGCAACGATCCGACGGCGATGAAGGTATTGCGCTTCTATCACCAGGGATTGCTGCAGATGCATGAGCTGGACGGCAACTCCAGCGATCATGGACAACTGCGTGACGAAGTCGAGCAGCACAAGGCGCGGATGCAGGCGCTGGGCCTTGACCCTGACCAGCCACGCTTCGACCCACAATGGCTGGAGACGTTGAAACCGGCCGCGCGCTAAAACGGAATGCGCCGGGCACGGCGCAGTTTCCACGAGCGCAGCAATCGCGCGTACACAATCAGGTTGATCGCCAGTACCACGCTGCCGAGCGCCAGCTGAATCTGCGGGGTCAGACCCGCCGGGTAGATGATCGGCCAGATGTAATGCTCAATGAAGCCGCCGGCGTATTCGGTCTGCCCGGCCGCGTGGCGCATGAGGTTTTCCCAGTAGGTCAGCGGACAGGTCAGGTGCAGCACCTCGACCGCCACGCCCCAGGCAGCCGCCGGCAGGTGCAGCCACATCAACCGTGGCCAGCGCAGCACCAGCAGCCCGCCGAACAGCACGAACAAGATGAAACACAAGTGAAACAGCACCAGCCCGTCGGCGGCGATTCGGTACAGCATGGTGTCTTCCTGACGTAAGGGTGGATGGCGCTATGGTACGCCGCGCGGGACAAAATTCCTTGGTGAATTCGGGCGCGCGAAAGTGTTCTACCCTTTAACGACATCAACTGTTCTGAGGTGAGGTGCACATGGCAACCGAACAAACGCGTGCGGAAGATGATGAGCCAACTGAAGAAGAAATCGAGCGGCAAAAGCGGCAGGAAAAAACCTGGAAGCACGATGACAGCCGCGAGCTGTCGGACCGCGATCAGGAGCGTCCTCTGAAGCCCTGAACAACGCATACGAAGAGCCCCGCATCAGCGGGGCTCTTCGCGTTTCAGAGGTCTGCCAGCTGCGTGAAATCCGGGTAGGTCGCCCGATACCCCAACGTTCGATCGATCCACGCATTGAGCTCATTGACCATCACCGGCGGATGGCCGGGATAACCTTCGAGGGTGCTGCGCAGGGTGCGTTCGATGTCGGGCACGCTGTGCAGGTTTCGGGTCTTGATGTAATGGCCGATAAAACAGTCGAGTTCCAGGCGTTCTGTCTTGGACAGATGGACACACTTCAGGCCGCTGACCTGTTTGATTGCAAAATCGTCGCTCACTTATTTCTCTGCAAGGCTTGAAAGTTGTTGATGGATTCCTGATTTCTTTGACTCTTTGGTCAACTGGTATACCAATCGGAAAGGCGGCGCGCATGCTATCCGCAGCGCGGGAAAATGTATGTATGACTGTCGAAATGTCTGACAGGCGGTTGATTCGCTCAAACGGCTGTTTCACGGGGTGTGTATCGTGTTTGAAACACTTTTTGTAACGCGCGGGATTCAGTGGAGGGCTCGCGTGATTAACGCAGCCATGAAGTAATTATTTAGTCGACTCGTTCTATCAATTGCACACCCTGATTACGCGTATTACCCACCGCTTTACCGACTTTGTACCATTCGAACGCGTCACTGGGCTCGCCTTCAAACAGCAGCATTTGCTCGGCGCGTTCTACTGGCGTAGCGGGATCAAGCCATTCCAGAGCTCGTGCCGAATCGAAGACCACCGGGCGGCGATCATGAATATCGAGCAGACCGCCCAGGCTGTCAGCGGTTATGATCACGAAACCGTCGTCTTCCCTTGCCGAAACTTCCGGTGCCGGAAACTGGCCGATGCCAGCGCAGAAAACCGGGGCGTGATCCGCCCGACGGATCAACCAGGGCTGTCGGGATTTTTCCCCGGTATCAACCCACTCAAACCAATTGTCGACCGGCACGATCACCCGCTGGCGCCAGATTGCCCGGAAGAACGCGCCGTGGGCGACCTTCTCCGCGCGAGCGTTGATAGGAGGGGGACGATCCTTCGCCCAGTGCGGCCGCCAGCCCCAACGCAGATCGTCGGCATACATGGCTTGTTCGTGCTGATGCAGAACCGCCAGAGCGCTGGTGGGCGCTGCGTTGTAGCGATTCAGCGGCGAGTCGCCAACGTGATTGATCAACGCATCGGGGATGCTCAACACCGCAACAAAGTCGTGAATCCCACGGTACTGCGTGAGTCTTCCGCACATGACTGAAATCTCCTTCGAGGAAATTTCAGTCTAGACGCGCCTGAACATCTGTTTCGAAATGCGGAAATACCGTGCTTACGTTATGCAAAATTAGAATTTAAAAATAAAAATCAAGAGCGTTATGGTCTATGCAAATTCCCTCTGCAGGACTGGCCATGATGTTGTCTCGTTTCCTACGCCGCGCGCTGACCGTTGCTTTGTTGACTTCGCCCCTTGCCTACGCCGCGGAGCCTTTAGTCCTGCACGTCGGCGATCAAAACTACTACAACATCCGCGCTTCGATTGAAGCCTCAGGAGTGTTGAAAGACGCGCCTTATACGGTCGACTGGAAGCACTTCCAGGCTGCCGCGCCGCTCGCTGAAGCGTTGCAGACCGGCTCGCTGGATCTGGGGTTTCTCGGCGACTCGGGTTTCCTGTTTCTCGCTGCCAAACAGGCACCGGTGAAACTGATTGGCGTGTCGCGGCAGAATCCCGACACCATTGCCTTGCTGGTGCCCAAGGATTCGCCAGTGAAAACCATCGCTGACCTCAAGGGTAAAAAAGTCGCTTACTGGCCAGGGGCATGGAGCCAGCAACTGACCTTGCGCGCGCTGGAGCAGGATGGGTTACCGGAAAACCATGTCGACTTCGTCAAGCTGATGCCGATCGATGCAGCCGCCGCTTTGCCGCAGGGCAGCATCGACGCCTTTCCAGTATGGGAGCCGTATATCTCGCAACAGATCGTGTTCTCCGGAGCTCGACCCATTCTGACCGCAAAAAACCTGATGCCGGGGCAGAGCGCCATCGCTGCGTCTACGCCTTCCATCGACAGCAAGCGCGCAGCGATTGCCGATTTTCTCGGCCGTCTTAAACAGGCGCGCGCGTGGGTTGATAACCACACCGACGAATACGCCGATCTCTGGGCGAAAAAGGCCAACCTCGATCAGCAGGTCTCGCGGCATTGGTTACGTCAGGCGCACATGACTGTCGGGCCGGTAGATCAGCAGGCGGCAGCGGATTTGCAGAGCACGGCGGACTTCCTGTTCAAAGTCAAAGCACTGCCGGCACCGTTGGCTACTGCGGGAATCATCGACACCTCATTTCAACAAGCCTTGACGCACTGAAAACCAGCGCCGGAACCAAACCCTGTGTACCTTATCCAACCTGCGCTCGCCGATAGCAGCGCGGGGAGGGTAACGGGCGAGGGAGTTTTGCCATTCGACAACACGACGGCTGCGGCCGTACTCAGGGCAAACATGACATCCGGATGCAAACTTATCTGTGCTGCGCTCCTCGCATTCGGTCTGGCTGGCTGCATTGCAGCGCCGATCGAAATGACCGCGCAAACCGAAACGCGACTGCAGGCCCGGCCCCCCGTGCGTTTTCTGCTGACATTCGACGATGGCCCAAGCGCTTCAGGATGGTGGAATCCCACCACCATGGTGCTCGATAGCCTCAAGAGCAATCCGGTGCAGGCAAACATCAAAGCCGTGTTTTTCGTGCAGACCCGAGCATCCAGAGCGGGTGACAGCGAGATTGGCCGTCGTCTCATGCACCGTGAACACGTCGAGGGACATATCCTCGCCTTTCACACCGCGACTCACTGGCACACCAATCATCGCTTGCTTGACCCGCAAGAACTGGAGCAGTCGCTGACCAATGGCAGCGCTGACATCGCCGCTGTCACCGGTGCGCCGCCCAAGCTCTTGCGCCCGCCGTTCTGGAATTATGACAAACGCACATTCGCGGCCTATCAGAAACATGGCTTGCATGTCCTGCTAACCGACCTGAGTGCCAACGACGGCAAAATCTGGGGATTCAATGCCAGCCCACGGCGTCGTGCAAACATGTTGCGGCAGTTATCGGAGGTGCGCGAACGCATTGCCCTCGGCCAATTGCCGACGGTGGATGGTGTGATTCCGGTGGTAGTGACGTTCCATGATCTCAATCGCTACACGGCGCGCCATACCCGAGAATATCTGCAGATTCTGCTCGATAGCGCGGCGGCAACCGGGGTGAGACTGGCGTACAAGCCGTTCTACGACGATCAAGCTGCGCTGGAAAAAGCTGCACTGGCGCGTACGGTTCAACAAAGCGCGGAACCGGTGAATCTGCCCGGAATGTGGAACTGGATCTGGGATCACGACGCGCATTGAGTGGCGTGGGTAATTTGTGATCGGTTTGGCATTTACGGGCGAGGCAATAAACGCGTCCTGCATCTATGCTCGGTGGATCGATTCTCCGCCTGCGAGGCGTCCGCCCATGCTTGCCATTGCCGATATTTGTCGCATCGTCGAGTCAGGCTTCCCGAACTACAAGTGTGATTGCGCGCCAACCGCACAAGGTTTGTTGCGCATCAAGGTGTACGAGCCGGGAAGCGGGCGCGTCGAACTGTTGCTGGATGGCGTCTCCACCGAGCATCTGGTCACGATTCGCGATATTTCCAATTTCATCGCTGAGCTGCGCACTGAAATGAGCGCGGGACGCCGAGCCTTCGCGGGCTGACCTTTTATAAACGCCGTTGAAAAGCCTGCACGATGCGCCGCGTCGCGTCATTGGTTTCCAGATTCTGCACAGCGTCGAGCGGATACCAGATGCAGTCGACAATTTCGTTCTGCGGGCGCACATCGTCAATGTTGGCCACCGAAGCCTCATAGACGTGATGCCGCGTACTGCCCGCCTGCAGATCCATCAGGTACAGGACATCCTCTGCATTCAGCCCGGTTTCCTCCTGCAGCTCGCGCACGGCAGCGGCGGCGCGGGTTTCTCCAGGCTCGACCTTGCCACCAGGCAAAGACCAGTGATGGCGGGATTTGCGCACAAGGAGGATATGTCGATCCTGCTCGCAAATGACGGTGGCGCGTACTTTCATGGATACCCTGTTGATGTGCGTCATAAATCTGTAATTAAACTGCAATATTCGAGCCGTGCGCGGGTTTAAAGGTTCCCATTGAATTGGGAGCCGCTCTACAGGGAAAAGTGCCGACATCTTGATAGTGGGAGCGCGCGATATGCGGTGTACACCGCAGTGGGTACCGGGTGTAAGGTGAGCACGTACACCAAGACACCATTGGCAGACAGGAGGTGTTCATGAGCATTCCGATGCTGAACAAGCTGCACATGAACGGTTACGACGTGCTCAGCGTGAACAACGGACCATGGCGAGTCTGCACGCAGGGCGACCGCTTGGCGTCATTCACCAGCAGAGAGGAAGCGATGGCCTATGCGGCGGCGCTTCCCGGTTACAAAAAACGCTCCAGGCAAGTGCAAGGCCACAGTGGCGGTTGACACGTTGTAACGAAAGAGCCCCGGTTTTGACCGGGGCTTCTTGTTTGAGGCCTCGAGTGCTTCAGTGAACCTTGATTCGGCTGATGGTCCGGGCTTTTACCTCCTTGGCATAAGTCTGCAATCTTTCCTCGTCGCTTTGCAGGATCTCGCAAGACCGCAATACAGTCTGAGCGTCTGCCTCGTTTCCGGATTTGCGCAGTTGTTCAGCGATGCGCTTGAGATCGACCGCCGACCACCTCAGGTCGGACGCCACGCTTTGCAAATCCCGTTGAAGTTCGTGTTCGTATTCATTGAGCCGCATGATCACCTCCAGAACATTCTCGGTAGAAAAGAGTAGTCGCATTTTTCCAGGTGCGGCCAGGTCATCTGACGCCCGGCTGCACCGATGTAAAAAATTGTCCAAACGCCGGTAACGGCGGGGTGCCACGATGGATGTGCAAGCGGTTAAACGGTACATTCACCCTTTTTCGAAACAGGTAAACAGCATGCGCGTATGGATCGGCACTTTGGCACTGGCCCTGTTGGCGGGTTGCTCGTTACCAGCATCGCTGGTGCCGGGCGAGCCAAACCTCAGCAAGACCAGTGACAAGCCTCCCAAGGAATATGCCGCGTGTTTGTTACCGTTGTGGCAGAAGGATGTTGCCAGGACTTCGCAGACGTCGATTTCCAACGGCTACCGGATCACCGCG
Organism: Pseudomonas sp. H3_E04; assembly: GCF_054668915.1. Classification (NCBI taxonomy): domain Bacteria; kingdom Pseudomonadati; phylum Pseudomonadota; class Gammaproteobacteria; order Pseudomonadales; family Pseudomonadaceae; genus Pseudomonas; species Pseudomonas sp. H3_E04. Next base: position 1,915,392 of record NZ_CP162797.1, on the reverse strand, counting down.
CCGAGCATCATCACAGCCGATGAGATTCTCGATATCGTCAAATACAAGGACGGCAGCAAAGTGTCTCTGTACCAGGGGCCGCCGTGGGCCAAGTCCGGGTCGCTGCGCCAATCGGTGCGTGACTGCCTGTAGAACAGGCGCTCGATTCGCTCAAAAAAGGCAGACGCCGAAGTTCGATGTCTGCCTTTTTTCATCGGATGGAGACTCCAGTCAAACGCTCGCAATGAGCTGTGACAGTTGCCCGCGAGGCGCAGCAGGATCCTTGACTAGGCTTTGAATGCCGGCCCGTGACGGGATCGGCATGACTGAAAGGAGTCTCGGATCATGGATGATCTGGTCAAGGACATTATTCCGCTGTTGCAGTACCTCATCCCGGGTTTTCTATCGACCTGGATCTTCTATTCCCTTACGGCATTCAAGCGACCGGATACGTTCGGCCAGATCGTGCAGGCGCTGATATTTACTTTTGTGATTCAGGGCGCGGTGTTGGCGGTGGGCAATCTCTGTTTGTGGATTGGCTCGAAGGGGTTTTCATTAGGAAACTGGGATGACCGGGCGCAAACGCTCTGGGCATTTGTGTTTTCGCTGATGCTGGGTTTGTTTGCCTGTTACCTGGCTACGAGTGACAAATTGCACGGCTGGTTACGTAAGCGAAACGTCACGAAACAATCTTCTTTCCCCAGTGAATGGTTCTGCGCTTTCGCTCAGTTCGACCGGTTCATAACCCTGCATTTACATGACGAGAGGCGCGTGTTTGGCTGGCCTGTCGAGTGGCCGTCCGAATCCAGTTGCGGCCAGTTCGTGATGCAGAATCCACGTTGGGTTAATGACGATGGCAAGTCGACTCCTTTTGGTGCCGAAATTTTGCTGATAGATTCCGCGCAAGTTAAGTGGGTTGAATTCAGCCCGGTATCAGAGGGTTCATCATGACGACTGCAAGAGCACCGCGACCAATGCCAAAGCAATACGAACGCCTGTTCACAGGGCCTGACGGCAAGCCGCTGGAGGAGCCGTTGATCAAAGCCCCGAGCGCTCCGCCTCCGCTCAAATACAGGTTGCCACAATAATTTTCAGCCCCAACCCTGCACCACCGCCCGGCGAATCGCCTCCAGCAACATCGCGAACGCCGGGTTGTCATTGTTCTCCCGCCAGATCAGATGCAGTTCGCTCTGCACCCCTTTGCCCAGATCGATCTCGCGAAACACCACATTCCTGAACACCACGCTTGTCGCGCAACGCGGTACCAGCGCCAGACCCATGCCGGCGTTGACCAATGCCAGAATCGTCAGCGATGAGCCCAGCCACTGCACGTAATCCGGTGCCACCCGCGCTGAGCGCAGCGTGCCGGTCAACAGTTCGTTGAATGGCGGATAGGCTTCATGGGAGTACATCAGGAACGGTTGTTTATCCAGATCAGCCACTGACACTTCAGCCGCGATTGCCAACCGATGCCCGCTCGGGACCGCCAGTACAAACGGTTCGCGCACCAGGCACTCGGTGGCATAGCCCGGTTCCTGCAATGGCGCCCGTGCGATGCCCAGGTCGATACGGCGAGCGCGCAACGCCTCGTGCTGTTGATAGGTGTTCATCTCTGCCAGATCGATTTTCACCTGGGGCTGTTTAAGTCGCGCTTCGGCGATCACCTTGGGCAGAAACTCATACACCGCGCTGCCGACAAACGCGATGTTTACCGAACCAATATCGCCCTCGGCAAACCGGCGTGCGGTGATCGCTGCTTGCTGGGCGCGCTCCAGCAGATTCTGCGCTTCAACGAAAAATGCCCGGCCTGCCGCCGTCAGCGCAACGCTGCGCGTACTGCGGGTGAACAGCTCAACGCCGAGGTGATGCTCCAGCAGCTGAATCTGCCGGCTCAGCGGCGGCTGGGTCATGTTCAGGCGCTCGGCGGCGCGGCGGAAGTTGAGTTCGGTGGCGACCGTAGTGAAGCAGCGCAGCTGAGTGAGTTCGAACATTGATCTAATCCGGGTATCAATCGAATCTCAGTTTAGATTAGACGGGATCAATTCGTGGCGTCCATGATCGGTTCATCGCTTCAAGTCATCCCCTAAAAAAACAAGATCGGGAGTCGCCCCTTGAAAACCCTTCAGAGTCCGCCGGACATCACGGTGCTCGCCCGCGCCGCCGCCAAGGTCAAACGCCACGTGCTGCCGCTGTTCGTGGTGATGTTCATCGTCAATTACATCGACCGGGTCAACATCGGTTTCGTGCGCAGTCATCTGGAAACCGATCTGGGGATTGGCGCAGCGGCGTATGGACTTGGTGCCGGATTGTTTTTCGTCGGTTACGCTTTGTTCGAAGTGCCGTCGAACATGCTGTTGCAGCGCTACGGCGCACGGGTCTGGCTGACCCGGATCATGTTCACCTGGGGCGCCGCAGCCATGGCCATGGCGTTTGTTCAAGGTGAAACCAGCTTCTACGTACTGCGCTTTATTCTTGGCGCGGCCGAGGCCGGGTTCTTCCCGGGGATCATTTACTACTTCACCCAGTGGCTGCCGGCGTCCGAGCGCGGCAAAACCATGGCGGTGTTTCTCAGCGGCTCAGCGATTGCCTCGGTCATTTCCGGCCCGGTGTCCGGTGCGCTGTTGCATATCAGCGGACTGGGCATGCACGGCTGGCAGTGGATGTTTCTGATCGAAGGCGCGGCTTCGGTGGTGCTGTGCGCATTCGTCTGGTTCTGGCTGCAATCGCACCCACGTCAAGCCAAGTGGCTGAGCGAAGAAGAGCGCGAAGCGCTGGTTGCGGCGATTGCCGAGGAGCAGCGCGCTCGCGAAGCGGTACAAGTCACCAAGCCGTCGATGTTCAAGCTCTTGGCTGACCGGCAGATCGCGCTGTTCTGCTTCATCTATTTTTCCATTGCCCTGACCATCTACGGCGCGACGTTCTGGCTGCCGAGCATGATCAAGAAGATGGGCAACCTCGGAGATTTCCAGGTCGGGCTGCTCAACTCCATTCCATGGATCATTTCGATTGTCGCCATGTACGGCTTCGCTGCGCTGGCCGGCAAATGGAAATTCCAGCAGGCCTGGGTCGCGCTGACCTTGGTGATCGCCGCCATCGGTATGTTCATGTCGACCACCGGCGGGCCGGTTTTTGCCTTCGTCGCCATCTGCTTCGCCGCCATCGGTTTCAAAGCAGCGTCAGCGCTGTTCTGGCCGATTCCGCAGAGCTATCTGGATGCGCGCATTGCTGCGGCGGTGATCGCGCTGATCAACTCCATCGGCAATCTTGGCGGCTTCGTCGCGCCGACTGCGTTCGGCATTCTCGAGCAAACCACCGGCTCCATTGAGGGCGGCCTGTACGGCCTGGCGGCGACGTCGATGATCGCCGCCGTAGTGATCTTCTTCGCCCGCACGGCGCCCGGCGCCAAAGGCCAAACCCCGGCAAAGCCAAGTGACGAAGCCGCCGCTGTGGCCCCGGCTCGTCCGGCTGTGAGCCACTGAATCGATTGTTGATCTGTCAGGAGCGTCATCTTGAAAATCACCCGTGTCAGCGTCACCCCGATTGCCTTCCGCGATCCGCCACTGCTCAACGCCAGCGGCATCCACGAACCCTTTGCCTTGCGCTCGATCATCGAAATCGAGAGCGATAACGGCTATATCGGCCTCGGCGAAAGCTACGGCGATGCCCCAGCGCTGGCGATCCAGCAACAATTGCAGAGCCAGTTGATCGGCCTCGATCCGTTCAACCTCAATCAATTGCGTGCGATCGTGCAGGCCACTGTGGCGGCAAATAAACCGGCGAGCATTGCTGGCGCTGAACTGGCCCCCGGTTCCCACGCCAGCAAAGCGGTGAGTAATGCCTACTCGGCATTCGAAGTAGCGTTTCTCGATTTGCAGGCGCACTACCTGAACGTGCCGCTGGTGGACCTGCTCGGTGGGGCGATCCGCGATGAAGTGCCGTTCAGCGCTTATCTGTTTTTCAAATACGCCGAACATATCGACTCGCCCTATAAACCGGACAACTGGGGCGAGGCGCTGAGCGAGCAGCAGATCGTCGCGCAGGCAGGGCGAATGATCGAAGCGTACGGATTCAAGAGCATCAAGCTCAAGGCCGGCACCTTGCCGCCGGAGCATGAGGTGGCGTGCATCAAGGCGCTGAAAAAAGCTTTTCCGGGACTTCCATTGCGCATCGACCCGAACGGCAACTGGTCGCTGGAGACGGCGATTCGCATGGCCGAACTGCTCGGCGAGGATCTGCAGTATTACGAAGACCCGACCCCGGGCCTTGATGGCATGGCCGAGCTGCACAGGCGCACCGGTCTGCCCTTGGCGACCAATATGGTCGTCACCGATTTCGACGAGTTCCGCCGCAGCGTTGCGCAGAACAGCGTGCAGATTGTCCTCGCCGACCACCATTACTGGGGTGGCCTGCGGGATACGCAGGCACTGGCAAAAATGTGCGACGTGTTCGGCCTCGGCGTGTCGATGCATTCCAACTCGCACCTAGGCATCAGCCTGATGGCCATGGCGCACGTCGCGGCGGCAGTGCCGAATCTGGATTACGCCTGTGACACCCACTACCCGTGGCAGGAGCCGGACGAGGAAGTGATCAAGGGCGGCAAGCTGCCCATTGTCGATGGTTGCGTGAAGATCACTCGCGCTCCCGGGTTGGGGCTGGACCTGGATCATCAGCAACTGGCCAAGCTGCATGATCAGTACCTGACGTGCGGGATTCGCCAGCGGGATGATGTGCGGCAGATGCAGCGCTACAAGGCGGATTGGCGAGCGGTCAAACCGAGGTTTTGAGGTCGTTGCGACTGGCTTCTTCGCGAGCAGGCTCGCTCCCACAGGTAAAAGCATGGCAACTGTGGGAGCGAGCCTGCTCGCGAATGGCCGCGACTCGATCCTTCAGAGGGTATGAACCAGCCAATCCCTGAACGCTCTCAACGAAGGCAGATTCTCATTGCGCGGCGGATACACCAGGTAATAGCTGCGTCGGCTGGTAATCGGCTCGCCCAGTTGCAGCAATTCGCCCTTGAGCAATTCGTCTTCGACCAGAATTCGCGGCACCAGGCCAACACCGATATTGGCGCGTACCGCCTGGATCAAGTGCGAGGTCATTTCAAAGCTCGGCCCGATCCGCATGCTGCGATGCGGCAGTTGGTGATGGCTGAACCATTCCGCCCATGCGTGGGCATTGCTGCTGACGTTGAGCAGTAATTGCCCGGCAATGTGCTGCTCAGCTTCGTCGCGCTCAGGGGCCGACAACTGCGCGCTGGCAATCGCCACCAATTCTTCGGTGTGCAAGGGTAGGGCAGTCAGGCCTGGCCATTCACCGCCGCCGACACAGATGGCGGCGTCGATTTCGCTGGTGTCGAAATCGATGGTTTCGATCCGCGAATGCAAGTGCACCGTCATGCCCGGGTGCGCCGTGTAGAAATCCTTCAGTCGTGGCAGCAGCCATTTCGAACCGAAGGTCGGCAGCGTCGCCAGGCGCAGGCTATGGATGCCCGAACCAAACGCCATCGCCTGCAAAGTCGCGCTGCGAATCTGCCCGAGGGCTTCGCTGAGTTCGCGCTGATACATGCGCCCGACATCCGTCAGCACTACCTGCCGGCCTTCACGGCTGAACAGACGCATGCCGAGCATTTTCTCGAGAATCTGTACCTGGCGGCTGACCGCGCTCTGCGTCAGTGACAGTTCATGGGCGGCGCGGGTGTAGCTTTCATGGCGAGCGGCGGCCTCGAAAGCCAGCAGCAGCGACATGGACGGCGTAAGGGTGCGCGGATTCATTCGTAAAACTCATCGATAGCGGGTCGAAATTACGCTTGTTCCATGGCTGGGCAGCAATGAACATGGGCGCAATCAGATGGCGGAGCCTGACGCAATCATTCCTTGCGCACAACTGTTCACCGCCACACAGCCCGATTTGACCGAGATGACCCGACCGATGATTGCCCAACTGTCGCCCGCCAAAGCCCTGACCGGCGATTACCAACAATTCCTCGCCGCACTGAAAACCAGCGGCTTTCGCGGTGAAATCAGCGCTGATTACGCCAGCCGCGTGGTGCTCGCGACCGACAACTCGATTTATCAGCGCCTGCCGCAAGCCGCTGTGTTTCCCATGGATGCGGATGATGTGGCACGTGTCGCGCGGCTGATTGCCGAACCGGCATACGAAAAAGTGGTGATCACCCCGCGTGGCGGTGGCACCGGCACCAACGGCCAATCGCTGACGGACGGTATCGTCGTCGACCTGTCACGGCACATGAACCGCATTCTGGAAATCAACGTTGAACAACGCTGGGTGCGCGTGCAGGCCGGGGTGGTCAAGGATCAGCTCAACGCCGCGCTGAAATCCGCCGGGCTGTTCTTCGCCCCGGAACTGTCGACTTCGAACCGCGCCACGGTTGGCGGCATGATCAACACCGACGCCAGCGGCCAGGGCAGTTGCACCTACGGCAAGACCCGCGACCATGTGCTGGAGCTTGAGATGATCCTGCGCGGCGGCGAGCGTCTGCACGGCCTGCCGCTGGCGGAGGATGAGCTTGAGGCGCAGTGCGCTCGCAAAGACCGGGTCGGCGAAGTCTACCGTTGTGCGCGGCAGATCATTGATGAGCAAGGCGAGCTGATCAAGGCGCGCTTCCCCGATCTCAACCGCTGCCTGACCGGTTATGACCTGGCGCATCTGCGTGAGGCCGACCAGCGCTTCAACCTCAACAGTGTGCTGTGTGGCGCTGAAGGTTCGCTGGGCTTCGTTGTCGAAGCACGACTGAATGTGTTGCCGATTCCCAAGCACACGGTGCTGGTCAATATCCGCTACGCCGGGTTCATGGATGCCTTGCGTGATGCGCGGGCGTTGATGGCGCTCAAGCCGTTGTCGATTGAAACCGTCGACTCCAAGGTCTTGCTGCTGGCGATGCAGGACATCGTCTGGCACGGCGTTGCCGAATATTTTCCTGAAAACGCTGAGCGGCCGACTTTGGGCATCAACCTGGTCGAGTTCTGTGGTGACGATCCGCAAGACTTGCAGCGTCGCGTCGAAGCGTTCATCGAACACCTGCAAAGCGACCGCACCGTGGAGCGCCTGGGCCATACGCTGGCGGTTGGTCAGGCAGCGGTGAACAAGGTCTACGGTATGCGCAAACGTGCGGTGGGCCTGCTCGGCAACGTCGCCGGTGAAGCCCGTCCACAGCCGTTCGTTGAAGACACCGCAGTGCCGCCGCAGCACTTGGCTGAATACATCGCCGAGCTGCGTGACCTGCTCGATAGCCACGGTTTGCAGTACGGTATGTTCGGCCACGTCGACGCCGGCGTGCTGCATGTACGGCCGATTCTCGACATGAAAGACCCGCAGCAAGCGGCGTTGGTCCGCCCGGTGTCCGATGGCGTCGCCGCGTTGACCCAGCGCTACGGTGGCCTGCTCTGGGGCGAGCACGGCAAGGGCCTGCGTTCGGAATACACGCCGGCATTCTTCGGTGAGTTGTACCCGGCGCTGCAAGCCTTGAAAGCAGCATTCGACCCGTTCAACCAGTTCAACCCCGGCAAGATCGCCACGCCGGCCAACAGCGGATCGGCACTGCTGAAGATCGACGAAGTGACCCTGCGCGGCGAGCTGGATCGGCAGATTGACGAGAAAGTCTGGCAAAACTACGGCGCGGCCATGCACTGCAATGGCAACGGCGCCTGCTACAACTTCGATCCCGACGATGCCATGTGCCCGTCGTGGAAAGCTACCCGCGAACGCGCGCAGTCGCCCAAGGGCCGCGCTTCACTGATTCGCGAATGGCTGCGGTTGCAGGGCGAGGCGGGCGTCGACGTGCTCTCGGACGCAATCCGTAAACCGGCGTTTTTCAGTACGCTGTGGCAGCGCTGGCGCAACAGTCGCGATCCATCGGCGGATTTTTCCCATGAGGTGTACGACGCCATGGCCGGTTGCCTGGCCTGTAAATCCTGCGCGGGGCAGTGCCCGGTGAAGGTCAACGTGCCGGAATTCCGCTCGCGCTTTCTTGAGCTGTATCACAGTCGTTATCTGCGCCCGGCGCGGGATTATCTGATTGCGTCGCTGGAATACACCATTCCGTACATGGCGCGGATTCCGGCGCTGTATAACGGTCTGATGGGCGCTGGCTCGGTGCGCAGTGCCTTGGCGCGGGTCGGTGGCATGGTCGATGTGCCGTTGCTCAGCCGGTTCGATTTCCATGCGGCGTTGCGCCGTTGGCAAGTGCAGCCGGCAACAGTCGCAACGCTGTCGGCGCTGACCCCAGAGCAACACGAACGCAGCGTAGTGATCGTGCAGGACGCTTTCACCCGCTACTTCGAAGCGCCGTTGTTGGCGGATCTGGTCGAGCTGATTTCGCGTCTGGGTTATCAGGTGTATCTGGCGCCGTTCAGTGCCAACGGCAAACCGCTGCATGTGCAGGGCTTTCTCTCGGCATTCAATCGGGCGGCGTTGCGTAACGCTGAGCAATTGCAGGCGCTGGCGCAGACCGGCGTGCCGCTGCTGGGGCTGGATCCGGCAATGACCCTGGTCTATCGCCAGGAATACCTGAAAGTGCCGGGTTTGAATGAGTGCCCAGAAGTAGCGCTGGTGCAGGAGTGGTTACTCCAAGTCATGCCGGAGCAGACGCCTCAGGCGCAGGGCAAAGCCTTCCGTCTGCTCGCACATTGCACCGAGAAGACCAACGCGCCGGCCGCGACCCGCCAGTGGGAACAGGTCTTCGAACGTGCCGGTCTGAAGCTGGCCACGCAAGCCACCGGTTGCTGCGGCATGTCCGGCACCTACGGCCACGAAGCACGTAATCGCCAGACCTCAGCCGTGATTTACGAGCAGTCGTGGGCGCGTCAGGTGCAGGCTCCGGCGGAGCAGGGCGAGGCGTTGGCGACCGGCTATTCCTGCCGCAGCCAGGTCAAGCGCCAGTCGGATCAGGCGCTGCGCCATCCGTTGCAAGTGCTGCTGGAGACGCTGCGTCGCTGAGCGTGTCGCTGCTGTCTCTGTTCACTATAGAAGGCTGAGGTGGATGGGCAGCCTCGACCTCGGGATGTTTGGGTTTTGCTTTTTTGATGTTATAAGATAACGCGAAATTCGAGGGCGGCATTGGGCTGCCCGGTGTTATCCCTCTCGATTGCGAAAGATCCATGACCCCTGTGCTTCCCCGTTCTGCCCCGTTGACGACTGGCCGGCTGCTATCCATTGATGCGCTCCGGGGCCTGGTGATCCTGTTCATGCTGCTTGATCACGTACGCGAAACGTTCCTGCTGCACCGCCAGGTTTCCGATCCGATGGACATTGCCAGCACCGAGCCGGCGCTGTTTTTCAGCCGCACATTGGCGCATCTGTGTGCGCCGGTGTTCGTCTTGCTGACCGGTTTGTCGGCATGGTTGTACGGTGAAAAATACGCCGGTAAAGCCGATGTCAGCGCGTTTCTGTTCAAGCGCGGATTGTTCCTCGTGGCGCTGGAGTTCACCTTGGTCAACTTCGCCTGGACTTTCCAGTTGCCGCCGAGCGTGATCTACCTGCAGGTGATCTGGGCGATCGGCCTGAGCATGATCGCGCTGGCGCTGCTGGTGTGGTTGCCGCGCGCGGTATTGCTGACGCTGAGCGTGTTGATCATGGCCGGGCATAACCTGCTCGACGCGGTGCACTTTCCGGTTGAATCGGCCATGCACGTGCCTTGGGCGATTCTGCATGACCGCGGCTGGATCGAGATCAGTGAAACCCTGCGCCTGCGCACCTCGTACCCGCTGCTGCCGTGGATTGGTGTAATCGGTCTGGGCTATGCGCTGGGGCCATGGTTTGCCCGGGGCATGGACGCAGCGGTGCGTCAGCGTCGTTTGCTGATTGCCGGGGTCGCTGGTTTGCTGGGCTTCGTGGCGCTGCGCTTGATTAACGGCTACGGCGAAAAACCGTGGTCGATCAGCGATTCGCTGTTGCAGACACTGATGAGCTTTTTCAACATCACCAAGTATCCGCCATCGCTGCTATTCATCGCGCTGACTGTGAGCGTGGGGCTGTTGCTGTTGCTCGCCTTCGAGCGCGTGCAGAGTCGCCGCTGGATTGGCTGGTTGACGGTGCTCGGCTCGGCGCCGATGTTTTTCTATCTGCTGCATCTGTATGCGTTGAAGGTGCTGTACCTGATGGGTGTGGCGCTGTTTGGGCTGAACCAGGGCAGCTATTTCGGTTTTTCGACGGTGGCGGCGGTGTGGCTCGCGGCTGCAGTTATCGCCGTGGTGTTGTTCCCGGCAGTGCGCTGGTTTTCGGCACTTAAAGCGCGGCGCCGGGATATCAGTTGGTTGAAGTATTTGTAAGTCGTGTGGACTTGTGGGAGTGAGCCTGCTCGCGAAGAAGGTGTGTCAGGCAATACATTCGGCGGCTGACAGAATGCTTTCGCGAGCAAGCCCGCTCCCACAGTGGCTATGTGTTGCGCCGCAAATTACCTACCAGCGGCGGTTCCTGTGTGGGAGTGGGCTTGCTCGCGAAGAGGGTGTGTCAGGCAATACATTCGGTGGCTGACAGAACGCTTTCGCGAGCAGGCTCACTCCCACAGTGGATATGTGTTGCGCCGCAAATTACCTACCAGCGGCGGTTCCTGTGTGGGAGCGGGCTTGCTCGCGAAGAGGGTGTGTCAGGCAACACATTCGGTGGCTGACAGAACGCTTTCGCGAGCAGGCTCACTCCCACAGTGGATATGTGTTGCGCCGCAAATTACCTACCAGCGGCGGTTCCTGAGTGGGAGCGGGCTTGCTCGCGAAGAAGGTGTGTCAGGCAACACACTCGGTGGCTGACAGAACGCTTTCGCGAGCAAGCCCGCTCCCACAGTGGATATGTGTTGCGCCGCAAATTACCTACCAGAGGCGGTTTCTGTGTGGGAGCGGGCTTGCTCGCGAAGAGGGTGTGTCAGGCAATACATTCGGTGGCTGACAGAATGCTTTCGCGAGCAAGCCCGCTCCCACAGTGGATATGTGTTGCGCCGCAAATTACCTACCAGCGGCGGTTCCTGTGTGGGAGCGGGCTTGCTCGCGAAGAAGGTGTGTCAGTCGATGCAGCGGTGGCTGACAGAACGCTTTCGCGAGCAGGCTCACTCCCACAGTGGATATGTGCTGCGCCGCAAATTACCTACCAGCGGCGGTTTCTGTGTGGGAGCGGGCTTGCTCGCGAAGAGGGTGTGTCAGGCAATACATTCGGTGGCTGACAGAATGCTTTCGCGAGCAGGCTCGCTCCCACAGGTTTTACAGCGTCTGGATTATTTTCGATCCAGCCACACGGTCTGGGCGTTACAGAATTCCCGTACGCCGAAGTGCGACAGCTCCCGGCCGAAGCCGCTCTTCTTCACGCCGCCGAAGGTCACGCGCGGGTCGCTGGCGGAGTAGCCGTTGATAAACACGCCGCCGGTTTCCAGTTCGCTGGTCAGTTGCTCGGCCAGCGTGACGTTGGCGGTGTAGATCGTTGCGGTCAGGCCGAAATCGCTGTCGTTGGCCAAGGCCACGGCGTGTGCAGCATCGCGGGCGGTGATGATCGAGGCGACCGGGCCGAACAGCTCCTGTTTGAAGGAAGTCATGCGGTCGGTGACATCGGCCAGTACGGTTGGCTCGTAGTAGTTGCCCGATCCTTCGACCTTGCCGCCACCCAGCAACAGTGTCGCGCCTTCTTCAAGGGTGTCGCGCACTTGCTGATCCAGTTCATCACGCAGATCGAAACGCGCCATCGGCCCGATATAGGTGTCGGCATTCAGCGGATCGCCCATCCTCAACTGACGTGTCGCTTCAACGAACTTGCGGGTGAATTCCTCGACCACCCCTTGTTCGATGATCAAGCGTTTGGCAGCCGCGCAAACCTGGCCGGAGTTCTGATAACGACCGACCACTGCCGCATGCACCGCCTCATCCAGGTCAGCATCATTGAGCACGATGAACGGATCGGAGCCGCCGAGTTCCAGCACGCATTTCTTCAATGCCGCACCGGCCTGGGCACCGATGGCCATGCCGGCGCGGACGCTGCCGGTCAGGGTCACGGCGGCAATGCGCGGATCGGCGATGGCGGTCGAAACGCCTTCCGGGGTGACGTTGATCACTTCAAACACGCCATCGGGGAAACCGGCGCGGACGAATGCATCGCGCAGCAGGTAAGCGCTGCCCATCACGTTCGGCGCATGCTTGAGCACGTAAGTGTTGCCAGCGATCAACGTCGGCACCGCGCCGCGCAGCACTTGCCAGATCGGGAAATTCCACGGCATCACCGCCAGAATCGGCCCCAGCGGACGGTATTCGATACGCGCCTTGCCGCCTTCAACCTGGGTGGCTTCGGCGTCGAGCATGGCCGGGCCGTGTTCCGCGTACCACTCGCAGAGCTTGGCGCATTTCTCGATTTCGCCACGGGCCTGGGCGATCGGCTTGCCCATTTCCTGAGTGATCATGGTTGCCATCGCTTCTGAGGTTTCACGCAGGGCGCCGGCGAGGGCGGTCAAAAGGCGCGAACGATCCTGCAGTGGCTTGCGCTTCCACTTGCCGAAAGCAAAGGCAGCGCGAGTCAGCGCCGCATCAAGGGCAGCGGCGGATTCAAAAGCGTAATGACCGATCTGCTCGCCGGTGGCGGGGTTGATCGAGATGGCGTGGGTCTGGCTGGAGATCTGGCTCATGACGTTGTCCTGTGGGTTCGTCGGATGGGCCTAGAGTAGGGTGGCGTTAGTTTTCTGGAAACTGAATAATAAAGATCGTTTCTTTCACGATTGGAGAATGACTGTGGATCTGGTGCAACTGGAAATCTTCAAAGCCGTGGCCGAGCACGGCAGCATCAGCGCCGCCGCCACGCAGATTCATCGTGTGCCGTCGAACCTGACTACACGGATCAAGCAGCTGGAGCAGGACCTCGGCGTTGATCTGTTCATCCGTGAGAAAAGCCGTCTGCGCCTGTCGCCGGCGGGGTGGAGTTTTCTCGAATACACACGGCGCATTCTCGATCTGGTGCAAGAAGCCCGCGCTACGGTGGCGGGCGAAGAACCTCAGGGCGCGTTCCCTTTGGGCTCGCTGGAAAGTACCGCAGCGGTGCGTATTCCCGAACTGTTGGCGGCGTACAACCAGCAGCACCCGAAGGTCGACCTCGACCTGTCCACCGGGCCATCGGGGACGATGATCGACGGCGTGCTGTCCGGGCGTCTGGCTGCAGCATTCGTCGACGGCCCGGTGCTGCATCCGGCCCTGGAAGGCGTGCCGGCGTTCGAGGAGGAAATGGTCATCATCGCGCCGCTCAATCATTCACCGGTCGAACGTGCGGCGGACGTGAACGGCGAGAATATCTACGCCTTCCGATCCAACTGTTCCTACCGTCACCATTTCGAAAAATGGTTCAGCACCGACGCAGCCGTACCCGGCAAGATCTTCGAAATGGAGTCCTATCACGGCATGCTCGCCTGCGTCAGCGCCGGTGCCGGCCTGGCGCTGATGCCGCGCAAAATGCTGCAAAGCATGCCCGGCAGCGCGACGGTCAGCGTCTGGCCGCTGACGGCGGACTTCCGCTATCTGACCACTTGGCTAGTGTGGCGGCGGGGCACGGTGTCGCGCAGTCTCAGCATGTTCGTGCGTTTGCTTGAAGAGCGTGGCGTGGTGCGTGAGCAAGCCTGATCGAGCGTGTCTTTATGGCGTGCCGTTGCGCCCGTACAAGCGATAACCGTCGCGCTGATTCAAGCGATCGTAGTAGGCGCGCACCGCAGCGAGGTCCCCGTGATCGAGCGGCGTTTCGAACCAACGATTCACTGACAGCCCGATCGGAATGTCCGCCAGGGAAAACTGCTCGCCACTGACGTAAGCGCCGGTCATCTCCAGTTGGCGATCGAGGATTTGCATGTTGCGCGTCCAGTCCCGGCAGCCGGCGGCCAGGGCATCGCGGTCCTGATAGTCCGGCGACTTGCGCACCAGCGCCATCAACGGATACGACCACGAGCGATTCAACTCCGAGGCCTGCCAGTCGATCCACTGATCGACCCGCGCGCGGACGATGGGCTCGGCCGGATACAAATGCGCGCCGCCGTAACGCGTCGCCAGATAACGAATGATGGTGTTGGATTCCCAGAGAGTGAAATCGCCGTCCTGAATCACCGGCACCATGGCGCAGGGATTGAGCGCGAGAAACTCCGCCGTGTTCGGCGACTTGAAGCCCGACCCCCAGTCCTCGCGTTCGAACGGCACGTCCAGTTCGGCACAGGTCCACAGCACTTTGCGCACATTGATCGATGAGGCTTTGCCGAGTATTCGCAGCATGGGATTTCCTTCTCCGGGTAGTAGACGCAGAAAAATACCATAGCGCAAAACACAAGGCCCGCATCGCGCGGGCCTTGGTTTATCTGCATCTGACTACGGCTTTTGCCGGGCGGGTTTACTGATTGAGGAACGCCAGCAGATCCTCATTCAACGCCTGCGCGTGGGTCACGGCAAAACCGTGCGGCGCGCCGGCGTAAACCTTCAACTCGGCGCCTTTGATTTGCGCGGCGGCCTGCTTGCCGGTGGTTTCGAATGGCACGATCTGGTCGCCGTCGCCATGGATCACCAGGGTCGGCACGTCGATCTTGGCCATGTCCGGGCGGAAGTCGGTTTCCGAGAACGCGGTCACGCAGTCGACGGTGCCTTTGAGCGACGCCAGCAGCGCGATGTTCAGGGTCTGCGTAAGCACGCCGTCAGAGACTTTCTGGCCCTGATTGGTGCCATAGAACGGCGCGTTGAAATCGGCGATGAATTGCGCGCGATCCTTCAGCAGGCCAGCCTTGATGCCGTCGAATACCGATTTGTCGACGCCATCGGCGAAGTCGGCTTTCTTGCCGAACAGCGGCGTGACCGCACCGAGCAATACCAGGCCGGCAACGCGCTCGCTGCCGTGGCGGGCGATGTAGCGGCTGACGTCGCCGCCACCCATGGAGAAGCCGACCAGGGTTACGTCGCGCAAGTCCAGATGGTTGATCAGGCCGGCGATGTCATCGGCGAAAGTGTCGTAGTCGTAGCCGGTCCATGGTTGATCGGAGCGACCGAAACCACGGCGGTCGAAGGCGATGGTGCGGTAGCCGCGACTGCTCAGGTACTCCATCTGGTATTCCCACATGTCGGCATCCAGCGGCCAGCCGTGGCTGAACAGCACGGGCTTGCCGCTGCCCCAGTCCTTGTAATAGATCTCGGTACCGTCTTGGGTCTTGAAGGTGCTCATGCAAACTCCTTGTGATCGTGTATGGCAAGAATAGATGCCGAATGGGCAACGGCCACTATCCGCGCAAATCGCGCCGACCACTTGTACGCAGGTGCTGGTTTCACACCGATGAAAGCCCGTTAAGCGCCGATGAACGGTGCATACATAAGCGACATGCTACATGATCAGGTGCTGGGCACACTATGAGCGGGGGAGTCCGGAATATCGTGCAAATTACCTGACGGAAGCCGACATGGTAGGGCTCAGTAACGAACTGACGTGGGCGGATGCACAGCTTCATAAAGACCTGTTTGATTATACCTATTTTGATTCGCTATCAGATTTCACGACTCGAGATGGTCTTCCCGTTGCGACGGATGTACTGAAAACCGGTTTGGGCCTTGGATCCACGGCTTCGGGAGCAACGCTTTGCGCGACAGCAGCAGGCTGCGTTTTTGGTGGTCCGATGGCGGTTTTTGGTGCGGGTAACACTTTTGAAGGGGGGCAGGTTTATACAATCATTTCTGGGTTGATGGACGGTCTAGTTATAACCCGGTCAAGGATGCGTTTCACCAAATTCCGGGAGGATACGGACCTGCCGTGTACAGTGAAGCTGACTTAGTGTTTTCTGCAGGAGCAGGGTTCGTAAAGCTTCCGTTGAAAGTCATAGCGTCAGATGGCTGAAGTCAACATCTTTATTCGGTTTGACGGTAAGGCAGTTCGATAATAATAAATTTATACCGCTCACAGGTATCGGTCTGCCTTATGGTTCGGCACTGGGTGTGTACATAGGTGGAGTGGGCGGAAAAGTGTTTGACTTTTATAAGGAGGTGGGCGGTGCGAAATAAAAATATTATTCTAAGGGGGATTATTTTCTTAAGCGTGATCGGATTCGTTTGGTCCGCGTTTCTTCTGGTATCGCTGCTTGTCGTTTTTTTGCTTATGGCAGTTTTGTATCTGTTTTTTGAACCGGATTTCAACATGGTATTCAAGTGGTTCGGGCTGCCTCTCTCAGTTCTTTTGTCAGTGCGTTGGATCTACAAGAACTTTTATAAAGTTAAAGGCTATGTGGAGGGGTGAGTGTGTTTTTTTTCTTTTTTCAGGGGAAACCAAAGGGGGCATAGGATAAAGGGGGTTAATGTGGACAGACTACGTTAAGGATAAATGGGGGCAGACCACGTTAAAAAACACTCCCAAAACGTTGTCAGTCTCCGTTTAATGTGGTTGACTGAAATAGTACGTAAAAAATTGCCTTCATTTGAGCCTTGCGGCGCGCTAAGCTTTCAGTTCGACCAATTGAAAGGATTCATCGATGCCGCGTAGACCCCGAGTTTTGATACCAGGCATACCACTACACTTGATTCAGCGAGGGAACAATAAATCTGCCTTTTTTTTTAACGAGCAAGACTACCTCTTTTATCTGGAGCTTTTAGCTGAGCAGGTCTCTAAAAATTATTGTGATATTCATGCGTGGTGCTTAATGACTAATCACGTTCATTTGTTAGTTAGTTCGCATAACGCCAGCAGCGCAAGGTTGCTCATGAAAGGTGTTGGTCAGAGATACACTCAATATATAAATCGCACGTATAGTCGCAGCGGGAATTTGTGGGAAGGCCGGTATCGTTCATGCCTTGTTGAGAGTGAACGATATTTGTTGTGCTGTTATCGATACATTGAAATGAATCCCGTCAGAGCGAAAATTGGTCAATCATCCGGCAGGATATCGCTGGTCAAGTTGCCGTGTTAACGCACAATCGGAACGATCACAAATTATTACTCCTCATGCTCAGTATCTGGCACTTGAAGGGCAGGTTGGGCGGGCGGCCAACGCTTACCGCGAACTGTTCAAAAATGACTTAGAGTCAGAATTGGTTGACCAGATTCGTGACGCGACCAATGGAAATAATATTTTTGGCGGTTCGAAGTTTGCTGTTGATGTCGAGGCAATGATCGGTCGTCGCGTGCAGCGAGGGAGGCCGGGACGGCCAGCAAAATCGACCATCTAGTTAAAACGTGGCCTGTCCCCATTTTTACAGATACGATATCCAAGCCCGCTAGATTGAGAGGTGTCCGTGGCTATTTATATAGAGATGGACAAGGTTATAGAGACTGAAGATTATGTTGAGTATACGTTTGGTCGGGGCGACGATGTAGGTCTGATACGGCTAGATATAATAAAGGAAACTATAAGCGTCATAAAGGAGTGCCCGTTGGATGTAAGCGGAAAATGGTCCGAGAGAGCCGGCATGAAGCTCGCTCGGCTCTTTGTAAGAGGCGAGTTTTCCGAGAAAACCCAGTGGGCTTCTTGAGAGGGGATAGATAGGAGATCGGATAAATGTGGACATCCCCTGAGGGATGCTCACAAATCCACTCCAGGCTCTGCGCCTGATGACGTATCTCATCACGCAGAGCTTTCGCCAGACTTTTCCGATTGGAGGCTAAACGATGAATCATGAGCAGCAGGATCTGATTATAGATTTGGTGTCAAAAAAAATTTCCAAGGAAAGATTGGTTGAGATATTTTTTGGGGGCGAAATTCCTGATGAATATCTCCGTCGTGAGTTGGAAGTTGCTCTCGAAACTAAAGATTCTGATAATGTTGAATGCCTGCTGATATTCGGTTCTTTTTTTGGATTTGCACAGGATTGTGCCGATATTTTGTGCCGTCTGTTAATTCAGGATTGGCACACAAGTCATGAAAATATCGCTAGGGAATTAAAGGTGTTTAAATACCCCGGCGCGGTTGATTATTTATTTAAAGCAGCACTAACTCGCCATCAGTACATTGCTTCCGATTACGCGCTTGGAGTTAAGTGTATTTACGCGCTATATGAAATAGGGGCGGACGATGCACGGGGAAAACTGCAGTTGTTGATGGAGGTTGACGTTCCTGAAATGTCAGAACTTGCAGTGCGATTGCTAAGCTCCATGAAAAAGTAAGGTGTAGGTTAGAAGTCACTAGTTGCTGAAGCCGGATCTTTTGATTTATTTGTCCAACTCAACGGCTCCGGAAGTTCGTACAGGCCTTATAAACGCCCTTCGAGAAATACGCAGGGAGCTTCCTGTGCAGGGCAACGCTGCATTTGCAGAAATAAAGATTGACTCGCGCTATCTGCCGAGCCCATGGTGTTCAAGGCATACAGTAAATACAATGATCGTGAAGGATCCTATTTGCCGAAACCGCCAGGTGATGTGGATACATGGGTCTTGAAGCCAAAGGTCGCATCGAGAAAATATGTAAATTCACCTGAAGGGTACATGCGAGATATGGATACGGAATTCAAGATTCTTGAAACAGTGGCGCAACGGCTCGGTGATAACAAGGGTGCAGTTGGGAGAATAGACTTGATCTGCGAGAAGGCTGTCTGCCCTGGCTGTACCGATGTGATCACTTAGTTCCGTGACCGCTATCCAAAGATTCAATTGAATTTATTTACGGTGGAAAATTGAATATGCGAGTCGATAGTATGTTTAATCAGGCCAGGGCTATGGTTGCAGGGAACTATAGTTACGCGATTGATGAGCTTGGTTTTCGTCCGGAACAAGCGTTTGCGTATACTCAGGACGAATTGGAGCGTCTTATGCGAAAGGATGCTCCTGGCGCAAACGCAGTTCTTCAGACTGCTATTTACATGGAAGGCATTCGTCGAGGGCTAAGGCTGTCAAAGGAAAGTCAATACGCGATTGATATGTTGGAGGTTTTGGCAGATACGTACGAAAAGTGCAGTGTTGAGAGTCTTATAGAAATCGGCGTTGATGATAAAGAATTAGAAATTATCCAGTCTGATATGGACACTGTTAGAAAAGTGTTTTTGTGATGAAAATTATAAGGCCGGGCTTTAACTGCTTTTTGAAGGGTAAATGGGGATAGATCACGTTTAATTCAATTAGCTGAAGCACCGGTACCGTTCATACCTTGTTGAAAGCATTTTTTAGGGGTTGTCCCTTTTTATTCAATTTAGCGTTAGCGAAGTGTCAGAGTAGTGAGAGGTATGTTGGATAAATATTTAGATGAAGTTGTGCGCATTCTGATGAGGGCTGCCGCTAATAAGGTGTGAATCAAAATAAGGGCAGGTTGTCGG
Organism: Pseudomonas sp. H3_E04; assembly: GCF_054668915.1. Classification (NCBI taxonomy): domain Bacteria; kingdom Pseudomonadati; phylum Pseudomonadota; class Gammaproteobacteria; order Pseudomonadales; family Pseudomonadaceae; genus Pseudomonas; species Pseudomonas sp. H3_E04. The sequence continues at coordinate 1,896,187 of NZ_CP162797.1, read as the reverse complement.
CTGCAATATCTGGAGCTTAAAGCACACGAGGATCAACCATTGAGCAATGTTGAAGCACTGAATGCCTTTTTGCGTGAATACGTTTATGTGGAAAGTCTTCACCTGGATTCCGAAGATGGACTTACCGGTTACAACCTGTTGATGACGCTGGCGAAGTCTTCGGATCCTGGAGCAGCGACTATCGCGGTCATATTTTTTAACGTGGGCGGTCTGAACGTGCGGGGATTTGGTGGTGGCCTGACACAGTTCATGGATCTTTGCGTGTCGAAGGTTGAAGGCGGACTGGATCGTATACGCTATGAGCTGGTTGATGAGGAAGAAGAAAAAATAGCCTTAAACTTCCATTCCTTCAAAGTGCTCAGCGAGAATGTCAGCGGCGAATAGGCTGCGAAAGCCAGGTTGCACGAGTTGGTGCCTGTTTACAAAAAAACGCCCCGTCTGAAGCGGGGCGTTTTTTTGGTTTAACCTGCGAAACCTTTAGCGAAACGCCGGCACCACATGCTTGATAAACAACTCCAGCGATTTCTTCTTCTCTTCATGCGGCAAGCTGTTGTCACACCAGAAACTAAACTCATCCACCCCCAGTTCCTGGTAGTACTTGATCCGCGGAATGATTTCTTCCGGCGTACCAATCATCGCCGTCTTGTGCAGGCTCTCCAGTTCAAACTCAGGACGCCCGGCAAACTTCTCTTCAGGACTCGGCGCGAGGAAGCCATTGACCGGCGTTTCCTTGTTGCCAAACCACGCATCGAACGTGCGATAGAAACGTGAGATGGCTTTCGCCCCGACCTTCCAGCCGTCCGGGTTATCAGCGGTGTGCACGTGGGTGTGGCGCAGCACCATCAATTGCGGACGCGGCACGTCGGGGTTGTTGTCCAGTGCGGTCTGGAATTTGTTCTTCAGGTCGAGGACTTCTTCGTCGCCTTTCATCAATGGCGTGACCATGACGTTGCAGCCGTTGGCCACGGCGAAGTTGTGCGAGTCGGGGTCGCGGGCGGCGATCCACATGGGCGGGTTCGGCTTCTGGATCGGCTTCGGCACGCTGGTGGAGGTGGGGAATTTCCAGGTGTCGCCGTCGTGGGCGTAGTCGCCTTGCCACAGGGCGCGGACTACCGGGACCATTTCGCGCAGGGCCTGGCCGCCGCTCGAGGCGGGCATGCCGCCGGCCATGCGATCGAATTCAACTTGATAGGCGCCGCGCGCGAGGCCGACTTCCATGCGGCCGTTGCTGATGACGTCGAGCAGGGCGCATTCGCCGGCGACGCGCAGCGGGTGCCAGAACGGCGCGATGATGGTGCCGGCGCCGAGGTGGATGGTCGTGGTTTTCGCTGCGAGGTAGGCCAGCAGCGGCATCGGGCTTGGGGAGATGGTGTATTCCATGGCGTGGTGTTCGCCGATCCACACGGTGCTGAAACCGCCGGCCTCGGCCATCAGGGTCAGTTCGGTCAGGTCTTCGAACAGTTGGCGGTGGCTGACGCTTTCGTCCCAGCGTTCCATGTGTACGAACAGGGAAAATTTCATGACGCTACCTCGAGTCTTTTGTAATTGGCCGGTCGTGTGCGGGCCTGTCGAACTGACGTGAACGCGTTGCGCTCGCGAGTCTTCTCACCATTCAAGCACGCCTTCGAGGACGGCTGTTCGGTTGATTGAATATTGGTATACCATAATACGGAATATCCGCAAAATATTTCTGACCGACACTTCGAACAAGGAAGGCGCAAGCAATGAACATAAAACAAAAACTGACTCTGGCGTTTGCGGTAATCGCCAGCCTGCCGGTGTTACTGGTGGCAGCGCTGATCATCCTCAATGTCCGCGAGGGCGCGCGCGACACCTTTACCGATAGCACCGGGCGCGAGGTGCGTCAGGTGGAAAACGCGATGCAGCTGTTCTTCGAGGGCATCAGCCAGAACGTTGCCTATCTGGCCGAGCATCCGCAACTGCAGAGCATCGACACCAGCCTCAAGCGCTACCTGAGCAGCGACGCCGCGCAAGTGCCGATGGGGCCGCAGGATCAACAGCTGTTCAAGCTGTTCGACGGTCTGGCCAAGGCGCACCCGGCCTATACCTATCTCTCTGTTGGTACGGAGCAGGGCGGTTACCTGTTCTGGCCGGGCGATGCGAAGTTGGCGAACTACGATCCGCGCACCCGCCCCTGGTACAAAACCGCGATGGCCAACCCCGGCAAAACCCTGCGCACCGAGGCCTATTACTGGGCGGCGGATGACGTGGTGCTGGTGAGCACCGTGCGCAGTTTCAACAACCAGTTGGGCAGCAATGCCGGCGTGGTCAACATCGATGTGTCGCTCAAGCAATTGACCGATCTGGTCAAGCAGATCCGCCTTGGTGAGAGCGGTTATCTGTTGTTGATGGAAGCCAACAACACCGTGCTGGTCGACCCGAGCGACCCGGCGCACAACTTCAAGAAACTCAGCGATCTCGGCGACGGTTATCAGCAACTGGCCGAGGCGGGCAAAGGCCTGGTCGAGGTGCAACTGGCCGGGGAGGATTACATGGCGCTGGTCTGGCCGTCGCAGGCGTTGGGCTGGCGGTTTGTCGGCTTGGTCAAGGCCAGCGAAGTGATGGCCGGGGCGACGCGTTTGACCTGGCTGATCGGCGCTATCGCTGTGGTTTGCGCATTGTTGTTCGCGATGGCCGGCGCGTGGTTTGCCGGACTGATGGTCAAGCCGATTCGTGGTGTCGCCAGTGGTCTCGAAGGCATTGCGCAAGGTGAGGGTGATCTGACTGCGCGACTGGAGGTGCGCGGGCAGGATGAAACCGCGCAACTGGCCGGCTGGTTCAACCAGTTTCTTGAAGCGATTCGCACACTGATTCAACGCATCGGCCAAGCAGCGGGGCAGATTCACAGCAGCTCCGGCAGTGCCACCGAAGTCTCGGCGGAAATGGCCGAAGTGGCTTCGCGTCAGCGTGAGGCGGTGGACATGGTGTCGACCGCATTTCACGAGATGGTCGCCACGTCCAACGAGGTCGCGCGTTCGTGCAGCCAAGCGGCCGACTCGGCAGACAACGGTCAGCGTCAGGCACACACCGGGCAGCAGCAGATCGACGCGGCGGTGAGCAACGTCGGGCGCTTGAGTCAGGAGATCGGCCACAGCGCCGAGTCGATGCAGCAACTGGAACAGGACAGCAACGACATCCAGTCGATCCTCGGCACCATCCGCTCGATTGCCGAACAGACCAATCTGCTCGCGCTCAACGCCGCCATCGAAGCCGCGCGCGCCGGTGAACAGGGCAGGGGCTTTGCCGTGGTCGCCGATGAAGTCCGGGCGCTGGCCAAGCGTACTTCCGACTCCACCGGTGAGATTGACGCATTGCTCGGCAATCTGGCGCGGCGCACCCACCAGATGGGCAAGCAGATGCACGCCAGCCTTGAGGTCTCGCAGGAAACCGTGGTGTCGATCAACGAGGCGCGGGCGAGTTTCGAATTGATTCGTGAATCGGTGGACGTAATCCGCGACATGAACACGCAGATCGCCACGGCGGCGGAGGAACAGCATCAAGTGGCAGAGGACATCAATCGGCACATCAGCCAGATTCATGGCGATGCGCAGTTGGTGGCGAGCCTGGCGGATTCGACTCGGCAGGATGCGCAGAACCTGACGGCGTTGTCGCAGACGTTGAATCAGCTGGTGAGCCGGTTTCGGACCTGACACGGTCGCCCAGGCAACACCAAAACCTGTGGGAGCGAGCCTGCTCGCGAAGGCGTCGGGTCAGTCAAAAATGTAACAACTGACCCATCGCATTCGCGAGCAGGCTCGCTCCCACATGGGATATCCGAGATCTGGTGAAATCACGCCACAACCGGCAACGCACCCATCTTGCCGTGGCAATACACCAGCGGCCCGGCGACCTGCTCGGGGACGATCAGGTTCTTCACCGCGCCGACCATGATCGCGTGGTCGCCACCTTCGTATTCACGCCACAACTCGCACTCGATCACCGCCGTCGCATTGGCGAGGATCGGGTTGCCCAGTTCGCTCAACGTCCACTCGATGCCCTGCGCCTTGTCCTTGCCTTTGCGCGCGAAGGCATAGGCCTCGCTTTGCTGCACGCTGGACAACAGGTGAATCGCAAAGCGTTTGTTCTTGATCAGCACTGGGTAAGAGTCGGAGCTGTAATTGGGGCAGAACAGCACGAGCGCCGGGTCCATCGACAGCGAGCTGAACGCGCTGGCAGTCAGGCCGACGATCTGGCCGTCGTCGTCCAGCGTGGTGATGACGGTGACGCCGGACGGGAACGAGCCCATGACTTGTTTGTAAATGGCAGCATCGATCATTGGGTGGTCCTCGGGTGGTGTGACGCGGTTTTTATGGTTAGTAGGTCTGATGGTATACCGTAATACATATCTTGCAAGAGCTTTTCTGGTGAACCGATAAACGTGCCACTTTCGTCGGAAACTCAATGTTTACGGGGCGTTCAGCTAGCCGGTCAGGGGTGGGATCAGCGAGGATAGCGGATCAGACAGCGACAGAATCAGCGGATCAGGCTTGTGCAAAGTTTGGAATACCATAATATGGTCTGCATCTGAGGGGCGACACAAGAGTCCTCCCGGTTTGGCTTCATACAAAGATAAAAACAGACAAACTCGAGTTCATGCATATGTCCCAGATGTCCCGGCAAGATCCGTTGATCGAGAATCATACGGTCGATTACGTCCCACTCGCGGAACGCCACGGGAAGGCCCGCGATCTGTTCACTCTTTGGTTCAGCACCAACATTGCGCCACTGCCCATCGTCACCGGCGCCATGGTGGTGCAGGTGTTCCATCTGAATCTGTTCTGGGGGCTGCTGGCGATTGCGCTGGGGCACATGATCGGCGGCGTGGTGATTGCGCTGGCCTCGGCCCAAGGCCCGCGCATGGGCATTCCGCAAATGGTCCAGAGTCGCGGTCAGTTCGGCCGCTATGGCGCGCTGCTGATCGTGTTCTTCGCAGCGCTCATCTACATCGGTTTCTTCATTTCCAACATCGTGCTTGCCGGCAAATCCATCGTCGGCATTGCGCCGTCAGTGCCGGCACCGCTGAGCATTCTGATCGGCGCGCTGGCCGCGACCGCGATCGGTGTGATCGGATACAACTTCATCCACACCCTCAACCGCATCGGTACCTGGGTGATGGGCGGCGCATTGCTCGCCGGGTTCATCTACATCTTCGCCCATGACTTGCCGGCAGATTTCCTGACGCGTGGCAGTTTCAACCTCTCCGGCTGGCTGGCGACGGTGTCGCTGGGGATCATCTGGCAGATCAGCTTCTCGCCGTACGTCTCCGACTATTCGCGTTATCTGCCAGCAGACATCGGTATCGCCAAACCCTTCTGGGCGACGTATCTGGGCGCGACGCTGGGTACGATTCTGTCGTTCAGTTTTGGCGCAGTCGCCGTACTGGCGACGCCGGAAGGCACTGAAGCGATGGCAGCGGTCAAGCAGTCCACCGGCTGGCTGGGGCCGATTCTGATGGTGCTGTTTCTGCTCAACATCATCAGCCATAACGCGCTGAATCTGTATGGCGCGGTGTTGTCGATCATCACCTCGATTCAGACCTTTGCCAGCCAGTGGACGCCGAGTATCAAGGTGCGCGTGGTGTTATCAAGCGTGATCCTGGCAGGTTGCTGTGTGGTCGCCCTCGGTGCTTCGGCGGATTTCATTTCTGAGTTCATCGGACTGATTCTGGCGCTGTTGCTGGTGCTGGTGCCGTGGGCGTCGATCAACCTGATCGACTTCTACCTGATCAAGCACGGCAACTACGATATCGCCTCGATCTTCCGCGCCGACGGCGGCATCTACGGGCGCTTCAACCTGCACGCGATCATTGCCTATTTCATCGGCATCATCGTGCAGCTGCCGTTTGCCAACACCTCGCTGTATGTCGGGCCCTACGCCAATCTGGTGGAAGGTGCCGACCTGTCGTGGCTGGTTGGCCTCGTGGTCACCGTGCCGCTGTATTACTGCCTCGCAACCCGTGGGCAGGCGCAGCAGAGCAGGGCGGCCAGACTCGGCTATACCGACTGATCGAAACGGCAACACAGCAATGCCCGGCCCAGCGCCGGGCATTTTGTTTGCGTATCTCGGCGGTCAAGCAAATTGGCCATATCGATCCCCTTTTGGCCTGCCGCCTACTGTCATCGCGCTACGCTGTCAGCAAGAATCGAAACCCTAACAACAGGCTCGACCTTTTTTGCCCTTGGCTATCGTTACAGCCACTGCCGTGTACAGAACATAAAAACCATCGATCTCACGTCGCATTCGGGGAAACAACCATGGTCACGATCAAACGCATTCTGGGCGCCACTGTGTGTGGCCTGACGCTGCTGGCCAGCGCCGTCCAGGCCGAGCAGCGCGAACTGCGGGTGTACAACTGGGCGGATTACATTCTGCCGTCAGTGCCCAAGGACTTCGCCGAGCAAAGCAAGATCAAAGTGACCTGGGATACCTTCGACACCAACGAATCCCTGGAAGCCAAACTGCTCACCGGCAACTCCGGTTACGACCTGGTGGTGCCGTCCAATCAGTTCATCGAAACCCAGATCAAGGCCGGCGTGTTTCAGAAGCTCGACAAGTCGAAACTGCCGAACTGGCAGCACCAGGATCCGGCCCTGCTCAAATTGCTCGACGCCAACGACCCCGGCAACCAGTACGGCGTGCCGTACATGTATGGCACCGTGCTGATCGGCTTCAACCCGGCGAAGGTCAAGGCTGCCCTGGGCGACAACGCGCCGGCGGACAGTTGGGATCTGGTGTTCAAGCCCGAGAACATGGAAAAGCTCAAGTCCTGCGGCGTGGCGATGCTCGATTCGCCGTCGGAAATTCTGCCGCTGGCCCTGCATTACCTCGGCCTCGATCCGAACAGCCAGAACCCGGCGGACTATGAAAAGGCCAAGGCCTTGATGATGAAAATTCGCCCGTACGTGACCTACTTCAACTCGGCCAAGTACATGACCGACATTGCCAACGGCGACATCTGCGTGGCGATCGGTTATTCCGGCAGCTTCTACCAGTTCGGCAATCGCGCCAAAGAAGCGGGCAACGGTGTGGTGGTCGACTGGCGTTTGCCGAAGGAGGGCGCGCCGATCTGGTTCGACACCTTCGCCATTCCGAAGAGCGCTAAGAACGTCGCCGAGGCCCACGAATTCCTCAACCACTTGCTCGACCCGAAAGTGATCGCCCCGATCAGTGATTTCCTCGGGTATCCAAATGCCAACAAGGACTCGATGCCGCTGGTCAACAAGGACATCACCGACAACCCCAACCTGACCCCGACCAGCGAAGCGCTGAAAACTTTGTATGTGGTGCAGCCGCTGCCGCAGAAAATGGAACGGGTGCGCACGCGGGTGTGGACCAGTATCAAGTCCGATAAATAAGAGCACCGCACTTCAAATGTGGTAGCGAGCCTGCTCGCGAAAGCGGGGTGTCATTCAAATCAGATGGTGAATGATCCGGCCTATTCGCGAGCAGGCTCGCTCCCACAGGTAGGGTTGTGTGTTGTCATTCGGTGCTGCGTTCTGCCTCGCGGCTGGTCACCAGACTCAACAGCACCGACCCGAGAATCACCGTCCCGACGATTGCCAGCGACCATTCCACCGGCATGTGGAACCACGGCATCAGCACCATCTTGCCGCCGATGAACACCAGCACGATCGCCAGCCCGTATTTGAGCAGGTGAAAGCGGTCAGCCATGTCCGCCAGCAGGAAGTACAACGCGCGCAGGCCCATGATTGCGAAGATGTTCGAGGTGAAGACAATGAACGGGTCGGTGGTGACGGCGAAGATCGCCGGGATGCTGTCGACGGCGAACATCAAGTCGCTGGCCTCGATCAGCACCAGCACCAGGAACATCGGTGTTGCCCAGCGCACGCCGTTCTGCAGGATGAAAAACTTCTCGCCGTGAAAGCCACTGGTGATGCGCATATGCCCGCGCACCCAGCGCAGCAACGGGTTTTTGTCCAAGTCCGGTTGATGATCAGCGAACACCAACATTTTGATCCCGGTGATGATCAGGAATACCCCGAAGGCATAGAGCAGCCATTCGAACTGCGACACCAGCCACACACCGGCGAAAATCATTATTGCGCGCATGACAATCGCGCCGAGCACGCCGTACAGCAGCACCCGCCGCTGCAGTTCGGGCGGCACGGCGAAGTAGCTGAAGATCATCACGAAGACGAACATATTGTCGATCGACAGCGACTGCTCGATCAGATAGCCGGTGAGAAATTCCAAGGTTTTCTGCCGGGCGATTTCACTGCCGAATTCGCCGTGCAGATACCACCAGAGCAGCCCGGCAAAACTAAGCGCCAACAGGCACCAGGCAACCACCCAGGCCGATGCTTCCCGCACCGACACCCGGTGCGCCTTGCGCCCACCGAAGACAAACAGGTCCAGGGCCAGCATGGCCAGAACGAAGACGATGAAGGCGCCCCACATCCAGGGTTCGCCGATATTGATGTTCGTGGCAGGCATGGCACGCTCCCGGTCTTTTGCAGCTTTATCACCGATCCCGACTCCGACACAGAAACCTGTGGGAGCGGGCTTGCTCGCGAAAGCGGTACAACAGCGAAGTTGAAGTTGACTGACAGATTGCCTTCGCGAGCAAGCCCGCTCCCACAGGGATTACCGTTGGCCGGGCGTTATGTTCATGGTTTGATCAACGTCAGACGGGGCCATGCTAGCGACGGATTTGGGGCAAAGAAAAATCGTTTATTTCTGAGTGACAGTTCGGCAAAAACGAAGTGTCGACAATAGGATTACCCCGGCGTATCGCCACATTCTTACGGTGGCGGCATCAGATCGAACTGCGGGGCCTGGCTGGTGGAGGGCGACCTGCGCCAGATTTGGAAAAACGAACAAAGGACGATTTAAAGTCACTGAAAAAGGACGAACCAGACTGGCGAGCCGTAAAAAACATCAATTTCTCGCTATAAGTCGCCGGTCTGATTCTGGTTCGCATGTTGCGCAAGCTGATTGCGCATTAAATCAACTGATAGCAGTGGGCTTGACGTGAATTCTTCCTTTAACGGTATGTTCATTACCTTCATGTTTTATGATGAAGGCAAAGTCTGCATCGACGATATCTTCGTTTTGCTTGACAGATACTTTACCGCTGATTGCGCTTTTAATTTCCGAGGTAAGTGCAAGTGAGGCGCGGGCACCGTTGGGATGTGCTTTCCCGATTTCATATTCAGTCTTGGTCTTTGGTGAATTCAGAGGAAGCACGATAGAAAGGAATTTAGCTCCCGACATGGCTCTACCGATAATGCTGAAGCTGTGAGGGGAAAGGGACTGACAAATATATTCTGTGGCGCTGAACTCTTTTTCCTCAAAAAGCGGGGGCGAGATATCAGCTTTGAATATCCAGTCGCCAATAGGCTCCGCTTTGTTTTCGGCGAAGTTCTCCTTCAAATGCTCGAAGTCGGTCATGATCTGCTCCTGATGTAATTAGTTAGCGCTGTTGAAGTAGCGGGCGGATGGAATAATTCCACCCGCATGATTAACATTGCGCGGTCATCAAAGGTTGGGCAACTGTCAGATATGACAGTTGGTTATGCATCTGGGTTGTGCTAGTAGCCAGTTATAGAAAACCTGGACTCATGCAGTACCCTGGAACCGCGATGTGTAGCGAGGCTGGCGAATATGATTCGTCCAGTTCTATCGAAAAAACTCCCCCGGCGTCTCACCAAACTGCTGCCGAAACGCCGCAATAAATGCCGAAGTCGAGTCGTATCCGCAGGCCAGCGCAACGTCAGTCACACGCTCACCTTTCTCCAACGGCGTCAGTGCTCCAAGCAGGCGCAGGCGTTGGCGCCAGGCGCGGAAGGTCAGGCCGGTGTCGCGCAGAAACAGGCGCGTCAGAGTCTTTTCGGTGACACCGAATTTTTCGCTCCAGTGGCTCAGGGTGGTCTGCTGTTCCGGGTGTTGCTCAAGGCTCTGATAGATCTGCTTCAAGCGCGGGTCCTGCGGCAGCGGCAGCATCAGGTCGATGGTCGGAGCCTCAGCGAGTTGATCGAGGATGACTTGAGCCAGGCGTCCATCGGGGCCGCTCTCGTCATACTCCACCGGCACCTGACTGAAGGCGCGGATCAACTCCCTGAGCAGATCGCTGACGCCGAGCACATGGCAATGCTCAGCCGCCCAACCGGTGACGCTGCTGTCGATATAAAGACTGCGCATTTCCGTATGCGGTGCGCTGAATACCCGGTGCGGCACCCCCGCCGGAATCCACACCGCACGTTCCGGCGGCGCGACAAAACGGCCAGCGCTGGTCTGCACTTCGAGCACGCCTTGAATCGCATAGGACAACTGCACCCACGGGTGACTGTGACGGCGGGTGAGGGCGCGGTTGGGCAGCGATTCGGTGCGTCCATAAACCGGGCGCGGCAGGCTCGGCAGCCCGGGAACACTGCGGCGAACGCTCTTGCTATGTCCTTTAGGCGGCATCTTGCGGCTCTTCGGCGTTAGTCGGTAATTGCCAGTCACGTTAGAGTCGTCGACACGCACTGGCAACCCCCGGATGAATCTCATGACGCGCCCACGTTTTTTACCCGATAACTTCACCCTGACGTTGATTGCTGTGGTTGTGCTGGCGAGTTTTCTGCCTGCCAGCGGTCAGGTCGCGGTCGGCTTCGGCTGGCTGACCAATATCGCCATCGCCCTGCTGTTTTTCCTGCACGGCGCCAAGCTGTCACGTGAATCGATCATCGCCGGCGCCGGCCATTGGCGCCTGCATCTGCTGGTGTTCGGCCTGACCTTCGTGCTGTTTCCCATACTCGGTCTGGCGCTGAAACCGTTGTTATCACCGCTGATTGGCGATCAGCTGTACATGGGCATGCTCTATCTATGCGCATTGCCGGCCACCGTGCAGTCGGCGATCGCGTTCACTTCGTTGGCGCGGGGCAATATTCCGGCGGCGATCTGCAGTGCGGCGGCGTCCAGTCTGTTCGGGATTTTCCTTACGCCGCTGCTGGTGACGCTGCTGCTCAACGTCCACGGCGACGGCGGCTCGACCCTCGATGCGATCGTGAAAATCAGCGTGCAATTGCTGCTGCCGTTCATTGCCGGGCAGATCGCGCGACGCTGGATCGGCGCGTGGGTAGGGCGCAACAAGAACTGGCTGAAATTCGTTGATCAGGGTTCGATTCTGCTGGTGGTTTACGGCGCGTTCAGCGAGGCGGTCAACGAAGGCATCTGGCAGCAGATTCCGTTGTTCGAGTTGCTCGGTCTGGTGGTGGTTTGCTGCATCCTGCTGGCGCTGGTTTTACTGGCCTCGACCTTTTTGGGCAAAGCCTTCGGCTTCAATCAGGAAGACCGCATCACCATTCTGTTCTGCGGCTCGAAAAAGAGCCTGGCCACGGGTGTGCCGATGGCGCAGGTGTTGTTTGCCGGCAGCACCATCGGCGTGCTGATTCTGCCGCTGATGCTGTTCCACCAGATTCAGCTGATGGTCTGCGCGGTGTTGGCCCAGCGCTATGCCAAACGGCCGGAGTCGGTGCCTGATCTGATGGCGCAGGTTGACCCTTAAAAACGCTTCACAGCCGCGAATACTTCACCGCCGCTGCCGCTCGCGTCGGCACATCCAGCGTGCGCAGCAACGAAGACACATGGATGCGTACCGTGAACGGGGAGATATCCAGTTCACGGGCGATTTCCTTGTTGGTCTTGCCTTGCGCGATCAAACGCAGCACGTCCTGCTGACGCGGCGTCAGCGTCGTCGCGGTTTCCAGCGGCAACAAGCCGGACGGCGCCGACTTCACCAGTACTTCACCTTCACGGATCGCCAGAATCGCCTGGCCGATTTCATCCGGCGCGATGTTTTTGCCAATGAAACCGTCAATGCCCGCCGCCATGACTTCACTGATCAGCGCCTGATCGTCAACCATCGACACCACGATCAACGTGGTGCGCGGCAACTGTCGGCGCAAGTCGGCGAGCTGGGTGATGCAGGTCAGCCCGGGAAAACGCAGATCGAGCATCAGCGTGTCCGGCTCGTTACCCGACGCCAACAGCCTGAGCACAGCGTCGAAGTCGCCGGCCTCGCAGGTATCCGCATCGGGCAGCAAGCGCTGCACGGTGCGCAGCATCGCCTCGCGAAACAGCGGGTGATCGTCGGCTATGATGATCCGGCACGTCATGACGCGACCCTCCCTGGGTCAGGCGTGATTCAAGGCCTGCACCTTAGCATCGGACGCGAAGGTTGCCTGTAGGCTGCTTCCGAAACTGCAAGTGCTGCACAAGGACGTTTGCCATGAAGTTCGAGAAAAACACCGAACTCGACCAGGCCAATCTGCGCATCATCATCGCCGCCATCGCGGTGATCTACATGGTCGTACTGGTCTTTCTGCCGGGCCATCGCTTGGCGACCTACCTGCCGGTGATTACCTACATCAGCCTGTTCCTGCTGGCGTCGATCGTGTTTCGCCAAGCCATTGCGCGTTGGCCGGGGCATTATCGAGCGCGGCGGATTTTTGCCATGGTCCACGATTACACCGGTACCTGTTTTGGTCTGGTGATTGGCGGCGAGGCAGCGTTGCCGCTGTATGCGGTGATGGTCTGGGTCAATCTCGGCAACGGCATGCGTTACGGCTCGCGCTATCTGGCGATCGCCACCGGCCTGGCATTGGTGGCGCTGCTGGTGGTCTATCGCCTGACGCCGTATTGGCAGGCGCAGCCGTTCATGGTGCTGATGTTGCTGATCACCAGCACGGTGATTCCGTTTTATGCGCACTTGCTGCTCGAGCGTACGCGCAAGGCGTCGGAAGAAGCGCTGGCGGCTAACCTGGAAAAGTCGCGGTTTCTGGCGCAGGCCAGTCATGATTTGCGTCAACCGATTCACTCCATCGGACTGTTTACCGCGTGTCTGCGGGAGTCGCGTTTGGGCGATGACGAGCGGCGGCTGGTCGACAATATCGACCGCTCACTGCTCAACGTTTCGCAACTGTTCCGCTCGATTCTCGACCTCTACACCCTCGATAACGGCCGGGTCGAAGCGAAAATGCAAACGCTCAACCTCGGTGAATGGCTCGCGGACATCGTCCGCCAACATCAGGAAGCGGCCCGTTGGGCGGGCGTCGAGTTGCGTATGCGACCGTGCAACTACTGGATCAGAACCGACCCGGCACTGCTGGCGACCATGGTGCAGAACGTGCTCTCCAACTGCTTCAAATACGGTGCGCAGCGGCCGGTGCTGATTGGTGTGCGTAAACGCGGGGCAGGGCTGGCCATTGTTGTTTATGACCGCGGCAATGGTATTGCCCAAGAGCACCTGCAAAAGGTTTTCGAGGAGTTTTATCGGGTGCGGCAGGTACGCGACAAAGATGTCGAGGGTGTCGGGCTGGGCCTGTCGATCATCAAGCGCCTGGGTGAACTGATCGATGTGCAAGTTGCTCTGCGTTCACAGTTGGGGCGCGGCACAGCTGTGACCCTTGCAGGGTTGCCAATCGTAGCGGCACCGCAGTCACTGGTCGTTCGCGGCGAAGCGCGGCAGGTGGGATTGTTGACGGGGTTAAAAGTCTGTCTGGTCGAGGATGATCGCAATGTGTTGCTCGCGACTTCGGCGTTGCTCGCACGTTGGGGCTGTGTTGTGCAGGCCGAGTGGTCGGCCGCAGGCCTGGTTACTGACTGCGACATCATCGTCGCCGACTATGACCTCGGCACCCACGCCACTGGCATCGAATGCATTGACGAAGTGCGCAGGCAGCGCGGCTGGGCAGTGCCAGCGATGATCATCACCGGGCACGACGTCGACAGGATTCAGGCAGCCTTGCATGATCGGCAGATTGCGATTCTGTCGAAGCCTGTGCGGCCGGCCGAGTTACGCGCGACGCTGCGTGCCCTGCGTGATCGACGAGGCGAGGCGGTCGAGGAGACGCTGTAGAGGCTGATGTAAACGGGCGGCTCAGCAACCCGCCCGTTACATCGGGGCGTTATTGCGGGCTATTGAACTGGTCGGAATAGCTGCCGGTCATCAGCGCTGATGCCACGCGATCAGAACCGACTCCGACTCGAGAATAGGCCACACGGTTGACGCCGGTGCGGTCGGCGCCATCCGCCGCCAAAGCCCCAGCCCCGACCTTATCGGCGCCATCGGAAGCCACTGCGCCAGCGCCGACATGATCGGCGCCGTCAGATGCCACTGCGCCGGCCCCGACCTTATCGGCACCATCGGAAGCCACTGCCCCGGCGCCGACATGATCGGCGCCGTCAGATGCCACTGCGCCGGCCCCGACCTTATCGGCACCATCGGAAGCCACTGCCCCGGCGCCGACATGATCGGCGCCGTCAGATGCCACTGCGCCGGCGCCGACCTTATCGGCGCCATCGGAAGCCACTGCGTCGGCCCCGACCTTATCGGCGCCATCGGAAGCCACTGCCCCGGCGCCGACATGATCGGCGCCGTCAGAAGCCACCGCGCCAGCGCCGACATGATCGGCGCCGTCAGATGCCACCTCGCCAGCACCGACATGATCGGCTCCATCAGAAGCCACTGCCTGCGGTTGCGCCGCCCAGACATTGGGCACCACAACGCTGGCCGCTACCGCAAGAAGCACGCCTGACAACAACTTGTATTTCATGGTTCTCTCCACGACCCGGCAGCCATACAGCGATCATTCGTGCGCTGTACATCTTAAGACGCCACGACTCATTGGCTTGGGTTTACCTGGTTGGCGAAAGGCACGGGCACACCGAGTGGCGTGCGGGTGTCGAGATAATTTTGATCGAGCCGATTGAGTATAGGATCGGCCTCGGGAACTGCCACGGCGGGGAGATCGACGGACAAAAAAAAGACGAGGCCCGCATCGCGCGGGCTTCGTTGTGTGGAGCTGTTTACATTCTTGCCAGTGCCTGAGCCAGATCGGCGCCCAGGTCTTCAACGTCCTCAAACCCAACTGACAACCGCACTGATCAGAGCCTACAGCCACGACGTAGTTGAGCAAATCGCCAATCAACCACAGGCGTTCGACTCACTGGCTCGGCTCAAGCTAATTGGTGAGTGCAGGCCGAAGGCCGGAAACGTTTGGGATTGAAGCCCGAAAGGGTGAAACGGGTTGGCGGTTGGGCCTGGTTCAACGCGCAGCGCGAATGCCCGGCCCGCAGGGTGCGTCAGATGGCAGCATTTGCAGTAAGCCATCACTGGACGAGGTGACAATTACAACGATGGTCTCAGTGACTCGACGCGCGAGGCTTGCCACCTGTTTCCGATCCCGCTGGCTGCTGAGGTTGAACGCGTTCAAGCCCATGCGTGGCCTTCCATTTCTCGGCAAAGGCTTTGCCTTGCTCGATTTGTTCAGGTGACATTTTGTTTGAATAGTTTTCTAATCTTTCTCGATCATACTCTTTATCAGACTCGTCATTTTCTAAGCCTGCTAAAAAGAACATAAGGCCATAAGCCTTCACCATATCAAATGGAAAGCCATAGTAATTTGGATTACTTGCATACTCTCGAGCAAGCAAACCGATGCCATTGCTGTCACCCGCCTTCGCAGACTCCTCTAGCCAATACCGGGAAATTGATAGGTCTCCGTTATCTTCATAAATGGAGGCTGCATAGGCAATCATTGCTCTTGGATAGCCATTTTCAGCCGCTCGCTTATACCACTTGTTGATTTCCTTGCGGCGCTGCCCAAACCACCAAAAAAATCCATCACCAGCTGAATAACTCTCTGCAAGCTGATATTGTGCGAATGAGTACCCTCCCTCTGCTGATTTAATCAGCATATTAAAGTCAGAATTGCCTACGTATAACAAATAGGCAGCTTCCATGTCACCGGAAGCAATTTTTTCTCGCGCAATCTTCTCAAATTCTGATTTCCACTCGCGCTGAGTTTTATCTCCCTTCGGGCAGTTCTCAACGATCGTGCATAATTTATCTCCATCATCAAGAGCCAGACGAAGTAGGGAGTTAAAATTTCCTTGATTAGCAGAATGTACTAGCCATTCGCGCGTATCTTCCACCCTGTGGTTTTTTGCATAACGAAGCTCATCCTGTAGATGAAACCACTCTCCTACAACATCCGACTTGGCTACCCAATCATTTAGTTCGCCTAGTTGTTGCAAATCATTTGAGGCAAATTTCTCCATCAAAGTTTTTCTGTACTCTTGATCCCATTCACCTCGGCTTTTTTCCCCTTTGGGACAAAATGAAGCAATAACACACAGCTTGACGTTGTGAGATAACTGATATAGCGAGAATAAATTGCCTTGATTAGCAGAAGCCACGAACCACTTTACAGATTCTTTCGAGTCTAGCGCTTTATTAAGTTCCAGTTGGCGAAGTTGTTGCGCCAAATAAAATTGTGCTTCTGCATCGCCAGCCTCAGCGGCAATGCGCAATTCACGCTCTGCATTTTTCTCTTGTTTATATAATGAAATGCCGCGTTCCTTGGCTGCCTGCTGCTCCTGTGAAAGCACTGCCGATGCGGTGACTGAGTTAAATAAAAAAAGTAAACTTAAAATTGATTTGATTAGATGTTTATAATGATTCATTTTCTTCCCTGTGTAATTAACAAGCGAGCGCCGTATTCCATATGCTGTTTGACACCAAGATGCGAAATGAGGTGGGCGAATGTTGCGACACTTGTGTTGTCGAGTTTGCGCAGCAGCACGGAGCTCTTCATTCGGCAGACTTGATGTCATTTTCAAAAAGACTTGTATGACAATAAAAACGACAGATCGAAAGGCCACAGGGGGTTTTCCCCGCGTGGCGAGGGTAATTATCCCCGTTGGGCTGCGATGCAGCCCTCTTCAAAAAGTCACATCTTAGCCAAAGCCTGCGCCAAATCTTCCCGCAGATCCTCAACATCCTCAACCCCCACCGACAACCGCACCAGCCCATCGCCAATCCCCAGCTTCGCGCGGGTTTCCGGCGGAATGGTCGCGTGGGTCATGATCGCCGGGTGCTCGATCAGGCTTTCCACACCGCCCAGACTTTCCGCCAGTGCAAAGATCTTCACGTTCTCCAAAAACCGCCGCGCACCGGCCAGGTCGCTGTTCAGATCGACGGAAATCATCCCGCCAAAACCACGCATCTGCCGCTTGGCCAGTTCGTGCTGCGGGTGCGAGGTCAGGCCAGGATAGTAGACGCGCTTGACCTGCGGCTGCTGTTCCAGCCACTGCGCCAAGTCCAAGGCGTTGCTGCAATGACGCTCCATGCGCAGCGCCAGGGTTTTCACTCCGCGCAGAGTCAGGAACGCGTCGAACGGCCCGGAAATCGCGCCGACCGCGTTCTGCAGGAAACCGAGCTTTTGCGCCAACTCGGCGTTCTGCCCGACCACCGCAATGCCACCGATCACATCGGAATGGCCGTTGAGGTATTTGGTGGTCGAGTGCAGGACGATGTCGAAACCCAATTCCAGTGGGCGCTGGATGTAGGGGCTGGCGAAGGTGTTGTCGGCCACGCAGATGATCCCGCGCGCGCGGCAGATGCGCGCGATGGCGGCCAGATCCGACAGGCTCAGCAGCGGGTTGGTCGGGGTCTCGACCATGACCATGCGCGTGTCGTCCTGCAGCGACGCTTCGAACGCCGACAGGTCGGCGAGGTCGACGAAGCTGAAACGGTGCCCGGCACTGCGCTGGCGGACCTTGTCGAACAGGCGGAACGTGCCGCCGTACAAGTCATTGCCGGAAACGATGTGCGAGCCGGCGTCGAGCAGTTCCAGCACCGTGGAAATCGCCGCCAGCCCTGAGGCGAAGGCGAAGGCGCGAGTGCCGCCCTCAAGATCCGCTACGCAGCGTTCCAGGGCAAAGCGCGTCGGATTGTGCGAGCGACCGTAGTCGAAACCCTTGTGCACGCCGGGGCTGTCTTGCAGGTAGGTGGAGTTGGCGTAGATCGGCGGCATCAGCGCACCGGTGGTCGGGTCCGGCTGCTGCCCGGCGTGGATCACTCGGGTGGCGAAGCCTTGGGATTTATCGTCGTGCTGACTCATGCAAGGGATCTCCGTAATTGGTTGAGCATGTCGGTGCGGGTGATCAGGCCATGGAAGCCGGACGCGTCAGCGATGATCGCGACGAGGCCACGGCTGAGCACCGCTTCCAGTTCGGCCAGGGTCGCAGCCGGGGCGAGCGTTTGCAGTTTGTCGGTCATCACGCTGGACACTGACTGGCTGAAGCGCGCGGCGTCTTCGTGCACGCCGAGGAGGATGTCGGACTCGTCGATCACGCCCACCAGTTGCTTGCCTTCGACCAGCACCGGCAATTGCGAAACATCTGCCAGACGCATGCGCTGGAATGCAGTGAGCAGAGTGTCGCCCGGGCCGACGCTGATCACCCGGCCGTCCTCGAAACGCCGTGCGATCAAGTCACGCAGATCGCCATAGCCCTTGCGTTGCAACAAGCCCTGATCGGTCATCCACTGATCGTTGTAAACCTTCGACAGGTAACGCGTGCCAGTGTCGCAGACAAAACTGACCACGCGTTTCGGCTCGGTCTGTTCGCGGCAATAACGCAGCGCGGCAGCGAACAGGGTGCCGGTCGATGAACCACCGAGAATGCCTTCGGCCTTGAGCAACTGGCGGGCGTGATCGAAGCTTTCTTCGTCGCTGATCGAGTAGGCGTGACGCACGCTGGACAGGTCGGTAATCGATGGAATGAAGTCTTCGCCAATGCCCTCGACCGCCCACGAACCGGGCGTCGGCAAGGTGCCGTCGCGGCTGTATTGCGCCATTACCGAGCCGACCGGATCGGCGAGGACCATTTCCAGATTTGGCTGCACACGTTTGAAGAAGCGACTGAGCCCGGTCAGCGTGCCAGCCGAACCGACGCCAACGACGATGGCGTCCAGATCATGTTCGGTCTGCGCCCAGATCTCCGGCGCAGTGCTGCATTCGTGGGCCAGCGGATTGGCGGGATTATTGAACTGGTCGGCGAAAAACGCCCCGGGAATGTCCCTGGCCAAACGCGCCGCGACGTCCTGGTAATACTCGGGATGGCCCTTGCCGACGTCGGAGCGGGTGATGTGCACTTCGGCGCCCATGGCCTTCAAGTGCAGGACTTTCTCGGTGGACATCTTGTCCGGCACCACCAGCACCACGCGATAGCCTTTGGCCCGGCCGACCAGCGCCAGACCCAGACCGGTGTTGCCGGCAGTGGCCTCGACGATCGTGCCGCCCGGTTGCAGGCGGCCGTCACGTTCTGCGGCGTCAATCATCGCCAGGCCGATACGGTCCTTGATCGAGCCGCCGGGGTTCTGCGATTCGAGTTTGAGAAACAGCGTGCAGGGTCCGGTATCAAAGCGGGTGACCTGCACCAGCGGAGTATTGCCTATCAGCCCAAGCACGGCAGGGCGTGATTCCTTCGACATTTCTTCACCTCATTATGGTGTTGATCGCGTTCCGATCGCGGGGAAAAGACTCGCGTGCAACTTAGGCGCAGGCATCTTCCCTCGCAACCTTTAATCTTTGAGAAATCCAGCCATTTGGATCTAACGATAGAACGAAATCGGCCAGCTGCCGGAACAGTTCGAACGTGTTTACAGCAAGGCGTCATCGAGTATTCAAAGGGCGTCTTCGCCGCGACAAAAGCTTGATTTGTGTCCCCGGGTTCCGATCGTTCCCACGCTCGGCATGGGAGTGCAGCGGGGGACGCTCTGCGTCCCTTCAGCCGAAGATCGCAGCCTTCGGCAGCTCCTAAAGGCTTATCTCTACATGAGCATAATTTGTGTTCATTAGAAAAAGATTGAGTTTGTTTCATTAAGCTAGGTTCCAGACAATAGCCGCCATCGAATAAGCATCTGGAGTTGTTTGTCATGGCACTGGCCCATTCCCTTGGATTTCCGCGCATCGGCCGCGACCGCGAACTGAAGAAAGCGCAAGAGGCGTTCTGGAAAGGAGAACTGAACGAGGCGGGCCTGCGTGACGTCGGACGTGAGCTGCGCAAGGCCCATTGGGACTTGCAGAAAAACGCCGGCATCGACTTGCTGCCGGTCGGCGATTTCGCTTGGTACGACCAGGTGTTGACTCATTCGCTGATGTTCGGCGTGATCCCCGAGCGCTTCCGCCCGCACGACGGCAAAGCCACGCTGCAGACGCTGTTCAGCATGGCCCGTGGTGTCAGCAACGGCTGTTGCGGCGGTGGTCACGCTCAAGAGATGACCAAATGGTTCGACACCAATTATCACTACCTCGTACCGGAATTCAGCGTCGATCAACAATTTCAGCTGGGTTGGGAGCAGCTGTTTGAAGAAACCGAAGAGGCCCGCGCGCTGGGGCACAACGTCAAACCGGTGATCCTCGGCCCGTTGACCTATCTGTGGCTGGGCAAAACCAAGGGCGCCGATTTCGACAAGCTCGAGTTGCTCGATCGCCTGCTGCCGCTGTACGGGCAGATCTTCGCGCGGCTGGCGGCATTGGGCGTGGAGTGGGTGCAGATCGATGAGCCGATTCTGGTGCTCGATCTGCCGCAGGACTGGAAGAATGCCTTCGAGCGCGCCTACAACCAGATCCAGCGCGATCCGCTGAAAAAACTGCTTGCTACGTACTTTGGTGGTCTGGAAGAAAACCTCGGTCTGGCGGCGAACCTGCCGGTCGATGGCCTGCACATCGATCTGGTGCGCGCGCCGGATCAGTACCCGACCATTCTGGATCGTCTGCCGGCCTATAAAGTGCTGTCGCTGGGTGTGGTCAACGGGCGTAACGTCTGGCGCTGCGATCTGCAAAACGCGCTGGCGACGCTGCGCCATGCCCATGAGCGTCTGGGTGATCGTTTGTGGGTGGCGCCGTCCTGCTCGTTGCTGCACAGCCCGGTTGATCTGAGCCGCGAAGACCAGCTCGATGCCGAACTGAAAAGTTGGCTGGCATTTGCCGTGCAGAAGTGTGAAGAGGTCGCCGTGCTCGCTCTAGCGATCAGCGAGCCGGAAGCGCCGCAGGTGCTGCGCGCCCTGGCGCAAAGCCGCTCGGTACAAACCAGCCGCGCCGCCTCGCCGCGCATCCACAAACCTGAGGTGCAAGCGCGGGTTGCGGCGATCACTGCCAGGGATGCGCAACGCCAATCGCCGTTTGCCCAGCGCATTGCCAAACAGCGCGACAAACTCGATCTGCCGCTGTTTCCGACCACCACCATTGGTTCGTTTCCGCAGACGGCGGCGATCCGACTGGCGCGTCAGGCCCACAAGCAAGGCAAGCTCAGCGCGGCCGATTACACCGATGCGATGCATACGGAAATTCGCCACGCTGTAGAAATTCAAGAACGCCTCGGCCTGGATGTGCTGGTGCACGGTGAAGCCGAGCGCAACGACATGGTCGAATACTTCGCCGAGCAACTCGACGGCTACGCATTTACCCGCTTTGGCTGGGTACAGAGCTACGGTTCGCGCTGCGTCAAACCGGCGGTAATCTTCGGCGACCTCAGCCGCCCGCAAGCCATGACGGTCGAGTGGATTCGCTACGCCCAAGGTCTGACCAACAAGGTCATTAAAGGCATGCTGACCGGCCCGGTGACCATGCTGATGTGGTCGTTCCCGCGCGAAGACGTCAGCCGTGAGATTCAGGCACGACAACTGGCGCTGGCCATTCGTGACGAGGTGAATGATCTGGAAGCGGCAGGAATCAAAATTGTGCAGATCGACGAAGCGGCGTTTCGTGAAGGCTTGCCGTTGCGCCGGGCGCAGTGGCAACCGTATCTGGACTGGGCAAGCGAAGCGTTCCGCCTGTGCGCCTGCGGCGTGCGCGATGAAACCCAGATCCATACGCACATGTGCTACAGCGAATTCAACGATGTGATCGAGTCGATCGCGGCGATGGACGCCGATGTCATCACCATCGAAACCTCACGGTCGGACATGGAACTGCTCGAGGCTTTCGAAGCGTTTGCCTACCCGAACGACATCGGCCCGGGCGTCTACGATATTCACTCACCACGCATTCCCGATGTTACGGAAATGGTCGGCTTGCTGCGCAAGGCCGCGCAACGTATTCCGGTGGAGCGTCTGTGGGTCAATCCGGATTGCGGATTGAAAACCCGAGGCTGGCCAGAGACCGAAGCGGCGTTGGTGCATATGGTCAGCGCAGCGCGGCAACTGCGCAAAGAATGGGCCTGATCCTTCACCGCCCTGGAAAACATAACCCCTGTGGGAGCGAGCCTGCTCGCGAAAGCGGCCTGTCAGCCACAGTTAAATTGCCTGACCTGCCGCCTTCGTGAGCAAGCCCACTCCCACAGGATTTCGCGTTACACCCGCCATCCCCGCTAACCCACAAATCCATTGTGGGAGCGGGCTTGCTCGCGAAAGCGGCAGGTCAGACACAAATGAGTCAGGTAAGAAAACGCAATATCGGCGCACCATCGAACGGGTCCGTCAGATAGTGCGCCCTGACCCCGAAGGTCGTCTGTAACCGCTCCGGCGTCAGCACGTGCAGCGGCTCGCCCAATGCCACCAGACGCCCGCGCTCCAGCACCGCCAGGCGATCGCACTTGAGCGCCTGGTTGAGATCGTGCAGGGCGATCAGCGTAGTCACCGGCAGTGCGCGGACCACTTGCAGAATGCTCAACTGGTGCTGAATGTCGAGGTGGTTGGCCGGTTCGTCGAGCAGCAGGATCTGCGGGCGCTGCGCCAGTGCGCGGGCGATGTGCACGCGTTGACGTTCGCCACCGGAAAGACTGCGCCAGAGGCGTTTACGCAGGTGCACGGCGTCAACGTCGACCAGCGCTTGCTCGACGATGGCGTCGTCGGCGGGGGACCACGGTTGCAGCGCCGATAACCACGGCGTACGCCCCAGCGCCACGGCGTCGAATACGCGGATGCCATCGTCGGTATCGGCCTGTTGCTCAACCACCGCAAGCGTCTGCGCGATGCTGCGCCGCGACATTGTGCCCAGCGCCTGACCGTCGAGCTGCACCTGGCCTTCGTTCGGCTCACGCAGGCCGGCGAGCAGTTTCAGCAAAGTGGATTTCCCCGAACCGTTCGGGCCGACAATGCCCAGCGTCTCGCCGCGCTGAACGTCGAGACTGACACCGTTAAGCAACTCGGCGCCACGCACCTTGAAGCCCACACTCGCACAACTCAATACCGCGTTCATCGTGCCGATCTCCGGCCCACCAGAATCAGGGCGAACACCGGCGCGCCGACCAGCGCGGTGATCACGCCGACCGGAATCACCTGACCCTTGATCAGGGTCCGCGACAGCACATCGGCGGCAATCAGAAACACCGCGCCGCCCAGTGCACTGGCGGGCAGCAGACGCGCATGCCCCGTGCCGAGCAACAACCGCGCGGCGTGGGGAATCACCAGGCCAACAAAGCCGATCGAGCCGACGATCGACACCATCACCGCCGTCACCAGCGCGGCGCAGCCGATCAACAGAATTTGCACACGTCGCACTGGAATGCCGAGGGATGCCGCCGAATCCACGCCGAAGGTAAACGCATCCAGCGCCCGCCGGTGCCACAGGCAAACGACCAGCCCGAGCAAGGCCACTGGGACCGCCAGCCACACCGACGGCCAGCGCACGCCGCCGAGATTGCCGAGCAGCCAGAACATGATCCCGCGCGCCTGTTCCGAACTGGCCGAGCGGGTGATCAGAAACGCGGTGAGGGCGTTGAAAAGCTGCGAGCCGGCGATCCCGGCAAGAATGATCTGTCCGGTACCGCTGGCCGTGCCGCTGACCCGCGCCAACAGGATCACCAGCGCGAACGCCGTCACCGCACCGGCAAAGGCACCCACCGACAATGAAATCGCCCCTGCGCCGACGCCAAGCAGCGCGACCATCACCGCGCCGGTCGAGGCGCCAGCGGAAATTCCCAGCAGATACGGATCGGCCAACGGATTGCGCAGCAGCGACTGCAAAATCACCCCGCATGTCGCCAGACCGGCGCCGCAGGCCGCCGCGACCAAAGCGCGAGTCAGGCGATAGTTCCAGACAATGCCTTCGTCGATCGGGTCGAGCACATAACCGGCACCCCACAGCTTGTTGGCCAGCACCTGCAACACCACGCTCGGCTCGATTGAAGTCTCACCAATGGCCACGCCGCCGATCAGCGCGACCGATAGCGTCAACAGAACCAGCAGCAAACGGATCAGGCGTCTGCTCATTGCGACAGGTCGTAGCCGTTGATGGCCGTGGCCAGTTGTGCGAGGCCGTCGAAGGTGCGCAGGCTGGCCTGCATGGCCATGGCGTCAAGAATGATGATGCGGTTGTGCTTGACCGCGTCCATGTTGCGCGTCACTGGATCACTGCGCAGAAAGGCGAGTTTCTTCTGATAATCGTCAGCCGGGAAACGCCGACGATCCATGCGCGCGATGACCAGAAACGTCGGGTTGGCCTTGGCGATGGTTTCCCAGCCGACGGTCGGCCATTCTTCATCCGACTCGACGACGTTGCGCACGCCGAGGGTGCTGAGCATGAAATCGGGAACGCCTTTGTGTCCGGCCACGAACGGCTCGATGTCCATCTCGGCGCTGGAGAACCACACCAGTGCACTGACGTCTTTGCGCTGCTGTTTTGTCGCCGTGGCGATCGACTGTGCGAGGCTGGCTTTGAGCTGCTCATTGAGCTGCTCGCCGCGCGCCTGCACGTCGAAAATCGCCGCCAGTTGGCTCACGGCTTTATAGATGCTGTCGATGCGGAACGGCGCCAGCCGCGTGCCGTCCGAGCCGACGAGGTTGTCCTTGGCTTCGCAATCAGAGGGCAGCAGATAGGTGGGAATCTTCAGTTCATGGAACTGCTCACGGGTGCCGACCGCGCCTTGCGGGCCGACCATCCATTCCAGCTCGACGGCGACCAGTTCCGGGCGTTTGCCGATCACCGCTTCGAAACTTGGCTCGTTGTCGGCGAGACGCTCGACCCTGTCGTTCTGCGTTTTGTATGTGCCCAGCACATCGTTGAACCACAGCGAAGTGCCGACGACTTTGTCGCCCAGGCCCAAGGCATAAAGCATTTCCGTACCGGCCTGGCCGATGGTCACCGTGCGCGCAGGAGCGTGCTGAAAGGTCAGGCTGCTGCCGCAGTTTTCGACGGTCAGCGGATACGTAGTCGGCGCCGCTTGCGCCAGGGCGCAAAGACTCAGAGCGGTGAGCAGGGTGGCAACGCGGGGCAGCAGCATGGGGCAGTCTCCAGGGGAACCGTACGTGAGCGGGCGGGTACGGTTGGAAACACACCTCGGGCGCGGTCGTGGAAACTGCGCAAGGCCGGCATTGAAAAACGCGCACGGCACGATGTCCTTCCCGGACACCCCGCCGGTTAGTCAGTCACTGTGCCGGCAGGTCTCCTGACTGATGCGTCATCGCCACGCTCCGGCCTTCCCGGGATTCACCCAGTGGCAGTCAAGGAGCAGGCTCGGCACCTACAGTTGCGGGGGCAGTTCCGATTGATGCTGTGCAAGCATTTCGGATTCCCTATTAATTCCGTGTGGAAACCGGCGGCGGCATGGTAGTCGATCGAGCCGCTGAAGGGGAGACCAATCTATCGCGACGAGCATTAGCAGCAGGCGTCTGCTGTCACGCCAACCTTGCTTCCGGCAGTTCAAGGGAGTGATGGGATCGTTCCCACGCTGAGCGCGGGAACGATCACGGTCAGGGCCGACTCAGCTGGCTTGCGGAGTTTCACCCCGGGCCAGACGCGCATTGATGTCGTCGATCACCTGAGGCAGTTCAGCGATGGTATCGATCAGGTAATGCGGGCGCGAAGGGGCGAACATCTTGCCGATCCGCGCGCGTTCTACCGCCAGTCGATCCGACGCCAACGCCTTGTATTGCTCATAGGTCAGGCCCAGCGCGTTGCCGGAACAGGTCAACGCCACCGTCCACATGCCGGCGGCGCGCCCTTCGAGAATTCCCGGCCAGGTGTCGTCGACCTTGACGCAGGCGGCCACGTCATTGATGCCCAGGGCAATCACGTTGGCCAACGCCTGCGCCGGATATGGACGGCCATTGGGCACTTCATCGGTGGCGACGACATGGTCGGCGACGTAGCCATTTTCCTCTGCCAGTCCGACGACCTTGGCCATCACCACCGCCGGATAGCCCGAGCACGAACCGATTTTCAAACCCTTGTCGCGCAACGCCGCCATCGCCTCGAGTGCACCCGGAATCAACGCCGAATGCAGGGCGATTTTTTCGATCTGCAACGGCATGAATCGTTCGTAGATCGCCGTCACATCGTCGTCACTCGGCAAGCGGTCAAACGCCGCGCGGTAACGTTCGGCAATCTGCGGCAGGTTGCACAGGGTGCGGATGTGATCCCACTTGCCCATGCCCATTGGCCCGCGCGCTTCCTCCAGCGACACGGCGACGCCGAACTCGGCAAAGGCTTCGACGAAAATCTGCGTCGGCGCAAACGAGCCGAAATCGACAACGGTGCCGGCCCAGTCGAGGATCGCGGCTTGCAGATGAGTCGGTTGTTGGTACTGCATGGTCAATCTCCGTTTTCAGGTAAGCGTGGGCCGTCCCTCGACAATGAGGTAGGCGGTTCAAGGGGCAGGGCTGATCAGGTCAGCGGTGGATTCGCATCAAACAGTTCGGCAATCACTGGCCGGTTCCTGCGGATGCCGAGGCAGCACAGGTGGTATTCGATGAAGAACGGGTGATCGACAAAGGTGATCGGCCTGGTGCCCGGGGTCTCGGCGTATTCCACGGCCGAGACAAAACCGATACCGATGCCTTTGACGATCGCGTGGACGATGGCTTCGCGGCTGTTGAGTTGCATGACGCAATTGAGCTCGATATCGAGCCGTTTGCAGCTTTCTTCCACCAGTTGCCGGGTACGCGCACTGGATTCGCGCATCACCCATTTTTCGCCGCTGATTTCACTGACGTGAACCTGCGCCTTACCGGCCCACGGATGGTCATCGCGGACCACGGCGATGATCGGATAACGGTGATACAGCCGCGTGTGGAAGCGCTCATCGAATTCCGACAAGGCCAGAATCGCCACGTCGATATCGAAGTTGAACAACCGCGCCAGGGTGTCCTTTTCCGAGGAAAACGAGGTTTCCAGTTCGATATCCGGGTGGCGCTGCATCAGCTCATAGGTCAGATTCATGGCAATCGGCGGTGACACCGCGCCGAGGCGCAGCATGCCGGTCTTGCGCTGCTTGAAGCTCTGCAACAGTTGCACGGCTTCATCCTCCTGACCGAACAGCCCCTGAGTGATCGCATAGAGCTTGTGCCCGGCGGCGCTCATTTCGATGTAGCGGCCACGGCGATGAAACAGTTCGACCGAGAAGGTGTTCTCCAGTGCGTTGACCTGTTCGCTGACGGTCGGCTGACCGACGCAGAGGTACTCGGCAGCAAGGGTGAAGCTGCCGGTCTTGGCTACCGCATGAAACGAACGCAACCACTTGTGATACTGGTACATGCAAGCCCCGTCAGCGTCGAATGAACAATGCCACTGCCGCGCTGCACAGGCAGGCACTGGTGACCACTATGAAGATGAGAGACGTGTTTGCTGTGGTGTCAAGCAAACGACCGATCAATGGCTCGGCCAATCCGGCGAACAGATAGGAGGAAAAGTTCATGATTCCGGTCGCCGTACCGGCGCGTTTGGCACCGACCAGATCCGGGCACAGCGCCCAGAAACTCGACGCCGGGCCGTATACGAAAAAGCCGCAAAGGAACAGGGCGATCAGGCCGATGACGCTGTGTGGGGGCAGGCTCCACATCCACAGGCTGGTCGCGGCGCCGAGCAACATATAAAGCATGATCGCCAGATACCGCTTGGAGCCGAACAACTTGTCTGACACCCAACCGTTGCTCAACGCGCCAACCGCCATGCCGACGGGGAGGGCGACGGTGATCCATTTCGGATCGATCATGCCGTCACCACTTTTCCAGTCAGCGCCTAGAAAGTGCACCGGCACCCAGACGATCAAGCCGTAGCGCGCCGCGTTCTGAAAGCCCAGTGACAGCGCGGCGATGAGCAGGCGAGGGTTCTTCAGTACGGCTTTGTAGCGTTGTGCCGAGGATTCGACTTCACCCTGTGCCGCTTCCTGATGTTTGTCGTCAGCGTTGGCCACACCGGTATCACCCACCGGTTCGAAGCCCAGATCCTGTGGGCGTTCGCGTGCAACCAGATAGAAAATAATCCCGCCGGCGAGCATCAGCAGCACCGGCAAACGGAAGATCCAGCGCCATTCCAGTTGCAGTACTTCGAGCACGACGATAGAGGTGACGTAAGACAGAACCGAAGCGCAGCCGGCGGCGAAAGTGTAGAAGCCATACACCTTGCCGCGCTCGCCCGCCGCCCACCAATTGGCAATCAGCCGACCGCCCGGCGCCCAGCCCAAGGCCTGAAAGTAGCCGTTGACGCCCCACGGCAGAATCAGGCTGGTGAAACCACTGGCGAAACTGGTCACCCAGTTTGCCGCGCAGGACAGCACAGCCCCCAGAGTCATGATGCGTCGACCACCGAATTTGTCGGCGAGGTTGCCGTTGATCGCCTGACCAATCGCGTAGGCCCAGAGCATCACCGCAGAGGCCCAGCCGAGAGTTTCCTTGCTCAGACCGAACTCGGCCTGAATCCCCGGAATGGCAAAACCGAACGTCTGCCGACCGGTGTAAAAAAACAGGTAACAGAACATCGCCGCCAGCAGCATGCGCCACTGGGCGACCCGGAACGAGGCAGAACGTTCGGCGAGACCAGGCATTGTTTCGGCACGATTCATGATCTTTTCCTTATTGTTGTCGGTTCCCGTCGGGTGTCGTCGGCGGGGTGCACTCTTTTATGGTGCGACAGGAAATCACCGCGGCTGCATGCCGCTGGCGGTGCTTGGGTGACTCGGGTGTTATCAGGCGTCAGGCGGCTTGCGAACCGATGAAGTTCTTGCCGCGCGCGCCCTGCATCGCGAGCTGGATGATGGCTTCGGCGTCCTTGGCCGAAACGCCGTAATCGGCAAACTCGGTCTTCACCCCGAGGCTGTGCAAGAACTCGCGCAACTGCTGCTGGGCTTTGCCCAGGTCCGCGCCGAATACCCTTTGCAATGTACGGTCGCGAGTGGCGTCGTGGCCCCAGGCCAATCCCAAAACCATTGGTAGGGTGAAGGAGCAGGCGATGCCGTGGGGTAAGCCGTGGCGCAAGGTCATCTCATAGGAAATCGAATGCGCCAGCGCGGTTTTGGTGTTGGAAAACGCCAGTCCGGCTTTGAGCGCAGCGAGCGCCATGCGGCTGCGCAACTCGTGACTGGAGAGATCTTTGTGCAGGCGCGGCAGGCATTCCAGAATGTCCTCGATCGCGGAAATCGCGAAGGTGTCCGAGACCGGGTTGGCGTTGACGTTCCAGATCGCCTCCAACGCATGAGACAACGCATCGAGCCCGGTAGAGACGGTGACGCTGGCCGGCACAGTGAGCATCAGTTGCGGATCGATGATCGCTACCCGTGGCCAGGTGCAGTCCAGGTGCAGCGAGTATTTCTTTTGGCTGGCGCTGTCCCAGATCGTCGCCCACGGCGTGACTTCGCTGCCGGTGCCGGCAGTAGTCGGTGCGGCAATCAGTTGTTTGCAACGGGCCGGGGTGAATGGTTTGCCTGTCGCCAGCAGGCTCAACAATTCATCGAAACGGCCGGATTCGGTACCGACGATCAACGCTTTGGCAGTATCGATGGCGCTGCCGCCTCCGACCGCGAGCACCACGTCGCAAGCCCCTGCATGCTGCCAGAAATGCTCGTAAGTGTTGCGCAGATGGGCGACGTCCGGGTTGGGCTGAACGTCTTCGAACACATAGACCAGACGCTCGCCGAGCAAGGCTTGCAGGCGATCGACCAGCCCCAGCCCACGCGCTTCTGGAAAGGTCACAAGGGCCACGGTCTGCTGTTCGGTGAGGGCGGCGAGGTCTTGCAGGCTGCCCCAGCCGAAACGGGTATCGACGGGGTTCTGGAAGCGGGCAGTCATGGTGAATCCTTCTTGTTGTTGTCGTGTGGCGCCATACTCAGCGCCCGTCGACAACGGCTCAAATCGATAATTCGCAGGTTTGAATCGGTTCAGCCGATAGCAGCTGTACGCTAGTGCGCCGAACCGCTCTGGATCGCCGCGCGCAGGCGGCTGGAGATGGCGTCGGCGACGATCACCATGAAGGTGATGACGATGATGCAGGTCGCGGTTTCCTGATATTTGAACAGCTTGAGACTGCTCACCAGCTCGAACCCCAGGCCGCCAGCGCCGACCATGCCGAGCACCGTGGCCGAGCGCAGATTGACTTCGAAGCGGTACAGAATCACTGCAATCCACGCGGTGATGACTTGCGGCAAAACGCCAAACACGATCACCTGCAATGGCCGCGCACCGGTCGCTTGCAGCGCTTCAATCGGACCTTGGTCGATCTCTTCAATGCTTTCGGCGAAGAACTTGCCAAGCATGCCTACACCATGCAGCGCCAGCGCCAGTACGCCGGGAAATGGGCCGAGCCCGACTGCCGAGACGAAGATCAGCGCGAGGATCAGTTCGTTGATGCTGCGGGTAAAATTCAGTGCCTGACGCGTGGCGTGAAACAGCCAGCGGTTGCGGCTCAGATTACGTGCGGCGAGAAACGACAGCGGAACTGCCAGTAACACGCCAAGCAAGGTGCCCCAGATGGCGATCTGCAGGGTTTCCACCGCTGGTGCGACCAGACGCGCAAGAATGCTCAGATCCGGTGGGAAGGTGCGCGAAAGGAAATCACCGATCTGCGGCAACCCCGCCGCCAGTTCACCGAGGCTGAGCTGCGCGCCTTGCGCGCTCCAGTTCAGCGTCCACAGCACGATCAGGACGACGGCGCCGGTGGTCAGCCAACTGCGCGGGCCTCGTGGACGATCGCCGACCCACTGATAGTTTTGCGATTGCATGCTCAGGCCCTCGAGGCGTTGCGGTAAGACAGGGTGGGCGTCGGGATTCCGGCGCAGGCTTGCGCCGATTGCCCCGGATAGATTCGCGCCAGATCGGCGTCGGTCATGCTCGACGCTTTGCCATCGAACACCAGACTGCCGTTGGCCAAGCCGACCACACGGTCGCCAAACTCACGGGCGTATTCGACCTGATGCAGATTGCACAGCACGGTGATACCCAACTCGCGGGTGGCATCGCGCAGATACTGCAACACCAGGCGCGCGCTTTTCGGGTCGAGGCTGGCAATCGGTTCATCGGCCAGAATCACTTGCGGCCGTTGCGCCAAGGCGCGGGCAATGCCGACGCGCTGCTTCTGTCCGCCGGACAGCGAATCCGTGCGCTCGCCAGCCTTGTGCGCCAGTTCAACACGCTCCAGGCATTGCATGGCCAGTGCCACATCGTCACGGCGGAACAGCTGCAGAATCGAGGCGAGCGTGCCGACGGAACCGAGGCGACCGGTCAGTACATTCTTCAGCACACTCAGGCGCGGCACGACGTTGTGGTGCTGGAAAATCATCGCCACTTCACGGCGCAAAACGCTGGTGTCAGGGCAGGCCAGGGCATCGATGCCGGCCACGTTCAGCGTGCCGCTGTCGGCCTGTGCCAGGCGATTGATACAGCGCAGCAAAGTCGATTTACCGGCGCCGGACTGACCGAGTACTACGACGAATTCCCCTGCACCCACCTCAAGGTCAATGCCGCGCAACACCGGGTTGCTACCGTAGTCTTTGGTCAATTGGCGGATGCTGATCATTTCATGCTCCGCAAATCGAGATCGAGCACCTTGGCGGTTTCGCGCACTACGTCGTAAGAGGCGTCGGTGGTCGGCTGGAAACCATTGAGCACGCCCTGATCACCCCACGGCACATCCTTGATTGAAGCCAGCGCGTCGGCGACCTTCTTCTTCAATTGTGGATCGAGCGCCTTGCGCCAGACCATCGGCGATTCGGGGATCGGCCTGGAACTCCAGACGATTTCGAAGTCATCCTGCTTCACCACACCTTTGGCCACGGCACTGGCGAAGATGCGGTCAGCCACGGCCGCAGCGTCGACTTTCCTGTTCTCCACCGCGAGGATGCTGGCGTCGTGGGAACCGGAGAAAATTACCCGTTTGAACAGGCTGTCCGGAGCAAAACCGGCCTGCTCAAGGCCAGCCTTGGGAAACAGATGCCCGGACGCTGAGCTCGGGTCGACGAATGCAAACGTATGCCCCTGCAGGTCGGCCAGCGAATGAATCCCGCTGTCCTTGCGCGCCAGAATCACGCTTTTGTAAGCGCTCTGGCCGGTCTTCTTGGTCACCGCCACTGAGAACGCCTCGACATCCGCCACCGAGGTCGCCAGCACGTAGGAGAACGGCCCGAGGTAAGCGACATCGAGCTTGCCCGAACGCAGCGCTTCAATGATGCCGTTGTAATCGGTGGCCACGAACGGCATCACGGGCATGCCGATCTTGCTTTGCAGATCGTCGAGCACTTGCTTGCTCGATTCGATCATTGCCTGGGAGTCTTCCGAGGGGATCAAACCAATGGTCAGTTTGTCTTTGGCCCAGACCTGGCTGGCGCCGAGGGCAATGACGGTGAGGCTGGCGACACGCAGAAACTGTTTGATTGTTTTCATGGCATTCCACGGTGTGGTTGGGAGTTGCCACAGGCTAGGTCTGTCACGTGACAGTCATTCAATCAATTCAATATGGGAAACAGCAGCTATGTATTGATGGAGTCTATGGATGTCCAGCGCCAAATTGCGGGCCTTTCTCGCCGTTGCCCGTCACGGCAGTTTCAGTGCCGGAGCACGGGCGACCGGGCTCAGCCAGCCAACACTGACCACGCAGGTGCAGAGCCTGGAACGTCAGCACAACGTCGAGCTTTTTCACCGGCGTGGGCGGCGGATTGAGTTGTCGGATGTTGGTCGGCAGTTGCTGCCAATCGCGCAACGACTTGCCTTGCTGGAGCTGGAAGCGCACAACCTGCTGCGCGATTCCGGGCGGCTCGACAGCGGCCAGCTCAAGGTCGGTGCAGTGGGGCCGTTTCATGTGATCGAGATGGTCGACAGCTATTTGCAACTGCATCCGAATATCGACGTGTCGATCCGCGTCGGCAACTCGGCTCAAGTGCTGTCGGATCTGGAAAACTATGTGACCGACATCGCCGTGCTGGCGGGGCGGCAAGATGATCCGGCGTTGTGCTCAGTGCGTTATGCGCGGCACGCGATCATTCTGTTTGCCCACCATGAGCATGCGCTGGCTAATCGTGGCAGCGTGCGGCTGGAGGAACTGCAAGGGCAGAGGCTGCTGCAACGCGAGCCAGGCTCGACCACCCGACTGGTACTGGAACAGGCGCTGAATGCGGCGCAGGTCAAACCGCGTATCGCCATGGAAATCGGCAGTCGTGAGGCCCTACGTGAAGCGGTGGTGCGTGGGCTGGGGTTGGGGGTGGTGTCAGAAGCGGAGTTTATTGCCGACCCGAAAATCCGAACGATCAGAATCGAGGGCGAAGAGCTGTTCACCGAGACGTATCTGTACTGTTTGGCCGAACGGCGTTCCAGTCGGCTCATCTCATCGTTTTTTGATGCGGCGCCGAAGGTTTTCAGGATTCGCTGAAATAGTAGCACTGGTATATAGCACTTCGGCTGCTCTGTATTTCACCAGCGCCGAACTGAAATTCCAACAAGTCCGAATTTTTTTGATTCTGGTGCATGTTTAGCGAAATAACTGAATTCGCATGCTTAGGTTGCTTGCTACAGTGTCTGTCTGTCGCCCATACCTGGTCAGTTTCTTAGAGAGCAAGGCCGGTTATTGCGATCACTCAACCAAATCCATGCGTCAGCTCGGCTGTAAGCGGTCATCCCCGAGCAGCGTTTTTCGACTCGTATCGGACACTGGATCAACTTAGGCAAGCTCTTGAGTGGGACTGACGACGGCACGCAGGCGTATCCTCTTTTGAAAAGATGACCGACGCGTCGGTGGGCGACCAACGAGCGCCGGAGAGCAGGCGCTCAGATTGCGGTATAACCGCCGTCAATGGCAGAGCCACCCTACGATGAAACTTGCTGCGTTGCTGCAAAGAAACAGAACCGCAGCCCCTACTTCTTCCGCGCCGCCCAGGCTTCCGACGGGCTGTTTCTTGATGATTGCATCCATGGCAGCGGGGTAGTTAGCCAGCATGTTAAGGACCATGGGGGGTATCGATTACACCAGGTCAGACGATGTTGAGGCGAATGCTGCGCGTGGCGTATACCAACGCGGCAGTCTGGGTCATGCCAATCACGCCGTGCTTGGCTGCATGGTAAGCGGCGAAGCCAGGATTACCGACAAGTTCTCGGTGGCAGCATTTCCTCTACTGCTACGAGGAAGCAACTGGCAGAGTAATGTAAACAGGCGTGCTTGTAGCGTTCAGCATGCTGGGCAATAGCAACTCTCGACGAAGCTGCAACACCATCAAGACATGGTCACTGTGGCAGAAAGAAAAGCTGGCAACCGACCGCTGCTTTGAGCGACTGCCCGATCCTGGCCAGAAGCGGACGCCGCCAAGCGACCGCTACCGGCCAAAAGCGGACATAAATGAGCCATGCATATAGCAAAGGTGGTCACCGCTGCGGGCTTGCCCATGTGGGTCTTTCGTTCAAGGCATGCTGGGCGTGTCGGCACCGGCCAGCTGAGGATTCATAGATACAAGGTGGTCAACCATGGGGGGAATGTACGTAATCAAGGGCCCGAGTTGATCGCGTCAATCGAGGTAAAGTTAGCGCAAGAAAAAATAAGAGGCCGAGCGCACGATCCGCACCGGATACATGCCTACACGACCTCTTCGCGTTTCTATGCCCTACCGCAAGGTATACCCACCATCTACCACAATATCTTGGCCGTAAATGCCACGAGCTCGCTCTGATAGAAGGAACAGAATCACATCTGCCACCGCTTCCGGCTCAAGGAACTTACCCTCTAGTAAGCGCTGGTTGACCGTTTCCGCGACTGAGGACAACGTCGCATTATCCAACCCTAGTGATCGCCAGATCGGCGTAGCTGTTGGCCCTGGCGATACGACGTTCACTCTAATTCCGGCCTCAGCCTGTTCGACGGCTAAGGTTCGAGCATGCGCTGTCAGTGCTGTTTTCGACGCAATGTAGCCAGCCAAGCCTGGGAAGGCCAAAGCGGAAAGAAAAGTCCCCACAAATACAACCGAAGCGGGTCTCGCCAATTGGGCTCGCAAAGCTGAAAGCGTGTTAAGCGCACCTGATCCGTTGATGGCCCAATTTCGCTCGAATCCCTTACTCGCCAAGCTGTCTTCAAGTACAGCGACTCCTGCATTCGGTACTAGAAAATCTACAGGCCCGATTCTGGAGACGCAGTGTGCAAGCTTCTCAAGATCCGAACTTACCGTAACATCGCCACTGACAATATGGAGGCGATCACCATGAACGTCTTTGAGTGCAGCCAGGCCGCCCCGGCCACGGGACATCGCCACTACCGTCGCTTCATAGCTTAGTAATCGTTGAACGACTGCCAGTCCGATGCCTGAACTTGCTCCGGTTACCACAGCGACACGATTGTCGAACTCACTTTTCATGTTTCAGCTCCTTGGGTATTAAACCATTTACCCATCACTGACACATTTCATGCCAACCTAAAACGTCATAAAAATCAGGGTGCAGAAGCTATACCGAGTCAATTTGACCATTATTCGTTTTAGTCGAAATGACGACAAATAGGTTTTTTTGACACGCACCAATGGCTGTGTTCTCAAGTGCGTTATAGGACTGAAAATCCGATCGCATCGAATTTCTTTGAAAGGAAAATACCACTCCACTCTTCGTAAACACGCCCGAGTTGCTCTGCGAACTGCGGATTGACCGCCCACCGCCCCACTCTCTTGCGATCTGTTTCGGCGTTTTCGACCGGCGAGAGGAATCAGTCTTCACAAAGGCGCTGCACCTGTTATCCACCCCAGAACTATCGCGCATCGCATTTCAGTTGCCGCTTACTGTGCCAGTTTATACACCGGCTTTGGGTCGCCTTCCGCCGGGTTCACGGACAACCGGCTTGGCAACATCGGCGAACGGCAAATCGCGAATCAGAACAGCATGGCTTAGTTGAAAGGTCTTTTCTTGGCCCTGTCTGACTAGACCACGCGTGGCTACAGTGGGCTCCAACAACCCTAAACCCGCTGCGAGTGACCGCCATGAACAACCGTATTGATTACTTCAAACAGTCGCCTCAGGCTTCCAATAAGCTGGTGGAGCTGACGATGCAACTGAGTAAGAAGCCGCTACTGGCTGACCTGGCCCACCTCATAATGCTGCGGGCGTCTCAATTGAATGGCTGCGCGTTCTGCGTGGATATGCACGTGAAGGAAGCCAAGATCCATGGCGAGCGCGAATTGCGCCTCCATCACATTGCGGTCTGGCGTGAATCGCAACTGTTCTCGCCAATAGAGCGCGCGGCGCTCGCCTGGACAGAAGCCCTGACCCAACTGCCATCCCACGGTGTACCTGAAAGCCTCTACGCGGATGTGCGTGAGCAGTTTTCCGAACAGGATCTGTCGGATTTGTCGTTCCTGATTGTCGCCATCAACGGTTGGAATCGCCTCAATGTGGCCTTTCAGGCAGTCCCTGGTTCGTCGGATGAGGTGTTCGGCCTGACCAAAGCCAACCTCAACTGAGCGCACGGTTTATCAACGCGCCAAGCTGCTCGCCCTGAGCAGCGCAGGCGCAGTTGGTGAAGCTCAGCAGCAGCCCAGATTGACGCCGCGACGAAACACTCCATCGCGACAAGGGTTGCACGGCGATGCCTTTGGCCAGCAGTTGCTCAGTCAGGGCAGTGTCGACTACTCCCTCCGGCAAACGGAGTACCAAGTGCATCCCCCCTGGCGAGCGCTCCACCAGCAGTCCATTGGGTAAACTCCGCTCCAACGCTTCAATAGTCAAAGCGCGTCGTTCGCTGTAGAGCCTTCGCATGCGCTGAATGTGCCGAGTGAAATGCCCCTCGACAATGAACTCTGCGACCAGCGCTTGAGTAATCGCTGGCGAGCCTGCGGAGAATAACGCCCGACTTACACGCTCAAACGCTGCCACTTGCCCCTGAGGCACCACTAGGTAGGCAAGGCGGATACCGGGGAAAAGCACCTTGCTGAAAGTCCCGGCGTACAGCACGCGCCCGTTGCGATCCAGGCTCGCCAACGCCGGGAAGGGGCGACTGACATAGCGATACTCGCCGTCGTAATCATCCTCGACAACCCAGGCATCGCTCCGGGCCACCCAATCGAGTAACAACTGTCTCCGAGGCAAAGACAGCGCCATACACAGTGGGCTTTGATGCCCCGGCGTCACCATGACGACCTGTGCAGCCTGATGCCTGGCAATGGCCTGCTCCACATCCATACCTTCGGCATCAACTGGCACTGCCTCAAGCTCAATACCGAATTGACGAAGCACTTGGCGCGTGGTTGGGTAGCCAGGATCTTCGACCCAGGCTCGCTCCCCTGCGCGCAGCAAAGTATGTGCGATCAGCGACAGGCTACTGCGCCAGCCGCTGGTGATAAACACCTGATGGGCGCCGCAATCGATACCTCGAGACACCTGCAGATATGAGGCGATGGCGCTGCGTAAGGCAGGCAGGCCGTGCGGCGGCGGATAGTCCAGATCGCCTGAACGCATGCCTCGCAGATAACGGGCACCCAAGCGCGCCCAGATCTTGCGTGGGAACTCATCCATTGCAGGCACTCCCATCTGAAACGGCAAAAGTTGCGGTGGACGCCATAGTGCGTCTGGGGAGTTTTCAATCACCTCGCTGCTGACGGATAAAGCGGGGGCAGACAGTAGCGGCTTCTGCAATTCGGGATTGACCACGGTGCCCTTCTGCCCCAGGGCTAAGAGATAGCCCTCGCTCGTGAGCAGCGAATAGGCCAGTTCGATGGTGCCACGAGCAACGCCGAGATCCTTGGCGAGAGCTCGCACCGAAGGCAATCGGTCACCTGGGGAAAGCGTGCCAGCGGCGATGGCGGCGAGTACTCGGTCATATAACTGACGGTACAGAGGCGAACCGGGTTGCCCATCCAAGGAGGCGAAAGGGTGCGAACAGGAAGTCATCATGGCCTAGTTCATATCTCACTTCTTGGTTCAATAAATTGAGGCAATGTTAGTTCAAGATTTGACCATCACAACCCACTAAGGCCTCTCCCATGACGTTCAATCTTCAAGACTACGTGCCCAGCGTGCTCGACTTGGCCGACACTGCCCTGCGTCCTCTAGACAGCCGCCATGACTTGAAAATCGCTTTCCCGGTAATGCAGCAATTGCGCCCCCACCTAACAAGCGAGGCCGATTTTATGAGTCGTATCGAACGAATGCGAGCCGGCGGCTATCGCCTGGTTGGAGCCTTCGAGTCATCGGCTCTCGTGGCGCTTGCAGGTTACCGCCTTCAGGAGAATCTGATTTATGGCCCATTCTTGTATGTCGATGACCTCATCACCGATGAAGCCCAGCGCGGCGGCCAGTGGGGCTCCCGGTTATTGCGAGCTCTGGAACGACTGGCTCGTGCCAGCGGTTGTGCTCGCCTTGTGCTTGACACGGGTTTGGCCAACGCGCGCGCCCAACGCTTCTACTTCCGCGAAGGCCTTTATACCGGCGCGCTGCGTTTTCAAAAACAGTTCGATACCCCATGACCGCATCACCCGTACAGGAGGCAATATCATGAACCCGTCTCAGAAGCCCCTCGCTCCTTTGCGAATCCTTCGCCTGATTGCCAGTCCCAACGGTAATGCATCTGAAAGCTTGAAACTGTCTGAGCGGATTCTGCACGCTCTGACAGTACGCGCTGGCATACGCGGGATTGAAGTGACGGATATAGATCTGAACACGTTATCGCCAGTCGATGCGACTTATGCCCATGCCTTGGCCCATCCGAGCGAAATAGCTACCGAGGATCAGAAAGGTACATTGAGTCGCTCCGACCAAATGATCATCCTGTTGAATGCCTGCGATGTGCTGCTTATCGCTACTCCCATGCACAACTACAGCGTGCCCTCGCCGCTCAAGGCCTGGATTGACCACGTCGTACGCGTCGGAAAAACTTTCCTCAGCACATCAAAAGGTAAGGTTGGAACGTTATTGGATCGCCCCGTCTACGTTGCCGTAGCCACCGGCGGCTACATTAGCGGTGAGAGGGCACGGCAACCCGACTTTCTTCGTCCCTACCTATCCGCAGTGCTGAAAACCATCGGTCTCAATCAGGTGCATTACTTCACCGTTGAAGGCACAGCAAAAGGGACGGACGCGCTAAAAACGGCGCAGAAAATAGGGTACGACGATGTGCATACGTTCTTTCATGAGGAAATCGAAACTAGGACTCATGAAACAGTTGCCTGAAGCCGGTGCCCCAGACGGCCGAAGTACAAAGGTCGGCAGCGATGCCTGAAGCTGAGCCTAGCTTTTTGATTTTCGGGAGAGCTGTTCGCCCGGGTCGGCAGCCATGGGCCGCATGTCCCCCTCTTAATACCGCCTACAGAGAGGAATTGATCATGAGTCGCCTCAGTTGGTTTCAAACTTCACATGGTGCAGCCAAGTCGCTTGAAATTAATGACCCCGCCATGATCTACATACGGGAGATGCTGGAGCATGCCGACCGCCCCTACGACTTGCTTCCACCTCACCTCAAAACTCCAGCGTTCTTCTACAGCTACAGGTAACAACCAAGTCTACTTTGGGGGCTATAGCATTTGAGACTGGCGGGATACTGATTGATCGGGGCCTGGCGGGATGGAGCGAGGGACGGGCGTAAGGGCAGCTGCTGGTGGCAGATGACGCAGCAGGTGGATGCTTTTCCATCAACGGCGGCGGCTTGGGTGATGATGTGGGAGCGGTGTACTACTGGGCGCCCGATATTCTGCAGTGGGAGCCATTGGGCATCGATTATACCGCCTTCTTGGAATGAGCTGTGAGCAATCGTACGGCGGCCTACTAAGAGGGCCTACGTTGGTAATCCTGGCGCAACGACATTCAGTCAGTGGGCGGAGATCAATGCGTGTCTTTCTACCCATTCCTATGGACACGAGGGGCTGAGTGGCAATAAGCGCGCAGGTTGTCAGTATGGCTGAATAGTATGATTTGAATTGCACATTAGCCGGCCAGTTGTACGCCCCGCCATCACTCCTAATTAAATTAAGCAGGCCGGCAGCGAGTCAAAGTGCGCTGGTTACGCACAGACATTTCAAAGTTGAAGCATTCACTGGACGCTTACTGAGACACTGACCACCTGCTTACGTCAGACTGACACTCCGGATAGTACGTTTGAACAATACAACACCGAGCCTTCGTTCGAGGTTTCTCTCTACCTAGCTTACAGCAGGGGGAGCCCCCCCCCAATGGTGGGATGCCCAAGTGCAGCTGCGCTGCTTTGCTACCTCTAAGAATTTAACCAAGACCATCAAGCTGATCTTGGCGCATAAGTCCTCCGACCTTTTGTAATTTTGTTGGCAGCAATTGTTACGAAATTGCTCTACCTGCCTAGGAACACCGCAACGCAGATCATGGGTTGATTAGTACAAAGATCCACTCGGGAGAGAAGGCGGACAAGCGAGGAAAAGGACCACTGGATTTCGTTTTTATCAATAAAGTCGCGAGCACTGGTCTAACACAGACTGCCCCTCGGATTCTGCTGCAAAATTGAAACAAAAAATTTTGGTTCGCGGGCACGGGAATCGCACTTAGTCGTTTTGATGATGACTTCAGCCTGTCTTTAGATGCGAAGGTTAAAGAGCGACAAGAAGTGGCGTGCCGCTTTGCACATCGGACATAGCTTGGAGGGGAGAGCTCTCTGAGTCCTAATGCTTCGCTAAGGGAAATACGGGACGTACTCCCCACGCCAATTTGAGCTACACGCACCCGATCCATTTCCGGTCAAATGTAAAGAGATTGAATAAGGCGTATTCAAAGTCTAGTTGCAGCAGAAGCACGGTGTTCTGCCGCGTAGCTGCTTTACTTGAAAATTATGCTGCCTGCGAGGGCCTAGGAATGAATCGAAACGACTTGCGTCGCGTGGACATGAATCTTCTGGTTATTTTCGAAACCTTAATGTTCGAAAGGAACTTGACTCGGGCTGGGGAGAAACTGTTCTTAGGCCAACCCGCCGTCAGTGCCGCTTTAGCGCGGTTGCGCGACTTGTTCGACGATCCCTTGCTAGTACGCAACGGTCGTACCTTAGAGCCGACCCAGCGAGCGCTGGCAATTCTTAAAGAGTTGCAACCAGCCATGGACACCATCTCCGGAGCTGTCAGCCGAGCTAAGGATTTTGACCCATCCACCAGCCGGGACGTATTCCGCATCGGCCTTTCCGACGATGCCGAATTCGGCCTGTTTCCACCATTGATCAATCAACTTCGCGAAGAGGCGCAAAAGGTTATCGTAGTGGTACGGCGGGTTAACTTTCTGCTGATGTCGACCATGCTTGCCTCCGGAGAGATTTCCGTCGGAGTCAGCTACACCACCGAGTTGCCGGCCAACGCCAAGCGCAAGAAGCTGCGGGATCTGCGCGTCAAGATACTGCGCGGCGATAATCGTCCTGGCCCCCTGACCTTGGATGAGTATTGCGAACGACCTCACGCCCTGGTGTCGTTTTCCGGGGATTTGACCGGTGCCATCGATACCGACCTGGCACGCATCGGCCGCTCGCGGCGAGTGATGCTGGCGGTACCCCAGTTCTCAGGACTGCGTGCCTTATTAGCGGGCACGGAAATGCTAGCCGCAGTGCCGGACTACGCGGCGTGCGCGCTGATCGATGGCAGCAGCCAGTTGCGTGCTGATGACCCGCCCTTTGACATCGTGCCGTCGGAGTTGTCGATGGTCTGGAGCGGGGTCAACGATAACGATCCGGCAGAGCGTTGGTTGCGCTCATTAATTGCCCAACACATGGCGACCCCTCTGCCGGTGTATTGAGCGAATTGAAATTTGGATCGGTCTCGCGCAGGAATATCGGCATGTCTGTCATTGGCGGAATGGCCGGAATGTCGAAATACATCTGGATAACCCACCCACGGTGATAGCTGGCGTGGTTGACCACATGCATCAGCATTGCTCCGGCACTCATGGTGCCGCGTTCCCCAGACACAAACGTGAACTCGACGAGTCTATCCAGCGATGCCTCGCTCTGCCGGGCGCTCCAGTCGCTGTACCAGTGATCGATCTCCTTTTGTGCCAAGCGCAAATCAGCGAGTTCGGGATGCAGCAGATCATGTGAAGTTTCGAAGCCGTGCCCCCGGCCTTCGAGGTGAGCCTGCCAAATGCAGTCCACGACGTAAATGTGATTCAAAGTGCCAATTATGTTTTTGAACACCGACACTCGCTCTTTGCTGACTTCGCCAGGAGGCAGTGCGGCCAGGCTGTCAAAGAGGCGCTGATCGGCCCAGCATTTGTAATCGGCAAGCATGCGGGCTGTGCGTACGTTGATCATGAGATTTCCCCAATTTAAATGGGCGTAATGCCAAGCATAGCCCTCACAACGAGCGGCATCGAAGACGCTGATTATCGGTCGGCAAGCGCCAGGGAGCCAATTGGGCTAGGAGACTCGAAGCCGGAAAGCTTAAAGGCGCTGCCTGCCCCCCTCAGTCTTTGCTGATCAGGGAGCCTACCAGAGTTATACGACGAAGCTGGATCAGTTGTGGAGGGTGAGCGCCAGGTAGCGGCGACGGGATGGGCCTCTGCCGCCTGAAAAACGAGCCGTCTTGAACGGCTGCTTATGGCCGATTGCAGCCGGTGATAATGGCCATCTTAGGAATTATTTTTAATGGAGGGGGTGTACCAGATCTACTGCTAAGGTTTGACCTGACAGATACGGCTGCAAAAGCTGTAAGTGTCAGATCAAATTAAGGCGCCCTTCAATATCAGTAGCGAGCCGCAGTATTGCTTTCAATCGCTTCCGCCGCAGCCAGCGTATTCCTCATCAAGCACGCTACGGTCATTGGACCCACGCCGCCCGGAACTGGAGTCATGGCCGCTGCGATGTCCTTGGCAGAGTCGAAATCTACATCACCGACTAGAACAGATACACCGTTTTTCTCGACTCGGTTGATGCCAACGTCAATGACCACTGCACCCGGCTTGATCGCCGTCGCATCAATAAATTCCGCCCGTCCAATTGCTACCACCAGGATGTCGGCCTGACGACATTCAGCGATGAGATCCCGCGTTCGGGAATGCACAATCGTGACGGTGCAGTTTTCTTGTAAGAGCAAATTCGCCATTGGCTTTCCGACGATGTTGGATCTGCCAACAATCACCGCTTTTTTGCCACTGAGGTCACCGATCTGATTCTTCAACATCATCAAGCATCCCAGGGGAGTGCAGGGAATCAGTTTGGCTTTACCCTGACCCAGCAGACCCACATTGATCGGATGGAAACCGTCGACATCTTTGGCCGGGTTGATTGCCGCAATAACCTTCGACTCATCGATATGGGCGGGCAACGGGAGCTGCACCAAAATCCCATGTACATATCGGTCATTGTTCAGCTTATCGATCAGGTTCAGCAGGTCCGCTTCGGACGTATCGCTTTCGAGTAGGTGAGGGAAGGAGTCAATCCCGGACTCAAGCGCCTTTTTCATTTTGGTTTTCACGTAAACTTGGCTGGCAGGATCGCTCCCGACTAGTACGACAGCCAGCCCTGGTGCTCTGCCGCGTTTCTCCCTGAAGGCCCTTGCACCGACGGCGACATTCTTGCGCAAGATTTCGGCAAACGCCTTCCCGTCGATTATGGAGGCCTCTGCATTGGGCGCGGTATCTAAAGATTGTGTGATGGTCATTTCGTCCTACCCCATTAGCGGTCAGAAGCTGCCTCCACGTTCTTGGAGGCAGTTGCATAATCAAGATTTCAGGCGTTCGCCTTTCGGGTCGTAAAGGCATCCGCGAATGACTTTCGCGGAACATTCTTCACCCAGAATTGTGATGGTGAGTTCGGTGTCCAGGGCCGCCAGTTCGCGTTTGATAAAGCCCATGGCCAAACTCTTGTTAACGCGATAACCATAGGCTCCTGATGTGGTAAGCCCTACCAGTTTTCCTTGATGGAAAATGGGCTCGCTACCCAATGCGTCAGCAGGACCCGCTTGCACTTCCATCAGAACGAGACGGTGGGTACTCGGCTTCTCTTTTTCTGCCAGCACTGCCGCGCGCCCCTCAAAATCGCCCTTATCGGTCTTGATGAAGTAGCCCATGTTGGCAGCCAGCGCCGAGTACTCTGTTGTTAGTTCGCGGCCCCAGATTTGATAGCCCTTTTCGATGCGCATCGAGTCCATCGCTCGTAGCCCGAAGTCGACGATTCCATACGCTTCACCCGCCCAAACGAGTGCTTCGTAAAGTGCTTGCTGGTGTTGGAGTGGATGGTGGAGTTCCCATCCCAATTCGCCGACAAAGTTCATCCGCAACGCGCGTACGGGAGCGCCAACGACCTGGATCTCCTGGCCGGTAAACCAGGGGAATGCTTCATTACTCAGATCGGTGTCGGTGAGTTTGGAAAGCACTTCTCGTGCTCTAGGGCCCGCCAGGATGAGCGTGCCCCAGTCCTTGGTGATATTCGCGATGGAGATATTCGCGTATTTCGCTGCCCGTTGTCGCAGCCAATCTTCAATCAGCAGCTCACAAGCCGCCGGGCACATCAGGTAAAACGCGCCGCTTTCCAGGAGGGTCATGGAGAAC
This sequence comes from Pseudomonas sp. H3_E04, assembly GCF_054668915.1. Lineage (NCBI taxonomy): Bacteria > Pseudomonadati > Pseudomonadota > Gammaproteobacteria > Pseudomonadales > Pseudomonadaceae > Pseudomonas > Pseudomonas sp. H3_E04. Next base: position 1,851,726 of record NZ_CP162797.1, on the reverse strand, counting down.
TCCCACGCCACGCTTCCTGATGGGGTAAGTACATGGGCGAGAGCTACATCCCCACATTTGGCAGGAACCTGGTTGGGGCTGATCCGATCCAGAAATGAGCGAGCATCCTTTCCAGAAATCTCGAATTTTGTGAAGGCGCTCAGGTCGAGGATACCCACGCGATTTTGCACCGCTTCACATTCCGACCGAACTGCGGCATCCCAATTGCCCCGGCTGTAGCTGAAGTTCTCGACGGGGGCATCGGCAGATTTTGCGAACCAGCTGGCTCGCTCCCAACCGTAATAAGCGCCGAACACGGCATTCTTGTGTTTAAGGATTTCGTAAATTGGCGTGGTCTTGACCTCGCGACACGCCGGGCGCATCGCGTAGGGGGGCAACTTTCGCGTTCGTGGATTGTTTGGAGCTTAAATTGATTCGCCATGTCTATTGTGTTGACCGAAACGTCATTTCTAAGATCAAGGATAAGTCGCTTTCCAGTGAGGAGGAGGCACTGCTGCGTTCGATTGATCAGGAAGGCAATCGTGTCAGTCCTATTCTTGCTTGTTTCGAAGGGCAAATCGGCGGTTTGCAGACAGTAGAACAGCTCAAGGAATCGATTGAGAAAGACACTGTTGCGCTTGCCAGTTTTTTCAAACTAGCGCTGACGGATGACATGGCAAAAATCGCTCACCCGGAGCACATGCTTGCGATCGTCAATCGTCAAAATGAACGGTGGGATGCCAATGCCGAATTTGTTAGGTATGCGCAGCGTAGGTTGTACCAACCTATTGCCAAAGACCAACTCAAGACAGTCCAAAAAGAGCTCGCCCAAGAGGCGAGACGCCTTAGCGTGCCGATTGGAAGTATTTTCGTTCTCTGCGCTCTTGCCTGCCTGTACCAGCAAAAGGACGCTCATGAAATTCTCAAGCCTTCGAAGAAGGAGGCGCGGGCCGAAAATCGGATTCATAACGCCATGCAAGACCTTGCATCCATTGGGCTGTACTTCATGGTCTCAATGTTTTTCAGCGCAGGTCGGCAAAAACTCGAAACGACCTATATCACATTCGACGGATGGGTAAACCGCTTTATGAAGCTCACCAATGCACGTGCCGGTGCGCTCCTGGTGACTAACGGGTGAGCCAAACGAAATTTGACTTGAGCCGTGAGGTGTTTCCAAAGGCATCCGAGGCCGACTTCAAAAGTATCTGCGAACTGCTGGGTGTAACGGATGATCAACCTGGTTACAGCCGGCCAAGCTACGCACCTTCTTGGTACCCATCACCACATAAAGTTCGCATCAAAATAAACTTGCGCAATACCGAGGATCACCGCTGATTGAACCTTGATGTTTCGACCGTTATTTGGTTAGGCAACCACGGCTATTTGGACTGCGGTTCCCAAGTTAACGGTGGTGTGATGGGTTGTGTTCTGACTGCCAGGACGTTGGAACTATTGAAGGCGATGCCTTCAAATCTCGAACGCAAAGATCCGTCCTTGGGCGAGCAGTTGGTGAGTACCACGAAGGACGGTATGACTGGCAAGGTCAAAGAACTAGCTTCTGACTTCCTAAGCAAAGCAGTGGTTTTCGGAACCAAGGCTGTGACCGATTGGGTGGGCTAGCTTCAATGGCCCCTTCGACTCTCCCTTGAAAGGTGCAACTGTGACGATGCCAATTGTTGATGAGGCGCGAGCCCTTACTGCTGATTCCACCGCGGAGATTCTTGAGGCACTACACGAGGCGAAAATTCTCGCTCGACGATTTTATCGGCTTACTGGGAAACCACTGGGAATCACTCGCGAGGTGGCTGAGTATGAGGCAGTCAAAAAGCTAGGCTTGAATTTGCATTGCGCCAGACAGGCGGGCTACGACGTTACTGCTATCCGAAATGGGAAAGAAGTACGGATTCAAATTAAGGGACGGTGTGTCACGGATTAGTCAAAGTTGACTGGTCGGTTGGGCAGTATTGACTTGGCTAAGCCATTCGACGCTGTACTACTGGTGTTGCTTGATTTGGATTTCAATGCATTTGCGATGTATGAATCGAGTAGAGACACGGTTGTTTCAGCACTGACTAAACCCGGCTCAAAAGCTCACAATGAGCGTGGGGCACTGGGTATCAGGCAGTTTATTGCATTAGCGACTGCCATTGGGATCGATTCAAGTTTTAAAAATTTGGAGCCGTAAATATCTAACTGGACGACAAAATTATGAACCTTCCTTTGCCGAAAATTTGGCGTTTAATACGTACAAGCAAAGCGACATCTTACGTGTTACTCATGCTAGGCCCGATGTTCATTCAGCCACTAGCCTTTGTTAAGGTGCCTTCACAAAGTTAACCCGCTTACGCGAGGTTGCCAGGTGTATGGCATACGCCTTTGTTAGTGGCCGGCGTTTTAGCACCTGCAATTCAATCGTTTTATCAGTGGGTTTACTGGCGGGAGGCGAGCAAGGATTCTCCCGCAATGTCGTGTGTAGATCTGATTTTTCAGCTTCACCAAACCGAAGGGCGATACTTTTGGTTCGGCTTCGGCATTACGGTTGTAATGGTGTATGCCATAGCTTGCCTTCGCTGGGGATACCACTGGTGCGCTATTTATCTCATACGAAAGTGGCTGCCAAATCTATATGAGCCACCTTTAAAATTCTTCTTGGTAACCACTGCTGGCTGGGGACTCTGGTTAAGCTTTTACTCCACAGCTTTTGTATATGCTATGTGGTATTGGAAAGTAAATCAGGATCTAGGGCAGATAATTAACGACTATGTTTCGAGCAATGCAAATGGGATAATTATAATTTTATTGGCTTTGGGAGTTTTTTTGAAACTTGCGGGGAGAAATAGCGACCTTGGAATGAAAGCCTTATATGGTGGTCGACAATGGCTGAGTGTGCTCGTGAGCTTAGCGGCTATTGCTTGCATGGTTGGACTCGCAGCAGCTTTGGTCATCCTCCCCTAGTGAAGATTTGACCTTCAGAGCCAAAATCGATCTGATCAACCCTCAACTCGACAGTCAGGACGTTAGGTATGAAGCAGTACGATTGGCCCGCATGGCGTAGCCAGATTAAAAGCTTTACAGGCAAATGGGCGCTTGAGCGCTGGTTCCTGATGTATCTGCATAAACAACACAGCATTGACGCACTCGCGCTTGAAATCAAAAGCCAGTTGGCTGCACAAGGCCGCTCTGCTCAGGTACGGGTCCAATCCATTTGGGTCGATGGCACACCTCAGGCGGAGTTCACTCCTAAAGGCCATTCGCCGCGTCAGCAGAAACCACAGTGTGAACTGGCTGATCTGCTACTTTGCGTGCGGTTGGAATCGCCTAATGGCGTGCTCCAGCGCGAGCAAGCAATGCTGATTCAGGCCAAAGTTGCGAGTAAGTACAACAAACTACCAGGCGGAAAATCGACGCAGAAAGAACGGCTGCTGTTCGAGGACTGCAATCGGCACAAAAACATTACGCTGTACCCTGGCGTCAATCGAGAAAACCCAATTGGCGCTTATCAGCTTGGCAGCAGTGCTGCTACAAAAACCTATGGCCTCGAAGATTGTGCAACCTTCTTATTAATGGCGAAGTCGTCGTGGCCTCTCGCTACGGCTCCCGTGGGACCACTTCAGGTTGGCTGGCCATTGGACAAAAAAAAGACCGAGATCAAGCCTCCGGACTCTTACTTGGATGCTGTTATCAGCATGGTATCTAGCACTACACCGTCGATGGGGCGGGAGGTCAAAACGGGTGCCTCAGCCAAACACTGTGTTTGGACCAAAATGGTGAATGACCTACGTGGGAAGTACGAAAAGGTCAGCATGAACGGGTACAATGGACAGGCTCGTGTAATCACCTCTGCTAGAAGCGCCTCAGCGCGAAATTTAGTCTACTCACTGCTCGACAAACATGAAAAATTCAGCGATTTCGTTTCGGATCTAACGCGCCGCACTGGACGGTTACCAACTTTTTTCCAATTTTTTGGGGAAGATGAGTGGAGGACGGCGCGCAAAGCGAAACAACGTAATGATCCTCACGGTATGCGGAGTTCTGGCTACGTCATGGCGTTTATGGAGTTCTTTTGGAGTTGGGAGGAGTTGTACGAATTCGATCTTTGGGAAAATGTCCCACCACCTCAAGGTGAGGATTTTGATGATGGCAGAGGCCCTCACCTTCCAACCGTGGTAATCACTGTTCGTAGCGATGACGAGTATCGACGTTCAGACTAACCGGTGACCTCGCCTAAGTCGCCACGTGATCGCCGCCCTGATGAGCGGCTTTCATTGGACGATAATCAGGAAATTCCAAGATTCCTGTTGTACCAACCAACCGATCCTTCCCACCCACCCGAAAAATATTCGCCAAATAATGCAGCAACACTACCTGTTCACCACTACAGACGGTTGCTCTACTGTGCTGAAGCAAGGATTGTGAGTCGTTGTCTAGAATGGAACAACGACTCACTGAGGGCGGTGCGCTGGATTTCAGTTAAGGTGAAAAAAGTTCATACGGTGGTGAAAACCTACGGGCGCTGGGTTGATTTGCAATTCTGCGTAAGGCTTGGCTAATATACGATCCATATACACATCGTATCGGATTCATATATGGGCATCGTAAAAATCTCAGAGGACATGCACGAGAACCTGCGTATCTCCAGCAACGCCCTCAGCCGCTCGATCAACGCGCAGGCCGAGCACTGGATGCGCATCGGCATGCTTGCCGAGCTGCACCCCAACCTCGACCACAGCGCCATTTGCCGCCTGCTGATCCGCGCCGAACAGAACGGCGGACTGGATCTGCATCAACTGACCCAGGAAGCCGTCAGCGCATGAGAAACCAGATCAGGATCAACACACCCGCCGACATCGAAAAATCCCGCGCCGCCGGCAAACTGGCTGCTGAAGTGCTGGCAATGCTGGTGCCGCATGTGAAGGCTGGCGTGACCACCGATGAGCTCGACCGGCTATGCAACGATTACATCGTCAATGTGCAGAAGGCGGTGCCGGCCAACGTCGGTTATCACGGTTTCCCGAAAACCGTCTGTGCATCGGTCAACGATGTGGTGTGCCACGGGATTCCATCGGGTACGCCATTGAAGGACGGCGACATCGTCAATCTCGACATCGCCGTGATCAAGGATGGCTGGTTCGGTGATACCAGCCGCATGTATGTCGTGGGTGAGGCGAGCCCCGAAGCGCAGCACCTGATCAAGACCACTTACGATGCGATGTGCGCGGGCATTCGTGCGGTGAAACCGGGCGCGACACTCGGCGATATCGGTTATGCGATCCAGAGCCTGGCGGAGGCGGAGGGCTTCAGCGTGGTGCGCGAATACTGCGGCCACGGCATCGGCAAGGTCTATCACGATGAGCCGCAGATCCTGCATTACGGCTTCCCCAATCAAGGGCTGAAGCTCAAGGCCGGGATGATTTTCACCGTGGAGCCGATGCTCAATGCCGGCAAACGCCATGTGAAGAACATGCCGGATGGCTGGACCGTGCTGACCAAGGATGGCTCCTTGTCGGCGCAGTGGGAGCATATGGTCGCGGTGACGGAGAGCGGGTTTGAAGTGCTGACGGCTTGGCCGGATGAGATTGAAGGGTATTCCCCGATTCATTGAACAATACCGAACCTGTGGGAGCGAGCCTGCTCGCGAAGAGGTTGTGTCAGTCACCATTAATGTTGAATGACACACCGCATTCGCGAGCAGGCTCGCTCCCACAGGGGAATTTCAGTGGATTGAAAATTTTAGTGGGCACCGGCAGCCTTGTTCAAATCGCTCTCGGTCCATTCGGTATAAACACAAGCATCCGCCGTGGCCCAGCGCACCCGCACCGGGTCGCCGGCCTTGAGTGGCATGCCTGCTGCCGACAGCGCTTTCACCGTCATCGAGGTCCCGCCCGCAGTCACCACGCTGCACGTCTGGCTCTCACCCAGAAACAGCACCTCCACAACGTTCGCCGACACCTCATTCCAGCCCGCCGCCAGCGGCTCATCAATCGCTTGTTGCACGCTCAGCGCCACAGCCTTTTCCGGGCGGACCATGAGCAGCACATCCTGATCGGTGTGCAATCCCGCCGTGAGCCGGATCGACAACGACTGCCCCTCGAAACTCGCCGCTGCATTGCTCTGCGCCTTGAGCTTGAGGAAGTTCGAGTTGCCGAGAAACGACGCAACGAACGCATTCGGCGGATTTTGATAAAGGTCATAACCACTGCCCAGCCCGACAATCTTGCCGTGGCTGAAAATCGCGATGCGTTGCGACAGCCGCATGGCTTCTTCCTGATCGTGGGTCACGTAAACGATGGTGATGCCCAGGCGCCGGTGCAGCTGGCGCAGTTCATCCTGCAAGTCTTCGCGCAGCTTTTTATCCAGCGCACCGAGCGGTTCGTCCATCAGCAGAATGCGCGGCTCGTAAACCAAGGCGCGAGCGATGGCGACACGTTGTTGCTGACCGCCGGACAGTTGCGAAGGGCGGCGATGGGCGAACTGTTCGAGCTGCACCAGCTTCAACATCGCATCGACGCGTTTTTCGCGCTCGGCCGCCGCCAGTTTGCGAATGGCCAGAGGGAAGGCGATGTTGTCGCGCACCGACAGATGCGGGAACAGCGAGTAGCGCTGGAAGACCATGCCGATATCGCGCTTGTGCGGCGGCACATTGACCAGCGACTGGCCGTTGACGAGAATCTCGCCGCTGCTCGGTGTTTCGAACCCGGCGAGCATCGACAGCGTGGTGCTTTTGCCCGAGCCGCTGGAGCCGAGGAAGGTGAGGAATTCGCCGTCCTTGATGTCCAGCGAGATGTTGTCGACGGCAGCAAAGTCGCCGTAGTGCTTGTTCAGGTTGCGCAGGCTGACCAGGGGTTTGTCGTTCTGCTGGGATGCGTCTTTGATCACGGCACTCATGTCGTACTCCTGGGCGCTCAGGCGCTGATTTCGTTGCGCCGGCGCAAGGCGGCGGCGATCACCATGACCAATACCGACAGGCCGATCAGCAGCGTCGAAGCGACGGCGATCACCGGGGTCAGGTCCTGGCGCAGGGTGGTCCACATTTTCACGGGAAGGGTTTGCAGAGTCGGGCTCGCCATCATCACGCTGAGCACCACTTCGTCCCACGAAACGAGAAAGGCGAAGAGGGCGCCGGCGACCATGCCTGGACGGATCGCCGGGAACGTCACCTTGAACACCGCTTGCAGGCGCGAGGCACCGCAGATCACCGCCGCGTCTTCAATCGACTGATCGAACAGCTTCAGCGAGTTGATGATCGAGATGATGGTGAACGGCAGCGCGACGATCACATGGCTGACGACGAAGGCGAACATGGTCCCGGTGTAGCCGAGCTTGAGAAACAGCGCGTACACCGCCACGGCGATGATCACCAGCGGCACGATCATCGGCAGGGTAAACAGGCCGTAGAGCATCTCGCGGCCGGGGAAGCGCCCGCGCACCAGCGCAAACGCGGTCGGCAGACCGAGGGCCACGGCGCAGATCGTGGTCAGCACGGCAACTTTCAGGCTGGCGGCAGCGGCGTTCATCCAGTCGGGATTGGAGAAGAACTGGCCGTACCATTTCAGCGTCCACCCCGGCGGCGGGAACACCAGCCACTGCGAGGAACCGAACGACAGCAGGACGATGAACACGATCGGCAACAACAGGAACAGACCGATCAGCCCGGTGGTGGCGTAGAGGCCGAAACGCATGCGCCGGCTCATGGCATTGGGGGTCAGGAGCATGTCGGCTTACCTCGCGTTGCTGGCGCCAACCGGGGATTCCGGTTGAAGCTTCAGGTAGAAGTAGAACAGCACCAGAGTGATGGCGATCAGCAACGCGGCGCCGGCACTGGCCAGGCCCCAGTTGAGGAACGATTGCACCTGCTGAATGATGAACTCCGGCAGCATCATGTTCTGCGCCCCGCCGAGCAGCGCCGGGGTGACGTAGTAACCGAGCGACATCACGAACACCATCAAACCACCGGAGGCCAGACCCGGCCGGCACAGCGGCAGGAACACCCGGAAGAAGTTGGTCCACGGACTGGCACCGCAGATCGAGCCGGCCTGCAGAATCATCGGGTCGATGGCCTGCATGGTCGCCTGCAACGGCAGCACGATGAACGGGATCATGATGTAACTCATGCCGATCACCACGCCGGTGAGGTTGTGCACCATTTCCAGCGGCTGATCGATGATGCCCATGGCCATCAGCGCCTTGTTGATCACGCCCGAGGCTTGCAGCAACACCAGCCACGAATAGGTGCGGGCGAGCAGGCTGGTCCACATCGACAGCAGCACGATGTTGAGGATCCAGCGGCCCCAGCCGCGCGGCACCAGGGTGATCGCCCAGGCCAGCGGAAAACCCAGCAGCAGACTGAACAGTGTTACCAGCCCGGCCACCGAAAAGGTGTTGAGCAGCACTCGGGCATACGCCGAGTTGGCGAACAGTTGTTCGTAGTTGCCAAGGCCAGGCACAGGTTCCAGCACACCGCGCAGCAGCAGGCCAATCAACGGCGCGAGAAAAAACAGGCCGAGGAACAGCAGCGCCGGAGCGAGGTTGCCGGCGCCGCGCCAGCGTTGCTTGAGGGACGAACCGGCAGCGCCGGCGGCGCTCCCGGTGGCAGTGGAAGGACGAGGCGCAGTGGCCGCGATTTTCATTTGACCAGCCATTCGTTCCACCGTGTCGCGATAGCCGGACCGTTTTTGGCCCAGTAAGCGAAATCAAGGGTGATCTGATCCTTGGCGTAAGCCGTCGGCAGGTTGGGGGCCAGCGTCGAATCCAGACGCTCCACGCTGTCGAGGTTGACCGGGGCGTAGGCGGTCAGATTGGAGAAGTCGGCCTGGCCTTTGGCGCTGCTCGCATTGGCCAGGAACTTCATCGCTGCGTCTTTGTTTTTCGAGCCTTTGGGGATGACCAGAATGTCGGCCATGACCAGGTTCTGCTTCCAGCTCACGCCCACCGGTGCGCCGTCTTCCTGCAAGGCGTGCACGCGACCGTTCCAGAACTGGCCCATGCTCGCTTCGCCGGACGCCAGCAGTTGCTGCGACTGCGCGCCGCCGCCCCACCAGACGATGTCTTTCTTGATGGTGTCGAGTTTCTTGAAGGCGCGATCCAGGTCCAGCGGGTAGAGCTTGTCAGCCGCAACGCCGTCGGCCAGCAGCGCCAGTTCGAGCACGCCTGGGCTTGGCCATTTGTACAGGGCGCGTTTGCCGGGGTAGGTCTTGGTATCGAACAGCGCGCTCCAGTCCTGCGGCTTGTTGGCGCCGAGCTTGCCTTCGTTGTAACCGAGAACAAAGGAGAAGAAGAACGAACCGACGCCGTGATCGTTGACGAAGCGCGGATCGATCTTGTCGCGCTGGATCACTTTGAAGTCGAGGGGTTCGAGCAGGCCTTCGGCGGCGGCGCGCAGGGCGAAATCGGCTTCGACATCGACCACGTCCCACTGCACGTTGCCGCTCTCGACCATTGCCTTGAGTTTGCCGTAGTCGGTCGGCCCGTCCTGAACGACGGTGATGCCGCTGGCCTTGCTGAACGGATCGGCCCAGGCCTGTTTCTGCGCATCCTGGGTGCTACCGCCCCAGCTGACAAAATTCACGCTTTCGGCAGCCATTGCAGCCTGGCCGGTAACGCTGAGCAGTCCCGCGAAAAAGATCGCGGTTGCAGCTTTGTTCAACACCATGTTCACGCCCTCATTGTTGTGTTTTTGAGCGGGCCTTGCGTTGTTGCCCGCCTGTCGGGAGCAGTAGCCGGGTGCTTCTTTGGAGTGTCCGGTCTATGGAATATCATATTATGGTATTCCAAACTTTGTGCAAGCACTTTGCCTTACCGGTTATCTGGCGGATAAGCTTTTTGTCGTTCGACAGAATTTGGTTTGAAGCGCGGATCCCTTGTGGGAGCGGGCTTGCTCGCGAATGCGTCGGGTCAATCAACACTGATGTCAGCTGACAGGACGCCTTCGGGAGCAAGCCCCCTCCCACAGAGAATGTTGTTTCAAGTGGGTTATTCGCTGAAGGGAATGCTTTCAACCACCTCAAGGTCATACCCGGTCAGGCCGGCATATTTCAGCGGCGGGCCAAGATGGCGCAGCTTGCCCACCCCCAGGTTCTGCAGAATCTGCGCCCCAGTCCCGACCTCGGAATAAATCCGCGACTGCGAACGGCTGAACTGCCGTGGCGGCTGGGTCAGTTGCGGCACGCGCTCGAGCAACGCCTGCGACGATTCATGATTGGCCAGCACCACCACAACCCCATGGCCCTCCGCCGCGACCCGTTGCAGCGCCGCCCACAGCGTCCAGTTCGTCGGCCCGCTGTACTCGGCGCCGACCAGATCGCGCAGCGGATCGATCACGTGCACGCGCACCAGTGTCGGCTCTTCACGGCGCAAGTCGCCCATGACCATCGCCATGTGCACGCCGCCTTCGATGCGATCCTCGAAAGTGATCAAACGGAACGTGCCATGCACTGTAGGCAGCTCACGTTCACCGATGCGTTCGATGGTGTGCTCGGTGCTCAGGCGATAGTGGATCAGGTCGGCGATGGTGCCGATCTTGATCCCGTGCTTGCGCGCGAACTGCTCCAGATCCGGGCGGCGGGCCATGGTGCCATCGTCATTCATCACTTCGACGATCACCGAGGCGGGGGTGAAACCGGCCAGACGCGCCAGGTCGCAGCCGGCCTCGGTGTGCCCGGCGCGGGTCAGCACGCCACCTTCCTTGGCGCGCAACGGGAAGATGTGGCCTGGCTGCACCAGATCTTCGGCGCGGGCATTCGGCGCGACGGCGGCGGCAACGGTGCACGCGCGATCTGCTGCGGAAATGCCGGTGGTCACACCAACCGCCGCTTCGATCGACACGGTAAATGCAGTGCTGAACACGCTGCCGTTGGCGGGTACCATTTGCTCCAGGCCCAGACGCTGGCAATGTTCGTCGGTCAGGGTCAGGCAGATCAGCCCGCGTGCCTCGCGGGCCATGAAGCTGATAGCCTCCGGTGTGCAGCGATCGGCGGCCAGCAGCAGGTCGCCTTCGTTCTCGCGGTCTTCGTCATCGACCAGCAGGACCATTTTGCCGAGGCGATAATCTTCGATGATTTCTTCGATGCTGTTGAAGGCCATGCTGGACTCTCAGGGTTCGTTGGAAATATATTGGTATACCATAATACAAAATCAACAAAGAGGTCACTATGAAGGCGTACTGGATTGCACATGTGGATATAGCTGATGCCGAGCACTACAGCCAATACACCCAGCGCACCCCGCAGGCGATTGCCGCATTCGGCGGCAGGTTTGTCGCCAGAGGCGGGCGCAGCGAAGCGCTGGAAGGGCGGGAGACGCCACAGCGCACCGTGATCATCGAGTTCGAGAGCTACGAACAGGCCGTGGCGTGCTACCGCTCGGCGGCGTATCAGGAGGCGAAGAGCTACCGCGAAGATTGGGCGAGGGCGGAGATCATCATCGTAGAAGGCATCGCCCCGAACTAGGAAACACCGCTAGCCCCATGTAGGAGCTGCCGAAGGCTGCGATCTTTTGATTTTGCTTTTAAAGTCAAATTCAAAAGATCGCAGCCTTCGGCAGCTCCTACAAGGGTAGTGCAATGATGGAAATCAGCGCATGAAGTGGATCTTGCCGCTGTCATCATTACCCATGTAAATCCCGTAAACCCCGGCCTGGCGCTCTTCGATATAGCGCTCGAGAATCTGCCGGATCGCCGGGTAGTAGATCTGCTCCCACGGAATCTCTTCAGGGGCGAAGAACTTGTAGTCCATGGTCTCCGGCCCGTACTGCCCGGTGATTTCCAGGGCGATGGCGCGGAAGATGATGTAGACCTCGCTGATCTTTGGCACGCTGAAGATCGAATACGGCGAGACGATTTCCGCGCGCACGCCGCTTTCTTCCCAGACTTCGCGAAGCGCCGCCTGCTCGGTGGTTTCGCCGCTTTCCATGAAGCCGGCCGGCAGCGTCCAGGTGCCCGGGCGTGGTGGGATTGCCCGTTGGCACAGGAGGTATTTGCCGTCCTGCTCGATGATGCAGCCGGCAATGATCTTCGGATTGACGTAGTGGATATAGCCGCAGCCGCGGCACATCAGGCGCTCGTGCGTATCACCCGGCGGCGTCTGCTGACCAAGGTCAGGGCCACCGCATTTCGGGCAAAAGCTCGGGCTGAACATGTCATTGACCTATGCGAGGTTCTTTCAGCGCGATCGGCAGGGTGATCGCCGGGGTGCCTTTGACGGCGACGCCGGTTTCTTCCTGTTTGCGCTTGAGGTAGTCGAGGGCCACGGCAGCGGCCGCGCGGACGTGATCGACACACGCCTGATGCGCCGCCAGCGGATCACCGCTCTTGATCGCCTCGACCATTTTTTCCATCTCGTGATTACTCGCGCCGCGTCGGTTTTCCTGGGAGACCGAGGTCGCGCGCAGATAGCTGATGCGTGCCTGCAACTGGCGCAATTGGGTGGCGGCGACATGGTTGCCCGAGCCTTCGAGCAGCACGTCGTAGAAGCCCTGCACCGAGTCGATCACCTGTTGCAGCTCGCCGTCCTTCAACGCCTTGCGGTTGTCGTCGAGGGCTTTTTCCAGGGCTTTGATGTCCTTGGCCTTGGCGCGCAGGGTGAACAGCTGGACGATCAGGCCTTCGAGTACGCAACGCAATTCGTAGATATCGACAGCGTCGTCGAGGGTGATGATGGCTACGCGCGGGCCTTTGGCGTCGGCGAATTCCACCAGGCCTTCGGATTCAAGGTGACGCAAGGCTTCGCGCACCGAAGTGCGGCTGACACCGAGGCGATCACAAAGGTCGCGTTCGACCAGGCGATCGCCTGGCATGAGCTGGAAATTCATGATCGCGCTACGCAGTTTGTCCAGCACGATTTCGCGCAGGGTAACGGGGTTGCGATTGACCTTGAAGCTGTCGTCGAGTGGCTGGCGTTTCATGGGGTCCGCTCTTGAGCTTGGCTGTCCATGCCAGACGGGCATCAAAACAGCCGAGGGTTAACTGGAGGCCTCGGCGTCGGCTTCGGCAAAGGCTTCACGGGCCAGCCGGAAACTGTCCACGGCCGCCGGAACGCCGCAATAAATGCCGACCTGAAGCAGAATTTCGCGTATTTGCTCACGACTCAGGCCGTTACGCAAGGCGCCACGCACATGCAGCTTGAGTTCATGCGGGCGGTTGAGCGCCGAGATCATCGCCAGGTTGATCATGCTGCGCTCTTTGAGCGACAGACCCTCACGGCCCCAGACATGGCCCCAGCAGTATTCGGTGACCATTTCCTGCAGCGGCCGGGTGAAATCGTCGGCGTTCTCTATCGAGCGCTGCACGTAGGCTTCGCCCAATACCTGCGTGCGGATCTGCAGGCCTTTTTCGTACTTTTCGTTACTCATCATTCCTCCAATCACCACAATTCCTCTGTGGGAGCGGGCTTGCTCGCGAAAGCGTCGTGTCAGTCGACATCCATGTTGCATGATCTACCGCATTCGCGAGCAAGCCCGCTCCCACAGGTTTTGCATTGCTCTCAGGTAAGCGGCGGCAACGCGCCCAACTTGCCCTTGTGGTAAATCATCGGCGTCACCGGCTGCTCGGGCAGGATCAGGTTCTTCACTGCGCCGACTATGATCGCGTGATCGCCACCGTCGTATTCACGCCACAATTCGCACTCGATGATCGCCGTGGCCTTGGCCAGAATCGGGTTGCCCAGATCGCTCAGGTGCCACTCGATACCCTTGGCCTTTTCCTTGCCCTTGCCGGCGAACGCGTAGGCTTCGGCGGTCTGCTCGGCGGAGAGCAAGTGGATGGCGAATTTCTTGCTGTCGCGCAGGACCGGGTAGGTGTCGGACGCGTAGTTGGGGCAGAACAGCACCAGCGCCGGGTCGATCGACAGCGCGCTGAACGCGCTGGCGGTGATACCGACGATGCCGCCATCCGGGTCGAGGGTGGTAACCACCGTGACGCCGGACGGAAACGAGCTCATGACGTCTTTGTAAATGCCGGGTTCGATCATTTCGCAGGACTCCTAGCGCATCACAAACGGATCAGGCATTGGCGCCTGGGAGAGGTTGATCCACACCGTTTTCAGTTCGGTGTAGGCCAGCACCGAGTCGATGCCGCTTTCGCGTCCATAGCCACTGTTCTTGAAGCCGCCGATCGGCGCCATCGCCGACACTGCGCGGTAAGTGTTGACCCAGATAATCCCCGAGCGCACATCACGCGCCAGACGATGGGCGCGACCGAGGTCGCGGGTCCAGATGCCGGCAGCGAGGCCGAACTGCGAGTCGTTGGCGATCGCTAGCGCTTCGGCTTCGTCTTTGAAACGAATCACCGAAGCCACCGGGCCGAAGACTTCTTCCTGCATGATCTTCATCGAATTGCGGTCGCACTCGAACAGCGTCGGCTCGTAGAACCAGCCTTCGCCGAGATCCGCCGGACGCTTGCCACCGGTGCGCAACCGCGCGCCCTCGGCGATGGCATCGGCGACCAGACCTTCGACCACCGCCAGTTGCTGCGCGGTGGCCATCGGCCCCATTTCACTGTGGTCTTCCTGCGGGTTGCCGATGCGGATGCGCTGGGCGCGCTCGACCAGGCGATTGACGAACTCGTCGTAGATTTCGTCCTGCACCAACAAGCGCGAACCGGACACGCAGCTCTGCCCGGACGCCGCGTAGATTCCGGCAATCGCGCCGTTGATCGCGCTGTCGAGATCGGCGTCGGCAAAAATGATGTTCGGCGACTTGCCGCCCAGCTCCAGCGACAGCTTGGCGAAGTTCTCGGCGCTGCTGCGCACCACATGCCGTGCCGTGGCCGCGCCGCCGGTGAAGGCGATCTTGCGGATCAGCGGATGACGGGTGAGGGCGGCGCCAGTGCTCGGGCCGTAGCCGGTGACGACGTTGACCACGCCCGGCGGTATCCCGGCTTCGAGGGCCAGGCGTGCCAGCTCGAGAATGGTCGCCGAGGCGTGCTCGGACGGCTTGATCACAATCGTGTTGCCGGCGGCCAGGGCCGGGGCCAGTTTGATCGCGGTCAGGTACAGCGGGCTGTTCCACGGAATGATCGCGGCAACCACACCCATGGCTTCGTGCACGGTGTAGGCAAACAGGTCGGGCTTGTCCAGCGGCAGGGTGCCGCCTTCCAGTTTGTCGGCCAGGCCTGCGGTGTAGTGGAAGAACTCCGGCAGATAGCTGACCTGGCCACGGGTTTCGCGGATCAGCTTGCCGTTGTCGCGGCTTTCCAGCTGCGCCAGGTGTTCCTTGTTTTCTGCGATCAGATCGCCGAGGCGACGCAGCAATTTCCCCCGCGCGGTGGCGGTCAGACCCCGCCACGCCGGGCTGTCGAAGGCCGTTTGCGCTGCTTGCACGGCGCGTTCGACGTCCGCTTCATCGGCGTCGGGCAATTGCGCCCAGGCTTGCGCGGAGGCCGGGTTGAGGCTTTCGAAGGTCTTGCCGGAGAGGGCGTCGACCCAGTCTCCGCCGATGCACATCTGGAAGCGTGCGAGTGTCATGCAACGATCCCCTTTATATGGTTTTGTCGGGAGTGTGCGAATTGGAGAAATTCCAGCAGCATCTGGTTGACCAGACGCGGCGACTCTACCGGCATCATATGCCGTTGCTCGGGCAGCACGGCAACCTTCGCACCGGGGATGCGCCGGGCCAGTTGCTCGGCCATTTCCGGCGTCGAGCCGGGGTCGAGTTCGCCGGTGGCGATCAGCGTCGGCGCCTGAATGCTGCTCAGGTCGTCGGCGCGGTACATGTCCTGGGTGGCGAACAATTCATAGGTGGTCAGGTAGCCTTGCGGATCATTGTTGGCCAGGGTCTGGCGCAACGCGGCGATCTGCGCCGGGTTGGCCGCCTGATATTCACGGCTGAACCAGCGTGACAGGGCGGCTTCGGCGTTGGCGTCCGGGCCATGTTCGGCAGCCTGCGCAGTGCGCGCGATGACACCGGCACGCTGTTCTTCGCTGCGGTTGAACACGCTGTTCAGCACCACCAGGCTTTGCAGGCGCTCCGGGTAATGCAGGGCGAAGGCCCGCGCGACCAGACCGCCCATGGAGAAACCGATCACCGCCGCCTGCGGCACGTTCAAGTGATCGAGCAACTCGAGCAACTGATCAGCGTAACCGAGCAGGTCGGTGCCGCTGGCCGGGCGCGGGCTGGCGCCGTGGCCGAGCATGTCGTAGGCGATTACCTGGTACTGGCTGGCGAGGCCGACAATCTGCCCGCCCCACATTTCTTTGTTCAGGCCCACGCCGTGGATCAAAACCACGGGCTGGCCTTGGCCGGTCGCCAGGTAACTGGTGCCAGCCGGGGTGAGTTCAGCGGTGAGCCGAATCATGGAGCGCTCCTGCAATGCCTTTTTATTGTGATTACTGGGCTTTTTCGGCAGCCAGTTCTTCCAGATCGATGTAGCGGTTGCCGATGCGCGGGTGCAGGCGGCCACCGTCGGCGCAACCGAGCACGACCACGATTTCGTCGGCACGCGGCGCGTCTTCGATCTGCATTTCCAGGGTGATGTAGTGCGAACGCAGGCCTTCGTCGTCCTTGTGCATCATCGGAATTTGAATCGAAGTACCCGGACCGCCGCGCTTGTTGGTGAAGCTCAGGTAGCTCTTGGCTTTCACCGCTTCGCGGTAGTGGTTGCCGAAGCGCAGGGTGTGGATCACCGCCGACGCGTGCTCGATCTCGCCGTCAGCGCCGACGACCGCCGCTTTGCCGTAGGCCTCGATCTTCTCGGCACCGCCGATGATGCCGACCAGACGCTCGACCATCATTGCGCCGAGGTCGGAGCAGTTGGCGCGGATCTGCGGCTTGAGGTCTTCGACAAAACCGTTGCCCACCCACGGGTTCTTCATCACCACGGCGAGGCCGACCATGGTCACCGGCTTGTCAGTAGCCTTGCCGCCTTCGATGAAGGTTTCTTCGACATAGCTGACGATCTTGCGAATTTCGAAACTCATGAGCTGCTCCGTTGGGGGATTGAGAGTGTCTGTGCGTCTGATGGTATACCATAATACCAATCCTGCAAGTCCCCTCCGCAACAATTGCGTCATCCATCCTACGAATGGCTGCGCATTCACCTGCTACTGCCAATCTTCCAGACAGCCTGAAACCCTGTGGGAGGGGGCTTGCTCCCGAAAGCGGTGTATCAGGCAACGTCTCTGGTGGCTGACACATCGCATTCGGGAGCAAGCCCCCTCCCACAATGGAAACCGCAGGCCAAGCGAGGCTGATGCCGGTTAACAAAAGATAACGTGGCGCCGATTGTCAGACATTTGCAAAGCCCGATAGGATGAGCCAGCTTCCGAAGGGGCTCTGGATTGCGGGTTTCAGGACTATGCTTCTGATCTGCCACTAGCCGAGCACCCTTGCGGCGCCCTTGAAGGCCCGATGGCCCAACAATAATAAATAGGGGAAGGTCTATGAGTCGTTGCCGCCCGCCGGCGTTACGCAACACCGCGTTGCTGGCCACAGCACTCTCGCTGCTGGGCTTTGCCACGTTATCGGCACCCGTGATTGCCGCCGAGGCCCCGGCTGACGTGGTCTATGCCACCGAATCGGCCAAGGCCGCGAAAAGCCTGATTCTCGATGTCGTCCATGCTGGCGCGCGTCTGGTCGCGGTCGGCGATCGCGGGCACATCGTCTATTCCGATGACCAGGGCAAGACCTGGACCCAGGCCAAGGTGCCGACGCGGCAACTGCTCACAGCCGTGTATTTCGTCGACGACAAAAACGGTTGGGCCGTGGGCCACGACGCGCAGATTCTCGCCAGTGCAGACGGCGGTCTGACCTGGACCAAGCAATTCGAAGACCTTGCACGCGAATCGCCGCTGCTCGACGTCTGGTTCAAGGACGCCAGCAGCGGCTTTGCCGTGGGCGCCTACGGCACGCTGCTGGAAACCGCCGACGGCGGCAAGCACTGGGAAGACGTCAGCGATCGCCTCGACAACGAAGACCAGTTCCACCTCAACGCCATCGCCTATGTGAAAGACGCCGGGCTGTTCATCGTCGGCGAGTCCGGCAGCATGTTCCGCTCCGCCGATGACGGCCAGACCTGGGAAAAGCTTGAAGGCCCGTACGAAGGTTCGCTGTTCGGCGTGATCGGCACGGCGCAGCCGCAGACCCTGCTGGCGTACGGCTTGCGCGGCAACCTTTATCGCTCCACCGATTTCGGCAGCAACTGGGAGCAGGTCGAACTCAAAGCCGCACGTGGTGCGCTGGAGTTCGGCCTGTCTGGCGGCACGCTGCTGGAAGACGGCTCGATCGTCATCGTCGGCAACGGCGGTTCGGTGATCAGCAGCAGCGATAACGGCGAAACCTTCAGCGTGTTCAACCGCCCGGATCGCATTTCGCTGTCGTCGGTCACCGCCGCCGGCAACGGCAACCTGATTCTGACCGGGCAGGGTGGTTTGCACATCACCCAGCCAAACGGTGCCGAGACCAATAACAATAAGGCGGGGCTATGACTTCCTTGATCACTCCTCAGCAGGAAAAGGCGACGGTTCTCGAGCGCCTGATCTTCAACAACCGCCCGGCCGTGATTCTGATCTGCCTGGTGGTGAGCATTTTCCTGTTCTGGCAGGCCACGCTGATCCGGCCGTCGACCAGTTTTGAAAAAATGATCCCGCTGCAGCATCCCTTCATCGAAAAGATGATGGAGCACCGCAACGATCTGGCGAACCTGGGCAACACCGTGCGTATTTCGGTGGAAGCCACCGACGGCGACATCTTCTCCAAGGAGTACATGGAGACCCTGCGCCAGATCAACGACGAAGTGTTCTACATTTCCGGCGTCGATCGTTCCGGCCTCAAATCGCTGTGGAGCCCGAGCGTACGCTGGACCGAAGTGACCGAAGAGGGGTTCGCTGGCGGCGAAGTGATTCCGCAGAGCTACAACGGCTCGCAGGACAGCCTCGATCTGCTGCGCAACAACGTGCTCAAGTCCGGCCAGGTCGGGCGTCTGGTGGCCAACGACTTCAAGTCGAGCATCGTCGACATCCCACTGCTGGAGGCCTATCCGGACCCGCAGGACCAAGGCAAGTTGCTCGCGCTGGACTATCGCCAGTTCTCCCATGAGCTCGAAGACAAGATCCGCAACAAATTCGAAGCGCAGAACCCCAATATCAAGATCCACATCGTCGGTTTCGCCAAGAAGGTCGGCGACTTGATCGATGGTCTGGTGATGGTGGTGCTGTTCTTCGGTGTCGCCTTCGTCATCACCCTGATTCTGCTGCTGTGGTTTACCAACTGCCTGCGCAGCACCATTGCGGTGTTGAGCACGACGCTGGTGGCAGTGGTCTGGCAGCTCGGGTTGATGCACTTTTTCGGCTTCGGGCTCGACCCGTATTCGATGCTGGTGCCGTTCCTGATTTTCGCCATCGGTATTTCCCACGGCGTGCAGAAGATCAACGGTATCGCCCTGCAATCCAGCGAGGCCGATAACGCGCTGACCGCTGCACGGCGCACCTTCCGCCAGTTGTTCCTGCCGGGGATGATCGCGATTCTGGCCGATGCGGTGGGCTTCATTACCCTGCTGATCATCGACATCGGGGTGATCCGTGAACTGGCTATCGGCGCGTCAATCGGCGTTGCGGTGATCGTGTTCACCAACCTGATTCTGCTGCCGGTGGCGATTTCCTATGTCGGCATCAGCAAGCGCGCGATTGCCAAGAGCAAGAAGGACGCCAACCGCGAACATCCGTTCTGGCGTCTGCTGTCGAACTTCGCCAGCCCGAAAGTCGCACCGATTTCAGTAGCCCTGGCTCTGATCGCCTTCGGTGGCGGGCTCTGGTACAGCCAGAACCTGAAGATCGGCGACCTCGACCAGGGCGCGCCGGAACTGCGTCCGGACTCGCGCTACAACAAGGACAACAACTTCATCATCAGCAATTACTCGACCAGTTCCGACGTTCTGGTGGTGATGGTCAAGACCAAGGCCGAAGGGTGCTCGCGCTACGAAGCCATGGCGCCGATCGATCAGCTGATGTGGAAAATGCAGAACACCGAGGGCGTGCAGTCGGCGATCTCGCTGGTGACCGTGTCCAAGCAGATGATCAAGGGCATGAACGAGGGCAACCTGAAATGGGAAACCCTGTCGCGCAACCCCGACGTACTGAACAACTCAATCGCCCGCGCCGATGGCCTGTACAACAACAGCTGCTCGCTGGCGCCAGTGCTGGTGTTCCTCAACGATCACAAAGCTGAGACCCTCGATCGTGCGGTCAACGCGGTGCAGGAGTTCGCCAAGGAAAACAACAAGGACGGCCTGGAATTCATCCTCGCTGCCGGTAACGCCGGGATCGAAGCGGCCACCAACGAAGTTATCAAACAGGCTGAGCTGACCATCCTGATTCTGGTGTACATCTGCGTGGCGGTGATGTGCATGATCACCTTCCGTTCGTGGGCGGCGACGCTGTGCATCGTCCTGCCGCTGGTGCTGACCTCGGTGCTCGGCAACGCTCTGATGGCGTTCATGGGCATCGGTGTGAAAGTCGCGACGCTGCCGGTGGTGGCGCTGGGCGTGGGGATTGGTGTGGATTACGGCATCTACATCTATAGCCGCCTGGAAAGTTTCCTGCGTGCCGGGCTGCCGTTGCAGGAAGCCTATTACCAGACGCTGAAGTCCACCGGTAAAGCGGTGCTGTTCACCGGCCTGTGCCTGGCGATCGGCGTGTGCACCTGGATCTTCTCGGCGATCAAGTTCCAGGCCGACATGGGCCTGATGCTGACCTTCATGCTGCTGTGGAACATGTTCGGTGCGCTGTGGCTGCTGCCAGCGCTGGCGAAGTTCCTTATCAAGCCTGAGAAGCTGGCGGGGCAGAAGGGTAACTCGTTGTTTGCCCATTGATCTGACAGGCTGAAACGACAAAGCCGCAACCTTGAGGGGTTGCGGCTTTGTTATTTTTGAACCTTGCGCCGATTTCCTGTGGGAGCGAGCCTGCTCGCGAAGGCAGAGTGTCAGACAGCACACATGTCACAGGCAGACCGCTTTCGCGAGCAGGCTCGCTCCCACAGGGCGATCTCAGCGCTAAGTGAGCTCAGCACCCAGCACCACACTCAACGCACTGCGCGCATCATCCAGCTGCACCAGCGTCGCATGCCGGGCCCCCAAGGCATCCCGATTTTCAATCGCCGTCAGAATCGCCTTATGCCTGGGCAACGCCAGTTCATGCAGATTCGGCCGTTGATTGGAATGCTTCAACGCCTCGGCGATCGCTACCGCCAACATGTTGCACAGGTTCGCCAGCAGGTCATTGTGCGTGGCATCGGCGATGCGGCTGTGGAAGTCCAGGTCCGGCTGCAACAGCGCTTCCGGGGTCGGCGCGGCTTCCATGCGTTGGTAGGCTTCGTTGATCGCGGCGATGTCGGCATCGGTTGCATGCTGAGCGGCGAGGGCGGCGGCGGCCGGTTCGATGATGCTGCGCACACTGGTCAGGACGTTGAAAAATTCATTCTGCGGGCTGCTTTGCATCAGCCAGTGCAGCACGTCCGGGTCGAGCATGTGCCATTCGCGGCGCGCCTTGACGACTGTGCCCACGCGCGGTTTGGAATACACCAGCCCCTTGGCCACCAGCACTCGAGTCGCTTCGCGCAACACCGGTCGACTGACCGCGTACTCCTCGCACAGCAGGGCTTCGGCGGGCAGTTTGTCGTCGGGCAAAAAGCGTCCGGAGACGATCTGCATGCCCAGTTCCTGGACGATGCGCGAGTGCATGCTTTTACGGTCGGAAGGTTTGCGGTAATCCATGGGGAGTGGCGCGATCCTGAGCGATGGAGATGCCGCGCATCATAGCAGGCACGGCACAGATTTGAGGCGATACGCAAAAGCAACTGTGGGAGCGAGCCTGCTCGCGAAGGCGGCATATCAGTCAAATAGATGTCGACTGACACTCCCTCTTCGCGACCAGGCTCGCTCCCACAGGGGAATTGCGCTGTTAGTGAGAGTGACGCGGAACCTCGGCACCTCGGCAGCCCACCAGGAAGTCAAAGTCGCAACCCTGATCCGCCTGCAGCACGTGGTCGATGTACAGCTGACGATAACCGCCCACCAGCAATTGCTGCGGGGCTTGCAGATCGGCCATGCGCGCGGCCAGTTCAGCGTCGGGAATGTCCAAATGCAGACGGCCACTGGCGCAATCGAGTTCGATCCAGTCGCCTTCCTGCACCGCCGCCAATGGTCCGCCCGCTGCCGCTTCCGGGGCGACGTGCAGAACCACCGTGCCATACGCGGTGCCGCTCATGCGTGCGTCAGAAATACGCACCATGTCGGTCACGCCTTCTGCCAACAGCTTGGCCGGCAAGCCCATGTTGCCGACTTCGGCCATGCCCGGATAACCCTTCGGCCCGCAGTTCTTCATCACCAGAATCGAATCCTTATCGACGTCCAGCTCCGGATCGTTGATCCGCGCCTTGTACATGTCGAAGTTCTCGAACACCACGGCGCGGCCGCGATGCTGCATCAGTTCAGCAGTGGCGGCGGAGGGCTTGAGCACCGCACCCAGCGGCGCCAGATTGCCGCGCAACACGCAGATGCCGCCGTCGGCGCGAATCGGATTGTCGAGGGTGCGGATCACTTGGTCTTCGCCGTAGATCGGCGCGTCCTTGGTGTTCTCGCCGATGGACTTGCCATTGACGGTCAGTGCGTTCGGGTTGGGGATCAGATTGGCCTCACCGAGGCGGCGCAGTACCGCTGGCAAACCACCGGCGTAGTAGAACTCTTCCATCAGGAAACGCCCGGACGGTTGCAGGTCGACGATGGTCGGCATGCCGCGACCGATGCGGGTCCAGTCGTCCAGATCGAGCTCGACGCCGATGCGCCCGGCGATGGCTTTCAAGTGGATCACGGCGTTGGTCGAACCACCGATGGCGGCGTTAACACGGATGGCGTTTTCGAAGGCTTCCTTGGTGAGGATCTTCGACAGTTTCAGGTCTTCACGCACCATCTCCACCGCACGCATGCCGGACATGTGCGCCAGCACATAACGGCGCGCATCGACGGCCGGAATCGCCGCGTTGTGCGGCAGCGAAGTGCCCAGCGCTTCAGCCATGCACGCCATGGTCGACGCGGTGCCCATGGTGTTGCAGGTGCCCGCCGAACGCGACATGCCGCCCTCGGCTGCGAGGAAGTCATCGATGGTGATGGTGCCGGCCTTGACCTGTTCGCTGAGCTGCCAGACCACGGTGCCCGAGCCGATGTCCTTGCCCTTGTGCTTGCCGTTGAGCATTGGCCCGCCGGTGACGACGATGGCCGGCACGTCGCAACTGGCCGCGCCCATCAACAGTGCCGGAGTGGTTTTGTCGCAACCGGTGAGCAGCACTACGCCGTCGATCGGGTTACCGCGAATCGCTTCTTCAACGTCCATGCTCGCGAGGTTGCGGGTGAGCATGGCGGTCGGGCGCAGGTTCGATTCGCCGTTGGAGAACACCGGGAATTCCACCGGAAAACCACCGGCCTCGATCACCCCGCGTTTGACGTGCTCCGCGATCTGGCGGAAGTGCGCGTTGCACGGAGTCAGTTCCGACCAGGTGTTACAGATGCCGATGATCGGCTTGCCGTGGAACTGGTGGTCGGCGATGCCCTGATTCTTCATCCAGCTGCGGTACATGAAGCCGTTCTTGTCGGCCGTGCCAAACCATTGGGCGGAGCGCAGGGTGGGTTTCTTATCAGACATGATCGATTCTCTTATTGTAAGACTATTGTTTGCGAGCTGACGCTTAATCTAAGCTCAAAATCCGCGCTTTGGAAGTGTTGTTGGGTAATTAGTATTACTATATAGTCGTTTTCGACGGAGGGATGGCCCTGGCTGTTTTGGCGAGAGGCGTCCCCCGAGGTTCTATAAAAACAACAATCGGAGACCGATCTCATGAGCCAGGAATTGCGGCTTGTCCGGCGCATCACACTGAAACTGATTCCCTTCCTGATCCTGCTGTACCTGATCGCCTATGTGGATCGCTCCGCCGTCGGCTTCGCCAAGCTGCACATGGGCGCCGACATTGGCATCGGCGACGCCGCCTACGGCCTCGGTGCCGGGCTGTTTTTCATCGGTTACTTTCTTCTGGAAATCCCCAGCAACCTGATGCTCGAACGCTTCGGCGCGCGGCGCTGGTTCGCGCGGATCATGATCACCTGGGGCGCGATCACCATCGGCATGGCCTTCGTGCAAGGGCCGCACAGCTTCTATGTGATGCGCTTTCTGCTCGGCGCGGCCGAGGCGGGCTTCTTCCCCGGCGTGCTGTACTACATCACCCAGTGGTTCCCGGTGCGCCATCGCGGCAAGATCCTTGGCCTGTTCATCCTGTCGCAACCGATCGCAATGATGATCACCGGTCCCGTGTCCGGCGGTTTGCTGGGCATGGACGGCATCCTTGGTCTGCACGGCTGGCAGTGGCTGTTCATCGTCATTGGCACCCCGGCGATCCTGCTGACATGGCCGGTCCTGCGGTGGCTGCCGGACGGCCCGCAGCAAGTAAAGTGGATGGATCAGGCGGAAAAAGACTGGCTGACCGGCGAGCTGAAAAAGGACTTGCAGGAATACGGTCAGACCCGTCACGGCAACCCATTGCATGCACTGAAAGACAAACGCGTGTTGCTGCTGGCGCTGTTCTATCTGCCAGTGACCCTGAGCATTTATGGCCTCGGCCTGTGGCTGCCGACGTTGATCAAACAGTTTGGCGGCAGCGACCTGGTTACCGGGTTCGTTTCTTCGGTGCCGTACATTTTCGGGATCATCGGCCTGCTGATCATTCCGCGCAGCTCCGATCGTTTGAATGATCGCTACGGCCACTTGGCGGTGCTCTATGTGCTCGGTGCGCTGGGCCTGTTCCTCAGTGCCTGGCTGTCGATGCCGGTAGCGCAACTGGCGGCGCTGTGTCTGGTGGCGTTTGCCTTGTTCTCGTGCACTGCGGTGTTCTGGACTTTGCCAGGGCGCTTCTTTGCCGGCGCGAGTGCCGCAGCGGGAATTGCCTTGATCAACTCGGTGGGCAACCTCGGCGGTTACATCGGGCCGTTCGTGATCGGCGCATTGAAGGAGTACACCGGCAACCTGGCTTCGGGGCTGTATTTCCTCTCGGGCGTGATGGTGTTCGGGCTGATTCTGACCGGCATCGTTTATCGCGTGCTGGAACGCAAACACGTGTTGCCCGTCGACCAGTTCGCCGCCAGCGCCCGTGGCGCGACCCGCACTTGACTGACAACACTGGCCCCTGTGGGAGCGAGCCTGCTCGCGAAGAGGCCATCACATTCAACACTGTTGGTGACTGATACACCGCTTTCGCGAGCAGGCTCGCTCCCACAGGGATAGCGGCGTTTTTGATGGAACAGGAGAAAATCATGCATCTGGTTCAATTCGAATTACCCAACGGCGAGCGCCGTGTCGGCGTGGTCGACAACGGTCAGGTCCGCGAAGTCGAGGACGCCCGCAGTGTCCGTGATCTGGCCCTGGCCGCGATCGAAGCCGGCAGCTCCCTTGAGCAGCAAGTGCAAAGCCTCGGCCTCGGTGCCAGCCACGACTACGCGCAGTTGCTCAAAGACCTGCGCATCCTGCCGCCACTCGATCACCCGGACCCGGCCCATATGCTGGTCAGCGGTACCGGCCTGACCCATCTGGGCAGTGCCTCGGCCCGGGACAAGATGCACCAGCAGGCCGGCGATGAAGCGGCAATGACCGACACCATGCGCATTTTCAAATGGGGCGTGGAGGGCGGCAAACCAGCGGCGGGGCAGGCCGGCGTGCAACCGGAATGGTTCTACAAGGGCGACGGCAGCATTGTCGTGCGTCCGGGGCAGCCGTTCCCGCTGCCGCCGTTCGCCGAAGACGCTGGCGAAGAGCCGGAGATGGCCGGCCTGTATGTCATCGGCAACGACGGCAAGCCGTATCGCCTCGGTTTCGCGGTGGGCAACGAGTTCTCCGACCACGTCATGGAGCGCAAGAATTACCTCTACCTCGCGCACTCTAAATTGCGCAGTTGCAGTTATGGCCCGGAACTTCGTACCGGTGAATTGCCTCAACACCTTGCCGGCACCAGCCGAATCCTGCGTGACGGCGAAGTGCTCTGGCAGAACGAGTTTCTCAGCGGCGAGGCCAACATGTGCCACAGCCTGGCGAACCTCGAATACCACCACTTCAAATACAGTCAGTTCCTGCGCCCGGGCGACGTGCACATTCACTTTTTCGGCACTGCGACCCTGTCGTTTGCCGACGGCATCCGCACCCAACCGGGCGACACGTTCGAGATCAGCCAGGCCGACTTCGGCGCTGCGCTGGTCAACGGTATCGCACCGGTCAAAGCGGCTTTTGAACCGGACAGCATCGGCACCCTTTAAGGAGATCCCATGACTCAGATTCTCGGTCACAACTACATCGGCGGTCAGCGCAGCGCCGCCGGCAGCGTCAAACTGCACTCGGTCGACGCCAGCACTGGCGAGGCCCTGCCGCACGATTTCATTCAGGCCACGGCCGAAGAAGTCGACGCCGCCGCCAAAGCCGCCGCTGCGGCTTACCCAACGTATCGCAGCCTCAGCGCCGAACGTCGCGCGCAGTTCCTTGACGCGGTCGCCGATGAGCTGGATGCGCTAGGCGATGATTTCGTTGCCGTGGTCTGCCGCGAAACCGCGCTGCCGGCCGGTCGTATTCAGGGTGAGCGCGGTCGCACCAGCGGGCAGATGCGTCTGTTCGCCAAAGTCTTGCGTCGCGGTGATTTCTACGGCGCGCGCATCGATCTGGCGCTGCCGGATCGCCAGCCGCTGCCACGTCCGGATCTGCGCCAATACCGCATCGGCCTCGGCCCGGTCGCCGTGTTTGGCGCGAGCAACTTCCCGCTGGCGTTCTCCACTGCCGGTGGCGATACCGCAGCAGCACTGGCCGCTGGTTGCCCGGTGGTGTTCAAGGCCCATAGCGGCCACATGGCTACCGCTGAGCTGGTCGCCGACGCGATCATTCGTGCCGCAGAAAAAACCGCCATGCCCGCCGGCGTGTTCAACATGATCTACGGTGGCGGCGTCGGCGAATGGCTGGTCAAGCATCCGGCGATTCAGGCGGTTGGCTTCACTGGCTCGCTGAAGGGCGGTCGCGCCTTGTGCGACATGGCTGCCGCACGTCCGCAACCGATCCCGGTGTTCGCCGAGATGTCGAGCATCAACCCGGTGATCGTCCTGCCTCAGGCGCTCGCTACGCGTTCGGAAACCGTCGCGCGTGACCTCACCGCTTCGGTGGTGCAGGGTTGCGGTCAGTTCTGCACCAATCCGGGTCTGGTCATCGGTATTCGCTCACCGCAGTTCAGTGCGTTTGTCCAACAAGTCGCCGCTGCAATCGGTGATCAACCGGCGCAAACCATGCTCAACGCCGGCACCCTCGGCAGCTATGGCAAAGGCCTGGAAAAACTCCTCGCGCACAGCGGCATCGAGCATCTGGCCGGTAATCCGCAGCAGGGCAATCAGGCGCAGCCGCAGTTGTTCAAGGCTGATGTCAGCCTGTTGATCAACGGCGATGAAGTGCTGCAGGAAGAAGTGTTCGGCCCGACCACGGTGATAGTGGAAGTGGCCGATCAGGCACAACTCAGCGCGGCGCTGCATGGCCTGCACGGTCAACTGACCGCGACGATCATCGGTGAGCCGTCTGACTTCGAGCAGTTCGCTGAACTGACGCCACTGCTGGAACAGAAGGTCGGGCGCATCCTGCTCAACGGTTATCCGACCGGTGTCGAAGTGTGCGATTCGATGGTGCACGGCGGGCCGTACCCGGCGACGTCCGATGCGCGCGGCACGTCGGTGGGCACGCTGGCGATCGATCGCTTCCTGCGCCCGGTGTGCTTCCAGAACTACCCGGACAGCTTGCTGCCCGAGCCACTGAAAAACGCCAACCCGCTGCGGATTCAGCGTTTGGTGGATGGCAAGCCATCGCGTGAGGCGATCTAAAGCCAACCGGAAATCCTCTGTGGGAGCGAGCCTGCTCGCGAAAGCGGACTATCTGCCAGTTATTTGTTAACTGGCACACCGCCTTCGCGAGCAGGCTCGCTCCCACAGAGGTTCCAGCAGGGGCCTCTGG
This sequence comes from Pseudomonas sp. H3_E04, assembly GCF_054668915.1. Classification (NCBI taxonomy): domain Bacteria; kingdom Pseudomonadati; phylum Pseudomonadota; class Gammaproteobacteria; order Pseudomonadales; family Pseudomonadaceae; genus Pseudomonas; species Pseudomonas sp. H3_E04. Next base: position 1,823,758 of record NZ_CP162797.1, on the reverse strand, counting down.
ATCACATTGGGCTATCATTGGCCCTTTCCCCCCTAGAAAGACTGTTTGCCATGACTGCCCAAACCCTTCTCAACGCCCTCGAACACTGCGGTATGGTCGAAATCGATGGCCTGCACGCCTTCGAATTCGCCCTCGACGAGGACGATAACCTGCACATCGAATGCATCGATGGCCGTGAAGCCAAACACTGGGAATTCACCCCGGCGCAGGTCGCGCAAGCGACGTTCGATGAGACGCTGCAGAGCTGGCTGATCACCGGTTACGCCAGCGACACCAAGACCACGGGCGAGCATCGTCTGGTGTGCATCGGCGACGTAGTCAGCAGCAGCGACGATGAGGATGACAATAATGAAAATGCGTAACTTCTGGCCATTGCTGATGGCCGGCAGCGTCGGCGCGATGGGGCTTTCGAGCGCCTCTGCCGACACCTTGCAGTTGCTGGTCGGCTCGTACACCGCTGGTTCCAGCCAGGGCATCTACCGCATGCAGTTCGACAGCGCCACCGGCCAGATCGACGCCAAGCCGCTGCAAGTGGTCAAGACCGAAAATCCATCATGGCTGACCCTCTCGAAAGACCAGAAGCGCTTGTTCGTGGTCAACGAAAACGGCCCGGGCCAGACTGACCCGGTCGGCCGCGTCAGCAGCTTCGCCATCGATCCGAAGACTCACGCGCTGAGCCTGATCAATCAAGTGCAGAGCCTGGGCAACGAGCCGACCCATTCCAGCCTCAGCGCGGATGCCAAACACCTGTTCGTCAGCAACTACTCGGTGATGGAAGATCCGGGCGGCACCCTGGCAGTGTTGCCGGTCGATGCCGACGGCCAACTTAAACCGGTAGTGCAGATGAGCGGGCACCCGGCCAGTCGGGTCAATCCGGAGCGCCAGGCCTCGAATCACGTGCACTCGACCGTTTCCTCGCCGGACGGTCGTTACGTGTTCTCCAATGACTTGGGCGCGGACAAGGTGTTCATCTATCAATACGACCCGAAGGCCAACCCGCACTTGCCGCTAACCCCGGCGAAAACCGCCTCGGTAGCTCTGCCGGCCGGCAGTGGCCCGCGTCATCTGCTGTTCAGCGCCGACGGCAAACACGCCTGGCTGACCATGGAAATGAGCGCACAGGTTGCGGTGTTCGACTACAACGACGGCGTGCTGACGCAGACGCAACTGGTCGATCTGGCAGCGGGCCAGCCAACTTCGGACAAGGCGGGCGCGGCGCTGCATGCCTCGGCTGACGGCAAGTTTCTTTACGTGAGCAATCGCGGCACGGCCAATCAACTCGTAGTGTTCGGCATTGATCCGGCGACCGGTCAGCTCAAAGAGCTGCAAAAACGCTCGGTCGAAGGTGATCACCCGCGCGAGTTTGCCCTTGATCCGAGCGGTAAATTCGTCTTGATCGCCAACCAGAAGAGCAACCAGATTGTCGTCGTCGAGCGCGATGCCAAGACCGGTCTGCTCGGCAAAACCGTGCAAAAACTGCCGATGGACGCGCCAAGTGATCTGAAATTCCTGGTGCGACAATAAGCCACAGGCCCCGGTCTACGGGGCCTGCATCGTTGTATTAATTGCACTGATAACGGCTAATGCTACAAAAGATTTCAAGCGAGCAACCCTCGAGCGTTACGTTTGTTTCACAGCCCGACCGGGCAAATCAAGCAAACGAACACGAGGGTTACCGCCATGAACTTCAATCTCTTCTCCGTCATCGCCGCTTCCGCCATTTCTGCCACCGTGGTATTGCCAGCCGGTGCCAACGTTGAAATCGCCAGCAAAAAATCCCACACCCAGAGCTATACCCAGAAATACCTGCAACAAAGCGCCAACTTCTACGCCGCGCTGGATCACAAAACCCAAGCCTGAGCGCACCGTTCTCCTGTAGGAGCTGCCGAAGGCTGCGATCTTTTGATCTTGTTTTTCATAAGCAAAATCAAAAGATCGCAGCCTTCGGCAGCTCCTACACGTGTGCGTGGCATTTGGTTATAGGTTTCTTCAAGCGAGGGAATAGAACGGCTAAATAATCAACGAGGCTGATGTTCACCATTGCAAACCCTGAGTGGTTACCCCGGCTTTTTTGATTGATTCTGTGGCCATCGAAACCTTTGCCCACGGAGAACACCATGGCCAGCGCAATCCTCACTTCCGCCAAACGCGGCGCCTACCTGGCCATCGGTCTGTACCTGGCCGTGGTGCTGTTCGTCAGCATCGGCGCACAGATGGAACACAGCTTCGACGCCCCGATCGACGTCGCCCACCCCGGCATCCAGTTCGAACTGCGCTCGCAAAGCGCGATGGTCGACAGGGCCGAACTCGCAGGAGTCGGCGGCGCATGAAAGGCTACAGACTCTGGGTCATCGCCAGCCTCGCGCTGATGACCAACGGCGCTTCACTGTTGGGATTTGGCCAGGGCTCGGTGGGCGGCTTGGCCCGGGCCATAGAGGCCAACCACAACATCGCGCACAACATTGAACGAGCCAACACGCTGGGGCTGATGGCCGGCAATCCACCGGTCAAGGTCGCGGTGGATCTTCTCGGGCCGTTTGAAGTGGATTGCATGGCGCTGGGCATGTGTAACGCCCTGGCCTGACGAAGATCGCCGCCTTCGGCAGCTCCTACATCGGGTTACTTCTTCATGATCGAGGTGAACAGGTCGGATTCGAGGAAACGCTGCAACCACGCCTGCAAGCGAGCATAAGGCGTCTGCGCGAACCACTCCCTATCGACGTGAGCGAACTGCCGGACGAAGGGCAGCAGGGCGATGTCGGCGAGGCTCGGATGATCGGCCAGCAAGTAGTCACGTCCTTCAAGCAGCTCATCCAGTTTCTGCAGAAATAACGCACCTTCAGCCCGATAAGCTTCCATCGGCTGCTCAGGGTAACGCTCGGCGTACTTGTAGCGATTCAAAGCCGATTTGAAAATCTGATCATTGCCTTCAATCAGTTTCTCCATCCACAGCGCCGCGAACGAATCACCGGCCAGCAACCAATCATCCGGATCATTCTGCGCCAACGCCCAGCGCATGATCTGCAGACTCTCATCGATCACCACGCCATCGGCATTCAGCACCGGCACGGTGCCCTTGGGCGAGAGCACGAGCATTTCCGCCGGCTTGTTCTTGAGGCTGACTTCGACAATCTCTACCGGCACGCCTGCATAACGCAGGGCCATTCGCGCACGCATGGCGTAAGGGCAGCGGCGGAAGGAATACAGCGTGTTCATTTCACCTCCAGCGTGCTCAAACCATTGCCCTGACGCCGCACCTGAATCTGCACCGGAATCCGTTCGTGCATTTCCTGCACGTGGGAAATCACCGCCACCTTGCGCCCCTGCGCCTGCAAGCCATCGAGCGCGTCCATGGCCAGTTGCAAGGATTCCGGATCAAGGCTGCCGAAACCTTCGTCGATAAACAGCGATTCGATTTTCAGCGTGCTCGACGCCATTGACGCCAGACCCAGTGCCAACGCCAGCGAGACCAGGAACGTCTCGCCGCCGGACAACGAATGCACCGAACGCAGTTCGTCGCCCATTTCCGTGTCCATCACCAGCAGACCGAGCATGCTGCCGCCGCGTTTGAGGCGATAGCGTTTGACCAGTTGGCGCAGTTGCGCGTTGGCGTGATGCACCAGCAGGTCGAGGTTGTACGCCTGGGCGATCTTGCGGAAGGTGTCACCGGTGGCCGAGCCAATCAAGGCACTGAGCCGCGCCCAGCGCTGGTACTCGGCATAAGCCTCGGCGATCTGTTGGGCCAGCGCCTGATTGGCGTTCTGCCGGCGCTGGTCTTCAACCTGTTCGGCGCGCAATTCGGCGCACTGCTGTTCGCTGACGGCAAACTGGTTTTGCAGCTCGGCGAGGGCGCTGTCGAGCTGTTCGGCGTCAAGATTACCGTCCTGCCGGGCCTGGTGATCGAGCAGACGCTGATCGCGCTCCTGCAATAAGACCAGGGCCTGTTCGATGGCTTTTTCGTTGTGCTGAAGGGTCTGACGCAGGTCGGCGACTTGCGCGTCGTCGAAGCGCAGCAAGTCTTCCAGGCCGCTGTCATCCAGTTCCGAGTGGCTGGCGCGCCAATCGGCGATCTTGCCGGTGAGTGCCTGGTCTTCAGCTTCCAGTGCTTGCAGGCGATCCTGCTGTGACTTGAGTTCGGCTGCGATCCGCACCAACTGCGTGCGCACGCTTTGCAGCTCCTCAGCGGTGCTGGTTTCGGCGACGCGCGCCTGTTCCACCGCGTGTTCTAGCTGCCGCTGCCAGTGCTCGGCGCTGTCGTGCTCGCCAAGTAACTGCGCGAGTTTTTCCTGACAGTTTTGCTGTTGCTCGGTCAACGCGGTGGATTGCTGCTCGGCGCTTTGCAGTTGCTGAGTGCGCAGCTGCTGGCGATCCTGCTCTTTCTCCAGCGTCTGCTGGCGTTGCTGTTGTTCGCTCAACTCTTCCTTTTGCTGCTCAAGCCGGGCCAGACGCTCGGCGATCTGCCGATCCAGCTGCATGAACGTTGCCGCCGGCTCAAGGCGCAAGGCCTCAAGCGTGTCGGCGGGCAACAGCGGGCCAAACGCGGCGAGTTCTTCTTCAAGACGCTGACGATCACTGTTGAGTTCATGCTGCTGATGGCTCAGCTGTTGCGCCGCTTGCTGATGAGCCACTTCGGCCTGACGCAGCAGCTGGGACAGGCGCGCGGCGTCCTGCTGCAAGGTGAGCAGGGCGCTTTGCCGTTGTTCGTCCTGAGTGATGCTCTGGTTCAATTGCTCGTTCTGGCGGCTGAGCCAGGCGTCGCGTTTGTCAGTGTCCTGATTGAACAGTTGCGCGGCCAGCGGATGCGCCTCGAGGCTCGGGGCCAGGGCTTGTTGCTGCGCCGCGAGTTGTTCCTGTTGCTGGAGCAATTCTTTCTGTTGGGCGATCACGCCACCGACTTCGCCGCGCAGTTCGATCAGTTTTTCCTTGAGCTGATCGACCACTTGCTGGGCGTTGGCCTGTTCGCTTTCATCGTGACGGCCGAGGCTTTGCAGCAGCGCCTCGGGCTGATGATAGGGATGCTCGTTGCTGCCGCAGACCGGGCAGGGCTGATCGTCCTGCAACTGCGCGCGCAACTCTTCGACACTGGCACTGCGCGCCAGCCGCTGACGTTCAAGCAGTTCGCGAGTGACGCTGAGGGTCTGCTCGGCGACGGTCAGTTCGGCCTTGGTTTTCACCCCGTCCTGGGTCAGGCGTTCGCGTTGCTGCTGCGCGTCGAGCTGACGTTGTTGCAACTCGGCGCTGCGCTTGTCGAGATCCTGCTGAGTCGCCCACAAGCGCGACAAGTCTTCGATCGCGCGCAGCTGTTTGCGGTTGTCCTGCAGCAAAGTGCCGAGCAGGCCGATCTGTTCGGCCACCGCATCGGGCTCGGCGCCAGCCTCTTTGAACAGCACTTCCAATTGTTGCTTGTGCGAGGCCAGTTGCTCAGCACTGCGCGCGGCGTTCTGTTCGAGGGACGCCAGTTCGCTCTGGCCTTTGTTCAAGCGGTTGCCGATCAGCATCAGCTGTTGCAGACGATCGCGATAGGCGCTCCAGGCATCGCTCAAGGGCGCCAGATGGGCGCTCTGCTCAAGCTCGTTGGCGATGCTTTGCAAGCGTGCGGCGACTTCATCCTGTTTTTCCTGCAAGGCCTGAATCGCGCTCTGGCCATCCTTGAACGCTTGCTCGGCCGCTTGCCGGGCTTCGGCGCTGCTGGCAGTGTCCTTGATCAGACGGGCGAGGGTGCTTTGTTCTTCGAACGCCTGACGCAGCAACGGCGCGTTTTCGCTCTGCCGCTGCTGCGCTTCGCTCAGGGCGACTTTCGCTGCGTCGAGGTTTTGTTCCAGCTGCGTCTGGCGTTCGCCCAGCGCCGCGTGTTGTTGGGTGTGTGCGGCAATCTGCGCCGCCAGTGGCGTCAGCAGCGCGTCAAGCTCGGCCTTGCGCGCGAACTGATGGCGTTGCGGGCCAAGCTGTTCCAGACGCGTCAGTTTCACCCGCTCGCCGGCCAGTGCCTGCCATTGCTGTTGCGCGGTTTGCAGTTGTTCACTGGCGGCTTTTTGCGCGTCCTGCAACTGACGCAAATCCTTCAGCCAACTGTGTTGTTGCTCAAGCTGTTTGAGCTGCGCCTGTTGCGCCTTCATCTGTTGCTGCGCGGTGTTGAAACGCTCGTCGAGTTCGGCGCGCGCTTCCGGCGCCAAAGGCGTCACACCGGTGGCCTGATCCTGCAACAGCTTGTGTGCTTCGCGGGCTTCTTTGGTCTTGTCGAAGGCGCGGCGGCCGAGGCGTGTGTAGAGCGCGGTGTCGGTGAGTTTTTCCAGCAGTTCACTGCGGTCGTTATCGTCAGCCTTGAGGAACGCGCTGAACTCGCTCTGCGCCAGCAACACAGCGCGGGTGAACTGTTCAAAGTTCAGGCCCAGTGCGGCTTCCAGCTGAGTTTTGTATTCGCCTTTCTGGCTGGCGAGCAGTTGATCCTGATCGATGTCGCGCAGGCTCTGCCGACTGGCTTGCAACTTGCCGCCAGCCTTCTCGCGGGCACGGTTGGCTTCCCAACGCGCGCGATAGCGGCGGCCATCGACGCCGACAAAATCCACTTCGGCATAGCCTTCACCGGTGCCACGCCGCAGCAAGGTGCGCGGGTCGCCGGTGGCGATTTCACCGTCGGCATCCGGAACTTTGGCATCGCGGCCGGTGTTGTTCAGGCGCGGCACAGCGCCGAACAGTGCCAGGCACAAAGCGTCGAGCAGGGTACTTTTGCCGGCGCCGGTCGGGCCGGTGATTGCGAACAGGCCGGCGCTGGCCAGCGGTTCCGCGGTGAAATCAATCTCGAACGGCCCGGCCAGCGAGGCCAGGTTCTTCAAACGAATGGCGAGGATTTTCATGGTTGCTCGCCCTCCAGTTGCACGTCCTGCAGCAGTTCAGCGAAGTCCTTGAGCGTCTGATCGTCGACCTCGCTGCCGTAGTTGTCGAGCCAGGCGCGGCTGAACAGTTCCTGCGGGGTGAGCTGGTCGAGTTCGATCAGCGTGCTGCCGTCATCGCTGCCATCGGCGCCACGATTGCCAGCGTATTCAGCGGCGATGCGCACCAGGCGCACGGCTTTGCCTTGCAGTGCGGTTTCCACTTGGTGGCGCAGATCCGGCTGCGGCTCATCCAGACGCACGCGCACTTCCAGCCATGGCTGGCGCTGGGTTTCGGCGAGCAGATCGATGTTCGGCAGGTCGGCCAGTTGCAGCAGGATCTCGGCCAGCGGCGCCGGGCCGATGCGCTGCAGATTGACCGAGCGCGGGATCAGTTTCGGCTCGACGCTGACCAGTGTTTCACCGTCGAGGACCACATCGAGAATCTGATGCTGATAGCCGATTTCGGAGAACGACAGCGGAATCGGCGAGCCGCTATAGCGGATGCGCTCCTCGCCGTTGACCTTCTGCGGCTTGTGCAAATGGCCGAGGGCGACATAGCTGATGCTTTCGCCGAACAGGCTGGCGGGTAGGGCTTCGGCATTGCCGATGATCAGGCTGCGCTCGGAATCCTCCGACACCGAACCACCGGCCATGTGCGCGTGGCTGATAGCGATCAACGCCTGCCCGGGCCGGCGCTTGGTATTCGCCGCCGCGATCAGCCATTCATGCACTTGACCGATGCCGCGCAGATAGTTGTCACCCAGATGCGCGCCAGTGACTTCCGCCGGGCGCAAGAATGGCAGTGCCAGGCACCATGCGGCGATTTCACCGGTTTTATCCGGCAACGGCAGCAGCAGCCGGTCGGCATCGAGTTGGCCGTCATCCAGCCACAGCACCCGACCCAACGCGTGAGTACGCAAACGCCGCATCAACGGCGCCGGCAGCTCGATCCGCGAGCCGGAATCATGGTTGCCGGCAATCATCACGATGGTCAGCAGCGGCTGCTGTTCGTGAGCGCTGACGATGAAATCGTAGAGGCGTTCCTGAGCTTTGACTGGCGGGTTGACCGTATCAAAGATATCCCCGGCGATCAGCAGCACATCCGGCTGCGCCAGGTGCAACTGGCGCAGCAGCCATTCGAGAAAACACGCGTGCTCGAAATCGCGCTCCTGGCCGTGCAGGTTTTGCCCAAGGTGCCAGTCGGAGGTGTGGAACAAACGCAAGGTGAACTCCGCATTTTGATCAAGAGGGTGGCCGCGAGGAACAAAGGGCGGCGAGAGGAGGGGAGTTTACTGGCAAATCACGCCCCTTGCCTTGTCGTGTGTCTGCTTGCACCGACAGCGGCGAATATTTCGGTAATCGGCCGATGCGGCTGGCGCTTGTGCATCTGCCGCACCAACTCGCTCAACCGCAACAACTCTTCGCTCGGCTTGGCCCATTGCTCTTCCGGCAATGGCTCGGACCATTCGCGCATGACTTCCGGCAGCGCCTGCTTGCCGATTCTTTCCAGGCGGCGCACTTCCCATTCGACCAAACGGTTGGGAATCGTCCATAAAGTCATGATGTGATACAGGTACCAGAAGAACCCCGACAACCGCGAGCGGCGGCCTTCATGGATCTCCTGATGCACCCGCGCGCGGGCGTTACGGAAAGTGTGCAGGCCTTCGTGGGGCGGGTCGTCCGGGCCTTGAAGGTCTTGCAGGTCCTGAATCGATTTGAGGTCGTTGACTTCGTACTCCATGTAACCGCGAATCGCTTCCCAGTGGCTGATCGCGAGCTCCAGGCCGGCGCATTGGAATTCGAGGCTGGTGAGGGTTTCGCCGTGATCAAAACCGATGCCCATGCCGTATTGGCGGTGGATGCCAAACTGGGTGGCGCCTTTGGCTTCGATGATCCAGGCGCTGAGCGACTCCCACGGGACAAAGACCGGCTCGGTGGCGCCTTGGGGCATGAAACAGACTTCGCGGCGTTGACGGTTGAAGCGGGTTGGGATGAGGGAGAGGCGTTTTTTGTGGACGTGGTGCCAGACGCCCAGGTTAATACACAAACAACAAAAAATGGTCAAAGAGCCCGTACCAATCAAAGCATCGAACACTCCTTCGATGGCGCCGCATATGTCATTCCACCCCGAACCTGCCAGAAAAAACATAAACCCAGCAATTGCGGGAAAAAGGCATGTGATCATGAAGGTTGCACTAAAGGGCAACCCTACTGTTACCTGCCACATGAACACTTGCGGCGGTCCTATCCCGAATTCCATGAAGACGTGATTCAGTTCACCGATTTGCGGTCCAAAGGGTTGCTGTACGGTAGGCAATGGCAACGGTGCCAGATAAGTAATTTTTCCGCTTGGAAACGGTTCGATATCTCCCGCCTGCCTGGCCTGGTTGCTTGCGTTGTCTTGGTCATTCGGCATGGTCGGCTGGGTCCAGAAACTGTGTTTCGATGAACAGTACAGGTGGTTTGTCTTTTACAAGCTCAGGTGAAACCACCGGAAAATGACCTTTCCCGCGAGGCTCAACATGTATCACCCGAGTTCGTGATACCCATTGACCATTCTCATCCAGAGCCTGAATGCGGATGGCCAGTTCGAGTGTTTCTTTTGCTGGGGTGAATTCCGAGTCGGGTGCTACCGGGTACTCAAGACAGAGCACCAGGCCCTCCGGCATGGACTTGACGATGCGCAGACTCTTTACGATTTCGTCGCTGATGACGTCCCGCTGTTCTCGTGGCGTTCCTCGGCTGTGTAATGGAACTGAAATGCGGTGCGCGCCGATAGCTAAGTGATGCGTCGGTTTCCCACCGAAGGGGGGTGTCAGATCCTTCAAGGTCAATCGAGGCAGGACCAGATGGATATCGCTGGGCTTGGCTTTCAGCAGCAAGCTTTTAAGTCGAGAGTCATGCGCTTGCACGCCGAGTTGCACATAGGGCGCGTGAATCAAAAAAGCCAGATAATTTTGATAATCCTTGAGCGAATGATCACCACGCATATCCGGATCCCGGCTCCATGGCGTTATTTTCAGCCATTTATCATGCGCGCTGATGTTGTAACGGCTGAACAGCCAGACCCCCGATAGTTCAAGCACAGTGAATAACGCACCGGCCAGGTTAAAGCGAAAGAAAACAGTAGACAGGCGTGTGCCAGCAGCGGCCCAGGCTGCGGCTCTTGCCGCTGCGTTTTCGGCGATCAAAACTCTGTGCCCGGCGTGAATGGTATGGCTCAAGGCATACCCGTTATTGGCAGTTGAACCCAACGCGCCAATCGCGGCCAACGCAGTGCTTTTCTCGGCGTGAAAGCTTCCGCCGCGAACGGCCTGTTGCCAGTTTGCATAATGGCTTTTCACGCTTTGCAGCGAAGACAGGAAACCTGAGACATAGGTGAAACTGCCCAAACCAATATGCAGTTTCCCCAACTGCACATGCACGTTTTTCAGCGCCGCTTGCTGAAGATTCGTCGCCAGCAATGAACTGCGGTTTTTCAATGCTGTATCCCCAAGACTTTGCGCAGCAGTAAATCCTGCAGCCCCAGTAGTGATAATCGCATTGGCGAATGGCTGCCAAACCCGTTTATTCGCTGTTTGCCTGCGCAGTTCACGCAAAGCCCCCACCAAATTCACCACCTGCACCAACACCACCAACAACCCCATCCCCTCCGTCCGCACCAGACTCGCCTTCGAAACCCCCGCCACCCCCGCACGAATATTCTCCAGCAACCCGCGCAATTCCCCGTGCTGCGCCGGCGGAAACACCACCGTCAATCCCGCTTTCGCCGGGGTGGCGCCATACAGTCGGGCCGAGCGATCCGGCAGTTCGTCAATCGGGCTTAACGCTGCCGCAAGGCGGCCTTCGAACAGCGCCAATTGCGTGCGCACGCGGACGATTTCCTGCTGCAATTCCATCGCCCGGGCGGTTTTGTGGCCCTGGCGGTTTTTGTTGTGGGTGAGCTGGTTGCGTTCGCGGTTGAGGGTTTTCAGGTAGTCGCGTTCGCGCAGCACTTCCTTGATCGTGGCTTGCAGCGCCGCTTGTTCCGCCGGGGTGGACACGGTGAAGGTCACGCCGCTGGTTCGCGCGGCGTCGAACACGCGCAGGCGCAGGGCTTTGGGCAAGCGCTGGAACAGTTCGTCGAGGTCGGGGATTTTCTCGCCGGCAAGATCAAAGCCTTCCAGCGCCCGGCTCAGGCCGAGGTTCAGCGCCGGGCTGTAGGTGTCTTGCACCGCGTCCGCCAGGACGCGACTGTGTGCGGGCAGGTCGTCCAGTGCTGGCAGCTGCGGCTGCTCGATGCTCTGCAATTTGGCCAGCCAGTCCGGCAGGTTGTTGAACATCGCCATGCCAGCGTTGAACAGCGTTGAATATTGCCCGGCCTGTTCGGTCTGCAAGCGCAGCGGCAAGGTGTAGAACAGCGGGCGGGTCAGTTGCGGGTGTTGCTCGAGGTAACCGAGCATTTGCTCATTGGCCGCGTCGCTGCGGCCGATGTCCTTGAGACAGGCGTATTCGCTGGCGAGCGCCTGATCGATCTGCACTTGGCCGTCGAAATACCACGCCGAGCGATGGAAACGCCCGGCGCACAGCAGTTGCGCACGATCGGCGGTGATGCGTTCGAGCAGGCGATTCCAGCGTCCGAGATTGTCGCGATGACCGTTCAGCACCTCGTCCATGGCCGGGCGGTCGATCAGATCATTGATGCCGCGTTTGCCGCTGAGCAACGGGCCGTCGAGCACGTCTTTCATCCGCCGGCTCTGGTCCTTGCCGAGGTCGACCAGTGTGCTCAGGTGGCGCTCGACGAATTCGGCCGGGGCGACTTCAGAAAAATATTCGCGGGTGTAAAAGCGTCGGTCCGCCTCGGCGGTGACGCGAGCGTGCGCGGTGAAATCCGGGGCGACGCCGTCGAAACGGTTCAGCGCCAGCGACTCGTCCAGTGCCTTTTCGCGAAGCTGTTGCAACTCAGGCGTGGCTTTGACTGCAACTGGCTCGACCTCACCTCCCTTGTTCAAGTACTCGAGCAGCGCCTGCCGGGTATTTTCCCGATCCGGCTCGGGCAATTGCTCCAGTTCAGCGAACAATGCCTGGGCGCGCGGATCGTCGCTGGCCTTGGCCAGGGTGTCGAAATCCTGAGCGCCCAACTGGCTCAGCGACTCGATGTAGCTGGCCAGCAGATAGTCGCGCTCGTTGTTGTCGGTGTTGCTCCACTGCTCGATCCAGCCGACCACCAGGTCCTGATAATCAGCCAGATCACGCATCACCCCGAGGTCGTCGTTGACCAACAGAAACAGCGTGTCGTCCTGATATGGCCCGCGCACCCGCCCGAGAAATTCGCCGATATGCGCCTCGCGAAAACGTCGCGGGTTTTCCCACAGATAGGGTTCGCGTTCGTGCTCCGGCGCATCGCTGACCTGCACCGTCGGCATCCGCGTGGTGTCCGCCTCGGCCAGCGGTTTTGCCGTGCAGGCCACTTCCGCCAGCCACTGTTTGGCCTGGGCCACGGTGAGCAAATGCTCGCCGCCGATCAGACAATGCACTGGGCCAAGATCGACCGCCTGCATGAAGTGCTCGCGCTCCTCCGCGCTGTCCAGCACCTGTCGGCATTTCGCCGCGCTCAACTGCACATCGGCAAAGGTCACGTAAAGGGTGCTTTTGCGCGAGAAGATCAACGCCGGACGTTCCTCGATGGCGCTGCGCTGATCCTCGCTGACGGTTTTGCCGCGATGCAGCAATGCGCTGATGACGCCTTCAAGCACGCGGTATTCGTAGAGCTCGCCGCTGAGGCTGTCGACGATGTACAGCCAGCCATCGCGCAGGCGGCGGATGCCCATGGGGCGCGTGGTCAGGGTGTAAGGCGGCGTGATTTCGGTGCTGGGGTCGAAGGGTTTTTCCACCAGGCCGTACGCGAGGGGTAACAGTTGCACGTGGGTGTTGCGCAAGGGGCAGGCGGCTGGCGCACCAATAGGTGCTTTCGAGGCGGCAGCTGCCGCAAGGTTGGCGGGGTGCATCATTGAGCACATTTCCCTGTGTCTGTTTGTGACAGAGAAATGTGCGTGTATCTGGAAAACGACAGCAGTCAGATCTTTCTGTGTTTTGCGTAGGAATCGAACACTCGGGATTAAACCTACGAGGGATCGTCTGAAATCTTACAGAGGTTGCTTCGGATGAACCGTGAGTAACCCTGAAGGCGTACCCGCGCTCGCAAACCGACGCAGGGCAAACAGAGCCTTTAACAGGCGCATTGCCCGAGGATACGGGCTGTACCGCTCATCGAAACCGATTGTTCAACCAATCCATTGATTGACGCCAAAAAGGTGGCCACCTAATATCATGCCGGCTGGTGCGCTAGTGCAGAGACGCCAGCGACTCTTTGCGCTCATCCGCGCCGCTGTCCGGCCGAGCATGGCACCTGATCAGACCGATTATTGCCCGTTGCAGGATCTTCTACATGTACGTTCGTCGTACGTATTTCTCGCGCACCAGTCTCCTGCCCCTGTGGGCGAACTCATCAGTTCATTGGCATGCCCAAGCGCGGACAGACGTTCCTGCTGGCAAACATCATGGTCTTGCAGCCACTATGAGCGCAGTCCGATGGCATCGTCGTTGCCAATCCCAGTATCTCGCTGGATCGTGCGGGTAATGGAGCAGAACCAGGGACAAACCAAGTTCTGATAAACAGAGGTCTGTCCCCCCGAGGTCCCCCGCGGCGGAAAATCGTGTCTGGAGCCCATGCAATGCATCTGATCAACTCTTTACCCTCCGTCATCGACACTGAACCCTATGACGCGTGGAAGCAGCAATGGGCAAATCAGGAAGGCCTGGATATTCATTCGTATATCAACGACCAATGCCACCCGGAACAGATATTGATGTTTTCCACGTTGCTGTTCCCGACGTTCATCGTGTCTGAGGGAGGCGTTTTCCTCGAGCGAAATTTTTCACACGAAGCGTTCGCGCGCTGCGTGAACCTTGCCGCTGGCGACATGGCGGAGGTTGAGCGGCTTATGAATTATGTGAAGATTTATGATGTTTTTGGCCAATACGGAAATGGTGTATCGCCCAGAATATTTTTTCAGCTGTGCGAGATGATCGGGTTTGCCTGGCGAATGGTGTTGAAGGAGAAATTCCCGGACACATTATTCACTGTCGAGGTGTCGAACTCGGATGAGGATTACGGCCCGGTGGTTACGTTCTATCAGGTGAAACAATGAGTGATCCCATTCCCAACGCTCGCTGATAAAAAGATTTTTGTCTTGATGTGCTCGCCTCAAGACCGTGGGCGAGCAATTACGTTTCTTGAGTTGAGCCACCAATACAATGCCTAAATTTTCCTGCGTGTGCGGTCAGATAATCAATTTGTCTCATGGTACGTCCGAGTCCGAGTTTTCAATGGTTGCCGAGCGAAAGATAGATGAGCTGGGTGCTGCCTTGGCAGATCGTTGGTTGTCTGAGGAAGAGTTCTATCAGCAGATAGGTGCGAGTGCTACTGCTGTTTATCGCTGCAATAAATGCGAACGACTACATATTGATCAAGGTGGCGGAAACTTTTCTTCCTATATCAAGGAAGTATGATAGAGCGCGCCCACATGCTTTCGGGGAAAGAGTGGGAGCTGGATTGTTCACCAGCAAGAGGCTTCAAATGGACTTTTCAATTGCGGAATACGGATTGGTCGGCCCCCTGAATGGAAAACTGTCCAGAACTCAAGTGCGCGAAATTCTGGGAGCCGGTTTCGAAGTGTTCTGGAAAACAGCTGACTCCTTGAATACTACGGATGCTTATTCTCAGCTCGACCTTCATGTCTACTATGACGAACGAGATATGGTTAAAGGGGTAGAATTTTTCGAAAGAAGCACGGTGTCTTGGAGCGGGCACAAGCTGGTAGGCGAAACATCCACGGACGTATTGGCTTTGTTCCGTCGCCACGGTATTGACCCCATCATTGATGATGACGGATTTGAAGTCGGTGAGTTGGGTATGGGGTTTTACGTTGACGATGACGACGACTTGATCACCACTTTATATATCAATCTGCGCCGCGAAAATTCATTCAACGGCGTCGTGCTCTAACAGGAGCCAGAGATGATCATCTGCCCAAGATGTCAGCAGGATTACATTGTCTGTGCCCATGTCAAGGCCACTGGCAAAGAGTTATTCATGTGCCCAGAGTGCGACGCTACCTGGTTTTCAATTGAGGCGATCGGCGTTGCGCCTTTTCTGGATTTTGGGACTTATATGGAAAGCATAGGCTTGTCGATGCTGTGGGGCGAGCTGGACATTGTTCCGTGTCCAGTTGATTTCGAAAGGAAGTGATGTTGGTGTTTGATCTGTCAAGTCGCGGTGATCTGGGGTTGATTCACGCTGGCATGTCCCGAGAAGAATCAAGGAAGGCGCTTGGTGGTCGGTTTGAGGCGTTTTACAAAGCCGAAGATTCGACAGTACCGACCGACGCTTACGATGATTTAGGCGTGCACGTTTACTTTGATGAGCGCTACCGGGTCGTTGGCGTTGAGTTTTTGAAATGGAGTGAGCTTGTTTGGGACAACCAGAAACTGGTCGGTGAGAATGCGCTTGTGGTTCGACAGTTTTTGGCCAAGCGAGGAGAGGTTCTGGTTTTCAATGATTCAGGCTTCAGTGCCACTGGCGTGGGTTTAAGGTTTTATGTGCCTGATTTCGGGGAAAACGACGCCACCGTTGAGGCTGTCTATGTAGAAGTTGGTGGCGCATGAGGAGAAGCGCGGGAAACTATTAGCTTCGGGGTTGGACATCTCAGAGAAACTCAGCTTCAGCCGCAATCTGGAGTTTTTACAGTGATTACCGAAGACATAAAGATTCTCCAAGAGAACTTTCAGTTAGTTCAAGCCGGCGTCGCCCATGGTTATGACGCGTTCCGTTAACTGATCCCGGACTTTCCGATCAAAAGATCGCAGCCTTCGGCAGCTCCTACACACAATCCGTAGGCGCTACCAAAGGCTGCGATCTTTCGCTTTTCACTTCGGATAAAGCGGCGGCAATCCACTCTCACTCACCGGATCCTGCACGCGCTCGGCGGCGGGAATAGTACGAATCGCCCGCCACAAATCCTCACCCTGCCAATGCTGCCCGGTCTCGCTGTACAGCGCGCCGTTCAACCCGTCCAGCGCGTCCGACAACGGCACAAACCGCGCGGCCATGTCTGCCAGTGTCTCCGGCTGTTGCCGCGCCCAGGCGTCCAGTGCCTGGCGGGTGGCGTGGGGGTCGTTGGCCTGGCTGGCGCGTTTGATGTCGTCGAGCAGGGTGCGTGGGCTCGGACCGGTCTGGGCGGCGCGGTGGATTGCCGGTTGCCAGCGGGCGCGCCACCAGAGGCCGAAGCCGAGCAGGGTGGTGCAGGCGAGGATCAGGGTGCTGAGTTTCCACCACCACAATGTGTCGTTGTCGGGCGTGCTCGATTGCAGGGTGCCGGCCGGGGTGTCGATTTGCAGGCTCGGGTTGTTCGCCACTTGCAGGGTGCGCGCGGGCAGGCTGCTGTGTTCGAGGTGGTCTTCGAAGGTGTTCCACCAGACTACGTCGACGGTCGGCAGGTCGATCGCGCCGCTGCGGCTTGGTACCAGTGCTTCGCGTTCTTCGCGGCTGCCGATGATGCCGCGGTCGCTGCTCTGGTTGCTCAGCACCGGTTGGTCGGGGTAGCGGCGCAGGCCGTTGACGTCGGTGGCGGGCAGGGCCGGCAGTTGCGAGCTGGCGAGGCCTTCGACTTTCAGGGTCAGGCTGCGGGTCAGTGAGTCGCCGACCTGGGTGTGGTCCGGTTCCGGGCTCCAGCTTTCGCTGAGGCTGAGGCTGCGCGCCGGCAGCCATGGCGCATCGACCGGGTAGGTCAGCGGTTTCGGTTTGACCGTCAGCGGAATCGACACCGAGCTGACGCGCATCAGTTTGCCGGGCTTCGGCCCCGAGGCGTCTGCTGATGGCGCGGTATCGACCAGCGTGGCGCTGAAGGTTTGCGGGGCGATCGTCAGCAGGCCGCTGTGTTGCGGGTAGATCGCGTAGCGCATCTCGATCACGCCGTGGCGCAGGCCGTTGATGTCTTTTTCGTAGGTGCGCGTGTCGCCAAGTTGTTCGATGCGCGCATCGGCGATTTGCAGCGGGCTGAGGCTGCTGTCGTCGTAGAGCGAAACCGAGTGATAAATGCGCAACGTCAGGATGGCCTGCGCCTGCACATAG
Source organism: Pseudomonas sp. H3_E04 (assembly GCF_054668915.1). NCBI lineage: Bacteria > Pseudomonadati > Pseudomonadota > Gammaproteobacteria > Pseudomonadales > Pseudomonadaceae > Pseudomonas > Pseudomonas sp. H3_E04. The sequence goes on along the minus strand of NZ_CP162797.1, from coordinate 1,806,715 downwards.
ACGCTGGTCTGATCGAGGCTGGCTTCGATGAACACCGGATCAAGGCTGTTCTTTTCTTCGCGGTTGTCGCTGGCGATCACCTGCACGGTGATCGGCTGGCTCTGCGCTTCGCCCAGTTGCAGCGGCGGAATCACCACGCTGCCGTTCTCTTTCGGCAGCAGGGTAATGATCCAGCGTGTGGTCGCGCGGTTGTCGCCGTTGAGGGTGTTGAGCTGGTTGACCTGGCGCGTGCCGCGCACTTCGAACAGCGCTTCCAGCGCCGACAGATCGGGCTTGCCGAACTGGGTGACGTCGTCAGTTTCGAGGGTGAGCTCGACCGTCTCGCCGGAGTTCAGGCGACTGCGATCCACGCTGGCGGTCAGCTCGGCCGCCTGAGCGGTGGCCGTGCAGATCAGCAGGGGCAGCAAGAGAGCGGTGAAGCGGGTCATCGATTGTTTTCCTGATCCTGATGTTGTTGCTGTTCGTACCAGAATTTGCGCCTGAGCAGTTCGCCCGGGTCGTCCGGGATCTTGCCCAGCCATTGCTCGAGCGCCTGACGCTGCTCGCCCTCGAGGTTGTTCTCACTCGGGCGCAGGGTCGGCACCGTATCGGTTTCCTCTTCCTCGTTGCTGCCGGGGATTTCGTTAGGGCCGGGCAGCGGCGGGGCGGTCGGCGGCGGTTCGCTGGCGGATTCGGCCGGTTGCGCCTCGCTCTGGGTTTCGCTGCTCACCGCCGGAGGGGGCGCGGTGGTGGGCGAAGGCTCATCGCCGGGCAGACTTTGTTCGTTCGGCTGGTTGTCCGGCTCGGGCGGCGGCGGGGCGTTTTTCTGCTTCAGCAGGTTTTCCACCAGCGCCTTGTTGGTCTGCGCCGGACGCAGATCCGGTTGCAGTTCCAGCGCCTGTTCGTAGGCGTCGATCGCCGCTTCCAGCTCGCCGCTTTTCGCCAAAGCGTTGCCACGATTGTAGTGGGCGCGGGCATCGCTGCCCTCGGCGAAGCGCTGAGCGGCGCCACTGTAGTCGCCGGCCTCGTACAACGCCACCCCTTGCCACTGATGATCTTCAAAATGCTGCGCGGCTTCGGCCGGGCGTTTCTGTTTGAGCAGATGCAAACCTTGTTGATCGGGGCGCAACCACAAGTCTTCGAAGTCGAAAGCGTAGCTCGGTTGCGGCAGGCACCACAGCAGCGGCAGGCAGAACAGCCAGCCACGGCGCCCGGCACAAGCGGCGAGCAACAGCAGCGGCAACAGCAGCCAGTAACCCTGATCGGCCCACGTATCGAGGCGCACGGTCTGGCCGTCGTCGCGCAGGCTGCGCGGGCCGTTGAGCAGGCCAAGAGCGCCAAGATCAGCCTCGTCGAGACGCGCCGGGTGATATTCGCCGCCCACGCTGTTGAAGAAAGTCGCCAGGCCTGGGCTATCGAGTTGCGGCACGCGGATCGCGCCTTGCTCGTCCTTGAGGAAACTGCCGTCCTCCTGGGCAATCGGCGCACCTTCTGCGGTGCCGATGCCGAGCATCAGCAGTTGCGTCGACTCGCCATTGAGCGCGCGGCGAATACCGCGCCGTTCCTCTTCGTTGAGCGACGAACCGATCAGCAAAATCCGTCCCTGTCCCAGCGCACCTTGCTTGAGCAAAGCCAGCGCCTTGCCCACGGCCAGATCGGCGCGGTGGCCGGCTTCCGGCATCAGCGACGGCTTGAGCGCGTCGAGCAGGTTGCGACTGGTTGCGAGATCATCCGACAGCGGCACCAGCGTGTGCGCGCTGCCGGCATAAACGACGATGGCGGTCTGCGCGTCGCTGCGCGCCTGCAACAGGTCGAACAGCTTGCGCCGCGCCTGTTCCAGACGCGTCGGCGGCGAGTCGGTGGCGAGCATTTCCGGGGTGAGTTCGAGCACGACTACCAGCGGATCGGCGGGTTTCTGGCTGGTCTGTTCGACGCGCTCCCAGCTCGGCCCGAGCAAGGCCAGAATAGTCAGCAACCACGCCACGCCAAGGGCGATCCACGGCAATTTGCTCTGGCGCCCGCTACCACCACTGAGCAGCGCAGCGTGAAATGCTGGCGGCAGAATCATCTGCCAGCGACCGGCGCGTTTCTGTCGGTGCCAGAGTTGCCAGAGCAGCCAGCCGAGCAGCGGCAACAGCAACAGCCACCAAGGGCGGAACCAGTGCGGCCAGAGCGCGATCATCGGCGCCTCCGCAGGCGCAAACGCTGCAAGCGCTGACGCCAGTCCGGCAGTGGACTTTGCAAATACAGTTGTTTGGTAAACAGGCGTTGCAGCGGATTGTCCGGCCACAGCTCGCGGACGACCAGCAACAGGCTCAACCACAGCGCCAGCGCCAGCGGCCAGTGATACAAGGCTTGCGCCGGGCGTGCCTGAGTCGGTTGCTGAGTCACCGGTTCGAGCTGATCGAGGGTGTCCTTGATCGCTTGCAGCTCTTTGCCGTCATGGGCGCGGAAGTACTGGCCGCCGGTGATTTCGGCGATGGCTTTGAGCGCCGGTTCATCCAGGTCAAGGCTCGGATTGACCCCGAGCAGGCCGGTCGAGCCGCTGTCCTCGGGATTGGCGCCGATGCCGATCGGATAGATCCTCACGCCTTCACTGGCCGCCAGTTTTGCCGCAATCAGCGGATTGATTTCGCCGCCGTTGTTGGCGCCGTCGGTGACCAGAATCAGCACGCGACTTTGCGCCGGGCGCAGACGCAGGCGTTTCAGGGCCAGACCGATAGCGTCGCCGATCGCGGTGTTCTTGCCGGCGATGCCGATCCGCGCCTCGTCGAGCCACACGCGAACGGTGCGCCGGTCGAAGGTCAGCGGTGCTTGCAGGTAGGCCTGACTGCCAAACAGGATCAAACCGACGCGGTCGCCGTCGCGACTTTCGAGGAAATCACCGAGCAAATGCTGCACCAGCGACAGGCGACTGACTTCTTCGTCCTGCCACTGCATGTCGGGAAAATCCATCGAACCGGACACGTCCACCGCCACCAGCAGATCACGGCCACTGGCGGCAATCGGCAGCGGTTCGCCGAGCCATTGCGGGCGGGCGGCGGCGGTCAGCAGGATCAGCCACAGCAAGATAAACGGCGCCTGCTGCCGCCACGCCGGCAAGTTCGCACGCGCGCGGCGGCGGGCGAGGCCTTCGAGGTCGGCGAGGAAGCTGACTTTGAGTGCCGGCTCGCCGCTGTCGGCCACCGGCAGGACGAGACGCATCAGCCACGGCAGCGGCAACAGCACGAAGATCCACGGCCAGGCGAACTCAAACATGTTTGCGAATCCACGTTTCGACCGCTTGGGTCAGGCCAGCGATGGCTTTGTCGTCGAGTTTGCATTCCGGTTTGTACGCGCCTTCGACCAGCACCATCCAGCGCGTCAGGCCGGCAGCCGGGCAGCGGTTATCGAGGAAGGCCAGCCATTTGCGCCCGTTGAGGGTGTGGCTCTGGCTGTACGGATAGTGGTTGCGGCACAGGCGTTTGAGCAGGCCGTTGAGTTGTTGCAGCCAAGCGCCGGCCGGAGCGCCGTCGTAGGGTTTGGGCATTTGCGCCAGTTCGGCGAGCGCGGCGATGCGCACCGGGTCCAGTGGTTGCTCGGCGCGCACCACCGGGCGTTTCTTGATCGGAATGAAGCGGCGCAGCTTCCACACGGCAAAACCCAGCAGCGGCAACAGCAGAAGCAGCAGCCACCAGCCCGGCGCCGGCGGCCAGAAGGCGATCGGCGGCGGTGAGATCAGCGGTTGCAGTTGGTCCAGGCCGTTCATCGACCTTTCCCCGGACGCTGCGGGTTCAGGAACTCGCGCATCTGCTCGACCATTTCACTCTGCGTGCTCAACGGCATCAGCAACACCCGCAGCTTTTGCGCGAGCAATTCCCAGCGAGCGATGCGCGCTTCGGCCTGAGCGCGGTAGGTCTGGCGCAGGTCGAAGTTCAGCGTGTCGATTTCCAGCTGCGCGCCACGTTCGGCGAAGCGCAGCAGGCCGGCAGCGGGCAAAGCGTGATCGAGCGGATCGGACAGCGGCAACATCAGCAGATCGCAATGCCGCGCCAGCAGACTCAATTGCTGCTCGGCGCTGTCGGACAAAGCGCGTTCGTCGCAAATGACGATGGCCAGACTGCCCGGGCGCAGCACTTCCCGCGCGCGGCGCAAGGCCACGCCGAAGGCATCGCGATCCGGCTCGCGCTCGCTGTGCAGCGACTGATTGACCTTGACCAGACGGTTGAGCAATTGCAGCAGGCTCTGCTTGCTGCGCCGAGGCTTGATTTCGTAGTGCTCGTTGTCGCCGAACACCAGCCCGCCGACGCGATCGTTGTGCCCCAGTGCAGCCCAGCCGATCAACGCCGCGACCTGCGCCGCCAGCACCGACTTGAACATCAGCCCCGAGCCGAAAAACAGCCGCGTGCTTTGCTCGACCATGATGAAAATCGGCCGCTCGCGCTCTTCATGGAACAGCTTGGTGTGCGGCTCCTGCGTGCGCGCGGTGACGCGCCAGTCGATGGTGCGCACGTCGTCACCGGCCTGATACACCCGCACCTGATCGAAGTCGACGCCACGGCCACGGAATTTCGAATGATGCAGGCCGATCAGCGGGCTGCGCTGACTTGGCGTGGAAAACAGTTGCACCTCGCGCACGCGGTGACGCATCTCGATCAGCTCGGCGAGGCTGATGCGGATACCGGGTTCGGAGGGCAGGGCGGCGTTCATGGGGGTCAAGCGACGGCGACGACGTCGAGAATCCGCTGCACCACGCGGTCCTGATCGATGCCAGCGGCTTCGGCTTCAAACGACAGAATGATGCGATGGCGCAACACGTCGAATAGCACGGCCTGAATGTCTTCCGGGCTGACGAAGTCGCGGCCGGCCAGCCAGGCGTGGGCGCGGGCGCAGCGATCGAGGGCGATCGAGCCGCGCGGACTGGCGCCGTAGGCGATCCACTCGGCCATTTCCGGGTCGAACTTGGCCGGGTTGCGCGTGGCCATGACCAGTTGCACCAGGTATTCCTCCACAGCGTCGGCCATGTACAAACCGAGGATTTCCTTGCGCGCGGCGAAAATTGCCTGCTGGCTGACCCGACGCTCGGGCTTGGTCTCGCCGTTCAGCGCCTCGCCACGGGCCTGCTGGAGGATGCGCCGTTCGACAGCGGCGTCGGGGAAGCCGATCTTGACGTGCATGAGGAAACGGTCGAGCTGGGCTTCCGGCAGCGGGTAGGTGCCTTCCTGTTCGATCGGGTTCTGCGTGGCCATCACCAGAAACAGCGGCGACAGCTCATAGGTGCTGCGGCCGACACTGACCTGACGCTCGGCCATCGCTTCGAGCAAGGCCGATTGCACCTTGGCCGGCGCGCGGTTGATTTCGTCCGCCAGCACCAGGTTGTGGAAGATAGGCCCTTGCTGGAAGACGAAACTGCCGGTTTCCGGACGGTAGATTTCGGTGCCGGTGATGTCAGCCGGCAGCAGGTCGGGGGTGAACTGAATTCGATGGAACTGGGCTTCGATGCCCTCGGCGAGTTCTTTGATCGCTTTGGTCTTGGCCAGACCGGGAGCGCCCTCGACCAGCATATGGCCGTCGGCGAGCAGGGCGATGAGCAAGCGCTCGATGAGTTTTTCCTGGCCGAGAATCTGCGTTGAAAGAAAGGTTCGCAGCGCCAGCAGCGCTTCACGATGTTCCATCGGTGACTGTTCCTGGAAAGGGAGTGGCCAGGGCGTTCGGATAACGCCGGGGCTGGGGGCGATACTTTAATCCATCGCGGGGGGCGGCGACTAACGGCATTTTGTGCAAAAGAGCAAAAGATCGCGGCTTTTGGCGGCTTCCCGGTTGGAATGCGATCCCCTGTAGGAGCTGCCGAAGGCTGCGATCTTTTGATCTCCTGTCAGCAGGAAATTTACCGAATGGCAGTTCCGGCCTCTTCGCGAGCAGGCTCGCTCCCACAGGGTCTGGTGTACGCATTCCAATGTGGGAGCGAGCCTGCTCGCGACAGGGCCAGCCCGGTCAACATCAAATCTCGCTGATAAAGGTGCCGGTGCCATCGAGAATATTCTTCAAAGTCTCGACAACCTCGTCCATATCCACCATGTCCGGATTAAAACTGATCTCCAGCACATCATCGCCATTCAACGCATCGGCATCCGCCGCAGCAATCTCGATCTTCAGCAGATTCGCAGTCAGCGTGACCTTCACCCCGTCGAGCGTCGAAGGCTCGCCATCGAGGGTGATCTCCAGCTCATCCTCATCCGGATAACGACTCATCAGGAACATCTCGCCCTTGTCGCTGTGGCAGCAAAGCATGGCCATGTTGTCTTCTTCGTCGTCGCACGGGTTGACGATCAGTAGGGCGGTGGTCATTTGCATGGGGGAATCCTGGGCAGTGGCGGCGGTGAATCTGTTCGAAGGTGCGATTTTGCCAGTCTCTGCTCGTTCGCGCTGCCTGCTTCGGTAAAAAGTGGCAAAGCAGGACATTTCCGTCATTCACTTCCGAGCGGCTCGAAGGAAGGATCCGGCGCCCACGTAGGGCAATTGCCGGTCGCAACAAATCCATGCGTAATTGCGATTTTTCCCTTGTGATCGCTACCGTTTTCCCGTTAGTTTCGCCGCTCTTGCGCAACGGAGTGCGTTACGAAAACCCCCAAAAAAGGACCTTTGCCATGACCCGATATTTCGAACGCGCCGAAGAAATCCGCCACCTGTCCGATGAGCAGATCGAGGAGATCTACAAGCGCTATCTGGAAGGGGAGAAAACTTCGCAGCTGATGGAGCAGTTCCAGATTCCTTCAACGGTGCGCAGTCTGCTCAAGGTACTGCCACCGATCGTCAGCGCAGACCTCACCTGTCCTTACTGCGAACTGCCGATGTGGATGCGCCGCCACGCCAGAGGTACTCCGCTTTCGCTGCGCAGTGCATTCAAATGCGTACGCTGTGAGCACCAGCACAGTGTCCCCGGCGCCAATCGCCGCCACACCACGTGCAATTGCAAAGAATGTTTCAAGGTTCGCCAGCAGCAACTGGCCGCCCGCGCAGCACGGGACCGCCTGGAGTTGCAGGCCAGATATGGCGCGCAACTCCCTGCAGTGCCTTACGCCAATCTGGGGTTTGTGCAGAAGTTGACGTTGCTCGCCTTGCTCGATGATGGCTACGGCGCAAACGTTGAATGGATTGCGCCATTGAATGCGCCATCCAGAGAAGAACTGCTCGCCCTGACGTTCGAGGCCCGTGAAGAGCTGCTCAAGGGCCTGCACGAAGCCGCAGTGCTGGCGGTTTCCATCGATTCGGATATCAACGCCTTCGATCGCAGCGAGGGCTGCAATATTCGCGAGTACAGCGCGGTGCGCTGGCTGCCCAACGTCACGCTGGATGGCTTGGCGCGCTGTACCCGAGAGAATCTGTATCTGGCGCTGTATCAGGAGTTGTCGGGCAGCGTGAAGGCTGCCTGGAAGAGCGAAATCTATTCTTTGGTCTTCAGTCTCGCCCGCGAAGAGTCGATTCAGTACATTCGTGTGCTGGCCAGCGAAGTGGATTTCGCCTTCACGGCTGAAGCCCGTGCCGAGGAGGTGGTCGGGCAGTTGCTGCAGGATTTCTCGGTCAGTCAGCTGTATTACTTTGCTCGGCTGGCCGTGAGAAATGCCGCGCATTTCTATGCCACCGGCAATTCCAAGGGGCGCAGTCACGCCTCCAACACCATTCCGCGCAACATGCTCGGCACGGCGCAGGACGCACTGAATCGTAACTGGCGCAAGAACGCCCATCGCGATGCGCGGGTGCCGCAAACGGCCTTGCAGCGGCTGCTTTACGATGTAGTGCTCAAGGACAGCGGCGGCGGATTCTCCAAATCGCCCGGCATGTACTGGCGCGACGAACTGGTTCCGCAATTCTTCAGCGCTGTAGCGTTCGACAGCGACTTGCTCGGCAATCTGCGCCTGTTCTGCCGCGAATGCGATTCGAGCAACATCGACGCCAGCATGGACAAACAGATCCTGCAGACGATGTGCTACGACTGCGCCACGGTGAGCAAATTCAGAGCCTTCGAAGAGTTGCCGGACTGATCCGCGTCAACCGCTGGCGCTGAACCGGATGCCACGCTCAGGGTCGATTAAAGGGCCTTGGGCGTTTTCGTTTCCGGATATGTAACGTCCTCAGGGCCCGTGCTGGTACGAAAGTCCCGTGAAACGGGGGTGTCGAGCCTGCGTTTCAGCTCACGCCTGCTAGTGTTGATGCAGACGAAACCCTGCATTTACGTGCCAATGACCGAATATGTCGCAGCACCGCAAGCAGACACATTGTCGCACCCATTAAGCTGCGCAACGGATGAGCACCCGTAAAGGCATTGCCAGCAGCGCGGGCAGTCGCTTTTGCAGATGCTCATTCATGGAAGGTGAATGTGACCTGAGTGTCCCGTCCAGCTTCACCCACCTGTCTCCCTGTTTCCTCTGCCCGAGAATCAGGAACAGGGCGACACGAGGCCCGAAAGGGCTGTTGCACGCGACGCTTTCCATCAATAACAAGCTTAAGCGGAGTACCACAGATGGCGTTCTTCACCGCAGCCAGCAAAGCCGACTTCCAGCACCAACTGCAAGCGGCACTGGCGCAGCACATCAGTGAACAGGCACTGCCACAAGTGGCGCTGTTCGCTGAACAATTCTTCGGCATCATTTCCCTGGACGAGCTGACTCAACGTCGCCTCTCCGACCTCGCTGGCTGTACTCTCTCTGCGTGGCGCCTGCTTGAGCGCTTCGATCACGCGCAACCGCAAGTGCGTGTCTACAACCCCGATTACGAACGCCACGGCTGGCAGTCGACCCACACTGCGGTCGAAGTGCTGCACCACGACCTGCCATTTCTGGTCGACTCGGTGCGCACCGAGCTGAACCGTCGCGGCTACAGCATTCACACCCTGCAGACCACCGTGCTCAGCGTACGTCGTGGCAGCAAGGGCGAACTGCTGGAAATCCTGCCAAAGGGCAGCACCGGCGAAGGCGTGCTGCACGAATCGCTGATGTACCTGGAAATCGACCGTTGCGCCAACGCGGCCGAGCTGAATGTGCTGAGCAAAGAGCTTGAGCAGGTGCTCGGTGAAGTGCGCGTCGCCGTCGCTGACTTCGAGCCGATGAAAGCCAAGGTGCAGGACATCCTCACCCAGCTCGACAACAGCGCTTATCCGGTCGATGCCGACGAAAAGAACGAAATCAAGAGCTTCCTGGAATGGCTGGTGGGCAACCACTTCACCTTCCTCGGCTACGAAGAGTTCGTGGTCACCGATCAGGCCGATGGCGGCCACATCGAGTACGACCAGAGCTCCTTCCTCGGCCTGACCAAACTGCTGCGCACCGGCCTGACCTACGAAGACCTGCGCATCGAAGACTACGCCGTGTCTTACCTGCGCGAACCGACCCTGCTGTCGTTCGCCAAGGCTGCGCACCCGAGCCGTGTACATCGTCCGGCGTACCCGGACTACGTGTCGATCCGTGAAATCGACGCCGACGGCAAAGTCATCAAGGAACACCGTTTCATGGGCCTGTACACCTCGTCGGTGTATGGCGAGAGCGTGCGGGTCATCCCGTTCATCCGCCGCAAGGTCGAAGAAATCGAGCGCCGCTCCGGCTTCCAGTCCAAGGCTCACCTGGGCAAGGAACTGGCGCAGGTCCTCGAAGTGCTGCCGCGTGACGACCTGTTCCAGACCCCGGTCGACGAACTGTTCACCACCGTAATGTCGATCGTGCAGATCCAGGAGCGCAACAAGATCCGCGTGTTCCTGCGCAAAGACCCGTACGGGCGGTTCTGCTACTGCCTGGCCTACGTGCCGCGCGACATCTATTCCACCGAAGTCCGCCAGAAGATCCAGCAAGTGCTGATGGAGCGCCTGAAGGCTTCCGACTGCGAGTTCTGGACGTTCTTCTCGGAATCCGTGCTGGCCCGCGTGCAGCTGATCCTGCGCGTCGATCCGAAGAACCGTCTCGACATCGACCCGGTGTTGCTGGAAAAAGAAGTGGTTCAGGCCTGCCGCAGCTGGCAGGACGACTACGCTGCACTGACCGTCGAAAGCTTCGGCGAAGCCCACGGCACCAACGTGCTGGCCGACTTCCCGAAAGGCTTCCCGGCCGGCTACCGCGAGCGTTTCGCTGCGCATTCGGCCGTGGTCGACATGCAGCACCTGCTGAGCCTCAACGAAAAAAATCCGCTGGTGATGAGCTTCTATCAGCCGCTCGGTCAGGTCTCCGGCCAGCGCGAGCTGCATTGCAAGCTGTATCACGCCGACACGCCGCTGGCGCTGTCCGACGTCCTGCCGATTCTGGAAAACCTCGGCCTGCGCGTGCTGGGTGAATTCCCGTACCGTCTGCGTCACACCAATGGCCGCGAGTTCTGGATTCACGATTTCGCCTTCACCGCCGCTGAAGGTCTGGACCTCGACATCCAGCAACTCAACGACACCCTGCAGGACGCGTTCGTGCACATCGTGCGTGGCGATGCCGAGAACGATGCGTTCAGCCGCCTGGTGCTGACCGCCGGTCTGCCATGGCGCGACGTCGCGCTGCTGCGTGCCTATGCCCGTTACCTGAAGCAGATTCGTCTGGGCTTCGACCTGGGTTACATCGCCAGCACCCTGAACAACCACACCGACATCGCTCGCGAACTGACCCGGTTGTTCAAGACCCGTTTCTACCTGGCGCGCAAGCTCGGCAGCGATGATCTGGAAGACAAGCAACTGCGTCTGGAACAAGCGATTCTGACTGCACTGGACGATGTTCAGGTGCTCAACGAAGACCGCATCCTGCGTCGTTACCTCGACCTGATCAAAGCCACCCTGCGCACCAACTTCTATCAGACGGATGCCAACGGCCAGAACAAGTCGTACTTCAGCTTCAAGTTCAACCCGCATGCAATCCCTGAGCTGCCGAAGCCAGTGCCGAAGTTTGAAATCTTCGTTTACTCGCCACGCGTTGAAGGCGTGCACCTGCGCTTCGGCAACGTTGCCCGTGGTGGTCTGCGCTGGTCCGATCGTGAAGAAGACTTCCGTACCGAAGTGCTCGGCCTGGTAAAAGCCCAGCAAGTGAAGAACTCGGTCATCGTGCCGGTGGGCGCGAAGGGCGGCTTCCTGCCGCGTCGCCTGCCACTGGGCGGCAGCCGTGACGAGATCGCGGCCGAGGGCATCGCCTGCTACCGCATCTTCATTTCCGGCCTGTTGGACATCACCGACAACCTGAAAGACGGCGCACTGGTACCGCCGGTCAATGTCGTGCGTCATGACGACGATGACCCGTACCTGGTGGTCGCGGCGGACAAGGGCACTGCGACCTTCTCCGACATCGCCAACGGCATCGCCATCGACTACGGCTTCTGGCTGGGTGACGCGTTTGCGTCCGGTGGTTCGGCCGGTTACGACCACAAGAAAATGGGCATCACCGCCAAAGGCGCGTGGGTCGGCGTCCAACGCCACTTCCGCGAGCGCGGCATCAATGTTCAGGAAGACAGCATCACCGTGGTTGGCGTCGGCGACATGGCCGGCGACGTGTTCGGTAACGGCCTGTTGATGTCCGACAAGCTGCAACTGGTCGCTGCGTTCAACCACATGCACATCTTCATCGACCCGAACCCGAACCCGGCGACCAGTTTCGTCGAGCGTCAGCGTCTGTTCGACCTGCCGCGTTCGGCCTGGACCGACTACGACACCAGCATCATGTCCGAAGGTGGCGGTATCTTCTCGCGCAGCGCGAAGAGCATCGCGATCTCGCCGCAGATGAAAGAACGCTTCGACATCCAGGCTGACAAGCTGACCCCGACCGAACTGCTCAATGCCTTGCTCAAGGCACCGGTGGATCTGTTGTGGAACGGCGGTATCGGCACCTACGTCAAAGCCAGCACCGAAAGCCACGCCGATGTCGGCGACAAGGCCAACGATGCGTTGCGCGTCAACGGTAACGAACTGCGCTGCAAAGTCGTGGGCGAGGGCGGTAACCTCGGCATGACCCAACTGGGTCGTGTGGAGTTCGGCTTGAATGGCGGGGGTTCCAACACCGACTTCATCGACAACGCCGGTGGCGTGGACTGCTCCGACCACGAAGTGAACATCAAGATCCTGCTGAACGAAGTGGTTCAGGCCGGTGACATGACCGACAAGCAACGCAACCAGTTGCTCGCGAGCATGACCGACGAAGTCGGCAATCTGGTGCTGGGCAACAACTACAAGCAGACTCAGGCCCTGTCCCTGGCGGCGCGCCGTGCCTACGCACGCATCGCTGAGTACAAGCGTCTGATGAGCGATCTGGAAGGCCGTGGCAAGCTGGACCGTGCCATCGAGTTCCTGCCGACCGAAGAGCAACTGACCGAGCGCGTCGCTGAGGGCCACGGCCTGACCCGTCCTGAGCTGTCGGTGCTGATCTCCTACAGCAAGATCGACCTGAAAGAGCAGCTGCTGGGCTCGCTGGTGCCGGACGACGATTACCTGACCCGCGACATGGAAACGGCGTTCCCGCCGACCCTGGTCAGCAAGTTCTCCGAAGCCATGCGTCGTCACCGTCTGAAGCGCGAGATCGTCAGCACGCAGATCGCCAACGATCTGGTCAACCACATGGGCATCACATTCGTGCAACGACTCAAAGAGTCGACCGGCATGAGCCCGGCGAACGTGGCTGGCGCTTACGTGATCGTGCGCGACATCTTCCACCTCCCGCACTGGTTCCGTCAGATCGAAGCGCTGGACTACCAAGTCAGCGCTGACGTGCAGCTGGAGCTGATGGACGAGTTGATGCGTCTGGGTCGTCGTGCCACGCGCTGGTTCCTGCGTGCCCGCCGCAACGAGCAGAATGCTGCGCGTGACGTCGCGCACTTCGGTCCGCACCTGAAAGAGCTGGGTCTGAAACTCGACGAACTGCTCAGCGGCGAAATCCGCGAGAACTGGCAGTCGCGCTATCAGGCGTACGTCGAAGCCGGTGTGCCGGAGTTGCTGGCGCGTATGGTTGCGGGTACTTCGCACCTGTACACGCTGCTGCCGATCATCGAAGCCGCAGACGTCACCGGACAGGATCCGGCCGAAGTGGCCAAGGCCTACTTCGCCGTCGGCTCTGCGCTGGACATCACCTGGTACCTGCAACAGATCAGCGCCTTGCCGGTGGAAAACAACTGGCAGGCCCTGGCCCGTGAAGCGTTCCGTGATGATGTCGACTGGCAGCAACGGGCGATCACCATCTCCGTCCTGCAACAGGGCGACGGTTCCCAGGACGTGGAAGCACGCCTGGCGCTGTGGATGGCCCAGCACGAAAGCATGATCGAACGCTGGCGCGCCATGCTGGTGGAAATCCGCGCGGCAAGCGGCACGGACTACGCCATGTACGCGGTGGCCAACCGTGAGCTGCTGGATCTGGCGTTGAGTGGGCAAGCGATCGTGCCTGCGATCACTGCGAATGCCGAGCTTGAACTGGCGTAAGTAGTGGCTGAATGAAGAAGCCCCGCTCTCGAAAGAGGCGGGGCTTTTTCATATCTGCCATTCAGTACGTATCGGCGCAGCGGAAGGCGAAGCTAGCGACGCCGTCGACATGGGGCAGGGATGTTCCGGCTACGACAATCTGATGGTTCTGAATAGCAAGGCCTCCCGCCGTGTCGAGCACGTCGGTCAGATTGATGACCAGCACACCGTCGTCGGCAAAATCGCGATCTGCAGAGCCATCCAATTTGAACTGGGCAATGACGATTTCCGAGTCTTCTTCGCCGTGGGTGCTGGAAACCACAAGGATATGTCCGCCTTCTCGCAGCGTGCCAGAGGTCCATTGGATGCCGAAACGCGCGTTCGAATAAGGCGTCAGAACGGGCCTCCCTTCATTGAAGTCGGTGGCGTATTTCCCATTCCTGTCGACACAAACCAGGACGCCCCTGTGAACAAAATCCTTCGAGGTGGCGCTACCGATGCCAAGGACGTTGCCATCAGGCATTTCGACGAGTTGGTTGATCTGACTGAGCATGTCCAGGCCGTCGAACAGGGCAAAACCCTTATCGCCAAAGCTGCTGACAGGGTTACCTGCGGCGTCGAAGAGGGCGATCATCGCGCAGTAGCTGTCTTCACGTGAAACGTTACCGGCGATGGCGAACTTGCCGTCCTGGAGCCGGATCATTGAGCCAGCCCACGTGAAGTTGGCCAGGTATCGAATTGCAACGTAACCCTGTCCCTGGCCAAACGTAGTGTCCAGATCTCCGTTGCTTTGCAGCCTGATCAAAAGACCGCATTGGTCGTTGGGGGAATATTGATGGTTGCTGAGCACCATCAGTTTTCCATCGGCCATTTCAATGGTGTGGCCACCGTTGTCGGATGCGGTTGTGCGTTTCTGCCTGGGGTCAACCTCGGACAGGGTGAAGGCGGGAAGCGGAATCGGCGCAACGATTTTTACACCTTGGTCGCCAAATTCGACGCTCGGCGTTCCGTCACTGTTAAACATCGCCAGGCCGCGCTGCGCGCTCGAGAACTCGTGCAGATAAAAGTCGCCATTCAGCAAGATAGACTCGTGCTTGAGAATGTTGATGCTGGCGCCAACGGATCTGTATCCGTGGGCGAAAACACCGCTGGCCACGCCATCTTTCGAAAACGAAGCGTCAGGTGTGCCATCAGCGTTCAACCGCACCACGGCGAACTTGTTGCCTGCACTGGCGGCGATCAGCAGCCTGCCGTCTGCTGCGACGGTGATTCCCTTGGCGAAACCATTTTCCTGTTCGGAATATTCAAGCCAGGTGATGCCATTATTGTCAGGGCCAAAAGTGGGGTCGAGTTTATGCACATCGGTTTTTTTAATCTGAGACATGATCTGCTCCTTGCGTAAGCGGTTTTTGCGTAAAGCGATCAGTCGATGCGCACCGGCAAATCAACGCAGTGCTGCTATTTGGAGAGCGTTCGGTCGCGCTGTCCACTGTCAGACCTGACAGTGGACAGCGGCGGATGGTTGTGGATGTGGAAGAAGGGATGGCCAGCGTTGCCGGGGATTTAATGTCTGAGGGTTTTTGTGGTGTCTGGTCGGCGCCTTCGCGAGCAGGCTCGCTCCCACAGTTGATCGCATTGCAAATGTGGGAGCGAGCCTGCTCGCGAAAAGAGACTTACATTCAATACAACTTTTGAGCTTGTTTACTCTCGAGCATCGACACTTTCTCCGCCGGCCGCACAACCAGATTACTCAGCGAGCGATCAAACTCCCGCAACGCCGCCAGCTGCAATTCCTCCTGCTGATTGATATCCGCCACGATCTCTTCCGAGCGCTTGAAGTCCGCCCACACCGGCGTCAGCTCCCTAGCCTGCGAACCCTTGGCCGTGCCGATGTAGTTCAGCTGCCCATCGTAAAAGTCGGCACTGACGTCAGCGCGGATATCCGAGCTGCGCGAGGTGATCAATTGGCTGTGGGTATCGACGATCGCCACCACATCCGGCCTGGCCGCGCGCAGACTTTGCATGTCCGGGTACACCGTCACCGAGCCGAACTGGCGTTGCAGCGAAGCGTTGACCCACTCCACCGCGCGATCCGGGCTGGCGCTGGCGACGTAGGCATCGTGGATCGGCTGCACCAGCAGGCTTTGTCCAAAACCGGTGCCGGCCTTGGCCTGGTACTCGCGCAGGTATTTGCGATTGGCTTGGGTGCCGGGGCTATAAATCACCCCCAGCGATACGCCGGGACCGCTCTTGACCAAAGTGGCAGTGCTGCGACCGGTCGGGTGCGGCAGCAGCGTGTCGAGAGATGACACGGCTTGCGGGGCAGTGGGAACAGAACAGGCAGAGAGCATCAAAACGCAGATCGCCAGCAGGGTGGGAAGCGCAGGTTTCATGGTGTTTCTCCCGTGAAACAAGGTCTATCGATGAGTGTGCACGGGCCGATGGTTCGGCGGATATTCAGGGTAAACCTGCCGGCCTGACCATTGGCTGAATAACCTGTGCGGGGTTAGTTTTATTGGCTTTAAGCGTTCGCAGTTAATGCCGCTGCGCAATAAAAGAGGCGCAAATGGCCGATTTGCGCCTTTCGTTTATGGCTGATCAGGCAGCCATCAGTTTTCCAGCGGGATCAGCACCTGCTCATCCGGGGCCAGCACCATGAACACCAGCAACTTGGCCGGCTTGGTCGAGCTGGCATTTTTCGACACCAGATGTTCGGACCCGGCCGGCTCGTACCAGAATTGGCCCTTCTTGTAAGTGATCGCTTTTTCGCCCTTGACCTGTGAAATGACCTCGCCGTCGAGCACGTAAGCCATCGCAGTGCCTTCGTGCTTATGGGCGATCGAGGATTGCCCGGGCTTGTAGTCGACTTCGATCATCATGGCTTTCTTGCCGGGGGCGTTTTTCAGCAGTTGTTCCTGCAGAACCGTAATTTTCTCGGACGGATCGTGAGCCATTGCCGATGCGCAAAGGGTGACGGCGAAGGCGGCGGCGAAGAAGGGCAGGGCTTTCATGGCGGGTTACCTGTGATGGTTGGGGTGTGCTCACAGTAGGCCGCAATGTGGCCGGTTCAAACGGCCAATATTCACGAAGATCAGGTGACCAATTGTGGTTCAAAAGCAAAGATCGCAGCCTTCGGCAGCTCCTACAGGGGAACGCATTCCAGAGTAGGAGCTGCCGAAGGCTGCGATCTTTTGATCTTGCTTTTAGACGATAGGAAAGCTGTTGAAATCAACGCTATTGGCCAGGCGGCTATCGATCAGGTCGATAAACCCCTGCGCCTCGGGCCGGTTGAAATGCGCCTGCATCGCCGCCTCCGACTGCCAGCGCGCGCTGACCGTCCAGCGGTGGCTATCTTCCGGGCAGCGGTCGACCAGGTAGGAATCGCAGCCCGGGGTTTGGCGCAGGGTGTCGACGATCTTCTGCAATTGCTTGCCAAGCTCTTCCGAGCGGCCCGCAGCAGCTTTCACTTCAACCGTATTGATCACTTCGCTGGACATTGCTCACACTCCTGAATCAGGCCGGACGAATCCTGCTCACTGAGGGATAACGCCTGTGCAGAATAGGCCTGCCGCCGTGAATCACCAATAACCAATCGGCGGTAAAAGCCTTATACCAACGGCTCATGACAGCTGTTCGAGGATGTCACGCAGGCGATCGAGGGCGATGTCGATGTCCAGGGTTTCGATGGCGCCGAAGCCGAAATACAGGCCTTCTTTCGCCGGCTGCTGGTAGTAGAAACCACTGATCGCATACAGGCCGACCTCGACCTTTTTTGCCAGCTCAATGACCAGCGGCAAATCGATCGGCACCTTGCAGAACACCGCCATGTGAAACCCGGCACTGGCCGGCACAGCTTGCAGCCATGGCGCCAGATCAGTCGCCATGCGCGCCAGGATGCGCTCGCGGCGCTGCGCGTAAATCGTGTGGCAGCGGCGGATGTGCTTGAGCAGACAACCCTCAGCGATGAACTTCGCCAGCGCCCATTGCGGCAGGGTCGAGGCGTGTAGATCGGTCAACTGCTTGGCGCGAATAACCGCCTCGATGATCGACGGCGGCAGGATCGCGTAGCCCAGGCGCAACTCCGGCAGCAAGGTTTTCGAGAAGGTGCCGACGTAGGCGACGATACCGCGCTGATCGAGGTTGTACAGCGAATCGGTGGGCCGGCCCTCGTAGCGGAATTCGCTGTCGTAATCGTCTTCGATGATGATCGCGCCGAGCTCATGGGCACGGGCGAGCAGGGTCTCGCGGCGCGCCTGACTCATCGCCATGCCGAGCGGAAACTGGTGCGACGGGGTGACGTAAATGAGCCGCGTGCCATCGGGAATCTGTTCGACCTGAATACCCTCGGCATCCACCGGCACCCCGACCACTTCGGCGCCATGGGTGCCGAACAGCAAGCGCGCGGGCGGATAGCCCGGATCTTCCATCGCCACCAGACTGCCAGGGCGGGTCAGCACGCGGGCAATCAGGTCCAGCGCCTGTTGCGCGCCGTTGCACACGACGATGTCTTCATCCTGACAATTAATGCCGCGAGAAAACGCGATGTGCCGAGCGATCGCATTGCGCAGCGCCGGCAAGCCTTCGGCGACGCTGTAGAAGCCTTTGGACTGCGCCATCTGCCGCATCGCGTGGGCGACGCAACGGCGCCAGTCGTCGTGCGGGAACTGGCCTTTGCTGGTGGCGCCACCGATGAAGTCGTAGCGCAGCGAACCTTCCAGCGTCGGATGACGGAGGAACACCGGCAGATTGCGCCAGCTCTCGATCACCTCGGCACTGGCCAGCTCGGTGTGGCTCTGCTTGCGCTGCACCTGCGCCGGGCGGGCGTTGACGTAGGTGCCTTTGCCGATCACCCCGGTGAGGAAATTTTCGTAAGTCAGCTGCGCGTAAGTGTCGGAAATGGTCTTGCGCGAAATGCCCAATTGCTCGGCCAGCAAGCGGCTCGGCGGCAACTGCGTACCCGCCGCCAACCGCCCGGATTCAATCGCCGCGCGCAACTGCTGATACAACTGACCGGCAAGATCCTTGCGGCCGTTGATCACGACATGAAGTTCCATACCGACGAGGCTCCCGGGTGTTGAGTGAAGTGTCGGTCAGATTAGCGTTGTTGGGCTTTTGGCAGTAGTTGCGTGGAGTAAAAACCGCAAATTGGCGTAAATCCCTGTGGGAGCGAGCCTGCTCGCGAAAGCGGTGGGTCATTGAACAGATTCGTTGTCTGAGACTTCGCTATCGCTGGCAAGCCAGCTCCCACAGTTTTTGCGGCGTGCGCAAATCTTGTGAACGACGTTAAACCCTGTGGGAGCTGGCTCGCCAGCGATGGCGGTGGTGCAGTGGATGAATATTTGTCTGGGAAACCGCTTTCGCGAGCAGGCTCGCTCCCACAGTATTGCGTTTGGCCGAGGTTCATTGGTGTAGCCGGAATTCGTCGAATTGGGGCTGTAGCAGGCCCACCCCAGCCCGTACCGTGAACTCATCATTCCGCCTGCCGAGAGCCGCGCCATGTCCCTGCGTCTGGATTACTACAACGCGTCGCCCAAGGCGATGAAAGCGATGCTTGCCATGGAGGCGCTGACCAGCAACCTGAGCATCGAAGCGCCGCTGCTGCAATTGATCCGGATCCGCGCTTCGCAGCTCAACGGCTGCGCGTTCTGCACCGATATGCACTCGGTGGATGCGCGGCGGGCCGGGGAGAGTGATCGGCGCCTTTACGCGATCGCGGTGTGGCGCGACAGCAGCTTCTTCAACCCCCGCGAACGCGCGGCGCTGGCCTGGGCCGAGGCGGTGACGCTGTTGGCCGAAAGCCACGTGCCCGATGACGTCTACCAGCAGGCGCGCGAGCAATTTGATGAAGGCGAACTGGTGGACTTGACGGTTGCGGTGAGCACGATCAACAGCTGGAATCGTTTGGCCGTGAGTTTCCGCCAGACCCCGAGTGACTGAAAAGCGCCCATCCCTGTCTGATCGTTCCCACGCTCCGCGTGGGAATGCAGCCCGGGACGCTCTGCGTCCCATTGGAACGCGGAGCGTCCCTTGAGGCGTTCTCACGCGGAGCGTGGGAACGATCGAGTCAGGTCACTGCGGCGGCCGCTGCGGTTTCACTGAGGTGCCAAACGTATTCCCCATCCGCGTACTCGTCGCCGCCGGTGTCGCCAGCCCGACCTGATTCGGCGCGCGCTTGTGCACCGGCACATTCAACGCTTCCATGTTCTTCTGCGCCGCCGCCGCGCCGTCAGGATTGTTACCCATCTGCTGGCTCAGGCAATCGTAATTCGGCGCCTTGTAACCGCCGACCGTGACCTCGACACAGCCCAGCGGCTCCTCCGCCTGCGCCGCGCCCACCGTCATCAGCAAGACCCACATCCACCGCGTTTTCATGTCCGCCTCCTGGCCCGCCCGATTGGGCCGCTCTGGGTTTGAGTCTAGTGCAAGCGCGGCGCAAAACCCGTGATGGTTTTTTTGCACCGCCCGTCATACCAGAGTCATAAATGCCCCGCAGGATAGCGATTTTCAGGGGTGCGCCAGTCGTGCAGCGAGGCAGTTCGCAGATCAGTCTTCAGCGCTCGGCGACGCTTGTGCGCCGCGCGGGTCTGGGGTGGCTGCTCGGTCTGCTGGCGGGCGCGGCCCATGCAGATCCGGCAGCGGCGGACATGCGACTGACCTTGCACATCCCGGCGCAGGAACTGGCCCGGGCGCTGGACCAATACAGCCGCGCTACCGGCGTTGCAGTGCTGGTCGACAGCCAGTTGAGCCGGGGCCGTCGCTCCCTCGCCGTGGATGGCGAATTCACCGCCGCCGATGCCTTGCGCCATCTGCTCGGCGGCACCGGGTTGATGGCGCGTTACGCCCGGGCCGATGCGTTCACCCTGCAAGCGGCGCAGGTGGAAGACCTGCCAGTGCCGACGGACAAACCCACGCCGGCCGCTGTCGCGGTCAACCGCAGTTACGCAACGGCGGTGCAAGCTGCGATCGAGCGCAAGCTGTGTCGTTCGCCGCTGACCCGCCCGGGCAGTTATCGCGCGGTGTTGCAGGTGTGGGTCGGGCGCGACGGCGTGGTGCAGCACAACCGGTTGGTGACATCGACCGGCGATGTACGGCGCGATAACGCGCTGGTGGAAAGTTTTCGCAACCTCACAATCGATCGGCCGACGCCCAGCGCCTTGCGCCAGCCGGTCACATTGCTGTTGTTACCGGAGTCGTCAGGAAAACGCATGGAATGCACGAGATGGGAAGGAGTTTCCGGGGGATGAAAGACGCCGGACAAAGCACGATGGGCCAGCTGTTCCTCAGCTCTTACGAGGATTTTCGCGTGCGCCTGCGCCGCCGCCTCGGCTCCGAAGATCTGGCCAACGACGTGCTGCACGAAACCTGGCTGCGGGTCGATCGCATGGAGACCCCGCCCAACCTGCTCAAGCCCAACGCCTACCTGTATCGCATGGCCCTCAACATTGCCGCCGACCGCCGTCAGGCGGATGCGCGCCTGCTCACCGGCACCGAAGTCGAGGAACTGCTGCAACTGGGCGACGAAGCCCTCGACCCGGCGCGGGTGGTCGGTGGGCAAAAGGAGATGCAGGCCCTGCTCAGCGCCTTGTACGAACTGCCCGCCCGGCGTCGGCGGATCTTCATCGCCGCGCGGCTGGAAGAGGCGCCGCACCTGGAAATCTCCCAGCGTTTCGGCATTTCCACGCGCATGGTTGAGAAGGAAATCAAAGCCGCGTTGGGCTTCTGCGCAGCGAAACTTGAAAGAAAAGTGTTTCAGCGGTTCGGTCGCGGGGCCGGAAAACCGTCTAGCGAATAGTGACCCGATTAATCCGTTGAGAATTTGCGCGTTTGAACATCTTTCGACTGAAACCCGCCGAGCCCTCGGCCACCGAGTCTCTGCACAGCGAAGCCCACGATTGGCTGATCCTGCTGACCTCGGGCCGCGCCACCGTCGCCGACGCCCGCGCCTTGCGCGAATGGTGCGCGCAGAGTGGCGAACACGCCCGGGCCTTCGAAGAAGCCAAGCGGCTATGGCATCACCTGCAACCGGCCGCCGAAGCGCTGCAGGGCGGACGCAGTTTCGGTCGACGGGCATTTCTCGGCGGTGCGATTGCCGCATCCGCCGCATTCCTGCTGGTGCGCGGCACCATTCCCGGCGGCTTCGAAGGGCTGGGCGCCGACTACATCACCGAAGTCGGCCAGCAGCGCCGGGTCGAACCGGCGCAAGGCGTCAGCCTCGAACTCAACACCCAGACCCGCATCAATCAGCGCAGCGTCGAAAACGGCGTGCAGGGCTTCGAACTGGTCAGCGGCGAAGTCGAAGTACAAACCGCACGCCTGCCACTGGCGATGCAGGCCGGGGCAGGGTGGTTACGCGCCAGTCAGGCCCGCTTTAACCTGCGCAACACCGACCAGCAAGTCTGCGTGACCTGCCTCGACGGCACGGTCGACGTCGCCGTCGAAGGCCGCAACCTGCGCCTCGAAGCCGGCCAGCAAGTCACCTACGACGCACGGCAAATCGGCAACGTACAAACCGTCGACACCGCCGCCGTGATGAACTGGCGCCAACAAGTGCTGGTGTTCAACGGCGCGACCCTCAGCCAGATGATCGACGAAATCAACCGCTACCGCCCCGGCATGCTCCTGCTGCTCAATCGCGAACTCGGCCAACGCCGCGTCCAGGCCCGCTTCAACCTCGACCAACTCGCCGGCGTCGCATTGCTGATTCGTGATGCTTATGGCGTCAAATGCACCGAACTGCCCGGCGGTGTCGTAGTGCTCAGCTAACCAAAGCCCACCGCGATCAAAATGTAGGAGCTGCCGCAGGCTGCGATCTCTTGATCTTGATCTTGATCTTGCTCTTGCTTTCTGTGGGAGCTGGCTTGCCAGCGATGACGGCCTAACAGCCACCCAACCTGCAACTGACCGCCGCCCACCCAATTGTGGGAGCGAGCCTGCTCGCGAAAGCGGTTGCCCAACTGACCAATATCTTCCGGTCGCACTCGATCCCTGTGGGAGCTGGCTTGCCAGCGATGACGGCCTAACAGGCGACCAGCCTGCAACTGACCGCCCCCAACCCAATTGTGGGAGCGAGCCTGCTCGCGAAAGCGGTTGCCCAACTGACCAATATCTTCCGGTCGCACTCGATCCCTGTGGGAGCTGGCTTGCCAGCGATGACCGCCTAACAGGCGACCAGCCTGCAACTGACCGCCGCCAACCCAATTGTGGGAGCGAGCCTGCTCGCGAAAGCGGTTGCCCAACTGACCAATATCTTCCGGTCGCACTCGATCCCTGTGGGAGCTGGCTTGCCAGCGATGACGGCCTAACAGCCACCCAACCTGCAACTGACCGCCGCCAACCCAATTGTGGGAGCGAGCCTGCTCGCGAAAGCGGTTGCCCAACTGACCAATATCTTCCGGTCGCACTCGAACCCTGTGGGAGCTGGCTTGCCAGCGATGACCGCCTAACAGGCGACCAGCCTGCAACTGACCGCCCCCAACCCAATTGTGGGAGCTGGCTTGCCAGCGATGACGGCCTAACAGCCAACCAACCTGCAACTGACCGCCCTCAACCCAATTGTGGGAGCGAGCCTGCTCGCGAAAGCGGTCTACCAGTAACAATAATGTTGACTGACCCACCGCGTTCGCGAGCAGGCTCGCTCCCACATTTGCTTGGTGACTGCCAAATTATTGCAACCCAATCACCTGCCGATAACGCTCAACCCCCTGCGCCGTCTGCCGACTCAAACTAATCTCCAACCCCAACGGATCCTCCCGCCGATTTCCGCTCAACTGACGCCACCCCTTGTCCACCTCCCAAACCCGCACCTGAACATCACTCACCTCATTCAACACCGCCACCCCGTTCCCAGGCGCCGGCAACGGATAGCGACTGCGCGCCTCAGCCACCGCCCGATACAACGTATCCCCCTTGACCCACCAGCGAACCCGCTGCAACGCCCCCGACTGGTCCGCCGCGCTGCGAATAATGTCCAGCCGAAACCCCTTGCTGTCACTACTGCGCACCGTCACCGCCGGCGGCGCAGTCGGCACCTCATCCTCATCCTCAGCCCCAACCTTGCGCGGCTCGCTCAACTCGACCCCCGCGCGCATGTCCACATCGCGCTGCAACTGATTCAACACCCGCAACAACCCATCGCTCTGCTCACTGCTCGCCTGCAAATGACTGTCCGCTCGCGTCACACTGTCCAGCCCGCGCCAGGCAATCAGACTCACCACCGCCATCAGCAAAATCGCGACCATCACCTCAATCAGAGTGAACCCTTGCTGAGTCTTCATTGAATACTGATCCGCCCACTGCCATCGCGCAGCACACTCAGCCGATTGGCCCCATCCGACAAAATCAGCCGCAACGGCGGATTGATCCACTCAGCATTCAGCACCACCGTCTGGCGGGGCTCCACCCGCACCTCGACCTTCGGGCTCTGCCACGCACGCGGGCGCAACTGCGCATCCTCCTTGAACGACTCAAACCCCACGCCATCATCCTCACGCCGCCCAAACCGAAACCCCTTGGCATCCGCCACCCACACAATCGGCCGCCCATCCGCGCGAGCCTCGGCCTGCGCCACCTGCAACAACTGCGCAACCCGCTCGGCATCCTTGCGCAACAACTGCAACGGATCAGGCCTGATACTCAAACTGATCGCCGCACTGGCAATCCCGATGATCACCAGCACCACCATCAACTCGATCAACGTAAAACCCTGCTGCCTGCTCATCACCCACGCGCTCCTTGGCGTCCCACCCCATCGTGCCCGGCGAACATGTAAGGCATGTGAAATAAAACGGAGAGAATTGCCGCGTAGGCTGGCAGCAGGGACAACAAGGAGCGACAACCCATGAAATTCACCGCACGGATTACCCCGGCGCAAACCGTCCAGGCCCTGGCCCTGCTCGCCGCCCTGGTGGGCGTCGCGACATGGTCGTCGCTGCTGCTGACCTCGGCGGAATCGCACACCCCCGCAGCCGCCCCGCAAGTGCTCGCGGGGAGGAGTGACAACCCGGCGTTGCAGTGGTTTTCCAATGAGACCGCGCCGGTGGATATCAAGGTGAGCGGGGTGATCGCGGGCGGGAGTGGGACGGTGGCGATATTGAGTTTGAATGATGGCGCGCCGAGGAGTTTTTTGGTGGGGGAGAAGGTTGGGGTTGGGGTGAGGTTGGTGGGGGTTGAGGGGGATGGGGTGGTGATTGAGCGGGGTGGGGAGAGGGTGCGGTTGGGGGTGGAGAGGTTGGGGGAGGGGGTGGAGATGCCTAGGTTGTCGCGGCCCGAATTGTAGAGAGGGGAAAAGGGACCATTCCCGAGATCTTAGCGTTTGCTTGTACCCAAAAACCAACAATTGTGTTTGTCCGCTATCCGCTAGTAGCGGACGTCCGTGAGCGGCCGCTTTCGGCCAAAAGCAGACCTTGGTGGAAGGCCTGCTCAGCCATAGTGGCTCGCTCATATAGCCTCACTGTGAGACCCGGAAGCGTCTACGCAATTCGGGCGATTCAATCCTAAGAGAAGGTCTCACAGGATTTCGACCTCGCTCTCCTTAAGCCAGCCAGCAGCAACAACGTTTTGCTTGGCGAGTGCAGGCTGGGGTGTGTATACGACAATCGCCAGGCTCTTTTCAGCCCGACTACATGTCACGTAAAGCAGCCTACGCGTACGTGCTAGTGCGTTGTCCTTGCCGTCACGCTCGTTGTCCCGGTCAGTCTTTGTTGGTTCTTTTACACCCAGCAATTTGTCGTAGCTGAATAAGAAGCCGCCTGCCTCCTCATCGTTGATGACAACCATGACTCGTGGAAACTCCAGCCCCTTCACCCCTTGATGTGTGCCGTAGGCTGAAAGGCCATCCGCATAACTCGCAAAGGCTGCCAGCTCCGAAAATGGACGCTCCAGAAATTGCTGGTAGGCGTAGTTTGTCATCGCGTTCGTATCTTCAGGATCTGGAGCCTCACCAGGGGCTCCTAACACCATTGCCCCAACCAGGTTTTCAGGGACATCAAGCAGTTGGGTTTGCAGCAGAAGCGTTGCGACCTCGCTCAGTGTTGGATCGTTTCTTTCGTAAAGAGAGAGCAGAGCTCGTGTCGCGTTCTCTACGCGCTGCATGTGGGCCGATTGATCTCCTGTTGATTGCATAACATCCTTGCTCAGCAAGGGAGAACGAGAGCGTACGGCTTCAAGCAGGAGGAAGGGATCATTCTTAGCGTTAAGGATGGGAAGAATGCCTTCGCTGAAAACGCGAAGTGCAGGTAGGGTTCCATCCAGCAAGCCTGTTTGAAGGTGCTCAACCGCATGTAAGGGCGTGAACAGTTTCTCGAACCCCATTCGCCGTCCAGCCATCTTATGTTCGAGGATCAAGGTCTTCCGGCCTTCAGGGCCGGTAGCCCATTCTCCGTCGCCGGTGAGTGCAGCCATTGAATGAGCGATTCCTTCCTCAAGATTCGGTGCCTGTTGGCTTTCGCTAATGAAGTACATGCGCACTAAACCTTCAATGGCATCACGCATGGGGGTCTGTTGATGAGTGTCTGCAGTGCTTCGAATCACGTTGATAAGTTCTACAACCCTACGAGGGCAGCGGCGATTAACGACCTTTTCAGGTTTCAGCCAATCATCCGGTATCGCTTTATCAAGGCGCGTTACTCCATGACCGTAAATCTGTTGCATAGTGTCGCCCAGTAGCCCCAAGCAGAAGCGAGTCTTCGCCAATTGCTGGACTTTCAAAAAAGCCTCCATTACTGGAGCGTGGGTATCCTGACTTTCGTCGATCAATACAACTGGGTAACGGTCTACGAGAACATCCAGCAACGGGCGTTCAGAAACGAATGCCGCAGTTAACTTGATGACTTCATCGTGATTGAGTGCTTGTCGCTCTCTGTTGTCGCCAGTGGGGCTGTAGATGAACTTCGTAATCTCGTCGAGATTCTCAAGTCTGCGTATCTTGCTTTGTAGCTTCCGTCTGTTTGCTCGAGAGGTTTTGTTGTCGCCTCTCGAGCGTGCTAGCTCACCCTCGATCTTTTCGATGTCTTGGGGAAGTTTGATCCTTAGCCACTCTCTGATCTCGTTGTCGAATCCTTGGATTAAGCCCCATGCGAACGCGTGAATAGTCGAGACTTCCACTAGTGGGTCAAACTCTAACCTCCGAAGAATCTCGTCGCAGGCTGCGTTTGTGTAAGTGATCACCGCAATACGCCGGCCTTCGAACGTCAGGCGTTCTCGCTCGCGACTTTTGAGTTCGCGGATAGCCTCGACGAGCGAATGGGTTTTTCCTGAGCCAGCACCTGCGTAAAGAAAAAAACTCTTTGGGTCTGCCAGATTCAGGCAAGCCTGCATAATGGTGTCGGCATCTGCAGCAGTTGCTTCGCTCATGGCGTCAACTCCGCGCCCTCGGGCGGAATTACCAGCAGCTCTTTTTGTTTGCTTCGCAATTTGGACTCAAGCCAGTTGAGGCCGTCACTGATGTATATAGGGATTTCGAGGTTGGAAAAGTTCTTATCCCCCAACACGAGCAGGACAAACTCTGCCTTCTTTCCTTCGCGTAGTTCGTTGAAAAAACCCTTCCCGACGGCTTCAGATGTTTGCGATTCATTCAAAACTTTGAAGAAAGCCTTCATCAGACCAGTGCTCCCTGTCTTTTCCGCAAAGTGACGGACGTTGCTAAGTACAAAGCTGTCTTCAAAGGTATTTGGAAGAACTTGTATTGCTTCACCAGTAGCGGGAAGGTGGGTGGAAATAGGAGTTTGATAGGCAACGCGTACCGAGTACAGGTCGTCGATTTGGTGCTCTTTTTTGTTCGCTGGCAGCTCAAGAAGCTCATCCACTGTGCTGCCCAGATGCATCAGCTTCATCCAGCTCCGCAATGTCGGATTGTTCGTAATCTGATCTGCGTTTCTTTGCACCGGTACTGCAGCTCTGTTTAGCCCTGCATCGAGGTCTGTAATAATTAGCGTGAGGATGCCCAGAGCGTCAATTAAAGGCCTTAGCCGGTGCGCGTGGCTGCCACCGATATCGAGGGTTGTGATGTAGCAGCGGTCAAGGAATGGAAACTTATTTCGCAAAAAATGCGGCAGCATCATTCGCTCTGCTGAACCCTCTACCAAGATGACGGCATCGGCGAAGAAGATGTCTGCATGCTGTGCCCGCAGATACCTGGTTACGAACTCCTTCGTCTTTGTTCCCTCGCCGAACACGTTAGAGAGATTAGAAACCGTGGACACCGGTACACCGATGTCATACATCCCAGCTGGGAGTCGCCTGAAATACCTAAGGTTCTGGTACTCCACTTCATGTGTTACATGGCTGGAGTGCGTGCTCACCAAAAGCTGAGTTTTCAGATTTGGGTAGCGTTCAAGTAAAGCGTCTCGACAAAGAACTTGGTAGGCGTGCCGCACGAACACTTGTTGCACTTGAACATGAAGATGGGCTTCAGGCTCTTCGATAAGTACGAGGTGGATGGGCTCGACGCGGTCTATTACTTCCGTGCTGGCGGCCCTGGTTTTTCTCAGCCATTCGTCCCTGAAGCTCATCAGCCGGAAAATCATGGATATCAGGTTTTGATATCCCAACCCGTTAGCGGTCTCTGGCAAGTGAAGAGGAGGTGCTCCAGGGGCACCCTGGATTGAATCCAACTCAAACAGGACGGCCGCTTCATGGTTCATGCCGTCAGTTGTTGCTAAGCGACTTGCGACTTTGATACGTGGGTCATTTCGGCCTGGGTAGCCCAATCCCTCGACCTCTCTAATAGCGGGTTCGAAGCTGCTACCTAGTTTCGTATCGAATGCCGACTGGGCTGCTTCTATCGCCCGCAAAGCTTCGAGATCTGAGATGTCGGGGCTGTCACCTGGATCAAGGTGTCGGGAGTAATAGGATCTGAGCTGTTCCGAGAGTTTTCGAGCGCCACTGGGTCTAGTGCTATCGCTTTGATTGTCGTCCGAATGGTCGCCGAATCCCCGCTGTGCATTAATTTCATGTACTCGAATTAATCCGCTGAGAGGATTACTTTCCAAGGGCAGGGCAGTAGGGCTCAGTTGCTGCATTTGCGCCATTCGAGTCGACTTGTCAGGTTTCTCAAGTTGTTTTGGATCTAGGCGGTACCACCGAATCTTGAATTTATCTCCCAGTCGACGGTTCAAATAATCATGAAGGCTCTGCGGCCATAGTGTCAGCGGGCTACCAGGCGGGTCTTCCTTCCCTAGAGCGTCCTCAAGCTCTGCAACCCTCGCGCGCTCCTTGCGATAGTCCGTGTACAACGTATTCATATCATCTGGTTCAAGCAGAAAACGCATTCCCACAAGCCCCCCGCGCCACTCAAAGCTGGGAATGAGATCGCGGATGAAGTGGAACTCTCCTTGATCTGCCGAGACCCAGATATCCAGACTGGGAAGCCAGTCGGCCCAGTCCTTGGCTGCAGGAACTTCAAAGTCTGCTGGCGGGTTTTCCCACTCCTTCCCAATCTCATCCAGCTTGGCGAGATGACAAAGAGTCAGATCCTGGAGCCGAAAAGAAGAAGCCTTCGAAACCAAAAATCTCCGTAGTGCCAGCATGGCGGAGGATTTTCCGCTGTTGTTTGCACCTACGAGCAGTGTGGTCTCGTTAGCGAAGTCAATTCGCACAGAAAGCAGCTTTCGGAAGTTCGATATCTCTACGTGCTGGATGCGCATGGGTCGTCCTTGAAAGCCTGAGGAATATCAATTTGCTATCAATGTAGCTAGGTGCCTACAACAATCAAGAGAGAAAACGGAGACAGATTCATTTTTGCAGCCCAGAACGACTGATATTGGCCGAAAGCGGACTTGTGGAAACTTGCCCGTATCCAGTTTCAGAGGCTTGCCAACCTACGCTTTAACTCACCGGCCCCGGCTCCAGCCACCCACTCAACCAATCCACTTCCAATACCAAATCAGCGAAAAAATAAATCCGTGCCCATTTTGATTGCGACTTTGATTATTTCCGGAAGGCTCGATCCCTGAAACCTTCTGCGCGGTGGTTTGCTCCTGAGCTTGACCTAATCGACGCCGTTCGTCAGCTGGATCTAAATCTGACGGCGAAATTGCTGAATGTCCTACATATTGTGGTTATTTTCTCGCCTAGCACAATATGTGGTGGTGGCGAAATGGATCGAGCATACATCCAAGAAGCAGCGCATTGGGTTCACGAAGGCCTGTGGGCACACAAGGAAGCTCTGTGGCCTGGCGCACAACCTCCACTATTAAGCATGCTCGATCCCGCAGTTGCGGCTTCACTGTTGGGACTGACGTATCTGGAACTCCCGACCCTTGGTTCCACAAGATTTGCTCCACAAGGTCAGAAATTCCAAGCAGCTGGGATATTTGATCGGCGCTCCGGAAAAATCGCAGTCTCTACCGAATTCCCATTACATGAACGCCGTTTCACAGCTGCTCATGAGATAGGCCATTTCCTGCTTCATGAGCAAGAAATTATGCATAGGGACCGGCCGCTAGGCGGCTATCACTCACTATCGACCAAACCTCTGATTGAGCGCGAAGCGGATTATTTCGCAGCGTGTTTCCTTATGCCCCCTAAGCTTGTGATTGCCCGGTTTGAAAGCCAGTTTGGATGCAAGAGGCAGTTTCATTTTAACGACGTCAGTTGTTTTCACCTGAACGCTAACGATCCAAATTCCCTTCTTTATGCCTCGCAAAATTCACTCGACCGAGAAATAGCTTTGGCTCGCTGTACCAGATTCAACGGCAAGGCAATCAATTCTTTGGCTCAGCAATTCAGAGTATCTGACAGTGCCATGGCGGTTCGAATCAAGGAATTGAATTTGGTGCGCTGGCCATAGAGTAAGAAACCAACCTTGGTAGGAGGGCAAAGGGGAAATTTACTTTGTGAGAAATTGATAAGTGCAAAAACCACGATCAATATCAACGTTAAGGAGAAAGCTTATGGCGCTTAAACCAGGCCCAAAACCAATCGCCAAATCAACCGGTGAAGTTGACAAGCGTCGTCGTGATAATAAAGACACGCAAGGAAACAATCCCGACTTGAAACCTAGCAAATCTTCAAAAAAATAAGTTGTTGCTGGCAGAAGCTACTGTAGCGGTAGCTTTTGTCATTGAAAAAGGAGACTGATTATTTCTCAGAAAAAAGCAGTCCCCGGCCTCAAGAGAAGATAAGTTCCAACCAGAATAGGGGGGCGTCTAGGTTTTTGGACGCAATCAGGGTCGTATAACCGGACCCATGGGTTCGTTTGTTCAGTAATTCGGGCTCATGAAATCGCATCTCACTTTCAAGAGTTTGTCGAATCGAGCACGGTGGGTTTTGTACCCAACGCTAATGCTTGCCTTGCTCAACTTTTTCACCTTCGTAGCGGTCAGCCAGTATCTTTAGGGCGATGCGCTCAACGGATGTATTTAGACGGGAAAATATTTTGTGTGTGCTCATGGAAGCTGCGTCCACGTATCGCCAGAAATTTGGCAATACAGCTACTGGCATGCAGTGACCGCAATGGGAGGCATCCAGTTTTCGATTGCGGAGGTCGCTCTCTTCGTTAACACAGGTGACATCACAATCGACTGGAATGCGCCCTAATCATTCATCCAGTTGGACGGCTTACCATCCGCTTAACTCTAGCGTTGAACGTCTGTTTCTGGCCGAAAGCTGCGGCTCACGGTCGTCCGCTTTTTCGCCGAAAATTGCCGTTTTCACGGGTGAAATTCCGACACGGGACGGATCTGTTCCGCCCAACATGGCGCAATTGCGTCTGATAAACACAAATGTTTAAAAAGACATCTCCAGTCACGCTCCCAGGCTACATATCCTTGCGCCTTTGCCTACAGCTACGCCAGAATCCGCCGGCTTGTGCGCCTAGGGAGCGGGTTCTATTGTGGTGCGGTCGCTGACGAATCAGCGATCGGATTTGACCGTCCGCCCAATATCAAGGCGCGCCAGCGTTCTGCACTTGTTCAGGCATTGTCTGAAATCATGTTGCGGTGGCTGTGCGTGGGACACCTTCGGGTGTGCCGGATTCCTTGATGTCCGGTCGGTCAACCCGCGTACAGCTGCCACCCTGTTTGTTTGACCGCGAACGGTGGCGGCTCCAGTCATCAAGGAGCTTCGCCATGATCAAACCAACACCCAACCCGCCCGAAACCGATCCCACATCCCCGTACGAATCCCTCGATTCAAACAAGCTCCACGGAGCCGCTGACCGCGCGCTAGATCATTACCTGTCTCCAAATAATCTCCTGCCTCCGCCGCGTAAGGCGCGTGGGATGTATGCGGTGACGGCGGATACCAAGAATGAAGAACTGCTGGCTGATGCGAGTGAAACGCTCGCTTCGGCGAAGACAATTGCTCAGGACATTTCCAGTTTGTTGCCAGCGCCGCAGCGGCGGGCGTTGTTGGGGGTTGCTCAACTGATCATGTTGGGGGAGCTGGCGGTGAATCGGGTGATGGATAATTTGGAGGTGGCGGGGTGAGGTAGATGTCCGGGGGTGCCAGAAAGGTGATTTGTCATTAGGGCTGGCGCTTTCGCGAGCAGGCTCGCTCCCACGAGATTGTGTGTTGGTCGCAAGATTTGGTTTGGCAGCTGAGATCTTGGGGGCGTTGGGAAAACGGGCCGGATTTATTTTTGAACAATAGATCCGGCCCTTTTGAATGTTCAGCGGGCGAATGAAATTACCGACCTATCGCCGCACAGATGGTTGCCCATCTAACGGTGCAACCGCTGACGGGGCACCATATCAACATTTGCCTAGTCGCCCAAATCAACGGCATTACCGTTAGCCCGAACATAATAGTTATCGAATTCACCGCTTTCGACGAACACAAAGCCATGGCGAGTGTAAAAACGATTTGAGGCGCTTTCTTTGAGAGCTCCAACCTTGATGGGACGCCCGATCTCATCAGCCTCTCTGAAAATCCGAGTAAGAACTTCAGAGCCGATTCCTGCTCCTTGAGCACTGGGTATCACATACAAGTGGTCAAGTAGAAGCTCGCTCTGGTGGTCTTTGATGACGACAAAACCGACCAGATCACCTGATACTTCTATGCGGCGGGTGCTGTTAGCGTCGAAGCCAGCAAGAAATCGTTCGCGCGCACGATCCGGGTCAAATCGTCCAAGCCGTTCAAGGCTCTCGCGCATGGCCTCAATCCTGATGGCGACCAGATCTTCCAGGTCGTTATTGGAAGCTGCGCATAAAACGACAGCGGAGTTTTGATCAGCGGAGGCTGGCATTTCAAGCACCCTAAGCATGGCCGGTCAGTCATTATAGAAAACAGAATCCGCATCACCACTGCTGTCTCGGTTCAATGGAGGCGATGGCATCAGCTTCAGGAGGATGTTTCGCCGAACGCTTACGTCTTTTGGGGCAAGGGGACCGGATCTGCCGTGAGATCCGAGACGCACTCAGGGTTTCGATAAACACCAATGTTTAAAAAGACATCTCCAGTCACGCTCCCAGGCTACATATCCTTGCGCCTTTGCCTACAGCTACGCCAGAATCCGCCGGCTTGTGGGCTTCGTACCTGGTCTATATCGTCTGTGGGTCGCTGGCAATCCAGCGACCGGGTTTAGCGACCCGACCAGGTATAAGTTCAACGACGCTCCAGTTTGTCGCGTTTGCGATGACGCTATGGTGGCTGTGCGTGGGAGACCTTCGGGTCTGCCGGGTCTTATACCTCTCGGTTCGCTAACCCGCGCACAGCTGCCACCCTTACTTGTTTAGCGACAGGTTTTGGTGGTTCCACCAGGTATAAAAATGGAGCTTCACCATGATCAAACCAACGCCCAATCCGCCCGAAACCGACCCCACGTCTCCCTACGAATCCCTCGATTCAAACAAGCTCCACGAAGCCGCTGATCGCGCGCTCGATCATTACCTTTCTCCCAACAATCTCCTGCCTCCGCCGCGTAAGGCGCGTGGGATGTATGCGGTGACGGCGGATACCAAGAATGAAGAGCTGCTGGCTGATGCGAGTGAAACGCTCGCTTCGGCGAAGACGATTGCTCAGGACATTTCCAGTTTGTTGCCGGCGCCGCAGCGGCGGGCGTTGTTGGGGGTTGCTCAACTGATCATGCTGGGGGAGCTGGCGGTGAATCGGGTGATGGATAATTTGGAAGTGGCGGGGTGATGTGATGTGCGGGGCGCCAGCGGGTTGATTTGTTGTTTGGGCTGGCGCCTTCGCGAGCAGGCTCGCTCCCACAGGGGGATTTATGTTGGTTGCGGGAGGGAGGATCCAAAGATCGTCCGATCGCGGCCCGAGCCTTCGGCAGCTCCTACGGTGGGCGGGTCAGTAAGGTTTCCAACCTGGCCAATGGCGGCGCATCCTGGTTGCGGTCAAATACTTGGATTCCAACCTTGAGCAGTCGCCCATTCTCTGTGCTGGCGATCACCTGTTCGCAGCGCAACATAAGCCGTCCTTGATCACATTCAACAGCCTTCATTCCATTCGGCAACCGGCCTTCCAGGCGTAGCTCAGCCATCCGGCTCTGCGCGGCAATCATTGCCACCGACCGATCCCTTAAAACCCCACTGCTCTGCGTCATCAACCCCGCGACGCGCACGGCGGCGGACATGGCGACGGCGATGATCGCCAGTGCCACCAGCACTTCAATCAGGGTGAATCCTTCCTCTCGCGTTCGCGCACGCATACATGGCCCAAAAGCAAAACCCAGCCCTCGACGCTAACCCCCGTCCTTGACGGCTTGACGACGGAAACACCCGAGGATTTTCAACATCCCTGACATATCTTCTTGCAACACTGCGCGTCGAATTCGGATCAAGCCAGGGAATGTCGAGATGGATATCGCACCTTTGAACACGCTCAGTCAGTCGCCGCGCACACCGCGTAGCCAGCAGGGTTTTACCTTGATCGAGATCATGGTGGTGGTGGTGATTCTGGGGATTCTGGCGGCGATGGTGGTGCCCAAGGTGCTCGACCGGCCGGATCAGGCGCGGGCGACGGCGGCGAAGCAGGATATTGGTGGGTTGATGCAGGCGTTGAAGTTGTATCGCCTCGATCACGGCACGTATCCGAGCATGAATCAGGGGTTGAAGGTGCTGGTCGAGCGGCCGGCGGATGCGAAGAACAGCAACTGGCGTTCGTACCTGGAGCGTTTGCCGAATGACCCGTGGGGCCGGCCTTATCAGTACCTCAACCCGGGTGCGAATGGTGAGGTCGATATCTTTTCCCTCGGCGCCGATGGCCAGCCTGACGGCGATGGCGTGAATGCCGATATCGGTTCCTGGCAGTTGTAAGGCCGGCCGTGAATACAGGTTCGCTCAACGGGGCGAAGCAACGGGGCATGGCGATTATCAGCGCGTTGTTGATCGCCGCCGTGGTGGCGGTAATTGCGGCGGGGATGTTGACGCGCCAGAGCGTGGCGACCCGTGCGCTGGAGGCCGATCAGCAGCGGGTGCAGGGGCGGTGGGTCGCGCAGGGTGGTCTTGAGATCAGCCGGCAGTTGCTGTGGGATGCGCGGCTGCGTGATCCGTTGACCCGGCGTGATCAGCCTTGGGCGCAGCCGTTGCTGGCGGCGGGTTTTGCCGGGCGGCTGGAGGACGAGCAGGGCAAGTTCAACCTGCGCAATCTGGTCGCTAACGAGCGCATCGATGAGGCGCAGGTGCAGGCATTCGAGCGTTTGTGCGAGTTGATCGGTGTGAGCGCCGTTGTCGGCCAGCGCATCCGCCAACGGGTGATTGCCGGTTATCCGCATCTGCTGAATGCGCAGATTGGTGCGACTGGCAAAGCCGGTTTCGACAGTGGCCGCACCACTTCGCCGGATGCCGATCACAAACCGCAACCGCCGAAGGTGCCGATGCTGCGCACACTCGATGATCTGCGCGGTGTGGAAGGGATGACGGATGCGCTGATCGGCCAACTGGCGCCGTACGTGACGGTGATTCCGGCGACGACGTGGATCAACGGCAACACCGCCACGGCGCAGGTGCTGGCGGCGTATGTGCCGGGGCTTTCGCTGGAGCGGGCGACGGCGTTGATTGCCGAGCGTGACGCCGGGCGCTGGTTTATCAATCGCGGCGATTTTGTGAACCGTTTGCGCATGCCGCAGTTGGAAATGAGCAGCGTCAAGGTCGGCATCACCAGCGACTGGTTTCGTTTGCGCGGTGAGGCGCGGCGTGATCAGCGGCGGGTCAGCCTCGACGCTTTGCTGCACCGCAGCGAGGATCGGCTGCCGCAGGTGATCTGGTCGCGGGTGGGCGCATGAGCCAGTTGCGCGTCGCGTTGCCGCCGCTGGCGGAGCTGGAGTTGCACAGCGAAGTGAGCTGCGTCTGGCTGGATCGTCAGGGGCAGGTCAGTCGTGAGGAGCGGCTTACTTTGAGTCAGTTGGGGCAACGGCCGAAGCAACCACCGCTGCTGTGCTTTCTGCATCCGGCCGACAGCCTGCTCGCCAGCATTGATCTACCGCCGCTGCCCGCTAACAAAACCGCGGCCGCTGTGCAGTGCGCGGCGCAGGCGTTGATGCTCGGTGATAGCAGCCAAATGCATATCGGCCACAGCCCTCGTGATGCGAGTGGGCAGGTGCAAATCGCCTGGGTGGCGAGGCAGCACTTGCAGCGTCTGGCTGCGGTGCTCAAGCAGGCGGGGTTGACGCTGCGCGGTTTGTATCCGGCGCCGTATAGCCTGCCGGTGCTGCCGGGGGGTGTTGCTTGTGTGGCGGACGGTCATTGGCTCCGGCGCGAGAGTCTGAATAACGCGCAGGTTGAGCCGTTGCTCGGTGACGAAGTTGATGAGGCATCGTTCGCAGCTGACTCGACGCAACGCTGGATCGGTCCCTTGCCCGGTTGGGGTTTGCACGGCGGCCTGCAGCAAACCGGCGGCGAGCAACGTGGCTGGGGTCGCGCTGTCGGGTGTGTGGCATTGGCCGTGGCAGTCTGGGTGGTCGGCCTGAATCTCTACGCCGCTCGCGAGGCGCGGCAGGGCCAGCAGCTCAAGGCGCAGATGAGCCAGCGGGTGAAGCAGGCATTTCCTGAATTGCCGGTAATTCTCAACCCGCTGCAACAGGCGCGTCAGCAACTGGAGCAGCGGCAAAAAGGCGCGGTCGATGACCCGGCGCAGAACTTCAATCGGCTGGTGTTGCAGGCCGGCACGGGCATGCCGTTCATGGCCGGCAGCGTCGAGCGCCTGAGTTACCGCGACGGCGCCTTGCAGCTGGCCTTGCTCAGCGATGCAAATCGTGGCGGCAACGACAAGGACTGGCAAAGCACCTTGGCCCAGGCCGGCATCAGCATCACTGCCGATGACGCAGGCTGGACTTTGCGCCCGAGCGATGAGCCCAGCGCAAACACCAACGAAGACGACGACAGCGGAGCAGACAATGAGTAGGGCGACGCTGGCGATTTACCGTGGACGCTGGCAGCGCTTGCGCAGCCAGTTGCAGGCGCGTTGGCAGCCGTTGGCGTTGCGTGAAAAACGCATGGTCGCCGGCATGGCGCTGGTGCTTGTCGGTCTGCTGATCTGGCTGACGCTGGTCAAGCCGCCGTTGGCCAGGATCACTTTTTGGCAGAGCGAAACACCCAAGTTGCGCGCGCAAACCGAGGCGCTGGAAGTGCTGTTGCGCAGCGTCAATGTGCGTCCGCAGGGGCAAAGCGTTGGCCAGTCGCTGGAGCAAAGTCTGCAAGCGGCGGGGCTGGCCGGGCATTACCAATTACAAGCAGCGGAGGGCGGCGCGTGGCAGTTGAATGTCGACGCCGCGCCGGCCGATGCGCTGCTCGACTGGCTGCTCAGCCAGCCATTACAACTTTCTCTGCAGGTGGTCGAGGCGCAGTTGCAACGCGCAAACGAAACCTCGACCGCAGTCACTGCCGGCACATTGTCAGGCACCGTTCGCATGGATCAGGCGCAGGGCGCTAAGGAAGCTTCATGAAGGAGTCACGCTGCAAACCGGCACGTCTGGCGCTGCCGTTGTTGCTGATGGCATTGAGCGCGTGCAACAGCACCACGGCGCCGCAGAATCAGCCGCCGCTGTTGGTCGACAGCGAACTCGGGCGGCCGCTGGCCAACACCCAGCGCAGCGGCGATGCGGTGGCGGATCGCGAACGGGCGCAGGCTCAGGCGCGGCCGGTGCCCAAGCAGTTGCACAACATCAGCCAGCGTGGGCGCAGTGCTGGCGCGGCGCCGAGCAATGCGACCCCGCGCAATCCGTTGGGCGAGCAACCGGTGACGCTGAATTTCGTCGAGGCGGATATTCAGGCGGTGGTGCGTGCGCTGTCGCGGGCCACCGGGCAACAGTTTCTCGTCGATCCACGGGTCAAGGGCAATCTGACCCTTGTCTCGGAAGGTCAGGTGCCGGCCCGTCAGGCTTACGACATGCTGCTCGCGGCGTTGCGCATGCAAGGCTTCAGCGTGGTCGATGTCGGCGGCGTGGCGCAGGTGGTTCCCGAGGCCGACGCGAAGTTGCTCGGCGGGCCAATCTACAGCGCCGACAAACCGGCCGGCAACGGCATGCTCACGCGCACGTTTCGCCTGCAATACGAGAACGCGGTGAACCTGATCCCGGTGCTGCGCCCGATCGTCTCGCCAAACAATCCGATCAACGCCTATCCCGGCAACAACACTGTAGTCATCACCGATTACGCCGAGAACCTCACCCGCGTCGCGCAGTTGATCGAGAGCATCGACTCGCCGAGCGCGATCGACACCGATGTGGTGCAGATCCAGAACGGCATCGCCGCCGATATCGCGCCGATGGTGGCCGACTTGCTCGACGCGCCGGGCAACGATCCGACGCAGAAAATCGCCGTGATTGGCGACCCGCGTTCCAACACCATCATCATCCGCGCCGGCAGCCCCGAGCGTACCGAGCTGGCGCGCAACCTGATCTACAAACTCGACAACGCGCAGAGCAATCCGAGCAATCTGCATGTGGTTTATCTGCGCAATGCGCAAGCGGCGAAACTCGCGCAGGCGTTGCGCGGTTTGCTCACCGGCGAGAGCGACAGTGGCAGCAGCGATGCGGCGCGATCGGTGCTCAGCGCGATGGGCAGCAGCACCGGCGGCAATGCCGGGCAGAACGGCCAGAGCAGTACGCCGAGCACTGGCACTTCAACGACGACTGGCAGCGGCGCAACCGGCGGCAGTTATGCCCAGGGCAGTGGCGGCGGCAGCAGCAGTAGTGGCGGTACGCAGAGCAGCGAGCAGAACGTCGCTTTCAGCGCTGGCGGGGTGACGATTCAGGCCGATGCCACCACCAACACGCTGCTGATTTCCGCACCGGAACCGCTGTATCGCAACTTGCGTGAGGTTATCGATTTGCTGGATCAGCGCCGTGCGCAAGTGGTGATCGAGAGCTTGATCGTTGAGGTCGGCGAGGACGATGCCAGCGAATTCGGTGTGCAATGGCAGACCGGTAACCTCGGCGGCAAGGGCGTGATCGGTGGCGCCAATCTGGGTGGCGCGGGTCTCAACACGGGAGCGAAGAACAGCATCGACGTACTGCCGCAGGGCTTGAACCTTGGCTATGTCAACGGCACGGTCGACATTCCCGGCATCGGCAAGATTCTCGACCTGAAAGTGCTGGCCCGGGCGTTGAAGAGCAAGGGCGGCACCAACGTGCTGTCGACACCAAATCTGCTGACCCTGGACAACGAGGCGGCGAGCATTTTTGTCGGCCAGACCATCCCGTTTGTCAGCGGCAGCTACGTCACCGGCGGCGGGGGTACCAGCAACAACCCGTTCCAGACCGTGACCCGCGAAGAGGTCGGCCTCAAGCTCAATGTGCGCCCGCAGATTTCCGAGGGCGGCACGGTGAAGCTGGATATCTATCAGGAGGTCAGCAGCATCGACGAGCGTGCATCCAACAGCGTGACCTCGGCGGGCATCGTCACCAACAAGCGTGCGATCGACACCAGCATTCTGCTCGATGACGGGCAGATCATGGTCCTCGGTGGTTTGCTCCAGGACGGCTACAGCCAGAGCAATGACGCGGTGCCATGGCTGTCGACGATTCCGGGCATCGGCGCGCTGTTTCGCAACGAACGCCGGGCGATCACCAAGACCAACCTGATGGTGTTCCTGCGCCCGTACATCATCCGCGACAGCGAAGCTGGGCGCAGCATCACGCTCAACCGCTATGACTTCATGCGCCGCGCCCAGGGCGGCTTGCAACCGGAACGCAGCTGGGCGATGCCGGACATGCAGGCGCCGCAGTTGCCAGCGGCGGCGCAAGGCGTGCCGGCGGTTTTACCCTCGGGGCCGCGCGCCACGATCAAAGCGGTGCCCATCCAATGACGCCGCCATCGCCCCTTGATCTGGAAATCGGACCTGTAGGAGCTGCCGAAGGCTGCGATCTGTTGATCTTGCTCTTCGACGGACTCAAACCGCCAGAGATCAAAAGATCGCAGCCTTCGGCAGCTCCTACAGGGAGGTGTTTGTCTTGAGTCGGTTGCCATATGCCTGGGCCAAGGCGCAGCGCATTTTGCTCCGCGATGATGTGTTGACGGTGTGCCCGTCAACGCCCGGCTGGTCGATCAGCGAAGTGCGTCGGCAGTTTGGTGCGACACAGGTGGAGCGGGTGCGTGATGACGAGCTCGACGGTTTGCTCGCCAGCGCCTACGCCGACACCGGCAGTGCGGCGGCGGTGGTGGGTGCTGCGGAAAACGAAGTCGATCTCGATCGGCTGATGCAGGACATGCCGGAAATCACCGACCTGCTCGACACCCAGGACGGCGCGCCGGTGATCCGCATGATCAACGCCTTGCTCACTCAGGCCGCGCGCGACGAGGCCAGCGACATTCATATCGAGCCGTTCGAGACCCATTCGGTGGTGCGCTACCGCGTCGACGGCACCCTGCGCGATGTAGTCTCGCCGCGCAAGGCATTGCACGGTGCGCTGGTGTCGCGGATCAAGATCATGGCCCAGCTCGACATCGCCGAAAAACGCCTGCCCCAGGACGGTCGCATCGCTTTGCGCGTAGCGGGGCGGCCGATCGATATTCGTGTGTCGACGGTGCCGACCGGCCATGGCGAGCGCGTGGTGATGCGCTTGCTCGACAAACAGGCCGGGCGCCTGCATCTGGAAACCTTGGGCATGGATGCGCAGGTGCTGGCCAAGCTCGATCATCTGATCCGCCAGCCCCACGGCATCGTGCTGGTCACCGGGCCGACCGGCAGCGGCA
Source organism: Pseudomonas sp. H3_E04 (assembly GCF_054668915.1). Taxonomy (NCBI): domain Bacteria; kingdom Pseudomonadati; phylum Pseudomonadota; class Gammaproteobacteria; order Pseudomonadales; family Pseudomonadaceae; genus Pseudomonas; species Pseudomonas sp. H3_E04. The sequence continues at coordinate 1,766,278 of NZ_CP162797.1, read as the reverse complement.
AGACCACCAGTCTCTACGCGGCGCTGGCGCGGCTGGATGCGAGTACCAGCAACATCCTCACCGTGGAAGATCCGGTGGAATACGATTTGCCGGGGATCAGCCAGATTCAGGTCAACGCCAAGATCGACATGACCTTTGCCCTCGCGCTGCGGGCGATTCTGCGCCAGGACCCGGACATCATCATGATCGGCGAGATCCGCGATCTCGAGACTGCGCAAATCGCTGTGCAGGCCTCGCTCACCGGGCACTTGGTGCTGGCGACGCTGCACACCAACGACGCGGTGTCGGCGGTCAATCGCCTGATCGACATGGGCGTTGAGCCGTTCCTGCTCGCGTCGTCCATGCTCGGCGTCCTCGCGCAGCGCCTGGTGCGGCGCCTGTGCAATCAGTGCAAACAGGAAGACCCGGCCACGCCCGGCACTTGGCGCCCGGTCGGCTGCGCGGCGTGCAACCACACCGGTTACAGCGGCCGCACCGGTATCCACGAATTGTTCTGCATCGACGACGACATCCGCACGCTGATTCACCAAGGGGCAGGGGAGCAGGCCTTGCGCGCGGCGGCGTCGAAAGCGGGCATGTTCAGCCTGCGCGAGGACGGTGAACGCTGGATTCGCAGCGGTTCCACCGCGCCGGAAGAAATCCTTCGCGTGACACGGGACGCCTGATGAATCGCTATCGCTTTGAAGCGGCGGATGCCACGGGAAAAATCGAGTCCGGGCACCTTGAGGCGGACAGCCAGAGCGCAGCGTTCAGTGCCTTGCGCGGACGTGGACTGACTGCGCTGTCGGTGCACGAGGAAAGCAACGTCGCCCGACACGGTGGCGGCGGTTTGTTCAGCGCCAAACTCTCCGACAATGACCTTGCCTGGGCCACACGGCAACTGGCGAGCCTGCTCGGCGCCAGTCTGCCGCTGGAAGCAGCGCTGAGTGCGACGGTCGAGCAGGCCGAGAAAAAGCACATCGCCCAGACTCTCAGCGCCGTGCGCGCCGATGTGCGCAGCGGCATGCGTCTGGCGGAATCGCTGGCGTCGCGGCCACGGGATTTTCCCGAGATTTACCGCGCGCTGATTGCCGCTGGCGAAGAGTCCGGCGATCTGGCGCAGGTGATGGAACGGCTGGCCGATTACATCGAGGAGCGCAACAACCTGCGCGGCAAGATTCTTACCGCGTTCATCTATCCGGGCGTGGTCGGTCTGGTGTCGATCGGCATTGTGATTTTCCTGCTCAGCTACGTGGTGCCGCAGGTGGTCAGCGCGTTCTCTCAAGCGCGGCAGGATTTGCCGGGGCTGACGCTGGCGATGCTCACCGCCAGTGATTTCATTCGCGCGTGGGGTTGGTTGTGCGCGACGGTTATGGCCGGGGCGTTCTGGAGTTGGCGGCTGTATTTGCGCAATCCGGCGGCGCGCTTGAGCTGGCATCACCGGGTGCTGAAATTGCCGCTGTTCGGGCGTTTTATCCTGGGTTTGAACACCGCGCGATTCGCCTCCACGCTGGCGATCCTCGGCGGCGCCGGCGTGCCGTTGTTGCGTGCGCTGGAAGCGGCGCGGCAGACGCTGTCCAACGACCGCTTGAGCCTGAGCGTCAGCGAGGCCACGGCGAAGGTGCGCGAAGGCGTCAATCTCGCCGCCGCGCTGCGGGTGGAAAATGTTTTCCCGCCGGTGCTGATCCACCTGATCGCCAGCGGCGAGAAAACCGGCTCACTGCCACCGATGCTCGAGCGCGCGGCACAGACGCTTTCCCGGGACATTGAGCGACGGGCGATGGGCATGACCGCCTTGCTCGAACCGCTGATGATTGTGGTGATGGGCGGGGTGGTGCTGGTGATTGTGATGGCGGTGTTGTTGCCGATTATTGAGATCAATCAGTTGGTGCAGTAGCCGCTTTTGATGTTGGCCGGGCTGGCCTCTTCGCGAGCAGGCTCGCTCCCCCAGGGGAAACGCATTTCAACTGTGGGAGCGAGCCTGCTCGCGAAAGCGCCAGTCGCGACAACACAAAACTCAAATATTTTGCACCGGCCTGACCCTCACCCGAGTCCCGATCCCGCCATCCTCGGGTTCTCCATTCTGTCATCTGCAACCACCCGCCAACGGCTCCAGCCCGATTCAGCCAAACCCGCGATCCAGACATGCCGCGACACCCCGCAAACACCCGAGAAATCCGCACAAAAATCCCCCCGCAGCTCCCGAGGTTTTTTCCTTTATCTGTCACCGGAAGCTGCGAATTTCTCCCTGCGGCTCCACCACGGTGGACCCTCCGGTGTCATGCAAGCCTTCCGAAACCTGTGTTCCAAACCAAGTTGAAAAGGAGATTCTTCATGTTCAAGCGCACTCTGATCGCCGCCTCACTGACCGTCGCCGCTCTGGCTTCCGCCCAGGCCATGGCCGCTAACGTAACCGGTGGTGGCGCGACCCTGCCTGCCGCTCTGTACAAGGGCTCTGCCAACAGCATTTTGCCAGCCAACTTCAGCTACCTGGGCACTGGTAGCGGTACTGGCAAGACCGCTTTCCTGACCAACAACTCGGCACTGTTCAACACCACCGGCACCGTGCACTTCGCCGGTAGCGATTCGGTACTGAGCACCGCTGAGCTGACCGCTTACACCACCAACTTCGGCACTGCGTACGGCCCGCTGATCCAGCTGCCATCGGTAGCCACTTCGGTTGCCGTGCCATACAAAAAGTCCGGTCAGACCGCTTTGAACCTGACCAGCGCTCAACTGTGCGACGCGTTCTCCGGGACCAAGACCACTTGGGGTCAATTGCTCGGCACCGCTGACACCACGCCGATCCGCATCGTTTATCGCAGCACTTCCAGCGGCACCACGGAAATCTTCAGCCGTCACCTGGCGTCGATCTGCCCAACCAAGTTCGCCATCAACTCGACGTTCACCAATGCGCGCCTGCCAGCCGGTTCTGCATTGCCTTCGAACTGGGTAGGCGTTGCCGATACCGCCAACGTGGCGCCAACCGTAAACCTGGTTGACGGTTCGCTCGGTTACGTCGGTCCGGACGGTGTTGCCGCCGCCAACAACGCGGTGGTTGCTCGCGTCAACGGCGTGCAGCCAACTCAGGCCAACGTAACGGCGGCGCTGTCGACCGCCGCGCTGCCGACTGATCCGACCAAACCTGAGCAGTGGGCTCCGGTGGTCGCCAACCCGGCCAGCGGTTACCCGATCTCCGCCTACACCAACCTGATCCTGGGTCAGTGCTACAAGGATGCGACTGTGGCCGCTGACGTCAAAGCGTTCCTGACCACCCACTACAGCGTGCCGGGCAACGCCGCCGCAACCCTCGCGCACGGCTTCAGCATCGTGCCAACCAACTGGAAGAACGCAATTACCGCCAACTTCGTCAGCAACACTTCGGGCAACAAGCTGGACATCAACAACGCCAGCGTGTGCAACGCCATCGGCCGCCCATAAGCCTGCGGTTTCACCCGGCAACACGAATGGCAGCCCGTTTTCGGGCTGCCATTTTTTTTGCCGTGGGGCGCCGTTACTCCTCATTCATGAAGTTTGTGTGACATCTGTTCGGTCGTGGCCGGCGACAACCGCCTACGTCCTGACAGCAGGTTGTTGCCGATCTGCGGCCTATCAGAAAAGGATCTTGTCGTGATGCTTGCTCGCCCGTCCCGTCGTCGTAACAACGCCCCCTCGTCCCAACGAGAAACCGCTGACCCGGCGCTGTGGCTGCTCAAGCCGCTGGCGCAGGCTGTGGCGTTGTGTCTGGTGGCTGGCAGCGCGCACGCACAAACGGCATTCAGCTCGGGCTGGTTTGCCGCCAAGGGTGCCGCCCAGCAAAGCGCAGCGGCGCGACCGAATGCGGGCGGGTTGCCGGGCATGGCGCCGCCGCTGGCGCAGCAGCAGAAAGCCAGTCAGCAGTTGCAACGCTCGATTCAGACGTTGAACAACACGGTGGCTGCGATCGCCGCACAACAGGCTGCGCAGGCGGCCGGTCGGGCGACTGCGTTGGGCTCGGTGCAGTTCGTCCCGGACGGTCTGGGCGAAGGCGGTCTGAAGGTCGACAATAGCCTGACGCAGGGTTGGCAGAACGCCAAAGGCCCGCAGCAGACCCAGGCTGATGGCAAGACCCAGGTGCGTATCGAGCAGACGGCGGACAAGGCGATTCTCAATTGGGAAACCTTCAACGTCGGCCGTAACACCACCGTCGAATTTGCCCAGCAGGCGAATTGGGCGGTTCTGAACCGGGTCAACGATCCAACGGCGCGGCCGAGTCAGATTCAGGGCCAGATCAAGGGCGACGGCACGGTGATGCTGATCAACCGCAACGGCATCGTCTTCAGCGGCAGCAGCCAGGTCAACGTCCGCAATCTGGTCGCCGCCGCTGCCAATATCACCGACATTCAATTCCGCGAGCGTGGGCTGTATGTCGACAGCAGCGCCAGTCAACCGACCTTCACCGACGCCGTCGGCAAGGTACTGGTGGAGCGCGGCGCCACGATAGAAACCCACAAGCCCGGCAAGTCCACCGATGCCGGCGGCTATGCCTTGCTGCTCGGCAGCGAAGTGCAGAACGACGGCAGCATCAGCACCGTCAAAGGCCAGACCCTGCTTGGCGCAGGCGATCGTTTTTATATCCGCAAAGGCTCGGGTACCGAGGGCAACGGTTTTTCCACGACGTTCGGTAACGAGGTGGTTCCTGGCTTCAACGCCGATTCCGCCGCCGGCAAAGTCAGTAACCAGGGCTTGATTCAGGCAGCAACCGGCGACATCACCCTGACCGGGCATGACGTGCAGCAAAACGGCGTGGCGCTGGCGAGCACTTCGGTGGCCACGCGCGGCACTGTGCATTTGCTCAACCCGGCAAGTGACAGCACCGGCAGTGTCACGCTGGGGCAGGGCAGTGCCACGGCCATTCTGCTCGACAACAGTGACCTGACGGCGCTTGACAGCCAGCATCAGGCAGCGCTGGCCGGGGTCAACGCCAACAACAGAATCCGCAGCGATCAGTCGCGCATCGACATTCAGAGTGGCGGCAGCGTCGAGTTCCAGCAGGGTTCGATCACCCTCGCGACCGGTGGACAGGTCGCGGTGACGGCGGGGCGTCGCAGCGTGGTGCGCGACGGCGCGATGATCGATGTGTCGGGGGCCATTGGCGTGAAAGTCGCGATGGAAAACAACAGCATCAAGATCAACGTGCAAGGCAACGAGCAGCGTGATGCGTCGGTCAATCGCGAAAAAGGTGCGCTCAACAGTAACGATATCTGGGTCGACGTGCGTGAACTGGTGCATGTGCCGGCCGGCACCAATGGTTATGCCACGGATCGCTGGTACACGGCGGGCGGACTGCTCGAGGTAGGCGGCTACCTCGGCACCCAGGGTCATGGCATCGGCGAGTGGATGGCGCAGGGCGGCACGCTGAGCTTCGCTGGCAATGATGTGGTCACCGAGAAAGGTTCGCTGATCAATCTGTCGGGCGGCACGCTCGATGTGCAAAGCGGCGAGATTCGCCAGAGCTGGCTGCGCGGCGCGGACGGCAAGTTGTACGAGGTGTCCCGCGCACCGGGAGACCTGCTCTACACCGGGTTGTACAAAGGCTACGAGGACAGCAGCGCACGCTGGGGCCAAAGCCACTATTACTACAGCCCGTTGATCGCGCCGCGCAGTCGTCGGGAATCCGGCTACACCGTGGGCCGCGATGCCGGTCAGTTGGTGATTGCCACCGGTAATGCCGTGCTTGAGGGGCAGATGCTCGGTGAGGTCTATCAGGGTGAGCGCCAGACCCAGGCGCCGCGTGCGGTCATCGATGGCTACGCGCAGAGCCAGACTGCGCTGGCCCGGCGTGGACAATTGATCGTTGGCAGTTATGACCCGGCGTATATCGCGTCGGCCGGGGGCTTGTTGTACAGCCTCAACCCGTTGCTGGATCAGGTGCAACTCGGCGGCGAGCGCCCGGTCGATGCCGGTGATACCGGACTTGCCGGGGCGGTTACCGAGGCGCGCCAGGGCAAGTTGTATCTCGACACCGCGCAGCTCGACGGTTGGCGTCCGGGGGCAGTGAAAATTGCTGCGAGAGACCGCATCGAGGTCAACGATGCACTCAGCGTGGATGCCGGTGGCGACATCACCCTGTACGCGCCGGATGTGGAGGTCAACGCCGACCTGAGCGCACGCGGCGGCAGCCTGCAACTGGGCAACGTGCTCAATCAACTGTTGTCGACCACTCGCACCGACACGCTGATCAGCGCGCAAGCGGGCAAGCCGACGCAGGTTTCGCTCGGCGACGGCGTGCGCCTCGACACCCGCGGGCTGTGGAGCAACCTGCGTACCAACCCGGATGACAGCGCCAGCCTGGCCTATGTCAACGCTGGCCGCGTCGCGATTCGCAGCAGCGGTGATATCGAGATCGGCAGTGGCAGCCTGCTCGACGCGTCTTCCGGCGGTGCGGTGTTGGTCAACGGCAAGACACGCGGCGGCAAGGGCGGGGATGTGACGCTGGAGTCCAACGCCATCACCGCGCCGGGCGCCACGCATCTGCGTCTGGACGGCGACATTCGTGGTTATGGCGTGACGGGCGGCGGCACCTTGACGATTCAGGCCGGCAAAGTGCTGATCGGCCAGACCGACCAGGCGCTGGCCGATCACACGCTGCAATTGAATTCGAATCTGTTCAACAAAGGTTTCGCCGCTTACAGCGTCATCGGCCTGAAGGGGCTGGACCTTGCCGACGGTGCGGCGATCGATGTAACGATGCCGGTGTACCGCTTTGCCGAGGCGGCTGTCAGCCAGGCCAGCGGTGCCGATCCGCGCTCGACACTGCAATTGTGGACCCCGGACTTGTACCAGCAGGACCTGCTCAAGGGCGTGCTGACCCAGCGCGCGGGCGCCAGTCTTGCTCTGCAGGCCGGCGCTAGCCGGATCGGGTTGATCGACCCGACCACCAGCACCCTGACGCTGGGCCAGCACTCGCGGATCACTGTCGACCCCGGCCAGCGCATCGACCTGCGCGGCGGCGGGCAAATCACTGTCAACGGCGAGCTGAATGCCTGGGGCGGCTCCATCGACATTCGCCAACAGCAGTTTGCCGCGATCAACCCGGCAACCTTCGGCGACAACCTTGGCCCGCAGGCTCATGATCGCTCGATCTGGATCGGTGAACACGCCGTGCTCGATGTTGCCGGTCGATCGGCTACGGCCAGCGATGTACTGGGGCGTACCTACGGCAAGGTCGACAAGGGCGGCAGCATCGTCATCGGCGGCGAGATCAACGCGCAACAGGCCACGGCAACGGCGGCGGATGCCTACATCATCGTGCGCGAGGGCGCGCGGCTGGAGGCGAGCGGCACCGAGGCTGTGATCGATGTCGTAGGGCAAGGTCCGACCCGAGTCGCCAGCGACGGTGGCCGGATCAGTTTGAGTTCCTACAACGGCCTGTACATCGATGGTCAGCTTCAGGCTGCTGCGGGCGGTGCAACAGCTGCAGGCGGGCAGTTGGAAATTGCGCTGGATACACCGCTGTACCTGCTGTCGGCAGCGCAGAACACGGTGCGCCGTCCGCGTGAAATCATCATCGGTCAACAAGCGCAGGCCGCGTTGCTGCCGAATGATTTGCAACCAGGCGCTGCCGATGACGGCTTGCACTATGGCCAGGCACGTCTGAGCGCCGACCGCTTGATGTCCGGCGGTTTCGACAATCTGAGTCTGTTCAGCAACGGCCTGTTGTCATTCGATGGCGATGTCGATCTGCACATGAAGCAGAGCCTGAATGTGTATGCCGGCGCGTTGTCGCTGGCAGAAAATTCGCCGGACGCCTCACGTATCAATCTGACGGCGCCGTACATTCGCCTGTCCGGCATCGGCACGTATTTTTCCATCCCCGGTTCGATTCGTCCGCAAGTGCTCAACAGCCCGACCCCGGCGTTGTCGTCCGCGCAATTCACAGCGTCGGCCGATCTGCTCGATGTGGTTAACAGCCTGTCTTTCGGCGCCAAGGGCTCGATCGCGCAGTTGAATACGCCGGCCAGCGAGGTCAGCCGACGCGGCTTCGAACAGGTGACGCTGGGCAGCCGTGGCGACCTGCGTTTCCTCGCGCCGGCCGACAAAGGCAAAACGCAGTTGTGGACGGCGGGCGACTTGAATCTCACGGCAGCGCAGATCTATCCCGCCAGCGGCGTTACCGCCGAAGTGCGCGTCGGCTATCAGGACGGCACTGACGACCCGGTGCATACCCTGCGCGTCGCTCAGAACGGGCCGGCACCGGTCGCGCTGCCTTACTCGGTGTTTGGCAGCCTGTCGCTGATCGCCGGCCACATCGAGCAGGGCGGCACGCTGCGCGCACCACTTGGCGCGATCAGCCTGGGCGATGATATTTTCACCAAGACCCGCGAGCTGAACCTGCTGCCGGGCAGCGTCACATCGGTCAGCGGCGCCGGTCTGCTCATGCCTTATGGCGGCACCACCGATGGCATCGACTATCGCTATGACGGCGCATCGGTGGTGTTGCAGGGAATCGCCGGTGGGCCCGCAGGCATCACGCTGAAATCGCAGTATGTCGACGTGCAGAACGGCGCGGTCATTGATCTGTCCGGTGGCGGTGATCTGCGCGGCGCCGGGTTTGTCTCGGGACGCGGCGGTTCCACCGATGCCCGTTTCAACCCACTGGTGCGCAATGCCGCCGACGGCACGTTCAGTCTGCCGGGGCTGGCCAGTAACCCGGTCTATGCGATCGTGCCGGGCAACCAGAGCGCCTACGCGCCAATGCTGGGGGAGGCTGGCGCGGTCGATCCGCGTATTGGCCAGCAGGTGACGATTGGCGCCGGCGTGCCGGGGCTCGCGGCTGGCACCTACACGCTGCTGCCTTCGACCTTTGCCTTGCTGCCCGGCGCGTTTCGGGTCGAGGTCAATGGTCAGGTTGCGCAAAGTCTCACGGGCGCCGCGCAGCAAATGCGCAACGGCTCGTGGAGCAGTGCCGGGCAGATGTCGATTGCCAACACTGGCGTGCGCGACAGTATCGCCAGCCAGCTCATCATCACTTCGGCCGACGTGCTGCGCCGCTATTCGCAGTACAACGAAACCAGCTTCACCGACTTTGTGCGCAGTGACGCCGCGCGGCGTGGCGTGCCGCGAGCGCTGGCGCCGATGGACGGCAAAACGCTCAACCTGCTATTGCTTCAGGGCAGTGAGCGCGACAGTGCCGTGGATTTCAACGGCCAGGTCCTGTTCAAGCCGACCGCAGGCGGCATGACCGGCGGCGCGGTGGTACGCGGCGGCGCGGACGAGATTGAAGTGCTGGGTGCCGGACACCAGCGCAGCGCCGGTTTCGGCGGCGTGTCGTTGTATGCCGAGACTCTGAACAGACTCAACGCCGGGCGCTTGACCCTCGGTGCACAGCCAACCGTGCAGTACGCCACGGCTGGCAATATCATCTCGTTCGAGGGCGCCATGTCGGCCATCACCTTGCGCGAAGGGGCGATTCTGTCGGCCCCCGAGGTGGTCTTGCGAACCAACACAGCGCGCGGTGGCATTACGGTGGAAGCCGGCGCCGGGATCAACACGCTCGGCCGTGGTGAGGTGTCGTACGACTCTTCGGCCGGCTATATCTATCAGCCGGGCGCGGCGAGCCTGTTGCTCGCATCCAACGGCTGGACCAACGTCCTTGCGCCGGAGGTGAACGACAGCACGGCGGCCGGCACTATTCGCATCGGCACTTGCCTTGCGCAGGTGTGCAAGGTGCCGGCGGTGCTGTACTCGGCCGGTAGCATCACCGCCGCCACTGACAAACAGTTCGAACTCGGCGAGTCGGTACGCTTCGGCACCCGCCATCTGACTCTGGCCGTGGGCAATGTGAATGCCGGCAGTGCCCAAGCGCTGGCCGCAGCGGGTGAGCGCGTGCCGGCGGGGCTGACCCTCAGCCAGAACGTGCTTGACCGGCTGCTGCAGGGCGACACGCAGTACGGTGCTCCCGCACTGGAAACCCTGAGCCTGACCGCCCGCGACGCTTTCAATTTCTTCGGCAGTCTGTCCCTCGATACGCTGGACCGGCAGACCGGTCAGAGCCGATTGCAGAATCTGATTCTGACCACGCCGGCCATTTACGGTCAGGGCCAGGCCGCTGACGTGGCCACCCTCCGTACTGCCAGACTCACCTGGAACGGCGCCCCGCAGCGCCCCGGCAGTGTCGTCAGCATGGGCGCTGGCACCGGGGCAGGCACACTGGACATTCAGGCGCAGCGCATCGAATTCGGTTACGGCCCGAACCCGCAAGCCAGCGGCCTGGATCAGAACGATCGCCTCGCGCTGGGTTTTGCCAACGTCAACCTGAGCGCCAGCGAGCGCATCACCGCCAACCATAAGGGCAGCCTCGCGGTGTATCAGCAACAGGGCGCCTACGACCCGGTCAACGGCTACGCCTACAGCGGCGGCAATCTGACCCTGCGCACGCCTTTGCTCACGGGCGAAGCAGCTTCGGTCAACGCTTTCAGGGCCGGTAACGATCTGATCCTGACCGGTAGCGGCGGCCAGGCATCGGCCGATGCGCTGGGCGCCGAGCTGACGCTCGCGGCGCGCAATGTCGTGATCGATGGGCGCATCGCTTTGGCCAGCGGCAAATTGACAGTCAAGGCAGAGGACGACCTGACGCTGACCCACAACGCAGGGCTGGATCTGGCCGGTCGCACGTTGGTCTTCAACGATGTCAACAAATACAGCTGGGGCGGTGATGTGGCGTTGTTCAGCCATAACGGCAATATTCGCCAGGCCGCCGGCTCGCGAATCGATCTCTCGGCGCAGAACCATCAGGCGGGCAGCCTCAGCGCAGTGGCGCTGGCGGCCGACGCCGGGGTAGTCGACCTGCAAGGCGAGATCCTTGGCGCCAGCGGCGGCTATTACGACGCCGGCGGCACGCTGGTGCCGTACAGGGCCGGCGGCGTGGATATCCGGGCGCAAAGCCTGGGCGGCGAGCTGAGCGAGCAATTCGCCGCGCTTAACCAGCGCTTGAACGCCGGGAAAGTATTCGGCAGCCGCAGCTTCCAGCTCAAGCAAGGTGATCTGCTGATTGGCGATGGACTCAGGGCTGGTGAGGTCAATGTCTCGGTGGACAATGGCAACCTCACCGTGGCCGGCGTGATTGACGCCAGTGGCGAGCGGGTCGGCAACATTCGTCTGTCGGCGAAAAACGGTCTGACAGTGGCCGGCAATGCGCTGCTCGATGCTCACGGCCGGGTGCTGCGGGTCGACAGTTACGGCAAGATCATCGACGCACCGAATCGCGCCATGGTCGAACTCAATGCCGGTGACGGCACGTTGATTCTCGCCTCCGGTGCCCGCATCGATCTGCGCCACGGCACCGATGCGCCGGTCGGCAATCTGCCAGGGCAGAACGATGGTCTGCCGCGCGGCACGCTTGAGCTCAATGCGCCGCGTCTGGGCAGCAACGACATCGCCATCGACGCCAGCGGTACGTTGACCGTGCAAGGCGCACGCTCCATCGGTCTCAACGGTGTGCGCCGCTACAGCCATGCCCGCGACGGCGTTGATCCGGCCGCCAGTGGCCGGCCGTATCAAGTGATCGATCAGGCACTGTTCGATCGCATCGATGTCGACAGCACAAGTTTTGTTGATGCCGCGCTGGCCAACACCGATCTGCTGCAACGCAAACTTGCCGGCCTGAACAATTCCACGTATGCCGATGCGTTCCATCTGCGTCCGGGGGTCGAGATCGTCAGCAACCGCAGCGATGGCGACCTGCTGGTTGAGGGTGATATCGACCTGTCACGTTATCGCTATGCAAGCCTCAATCCGCACACGCAGAAGACGGCGGCTTACGGCTCCGGCGAATCCGGCAGTCTGGTCATGCGCGCCGGTGGCAATCTCGATATCCACGGCAGTCTCAACGACGGTTTCGCGCCGCCGCCGGAAACGGTTGATGACGCCGGCTGGAAACTGCTGCCGGGGGTACAGCCGTTTGGCGGCGACCTGATCGTGCCCGGCAGCGGCGTGACCCTGGCCGAAGGTACGCAATTTCCCTCGGGCACGACACTGAACTACGACCTGCCGATTCAGGCCGGCACGTTAACCAGCGGCACAGTGCTGCCCACTGACGGCACGCTGGCCGAGGCTTACACAATCAGCGCCGGAACTGTGCTGGCGGGTGCGATCCACGATGCGTCGGGCAATTTGTTGTACGCCGCCGGCACCTTGCTGCGCGACAGCGTCAGCCTGCCTGCCGGCAGCCGCCTGGGCGCCGGCACTCGCTTGAGCAACGCCGCGGCGCTGCAAGCGATGCTCTGGCCCAAAGGTGTGCCACTGCCCGGCGCGCTGGGTGCCGACAACACCACCGTCGGCGTCAAGTTGAGCGGCGCACTGGCGCTGTTGCGCGGCTCACTGATTCCGTCGATGACCGACGTGGTCCTGGCTGACGGCACTGCGTTTATCGAGCTGCGTGGTTACAGTAACGCCACCCAGCAGGGCAGCAACTGGGCGGTGGCGAGCCTGTTGCCATCGGGCAGTGCCTCGTGGTCGATGCGTATGGTGGCCGGCGCCGATCTGGCGGCGGCCGATACCCGCACGGTGAAACCGTTGACCCGCGAGGGCGATCTGCGTCTGGCCGACACCCATTACGGTTTGAAAGTGGTCGAGAAAAAACTCGATACCGTCTGGGCTGAGGGCAACCCCATGGGTTACCCGGCGGGCGATGTGGTCAGCGCCGACGACCTGTATCTGTGCGATATCCTGCCGGGTGCTTGTATCGCACCGGCCAAGTTCCTCTGGGCCCCGGACAACATCGCCGGCATGCCGGCGGGTACACCGGTCACCGATGACGAGATGTTCTGGTGCGACGCCGATCCTGCGTCCTGCGCGCCAAACAAGGGCGGCATCACGGTTTCTCCGCACACGCAGATGTTCAGCGTGCTGCGCACCGGCACTGGCGATCTCGATCTGCTGGCGGCCGGCAATCTGAGCATGGACTCGCCGTTTGGTGTGTACACCGCCGGCACCCAGGCCAGCGATGTCGATCCGCGTTTCAATCAGCCGCGCGGCCGCCTGACCGACAACGGCAGCGTATTGGGCAGCGGCGGCGCCGACTATGAAAAGTGGGTGGATGGCGGTGCCGAGAGTCTGTACCAGGCCTGGTATCCGACGCTTGGCGGCAATCTCACTGTCCATGCCGGCGGTTCGCTTTCCGGCGATACCGTTGGCCGTCGCGCCGTCAACTCGCAAGCCGACCTTCGCGAACAGGTCGCCAGTGTCTCGGTGGGCAACTGGCTGTGGCGCCAGGGCAGTGGCAACGGTGACGTGCCCACCGCGTGGTGGATCAACTTCGGCAGCTATGCGACCCAACCGCTGCCGGATCAAAGTGTCGATACCGGGCCTTATCTGGTGGGCTTCACCGGATTTGGCACGCTGGGTGGCGGCAATATCAGCCTGCGCGCCGGTGGCGATGCCGGCATGCTCAAGACGCTCGGCGACACGCAGTTCAATCCGCGCAGTCAGGGCTTGATCGTTGCGGTGGGCAGTACCGGGCGAGTCGCCAGCGACGGCAGCCTGCAACTGACCGGCGGCGGCGACATGGACATTCGCATCGGCGGTACGCTCAACCCATCGTTGCAGGCTCGGGCAGGGCAGAACGGCATTTCGGTACCGCGCCATGACCTGCAAGGCGCATTGATCAACCTGCGCGGTGCGGCCGAGATGAACAGTGCCGCGCTGGGCGGCATCAACTTGCAGTACGGCGCGTCAGCCGCCCTGCAGGACCCGCGCGAAGTACGCGCCTACGATCCGTTCACGGCAACAGTTGGCAATGCCGGCGGAGGCCTGGCGCTGATCCCCGGCGATTCGGGGATGCGTTTGAGCGCACGCGGCGATCTGGTGCTGGGCGGCGCGGCGGATCCAGGTCGGGTGCGCTTGCAGAACTCCACGCCGTTCACCGATCGTGACGGCGTCGAGCATGCCGGCGGCGGCTTGAGCAGTTTCTCGCTGTGGACCGATCACACCGCCATCGAGCTGTTTTCCGCTGGCGGCAATCTCGCGCCGAGCACCCAGATGGCCGAGTTCTACAACGGCCAATTGGTCACCGGCAGCAACACGGCGCCGACGGATGGCCGCTTTGTCTATCCGTCGATCCTGCGCGCAGTCGCGGCACAGGGTTCGATCTATGCCGGTCCGTCCGCCGCCTACAATCAGGCGAGCGCCTATCCGTTGCTCGCCTGGTCGCTGCTGTTGGCGCCGTCCAACCGGGGGCAGCTGGAGCTGCTGGCCGGTGACTCGATCTACGCCGGCGGCTATGCCATCAATCAGTCCAGGGCGAGCTTGTCGGCCATTGCTACACCGTTTGCTCCAGCCTTCAACGGTTTTGCCAGCAGTACCTCCGGCAGGCCACTTGTGAGCAACTACAGCAGCGATGGCACGCAGGCCAATAAAAATCTGCGTTACTCGCTGTTTGCCTTCGGTGCAGACACGTATTCCTCCTCCAGCACAGTGCAGGCGCCGGCGCGTTTCTATGCCTTGAGTGGTGATCTGGTCGGTGTTCGCAGTGGCGAGACGCTGAGCTTTTCACCGTCGAACCAGACCTGGTACGAAGCCGCCGGCCCGGTGTGGATGCTGGCAGGGCGCGACATTGTCGCCTCCGGCACTTTCCTCGGCCAGCCATCGACCGTGGCCGATGACATTGGCAGCGGCGCCAATGCGGCGACGTCTACCGGTAATTTGTTCATCCATAACGATCCCCGGGATGTGTCACGTGTCTCAGCGGGGCGGGACATTCTTTACAGCAGCTTTGACATCGCCGGTCCCGGCCTGCTGGACATCAATGCCGGGCGCAACATTCTCATGGAGGACCGCGCCAGTGTGACCAGCCTCGGGCCGGTTGCCGCAGGCGATAACCGACCGGGCGCCAGTGTTGTGCTGCAAGCAGGCGCGGGGGCGCAGGGGCCGGATTACTCACGGTTCATCGCGCGTTATCTGAACGCGCAAAACGTAGCGGATTCAGCTGTGGCCCTGAGTGCGCAACCGGGCAAAGTGGTCAAGACCTACGTCGAAGAACTGCAGAGCTGGCTGAGCTTGGGTTACGGCTTCAAGGGTAGCGATGAACAGGCGCAAGCGTTCTTCGCCGCACTGCCGAGTACCGCACAGGCGATCTTCGCCCGTCAGGTGTACTTCGCCGAACTGCGCGCCGGTGGCCTGGAATACACCGACGCCGACGGCCCGCGCACCGGCAGTTACCTGCGCGGTCGCAACGCCATTGCGGCGCTGTTCCCGATGACCGATGTGGCCGGCAATCCGATTCGCTACGACGGCGACATCACGATGTACGGCGGAGCAGGGGTCAAGACGCTGTTTGGCGGCGATATCCAGATGCTCACGCCGGGCGGTGGTCAGGTGTTCGGCATCGAAGGCGCGGCGCCGCCATCCACGGCGGGGATCATCACTCAGGGTTCGGGCGACATTCAGCTGTACTCGCAAGGCAGCATTCTGCTCGGCCAGAGCCGGATCATGACCACGTTCGGTGGCTCGATTCTCGGCTGGTCGGCCGAGGGCGATATCAACGCCGGTCGCGGCTCGAAAACCACCGTGGTCTACACACCGCCAAAACGCGTGTACGACACCTGGGGCAACGTCACGCTGTCGCCGTCGGTGCCGAGCACCGGCGCCGGTATCGCCACGCTCAACCCAATCGCCGAAGTGGCGCCGGGGAACATCGACCTGATCGCGCCATTAGGCACCATCGATGCCGGCGAAGCGGGGATTCGCGTGTCAGGCAACGTCAACATCGCCGCGCTGACGGTGGTCAACGCCGCGAACATTTCGGTGCAGGGCAAGGCAACCGGCGTGCCGGTGGTCTCGGCAGTGAATACCGGCGCAATTACCTCGGCGAGCTCGGCAGCATCCTCAGCCACCCAAGCGGCAGAAGACGTCGCCCGTCAGCAACAGGCCGCCGCGCGGCAGAATCAGGCCTCGGTGTTCACCGTGCAGGTACTTAGCTTCGGCAACGAGCAACTGGCGCCGTCGCGTGATGGTGCCAGTCGCGCGCCAGCGACGGGTTATAACCCGGACAGCCCGGTGCAGGTGCTGGGCGCCGGGGCGCTGGATGAACAGGCGAAGCAGCAGCTGACCGAGGAGGAGCGTGGGCAGCTGACGCTGTAAAGAACTCTCGTGCAGTACGTTTGGGCGGCCGGTTGGCCGCCTTTTTTTTATGAGTGGTTATGGATATTTTTTACGGGCGTGCAACACGGTCAGAATTTTGATGTGGTCTGTCACCCGATAGACCAGTAAATAATTCGAGTTAATGACCATTTCGCGAGTGCCTGGTATTCGGCCGGAGCGGAAACCATGCGGTATCCAGGAAAGCCTTCGCGCTGCGGCGCTGAGCTTTTGGTGCAGTGCAACTGAAGCGACAGTGTTGCGTTGTTCCAAATATTCGATGATGTCAGCCAGATCTCCAAGAGCCGGTTTACTCCAGCTAACAGGCAGCGAGTCGATTCTTGCGTCTCTCTTCCAGCATCTGACCTAGCAGCACCATTGCCTCATCGTGGGGAACAGGCGGGCGTGGATCATCGAGTGCGGCTTGTACCTTGGCGCGATACCAAAGGTCATATTCCGCAGCCTCTTCTTCGGTTTCGAAGTCTGAAACGATAAGTGAAAGTTCAGCGCTCATCATGACCTCCATGATCAATGTGAAGCAGTCTAAGGGGATGTGGGCTCGTTGTCGTCACTGGCGGGACGAGGGAGACATCATCCGCAAACAGACGATGCAAATCTGTCAGACGCTTCGCTTGTGATGCACGTGAAGTCGATCAGCTGTGTAGTTCAATTCTGTAGGAAATCAGCTTTTGGTCATCGGGCTGACAGCCGCCGCGCAAAGCCGCGGCCACAGCCACGCTGCACTCAGTTACCGTCTGCAACCTTACGCTCGATCTCGTCGACTTTGCGCTGCAGCTCTTCAGCTTCCTGCTCTTTGACCCGAGTGGAAGACGGCGTGATGACTTTGTCTACGCCTTCGGTCTTGCCGTCGCGATCCTGCAAGTCGCGCTCGACCACGTTCACCGGTTTGCCGCTGGCATCGGTGGGCGGGGCGTTGGGGGTTTTGTCGTCGTTGGGGTTCATGGCGCTGGCCTCCTGTGGGTGTACACATTGGAGACAGCGCGGCGGCAGACGTTCGAAATTTTTCAGCGGCGAGGCCCTCTCCCGCAGGAGAGGGCACAGCGGTTGTTTCAGTCCTTGAGAATGTCGCGGTCCTTGGTTTCCGGGAGGAAGAAGGTGCCGAGTATCGCCGTCGCCACTGCAATGACGATCGGGTACCACAGCCCGTAGTAGATATCGCCGGTGGCCGCGACCATGGCGAACGCCACGGTCGGCAGGAAGCCACCGAACCAGCCGTTGCCGATGTGGTAGGGCAGCGACATCGAGGTGTAGCGGATACGCGTCGGGAACAGTTCGACCAGCCACGCGGCAATCGGGCCGTAGACCATGGTCACGTAGATCACCAGCACGGTCAGCAGGAGCAGCATCATCGGATAATTGATTTTCGCCGGGTCGGCTTTTTCCGGGTAACCGGCGTCTTTCAGCGCTGCGCCGAGGTTGGCGGTGAAGGCGTCGTTGCGGGCCTTGAAGTCGGCGGCGGGGAGGGCGCTGCCTTCGAAGCTCTCGACAACGCGGTCACCGATGCGCACCTGCGCGACTGTGTTCGGTTCAGCGGCGACGTTCTCGTACGGAATCGCCCGTTTCGCCAGCAGCGTCTTGGCCAGGTCGCAGGAGCTGGTGAATTTGGCCTTGCCCACCGGATCGAACTGGAACGAGCACTGCTCGGGACTGGCGATCACCTTGACCGGATTTTTCTCCTGGGCGACGAACACGTCCGGGTTGCCGTACTGGGTCAGCGCAGTAAAGATCGGAAAGTAGGTCAGCGCCGCCAGGATGCACCCGGCCATGATGATCGGCTTGCGCCCGATGCGATCGGACAGGCTGCCGAAAATCACGAAAAACGGCGTGCCGATCAGCAGCGAGCCGGCGATCAGCAGGTTCGCGGTCTGCGGGTCGATCTTCAGCGTCTGCAGCAGGAAAAACAACGCGTAGAACTGCCCGGTGTACCAGACCACCGCCTGCCCGGCGGTGCCGCCGAGCAGCGACATGATCACCACTTTGAGGTTGTCCCAGCGTGCGAAGGATTCGGTCAGCGGTGCTTTCGAAGCCTTGCCTTCGTCCTTCATTTTCTGGAATACCGGCGACTCGCTCAGTTGCAGGCGGATGTACACCGACACGGCCAGCAGAATGATCGACAGCAGAAACGGAATCCGCCAGCCCCACGCCTCGAACGCTTCGGTGCCCAGTGCCGTGCGGCAGGCGAGAATCACCAGCAACGACATGAACAGACCGAGGGTGGCAGTGGTTTGAATCCACGAAGTGAAAAAGCCACGGCGATTACGTGGCGCGTGCTCGGCAACGTAGGTTGCCGCTCCGCCGTATTCACCGCCCAGCGCCAGACCCTGGAGCAGACGCAGGGTGATCAGAATCACCGGGGCGGCGACGCCGATGGTCGCGTATCCGGGCAGCAGCCCGACGATTGCCGTGGACACGCCCATGATCACGATGGTGATCAGAAACGTGTGTTTGCGCCCGATCATGTCTCCCAAACGTCCGAAGACGATGGCGCCGAACGGCCGCACCGCAAACCCGGCGGCAAAGGCGAGCAGGGCAAAGATGAACGCGGTGGTTTCGTTGACGCCGGCAAAGAAGTGCTTGGCGATGATCGCCGCCAGTGAACCGTAGAGGTAAAAGTCGTACCACTCGAAAACCGTGCCCAGCGAGGAAGCGAAGATGACCTTGCGCTCCTCCTTGGTGATGCCGCCGCTGCGGGGCGGTGTGCCGGTGGATGCTGTGTCGATTGTGGCCATGGGTGTTCTCCGTCGTGCTTATTGTTGTAGGCCGGAGTCCCCCGTTACTGCCTGTCGCACTCTGGCCCGTTGGCATCTGCCGCCGTTGCTCTAGCGTGAAGCTTGCACAGTCTGACCGCCTCGCAGGGCTGCAAGGTTTCCTGAAGCATAATCAGCTTTTGCCAGATATCCACTCGGCCTACGCTTTGACCCAACGCTGCCGGCTCCAGGCGCTCAACCAGTCGACCAGAAACACCAGCAACAGCATCGCCAGAATCACCGTGCTCGCCTGGGCTTCCTGGAACAGGCTCAGGCTGACGTAGAGCATCTGCCCCAGGCCGCCGGCGCCGACAAAACCCAGCACGCTGGCCATGCGGATGTTGTTTTCCCAGCGATACAGGCAGTAGGCGAGCAGTTGCGGGGCGAGGTTAGGCAGGGTGCCGTAGCAGAAAGCGAGGATCGGATTGCCGCCCTGCAAACGGATCGCCTCGGCCGGTTGTGGCGGAGTGTTTTCCAATGCTTCGGCAAATAGCCGACCGAGCACCCCGGTGGTGTGCAGGGCAAGGGCGAGGGTGCCGGCGTTCGGTCCGAGACCGGCGGCAAGCACCATCAGCGCGGCCCAAACCAGCTCTGGAATCGCCCGTAAGCCGTTGAGCAGCAGACGCGCTGCGCTTTGCAGCGGCCAGCCGAAACGTCCGGCAGCGGGTAGCGCCAGCACAATGCCGAACAGTGCCGCGAGCAGGGTGCCGAGGGCCGACATGGCCAGGGTTTCCAGTGAACCGTGAGCGATGGCTTTCAGATACCCGGCGCTCAAATCGGGACTGAGAAAACGCTGCACATAACTGCCCATTTGCTTGAGGCTGTTGGCGCTGCCGAGTTCGGCGAGATCCAATTCCAGATAGGCGAAAGACGCGACTACCGAGAGCGCAATGACAGCAAGCAACAGCAGATTGATCAGGCGCCTCATGTCAGCCTCCAGCGCAGCAATCGGCTGAACTGATCTGCGCACAGCACCAGCAGCAGGAACGTCAGCAACATGCTGGCGACTTCACCGCCGGCGAACATGCGGATCGACAGGTCGATCTGTTGCCCCAGCCCACCGGCACCGACAAAGCCCATCACCACCGAGGCACGGATCGCGCACTCCCAGCGATACACCGTGTAGGAGAGCAGTTCGGCGGCGACATTCGGCAGCGTGCCGTAGGCAAACGCCGCCAACCGACCGCTGCCGGCCTGCAAGAGTGCATGCGCCGGGCGCTGGTCGGTGGATTCGAAAATTTCTGCGTAGACCTTGCCGAGCATGCCGCTGTAGGTAATGGCGATGGCCAACACGCCAGCCGCCGGGCCGAGGCCGACCGCGCGGACAAACAACAGTGCCCAAACGATCTCCGGCACGCTGCGCAGAAAGATCAGCAAGCCGCGCACCGGCCAGCGCAGCAAACGTCCGGGCAGGCTCGGCACGCCGCCCCGTGACGCCGCCGAGAGCGACAAAGCACGACTGGCGATCAGGCTCGCCGGCACCGCCAGCAGCAAGGCCAAAGCCATGCCGGCCGTGGCAATCGCCAAAGTTTGCAGGGTGGCTTTGAGCAGCAGTTGCAGGAATGCCTGATCGTGCGCCGGTGGCCAGAATGCCGAAACAAAACGGCCCATTTCGTTCTGGCTATCGGCCTGAAAAAACACGCCCAGGTCCAGCTCACTGAGCTGAATCCCCGGCCACAGCAAAGCCAGCGCCAGCAGCGTCA
Source organism: Pseudomonas sp. H3_E04 (assembly GCF_054668915.1). Classification (NCBI taxonomy): domain Bacteria; kingdom Pseudomonadati; phylum Pseudomonadota; class Gammaproteobacteria; order Pseudomonadales; family Pseudomonadaceae; genus Pseudomonas; species Pseudomonas sp. H3_E04. Next base: position 1,745,712 of record NZ_CP162797.1, on the reverse strand, counting down.
GCAACAATCGCGGCGCCGCCGCCGGGTCCCGTGAATCGGCTTTCAGCATCGCGGAATCTGCACAATCAAAGGCGCAACCGCCGGCGCTGGCGATTGCAGTTGTTCATTGGCGTACAGCGCATCGAGCTTGTCGCGGCTGACTTCAGCAGAAGGGCAATCGAAAAGAATCTGCCCGTCGCGCAAGCCGATGATCCGTGGAAAGTGTTCCAGCGCCAGATCCACTGCGTGCAGGCTCGCCACCAGCGTGACGTTGTGCTCGCGGGCGTGGCGCGAAAGGATCGACAGCGTATGGCCGGCAAGCACCGGGTCCATGGCCGAGACAGGTTCGTCGGCAAGCAGTATTTCCGGCGCCTGATACAGCACCCGCGCAATGCCGACGCGCTGCAATTGCCCGCCGGACAGCTGCTGGCAATGGGCGAACAATTTGTCGCTCAGATCCAGTCGCGCCAACGCCGCGCGCGCGCCCGCCACATCCAGCGGATGCAGCAGGTTCAGCAGACTTTTGCCCAGACTCCACTGGCCGAGCTTGCCAGCCAGCACTGCGGTGATCACCCGCTGACGCGGCGGAATCGGCGGCGCCTGATGCACCAGACCGATACGCGCGCGCAGGCATTGACGCTGGCGCGCCGACAAGTGCCAGGCGCGTTCGCCGAGCACTTCGATGTCGCCACTGCTGGGCTTGAGCGCGGTGGCCAGCAGATTGAGCAGGCTCGATTTGCCGGCGCCGGACGGACCGATGATTGCGACCTGTTCGCCGGCACCAATCTGCACGTCGATATGGCGAAGGGCATCGACGCCATTGGCGTGGCGCAGGCTGCCCTGGGTGAGGCGTAGGGTCATTTCAACAATTCGGCGGCGCGGGCGGCTTCCTCAATGCCCTTGTAGTTTTCAGGCTTGGTGTCGATGAAGCGACTGGCGGCCTGCAGATCAAGGATCTTCTTCTGTTCAGGGTTGGCCGGGTCGAGGTCGCGGAAAGCTTTCTTGATCTTCGCGGCCAGCTTCGGATCAAGGGTGCCGCGCACGGTCCAGTTGTAATCGAAGTAGGTCGGGGTGGTGGCGAAGACTTTGACTTTGCTGGTGTCGACCTTGCCGGCGTCGACCAGTTTCTGCCAGACGCTGGCGTTCAACACACCGGCATCGACCTTGCCCGCCTGCACCCAGGCAACGGTGGCGTCGTGCGCGCCGGAGTAGGCGACGCGGCTGAAATAGCCTTCAGGCTTGATGCCGTCGTTCTTCAGCATGAAGTAACGCGGCATCAGGCTGCCCGAGGTGGACGACACCGAACCGAAGGCGAAGGTCTTGCCCTTCAGGTCGGCGAGGCTCTTCACGTTCGGGTCGGCGGTGATGAATTTGCTGGTGAACTGCGCATCCTGCTCGCGCTGCACCAGTGGGATCACTGGGGTGGTGGCGTCGGTCTTCAAACGTGCCTGCACAAAAGTGAAACCGCCGAGCCAGGCCATGTCGAGGCGATCGGTGGCCAGGGCTTCAACCACGGCCGGGTAGTCGGCGACGGGGACGAACTGCACCTTCATGCCCAACTGCTGCTCAAGATAGGCACCCAGCGGTTCGAACTTGCGCAGCAGCTCGGTCGGGGCTTCGTCGGGAATCGCGCTGACCCGCAACACGTCAGCGGCTTGGGCCATCAAAGCAGAAAAGCACAGCGCCAGACCGGCGGTGAGGGCGAGGGTACGCTTGAACATAGAATTCTCCGTTTCGTAAGCGTCAACATTCGAAGGGCCGCCGGTAGTCAATGGCGCGCCACGTCAGGGTAGACGAAACGGCGAGGTTATACGCATTCGCGAGGAGATTGGCCAGCCTCCGTGCCGGCGCGTTGTGTCTGTTTGTGTGCGGTTGCGGTCAAGCCGCTTCGGGCAGTCTGGCAATCACCTTGATCTCGAAATCGAAACCCGCCAGCCAGGTCACGCCGACAGCGGTAACCGTCGGGAACGGTGCTTCGCCCCAGAACTCAGGCACCACACTCCAGATCGTTTCGAACGTCGAGTGCGGATCGACCATGAACACGGTGACATCCACCGCATCATCGAAGCTGCAACCGGCCGCAGCGAGGATCGCATTGAGGTTGTTGAACGCCGTGCGTACCTGATCGCGCAGATCCGCCTCGGGTGAGCCGTCCTCGCGGCTGCCGACTTGTCCGGAGACAAACAGGAAACCGTTGGAGCGAATCGCCGGCGAATAACGATGACGCTCATACAGGGCGTGGCGGGCAGGTGGGAAAACTACATCGCGCTTGGGCATGGGGCTGACTCCATCAGTGGTTGATGGAGTGACTTTAGGTATTTGCAGCTGCCGGATAAACGCGCAAGCTTGGCGTTCACTGTTTGCAAATCCCAAACAATCGAGGGGCGCGGATGGACCGGTTCGATGCGATGCAGGCCTTTGCCCGGGTGGTCGAGGCGGGCAGTTTCACCAAGGCTGCCGAAACCCTGCACATGAGCAAAACCACGGTGACGCAACTGGTGCAGCAACTCGAGGCGCGGTTACGGGTCAAGCTGCTCAACCGCACTACGCGCAAGGTCAATGTCACCGCCGATGGCGCAGCGTATTACGAAAGGGTGGTCAAGCTGCTGGCTGACATGGACGACGCCGAAACCAGCCTGCCTGGCGCCGCCGCACGGCCACGCGGGCGCCTGCGCATCGACGTGCCGAGCCCGTTCGCGCGGCACATTCTGGTGCCGGCGTTGCCGGAGTTTCACGCGCGCTACCCGGACATCCAGATCGACATGGGCGTCAGCGACCGCATCGTCGACATCATCGATGAGAACGTCGATTGCGTGGTGCGCGGTGGTGAGCTGCTCGATCAATCGCTGATGGCGCGCAAGCTTGCCGATCTGCCATTGGGTGTTTTTGCCGCGCCGGCTTATCTGGCTCGCGAAGGTACGCCCGAGCACCCGCTGGAACTGCAAGACTCCCATCACCGCGTCGTCGCTTTCCTCTGGGCTCGCACTGGTAAACCGCTTCCGTACACGTTGCACAACGGCACCGAGCGCCTGCAGATCAAGGGCCAGCATGTGCTGGCGGTGGATGACGGCAATGCCTATCTGGCGGCAGGGCTGGCCGGGATGGGGGTGCTGTGGCTGCCGACGTATATGTCTGACGCGCACGTGGAGCGGGGCGAGTTGGTGCAATTGTTTGAAGGCTGGCGCCTGGAAAGCATGCCGCTTTATGTCGCGTATCCGCCGAACCGGCATGTCAGCGTGAAGTTGCGGGTGTTTATCGACTGGATTGTGGCGTTAATGGCGTAGGGGGCTGGTGCGCTTATTGCTTCACGGGAGTGCAGGTCGCCAGAAAAACAACCAACCCGGCGACCCGAACGTGCCAATGGTGAGATGCGCACGTTCGACCCAAGGAGCTATGCGCGTAATGAATATGTACATCGATATCGTCGGCGCCTGCAATCTGAGCTGCCCGTCATGCCCGATGGGTAATTCGGAAAATGCCAACTTCAAGAAAGCCATGCAGCTCGATATGTTCACACAGATTGTCGATAAGGCACGGCGTGAAGGGGTCAAGGCGATCTTTTTGTACAACTGGACCGAGCCGTTGATTCACCCGCGCATCGGTGAGTTCGTCGAAATCATCAACGCTGCAGGCTTGCAAAGCGGCATCAGCTCCAACCTGAACCTGGCCAAGAACATTGAAGCCGCGATGCTCGCCAATCCCTGGTTCTTCCGTGTTTCGCTGTCCGGTTTCCATCAGGACACCTATCGCCAGGGGCATGTCGGTGGCGACATCGAAGTGGTCAAGCAGAACATGATCAAACTGCATGACCTCAAGCAGCGCCATGGGCTGAATACGCTCATCGAAGTGTATTACCACCGCTATCTGGATAACCTCGAAGAAGAGGGATTGATGCGCGAGTTCAGCGAGCGCCTGGGTTTCAATTTCTCCACCGGCTACTCGGTGATGATGCCGCTGGAAAAAACCTTCGCCATCATCGAAGACGATGCCTCGGTCACCGACTCGGACCGCGAAACCCTCAAGCGCCTGGCGTTGCCACCGTATGAAGACCTCGTCAATCTGGTCAAGCAATACCCCAAACAGGCGTGCACTCTGAAAGATGATTGGCTGGTACTCGATTGCAATGGCAATACCGTACTGTGCTGTACGATTTTCAATCAGGCGGAATACAGCGTCGGCAAGTATCTGGACATGCCGGTGCAGGAGTTGATGAGTCGCAAATCCACGCAAAAGAACTGCGTGGACTTGTGCAACCGCTGCGCGAAGAACGGTCTGCACATCTACTCTGCATCGCCCAACAAGGGGCCGCTGGAAAGTCATGCCGTCAATCGCATCATCGACTTTCAACGACGCACGATCCTCGAACAGCCGATCGAAAGCGAACGTCTGGGGCGAACAGGTGAAGTCAGCGCCGAGCATTTCGATGAGGCGCAATATCTGCGACTCAACGCCGACGTAAAGACTGCAATCGCCACAGGCGCCTTCTCCAGTGGCTATCAACACTACGTACTGTTCGGGCGTCTCGAAGGTCGGCTCGGGGCGGGGTTGAACACTGCCGTTTGATAGATCCGGGACGACGGCCATGGGTTGTTTGAAGGTGTGGCCCGATGACGTGATTGACTCTTTATCGGTTCCGGCCAACTATCGGCGCACAACAATGTGAACGATGGACTGAAACTTGACCGAACGACGCCAATTCAGCGGAGGCATGAAGGGGAAAAACCTCCGCTATCTGAATGAGCAAAGCGATGACGCGCGGTTGACGCGTACCGGTTTTCTGCTGCTCGAACACTTTTCGCTGCCGGCCTTTACGCAGACGCTGGACGCCGTGGTGACCACTAATCTGTTGCGCCCGGGGCTGTTTACCTCGCGCACCTTCGGGCTGGGTGAGGGCGAGGTTATCAGTGATCTGGGGTTGGTGATCCGCCCCGATGCGCGCCTGGACTCAGCAGCGCTCGAGCAATTGGATCTGCTGGTGGTCTGCGGCGGTTATCGCACCGAGTTGCGAGCGAGCGATGGGTTTGTGCATTTGCTCAAACTGGCGGCGGAGCAGGGCGTAAGTCTTGCCGGATTGTGGAACGGTTCGTGGTTTCTCGGCCGCGCCGGTTTGCTCGACGGCTATCGCTGCTCGATCCACCCGGAACATCGCCCGGCACTGACCGAAATCGCCAAGAGCACCCACGTCAGCAGCGAACCCTATGTGATCGACCGCGACCGCCTCACCGCGTCGAGCCCGTCGGGGGCTTTCCACATGGCGCTGGACTGGATCAAAAGTTTGCACGGCAAAGCGCTGGTCGAGGGTGTCGAGGACATTCTGGCGTTCGAGGAATCGCGCTACCGGCGCATCAAACCGGATGAAAACATCTGCGTCAGTGCGCCGTTGCGTGAAGTGATCAAGCTGATGGACGCCAACCTCGAAGAACCACTGGAGCTGGAGCAACTGGCGGTCTACGCCGGCCGTTCACGGCGCCAGCTCGAGCGCTTGTTCAAGGAGCAACTGGGCACCACGCCGCAGCGCTATTACCTGGAACTGCGCATTACCGAGGCGCGACGCCTGCTGCAACACACTGAGCTGTCGCAGGTGGAGGTGTTGGTGGCTTGCGGCTTTGTCTCACCGAGCCATTTCAGCAAGTGCTACAGCTCGTACTTCGGTTATCGGCCTTCGAAGGAAAAACGGCTGGTCAAATAGACCAGCCTTTTTAATGACTCTGGTGTTTTTCTTCAGAGGTGGTCGGCATCCACTACTGCCTGGGCGAATGCCTTCGGAGCCTCTTGCGGCAAGTTATGTCCGACCCCGCCCTCGATCAGCCTGAACTGATATTTCCCGGTAAAACGCTTGGCATAATCCTCAGGCTTGGGATGCGGCGCTCCATTGGCGTCGCCTTCCAGGGTAATGGTTGGCACGCTGATCGACGGTGCAGTCGCAAGCTTATCTTCCAGCGCGGCATATTTCGCCTCGCCCTGCACCAGGCCCAGACGCCAGCGGTAGTTGAACACTGTGATTTCCACGTGATCGGGGTTCTGCAATGCCTTGGCGCTGCGGTCGAAGGTGGCGTCATCAAACTTCCACTGCGGCGAAGCCAGTTGCCAGATAAGTTTGGCGAAGTCGTGGGTGTTCTTTTCATAGCCGGCGCGGCCGCGCTCGGTGGCGAAGTAGAACTGGTACCACCACTGCAATTCGGCTTTTGGCGGCAGTGGATTCTGTCCGGCGGCCTGGTTGCCGATCAGATAACCGCTGACCGCCACCAGCGCCTTGACGCGCTCTGGCCACAGCGCTGCGACGATGTCAGCCGAACGCGCGCCCCAGTCGTAGCCACCCAGCACTGCCTGCTTGATTTTCAGCGCATCCATGAAGTCGATCACGTCGCTGGCCAGCGCCGCCGGTTGGCCGTTGCGCAGAGTGTCTTTGGACAGGAACTGCGTGTCGCCATAACCCCGTGCATACGGCATCAATACGCGATAGCCCTTGGCAGCCAGCAGAGGTGCGACTTCGTCGTAGCTGTGAATGTCGTAGGGCCAACCGTGCAACAGGATCACCACGGGACCCTCGGCCGGACCGGTTTCGGCATATGCCACGTCGAGCACGCCAGCCTTGATGTGCTTCAGCGGGCCGAAAGGAGAGGGCGCGGAATAGCTGACGGCGGCCGGTTCAGTGGTTTGCGCCTGAGCGCTGCCAACCGCGCCGAGCAGCGACAGCGCCAGCATCGACAAGCCGAGCGCGTGGGTGATTTTTGAGGTGTACAGAGCCTGTTTCATGCTGACGTCTCCTTTGCGGTCTGTGGCCAAGGGGCTGGATGAACCCTTGAAACCCTGTGTGCATTGAAGCGTAGCGAGGTATCCGTTCTGTGTCCCCGGACGGCAGTTTTGCAAGGGCGTGTATGGCGGCGCGGCGCGTACACAGTGTGATACATGGCGATGAAACGGTGAGTTTTCGCGCGAAAATAATAAGTGGCTGTTTTAAAACAAAAAATATTTCATCTCGGGCTTCCCAAATGAAATGAATGTTGTTAAATTGCGCCCCGTTCTCACAGCGATCCTCACGGAGCCGCTGACCAGAGCTACAGGGGCGTCGCCAAGCGGTAAGGCAGCAGGTTTTGATCCTGCCATGCGTTGGTTCGAATCCAGCCGCCCCTGCCATCTACGAAAAAACGCCAACTTCGCAAGAAGTTGGCGTTTTTTTATGCCTTCGATTTACCGCGCTTGAGCCAATCGGGCTTGCGCGGCGCCGAAGCACCGCGCACGCCGGTCACTCAGTGCGGTGCGCGCGGGATGGTTTTCATCAGGTCTTCAGGGCTGATGTGGCCGACCACGCTGCCCGGCTGCGGCAGGTTGAGGATGTGGCCTTTCATCTTGCCGATGATGTGCATCTCGCACGGCTTGCAATCGAACTTCAGCGTCAGCACCTCATCGCCGTGGATCAACTGCATCGGCGCGACCTTGGTACGCACACCGGTGACGCCTTTGGCCTGTTTCGGGCACAGGTTGAAGGAGAACCGCAGGCAGTGCTTGGTGATCATCACTGGCACTTCGCCCGGCTCTTCGTGAGCTTCGTACGCCGCGTCGATCAGCTTGACGCCGTGACGGTGGTAGAAGTCGCGGGCCTTCTGGTTGTAGACGTTGGCGAGGAAGGTCAGGTGCGAATCCGGGTACACCGGTGGCGGCGTGGTTTCGGCCTTGCGGCTGCCACGCGGATGCGCGGCGACGCGGGCCGCCGTCAGCGCTTCGATCACTTCACGACGCAGGGATTTGAGCTGCGAGTTGGGAATGAAGAACGCTTGCGGCGCATCCAGCTTGATGTCGGTGGCGTGATACTGCGTGGTGCCGAGCTGGCCGAGCAGGTCGCGCAGTTGCTCCAGCGCCTGTTCCGGCTTGTTGGCAGCGCCGAACGGCCCGTTCAGGGTGACGCTGGCGCTGATGCCTTCTTCGCTGGTCGCGGTCACTTCCAGCTGTTCTTCACGCAGACGAGCGAACCAGCTCAGGGCCACGCGACGTTCCGAAGAGGTCTTCTGCAACGCCTGCTGCCAGTTGTGATCAAGGTTGCGATTGAGCGGGTGGCTTGGGCGCAGCTTGAACAGGCCTTCGGGCATTTCGTTCGGCTCGACGCGGTAGCGGTAGCGCTTCTCACCGTCTTCTTCGAACTCGCCTTTGGCCTCGGCGATGTTGGCGCGGAAACCGACCACTTCGCGTTTGACCAGTACGTTCAGGCCGTCACCGTTGGACAGCGGCTCATGGGTGATGACCTGCATGTCACGCTTGCCGACTTTTTCCACGGTACCCACCGGCAGGCCGGTGAAGGTTGGCGAATCGAAGGCGCCGATGTCGATCTTGCGATCGGTGACGAAATAATCGGTGCTGCCACGGTGAAAGGTCTTTTCCGGGTCGGGCAGGAAGAAATGCACGGTGCGGCCGCTGGAAGCGCGGGCCAGGTCCGGGCGGTCTTCAAGCACATCGTCGAGGCGCTGGCGGTAATAGGACGTGATGTTCTTCACATAGCCCATGTCCTTGTAGCGACCTTCGATCTTGAACGAACGCACGCCGGCCTCGACCAGTGCGCGGATGTTGGCGCTCTGGTTGTTGTCTTTCATCGACAGCAGGTGTTTTTCGTAGGCGATCACGCCACCCTTTTCGTCTTTCAGGGTGTAGGGCAAGCGGCACGCCTGCGAGCAGTCGCCCCGGTTGGCACTGCGGCCGGTTTGCGCGTGGGATATGTTGCACTGGCCGGAGAAGGCCACGCACAACGCGCCGTGGATGAAGAACTCGATGGCGGCATCGGTTTCATCGGCGATGGCGCGGATTTCTTTCAGGTTCAGTTCACGGGCCAACACCAACTGCGAGAAACCGGCCTGATCGAGGAACTTTGCCCGCTCCAGCGTGCGGATATCGGTCTGGGTCGAGGCGTGCAGCTCGATCGGCGGAATGTCCAGCTCCATCACGCCCAGGTCCTGGACGATCAGCGCATCGACACCGGCGTCGTACAACTGATGGATCAGCTTGCGCGCCGGCTCCAGTTCGTTGTCGTGCAGGATGGTGTTGATGGTGGTGAAAATACGCGCATGGTAACGGCGGGCGAATTCGACCAGCTCGGCGATTTCGCTGACTTCGTTACAGGCGTTGTGGCGTGCACCGAAACTCGGGCCGCCGATGTACACGGCGTCGGCGCCATGCAAGATGGCCTCGCGGGCGATGGCGACATCGCGGGCAGGGCTGAGCAATTCCAGGTGATGCTTGGGCAAGGACATAGTTTTTTTAGTCAGGCGGTCACGGGCAAGTCGCGCATTCTACCCGTGAAACGCGCGGCGGGCACGTGTGTGCTGCCCGGTGGTGGCTGACGATCGGGTCAGTTCGGCAAGTTATTGAATTGAATATGCCGGCCTCTTCGCGAGCAGGCTCGCTCCCACAGGGTCAGCTCCGGGCCGGAATACATCCATTGTGGGAGCGAGCCTGCTCGCGAAAGTGGTGTGTCATCCGAAAATCATTGAAATGACACTTTGCAATTTCAATCAGCCCTTGGCCGCCATCGCCGTCACTTCCACGCGCATCCCTTCAACCGCCAGCGACGCCACGCCCACCGCCGCCCGCACCGGCCAAGGCTTGGCGAAATAGCGTTTGTACACATCATTGAAAGCCCCGCGATCGGCCATGTCGGTCAGGTAAATGGTCAGGTGCAGCACCCGGTCCATCGAACTGCCGGCACGTTCCAGTGCGACTTTCAGCGCTTGCAGGGTGCACTCGCTTTGCTCAGTGATACCGCCGAGTTCCAGGCTGCCATCGACGCGGGTTGGAATCTGCGTGGAAACCATGATGCCGCCGAAGGTGGCAACGTCGGAAGAAATCGAATCGGTGTCGGGATCCGGCGTGAAGATGATGTCTTGATTGGCCATGGGCATCTCTTGTTTGAGTGAATGAAGATTGCGGCAGTTTACAGATTCCCTTCGGCCATGGCCCGCACGGGTTCAGACTGGCAAAGTCGCTTCTTCTGCGGCAATTGCCGCAAGCACACTGGGTCGCGCGCCGATGCGTTGCATATAGGTGGCCAGCGCTGGCCATTCGCTGATGTCGATGCTGAACGTCGGTAGCCAGTTCAGGACCGTGAACAGGTAGGCATCGGCAACGCCGAAGCCGCCCGTCAGATAGTCCCGATCCGTCAGGGTGCCCTCAAGGTAATCCAGCCGTTTGAACAGTTTTTGCCGAAAAATCGCTTTGACCGGCTCGGGGATTTCTACGCTGAACAATGGCGCGCTGGCGGCATGAATCTCTGAGCTGATGAAGTTCAGGTGTTCCTGCAAACGTGCGCGCTGCCACGTACCTGCGGCAGGTGCCACGTCGTTCCCGGGGGCTTGATCGGCGAGAAACTGCAGGATCGCCGGGCCTTCAGTGAGCACTTCGCCGTTATCCAGTTGCAGCGCGGCCACGTAGCCTTTCGGATTGATCTCGCGGAAGTCACGGCCGTCAGCGGTGCGCTTGGTCTGGTTGTTGACGCGGATCATTTCGAACGGCAAGCGGAGTTCGCGCATGACGATATGCGGGGCGAGCGAACAGGTCATCGGTGCAAAGTACAGTTTCATGGCAAGTCCATTGAAAGTGGAGGCGCCACGATCCTCTGCGGGCAAAACTTCCGCAAAGGTCATTTGCAGTGCTAGCGTATGACAAATTCTCATGCGCTCCTTAGCCTTATGACTACCAGACTTCCTTCCCTCAACGGCCTGCGCGCGTTCGAAGCGGCGGCTCGGCATATGAGCTTTACCACCGCAGCGACCGAGTTGAACGTCACGCAGACAGCAATCAGTCACCAGATCAGGCGCCTCGAAACCGAGTTGGGCGTGGCATTGTTCCTGCGCCTCAAGGATGGCCTGGCGCTTAGCGAAGACGGGCAGGCCTACCTGCCGGGGGTGCGTTCTGCATTTCAAGCGTTGCGCCATTCGACGCAACAATTACTCGAGTCGCGCGGGTCCAGCGTATTGACCATCAGCACGCTGGTCTCGGTTGCGTCGAAATGGCTTTTGCCGCGCCTTCCGGCATTTCAGCAGGCGTTCCCGGACATCGATGTGCGCATCAGCGCCACTACCGATCTGGTGGATTTTCGCCGAGGAGGCATCGACGCGGCGATTCGCTACGGACGGGGCGACTGGAAAGGTTTGCGCGCGGACTTTCTCATGGCCGATGAGGTATTTCCCGTATGCAGTCCGGAAGTGGCGACGATATTGCACACTCCGGAAAATCTGGCTAGTCACACGCTTGTACAAGTTAGCGGCCTCACCGCCAGCGACTGGCAGGCGTGGCTCAGCGCCGCCGGCCAGCCTGCGCAGTTGGCCGACGGCGCGAAGCTGACCTTCGATCTGGCGATGATGGCGGTGCAGGCGGCAATTGACGGGCAGGGCGTGTGCATCGGTCGTTCGACTTACGTAAACGACGATTTGCGTGCGGGCCGATTGGTCGCACCGTTCGACCTGCGCCTGCAGGATGATCTCGGTTTCTATTTGGTTACACCCCATGAAACCGCTGAATCGCCAAAGATCAGCGCTTTCAGAAAGTGGCTTGTGGCGGTGGCCAGCGACACGTTTGTATAAGCATGTATCAACCCCCAGCCGATACACACGGCAACACCAAACTGCGCCTTCGAGACACATCCGCCCTACATGCCGAGCCCAAAGTAGCCCTCACACCAACACTACGCTCAAGAGGGCATCACCATGTACCGTCCACTGTTTCTGGCTTCTGCCGTTGTCTTCGCCTCCCTGACCGGCTTCGCCCATGCGGCGGATGCGCCGGCAACGAGCTGGCAGAAAGGTCTGAGCCGTACCGATCTGGTTCGTCAGGATCTCGGCGCTGACAATCGCGAAGTGATTCAGGCGCGTATCGATTTCGACGCTGGCGTCAGCGCGCCACGGCATGCGCACCCCGGCGTGGAAGTCGCCTATGTCATCAGCGGTACGTTCGAGTATCAGCTTGAGGGACAGGCGCCGGTGACACTCAAGCCCGGCGATTCGTTGTTCATTCCGGCGGGCGTTGCGCATGTGGCCAAAAACGTTGGCAACGAGAAAGGCGTCGAACTGGCCACTTACGTCGTCCCGAAAGGCGAACCGCTGCTGATCCTCAAGCCGTGATGCGTCGGCCAGCTATTTCGAGTGCGGTTTGCTCATTGCACGCTTGATGCGCATCCAGTCCTGAAAGGCCGCCGTTCGCTTGGCGTCGGCCAGAGCCTTGGCCTCGGTGAAACGAGCCCAGGCTTCAGGGTTGTCGGTATCGTCCCCAATGAGTTGATAGGTCGCTTCTTCCATCAAGTCGGCCTCTCGGAACATTGCGGCGTTATTGGCCATCTCGTCATCCCATGAACGGCCGAAACCGAATCTCAAGAGGTGTTCAGTCATCTTGCGTGATCCTCCTCCCAGACCAGCGGCACCGACTCGCGCCAGTGCACGGCGGTAACGCCAAAGCGTTCTGCCATTGGTTTGGAAAAACGTTTCAACGGAGGCCGACCGGGGCGCGGGATGGGCGCGATTCCTGCGTCGCAACTTGCCCACTGCCACGCTTCGGCGTTGTTCATGTTTTTTGTGCGAATGACGAATGACCTGGGCTTTCCGTGAAGCAGGTAATCGATCACGTACAAATCCGCTGCGCTCATACATTTCCTCCAGCTGCTTAAAAAGAGGGATGTCTGGCGAAATGAATAATTCAGAGAAATTGACGCGGGCATGGTGACCGGCTGATTGGGCGCTTTGTAAGCCTGTACGGCAGATCGATTCTGTACAAGTTCGTCTGGAATTTTTGCTGAATTGCCGGTTGTTAAGACAGGAACGCGCCCGCTACGACGCGTTATCAAGTGGGACGAGTCAGGAGTAGATGCACGAGCAGACAAAGTCCGCGTGAACCTCGGTGTTTTCAATCGCCGTGATAAGGCCTGAATGCATGGCTTCTTCAGGATTGATGATGCGCGGCGCTGCTGTCAGATATTTCTCTGTCTCCAGCGCATTTTTTCCGTTGCTCGTACGCTCGGCGACAATCTGGGCGTAGAGATGCAAGTCGTAATCCAGGCTCATGGCGTATTCCGACATGCGCGAGTGATCGACCGAACCTTGCAGGTGCCAATGAAATGGGTGAAACAGAAACTTGCTGTGGGTACAGGCGGTGCGGCGCTGGCCGGCCAGAAAGACAATGTTGCCCATCGATTCGACCGTTCCCAAATTGTGGGTGTGTACCGGAATAGGCAGGGCCAACAGGAAGTTGTACATCGTGAAACCGTAACTGCATTCACCGCCCATTGTGGCGATATTGACGATCAGTCGCGGTGCATCTTCCTTTACGGCGAGCGAGGCTTTATCGATCAATTGGCCGCAGGTCGAGGCATTGATCGGGCCGGTGAAGTTGATGACATGAACAGGCATGGCGTTTCCCTCGGCTGGTCAGGACTCCTGAGCAATAGCTGTAATTTCGCTTGAATGAAAGTGGGCAGGGGAGCGAGGCTCCCCTGCACCCGGCGCATCAACTGTTGCGCCCGCCACCATGGCTGTTTTGACCACCTTTTTTACCTGCTTCATTAACTGACATACTGCCTTGTTGTTTATCTTGTGCCATTTCAAACTTCCTCATTTCTCTGTATAGGCACTGGGCGAATCGAAGATGCACACACTGCGTGCCGTCGTCATTCGCATAGTGTTCATAAAGTTTGCTGATGTCGTTTGTTTTGGTTGGTCTCGCTTGTCTTTAGCTACAAGTTAGAACTTGCGCTAAGAAGAACGCTCATAAGTTGGCGTTGCATCAGGTATTCGGGAGTTTTCAGAGTGCACCGTCAATTCCCGGCGTTCATAACATTCCTGCTGAACGTTCTCCCTGCGCCTCGGACTTATTTGCTGCCGTTCAACACAAGGTGCCACCGGTGGAATAGCCGACTTCGTCACTTGCGAACTGCGCGTTGCTTCGGGATACACTTCTGTTCCCTTGTTTCGTTGCACTTCGCCTCGTGCAGAAGCCGTTACCGTTCTCATGATTGCGCTCCCTCAGCCGATTTCAAAGGGCAGCAAGGCTGCCCTTGTGCCGCTCACTCAGGACTTGCGACCACCACCGTGGCTGTTTTGTCCACCTTTGCGGCCCGCCTCGGATGCCTTCTCACGGTCATTGGCGAAGTTGCCGCCCGATGCCTGGCCGCCTTTCTTGCCAGCTTCAGACGCCTTATCACGATCGTTCGCGAAGTTACCTGGATTTTTATTTACTGTAGTCATGATAGCTCTCCGATATCGATTAACGTTTCGCTAGTTGTGTCCATTGTTGCACTGGACATCTACTCCGATTACCAGCCGACTGAGAATGTTTTGAAAAACGTTACTTGGCCCGATGAGCGGTAAGTTTGTGATGAAACTTATACAGGTGACTGTTTTCTGCGTCGCTTCGTATAAGTTTTGAAGGTAACGGTTGGTTATAAGCGCGGGCGGGATTCAGTTGCCGTTTCGCTTGGCGTTCACAGCCACTTGTCGGCGAGGAGTTGAACTGAAGTGTGTGCAATCTAGAGTTTGTGAAGTGTATGACTACAACTCTGTGGAGGACAGGACCATGGCCAATCATCACAAGGATCAACCGTTCGCCGAGGATGCGCAAAAAATCAGGGAAGCCGGCAGGAAGGGCGGGAATTCAGTCAACGTGAAAGTCGACCGTGCGGAAAAGGCACGCGTCGGCGGACAGCATAGTCACGGCGGTACGCGCACGGGCAAGGGTGACTGAGGTGCCGGGAAACCGATAACGGCCGTCCTCTCTGCGCCAAGGCAGAGAGGACTTCTACGCTGGCGCCTATCTGAACCGGGGTAACGGCCGGTCAATCGGCTTGAGCGTCGAAAGCGTGTCGCGAATCAGCGGCGCATCTTTTTCGATATCGTGCAGTCGATCGCGGATGCGTAATGCCGTCGGGTGTCCGCCTTGATGGTCGACCCAGTCGGCGATCTCTTTACAAGCGGCTGCAAGGCGCGCCTGGCGGGCGTCGAGCAGGGTGAGGAGGGTGGTGATGGACTCTTTTTCGGACATGGAACACCTCCGTTCAATGAAACCGCTGAACCGCAACAAAAAGCCCGCATGTTGCGAGCCTTCTGCTGTTGGGGTGCTGCTCCATCAGCTGGTTTCAGTATAGACCCGCTGTTGCCGGGCATCAGCCGGAGTGCTGGCGGGCCGGTAGTTGAGAACTCGCTGCGTTGAGGCGCTGACATTCGCGTTGAGCATCCGCTTGCTCGTCAAAGCCATCGCCGATGAAGCCAGCGGTGCGTGTGTCGCAGATGCGAAACCATGCCGATGCTTCGGCGGGCTCCTGCTGGCTGTCTCCGGCGCGGCGGCCGTGAATGACGATCTTGTTGCAACGCTTCACGACGAAAATGTCTTCCATGGCGCCACCGCAGTTGATTCGTGTCAGATCAACTATAGAAGCCCTGTGCGATCGTGCAAAAAATACCCAGCTCAACTCGTCGGCGGAATCCTTGTGAGAGCAAGCTTGCTCGCGAAGGCAGTGTGTCAGTCGCAAATAATCCGCCTGACCTGGCGCCTTCGTGAGCAAGCCCACTCCCACAGGGTTTTCCGTTGTACTCAAAATCCCGCCAACTCCCCAAATCTCATGTGGGAGCGGGCTTGCTCGCGAAAGCGGAGTGTCAGCCACAGATAAATTGCCTGACCTGCCACCTTCGTGAGCAAGCCCACTCCCACAGGGGTTTTCCGTTGTACTCAAGTTCCCGCCAACCCACGATGAGCGGCGGGCATCGAGGATCAAGACGCCTCAGTCACTTCGCACATGCGTTCGAGAAACATCGCTAAGGCCACTTCCTCGGCGCGCAGGCCTTTGCGTACGCGCGGGCGGGGCAGTTCGGCGAGGGCGCCGAGCATGAAATGTTCGAGGACGGCGGGGTGGATGTAACACTTTCGGCACACCGCTGGCGTGTTGCCCAGCTGTTTGGCGACGCTCTTCACGGCTTCGACCACATGGCGCTTGGCTTCGGTTTCCGACTCATGCTGCAACTCGCGCAACACCGACAACGCCAACGCGCTGCCCGCCCAAGTGCGGTAGTCCTTGGCGGTAAATGCCGCGCCGGTGAGCTTTTGCAGATAAGCGTTGACGTCGGAAGAGGTGACGGTGTGCCGCTCGCCGTGTTCGTCGAGATACTGAAACAGGTTCTGCCCGGGAATTTCCAGGCAGCGCTTGATGATCCGCGCCAGGCGCCGATCCTTGACCGTGATCTGGTGTTCGATGCCGCTCTTGCCACGAAACTGGAACAGGATCGCGCTGCCATTGACTTCGACATGCCGGCTGCGCAACGTCGTCAAGCCATAGGAGCGATTGTCCCGCGCGTATTGGGTATTGCCGACGCGGATCAGCGTGGCGTCGAGCAAGGTGATCACCGTCGCCATGACCTTGTCACGACTGAAGCCCGGGTCATCGAGCAGCGCCTCAAGCTGGCGCCGCAGCTTGGGCAGGGCCAGGCCGAATTCGCGCAGACGCGAGTATTTGTCGGCGTCGCGCACTTCGCGCCAGCGTGCGTGATAACGGTACTGTTTGCGCCCGCGTGCATCGCGGCCGGTGGCCTGCAAATGACCGCACGGGTCGGCACAGATCCACACATCAGTGTAGGCCGGTGGTACCGCAAGGGCGTTGATGCGTTTGATTTCGTCCGGGTCGGTGATGCGCTGTCCCGACGGTTCGAAATAGACGAACTTGCCGCGCAGTTTCTTCCGGGTGATACCAGGCTGAGTGTCATCGACGTAATGCAGATCGGCGGGCAGAGCATCTGTCAGCACGGTATCGGGCATGGCGGTTTCCTTCGGTCATACGGCAGTCTGTAACTGATTGACCGCAGGCGCTGGCCGTCGTGCCGAATGATTTATGCGAGCACCGCCACCGCCTTGATCTGCGCCCACAGCCGCTGGCCCGGGTGCACGCCTAATTGATCCCGCGAAAAGCGGGTGATCCGCGCCAGCAGCGGTGTACCCCCGGCATCAAGGCGAATCAGCACATGGGCACTGTTGTCAGCGGCCTGTTCGCTGATCACCGTAACGGGCAGACGATTGAGAATGCTGCTGGCTGCATCGTTATTCAGCGCCAGGCTGATGTCGCGCGCGTGCACTTTGCAGCGCAGAGCCTGGCCCACGGCCATCGGCGCATGGGTGACGCGAATGTTCATTGCAGTGGCCGGCAGTTGCAGGCTGAGCAATTGATAGGTGGCGTCGTAGGCGCTGACCTGGCCTTCGATGATCACCCCGGCGTCATCGCCCAGCGCCAAAGGCAGGTCCAGGCGCGCTAGGGTTTCGCCGATCGGGCCGCTGGCGAGGGCTTTGCCATCACGGAGCAACACCAGATGATCGGCCAGACGTGCGACTTCATCCTGCGCATGGCTGACGTACAGCAGCGGAATATCCAGTTCGTCGTGCAGGCGTTGCAGGTACGGAAGGATTTCGCTTTTGCGCCGGCTGTCGAGCGCCGCCAGTGGCTCGTCCATGAGCAGCAGTTTCGGGCTGGTCAGCAGAGCGCGGGCGATGCCGACGCGCTGCCGTTCGCCGCCGGACAGATGCTGTGGATGACGCTCGAGCAAATGGCTGATGCCGAGCAGTTCTGTGGCGTGGTTCATATCGACGCGGCGTTGCGACCTGGCGATGCGTTTGAGACCAAACTCCAGATTGGCCAGCACCGATAGATGCGGGAACAGGCTGGCTTCCTGAAACACATAGCCAAGCGCACGTTTATGCGGCGGGACGAAGATGCCCTTGGCGCTGTCCTGCCAGACCTCATTGTTGATCTGCACAAAACCCTGCTCGGCGCGCTCCAGCCCGGCGATGCAGCGCAGGCACGTCGTCTTGCCCGAGCCGGAATCGCCAAACAGCGCGGTGACGCCGCGGCCCGGCACTTGCAGATCGACATCCAGTTCGAACCCTGGATAAGTGCGTTTCAGGCGTACATCGATCATCGATCAGCTCCAGCCTGCGCGGGTCTTGCGGCTGGAATACAGCGCCAGCAACACCAGAAACGAAAACACCAGCATCGCCGCGGACAGCCAGTGCGCCTGGGCATATTCCAGCGCTTCGACATGGTCGTAAATCTGCACCGAGACCACGCGCGTCTTGTCGGGAATGTTGCCGCCGATCATCAGCACCACGCCGAACTCACCCACGGTGTGGGCGAAGCCGAGAATCGCTGCGGTGATGAAGCCGGGGCGCGCCAGTGGCAGGATCACGCTGAAGAACGTGTCCCAGGGATTGGCGCGCAAGGTCGCCGCGACTTCGAGCGGGCGGGTGCCAATCGCCGAGAAAGCGTTTTGCAGCGGTTGCACCACGAACGGCATGGAGTAGATCACCGAGCCGATGACCAGCCCGGTGAAACTGAACGTCAGCGTGCCTAATCCCACCCATTGAGTGAACTGACCGAGAAAACCGTGCGGCCCCAGCGCCAGCAGCAGATAAAAACCGATCACCGTCGGCGGCAGCACCAGCGGCAGGGCGACGATGGCGCCAATCGGCCCGCGCAACCAGGACGAGGTGCGCGACAGCCATAACGCGATCGGTGTGCCGATCACCAGCAGGATCGCGGTGGTCAGCGACGCCAGTTTCAGGGTCAGCCAGATCGCGGCGAAATCGGCACTGGTCAGCGACATTTACAGTTCATATCCGAAGGATTTGATCACCGCAGCGGCTTTCGGGCCTTTGAGGTAATCGACCAAAGCCTTGGCAGCGGCGCTGTCCTTGCCTTTGTTCAAGATCACCGCGTCCTGTTTGATCGGATCATGCAGAGCAGCCGGGACAATCCATGCCGAGCCGCTGCTGATTTTGCCGTCCTTGTAGATTTGCGAAAGCGCGACAAAACCCAGTTCAGCGTTGCCGGTGGAGACGAACTGGTAAGCCTGAGTGATGTTCTGGCCTTCGACGATTTTCGCTTTGGTAGCGTCTGTCAGCTTGAGCTTTTCCAGCACCTGAGTGGCGGCGAGCCCGTACGGCGCGGCTTTCGGATTGGCGATCGACAGATGTTGGTATTGGTTGGTTTTCAGTATTTCGCCTTGCGAATCCACATAGCCCTCTTTCGCTGACCACAGCGCCAGCGTGCCGATGGCGTAGGTGAAGCGCGACCCTTTGACGATCTCGCCTTCCTGTTCGAGCTTTGCCGGGGTGCTGTCGTCAGCTGCGAGAAAAACTTGGAAGGGGGCGCCGTTTTTGATCTGGGTGTAGAACTGGCCGGTGGCGCCGTAAGCAGCGACCAATTTGTGGCCGGTGTCTTTTTCAAAGTCGGCAGCGATGGCCTGGATGGGCGCGGTGAAATTGGCGGCGACCGCCACTTGTACTTCGTCAGCCTGCGCGGCGCCAATGCTGAAAAATACGAGGAATGAGGCGAGGCAGGCAGGGGCGAGGCGTGTGGCAGCAGGTGTCATGTAAGGCTCCGTGATCGGCGTTAAATACTTTGCTTTGGATAACGCCGATACACGGGCGCAATCGCTGTATACGGAAATATATAGCGAGACGCCGCCCAGTGGCGAGGGAATAAATCCGCTCGCTGCGTAAATTCAATGGCGGTTGAGTTTCGCCAGCGCGCCCTCGGCCAGTTGCCGGGTCAGTTCAGCGCTGCCGATGTCCTTGCCCAGCGTCAACGCCTGACCGGCCCAGAGGTTGGCAAAGTCGGAGTCATCCTTGGCCCGCAGCGGCATCAGCGCACCGCCGGCCAATGGAAAGGCCGGCGCTTGCACCGACATCGGGCCGAGCTCGCGCATCGCCCGATTGACGATGCCCCGCGCCGGACGCCCTGTGAAGATGTTGGTGATAGCGGTCTCGCTTTCCTTCGCGGTGCGCAGGGCCTTGTGATGTGAGGCGCTGACTTTCGCTTCAGGAGTAAACAGGTACGCCGTGCCGACTTGCACCGCCGAGGCGCCGAGCATCAACGCCGCTGCAACACCCCGGGCATCGCTGATTGCCCCGGCTGCAATCACTGGCACCTTCACCGCGTCGACCACCTGTGGCACCAAAGCGAAGGTGCCGACCTGGGTGCTCAGATCATCGCTGAGAAACATCCCGCGATGGCCACCAGCCTCATAACCCATGGCGATGATCGCATCGCAGCCATGCTGCTCCAGCCAGATCGCTTCTTCGACCGTAGTCGCAGACGAAAGAATTTTCGCCCCGGTGGCCTTGACCCGATCAAGCAGGGTTTTTTCCGGCAGCCCGAAATGAAAACTCACCACCTCGGGGCGGAATTCTTCGAGCACGGCACAGGCGGCTTCGTCGAACGGAGCGCGGTTGGACACTGGCGTCGGCGCGTCGAAATCGGCACCCAGTTCGCGGTAATAAGGTTCGAGCAGATTTTTCCAGTCACGGGCTCGCTGTTCATCAGGCGCCGGTGGCTGATGGCAGAAGAAATTGACGTTGAACGGCTTGGTGGTGTGCTGGCGAATCGTCCTCAACTCCTCGCGCAGTTGCTCGATGCTCAGCATCGCCGCCGGCATTGAACCGAGGCCGCCAGCGTTGCTCACCGCGATCACCATCGAAGAATTGGTCGCACCAGCCATCGGGCCCTGGATGATCGGCAGTTCGATTCCGAGAAGATCAAGGATGCGGGTGTCTGGCCACTGGCTCATATAGCAATTCTCCAAACGATGAAACGGGCAGGGACGGCATGCGGTTTTTAGCAGCAAAACCGGTTGCGGGGCCAGTCTGAAATTCTGAACATGACGTGCAGTTTTTCAGCGTCGGTGCAATCCGCCGCCACCGCCAAACGAGCGGTTCATCATCTGTGAAGAATGGTTGAAGTTGTGCGTTCGCTGATTGCCAACATTGCGTGCGGCAGATTCGCGGTTGAGATTCTGCAGCTGCGCATTGTTGTTCGCGGGTCTGGTTCGGTTGGCACCGCTGCCGGCCACGGATTGCCAGCCGTTGTCGGTTTTCTTGTAAACGTTGCCGTCGCGCCCGGCATAAACGTTGTCGCCGACCCGCGCAGCGCCGCCGTTGCGGCCATGGATACCGCCGTATTGCGTGGTGTTGCCTGTATTGGGGTTGTAAACGGCGCCGCGATTGGCACTGACGTGAGTGCCGCTGCGGACGTTGCCAGCGCTAACCCGTTCTCCGGCGATGGCACCGCCGTTCGGGCCGACTGCCACGCCGCTGCGCCCGGCAGCGTAGTTGCCGGTGTAGGCGTTGTGCACCGCGCCACGTTGCCCGGCGGCGGCAATGCCGGTACGCGAGTTGTACGAGGCGCCAACCTGACCGGCCCAGCGATTGCCGGTCCAGGCGTTGTAACCTGCGCCATAACGGCTGACCGTCGCACGGTCGCCCCACTGATGAAAAAGATTGCCGGTCGTTCCGGCCCAGCCACCCGGGCCCCACGCCACGGCGCCGCCGCGATAACCATAGGCCGCGCCACCCCAGGCCAGCGGCGCCGGGTACAGACGCGGACCCCACGCGTAGCCCCAGCCGTAATTTCCCCACCACGGATAGGCGCCCCAGCCCCAGCCCATGGCGACGGTGTTGCCGCCCCAGCTCCAGCCGAATCCGAAGCCGAAGGTCCAGCCAGTCCACGGCGTGTAACGAATCGCGACGCCGAAACCATAGGTCACCGGCGGCCCGTACCAGACACTCCCGACCCACGGCGTATACGGATAACCGGTGCCGTACACCACAACACCAGTCGCCGGGTCCAGCGTCGAGCCTTGATAGCCCGGCGTGTAGCCGACCACCACGGTATCGCCACTGGACTCGTAGACTTTGACGTAAGTGAGGTAATGCATCGGTGAACTGGGCGGAATCGAATAAATCACCGCTGGCACTGAAGCGGCCACGCTCCACGGCCCGCCCACCGAGGTGGCGCTGAACCAGATGCCATTTTCTACTGCCCACCAACTGTCGTTGTCGACGCGAATGATCGGTGTGGCGCTGTTGGCCACGTATTGCAGCGGCGTATTGCTGATCGCTTTGAGCTGGGGCTCGCCATCAAATTGCGGTGTAGTCATCTTCACCGCGCTTTTGTTGATCGCCGACGTCTGCGGGATGGTTGCGGCAATCGCCGCCTCCTGCGCCTGTGGCGTGCCGGCCACCGACGCCTTGACGTTCTCTTTGGCGCTGTCGTCAGGAATATTGGCAAAGTCGTCCGGCAATTTGTCTGCCGGGACAAACGTCCACGGCCCGCTCATGTCGCTGGCGCGAAACCAGCGCCCGGAGATCAGCACGTAACTGTTCTGGTCGCCGATTTCCTTGAAGATGTGCCCGGTGGTGTTGCTCACGTACAACAGGCTGGTGCCCTGAATCGGTTGCCATTGCGCGGCGCCGTCGGTGACCAACAGTTCCGTTGGCGTGGTGGCGATGAAGATTTTCGGCTGTGGCGGCTTGGCCAGGCTGGGAATCTTGTCCTTCGGATCGCTTTGCCCGGTGAGCAGGTCCACCTGGCGACTCTTGATCGCCGCCTGTTTGGCTTTTTCCAGACTGGCCGGCGGCGCAGCAAGGCGCGTGTAATCGCCGGCCAATTGATCGGCAACCATCCAGCCGTCAAATACATGCAGGTAGTGTTTGCCTTCGGCGTCCTTGAGCAGAAGTGGGCGCGTGTTGATCACCCGTTGCAGCTCCGTTCCTTCCACCGGCCGATAAGCCGCCTCACCGTCGATGTACACGAGGATTGCCGGGCTGTCGGAGCTGATGATGGTCGGCGGGGTGTTTTCCAGCGGTGCGCTGTCAGCTTTCTGTTCAGCGTTGAGCACGCCGACCGCCGCTTCCAGTTGATCGAGGGAGATGGTTTTCTTGCGGCTCTCGGCATCTTTTTTCAGGATGGCGAGCCACGTGTCGGCCTGTTTGGCATCGGCGGGGAAGTCGGCCTTGATGATCTTGTACTGATCGAGCGCGACCCAGCGAGTGGCCTTGTCGACCAGCGTATGAGCGCTGAACTGGACGATGCCGTAGGTGGATTTGCCATCGGCGGCTGTGGCTTCGACGGCTGCGCGGGCATTAAGCGTATAGCCGTCCCAGCTGTCGAGTTGCGGCTGATACACCGTCAGCTTGCTCTTGCCGCTGCTGATCACCTGCGGCCATATCGGCTCGCTTGGCGCCGCATTCGGCTTTGACGCCGGTGCGGCTGCCCAGGCATTGCCAAGTGTCAGCAGACATAACATCAGCAGCGAAGGTAAAGCGCTCAGGAAAGGCATCGTCAACTCCATCGACACACCGGTTTGCAAGGCGAAACCGGGAAAACACAACCGTCGAAAAAGCATAGCCGCCCACCGTGGATTTACCCGGCTGATCGAGCAGTTAGCGCAAAGTCGAGTGTGGCAATGTGTTGCGATGTGCTATTTCAAGGCATGCTTTTTCCAAATCATCTTCGAGAGGCCGTCATGTTCAATGCCATTCTGATCGACAAAGACGACAGCGGTTATTGCGCCAATCTGCAGCAAATCGATGAGCAGCAACTCCCCGAAGGCAACGTCAGCGTTAACGTCGCGTACAGCACCCTGAATTTCAAGGATGGATTGGCGATCACCGGCAGCAGCCCGGTGGTGCGCAAGTTTCCCATGGTGCCGGGGATCGATCTGGCGGGGACTGTCGAGTCCAGTTCGCATGCGGATTTCAAGGCGGGCGATCAGGTGCTGCTCAACGGCTGGGGCGTCGGTGAGAGCCACTGGGGCGGGCTGGCGCAAAAGGCCCGGCTCAACGGTGACTGGCTGATTCCACTGCCTGAAGCGTTCTCTCCGGCGCAAGCCATGGCCATCGGCACCGCAGGCTACACGGCGATGCTGTGCATTTTGGCGCTGGAGCGCCATGGCGTAACGCCGGATCACGGCGAAGTGCTGGTCACCGGAGCCAATGGCGGAGTCGGCAGCTTTGCGATCGCCTTGCTCAGCAAGTTGGGATACCGGGTTGTGGCATCTACCGGCCGTGTGTCCGAGCATGAATACCTGCAGCAATTGGGCGCTGCCGAAATCATTGATCGAGCCATCTTGTCCGAGCCGGGCAAGCCATTGGCGAAGGAGCGTTGGGCGGCGGTGGTCGACTCAGTCGGTAGTCATACGCTGGCGAATGCCTGCGCCAGCACGCGCTCGGAGGGCGTGGTCGCGGCGTGCGGATTGGCTCAGGGCATGGACTTCCCGGCCTCGGTAGCGCCGTTCATTCTGCGCGGCGTGACGCTGGCCGGGATCAACAGCGTGACCCAGCCCAAGACGCGCCGTATCGAGGCTTGGGACCGGCTGGCCAAGGATCTGGATTTGTCGTTACTGCCATTGATCAGTCATGAAATCAGTTTGAGCGAAGCCCTTGAGGCCGCGCCCAAACTGCTCGCCGGGCAACTGCGGGGCAGGGTGGTGGTCGACGTCAATCGTTGAGTTCGCGCGCCAGCAACTGACGTTTACGCTCGACGCCCCAGCGGTAGCCGGAAAGATTGCCATCGCTGCGCACCACGCGGTGGCAGGGAATCGCCACCGCCAGGCGGTTGGCCCCGCAAGCCTGGGCCACCGCGCGCATTGAAGTCGGTGCGCCAATGCGTTGCGCGATCTCGGCGTAACTGGCGGTGCGGCCTGCGGGAATCTCACGCAGAGCCTGCCAGACGCGCTCCTGAAACGCTGTGCCGCGGATATCCAGCGGCAAGTTCAGGCCCGTCGCAGGCGCTTCGACAAAACCGACGACGCTGGCGACCAACTGTTCAAATTCGCGGTCGGCGCCAATCAGATTGGCTTTGCGAAACTGGTCCTGCAGATCGCAGACCAGTTGATGCGGATCGTCTCCAAGCAGAATCGCACAGATCCCCCGTTCGCTTTGTGCCACCAGAATCGCCCCGAGCGAGCATTGGCCGACGGCGAAGCGAATGTCGTTGTTCTGCCCGGCGGCGCGGTAGTCGGTGGGTTTCATGCCCAGCAGTTGATCGGCTGATGCGTAGAAGCGGCTGTTGGAATTGAAACCGGCGTCATACAGCGCATCGGTCACCGAGCCGCCGTCGGCCAGCCGGGCCCGCAGCTTGCGTGAACGATTCGCCGTGGCGTAGGCCTTGGGCGTCAGGCCTGTCGCCGTTTTGAATAGGCGGTGGAAATGAAAAGGGCTAAGGCCAGCGCTGGCCGCGAGGTTGCTGAGCGCCGGCAGCGTCTCGCACGCCTCGATCTGCCGGCAGGCTGCAGCAATGATCGCTGCATGCTGCGCATCATTCTGATCCTTGCTGGCGCGTTTGCTCGGCCGGTATCCCGCCGCTTCGGCCAGTTCGGCGGTTTCAAAAAACTCGACGTTCTGCGGCTTGGGCAACCGCGCCAGGCTGCTCGGTCGGCAATAGACGCCGGTGGTTTTTACCGCGTAGACAAATTGCCCGTCCGCACGCGTATCGCGCGCCACCACCGCGGCCCAGCGTGGATCGTCTTCAATGCTGATCGTCTTCGAAAGCGTGTCCATGAGAGGGAATCCGTTGACCTGTTTGAGTCAGGTTAACCAGCATCGTAACCCGCGACACTCCGCGCCTTGCGGTCAAACTTTTATTGAACGCCCGCGACGCGGAAGGTGATGTTGATGCGCCGCTCGCCCAAGAGCGGGTGATGGCCGGGTTTTATTGGCAGCACGCCGTGATAGCGCAGACGATCCACGCCGCCCCAGACCACCATGTCGCCATGTAGCAGCGGGATGCGCTGGCTTTTGTCGCTGCGTTCGAAACCGCCAAACAGAAACATCGCCGGCAATCCCAGCGACAACGAAACGATGGGCGCGGCATAGCCCTTTTCGTCCTTGTCCTGATGCAGCGACATCTTGGCGCCGGGGACGTATTGGTTGATCAGGCAGGAATCGGCGTGAAAATTCTTGAAACCGGCGCGCTCGGCCGCTTCGTGCGCCAGTTCGGCAAACACCGCCGGCATCGACGGCCACGGCAAGCCGCTGAGGGGATCGACGCTGGAGTAACGATAACCGCTGCGGTCGGTAATCCAGCCCAGTTGCCCGCAGCTGCTGGTGCCGACCGACATGCTGAAACCGCCGGGCGTGACCATGTGGCGTAGCGGGGCGGCGACAAGAATCGCGTCAAGTTCGGTCAGCAGTTGCTCGACCTGCGGCAAGGCGAATCCGCGCAGCACCCACGATTGTTCGCCGATCTGCTCGGCGCGGGCTTGCTGTACGGGTTCGTTGTCGGCGAACAGGTCAAACGTGGTCGGTTGCATGATTCGGTTACAGCGCTTTGCTGACCTTGATGTCAGTGAGTTCTTCGTCAGCGTGCATTTTCTTCAGCGCCGCTTTCGCTTCCTCGTCAGTGCCGGTTTCCAGTTCAGCGAACTCGAAACGCTGTTCACCGTCCAGTTTGTACTTGATCACGTATTTGGTTTTTTGCGCCACGGTGGTGGTTTCCTTTCAAAATGGGCTGTGCGTCTCAGCTCAGTTTAGTGCTGGAGCGACGGATGATCTTGATCGAATGGGTCAGCGTCGGCTTGCGCGTCACGCTGATCGCGCGGCGGTTGACGGTGTCGATGGTGATGTTCCAGAAACCGGTGCTCGGTGCGGTGATGCGCGCCGGGAAAGTGTCGAACGCGCCGCCGTGGTAGGTGTGACGACCGCCGTTTTTGAAGCTGCGGAAGTTGGCGTCGTTCATCAAACGGATGTTGCACATCTGCGAGCATTGAATGACGACGATGTCGTCTTCGTTGAGGTGCTCGCGCTGGTGAATGAATTTCATGGGCGCCTCCAGAAGGGCTTTTTCTACTAAATCAAAACGATAGCTTGTCGATGGGCGCAGTTTATCAGCCCGCACGGGTTATTATCTGGCCGTCGGGCGATGCTTTGACAAATTTTGAACAGAACTTCGCCACGGCGGGCGGGTTAAATGCACAAGGCCCCGGAGAAAAGCGGCATTTGTGCTGTCGGACGGTCTTTAACGGAGGATTCATATGAAGTGGGGTGTGGTGTGTGTGCCGTTGATTCTGGCGATGGCCGGTTGTGCAAATGTTTCCGAAATCAATGAGACGCTGCCAACCATGAGCGTGATCTCCGGCAAAAAGCCCCAGGAGTATGCGCAGTGCCTGACCGACAAGCTCGCTGACAGCCGTGGCGCGTTGCAAGTCCAGCCGCAGAAGGACGGGGTGCGAGTGATCGTCCCGGGTAAACTGTCTTCGGGCCCGGCAGCCGTGTTTGATATCGAAGATCGCGCTGGCGGCAGCAGCATCAAGCTGCATGAGCGCATGTCCAATGTGCCGGTCCGCCCTCACGATGTGCAGAAAGCCGCGAACGCCTGCATTTCCGGCTGATAGACTACCGAACATCAGCACCCGATGCCGTCACAGTCCTGCTGTGACGGCATTGTCATTTTTGGAGTTGCGATGAAGCGAGAGCACGTGCGCGAACGCCACGCAGAGGGCCTTATCTCTGCCACCCACGTCATCCAGAACCCGGCCAATCCCGGTGAGTGGATCGTGTTTTTCAAGAAGAGTGCAGGGCGCAGCTACTTCCTGGTGGACGACAATGATGAAGTCGAGTCCTTCAGTCGGCTCGATGATCTGATCGAGGTCGTCCGTGGCCTCGGGATCAAGTTCGCCGAAATCCACATGTAGGCTTATTTGCAGACGACCACGACGTTGCGGGTCTTGTAGTTGCCAACGTCAACGCCCAGGGTTTTGTCATCTTCCTTGGGTGCCGGTGTGCCATCAGTGCCGACGATGCGATAACCGGTGCCGGCGCATGAGGCATCTGCCTTCTCGTAGCACATGGCCCAAGAGTTGGCTTCGCCAGAGCAGTCGATGCTCAGGCCTTGTTCGCCATTGTTCAGATAAGTGGGCTGCGAAGTGGCACAGCCGCTCAATACCAATACCGCGAAAAGCAGCTGCAGTTTGTTCAGGTTCATGGTTGCGTGATCTTCAAGTGGGGGACTGGATGCTCTGACAGCGCCGTGATGAAAAGGTTATAGCGATTGGCCACTTGTTTGCCAACAAGGCACAAAAAAGCCCTGCGTTCTGGCAGGGCTTGGCGCAAGTGCTGGCAGGATCAGTCCTGATCTTTGCCACGGCGCTTGGAAGAAGCAGGTGTATCGGTGAACACCGAGGCTACATCCGTCGCCATCTGCTCGCTGTCGAAAGGCCCGGCGATGTGTTCGCCGTTGGTGGTGGTCAGCGTCCACTTGCCATCTTTCTTGTCGATCACATACCCGTTGATGATTTTTACCGCAGCCATCTGGTCTTCTCGTTCGCTGGTTCAAAGGCGCCATGATAGCGGCAAATGCTCGCATTGGGGGCTGATAAGCGTATGGTGATCCAGTTTGCCCGGATCTTGAGCTACGCTGAATTCGCCGCTGAAAAAACCGCAAGGAACTATCCGCGCGAATATTTCTCTATGTTGGCATCGGTTAGCCAGCGCGGGGCATTGTAAGGCGCACGCCGCCTGATTAGACTGCCCCGAAACTCGTACACACAGCCTTTTCAAGGACTTATATGATCAAGAAATGCTTGTTTCCAGCAGCCGGTTACGGCACTCGCTTCCTCCCAGCGACCAAAGCCATGCCTAAAGAAATGCTGCCGGTGGTAAACAAGCCACTGATCCAGTACGGCGTTGAAGAAGCACTGGACGCGGGCCTGACTGAGATTTCCATCGTCACCGGCCGTGGCAAGCGTGCTCTGGAAGACCACTTCGACATCAGCTACGAGCTCGAAAACCAGATCAAGGGCACCGACAAGGAAAAATACCTGGTCGGTATCCGCAAGCTGCTGGACGAGTGCTCGTTCTCCTACACCCGTCAGACTGAAATGAAAGGTCTGGGCCACGCAATCCTGACAGGCCGCCCGCTGATCGGTGACGAACCGTTCGCCGTGGTCCTGGCGGATGACCTGTGCGTCAACATCGATGGTGACGGCGTACTGACCCAAATGGTCAAGCTGTACAAGCAGTTCCGCTGCTCGATCGTTGCGATCCAGGAAGTCGATCCGCAGGAAACCAACAAGTACGGTGTTATCGCTGGCGAAATGATCCGGGACGACATCTACCGTGTGCACAGCATGGTCGAGAAACCAAAGCCGGAAGATGCGCCGTCGAACCTGGCGATCATCGGTCGCTACATCCTGACCCCGGACATCTTCGACCTGATCGAACAGACCGAGCCAGGCAAGGGCGGCGAAATCCAGATCACCGATGCCCTGATGAAGCAGGCCCAGAACGGCTGCGTGATGGCCTACAAGTTCAAGGGCAAGCGTTTCGACTGCGGTGGTGCGGAAGGCTATATCGACGCAACAAATTTCTGCTTCGAAAACTTCTACAAGACTGGCAAAGCTTACTAATAGCATCTGCCTCGTCTGCAAAAGAAAGCCACCTCCGGGTGGCTTTTTCATTTTCCGCCCTTATATGGATAGCAGTGCTTGCCCAATGGATGTCTGCGGGTATGCTGATGGCCTGCCGAGGAGATAGAAATGGCCTACGATTTTGATCTTTATGTGATTGGTGCCGGTTCCGGCGGTGTGCGCGCTGCGCGATTTGCCGCTGGTTTCGGGGCGAAAGTGGCGGTGGCCGAGAGTCGCTATCTGGGCGGCACCTGCGTCAACGTCGGCTGCGTGCCGAAGAAGCTTTTGGTTTACGGCGCGCATTTTGCCGAAGACTTCGAGCAGGCTTCCGGTTTCGGCTGGAATCTGGGTGAGGCGAATTTTGATTGGGCCACGCTGATCGCCAACAAGGATCGCGAGATCAATCGCCTCAACGGTATTTATCGCAATCTGCTGCTCAACAGCGGAGTGACCTTGCACGAGGCGCACGCGAAAATCGTCGGGCCGCACGAGGTAGAGGTCAATGGCGAGCGCTACACCGCCAAGAATATCCTGATCGCGACTGGCGGTTGGCCGCAGATCCCGGAAATCCCAGGGCATAAACACGCAATCGGTTCAAACGAAGCGTTCTTCCTGAAAGAGTTGCCCAAGCGCGTGCTGGTAGTTGGCGGCGGTTACATCGCCGTCGAGTTCGCCGGGATTTTCCATGGCCTTGGCGCCAACACCACGCTGCTGTATCGCGGCGATCTGTTCCTGCGCGGCTTCGACGGTTCGGTGCGCAAGCATCTGCAGGAAGAATTGACCAAGCGCGGGCTCGATCTGCAATTCAACGCCGACATCGCACGCATCGACAAGCAGGCTGACGGCAGCTTGAAGGCGACGCTCAAGGATGGTCGCGTACTCGAAGCCGATTGCGTGTTCTACGCCACCGGCCGACGTCCGATGCTCGACAATCTGGGCCTGGAAAACACTGATGTGCAGCTCGACGACAAGGGCTTCATCAAAGTCGACGACGAGTATCAGACTACCGAACCGTCGATTCTGGCGCTGGGCGATGTTATCGGTCGCGTGCAACTGACCCCGGTTGCACTGGCTGAGGGGATGGCCGTGGCGCGGCGTCTGTTCAAGCCCGAGCAATACCGCCCGGTGGACTACAAGATGATCCCGACCGCCGTGTTCAGTCTGCCGAACATCGGCACGGTCGGATTAAGCGAAGAAGAGGCGCGCGAATGCGGCCACGAGGTGGTGATTTTCGAGAGCCGCTTCCGGCCGATGAAGCTGACCCTGACTGACTGTCAGGAGAAAACCCTGATGAAGCTGGTGGTCGACGCCAGGACCGACAAGGTACTTGGCTGCCACATGGTCGGCCCGGACGCTGGCGAGATCGTGCAAGGTCTGGCGATTGCGTTGAAGGCGGGCGCGACCAAGCGCGACTTCGACGACACCATCGGGGTGCACCCGACGGCTGCCGAAGAGTTTGTGACCATGCGCACGCCGGTCAGCGCTTAAACATCCTTCGCTTTGGCCGAGTCTGGCGCTGCCGCAACGGTAGCCGCCAGGCGCAGGCTGTCTTCCAGGCTTGCCTGAGCCTTGAGCAATTCCTTTTCCAGTGACTGATTGAGCTGCGTCTGCTCGTCGACGCTCTGCTTGAGTGCCTGGCTTTCCAGTGTTGCCACGCGCAGACGTTCCTGGAGGAGGGTGCGCTCGCTGTCCATGCGCGTCGCCTGCTCAAGCAATTGATCCTGACGCTGATTGCTCTGCTTGAGCTGGTCCTGCAACAAGTTCAGCTCGCGCTGGGTGCCACGGTTTTCGGTAAGCAGGCGTTCGTTGTCGCGGTGCAACTGCGTGATCTCATCCTGACGTACCAGTGCACTCTGCTGGGCTTGACGCAGTTCGGCCTGGATCTGCTGGATTTGCCCCTCATGGCGGGCCTGTTCCTGCTCGCGCTGTTCCTTGGTGGCGTTGCGGTAATGCTCCAGCGCATCACGGGCGTGCAGGTGCTTCTCTTCCAGCGAGCGAATCTGCTCGTCCTTGTCCTGCAAGCGCAGTTCGAAGTCGGCCAAAGCCTGGTTGAGACCGGCGTTGCGCGTCTGTTCGGTCTGCAGCATCGAGCGGGTGTTGCTCAGCGCCTCGGATTCGCGTTGCAGGGCGGCGCCCTGAATGTCGTGGTCGTGTTCGAGTTTTTCCAGCGCCTGGCGCGTCTGTTTCAGCTCGCCTTCCAGTGCTTCACGTTGTTCCTCGAACTGTTCGCGGGCTTGCTCGATGGGCTCCTGCGCCTGTTCTTTCAGGCGCTGGGCGAGGCGAGAGACGAGGGCGGTCAGCTCATCATCGATCGGTTCTGCTGACGCTTCTGTTGGCTGTGCGCCGTCATCCAGTTCTTTCAAGTAGCGATGGATCGTGGTTTTCGAGCCGGTGTTGCCCATTTCGATGCGTACTGCATCGATGCTTGGGTGTTCGCCGCGAGCCAGGATCGCTGTGCGCGCGATTTGCACCAGTGCTTTGGTAATGCCGCCACGGGCCATGTGAACTCCTACGGTTACGTACTGTGGTACATGCCACTAAATTACGCAGTGTACCATGCTGAAAATATAGGTAAATATTTGAAATTAAACAGGCGGGATATACTGGTATTACCCAATGTCAGGCGGCAAAATGCGCCTCTGCATGTCTGACCCAGTACGCCAGCGAGAAAACTGCCCATGAATGACATTGATCGCTATCTGCAAGCCGCCACCCGCGACAACACCCGTCGCAGCTATCGCATGGCCATCGAGCATTTCGAGGTGACGTGGGGCGGATTTCTGCCGGCCACCGCTGACAGCATTACGCGCTATCTGGTAGAGCACGCTGGAGTGCTGTCGATCAACACCCTCAAATTGCGCCTGTCCGCGTTGGCGCAGTGGCACAACAGCCAGGGTTTTGCCGACCCGACCAAGGCGCCGGTGGTGCGCAAGGTGTTCAAGGGCATTCGTGCTTTGCATCCGGCGCAGGAAAAACAGGCCGAACCGTTGCAACTGCAGGATTTGCAGCGCGTCATCGATTGGCTGGAACAGGAAGCACAGATCGCGCGGCAAGAACAGGATCGCCCGACCCTGCTCAAGGCTTATCGGGATCGGGCGCTGATTCTGCTGGGCTTCTGGCGTGGCTTTCGCAGCGATGAGTTGTGCCGCCTGCAGATCGAGCATGTGCAGGCGAGTGCTGGCAAGGGCATCACTTTGTATTTGCCGCGCAGCAAGGGCGACCGGGAAAACCTCGGGCAGACCTATCAGGCCCCAGCGCTGCTCAAGCTGTGCCCAGTGCAGGCCTATATCGAATGGATTACAGAGGCTGCGCTGGTACGCGGCGCGGTGTTCCGCAGCATTGATCGCTGGGGCAATCTGAGCGAGGAGGGTTTGCACGCCAACAGCATCATTCCCTTGTTGCGCCAGGCCTTGCAGCGCGCCGGGATTGCCGCCGCCAACTACACCAGCCATTCGCTGCGGCGTGGCTTTGCCACATGGGCGCATCAAAGCGGCTGGGACCTGAAATCGCTGATGAGCTACGTCGGCTGGAAGGACATGAAATCCGCCATGCGCTATGTTGAGGTCAGCCCATTCCAGGGAATGGCTCGGATTATGGATAAGCCGGATCAACCGTAGAGATCGTTTTCTTCTATTAATACAGTCAGCTAATAGCGAAAACAAATCAGCAGTATCAGGTTTGCCAATGAGCCTTCCGTCGAGTGAGTGGGTAGGATTCACCCATCAACTTCATAACCCCTGACGGAGAGTCATCGATGCCTATCATCAACAGCCAAGTAAAACCGTTCAAAGCTACCGCGTTCAAAAACGGCGACTTCGTTCAAGTCTCGGATGCTGACTTGAAAGGCAAGTGGTCCGTAGTGTTCTTCTACCCAGCCGACTTCACCTTCGTGTGCCCAACCGAGCTGGAAGACCTGGCTGACAACTACGCTGAGTTCAAGAAGCTGGGCGTGGAAATCTACAGCGTTTCGACCGACACCCACTTTGCTCATGCTGCCTGGCACAACACTTCGCCAGCCATCGGCAAAATCGAATACACCATGATCGGCGACCCGACCCACGTCATCTCCCGCAACTTCGACGTACTGATCGAAGAGGCTGGTCTGGCTGACCGTGGCACCTTCGTGATCAACCCTGAAGGCCAGATCAAAATCGTTGAGCTGAACGATGGCGGCGTTGGCCGTGACGCTTCCGAGCTGCTGCGCAAGATCAAGGCTGCTCAGTACGTCGCTGCACATCCAGGCGAAGTTTGCCCGGCCAAGTGGAAAGAAGGCGAGGCCACTCTGGCTCCGTCGCTGGACCTGGTCGGCAAGATCTAAGTCTGTGACATGCAACGCAGGGCGGCACGCCGCACCTTCTTAAGTTAGCTGCACCGCCCAATAAAAATGCCCGGGCGAGATTCGCTCGGGCTTTTTTTCGCCTCAAATAAAGGAAATCGCCCGTATGTTGGACGCCAATCTTAAAGCCCAGTTGAAATCGTACCTGGAACGGGTCACCCAACCGATCGAGATCGTTGCATCCCTCGACGACGGTGCGAAATCCCGTGAAATGCTGGAACTGCTGAAAGACGTTGCCAGTCTTTCGAGCCAAATTACCCTGATCGACAGCGGTGATGATGCCCGCAAGCCATCGTTCTCGATCAACCGCCCGGGCGCTGATATCAGTCTGCGCTTTGCCGGGATTCCAATGGGGCACGAATTTACCTCGCTGGTGCTGGCCCTGCTGCAAGTCGGCGGCCACCCGTCGAAGGCCAGTGCTGAAGTGATCGAGCAGATTCGCTCGCTCAAAGGCGAGTTCAGCTTCGAGACCTACTTCTCGCTGTCTTGCCAGAACTGCCCGGACGTCGTCCAGGCGCTGAACCTGATGGCCGTGCTCAACCCGAACATCCGCCACGTCGCCATCGACGGCGCGCTGTTCCAGGACGAAGTCAACGATCGCAAGATCATGGCCGTGCCGAGCATCTACCTCAACGGCGAGAACTTCGGCCAGGGCCGCATGGGCCTTGAGGAAATCCTCGCCAAGCTCGACACCGGCGCGATTGAGCGTCAGGCCGAGAAAATCAGCGCCAAAGAGGCCTTTGATGTACTGGTCGTTGGTGGTGGCCCGGCCGGTGCTTCGGCGGCTATCTATGCCGCACGTAAAGGCATCCGCACCGGTGTCGCGGCTGAGCGTTTTGGTGGTCAGGTGCTGGATACCATGGCCATCGAGAACTTCATTTCCGTTCAGGAAACCGAAGGGCCGAAACTGGCCACGGCGCTGGAAGAGCACGTCAAGCAGTACGACGTCGACATCATGAACCTGCAACGTGCCGACAAGCTGATCCCCGGCAAAAATGGCGAGCTGCACGAAGTCCACTTCGCCAGCGGCGCGACTCTGAAAGCCAAGAGCGTGATTCTTGCGACCGGCGCACGCTGGCGCGAAATGAACGTCCCAGGCGAGCAGGAATACCGCAACAAAGGCGTGGCGTACTGCCCGCACTGTGACGGTCCATTGTTCAAGGGCAAGCGTGTTGCAGTGATCGGCGGCGGTAACTCCGGTGTTGAAGCGGCCATCGATCTGGCCGGTATCGTGTCGCACGTAACGCTGCTGGAATTCGATGTGCAACTGCGTGCCGACGCCGTGTTGCAGCGCAAACTGCACAGCCTGCCGAACGTCACCGTGATCACCAGTGCGCAAACCACTGAAGTCACCGGCAATGGCGAGAAGGTCAACGGCCTGCGCTACAAGGACCGCACCACTGAGGAATTGCGCACGGTTGAGCTGGAAGGCATCTTTGTACAGATCGGTCTGCTGCCAAACACCGATTGGCTGAAGGGCACCATCGAGCTGTCGCCGCGTGGCGAGATCATTGTCGATAATCGTGGCGAGACTTCGATCTCGGGGATCTTTGCAGCGGGCGACGTGACGACTGTGCCGTACAAGCAGATCGTGATCGCAGTGGGCGAGGGCGCCAAGGCTTCGCTGAGTGCATTCGATCATTTGATCCGGACTTCGGCACCGGCGTAATCGTCAGGTCTGAAATGAAAAAACCCATGAGCGATCATGGGTTTTTTTTGCCTGTCACAAAAGCAAATGTGGGAGCGAGCCTGCTCGCAAAAGCGTCTAATCAGCCAACATCATCGTTGAATGACATACCGCCTTCGCGAGCAGGCTCGCTCCCACAATTGGATTTATACCGTCAGTTACAGCGGCGCAGGCTGAATGATCTCGACCCAGTAGCCATCCGGATCCTTGATAAACGCCAGGCTCTTCATGCGGCCATCGGTGAGGCGCTTCTGGAAATCGCAGCCCAGCTCTTCAAAGCGTGCACACGCTGCGACGATGTCCGGCACCGAAATGCAGATGTGGCCGAAGCCGCGCGGGTCGGTGTTGCCGTTGTGATAGGCGAAGTCGGCATCGTTTTCGGTGCCGTGGTTGTGGGTCAGTTCGAGAATGCCCGGGATCGACTTCATCCACTCGGTACGTGCAGCGGCATCGGTCGGGATCTGTGCTTTATCGACCAATGCGAGGAAGTACAGGCTGAACTCGGCTTCAGGGAAATCACGCTTTTCGACCAGCGAGAAACCCAGTACACGGGTGTAGAAATCCAGCGACTTGGTGATGTCCTTCACGCGCAGCATGGTGTGGTTGAACACGAAGTTGCGGGTTGCGCTGTCTGGCGTGGCAGTCACACCGGGAAAAGTGTTCAGTTCGTTGAGGCTCATGGGCCCTCCAATAACAATGGGCGAGTGATTGGACGCAATGATACGCATGCCGGCCGGCATCGCCAAATGCAACGCGGGCTTGCCCTGCGCGAGGGCGGGGCTCAGACTTTGCCTTCTGTCTACGAGTGCGTCCGGCAATGATCCGACTGTTTAAATCCGTGTTTGTTTTTTTTGCATTGTCGTCGGCTGTGGTTTGCCCTGTCATGGCCGAACCCAGCATCACTTGGCCGACGGGCTGGGAGATCGAGGCGTTGCCAGATACCGCGCCGCCAGTCTCTCGACAAAGAGCGGTGAAACACGATGCCGACGGTAATCAAGTAATGGTGATGGAGCTGACCATGACCCAAGTGGAGGCGGGGCATCAGGTCAATTTGCAAGGCGTGTTGCTGGAAATGCGCAAATCCATCCAGAAGGATTTCTTTCGTAGTGGCTATCAGAGCGTCTGCAACCGCATTCATCCGGCGGCACTGGGTTCACTGACTGGCTTGGAAACAACCTGCACGGTGACGGAAAACGGTCGACACGTTTTATCCCAAACATTGGTAGTGGCCGTAGAAAAAGACAAGGCTTATGTACTTTCTTACGCCGGTCAGGCCGACGTTTATAAGGCGAGCGCCGACGACATACAGGCGGCGCGGAACAGCCTGAAACTATAAACGTTCGTACTAACTAGCGAATGCTTGATTGCCGGAAGGGATTAACCACAAAGTTGGGCCCGGTGCTCGGCGCAACATCAAGCAGCAAAATGTTTAGGCGTGATGATTCAGCAGCGTTACACAGATGCCGAACTTGTTCGATGAAAATCATTTCATTTGTTAGATATTGTCAATAAAAAAGCCCTGCATCGAGCAGGGCTTTTTATTGGCGTCAGATTAACCGCGCAACCAGGAATCAACGGTGGACGCACCGTACTGTTCTTTCCAGGCTTTCAGACCGCGATGGTTGCCGCCTTTGGTTTCGATCAGCTCGCCGGTGTGCGGATTCTGGTAAACCTTGACGACGCGAGCGCGACGGGTCTTCGGCGCTGCGGACTGCTGCAGACCGGACTTTGCCGGGTTTGGATCGAGGATGGCGATGATGTCTTTCAGGCCTTTGCCATAGGTTTTCATCAGTCCCTGGAGCTTTTCTTCGAATTCGATTTCTTTCTTGAGCCCGGCATCGTTCTTCAGCGATTCCAGCTGTTTGAGCTGTTCCTGAAGGGCCTTTTCAGCTGCGCGAAATTCAGCGAGTCTGGACAATATCTTTACTCCAATAGTGTGTTTGGCTGATACCAACCGCAAACAAAGCTATAAGCCAAGAGCCGTGAAGCGACTCGGTGATAATAGGCTCACCTGTCAGTCTGGCTCAGGTTGAAAAAATTGTAGTAGTTAATGCGACAAGAGTAAATCCTGATGTTGTCTTCATGTAACAACAATGACTTTTTGTATCAATTTGGTGCGGCTGTTCGGCGGGTCGTCCGGTGTAGTTAATGATGAGATAATGTGTCGATAAAATCAGCGGCAGGCATCGGTTTACCGTACAAGTAGCCCTGCAGAAACTTAACGTTATGCTCAGTCAGATAATCAGCCTGAGCCTGTGTTTCGACACCTTCGGCAACAATACCCAAGTCCAGTTTGGCGGACAGCTCGATGATGGAATCGAGAATATGCCTCGATAACGCGTCTATCCCGATCATGGCCACGAAGCTCTGATCGATTTTCAGAAAGTCGACATTGAAGGTGCGCAGATAACCAAGGCTTGAGTGCCCCGTACCGAAGTCGTCAATCGCGATTTTTACACCTAGCGCGTGCAACTGCTCGAAGAGCTGCAGAGTGATGTCGTTCGGCTCGATCAGCTCGCGCTCCGTCAATTCCAGCACCAGTTCCACACTGCCCGGCTCAAATGCTGCCAGAAGATCGCGACAGTCCTCAACCAGCTCCAGGTCCTGGCAATGGCTGGCTGTGATGTTGATGCCGATATGAAACGGTTTGTCGAAGGTTGCAGATTGTGCACCCAGCAGGACGGCCGTCTGTTGCATCAGAGAGCGGGTCATCGGCACGATCAAGCCCGAATGCTCGGCAAATGGAATAAACAGATCCGGGCGCACCAGCCCCTCTTTGGGATGATTCCAGCGCATCAGTACTTCGGCGCCCGACCATTGCTTGGTGTCGGCGTGAACCACGGGCTGGAAGTACGGAATGAACTCACCGGCTTCCAGCGCGCGCAGCATTTCGTGGCTGGGGGAGGTTGAGCGTTTCTGCACGAAGTGGCCAATCGCACCGGAAACTGCGCCGAAGAAAATCAACAGGCTGAACAGGGGTGGATACTCAGCCGCCATGTAACGCCAGGTTTCACCATCGCGGTAACCAGCCGAGACGCTGAAGCCATAACGCGCGGATTCAAGCACGCTATGCGCAACCGGCAAAGCTGGCAGCGGCCCCTGATGAACTTTGCCGTCTGCGGACAGCCAGTCATTGCCCACGCGCAGCATCAGTAGTGTCTGGCGACCGATCAGACGCAGGATATTGCTCAGGTGATAACCATCAAGCGTGGTCAATGCGCCACCAGGACCGTCGCTGAGACGATAGATCAGCAATGCCGTATCGGGTGTCACGGGATTGCCATTCATCAGCCATAGTTTGCCCTCGTAGTAGTTCCCGGCATTGACAGCTTCCGTGAACTGGCCGAACAGTGAGCTGCAATAGAGATTGTTCTCCCAAACCAGATTGGTCGAGCGAACGAAAGGGCGACGGGTCACCTGTTCGCGCAAGGCCAGTTTCACTTCTTCACAGTCTTTACCCGCTAACGGCAACAGGATTCGCGCCGCCTCGGCGGTGTTGTCGAGCATCAGCTCGAACTGGCGTAAAGCTTGCTCGGCAGTTTCGGCAGCGCTTTGCTCCAGAGTTCGTTCCGCCTGCATATAGAGAATCACACTGCCCAGCACGATTGGCAGCAGACCGCTGAGCAGGGTTACGACGATGCGGGTGCTGCGTTTGCGGCGGGATCGTGCAGTCAGTGGCATGGACACATCCTGTGGCTTCGAAATCGGGCCCCGGTCAACAACTGAGCC
Source organism: Pseudomonas sp. H3_E04 (assembly GCF_054668915.1). Classification (NCBI taxonomy): domain Bacteria; kingdom Pseudomonadati; phylum Pseudomonadota; class Gammaproteobacteria; order Pseudomonadales; family Pseudomonadaceae; genus Pseudomonas; species Pseudomonas sp. H3_E04. The sequence goes on along the minus strand of NZ_CP162797.1, from coordinate 1,706,792 downwards.
AGAGGGGAGAATAGATGGCAGATGGCTCTTGTGCCGTACGCAAAAAAAGGGATTTTATACAGAGGGCAGACAGGCCTGGTTACGCTGTGTAGAATCGGGTTACGCATACAATAATAATCGTCTTCTGGCAGCAGAAGCCTCGCCCGCAAGAGCCTTGGGTCGACAATGAAGATATTCGGGTTTCAACTGATCTACGGAGACTTCCTCGCCCGCAGCGTGCGTGGCATCTCCTGTGCGCCTCCCTGCACATCACTTTCCTGACAAATAACCCTGGTTAATTGATAAGAAATGATGAGGCGTCACCATGGCAGATTTATACGAAAACCCAATGGGCCTGATGGGCTTTGAGTTCATCGAGTTCGCAGCGCCGACTCCCGGCACGCTGGAGCCGATCTTCGAAATCATGGGCTTCACCAAGGTCGCGACCCACCGCTCCAAGAACGTGCACCTGTACCGTCAGGGCGCCATCAACCTGATCCTCAACAACGAACCCAATAGCGTCGCCTCGTACTTCGCTGCCGAACATGGCCCGTCCGTTTGCGGCATGGCGTTCCGCGTCAAGGATTCGCAGAAAGCCTATTCCCGCGCACTCGAACTCGGCGCTCAGCCGATCCATATCGAAACCGGTCCGATGGAACTGAACCTGCCGGCAATCAAAGGCATTGGCGGTGCCCCGCTGTACCTGATCGACCGTTTCGGCGAAGGCAGCTCGATTTACGATATCGACTTCGTGTTTATCGAAGGCGTTGATCGCAACCCGGTCGGTGCCGGCCTGAAGATCATCGACCACCTGACCCACAACGTGTATCGCGGTCGCATGGCCTACTGGGCGAACTTCTACGAGAAGCTGTTCAACTTCCGTGAAATCCGTTACTTCGATATCAAGGGCGAATACACCGGCCTGACGTCCAAAGCCATGACCGCACCGGACGGTATGATCCGTATTCCGCTCAACGAAGAGTCGTCCAAGGGCGCCGGGCAGATCGAAGAGTTCCTGATGCAGTTCAACGGCGAGGGCATCCAGCACGTTGCGTTCCTCACCGACGACCTGATCAAGACTTGGGATCAGTTGAAGAAAATCGGCATGCGCTTCATGACCGCGCCGCCGGACACTTACTACGAAATGCTCGAAGGTCGCCTGCCAAACCACGGCGAGCCGGTCGATCAGCTGCAATCGCGCGGCATCCTGCTCGACGGTGCGTCGGAGCAGGGCGACAAGCGTTTGCTGCTGCAGATCTTCTCTGAAACCCTGATGGGCCCGGTGTTCTTCGAGTTCATCCAGCGCAAGGGCGACGATGGTTTCGGCGAGGGCAACTTCAAGGCGCTGTTCGAATCGATCGAGCGTGACCAGGTGCGTCGTGGTGTACTGACCACCGAGTAATCTGAAATGAAAAAATCCCGGCCTGCAGCGATGCAGAGCCGGGATTTTTTAAGATCAAAAGATCGCAGCCTTCGGCAGCTCCTACATTTGGAATGCATTTTTCCTGTAGGAGCTGCCGAAGGCTGCGATCTTTTGCTTTTAAGAGCGGCGTTGGCGCGTCAAGTGTTTGAATCCCTCGAAAACCAGCACCACTACCGCCAGCCAGATCGGAATGTAAGTCAGCCACTCGCCCGACTTGATGCTTTCCCCCAGCAACAACGCCACCGCGAGCAACAGCACCGGTTCCACATAACTCAACAAGCCAAACAGACTGAACGGCAGCAAGCGGCTGGCGATGATGTACACCACCAGCGCGGAAGCACTGATCAGGCCGAGCAGCGGAATCAGCCACATCAGTCCCGGATATTGATCGAACACGGCCAGGCCCTGTTCGCCGCCCTGCACAAACCAGTAAGCGACCGGCAGCATCAGGGTCATGTCGACCCACAGGCCACCCAGGTTGTCGGTTTTCAGGTATTTGCGCAGTACAAAGTAAAGCGGATAACCGACCACGACCACCAGTGTCGCCCAGGAAAAGCCACCAACCTGATACAACTCGTTCAACACGCCGAGGCTGGCAAAAAACACTGCGATTTTTTGCAGATAAGACAAGTTCTCGCCGTAGGCAATCCGCCCGGTCAGCACCATCGCCAGGGGCAACAGGAAATAGCCCAGCGATACATCCAGGCTGTAGCCGTTGAGCGGCGCCCACATGAACAGCCACAACTGCACGCCGAGCAGGGCCGAGGAAACCAGCAGCCCGGCAATCAGCTTCGGCCTGGCCGCGATCAATCGGAACAGCTCCAGAACCCGCCGCCATTCGCCGGAAACCAGCATGAACACGGTCATGCACGGCACGGTCAGGAGCATGCGCCAGCCGAAAATTTCCACGCCGCTCAGAGGCGTCAGCAGCGACGTGTAGTAATACATGACGGCAAACAGCACCGAGGCCGAAACTGATAAAGCGATACCTTTAGACAAACTGCCCTCGCGGCGTGAAGGTTGAACGGGGCGCGCAGGATACGTGGTTTTTGTGCTGAATATTGAGCGGATGCTCATTATTTCCCACATCCTGGAGCCAGGCACAAAACCTGTGGGAGCGAGCCTGCTCGCGAAGAGGCCAGCCGATTCAGTATAGATGTTGCGTCTGTTGCCGCTTCGCGAGCAGGCTCGCTGCCACATTCGATTTGTATAAAACCCGCAATCTGCTTACGCCGCTCATTCCCCGCTTATGCAGTTTTAGGCCGGGCGCGGTTTACGACCCGACACAAAATGGCTCACATCGTTGAACCCCGGGGTCGAAGCATGTCCCGGTGTCACCAGCGAATCGATAAACGCCTCGTCTTCTGCGGTGATCTTCACCGCTTGCGCCAGCGTGTAGGCGTCCCACTGCTGTTCAGTGCGCGGGCCGACAATCGCCGAGGTCACCGCACTGTTGTTCAGCACCCAGGCAATCGCAAACTCGACCATGCCGACGCCGCGCTGCTCGGTGTATTGCTGAATCTGCTGAGCAATGCGCAGCGATTCCACACGCCATTCCGTTTCGAGGATGCGCTTGTCCTGACGCCCGGCGCGGCTGTTGGCGTCCGGCGTCACATCGGGTGCGTACTTGCCGCTGAGCACGCCGCGAGCCAAGGGGCTGTAAGGCACTACGCCAAGGCCGTAGGCTTGCGCGGCGGTGATCTGCTCGGTCTCGGCCTGGCGGTTGACGATGTTGTACAGCGGCTGGCTGATTACCGGGCGATCAACGCCGAGCTTGTCGGCGATGCGAATCACCTCGGCGATCCGCCAGCCGCGATAGTTCGACAGGCCCCAGTAGCGAATCTTGCCCTGGCGAATCAGATCGCCAATCGCCGAGACACTGACTTCCAGCGGCGTGTTGTGGTCTTCGCGGTGCAGGTAATAGATGTCGACATAATCAGTACCGAGCCGCGTGAGGCTGGCTTCGAGTCCGTTGAAAATGTGTTTGCGGCTCAGACCGCTGCGGTTCGGCACACCGTCTACCGGGCCGAAACCGACCTTGGTCGCGAGCACCCATTCGTGGCGATGGCGGGCGATCGCTTCACCGACGATTTCTTCGGAACGGCCATTGGTGTAAACGTCGGCGGTGTCGATGAAATTGATGCCTTGATCCCAGGCCTTGTCGATGATCCGCAGCGAGTCTCCGGCGCTGGTCTGCTCGCCGAACATCATCGAGCCGAGGGTGAGCGTGGAAACCTGCAAGCCCGAGTGGCCCAGTGTGCGATAGCTCATGCCGAAATCCTTTTTGTCGGTGGGTGGGGAATCAATCAAATACCAGAAGCGTTAGAGGCGGAAAAGTGAAACCGAATAAAAAAACGGCCCGAAAGGGCCGTTTTGGTCATGCGCGAAGTTCAGGCCCGCAACGTCCGCGTCATCCGCAACGCCAGCAGACTCCCTCCGACGATCACCGCCGCCAGCACATACAGCGCCGCATCCGTCGAGCCGGTGCTGTCCTTGACCCAGCCCACCAGATACGGGCTCAAGAACCCGGCCATCTGCCCCATCGAGTTGATCAGCGCCAGCCCACCAGCCGCCGCGCCCGCGCTCAGCATGGCGGTTGGCACTGGCCAGAACATTGGCAGGCCAGTCAGCGCGCCCATGGTAGCGATCGTCAGACCGAGAATCGCAATCGCCGGATTCGCTGCGAAATTCACTGCAATCACCAGACCGACAGCGCCCATCAGCATCGGCACCACCAAGTGCCAGCGGCGCTCCTTGCGCAAGTCCGCCGAGCGGCCGACGATCAGCATGAACACCGCTGCGAGCAGATACGGAATCGCACTCAGCCAGCCGATCACCAGGTTATCGCTGAAGCCGAGGTTCTTGATGATCGACGGCAGCCAGAAGTTGATCGCATACACGCCGCTCTGGATGCAGAAATAGATCAGGCCGAAGGCCCAGATCGCAGGGTTCTTGAACACCGCAAGCAGCGAGTCGGTGGCGGTTTTCGGTTTGTTGGCGAGGTCTTCGGCGTGGTCGGCTTCGAGCACCGCGCGTTCGTGGGCGGTCAGCCATTTTGCATTGGCGAAGCTGTCGCTCAACAGGAAATACGCCAGCGCACCGAGGATCACCGTCGGAATGCCTTGCAGCAGGAACATCCATTGCCAGCCAGCCAGGCCACCTTGGCCAGCAGCGAAGTGGTTAAGGATCCAGCCGGAAAAAGGGCTGCCGAGCAAACCGGAGACCGGGATTGCCGACATGAACAGCGCCATGATCCGCCCGCGACGAAAGGTCGGGAACCACTGCGAGAGATACAGCACGACGCCCGGGAAGAAACCGGCCTCAGCCGCACCGGTGAAAAAGCGCAGGGTGTAGAACTCGGTCGGGGTGGTGACGAACAACAGGCAGGTCGACAGTGTGCCCCAGGTGATCATCATCAAGGCAATCCAGCGCCGAGGACCGAAGCGGGTCAGTGCCAGGTTGCTCGGCACGCCGCACAGCACGTAGCCGATGAAGAAAATCCCGGCGCCGAGGCCATATACGGTTTCGCTGAATTTCAGTGCATCGAGCATCTGCAGTTTGGCGAAGCCAACGTTGACCCGGTCGAGGTAGTTGAACAGGTAGCAGATGAAAATGAAGGGAATCAAACGCAGGGTGATGCGCTTGTAGACGGCGTTTTTACCGTCATCGATGGTCTGGGTAGCTGCGGCGCTCTGCGACATAGCGGCTCTCTCTTTATTATGATTTTTTGCGATGCAAAGGGTAACGTTGATCGCCCTGAGAGTCTCGGCCACCTTTGGCCGGATTGTCTTTGTGCCTGAGCACAGGGTTTGCCGCCAGACCCTGTGCGGCTGAACAACCGCTTGTGCCTGAAATGAAGGATTGCCGCCGCTATGTTCGAACTCGATCACGACCTTGCCCAGGACATCGTCGACCGGGCCATGGCCATTTTGCCGTACAACGTTAACGTCATGGACAGTCAGGGCCTGATCCTGGGCAGCGGTGAACCGGAGCGCATCAACACCCGGCATGAAGGCGCGCAATTGGTGCTGGCCAACGGGCGCGTGGTGGAAATCGATGCGCAGACGGCGGTGCATCTCAAAGGCGTGCAGCCGGGGATCAACCTGCCGCTGTTGCTCGATCAGCGCTTGATCGGTGTACTCGGCATCACCGGCGAGCCGGAGCAATTGCGCACCTACGCTGAACTGGTGCGCATGACCGCGGAAATGCTCGTCGGCCAGCGCAACCAGCAGGCCGAGCAACAGTGGCGACGGCAGCGTTGCGATGATCTGCTGGCGTTGCTGCTGAGCGAGGCGGGGGATTCGCCGCGTCTGATTGATGAGGCGCAGCAGCTAGGGCTCAAGCCGCAATTGACACGGGTGCCGTATCTGTTCGAGCTGGGGCTTGAGCACGGCCCGGGGCAAACCGTCGAGGCACTGAGTGCGTGGCTGACCTCGCGTTACCCCGACAGTTGGTGCATGAGTTCGGCGAAGTCATCGCTGTTGTGGTGTCGGCCGGCGAGCCAGAACGTCGAGCACGATCGCCTGCTGGAAAAGCTCGATGGCCTCGGCTGGAAGATCCTGCGCATCGCCGTCGGCGGGCAGGCGGATGGCCTCGCCGGGTTGCGCCGCTGTTATCGACGGGTCGGCGACTTGCTGGCGTATGGTCGTGACGTGCTGCCGAATTCGAGACTGCTGACGCTCAATCGTTATCGCTTGCCGGTCATGCTGTGGCGTCATCGCAACGACGATGCGCTGGACGAACTGCTCAAACCACTGCGCAAGGTCATCGCCAAGGACAGCAACGGTCAATTGCTGGCGACCCTGCGCAGTTGGTGCGAGCACGACGGGCAGAGCCAGGCCTGCTCCGAGGCGTTGGGCATTCATCGCAACAGCCTGCGCTATCGCATGGAACGGATTGCCGAGTTGAGCGGGGTTGATCCGTTGAAGCTGGACGGGATGCTGGCGTTGTATCTGGGGGTGCAGCTGTTGCCGCAGACTGATCCGAATTGATCGGTGTATTTCGGGGCCCCTTCGCGAGCAGGCTCGCTCCCACAGTGGCATGTATTTCAAATGTGGGAGCGAGCCTGCTCGCGAAGGGGCCGGATCATCCAATGCAAGTCTTTTGTGGAAATGAACAATAAACGCCGACGCCACTTGTGCAGCCGACCGGCGTCATCGCCCGCGACCGCTGGCAGCATGAACGCCACTGCAACCGGAGAATTCCCATGAAGATCGTCATCGCCCCTGATTCGTTCAAGGACAGCCTGAGTGCCCAAGGCGTTGCCGAAGCCATCGCCCTCGGACTTGCCCAGGTCTGGCCGCAGGCGACGCTGATCAAATGCCCGATGGCCGATGGCGGCGAAGGCACGGTCGAGTCGATTCTCGCGGCCTGCGAAGGTGAACTGCGCCGCACCCGCGTGCGCGGTCCGTTGGGCGCGCCGGTCGATGCTGCCTGGGGCTGGCTGCCGCACAACCACACCGCGATCATCGAAATGGCCGAGGCCAGCGGCCTGCAATTGGTCCCACCGGGGCAGCGCGATGCGTGCATCAGCAGCACCTTTGGTACCGGTGAGTTGATTCGTGCAGCGCTGGACGCCGGCGCGCAACGGGTGATTCTGGCGATTGGCGGCAGCGCGACCAATGACGGCGGTGCCGGGGCGATGCAGGCGTTGGGCGTGAAGTTGCTGGATGCGCACAACCAATCGTTGGTGCCCGGTGGGCTAGCCTTGGCGAATTTGGCGCGATTGGATTTGAGTGAACTTGATCCACGTCTGGCCGATGTGCGTTTCGACATCGCCGCCGACGTCAATAATCCGCTCTGCGGTCCCCATGGTGCCTCGGCCATTTTCGGCCCGCAGAAGGGCGCGTCGCCTGCGCAGGTCGAGCAACTCGATCAGGCCTTGGGGCACTTCGCCGAACTCTGCGCGCAGGCGTTGGGCAAGGACGTGCGCGATGAGCCGGGCAGCGGCGCGGCGGGTGGACTCGGATTCGCGGCAAAGGCGTTTCTCGGCGCACGGTTTCAGGCGGGCGTCGAGGTAGTGGCGGAACTGGTCGGGCTCGCTGAGGCGGTCGAAGGCGCGGATCTGGTAATTACCGGCGAAGGCCGTTTCGATGCGCAAACCTTGCGCGGCAAAACACCGTTCGGTGTCGCGCGGATTGCCAAACAGCATGCCGTGCCGGTGATTGTGATTGCGGGCACCCTGGGCGAGGGCTATCAGGAACTCTATCAATACGGTATCGACGCCGCATTCGCCCTGACCAGCGGGCCGATGAGCCTCGAACAGGCCTGCGCGCAAGCGCCTCGGCTTCTGCGTGAACGTGCCACCGATATTGCCCGGGCCTGGCAACTCGCCGCCAAACGCTGATCGGCTTGCCTATGCAGGAGCTGTCGAGTGCAACGAGGCTGCGATCTTTTGATCCTGCTTTTAAAAGTCAAAAGATCGCAGCCTCGTTGCACTCGACAGCTCCTACCAAAGCCAGCGGAGCTGGGTAGATTGTTGTAACGTCCCGAAAAATATTTACCGCAGACCCGAAACCTTCCTCAAGCCTGGCCGATACAACGGTCAGGCGCACACAAAACCACAACTCAGTGCCGCCGGACTGTCGCCCGCTATGGGCCAGTGCTCACGGCATGGACGCTCGTAGTTTCTTTCTTTCGAGAGTCCGACCATGTCCCTGCGTAACCTGAATATCGCGCCCCGTGCTTTCCTCGGTTTTGCCTTCATCGCCTTGCTGGTGATTGTCCTTGGCGTGTTTGCCGTCAGCCGCATGACGGTCATTCGTCAGGCGTCGGTAGACATGGACACCAACCAGTTGCCGAGCGTGACCCACCTCAGTGTGGTCACGGAAAACGTCCTGCGCATGCGCATTCTCTCGTTCCGTGTGCTGGTCAATCGCGAGCCGGCCAGCCTCCAAGAGGCAGAAACCCGCATCGCGGTGCTGGTCGACAAGGTGCGCAAAGCCCAGGCCAGCTACGCTGCGCTGCCGGCAGGCCCTGAAGAGCGTGCAGTCTTCCAGACGTTTTCGACGACGCTCGATAATTACCTGCAAGCGCAGAATCAGATGATTGAGCTATCGCGCAAGGGCGATCTGGAAGCGATGCGTGCGTTGATCAACACGCGCATCAAGGAAGGCACCGATCAGATGGGCGAGCAGCTCAACAAGCTGATCGGCATGAATACGGCCGGGGCCAGAGCGGCGGCTACTAAGGCCGGTGAAAACTATGACAGCGCCATCACCGGGATCATCATCGTCGCCGTGATTGCAGCGCTGGCCACCGTGTTGCTCGCCTGGTTGCTGACCCGCAGCATCGTCACACCACTCAACCGCGCCGTGCTTGCCGCGCAGACAATTGCCGGCGGTGACCTCAGTAAAGCCATTGAAGTTGACGGCAAGGACGAGCCGGCGCGCCTGCTCGAAGCTTTGGCGGCGATGCAGACCAACCTGCGCAAAACCATCGAGCAGATCGCCGGTTCCGCCACGCAACTGGGCGCCGCTGCCGAAGAACTCAGCGCTGTCACCGAAGAAGCGTCGCGTGGCCTGCAACAGCAGAACAACGAAATCGAACAGGCCGCCACTGCCGTCAACGAAATGACCGCTGCGGTGGAAGAAGTGGCGCGCAACGCCGTTTCGACTTCCGAGGCCTCCAATCAGTCGACCCACGCCGCCCGCGAAGGTCGCGATCAAGTGGTGAAAACCGTCGACGCGATCCAGACCATGACTCACGACGTGCAGAACACCGCGCAGATGATCGAAGGCCTCGCCGCGCAAGGTCGTGACATCGGCAAGGTGCTGGACGTGATTCGGGCCATCGCCGAGCAGACCAACCTCTTGGCACTCAACGCTGCGATTGAAGCGGCGCGTGCCGGCGAGGCTGGTCGTGGTTTTGCCGTGGTGGCTGACGAAGTGCGCGCCTTGGCCCATCGCACCGCACAGTCGACTCAGGAAATCGAAAAAATGGTCGCCGGCATCCAGAACGGCACCGGTGAAGCGGTTTCGTCGATGCAGCAAAGCAATCAGCGCACCCAGTCCACACTGGAAATGGCCCGCGCGGCCGGTGTGGCGCTGGAGCAGATCACTCAATCGATTCACCAGATCAACGAACGCAACCTGGTTATCGCCAGCGCTTCGGAAGAGCAGGCGCAAGTCTCCCGTGAAGTCGATCGCAACCTGGTCAATATTCGCGACCTCGCCACGCAATCGGCCGCTGGCGCCAACCAGACCAGCGCCGCGACCCATGAACTGTCGCGCCTGGCAGTGGATTTGAACGCCATGGTGGCGCGTTTCGTGATTTGAGATACGGTGAAGGCTGGAAACCGCGCTAACAGGAGACGTACATGCGCTATTCAGCCTTGACCCAACGAATCGCCGGGGAGGGTGCCGCTGCCTGGCAGATTCACGACCGAGCGCTGGAACTGCGCGCCGAGGGCGTTGATGTTTTGTTGTTAAGCGTCGGCGATCCGGATTTCGATACGCCGTTGCCGATCGTCCATGGCGCGATCGACAGCTTGCTGGCCGGCGATACCCATTACGCCGACGTGCGTGGTCGGTTGGAGCTGCGCAGGCTGATTGCCGAGCGTCATCGCCAGCGCAGTGGTCAACGGGTCGATCCGGATCAGGTGATTGTCCTGCCCGGTGCGCAATGTGCGGTGTACTCAGTGGCGCAGTGTCTGCTCGATCCGGGTGACGAAGTGATCGTCGCCGAGCCGATGTATGTTACTTACGAAGGTGTGTTTGGCGCGTGTGGTGCTACGGTGATCGCGGTGCCGGTGCGCCCGGAAAACGGTTTTCGTGTCGACCCGGCCGATGTCGCCGCGCGCATCACTCCGCGAACTCGCGCCATGCTGCTTAACAGCCCGAACAACCCCAGCGGCGCGAGTTTGTCCTTGCTGATCTGGCAGGAACTGGCGGCGCTGTGTATTCGCCATGACCTGTGGCTGATCAGCGACGAGGTGTACAGCGAGCTTTTATATGAAGGCGAGCACATCAGCCCGGCGAGTCTGCCGGGCATGGCTGAGCGCACCGCGACGATCAACAGTCTGTCGAAATCCCATGCGATGACCGGCTGGCGCATCGGCTGGATGATCGGCCCGAAACCTTTGGCCGAGCATTTGGTGAATCTGTCGCTGAGCATGCTCTTCGGTCTGCCGGATTTCGTCCAAAAGGCCGCGCAAGTGGCGCTGCAAAGTGATTTGCCGGAGGTCACGCAGATGCGCGAGGAATACCGATTGCGACGGGATCTGGTGTGCGAGCGGTTGCAGGGTTGCGTCGGTTTGCAGCCAATTCGCCCGGATGGCGGCATGTTCGTGATGGTTGATGTGCGCCAGACTGGGCTCGGCGCTCAGGCGTTCGCCGAGCGCCTGCTGGAAGGTTATGGCGTGTCGGTACTGGCCGGCGAAGCGTTCGGGCCGAGCGCGGCGGGGCACATTCGCATTGGGCTGGTGGTGGATAGCGTCAAACTGGCGGATGCCTGCGCGAGGATTGCGTTGTGTGCGGTGCAGCTGTTGCAGGCGCGCAGTGCCTGATGTTTCTGTGTTGCCTTCACTGGCCCCTTCGCGAGCAAGCCCGCTCCCACATTTGAAATGCATTCTCCTGTGGAAGCAGGCTTTCCCCAAATTTGAAATGCATTCTCCTGTGGAAGCAGGCTTGCCCCGCATTTGAAATGCATTCTCCTGTGGAAGCAGGCTTGCCCCGTATTTGAAATGCATTCTCCTGTGGAAGCAGGCTTGCCCCACCTTTGAAATGCATTCTCCTGTGGAAGCAGGCTTGGCCCGCATTTGAAATGCATTCTCCTGTGGAAGCAGGCTTGGCCCGCATTTGAAATGCATTCTCCTTTGGAAGCAGGCTTGGCCCACATTTGAAATGCTTTCTCCTGTGGAAACAGGCTTTCCCCACATTTGAAATGCATTCTCCTGTGGAAGCAGGCTTGGCCCACATTTGAAATGCATTCTGCTGTGGAAGCAGGCTTGGCCCACATTTGAAATGCATTCTGCTGTGGAAGCAGGCTTGGCCCACATTTGAAATGCTTTCTCCTGTGGAAACAGGCTTTCCCCGCATTTGAAATGCATTCTTCTGTGGAAGCAGGCTTGGCCCACATTTGAAATGCATTCCTACTGTGGGAGCGGGCTTGCTCGCGAAGGCGGTTTGACAGGCGCCTGAGATCTCAACTTTGCAAGGCGGGGGCATTCACCAGATTCGCCGGCCGCTGCCCATTCAACGCCGCCAGCAGGTTCTCCACCGCACACCGCGCCATTGCTTCACGCGTCTCATGCGTCGCCGAGCCCATGTGCGGCGTCGCCACCACATTGCTCAACTGCAACAACGGCGAGTCATGGTTCAACGGCTCGCGCTCGAACACATCCAGCCCCGCCGCGCGAATACGCTTGTTGCGCAACGCCTCGATCATCGCCGTTTCATCAACCACCTTGCCGCGCGAGATATTGATGAAGATGCTCTCCGGGCGCATCAGCGCAAACTGTTCGGCGCCGATAAAGCGTTCGGTCTGCGCCGTCAGAGGCAAGGTCAGGCAAATGAAGTCGGCTTGCTGAAGCAACTCTTCGAGGCTGCGATATTGCGCTTCAAAGCGCTCCTCGACCGCCGGCTTGCGCGACTGGCTGTGGTAGATCACCGGCATGCCGAAACCGAAATGCCCGCGCTGGGCCAACGCCTCGCCGATGCGGCCCATGCCGATGATGCCCAGCGTCTTGCCATGCACATCGGTGCCGAAATGCGCCGGGCCGATATTACGGCTCCATTGCCCGCCACGGACCATGTTCGCCAGTTCGACCACACGCCGGGCAGTGGCGAGGATCAGGGCGAATCCGGTATCGGCAGTGGTTTCGGTGAGCACGTCCGGCGTGTTGGTCAGCAGAATATTGCGCCGGTCCAGATAATCGATGTCGTAGTTGTCGACCCCCACCGAAACGCTGGCAATCGCCTCCAGCTGCGGCGCCAGATCAAGCAGCGCCGCATCCAGTTTCAAGCTGGCGCCGAGCAAGCCGTGGGCGCGGGGCAGGGCATCGCGCAACTGCATGAGGCCATCGGCGGCGAGGCTTTCGATCAGCGTCACGTCAAACTGCTCTTGCAGACGCGCCATCAGCGCGGGCGAAAGTTTCTTGTACAGCACGACCTGTTTTTTCATGGCAAAAGTCCTTTCAGGAATGCGCCGGCACACGCGGGGTGACAGCGCCTTTGGCGACGACGCGATCACTGGCGCCGGGCTTGAGGAAAATCGTCAGCACCACCGACAGCAGCAGCGCGCCGCTCATCAACAGATAGGAAGCACCGGGCGAACCGGTGGAGCTGTTCAGATAGCCGACCAGATACGAGCCGCCAAAAGAACCGAGCGCGCCCATGCTGTTGATCAGCGCCATGGCGCCACCGGCAACGTTGGCCGGCAGGATTTCGGGGACGATGGCGAAGAACGGCCCGTATGGCGCGTACATGCAGGCGCCGGCAATCACCAGCAGCGTGTACGACCACCAGAAGTGTTCGGCGCCCAAGGCATACGAGCCGTAGAACGCGATGGAGGCGATCAGCAGCGGCGGCCAGACGAAGCGTTTGCGCTTCTGCAATTTGTCCGAACCCCACGACACCGCGAGCATGCCGATCACCGCCGCCAGATACGGCAGCGCCGACAGCCAGCCAGCCTCGATCATGTCCATTTGCGCGCCGGCCTTGAGGATCGACGGCAGCCACAGCACGAAACCGTAGACGCCGATGCTCCAGCAGAAAAACTGCAGCGCGAGAATGATCACCTTCGGCGAACGGAAGGCCTCGGCGTAGTTCTTCACCGCTTTGATCCCGACCTGCTCGGCGGCGAGGGCGCTTTCCAGATCGTGCTTTTCCTGCTCATTGAGCCACTTGGCCTGGGCCGGACGATCATCGGCCAGACGCCACCAGATAAACGCCCACAGCACCGCCGGCAGACCTTCAATGATGAACATCCAGCGCCAGCTGAAATGCTGTACCAGATAGCCCGAAACCACCGACATCCACAGCATGGTCACCGGGTTGCCGAGAATCAGAAAGGTGTTGGCCCGCGAGCGTTCGGCGCGGGTGAACCAATGGCACAGATACACCAGCATCGCCGGCATCACCGCCGCTTCGACCACGCCGAGCATGAAGCGAATGACGATCAGCCAATAGGCGTTGGATACCACGCCAGTCAGCGTAGCCAAACCGCCCCAGAGGATCAGGCTGACGAAAATCAGCTTCTTGACGCTGTGCTTTTGCGCGTAGATCGCGCCCGGTACCTGGAAGAAAAAGTACCCAAGAAAGAACAGCGCACCGAGCAGCGAGGACAGGCCGGGCGTGATCATCAGGTCCTCGGCCATGCCCGACGCGGCGGCAAAACCGTAATTGGCGCGGTCGAGATAGGCCAGGCTGTAAGTGATGAATACGATCGGCATGATGTACCACCAGCGGCGGGTGGCGAGGGTAGCGGTTTTCATCGGTGTGACTCCTGAGCTTGTTGTTTTTGTCGCAGCAGGTTCATTGATTTACGGTCATCAGGCGGGCCTCTTCGCGAGCAGGCTCTCTCCCACAGAGGATTGCATTCCAAATGTGGGAGCGAGCCTGCTCGCGAAGGCGGATTCAAATTCAACCGATAACTCTTGGCGGGTCGGCAACCCCTCCATATCCCCGCGACTCTGCACCGCGCGACTGCCAATCCAGTTCGCCCGCTGCACAGCCTCGGCAAAACTCTGATGCTCGAGCAGGGCGCTGATCATCCCGACGGCAAAGCCATCGCCGGCACCCACGGTATCGACCACGTTGCTCACCGGCACGCCAGCCACAAAACCCTGATCCAACTGCGTGCGGTAATAAGCGCCCGCAGGCCCGAGCTTGATCGCCACGGCCTCGGCGCCCTGATCCAGATAGAACGCAGCAATGTCGGCCGGGTCGTCGAAACCGGTGAGCAAGCGACCTTCACTCAACCCCGGCAGCACCCAGTGGGCAAGGGCGGCGAGGCGGTTGATCTGGCGGATCATCTCGCCCTCGCTGGCCCACAGGCTCGGGCGCAGATTCGGGTCGAACGACACGCTGCGCCCGGCGTTGCGCATCCGGGTCATCAGCTCGAAGGACATTTCCCGGCTGGAACCTGACAGCGCCGGCGGAATACCGGTGGCGTGTAAGTGACGGGCATTCAGCAGGTTGTCGCTGATGGACTGCGGCGACAAATGACTGGCCGCCGAACCACGACGGAAATACTCGACCTGCGGGTCGCTGCCATCGTCATTGCGTGATTTGAACTGGAAACCGGTCGGGTGATTTGTGTCGACTTCAACGTGGCTGCAATCCAGACCTTCCTTGATCAGCGTCTCGACCACGAAGCGTCCGAGCGAATCGTTACCGACCCGGCTCAGCCACGCGACGTTGAAACCCAAGCGCGACAAGCCGATCGCGACGTTGCTGTCGGCCCCGGCAATCCGTTTGTGAAACTGCTCGACCTTGGCCAGATCGCCGGTCTGCTCGGCGACGAGCATTGCCATGGTTTCACCGAAAGAAAGAATATCGATTTCAGACATGTGCTGGCTCCAGGCGCGATTGACCGAGGCGGGCGAGGGCGGCGACGTGTTCGCGGGTCAGTTGCACCAGATCATCGCCTTGCAGCGGGTACTCGGCGGCGCGCATAACGCCTTGGTCCATGTGCCGCAGCAGTTGTTCCCACAGATGCAGATCGCTGATGGCGGGGGGTACGGCGATCAGTTTGCCGTCGGCGCGGCGCGCAACGGCTTTGCAATGCACGTAACCGACATGACGACCAAGCGCGCGTGCGGCGCTGGCGGCGGACTGGTCCTGCCAATGCCAATTGCCAATGTCGAAGGTCATCTTGATCGGCAAGTTGTGCTGTTCGACGGCGGCGAAGAAACGCTGGAACGGCTCGATACGTCCGCCGTGCGAGGTCTGGTCGTTCTCCACCAGCAGTTGCACGGGACTGTGTTCGAGTCGCTCGGCCAGTGCCTGCAAATCAGAGTTGTCGGTGAAATAGCCGAGCGACACCTTCAACCATTTCGAGCCAAAAACCTGGGCCTGTTGCAGCGCGGTGATCAATTCTGGATTTGGCTGCGCCTGACCGGCCAGCCACAATTCGGTGGGTGAGGAGTAAATGCTTTGCAGACCCTGCGCCCTAGTAGCCTGAGCCAGTTGCGCCGGGTCTTCCCGGGTCAGCAATTCTTCGCGCCACTCGATGCGATTCGCCCCGGCTGCCGCGAGGATATCGATGAAAGAATCCTGCCCACGCTGGCGCACAAGCTCGGCACCGTAGCTGGACAGACTGATGGAAACGGCTGGTTTATTCATTGTTATTGACCTCTGAAACCGGTTTCATTTTTGTTCAAAAAAATATCAGATAGTTCTGTGGTGTCCTTCCGGGCGTCTTCGCGAGCAGGCTCGCTCCCACATTTGGAATGCGCTCACCTGTGGGAGCTGGCTTGCCAGCGAAAGCGTCAGATCAGACACCGCCAACCTCTCGGGTCGACCCACGCTCAACCAGCATCGGCGCAAAATCCACCATCCGTGCCACTTCATCATCTCCGCGCAAGCGCTTGAGCAAACACTCGAACGCTCGTGCGCCTATCTCTTGCGTCGGCTGCGCCAGCGCAGTAATCCCGCTGCCCACCAGCGGATACCAATCCAGATCGTCCAGGGCGATCAGCCCGACATCCTCGAACAAGCGCACACCGAGTGCGCGCAACGCGTGAGTCGCCGCCAGCGCCGCCACGCCATTGGCGCAGAACAGTGCTTTCGGACCGTCAACGTGGGTGTTTAAAAAAGTTTGAAGTTGCGCCTTCAGATCATCGCCTGTTTCCAGCACCGCCCCGGTCAGGGCCGAGCGTTGGGCAATCTGCGCTTGAAAACTGCTGACCCGTTCGATCCGCGAACTGGTGCCGTCAAACGGTTCGGTCACCAGCAATAAATCCCGATATCCGCGCTGCTCAAGGTGCGCGAGCGCCATCTCTACGGCTTGCGAGTTGTTCAGTCCGACCATGTCGCTGTCCAGCCCGTCCACTTTGCGATCCACCAGCACCAGCGGCATCTCGCGGCGCAGCTCATGCAGTTCGTCCCGGTGATGGCCCAGCGTGTTCACGATCAGCCCTTCGATGTTGTACGAGCGCAACAGCGCCAGGTGCTGGCGTTCCTGCTCGTCATCGCGGTCGGTGTTGCACACCACCAGGCTGTAGCCGTGCGCACGGCAGGCGGTTTCCACCCCGTGCATCACGGCAATCGAATAAGGGTTGCGGATATCGGCCACCAGCATGCCGATCAGCCGAGTGCGCCCGCGTTTCAGACCACGGGCCATTTGGTTGGGGCGGTAACCGAGTTCATCAATCGCCTGCTCGATGCGCCGGGCAATGGCATCGGAGAGCAGGGCGCGGTCATCGCCGATGAAGCGCGAGACGCTGGCCTTGGACACACCGGCGCGCTCGGCAACATCAAGCATGGTCACGCGGCTGCGCTGGGCGGCGGAGAAGTCGTTCACGGTATGAAACCTTGTTATTGGATTTATAGGCCCAGGCAGAGCCTGAAACCGGTTTCAGGAGACACCAGAAACAATTCGGTCGTCAAGTAAATGATCAGGGGGTTGCCCTACGTTACCGACGGGCGGGTGATTGCCTACCCGAACAAACCGGCGGCAATATTGATCGAAAAGCCCAGAATCGCAGTGTTGAACACAAAACCGATCAGCGACTGCGCCAGTACGATTTTGCGGATGCCCCGCGTCGCTACGCCTACGTCCGATGTTTGAACTGCAACGCCAATCGTGAACGAGAAGTACAGGAAGTCCCAGTAATTGGGAGTGGTCAGCCCTTCGGCGAAACGCAGCGCCGGCTCTTTGCCGTCCCAGGTGTAAAACAATCTGGCGTAGTGCACACAGAAGATCACACCTATCAGCAGCCATGAGCCGGTCACTGTCAGCGCTGTGAACCCGTAGTGCATGAGTTTGCGTGAGGTTTCCAGGTCTTTGCTGCCGGCGAGTTCAAGGGTGATGGTGGCGAGACTGGCCAACGCGGCAATGCACACCACAAACAGCACCAGCCCGGCGTTCTCGTCTTCGACTTCGGCGATGCGTCGCACGTCCGGTGCCTTGGCGCGAATGGTCAGCCAGAACATCAGGATCAGGTATGTCCAGACACCGACGTTCCAGCCAATGAGGATTTTGCTGACGATGGAATCGGCCGGGACCAACAGGCCGGTGGCGAAGCCGAGCAAGGCGGCAGCGGAAAGGCGAGGGTGGGTGCGGGCGAGGAAGCGCATGGTGACTCACGTCGGTGAACTGTCAGTGCACCATAGCGCAGGCGATCCGGCTTTTGTAGGAGCTGCCGAAGGCTCGGGCCGTGATCGGACGATCTTTCGACTTTAGCTTTTCAAGATCAAAAGATCGCAGCCTCGTTGCACTCGACAGCTCCTACATTTGGATCAGTGAGGTTTGCTGAATCGCTGTACGAGTTTCATCACTACGACGAAGAAGACTGGCACGAAGATCACCGCCAGCGTTGCCGTAATCATCCCACCGATCACGCCAGTGCCGATCGCCTGTTGGCTGGCCGAACTGGCGCCGGTGGCGATGGCCAACGGCACCACACCGAGAATGAACGCCAGCGATGTCATCACGATCGGCCGCAGACGCAAACGCGCGGCCTGCAACGTAGCATCGATCAGATCGTGACCTTCGTCATACAAGCTCTTGGCGAACTCGATGATCAGGATCGCGTTCTTCGCCGACAGACCAATGATGGTGATCAGTCCGACCTTGAAGAACACGTCGTTGGGCATGCCGCGCAGTGTCACGGCGAGTACGGCGCCGAGCACACCAAGCGGGACAACGAGCAATACCGAAGTCGGGATCGACCAGCTTTCGTACAGCGCTGCCAGACACAGGAACACCACCAACAGCGACAAACCAAGCAGAATCGGCGCCTGATTGCCTGACAGGCGTTCCTGCAACGACAAACCGGTCCACTCCTGGCCCAGACCTTTCGGCCCCAGCGCAACCAGTCGTTCGACTTCCGCCATGGCCTCACCAGTGCTGTGCCCGGCTGACGGCTCGCCGGAAATCGCAATCGCCGGATAACCGTTGTAGCGGGTCAACTGCGCCGGCCCTTGAATCCAGTTGGCCTGAACGAATGCCGACAGCGGCACCATGTTTCCGGCGTTGTTGCGCACATGCATTTTCAGCAAGTCATCCACCTGACTGCGCTGATCACCTTCGGCTTGCACGACCACCCGCTGCATGCGGCCCTGATTGGGGAAGTCATTGATGTAGCTCGAACCCACCGCAGTGGACAGCACGTTGCCGATGTCGGCGAACGAAACGCCCAAGGCGTTAGCCTGTTTGCGGTCGACGATCAGTTGCACCTGTGGCGCTTCGGCCAGTGCGCTTTCACGGACGTTCATCAATATCGGGCTTTTCTCCGCTGCGGCGAGCAGTTCCGTACGCGCCTGCATCAACGTCGCATGGCCCAGGCCGCCGCGATCCTGCAAACGGAACTCGAAACCGCTGGACGTGCCGAGGCCGTCCACCGGAGGCGGCAGTACCGAGAACGCCATGGCGTCCTTGATCTGGCTCAGTGCAGCGTTGGCACGATCGGCGATCGAGCTGGCGGCATCGTCACTGCCACGTTCCGACCAGTCCTTGAGCGTCGAAAACGCCAGCGCTGCGTTCTGCCCGCTACCGGAGAAACTGAAACCCAGGATCACTACGCTGTCACTGATTCCCGGTTCACCGGCGTTGTGCGCCTCGAGCTGTTCGGCCACCTGCACAGTGCGGTTCTTGGTCGCGCCGGGTGGCAGCTGGATATCGGTGATGGTGTAACCCTGATCTTCCGTGGGCAGAAACGAGGAGGGCAGGCGCGCAAAACAGATTCCGAGTCCAATCAGCAGGACCACGTAGATCATCAGATAGCGACCCGTACGCTTGAGCGCATAGCCGACCCAGCCCTGATAGCGATCGGTCAATTGCTCAAATCGGCGATTGAACCAGCCGAAAAATCCGGACTTCTCGTGATGTTGACCCTTCGCGACAGGCTTGAGCAATGTTGCGCACAAGGCCGGCGTCAACGTCAGGGCGAGGAACGCCGAGAATAGAATCGAGGTGGCCATGGACAGCGAGAACTGTTGGTAGATCACCCCGACCGAGCCCTGCATGAATGCCATCGGAATAAACACTGCGACCAGCACCAGCGTAATGCCAATGATCGCTCCGGTGATCTGCGTCATCGCCTTGCGCGTGGCTTCCTTGGGCGACAAGCCCTCGCTGGCCATGATCCGCTCAACGTTCTCAACCACGACGATGGCGTCGTCCACAAGAATGCCGATCGCCAGCACCATGCCGAACATGGTCAGCACGTTGATCGAGAAGCCCAGCGCCAGCATGGTCGCGAACGTGCCCATCAGCGCCACCGGCACCACCAATGTCGGGATCAGCGTGTAGCGCACGTTTTGCAGGAACAGGAACATCACCGCAAACACCAGCAGCATCGCTTCGCCAAGGGTGTAGATCACTTTAGTGATCGAGACTTTGACGAAGGGCGAAGTGTCGTAAGGAATCTTGTACTCCACGCCGGCCGGGAAGTAGCGCGCCAGCTCGTC
The DNA here is from genome assembly GCF_054668915.1 of Pseudomonas sp. H3_E04. Lineage (NCBI taxonomy): Bacteria > Pseudomonadati > Pseudomonadota > Gammaproteobacteria > Pseudomonadales > Pseudomonadaceae > Pseudomonas > Pseudomonas sp. H3_E04. The sequence continues at coordinate 1,686,815 of NZ_CP162797.1, read as the reverse complement.
CATTTTCGCCCGCACCAGTGTCGCGGTGTTCAGCGCGTTGGCGCCTGGAGAAAGCTGCACGCCAACGGCGGTGGACGGTTTGCCGTTGAGGCGTGTACCGAACTGATATTCCTGACTGCCGATCTCCACTCGCGCGACATCACCGATGCGCACCGTGGAGCCATCGCGATTGGCCTTGAGCACGATGTCGGCGAATTCCTCCGGCGTCGACAACTGGCCTTTGACCAGAATCGTCGCAGTGATTTCCTGCGTGGACGGCGACGGCAGATCACCGATGCTACCCGCTGAAACCTGAGCGTTCTGCGCAACGATGGCTTCGTTGACATCGGCCGGCGTCAGGTTGAACGCGATCAGCTTCTGCGGATCGATCCAGATGCGCATGGCCCGTTCGGCGCCGTACAACTGCGCCTTGCCGACACCATCCAGACGCTTGATCTCGTTCATCACGTTGCGCGCCAGGTAATCGCTGAGCGCCACGTCATCGAGCTTGCCGTCGCTGGAGGTCAGGGTGATCAGCAACAGAAAGCCGGACGAGACTTTTTCGACCTGCAACCCTTGCTGATTGACCGCTTGCGGCAGGCGCGACTCGACCACCTTGAGGCGGTTTTGCACATCGACCTGCGCCAGTTCCGGGTTGGTGCCGGGCTGGAACGTGGCTTTGATCGTCGCGCTGCCAAGGCTGCTTTGCGATTCGAAATAGAGCAAGTGATCGGCGCCGTTGAGCTCTTCCTCGATCAGGCTGACCACGCTTTCATCGACGGTTTGCGCGGAGGCGCCGGGATACACGGCGTAGATTTCGATCTGCGGCGGTGCGACGTCGGGGTATTGCGCGACCGGCAACTGCGGAATGGCCAGCGCACCGGCCAACAGTATGAACAGGGCGACCACCCAGGCGAACACCGGACGGTCGATAAAGAACTGCGGCATATTAAAGCGTCCTGCTTACTGACCAGTGGTCTGGGCAAGTGGAAGAGGGGTTTCGTCGATCTGCACCTTTTCCCCGGGACGGGCGTGTTGCAGGCCTTCGATAACGATGCGGTCGCCGGACTTGAGGCCGCCGGTGACGATCCAGCGATTGTTCTGCACTGCGCCCAGTTGCACTGGTTTCTCCGCAACGCGCATTTGCTCATCGACGGTCAGTACCTGGGCGATGCCGGCGCTGTCGCGTTGTACGGCGCGTTGCGGCACGGTGATGCCGTTCTGGATGGTCGCTTGCTCAAGACGTACGCGGATGAAGCTGCCAGGCAGCAGATCGAGATCCGGATTGGGAAATTCGCTGCGCAGGATGATCTGGCCAGTACCAGGATCGACAGTGATATCGCTGAACAGCAGCTTGCCGGGCAATGGATACACGCTACCGTCATCCTGAATCAGCGTGGCCTTCGCCTGATCCTGACCGACTTCCTGCAACTGCCCGGAACGGAACGCTCGGCGCAGTTCATTGAGCTCGCGAGTTGACTGGGTGAGGTCGGCATGAATCGGGTTGAGCTGCTGGATCAGCGCCAGTGGCGTGGTTTCGTTCTGCCCCACCAGCGCACCTTCGGTGACCAGCGCGCGGCCGATGCGGCCGGAGATTGGTGCGGTCACGGTGGCATAACCGAGGTTCAGTTTCGCCCGTTCCAGCGCTGCTTTGCTGGCGGCGACATCAGCGGCGGTCTGCCGGGCAGCGGCGCGAGCGTTGTCGTAGTCCTGACCGCTGATGGCCTGGTCCTCGATCAACTGCGCATAGCGTTGTTCTTGCAGTTTCGCCTGAAAAGCGTTGGCCTCGGCTTTGCGCAGCGCGGCTTCAGCACTGTCCAGATCAGCCTTGAACGGTGCAGGGTCGATGCGGAACAGCACGTCACCCTTTTTAACGTCGCTGCCTTCGCGATAGGTGCGCTGCAACACCACGCCCGCCACTCGCGCACGCACTTCGGCAATCCGTGGCGCGGCGATGCGCCCGCTCAGTTCGCTGCTGATCGACAATGGCTGGGTTTTGACGGTCTCGACGCGCACGGTGGCCGGCGGCGTCTGCTCTTCGGCGTTCGAGGATGAATCACAAGCGCTCAGCGTCAGCGCCAATGCGATCAGGCCGAGCCCGGCCAGCAGTTTTCCAGACATGTACAACCCCCAATATTGAAGGCCGCATCCTACGGCCAGACGGGGAGGTTAGCGGTGAAGCTTTGTAGCTGCTGTGTGAAATTGTGTAAGGGTTTTGCTCGGTGGTGCGCGAGGGCGTATATCCTGCAGGCCTTGAAATTTATTGCGACAGTTCGATCGCTTTCGCGAGCAGGCTCGCTCCCACAGGAGATCGCATTTCAATGTGCGAGCGAATGAGCCCTGACTGTCGCCCCAGCATTTTCTGGAACACCCCATGCCCAACATCCTCCTGGTCGAAGACGACACCGCCCTCGCCGAACTGATTTCAAGCTACCTGGAGCGCAACGGTTATTCCGTCAGCGTCATCGGCCGTGGCGACCATGTGCGCGAACGGGCGCGGATCAGTCCGCCGGATCTGGTGATCCTCGACCTCATGCTGCCGGGCCTAGACGGCTTGCAGGTGTGTCGCTTGCTGCGTGCCGATTCGGCGACACTGCCGATCCTGATGCTGACCGCTCGCGATGACAGCCATGATCAAGTGCTGGGCCTGGAAATGGGCGCTGACGATTACGTCACCAAACCCTGCGAGCCCCGGGTGCTGCTGGCGCGGGTGCGCACGCTGTTGCGGCGCAGCAGCCTCGGCGAGCCGCTGGCGGTCAATGACCGGATCGTCATGGGCAATCTGTGCATTGATCTGTCCGAGCGCACCGTGACCTGGCGTGATCAAGCGGTTGAACTGTCCAGCGGCGAATACAATTTGCTGGTGGTGCTGGCCCGACATGCCGGCGAAGTGCTGAGTCGCGATCAGATTCTGCAGCGGCTGCGCGGTATCGAATTCAACGGTACCGATCGCTCGGTGGACGTGGCGATTTCCAAGCTGCGGCGCAAATTCGATGATCACGCCGGCGAGGCGCGCAAGATCAAGACCGTGTGGGGCAAGGGCTATCTCTTCAGCCGCTCCGAGTGGGAATGCTGAGCTGATGTTTCGCATCCTGTTTCGCCTGTACCTGGTGACCATCGTCTCCTATAGCGCGGCGATCTATCTCGTGCCGGATCTGGTCGTGATGGTCTTTCGGGATCGCTTCGTCACTTACAATCTGGAGTTCTCCAGAGGTCTGCAATCGCTGATCACCAAGCAGTTTCATGCCGCGCCGCAAGAGCAGTGGCCGGCGATTGCGGCCTCGATGGACAAGGAATTCCAGCCGCTGCACATCGTCCTGACGCCAATCGACGACCCGGTGTTCACGCCCATCGAGCAGGAACGTCTGCACCGTGGTGAAAACGTCGTGCGCATCGGCGATTGGGGCTGGCGCACCCTGGCGGTAACGCCGCTGAATGCGGACATGGCCGTGCGTATGGTCGTGCCGCCGGATCCGGTCGACGTTGATCTGTTGTATTGGAGCATCAACGTGCTGATCGGCGCCATGTTGCTCGGCTGCCTGCTGCTCTGGTTGCGCCCACACTGGCGCGATCTGGAGCGCCTGAAAAGCACCGCCGAACGCTTCGGCAAGGGCCACTTGAGCGAGCGGACCAAAATCGCGCCGAGCTCGAACATTGGCAGTCTCGCCAACGTGTTCGACACCATGGCCGGCGATATCGAAAACCTGCTCAACCAGCAACGTGATCTGCTTAACGCTGTTTCCCACGAACTGCGTACGCCGCTGACACGTCTGGATTTCGGCTTGGCGCTGGCGTTGTCCGAAGACTTGCCGGCCGCCAGCCGCGAGCGCCTGCAGAGTTTGGTCGCGCATATTCGTGAGCTGGATGAATTGGTGCTGGAGTTGCTTTCCTACAGCCGCTTGCAGAATCCGGCGCAATCGCCCGAGCGCATCGAGGTGTCGCTGGATGAGTTCATCGACAGCATTCTCGGTAGTGTCGACGAGGAGCTGGAATCGCCGGAGATAGTGATTGACGTTCTGCTGCACGGTCAGCTCGAACGCTTCGCGCTGGATCCACGCCTGACCGCCCGGGCCATTCAAAACCTGTTGCGCAATGCCATGCGCTATTGCGAAAAACGCATTCAGATTGGCGTGCGGGTTATTGCCGGTGGATGTGAAATCTGGGTCGACGACGATGGCATCGGCATTCCTGACGACGAGCGTGAGCGGATTTTTGAACCGTTCTATCGGCTCGATCGCAGCCGTGATCGCGCGACGGGTGGATTCGGCCTCGGTTTGGCGATAAGCCGCCGTGCGCTGGAAGCGCAGGGCGGCACACTAACCGTTGAGAGTTCGCCGCTGGGCGGGGCGCGATTCAGGCTGTGGTTGCCGGCAATGGCCTGAATCTTTAACGGACATCTGATGATTGAATCAGGCCGACGCCAGCCTCTTGCATCCGCGTTATGGCGGCTGCCAGCGAACCTTCCAGATCAATCGCCCGACAGGCATCCAGCACCACAAAGACATTCAATCCCGCCGCACGCGCGTCCAGCGCGGAAAACATCACACAGAAATCCAGCGCCAGGCCGACCACGTAAACGGTGTCGACACCGCGCTCTTTTAGATAACCCGCAAGACCTGTGGTGGTGCTTCGGTCTGCTTCGAGAAAAGCCGAGTAGCTGTCGATGTCGGGATTGCAGCCCTTGCGGATGACCAATTGCGCGTGCGGCAAATCCAGTTCCGGATGAAATTCAGCGCCTTCGCTGGCTTGCACACAATGATCGGGCCACAGGGTTTGTGCGCCGTACGGTAATTCAATGACGTCGTAGGGCTGGCGCCCGGGATGGCTGGACGCAAACGAGATATGCCCGCTCGGGTGCCAGTCCTGAGCTATGACGACTTGCCTGAACTGGCGCGCGAGCCGGTTGATCAGCGGCACAATCCGGTCACCTTCTGGCACCGGTAATTTCCCGCCGGGAATGAAGTCGTTTTGAACGTCGATGACGAGTAATGCAGCGCGGGACGAAATGGGCACGGGTAAATCTTCCTGGGAATAAAACCTCGGCCAGTTTAGCAGGGCTCCTGTCAGCCGCTGGTCTGCAGCACGCACTGCTGGGTTTTACTGTCCCAGACCTGGCCTTTCGGGCATTCGGGCTTTTTCACGGCATCGCTTTCATCGACGGCGAAAACAGCAGGGCTGGACAGGGCGGCGACCAGCAGCGGGACGGCGAACAGTATTTGTCGAATATTCATGGTCAATCTCCACTTTCATCGGCTCGGAGCAGAAGTTGTTGTTCTCCTTTGCAGTGACTGTTCAGTTCTGCGGAAGATTCAAAGTTCTGCAGCGGGCCATTGACTTGTCATCCGCCGGCAGGCTAATTTCCAGTCCATGACTTTCACCGTATCGCGCTGCCAGCCAAGCATTATTACCGCCATTCCTCATTTGGCGGGCTAGCTCACGACTGCAGCACCCAACCCGCCCTAGAGGCGGGTTTTTACTTTCTGTCTCCGGGGTTCTGAAAAATGTCAGGAGACGACCATGCCGCACAGCCCCGACCAGCAAGCACTGCTTGAGCGTTACGTGAAAAAGATTCTGGCCGCGCCGGTTTACGACATTGCGGTGCGTACGCCGTTGCAGCCTGCTCCGGCGCTGTCGGAAGCCTTAGGCAATCGGGTCCTGCTCAAGCGCGAAGATCTGCAACCGACGTTCTCTTTCAAGATCCGTGGTGCTTACAACAAACTCGTGCAACTGAGCGATGAGCAGAGAGCGCGGGGAGTGATCACGGCATCGGCGGGTAATCACGCGCAGGGTGTAGCGCTGGCGGCACGGGAATTGGGCATTGCCGCGACGATCGTCATGCCGTCTACCACCCCTGAGCTCAAAGTGCTCGGCGTGCGCAGTCGCGGTGCCGAAGCACTGCTGCATGGCGAAAGCTTCCCGTTTGCTCTGGCCCATGCGTTGCATTTGGCCGAACAGACCGGATGCACGTTTGTTTCACCGTTCGATGATCCTGACGTGATCGCCGGACAAGGCACTGTGGCGATGGAAATCCTGCGCCAGCATCAAGGCGCGCTGGACGCGATCTTCATCCCGGTCGGCGGCGGAGGTTTGATCGCAGGTATCGCGGCCTACGTCAAATACCTGCGTCCGGAAGTGCGGATCATCGGCGTCGAATCCGAACATTCGGCATGCCTGCAAGCGGCTTTGAGTGCGGACGAGCGGGTGGTTCTGCCGAGCGTTGGTACCTTTGCCGATGGCGTAGCGGTTGCGCAGATCGGCGCGTATGGCTTCGAGGTGTGCCGCTTCTGCGTAGATGAGGTGATAACGGTCAGCAATGACGAACTCTGCGCCGCGATCAAGACTATCTACGACGATACCCGTTCGATCACAGAACCGTCGGGGGCACTGGCCGTGGCGGGGATCAAGCAGTACGTGGCGCGCAATGGGGTTCGCGATCAGACATTCGTCGCCATCGACTCCGGGGCCAACATCAACTTCGACAGCCTGCGCCATGTCGCCGAACGCGCCGCTGCTTGCGGCGTGCCCGCGTAATGGCGATCAGGGCAGCAACGGGCGCAGAAACGTGCGCTCGTAACTGACGATGAACTTCTTCTCGACCAGATCGGCCACCAGTGCGGTGCTTTCGGGGTCGGTCATTGCAATATGTCGATAGCTTTCGTAATCGGCCAGTGATGGAAAACTGAACAGACAATAAGCAATGTTGCTGGCGCCTTCCGAGGGGAGAAAGTAGCCGTGATGCGTACCGCCCAAGCGCTCAACGATGTCGAGCCACGCTTTGGCATAAGCTTCGAAAGCGGGCAACTGATAGGGATCGATCACATATCTGACGTGGCAAGTAATCAAGGGCTGGGCTCCGGTTATTCCTGCAGGGCGGTGCCGACTTTGTCCGACGCCGACCAGATGCGATAACGCACCTCTACGTCCGAAGGCGCGTACACCACGACTGGCAACTTGCTGTTGTAACGCAACATGAAGCCATCACCGACGACCGGAACGAAAGCGCGCTTTTTCTGGCTGCCAGGCGGGCAGGCCATCATCGTGCTCATCGGGCCGATGACCTTTTCCATGCGATAGAACGGATAGCCCCAGCCTTGCAAATTCTTTTCATCGAGCACACCGCCCAGACGCTGGCGATTGCAATCCACTTCGAGGGTTCTGCCGGCGAGAATTTCAACCTGGAAATTCTCTTCCTGCTCTTGCTTGGGCAGATGGATGACTTGTCGGGTAAACCCGGCTTCGGCTTTGGGATACGGCGCGATGTCTTCGAGCTTGGCGGCGTGGGCGAGGGTGGAAAGGTTGGCGATCAACAGGCCGGTGATAGCGCAAACGCTTAAGGAATTCATGGAGGCCTCCGTGCGGGTTGAATTGCAATGGGAGACATTCTTGCCGTCATAGTCTGCGAAAGCAAATTTGCCCGGAGATTGCAGATTGCAGGGGGCGGGTGGTCGATTCATGCATTTTGCAAATAGCAGGATACTGGCCACATTTCCAAGTGCTTGATTTTGAAGGGAGCAAAACGAACCGATCAAAGGCACGTTTTGTGCGTTCTTTTGGTGAGGCGCACAGGATTTGGGCGCCTACACTCCAATGGGCATTTCGCAGTACCACCACTTGCCGCACCAGGGAAACAGCGGGGGCACACCCGTAAAGGCGCAGCAGAGGGTCAGCGTGAATACTTGATTGGCAATCGCACAGAAAGGAGAGGGTTCGCCATGTTTTTATCTGCCTTGGAATTACGCAATATCATTGAAAGCAGCTTCCTGCCGAAACGCTGCCAGTGCACGTTGACACCAGACTTGTCGATGTCCGTCAAAGTATTTGGCGACCATCGAACCGACCAAGCCGATCTCTACGTCAGTGGAATCGACGCCAGCCGCCTGAACAGCTGCCGTGAAATCAACAACTTGGTCGCAGGCCTGCGATCCGATCTCGCGCAACAGACCACGATACATCAAACCAGCGCTCGTTCTCGAGCCGTTTAACCCACCGTCTCACCCAGTTCGACCGCCACGCGCCGGGCCTGCACGAAACCAAGGCCCAGCGCGAACTCGACCAGCACCGCGAGCAAGATCCCGGGGCCGGCATGGCCATTGAGCCATTCGCCAAAACCCAACGCCGCCAAACCGAAACAGCCGACGATGAAACCATTACTCAGCGCACTGCGTGCCACTGACGGCGGAGCATTGCGCAGCAAATAAAACATCACCCCCAACGCCGCAAACAGCACCGCGCTGCGCCTTGCGACTACGCCAGTGCCTTCCGAGTAGCCAATGCTCCAGATCGCCAGCAACACCTCCGGAAAAAATCCCCAGACCAGCGCCAGCAAAAAACACAGGATGGAAGTGAAGCTCGACAACGTGCGGAACGACAACTGCATGGCCAATCCTTGCGGCAGTAGGGAAGGCTCCGAGCATACGCGTCGAAACCACCCCACGCCTATGGCCAACCGGAAAATCAGAAGCGTCTGTCAGTTCTGCTGACTGCATGCGTCAGATAATTTCCTGTAACTGATTTGTGCGGGCTTGCCGGTGTTGTCGATGTATTTCATGTCGGCGGTGATGACTTTGCACTTGAGGGTCGGCGGTTCGGTTAGCGAGAGTACCTTCGCCACGTGTAGTGGCATGCCGTATTGGTAGGGTGCTTGATTCGATGTGGCGGAGGTGTCGTTGGCTTGGGCCAGTGCGGCGTATGAGCAGCAGGCGAGGATGGCGGTGAGCAGGAAGGGACGAATGTTCATGAGAGGACTCCAGCGTAACGGATAGGCGCCCGGCATGAAGCCGGACGAGCCTGCCGCAGTCGGTTTCAGCGCGATGCCTGAGCGGAACAGTACTGTAGAGTCTTTGATTTGAGGATTAAGGGGGGGTAATTGGACTAATTAGGCTGAATAGATCGGGGATCAAGCGGTAAGCACATTTAACCAAAGATATTTGCATTGAAGCGATTGCCGATCAGCCATAACCAGGAGCGATGATCCTGATTATGGCTCTCAAGTAGTACGCGTCCTAACTCATTATTGATTAAAGCGAATTAACGACTCAGTTTTTCGGGAAAAAAGGACAGCGGAGGATGTGTTGCGGCCCATTTCTTCGTTTGCTCGTGCGCTTCGGAAATTTGTGCGGGTGTCAACTTGGCTGCAATGAGAGGGAGTTTGTATTCAACGTTTTCTTGCATTCCACCCCCGCCGTTCAGAATACTTAAGGATGAAACTAGTGAATAGCCTTTAACGGGGTCATATGGAAATCCATATGTGTCGGGCTCATGAGCAAGATATGAGCCATATCCATACACCGATTCCGCATAACCTGCTATCGCTGCTTGCTCATTCCAGTGTCTAAAACCTTCAAGATCTCCGCTTTCGAAAAGAAGAGCCGCATACTCCATCATGGAACGCGGATTTCCTGCTTCAGCGGACAGTTTGAACCATTTTTTTACTTCTTCTGTTCGTTTCCAAGGTAAGAAAAAGCCATCACCTTGCTTATAAGATACCGCCAGCCAGTACTGGGCCTGATCGTCACCCGCAATAGCTGCTTTTTCAAGCCACTGATCGTCTAGGGTGATTTCATACATAATGTACATTGCTTCAGCGTTACCGCTTTTTGCTTTCTCTATAGCCTGTTTCTTGGCTTCGTTCAGCCACTCGATCGGATCTTTCTGAGGTGGTTTGCAGTCGCGAGTGATATCGCATAGGTCTTTTTCACTCCGTCCTAGCTGAATCATGGCGTATAGGTTGCCTTGATTAGCCGACGCCTCATACCAAGCCCTAGCTTCGGAGCTCATGTAGTGATTTTTTTTTCTAAGCACTTCCGCTAACAAATATTGAGCTTCACTATCTCCTGCCTCCGATGCGATCAATAAAAAAGGCTTGGCAGACTCGGTCTTCAATTGATTATAAAGGACAATGCCATGGTTTTTGGCCTGCTCTTGGCGTGGAGCGAGCTCTGCCAGAGAGGAGCTAGCATAAGTGAGGAATATAATTACTGAGAATAGTGAGCGCAGCCACATATGTTTGTCTCTTTAATTAATTAATTAATGGGTGGTCGGAATAAATTTAGCCACACCTGCTGGTACGTATGTTCGTCCTTGATATTGGCTGCGCTGGCAAGTTCCGTCACGTTTTGCGCCTAACAATTTGACATGATCTTTATAGCGCGTTCGCATTTCCTCCCCTGAGGGAACAGTAAGGCGAAGGACTGCCTCAGTCATGAAATTATCAAGCGCCAAACGGTTTTCGCAATATTTCTCCTCAGCATTAGCTGGCTTCATTCCAAACTTATTCATGCACATGCAAATTTGCTCAAATTGATACTGAGCTTGTTCGATTGAATTTTTCTTGGTTGCACTTTTTACAATCCAGCCGAGAATGCGCTCAATGGCCTGCTGCTGAACTAGGTGCGCTTGGTCACTGTCATATTTGCGCTCTTTTTTATCAGTTTTATCTGAGTTATTCGAATAATTTACAGAGAAATCATCAGGTGGGCTAATGAGTGTCATCAATAATGGTCCGAGCGCGCCTGGAATCGCATTGATGCACCATTCCTCAAGCTCCTCCACTGGATCATAAAACATGATCGTATCAGCAATAGATCCGCCTTTGCCTGTCGCAGTCAAGCTCTCATAAAGCGTCATCACCGCATCAGCGCCCATAAGATAAATCATCCGAATGTCAAAACCGCCAATGGCCAGCGTATTTAATTTTGAAAGGTACGCATAGGTTTCGTCTTCAATCACAAAGTAAGGGTTCTGTTTGTTTTTATATAGTTCTCTACGGAACATGTTAAGCAGCTCGGTGACGGCATCGTAGCCGACTTCGAACTTGAAGGAGCCACCAACGCCTGGGCCGGCGATCAACGCTGCCTTTAGCACCAGAATCAGACGGCCCTCGTGCAGGGAAATACTCGCCTCAGCCCTCGCTCCGAGACCGGCAGCGGCATTGAGTTCCACAGTCAAACGCGCAAGGCTGAACCATTCGCTGGCTTTCATTCCGGCAGATTTTCCGGAAACGGGCGCTTTGGTTAGCAAGGCTACTTCGCCGGGTGGTGCCCAATTTAGCGCTCCGGTGACCATTATCCCGGTTTGCAGACCGGCGAATAGATTAAATGCGGCTTTCGCGCCATCCTGTATCTGTAGCGTTTCAGGAGCTTTTTTAATCTGTCCACTTTTTTCAGTTCTCGCGTAGCTGCGCTTATCTGGGTTGCGCACAACCGGTTCCGGAGGAGCTAAATGGAACCCAGCGTTGCTGACATCCAATGCAATTTCCGAAGAAAGCAACAATGATGCTCCTGCATAGCCCCAAGCCTTCGCGCCTAAATAGAGCGAAAAACGTCCAAGATTCATCTTTTGCTGTATGTCTTCTGCATTTCGGTAGGTGATGACAATATCTTTCGCGCTGGCACGATCTGGCAAGTCGACTTTAAAAAGCTCGACCTCGCCTCTGGCAAGATCAACGGCAAAAGTAGCCTTGGCGGAGGCTTGGAATCCTTCGGCCAGAGTCCAGTCCGGCCCCTCTACTTTTGTCGATGAATGGATAGTTTCCGTGGTGGAGGGCATTAGGCAACGAACCAACTGGGCTTGCGGTGTGATGTCGAAAATGCGGAATGTCTTGCGTACGTTGTCCTTGAACAACACTTGCTGCAATCGGTCCCCCCATTCTTTACGGGTACCAGCGTTCTCCAGCGCAGTGACCTTGTACTTTTTGTTTTCTAGGTAGGCGTTGAATTTTTCGATTTCGAACCACCCTTCGGCTGAGAACCAATCGCTTTCCTGATCCTTGATTCTTAACGCGCCTTCGCTTTTCAGCCACTGTCCAAACAAACTCAGTTCAGTGTCCGTCGTTGCTTTTCCATCGCTATTGCCCGGACGCTTCATCAGATCTTTGACCTTGGCGCCAACTTTCTTCCAGTCATCCTTAACGGTTTGTTTGAGTCGTGGCAGCGAATACATGCTGAGATAGGTCAGCGGTTTTTTCAGGCTGTCCGCCATACTCATCTCGGCCAGCGGAAAGCCGTTTTTGATCAAGCGCTCTTCAGGTCTTGCCTGAAATTGCTCTGGCTCCCACAGCAGGTGACGGCGAACAATTGCCGTTTCCACATTGCTCTCAGCCTGAAGTCGTAGTTTTTCTTTCGAAGCCTGCAAGCGGTCCCAGTCGGCACGTTCATTAGTGACCAGGTTGGTGGGCGCTTTGGCTTGTCGGCCACTTGCCTCGATCCAGCCTTTGTACTTGGCGCTGAGACGTTCATTGGTCTCTTTTTGCTCTTTCTCGAGCGCGATATATTGCTTGAACAGGTCGACTCCACTTTCGACTGCTCCGCCCTCAGAAATCAGCGCGAACTCCGGCAATGCGATTCCGTATTGTGCAACGTCGGTGATGGCCTCCAGATAAGCGCTGTAGGTCGCTTTCCTTTCCTTACGTTTGATTTCCTGGTCGCGTACATAGGTGCAGAGCATCAACTGATTGTTAGTGCCGCACATCGCGATCTCGTCGATTCGCTTTTTATCTTGAGCGAGCATCGGCGCAAGCTCTGCCGAGGTTAACGTGGTGAGATCCTTGTCCTCTAACAGCGCTTCTCGCGCTTTCAGATACTTTTGAACGGCTTCCCGGGCCGCGATGGCTTTGGGCGCATAAAGGTTGCCGCTTTCGTACGCGTAACCTTTTTCCTTAGCGGCGACGATGGCCATGCGCTTGAGCTTTTGCCATTCGCTATGCATGCCACGTACGCGGGTTGCAGCATCCCGGGCGGACATGAAATGGTTTCTTTTAAGCTGATCTTGCTCAAGGGCCGTAAGCTGAGTGGAAGAATCTTCTGGCGCCGTGGTTTTTAAGTTCTGCTGAGCCTCTAGAAGTGCTGCATCCAGATTGCTGATATTCGGATGTTGAGCTTCGATTTCTAGCATCCGTGCTTTCTCGTCACCCTCAAGAAAGTTTGCCAGTTTAGGCTCTAGGAAATACTCAAGGAGTCCCGACTCGTAGAGCCCTTTTTTCCGTTCTTCTGGAGATTTGCTTGAGCTGACCTTCTGTTCCAAGTCACTGGAAGCTTCTTTCAGGGCGGAGTTTGTCCGCTCTGGTAGTAACCAGAAGGATTCATTTTCCGTATCGTAAATTGCACTGCCATAAATGGTGGAGCAGGGCGTTTTCACTTTGTCGTGATCGCCTGGTGTGTCTTCTGGCGCTTCGGGCTGTTCACCAATATCCCGAGGCGGTTTTGCACAAGTTTCATCGTCAACTACCGCTTTTGGAGGTGCCGACTCGGTGTTAGGTGCTGCGCTGGTATTTTGTTCCATTTCGCTTCCATTCATTCTTAACGGACGGGTTCATCAAGCAACGCTGGTGGTGAGTTGCTGCAGCTGCTGTACTTTGATGAACGACTCTTCCCTGGATTGCAGGATGGCCATTGCCTGTGGCTGTGTTTCAAGCAGTGGGCCATTTGTGATTGACCCCAGCTTCAGCAAGTGACGGCCTTCGTAAATATTGTGGGCAACCAGCACATTGAGGTTTGCCACAAGCTTGGGCAGATGCTCATCGCTCGGCTCGCCGTAATCTGCGTGATGTTCATCTGCCCAATAAACCCAACCCAAATGCTCTTGAACGTTCGCCGCGGATGGCGGCAGGCTGAACACTGAAGTATCGCCCAGCCATTCGACTTCCGAGACGGCGCGCCAACTGAGCCATGGACCTTCATTGCGCCCAAAATGAACCGGCGCTGGGCTGTATACGTGCTGCCAAGGGCCGAACAGCTGATGGGAGTTGTCGCCAGCGGTATAGGCCAGCGCGGCCCACAGGCTTGGCTTGTGGTAGCTCAGCAGGCTTTGTCCGCCAGAGCCATCATTAGCGCGCAAGAGCCAGCGCGCATGGGCGAGCGCTTTGTCAGAATCAGCTGTGGTAATGGCAATGCCAGAGAAATTTTCCTCGCACAGCTTTGCTGCCTCAGCCGCAAGGCGACTGCCCCACGGCGCGGTGATCCAGAGCGGACCGTCAGCGGCGATATCAGCGAAGGCGGTTTTGAGGAACAGGCCCTGTGCATCTACCACCGGTTCGCCAACACGATAAAGGCGGCTCATCGCGTCAGGCTGTCGAACCGGGTCAATAATGAAACACAGTGTTGATTCAGAGCTTTCTCTCGGTAAATCAACGAACCCATGGCGTGGAGCTTCGAGGAGGGCGCTGAGCGCTTTTACATGCATGTGCAATCCTTACGGCTGCAGGCGCCGTTGCTTTGCTTGCCGCACAACGGCGTTATTCCAGACTCATTCAGACGTTTGGGCAGCGGGACAGGGACTTTCCCCGCCTTATCCGCATCCACAACCTTCATCGGCCCCGGCAACAACGGCGCCGCCGGCGTGCCCACCCCGGGCGAGCCGCCGGTATTGACCTTCACCTCAGCGCCGCTGATGGTCACGCCACCCGCGTCGACCTTGACGAAGCTGCCGCCAGCCTTGGCAGTCAGTTCCATGGCGCCTTCGACCACGACTCTCTGGCCGGCGTAATAATGGATTTCGTTGCCAGCCTCAACAAACTGCCCAGTCCCAACCTTCACATGCTGCGTCACACCCACCGTCAGGTGATCATCCGCGCGCATTTCGCTGATGCGGTCCAGATGGGTGATCCGGTGCTCTTCAACCTTGAATTCGCTAAGCACATTGGCTTCAACAGTGTCATGGCGTTCGTTGCCGACGCGGATTTTCTGGTCGTGTTCGATGTTTTCGTCCCAGTCGCGCTGGGCGTGGATGTAGATCTGTTCGGCGCCTTTCTTGTCTTCGATGCGGAATTCGTTGTAGCCCTTGCCGCCCGGGGAGCTGAGGGTTTTGAAGGTGCTGCGGGTCTTGTTGGCGGGCAGGTCGTAGGGGACGACGTTTTCCTTGTGGTACAGGCAGCCGGTGACGAGGGGCTGGTCGGGGTCGCCTTCGAGGAAGGTGACGAGGACTTCCATGCCGATGCGCGGGATCGCGATGCCGCCGTAGGCGCTGCCTGCCCAGCCGCTGGCGACGCGCATCCAGCAGGTGGTTTTGTCGTCGGACTGGCCGTCGCGGTCCCAGTGGAATTGCACTTTGATGCGGCCGTACTGGTCGCAGTGGATTTCTTCTCCGGCCGGGCCGGTGACGACGGCGGTCTGGCTGCCGAGGACTTTCGGTTTCGGGTGTTCGAGGGCAGGGCGGTAGTGCGCGTCCCACGGGGTGGCGAGGAAGGTGTTGCGGTAGCCCTGGTGGAAATCGCTTTTGTTGTCGGTGACGTCGCTGGTGACGTTTTCGCCGAGGACTTGCGGCTGTTTGCCTTCGTGGAAGACTTCCAGCAGCAGCCACAGGTCGTTCCACTCGGCGCGCGGGTGTTCGGCGAGCGTGAGGAAATGGCCGCTGGTCAGCGTCGGTTCATCACCTTTGCCTTCGGCAAGTTTGTAGTCGCTGCGATGGCGTTCCAAGGCGCGGGTTGATAGGAACTTGCCGCGCTCGCGAGTCGTGAAGCGGCCGGGGTAATCGTAGTCTTCCAGGTCCGGGGCGAACTCGGTTTTGACCGCGCCTTCGGGCAGCAGCTTCGGTTTTTCGAAATCGTAATCGCGACGGCTGACGCGGGTGGTGCGGGTTTCCAGGCGCAGGTTGAAGCGCTTGATCACCGGCTTCTCCGCAGCCATGCCGGAGTCCTGCTGGTAGCTGACCGGCTTCAGTTTGCGGAACACGGTCTGGTCGTCGCCGAACACCAGTTTGTGGCCGCTGCTGCTGTGCTGGAAGTGGAAGTGAATGCCTTCCTCTTCGCACAGACGCTGGATGAAATGCAGGTCGGACTCGTCGTATTGCACGCAATACTCGCGTTCCGGGTACTCGGCGCCGAGCTGGAAGCTGTAGGCGTCAGAGAGAATGCCGCGATCTTCCAGCACCTGGGCGATGATTTTCGGCACCGTCAGTTGCTGGAAGATCTGCTGATCATGATTGTGCTGCAGGTAGGCCAGTTGTGGCATCAGGCTGATGCTGTAGCGGGTCAGGGTCTTGCCGGAGTCGCCCTGCTCGATGCGATAGACCTGGCCGTGAATCTTGCCTTCGCCGGTGGCGCCGAACGTCAGGCAGGCGCGCTTGTGCAGCAGCTCTTCGAGCTTCAGGTCGGGGCGGGCGCTGACCAGTTCGAGGTCGAAACGGAACGGTTCGTTGAGGGCTTCGCGACCGGTGAAGCTGAGGACTTGCAGGTCGGCGTTGGCGTCTTCGATCGAGAGGGTGATGTGGGTTGCATTGGCGTCCAGCATGCCTTGAATTCCGTCCGTTGAATAAGCAGGTGATGGATGTTGCAGGATTAGACGGCCTCATTCAAGGCGCAAATGGCGCAGATGTGGGGCTGCGAGGTCATAGGGAAAACCCTTAGGAGGGCGGTTTGGGCCAGTAAAGCCGGGCATCGCATGAATTTTCAGCGTCTGATCGGGCGCTATCGCGAGCAGGCTCGCTCCCACAAGGGATCTACAGTGATCACAGAATATGTGGACATCTGTGGGAGCGAGCCTGCTCGCGAACGGCTTCTACAACCAATGCCAGAACCGGCTCCAGAACCCGCGATTGAGGTCTTCCTTGCAGCCGGCATACTGCTGCGCATACAAATCCGAACGGTTCTGCACCTTGCGCGCGGTCGGCGGTAGCCAGGCTTTGCTCGCGTAGGTCTTGTTGCGAAAGCCGCCCCAGCCTTCGTGGTAGTTCAGGTATTGGTTGTAGGCGTCGTATTTGTACACGCCGTTGATCGAGGTGGTCTTGTCCATGTACCAGCCGACGAAGTCGATGGCGTCGTCGAAGTCTTCGCGATCGGCCCAGTTGCGGCCGGTGCTTTTCTGGTAGTCGGCCCAGACTTCATCCTTGGCTTGCGCATAGCCGGAAGCGGTGGAGACGCGGCCCCAAGGAATTACCCAGAGCAGATATTTGCGCGGCGTCTTGGCATCGTAGCGATAGCCGGACTCCTGATACATGATCGCGAAAGGCACCTGGATCGGCACACCCCAGCGTTTCTGGGTGACTTGCGCAGCGTCGTACCAGTCGCTTTTCTCGCGGAAGATTGCGCAGATGTCTTCCGGTGAACGGGGCGGCGAGGTGCCGCAACCGCTCAGCAGGGTGGCCAGGGTCAGGAGGCCGAGGATATGCCTGTGATTCAAGAGCTGTTTTCCGTCGTGCGCAAAAAGGCCGACAGTCTACGCGCTCAGCTCAATTGATGACGATAGGGCAGATCCGGACCGGTTTTGCTGCAGGTCAGTGCGGCGGCTTGTACGGCGAACCTGAGCATGCCGTCGATCTGCTCGCGACTCAGTTGCTGCACGCCAGCGACCGAGTCCAGCGAATGTTCGGTCAGCCAGGTGATCAGCGCGGCCTGGAAGGTGTCGCCGGCGCCAACGGTGTCGGCAATTTTTACCGGGTTGGCCGGCACCGACCACGAGCCATGGGCGCGACTGAACACCGTTGCGCCATCGCCACCGCGAGTGAGGAACGCGATCTGACAGCGATGCTCGAGCCAGCCTTCAATCACCTGCTGCGGATCCTGCTCGGGATAGAGCAGGCTCAGATCCTCGTCGCTGACTTTGATCAGATCGGCCAGGCGCACCAGCGTGGCGATGCGTTCGCGCCATAGATCAATATTTGGCTCGGGGTTGAGGCGCACGTTGGGGTCGAGGCTGATCAGGCGTTTGCCGCTTTCGCGCTGGACCAGCTTCAGCAACGTGTCGCCAATCGGCTGCACCACCAGCGAAAACGAGCCGATGTGCAGGCCGCGAACCTCGTCGCCGAGCGTCGGCAGATGTGCCTCGCTCAGTTGCCGATCGGCGCAGCCTTCGCCACGGAAGCTGTAATGCGGCGAACCGTTGGCGCCGACGGCGACCATCGCCAGAGTGGTCGGCGCGGCGAAATCCACCAGATAGTCCGGACGCACACCTTCCTCCTGCAGCACTTGCTGCAAACGGCGGCCCAGGTAGTCGGTGGACAGGCCGGCGAACAACGCGGAGTCCACGCCCAAGCGGCGCAGACCGACGGCGACGTTGAACGGCGAGCCGCCGGCAATCGCCTTGAAATTGACTTTCGAGGCCAGACCGCTGGCGTCGTTTTCGCTGAAAAAATCAAACAGGGCTTCGCCACACACCAGGTACATAGTTGTTTGCTCGTTATAGGGTTGCGACATGCTGTTGATAGCGTTCGTAGGCCTGCTGGAACGCCGCGACGTTAGCGGCAATCGGCAGGGTCTCACTGCGTGCGTCGAGTTTCACGCAGCGCTCGCATAGATCGGCCAGAGAAACTTCATCGCCATTGGAGCGCGACGCGCACCACGCTGCCTGAATCGCCGCGCCCAGTGCGGCGGCTTCGCTTTGTTCGGTACAGATCACCGGGGCGTTCATGATGTCAGCGACGATCTGCCGCCACACCGCACTCTTCGAACCGCCACCGATCAGGCAAATGCGCAGGCTTTGTAAACCATTCTGGCGGAGCAAATCCAGCCCGTAGCGCAAACCGAAGGTGGTGCCTTCGACAGCGGCGCGGCACAGATTGGCCTGGGTCAGATTGTCCATGGTCAGCCCATGCAGGCTGCCAGTGGCGTGGGGCAGGGCGGGGACGCGCTCGCCGTTGAGGAACGGCAGCATGCTCACGCCTTCGGCGCCGATCGGCGACTGCGCGACCAGTTGGTTGAAGGTCGGCAAGTCGAGCTTGAACAGCTCGCGAATCGCGCCGGTGGCGTTGGTCAGGTTCATCGTGCAGATCAGCGGCAGCCAGCCGCCGCTGGAGGAACAGAACGTGGCAACCGAGGCATCGGCGCTGACGTTCGGCTCCTCCGAATAGGCGTAGACCGTGCCGGAAGAACCGAGGCTCATGGTGATCGCGCCGGGCTGGATATTGCCGGTACCGATGGCGCCCATCATGTTGTCGCCGCCGCCGCTTGAGACCACGGCGTTGGGGTTGATGCCGAGTTGCTGGGCGATTGCCGGCAGGATAGTGCCAACGGCCGCGTGCGCCTCGATCAGCTCCGGCAGCGCGGTTTGCAAACGCCCGCTGGCGTCGATGTCGCGCAGGATCTGCACATCCCACTGACGCGTACGCACGTTGAAGTAACCAGTGCCGGAGGCGTCGCCGTATTCGCTGCAGGCGCGGCCGGTGAGCCAGTAGTTAAGGTAGTCGTGGGGCAGCAGAATCCGAGCGATGCGCGAGAACACGTCGGGATGCTGCTCTTTGGTCCAGAGCAGTTTCGACACCGTATAGCCGGGCGCAATGACCACGCCGAGGCGTTCCAGCGAACCTTCCTCGCCGCCCAGTTGCTCGAGCAAACGGTCGTTTTCCGGCGTGGTTTCGGTGTCGCACCAGAGCTTGGCCGGGCGCAGCACTGTGCCTTGCTCATCGAGCAGGACCAGGCCGTGCTGCTGCCCGGAGACGCCGACGCCGAGAATCGCCTGGCCGTCGACGTTGGCCGCTTGCAAGGCCTGGCGGGTGGCGCTGACGAAAGCGTCGAGCCACTGTTGAACGTCTTGTTCGCGGCGGCCATTGGCGCCGCTGATCATCATGTGCGGGGCCGCGCCCAGACCGAGCACCTGACCGCTGTCGGCATCGAGGATGATTGCTTTGGTGCCTTGGGTGCCGCAGTCGATACCCAGGAAGAGTTGTTGGCTGGTCACAATGAGGTCCTCAGGATGTCAGGGGGTTTCCGAGTATGGCGGCTATTCGCGAGCAGGCTCGCTCCCACAAGTGATGTTGGAACCCTAACCTGTGGGAGCGAGCCTGCTCGCGAAGACGTCAGTCGCATCGCCGCAGAATCAGGCTAGAACTCGTTGCAATGTTCGCGAAACCCCAAACTCGCGCAGACTCTGGCAGCACCACTCGAACGCTGCAACAAACTCCGCCGACTTCGGTATCGCCGTGCCGAAAATTTCTTCAACACCCAGCAGCCGTTCGCTGATCAGCCCATCATCCGCCACCAGTCCTTGGCAAAACGCTGCTCGTGGGTCCGGAATCGAATACGTATCACCATTCTCGTCCACGCCCTTCAGATACAACGCCCACGCCGCCACGACCAGCGCCGCGCGCTTGGTTTCGCGACCATCGGCGATAAGACGATTGATCGTCGGCACGGTGAATTTGGGAAACTTCGATGAGCCATCCGAACACACACGCTCCAACTGATCGGCAATCGCCTGATTGGAAAACCGCGCCACCAGCGTGTCCTTGTAGTCGCTCAGATCAATGCCCGGTACCGGCGCCAGTTGCGGAGTGACATCCAGGTCCATATAGGCGCGCATGTACTGCACGAACAGCGGATCGTTCATGGTCTCGTGGACGAAGCGATAACCCTTGAGAAAGCCCAGATACGTCAGCGCTAGATGACTGCCGTTGAGCAGTTTGATTTTCATCTCTTCGTATGGTGAGACATCGTCGGTGAACTGCACGCCGACCTTTTCCCAGGCCGGGCGGCCGTTGACGAATTTGTCCTCCAGCACCCACTGCACAAACGGTTCGCAGACCACCGGCCACGCATCGTCGACGCCGTGTTTGTCGGCCAGTTGCAGGCGATGCGCGGTGCTGGTCATCGGCGTGATGCGATCGACCATGGCGTTGGGGAAACTGACGTTCTGGTCGATCCAGTCGCGCAGCTGCGGATCACGCAGGGCAGCGAAGGCCAACAGCGCCTTGCGGGCGACGGCGCCGTTGTGCGGCAGGTTATCGCAGGACATCACAGTAAACGCCGGAACGCCCGCTGCACGACGTTTGGCCAGCGCGGCGCAGAGGAAACCGAACACGGTGCCCGGCGCCTCGGGATGGGCCAAGTCGTGTTGAATCTGCGGCAGGTGCGCCATGAACTCGCCGTTGCTGTCGTCGATGCAGTAACCGCCCTCGGTGATGGTCAGCGAGACGATACGAATCTGCGGTTCGGCGAGTTTGTCGATCAGTGCCTGCGCGCCATCTTCGGCCATCAGCATGTCGCGGATCGCGCCGATGACGCGTACTTCGGTGTCGTCACTGTCGCCCAGTTCGAAGAGGGTAAACAGGTAATCCTGCTCGCGCAGATCATCGCGAGCACGGCGATCTTCCGGGCGCAGGCCGACGCCGCAGATCGCCCAGTCCAGCGCTTCGCCAGTGTTCATCAGGGCATCGGTGTAATACGCCTGATGCGCGCGGTGGAAACCGCCGACGCCAATGTGGGCGATGCCCTGACGCGTGTCAGCGAGGTCGTAGCCTGGCAGTTGCACCTGGGCGGCGAGGCGATTGAGGTTCTGTTGGTTGAGTTTCATCGGATAATCTCGAAATCAGGCGGCAGCGCGCAGTGGGCGGGTCAGCGCCATACCTTCGGCGTCGAACAGATGGCAGTGAGTCGGGTCCAGGCGCAGGCTCAATTGCTCGCCGTAACGGCTGGCCAGATCGCCGCGCACGCGCATGGTCAGGGCTTCGTCGGCGCTGGTGGTGACGTGGCAGAAGGTGTCGCTGCCAAGGCGTTCGCTGACGTCGGCAGTGACTTGCAACGTGCAGTCACCGGGTTGCGCCAGCTCAAGATGTTCGGGGCGAATGCCCAGCGTGACAGCGCTGCCGACACTGAGGTTGGCGGCGTTGAACGGCAGGGTGATGCGTGTGCCGGCGTCCAGCGCAACTTCGCAACTGGCGCCGTCGATGCGGGCAATCGTGCCTTTGAGGAAACCCATTTTCGGCGTGCCGAGGAAGCCTGCGACAAACAGGTTGGCCGGGTTGTGATAGAGGTCCAGCGGTGAGCCGACCTGCTCGATCCTGCCGCCATTGAGCACCACGACTTTGTCGGCCATGGTCATCGCTTCGACCTGATCGTGGGTCACATAAATCATCGTCGCTTGCAGATCTTTGTGCAGGCGCAGCAGTTCCAGACGCATCTGCACGCGCAACGCCGCGTCGAGGTTGGACAGCGGCTCATCGAAGAGGAAAATCTTCGGGTTGCGCACGATGGCGCGGCCGATCGCCACGCGCTGACGCTGACCGCCGGACAGCTGTTTGGGTTTGCGCTCGAGCATCGGCCCGAGTTCGAGAATGCGCGCCGCTTCGCCAACCTTGCGCTCGACCTCGGCTTTCGGCACGCCGGCCAGATCGAGGGCGAACGACATGTTCTTCTTCACGGTCATGTGCGGGTACAGCGCGTAGGTCTGGAACACCATCGCCAGATCGCGCTTGGCCGGGCTGACTTCGGTGATGTCGCGGCCATCGAGTTCGATGGTACCGCCGCTGACCTCTTCCAGGCCGGCGATCAGGCGCAGCAGGGTGGATTTACCGCAGCCCGACGGGCCGACGAAGACCACGAATTCCTTGTCGTTCACTTCAAGGTCAATGCCCTTGATGATGGAAAAGCCTTCGAAGCCTTTTTGCAGATTCTTGATTTTCAGGTTGGCCATGAGATGGGCCTCCGCATTGTTATTTTTAAGATCAAAAGATCGCAGCCTGCGGCAGCTCCTACAGGAGATTTATACCGATTCGACATTTCATGTAGGAGCTGCCGAAGGCTGCGATCTTTTGCTTTTCAGTTCATTTCACGGCACCGAACGACAGCCCGCGCACCAGTTGCTTCTGGCTGATCCAGCCAAAGATCAGAATCGGCGCACAGGCCAGGGTCGACACGGCCGACAACTTGGCCCAGAACAGCCCTTCGGGACTTGAATACGAGGCGATCAACGCGGTCAGTGGGGCGGCATTCGACGATGTCAGGTTCAGCGACCAGAACGCCTCGTTCCAGCACAGGATCAGCGACAGCAGCACGGTCGAAGCGAGGCCACCCTTGGCAATCGGCAGCAGTACGCGAACCATTTCCTGCCACAGCGTCGCACCATCGAGGCGGGCGGCTTCGAGGATGTCCTTGGGGATGTCCTTGAAGTAGGTGTAAACCATCCAGACCACGATCGGCAGGTTGATCAGCGTGTAGATCACGATCAGCGCGATGCGCGTGTCGAGCAGGCCGAAACTCTTGGCCAGCAGGTAGATCGGCATCAGCACGCCAACCGGCGGCAGCATCTTGGTCGAGAGCATCCACAGCAGCGTGCCTTTGGTGCGCTGGGTTTCATAGAACGCCATCGAGTATGCCGCCGGCACCGCGATCAACAGGCACAGGGCCGTGGCGCTGAATGAGATCACCACCGAGTTCCAGGCGAAGCTGAAGTAGTCGCTGCGCTCGTTGATGTGCAGGTAGTTCTCCAGCGTTGGCGTGAAGATGAACTGCGGCGGCGTGGCGAAGGCGTCGATTTCGCTTTTGAAACTGGTCATCACCATCCAGAAGATCGGGAAGAAAATCACGATCGCGATGGCCCAGGCCAGCGTGCCGAGCAGCAAGCTTTGCAGGCGGCGGGATTGTTGGAGCGTCATGGCAGGCCTCACGCTTTGTCAGTCAGGTTTTTGCCGATCATCCGCACCAGAATGATCGCGGCGATGTTGGCGATGACTACGGCAATCAAGCCGCCCGCCGAGGCCATGCCGACGTCGAACTGCACCAGCGCCTGGTTGTAGATCAGGTAGGCGAGGTTGGTCGAGGCGTAGCCGGGGCCGCCGTTGGTAGTGGTGAAGATTTCGGCGAACACCGAGAGCAGGAAGATCGTTTCGATCATCACCACCACGGCAATCGGCCGCGCCAGATGCGGCAGGGTCAGGTGCCAGAAGATCGCGATCGGACCGGCACCGTCCAGGCGCGCGGCTTCTTTCTGTTCCTGATCCAGTGACTGCATGGCAGTCATCAGAATCAGGATCGCGAAGGGCAGCCATTGCCACGAAACAATGATGATGATCGACAGCAGCGGGTAGTGCGCCAGCCAGTCCACCGGTTGCGCGCCGAACAGCTTCCAGATGTAGGCGAGGATTCCTGACACCGGGTGAAAGATCAGGTTCTTCCAGATCAAGGCACCGACGGTGGGCATGATGAAGAACGGCGAGATCAGCATCACCCGCACCAGGCCGCGCCCAAGGAATTCGCTGGCCTCCAGCAACGCGCTGATCAACACGCCGAAGACCACACTGATCAGCAACACGCTGCCAACCAGCAACAACGTATTGGTCGCACCGGGCATGAAACCCGAATCGGTTAAGAAATACGTGAAGTTCTCAATCCCGACGAATTCGTTTTCACCGGGGTAGAGCAGGTTGTAGCGGATCATCGAAAAGTACAGGGTCATGCCCAGCGGCACGATCATCCACAGCAGCAACAGCGCCACCGAGGGGCTGACCAGAAACCAGCCGGGATTGCGCACCCGCAGCTTGCGCTGGGGTGGCGACAGGTCGATGTGGGCTTTGGCAGTTGAAGTATTCATGGCAATCACAACCGAGTCATACAGACCTATGGAGATCCCCATGTGGGAGCGAGCCTGCTCGCGAAAGCGCTGGGTCAGTGTCATTTGTGTTGGCTGACACGACGCCTTCGCGAGCAGGCTCGCTCCCACAAGAGGCAGGAGCAAGTCGTTCAGCGCTTACTTGGGATAACCCGCGCGCTTCATCTCGCGTTCCGTGGTCTGTTGCGCCGCCGCCAGCGCTTGATCCACCGTGGTCTGGCCGATCAGCGCTGCCGAGAACAGCTTGCCGACCTGGGTGCCGACTGCCTGGAATTCAGGAATGGTCACCAACTGGATGCCAATGTACGGCACCGGTTTCAGCGTCGGTTTGCTCGGGTCAGCGGCTTTCAGCGATTCCAGCGTCACCTTGGCAAACGGTGCGGCGCTCATGTACGCGTCGCTGTAGGTCGAAGCGCGTGTGCCCGGCGGCACGTTGGCGATGCCATCGGTCTTGGCAACCAGTTCGCCGTACTCTTTGGACGTGGCCCAGGCACTGAAGGTTTTTGCTGCGTCCTTGGCCTTGGAGCTGGTCGGAATCGCCAGCGCCCACGAATACAGCCACGCCGAGCCTTTATCCGTGACCTGATGCGGAGCGAAGGTGAAACCGACGTGATCGGCGACCTTGCTCTGGGTCTTGTCGGTGACAAACGAGCCGGCGACGCTGGCATCGACCCAGATCGCACATTTGCCGCTGTTGAACAGGGCGAGGTTTTCGTTGAAGCCGTTGCTCGACGCACCCGGCGGGCCGGATTTCTTCATGGTGTTGACGTAGAAATTCAGCGCGTTTTTCCATTCCGGGCCACTGAATTCCGGCTTCCACTGCTCATCGAACCAGCGCGCGCCGTAAGCGTTGGCAACCGTAGTCACCAGCGCCATGTTCTCGCCCCAACCGGCCTTGCCGCGCAGGCAGATGCCGTACTGCTCTTTGTCTTTCTGAGTGAGCTTTTCGGCAAAGTCGGCGATCTCTTCCCATGTCGGACGCTCCGGCATGGTCAGCCCGGCGGCCTTGAACAGGTCGGTGCGGTAATAGGTGATCGAACTCTCCGCGTAGAACGGCAACGCATACAGCGAACCCTTCACCGACAGGCCTTCGCGCACCGAGGGGAAGACGTCGTCTAGGGCGTAACTGGCCGGCAGGTCCTTCATCGGCTCCAGCCAACCCTTGCCGCCCCACAGTGCCGCTTCGTACATGCCGATGGTCAACACGTCGAACTGGCCGCCCTGCGTGGCGATGTCGGTGGTCAGGCGCTGACGCAGGACGTTTTCTTCCAGCACCACCCAATTGAGCTTGATGTCCGGATGCTCGCTCTCGAAAGTCTTCGAGAGTTTCTGCATGCGGATCATGTCGCTGTTGTTGACGGTGGCGATGGTCAGGGTCTGGGCGCCAAGGCTGACGCTGCTGAGGGTCATGCAGGTGAGAGCGAGCAGAGCTTTTGCAGTGGGTTGCATCGTGCACTCCTTTTCTGGCACCCGATGGGGCAGAAGGACAGTTATTGTTTTTGTGTCTTCCGAATGCAGGAAGAATCTGCGCTGATTACAGCCTTCCACGGCGGGGCTGACAAATCATCCCTAGCACTTTTGTTGATACTTTTTTGCACTGGGGTTTGGGCGCGTTAACGGAGGGAGAGGGTTTGCAGCGATCAGGCTTTTTCGAATGTGTACAGGTTTCTGATGCAACACGTCAGCCTGTGGGAGGGGGCTTGCTCCCGAAGGCGTTGGGTCAGCAACACACATTTCAACTGACAAGCCGTATTCGCGAGCAAGCCCGCTCCCACACAGGATGGTGGGTTGTCAGAGGTGGTTTTGTTCAGTCAGCCGCTGCACCGCCAGCCGCCGATAGTGCGACGGTGTCATGCCCTTGAGTTGCTGAAAGCGCCGATTGAAGTTGGAAATGTTGTTGAAGCCCGATTCGAAGCACACCTCGGTCACCGGTTTGTCACCGTCGGCCAGCAGCTCACAGGATTTGCTGATGCGCAGGCGATTGACGAATTCGATGAAGTTACGCCCGGTGGCTTGTTTGAATACCCGGCTGAAATAGGTCGGCGTCATGCCCAGGTGCTCGGCCACTTCTTCCAGTGAGATGTCCCGGGCGTAATGGCTGAAGATGTAATCGACCGCGCGGTTGGTGCGGTCGATGTTGTGTTCGTCGGCCAGTTGCGGCGTGGTCGCACCGGACAGCAATTGGAAATCGTCGGTGGCTGCGAGCAATTCCATGAGGATGAAAAAGTGCCCGAGACGAGTGATGCCGCTGCTGTCAGCGATCCGTTGCATCAAAGTCATGGCCTGACGGATCGTGCGCTTGCAGCGAAACTCGATGCCGTACTGCGCGCGCTCAAGCAGTGGCGCCAGGGATTTCAGCTCAGCGAACACCTGGTGTCCGCTTTCGAACAATTCGTCGGTGAAGTTGACCAGCATGTCGCGCTTCTCCACCACTTCATCTTCAGCGATCTGGCTGATCCAGTTATGCGGCAGGTTGGGACCGGTCAGAAACAGGGTTTCCGGATAGAAGTTGCCAATGTAATCGCCAATGAACACCTTGCCTGAACTGGCGACGATCAGGTGCAGCTCGTATTCCTTGTGAAAATGCCAGCGCACCAGCGGGCAGGGGAAGCCGTGCTGGCGGTAGATGATGGATAACCCGTTATGGTCATCCATCAACTCGTAGGAAGGATCGGTCACGCGAGCAGTTCGATTCATGTCTGAGCGCTTTCTTATGGTAATCGCGAGTAGATCATGCCTCGTTCGACTTGCCATGCGCCAGTTCGCCGACGCGCCTTGCGTGCGATCACGCTGCAGCCGCTGCTCAGGCTTTCCTGGCTGCCTTGTTCAAATTGGCGACCTGGCAAAAGAACACGATTTTCGAGTTTTTAATAAAGTCGAAATTGATGATGTTGCAATTTTCTGCCCAGTTGCTATTCGCCGGGTCAAACCAGCTGTCAAGTTTGTCGAGAACTCGTTGCGGACCACCGGCATTGAAGATGGCTGCCGAGAGTGCCCAGAGCCTGTCTCTGGAAGGAGGATTTTCCATTGTTTTAATTATGTAAGCCAACAGTGTGGAGGTAGGCGTGACGGTCTCCTGGAGCACCGCATTTCCGGCCCACTTCTGCTCAATCTGTTCGCAGAATGTCTTCCAGTCCAAGTGGTAATGTGAAGGGGTCGCCACCAGCAAGCGTTGCGTTCGGCTGACTTTTTTCAATTGCTCAAGTGTCAGGCGCTTGTTTTGCGACGGAATGATGTATTCGCCTAGATGCTTATGCATCACTTCATTGAAATATTTGTAATCGAAAGACTCCTCGCCTCCCTTTAATTCATGGAAGTCCAGAACGATGAACTCGTTGTAGCTTCGCTCCAGAAACGCTTTGATATCTCGAACAAGATCTTCCAGTGTGCGGGACGATCGATATTCGTTATGGGTAAATCGGAATCTGGCTAATCCGCTGGCGTCGTTGTCATAGACCAGGCGCAGGTCCAATGCCCTCGCGCCGCGGTTGAGCTGGGCATAAAAAGGAACGTCCTGACAAACGACCCAGTTGGCGGTGAGCGGGGCGTAGGAGGCTTCCCCGTCGCAGCCCGCGTTGTGTGTACCCGGCAATGTCATTTCAAGCAATGACAACTTGTCGAGCTCGGGTGTTCTGCCCATCCATTGATGAGGTGCCAGTGTTTCAAATGTGTAATTGTTCATGTTTCATAACCTGCATTTATTGAGAGCTTGCGAGTAATTCGCTTGTGCAGGATGTTTATAGAGTAACTCCGTTAATTGGCAAATAGCCGATGTGATGCAAGTTTTGTAGGGGTGTCAGTTTTTAGTGTTTGATAAGCAGTTATTGTTTTTTGCTTCGATCCATTGCGACATATATTGCGTGCTTTTGTGGGAGTGGTGGCGGAGCATGCCGCCGATGAAATTGTTGTCTCGCAGTTTCTTCAAGTTCGATCGGTATTCATCTAGCTTGTTGATGAGTGCCGGCCCATGGAGTGTGCGCTGGTAACGTTCACTTAATAACGTGTTGCCCGCCTGTACGGCAGTCTGCCAATAACTCTCGTCTTTATATAATTTGGCCGCATGATTGGCGAAGTCGGTCGCTGAGTGAGTAATCCCGCCGGGCCACGGGGCGTCAGCGTGCATGCCTTCCGCGCCGATGGGCGTTGTAACACTAGGTGTGCCACACAGCATCGCATCAACGAGCTTGCCCTTGATTCCGGCGCCAAAGCGCAAAGGCGCCAGACAAACCCGCGCCGCTGACATCACCTGCAGCGCATCTTCAGCCCAGTTCATCACGTGAAAACCCTGCGCCGCATTGTGCAGGGCTGTGGCTTTGGGAGGCGTGTAGGCGCCATAGATATGCAATTGTGCATCGGGAATTTGCTGACGAATCAGCGGCCAGATCGTCGATTTCATCCAGAGCACGGCATCCCAGTTGGGGGCATGCCGGAAGTTGCCGATACTGAGAAAATGCGCACGTTCGACAAAAGGGCGCGGCGATGCGGTGGGCAGGTTGACCATCAGCGGGCACCAATGCAGCAACTGACGGGGCAAGCCGAATTGCTCGACGAGTAATTCGATTTCCACCTCGGAAATCATCAGGTTCAGGTCGCAGCGAAACAAGGCCGCAATTTCCCGTTTGGCGAGGTCCGTAGTTGCCATCAATTCGAACTCTTCGCGCAGTGCCGGCGCAAACACATCGCGCAAGTCATTCTCATCGCTATTGGTTTTCAGGCGATCCTTAAGTCGTTGGTGCCGGGCATGACGCAAGCTCTGCAGATCAGATGTTTCGAGTACACGCAGAGCGGCAGGACAGTGTTTCTCCACGCGCCAGCCGAATTGCTCTTCCATCATGAACTGGTCGAACAGCACGATATCTGGCGCCAGCGCGCTGATGAACGTATCGAAACTGCTGTTGTTGAGTTCGATCGGCACTTCGCGAATGCCCAGCGCGCTGAGGTCCGCCTTATGCTCTCCGGGGCCTGCCGGGCTGCTGAAGGTGATGTCCCAGCCTTGCTCAAGGAACGTTTCGAGAATCTGCATGACGTGGCCGCTGGCCGCAGACGAGCGGGGTTCGGGCCAGACGTAGCCGATGATCAGGACTTTGGTGGTGGAAGGCAGTGTCATGAAAACGATCCTGAATATCAGCCGAGTCGGCAAAAAAAGGGCGCAATTAAACCACAGTGATGGTTGTCTGCGCCCCTCTCGTCAGCCCTGCATTTTCAAGCCTTGTTTAAAAAGTGGGTTTGGCCAGATTGAGCAGGAGCGGGCCCTGAAGAAAGTCTCCGGGAGCGGTGCTATCGATCGCATTGGTGATAGCGGAAAGGTTGAACCGAAACGTGGAGTTGCTGGTTTGGTACTGATCGATCAGAGAAACAGCCAAGGTATAGGAGTCGGCATTCAATAACGCCGGATGTTCCTGCACGATTTTTGGCCAGTTCGCAATGCTCGACTCAAAGTCATCGAAGTCTTTTAACGAGGCAAAGGCGTAATGAGGGTTTGCCAGATTTTTGGGATGGGCCTTGCGAGGGTTTCTTGCGAAATCCAACAGCCCGACCGCGTTGTACTCTGCTGGAGTGACACCCTTGAACACTTCGCCGTAGTAGAAATCAAGCGTGTCCGGTGCACCGTGGGATATTTCATGCACAAGAATATCGCCGATCCTGGCATCGTCGTATTTGGCCACCGCATAGTATTCATCAAGATTATCCGGGTACATGGCCAGGAAAGTCCTGGTGTTGACGTCCAGCTTGGTATTGGAACTTACTGCCGCTTGCCAGCGCTTATAGGCTTGAGGCTGTAACGCAGCAAGGGTATCGCTACCCGGTGGCCGAAAGATCATGTTATCGACACTTAGGAAGTCAAGATCCCTGCGCATCTTTCGCAAGTTGCTGGTGATGTACTCAACTGCCGTATTCGAGTTGTTACCGAACACATGCAGGATGACAGCTCTGACGTCGTTGTTGCGGGCACCGGAGATTAACTGAATAGTGTTGTCGATTTTGCTTTTGGCGTGAGGAATCGCTTTTTTCAGATAGCCACGCGTGTAACTGAACGGCTTTGCTCGCTTGAGAGGGTTACGAAAAAAGTTGACCAGCTTCAGGTTTTTTAACTTTGGTCCCCACGGCTCACCCAAACGGTTCACGGCGTACCATTCATCAGTGTGGCGGATGCCCCATACCTGGAATATGTCACTCGAATTTTGCGCATATTGCCGGGTGCCCAAACGGATAGTGTCTGTATCGACCACCGAGGAAAGTGCATGGTAAGGCGGCGTTGCAGTCCATTTCCGGGCGTCGTGAATGGCGCCTTCAAGTGCGGCCACGCCGCTGTGCCAGCCTTTACGTAATAATTTCGCTCCTTTGAACACCACATCCGTAGCCCCATCCAGCGGGTTGAAGAGACTGTTGACCAGTCCAGCACCCGTGGCCGCAATTTTGCCGGCCTTCGTGGCGATACTCATGCTTTTGGCAACCACACTGGCAATTTTTGCAACAGCAGCGACTACCAAAAGAATGGTCATTGTGGCTTCCAGGGCGCACGCTGCGGCCCCATTGATCTCCCGTTCTACATCGTCGGAAGTCAGATCCTCAATACAGGATTTGAACGGCACGATAATGTTGAGGAATGTATCCAGATCCTTCTCCCGTTTGATCCGCAATGCCTCAAGCCGGGTTTGCCCCCAACACTCTTTGACCAGTTCATCGTAAGTGGCTACAGGTCTGTGCTTGAGCACGAAATTCACCAGGCGATCGAATTCCGTGGAGTAGAAACTCTGATAGTAGCCATTGATCTGTGCCGGTGGCACCGCGGACAGCTCACCGACTCTGTCGATTACTCCCGAACTTACAGCGACAAGGCCGGGCGTCACACCATGGGTATAACATTCGATGTCTGTTGGTAATTGATGCACTGTGGCCGGCGCTGAGTAATTTATCCCGGTGCGGCGAACTTTTGGTTCCAACAGATTCTCACGCTGGATAAGTGCTGCCAGTTCAGTGTTTTCACGGCAGACGCCTTGCAACGTGAGTAATTCGTAACACGAAACCTGGCCTTCGAACTCGCAGTAGATCACAACCCCGTAACGGCCCTTTGCTTCATCTATTTCCTGATGACTTTCAGTGGGTTTACGCCCCTCTGTCTTCACGATCGAGTCAACGACCGACGAAATGGGGTTAACGGGCAGATTCGTTATGGTCTGCAGTTTCGCGACCGAGGGTCTGAGGGTGAACATCGTCACCTTGCCTTTGAGCAAGCGAGCCCGGTCAGGCAGTGGCAAGAAAGAGAACGCCTGTTTCAAATGCGTATGCATGGCTTGCGTGTGCGTGAGATAGGCGCGGTTGAACTGGCGATGAAACTCATCATCGGGAGAGACCAGTTTACGCAACAGGTCGGGGAACTCTTTATAAATACTTTCGCCTTTAATCCGGTCCCAATCACGGCTCGCAAGGTCATTGGACATGTGCAGTTCAACCGGTGACAGGTGCATCGTGGTGAACGCGTCCGCCAGCGATGTATTGCGCACTTGCTTGAGGGCGTCTTTTTCAAGATAAGTGCAGCCCTTGGCGGCATGCTTGAGGATGGCCAGTGCAACGCTTCTGCGCGTGGGCAGCGGACGCGTCAATGCTTCAGCGTTTGCGGCAAGGGTTTTGGCATGCTGCACATAGGCGTTCGTGGCGACTTTCAGAGCGTCGGGGACAGACTTCTCGACCTCTTCAGGCAAGAGGATTTTATTCAGCACGGCCCAGTCGATTACAGGATCCACCGCAGCCAGAGCGTCGAGTTTCTTGCGCGATTCGGTTAACGGTTCCAGTGTTGAGCGCTGTTGCAGCTGTGCGTAAGTCATCGAGCGGGTCGAGCCTGGCGCGATGATCTCATGCACTGCCACGACTCGGCAGTATTCGACGCATTGCGGTGTGCCCAGTACCAGATTGTCAGGCAGATCCTTGACCAGAAACTCTGGTGCGGGTTCGGCCAGTAACAGATGAGCTGCAAGCGCGGCGTTCTTCGGGCTGACCCGATAGTGCGCGATGAGGTGATTTTCGAACCTGGTCTGGACCTCTGCGAAGGATAGTTCCAGATGCTCGGCGGCATATAAATCGAAGCCGGCCACATGGTTGCGCGGCTCTTGCTCGCCGACTTGCGGGTGGAGATCGACCAGCAGCGATGTCAGCATCAATTGTTTGCGGGACGCTGCGGATCGGGGCTGATTTGGCTGCGCGCCGTACCAGCCCAGATCGCGCACGTAAGCGTCTGTCCAATGAGCAGCGATCGGGCTGGACACCATCAACTCGATTGCGGCCTCGGCTTCGGAGCGTTTGAACGGGGTTGACCGGCCACCCAGAATACGTTCTGACAAATGTTCCAATAAGGACTGGCCTTTCAAATAGCTGGCAATCAGCGCTCGAAGCTCGCCGAGTGGAGTCGCTGAAAGGGTGGCTGCTTCGCCTGCGGCGGCTTTTATCATCTCCCGGTAGTTACCGACTTCCGGACCAGGGTCAGGCGGGGTGGCCATGAATGCCACCAGGCGGGAAACCTCAGCGGCGTTAAGCGGAATGGAATAGCCGTGAAATGCCAGCCATTGCGCTAAATCGATCTGATCGGTATTCGAAATCTTCCCAGCGGTCAAAGCTGCCATTTCCACCAGAGTCTGAAAGTCTTCTTTCAAATCGGGTGCAAGTACGAAAGCGTTTGCGAGATCAGTAGCGTCGTTGGTAGTGAGTGCATATATCTCGCCCTGAGCCGTTACCTCGAAGATAAAGCGTTCGGACAGTTTTAATGTCGCCAGGAGTTTTTTGAAAGAAGCCTGTTCGGACAGCTTTTGCAGTAGCTGCGCGCCCGGGAGCAGGGCATCTTGCAGGGATGATCCCGGCTCCAGAGAAAGTTTTTTTCCGACCAAAGTAATGGTTTGCGTAGGGGCGTAATTTTTTATCAGTTGCCTGAGTTTATAGATCGCTTCTTCTCGCTCGCGATTATCACTCGGCGTGTGATCGTGTTGGAAGCTTGCGTTATTAGAGACTACGGATAAGTTGCGTTGACCCAAAGAGTCAATGTGCTGAATGCTCATAAGTTCACTTGCTGTTGGTTGGTAAGTTCGGCTTATCCTCTTTTCTAAATGGGTGCTTATCAATCAGCTTTGTGTGAGTGAGTTTTTCAGTTGCTCGAAAGTTATAATTTTGTATCGAGATCCTGAGGGGGCTTGCCAAGTTTTGATGGGTTACGGATTTGCAGTGATTATTGCTTTTACTTTGTCGCGCAGTTGGTCGATAGAAAATGGCTTGCCGATGACATACATGTCGCCGGGCACTTGAATGGTCTCGGCATAACCGCTGGCAAACAGGATGGGCAGAGCAGGGCGCAGCTCGCGCGCCTTTTCAGCAAGTTCGCGGCCATCCATGCCAGGCAGGCCGTGGTCGGTCATCATCAAATCGATCGGCTTGCCAGCATCCCTGAGAATCTCTAGCGCCTTGTTGCCGTCCTCAGCCTCTAACACAGCGAACTCCAGCTCCTCCAGCACATCGACGATGAGCATGCGCACGATGTCGTCATCTTCTACGACAAGGATAGTGGAGGCATTGGTAGGCATGGCAGGGCTCTCAAAAAAATGAAATCGGGGGATACCGGGCGATCGAAAATGCCGGACTCTTGCATGAGTAAGTGGCGCATAGCCACAAGTTCCCGAGCTGATACAAAAAAGAACAGCTCGGTGCGATGTGGCAAGGATAACCGTTGGCGTCGTCCAATGCGCAGGCGCGCGTAGGAAAATGCCATCATTTGTGTGAGAAAAATGGATCCATGGCGGGGTTTTGGGGCAAACTCTCGGGTTTTCAACAGTTCGACAAGGCTGCCCCATGTCCTCTCCGTCCTCGGTTGATGAACAACGGTTCCGCAAACTTCTGAGTCGCAACGTCAGCCTGCCGCTGGGCGTCGGCGTGCTCAGCGCCGTGTTCTTCGTCTCGCTGATCACTTATTTACTGTCGGTCATCCAGTGGGTCGAGCACACCGACCGGGTGATCAATAACGCCAATGAGGCGGTGAAACTCACCGTCGATCTGGAAACCGGCATGCGCGGCTATCTGCTTAGCGGTGACGAGCACTTTCTTGACCCGTACGAAGTTGCCAAGCCGCGTATCGAGGTCGCTCTCAATACGTTGCTGGAGCTGACCGCCGATAATCCGGTGCAGACCGATCGCCTGCGCCGTTTGCAAGCCTTGCAGGTGGAGTGGGCCAATTACGCGCAGTCGATGATCGATCTGCAGCGCAGCAGCGGTGATTATCGCGGCGCGGTCAAGGCCGGGCGGGGCAAGCGCCTGACCGATGAAATCCGCAAGCAATTCGAGGACGTCATCGAGACCGAGCAAGTGCTGCGCTCCACGCGCAACGAGGACGTGCGCCGCACGACGATCTGGAGCATCACCCTTTACCTGATCTTCATCGTTGGCATCAGCGGTTTGCTGGCCTACATCGGCCGCCGTGATCTGCTCAACCTGTCGACCAACTACAGCGCCAACCTCGCCGCCCAACTGGCCAGCGCCGAACGCCTCGAGAAACAGGCGTGGCTGCGCAACGGCCAGACACAATTGGCCGAGCAGGTGCTGGGGCAACTGACGCTGAACTTGCTGGGGCGCAACATTCTGCAATTCTGCGCGCAATACCTCGGCACTGCCGTCGCGGCCCTTTATGTGCGCGAAGAACATGGCGGCCTCAAGCGCGTGGCGACTTATGGTTTCTCCCGCGAGCAGGAAGAGCTCAATCAAACGATCTACAGCGGCGAAGGCATCGTCGGCCAAGTGGCAGAACAGGCACGGCTGATCCGTCTCGACGCGGTCCCGGGCGACTATTTCAAAGTCAGCTCCGGGCTCGGTGCAGGCCTGCCACACAGTGTGCTGGTGGTGCCGACCAGCGATGACGATCGGGTCAATGGCGTGATCGAGCTGGGTTTCCTGCGTCCGCTGTCCGAGCGCGACATCGAACTGCTGGAATTGATTGCCGGCAACATCGGTACCTCGATCGAAGCGGCGCGTTACCGTCAGCGCTTGCAGGAAGTGCTCGCCGAAACCCAGCAGCTCAACGAAGAGCTGCAAGTGCAGCAGGAAGAGCTGAAGACTGCCAACGAAGAGCTGGAAGAACAGTCGCGGATTCTCAAGGAATCCCAGGCGCATCTGGAAACCCAGCAAGTGGAGCTGGAGCAGACCAACGAGCAGCTCGCCGAACAGCGCGATGCGATGGACAAGAAAAACACCGAGCTGAATCAGGCGCAGATTCAACTCGAAGAGCGTGCCGAAGAGCTGCAACGCTCGAGCAAGTACAAGTCCGAATTCCTCGCCAACATGTCCCACGAACTGCGCACGCCGCTCAACAGTTCGCTGATTCTGGCCAAGCTGCTGGCGGAAAACCCGCAGCAGAATCTGTCGGCGGAACAGGTCAAGTTCGCCGAATCGATCTATTCGGCCGGCAACGATCTGCTCAACCTGATCAACGACATTCTCGACATTTCCAAGGTCGAGGCCGGCAAACTCGAAGTGATTGCCGAAAACACCCGCGTCGATCGTCTGGTCGACGGCTTGCGCTCGATGTTCGAACCGTTGGCGGCGGACAAGAAGCTCGCCTTCAGCGTCGAGGTTCAGCCAGACGCACCGGGCTTGCTGTTCACCGACCGTCAGCGTCTGGAGCAGGTGATCAAGAACCTGCTGTCCAACGCGATCAAGTTCACCGAGCACGGCGCCGTCAGCCTGACCATTACCGCGCAGCCGAATGATCACATCGCTTTCAGCGTCAAGGATTCCGGGATCGGTATCGCTGCCGATCAGCAAGAAAGTATTTTCGAAGCGTTCCGTCAGGCGGATGGCACCACTAATCGCAAGTACGGCGGCACCGGCCTGGGCCTGTCGATCTCGCGGGATCTGGCGACGTTGCTGGGCGGTTCGATCAGTGTCGACAGCGTACCGGGGCAGGGCAGCACGTTCACCCTGGTGTTGCCGCGTCAGTATCACGAATTCGGTGAGACGCCGGCCGCGCCGCTGACCTTCCACCCGGCACCTGTGACGCCTGCGCCAGTTGCTGTTGCGGCTCCGCTCGCATCGGCGATTCCGGCAGTCATCCCGCGCTTCGCCGACGATCGCGACAAGGCACCGTTCGCCACCCGCTGCATTCTGGTGGTGGAAGACGAGCCGAACTTCGCTCGTATCCTCTATGACCTGGCGCATGAGTTGGGTTACATGTGTCTGGTCGCCCACGGTGCCGACGAAGGCTACGACCTGGCGCGTGAATTCGTGCCGGATGCGATCCTGCTCGACATGCGCCTGCCGGATCATTCCGGTCTGACCGTGCTGCAACGCCTGAAAGAACGCGCCGAAACCCGACACATTCCGGTGCACGTGATTTCCGTGGAAGACCGCGTTGAAGCGGCGATGCACATGGGCGCGATCGGCTATGCAGTGAAACCGACTACCCGCGAAGAGCTCAAGGATGTGTTCGCCCGTCTCGAAGCCAAGCTGACGCAGAAAGTCAAACGCGTGCTGCTGGTCGAAGACGACGATCTGCAACGCGAAAGCATCGCGCGGCTGATTGGCGACGAAGACATCGAAATCACCGCCGTCGGCCTGGCCCAGGACGCGCTGGAGCTGCTGCGCACGACCATCTACGACTGCATGGTCATCGATCTCAAGCTGCCGGACATGCTCGGCAACGATCTGCTCAAGCGCATGTCCACCGAGGACATCTGCTCGTTCCCGCCGGTCATCGTTTACACCGGACGCAATCTGACCCGCGATGAAGAGGCCGAACTGCGCAAGTATTCGCGCTCGATCATCATCAAGGGCGCACGCTCCCCTGAGCGGTTGCTCGACGAGGTCACACTCTTTCTGCACAAAGTTGAATCGCAGCTGTCCCATGAACGGCAGAAGATGCTCAAGACCGCGCGCAGCCGCGACAAGGTCTTTGAAGGTCGTAAAGTGCTGCTGGTGGACGACGATGTGCGCAACATCTTCGCCCTGACCAGCGCGCTGGAACACAAAGGCGCAGTCGTGGTGATCGGCCGTAACGGCCGTGAAGCGATTGAGAAACTTCATGAAGTCGAGGACATCGACCTGGTGCTGATGGACGTGATGATGCCGGAAATGGATGGCTTCGAAGCCACCATGGAAATCCGCAAGGATCCGCGCTGGCGCAAGCTGCCGATCATCGCGGTGACGGCCAAGGCCATGAAGGACGATCAGGAGCGCTGCCTGCAAGCGGGCGCCAACGATTACCTGGCCAAGCCCATCGACCTTGATCGTCTGTTCTCGCTGATACGTGTGTGGTTACCGAAAATGGAACGCATCTAGTGGAACGCAGCAGTCCGGCCGAGCGCAACAGCGAAATCGAATTACGCTTGTTGATTGAGGCGATTTACCTGAAATACAGCTACGACTTTCGCGACTACTCCGGCGCTTCGATCAAGCGCCGGGTGCAGCACGCGCTGAGTCAGTTCGAATGCGCGACCATCTCGGCCCTGCAGGAGAAAGTCCTGCACGACCCGACGGCGTTCATGCAGCTGCTGCAACTGCTGACGATTCCGGTCAGCGAGATGTTCCGCGATCCGTCGCACTTCCTCGCGATCCGCAACGAAGTGGTGCCGCTGCTGCGCACATATCCGTCGCTGAAGATCTGGATTGCCGGCTGCAGCACGGGCGAGGAGGTCTATTCGATGGCGATCCTGCTGCGCGAAGAAGGCCTGCTCGACCGTACGATCATCTACGCCACCGACATCAATCCGCGCTCGCTGGAGAAGGCCAAGCAAGGGATTTTCTCCATGGAGAACGTCCGCGCCTACACTGCCAACTATCAGCAGGCGGGCGGTCAGCGTTCGTTTGCCGATTACTACACGGCAGCCTACGGCTACGCGATTTTCGACAAGAGCCTGTGCGAGAACGTGACGTTCGCCGACCACAGCCTGGCCACCGACAGCGTGTTCTCCGAAACCCAGTTGATTTCCTGTCGCAACGTGCTGATCTATTTCAACAAGAAGTTGCAGGACCGGGCATTCGGGCTGTTCCATGAATCGCTGTCGCATCGCGGCTTTCTGGTGCTGGGCAGCAAGGAAACCCTGGATTTTTCCAACTATTCGAACCAGTTCGAGGCGTTGGTCAAACAAGAACGGATCTACCGCAAATCATGAACGACACCCCGAGCCTGCCTCGCATCGAGGCTGTCGTGATCGGCGCCTCCGCAGGCGGTGTCGAGGCGTTGCTGACCCTGCTCGGGCCGTTGCGCAAAGGCTATGTGCTGCCGATCATTATCGTTCTGCATTTGCCGGAAGAACGCCGCAGCCATCTGGCCGAAGTCTTCTCCCGCCGTGTGGCGATGCCGGTCAAGGAAGCCGAAGACAAGCAGGACATTGAAGCTGGCACGGTGTACTTCGCCACGCCCGGTTATCACTTGTCGATCGAAGCGGATCGCAGCCTGTCGCTGAGCCTCGAGGACCGCGTGCACCATTCGCGGCCTTCAATCGATTACCTGTTCGAGTCCGCCGCCGACGTCTACGGCCCGACACTCGCCGCCTTACTGCTGACCGGCGCCAATCAGGATGGCGCGCGCGGGTTGGCTTACGTCAAGCGCTGCGACGGCCTGACCATTGTTCAAGACCCCGAGGATGCACAAGTCGCCACCATGCCCCAGGCCGCACTGAACGTTTTGCAGCCGGATCATGTCCTACCCATTCACGGCATCGGCCGTCTGCTAGTCGAGCTGGAACGAATCGCATGCTGAGTAATATCCAAGCCAAACTGTTGATCGTCGACGATCTGCCAGAAAACCTGCTGGCGCTGGAAGCGCTGATCAAGCGCGAGGATCGCACGGTCTACAAGGCTCTGTCGGCGGACGAAGCACTGTCGCTGTTGCTGCAACACGAATTCGCCATGGCCATTCTCGACGTGCAGATGCCCGGAATGAATGGCTTCGAACTGGCCGAGTTGATGCGCGGCACCGAGAAAACCAAGAACATCCCGATCATCTTCGTCAGCGCCGCTGGCCGCGAACTCAACTATGCGTTCAAAGGCTACGAAAGCGGTGCGGTGGACTTCCTGCACAAGCCGCTGGACATTCATGCGGTGAAGAGCAAGGTCAACGTTTTCGTCGATCTGTATCGCCAGAGCAAGGCCATGAAGCAGCAGGTCGAAGCGCTGGAGCAGGCCCGACGCGAGCAGGAAGCGTTGCTGCAACAGCTGCAAAGCACCCAGCTTGAGCTGGAGCAAGCGGTGCGCATGCGCGATGACTTCATGTCCATCGTTGCCCACGAAGTGCGTACGCCACTCAATGGCCTGATTCTCGAAACCCAACTGCGCAAGATGCATCTGGCGCGAGACAACGCCTCGGCGTTCACCCTCGACAAGATGCAAGCGATGGTCGATCGCGATGAGCGCCAGATCAAAAGCCTGATTCGCCTGATCGAGGACATGCTCGATGTCTCGCGAATCCGCACCGGCAAACTGTCGATCCGCCCGAGTCGTTTCGATCTGGTGCAACTGGTCAGCAATCTGCTGCAGAATTTTGCCTCGCAAATGGAAGCGGCAGAAACCAGTGTTTCCTTTGAGGCGTCCGAGCCGGTCGAAGGTTGCTGGGACGAGTTCCGCATCGAGCAAGTGGTGTCCAATCTGCTGACCAACGCCTTGCGTTACGGGGGGCGCAGCCCGATTCAGGTGCGCGTTTATCGCGAAGGTGACGAGGCGCGGGTCGAAGTCCAGGACCACGGCATCGGCATCAGCGCCGAGAACCAGAAGCGTATTTTTCAGCAGTTCGAACGGGTGTCCGCCAAGACGGTGGTGGCCGGGCTCGGGCTGGGTCTGTTCATTTCCGAGCAGATCGTCGCCGCCCATGGCGGCTCCATCGTCGTCGAGAGTGAAATCAACGAAGGCGCCCTGTTTCGCGTTTGTCTGCCGATCCAGGAAAACGGCATATCCGACGCAACCTCTGAGTGACCACACGGTCGTATCAGCAGCTATTGACCGAACAAAGGCTTCCCATGAGCGTAGATGCGCAAGATGTAGTACTCGTCGTCGAAGACGAACCGGTTATCTTGATGGTCCTGACGGATTACCTGTCAGGGCAGGGCTATCGCGTGTTGCAAGCGGAAAATGGCGAGCAGGCTTTCGAGATCCTCGCCAGCAAACCTCACCTGGACATGCTGATTACCGATTTCCGCCTGCCGGGCGGTATCTCCGGCGTGCAGATCGCCGAGCCGGCAGTGAAGTTGCGACCGGACCTCAAAGTGATTTTCATCAGCGGCTACCCGCAGGAAATCCGTGAGACCGGCAGCCCGATCACCAACAAGGCGCCGATTCTGGAAAAGCCTTTCGATCTGGATGTGCTGCAGGAAAAGATTCAGGAATTACTGGCCTGATATGCCGGAGCTGCCGAAGGCTCGGGCCTTCGGCAGCTCCTGCAGGTTCAGCTATTGATCATCTCGCGCACCTTGGCGGTGAGCAGATCAAAAGTGAACGGCTTGGTGATCATCTGCATCCCCGAGTCGAGGAAGCCGCCGCGCACCGCCGCGTGCTCGGCATAACCGGTGATGAACAACACTTTCAGGCCTGGTCGGTATTGCCGACCGACTTCCGCCAGTTGCCGCCCATTCATTCCCGGCAGACCCACGTCACTGATCAGCAAATCGATACGCTGCGTGGAATTGAGGATCGGCATGGCACCATCGGCATCACCGGCCTCCACGAACGCATAACCCAACTCACTGAGCACGGCGCTGACCAGCACGCGCACAGCCGGATCATCTTCAACGATGAGCACGGTTTCGCCATCCATCGCGTACGGAGCTTGTTGCGAATCCGAGACGGGAATTTCCACTTCTTCACCACGGAAACGCGGCAGGTAGAGTTTTACCGTGGTGCCTTGATCGACTTCACTGTCGATCGACACATGCCCGCGCGACTGCTTGCTGAAGCCATAGATCATCGACAGTCCGAGGCCGGTGCCCTGGCCGATCGGCTTGGTCGTAAAAAACGGATCGAACGCACGGCTGACCACGCTCTGCGGCATGCCGCTGCCATTGTCAGTGACGCTGAGCATCACGTAATCGCCCGGCTCCAGATTACTGTAAGCGGCAGTGAAGTCGCGATGCAGCACCTGATTGCTGGTTTCCACCACCAGTTTGCCACCCTCGGGCATCGCATCGCGGGCGTTGATCACCAGGTTGAGCAGGGCGCTCTCGAGTTGATTGGGATCGGCCTCGGCAACCCAGAGGTTGTCGTCCAGGCGCATTTCCAGATGAATGCTTTCATTCAGGCTGCGTTGCAGCAGCTCGCCCATCGACAGCACCAGCGTGTTCATCTGCACGGCTTTCGGGTCGAGCGATTGCCGGCGGGAGAACGCCAACAAGCGGTGAGTCAGGCCGGCGGCGCGGTTAGCGGAGGTCACGCCTAGATCGATCAGACTGTCGAGGTCTTCGGTGCGGCCCCGGGCCAGCCGTCGGCGCAGCAGTTCCAGGCTACCGATGATGCCGGTGAGCATATTGTTGAAATCGTGAGCAATGCCGCCAGTAAGTTGGCCGACCGCTTCCATTTTCTGCGATTGGCGCAGCGCTTCTTCGTTGTGGCGAAGCTGTGCGGTGCGCTCTTCAACCTGTTGCTCGAGGGTTTCCAGAGTCGATTGCAGGCGTCGTTCGCTTTCACTCAGGTCGATCAGCCGATCGCGCGCTTCATATTGTCGTCGCCGCCCACGCAGGGCGGCGGAGACCAGACTGACCAGTGTCGCGGGATGGAAGGGGCGCTCGAGAAAAGTCACGTTGCCGAGCAGGGTGCTAAGGCGCGACGGCGGCCCTTGTTCATCGCCGCCATGATGAGTCAGCAGTACGATGGGCATGTCCGACCACGCGGGCTGCTGGTCAAGGTAGGCGATAAGCCCTTCGAGTTCCGGTCCGCGCAACGCTTCAGCAGCAATCAGCAGCAACCCGGCACCGACCTCCAGTTCGGTGCACAGAGCGCCTAGATTCGGCGCCACCATGCCGCCGTAACCGGCTTCGTTGAGAATCATCAACGCGATCTGGCTGTCACGACCCATGGGCGCCAGAACCAGCACCCGCTCGGCCAACGGCGTGTTGACCGTCACAAGCTTTCATCCTCAAGCAATGGATTGCTCGCTCCCATGTAGGTCGGCACGCCACGCAGCACGCCCTGGAAGGATTCCAGCGGTTGGCCGATGGTCATGCCACGCGAGGAGATCCGGTATTCACGGATGGTCGATTCGTGGTTGCCGGTACGTTTCTTGATAATCGAGATCGCCCGACGGACTTTGCCGAGGGCTTCGAAGTAACGCAACAGAATCACCGTGTCGGCCAGGTAAGTGATATCGACCGGCGCCTGCATATCGCCCACCAGCCCGTGCTGGGCGACCGTCATGAAAGTCGCCGCGCCTTTGCGGTTCAGGTACAGCAGCAGTTCATGCATGTGCAGCACCAGCGCGTTTTCTTCCGGCATCGCCGCTTGATAGCCGTTAATGCTGTCAATCACCACGGTTTTGATACCCAGCTCATCGACGCAACGCCGCACGCGATGGGACAACTCGCCGGGAGACAATTCGGCGGCGTCGACTTGTTCGATCAGCAAATTACCGGTGGCCTGTAAGGCTTTCAGGTCGATGCCGAGATGACGCATGCGTTCGAACAGCAGGCCCAGCTCTTCATCGAAAATGAACAGCGCGGCTTTTTCACCTCGGGCCACCGCTGCGGCGGCGAAGATCATCGAGATCAGCGATTTGCCGGTACCGGCCGGGCCGAGGATCAGCGTGCTGGAGCCGGTCTCGATGCCGCCGCCGAGCAGGGCGTCCATTTGCGCGATGCCGCTGGACAGCTGTAGACGCGCATAGTCGCCGCGATGCTCTGCCGCCACCAGACGTGGGAAAACGTGGACGCCGTCGCCCATGATGGTGAAGTCGTGGAAACCGCCACGGTATTTCTGCCCGCGATATTTGACCACTCGTACGCGACGACGCTCGGCGCCGTAGCTCGGAGTCAGCTCTTCAAGGCGGATCACGCCATGGGCGACACTGTGCACGGTTTTGTCGAGAGACTCGGTAGTCAGGTCGTCGAGCAGCAGGACGGTGGCGTCGTAGCGCACGAAGTAGTGCTTGATCGCCAGAATCTGCCGACGATAGCGCAGGGAACTCTGCGCCAATAGGCGGATTTCCGAGAGACTGTCGAGCACTACGCGGGTTGGCTTGAAGCGTTCGACCACTTCGAAAATCTGCTTGGTCGCCTCACCGAGCTCAAGGTCCGAAGAGTACAGCAGGCTTTGCTGATGTTCGGCGTTAAGCAGGCTTTCCGGCGGCGTCAGCTCGAAGATCTTGATGTTCTCGTTCAGCTCCCAGCCATGGGAGAGTGCGCCTTGACGCAGTTCTTTCTCGGTTTCCGAGAGAGTGATGTACAGGCAGCGTTCCCCGGCCAGCGCACCGGCGCGGAGGAAATGCAGAGCTACCGTGGTTTTGCCGGTCCCGGGTTCACCCTCAAGCAAAAACACATGGCCGCGAGACAGGCCACCGGCGAGGATGTCATCCAGGCCCGCGATGCCGACGGCAGCTTTCGCACTGATCAACTCGTTTGATGTAGTCAAAAAACGCCCTCTTATGACTAGGGTAACCGGCGACTGGCTTAAATGAGCCGCCTGAGTAACTTGACCTCAGGGCATGTTCACGGTTCCGCTTTTTCTTTCGACAGGTGGTTGATTGCACCCGCTGTACCTTGATTAAAGACCTTGTTGCAGGGCCGGGTCATCCGGATTGAGCTGCTCCAGTTGCGCCAGCAGGATC
Organism: Pseudomonas sp. H3_E04; assembly: GCF_054668915.1. Taxonomy (NCBI): domain Bacteria; kingdom Pseudomonadati; phylum Pseudomonadota; class Gammaproteobacteria; order Pseudomonadales; family Pseudomonadaceae; genus Pseudomonas; species Pseudomonas sp. H3_E04. Next base: position 1,642,817 of record NZ_CP162797.1, on the reverse strand, counting down.
TGCACATTCTGCAATTGGCCGCTTTCCTTCCAATAGTTGATCAACAGCACTCGCGCCTTGCGGTCGGCGGGGTGGCGCTGAACGATCTCCTGCAATTGTTTCTGCGCTGCCTCCAGTTCTTCCGCGCTGTGCAGGGTAGTGGCGAGATCGTAGCGATAATCCTTGTTGTCCGGCTCCAGTTCGACCGCTTTGGACAGGCCGAGCAGGGCGTATTCGCGCTGGCCGTGGTGCAGCAGCCACAGGCCGAGGGCATGTTGCAGATAGGCCGAATCAGGCTGCGCCTTGAGTTGGCGGGCGAGCAACTGGCGAGCGGCATCGCTCTGGCCCTGGCGGTCGAGCACATCGATCTGCATGACCAGCGCCGGCAGGTTGCCCGGTTCCAGGCGCAACGTATTGTCCAACGCCTGTTGGGCCTGTTTGTATTCGGCGTTATGGATATAAAGACGTGCCAATTGTGCGTAGTTGACAGCGCTTTCCGGCTGGCTTTCCAAGGTTTGTTGCCAGCCGTCGATAGCCTGCTGTAGCGGTGCGAAATACAGGCCGAGCTCGTCCGGGGTCAGGCCGAGCAGGGCGTTGATCGCGGCAAAACGGACAGTTTGTTCTTCATCGTCGAGCAACGGCCCAAGCAACAAGCTGCGTTGCCCGCCGGGCACCAGACCGACAATGCTTTTGACCGCTGCGACGCGCACTTGCGGCGCTTCGTGATGCAAGTCGATGTCAGCCAGTTTCAACGCCTGCGGGCTGGGGTAGTTGGGCAGCTCGCCATGCAGCCAGACCCGGCGCTTGACCGAGATGTCCGGGCGGCCCAATTGCTGGTACAACTGGCGCGCCGCTCCGGGTTCACCGGTGCGTGCGGCGTTCAGCGCTTCGCTGTAGCCGTGTTTGATAGCATCGGGGATGGTCGGTGTGCTGCTGCGCCAGGACAGCCAGACGACGCCGAGGATCAGTACGAGGCCTAGGCCGATCAGCAGGTTACGGCGGGACTGAGTCATGCGGGTTTCCGAAAGCTTCGAACTTGAGCAGAGCGGCAAGCTTCGGTCAGCTTGGCGCACGAGTCAAACCCTTGCCGGCGAATCGTCCTACGACACGTGTCGACTGTGAAATCCGTCAGGCTTTTGTGGCAGTGTCTACGCTTGCAGAAGTCGTTTTAAAGAGTGTGCCCATGTCAGCGCTGTTCACCTATTTCAAGGCTTTGATCCATCCCGGTCAAGCTGTTTTGCTGTTTGCCCTGCGGACCATTGCCGCCGGGCTGTTGACCCTGTATCTGGCGTTCATCTTCGATCTCGAACAGCCGAAGTGGTCGATCATGGCGGTGGTAATTGTCAGCCAGCCATTGGCGGGCATGGCGCTGGCACGCAGTTTCGGACAAGTGATCGGCACCACAGTGGGTGCGGCGGTGGCGGTGCTGATCATGGCGATTTTTCCTCAGGCGCCGCTGCCGTTCATCACCACGTTGGCGTTGTGGCTGGCGCTGTGCACGGCGGGCGGCACCTTGCTGCGCTACACCAGTTCCCAGGCTTTCGTGCTCAGTGGCTACACCGCAGTGGTGGTGGCCTTGCTCGCGATTCCGGATCAGGACGGCACCTTTCTGCTGGCGGTCACCCGCGTCACAGAAACCCTGTTGGCGGTTGCCTGTGTGTGCGTGGTAAGCCTGCTCACAGCGCGGCCTGAAGCGGTGGCAAAGGGTTATTTCGCCAAAATCGATCAGGTCATCAAACTGGCGGCCAGCCACGCCGCCGAAGTGCTTCGCACGGAAGAAAGCGAAGCCGATTTCCAGCGTCGGCAGATGCAACTGCTCGGTGAAATCAGCGCGCTGGAAGGTTTGCGACGTCATTTGTATTTCGATGCGCCACGTTTGCGCAGTGCCGACAACCTGGTATTGCTGCTGGGCAATCAACTGATGCTGCTCACTTCGCGGCTCACCGCGCTGCGTCATCAGCGCGAATTGCTCATCGAACGCTGGGAAGGCGATCTGCCGTTGGAGGTTCAGCAACTGCGGGCCGAGGAACTGGCATTACTTGAACAGCTGGCGCAACAGGGCCGCGCGCTGTCTGGCGCGGATCGGCAGCGCTTCGTCACTTTGCAGCAACAGTTCGAAGCCTTGGCGTACAAGGCTGAGCAGCAGACCGAGAACATGAGCGCGACCCTGCGCTCACTGGCCTGGGCGTTACGCTGGGAGCAGGCGCGGCTACTGCAGCAACTGGAGCAGATTCTCGAACTGAGCGACGCCATTCAGGAAGGCCGCCCCGCCAGTTGCCTCTACCGCGGCCAGAGCAGTCCGCTGCATCTGGATTTTACTTTGGCCTCGATGAACGCCATTCGCGCCTTTACCGCGCTGTTGGTCAGCGGGTTGATCTGGATTGAAACGGCGTGGGATGGCGCGCGTGGCGGGATGATTCTGGTGGGGATTCTCTGCTCGCTGATGGCGACTTTCCCGCGTCCGCTGATGGCCGCGCAAAGCTATGCCCGTGGCTTGGGCCTGGCGCTGGTGGTGTCGGCGTTCTATCAATTCATGCTGGTGCCGGCGATCAGTGATTTCGAGCTGCTCGCCTTGCTGCTGGCGCCGCTGCTGTACGCCATTGCCGTGGGTATTTCCAGTCCGGCTACCGCCGGTATCGGCATGGGCCTTGGCCTGTCCAGTTTCCTCATGCTCGGACCGCAGAACGTCGGCACAGGGCAGAACACGGCGATCCAATGGTTCGAATTCGCCGGCGCCTACGTCAGTGCAGCGATGCTGGCCCTGATCGTCTATTCACTGATCTTTCCGTTCCGTCCGGACTTGCGCATTCGGCGCTTGTACAGCGAAGCGCGGGAGCAGGTGTATCAACTGAGCAAAATGCCGGCGACCGATGAACAACAATTCGCCTTCGAGAGTCGGATGACCGATCGCCTGACCAGCATGCTCGGCCTGCTGCCAGCGGCGAACGATCGCGCCATGCAGCGTCTGTATGAAATCAGTCTGGCATGCGTGGCCTTGGGCGTGGCGATGCATCAATTGCGGCAGCAGGCCTTGAACAATGGGTTGCTCACCGAAGCGTTCAGCCAGCGCCTGGCATCGGCGTTACGCAAGACCGGTCGCCTGGTTGCCGGACGCGATGATGTGCAACTCCCGGCGCTGCTGGCCACGTTGCATCAACTCGGAGATGAGCTGGACGAGCTGCATGCCGCCAGTCATGAACATTTATGGTCGGTGTTTCGCATGCGTGTGGCGCTGCTGATTGTGGTGTCGTTCCTCGAGCGCCACGGCGAACATTTGCAACCTCAAGTTCTGCAAGGAGAACCGCAACTTGCCCATTGATTTCGAAATTGGCGGGGTTTATCTGCCGCCGATTGCCCAGGCACTGTTACTGGCGATCCCGATTTTCATGTTGTTGGACTGGTGCCTGCGGCGCCTCGGTGTGCTGCGGCTGGTCTGGCACGAAGCGCTGTTCGAGGGCGCTCTTTACGCCTGTGTCTGTGCCACGCTGATTCTGTTGATGGGAGCCTGATGTCTTGAAAGCACTAGTTGCACGAATGATGACCGTGGCGGTGGTGATCCTGGCGATCGTCCTCGGCTGGTTCGCCTGGGAGTATTACACCCGTGCGCCGTGGACTCGGGATGCCCGGGTGAGGGCGGATGTGGTGACGCTGTCGGCGGATGTCTCGGGGCGGATCGTCAAACTGGCGGTGCAGGATAACCAGCATGTCGACAAGGGTCAGTTATTGCTGGAAATTGATCCGGCGCGCTATCAACTGGCGGTCGAACATGCCCGGCGTTCGGTGGAAGTGTCCAAGGCTTCGCTGGGGCAATCGCAAGCGGCGATCGTCGCCAGTGAAGCGTTGCTCAAACAGCGCCAGAGCGAGGAGCGCCGCCGACGTACCTTGAAGCAGGGCTATGCGATTTCCGGGGAGGAGTGGGAGAAATCCAGCACCGACGTGGCGGTTGCACAGGCGGATCTGTTGCGCAATCAGGCCAACCTTGGGCTGGCCGAAGCCAACGTGCAGTTGGCGATTGCCGCGCTGACTCAAGCCGAACTGGACTTGCAGCGTACCCGCGTCGAATCGCCAGTGAGCGGTTACGTGACCAACCTGCTGACCCGCCAGGGTGACTATGCGCAGGCGGGTGGGGCACTGCTGGCTTTGGTCGACAGCGATTCTTTTTACGTCAGCGGTTATTTCGAAGAAACCAAGCTGCCGCGAATCGAAGAGGGTGACCGGGTGCGCATTCAGTTGATGAGCGGTGAGCGTTTCGGCGGCACGGTAGAAAGCATCGCCTTCGCCATTGCCGACCGCGAGAACGCGCCGGGGAGTCGACTGCTGGCCAACATCAATCCGAGTTACACCTGGGTGAAACTGGCGCAACGTGTGCCGGTACGCATTGGCATCGACGGTGATTTTGCCGGAAAGAATCGCTTGCGCGCCGGGACAACCGCCACCGTCACCGTCCTGGAACCCTGATCCCCCTGTAGGAGCTGTCGAGTGCAACGAGGCTGCGATCTTTTGATCTTGGGACGCAGAGCGTCCCCGGCTACATTCCCATCAAGGATCGCAGCCTCGTTGCGCTCGACAGCTCCTACACGGGATTGGTGATTCAGTGGCAAAAAAAACCCCGCGACCGAATGATACGCGGGGCAAAGAAATTGGTTGGTTGCGGCCAACCAAAGGAGCTCTTTAACAACCTTTACTTGCTGGCGACCGTCTCCGGTTGCCAGCCACCGCCGAGGGCCTTGTAGATCGCGACAATGCCGCGATACAACTCGACTTCGGCCTGGGCCTGACTGTCTTCGGCATTCAGGCGCTCGCGTTGGGCGTCGAGCAAGACGAGGAAGTCGGTGGTGCCTTCGCGGTAGCGAATTTCCGCCAGATCGGCAGCCTTGCGACTCGACTCGCTCTGACGAATCAGCGAGATCAAACGTTGCTGACGTTTGCCGTAATCGCTGAAGGCGTTTTCCGATTCTTCCAGAGCCAGCAGCACCTGTTGCTCGTAGTTGGCAAGCGCGCCTTCGGCGTCAGCATCGGCGCCGCGCAAACGGGCACGGACGCTACCGAGGTCAAACGCAGCCCAGGTGATGCTCGGGCCGAGTGCCCAGGCGTTGGCCGCCGAGGAACCGATCTGCGAGCCTCGTCCGGCGGTCCAACCGAGGAAGCCGCTGAGGCTGACCCGGGGGAACAGGTCGGCTTTGGCCACGCCGATGCGCGCAGTGGCCGAGGCCAATTGCCGCTCGGCGCTAAGGATGTCCGGACGACGTTGCAGCAGCTCACCCGGATCGCCTATCGGAAGCGCCTTGGCGATGGCCGGCAGATCTTTCGGGCTCAGGTCGACGGTCAGTTTGTCCGGGCGCTCACCGAGCAGGGTGGCAATACGGTTCTTCTGCCGCACCTGTTCCGCCTGCAACTGCGGCACGGTGGCTTCAACGTTGGCCAGACGCGCATCGGCGCGCTCGACATCGAGCTGATCGCCGACACCGGCGTCACGCAGGCTGATGGTGATCTTGCGTGATTCCTGCTGGTTGTTGAGGTTGGCCACGGCGATTTTTTCCCGCAGCTGGGCACCGCGCAGTTGACCGTAGGCGTCGACCAGTTCGGCAATCATGGTGACTTGCAGCTGATACAGATCAGCTTCGGCGGCCTGCTGGTCGGCATCGCTGGCTTCCAGATTGCGCTGGATGCGGCCGAACAGATCGAGTTCCCAGGCCATGTCCAGGCCGAGGTCATAGCGTTCGCTATTGACCCGGTCGGTGGTCTGGCCGGGAATCTGGCCCTTGCCCAAGTCGCTGCTGGCGCGGCTGGTGATGGTCGGCATCGCGTCGTTGCTGGCGTCGTCGCGGATCGCTCGAGCGGCTTTCCAGCGGGCGAACGCCACGCGCAGTTCACGGTTGCCTTGCAGCGACTGGCTCACCAACTGGTTCAGGGTCGGATCGTCGAATTGCTGCCACCAGATGCCTTCGAATTTCGAACGGTCGAAGTTCTTTTGCCCGGCGGCGCCGTCGGTGGCGGTCGTAATATTGGCCGCCTCCGTGGCTGGGGTCTTGTAGTCGGGGCCGACGGCGCAGGCGCTGAGGGCCAGCACCAGTAGACTCGGCAGGAAGACTTTCAGACTCATTGTTGCGCCTCCAGTTTCAGAGCTTTGGCTGCTTTGCGCTGCTCGCCGCGTTCGACAAAGTTACGGATCAGCACGTAAAACACGGGCGTCAGCAGCAGGCCGAAGAAGGTTACGCCGAGCATCCCGGAGAACACCGCCACACCCATGGCGTGACGCATCTCGGCACCGGCACCGCTGGAGAACACCAGTGGCACCACACCCATGATGAACGCGAAGGAGGTCATCAGGATCGGCCGCAGACGCAGGCGGCAAGCTTCCAGTACCGCTGCGAGCGGGTCGAGGCCTTCTTCCTGTTTGTCCTTGGCAAACTCGACGATCAGAATCGCGTTCTTACAGGCAAGTCCCACCAGTACGATCAAGCCGATCTGAGTGAAGATATTGTTGTCACCGCCGGAGATGATCACACCGGTGATGGCCGACAGCAGGGTCATCGGTACGATCAGGATTACCGCCAGTGGCAGGCTCCAGCTTTCGTATTGTGCGGCGAGCACCAGGAACGCCAGCAGTACGCAAAGCGGGAACACGAACAGCGCGGTGTTGCCAGACAAAATCTGCTGGTAGGTCAGGTCGGTCCATTCGTAGGTCATGCCGTTCGGAAGTTCTTCCTTGAGCAGTTTCTCGATGGCTTTTTCGGCCTGGCCAGAGCTGTAGCCCGGGGCTGCGGCACCGTTGATTTCAGCGGTGATGAAGCCGTTGTAGTGCATCACGCGGTCCGGCCCCGAGGTGTCGCTGACCTTGATGAAGGTCGCCAGCGGGATCATTTCGCCTTTGTTGTTGCGTACTTTCAGCTGACCGATCTGGTCGGATTCGAGACGGAACTGCTGTTCGGCCTGAACGTTGACCTGATAGGTGCGCCCGAAGCGGTTGAAGTCGTTGGCATACAGCGAACCCAGGTAAATCTGCAGGGTGTCGAAGATGTCGCTGACGGCCACGCCGTGGGTCTTGGCTTTTTCACGGTCGATAGCAGCATCGACTTGCGGCACGTTCACGGTGTAGCTGGTGAACAGGCCGGCCAGTTCCGGGACGTTGTGGCTTTTGTTGATGATGTTCATGGTTTCTTTGTACAGCTCGTCGTAGCCGAGGTTGCCCCGGTCTTCGATTTGCAGGCGGAAACCACCAATGGTGCCCAGACCTTGTACCGGCGGTGGCGGGAAGATAGCCATGTACGCTTCCTGAATGTTCGCGTACTGGCCGTTCAAGGCGCCGGCAATCGCGCCGGCGGACATGCTCGGGTCTTTACGCTCGTCGAACGGTTTCAGGGTGACGAAGACGATGCCGGCGTTCGGGCTGTTGGTGAAGCCGTTGATCGACAGGCCCGGGAACGCTACGGCGCTTTCCACGCCTGGCTGTTTCAGTGCGAGGTCGGACATGCGCTTGATCACGTCTTCGGTGCGATCCAGGCTCGCGGCGTCCGGCAATTGCGCGAAGGCCACCAGGTATTGCTTGTCCTGGCCGGGTACGAAACCGGTCGGCGTGCTGGAGAAACCGAAGAAGGTCAGCACCATCAGACCTGCATACAGGAGCAGGGCGATGCCGCTGCTACGGATGACCCGGCGCACGGTACCAACGTAGCCATGGCTGGCGCGGTCGAAGAAACGGTTGAACGGGCGGAACAGCCAGCCGCCGAAGATCTTGTCGAGCACTTTCGAGAAGCGGTCTTTCGGCGCGTCGTGGCTTTTCAGCAACACAGCAGCCAGCGCTGGCGACAGAGTCAGCGAGTTGAATGCCGAGATCACTGTCGAGATCGCGATGGTCAGTGCGAACTGTTTGTAGAACTGCCCGGTCAGGCCGGAAATGAACGCCGCCGGAATGAACACCGCACACAGCACCAGTGCCGTGGCCACGATCGGCCCGGTCACTTCACGCATGGCACGTTTGGTCGCTTCGACCGGCGTCAGTCCGAGTTCTATGTTCCGTTCGACGTTCTCCACCACCACGATGGCGTCGTCGACCACGATACCGATGGCCAGTACCAGGCCAAACAGCGACAGGGCGTTGAGCGAGAAACCGAACAGGTGCATCACCGCAAACGTACCGATCAACGATACCGGCACCGCCACCAAAGGAATGATCGAGGCGCGCCAGGTCTGCAGGAACAGGATCACCACCAGCACCACGAGGATCAGCGCTTCGAACAAGGTGTGAACCACTGCCTCGATCGAGCCACGGACGAAGATCGTCGGGTCATACACGATGCTGTAGTCCATGCCCTGCGGGAAGCCTTTCTTCAGCTCTTCCATCTTGCCGCGCACTTCGTTGGAAATGTCGATGGCGTTGGAGCCTGGACGCTGGAAGATCGGAATCGCCACCGCTGGCTGATTGTTCAGCAGCGAGCGCAAGGCGTACTGGCTGGAACCCAGTTCGATGCGCGCGATGTCTTTCAGGCGAGTGATCTCACCGTCGTCGCCAGCGCGAATGACGATGTTCTCGAACTCTTCTTCGGAAACCAGACGGCCCTGAGTGTTGACCGATAGCTGGAAACTTTGCGCGGTCGGCGCAGGAGGAGCGCCCAATTGGCCGGCGGCGACCTGACGGTTCTGCTCGCGAATCGCGGTGACCACATCGGTCGCGGTCAGATTGCGCGAAGCGGTCTTGTTCGGGTCAAGCCAGACACGCAACGAGTAGTCGCCCATACCGAACAACTGCACGTCACCGACACCACCGAGGCGAGCGAGCTCATCCTTGATGTTGAGGATCGCGTAGTTGGACAGGTAGAGCATGTCGTAGCGCTTGTCCGGTGAGGTCAAGTGCACAACCATGGTCAGGTCGGGCGAAGCCTTGTCGACGGTGATACCGATACGCGTCACTTCTTCTGGAAGTTTCGGCTCGGTTCGGGTCACCCGGTTCTGTACCTGCACCTGCGCGTTGTCCAGGTCAGTGCCCAGGGCGAAAGTGATGGTCAGGGTGATCTTGCCGTCAGCGGTCGATTGCGAGGACATGTACAGCATGTTCTCGACGCCGGTGATCGCCTGCTCCAGAGGAGCGGCCACGGTTTCACCGATGACTTTGGGGTTGGCGCCCGGGAAGTTGGCACGCACGACCACGGTCGGTGGCACGACTTCCGGGTATTCGCTGATCGGCAACTGGAACAGCGAGATCGCACCGGCGATCAGGATCAACAGCGACAGCACCGCTGCGAAGATCGGCCGGGAAATGAAGAATTGGGAAAAATTCATCGGAGTTGTCGTCCCTTAACCGCGTGGGGTCGTAGCAGCCAGCTTCGCAGCCGAACCCGATGCGCCCTTGGCAGGGGCAACTTTGGGCAGGTTGCTGGCTTCCAGCGCTTGACGTTGTTGAGCGAGGGCGGCGAGGGTCTGCTCGCTGGCCATCGGAATCACTTCAGGGGTGACCGGTGAGCCAGGACGAACCCGTTGCAGACCCTTGACGATGATCGTGTCGTCCTTGTTCAGACCGTTGCGCACGATGCGCAGGCCTTCGATCTTCGGACCGAGTTCAACGGCGCGGTAGGCAGTCTTGTTGTCGCCATCCATTACCAGCACGAACTTCTTGCCCAGGTCGGTGCCGACAGCTTCGTCATTGATCAGCATGGCGTTGTAGGTGCCGCTGCCGACCAACTTCAAGCGAGCGTAAAGCCCCGGGGTGTAGGTGCCGTCAGCGTTGTCGAAGACTGCGCGGCCACGGATGGTGCCGGTTTTCGGGTTGACCTGGTTGTCGACGAAGTTCATCTGGCCCAGGTGCGGGTTGCCGTCCTCGTTGGACAGGCCCATGTACACCGGCGTGGTGGCGCCACGCTGACCATTGCGGGCCAGCTGGGTGTATTTGAGGAACACGCGTTCATCGGCGTCGAAGTAGGCGTAGACCTTGTCGGTGGAGACGACGCTGGTCAGCGCGGTGGTGTCGGCGGTCACCAGGTTGCCGGCAGTGATTTCGGCGCGGCTGACGCGGCCGCTGATCGGTGCGGTGACGCGGGTGAAACTCAGGTTCAGTTTGGCCAGGTCCAGTTGTGCCTGCAGAGCACCGACGGCAGCGCGGGCCTCCTGAGCAGCGCTGGTGCGCGAGTCGGCCAGTTCAGCGGAAATGGCATTGCTGGTACGCAGACGTTCGCCGCGAGCGGCTTCGTTTTCACTGCGAGTGGCGGTAGCGCGGGCTTGGGCGACCAAGGCTTCGAGGCGGCGTACCTCGGCCTGGAATGGACGCGGATCGATCTGGAACAGCAGGTCGCCTTTCTTGACCAGCGCGCCTTCAGTGAAGGCGACCTGATCGATCTGGCCCGAAACCCGTGGCCGGATTTCAACGGTTTCCGGCGCTTCAAGGCGCCCGGTAAATTCGTCCCACTCGTTGACCGGTTGTTCCAGCACCTTGGCCACACTGACTTTGGCAGCGGGCGGGGCACCGGCAGTCTCCGGAGCTTTGCCGCAGGCGCTCATCACCAGTACGGCCAGCATGGCCAACGGGAAGCGCAAATGTTTGAGTGATTGTTCCATGGATGCAATCCGCCGAAGTATTGAAGATGGGCGGATGATGCTCGGCGCGGGTGTGATGGCACGAATCGAATGAAGCAAAGGTAACTATCATTCGGAATGATATAAGAACCGAGGCAGCCCTCTAGCATGCACCTTTCGTTAGGGGGCTAACAATGTGTTTTCTTGCAAATCTGTCTTGCGTGACGAGCAATGATCAAGCAAGGCGCTGGCGAGAGGGGAGTCATAAATAAAGAAACGGCCATGAGGCCGTTTCGATCCGCGATTGCGGCTGTTGATCAGTTGAAGCCCTTGCGATTGGCACCGAACCGATTGGGGCCGGGTTGGCTGTCTTGTGCCAGGAACACGATGTTGACGATTGGCAGCAGAATCCACCAGCCGCTGCGGTCAGTGTCGTGCATGCGTCGTACACCGACCGCAAGACTCGGCAACAGCATTGCCAGGTTGTACAGGCTTTGCAGGACACCACCGGTTTTGAGAATGCCGTCCACCACGCTGATGGCAATGGCGATGCCCATGTTGATCAGAAAGAACATCCAGTATTCACGGCGCGTGGCGCGCCCGTTGAACACCGCATATTTCTTCAGTGCTTCCACGTACGGGTTGCCGCTTGCCATAACGGGGCCACTGGCAATTGAATGCAGTGGCGCTTGAGGTGCGCCGCACTGGGGGCATGCCAATGCCAGTGTACTTATTTCCTTGGCGCAACCACGGCAGAAAACCAGGCTCATGTTTTTTTCCCTAAAAAATGGTCAGTCGAAAGACGGGACAGATACGCCCCGGGTGTTTCGTTGGTGCAGACGTCGCCGCCAACGAAAGCAGAGAGACTGAATGCCCGACTCTCCATTGGCGGGGCGGCGGTAATCTAATCGTTACCATACGGTTTGTCATCGGCTCTCGGCATTCGGTTTGTGGGTCTGCAACTGAAGCCAAACCAGATCGTCACCAAATCCACTTGGGCAAGAAGCATCCGAAAGCATTTCGCTCTAACATGAGCTGATATTCATGCTGTCACCTTCTGCCTCCGCCGGAACTTTTATCTATGCGCGACCTGCCTCCGACTGCGACCCTGCGTGCTTTTGAAGTGGCCACCCGGCACCCGACGTTCACCGCTGCCGCTCAAGAGTTGCATGTGACCCAGAGCGCCGTCAGTCATCAGCTTCGGCACCTGGAAGAACTTTGGGGCTTGCAACTGTTCGAGCGCGGCAAAGCGTTACGCCTCACTGCGGCGGGGGCGACGCTGGCGCCGATCGTGCGCGAATTTGTCATCAGCCTTCAAGCAACGTTGGAGGATCTGCGTGAGCAAAAGGACAGGGTTCGCCTGACTGTCAGCACTACCTATTCATTCGCGTTGAAGTGGCTACTGCCACGCTTGCCGAGCCTGTCACGCCAGCATCCGGAACTCTTGGTGTCGCTGGACACCACGGACAAGATCATTCACTTCGCCAACGGCGAAGCCGACGTCGCAATCCGTTTGGGCAAGGGCAATTATCCCGGTCTGTATTCGGAGTTCCTTTTTGGTGAGCAGGTGTTTCCCGTGGCCAGCCCCGAACTGCTGCAGCGCGTCGGCATGCCCGGCAGTCCGGCAGAGTTGCTGCAGATGCCATTGCTGACTCGCGATGGTGCCGAACTGGTGCCGAAATGGGAGGTGTGGTTTCAATCCATCGGTCTCGCATTTTCGCCGCTGCGCGAAAGCGTCAGGTTTGGCGACACCAACATGACGGTCGAAGCTGCACTGCTCGGTCAGGGCGTGGCTCTGGTGCGCAGCGGGCATGTCGAGAATGAAATCGGCGACGGCCGCCTGGTGAGGCTGTTCGATGTACCGTTCGCTTCGCCGCTGGCCTACTACTTCGTCTGCCCCAAAGGCATTGAAGCACAGCCGCACATCCTCAGATTTCGTGAATGGTTGCTTGGTGAGGCGTTGAAGGCGCAGAGCGCCCAGCGCTGAGGCATGAGCTTTTGCTCATGCTTCAATGAGGAAACTTCGCTGTAATGCCAATGCCAGTGATGCCTAGAATGCCGCATGCCAATCCATCTCGTACTTCTCGTTCTGTTCGCCGCGCTCCTGCACGCCAGCTGGAACGCGCTGCTGCGCGGCGGCGCTGATCGACTCTGGTCGATGACCATGATGTGCGTGGCCATTGCCATCGTCTGCGCCGTCGCCGCACTTTTCTTGAGCCCGCCGGCACCTGAGAGCTGGGGTTACGCGCTGCTGTCGGCACTGCTGCATGTCGGCTACAACCTGTTTCTGGTGCGCAGCTATCGGGTCGGTGACCTTGGGCAGATCTATCCGATTTCGCGCGGCTCGTCACCGGCGCTGATCACCCTCGGCGCCGCGCTGTTCGCCGGCGAAACCATTACTCCCGGCGAATTGCTCGGCATTGGCCTTGTGTCGGGCGGGATCATGTCCCTGGCCTTTCGCGGACGCAGCCTGTCGGTGCCGAGCCTGCCATATGCGCTGGGCACTGGTTGCTTCATTGCCGCCTACAGCGTGGTCGATGGCATTGGCGCCAGGCTGTCGGGGGCGCCGCTGGCTTATACCGTTTGGATGAGCGCCCTGTGGGGCGTGCTGATGCCGCTGGTGTATATCGGCCTGCGCGATGCTCGCAGTCTGTTTTCCGTACGGCCCGGCATGCTGACCGCTGTGGTCGGCGGACTGGTCTCGTTACTGGCCTACGCAATCGTTATCTACGCCATGAACGAAGCGCCACTGGGCGCGGTGTCGGCCCTGCGCGAAACCAGCGTGTTGTTTGCGGCGTTGCTCGGCTATTTGTTCCTCGGTGAAAAGCTCACCGTCCGCAGGATGCTGGCATGCGTGGTCATCGCCAGCGGCGCCATCATCATCGGCTGACACAGACCAACTGCTCAGGAGAACGTCGCATGGATAACGTTTCGCAAACCCCGCTGATTCTGATCACCGGCGGCAGTCGCGGAGTCGGCGCCGCCACCGCCCGACTCGCCGCAGCACAAGGCTACGACGTTGCCATCAGCTACGTCGCTAACGAGTCCGCCGCGCTGGCGGTGGTGGCCGATGTCGAAGCATTGGGGCGCAAGGCGCTGGCGGTGCGCGCCGATAGCGCTGACCCCGAGCAGGTTGCTGCGCTGTTCTCGGCCATTGATCATTCATTCGGGCGGATCGACGTGCTGGTCAATAACGCTGGCGTGCTGGCGAAACAGTCCCGCATCGAAGACCTGGGTTTCGAACGCATGCAGCGCATCTTCGCGGTCAATGCCCTTGGGCCAATCCTGTGTGCGCAGCAGGCGGTGAAGCGCATGGCACTGCGCCACGGCGGAACGGGTGGCGTGGTGATCAATATTTCGTCCGCCTCGGCGCGCTTGGGCAGCCCGAATGAATACGTCGACTACGCAGCATCGAAAGGCGCGCTGGAAACCTTCACCATCGGCTTCGCCAAGGAAGTCGCGCGAGAAGGGATTCGAGTCAACTGCATTCGCCCGGGGCACATCTATACCGACATGCACGCCAGCGGCGGCGAACCGGGACGGGTGGATCGCGTGAAGGACTCGATCCCGATGGGGCGGGGCGGTCAGCCGGAAGAGGTGGCGCGGGCCATCTTGTGGCTGGCCAGCGCGGAGGCTTCGTTTGTAACCGGGACTTTTCTGGATGTGACGGGTGGCAAGTAGTTGCTACAGGCTGTCAGGGTCGCCAAAAAACATCTGAATCCGCGACCTCAACCACCGCTCTCCCGGGTCGTTGTCCTGCGATCCGCGCCAGGCCATATGCAATTCAAACGTACGCGTCGGCAGCGGCGGGTCTTCAGCACGCAGGCCGCCAGCCGCTGTCAGTGCGTCCGCCGTGTAATCCGGCACGGTCGCGACGATATCGGTGCCTGCGAGCAGCGTGCCTAATCCGTTGAACTGCGGTACCGCCAGCACGACGTGGCGTTTGCGTCCGAGTTTTTCCAGTTCTTCGTCGACGAAACCACTGAGATCGCCAGCAAACGACACCAGCGCGTGCGGTCGCGCGCAGTAGTCGTCCAGGCTCAGCGGCCCCGGCACGGTGTCGGCGCGCAGCAGCTTCGGTGCGCTGCGGCGCAGGACCTTGCGTTTGGCGTTGGCCGGCAGGTCGGTGGTGTAGCTGACGCCGATCGAAATCTCGCCGGAGGCCAGCAGGCCCGGCATCAATATGTAATTGACCCGCCGCACCACGAGGACGATGCCCGGTGCTTCGGCGCGCAGGCGCTTGAGCAGCATCGGCAGCAGGGCGAATTCGACGTCGTCGGACAAACCAATGCGGAATACCGACGTGCTGGTGGCCGGATCGAAGTCGGCGGCACGACTGACCGCTGTAGAGATCGAATCAAGGGCGGGCGAGAGCAGGGCGAAGATTTCCACCGCGCGGGCAGACGGCTCCATGCTGCGGCCGGTGCGGACAAATAGTGGATCGTCAAACAGGCTGCGCAGACGCGACAGCGCCGCACTGATAGCCGGTTGGCCGAGGAACAATTTTTCCGCGGCCCGAGTCACACTGCGTTCGTGCATCAATGTTTCGAACACGATCAGCAGGTTCAGGTCGACACGACGCAGGTCATTACGATTCATCTGGAGTCCTGGCAGAGTCATCAAACTTGACGAGGGCGACCATATGAGAACAATGGCCGGCATGAATCTTACGGGGAAAGGCTGGTACTCTGCACCGGAAAATTCAGCTTTACTGCGACGGTGGCAGGCCTTTTTTCATGGATTTTGCCAATGCCGCCCTTGATGCGGAATCAATGACAGGCATGTCGACTATTAATAGCCACTGATGGTCTTGGGTCGAAAGCCCAGATAGAGTTCATGGCATTAGAGGTTACTTTGACGAGGTTTGCGATGTCCCGCACGATCCGTTTTCACAAGTTTGGTCCGGCCGAGGTGCTCAAATGCGAAGAGCATGCGGCTGCTCAGCCAGGTCCTGGCGAAGTGCAGGTGCGTGTCGAGGCAATCGGCATCAGTTGGTACGACACCCTGTGGCGCCAGAATCTGGCGTCGTCCCAGGCACGTCTGCCTTCGGGCCTCGGTCACGAAATGGCCGGCGTCGTCACGGCGGTGGGCGCTGACGTAGATGACCTGTCCGTCGGCGACAAAGTGGCCAGTTTTCCGGCTGAAAGCCCGAACGATTACCCCGTGTACGGTGAGGCGATCGTTCTGCCCCGCACGGCGCTGACCCGCTACCCCGACGTGCTCAGCCCGATCGAAGCCAGCGTGCATTACACGCCGCTGCTGATCGCCTACTTTGCCTATGCCGATCTGGCGCGGGTCAAACCCGGGCAATTTGCGCTGGTGACTGATGCCAGCCACTGCGCCGGTCCGTCGTTTGTCCAGTTGGGCAAAGCGCTGGGTGTGCGAGTGATCGCGGCGACCAAATCGGCGGAGGAGCGTGAGTACCTGCTGTCCCTGGGCGCGGAAAAAGTCATCGTCACCGAAGAAGAAGACCTGTTGATGCGCATCAACAAGATCACCGATAACCGCGGCGTCGATGTGGTTTTCGATGGTCTGGGCGGCCCGCAGATGTCCTTGCTCGGCGATGTACTGGCGCCACGCGGCAGTCTGGTTCTGTATGGTTTGCAGGGCGGTAACCAGACACCGTTCCCGGCGTGTGCAGCGTTTCAGAAGAACATCCAGTTCTTCGTCCACTGCATTGGTAACTTCACCGGCAAACCGGAGTTGGGCATTGTTCAGGACCATGTCGCTCTGCAACGTGCCTTGCGTGACATCAACCAGTTGACGGCCGACCGTGTGTTGCTGCCGTTGAAGACCCGAGTATTTCCGTTCAACGAGTTCGTCGAAGCGCATCGCTACATGGACGAATGCCCGTGCCGCGAGCGGGTAGCCTTGCAAGTTGAGCCAGCGTAAATCCGGCCATCAGAGTCCGTGGCCTCACGGACTCTTTTTGTTTATTTCTGTCCAGTCTGTAAACCTTTCCTGCTATCGCGCGCTTGACCACTTCAGCAACTGAACTGGTTTTTGCTCTATATCTGTATCTTCCAATCGTATTCCAACTGCTGATAATTGAATGATTACTTTCATCTCAAGGAATGAGCTATGCCTGTGCATTCAATTTGTCTTCGGCAATATCAAACGGCTAGCCCGCTTGGCTTCGTCAATTTCTGTTTAATTGCTGTAGGGCGATTCCGAAGTTGCTTCTGTTTTTCTTGTAATGAATCTTCGTGGGACGTTGTGGGAAGTTTCCTCAGATTAGTTGTCGCTAGAAAAATGCACCCAAAAACAACGTGTTAGGAAATTAGCTTGACCGCAAACGGTTTTTTCGCAGGTCAAGTGTTTCAAATAGCTACAACTTTGTAAGTGTTAGCATTTCAGCGTCTATTACTTATTGATCCAATTTGTCGGGCGCACACTGTCCAGTGCATGCGGCATGAAATTTTCTATACCGGGTAAATACCGATGAGCACGATCCACGATCAGGCAATGAATTATGTCTATCAGCAAGTTTTGCAGCGTTTGCTGAGTTTCTTTTCCCGCGCCGAGCGCACAGCCTTGCAGTTACTGATCCAGCGCCTGGTCGTGGCGGCCGGCGGAATGGACAACGTCGGACAGTTCAAGGTGCTTGTGCATCAGTCTGGCTCGCGTGACAGCTGCTACACCCTGGCTTTGCTTCGTGCAGCGCAGTTGACCATTGCCAGTCGCGCCCCTGCTACATTCCAGCTGCGCGTTGCTACCCTGCGCTGGAACGGTGACAGCCCAGGCAACCTGCAAAACCTGCATCGCAGCTTCAGCGCACTGTTTCTCTATGACGACCCCCGGGTCGAGTTGCTGATGGTGGATAACCGCGAGGTGTTGCCATTCGACCATCGCACGGCCGTCAGCAACGACGGTCATGAAGCCAGCCGGGTCAATCTGCTGCTCGTAGGGCACTGCCGTACCTGGATTGAGACCCCCGAATTGTGGGATGACGCTTACCTGGCCACTGCCGAGTACTACAGCCAGATCGCCCGCTGGAATAATGGCGTCGACGCCATGATCAGCACTGAAACCAGAAGCAGTCAGCGGCATTTCCTCGAGGGCCTGAACCGTGCGATGCAGAGAGTGGCGATTGCAGGCCCCGGGCTGGTTCAGAGCGGATTCGAAGCGCTTTTTCCATTGCTCGACGGGCTTGGTGACGATTTCTATCGCGAGCTACGTTCAGATGATGAGCGCACCGTCTGGCGCCCTGAGGGTGAATTCGAAGCCTGCCGTCGCACCAGTTTTATCGACATCAACGACATGATGGTTGGCAAGCTGGAGGATCGCTGGCCGTTATTGGGCGAATTTCTTGGGTTTGAACCGGATGATCTCGCGCTGTATCAGGGCGAAGCGTTATTTGCCGATCCGCTGATTTCAGCCCATGTAAGAGGCTTGTACGCGCAATTCATCGAGGGGAGAGCGTATCAAGCGGGAGTCGACGACTACGCCCGCAATACCCTGGCCGACCTGCGCCAAAAACAAGCGGCGGAGCCCGTCTGCGAACACTTGATGTGCAGTTTTGAAAATGTCGGCGGGCCAGAGCAACTGCGAATACTGGCAGATGATTACCTGCTCAATGGTTTCGGCTTGAACGAAACTCAGTTGGTCTGCCTGTTATTCGCACCGTTTATCGACGGCGGCAAAGGTCTTGAAAGGTTTTTGCGTAATTGTCATCCAGGCATGCTGGTCGCGATGCCAGATCTGCACCGGGCCATGCAGGGCTTGCATGCTCCCGAGCAGGTGTTGAAATGGATGACCGAAGTCAGTGGGTTGCCCGTCAGGCTGATC
Source organism: Pseudomonas sp. H3_E04 (assembly GCF_054668915.1). Lineage (NCBI taxonomy): Bacteria > Pseudomonadati > Pseudomonadota > Gammaproteobacteria > Pseudomonadales > Pseudomonadaceae > Pseudomonas > Pseudomonas sp. H3_E04. The sequence goes on along the minus strand of NZ_CP162797.1, from coordinate 1,624,544 downwards.
ACCCGTCTCTATGCGATGGGGCCTGTTCAGTTGTGCTCGCCGACCGAATTCGCCTCTGACGACCTGGAAGCCTGCGAGGTGGGCGCCGTGTCACACGTCGAGCGGTCGACGGAACGCTGACGGTGAGACAAAGGTCGGGCCGAAATCCCCTGGAATCGAGGTTGTGAAGGGCGCACGGGAACATGATTTTGTTTACCAGTCGGTTTATCGGTATCTGACAACGCTGATTGACGATGCCGCTGGGCATGCAGCAGTACGCATGCCCTCGTTACGCCAACTGGCCGACCGGCTGAATGTGTCGATCTCGACTGTGCAATACGCTTATGCGTTGCTCGAAAAAGAAGGCCGGGTCTATTCCATAGCCAAATCAGGTTATTACGCTCAAGCGCTATTCAGCCTGGACGTGCCCGATGATGGCAGTGATCTGCTGGAGACTGTTTACGTTAACGCGAGACGCCCCGGCATGTGTGTTTTAAGCGCTGACGAACCGGCGTCGTTACAACCGCTGGACAGTCCTTTGATGACGTTGGAGCGTGAACTCTTGCGCCAATACCCTCGCCAGCCTCAGACCCTCGTGCAGCCTTGCGGGGAACTGGAACTTCGGGTTGCCCTGGCAGCGCGGTACACCTGTTCGACGGCGCATTATTGGCATGCCGATGATGTTTATATTGGTGCTGATCTGCGCGGAGTTCTGGAAATTCTGATTTCGGTGCTCGAATTGCGTGAAGCCGTCGTCGTTGTTGAATCTCCCTGTGACTGGGTGATCTTGCGTCTGCTCGAGTCGTGCGACGTGCGTGTGATCGAGTGGCCTTCGCTGGCCGAGGGCGAGGTTGATCTGCGGGCACTGGAAATGTTGCTCAGGCACGAGCCGGTCCGTCTGGTCGTTCTGTCTTCGGTGTTGAGCCTGCCCCAGGGCTGCGGTTTTAGCCAGGCGCATCAGCAGGCGATCGCGAAGATGCTCGAGCGATATGGCATCTGGGTGCTGGAAAACGACTGCTACAGCGAGCTTGATGAGCGCACCGATTCGCAAAGGTTACGTAACTGGCTGGATCCGGATCGCTTGCTGGTGTTTTCCAGCTTCGAGAAATTCATTGGTGCGGAAGCGCCATTCGGCTTCGTTCTATCGCGGCATTGGCGCAACGAGTTGCAACGGCATTTCCTGTTCCGCGCGTTTCGCCTGTCGCCTATTCGACAGAAAGCGATTGCCAGGCTGTTGAGCGGGGGGCGGCTCGATCAGCATCTCTTGGTGCTGCGACGTATGCTCCGCGAGCGCCGTTCCTTGTTGATCCATGTGTTGCGTGAACGGTTGGGCGATGCGCTGCAGATTGTCGAGCCACAGGGCGGGGCGACGGTGTGGGTGCGTTCGGTGCGAGCGGTCGATATGGCAAATGTCTTCCAGCGACTGCTCAAACAACAAATCATCGTGGCGCCGGGCGAGCTGTTCAGTCTGCACGGCTTGCATGCCGATCACCTGCGGTTGAGCGCGCTGAATCACGGCGAGCGGGATTTACCGGGTGTCGTCGGTTTGCTCGGCGACGCCTTGCGCCTGTCTGGCGCTCGATAACGTTAAAAAACATCGGAAGTGTTTCGGATACATCCCGTCGCACAGTGGTCAAACTGCCAGTAAACTGCGCAGCATTTCCTGAACCACTCCGATTTCAGAGGTTTTTGCATGACACTCAGTCCTTTTGCGGGCAAACCGGCACCGGCAGAACTGTTGGTCGACATCCCGCGACTGGTTACGGCCTATTACACCGGCCAGCCTGATGCATCGATTTCTACCCAGCGAGTGGCGTTCGGCACCTCCGGCCACCGCGGCAGCTCCTTCGATTTGAGCTTCAACGAATGGCACGTTCTGGCCATCAGCCAGGCGATCTGCCTGTATCGCGAAGCCCAGGGCATCACCGGCCCGCTGTTTGTCGGCATCGACACCCATGCATTGTCGACCCCGGCCGGTGCCAGCGCACTGGAAGTCCTCGCCGCCAACGGCGTCACCGTGATGATCGCCGAAGGCGATGAGTACACGCCGACCCCGGCGATTTCCCACGCCATTCTCTGCTACAACCGCGGCCGCACTTCCGGCCTGGCTGACGGTATCGTCATCACGCCGTCGCACAACCCGCCACAAAGCGGTGGCTACAAATACAACCCGACCAACGGTGGCCCGGCCGATACCCACATCACCAAGTGGATCGAAGCCAAGGCCAACGAACTGCTGGCGAACAAACTGGCCGGGGTCAAACGCATCAGCTACGAGCAAGCGCTCAAGGCCAGCACGACCCATCGCCACGATTATGTGAACACCTACGTTGCCGACCTGATCAACGTCATCGATTTCGATGCGATCCGCGACGCCAAGCTGCGTTTGGGTGTCGATCCGCTGGGCGGAGCAGGGGTGCGCTACTGGTCGGCCATTGCCGAGCACTACCGTCTTGACCTGGAAGTGGTGAATAAACAGGTCGATTCAACATTCCGCTTCATGACCGTCGACTGGGACGGGCAGATCCGCATGGACCCATCGTCCAGCCACGCGATGCAGGGTCTGATCGGCCTGAAAGAACGTTTTGACGTGGCGTTCGCCTGTGACCCGGATCACGACCGACACGGTATCGTTACGCCGTCCGGCGGCCTGCTCGCACCGAACAATTATCTGGCGGTGGCGATCGATTATCTGTTCCAGAATCGTCCGCAATGGCGCGCTGATGCCGCCGTGGGCAAAACCGTGGTCAGCAGCGGCCTGATCGACCGCGTGGCCAAGCGTCTGGGCCGTCGCCTGTACGAAGTGCCGGTCGGTTTCAAATGGTTCGCCGACGGTCTGTTCGATGGCTCGCTGGGTTTTGGCGGTGAAGAAAGCGCTGGCGCCTCGTTCCTGCGCAAGGATGGCGGCGTTTGGAGCACTGACAAGGACGGGCTGATTCCAGCCTTGCTCGCCGCCGAAATGACGGCGCGCACCGGCCGCGATCCGAGTCAGGCCTACCGCGCACTGACCGAGGAACTGGGCGAACCGTTCTCGGTGCGTGTCGACGCCAAGGCCAACCCGGAGCAGAAGGCGCTGCTGAGCAAGCTGTCGCCGGAGCAGGTCACCTCGACTGAGCTGGCAGGCGAGAAAATCCAGAGCATCCTCAGCCATGCACCGGGCAACGATCAGGCGATTGGTGGTCTGAAAGTCATGACCGAGAACGGCTGGTTTGCCGCGCGTCCTTCGGGCACTGAAGACATCTACAAGATCTACGCCGAAAGCTTTATCGGCGATGACCACCTCAAGCAACTGGTGGCCGAAGCGCAGACGTTGGTGGATGGCGCTATTTCCACTAAGTGATGCGCACATAAGAAAGGGCAACCGTAATGGTTGCCCTTTTTTATTGCCTGCAGATCAAGCCAGGTCGACCAGTACGATTTCGCTGTCCTCGATCGCCGTGACTGTCAGCACTTGCTCGTGGGCCACCGCCACACCGTCACGCGCTTGGGCACGCAAGCCATTGACCTCGATCACGCCAGTGGCCGGAACCAGATAGGCGCGACGTCCCTCGTCCAAACGGTATTCGGCTGTTTCACCGGCCTTGATGTTTGCCGCCACCAGGCGTGCATTGGCGCGAATGTGCAGGCTCTCATCGTCGCCGTCCTTGCCGCTGGCCAATGTGACAAAACCTTCGCGCTCGCCTTTGGGAAACGGCTTGGCTCCCCACGACGGCGGCGCACCGGTTTCGGTCGGCAGAATCCAGATCTGGAAGATCTTGGTTTCCTTGTCTTCGAGGTTGTACTCGCTGTGGGCGATGCCGGTACCGGCGCTCATCACTTGTACATCACCGGCTTCGGTGCGGCCCTTGTTGCCCAGATTGTCCTGGTGCGTGATGGCACCTTCACGCACGTAAGTGATGATTTCCATGTCGCGGTGCGGATGCTGCGGGAAACCGGTGCCTGCGGCGATGATGTCATCGTTCCACACGCGCAGGTTGCCCCAGCTCATCCGCTGCGGATCGTAGTATTCGGCAAAGGAAAAGTGGTGATGCGCGTCCAGCCAGCCATGATGGGCGCCGCCCAGCGAACTGAAGGGTCTGAGTTCAAGCATGATCGTCTCCTAATAAGGGTCGTCAGGGGGCGGACCCCGTGGTTGATGACGACGATCATCTATCAGCCAATCATCGATAAAAAGCGCAAAAACTGCCGCATCATGATCAGATTATTTGATGGGAATATGCCTCGAAATGGTCTCATCCGACTTTCAATTCGTCGCCTAAACCGATGACCTGTAAGCATTTCGCTAGAACTGGACGGCAAATCCAGACACCATAGCCGCCAAAGCCTCACACCCTGGAGTCCGTCAGCGTGGCGCACCACACCCCCGATCTTCCTCCCGAACTTCGTCCACTGGCCGAGATGCCCTGGTTCAAGCGTCTGGCCGCGCGATTCTTTGGTCACGGCCTGACAAAACTGCGCGCCCAGCACCGGGCATCGTGGCTGCACGGGCAAGCCGACGGATTCCGCAGTGGCCACACCGCTGGTGTCGAATACGGTTTCAAGGAGGGCAAGCTTGAGGGATTGGAGGAAGGCCGTCAGGTGCTGCTGATTCGCGACAGCCGCAACACCGAGCATCGCCCACCCGGCGTCGATAACAACCTGTTCGATGACTGGCGCCTGCCGCTGACGGCGGAGCTGAAGAAGCGCATCAAGGCTGATGTCGCCCGTTTGCTCCCGGCCCACGCCCAGCCCAGCGCTGCGCAGTGGAAGATGATCTTCAGCGATACGCCGTCCACCTCGGTGGTCGCCGGTGCCGGCGCCGGCAAGTCGACCACGCTGGTGCTGCGCATTCTGTTGCTCAGCCATTATCTGGGTTTTGAGATGGATTCGATGACCGTGGTGACCTTCACCCGCGAATCGCGCAAGGACTTCATCAACAAACTCATCGAAATCTTCACGTTGTGGGGCCAGCCGGTGAACCTCAAGCAGGCCCGCGAGCTGGTTAGAACCTTTCACTCACGCATCCTGCCGATGGTGCGCAGCCTGCCGGGCTTCGAGCGTTTGCACGCCTTCGAAAACCTCAATGATCGCCCGCAAAGCGACGCAGAGGAAGTCGACAGCAATCCGTTTGACCTGCGCATCAACGACGCGCAGCGGCAGCAACTCAATGCCTGCTATCACCGCCTGTTCAAAGAAGACGAGCGTTTCCGCGAGTTGATCCAGCCGCTTTCCCGTGCCGGATTACAGTTGAAGGAACTGGAGCGCGATCACCCTGATGTGCAGAAACGCATGGCGGTTACCGAACTGGCGGCCAAGCGCGATGAAGAACTCTGCGATGTGATTGAAGATTTATGGTTTCGTGCAGGCGCATGGCCCATCAAGGGCATCGAGCCGAATCGGCAGGCCTTCGAAATCAATGGCTCGAAGTTCCACGCTCATGGCTATATTCCCAGCCTCGATGCCTGGGTGGTACTCGGCTTTGATCCCAAGGAAAACGCCCAGCTGACTCGGCCCAACGCCAAGTTGAGTATCCGTGCAGAATGGGCGGTCAAGCGTACCCTGTTTCAAGCTTTCTGCCGTAAGCCTTTGATATGGCTGGATAGTTATGAGTCGTCAAAACGCGTTCTTGCGACATTGGCCGGCGATGCCAGTGCCGGTCCCGGCTTTGATTACAAGGTCAAAGGCGAGCTGGCATCCGCGCCATTGCTGGACTGTTTTGTCGCCGCAGCGGGCTTCATCGAAAACCTCGGCCTGGATGTGCCGGACGCGGTCAGTCGGATGAGCTTCGCCAAGGACGATCCCGATCGCTTTTTCTTCGAGGCTTTGAGCCTGTTCTGGCGCGCATTCGAAGATCACCTGCTGGATCAGAAACCGCCAGTGATGACCTACAACCGCATGTTCGCGTTGTTCAGCGAGCACTCGCCGGAAAACCTCAAGTTGCTCAGCGACGATCTGCTGCGACCGATGGCGCATTTGATGATCGACGAATTCCAGGACGTATCGCCGCAGATCGTTTCGTGGATTCGTGCCAGCCTTAATGAAATCCGCAGCCGTGGTCCGGCCATGCACGTCGGGCGAGGGGCGCAGCGTTCGTCGCTGTTGTGTGTTGGCGATGACTGGCAATCGATTTACGGTTGGCGCGGCAGCTCACCGAGCTACTTCATGGAGTTCAACAAGGAGTTTCCCTCGCCGAGCACCACGCGGGTGATGCTCAGTGACAACTATCGCAGCCATCAGCACATCATCGACGCCGCCGAACACGTTGTCCGTGCAGCGCCGGCAATCGCAGGCAAGAAAGCCAAGGCCAGTGGTGAGCCCAAGCCGCTTCACCCGGTCAATGTGCTTGAACGGGATGATGAAGCATTGGGTCAGCGCTTGGCCGAGCATTACCGGCGGGGCGATTCAATCCTGATGCTGTATCGAAAAAGCAGCGATAAGTTATTGATTGAAAAGCATATTCAGCCATTACTTAATGTGGATTCGAGTTTGCCCTATGAGGCTCGGCGGCTGAAACAGCTCACCTATCACAGCGCCAAAGGCTTGCAGGCTGATGCGGTATTCCTGCTGGGTGATTGCCAGCATCTGACCAGTTCACCGTACAAGAACCAGGTGTATCGCATGGCGGGACTGGGCAAAAGCGGCGATAGCGAGCCGTACGACACTGCGCAAAAGGACGAAATCCTGCGCCTTGCCTACGTTGGTATCACACGCGCCGTCAGCCATTGCTACTGGTATGTCGAACCGCAGGAAACCCAAGCGGTAAACATGCCCAGGGCATCGGATCGAGTCGCCAAGGGCAAGCCGTTCTTCGTCGACCATCGAAGCGAAAAGGCCAGCGCCTGAGCAATAAAAAGCCCGCAATGCTGCGGGCTCTTTGTTTTAAATCAGATGGTTATGCGTAGTTCTTGAGAGATTCCGGAGGAGTGAAGGCTTCCAGCTCATCCTCGATGGCTTCGATCATGCGCTCGACGTCCGCCGCGTTCATCACCGTTGCGCAGGGTATGCCGGCGATGGCGATCATGGTTTCGCCGCTGGCACGATCGAACAGACGGGCGATCATGCTGCCCGGCGCATCCATCGTCGCCTCAAAACCCATGGGATGAAAATGCCAGCGCATCAGCTGGCATGCATTTGGAAAGGTGACTTTGCTGAACCCTTTATTCATGGTGTTGCCCGCCTGCTTCATCGAGCGCTTCCTTTTGCTCATGTTAGGTGGGAAGAGCCTTCATTGGCTCAACCAGTGCTTGAGCTTTAAAAGTAGCATCCGTGTGTGAAAAAACTGTGAGTTTTTTCAGTCCGTTTAGCGATTGATTCGCATTTTTTGATGTAAGTCACTGGCTCATCGAATATCGCCAAAACGCCACCATGGATTTTTCATTGAAGCGGCAGAGGAAGTTGGGCAAGCTCGGTTCTTTTTCGCCGAGCCGCTTATGCACGCCGATGACGACGGCCCAGAACAGACCCAGGCCACGGCCGCCACGGTCATGCGCTATCACCTGAGCTGGAAACACCGGGATCTGGACAGCGTGATGGCGCTTTATCACGCCGATATCCAGTACAACGATTTCTTTCAGAACCGCGTACTTGCTCTGGATGAGCTGCGCGAATATGTGCGCGTGAGCATGCCGCGAGAATCCGACGAACTGCTTGAGCATTGCGACCGAATCCGGGTGGATGGCAACACCGCGTTCATTCAGTACGAGGTGACCTTGCGCGGCGGCGATGGTCTGGTGTCGTTCCGTTCCAGCGAAGCGATCACGGTCAAGGACGGTTTGATCTGGCGCGTCAACGAATACGCCTCGCTGGTGCGTACCCAAGCCGACGGCAGTTCGGCACCGAGTCAGCGGCCGGCGGTCAGTCGTCTCGGTCTGTCACCGCGCCAGCTGAGTTTCATGGCCGAAGACCTGCAGCAGTATTTCGAAAAGCAGCAACCTTATCTGGATCCAGAGCTTGACCTGCAACGGGTGGCGAAGGAGTGCGGGTACAGCCGCAATCAGATTTCCTATCTGCTCAATCAGGTGCTCGGGCAAAGCTTTTATCGCTACGTCAATCAGGCGCGGCTGCAGCATTTGCTGCGGGCGCTGGACAGCGCCACGCCGCCGCTGCGTGTCGACGAGCTGGCGTTTGCCGCCGGCTTCAACTCGCTGTCAGCGTTCTACAAATGCTTTCGCGAGCACACCGGTCAGTCGCCCAAGGCCTACGCCAAACAAATTTCTCTGCGGGCACGCGCGCAAGACATCCACTGAAGGCAGCCACTAGGATCGACGCCATCGAAGGTTTTCAGTGGCGGAGTCTGGCATGTCGGCGTGGCGCACGATCAGTTTATGGATGGATCAGCTCGATGAGCCCCTGCTGGCGCGGCCTGCGCTGGAGCGGGACCTGGACGTCGACGTGGCGATCATCGGCGCCGGTTACACCGGATTGTGGACGGCGTATTACCTGAAGAAACACGCGCCAGGCCTGGATATCGCCATCATCGAGGCGCAAACCGCCGGGTTTGGTGCTTCCGGACGCAATGGCGGCTGGCTGATGGGTAACTTGCTGGGCGAGGATCGCTTGCTCGCAGGCTTATCGCCGCAACAGCGGCGGGCTTCGTTCGATCTACTGCACAGCATTCCTGACGAGGTAGAGATCGTCATTGAACGCGAAGGCATCAACTGCGATTACCGCAAGGGCGGGGTGCTTTACTGCGCCGCGCGATACCCAGAGCAGGAAGCCGTTCTGCGCGATTACCTGAGCAAGCTGCACGCGCAAGGCCTGACTGACGACGATTACCGCTGGCTCAGCCCCGAGCAACTGGCCCAGCAGATCCGTGTGGCGAAACCCTATGGCGGCATCTTCGCCCCCCATGTCGCGACCATTCACCCGGCGAAACTGGTCCGTGGTCTGGCGCGAACTGTGCAGAACATGGGCGTGAAGATCTACGAAAACAGCCCGGTCACCCAATGGCAATCCGGCAGTTTGCGCACTGCCAAGGCCAGCGTGCGCAGCCGCTGGATCGTCCCGGCCGTGGAAGGTTATTCGGTGACGTTGCCGCCACTCGGCCGTTATCAATTGCCGGTGCAGAGCCTGATCGTCGCCACCGAGCCGCTGTCCGCTGCGACATGGGACGAAATCGGCCTCAATCGCGGGCAGGCCTTCAGTGAATTCAGCCGTCAGGTCACCTATGGCCAGCGCAGTGCCGACAACCGCCTGATTTTCGGCGCCCGTGGCGGTTATCAGTTCGCCGGCAAGCTGCGTCACGATTTCAACCTGACCCGCGACGAAGTCGAACTGCGCCGTTATTTGTTCGGCGAACTGTTCCCGCAACTGAAAAACGTGCAGATCACCCACGCCTGGGGCGGCAACCTCGGCATGTCGCGGCATTTCAAGCCGCACATGCTTTGCGACCGCGCCAATGGCATCGCGTTGTCCGGCGGCTACGGCGGCGAGGGCGTCGGTGCCAGCAATCTCGGCGGCCGGACGCTGGCCGATCTGATTCTTGAGCGCGACAGCGAGCTGACCCAACAACCGTGGGTCCTGCCCGACGGTGGCATTCATGCGCTGCGTGCCTGGGAGCCAGAGCCATGCCGCTGGCTCGGTTACAACGCGATCATCAAAAGCTTCGTGCACGAAGACCAGACCCTGGCCAATCCCGCGACCGCACCCTGGCGGCGCAAGCTCGCCAGCCGGGTGGCCGGGTTCATGGAAGGTTTCATGCACTGAACGTCGTTTACCTCAATAAACAGGACACGCCATGAGCATCACCCAATTCAAGAACACCGCCACGCTTGAGCTCGAGGAATCCAACCCGGTCGCCGTACCCCTCGGCGAACCCGTCGCCATTGCCTCGACCACCAGCGTCGAGCGCGACGACGGCGTGGAAACCGGCGTCTGGGAGTGTACCCCCGGCCGCTGGCGGCGGCAGATCACCGCGCAGGAGTTCTGCCATTTCATTTCCGGGCGTTGCACCTTCACCCCCGACGGTGGCGGCGAAACCCTGCACATACAAGGCGGCGATGCACTGATGTTGCCAGCCAACACGCTCGGGATCTGGGATATCCAGGAAACCGTGCGCAAGAGCTACGTGCTGATTTTCTGATTGTTTGATCCTTTGATTGCCTGCCAACAAAAAAAGCCCATACAGGAATCGCCCCATGATCCAGAAAACCCTCGCATTGGTGCCGCTGCTGCTGGCCGCTTCCGTCAGTCACGCGGCCGAGACGGTCAAGGTCTACAACTGGTCCGACTACATCGCCCCGGATACTACGAAGAATTTCCAGAAAGACACCGGCATCGGCGTCACCTATGACGTCTACGACAGCAACGAAACCCTCGACGGCAAGTTGATGACCGGCAAATCCGGTTACGACGTGGTTTTTCCGTCGAACCACTTCATGGCGCGGCAAATTCAGGGCGGGGCGCTGAAGAAACTCGACAAGAGTCAGTTGCCTAACTGGAAGAACCTCAACCCGGCGCTGCTCAAGGCCCTGCAAACCAACGACCCCAACAACGAGCACGGCTTCCCGTATCTTTGGGGCAGCACCGGTATCGGCTACAACATTGCCAAGGTCAAAGCGGTGCTGGGCGACAACGCGCCGGTGGATTCCTGGGATCTGATCTTCAAGCCTGAGTACATGGAAAAACTGCAGAAGTGCGGCGTGGCGATCCTCGACAACGGCCCGGAACTGCTCCCGGCGGCGCTCAACTATCTGGGTCTGCCGCACCACAGCAAAAATCCTGAAGACTACAAGAAAGCCGAAGCCCTGCTGATGAAAGTGCGGCCCTACGTCAGCTACTTCCATTCTTCGAAGTACACCAGTGACCTGGCCAACGGCGACATCTGCGTAGCGGTGGGCTTTTCCGGCGACATCCTGCAAGCGGAGAACCGCGCCAAGGAAGCGAAGAACGGTGTCGAGATCGGTTATGCGATTCCCAAGGAAGGCGCGGCGATCTGGTTCGACATGGTCGCCATGCCCGCCGACGCACCGGACGAAAAGGCCGGCTACGCCTTCATGAATTACTTGCTGCGTCCCGATGTCATGGCCGGCATCACCAACTACGTGCACTACGCCAATGGCAACGAACAAGCCGACAAGCTGATCGACCCGGCAATCAAGAACGACACCAAGGTTTACCCGAGCGCGGAAATGATGGGCAAGCTGTTTGCGCTGGAGGCGATGCCGCTGAATATCGACCGGATCCGGACACGGGTTTGGAACAAGATTCGTACCGGTAGCTGAACCTCCGTCCTCTGTAGGAGCTGACGAGTGCAACGAGGCTGCGATCTCTTGATCTTGATCTTAAAAAGGTCAAAGTCAAAAGATCGCAGCCTCGTTGCACTCGTCAGCTCCTACAGTCCGAATAACGTCATAGAGTTGATATCAAAGCACTGGCACCGCTGGCTGAAAGTGTGACTTGCGCAACAAATCCAAACTTACCGATATTTAATATTTAAATAGAAAATCGTCAGACAATTTCATCCCGCGCTGCAACTAATAACAATCTTTCATGCCCGCACGCTTTGTTTACGGCAGTTTCCTGATACAGCCAAATTGGATCGCAAAAAAACTCTTTACGACAGATTTCCAATTGTGTCAGGTTCGTTACGCCTTCATTGGGCGAGTGATAGGACGATCTCGCCAAAGATCGTCCTGTCGGACAAAAACTGTTCCATTGCTAAACAAGGAAGTGTGTTTATGTCGAAAGTTAAAACCAATGCTGTTGATTCCGCCGAACAGGCTTTCCAGCTGGCTGCCTTCAGCTCGGCGTATAACCAGATCAATAGCTTCAGCCATCAATACGATCGTGGCGGCAACCTCACGGTCAATGGCAAACCCTCGTACTCCGTCGACCAGGCGGCTACGCAATTGCTGCGTGACGGCGCTGCCTACCAGGACAAGGACGGCAGCGGCAAGATCGAGCTGACCTATACGTTCCTGACCTCGGCCTCGAACAGCACGATGAACAAGCACGGGATCAGCGGATTCAGTCAGTTCAGCGCGCAGCAGCAGGCGCAGGCCAAGCTCGCCATGCAGTCCTGGGCCGACGTGGCCAATGTCACCTTCACCGAGAGAGCCTCGGGCGGTGACGGGCACATGACCTTCGGTAACTACAGCGGTGGCCAGGACGGCGCTGCGGCATTCGCCTATCTGCCGGGGACCGGCGCTGGTTATGACGGTACTTCCTGGTACTTGATCAACAACGGTTACACGCAAAACAAGAACCCGGATCTGAACAACTACGGGCGTCAGACCCTGACCCACGAAATCGGCCACACCCTGGGCCTTGCTCACCCTGGCGACTACAACGCCGGCAACGGCAACCCGACCTACAACGATGCGACTTACGGCCAGGACACCCGTGGCTACAGCGTCATGAGTTACTGGAGCGAGAGCAACACCAACCAGAACTTCAGCAAGGGCGGCGTCGAAGCCTATTCGTCCGGCCCGCTGATGGATGACATCGCCGCGATCCAGAAGCTCTACGGCGCCAACACCACGACCCGCACCGGCGACACCACCTACGGCTTCAACTCCAATACCGGTCGCGATTTCCTCAGCGCTTCGTCGTCGAGTGACAAAGTGGTGTTCTCGGTCTGGGATGCCGGCGGCAAGGACACTCTGGACTTCTCCGGTTTCACCCAAAACCAGAAGATCAACCTCAACAGCGCTTCGTTCTCCGACGTTGGCGGCATGGTCGGCAACGTGTCGATTGCCAAGGGCGCAGTCATCGAGAACGCGATTGGTGGTTCGGGCAGCGATCTGTTGATCGGTAACAGCGTGGCCAACGAACTGAAGGGCGGTGCCGGCAACGACATCCTCTTCGGCGCTGGCGGTGCCGACAAACTGTGGGGCGGCGCCGGCTCGGACACTTTCGTGTTCGCCGCCAGCTCGGACTCCAGGCCGGGTGCGATCGATCAGATTCTCGATTTTGTCAGTGGTCTGGACAAGATCGACCTGACCGGCATCACCAACGGCGCGGGCCTGCACTTCGTCAACAGCTTCACCGGTTCTGCCGGCGATGCGGTGCTGACCTCGTCGGGCGGCAACAGCCTGTTGTCGGTGGATTTCTCCGGGCATGGCGTGGCTGACTTTATTGTCAGCACCGTGGGCCAGGCAGCGACCAGCGACATCGTCGCGTGATGTGAGAGGAAAGCGGCGCCTCGTGCGTCGCTTTCTTCGCTTGCATCGGCCTGAGCGCCGGGCAAGGCTACGAACGGAAGTGATATTTCCTATGCGTGGATATGTTTTTACTTACACAACGATGGCATGGCTGATGGCAGTCACGCTGATGATGAGCGGAGCGACAAGCATGGCAAGCAGCCTCAGACTCGAAGAACCCTCGGCATTCGCCGGGCGCTGGCAGGCCACATTGAGCGGCCACAACGACACCGCCGAAACGCGCTCGCTGCAGGACAAACCGTCGAACACTTGCCTCGTCGAGCTTGCGCCGGACCAGACCTTGGGCGCCGGCGCCGATTGCCTGGGCGCGTGGTTGAGCGAAGCGCCGATCGGCTGGTTTCCAGAGCCAGATGGCATTTCCATCACTGGCAAGGAAGGTTCGAGAATTGCCTTTTTCAGCCGTCAGCGTAATGGCGTTTATACGCAAACATTGACTGCAGGACTGCTTATTACGCTAGAGCGTACGGCGCAGTAAGCAGCGTCTGGTAGTTGCGATGAGTTGATATAAGGCAGCGAGTACAGGTTATAAGCGCAACGCCTGATCAACTTGTTATGAAATTGTAAGCGCTACTTGCAAGTCATCTTTGAGCAGGTGGGCGGAATCTCAATGGAATGCTCGTCCGTTAATGACGAGACTATGAATTCAGGAAGAATCAATGAAGATGGCGAGGTCTCCGGCCGCTCCGTTAGTCAAGGCACTGGGCGACTATAAAAGCATTCTGATCAGCGTCGGTTGTTTCACTGCGCTGATCAACGTGTTGATGCTGGTGCCGTCCATTTACATGCTGCAAGTCTATGACCGGGTGCTGTCGTCGCAGAATGAAACCACCCTGGCAATGCTGTCGTTGATGGTGGTCGGCTTCTTCGCTTTCATCGGCCTGCTGGAAGTGATCCGCAGCTTTATCGTCATCCGTATCGGCAGTCAGCTCGAGCGGCGCTTCAATCTGCGCGTTTATCAGGCGGCGTTCGAGCGCAATTTGTTCAAGGGCGAGGGCAACGCCGGACAATCGCTGGGTGACCTGACCCATATCCGCCAGTTTGTCACCGGCCCGGCGCTGTTCGCCTTCTTCGATGCGCCGTGGTTCCCGGTCTATCTGTTTGTCATCTACCTGTTCAACGTCTGGCTCGGCGTGCTGGCGACGGCGGGCGCGCTGTTATTGATCGGGCTGGCCTGCCTCAACGAATACATGACCAAGAAGCCGCTTGGCGAAGCCGCCGGGTTTTCCCAGCAGTCCAGCCAGTTGGCCACCAGCCATTTGCACAACGCCGAAACCATTCAGGCGATGGGCATGCTCGGCTCGCTGCGCAAACGCTGGTTTGCGGTGCATTCACGTTTTCTCGGTTTACAGAACCAGGCCAGCGACACCGGCGCGGTGATCAGTTCACTGAGCAAGACCTTGCGCCTGTGCCTGCAATCCCTGGTGCTGGGCCTGGGCGCGTTGCTGGTGATCAAGGGCGACATGACTGCGGGGATGATGATCGCCGGTTCGATCCTGATGGGCCGCGTACTGAGCCCGATCGATCAGTTGATCGCCGTGTGGAAACAGTGGAGCGGGGCGAAGCTGGCTTACCGCCGTCTCGATGCGTTGTTGCAGGCGTTTCCACCCAGCGACGAGGCGATGGCACTGCCGGCACCGAAGGGCCAGATCACCTTCGAACAAGTCAGCGCCGGCCCGCCGGGGAAGCGTGCAGCCACTTTGCACATGGTCAATTTCAATCTGGGTGCTGGCGAAGTACTCGGCGTGCTTGGCACCTCCGGTTCCGGCAAATCAACCCTGGCCCGGGTGCTGGTCGGCGTGTGGCCAGTTCTGGGCGGCACGGTGCGACTGGACGGCGCCGATATTCATCGTTGGAACCGTGATCAGCTTGGTCCTTACATCGGTTATTTGCCGCAAGACATAGAGCTGTTCAGCGGCACCATCGCCGAAAACATCGCGCGATTCAGTGAAGCCGACGCGCAGAAAGTCGTCGCCGCCGCGCAACAGGCCGGTGTGCACGAGATGATCCTGCGCTTGCCTCAGGGCTACGACACGCAGCTGGGCGAGGACGGCAGCGGCTTGTCGGGTGGCCAGAAACAACGCGTGGCCTTGGCCCGCGCGCTGTACGGCACGCCGAGTCTGGTGGTGCTTGATGAACCCAATTCCAACCTCGACACCGTCGGCGAAGCGGCACTGGCCAGCGCCATTGCGCAACTCAAGGCGCAAGGCACGACGGTGATTCTGGTCACACATCGCTCTTCGGTATTGGCTCAGGCGGACAAACTGCTCGTGCTCAACGACGGTCATTTGCAGGCGTTCGGCGCGAGTCAGGATGTGCTCAAGGCACTTTCCGGTCAGCACGAACAGCAACGCGAAAAAGCTGCACAAACACCGGGCGGGCTCAGCATGAGCCGGCAGTATCAGCCCTCGACAAGGAATTCGGGTGTATGAGCAGCGTCAGCATGAACACGCAAAACGAAGCGAACATGGAACATGCCTACATCACCGAGCGCCCGGAACGCGACGCGAAATTCTTCGCGCGCATGGGCTGGATTCTGGCCATCGTCGGCGCTGGCAGTTTCTTCACCTGGGCGGCACTGGCGCCGCTGGATCAGGGCATTCCGGTGCAGGGCACGGTGGTGGTCTCGGGCAAGCGCAAGGCCGTGCAGTCGATGAGCAGCGGCGTGGTCAGCCGGATTCTGGTGCGCGAAGGCGAGATCGTGAAGCAGGGCCAGCCGCTGTTTCGCCTCGATCAGACGCAGGTCGCCGCCGACGTGCAATCGCTGCAGGCGCAGTACCGCATGGCTTGGGCCAGCCTCGCGCGCTGGCAGGCCGAGCGCGACAACCTCAAGCAAGTGAGCTTTCCGGCCGAGCTGAGCAACGATCCGGACCCGCGCCTGGCGCTGGTGCTGGAAGGCCAGCGGCAACTGTTCAGCAGCCGCCGCGAGGCGTTCTTCCGGGAGCAAGCGGCACTGCGCGCCAACATCGAAGGCGCCACTGCACAACTGGCAGGCATGCGCCGCGCGCGTAGCGACCTCAATACTCAGGCCAGTTCCTTGCAACAACAGTTGAGCAACTTGCAACCGCTGGCCGACAACGGCTACATCCCGCGCAACCGCTTGATGGACTACCAGCGCCAACTGTCGCAAGTGCAGCAGCAATTGGCGGAAAACACCGGTGAAAGCGGGCGCGTGGAGCAGGGCATCCTTGAATCGCGCCTGAAGTTGCAGCAGCACGGCGAGGAATACCAAAAGGAAGTGCGCACGCAACTGGCCGATGCGCAGCTCAAAAGCGTAACCCTGTCCGAACAGCTGACCTCCGCCGGTTTCGACCTGCAACACAGCGAGATCCTCGCCACCGCCGATGGCGTGGCGGTCAACCTCGGCGTGCACACCGAAGGCGCTGTGGTGCGTCAGGGCGAAACCCTGCTGGAGATCGTTCCGCAAGGCACCACCCTGGAAGTGGAAGGGCACTTGCCGATCAACCTGATCGACAAGGTCGGCACGCATTTGCCGGTGGACATTCTGTTTACCGCGTTCAACCAGAGCAAAACCCCGCGCGTGCCCGGCGAAGTCAGCCTGATCTCCGCCGACCAGATGGTCGATGAGAAAACCGGCGTGCCGTATTACGTGTTGCGCAGCAGCGTCAGCGATCAGGCCATGGAAAAGCTCAACGGTCTGGTGATCAAGCCCGGCATGCCGGCGGAAATGTTCGTGCGCACCGGTGAGCGTTCACTCCTCAACTACCTGTTCAAACCGCTGTTTGATCGCGCCGGTTCTGCGTTGACCGAGGAATAAGGATGTTCGGCTGTATGAAAAAGCTTTCCATACTGGGGGCCGCAGTGATGCTGCTCGCAAACCACTCGGCCATCGCGGCCATGGGGCCGTTCGAGATTTACGAACAAGCACTGCGCAATGATCCGGTGTTCCTTGGCGCGATCAAGGAGCGTGATGCCGGCCTTGAAAACCGCGTGATTGGTCGCGCCGGGCTGCTGCCTCGGATCGGCTACACCTACAACAAAGGCCGCAACTCGTCCAAGGCTACGTCTCTGGATGACCGTGCGCGCAACCGCACCGACGAGCGCAACTACAACAGTTACGGCTCGGCGCTGACGGTGCAGCAACCGCTGCTCGATTACGAGGCTTACGCGGCGTATCGCAAGGGCGTCGCGCAGTCGTTGTTTGCCGACGAAGCGTTTCGCGGCAAGAGTCAGGAGCTGTTGGTGCGCGTGCTGGACAACTACACCAAAGCCTTGTTTGCCCAAGACCAGATCGACATCGCCCAGGCGAAGAAGAAGGCCTACGAGCAGCAGTTTCAGCAGAACGAACACATGTTCAAGCAGGGCGAGGGCACGCGCACCGACATTCTCGAAGCCGAATCGCGCTATGAGCTGGCGACTGCCGAGGAAATCGAAGCGCGTAACGAGCAGGATGCGGCCCTGCGTGAACTGGGGGCGCTGGTCGGCGTGCCGGCAGTGGACATCAGCGATCTGGCGCCGCTTGGTCAGCAATTCCAGACCTTCATCCTGCAGCCGGCCAATTTCGATACCTGGCATGAACTGGCGATCAGCAACAACCCGAACCTCGCTTCGCAGCGGCAGGCCGTGGAGGTGGCGCGCTACGAAGTCGAGCGCAACCGCGCCGGGCACCTGCCGAAAGTCAGTGCCTACGCCTCGATGCGCGACAACGAGTCTGAAAGCGGCAACACCTATAACCAGCGCTACGAAACCAACACCATTGGCCTTGAAGTCAGCGTGCCGCTGTATGCCGGCGGCGGGGTATCGGCCTCGACGCGGCAGGCCAGCCGCACCATGGAACAGGCTGAATACGAACTGGATGGCAAGACCCGCGAAACCTTGATCGAACTGCGCCGACAGTTCAGCGCGTGCCTGTCCGGCGTGAGCAAATTGCGCGCTTATCAGAAAGCCTTGAAGTCGGCCGAGGCGCTGGTGGTCTCGACCCGACAAAGCATTCTGGGCGGCGAACGTACCAACCTCGACGCGTTGAACGCCGAGCAGCAACTGTTCACCACCCGCCGCGACCTGGCCCAGGCACGTTACGACTACCTGATGGCCTGGACCAAATTGCATTACTACGCCGGGACGCTGAATGAGCAGGATCTGGCGCGGGTGGACGAAGCATTTGTGGTCGCGCAACAGCCCTCACCCTGACCAAGGGGGGAACGGGCGATACCGCTATCAGCCCTGAACAAAACTACAAAAACGAGAGTGATGACCATGGACGTACGCATCAAACCGATTTCGCTCGGCACGCTGTTGCTGGTGACCTCGGCGACTCAGGCGCAATACCTGGAATCAGGCCAGCCCGGCGCCCCATCCAGTTGGCGCAGCGCCGAGTTCCTGCGTGACTGGGGTCTGCAACGCATGCAGGCCGATCAGGCCTACGCAGCCGGCAGCACCGGCAAGGGCGTGAAAATCGGCGCACTCGATTCCGGTTTCGATGCCGCCCACCCGGAATTCGCTGCCGATCGTTATCACCCGGTAACGGCCAGCGGCAGCTACGTCGATGGCTCCGCGTTCAACGTCGACGGCACGCTCAACCCGAACAACGACTCCCACGGCACCCACGTCGTCGGCACCATGGGCGCAACCCGTGATGGCAGCGGCATGCATGGGGTGGCGTACAACGCGCAGATCTACGTCGGCAACACCAACAAGAACGACAGTTTCCTCTTCGGCCCCAGCCCTGATCCGCGCTATTTCAAAGCGGTGTACGACAGCCTCGCCGATGCCGGGGTGCGGGCGATCAACAACAGTTGGGGGAGTCAGCCGCCGGATGTCAGCTATCGCACGTTGGCCGACCTGCACGCCGCCTACGCGCAACACTGGAACAAAGGCACTTGGCTGGACGCCGCTGCTGACGTTTCCCGGCGCGGCGTGATCAATGTGTTCAGCGCTGGCAACAGTGGCTACCCGAATGCCAGCGTGCGCTCGGCGCTGCCGTATTTTCAGCCAGATCTGGAAGGCCACTGGCTGGCGGTGTCCGGGCTCGATCAGAGCAATCAGCAGAAGTACAACCAGTGCGGCATCGCCAAATACTGGTGCATCACCACGCCGGGGGCGAAGATCGACAGCACCATTCCTGGCGGCGGTTATGCGATCAAGTCCGGCACCTCGATGGCGGCACCGCACGCGACCGGGGCCCTGGCGCTGGTGATGGAGCGTTATCCGTACATGAACAACCAGCAGGCGCTCGAAGTGCTGCTGACCACTGCCACCCAGCTCGATGGCTCAAGCACAGACGCACCGAACGAGCGCGTCGGCTGGGGCGTCGCCAATCTAAACCGGGCGATGCGCGGGCCGGGGCAATTGCTGGGTGCGTTCGATGCCAACCTAGGGGCAGGGCAGCGCGATGTCTGGAGCAATGACATCTCCGACAAGGCGCTGCTCCAGCGCCAGCGCGAAGACCTCGCCGAGCACAGCGCCTGGCAGCAAACCCTGCAGGACAAAGGCTGGCAGAACGGTGTTGCGGCCGGCGCCAGTCAGCAGGACCAGACCGATTACGCCGTCGGCATGCTCCGTGATGCGGCAGCGGCGAACCGGGTGTATCAAGGCAGCCTGATCAAGTCCGGCGCCGGGCAATTGTTGCTCAGCGGCGCAAACACCTATCGCGGCCCGACCACCGTCAACGGCGGTCTGCTGATCGTCAACGGTTCGCTGACTTCAGCGGTCACCGTCAACGACAGCGGCACCCTCGGCGGCTCGGGAAGCATCGGTGCGTTGACCGCCAACAGCGGCGGCCGGGTCGCACCGGGCAACTCCATCGGCACCTTGAGCGTCGCCGCTGATGTGACACTCGCCCCGGGCTCGACGTACGCCGTTGAGCTGTCGCCCACCAGCAGCGACCGCATTGTCGCCGGCGGCACGGCAACCGTGAGCGGCGCCAACGTCAGCCTGGCGCTGGAAAACAGCCCGACCTTGCTCAGTAGCGCCGAAGCGCAAAGCCTGCTCGGTCGTCAGTACAACATCCTGCAAGCGGCCGGTGGCGTGCAGGGGCAGTTCGCTGCGGTGGTGCCGAACTACCTGTTCATCGGCGGCGCCCTCGACTACGCCGCAAGCGGCATCCAGCTGAATATCCAGCGCAATGCCACAAGCTTCGCCAGCGTCGGGCAAACGCCAAACCAGCGTTCGGTGGCGGCGGCAGTCGAAGCGCTGGGCGCCGGCAATTCGGTTTACGAAAGCGTTCTTCGTGCGCCGACTCAGGCTTCGGCCCAGCAAGCCTTCCAGCAACTGAGCGGCGAGATTTATCCGGCACTGGGGACAATGCTGATCAACGACAGCCGCCAGTTGCGTGATGCGGTCGGCGAGCGGCTGCACGATCAATCGGCGACCCGCAGCAACGGCTGGATCAAAGCCCTCGGCGCCTGGGGCAGCACCGATTCCAGTCACGACACGGCCGGGTACAACACCTCGATCGGCGGTCTGCTGGCGGGTGTCGACGGCGCGCTCGATGAGCAGACCCGCATCGGTCTGGTCACCGGCTACAGCGATAGCTCCTTGAGCATGGGCTCGGGCACGCATTCCTCGGCGAAAGTCGACAGCTACCACCTTGGCGCTTACGCCGGACACGACATCGGCGCCTGGCGCTTGAGCAGCGGTGCGGCGTACAGCTGGCATCGCGGCGATGTGAAGCGCGATCTGCAATACGACGAGGTCAGCGCCAAGCAAAAAGCCAAGCTAGATGCGACCACCACCCAAGTCTTCGCCGAAGCAGCGTATCGCTTGCAGCTGCAACCTTTGGCGCTGGAACCGTTCGCCAACCTGACTTACCTGCATCTGGACACCGAAGGCTTCACTGAGAAGGGCGACGCCGCTGCGCTGAAAAGCGCTGGGGATCAGCGCGATGCAGTGTTGAGCACCTTGGGCGTGCGGGCGAGCAAAACCTTCAACCTTTCCAGCCAGCAAACGCTGGACGTCAGCGCTCGGCTCGGCTGGCAGCACAGCCTCAGCGATATTGAATCGCAGCAGCATTTGCGCTTTGCCAGCGGCGGCACGCCGTATTCAGTGGAGAGCTCGGCGCTGGTGCGCGATGCCGCACTGGTTGGCGTGCAGGCCAGTCTGGCGTTGAGCAAAGACGTGCGGGTCAACCTCGATTACAACGGCCAACTCGCCAGCCGCGAGAAGCTGCATGGCGTTGGGCTGAGTCTGAACTGGCAGTTCTGACACAGGATTTTTCGCAACATCACTAAGGAAGGTCGTGGATGGATAACAACAATACCCCCGCGCAATCGGATGGCCGCTTTGCCCTGAAAACCCTGACAGTCGCCATGCTGTGTGCCAGTGCGATGGCGCAGGCAGCGCCTTACGTGGAAAACGGCCGCAACGGCGATCCGTCGAGTTGGCGCAGCAGTGAATTCAAGGCCGACTGGGGCCTGGGGGCGATCGGCGCGGATTACGCTTACGCCGCTGGCTATACCGGCAAAGGCGTGAAGCTGGGGATCTTCGATCAGCCGGTCTACGCCGCGCATCCGGAGTTCTCTGGCAGCAACAAAGTCGTCACCCTGGTCACCAGCGGCATCCGCGAATACACCGACCCGTACATCCCGGTGAAGGCCGGCGATGCGTTTGTCTATGACGGTTCGCCCTCGGTCGGCTCCAACGGTAAGCTCGGCGCCCACGGCACTCACGTCGGCGGCATCGCGGCGGGCAGTCGCGACGGTGGGGTGATGCATGGCGTGGCATTCGGTGCGCAGATCATCAGCGCTGACAACGGCGACCCGGGGCCGGAAGACGGCATCGTGCGCGGTAACGACGGCGCGGTGTACAAGGCCGGTTGGGATGCGCTGATCGCCAGCGGAGCGCGGATCATCAACAACAGCTGGGGCATCGGCATCACCGACCGCTTCGACCTCGGCGGCCGCGATCCGGCGTATCCGCATTTCACCGTCAACGACGCGCAGTTGCAGTTCAACGAAATCCGCACCTTGCTCGGCACCAAACCCGGCGGCGCCTACGACGGCGCCATTGCCGCCGCACGCAGCGGCATCGTCACTATTTTTGCCGCTGGCAACGATTACAACCTGAACAATCCGGATGCCATCGCCGGCCTCGGCTACTTCGTCCCGGACATCGCGCCGAACTGGATCACCGTCGCCGCGTTGCAGCAGAACCCGGACACCGCCAGCGCCAATCCGTATGTGATCAGCACGTTCTCCTCGCGTTGCGGCTATACGGCGAGTTATTGCGTCTCGGCGCCGGGCACCAAGATCTACAGCTCGATCATCGAAGGCACCAACGCCGGCAACCTGACCACCAGCTACGCCAATTACAACGGCACGTCGATGGCGGCACCGCACGTCGCCGGTTCCATCGCCGTGCTGATGGAGCGTTTTCCGTACATGAGCGGCGATCAGGTCGCCAGCGTGTTGCGCACCACCGCCACCGACCTCGGCGCGCCGGGCATCGACGCCTTGTACGGCTGGGGCATGATCAACCTGCGCAAAGCCATCGACGGCCCGGCGATGTTCGTCACCGAGCAGGACATTCCGGAGGAATTCCGCGTGCAGGGCGCTTATGGCTCTGGCCAGTTCGTTGCTGACTTGCCGGGCATCGGCGCGATCATCGATCAGGGCAAACCGACCGAGCGCGTGTGCAGCGACATCACGTGCGGCCTCGACACTTGGCGCAACGACATCGGCGGCCATGGCGGTCTGACCAAGCAAGGTATCGGCACCCTGGTGCTGACCGGCAACAACACTTACAGCGGCCCGACGCTGGTCAATCAGGGCCGTTTGGCCATCAACGGTTCGCTGCAATCGGCGGTCACCGTCAACAACGGCGGCATCCTCGGCGGCAATGGCCGCATTGGCGCGCTGGCGGTGAGCAGCGGCGGTACGGTGGCGCCGGGCAATTCCATCGGCACCCTGAACGTGGCGGGTGACGTAACCTTCGCGCCGGGTTCGACCTACGCCGTAGAGCTGTCGCCGACCAGCAGCGATCAGATCGTCGCGGGCGGCAAAGCGGTCATCGACGGCGCCACGGTGAGCCTGTCGCTGGAAAACAGCCCGACCCTGCTCAGCACCGGCGAAGTGCAGAGCCTGCTCGGCACCCGCTACAACATTCTGCAAGCGGCGGGTGGCATTGAAGGGCGCTTCGGCCAGGTCTTGCCGAATTACGCCTTCCTCGGCGGCACTCTGGATTACTCGGCGGGCGGCATTCAGTTGGCGGTCGGGCGCAATGAGGCATCGTTTGCCAGCGTCGGGCTGACGCCGAACCAGCGCGCCGTTGGTGCGGCCGCCGAGCGTCTGGGCGCGGGCAACGCGCTGTTCGAAACCCTGTTGCTGTCGCCCAACGCGGCGTCGGCGCAACAGGCCTTTCAACAGTTGTCCGGCGAGATCCACCCGGCCATCGGCACGCTGCTGATCAACGACAGCCGCTACCTGCGCGAAGCCGTCGGCGAGCGTCTGCGTGAGCGTGATCTGTTCAACGCCGATGCGCCGACTGATGAGCGCAGCAACGTCTGGGTCAAGGTCCTCGGCTCGTGGGGCGAGAGTGACGGCGGCCATGACAATGCCGATTCCAACAGCTCCATCGGCGGGCTGCTGGCCGGTGTCGACGGGCTGATCGCTGAAGATACCCGTCTCGGTTTCGTCACCGGTTACAGCGACAGCTCGTTGAGCATGGGCAGCGGCACGCATTCGTCGGCGTCGGTCGACAGCTACCATTTGGGTGCATATCTGGGCCATGAGATCGACGCGTTGCGCCTGACCGTCGGCGGCGCCTACAGCTGGCATCGCATCGACGTCAAACGTGACCTGCAGTTCGGCGACGTCAGCGGCAAACAGAAAACCAAACGTGACGCGACCACCGCGCAACTGTTCACCGAGGCCGCTTACGATCTGGGCCTGCAACCGATGAACCTGGAGCCGTTCGCCAATCTGTCCTACGTGCACCTCAACACCGACAGCTTCACCGAGAAGGGTGACGCTGCCGCGCTCAAGGGTGGCGAAGACAACCGCGACGTGGTGCTGTCGACCCTCGGCGTACGCGCCAAGCGCAGCTTCGCCTTGTCGGATAAGCATCAGCTGGAACTGGGCGCCAGCCTCGGCTGGCAGCACAACCTGAGCAGCGTCGATGCCGACAGCCATCTGGCCTTCGCCAACGGCAACAGCGCGTTCACTGTGCAGAGCGTGTCAATGGATCGTGACGCCGCCGTGGTCGGCGTGCGCGCGGGTCTTGCGCTCAATCGCGACGTGCGGGTCAACCTCGATTACAACGGCCTGATCGGCTCGAACGAGAAGGATCACGGCGTCGGCCTGACCCTCGACTGGCAGTTCTGAGGCGTAACCGGCAGCGCTTCACGGGCTGCCGGTTTTTCCAAAAAAAGGAGCGCTGCACATGGGATTGTTCGATTACAAAAATCCAACTGTGCAGGAGATCCAACTGTGCAGGAGATCCAACTGGGCAGGAGATTTTAATTGTGCAGGAGATCCAAATGTGGGAGCGGGCTTGCTCGCGAAAGCGGTGTGTCAGTCAAGAAGGTGCCGTATGACACTCCGCTTTCGCGAGCAAGCCCGCTCCCACAGGTACTGCGTACACATGATATTTGAGGGTCATCACAAGATGTAATGAATGCTCCGGAGCCTCGCGCTCTGGCTGTGAGCTATCTCTGACAATTCCAACAACAAGAGAGGCAATGGCAATGGGTGTATACGACTACAAGAACTTCGGCACGGCCGAATCCGCAGCGCTGTTCAGCGATGCCATGGCGATCACGCTGTATTCCTATCACAACCTCGATAACGGCTTCGCCGCCGGTTACCAGCACAACGGCTTTGGCCTCGGCCTGCCGGCGACGCTGGTCACCGCGCTGATTGGCGGCACTGATTCGCAAGGTGTGATCGCCGGTATCCCGTGGAATCCCGATTCGGAAAAACTCGCCCTCGAGGCCGTGCAAAAGGCCGGCTGGACACCGATCAGCGCCGCGCAATTGGGCTACGACGGCAAGACCGATGCACGCGGGACATTCTTCGGCGAGAAGGTCGGCTACACCAGCGCGCAGGTGGAAATCCTCGGCAAGTACGATCCCCTAGGCCAACTGACTGAATTGGGCATCGCCTTTCGCGGCACCAGCGGCCCGCGTAAAATCCTCATCGGTGACTCGCTTGGCGACGTGATCAACGATCTGCTCGCGGCGTTCGGCCCGGCCGACTACGCGAAAAACTACGTCGGCGAAGCTTTCGGCAATCTGCTCGACGATGTCGTCGCATTCGCCCGGGCCAACGGCCTCAGCGGCAAGGACGTGCTGGTCAGCGGTCATAGCCTGGGCGGCCTGGCGGTGAACAGCATGGCTGACTTGAGCGCTGGCAAGTGGGGCGGCTTCTTTGCCGATTCCAACTACATCGCCTATGCCTCACCGACCCAGAGCAGCGGCGACAAAGTGCTGAATATCGGTTACGAAAATGACCCGGTGTTTCGGGCCCTCGACGGTTCAACGTTCAGCAGTGCCTCGGTGGGCGTGCACGATGCGCCGCATGCCTCGACCAGCGACAACATCGTCAGCTTCAACGATCACTACGCCTCAAATGCCTGGAACGTGCTGCCGTATTCGATCCTGAATATCCCGACGTGGATTTCACACCTGCCCACTGGCTACGGCGACGGCATGAGCCGTGTGCTGGAGTCGAAGTTCTACGACCTGACCAGCGGCGACTCGACGATCATCGTCGCCAACCTGTCTGATCCTGCGCGGGCCAATACCTGGGTGCAGGACCTCAACCGCAACGCCGAACCCCACAAGGGCAGCAGCTTTATCATCGGCAGTGACGGCAACGACCTGATCCAGGGCGGCAGCGGCAATGACTATCTGGAGGGCCGCGCCGGCAATGACAGCTTCCGTGACAGCGGCGGCTATAACGTCATTCTGGGCGGGCAGGGCAGCAACACCCTCGACTTGCAGCAGACGGTGAAAAACTTTGATTTTGCCAACGACGGCGCCGGCCACCTGTACATCCGCGATGCCAACGGCGGGATCAGCATCACCCGGGACATTGGCAGCATCGTCAGCAAAGAGCCGGGGTTTCTCTGGGGCGTGTTCAAGGACGACGTGCTGCACAGCGTCACTGCCAGCGGTTTGAAAGTCGGCAGTAATCTCACCGCTTATGAATCAAGTATTGGAGGCACGGCCGGCGCTGACACACTCAAGGCGCATACCGGCGGTGACTGGCTGTTCGGGCTGGAGGGCAACGATTATTTGCTCGGCGGTGCGGGCGATGACGTGTTTGTCGGTGGCGCTGGCAATGATCTGCTGGAATCGGGTGGCGGGGCGGATACGTTTCTGTTCAACGGCGCGTTCGGCCAGGATCGTGTGCTTGGCTATACGGCCAACGACAAACTGGTGTTTCTTGGCGTGCAGGGCGTGTTGCCGGGGGATGATTACCGTGCTCATGCGTCGGCGGTCGGACAGGATACCGTGCTGACGTTTGGTGGAGATTCAGTGACGTTGGTGGGGGTGGCGCTTGGGAGCTTGAGCGCCGACGGGGTTGTTATCGCCTGATGTTGGTGCGGGGCCTGTGCCGGCCCCTTCGCGAGCAGGCTCGCTCCGACACTGGATCTGTGTCGTTCACAAATCCCTACCAGGAGCTGCCGAAGGCTGCGATGTGATCGTTCCCACGCGGAGCATGGGAACGATCATTCAGGCAAAGTCAGTCTTCCTTGCGCACGGTCGCGACTTCATCGGCGCGAACCTTGACCTTGGCGCCGGAGATGTCTTCGAACTCATAGAAGCCATCTTCGGTCTCGGTCTTCGGCATGTCCTCGGTCAGGTACTGGGTGCCGTTCTGCAGCGTCACCACGGTCTGGGTCGAACAGCCGCCCAGCGCCAACAGGGCCGCGACTGCGACAGGAATGCCCAGCATCTTGATTTTCATACCCACCTCTGACTCCTTGCTTGAATGTGATTACGGGCATTGTCGGCCCTCTAACGCGGTTGGTGCCAGCAGCGGCGGAAAAGTTCGATGGCAGCGCGAAAAAATGCCATTGATCTTTTTCCGTTTGCGCCGGGCAGGGCTGAGCTGGTATCTGTACGCATAACCAGTGTTCGCTTGCCGTGGCTTTGAATTCCCGTGACCTCCAACCCTCTCGAAGATCCGTTCTATTACCTTAACAACTTCCGGCAAGTGCTTGATTGGCTTGGACTTCGCTATGCGGATGTGATGAGCGCGAGCGAGCACGGTTTCATCCGCGACTTCAATACGCTGCCGCAAGCCTCGCAGGGATTGCTGGTGCGTATGGTCATGCGCAAGGGCATTCACTTTCGCGCGAGCAAACTCAATTACCTGGAAATTGGCGACATTGGCGAAGCGGCGCGGCCGTTGCTCGATCATGGCTGGCTCGATGAACACGCGGATCTGACGCTGGCAGAACTGTTCGATGTCTTGCTCAAGGCCGAGCTCTTGCAAGCTTTCGGCGTGTTTATCGAACAGCCGAAAGGGCGCAAGGACGAGTGGCTGCCCGTGCTGGCCGAGCAGTTCAGCGAGGCGCAAACCCTGCGCGCCTGGGCGCCGCAACTGGCTGAACGGCTGTTCAGCCTGACCCTGATGGACCTGTGCGATCGTCTGCGCCTGATGTTCTTTGGCAATCTGTATCAGGACTGGTCGGAGTTCGTGCTGGCCGACCTGGGCATCTTCACCTATGAAAAAGTCGAGTTCTGCGCCGACTCCCGAGGCCTGCGCAGTCGCGAAGACGTCGATGCCTGTCTGTTCCTGCATCAGTGCCAGTTGCGCTTCGAAGCCGGGGAACCGCTGCAAGAGATCGTCGAACAGATCAACGCCGTGCAATTCGACAACCCGTGGCTGCACCGCCGACAAGCCAAGGCGTTGTTCCAGATCGGCCAATATGGCGAGCGCATCGGCGACTTTGCGCTGGCCCTGAGTGTTTACCGCGACTGCGCCTACCCGGGCGCGCGCTTGCGCATGATCCGTGTGCTCGAACGCTGCGGCGAATACGCGCTGGCGCTGGAGCTTGGCACGCTGGCCGAACAGGCGCCGCAGAGCGCGGCCGAGCAGCAAGGCTTGCAGCGCATTGTCCCGCGCCTGCGGCGCAAACTCGGTGGCCCGCCGCTCAAGCGTGCCAAGGCCAGAGAGGTCGAGCGCCTTGACTTGCACTTGCCGCGCACCGATCCGGCGCGGTCGGTGGAATTTCATGTACAAGCGCACTTGCATGCCGATGACGGCCCGGTGCATTACGTCGAGAACAGCCTGATCAATTCACTGTTTGGCCTGTTGTGCTGGCCGGCGATCTTTGCGCCGTTGCCGGGTGCGTTCTTCCACCCGTTCCAGCGCGGCCCGGTCGATCTGCTCAGCGAAGATTTCCTCGAGCGCCGCGCCGAGCTGTTCCAGGCCTGCCTGGGCGAACTCGACGACGGTCGCTACGTCGAGACGATCCGCCAGCGCTTCGTCGACAAGTGGGGCATTCAGTCGCCGTTCGTGTTCTGGGGCGCGCTCAATGAAGACTTGCTGGAGCAGGCGCTGGCCTGTCTGCCCGCCGACCACCTGAAACACTGGTTCAACCGATTGCTGCTCGACATCAAGGCCAACCGCGCCGGCATGCCGGACCTGATCCAATTCTGGCCGCAGCACAAGACCTACCGGATGATCGAAGTCAAAGGCCCCGGCGACCGCTTGCAGGACAATCAACTGCGCTGGCTGGAGTTCTGCCACGAGCACCAGATGCCAGTGGCCGTGTGCTACGTGCAATGGGCGGAGCAGAGCGCTTGAGTTACAGCATCGCCGTCCGTGCACTGTGCGAGTTCACCGCCAAGACCGGCGACCTCGACCTGCGTTTCACCCCGTCGCCGACGGCGCTGGAAGGTATTGTCGGCCATCGCACCGTGGCCTCGCGGCGCAGCGAGCAATACCAGAGCGAAGTGGCACTGCAAGGCGAGTTCGGCGAGTTGAAGGTCAAGGGCAGGGCGGATGGCTACGACCCGGCGCAAAACTGCCTGGAAGAAGTCAAAACCTATCGCGGCGACCTGAGCAAGCAGCCGGCCAATCACCGCCAGTTGCACTGGGCGCAGGCGAAAATCTACGGCTGGTTGATGTGTCAGAAACTGCAACTGCAGCAGATCAATCTGGCGCTGGTGTATTTCGACGTCGTCAGTGAAAAGGAAACCTGTCTGGTCGAATCCCACAGCGCTGAAGCGCTCCAGGTTTTTTTTGCGCAGCAGTGTGGTTTGTTCCTGCAATGGGCCGAGCAGGAAATGGCCCACCGCGAGGCGCGCAACCTGGCCGCGCAGCAACTGGCGTTCCCGCACGCGGATTTTCGTCCCGGCCAACGGCATCTGGCCGAGTCGGTGTTCAAAGCCGTCAGCACCGGCCGCTGCCTGATGGCCCAGGCGCCGACCGGCATTGGCAAGACCCTCGGCACGCTGTTTCCGATGCTCAAGGCCCTGGCGCCGCAGCAGCTGGACAAGGTGTTCTTTCTCACCGCCAAGACCCCGGGGCGCAAACTGGCGCTCGATGCCAGCCAGGTGTTGTTCAGGCAAGCGCCGGACTTGCCGCTGCGGGTGATGGAAATGGTCGCCCGCGACAAGGCCTGCGAACACCCGGACAAGGCCTGCCACGGCGAATCCTGCCCGTTGGCCCAGGGTTTTTATGATCGCCTGCCGGCTGCCCGCGAGTCTGCCAGCCATATCAACCTGCTCGATCAGGCGGCGATGCGTGCAGTCGCCGCGCAGCACAGCGTGTGCCCGTACTACCTCAGTCAGGAAATGGCCCGCTGGGCGGATGTGGTGGTTGCCGACTACAACTATTACTTCGACTTCAGCGCGCTGCTGTTCGGCCTCGCGCAGCTCAATCAGTGGAAAGTCGCGGTGCTCGCCGACGAGGCGCATAACCTGGTCGAACGCGGCCGGCAAATGTACAGCGCCAGTCTCGACCAGTTCACCCTCGCCAGCGTGCGCAAAACCGCGCCGGCAGCGCTGAAGAATGCCCTGCAACGGGTCAACCGCGAATGGAACGCGCTGCATGCGCCGCAACTGGCGGCGTATCAGGCGTACGACAAGGCGCCGGACAAACTCCTGCACGCCATCTCGCTGTGTTGCGCGGCCATTGGCGATTACCTCAACGAGCATCCGCAAGGCCTCGACAGCGGCCTGCAGAACTTCTATTTCGACTTGCTGCAATTTGCCCGGGTCGCCGAGCTGTACGACGAGCATTACCTGTTCGATATCAGCAAACGCGACCTCGACCGCAAGCGTCCGCTGTCGCAACTGTGTCTGCGCAACGTGGTGCCGGCGGCGTTCATCGGCCCGCGCCTGAGCGCGGCGCGCAGCAGCGTGCTGTTCTCGGCCACGCTGAGCCCGCGCAACTACTACGCCGACCTGCTCGGCACGCCCGCCGACACGGTGTGCATCGACGTCGAATCGCCGTTCAGCGCCGAGCAATTGCAGGTGCACATCGTCAGCCAGATCTCCACCCGCTTCAATCATCGGCAGGCTTCGCTGGAGCCTATCGTCGAGCTGATCGCGCGCCAGTTCAGCGAGCGCCCGGGCAACTATCTGGCGTTCTTCAGCAGTTTCGATTACCTGCAACAGGTCGCGACGTTATTGGCCGAGCGCCATCCGCACATCACTCAATGGCTGCAATCGCGGGGCATGGCCGAGAGCGCGCGGCAGGCGTTTCTCGACCAGTTCAGCGCTCACAGCCAGGGCGTCGGCTTTGCGGTATTGGGCGGCGCGTTTGGTGAGGGCATCGATTTGCCCGGTGCGCGACTGATCGGTGCGTTCATCGCCACGCTGGGGCTGGCGCAGCTCAATCCGGTCAACGAGCAGATGAAGCGGCGCATGGCCGCCATTTTCGGCGCCGGTTACGACTACACCTATTTGTACCCGGGAATGCAAAAAGTCGTTCAAGCCGCCGGGCGGGTAATTCGCACCCGTGAGGATCGCGGCACGGTCATGCTCATCGACGACCGCTTTGCCGAAAGCCGCATCCAGCAACTGCTGCCGCGCTGGTGGGCGATCAAAAGCGAACCGGCGCTTTTCAAATCGGCGGATTCACGCATACTTCAGCCCATGACAGTGGCTGGTGAGTGTGATGAGTGAAAACAACAGAACCGCAGCGATCGAAGACAGCCGTTGCCGGCTGCTGATCGACGCGGTTGTCGACTACGCGATCTACATGATCGACCCCGACGGTACCATCACCAGTTGGAACTCCGGCGCCAAACGTTTCAAAGGTTATGAAGAAGCCGAGATCATCGGCGAGCACTTCTCGCGCTTCTATACCCCTGAAGACCGCGCCAACGGCATGCCGCAACGGGCGCTGGACACGGCGATCCGTGAAGGTCGCTTCGAAGGCGAGGGCTGGCGCGTGCGCAAGGACGGCACGCACTTCTGGTCGCACGTGGTGATCGACCCGATCATCGACCCCAACGGCCAGTTGCTCGGTTTCGCCAAGATCACCCGAGACCTCACCGACCGCAAAATGGCCGAGGAAACCCTCAAGCAAAGCGAACAGCAGTTCCGCCTGCTGGTGCAGGGCGTCACCGATTACGCGATCTACATGCTCAGCCCCGAAGGCTGCGTCAGCAACTGGAACCAGGGCGCGCAGCGCATCAAGGGCTATCTGCCGGAAGAAATCATCGGCCAGCATTTTTCAATCTTCTACACCCCCGAAGACCGCGAACTCGGCGAGCCGCAGCATTCGCTGGAGATTGCCACCCGCGAAGGCCGCTTCGAGAACCGCAGTTGGCGGATGCGCAAGGACGGTACGCGCTTTCTCGCTCACGTAGTGGTGGATGCAATTCGCGGCGACACCGGCACGCTGCTCGGTTTTGCCAAGATCACCCGCGATGTCACCGAGGCGCACGAGGCGCAGCAGGCCCTGGAAAAAACCCGTGAGGCGTTGTTCCAGGCGCAGAAGATGCAGGCGATCGGCCAACTCAGCGGCGGTATCGCCCATGACTTCAACAACCTGCTGACGGTGATTCTCGGCAATCTCGAGATCGTGCAGAAGCGCATCGGTGACGCGCCGAAAATCGCTCGACTGCTGGAAAACGCCACCCAAGGCGCCTTGCGCGGTGTTTCGTTGACCCAGCGCATGCTGGCCTTCGCCCGGCGCCAGGAACTGAAGACCGAATCGGTGGATATTCCGCAACTGGTGCAAGGCATCACCGGGCTGCTGCGCAGTTCGTTGGGGCCGGGGATTCGCATCGAAACGCGCTTTCCCGACGATCTGCAGCCAGTGCTGGCCGATAGCAATCAGCTGGAACTGGCGATCCTCAATCTCGCCACCAATGCCCGCGATGCCATGCCCGAGGGCGGCACGGTGGTCATTCAAGCGCAAGCGGAAGTGGTGCTGGAACAAACTCATTCGACCCTGGCAGCGGGGCGTTACGTCTGCCTGAGTCTGATCGACAGCGGCGAAGGCATGGACGCCGCCACGCTGGCCTGCGCCCGCGATCCGTTCTTCACCACCAAAGGCCTGGGCAAAGGCACCGGGCTGGGCTTGTCGATGGTGCACGGCTTCATCGAGCAGTTGGGCGGGCGCTTTATTCTGAAAAGCGAGAAGGGCCAGGGTACGGCGGCCGAGCTGTGGATTCCGGTGGCGCTTGAGCGTACGGCCAGTCGCCCGGCGTACAGCAACGCCGCGCCGATTGCGGTGCCAAGACTGAGTGTGCTGGTGATCGATGACGATTCGCTGGTGCTGACCAGCACCAGTCTGCTGCTCGAAGACCTCGGCCACCGCGTCATCGGCGCGACCTCCGGCGCCCAGGCGCTGGCTTTGTTCGAACAGGGCGAAGTGATCGATCTGGTGATCACCGACATGGCCATGCCAAAAATGAGCGGCGCGCAACTGGCCCATGCTTTGCGCATGCTCAAGCCCGATCTGCCGATCATTCTCGCCACCGGTTACGCCGAACGCCTGGAGGGCTTCGCTGCCGATCTGCCGCGTCTGCCGAAACCATTCACCCAGTTGAATCTGGTGCAGATCATCGCCCAATCGATGAAGTGACGCGCTGGTCGATCCGGCTGAACTAGTGCTGATGCGTGCCTTTCCAAAAGTCTTGTTCACTTTTGGAGGGCACGTCTCTTGTCTCGCATATTGACCCAGCCAAGCGCTGTTGAAGAAGCCTTGGCCGAACACGACGCCAAGATGTTTGGCTCACCCAAGGAACGGCTGGATTTCTATCGCCGGGAAATCCAGTACGAAACCAGCATCCTCGCCAACCGCACCGACGCCTATCTGGCTGCGCAGTCGTTCCTGGTGATCGCTTTCGCCTCGTGCATGGCCAACCTCAATCCGGAGTGGGGCAAGATGTTCACCCTCGTCGTGCCGCCGTTTCTCGCGCTGCTCGGGGTGCTCAGTTCATTGAATGCCTGGCCGGGGATTCGTGCGGCTTACGACATCATCGATCACTGGCACTTCAAACAGAGCCAGTTACTGCACAGCGAACCAGTGATGGGCGCGGCGTACGATGAATCGCCGCTGTTCAGCGAAATGGAATCGAGCCACAAGGGCTATCGCAAGTCGCTGCTGTTCTCGGTGCGCACGCCTTGGATTTTTGCCACGTTCTGGGTGATGTTGGGGGTGTATGCGGTGTTTATTCAGGTGACCAATCCGTGAAGAGATCGGTCGGCAGGTGGCGGATGTCTTAAGCTTTGATCGGGTTTCCCCCTCACTGGCTGGAGTGAGGGGGCTGGTAACTTCTCATTACGCGGTTTCAAGCTCACGCCGCAAAGTAACAGCATTCTGCACCGCCGCCGGAATCGGCGGGAAATCCTCATTCAGCACACACAGATGATCGATCGCATCTTCAAATTTCGCATCGGCTTTCTTGCGCAGTGCCCGATATTGCTCGAAGCGTTCGAAGTCGGTCGGCGTCTGTTCCAGCAGCGCGTTGGCCGCTCGGTTCAGTTCGTGGGCTTCTTCGAACAGTTGACGATTGCGTTCCAGAGCCAGTGCTCTGCAAGCCTTGATTTGCGCAGGAGTCGAGCATTCGTTCATGACCGTGACCTTGTTTGTGTCGGGGTTCCGTTTAATAGGCTGTTCACCGCAGGGGAACCGAACCTGCCGGGCCGCGCTGGATGGTTGGCGCGGTTAAAGTTGTGACCCTTGGGTCGCGTCCGGCGATCCATTTTTTTGCAGAAAAATCTTCGATAATTTCCAGCGAAGCGCAGCGGCCGACGAATCAGCTTTTTCGTTGCTTCAGACGTTCATAACGCGCCAGCAACGGCTGCGTGCTGATGCCATGCAGCAGAATACTCAAGGCAACAACCGACAACGTGAGGTCCGTACAGACCTTGGCCACGTCGGAATCCAGGCCGTGGTTCAGGGCGAAGAACAGATAGAACAGGCTGCCGATGCCGCGAATGCCGAACCAGCCGATCAACAAACGCTGCGGCCCGCTGAGCAGATTGCCCCACGGCATCAGCGCCACGCTCAGTGGCCGGATCAGGCAAAACAATACGGCGCCGATCCACAATGCTCGCCAATCCCAGTGGGCAATCAGCACGACGCCGAGCAGGGTGACCAGAAACACCTCCATCGCCCGTTCGACCAGACTGCCGAACGCGAGCATGTCGCCCATCATGATGCCCGCTGCGACCTGGCTGTCTTCCAATTGCTCGGTATCGCCATGCACGGCGTTCTGCGGTTCAACGTTCTGATGGCCGACCACCGGTTGCACCAGATGCTCGGCAGGCACTTGGGTAATGCCGGTGGATTTCACCTCCTCCTGACGCAGGCCGAGGCCGGCGGCAAACACCGCGAGGAAGCCATAGCCGCCAATGGCATCGGCCACCACGTAGGAAAGCGCAATCAGGGCGAGGGTCAGATAATCGTTGGGGCCGAGGGTGCTGTCGTCATTGTGAATGCGCAGCGACAGGGCGATGCGGCCGATGCCGCGACCCATCCAATAGCCGGTTAGCAAACCCGCCGGCACCGCCCACAACAGACTGCGGATCACCCAGTGCTGCCACTCGCCCGCGCTGCCGTCACCGTGCAGCAACAGCAGACCAAGAATCACGAAAGGGAAGGCCACGCCATCGTTGAGCCCGGCTTCACCGGAGAGGCCGAAACGCACGCTGTCGATGTCCTGCGCATCATTGACCTGCACCAGCGCCGCAAGCACCGGGTCGGTCGGCGCCAGCATCGCACCGATCAGCAGCGAAGGCCCCCACGCCAGTTGCAGGCCCCAGTGCAGCAGCAGACATACGCCGATGATGCTCAGAATCATCACCGGCCCGGCCAGACCAAAAGCGATGCGCCAGGTTTTGTTGCCCAGCGGCAGACGCAGCTTCAAACCGCAGACGAACAGTGAAAAGAGCACCGCGACTTCCGTCAGGTGCTCCATCCACAACGACGATTCCTCCAGCGGCAATTGCAGCAGGTCGAGGCCGCTGGGGCCGATGGCGATGCCCAGCAGCAGACACACTGCCGAGGTGGTGACCGGCATCCAGCGCAACCAAGACGAGGTCAGGGCCAGCGTCAGCAGCACGGCGCCGAGCACTGCGACCCATACGCCGAAACTCATGACCGCTCACAGCAGCGAGTTTTCAAGGACAGGCGCACCGGGTCAGCTCACGGTCGTGCGCAGGTACTCGGGGATGAGCACGTTGAACCACAGCAGGATCATCGACACCAGCATGGTCACCAGCACCAATAGGCCAACGCCCCACACGCACGCTGAATACAGCAAGCCTTGCTCCTTGCGCTCGTGCATGAAGGTCGGCAGGCCGACAAACAGTAAAAACGTCGAATAGATCGACGCCGCGCCGAGCACCAGAATCGCCAGCCAGCGGCTCGGGTACAGCCCGGCAATCCCGGCGAGGAAAAACGGCGTCACCGTGTAGGCGGCAAACCCGATGCATTGATTGAGCGTTGGGCGCGCATCGAACGATCGCGACATCCATCTGATAAACCCGCCGATAATCGCCACACCGGCGACAATCGTCACGTACAGCAACACGCTCAGTTGCAAGGCGCTGGCCGTGCTCAGGCGCACGTTTTCACCCACGGCGAGGCTCCAACCGACCTGGGTAGTGCCGATGAACAGGCACACGGCCGGAATCAGCGCGAGCAGCAGTAGATGGGCGAGGTAGTGGCGGGGATGGGTTTCTTCTTCGCGGCGGATATCGGTCCAGGCGAAATTGGGTTGGGTGAAGAGTCTGACGAGGGGGGCGGACATGACAACCTCCTGTTCCTGTTGGCCCGTAGGGGCTTACAGGTATGGAGGGATGCCATGCCGCTCGGGTTCAGTTTTTCTGCTGCACGGTTACAGCATCGGTTTGCCGCCGGTCACGCCGTAGCGCTGGCCGGTGATGTAGCTGGCTTCGTCGGAGGCCAGCAGCACGTAAATCGGTGCGACTTCCACCGGTTGGCCGGGACGGCCGAGCGGGGTGCTGCCGCCGAAGTTCTGCACCTCTTCGTCGGGCATGGTCGAGACGATCAGCGGCGTCCAGATCGGGCCGGGCGCGACGCTGTTGACGCGAATTTCCTTCGGCCCGAGCATCTGCGCCAGACCACCGGTGAAGTTGGCAATCGCACCTTTGGTGGTGGCGTAGGCCAGCAAGGTCGGTTTGGGCATGTCCGAGTTGACCGAACTGGTGTTGATGATCGATGAACCGGGCCCCATGTGCTTGATCGCCGCCTGGCAGATCCTGAACATGGCGGTGATGTTCACATCGAACGTCATCACCCATTCGTCATCAGGGATTTCTTCGAAGTTTTCGTGGGTCATCTGGAACGCGGCGTTGTTGACCAGAATGTCGATGCGGCCAAAGCGCTCGACGGTCTTGTCGACCAGCGCCTGACACTGAGCCTTCTCGGCGATATCGCCCGGCAGCAGGATGCACTGACGCCCGGCCTGTTCGACCCAGCGTGCGGTTTCTTTAGCGTCTTCGTGTTCATTCAAGTACGCCACGGCGACGTCGGCGCCTTCACGGGCGAAGGCAATCGCCACTGCGCGACCGATGCCGCTGTCAGCGCCGGTGATCAGCGCAATCTTGCCGGCCAGGCGGCCAGAACCGACGTAACTTTGCTCGCCGCAGTCCGGGTACGGCTCCATTTTGCGCTGCGAGCCGGGCACCGCTTGGGCTTGTTTCGGGAAGGGTGGTTTTGGATAGTCAGTCATCGCAGGGTCTCCTGATTTCAAGGCCAGTGTTCCGGGTTGACCCGGTGGCTTTGCCTGGAGTTCGATCGGATTTGCGCTGGATTGTGGTTGGCTATGCAAAACCAATGTGGGAGCGAGCCTGCTCGCGAAAGCGGTGTGTCAGACGATAAATGTGTCGACTGACACTGCGCTTGCGCGAGCAGGCTCGCTCCCACAGGGATCATTTACACAAGGGAATCTCGGGGCAGGATCAGAGATTGCGGTTTGCCAAAGCCCGCTCCATCCGCGCAATCCCATCTTCCAGCAACGCCCTCGGGCAGCCGAAATTCAAGCGCACGAACTGTTGATGCTGGTCGCTAAAATCCAGCCCGGCACTGAGCCCGACCTTGCCCTGTTCGAGGAAGAATCGCTGCGGATCCGGCAGGTCGAGCGCCGTGCAATCGAGCCATGCCAGATAGGTGCCCTGCGGCACATTGATGCTCACGCCTGGCAGGCGCGTGCGCACCGCGTCTACCAGCCAGTCGCGGTTGGCCTGCAGGTAGGTTTTCAGTTCGGCGAGCCACGGCGCGGCTTCGCTGTAGGCGACGCGGGTGGCTTCCATGCCCAGCGGGTTGACGCTGTCGACCATGCCGCAGCGGGCGTGATTGACGCGTTCGCGCAGGGCGGCGTCCTGAATGATCATGAACGAGGTCTTGAGACCGGCGATGTTGTACGCCTTGCTCGCCGACATCAGGGTGATCGTGCGTTTCGATACCTCCGGGCTCAGTGAAGCAGTAGGAATATGCACGCGGCCGTCGAAGCACAGTTCGGCGTGAATCTCGTCGGAGATGATCCACGCGTCCTGCGCTGCGCAAATGTCCGCCACGGCCTGTAACTCCTCGCGATCAAAGACCTTGCCGATCGGGTTGTGCGGGTTGCTCAACAGCAGGGCGCCGCCGCCTTTGAGCGACTCGCGCAGTGCGTCCAATGGCGTGGCGTAGGTGCCATCGGCCTGGGCGTTGAATTCCAGCTCAACCTTGTTCAGCCCCCAATGCCCCGGCGCATGGCGCAGCGGCGGGTAGTTCGGCACCTGCACGACGACATTCTGTTGCGCCTGGACCAAAGCCTTGAGGGCCATGTTGAAGCCCGATTCCACGCCCGGCAGGAAGATCAGCTCCTGCGGTTTGACCTGCCACGCGTACTTGTTCCACAGGTCGGCGACGATGGCTTGCCGCAGATTGTCCTGGGCCACGCTGTAACCGAGCAGCGGGTGCAGCAGGCGCTGTTGCAAGGCTTCGACGATGACCGGTGGCGCAGCGAAATCCATATCAGCGACCCACATCGGCAACACATCGGCCGGGTAGCGGCTCCACTTGGTGCTGCCAGTGTGGTGGCGGTCGAACAACTGATCAAAATCGAAAGTCATGCGCGGTCTCGTCAAGGCGGAGTTGGTTCTGCCGGACATTCTATGCGCAACGCCATCTGTGTGGGAGCGAGCCTGCTCGCGAATACGTCGGGTCACGCAGCATTGAGTTCAATGACCCATCGCTTTCGCGAGCAGGCTCGCTCCCACAGGGGGGTGTGCACTGGCTGGAAATCCGGGCCAGACACCCGACGGTCGGTTTTCACACAATCGGCAAGGTCTTTGTCTACAGTGAAAAAGTCGGCGCCAAGGCGTCGCAACCGTGATTGTCCAGATAAAGCCCGGCGCAAGTACCGGGTTCCACCTGATCAGGAGTGCACGATGGATCTCAGCCGTCGTCAGTTCTTCAAGGTCGCCGGTATCGGCCTTGCAGGCTCAAGCCTGGGCGCGTTGGGCATGGCCCCGACGGCGGCCTTCGCCGAGCAGGTGCGTCACTTCAAGCTCGCCCACACCCGTGAAACCCGCAACACCTGCCCGTATTGCTCGGTCGGTTGCGGTTTGATCATGTACAGCCAGGGCGATGCCGGCAAGAACGTGGCGCAGAACATCATTCACATCGAAGGCGATTCCGACCACCCGGTCAATCGCGGCACGCTGTGCCCGAAAGGCGCGGGCCTGCTCGACTTCATTCACAGCCCCGGCCGCTTGCAGTACCCGCAAGTGCGCAAGCCTGGCAGCAATGAATGGACGCGCATCGGCTGGGACGAAGCCCTCGATCGCATCGCCGACCTGATGAAGGCCGACCGCGACGCCAACTTCATCGAGAAAAATGCCAACGGGCAAACGGTGAATCGCTGGCTGACTACCGGTTTCCTCGCGGCATCGGCGGCATCCAACGAAGCCGGCTACATCACCCAGAAGGTGATTCGCAGCCTCGGTCTGCTGGGGTTCGATAACCAGGCGCGTGTCTGACACGGCCCGACGGTGGCAAGTCTTGCCCCGACGTACGGCCGTGGTGCCATGACCAATACCTGGACCGATATCGCCAACGCGAATCTGATCCTGGTAATGGGCGGCAACGCAGCAGAAGCGCATCCGTGCGGCTTCAAATGGGTGACAGAGGCCAAGGCGCACAACGCCGCGCGGCTGATCGTGGTTGATCCGCGTTTTACCCGGACCGCGTCGGTGGCCGACTATTACGCGCCGATCCGCACCGGTACCGACATCGCCTTCATGGGCGGTTTGATCAATTACCTGCTGACCGAGGACAAGATCCAGCACGAATACGTGCGCAATTACACTGACGTGTCGTTCATCGTCAAAGCCGGCTATGGCTTCGAAGACGGCTTGTTCAGTGGTTATGACGCGGAAAAACGCAGCTATACCGACAAGTCCGGCTGGGGCTACGAATTCGCCGAGGACGGTTTCGTCCGCGTCGACCCGACCCTGCAAGACCCGCGCTGCGTATATCAACTGATGAAGCAGCATTACAGCCGCTACAACATCGACCTGGCCAGCCAGATCTGCGGCATGCCCGTCGACGCGATGCAGAAAATCTGGGAAGAGATCGCCACCTGCTCGACACCGGGCAAGACCATGACGATTCTCTATGCCCTCGGCTGGACGCAGCACTCGATCGGCGCGCAGATCATCCGCAGCGCGGCGATGGTGCAACTGCTGTTGGGCAACGTCGGCATGCCCGGCGGCGGCGTCAATGCGCTGCGCGGGCACTCGAACATTCAGGGCCTGACCGACCTCGGCCTGCTTTCCAATGCCTTGCCCGGCTACCTCACGCTGCCCAGCGACAGCGAGCAGGATTACGGCCAGTTCATCTTCAAACGCACGCAGGTTCCGCTCAGACCGGGGCAGCTCTCGTACTGGCAGAACTACAGCAAATTCCACGTCAGCCTGATGAAATCCTGGTACGGCGCCAACGCCACCGCCGAGAACAACTGGCTGTTTGACCATTTGCCGAAACTCGACATCCCCAACTACGACGTGCTGAAAATGTTCGATCTGATGAGCCAAGGCGAGGTCAACGGCTACTTCTGCCAAGGCTTCAATCCGATCGCCGCGTTACCGGACAAGAACCGTGTGATGGGCGCATTGGCCAAGCTCAAGTGGCTGGTGGTGATGGACCCGCTGGCCACGGAAACCTCGGAGTTCTGGCAAAACGTCGGGCCGTACAACGACGTGAAAACCGCCGAAATCCAGACCGAAGTCATTCGCCTGCCGACCACTTGCTTTGCCGAGGAAGACGGCTCGCTGGTCAACAGCAGCCGCTGGCTGCAATGGCACTGGAAAGGCGCCGATGGCCCCGGTGAAGCGCAGACCGACATTCGCATCATGAGCGAACTGTTCCTGCGCCTGCGCCAGCGTTATCAGAGCGAAGGCGGCAAATTTGCCGATCCGCTGCTGAAACTGTCGTGGCCGTACAAGATCCCCGACGAGCCTTCGCCGGAAGAACTGGCGCGGGAAATCAACGGCACCGCTGTCAGCGATTTCACCGATGCCAGCGGCGTCACGGTCAAGGCCGGTACGCAACTGGCCGGCTTCGGTTTGCTCAAGGATGACGGCAGCACCGCGTCCGGTTGCTGGATTTTCGCCGGCAGCTGGACCGAGGCCGGCAACCAGATGGCCCGTCGCGACAATGCCGACCCGTTCGGCATGCATCAGCATCAGGGCTGGGCGTGGGCGTGGCCGGCGAATCGGCGGATTCTCTACAACCGCGCCTCGGCGGACCCGGCGGGCAAACCGTGGGATCCGAAAAAGCGTCTGGTGTGGTGGAACGGCAAGGCCTGGACCGGTACCGACGTGCCGGATTACAAGGCCGACGTGCCGCCGGAAGCCGGGATGAATCCGTTCATCATGAACCCTGAAGGCGTGGCGCGGTTCTTCGCCGTCGACAAGATGAACGAAGGGCCATTCCCCGAGCACTACGAGCCGTTCGAAACGCCGATCGGCATCAACCCGCTGCACCCGCAGAACAAGAAGGCCACCAGCAACCCGGCGGCGCGGATCTTCGATTCGGTCTGGGAAACCCTCGGCGAAGCCAAGGACTTCCCGTACGCCGGCACCAGTTATCGGCTTACCGAGCATTTCCACTTCTGGAGCAAGCACTGCAAGTTGAACGCGATTGCCCAGCCTGAGCAGTTCGTTGAAATCGGCGAGGTGCTGGCGAACGAGAAGGGCATTGCTGCCGGTGATCGGGTGCGGGTCAGCTGCAAGCGCGGCTTTATCGAAGCGGT
This sequence comes from Pseudomonas sp. H3_E04, assembly GCF_054668915.1. Classification (NCBI taxonomy): domain Bacteria; kingdom Pseudomonadati; phylum Pseudomonadota; class Gammaproteobacteria; order Pseudomonadales; family Pseudomonadaceae; genus Pseudomonas; species Pseudomonas sp. H3_E04. The sequence goes on along the minus strand of NZ_CP162797.1, from coordinate 1,582,782 downwards.
GGCGGTGGTGACCAAACGGATCCGGCCGCTGCAGGTCAACGGCCAGGTCGTGCATCAGATCGGCATCCCGCTGCACTGGGGTTTCACTGGCCTGACGCGTCACGGTTACCTGACCAACACCCTGGTGCCGTTCCTCGGCGATGGCAACACTCAGACCCCGGAATCCAAGTCATTCCTGGTCAACGTGGAGAAACTGTAAATGGCCAGCCAAGACATCATTGCCCGCTCGGCCACTACCACCGTGCCGCCGTCGGTGAGGACTCAGCAAGGCGTCGCCAAGCTGATCGACACCACCAAATGCATCGGCTGCAAGGCCTGCCAGGTCGCCTGCTCGGAATGGAACGAGCTGCGCGACGAGGTCGGCCACAACCACGGCACCTACGACAATCCGCAGGACCTGACGGCGGATTCATGGACGCTGATGCGCTTCACCGAGCACGAAACCGACGCCGGCAACCTTGAGTGGCTGATCCGCAAGGACGGCTGCATGCACTGCGCCGAGCCCGGTTGTCTGGCCGCGTGCCCGAGCCCCGGCGCGATCATTCAGCATGCCAACGGCATCGTCGATTTCGATCAGGACCACTGCATCGGTTGTGGCTATTGCATCACCGGTTGCCCGTTCAACATTCCGCGCATTTCGCAGAAGGATCACAAGGCCTACAAATGTACGCTGTGTTCCGACCGCGTGGCGGTGGGGCTGGAGCCGGCCTGCGTGAAAACCTGCCCGACCGGCGCCATCGTCTTCGGCACCAAGGAAGACATGAAAGAGCACGCCGCCGAACGCATCGTCGACCTGAAAAGCCGTGGCTTTGAAAACGCCGGTCTGTACGACCCGGCAGGCGTTGGCGGCACCCACGTGATGTACGTGCTGCACCATGCCGACACGCCGAAAATCTACGCCGGTTTGCCGGACCATCCGGCGATCAGTCCGCTGGTGGGTTTGTGGAAAGGCATCAGCAAACCCCTCGGCCTGCTGGCGATGGGCGCGGCGGTGCTGGCCGGGTTTTTCCACTACGTGCGCATCGGCCCGAATCGTGTCGAGGAGGATGAACTCCCACCAGCGCCCGACACCTCGGTGCATGTGGTCGACCCGGCGGTGCACACCTTCGATCCACGCGGGGAGGAGCGGCCATGAGCAACAAGACGATCCTGCGTTACAGCGCCAACCAGCGCACCAATCACTGGCTGGTGGCGATCCTGTTTTTCATGGCCGGGTTGTCCGGGCTGGCGTTGTTTCATCCGTCGCTGTTCTGGCTCAGTAACCTGTTCGGCGGCGGCACCTGGACGCGGATCCTGCACCCGTACATGGGCATCGCCATGTTCGTGCTGTTCCTCGGTCTGGTGTTCAGCTTCTGGCGCAGCAACTTCTTCATCGCCAATGACCGCCAGTGGCTGCGGCGGATCAACCGGGTGATGGTCAACGACGAAGAAAGCGTGCCACCGGTAGGCAAGTACAACGCTGGGCAAAAGCTGCTGTTCTGGACTTTACTGCTGTGCATGCTCGGTTTGCTGTTCACCGGGCTGGTGATCTGGCGCGCGTGGTTCAGCGCGTATTTCGGCATCAGCGTGATCCGCTGGGCCATGCTGTTGCATGCGCTGGCCGGGTTCGTGCTGGTGCTGAGCATCATCGTGCACATCTACGCCGGTTTGTGGATCAAGGGTTCGGTCGACGCCATGCTGCATGGCTGGGTCAGCCGGCCGTGGGCCAGAAAACACCATGAACTGTGGTACCGCGAGGTGACCCGCGACGAACAGCCTCGGGACCGGCCTGAGCGACCGCTGACGAAAAAGGGCTGACTTTTGCCAAGCATTCTTGAACCTGGGGAAATCGAGGCGGCGGCCAGTTCGCCGCCGTTTCTGTACCTGCCACCGCGTAACCTGTTTGCCCTGCGTGCCGAGCGCCTTGAGCGTCTGGCCGAGGGCAATGGGTTGGCGGATTATCTGCTTCTGATGGCCGGGTTGTGTCGGGCGCAGCAGCAGGTTTTCGATGATCCGCCGCTGACCGCGCCGTTTGATGCGCAGCGTTTCGAAGCCTGTCAGCAGCACGGTCTGCCGCCGTTCGCAGCGGACACTTTGGTGCGTGAGGACGCCTGGCAGCCGTGGTTGGACGCTTTGCTGCAGCGCTATGCGCCAGCGGACCAGCCTGCGGTGATCGATGCGCTGGACACTTTGCGCGGGACTGGTGCCGGCCAGTTGCGCGCATGGGCAGTGGCGCTGGTCAGTGGGCAATATTCGCTGGTGCCGGCGGCACTGGTGCCGTTTCTCGGCGCGGCGCTGCAAACCGCATGGAGCCACTGGCTGCTCAGTGTGCCAAATCTGCAACTCAAGCCTGGAGACAGCCTCAGCCAATGCCCGGCCTGTGGTTCGCCGGCCATGGCCGGGGTGATTCGCCATCGCGGCAAGCACAACGGTTTGCGTTATCTGGTCTGTTCGCTGTGTGCCTGCGAATGGCATGTGGTGCGGGTCAAGTGCGTGTATTGCGAGCAGAGCAAGGGCCTTGAATATCTCAGCGAGGAAGACGACCGGCACAGCGCCGAACAGGCACCGCTGCGCGCCGAAGTCTGCCCGAGCTGCAACAGCTACCTGAAATTGCTTTATCTGGAGAACGACGCCGAAGCCGAGGCGTTGTCAGCGGACCTCGGCAGTTTGCTGCTGGACATGCGTCTGGCCCAGGACGGTTATCAGCGTCTGGCACCGAATCTGTTGCTGGCGCCCGGAGACGAATGACGAGAGCAGAACTGTGGGAGGGGGCTGCTCACGAAGGGGCCGTTTCAGCCACATCATCTTCGACTGATCTACCGCTTTCGCGAGCAAGCCCGCTCCCACAGGTTTATGTGCCGGATCACAAAGCCCGGTCAGCCCCGGATTTTCAAGTGGGAGCGAGCCTGCTCGCGAAGGCGTCAGGTCAGCCACATCCACGCTAACTGACACACCGCTTTCGCGAGCAGGCTCGCTCCCACAGTTTTTGTGGTGACCAACAATGTTCATTCCACCCCGAATCCCTGTGGGAGCTGGCAAGCCAGCTCCCACAGATTTATGTGCCGGATCACAAAGCCCGGTCAGCCCGGATTTCCATGTGGGAGCGAGCCTGCTCGCGAAGGCGTCAGGTCAGCCACATCCACACTAACTGACACACCGCTTTCGCGAGCAAGCCCGCTCCCACAGGTTTATGTGCCGGATCACAAAGCCCGGTCAGCCCCGGATTTCCATGTGGGAGCGAGCCTGCTCGCGAAGGCGTCAGGTCAGCCACACCCACATTTACTGACACATCGCTTTCGCGAGCAGGCTCGCTCCCACAGGTTTTGTGGTGATCAACAATGTTCATTCCACCCCGAATCCCTGTGGGAGCTGGCTTGCCAGCGATTCGGTTGGCACATCCACCACTTCTTTGACTGACCCACCGCAATCGCTGGCAAGCCAGCTCCCACAGGTTTATGTGCCGGATCACAAAGCCCGGTCAGCCCGGATTTCCATGTGGGAGCGAGCCTGCTCGCGAAGGCGTCAGGTCAGCCACATCCACACTAACTGACACACCGCTTTCGCGAGCAGGCTCGCTCCCACAGGTTTTGTGGTGACCAACAATGTTCATTCCACCCCGAATCCCTGTGGGAGCTGGCTTGCCAGCGACTCGGTTGGTACATCCACCGCTTCTTTGACTGACCCACCGCAATCGCTGGCAAGCCAGCTTCCACAGATTTATGTGCCGGATCACAAAGCCCGGTCAGCCCCGGATTTTCAAGTGGGAGCGAGCCTGCTCGCGAAGGCGTCAGGTCAGCCACATCCACGCTAACTGACACACCGCTTTCGCGAGCAAGCCCGCTCCCACAGGTTTTGTGGTGACCAACAATGTTCATTCCACCCCGAATCCCTGTGGGAGCTGGCTTGCCAGCGATTCGGTCGGCACATCCACCACTTCTTTGACTGACCTACCGCAATCGCTGGCAAGCCCGCTCCCACAGGTTTTGTGGTGACCAACAATGTTCATTCCACCCCGAATCCCTATGGGAGCCGGCAAGCCAGCTCCCACAGTGCGTCTACACTGCTGAAATACTTGCGGGAGGGGGTTGCTCACGAAGGGGTCGTTTCAGTTACATCATTGCTGACTGACTTACCGCATTCGCGAGCAAGCCCGCTCCCACAGTAATTGGCTGCGTGCACTCATTTTGCAGGCTGTCCCAAAACCGTGTGGGAGGGGGCTTGCTCCCGAAGGGGCCTTTCCGGTCAAAACAGGAGTGGTTGATGTCTTCCAGCGTTGCCCTGCGATTACCGTCCATTGATGGGTTGTTGCGTCACCCGGCGTGCGCGCCGTTGGCCGAGCGTTACGGCCGGGATTCTTTGCTGACGGGCCTGCGCCAGTTGCTCGATGAGCTACGGCCCAGCGTGTTGAGCGGGCAAGTGTCCGCCATTGAAATCGGCGCCGAAGTGCTCGCCGGCCGCGTCGGCGAACGCTTGGCGCAACAGCAACGCAGCCAGGTGCGCAGGGTATTCAATCTGACCGGCACGGTGCTGCATACCAATCTCGGTCGCGCCCTGCTGCCTGATGAAGCCATCGAAGCGGTGCAAATGGCTGCACGCTACCCGCTTAATCTCGAATTCGATCTGGCCAGCGGCAAGCGCGGTGATCGTGACGACCTGATCGAAGGTCTGATCCGCGAACTGACCGGCGCCGAAGCGGTGACCGTGGTCAACAACAATGCCGCTGCCGTGTTGCTCACCCTCAACAGCCTAGGCGCGCGCAAGGAGGGCATCATCTCGCGCGGTGAACTGATCGAAATCGGCGGTGCCTTCCGCATCCCCGACATCATGGCCCGCGCCGGCGTGCGCCTGCATGAAGTCGGCACGACCAACCGCACCCATGCCCGTGATTACCAAGCGGCGATCGGCCCGCGCAGCGGTTTGATCATGCGCGTGCATGCCAGCAACTACAGCATCGAAGGCTTTACCGCGCGGGTGGCGACTGCGGAACTGGCCGAGTTAGCGCACGCCCATAGCTTGCCGTTACTGGAGGATCTGGGCAGTGGCAGCCTGCTCGACCTGACCCGCTGGGGCCTGCCGGCGGAACCGACGGTGAGACAGGCGTTGCTCGATGGCGCTGACATCGTCACCTTCAGCGGCGACAAATTGCTCGGCGGGCCGCAGGCCGGGTTGATCGTCGGGCGCAAAGAACTGATCGCAAAGATCAAGAAGAATCCGTTGAAACGCGCGCTGCGGGTCGACAAGTTAACCCTGGCCGCGCTGGAAGCGGTGCTGGGTTTGTATCGCGATCCGGATCGTCTCGCTGAACGTCTGCCGAGCCTGCGCCTGCTGACCCGTCCGCAAGCTGACATCTTCGCCCAGGCTTTGCGCTTGCAGCCCTTGATGGCTGAACGTTTGGGCGAGATATGGCAGGTCAGCGCGGTCGAGGCGTTGGGCATGATCGGCAGCGGCAGCCAACCGGTGGCGCGTCTGCCAAGCGCAGCGCTGTGTTGTCGCCCACAGGTGTCCAAGCGCTGGCGCGGGCGTTATCTGCTCAATCTCGAAGCGGCGTTGCGCGATTTGCCGATCCCGGTACTCGGGCGGATCGACGACGATGCGCTGTGGCTGGATCTGCGCCAGCTCGACGATGAGCCGGCGTGGCTGGCGCAGTTGCCGCATTTGCAGGTCGACGCGTGATCGTCGGCACGGCGGGGCACATCGATCACGGCAAGACTTCGCTGTTGCAGGCGCTGACCGGGCAAACCGGCGACCGCCGGCCGCAGGAGCGCGAACGCGGCATGACCATCGACCTCGGTTACCTCTACGCCGAACTCAAGGCGGGCTCCGGGCTCACCGGGTTCATCGACGTGCCCGGCCATGAGAAATTCACCCACAACATGCTCGCCGGCGCGCAGGGCATTGATCTGGTATTGCTAGTGGTCGCGGCCGACGACGGCGTGATGCCGCAGACCCGCGAGCATCTGGCGATCGTCGAGCTGCTCGGCATTCCCCGCGCGCTGGTGGCGATTACTAAATGCGACCGGGCGGGAGCGGGCAGGGTGGAAGAGGTGCAGCGCCAGGTCCTGGATTTGCTGGCGGCCGGGCCATTCGCCGATGCGCCGATTTTTACCGTGTCGAGTGTGACCGGGCAGGGCGTCGATGAGTTGCGCGCGGCGTTATTGCAGGCGCACAACGAGGTGCAAACGCGCGGTTGCGATGGCGGCTTTCGTCTGGCGATTGATCGGGCGTTCAGCGTTGCTGGAGCAGGGGTTGTGGTCACGGGCACCGCGCTGTCGGGCACGGTTGCAGTGGGCGAAAAACTGCTTCTGGCGCCTGCCGGCAAATCGGTGCGCATTCGTGGCCTGCACGCGCAAAATCAGGCTGCCGAACAGGCTTTCGCCGGCCAGCGCGTGGCGTTGAACCTCAGCGGCGAACGTCTGGAACTGGCGCAGATTCACCGTGGCCAATGGCTGCTGGCGGACTGGCTGCATGCGCCAACCCAGCGCATCGACATCGAGTTTCAGCTGTTGCCCGGCGAGCGCACCTTCGAACATTTCCACCCGGTGCATGTGCATGTCGGCACCCAGGACGTCATCGCCCGCGTCGCCTTGTTGCAAGGCCCGCGCCTGAGCCCCGGCGAGCGCATGTTTGCGCAATTGCTGATCAGCGCGCCGGTGCACGCGGTGAAGGGCGATCGGCTGATCCTGCGCGACGCCAGCGCGCAACGCACCCTCGGCGGTGGCATCGTTCTCGACTCGTTCGCCCCGGCCCGCCAACGCCGCAGCCCGGAACGCCTCGCACAACTGCAAACCCTCGCCCTTAGCGTCAGCCTCGAACAAGCCTTGCCGGCACTGCTCAACCACAGCCCCGGCGGCGTCGACCCGCAACGCTTGGAACGCCAGTTCAACCGCCCGCGCGCGCAGTGGACGTTGGCGGAAAACATCCGCCTGATCGACACCCGCCAAGGCCCGCTGCTGTTCAATGTTCAGCGCTGGGGCCAGTTGAAATTCACCTTGCTCGAACAACTGGCGCGGTTCCACGAACAGGAACCCGATCAGATGGGGCCGGACCGCGATCGACTGCGCCGCTTCAGCGCGCTGGCACTGGAACGCTCGACGTTCATCAGCCTGCTCGACGAACTGCTCAGCGTCGGCTCGATCCTCGCCAGCGGCCCCTGGTTGCACCTGCCCGACCATCAGGTGCGCCTGAATGCTGACGACGAAAGCCTCTGGCAGCAATTACAGCCGTTGTTCGAACAGGCCGGTTTCGAACCGCCGTGGGTGCGCGACGCCGCGAAAATGCTCGGCGAAGAAGACGCCAGCGTCCGCCTGCTCTTGCGCAAACTGGCGCGGCTGGGCCTGATGCACCAAGTGGTGCGCGACCTGTTCATCAGCGACATCGTCCTGCGGCAAATGGCGGCGCTGCTGCTGAAACTCGCCGAAGAAAATGCCGCAATCGAAGTGACAACCTTCCGCGATGCGCTAGGCTTGGGACGCAAACGCTGTATTCAGTATCTGGAGTATTTCGATCGACTCGGCCTGACCCGCCGCCTCGGCGAATCCCGCCAGATCCGCCCCGACAACGCGCTGGCTAACGCCTGCGCACCATGAACGAGGAAGACAATCGCGTCCGGTGGCGCGGCCGGGCTTCAAACCCGGTTGGGGACGGCATCCGTTCCCGGGCAGGTTCGACTCCGGCTGTCTTCCGCCAGTCTCTCAAAAGCAAAGATCGCAGCCTTCGGCAGCTCCTGCATCGATTTGCAGGAGCTGCCGAAGGCTGCGATCTCTTAATTCTGAATGCCGGTGAAACGTAGTCGGCCACGTTTGGTTCGCCAGTTATTGAGAGGCAGCCGCGAACTCTTGTGGGAGCGAGCCTGCTCGCGAAAACGGTATATCAGCCGACATCTCAGGGACTGACCCACCGCATTCGCGAGCAGGCTCGCTCCCACAAAGTTTGGCGCGTGAACGAAGCCTTGTGGTCGACAGAAATCCCTGTGTGGGCTTGCCCGCGAAGGCGCCTCACTCAGCATCCTTTAGCGAGGCCCGCTACTGCGGCAACTCCAGATTATCCAGCACCCGATTCACCGCCAATTCTCCGAGCATGATCAACTGCGCAATCCCCATCAGCGTCCGGCGCTGGGATGGCTTGACCAGTCCGGCGAATTCCTGGGCGATGGTTTTCGCGGAGGCGAGGGTTTCGCAGGCGTTGGCCAGCAGGTCTTCGTTTTTGGTGTCGGCGGTGACGGCGTACATCGCGCGGGGGCTGTAGGGCGGCGGGGTGGAGCCGGGTGGGCAGAGGTAGTGGTCGAGGGCGCGGTCGGCGGCTTCGTGGAGTTTTTTCGAGTCGAGGGATTCGTAGGGGGAGGTGGGGTCGGTTTCGGGTGGGTTGGGTGTTGGTTTGATCATGGTAAAGCTCCTATTAAGTGGAGCCGTCAGGCACTGTCGCTAAACAGTAGGTGGCGGCTGTACGCAGGTTAGCGAACCGGTTATAGGCACCCGGCAGACCCGAAGGTCTCCCGCATACAGCCACCATAGCGCAGTCGCAGAATTGAACCTGCGACGAAGCATGGACCGCTGATGCACCTAATTAAGATCCGGGTCGCTAAACCCGATCGCTGATTCGTCAGCGACCGCACCACAATAGAACCCGCCCCCAAGGCGCACAAGCCGGCGGATTCTGGCGTAGCTGTAGGCAACGGCGCAAGGATTTGTAGCCTTGAGACCGTATCCGCAGGTGTCTTTTAAACAGCTTCGTTTAAATCGAAGAATTGCGCCGGAGCTGACGGCCTCTTCGCGTGCAGGCTCGCTCCCGCATTGCAATGCATTGCGCCGCAATCCACCTCACCAGCCCACATCACCAAAACTCACGGTTGATACGGAATCACCTTGTCCCGGTCCATTTCCACCAGCAACTGATCGAGCATTTGCCGTTTGTTCTCGACCCCGGGAATCGGCACATACCACGTCATCACGCTCCAGCCTTCGCGCGAGTAGTTGTAGGTTTTGAGCAGTTGGCCATCCTTGAAGACCGAGCCGCGCAGGTTGTCCTGGTAGTGGTAGGGCATCGGGAAGGTGAACAGAGTGAAGACGTTGACCAGCGCCAGCCAGTTGACCTTGCCGTCGCTGGGTTCGGTGATCAACAGGCTGTAGCCGTTGCGGGTGTAACCGCCGTCGAGCATCGAGAACGCGCCGGTCTTTTTCAGGACGCTGACGGTCTCGCGCTGATGCTGCTCGTCGATGCGCGTATACGCGGGCCCCATGCCCAGCGTGACCGGCACATAGGCCTGATCGGCATGGTAATCGAGCGGTTGCAAGGTGTTGGCGCAGCCGCCCAGCATCAGAGAGGCACAGAGCAGGCCGGCGACTTTTATCATCGCGCGGTTCATTGCGCGACTGCCGGGATCAGCCGGTCTTGCTGCACATCCTGCGCGAAGGCGCGGGCGATGCGGCCGAGGTTCTGTTCGCGCATCTCGCCGCCCTGATCCAGTAGCCAGATGTATTTTTGAGTGATGTTGCGATAGGTGTATTGCTTCAGTCGCTTGTCACCCTGGAACACGGTGAATTCGGTTTGCGTGTCGAATTCATTCGACAGCGGCAGCAAGAACAACGTCGCGGTGCTCAGCAGAATCACCGGAAACGGCGGCAGGTGACGTTCCACATTAAGTTTGACCTGCACGTTGTACTCGTCAGCTTTACCGCTGCCGGTTTCGATAGTGCGGAACACACCGGTCTGACGCAGGTGGTTGCGCAGGCTGGAGCCGTTTTCCGGATCATCGACCATAACGTGAATCGGCTGCAGATAATCCTGACCGTCCGTAAGCGTGCGCTCGGGCAAGGTGTTGGTCGCCGCGCAACCGGTCAACAGAGCGGCGGCGGTGAGGGCGATGATTTTTTTCATGGTTTGGCGTCCACGGCAATACCCGGGATGGGGCCGGTGAAGATGTAGGGCTGAGCACTGTTCAGGTCGAGTTTCAGCGGTTGCAGCGTTGGCAATCCTGGCGCCAGACGTTGCGCAATCAGCGCATCGCGGGCGTTCTGATCACTCCAGCGGAACGCGCAGAAACCGGCGGTCAGGCAGAACGAGCGGAACTCGCCGATGTAATAGGCCTTGCCGGGTTCCAGGCGCATCGGCAGGTTGAATTTCTCCCGCGCCTCTCTCGAGGTGAAAACAGTGCCAAGCCCAGGTTGATAACGTGCGGAAAAGAACTGGAAGTCATAGAACTCGTAATCGCCAGGCTTCAGGGGAAGCACGAATACGCTCGCTGCGCCGACACCGTCCTGAACATCCTGCGGCGTGGAGTAGGCACCGGCCATTTTCCAGACGCCGGCCGCACCGTATTCGGAACCGCGTTTGCGGAAAAAGATTCGCTGGTTGTCAGCGGCTGATTGCTTGAGTGATTGCGGCCCGATTGAGCCAACGAGATAACTGGCTGGCTCGCTTGCCTTGGGTTGCAAGGGTTCGCTGACCCAGGAAGCGCTTTCGGTAATGCAGCCGCTGAGCGTCGCGGCGAGCACGAGGGCCGCTCCGAGTTTGAATAGCTGAAACATGTACATCCCTGAATCTGCTTGCGTTGATTGACTACAAACAGGAAGGTCAATCAATGCCTTCCTGGCTTGGCTTTTTATGCGGGGGGGCAGAATAAACGAGGTGATGGCACTTGGCTAGCCGCTGTAGGTGCTGCGGTACGCTGAAATCTTTTGATTTTGATCTCCAGGAGCAAACTCAGGGTTTGTGACCGACGCAGGAACCTGTGGGCGGGTTTATCGTGTTACCTCAGAAACCCAACGGGTACTGGATGACCACGTAAATCCGGTCAATATCATCCCCGGCCTGTGCTTCATTGGCGCGGTGGCTGACGTGCGACAGCTGCACCGACAGATCCTTCGCGGCGCCAGACTGCACGACATATTTCAGGTCGATATCGCGTTCCCAGTGTTTACCGCCATTGCCCTGTTGCGGTTGATAGTCGCCGCTGTCGGCGTCGAACGAGTTGTAGGCGCCGCCCTTGGGCGCGTGCGTGCCGTCGATGTGGCTGCCCCTGACGTAGCGGGTCATGAAGTTCAGACCGGGGATGCCCAAGACGCCGAAGTCGAAATCGTAGCGGGCTTGCCAGGAGCGTTCGTTGGCGCCGTTGAAGTCGGCGTATTTGATCGAGTTGGCGAGGTAGATCGAGTCGCCACCGACGAAATCGAACGGCGTGTCGCCATTGATCCGCTGCCAGCCGAGCATCACCGCATGCGGGCCGAAGCTGTATTTGCCGGAGAGGCTGAAGGCGGTGTTGTCGATCTCGCCGGCCAATGCATGGCCGGTATCGCGGGTGTGGTAGAGGTTGGCGTCGAGCAACACACCTGATTGTTTGAAATGCAGGTTGCCGTAGTACTGATGCCAGGTGTCGCTCAATTCCGAGGCGTAGACAGAGCCGCCGACCGCGCTGCTGCTGAACAGGTCGGCGCCGACGAAGCTGATGCCCCCCGCTTCGGTGTTGGCGCCGTAGCCATAGAAATCGCCCTGGCCGGAAGAGCTGTCCTGGTTCTTGAATGCAGTGAAGTGCCCGGCGACCAGATTGATGCTGTCGAACTCGGCGCTGTTGAACAAAAAGCCTGTAGCGTATTCCGGTTGCAGGCGTTTGTCGGAGGTGTCGAAGACCGGGGTTTCCACGGTCATTTCGCCGAAGGCCAAGGTAGTGCGCGAGATTTTCAACTTGAATGCACCGCCAGCGCTGGAGTAGCCGTGCTCGCTGCGACCATCGCTGTCGACCGGCAGCAGACCGGTGCCGGAGTGACCCTTGCCGCCGTCGAGTTTCAGGCCGGCGAAGGCGTGGGCGTCAATACCGAAACCGACGGCTCCATCTGTAAAACCTGATGAGAAGTTGCCTATAACCCCTTGAGCCCACTCCTGTTTGTAATTTTTACCGGAGGGCGTTGGCGAGCGGTAATCGTTGCTCAGGTAAAAGTTGCGCAGCAGTACATCGCTTTTCGCATCGGCGAAAAAACCATCGGCGCAGGCGCTAGCGCTGAGGCTGCAGAACAGTGCAAGCAGGGTGAAGCGCGAGGGGGCGCAGTTGATCATGGTCAGGGCCGGCGGCAATTGGGATGGCGCTGATGATCAACTGTGCCGAGCCAAAAGGATTGGGTCGATGTGCTCAGTTGGCGCTGGTCAGAGTCAGGCCATCGCCCGGCGCTTGAGCAGCAAGGTCAGGCCCAGTCCGGTCACGGACAGCAGTGCTGCGCTGAAGAAAATCCACGAATAACCAAGGTTCAACGCGACCGCGCCCATCAACGGCCCGGCGATCGCCAGTGCCAGGTCGAAGAATACGGCATAGGCCCCCAGACCCGAACCGCGACTCGAACTCGGTACCTGCTTGATCGCTTCAACCCCCAGCGCGGGATATACCAGCGACAATCCAAACCCCGCCAGCCCCGCGCCGATCAGCGCATATGCGGTGGAGGGCGCCAGCCACAGCATCACCAGCCCGATGGTTTCCACTGTCATGCAGGCGATGGCCGAGGCAAAGCCGCCAAACCGGGCGATTGCCGAGATAAACAGCAGCCGCGACAAAATGAAACACACGCCAAACACGCTCAGGCAATACGCCGCGCCGCTCCAGCCTCGGTTGAGGTAATAAAGGGTGATAAATGTGGTCAGCGTGCCGTAGCCGATCGAGGCCAGGGTCAGGCTGGTGCCGTACGGCGCAATCTTGCCGAAAACTGCCCAGAACGACAGACGCTCACCGCGAATCACTGGCACTGATGGCTTGTTGCGGATCAACCACAACGCACCGGCCGCCAACGCCGACAGCGCGACGCCAAGGCTGACAAAACCGTATTCAGCAACCATCACCACACCCAGCGGCGCGCCGATGGCAATCGCGCCGTAGGAGGCGATGCCGTTCCAGCCGATGGATTTCGCCGTGTGCTCGACACCGACCTGGCCCATGCACCAACTGATGGTGCCGACACCGATCAGGCCTTGGGCAATGCCAAGCAGCAAGCGCCCCGCAATCAGGATAAGCAGGCTGGTCAGCGGGAAACTTTGCAGCAAGGTCGACAGCAGCGTCAGCGCGCCACTGAGGACAATCCCCCACAAGCCATAAATGATCGCCCGCTTGGTCCCGAGCGTGTCCGACATGCGCCCGGCCATGGGCCGGCTGAGCAGGGTGGCCAGATACTGCGAGCCGATCACCAGGCCGGCAATGATCGCGCTGAAACCCAGTTGCTCATGGACGTAACCGGGCAATACCGCAATCGGCAACCCGATGCAGAGAAAGGCAATGAAGGTGTAGAAAACGATGGAGACGATCTGCAGGGTGATCGCCAGGGAGCTTTGCGGTGGCAGTGGCTGCGCAGACATGAGCACTCGTTCGCGGGCGGCGGTGGGAGAGTTGCCGACATCATGGCGCGGGGTCGGGATAAATGAAAGCAGGCTAACGATCAAAACATCGCAGCCTTCGGCAGCTGCTACAGGGATTGATTGCGTTGCCGACGGCCCCTTCGCGAGCAGGCTCGCTCCCACATTTGAAATGCGGACTCCCTGTGGGAGCGAGCCTGCTCGCGAATACCTGCGCACCGTCAATTCCCAACCGCCGAATGCAAAAAAGCCCCGTCACACGGACAGGGCTCTTAACTTGCAGCTTGCAGCTAAAAACTCGCAGCTGCCCTTAAAACACTACCCCTTGGCTACGCAGGTAGTCGTCATAAGTGCCGCTGAAGTCGGTCACGCCGTTCGGGCTCAGCTCGATGATGCGGGTGGCCAGAGACGATACGAACTCACGGTCGTGGCTGACGAAGATCAGCGTGCCCGGGTAGTTTTCCAGCGCCAGGTTCAGTGCTTCGATCGATTCCATGTCCAGGTGGTTGGTCGGTTCGTCCATGATCAGTACGTTCGGCTTTTGCAGGATCAACTTGCCGAACAGCATGCGACCTTGTTCACCACCGGAGATGACCTTGACCGACTTGAGGATCTCGTCGTTGGAGAACAGCATGCGGCCCAAGGTGCCACGAATCATCTGTTCGCCCTGGGTCCACTGACCCATCCAGTCGAACAGGGTGACGTCGTCTTCGAAGTCGTGAGCGTGGTCCTGAGCGTAGTAGCCCAGTTCAGCGGCGTCGGTCCATTTCACGCTACCGGCATCCGGGGTCAGTTCGTTGACCAGGGTGCGCAGCAGGGTGGTCTTGCCGATACCGTTCGGGCCGATGATCGCGACGCGCTCGCCGGCTTCAACCTGGAAGCTGAAGTCCTTGAACAGTGGCTTGCCATCAAAACCCTTGGCCATTTTCTCGACCATGACCGCCTGACGGTGCAGCTTCTTGTTCTGTTCGAAACGAATGAACGGGCTGACACGGCTGGAAGGCTTGACCTCGGCCAGTTGGATCTTGTCGATCGCCTTGGCGCGAGAGGTGGCCTGCTTGGCTTTCGAGGCGTTGGCCGAGAAGCGGCTGACAAACGATTGCAGCTCGGAAATCTGCGCTTTCTTCTTGGCGTTGTCCGACAGCAGTTGCTCGCGGGACTGGGTCGCCACGGTCATGTACTCGTCGTAGTTGCCCGGGAACAGACGCAGCTCGCCGTAATCCAGGTCAGCCATGTGCGTGCACACGCTGTTCAGGAAGTGACGGTCGTGGGAGATGATGATCATCAGGCTATTGCGCTGGGTCAGGATGTTTTCCAGCCAGCGGATGGTGTTGATGTCCAGGTGGTTGGTCGGTTCGTCGAGCAACAGCACTTCCGGATCGGAAAACAGTGCCTGCGCCAGCAACACGCGCAGTTTCCAGCCTGGCGAAACTTCGCTCATCGGGCCGAAATGCTGTTCCAGCGGAATGCCCAGACCCAGCAACAGTTCGCCGGCGCGGGATTCGGCGGTGTAGCCGTCCATCTCGGCGAACTCGGTTTCCAGCTCGGCGACGGCCATGCCGTCTTCTTCGGACATTTCAGCCAGCGAGTAGATGCGATCGCGCTCGGCCTTGACCTTCCACAGCTCTTCGTGACCCATGATCACGGTGTCGATCACGGTGAATTCTTCGTAGGCGAACTGATCCTGGCGCAGCTTACCCAGACGCACGTTCGGCTCGAGCATGACCTGGCCACCGGACGGATCGAGATCGCCGCCGAGGATTTTCATGAAGGTCGACTTGCCGCAACCGTTGGCACCGATCAGGCCGTAGCGATTGCCTGCGCCGAATTTGACCGAAACGTTTTCGAACAGCGGCTTGGCGCCAAACTGCATCGTGATGTTAGCTGTGGAGATCAATTACCTTACCTATCAATGGGTTAGAGCTGGTCTGTGGTGCCTGGTACAAACTTGCGTACCAATCTGGAGCTTTTCCAGCTCCCCCCAGTCTGTGCTTGAGTTGAGCCAACGCGCATAAGTCGTCCGCAACTGGGGCCGTTGAAGGCAAGCTGCTGAGCGACGAGTGCGGGGTTCTTGTTGGACATTGGCGCGCATTGTCGCATAACTCAGACGGCAGTTATATGGCAGGCAAACCGGCGTTCGCATCGGCTCGTCCGAGAAGTAATTGATATCCGCTGATCAAAATCTCGAAAACCCGAATGAACTCACTCGGCCATTTTCACTTCGGAAAGTGGAGCAGCAGCCATTTTGTTCAATCGAGTGAGGACCAAGCCATGCGAGCAATGACCTATCACGGCGCTCATGACGTGCGCGTCGAAACCGCACCGGACCCGAAACTTGAAGCCGCCGACGACATCATCCTGCGCGTCACCGCCACCGCCATCTGCGGGTCGGACCTGCACCTGTACCGAGGCAAGATACCCACCGTCGAACATGGCGATATCTTTGGCCATGAGTTCATGGGTATCGTCGAAGAAACCGGCCCAGCCGTCACGGCGGTGCAGCGCGGCGACCGCGTGGTGATTCCCTTCGTGATCGCCTGTGGCGATTGCTTCTTCTGTCAGCAAGAGCTTTACGCCGCCTGCGAGACCACCAATGAAGGCCCTGGCGCGGCGCTGAACAAGAAAATGATTCCGCCACCTGCGGCGCTGTTCGGCTACAGCCGTCTGTATGGCGGAATTCCCGGTGGCCAGGCGGAACTGGTGCGCGTACCGAAAGCCAATACCGGCCCGTTCAAGGTGCCGGGCACGCTGTCGGACGAGAAAGTGCTGTTTCTGTCTGACATCCTGCCGACTGCCTGGCAAGCCGTGATCAACGCCGGCGTCAGCCAGGGTTCGAGTCTGGCCATCTACGGCGCCGGGCCGGTCGGCTTGCTCACCGCAGCCTGCGCCAGAATGCTTGGAGCCGAGCTGATCTTCATGGTCGATCACCATCAGTACCGCCTCGATTACGCCCAGCGCACTTACGGAGTGATTCCGATCAACTTCGATGAGGACGATGACCCGGCCGACACGATCACCAGCCAGACCGCCGGCCATCGCGGCGTCGATGCGGTGATCGATGCCGTGGGCCTTGAAGCCAAGGGCAGCACCACCGAAACCGTCATGGCTACACTCAAGCTTGAAGGCAGCAGCGGCAAGGCCTTGCGCCAGTGCATCGCGGCCGTTCGGCGCGGTGGTGTGGTCAGCGTTCCGGGGGTGTATGCAGGATTTATCCATGGCTTTATGTTCGGCGACGCTTTTGACAAGGGCCTGACCTTCAAAATGGGCCAGACTCACGTACAGCGCTTTCTGCCCGAGCTGCTTGGCTACATCGAAACCGGCAAGTTGCAGCCCGAAGCGATCATCACCCACCGGCTGTCGCTGGAGCAGGCCGCCGAGGGTTACAAGATCTTCAATAAAAAGCAGGAAGAATGCCGCAAGGTCATTCTGACCCCGGGTGGCAGCGATGTTCCGCTGGCGCAACTGGATGAAACCACGCCGTTCGTACCGGCCACCTGAAACCGAGGAGTTTTCATGGCGCTACCGTCATCTTCGTTCGCTGCCCCCGTGCGCGCATGGTTCGTCAGCCTGGCGCGGACGGGCTGGGGAGGGCGGATTTTCTGGCTGACCCTGATCGTTGTAACCGTATTGCTGCTGATCAGCGGCTACACCGGCCTGGTCAGCACGGGCCGCGATACCTTGCGCCTCGCCACCCTGGGCGGACTGTCGGGTTTTACGGCCACGGCGGTCGGTGCATTGCTGGCCTTGGCATTGCGGGCGATCACTTCGCGAACCCAGGACACCATGCTCGGGTTTGCGGCGGGGATGATGCTGGCTGCCAGCTCCTTTTCACTGATCCTGCCGGGCATCGCGGCGGCGAAAGAGGCGGTGAGCAGTCCCATGCTCGCCGCTGCCGTCGTTGTGGCCGGCATGGCCTTGGGCGTGGCGTTGATGGTCGGCCTCGACCGTTTCGTCCCGCATGAACATGAAAAGAGCGGGCGGCGCGGCCCCGAGGCGAAACGCTTCAATCGGGTCTGGCTGTTCGTGCTGGCGATCACGCTGCACAACCTCCCGGAAGGCATGGCGATCGGCGTCAGCTTCGCCACCGGCGACATGAAAATCGGCCTGCCGCTGACCACTGCGATTGCCATTCAGGACATTCCTGAAGGCCTGGCTGTGGCGTTGGCGCTGCGGGTGACCGGCATTTCCGCAGTGCGTGCAGCGTTGATTGCCGCCGCTTCAGGATTGATGGAGCCGTTGGGCGCGATCATCGGTTTGGGCATCACCAACAGCTTTGCGCTGGGCTTTCCGGTGGCGATGGGGCTGGCTGCGGGCGCGATGATCTTCGTGGTGTCCCATGAAGTGATTCCGGAAACGCACCGCAATGGTCATGAAACCCCGGCCACCCTTGGGCTGATGCTCGGCTTCGGCGTGATGATGTTTCTCGATACCGCTTTAGGGTAAAACCCACATACGCCATTGAGCGCATCGCCACGCACAAAAAAGGAATTTTTTTCAGCGCCAATCACTCTTTCGTTTATAGGCAATGCCAATAACGCAGGGGAATGAGTCATGTCGCTGATCGAAATCCCGACCAGGAAGTCTTCGGGTAAAACATCCACGCCGGCGGATACCGAACGCCGGCTCTATGACCGATTGCTGGCGGAAGACTCCACGGTTGATCGCGCGGCGCTCGATTTTCTGCGCCGGCAATTGAGCAAAGCGGCGGCGCTGCCTGACGATTTGCCAGGCAGCGCCGAAGAGCTGCTGCAGTGGTCTGAGGCCCGGTGCGCCAGAGTCGCTGCCGAATACGCCGATTACCTCGAGCAGCGTCAGCAGGGCGCGCCGCGCCGCTATTTCCGTAACAAATCCCACGCGTTGTACTTCATTCTGCATGTGGCACCGACCAAGGAGGTTGATGGCGCCTGGCTGGCCGGACTGTTACCGCAGTGGCAGGACCCGCGTTTCGACGATTTGCTTGATACCTATCTGGAAGAGCTGGGCGAGGGCGTGCCACGGCAGAATCATGTGGTGATCTATCGCAAGCTGCTCGCCGAGCATGACTGCTCCGATCTGAGCGGTCTTGCCGACGAGTATTTTCTGCAAGGCGCGGTGCAGTTGGCGCTGGGACGTTTCGGCGGGCAATTTCTGCCGGAAGTCATTGGCTTCAACCTCGGCTATGAACAACTGCCGCTGCACTTGTTGATCAGTGCTTATGAGCTGGCGGAACTGGGCATCGATCCGCACTATTTCCGCCTGCACGTGACCATCGACAACGCCAGCACCGGTCACGCGCGCAAAGCCGTGCAATCAATGCTCGAGCTGATGCCGCTGGGCGAAGAGCGCGACGAGTTCTATCGGCGCATGGCGATCGGTTATCGCCTGAATGATGTCGGCAAGGGCACCACCGCAGTAATCAAAGAGTTCGATCTGGACCGCGAAGTGATCGCCATGCTTGAGCGCAAAGCAGTGTTCGGTCGGCACATGCATTCCGATTACTGCCGCATTGAAAACCGCACCATCAACCAGTGGCTGGCCACGCCGGGGCAAATGGGCGAATTCCTTTCGGCGCTGGAGCGCAAGAGTTGGATCAAACGCGGTGAAGCGGTGGAAGAAAGTCGCTTCTGGCGTCTGATCGACGGCAGCGATGCGGCGATGTTTGGTGTGTTCAACGGCTATGAAAAACAGCTGTTACGCGACTGGATCACTCAGGATTGCCCGGCGTCACGGCCTCGGCCCTACGTGCGCCGCGAAGCCGCTGTCGAGGAATCCTTCGACGATGATGCCGATCTGCTCAATCTCGAAGCGGCACTGGCTGACGAGCCTGCCGCCGAGCAAATGGCGTTGTTGATGGCCTGGCTGCAACCGCAGCGGCACTGGCGTCCGGCCGGACTTTTCGCGACGCGTCGCTTTATCCAACTGCGCGCCCGCTTGCGTTGAAACAAGGAGGCTTCATGTCGGCACAAGAAACATCGGACAGAGCGCTGTTCGAGCTGGGCAAGCGCCTGCTCGACAGCGGTTATCACTTCATTACCCCCACGCCTTTGACTCACGAACGATTTCTACAGCGCTTTGCCACGCCGCTGGCCAAGGATCTGCGTGACGTGTTCGGCTGGTCGATGCCGTTTCCTGCCGAGCTGTTCAGCGCAGACGAACTGGCCAGTCTGGAGCAGGCCGGCATCGTTGAACGCGATGGCGCGGTGTGGCGCAGTCATGTGCGCTGGTCGACGCTTAATGACCGGTTGTTCGCTCACTCGGCATTTCCAACGACGGCGAGCGATGCGGTGTTCTTCGGTCCCGACACTTATCGCTTCGCCCAGGCCATCGAAGCGCAAATGCAGCAACGCTTTTCGCCAATCAGGCGCGCAGTGGATATCGGTTGTGGCAGCGGCGCCGGGGCGGTGCTCATGGCCAAGGCGCGTCCGGATGCCGAGGTGCTGGCGGTCGACATTAATCCGCAGGCGCTGCGCATGAGTGCGGTCAACGCCGAACTGGCCGGGGCCAGCAATGTGTCGGTGTACCACAGCGATCTGCTTGCCAGTGTCGAAGGCCAATTCGACTTGATCATTGCCAATCCGCCGTACATGAACGACCAGCAACAGCGCGCTTATCGCCACGGTGGCGGGGCGCTGGGCGAGGGTTTGTCGGTGCGGATCGTGCGTGAGGCATTGCCGCGCCTGGAGGTCGGCGGCACGTTGCTGGTGTATACGGGCGTGGCAATTGTTGCCGGCCACGATCCGTTCCGCGAGGCAGTGACGCCATTGCTCAAGGGCGAGCGTTTTGGCTGGACCTATCGCGAGCTCGATCCGGATGTGTTCAGTGAGGAGCTGCTCAAGCCTGAATACGAGCGCGCTGAGCGAATCGCCGTGGTCGCACTGACGGTAACCCGCGAGCAGTGACCGATCGCTGGGCCACTGCTCGCGCGGTGGCCTTCAGCGATTTCTGATGCGCGAAATTGTCAGCAGACAAACCCCCACCAACATCGCGGCCCCCGCTACCAGCAGCGGAGAAGGGCGAATCGGCTGTCGCGAGATACGCTCGATGCGCCCTGCGATCGAAGCTCGCACAGGTGCAGCAGGTTCAGCCTGATAGGGCGCTTCTTCGATTTCCAGGCGTAAGCCGTCCGGCATCACCAGCGTCAGCCCTTCGATCGTGCCGGCAATTCTGCCCGGATAAACCGGCTCACCGGTCGGGTCGAGCTGGTCGTAGAAAAAAATTTGCCCTTCAAGCCAGCCAACGGCGGTCTGCAGTTCAGGACCCAGGTAATACTTTCCATCGAGAAAAAAGCCAGAGAATTGCGGCGCGCGTTCGACGCTTTCAATGCGATAGCGCTGACCTGGTTTCATACCGGTTTGTGGGGCAATCATGGGGGTTCCTCCGTTATTGGTAAGCGATAGAGGAGCGCGTGCGGAGCGTGGTTCCATCGAAACGAGCAACGGGCGTTGCGCCTGCTTTGGCATCGGCGCAGGCATTAGCCAAAAGCAGGCAAGACAGTTTTTCACAGTTGAGGGTTCACTATCGGTTACGAACTGTGGCTAAAATGCCACCCTTTCACCGAGCGCCCGGAAACGGCGCGGGCCAAGGACGCGCCCTGTGCATCAAGACCGCTGCATAAGACGCTGGCTCCCAGGCCGCCACGCGCGCAGTTTGTTCACTTTTGACGTGTGACCCTTTTCCGTGAAACTCATCATTGCCGCTGTTTATGTCATCTCCATTGCTTACGTTCACCTGCGTGGACGCGTGCGCCACAAGCTGGGGCGGCAATTGAGCGACCACTCGACGTTCCTCGCGCCGATCAACTGCTTCCTGTACCTGTTCTCCAGGATGCCCAACAAGCCGTACCTGAATCCGGCGGATTTCCCCGATCTGAGCCCGTTGCAGGCGCACTGGAAAGAGATTCGCGAGGAAGGCCAGAACCTGCTGCGTGCCGGCGAGATCAAGCGCTCGAATCAGTATGACGATGTCGGCTTCAACTCCTTCTTCAAGACTGGCTGGAAGCGCTTTTATCTGAAGTGGTACGGCGACAGCCATCCGTCGGCAATGAAACTGTGCCCACGCACCACCGAACTGGTGCAGAGCATCGGCTCGATCAAAGCGGCGATGTTTGCCGAGCTGCCACCGGGCTCGAAACTGGTGCGCCATCGCGATCCTTACGCCGGTTCATACCGCTATCATCTGGGGCTGGACACGCCGAATGATCCTGGTTGCTACATCAACGTCGACGGTGAGAACTATCACTGGCGCGATGGGGAAGCGGTGATGTTCGACGAGACGTTCATCCATTACGCAGAAAACACCACGGATCAGAACCGCATCATTCTGTTCTGCGACATTGAACGGCCGCTGAAATACCGCTGGGCTGCTGCGTTCAATCGCTGGTTCAGCCGCACGGTGATGTCGGCAGCGGGCGCGCCGAATGATGCCGGGGACAAAACGGGCGGGATCAACCGCTTGTTTACCAAAATCTACAAGATACGTTTGCGCGGCAAAGAGCTGAAGAAGCGCAACCGCACGCGCTATTACCTGGAAAAATGGGCGATTTTTGCCGCGTTGTTGGCGATCTTCATTCTGATCTGAAGATTGGCGGTGTCATCGCTGGCCCCTTCGCGAGCAAGCCCGCTCCCACATTTATCAGGGTGAATGCAAATATTGCATCCGACTCCGAAGTCTGTGGGAGCGGGCTTGCTCGCGAAGGCAGCTTCCTTTCAACGTACCTGTAGCTGGCCGAACGCTTACTCCCCAGACGCCTTCCTGGTTTTCTTCGCCGGTGCCGCCTTGCTGGTTGTCTTGGCCTTCGGCTTGGCTGGCGCCTTGCCACCGAGGCTGCGCTTGAGCAGCTCGGTCAAATCGATAACATCGGCAGTCTTGCGCTCTTCCTCACCAGTGGTGGTCTCGACATCCTCGATCTTGCCTTCGTGGGCCTTCTTCTCGACCAACGCCATGATCTTGTCTTCGAACTCGTCCTTGTAATCCTCCGGCGTCCATTCCGAGGTCATGTCTTCAACCAGACGTTTGGCCATGTCCAGCTCACCCTTGGCAAGCTGTGGCTTGGTCACTTCGCTGCCCAGCGCCAGTTCATCGAGGCTGCGCACTTCCTGTGGCCAGCGCAGTTTCACCAGAACCAGTGCCGACTCCAGTGGCATCAGCGCTGCCAGGTATTGGCGCGTATGCAGGACGACGCGGGCGAGCGCGACTTTGTTGGTCTTGCTCAAGGTTTCACGCAACAACGCGTAGACCTTGCCGCCACGTTTGTCCGGCGCCAGATAGTAGGGCGTGTCGATGTTCTGCAGCGGGATCTGTTCGGCGTCGACGAAAGAGAAAATGTCGATGGTCTGCGTGGAAACGGGGTGCGCCGAGCGGATTTCCTCCTCGCTGAGCACCACGTAGCGGCCCTTCTCGTAGGCCACGCCTTTGACGATGTTTTCCTTGGTGACTTCTTTGCCGGTGACCTTGTTGATGCGTTTGTAGCCCACCGGATCCATGCTGCGGCTGTCGAGCCAGTCAAAGTCCACGCCTTGGGACGACGTCGCTGAAACCAGCGCCACGGGGATGTGTACCAGTCCAAAACTGATTGCGCCTTTCCAGATTGCCCGAGCCATGACGTGTCCTCCGAGTGATGTTCAGGTGACCCGTGGCGCGGCGAGAAAGTTTCCAGTGATTGCGCGGCTTCCAGCGCTACGGTCAAGCCGTGTTACATGTTGTTTAAGGCACGAGGGTTAACAAATCCGAACCCACGGCGTAGCGTGGGCTCCAAGGCTCTAGTCCACGCACATCGAGAGGCATTCCCCATGAACCGCTTTCTGATTGGTATCGCTGTCCTGACCCTCAGTGGTGGTCTGGTGCATGCCGATGTCGTGCTGGCGCAAAGCCCCACCGGTAACAGCAATAATCCCTACAACAGCCCGATCCGCCGGGCCAACCCCAACAGCATGCAGGGCACCCAGCCCAGCGCTCCGCCTCTTCGCGGGCCGAACACCGTCCCCGTGCCACGTCAGCCGACCGTTGAAAATCGCGGCATCGGTAACGGACAGCCGATTCGCTCGGTGCCGAGCAATCCACCCACCTTCATTCCCAACCCGCCCCCACGGGGCACCGGCAGCAACCGTTGAACGGCAGAACTGAGTTCCTGCCAGCCCCTCACACGAACATAAGGAATCGTGCATGTTGCGTAAAACCCTTCTAGCCACCTGCTGCGCCGCCGCGCTGATCAGTGCCCCGGCCTTCGCCGCCGCGCCCAAAGAGCTGAAAAGCGAGCAGGGCATTCTTGAAGTCAGCACCATTGCCCAAGGCCTGGAACATCCGTGGGCGCTGGCGTTTCTGCCTGATCAGCAAGGCATGCTGGTTACCGAACGCCCAGGGCGTCTGCGGGTCGTGAGCAAGGACGGCAAGTTGTCCGAGCCGATCAGCGGCGTGCCGCAAGTCTGGGCCAAAGGGCAGGGCGGTTTGCTCGATGTGGTGCTGTCGCCGGACTTCAAGCAGGACCGCATGGTCTATCTGTCCTACGCCGAGGGTGGTGGTGAGGGTGGCAAGGCCGGCACAGCAGTAGGGCGCGGACGTCTTTCCGAAGACCTGAAGACGTTGAAGGACTTCAACGTGATCTTCCGTCAGGAACCGAAACTGTCGGTGAGCAACCATTTCGGTTCGCGCCTGGTGTTCGATCGCGATGGGTATCTGTTTATCACTCTGGGGGAAAACAACGACCGCCCGACCGCGCAGGATCTGGACAAGCTGCAAGGCAAGGTCGTACGTATTTTCCCCGATGGCAAAGTGCCGGACGATAACCCTTTCGTTGGCCAATCCGGCGTTCGCCCGGAAATCTGGTCGTATGGCCTGCGCAACCCGCAGGGCGCGGCGCTCAACCCGTGGACCGGCACGTTGTGGGAAAACGAGCATGGGCCACGTGGCGGCGATGAAGTGAACATCATCGAGCGCGGCAAGAACTACGGCTGGCCGTTGGCGACCCATGGCATCAATTACTCAATGCAGCCGATTCGGGAGGCGCAGGGTAAAACTGCCGAAGGCACCGTGGCCCCGCATCATGTCTGGGAAAAATCGCCCGGCGTTACCGGCATGGCGTTCTACGACGCCGATCGTTTCAAGCCTTGGCAGCACAATGCATTTATCGGCGCACTGGTGAGCCAGGAACTGATCCGCCTGCAGTTCGATGGCGACAAGGTCGTGCATGAAGAGCGCTTGCTGGGTGAGTTGAATAAGCGCATCCGCGATGTGCGCCAAGGGCCGGATGGCTATCTGTATGTGCTGACGGATGAAGAGAATGGCTCGTTGTACAAGCTTGGGTTGAAATGATTGCGTGCGGCGAGCGATCCGACGCCTTCGCGAGCCAGCTCGCTCCTGCATTGAAATGCAGTCTCCCTGTGGGAGCGAGCCTGCTCGCGAAAAGGCCCGCACATTTTGCGCCGACGCCGAGCAGTCCCGCATTTGGCCGAACCGCCGCCCCGTTGCCTTGTTATAGTTCGGGCCTTATTTTCCAGCCCGGTAAAGGATTTCTGCCATGACTCAATACTCCGCCTTCAGCGTCGAACTGGCTGACAACATCGCGCATGTGCAGATCAATCGACCGGAAAAGATCAACGCAATGAACGCGGCGTTCTGGAGCGAAATCGTCGAGATCTTCCAATGGATCGACGATACCGACGAAGTTCGCGTGGTAGTCCTCAGCGGTAACGGCAAGCACTTCTCTTCCGGCATCGATCTGATGATGCTCGCCGGCGTCGCCAATGAACTGGGCAAGGACGTGGGCCGCAATGCGCGCCTGTTGCGGCGCAAGATCCTCAACCTGCAGGCCTCGTTCAACGCCGTCGACAATTGCCGCAAACCGGTACTCGCCGCGATTCAGGGATACTGCCTGGGTGGGGCGATTGATCTCATTTCAGCCTGTGACATGCGCTACGCCGCCGAGGACGCGCAGTTCTCGATCAAGGAAATTGATATCGGCATGGCCGCCGACGTCGGCACATTGCAACGGTTGCCGCGAATCATCGGAGACGGCATGCTGCGTGAACTGGCTTACACCGGTCGCAACTTTGGCGCTGAGGAAGCGCGCAGCATGGGCCTGGTCAATCGGGTTTACAGCGACAAGGACACACTGCTCGAAGGCGTGTTCGACATTGCCCGTGACATCGCTGCGAAGTCGCCGATTGCCGTGACCGGTACCAAGGAAATGATCAGCTACATGCGTGACCACCGCATCGACGATGGTCTCGAATACGTTGCCACCTGGAACGCCGCCATGCTGCAATCCAACGATCTGCGCGTGGCCATGGCCGCCCACATGAGCAAACAGAAACCCGAATTTCTGGATTGAGTTAACCATGACCTCTCGCTGGACCACTGCAGTATTCGACACCGATCAACCCGGCGGCTGGGCCGTAGCGCGCAGCCCGGAAGGCTTTCTGTTCGATGACAACGGCGCGCTGTTCCCGCGCGAATGGCTCAAGCGCCAGGATCTTTCAGTCCTCGCCGAGCACGGCATTGGTCATCTGGATGGCGAGCCGGTGTATCTGCTCGAGTTGCGCAGTGTCAGCGAAGTGCCCGGTTGCGGCTGGAAGGGCCTGCGAGCGTTCATGCTCGAAGGCGATCACACGCTGTACAAAGTGCTCGGTTATGCCGCACAGATCGGCACTTGGGCGCGTGAGCATCGCTTCTGCGGCAACTGCGGCCAGCCGATGACGCAAGTCCCTCGCGAACGAGCGATGTATTGCCAGCCGTGCGATCTGCGCAGTTATCCGCGCATTTCACCAAGCATGATCGTGCTGATCACCCGTGGCGACGAAATCCTTCTGGCACGCTCGCCGCGTTTCGTCACCGGGGTTTACAGCACGCTGGCCGGCTTCGCCGAGCCGGGGGAGTCGGCCGAGGATTGCCTGATTCGCGAAGTGCGTGAAGAAGTGCAGATCGAAGTGAAGAACATCCAGTACATCGGCAGCCAGTGCTGGCCGTTCCCGCATTCGATGATGCTCGGCTTCCATGCCGAATATGCCGGTGGCGAAATTGTCTGTCAGGAAGACGAGATCGAGGACGCTCAGTGGTTCAACGTGCATGACTTGCCGCCGTTGCCGGCGTCGCGTTCGATTGCCCGTTACCTGATCGACGTCTACGTGGCGCGGCGCTTAGGCCACGCTGAACCAGTGTTGCCAGGCTAGGCGCACAGTCAGGCCAAGCACTACGGTGATGAACACTGGACGAATGAATTTGGCGCCGCCGCTGATTGCGGTACGCGCGCCAA
The DNA here is from genome assembly GCF_054668915.1 of Pseudomonas sp. H3_E04. Lineage (NCBI taxonomy): Bacteria > Pseudomonadati > Pseudomonadota > Gammaproteobacteria > Pseudomonadales > Pseudomonadaceae > Pseudomonas > Pseudomonas sp. H3_E04. Next base: position 1,556,255 of record NZ_CP162797.1, on the reverse strand, counting down.
AGAACGCCCCGACCATCACCGACAGGCCCATGCACAAGCCAATGATCCAGTCGACTTGTCCGGAGAAGATGAACACCGACAGCGCCGCGATGTTGCTGACAAAGTTCATGCTTCGCGCCACGCCGCTGGCCTTGACCAGATCGATCGGGTACAGCAGCAGACTGCTCACGGTCCAGAACGCGCCCGTGCCGGGGCCGGCCACGCCATCGTAGAAGCCGAGGCTGAAGCCTTGGGTCGATTGCCATTTCTTTTTGATCGGTGCGTCGCTGTCCAGCGGCGCTTTTGGCGTGCCGCCAAACAGCAGATACACACCACAAGCGAAGACGATCACCGGCAGCATCTTGTTCAGCCATTCGGCCGGCAGGTAATGCGCAACCACCGCACCGGTCAGCGCGCCGACCAGCGTGCCGACAATGGCGTGGGTCCACTGGCGTGGATGAAACAGTTTGCGCTTGTAGAAGGTGAAGCTGGCGGTGGCCGAACCGAAGGTCGAGCTCAACTTGTTGGTGCCCAGCACCAGATGCGGCGGCAGGCCCGCCGTCAGCAGCGCCGGCGTGGTCAACAGACCGCCACCGCCAGCAATGGCATCAATGAAACCGGCAAGGAAGGCAACGGCAGCCAGAATGGCCAGGGTGGTGAGGTCAACGCTGAGTTCGAAAGGCATGGAGTCGGCTTATTCGGCAAGGCGCAGAACGTGGGCTGCGGGGAGGGCGGTTATGTTACCTGTATCGAACTGTTGCGGCGAGCCAGAGCATGCCGTCGTCAATTACAGTCTGGAATACATTCCTGTGTAGGAGCTGCCGAAGGCTGCGATCTTCTGGGGCGCGGAGCGCCCCGGCTGCTGCGCGTGGGAACGATCAAATCAAGATCAAAAGATCGCAGCCTTCGGCAGCTCCTACACAGGGGTGGGTTGGCTTTAGAGACCGAGTTCACTCAGCCCCGGATGATCATCCGGCCGGCGGCCCAGCGGCCAGTGGAATTTGCGTTCGCTTTCCTTGATCGGCATGTCGTTGATGCATGCATAGCGCTGGAACATCAGGCCATTGTCATCAAATTCCCAGTTCTCGTTGCCGTAGGAGCGGAACCAGTTGCCCGAGTCGTCATGCCATTCATAGGCATAACGCACGGCGATACGCGTATCGGAGTAGGCCCAGAGCTCTTTGATCAAGCGATAATCCAGTTCCTTCGCCCATTTGCGCGTCAGAAAAGCCTTGGCCTCTTCGCGATTGTTGGCGAACTCGGCGCGATTGCGCCATTTGGTGTCGAGGGTGTAAGCGAGCGAAACCTTTTCCGGATCACGGGTGTTCCAGCCATCTTCGGCAAGGCGCACCTTCTCGATGGCTGAAGCGTGGTTGAAAGGTGGCAATGGCGGACGTACCTGGGCTGCAGTCGACATGTTCAATCTCCTGTTTCATTTAGTGTATGAACAACAAGTCCGGCTTATTAAGAGTTACAGGCCCAATAACTTTCGCGCCATGCATTGCGCATTATCGGCGGCACTGTGATCACCCATCACAAGCGCTACGGTAATGGCGCCTTCAATCAGAACCAGCAACTGTCTGGCCAGCAGTTGCGGATCCTCGGCGCCATGTTCGGTACACAGCTCGCACACGTAGTCGAGCAGCTTCTGTTTGTGTTCTTTGGCAACCAGCCGCACCGGATCCTGAGGATCCCCGGTTTCGCCGCTGGTGTTGATGAAGGCACAGCCGCGAAAGCCTTCCGAGTCGAACCAGCCCTTGAGCACGTTAAACAGGTTTAGCAGTCGATCAACCGGGGTTTCGGCCTGGTCGACAGCGCTCCTGAACCAATGCATCCAGCGAATATCCCGTCGTTGCAGGGCTGCGACTACCAACGCGTCCTTGTCGGCAAAGTAACGGTAAATGCTTTTTCTGGAGACGCCGGCGGTCTTCACCAGAAGATCCATGCTGGTGGCAGCGATGCCACTTTTGTAGATCAACTTTTCGGTAACATCCAGAATGATGTCGCATGTGTCGTTGCTGATTGATTTGTTCATGTGGCGAACAGTAGAACGAGTGTTCTTCTTGGTCAAGGGGTTTTTCAGTGACTGCGAAAGCGCTTTCGCGAGTAGGCTCGCTCCCACAGGGGAATGCATTTCAACGGTGGGAGCGAGCCTGCTCGCGAAGGGGCCATTACTGACGCTGACGAGACCCGGCGCAGACGATGGTGTAAGCTCTCAAACTCTTCGGAATCGAACCTTGCGAGCCTTATGCCGTTGCTTTTCAAACGTTCTCTGCTGCCCAAACTGCGCAGCTTCGCGCTGACCGCCGAGGCGGTGAGCATTCTGTCCAGTGCTGCTGAATTCCGACGCTGCCTGCTTGAGCAAATCGCTGCAGCGACCCAACGCATCTACATCGTTGCGCTGTATCTGCAGCAAGACGAAGCCGGCCAGGAAATCCTCGACGCCCTGCACGCCGCCAAGCTCAAGCGTCCCGAGCTGGAAATCGCCGTCGTGGTCGACTGGTTGCGCGCCCAGCGCGGTCTGATCGGCGCCGGCAAGCAACCGGGCAATGCCGCCTGGTATCAGGACATGACTCGCACGCACCAGAGCGAAGTGCCGATCTATGGCGTGCCAGTGCAGACCCGCGAGCTGTTCGGCGTGCTGCACCTCAAAGGCTTCGTGATCGATGACAAGGTGGTCTACAGCGGCGCGAGCCTCAACAATGTCTACCTGCACAAACTCGACAAGTACCGCTTCGACCGCTACCACGTGCTGCACAGTCGTGAGCTGGCGGATTCGATGCATCATCTGGTCAAGCATGGCCTGATCGAATCAAAAGCCGTGCACCGCCTCGACCTGCCCAACCTGCCGACCACCCGCAGCCTGCGCAACGACATCGGTGACCTGCGCAGTCGCCTCAAGTACGCGACGTACGACACCGGTGCGGGCAGTACCAGCAAAGAAGGGCTGTCGGTCACGCCATTGCTCGGGGTCGGCAAGAACAACCCGCTGAACCGCGCGATTCTCGAACTGATCGCCAGCGCGCAAAAGCAGCTGACCATTTGCACGCCATACTTCAACCTGCCCCTGGGCGTGATCCGCGAGATCAACCGAGCGCTGGCCCGTGGCGTGAAGATCGATATCGTGGTCGGCGACAAGACCGCCAACGATTTCTACATTCCGCCGAGCGAGCCGTTCAAGGTAATCGCCGCGCTGCCCTATCTGTACGAGATCAGCCTGCGCCGCTTCGCCAAACGCCATCAGCACAGCATCGACAGCGGCCAGTTGAACCTGCACTTGTGGCGCGACGGTGACAACACCTATCACCTCAAAGGCATGTGGATCGATCAGCGTTACACCTTGCTGACCGGCAATAACCTCAACCCACGGGCGTTCCGTCTTGATCTGGAAAACGCACTGCTGATCGAAGACCCGAAGGGCGAGTGGCAGGAGCCGCGGGCGAAAGAGCTGGAAAACATCTTCCGCCATACCACGCGGATCGACAGTTTTCAGAATCTGGAGACACTGCCGGATTATCCGGCAGGGGTGGCGAAGTTTCTCAAGCGGGTGAGTCGGGTGAGGATTGAGCGGTTGCTCTACAGGATTCTCTAGCGCGTCCGGAATTGCTTTCGCGAGCAGGCTCGCTCCCACAGGGAAATGCATTCCAACTGTGGGAGCGAGCCTGCTCGCGAAGGGGCCAGACCAGACGCTAAAAAATCAATTCAGACCCAACTTCCCGCGCATCATCGACAAATCTTCCGCCAGGGTATTCACCGGCCCGACCAGCGCTTTGCGGTCGTTGTCCTTGACCTTGTCATAGGTTTCAAAGCCGCCATCCGCCGTTTTGTATTTGGCGAGAATCCTGTCGACCGTGGCGAAGTTCTTGTCGACTTTCGCGACGAACGCTTTGTCCTGCTGTTCGATCTGTGGGCGGAACAGGTCGACGATCTTCTTCGCGCCATCGATATTGCCCTGGAAGTCATACAGGTCGGTGTGGCTGTAGCGGTCTTCCTCGCCGGAAATCTTCGTCGCCGCCACTTCTTCCAACAGCGCCGCCGCGCCGCCGACGACTTTCTCGGGCGGGAAGGTCAGGCCGGCAACACGGGTTTGCAGGTCATGCACGTCCTTGTTCAAACCGTCAGCCAACGCATCCAGACCTTTGGTGGACTTCTCCGCGAACAACGAATATTCGATCCGGTGGAAGCCCGTGAAATCTTCGGCCTTCACGCCTTTTTCGTGGTCGTCGACGCGCGAGTCGATGGACGCATCGAGATCGCTGAACAGCTCGGCAATCGGCTCGATCGACTCGTAATACACCCGTGTCGGCGCGTAGAGCTTCTGCGCGGTGGCCAAGTCGCCTTTCTTCACTGCGTCGGTGAACTGCTGGGTGTGGCTGGCCAGTTCATCGAGTTTTTCGGTGACGTAGATCTTGTAGTCCGACACCGGCCCCACCAGATCCAGCGGCGCAGTCGCGGCGAACGCCGACAGCGGGGTGTTGAGCAAACCGAGGGTCAGCAATAGCGCGAGTGGCGTCTTTTTCATGGGGCGGCTCCAGTGTCGGTTGGGTGTCATGCGGTTTTGTTGTGGGAGGTGGCAGCCAGCAACGAGCGACCGATGAAATCGGCGTCGCCGGTCACGCCGGGCAGGGTGAAGAAGTACCCGCCGCCGACCGGTTTGAGGTATTCCTCAAGCGGCTCGCCATTGAGGCGGGTCTGCACGGTGATAAAGCCTTTTTCCAGGTCGGCCTGATAGCAGATGAACAGCAGGCCCATGTCGAGCTGGCCGTTCTTGTTGACGCCGTTGGAGTAGTTGAACGGCCGGCGCAGGATCAGATTGGCCTGGGTCGCGGCGGTGCGTGGGTTGGCCAGACGAATGTGCGCGTCGAGCCTCGTCAGCTTGCCGGCCGGGTCTTTGCTGTAATCCGGCACTTCGCTTTCATTGTGGCCGCCGATGGGCGCGCCGCTGCTTTTGACCCGGCCGAGAATGCTTTCCTGCTCCTGCAACGGCGTGCGATCCCAGCGCTCGACGAAGTTGCGGATGATGCGCACCGCTTGATAACTGCCATGGGCAGCCCAGGCCGGCTCGTCGCTGCCCGGTTGCACCCAGACGATGTGGTCCATGGCCTTGGCGTCGTTGGAATCGGGGTTGGCCGAACCGTCGCGAAAACCGAGAAAGTTGCGCGCCGACTGCGCCGGTACGCCGGGTTTGGCCGGCGCTTGCGGCGGGACGCTGCCTTCCTGTTTCCAGCGCACCAGCAGCAGGTCAGGCAGGTTCTTGACGATGTCGCGCAGGGCGTGAATGTTGGTATCAGCGGTGTTGGCGCAGAACTGCAGGCTCAGGTCGCCATGGCAGCAATCGGCGTCCAGCGCATCGTTGGGAAAGCCGACCATGCGTTGCAGGCGCTTGGGCTTTGCCGCCGCCAGGCCGAAGCGCTCGTCGAACAGCGAATCGCCGACGGAAACGGTGATGGTCAAATTGTCCGGGGTGACCACCGGGCCGAGGATGCCGGAGTCCGGCGGCGGCAGTTTCGGGTCGATCTGCGCGACCGGGCCGCCCTTCATCAAAAACGCGATGCGCTCGTTCAAGGTGCGGAACAGCCGCTCAAGGTCTTCGCGATCAGAGGCCAGCACATCAAACGCCACCAGCATCCCGGAGGCCGGGCGCGGGGTGACGATGCCGGTCTGGTGCACGCCGTGGAAGTCGTGACGGTCTTCGGTCTTGTCGCTGCTCGGCGCTTCGGTGACTTGCGCAGGCAGCGCGGCCATGGCCGGGCAGCTCAGCGCTGATCCGGCGAGAGCGACGCCGGCAGCGCCCATGCCCATCAGCACGCGGCGCCGTTGCAGGTTGGGAGATTCTGAATCGTTCATCGGATGGTCTTCTGTTTACAGGTCGGAAAGGCCGAGGGCGGGGTCGATGCCATTCAGCGCCGTGGCCAGGGCCTTGGCTTTGGCGGCGAGCTGCTGGCGTTGCGCGGCGGTCACGGCGTCGTAACTGACGTAGCCGTCGGCAGATTTGAACGCGTTGAGCTGGCTATCGAGGTCGCCCAGCGCCTGGTCGACATTCGCCAGTACGTCTGCGGAGGATTTGCTCAGCATCGTTCGCAACAGGTCGACGACTTTGCGCGCGGTTTGCGCGTTGGCGGCGAAACCGTTGAGATCGCTGTGGCTGTAGCGTTCTTCTTCGCCGCTGCCAGCGCGCACCTCGGCGAGGCTGTTGAGGTTGCGCACGACGATGCTCACCAGTTGCTCCGGCGGCAGTGACTGCGCGAGCAACTGCTCTTTGAGTGTGGTGACGTCAGTGAGCAGGCGCTGGGCAATCGGCGCGACATCGTCGAGTTTGCGTTGCTGGAACAGCGCGTATTCGAGGCGATGGAAACCGACGAACGCCGGATCCTGCTCGCGCTTCTCGAAATAATCGGCGCGGGCATTGATCTGATTGTCCAGCTCGGCCAGGCGCTGCGCCGCCGGCGCCAGACGCTGATAAGCCGCACGCGCCGGCAGGTACAGCGCTTGCGCCTGCGCCATGTCACCACTGGCGATTGCCTGATCCAGCGCCGTAACCGCTTTGATCAACGCGCTGCCCTGAACGGCCAGATACACACGAAATTCCGACAGCGGCCCGACGAAAGCCACCATCGACGGCTTGGCCTTGGCGGCGGCATCCGAGGCTGCCGTCGGTGTCACGTGCAGAGTGCCGCGCGGGTTGCTGAGCAAGCCGCAGGTGATTGCATAGTCGCCCGGTTGCAGGTTGGCGTTGATCACCTGGCTCAGGCCCGGGGCGATGTTTTCCCGCTCTTCGACCACCAGCACGCCGTCGAGAATTTCCCACTCGACCGCACGCTCGGAGCGGTTGACGATGCGGAAACTGGCGCGGCCGGCCGGCACCGTCAGGGCATTCGGCTCACAACTGTGCGGATGGATGTTGACGACGATTTCGTCGTGGTTGTGCTGACGCTTGGCGGCGGCCATGTTCGAGGCGTACCAGAACAATCCACCAGCGGCGATCATCAGCACTACCGAGCCGGCCAGCGCCCAACGCAGGGCCCGAGGGGTTTGAATGTCAGACATGGGTGCCCTTATTGGCTGGAAACGGAAGTCGTTGGCGTTGCCTGGCGGGGCGCGGGCATGAAGAACATCACCAGCGCCAGCAGCAGATAAAGCAGATACGCGCCGAGGGTGCTGACGGTCGGCGCGTCCTGATAGCCGAACATACCGGCCAGCACCGAGCCCAGCGGGCCGTCCATCGGCAGCGTCGCGCTGAAGTCGAACAGCACGGTTTGCAGGTGATTCCACAGCCCGGCTTCATGCAGCGCCTGGACCGAGTTGGCGAGGATGCCTGCGGCGACCACAAGGATGAACAATCCGGTCCACTTGAAGAACGCCGAGAGATTGAGGCGCATGCTGCCGCTGTAAATCAGGAAACCGACGATCACCGCCAGGATCAGGCCGAGCAGGGCGCCGATCGGCGCGCCCGGGCCTTCGCTTTGCTGGAACACGGCGAGCAGGAAGAACACCGTTTCCAGACCTTCGCGAGCGACGGCGAAGAAGACCATGGCGATCAGCGCAATCACTTGATGCTTCGATGCCGTCAGCGCCTGATCGAGCGAGGCTTGCAGGGAATGCTTGATCGACCGCGCGACCTTGCGCATCCAGAACACCATCGAACTGAGAATGCCCACCGCGACCAGACCGACCACGCCTTCGAACAGCTCCTGCTGCTTTTGCGGAAATTCAGCACTGACCAGTTCCAGGCCACCACCGACCAGCAAGGCGAGTGCGGCAGCGAGGAAAACGCCGATCCATACGGCCGGCATCCACTGGCCACGGCCGGTCTGCTGCAAATAACTGGCGATGATGCCGACGATAAGCGCGGCCTCGATGCCTTCGCGCAACATGATCAAAAAGGGGACGAGCATTGGCGAGCCACAGCGATTTAGATAGGAGGCTAAGTTGTAACATAATGACACTCATTCCCAAATGGCATTCATTGACATTTAGCTGAACCTTAGCTGAACGAACGCCATCTTCGTCCCGCATAGATTGCCTGTGGGAGCGAGCCTGCTCGCGAACGCGATGTGCCTGTGAGGCATCTTCATCTGACACACCGCTTTCGCGAGCAGGCTCGCTCCCACATTGGCCCTGCGGTGAATTCAGCAGCTGGGTTAAGATGCCCACCACCCAAAAACAACAAGGCTTACCTCGCTCCATGGCGGAAAAAGACACCATTGCCATTCAACTGGTGCGCGAAGCGCTGCTGCAGAGTTGTGCCCCGGGCGCGGCGACCGATGAGGCGTTGAGCAAGGTCGGTATTGATCCGGCCCTGTTAACGGCCGACGAGGGCAGGGTGCCGGCCTCGCAATACGCCAAACTCTGGCGCCTGTTGGCACGGCGCTGTGATGACGAGTTCTTCGGCATGGACCCGCGCAAGCTCAAGTCCGGCAGTCTGGCGTTTCTGTGTCACAGCGCCATGGCACAGCCGACGCTGACGGCGGCGCTGGATAGCGGTCTGACGTTCCTGTCGCTGATGCTCGAAAAGCTGCCGGCGCAACTGGTGCGTCAGCAGAGTTTGGCCGAAATCGTCCTGCTCGAAGACGACGCCGAGCCGCGCCGCGCCTTCACCTATTTCACCTACTGGATGATCGTGCACGGCGTGGCGTGCTGGCTGGCCGGGCGGCGGATTCCGATTCTGGCGATTGAACTGCGCTGCGCGGAGCCGGATTTCACTGACGATTATCGGGTGATGTTTTCGGAAAACCTGCGTTTCGAGCGAGCACGGACACGGATGATTTTTTCCGCCGATTGCCTCGATCTGCCGATCAAGCGCAGCGCCGAAGAGCTGAAGCGTTTTCTCGCCCAGGCGCCGGCCAACATTCTGGTCAAGTACCGCGACCCCGACAGCCTCGCCAGCCGGATCAAGCAGGATCTGCGACAACTGCCCGCCGAGCAATGGCCGGAAACCGAAGCGCTGGCCCAGCAACTGTGCATGTCCGCCTCGACCCTGCGCCGGCGTCTGGCCGAGGAGGGGCAGACTTATCAGGGGCTCAAAGACAGCGTGCGAAAAGAGCTGGCGATTACCTGGCTGGCGGAACCTTCGATCAGTTTCGTCGAGATTGCTGCGCGGCTGGGCTTTGCTGATGCCAGTTCGTTCTACAAAGCGTTTCGCAAGTGGTCGGGGTCGAACCCGGGGCATTACCGCACACTGATCCTCAATGAGGTTGTCTGACCCGACGCCTTCGCGAGCAGGCTCGCTCCCACATTTTTGAAATGCGTTCCCCCTGTAGGAGCTGCCGAAGGCTGCGATCTTTTGATCTTGATCTTGATCTGGATCTGGATGGTGAAAGTCAAGATCAACAGATCGCAGCCTCGTTGCACTCGTCAGCTCCTACAGGGCATGCGGCCCCAACTCTTGGCCAAACCAGTCAGCCACGTTGATAACTTTGACCATTGCCCCAGACCCCGCGCGGCGCGACTATCCCTGTGTTGTTTACGGTTCCCAGCCTAATAAAAACACCGAGGGATTCTGGCAATGCGCGATTACTTGTCTGCCACCGAACAGTTCGATTATCAGCACACCGTCGACGCGTCGCTCAGCGGCACGCTCGCTGCGCTCAACGCTTGCGTCGAATGCTGCGACCGCCATGCCTTGCCGGGGCGCATTGCGTTGTTCTGGGAAGGTCGCGACGGCTCAAGTGCGACTTACACCTTCACTGATCTGCAAGACAAAGCCGCGCGTTTCGCCAATTTCCTCCTCGCTCAAGGCGTGCAAAAGGGCGACAAGGTCGCCGGCCTGCTGCCACGCAACATCGAGTTACTCATCACCGTGCTCGCCACCTGGCGCATCGGCGCGGTGTATCAACCGCTATTCACTGCATTCGGGCCGAAAGCCCTCGAACATCGCCTGAACAGTTCCGGGGCGAAAGTCGTGGTCACCGACGCGATCAACCGACCGAAGCTGGATGAAGTCAGCGCATGTCCGACCATCGTCACTGTTGCCGGCGTGAAAGGTCAGGGCATTGTCCGTGGTGATTTCAGCTTCTGGGCTGAGCTGGCCAACCATTCCGATGTTTGCGAACCGACGTTGCTGACTGGCGAAGACCCGTTCCTGCTGATGTTCACCTCGGGCACCACGGGGCCTGCGAAAGCGCTGTCGGTGCCGCTCAAAGCCATCGTCGCCTTCCAGAGCTACACCCGCGATGCGGTGGACTTGCGCCCTGAAGATGCGTTCTGGAACGTCGCCGATCCGGGCTGGGCCTACGGCATTTATTTCGGCGTGACCGGGCCGTTGGCGCTGGGCCACCCGATTACCTTCTACGATGGCCCGTTCACTCTCGAAAGCACCTGCCGGGTGATCAACAAATACGGCATTACCAATCTCACCGGCTCACCCACGGCCTATCGACTGCTGATTGCAGGGGGAGAGGAATTTGCCAGATCGATCAAGGGCAAGCTGCGTATCGTCAGCAGCGCCGGTGAGCCACTGAATCCGGAAGTAATCCGCTGGTTCGCCGACAACCTCGATGTGGCCATCCATGATCACTACGGCCAGACCGAACTGGGCATGGTGCTGTGCAACCACCACGGCCTCGAGCACCCGGTGCATGTCGGCGCCGCCGGTTTCGCTTCGCCGGGCCATCGCATCGTCGTGCTCGATGAGCAATACAACGAACTCGGCGTCGGTCAGCCGGGCATTCTTGCCATCGACCGCCCGCAGTCGCCGATGTGCTGGTTCGGCGGCTACGAAGGCGCGCCGACCAAGGCCTTCGTCGGCAACTACTACCTGAGCGGCGACACCGTGGAGTGGAACCCGGACGGCAGCATCAGCTTCGTCGGCCGTAGCGATGATGTGATTACCACTTCGGGCTACCGCGTCGGCCCGTTCGACGTGGAAAGCGCCCTGATCGAACACCCGGCCGTGGTCGAAGCGGCGGTCGTCGGCAAGCCCGACCCGGAGCGCACCGAACTGGTCAAAGCCTTCGTTGTGCTGAGTGCGCAGTACCGCGCTGCGCCGGAGTTGGCCGAAGAACTGCGCCAACACGTGCGCAAACGTCTGGCCGCGCACTCGTACCCGCGTGAAATCGAATTTGTCAGCGAATTGCCCAAGACCCCGAGTGGCAAATTGCAGCGCTTTATCTTGCGCAACCAGGAAATCGCCAAGGCTCAAGAGGCCGCGGCGCACAACGTTTCAGCTTGAATCCAAGGAAACACCGTCATGCAGATCGAGAACAAGGTTTTTATCGTCACCGGCGGCGCATCAGGCCTCGGTGCCGCCAGCGCTGAATTGCTGGTCAGTGCCGGCGCCAAAGTCATGCTGGTCGACATGAACGCCGAAGCCGTCGCCGCTCAGGCCCAGCGCCTCGGTGCGCAAAGTGTGGTTGCCGACATCAGCAATGAGGCGGCTGCCGAAGCGGCGGTGCAAGCGACGATCGCCGCGTTTGGCAGCCTCAATGGCCTGGTCAACTGCGCCGGTATCGTGCGTGGCGAGAAGATCCTCGGCAAGAACGGCCCGCACGCACTCAGCAGCTTCGCGCAGGTGATCAACGTCAACCTGATCGGCAGTTTCAATATGCTGCGTCTGGCCGCTGCGGCGATTGCCGAGAGCGAGGCCAATGCTGACGGTGAGCGTGGCGTGATCATCAACACTGCCTCGGTCGCAGCGTTCGACGGTCAGATCGGCCAGGCTGCGTACTCCGCATCCAAAGGCGCGATCGCCAGCCTGACCCTGCCGGCCGCCCGCGAACTGGCGCGCTTCGGCATCCGCGTGATGACTATCGCACCGGGCATCTTCGAAACGCCGATGATGGCCGGCATGACTCCGGAAGTGCGCGACTCGCTGGCCGCCGGCGTGCCATTCCCGCCGCGCCTGGGCAAGCCCGCCGAATACGCCGCGCTGGTGCGCCACATCATCGAAAACAGCATGCTCAACGGCGAGGTGATCCGTCTCGACGGCGCCTTGCGCATGGCCGCCAAGTAAAGAGGATTAGTCATGACTACTGCCAACGATCCGATTGTTATCGTCAGCGCCGTCCGCACCCCGATGGGCGGCTTTCAAGGTGAACTGAAAAGCCTCACCACACCGCAACTCGGCGCGGCGGCGATCAAGGCTGCGGTCGAACGCGCCGGTGTCGCCAGCGACGCGGTTGACGAAGTGCTGTTCGGCTGCGTACTGCCCGCCGGCCTCGGCCAGGCGCCGGCACGCCAGGCTGCGCTGGGTGCCGGGCTGGATAAATCGACCCGCTGCACCACGGTCAACAAGATGTGCGGCTCGGGCATGCAGACCACCATCATGGCCCACGACATGCTGCTCGCCGGCAGTGCCGACGTGGTGATCGCCGGCGGCATGGAAAGCATGTCCAACTCGCCGTACCTGCTCGATCGTGCCCGCGCCGGCTATCGCATGGGCCATGGCCGCGTGCTCGATTCGATGTTCCTCGACGGCCTCGAAGACGCCTACGACAAGGGCCGCCTGATGGGCACCTTCGCCGAAGATTGCGCCGAGGCCAACGGCTTCAGCCGCGAAGCGCAGGACGCTTTCGCCATCGCTTCGACCACCCGCGCGCAACAGGCGATCAAGGACGGCAGCTTCAAGGACGAAATCGTCCCGCTGACGGTGACCGTCGGCAAAGAGCAGGTGGTCATCAGCAACGATGAACAGCCGCCAAAAGCCAAACTCGACAAGGTTGCCTCGCTGAAACCGGCGTTCCGCGAGGGCGGCACGGTCACGGCGGCCAACTCCAGCTCGATCTCCGACGGCGCGGCGGCGCTGGTGCTGATGCGCCAGTCCCACGCCCAGCAACTGGGCCTCAAGCCGCTGGCGGTGATTCATGGCCACGCGGCGTTCGCTGATACCCCGGGCCTGTTTCCCACTGCACCGATCGGCGCAATCAAGAAACTGGTGAAGAAGACCGGTTGGGCGCTGGATCAGGTGGATCTGTTTGAAGTAAACGAGGCGTTCGCGGTGGTCGGCATGGCGGCGATGACGCACCTGGAGATTCCCCACGACAAGCTCAACGTGCACGGCGGCGCCTGCGCGCTGGGCCATCCGATCGGTGCATCGGGGGCGCGGATTCTGGTGACGTTGCTCGCGGCTTTGCGGCAGAAACAGCTCAAGCGCGGCATTGCAGCGATCTGCATTGGCGGCGGCGAAGCCACGGCCATGGCTGTGGAATGCGTTTACTGACCGACACCGCCCCCTGTAGGAGCTGACGAGTGCAACGAGGCTGCGATCTCTTGATCTTGCTTTCACAATCAGGATCAAGATCAAAAGATCGCAGCCTTCGGCAGCTCCTACAGGGGACTGTTGTGCGACTGACATTCAAGGACTCACCATGATCCCCAATGAAGACCAAACCCAGATCCGCGACATGGCCCGGCAGTTTGCCGAGGAGCGGCTCAAGCCGTTCGCCGCCGAGTGGGATCGCGAGCACCGTTTCCCCAGGGAAGCCATCGCCGAGATGGCCGAGCTGGGCTTTTTCGGCATGCTCGTGCCGGAGCAGTGGGGTGGCTGTGACACCGGCTACCTGGCATACGCCATGGCTCTGGAAGAAATCGCCGCCGGCGACGGTGCGTGCTCGACGATCATGAGCGTGCACAACTCGGTCGGCTGTGTGCCGATTCTCAAGTTCGGCAATGACGACCAGCGCGAGCGCTTCCTCAAACCATTGGCCAGCGGCGCCATGCTCGGCGCCTTCGCGCTGACCGAACCGCAGGCCGGTTCCGATGCCAGCAGCCTGAAAACCCGCGCGCGGCTGGACGGCGATCACTACGTGCTCAACGGCTGCAAACAGTTCATCACCTCCGGGCAGAACGCCGGCATCGTGATCGTGTTTGCCGTGACCGACCCGAGTGCGGGCAAGCGCGGGATCAGCGCGTTTATCGTGCCGACCGACTCGCCAGGCTACAAAGTCGCGCGGGTCGAAGACAAACTCGGCCAGCATGCCTCCGACACCTGCCAGATCCTCTTCGAAGATGTGAAAGTGCCGGTTGCCAACCGCCTTGGCGAGGAGGGCGAGGGCTACAAGATTGCCTTGGCCAACCTCGAAGGCGGCCGCGTCGGTATCGCCTCGCAAGCCGTCGGCATGGCCCGCGCCGCGTTCGAAGCCGCCCGTGATTACGCCCGTGAGCGTGACACCTTCGGCAAGCCGATCATCGAGCATCAGGCCGTGGCGTTCCGCCTGGCGGACATGGCCACGCAAATCGCCGTCGCCCGGCAGATGGTGCACTACGCCGCAGCCTTGCGTGACAGCGGCCAACCGGCGCTGGTCGAGGCGTCGATGGCCAAGCTGTTCGCCTCGGAAATGGCCGAGAAGGTCTGTTCCATGGCCTTGCAAACCCTCGGCGGTTACGGTTACCTCAACGACTTCCCGCTGGAACGCATCTACCGCGACGTGCGCGTCTGCCAGATCTACGAAGGCACCAGCGACATTCAGCGCATGGTTATTTCGCGCAATCTCTGACAAGGAATTTTATTCATGACTTACGAAACCATCCTGCTGGAAACCCGCGACCGCGTCGGCCTGATCACCCTCAACCGGCCGCAGGCGCTGAACGCGCTGAATGCGCAACTGGTCAGCGAAGTGAACCACGCGCTGGATACGCTGGAAGCCGATGCGCACATTGGTTGCATCGTCCTCACCGGTTCGAAAAAAGCCTTCGCCGCTGGCGCCGACATCAAGGAAATGGCCGAGCTGACCTATCCGCAGATCTATATGGACGATCTGTTCAGCGACAGCGATCGCGTCGCCAACCGGCGCAAACCGATCATCGCAGCGGTCAATGGTTTTGCCCTTGGCGGCGGTTGTGAACTGGCGCTGATGTGCGACTTCATCCTGGCTGGCGACAACGCCAGATTCGGCCAGCCGGAAATCAACCTCGGCGTGCTGCCGGGCATGGGCGGCACCCAGCGCCTGACCCGCGCCGTGGGCAAAGCCAAAGCCATGGAAATGTGCCTGAGCGGGCGCATGATCGATGCGCTGGAAGCCGAGCGCTGCGGCATCGTCGCGCGGATCGTGCCGAGTGATGAATTGCTTGATGAGGCGCTGAAAGTTGCAGCAGTGATCGCCGGCAAGTCGCTGCCAATTGCGATGATGATCAAGGAGAGCGTGAATCGTGCGTTCGAGGTCAACCTGACCGAAGGCGTGCGCTTTGAGCGGCGGGTGTTTCATGCCGCGTTTGCGACGCAGGATCAGAAGGAAGGGATGGCGGCGTTTATTGCCAAGCGTGAGGCTGCATTTCAGGGTAAATGATGCGGCGTCCGGGCGGACGCATTTGCGAGCAGGCTCGCTCCCACATTGGACGGTGGATCCCTGTGGGGGCGAGCCTGCTCGCGAAGCTTTTAAAGGCCCACTCACTAACGCTAGTCTGTTGACCTTCTTGCACATCGAGAGCAGAGGTCAACATGCGTATCGGATTTATCGGGCTGGGTTCCATGGGCAAGGGCATGGCTGCCAACCTGCTCAAGGCCGGCCATGAACTGCGGGTGTGGAACCGCAGCCAGCCTGCTGTCGAACAACTGGTCAGGCAGGGCGCAACGGCCGCCAGCGATCCCGGCGAAGCCTTCGCTGCCGACGTGGTGATCAGCATGCTCGCCGACGACGCGGTGACGCGCGCCGTGCTGATCGACAGCGGCGCGTTGGCCTCAAGCAAACCGGGGCTGATTCACCTGAGCATGGCCACGCTGTCGGTCGAGTTCATCAAGGAACTGGCGCCGCTGCATGAAAGCGTCGGCGCCAGCTTGATTGCCGCCCCGGTGTTCGGGCGCAATGATCTGGCCGAGGCCGGCAAGCTCAACATCGCCGTCGGCGGCCCGGCCAGCGCGATTGCCCGGGTTCAGCTGCTGCTGGATGTGATGGGTCAGAAAACCTGGCCGATGGGCGAAGATCCGGTCAACGCCGCCATCCTCAAGATCGCCACCAACATGATGTTGATCAGCGCCATCGAATCCACCGGCGAAGCGATGGCGTTGACCCAGAGTTATGGCGTGGGCAATCGCGATTTCGTCGAGTTCATCACCAACACCCTGTTCGCCGCGCCGGCTTATAAGGTCTATGGGCCGAAGATTGCCGAGCGTGAAACTGAAGGGGCAGGGTTTACCTTGCGTCTGGGTTTGAAGGATGTCGGCTTGGCGCTGAAAGCAGGCGAGCCGAATCATGTGCCGTTGCCGGTGGCCAGTGTGTTGCGCGACAACTTGCTCGATGCGGTGGCGTTGGGCGAGGGGGAGAGTGATCTGGCGGCGTTGGGAGTGAGGGCGATCAGGCGTTCTGGGCAGAATTGAAAAGGATCAAAAGATCGCAGCCGTCGGCAGCTCCTTGGAATGCGCTGTCCTGTAGGAGCTGCCGAAGGCTGCGATCTTTTGCACTGCAAGGCGCTATCCCCAGCCTGCCAGGGAAACGCTACCTTTAGAGCTGATAGTTCTTCAAATCGCGCGCAATCACCATCCGCTGTATCTCGCTCGACCCTTCATAGATCTGCGTGATCCGCGCATCGCGGTAGTACTTCTCGACCGGGTAGTCCTCCAGATAGCCATAGCCGCCATGGATCTGGATTGCCGACGAACAGACCTTCTCGGCCATTTCCGAAGCGAACAGCTTGGCCTGCGAAGCCTCGGACAAGCATGGTTTGCCCGCCGTCCTCAGACGCGCTGCATGCAGGATCAGCAACCGCGCGGCGTTGATCTGCAGGTGCATGTCCGCGAGCAGATTGGCGATGCTCTGGTGCTCGATGATCGGCTTGTCGAATTGCACGCGATCCTTGGAATACGCCAGTGCCGCTTCAAACGCCGCGCGAGCGATACCCAACGCCTGCGCCGCGATGCCGATGCGTCCGCCCTCAAGGTTGGACAGGGCAATCGCCAGACCTTTGCCGCGCTCGCCGAGCAGGTTGGCTTCGGGAATGCTGCAGTTGCTCAGCGTCACCGCGCAGGTGTCGGAAGCGCGGATGCCCATTTTGTGTTCGGTGCGATCGACGATGAAACCCGGTGTATCGGTCGGTACCAGAAACGCCGAAAGGCCTTTCTTGCCCAGCTCCGGGTCGGTCACCGCAAAGACGATCGCCAGTTTCGCCCGTTTGCCATTGCTGACGAATTGCTTGGCGCCGTTGATTACCCACTGGCCGTCGCGCAGTTCGGCGCGGGTGCGCAGGTTGTGCGCTTCGGAACCGGCCTGCGGTTCGGTCAGACAGAAGCAACCGATGGTTTGCCCACTGGCCAGATCGGCGAGCCAGGTTTGTTTCTGCTCATTGCTGCCGTAGTTGAGCACCGGGCCGCAGCCGACCGAGTTGTGGATGCTCATGAACGCACCGGCGGCGCCATCGCCGGCGGAGATTTCCTCAACGGCCAGCGCATAGGCGACGTAATCGACGTAAGTGCCGCCCCATTCCTCAGGTACGACCATGCCGAGCAAGCCCAGCTCACCCATCTTCGCCACCAGAGCATCGTCGATCCAGCCGGCCTTTTCCCAGGCCTGGGCGTGCGGGGCGATTTCGCCACGGGCAAAGTCCCGGGCCATGTCGCGGATCATCACTTGTTCTTCAGTCAGTTCGAGATCGTGCATGGCTCAGCTCCCGCTCTCATCAAAACCATGGAAGAAACTTGCGACCTGCGCAGCGTCCAGCTCAGCGACGGTCGGTGGGTTCCAGCGCGGTGACTTGTCCTTGTCGATCAACAGGGCGCGAACGCCCTCGATCAGGTCGCCACGGGCAAACCACTGGCGATCCAGATGCAGCTCCAGAGCAAAGCAATTCTCCAGACTCAGGTGCCTGCCACGACGGAGCATTTCCAGGGTCACGGCCATGGCCAGCGGCGAGCGGGTTTCCAGCAGATCTGCCGTGGTGAGCGCCCATTCGTGGCTGTCGGCAACGGTGACGGCGCGCAATTGCTCGATCATGCTCGGCACATCGGGCAGGGCGAAGAAGTGGTCGATGGCCGGACGCAGCGCCTCGAGTGGCGCATCCGACAGGGTTTGCACGGCATGCTTGGCCAGCAGATTCTGCAGCGACTTGAGCGGCGTGTCCTGCCATTCCATCTGATCGAGTTTCTCATCGAGCAGGGCCAGTTTGCTGCTGTCCAGGTACCAGTCGGCGAGGCCGCAGTACAGCGCATCGGCCGCGCGAATCTGCACGCCACTGACGCCCAGATAAATCCCCAGCTCACCGGGAATGCGCGGCAGGAAGTAGCTGCCGCCGACATCGGGAAAATAGCCGATGGCCACTTCCGGCATCGCCAGACGGCTCTTTTCGGTGACCACGCGCAGATCGGCGCCTTGCACCAGGCCCATGCCACCGCCGAGGACGAAACCATCCATCAAGGCCAGCACCGGTTTGCGGTAGTGATGAATGGTCAGGTCGAGGGCGTATTCCTCGACGAAGAAATCTTCGTGCAGCGTGTCGCCGCTTTTGTAGCTGTCGTAGAGCGAACGGATATCACCGCCGGCGCAGAAAGCCTTTTCACCGGCACCGCGCAACACCACGGCGTGCACATCGGCGTCAGACGCCCAGGCATCGAGCTGCTGTTGCAGCAGACGCACCATGTCGAGGGTGATTGCATTGAGGCCCGCAGGGCGGTTGAGGGTCAGGTGGCCGATATGGTTGCGCACCTCGGCCAGCACGTCGTTTTGCATGGCATCCATGGACGGGGTCCGCCGGGATGAAGCCTGAGCTGTCATCAGTAACTCCCTGCTTTTATTGTCTTTATTCGAGAAGCCCGGGTGGGGGCGTTAGCGGATCGTAACAGTGCAAATTTGTCGTGTACAACGGGGATATGTGCAGGGGGAATCTGCGTTTTTCTCTCAGGGCCGCTTTCTGTGCGCGTAGGAGCTGACGAGTACAACGAGGCTGCGATCTCTGGATTTCAAGAAACAAGATCAAAAGATCGCAGCCTCGTTGCACTCGTCAGCTCCTACAAGGCGATCATCGGAAGGTTTCGGTAATGCTGCGGCGTTTGGCGTGCAGCTCGCTGGCATGGATCAGGCGTTCGAGGTCTTCGGGGGTGACGTCGATGAAGGCTTCCATGTCGGCGAGCGCCAGTTTCAGGTCTTCGACAGTAATCGCCTGGCTGTCGACCGGGACCACGGGCGGCGCAGGATCGGCGGGGCGTTTCGGGTAGCGGATGCGGGTCAGATTATTGTAGGCCAGCGCGCTGGCGAGCATGCACAGGGCGCCGAGCATCACCGGCTCCATGGCTTTCCAGTCCATGGCGATGGTCGCAGGGTCGGCCAGTACCAGCGTCAATGCCAAGGCACCGGCCGGTGGATGCAGGCAACGCAGCCAGCACATCAGAATCACCGCCATCCCGGCGGCGAGGCAGGCGCTGCCCAGCGTTCGCCCGAGCACATGGGCGACAAGCAAAGCGACCACGCCGGCGCATAAGTACCCGCCCAGAATCGACCATGGCTGGGCGAGAGCGCCGGACGACACGGCGAACAACAGCACCGCCGAAGCACCCAGCGGGCCGATCAGGTGAAAGGCAACGTCATGCCCGAATACCTGCGCGCACATCCACACGCTGAACAGCGTGCCCAGGCTCATGCCGATCGCGGCACGGCTCCATTCGGTGGGGCGAGTGTTGATGGCGGCGGGCAACCAGCGAGCAAGCATGTAGAACTGATCCTGTGCAAAATCCGGGGCAAAAAAAAGGACTTGTCCGGCATATCCGGAAAGCCCTCGAAACGTTCCAACATTGGGGGAGGAACGCGCGTAGTTTGCCGATCAAAATCGATGCTGACAAATTCATATAAATGCAGTTTTAGTGCACTATTTTTGCACTGAAGCGGTGCGGCGTGCGCTGACGAAACATAGATAACCGCCCAGTGCTGCCAGTCCGCTCAGGGCATAGAACATGCTCGGCGCGGGCGTATGCATCAGAAGAAACCCGCAAATCACCGGGCTCGCGCCGCCGCCGAGTGCCGCCAGGTTCTGCGCGCCGTAGTAGCTGCCGCGCAGTGTCTCCGGGGCGAGGGTGTCGACGAAGAGGAAGTCTGCCGGGTAAATGATCATTTCGCCCAAGGTGAAAATGAACATCGCCACGCACCAGCCAATCAGGTTGTCGGCCAGACTGAAACCGATCAGCCCGACGATGAACAGCGCGGTGCCGCCGGCAATCCAGTGACGCAGGTGTTCGCGGCTGAGCCAGCGACCGACCTGGTACTGCAGCAGAATCACCGTGATTGCGTTGCAGGCGAGCAGGGCGGCCATGGTGTCGAGCATTTGTTGCTGATTGTGGGTGACCAGCAGGTATTGCGACAGGTACAGGGTGAAACGTCCGTGCACCAATGTACTGAGCAGGCAGCCAAGGGTGAACAGCACCATGGTGCGATCGCTTTTCAGGATCATCAGCGTATTGAGGAAACTTTGCGGCGCACTGCCGGACGTTATCGGACTGGCATCCCTGGTCGCGCCGAGCAGCAGGAAAATACTGCCAATGGCGATCGCGCCGGCAACGATGAAAGGCGCGGCCGGCTGTACGCCGGCAATCACCACGCCAATCATCGGGCCAATCGCGTAACCGATGTTGGTCAGGGTGTAGTTGAGGGAAAACGCCTTCACCCGCTGGCCCACCGGCAGGTGTTCACTGAGGATTGCCTTGCTGGCGATGAGAAACAGCGCCGAGGCAGTTTCGCTGATGATCAGCACGACGGTCACCAGATATAGATTCTGCGCAAAGGTCAGCAGGATCAGGCCGATACCGCTGGAGAGCATGCTCAGGATCAGCAATCGGCGCTTGTCCAGCTTGTCGATGATGTAGCCGCCGTACAGCGACAGCAGCGTGGCGCTGAACACGGCGATGCCCAGCAGCAAGCCGACATCCTGCGGATTGAGGCCGAGCTTGTTGCTGAGGAACAGCGTCAGCAGCGGACTGACCAGGGCGCGGCTGATGACCACGGTCAGCGAGCCGAGCATCAACCGGCGGATGAAAGGCGAATAGATGGCCACGGAAGAGGAATGTCCTTATTCGGGAAGCCTGGGGCGAACGCCATCCTCTCTGGGCAGCCGCCACCGGTCAAGCTGATACACCAGCGTCCCTGGGAGCACATGATTTCCCTGTGGGAGCGAGCCTGCTCGCGAAGGCGGCGGATCAGTCACCTGCGATGTCGCTGACATACGGTATTCGCGAGCAGGCTCGCTCCCACAGGGTCTGTGTACCTCACAATTACCAATGACTCCCACAGGGGCAGGTCAAGCCACATCAGACGCCGCCGGCCTCTGCCGCATTGTGATCGGCAACCTGCACGATTCACCGCGCCCCATCGGGAAATACTGAAAGCCATTGCGCGCCAGACGCTCGGCGTCGTACAGGTTGCGCCCGTCAAAGATCACCGGGCTGTTGAGCCGTTGTTTGATCAGCTCGAAATCCGGGGCCTTGAACTGTTGCCATTCGGTGCAGATGATCAGCGCATCGGCGCCGGCCAGTACCGATTCCGGCGTGCCCATCAGCATCAGTTTTGATTCGTCCGGATAGAGACTCTGGGTTTGCAGCATGGCTTCCGGATCGAACGCACGCACGCTGGCGCCGGCAGCCCACAACGCGTCGAGCAGCACCCGACTCGGCGCGTCGCGCATGTCGTCGGTGTTGGGCTTGAACGCCAGTCCCCACAGGGCAAAGGTCCTGCCGCGCAAGTCACCACGGTAGAACGCGTTGATGCGCGCAAAGAGCTTGTGCTTCTGCCGCTGGTTGATCGCCTCGACCGCTTGCAGCAGATCACTGGAGCAATGGGCCTGCTCGGCACTATGGATCAGCGCGCGCATGTCCTTGGGAAAACACGAGCCGCCGTAGCCGCAACCCGGATAGATGAAGTGATAGCCGATTCGCGTATCGGCACCGATGCCTTGGCGCACTGCTTCAATGTCCGCGCCCAGGTGTTCAGCGAGTTCGGCGATCTGGTTGATGAAACTGATCTTGGTCGCCAGCATGCAGTTGGCGGCGTATTTGGTCAGCTCGGCGCTGCGCAGGTCCATGAACAGGACGCGGTCGTGGTTGCGGTTGAACGGCGCGTACAGATCGCGCATGACATCGCGCACTTCAGTGCCTTCGCACCCGATAACAATGCGATCCGGCCGCCGACAATCGGCAACCGCCGAACCTTCCTTGAGAAATTCCGGGTTGGAAACAACATCGAATTGCAGCAGGCGGCCGACCTTGATCAGGGCCTTTTCGATGTGGCTGCGCAAGGCGTCACCTGTGCCCACCGGGACCGTGGATTTTTCCACCACGATCAACGGCTGCTCGCGATGCCGCGCGATCGCGTCGCCAACCGCCAACACGTAGCGCAGATCGGCCGAACCGTCCTCCCGTGACGGCGTGCCCACCGCGATGAACGCCACACGCCCGTGCACCACCGCGAGTCGTTCATCAGTGGTGAATTGCAGGCGTTGCGAATCCAGGCCCTCACGCACCAGACTGGCCAGCCCCGGTTCGAAAATACTGACGTGGCCCTGGCGTAACTGCTCGACCTTCTGTGCGTCGACATCCATGCACACGACCTCGTGACCGACCTCGGCCAGCACCGCCGCTTGCACCAGACCGACATAACCACTGCCAAACACCGTGATCTTCATGCCGCACTCCTGCTTGCAGTTCCCTGCATTGAACATAAGAGCGCGATGTTTCAGTTCGCCTACCGTGCTGATGAAGCAGCAAACAGACCGTTCGGGGAAAGCCCGATTGACTTTTACTGCCTCGAACGGCAGGTTGTCGGCCTTTCGCGGCAACCCCTGTCATCGAGTCATGCCGTTTTTTGCGTTTCAGTTCATGCATTTATTGTTTTTGTTGAATCGTTTTTTATTTCAAGGCCGTTTCGTTTGAGTGATTTGTCGAGTACCCATCCCGCACCGTCCAACACCAATCCGCTGACCGTTTACCTCGCGCGACTGGCGCCTTCCAGCCAGTTGACCATGCGCTATGTGCTGCAAGACGCCGCCGACCGCCTCGGGTTCGAGGACGTCGATATCGAAGACATCCCTTGGCACGGCCTGCAACCGGAAGACGTGGTAGCGCTGGTCGCCGCTTTGCGTGCCGACGGCTATGCACCGAACACCTCATCGCTGTACGTGAATGCCGTGCGCGGTGTGATGAACGAAGCGTGGCGCATGAGCCTGATCAGCCAGGATCACCTGCTGAAGATGCGCTCGGTCAAGGGCATCGCCGGCACACGGTTGTCCCAGGGACGCAATCTCAAGCGCACGCTGATTCACGAACTGATGGAAGTCTGCGCTGCCGACCCACGCCCGCAGGGCTTGCGTGATGCGGCGGTGATTGCGCTGCTGTACGGCACCGGCATGCGCAAGTCGGAATCGGTGGATCTGGATCTGAGTCAGGTCGATTTTCGCGAACGCAGCCTGACCGTGACTGGCAAGGGCAACAAGCAGTTGATAAAATACGCGCCGGCCTGGGCCTTTGCCAAGCTCGATGCCTGGCTGGAACTGCGTCGTTCACAGCTCAAGGAAGGCGAGAGCGACGATGCGTTTCTGTTCAACCGCATTCGCCGGGGCAGCCATATCACTCGCGAGCGCATTACCAAACACGCGATTTACTACATCGCCCGCCAGCGCGGTACGCAGGTCGGGGTGAAGATCATGCCCCATGATTTTCGGCGTTCGTTCATCACTCGGGTGATCGAAGAGCACGACCTGTCGATCGCACAGAAACTCGCGCATCACAGCAATATCCAGACCACCGCCAACTACGACGTGCGCGATGACAACGAGCGGCGGCGGGCGGTGGATCGCTTCGATTTGTAAACGGTGTCAGGTCTGCGGCGGGCAGCGCGACCCGCTGGCACCCTGCGCGATGTGCGCAGCGAGGCGTTTGATGTTGTTCTGTTGCGCTGTCACCAGTTCGTCGATGCTCGGCCCCGAAGGCGTCTGCAACACCGAGCGACAGTTCAGCAGCGCGGCGTCCGTCGCACCCAGCGGGCGCACTCGCCATTTCACGTCGATCAAGGCGTACTGCCCGGGGATCGAATCGAAGCGCTGTACATCGACGCGCACGGAGGCTCGCTGCTGACCGACGCCGCTGCTCAGCTGATCAGCCAGTGCACCGCGTAACTCATCGGCAAGGGTGGCGCTCCACCAATCGGTTTCCAGAATAGCCACGCCGCTGTTGCCTTGGCGGATGACAATTTGCGCGCGATCGACCTGCGGCGGCACGCTGATGCTTTCGATGGCGATATCGGCGCCGTTGCGACTGACACCCGGTTGCGCCGGGGTCAGCGTATGGAAGCTGATCGGGTCGCTCCGGCAGGCGGTCAGCAGCACGAGCGCAGCGAGCACGGTGATCTTCAACGGTAAAGCCATGGATTCAGCTCCTGTGCTCAATTGCGTGGCGGTCCTTTGAGGTCCAGCGGCGCGGCGTTGTCCGGCCGCCCGCGAATCAGCGACTCAGGGTGGCGACCGAGGTAATCCGACAATTCACGCAACGAGCGCGACATGCGTCCGAGCTCGTCGAGGGTCTCGGTCAGCTGCTCGCGTTGCGGTGAGTCCTCGGCCAAAGTCGAATTGGCGGACTGCAACGTCTTGCTGACGTCGGCGAGGGTGCTCTGTACGCTCGGCAGGGTCCTGGCATTGAACTGCTTCAGGCCTTTGCGTAGCTCGACCAGATTGCCGTCGAGGTTGCTGGCGATTCGTTCCACCGGCAGCGCGTTGATCTTGTTGACCATCGCCTCGAGTTTTTCCTGCAACTGTTCGAGGCTGCCAGGGACGGTCGGAATGGTGACCGGCCGCGCCGTAGGGTCGAACGCGACTTTCGGCGCTTTAGGGTAGAAATCCAGCGAGATATACAACTGACCGGTGAGCAGGTTGCCATTGCGGGCCTGGGCGCGCAGGCCGTTTTCGATGAACGTGCCGATCAGGCGCGCGCCGGTGGCCTCGTCGTTTTCGTCGCCATGGTAGGTCTTGAGAATCTTCGCGTGGGCACGGCCGAGTCGCTGCGGATAAATGACGATGCCGACATTCACCGGAAAGGTGCGCTTGACCTCGTCGAAGTCGAGATTGACCGCCACCACCCGGCCGATTTCGATACCGAGAAACTCCACAGGCGCATCAACCTTGAGCCCGCGCAAGGCCTGATCAAACCGCAGCGCCAGATACTGCGCCTTGCCGTCAGGCGGGGCGAGGGCGGCGGTCTGGTTGGCGAACAGCTCGAAACTCTTGTCGTCGCTGGCCGGCGTGTCGTTGGGGCTGTAGTCCGGGGCGCGAAAAGCGATGCCGCCCACCAGCAGGGTCGACAGCGATTCGGTTTTCACCGCAAAGCCGTTGGCGCCGACATTGATGTCGATGCCACTGGCGTTCCAGAAGCGGGTGTTTTCGGTGACGTAGGCATCATTGGGCGAATGCACGAAGACTTCGATATTGACGCCTTTGCCGTCCGGGTCCAGCGCGTAGGACACGACTTGGCCAACGGGAATCTTGCGGTAGTAGACGGGGGAACCGATGTCCAGCGAGCCGAGGTCGGCGGTGTGCAGAGTGAAGCGCTTGCCCGGCTCGCCGTAGGTGATCGGCGGCGGGTTCTCCAGGCCTTTGAAGGTTTTTGCCCGGGTGTTGGCTTGGCCGATGTCGGCACCGATATAGTCGCCTGACAGCAGCGTATCGATGCCCGAGACACCGCCGGCACCGATGCGCGGTCGCACCACCCAGAATTGCGAGTCCTCGCGGGTGAAGGCTTCGGCTTGCTTGGCCAGTTTGATCGTGGCGTTGACGTGTCTATGGTCGCTGGCCAGTTCGACCTCCGAGACATGGCCGATGACCACGTTGCGGTACCTGACTTCGGTCTTGTTGGCGGTCAGGCCATCACCGGTCTTGAAAGTGACGGTGATGACCGGGCCTTCTTGAAGGATGTTGTGAATCACCAGCGAAATGCCCACCAGCACCGCCACGATCGGCACGATCCATACCAGTGAAATACCGAAACGGCGGGTTTTGATCGGCGCTTGACCGGGTGCTCGCGGCTCGTCGCTGGTTGACGACTTCATCCATGTCCTCCTCAATTAATCGGGCACTGAGCGTCAGGAACGCAAAAGCACTTCATCAATATAGAAGTGCCTTGCGATAGAGCAAATCCGCAGCCGTTTTAACTTCATGAATGTGTAAGCGCCTGTTAACCGAGCATTTCGCGCAGGCGATACCAGAACATGCCCAGCGCCAGCAGCGGCGAACGCAACGCAGGGCCCCCGGGGAAGGTCATGTGGGGCACGCTGCTGAACACGTCCATGCCTTGGCTGTGCCCGGCGTGAATGGCTTCGCCCAACAATTTCGCGCACCAATGAGTAACGTTGAGGCCATGACCGGAATAGCCCTGCGCGTAAAACACGTTCGGGTGCTGTTTGAGCCGGCCAACCTGGGGAAAGCGATTGGCGGTGATGCCGATCTTGCCACCCCATTGGTAGTCGATGCGCACATCGGCCAGTTGCGGGAACACCTTGAGCATTTTCGGCCGCATATAGGCGCAGATATCCGCCGGATCGCGCCCCGAATAATGACAAGCGCCGCCGAACAGCAGACGTCGATCAGCCGAAAGCCGGTAATAATCCAGACCGACTTTTTGATCGCACAGCGCCAGGTTTTGTGGAATCAACTGCGCCGCGTGGCTTTCGTCCAGCGGCTCGGTGGCGATGATGTAACTGCCGGCGGGCAGCACCTTGCCGCTGAGTTTCGGCTCCAGGTCATCCAGATGCGCGTTGCAGCCGAGCACCAGGCTGCCAGCGCGTACTGAACCCGTGGCGCAGTGTACCTCGACGGTAGGGCCGTGGAGGATTTCCAGCACCGGGCTGTGTTCGAAGACACGCACGCCCAGCGATGCGGCAAGACGCGCCTCACCTTGCACCAGGTCCAGCGGATGCAAATGCCCCGAACCCATGTCGATCAATCCGCCGGCGTACACACCGGCGTCAACCACTTGCTGACGGACCTGCTGCGGGCCGACCAGCCTGGTTTCGTGGGCATAGTCGAGTTCAGCGAGACTGTCCTGTTCCTGCTGGAACGCGGCGAATTGCGCGGCAGTGTTGGCCAGTTCGCAAAAGCCCCAGCGCAGATCACAGTCGATGGCGTTGTCAGTGATGCGCTGGCGCACCAGCTCCACCGAGTCGATGCCGGCACGCTGCAGATAACGCACGCCGTCCTGGCCAACGTAGCGAGTGAAACCCTCGACTTCATGGCCTATGCCGCGAATCAGCTGACCACCATTGCGCCCGCTGGCGCCCCAGCCGATGCGTCGCGCCTCGAGTAACACCACCGATAAACCGCGCTGCGCCAGTTCAATCGCCGTATTGACGCCGGTAAAGCCGCCCCCGATCACGCAGACGTCGGCAATCAGATCGCCGTCAAGCGACGGGTAGGGCGTGCTCGCTCGTGCAGAAGCTGCGTAATAGGAACGGGCGTGTTGTGGGCTGTGCTGAGTCATTTGTTCGACTTCACTTTGCTCCAAGACCGGGTCATCAGGCGCATGATCGCTTGGGGCGGGGTCGAGGAAATGTAGAGTTTGTCGAGTACCGACTGCGGCGGATAAACCTCAGGGTTGTTGACCAACTCCTGATCCATGAACGGCTTGGCCGCCGGGTTCGGGTTGGCGTAGCCGACGGTGGCGCTGACCTTGGCGATCACCTGCGGATCGAGCAGGTAATTGATGAAGGCGTGGGCCTCTTTGGCGTTGCTCGCGTCGGCCGGAATCGCCAGCAGATCGAACCACAGGTTGGCGCCTTCCTTGGGAATGGCGTAGGCGATATTCACACCGTTCTTGGCTTCCCGGGCGCGATTGGCGGCCTGGAACACATCGCCGGAGTAACCGAACGCGACGCAGATGTCGCCATTGGCCAGGTCCGACACGTATTTGGATGAATGGAAATAGGTGATGTATGGGCGGATGCTCAGCAGCTTGGCTTCGGCTTTTTTGTAGTCCTCAGGGTTTTCACTGCGTGGGTCCATGCCCATGTAGTTGAGGATGGCGGGGAAGACTTCGTCGGCGGAGTCCATCATTGACACGCCGCACTGGCTGAGCTTTTTCAGATTCTCCGGTTCGAACAGTACGGCCCAGGAATCGATGTGGTCGATGCCGAGCACTTGCTTAACCTTGTCGACGTTGTAGCCGATGCCGTTAGTGCCCCACAGATAGGGCACCGAGTGCTCATTGCCTGGGTCATTTTTTTCAAGCAATTCAAGTAGTTTCGGGTCCAGATTGTTCCAGTTTGGCAACTGAGAGCGATCCAGTTTCATGAACGCGCCGGCCTTTACCTGGCGGGCGAGGAAGTGGTTGGACGGCACTACCACGTCGTATCCAGTGCGCCCGGCGAGGAGTTTGCCTTCCAGAGTTTCGTTGGAGTCGAAGACGTCGTAGATCACCTTGATCCCGGTCTTGCTCTGGAAGTCGGCGAGGGTGGTTTCGCCGATGTAGTCGGTCCAGTTGTAGACACTGACCTGGGGCTCGGCGTGGGCTGCTGCGCTGAACAGCACGCTCAGCGCGACCGGGAGTATGGATTTCAATGGACGCATATCGACACCTCTTGGACTTATTGGAATTCTCAAGCGCTGTACATTCTTCTGTGGTGTTTATCACTTCTGGGGTACATCACAGATCCCACAGGGTTCTGTGGTGTTATCACTTCTTGGGTACATCACAGAGATCCCAGGGTTCTGTGGTGCTAATCACTTCTTGGGTACATCACAGATCCCACAGGGTTCTGTGGTGTTATCACTTCTTGGGTACATCACAGGTCCCACAGGGTTCTGTGGCGCTATCACTTTTTGGGTACATCACAGATCCCAATGTGGGAGCGGGCTTGCTCGCGAAAGCGGTGTTTCAGTCGACATCCATGTTGAATCTGCCGGCGTCTTCGCGAGCAAGCCCGCTCCCACAGGGCTGTGTGGTGTTATCACTTCTTGGGTACATCACAGATCCCACAGGGACAGGTACGCCGTCAGACGCTGAGCAGCAGGAACTCGCGCTCCCACGAGCTGATCACGCGCTTGAAGTTTTCGTGCTCGGCGCGCTTCACGGCGACGTACCCGCGAACGAATTTGCTGCCCAGGTATTCAGCGACTTTCGGGCACTCTTCCATCTGCGTCAGGGCTTCTTCGATGGTGATGGGCAGGCGCAGATTGCGCCGTTCGTAGGCCCGGCCTTCGACCGCCGCGCTTGGCTCGATCTTCTCGACCATGCCGATGTAGCCGCACAGCAGGCTGGCGGCAATCGCCAGATAAGGGTTGGCGTCGGCGCCGGGCAAGCGGTTCTCCACACGCATCGATTCCGGCCCCGATGTCGGCACACGCAGGCCCACCGTGCGGTTCTCTTCGCCCCATTCGACGTTGACCGGTGCCGAGGTGTCCGGCAGGAAGCGGCGGAACGAATTGACGTTCGGCGCGAACATCGGCAGGACTTTCGGGATGTACTTCTGCAGGCCACCGATGTGATGACGGAACAGCTCACTCATGCTGCCCTCGGCATCAGCAAAGATCGGCTTGCCGGTGGCGATCTCGACCACACTCTGGTGCAGGTGCATGGCGCTGCCGGGCTCGTCGCCTATCGGCTTGGCCATGAACGTCGCCGTCACGTTGTGCTTGAGCGCCGCTTCGCGCAGGGTGCGTTTGAACACGGTGATCTGGTCAGCCAGATCCAGCGCATCGCCGTGGCGGAAGTTGATTTCCATCTGCGCCGGGCCGTCTTCATGGATCAGTGTGTCGAGATCCAGGCCTTGCAGTTCGCACCAATCGTAGACGTCTTCGAACAGCGGATCGAATTCGTTGGCGGCATCGATCGAGAACGACTGGCGACCGCTTTCCGCGCGCCCGGAACGACCCAGTGGTGCCTTGAGCGGCAGGTCCGGATCTTCACAACGCTGGGTCAGGTAGAACTCCATTTCCGGCGCGACAATCGGCTTCCAGCCCTTGTCGGTGTAAAGCTGCAGGACTTTCTTCAGCACGTTGCGCGGCGACAGTTCGATCGGGTTGCCGAACTTGTCGAAGGTGTCGTGGATGACGATGGCGGTCGGCTCGATCGCCCACGGAATGACGTAGACGGCATCGGAAACCGGTTTGCAGACCATGTCGATGTCGGCCGGGTCGAGCAGGTCGTAGTAGATATCGTCGTCGACAAAATCCCCGGTTACCGTTTGCAGCAGCACGCTCTCCGGCAGGCGCATGCCGCGCTCATGCAAGAACTTGTTGGTCGGTGCAATCTTGCCGCGGGCGATGCCGGTCAGGTCGCTGACCACACATTCGACTTCGGTAATCTTGTGATCTTTCAGCCAGGTGAACAGCTGATCGAAAGGGGCGTTCATAAAGACCTCGTTATTGGTTTTGTAGACGCCGGGGAGGGCGGGTTTCATCTTCCGCCCCTTCCCCTATGGCGTGTTGGCGACTATCTTGGGCGCGGCTTGCGATTCCATCTATCCACTTTCAGCAGCACCAAAGCGCACCAAAAGAGTGCGCAAGGTCACCCCATGACAACGTGCAATCCGCTCCAGGTTCAAGCATTCAACACCGCCGATGTGGCCGAGCAAATCCGCGCCACACCGGGCTGGGTCCAGCATTACCAGCAGATGTCGCCGGGACATTTTGCCGGGCAGATTCGTTATCTCGATCTGCAGGGCGTCGAGGTCTACGAAGAGCAGATGAACACCCGGGTCGAACAGAATTTCAGCGCGCCATCCGGGGCTCTGGCGTTCTGTTTCGATCGCAGTGACAACGCGCTGTATCTGCTCAACGAAGACAGCCGCAACATCTGGATCACCCCGGAGAACTACCGGGAAATTGCCGTGGTGTTCGGCCCGGATTTCGTCCGCGAGCACGGCCTGCAAGTGGCGAAACTCGAAGGTTTGTTCATGGCGCCGCTGAACTGCGGACAGAACGCCTTGTTCAGCGGCTGGTTAAGCTCGATTCTCACGAAGTTGTCGCAAACTGCTGATCCACTTGATAAAAATCGCCTGACGCAGCAGTTGCTTGAGGATTGCCTGTTCATCCTTGATAACGCTCACACCGGTCTGGATCGTGGCGGATTGCAGCGGCGCAATGACGAACGCCAAATCATGAAACGAGTAGGGGAGTGGGCGGCTGATTCGCCGGAAGACACGGTCAATCTGCTCGAACTTTCCCACGTTGCCGGCGTACCGCTGCGCCAGTTGCAACAGGCTTTCAAGGCGTACACCGGGATGACCCCGAGCCACTGGTTGCGCCTGAGGCGGCTGAACAGTGCGCACCGTGAGTTGCTCAAGCGCAGGCCCACAGAAACCACCGTTGCCGAAGTGGCGATGCGCTGGTCTTTCTGGCATCTGGGGCGGTTTTCCAGCAGTTACCGCGCACTGTTCAAGGAGCTGCCGAGCGAAACGCTCAAGCGCTGAACAGAAAAAGGCTTTGTGTCCTCGCTAAAGTTAAATAGAATCAGTCTCATTTGAATCTACCTTCGCGCAGGGTCTGTTGAGATGTTTGAAGCCACGTCACCGTCGGAGCAGAGCCTGCAACAGTTGTATCGCGAGCACCGTGGCTGGCTGGAAACCTGGCTGCGCCGGCGCATGGGCAATGCGTGGGATGCGGCGGACCTCAGCCAGGACACCTTTCTACGCGTCCTTTGCAATGCGCCGCCACTGGCCGAGTTGCGCGAGCCGCGCGCGTATTTACTCACTGTCGGCAAACGACTGCTGAGCAATTTCTACACGCGACGCCATCTGGAACAAGCCTACCTCGACGCCTTGGCGCAATTGCCTGAAGCATGCGCACCGTCGCCGGAACAGCGCTGGCTGCTGCTGGAAACCTTGCAGGCGCTGGATGAGTTGCTCGATGGCTTGCCGCGAGCGGTGCGTCGGGCATTTCTCTGGAGTCAACTCGAGGGCCTTGGCTATCGCGAGATCGCCGAGCGTCTACAGGTTTCTGAGCGCACGGTGAAACGTTACATGGCCCAGGCGTACGAGCATTGTTTGCTGGTGGAGCTGTGATGCGCGTTGCCCCGAGCGAGGAAACGCGGGAAGTAGCACGGGCAGCGGCGCAATGGCTGGCCTTGCTTGAATCCGGCGGTGCCAGCGATGAAGATCACGCGCGATTGCAGCATTGGCGCAACAGTGACAGTCGCCACGAGAACGCGTGGCAGAAAATTCAACAGCTTCGCCAGCGTTTCGCAGGTTTGCCGCCGACGCTGGCCATGGCCACGCTGGACCGACCGGATCCGGCGCGGCGGGCGGCGCTCAAGCGTGCCTTGGGGGTGGCAGCGCTGGTGCCGGCGGCGTGGTTGATCGGACGCGAACTGCCGCTGGAAGTCTGGCGCGCCGATTTGCACACCAGTACCGGTGAGCGGCGCAAAGTGCAGCTGGCGCAGGATTGTTCATTGCAGCTCAACACCGACAGCGCGGTGAATGTCGATCTGCCGGCACGTCAGTTGACGCTGATTCGTGGCGAACTGGGACTCAGCGTGGCGGGCGATGCAGCCTTTATCGTCAACGCGCCTTATGGGCGGATGATGGTTAGTCACAGCGACATCTCGGTGCGCCTGAATGCGCGCGATTGCCAAGTCTGCGTGCTGCGTGGTTCGGTGCAATTGCAGCCGCTGCACGGCTCGGCGCTGGTATTGAAGCAGGGCCAGCAAGTCAGCCTGCAAGCTTCAGGCGCGGGGGCGGTGACGGCGTTCGATACGTTGATGCCCGGTTGGCTCGACGGCGTGTTGATGGCGCAAAACCAGCCTCTGGGTGATTTCCTCCGCGAATTGAGTCGCTATCGCTCGGGCGTATTGCGCTGGGATCCGACGCTGGAATCGCTGCGCGTCACCGGCAGTTTCCGCCTCGACGACACCGATCAGGTGCTGTCACTGCTGGCAGCCAGTTTGCCCGTCGACGTGCATACGCGAACGCGATTTTGGGTGTCATTGGTGCCGCGCACAGAAAAAACTGGCTGAAGCCTGTCCCTTTTTTTCGCCTCGCTGGTCATTCCAGGCAAGTGAACAAAATCGAGAGCTTCTACCAATGCCCGCAGTATTCCCAGGTCGTTTGCGTCCGTTGTTGCAGTTGAGCCTTTTGCTGAGCCTGAGTGCCAGCCCTGTGTTGATCCAATCGAGCTGGGCCGACGATGGCAGCCGCCGCAGTTATCAGGTGCCGGCCGGTAGTCTGAGTGCAGCGCTGACGCGTTTCGCCGGTCTCGCGGGCGTCAATCTGTCGGTGGATCCGGCACTGGTCAGCGGCCGCAACAGCAATGGTTTGTCCGGTGAATATGGCGTGGAGGAGGGGTTCAGCCGGTTGTTGCTGGGCTCTGGTTTGCAGTTGCAACCGGTCGGCGATCAGGCTTATACGCTGGTACCCGCAGCACAAGGCAGCACCCTGCAACTTGCGCCTACCTCCATTCTTGGCGCGAGCGGCTCGGCGGATGCCGACGTGTTTGCCGGCGGCCAGGTTGCACGGCGCGGCTCGCAAGGGCTGTTGGGCTCCAGGGATTTCATGGAAACCCCGTTCAGCATGACCACCTACACCAGCGAAACAGTGAAAAACCAACAGGCGCGCACGCTCGGCGATCTGATCGGCAGTGACCCTTCGGTACGCGCCACCAACCCGGCCGGTGGCCGCTATGAGCAATTCACCATTCGTGGTTTCAGCCTGTTCAACAGCGACGTTTCCTACAATGGCCTCTACGGAATCCTGCCGACGTACACCATCGACATGGAAATGGCTGATCGCGTCGACATCCTCAAGGGCCCAAGCCAGTTGATCAACGGTATTTCGCCACGGGGCAGTGTAGGAGGGGGGATCAACGTCGTGCCGAAACGTGCGACCGACAAGCCGATTACCTCGCTGACGGCCAATTACGCCTCGAACAACCAAGTCGGCGGCGCGGTGGATGTCGGACGGCGCTTTGGCGAAGACAATCAATTCGGGGTGCGCTTCAACGGGGTCAAACAGTCCGGCGATACCGAATGGGATCATCAGAGCGTCGATCGCGACATGGCGGTATTTGGCCTGGATTTCCGTGGCGAACGCTTGCGACTGTCCACTGATATCGGCCACACCGAACGCGACACCGACGCACCGCAGGAACGCGTGCAAGTCGCCGCCAATGCCAAGGTCCCGAACGCCAGTGATGTGCGCGATAACTACGCGCAACCCTGGAGCCAGGCGCGCACCAAAGACACTTTCGGCACGGTGAACGGCGAGTTCGATGTCAGTGATTCGGTGATGCTGTATGGCGCCGTCGGCGCCCGGAAAAGCAATCACGACTTTTTGCGTCATGCCGTTTCGGTGACCAACGACGCCGGTGACTTCAGCGTCCAGCCCCGAGATTTCACCCGCGACGAAAACGTCCGCACGGCTACCGCTGGGGTGCGCAACTGGTTCCAGACCGGACCGGTCAGCCATGAAGTGAACCTGGCGGCCAACTACTTTTATATGGACTTCGAAAACGGCGGCGCCCGATATGCCGCCGGGCGTAGCAATCTCTATGACCCGGTGGAAATCGCCAAGCCCGGCACGCCGACCCGCAATGACGCCAAGGTCTACACCGAAAATCGCTTCAGCGGCGTGGCGTTGTCCGACACGCTCGGTTTCTTCGATGATCGCCTGTTGCTGACTTTGGGGGCGCGCTGGCAGCGGGTCAAAGTCGATGACTGGAGCGATGGCATCAAGGGCGACACCGCCTACGATGAAGAAAAGGTCTCGCCGTCCGGCGGGATTCTGTTCAAGGCGACGGACAAACTCTCGCTGTACGCCAACTACATGGAAGGCCTCAGCCAAGGCAAGATCGCGCCATCAACGTCAATTAACGAAGACGAAATCTTCCCACCGTTCATCAGCCGCCAGGTCGAAGTCGGCGCCAAGTACGACGCGGGCGCGTACGCGCTGACGGCAGCGGTGTTCCGCATCAAACAACCGGCGTACGAAACCAACGCCACCACGCGAGTCTTCGGCCCGAACGGCAAGCGCGAAAACAACGGCGCAGAACTGAGCGTATTTGGCGAACCGCTCAAGGGCTTCCGATTGCTCGGCGGTGTGATGTATATCGACAGCGAACTGACCCACACTACCAACGGCACATTCGACGGCAACCGTGCGCCGGCAACACCGAAATACAACGTCAACCTCGGCGCGGAGTGGGACGTGCCGACTGTGCAGGACCTGACATTGACCAGCCGTGGAATCTATTCGAGTTCGCAGTATCTGGACCAGTCCAACGATAAGGAAATCGACTCCTGGGAACGGTTCGACGTCGGCACACGCTATGCTTTCAAGTTGGACGAGAAGACGATTACCTTGCGCGCAAATGTCGAAAACGTGCTGGATAAACGCTACTGGAGTTCAGCGGGCGCTTCGGATGACAGCGAGCCGGGATTGACGCTTTCGACTCCGCGAACGTATCTGCTGTCGGCGACGATGGACTTTTAGTAGAGCAGGATAAACTCGTCGAACGCGCGTAGTGTTCAGGTCGGATGAATTGGTTGGTGAGTCGGATGCTCAAAAGAAAGCCAGCGTCAAACTGACCGCCAAACCGCTACCTTCCGGCCTGTTTTTAGTATCGAACTCCGGCACCCAGCGAGCGCTGACATTCGCTTGAGCATCACTGAATTTACCCGCCCAGCCGACCACCGGACCGGCTCCCACGGAGCGACCGCGATAGCCGCCGAATGAATCAGCAGTCTGGCCTTTGTCGTCGGTAATCTGCTGCACATACCCACCGACGATGCCTGCGCTCCACCCGTTTCCGAACCCGTGCGTCCAGAGCGCATCAAAGGTGAAAATGTTGCCATTGCGATAATCGGTGGCTTCGTTCTCGGTATAGAACTCTAAGCCGGAGGACAGCGTCATTTCGCCACCCGAGCCGTCCAGGTGGGTGAAGGCGACGGTCGGCATGAACGTATAGTTGTTCTGGCCAGGGTTGGCCAGGCGATTATCGTTGTAGGCACCTGTCGGGAGGTAAACCGGAAGGGAAAAGGATATGTGGTTCTGCGCGTCGAAGTGATAACCGGCAGCGATGGGTGTGACCAGAATATCCGCAAACTGGGTACCCGTGTCTTCTGCCCCCAGCACGCGGCCCCGAGGTTGGGTAAGATCCACTGTTACATCGGTATATTGCACCGGCACGCCAATAGCCGATGCATAGTTCCATCGACCTTTGCCGGTATCCCAGACATGAGTGAAGTTGGCGATGGTATAGGACACTTTCATATCCAGATCTCCACCAACTCTACCGACGATGGGCACGCCCTTATTGCCCTTTAGATCACCGTCGTACCAGATGCTGGTCAGTGACATGATCCAGCCAGGTTCTGGTGGTACTACCCCTGCGTTGGAATATACCTGTTGGCCTGTAATCGGACGCCCAACGCCGCCCTCGGCCGCAAGTAACACGGAACTCACTCCGAGCGCAGTGATGGATAACACGAAGCTGGCGACTGAAGTCTTTCTTTCCACTGCTTTGCTTTCCTTTCATCCAGGATCAGTAGTGCAACTCGGTCCCAAAAGCAAAACGTCCGCCCTCGGGCGGACGCTTGGCAGCAGCTCCTGTTATTTTTGCTGTTTCATTTTCTCCTCGATTTTTTTGTCTACGTCAGCCCGAATCTGATCAATGCTGAAGCTGGCTGGACGTTGGCTAGGCGGGTAGTCGACAAAAGTCTGCAGGAACGCTGCTGCCTTGCGAATGCCATTGAATACCAGGAAGTCGTTCTTGGTCAGCCAGTCGTAATACTGGTCGGACACTACGTCGGCGCGCTCGTAAGGGTCCATGCGCAAGTTGAAAAGCTTTGGTACCCGCAGGCATGTGAAGGGTTCACTCCAGACCTTCAAGCCTCCTGGTGCGCGTTGTTCGCAGAACACCAGTTTCCAGTCGCCGTAACGCATGCTCACCAAGTCGCCGTCATCGCTGAAATAGTAGAACTCATCACGAGCACTCTTTTCGGTTTTCCCGGTGAGGTAATCGAGCTGGTTAAAGCCATCCAGATGGACTTTGAAGTTTTTGCCACCAACGTCGGCCCCCTTCAGCAGGCGTTCCTTGATATCGGTGTCGCCCGTAGCGGCAAGCAGTGTTGGGAACCAGTCAAGACCGGAGACCATTTGCGTTGAAACCGAATCGGCCTTGATCTTGCCAGGCCAACGGATCATCGCCGGTACGCGGAAAGCACCTTCCCAGTTCGAGTTCTTCTCGTTGCGGAATGCCGCCCGCCTGGGCGGACAGACTGCTGACGAACAAACCTGTGGCTCCGAGTAATGACAGGGCTCCACGTATTGAGTTTCTGCTGGTGAACACCGATCCGGAGCGGCGCAAATCCGTGGCTGACATGAGGTCTCTCTCCTTACTGGGCGGCAGGGCAACCGTTACTGGAATTGTTGGCAGTGAGTCCATCACCCGTCTTGAACGTCAGCGTGATGGTCGGTCCTTGCTGAAGAATGCTGTGCACCACCAGTGAAATGCCTACCAGCACTGCAATATTGGGCACTATCCAGACCAGCGACACGCCGAATCGACGCGTCTTGAGCGGGGCTTGCCCCGGGGTGTGCGGCGTGTCATTGGTGGCTAACTTCATCCATGAGCTCCCTGTCTTGCCGGTTGTGTTGGTCCCAGATAAGACGCGGGTCAAAACTCATCGCCGAGAGCATGGTGAATACCACCACCAGGCCAAAAAAGAGAATGCCGGCACGTGGCTCGATGTCGGCCAGTGCGTCGAACTTCACCAACGACGCGACCAATGCGACGACGATAACGTCGAGCATTGACCAGTAACCGATTACCTCAACGAACCGGTACAACCGCGAGCGTTCCTTGAGTGCCCATTGGCTGTCGCGCTGGACCGTGACCAGCAGCAGCGTGATTGCGACAAACTTGATACCGGGCACGGCGATACTGGCAATGAAGATGATCAGGGCGATATCCCACGCTCCGGCCTCCCAGAATTCGAGCACGCCGCTCATGATCGTACTGTCAGCGCCGTTGCCGACCATTTTCGTATTCATGACCGGCAACAGGTTGGCCGGGACATAGAACGCCAGCGCCGTGAACATATAGGCCCAGGTTCTCGTCAGCGAGTCGGGCTTGCGACGATGCAGGGGAGCCCCGCAGCGTTCGCACTCATGGGGCTCGCCCGTCATGTCACACGCCTCGCCGCAACTGTGGCAAAGACACAAGTTGAGGTCATTTGCATTGGGCGGCATGTTCATACGATGTCCCACAGTTCGCGGATATCGCGCCCGGCAATGCGGATCATCATCAGGCTCAACACTGCGAGGGCAAACAGGCCAATTCCCGGCAACACGTCCAGCAGCCCGGCAAGTTTGATCACCGCAACCATGGCTCCAAGGAGGCAGACCTCAAGCATGCTCCAAGGTCTGAGGGTTTCCAGCCAGCGCATGCAGAAGCGGAAACCGGGGGAACGACGCGATTTCAGAGCGAAGCCCAGCACCCAGGCCAGCAGCAGTAACTGGATGATTGGCGCAATGATCATGGCTACCGCAGCCACGAGTGCTATGAAGGTGATCGGTCCCAGACTCAACGCCACGACAGAATCCCAAAGCGTTGCACTGTTTTTCAGACCTTTGAGGCTGATGCTCATCACTGGATAAAAATTGGCGAAAATCCAGACCACCAGCGCGGTGAGCGTCAGCGCCAGACGCTGCTCGATCGTCAGGCCGTTATAGCGCTGGAGTACGCCGCCGCAGCGCACGCATAAGGATTTCTGATTCTTGACGAGCACGCTACGCTCGTAAACGCCGTCGCAATGCTCGCAAATGATCCATCCCTTGTCATTTTCCATCGGATACGCTCGGCGGAGTTCAGAGACCGGAAAAACTTCAATGAGGATAGAAGCGCTTCACGGTTCAGCAACTTTTTTACTTCCGTATCTGATGAAAAGCTCGAAATCTACTTCGATTGGCGATCAGGGCGAAAAGCTGAGCTATAAATAAACGGCTCGTCTTTCGGCTCATCAAAGGCCCGGACGATCGCAGCTATGCATTGATCGAAATGGGTTTCGCGAAATTTCGCACACCAGGGAGATTCAAGAATGAGAGCAACGCTTTTGATGGGGTCGGTATGTCTCGCCACGCTAGCCATGACCGGATGTTCAAGCAAGCTGACTCAGCCTGATGAGTAATCGGGTTTCCTCAAGGACTACAGTCGTTTGAAAGAGGAGAAATCCCCCTCGGGTGCGGCCGTGATGCGCTGGGTTGATCCCAAACTCGATCTGAACAAGTACTCGAGCGTCTACGTAGAACCAAGCCAGCTCTACCCTAAACCACAACCTACAGACAAGATTCCGCAAAGCACACTCAATGGCATCACGTCCTACTACGATTCTGCACTCAAACGTGAACTGGGCAAATCGCTGCCTCTGGCCAATGGCCCAGGCCCGGGCACTATTGTCGTGCGCGCGGCGATTACGGCGGTCAGCAGCGCGGTCGCGTTCTTCAGTGAACGTGCGCACCACAGGTTTGCCGGTACGCAACGAAGCCCGCCAATCGAGATGCCGTAAATCGTCGCCAGGCTGGTAGCGGCGCAACTCGTCAAAGTTCAGGCCCCGGCCACGTAAGCGTGAAGCATGATTGCCGGCAAGAATGCTGCCTTGAGGTTGACGCGCAGCAAAGCTGAGCCCTCGAGCCGGAAACTCCATTGCCATCAATTGGCCGAGAGAAACGTAGACGTACCCGTCACTGGTCATGCCGGAATTGCTACCTTGTCCAGGATCCGGTCCAGCACTTGGTCAGCCGTTACTCCATCGGCCACTGCGTCATAGCTCAGCTGTATGCGATGGCGTAGCACTGGATGCACTACGGCGCGCACGTTGTCCGGCGAGACGAAATCCTGGCCTTGCAACCAGGCATCGGCGCGGGCGCAGCGATCAAGGCCTATGCCGCCACGCGGACTCGCGCCAATGTTGATCCAGCGACCCAGATCTTCGTCATAGTCGGCCGGATAGCGGGTGGCATTGATCAGGTCGATCAGATAACGGTCAATGGCGGGCGAAACATGTATGGCGCTGACCTCCTTGCGCGCTTCGAAAATTACGCTCTGCGCTAGCGCGAAATGGTCCTTGGAGGCGGTGTTCGAACCTTGACTGAATTCTTCGTCACGCAACAGGCGCAGCACCTGACTTTCATTTTCAGCGCTGGGATAGTCGAGCAGGACTTTCATCAGAAAACGATCCATTTGCGCTTCGGGCAGCGGATAGGTGCCTTCCTGCTCAATCGGGTTTTGGGTCGCAACTACGATAAACAAGTCTGGCAAAGGATGACTGTTGCCAGCAACGGTGATCTGTCGTTCCTCCATGGCTTCAAGCAACGCAGCCTGGACTTTGGCCGGTGCGCGGTTGATTTCGTCTGCCAGAATCAGGTTGCCAAACAGCGGGCCGGGCTGGAAACGGATTTCATTGCGACCCTCGACTTGATGCAGGACCTCAGCACCAGTGATATCTGAAGGAAGCAGATCCGGCGTGAACTGGATGCGGCTCATCTTTGCATCAAGATGCTTGGATAGCGCCTTCACCGTGCGAGTCTTGGCCAATCCTGGAAGACTCTCCAACAGCAAATGCCCGTTAGCCAGCAAGCCAAGCAAAATCTGACGAATCACTTGATCCTGGCCGAGCACTGACTCAGCAATATTGGCCTGCAAGGCGTTGAGGTCGGTCAGTGCACTCATTCGAAATCCCTTATGAAATAGAGGCCCAAGGCTTGCTCATTAACTAATGTCGCAGACAAAGATAGGACAGAAAATTGCTCAGTGCCTGCGTATCGGGAAATGTTGAAGCGAATCTTGATCCTGCCCGGCAGTAAGAAGGAGCTTTGGTAAATTGACGGATATGCTGCGTGCGGCGTCATCTGCACCCTCAACGCGCGAGAGCCGACCTGCAGTGAAAAAACGTGGAGCGGTTCGAGCCGTGACTCCCGCTAAGATATCGCGATAGAAGTTTTGGGCTAGGTTGACCGAAGGGTGTAGGCGGGTAATGTTTATCTAATGCCAGGTAGGTGAGATGAATTGCTGCTCGTTTGGAAAGAGTTAGTCTGGAGTATTTCTTTATAACTCAACTAAATAGACGTTTAGTGTAGTTATAGCTTGTTGTTATTAATGCGTGGCGGGGTAAGTGTGACTTGAAATCACTTTCCAGCTGTTAAAGCAGCTCGGAATCCTTCCTATAAACGGCCATAAGATGCTGAGAAATATTGGTGAGGCAACGTTTGTCGGGTGGCATTCAGGCATTCGGTGGCAGACACCTCCATGCAGAAAGAAAGAGGCCTCGTCAGGCTTTAAATCTGACGTGACAGCCCTTTAGATCTGCGCAACATGTCCACGCGATACGGTCCAGATTTCACACAGCGGCGTGTTTTTGCATCGTAAGTGATGACACTCCCATTGCAGCGTGCGTACAAACATTCAGTTTTTCAAATGCTGTGCTCACAATTCCAGTTTTCAGATATCAAACGTTTTGGCTTTTGGCTGGCAAATGTTTCCTGCGATAAGTCCAGTTCCAGAGCCTTGGAAAAAATGACCTCCAATATTCGGTTTTGAAATGCCAAAAGGGAAAAAGATAAAAAGGACGATGTCACTGTGAAAGGAGAGCCTACGGTTCTGTTTTTTCAGGCGTTCCATTTTTCAGTGATGGAGACTTCAGTTTTTAATGGCGCTCACAGGCAACGACGCAGATTCGAATCTTGCGAGCAACGACGCTAGTCTTGTAATACTTTGTTACGTGTAATGTATATTATGTTAAATCATGGGTGCGGATGGCCTCAGCCTTTAGATATCACATCCACCATTCCCAACCTCTCAGGCTAAGCAACGCCATTCGTTTGCTGCTTCAACAACCAATGTCTCTCGGTAGTCCATCCGATAAAAACCTGAGCACCTTCGCTTGCTTGGCGAGCCTCGGTCAACGGTGCGCCAGAAGCCGCTACTCGCAATCCTCTAATCGCCGGCAGGAACCTTTCACGAAATGCACCAGGCTGAATCGCGAAATGAGCTTCGATCCGTTCAATCGCGTATCGCCTTTCTGTCTCATCGAGCATCGCTAGATAAAACACCATCTGCCGCCAGGCGTACGCTGTATTTTTGATCACTACCAGGCTGGAGTGATAAAACCTCAACTTCATCTGCTGGCGTTTGCATATCCATCTGAAGCATTCCTCGGCCATCGAAGCCAGGCGATGCTGCAACAGCGCCTTCAACCCAAGCTCACCAAATAAGAGCGAGAGGTTTTGTGTCGTGAGGATCTGTTGTTGCTCGATGATTTTCCCGTTAGTCGCCGGCCGCCATGTACCCAAGCGCTCATCAGCCCTCTGGGCGCACAGTCTGGCCAATG
This sequence comes from Pseudomonas sp. H3_E04, assembly GCF_054668915.1. Classification (NCBI taxonomy): domain Bacteria; kingdom Pseudomonadati; phylum Pseudomonadota; class Gammaproteobacteria; order Pseudomonadales; family Pseudomonadaceae; genus Pseudomonas; species Pseudomonas sp. H3_E04. Next base: position 1,514,080 of record NZ_CP162797.1, on the reverse strand, counting down.
CATCCCTTGAACTTGTGTTGGGCCTGGAAAACCTTTTGCGCCTGGATTTCGGTTGATCAGGAAGCATCGCCAATAAGCTTGCGTCAATATCGTAGTAATTGGCGTATAGCGTGCCACCGATCAACGATGCCGCCTGCCTGGCAGCTCTTATGTACTTGTTGGAGAAAGCGCCCATGAAAATGTCTGAAGCGACTTCTTCAACAAAAGGCAGTTCCAGCTTGGCCATCGCAGCAAGCGCAGCAAATTCCTGAATGAGTTTGTTGGGCAGGATCGCTTGAGGAAAAGCGCAAAGAGTCATTGCTGCGGATTCGATCAGGAACTGTTTCGCTGTTTCAGCGACCACCGCGTCCGTTTCTCGCTGGTCTTCAACAGCCGCCACCCACGGCAATTCATTCATTTTGACCCGGGTTTGCAGATCCAACAGCAACAATGATCGGCGTCGTCGAAAGGCACGATAGGTGGCGACAGACAGAATCCGCAGCGGCGTATCGCGAAATCCTGCGCTGTAGATCTCAGCCGTTATCGCTGGCAGCAGCCGCGCCACGGTGTCGCCAGACGTAATCAAACCCTTCTCGATCAACTCCTCAACCGTGCCGTTTTGACACCGCTCGACGCGTCGACGAACGGCCGGAGGGATGCCAGCACCTGTTACCAGCGAATATTCGGCCGCTTCTTCGCTGGTAATGGATTGCAACAGAGATGAAAAGTCTGAAACTCCATCCGATTCCGAATATCTGTTCAGGCGTTCGGCAACGGCTTTAGCAATCAGATGGTGCCCGGATGCAGACACGTGAGTGCGCTGAGTTTCTCTGCTCTTTACATGAGATTCAGATTCGGGATGACCATGCTTGCGTACGAAATCATCGACGATCCTGCGAATTCGTCCGACTTGTCGCCCAGTGAGCGACGCCGCATCGCTGGCGCAAAGCCCCAAGAGTGCAAACAACTCCCCTGCCCGATCCCTTGAGTTCTCAGCTTCATATTGAGCGATGGGGCAGGAAGCATCGAACTTCCGCTTCAGAGTACTCGCCTGCTCAAACCATCCCTCGGGATACCGACGACAAGGCCAATCATCCTGATACGTCAAAAGGAAGAGCGACACCGCCGAATCGTAGAGCGGCAAGCGAGTCTCAACGACATGTTTTTGCAATGCAAAGTGCTTCTGTGCTGGGCGATTTGAAAGCACGGTTCTGATATCACCGACAGTACAAACCTGCACTTGCCCTGCCGAAAGCGGCAAACCGTCGGACGCCATCGGAAAGAATCGCAGCTGTACAAAGAAAGGCGCTATCGCTTCAACCAGATCCCATGCGTTATCTATGCGGTTCTGCCCCAGCAACCACGCCACTGTCAGCAGTGCAGCCTCCTCTGGCACCTCGACCCGATAATCACTGCTCGCGAGTTTGGCTTGCAGTACCTCGATCCCCTCCTCCGTGAGGTGCCAGGAGTTGAGATCGAGTCGTTCGAAGCCCGGACGGATACCTTGGATCGAGGCAGCCAGCCTTCGCTCATATTCAGTCAGTTCACCACCGGCCATGAACTGTCCAGTCGCAAAACCACCCGTGGCGACTTCCAACGTTACCCACTCAGGCACATCCGCGACTGGCGTTCGTGAGCCATACGATGCGGATTCGTCGGATATGTGTTTGATCACATTACGCCAGCGCTCGACGCGTTTGCTCGTCTGGCCATTATTGTCGAGGCCCGCTGCAGCGAGTGCCCGAGACAGTTGAAAGGCTGCATAGCCCGCGCCTATGCCGGCATTTGCATTCGATTTCCTATCGTTCCCGGGCATGAGTCCGTCCGTGCCTGCGATGTTGTGGGGCCGGGGGCTGGACTCGAACCAGCGCCCACCCGGTAGGAGCCGAGTGTTCTACCGCTGAACTACCCCGGAACAGAGCGCGGATTGTCCGCCAGCGCTGAACGATTGTGAAGATCGAAAACATTGCCGATTGTGAACCTGAACGGTCGCACCGGCGTAGCGAACCAATACGTCGGGAGCCGAAGACTTTATTTCGGGTTGCGGGATTGTCAGCGAGTTTAGCGCTACTGTGCGCAATCGATTACTTCGCCGTTCCAGTAGCAATTGCACGCGCCGGAGCGACCGCGATTGGTATTGCACTCAGAATTCGTTTGAGCTCGATTCCCAGTGCCTCACCTTCTGATTCTGCACTGATTTGCCAGGCTCCGACCCCACAGTCCGCATGATAAGTCGGGCTGACAAGCGCTGTTACTTCGTCTGCCCTAGGTATCAGCAGCAATGAAACGTCAGGCTTGATGCCCTTCCACTGGAGACTGTCGTGATAAATGTGCGCTGACTCCATTGCATCCAGGACGCTGGCACGGGCGCTGCGATACTTCGCGTCGAAAACCAAGAAGCGCTTCGCCGAAGGCGAGTCTAAGGAGATCGAAGAGAACAAGTCCAATGGCCTGATTGGCCGGATTGTCCTCTTCCTCGTAAGATTTGCTGACCTCAAAGCGTACAGTGTTAAGGCCGGACGCTGAGTACTAGCAGGATGCAACACAGTGGGCCGGAATGGGCGCATCGTAATGTCCGAATTTGCTTTCCCGGCCAATCAAATGCATGGGCTCTGGTGTACCCGCTTCAGAATGCCAGTGCCCTGTACTTTGACTTCATGTATATCCACAAAGAGCCTCCTCAGGAAGTGCTGTCCGCACTGCTAAGGAAGTATCCACAGTGTTCCGTCATCGACTGGTCGCCCGGACGCTTGGCCTGCATAGAAGCTCAGGGGGTAATGTTGAGACGCTCGCTGAAATTATCCGGGATCTAGCTGAAGCTGCTTGGGATGAGCACATCACATTTGTCGATGCTTCGTACGAGGAAATGGGTAAAGCGTGACCTCAGAGCGGACGGTCGACCTTAGCTTCCCAAGCGCGTGCTCAAAGACCATGTCTTTGGCAACAATCGACCAGACGGGAACGGAACGCAGGTCACCATAATCGAAGGAATGTTTGTTATGAGCCACCTTGACAACGACTTGAGGGCCGATTTCGTTGAGGCACTTGAGGAAATCTCGACGCTGATGTCCATTGCATACGACCAGCTTGGCCCTGTACCGGAAGACCATGCATTAGCTCAGGCAGGTTTAGAGAATGGTGGTGAAATAGTTCTGGATTATGTCGATCACAACGAGGCTGGAGTAGCGTTCGAACACCTGCTTTACATGATTGACGAACCACCGCTTGTTGTTTCTGAAAAATGCATAAAAATTTTAGCTCGGATCGCAAAGTCCTTGAAGATGCCATTCACGAGGTGAAAAGAAATTTACCCATCTGAAGGTCAGCTTTGGGCCGAAAAGAGTCACTCCTACCCGAAACGTCCACGGAGAATTGGCCCATGAAAACCGCCGTGATATCCGATACTCACAATCTCCTCCGCTCCGAAGCCATCAGCGCGCTCCAAGGCTGTGACCTGATCATCCACGCCGGCGACATCGGCAACCCTGACATTCTCGCCCAATTGTCCGAAATCGCTCCCGTCCACGCCGTGCGCGGTAACAATGACCTCAGCAGCCCATGGGCCAAAGACCTCCCCGACTCCCTGATCTGCACTCTCAACGGCTGGCACACTCTCCTTATCCACGACATCGCCGACGTCCCCGCCGATCTAGATCCAGACATAAAGCTCATCATCACCGGCCATTCCCACAAACCGCGCATAGAATGGCGCGGCGATCGTCTATACGTGAACCCTGGTAGCGCCGGCCCTCGGCGTTTCAAATTGCCGGTCACGCTGGCAATTCTCGAGATACAACCCGACAGCATCGAGCCGCGCCTGATTTCCCTGCTGGATCCCCCCGCCTGAAATCGCTACGATTACTGCGATCCAGAACCTGGAAGCGCCACCTCCTACCAGGCCCGACCTATCTCGCGGCGAACCGATCCTCAACGCCGCCGAGGCGTGCTATCAAGTGACAGGACAGCGGGTTTAGATCCGATCCGCGCCGCTCAGCATGGCGGACTGACACTTCCGACATGGAGGCGTCTAATCACCCGATTAATCTCCCCTACCACCCGCCTCGTCGCCTCTTCGATCGTTCCCTCATTCCGGCATAAAAACCAGCCCTGTTCAGCAACGGCTTGCTCAAACGCCTCAGTACAAGCGACATGCTCCTCAAGACCGCGAAGCACAGTACTGCTCAAGCCACGCCGTCGTGCCCCCGCCCTCGCCCACGAAATGTCAGCCGCTGTAACCACCCCGACATGCAGGTCTGGCACCTGTACGTTGCGGTCAATGTTCAACTGCAGGATTTCCGCAAACGGGACTATCCGGCGAAACGCGGCATCGGACGGGTACCAGCGATCGATGAGGATGATGCTGTCGGCGGGTTGTTTGGTCAGCACGTGCTGGGAAATCCAGCGGCGGCTGTCAGCCAGGCGTTGGCAAACCTCGAGTTCCAGATCCCGGTCAGGATGGCGGACGAGCCGGTTCACCAAGTGCATTGTCTCGCCCCTGAACGGATCGCTTTTTTTCTCGCACAGTCGGATGACTTTCTGGTTGTCTGCCCTCAGGACTTCAGTGATGGCCTCCAACAGCGAGGTTTTGCCGACGCCTTTGGGGCCATCCAGAGCGACAAACAGCGGACGAGTCATTTTTCTCACAGGCTTTAACGGGGAGTAGCGCGCACTCTAACGGATTTTCAGGTTGAACCTCTGCTGCTCAGCAGGACTCCCAAACTCAAATCCAGGAGAAACCTATGACCCAGACAGCTCTAGTCGTGGGCGCCAGCGGCATTGTCGGCAGCGCCATCACCCAGTTACTCATCGACAACCAGTGGCAAGTCGCCGCGCTGTCGAGGCATCCATCGCAAGCGCACGGCGTGATCCCTGTCGCGGCAGACCTTCAGGATCCTGCTTCTCTGGAAAAAGCGCTGAAGGATGTGAAACCCACGCATGTGTTCATTACCACATGGTCGCGGCAAGCCACTGAGGCCGAAAACATTCGCGTCAATGCAGCCATGGTGCGCAATGTGCTCGCCGCCATTCGTCCAGCCAAAAGCGTCAAGCACGTAGCACTGGTTACCGGCCTGAAACACTACCTCGGCCCGTTCGAAGCCTACGGTAAGGGCAGTCTGCCGCAGACGCCGTTTCGCGAAGAACAGGGTCGTCTCGATGTCGAGAATTTCTATTACGCCCAGGAAGACGAACTCTTCGCCGCAGCTGAACAGGACGGTTTCACATGGAGCGTGCATCGCCCGCATACCGTCACTGGGGTGGCCGTGGGCAACGCGATGAACATGGCAACCACCCTCGCCGTCTATGCCTCGATTTGCAAAAAAACCAATCGCCCGTTTGTGTTTCCCGGATCAAGGGTGCAATGGGACAGCCTCACCGACATGACCGATGCGCGGCAGTTGGCGAAACAGCAATTGTGGGCAGCCACCACGCCGGCTGCGGCGAATCAGGCATTCAATATCACCAATGGCGATGTATTCCGGTGGAAATGGATGTGGGGCCGCATTGCCGAATACTTCGACCTGCCTGCTGCTGACTATCCTGCGTCACCCTCGCCTCTAGAGAAGCAGATGGCGGACGATCAAGCCGTATGGACGCAAATAGTCGCCGAGCACGGTATGAAAGAGTCCGATATTGGACGTCTGATTTCCCCATGGCATACCGATGCCGACCTTGGTCGCCCCATCGAAGTGGTCACGGATATGTCGAAAAGCCGCCTGATGGGCTTCACTGCCTACCAAGCGAGTGATCAGGCATTTTTCGACGTGTTCAACAGGCTGCGGGAGATGCGCTTGATACCTTAGGCGGTTCCAGACAGATAAGGTGGGCACCTGGCGTGCCCACCTCATTCAACAGTACTTTCCACGCCCTCGCCCCTCCTCTCATCTGCGACGTTCGTTTGCCCTGCGAAATCCTCCCGCCAGTCACCGGCAGAACGCAGCCGATCGTATATCCCAACTCCAAAATAGCGCCTTCAACAGGTATCGCTCTGTATCCAAGTGTGTACGGACGCAAACACGTTACACAACATTGATCTTCCCGCCCCCTCAGACACAAGCGAGATACACCAGCACGATGAACTGCGCTCACGGCCAGCGCAGTGCTCCTGTGCCTGACACCTGTCATTGGGAGCACCTGAACGGCTTCCACTTTCTTGACGACAAGTCGGAGGATTAAACCCATGCATACAAACGCATCATCGGTCTTGAATCGGCTGCAACTCAATCTCGATCGCGCTGGGGACTGGATCGCCCCTTTGAGCCTGCGCGTTTTTCTGGCCTGGGAGTTTTTTGAAGCGGGATGGGAAAAGTGGAACGGTGAGAACTGGTTCCCGAGCATTCAAGGGGCCTTTCCTTTTCCCTTCAATCAGCTGCCGGCTACGTTCAATTGGCAGTTATCCATGTGGGCAGAACTGCTCTGTTCCATTGCTTTGCTTGTAGGCCTGGGCACACGGCTCTCGGCACTGATCCTCATCGTGGTCACCGTCGTGGCAACTGCCGCAGTTCATTGGCCAGCAGAGTGGTCGACGTTGAGCGAACTGGCTATGGGGTACTCCATCAGCAACAAAGGCTACGGCAATTTCAAGCTGCCGTTGATCTATCTCGTCGCACTTCTGCCACTGGTATTCACAGGCGCCGGCAAGCTCAGCCTGGATGCATTCATCGGTCGGCATCTCAAGCATTTGAATGCACGCTGAGTGTTATCGCGTCACCAAGGTTATCGCTTTCAAACCCAGCTAATTGATCAGGAATTTCACCATGACCCATATTGATAAAGTGCTGTACACCGGCAAAGTCCATACCTCTTCGGGTGGACGAAATGGCACCGCCCTCAGTGACGACGGCCGACTGGATATAAAGCTGTCGTCGCCTGGCACCTCTGGCGCCGGTACCAACCCAGAGCAGTTGTTCGCCGCAGGTTGGTCGGCTTGTTTTATCGGTGCAATGGGACTTGCGGCGAGCAAGCTGAAAGTCACTCTCCCGGTTGACCTTGCCGTTGACGCCGAAGTGGATCTAGGCACAACCGATGGTGCGTATTTCCTCCAGGCTCGCCTCAACGTCTACCTTCCCGGGCTGGATCGCAACGTCGCTCAAGAGCTGATCGACACCGCACACCAGACATGCCCGTACTCCAAAGCGACGCGGAACAACATCAACGTGGTGATCAACCTCGTTTGAGCAGAACCGTGGCGGGTTTCAATCGCCCGATTCACACCCTCGGCTGCCAAAGGTGACCGTGTAGCTGCTGTGGATCGGGGATTTCAGACGTCGAATCGGAGTATTGAGCTCATGCAAACGAACATTTCATCATCAGTGTATTCAGATCCACAGCCCCCTCTTGAAGCGACCGTCGGGCTGGGATTGCGTCGTGCGCTGCTCAACACGCTTCGTGACGCTCCCGTTGGGGATTTCGATTTTCTAGAGGTTGCTCCAGAGAACTGGATCGGCATCGGCGGCGCTCATGGTGAGGCCCTGCAGTTGCTGGCTGAACGCTATCCGTTGTCATGCCATGGTCTGTCACTCTCGCTGGGTGGCAGTGCACCGCTGGACGAACCTTTTCTTGAGCAAGTCCGAGGGTTTCTCGATCGCTTCAACGTGCCGTTCTATAGCGAACACCTGAGTTACTGCAGTGACGATGGCCATTTATACGACCTGCTGCCGTTGCCATTCACTGAGGAGGCCGTTCATCACGTTGCTGCGCGCATCCGCCGTGCACAGGACATTCTCGGTCGTCGTCTTGCTGTAGAGAACGTCTCTTACTACGCCGCTGCTCATCAGGACATGGACGAACTGACGTTCACCAATGCAGTGCTCCGCGAGGCCGATTGCGACCTGTTGCTCGACGTTAACAATGTGTACGTCAACTCAGTGAACCATCGATTTGATCCGGCGGTTTTCCTGGCCGGCCTGGAACCAGAACGCGTAGTCGCCATGCATGTGGCTGGGCATTACGACGAAGCCGAGGACCTGATCATCGACACCCATGGCGCCTCGGTCAAACCAGTAGTCTGGTCATTGCTGGGGCAGGCTTATGACCTTTTCGGCGTGAAGCCAACCTTGCTGGAGCGCGATTTCAACTTTCCGTCCTACGACGAACTGGTGGCTGAGCTGAACACCATCAGGCGCTTGCAGCGCGACGCGGCTGCTTTGGTGCGGGTGACTGTCGATGGCTGACTCCCCTTCAAGTTTGCACAGTCAGCAACTCGCGCTGACCCGTTACCTGCGTGACCCGGACGCTTATGCGCCGCCTGCGCAGATGAATCCTGCAAGAGCGCAGGTCTATCTCAACTTGGTGTTCAACAATCTGTTGGGGTTGCTGGGTGGGACGTTTCCGGTGCTGGTTGCCGTGCTGGGTGATGCCGGTTGGCGTGCACTGGTACGACGTTTTTTGCGTGATTACCGCGCGCAAACACCACGCTTCGGAGAAATTGCTCGTGAGTTTGTAGACTTCGTAGCGAGCCTGGAAGACTCGCCCGGTCTCGAACACCCCTGGTACCCGTTCTTGCCTGAATTGGCCCATTACGAGTGGGTGGAGATGGCGCTGCAACAGTTGGACGCTGCGCCGTTAAAAGCCAGTGATGCGGCGCATTTACTCGACCGTCCCCTCAGGCTTTCCCCACTCGTCTGGCCGCTGGCTTACACCTGGGCCGTACATCGTCTCGGGCCAGGCCACCAGCCTTCTGAACCGCCAGAACAACCAACGTTGCTGCTGATCAGCCGTGTGCCGAGTGGCCAAGTGCAATTCTCCCAGGTCAGCCCTCTCGCGTTCCGGTTGTTGCAGCGGATCGAGCAGTTCCCTGACATGGATGGTCGAGCGCAGTTGCACGCTTTGGCTGCGGAGGCTGGTGCTTCAGACGTGACCGGCTTCGTCGCTGACGCACTGGTGCTGCTGCGCCAGCTGCATGCGCAAGCTGCCGTCGGCGTAGCCGCGACACCCGTTTTAAAGCTGTTGTTCTGACTGATGAGCAAAGGCTGAGGTCGGATTTTGTATCTCTATGTACCCAAACGCGAAGTCTTGGGATTGGCTTACAAATGCTCCGCTCGCCGATACATCGCCGATACATGACTCCCGCTAAATAGGCCTACCCGAACAAGGACGCTCTGTCGAAGTGGACGACGCTTGCGCCCTTCGCCTCGAGCTTCGAGCTTCCTTGAGGGTCTATCCGCCCTGTGGCATGAACCGCGGCCTGGCCGCGCAAAGCATCTGGAGAAGCACTATGTACCGTAAACCAATGTCGAACAAAACCAGTCTTGGCCTGGCCGCTATTGCTTTAGCCGGTGGCATGAGCCTGGCATCGTCTGCGGCTTTTGCTGTTGAGCCTTTGTCTCAAGGCTACCAACTGGCATCGGCCGATAAAACCGGCGAAGGCAAGTGTGGCGAGGGCAAATGCGGGGCCAGCGAAGCCAGCGACAAGTCCGCTACTGCCGAAGGCAAGTGCGGTGAAGGCAAGTGTGGCGACGACTCTTTCGCTCGCACAGATACCGACCATGATGGCCTCGTCTCTCTTAAAGAACTGCTGGCTGTAGCCCCTCAGGGCGGTGAAGAATTCAAAGCGATGGACACCAACCAAGATGGTTTCCTTTCGGAAGGTGAGGTCTACAAGTTCAGAACCAACCAGTACATTTCCAATGGCAAGAAAGTACCCACCGAGCTATTTACCCGCATGAGCAAAGCGCAGAACTGATTCCTCCCGCCGTAGCATTCGCTCTCCCCGCGTCTGCAGCCAGGGAGGGCGATTTACCTTCTGCAAAGCCCCCAGTTGTATTGATTACACCGCGTCATAAGTGAAGTTCTCCGCCCCTGATTTATCCAGTGAACGCGACACTCTAAAGTCCACTCCACTGCTCCCCTCATCATATCGATGGGGCGCCCACAGGAGACTTATCCCATGCCTTTCATCAGCGTTCGTATCACTCGCGACGGCGTTACCAAAGAACAGAAATCTCAAGTCATCGCCGAGATCACCAAAACCATGCAAACCGTCCTCAACAAGGACCCGCACCTCACCCATATCGTTATTGAGGAGGTCGACACCGACAACTGGGGCTATGCCGGAATCACCACCACTGAGTATCGCCAACAACTGACGGAGTCGAAGAAATGACTTTTCCCGTCAGTATCGACTTTGTGTCGGATGTTGTGTGCCCCTGGTGCGCACTCGGCGCCACAGCGCTGGAACAAGCCATCGCGAATGTTGCCGGCGAAGTTGCTGTGGAGTTGACCTTCAAGCCTTTCGAACTGAACCCGGACATGCCGGCCGAGGGCGAGCACGCCATCAAGCACATGATGCGCAAATACGGGCGCAGCGCCGAAGAAGTCGCCTCGCGCAATGAAATGATCGTCGCGCGTGGCAAGGCCATCGGTTTTCACTTCGACCTGGAAAAGCGCAGCCATTTCTACAACACTTTCGACGCCCATCGCCTTCTGCTCTGGGCCGTGCAGGAGGGCCGCCAGGTCGCGCTGAAAAAAATCCTGATCGAGGCTTATTTCACCAATGGCGAGAACCCCAGCGACCACGAAACACTGGTGCGCCTGGCCGGTGAAGCGGGACTTTCAACCACCCGCGCCCGAGAGATTTTGGCCAGCGAGGCGTTCGCTTTCAAGGTCCGTGAACTTGAGAGTTTTTACCTTGAGCGCGGGATTAATTCGGTCCCGGCCATGGTGCTGAACGGTCGTCAGTTGGTGTCCGGATCGCTATCCGTCAAGGAATACGAACAAATCCTCAGGCAAGTGGCACGAGAGTCCGCCCCGGCCTGACAAAGCGATTTACCAGCACGATGCCTGGGCAAGCCCACGGCATCGGTCACTCAACTTTTGCGGAGTACATCGTCATGTCGAACGCCCCTTATCCGCTGAACCGCACCGCTTATCTGCTGGTCGATCCGTACAACGATTTTCTCTCGGACAACGGCAAGGTCTTCCCCTTGATCAAGCCGATTGCCGAACAGGTCGGGCTGCTCGACAACCTGCGAGCCCTCGATGGCGCCGTACGAGCGCAGAACATTCCGGTGGTCATCGTGCCGCACCACCGCTGGGAACACGGCGACTACGAAGGCTGGGATCATCCAACACCGACCCAATGCAAAATCATGCACATGCACCACTTCGCACGCGGTGAATGGGGCGGCGAATGGCATCCCGATTTCGCGCCGAAGGACGGCGACATTGTCGTGCAGGAACATTGGGGCGCCAGTGGCTTTGCCAATACTGACCTTGATTTTCGCCTGAAGCAGAAAGGCATCACTCACGTCATCATCGTCGGCCTGCTCGCCAACACCTGCATCGAAGCGACCGCCCGCTACGCCTCGGAATTGGGCTACCACGTCACGCTGGTGCGCGATGCGACCGCCGCTTTCCGCGCGGAAATGATGCACGCCGCCCACGAGTTGAACGGGCCGACTTTCGCTCACTCAATTGTCACCACCCAGGAACTGATTGAGGCGTTGGCAGCGCAGGAGTAGCGGCGATGAACACCCATTTCGCCAGTTTGCCGAGGTGGTGCGTCAAGGCCGCTTTCTGCAATGGGCGATCGGCCCCGTCAAAAATGCACCTTGAGCAAGAGACTCAACGCGTTCTGGTCGGTAGGGAATCCGCTCGTGTCTTCAATCCCGTATTTATTCGACCAGTAATCCCACTCAAGTCCCGCATAAAAACGCTTTTGCTGTTGCCCCAGCGCCTTGCCCACGTCGTATTTGACTTGTGGGTTGAAGTGAAAGCTCCTGGCCACATAGTTGGAGGTGCCTTTGTTGCCGACGTCGTTGACGTACCACTCCAGATAGCCGTCGAAAAGAATGTCGGAGCGACCCACCGGGAGGGTCATGGACCAGGTCGGGTTGATCTGCCATTGACCTGAGGCCTTACCGGTGATGCCGTCGGGTTTGCGGTAGTAGGTATTCAGGGAAAAGCGATCAAAGCCTGGAAGCACGAGGTCGACAGCGGGGCCCAGCAGGTATTTGCGATTGCGGTTTTCACCGCGCTCGTAGGTGGCGGCGATGAGTACGTCCTTGACGATGCCATAGCTCAGGGAGCGGTCACTGATTTTGCCCAGCGACAGCCGTGGGGAGAATTCACCGTAGTAGGAATGGCCGTCGGCACCCGAGAGTCCACTGGACCATTTGTTGTCGACGAACATGAAGATATCGCCCCACGTCCAGCCGCTGGCGTGTTCGAAGCTCAGCGTTTGCTGAGTATCGTCGCCAGTGCCGTCGACTTTGAAATGCTGGCCGTAGAGGTAGCTCAAGCTGTTGTCGTTCCACAACAGAGGGCCAGCTTCGGCGCCGGCGCTGGCCAGAGCTAACAGCGGCGCCAGGCTGCGACGCAGCAGTGAAGGTGCAAGTAATGGAGTACGCGATGCGTTCATGGGCTGCCCTTGTCAGGTGATTGGCGGATATCACCGGCAAGGCATGCCCGAGCTGCGGATCAAGCAGCTGCTCTGGCCCTCAAATTAACGAGGGGCGACCCTTGCCGGGTGCGCGGCGTAATGCCGCCAGAGCAATGCCCTGCACCTCGGGTTCTGTTGAGAGCCCTCTGTGCTGACCGCTTCTACTCGACTCCGTTCTAAGCAGGGGTTGTGCCAACTGAGCGAATACAATCTTCAACCCTCCTTCAGCACAATCGATGCGTAAAACTGAATACTTTGCAGCCATCGGTTGCGCACCAGATTGAGGCGCGCCCACTTGAATTCGCACCGTTGCGAATCGCCTGCCCACCTCCTGCTGATTGCCTCGCCAGCCGGATCCCGTGAGGGCGGGCCTGCGACGGCTTGGCACACTTTTGGCTATGACTGCTTTCGAGTAGAAGCGGTCAGTGCCAGCAATGGCACCGGGCATTGCTCTTGCGCCCTCCCCTGTGGGCGTACGTCCGATTGGATGCTTGAACGCGGCGCCAGCGCCCCGGGCAAGAGAGAAGTGTCAGCCGTGTAACTACGCATACGCGCCTTCTCTCCTCCCTTGTTCTCTCCAATCGGTCCCGCGCTGGCGTGCCGATTGGCGCGCGGCGGTTTTCGAATCGTTGTGGAGAACACATCATGAAAATTCGCTTTGCCTTGGGTCAACCGCTTCGCTCGCTACTGGCCATGGCGCTTGTGCCCGCCGCCCTGATCGCGTCTCCACTGGCTTTGGCCAATGACAAGGTGGTGCTGCTCACTTCCTGGTATGCCCAAGCTGAACAGGGCGGTTTCTACCAGGCCCTGGCGGATGGACTGTATGAAAAAGAAGGCCTGGACGTGACCATCCGAATGGGTGGGCCGCAGGTCAATGGCATGCAGCTGCTGCTCAACAAGCAGGCCGATTTCATCGTCAACTACGACTTGCAGATTCTCAAAAGTGTGGAGCAAGGCCTGCCGGTGGTGGCCGTGGCCGCGCCCTTTCAAGGTGATCCTCAGGGTCTGCTGACGCATGCCGATGTGAGCGGCCTGGATGCGTTGCAGAACAAACAGGTGCTGGTGTCCACCTCCGGCCAGCAAACGTGGTGGCCGTGGCTCAAGGAAAAATATCAGCTCAAGGACAGCCAGGCCCGCCCCTACACCTTCAACCTGCAACCCTTCCTCGCGAACGCCAACACCACGCAGCAGGCCTATGCCAGCTCCGAGTTGTTCCAGGCGTTGAAGGCCGGGGAGAAAGCCAACTTCTTCCTGTTTGCCGACGCCGGTTACCCGCCCTACGGCTCGACCCTGGCCACTCGCCAGGACGTGATCGATCAGCATCCGGAGCGAGTCCAGCGCTTTGTTCGCGCCTCGATGGAGGGCTGGAAGCGCTACCTCGACAACCCGAGCGCCAACCACCTGATCAAGGCCGACAACCCGAACATGAGCGATGAATTGCTCGCCTGGGGCTTGTCGACGCTCAAGCAATATCGCCTGGTCACCGGTGGTGATGCCGCCACCCAAGGCATCGGCGTGATGAGCGATGCGCGCTGGCAGGCCACCCGAAACTTCATGGTCGACGCCGGCCTGCTCGGTGCCGATGCGCCTTGGCAGAAGGCCTACACCACGCGCTTCGTCGAGGATTTGAAGGTACTGCCTGGCGCCGAACAGTCCGCCAGCCGCTGAGCCTGATTGCAAGACTGCTGAACCCAGAGCCCGAGCCCAAGAGCCGGCTGAACGATTACCGTGAGGACACTTGTTATGTTGGTCACCAAACAACCTGTATTGCGCCGCTTCTGGTATGCCCTGCTGCCCATGACCGCGCTGGATGCCGGCCCGCAGTCCTTCACTTTACTGGGTGAGGCGCTGGTGCTGTGGAAGCGCCCCGACGGCACCCCGGTGGCCATGCGCGACCGTTGCTGCCACCGCACCGCCAAGCTCTCGAAAGGTTTTGTCAGCGAGGACGGCAACATCGCCTGCGGCTATCACGGCTGGGAATACGACTGCACCGGCACCTGCGTGAAGATCCCGCAAAACCCCGCTGGCATGATTCCGCCGGGCGCCTCGGTCCAGGCCTTTCACTGCCAGGAAAAATACGGCTACGCCTGGGTCGCCCTCGACGATCCTCTGCAACCAATCCCTGAGTTTCCCGAGGATGGCGCCCCGGGCTACCGGCGCATCTTCCAGTTTTATGAAGAGTGGAAAACCAGCCCGCTGCGGGTCATGGAAAACTCCTTTGACAACTCGCATTTTTCCTTCGTCCACAAAGCCAATTTCGGCCTTTTCGACCAGCCCGCGCCGGCCGGCTACGAGTTTCGCGAAACCGACTACGGCTTCGAGGCGGAGACTCGGGTGCCGATCCGCAATCCTGAGGAGAGCTATCGCATCACCGGCACCCGCGAGCCGATCACCCAGCGCCACCTGATCAACCGCTATTACCTGCCCTTCTCCCGGCGCTTTGGCTGCATGTACCCGGACAGCGGCATCCATCACATCATCTACAACTGCGCGACGCCCATAGAAGACGGGCGCCTGATGCTGGTCCAGTGGTTGTATCGCAATGACAGCGAAGAGCAATGCTCGACCCAGGAACTGATCGACTGGGACGCAGCGATCACCGCCGAAGACCGCGACATCCTCGAAGCCACCGATTACGACGCCTGTGTCGACACCCGCCGGCGAGTGGAACTGCACATGCCGTCGGACAAGCCTGGCCTGGTGATTCGTCGGCAATTGCTGGGCCTGCTCGAAGCTCATGGTGAAAGTGAAGTGTTCCTCAGCCGTTGAAGTCAGCGCCCCGGTGTGCCGGGGCTTTACCGCACGCTCATGACCTAAGGGGAGAGCGCTATGTTGATGCAAACCATAACTGGGGCCAACGCCCTGCCACAGGCATTGCCACGGGGCGACAGCGTCGGCGTGCAAACACCGCTGTTCGCCAATCAGGTGGAAAAAACCTACAGCAACGGCACCCAGGCCTTGAGCCGGGTGAAGCTGGCCATTCAGCGCGGCGAGTTCGTTTCATTGCTCGGCCCTTCGGGCTGCGGCAAGAGCACCCTGCTGAAAATGTTCGCCGGCCTCGAAAAACCCTCCGCCGGCCACGTGCGCTGGTGGGGCAAAGACAGCCCGGCGAGCCCGACCCAAGGGCAAAGCCTGGCGATGGTGTTCCAGGAGGCGACCCTGATGCCTTGGGTGAAGGTCAGCGACAACGTGCGCCTGCCGCTGGATCTGGCCAATATGCCCAAAACCCAGAGCCAGCCAAAAGTCGACGCAGCCCTTGCTCTTGTCGGCTTGGACCGCTTCAGCCAGGTGTACCCGCGGGAACTGTCCGGCGGCATGCAAATGCGCGCGTCCATCGCCCGGGCCTTGGCCACCGAGCCCAATCTGCTGCTGATGGACGAGCCCTTCGGCGCCCTGGATGAGTTCACCCGCAACAAGCTCGACAGCGACCTGCGTCAGCTGTGGGCTAGCCGCGACCTGACCGTGGTGTTCGTCACCCACAGCATTTTCGAGGCCGTCTACCTGTCATCGCGGGTGGTGGTGATGGGGGCGCGCCCGGGCCGAGTAATCGCCGACATCGAAATCGACGGCCCGTTGGAACGAGACGAGGCCTACCGCACCTCCCCGGCCTTTATCGCGCAGTGCGCACGTCTGTCCCGGCTGCTGGCCGAGGCCAATGGCGATCCTTGCTGACTTCACTGAGAGCCCGATCATGAACCCGTCCTTTACTCCCTGGTTACGTCACCCCACGGTGTTGCGCATCGTCTCGCCGCTGCTGCTCGGCGCGGTATTGCTGGGTCTGTGGCAATTGGCATGTGTGGCCTGGAAGGTGCCGGTGTATCTGGTGCCCTCCCCGGTCGATATCGGCCGCACCCTGATCAGCGATGGCCCGATGCTGTTCGGTGCATTGTGGATGACCTTGAAGATCACTTTTTTCTCGTTTGCCCTGGCGGTGCTTATCGGCACCTTGGCGGCCTTTGTGTTTGTGCAGAGCCGCGTGCTGGAAGCCAGCCTGTTTCCCTACGCCATCCTGTTGCAGGTGACGCCGGTGGTGGCCGTGGCACCGCTGATCATCATCTGGTGCAGCAACACCACGCTGGCGTTGATTATTTGCGCGACCCTGGTGGCGATTTTCCCGATCATCGCCAACACCGTACTCGGCCTGCGCAGCGTCAACCCCGGCCTGCTCAATCTGTTCCGCCTGAACCGCGCCAGCCGCTGGCAGGTGCTGTTGCGCCTGCGCATTCCCAGCGCCCTGCCGTGTTTTTTTGCCGGGCTGCGCATTGCCAGCGGGCTGGCGTTGATCGGCGCGGTGGTGGCGGAGTTCGTCGCCGGCACCGGGGGCACCGGTGCAGGGCTGGCGTATCAGATTCTCCAGGCCGGCTTTCAACTGAATATTCCAAGGCTGTTCGCTGCCCTGCTGCTGATCGCGTTGACCGGTGTCGCGTTATTCAGCCTGATGGCCGTGCTGGCCCGGTTGAGCCTGCGCAACTGGCACGAAAGCGAACTCGGCTGACCCTTGAATCCGCCGCAGGTGCGGCGTATGGAGCCTCACATGAAGATTCAAAATAGCTGGCTGGTACGTAACGCCAGCGCCATCCTCACCGGTTTGTCCGGCGCGGCGGCGCGCCACGCCGGGCCTGATATCCGTATCGTCGACGGCCACATCAGCGCCATCGGCGCCCTGCAACCCCAGCCCGGCGAGCGAGTGCTGGATGCCACCGATTGCGTGGTCTACCCGGCGTGGGTCAATACCCACCATCACCTGTTTCAGTCGCTGCTCAAAGGCATTCCCGCAGGTATCGACCAGAGCCTGGGAGCCTGGCTGGGTGCCGTGCCCTATCGCTATCGCGGCGCGTTTGACGAGCAAAGCTTTCGCCTCGCCGCGCGCATTGGCCTGGTCGAATTGGCACGATCCGGCTGCGCCACCGTCGCAGACCATCATTACCTGTACTTGCCGGGCATGGACTTTGACAGTGCCGAGGTGCTGTTCGAGGAAGCCGAACGGCTGGGGCTGCGGTTTGTCCTCTGCCGTGGCGGCGCCACTCAAGCACGGCAAGCCGAAGGCAAGTCCGTGGCTGGGCCGGAGACCCTGGAACAATACCTGGACGACGTCGAGCGTCTGGTACGGCGCTACCACGACCCGGCCGCCGATGCCTGGCGGCGGGTGGTGATGGCGCCCACCAGCCCGCCCTACTCCATGCCTGCCGAACACCTGCGCGAAACCGCCCGGGTCGCCCGGCGACTGGGCATTCGCCTGCACAGTCATCTGAGCGAAACCGTCGAATATCAAAATGAGGTGCAGCAACGCCACGGCATGTCTCCAGTGGCGTTCTGTGCCGAACACGAGTGGCTGGGGCCGGACGTGTGGTTCGCGCATTTGGTGAAACTCGACGCCGAGGAAATCCGCATGCTGGGGGCCAGCGGTACGGGCATTGCCCATTGCCCGCAAAGCAATGGCCGCCTGGGCAGTGGCATTGCCGATGTGGTGGCCATGGAGGCTGCGGGAATGCCAGTGTCGATTGGCGTGGATGGCGCCGCCTCCAACGAGGCCTGCGACATGATCAGCGAAACCCACGCCGCCTGGCTGATGCAACGGGCCAGACTTGGCGAACGGGCCCGCCCGCGTTATGCCGGCGGTGACGAGGAAGGCGGTGCCAGCGCGGCCACGGTGGAAGACGTGGTGCGCTGGGGTACGTCTGGCGGGGCTCGGGTGCTGGGGCTGGACGCCGTGGGCAGCGTGCAAGTGGGCATGGCGGCCGACCTGGCGATCTATCGCCTGGACCAGCCCCGATACTTCGGCCTGCATGACCCGGCGATCGGGCCGGTGGTGGGCGGAGGACGCCCGACCTTGCGCGCCTTGCTGGTCGGTGGGCGGTTGACCGTACAAGACGACCAGTTGCCTGACTTAGACCTGGCCGAACTCGGCGCCCAGGCCCGGGACGCGGTGCGACGGTTGCAGCAGGCCGCAGGCGTACGCTCATGAGCTGATCTCCCCGGCACGTGCTGCCGTGCCAATACTCGGCCGCATCAAATGTCTGGTAGATGGAAAAATACGGCAGTAATCGACTTGGGACTGTCATCAGACAGTTTTAGGGTCCCGGAAAAGAAAGCAGCGGACGGCGTATGACGAGGGGCTGCTACAACAATTGCTCGCGTAGAAAATTGATGAACGCCATCGTCCGCGCTGAACGTCGGCGCTCGCGGCTGAGTACCGCGCTGACAGGCAGCGCGCTGGTCTGATAGTTGTCGAGTACGGTACTTACCCTGCCCAGCTCGACATCAGCTGTGAACAGCCATTGCGGTGAGAGGGAAATACCCAGGCCGGAGAGCACCATTTCGCGGATGGCCTCGCTGCTGTTGCTGGTGACGTTGCCCTGGATACCTACATCGAACGCTTGGCCGAGGTGCGTAAAGGTCCAACGGTCGTAATGCTCCAGCAATGTGAAGGCGATGCAGTTGTGACCTGATAGTTCGCTGGGCTCACGTGGCACGCCGTGCAGAGCCACGTAACCGGGCGCGGCATAGACACGCCGTGGGCTATTGCCCAGTGGCAGTGCCACCAATCCCTCGCTCTTCACTACGCCAATGCGGATCGCCAGATCGATGTTTTCCTTGAGCAGGTCTTCATTGTGGTCACTCAGCCGCAGGTCAATCCGCACATCAGGATGGCGTTGCAGGAAAGTCCCTATGAGCGGTGCGATGCATAACCTTCCATAACTGACCGGGGCGGCGACTCGTAAAGGGCCGGCGATCTGCTCCTGGCCACTGGTAAAGCTTCGCGTAGCAGTTTCGACGTGGCCGAGAATTTCCTGGCAGTGGTCGTAGAAGCGTTGACCTTGGTCGGTCAGGGCCAAATGCCGAGTGCTGCGTGCGAACAATGGCCCACCCAGATACTGCTCCAGCGCGCGCACTTGCTTACTCACTGCCGGCTGCCCCATGTTCAGTTCACGGGCCACCGCCGAGAAAGACCCGCGCTCCACGACGCGAACAAAGACATGCATGCTGTCGAACAGATCCATCGACGATTGGTTCTCTTTGGGGAATAAGTCATATGCAAATTGGGTTTCTTATCGGAATGATTAAAGCGCGGCAATCTGTAAGCGTCCATCCCAACACAGGTTCCCGTCATGAAACATTCCATGCTTGCCGCCATCGCCGAGTCCGCTCAATCCCCGCTGGTCATCCGTTACATCGACCGCCCTGTTCCCGGTAAGGGGCAAGTACTGGTCAAGGTTCACGCCGCAGGGGTCAATCCGCTCGATACCAAAATTGCCGCCGGCGCAGGCGCTCACGCCCGCCAAACGCTGCCGGCGGTGCTCGGCCTTGATCTTGCCGGTACGGTGGTCGAAGTGGGCGAAGCGGTCGAGGGGTTCACCCAGGGCCAGGAAGTCTTCGGCATGCCCGGCGGGATCGGCGGAGCCCAAGGCACCATGGCCGAGTACATTGCCGTGGATGCCCGCCTTATCGCGGTCAAGCCACGCACCCTCAGCATGCGTGAGGCGGCTGCATTGCCTTTGGTATTCATTACCGCATGGGAAGGTCTGGTCGATCGCGCCAATGTCCGCTCCGGTCAGCGTGTCCTGATTCATGGCGGCGCGGGCGGGGTCGGCCAAGTGGCTGTGCAACTGGCAAAGGCTAGTGGTGCCGATGTCTACGCCACCGGTTCGGCGGGCAGTCTGGACTTCATACGCTCGCTGGGGGCTACAGCGATCGACTATCAGGCACAGAGCGTTGAGGATTATGTCGAGCACTACACCGCCGGCGAAGGGTTCGACATTGTCTACGACACCGTCGGCGGCAGCACGCTGGATGCATCATTCAAAGCCGTGAAAGCCTATACCGGGCACGTGCTGAGCTGCCTGGGCTGGGGCCAGCACAGCCTGGCACCGTTATCGTTCAAAAGTGCCACCTACTCGGGCGTCTTCACTCTGGCTCCGCTGCTCACCGGCAAAGGACGCGAACATCACGGCGCTATCCTGCGCGAGGCCGCTGCGTTGGCCAATGCGGGTCAACTGACAATCCGCGTGGATCAACAGCACTTTGCGCCGCAAGACGTCAACGAGGCATTTCGCCAAGTCGCCGAAGGCCGCGGCAAGGGCAAGACGGTCATCGAGTTTGTGGGTGCATAGTTCCTTGTGATCTCTTTAGAGCGCACTCGGCCAAAAGCGTGCGCAATGGTCCGCAACGTCCTCGCCGCCATTCTCCCAGCCAAAAGCGTCAAACACGTAGCACCCCACGAGTTGAACGGGCCGACCTTCGCTCATTCAATCGTGACCACCCAAGAATTGATTGACGCGCTGGCAGTGCAGGAGTAATGGCCGATGACCCTCATAGGATAGCTGATCGATCACCGGCCCATTTCTACACGGCCCAACAGGAGCAGCCCAAGGCACCAAAAAAACTTCGGGGGTCCGATACTGGAGCATTGGATCCCCATGCACCGGCATGATCGTGACCGTGCAGGCCGCAAAAGCTTGCGCAGCCGCACGAGGCCGCGACTTGGGCGCGCAGCGGAGCCAGCGAGTTTCTGCCTGCTCCGTCTGGGTCTCCCCAGGCGCCATAACCTTTAAAGGTACGCGTCGGCGACCAGTCAGGCATGGCGGGCGGTAGCGGGTTGTCGTCAAACCTGGCGAATTGGCCGGCCCCGTAAACCACGCGCCCGCCAACCACGGTCATATCGGCGGTAAGAAATGAAATCTCCTCTTCAGGCACAGAGAAGTAGTCCTTACTTGGCACAATCAGGTCAGCAAAGTGACCGGTCTGGATGCGACCACGTTTGCCCTCTTCGTTAGAAAACCAGGCGACATTCTCTGTCCACATCCGCAACGCCGCTTCGCGATCAAGCAGGTTTCGTTGAGGGTACAGATTCAGACCGCCCACCGTTTTACCGGTTACCATCCAGGATAGCGAAACCCAGGGGTTGTAGGAGGCAACCCGGGTGGCATCGGTGCCTGCAGACACTTTCACCCCTTTTTCCAGTATGCGCGCTACGGGCGGGGTCGCTTGCGCCGCACGGGCGCCGTAGCGCTCGACGAAGTACTCCCCCTGATAAGCCATACGATGTTGTACAGCGATGCCACCGCCGAGCGCGGCGATACGGTCGATCGATTTGTCCGAGATGGTTTCGGCATGATCAAAGAACCAATTGATGCCAGCGAGGGGGATGTCCTCGTTGACCTTCTCAAATACATCCAGCGCTCGGGTAATGGTTTCGTCGTAGGTGGCATGCAACCGCCACGGCCATCGGTTCTCTGCGAGGATGCGCACAACTTCCTCCAGTTCTCCCTCCATCTCGGGCTGCAGGTCCGGTCGCGGCTGGCGAAAATCTTCGAAGTCGGCAGCGGAAAACACCAACATTTCGCCCGCGCCGTTGTGACGGAAGTAGTCGTTTCCTTGCTTGTACTTAACGCTGGAGGTCCACTTGAGGAAATCCTCCTTCTCTTCCTTGGGTTTCTGAGTGAACAGGTTGTAAGCCAACCTGACCGTCATTTGCCCATCGTTGTCCAACTTCTGGATCACTGCGTAATCGTCGGGATAGTTTTGGAAACCGCCGCCCGCATCAATAAGCCCTGTCACACCCAAGCGATTGAGCTCGCGCATGAAATGGCGAGTGGAGTTGACCTGATAGTCGAAGGGCAACTTCGGTCCCTTGGCCAACGTGGCGTAAAGGATCGTCGCGTTGGGCGTGGCCAACAGCAGGCCCGTAGGCGCACCATTGGCATCGCGGTAAATTTTCCCGCCTGGTGGCTCGGGGGTATCTCGGGTGTAGCCGACCGCGCGCAAGGCCGCACCATTGAGCAAGGCCCGGTCATAGAGATGCAGAAGAAATACAGGTGTATCGGGCGCGATCGCATTGATCTCGGCTATGGTTGGCAAACGCTTTTCGACGAACTGGTGTTCAGTGAAGCCACCTACCACGCGCACCCACTGCGGTGCTGGTGTGTTAGCCACTTGGCGCTTGAGCATGTCCATGGCGTCAGCCAGTGAACGCACACCGTCCCAGCGCAATTCCAGATTGTAGTTAAGGCCGCCGCGGACCATGTGGGTATGGTTATCGACTAAGCCAGGGAGCACACAACGGCGCTTGAGGTCGACAACTTTTGTGGCTGAGCCAGCCAGCGCCATGACTTCCTGGTCTGACCCTACAGCCAGAAACTTGCCGTCTTTGATTGCAACGGCGTGGGCGACTGGGTTGGCGCGATCCAGTGTAGTGATCTCGCCATTGTGGAAAATGATGTCCGGAATGGAATCGGTCATATCGGGCCCTTCCCTACTTAGAGTTTCGGAAAAAGCGCTGCGTCCAAAGACACCCCCTAACGCTAAGGTGGAGGCGGCCTGGAGAAGTTTTCGGCGCGATGTCATAGGTAGAGGCCTCACAGATATAAAGCCCGTTTCCAGGGCCTTCAGGGAATAGCGAACCTTGAGAACCGGTTACTCACGTCTGACTGGACTTTTTAAACTGCATACATCCTCATGCTCCACCTCGTGTTTTGGACAATAACGCCGATGGGTGGAGCTATCGCGTCAGCGCTGCGCGACAGCTCTTGCATAACGGATTTATTTAGCAGGGTTTGGACCGATGTGCTCGCCATGTTGCACCCGCTCAGGCGCCTTATGCACCATGGTGTAGGCATAATCCACACCCATCCCGTAGGCGCCGGAATGTTCCTGCACGATCCCCATCACGGCTTCATAGGTCTCCTTGCGCGCCCAATCCCGCTGCCATTCGAGCAGCACCTGTTGCCAGGTAACCGGTACGATACCGGCCTGAATCATGCGGTCCATGGCGTAGTTGTGCGCGTCGATCGAGGTGCCACCCGAGGCGTCGGCAACCATATAGATTTCATAGTCTGTATCGCGCAGGCAGGACAGTGCGAAGGTCGTGTTGCAGACCTCGGTCCACAGGCCGGATACGACGATCTTCTTACGGCCGGCAATGGCGGACTCTGCCAGGGCATCACGAACGTTTTGGTCATCCCAGGAGTTCATTGAAGTACGTTCGAGGATTTTGTTCTGCGGATATACCGCTAGCAACTCGGGGTATGTATTACCAGAGAAACCCTCGGTTTCCACAGTCGTGATGGTGGTAGGTATGCCGAACGCTTTGGCAGCCTTGGCCAACCCCACGACATTATTTTTCAGCACCTGCCGATCTATCGACTGCACACCAAAGGCCATTTGGGGCTGGTGGTCGATGAAAATCACTTGGCTGTTTTGCGGGGTCAGTATTTCTAAGTACTTGTTGGACATGGCGGATTTCCTTTGGTAAGTAGAGCAATACGAAAGCGGCGTTATGCGTGGCTGCGCAAGCAGAACGCGACCCGTCCTGGTAGGGCTAAAAGCCACTTTCCGGACGAGTTCAGGGGTGCCGAAAAGCCCCTTGAATTTACGAATGCAGCATTGTTCAGCCGCGTTCGCGGGGTTCAGTTAAATGCCCGAAAAACGCTTGCCAAGCTGCTTTTGCAAGTGCACATCATCTGCGGCTAATTCGCTCCCACCTTGAAGGGAAGTGCATCTTTGGATGTCTTCACGGTCCATGAACCGGACTGCCGGAACGAACTGGCAGACGCGTAGGTATCTTCCATGAACTGGAAATAGGTCATCTTTCCATCCTGAACTTTCGCATGGATGGAAAACGGTGATGTGAACAGATGTCCGACCGCCACGGAGCGGTAGGTGAACTTACCGAAAATCGCGACATCTTCGCCGGAAGCGATTTTGGTAGTAATCGTAAAGTCTTCGATTTTCCAGTAGTTTGAGACCTGCAAAAACAAAGAGCTAAAGGCTTTGGGACCTTTGTTTGTGCCGGTCCACGGCATGATTTTTCTGAGTTCTGGATTGTCAAAGTTTAGAGAAACATAGGTGGCGTCTGGAGCTGCCAACCTCATTGCCGCGGCTTCGACTTTATCGGGTGCGGTATTGGCCAGGAATTCCACGACAACCGCTAGTGAAGCAGCAGATTGCGCTTCAGTAGCTGACTGCGCCGACGCTGGAGTGATTGTTACTAACCATGAGGCGAGCGCCATTGCTGCAGTGATCAATTTGATGCTTCGAGTATTCATGAACTCTCCATTTATGAGTACGATTTTGCGATTCGCGGTCATCCAACCCATGTTGCAAATTGCTACGCGTCGAAAAGCGACAATTGGTACTGGAGCAAGGGCTATGCCAATTTTATAAAACTTATATAAATCGATATTTATCAATGACATATAACTTAATGTGGTGTCGCGAGTATCGGGCTCGGAGTTTATCGAAGGGCTTGTTTGATCATTTGATGAAGTCTCGGCGAGGTTTTGTTGATTTGATCAATCCAGCTCGAGCGTGGTCCACGGTGAACCGCCAGGCGGCCACGCAAAGTCACTCAAGACTCTCGTCATGCAACAAGCCGCTTTTCTTCAGGCGATAGGCCAGTGCCGGCCGGGTCAAGCCGAGCATGCGAGCGGCTTGCGAGACGTTTTGGTGTGAAAGCTCCATGGCGCGGCGCATCAGCCGTTCTTCCACAGCATCCAGGCTGATGTTTTTATCAAAGATCTGCGTAACCCAATCGGGACAAGGTTCTTCACCGCCAGCCTGAACCAACGCGCCATCAGAGTTGAGACGATCACCGTGCGAATCGTCTGTTTTTGGGAAGACTGCAAAGAGTGCATCCTGGCCTATGGTCTCGTTGCTGTCGGTCAGGATGACGCCACGCTCAATCGTATTTTCCAATTCGCGAATATTCCCCGGCCAGGCGTAGCGGCGACACAATTCAAGAGCTTTGTCTGATAAACCCAGCGTTCGCTTGTGATATTGCAAGTGAAACTTGCTTATAAAGTGCTCGGCCAGCAGTGGCAGATCTTCAAGTCGCTCACGCAGTGGGGGAATCTGCACCGGAAACACATTCAAGCGGTAATAAAGATCGGCGCGAAACCGGCCCGCTTCGACGGCGTCGGCGAGGCTTTCATTGGTAGCAGCGATGACTCGCACATTGATCTTGCGGGTTCGGGAATCGCCTACCCGTTCCAGTTCACCCTCTTGCAGTACCCGAAGTAATGTCGCCTGCGCTCTGGGCGTCAGCTCCACCACCTCGTCTAGAAAAATCGTCCCTCCGTTGGCCCGTTCAAAGCGTCCTGGGCGGGTTTGATTGGCGCCGGTAAAAGCGCCTTTCTCAACACCAAACAATTCGGCTTCAATCAGGTCCTGAGGAATGGCAGCGCAGTTCACTGCGACAAACGCTTGCTCGGCGCGATCACTGCGCAGATGCACGCTCCGTGCGATGACCTCCTTGCCGACGCCAGTTTCTCCGAGCAGCAGGACGGAAATTTTTCCTTTGGCAGCCTTGTCGATCATCCGGCATACCTTCAAATAGGCAGGCGAGCGCCCTACTCCATAGAATTGAGCTTCCTGCTTCTCCAGGCTTCTACGCAGAGAGCTGATCTGTGATTGCAGTTCATACAGCTCCTCGATGATTGGATCGGCTTGAAAGTACTGTCTGAATTCTGCGGCGTTCTCCCATTCCTCGGCAGGTTTACCAATAATGATGCAGCGCTCATCCCCGCATCCGCGACAGGTCGTTTCTTGGATGATGATTTCGCGTTTCATGAATGAAGAACTGTAAGCACAGGCGTAGCCCAACAAAGACCAACAAACTGGTTCCTCCATCAGGCCGACTTCAGTCAGGCAAGTCTCGACCTCAAAGGAGTCAATCCATTCGAGCTCGCAATAAAAATGGCCGCTCTCCTGATCCAGCTCTAACTGAATGGGTTTCGCATTGACCATACCTTTGAGGGAATGCAGTTGCGGGCCGACCAGAAACATCTGCAACTGCGGACTGTCTGGTCTGAGCTTGCGGGCCATTTCCGCATCCTTGAGTCCAGACTGGTAGCCAAGGCGCAAGAAGAACCCCTTGGCGCGGTCGACGCCGAGGCTATTGATGAGTTCACGGCGAAAATTAGCCATCGCCGATACCTGCATCAACAACATGCGCTGCTCGCCAAACCAGATCTTGCCTTCCGTGCTTTGAAAACGAACCTGGTCGCTCAGGTCGTGAAAGCCGGAATAGTGGAGCTCAGGGTTGTAACTGACAGCCATTGAGAGAGACCTCGATTATTGTTTTGAGCGGTCTTGATCAAGCTGTGGCGCCGAGTGAAAGCACCGAAACAATCGATCGCGATATGAAGGGATTTTAGTGCATTGCTACGCAGAGCCAGCGGGCCTCCCGATGCAAAGACATGACGGTGCACGGGCTTCGCGGGCAGATGAAGGCAGTTACCAAGCGCCAAAGTCACAGCCAGGCTTAATGTTGGTGATCTGGCCCGAGCCGGCCATGTGCTGTGTTGGACTAGGTATTGGTCATTCGCAATATCCCAGCAGATTGCGAATGCACGCCTTCAGTATCGGCCGTCGATGAACGCGGGAATGGGGCGCCTCCCTGGCAAAGCGGTACTTCATTGGTCCCTCACTCCCGTGCTGATCAACCTTCAGCGGGTACCGGCGTGTCGAGCAATTGCTGCTCCCACAGATAAGCAATGCCGCTACCTGCAGCATGCTGGAGAAGCACATCGGTTACAGCGCCTGCCGTATCGAGGCGCGCCCAGTCGCGTTGCCATTCAGCCATGACTGCCAACCAGGTCATGACATTTGCCCCGGCGCCGACCATGCGTTGGATGGCGACTTGATGGGCTTCGACCGAAACGCCACCGCACGCGTCGGTGACCACGGTAACGTCCCAGCCCTCGCCTAGTGCTTGAATCGCTGGCATGGCGACGCAGACCTCAGTCCACAGGCCAGCCAGGACCAATTGCTTGCGGCCTGTTGCCTTGACCGCGTCCACTACTTTCTTGTCTTCCCAAGTATTGATGAGCGTTCGGTCAATCACCTCCTGACCGGGGAAAACGTCGGTGATTTGCGGAAAGATCCAACCGCCACGCTCGGCAATCACACTGGTCAGAATGGTCGGGACGTTAAACGCCTTCGCAGCCTTCGCCAATGCTGTCGCACAGTTGACCGCTGCGTGCGGATCGTGGCTATTGAGATTGGTGAGTTGAAAAGGCTGGTGGTCGATCAACACAAGTACGGAGTCTTCTGGACGAAGAAGCGAAGCAAGACCGTTACGAAAAGCCATTAATCCATCCTCTTGTTGCCGTGGGTTGGCACGTTTATTTGCGGGATCAGTTTCCGTGCAGCGCGCCTTATGAGCGGCGATGCCTCATGCACTGTGCAGCGCCCTCAAACCTTCGGGTAGTAGCAGCGAATGACTAACTGTGTCGCGGAATGAGGAACGCCACGGTTTTTGCTGCCATTCTCTGGCGATGGCTTCACGGCTTCATGACGACGCGCCCCAGCGGTTTGCTTCGCTCCGCGAAGTCATGCGCAGCAGCCTGCGATAGGGTAAAGGCCCGT
Organism: Pseudomonas sp. H3_E04; assembly: GCF_054668915.1. Lineage (NCBI taxonomy): Bacteria > Pseudomonadati > Pseudomonadota > Gammaproteobacteria > Pseudomonadales > Pseudomonadaceae > Pseudomonas > Pseudomonas sp. H3_E04. The sequence goes on along the minus strand of NZ_CP162797.1, from coordinate 1,486,356 downwards.
TCAATGACAACCCGTATACGCCCCCGCAATACATCCTGTAGCAGCTTGTCGACACTCGCACGCACTGCCGGCCGCTCGAAAAGCGGCCCCATGTACGCACAGATCAGGACGTCCCCGGGAACCGCTATTGGCGCCAAGGCGCGAACTCCGTAATGTGCAGTTCAGATGTACGTTCTGGTAGTCGCATTCCGTGCGTAGCTGCGTGACAAAAAAAGGAACGTGGAAATGGATATAGAAGAGCTTGAAACCTTTGTAGAAGTGGCCGATGCCGGCGGCATTTCCCGTGCGGCAACGCGCCTGGGCACGTCGAAATCTATCGTCAGTCGCCGGCTTGCCCGCCTGGAAGCAGAGCTGGGCGTGCAACTGATGGCGCGTACCACCCGCGGTGCGGCCCTTACCGAAGCTGGGGCGACCTTCCGCGACTACGCCGCCAGAATATGCGCTGAGGCCGAGTCGGCACGCGATGCGATCTTGCCTTCCGGCGAGCTTTGTGGCCGCCTGCGGATCGCCGCGCCCCTGACTTTGGGGCCAATACATTTCGCGCCGATCCTCGCGGAAATGGCCAGGCGTCACCCACAGCTTCATGTGCAAACGAACTACACCGATCGTTTCGTTGACCTCATCGCCGAGGGGTATGACTGCGCGATACGGGTGGGCTACCTGCCCGATTCCAACATGATCGCCCGGTGTATCGGACCGATCTTTGGCCAATTGGTGGCAAGCCCCGTCTATATCAAGGCGCATGGAGCGCCCGAAACACCCGACGAAGTCGTCAGCCACCAAGCACTGATGCAAGGCAATGAATCGTGGTCATTCATGGATGGTGACACGATGGTTACGGTGCGCCCACAGGGAACGTTCAAAGCCGACAATGGCACCGCATTGCTGGCCGCAGCTTTGGCCGGCATCGGCATTGCCTGGTTACCTGACTGGGTCACGCATGAGCATTTGGCGAGCGGCGCACTTGTAGCGATCATGACGGATTATCCGCCGCCTCCAGCAGGCGCTTATGTAGTTCGACCGCCAGGCCAGCACCCTGCGCGAAAGATAAGGGTGCTCACCGAATTGCTGCTTGAATACTGCGACCAGGCGGCACATATTCCTGAGTCGCCACAGAGCTGAAAGACCCGATTGCAAGCTCCCTTCGAGTGAGTCCTGAAAGCAAAGTATGGATACCAGGCTTACTTATTGATCCATCAGAGCTATCGCGGCTAATACGTCCAGTCCTGATCAGCGCACCCGAATATTTCTCCAAAGTTTCATTCCTCACTCGCGAATAACGCCAACACCCGGTTGGATGTTCCGATTTGTGCGACACAGTAATACAACCCACGAGACTACAAACCAAGGAACTGGATCCCTAATATCCGCCCCCGTATCGGCACGCTTGCACCATCCCTGGTGAATGCGCGCGGCCAAATAACTGCATGCCAGACAGGTGAGTAATGATCGATTTGGAAGGAAAACGTGCGTTGGTGACGGGAGGAGCTCGCGGGATCGGCGCCGCTATCGCAGTGGCACTGGCAGAGAATGGCGCCGATGTTGCGTTCACCTACCAGCAGTCGACGGAAAAAGCTGAGGCAGTGGCCAAATTCATCGCTGATAAAGGGCGTCGTGCTATCGCGATTCAAGCCGACAGTGCCAACCCGCAAGCCATTGAATGCGCAGTCGCGCAGGCCATCTCGACGCTGGGCGGCCTCGATATTCTCGTCAATAGCGCGGCTATCGGCTTGAACGGAATGATCGCCGACATTGATGTAGACGACTATCAAGCACTGATGGATATCAACGTGCGAGGCCCCGTCCTGTTCGCAAAGGCGGTCATCCCGCATCTGCCCGCTGGCGGAAGAATCATCACAATTGGCTCGGGACTGGCAGAGCGGGTGCCCTTTGCGGGTGTAACAGCCTATGCAATGTCCAAGTCGGCGTTGCTCGCATTCACCCGGGGTTTGTCACGTGAACTCGGCCACACCGGCATAACCGTTAATCTTGTTCAGCCGGGATCGGTCGACACCGACGCAAATCCAGCCGACGGCCCCGCCGGCGACTTTCAGCGGAGCCTGTCGTCCTTGGGACGTTTTGGCGAGCCTCGCGAGGTTGCGAGTGCGGTGGTCTATCTGGCCAGTCCTGCCGCGAGCCTGATCACTGGCGCCATCCTGACCGTGGACGGCGGTGCGATCGCTTGACTAACGCTCAGGCAGCTGTCCGCAGTGGACGGCAGCCATGGACTGTTGGTCAGGGGTTGAAACGCACTAATGGCCATTTGCAGAGGCAGGAAGCATTGGATATTGATGATCTTCGAACCTTCGTCGAGGTAGCCGACGCGGGCGGTGTTTCGTCGGCGGCCCGGCGACTGGGTGTTGCGAAATCGATAATAAGCCGCAGGCTTCTGAAGCTGGAAACCCAACTGGGTGTGCAGCTATTGGCCAGGACAACCCGTGGTGCTGCTGTCACCGAAGCGGGAGCCGCCTTGCGAGAGTATGCGGCGCGGATCGTCGCTGAGTTTGACGCGGCAAGGGACGCCATTGTTCCAGATGGAGACCTTCGAGGCCGCTTCCGGATCGCAGCACCGATCTCGTACGGCCCGACACATATTGCCCCCGTGCTTGCTGAAATGGGGCGACGCCACCCTCTCCTGCACATTCATGCAAGTTACAGCGATCGTATCGTCGATCTGATTGGCGAGGGCTTCGATTGTGCTATTCGGGTCGGCCATTTACAGAGCTCCAATTTCATCGCAAAGCGTGTGGGCAGCATTCACGGCAAACTCGTGGCAAGCCCAGGCTATGTGAATACACATGGAGCGCCAGAGGCTCCCCACGAGATTCTTACGCATGAATCTCTTATGCAAGGTGCGGAAACCTGGCGGTTTATGGATGGCCAAAAGTCCATCATGGTTAATCCCCAAGGGCGCTTCAAGGCTGACAATCCTGTCGCGCTCGCCGTGGCAGCCGTTGCAGGTCTGGGTCTAGGGTACCTTTCTGACAGCGTCATCGACGAGCACATCAAATCTGGCGCATTGGTGTCCGTCATGCACAGATATCCCCCTGTTCCGGCGGGTATTTACATTGTTCGCCCCCAAAGCCAGCACCCTGCGCGAAAGATACGGGTGCTGACGGACATGCTGGTCGATTGGTTCGCAGATGTGAGCCCGGGCAACGTCCTCTCCCTTTAGAAGGCAAGCCACTCGGGACGGCGAGCGTTCAATCTATCCAATTGCCGGACGCATCTTCCACTCATAGTTCCTGCACAACCATGCCATTCGCCTGCATGCAGGCGCTGAGCTGCGCATGTTTGCCTAAGATCAATCGCCTGAGTAGAATGCGATTCATTATCAATCATGTATGTCCCGGGATGCCGATGCGTAGCGACGAAACACTAGGTACTGCAGATCCAGGGCTGCTCTATCGCACCCACTTCTCGTGGTTACAGGGCTGGCTGATCCGGCGCATCGGCTGTCGCGACAACGCCGCAGATCTGGCGCAGGACACTTTCGTCCGTGTGCTCAAACACCGTCACCAGTCCGGCGCCCTGCGCGAGCCACGCGCCTATTTGAGCAGCATTGCCCGCGGTCTGATGATTGATCAGTATCGTCGTCGCGAACTCGAACGTGCCTACCTGGAAAGCATCACCTTGCTGCCTCAACACGAGGTTCCATCGGAAGAAAGCCGGCTGATGATTCTCGATGCGCTCGAGCGCATAGACCGTCTGCTCGACTCGCTCAAACCAAGAGTACGCCAGGCGTTTTTATTTGCCCGACTCGACGGTCTGACCTGCGCGCAAATCGCCGAAAAGCTCGGAGTTTCCCGCGCGACGGTGGAACGCGACCTGGCCACAGCCCTGCAACATTGCTATCGCTTGCGTTATGTCGAGGCCTGAGCCCGAGGCGCTGGATCCGGCCATTGTCGAGCAGGCGATCCAATGGCTGGTGCGCCTTCGCTTCAATCAAGCCGATGAACAGACACAGCGCACTTTCGAGCACTGGCTGCAGCAGCGCCCGGAGCATGCGTTGGCGTGGCAGCGTGTGGAAACGCTTGGCGATGAATTCGAAGGCGTGCCAGCTCAACTGGCTCGACAAACCCTTAAGGGCGCCCAACATGGAATGCGCCGGCGGGAAAGCCTGAAGCTACTGGGCGTATTGGCGACGGTCGGCACGGCAGCCTGGCTCGGCCGCGACTACACCCCCCTGCCCTCCATGCTTGCACAGCAGCGCAGCAGCACCGGCGAGCAACGACGTTTCCAACTCGATGATGGCAGCCTTATCCAGCTCAATAGCGATAGCGCCGTCGACAGCGATTTCGACGCCCAGCGACGCCTGATCATCCTGCGCCGTGGTGAAATCATCGTGAATGTCGGTGCGGATCAACACTCGCCGCAAGCGCGACCGTTGTGGGTGCAATCACGCGACGGGATTATGCGAGCCCACAGCTCGCGCTTTCTGGTCCGCGAGCGTGACGACGGTACTCTGGTCGCAGCCCAGGAAGGATCAGTCACGGTTTTCCCCGGTTCCGGTCAAGCGTCTGCGAGCCGCAACGTCCTGGCAGGAAACCAACTGCTGTTCACCTCAGGTGACACCCGAACGTTCAGGGACAACGGCCTTGATCTATGGGCTTGGGGTGACGGTGTGATCAGTGCGAACCATATGCGCCTTGGTGACTTTATCGCAGAGTTGTCGCGTTATCGCCCAGGAGTCTTGCGCTGCGCCGAAGACGTCGCTGATCGTCGCGTTTCCGGCACTTTCCAGCTCGCCGACAACGATCGGGTCCTGGCATTGATCGCGCAGTCACTGCGCCTGCACATTGATTACCGAACCCGTTATTGGGTCACCGTAACCGCTGCCACCTGACTCCACCCGAATATTTTTTTGCCACCTGAAAAATAATGAGGTGGTTTCTCATTCTCGTTCGACCTGTAAGGAAGGCCGGAATACAGGCCAGTCTGCCGATGTCCTTTCTTGGAGCGAGAAAATGAGTTCGTCCCCGGTTTCACAGCGCCATCCATTAAGTCGTGCCATGCACGGTGCGATCTTGGGTTTGATCGTGAGCAGCTACACATTGCCATCGCTGGCGCAAACCTCGGGCGCTGATCACAGCAATCAAGTCAAACAGTGGAATATCGCCCCCGGCCCCCTGGCGCCGGCGCTTGACCGCTTTGCGCGCGAAGCTGGCATCAGCCTTTCCTTCGACGCCTCGAGTGTGGCGAACCGCACCACGGCTGGCGTGAGTGGCACGCTCGATACATCGGCAGCGCTGTCATCCTTGCTCCAGGGCAGCGAATTGCAGATCGAACAGCAAGGCCCGAATGCTTACCTGCTGACCCCTCAAGCAAAAACCGCCGGCCCGCTGGAACTCGACGCAACGGCTGTTGAGGATTACCGCCTCGCCCCACTCATCATCAATGCCAAGGTCCGGGTCAGTGCCGACGACGACACCAATTCCGTGGTCGCCAAGGAGCTCTGGGTTGGCGGCAAGGTGCCCACCAGCATTCTCAATACACCGGCATCGGTGTCGGTGGTGACCAACAAGGAAATGCAGCAGCGCAGCGTCAGCACCACGGAAGAAGCGCTGCAATATACGCCGGGCGTGGTCAGTGACTTTTATGGTACGGATGATCGCAACGACTATTTCCAGATCCGCGGCTTCCAGGCCACCACCTACCGTGACGGCTTGACCCTCAGCTCAATGCGCGGCGTACGCGAAGACCCATTCGCCTATGAGCGCATCGAGATTCTGCGTGGCGCCAACTCCACCCTGTTTGGCCCTGCGGACCCGGGCGGTTCGGTGAATTTCGTGACCAAACAGCCGCGCTTCGAGAAGTTTGGCCAGGGCTATGTGACCTACGGCTCGTTTGACCATGTCGAGACCGGCATCGATGTCGGCGATGCGCTGAACGACGAGAAAACCCTGGCCGGCCGCTTTACTGCCAAAGGCCAGAACAGCGATCGCGAGTACGATCATTCGCAGGACGACAACCAGTTGTTTATGGGTGGCCTCACCTGGGCACCGACGGATTACACGTCCGCCACGATGATTCTGGATTACCTGAAAACCGAGAGTTCGCCCAACAGCGGCGGCTATCCACTGGATCGGGAATACGACCGCAGCAAGTTTTATGGCGAGCCCAGCTACAACTTCCACGATGTCGAGCGCACCAGCCTCAGCGGTAACGTCACCCATGATTTCGACAACGGTTTTGTGCTGCGCAGCAATCTGCGTTACAGCCAGTTGACCGATGATTTCGGCTACGTGTACCTCAGCGACAGCACCGCACGTGTCGGTACCACCGTCGATAGATACCTGTTTGGAACCGACACTGACGCCGACCAGTTCAACGGCAATCTTATGCTGCAATACGATGCCCGCTTCGAGAACATCGACAGCAGCAGCCTGGTGGGCGTGGAGTACCTCGATTCGACCACCAAGGAAAGCTCGGTCTACGCCCTGACGACCCCGATCGATATTGCCAACCCTGTGTTTACTGGCGTTCCACGCTCAATCGCGCCGTATGCCGTCAACAAACGAGACGCGACCACCAAGGCCGTCTTCCTTCAGCAAAACCTGTCGTTCTACGAGCGTTTCATCGTCACCGGGGGCGTGCGCAACGACTCGATGGACCTGACCAGCAAAGGCTTGCAATCCACCGAGAAAGACAACTTCTCCGAAACCTCCTACCGAGGTGCGTTGACCTATATTGTCAACGATGAAGTATCAACCTACGTGAGCATGGTCGAATCCGTCTCGCCGCCGCAGGTTGGCGTAACACCGCAGACAGGCAGGCAGTACGAAGTGGGCGTGAAGTATGCGCCGATGGGGATGGACGCACTGTTCTCCGCCGCCGTGTATGACCTGACCCAGGAAAACGTCACCATCGCTGTGGTGCTGCCGAGCGGCATCATCGAGCAGCAGACCGTAGGCGAATCGCGGGCGCGTGGCCTCGACCTGGAAGCCAAGGCGCAGGTAACGCAGAACCTCAGCCTGATCGGCGGCTATTCCTATATGGAGTCCGAAGTATTGCGTGGTTCGTTGTTCGACGGCAGCTCGCTGAAGGGTAACGAGTTCGCCACGGCACCCAAGCATTCCGCTTCGCTCTGGAGTTACTACGACGTACCCGCCACCGATGTCAGCGTGGGCCTGGGTGCACGCTACGTCGGCGCTTATTACTTCGATGCAGCCAACTCCGGCAAAAGCGATGGCACTACCCTGTTCGACGCTGCCTTCAACTACAAGATAGCCAAGGGCACTGATCTGGCGGTAAACGTCAGCAACCTGCTGGACGAGCAGCACGTGGTCGGCTCCGGCACCGCGAACTTCTACAACCCGGGCCGCGAGATTACTGCCAAGCTGAGCTACAACTGGTAAGCCGGCGGGTAAGCGTTTTTCCCCGTTCAGGAAACGGTGCCCGCGTTACGGCGGGCATCGTCAACTACGGGCAATACCCAGGTTGATCTACGCTTGAATGAAATCACGCGGAGAAACAGATCATGTCCCTCGCTCCCGGAAGAATATTGGCCCTGGCTTTGGGTGTCGTCTTCTGCACATCCGTGCTCGGACAAGGGGCAGCAGACAGCGATTCTCCACCGGCAATACTGCCATTGGCATCCGAGAGCGCGCCGAGACTCATTGCCTACCCGCCGCTCGCCGAGCCGCTCGCCCGTGGAGTGGTCATCATCCAGTTTCGAACAGAGCACGCCAGGATCATGCCGGTGTTTGGCAAGGTGGCTGCCGAGGTATCACCACGTTTAGGTCACCTTCACGTGACCGTCGATGACTGGAAAGGTACGTGGGCGCACACCAGTGAAGACCCGATTATCCTGGTCGGGCTAACGCCCGGTCCTCACAAGGTTCTCTTGGAAGTGGCCGATCCGACGCACCAGATCATCACCAGTACGACAGTGAGTTTTACAGTGCCGGAGAAGAAACCGATGGACGCTCCCCGTCCTGACGATCATCACGCGGCAAAACCATGACTGCTGTGCTATTCACCGAAACAGGCAACAATCGGCGTCTCTGCCAGCGACTGACTGGCTCAATATCTCCAGAAAACCGGGGTCACGAGCACCAACACCGTCAGGATTTCCAACCGGCCCAGAAGCATGCCGACAGTCAGTAGCCATTTGGCTGCATCCGGCAGTGACGAGAAATTACCTGCCGGCCCGATGATTGTGCCCAGGCCGGGGCCGACGTTACACACCGCCGTAGCGGCGCCGCTCAGGGCGGTAATCCAATCAAGCCCGATCAGCGCCAGGCCCAAAGCGATGGCGGCAATCGTGATGGTGAAGAAAAACGAGAAGGTCAGCAGCGAGCGGACGATTTCCTCGTCGATGGGATGGCCGTTGTATTTTTTCTGAATCACGGCTCGGGGATGGATCAACTGCTTCAAGCTACTGACCAGAAGCGCGGCGGCCACCTGAAAACGGAAGATTTTCAGCCCGCCTGCCGTTGAGCCGGAACAGCCTCCGACGAAGGTCAGATAGAAAAACAGCAACACAGCGAAGCTGCCCCACAAGGTGTAGTCGCCAACTGCAATTCCGGTGGTCGTGACGACCGAGGTCACATTGACCGCCACGATACGAAATGCGTCCCACCATCCGTAGTCGCTGTGCAAATACAGCCAGGTACCTACAGCCAGCGATGTGACGAGCAAGAATCCAATAAACCCGCGTACCTGGTGATCCCTGATCAGCGCACGCCGATTGCCCCGACAGGTTGCGACGTACAAGGTGAATGGCAGGCTGCCCAGAATCATGATGACTACCGCCACCCAGTGAATTGCTGGTTGCTCCCAATGCCCGAGGGAGGAGTCCGACGTCGAGAACCCACCGGTGGAGATCAACGACATTGCGTGGTTGATCGCTTCGAATGGGGTCATTCCTGCGAGCCAGAGCGCCAAAGTGCCGATACCCGTCAGGCCCAGATAGAGCAAAAGGATGTACTTGGCTGCGACATGAGAACGTGGTGTCACTTTCTCCGACCAGTCCGAGGATTCTGTCTGGAAAAGACGCATGCCGCCGACTCGCAAGAGCGGAAGAATCGCGACAGCCATGCCAATAAAACCGATGCCGCCTAACCAGTGCAGCATGGAACGCCAGATCAACAAGCCGGGAGAGGCGCTATCCAGACCGGTGAGTACCGTCGAGCCAGTGGTTGTGATGCCCGACATCGTTTCAAAGAACGCATCGGTGTAGCTGATATCGCTGATGAAAACCATTGGTAAAGCTGCGAAGGCGCACACAACAACCCAGCTCGCGGTAGTCAGCAGGTACATGTCCCTGGGCCGAAGATTGCCAGTCTCCGGACGACCTCGCACGATCAATAGCAGACCACAGATGAAGGTAATCAGACTCGACCAGAGAAAGGCCGACAGATCGTCGCTATGCTCATAGACCACCAGCGTCATCATGGGTATAGCCATGCTTACCGCCAGGGTGATCAGAAAAATACCCAAAATGAAGCCGATAAGCCGAATTGCTGCGAGGGACATCACGATAGCGTTCCAAATTAGCGCCGCGCAGTATCGGGTGCCCTCAATAAAGACTGCGTAAATTCTCCGTAAAATTTTTACCTGCAGTCAGTCAGGCTGCGGGAGTCAAAGCGTGGCTAGGAGTCAATTACGGTCCTTCGCAACAGGCAGGAATCGGCCGAAGCCGCCAGTGCCAGCCCTCTTCGCATCAAACGAGTCCCGGCCTGATGCTGCATGCTGCGCGTAAAATCTGGCTGCAGCATGCAGCGCCGTGCAAACGGAAGTTGATCTGCGCTGATCGCTCATCAGGAGGAAACGAGTTTCTCGTAATCAGAGAAGGGCTTGAGCGCTACGGCCGTGCGATGGAACTCGAATACGCCCACTTTGCCACTCTCGAACCGATGGCCAAGCAGGACAAAAAATCTGAGAGCTATCCAGCTCCTGCTGGGTCATAAGAAGCTCGCAAGCACCGTCAGATACCTGGGAATCGTAGTCGATGATGCTTTGGAAATGGCGGAACAGACCGAGCTGTGACCACCGCCTCAACGGTTGATCCAGACCGTCGCTATCCGGCCAAAAGCGGATTTCGATTTGATCGGCGTCGAGGCCGAGACTCTGATCGCTAGCGCGCCACTCGCCCCTAGAGCTGCATTACGGCAAGCGCCCTGCGCAGGGGTTCATCGGATATCTGAATTGGACCGTGAAATGGCACGTCCATATCCAAAACAAGGTAAACGGAAGCGGCAATGAGAAATGACGAGATGATGAACATTCCCATCACCATCGAGTTACGGGGAGCGCGGTATCCAAAACTGGCGAAAATGAGCGTCAACCAGGCAACAAGCATTCCAATAAGCGGGCCAGGAATCGCTCCCTCGGACTGCTCGACGATCTTCCAGCGTTGCTCAATGAGCGAATGATATTGCTGACGAATATCCTGAAGCATCGTTTCATGGTAGCGGTCCAGAGGCTTTATGAGAGCCAAGGATTTTCCTATGTTATCCAAGTATCTAGCCGCCTCGCTGTTACGATGCTGTAGCGCCTCGTCTCCCCGATACGGGGTCTCGATAGCGCGCTCAAGATAGGTGATCAAATGATTTCGTGTGTCTTGCGCCGCATCGCCATAGCCCCGAAGTGTTCGATCAAAAATGATCATGCTGGTTGCATATCCATGGAAGTTTGCATCAATAGACTCGAAGGTGTTTTTGGCGGAATTGATCATCAAGCCAAAGACCAGCGAAGTCATCACCACAAAAATATTGGCTACAAGACGAATTACGGAGTTGGTTTCGTCGTCCCTGTGTTGGGCGGCCAGCTTTGGGTAACAGTGCATCATGAGAAGCGAGGCAGCAACGAGGCATACAAAAATGCCCAGTGCGATCCATAAAGCGTTCATACATCAGTGCCCCAATCAATTTGAGTCAAGTATTGAAGGATAGACCGTAGACTGCTCGACGATTCGGCTCGGACGATACCGCTCTTGCAATCCGGAAGTGCCCCCCAGCAGATGTTCGTCAGTTCTGGTCATGGTTGGAAATTGGTCGAGCTCTGCCAGTCGTTGAGGCAATAAATCTCCCTCCATCTATTTATGGCCGATTGATGAGGCTCATCAGGTGCTGCAATCGACTATTGACTCACCGATCGCGCGGGTGAAAACGACCAAGATGAGTGGTTGGCGACTGCGTAAATTCAAGGAAACTGCACATGCGCAAATATTTGGTCTTACTACTGATTGGCGTCACAGGCGTTGCCAATGCGCAATCCCAATGTTCAAACACGTGGTATCAATCGGTCGATAAGGTTTTGCATACGGCTGATATGCAAGGGCACGGACCGGATTTAGGTTCTGACGAATGGAAGTCAGTCATCGAGACAAAGTTGGGGGTTCAAGATGGGTCAGATGTCCCTGAGCGAAGCTCCGAGCAGTGGTGCAATTACATTGAACAGCAAATCGATGCGATACAGTCGAATGGGGTGCGCACGGGAACATCGTCGGCTATCAATTCGTCAGTTGGTCCATCTTACGATTGCTCAAAGGCAGAGCCTGGCGGTATCGAAGGATTAATATGTGAAGACAAGGAATTATCTGCCCTTGATCGCAAACTCTCGGCAGTGTATGCCAGTGCGAGTATCAAGGCCGGCAACGAGCATCCTCCAATGCTCAAAACAGAGCAGCGGGGGTGGATTAAGGGACGAGACGATTGCTGGAAGAGTAATGACGTCGGTGCATGCTTGCGCATGGAATACCATAACCGCATCGCTGAGTTACAAGCACGGTACCGACTGATCTCTGGCACTGGGCCTGTCTTTTACGAATGCAACGGCAACCCTGCGAACGAGGTGACCGTCATGTTCTTCGAAACTGATCCGCCGACATTAATAGCCGAGCGTGGCGACAGCGCATCGCTGATGTACCAGCAACCCAATGGCGTTGGCATCAAGTACGTCGGACGTAATGAATCGCTTTGGGAACATAAGGCCGAAGCCATCATCACTTGGGGATATGGTGCGCCCGAAGAGCAATGCAAAAGAAAACCTTGAGCAGCGATTTTATTCAGGCTAGTCAAATACAAATGGGTGAAAGGCAGCAATTGAACGATAGCTGCCAACCGGGATCGGTAGCTATCGGCCAGAAGCTGACGGTAGCTACAGGCAGAAATCGACTCACAGCTGCCTTCTAAATCAGTTGGGATCTTTGTTAGAGCGGGCTTACCCGCAAGGAGGCTGCTTAAGCAACGCACATACTCTTCGAGCGATGTCATCTGCGCTATCGGGAATGACCACTGAAATGCCTAAATAGTGTTCAAGGTGTAGGGTAAGCGTGTGTTCACCCACCAACAGATCCCAATAGCGCTGGTCCAGGCCATCGAGCCTCTCTTTCCAGCAACCGCCCAGCCCTTGCTCAATAACCCGGGCCACGTCCTCGAAAAGCTTCCAGTCGGCTTCTTCTGATACTTCAATCCTCACTATGCGTCACCTCACCACCAACAGTCCTCTGATTCTGGTGGCTCCTGTGAATGGCCGCAATGGGTCGACACATAACGGTGGAGGATGACCGCTTTTAGCCGTTAGCGGTCATTCGTGAGCGGCGGATTCCGGCCAGAAGCTGCCTCTCAGGCAGCTAACCGTGAATGGCCACTCGTCAAACAAGGTCCAGCCATTGCAAATGCCAGCAAAGTCTTTTGCCGTAAAAAATAATGTCAGTTCCTTTGGGTCAAATTCTTTGTAGAGCCAATGCCCAAGAATCGGGCCTCTCGTTATCGCGTATTCCAAGCGGTATTTTTGAAGAGGTCAAAAACTGAAGGAGCGTGAATTCAACTCAGACCTGTCACCTCTGTTGAGCGCCCATGGCTTTCCAACAAGGCAGTCATCAAGTAGCACATCGGCCCCAAGCAAGCCACGCAACAAACCTATTCCAGGTTTGTCCTGCCTGAAATCCCAAACCCGCACAAAAAATTCACCGATTAATTGTCAGTTGATCCTTTTCAGCCTATCTTCAATAAAACCTATACAGCCAACCAGTGCGCGTACAACCTTTCACCCTACAGTGTCCCTAACCCGCACCGCCACGAGTAACCCGAATGAGCCCACTATTAGCCAGCCATTACCGTGAAATCCTCGTTGGCGTCGGTGAAAATCCTGAGCGTGAGGGGCTGCTGGATACGCCCCAGCGTGCCGCCAAGGCGATGCAATACCTGTGCAACGGTTACGCGATGAGCCTGGAAGACGTCACCAATGGCGCCCTCTTCGAGTCGCAGAGCGATGAGATGGTGATTGTCAGCGACATCGAGCTTTATTCGCTATGCGAGCACCATATGCTGCCGTTTATCGGCAAGGCGCATGTGGCGTACATCCCTACTGGCCGGGTGCTGGGGCTGTCGAAGGTGGCGCGAGTGGTCGACATGTTCGCGCGGCGCCTGCAGATTCAGGAAAACCTCACTCAGCAGATTGCTCAAGCCATCCAGCAGATCACCGGTGCCGCCGGTGTCGCGGTGGTCATTGAGGCGCGGCACATGTGCATGATGATGCGCGGTGTCGCGAAGCAGAATTCGATCATGACCTCCTCTGTCATGCTCGGTGCCTTTCGCGACAGCGCGACAACGCGGCAGGAATTTCTCCAGCTCATCGGCCGGCGTTAGGCCTATACACAGCCTGTTAACTGTACAAGCTTAAGGAGAAGGAAGATGACCCGATTTCTGCTGCTGTTAGGACTGGCGCTCAGCATTGCAAGCTGCGGCAGTGTCGATGTTGCTCGTTATGCGGATCAGCAACCGGCATTGAGTCTGGAGCAGTTTTTCAGTCAGCCCGTCAAAGCCTGGGGGATGTTTCAGAAGCGCAACGGCGAAGTGGTCAAGCGGTTTGAGGTCGATATCGCCAGCCGTCGTGAAGGAGAAAACCTGATCCTCGACGAGCGCTTCCTTTACAGCGACGGCACCCGTGAACGCCGAGTCTGGACCCTCACTCCCGGGGGCAATGGTCAGTGGAGTGGTCGAGCGCATGATGTGGTCGGCGTTGCGCAGGGCCAGATTGCTGGAAACACTTTCCACTGGCGTTATCGCCTGAACCTGCCAGTCGACGACTCGACCTACGAGATGAGCATGGACGACTGGATGTACCTGGTTGACGAAGACACGTTGATCAACCGCACCCGTATGTCCAAGTGGGGTTTCGAAGTCGGCCAGGTGACGGTGTTTTTCCGTCGTCAGAGCGCTGGTGCCACTCCATGAGCAGCGGGTTGACCCTGGCCTCCTTCGGCGACGGATATCGCGCCTTGGTGATCGGCGCCAGTGGCGCCCTCGGCACGGCGTTTTGCCAACATCTGAACCAGGATTCACGCTGCGCCAGCGTCCGTGCGCTGGGGCGCAAATCTGTGCCGAAGCTCGACCTCGAGCAACCCGAAACGATCGCCAGCGCCGCCGCTGAACTGGCAGGCGAAGCGCCCTATCACCTGATCATTCACGCAGCCGGCCTCCTCCATCGCAACCAAATCAAACCGGAAAAAAGCTACAGCGCGATCAACGCCGAGTCGCTGCAGGCCGTGTTCCAGGTCAACACGCTGGGGCCGGCATTGCTGCTGCGCGACTTTCTGCCATTGCTCGCGCCTCAAGGCGCGATGGCGATGCTTTCGGCAAAAGTCGGCAGCATCGGCGACAACCGTTTGGGCGGCTGGTACGCCTATCGCGCCTCCAAGGCTGCGCTGAACATGCTGATCAAGACCGCCGCGATCGAGCTCTCGCGCACTCGGCCGCAGAGCCGCTTGCTCAGCCTGCACCCGGGCACGGTGGTGTCGCAGTTGTCGCAACCTTTTCGCGGAGCCTCAAGCGCCCGCCCGGCAGACATTGCCGCCGCACAATTACTGAGTCTGATTGACACGCTGACGCCGGCCGATAGCGGCCATTTCTTCGCCTACGATGGAGAACGCCTGCCCTGGTAGGCAAGGAGTGAAGCATGAATCTGCAAACCCTCACCGAGCGTGCGGCCAACAGTGAAGTTCGCGAACTGGAGCTACTGTCACTCGAAGGTGGTTTTTACCTGGCGAGGATTCGCGTGGATCAAGGCCAGTTCACCTTGCTCGATGACGCGGCCAAGCCAATGCACCTGCGTTCGATCACCCACCTGCGCGACTTGCTGCAAACCGTGCCGGCGTTTCCCTGTGTGCTGGTGCAACAATGCGTGCACGATGAAATGTGCGGCCGGGATTCCGGGCCGGTCGAAGAGCTGCGCATTCCGTTTTCGCTGACCACGCCGTTATGACGCCGAAGCGAGGCGAGCGCTGAATGGCAGGCTGATAAAGCGCGCGTCGCCCACCGGCGACGCATTTATCGAACCCCTGCCCCGTCCACGGGTCTGCTTCACATCGATTCCCTGGAAGTAACCCCCATGTCCACTCAACACACGCTTGTCCTGCTTGCCCGAGGCGGATACGCCGCGCGCGGCGTTCTGTATCTGATCATCGGCATCTTCGCGCTATTGGCAGCGCACGACTCCACCAAACCGAAAGACAGCCACAAGAGCCTTGAAGCATTGCTCAGCCAGCCCTTCGGCTACGTGCTGATCGGTGTTGTGGTCGCCGGCCTGCTGGCTTTCGCCGCCTGGCGTGCGCTGCAAGCGATCCGCGATGTCGACCACCACGGCACCAAGTTCAAGGGCCTGGTCATTCGCGCAGGTTTGCTTGCTGGCGGTCTGGTTAACGCGGCGCTGGCCTTCTTTGCCTTGGGCCTGTTGGTGAGTGGCCTCAGGAGTTCGGGCGGTTCCGGCGATGGCAAGACCAAGGATCTGCTCGCGCAGCTGCTGTCGTTCGAGCACTCGAACCTGTTGATTTACCTGATCGCGCTGATCCCGCTCGGCGTCGGTATCGCCCACATCATCAAAGGCTGGAAGGCCACGTTCGAGAAATACTTCGAAGCGGATGACGAAGTGATGCGCTACGTGCGCCCGGTGTCGCGCTTTGGCTTGATCGCCCGAGGCGTGGTGTTTATCGAGATTGCAGTGTTGATGGCAGTCAGCGGCTCGGTTTACCAAGCGACCAATCCACCCGGCATGAAGGAAGCGCTGGATGCTTTGCAGAATCTGCCGGCAGGCGGCGTGCTGTTGATGCTGATGGCGTTGGGGCTGATCGCCTTCTCGGTGTACAGCTTTTCCGAAGCGGCCTGGCGCCGGATCGAAATGGATGTGCGGTTGTAAGCGGCGATTCGAGGGGGCGTTTGCCCCCTCGACTGCTCGTCATCAGGTAAACAAATCAACACCCAACTGGAACGCTACCCATAGCGCCAGACCTGTAGCAAACAACAGCGCGATGTTTTCGAACAGGTTGTTGCGATACTTCTTGTCCAGCAGCGACTTCTGGTTGGACATGATCAGCAAGCCCAGAGAAATCACCGGCAAACCAATGATGTTCAACGCGCTGACGCCAATGGTCAGAGTCACGAAATCCGGCATGCCCGGCATCGACCAGATTAGCGGCGTGACGAGGATGAACAGCATGAACCACTTGTGCATCGGGTCATGATGGAACTCTTTGCCGTACTTCTCGCGACGCTCAGGGCGAACATGCTGGAAGGCATCGGTGATCAGCATCGGAAACGCCGTGGTCTTGCCTGAAATACTGGCGAACAACGTCGCGAACACACCGATGAAGAACACATACCAGCCGATCGGGCCGAAGAAGATTTCCAGCGCCTTGCCCAGATCGCCCAAGGTTTTCACCTCGATGCCATTGGGACGCAGGATTTCCGCGCCAACAATCCAGATCGCCAGGTTGATGATGATCCCGACGAACACCGCAAACAGCAGATCGTTACGTTGAATGCGCTTGTGCTGCGGCCCGGTCCAGCCTTTCTGGCGCATGACATAGGGATGCACGAAGTTGGCAATCGAACCGGCAACCGCGCCGATCACCGAAACCGCGACCAGCAACGCGCCATGCACGCCCTCGTCCGGCGGAATGCTGAAGCCGATGGTGCCTTTGATGATGCCGCTCACATCCGGGCCGGACATCACCGCCAAAGCGATGAACGCCAGGGTCATGATCGCCAGCAGCAGCTTCATCACGCCTTCGATCATCGTGTAGATGTTGCGCCCGACCAGCATCCAGACCGCCAGCACCACCGCCACCGAGCACAGCAATGGCTGATCGATCTTGAACAGCATCGCCAGCGACTCCCCTGCCCCCTTGATCATGTAGGCGTTCATCAAGTGCCCCATCAACAAGGCATAAACCAGCATGAACCAGGCGAACACCGGGTTGAGCTGGGCATAGCCCTGCAGAATGGTCATGCCCTGGTTATTGCACAACTGGAAACGGGCAATGATGTTGACGATCAGGTATCTGAGCAACAACGAGACGGCCAGCACCCACATCATGGCGTAGCCGTAGTTCGCACCGGCCACTGAAGACGTGATGAGATCGCCCGCACCGAGCCACGACAGCACGGCGATAATGCCGGGGCCGAGCAGTTTCAGCGTTCGCAGGAACAGGTTTTGCGGTTTCGCAGCGGCCTGATGATCGAGTGGAGCCATGCTCGTCATAGGGGTATCTCCGTTATTGTTTTTGTGAGAGTTGTTGCACTGCGCACATTAGGTAGGATGTCGTACAACAACGCTAATGGGAGAGTATGTAAAAATGTGTCAAAGCTCAATCATGACTACGCTCTCCGATCATTTCTGCTGATCAAAATCATCTATTACGCGCCTATAAAATAAGCATGGCGACTTTTCAGGCTTACCAAAAAGCCATTGATGCCCCAGTAAATCACTCATAGGATGACTGATCACAACAACAATAAGGCTGGAAATGATGAAAAGAACCCTCTTGTTCGCTGCGTTCGCCTCCACGTTGAGCGTGACGGCTAACGCCGCTACTTACGCTTACATCTCAAGCCCCGGCGACGGTCTGATCTCGCAATACCGTCTCGATCAGAACAACGGCGCACTCACCCTCATCGAACAGGTCCAGGCCGGCGACCAGGTCAATCCCATGGCTCTCACCCCGGACGGCAAGGTGCTGTTTGCAGCCTTGCGGGTCAAGCCCTTCCAGGTCGTGGGTTATCGGATCGATCCCAAAAGCGGTCACCTGACGCAATTTACTCAGGCTCCTCTCGCAGAAAGCATGGCCTACCTGTCGACCGACCGAAAAGGACGCTACCTGCTCGCAGCGTCCTACGGCGCCGATACTCTCAGCGTCCAGAAGATCAGCAAGGATTACCAACCTTCCGCCGATATGGTTCGCTACAAGACAGGCCTGCACGCGCATTCGATTCGTACCGAGCCGAGCAATCGCTTTGCCTACGCTGGCAACCTGGGCACCGACAAGGTTCTGCAATATCGCCTGGATGCCGACACTGGTGAGCTCAGCCCGATCGGCAGCGGCTCGGTCAGCGTCCCGGAGAAAACCGGGCCTCGGCATCTGGCGTTCTCGCCGAACGGCAAATTCCTTTACGTGGTCGGTGAAATGAGCGGCACCGTGACTGCGTTTTCCATCGACGAGGCCAGCGGCGCGTTGACCCGAATCGCTGAAGCCAATGGCATTCCCGAACGTTTGCAACTGGCTCACGGCGAAGTCCGTGATGCGCGCAACAACGATCTAAAAGACGACCCGACCCCGCGCATCTGGGCCGCTGACCTGCGCATGTCGCCGGACGGAAAACTGCTGCTGATGAGTGAGCGCACCAGCAGCAGCGTTTCGGCATTTGCCGTGGATCCGGCAACAGGAGCACTCAAGTTTCTCGACAACTACCCGGTGCAAGAACAGCAACCGCGCAATATCGCCTTCTCCCCAGATGGCCACTGGCTGCTGGTGACCGGAGAGAAAAGCGCCAAGGTCGGTACTTACGCGGTGAGCAAGGATGGCGCGCTGAAGCGTGTCGGTGAAGCGGCCTCCGGCAAAGGCGCTTTATGGATCGAGATACTGCAAACGCCTGATGCATGAATATCTGCGGAGCAGCAACTGCTCCGCTGCCCTGCAACTAATTCCCTGCCGCTTCGGTCATTAGCATTGCCGAGGTTGATGCATTTTCGCATACCTCATTTTCAAGAGACTGTCCACCGTGATCAGCCATCTCGATCGCCGCAACAACCGCTCGCTGGACAGTCTGAATTTCTTCCTTGCCGATGTCCGCGACGGCCTGGGGCCGTACCTCGCCATCTACTTGCTCGCCGTACATCACTGGGACCCGGCCAGTATCGGCGTGGTCATGACCCTCGCCGGTATTGCCGCGCTGGTCACGCAGACACCTGCTGGTGCACTGGTTGACAGCAGCCGGGCGAAACGGGCGCTGATCATCATCGCCGCGTTGTTGGTGACGGCGAGTTGTCTGCTGCTGCCCTTCATTTCGTCATTCAGTCTGGTGGCGTTGACCCAAGCCTTGAGCGCGGCGGCAGCGTCTATTTTTGCCCCGGCCATTTCTGCAATCACGCTGGGCATCACCGGCCCGCGAGCATTCACCCGGCGTACTGGTCGCAACGAGACGTTCAACCATGCCGGCAACGCGTGCGCGGCGTTATTGGCCGGTTTGTTTGCGTATCTGTTTGGTCCGGTGGCGGTGTTTTATCTGATGGCGGTCATGGCGCTGGCCAGCGTGATTGCCGTGCTGTTCGTCTCGGCCGAGGCGATTGATCATGACGTCGCGCGCGGCCTCCAGCCTGGCGATCAAAGTCATCAGCCGTCCGGGTTCAAGGTGCTGCTGAGCAATCGCCCGTTACTGATGTTTGCCCTGTGCTGCGCGCTATTCCACTTGGCCAACGCGGCGATGCTGCCGTTGGTGAGCCAGAAACTCGCGCAAGCCAACTTGCACATGGCCACGCCGCTGACCTCGGCGTGTATCGTCGCCGCGCAACTGGTGATGGTGCCAATGGCCCTGCTGGCCGGTGCGAAAGCCGATGTCTGGGGGCGCAAACCGTTGTTGCTGGCGGGTTTTCTGATCCTGCCGCTGCGCGGGTTGCTCTACACATTCTCGGATGATCCGTATTGGCTGGTCGCCGTGCAGTTGCTCGACGGCGTCGGCGCCGGGCTGTTCGGGGCGCTGTTCCCGGTGATGGTCAAGGATCTGACTCTCGGCTCCGGGCATTTCAATGTCAGCCTCGGGGCGCTGACGACAGCGTTTGGTCTGGGCGCGGCACTGAGCAACGGGCTGGCCGGTTTTGTCGTCGAGGCCGCCGGTTACAGCGCGGCATTTCTGACCCTTGCCGCAATTGCAGGAGCAGCGTTTCTGCTGCTGTTGATCGGTGTTCCGGAAACGCTGCAGCGGACTGAGAAATTCGAGTCCGCTGCAGTGATGGGCCAAACCTGAACTAATCGCCACCGCAGCCATCGCCTAAAACGCTGTAAGTGGCGACATGCCGCTGGCCGTGGCTGTCTTCATAGACGACCTCCACCGGAACAATTCCGCAGGCGGCGCTGGTGTCGGTGATGCTGATGGTTTTGGCGATCTCCAGTGACACGCCGGTCTGTGCAGGTTCGGTGGCAGCGAACACGTTGCCGGCGAGGATGGCCAGGGTCAAAGCAAAAAGCGTTTTCATGGTGTGATCTCTCTATAAAGGATGAGGAATTCAGGCCTGACGTTCAGTCAGCAATTGGCGCGCGGAATCGGCCATCACCGGCAGCGCTCCGGCAAGCATCAGGACGTCTTTGAGCACCAGGCGTCCGGCGCCGGACAGATAGGGAAAACCGTGCTGACCATCGCCCAGCGCAGCGACCCAGGCTTCAGGTGTGGTGATCAGAAAGCTCAGGGTCACCAGCGGCGTAGCGAACGCCAGCGCGCCACCGAGCAGCCCGGTGCGGCGGGAAAGCCGGTTGGACAGGACCAGCAGACCGATGAGGATTTCCACCACGCCAAGCCCGGTGGAAAAGCCGTAAGTGTTGTTCGCGGTCTGCCAGGCGCGCTTGTCGGCGTTCAGCTCGCCCTCATGGGTCAGGTGCGCCTTGTAGTCCTGCGGGTGTTCGTAGAAGAACGACATCACCGGGCTGTTGGCGACGAAGGGCGTGATGCTGTCGGCTTCGTACGGGACGAATTTCAATGCGCCGATCCACAGAAAGACGATGGCGATGGCCACGCGCATCAGCGGGATGCCGAGGCGATCGAGTTTGCCGAGCTGTTGTAGTCCGGCGTTGATTGAGGTGAACATGCGACTTCTCCAGATCAATGAAAGTGGAGTCAGTCTGAGGTGCTATCGAATCGCGCTTTTGTCGGTCATGCTCAACGTCTTGCTCAATCGTCTCAACTTTGCGGATTTCCATCGTAATGGGTGCCAATGAACTCGCTCGATAAGCTCATCAGCCTGGCCAACGTGCGCGGCAGTCTTGATCTGCGTTGCCAGTTTCAAGGCGACTGGGCGCGCGATCATCAACAGGAAGCCTTGGGCAAGGCGCCCTATCACGTCGTGCTCAAAGGTGAATGCCGCGTTGAGCTGGCCAGCGGGCAACGCCTGGCGATGCGCGCCGGCGATATTCTGCTGTTGCCACGGGGTACGCCGCATGTGCTGCACAGTGCCGGCAAGAACGTAGCGCCGATGTCGCCAACGCTGATTTCCGGCGGGGTGTTGCCGATTTATCGGCTGGGTGGGGCGAGCGCCGATCTGGACATGCTCTGCGGTGGTTTTCATTACAACCGCGCGTCGATGCTGTTCGCCGCGCTCCCCGACTACCTGCTGATTGCCAACGATGGCTTGCCGATTGATGCGCCGCTGACCGCCCTGATTGCGCTGTTGCGCAGCGAAGCCGACAGCGAACAGCCGGGCGCGCGCTTTCTCCTCGATTCACTGTCCCAAGCCTTGTTCACCTTGATCCTGCGTGCGCACCTGGGCCGTGCCGATCAAGCCAAAAGCACCTTGGCGCTGCTCGGCAACCAGCGCCTCGGCCGCACCTGTCAGGCAATCTTGGCCGACCCGGCGCACGAGTGGACCATCGAAGCCATGGCCGATACCGCGAACATGTCCCGCGCGACGTTCATGCGCACCTTCGCTCGGGTCGCTGGCGTGTCGCCGTGGGTCATGCTGACCCAGTTGCGCATGGAGCTGGCGTTCAGTCTGCTCAGCCATTCGCATCTGGGCCTTAACGACATTGCCGTGCAGGTCGGCTACCAGTCGCAAGCTGCATTCAGCAAGAAATTCAAGGAAACCTACGGCGAGGCCCCAGGCAAGATTCGCCGCGCGATCTGAACGGATGGATCGCTTTGTATCAGCGTGTAGCTTTTACCAACACAGATACACACGCATGCGAAGTTCGGCCGTGCGCACACAGAACTGACACATTTAGCGCGCTAAATACCCCTGTCGCTTCCATTCCTACCTTAATCAATCGACAGGACATCACCATGAACAAAGTCTTCGCTACCCTCGCCCTCACTGCCGCCATGTTCGGTGCCACTGCCGCCTTCGCCGCGCCGGTTAAACCTACCGTGGTGCTGGTGCACGGTGCGTTCGCCGATTCGAGCAGTTGGAACGGCGTGGTCAAGATTCTCGAGAAGGATGGCTATCCGGTGATCGCCGCCGCCAACCCGCTGCGCTCGGTCAAGGGTGATGCGCAATCGGTAGCGGATGTATTGGCCAGCGTGAAAACCCCGGTGGTGCTGGTCGGCCACTCTTACGGTGGCCCGGTGATCAGTGAAGCCGCCTACGGCAATGCCAATGTCAAAGCGCTGGTGTACGTCGCGGCTTTTGCGCCGGAAAAGGGTGAAACCGCAGCTGAGCTGTCCGGGCGTTTCCCCGGCAGCACCCTCGGCCCGACCCTGTCGGCCCCGGTTGAGCTGGCCGATGGTGGCAAGGATTTGTACATCCAGCAGGATAAATTCCACGATCAGTTCGCAGCCGATGTTTCCCCGGCAGATGCGAAGCTGATGGCCGTCACGCAACGCCCGGTGACCGTCGCCGCGCTCAACGAAGCCGCCACCGAGCCTGCATGGAAAACCGTGCCGTCGTACTTCGTCTACGGCGATCAGGACAAGAACATCCCGGCGCAAGCCCTGGCGTTCATGGCCGAGCGCGCGCACTCCAAGCAGACCGTCGTGGTCAAAGGCGCGTCGCACGTGGTGATGGTGTCCAACCCGAAAGCCGTCGCCAGCCTGATCGAAACCGCTGCGGCCGGGAAGTGATTCATCGCTGAGTTGAACCTTGAAGCGTTAGCCGTGAACCCTGTTCACGGCTTTCAGCGCTGGGTAGTGTTGCAGCCGCTCGCTGAGAAAATCCACAAACGTGCGCACCTTCGCCGGTACGCGCGGATGTTTCAGATAGACCAGTTGCACAGGTAACGCCGGCGGCTCAAAGGCCTGCAACACCAATTCCAGTTCGCCGGCGGCAACCTGGCTGGCGACCTGATAAGACAGCACGCGGGTAATGCCCCAACCGGAACTGGCGATATTGATCGCAGCCTGATTGGCGGTGACCACCAGACGCGGCTCGAAGCGAAAACTCAACGGGCCATCGGCATGGGCGAATTGCCAATCGCTGAGCAAATGACTGGCGGACGACATGACGATATTGGCGCGGCTCAAGTCGTTCGGATGTTGCGGCCGGCCATACCGGGCGAAGTAATCGGGGGTGCCGCAAATCACCTGGCGGACCTCGCCGACCTTGATCGCATGCTGATTGTTCTCGTGCAGATGGCCGATGCGCACGGCGACATCGATACCCTCTTCCGCCATGTTCACCACGCGATCAACCAGCAAAGCCTTCAGATGCACCGAAGGAAACGCGTCCAGGTATTGCGCCAGCAACGGCGCGATGAACAGTTCGCCAAACAACACCGACGCGGTCACGCTCAAATGCCCACACGGCACCCGATAGCTGCCGGCGGCGGCCTCTTCGGCTTCGTCGACATCACAGAGTATCCGCCGACAATCATCCAGGTAACGATGCCCGGCTTCGGTCAGATGCAGGCTGCGCGTGGTGCGCGACAACAGACGTGTGCCGATGCGTTGCTCCAGCGCAGCGATGGCGCGGGTGACGCTGGGGGGCGAAGTGTTCAAACGCCGAGCCGCAGCCGCAAAGCCACCCTCCTCGGCCACAGCCAGGAACATGCGCATTTCCTGAAAACGATCCATAGACGGCAACCTGTAAAAAACCTCGAAAACACAGTGAGTCCATTTGGGAGCGAGCCTGCTCGCGAAGGATTTCTGTCAGTCAACAACGATGCTGAATGCCCCACCGCTTTCGCGAGCAAGCCCGCTCCCACAGGGGTTGGTGTACACAGTTGAATTGGGGCAATGCTTCAACTCCCGCCAGTACGCCCGCACATTCGGATATTTCTCCAGCGAGACATTGTCTTCCAATACATGGATACCACTGCTAACGCCTAACCAGTGGGAGCGGGCTTGCTCGCGAAGACTTTCTGTCAGTCAACAACCATGCTGAATGACCCACCGCTTTCGCGAGCAAGCCCGCTCCCACAGGGGTTGGTGTACACAGTTGAATTGGGGCAATGCTTCAACTCCCGCCAGTACGTCCGCACATTCGAATATTCCTCCAGCGAGACATTGTCTTCCAATACATGGATAGCACTGCTAACGCCTAACCTGTGGGAGCGGGCTTGCTTGCGAAGGCGTCAGGTCAGTCAACATTAATACTGAATGACCCACCGCTTTCGCGAGCAAGCCCGCTCCCACAGGGGTTTGGCGTGTGCTGATATCAAGCTGTTTGCAGGCCCACTGCTGTGCGCTGAAAGCCGACAAATTTGGGTAATGCTTCAGCCCGTTCAAGCCACGCACTTACAATGCAAAGCCCCAATGCCTTCCGGTGCATAGGCTGGCACAGCCGACGCCTAACCTGTGGGAGCGGGCTTGCTCGCGAAGGCGTCAGGTCAGTCAACATTAATACTGAATGACCCACCGCTTTCGCCGGCAAGCCCGCTCCCACAGGGGTTTGGCGTGTGCTGATATCAAGCTGTTTGCAGGCCCACCGCTGTGCGCTGCATGCCGACGAACTTGGGCAGCGCCTCGACCCGCGCCAGCCATGCCCGCACATTCGGGTAATCCTCCAGCGAGACGTTGCCTTCCGGTGCGTGGGCGACGTAAGTGTAGGCGGCCACATCGGCAACGGTTGCTTTGTCGCCGGCGAGGAATGCGCTGTTGCCCAACTCGTCTTCCATCACCTGCAACAACCCATGAGAACGCTTGATCGCATCAGCCGCGTCGTAACCCGCGCCGAACACCGTGATCAAGCGCGCCGTCGCCGGACCCGAGCTGATCTGCCCGGCAGCCACCGATAACCAGCGCTGCACCTTGGCTTGCTCGACGGGATCACTCGGCAGCCACTGGCCGTTGCCGTATTTGCTCGCCAGATAAAGAAGAATGCCGTTGGAATCCGCGAGCACCGTGCCGTTGTCGTCGATCACCGGCACCTGGCCGAAACGGTTGAGGGCGAGGAATTCAGGCGTTTTGTGTGCGCCTTTCATCAGGTCGACGAACACCAGTTCGGTCGGCACATCCAGCAGGGACAACATCAACTCGACGCGATGCGAGTGGCCGGACAACGGATGGCGGTACAGTTTGACGGCTGACTGAGACATGACGTGCTCCTGGATTATTTGAGGTCGACCCGCTGATCGTGTCGATGGAGCTCATCCTGCTCCCCTGCCGCAAATCGCGGAATCCTCAACAAATACAATCGAGCATTTCAGCCAGTGAAATAATCACCCTTCTCCTTTAGCGCGCGTAGGGATCATTTCACCGAGTGAAACAGTGGATTGCAGTTTCTGGCCATTCCCTCGCAACCGGCCGAGGGCGAACATGAGCCCACTTGAGCTTCAGCCCCTGGCGGCTCACCGGCCCGTTTGCACCCGAGGAGAATCGAAATGGACACAGCGTCGAAACCGCAGACCTCGCCCTGGCATGAAGGTGAGCTGACCCTGCAACGTGCCGTCGGCGCGGTGGAGATGATGGTCGGTGTCGGCCAGCGGCAACTGGCCCGCGACTGGATGCCGGACCAGCACCGCGAGTTCTATGCGCAACTGCCCTTCGTCGTGCTCGGCGCCGTCGATGGCCAGGGCGATCCGTGGGCGACGCTGCGTACCGGTCAACCGGGGTTCATGGATTCGCCGTCGCCACAGGTGCTGAAGATCAAACTCGACGCGCAGCCCAACGACCCGGCCAATCAAGGCCTGCAACCCGGCGACGCGATCGGCATGCTCGGCATTGAGCTGCACACCCGTCGGCGCAATCGCATGAACGGCAACATCAGCCGCCGCGATGCCGACAGCCTCGAAATCAGCGTGACCCAGGCTTACGGCAACTGCCCGCGCTACATCAATCTGCGCCATTACGCCTTCGTCGATGAGACCACCGACACCGCGCTCGACTTGGCTGTCAGCGAACCCTTGGTGCGCGACATGATCACCGCCGCCGACTCGTTCTACGTGGCCACTTATGTGGTGCGCGACGGCGAGCGCCAGGTCGATGTGTCCCATCGCGGTGGCAAATCCGGCTTCGTGCACCTGGACGAGGACGGCACCCTGACCATCCCGGATTTCTCCGGCAATCTGTTCTTCAACACCTTGGGCAACATCCTGCTCAACCCGCGCGCCGGGCTGACCTTTATCGATTTCGAAAGCGGCGATCTGTTGCAGATGACCGGCAGCGCAGAAGTGCTGCTCGACGATCCGCGCATCGCCGCGTTCCAGGGCGCCGAGCGCCTGTGGCGTTTCAAGCCGCAGCGCATCGTTTACCGTCAGGCCGCGCTGCCACTGCGCTGGGCCGAGCAGCCGGAAGGCGATTCGCCCAACTCGCAAATGACCGGCAGCTGGGAACAGACCCGCGAACGTTTGCAGGCCGAAGCGCTGCGTAATCAATGGCGCGCGCTGCACGTCACACGGGTGGTCGATGAGAGTCCGCAGATCCGCTCTTTTTACCTGCAAGCCAACGACGGCTTCGGCCTGCCGCGCTTTGAACCGGGCCAGCACTTGCCAATCAAGGTCTTGCTCGATGGCCAGGATGCCGCGTCGATCCGCACCTACAGCGTGTCCAGCGCGCCGTCGGACGAGTTCTTGCGCATCAGCGTCAAACGCGATGGCTCGGTGTCTTCGCATCTGCATGATCGGATTCAGGCATTGGACATGATCGAAGCCCGCGCGCCGCAAGGCGACTTCACCGTCGACGCCACCGAACGCCGGCCACTGGTGCTATTGGCCGCAGGGGTTGGGGTAACGCCGTTGCTGTCGATGCTGCGCGAAGTGGTCTATCAGGGCAAACGCATCAGCCGCATGCGTCCGACCTGGGTGGTGCAAAGCAGTCGCACCGTCGAGGATCTGGCCTTTCGCGAAGAAATCGACGCCCTGGCTGCGCGCGCGGGTGACAAGGTCAAGGTGCTGCGCGTGGTCAGTCAGCCGCCGCTGGAGGCTACAGCGCAGGGTTACGATCACCCCGGGCGCATCGACATCGCCTTGCTGAAAAGCCTGCTGCCGCTGGATGACTACGATTTCTACCTGTGCGGTCCGGGCAGCTTCACTCAGGCGCTGTACGACGGCCTGCGCAAAATGCGCATTCCCGATGATCGCATCCACGCCGAAACCTTCGGCCCGTCGACGCTGATCCGCGATGTCGAAATCAGCACCCCGGCGCCGCCGCAAGTGCCGGTCGCCGAAGAGCCGGTCAAGGTGTTGTTCGCCACGTCCGGCAAGGAAGCACGCTGGGAACCGGGCAGCGGCACCTTGCTGGAACTGGCCGAGGCACGTGGCTTGAATCCGGAGTTCAGCTGTCGCGGCGGTTCGTGCGGCACCTGCAAAACCCGCCTTACCAGCGGCCAGGTGCATTACCTGACCCCGCCGGCCATGCGCCTGGCGGACGACGAAGTGCTGATCTGCTGCGCCGCCCCGGCGCAGGGCAGCGACACCCTGGTGCTGGATGTTTGAATGTTGAGGAGGTGCGCCATGAAGCCGTATGCAGAAACCAGCGTGGTTTGGCCGCAAGAGAAAAACGGACTGTCCGCCAGCGAATGCGAACGCAGTTTTTTGCTGCCGCAACTGATGGGCTCGCTCGCCGGTGAAACCTGCGCGTTGACTGGCTCACTCAGTCAACGCGAGCCTCTGCCTTCGAGCCCGAACGGCTGGTTTTCCCGTGGGCTCAAAGCGTTGTTTGCTTAGGCTTTGCCCACCGCCGCCACTCTGCCCGCTGGCCCGTGCTGGCGGCTGGTGACCAGGCCTACGAACGAGATCAGCAACGCCAGGCCAATGGTCGAAGTCACTTCAAGGCGATGTTCCGGGGTGATCATCATCACGGCCAAAGCGGCGCAGATGAAGGCGATGACCAGCCAGGTGAGCCAGGGGAACAGCCACATGCGCAAGGTCATTTCGACCTTTTCCCGTTCCAGTCGGCGGCGCATGCGCAACTGCGAAATGGCGATCACCAGATACACCAGCAAGGCAATCGCACCGGAGCTGGCGAGCAGGAACTGGAACAAACCGGCCGGCATGAAGTAGCTGAGCAAGGTCACACCCGCGCCAATCACCGTGCTGGCGATCACTGCCGCGCGTGGCACGCCGGCCGCCGAAGTCACCTTCAATGCCGGCGGCGCATCGCCGCGTCGGCCCAGCGAATAGAGCATGCGCGAGGAAATGTAGATCGACGAGTTCATGCAACTGGCCACCGCGATCAATACGACCACGTCGACGAGGAATTTGGCGTTGGGGATGTTCATCAGTTCCAGTGCGCGCTGGTAGGAACCGACCGAGGCGAGTTGCGGGTCATTCCACGGCACTACGGAAATCACCACGAAGATCGACAGCAGATAGAAGATGCCGATGCGCCAGATCACCGAACGCGTGGCCTTGGCGATGTTCTGCGCCGGATTGTCCGACTCCGCAGCGGCAATGGTCACCGCTTCGGTGCCGATGAAACTGAACATGATGGTGATGAACGCGCCGACCACCGCCGACATGCCGTTCGGCGCAAAGCCGCCGTGCTCGGCCATCAGCGTGCTCAAGCCACTGGCTTCGCGTTCGGGAATCCAGCCCATCAGCACCGCAAAACCCAGACCGATGAAACCGATGATCGCGATGACCTTGGCCATGGCGAACCAGAATTCGAACTCGCCGTATTTCGACACGCTGAACAAATTGGTGACCACCAGCAGCACGATCGACAGCAAAGCGAACAACCAGGCATCGACCTGGGGAAACCACTGATTGAGCACATGCCCGGCGGCCAACGCTTCGATGGGAATTACCAGCACCCAGAACCACCAGTAGAGCCAGCCAATGGTGAACCCGGCCCAGCGGCCGATGGCTTGATCGGCGTAAGTGGAAAACGAGCCGGTGTCGGGATGGGCCACGGCCATTTCGCCAAGCATGCGCATCACCAGCACGACCAAAAGACCGGAGAACAGGTAAGCGAGCAGCACCGCAGGTCCTGCGGCGGCGATGGCGTGGCCTGAGCCAACGAAAAGTCCTGCGCCGATGATGCCGGCAATGGAAAGCATGGTGACGTGACGCGGTTTGAAACCTTGCGCCAACTGACCGTTGGAGTCCTTGGGGTTCAGGCTAGTCATGGGTTCTTATTGTTCTCATGATCGACGTTTGGGCCACTGACTGTGCGTCAGGCGATCATCATTTCCGGTGCCGACATCAGGCGAAAGCTGCGACGCAGACGCTTTGTCGACGAAATGATGCTTCACCTTACGTGGCCCGACCGCCGCCCAACTAGCCTGAGTGCGGCATGCCGATGTCTGATTTCGACATGCCACTCTCAGGCCACCATGAGTCGGCGGCAACCGCTGCGGCGATTTACAGCGTGTAGGAAATCCCCACCTGCACGGTTCGCGGCGCGCCCGGGTAGGCGTAAACGTTGCCGAAGGCGCCTTCTTCGTAGTCGCGGTCGAAGATGTTTTTCACATCGAGGTTGAGCCGCACTTTATCGTTGACCTTGTAGAAGCTCAGCAGGTCGACCACGGTGTAACTGCCCATGGAAAACGCGGTGTTGGCGGTCTGCCCGGCACGCTCGTCGAAGTATTTCAGGCCAGTGCCGAGGCCAAGGCCTTTGAGCGTGCCGTCCTGGAACTCGTACATGTTGAGCAGGCTGAAGCTGTTCTTCGGAATGTTCAGCAGGCGCGTACCGGAGCGCAGCGTGTTGTCCTTGGTCACCTCGGCGTCGACGTAAGCGTAACCGCCGACTACTCGCCACTCCGAAGTGAGATTGCCGGTGACGTTGACATCGAAACCACGGCTGCGCACTTCACCGGCAGCGACGCTGAAGGTCGAATCTACCGGGTCGGTGGTCAGCACGTTGCGTTTTTCGATCTGGTAGATCGCCGCGTCGACGCTCAACTGCTGATCCAGTGCCTCCCACTTCACGCCCATCTCGTAGGACTTGCCTTTCTCCGGGGCGAAGCCGCCGCCTTCGCGACTGGCGCCGGTGTTGGGCTTGAACGAGCGCGCGGTGTTGGCGTAGACCGCCAGGGTATCGGACAAATCGTAGGTGACGCCGATACGCGGGGTGACGGCGTTGTCGCTGGCCTGCCAGCTCTTGCCGCCGGGTACGTAGGTTTCGTAGTCATGCTCGAAGCGCTCGAAACGCGCACCGGCCAGCACCTTCAGCTTGTCGGTCAGGGCGACCTGATCCTGCACGAACGCTGCGTAGGTCTTGAGATTTTCTTTGTCATGAGTCGGCGTGCGGGTCAGCGCCGGGCGTGGCTGGCCGTAAACCGGATTGAAGATGTCGATCGGGTAGGCACTGACCGCGCCGCTGGAGCGCTGGATGATCGACTTGTAGTCGTAATCTTCGTACTCGATGCCGGTGAGCAAGGTGTGCTGCAGACCGCCGGTGTCGAAATGCCCGGTGAGGTTGAGCTGGGTGTCCTTGTCGGTCCATTCCAGCTTGCGGTAGTTGAAGTTGCGCCCCAGCGTGCGGCCGTCAGCGGCAATGCCGTTGGCCTCGATCGCGTCGCCCTTGAGCGAGCCGTCGAGCCACTGGAAACCACCGCCCAGAGTCCAGTCGTCGTTGAGCATGTGCTCGAAACGCAGTTGCGCCATGTTGTTGTCGTTGTGCAGTTTGCCGACGTTCTTCTCGCCAAAGAAGGTCTCGCGCGAGGCGGTGCCGATCTGCGCCGGGTAGCGCGTCACGCCACGATCGAGCGGCGCGTTGTTGCGCATGAAATCGCCTTCGAAAATCAGCTTGGTCGCGTCGGTGGCCTGCCACGTCAGCACCGGCGTGATGCCGTAGCGCTCGGTCTCGACATGATCGCGGAAGGTGTCACCGCCCTCGCCCACCACATTCAAGCGATAGGCCAGACGCCCTTCTTCATCCAGCGGCCCGGAAGCGTCGAGGGTGCCGCGCTTCATGCCTTGGTCATTCAACTGGCTGCCCAAGGTGACCGTGCGCTCGGGCAACGGCTGTTTCGACACCACGTTGAAGGTACCGCCGGGATCGCCACGGCCATAGAGCATGGTCGCCGGGCCGCGCAGCACTTCCAGACGCTCGATGGTGTTGGCGTCAGGCATGTTCGGGTAGCCACGGTTGATCGGGAAACCGTTGCGGTAGAACTCACCCGTGGTGAAGCCGCGCACTGTGAACGTGGTCAGGCCCTGCCCACCGAAATTGTTCGCGCGCCCGACGCCGCCGGCGTAATCCAGCGCATCCTGCAAACGCGTCGCGCCGAGGTCTTCAACGGCATCCTTGGTCACCACGCTGATCGATTGCGGGGTTTCATGAATCGAAGTGTCGGTGCGCGTGGCGCTGGCCGAACGCGTCGCGCGGTAGCCTTGCACCGGGCCGTCTGCCCGTTCGTAATCCGCTGTGCCGACCACGTCGGTGGCTTCCAGCTCAAGCGTTGAAGAAGTCGATTCGGCTGACTCAGCCCACGAGGAAGAAGACAACGCCTGCAGCACACAAATGGAAAGCAGAGTTCGACGCATGAGGTGAAAACCTTTACGAATAGGCCAGAACGAAGGGCAAAACCGCCAATGAAAACGCGGCGCATGGTATACGGTCGCATTAGTAATTGAAACGTATTCTTATTTGTCATGTTGATCAGGATTGGTGAGCGGGATTCATCACTCCATCCTGAAACCGCGCATTATCAGCAGCGCGTCGATGGCCTAGGCTCGTAGAGATCCGACGTCAATCGATGGCTGCGCCGCGCTACGTGGGCGCCGCCAGCCTGTCTGAAAGGAATTTGCAGATGAAATTCGACACCCCGGCCGGCTCCAATCCGATCGACCAGCTGAACGTCATCGGCCAACCTGCCGACCGCATCGACGGCAAGCTGAAAACCACCGGCACCGCCCCCTACGCCTACGAACAAAACGCAGCGGTGCCGGACGCCGCCTATGGCTATATCGTCGGCGCCGGGATCGGCAAGGGGCGCATCGCCTCGATCGATTCGACGCAAGCGCGTGAAGCGTCCGGGGTAATCGCCATCGTCACTTACGAAAACGCCGGCGCATTGGCCAAAGGCGAGTTTTACGTAGCCAGGGCCTTGGCCGGGCCGCAGGTCGATCACTATCACCAGGCCGTGGCGATTGTCGTCGCGGACACCTTTGAACAGGCCCGCGCGGCCGCCGGCTTGCTCGACATCCGCTACGTGGCCGAAGCGGGTTCATTCGATCTGGCGGCTGCGAAAGACTCCGCTACCCCACCGCCACCGGCCGGTTTTGGCCCGCCGCCGCAGACCAGCGTCGGTGACTTCGAAGGCGCCTTCAACGCTGCGCCAGTGCAAATCGATCAGCACTACAGCACGCCTGACCAGGCCCACGCGATGATGGAACCGCACGCAACCATCGCCCGTTGGAGTGGCACACAGTTGACCTTGTGGACATCGATCCAACAGATCAACTGGGGCGTGCGCGATCTGGCGAAAACCCTCGGCATCGCCAAGGAAGATGTGCGCCTGATCTCGCCGTATATCGGCGGTGGTTTCGGCGGTAAGGGCACGATTCTTTGCGACGCAGTGTTGGCATCCCTGGCCGCTCGACATGCCGGGCGACCGGTGAAAGTCGCGCTGCCGCGGCCGCTGATGTTCAACAACCTTACCCATCGTCCGGCGACGCTTCAGCGCCTGCGCATCGGTGCCAACCGTGACGGCGTGATCACGGCGATCGGCCACGAGAGCTGGTCAGGCAATCTGCGCGGCGGACGCGCCGAAGCGGCTACCGCGTCAACCCGATTGCTTTACGCCGGGGCCAATCGCATGACCCGTTTGAACCTGGCCGTGCTCGATCTCGCCGAGGGTTCGGCGATGCGCGCGCCGGGCGAGGCACCGGGGATGATGGCGCTGGAAATCGCCATGGATGAACTGGCCGAAAAGCTGCAGATGGATCCGCTGCAACTGCGCATCCTCAACGATTCGCAGGTCGATCCGGAGCAACCGGCGCGGCCGTTCTCCAAACGGCAGTTGGTGGAATGCCTGAACACTGGGGCCGAACGCTTTGGCTGGCGTCAGCGCAACCCTCAACCCGGTCAGCGTCGTGAGGACGGTTGGCTGATCGGCATCGGTCTGGCCTCGGCGATTCGCGGCGCACCGACGACCGCTTCGGCGGCCCGGGTACGACTCGATCGTCAAGGCGTCATCACCGTGGAAACCGACATGACCGACATCGGCACCGGCAGTTACACCATCATTGCCCAGACCGCCGCCGAAATGATGGGCGTGCCGCTGGACCGTGTCGTGGTGCACTTGGGTGATTCGCGGTTTCCGGAATCGTCGGGCTCCGGCGGCCAGTGGGGCGCCGCCTCGTCCACTGCCGGCGTGTATGCCGCGTGCATGAAACTGCGTGAAGCCGCCGCTCGCGCCGTCGGGATTGACCCGCAGCAAGCCGAGTTTGTCGACGGGCAAATTCGCACAGGCTCGCAGCAGGTTGCCTTGGCTCAGGCCGCAGCCAGTGGCGAGCTGACGGGCGAGGACCGCATGGAATACGGCGATCTGGCCGAGCGTTTTGCCCAGCAGACATTCGGCGCGCATTTCGCCGAGGTCGCGGTCAATGCGGCGACCGGCGAAATTCGCCTGCGTCGGCAACTGGCCGTGTGCGCCGCCGGGCGCATCCTCAACCCGAAAACCGCGCGCAGCCAGATTATCGGCGGCATGACCATGGGCGCTGGTGCGGCATTGATGGAAGAGTTGGCGGTGGATCATCGAATCGGCTTTTTCGTC
Organism: Pseudomonas sp. H3_E04; assembly: GCF_054668915.1. Lineage (NCBI taxonomy): Bacteria > Pseudomonadati > Pseudomonadota > Gammaproteobacteria > Pseudomonadales > Pseudomonadaceae > Pseudomonas > Pseudomonas sp. H3_E04. The sequence goes on along the minus strand of NZ_CP162797.1, from coordinate 1,452,333 downwards.
AATCACGATCTGGCCGGATACGAGGTGCCGGTGCACGCCGACATTCCCCATCAGGAAGTAATCTTTCTCGATGAAGTCGACCCGTATGCAACACCGTTGAAAGCCAAAGGCGTTGGCGAGCTGGGTATCAGCGGCGCGGCGGCGGCCATCGCCAACGCGATCCATAACGCGTGTGGCGTTCGGGTGCGCGATTATCCGATTACGCTGGATAAACTCATCGGCGAGTTGTCCTACCCGGTCTGAGACTGGATCACGCAGGATATCGCCCATGCACCCCACCACCCCCGATGGCCGCTATTTTGTGGTCAAGCAGCAGCTGTGGCGTTGCAGCAATCCAGCGCTGCCCGCGGCCGAGCGTGAGGCACTGGTTTCCGAGCTCATGGCGGCGCGGCGTGCGGTCAGAGAAGCCAAGCGCGCGGAGGATGCTGATGCATTGAGGTCAGCGAGAGCGCGTGTGAACCGGGCCAAAGTCGCATTGGGTGAGCGCGGGCCGGTGTGGTGGGAGGATGGCACCCCGGATTACAACCGGCACAAGGTGAGCAATACGCCATATGCGCAGTGGTTTGCCCAACTGCCGGAGGGTTGACTGGCCTGCTGATCCCCAATCCCAAAATCAACGCTGGTCCCCTGTGAGGGCGGGCTTTGTGTGTTGCCGGGATTTTGCATACGCCGCGAACTTGTGGGAGCGAGCCTGCTCCCACACTGGATTTCGCGTGCTGCCGGGATTTGGCACGCGCCGCGAAAACTTGTGGGAGCGGGCTTGCTCGCGAATGCATTCGGTCAGGCGATGAAGACGTTGAATGTGCCACCGCCTTCGCGAGCAAGCCCGCTCCCACACTGGATATTGTGGATTGCCGGGGTTTGGCACGCGCCGCGAAAACCTGTGGGAGCGAGCCTGCTCGCGAAAGCGTTGGATCAGGCGATGAAAATGTTGAGTGTGCCACCGCCTTCGCGAGCAGGCTCGCTCCCACACTGGATATTGTGGGTTGCCGGGGTTTGGCACGCGCCGCGAAAACCTGTGGGAGCGAGCCTGCTCGCGAATGCATTCGGTCAGGCGATGAAGATGTTGGATGTGCCACCGCCTTCGCGAGCAAGCCCGCTCCCACACTGGATATTGTGGGTTGCCGGGGTTTGACACGCGCCGCGAAAACCTTGTGGGAGCGAGCCTGCTCGCGAAAGCGTTGGATCAGGCGATGAAGATGTTGAATGTGCCGACGCCTTCGCGAGCAAGCCCGCTCCCACACTGGATATTGTGGGTTGCCGGGATTTGGCACGCACCGCGAAAACCTTGTGGGAGCGAGCCTGCTCGCGAATGCATTCGGTCAGGCGATGAAGATGTTGGATGTGCCACCGCCTTCGCGAGCAGGCTCGCTCCCACACGGGATATTGTGGATTGCCGGGATTTGGCACGCGCCGCGAAAACCTGTGGGAGCGGGCTTGCTCGCGAAAGCGTTGGATCAGGCGATGAAGATGTTGAATGTGCCACCGCCTTCGCGAGCAGGCCCGCTCTCACAGGGGCCTGCAGCGAGGCTCAGACTCGCAACAACTGTCGGGTCATCGCCATGGATGTTTCCAGCGACTGCCCGGTGCGCTGCAATTTGTTCAGCAGACTCGCGCCGAGCCAGAGCTGATACAGCGTCTCTGCCAACTTCCGCGCATCGCCCTCGGGCAGGCTTTTGTCATATTGGCCTTGTTCGATGCATTCGGTGATGCGCGCGACGATGCGTTCGGCGCCGTCGCGCAGGGTCAGGCGCATGGATTCGGACAGGTCGGCGACTTCAGCGCTGAGTTTCACCACCAGGCATTCATCACCGTGGCCTTCCACGGTGCAGCGGTTCTGCCAGCCCTGCCAGTAATCCATCAAACGCTCGAAGGCAGTCAGCCCCGGCAGCGTCAGGCGGCGCTCCATGTCGGCGAGGTAGTCGACGAAGTAATCCTCGAGCAGCGCCTGGCCGTACAACTCCTTGGATTTGAAGTAGTGATAGAACGAGCCCTTGGGCACGCCGGCGGTCTGCAGGATCTCGTTGAGGCCGACGCTGGTGAAGCCCTTCTCGGCCATCATTCGGTGGCCGGTGTCGAGCAAGTGTTGGCGGGTGTCGTCAAAGGTCGGCTTCATGGTGCGCAAAATTCCAGACAATAGACCAGTCGTATACTTTTCAGGATCGGGAGTTTGCCATAACCGACGAGCAAAAACATTTTCTGAAAAAACTGCTAGACGACTGGTCTAATTGGAACCTATGCTGCGCCCCGAGACACAAATTCATGCGGCGCCGACGCTGAGCGAATTCCTCGCCTTGTGCCGATGCCTGACCAACCCAAGGGTGCTCTATGAAAATCTTGATGGTTCTGACTTCCCACGATCAACTCGGCAACACCGGCAAGAAAACCGGCTTCTGGCTGGAAGAGTTCGCCGCGCCCTACTTTGCCTTCAAGGACGCCGGCGCCGATGTCACCCTGGTATCGCCTGCCGGCGGCCAGCCTCCGCTCGATCCGAAAAGCGATGAGCCAAGCGCGCAGACTGCCGAGACCGATCGCTTCCGCGCTGATCCGGCGGCGCAACAAGCGTTGGCCAGCACCGGTCGTCTGGCTGATGTGAAGGCCGAAGATTTCGACGCAGTGTTCTACCCAGGTGGCCACGGCCCGCTGTGGGATCTGGCCGAAGACAAGGCCTCGATCGCGCTGATCGAAGCCTTCGACCGCGCCAACAAACCTCACGGTTTTGTCTGCCACGCACCGGGTGTGTTGCGTCACGTGGTGCGCGCTGACGGCCAGCCAATCGTCAATGGCCGTGACGTCACCGGCTTCACCAATGCCGAAGAAGCGGCGGTCGGCCTGACTGACGTGGTGCCGTTCCTCATCGAAGACGAATTCCAGCGTCTGGGCGGGCGCTATTCGAAAGTCGCCGACTGGCAGGTGCATGTGGTGGCTGACGGTCAACTGGTCACCGGCCAGAACCCGGCCAGCTCCGCCGCCGTTGCCGACAAACTGTTGAAGATGCTCGGCTGAATCCCTCGCTCTACCCCGATCAACGCCGTGTGCGTACCGCCCGGCGTTGTTTTTTTGCCCAGTCACTAGTCGACTGGTCTAATCAGATTCAAGGCTTACTCCATGAACAATGCTTTCTTCACGCCCGCTAAATTGGGCAACCACACCCTGAAAAACCGCATCGTCCTGCCGCCCCTCACCCGCCAGCGCAGCACGCAACCGGGCAATGTCGCCAACGAGTTGATGGCCGAGTACTACCAGCAGCGCGCCGGTGCCGGTTTGCTGGTCACCGAAGGCACGCAGATCGAACCGCGCGGTCAGGGTTATGCGTGGACGCCGGGTATTCATACGCCGGAGCAAATCGCCGGTTGGCGCAAAGTCACCGAGGCGGTGCACGCGGCGGATGGTGTGATCTTCGCCCAGCTCTGGCATGTCGGACGGGTCTCGCACACGGCGTTGCAGCCCAACGGCGATGCGCCGGTGTCGGCCTCGGCGGTTGCCACGGACCGCGTCAGCGTGTTCATCGAAACCGCGCCCGGCGCAGGTGAACTGGTGCCGCCGTCCGCTCCGCGCGCGCTGAGCACCGATGAAGTACAGGAACTGATTCAGCTGTACATTCAGGCCGCGCGCAACGCGATGGATGCGGGTTTCGACGGTATCGAATTGCATTGCGCCAACGGTTATCTGGTCAACCAGTTCATCTCCGCCCACAGCAACCTGCGCACCGATCAGTACGGCGGCTCGCTGGACAATCGCTTGCGCTTCTTGCGCGAAGTGGTGGCCGGCGTTGCCGAATGCATCGGCAAGGACAAGGTCGGCGTGCGCTTTGCGCCGCTGTTCAGCACCACCGATGAAGCGCGGACTTATCTGGGCCTGGTCGAGGAGGATCCGCACACCACCTACATTGCAGCGATCAGGATTCTTGAAGAAGTGGGCATTGCCTACCTGTCGATCGCCGAAGCCGACTGGGACAACGCGCCTGCGATGCCGCAGACCTTCCGCCAGGCCGTGCGCGACACCTTCAGCGGCGCGATCATTTATGCCGGGCGCTACAACGCCAAAACCGGCGCGCAATTGCTTGAGTCGGGGCTGGCGGATCTCGTCGCGTTTGGCCGACCGTTCATGGCCAACCCGGACCTGCCGGCGCGGATTGCCAATGACTGGCCGTTGAATCAATTGAACCCGGCGACGGTGTATGGCGGTGGTGCAGAGGGTTATATCGATTACCCGACCTACCCCGCTTAAGCACCCAGCACAAATCCCTGTGGGAGCGAGCCTGCTCGCGATAGCGGTGTGTCAGTCAATTATATGCAAGCTGACCCACCGCCTTCGGGAGCAAGCCCCCTCCCACATTGGTTCTGCGGTGGATCAAGGATCAGGTGGTACACCCGCCATCCCTGTGGGAGCGGGCTTGCTCGCGAAGGCGTCCTGTCAGTCATGAATGTGCAAGCTGACCCACCGCCTTCGGGAGCAAGCCCCCTCCCACATTGGTTCTGCGGTGGATCAAGGATCAGGTGGTACACCCGCCATCCCTGTGGGAGCGGGCTTGCTCGCGAAGGCGTCCTGTCAGTCATGAATGTGCAAGCTGACCCACCGCCTTCGGGAGCAAGCCCCCTCCCACATTGGTTCTGCGGTGGATCAAGGATCAGGTGGTGCACCCGCTATCCCTGTGGGAGCGGGCTTGCTCGCGAAGGCGTCCTGTCAGTCATGAATGTGCAAGCTGACCCACCGTCTTCGGGAGCAAGCCCCCTCCCACATTGGTTCTGCGGTGGATCAAGGATCAGGTGGTACACCCGCCATCCCTGTGGGAGCAAGCCCCTTGCCACACTGAGACGTCAGTGGTGGTGAAAACCTATACATAGCAAACAATCTGTATAACTATTGGCGTTCGAATCGCCAACCGGACTTCGCTCCATGCCCTCTGCCCACCGCTTGCTCCTGATCCTCGGTGACCAGCTGTCATTCGACCTGGCCTCCCTGCAGCCACTCGATCCCCAACATGACCTGCTGCTGATGGTCGAGGTCATGGAGGAAGCAACCCACGTCGCTCATCATCCACAAAAAATTGCTTTGATCTTCAGCGCCATGCGCCACTTTGCCGAGGCGTTGCGCGATAAAGGCTACCGCGTCCAATACGTCACCCTCGACGAACCGGACAACAGCGGTTCAATCCCCGGCGAATTGCAGCGCTGGCAAACCCTCACTGGTGCCGACGAGATCCACATCACCGAATGCGGCGACTGGCGCCTTGAGCATTCAATCAAAGATTCGGGCTTGCCCGTGCACTGGCATTCAGACAGCCGTTTCCTCTGCTCCCGCGAAGAATTCTCCAACTGGGCCAGCAGCAAGAAACAGCTGCGCATGGAATTCTTCTACCGCGAGATGCGGCGCAAGAGTCGGCTGCTGCTCAATGGCGACGGCACGCCAGTCGGCGGTGCGTGGAATTTCGATGCGGAGAATCGCAAGGCCCTGCCCAAACACGCCAAACCGCCCTACCCGGCACGTTTCGCCAATGACGCAATCACCCAAGAGGTGCGGGCGTTGGTCAGCAAACGCTTCGCCACGCATTACGGCACGCTGGATGACTTCAACTACCCGGTGACCCACGCCGATGCCCAGGCCCTGTGGCAGTACTTTCTCGACTACGCGCTGGCCGGATTCGGCGATTACCAGGACGCCATGGCCAGCGGCGAACCGTTTCTGTTTCACGCACGGATCAGCGCGGCGCTGAACATCGGCCTGCTCGATCTGCGCCAGCTGTGCAGCGATGTCGAGGCGGCGTACTGGTCGGGGAGCATCGGCCTCAATGCTGCCGAAGGCTTCATTCGGCAGTTGATCGGCTGGCGTGAATACGTGCGCGGTGTGTACTGGCTGAAGATGCCGGACTACGCCGAGGGCAATGTGTTTGGTAACACGCGTTCGCTGCCGGAGTTCTACTGGACGGGTGACACGCAGATGAACTGCATGCGCCAGGCCATCGGCCAAAGCCTGCGACATGCTTATGCTCACCACATTCAGCGGCTGATGGTCACCGGCAACTTTGCCTTGCTCGCCGGGATTGCGCCGAAGGAAATCTGTGAGTGGTATCTGGCGATCTACATGGACGCCTTCGACTGGGTCGAACTGCCCAACACCCTTGGCATGGTCATGCACGCCGACGGCGGTTATCTCGGCTCCAAGCCTTACTGCGCCAGCGGCCAGTACATCAATCGGATGTCGGATTACTGCGGCGACTGCGCCTACAAGGTCAAGGAAAGCAGCGCGGACGATGCCTGCCCGTTCAACGCGCTGTACTGGCATTTCCTCATGCGCCACGGCGACATTCTGCGCGGCAATCAGCGCATGGGCATGATGTACAAGAACCTCGACCGCATGCCATTGGCCAAGCAGGATGCCCTGTGGCAACGCGGACAAATGCTGCTGGCGAAACTGGAGAGCGGCGAAGCTTTCTAGTGCGCCTCAGCGTGTCCGGCCAAACTGTTGCGCCCCGCCTCTTTCGCACGATAGAGCGCCTGATCGGCGGTCTCGATCATCGCGGATATGGTCTCCAGACTTGAGCCCGTTGCCACCGCGATACCAATACTCACCGTTACCCGCCCGAACGGACTGCCCGGATGGGCAATATTGGCCTGCTGCAACCGATCGAGCATCAGCTGCGCGACCACCGTCGCCCCGGCGCTGTCGGTTGCCGGCATGATCACCGCCATTTCCTCGCCACCGTAGCGCGCGACCAGGTCCGAGGGGCGTCGCACGCAGCCTTCAAGAATCTTGCTGACCGCTTGCAGGCAGGCATCGCCGGCGACGTGGCCCAAGGCGTCGTTGAACAATTTGAAGTGATCGATATCGATCATCAGCAAGGCCAGCGAGGTCCCGTCACGCTGCGCCCGCCGCGCTTCCACCGCCAGCGTCTCATCGAAACAGCGGCGGTTGGCCAAACCGGTCAGCGCGTCTTTCATCGCCAGCAATTCCAGCTGTCGATTGGAAGCGAGCAACTGCTGCTGGGCATCGCGCAACGCTTCTTCAGCCTCGGTGCGTCGGCGAATATCGAGGATCAGGAACCAGCCGATCAACCCGGTCAGCCCCAGCAGCCCGACGACCACCACCGCCGACAGTCCCGCTTCGATGCGCCACGCCGCCAGCGCTTCGTCCTTGCCCAGGGCAACGGTGGTGATCAGCGGCAGGGTCTCGCTTTTGCGAAAAGCGTACAGGCGTTCGACGCCGTCAAGGCTGGAGGTGTAAGAGGCGGTACCGACCGAGCGGTCGACCAGGTATTTGGCGTAGATCGGCGATTTTGAGAAGTTGCGGCCCATGTCCTGCTCGCGGAACGGGTAGCGCACCAGCAGCGTGCCATCGGTGTACGACAGACCGATCGCGCCGTCCTGGCCAACGTCAAGTTTGCCGAATACGCGCAGGAAGTTTTCCACCCCCAGCGTCACCGCTACCACACCGGCGAACTGGCCAGCATCGTCATTGAAGCGACGGCTGATGGTCACCACCCATTCGTGATTGGAACGGCTCTGGATCGGCGGACCAATAAACGACTCGCGGCTCGGGCCGTCACGGTGGTGCTTGAAATAGGCGCGGTCGCTGCTGTTCGCTCCTGCCGGAATCGGCCGGTTGGAGGACATCAACCAGTGCCCGTGCCGGTCGTAAATGGTGATGCCGCTGAGCTGCGGCATCAATGACTGCTGACGGTCGATCAGGGTCTTGATGCGCTGAATCTGCGCCGGTCCGTCGCCTTCGGCTTCCAGACGCTCGACCAGCCCGAGCAAGAGCAGCGAGCTTTGCCGGACGATGCCTTCGGTGTAGGTATTGAGCGCCTGGGTCAGGTTCAGGCCATGCACGTCGACCTCGGCCAGCGCGCGCTCACGCGAAGACCAGACTTTCCAGATCGTCAGCGAAGTCAGGGAACAGCCAATCACCAGCAGCAGGAGCATTACAAGGCGAGTATCACGCTTCACGTCGTTACCTTAAGGAAGTCCGGGGTCCATTCCAGCCATCATTCGAACGTCGGCACTCACGGCGGCCACGTGTTCCGGGGCGCAAGCATACAAGCAGTCTCAAGCGGCTGCAGCAACAGAGTGTGCAGGGCTAAACGGCGGGTGCAGCCGGTTTGAGAATCTCCACGAGGAAATCGATGAACACGTTGATTCGGCTCGATCCACGGTGATTGGGCAAGTACAACGCGTTGATGCAACTGCTGGCGCTGCCGGGGTTGACCTCATAGTGCTCAAGCAAGCGCGTCAGGCGTCCGGCGGCGACATCGTCGCGCACCAGCCAGTCAGCCAGCAACGTCACCCCGCCACCACTGATCGCGGCTTCGCGAAGGATGTCGGCGTTGTTGCTTTGCAGGCGTCCCTGAACGTTGAGCTGGATCGGCTCTTCGTCGCCCTGAAAGGTCCAGTGATGATGGCTGCCGCCGTAATCGAAACGCAGGCATTGGTGCTCAAGCAGATCCCGTGGGTGCTCCAGCACACCGCTGCGCGCCAGATAATCCGGGCTGGCGACGATCCAACGCTGAAACTGCCCGACGCGTTTGCTGACGATGTCTTCGCTGACCACCGTCGAGCCGAGCCGCACCGATACGTCTATCTGCTCGCTGAGTAAATCGCTGACCTGATCGCTCAGCGACAGGCTGATCTCCAGCCCCGGATGGCGCTCGAGCAAGCGACTCAGGTGCGGCGCGATCAGCCTGCGGCCAAACTCCACCGGCACGCTGATGCGCAAGCGACCCTGGGCATCGCTGCCACGATCGGCGACCACCGCGTCGGCTTCGTCGATGGCATCGAGAATCGCCACGGCCTTCTCGAAATAGGTCTGGCCGGCGACGGTTACGCTGGTGTTGCGCGTGGTGCGATTGAGCAGGCTGGCGCCCAACTCGTTTTCCAGCCCCGCCACTTGCCGTGTCACCGAAGACGTCGAGATCCCAAGCTTGCGTGCCGCCGAGGAATAGCCCCCGCAGCGCACGGTTTCAACGAACATCTTCAAGGCCAGCAACTTGTCCATAAGCGGGGTCCGGTGGTGAGGGAACGCCGCTGATTGTGCATCAGCGCTCGCCACACGTCTTGTATCGTCGTGCTTGAGGGCGCCGGGCGCGGTAAACAATTCCATCTCGAAGGACCTCACTTTGTGGGAGCGGGCTTGCCCGCGAAGGCACCCCGTCAGTCGAAAAATCTGCGGCTGCCCCACCGCGTTCGGGAGCAAGCCCCCTCCCACAATGGGTTTGTGGTGGGTCAGCAATCACCCGATGTACCCACAATCCCTGTGGGAGCGGGCTTGCCCGCGAAGGCGCCCCGTCAGTCGAAAAGTCTGCGGCTGCCCCACCGCTTTCGGGTGCAAGCCTCCTTCCACAGTGGGTTTGTGGTGGGTCAGCGATCACCCGGTGTACCCGCAATCCCTGTGGGAGCGGGCTTGCCCGCGAAGGCGTCCCGTCAGTCGAAAAATCTGCGGCTGCCCCACCGCTTTCGGGAGCAAGCCCCCTCCCACAATGGTTTTGAGGTGGGTCAGCGATCACCCGGTGTACCCACAATCCCTGTGGGAGCGGGCTTGCCCGCGAAGGCGTCCCGTCAGTCGACAAAAATGCGCGCTACCCCACCGCTTTCGGGAGCAAGCCCCCTCCCACAATGGTTTTGAGGTGGGTCAGCGATCACCCGGTGTACCCACAATCCCTGTGGGAGCGGGCTTGCCCGCGAAGGCGTCCCGTCAGTCGAAAAATCTGCGGCTGCCCCACCGCTTTCGGGAGCAAGCCCCCTTCCACAGTGGGCTTGTGTCGTTCTTGAAATTCAGCTGCGGTCAGCCTTGCGCCCCAGGAACAACGCCAGCGCCAGCGCCGGCAACACCGCCACGGCGACGGCCGAGAGGTTCCAGCCGAAGTGTTCGTATAGCGGGCTGGCGACCAGCGAGCCGAGGGCGCCGCCGACGAAGATGCTGGTCATGTACACCGCATTGAGGCGGGCGCGGCTGTGCGGGTCGAGGGCGTAGACCTCGCGCTGGCCAAGCACCATGTTCAGTTGCACGGCAAAGTCCAGCAGCACCGCGCACACCACCAGCCACACGTAACCACTGCTCGGCAGCGCGGCGAGCAACAGCGACAGCGGCGCCAGCAGCAACGCCACCAAGGTACCGCGACGACCGTGTCCGGCGTCGGCCAGACGCCCGGCAATTGGCGCGGCAATGGCACCCACTGCACCGACCAGCGCGAAGATTGCCACTTGCGCTTGGCTGAAGCCGTGATGACGCATCAGCTCAATCGGCGCGAGGGTCCAGAACAGGCTGAAACTGGCGAACAGCAAGCCCTGATACAGCGAACGCTGGCGCAACACAGGAAAGCGCCGCGCCAGGGCAAACACCGAACCGATCAACGCGACATAAGTGGCCTTGTGCGTCGGCACCCGACGCGGCAATGCCACAGCGGTAACCAACGCGATCACCGCCATCAGTGCCGCCGCGCTGTAAAACACCCCGCGCCAGCCGAACACTTCGACCAACAGACTCGACAACGGCCGCGACAGCAGAATCCCCAGTAACAGGCCGCTCATGATATTGCCGACGACGCGGCCACGGCTGGCTTCCGGCGCCAGATGCGCGGCCAGTGGCACGAGGATCTGCACCGCCACCGAGGTCAGGCCGATCAGCAATGACAAAAGCAGGAACAACGACGGCGAATGAGTCAGGCCAGCGCACAGCAGCGTCACACTCGCAGCGAGGGTGAAACCGACCACCAGACGACGGTTTTCCATGAGGTCGGCCAGCGGCACCAGCAGCAACAAGCCCAGCGCGTAACCAAACTGGGTCAGTGACACGATCAGGCTGGCATTGGCGCTGGACAGGCCGATCTGCGGCGCGATCAGTTCGACGATGGGCTGCGCGTAATACAGGTTGGCGACGACCGCGCCGCAACAGAAGGCCAGAAACGCGACCATCAGGCCGGAGAGTGAAGCAGGCTGTTCGGCCGGGGCCGCAACGGCAGGGTTGCCGGTAAGCATGGTGACACCTCGTTGAGTTCGGGAATGTGCTGCCAAGGCTACGGTCGCGCGGCGGCAGCGAGAATCCGTGCCACTGGCAACGCACTGATGCGTGGCGCGCAACGTTGCTTGTGGCGCAACGCGCTGTTGCGCGGGCCGGTGATTCTCCGCCGCAAGCGTCTTCTCTACGCTTTGGCCATGGCGCAGACGTCCGCATCGGCGCCCTTCCCCGGCTGCTACAAGGAGCGTTTCCATGACCCGCACTGCACTCGTCCTGCCACTGCCCGCCTCGTTTTTCTGCCGACCATGAACAGCCATCTGCTCAAATCCAGAACCCTATGGATCAGCGTCGCCGTGCTCGCGGTGATCGGCCTGATCGTCGCCGTCGTACTGATGTGGCGCCCGGCGATCGCACCAATCCAACGCCCGACGTCATTCGATACTGCGCAGTTGCAACGCGGCGCACGGGTGGTCGAGGCCGGCGACTGCGCGGTGTGCCATACCCGCCCCGGCGGCGAATACCTGGCTGGCGGCCTGCCGCTGGTGACGCCGTTCGGCACGCTGTACAGCACCAACATCACCCCCGATGCGCAGACCGGCATCGGCGAATGGTCATTGCCGGCCTTCGAGCGGGCGATGCGTGAAGGCATTGCCCGCGACGGCCACTTTCTCTACCCGGCCTTTCCCTACGTGCACTACCGGCGCATGAGCTCCGAAGACATCGCCGACGCCTATGCCTACTTGATGAGCGGCCCCGCCGTACATGCGCCCGCCAGGCAGAACCAGATGAACTTTCCGATGAACATCCGCCCGCTGGTGTCGTTCTGGAACCTGCTGTTTTTGCATGGCGAGCCGCTGACCCCGCTAGCGGAACACAGCGCCGCGTGGAATCGCGGACGCTATCTGGTCGACGGCCCAGGCCACTGCGCCGGCTGCCATTCACCGCTGAACCTGATCGGCGCGGAGAAATCCTCGCAATACCTGCAAGGCGGCAGCGTCGATGGTTGGGAAGCGCCGGCCCTGGTCGGCCTCGGCCAACGCGCCAATCCATGGAATCGCGAGCAATTGGTCAACTATCTGCGCGCCGATGTGGTCGATGGCCACGGCACGCCCGCCGGCCCGATGCGCCCGGTCAGCCTGAGCCTGGCGCGCTTGCCGGCCAGCGAAGCCGAGGCAATTGCCGACTACCTGCTAAGCCTGCAAAACCCGCAGGCAGTGACCGAAACCACACCGAAAAAGCCAAGCGATCCTGCGGATCACAGCAGCGGCGCCCTGCTCTTCAGCAGCGCCTGCGCCGGATGTCACGCTCCCGCCGCGCCGATGCGCGAAATCGACGGCCGCCCAGGCCTGCAAAGCACCTCGGCGCTGCAAGCGGCCACTTCGCGCAACTTTCTCAAGACCGTGCTCGAAGGTGTGCCCGCCACTCCCGGCGCACCCGGCCCGATGATGCCGCCGTTCGCCGCCAGCCTCGACAACGCCCAGCTCGGCGCCCTCGCCGCGTATCTGCGCGAGCAAGCCCGCCCCGAGCAGCCATGGACCGACCTTTCTTCCAATATTGAAGCGTTACGTCAGGAGACGAAATGAGCCAGATCACTCTCACCGTCAATGGAGGCGCCCAAGCGCTGCAGCTGGAACCGGACATGCCGCTGCTGTATGCGCTGCGCAACCACTTGAACCTCAACGGCGCCAAGTACGGCTGCGGCCTGGGCCAGTGCGGCGCGTGCACGGTGATCGTCGACGACCAGCCGGTGTTCGCGTGCCTGACGCCCTGCGCTGGTCTTGAAGGGAAAAAGATCCGTACCGTGGAAAGCCTCGGCAGCGTTGAGAAACCCGGCGCGTTGCAAGCGGCGTTCATCGACAAGCAGGCCGCGCAGTGCGGCTACTGCATCGCCGGCATGCTGATGCGCGCGCAGTCGTTGCTCGAACGTGATCCGCACCCGGACGAGCAAACCATTCGTGAGCACATGGCCGGCAATCTGTGCCGTTGCGGCACGCACTTGCGCATCATCGAGGCGATCAAGCAGGTGGCCGGGCATAACGGGAGCCTGACATGAGCGCAGCAAACGGATTGAACCCCAGCCGCCGGGCCTTCCTGCGTGGCGGCGCGTTGCTCATGGCCTTCACGCTGATGCCGGTAGCGCGGCGTGTTTTGGCCGATACCGAAGTCGATACCCTCGGCACCGTAGTGCTGGCCCCCGATCTGCCGGGCAGCCTGCGCACCAACCCATACCTGGACGCGTGGATTCGCATCGGGGCCGACGGCATCACCGTGTACACCGGCAAGGTCGAACTGGGCACCGGAGTGAAAACCGCGTTGCTGCAAATCGCTGCCGAGCGTTTGCAGGTGCCGGCCAGCGCGATCAATTTGCTCACCGCCGACACCGCGCTGACGCCCAACGAAGGCTACACCGCCGGCAGCCACAGTATTTTCGACAGCGGTACCGCGCTGTACAACGCCGCTGCGCAGGTGCGGGAAATGCTCGTCGATGCCGCCGCGCGCAGTTGGCAAGTCGATGCTGCGCAACTGAGCACCCGCGACGGCGTGATCAAAGGCCCGGGCGGGCAACGCATGGCGTATGCCGACGCGGTCAAGCATGTCGATGTGCACCAATATGCGAAAGCACAATCACCAGCGATGGCGGCGGCCGACTTCAAACTGATCGGCCACAACCTGCCGCGTCTGGATATTCCGGCCAAGGTCAGCGGCGGCGCGGCATTCGTGCAGGACATGCGCCTGCCCGGCATGCTGCATGCGCGGGTGATTCGCCCGCCGCGTCCCGGCTGCAGGTTACAGGCGTTCGATACGGCATCCATCGAAGCGTTGAACGGTGTGGTCAAGGTGATCCGCGACGGCAACTATCTGGCGGTGGTCGCCCGTGATGAATGGCAAGCGATCAAGGCCATGCGCAGCGGCATCGAGAGTGCCAAGTGGAGTGGTGGCGAGGCGATTCCCGAAGCCGCCGGAATTCACGATTTGCTCAAGCAGTTGCCTTCCAAGCGCTATCCGATCAGCAACAACGGCAATCCCGGCGGCGCCACCGAGACGCGCTTCAAGGCGCGGGTGACCAAGCAATATTTGATGCACGGTTCGATCGGCCCGTCCTGTGCGGTGGCCTGGCTCAACGATGGCGTGCTCACGGTGTGGACCCACACCCAGGGCGTCTATCCATTGCGCGCCGGCATCGCCGAGATGCTGCGGCTGCCGCCGGAACGCGTGCGCTGCATTCATACCGAGGGCTCGGGCTGTTATGGCCACAACGGCGCCGATGATGCCGCCGCCGATGCCGCGCTGATCGCAATGCGTCTGCCGGGCACGCCGGTGCGCGTGCAATGGATGCGCGAGCAGGAAAATCTCTGGGAGCCGTACAGTTCGGCGATGGTTACCGAAGTCGATGCGAGCCTCAGTCAGGGCCGTCTGCAGGATTGGAACTACGAGCTGTGGACCACCCCGCACAACGAACGCATCGTCAATGCCGGGCGCCTGCTGCCGGCACGTCTATTGGCCAAGCCCTTCGCTTCGGCGCCGTCGGTGCCGATTGCCCAGCCCGAAGGTGACGGCGATCGAAATGCGGTGCCGCTGTACGAGCTGGGCGCGACGCGGATCAACATGAACTTCGTCACCACCATGCCGTTCCGCACTTCGGCGATGCGCTCGCTCGGAGCGCACATCAACATCTTCGCCATCGAGGCGGGTATCGATGAGTTGGCGATCAAGGCCGGACTCGATCCCGTGGCGTTGCGCCTGGCCCATCTGCGCGATCCGCGTGCCCGCGCCGTGATCGAGCGCGTGCGTGATGAAATCGGCTGGCCCCACAAGAGCAGCGAACCCGGCGCGGGCATCGGTTTCGCCTTCGCCCGCTACAAAAACATCATGGGTTACTGCGCCCTTGCGGTGAAACTGCGGGTGCATCCGCAGACCGGGGAGATTCGCATCGATCATGTGGTCACGGCGGTCGACGTCGGCCAGATCGTCAGCCCCGATGGCCTGCGCAATCAGGTCGAGGGCGGCATTGTCCAGTCGGCAAGCTGGACGCTCTACGAACAAGTCGCCTACGACGCCGGCGGCATTCGCAGCTATGACTGGAGCGGCTATCCGATTCTGCGCTTCACGCAATTGCCGAAAAAAGTCGATGTGCACCTGCTCGATCAACCGGGCGAACCCTTCCTCGGTGCAGCCGAAATCGTCCAAGGGCCAATGGCTGCTGCCCTCGGCAACGCGGTCAGCAATGCCACTGGCCGGCGCTGGCTGAACCTGCCGCTGACCCGTTCCAGCCAACCTGCCTGAACCTCGCCCGCGCTCATCAGCGATGAGCGCGGGTGCCGTTGCGTTGCGCGCAAAACTGCGTAGCGCCGGCCACGGATTATCAGCCCCGCCACCCCCGGTTAAGTTACCTGCACAGCGCGTGGCACCTGGCTGCCGCGCTTGAACCCTACTCATCGAAATCCGGAGCTAACCATGACCCGTCGCCTGTTCCAACCCATCGCACTCGGCCCTTACACCCTTGCCCACCGCGTAGCGATGGCGCCCCTGACCCGCTCGCGCGCTGGCCAGCCGGGCGACGTGCCGACCGCGATGAACGCCGAGTACTACCGCCAACGCGCCAGTGCCGCGCTGATCATCACCGAGGCCACGCAGATTTCTCAGCAAGGCCAGGGCTATGCATGGACGCCGGGGATCTACACCGATGCACAAGTACAGGCCTGGCGCGAAGTCAGCACGGCGGTGCACGCGGCTGACGGCCTGATCTTCATGCAGTTGTGGCACGTCGGCCGGGTCTCGCATCCCAGCTTCCAGCCTGACGCCGGTTTGCCGGTGGCGCCGAGCGCCCTGCCAGTGCCGGGCAAGACCTTTATCGTCGATGAACAAGGCAATGGCGTTTGGGGTGATGTGCCGGTGCCGCGCGCCCTCGAAACAGCCGAAATCGCCGACATCGTCGAAGACTATCGCCGCGCCGCGCGCAACGCGTTGAACGCAGGTATGGACGGCGTGGAGATCCATGCTGGCAACGGTTATCTGCTCGATCAGTTTCTCAACAGCAACAGCAACCAGCGTGATGACGCCTATGGCGGCAGCGTCGAGAATCGTGCGCGTTTTCTGCTCGAAGTGGTCGCCGCCGTGGCTGATGAAGTCGGTGCCGAGCGCGTCGGCGTGCGTCTGACGCCGATGGGCCGCTTTATGGGAATGGGTGATGACACGCCTGAAGCGACCTTCGGTTATCTGGTCGAAGCGCTCAATCAGTGGAATCTGGCGTATCTGCACCTGGTCGAGCCGGCCATGGTCGGCACGGTCAAGGACGAAAACTTCGACCCGCGCTGGGACGCGATCATCGCCCAGTTGCGCCAGACCTGGAACGGCGTGCTGATCCTCGCCGGCGGTTACGACGCTGAATCCGCCGAACAGGCGCTGAACGCCGACCGCGCCGACATCATCGCCTTTGGCCGGCCATTCCTGGCCAACCCGGATCTGCCGCGTCGGCTGCACGATGGGCTTGAACTGAACACGCCGGATCCGAGCAGTTTCTTCGGCGGCGACCAGCGCGGTTACGTCGATTATCCGTTCCATGCCTGAGACGTGCGATTCATAACTTTTAAGGTTTGTTTAAGGACTTTAAATAAAGCCTGCGGCCAGACTTTGCCCATCGATCAGGAGAGCCGCCATGAACCCGCAATCGGTGAAGTCAGACAACTCCAGCCAGATCGCGCGCCCATTGGGCGCGCTGTCCGGCTGGCAGGAACGCCGCGCCAAGGCTTACATGCTGCACGATCTGAGCCGCAGTCTGCGCGTCAGCGAGATTGCCGAACATTGCAATCTTTCACGCAGCCACTTTTCCCGGGCGTTCAAGATCGTCACCGGCTGTTCGCCGCAGGAATGGATGCTGAAGATGAAGATCGACAAGGCCAAGGGGCTATTGCTGACCTCGATGGCGATTACCGAGATTGTTTATGAATGCGGGTTCTCCGATCACTCACACTTCACGCGCACGTTTGGGCGCTTGGTGGGAATGCCGCCGAAGATCTGGCGGCAGGCGATGTGTCGGGCGCGGGTAGCGGTGGTTGATGCGGATGTCTGGCAGCTCAGCGATGGGTTGCTGAATTCGACGATGGGCAAGCGCCTGACGGAACTGCGACCCTGAGTCGGATTTCCAAGGATTCTGTTCACTCCTCCCTTTTGGCCGCGATTTGCGCGGCTTTTTTTTACCCGGTCTGCCAGACATCTCTCAGCTATAAGTCAGAAGTTTTTGATCCTGGCGTCCGGCGCAAGCGGCAGTCTGAAACAGATCCGCGCGCCCTCCTCGCTGTCCTCCACCCGCAACGTCCCGCCATGGGCGCCTATCACCGTTCGGCAAATCGCCAGGCCCATGCCCATGCCGCTGCCCTTGGTAGTGAAGAACGCATCGAAAATTTCTTCACGCTGATGCTCGGCGATCCCCGGCCCGTTGTCCTGAAAAGCCACGCAGACCTGGCCATCGCTGATCGTCGACTCGATCACCAAGCGCCCGTCAATCGCGCCCTGCCCAGCCATCGCCTCGAGTGCGTTGACGATCAGGTTGTAAATCACCTGCTGAATCTGCACCCGATCCCCCGGCACCGGGTCAGCTGCGTTGAGTTCCGTGTGCAAGCTCACCCGGCGATTGTGCAAATCGCTCGCTGTCAGTTGCACGACCTCACCGATCAAAGCGTCAATCGATACCGGTAGCCGCTGCAGCGGCGCCTGCTTGGCCAAAGCGCGCAAGGCCTGGACAATCTCGGTGGCCCGGGCGCTGTCGGAGCGGATGTCCTCTAGCCCCTGAATCGCTTCGTCGAGGTCCGGCGTGTCGCGCTTGAGCCAGCGCAAACTGGCCGAGGCGTTCGATGAAATGCCCAGCAGCGGCTGGCTGATTTCATGGGCGATCGAGGCCGACAGTTCGCCCATCATTTTCAGGTGCGAGTTGCGCGCCAGTTCCGCGCGCGAACTGCGCAAGTCGGCTTCCATCTGTGCGCGCAAGCGGTTGTCTTCGACCAGTTGCGCATACAGCCGCGCGGTCTGCAGCGACACCGCTGCCTGCGAGGCGAGAATTTCCAGCATGGTCAGGCGTTCGGCGCTGAACAGCTTCGGTACCAGGCTGTTTTCCAGATACACCAGACCGATCAGCGCGCCTTGCTTGAGTAACGGCAGACACATCAGCGAGCGCGTCTGCCGCTCGCACAGGTCGGCGCTGTAGGCTTGCGGGCAGTCGACGCGGGCATCGTCGAGCACCAGCGGCGCGCGCGTGCGCATGGTCGAATTGAGCACCGAAAGCGGCGCGAGCTGCTCAAGCGCACGCTCGTTGTCCTGACTGACCCGCACGTTGCCCGCCTCGACGTGGGCGGCGGCAGCCAGTTGCAACTCACCGTCGGTGACCAACAGCAGCGCACCCCGATCGGCCCCGGCCTGAATCATCAAGTGATTCATCAAGGTTTCCACCAACCGATCGAGCAATACCTCTTGCGAGACCGCGCGCGCTGCTTCGATGCCGACTTCCAGATCAAGGCGCACCCGCGTCACCGGCGTTCCCGCTTCCAGGGAATGCTCGTGGGCGAGAAACGGATGCTGCGCTTCGAGCTGGTGCGCCTTGGCTTCAGCGCCCCACAGCACATAGCAGTCGCGCGCAACACGCAGGTGATGATGCGTGCCGGAGACCAGGCCGTTGGCCAGGCAGACCTCGGCCAGTTGTTCATGGGCCAGCGCCTGTTGATGAATAAACCCGGCAGCGGCCGCCGCGATTTGCGCCTGGTCGAAGCAGCGAATGGCGACCAGCCCTTCGCCGCGCACGCGGGCCATCGCGCCTTCAATCAACAGCAGCTGGTTGCTGAAAGTCGACGGATTGAGTTCGACCCATGGCAGGAAACGCTGACGTTGCTGTTCCAGTTTCTGCAGTTTTTCGACAACAGAGCCCGGCGCCTCTGGACTGGCCAGCGCCAGGCTGTAGAACAGGTAGTAATGGGCCAGATCGATGTGCGCCGGCAGCGACCACGTCAACGCCTCGGCCTCTTC
Source organism: Pseudomonas sp. H3_E04 (assembly GCF_054668915.1). Lineage (NCBI taxonomy): Bacteria > Pseudomonadati > Pseudomonadota > Gammaproteobacteria > Pseudomonadales > Pseudomonadaceae > Pseudomonas > Pseudomonas sp. H3_E04. Next base: position 1,433,370 of record NZ_CP162797.1, on the reverse strand, counting down.
GAAACGGCGTAGGGCATAACGCACATCGCCGAAGTAGAACGCCGACATGCCTGAGTACAACCACATCCAGAACAGTGTCGGCTGTGAAACGCGATCGCGATCCAGCGGGCCGAACCGGTCATGTTCCACAGCATCCAGCTCTGCGATCGAACGTGGCTCGCACCCACTGCGCAAATCACTGGCAAACGCCTGTTGCGCCAACAAAATGCGCTCGATGTCGATGTAGTGAAACTGTCGCACCCAACTCAGGCCGACGTCGAGCTCGTTCAACACCTTTTGCAGCGGCTCGCCCATGAATAGCAGATCGGAACCGATGTGATTGCAGGCGTAACACGACATGCCGAGATCACCGCCAGCCTGACCGCACTCGAACGCTGCGAAAGCTTTCTGCCGGGCGTAGGCCATCGGTTTGGTCCACGGGCTGACCTGATCCAGCGCCACCAGCGTGCCGGTGCGTCCGGCTTCGTAGCCGTGCAGGTCGGTCAGATCGAGCGCCAGTTCGGCGAAAGCGACACCGTCCAGATATTCGCCATAACGGTCGGCGATCATCACGCCATACCAGGCAAAACCGTAGCCGCTGCTGGGTGTGGTGCCGTGCAAGAGGGTCAGTTCGACCATCTTCGCCAAGTGCAGGAAAGCGATATCGTCCTGCACGAAAAACGAGGCGATCAGCGTGCTCAGCAACTCCATAGCCACTTCGATTCGCGGATCGTTGGCCTTGGGCAATGCCGTCAGTTCAGCGATCCGTCGCGCGCCGACCAGTTGCCGAACCCGCTCGAAGGCTTCGCCCAGTTGCGCGGGCGATGGTTGTCGCTGCAGCTCGATTTCGAGCAAGGCAAGGCCGTCCAGCGCTTCGCTGATCGCACCGTGATAATCGGAGTGCAAGGTGTGCAGGCTGGCGCGCAGGCGATAGGTTTTTGCGCGGTCCAGCGCGGTATTGGCGTATTCCAGGCAGTCGTCGAGGCGCTGTTGCGCGCCGGGCAGATCCGCCAGCAACATTGCGCATTCGGCTGCCAGCCAACGCGCAGCGAAGGCCTGCGGGTACTGCTGCGCCCAGCCGTTGTCGCCGAGTAACACCTCGGCGCTGCGCAGATAATCCACGGCCTGCTCGACAGCGGCGCTATCGCGGGCGCGCTCGGCGGCTTCGACCAATAATTGGATGAATTCGGTGCGTCGAGGTTCTGAAAGCGCATGGCCGTCGCTGCGCTGAATCTGACTGGCAATATCGAACACCTTCGCATGCGGTTGCCCGCCGCATAGTTCGAGCATGGCGGCAGCGATGCGCGCATGTTCGGCGGCACGCCCGGCGGGCGCCGTGAGTGCAGCGGCGGCTTCCAGCACTCGATCGTGGGGAAACACCAGTTGGCCCGGCTCGCGCAGGAGAAATCCGGCGCTGACCAGATAATCCACGTCACGCAGCAATTGCGCCGGATCGTCTGCCAGCAATCGCTGCAACAGCACTTTCTCACAGCGACCACCGATGTAACCCGCTGTACGCAACACTTCGCGCGCACTGGCCGGCAGGCGCTGCAAGCGTTGCACCATCAATTCGGCAACGTTGTCGGCGTAGCGATGGCCGTTTACCTCGGCCTGATCCCACACCCAGCGCCGCGTCGTCCCCTCGAAATGCAGCAGACGCTCATCCACCAGCGCGCGGGCCACCTGGCTGACGAACAACGGATTGCCGGCGGTCTTAAAGTGCACGACGCGGGCCAGCGCCTCGAGGTTGTCGACGTCAGCATCGAGTTCGACCGCCATCAGTTGCGCGACGGCCTGTACCGATAGCGGCCCTAATCCAAGGTCACTGACTGGCAGCGCGGGTGCTCTGCGCATGTCATCGAGCCAGCCGCCCGGATGCTGCGTCAACTCGCCCTCGCGATACGCCAGAACTAGCAGCAAATGCCGCGTCGGTCGGGCGATGAAGGCTTTGAGAAACGCCTGAGTCGAGTCGTCAGCCCACTGCAAGTCGTCGATAAACAGCAGCAGCGGATGCCCCGGTTGCGCAAAGACTTCGAGCGCATCGAGCAACGTCCGATTGACCCGGTCGAGGGCATGCCGCGCCGGCATGTTCGGCAATTCGGCGGTGGCGCCGATCAGCAGCTCGGCTTCCGGCGCCAGGTCCAGCAGCAAGCGGCCACGGCCCTTGAGGGTTTCGCGCAGTTGCTCGGCCAAGGCCTGCAAGGCCAGCGCGGGCTTGGTCAACACTTGGCTGATCAGAGACTGAAAAATCTGCGCCAGCGGCGCGAAGGGGCGGTCATTGTTTAGCAGTTCGATCTTGCCGCTGGCCCAATAACCGGGAGCTTGTGAGCGCAGGACCTGCTGGATCAGCGTCGATTTTCCCGCTCCCGGTGCGCCGCCAACCAGCAGCACGCGAGCGATGCCGTCGCTGCGCACGCGCTGAATCTGTTCAAGCAGTTGCTGACGTTCGTCATCACGACCAAACAGCAGCTCGCCGCGCGTGGCCGTTGCGCGAGCATCGAAAGCACCGAGGCGGAACGCTTCGATCTGGCCTTTTTTCTGCCATTGACGCAGGCACCAGGTCAGATCGGCGGCCAGCGATTCGATGCTTTGATAGCGCGCGTCCGGCTCCTTGGCCAGGCCCTTGAGCAGCACATGACAAATGCCTTGCGGCAGGTCGGGAATGTATTGCGCCGGCGACAATGGCTGGACGGCGGCGTGCACATGCAACCATTGCCAGGCGTCGCGAGCGATCAGCGGTGGGCGCCCGGTCAGCGCCTCGTAGATGATTGCCGACAGCGTATATACGTCGCTGCGCTCATCGGAATCGACGCCGTCGCGCTGTAGCTGTTCCGGCGCCAGATAAGGCCAGTGTTCCAGGCTCGGCAGTTCAGTCGCCGGGGTTTCCTGCTCGTGGGTGTGAAAGCCCATAAGCCTGACGCTGTCGTCGGCGCCGACCAGCAGATGCCACGGCAACAGCGATCCGTGTGGGAGCGAGTCTGCTCGCGAAAGCGGTGTGTCAGTCAATGGTGATGTCGGCTGGAATGGCGCTTTCGCGAGCAGGCTCGCTCCCACGGGGTTTTGCGGTGTTTCGGGATGCCGAGAGTGGGCCAGCGCATTGGCAGCGGCGACGGCAATATTCAGCACGCGCCCGAGCGGTAAGCCGGTGGCGTCGATCAGGCCAGCGAGCGGCGCGCCCCATTGCGGATAGATCAGCACCGGCCCGTCCGCCGAACGAAGTAGCGCGAGCGGGTTGATCACCCACTGCGAAGGCAGTCGTAAATGAAAATCACGCTCCAGCCGCTGGCACAGCGCCGGGCGCTGAATCGGTGCGCGCACGGCGAACCAGGTCTGGCCCGAGCGGCTATCTTCAAGGCTGAACCAGGTCAGCTCATGGTCGCGGCGCAGCAGGTTGAAACGGCAACTTTCCAGCCATGTTTCATCGAGCATCGACGCATCGGCCGTGCGGGACATTGCAGATGAGGATGGCTGGCCGGGCATACACATTCACCGCTGGCAATGGGATTCAGGCTGGTGGCGCAGTATACGCAGCGTTTTTTTGCCAAAGGACCAGCCACTGCGCTGATGTCCGTCTGCGGCCTCATGATGGCCGTCCAGAGCCTCGCGCCGCAATTTTCGCGCTATCAAAGCGCGGCGTCTTATCCCTCGGGATAATTGCTTTATGGCAAGCCGTCCCCTAGCGTACGAGCCTGATAACCCGGCGCCCACGCCCTGTCCTTCTCACCGCGACGCAGAGGCCTGCATGATCCGACTTGGCCAAGCCACGATTTCCCTGGAACGGCGCGAAGCCTTTCTCGATGGCCGTCCCTTGCGCGTGGGTGGGCGGGCGTTCGAAATACTCTCGGTACTGATGCAGGCCGATGGACGCATCGTCAGCAAAGATGAGCTGATCAATCAGGTGTGGCCGGACATCGTCGTCGAAGAGAACAATCTGCAAGTGCAGATTTCCTCGCTGCGCAAACTGCTCGGGGAAAAAGAAATCATCCAGACGGTTCCCCGTCGAGGTTACCGATTATTGAAAGACCGCGAACCCAAATTGCCGATGTTCAACGCCCTGGCCTCGGCGCCGATTGCGGCGCAGCCACCGTCGGTCGATGCGCAATCGGTGCCGGTATTCATTGTTGACGATGAGGCCTGCGTGCGCACCGCGCTGAGCCGCTTGTTGCGCGCCGAAGGCATCGAACACCGGATCTTCCAGTCGGCCGAAGAACTGCTCGGCGCCGACATCGGCAGCGGCCCGGCGTGCCTGCTGCTCGACGTCAGCCTGCCCGAAACCACAGGACTGCAATTGCAGGCGGCGCTGAACGAGCGCGGCCAGCCGTGGCCGGTGATTTTCATGACCGGCCACGGCACGATTCCGATGTCGGTGCAGGCGATGAAAGCCGGCGCGGTGGAGTTCCTGACCAAGCCATTCAATGACGATGAACTGCTCGGCATTCTGCGCAGCACCCGTCAACACGCGGCGACCGCGTTCAATCAATGGCAACGGGTCAGGCACGTGCGGCAATTGGCAGCGCAACTGACGCCGCGAGAGCGCGAGGTGCTGCCACTGATCGTCGGCGGTCTGTCGAACAAGCAGATCGCCAATCAATTGGGCACCAGTGAAGTGACCGCAAAGGTTCATCGCAAACACATCATGGCGAAGATGCAGACCCGCTCGCTGGTCAACCTTGTCGAACTCTACGGACTGATCAGCGCTGCGCCTTCGCCTGGCCCATCGAGCCTGTCGTGAGCGGCCAGGCGGGTCGCCCGACGGCGGCCGAAAGCAACCGAGCGACGATCGTCTGCATCGTCGATGACGACGCATCCGTGCGTAAAAGCCTGTCGAACCTGCTGCGTTCGGTCGGCTACCGGGCGCAGGTGTTTGCCAGTGGCGAAGCGTTTCTCGCCGAAGGCGACTTTGCCGAGATCGCCTGCCTGCTGCTGGACCTGCGCATGCCCGGCCTGTCCGGCATCGATGTCATGCGCGAGCTGCCGCGACAGATTCCGGTGATCTGCATGTCCGCCCATTGGGACGAGGCAGCGCTGGCCGAAACCGGGCATTACCAGGCGTTCGAGTGCCTGTGCAAGCCCTTCGAGGAAGAGGATCTGCTGGCGGCACTTGACAGGGCCCTGCAGCGCTGACGCTGATCGATTCAGCTGTCTTGCGTGGTTTTTTCAGCCTCTTCGATGGCCGGCAACGATGCGGTCATTTCAGCGTGACACACCGCCAGAATCTCATCGGCCAGCGCCGAGTCGTCCGGGCAGGCTCGCGACAGCATGATCGCCCCGACCGCACGGGCCAGCAGGTCGATCATCCGGGTTCTGCACTCACCTTGCGGTGCATCCGCTGCCGTCGGGTATTTCTCGCCGAGCGTCTGCAACGTGCGCTCGATGCCTTCAGCGAACGCCGCTTTCACATCACCCGACTGTCTCGCCGCATCGCCGCACAGCGCCGCCATGGTGCAACCGGTGGAACGGCCGTCGCGATGGTCGCGCGACACGTACACATCGATGAAATCCTGCACGCTCATGCTTTCGGCGGCGGCCGTCGATTGCGCCAGGCTATTGGCCGAGGCTTCGGCCATCAGGTCGGCCTTGGAACCGAAGTGTTTGTAGAAACCACCGTGAGTAAAACCGGCGGCCGCCATCAGGTCGGCCACGCCGACCCCGTCATAGCCGCGCTCGCGGAACATCAACGAAGCGGTTTCGACAATGTGCTCGCGATTGGCCTGAGCCTGAGCCTTGGATACGCGCATGTTGAATACCTCCAGCGCTGAAAAATCATGGGCCGATGATACATAGATGTTGGCCATAATCAAAACTGTTGACAGTTTAGATTTCGGTCATCATCCTAAAAGCCCGCAATCAGTCATTTACTGAAAAAGAGCCCACACCATGACTACTCGCCCTACTGTTCTGATCACTGGTGCCTCCTCCGGCATCGGCGCGGTCTACGCCGCACGTTTCGCCCAACGCGGGCACGATCTGGTGCTGGTCGCCCGTGACCAGGCGCGTCTGGACACCCTTGCCGCCGGTTTGCGCGCTGAACACAACGTCAATGTTGAGGTGCTGCAAGCTGACCTGACCCGTCTCAGCGATCTGCAAAGCGTCGAGGCGCGTCTGCGTGACGACGCGCGCATCGGTATCCTCGTCAACAATGCCGGCGCCGCGCAGTCCGGTACCTTCATCGAGCAGAGCACCGACAGCGTGGCGCAACTGGTCGCGCTCAACACCACGGCGCTGGTGCGTCTGGCCAGTGCTATCGCACCGCGTCTGGCCAAGGCCGGCGACGGCGCGATCATCAATATCGGCTCGGTGGTGGGCCTGGCGCCGGAGTTCGGCATGTCGGTGTATGGCGCGACCAAGGCGTTCGTGCTGTTCCTCTCCCAGGGCTTGAGCCTGGAACTGTCGCCACAGGGCGTGTACGTGCAAGCGGTACTGCCCGCCGCGACCCGCACGGAAATCTGGGACCGCGCCGGCATCGACATCAACACCCTCAGCGACATCATGGAAGTCGGCGACATGGTCGATGCCGCTCTGGTCGGTTTCGATCGTCGCGAAGTCGTGACCATCCCGCCGCTGCATGAAGGCGAGCGCTGGGATGCACTGCAAACCGCGCGGCAAGGTCTGTTGGGGCAGATTCGCCAGTCGGCTGTTGCGCAACGTTATCTGACTCAGGCCTGACCTCGTCCACACCCGCCGCTGTGCCGGCGGGTTCCTACCGACAAGAGCATCCGCAATGAAGGCATTTTTCATCGAGCGCTACGGCAAGCAGAACGGCCGGATTGGCGACGTCCCGGAACCGCAGGTTGGCGCGCACGACGTGTTGATCAAGGTCCACGCCAGCAGCGTCAACCCGCTGGATCTGAAGATTCGCAGCGGCGAATTCAAGATGATCCTGCCTTATCAAATGCCTTTGATATTGGGCAACGATGTCGCCGGCGTGGTGATTAGCACCGGTACGGCGGTCAAGCGTTTCAAGCCGGGCGATGAGGTTTATGCGCGGGCGCCTGAAAACAGGATCGGCACGTTTGCCGAACGCATCGCCGTCGACGAACAAGCGGTCGCGTTAAAACCCGGCAATCTCGCTATGACCGAGGCGGCTTGCATGCCGCTGGTGGCGTTGACCGCGTGGCAGGCACTGGTCGAAGTCGCCGGGCTGCAAAAAGGTCATAAAGTGCTGATACACGCCGGCTCCGGTGGCGTCGGCACGCTCGCCATTCAACTGGCCAAACACCTTGGCGCTTTTGTTGCGACCACTACCAGCACGGCGAATGTCGAGTGGGTCAAGGCGCTGGGCGCTGATCTGGTGATCGATTACAAGCAGCAGGATTTTGCCATTGAGCTGCGCGACTACGACGTGGTGCTCAACAGCCTCAGCGGCGACGTACTGGAGAAATCGCTGAAGGTGTTGAAACCGGGTGGGCAACTGATTTCCCTGTCCGGGCCGCCGACTGCGCAGTTCGCTCAGGAGCAGGGCTTGTCTTGGCCACTTGGGCTGGTCATGCGCCTGCTCAGCAGCGGCATTCGCCGTAAAGCACGCAAACACGGGGTGGGTTATTCGTTTCTGTTTATGCGTGCCGATGGCGTTCAGTTGCAAAAAATCACTGCGTTGATTGAGGCCGGGGTGATCAAACCCGTGATCGATCGCACCTTCCCGTTCGATCAGATAGCTGACGCCTTGAACTATGTCGAACAGGGCCGGGCCAAGGGCAAGGTGGCGATCACCGTTGATCAGGCTTCGCAATAAATGCCAGAGGACGATCAACAACTGCCCCCGGCACCTGAATTCGATCCACCGCCGTTGGAAGAACCTCAGCCGCAAAAACCACCCCTGATCGAATGGCGACCGCTGCTGCTCGAGCCTTGAGAAAACCGTCTCGCCTTGCATTTTGCCCAACCTGCACCACGCTTGATTCACACAAGTGCACGTTTTCATGGCAAAACTGCGGTTAACTGAATGGTTAGTTACCGCTATAATCCCGCGCTTCATTCAAACGGGACTTTCAATGTGAACCATAGTCAACGCGTCTCAGGCGTTTCAACGTTCATTCTGGTCGGCCTTGGCGTGATCATCGCCCTGCTCGGCCTGGCGCTCGCAGCCGGCGGTGTGAAGCTGGTCAGCCTGGGCGGTTCCTGGTACTTCCTGATCGGCGGTCTGGCAATGACCGTTTCCGGCGTGCTGATCGCACTGAAGAAAACTGCGGGCGCCTGGCTGTTCGGCGCATTTCTCGTGGCCACCGCGATCTGGGCCGTGGCTGACGCCGGGCTGGTGTTCTGGCCGGTGTTCTCGCGGCTGTTCATGTTCAGCGCGATCGGTATGGTCGTCGCTCTGGTCTACCCGCTGCTGGCGCGAGCCAATGGCCGCGTGGCCGGTCGTGGCGCGTATGCCGTGGCCGCTGTGTTGGCGGTCGGTGTTGCCGTTGCGGCGGGCAACATGTTCGTCGCTCACCCGACGGTTGCCGCGACTGGCACTGGCCCGGGCCTGACTCCGGTCGAGCCGGCCAAGGCGCAGAAAGACTGGGCGCACTACGGCAACACCGAAGGTGGCAGCCGCTTCGCCGCGCTCGACCAGATCAACCGCAACAACGTCGACAAGTTGAAAGTCGCGTGGACCTACCACACCGGGGACGTCGCCGAGAGCGATGGCAACGGCGCCGAAGACCAGCTCACCCCGCTGCAGGTCGGCAACAAAGTATTCATCTGCACCCCACACAACAACCTGATCGCCCTTGATGCCGACACCGGCAAAGAGCTTTGGAAGAATGCGATCAACGCGCAATCGAAAGTCTGGCAGCGCTGCCGTGGCATGGCCTATTTCGACGCCACCGCGACCATCGCTCAGCCGAGCAACTCTTCGATCATCGAAGCCAAACCGGCGCCGGCTGCCAACTGCCAGCGTCGTCTGCTGACCAATACCATCGATGCTCGCCTGATCGCGGTCGACGCTGACACTGGCGAGTTCTGCCAGGGTTTCGGCAACAACGGCCAGGTCGATCTGAAGGCCGGTCTGGGTGATGTTCCGGACAGCTACTATCAGTTGTCGTCCGCGCCATTGATGGCTGGCACCACCGTAGTGGTTGGCGGTCGTGTTGCCGACAACGTGCAGAGCGACATGCCGGGCGGTGTGATTCGCGGTTTTGACGTGATCACCGGCGCCATGCGCTGGGCGTTCGACCCGGGCAACCCGCAGGACCGCAACGCGCCGGCCGACGGCAAAACCTACGTGCGCAGCACGCCGAACAGCTGGGCGCCGATGTCCTACGACGCGGCGACCAACACGGTGTTCCTGCCGATGGGCAGCTCGTCCACCGACATTTATGGAGTTGAGCGCAGCGAACTGGACCACAAGTACGGCGCCTCGATCCTCGCGCTGGACGCCAGCACGGGTGAAGAACGCTGGGTGTTCCAGACCGTGCACAACGATCTGTGGGACTTCGACCTGCCGATGCAGCCGAGCCTGATCGACTTCGACAAGGACGGCCAAAGCGTTCCGGCGCTGGTCATCGGCACCAAGGCCGGGCAGATCTATGTGCTCGACCGCGCCACGGGCAAGCCACTGACCGAAGTCAAAGAAGTACCGGTGAAAGCCGCGAACATCCCCAACGAGCCGTACTCGCCGACCCAGCCGAAATCCGTGGGCATGCCGCAGATCGGCGCGCAGCACCTGACCGAATCGGACATGTGGGGCGCCACGCCGTACGACCAGTTGCTCTGCCGCATCGACTTCAAGAGCATGCGCTACGACGGCCTGTACACCGCACCGGGTACTGACAAATCGCTGAGCTTCCCGGGTTCGCTGGGCGGCATGAACTGGGGCAGCATCTCCACTGACCCGGTGCACGGTTTCATCTTCGTCAACGACATGCGCCTGGGTCTGTGGATCCAGATGATCCCGTCGCAGAACAAAGGCCAGGCCGCTGGCGGTGGCGAAGCGCTGAACACCGGCATGGGCGCTGTGCCGCTCAAAGGCACGCCGTACGCGGTGAACAAGAACCGCTTCCTGTCGGTGGCCGGCATTCCGTGCCAGGCGCCTCCGTTCGGCACTTTGACCGCGATCGACATGAAGACCCAGAAAGTCGCGTGGCAGGTTCCGGTCGGCACCGTTGAAGACACCGGTCCACTGGGCATCCGCATGCACCTGCCGATCAAGATCGGTCTGCCAACCCTCGGCGGCACCCTGTCGACCCAGGGCGGCCTGATCTTCATTGCCGGCACCCAGGACTTCTACCTGCGCGCCTTCAACAGCGGCAATGGCGAAGAAGTCTGGAAAGCCCGTCTGCCGGTCGGCAGCCAGGGCGGCCCGATGACGTACGTTTCGCCGAAGACCGGCAAGCAGTACATCGTCGTCACCGCTGGCGGCGCACGCCAGTCGACCGATCGTGGCGATTACGTAATGGCCTACGCCCTGCCGTAACTCGCTGCTGCACGACCAACCTCCTCCAAGCGCGCGGTGCCCCAAAGCACCGCGTCGCCGTTTTATTGCGTTAAAGATTTCAGCAGGAAGGATTCACATGTCATCGGCTGTTCGCTTTTCTCGTACCAAGCTTTCCACTGGCCTGTTGCTGGGTCTGAGCTGCACCACTGCCCTCCCAGCGCTGGCCACCAGCGATTCCGATCTGCTGACCCGCAGCACCCTCACCGGTGACTGGGGCGGCTTGCGTCATCAACTCGATGAAGACGGCATCAAGTTCACTGGCGATTACAGCGGCGAAACTGCTTACAACGCCGACGGCGGCCTGCACCGTTCGGCGCGCTACTCGCAGAACATCAAGCTCGGCGTGCAGTTTGATCTGAGCAAGATTTATGGCGTCGACAATGCCGGCAAGGTGCAGCTGACCATCAACGACCGTCGTGGCAACAGCGCTTCGGAAGATCTGGTCGGCAACCGCTTGCCGATTCAGGAAAACTACGGCGGTCTGTACACGCGCCTGACTGAACTGAGTTACGAGCGCAGCCTGTTCACCCCGGCGCTCAATGTGAAGCTCGGCTACATGGCGATGGGCAACGACCTCGGTGGCCTCGACAGCGGCATTCTGTGCAACTTCATGAACGCCGGCTTCTGTGGGCACCCGCTGAACATGTCCGGCGGCAGCGGCTGGACCAACTACCCCAACGCGCGTCTGGGCGTGCGGGTCAAATACGATTTGTCGCCGTCCTGGCAATTGCGTGTGGCGGCGTTCAACGTCGACCCCGAGAGCAATGGCAATTCCAGCCGCGCCTGGCATCTGGGGCCGAAGCACACCACCGGCACTGTCGTCCCGATCGAGCTGGTGTACAAGCACGCCGGCGAGCTGCCGGGCGAGTACAAGGTCGGCTATTACTACGACAGCTCCGACGTAAAGCGCATTGGCAGTGACGATGAAGTCTCAGGTCGTGGTGGGCATTATCTGCTGATCGATCGGGCGGTGTGGCGCTCGCCGACCTCCGAAGGCCGCAGTCTGCATGCGTTCGGTCAGTATTCGGCGGCCAGTGAAGCGGCTTCGCCGTTCAGCAAGTGGTACGGCACTGGCGTGGTTTTGTACAAACCGTTCGAAGGCCGCCCGCGTGACACCCTGGCGCTGGGCTATGGCCGCGCCGTGCCGAACCCGCGCAGCCGCGATGTACAGCAGGATGCCGCGCTGGCCAGCGGTGGCGCGTACCCGAATCTGGACAGCGCCGAGCAGTTGATTGAATTGGGCTACGGCTACCAGGCCACCCCATGGCTGACCCTGCGGCCGAACCTGCAATACATCATCGAACCGGGCGCGTTTTCCGGCCAGGACATCGACAATGCGCTGGTGGTGGGCTTGCAGGTCAAGGCTGCGCTTTAAGAGTTGTAGTGAATGTGCCGCCGCCTTCGAGGGCAAGCCCACTCCCACAGGGGATTTGGGTCAGGCAGGAGAATTGGATTCGCCGCTGCAATTGTGGGAGCGGGCTTGCTCGCGAAAGCGTCGGGGCAGGCGACTGCGATGTCGGATGTGCCGCCGCCTTCGTGGGCAAGCCCACTCCCACAGGACTCGGCGGTGTGCATTAAATCCCCGCCCAACACCAAGCCACTGTGGGAGCGAGCCTGCTCGCGAAAGCGCCGAGTCAGGCGACTGCGATGTTGGATGTGCTGCCGCCTTCGTGGGCAAGCCCACTCCCACAGGGCTCGGAGGCGTGCATTAAATCCTGGCACAACACTAAACCACTGTGGGAGCGGGCTTGCTCGCGAAAGCGTCGGGTCAGGCGACTGCGATGTTGGATGTGCCGCCGCCTTCGTGGGCAAGCCCACTCCCACAGGGCTCGGCGGTGTGCATTAAAGCCCGCCCAACACCGAACCACTGTGGGAGCGAGCCTGCTCGCGAAAGCGCTGGGTCAGGCGACTGCGATGTTGGATGTGCTGCCGCCTTCGTGAGCAAGCCCACTCCCACAGGGCTCGGCGGTGTGCATTAAATCCCCGCCCAACACCAAGCCAGTGTGGGAGCGAGCCTGCTCGCGAAAGCGCTGGGTCAGGCGACTGCGATGTTGGATGTGCTGCCGCCTTCGTGAGCAAGCCCACTCCCACAAGGGATTTGGGTCAGGCAGGAGAATTGGATTCGCCGCTGCAATTGTGGGAGCGGGCTTGCTCGCGAAAGCGTCGGGTCAGGCGACTGCGATGTTGGATGTAATGCCGCCTTCGTGGGCAAGCCCACTCCCACAGGGCTTGGCGGCGTGCATTAAATCCCCGCCCAACACCAAGCCACTGTGGGAGCGGGCTTGCTACCACAGGGCATACAGCGGGCTTGCGTCGGGCGGGAAATTAATTCCTGCCATCGGTGAATTATTTCGTGTCTGCATGTATCTGAGCCTGAAGAGCCGGCGCCATCATGGAGATGGCATCGCAGCGGTAATCTGGATCAGCGAGCGGGAACAGCGCAATGAAATCACGCAAGAACACTGTCAAACCGATCGGTTTGAAAGACATCACCATTGTCGACGACGCCAAGATGCGCAAGGCGATCACCGCCGCCGCACTGGGCAACGCCATGGAATGGTTCGACTTTGGCGTTTACGGCTTTGTCGCCTATGTGCTCGGCAAGGTCTTCTTCCCCGGCGCCGATCCCGGCGTGCAAATGATCGCCGCGCTGGCGACGTTCTCCGTGCCGTTCCTGATTCGTCCGCTTGGCGGGCTGTTCTTCGGTGCACTCGGCGACAAATACGGGCGGCAGAAAGTCCTTGCCGCGACCATCGTCATCATGTCCCTGAGCACCTTCGCCATCGGTCTGATTCCGTCCTATGCCTCAATCGGCATCTGGGCGCCGATCCTGCTGTTGCTGGCGAAAATGGCTCAGGGTTTCTCAGTCGGTGGCGAATACACCGGTGCCTCGATCTTCGTCGCTGAATACGCCCCGGACCGCAAGCGCGGTTTCCTCGGGAGCTGGCTGGACTTCGGCTCGATCGCCGGTTTTGTCTTCGGCGCCGGCGTGGTGGTGGTGATTTCGACGATTCTCGGTGAACAGCGCTTCGAAGAATGGGGCTGGCGGATTCCGTTCTTCCTCGCCCTGCCGCTGGGCATGATCGGCCTGTATCTGCGTCACGCCCTCGAGGAGACCCCGGCGTTCCAGCAGCACGTGGAAAAACTCGAACAAGGCGACCGCGAAGGCCTCGCCGGTGGCCCGAAAGTGTCGTTCAAGGAAGTCGCGACCAAACACTGGCGCAGCCTGATGACCTGCATCGGCGTGGTCGCGGCGACCAACGTCACCTATTACATGCTGCTCACCTACATGCCGAGTTACCTGACGCACAACCTGCATTACAGTGAAAACCACGGCGTACTGATCATCATCGCGATCATGGTCGGCATGCTTTTCGTGCAGCCAATGATCGGTTTCATCAGCGACAAGATCGGCCGCAAACCCTTCATCGTGGTCGGCAGTATCGGCCTGTTCATCTTTGCCATCCCGGCGTTCATGCTGATCAACAGCGGCAGTATCGGCCTGATCTTCTGCGGCTTGCTGATTCTCGCGGTGCTGCTCAATTTCTTCATCGGCGTGATGGCCTCGACACTGCCGGCGATGTTTCCCACCCATATCCGCTACAGCGCCCTGGCCAGTGCCTTCAACGTTTCGGTGCTGATCGCCGGTCTGACTCCGACCGTCGTGGCCTGGCTGGTGGAAAGCACCAACGACCTGTACATGCCCGCCTACTACCTGATGGTCATCGCCGTGGTCGGCCTGGTCACCGGCGTAACCATGAAAGAAACCGCCAACAAACCCCTGCGCGGCGCGGCCCCGGCGGCCTCCGACCTCGAAGAGGCCAAGGAGCTGCTGCAGGAGCACCACGACAACATCGAACAGAAAATCGAAGACATCGATGCCGAAATCGCCGCGCTGGAAGCCAAGCGCAAGGAACTGGCGCTCCAGCATCCGCGCATCGATTGATCAGTGCAGCGTCGGCAATCGGTCCGACGCCGCGCCGAGCTTGAGCTAGCCTTGAACCCGGTCGCATGCTTCAAGGAGTTCATATGTTCAAGCTGATGAGAAGTTCGGTCGCTGGCGGATTGCTCTTCGCCAGCCTCCAGGCCGAAGCCGGCGGCATCATGATTTACCAGGCCGGCCACGACGGTGGCAACGCCTTGAAGTAACTGCCCGGCTCCAGCTTCTTCATCAGCCACCAGCTCGATGAGCGCTCCTCGATCGGCTTCGGCATGTACGGCAATTCTGGTCTGGCGCTGGACTACGACGATGAGTGAGGTCGGCGCCTCGCCAGGAATGGTTGCACGAAACAGCATGATGCATGCGGTTGACCACTTTCAGTTCTACCGCTTCGTCCGTTGCTGTCGTGGTGTCTTCCAGTGCCTGGCCGAGCCCGGAGCCAGCACCATCAGCCTGTTAGGCATGCGCCGTACCTTATGGCTGATTGTCGTGAGAGGTTTCGTCCAGCACTTCGCTGACGTCGGCCGGCTGATAGACCCAGCCGATGAACAATTCATAACCGACCGCCAGAATCACCGGCCCGGTGAACAGGCCGATGATGCCGCTGGTGACCATGCCGCCCAGCGCGCCAATCAGCACCACCGGCATCGGCACGGCCACGCCACGCCCGAGCAGCATCGGCTTGAGCACGTTGTCGGAAAGCCCGGCGATCACCATCCACACGGCGAATATGATCGTGCCGGGACCGACGCCGTCATGGGCGAAGACGAACACCACCACCGGTACGGTAACCAGCAGCACCGGCAGTTGCATGATGCCCAGCAGCAACACCATCAAGGCCAGAATGCCGGCAGCGGGCACACCCATGATCACCAGTGCCACGCCGATCAGGATCATCTGGATAAAAGCGATACCGACCACACCCTGCGCCACCGCGCGAATAGTCGAGGTGCACAATTGAGCGATCTGCGGGCCACGCATCGGCCCGGAAATCCGCGTGGTGATCGCCACCGCTGTGCGATGGCCGCGTTCGCCGTGGGTCATGATCAGTCCGGCGACAATCAGCGCCACGACAAACACCACGATGCCTGCGCCGACGCCGGCGGCCTGATGCAAAAGCACCCGGCCCCAACTGGTCAGATGCGGCGCGAGCTCCTTGAACACCCAGCTCAGATCCTGCGAGGCGTGCATCCAGATGCCATACAACGGCGCACCGATCAGCGGCCAGTCGGCGACATTGGCTGGTGGCGGCGGAATCTCGAACTGCCCCGCTTCCACCGTATGCATGCCCGCCTTCACCGAATCGGCCACGGATGCGCCGAGCAGGCTCAGCGGCACCATCAGGATGACCAGGCCAAGCAATACCAGCACAATCGCCGCCCAACCGTAGCGGTTGCCCAGTTTGGCACCGAGTTTCTGGTTCAGCGGATACAGCGTCACCGCGAGGATCAGCGCCCACAGCATCACATTCAGAAACGGATGGAAAATGTCGTAGCAGAACAGCACCAGGGTCGCGATCAAGCCGGCGCGGATCAGCACGTCGAGCAAGGCTTTGGAACTGTTGAAGGCGATCAGCGGTTTTTCTTCCATGGCAACATTCCTGAGCGGTGCAGCATTCGGGATGCGCTGAGCCTAGAACATGTTGGCCCGGTCTTCCTGTGGGGCGCGGGATTATCGGTTTTAACCAGACGATGTAGGAGCGAGCCTGCTCGCGAAAGACGTATTTCAAAGCCGTGACCCTTTGCATCTGCCGGCGCCTTCGCGAGCAGGCTCGCTCCCACAGGGCTTTGCGTTAATCCTCAATCTCAACCGGCCCACAAATCCAGTGCGGGAGCGAGCCTGCTCGCGAAAGCGCAAGGTCAGGCAGGACGAATGCTCAGGCCATCTACCAACAAAACCATCACCCCACCGATTACTCCGCCCGCCGCTTGGTGTTAAATAGGCGCCAGTCTTGACCTTGTCGCTTAAAGCCGTGCAACGAGAACCGCTATGAATACTTCTGCCCAGAACACCCGCGCTCTACAGGTGACCCAATGATCGAAGTCACCGAAGTCTCCATCGCGCAATTGCGCGCCGCCCTCGAATCCGGCCAGACCACTGCTGTGGAGTTGGTGCAGGCCTATCTGGCGCGCATAGATGCCTACGATGGCGCCGATACGCCGACAGCCCTCAACGCCGTCGTCGTGCGCAATCCTGAAGCGCTGAACGAAGCCCGCGCCTCCGACGCCCGCCGTGCCAAAGGTCAAACCCTTGGCCCGCTCGATGGCATTCCCTATACCGCCAAAGACAGTTATCTGGTCAAGGGCCTGACCGCCGCCTCCGGCAGTCCGGCGTTCGCCGATCTGGTTGCTCATCGCGACGCTTTCACCATCGAGCGCCTGCGCGCGGCCGGGGCGATCTGTCTGGGCAAGACCAACATGCCGCCGATGGCCAATGGCGGTATGCAGCGTGGCGTTTATGGCCGCGCGGAGAGCCCGTACAACGCTGCTTACCTCACCGCGCCGTTCGCCTCCGGCTCTTCCAATGGTGCCGGCACCGCCACCGCTGCGAGTTTCGCCGCGTTCGGTCTGGCTGAGGAAACCTGGTCCAGCGGTCGTGGCCCGGCGTCGAACAACGGCCTGTGCGCCTACACCCCGTCGCGCGGGGTCATTTCGGTGCGCGGCAACTGGCCGTTGACCCCAACCATGGACGTCGTCGTGCCGTTTGCGCGGACCATGGCTGACCTGCTCGAGGTACTCGACGTAGTTGTCGCCGAAGACTCCGACACCCGTGGCGACCTGTGGCGTCTGCAACCGTGGGTGCCGATCCCGCGCGTCAGCGAAGTGCGCCCGGCTGCGTACAGCGAACTGGCCGCAGATGCCAAAGCCCTGGCCGGCAAACGCTTCGCCATCCCGCGCATGTACATCAATGCCGACCCGGACGCCGGCACCAGCGAAGCCCCCGGCATTGGCGGTCCGACTGGCCAGCGCATCACTACCCGCGCGTCAGTGATCGACTTGTGGAAACGGGCGCGTCAGGCCCTGGAAGCCGCTGGCGCCGAAGTCATCGAAACCGACTTTCCGCTGGTCTCCAACTGCGAAGGCGACCGCCCTGGCGCGCCAACCGTGTTCACTCGTGGGCTGGTGTCGAAAGAATTTCTCCATCATGAACTGTGGGACCTGACGGCCTGGGCGTTTGACGATTTCCTGCGAGCCAACGGCGACCCGAAACTAAATCGTCTGGTCGACGTTGACGGGCCGAAAATCTTTCCCCACGACCCCGGCACCCTGCCCAACCGCGAAGGCGACCTGGCCGCTGGCATGGACGAGTACGTGCGCATGGCCGAACGCGGCATCACGCCGTGGAATGAAATCCCTACCGTGCCTGATGGCTTGCGCAGTCTGGAGCAGACCCGGCGCATCGACCTCGAAGACTGGATGGAAAAACTCGGCCTCGACGCCGTGCTATTCCCGACTGTTGCCGACGTTGGCCCGGCGGACGCCGATGTCAATCCAGCCTCGGCGGACATCGCCTGGAGCAATGGCGTCTGGGTGGCCAACGGCAACCTCGCGATCCGCCACCTCGGCGTACCAACGGTCACCGTGCCGATGGGCGTCATGGCCGACATCGGCATGCCGGTCGGCCTGACTTTCGCCGGCCGCGCCTACGACGATTCAAACCTGCTGCGCTACGCCGCCGCCTTCGAATCCACCGGCAGCAGACGCCAGATCCCACCGCGCACGCCACCGCTGTCCTGATCGAGGCAACAGCAAGCCCGCTCTCGGCATTGATCAAGTGTTGAGGACGGGCCTACTGGTCCGCAGTCTGCATCCCTGCTCGCGTCGATTTGCCCAGCGCATGGGCAAAAAACCGTCCCGCTTCGGAAATCAGGTTGCGGTGAATATCCTCGCGATCGACTCCATCAGCATCGGTGCACAACGCCGGCATGGCGCGAATCTGCTCTTCATTGCATGGCGCCAGAAACACGAAGTGCCCTGCCCCGGCCAGCAGTTTGAAGTCCGGCGCGGTGGGCAGCTTGCGCGCGAGGGCGGCAGCGTTTTTATCAAAGGCCACCAGTTTGTCGCCGTCGCCGCTGTAGAGCAGCACCGGTACGTGCACGTCAGCGAGGGTATGACGGCCGAATTTCAGGCTCAGCGGCGCCATCAGCAGTAACGCGTGAACCCTTGGATCGGCCACCGGTTGCAAATCTTCGCGATCGACAATCAGCTCACCCTGGGTGTTGCAGGCGTCGTGATCGTCCGGGCGTTCCTGGCAATAGCGCCGTA
Organism: Pseudomonas sp. H3_E04; assembly: GCF_054668915.1. Taxonomy (NCBI): domain Bacteria; kingdom Pseudomonadati; phylum Pseudomonadota; class Gammaproteobacteria; order Pseudomonadales; family Pseudomonadaceae; genus Pseudomonas; species Pseudomonas sp. H3_E04. The sequence continues at coordinate 1,414,766 of NZ_CP162797.1, read as the reverse complement.
GACGATCAAGATCCGGTTGCGCCCCGGAAAGAATCAATGCGGTCTCGCCACCAGCCGAATAGCCAATGACCCCGACCTGATCAGCATTGACGAACGGCGCCAGCATGCTGTCGCCGAGCGTCGCGGTGATCGCTTGGGAAATCTGAATTGGTCGCCCATATAGATTGCTCAACGTGCCGAGACGGCTGTGGTCCCGCCAGTTGTCGCCGGGGTGAATCACCGCCACCACTACGAAACCCTTGCGCGCCAGCGATGTGGCCAGATCATGCAAGGCCAGCGGCGTGCCGGTGTTGCCGTGGGAGAGCATCAACATCGGAAAGCGGCCGATGGCGACTTTAGTGTCTTCTCCGGCCTCGACCGAGTAACCCTCAAGCAAACTCATGTGCTCGCGGTCACTGGACGGGTAAAAGGCGATAGCGCGCATCGGTTGCAGATCGAGCGGGTCGAGAAAGGTCATCTCGTGATAACCGACGCTCCAGACAGGGTGCCGCCCCGGCGCGGCCTGCACTGAATTCAGGCTGCCCAGCAGGCAAATCAGCAACATTGCACAAAGATGCCTCATGAATGCCCCACCCTGTTGGACCACATCATCGGATGTGTTGGAACTGCATAACCCGGGCCAGATTATGTAACAGCCGGAAACAAAAAACTCCGTATTCGGCCCTTGCGGAACCAGAATACAGAGTTTTTTGCGGATTACCTGAACATCAGCTGTTCTTTACGCAAGCCTTACGCGGCTGCAAACAGTTGCTCACTGATCTTCGCTTGAGCAGCGCTCATGGCGTTGTTGCGCACTTCTTCGCCATAGGCCAGACCCTCAGCGCGAACGATTTCGATGTCGGTGATGCCGAGGAAGCCCAGCACCAGCTTCAGATATTCCTCGTGCGCGATGCCGCTGGCCTGACCGGCGTGGATGCCGCCGGAGGTCGACACGATGATCACTTTCTTGCCACCGCACAGGCCTTCAGGGCCGGCTTCGGTGTAGCGGAAAGTCTGGCCGGCGACGGCGATGCGGTCGATCCACGCTTTCAATTGGGTTGGCACAGTGAAGTTGTACATCGGCGCGGCAATCACGACAGCGTCGGCAGCGATGAATTCGGCCAGAGTCGAGGCACTCAGCTCGGCTTCGTGCTGTTGCGCAGCGTCGCGCAGTTCGGCGGTGGTGCCAGCGGCGACCAGCGTGGTCGACGAGAAATGGCTGATGGCATCGGCAGCCAGGTCGCGATAAGTGACCACGGCGCTCGGCTCGGCGGCTTGCCAGGCGTCGGCGACCTGACGGCTCAACTGACGGGAAGCAGAGTTGTCGCCCAGAATGCTCGAATCGATGTGCAACAGTTTCATGTGGGTTCTCCTGAAAGAATCGCCGGTGGCGACGGAATGGAGACAATCCTACGCAACAAACCAATAGCTGATTAGTCGCCGGCAATGCGATAGTTCGTCCCATTGATAGAACGACTGGAAACGCGCATGCAGGACCTTAACGATCTTTACTATTTCGCCAAAGTGGTCGAAGCCGGTGGTTTTGCCGCCGCCGGGCGATTGCTCGGAATTCCCAAGTCACGGCTTTCGAGGCGGATTGCCGAGCTGGAAGAACGTCTCGGCGCGCGTCTGCTGCAACGCACCACCCGCCAACTGAATCTCACCGCTGTCGGCGAGCGCTATTTGCGCCACTGTCAGGCGATGTTGCTGGAAGCGGAAATGGCTGACGAAGCCGTGGCGAGCATGTCCAGCGAACCACGCGGGCGCTTGCGGGTGTCGTGTCCGACCGGACTCGCCCATGAAATGCTGCCGACGGTGATCAGCGACTTTCTTGGCAAATTTCCGCAGGTGCAACTGGAGGTCGTGCTGCTCAATCGCCGTGTGGATCTGGTCACTGAAGGCATCGATGTCGCTTTGCGGGTGCGCGATCACGGCGATGAAGATCCGTTGCTGGTCACTCGACGTTTGCGTCAGGCCCAGGCGGTGGTAATCGCCAGCCCGGATTTCATGCAAGGCAAGACCATCAATCATCCGCAGGACCTCAAGAACCTGCCGGTGCTCGGCGCGCTGGAAGCTGATCGCATGGTCCATGTGCGTCTGCTCGACCAGCAGGGCAAGAGTGTCGATCTGAGCATGGAAGCGCGGCTGGGCATCGATGACTTTGTCGTGCGCAAGGCCTGCGTGCTCGCCGGTCAGGGTTTCACCGTGCTGCCGATGATGTTCTGCGAGACCGAACTGCGTAACGGCACGCTGGTGCAGGTGCTGCCGGAATGGTCATTGCCCGGTGGCTGGTTGCAAGCGGTGTATCCGCACCGGCGCGGGGTGATGCCGGCGGTGCGTGCGTGGATCGATCATCTGGTCGAATCGTTCGATGCCTGCGGGGAGCGGTTGTTATGAAACAGGGAAAGATGAGCGAAGCCGAGGTTGGCGCATTCTGTCTGGCTCTGCCGGGCGCGCGGGAAGATTATAAATGGGGCGGCGTGCGGGTGTTCTCGATTGCCGGCAACAAGATGTTCGCCTTGCAGGGATTACGCGGCGATTCGCTGGCGTTCAAGGTCGACAAGGATCTGTTTCTCGGCCATTGCGACCGCCCGGGGATTCATCCGGCGCCGTATCTGGCGCGCGCGCAGTGGATCATCATGCACCCGCCCTACCCGCTGAGTGCCGAGGAATTGCAGGGGCTGTTGCAGCGATCACATCAACTGGTGGTGAGCAAGTTGCCAAAGAAAACCCAAATCGGCCTGCGTTTGTAAGCACGCAAATCCTGTGGGAGCGAGCCAGCTCGCGAAGGCGGTTTGTCAGGCGACTCATCAGCGAGGATGAGATTGCTTTCGCGAGCAGGCTCGCTCCCACAGGGGATTTTCGGTGGACTTTAGATCAGCGACAGCAAGTTCGATCCGAGAAAAATCTGGTCAATCCAGAACACCTGATGCAGCAGCACGATCACCCAGAACAGAATCTGAAACGACACCTTGCGGGTCTTGTGCCGAAACACTTGCTGCGCGATCAACGCACCGGGCCAGCCGCCCGCCAGTTCTACCGCATGCAGGATGTTTTCCGGGGTGCGCCAGGCATCGGCGCGGGCCTTGCGCTTGTCGGCCCAATACAGAAAAAACGCCAGCACACTGACAATCCCGTACGCCGCCAGAGGCACCCGCGAGATGCCGCTGAGCCACATCGACAGTGAGCCGAACAGCGGCAGCGCGCAGACGATCAACAGCACCACAAGCTTCAACTTCACATGCTGAAGGCGCCCGCCAGAAGCTCGTCCTTGCGGGCGCTGCGCGCGCGAATCGTTCATGGCTTGGCCGCCGACCAGTCCACCCAGCCGAACTGCCAGGTCGCCAGAATGAACAGGCCGAACGCTATTCGGTACCAGGCAAACGCTGCGTAGCTGTGGTTGCCGATGAACTTCAGCAAACCGCGCACAGCGATCATGGCGAAGACAAACGCGGTGACGAAACCAATCGCGAATACCGGGAAATCCGCTGGCACAAACAGATCACGGTATTTGTAGCCCGAATACACCGCCGCACCCACCATGGTCGGCATGGCGAGAAAGAATGAAAACTCGGTTGCAGTCTTGCGCGACAGGCCGAACAGCAAGCCGCCAATGATCGTCGAGCCGGAGCGCGAAGTGCCGGGAATCATTGCCAGGCATTGCGCGAAACCGATTTTCAGCGCATCGGTCCAGCGGATCTCGTCAACGGTTTCGGCGTGGACTTCATGCTGGCGCTGTTCGGCCCACAACATGATGACCCCGCCAACCACCAGCGCTGCCGCCACGGTGATCGGGTTGAACAGGTATTCGTGAATCAGATCGGCGAAGATCACACCCAGCACCACCGCCGGCAGGAAGGCGATCAGCAGATTGGCGGTGAAACGCCGTGCGCTTGGCTGGGTCGGCAAGCCGATCACCACGTCGAGGATCTTGCGGCGAAACTCCCAGACCACCGCGAGAATCGCGCCGAGCTGAATAATGATGTTGAACGCCATGGCCCGTTCGCCGCCGAAGTTCAGCAAGTCGGCGACGATGATCTGGTGTCCGGTACTCGAAATGGGCAAAAACTCCGTCAGCCCCTCTACAATTCCTAGAATCAGTGCCTGCAAGGCGGTCCAAAGATCCATCAATCCCCCAGAGAGCGATGCGCAAGGCATGCCCCGATAGTATTTTTTCGTTCACTGCGTCCAGCGTAGCCGGTAAAAGCTGTAGCGATTGCGCGCACAGGATCCACACGAAACGGTAAAAATTCCGTGAAATGTCAAAACCGGATTCAGGTTTTTGCGCGCGGGGCCGAAATCCTAACAGACAAGCCTCAATAGCGCTGTGCGTGTTGGAAGGCTTGAATCGCACGGTCCCGGACACTCAGCTGTGGCCGGATGCTGGCGATCATTTATTACAAGAACAAGAATCCCGGAGTGACAGCGTTATGAACAGCTTGCGCAGTGTGTCGATCAGCCGACGCTTGTGGCTCATCTTGATCGTGGCGGTGGTCATGTTGCTGACCTTGGGCGTGCTGATGCTCAAGCAGATCCACGACGACCTCTACCACGCCAAGGCGCAGAAAACCCAGCACGTGGTGCAGACCGCCAGCGGCCTGCTCACGTATTACCAGGGTCTGGAGACCGCTGGCACCCTGACCAGGGACGCGGCGCAAAAGCAGGCACTGACGGCGATCCGTGGCCTGCGCTATGACCAGAGCGACTACTTCTGGATCAACGACCTCACGCCCGTGATGGTCATGCACCCGACCAACCCCAAACTCGAAGGCCAGAACCTCTCGGCGATCCGCGACCCGGACGGTTTTGCGGTGTTCAACGAGATGGTCGCCATCGCCAAGGCCAAAGGCGCGGGCATGGTCAATTATCGCTGGCCGAAACCGGGAGCGACTGATCCCGTTGCCAAGACCTCATATGTGAAGCTCTTTGAGCCGTGGGGCTGGGTGATCGGTTCCGGCGTGTACGTCGACGACGTGCAAGCCGAGTTCCAGGGGCAGATGATCAAGGCCTCGGCAATCGGTCTGGCGATTGCGCTGATCATGGCGCTGCTGGTGATTCTGATCGCGCGCAGCATCGTTCGTCCGTTGCAGGAAACCGTGAATGCCATGGCCAACATCGCCAGCGGCGAAAGCGACCTGACCCGCAGCCTCGATACCCATGGCAAGGATGAAGTCACCGAGCTTGCCCATCACTTCAATGCCTTCACTGCCAAATTGCGCCGAGTGATTGGAGATTTGCAGATCTCGGCCAGCGCCCTGGGCCAGTCATCCAGCGAGCTGGGTAACGATGCCTCGCAGGCACAGCAGCGCAGTCAGCAGCAATCGCAGCAAATGGAACTGGTGGCCACGGCGATCAACGAAGTCACCTACGGCGTGCAGGACGTGGCGAAAAACGCAGAACATGCCGCCGCAGAAATGCGCGATGCCGAAGCGCAGGCGCAGCAGGGGCAGATCAACATCGACGGCAGCCTGCAGCAGATCGACAAGCTATCCGGCACGATCGATCAGGCGGTGGAGGTGATCCGCACGCTGGCGGCCGAAAGCACGCAGATTGGCAGCGTGTTGGAGGTGATTCGCTCGATTGCCGAACAGACCAACCTGTTGGCGCTTAATGCGGCGATTGAAGCGGCGCGTGCTGGTGAACAAGGTCGCGGGTTTGCCGTGGTCGCCGATGAGGTCCGATTGTTGGCGCAGCGCACGCAGAAATCGACGGCGGAGATTCAGTCGATGATCGAGCGTTTGCAGAACCACTCCGAAGCTGCGGTGAAGGTGATTGGCGACAGCAGCAAGGCTTCGCAATTGACCATTGAACAGGCGGCACTGGCCGGGGCGAGCCTCAATGCGATTGGCCAGGCGTTGCGTAATCTCAACGGCCTGAATGCTTCGATCGCCAGCGCCACGTTGCAACAGGCGCATGTGGTTGAGGACATCAACCAGAACGTCACCCAGGCGGCCGGGCTGTCGCACAGCACGGCGTTGGCGGCGGAACAATCCAGTGCAGCCAGTCTGCGCCTTGGGCAACTGAGCGAACAACTGAACGGGTTGCTTCGGCAGTTCCGGGTCTGACTCAAAACCTGTGGGGTAGTCTGGAATCTGCGCATAGCCTCAACCCCTGTGGGAGTGGGCTTGCCCACGAAGGCGGCGGGTCAGGCGAATTTTCTGTGTCTGACACACTGCCTTCGCGAGCAAGCCCGCTCCCACATGAGATTGGTGGGGTTGTCGGGAATTTGCGGACAACATCAAACCCTGTGGGAGTGGGCTTGCCCACGAAGGCGGCGGGTCAGGCGAATTTTCTGTGTCTGACTTAATGCCTTCGCGAGCAAGCCCGCTCCCACATGAGATTGGTGTGGTTGTTGGGAATTTGGGGACAACATCAAATCCCGTGGGAGTGGGCTTGCTCACGAAGGCGGCGGGTCAGGCGAATTATTTGTAACTGACTTAATGCCTTCGCGAGCAAGCCCGCTCCCACATCAGATTGGTGGGGTTGTCGGGAATTTGCGGACAACCACAAATCCTGTGGGAGTGGGCTTGCTCACGAAAGCGGCAGGTCAGGCGGATTGTCTGTGTCTGACTTAATGCCTTCGCGAGCAGGCTCGCTCCCACATGAGATTGTTGGGGTTGTCGGGAATTTGCGGACAACATCAAACCCTGTGGGAGTGGGCTTGCTCACGAACGCGGCGGGTCAGGCGAGTTTTATGTGTCTGACACACTGCCTTCGCGAGCAAGCCCGCTCCCACATCAGATTGGTGGGGTTGTCGGGAATTTGCGGACAACCTCAAATCCTGTGGGAGTGGGCTTGCTCACGAAGGCGGCGGGTCAGGCGAATTTTCTGTGTCTGACTTAATGCTTTCGCGAGCAGGCTCGCTCCCACATGAGATTGTTGGGGTTGTCGGGAATTTGCGGACAACATCAAACCCTGTGGGAGTGGGCTTGCTCACGAAGGCGGCGGGTCAGGCGAATTTTCTGTGTCTGACACACTGCCTTCGCGAGCAAGCCCGCTCCCACATCAGATTGGTGGGCTTGTTGGGCTTGTTGGGAATTTGGGGACAACATCAAATCCTGTGGGAGTGGGGTTGTCGGGAATTTGCGGACAACGTCAAACCCTGTGGGAGTGGGCTTGCTCACGAAGGCGGCGGGTCAGGCGAATTTTCTGTGTCTGACTTAATGCTTTCGCGAGCAGGCTCGCTCCCACATGAGATTGTTGGGGTTGTCGGGAATTTGCGGACAACATCAAACCCTGTGGGAGTGGGCTTGCTCACGAACGCGGCGGGTCAGGCGAGTTTTATGTGTCTGACACACTGCCTTCGCGAGCAAGCCCGCTCCCACATGAGATTGGTGGGTTGTCGGGAATCTGGGGACAACATCAAATCCTGTGGGAGTGGGCTTGCTCACGAAAGCGGCGGGTCAGGCGAGTTTTATGTGTCTGACTTAATGCCTTCGCGAGCAAGCCCGCTCCCACATGAGATTGGTGGGGTTGTCGGGAATTTGCGGACAACATCAAATCCTGTGGGAGTGGGCTTGCTCACGAAGGCGGCGGGTCACGCGGAGAAGATGTCGACTGGACGGGCCCTTTCGCGAGCGGGCTCGCTCCAGCAGGGTTCTTCAGTGTTTGGGTGAATGCAGTACAATCCGCCCCCTTCTTCATTCCCCCAAAGGAATCTTCATGTCCGGGCTTGAACTGTTCGCCGCTGCCCTCGGTGTCATCGCCGTGTGGCTGACGGTCAAACAGAATCCGTGGTGCTGGCCGATCGGGCTGGTCATGGTGTTGCTCTACAGCTGGATCTTCTTTGAGGTGAAGCTGTATTCGGACATGTTGCTGCAAGTGATCTACGCCGCGCTGCAAACCTACGGCTGGTGGCAGTGGACCCGCGCCGGGACGATGCATGACGGGCGCCAAGTCACCCGCCTCGACACGTGCTCAATTCTGCGCGGCCTCGGCGTCGGGGCCATCGGCAGCCTGCTGCTGGGCGCAGCGATGGCGCACTGGACCGACGCCGCACAGCCGTGGCTCGATGCGGCGCTCACCGGTTTCAGTCTGGTGGCGCAACTGTGGATGGCGCAAAAACGCCTGCAATGCTGGGCGCTGTGGTTTGTCCTCGATGTCATTTTTGTAGGCCTGTTCATCTATAAAGGTCTGTACCTGACCGCAAGCCTCTATGGGCTGTTTACCCTGCTCGCGGTGCAAGGCTGGCGCGAATGGCGCGCTGATCCGGCGTTGCGCACATGAAAGTCGTTGTTCTCACCGGCCCGGAATCCACCGGCAAGAGCTGGCTCGCGGCAGGCCTGGAGCAGCGTTTCGGCGGCGTGCGCGTTGATGAATATGTGCGTCGGTTTATCGAAGAAAACCCACGCGACACTTGCCTCGCGGACATCCCTGAAATCGCCCGAGGCCAGTTGCAATGGGAAGATCAGGCGCGAGCCAAGCAACCCTCACTGCTGATCCTCGACACTCACCTGCTGAGCAACATCCTCTGGAGTCAGACCCTGTTCGGCGATTGCCCGGACTGGCTTGAAGCCGAATTGCTCGCGCGCCATTACGACCTGCACCTGCTGCTGTCGCCGCAACAGATCGATTGGACCGAAGACGGCCAGCGCTGCCAACCGGATATCAAGGATCGCATGGCGTTCTACGAAGCCACTCGTGACTGGTTGACTGAGCATCAACGGCCGCTGCAAGTTATCGAAGGCGACTGGGTCGAACGCCAAGCCCAAGCCTATGCGGCGGTCGAGCATTTGCTGTCCCACTGAGCCGCCACGGCGGCATTCAAGCAAATCTGTCCGCTTTTGAAACACTCCTGACCGCGCAAAGCCCCGTCCAAACGCTGTTCATCACTCCGTCATGCGACCTGTTACGCTGATGAAACACATCGGCGCAAACCCTTGTGCCAGAGCTTTCCGGTGCCAATCGCCGGCCAAGCGCTCCTTCCTGTGTTTCAGCGGTGAAACAGTGGCCGCGACACCATAACTTCCAAAGCCGCCAAGCCATTGAAATAACAAGACATCCCAAAACCGGCACAGCTTTCGCTCTCTCCTTCACAACGCTGAAACCCAGCCCACTGAAGAAGGAATTGCAGCCGTGGGGAATTTCAATAAAAGCCTGACCTGCCTCCTGCTGATCGGATCAGCCGCCAGCGCATTGATCAGTGTCAGTGCCCAGGCCGAAGGCAATGGAGTGATCGTCCTCAACCGCGACGTTCAGCCAATCCCGATCGGGCGCAACGGCGGCAAAGATCCCTATCCAACCACGGTCAACGCCAACCCTTCGGCGCGGATCAACCAGACCCTCAGCAGCACCGAACTCACTGACGGTGATTTCGCCAGCGTCGCCAGCGGCTCATCGATTCGCGGCAACATGACCACGCCCAGTTCCAACCTGCCCGGCATGAACACCCTGACCAACCAGAACGGCCTGCCTGGCATGCGCACGGGCAGCGGCGGCGGCTCTGGCGCCTCGATTTCCAATACCGTCAACCGGGCGATGAGCACCGGGCTGGCGCCTCTGACTCGCATGGCCGGAGGCCAATGACATGAATCGCACCCTGCTGCTTCTCGCCCTGCTCGGCTGCACCAGCGCCATGGCCGATTCGGCTTCAGTCAACAAGGCCAATATTCAGGATTCCGGTGCGCAGTATCGCGGCAACTTCAACGTCAACCAGGCCGCCGGTGACCAGATGCAACAGGCCAACACCAAGGCGATTGCCATCGGCACCGAAGCCCATGCCACCACCAACGTCAGGCAGAACATCGACACGCCCGCCAGCCGCGCCATCGACGCGAGCGCCAATATCGGCGGCAATTCTTTCAGCAATGGCAACGGCATCCTCGGTGTGAACCAGGGCGCCGGTGCCAACAATCAAATGGCCAACGTGACGCGCGTCAGCATCAGTGCCGGCCCGCAAAGCGTTGACGACAGCGCCCTTTCACAACAGAACGTGGCGTTTGTACCGAGCTCAGGAGCAACTGGTACCTCAATCGGCAGTCGCCAGGTCACTACCAGTGATCAGGCCTTCACCGGCAGCCGCGGGGTAATCCAGGTGAACCAGAGTGCCGGGGTGGGGAACCGAATGGCTAACACCCTGAGCATCCGGGTCGCAGACTGACCCAAACAAAAAGCAGTGCAATTAGAAAAGTCCCAACACTTAACCAACTAATAAGCACGACGGAGAAACACCATGAAACCTACAATGGCTCTCAAACCACTGGTTTTCGCACTCGCAGCAGTGATGGCAATGGCAGCACAGGCCGGCGGCCGTGGTGACGATAACGGTCATGGTAACGGGCACGGCAATGGTCACGGCCAGCCACAAGGTCCGAATCTTGAACAACTGCTGCAGATCACCGCAGGCGCCGGCGCCGCTGTACTTGACGCACAAAACAGCGACGGCAACGTGGTGAAAAACCAGGGCACCCTGAACAATGCCAATGCCAGCGACTCGCTCAACGGCTCCAACGGCAACATGGGTGCCAACGTGGCCGCCGGCGACGCCAACCAGCAGGACAACGCTGCTGCACTGGCCACCGCTGACGAAAGCTTCATCTTCGGTAATGCTGTTGCCGCCTCGAGCGCGACTCAGGTGAACAACAACAACTACGTGAAAAACTCGTCCACCTTCAACAACGCCACGCTCAACAATGCAGGTAACAATGGTTCCGGCAACATCGGCATCAACGTGACCGCCGGCAACTTCAACCAACAGAAAAACAACCTCGCCATCGCCGTTTCCGGTGGTCGTGTAGCGCAGGCTGCTGCCTCAGCCAACCAGTCCTCGACTGGCCTGGTCGTGGAAAACAAAGGCGTGCAAGCTTACAAAACCGACACCCTTACCGGTACTTACGCAGCCGCTGGCGTATTCAAAGCCAAAGGCACCGCGACCATCGAAGACGACAACCATGGCGGTTGGGGTAACCGTGGCGGCGGCCACGGCGGCAACGATGATCAGAAAGCCAAGTTCGAAGCCGTGGGCAGTTTTGGCCTCGCTGGCGTCACCACCCAACAAGTGCTGACCAAAGACGGCTGGAAAACCCCAGTCGTCAACAACGCCAACATGACCAACTCGATGAACAACTTCTCCGGCAACGGCGGAGCCAACGTCTCGGCGGGTGTGGGCAACCAACAAAGCAACTCGCTGTCCATCGCCGCAGGTTGCAAAGCCTGCATGTAATCGCGATCGAAACGAAAGCCCCGGCAACGGGGCTTTTTTCCCAGGTTCCACAAGGCGTATTCGATCATGCGGACTCCTGCCCTCCTCGCTCTGCTTTGTCTGTGTGGCCTGACTCAGGCGGCGCAGATGCCGGTCGCTGCCCTGCCGGGTGGCGTGCTGGTCTACAAGGACGTGCAAAGCATTCGTGAGCGCAAGTTTGCCGACATCGTCGAACAGAAAACCGATTTCAGCTGCGGCGCTGCTGCACTGGCAACGGTTCTGCGCCAGGCCTATTGGCTCGACGTCGATGAGGAGCACATCATCAAAGGCATGCTGGTCAACGCTGATCAGGACCTGGTGCGAACCCAGGGTTTCTCCATGCTCGACATGAAGCGCTACGTAGAAAGCATCGGCATGCGTGCCCGTGGCTACCGGATCCCGCCCGAGAAACTCGAAGCGGTGACCATTCCGGTGGTGGTCCTGATGGACATTCGCGGCTACAAGCATTTCGTCGTCCTGCAGCGTTCGGACAAGGATTGGGTCTACATCGGTGACCCGGTTCTCGGCCACAAGCGCTACAAGCACGACGACTTTGTCAAAGGTTGGAACGGCATCGTCTTTGCCATCGTCGGCCCCGGTTACGACAAGGCCAACGCCTTGCGCAGCCCTCCCGTGCCGCTGACGGCGAAGAACTCGCTGGACAGTTTCAACCCGGTCAAAGATGCGGAATTGATGGATTTCGGGTTCATTCAGAGCGACTTCTTTTAATCGCCGAGTTAGAGAATGGGACTGGATGTCCCGGGAGCAGCAGATGAAAAGCTCATACTGGCTGGCCGCCGCCTGCCTGGCAGCGAGTGCGTCAGGTTTAGCCCATGCCGGATTCAAACCCATCGAAATCAAGGACCAGGAGCTCGCCGAGCTGCGCGGTCGTTACGTCATGCCGGGGCGGATCATCAGCTTCGGCATTGTCATGAGCAGTACCTGGCGCAACGCCAGCGGCGATTTGATCGGGGCTGCGACTTCGATGCAGATCCAGGCTGCAACGGTCAAACCGGAATTCTATGTCTCGACCATCAAAGAGTCCGGCAACGGCAGTACGCCCACATTGGGTACCGGCACTGTCATCGGTGGCGCCGGCCTCAATAGCAGCCAGGGCGTGACGCAAAGCGTGCGCGCCGCCGGCGATGGCAACACCGCCAACAACAACGTCGCGATCAACGTCAGCGAAGCCGGTCAGGCGCCGGCACTGGTACCGTCGCAAGGCCAGGCTCTTATTGCCGGGCAGACCATCACCGGCAGCAACGGTGCCGGCAGCGTCGCGGTTTCGGCCAATGGCGGTGGCGTACAAATGGCTATTCAGGCCAGCGGCAATCAAGGCACCGCGCTGCAACAGGTCGCCCAGGGCGGGCTGCTGCAGAACACCCGTTTGCTGGGCAGTGCCAACGTGGTCAACAACCTTACGCAGCTCAACGTCGTACTTAACAATAACGGCAGAAGCGCCGGTGCACTGGACTGCAACCTGACTCAACTCGGGGCCCTACGCAATATCGGATATTGAACTACGCTGAGTCTCGATCATTGGGCTAAAAGGGACGGCTTATTCATGTATCGATCAGTATCACTGCGTGCTGCAGTGTGTTTGAGTACCCTTCTCCCGGCGGCAATGCTGCAAGCAGCACCCGACGCCGATGTAGAAGCCCTGAAACGGGAACTTCTGGAACTGAAACAACGATACGAACAACAACAACAAGCGCTGGCGGTACTTGAACAACGGGTCCGCCAGGTAGAAGAGACACCCGCCGCCCCACCGCCAAAACGGCTGGCCAAATCGCCGTCCGACATGAAAGGCAATCGCGTCGCTAGCGGAGCCGCCACAGGCACCGGTGCGGCCGCTGCATCGGGAGGCGCCGCCGGGGGCAGTGGCGCTTCCTACGGTCAATCGCTGGCCGATGATTCGCAACCGGCGCAGAGCGTTTCCAACCTGTATGACGAAGCCAGCGGCTTTTTCGGTGGCGGCAAGTTCAGTTTCGAAACCGGTGTCACCTATTCGCGCTATGACACCCGCCAGTTGATCCTGAACGGGTTCCTTGCGCTGGATTCGATCTTCCTGGGCAACATCAACCTCGACCGGATCAAGGCCGACACCTGGACCCTCGACCTCACCGGTCGCTACAACTTCGACAATCGCTGGCAGTTCGACCTGAACGTGCCGGTGGTGTATCGCGAGTCGACGTATCAATCCGGCGGCGGCAATCAGGGCGCTGCAGGTGTGACCACCGAAGAAACCGTGACCAAGGATCCAACCATTGGCGACGTCAACTTCGGTATCGCCTACAAGTTCCTCGACGAGTCGGTCAACACCCCGGACGCCGTCGTCACCTTGCGCGTCAAGGCGCCGACCGGCAAAGACCCGTTCGGCATCAAACTGCGCCAGACCGACGCCAATTCCAACCTGTTCGTGCCCGACACCCTGCCCACCGGCAACGGCGTCTGGTCGATCACCCCGGGCATCTCGCTGGTCAAGACGTTCGACCCGGCGGTGCTGTTCGGCAGCCTCTCCTACACCCACAACCTCGAGGAGTCGTTCGACGACATCAGCTCCACCGTCAACCAGAAAACCCCAGGCAAAGTGCGCATCGGCGACAGCTTCCAGATCGGCGCCGGCATCGCCTTCGCGCTCAACGAGAAGATGAGTATGTCGTTCTCGGTCTCCGACCTGGTGCAGCGCAAGAGCAAGCTGAAACAGGACGGCGGCGATTGGGAATCGGTGGTGTCCAGTGATGCCAATGCCGGCTACTTCAACGTCGGCATGACCATCGCGGCCACCGACAACCTGACGATCGTGCCGAACTTGTCGATCGGCATGACCGATGATGCGCCGGACTTTTCGTTCAGCCTGAAATTCCCGTATTACTTCTAAAAGCAAAAGATCGCAGCCTTCGGCAGCTCTTACATACGGATTGCGTAATCCCTGTAGGAGCCGCCGAAGGCTGCGATCTTTTGATCTTCAGCCAACTAACGAATCTGATGCTTATGCAACAACCGATAAAAAGTAGGCCGCGAAACTCCGAGGACTTTCGCGGCCACACTCAAATTATCACTGTGCCGATTCAACACATCACACAACGCCTGCCGTTCCGCCCGGGTCTTGTAATCCTCCAGCGTGCCCATCGGCGTGGCAATCGAATGCTGGCTGATCAAGCCCAGATCCCGCGCCTCGATCTGCCGCCCCTCAGCCAACACCAACCCACGCCTTACCCGGTTGGCCAGCTCGCGCACATTCCCCGGCCAGTCGTGCTTGCCCATGGCTATCAACGCATCTTCGCTGAAGCTTCTTGGCCGGCGCCCGGTTTCATGGCTGTAGAAGTGCGAAAAGTGGTTGGCCAACATCGACAGATCGCCATGGCGTTCACGTAGTGGTGCGGTCACCACTTGCAGGACGTTGAGCCGGTAATAAAGGTCTTCACGAAAGCGTTTCTTCTCGATCGCTGCTTCCAGGTCCACGTGGGTCGCCGCGAGCACTCGCACGTCCACCGGTATCGGCTGACTGCCCCCTACCCGTTCAATGTGCTTTTCCTGCAGAAATCGCAGCAGATTTGCCTGCAATTCCAGCGGCAGGTCGCCGATTTCGTCGAGGAACAACGTGCCGCCATTGGCCGCTTCGATGCGTCCGACCTTGCGCTGGTGGGCGCCGGTGAACGCACCTTTCTCGTGGCCAAACAGTTCGGACTGAATCAGATGCTCGGGAATCGCGCCGCAGTTGATGGCTACGAACGGTTTGTTGTGGCGCTGGGACTGCCGGTGCAGGGTGCGCGCAACCAGTTCCTTGCCGGTGCCGCTTTCGCCGCGAATCAAAACCGGCGATTCGGTGGGGGCCAGTTTGCTCAGCAGTTTGCGCAGTTCGCGGATCGGCTTGCTGTCGCCGAGCAATTCGTGCTCCGGCTGATCGACATGAATCGTACCCTGCCCGCGCAGGCGTGCCATGCCGAACGCGCGGCCCAGGGTGACCTGGACGCGTGAGACATCGAAGGGCAAGGTGTGGAAATCGAAAAACCATTCGCAGACGAAGTCGCCGACGTTCTGCAAACGCAGGACTTCCTGATTGAGGACGGCAATCCATTCGGTGCCGCTGCGGCTGATCAGCTCCTTGACCGCTTCAGGGCGTTCAAGGTGAAACGGTTGCAAGCGCAGCAGGCCGACGTCGCAGGCTCGCGCGCTGGCATTCTCCAGATTACAACTGTCGACATCCCAGCCTACGGCGCGCAATCCGGGCAACAGGCGATAGCAGTCGTCGCAGGGATCGACCACCAGTAAACGTCTCGACGCAGGCGCTTCGCTCATGACTGTTCCTTGGCGCCAAACATTGGAAATGATTGTAAAAACAGTCATTTGGCAGACCCGGTTGTAACACTAGCAAGATTTTGACGGGTGCTTGTATCGATTGCTTATAGGGGGGTTATTAAAAGAGTTATAAGAAAGTTGGTTGTTAGTTAGCTATCGACTATTTGATTTGCCCTGAATTGTGCTGACTCATGTCGAAAATTTCTTTGTTTGATTTGTGACCCACCCCCCGGTTGCGTGCATCAGTACAAGTAACCCGCCGCACGGTAAGCCCAACCGCCGGCACATCACTTGATTGGGCGCTAATAGAGAGAAGACCCCATGACTGCCCCGCTGCGTATCAACGAAGCTCTTTTGATTGCCAACCACGCCTTCAAGCCTTTTCAGTGCGTGGCCTGGGCGCCACAAGACGGCAATGGCGAACTGAGCCTGACCGTCGTCGACCGCACCAACTCCCATATCGGTCGCAAACAGATTCCGAGCAGCGCCTATTCTGACCCGGCGCAACTTGAACAACTGCTGCAGCAGGCCCGCGCCGAGCTGAGCGAAGACGGCCACACGCTGCAATCATGGTCGATGCCGCACTGATAACCGAACAAGGGCGGATGACGTTAAAGTCATCCGCCCTTGTTGTATACATCGTCGAATAAGCAACGTACTTGCAGTGCAGTTGCAACCAAAGTACTTGGCTCGCTTGCGACTGGTTCAACAAGACACTGTTCTGGCACAGTGCGACCGTCGTTCTGTTAGTTGTTGCAGTTGTACTTCTCGCGGTTCAGGGATTGAATGTTTCGCTCGTGCAGTCAGCCGCCCAATCACTGGGTATCGGCTCACTCGCAAGGAGACGCGTGCATGTCCACCCTGAGCACCTATGCGCTGCCTACTGCATGGAACAACCCCGGTTCGCTCGACTCGACATTCGCCATTGGCGGTGTTGCGCAGGTGTACTTCGCCGGCAGTTTGTCCAGCCAGACCCAACATGTCGCGCTCGACGCACAGGGTCGGATTCTGGTCGCCGCCAAAGTCGGTACGCCCAAGGGAAGTCGATTCGGCCTGGCGCGGCTGCTAGTCGATGGTTCGGCGGATTTGTCGTTCGGCATTCAGGGCAGCGTGATCGACAGCTTTGTCGAGGGTTTCGAAGCCAAGGCCGGTAAGGTTCAGGTGTTAGCCGACGGCAGGATTCTTCTGGCCGGCCTGCATTATGAAGATACCCATCGCACCCTGCCCGCCCTCGCCCTGTTCGAGGCCAACGGCCAGCCAGACCGAACCTTCGGTGATAACGGTATCCAGATCGTGCGCCTGCCCGGCGAACTCTCCATGGGCACCCGCGACAACTGGCTGCCGCCGGGCGTGCCAGGTGTCGAAGCCTGTGACTTTGCGGTGCAGCAGGACGGCCGCATTCTGCTGATCGCCAACCATCATTTCAGCCTCGCCGATCACGCCGGGATGCTGATTCGCCTGCATCCCGATGGCCGTCTCGACGAATCTTTCAATGGGCGCGGATTTGTCGTGGTCCGGCACCTGCTGCTCAATACCTGGCTGAGTACGCTGCTGTTGAAGAAGGATGGGCGCGTCGTCGTCGCAGGCTCCATCGACTTTCCTCAGCAAGGCCTGCTGGCGGTGTATCGGCCCGATGGCAGCCTGGATGAGCGCTTCGCCGTCGACGGCTTCATGGCCTTCAAGGCCCACGGCAATAGCGCTCAGGTCAGCCAGATCATTGAATCCGACGACAGACTCTATTGTTTCGGCAGCAGCCGCGATCCGATCCGCTGTTTGACGTTCGTCCTGCACGCCAACGGTCGACCGGACCTGCACTGTCATCATGGCCAGCCACAGGTGTTGGACATCGGCCCCAGCGGATGCCAATGGAACGCCGCCCAGTTGATGAGCAACGGCCGGATAATTGCCGTAGGCGCCACCATCGGCGGCGTTGAGGCCGACTTCATGGTCGCCCGCTATCTGCGCAATGGCAGCCTCGATCCAGCGTTCGGACAAGGCCACGGCTGGCTGCGCACGCGACTGGGGCGAAGTCTCGACGCAGCCAGTTCGCTGGCCGTGCAACCGGACGGGGCCATTGTTGTAGGCGGCTATTCACTGGATGGCAACTACCGGGCGATGGTTGCGCGTTATCTGAATCCATAAA
Source organism: Pseudomonas sp. H3_E04 (assembly GCF_054668915.1). Lineage (NCBI taxonomy): Bacteria > Pseudomonadati > Pseudomonadota > Gammaproteobacteria > Pseudomonadales > Pseudomonadaceae > Pseudomonas > Pseudomonas sp. H3_E04. Next base: position 1,397,163 of record NZ_CP162797.1, on the reverse strand, counting down.
TCGGCTGCACGCACACTTTCACCGTCTATCGGTTAGATAGCCGTACCTGTAATTTCTGACAGTAGACGAATACTTCGATCAGGCATCAGATATCGAGGCGCGCAAATGGCTGCGTGTACGACTGAAAAAGGGAATTTCAAAATGACCGATCAAGAGAAATTATCAGCACCACTAACGCCTGCCGCTATTACGACTCACTCCACGACAGGCAATGTTCCAGTGATACGCGAGGTCACCAACGGTAAAGGCGAATCCATCCCCAACGGTGGCATCAGCAGAGACGGCAACCTGCAGATCAGCGGCTCGGCTCTTCCGGGAGAACATGTGCATATATCGGATGCGGGGCTCCCCGTTGCCGTAGTAATTGCTAACGTGCAGGGCGACTTCATCGTGGCACTGGCCAATGTGCAAACGGGCCAGCATACGTACATAGCGAGAAATGCCGACGGGGTCGTCTCGGCTCCATGGACAGTCACCGTCGCCTCCGAGGTGCAGAGCGCGCCGGTAATTGAAGTGGTCTACGGGCCTGACGGAAAGGTTGTCCCCGACGGACAGAGCACATTTCATGATGAACTGAACCTGATCGGCCAAGGCATACCTGGCCAAGTAGTGGAGCTATTGTGCAACGGGACGGTGATTCGGCTTCTGAATATTGACTCGATCGGGCATTGGAGCGCCAATGTCACAGGACTTCAAACGGGCATTCAGCGCTTTGTAGCACGAGCACCCAACGGGCTTGAATCAGCCTCATGGCAAGTTGCGGTAATCAAACCGCTAGCGCTGAAAATCAAGTTCGTGATCGGTCAGGAGCAGTTTCAGGAGATCGAGAATCATGGCGTCACAACTGATAGGGCTGTCACGATTATCGGTACGGGCATCCCTGGCGAGACGGGCTGGATTGTTGACTACCACAAGGATCTCGTCTCTTGGGCAGTCGATGATCGCGGAATCTTCAGCGCAACAGTAAGGGATCTTGCCGTAAACCATGTGCACACTTTGCGGTGTAAGTCCGATTCGGGCCGCCTGTCGGCACCCTGGGCAATTCGAGTGGTTGCATCAAAGATCTAAGCGTCGATCCATGCGTCAGCGTTGAAGCATCACAGATCCACGGCGTAAGGGCGCCGTGGATCCTTTGGATATAGAGCCCGCGCCGCATTTAAAATGCGCGACCGTTCTACCTGTCGCATCCCGAAACCTTGATCTTCCTTGAAACATCCGGCAACTTTCGCGCTTCTAAATAAAAGGAGCAGCCGATGTCCGGTTCAATCGCCCAGGCGTTCGCGCACAACTTCCTCGGGCAATCGCCACGCTGGTACAAGGCGACCATCGTCGGTTTTCTCATTCTCAATGCCGTGGTGCTGTTCACCATCGGTCCGGTTGCGGCAGGTTGGCTGCTGGTGATCGAATTCATTTTCACCCTGGCCATGGCGCTCAAGTGTTATCCGTTGATGCCGGGCGGCCTGCTGTTGATTGAAGCGTTGCTGCTGAAGATGACTACGCCGCAAGCGCTTTACGATGAGTTACTGCACAACTTTCCGGTGATCCTGCTGCTGATGTTCATGGTCGCTGGCATTTACTTCATGAAGGATCTGCTGCTGTTTCTCTTCTCGCGGCTGCTGTTGGGCGTGCGCTCGAAAGCGATTCTGGCGCTGATGTTCTGCTTCTTGTCGGCATTTCTTTCGGCATTTCTGGATGCGTTGACCGTGACGGCGGTAATCATCAGTGCGGCTGTCGGTTTTTACTCGGTGTATCACCGGGTCGCGTCGGGCAACGATCCGCGTCAGGACAGCGAATTCGGCGACGATCAGCATTTACCGTCGCGACACCATGAGGACTTGAATCAATTCCGCGCATTCCTGCGCAGCCTGTTGATGCATGGCGCGGTTGGCACGGCACTCGGCGGGGTTTGCACCTTGGTGGGTGAGCCACAGAATCTGTTGATCGGCCATGAGATGGGCTGGCATTTCGGCGAGTTCTTCCAGAAAGTTGCCCCGGTGTCGCTGCCGGTACTGGCGGCGGGTCTGGTCACTTGCGGGCTGCTGGAGAAGCTGCGCTGGTTCGGATACGGCACGCTGCTGCCGGACAACGTCCGCGCCGTGCTGGCGAACTACGCCGCCGAGGACAACGCCAAACGCACGCCTCGCCAGACGGCGGCGCTGCTGGTGCAAGGGGCGGCGGCGCTGATCCTGATTGGTTGCCTGGCGTTTCACTTGGCTGAAGTCGGCCTGATCGGATTGATGGTGATTGTGTTGATCACCGCGTTTACCGGGATCACCGACGAGCATCGTCTGGGCAGCGCGTTCAAGGACGCCATGCCGTTTACTGCACTGCTGGTGGTGTTTTTTGCCGTGGTGGCGGTCATTCACGATCAGCATCTGTTCGTCCCACTGATCCAATGGGTGTTGGCGCTGCCGATGGATCAACAGCCGGGCATGTTGTTTATCGCCAACGGCTTGCTCTCGGCGATCAGTGACAACGTATTCGTTGCGACCATTTACATCACCGAAGTGAAACAGGCTTTTCTTGCCGGACACATGACTCGCGAGCACTTCGAGACATTGGCGATTGCGATCAATACCGGCACCAACCTGCCGAGCGTGGCGACACCTAATGGTCAGGCAGCGTTTCTGTTCCTGCTGACCTCGGCGATTGCACCGCTGGTGCGGTTGTCGTACGGGCGCATGGTGTGGATGGCGGTGCCATATACGGTAGTGATGGGACTGCTGGGCTGGTATGCCGTGAGTTACTGGCTCTAAGCAACACTGAACACACCTGTGGGAGCGGGCTCGCTCCCACATTGGTTTTTGTGGGTTACCGGGCTTTTGCAGGCGCCGCGAAAACCTGTGGGAGCGAGTCTGCTCGCGAAGAGGCCGTGTCAGGCAACGAATCTGTTGGATGACACACTGTTTTCGCGAGCAGGCTCGCTCCCACAATGGTTTTGGTGTTGGATCAGCGCGGGAGGATGTACTTCGCGATCGCCAAAGCCACGCCATCTTCGGTGTTCGGCGCGGTGACGACGTCAGCCTGGCGCTTCACCGCCTCTTCCGCCTGACCCATGGCAATCGAAAAGCCAGCGCATTTGAACATCGCCGGGTCGTTGCCGCCGTCGCCGATGACAGCGGTTTGCTCCAGCGGCACGCCGAGGTATTCGGCGATGGTCGTCAATGCCGTGCCTTTGTTGGCCTCAAGCGCCGTAACGTCGAGATACACCGGCTGCGAGCGCGACACTTGCGCCATGCCGTTGACCTTGGGCAACAGCTGCGCCTCCAGCTCAATCAGCAACTCAGTGTTGTTGCTGGTAGCGACGATCTTGTCGATGCGCTCCAGGTAGGGCTCAAAACTCTCGACCACCACCGGCGGATAGCCGAGCCCGCTCTGTTCACGCGGAACCATCGGCCCGTGCGGGTCCTTGAGCAGCCAGTCGCCGCCGCTGAACACCCAGATTTCCACCTCCGGCTGATCGGCAAACAGTGCCAGCGCGATCAGCGCCGTGGTTGCCGGCAAATAGTGAGCAGCCAACAGCGTACCGTCCGGTTTGACGATGGTGCCGCCGTTGAACGCCGCTGTCGGCAGATCCACGCCCAGCGCTTCGATCTGTTGCAGCATGGCTTTCGGCGGGCGCCCACTGGCGAGGCTGAACAGCACGCCGGCCTCGCGCAACGAGCGCACTGCGTCGATGGTGCGCTGGTTCAGTGAGTGATCCGGCAGCAACAGCGTGCCGTCCATGTCGCTGAGCAGAAAACTTATGGGTTGTTTCGGCAAATCACTCATCCCAGGCCGTGCCAGACGCGACCATCGCGAGTCAGAAGATCTTCCGCTGCTTGCGGGCCATCGTCACCAGCCGCATACAATTCGACACTGGCGTCCTGCTGCCAGGCATCGAGGAATGGCTGCACAGCTCTCCAACCGTTCTCGATATTGTCAGCGCGCTGGAACAGCGTCTGATCGCCGGTCAGGCAGTCGTAGATCAAGGTTTCGTAGCCGGTGGAAGGCTGCATCTCGAAGAAGTCCTTGTAGGCAAAACCCAGTTCGATGTTCGCCATGTTCAACGCCGGCCCCGGCCGCTTGGCCAGCAGATCGAACCACATGCCTTCGTTTGGCTGGATCTGGATGCGCAGGTAGGTCGGTTGCAACTCGTCGACTTCGGTATCGCGGAACTGCGCGTACGGCGCCGGTTTGAAGCAGATGACAATCTCGGTATCGCGTACGCTCATGCGCTTGCCAGTGCGCAGGTAGAACGGCACGCCGACCCAGCGCCAGTTATCGATCATCACCTTCAGCGCCACATACGTTTCAGTGGTGCTCTCGGGCGAGACGTTGGCTTCTTCGCGATAACCGTTCAATGGATTGCCGTCGCGCTCGCCCGCCGTGTACTGGCCGCGCACCGAGTTGGCCCGCGCTTCCTCAGTGGACCAGGGGCGAATCGCCCCGACCACTTTGGCTTTCTCCCCACGTACTGCATCGGCGCCGAATGCGGCCGGCGGTTCCATGGCGACCATGGCCAGCAGCTGGAACAGGTGATTGGGCACCATGTCGCGCAGTGCGCCGGTGTGTTCGTAAAAACTGCCACGGGTTTCTACGCCGACGGTTTCCGCTGCCGTAATCTGCACGTGGTCGATGTAATGGTTGTTCCAGAACGCTTCGAACAGGCTGTTGGAGAACCGACTGACCAGAATGTTCTGCACGGTCTCCTTGCCCAGGTAATGATCGATGCGATAGATCTGCTTCTCGCTCATGACCTTGAGCAGGCACGCGTTCAAGGCTTCGGCGGTGTGCAGGTCGGAGCCGAACGGCTTCTCGATCACCACCCTTCTGAACGCTTCGGGAGTTTCTTCAAGCAGACCGGCGCTGCCGAGGCGGCGCACCACTTCACTGAAGAAACGCGGCGCGGTGGCCAGATAGAACACCGCATTGCCAGTGCCGCTGTCGGCGATTTTCGCCGCCAGGGCTGAATAAGTGCTGTCGTCCAAGAAATCGCCCTGGACGTAGCTGATGCCTTTGGCGAGCTTGGCCCACAAGACCGGATCAAGCATCTGATCGCCCTTGCCGACCTTCGCCGCCACTTCGGTACGGATGAAGTCTTCGAGCTTCAGCGCGAAGGCTTCATCGGTAATGGCGTTGTGGTCAACGCCGACGATCCGCAGATTGTCGTCGAGCAGGCCGTCGCGACTGAGGTTGTAAAGCGCCGGCATGAGCAAACGCTTGACCAGGTCGCCGTGGGCACCGAACAGGAACAGCGTGGTCGGTGGTGCGGGTTCTGCCTTGGATTTTCTGCGGATCGTACGGGTCATTTTTTCGCGGTCTCCACGTGGCCACCGAAGCCGAAGCGTTGTGCCGACAGGATCTTGTCACCAAAGGTGCCCTGGCCGCGCGAGCGGTAACGAGAGAACAGCGAGTTGGACAGCACCGGTACCGGCACCGCCTGCTCCATGGCCGCCTCGATGGTCCATTGGCCTTCGCCGCTGTCAGCGACAGAACCGGAGAAACCGTCGAGCTTCGGATCGCTGGCCAGCGCATCGGCAGTCAGATCCAGCAGCCACGAAGAAACCACGCTGCCACGACGCCAGACTTCAGCGATATCGGCCACGTTCAGGTCGAAACGCTGATCTTCCGGCAAACGCTCGCTGGATTTGGTCTTGAGAATGTCGAAGCCCTCGGCGAACGCGGCCATCATGCCGTATTCGATGCCGTTGTGAATCATCTTCACGAAGTGCCCGGCGCCGGCGGGACCGGCGTGGATGTAGCCATGCTCGGCGCGGTGGTCATCGGACTTGCGGTCCTTGGTGCGCGGGATGTCGCCCATGCCCGGCGCCAGCGCGGCAAACAGCGGGTCGAGACGCTGCACGGTTTCGGCGTCGCCTCCGATCATCATGCAATAGCCACGTTCCAGGCCCCAGACGCCGCCGGAGGTGCCGACGTCGATGTAGTGCAGGCCCTTCTCGTTCAAGGTCTTGGCCCGACGAATGTCATCCTTGTAGTTGGTGTTGCCGCCGTCGATGATGGTATCGCCGGGTTCGAGCAGTTCGCTCAGGGTGTTGATGGTGTCTTCGGTCGGCGCGCCAGCCGGCAGCATGACCCAGACAGCGCGCGGCTTGTCGAGGCCGGCAACCAGGGCTGGCAAGTCTGCGACGCCGGTGGAGCCCTCGGCGACCAGGTTATCGATGAAAGCGGTATTGCGGTCGTAAACAACGGTGGTGTGCCCGTTGAGCATCAGACGTCGCGCAATATTGCCGCCCATGCGGCCCAGTCCAATAATCCCGAGTTGCATGTGCTGATGCTCCTTACTACAAATAAATGTGTGTCATTGGTTATAGCCCAACGCGACTGATGGAGGTTAGTCCAGAGCGTTGCGATGAAGTTTCCGGGCATTGTGCCCGATCCAGAGTGATAACGCCCCGAATCCTGCCGAAGACACACCGACCATGAAAAATAAAAAAGTTCCCTTCCTGGGCAAAAGAAATCAAAATTGGCGCCGATAGTAAGTCAAGCGCCTCAAAACGAGGAGTGACTTACAGTTGATGCACGCCATTTGCGAGGTGAGCAATGGGCACAGTACACACAGCAATGCCGCCACAAACCCTCTACGTTACGATCCGTCGCGATGAATTGCGCCAGTTGAAAGACGAGCGCGACCAGTTGAAGCACGAATTGGCGCAATTGCGCGCATTGACCCAAGGCTCGCAGCCGCAACCGCGTCCGGTTGTGCAGCGCGCGCCTCACGCCTGATCCCCCGCCTGCTACGGGAACGGCCATCGTCGTTCCCGACACGTTGTACCTCTGACCGCTTGATGCCAGATAAACGCAGCGCTTAACAAATCTTTCACATGTCCTTGGGGATACTCCGCCCCATTCTGGCCGCACCTGCGCGTACGGCCTCTGTTCGTCGGTGTCATGGAAGCGTTCCGGCGTGGGTTTGATGATTGAGCTGGAGCGCTGAATGGCATTGTTCAAACGCAGCAAAACGACTGCGAACGGTTTCGACTGGGCTGGATTTATCTGGCTGTTCGTCTTCTTCTGGTATTTCTCGGGTATCACCCAACTGCTGATCCAACTGACCGGCACATCCGGCTTCACCGGATTCCGCCAGGCTTTCGTGATGAGCGCGCTGTGGCTGGCGCCGATGTTGCTGTTCCCCAAACACACTCGCCTGCTCGCCGCCATCATCGGCGTAGTGCTGTGGGCCTGCTCGATGGCCAGCCTCGGTTACTTCTTCATTTATCAGCAGGAGTTCTCGCAAAGCGTCATCTTCATCATGTTCGAGTCGAACGTGTCGGAAGCTGGCGAGTACATGACTCAGTACTTTGCCTGGTGGATGATTCCGGCGTTCCTCGCCCATACCGCATTTGCTTACTTTTTGTGGACCCGTCTGCGCCCGGTGTACATGCCGCGCGGTCGCGCGCTGGTCGCGGCGACGGCCATCGTGGTTGCCGTGGTCGGCTACCCGCTGGTCAAGCAGACCCTGCGCATGGGCACCTTCGCCCAAGGTTTCGAGAAATTCGAAACCCGCATCGAACCCGCCGTGCCGTGGCAGATGGCCGTGGCGTATCACCGTTATCAGGAAACCCTCGCCGACATGCAGGGCATGCTCGACAGTGCGAGCAAGATCCCGCCGCTGAAAAACCTCAAGGACACTTCTGCCGGTCAGCCGGCGACTTTGGTGCTGGTGATTGGCGAATCGACCAACCGACAGCGCATGAGCCTCTACGGTTATCCGCGCAACACCACGCCGGAACTGGACAAGCTCAAGGATCAACTGGCGATCTTCGACAACGTCATCACCCCGCGTCCCTACACCATCGAAGCGTTGCAGCAAGTACTGACCTTCGCCGATGAGCAGAACCCGGATCTGTACCTGTCGACGCCGTCGCTGGTCAGCGTGATGAAACAAGCGGGTTACAAGACCTTCTGGATCACCAACCAACAGACCATGACCAAGCGCAACACCATGCTCACGACTTTCTCCGAACAGGCCGACGAGCAGGTGTACCTGAACAACAACCGCAACCAGAACGCCGCGCAGTACGACGGTGACGTCATCGAGCCGTTCAACAAGGCGCTGACTGATCCGGCTGAACGCAAACTGATTGTCGTGCATCTGCTCGGCACGCACATGAGCTACCAGTACCGTTATCCGCCGACTTTCGACAAGTTTCAGGATCGCCAGGGCGTCCCTGCCGGCGTACGCGACGATCAACTGCCGACCTACAACAGCTACGACAACGCGGTGCTGTACAACGACTTCGTGGTCTCGAGCCTGATCAAGGACTACGCCAAATCCGATCCGAACGGCTTTTTGCTGTACCTGTCCGACCACGGCGAAGACGTCTTCGACTCGGCCGGCCACAGCACTCTCGGGCGCAACGAAAACAAACCGACCGCGCCGATGTACACCATCCCGTTCATGGCCTGGGCCTCGCCGAAATGGAAGCAAAACCACGACTGGAACTTCGCTGGCGACCTCAGCCGCCCGTACAGCAGCTCGCAGTTCATTCACACTTGGGCGGATCTGGTCGGATTGAGCTCGGATGAATTGGATCGCAGCAAGAGCCTGGTCAGCGACAGCTTCGTGCCGCGCAAGCTGTTGATTGGCGATCCGTATCAGACGGCGAAACGCTCACTGATAGATTTCAGCTTGATGAAACCCAAGCAGCCTGCCCCGGCAGAGGTGGCACAGAAGTAAACCGACAAAGGGCCCGTGAGGGCTCTTTTTTGTACGCGCTGATCGGCCTGCTGCGTCGGTACTCCGCTCTGAAATACCTCGCAATATTTGCCCTCAACCCGCGTTAACCCATCGTTAATGGCCGCGACGCAGACTCTGTTCCGCGGTCTGCTTCACGGACGAACCGACTCCCACTTGTTCAGTAGGAGGCAACATGAAAACCACCACCATCATCTTCACCACCCTGCTCGCCCTCGGTTCCACCAGCGCCTTCGCTGAAGGCGGCGCCGAGCGTATGCGTTATTACTACGCCAATTTCCCGGTCCAGCACGCGCAAGGCGAGCAAAAGGCCGACGTCGCTGCGAAAGAAATTCGCGTTCCTGCTGACCAGACGGCGCAGGTGACCGAGTCTTATCGCGACTGAATTTCACCGAGCAACCGATGAACCTTCCGTGGCTCCGCTCTGGCCCGGGAGATGACAGTTAGGCGCCCTGATTGGGCGCCTTTTTTTATGTTCGGGCTGGTGATTTGCAGTGAGGGCTTTTCAGGCCTGTAAATCTTTTATCCAGAACAGCATCCGCCCATGATCTGGATTGAACATCCCCGGTGCAAAGCCGAATTTGCGATACGCCCCATGCGCCGCAGCATTGCCTTCCAGCACCTCCAGGGTGATTTTGCAGCAACCGCGCTGGCGGGCGATTTCCTCGACTTTCTGCAGCATTTTCTGGCTTAGCCCCAAGCCACGGAATTTACCAACCACCGCGACGTCATGAACGTTGACCAGCGGTTTGCAGGCAAAGGTGGAGAAGCCCTCAAAACAGTTGACCAGCCCGGCCGGTTCGCCGCCAACAAAGGCCAGCACGCTGAACGCATGAGCTCGGCGCGCGAGTTCTTCGGGTAACCGCTGAAGAAGCTCGGGCGCGATCGGATGACCGCCGCCCATGGGATCTTCGGCGTAGTGGTTGAGCACGATGCCGATGGCTTCGGCGTGCACCGGGTTGCTGTAGCTGGCCTGAAGTACGAGTATTTCTGCGGAATCCATTTCCATCCCCGATAAACAAAAGCCCCGGCGCGCAAGGTGCTTGCTGGAAGGCTGATGAGGACATTAGCTTGGGTTTGAATGGGTGGGCAATCGGAAATTTGAAGATCAAGAGATCGCAGGCTCGTTGCACTCGTCAGCTCCTACGCGAGTGCATCGAGGCTGCGACCTTTTGCAGTCAGTGGCCCCAGATGAGCTCTTCAGTCCAGCCCAGTTCGGCGAAGTCTTCAGCGCGCAATACGCTTTCGCCGACGCAGAAAAACTCGTCCAGTTGCGGTGGCTTCACCGTCGTGCCGCTGAGCATTGCGTGCACCTGGCCACGATGATGAATCTGGTGTTCGAACAGATGCGAGAGCATGCGCAGGCGGCTGTCATGTTGCGGCATGTCGCGGGCGATGGTGACGATCCTCGGCAGATCAGCATCCCTCAGTTGCTCGCAATAAACGATCAGACGCCGGTCGACGCGAGCCTGCTCTGCACGCAGCGCCGCAGCGTTGGTGAACGGCTCGTCTGCATTGAAGAAAACGTAGCAATCCGGGTGCGGCTCGTCCCCGCGCAATTCGCGCTCCAGCGCGTCGACGTAGAACCAGTCGCAGGTGAGGATGTGGTTGAGGGTCAGGCGGATGCTGGGGAAGAAGCTCACCCGTGGCGCGACCAGTTCAGCGCCATCGAGCCGGGTCCAGGCCTTGGCCAGGCGATGATTGGCCCAGGCATTCTGGTAAGCCATGGTCAGCAAATGATGGGACAGCGGTTGACTCATGTCGGTGTCCTCCTCTTTCAGGCTTCGGCGAAACGCTGCAACTGCATCTCCTGCAACCGGCTGAGGGTGCGGCGAAACGGGAATTCCAGATAGCCCTCGGTGTAGAGCGCGTCCATCGGCACGCTTGCCTCGACGTACAGCGGCACCTTGCGGTCGTAGCATTCATCGACCAGTGCGATAAAGCGGCGTACGCCATCGTCGTGTACTGACAACTGCGGCAGCTCCCGATCGCCGGCGACCACGCGCTCGGCGCCGTCTTCGGTACCGCGCGCGATGCGTCCCTCGCGCTTTCGTGCACTGAGGTTCGGCACTTCGCTCAAGAGAATAGCCCGGTAGCGATCACACAGGGCGATGAAGTCCATGGCGGCGAAAGGTTGTTCGCACAGATCGCTGTAACGGCACCACACTACGGATTCACTGGCCTGTACCACGTTGAGCATGCGATGACCCACTGCGACTGGTTCTTCACTGCAGATTTCATCCGAAATCAGTGATTTGAACACGGCAGCCAGCGCACTCGGCGAATCGGTCGCGCTGACGAAATAGCGCTGTTCGATCGTCCCCGGATGCAGGCGATGATCCTCGGCGCCATTGACCGGGACAACTTGCATGTGCGCCTTGATTGCCGCGATTGCCGGGGTAAAGCGGTCACGATTGAAGCCGTCGGCGTACAGATCATCCGGGGGCAGATTCGACGTGCAGACCACCACCACGCCTTCGTCGAACATCACCTGGAACAAGCGCCCGAGGATGATCGCATCGCCAATGTCGTTGACGAACAGTTCATCAAAACACAGCACGCGTACTTCGCCAGCGAGTTCTTTGGCCAGCGCGCGCAACGGATCGGCGATGCCGCTCAGTTGGAATGAGCGCTGATGGACCCAACCCATGAAGTGATGGAAATGCTGACGCCGCGCCGGTACGCGCAAGGTTTGATAGAACTGATCCATCAGCCAGGTCTTGCCGCGCCCGACCGGCCCCCACAGGTACACGCCGCTGACCGCACGGGCATCGGTGTGCAAGGCTTCGTGGCATTTCTGCAAGGCCCAGACCGCGTGTTCCTGGGCTTCATCCTGGATGAAACCCTTGTGCTCAACGGCGTATTGCCAGGCACTGAGGGGGGAGTCGAAGTTCATGCGCGGGAGTATGCCACGTGGAATTCTCCATTGCTGATTGACGCACGTGAACGATCATTGTGAGAGCGAGCCTGCTCGCGAAGGCAGCCTGTCAGTGACCGAGATGCAAACTGACCCAGCGCTTTCGCGAGCAGGCTCGCTCCCACAGAGCCAAAAAACCTGACCTTTCAGGCAGTTATTGCTCGTTGCCCTCGCCGCCCGCTTGCGGCATTCTGCGCACCCATTTTCTGACCCGGCCCCGCCTCGCGGCGCGCACCTGACCATGACCGCCTCTGACAAAGCCCCGCGCAACAACGACCTGATCTACGGCCTCAACGACCGTCCGCACCTGACCGCCACCGTGTTCGCCGCGCTGCAACATGTGCTGGCAAGTTTCGTTGGCATCATCACCCCTACCCTGATCATGGGCGGCGCGCTGGGCCTGCAGAGTGAAATCCCCTACCTGATCAGCATGGCGCTGTTCGTCTCCGGCCTCGGTACCTTCGTGCAAGCCAAGCGCTTCGGCCCGGTCGGTTCCGGTTTGCTGTGTCTGCAAGGGACCAGTTTTTCCTTCATTAGCGTGATTCTCAGCGCCGGGTTCATGGTCAAGGCGCGTGGCGGCGGTACTGACGAAATCCTCTCGACCATCTTCGGTGTGTGCTTCTTCGCAGCATTCATTGAAGTTGTACTCAGCCAGTTCATCGGCAAGCTGCGCATGTTGATTACACCGGTAGTGACCGGCACGATCATCACCCTGATGGGTCTGTCACTGATCAAAGTAGCCATGACCGACATCGCCGGCGGCTTCGGTGCGCCCGACCTGGGCGCGGCCAGTCATGTCTTTCTCGCGGCGTTGGTGATCGGCACTATCGTCGTGCTGAACCGCGTCGACGTGCCGTTTCTGCGGCTGGGCGCGATTGTCATCGGCCTGACCCTGGGTTACGTGGTGGCATGGCTGATGGGCACGGTGGATTTCGCTTCGATGCCCGAGGTGCCGCTGGTCAGCGTGCCGGTGCCGTTCAAGTACGGTTTCAACTTCGATTGGGTGGCGTTTGTGCCGGTAGCGGTAATTTTTCTGGTGTCGCCACTGGAAGCGGCCGGCGACCTGACCGCCAACTCGATGATCTCGCGACAACCGGTCAAAGGCCCGCTGTACATCCGTCGAATCAAATCCGGGCTGCTCGCCGATGGTCTCAACTCGGCCATGGCGGCGGTGTTCAACAGCATGCCCATGGTGACTTTCGCGCAGAACAACGGCGTGATCCAGTTGACCGGAGTGGCCAGCCGTTACGTGGCGTTTTTCATCGCCGGGCTGCTGGTGTTGCTCGGTTTGTTCCCGATGATCGGCGCGGTGCTGCAACTGATGCCGTAACCGGTGCTTGGCGGCGCGGAGCTGGTGATGTTCGGCACCGTCGCCGTGGCCGGGATCAAGATCCTCGCCGAGGCCGGTCTGCATCGGCGCAACATGCTGATCGTGGCGATTTCGCTGGGCATGGGCCTGGGCATCGCGGCGGTGCCGGAAGTCCTGCGCGAACTGCCGCAAGCACTGCGCAACATCTTCGAATCGCCAATCACTGTCGGTGCGTTGTGCGCTATCGTGCTGAACATCTTCCTGCCCGAAGAATTCATCGAATTGGAAGAAGACGATTTCGACCCGGAAGCTTCGATTCTGCAGGTCATGGAAAACCCCGAGGTCACCGCCAAAGGTGAACCCGGCCAAGCGGCGGCTGTCGCACAGTTGAACCGCTGACGTCGCGCCTGGAAAAAAGGGCTGCACCGGCGACGGTTCAGCCCTTTTTTGTCGAGAGATTCTTATGCGCCGCGTCCACGCCGTCATCCTGTCGCTCCTGCTGTTGTCGCTCAGTGCCTGCGCGTTGTTTCCCAACCGCGACCCGGTGAACATCAACGTGGTCGGCCTTGAGCCGCTACCGAGTCAGGAACTGGAAGTGCGCTTCGCCATCAAGCTGCGCGTGCAGAATCCCAATGAGACGGCGATCGACTACAACGGCATCGCGCTGGATTTGGAGGTCAATGGGCATTCGCTGGCTTCCGGTGTGAGCGATCAGAGCGGTTCGATCCCGCGTTTCTCTGAAGCCATTGTCACGGTGCCGGTCAGCGTCTCGGCGTTCTCGTTCCTGCGCCAGACCTTGGGCCTGAGCCAGACGCAAAGCCTCGATAACTTGCCCTACGTGCTGCGCGGCAAACTGGCCGGTGGGTTGTTTGGCACAATGCGCTTTACCGACAGCGGCAAATTGAGCCTGCCCAAGGCGAGTGCGGCGACTTGGTAGTCAGCGGTCTCAATCGGCAGAACAACACACAACCCCTGTGGGAGCGAGCCTGCTCGCGAAGGCGGTGTTTCAGGCGACTACGATGCTCATGCTGCCTACGTCTTCGCGAGCAGGCTCGCTCCCACAGGTTCTCTGCAAGTTTCAAAGTCAGGAATTGAACCGCACCCCCGGCTTCGCACGCTCATCAACGGTCAACTCGAACACATCCGGGCGCGCATAGTGGCCGACCACATCGTAGTCATACCGTGCGCGGACCAGTTCCTCCGTGTCGATTTCCGCTGTCAGCAATCCCGCCTCGCCACGCAGCGGTCCCGCCAGTACATCACCCATCGGTCCGACGATCACACTGCCACCGGCAATCAAAGGTCGATCCCCGGGCCAATTGGCAATCTCCACACCCAACGCATTCGGCGAGGCCTGCACCTGACAGGCGCTGACAACGAAGCAGCGACCTTCGTGGGCGATGTGGCGCATGCTGACTTGCCACATCTCGCGCTCGTCCACGGTCGGCGCGCACCAGACCTCAACGCCCTTGGCATACATCGCCGTGCGCAGCAGCGGCATCATGTTTTCCCAGCACACCACGGCGCCGAGCTTGCCGACCTGGGTGTCAAACACCGGCAAAGTCGAGCCGTCACCCTTGCCCCAGATCAGTCGCTCGGTTCCTGTAGGCATGAGCTTGCGGTGTTTACCGATCAGTCCTGCCTGAGGGTCGAAATACAGCACCGTGCAATACAATGTGCTACCGGCGCGCTCGATCACGCCGATCACCAGATTGGCCCCGGTGCGCGCTGACAATCCGGCCAGCGCTTCGGTTTCCGCGCCCGGTACATCAATGGCATTGGCAAAATAACGTGCGAAGGCCTCACGCCCCTCGGGCAGTCGATAGCCCAACTGGGTGCCGAAGCCCTCGCCCTTCGGATAGCCACCGAGCAGGGCTTCCGGCATCACCACCAGCGCCGCGCCGGATTCGCGGATCGCGTCTTCCCAGCTGAGAATCTGGTCGAGGGTTTCGCACTTGCCCCCGGGCAAGGCGCCGATCTGCAGCGCAGCAACTATGGATTTGGCCATCGTGTTTACTCCATCAGGTTCAGGTGTTGCCGATTCTCCAGCGGCACGCGATCATGAATAAAGCCCTTCGCGCTGCTGAATGATATGAGCCAAATGAATATCGCCAACATCGACCTCAACCTGCTGAAAGTCTTCGAAGCGCTGCACGAGGAATCCAGCGCCAGCCGCGCGGCCCTGCGCCTTGGCGTAACGCAATCGGCAGTCAGTGCGGCATTGCGCCGTTTGCGCGACGTCTATGGTGATCAGTTGTTTGTACGCACCGGGCGCGGGCTGGCGCCGACCCTGCAAGCCAATCAGCTCAAACCCGTGATCAGCGATGCCCTGAACAAATGTCGGCAAAGTCTGGCCATGCTCGACCCGGCGGCCAATCACTATGACGGGCGCTCGGTAGCGATTGGTCTGTCAGATGATTTTGAAATTGCCTACGGGCGCCACTTGATCGAAGAAATCGCTCGTCGCGCGCCGAAACTGCGGCTGATCTTTCGCCAGACCCACAGCCAGATCGTCGCCCGTGCGTTGATGGAACGCAGCATCGACCTGGCGATCACCGCCGGCGGCTTCGCCGAGCGCCTGCTCAGCCGGCAGGTGTTGGTGGAAGGTGGCTATGCGTGTCTCGTCGACCCGAGCAGTCTCGCGCCAGGCCAGCAGCAGATCGAGCTGCAGGAGTTCGTTGATCGCGAGCACATTCTGGTGTCGTCGGGTGGCTTTATCGGCATTACCGACGAAGGATTGGCGGCGGTGGGTTTGAGCCGGCGAGTCTGCGCCTCGACCACGCATTTTGCCGCGCTGCCCTTTCTGCTCAAGGGCAGTCAGGCGGTGGCGACCATTCCAGCCCACGCCGCAGAAAGTATCGCGGCGTTGAGCGGGTTGGCATTGCTGCCCTGCCCGTTGGCTTTGCCGCGCTATCCGGTGGAGCTGGGCTGGCGCACCAGCACGCAGATCGATCCGGTGCTGGTCAAGGTTCGCGAAGCGATTGCCGCCACGTTCAGCCAAGTGTGAAGCGGGTTATTTGTTCGCCGCCATCAGGCGATTGACTTCGCTGCGCACCATGTTGGCGAACTCCGGTGGCGACATGCCGTCCAGCTCGGCGCGGACCCACTCGGCCCATTTGCCCTTGCGCTTGGAACGCTCGCCAAACAGACGCGCGGCTTCGCCTTTGGCTTTGCCCAGATTGTTCTGCCAGAGTTCGAACAGACGGGATTTCTCATCTTCCAGCGCGGCGCGCTCTGCGAGGGATTTGTCGGCCAGATTGAAACTCATGGGGATTTGTCCTGCTGCGTAAAATGGCGACATCTTACACGCTCGGTGCAAATCTCCGGTGCAGGTTTTTCCCTTCTCCACGAATGACATGCAACTTTTCGCCTGCCGCTACACTCCATTGGTCACTGTCCATTCACCTGCAAGGAGTCACCCAATGGCCCGTAAAACCGCCTCGCAAGCTGCCGAAGAGCAAATCAAGGATCAAGCTTTCAGCGAGCTTCAGGCTCTGATTGAAGAATCGGACAAACTGCTCAAGAGCAGCGCTTCACTGGTAGGCGAAGAAGCGGAAACGCTGCGTGCACAAATCGCCCAGAAACTGCAACTGGCGCTCGACTCGGTGTCCAGCGTGCGCGACCGCACCAAACCTGCCGTAGAAGCGACTGAAAACTATATCGGCGGCCATCCATGGCAGACCGTAGCGATCTCCGCCGGATTCGGCCTGGTGGTGGGCCTGCTGCTCGGCCGTCGCTGAGTTCAGTGTCACAAGAAAAGGCGAACCTCGCGGTTCGCTTTTTTTATGCCTGCGCGACCGACTCCCCTGCCATTTCACGCAACTGCCGCAACGTTTGCTCATCCAGACCGATCCCCTGTGCCATCGAGCGACTGCGCTGCAGATGCCGTCGATCCCCCGGGAGACGCTTGAGCCCGACGCCGTGCATCTGCCGCACCAGCTCCTCGCTGCGCTGGGCGAAACTCTGTCCTGCCGCCTTGTTCGGGTCGATCACAATCAATAGCTGACCGGTCCACGGTGTTTTCGCGCCGGGATGGTTGGACCAATCGAATTCGAAGGAAAAATTGCCGCCGGTCAACGCCGCCGCCAGCAGCTCGACCATCATCGACAGCGCCGAACCCTTGTGCCCGCCAAACGGCAGCAACGCCCCGCCCTCGAGAATCGCCTTGGGGTCCTGGGTCGGTTGGCCGAGGCTGTCGACGCCCATCCCGGCCGGAAGCTTTTCACCTTTGCGCGCGGCGATCTGCACATCGCCATGGGCGATGGCGCTGGTGGCGAGGTCAAAAACAATCGGCGCGGCATTGGCCCTTGGCGCGGCGAAGGCGATCGGGTTAGTGCCGAACAACGGCCGGTCGGCGCCATGAGGTACGACGCAAGTCATGCTGTTGACCACGCTCAACGCCACCAGACCTTCATCGGCGAACGGTTCGACATCCGGCCACAGTGCGGCGAAATGGTGCGAGTTACGAATCGCCAACACCGCGATCCCGGCATGACGGGCCTTTTCCACCAGCAGCGGTCGGGCCGCCGCCAATGCCGGCTGCGCAAAACCATTGCCGGCATCGACGCGGACAAACCCAGGCGCAACGTCTTCCACCTGTGGTACCGCATGGCCGTTGACCCAGCCGCTTCGCAGCGTCGAGACATAACCGGGCATACGAAATACGCCGTGGCTATGAGCGCCATCGCGCTCGGCGCCGGCGCAGTTGGCCGCGAGCACGCGCGCCACTTCGCTGGAAGTGCCGTGCCGCAGAAATATCGTTTCAAGCAATTGCGTGAGTGCTTCGAGGGACAACGAGGACGAGCCCTGATCGTGTGGCGCAGACATCTGAAGCTCCAGAATGATTATTGGAGGGAACAACAGCGTACGGTCGTTTTGCCCACCGATTAACTGCGCCCGAGCTGTCGGCTGTCAACCCTTGGGTTGATCGACCTTGCGGTCGCCGTCCGGATGCACATTCAGCGTGGGCGGGTGCGGTAACTGAATACCGCAAGCGCGGCCGGCCACGGATCTATGGTTGAGTCCCTGCCCGATGGCGCCCCGTTCAGAGTCCTTATGATGTCCAGTTCGCCCGCACCACTGTTGTTTCCCGACATTTTGAAATCCCCCGGCCTGCATCCCGCTCTGGCCAAAACGCATGGTCTGAACAGCAAAGACTTCAGCTGGCTCGCGCATGTGCAGCTGGCGACCCACGCCCTGCGCAGTGAACAGACCCCGCCAATGCTCGCCGAGCGCATTTTGCTCAACGCCGAGAAGCAATCACCTGTAGTGCTGGCTGGCAGTTTCGTCCTTGGCACCGGGCCGGATGACGGTGGGGTGTTTCTCTATACCCCCTACGATGGCCTGAAAAAATTCAGTGATGATCAGGCGCTGTCGCAGGCGTTGCAAACGCGCTTGGAAAATGCGGACGAAGAGGACGATCTGCTGGCCTTTCTCACGGTATCGATGCGCAAGGAGCTGGTGGAAAAGCGCGGCATAACGATGACCCGCGAAACGATCACAGGGGATGTGTTCGACGACCAGTCGACGGCCATCAATGCCCAATTGGGCGCTTGCGCGAACGATATGCTGGACGAGCTCAAACGCCTGCCTTTGCTCACCAGCCTGTTGCAAACCGTTCTCGACGAACAACTCGAGACGCACTTTGGCGACTTGCAGCAGTCAGCTACACGGGTCAGTTTTTACCCGACTACTGCGCAGACCGCCGGTGAAGTCAGGCGGCCAATCCAGTCGCTGTCGCTGAGTGAAGCGCTGCTACTGCACTTTCGCCGACAGGGCTGGCCGCCGGGCCAGACCGTCGAGTTCGACCACCCCGCCCATTCATCTAAGGCAGATGATGAGTCAGCCTGGTCAACTGCGATCAAGTCAGCATCGGGCAAGCTGACCATTCTGCTTTTTCGGCAACTGGAAACGTACTGGAATGCCGCCTCATTCTCGGGCTCGCCACGACGCGCGTTCTTCAGCCGGACGCTGCAGGATCAGGCCCGTGCGGACCTGATGATCAAACGCGAAACGGAAATCCTCTCCGCCAGCGAGTTCGATGCCCTGCACACCTTGATCCGCGAGCCTGCCGTGGCGGTGCAGCGTCCGACCTTTGAAACCGTGTGTTTAAGCGAAGAGACGGCTTCCGTCGAGTTGGCCGGCTCGCTGATGATCAATCATGACAAGGCTTACCTCTACACGCCCAGCCAAGGCATGCAGGTGCTCACGAACTACGTCGATCTTCAGCGGACGCTGACTGCCAAACTCGCTGCGGCTGGCCATGAGGACGAACTGTACGGGCTGATGAGCCTGGAGGAACGCGATCGCTATCTGGGTTTCACCAACGCTCGGGTGTCCGGCGAAAACATCGCCGGCGAGATCATGACCACGCTGTTCGAGGCGATCATTACCAAACAACGGCAGAACGTCGAATTTGCTTTGCAGTGTTTTCGCCAGAGCGAACGTACCACCGACATTCATGCGCTGTTCGATAAGGCGCTGGATATCCGCTCGATGATTCACCAACGTCTGCTCAAAATTGACGTCCATGCGCGCTGGAGCACCCGACCGTTGTTTTCCAGCACTCCACCAGCCTCGCGCGTCCAGGCAGACAAGGCCAGACAACTGGCAAGAAGCCTGAACGCCACATTGGACAGTCTCGCCAGCAGCTTCGCAGAACAGCCGACCCTGACCGACAGTGAACATCGGGCCTTTCTGCAAAGCATCCGCTGGAAGCTGGCGCGCGCATTCGAGGATGGCCTGCGCAGTGAAGTGCAGATGCATGGTCTCAACGATTCTTCGCCGAGTATTGAGCGGAAAATTGTCGAAACCGTCTTGGATGCCAGGCGCACGACACGTAACGATCGTCAGTCAATCAACGGTTTCCGCCCGGACGCCTGGTCACTCTCACTGACCTGCTCCGCCCAAGGCAGCGTGCTGCCGCTTGCGTATTGTCTGCTGATGACCGAACGCGGCGGGATGGACGTCGCGCATTCCGGGCTCTGCGTGCTCTGGACACCGGCCGCAGGCCTGGAATCGTTCAAGGATATCGACACCGCTCGCGCGCAATTGCAGCGCCGACTGGACGACAACAACCAGAGCCACACACTGTTGGAAAATCTGCCGTCAGCGCAACGTCGGCTGGATCAGCAATACACGCTAGGCACTTTCCTGTTGATCGAAGACAGCGTCGCACGCGAGCGCATGCAATCGGCCATTGAACATTGCCTGGCGGAGTGTGAGCTGTTGCGCACGTGTATCAAGGACAAACAAACGCTTGCAAACTTCTTGGAGCGCATGAAAACCAGAGGTATCAATACCAATCTGCGTCGGGCCATTGACCTTGCGCAAACGGTTTCCACTCACTTGGACTACCCCGACTGGTTGCGCATGGCGCCAGTAACAGAGCAACGTACACACCTTGCGCTGCTGGATGAAGTGCGTCGCGCGTTTCGTGACGGCAAGGATTTTCTCGACGACGTCCCGGCCTTGGCTACCCATGTCGAGCAGACCCTCAAAACATTGCTCGACGCCAGATTTCCCGGCAATGGACTAAAGCCTCAGGACATCCAGATCACCCCGAACCTGACCCTCGCCGGACCCGCCTGTGACCTGTTGGAGTTTGCCCTGCATCATTACAACGTTGTGCAAGGTACTGGTTTCAAGGTGGCCTCGAAAACGGCCACGGCATTACCGGAAAAATTTGACCCGTCCGCCGTGCGCCAACTGCTGCAGTCGCTGGAGGTAGCCACGACCTACACGCGCAAAGTGACCGAAGCGCTGACGGCGGACAATGACGCTGCGCGCGCCCGTAAACAAAGGTTCTTCCGTCAGTTGCCCTGGCAGTTGATCCAGCACGCACATGCGTTGAAGTTGCAACAACAACTGTCAGATACCGGGTACGACTATGTGTGCCAGGTGCTCGATATGCCGGACGGGATTGCGCGTGCAATGGTCGAGGGTGCCGATGCGATTGTCAGTCCCCTGGCGTTGATCAAAACCGCGCACGCCGATCCCGTTGAGGCGCCAGGCATCTATGTCTTCGGCCCTGGCGCGGGAACAAGCGGCCCACGGGTGCTCTATGCGCCCTACTCCAGGTTCGTATTTCGCGAGTTCGAGAATCAGAGCCAATTGATCGATGCGCTGAACACGCCCGGGCATTTTCAGGATCTGGTTATCCGGCGTCTGCCGGTCTCCCAACAAAGTGTCTTCAAGAATCTGCTGAAAACCACCATCGGCCAAACCAGCGAAATTACCCTTCAGGACAACGCCATCCAGGGCAATGCACTGGAACAATTTCACAAAGACACCCTCAGCCTCTTGCCGCGACTGCTCAGTAGCCAGCCGCAGATCAATGCCCAATCCGATTGGGAGGCGGCCAAAGTTCTGTTCAGCCATGGGGTCCGTCTGGTTCCGCACTTGCTGCCTGGAAAACTGGCGTCGCTGTTTTTCCTCTGGAAAAGCTACCAGGACTTCAAGGAGTCGGCCGATGACCTTCAGGATCATCACTGGGCCAACGCTCTCAAGACTTTCATTGCCGGTGCGATTTCCATGCTGAGCCTGGGTCGCCTGGCCTGGGATTCGGAACCGGAACCGGAACCCGCAGTGTCCGGGTTTGCTGCTGAGCCAGAGCCAACCTCGTCGACGCCAGCCGAAACCCGCACAGATACGCCGGTGCAGGCTGTCTCGCGCTGGTCCAAGGTCCCGCCAGCGACGTCCTCTCGAGCCAACCTGCAGCGCTTCGAAACCGCCACGGCGCTGAAAGACCTGAAGCTTGAGAACAATAAGCTGGTGTATGCGGACGCCTCGAAATCGCACAAATACGCGGCAATTGCCGGCAAGGTCTATCCGGTGGTGCAATCGGACAACGTCTGGTTTCTGCGCGAACCGAATGGCGGCGAAGGGCCGGCGCTTGAACAGAAAAATTCCAGACTGGTTGTTGCACGCCCCGGCCATTCCATTCAGCGCTGCCGATCAAAACGCAGCAAGATGCAGCAAGAAGAAGTCGAGCGCAGTCGCTCAATCCTGATGTACGTTCAGGCACAGGGCATGACACAGATCCATCGGCTATATCCGGCCAGGGCCTTCGTCATACAGCAGGCAGTCGGCCGGGCGCGAACCTATGCCCTGAACTGCCTGCATAACTTCGTGGTGCATCGCGACAATCTGGGTGGCACTCGGGTAGAAACCGTGCTCAGGCAGTTCTTCGAAGTGCCGCAAGTGACTCCCTTCCTGCTGCGCAAGATCGAAAAGGTAATTCTGCCGATTTGTCGCGAGCTGACCGACCCCAAAGATGATCTGCTCTATACCGAGCGTTTTTTTGCCGGGCTCAATGCCTACTACGACGACGACACCGTGGCCTTTGTGTTCAAAGAGGACAAGCGACGGATTGTCCACCTGACCGAACATTTCTTTAATCCGGGAATGGATGCCTATACACCTGTGTTGCCTCCCAGGTTCAACGTTGACTCCCACGCACGTGCGGTCACGTTGATCCACGAGCTGTCGCATCTGATTTGCGACAGTGAAGACTTGGCCTCCGTCGAAGCGATTGCGCCTCACACGAATCTCATTGACACAACTTCATCGGACGGGAGGCTGCTCAAAGCCGATCTTGAAAGCCTGCGCAAATCCCTTTCGCGATCTACGGCGCCTTCGCGCCTGTTCAGTGAGAAAAAACCGAACGGCACACGCGTGGGGCTGGACCAGTTGCCGATGCGTATCAACGAATACAGGAAGATTCTCAAACTGACCAAAACCACGACGCTCGCCGATGCACGCAAAGCATTTCGCAATCCGCTAGAGACTGAGCCGCGCATCGAAGTGATTCTGGCCAACGCCGACTCGATCGCGTTGCTGATCAGCGAACTGGGGCAAGTCCTCGATCCGCTGCCGGCGCCAATCCCCTTACCGGCACCTGTAACCAGCGGAACGTCGTCTCCGCCGTCATCTTCATAAACGCTGTTACAAAAAATGCGCTGGCTCGACGCCAGCGCATTTCGTACATACAACAAAGGTGTAACGGTGCATTAGTCCTTCTGATCACGCAACACGTTACCCGACGCCCCATCGATGCGGAATTCATAAACGATGCCATCGGCCTTGCGCCCTTCGCCTTCCCAGTAACCGTCATTGTCGGCACCGATCTCATAGACCTCGACATAACCGGCCTTGGTCTTGGCGACTTCGATAGCTTTTTCGATGGTGATCCAGCCCGCGCCTGGCTTGTCCGCGAGGGCGGCACCGGCGCTGAGCAAACCGGCGGTGGCAATCAGGGCTGCGAATGTCTGTTTGATCATTTTTTCACTCCATTTATGGATAGTAGGCAGTTGCTTCCTGTTTTTTTGGGCGCCACAGGGAAAAATAAGTTCCACGTTGATGGGTAAATGCCATGACGGATGTTCTCGGCAGCCTGCCGGCGAGGTTAGAATGAGCGAAATCAGGACGAGTCAATGACCCAAGACACTCTCTCGGAAGCCGAATACGATGCGATCACCGATGCCGCCGCGCACTGGTGTATGCGTCTGCACGCCGCTGACTGCACGGACGAGGAGCGTCGCGCATTCCAGGAATGGCACGATGCACATCCCCTGCACGCCTTCGAATACGAAGCGATGCAGGAAATCTGGGAAGTCGCCGGGGACCTGCCTCGAACCGAGCCGGGGGAGCTGGCCGCACAACGCAAACCGTCACGCCCGTGGCGCAAGTTCGCGGTCATCGCTGGCGCCTGTGCCCTGGCCTTGCCACTGGCGGCCTATAGCGGCTGGAGTCTGGGCTGGTTGCCCGACAGTTATCAGCATTACGCCGCGACCGACAGTGTGCGTCAGATCACCCTGAGTGACGGCAGCCAGCTGGAACTCAACCTGAACACCGACCTGACCTTCAGCAATTACAAACATGAACGTCGCGTGATCCTGAACAACGGCGAGGCGTTTTTCCATGTCAGTCACGACACGGCGCATCCGTTCGTGGTGCGCGCCGGGGAAGGCAGGATTCGCGTCACCGGCACCCGATTCAACGTGTGGATGTATGAAGATCAGGTTCGCGTGAATCTGGTCGAAGGTTCGGTGCTGGTCAGCAGCAATCGTGACCTGCCGGGTGACGGTTTGCGCCTGACGCCTTCGATGCAGGCACGCTACCGGCATGGCGATTACGCACCGCAAATCAGCCAGACCTACCCTGGCGACACCTCGCTGGCATGGCGTAGCGGCCGATTGATACTCGATAACCTTGCCCTGCACGACGCCCTGCCGCTGATCAACCGATACCTCGACAAACCGTTGATGCTGGCCGACACCGCTACTGGCGCGATTCGGGTGGGCGGCGTCTACAACATCAAAGAGATGAACAACCTCGCCAACAGCCTGCCGAAAGTACTGCCGGTCTACCTGACCCGCAACAAGGAAGGCAACCCGGTGATCAATTCGATGCCGCAGCGCCCAACCAAAAGCTGAAGGCCGCATCCCTTGCGGGAGGCGGCCTTCGTTTGTTTCGGGCTATGCCTGGTTTACTGCGCGGCCACCTTCCCTGCCTGATTCTGTACCTGTTGGATGATCTGCACCTGATAGTGCGGGTCTGCCTGAATCTGCTGCTCGGTAAATGGCAGCACACTCCACTGTTTCTTCGAAAACGCTGCAGTCTGGTCCCGTGAATATATCGACATCGGGTCGCTGGACAGCGAGAACGCCAGCAGCCCTTGGGCATGTGGGCCTTTTTCGTCGAAGCTCACCACTTGCAGATAGCTGGTGCCGCTGACCACCTCAAGTTTGCCGTCATCACGGGGCACGCTCTGCATCGCGTTGTAGATGCCCAGTGTACCCGGCCCGCCATGAATAGGCGTTTGCTGCCCGCCGCTGCTGACCACCTGGATATCGCCCCAGCGCATGTCCGGCTTCAGGCCCATTTTTCCAACCTGCTCGACCGACGCCAGCATCGCCTCGCGCAGCGCTTTG
This sequence comes from Pseudomonas sp. H3_E04, assembly GCF_054668915.1. Lineage (NCBI taxonomy): Bacteria > Pseudomonadati > Pseudomonadota > Gammaproteobacteria > Pseudomonadales > Pseudomonadaceae > Pseudomonas > Pseudomonas sp. H3_E04. The sequence goes on along the minus strand of NZ_CP162797.1, from coordinate 1,372,306 downwards.
GCAACCGCCGGTTGCTCGACCGCCAGACCACGCGGAGTGTTTTGCGCATCGGCGGGATTGAATGCCACGCGCCAGATATCCGGCGATTCGAGCAGCGCCTGCATGATGTTCTGGAAGTGCACCAGACCGAGCCCGGCATCCAGATTGGCGCGGCCGTCCCAGGCTTTGAGGCTGACGCAGGCAGATTTGAGCGTCTCGGCATCGCTGCCCAGATCGGCTGCGCAGAACCTCAGCAGATCCGGCATGACCTGCGAGGCCAGATAAACCTGATCGTCCATGACCATGTGCTGCAGATCCTTGATCGCCAGCGGGCCTTTTTTGTTCAGGTCAGCCAAACGATCAAGGGCGAATCGCGAGCGCAGGCCAAGCGGTTGGCCGTCCTGACTGATGAGCGGCGAATAACCGGTGAGCGGACGCGCGGGATTGGCCAGCCATGCGGAATCGTTGGAGTGCTGGACGAAATCCTTGCGCAGCAATTGCGGTAACTGGCTGGAAGCGAATATGCCCTTCTGCGCCGCTTGCGGATCGATATCCCAGGCGCAGCCGCTGTTGGAGCCGTCCAGGACAATCATGCGCAGACCGAGGCGTGGGTCGCTGCACTTGGCCAGTTTCTCCGCGCTGACGTTCGGCACCACCGACAGGTTCATGTACAGCGTCTGCCCCTTGTCATCCACTGCAAGGGTAGTGACCCACGGAATGCCCTGAATCTGCTGCACCGCGCCTTGCAGATCCTTGAGACTGCTGGCCTGGTTCATCGCATACCACTGTTTCAGCACACGATCATTTTCCAGGTTGGCATCGCGCAGGCTGTAGGCGTATTGCTTGTCCCAATCGAGCTTGCCCGGCCATTGCACGATCGGCCCGAATTGCGAACTGTAAATATCGCGGGCCACCGCCACGACCTGGCCGTCAGCCTGCTTGACCTGCACGGTGACCGTCTGTTTGCTCAGGGGCAGCGACTTGCCGTCGAGCAGGTAACGGGTCGGATCTTGCGGGTCGAGTTGCAGACGATACAACGTGAAGTGTTTCGACGAATCGACGGTGTGGGTCCAGGCCAGATGCTGGTTGAAACCGATGTTGATCATCGGCAACCCCGGCAAAGCGGCGCCCATGACATCAAGCTTGCCAGGAATGGTCAGGTGCATCTGATAGAAGCGCATGCCACCGACCCAAGGGAAATGCGGGTTGGCCAGCAACATGCCGCGGCCATTGAACGAGCGCTCGCTGCCAACTGCCACGGCGTTGCTGCCGCGATCCAGAGCGAAACGTCGCTGACGCGCGTCGGCCAACTGGAACGCCTCGGCGTCGTGCTTGACCTGCGCGGTCGCTTGCGGCGGCGTCGCGCCAGCAAGGGCTTCAGCGAACTGGCCCACACCGCCTTCAACCAGTAGGCGCCGCGTCAGCTTGACCAGATCCTCGGCGTGGATATCACGCACCCATTCACCCTGGCATTGCTGCGGCAACCCTTGCGGACGACGTTCAGCCAGATAACGGTTGTAACCGGCGGCGTAACCCTCGACCAGATCGCGCACCTGAGCCGGTTGCGCTTGCCAGAATGCTTTGACCGCCTCAGGTGTATTGAGCCAAGTGAAGAACACATCACTGACGCGGTTTTCCCGTTGCTCGACTGTGAACTGCTCGGGACCGAAATACCGCGAGCGCTGACCATTGACGGTCACGATCTCGTTAGCCAGCAGACACAGATTGTCCTGGGCGTAGGCGTAGCCGATGCCGAAACCCAGACCGCGTTCGTTCTCGGCGCGAATGTGCGGCACGCCAAACGTGGTGCGGCGAATGTCCGCGCGGGTGTCCGCAGCCGGACTCAGCGCGTGGGCCGACAGGCTCAGCCCGAATAAGGTGCCGGCAAGGGCCAGCCCGGTGAGTTGCCTGGAAATAATCACGCTCGCTCCTGATCGATAGGTCGATTGCCCCTGCGTCCACGCGCAATGAGCCTGTCGAAGAAACGAAGCTGAGGAAAAAAATTTAGCAGGCAATCCAATCAAGCAAGGCCGGCATCACAAGGCCGAGACGATTTTACGACGAAATTTCTACATCTTTTCTTTCATGATTTGTCGAGCTGAAACGTCTTGTTTAGAGAGCGCAACAAAACCTTTCCCGATCTGGCTCTGAAAAGGAGTAATCGCATGTACAACTCGCAACTACCATCGGACGGTAGCCAGACGCCACAGAGCGTTTCCATGAGTTCGCACACCGGCAATTTCACCCAGCGCGGCGAGCGTCCGGGCAATGAGCGTATCCGGGTTCTGCTGAAGAGTTTCGGCCTGCGCACCAGCCTGATTCGCTTGAAGGTCATCGACGCCCTGCTGGTGGCGGCGCAGAGCGATCGTCGCCTGGGCGTGCGAGGCGTGCATAGCCAGTTGCTCGACCTGGACGTGCCGTTGTCGTTTCTCAGCGTGCGCGAAGTACTTAAACGCTTGTGCGCCGAAGGCGTGATCACCTTCAACGCCGACAAGAGCTACAGCCTGCACCCGCAGGCTGCGGCGGTCCTCAATCACGATTGAGGACCCGGGTGCTCGCCGTCAGGGTTTGACCTTGCGGCGCATCACTCCGTTGATTACCACCACCACGACCGCCACGCCGATTGCCACGTACTGGAAAGTCTTCTCGGTGATCATGCCGGCGTTTTGCAGCCAGGACAGGCCCAGCATGATCGCCAATACGGACAGAGCGATCAGAATCGAGTAAATCAAGCGTTGCTTCTGGGTCATTGCGGTTTCCTGAAACGTTGGAATGTATACGCTTGCCGGATTTCGGTCTTGCCGGGATAAGCGGGGCCTCATGTTACCGCCACTGAAGGTTTTTCGCTGCATGGCCGGCCAACCCTGAGTTTCGGGCCGCTCTGCCGATTTGCTGCCGACAATGCCCGCACCGTCGCGGGCATTGTTGTTTCTGCGTGAGTGGCAGCCAGGTAAACATGTTTGCCACTGCGCCAAACGTTTAAACATTCCGTAAGTTTTTGAAATCTGCTGACGCAGCAAACGCCTAGGTGCTCCGTGCGTCTGCGCCTAGGCTCTGCGAACTTCCTACAACTCATAAACAGGGATGTTCATGCAGAGAACACTGATAAACATCGGCCCCAGACAGGTAGCAGGTTTCTGCCTGGCGTTGACCGCTTTCGAACTCCTCACCTACATGGCCAGCGACGTGATCATGCCAGCGATGCTCGACGTCACGAGCGAGCTCGAGGCGCACGCACGGCATGTTCCCAATGCCTTCAATCTCTATCTATTGGGTGGCGTCTGCCTGCAATGGCTACTGGGCCCCTTGTCCGATCAATTCGGGCGAAGGCCACTGTTATTGATCGGCAGCGCGCTCTTCGGCGTGTCGTGTGCGGCAGCCTTTTTCATTGGCAATATCGAAGTTTTCAACCTGTTGCGTCTGGTGCAGGGCATGGGGCTGGGGTTCGTTGTCGCGGTCAGCTATCCGGCATTGCAGGAGGTCTTCTGCGAAGCCGACGCGGTCAGACTTATGGCACTGCTCGGCAATGTTGCGTTGTTATCGCCTCTGCTCGGGCCGCTACTGGGAATCCTCTTGCTGGAATGGCTGAGCTGGCGGGAAATCTTTCTACTGCTTGGTCTTGCATCGGCGCTGGTCTGGCTCGGCCTGTTGTTGTGGATGCCGGAAACCGTCGGGGTCGAGCGCCGTGATGGTCAATGCACTCGCGCAGTGTCCTTCTCCTGGCGCCTGACTTCTCGGCGCTACGCAACGCTGTTCAGCAATCCACGTTTCCTCTGCGCCAGTCTGGCGCTAGGCCTGATGAGTCTGCCGTTGATCGCCTGGATCGGCCTGGCGCCGTTGTTGCTGGTGCGGGTTCTGCAGCTGCCGCCGCTGGAATATGGCCTGTGGCAGATTCCGGTGTTCACGGCGGTGATCGCCGGCAATCTGGTTCTCGACCGCTTGCTCAAGACCCGCTCGTTGCCGCAATTGATTCAACTGGCGCTTTGGCCCTTCTGTCTGGGCCTGCTGCTGCTGATCGTATGCGCATTGTTCGGGGCCGGACCTGGACCCGTGGTGGCTAGCCTTGCGTTGTACGCCATAGGGTTGGGCATGAGCAATGCGGCGGTGTATCGCCTAGCGCTGTTTTCCAGTGATGACAGCAAAGGTCTGGTATCGGCGCTGACCGGCATGCTCTCGATTGCCGTCATGGGGCTCGGCGGTTCGCTGATTGCTGCCATCGGTGGCGGCAGCCGTCTCGAGTATTTCGCTCTCTGGGCCGGACTCGGCGGACTGATGTGCCTGCCTTTGATCTACCGGCTCCTGCAAACCCCCACGCCGGATGTGGCCTCGCCTCAATAAGGAACAAGATGACTCATTTACCCTATGCCGACGCGTTGTGCGCGTTGCCGCAACCCTATTGCCTGAATTCCGCCCCGGCCGATCTGTTCGATCGGGCGATGGCTGAGATCAGCCGCTTTCACTGCGATCACACGCCGGGTTACCGCCATTGGCTCAACGCCCATGGATTGTCGCCGCAAGACCTCGACAGTCTCGATGACTGGTCACGACTGCCGCCGATTTTTGCCAGTTTCTTCAAGCAGCACCTGCTCCTCAGCAGCACTGGCACGGACGCCCTCGAACTGACTTCATCAGGCACCAGCGGACAGAAAAGCCGGATGCGTTACGACGAGCGCAGCCTGGCGCGGGCGCAATTCATGGTCGCGCAGATCTTCCGCCATTACGCTTGGGACACTCCGGATACGCCATGCAACTACCTGCTGCTGAGCTACGAACCCGAAGGCCGCATTACGCTCGGCACTTCGTTCACCGACCAGTTTCTGTGTCGGTTCGCCCCGACCAGCCGGGTGGTCTATGCCTTGCGCAACACCGGTAGCGGCCATCAGTTCGACGTGTTCGGGGTGATCGCCGCGTTGCAGTCATTCGCTGCAGAGGGATTGCCGGTGCGGATCTTCGGTTTCCCGGCGTTTTTGTGGCAGACCCTGCAACGCATGCAGGACACCGGTGTGCAAGATCTGCAAATGCCGGCCGGTTCGCTGGCCTTTTTTGGCGGAGGCTGGAAAACCCAGGCCGCGCAGGAAATCCCCAAACAGCAGCTCTACACCCACATCCACCGCCAGCTGGGCATCGAACCCGGCCGCTGCCGCGATGGTTACGGCGCCGTCGAGCACGCCGTGCCTTACATCGAATGCGCCCATCACCGCTTTCACGTGCCGGTGTATGCGCGGGTATTGATCCGCAACCCGGCGGAATTTTCCCTGCTCCCCTACGGCCAACAAGGCCTGCTCGGCTTCGTTTCGCCCTATATCACCTCCAGCCCCGCCCATGCCGTGGTCATGAGCGACCTGGCCACGCTGCACCCGGGCGCAAGCTGCGGCTGCGGATTGACCACCGACTGGTTTGAGCTGCAAGGCCGCGCCGGGACCACGGCGGGCAGAAGCTGTGCCATGGCCGCCGCCGAATTACTGGGAAATCACTGACATGTATCTGATCAATGGACAATTGCACGACATTTACAGCCTCGACCAAGCGCTGCAAGACCTGCAACAGGCGCTGCCGCACCGGTTGTCGACGGCACTCGAAAGCGGCACGGTCATCCAGGCCGCGAGGTGTTTTGTCCAGCAGCTGCGTAGCGCCCACACCGATTTGCCACTCGACAACGAACAACGGCAAGCCTTGATCGATTTCTGCCAACCCCAAGCGCTGAGGCACAAACGCCAGCGTGAACTTGGTACCGATGCCGATTCTCTGCGCCGAATCGACTATCGCCAGCCCCGCTTCGAAGCCTGGCGCCCGCTCGGGCTGGTGGTGCACATCACCCCCGCCAATGCGCCGCTGCTGGCGTTCTGTGCGGTGGTCGAAAGTCTGCTGGCCGGCAACGTCAACTGGTTGCGCCCCAGCCGCAGCGATCGAGGCCTGACGGCGCGACTGCTGAGCGCATTGGTGGCGTGCGATGCCAACGGGCAACTGGCTGGTTATGTAGCGGTGATTCCAGCCGACACCAGCCAGATTGGCCAACTGTGCAAGCACGCCAACGGTGTCGCGGCGTGGGGTGGCGAAGCGGCTCTGCAAGCCATCCGGCAGCAACTGGCGCCGGGTTGTCGCTGGATCGACTGGGGACATCGCATCAGCTTTGTGTATCTCTGTGCGGAAACTGCCACGCCCGAGGCGCTCGACGCTGTCGCCGACGAAGTCTGCAAACTGGATCAGCAAGCCTGCTCCAGCCCGCAATGGCTGCTGGTGGACAGCGATGATCCGCAGGTTTTACACGATATCGGTGAACGCTTGGCGCAAGCGCTGAAGCGCCGCGCCGCACAATGGCCGGCACTGGTGCCGACGCTCCAGGAAGCTTCACAAATTACCACGCATACGCAGATGGCCCGCCTCGGCCAGAGTTTTGCCGGAGACACCGGCCAAGTCTGGAACGGCTCAGGCTGGCGAGTGATCTGGCGCCATGATCGGCAACTCACACCTTCGCCGCTGTTTCGCAGCGTACTGCTGCACCCGGTGCCACAGGCCCTGCTCACCGCCACCCTGCTGCCATGGCGTAACGTGCTGCAAAGCTGTGCTTTGGTGTGCGCAGAATCGCGCATTGTCGAGCTGACCCATGCACTGATCGGCGCCGGGCTCACACGTATCGCACCGATCGGCAGCCTTCACGACGGTTACGAAGGCGAACCCCATGACGGCGTCTACGCGCTGCAACGTTTGAGTCGCCGGGTATCGGCGAGTCTGGCGGCGACGCAACTGCCGAATCAAGCCTCTCTCGATACAGCGTCATCACCAGCGAAGCCGTGCGCTGCGATCATGGACAAAGCGGCTTTCGTCGCCCAGCCCGTCAACGATCAGGCGCAGTTGTTTTTTCGTTCCGGAGGCAGCAGCGGCATCCCGGCGCTGGCCGGCTACAGCTATCGCGACTTTGATCGGCAGATGCGTGCAACCGCAGACGGCCTGTTCGCCGCCGGCCTTGATCCGGCGCGGGATCGGGTCATGAACCTGTTTTTCTGCGGCGGGCTGTACGGTGGTTTTCTCAGCTTCGGCAAAGCGCTGGAATTGCTCGAAGTGACGCACCTGCCCATGGCCGCGCCTGCTGATAACGACTATAGGGAAATTGCCCGATTGATCATCGATCAGCGGGTCAACGTGCTGGTCGGCATGCCCGCCACGCTGCATCGCCTGTTCCTCAACGAGCAGGAGCATTTGCGTGCTTATGGAGGGGTGGAAAAAGTCTTCCTTGGTGGCGAGCACCTGAGCGAACAGAACCGTGAATTGCTGCGCAGTTGTGGCGTCTCGACGATCCGCTCGGCGATTTACGGCAGCGTCGATGCCGGCCCGCTTGGCCATGCCTGCCAGGTTTCAGCGGACGGAGTTTTCCATTTGATGAGCGATATCCAGCAACTGGAAATCGTTGCGCTGGATGAAGATGTCACGGTTGTAGACGACCAGGTGGGTCGGCTGCTGGTGACTTCGCTTGCCCGTGAAGGTGGCCAGCGCGTGCAGCGTTACGAGATCGGCGACACCGGGCGCTGGTTGCCGGGTGCCTGCGCCTGCGGACTGCAGTCGCCACGCTTTGAACTGCTGCAACGCCACGGCACGCTGCTGCGTATCGGCACCGACTTCATCTCGGCAAGCGAGCTTTCGACAAGGCTGCAGGTGCCATTTCAGTTGCACCTGGACCACACCGCCGAGGGCATCGAGCACCTGCAGGTGCACTGCGAACTTGCAACTGACGTGGTTCAAGCCCGGCTCGCCGATTATCCGACCCTGATGACCGTCATCGACAGCGGATTGCTGGTCATGCAGGCCCAACAATGCTCGCCCGCAGATTTCATTCAAAACAAACACAGCGGCAAGACGCCACTGGTCATTGACTCGCGCCGCTGACGTTTGAGCGCAAGTCAGATCATTCAGGAAGAACACCTTGTGAAAATAACTCAACCGATTCGCGAACTGATGAGTTTTGCCCGTCAGCATTCACGCTACTACAAGAACTGTCTCGCTGATGTTCCCGAGGCAATGAACTCACTGACCGAACTGCCTCTGCTTGATCCAGCGAGTTTCTGGATTGGCAGCGAGCGCCTCGAGCAATGGCCGGTACTGACCGCGCCGATCGGCTCGGCGGTGGTTTTCAAGACCGGCGGAACCACCGGCGGCGGCAGGCTCTCGGTCTACACCCGTGCCGAATGGCAAGCCACTGTAGCGAATTTCGGTCGCAGTCTGAATCGACAATTCAGCCCGGGCGACCGGGTCGCCAATCTGTTCTTCGCCGGCGACCTCTATGCCAGTTTTTTGTTTATCCACGATTCACTGGCCCATGTTGATACGCCAATCACCGAGTTCCCGTTCAGTGGTGAAGTCGACCCGCCGAAGCTGGCCGATGCCATCGCGCAACACCGGATCAACGTGCTGGCTGGCGTGCCCGCGCAATTATTGACCTTCGCCAGTTGGCTGAGGCAACGCAACCTCGCATTGCCTTTGGTTGATACCGTGCTTTACGGCGGGGAAAGCCTGTTCGCCTCGCAGCGCCAACTCCTTGCGCAAGCGCTGCCCAACGCACGCATCGCCTCCATCGGCTACGCCAGCGTCGACGCTGGATTTATCGGCGCCAGTCATCATGACTGCATGGAAGGTGAACATCGCACGCCTGACGGCCACGTCCTGCTGGAGATCATCGACCAGCACACGGGCAAGCCGATCGAGGCCTGCGATCAAAAAGGCGTGCTCGTATTGACCAACCTTCATCGGCGCTTGATGCCCCTGCTCCGCTATCCCGTGGGAGATCTGGCGTGCTGGCGCGAACCGGTCGGTACGCCGCAACGCAAATTCGCCCTCAAGGGCCGCAGCGGCAACAGCCAGCGCGTGCGCGTCGGCATCCTGTCGCTGATGACGGATGAAATCAGCGAAACCGTAAGGAGCACTGCTGGCAGCGACGACTGGCAATTGTTGATTGAACAGGCCGATGGCACCGATGTATTGACGTTGAAATATGCAGTCGATGAGCGATCAACACACATCGATAAGAACCTTGAGGCCCGCTTGATCGAACGCTACCCGCAGATCACCCAACTGCGAGGCGCTGGATTACTGCAGGTACGCATCCAGAGCTGCCGCTTCGAGGATCTCGCGCGCCATCCTCGCGCCGGCAAAAGCCTGCGGATCGTCGATTTACGCTGCTATGACCAACATGACAGGGAGGTGCGTGATGGAAGCGTTGATCCTGCGCAATTACCGTGAGAGCGACGCCGCCGCCGTCAGCGAACTGTTTCGCCAGGTTTACGGCGACCATTACGTACAAAGTGACGTGTACCTGCCGTGCCTGATCAGTCAGAACCATGCAGAAAAACGCTGGCACTCATTGGTAGCGGTCGAGGGAGAACGGATTCGTGGTCATGCCACCTTGTACAGGCAAAGCAAGGCATCGCACGACGCTGAACTGGCTTTGAGTGCCGTTCATCCTGACACCCGTGGGCAGAACATCGCCACGCGCCTGGGCGAGCAATTGCTGACTCACGCACAGGCATTGGGTTGTCGCAGCGTTTCGATCAAGCAGGTCACCCACCACCCTTACACCCAACGCATGGCGATCAGCCTCGGGTTCCATAACACCGGACTGCTACCGGACTATGTCCGCTCGCCTTTTGGCTGCAAAAAGCCGGAGTCGATCGTTTTGGGCGTTCGCGCGATCGATGGCTATCGGCGGCCGTTGCCCGAGCAGGACTGGCCAGCCAGTTGTCGGCCCTTGATGGAGCGTCTGACAAGCGTGTTCGGCATTGGAACCAGTGCGGGACGCTGGCGTGGGGCCTCGGTTCAGGTTGAACAACACGGCGATCGCCATGAAATGCTTCTGGAGAAACTCGATCCGGAACTGCTGAACCAATTGCGCACGCTGCCCGGGCATTGGCTGATTTCGATTCGCCTGCAACTGTCGGGACAATTTGCAGTGGATCTGCACAGTCTCGACGCCATTGGTTTTGTCTTCACCGGTCTAGCGCCGGCGCCAGACAATCAGGGCGGCTGGCTGGCGTTGTTCCATCGCGGTTTCCGCCCGCGCAGACTGGCCTTGCATTGCCCGTACATGCAAGACCTGCAGGCTCGGACGCAACGGCAAATCGCGCGCCGTGATCTGCAGACGCTTTGATCGGCTACCCGTAATAAAGCATAAGCCCGCTCGCTGAGGCGCGGACTTATGCCTTGGCTTTGAGGCCCTGGTCTGACGGCACAGCGGCATTGCCTTCGCCGTAAGTCTTGAGGTTTTGCAGGACGTAAATGGCTTTCTTGAATTCGGGAATCAGGCTTTTGCCGTAGTAGTTGCCATTGAGACTGTTGGTCTGGATGGCATCGAGCTGCGTGGCAAAATATTCCAGCGCGTTGAACTTCGCCTCCGGGTCTTTCTGCACACCGAAGCGGTCGAACTTGTCGCCGGCATTGAGCAAGGTGATCGAGGTGATTTCAGAAATCAGCCCACGCCCGCGCAGAAACTCGCTGAGGTTGCCCAATTGCTTGACGGAAACGTTGGCCGGGTCGAAGCCCTTGATCTGCTTGCGCAGCCCCTGCTTATCCATCTCGGCGACGTTCAGCGCGTTCGGATCGTTGCCGACCAGCGTGAGCATCTGCTGCACCTTGACGCTCTGCGAAACCTGTTTCTTCGCGCCGGTATCACGGACCATTACGCCCGCCTTGCTTTCCCAGGCGCCGGTATAACCGATCGTCATGCGAGGATTCCTTGTGCCATGAGCATGAAATGTCCTTGTTCCAACAAACTGAATGGGCGCAAGTATCGGCCGCCTCGTTTGATCGCACCAACCTTTTTGTGCGCTTTTTTACAACTTTCGTACATTCACGATACAAAGCGCATCCCCTGCAAACATTGCGCTAGAGCCGTCATCACCATGTAACGAAGGCGCCTGTCGCGCAGTAACGGTCGCGAACGTATCAATTGCGATACCAACCGGTCATCGCCAGCCGTTTCTTTCGGCACGCCAGTACCTAAAGCTTCGGCCCGAAACGACGATACGCTGTGATACCCGCCCTGTTTTATTCCCGCCCTCAAACAAAAACGCCGCTCAAGGATCAGTTCATGCCCGCACTGCGCACTATTCAGGCTCGCTACACGCTGTTTCTGGTTCTGTTTATCCTGCTGTTGTCAGTGCTGACCGTGGTCGGCATCAGCCAGTTGGTCGCGCCAACCCTGCGCGATACCGAAGAGAAGGTCGTGCTCAACCGCATCGCCGAAGTGGCCGTGCAGATTCAGGGCGAACTGAACAAGGTGCAGGCGCAGCAACGCAGCATCACCCAGACCATTCCACTGCTCGACAGCGCCGCCATCGACGTGGTGCTGCCAGGGCTGGTGGATCAGTACGGCGAACTGAAAGTCTTCGGCGGCGGCATCTGGCCGTTGCCGGGCCAGCGTGAAGCCGGGCGCAACAAGTTCAGCACGTTCTGGCATCGCGACGCCTCGGGTCAGCTCAAGGTCAACACCTTCTGGAACAGCGACGCCGCACCGAACTACTACGACCAGAGCTGGCACAAGGGCGGCATGGCCACTCCGCGCGGCCAGTGCGCGTGGGCCGCTGCCTATAAGGACGACGCCAGTGCCGAGCCGCGCACCAACTGCGCCATGGCGATCTACAAGAACGGTAGCGCCTGGGGCGTGTCGACCATCGACGTGACCCTGGGCTTCTTCAATGACCTGGTGGCCCGCAAGGAAAAAGACCTCAACGCCGAAATGCTCATCGTCGAGGCTGACGGCAAGATCATCAGCAACAGCTCGCGCATCAGCGGCCCGATCGTGCTGAAGAACATCAGCGAACTGGCGGCCAGCTCGACCTTCATCAATCAGATCAAGACAGGCCTGCAGAACCGCGATAAAGCGCAACGTGTCGAGTTCGACAACAACGGTGAAGACGCCACCTTCTTCATGCGCCCTATCGAGGGTACACCGTGGTTCCTCGCCACCGCCCTGCCGACCAAAATGCTCACCGCACAGCGCGACGACGTGCTCAACAGCCTGAGTCTGATCCAGATTCCGCTGGTGATCCTGTTGGTGCTGTTGCAGGTCTACGCGATTCGTAAACTGGTGCTGCGCATGAAAGCGCTGAAGGCCAACATTGATTCGCTGTCCAGCGGTGACGCCGACCTGACCCGCCGCATCACCATTCGCGCCGAAGACGAACTGGGCGCCATCGGTCACTCGGTCAACACCTTCATCGCCTATCTGCAGAACATGATCGGCGAAGTCACCCATGCCACCGGCGCCATGGCTTCGAGCCTCGATAATCTGCAACGCACCTCGGCGCATACCAGCCAGATTCTGCTGCGTCATGCCTCGGAAACCGACCAGACTGTCACCGCGATTACTGAAATGAGCTCCACCGCCGAAAGCGTTGCGCAGAATGCGGCTGAGACCGCAGCGTTCACCCAGCGCGCCAATGAAAACGCCGATCGCTCGCGCGTCGTGGTCGGGGAAGCGACCAACAGCGTGGTCGCGCTGATCGACGAAGTGGCGAGCGCTACACACAAAGTTGAAAACATGCAGCAGGACGCCCAGCGCATCACCGAAATCCTCGGCGTCATCGGCGCGATTGCCGGGCAGACCAACCTGCTCGCCCTTAACGCCGCGATTGAAGCGGCGCGTGCCGGGGAACAGGGGCGCGGCTTTGCGGTGGTGGCGGATGAAGTCCGCGCCCTCGCCGCACGAACCCAGGCCAGCACCTCGGAAATCAACGAGATGTTGACCCGTCTGACCCAAGGCGTGAGTTCGTCGGTCAGCGCCATGGAAAATACCCAGGCCAGTTGCCAGTCCGCAGCTGACGCCACCGCCCGAGTCAACTCGGGGCTCGACGAAATGGCCGGTTCAGTCAGCCACATCAACAGCCTCAGCACCCAGATCGCCACTGCCGCCGAACAGCAAAGCGCGGTGACCGAAGAGATCAACCGCAGCATGGTGCAGATCCGTCACATGGTCGATGAACTGGTGCAAAGCGGCCAGGCCAGCGAGCTGAATACCCGCCAGCTGCTCGAAGCTAACAGCCGCGTGAGCGCGATCATGGGACGCTTCAAGGTCAGTTGACTCTTCACTCCCACACTGGATTGCCTGATGGCAGACAATCCAGTGGGGGAGCGGGCTTGCTCGCGAAGCCGTTGTGTCTGGCAATTGAGTCTTTACTGACGCGCCGCGTTCGCGAACAAGCCCGCTCCCACAGGGATTACTTCGCATGGCATACCTTACTGACAACCTTGTTACCTCTCCCTCATCTCTCAGCCCTCTGCCCGCCCGTCTTGTAGCAACTGGAAACACTCAGTTGATGCCGGGACGGAAAAACCGGTCAAAATGCGCTCTTTCTGACCTTCACCGAGTCGAGAGCCCATTCCCATGCGAACCCCATTGCGTCTGCTCGCCCTGAGCGCCCTGTTCATCTCCTCCCTGGCGCAAGCCGCCGAACTGATCCCGATCGAAGTGCACCGCGATGCCAATTGCGGTTGCTGCAAAAAGTGGATCAGTCATCTCGAGGCCAATGGCTTCAAAGTCGAAGACCACGTCGAAAGCGACATGAGCAGCTTTAAACAGCAGCACGGCGTGCCACCGCGTCTGGCGTCCTGCCACACGGCGATCATCAATGGCAAATTCGTCGAAGGCCATGTGCCGGCCGATCAGGTGCTCGCGTTGAGCAAGCGCGACGATCTGCTTGGCGTGGCCGCACCGGGCATGCCGATGGGTTCGCCGGGCATGGAAATGGACGGCATGAGCGACGCGTATCAGGTCATCGGCCTGAAAAAGGACGGCGCTGACGTAGTGGTGGCGGACTACCCGGCCCGTTGATGGGGGCGGCTTATTTCGGTCTGTTCTTTGCTGCGTTTGGCGCGGCGACGTTGTTGCCGCTGCAATCCGAGGCGCTGCTGGTCGGTCTGATCGTCAGCGAGCATTACTGGTTGTGGGGGCTGCTCGCGGTGGCGACGCTTGGCAACGTACTCGGCTCGCTGGTCAACTGGTGGCTGGGCCGTGGCATCGATAGGTTTCAGGATCGACGCTGGTTCCCGGTCAGCCCTCGGCATATGGCCACGGCGCGCAAGCACTACGAGCGTTATGGGCATTGGTCGCTGCTGCTCAGTTGGCTGCCGGTGATCGGAGATCCGCTGACCTTGATAGCAGGCGTCATGCGCGAACCGCTCGGGCGCTTTCTGTTGATCGTGACGCTGGCCAAAGGCGCGCGCTATGGCGTGCTGGCCTTGCTGACCCTCGGCTGGCTCGGTTGAACCAACCTTCGCTGCGATTGCCTTTGTTTAACGTCGGCGTAATCCCGGCCTTCCAGAGTCGGCCAATTTTCAAGGAGTTTGTGCTTATGTCTGTCACGCTTTCCCGCTGGCTGCCCGGCCTCGTCCTCAGCGCTGCCCTGCCATTAATGGCGCACGCGGCCACTGAAACCGCTCCCGCCGAAGGGCCTGCCTACGGCCCGGAGCTGCAAGGCTTCCAATATCCCTACACGCTTAAACACTTCGCCTTCGAATCTCAAGGCCAGAAACTGCAAATGGGCTACATGGACGTCGCCGCCAATGGCAAGGCCAACGGCCGCACCGTGGTGCTGATGCACGGCAAGAATTTCTGCGCGGCGACCTGGGACAGTTCGATCAAGGCCTTGAGCGATGCCGGCTACCGCGTGATTGCGCCGGACCAGATCGGCTTCTGTACGTCCAGCAAACCTGCGCACTATCAATACAGCTTCCAGCAACTGGCGACCAACACCCAGCAATTGCTCAAGGCGCTGGGCATTCAGAAAGCCACTGTGCTCGGGCACTCCACCGGCGGCATGCTCGCCACCCGCTATGCGTTGCTGTTCCCTGAACAGGTCGATCAACTGGCGATGGTCAACCCGATCGGTCTGGAAGACTGGAAAGCCCTCGGTGTTCCGTATCGCACCGTCGATCAGTGGTATCAGCGTGAATTGAAGGTCACGGCCAAGGGCATCCGCGACTATGAGCGCACCACCTATTACGATGGCCGCTGGAAGCCGGAATTCGATCGTTGGGTCGACATGCTCGCCGGCCTGAGCAAAGGTCCGGGCAAGACCCAGGTCGCGTGGAACTCGGCGCTGATCTACGACATGATCTTCACCCAGCCGGTCTACTACGAATTCAAAGACCTGAAGATGCCGACCCTGCTGTTGATCGGCACCTCCGACACCACCGCCATCGGCAAGGACCTTGCACCACCTGAAGTGAAAGCGAAAATCGGTCATTACGAGGTGCTCGGCAAGCAAGTCGCCAAGCTGATTCCGCAGTCGACGCTGATTGAATTCCCGGGCATGGGCCATGCGCCGCAAATGGAAGAACCGGAGAAATTCCACCAGGCACTGCTCGGCTGGCTGGGCAAGACTCCTTCCGTTCCTTGATGAGGTAAGGCGATGACAGTGCAGATTGCAGTGATCGACGACTGGCAGGACGTGGCCCGCGACGTGGTCGACTGGTCCGTGCTCGAGGGCATCGGTGAAGTAACCTTTGTGCATGATTACCCGGCCGACAACGCGACACTGGCCGAGCGCCTCGGCAAGTATGAGGTGATCTGCGTCATGCGCGAACGCACGCGTTTCGACGCCGATTTGCTCGGGCGCCTGCCCAATCTGAAGTTGCTGGCCACCGGCGGCATGCGCAATGCCGCGCTGGACATGCCGGCCGCTGCAGCCCTGGGCATCAAGGTCTGCGGCACCGACAGCTACAAACACGCCGCGCCAGAGCTGACCTGGGCGCTGATCATGGCGGCGACCCGGAATCTGGTTAACGAGGCCAATGCTCTGCGCGCCGGCCACTGGCAGCAGGGGTTGGGCGGTGATCTGCACGGCAAGACGCTGGGGATTCTCGGTTTGGGCAGTATCGGCCAGCGGGTCGCGCAGTTCGGTCAGGTGTTCGGCATGCGGGTGATCGCCTGGAGCGAAAATCTCACGGCCGAACGCGCTGAACAGGCCGGCGTGACGTATGTCAGCAAGCAGCAATTGTTCGAGCAGGCCGACGTACTGTCGGTGCATCTGGTGCTCAGCGAGCGCAGTCGCGGTCTGGTCGATGCCCAGGCGCTGGAGTGGATGAAACCGACTGCGCTGCTGGTCAACACCGCACGCGGGCCGATCGTCGATGAAGCGGCGTTGATCAAGGCACTACAGAAACGGCGAATTGCCGGGGCGGCGCTGGACGTGTTCGAGCAAGAGCCTTTGCCGGCCCTGCACCCGTTTCGCACGCTGGACAATGTCCTCGCCACGCCGCATTTGGGGTATGTCAGTCGGCAGAACTATGAGCAGTTCTTCCGGCAGATGATCGAGGATATTCAGGGATGGGCAGCTGGGCAGCCGGTGCGTCTGTTGAATTGAATCCATCACTTTAAAGTTGTGTTGCTTCAACCGCCCTCTTCGCGAGCAGGCTCGCTCCCACAGGTTGTACGCGCTCCAATGTGGGAGCGAGCCTGCTCGCGAATAGTCCATCACTGACACCACGCCCAAATGCCTTTGCACCAAATCGGTGCCCTGACCCCATCCCCTAGCACAAAATCGTGACTACCCAGTCACCGTTTTGGCCCACTCCAGACGAAAAACATGCCCTTCGTCGGAGCGTTCCCCCTCCTGAACCCTAGATTACACCCCGACACAACCGATTGTCGAACAATTTACCCATTTGCCCTGACCCGCTCTAGGATCTGGCCTAGACTCATTTTTCAGTGGCCAAACCACTCGGTCATACCGACGAAAAAAAGTCGAAACTTTTGCTTCACGCCACAGGTCATCAGAACAACTGGGCGAAAGCGACTGGTGTAATCCTTGCAACGGCCTCACCACCCATTCTGCTTGCGCGTGTTGGGTCAGCGTTTGCTCACCGATGCGTGGCGCCTTTGCGCCCGGCCACAGGACTTGGCCATGAAACAGCTTGTTCGAGACAAGAATCAGATCAAACACGGGAGATACATATGATCAGTGCGGCATTGGATATTCAGGGAGAGCGTGCTCACCAGTCGCTTGGAGAATCGAGCACCATCAGTGTTCCCGGCAGCCGACAGATCAACGTACCCGGCACCAAGACGCTTGCTCCGGTAGCAAGCCAGAATCCCAACAAGAAAAAAGTGTTGTTCGTGACTTCGGAAATCGCCGATCTGGTCAAGACCGGTGGTCTGGGTGACGTCTCCGCCGCCCTGCCCCGGGCCATGGCCCATCTGCATGACGTGCGGGTGTTGATTCCCGGTTACCCGCAAGTGGTGCACAGCGAAAACCCGATTCACATCATCGGTGAGCTGGGTGGCCACGCCGCGCTGCCACCTTGCAAGATTGGGCGCATGGACATGCCCGATGGCCTGGTGATCTACGTGTTGATCTGCCCTGAACTCTACGAGCGTGAGGGCGGCCCGTACGGCGCCAACAACGGTCGCGACTGGCCGGACAACCATATCCGCTTCGCCCGTCTCGGCCTGGCTGCTGCCGACATCGCCGCCAACCTCGCGCAAATCCATTGGCGCCCGGATCTGGTGCACGCCCATGACTGGCCGGCTGGCCTCGCGCCCGCTTACATGCACTGGCGCGGGCAGCGCACGCCAACGCTGTTCACCATTCACAACCTTGCCTACCAAGGCGTGACCAGCCTCGCTTCCTGCCCCGAGCTTGGGATTCCCACCCATGCCCTGCAACAGGAAGGCATGGAGTTCTACGGCAAGATGTCGTTCCTCAAGGCCGGCATGGCCTATTCGAGCCACATCACCACCGTCAGCGCCACTTACGCGCAGGAAATCACCACGCCCGACTTTGGCTGTGGCCTCGACGGCTTCCTTGCCGCCAAAACCCAGCAAGGCCTGCTCAGCGGCATCCCCAACGGCATCGATGAAAGCTGGGATTCCGCAACCGATCCGCACCTGTTCGCCCCTTTCGCCATTGGCGACTGGGAAGGCAAAGCGGTGAATGCCGCCCACGTCCGTGAGCTGTTCGGCCTGAATGATTCCACCGGCCCGCTGTTCGCCGTGGTTTCGCGACTGGTCTATCAGAAAGGTCTCGACCTGACCGAAGCGGTGTCCGAGTTCATCGTGCAGAACGGTGGTCAGATCGCGATCATCGGTCGCGGCGAGCCGGAAGAAGAGCAAGCCATGCGCGAGCTGGCCCTGCGCTTCCCTGGGCAGATCGGCGTGCGCATCGGCTTCAACGAGACCGATGCACGGCGCATGTTCGCTGGCAGCGATTTCCTGCTGATGCCGTCGCGTTACGAGCCATGCGGCCTGAGCCAGATGTACGCCCAGCGTTTCGGCTCCTTGCCGGTCGCGCGCAACACCGGGGGTCTGGCCGACACCATCGAAAACGGCGTCACCGGTTTCCTCTTCGATGAATCCACTGTCGAGAGCTACAAGGAAGCCCTGAGCCGCGCGTTCAAGGTCTTCGCCTTTCCGGAACTGCTCAATGCCATGCGTTGCCGGGCCATGGCCGCACCGTTCAACTGGAGCAAAGCGGTTGAACCCTATGCCGAACTTTACGAACAACTGGTCGCCAAGGCGTTGGGTAAAGCCAGCCACAAATAACCAGGGAGTTACAGAAAATGCCGTCAAGGACCCAAGAAACCTGGCCCCACGGCGCGATCATGCTGGATGCCGAGCACACGCAATTTGCGTTGTGGGCGCCTGACGCGTTCTACGTCAGTGTGGAACTGGATGATGGAAAATCGTTGCCCATGCTGCCCCAGGGCGACGGTTGGTTTGTGATCAAGGCCAACTGCCCGGCGGGCAGCCGCTACCGTTACTGCATCGATGGCGAACTGGAGGTGCCGGACCCGGCCTCCAGGGCGCAGGATGGTGACCTCGACCGCCACAGTGTGGTGGTCGATCCGCATGCCTACCAATGGCGGCACACCACATGGAATGGTCGGCCGTGGAGCGAAGCAGTGATCTACGAGTTGCACGTTGGTGCGCTCGGTGGATTTGCCGAAGTCGAACAACATCTGGCGCGGCTGGTGGCGCTGGGCATCACCGCCATCGAACTGATGCCGCTGGCGCAATTCCCCGGTGATCGCAACTGGGGCTACGACGGGGTCCTGCCCTACGCACCTCAGGCTTCCTACGGCACACCGGAACAACTCAAACACCTGATCGACACTGCCCACGGCCATGGCCTGGCGGTGATTCTCGACGTCGTCTACAACCACTTCGGCCCTGACGGCAACTATCTGCATCGTTACGCCAAAGGCTTTTTCCGCGAGGACAAGCACACGCCCTGGGGCGCGGCGATCGACTTCCGCCGTCCGGAAGTGCGCGAGTTCTTCATTGAAAACGCGCTGATGTGGCTGCTCGAATACCGTTTCGACGGCTTGCGTCTGGATGCGGTGCATGCGATTGAAGACCCGGATTTCCTCAGCGATCTGGCCCGGCGCATTCGCCAGCAGATCGACCCGACGCGGCACGTCTGGCTGACCGTCGAAAACGAGCTGAACCAGTCGAGTCTGCTGGAGAATGATTACGACGCGCAGTGGAACGACGACGGTCATAACGCATTGCACGTGCTGCTGACCGGCGAAACCGACGCCTATTACGCTGACTATGCTGCGCAGCCCACCGAGCAACTGGTGCGCTGCCTGAGTCAGGGCTTCGTTTTCCAGGGCCACATCACTCGCCATGGCGAACCTCGCGGCGAGCCGAGCGAGCATCTGCCCTCCACCGCTTTCGTACTGTTCCTGCAGAACCATGACCAAATCGGCAACCGCGCCTTTGGCGAGCGTCTGCATCAGCTCGCCGACCCGCGCGCGGTGCAAGCGGCGACGGTGCTATTGCTGCTGTCGCCGATGATTCCGCTGATGTTCATGGGCGATGAGTTTGCCGCCGAGCAACCATTCCTGTTTTTCACCAGCCACCACGGTGAACTGGCGGAACTGGTGCGTGAAGGTCGGCGTAATGAGTTTGCCGCATTCAGCGCGTTTGCCGATCCGCACAAGCGCGAGCAGATTCCCGATCCAAATGCCGCAAGCACCTTTCACGCTTCGCAGCCGAGACTGGTAGGCAGCGGCACGCCATTGCAACAGCAGACCCAGGAGCTTTACCGGCAACTGCTGAAATTGCGTCACCAGTACATCATTCCCAACCTCTCCGGAACCCAGGCTCTGGGCGCGCAGATGCTCGGCTATGGCGCGGTCAGCGCACGCTGGCGGCTGGGCAATGGCAGTGAGCTGCGAATTGACCTGAACCTCAGTGATACGGCAGTGGTCAACCCTGCACAGACCAATACCGAGTGGCTGTTTCAACAGCCGCCGGCCCTTGATCTGTCGGACCCGGATCAACTGCCGGCGTACACCGCGCTCGTCAGCCTCACGGCCGCACCCCTTTTGCACCCCCTGGATGGAGAGCGCCTATGAGCGATGCGCAACTGGAAATACTCGCCAGCCGAGCCGGCCTTGCCGTCGACTGGATCGACGCCAACGGGCGTCAGCAAAAAGTCGCTCCTGCTGTGCTGCGCAATGTCCTGATCGGACTCGGCCACCCCGCCAGCACCGCGCAAGAAATCGATGCCAGCCTGCTGGAACTGCAAGAAGTCCAGCAAGACCGCCACTTGCCGCCCCTGCTGACCTGCGACGTGGGCGTTGCCCTCGACCTGAGTCGCTACTTTTCACCGGAAACGCCTTGCGAAATTCATCTTGAAGACGGCTCGCAGATGAATCTCAAGCTGGACAACGAAGCGATGTTGCCTGGCTTGATTCCGGTCGGTTACCAGCAAGTGCACATTGGCGATCAGTATTTCACTTTGGCCGTGGCGCCCGAGCGTTGCTTCAGCGTCGGCGATGCGGTCGATAGCCCGATCCCGCGCGCCTGGGGCCTGAGTGCACAGTTATATGCGCTGCGCCGTCCCGGTGACGGTGGCTTCGGCGACACCCAGGCGCTGGAAGAACTGGTCCGCGTGGCTGGCGAACGTGGCGCCGATGCGCTTGCGATCAGCCCGATGCACGCGATGTTCAGCGCCGACAATGGCCGATACAGCCCTTATTCGCCGTCCAGCCGCTTGTTTCTCAATTCACTCTACGCAGCGCCGGGCGCGATTCTTGGCGAACGCGCGTTGCGTGACGCGATTGATGCCAGCGGTCTGGCCACGCAGTTCGAGCAACTGGAAAATCTCAAGCTGATCGACTGGCCGACCGCCGCCGAAGCCAAGCAAAAACTGTTGCAAGCCTTGTACGACGGCTTTGTCGCTGGCGAGCACCCGCTGCACGCCGACTTCGCCAGTTTCCGCCACTCCGGTGGCGAAGCGCTGGAGAACCATTGCCGCTTTGAAGCCATTCAGGAAATGCGCGCCGCCCGTGGCGAAAGCCTCGACTGGCGCGAATGGCCGGAGCACTGGCATGACCCGCGCGGCGCAGCACTCAGTGCTTTTGCCGAGGAATACGCCGAGCGCATCGGTTATTTCGCCTTCTGCCAGTGGCTGATCCATCGCTGCCTCGAGCGCGCACAAACTGCCGCGCGCAGCGCTGGCATGGGCATCGGTCTGATCGCCGACCTCGCCGTCGGTGCTGATGGCGCTGGCAGTCAGGCCTGGAGCTTTCAGGATGAACTGCTCGCCTCGCTGACCGTGGGCGCGCCGCCGGACATCCTCAATCGCAGCGGTCAGGGTTGGGGCATTTCCGCGTTCTCGCCCGAAGGGCTGATCCGCAACGGTTTCCGCGCCTTCATTGACATGCTGCGCGCCAACTTCGCCCACGCCGGTGGCCTGCGCATCGACCATGTCATGGGCCTCCAACGCCTGTGGGTGATTCCCAACGGCGCCGCGCCGGCCGATGGCGCCTATCTGTATTACCCGTTCGACGACATGCTGCGCCTGCTGACCCTGGAATCGCATCGGCACCAGGCCATCGTCCTCGGCGAAGACCTCGGCACGGTACCGGAAGGCCTGCGTGAAAAACTCGCAGCGCGTTCGATTCTGGGCATGCGCGTGCTGTTGTTCGAACAGGACAACACCCGCTTCAAACCGATTCTCGACTGGCCGGATGACGCGCTGGCCACCACCAGCACCCATGACCTGCCGACACTCAACGGTTGGTGGCATGGCCGCGATATCGACTGGAACGCGCGCCTCGGCCTGGTCGATGCCAACGGCGAAATCGACTGGCGCCGGCATCGCGAGCGTGAACGCGAAGGCCTGCGCGACGCGCTGCGCCAGGATCCGCAGAATTTCCGTGAAGAGTCCCACGAAGCCGATCAAGTGGTCGACGCCAGTGTGCGCTTCCTCGGCCATACCCGTGCGCCCCTGGTGCTACTGCCGCTGGAAGATGCCTTGGGTATCGACGAGCAGGCGAATCTGCCCGGCACTATCGATTCACATCCGAACTGGTCGCGACGTCTGCCCGGTCCCAGCGAAGCGTTGCTGGACGGCCCCGATGCCGCCCGCCGCCTGGAACTGCTGGCCTGCGCGCGCCTTCAAGCCTCTGAGCGTGACCAATGAATCAACAGCAAATCCAGCCACTGCGCGCCACGTTGCGCCTGCAATTTCATAAAGGTTTTACCCTCGAACAAGCGGTGCCACTGGTGCCGTACTTTGCCCGACTCGGCATCAGCCATATCTACGCCTCGCCCCTGCTGGCGGCGCGGGCAGGTTCCATGCACGGTTACGACGTGGTCGACCCGACCCAGGTCAACCCGGAACTCGGTGGTGAGCCAGCACTGCGCCGACTGGTCAGCACCCTGCGTGAACACAACATGGGGCTGATCCTCGACATCGTTTCCAACCACATGGCCGTGGGCGGCAATGACAATCCGTGGTGGCTCGACCTGCTCGAATGGGGACGCCTGAGTCCGTACGGCGAGTTCTTCGACATTCAGTGGCACTCCCCTGATCCGCTGATGGAAGGCCAGTTGCTCTTGCCGTTCCTTGGCAGCGATTACGGTGTGGCGTTGCAAGAAGGCACACTCAAGCTCAAGTTCAACGCGCAGACCGGGACTTTTTACGTCGAGCACTACGACCACCACTTCCCGATCTGCCCGAGCAATTACGGCGAACTGCTGAAATCAGCCGACACGCTCAAGTCCCTGGCCGATCGCTTCAGCACACTCAGCTACCAGACCGACGCCCATTCGCTGGCGATCCCGCTGAAGCATGAGTTGCGAGAGCTGGCGAGCGATCCGCGTATTCTGGCGACTGTCGAAGGCAACCTCGCAGAATACGATTCCACCACCGAGGAAGGCTTTCACAAACTTCACGAACTGCTGGAACGGCAAAGCTATCGCCTGGCCAGCTGGCGCACGGCGGCGGACGACATCAACTGGCGGCGCTTCTTCGACATCAATGAGCTTGGCGGCCTGCGTGTCGAGCGTCCGGCAGTTTTCGAAGCGACCCACGGCAAGATCTTCCAGTTGATTGAAGAAGGCTTGGTCGATGGCCTGCGCATCGACCACATCGACGGCCTCGCCGACCCGCGTGGCTACTGCCGAAAACTGCGCCGGCGTCTTGATCACCTTGCACCGGGGCGTCACCTGCCGATCTATGTCGAGAAGATCCTCGGCGAGGGCGAAACCCTGCGCCGCGACTGGAGCGTCGACGGCACCACCGGTTATGAGTTCATGAATCAGCTGTCGCTGCTGCAACACGACCCGGACGGCGAACATGTGCTCGGCGAACTCTGGCAGCGCCGCACCGAGCGCCCGGCAGCATTTATTGAGGAAGCGCAACTGGCCCGTCAGCAGATCCTCAACGGCTCGCTGGCCAGCGATTTCGAAAGTGTCGCGCAGGCCCTGCACCAGGTTGCGCGGGATGACTTGATGACTCGCGACCTGACCCTGGGCGCGATTCGCCGCGTGCTGCACGCGCTGATCGTGCACTTCCCGGTTTATCGCACCTACATCAGCGCCATGGGTCGCTCGGAGCAGGACGAAGCGATTTTCCAGCACGCCATGGACGGTGCGCGGCAAACCCTCAGCGAGGCTGATTGGCCGGTGCTCGACTCGGTCGCCAGCTGGCTCGGCGGCACGCCATGGCGCCGCAAACCGCGCGGGCGTTCGCGCAAGATCCTCAAGCATGCCTGCGTGCGTTTCCAGCAATTGACCTCGCCGGCGGCCGCCAAAGCCGTGGAAGATACCGCGCTCTATCGTTCGGCGGTGCTGCTGTCGCGCAATGATGTCGGTTACAACACCGAGCAATTCAGCGCGCCGATCAGTGAGTTTCACGAAGTCAATCAACAGCGCATGGCGGAGTTTCCTGACAACCTGCTCGCGACCGCCACCCATGATCACAAGCGCGGCGAAGACACTCGCGCCCGGTTGGCCGTACTCAGCGAGCGCAGCCATTGGTACGCCGACCAGGTCGAACTGTGGCGCGCCCTCGCCCGCCCGGTGCGCATCGAAGATGACGCACCGTCTGCCGGCGACGAACTGATCCTCTATCAGGCACTGCTCGGCAGTTGGCCGCTGGATCTGCGGGACGACGACAAGGCCGGTTTCGCCGACTACGCCAAGCGCATCTGGCAATGGCAGCAGAAAGCCCTGCGTGAAGCCAAGTTGCAAAGCAGCTGGAGCGCGCCAAACGAAACCTATGAACGCGCGTCGCAGGCCTTCACGGAAAAACTCCTGACCGGCGAAGAAGGCGAATTATTGCGTGCGGCGCTGAGCAAGACCGTCAACAGCATCGCCGCTGCCGGCGCGCTCAACGGGCTGGCGCAAACCTTGCTGCGCATGACCGTGCCGGGAGTGCCGGATCTGTACCAGGGCAACGAGTACTGGGACTTCAGTCTGGTCGATCCGGATAACCGCCGGCCGGTGGATTACGCCGCCCGCGAGCAATCGTTGCAGGCCTCCGCGCCGAGTGCAGAACTGCTCAAGGACTGGCGCGACGGTCGCATCAAGCAGGCGCTGATCAGCGAGGTGCTGAACCTGCGCAAGGAGCACGGCGAGTTGTTCCGCCATGGCGATTACCAGCCGTTGGAAGTGCTGGGCAGTCAGGCGCACAACGTGCTGGCATTCGCACGCGAACACGACGGTGTGCGGGCCATTGTCGTGGTGCCGGTACGCTGCGCAACGTTGCTGGAAAACAGTGCCGTTGCGCAGGTCGATGCGCTGCGCTGGGGCGATACGCGGGTGGTTTTACCGTCCGCCGCTTCGGATGCAAACCTGAAGGGACTTTTTGCCAGCAGCGTAGTCACACAAAACAGGGAGCTGAATGTCAGCGAAGCGCTGGGGGATGTCCCGGTCAATCTCTTTATCCAACACTCGACACAAGCATGAGTTCAGTTCAGGAGCATTGCGATGAGCACCGACGATAAACGCATTCGCGAATTCGCCTATCAGATCTGGGAGTCGGAAGGGAAACCTGAAGGCCACGAAGAACGTCATTGGGAGATGGCGCGCAAGCTGGCCGAGGCCGAAGCGCTGGCGCCGAAGAAGCCACCGAAAGCGGCTGGCAGCAAAGCGGCTGGCAAGACTACAGCGACAGCAGCGAAGAGCACTGACGCCAAGACACCGGCCGCAGCCAAAGCCAAACCAGCGGCGAAAGCCAAGCCTGCGGCTACGGCCAAAGTAGTCCCGCCGGGCGAAAAGGCTGCCGAGAAAAAGCCGCGAGCAGCGAAGAAGCCCCCGGCGAACTGAACCGATCCATATTTGAACT
This sequence comes from Pseudomonas sp. H3_E04, assembly GCF_054668915.1. Taxonomy (NCBI): domain Bacteria; kingdom Pseudomonadati; phylum Pseudomonadota; class Gammaproteobacteria; order Pseudomonadales; family Pseudomonadaceae; genus Pseudomonas; species Pseudomonas sp. H3_E04. The sequence continues at coordinate 1,346,756 of NZ_CP162797.1, read as the reverse complement.
GAATGACTGTGTGGCGAGCGTGCTCGCCACAGGGGTTTTTTGCGCCCCGAAGAAAGCCCCTTCCTGGGGGCAAACACACAGCCTTGTGGAACCGAGCCCGCTCGCGAAAGCGCTGGGTCAGTTGGTGAAGATGTCGGATGTACCGACGCTTTCGCGAGCAGGCTCGCTCCCACCGGGAAACCTCATTGCCTGAACTGTCCCGTTTTTTTGCAGGAGCAATCATGACCCGTCCAAAGAAAGTCGAACCCGCTGCGCACGTCGAGCCGTCGAAAATTCGTGAAGGTCTGCCCTTCCCGCTCGGTGCGACCTGGGATGGTCTGGGGGTGAACTTTGCTCTGTTTTCCGCCAACGCCACCAAGGTCGAGCTGTGCATTTTCGACGACAGCGGCGAAGTCGAACTCGAGCGCATCGAACTGCCCGAATACACCGATGAGATCTACCACGGCTACCTTCCGGATGCGCATCCGGGCCTGATCTACGGCTACCGCGTTTATGGTCCATATGACCCGGCCAATGGTCACCGTTTCAACCACAACAAATTGCTGATCGACCCGTACGCCAAGCAATTGGTCGGCGAGCTGAAATGGTCGGAAGCTCTGTTCGGCTACACCATCGGTCACCCCGACGCCGACCTCAGTTTCGACGAACGTGACAGCGCGCCATTCGTGCCCAAGTGCAAAGTCATCGACCCGGCGCACACCTGGGGCAATGACCATCGCGTCAGCGTGCCGTGGGACAAGACCATCATTTATGAAACCCACGTGCGCGGCATCAGCATGCGTCACCCTTCGGTGCCGGAAAACCTGCGTGGCACCTTCGGCGGTTTGATGGTCGACGACGTGCTCGATCACATTCGCAAACTCGGTGTTTCGTCTGTCGAACTGTTGCCGATTCACGCCTTCGTCAACGATCAGCATCTGCTGCAAAAAGGCATGACCAACTACTGGGGCTACAACAGCATTGCGTTCTTCGCCCCGGATCCGCGTTATCTGGCCAGTGGCAAGATTGCCGAATTCAAGGAAATGGTCGCGCACCTGCACGATGCCAACCTCGAAGTGATTCTCGACGTGGTCTACAACCACACCGCCGAGGGCAACGAGCAGGGCCCGACCCTGTCGATGCGCGGTATCGACAACGCCTCGTACTACCGCTTGATGCCCGACGACAAGCGCTACTACATCAACGATTCCGGCACCGGCAACACGCTGGACCTGAGTCACCCGTGCGTCCTGCAAATGGTCACCGACTCTCTGCGCTACTGGGCCAGTGAGATGCATGTCGACGGTTTCCGCTTCGACCTGGCAACCATTCTCGGCCGTTACCACGATGGTTTCGACGAGCGCCACAGCTTCCTCGTCGCCTGCCGTCAGGACCCGGTGCTGCGGCAGGTGAAAATGATCGCCGAACCATGGGACTGCGGCCCCGGCGGCTATCAGGTGGGTAACTTCCCGCCGGGCTGGGTCGAATGGAACGACAAATTCCGCGACACCGTGCGTGCGTTCTGGAAAGGCGACGACGCCCAGCTCGCCGATTTCGCCAGCCGCATGACCGCCTCCGGGGAGATGTTCAACCAGCGTGGGCGTCGGCCGTATTCGTCGGTGAACTTCATCACCGCCCACGACGGTTTTACCCTCAATGATCTGGTGTCGTACAACGACAAGCACAACGAAGCCAACGACGAGAACAATCAGGACGGCAGCAACAACAACCTGTCGTGGAACCACGGTGTCGAAGGCCCGACCGACGATCCGGAAATCAATGCACTGCGTCATCGGCAGATGCGCAATTTCTTCGCCACCCTGCTGTTGGCCCAAGGTACGCCGATGATCGTTGCCGGTGACGAGTTCGCCCGTACTCAGGACGGCAACAACAACGCCTATTGCCAGGACAGCGAAATCGGTTGGGTCAACTGGGATCTGAGCGAGGACGGCAAGGCGCTGCTGAAATTCGTCAAGCGCCTGATCAAATTGCGTCTGACTTATCCGATCCTGCGTCGCGGGCGCTTCCTGGTCGGCGAATACAACGAGGACATCGGCGTCAAGGACGTGACCTGGCTGGCACCGGACGCCACCGAGATGACCACCGAGCACTGGCACGACGCGCATAATCGCTGCCTCGGCATGCTGCTCGACGGTCGCGCACAGGAAACCGGGATTCGCCGCAAGGGCGCTGATGCGACGCTACTGCTGGTGGTCAATGCGCACCACGACATCGTCAACTTCACCCTGCCGGAAGTACCGGACGGTGGCTTCTGGACCTGCATGATCGACACCAATCAACCGTCGATTCGCGGCCAGGAACGCTTCGACTTTGGCCATGAATATTCGGTGACCGGGCGCTCGTTGCTGTTGTTCGAACTGCAACGTGACGAAGAAGATTGATATGGACTTTCAACACTATCTGGCCCGCCGTCCGCCAGATTACGCCGACACCAACGCCCTCGGCCGTTGCCTGCGGGCAATGGTCGAGGCCGGACTCGATCGCTTGCCAATGCCCGGTAGCGGTCACACGCTGGAGCGCTTTCAGCGTCTTTCGGAAGTCGGAGGACATGATTTAGGCCTGTGCAAACTCTATGAAGGCCACACGGATGCGCTGGCGATCATTGAGCAATTGGGCGGTACGCCAACCCCGGGCAGCACGTGGGGCATGTGGGCCGCCGAACCGCCGCAGGCACGGGTGAAAGTCACGCCTTCGGGGCACATGGTGACGCTCAACGGGCGCAAGGCCTGGTGTTCTGGCGCTGCGGTGCTCAGCCACGCTTTACTCACTGCGTGGGACGCTGATGACCAGCAGCAATTGGTGGCGGTCGCACTTGATCAACCTGGCGTGACCATCACTGATCAGGGCTGGCAAGCCGTGGGCATGGCCGCCACCGGTAGCGTCGAAGTGCTGTTCGACAACGCCGAAGCCCAGGCCATTGGCAACCCCGGTGATTACCTGAATCGGCCGGGCTTCTGGCAAGGCGGGATCGGTATCGCGGCGTGCTGGTACGGCGCTTCGCGGCGAATTGCCGAAGGGCTGCGTCAGCACTGCACGCAACGCGATGAACCGCACGCCCTCGCCCACCTCGGCGCGACTGACACCGCACTGCAAGCGGCGGCTGATGTGCTGCGCTTCAGTGCATTGCAAATCGATGCGCAGCCCGAAGCTGACGCTGAACTGCTGGCGCGACGCGCCCGTGCCGTGGTCGAGCAGTCTGCCGAACAAGTCATGCGTGAAGTCGGTCGTGCGTTGGGCGCAGGGCCGTTTTGTCAGGATCGGCATTTCGCGCGGTTGAGTGCCGACTTGCCAGTGTTTCTGCGCCAGAGTCACGCCGAACGCGACCTTGCTGCACTGGGCCAGCAGATTGCTGGTCAGTCTTGCGAGGTATGGGCACTATGAAGGCTAACCCGATCGTCGGCCAGGGCACCTCGCTGCAGCAGTGGCAGAGTTCGCGGCGCCTGGCCGAACTGCCGACAATCGACGTTCTTGACTTGGTACCGCTGGGTTCGCGAGCGGTGATCATCGCACCGCATCCGGATGACGAAGTGCTCGGTTGCGGCGGCATGATGCAGTTGCTGGCGGCAGCCGGACGCCCGTTGCAGTTGATCTCGGTCACCGATGGCAGTGCCAGTCACCCCGGCTCGCAGCGCTGGACTGTCGAACGTTTGAGTGTAGTGCGTCCGCAGGAATCCGCCGAAGCCCTGCGGCGCCTCGGCTTGCCGATGCACAGCCTGAAATGGCTGCGCGGTGGTTTTACCGATACGCAAGTGGCGGCTGAAGAAACCGGGTTGAGCGAATTCATTGCCAGTTACCTGCACGCCAATGACGTGGTCTTCACTACCTGGCGCGAGGATGGCCACAGTGATCACGAGGCCGTCGGCCGCGCCAGTGTCGAAGCGGCGCGACGCGTCGGCGCGACCTGTCACGAGCTTCCGGTCTGGACCTGGCACTGGGCGACCCCGGAAGATGCCACAGTGCCATGGGAGCGGGCGCGCAAGATTCTCTTGTCACCCACGCACATCGCGCGCAAACGCCACGCGGCCCACGCGTTCGCCAGCCAGTTGGAAGGCGACCGCGACGTCGGCCTCGGGCCAGTACTCGCACCCTATGTGCTCGATCGTTTGTTGCAACCTTTTGAAGTGGTGTTCCTGTGAGCGTCGATGACCGCTATTTCGACGGCCTGTTTGCCGGCAATGACGACCCCTGGGCGTTCCGCCAGCGCTGGTACGAGCAGCGCAAACGCGCGATCACCCTCGCCGCCCTGCCCCGTCCGCGCTACCGGTCAGTCTTCGAGCCGGGCTGCGCCAATGGCGAGTTGAGTGCGGAACTCGCTCCGCGCTGCGAGCGCCTGCTGTGTTGCGATACCGCTAGCGCGGCGGTAAAGCTTGCACGTACTCGTTTGAGCGTGTTCGAGCATGCCGAAGTGCGCCAGGGGCGCCTCCCGGCTGACTGGCCGGAGGAAAAATTCGACCTGATTGTATTCAGCGAAATCGGCTACTACCTCGACGAGCAAGATCTGACAGCAGTGCTCCGCCGCATCAGCGAATCGCTGACCGCCGACGGCCAATTGCTGGCCTGCCACTGGCGCCCGCCGATTGAGGGCTGTCCGCTAAATGCCCGTCAGGTACATGATCAGATTCACGATCAATTGGCTTTGCCGCGTCTGGTGCTGCATCAGGAAGCGGATTTCATTCTCGAACTGTGGAGCCGCGAGCCACGCTCGGTGGCGGCCCTGGAGGGCTTGCGTTGATCGGTATCGTGATTCCCGCGCACAACGAAGAGGCGCTGCTTGATGAATGTCTGCGTGCAGCGTTGCGCGCCAGCCAGCATGGGCAACTGGCCGGCGAGCCGGTGGAAATACTGGTGGTGCTCGACAGTTGCAGCGATGGCTCGGCGCAGATCGTCAGCGCTTATCCGGTAATGAGCCTGCAGATCGATGCGCGCAACGTTGGCGAAGCCCGCGCCGCCGGTGCGCGCCTGTTGCTTGAGCGCGGTGCCCGCTGGATCGCCTGCACCGATGCCGACAGCCGCGTCGCCGATGACTGGCTAGCCGCGCAATTGGGCCTGGGAGCAGACGCCGTGTGCGGCACGGTGACCGTCGAGCACTGGCACGAATCCATCGATGAAGCGGCGCAGATTCGCTATCACCGTCACTATCAGGCCCGCGATGGCCATCGGCATATTCATGGCGCCAACCTCGGCGTCAGCGCCGAGGCCTATCGCCTGGCCGGCGGCTTCAGACCGCTGACCTGTGACGAGGACGTGCAACTGGTGCGTGCGCTGGAGCGCAGCGGCGCCAACATCGCCTGGAGTCACCGCCCGCAAGTGCATACCAGCGCCCGTCTGGACAGTCGGGCCAAGGGCGGATTCGGTGACTTTCTGCGTAATCTGGCACAGCTGGAATAAAAAAATACGTATCAGACTGATCTGTAACGCGACGAATGCCGAGTCTTGAGCAATACTCTGCCTCGCAGTAATCCAAGGGTTGGAGCACTGCACCGTTGCTATTCATTTGCCTTCACGGGCCGCGATCAGCTTTGGCTGCTCACGACTGAGGGCAAGACACCACAAGGACGTCGCACTCATGAAACCGTCATTGCTCAACGAACACGGCCTGCCAGCACAGATCTGGAACAGCGCGCCGCAACTCGACAATATTCCCGTCATCAACACCCACAGTCTGGTTCCCGCCGGCGCCCGCGCCGTGGTCATCGCCCCGCATCCGGGCGATGAAGTCGTCACCTGCGGCGGCTTGCTGCAATTGCTTTCCAGCCTTGGCCATCCACTGCAATTGCTGTCGATCACTGACGGCAGCGCCAGCCACCCCGGCTCGCGGCAATGGTCGGAACAACGCCTGAGCGTGTTCCGCCCGCAGGAAAGCGTCGAAGCCCTGCGCCGCCTCGGCCTGCCCATGCACAGCCTGAAGTGGGTGCGCGGCGGCTTTACCGACAACGCACTGAGTGATCAGCAAAGCCAACTGACCGAATTCATCGGCCGTTACCTGCGCCCGGGCGATGTGGTGTTCAGCACCTGGCGCAAGGATGGTCCAGCGGATCATGAAGTGGTTGGCCGCGCCAGTTTCGACGCGGCGCAAAAGGCCGGTGCGACCTATCACGAAGTGCCGGTATGGGCCTGGCACTGGCCTGAGCGCGAGCAGCGCATGATTCCGTGGGAACGCGCGCGCAAGCTGCGTCTCGACACCTGGACCGTTGCGCGCAAAAGCCACGCCACCCACGCTTACGCCAGCCAGCTCAAAGGCGAACCGGCCATCGGCATCGCCCCGCTGCTGCCCCCGGTGCTGCTCGAGCGGATGCGTTTGCCGTATGAAATCGTCTTTGTCTAAACGGCGGAAGCTCACAATACCTGTGGGAGCGAGCCTGCTCGCGAAAGCGGTGTGTCATGTGTCAGATGTATTGAATGTGATGAAGTCTTCGCGAGCAGGCTCGCTCCCACATTGGCCCAGCAGTGAATCATCGGAAGGAACTGCCACCCCCTCAAACCAGTCGCATGAACAGGCATGGCCCAATTCAGAGGAGTGAACGTGTCCAGCGATCCCAAGCGTCAAGCGGTCGACGCGCCAGTCATTCATCGCCTGCGGGTACTCACGGTCAACACCCACAAGGGCTTCACCGCGCTGAATCGGCGCTTCGTCCTCCCGGAGCTGCGCGAAGCAATGCGCAGTACCTCGGCCGATCTGGTGTTTCTGCAGGAAGTGGTGGGTGAACACGAACGGCATTCGAGTCGCTACAACGATTGGCCGCAGACCTCGCAATACGAATTCCTCGCCGACAGTATGTGGAGCGATTTTGCCTACGGGCGCAACGCCGTTTATCCCGATGGCCACCACGGCAACGCGCTATTGTCGAAATACCCGATCCGCGAATACCGCAACCTCGACGTGTCGATCACCGGCCCTGAACGGCGCGGACTGTTGCACTGCATCCTCGATGTGCCCGGGCATGCCGAAGTGCATGCGATCTGTGTGCATTTGAGTCTGCTGGAAAGTCATCGGCAGTTGCAGTTGCAGCTGCTCTGCCAGTTGCTGGAGTCGCTGCCCGACGACGCGCCGGTGATCATCGCCGGCGATTTTAACGACTGGCAGCTGCAAGGTAACGCTGCCCTCGCCCGACGCGATTATTTGCACGAAGCCTTTGAGCGCCATCATGGGCGCCCGGCGAAAACCTATCCCGCGCGGTTTCCCTTGCTCAGGCTTGACCGGATTTATCTGCGCAATGCCAGCAGCCATGATCCACGCATTCTTGGCAACAAGCCGTGGACGCATCTTTCCGATCACTTGCCGTTAGCAGTTGAAGTACACCTGTAGCTGCGTTTTTGACAGCAATCAAATGACAGGCCTTCCCGGCAACTAACGCTCGGAAGGACCTTTCGTCGGCGGCAAAAAACCGTCAGCCGCCCGCTTCGCAAGCGTTCTTCCATGCAAACAGACACTTAGTTATGTGCAGAAAAACAAACGCTTGCGAGGGCCGATTTAAGCGCACCATTCATCGTGCATTTTCTTGACGCGCAGGCGTCGCTCTTCTTATCTCTACCTTACTACCCCCGGAATCACTACTGGGGCTGACCCTCCGGCACTCGCGCAATCGAGCAGCCGCGGTTCGCCCCGCTCTATTCGGTCGCCCCTCATTCGGGGTAGGAGAGACGCCAAACACGAGATGACGCATGCGCTTGCAAGGTAGACCTCCATGAAAACTTCACTGACCCCACACGATTTGAAAATCACCCTTTGCACAGTGTCAGGTTCGCTGCTGCTGTGCTCGTCCATGGAGGCGCATGCGGAATCGGCGGCGGATGAGTCCACCTGGTATCGCGCCGATGTGCCCGTGGTGACCTTGCCGGTGACCGTGATAACGCCCGGACCGCTGCCGCTGAGTCAGCAGAGTTCGCGGCTGATTACCGAGGATCTGGCGCCCTCCGCTTGGGACGAGCTGTATGGCAGAAGCGCCCGACGCGCACAGACCGATGCGCTGTCTTCCAGTTACGTGACGGCCGGCGGCGAGTTCAGAGGCCCGCCAGTGGTCACGGTGAAAAGCGGCAATGGCGCCACCCAGACGCTTGGCCTGATCAGTGGCGACAGTCAGATACAGATGAGTGCCGATGGCGCACTGACCCGACGCACCCTCTCCGCCCCGAACACTGACAGCCTGAATCTCCAAGGCCAGAGCCTGGGCGCCTATTACAGCCTGGTGGGCGCGCAGGGCTGGCACGTAGACGTCTCGGCCAGCGGCGGTCGGGTCAGCGGTTTCAGTCGCACTGCCCAAGGTAATCGTCAGGCCAGCGAAGGCAGTGCGATGACGTTTTCGGTCGAAGGCGGCTATCCGATCGGCTTAAGTGAGAATTGGGTCGTTGAACCTCAGGCGCAATTGATCAACCAACGCATCAGCCTCGATGCACCCTACGCCAGCTCGGGCAATGCCTCTTCGACCGACCTGACCGCGTGGAGCGGCCGCGTCGGCGCGCGGTTGAAAGGCAGTTATGACTTGAACGGATTACCCGTCGAGCCTTACGTTCGCACCAACCTTTGGCACACGGTCTATACCGGGAGCACGGTGACGCTTGATCAGGTCGACAAGATCAGCAGCAGCCGCAAGTCTTCAACAGTGGAATTGGGTTTGGGACTGGTAGCGCGGGTCACGCCGGCAGTGAGCCTGTACATGAGCGCCGATTACAGCAGCGATGTGGATGACAATGATCTGAACGGCATCATCGGCAGCCTCGGGGTGCGGATGCGCTGGTGACTTCAAGGGCGCTGTACTACCAGTGGGAGCGAGCCTGCTCGCGAAAGCGGTGGGTCAGCTCCCCCTCTGTTGGATCTGCCGGCCCTTTCGCGAGCAGGCTCGCTCCCACTGGTGGTTCGTGGTTCATCCGGGGGAACATTGGTTGGTTGGAATGACGTCATCGCGAGCAGGCTCACTCCTTCAGTTGGGAATGCGTTCTCTTGTAGGAGTTAGCCTGCCCGCGATGGCAGCGACTCGGTTGCGGATCAGCCCTGCGGCTTGAGAATCAACACCGCCAACGGCGGAAGATTCAGTTCCAGCGACAAGGATTGACCATGACTTGGCACTTCGTCCGTCAACGCTCCGCCGCCATTGCCATAGTTGGAGCCGGCATAGATGTCGGCGTCGCTGTTGAACAACTCGGTCCAGCGCCCGGCAAACGGCACGCCGACGCGATACGACTGGCGCGGTACCGGCGTGAAGTTGGCAACCACCAGTACTGGCGAGCCATCCTTGCTCCAGCGCAGCCACGCATAAACGCTGTTGATCGCATCGTCGCCAATCAACCACTGGAAGCCTTGCGGCGCATCGTCCTGATCATGCAGCGCGGGCTCTTCGCGATACAGGCGGTTGAGATCGCCAACCAGTTTCTGCACGCCTTTGTGCTCGGAATACTGCAGCAGATACCAGTCCAGCTGTTGATCGTGGTTCCACTCGCGCCATTGGCCAAACTCACAGCCCATGAACAGCAGTTTTTTGCCTGGATGAGTCCACATGAAGCTCAGGTAAGCACGCAGGTTGGCAAACTTCTGCCAGCGGTCGCCGGGCATCTTGTCGATCAGCGAGTGCTTGCCGTGCACCACTTCGTCGTGGGAGATCGGCAGTATGAAGCGCTCCGACCAGGCGTAGACCAGACCAAAACTCAGCTCATTGTGGTGATGGGCGCGGTACACCGGATCCTGCTGGATGTAGTGCAGCGAGTCGTGCATCCAGCCCATGTTCCATTTGTAGGCAAAACCGAGGCCGCCCTGCTGGGTGCTCTGACTGACGCCCGGCCATGCGGTGGATTCTTCGGCAATCACCAGCGCACCCGGTGCTTCCAGCTCAACCACGTCATTCAAATGGCGCAGGAAGTCGATGGCTTCCAGGTTCTCGCGACCACCGTGGCGGTTCGGCACCCATTCGCCCGCCTTGCGCGAATAGTCGCGGTACAGCATCGAGGCCACGGCATCGACACGCAGGCCGTCGATATGGAAGTGTTTCAGCCAGTGCAGCGCCGAGGCCAGCATGTAGCCGTGCACTTCAGTGCGGCCGAGATTGTAGATCAGCGTGTCCCAATCCTGGTGAAAACCTTCCAGCGGATTGCCGTATTCGTACAGCGCGGTGCCGTCAAACTGCGCCAGACCATGGGTATCGGTCGGGAAATGCGCCGGTACCCAGTCGAGGATCACGCCAATATCGGCCTGGTGACAGGCATTGACGAACGCGGCGAACTGATCCGGCGTGCCGTAACGCGCGCTCGGCGCGAACTGCGAGAGCAACTGATAGCCCCAGGAACCGCCGAACGGGTGCTCCATGATCGGCATCAGTTCAATGTGGGTGAAACCCAGCTCTTTGACATATGGAATCAGCCGCTCGGCCAACTCCGGCCAGGTGTACTGCCGCGCAACTTCACCGAGATCATCCAACTCGCACTGCCAGGAACCAGCGTGCAACTCGTAGATCGACAAAGGCTTGGAGCGCTGCTGGCGTTCCTGACGGGCATTCATCCAGTCGTGATCCTGCCAGTCGATCTGCAATGGCGAGGCAACTTTCGAGGCGGTGTCCGGCGGCAGGCTGGTGGCCAGCGCCATCGGGTCAGCCTTGAGCGGCAGAATGCCGTGGGCGCCGAGGATTTCGTATTTGTACAACTCCCCCGCTTGCAGGCGCGGGATGAACAACTCCCAAACCCCGGAAGGATGACGCAGGCGCATCGGGTGACGACGACCGTCCCAGACGTTGAAATCACCTACCACCGACACACGACGGGCATTCGGCGCCCACACGGCAAAGCGCACACCGTCGACGCCATCAACGGTTTTCAGCTGTGCACCGAGGCAGGCGCTGAGGTCGCGGTGGTTGCCTTCGGCGAACAGATACAAATCCATTTCGCCGAGCAACTGGCCAAAGCTGTACGGATCTTCGGCAACCTGCTCGCCACCGGCCCAGCGCGTGCGCAACAGATACGGTCGCGCCTGATCGAAATGGCCGACAAACAGCCCCGGCGTCTCGGTCATCTCCAGCGGGCCAAGCTCTTCGCCGCTGTCCTTGTCCAGCACCGCCACACTCAGCGCGCCGGGCAGATAGGCGCGGATGAACTGCCCGCCAGCGCCATCGCCGTGCGGGCCGAGAATGGAAAACGGGTCGTGATGTTCAGCGCGCACCAAGGCATCAATGTCGCGTGCCGAGGGTAACAATGCTTCCTTTACCACACCCTGTTCCTTGTTCGAGAAACTCATGACTACTCTCCACCAAGATCGGAAAAGGGTTTAAGCCCAGTCAATAATCCATACAAGCCGTGCAACGGCACGGGCAGCCACGTTGGGCGGTTCTCCGCCTCGTAGGCCACTTCATAAGCGGCTTTTTCCAGGCCGAACAACGCCAGCGCGGCGTCGGCGCCTTGAGGATCCTGCCAGGCATGCTCAAGACTAGCTGCTGCCTCGCGGTATGCCTGGACAAATGCCTCGCGTGCTTCGCGCAGATAACGCTCGGCGACTCGTTTGCGCGCTGTTTCAGCTTCAGTGCTGTTATCAACGTTGTGCACGTTGATAGTCATCGCGGCTGCGTAATCGAACGAGCGCAGTACACCGCTGACGTCCTTGTACGGGCTGTGCTTGCCGCGACGCTCGCTCAACGGCCGCGCCGGTTCGCCCTCGAAGTCGATCAGGTAGGCATCGCCCTTGATCACCAGCACCTGACCCAAATGCAAGTCGCCATGCACCCGAATGCGCAAACCGCCAGTGGCTTTCTTCGCCAGCTCCTGCACATGGGCCAGGATGGTTTTCTTCTCGTCGAGCAAACGCTTGACCAGTTTCTGGTCCGCCGCGTTCAACTCGCCTTGATGCTGCTTGAGCAGTTTCAAGGCGTGTTCGACCTGGGCGGTGACGTCCTTGGACGTCGCGGCCATGTCCTTGCTCGACGACACCTGCGGAGCGAAGTCGGCGTTGTCGGTTGGCGCAGCGAGCACCTGGTGCATCTCGCCCAGACGCTGACCGAGCATGCCGGCGAAGTCCTTCAGCTCGCCCAAGGCGTTGTAATGCTGTTCCTGCTCGGACATGGCGTCGGCCAGTTCATCGCGCAGCGCCCGTTCGAGGTTGTTCTGCGTCCATTCCCACGCGTCGCCCTGATTGCTCACATAGCCTTGGGCGATCATCAGCAAGTTATCTTCGCCCTGCGCATCACGGCGAATCACCGAACCGAGCAGTGGAGAGATATTGGCAAACCCGGCCTCGGTCAGGTAAGCGCTCATCTCCAGTTCGGGGTGTACGCCAGAAGCGACTTTGCGTATCAGCTTTAGTACCAGACTGTTGCCGATCACCACGGAGCTGTTCGATTGCTCGGCCGACAGGTAGCGCACATCCGACTCGGCGCCGAGGCCGAGTTTTTCCAGATGATCTGTTTGTTCGAAGCGGATTTCGCCTTCGATCGACTCCAGTACGGTGTTGTTCTGCATGCCTTGCAGCACGGCGCGAACAAAGGTTTCCAGGCTGAACGCATCGGTGATCAAACCGACCTGACGCACACGGCGTACACGCGACAGCGCCAATTGCTGCGGCAGCGGCGGACCGACATGGTCTTCGGCGATGAAGCCGAACGGCAGTTGGTAACGGTTGGTCTGGCCGCCGCTGGTGACTTCGATTTCGCTGAGCAGCACTGGGTGCTGGGCATCGCCGAAGCGCACGCCGTACGCCAGATTGACCTTCTCGATTGCCGCGTCCTTGCCGGCGAACCAGCGTCGGTTCTGCAGCCAGCTCGGCAGAATGCTTTGCTCCAGCGTCGTGCGCGACGGTGCCTCGAGCAGTTCTTCCATGCGTTTTTTCAACACCAGCGTGGTGAAGTCCGGCAGGCTCTGCGCCGGCTCGACGTGCCAGCTCGGCATCTGGTTTTCTGTCGCGAGGGCAAACCAATAGAAGCCATAAGGCGCAAGGGTCAGGAGGAAATTCAACTGGCCGATCGGCGGGAACGCGTTACCACCAAGCATTTCCACCGGCACCATGCCGACGTACGCCGACAGATCCAGTTCCACTGCTTGCGCACTGCGCGAGACGTTGGCCACACAGAGAATGATTTCGTGCTTGCCATCGGCATCGGTGTATTCACGGGTGTAAGCCAGTACGCGACGGTTGGTCGGCGAGAGCATTTTCAAAGTGCCACGGCCGAAGGCTTTCGATTGCTTGCGCACTGCAAGCAGGCGCCGCGTCCAGTTCAACAGCGAATGCGGATCCCCGGACTGAGTTTCGACGTTAACCGACTGATAGCCGTACTGCGGGTCCATGATCGGCGGCAGCACCAGACTGGCCGGATCGGCGCGGGAGAACCCGCCGTTGCGGTCGATCGACCACTGCATCGGCGTACGCACACCATCACGGTCGCCGAGGTAGATGTTGTCGCCCATACCGATTTCGTCGCCGTAATACAGAGTCGGCGTGCCGGGCATCGACAGCAGCAGGCTGTTGAGCAGTTCGATGCGGCGGCGGTCGCGCTCCATCAGCGGTGCGAGACGGCGGCGAATGCCGAGGTTGATCCGTGCGCGACGGTCGGCCGCGTAGTAATTCCACAGGTAATCGCGCTCGCGGTCGGTGACCATTTCCAGGGTCAGCTCATCGTGGTTGCGCAGGAAGATCGCCCACTGGCAGTTGGCCGGAATTTCCGGGGTCTGGCGGAGAATGTCGGTAATCGGGAAACGGTCTTCCTGGGCCAGCGCCATGTACATGCGCGGCATCAGCGGGAAGTGGAACGCCATGTGGCATTCGTCGCCATTCACCCCAGCGGCATCGGTATCGCCGAAATACAGCTGGGTGTCTTCCGGCCACTGATTGGCCTCGGCCAGCAGCATGCGGTCGGGATAGTTGGCGTCGATCTCGGCACGGATCTGCTTGAGGACGTCGTGGGTCTCGGGCAGGTTTTCGTTGTTGGTGCCGTCGCGCTCGATCAGGTAAGGAATCGCGTCAAGGCGCAGGCCGTCGATGCCCATGTCCAGCCAGTAACGCATCACCGACAACACGGCTTTCATCACTTGCGGGTTGTCAAAGTTCAGATCCGGCTGGTGCGAATAAAAACGGTGCCAGAAGTACTGACCTGCGACCGGGTCCCAAGTCCAGTTGGACTTTTCGGTGTCGAGGAAGATGATCCGCGTGCCGTCGTATTTCTGGTCGTCATCGGACCAGACGTAGAAATCCCGCGCCGCCGAGCCGGGCTTGGCCTTGCGCGCACGCTGGAACCACGGGTGCTGGTCGGACGTGTGGTTGATGACCAGCTCGGTGATCACCCGCAGCCCGCGCTTGTGCGCCTCAGCGATAAAGCGCTTGGCGTCGGCCATGGTCCCGTAGTCGCTGTGCACGCCACGGTATTCGGCGATGTCGTAACCGTCGTCGCGACGTGGCGAGGGATAGAACGGCAGCAGCCAGATGGTGTTCACGCCGAGGTCGGCAATGTAATCGAGTTTGGCGATAAGCCCGGGAAAGTCGCCGATCCCGTCATTGTTGGAGTCGAAAAACGATTTGACGTGAACCTGATAGATCACCGCGTCCTTGTACCAGAGCGGGTCTTTGATGAAGGCGGCTGCCTTGGGTTTCTTCGCCATGTGGAACTCCTGTTGAATACTAGAAAAACCGTGAGCCGATCACTTGACTCAGAAGCGCTGCATAACCTGTGGGAGCGAGCCTGCTCGCGAATGCGGACTGACATTCAGCAAAATGTCGTCTGCCAGATTGCTTTCGCGAGCAGGCTCGCTCCCACAGGTGCGCCATGTATTACGTGGCGCTGATCCGCCAAATCCCGAACGGCTGATACGCCGGGTCGATGCGCATGAACTGATATTTGCCGTGCCAGTCCCAGCGATGGCCGTTCATCAAATCTTCGCCATGGGTAGTCGCGTCGTCCGGCAGGCCCATTTCCCACAGCGGCAGTTCGAAGTTCGCTTCCTGCACGTTGTGCGGATCGAGGCTGACCGCTACGAGGATGAAGTTGCTGCCATCGGCGCTGCGCTTGCCGAAGTACAGAATGTTGTCGTTCCACGCGTTGTAGATCTTCAGGCCCAGATGCGTGTGCAGCGCCGGGTTCTGCCGACGGATGCGGTTGAGCTGGGCGATTTCGGCAATGATGTTGCCGGGCGCGGTGAAGTCGCGAACGCGGATTTCGTATTTCTCCGAATCCAGATATTCCTCTTTGCCCGGCACCGGGGCCGATTCGCACAGCTCGAAGCCGGAATACATGCCCCACAGACCCGAGCCCATGGTTGCCAATGCAGCACGGATGAGGAAACCGGGACGCCCCGATTCATGCAAAAACGCCGGGTTGATGTCCGGGGTATTGACGAAGAAATTCGGCCGGTAGCATTCGCGCCACGGTGACTGGTTCAGTTCGGTGAAATATTCCGCCAGCTCGGCCTTGGTATTGCGCCAGGTGAAATAGGTGTAGCTCTGCGAGTAACCGACCTTGCCCAGACGCGCCATCATCGCCGGCGTGGTGAAGGCCTCGGCGAGGAAGATCACTTCCGGATACAGCGTGCGCACATCGGCAATCAGCCATTGCCAGAACGGCAGCGGCTTGGTGTGCGGGTTGTCGACGCGGAAGATTTTCACGCCTTCCTTGACCCAGCCGACGACGATGTCGCGCAACTCGACCCACAGGCTCGGGATCGCGTCCGGCGCATAGAAGTCGACGTTGACGATGTCCTGGTATTTCTTCGGCGGGTTCTCGGCGTATTTGATCGTGCCGTCCGGGCGCCAGTTGAACCAGCCCGGATGCTCCTTGAGCCATGGGTGGTCCTGGGAACACTGGATGGCGAAGTCGAGAGCGATTTCCAGGCCATGGTCGGCGGCGGCAGCCACCAGGCGGCGAAAATCTTCACGGGTACCGAGCTGCGAGTGAATCGCCTCGTGACCACCCTCCTCGCTGCCGATAGCGTACGGGCTGCCGGGATCGTCCGGGCCGGCAGTCAGGGAATTGTTGCGGCCCTTGCGGTGAGCGCGGCCGATCGGGTGAATCGGCGTGAAGTACAACACGTCGAAACCCATGTCCTGAATCATTGGCAGACGCGAGTGCACGTCGTTAAAAGTACCGTGACGCTGGGGGTCGTCGGTGATCGAGCGCGGAAACAGCTCATACCAACTGGCGAACTCGGCGAGTTCACGCTCGACGTCCATGGGGAATTCGGCGCTGATGCTCAGATAGGCACGGTGATCGGCCTGGGCCATCAGCTCTGCACTGCGCGAGTGCAGAAACAACGCGACCTGCTCGGTTTCGAGCAGCCCGGACAATTCGTGGTGCAGCGCCGCAAGCTGCTCGCTGAGCTGGCCTTCGCTGCGTTCGGCGGCCTGCTGCACCATCGTCCGGCCTTCCTGCAATTCCAGCGAAACCGGCACAGCCGCGTTGTGCTTCTTGTCGAGCTCGTACTGGAAGCTGGCGAAATGGTCGATCCACGCTTCGATGCAATACAGATAGCGGCCGTGCTCTTCGGGGCGGAACTGGCCTTGCCAGGTGTTGTTGCCCTGATCGGACATGACCTCGGTCTGCCAGGTTTCCTGGCCCTCTTCGCGCCAGCGGATGCGTACGGCGAGCTTGTCATGGCCGTCGGCAAAGACTTTGCTGGTCACCACCACTTCGCGCCCGGCAATCGATTTGACGGCAAACTGGCCGCCATCCAGGGTCGGCATGGTGTTTTCGATGACGATACGCGGCAGCAACAGTGCCTGCGACAACGGCATGTGCGGGTTGTAACTCAGCTCTGAAGGTCTTTCAGCAGTCATTGAGCATCTCTCCTTAACGCCCCAAGGACGCTCTTGTGCCAGAACAGTATTCGCGACAAAGCGCCTGCCCTGTCATGAACTCACTTAGGTTCCGAGCAACCGGCGCGGGGAAAAGTTCAGATGAAATTATCGAGACGCGCCATGGATCGAATCAGTCGTGACCGGGTCAACTCACTTAAGCACGTCCCACGCCATGTGCCATACGGAGGTACCTGATGAGCATCCCGATCCCGGCGGAAACGCCCGATCCGAACATCGACAAACCCACCCTGCCCGAAACCGAGCCGCCGCCAGTCCCTGAGCAAGAGCCGCCCGGCACCACGCCACCACCGAAAGAAGAGCCGCCGAGTACGATGCCGCCAGTGATCGTCTGAAATTTCCATGTCTGTGTGCCATCCCTGTAGGAGCTGCCGAAGGCTGCGATCTTTTCGCCACGCTGCAATGCGGATCAAAAGATCGCAGCCTTCGGCAGCTCCTACACGGGACCGAGTGATTAGCTAGAGGTGGTCGTTCTTGTCGACATCCTTCTCGAACACTCTCACCACGTAGGGCATCACGCTGAAAATCGCCAGCGCCAGAACGGTACTGAGCAATGCCGTCGCTTCCTTCCCCAGCCCCGCCGCCACGCCGATCGCCGCCGTCATCCATAAACCTGCAGCTGTGGTCAGGCCTTTGACATGGGCCTCGTCGCCCTGCTGATTTTTCAGAATGGTCCCGGCGCCGAGGAAGCCGATCCCGGCTATCACACCCTGCAGCACGCGACTCATGGCGTCGGATTCCGCACCCGAGGTCTGCGGCACCAATACAAACAACGCCGCGCCCAACGCCACCAGCATGTGCGTGCGAACACCTGCTGCCTTGCCTTTATGTTCACGCTCGAAACCAAGGATCCCACCGAGGATCGCCGCCATCACCAGACGTACGGTGATTCGGGTCATTTGCGAGGCATCACCGATATCGGCGAACTCGGCTTGCATCGTTGCCCACACTTCATCCCACCAGTCTTCCATCGTGCCTCCCTTGTTATTGGCTTGATAAGCGATGGACAACAGCGACCATTAATCGGTTGCGCAGAACGATCAGCGCGCTGCGCGTCCTAATGTGCAGACCTAACTGGAACAAGGACTGCCGCCATGCCCGTTCGAATCGATGAATCCAACCCCGAGCAGAAAGTGTGTTTTTTTACCGTCGAACATGGCGAGGAAATCCGCATTTGCGACACGCTCGAAGTCATGACCGATAGCGAAAAAGCCATGTCGTTCGTGGAAATCGAAGGCAAACGCGCCTACATCACCGAAGCAGAAGCCGATGCCCTGACCGTGGCCGGGGCCAAAGACGGGCGCAAGCACTTGAAAGCCGATGACGGTGATTCGGTGGTTTGACTGATCTCGCTCAACACGCTGCGCAAACGTCTGCGATAGGCGTTTGCGCCGTGTCCGCCCTGATGCTTCAAGTTGTCGCAGACATTACGCCAAAGCTCATCTGATCTGCTTTTTATTGCCAGACCTGAGTCTGTTCTGCAAACAGATCGGCGCTCATAGTGCATCGGCCTGATGGAGGCTGATGAGCGAACGACCATGAGCGAACAAATCCCCGTCCGAACCGTAGAAGCGTCGCCCACTATAAAAAGCGTCCCCGCCCGCCCGATGAAGGCGACGCTCCGTTCCACCGACAAGCAGATCCACACTCGCAGTTTTACCGGCCTGTTCCGCAACCTGCGCATGAGCGGCGCCGGAGTTCTGTTTGTGCTGTTCTTCGGCACCGTGTGGCTTAACTGGGGCGGTCGGCAGGCGGTGCTGTGGGATCTGGCGGAAAGCAAGTTCCATATCTTCGGGGCGACGTTCTGGCCGCAGGATTTCATTCTGCTCTCGGCGCTGCTGATCATTGCTGCGTTCGGCCTCTTCGCCATCACCGTGTTTGCCGGGAGGGTCTGGTGTGGTTACACCTGTCCGCAGAGTTCATGGACGTGGATCTTCATGTGGTGCGAAAAGATCACCGAAGGCGAGCGCAACCAGCGCATCAAACTGCAAGCCGCCCCCTGGAGCCTGAACAAGCTGGCGCGGCGTGCCGCCAAGCACACGTTGTGGCTGGCAATCAGCGTGATCACCGGCCTGACCTTCGTCGGCTACTTCACACCGATCCGGCCGCTGGCTGAAGAGCTACTGACCCTGCAGATCGGTGGGGTCAGTTTGTTCTGGGTGCTGTTCTTCGCTGCCGCCACCTACATCAACGCCGGTTGGCTGCGCGAAGCGGTGTGCATGCACATGTGCCCGTATGCGCGGTTCCAGAGCGTGATGTTCGACAAGGACACGCTGACCATCGCTTACGACGCCGCGCGCGGCGAAAACCGCGGCCCGCGCAAGCGTGATGTGCGCCCCGTGGAAGCGGGCCTGGGCGATTGCATCGACTGCCAGCTGTGCGTGCAGGTCTGCCCGACCGGCATCGACATCCGCGATGGCTTGCAAATGGAATGCATCGGCTGCGCAGCGTGCATCGATGCCTGCGATTCGATCATGGACAAAATGCATTACCCACGCGGCCTGATCCGCTACAGTTCCGAGCGCGAATTGCAGGGCGGCAAGACCCATCTGCTGCGCCCGCGCCTGATTGGCTACACGGCGGTGCTGCTGGTGATGATCGGCGCGTTGGCGCTGGCGTTGATCGAACGGCCGATGGTGTCGCTGGACGTGACCAAGGATCGCGGGCTGTTTCGTGAGAACGCTCAGGGGCAGATCGAGAATATTTATTCGCTGAAGGTGATCAACAAGACTCAGCAACGGCAGGATTACCGGTTGAGTCTGGTTGATGGCGACGGGTTTGAATTGCAGGGCAAAACGGCATTGAGCCTGGCGCCGGGAGAGATTGTCGATGTGCCAGTGTCGGTGGCGATGACCACCGAGCGCCCGGCGAGCAGTTCGCAGACGTTGAGTTTCAGGATTGAAGACAGTGACCAGCCGCAGATATACAGCGTGGCGAAGAGCCGGTTTGTGGCGCCGATGAATCGCTGATTGCCGTTAGACTGCGGTGCTTTCAATCGCGAGCAGGCTCGCTCCCACAGGAAATAGGGGTCGTTGTGGGAGCGAGCCTGCTCGCGAATGGAGGCGACGCGATTCCTTATAGACCCCATTCGGATCCACCATGAAACGCTACGAAAAATTCGCCGACGACATCGCTGAACTGATCCGCTCCGGCGTCCTCGGCCCTGGCCAGCGGGTGCCGTCGGTGCGCTACGCCAGCCAGACTTATGGGGTCAGTCCGTCGACGGTGTTCCAGGCCTATTACCTGCTCGAACGTCGTGGCCTGATCCGCGCGCGGCCGCGCTCCGGCTACTTCGTCAACGCCCACACGCCGAGCGCATTCTCCGAGCCGGTCATCAGCAGCCAGGTCAACGAATCCACCGAAGTCGACGTCAGCGAACTGGTGTTCTCGGTGCTCGATTCGATCAAAGACCCGAACACCGTGCCGTTCGGATCCGCCTTCCCCAGCCCGACACTGTTCCCCCTGCAACGCCTGTCGCGTTCCTTGGCCAGCGCCGCGCGGGAGATGGATCCGCGCATGGTCGTCACCGATATGTCGCCGGGCAACCCGCAACTGCGTCGGCAGATTGCCCTGCGCTACATGGTCGGCGGGCTGATGCTGCCGATGGAAGAATTGCTCATCACCAACGGCGCTCTCGAAGCGCTGAACCTGTGCCTGCAAGCGGTGACCGAGCCAGGCGATCTGGTGGCCATCGAGGCCCCGGCGTTTTATGCCTGCCTGCAAGTGCTTGAGCGCCTGAAACTGAAAGCCGTGGAAATCCCCGTGCATCCACGCGATGGCATCGACCTCGGCGTGCTCGCGCAAACCCTGGACCGTCATCCGATCAAGGCCTGCTGGTGCATGACCAGTTTCCAGAACCCGATGGGCGCAACCGTGCCCGAGGCGAAGAAACAGGAATTGGTCGAACTGCTGCGTCAGCATCAGGTGCCGCTGATCGAGGACGACGTCTACGCCGAACTCTATTACGGCCAACAGGCGCCAAAACCGGCCAAGGCTTTTGATACTGAAGGCTTGGTCATGCATTGCGGCTCGTTCGCCAAAAGCCTCGCCCCCGGTTATCGCATCGGCTGGGTCGCGGCCGGGCGTTTCGCGCAGAAAATCGAACGGCTGAAGCTGATGACCTCGCTGTGCGCTTCGATGCCGGCGCAAGCGGCGATTGCCGATTATCTGCAACACGGCGGCTACGATCGGCACCTGCGCAAACTGCGTTATGCCCTGGAAGAACAGCAGAGCGCGATGCTCGCGGCGATTGCCCGCTACTTTCCGGCGCAGACCCGCGTCAGCCAACCGGCGGGCGGTTATTTTCTGTGGCTGGAATTGCCAGAGCAGATGGATTCACTGAAGTTGTTTCAGATGGCGTTGGCGCAAGGCATCAGCATCGCGCCGGGGCCGATTTTCTCGCCGACCCAGCGTTTCAGAAACTGCATTCGCTTGAATTACGGCAGCCCATGGACCGAAGAATCGGAGAAGGCCATGGAGACGTTGGGGCGGATTGTGCGGTCGTTCTGATGGATCGACGTTGTCTGGGCTGGCGCCTTCGCGAGCAGGCTCGCTCCCACATTGGTTCCGCATTCACAAACCAACTGTGGGAGCGAGCCTGCTCGCGAAGAGGCCGGCTTTAATACTGCAAATCCACCGGTTTAACGCCCACCCCCCAAATCAACAAACGTCCCGGTCGCATACGAAGCCTTGTCCGACAGCAACCAGACAATCGCCTCCGCCACTTCATCCGGCCGCCCGCCCCGTGCCATGGGAATAGCCGATTCGAGCTTGCTGACCCGATCAGGGTCGCCGCTCAGGGCATGGAAGTCGGTATAAATATAGCCCGGACGCACGGCATTCACGCGAATGCCCTCGCCTGCCACCTCTTTCGACAGGCCGATGGTGAACGTATCGAGCGCCCCTTTGGACGCTGCGTAATCAACGTACTCGTTCGGCGAACCGAGGCGAGCCGCGACCGAGGACACGTTGACGATGCTGCCGCCCTGCCCGCCATGTTTTGGCGACATGCGCAGGATTGCGTGTTTGGCGCAGAGGATCGGCGCCAGTACGTTGGTCTTCATGATTTTGAGGATGCGGAATTCGGACATTTCATCGACTCGCGATTTCTGCCCGACGGTGCCGGCATTGTTGACCAGCGCGGTAACCCGGCCCAGTTCATTGTCGACGCGCTGAAACATCGCGATCACTTCGTCTTCGATACTGACATCGGCGCGCACCGCGATAGCCTGGGCACCCAACGCTCTGACTTGCTCAAGCACGCTGTGTGCGGCCTGTTCATCCGACTGATAGTTGATGCAGATCCGGTAGCCCTGTCCGGCTGCCAACAATGCCGTAGCCGCGCCGATTCCGCGCCCGCCACCGGTGATGACAATGACTTTATCCATGCTGGCCTTCCCCCACGTGCACACGTAACAGTCGGGGCCAAGAATAACTGCCATTCATGGCTTTTGCATGAGTTCAATGGTGTTGCGGCAATCCCCTGTGGGAGCGAGCCTGCTCGCGAAGAACGATGACTCGGCCTCTCAGACCACCGCCAGCCGTTGCCCACGCACGATGTCCTGCATGAAGCGCTCCGCCGGCATCGGGTGGCCGAGCAGATAGCCCTGCAACGAATCACAGCCCAGTTTGGTGAGGAAATCCTGCTGCGCGCCGGTCTCGACACCTTCGGCGACAATCCGCAGATCCAGCGCCTGCCCCAGCGCCACAATCGCCGAGACGATCGCGGCGTCATCGCTGTCATGTTCCAGATCACGGACGAAACCGCGATCGATCTTCAGCTCATTGGCCGGCAGGCGCTTGAGGTACATCAGGCTGGAATAGCCGGTGCCGAAGTCGTCGATCGATAGGTCGACGCCCATGTCCGACAACTCCTGGAGCACAGTCATGCTCGCATCAGCGTCGCTCATCGCCGTGGTTTCGGTGATTTCGAGCGTCAGGCTGTTGGCCGGCAAATGATGAGTCGCCAAAGCCTTGGCCACGCTTTGTACCAGCCCGGCGTGGCAGAACTGCAAGGCTGAAAGGTTTACGGCAATGCGCCAGTCGGTATAGCCGAGCACGTACCACTCGCGCATCTGCCGGCAGGCTTCGTTGAGCACCCATTCGCCCATCGGAATGATCAGCCCGGTTTTCTCCGCCAGATCGATGAATTTGTCCGGCATCAACATGCCGTGCAGCGGATGCTTCCAACGCAGCAGCGCTTCGGCACCGACCGGACGGCCATTGGCGGCGTCGAATTTAGGCTGGTAATGCAGGCAGAACTGGTTGTGCTCGATGGCCGCGCGCAGGTCCTGCAACAGTTGCAGTTGTTTGCGCGCGTTGGTGTTCATCGATGCGTCGAAGAAGCTGTAGCCGTTCTTGCCGCCGCCCTTGGCGTGGTACATCGCAGCATCGGCGTTCATCAGCAGTTCCTGGGCGTTGTCGCCGTTGCCCGGGTACAGGGCAATGCCGACGCTGGCGGAAATCTGCAGATCATGTTCGGCGACGCGAAACGTGCGGCCGATCAAGCTGACCTGACGCGCGGCCAGGCTCAAAGCGTCATTGGGCTCGCTCAAACGCACCAGCAGAACGAATTCATCGCCGCCGATTCGTGCGAGTGTGTCCTGGCTGCGCAAGTCTTCGCGCAGACGAATACCGACCTCGCGCAACAATTGGTCGCCCATGTGATGGCCGAACGCATCGTTGACTGGTTTGAAACCGTCGAGGTCGATGAACATCAAGGCGAAGCAACCGCCCTGCTCCTCAACTTTCTTGATCGCCTGATTGATGCGGTCATCGAGCAACATGCGATTGGGCAGACTGGTCAGCGGATCGTGCAAGGCCAGTTGGGTGAGTTCGCGATTGGCCACAGTCAGCGAGTGCGCCAGATCGGCGGTGCGCGCTTCGAGGCGGGCGTCGAGAATCGAGGTCAACAACGCGATCGACAGCACCGCCAGCGTGGTCACTACTACCAGACTATCGAGGCCGTTGCCCTTCAAGCCATTGAGCGTCGCGCCGCAGAAACTGCCGTCAGGAAACTGCGCGGCGGCCATGCCGGTGTAGTGCATGCCGACAATCGCCATGCCCATGATCACCGCCGCGCCGGCGCGAATCAGCCGCACATAGGGCGATTGCTGGCGTAAACGAAACGCGATCCACAATGCCGCCGCCGAGGCGCCGACGGCAATCAGCAAGGAGGCACTGAACAGCGTTGGGTCGTAATCGATACCCGGGGTCATGCGCAGAGCGGCCATGCCGGTGTAATGCATGGCGCTGATGCCCGCCCCCATTATCAGCGCGCCAAAGGCCAGTTGCGCCAGTGGCAGCTTTGGTTGGCTGACCAGCCACAAGGCAAAACCGCAGGAAAGCACCGCGATCAGCAATGACAACGCAGTGAGGGCGAAGTCATAGCCCAGATCGATCGGCAATTTGAAGGCGAGCATGCCGATGAAGTGCATTGACCAGACGCCAACACCCATCGCCAACGCCCCGCCCGCCGTCCAGAAATGCACGGCCCGGCCTTTTGCCGTGGCGATGCGCCCGGTGAGGTCGAGCGCCGTGTAGGAAGCGAGGATCGCCACGCACAACGATATGAAAACCAGGGTGAAGGAGTAGCTGCCGATGAGCATGGAGGTTCTCGTGACAAGCCGAAACCGTACTGCTTCCATTCTCGGTCGGGCAAATGCGGCGATTGTACTGATTGCGCGGAAGAACGCACTGACAAAGTAACCAAATTGCCATCAAGCCGATGAAACGCTCGTTCGATCGTCCTACAACGCTCTGCGGTGGGCTTTAAGCACACCTTGTAGAAGCGATCTCACGCCAGACACAAATCCCTGTGGGAGCGGGCTTGCTCGCGAAGGCGTCGGCACATCCACCATCTCCCTCGACTGACCCACCGCGTTCGCGAGCAGGCTCGCTCCCACAATTTTCAGCGTGCAGCCACCCTTCATCATTCGAACGCGAATCCCTGTGGGAGCGGGCTCGCTCGCGAAGGCGTTGGCACAGCCAACATCTCGCTCGACTGACCCACCGCGTTCGCGAGCAGGCTCGCTCCCACAATTTTCAGCGTCCAACCACCCTTCATCATTCGAACGCGAATCCCTGTGGGAGCGGGCTTGCTCGCGAAGGCGTCGGCACAGCCAACATCTCGCTCGACTGACCCACCGCGTTCGCGAGCAGGCTCGCTCCCACAAATTTCAGCGTCCAGCCACCCTTCATCATTCGAACCCGAATCCCTGTGGGAGCGGGCTTGCTCGCGAAGGCGTCGGCACAGCCAACATCTCGCTCGACTGACCCACCGCGTTCGCGAGCAGGCTCGCTCCCACAATTTTCAGCGTCCAACCACCCTTCATCATTCGAACGCGAGTCCCTGTGGGAGCGGGCTTGCTCGCGAAGGCGTCGGTACAGCCAACATCTCGCTCGACTGACCTACCGCGTTCGCGAGCAGGCTCGTTTCCACAATTTCCAGCGCCCAACCACCCTTCATCATTCGAACGCGAATTCCTGTGGGAGCGGGCTTGATCGCGAAGGCGTCGGCACATCCAGCATCTCGCTCGACTGACCCACCGCGTTCGCGAGCAGGCTCGCTCCCACAATTTTCAGCGCCCGACCGCCCTTCATCATTCGAACGCGAGTCCCTGTGGGAGCGGGCTTGCTCGCGAAGGTGTCGGCACATCCAGCATCTCGCTCGACTGACCCACCGCGTTCGCGAGCAGGCTCGCTCCCACAATTTTCAGCGTCCAACCACCCTTCATCATTCGAACGCGAGTCCCTGTGGGAGCGGGCTTGCTCGCGAAGGCGTCGGCACATCCAGCATCTCGCTCGACTGACCCACCGCGTTCGCGAGCAGGCTCGCTTCCACAATTTCCAGCGCCCAACCACCCTTCATCATTCGAACGCGAATCCCTGTGGGAGCGGGCTTGATCGCGAAGGCGTCGGCACATCCAGCATCTCGCTCGACTGACCCACCGCGTTCGCGAGCAGGCTCGCTCCCACAATTTTCAGCGTCCAACCACCCTTCATCATTCGAACGCGAATCCCTGTGGGAGCGGGCTTGCTCGCGAAGGCGTCGGCACAGCCAACATTTCGCTCGACTGACCTACCGCGTTCGCGAGCAGGCTCGTTTCCACAATTTCCAGCGCCCAAACACCCTTCATCATTCGAACGCGAATTCCTGTGGGAGCGGGCTTGCTCGCGAAGGCGTCGGTACAGCCAACATCTCGCTCGACTGACCCACCGCGTTCGCGAGCAGGCTCGCTCCCACAATTTCCAGCGCCCGACCACCCTTCATCATTCGAACGCGAGTCCCTGTGGGAGCAGGCTCGCGCCCTCAGGCTCAGCGGTTGTCGCTGACGTCGAGTTGGCCGTCCCAGCCGCCGCCCAGTGCGGCGATCAGTTGCACGCTGGCAATCAATCGACTCTGCAAAATGTTCAGCACGCTGCGCTCATTGCTCAGCGCCGTGGCCTGCACCACAACCACATCGATATAAGCGATCAGCCCGGCCTTGTACTGGTTCTCCGTCAGACGCAAGGAATCGCGGGCGGCATCCAGCGCTTCCTGGCGCACCGCCGCTTCGTCTTCATACACCTTGAGCTGGACCAGGTAGTTTTCCACTTCGCGGAAACCATCGAGCACGGTCTGGCGGTAGCGGGCGACGGTTTCGTCATAGGCCGCTTCACTGCGGTCGACCTCGGCCGAACGAATGCCACCGTCGAACAGCGGCAACGACAGTTGCGGGCCGACCGACCAGAAACGGTTCGGCAGGCTGATCAGATTTTTCGAGGTACTGCTGCTGTAACCGCCGCTCAGACTCAGGGTCAGGTCCGGGTAATACGCGGCCTTCGCCACCCCGACATTGGCATTGGCGGCGATCACCGAGCGCTCGGCCGACGCGATGTCGGGACGACGCTCCAGCAATTGTGAAGGCAATGTCAACGGCACCTGCGGCAGCTTCGGGATGCTCTGGCTTTCGGCGATGCTGAAGTTGGCCGGGGCTTCGCCAGTGAGCACGGCAATGGCGTTTTCAAACTGTGCACGCTGCCAGATCAGGTCGACCAGATCGGCCTGAGTGCTTTTCAACTGGGTTTGCGCCTGCGCCACCGCGTCGCGCCCGGAAACTCCGGCGCGGTACTGGTTCTGCGTCATCTTCAGTGAACGCTCGTAAGCGGCAACGGTGGCTTCAAGCAAACGCTTCTGCTGATCGATGACCCGCAGTTGCAGGTAGTTCTGCACCAGCTCCGATTGCTGACTCAGACGCATCGCTGCCAGATCGGCAAAACTCGCCTGGGCGTTGGCCTCATCCGCTTCCAGCCCACGGCGCAGCTTGCCCCAGACATCGGCTTCCCAACTGACGCCCAGTTGCGCGGTGTAGGTATCACGAATACCACTTGAGGAGCTGCTCAGGCTCGAACTGCTGCTGCCGGTGCCCTGACTGGAGCGATTCTTGCCCAGACTCAAGTCGACACTGGGATAAAACGCCCCGCGCGCACTGCGCACCAGGGCCTGCGCCTGACGGAACTGCGCTTCGGACTGGGCAACGGTCTGGTTGGAGCTGTTGAGTTTTTCGATCAAGGCGTTGAGCTGCCGGTCGCCGTACAACTCCCACCAGGCGCCCCGGGCCAGCGAGTCGCTGGGGTTGGCCTGACGCCAGCCTTCGGCTTCCTTGAACTGAGCGATTGCGGCAGTTTGCGGACGCTGGTAGTCCGGGCCGACGGCGCAGGCGCTGAGCAGCGCCACGCACAACGACAGGCTCAACAGGCGCGAGCCGCGCACGGTGGCCAATTGGATAAGCGAACGGTCAGTCATAGCGGAGTTTCCAGAGCGGCGTCAGTGCGCACGCCACGCCATTTATTGAAACGATGGCGCAGCTTGTCGAGATAGAGGTAAACCACGGGTGTGGTGTAAAGGGTCAGGACCTGGCTGAACACCAGGCCGCCAATGATGGTCAGGCCCAGCGGCTGGCGCATTTCCGCACCCTCGGCGCGGCCGAGCAGCAGCGGCAAGGCGCCGAGGATCGCCGCCAGCGTCGTCATCAGAATCGGTCGCAGGCGTTGCAGACAGGCGCTGCGAATCGACTCCAGCGGTGACAGCCCCTCATGCCGCTCCAATTGCAGCGCAAGATCGATCATCAGAATGGCGTTCTTTTTCACCACGCCGATCAGCAGGAATATTCCCAGCAGGGAAATCAGGCTGAACTCGCCGCCGAGTGCATAGATCGACAGCAACGCGCCGACGCCGGCTGAAGGCAAGGTCGAGAGAATGGTCAGCGGGTGGATGTAGCTTTCATACAGCACACCCAGCACCAGATACACGGCGAGCAACGCACCGAGGATCATGAACGGCTGGCTCTTCTGCGTGGCCGCGAAGGCGTCAGCGGTGCCGGCCATTTTCGCAATCACATCCTCCGGCAGGCCGACCTTGGCGATCGCCCGTTCGATGGCGGCGCTGCCCTGCTCCACGGTCACGCCTTCGGCCATGTCAAAGGAAATGCTTTCGGATGCGAACTGACCTTCATGGCTGACCCGATCGTTTTCCAGGCTGTTTTCGTAATGGGCGAACGTCGACAGCGGCACCCGCGCACCGTCAGCGGTAATCACCTCGACCTGCTTGAGCGTCACCGGATCCTGGGCGTATTTCGGATTGACCTCCATCACCACCTGGTACTGGTTGAGACTGTCGTAGATCGTCGAAATCTGCCGCTGGCTGTAAGCGTTGTTGAGCACGGCGGTGACCATGTTCATGTCGACCCCCAGGCGTTTGGCCTGATCCCGGTCGACGATCAGTGTCACCTGCTGTGCCCCGGCACCCTCGCGGGCATCAATGGCGGTCAGCTCGGGCAAGGCACGCAACGCGGTGACCACTTTCGGGAACCACTTGCGCAGCTCGGCGAGGTCGCCGCTTTGCAGGATGTAGGTGTACTGCGAACTGGTCTGTTCGCGGCCACCGCCGAACTGCAGATCCTGATCGGCCATCAGCATCAGCTGCGCACCGGGCACCTTGGGCATTTCCTTGCGCAGGCGCTCAATGACTTTCTGCGCCGACAGCTGGCGTTCCTTGATCGGTTTCAGGCGCACGATCATGAAGGCGTTATTGGTGCCGTTGTTACCACCAATGAACCCGGCGACGCTTTCCACCGCTTCGTCCTTGAGCACGGCGCGGCGGAAGGTTTCCATTTTCGGCTGCATGACGTTGAACGACAGACCGTCATCGCCACGTACGAAACCGATCAATTGCCCGGTGTCCTGCTGCGGCAGGAAAGTTTTCGGCACCACCACGTAGAGCGCAACGTTGACGCCGACGGTGAGCAGCAGACTGAGCAAGGTCAGACGTCGATGACGCAATACCCAGTCGAGGCTGGTGGCGTATTTGCCGACCATCCAGTCGTTGGTCTTCTGGCTCCAGCGTTGCAGGCGGTTCTCCTGCCCCGGCGTGTGTGGTTTGAGCCAGCGCGCGCAGAGCATTGGCGTCAGCGTCAGGGAAACCACCAGCGACACCACGATCGCCGCCGCCAGAGTGATGGAAAACTCGCGGAACAGGCTTTCGACCAGCCCGCCCATGAACAGGATCGACAGGAACACTGCCACCAGCGAGACGTTCATCGACAACAGGGTAAAGCCGACTTCCTTGGCCCCGAGGTACGCCGCCTGCATCGGTTTGACGCCTTCGTCGATATGCCGGGAAATGTTCTCCAGCACCACGATGGCGTCGTCCACCACCAGACCGGTGGCGAGAATCAGCGCCATCAGCGACAGGTTGTTCAGCGAGAACCCATACAGGTACATCACCGCAAACGTGCCGACCAGCGACACCGGCACCGCCAGCGTCGGGATCAGCGAAGCGCGGAAGTTACCGAGAAACAGGTACACCACCAGCACCACCAGAGCGACGGCGATCAGCAAGGTCATCTCGGCTTCATGCAGCGTGGCCTTGATTACCGGCGATCGGTCCATGGCCAGATTGAGTTTGACGCTGGCTGGCAGCACCGCTTGCAGCGCCGGCAACTGCGCCTTGATCTCGTTGACCGTCTCGATGATGTTGGCGCCGGCCTGACGGTTGATCACCAGCAGCACCGCCGCGTCGTCGTTGAAGAAACCGCTGTTGTAACGGTCTTCGACGCCATCGCTGACTTTCGCCACGTCCTTGAGACGCAACGCGGCGCCGTCGGCATAGTGAATGATCAGCGACTCGTAATCCTTGGCTTTCTCGAGCTGGTCGTTGGCCTGGATCTGCCACAAGCGCTCGCCATCCTCGACCGAACCCTTGGGCCGGCGCACGTTGGCGTCGGCGATAGTCTTGCGCACATCGTCGAGGGCCACGCCGTACTGGTTCAGTGCCTGCGGTTCGAGCTCGATGCGCACCGCCGGCAGCGAACTGCCACCGATCTGCACTTCACCGACGCCCTGCACCTGCGACAGGCTTTGCGAAAGTATGGTCGAGGCCAAATCGTAGAGTTGGCCTTTTTCCAGCACGTCCGAAGTCAGCGACAGCACCATGATCGGCGCCTGCGACGGGTTGACCTTTTTATAGGTCGGCATGCTGCGCATCCCGCTCGGCAGTAGGTTGCGCGAGGCGTTGATCGCCGCCTGCACTTCCCGCGCCGCGCCGTTGATGTCGCGGTCGAGGTCAAATTGCAGAATGACCCGCGTCGAACCCTGACTGGAGCGGCTGCTCATGGTATTGACGCCGGCAATCGCACCGAACGAACGCTCCAGCGGCGTCGCCACCGTCGAAGCCATCACCTCGGGACTTGCGCCCGGCAGACTGGCCTGGACGACGATGACCGGGAAGTCCATCTGCGGCAATGGCGATACCGGCAGCAGACCGAAGCTGACACCGCCAAGCAACATGATTGCCAGCGAGAGCAGCATGGTTGCCACGGGGCGTTTGATGAAAGGGCCTGAAAGATTCATTCGCGCCAGTCCCTACCGCTTAACCCTGTGGGAGCGGGCTTGCTCGCGAAGACGCCGGCGCATCCAACATATGTAGCGGCTGACACAGCGCTTTCGCGAGCAAGCCCGCTCCCACAGGAGATATGTGGTGGTTGCGAGGTCATACCGCGACCTCTTCATCGGCTTTGGATTTACCAAAGCGCCGGCCCAGGCGGTCGAAGTACAGGTAAATCACCGGCGTCGTGAACAGCGTCAACACCTGGCTCACCAACAAGCCACCGACCATCACCAGACCCAACGGCTGACGCAGTTCCGCGCCAGACCCCGTGGCCAGCATCAGCGGCACCGCGCCGAACAACGCTGCCAGTGTGGTCATCAGAATTGGCCGGAAGCGCAGCAGCGCCGCTTGATAGATCGCCTCTGCCGGGGCCATGCCCTGGGTGCGTTCGGCGTCGAGGGCGAAGTCGATCATCATGATCGCGTTCTTCTTGACGATACCTATCAGCAGAATGATGCCGATGATCGCGATCATCCCCAGGTCGTTGCCACTGAGCAGCAACGCCAGCAAGGCGCCAACCGCGGCGGACGGCAAGGTCGAGAGGATGGTGATCGGGTGGATGTAGCTCTCGTAGAGCACGCCCAGCACGATATACATGGTCACCACCGCCGCCAGAATCAGCAGCAAGGTGCTCGACAGCGAAGCCTGGAACGCCTGCGCCGCGCCCTGGAACTGAGTCTGCACGCCGACCGGCATGCCGATGTTCTGCTGCACTTGCTCTATGATGTCCACCGCATGCCCCAACGCCACACCCGGCGCGAGGTTGAACGACATCATCACCGCCGGGAACTGGCCGATGTGAGTGATCGCCAACTGCGCCTGACGCTCTTCGACATGCGCCAGGCTCGACAGGCGCACCTGCGCGCCGTCGGTGGTCTTGACGTGAATCTGGTCCAGCGCCTGTGGGCCGATCTTCTCCCCGGCCTGGGCTTGCAGCACCACGCGGTACTGGCTGGCCTGGGTGTAAATAGTCGAAATCTGCCGCTGGCCGAACGCGTCATACAGTGCATCAGTAATGTTTGCCACCGACACGCCGAGGCGCGAAGCAGCATCACGGTCGATCACCAGATAGACCTGCAAGCCTTTGTCCTGCAAATCACTGGCAACGTCGGTCAACTCGGGACGCTGCGCCAAGGCTTCGACCAGACGTCCGCTCCACTGGCTGAGCAATTCCGAGTCCGGCGACGACATACTGAACTGGTACTGGGTGCGACTGACCCGATCCTCGATGGTTAGATCCTGCACGGGCTGCATGAACAGCCGAATGCCGACCAGTTTGTCCAGTTGCGGTTGCAGGCGTGCGATCACTTCGCTGGCCGTCAGATCGCGCTCGCCGTGGGGCTTGAGGTTGATCAGCAAGCGGCCGCTGTTGAGCGTGGCGTTGTCGCCGTCGACGCCGATGTACGACGACAGGCTCTGCACCGCCGGATCTTCCAGGATGATCTTCGCCAGTTCCTGCTGCCGCTCGCCCATCGCCGCGAAGGAAATCGACTGCGGCGCTTCGGAAATGCCCTGGATCACCCCGGTGTCCTGCACCGGAAAGAAGCCCTTCGGCACGATCACGTAAAGGAACACGGTCAACGCCAGTGTGCCGATGGCGACCAGCAAGGTCAGCGGCTGATGCTTGAGGACCCAGCGCAGCATCCGCCCGTATTCCTTGATCATCCAGTCGATGAACGCACCGCTGGCGCGATAGAAACGGCCTTGCTCATGTTCTTGCGGTTCACGCTTGAGCAGTCGCGCGCACATCATCGGCGTCAGGGTCAGCGATACGACCAGGGAAATCAGGATCGCCACCGCCAGGGTAATGGCGAATTCACGAAACAGGCGCCCCACGACATCGGCCATGAAAAGCAGCGGAATCAGTACTGCGATCAGCGACAGGGTCAGGGAAATCAGGGTGAAGCCGATCTGTTTCGCGCCCTTGAGCGCGGCCTGCATCGGACTATCGCCTTCCTCAATGAAGCGCGAGATGTTCTCGAGCATGACGATGGCGTCGTCGACCACGAAACCGGTGGCAATGGTCAGCGCCATCAGGGTCAGGTTGTTCACCGAGAACCCGGCCAGGTACATCACGCCGAAGGTGCCGATCAGCGACAGCGGTACAGCCACGGAAGGGATGATCGTCGCACTGGCGCGGCGTAGAAACAGGAAAGTGACCATGACCACCAGCGCGATGGCGATCAGCAGTTCATGTTGCACGTCGGTGACCGAGGCGCGGATGGTCTGCGTGCGATCCGTCAGCACAGTGACCTCGAGGCCGGCCGGCAGGTTGTCGGTGATGCTCGGCAGCAAGGCCTTGATGCGGTCGACCACTTCGATGACGTTGGCACCGGGCTGACGCTGGATGTTCAGCAGTACTGCCTGATTCTGATTGGCCCATGCAGCCAGACGCTCGTTCTCGGCGCCATCGACGATCTCGGCGACGTCCTTGAGCCGCAGCGGTGCGCCGTTCTTGTAGGTCAGGATGAGGTTGGCGTAGTCCTCAGGCGAGGTCAGCTGGTCGTTGGCATCGAGCATCGACACCCGGGTCGGGCCATCGAAGTTGCCTTTCGGCTGGTTGACGTTGGAGGCGCCGATCAGCGTGCGCACGTCCGACAGATTGAGGCTGTTGGCCGCCAGCGCTTCGGGGTTGACCTTGATCCGCACGGCCTGACGCTGGCCGCCGGCGATGCTGACCATGCCGACGCCGCTGATCTGGGCGATTTTCTGCGCCATGCGCGTATCGACCAGATCATTGAGCTTGGGCAGCAGCATGGTTTTCGAGGTGATGGCCAGGGTCAGCACCGGGGTGTCCGCCGGGTTGACCTTGTTGTACACAGGCGGCGCTGGCAGATCGGTAGGCAGCAGATTGGTCGCAGCGTTGATCGCGGCCTGCACCTGCTGCTCGGCAACGTCCATGTTGATATCGAGGCTGAAACGCAGGGTCAGCACCGAAGCACCGCCCGAGCTGGTCGAGGCCATTTGCGTGAGGCCCGGCATCTGCCCGAACTGGCGTTCGAGTGGCGCGGTGACGGCGCTGGTCATCACGTCCGGACTGGCGCCCGGATACAGAGTCATGACGCGAATGGTCGGGTAGTCGACCTGCGGCAACGCTGACACCGGCAGCAAGCGATAAGCGATCAGGCCGGCCAGAACAATGGCCAGCATGCTCAAGGTTGTGGCTACCGGACGGAGTATGAACAGCCGCGAAATGTTCATGCGCCCTTCTTGGCCTTATCGGCTGTGGTCGCATCAGGATTGGCGGCGGATTTGCCTTGCAGGTGTTCGGTTGGCGAGGTCGGCACTTCACTGCTTTCATTGACCACTTCGACTTCGCTGCCTTCCTTCAGGCGATCGGTACCTTCGAGCACCACGCGATCACCTGCGGCGAGGCCTTCGGTGACCACGGTGTTGTCACCGTCGCTGGCACCGATTTTCAGTTGGCGAATGGTGACTTTCTTGTCGCCGTCCAGCGCATAGACAAAGGTGCCATTGGTGCCGAACTGAATCGCTGCCGACGGTGCCAGCACTACACCTTTGAGCGTGTCGGCCAGCAAATGAACGTTGACGAACTGGTTGGGAAATAGCGACTGGTCGCGGTTATCGTAACGGGCCTTGAACTTGAGGGTGCCGGTAGCGACGTCGATCTGGTTGTCGAGGCTTTGCAGCACACCGGTAGCCTGCAGTTTGGTGTCGCCGCGGTCCCACGCCTCGGCAGGCAGTTTGGCGCCGCTGCGGTAACGCGCCAGCACGGTGTCGAGGCTGTTTTCCGGCAAGGTGAAGGCCACGCTGATCGGCTGCGTCTGGGTGATCACCGCGAGGAACGTGGTGTCGTTGGCGGCGACGAGGTTGCCGACGTCGACCTGACGCAGACCGACGCGGCCGGCAATCGGCGCGCGGATCTTGGTGAATTCAAGATTGAGCTTGGCGTCGTTGACCGCGGCCTGATTGGTCTTGACCGTGCCCAGGTATTGGCCGACCAGCGCTTCGGCGGTGTCGAGGGTCTGTTTGGCGATGCTGTCTTCTTTGTACAGACCGCGATAACGCTCGACGTCGACCTGGGCGTTTTTCAACTGCGCCTGATTCTGCAGCAAGGTGCCTTCGGCCTGAAGTAAAGCATTCTGGTAAGGACGCGGATCAATCTCGGCCAGCAGGTCGCCCGCCTTGACCATCTGCCCTTCTTCGAAATGAATCTTGACCAGTTCGCCGCCCACCCGGCTGCGGACGTTGATGGTATTGAGCGCGGTGACCGTTCCCAGCGCCTTGTAATACAGCGGGAAGTCGCCCTTCACCGCCGGCGCTACGCGCACCGGAATCGGCCCGGTACCGCCGCCAAAGCCCGGCCGCATCATCCCCGAGCGCCCGGTGTGCCCGGCGGCCGCTTTGTCGCCGCCTGCCTTGTCAGCAGAGCCGGCGGGCCAGAATTTCCAGCACAGGACAGCGATGACCAACAGGACAAGCAGGCTGATCAGCCAGCGACGGGATTTGCGGGGGGACGATTGCATGGAGTTATTGACCATTGGGCGCGTGGGCTTCTATTACGGGAGGCTGAACGATAAGCACTGAGTGGATTTAAGCAAAGCAGCTTTACCG
Organism: Pseudomonas sp. H3_E04; assembly: GCF_054668915.1. Lineage (NCBI taxonomy): Bacteria > Pseudomonadati > Pseudomonadota > Gammaproteobacteria > Pseudomonadales > Pseudomonadaceae > Pseudomonas > Pseudomonas sp. H3_E04. Next base: position 1,311,489 of record NZ_CP162797.1, on the reverse strand, counting down.
GCAATTTACCTTCCACTTACGTTTCAAGGTGTAAGGCAAAACCCTGATACACAAATGAAAACGGCCTGGACAGGGCCAGGCCGTTAACAATTGTAAAAGCCTTACTTGAGAACGGACAGTGCCGCTTCGTAGTCAGGCTCTTCGGCGATTTCCTTGACCAGTTCGCTGTGCAGGACGTTGTCGTTTTCGTCCAGAACCACCACGGCGCGTGCGGTCAGGCCCTTCAGCGGGCCGTCAGCAATGGCCACGCCGTAGTTTTCGATGAACTCGCTGCCGCGCAGGGTCGACAGGTTCTGTACGTTTTCCAGACCTTCGGCGCCGCAGAAGCGCGCCTGGGCGAACGGCAGGTCAGCGGAGATGCACAGCACCACGGTGTTGCTGATGTCGTTGGCCTGGGCGTTGAACTTGCGCACGGAGGTGGCGCAGGTCGGGGTGTCGACGCTTGGGAAAATGTTCAGGACTTTGCGCTTGCCGGCGAAGTCTTGCAGGGTGACGTCGGACAGATTGCCGGCTACCAGGGAAAAGGCTGGCGCCTTGGAACCGGCTTGTGGCAACTGGCCGTTGACTTGAACCGGATTGCCTTTGAGGGTGACTTGGGCCATGACTTGAGTCCTTCTGTTTTTTGATTGGAAAGCATGCAAGAGGCGGAAGTTAACCACGAAATCCGCTGACGACCTATTCCCTGTTTGAAATTGTTGGGCGCTGGGTCGTGCGATTGTATACAACCCGCACAAATCCACCGATAGGAGTGAGCCCGCTCGGGATGGCGGCGGTACATTCAGTATCTTGATTGCCTGAGCTGACGCCTTCGCGAGCAAGCCCGCTCCCACAGGGGAATCTGTGGTGTTGGAAGATTTTGCGCCTGGCGCCAGTTGAATGTGGGAGTGGGCTTGCCCACGAAGGCGGCAGCACATCCAACATCGCAGTCGCCTGACCTGACGCTTTCGCGAGCAAGCCCGCTCCCACAGGGGAATCTGCAGTGTTGGGAGATTTTGCGTCTGGCGCCAGTTGAATGTGGGAGTGGGCTTCCCACGAAGGCGGCAGCACATCCAACATCGCAGTCGCCTGACCTGACGCTTTCGCGAGCAAGCCCGCTCCCACAGGGGAATCGATGGATGTGGAAGATTTTGCGCCTGGCGCCAGTTGAATGTGGGAGTGGGCTTGCCCACGAAGACGGCAGCACATCCAGCATCGCAGTCGCCTGACCCGACGCTTTCGCGAGCAAGCCCGCTCCCACAGGGGAATCTGCAGTGTTGGAAGATTTTGCGCCTGGCGCCAGTTGAATGTGGGAGTGGGCTTGCCCACGAAGGCGGCAGCACATCCAGCATCGCAGTCGCCCGACCCGACGCTTTCGCGAGCAAGCCCGCTCCCACAGGGGAATCTGTGGTGTTGGAAGATTTTGCGCCTGGCACTACTTGAGTGTGGGAGTGGGCTTGCTCACGAAGGCGGCAGCACATCCAGCATCGCAGTCGCCTGACCTGACGCTTTCGCGAGCAAGCCCGCTCCCACAGGGGAATCTGTGGTGTTGGAAGATTTTGCGCCTGGCGCCAGTTGAATGTGGGAGTGGGCTTGCCCACGAAGGCGGCAGCACATCCAGCATCGCAGTCGCCTGACCCGACGCTTTCGCGAGCAAGCCCGCTCCCACAGGGGAATCTGCAGTGTTGGGAGATTTTGCGTCCGGCGGCAGTTGAATGTGGGAGTGGGCTTGCTCACGAAGGCGGCAGCACATCCAGCATCGCAGTCGCCTGACCTGACGCTTTCGCGAGCAAGCCCGCTCCCACAGTGGTCGGTGTCGTAGCGGCAATCTTGGCCCCGGCACGAATCCCTGTGGGAGTGAGCTTGCTAACGCAGAGGCAAATCAGCCCCGCGGCATCATTTGGCTTCCGACTTCAGTTTCAAATAGGACTGATGCAGATCGCTCGCCCAACCATCGATCACCGCTTTCATATCAGCGGCTTTCATCACTTGGGAAGAGTTTTCCAGCGGTTTGCCGGTACCTTTGCGCACCACCTGCGCGATGACATGATTGGTCGCGCCGTCCATGAATACCGCTTCGGTGGCCAGCGTGGTTTCCTGATCGCGGATACCGCTGGCCGTGCTCACCGCTGCGGCGACCAGTGCAATCGGAATCACCTCATAGACATGCAGGCCTTCAGTCTTGCTGCTGACTGCGGTAATCGCCGGACGCACCACAATTACGCCGGGCCCCGGGCCTGCGGCCAACGGCAGCGATTTGCCGAGTTCGCGCTTGAGCGCCTGATCGTAATAACTGGTGATGCCATTGAGAGTCTGCTGGGGGATTTTCTCGGTGGCTTGCGGCTTTGGATACAGCTGGCTCGGTTCCACGTAAACGCTGGTGAATTTATTGATGTCGAGTTTCGGGTCCATCCAGCGCATCACCTCGGCACCAGAAGGTGACTTGGCCTCCTTCAGCTGGCTGTAGTCCTTGAGAAAGCCGGAATATTGGTCAGGCTCGACGGTTTTGCTGGAACAACCCACCACGCCAAGGGTGGCAATGCACAGCGTGCCCATCATGACGGCTAGCTTCATGCTGTAATTCCTTTGAGAGGCCAAGACATTTTGCATAGGGGAGATACAGGTATAGCCAAAACCCCGGCAAATGCGATGGTCGATGTCAAAGTTCATCGCCGATGGCACGTTGGCCGAGCCCACCGCTTTCGCGAGCAGGCCCGCTCCCACACAGACACCACTGTTCTAGAGCGCCTTGTTTTACCAGGACGATGTCTCTCCACTCCGCAACGCCATCTCCCGCCGGCTATTGGCGCGCATCGCCTTGATCAGCGACACCGTTCCCACCAGCAGAATCGCCGCACCAAACAAAAAGTCGATGTTGTACAGCTGGAAATCCTCCACCGGCCCGATGAGCAATGTGCGCACAACCGCAATCCCCACCAGCGTCGCGAGAAAGTCGATTCCCGGCTCATCGCGGTAAAACACCAGCATCAGCGGCAGGCACAGCACCAGCAAAAGCAACAACACCACAACCTTGAACGAGCCTTTGCGCTCGACGCTGAACGCGCACTCATGTGCACCGTACGGCTTGTAGTCCTCGTCTCGGATCATCGAGTTTTTCTCGTTGATGTAGTCGGCGCGGTTGTATTTCTGGATCGGCGTGAAGGTGTTGGACATCTCCATTAACGTGGTGATGTTCTTAAAGCGCAGGTCGACGCGCTCGCTGCCCTTGAGGTAATACAGCACCGGTTTGTAGCCGTAGCGGTAGGTGTCGAACGGGAACGCGGCGGTCTGGGCGTGCACGCCGATCGGCCGTGGTTCGAGTTCAGCGAAGGCGCTTTTGTTGGTCGACGAGAGGTTGCGGCTCAGCGGCTGCACCTTGACCTGCTCGAGGAAGATCGGCGTCACGCCGAACGACCACTGCAGCGGTTCCAGACGCAGGCGCAGTTCGTTGCGGCCCAGGTCGTAGCGGTTGAAAGTGCGTTCGGAAACCACCAGCGAACCGCCGACCATGAACTCGCCGCGCAAGTTGTTGGTGACGCGCAAGGTCAGTTGATCCTTGCCCAGCAACGCCGCTTCCGTGGTCGGTGGCGTGCCGCACCACGCGGTGCTTTCGCCGACACCGCCAAGCTGGCCGTCGCGGTTTTCCTTGAATACATAAAAGTAACTGGCCCACAGCGTCAGCAGCAAAAGCGACGCCGTGAGACCGAGGATTTTTTTGCCCGGACTCACTGATCAGACTCCCTTCTTCGGTTCCATCGTCCAGCCGAAAACCCGCTGGCGACGGCGACTCTACCAAAAGGCCATCAGTCACCCAAGGGAAAATGCCGGATCGACAGCGAACCTAAGGGTTTCCCCGGTGCGCGTCTCAACCCCTGTAGGAGTGAGCCTGCTCGCGATAGCGGTCTGTCAGGTTTGATTGTTCCCACGCTCTGAGTGGTCTGCGTCTTAATGGAACACGTGAGGCACGATCGCCGGGTGGATTTTGCAATCTAGGTGCGATCGCGAGGAATCAGGCTCTGCAGTTGCTGGGCAAGAAAATTGGCGTCGAAGGTAAACGTATCCGGATCCTTCAACCCATTGGTCTTGCGCCACTGCCACGCGCCATCCGCCAGCCCGACCAACGAAATGCTCCCATACCGCGCCGCCGTCAGCCCCATCACCGCCAGGGATATCTGCCCGCCGCTGCCCATCACATCCGGCACGAACTCCACCGGCTTACCGGCTATCACGATGCTCAGCTTTTCGGTCATGAAGGTCGACGTTTCTACCGGCACGCTCGGCCCGGACGCAACGTAAATCTCCCGACTCACTTCCAGCAGATTCGGTGCCTTGACCGGTGCGAGCCATTGCTCGATCTCATCGAACAACGCGCTGATCCGTGTGGCCCACGCGGCCGATTGCGTAGTGAACAGTTGCTTCTTGTGCGCTTCGCTATCGGCATAGTGGCGAAGCATTTCGCCCAGTTGCTGTACGTCGTTCATGGCGGTGTTCCTTGAAGAGTGCTGCGGACACCGAGCATGGCAGATGCGTGGCAACGGCAGGGGTAAATTTTTGATGGATCAAATTCCCGATCCAAACGACACTCACCGCAAAGCCCCATCCACACAGGAGCACCGCATGCGCACCATCGGCCTTATCGGCGGCATGAGCTGGGAGTCCAGCGCCGAATACTACCGTCTGATCAACCAGCAGGTCCGCGACCGCCTCGGCCCGTTGCGGTCGGCGCAGTTGCTGATGTACAGCGTCGACTTCGGCCCCGTCGAACAGGCACAGCATGCCGGGCGCTGGGACGAGGCGGCGGCGATTCTGCTGGATGCCGCACGCAGGCTCGAAGCCGGCGGCGCCGATTGCGTGGTGTTGTGTACCAATACCATGCACAAGGTCGCTGAGCAGATTCAGGCCGCGATCAGTATTCCGTTTTTGCACATTGCCGAACCCGCCGCGCAGGCAGCGCTGGAAATGGATGCACGAACGGTCGGATTGCTCGGCACGGCGTTCACCATGGAACAGGATTTCCTCAAGCAACGGCTGATCGATCAAGGCCTGACCGTGCTGGTACCGGACCAAGCCGAGCGCAAAGACGTGCACCGGATCATCTATGACGAGCTCTGCGTCGGCGTGATCAGCGAAGCATCACGACAAACCTACCAACGAGTGATCGAATCCCTGACCGCACGTGGCGCCCAGGCGATCATCCTCGGCTGCACCGAAATCGGCCTGCTGATCAAACCCGAACACAGCGCCCTGCCCTTGCTCGACACCACCGAACTGCATGCACAGTCGGCGGTGGCATTCGCGCTGGACGACTGATTCAGGGTTTTGATGAACCGCGCAGACGAGCCATGCTCAGGGAGTCGACCCACTGCCCGTCGCGCACAGCGTAATCACGCAATAGCCCTTCGGCCTCGAAACCGAACTTGCGGTAAAGGCCGATGGCCGCCTCGTTGTCGGCGTAAACCTTGAGTTCGACGCGGTGCAGGTTCATCCAGTTGTCAGCAACCTCCAGCGCCGCTGCCAACAACATCGAACCGACGCCCTTGCCCTGCCACGCTACCGCAACCGCCATGCCGAAACTGCCGGCGTGGGCGCGGCGTATTCTTGAGTAGGCCTCCAGGCCAAGATTGCCGATCACAACACCCTGGTGCAGCGCCACCAGTTTCAGCGCACGTTCGTTGTCGGTCTGCAATCGCAGCCGCCAGACTTCGCTGGACTGGAATGGCATCTGCAACACCTGCCGAGCGATGGCGGGATCGTTGTAGAGCGCGGTGATGCCTTCCAGATGGGATTCGCTGGAGCGTTCGAGGTGGATGGTGGGGGTTGGGTCTGGCATGGGGATCTGTCCGTGATCAGAGATTGGCTGCTCACTCTAAACCGCGGATCTTGAAACTGGCGAGGTTAAATTGTGGGAGCGAGCCTGCTCGCGAAAGGGCCATCAAGTCCGATGCAATTATTAGATTTAAACGAAGGTGTTTAAAGACACCTCCAGACACGCCTTCCAGGCTACAAATTCTTGCGCCATTGCCTACAGCTACGCCAGAATCCGCCGGATTGTGCGCCTTGGGGGTGGTTCTATTGCGGTCCGGTCGCTGACGAATCAGCGATCGGGTCTCGCAGCCCGTCGATCTCTGGACGCACAACACCCGCTATTTATGGCGGCTGTACGTGGGAGACCTTTGGGTCTGCCGGTTCTAGAGTCCCGGTCTGCGACCCGCGTATAGCTGCCACCTCCTTTTCGTATCGCAGCAAAATTTGGCGGCTCCGTCGACTCTAGGAGCTTCAAAATGATCAAACCAACACCCTACAGCCCCCGTGCGATGTACGCCGTCACCGCCGACACGAAAAACGAAGACCTGCTGGCCAATGCCTGCGAAACCCTCGCCTCCGCCAAAACCATCGCCCACGAATTCGCCGGGCTGGTGAAGCCGTCGCAACGGCGGACGCTGATGGGGATTGCGCAGTTGATCATGCTCGGGGAACTGGCGGTGAATCGGGTGCTGGATAATCTGGAGATGCCGCAGTAGCGGGCCTCGCTAAAAAGCTGTGACGAAGGCGTCGGCGCTGCCGACGCCTTCGCGGGCAGGCCCGCTACCACAGGGTTTTCTGTCGTTCACACGGCTGCGGTTACACCGCCAAATTTGTGGGAGCGAGCCCGCTCGCGAGGGCGACCGCCCGTCGGATATCACTCCAAACCTGTCAACTCTGACAGGTGTGCAATCGCGCCAATGCGCGTTAACTCACTCCGTCCCTTCCCGCACGGAGTCAGCGCCATGTCCAGCCCCAATGAACCCCTCGCCCTGGCGGAATTGAACATCCCCGGTCGCACCGGCCCGATGTGGAATGACCCGAAAGTCTTTGGCATCAACATCGCCGCCGCACTCGGCAACTTTCCGCTTAATGGCCTGCTGTGTCAGGCCGGCCCGTGGGGAAACATGGCCATTGGCGACAAGTTGACCATCTACTGGGGCATCGGGCAGAACGTCTGGGTTGAAACCGTCGACCAAAACGAGGTCAACACACAACTGCGCATGTTCGTGCCTTCCCGGCACATGGTCGATGGCCGCTTTGCGGTGTCCTATGTGGTCAAACCCTTGGGCGGCACGGATCAGCCCTCCGAAGTCATGCAAGTGCTGGTCAAGCTCACGCGCCCGGGCGGGCACGATGACAACGGCGACGGTGGGCATTCCAAGCTGATCATGACGATTCCCAAGGAGATTGCCGAGGGCGGCATCGACCAGGAAAACGTAGCCGATGGCGTGCCGATCACCATCGGCAACAACGATGGCACGTCGCCCTATCCGTTCGCCGCGGCCGGCGATGTTTGTCGCATCAGTTGGGGCGGCATCTTTGTCCACAGCGATCCGCTGACCGAGGATCAGGCTGAAGGCACAACGCCGATCATCGTGAAAATTGAAGAAGCCGTCATCCGCGAGGCCGGTGATGCGGACTCTCCCGGCGTGGCCGTGGTGTTCGAGGTGTACGACTGCGTGCTGAACCGCACCGAGGACTGGAGCGCCGAGCAGCGCGTCGTGGTGGCGGTGGATGCGACTCGGGCGGACGCGCCGTTGCTCAAGGAAACCGTGAACAACGTACTGGACGTCGACAAGCTGGGCGACGCCAATGGCACCGTGCAGATTATCGCCATGGACAAGAACAAATTCCAGGTCGGTGACATTGTATTCATCAGAATCAAGGGCACGCCCGTCGAAGGACCGCCGACTGATTGGGAACCATCAGCAGGCGTGAAGTTGGAAAGTGTGCCGAGCGTTATGGAGATCATGGCGTCCAACGCCGTGCTGCGCCAGTTGGCCAAGTCGCAGATCACCTTGTCGTATCGCGTGGAAAAAGCCGACGGCTCCGCTGATTTACGTTCCAAAAGCCAGTTCATCCGCGCCATCGGTGAAGTCCAGCGCCTCGCCGCACCGATCATGCTGGATGCCGTGTCCGGGGCCCTGGACCCTGATCTCAAACAGGTGCGCTGCGAGATCCCCTTCGACAAATCCTTCGTCGTAGGCCAGGTCCTCAAGATATTCATGCTCGGCACCACGCCAGGCCTCGACCCTTACCTGCCTGAGCTGCCTCTTCGGCCCATCACCCACAACGACATAATTGAGGCGAAACCGCTGTTGTACAACATCGACGGCAAGCATCTGGCCCCGGTCAACGGCGGCACGGCGGAGTTCTATTATCAGCAACTGATTGCCGATGCGGTGCTCGCCACGCTGCACCCGTTCGAGGCCACCCGTGCCATTCGCGAGTCGATTCACACGGACATCCTGCAAGTCGGCGAACCGCGCCTGGAACTGCCCGAACCGCACGTCGCCGGCGTGGTGGACGGCGTCCTGCCAGCCGACACCGCCGGCACCACCCTGACCGTGCCGTACACCGAAACGGTCAAAGGCGATGAAGTCTTCATGTTCTGGATCGGTTCGATCACCGGTGAGTACCCCGACTCGATCAAGCTGAACGAATTCACCGCCGGCAAGCAAGTGCCGTTCACCATCCCGGCCGCGATGATCAAGGGCAATGAAGGCGGAACGGTGATCGCCAAATACCACATCAAACGCGCGGATGGGCGGACGAGTCATGCCGAGCCGTTGGAGTTCAGTGTCGGGGTGGCGCTGGAAAATCCTTTGCCGCTGCCACAAATGCCACAAGCCACAGGCACCGGCGCCAGTGTCACCCTGGCACCCCTCGATGCCCAAACGGGTGCCCGAGTAGTCGTGGCTTACACCGGCATGAATGAAAAACACAGCATCAAACTCACCGTCCTCGGCACGCCCGGCGCCGGCTCACCGGACATCCCGGCGAAACCCGGTGTGACCAGCGGCAGCGTCGAATTCCTGATCCCCGCCGAAGCGGTTGCCGCCAACATCGGCAACAGCGCCAAAAGCTTCACCCTTCAATACGAAGTGACCTCGGGCTCAAGTAAAACCCCATCTCAAACGCTGACCGTCACCGTCATGCCGCTGCCGGCTGCGGAACTGGCCAAGCTCAGCATCGTGCAGGCCGAATGTGATGAACTGGATCTGAGCAAAGTAACAGCGGGCGCGACGTTCCGCGCCGGGGTCTGGGCATTCATGAAACATGGCCAGCCTGTGTGGGCCGAACTGAAAGGCAAAACAGCTCAGGGAGCAGCGCATAATCACGTGATATGGCGAGTGCCAGGCGCTGCGGTCAACCAGACCTGGATCAACGCCGGCAAATATGAACAGGCCGTGCCTTACAGCTATCTGAAGGATTTAGGTCATGACAGCGATCTGGAAATCCATTTCAAAGCGGCATTGACCCTGAGTCAGGTTGAGGCAGATGCCATTGTCGGGCCGGTGAAGCGTTATCGGGTGAAGGCCGTTGAGGATGTGGCGCCTACCATCACCTCGGTCAAAGACTCAAAAGGCCAGGACATCACCAACGGCGGCACCACCGTCGATACGACCGTGACACTGTCCGGTGTCGCCGCCAAGGGCCAGAAGGTAGAAGTGTTCGACGGCCCGACGTTGAAAGGCTCTGATACCGCCGACGCAACCAGCGGCGCCTGGATCGTGCCGGCCACCGGCCTGGGCGCGGGCGCCCACAGCTTCACCGCCAAAGCCAACGACAAGACTTCTGCGGCGTGGACCCTGACCGTGACCGCAGACACGGCGCCGAGCATTACTTCGGTTAAGGACACTGAAAACACAGAGATCGGGAATGGGGGCTATACGTTTGAGACTACTGTGAACCTTACCGGTAATGCGGCGAAGGGACAGAGAGTAGAGATCTTTGATTATAATAAATCGAAGGGACCTGCAACTGTGAGTTCAGAAACTGGTTTTTGGACTAGTATGATTTCAGAACTGGAATTCGGAATGCACAGCTTGACGGTCAAGGCATTGTATGGAAGTGAACAAATATCGACTCCACCTCGCACTTTCCAGATACCGGACGACGATATTATCATCAATCACTTCGGTCCCGACCGATACTTGGACAACCAGGGATTTGATGCGGGAAACGTAATAATTACATATAAAAACAATGGCGCAACCAGCTCCTCAATGCAGGGCGGTGAAAAGCTTTGGCTTACTACATATAATGGAGAAGTCAATAAAGCCATCATTGATTTGAAGGGTCAGCAACGACGAACGATTTTACTGGAATACAATTGTTATGGCAACGCCGAAATTCCTGTCGGACAACAAATCGGCAGCATAAATATTATAAACTCTCAAGGAAGCATAGTTTCTGCCAAGCCAATACTACGCACAAATAGTTTAGAAAAATACAATTTCGAATACACATTGCCTGACGGACAACTTTTCAGAAAATTTGAAATAGCAAAACAAATACCTCGGCAATATTTTATGTTCCTGCACATTTATAAGATAACGTGCAAAATCTAACTGGCTCGAATAGCGCTGGCGAGCCAATGGGGTCGATCCAACAGAGACCAAAATCCGCGCACTTTATTCGGTGATATTGATGTACGAGAGTGAGCGGGTTCAGACTACGCTGCCGCATAAGAGATCAATTGCGATAAAAGGAAACGGATTTATTTAAACAGCTAACCAGAGAAGTAACCAGCGGAGTTTATTCAAGGCTTTGTGCTGACCGCGAAAGAGCCGTCAGGGTTAGCGAAGTTCTTTGATTTAAACGAAGGCGTTTAAAAACACGTACCATCACGGTTTCTAGGCTACAAATTCTTGCGCCATTGCCTACAGCTACGCCAGAATCCGCCGGCTTGTGCGCCTTGGGGGCGGGTTCTATTGTGGTGCGGTCGCTGAATGTTCAGTGATCGGGTTTAGCAGCTCGGCAAATTCTCAAGGCACGCTGGGTCCGCCTCTTTTTATGGCGGCTTGCGTGGGGCACTTCGGTGCGCCGGGATCCTTGAGCCTGGTCTGCTAACCCGCGTAAAGCCGCCATCCTCTTCGTTTAGCAGCGATGGCGGACGGCTCCCTCTCTCAAGGAGCTTGACCACGATCAAACCCACACCCAACCCGACCGAAACCGACCCCACCTCCCCCTACGAATCCCTCGACTCAAAGAAACTCACCAAGCCGCCGACCGCGCCCTCGACCACTACCTCTACTCACCTGGCTCCACCCCACCGCCCTTCAGCCCTCGCGCTATGTACGCCGTCACTGCCGACACCAAAAACGAAGACTTGCTGGCCAACGCCTGCGAAACCCTCGCCTCCGCCAAAACGATCGCCCAGGAATTCGCCGGTCTGGTTAAGCCATCGCAACGCCGGACGCTGATGGGGATTGCACAACTGATCATGCTCGGCGAACTGGCGGTAAATCGGGTGCTGGATGATCTGGAGTTGCCGCAGTAGCGGGTCTTGCGACTGGCTCTGAATAAGGCGCTGGGCAGTGCTGACGCCTTCGCGAGCAAGCCCGCTCCCACAGGGGTTTGTGTCGCTCACACGGCTGCGGTTATAGCGCCGAATTTGTGGGAGCGAGCCTGCTCGCGAAAGTGGTTTGTCAGTAACTGAAGCTTCGACTGGCAGATTGCATGCGAGGGCGAGCCCGCACAGGGATTTGTGTCGCTCACACGGCTGCGGTTATAGCGCCGAATTTGTGGGAGCGAGCCTGCTCGCGAAAGTGGTTTGTCAGTAACTGAAGCTTCGACTGGCAGATTGCATGCGCAAGCAGGCTCGCTTCTACATGGCATCGCGTGAGAGCTGGCGATGCGCAGGGCACTATCGACCGTCCGTCCGGAAACCGCGCGCACCTGTCAGGTCTGACAGGTGCGCAATTTGTTTTCAATCACTCCGTCACTTCCCGCCAAGTGGTTCAAACCCATGTCCGCCAAAGACCAGCCCGCCACGCCTGGAGGATCCTCAATGAAATCAGGATCTCCAGCCGTACGAGATCTGGTGCTGGTCGAGCTCACCCGCTCCAGTGGCGAGGACCACAGAGAAGAGCCGGGGATCCGGATCTGGTCATCACCCTTCACGAGTAGATTTTAAGGGCGGTATCGCCGAGAAGAAACTCACCACCGGCATTCCGAAAACCACAATTGAAGAGGTTCGACAAATGTCATCCAACGCCCCAAACGAGCCTTATACAGAAGAAAATTTTGATCAATTGCCAGCCAAAGTTCTGGTGGACAATGGCGATATAATCGACACCCCTACAATGATCATCGTAAGAACTTTCCCGACTGGTGATGCGAGCCAGCAAATAGGGATCAAGCCTTCAGACATTTCCGCCCCTGAAGAGATGAGCGGCAACGTCTTCTTCGTACACACAAGCAGTCGCGCCGTACCTATCGTAACGTTCCATACCAAGGATGATTATAGAAGAATCAGTTTCTGGATCAGGAGTTTTACCAAAAACTTTCCAGTTGCGATATTGCAATTTATGAAAGAGTCAAAAGTGATAAAACCACAACTGTGTCCGCTGATATTACGCAAGGTGCCGTTTTCTGTGAAATTCATATAACGGGTGAGCTTGATAAAATAAAGCTGATTTCGGCAAACGCTCCAACCCATGACTTTCAGATTGATAATATTCGATTATACAAATAACCATGCCCGCATAACTTTTGCGATTCGTGAATGTGAGCATCACTGACCGCTGTGAGAGTCAGCCTGCCAGCAATGACTCGGTTCATTTGATATGGATGAGCGGCCAGACCGCTTTCGCGAGCAAGCTCGCTCCCACAGGAAAATGCGTCAGGGCTAAAACCATTCCCGGCGTTCGTTGAAGGTGTGGTGGATGAGGTCCGTAAGGGTCTGCACGTCGGCCACATTCTGCGATTCAGTGTTTACGGCCAGCCATGCCTGCAATTGCATGGGTTCTTCGAACAGCCCCGGCAGTGCGGACAGGCCACGGTCAAAGCGGCTCATGTATGAGGGCAGCAAGCCGATGCACGCGCTGCACCGAATCATCTCCAGCATCAACTCATAAGACTGCACCTGCACCACCCCGGCCAGACGTTGCTCCACCAACTCATTCCACGGTCGAAAACTCTCAACCCGCCGATCATGCTGCCATTGCACCAGCATGAAGTCTGCCAGTTCACCCGGCGTTTCCGGGCGCGCAGTCACCCGCGAATAGCGCTTGGCGATATGCGGTAGATACTCAATCCGCGCGAGACACTGCGGTTCGCTGGTGGCGAACGCTGGGCCGGGGTGTGGGGTTTCGCCGGGGGCGAGCCATAGGACAATGTCGGCACTGACCGCACGCAGGGCCAGCTCGCTGTCCAGTGCGATGATTTCCAGACGCAGGCTAGCATTGCGGCGCAGCAGTGCGATGAGGTCGCGGCCAAGGATGTCGTGGAGGATGGATTCGGCGATGGCGAGGCGGATCAATGGTTGTTCGATGACCGGGAGTTTGCGTTCGTGGGCCAGGGTGATGAGTCGGGCCTGCAACTGTTGGCCTTCGCGGGTCAGGCTGAGGTTGCTGCCCTGGAAAGTGAACAGGCTGTGTTGCAGTTGCTGTTCGAGTTGCGCGAGTTGTTTGCGCAGCAGGGTCGAGCGCACGTTGAGGCTGCGCGCGGCTTGCATGAAGCAGCCGCAGCGGGCGCTGACGAGGAAGTATCGGGCGACTTCGCTGTCGATGGTGGCGGCAAGGTTGAGCCAGGATTCGGGTCTGGATGTGAGCGATTGGTAATCAGCGGGGACCGGGCGTCCTGCGGGTTCGGTGAATGACATTGATGACTCCCTGTCGATCTAATGTGGTTGCTCTGGATGCAGCGGATTCTCACTGTGGGAGCGAGCCTGCTCGCGAAAGCGTCGGCACATTCGACATCTTCGCTGACTGACCCAGCGCATTCGCGAGCAGGCTCGCTCCCACAGGGTGAGGTCAGTGTTTTTCCTCGAGAATTCTATTGAGTTCAGCACCGTCGATGCTCAGGGTCGCAGTGTTGAGCATGCCGTCCAGATAAGCCTGGGCGATCTGTTCCTGGCGTTGCGCGCGCAGGGCCTGGGTCAGTTGGTCGCGCAGTTCCTCCATCGTCGCGGTGCGGGGCGGTTGTTGTTCGGTTAGTTTGATCACGTGGAAGCCGGCGGCGCTTTGCACCGGATCAGACACGGCGCCCACCTTGAGCCGCGCCACGGCGCCACGCACTTCCGGCACCAGCTGTTGCAACGGTTGCAGGCCGGTATCACCGCCCCGCTCTGCCGTGACGCGATCCTGCGAATATTGCGTAGCGAGCGCCGCAAAATCGGCCGGTGCTGACTGCGCCTTCTTGCTCAATTCAGCGGCTTGTTTGCGCACGGTTTCCAACGAAGCGGAATCACTGACAGGCAGGAAAATCTGACTGACCCGATACAGCGCCGGCGTCTGCCAATTGGCCTTGCCGGCGTCATACGCCTGCTGCAACTCAGCCGCGCTTGGATACTGCGCCGGTACCTGACTCACCGAGCGCAAATAATCACGAAACACGATTTGCTCAGTCGCCGCACGGGTTTGCCGGGCGACGTCCGGTCGCTGCGCCCAGCCCTGCGCATCGGCCTGTTCCAGCACGGCTTTCTCGGCCAGTCGCGAACGAATCCAGCGTTCCAGCGCCTCACGGTTGCCGCGCAGTTGTTCGCGGGTTTGCGCCGGGACGGTGGCCATCAGCGCCTGCAATTCCTCTGACGAAACCTGCTGATTACCCAACCGCGCGACCGCTGGCCCGGTTGCAACCGCCATCACCGCCGACGGCTGCTGGGCGGCGACCGGATCACTGCCCGGCCGCAGCACAAGTGCCACGGCCACCACCAACAGCGCCATCGCTCCGGCGCCGATCACCACGGCAGGCTTCTTCACAGCGCAACTTCCTCTTGTTCGGCGACAGCGGATTTAGCGGTTTGCGAAGCTGCGGTCTGGCTGAAATCTCGCAGGTAAACGATGAACTCCTGCAACAGGCGATCCCACAACTCCAGGTTGCCACGCAGGTGCTCGTTGCTCACGCCTGCAGCCACGACCACGTCCATCTCCATGACCAGAAACTCACCCTGCAACGACAACCGTGCAAAACGTCGAGTCGCATTCCACCGCTCTGCAACTCCCTCAGGCAACTCACCCTGCACACGTAGCGCACAGCTGAAAGTGAAATCAACGAACCCGCCCTGCTCCACCGCCGGATTGCCAAAACGCACGGCGTAGCCGATACCCTGGCTGGCGCTGAGCAACTGGACGATACCGTTCTGTTCACTCGGATTGACGCGGTAACCGGCGGCTTGCAATACGTCGGTCAGCGATTGCGCAGAAACGTGGGTGATCAATTGAGTCATGCCTTTCTTCCTTGTCTATCAATGTGCGATCGCCGCTTGCGGCGCGTCGAATTGGGTTTTGTAGAGCTCGTCGCCAAAGCCCTGCGCCAGTTCATCGAACTTGACCCGGGCGCTGCCGGCGAAGGGCTGGCGGATTTTCATCACCTCGGCGACATCGATGTTTTCGTAGGCCGTGAGGATCTGTTTGGCGACGCCGTACATTTGCTGATTCTTGGCTGAACATTGCTGCACTTGTGTGTCACGTTCCGTCAGTTGCGCTTGCAGCTTCGCGCGTTCGGCTTCTTTGCCGCGCGCGAGGATCAGCAATTCGTCATAGGCCTTTTTGAATTTTCCGGTCTGCTCGGCGCTGGCCGCCACTTGCGCCTGAGCCTGGCTGTGCAGGCTCTGCTGTTGCCCGGCCAGTTGCTCGGCCAATCCCTTGGATTTGGCCAGTTCGGCAGTCAATTGCTTGATTTGCGCCTGTGCAGCCTTGGCCTCGTTCTGCGCCGCCAGTTGCGCGGCGCTGGCCTGGGCCTGTTGGCTTTGCAGGGCCTGCAATTGCTGGGTGGTGCTGCGCAATTGCGTGCGCAGGCGTTCTTCCATGCCTTCGCCGTTCGCCCCGGTGGCAATCAACAAGCCAAGGCCCAGCGCGAGAAAACGCGTGTTCATAAAGCTCTCCCGGCGCCTTAGAAGCGCGTATTGATCTCAAGCTGCAAGACGTCGATGTCGAACGGCGCGCCATACACCGCTTCGGTGCTCATCCAGCGGCCGGTGGCGGAAACGTTTTTCGCCAGACCGTAGTTGCCGCCCATGAAATAACCCTTGGCGTTGGTGCCGCCGAGGTGGAACGACGAGTCGTTGAAGCCGTCCGGCAAGGCGTCAGGCTGGATGTACTTGTAGCCGGCGAACAGGTTCCAGTCGCCCTTGCGCTTGAGGTCCAGTGCGTTGCCGAGAGTGAACTGCACCATCCACGCATTGGCGCCGCTTTCGATCTCGCCATTGCTGTCGAGGTTGTTGACGATCTGCCCGGCGGACCGCTTGCGCATGTCGCCTTCGTCGTAACTGAGGTTGTGGATGTAGTTACCCTGGCTGCGCAGTTTGAAGTCCTGCGGCAGGTCGGCGTCCCACACGACGTTGAGATCGAGCAGGTTGAATTCGGACGCAAGCCCGACGAATTGCGGCTGCGGCGTGGTGTTCGGGTTGAGCGGGTTCGGCGTGATGTCGCGCAGCAGGAACACGCTGTTGCCCTTCTGCATGAACGCCGCGCGCGTGCCGTCGCTGTCGCAACCCGGTGCGCCGGCCCACGGTTCGCAAGGGCTGGAGCGCTGGCCCTGAATATCGTCGAAGCGGTAATAGGCCAGCGCACCTTTGAGGCGGTTGTTGCTGTTGATCGCCCATTTTGCGCCGAACTGAGCGCCGTACAGCCACTTGTTGTCGCTCTCTTCCTTGTCGAAACCATTACTGCTGGAGGTGTCGTTGGTGTAGTCCACTGGGAAAGCGCCGACGGTGCCGAACACACCCCAGTCGCGGTTGAGCTTGTGATCGAAGATCGCCGCAACACCGTCGAAATTCAGGTCATTGGAATAGAGCATGTCGGTGGACATGAACGGGTTGGCGAAGCGTCCGCCGGTCAGAGTCAGTTCGTCCATTGGCTTCCAGGTCAGATAGCCCTGATCGAGCCAGATATCTTTCTTGGCGAAGCCGCCGCCGAGGTTCTGCGTGGTCGAAACCGGGTTGTTGTCCGAACCGGTGCCGATGCGAATGCCGGCGGTCCATTCCTCCGAGATCACCGCTTTCATGCCCAGCCGTGCGCGCAGGCGAAAGAGGTTTTCGCGGTCTTCGCGGGTGTTGAGCAACGGCGGCAGGCTGGTGCTGCTGTTGGGGTTTACATCGTACGGGCCGTTATTGTTGAGCTTGGCGAAGTCGACGATTTCATTGCTGTTGTTGCCCGAGTAATAACGCGACTCGTCACGCAGGCGAATGTCGCCGTCGAAGCTGATGCGCGAGGCCCAGTCCGGGAAGGTATTCGGTGCTGCCCAGTTTTCCTGTTTGGCGGTGGCCATGACTTCGGCTTTGACCTGATCGCGGATCTGGTCACGCACCGCTGCCGGCACGTACTGCACGCGCACATCGCCCGGCGCGGCGACCGGCCCGGCCGCGACTGCGGTGGACGCTGCGGCCTGTTTCGCCTGCGCCGCTTCGTTCTGCGCCTGGGCGATCAGCGCGTCGGCCTTGTCCTGTTTGAGAATGCCCTGCTCGACCAGCAAGCGGATCAGATTGATCGTGGCGTTCTCCGAGGGCGCAGGCGCTGCCACGGCCTGACCGATCAGGGTCGCAATGACCATGCCGACCGCCAGGGACAATCGATTCACGTTGGAAATCATCTGCACACAACTCCTTTTGCCGAAGCTTGAATAAGTGAATTAGCCCGGGCGCCGCCCTTGCAGGGACAAGCGCACAGGCAAAGTGATAGAGGCCGGAGGCCGTTCGCTGAGGGCTGGCGCACCACGTAAAGCGGCCAGCACCTGGGTATCGATTTGCGGGTTGCCGCTGGACTTGATCAGCTCGACGCGGGTGATCTCGCCGACGCTGCTCAGCCACACATCGGCCTGCAGCGAGAACGCGAGGTTGCGCAGTTCGGGGTTCTCGCGCAGCAAGCGCTGAAAAGTGAACGCAAGAAACTGGCTGTACGTCCCCGTGCCCAAACGCCCGCCGCCGGCCCCGGCCATGCCGCCGCCCTTGCCGGCGCCAATGTTGAAAGCATCGCTGCCAGCCTGAGCATCGCCGTCCATTTGCATCGGGTTGGCCAGATCGTCCGCTGGCGATGGCGGCGCCTCTTCTTCAGGCTTGACCTCCTCCGGCTCCGGGGTTGGCTCGGGCTCGACGACTTTTTCTTCCACCGGCGTTTCCGGCTCCGGCGGTTTCTCAGGCGGCGGTGGTGGCGGTGGCGGCAACGGAATGATCGTCGGCACCTTCGGCGCTTCGCGACGTACACCGGCCATGTCGTTGGCCCACTGCCAGAGGAACCACGCGGCGAGCGCGCCGACCAGTAGTCCGGTGCCCCACTTCACATAGCGCAACGGTGACTTTTTCACGGGCGGCGGTTCGATCGGGAGTTGTGCGGTCATGACTCAGCCCTGACTCGGTTTGCCGGTGACGAGACCGACCTGGGACAGTTCGAGCCGGCGCAGCAGGTCCAGCACTTCGATGACTTTCTGGTACTGCACCGTCGCATCGCCACGCACGATCACCGGGAAATCCGGGCTCTGCGCTTTCTCGATGCGCAGGCGCTCTTCCAGCTCGGCCAGCGTCACCGGGTAAGCATCGAGAAACACCTGGCCGCCGTCGTTGACCGAAATCGCCTTGGTCTTGGCCTCCGACAACGACACCGAAGCGCTGGCCTTGGGCAGGTTGATCTGGATCCCGGAGACCTGCGCGGTAGCAGTAAGGATGAACATCACCAGCACCACCATCAGCACATCGACCAGCGGAGTGATGTTGATGCTGTCCACTGCGGCATCGTCATCATCGTCGTGGGAGGCATTTACGGACGCCATGGCAGTGCTCCTCAGGCCGGTACGGAGTGGTTGGCGTGATGGCCGCGATGCGCCGCCTCACTGAACTGGCTCTCGCCGTGCATCTCCGCCAGACGGGTGATGAACTCGTCGACGAACACGCGCATGTCGGCGCTGACTTCCTTGTTGCGGGTAATCAGCCGGTTGTAGCCAAAGAGTGCGGGGATCGCGACGAACAGGCCCATCGCCGTGGCCAACAACGCGGCAGCCATGCCCGGTGCGATGGCATTGATGTTGACGTCGCCGGCCATTGCCGTGCCGAGAAACACCACCATGATTCCCAGCACCGTGCCGAGGAGGCCGATGTAGGGGCCGCCGGCGATGGCGTTGGACAGGGTCGAGAGTTTCGAACTCAGCTGCTGGTTTTCGCGGGTGCGCACGCCGTCCATGGAGCAGCGGATGGCTTCAATGGTCGCGGCAGAAACCGATGAGGTATCGGCGCCCTGCTCGCGGCGGGTGCGAATCTCTTTGACCGCCACCAGATACAGGCGCCACAGCGACGAATGCTGCAGACGCTGGGCCAGTTGCGCGTCGTCGGCGAACATTTCCAGACGCGTGCCGACCTTGGCGAATTGCACGCGGAAGTCTTCGTTGGCAGCGGTGACGCGGCTGAGGCTGCGGTTCTTGCGCAGCATGATGATCCACGACTGGAACATCATCAGCACCAGCACAGCAATGATCACCCAAGCGTCAATTGGCACCGCATTGAGCAGGAAGCCGAGGCTGCCGAAACCGAATCCGGACTGTTCTTCGTCGACGCCGTAAGCCACCAGTTTCGACTCGGCACCTTGCGAGGTGGCATCGGCCAGCAGCAGCGCGGCCGGACGGGCGACTTTCGACAGGCGCAACTCGTCGATGGCGCCAACGAATGGCTGGAACGCGCCTTCATGCAGATCTGCACCGATGGCCATGGCTGAGTTGAATGCCGGCATCGCCTGAGCCAGTGCAGCGCTTTCGCGACCGTTGATGTACAGGGTGACTTTCGAACCCTCGGCGGTTAGCGCAACGTGTTGCCATTGCGCCGGAGCCAGCGCTTGGGTAGCAGCGGCGCGTTGGCCGTCGATCTCTACGAATGGCAGGCCTTGGCTGACGCCGATCAGCAGACTTTGCGTGCCTTCGCGTCGAGCCAGGATCAGTTGCTCGCCAGTGGCCTGATCCAGACGCAGCCAGGCACTGAAGGTGAACGCGCTGCCCGCGTTGTGTTGCAGCGACGGACTGGCTGGCAGGAGCAATGGCTGGCCACTGAACTGCAAGGCACGCCCGACGACGCCATCAATCGCCGCACCCGTGGCGCTTTGCGCGGTGTTGCCGTACGCCGTGGTGTCTTTCGCCGGGGTGCCGGTGGCGCCGTCGAAGTGATACAGCGCGGTGTAATTCGGATCGAAGGTCAACTGGCCGTTGCCGGTGGCCGGGGCTTTCTGGTTGCCGTAATACATCCAGATATCCTGGCGCTGACCGCCCTCGACATTCGGCACATCGACCCAGATCAGCGCCATGCCCATCAGCGCATCGAAACTTTCGATCTGGTGATTGAGCACGGTCTTGTCGTCGGCCGCGACGAAGCGCAGATCCGAGCCGTCCTCCTTCACGCCGTCGAAGGTGAAGTTGCCGGTGTGCAGGCGCACCAGCAGAGCAGTACGGCCGAGGGCCTGATTGATCGCCGCGCCTTGGGGCGTGGTGTCGACGGCGATCTGTTTGCGGTAATGCCAGTCGTCCTGCCACCAGGCCTGGGCCGTGGCCGGGAGCACGAAGCCCAGGCAGATCAACAACGAAAGGAAAAGGCGTTGCATGGACGTGCTCCGTTAGAAAGTGGCTTGAAGGTTGAAGTGCAGGCGCGATTCCTGCTTTGAGGTGTTCGGCCCTTCGAGTAGCGGGTAGCCCCAGTCGAGGCTGCCGGACAGCCATTTGCTCAGGCTGGCGCGGGTGCCAAGGCCGACGCTGGCCAGGGCGTAATTGGCGTCCTGATCCGGCAGTTCGTCACGCAGATACAGCTGCGCACCTTCGGCGAAGGCGTAGAAGCGCCAGTCCTGCATCCACGTGCCGGCGAATTTCGCCAGCGACGGTGTGCGCAGTTCCTGGCTGAGCAAATACCCGTCATCAGCTGTGCGTTCGGCGGCCAGATAGCCGCGCACCGAGGTGGCGCCGCCGGCGGAAAACTGTTCGTTGGAAACCAGCGGCCCCGAGGCGAGTTGGAACGCGGCTTTGCTCGCGCTCTGCCAGTCGCTGTCGAAGGTCCAGGTGTAGTTGGTGTCGCCCTTGAGCACGGCGAAACTCGGTTTGGCGCGATAGCGTTTGTAGTCGAAATCTTCGTCGTCGCTGCCGTAGCCGAATACGCTGCGGGTGGCGGCAACCAGGCTCAGGCCGAGGCCGAGCTGGCTCTTTTCGCTGTAGCGATAGCCGTTATAGGCGAAGGTGAATGGCGCGTATTTCAGCGGCACCTTGTCGCTTTCACCGGACAGGCTCAGGCGCTCATCGAAGTCCTTGAAATCGATGCCGGCCGACAGCGAGTTCGACCAGTTGCCGCTCGAGGGCAGCGTGTAAATCGCCGCAACACCGTAAGAATGACCCTTGCCGAGGACGTTGCTGCCGCCGATGGTGGCGACATTGCTGTCGGACTGGTAACCGGAGAACTGCACGCTCCAGCGCTCGCTCAGCGGCGCGGTATAGGAGCCGGACCAGACCTTGGCGTTGTCGGTTTCCTGCGGCGCGGTAAAAAACGTCAGATTGACGCTGTGGCCCAACTGCCAGAGGTTGTTGTAGCCGAGACTGGTGACGCTGCGCAGCTTCTCGGTGTCGGCGCTGTAATCGTTATTGAGGCCGACGCTGGCCGTCCATGGGTTCTGGTCTTCGACCTGCAGATCGACGTCCATGGTGCCGGGGCGTTGGCCTTCGCGCACCAGTGGCATGACCTGTCGACCTGGCGTTTTATTGAGCTGCGCGAGTTCGCCCTGGACCTTGGCGAAGTCCGGCACCTCGCCTTCTTTCAGCGCCGGGACGTTGTCGCGGATGTCCAGCGGCGAATAGTGTTTGGCGCCAACCACGCGCACCCGGCCGACTTTGGTTTCGCTGACTTGCAGATAGACGATGCCATCAGCCACGGCCTGCTCGGGCAGCTCGACAAACACCGACTGGTAGCCGCGTTCCTGATAGGCCTTCTGCAACGCATCGCGGGCGCCTTCGATGTCGCTCAAGGCTTTCTGCGGGCCGAGGAACGGGTATACCGCTTCTTCGATCGCCCGCGCATCGAGCACGGTATTGCCGCGCACGAAGTATTCGTTGACGTCGACCAGCCGCTGCGCGGCGGGCGCTTCTGTGCCCTCCTCGGCCAGCGCTGGCTGCGCGCCCGCCGTCACCAGCAGCCAGCCCCACAGCGCCAGCCGTGACGTGAAAATCCGTTCCACACTACCCCCTGAAATTCGCGATGAACTGTGGGCGTTAGCGCCCGGTGTGATGCGTCAATTGCTGATCGTTGTGGCGCAGGCGTGCTTGCCCAGCCAGGTGTGCAACAGCGCGAAGTTCAGCGAGAACTCGGGCATTTGCAGCAAGGCGCCGCAGAACACTTCGCCGATGATTTTCTGAATCAGCAGCACCGCGCGCGGCTCGTTGAGCAACGTGGCGATGTCACGGCTGAGGGCGGTGAAACTCCAGACCTTCTGGTTCAGGCCGAGGCCAACGAACCAGCGGAACAGCAGGTTGTAATTCAGCTGCTCATAGAGCTGCTGTTCGCTGGGGACCGAATAGAGCAATTGCAGGAGCAGGATGTGCATGACCGTCTGCGCGGGAATGAGCATGCCGGGCACGGCATTGAGGTCGCGCAGCAGGTCCTGGTGGGCGTCGAGCAGATCGTCGATCTGCGGGCGCAGCAACACCAGCGAATGGCCCGGCGGAATGTAGCTGGAGACTTCTTTCAAAGCGCCCTGCCAGTCATCCTGCGAGACAATCCAGACCCACGGCGCGCCGTAGCGATACACCGAAACCGGCTTCTTGCGCGCGGCTTCGACGATCTTCGACAGGCGTTGATCGAGCTCCTGCATGCCCACTTTCGAATAGCGTTCCATAGTCCCCATTGCCTCACTCCCGGCGTCCCGCCCGACTCGCAAACTGCGCCCCTAAAGGCTCCTCAAGCGCGTTACACAGGCATGACCGGACTGGCTATGTGCTACCGAACTTTTGTCATAAAAGCTTCATTACCGAAGACAGACTGACTGATTTAAACGATCGACGGTGGGAGCGAGCCTGCTCGCGAAAGCGCTGTATCAGGCAATGAGGATGTTGGATGTGCCGCCGCTTTCGCGAGCAGGCTCGCTCCCACAGGGTGGACTGCCGTTGCACGGGTGCGTGACATTCGCATGACATTCACAGGGTTAAATCCCGGCCCATTCAGGCGTATAACCTTCACAAGACTTTCAATCGGCACGCCGACTTCAACACAGGGTAGTGACATGACCACAGCAAACATCCTTGGCAACCTGTTCCCTTCGGTCAGCGACATCCCGGAAAAATATCGCCTCGACGCTCAGGTCGAGCAGCGTGAATATCTGGTCGATGGCCAATTGCGCCGCTGGGACGGCCCGCTCGCCACCGTGCGCAGCCCGGTTTATCTGAAAGGCGAAAACGGTGAAGAACAGGTCATCCTCGGCAGCACGCCGCTGCTGGATGCCGACACCGCGCTCACCGCCCTCGACGCTGCCGTTCGCGCTTACGATCGCGGCCAAGGCCTGTGGCCAACCATGCGCGTGGCCGAGCGCATCCAGCACGTCGAAGCATTCCTTGGTCGTATGCGCGAGCAGCGCGAAGCCGTGGTCAAGCTGCTGATGTGGGAGATCGGCAAGAACCTCAAGGACTCGGAAAAAGAGTTCGATCGCACCTGCGACTACATCGTCGACACCATCAATGCCCTGAAAGAACTCGACCGCCGCTCCAGCCGCTTTGAGCTGGAACAGGACACCCTCGGCCAGATCCGCCGCGTACCGCTCGGCGTCGCTTTGTGCATGGGGCCTTACAACTATCCGCTGAACGAAACCTTCACCACGCTGATTCCGGCGCTGATCATGGGCAACACCGTGGTGTTCAAACCGGCCAAGCTCGGCGTGCTGCTGATCCGTCCGTTGCTTGAAGCCTTCCGCGACAGCTTCCCGAGCGGCGTGATCAACGTCATCTACGGCAGTGGCCGCGAGACTGTCAGTGCACTGATGGCCAGCGGCAAGATCGACATTTTCGCTTTCATCGGCACCAACAAGGCCGCCAGCGACCTGAAGAAACTGCACCCGAAACCCCACCGTTTGCGCGCCGCTCTCGGTCTGGATGCGAAGAACCCCGGCATCGTTCTACCCGAAGTCGATCTCGACAATGCCGTCAGCGAAGCGGTCACCGGCTCGCTGTCGTTCAACGGCCAGCGTTGCACCGCGCTGAAAATTCTCTTCGTGCATGAAGACGTGGTCGACAGCTTCATCGAGAAATTCAATGCCAAGCTGGCCACACTCAAACCGGGCATGCCGTGGGACAGCGGCGTGGCGCTGACACCGCTGCCAGAGTCGGGCAAGGTCGATTATCTGCACGGGCTGGTCGCTGATGCGCAAAGCAAAGGCGCACAGGTGGTCAACCCGAATGGCGGCGAATCCCATGCCTCGTTCTTCTACCCCGCAGTGCTGTATCCGGTGAACCCGCAGATGCGCGTGTATCAGGAAGAACAGTTCGGCCCGGTCGTGCCCATCGTGCCGTACCGCCACCTCGATACCGTCATCGATTACGTACTGGAATCCGACTTCGGCCAGCAGTTGAGCATCTTCGGCACCAACCCGGTGGCGGTCGGTCGCCTGGTCGACACCTTTGCCAATCAGGTCGGGCGGATCAACCTCAACGCCCAGTGCCAGCGCGGCCCGGACACGTATCCGTTCAACGGTCGCAAGAACTCCGCCGAAGGCACGCTATCGGTACACGATGCATTGCGGGTGTTTTCGATCCGCACGCTGGTGGCGACCAAATTCCAGGAGAGCAACAAGGATCTGATCAGCGAAATCATTCGCGGGCGTGATTCAAGTTTCCTGACCACCGACTACATCTTTTGACGGATGATCGGCGGGATTGAATGATCCCGCCGATCCGTCAGCTCCCCGGTGATTCAGTGACTACACTGAGCCCAGCATTGCTGGATGCCTGGGAGGCTGACCATGCTCGATTACTTCGCATTGGGTCTGTTGGTTTTTGTCGGTCTCGTGCTGTTTTACGGGATCATCGTGCTGCATGACATTCCGTACGAGATCGCCGTTCACCGCAACCACCCGCACCAGGACGCGATCCATGCCACGGGCTGGGTCAGCCTGTTCACCTTGCATGCACTCTGGCCGTTTCTGTGGATCTGGGCGATGGCTTATCGCGAGGATCGCGGTTGGGGTTTTGGCGATGGCAAACCCATCCAGAATCACGTCAATCAACTGGAGCAGCAGGTCGTCGAGTTGCAAGCCAGGATAGAGCGGCTCGAAGCGCAGTCGCCGGATGCGTCGCAATCTGACAGCCGGGGGAACTGAGCATGGATCTGTTGCTCATCCTCACGTACGCCGCACTCTGCGTCGCCATCTTCAAGATCTTCCGCATTCCGCTGAACAAATGGACGGTGCCCACCGCTGTCCTGGGTGGCGTGTTGATCATCGGCGCGCTGATTTTCACCATGAACTACAACCATCCCTATTCCGAGGTGGCACGCTCATACTTTGTCTCGGTGCCGGTCATTCCGATCATCAGTGGCCAGGTGATCGACGTACCGGTAAAGGGCAACGAACCCCTGGAAAAAGGCGACGTGCTGTTCCGCATCGATCCCACGCCTTTCCAGAACCGCTTGAAATCGCTCAAGGCGCAACTGGTTGCAGCGAAGGGCGACCGCTACCGCATCACCGAACTGATCCGCCGCAACTTCGGCACCCAGCGTGAACTGGACGCGGCCATCGCCCGCACCGACGATCTGCAGGCGCAACTGGACAATGCGCAGTTCGAGCTGGACAACACCGTGGTTCGAGCACCGAGCAAAGGCTTCGTCACCCACGTTTCGCTGCGCCCGGGGATGATGGCGAGCAAGCTGCCGCTGCGCCCGTCAATGGTGTTTATTCCGCAGGAAGGTCAGTATTTTGCAGCGTGGATGCGTCAGAACAGCCTGCTGCGCCTGACCGTGGGCGATGAGGCCGAAGTCGCCTTCGATGGCATTCCCGGCAAGGTCTTCGCCGGTAGGGTGAAAAGTGTGATCGGGGTGATCGCCGAGGGCCAGGTGCAACCTTCCGGCACGCTGATCAGCTACACCGGTTCGCCACCGGCCGGACGGGTGCCGGTGATCATTGAAATCACTGACCCGGCGTTCGCCGAATACAGCGCGCTCATGCCGGGCGGCGCCTATGGGCAAGCGGCGCTGTACAGTCAGCACTTTCATCACATCGGCGCGATGCGCAAAATCCTGCTGCGCATGTCCGCCTGGATGAATTACATTTTCCCCTTCCATTGATTTGACTGACTCACGAGGTTCGCACTGACTACTTACAGCTCCCACCGCCTGCCACCGCTGTTGCGCCGTATCCTGCGTCCGTTACTGGACCCGTATCGGCGCTACCGTCACGCCCGACTGATCCATTCCGTGCGGGTGGCGCTGGGGTTGCTGGCGACGATTCTGCTGACCACCGGCATCAATCTGCCCCACGGCGAATGGGCGTCAGTGACCATGCTGGTGGTGATCGGCGGTTTGCAGCATCACGGCAATATCGGCAAAAAAGCCGCCGAGCGCGCCATTGGTACCTTGATCGGTGCAGGGGTCGGGTTGGCACTGGTGGCGCAACATGCGTGGCTGGGCCTGCCGTGGCTGACCTACTTTTCCATGGCCGTGGTCTGTGGCTTTTTCTCGTATCACGCGATTGGCAAGGGTGGCTACACCGCCCTGCTCTCGGCGATCACCGTGTTCATCGTTGCCGGGCATGGCGATAACCCGATCACCGATGGTCTGTGGCGCGGCGTCGACATCCTGATCGGCATCGCCCTCGCCCTGGCGTTTTCCTTCGCTCTGCCGCTGTACGCGGTCTACTCGTGGCGTTACAACCTCGCCGATGCCTTGCGCGATTGCGCCACGGTGTACGGGCGCATCATCAACGGTGAAGCGGTCAGCGCCGACGAACACGTGCGGCTGATGAGCAAGGTGGGTGCGGTGATGGTGCAGTTGCGCTCGCTGATGCCGTCGGTATCCAAGGAAGTGAAAATCTCCATGACCGAACTCGACGCGATTCAGCGCAACCTGCGCATGTGCATCAGCACGCTGGAAATTCTCGGCAATATCCGCCCCAACGTCAGCGATCCACAGGCCACGGCACATCTGCAAACGGCGCTGAAGGCTGAGCACCGGCAGATTCGCGTGCAACTGATCGGCATGGCCCGCGCGTTGAAAACCGGCGCTTCGCAGCGGCTGGAGCGACCGATGGAGCTGCCAGCAGCGGACCTTGATGCGCCGGTCGTCAATACGCTCGACGGCTACCGCATGCTGACCCGACAACTGGCGGCCAATATCAGCGAGATGCGACAGCGTCTGGCGGCCACTGCGCCGCGCTGGAACATCTGAACGTTACTGCGCCGCCAGCCGCCCGGCTTTCCAGCCCCACCCCTGCTGCATGCCGGCGGCAGCCAGCAGGATCGCCGCGACGCCGATCCACTGCAGCAATTCCAGGCGATGGCCGAAGGCGTACCAGTCAACGAAAATCGCCGCAATCGGATAGATGAACGACAGCGCGCCGGTCAGCGCGGTCGGCAGTTTTTGAATCGCGCCGTACAACAAGACGTACATCAAACCGGTATGCACAATGCCCAGCGTCACCAGACTCGCCCAGGCATCGGCGCCTTGTGGCAACGCATCGAAATGCGCGAACGGCGCGAGCAACAGCACACCGGTGCAGACTTGAATCAGCGCGATCAGGTGCGGCGGCGTGCCGGTCAGGCGCTTGATGATCAGTGCAGCAATCGCATACAGAAACGCCGCGCCCAACGCCAGCGCAATCCCCATCAAGTAGTCGTTACCCTCCTCGCCTTGCGTGCGATGGGCGCTGACGATCGCCAGCATGCCCATGAACGAAATCGCCAGCCAGAACAGCTTCTGCAAGGTCAGCTTTTCGCCAAGGAACAACGCCGCCAGTCCGACCAGCATGAACGGCTGCACGTTATAGACCGCCGTACCAATGGCTATCGAGGCGCGTGAATAGGACGCGAACAGCAGCACCCAATTGCCGACAATCGCCATTCCACTGAGCACCGCCAGCAGAAACGTAGTGCGGGTCAGAATCCCCGGGCGCAGAAAGCCGAACGCGGCGCAGATCAACAGCAAGGTGCCGGCGCCGAACACGCAGCGCCAGAACACCACGTCCAGTACCGGTTGCCCGGACACCAGCACGAACCAGCCGATCGTTCCGGATATCAGCATGGCGGCGGTCATTTCCAGCGAGCCGCGGCGGATTGCGTTGTCCATTATTGTTCTCCTGAGGCTGTGAGCGAAGCATGGCAAAAGTATGCCAAGCGCGCCTCGCGCTGCTCCAGCGCATAAAGCAGGCTAAACTTGGTTTTTACCTTTTTTATCGAGGGTGATTTGCGCCCTTTGCCTAATTCGGAATTTGCCTGTGACTGACGATATCGATCAGATCCTCATCAGCGCGCTGATGGAAGACTCGCGGCGCTCGCTCAAAGCGCTGGCGCAGATCAGCGGCCTGTCATCGCCCAGCGTGGCCGAACGGTTGCGGCGTCTGGAAGAACGCGGCGTGCTCAAGGGCTACACGGTGGAGATTGATCCGAAATGCTTCGGCTATCAGTTGCAGGCGATCGTCCGTGTGCGGCCGCTGCCAGGGCAATTGCAGGAGGTGGAACGGCAGATCATGTCGATCCCTGAGTTCACCGAGTGTGACAAGGTCACCGGTGAGGACTGCTTTATCGCGCGTCTGCATGTGCGCTCGATGGAGCAACTCGATACCCTGCTCGACCGACTGAATACGCTGGCTGAAACCAATACGGCGATCGTCAAGAAGACCCCGGTGAAACGACGCCTGCCACCGATGGCGTAGGTGCCTTTTGCCTTTGATCGGCGTAGATTGTGGCTTTTCGCGGCTAAGGAATGGCGCTATGAAAATTCAGGCAATGCTGCTGGCGGCCCTGCTGCTCGGCGGTTGTGGCACGATTCAAACGGTAGCGCGC
Organism: Pseudomonas sp. H3_E04; assembly: GCF_054668915.1. Taxonomy (NCBI): domain Bacteria; kingdom Pseudomonadati; phylum Pseudomonadota; class Gammaproteobacteria; order Pseudomonadales; family Pseudomonadaceae; genus Pseudomonas; species Pseudomonas sp. H3_E04. The sequence continues at coordinate 1,282,557 of NZ_CP162797.1, read as the reverse complement.
AACGATCAGGCTGCCGTTGACGGACTCAAGCAACAGAAAAGTTATTGCGGCGCGGTACCGAGAATCTACAGCGGCATCGCCTATGACTTCTGTTCCTTGAATGCGCCGCTGTCCTCGGGTGTTGATGCCGATAATCACCGCAACACTGCGATCCCGGGGCTGTTGGTTGATGCCGTGGTCTCCGGTGCCCTCGATACGCTGCTGCTGCCGTACACGATCTACCGTCAGCAAGTGGACGGTAGCATCGTCATCAACTGAGCAGACACTTTTCTCCAGACGATAAAAAACCCGCCGAAGCGGGTTTTTTATTGCAGCCATTACGATCAGTCGTCGCGGCTCATGATGCCGAACAGTTGCAGCAGGCTGACGAACAGGTTGTAGATCGATACATACAGGCTGATGGTCGCCATGATGTAGTTGCGCTCGCCGCCGTGGATGATCGCGCTGGTCTGGAACAGAATGCAGACCGAGGAGAACAGCACGAAGCCGGCGCTGATCGCCAGTTGCAGGCCGCTGATCTGGAAGAAGAAGCTCGCCAGCGTAGCGCCCAGCAGGACAAAGAAACCTGCTGTGATAAAGCCGCCGAGGAAGCTCATGTCCTTGCGGGTGATCAGCACGTAGGCCGACAGACCACCGAACACCAGCGCGGTCATGGCGAACGCCGAGCTGACCACTTCAGCGCCGCCCTGCATGCCCAGGTAACGGTTGAGGATCGGGCCGAGCAGGAAACCCATGAAACCGGTCAACGCGAAGGCGGACACCAGGCCCCACGCGGAATCACGGAGTTTGTTGGTAAGGAAGAACAGCCCGTAGAAGCCGATCAGCACCACGAAAATGTTCGGGTAGCCGACACGCATCTGCTGGGCTACGAAGGCCATCACGCCGCTGAATGCGAGGGTCAGAGCCAAGAGACCATAAGTGTTGCGCAGGACGCGGCTAACCTCTAGCTGCTCAGCCTGCACGCTGTTATTAACTGCGTAATCCTGTTCGCGCATGGCGACACTCCTGTTGGTTTGAAACGTTCAGTCGCAAAGATCATAACAGACGCTCTGTAACAAGCCATGCAGAGAGTTTGACAGTGTGTTTCATTCAGGTATTATGGCGCCCGCAACGCAAACGGAGGTGTGGCCGAGTGGTTTAAGGCAACGGTCTTGAAAACCGTCGACTGTAACAGGTCCATGAGTTCGAATCCCATCGCCTCCGCCATATTTTGTACCGACAAAGCCCTGATTATTCAGGGCTTTGTCGTTTCTGGCATTCAGGAAATTTGCTCCTCTCTCTTTGGATCGTTTCCGCATCTTTTCGGGCATTTCCGCAACCCTACCCTTCTGACACCGTTAAGTGCTCAACAAAACTAAGCACAGCGCGACGGTAGCATTGAATGCTCAGTAGACCGCTTTCGTCCATTAGCTGCCGCTCACGAACACCTGCTTTCGGCCATTAGCAGCCATTCGTAAACGTCCGTTTACGAACTTAGCGGACAATATTCAATGACGGTTATGGGGCACATACCGTTAGCGCTATCCATAAGTACAAACACCCGGATGACCTGAATTACTTACACGAGTATTGAGGGTAATAGCGGGGCCGAAAGTGAGCAGTGGACGTAGCTCTTTCCATAACGCTGGCGACATGCTGATTGCCGGCGTGCTCTTCGACCGCCTGCTGGTTTGTCCAGCCATCGAGAATATAAAACGTATTGGGTGCTTCGAAACTCTGATAGAGGTCGTAACAGCCGCAACCGGGTTCCGCTCTTGCCGGCTCAACAAATTGCAGAGTAAAGGCTTTAACCCACTCGGAGTTGTAATCATCGCAGCGAAGCTCGCAGATGATGTGCCGCTCTTCGGATTTGATGTTATGCGTATTTTTACCCTGGATTTAGACGAAACCATAGCTGAGGCGAAATGACCGATTCATGTCCGGTCATTCGACGTACAGCGCCACATTTGCCAAGTGATTTACTCGGAGCGCTTTTCGAATATTCCTTTGGCGATGTCTGCCGCCGACATTGCGTTCGGCCAACCGGCGTAGAAGGCCAGATGCGTAATGACTTCGGCAGCCTGAATTTGGGTCAGACCGTTATCCATGGCTTTGTTCACATGAAAAGGGATTTGAGCGGCTTGCCCCACTGCAACCAGAGCCGCGACCGTGACCAGGCTACGATCACGGGGAGTCAGTGCCGGGCGCAGCCACAGGTCATGGAACAGTACCGAAGTTGTATAGTCTGCGAGCGCGTCGAATGCAGGGCCGATCATCTGTTCTACCGCCGCCACGCGCATCTGCTCAAAGCCTTCATCGATTGGGAGCAGGTTGTCCTTTACATCCGCCAATGCGCTTGGTGCGATACCGCGAGTCTCAAAGATGTCTTTGGCGATGGATGCCGCCAATGTCGCATTGCCCCAGCCTGAATAGAATGCCAAATGAGTGATGACTTCACCCAGTTCGGTGGGCGTAACGCCATTTTCCAACGCCAAGTTGAATTGGCGAGCCATTTCGTCTGACTGATGCCGCGCAATCAAGGCGGCAACAGTCACGATGCTGCGATCCCGGGGCAGCAGTTGCGGGCGCTGCCATATCTCCTCTAGAAGCACGTCATGGGTATAGCGCGCAAATGCCGGTACGGCGAAGTTAGCTTCGTCTGACTTCATAGTGATCGCTTGCTCGTGCAGGTGGATAGCGGGAAACGAGGGTGTGACGATGCCCCGAAGAAACACCGTCAGGCGCTGAAGAACGATTAACGGTTGATGGTTTTCATCATCTGCGCGGTGTAACGCTCACCTTGTACAGGCACCTTGGCCAGAACCTCACCAAGTTCGCGAAGGTCTGCTACGGTCAATTCCACGGTTGCTCCGCCTACGTTCTCTTCAAGGCGATGCAGCTTGGTTGTGCCTGGTATAGGCGCAATCCACGGCTTTTGTGCCAGCAGCCAGGCCAGCGCAATCTGGGCGGGGGTGGCTTGCTTGCGTTGGGCGATTTCACCGATCAGGGTGACGAGATGGTGGTTGGCCTCGCGGGCACCGTCAGCAAAACGAGGCAGATTGTTCCGGACATCACCGTTGGAGAAGGTCGTGCCGGCATCAATTTTCCCGGTCAAAAAACCCTTGCCCAATGGACTGAAGGGAATGAAGCCAATCCCGAGCGCTTCGAGGGTTGGAATAATTTCCTGTTCAGGCTCACGGGTGAACATCGAATACTCACTTTGAAGTGCGGACAGCGGCTGCACCGCATGGGCGCGACGGATAGCGTCTACGCCGGCTTCACACATGCCAAAGTATTTGACCTTGCCTTCGGTGATGAGGTCGCGCACGGCCCCGGCAACATCTTCCATAGGAACATTTGGATCGACGCGATGTTGGTAAAACAGGTCAATGCAGTCGGTCTTCAGGCGCTTGAGTGATTCTTCCGCCACCTGGCGGATGCGCTCAGGTCGACTGTCCAGCCCTGCGGCGGGACTGCCGTCCTTAAAACCGAATTTTGTCGCGATGATGATCTGCTCGCGAAATGGTTGAACGGCTTCGCCAACCATTTCTTCGTTGACTTGGCCATAGGCTTCTGCCGAATCGAAGTGGGTGACGCCACGCTCAAAGGCCGCCCGGATGAGTTTGATTGCGTCCGCTTTGTCAGTGGTGGTGCCATAGCCGAATGTCAGGCCCATGCAGCCCAAGCCAATCGCTGAAACTTCGAGGCCGTTGCTGCCGATTTTGCGCTTATACATCATCCATCTCCTTTGCGGGTATTGGTAACCAACCCACAAACTGTTTGGTTATTGGGGATGGAGCTACTTTATAAACATCTGGCCCATTCAAGAAGTGGCATACTGCGATAACCGGTATGAGGTTAATTCATAATGCCACAGAGCGATTTCAACAGCCTTGCGGTGTTCATCACCGTTGCGCGCGAGCGCAGTTTCACCAGAGCTGCGGCCCATTTGGGTGTGTCCCAATCAGCTATTAGCCATAGCATCCGCAGTCTTGAGGAACGTCTTGGTATCCGCTTGCTGGCCCGCACCACACGCGGCGCGTCGCCGACCGAAGCCGGCGAGCGATTGCTTGTGAGCCTTGTGCCTTACTACGAGGGGATAGAAGCCGAAATTGCGGCGTTGGGAGAGCTGCGTGACAAGCCGGGCGGAACTATCCGGATCACCTCGCCCGACCATGCGGCATCTACCATTCTCTGGCCGAAACTCTCTAGGTTGCTGCCGGAATATCCCGATCTGACTCTAGAGATCAACATCGGCTACAAGTTAGTCGATATCGTCGCTGAACGCTTCGACGCCGGTGTGCGTATAGGCGATCAAGTGGCAAAGGACATGATCGCAGTCAGGATTTCCCCTGACTTTCGAATGGCTGTGGTGGGAGCGCCGAGTTACTTTGCTCATCGTGTAAAACCACAGACTCCCCAAGATCTGACAACTCATAACTGCGTGAACCTGCGTTTGCCCACTCATGGTGGTTTGTATGCCTGGGAGTTTTCCAAGGCCGGCAAGGCGCTACATGTTCAGGTGTCTGGCCAGATGATCTTTAGCACCTCACCCCAAATAATGACCGCCGCTCTGGAAGGATGCGGGTTGGTATACGCACCGGAGGATCTTGTCCAGGCACATGTCAAGGATGGTCGGTTAATCCGTGTTCTTGAAGACTGGTCACCAACTTTTCCCGGATATCACCTCTACTACCCGAGCCGGAGGCAGTCCTTGCCAGCCTTTGCATTGGTAGTCAATGCTCTCCGCTGCAAGAGTTAGGGGACTCTGCGGTCAATCTAGTATTGGTTGCGATTTTTTCATTGGTGGCCGACAACCTCCAGCAGCTGATCTACACCATTATCAATGTCTGCTTTTGGCCGAAAGCAGCCGTTCACGAACGACTACCTTCGGCCAAAAGTAGCCCTGATGGCGGGCTATAACTCTCTGATGCTCAGAATAAACGGGGGATGACAGCGGGGTGGAAAAATAGGCTGTAAGTCGACGCTGCCTCATAACACCACCCACGATAGAGAAGCCATCGGGCTTTCTACTTTAGGCGACCGAAAGACCATTCAACGCTACAGGTGAGAATTGGCGGTATCTGCTTCTCCCTTAATAATACTGGCCTAAGGCGAGCAAGCTTTCGAGGCCCGTCTAATCGTAACCCCTATCCTCCGAATTTGACCGGTTGACGAAGGAGCTCTCGGCTGAAGAGGGATTGCGACGGCGAAAAGTCCGTATTCCAGGCGAACGCAGTGGCGCTCGAACAATCTCGGTCGGTACCCAGGTGACGGTTAGCGGCGAGAGAGCCACTGCAATGGCGAACGCATTCAGTCCCCCTGTGCCGATAACATCAAAGCAGATAGCCCTTTTTTCGCCATTGAAGGTACATGCGGCAAGATTATCAAAGAGCATCCGAGTGCGAGCTTTATCCGACTGTTGTAAAGGTGGACTGGACTGAGCCTGCAAGAGAGATTGGAAATCTGCTCCATCACCAGTTGCCCGCATCCTGGGTTCTGATGTCGGCAAGACGGATGGTGCTGGCGGTACTGCAGAAATACCGGTCATCGGCATGCCTCATATCACGCTTGGTGTCATAAATCTCGCCAGTGTTCCTGGCGTGACAGTTCCGTTCTTTGCTTCATCAGATCCCGCTGAACCAGTTGTAGCCCTGGTCTTCCCAATACCCGCCCGGGTTGTCGTTGCTGACGAAAATCTCGACAACATGCTTGGGGTTTTTGAAGCCCAGTTTGGTGGGGACCCGAACCCTCAGCGGATAGCCGTACTCGGGCGGCAGCGCCACGTTAGCGTAATCCAGTGCCAACAGCGTCTGCGGGTGCAAGGCAGTCGGCATGTCCAGACTGGAGTAGTAACGATCGGCACATTTGAAACCGACAAATTTCGCTGTGGTGTCGGCGCCGATGTTTTCCAGGAAGGTTTTCAGCGGTACACCTCCCCATTGCCCGATCGCGCTCCAGCCCTCAACACAGATCAGCCGAGTGATATCGCTGCGTTGCGGTAGCTTGCGCAAGCTTTCGAGTGTCCACGGCGCCTTGTCCCTGATCCGGCCGGAGACGGCGAGCGAGTAACTGGTCAGGTCTACTTCAGGGATATCGTCCTGACCATAGAAAGCGTTGAACGGAAACGGCTTTGTGATCTGCGCGCGGGCGAAGGTCGGCGCCAGTTTCCGTCCACTGAACAGCCACGCCTGGACCCGGTCGTTCCAACGCGACATGGCCCAAAGCACTTTGTCGACCTGATCGCCGTCCTGCAGGTTGCAACCGGTCAGCATCGACATCGCGCCCACCGTGAGGCCGGCCCGAAGAAAATTCCGGCGCTGAATGTTTTCCAGTTCAAGCTGTTGCGCAGGTTCAATCCTGACGCGCTGACGCATTATTTTTGTAAATTCAGTCATGACCCATTTTTCTCGTTATCAGGCGTCCGCACTCCACCCGTGATCATTGGCAACAGGGTTTTTGGTACCAGAATCACCAAGACCAGGTGAATCACCACAAACGCTGCAATCATCGCCATGGCCGCAAAATGTACGTAACGAGCAACGTCATAGCCGCCCAGTAACTCGACCAGCTCTTGAAGTTGAACCGGTTTCCAGATCGCTACACCCGAGATCACGATCAGTACACCTGCCGCCAGCACGATCCAGTACATCAGGCGCTGTACTGCGTTATAGACACCCTTTTCATGCACCAGCCGAAAGCGCAAGGCATCGGTCAGATCATGCTTCAATGCGGCAATGCCGATGGGCAGCAGTTCACGTTTGAAATGGCGACTGGCCAACCCGTACAGCACATAGATTGCGCCGTTGATCAGCAGCAGCCACATGAATGCGAAGTGCCAGGCCAGCGCCCCGCCCAGCCATCCGCCCACGGTCAGCGCCGCCGCAAATCTGAAGCCGAACAGTGGCGAGGCGTTGTAAATGGCCCAGCCGCTCATGAACATGCAGACCATGCAGGCAGCGTTGAGCCAGTGGGTGAGGCGAACCGGCCAGGGATGCAGCTTTTTCTGTCTCACGTGTTTCCCCTTGCAAGCCTTCCGTTTAGCGGAGCGTTGCCAGACGGCAACGCTCAAGCTTTCTCAGATGATTACATCGGTGGCTGGAAGCCATCCTTGCCGACTGCAATGCCGCGTGCGGTGCCATCTGCAGCGGGGAACACGACGATTTTCGTTCCTTTAACCAGCTCATCGGCTTTGCCTGGCTCGACGTAGGCGATAGGCACGTCATCCGGCACGACGATTTGTTTCTCGCCGCCCTGGTAGTTGACGGTCAACGTGCGGCCGTCGGTTTTGGACAGTTTGCCCACGGTGCCGTTGGTCATGGTGCCAGTGCTACCGTCTGCGTTCTGCCAACCGTAATGACCTTCGCCGCTGCCCTTGAGCCTGGCATCGAATACCGTGACCTCAAGCGCCTTCAAGGTTCCGTTGGCCTGCGGGATGGCCGCCGAGCCGATGAAGCTGTCGGATTTGATCGAGTCGATATTGGCCTTCGATACCCGGCTGATACCGGTCTTGTCAGTCAGTCCGATCGTCTGCTGGGCGCCAGAGCGGACAGTGAAGGTCAGCGTGTTGTTGCTGACGCTTTCCACCGTACCGCGCAGTGGTTTGATGACCGGCATGTCGGCGGCGGTGGCAATGACGGCAGCGCTGAGCATCACCAAACCGAACGTGGTAGACAGGGCGTTTTTGAGTTGCATGGCGACGATTCCTCATGGGTTGATGTGTCGCCATCCTCAACCGCAGACCGGGACGTCACGATGACCGTCGAATGACATTTTTGTCATTCGCCAACCCTGACCATGAATGACAGAAATGTAACCGACTGCGCCCGCTCATCCCGTTACACTGCACAGCCGAGATACCGATGTCGCGGACTGAATCCCGTCATGAAGAAACCCGAGCGCGCCTGACGATGCATATCCTGCTGATCGAAGATGACACCAAAACAGGTGAGTACCTGAAAAAGGGGCTCGGTGAGTCCGGTTACAACGTCGACTGGACCCAGCATGGCGCCGACGGCCTGCACATGGCCTTGCATACGACCTATGACCTGATCGTGCTGGACGTGATGTTGCCCGGGATTGACGGGTTTCAGATCATCGAGCTGTTGCGCGCCAGACAAGACGTACCCGTGCTGTTCCTTACCGCGCGCGACCAGTTGCAAGACCGCATTCGCGGTCTGGAACTGGGCGCCGATGATTACCTGATCAAACCTTTTTCGTTTACCGAACTGCTGTTGCGCATCCGCACTATTCTGCGCCGCGGTGTCGTGCGCGAAGCCGACCATTTCCACCTTGCCGATCTCGAACTGGATCTGGTCCGGCGCCGCGTGACCCGCCAACAACAGGTGATCGTGCTGACCAACAAGGAGTTCGCCCTGCTCCATCTGTTTCTGCGTCGAGCCGGCGATGTGTTGTCAAGGACACAAATCGCTTCGGAAGTCTGGGACATGAATTTCGACAGCGATACCAACGTGGTGGACGTCGCTGTCAAGCGCCTGCGCAACAAGGTCGACCAGCCCTACCCGATCAAGCTGATCCATACCATTCGCGGTATCGGCTATGTCTGCGAGGTGAGGCCATGCGGTCCCGACGCCAACCCTCGCTGACGCTGCGATCGACCGTGGCGTTTGCCATGGTCGCGATGCTGGCCGTGGCCGGCGCGGGCTTCTATCTGTATCAGACGATGAAAGCCTCGGTATTGATCTACAGCGATCACGCGGTGATGGGCCGTCTGGAGCATTTTCGCAAGCTCCTGCATTACGAACTCGCCATCGAAAAGCTGCGCGACAGCCCGCAGATTTTCAAGAACATGCTCGACAGCGAAGACGACATCTTCATCATTGAAGAGCCGGGGCAGCCACCGGTCATCCAGGTCAATCCACTCAACGTCACGTTGCCTGAACTGCCGGTGATCGGCCAGGACACAAAGCTGAGCGTCAGTGATCTGCGCAGCGGCGTGACCGACTCGGGAACAAGGCTGCGCGCCGCCTCCGTAGTCACGACGTCGGGTGGCCGTGTAGTCCGACTGACGGCCGCACACCTTATGGGCAAGGAAATGGCGATGCTTGCAGCGTATCGCGAGCGCATCTACCTGGCCGTGGCCCTTGCCTTTCTGGCAACCGCGTTGCTGGGTTATCTGTCATTGCGTCGCGGGCTGCGTCCGCTGCGCAAAATGGCCGCCCATGCCGCAGCCATAACGCCTGAGCGTCTGCACAGCCGCATGGACAGCGCCGATACGCCGGTTGAATTGCAACAGCTGAGTGACGCCTATAACGCGATGCTTGATCGTCTTGCTCAGGGTTATCAGCGACTGACGCAATTTTCCGCCGACCTTGCCCATGAAATCCGCACGCCGGTCGGGTCGTTGATGGGACATTGTCAGGTTGCCCTACGCCAACGCCGTAGCGAGGACGAATATCAAGCGCTGATCGCTTCGAACCTTGAAGAACTCGAACGGATCTCGCGCATCGTCGAAAGCATTCTGTTTCTGGCGCGCGCCGATGAAGCGCAAGCCGTAGTGGAGCGCCAGCAACTGTCGCTGCATGACGAATCACAGCGCATCGCTGAGTATTTTGAGGGCTTGGCTGAAGAGCGGCGAATGAGCTTCCAAATAACGGGCGATGGTATCGTGCTCGCTGACCCCTTGCTGCTGCGCAGAGCGTTGAGCAACCTGGTGGCGAACGCTGTTCGCTACGCTTACGAGGGCACCGAGATTCTGATACGGGTATTGGAAACCCACGGAGGTGCCCGGATTGAAGTGGAGAACCAAGGGCCGGTGCTGGGCGACGAAACCCTGGGCAAACTCTTCGACCGCTTTTACCGTGGCGATGCGTCTCGGCACCAGAATTCCGACTCCTACGGGCTTGGCCTCGCCATTGTCGTGGCCATCATGCAACTGCATGGCGGCCACGTGGGTGTCGAACAGCCAAGGGCCGGGACTATTCGTTTTTCGCTGTCGTTCCCTTGAGCTGCTCGACCGCTGCAAACTGTTCTTCGCCCGCTGCGGGTACCCAATCTTTTAACGGCGTCAGGAAGTGCAGTTCAAAACGACGTGACAGGAACGCCCACTTTCCGTCCCGCCGTTCAAACCTGTCGTGGTAAAGACCGCTGACTTGCACCGGGCCTTTTTCAATGTCATGAAACAGGCAATCCGCAGCTACCGTGCCCACTGCGCTGTCACCCTCGATTTCAATCAGCGGGTTGGCCATCCAGTGGTGCATATGGGGCATCTGGCGCCAGCTGTTTTGCGCCATCGCCAGGATTTCGTCACGGTTTCCAGCCTGGCCAAAACCCGGTAGATCCAGTGTCGACTCTTCGTGCCAGATTGAGCTAAGAAGCGAGGCGTCGATGCGGTCGAAAGCATTGGCGTAGGCGCTGATCAGCGACTCGATGGCGGCGCGACTTTCCAGGGCGTCCAGTCGGGCTGTCAGTTGTTCATTGTTCATGATGAGGTTTCCTGCAGGGGCTGCGCATAAGCGAGGAAGGCAGCCCTGCGCGAGGGCTGCGCTACGGTTGAGCACGTGGTCAGATCTGCGACAGGCCGCCGTCGACCATCAACTCCACACCGTTGACATATTTCGCATCGGCAGACGCAAGAAACAGCGCCGACGAGGCGATTTCCTCAGGCTCGGCCATGTACCCCAATGGCGTGATCTGCTCGACGTGCTGACGCAGCGCGGCGACGTCGCTTTCGCTCATCTTCAAGCCGTTATCCATCAGCGGTGTGCGGGTGAAGCCAGGGCTCAGGACATTCGCTCTGATCTTGCGACCTTTGAGTTCGTTGGCCCACGTCCTGGCAAAGGAACGTACCGCGGCTTTGGAGGCGTTGTAGAGGCTCAGTCCTTCCATGCCATTGCTGGAACAGATAGAGGCCGTCAGTACGATCGAAGCGCCATTTTTCAACAATGGCATCAACGTCTGTACAGTAAAAAAGACTCCCTTTACGTTGATGTCGAACATGTTGAAATAGGCGGCCTCGGTGGTCTCGCCCAGCGGGTTCTTTTCACAAATACCCGCATTGGCAAACACTGAGTCCAGTTGATCGTCGTGCGCCTCAATCGTCGCCTTGAGCTCGTCCAGATCAACCTGGCGCGCGACATCGGAAATGACCGCGACCGCCCTGTCGCCAAGCTTGGCCACCGCAGCCTCCAGCGTGGCTGCAGAACGCCCGGTGATGTAAACGCGCCTGGCGCCCTCGGCAATCAAACCCTGTGCAATCGCAAATCCGATCCCGGTGGACGCGCCGGTGACGACTGCGACCTGATCAGCGAATTTACCTGACATAACTGACTCCTCGATTTCGGTTGTGTGGCTCGACTGGAACCACAGTGCGGCCATTTTGCGAGGAGGCAGGGGCGCAGCGGCACTGCCATAAATGAACATTGGACGTTCATTTATGTGAGGCGTCAGCCAGGGTTTGATCGTTTAGATTGAACTCAGCTTATTCAAAGCATGACTCGCAATCGAAAATATTCTGGAGCCGAAGGGTTTCAGAAAGGAGACCTTATGCCTGAGAAAATAGTAGCCCTTCCGGAACAGCGGCGCTGGCTGATGTTCGCCATCCTGTTGGTCGGTGCATTCTTGCCGCCGCTGGATTTCTTCATCGTGAACGTAGCGCTGCCTTCGATTCAGCAATCGCTGGGCACGGCCTCCTCTGCCGAACAGTTGATCATCTCTTCTTACGCGGCGCTGTATGCCGTGACACTGATCACCGGCGGAAGGCTTGGCGACATCTTTGGCCGCATGAGAATGTTCTTCGTTGGCCTGATTGGCTTTGCCGTCGCCTCACTGATCTGCGGTGTCGCCGAGTCACCCTGGGTGTTGATCGCCGGACGCTCGCTGCAAGGCGTGACGGCCGCTGTCATGGCGCCGCAGGCACTCGCTTCAGTGCAGGCGATATTCCCTGAGTCGGAAAAACCCTTGGCGTTGAGCCTGTACGGTGCGGTGTTTGGTTTGGCGTCGGTAGTCGGCCAGGCACTTGGCGGGATTCTGATCTCGCTCAACCTGATGAACCTGGGCTGGCGGTCGATATTTCTGGTGAATCTACCGATTGCGTTGCTGGTCATTCTGATCGCCATCCCCGTGGTCAAGGAAACCCGCGCACCCCAGACCAGCAAGCTGGATCTGGGTGGAACGCTGTTGTCGATGGTGACGCTTGCGGCGCTGATCGTTCCACTGATCGAGGGACGTGAAGCGGGCTGGCCGTGGTGGGCCTGGCTGTCGCTGGCGGCGGTGCCACTGCTGGCCTGGCTGTTCTGGCGCTACGAAGCCCGCTTGTATCAAGCGCAAGGCGCGCCGTTGCTGAACCCTGCTGCACTGCGTGCGCCCGGGCTGGGCCGGGCATTGCTGGTGGCGCTGACTTTTTACGCGATCGGCGTGTTCTTCCTGCTGTTTTCCATCTATTTACAGGGAGCGCTGCATACGAGCCCGCTCAGTGCAGGTCTGGTCTTTCTGCCATTCGGCGCTGGTTTCTTGCTGGGGCCGCTCGCCACCCATCTATTCCGGCGTTTGCTGGGGTCTTATGTGAATCCCTTCGGAATGGCACTCGAAGTGCTGGGGTTCGTGCTATTGGCCTGGCTCGTGGCGCACACACCGACGGCCGTCACGCCCACTGCGCTGTCCCTTGCCGTGATTCTCTTTCTGATCGGCTTCGGACAAGGACTTGCCCTTCCGACATTGATGCGCATGATCACTGGACGCGTGGCACCGGCGTATTCCGGCATGATTGCGGGCATCACCAGTTCCACCCTGCAAATCAGCACGGCACTGAGCGTGGCGATCATCGGTGGCATTTTTTACACGCTTCTGGGCAAGGACACGGACGCGGCGGCCATCACCCACGCCTTCACCGTCGCCATACTGTGCATCGCTGCCTGTCTGGCCGTAGGCGCAGGACTGAGCCTGAGTCTGGCGCGCCAATCTGCTGCAGAGCTGCAAACGGCGGCCATGCAGCCGGCAGAGTGAATCAACCGCCTGCCTGAGTGCCAATCATGACGGAGGCCAGGTCGGCAAGCGCGCGCAGACTGTCCATCTGGCGCATGTCCTGGTGGTAGCCCATCCAAATGTCGCGGCCTGGTGGCGGTTCATCTGAATCGATCAGACGCAGCGCCGTCAACTGGTCGCCCAAAGCGCGGGGCAATACCGCGACGCCCTGCCCCTGCGCACACATTTGCGCCTGGACTGTGCGGCTGCTACTGGTAAACACGGTACGCGCCAGAGGGTAACGCTGCTGCAGCCACTGCACATCGGGATAATGAGACTGGGCAACACTCATGGTGATCAGACCCAGCCCGGCGCCCTGTGGCTCAGGGTCAGCAGATCCAACGGCTGCGTATAACCCGTAAGTCAGGGAGATCAGCTTGCGGTGCACGATATCGGGTTCGGTGAACGGAACGATTCGAAACGCGATGTCGGCGTCGCGGCGAGCCAGATCAAACAATCGATGCCCGGCAATGACCTCGGGCACGATCAATGGATAACGCCGGCCCAGTTCACTCAGCACCGGGGCCAGGACATAACAGGCGAACCAGTCAGCGCAGGAAATGCGCAGCACACCTTCGGGCTGTGCGCTGTCCCCCGCGAGGCGCCTTTCGATGGCCAACGCACTTTGCTCCATTTCCTGCGCGAGGCTGAGGAGCTTCTCCCCGCTGTCGGTCAACACGAGACCTTGGTTGGTACGCAGGAAAACGGGTTGGCCACTGAACTGTTCCAGCACCTGCAAGCGCCGCCCCACGGTCGGATGGCTGACCCCCAACAGTTTGGCGGCAGCCCCCAATGACCCGCTGCGGGCAATCGCGAGAAAGACCCGCACATCACTCCAGTCCATGCTCTGCCCCCGTACAAAAATGAACAGTGAGAGTGCAGCAATGGCAGTGCCGTAGCAATCCCGTGCCCGACATACTTGTCTGCATTCACCGTCGTCGAATACCAACCGGAGACTGCAAATGAAGATTGGTTTTATCGGAGTGGGAAGCATGGGCAGAGCGATCATTCCACTGCTCGTCCGCGCTGGCCATCACGTCTCGGCATGGAACCGCAGTCACGCGGCGTTCAAGGATCTCGAAGGCATCAGCGTTATCGAAACGCCGGCCTCGGCGTTCCAGCAAGAGGTAGTCATCACTCTTCTGGCCGATGATGCCGCCGTCAGGCAAGTGCTGCTCTCCAGCGCTGTTCTGGAAACTGCAGACAAAGCTTGCGTGCATGTCGTGATGTCGACCTTGTCGCCTTCGCTGATGTTGGAGTTGCAGCGAGAACATGAAGCCGTCGGCATGCCATTGATCGCGGCGCCGGTTTTCGGCGTGCCCGCCGTGGCGGCCAAGGGCGAGTTGAATATCCTGGCGGCCGGATCGCAGGCCGCTGTCTCGACCGTCCAACCGCTGCTCGACCTGCTCGGGAAAAAAACCTGGTATCTGGGCGATCAACCTGAACAGGCCTGTATCGCGAAAATCGCCGGCAACATGATGATCACCCAAGCCATCCAGTCTCTGGGCGAAGCCAGCGGACTCGTTCAACGCCACGGACTGAGCCCTTCGATTTTCATCAAGCTCATGACCCAGACCCTGTTCGCCTGCCCCAGTTATCAACGTTATGGGCAGAACATCGTCAGCAGCAATTTTGAACCGGGATTCAAACTGTCGCTAGGCCTCAAGGATATGAATCTGGCGATCGATGCGGGTCGCCTCAAAGGGCTGGAGTTGCCAGCGGCGGATGCCGTTCGATTGAAAATGAAGTCGGCGGTAGCCAGGGGGGATGGCGACAAGGACTGGTCGGTTTTCGCTCAGCAGACGAATCATTGAGAAGCTCTTTCGAACACCTGTCACGAGGTCATTCATGGAAAACTCCGACATCGCGCGTCAACTCTCAACATTCAGGAAAACCATCGACAATATCGACGCCGCGCTCATCCATCTGCTCGCGGAACGGTTTCGCTGTACCGATGAGGTCGGATTGCTCAAAGCCCGATATCAGTTGCCTGCGGTAGACGAGGCCAGAGAGCAGCAGCAATACCAGCGTCTGGCAGCACTTGCTCAGGAGGCTGAGCTGGATACGGCCATCGTGCAGAGGCTGATGCAGTTGGTCATTGGCGAAGTGGTCGAGCGCCACAGGCAGATCGCCGCCAGGCATGCCCCGACACCCCAATAACTTTACCCCTCGGGCCTGACCCCGGCGCCACTAATCGAAGCAATCAGACAAACGAGCAGAACCGCATGAAATGGCCAACGATCGAGCAAATTCGCAGCTTCACCGAGTTACCCTATGGCTACAGTTGGGATTACCTGAAACGTGAGGAGATCAATGTCGCGACAGATTTTTTCCGGACATGGTTTCCCTCCATTTCGGTGGGGATGGCAAGCCCGTTTCTGGACCAGCAGTACTACGCAGACAACGTGGTGCTCGAAGACGATCCGGATCGAGGCATATTCGCTACCGTCGTCCGCCAGAACGATGAGATTGTCGCTATCGCCACGTGGGAAAAAATTGACGGTGCTGACGTTATTTTCGGGCGGGTCGGCGCGGTGGCCAAACCGCACAGACAAGCCAGACTGGCCGTTGCGGCCCAGGACCTGGGAGAAAAAATCGGCACGTTCATGGGCGCGGGGCTGATCTATGGCATGGCAACAACCCGCACGCCGTATATGCAACAAGCACTGGAGCAAGCCGGTTACAAAGCGGTAGGGATAATGCCTGGCCTGGACCGGGAAGAAACAGCACCTGGAATCGTGCGCAGGGTTTACGAAGTCATCTACGTAAAACGGCTCGCACCACACGCCGACTTTCTCATTCCTACCGGTCATAACCTTACCCCTACAGTCGCGCGACTTTACGCAGATATATTTCAAGGTGATGACGACACGAACTGACGAGCCAGCCTAGTAGCGAACCAACCATCGAAATGCTTCTGATCAGTAACGCCCCCGGCTCGCGCCTTTTGCATCGATCGAGGTAGCCACATTAGGTAATGAGTTCAAAAAGACTCAGCAGCGGCTAAAAGCACCTGTGGGTTGATTAATAGATGAGAAGTGAACTGAGTGGACGCGGCTCTGGCCCCTGAGTTAGCTTTCGTAACCGTTCTAACTTGGGGCTGCGCAACCATGACTGATCGTCTGATAATTGTTCCAGATGGCATGAGATTGATCTACGAGCGTGCTGGTTATGCACCAGCAGTAAAGGTCGGAAAAACTCTCTACTGCGCGGGTCAGGTAGGCAGGACGCCGGAATTATCCGTCATTGAAGAACCTGAGCAGCAGTTTTTAGCAGCATGGGACAATCTCCGGGTCGTCTTGGAGGCAGGTGGCTGTAAATTTGAAGATGTCGTGGAAATGACGACTTATCACGTCGATATGCACCGCCACATGCCAATTTTCAGACGTGTGAAGGATAAAGTCTTTCCGAGAAGCACTTGCACGTGGACCTGCATTGGTGTCAGTGAGTTAGCTCGACCTGGCCTTCTCGTGGAGATCAAATGCGTCGCCGTAGAGCGATAACAAGCGCTGCTGTCCAGATAGCCAATGCGTACTCGCTCAGCCAAGCGACTCAAAGACAACCTCCGCACGCTGTTGCACCGGCGCCTGAGGTCTGCGCATTTGCTGCCAAGCGAGCTGCGCCTGGACCTTGGCCACCGAATCCAGCACTTTCTGCGCCCAGCGATCATCCTCGGGATGCACCACGACTACCCGGAAGCCATGATCCTTGCCTTCAATCTGCACACCCTCCGAATCATCGACATGCAAGTCGATGTCGAATGCTGGCGGATACTTGGAAGGCGCATTCGACATCCCGTGCGCCGTCAGGGCACGGTTGTGCAGCACGCTGTTGACCACGCCGTCGACGCGGATACCGTACAGCGCCAACCAGCGCCTGATATAGGACGGCGTACGCCCGGATGAGGTGTAGACCCAGACACTGCAATCCTGGCGACGTAGCTCTCGGATCAGCGATCGTGTGCCCATCCGCAACGGCTCACCCAACCAGCGATGGATACAGGCCGGTAGTCGACTGCTCTCGACTGCGCAGTGGTGGAGCTGGCAAGCGAGCGTGTCATCGATATCGAACGAAATCCGTATACGCTGACGTTCGAACAACTGCGGCAAAGCGCAGCGGATAGCCTGTCCTGCCCGGCTGCCGAAGGTTTTCAGTCTGGCAAATGCTGGAGCCCAGCTCATCGATGGCCACCCTGAGAGACAGGCAAAGGCTTGCCTTTGAGAAAGAACTTCATTGGATCGGGCGCCTGATCTTCTAAAAATGCTGCATATTTTTTCTTGATCTTGGGCAATTCGTACAACGCCTTGACGCCATGCTTGGCGGAGTTGCGGATGACCGAGGACGGGTTGAAATAGCCCTCGGCGTTTTCCAGGGTCAACACGAATGGAGGCAGCCCTGCCCGCATGAGCAAGTAGCTGACAATCAGCGAGCCACTGCGGTTATTGCCTTCAATAAACAGCTGCGGCTTGCTCAGAATGCGCACATAGACACCCGCTGCACGCTTCCAGACTGACTCACTGCGATACGCGCAATACCAGTTGTACAAGTCCTTGATGCCGCCCTCGACGTTGTTGAAGAAATGCGCCTCGGTGGCTGCCAGATGCTGGGCGTATTCCAGCCGGCGCGCCGGATCCCGGCCACAAAGCACCGTGGCATTGATCTCCAGCATCAGGTTCACTTGCTGCAGATCGAACAGGTCAACGCCGCGGGCAACATATTCGTCAACCAACGCATAGCCTTCAAGCACGTTGTGCAGCACTTCATCAGTCAACGGGTCTCGGGCCTCGGTGAAGTGTCGGCTGAGCTCGGCGAAACGGCTCTGCACTTCCCGCAGTGCACGTTCAATCGCAGGCAAATCAAGACGATGCTTGGCAGGCATTGGAGCTCCTTGGAAACGCTTGGTAAATGTCCACCGGTGCCCGCCAAATCCATTTGGCTCGTGCAGGTAGGCGGCCGTGACCGGTGCTGTGACTTAGCTGAACTTGCCGCTGATGTAATCGCCGGTCATCTGTTCACGCGGGTTGTCGAAGATCTGCGCCGTCGGGCCCATCTCGACCAGATAGCCGGTGCGTGTGCCCTGGGAAATATCCACCGAGAAAAACGCCGTGGTGTCAGCAACACGGATGGCTTGCTGCATGTTGTGGGTCACCAGTGCGATGGTGTAGTCCTTCTTCAACTCGACCATCAATTCTTCGACGCGTCGGGTGGCGATCGGGTCCAGTGCCGAACAAGGCTCATCCAGCAGCAGGACTTCCGGCTCAGTGGCGATTGCCCGGGCGATACACAGGCGTTGTTGCTGGCCACCGGAGAGCGACAGGCCGCTGACCTTGAGCTTGTCCTTGACTTCGTCCCACAGCGCGGCGCCTTGCAGCGCATGCTTGACGCGGTCGCCGATATCGCCCTTGTACCGATTGAGGCGAAGACCAAACGCCACGTTGTCGAAGATGCTCATCGAGAACGGGTTGGGCTGTTGAAACACCATGCCGATGTAGCGGCGTACGACCACCGGATCGACACCCTTGCCGTAGACGTCCTGCCCGAGGAAATGCACATGGCCCTCGAAACGAAAGCCCTTCACCAGATCGTTCATTCGGTTGAGGCTGCGCAGCACGGTGCTTTTGCCGCAGCCTGAGGGACCGATGAATCCGGTGATCTTGTTTTTCTCGATGGGCACGTGACTGTCACGTACTGCCATGAAGTTGCCGTAGAAAATCTTGTCCAGTTTGCAGTCCATGACTACAGGCGCCTGGGTGACAAACGGAGCGGCTATTTGCGCAGTGGATACGTTCAAAATCAGATGCTCCCGTTCTTAATACTTGGGCTTGCCGAAAATCCGGCTGATGATGTTCACGAACAGCACGATCATCACCAGCACCAACGAGGCCGCCCATGCGAGCTCGAGCTGGTTATCGAATGGCATGCCGGAGAAGTTGTAGATCAGCACCGCCAGCGAGGCAGTCGGGTTCATGACGTCGAGATTGCCCTGGTGGTAGATCCAGTAGTTGCTGAAGAGCGCGGTAAACAACAACGGTGCCGTCTCGCCTGCGGCACGCGCCACGGCGAGCATCACGCCAGTCAGGATCGCCGGCATGCCGGTCGGCAAGATGATTTTCCAGATGACCTGCGAGCGGGTGCAGCCCATGCCATAAGCAGCATCTTTCATGATCTTGGGCACCATCCGCATCGACTCTTCGGCGGTCAGCACCACGATAGGCAGCATCAGGACGGCGAGCGCCACGCCACCTGCCGGTGCCGAATAGGTGCCGGTGGTCATTACTACCAAAGCGTAGGCAAACACCCCCGCCAGGATCGACGGCAGGCCCGTGAGCATCTTGGCGGCAAAACGCGCGGCGTTGCCCAGCTTGCTGTCCGGCCCCAGTTCAGCCAGGAAAATGGCCGCCATGATCCCGACCGGCACCGCGATCGCCGCCGCGATACCGACCATTACGAAAGTACCTGCCATCGCATTGCCGAAACCGCCGCCCATCTCGAAGCCAGTCGGCGGCAGTTCGGTAAAGACTTCCAGGTTCAGGCGCGCGCCACCACGAGTGATCAGCATGTAGAGCACGGAAATCAGCGGCACGCTGGCCAGCAAAGCACCTGCCCAGACCAGGGTGGTCAGGATCAGGCTGCGCAGCGCGCGGCCTTCGAACCTGCGTTGCAAGCTGGGCATCGCACCGGTTGGCGCCGTCAGGTCTGTTGCTGCGGTCAGATCAGTCATCACTTGTTACCCCGTTGGGCGTACATCATGATCATCGAGCCGAAAATGTTCACGATCAGCGTAATCAACATCAGCACGAGGGCGGCATACATCAACACCTCGATCTCGTTCGGCCCGGCTTCGGGGAAGTTCAGCGCCAGCAGAGCGGCAAGCGTGTTGGCCGGTGCAAACAGCGAGAGGGAAATGTTGTTGGCATTGCCGACCAGCATGGCCAGCGCCATCGTTTCACCCAGCGCGCGCCCCAGGCCCAGCACCAGCGAGCCGAAAATGCCGGTGGCAGCCGAAGGCACCATCACTTTGAGAATCGCTTCCCAATGGGTAGTGCCCATGCCGTACGCGGCCTGTTTGGTTTTCATCGGCACAGCCGTCAGCGCGTCCTGCGACACGGCGGCAATGGTCGGCAGAATCATGATCGCCAGTACCAGCGCTGCGGGCAGCAAGCCTGGGCCGCTCAGGGACGTGCCGAAAAAGGGTATCCAGCCCAGTTCGCTGTTCAACCAGGTCGTCAGCGGCCGAATCGCCGGGATCACCACATAGATCCCCCACAGGCCATAGACCACGCTGGGAATGGCCGCGAGCAGTTCGACGATGGTACGAAACAGCGCAGCGAGCTTGGTCGGCAGGAAATCCTGGGTGAGGAAAATCGCCATGCTCACGCCAAAAACACCGGCGATCAGCAACGCGATGAAGGCGCTGTAGAGCGTGCCCCAGATGGCCGGCAGGATGCCGTATTTGCCTTGGTTGACGTCCCACACGCTGCCCAAAAGGACATCGAAGCCGTGCTTCTCCATACCGGGAAGCGCCTTGCGTCCGACTTCGAACACCAGTGCAAATACCAGCGCCAGAATCAGTACCACACCGATGCGCGCCAGCGCGCGGAAGGTGCGATCAACCAGGAAATCCTTCGTCGAGGGTGGCTGGCAGGCAGAGTCGGGATTAACCGGTACGACAAAAGGTTTGTTCATGGGCTAAGTCCGGAACAGGGGGAAAACTCCCCCGGCGTGGCGCAGACGCACACGCCGAGAGAGACCTCACGGCGTTACTGAATGTTGGCGGACGCTTTGCGAACCTGTTCGACGACCGATTGCGGCAACGGGATGTAACCCATCGAATCGGCAATCTTCTGCCCCTCGGTCAGGCTGTATTCGACCATTTCACGCATGGCCTTGGCCTTGGCCGGGTTGCCATTGTCCTTGCGGAAAATCATCCAGGTATAAGAGGTGATCGGATAGGACTTGGCACCGTCCGGATCAGGCAGCCAGGCCACCAGGTTTTCCGGCATTTTCACCGCCGCCAGGGCCTCGGCACCGCTTTCGGCGTTTGGCACGACGTAATTGCCTGCCTTGTTCTGCAACTGGGCAAAGTCGACCTTGGCCAGCTTGGCGAAGCCATATTCGATGTAACCAATCGCTCCAGGGGTCTGGCGCACGGTCGCCGTTACGCCATCGTTTTTCGGCGACTTGATGAACTTGTCACTGGCCGGCCAGTTGACGGTGTTGCCCTCACCCAACGCCTGCTTGAACTCGGCGTTGACGGTTGCCAGATGCTTGGTGAATACCGCGGTCGTACCGCTGGAATCTGCACGTACGACAACGGTGATTGGCGTATCGGAGAGTTTCAGGTCCGGGTTGGCTGCGACGATCTGCGGATCGTTCCAGCGCGTGATCTTGCCCAGAAAAATGTTGGAGTAGACGTCGCGTGGCAGCTTCAGGCCCTTGGGATTGCCCGGCAGGTTATAGGCCAGCACGATTTCCCCGGCGGTCATTGGCAGCAACTGCACGCCTTCGGCGACCTTGGCGATATCCTCGTCTTTCATTGCCGAGTCACTGGCAGCGAAATCTACGGTTTTGTTCAAGAAGTCCTGTACGCCCGCGCCACTGCCCTTGGATTGGTAATCGACAGTGACGCCATCGGACTTCTTGCTGAAATCCTTGAACCAGGTCAGGTAGATCGGTGCCGGAAAACTTGCTCCGGACCCCGTCAGGCGAACATTTTCTGCTGCAAAGGAGGCCGAGGTGGCACAAAGAGATACCGCAATGGCGAGCGCAGCAGACTTCATTAAACTTTTCATTAAATGACACCTAGTGATTACGGGCTCCCGAACTCTGCAGCAGTTTTGTGACGATTTCATGAAAGCAAAGTGGCAAGCGTTGCCCTCATGGTCCGCAGCAGCGCCTATGGATGTAATCGGCTTCCGGGTTTCGAAAAATCGAATCTTCCTGTGCCGGGCTTGTCACTACCCCCTGATCCCGAGCAGTCACGCGCCAGGTTCACATTGCAAAAACGCTACTTTTCCCCAGCCTTTATGGCCCTCAACCGGAAATGGCGTTAGCATTTCACTCATTCGGCTGAACAAGCCTGTTTATTCAGATCAGGGTCGCATTGTGGAAAAGCTAAAACGCCTTCAAAGCGGGATCGAAGGGCTCGACGCGCTGCTTCAGGGGGGCTTTGTCGCCGGCGCTTCGTACATCATTCAAGGCCGCCCGGGTTCCGGCAAAACCATCCTTGCCAACCAGCTCGGGTTTCACCATGCCCGTAACGGCGGCCGTGTGCTGGTCGCCACGTTGCTGGCCGAGTCCCACGACCGGCTGTTCCAGTTCCTGTCGACCATGAGTTTTTTCGACGCTTCGCGAGTCGGCGCGGAAATTCAGTTTGTCAGCGCATTCGATACGCTGGAAAACGAAGGCCTCGATGAAGTCGTGAAGCTGCTGCGACGCGAAATCACTCGGCAGAAGGCGACCGTCATGGTCGTCGACGGCCTGCTCAATGCACGCTCCAAAGCCGACTCGCCGATCGACACGAAAAAATTCATCTCCGAACTGCAAGGCCATGCGGCGTTCGCTGGCTGCACCGTGCTGTTCCTGACCAGCTCGCGCCTGGACGACGGCAGCCCCGAGCACACGATGGTCGACGGCGTGATCGAAATGGGCGAAGAGCTCTTCGGCACTCGTTCGGTGCGCCGCATTCATTTGCGCAAGACCCGCGGCAGCAGCGCGCTGACCGGTCTTCACGAGTGCGAAATCACCGATAACGGCCTGGTCGTCTATCCGCGTCTCGAAAGCCTCTACAAGCGCCCTTCCGCCCCGGACAGCGCGGACATGACGCGCATTCCAAGCGGAATTGCTTCTCTTGACGAGATCTTCGGTGGCGGCTTGCACAGCTCCAGCGTCACGCTGGTCATGGGGCCTTCCGGGATCGGCAAGACCACGCTGGGTCTGAAGTTTCTGGCGCAATCAACAACGCAAGAGCCGGGCCTGCATTTCGGTTTTTATGAAAGCCCGCAGCGGCTGCGCCTGAAAGGCCATTCGCTGGGCATCGATATTGAACACATGGAACACAGCGGTGCATTGAGCATTGCCTGGCAGCCAACAACGGAGGGTTTGCTCGACGGCCTCGGCGCGCGCCTGCTGAGCCTGGTCGATGAGAAAGGCATCAAGCGCCTGTTCATCGATAGCCTGAGCGGCATGACGCGGGTTTCAACCACCCCGGAACGCATCACCGACTTTTTCAGTGCGCTGATGAATGAACTGCGCTCCAGAGGCGTGACGGTGTTTGCCTCTTGGGAAATGCGCGATTTGTTCGGCTCCGAGGTCAGCGCACCGAACTCTGACCTGTCCAGTATTGTCGACAACCTGATCCTCATGCGTTTCTTTGAGAATCACGCTGAACTTCGCAGGACGCTTTCCATTCTTAAGGTACGTGATAGCTCCTACAACCCGTCGCGGTTCGAGGTGGTTGTCCGTGATCAAGATGTGTTCCTGGAAAAGGCTTTGAAAAATGAACCTTCAGTCACAGCTGAGTCATTGCCTGGTTCAATTTCGTAAGTCTGCAAGCGGGTTGAAATAACATGACCACCATCCTGGTAGTCGACGACGAGTATCTGATTGCTGACATTCTTGGCTTTGCGCTTGAGGATGAGGGCTTCATGACTGTGACCGCGAGCAATGGCAAGAAGGCTCTCGAAGTGCTGGAAAGAGAACGTCCAGCCCTGGTCATCACTGACTTCATGATGCCGGTCATGGACGGCCTCGAATTCGCCGAAGCCGTGCGTGCCCAGCCCTCCGTCAAACATCTGCCGATCATCCTGATGAGTGGCGCGCAGGCGCATATCGGCATGCAGCGCTCGGATCTTTTTGATGTCGTGGTGCCCAAGCCTTTTGATATTGCGGTGATTGTGGCTGAGGTGAAGAAGCTGTTGGGCTCATAGATACTCGACCACAAAGGCAATTTCGGCATTGGCATCGCCCGGCTTCATTTGCGCATTGGAAGGCTCGATGCGCACGAAGCGGGCTTGCAAGGAAACGGATGCATTACCGCCGCTCGATGTTGGCGCTTTCATTATGTAATTCTGGTTCAGCTTGAGTATCGTCCGGTCACTGAAGCGCATTTGCAATGCCAGCCCTTTGGCAGTGGAATTACTGTTGAGGTGTACCACGCCGGTATCAGCGCTCCATGCAGGGCTGCCCGCAGTGGGCGAAAAGGAGTACCTGAAGTTATTGATTCCGGGAGGACAGTTTTTCATATCAAGAAAGAAGTATTTTTCTTTCGCATAGTCACCGTTCTGCAAAAAATCGCTCATGGTGTAGCTGCCCATATCCACTTTCACATCAGGTGTTTCACAAGACTGCGAGACGATCCGCGTGCCATTTGTATTCATTGCTAGAGGCTCGATTTCTGCAGCGACGAAGGTCCCAAGTTGGCCTGAGGGTATCGTCGCACTGCCGGAAATAGTTCCCGTCTTTACAAAACGCAAGATGTGCTCAGAACCATTCCAACCCCAACCGCCAGCAGTGTCGGTAGTTCCTGGAAAGCCTTTCCACGCTTTCCCCGATGGCGGTCGGACCCATTGCCAGCCGATTCCGGTATTTCCGATAGGAAAAATCTCCGCGCCCGGCTGAGTAACGCCGACAGTATTGCGTACACCTTCGTTGTGTACCGCAGAGCACCTGAATGAGCTGGGTATGGCGCCCAGGGTCACGATCGGGCTTTCATAGATAACCGTGCCGTTGGGCGTGTCACGAGGCACCGAGATCGTGGCTGGAAGAACCACCCTGACACTGCCCTTGGAATGGTCGGGATAAAATTCGCAAACTGCAGCCATTGCGTTAAATGGCAGTAAATACAAAAACCCGACAATTAAAACGTGGGAAAACTTCATAGCAATCTCTCTGAACTCGCCGTGTTTGCAAACAATTGAATGGCGGACGATTGCGTGAACTATCAGCAGTAACGCCACCAAAGCGGCAGCAGACGATAATGAAAAAAAGGAGCTTGAGCAAAAAGTTTATTTATTCGCAAACAAGACAATTCTCATGGACCCACAAGAAACTTTAGATAGTCGGTTTAAACAAGAAACCTTCTGCGAATTCTTTAACAAATGTTAGCCGTTATCGACATACGCAAATAGAGCACAATTTAAGACTCGTCTTAAAGGCCCAGCGAATCGACGTTATTACACTGTCTACTCTTGATAGGAGAAACGATTCCGTGAGAGTCCTCGATACCCTCAATAGCTCAAAACCCCAGAGCAACGCCGCCATCTACTGCCTGACCATTCTTGCGCTGGCACTGATCGCCATGACTGTGGTCGCCGGCTACCAACTCAATGAACTGTTTCCACTGAAGGCTGTGGTGCAACAACAGGAGGCCCAACTCACCCAACGCGCCGATGCAATCCAGTCGATGAGCGCAGAACTGAAGCGCCTGGCAGAACAAAAACAGGCATTGGAAACCGACCTGCTTAGCGCCAAGGAACAGGCGAAGGCTGCCGAGACCGCTAAAGCCGAGCTTGAAAACCGTCAACACGCAGCCCAAACCAGCGCCGCGTTAGAGGATGAAGATTCACTGTGCGCAATCATCGAGCAAAATATTCGACTCGTCGCGGACCAGCTCAGTCGCGACGATTTCTTCCGCTTACGCGATGAGCGTGAGGCTGAAGCCGAAGCGGTGCTCGAAAGCTATGAAAGACAACTCGCCACCTGTATTGAACAGCTGACAGCACAAACCGCATCGCCAGCTCAAAATGATGAACCGGATGCGCAAGACCTCACTTCACCGATCAAGCACTGATTAAAAAGCCCTGGCAACCAGGGCTTTACGCTCACAATCAGAGTTTGAATTCCTTGGTCAACCTGTTCAGCGACGCCGCTAGCTGCGAAAGCTCCGCCGATGCAACAGCCGTCTGTTTCGATCCTTCTGCGGTTTCACAGGACAGGTCGCGAATGCTGATCAGGCTGCGATCCACTTCCCGCGCAACCTGAGCCTGCTCTTCGGCAGCGGTCGCCATCAGCAGATTTCGTTCGTTGATGAGATCCAGTGAGCCAGTAATGTCGGTCAGCACTTCGCCGGCGATATTGGCCATTTCGAGCGTCCTTTCAGCCTGCGACCGCGTGTGGCTCATTGAAGACACGGCACGGCTGGTGCCCGACTGAATGGAGCTGACCATCGATTCAATGTCCTCGGTCGATTTCTGCGTACGCTGGGCCAGCCCTCTGACCTCGTCCGCGACCACGGCAAAGCCACGGCCCGCCTCCCCCGCCCGCGCCGCTTCGATCGCTGCGTTCAAGGCAAGCAGATTGGTTTGTTCGGCAACCTCTCGGATAACGTCCAGCACGCTGCTGATATCGCTTGCCATGGTCGATAGCGCCTGCACCTCAGCCGAGGTGTTGTGCACACTGGAGACCATCAGATTGATTGCTGCGACCGTTTCACTGACCCGGGTTCGACCGGCAATGGCAGCGGCACTGGATTCCGACGTCAGTTGCGAGGTCGATGCGGCATTGTCTGCAACCTGCTCCACCGCTGCGCTCATTTCAGTCACGGCAGTGGCGGCCATTTCGATTTCATGGCTCTGACGCTGAGTGATACGCGAGATATCTTCCGTGACGCCGTGCATGACTTCCGAGGTTTCCGCCAACTGCGTGGACGAATCGCGGATCATGATCAGGGCATCGCGCAGACTGGTTTGCATCGCCGCCAATGACGACAGCATTTGCGCCGCCTCATCGGAGCCATCCAGCGCAATGGTTTCGCTCAGATCATTGGCGGCGATGCATTCCGCCACCCTTAGCGAGCCTGCAATGGGTACCGTCAGGCTGCGGGTATACAACACGGCCAGAGCCAAAGAAGCACCGATGGCAATGATAATGAACACACTGACAATCAACAGCGTGTGTTCGTAGACATTGTCGGCCTGCTTGCCAGCTTCGTAAGCTTCGATCTCGTTGAGTGCAATCAGCTTCTTGAGCGCGACTTGTACGCCATCCGAGGCAGCACGCATCTGATTCTTTGACAACGCAATGGCCGCTTCAAGCTGCCCGTTCGCCACGGTTTGAAGGTACTGGTCCTGCGCCAGATCATTGACCTTTTGCGCTTTGGCAAATTCCTCGAACGCCTCGCGTCCAGCGTCGGTGGCCAGCAGCTCAATGAGCGCTCGCTGATGCTTCTTGATGAGCTGACGGGACTGCTGAATGTCCATCAGGGCCTGCGCCTTGCGCTCGGGGGTTTCGATGGGATTGCGCAAGCGGGCGTTGTTGCCTTTGATTTCGACGAACTCACGGTCCAGTTGGCCGAGCAGTTTGATACTCGGCACGATCGTCGTCTCGACGTACGTTTCTGCCTTGTTGAGCAAATCGACTTGCTGCAGGGCGATCAATCCGATCGCGATAATCATGAGACAGAACAAGCCAAAACACAGCGCCGAACGCGGCGCGAGATTGAGTTTACGAAGCAGCATGATGCCTTACCTTAGAGTGTATTCAAGACAATGGGGCAAACGAGTGGGCAGCAAAGCAGGCGCCGGGCAGCAGCACGTCAGCGCCTGCGTGGATCATCGCGGGAAGGTGACGCAGCTAGCGGTTGGCGCACGAGGAAAGCGAAGGATCGGTTGAGGCCGGCTCCCCGAGTTCCTTGAGCGCCGGGTCGGCCAGCATCAGAAAATCTGCCAATCGCGGCAGATCGATTTTCGATACCAGGCGCATCCAGCGCTGCGGATGCGGGTTGAAGAAGGTCTTCGACCACTGGTGATCATCGCTGGGATTGAAAATCAGCAGATGACGAATCAGCGGGTTTTCCCCAAAAAA
Organism: Pseudomonas sp. H3_E04; assembly: GCF_054668915.1. Lineage (NCBI taxonomy): Bacteria > Pseudomonadati > Pseudomonadota > Gammaproteobacteria > Pseudomonadales > Pseudomonadaceae > Pseudomonas > Pseudomonas sp. H3_E04. The sequence goes on along the minus strand of NZ_CP162797.1, from coordinate 1,254,795 downwards.
GTCGAGCGGATCCATCGCCATCTCGCTGAGCAACTGCGCATTGACGACGACCAGGCTCAACCGTTGAGGGCAGTAATACGTCAGGACTCTCAAGTCACGATAGGTACACACGTTCAATACGCTGAGACAGCCCAGCTTGTTGAACTGCTGTTCGATCGACTGGCCTCTGCGCACGTCGCTGTCAGCGATCAGGATCCGCAAGGATCGACTGCGGTTATTTTCAAGAAACATCGGACACCTTTGGCAGCTCCATTCTTCCTTTGAAGAAAATAGCCAAGGGCACGTCTGACTGAAATGAGACTTGTCTCAAAATGACGCAAGGATCGCCGAGCGATCGCCACACCTGGACGACAGCCCATGGCAGCGGCGCATGGTCTGGTTCAGAGAGTGTTGAAGGGGAAATTTTGCAACGCAGGGAAGTGGCGGCAAGCCTGAAGCGCGGGACGGTTCTGCACGAACCAGACAATTCTCATTAGTGACGCCCCTTTTTGTCAGTAACCTTGAAACAAGGGGCGCAGATTCATTCTTTCCAAGCCATCAAGGCAGCGTCATCGTCACGACGTAATTACCGGTCGTTATCTGGTGGCCCTTGTTGTCTGTCAGTAGCAGACGCTGGTCGTAGTATTTTTCCTGTTCATGAGTATCGGCAATCATTTTCACGAACACTTGCTGGCGCGGCTCACCCCGCCCTGCCGCACTGACGTTTTTCACCGTGAAGGTCTGCCCGGTGCTTGCCTGCGGGCAGCCAAGCAGCTCGACAGAAAAATGGCTGCTGCCACTCGCCATGCAACTCGTCTCGACAATCTGTCCGCTGAAGCGAATCACTCCGCTGACCGGCGCAGACTGGGCTGCGCTGACGGTGTCGACACCGAGCAGGCAAAGGCAGGCAATCAATAAAGGACGTCGAATGATCATCGCGAAACTCCATGGTTATTAACCAAGGTATCGCCCGTGACGAAATGATCTTTAACGCCCTCTTCAATGCGCGGCCAGTTTCAGGGTCATGAGCCGAGACGCTTACAACTCGACCCTTTTGATTTTCTTGATCAGATCAGCCTGTGCATGCTCCAGCTTCGCTGCGCTGCGATTGAGATCCAGAGCATCGATGACCGGCGCTTCGCATTCGGCCTCAAGCTCGTTACACGCCTCGATGACCTGATGTTCGGCAACAATGCGCGCCGCCCCCTTGATCCGGTGTGCCAGGTCAGCCAACAGCCCAGGATCGCTTTCGGGTATCAGCGAATGCAACTCCTCCAGATCCTTTTCACAACTCGACAGTGCCTCACGCAGGAGTTCTTTCATCATGTCGAGGTCGCCCCCGGTGAGCTCGTTCAAGCGCTCACGAATCGATCCCAGCTCCTTGCTACTCGCCGCAGGCAGGCTTTCGACAGGCTCGGTTTCGAGGTTCTTTTCCCAGCCTGCAAGCAGGGTCGACAATGTGCTGAGGCTGATCGGCTTGAACAGACAATCATCCATGCCAGCCTCTCGGCACTTCACTTTTTCTTCCGGCTGCGCGTTGGCGGTAAAGCCCAGCAGGACACATGGCGTTGCACCACTTTCGCGTTCGTCGTGGCGAATGGTGCGGGCCAGTTCGTAGCCGTTCATGACCGGCATGTTGCAGTCCGTGATCACAATGTCGAACGGCTCCGAGCGCCACAATGCCAATGCCTGGGCACCATCGGCGGCATCACGCACCGCCTGGCCAAGGAAACTCAGCTGCTGCGTGAGCAGCAGGCGATTGGCGCTCTGGTCATCGACTACGAGAATCCTGAGTGTCGGGACCGGTTTGTCCTGAATAACCGTAACAGGCAGCACCTTGCCGCCGAGCGGGCTGAGAATGTTGAAGAACAGCGACACTTCCAGGCAGGTGCCTTTGCCCAGCGTACTGGTGATATTCAGCCGCCCGCCCATCAGTTCACACAACGAACGCGAGATGGCCAGCCCCAGACCGGTGCCGCCCCTGTTGGACGGACCATGGTTGGCTTGGGAAAACGGCTGAAACAGGTTCTGCAGATCAGCACTGGAAATGCCGATGCCGGTGTCCTCGACTTTAAGGTCGACTTGCAAACGTTCGTCAGCAAGGCGTTGGCCGCGAATCGAGACGCTGACATGACCGGTGTCGGTAAACTTGATCGCGTTGCCCACCAGGTTCGAGAGCACCTGCTGAAAGCGCATCGGATCAACCAACACGTCACAGCCGACAGTGGCGTCGATGTCGAGCTTCAACACCAGACTCTTCTGCCTGGCCAACCCGTCGAACACCCGCGCTACCGATTCGACCAGTTCGCGCAGGTTGGCACGCTTGGGCGAAAGGCTGACATGGCCGGACTCGATGCGAACCACATCAAGAATATCGCCGATCAGTTCCAGCAGGCCTTTCGCCGAGTCGTAGGCCACTTCAATCGCCGGCCGATCGAAGTGGCCCTGCTCGGCGCGTTTGAGTGTGAGTTCAAGCATGCCGATCACGGCACTCATAGGCGTACGGATCTCGTGGCTCATGGTCGCCAGGAACGTGGTTTTGGCGCGGCTCGACTCGTCAGCGAGCTCTTTCGCCGCACGCAACTCCTCGATCAGTTCACGGCGCTCGCTGATATCGATCCAGCCGCAGATCACGCCTCTGACTTCACCGGCGGTGTCGTGATAAGGCTGGATCCAGTGGTAAATGACCAGCCGCGTATCACCGACATGCAGCGTGCGATCCACCTCGTAAGGTTCGTCCTGCTCGATGACGCGCAGGTAGTCGTCGTGAAATTGCAACGCCTCCTGGCGATTGCGCTTGCCGCTTTCGAGCACGGTCTTGCCGATCACATCCTTTTCTATCAGGCCAAATGTCTGCAGATAGTTGTTATTGCAGGTGACGAGTCGACCTTCCCGATCACGAACGTAAATGGGGTGCGGCGTGCCGTTGATCAACGCGCCCATGAACTTCAACTGATCGCCGAGCAAGCGCTCTGCCCGACTGCGTTCACGGATCTGCCGGCGGATGTAGAAATTCCATGCCACCGACCCGAGGATGATCAGGAACGCGGCAGCGCTGATCTGGTAGATCAGCGCCTTGTAGTCGCGCCACGACAATCCGGAAAATGCTGCAATGGGCCGCCACCGGTTGAGAATCACGTCCAGCTCATCCGGCGGAATGCTCAGCAGTGCCTTGTTCAGAATGCTGACCAGTTCGGTATCGGCACGCCGCGCGGCGAAAGCGAGGAAGCCTTTGTTCATGCCGACGATATTGGAGATGCGCAAGCTGTCGCTGTAGATGTGAGCGATGTAATAACGCGCACTGTGCAACGTGGTAATCATCGCGTCCGCACGTCCATTCTTCACGTCGGCCAGCGCACCCAGGACTGTTTCATTGTCGACGATCTCGATGTCGGGATAGTCCTTGAGCAGCTCACGCTCCGCCGAGCTTTCGGGAACCGCGACTCGCTTGCCGCGCAATTCCTGCAGGCTTGAAGGCGCGCCCGGGTCCTTGGCGGTGACGATCACAAATGGGCTGGCGAGGAACGGATGAGTGAAACGCATGCCGACTTCACGCGAGACCGTTGGCGTCAGCAGAGAGATGTCGGCACTGCCATCCAGCAGACGCGTACTCAGACTGGAAAAGCTGTCAGTGCGTTCTACATCGATCTGCAAACCGGTACGCCGTTGAATCAGCTCAAGCAGATCAGCACCGATCCCGCCGAAATTGCCATCGCCATCAAAGAACGCAAACGGCGCCTGATCGTCATTGATGACGAACCGCGCGACCGGATGCAGCTCAAGCCAGCGGGCTTCGCCGGGTGTCAGGTCAATGCGTTTGGGCGTCAGCGCCCCGCCGCCGCCGGACCAGCGCTTGGTGATTTCGGCAATCTTCGCATCACCCAGCGACTCAAGGGTCGAGTCGATCAGACGCAGCAATTGGTCGTTGCCCCGGCGCAAGGCAAAGCTGAAACCGCTGGTTTGGGTTTTGACGAAAGAGTGCAGGCGCACATAGTTGAAGTAGTTGAGGTTGATCAGGTAATTGCTCGACACCGTATCGCCAAGAAACAGGTCGACCTTGCCAAAAGCCAGCGCAGCCAGTGCCAACTCGTTCGATGGAAAAAGCACAAACTCGGCGTTGGGGTATAACGCGTGCAATTGACTGGAAGGCAGGTAATCGTCGGCAACCGCAATACGCAAACCGGCCAGATTGGCCGGCATCGGTCGCCGATCGTCGCCGCGCATGAACATCGCCGGCACGTCGTCGACATAAGGTTTGCTCAGCGCGACAAGGCCATCGATCAATTCGAAACTGTTGGAGCTGCCCAACATGTCGATGTCACCGCGTTCGAGTGCGGCCATGGCGTCACGCCGGTCGGGGTAAGCCTTGACGGTAATTTCAACGTGCAGTGCCTGACCGATAATGCAGGCGATATCGGCGGCAATCCCCTCATAGCGCGTACCGCTGGCGGTCATGACATAAGGCGGGAAATCCGGGAGCGCAGAACCCAATACCAGGCTGCGCTTCTGCCGCAGCCAACTCCAGTCTTCATTGGCCAGATCGACTTGCAGTTCCTTGCAGTCCGATCGACCAAACACCTGCAGAGTGCGCGGCTCTGCTGCCCACAACGACCCGCTACCGAACACGAAAAGCACACTGATTAGCAAAACACCGCGCAACAGATGAAACATAAGCGAGTTATCCCTGGTTGTCGGCCGTCAGGCTGTGCTGCAACTTGAACAGCTCCGCATCACCACGAATGCCAAGCTTTTTGAAAGCGGCCTGTTTTTGCCCGCTGATGGTTTTGCGACTGCGGGAGAACTTCAAGGCAATCTGCGTAACCCCCATCCCCTCGAGACAGCAGCGCAAGACTTCTTTCTCCTTCGGCGACAACAAAGGATTGCTCAGGAAATCATCGCTGTGCGCCGCGCTGTCGTCTCTACCACTTGCGGGCTCGTCAACCGACGCAGGCAGCACGTCCAGCTCAAAGGCCATGGCCGGCGACAGATACAACTGGCCGGACGCTGCACAACGGATGGCAGTGATCAGGTCATCGACCGACTGGGATTTGCCAAAGAATCCGCTGACGCCCGCCCCGATCGCCATGTTCACCACTGCCGGACGCTCTTCAGAGGACGAAACGAGAATGCGCATGTCCGGATATTGCTTGCGCAGCAGGCGGATCAGATTGAGCCCGTCCAGCTCTCCATCGTGCAGCTTGTAGTCGAGGATCAGCAGGTCGATGTCGACCTCGCGCAACCCGGCGAGCAACTGCGCGCTGCTGCCGTACACGCCCACCACACTGAACTCGGCTTCACGCGTCAGCCGTGATTTCATCGCCAGACGTATGAGCGAGTGATCATCAAGGATGGCAACGCGTAACGGATTCACGACTGACCAATGCATGAACAGCTCCATGATGAGGAGGGTTGGAGGACCATCAGCACTTGGCAACCGCAGCAAATCCCGGGCATCACCGAAGCATTCAGGTGCATCTGATTGATTTCAGGGCACATCATGAGTGTTTTAAAGGTGCGACGAAATAGGGCTTTGTCCCAAAAGTCAGATTGCCCGCTCACATCAGCGGTCGGATGTGCCTATTGCGCGGCGCCAGGATGACTTCTGACCCTCGAAACGCCAGTCGACCAAATGCGCCCAATTCATCGGGCGAGCATAGAAGAAGCCCTGCCCCCACTGACAACCCAGGCGAGCCAGGTGATGGACCTGGTCGGCGGTTTCAATACCTTCTGCGACCACGCGCATGTCCAGCTCGCGCGCCAGGGCCAAGGCACCGTGGATGACCGCGCTGTAGCGCGCCTGGTGGAAATTCTGCACGAAGCCGGCGTCGAGCTTGATTTCGTTGAACGGCATCTGACACAGGCGCTCCAGCGAAGAATAGCCGACACCGAAATCATCGATCGCCAGACTGAAGCCGAGCATGCGCAGACGCACCATGTTTTCCATGCTGATCTCGGGCATCTGCAGCAGGCCGGTTTCGGTCAATTCGAAGATGAGACCGGCTGGCGAGGCGCCATGGATGCGCAACAGCGCCTTGATCCGGTCGACAAGGTTAGGGTTGGCCATCTGCGTCACGTCGAGATTGAACGCCAATTTGAATGGCTTGCCGTGAGACTGGACGAAGCGCTGCAGACTCAAGCCTTGCGTGAGCAGGCTGAAAAACATTTCATCGAGCAGGCCGCAACGCTCGATCGTCGGCAAGAACATGCCTGGCGAGAGCAAGCCGCGACTGGGGCTCTGCCATCGCACCAGCACCTCGGCGCCATCCACCTCACCACTGCGCAGATGAAACTTGGGCTGGAAGTAGGCGCGAAATTCCTGACGGCGTATCGCTTCGAGCACTTCGTTCTCCGAAGGCTGATCGAGATGACTTTCCGCGACCTTGATATCGACCTGGCTTTGAGGCCGATAGCGCGCCAGCAATGGCCCCAGCACATCGACCATCAGCGGCTTGCCGACACTGCCAAGCAATTCCAGCCCCTGCAACGTGACAATCCGGTCAACCGTGCGCAACAAGTCTTCAGGCAATGAACTGCAGATGATCACCGCGCGAATCAATCCGGCCTCTCTCGCCAGGCGCAGAAACGTCAGACCATCCATCCCGGCCATGCTCAAGTCACACAACGCAACGTCCACACCCCCTGCCTGGGAGATCACAGCCAGCGCATCCTTGCCGTCAGCCGCCTGAAAGATATTTTTGTAACCCAGACTATTAAGCGCACTGACCGCCGCCGTGCGCTGGAAGGCGTGATCTTCCAATACCAATATACGAAGCGTGTTCACAAACCGGGAACCTCTTTCTATCAGCCATTAATAGTGGAAAGTCTGGATCAACTATCAAGCAGGACGCTCGCTCACAAACTTTGCATTGACTGAGAATTTCTGCACCAGCGAATAGTACCCAGTGCACGGCTGCGCAACCTTGAGAATTGTCTCAATTGGTTCTCCACAATAACTAATCAGAAAATAGAGTTAGGCGTTAAGCGATATTGCTGGCGTGATCGCATTTGCCACGCTTTAAGACAAATCCCAAAGACCTACCACCACCGCCGACCTAACATGGCCTGGCATTTCAATGCAGCACTTCACAATAACTTCGGATATAAACATGAAAAAGTTCGCTTTCGCAGTACTCACTCTTTCCGTACTGGCTGCCTCCACTGGCGCAGTGGCTGAAGAAGAAGCCGCCAAAGCTGTCAAGGGCGGCAGCGGTCAAATCAGCTTCACCGGCGTTATCAATAACGACGCCTGCTCGGTAGACGGCGCTTCGGGTAACGACAAGATGATTGCCGTGGACATGGGCAGCGTTTCGATCAAGGACATGGGCACCGACTCTGCCCCGGGCGCCGGTCGTGTGGCTGCCAACGATTTCAACCTGAAAGTGAACTGCAACGCCGGCACCAAGGTTTCGATGCTGTTCAAACCAACCGTCAATGGCGGTTCGGGCCTGGTTGATGGCAAGAAAGTTCTCAAGCTGCAGGGTGCAGACGCGGCCAAAGGCGTTGGTATCGCCCTGCTGGACAGCAATGGCCAGTTGATCGACCTGAGCTCCGAAGCCACTGCCAAAGTGCAGACCAACCTGACTGGCGACGCAACCACTGGCGGCGACGGCACCCTGTCGTTCGCAGCCGCTTACGTCACCACCGGCGACAAGACCACCGCTACTGCAGGTACTGGTAACGCCACTCTGCCGTTCGTTCTCGAATACGAATAAGCAGCGCGCATTACCTGGGCGGGGCCGTCGTGCCTCGTCCCTCTCGACCAGATTAATCGGTGAACACTATGTTAAGTCGCTATTTTCCGCTGTGCCTGGGGCTTGCCGGAGTGTTGATGACGCACTCGGCATTCGCCAGCATTTCCTTGAGTTCCACCCGGATCATTTTCGATGGCGCGCACAAAGAAGCGAACGTCACCGTGCGCAACGGTGGGCAAACCATTCTGGCGCAATCGTGGCTGGATGCCGGCGACACGGCTGGCAGCGCGCCACCTTTCGCGGTAACCCCACCGCTGGCCAAACTCGAGCCCAATCAACAGCAACTGCTGAGGATACTTTATGAAGGCCGCGGCATGCCTGCGGACAAAGAGTCGGTGGTATGGCTGAACGTGCAGGAAATCCCTCAGGCCAGTGCTGCCGATGTCAACACCCTGCAACTGGCGGTACGTCAGCGCATCAAGGTTTTCTTCCGCCCGAACGGACTTACCGGCGAAGCCGCAAAGGCGCCGGAGCAACTTGCATGGCAGTTGGTTACACAGGCTGGCAAGTCGATGCTGCAAGTAAAGAATCAGAGCAATTACCACGTATCGCTGGCAGATCTGAAAATCGCTGCTGGAAAAAAGGCGGAACTGGTAATTGATTCGACAATGATCGTTCCCGGCGAAGTCCGTTCGTTCAATCTGAAAGAGCTGCCAGCCGGTTCTTCGCGCTTGAGTTTTTCAGCCATTAACGATTACGGCGCACAACAACGATTTGACGCATCACTGAGCGCTACCGAAAGTCATGCCGAGCGCGTGAAAGATGCATCCGCCCAGTAACTTCCCCGCCCTACTCTGCCAACTTACAAGTTCTTCACAAGTTCCGGACTCCGGTTGAAGCAACACGGACTGATAAGGCAAATTGCATGTTTTCCTCCCAACACCACACATCTAAAAGTTGTGTTAAGCATCATGTTGCGCGCCAGAAAAACAAAGCGGCGTTGGGCTGCCTGCATCCATTGTGCTTTGCCGTCAACATGGCCATTTGTGGATTTGCCGTGGGTGCCGAAGCCCCGGCCGCAGTGGCGAGTGAATCTTTCAACACACTGTTCCTTGAAGGCTCATCGGCGGTCGATCTGCAACCTTTGCTGAATGCCAACAGCGTCTTGCCAGGCCAATACCGCGTCGACGTGTTCAGCAACGGCACGCTGGTCGGTCGTCGCGACATCGATTTCGCGGCCAACCCGGTCAATGGCAAAGTGGAGCCACGCATCACTCTGGAACTGTTGCAGCAGCTGGGTGTGGACATGCGCAAACTGCATGAGCAAGATCTGGTTGACGAGCAACACCCTGCCGATCACTACGACCTGCCTGCAATGATCGAGCAAGCGAGTCTCAGTTTCGATGCCAACCGCCTGCGCCTCAACATCAGCGTGCCGCAGGTCGCCATGGCGCGTGGCATGCGCGGTTATGTAGATCCAGAGCTTTGGGACCAAGGTGTCGCCGCCGGTTTCATCAACTACCAGTTGAGCAGCACCCGCAGCAAAACCGATTACGCCACGCAAATCTCCAATAACCTGGGGCTGCGCAACGGCATCAACTTTGGTGCCTGGCGTCTGCGCAACGAATCCAACCTGAGCAGTTCCACCGGCCGGCCCAATCGCTTTGTCAGCAACCGCACTTTCATCCAGCGCGACCTCACGGCGATCAAGGGGCAACTGAGCGCGGGTGAAATCTTTTCCGATTCGGATCTGTTCGACAGCGTGCGCTACCAAGGCGTCAAGATCGCTTCTGATGAAGGCATGCGTGCAGACAGTGAGCGCGGCTATGCGCCGATCATTCGTGGCGTGGCGGAAACCAATGCGAAGATCGAGGTTCGTCAGGATAACTACATTCTCTACACCACCAATGTACCGCCGGGACCGTTCGAGATCAGTGATATCTATCCATCGGGCTCCAACGGTGATCTGGAGATCACCATTGTCGAAGCGGATGGTCGGCGCAAGGTCACCCGGCAGGCGTTCTCCGCCCTGCCGACGATGGTGCGTGAGGGCCAATTGAAGTACAGCCTGTCGAGCGGCAAATTCAACAACAACAGCGAGGGCTATGACAAACCGGCTTTCCTTGGCGGGACTTTCGCCTACGGCTTGACCAGCAATCTGACGGGCATTGCCGGCATTCAGGCGAGCAACGGCTTCAAGGCGCTTTCCATCGGTGCGGCGAAGAATACCTCGATTGGCGCGATGTCCCTGGACGTTACGCAATCGTCCAGCAAAGCATTCGGCAAAACCACCCAGGGCAGCAGCGTACGCGCGCTCTATGCAAAGACCTTCACCGGTACCGATACCAGCTTCACCCTCGCCGCCTATCGTTATTCGACCGAGGGTTACCGCACGCTGACCGACCATGTGCAGGACACCAGCGCCGGCGCTACGCGGCGCGCGGGCAATGCCAAAACACGTACCGACCTCACGGTAAACCAGACCCTTGGCGAAGCGCGCCAGTTCGGCTCGCTGTATTTGAATGCCAGTGATCAACGTTACTGGGATCGCGGTGGCTCGCGCAGCTTTTCCGCCGGCTACAACAACAATTGGCGCGACCTGAACTACAACATCAGCCTGAGTAAAACCCAGGAATATGGCGCACGCGGTGACACCAGCAACGACACACAACTGAGCGTTTCGATTTCGTTCCCGCTCGGATCGACACCACGCGCACCGCGTGCCTACATTTCCAGTAACCATCAGAACGCCGGGACCAGCACACAGGCCGGGATCAACGGTTACCTGAACGAGGACAGCGACACTTACTATTCCGTGCAGACCGGGCGCAGCGTCCAGGGCGAGCGCTCTGGTTCGCTCAGTCTGAGTACCCGTACATCGATGGGTGATCTGGGCTTTGGCTACAACCGAGGCAGTGGCTATGAGTCGCAGAACCTGAGTGCGGCCGGATCGATCGTGGCTCATGCCGGCGGCATCAATATGGGCCAGACCGTCGGTGAAACGTTCGGCCTGGTGGAAGTGCCCGGCATGTCGGGCGTCGAAGTCAGCAGCTATTCAGGTGTGAAAACCGGCTTGAACGGCTACGCGGTTCTGCCTAACGCGCAACCTTATCGCGTCAACTGGGTAACGCTGGACACGCGTAACCTGGGCGGCGAGATCGAGCTGGATAACGCCACTCAGCAACTGGTGCCAAGACGCGGCTCGGTGGTTCTTGCACGCTTCGAAGGCAGCAAAGGCAGGCGCGTCCAGTTTGAGCTGTACGATGCCAACGGCCAGGCGATTCCATTCGGCGCGGTACTACTCGATAGCGAAGGCAAACAACTGGCCCTGTCAGACCCGACGGGTAAAGCCCTGGCGCTGGTGACCAAGGATTACGGTGTCATCACCATCAAGTGGCAGGGCAAAAGCTGCCCCGTGCCGTACAAGTTGCCGGAAAAGGTCGAAGGCTTGAACTATGAGCAATACCGGTTGGCCTGCTCTTCGAGCGCGAAGTAGACCGACCGCGAGCTTGTCACCCTACGCCCCCTCAGCCAAAACTCAGCCCTGATGATTCAGGGCTTTTTAATGCGCAGTTTGAGCATCGCGTTGATCAATACGCTGACCCAAAAGCTGAACGTCAAGAAACCTTCCACGGATGCTCACGCCACTTGTTCTGAAAAAACTCGATGAATACTCGTATCCGTGGACTCAAATGCTTGCGATCCGAGTAAAGCAGGTAGATCGGCTCGACCACACCCGTTTTGAAATCCTCAAGCAACGGCACCAGCGTTCCCGCTTTTACATCAAGCCCGATATGAAAGTCCGCAAGCTTCACCACGCCAGCGCCTGACAGCGCCATGTCGCGCAACAGATCGCCTTGAGTAAACGACGCGCTGGCGGTCACCGGTACCGAGACGCCGTCTCCATCCTGCAAAAATGACCATTTGTTCCACGGGCTGACGAAGCTGAAATTGAAGCAACGATGATTCAGCAAATCTGCGGGTGTGGTTGGTGTGCCGTGTTCAGCCAGGTACTGGGGCGAGGCACAGATCAGCCATTCACATTCGCCGATGCGTCTGGCAATGCGTGATGAGCTGGGCAATACGCCGCTGTGGATGGCGATATCGAGCCCTTGCTCGAAGTGATCGACGAATTGCGCGCCGAGTTGAATCTCAACGTCCAGTGAGGGATACAAATCCAGAAATTCCGGCAGCCATGGCACGATCTGGTGTTTGGCGAAAGAGGTCATGGTGTGGATGCGCAGGGTGCCACTGACCCTGGAGGGCAACGCCTCGGCCAGCGAGTCCGCCTCGTTCATGGCTTCGACGACGGCTTTGGCGCTGCGCAGGTAAGCGGCGCCCTCCTCGGTCAGCGTCAGCACGCGCGAGCCGCGCTGGAACAGCCGGACCTGTAAGCGATCTTCCAGGCGGGTGATCAGTTTGCTGACCGCTGATGGCGTCAGGTGATGGGCGCGCGCGGCAGCAGAAAAACTTCCACATTCGGTAGACCAGATAAAAGCGAGTAGCTGCGAATAATTGTCCATGGCCGGTCCTGGCGAAAAGCTTGAAGGCATGTTGTCTCAACGCTCATGAAAAAGCGCGCCGAAGCGCGCTTTTTCCTGTGGTCCGGGTCAGCGAATGAACTGCTCGATGTAGTCGTCCGGCAAACCCAGCGTCTTGTAATGCGCTCGGGCGGCTTCAAGCTTGGTGAACACATCTTCGTAACCCACGGCAACGCCCTGCGGATCGACGTAAGTGTAGCCACCCTGCACGTGGAACCAGGTGATCATTTCACTCACATCCTCGGGGACGAACAGGGTATGCGTTTCACCGGGCGGCTCATAGGCAAAAGACCCCTCCTCCGCGACCCAGTCATGCTCCAGGTAGTACCAGCGCCCCTTGAGCACGATCGCATGCACGCCGCCGGTATGGCGGTGACGCGACAGCACGCCGGCCTGACGCACCCGCAACAGGTTGATGTAATAGCCGCCGCTGGTGTTGAGCAGCAATGGCTTGAAGGAGACAGATTTTGTTACCGGCACCCACAGCGCGTCGTCTTCGAGCCACTGCGTCATGACGCCCGGATGCACCATGTCGGGCGTCATGAATGGAACTTGCGGCAACTGGTACGCAATGGCGAGCTCATCAGGTTTAACAGGAGTATTCATTGTCAGGCCTCTAGGTTTTCTTGACGAACTCACAGCACTTGATTGCGCCAGGATTTCGCTTGAGGGAAAGGTTATGGCGTCGCAGTACGGGAGAAAACAGCTACTTGGTCATACCTGTTGTGACACAGGATCACAGCGTCGCGGGCGGCTTCGCGCAGCCTCTGATCAACCGCGCACCCAGGCTGTCAGCCGCCGCCAATCCTTCCACCAGGCGCTGGTAGGTCAAGGGCGGCTGCATGTTTCTGGCGTAAGCCGCCGATAAGGTTGCGTCCACGAGAATATTGATCTGCGCCGTCGTCAACGGCGTGCGCTGACCCAGCTCAGCGAACGTCACAGGCAGCTTCACCGCGTGCAGCAGACGCGCGACCTGTTCAATCTCTTCGACCGGGCGCGCCTCCACCGCCATCTGCACCAGTGTGCCGAACGCCACCAGTTCGCCGTGCAGCATCGACGCCATCGCCGGTATCGCGGTCAGCCCCCGAACGAGGGCATGGGACAGTGACAAACCACCGCTCTCGAAACCGACACCGCTAATCAGCACGGTGCCTTCGATGACCCGCTCGACATCATCGGTGAGTTCATGTCGACACACCGCCTGATAAGCCGGGACGCCGTACTGCATCAGCGTGTCGAAAACCAGGTTGGTGAGCATCAACGCGGTGTGCAGAGGCGGTGTGCCGAAAGAGTTGTGGCCGCCGGCGGCGTAGCACTGTCGGGCTTCGAATTTCTTGCTGATGGCATCGCCGATGCCGGCCGCGAAGAACCGTGCCGGCGCCTGAACGATGACCTCTGTATCGACAATCACCGCAGCGGGATTCATCTTCAGGAACTCCACGCCCACCACTTTGTGCTCTTCGTCGTAAAGCACGATCAGCCGACTCGTTGGCGCGTCACTTGAAGCGATCGTGGGGCAGACAATGATCGGCACGTCGAGATTGGCCGCCAACCCCTTCGCCGTATCGATGGTCTTGCCACCGCCCAGCGCAATGATCGTGTCGGGGGCGTGCAGCAATGCCTGCTCGGATAACTGCGCAATCGCAGCGCGCGTGCACTCGCCGGGAAACTCGATGTGCAATGGCTCCAATCCCTGGTCCTGCAACGCGGCGCCAACCTGCGGCCATAGATGCCGGGCAACAAACTCATCGCAAAGCACCAGCGGCCGTGATCGGCCCATGTCGCTCAGCACTCTGCCCAATTGTCGCAATGCATTCGGACCCTGCTCGTAGCGACCGGGAAATCCCATCGTTTTAACCATGACAAACGTCCTCGCAAGAAGTCATCAGCGCATCAACCAGCCGCCCGCGACATCAACCACCTGGCCGGTAATGAAGTCGCTTTCGCTTGACGTGAGAAAACACGCCGCCCTTGCCACCTCAAGCGGTGTGCCCAGCCTGCGCAGCGGTGTCTCGTCGACCACGGCTTGATTGGCCTGGGCCGATACGGTCTTGAGCAATGGCGTTTCGATTCGTCCCGGTGCCAGCGCATTGGCGGTGACACCGAACGGCCCGAGTTCGCCGGCCAAGTGGCGGGTAAAGCCGATGATTGCGGCTTTGGTCGCACTGTAGTGCGCTGCGACAATCGGCAAGAACGCGCTGCCCGCCACCGAAGACATATTGACGATGCGCCCGAACCGGCGCTCGACCATGCCGGGCGCGAGCACTCGCACCAGGTTGAAGGAGCCATTGAGGTTGATATCGACCACCCGCTGCCACTCATCCGGTGCCATGGTCCAGATCGGCGCGGGTGCGCCGTGGTGTTTCGGCGAAATGCCGGCGTTGTTGATCAAGGTATCGATGGGGCCGAGCTCACCTTGCACGCGCTCGCATGCAGCAGCGCAGTCTTGAAAACTCGCGACATCAGCCTGCGCCCACGCGACCGCAAAACCCGCATCACGCAACGCCCCGGCCTGCTGTTGCACCTTGTCGGCATCAGCGTCGAGCAGCGCCACGGCTGCACCTTCTTCGCAATACAACCGCGCGATCGCCGCACCGATGCCGCCACCGGCACCGGTGACCAATACGGTGCGCCCGGCGTGTCTGGAATGAGTCATGAGCTGTTCTCACTTGCAGATGAATGGACTGGGTCAGAGCCCCAGATAAGCACGCTTGACGTGCGGGTTTTCCAGCAGTTCCTGGCCGGTGCCGCTGAGCACCACTTCGCCGTTCTCCAGCACGTAACCTCGATGAGCAATGCGCAGCGTATGAACGATGTTCTGCTCGACGATCAACACGGTGGTGCCCAGCTGGAGAATCCTGTTGATGATCTCGAAGACCTGCGACACCAGCAGCGGCGACAGGCCCAGCGACGGTTCATCAAACATCAACAATTTCGGCTCGGCCATCAGGCCCCGGGCGATGGCGACCATTTGTTGTTCGCCGCCCGACAGTGTCCCGGCGTTCTGATCAAGACGTTCGCGCACCCTCGGAAACAGATCGAGAATATTGTCCAGACGCTGCCTGTAGCCTGCTCGTGCACTGCGTTTGTAGGCGCCCATCAAGAGGTTGTCGCGCACGCTGATGAAGGGAAACAACTGGCGCCCCTCCGGTATCAGCGTCAGGCCCGCGTCGACAATCTGATCGGGGCGATTGCCATCGATGCGCTGGCCTTCGAATTCGATCGTGCCTTGGGACGGTGTGACGATGCCGCACAAGCTGCGCAGGGTCGTGGTTTTGCCGGCGCCGTTGGCGCCGACGATGGTCACCACCTCACCGGCATTGACCTCGAACGACACGCCACGAAGGATCTCCGTACCGCCATAGCCGCTGTGGACGTTGTCGAGTTTAAGCATGGCTGTACTCCTTACCGAGGTAGGCTTCGATAACCTGAGGATCGTTGATCACATCGTGAGGCGCGCCCTGCATCAGCAGCGTGCCGGAACTGATCACGACGATGCGGTCAGAAAGGCTCATGGTGGCTTGCATCAGGTGCTCGATCATCAACACGCTGACGCCCGAATCACGCACCCGGCGAATCACTGCGATGGCCTTGGCAACATCCGTCGGGTTGAGGCCGGCCATGACTTCGTCGAGCAACAGGATGCGCGGGCGGGTCGCCAGAGCGCGGGCCATTTCCAGGCGCTTCATGCCGCCGACCGTCAGGTTGCGCGCCCGGGTGTCGAGCAGCGCGGTGAGTTCGGTCAGCTCGGCGACTTGCTCGGCGATCGCCCTCGCCTCCTTCGCGTCGGCGGTGTGCATGAATGCACCGAGCATGATGTTTTCGCAGACACTCAAATCAGCGAATGGCTGCACGATCTGAAAGGTTCGGCCAATGCCTGCCCGGGCGAACTCGGCCGGGCTGTTCGGGGTGACCCAGTCGCCATTGAGCAGGCGCACTTTCACTTGGCCTTTGGATGGCAGAAGAAACCCGGAGAGCTGGTTGAACACCGTAGTTTTGCCGGCGCCGTTCGGGCCGATCACACCCACGATTTCGCCTTCGGCCAAGCTCAGCGAAACATCGTTGGTGGCGTGCAGTCCGCCAAAGAACTTGTGCAGGTTTTCTGCGACCAGAACCGGCTCACCGTGCGTGGCCGAGTGGGCTTGCGCCAAGGTCGGCCCGATCGGTGCTTCTGTATTTGCCATCGAACGACGGCCGCCGGGCAATGAGTCGATCCAGCCAAATATCCGGGCCCCAAAACGCCCCACCACGCCTTGCGGAATAGTCAGCACCACCACGACCAGCACGATGCCATAGACCAGACCGTGCACCCCGCTGCCCAGATCGCCAAGCCAGCCGCGTGCCAGTTCAGCCAGCGGCAGCACCAGCAAAGTGCCGATCAGCGGTCCCGATACCGTGCCCAGTCCACCAATCAACGCGAACATGGCGATCTGAATCGACATCTCGAGAGAGAACATCGAGCCGGGTTCGATGAAGGTCAGGTACATCGCATGAAAGCTGCCGACCAGGCTGGTGATAAATGCGGACAACACTACGGCGATCAGCTTGACCTTGACCGAGTTCACGCCCACCGCATGGGCGGCGTCTTCACGCTCACGCACGGCGATCAGGTAATAACCCAGTCGGGAATTCTTGATCTTCCACGACACTGCCAATGTGATGAGCAGAAAGGCGAAGGCAATCAGCAGGTATGGCCAGCGCGGGCGGAACAACATCCACTCGAAACCGAGCTTCAGCGGTACGCCCAGCCCCGCCGCACCACCGGTCACGTCATGCTGATTGATCGCCACCAGACGCACGACCTCCAGCACCGCAATGGTCGCCAAGGCAAAAAACGGCCCGCGCAATCTGAAGCATGGCCAACTGATCAACACCGCGACAATCGACGACAGGATTGCGCCAGCGAACATGCCGATCCATGGACTGATGCCCAGTTTCATCATCAGCAGCGTCGTCGTGTAAGCGCCCACCCCGTAGAACACGGCATGCCCCAACGACAGCTGGCCGGCAAACCCGCCGACGATGTTCCAGGCACTGGCCAGTGCCGCATAACTGCATATGAGGATGAACAGGTGATAAACGAACGGCGAGCCAACGCTCAATGGAATGATCAGTAACAGCGCCAGGGCCAGTGCACTGACATAGACACGCGGGTGCAAAATATTCATGAACATCTTCCTCACTCAGACCCGCGACCGGCGCCGAAAAGACCTGTCGGACGAAACACCAGGATGCCCAGGAAAATCGTGAAGTAGACGACCTCCTTGAGGTCCGGCGCGATGTAGTAACCGGCGAGACTGTCGACGATGCCGATCAGCATTGAACCGATCAGTGCGCCGGACAGGCTACCCAGGCCGCCCAGCACCACAATCACAAACGCCGTCAGCACGAAGAAAGTGCCAACGGTTGGAAAGACCGGATATTGCGGAGCGATCAGTCCCGAGGCGACGCCCAGGCAGGCGCAACCCAGGCCGAAGGCAAACACATAGATGTTTTTGACGTTGACCCCCATCAGTTGCGCCGCGTTGCGATGCTGTGCAGTAGCGCGGACAGCCCGGCCGAGAAATGTGTTCTGCAAAAACCAGTGCAGCCCCGCGACCAGTGCGAGCGACGCGACAAACGTGATCAACTGACCGCTGCTGACGCGAAAGGCGCCGAAGCTGACGGTCGTGGTACCGACGCTGATGTTCTTCACCGTCATGACGTCGGCACCGAAGATCAGCAACGCGCCGTTCATCAGGGCAATCGAGACGCCGACGGTGGCGAAAATCTGGATATGTCCCTCAGCGCCAAGCAACGGCTGAATGATGAAACGCTGCATTGCCGCACCAGCGGCAAACAACAGGATCGTCGCAGGAATGATCGCTATATACGGGTGGATGCCGAAGTGCGAATTCAGCAAATACACGGCATACAGGCCGATCATCAGAAACTCGCCATGGGCGAAGTTGACCACACGCACGATGCCGAAAATCAACGTCAGGCCGATGCTGATGATGGCCAACGTGCCACCGAGCAATAAGCCGTTCAACAGGAGCTGGATGAAAATTTCCACGGTTGGCGCCCTCTTTGCGAGCGAACGAACCCGTGAAGCTCAATGAACAAGCTTCAGCAGATTGCGGGTTCAGCTATCAGGGTTGGTCGGAAAAACGCGCTTGGGCAACGGCAGCTGCCTGGGGGTAAACGGTTTTCAGCAGTCCGTTCTGCCACTGCATGATTGCCGTATTGGCGCGCTGGTTCTGGCCGTTCTTGCCAAACCTGGCACCGATGCCGGCAGCCGTGCCGCCGAGAGGAATATCGATGGTTGCCACCGAGGCACGAATCGCATCGGCGTCCAGCGAAGTACTGTTTTCCATGGCATCGAGGAATATTTTCGCCCCGACATAGTTGATCAGGCTGTGGCCCGAGCGCGGTTCGCTGCCGTAGCGATCCTTGTATGCCTTGGCGAACGCACCGATACCGGGAGCGCCGTTTTCATTGGTCTGGAACTGTGGGAAATCGACATCGAGCACGCCTTCCATATTGGCTGCGCCGACAACCTTGACCGTGTCCTGCATGGAATAGCCGCCGCCGGCGCCGATAACGGCTTTGGGCCTGAAACCGGCTTCGCGGATCTGGCGGAAAAACAGCGTCGTGTCGTTCTGATAACTGGTCTGCAATACCACATCCGCCTGGGCGCCTTTCAAACGCAGGATCAGCGATGAGAGATCGACCGCTTTGGCCGAATACGGTAGTACCTCGACCACATTCAGACCTTGCTCCTGAGCGATTTTTTTCTGAAACCCGGCGATGGTCGTACCGTACAGGGCATCCTCGTGGATGATCGCGACCTTCAATTGTTTCGGATCGACCTTGAGCGATGGGCTGACAATCTCCGTGATGGCGGTGATGGTGCCTTCGGCAAAATTCCTGGCGGTCGGGTTGCTGCGCATCACGTAGCTCAGATCACGCTCAGTGATGTGGTCGGACACCGCACCCAACTCGAAAAATGGCACCCCCGCCATCTCCGTCACCTGCGTAGCCGCAAATGACAGCGCCGAGGAATAGCTGCCAAATACAGCAGTGACGTTCTCAACAGAGGTGAGCCGGCGCGCGGCACCGACCGCTTGTCCCGCATCGACTGCGTCGGCCTTGAGCAATTTGATCGGCTCGCCCTTCAAACCGCCCGAGGCATTTCGTTCGGCGACGGCCAGTTCAAGGCCACGAAAGCTCTCGTCGCCCAGCAACGCCAGGGATCCACTCAGGGGATAAAGCGCACCGATCCTGATGTCCGCGAGCGCGGCAACCGGAGTGGACAGGCAAAGCAGGATGCCGGCAGCTTTCAGCCAGCTTTTCGCGGTAGCCGCCACGGCCACGGCTTCCTCTTGAGCGAGTCTCATTGGATTCATCTCCCGCAGATATTGTTTTTATTGTTCCTTCAAATGATCCGTGCCGAGCACAGACATCGTCGGATTACAGTGGCGATGACACGCAAGTTTCTGCGCCACTGTTTGCAAGAGTACGGCTCGCCGAGATTGGCTGGATATAGCTGAAAAAGCACACCTGCTGTGAATTTGCGGCACAGCTTCTATCGCCGCTGATCAGTCCCAAGGCGCCGGCGACCACGCTTCCACCAGCCTGTCGATGAACAGCCGAATCTTCGGCGACAGGTGTCGCTTGCTCGGGTAAATCACCCGGATCGGCTCGGCAGCCTCGGCGTAATCTGCGAGCAACTGCACGAGCTTGCCACTGCGCAAGTCATCGTTGACCACATAGGATGGCAACGTCGCGATACCGAGGCCTGCGGCAGTCGCCTGATGCAAGGCCTCAGCGCTGTCCATCTGCAGCCGCCCGGCATGAATGACCGGCAAAGGCTGACCATTGACGCGAAAATTCCACGGCAGCAATCGGCCACCGCTGACGAAGTGCAGGCACGCATGCCCGGCGAGATCTTCGGGTGTCTGCGGTGCCGGATGTTCATTCAGATAATTGGGCGAGGCACAGGTGATCATTTGCTGGTAAGCCACCGTGCGCGTGAGTAGCCCGGAGTCTTCCTTGGGCGGACCGATGCGAATCGCCAGATCGAAACCCTCGTCGATCAGGTCGACCAGCCGATCGGAAAATGTCGCGTCGATGGCGAGCGACGGCCAGTCTCTCAAGCAGCGCTCGATGTGCTGCACAACGTGCAGCCGGCCCAGTGCTACCGGCAGGCTCATGCGCAAGCGGCCGCTGGGCGTCGAACGGCGGAACGCCAAAGCCTCTTCGACCTCGTCCAGATCCTGCAAGATGCCCACACATCGCTCATACAGCACCCGACCATCGTCGGTCAGGCTCAGGCTGCGGGTGGTGCGGTTCAGCAGGCGGACCTGCAGACGCGATTCGAGCCGCACGATCGATTTACCGACGGCCGAGCGAGTCAGCCCGAGTTGCCTGGCCGCCGCCGTAAAACTTCCGGTATCCACCGAGGCGACGAAGGCGGCGATGTCGTTCAGGTTATGCAGTTCCATGAGGCCTCCGGGTTTGCATTCAGGCGGATTGGCACCGGTTATGGGGAACCCTATTCCCCAATCATGAGCATAACATCTCGATTAGTTAAGCCATCACCAACGCCTGATCGAGGTCATATGAACACTGAAGTAAAAGCAGCCGTGCAAACCTGGGCCAACAGCCTCAGCGATCTGGTACCCGTGCTCAAGGGCACCGATACCACCACAAAGATGAGCGACATCCGCGATGCCTACGCAAAAATGCTCGGGCAGAATCAGCCGCCGGCTGGCGTGAGGTTTGAAACAGTCGACATGGGCGGCGTGCCCGCTACGCTGGTGACTCCGGATGAGCTCAAGACCGACGCGGTGCTGATGTACATCCACGGTGGCGCCTACATCGTCGGTCGACCTGACGGCTACCACGGCATTGGCGGCAACTACGCAAAAATGCTTGGCGCGCGGGTGTACATGCCGGATTACCGCCTCGCACCCGAGCACCAATTCCCCACCCCCATCAATGACACTTTGCGCGCCTATGAGTGGTTGCTTGAGCAGAGCGTCGTCGCCAGCAAGATTGCCTTCGCAGGCGAGTCGGCGGGTGGCGCGATGGTGGTCAGCGTGATGGTCGCGGCAAAATCCAAAGGCTTGCCATTGCCTGCGGTGGGCTCGTCAATTTCGCCATGGGCCAACCTAGAACACACCGGCGCCTCCATGAGCAATCGTGAAGGCCTTGATCTGCTGAACTCCAAGCCAGTGCTGGACATCCTCGCGCGAGCCTTTCTCGGCGACACCCTGGCCAACCATCCGCTGGCCTCGCCGGTGTTCGCCGACGTCACCGGACTGCCACCGATTCTGGTGCAGATCGGCGAAAACGAACTGATGCTCAGTGACGCCATGCGTCTGGCCAATCACCTGGCGGACAACCGCGTCCGGGTCAATCTTGAAGTGTGGCCCGGCATGTTTCACGCCTGGCATTTCTACGCGGGCATGCTGGCCGAGGGGCAGCAGGCGCTGGAGAGTTCGGTGCGGTTTATCGAGACGGGGTTGACTGAGGCTAATCGCTGACCAAACTGCGTCCGCTGCTGATCGGGGATACTTGTGGCTGTATTGCTCGGCGCCTTGGCGGTATGGTGTGCCGACCGCCGAGGAACCCTGAATGCCGGAAAAACCAACAGCCCCCAACGACACCGCCAGTGCAGCCGACATCGAGCGTGCGATTCTGGCCTTGAACAAAATGGCCGAACGCCTGTGGGGCGACGGACGTGAAGCCGAGGCCAAGGCGCTGCTGGATGCGCTGGATGCGTTGAACCGCGCCCTCGACCGGATCCGCATTGGTGAAAGTCGCAGGGCCGTCACCCTGCACTGAATCAGACCTGATAGAACTCGCGATACCACTGCACGAACGCTTGCACGCCCTGCTCGATCGGCACCTGCGGGCGGAAATCGATGCAGCGTTCCAGCGCCGCCACGTTGGCCCAGGTCTTCAATACATCGCCCTCCTGCATCGGCAGATAACGGCGCTGGGCTTTGATGGCCAGTGCCTGCTCCAGGCATTCGACGAAGCTCATCAGCGCCACCGGACTGCCGCGGCCGATATTCAACAGCCGGTTGGTACCACGCTCGGCGCTGAGTGCGGGCGGTTTGTCGAGCAAGCGCAAAATCGCCTCGACGATGTCATCGATGTAAGTGAAATCCCGCGCCATTTCGCCCTGGTTGTAGAGGTCGATGCCGCGCCCGTGCAGCATGGCTTCGGTGAATTTGAACAGCGCCATGTCCGGCCGCCCCCACGGGCCGTATACGGTAAAGAAGCGCAGGCCGGTGGCTTGCAAACCGTAGAGATGGCAGTAACTGTGGGCGAGCAGTTCGTTGGCACGCTTGGTCGCGGCGTACAACGAAACCGGTTGGTCGACCGGGTCGTCTTCTGCAAACGGCATCCTGGTATTGGCGCCGTACACCGAACTGCTCGAGGCGTAGATCAAGTGCTGCGGCGGATGGCGACGGCAAGCTTCCAATACGTTGAGAAACCCGACCAGATTCGATTGCGCATACGCATCAGGATTGTCCAGCGAGTAGCGCACCCCGGCCTGCGCCGCCAAGTGAACGACGTGTTTGAAGTGGCCGTGTGCGAACAACGCAGTCAACGCAGCCTGATCGACAATGTCCAGCCGATGGAAAGTGAAGTTCGCCAGCGTTTGCAATCTGTACAGACGCGCCTGTTTAAGTTCGACGTCGTAATAAGCGTTGAGATTGTCGACACCAATAACCTCAAAACCCTCGCGGCATAAACGCCTGACGGTGTGATAACCGATAAAGCCTGCTGCGCCCGTCACCAGAACACTCATGATTATCTCGACCCACCGGTTTGACTTAAAGGGGACATATGCGTCTGAACACTTGCCTGCGAACGACGGCAACTATTCATAGACGAGCTTAGTTATCACGACCAGCGGCATCCGACGCAAGGCATTTAAAAGCCGAACTTCTTACGAACCGAAACATGTAAGATTGAAACTAATTTGCTATCACGCCCGCCATCTAAACGCCTCGACTTCAATAACTTGGAAAAGTTTAAAAATTCCGACGAATAATTTTCATCTTTTAAAATCAATGCGTTACGAAACGCTGTCAACGCCAGCGGATGAAAGGTAATGTTTTTGACTGTTAGCAATTGACAGCTTGCGAAGACTGGCCGATAACTTAGCACTGCCCGATGAGCTCGCGCCGACGCGCACTTTTCTGTTCTCTGGCTATTTATGTAATTGGATCCTGAAGGTCGCAACTGCGAACCGTGCGGTAGCTTTGCTTAAACAAAAGCGCGGATTCGTTATAGCCAAGACGGCCATGGATATAACAACAACCCAATCAAGTTGATTCATTTTTGAAACACTTCTTCTGCCAATAAACATTGATGCATCTGGCTCGGCACTTTGCCTTGATCAGCCTACTACCTACTAGCAAGCATGACGGCTCGTCCCACGCTATCGGCCGCCCTGCTTAAACGATCGCTATGTATGGAGTACTCCAGCATGCTAACGGTTTGCCGCAACGGCTCTAACTGGTATTTATTGCAGTGCAAGCCCCGCCAGGATGAACGGGCACAACTCAATCTGCAGCAACAGAACTATTCAACCTTCCGGCCGCAGCTGATGAGCGAGCGCAGTATTCGAGGCAAACGCCAACGAACACTCGAATCGCTGTTTCCCGGCTACGTGTTCATTCAACTGAGCCGCGACGACAACTGGGCGCCGATTCGCTCGACCCGCGGTGTCAGCCGCATCGTTGAATTCAACCATGTACCGGCCCGGGTCGACGAGGATGTGATTGCGCAACTGCGCGAGCGCAGTCAGGAGTCGATCGGCTTTCCTGCCGAGCCGACGCTCAAGCCCGGCGATTCTTTGCAAATCGTCCAGGGTCCACTGTCCCCGCTTGAAGGCGTGTTCCTGTCCATGCAGGGCGACGAGCGCGTGATGATGCTGCTCAATTTCCTCAACCGCCAACAGCACGTCAGCGTCCCGCTGAGTTACCTCGAACGCCAGCGACAATAGTCCGGATCCGCTTCGCCCTGACACCGACCCCCTTCATCCGGAGCGTGATCCATGGCTCTGAAGCCTCGCTGTTCCCTGATTTTAGCCGTCGCCTGCTGCGCACCCGAAGCCTGGAGCGTCGAGCCGCAAGCGATCAATGTCTACGGCTTCGATTTCACCCCGACCTTTGCTTTGTCGGAAAGCTACGACGACAACTTTCGCGAAGTCGAACACGATGTCGAATCGACCATGGTCACCCGCCTGGCGCCGGCCTTCGAGCTCAAGGCCGAGGACCGCAACAGTGCCACGCGGGTGATCTGGGAACCGACCCGCTACATCTATCACAGCGCCTCGGATGCTTCGAATACCGCCCAGCGGCTGCGCGCTGACAGCATCATGGAATTCACCGATCGGCATCGGCTGAAACTCGAAGCCGAGGCGCGCAAATACGAGCGCACCACTTCGACCGCCGTCGACGGCATCAACGACAAGATCGAGAGCCAGCGCGTCGGCGGCGTCTACACCTTCGGCGCGCGCAGTGCGCTGAACCAGATCGACCTCGGGGCCAGTTACGCAAGGCTGCGCTACGACAACTCCGACGGCATCAACGATGACAAGGAACGCGACACCAGCAACCTGACCACCACCTGGTATCACCGCCTCGGCAGCAAGACCCGCAGCCTGCTCGAATACGACCACACCCGCTTCGACTACCTGCAATCGAACAGCCCGCGCAGCAGCCGCTCCGATGCAGTGTTGGCCGGTGCCGAATGGGACATGACGGCGAAAACCACCGGCAAGCTGCGCGTCGGCTACGAGCGCAAGAACTTCGACCAGAGCGGTTCCGACGACCTGAGCAACCCCACCTGGCAAGTGGATCTGGCGTGGAAACCGCGCACCTACTCGACCTTCACCTTTCTCGCGCGCCAGGCCATGGCCGAGGGCGACGACGGCTCCGACGCGGTGAAGGCCACCTTCACCCAGATCGGTTGGCGCCACGGCTGGACCGAGCGCATCACCACGGTCGCTGAAGCTGGCATGGGCCATTACGTCTACGAAGGCCAGGACCGCAACGACGACCTGCAGGACTACAAACTCGGTGTGAATTACGAAATGCGCCGCTGGCTGGACGTCGAAGTCGCCTACCGCCACCGCGACAACGACTCCGATGCCGACAACGAAAGCTTCACCCGCAATGTTTTCCAGATCACGTTCGACGTCAGTCTTTAGGAGGGTTGGGCCATGCACACGCGCCTGATTTTACTGCTGTTGCTGCTCTGGACAGTGCCCACGGTCGAGGCGGCGGACACCGACACCCATTACCGCCTGGCCGCTGGCGATGTCTTGCGCATCATCGTGTTCGGCGAGCCGGAACTGAGCTTCAAGAAGATCCGCCTCAATGATGCCGGCACGTTCTCCTACCCGTTTCTCGGCGAAATCGTCGCCAAGGGCCTGACGCCCAATCAGGTCGAACAAAAGATCGTCGACGGTCTCAAGCAAGGCTATCTGGTCGATCCGAAAGTCAGCCTCAGCCAGATCGAATACCGCCCGTTTTACATCAACGGCGAGGTGCAGAAGCCCGGCAGCTATCCGTTTCAGCCCGGCCTGACCCTGGAAAAAGCCATCGCCCTGGGTGGCGGCCTGACCGAACGCGCCTCGATGAAACGCGTGACGATCCTGCGCGGCAGTGGCGGCCCACCGGTCACTGAGAACATTTCGCGCACCACCGTCATCGCCCCCGGCGACACCATTTCCATTGCACAAGGCTTTTTCTGATCATGGACAACAGCCCAAGCACCTACCTCGAACGTCCGCTCCAGGGCCACTTGCCAACGCAAGCCGCCGACGAGTCGGACACCCTTGATCTGCTGCATCTGTGGCGGGTGATCTGGTCGGCGAAGTGGAACATCGCCTGGCTGGTGCTGCTCAGTTGCGCGCTGGCCGTGGTGGCGCTGTCGTTCATCACGCCGCAATACGTCGGCAGTGCGACGTTGCTGATCAAGGACAAGACGCCACCGGTGTTGAGTTTTCAGCAGGCCGCCGAATCCGGCGGCGCCACCACCACTGATTACTTGCAGACCCAGCAAGCCCTGCTGCAATCAAGGGAACTGGCCGAGCGCGCCGTGCGCAAACTTGGCCTGACCACTCACCCGGTCACCGATCCACGCCAGCAGGCGCAGAGCTGGTTCACTCCGCGCCAATGGCTGGCGGAGCTAAATCGCGACCAATGGCTGCCATGGCTGGATCTGCTGCCGCCGCCGAAGCCGCCAGCGACCGAAGAGCAAGTGTTCAACGACGTCACGCAAAACCTGATGCTGCACACCAGCGTCAAGTTTGTCGGCAAGAGTCAATTGCTGGAGATCGACGTCGAACTGCCCGACCCGGCACTCGCTGCGGCGGTGGCCAACGCCCTCGCGCAAGGCTTCATCGACAGCCAGCAGGACACCAGCCTGAAGTCTTCGCAAAACAACACCAGCTGGATGAACACCCGCCTGGTCGAACTGCGTGACAACCTGCGCGTGGCCGAAAACAAGTTGCAGGCCTATCGCGAGGAACAGGGTCTGGTCGATGTCGACGGCGTCGCCACCATCAGTGCCAACGAGCTGCAAATGACCGGCAATCGCATGATCGACGCGCGCCGCGACCGTGCTGAAGCGGAGAGCCAGTTCCGTCAGGCGCAAGCCCTTAGCAACGGCGACATCAGTCGTTTGTCGAGCGTTCCGGCAGTGCTGAGTAACCCGCTGATTCAGCAGTTCCAGGGCGATCTGGCCAAGGCCCAGGCCAAAGTCGAGGAGTTGTCCGGCCGTTATGGGCCCAAGCACCCGGCGCTGATTTCTGCCCGATCCGAACAACGGACGGCGGCCAATAGCCTGCGCCTGCAAGTGCAGCAAGTGGTCGCCGGCATCGAGCGCCAGTATCAACTGGCGGTGGCCAGCGAAGACGCGCTGCGCAAATCCTTTAACAGCAACAAGGCGCAGATTCAGGACATTTCGCGCAAGGAATTCCAGCTACGCGAATTCCAGCGTGAAGTCGACAGCACCCGAGCGCTCTACGAAACCTTCGTCACCCGCCTCAAGGAAACCGCCGCCACCTCGGACATGGACTCGGCCAAGGCGCGCATCGTCGACCCAGCGATCGCGCCGCTGGAAGCGAGCAAACCGCGCAAGAATCTGATCCTCGCCATTGTCGCGCTGGTGGCTGCGGTCGTCGGCGTCGCCCTCGCCTTTCTCTTCGACACGCTGAGCAACACCTTCAAGACTGACGACACCGTCGAGAGCCTGCTCAATGTGCCGCTGCTCAGCGTCGTGCCGCTGGTGATGAAAAAGAGCCGGCGGCAGTTGGCGCGGCTGTTCGAGGACAACGACCACCCGCGCTTCTGCGAAACCATACGTAACCTGCGCACCTGGCTGATGCTGCAAAACAACGAACGGCCGGCGCAGGTGGTGCTGGTCACGTCCTCGGTGTCCGGCGAAGGCAAAAGCACCATCGCCAACAATCTCGCCTCGTCGCTGGCGCCACTGGAACGGGTGCTGCTGATCGATGCCGACATGCGTCAGCCGACACTGTCGCTGAACTTCGATTTCCCGCCGCAGAGCCCAGGCCTCGCCAACCTCATGGCTGGCACCGCGCGGCTGGAAGACTGCATCCGCAGCGTCGGCAATCTCGACATGCTCCCGGCCGGCTGCCTGTCGCCATCGGGGCTGGACCCATTCGATGCACCACGGCTCAAAGCCTCGAGCAGTTCGAGCAACGCCGTGGCGCCCGCGCAGGATTTGCTCAGCTCGCCGCGCCTCGGCCGGCTGTTGCAGATTCTCAAGTCGCGCTACCGGCACATCATCATCGATTCGCCGCCCGCCGAAATCGTCAGTGACGCGCTGTTGCTGGCGCAGCATTCCGACGCGGTGATCTACGTGGTCAAGGCGCAGAGCACGCCGGTCGGCCAGGTGCGCAAGAGCATTGCCGTGTTGCAGCAGAGCCAGGCGCCGGTGTTCGGCGTGGTGCTCAATCAGGTCGATCTGCGCAAGGCGCGCAAGTACGGCCATGGCCATTCCCGCTCCTTCTACGACTACGACTTCGCCCCGCGCTGATCCCCCGGGCCGTGCCGCCCGGCAGCAGCCTTTTCTTCCCTGTTCGACGAATCGGAGATCGCGCCGATGACCTCGCAATATTCCGCGCAAATGGCACACCGTCGCGGCCTCACCTTCTGGGTGCAATGGCTGTGCGCAATGACCCTGGTCAACCTGTTGCTGATCGTGCTGGTGCACTGGCGCATCGGCGAGTTGCCCAGTGAATATCGGCTGCTGATCATCCTCACGGTGCTTGGCTCGATGCCGGTCTACGGCCTGGTGCAGGTCTACCACAAGCGCCATGGCCTGCTGGTCGGGCTGGGGCGGTTGCTGGCCGGCTGGCTGATTCTGCTCGGGCTGCTGATGAGCATCGCCTTCGTCACCCAGACCAGCGCGTTGTTCTCGCGGCAAGTGGTGATTGTCTGGGCCGTGGTGGGTTTTCTCGCCCAGGCGGCGACGTTTCTGCCGCTACACCTGTTCGTGCGTCTTTACACCAAGATGATCTGCAACGAGCGCCGCGCGGTGATCATCGGCACCTGCCCGACCGCCCATGAACTGGCGCGCAAACTGCTCGACCCGGATCGTGCGCTGCTGCTGGGCTTTGTCGCGGCGAAAGCCGACAGCGGCCCGGCGCCGAGCATCCTGCCGCTGCTCGGCGAGGTCGAGGACATTCGCGAAATCATCACCCGCTTGCAGGCGCGGCGCGTATACATCGTGCTGCCGATGGCCGAGGCAGCGACCATCGAAGCGCTGTACATCAACCTGCTCGACATGAACGTCGACGTGGTGTGGATTCCGGATCTGGGCAGCATGGTCTTGCTCAATCATTCGATCTCCGAGATCGAGCGGATGCCGGCGATTTACCTCAACGAAAGCCTGCTCACCTCGCACCCCGGCAGCCTGTTCTGCAAGGATCTGTTCGAACGCAGCGTCGCAGCGGTCGCGCTGATTCTGCTCAGCCCGCTGCTGCTCGGCGTCGCCATCGCGGTCAAGCTGACCTCGCCGGGGCCGGTGCTGTTCAAGCAGAACCGCCATGGCTGCGACGGCGAAGTAATCCGCGTGTGGAAATTCCGCTCGATGCGCGTGCACGACGATCAGCAAGTGCGTCAGGCCACCCGCGACGACGACCGCGTCACACCGCTGGGACGCTTTCTGCGACGCAGCTCGATCGATGAGCTGCCGCAGCTATTCAACGTGCTGTTCGGCCACATGGCGCTGGTCGGCCCGCGCCCACACGCGGTTACCCACAACATCTATTACACCGGCAAGGTGCGCGCCTACATGGCGCGGCATCGGCTCAAGCCTGGCATCACCGGGCTGGCGCAGATCACCGGCCATCGCGGCGAAACCGAGACCGTGGAAAAGATGCAGCGCCGGGTCGCCCAGGACCTCAATTACATCAATCAATGGTCGCTGTGGCTGGACATCAAGATCCTCCTGAAGACGCCCTTCACCCTGTTCTCGAAAAACATCTACTGACAGCGGCCAGCGCTCTGGCCCACCCCGCCACGCATGAGGTTTTCCCATGAATGTGAGTGTATTCGGTATCGGTTATGTCGGACTGGTCCAGGGCGCCGCGCTGGCCGAGGTCGGCCACAACGTGCTGTGTGTGGATGTCGACGCGGCCAAGGTGCAGGCCTTGAATGACGGCAGCCTGCCCATCTACGAGCCGGGCCTGAAAAGCCTGGTGCGGGAAAATCATCACAGCGGCCGCCTGCAATTCGGCAGTGATCTGGCCGCCGCCGTAAGGCACGGCGACGTGTTGCTGATTGCCGTCGGCACCCCGCCGGACGAGGACGGTTCGGCCGATCTTAAGCATGTCCTCAGCGTCGCACGCACCATCGGTGAGCACCTGCGCGGCGAGCAGATCATCGTCGACAAATCCACGGTGCCGGTGGGCACGGCGGACCGGGTGCGCGAGACCATCAACGCCATCCTCGGCGAAAGCGGCCGTGGTGGACTGACCTTCGATGTGGTTTCCAATCCGGAATTTCTCAAGGAAGGTTGCGCGGTCGACGACTGCATGCGCCCCGACCGGATCATCATCGGCACCGACAGCCCGCGCGCCGAAGCGCTGATGCGCGAGCTGTACGAACCGTTCAATCGCAACCGCGAAAAAATCATCGTCATGGATGTGCGCAGCGCCGAGCTGACCAAGTACGCGGCCAACTGCATGCTCGCGACGAAGATCAGTTTCATGAACGAAATGGCCGGGCTCGCCGAAAAACTTGGGGCCGACATTGAAATGGTCCGCCACGGCATCGGCTCGGATCCACGCATCGGCTATCAGTTCATCTACCCCGGCATCGGTTACGGCGGCTCGTGTTTTCCCAAGGATGTGCGGGCGCTGATCCACGCCGCCCACGGCGTCGACATCGATGCGCGCCTGCTCCGCGCAGTCGAGTCGCGCAACAACGAGCAGAAAAGCACGCTGTTCCACAAGATCGCCGAGCACTTCAACGGCGCGCTGGAAGGCAAAACCTTTGCGCTATGGGGCTTGAGCTTCAAGCCCAATACCGACGACATGCGCGAAGCCCCCAGCCGCGTGCTGATGGAGGCGTTATGGCGTGCCGGCGCCAATGTGCAGGCATTCGACCCGAAAGCCATGGAGCAGGCGCAGCAGCTCTACGGCCCGCGCGACGACCTGACCCTGGCCGGGACCAAGGAGGCGGCGCTGAAAAATGCCGACGCATTGGTGATCGTCACCGAGTGGCAATCGTTTCGCGCACCGGACTTCGAATTGCTCGCCCGCCAGTTGAAAAATCCGCTGATCTTTGACGGGCGCAACCTGTTCGATCCGCAACGCCTCAGCGCACGCGGCTTCACCTACATCAGCGTCGGCCGGCCGACCTGCGCGGCTGAAGCACAGGATCTCGCGTCATGATCCGCCTGGAATTGCTCGACCGTTATTCGCCGGCGCTGTTGGAATCGAACCGGGCGTTCTCCTTTCTCAACTTCGCCTCGGTCGGCAGTTTCATCCGCCAGCCGCCGCCGTCGCTGGCGTATTTCTGCGACGGCATGCTGATGTCCGGGTTCATGTCGCGCATCACCGGGCGCGCGGTGCAACGGGTCAGTTTCGATTTCACCTCGATTGCCGACCCGGTGTTGCGCGAGTCCGAGCAGCGCGGCAAGCGCGTGTATGTGGTCGGCGCGCAGCAGGCGGAGCTTGATCGTTTCGTCGACAAGCTCGGCATGCAGTACCCACGCCTGCAACTGGTCGGCGCGCACAACGGTTATTTCGACGCCGAACAAGGTGCGGCAATTCAAGCTGACATCCGCCGACAGCGGACCAACCTGCTGCTGGTCGGCCTTGGCGCCGGCCTGCAGGAGCGCTTTGTCCTCCAAGCGCTGCGCGGTGGTTTCAGCGGCGTGGCGTTCACCTGCGGCGGTTTCATTCGTCAGGAGGCCAATGCCAGCGAGCGTTACTACCCCGACGCGATCAATCGCCTGCACCTGCGCGCCTTCTACCGCATGTACCGCGAGCCGCACACGATCAAGCGTTACCTGCTCGACTACCCGAGCAATGCCCTGCGCCTGACCGAACTGATTCTGCGCCAGCAAGTGGCAATCAATGTCACTGCCCCATGAGGATTGTGCCGATGCATATTCTGTTCACGCTCAAGGATTACCAGACTGGCGGCGGCGTCGAGTGCGTGCAGCAACGCCTCGCCGAGCAGTTTCTGGCGGACGGTCGACGGGTGAGTTTTTTCGTCATGAACGGCGACTCGCCCAATGTCGACGGCGCGCCGAGCATGGCCGGTGGCGGCAGCGGGCTCGCGGGCTGGCTGAGATCGATCGTGCTGCTGCGCCGCATGATTCGCCGCGAAGGCGTGACGCACCTGATCGGCGCTAAGGAACAGGCCAATCTGTGCACCTGGTTCGCCACCTTGGGCAGTCCCTGCAAAGTCATTTACACCCGCCATGCCGCGCTGGATTGCGCCGAGCAGAACACCGGGCGCGCCAGCCTGCGGCTGTTGTACGCGCTGTACCTGTGCGGTAGCGGCAAGGTGGTCGCGGTGTCCCACGGTCTGCGCCAGTCGCTTGCCGGATTGATGCCGTGGGGGCGACCGCGCATCCGTTATTGCCCGAACGCAGTGATCAGCGAACAACTGATGCGCGCGGCACAAGCGCCGCTGCCCGGTGGCGTGCCCCATCATTACTGGCTGGGGATCGGCCGACTGGTGGACACCAAGGGCTTTGATCTGCTGCTCGAAGCCTATGCGCTGGCGGCGCAACAACGCCCGCTGCCGTATCTGTTGATTGCCGGCGACGGCCCGTTGCGCGCTCAGCTTGAAGCGCAGGCGCAACGGCTGGGTATTGAACGTCTGGTGCATTTCACCGGGCATCTGCGCAATCCCTATCCGTTGATCCGCCATGCGCAGGTGTTGGTGCTCAGTTCATTGCACGAAGGCTTGCCGACGGTACTGGTCGAGGCGCTGGCGTTGGGGACCGCTGTGATTTCCTCCGATTGCGGCAGCGGTCCGCGCGAGTTGCTCGATGACGGACGCCTCGGCCGTCTGGTCCGTGTCAATGATGTTCCGGCACTGGCCGAGGCAATGCTCGACAGTCTGGCCAGTCGCGAACCTGCGACACCGGCTCGACGTTCAGTCAGCGAAGCGATCCTGCCCTATACCAGCCAATACGCCGCCCAGGCCTATTACCAGGTGTGGAACCGATGAAAAAGCTGCTGATCATCCTCCAGGACCTCGGCGCCGGTGGCGCGGAGAAAATGATGGTGCGCCTCGCCGGTGCCTTGGTCGAGGCCGGCAACGAAGTGACGCTGCTGATGCTCACCGGTGCCGGCATCAATCAACCGGCGCTCGACCCACGGGTCAGGCAAGTGCTGCTCGACAGCCCGCGCAGCGCCGCCGCCGTACCCGCTTTGATGCGCTTTTTGCGCAGCAACCGCTACGACGCGCAACTGGCGGTGCTCACTCACGTCAACGTCGTGGCGATTGCCGCCGCCGCACTGTCCGGTACCCTGGCGCGGCTGCATGTCAGCGAGCGCAATGCCTTTTCGCGGGACAAGCACGTCAACCCGGCCCTGTCGGTCAAGCTCGCCTACTGGCTGGCGCCGTGGCTGTACCGGCTGATTCCCAACCCGGTTATCTGCGTGTCGAAAGGCGTTGCCGAAGACCTGGTCGACACCACCATCGCCCGCCCGCGCGATGTGACCACCGCTGACAACCCGGTGCTCGACAACGATTTTCGCGACAAACCAGCTGCCGCGCCCAGCCATCCCTGGCTGAAGGACAAAACCACTCCGGTGATCGTCGCCGTGGGTCGGCTAGCGCAGCAAAAGGGCTTTGACACTTTGATCGACGCCTTCGCCCGCCTGCCCCAAGGCGATGCGCGGCTGATCATTTTCGGCGAAGGCGCCTTGCGCGGCGAACTGCTGGCCCAAGCGACCTCGCTCGGCGTAGCACAGCGTTGCGACCTGCCGGGGTATGCCAGCGACCCCATCGCCGAAATCGCTCGGGCCGATTGTTTTGTCTTGTCGTCGCGTTTCGAAGGCAGCCCCAACGCCTTGGTCGAAGCCCTGTCGACCGGCACGCCGGTAGTGGCGACACGCTGCCCGTATGGCCCACAGGAAATTCTCGGCGATGGCGCCGTTGCGCCCTTGGTCGAGGTCGACGACCCCGCCGCGCTCGCCGAAGCGATCAGCCAACAATTGGCCACGCCGCGAGCCGTACATCGCCAGCGCCGCATCGAGGCTGCCTCGCGCTTTGTCAATGCTCGCGCGGTGCAGACCTACCTCAAGGCGTTACTCGGGAGGCGCTGAGATGAACCGCCTGCAAGTGCGTTATTCGACGCTGGCCGACGCCTTCACCCTGTTCGGCGTGCTGTTTTATACCCAGGTGATCGGCTTTTTTCTGCGCTTGGGCAACGTCAGCACGCTGGACGATGCCCAGCAGGACCTGGAAGGCAATCTGGCCAATCAGGTCTGCGGCTTGCTGACCTTGCTGGTGCCGCTGTTTTTCTTCATTCGCCACAAGGTGTTCCTCAGCAAGAGCTTCTACCGGCAAAACCTGTTTCTGCTGCTGTTTCTGGGCTGCGTGGCGGCGTCGATCAGTTGGTCGAGCGAGCCGATGCTCAGCTTCAAGCGTTTCGTCGCGCTGCTCAGCGTGGTGTTCTTTGCCGGCTTCATTGCCTGGCGCTACAGCCTGGAACGCATCGCTTTTCTGTTCGGCTGTGTGATCGGCGCGGCGGCGTTGGTCGGCCTGATCTTCGCCCTGATTCGCCCGGACATCGCCTTTATTTCCGGAGGCATTCGCGACGGTGCGTTTCGCGGCGTGTTCGCGGAAAAAAATGCCGGCGCGCGCCTTAATGCCATCGCGATTCTGTTGCTGCTACCGATGATCCGCCAGCGCAATCCAATGGCCATGCTCTACGGCCTGTTCGCGTTGATCGCCATCGGTCTGGCGCAGTCGGCCACGGCGATTGCCTTGATCGTCGCCGGCACCGCCAGTTATGCGTACTTCATCACCCTGATCCGCTTGCGCATCAACCGCTCACTGTTGGCGTTCATGGCTGCAACGCTGGTGTTCTTCCTCTTGTGCGGCGTGCTCTACGCCAACTACGCCATGCTGCTGGAACTGGTGGGCCGCGACCCGTCGCTCACCGACCGCACGCTGATCTGGGAGCTGCTGCAGCCGCTGATCGACGCACAATTTCTCAAGGGCTACGGCTTCGGTGCGTTCTGGGCCAGTGGCGATGCCGATGCGTTCATCACGCGCTGGGGCTACATCGGCAACGCGCACAGCGGCTACGTCGAAACCCTGCTCAACGGCGGTCTGATCCAGTTGATCGCGCTGCTGCTGATGTTTGCCCAGACTCTGAGCAAGCGCTATCGGGCAATCACGGCGGATCAGTCGGCGCGCTATCAGGCCTGTGCGCTGGTGGTAATCGGCCTGTTCGTGGTGACCAATTACGTCGCCTACGTGATCCCCAACTACCGCTCTGGCGAGTTCCTGATTTTCTGCGTGCTCAGCCTGACCTTCCGCCACCACCTCGTCGCCCGTACCCAGCCGCTGCCAGTCGCCAGCGCCCGGCCGATGCGCGGCACTTTCAGGGAGCAACGCCCATGCTGAATGATCCCTCGGCCGTCACCGTGTGCGTGGTGGTTCCGCTGTACAACGCCGCCGCCAGCATTCAACGCACATTGGATTCGGTGTCTGCACAGACCCGCCTGCCGGACAAAGTCATTGTCGTCGATGACGGCTCCAGCGATGCCGGGCCAGAGATCGTCAAGCACTACGCCGCGCCCTTCCCCATCGTCCTGTTGCAGCAGCCCAATCAAGGCCCGGCGAGTGCGCGCAATCGCGGCGTATTCAGTGCCGAAGAAACCTTTATCGCTTTCCTCGATGCCGATGACCGCTGGCATCCGGAGAAACTGCAAAAACAACTGGCGCTGCACGCGGAGTTGACGCAGCAAGGACGCAAGGTCGGCCTGGTCGATTGCTTTCAGATGAGCGAATTCAGCGACGGCAAACGGCAATTGGAGGATCGCTGCAAACACGGCGAGCACTTTGCCGATTTCATGCGCGAGAACATCATCAACGGCACCTCCGGCGTGCTGGCCGTGCGCGAGATCATCGTCGCCATTGGCGGCTTCGATCAGAGCCTGCGCTTTGCCGAGGATCGCCTGCTGTGGACGCGCATCGCCGAAATCAGCGAGATCCACAGCGTGCCGCAGATTTTGCACTGGCGCGCCGTCAACGCCGCCAACATCACCGCGCAACCGCACAAGTATTACCCGCACAAACTGCGTTTCATCCAGCTGTATCTGGCGCGCTACGGCACCCGGCTGAACAAGCAGCAGCGGATCTATTTCGTTCTCGCCAACCACGCGGAATTTCTCAATGCGTTTTCCCGGCGCGGCGATCATCGACGGGTCATCGAGGTGTTCCGGCAGATGCTCGGGCATTCGTGGCAGACGCTGTTTTTCTTTCAGGGCAAACCGACCCTGCGCTACCTCTACGCCTGCTTCAAAAGCCTGGGTAGAAACAGCTGAATTTCGAGGATCGCGCCATGGCCAACCGCCGCATGATGACCCTCGTATGGATTTTCACCGAGAAGTTCGGCCTGATTTTTCTGTCGATGATCACCTTTGTCGTCTACGCGCATTTGCTGACGCCGACGGAGCTGGGCATTGGCACGCTGATCATCGCCGTGGTCGAAGTGGTCGGCATTCTGTTCTCGTCGATGCTGGAAGACCCGCTGGTGCGCCTGCAGCGGGTGGAAGACAAACACATCAGCAGCGTTTTCTGGTTTGCCGTGCTGGTCAGTCTGCTGTCGATTGCGCTGATTTCGCTGGCGGTGGTGCTCTACACGCCGTCCACCGCGCTGCGCTGGATGACCGCTGTGGCCTCGGTGAAAATCCTTTTCACCCTGATGGCGCGGGTATATGTGGCGCAGCTGCGCCGCAGCGGCAATTTCAGGCTGCTGGCCTCGCGCACCTTGCTCGGCAAAGTGGCTGGCGGGGTTGGCGGCGTGGCCGTGGCGCTGCTGGGTTTCGGCCCGTGGGCGGTGGTCGCGCAGGCGCTGATCATGGACGGCATTTCCACGCTGGTGCTGATGCGCAGCGAACGTCGGCGCATTCCCTTTCTTATCGACCGCCAGGTGCTGGGCGAACTGCTGCGCTCCGGTCTCCCGGTCTGTGTCAACGTGATGAGTTCGCAAACCCTGCAACGTGGCGTCAACCTGATTCTCGGCCTTACCGCTGGCGCCCATGCGGTGGGCATGTTCAACCTCGCCATGCGCATCATCGACCTGCCGCGCTCGGCGATCTACAACGGCTTGATGAGTTACGCCTTGCCGGTGTTCGCCCGGCGCAGTGCGGAACCGGCACGGCTGATCGGGGTGATTGGCGATTCCACGGCAATCAGCGGCTTCGTACTGACACCGCTGTTCTTCGGCATCGCCCTGACCGCCGAAGACATCATCCTGCTGATCTTCGGCGCGAAATGGGCCGAAGCGATTCCCTTGTTGCAAGTGCTCGCCTGCACGGCAGCGCTGGGCAATCTGGCGCTGTATGCAACCACCGCGCTGGTGGCGGTCAATCGCACGCACTTGACCCTCAAGGCGGAAGTCGCCACCACCCTGCTCGCGCTCGCGCTGGTCTACCTGCTCGGCGCGAGCTACGGCGGCATGGCGGCGGCGCTGGCTTTGCTGCTGCGCATGCTGCTGATCACGCCGTTGCAGGTGCGCGGCCTGCACGCCGCGATTGGTTATGACTGGCGCTGCTTCTTTCAGTCCAGTTACCGCAGCCTGTTCGCCTCGCTGCTGATGGTCGTCGTGGTGATGTGGGCGTCGCGGCAAACCGGCCTGTCCGGCTACGCGCACTTGGCCGGCGACATTGCCATCGGCGCGCTGACCTATGCCTTGGCCTACAGCCTGCTGCACCCGCGCTGGCCTCAAGAATTCAAGTTGGTGTTCACCTCCCGCTGAGCCGGATTTCCTCGCAATGGAGCACGTCGTCATGCGCAAAACCACGTTGATCACGGGCGGTGCCGGCTACATCGGTTCGCACACGGCATTGCAACTGATCGAATCCGGACACTCGGTCCTGATCCTCGACAACCTGTGCAACAGCAGCCGCGAAGCGGTCGCACGGCTGGAGGTGTTAAGTCATTCGCACGTCGATTTCATCGAAGGCGATATCCGCGACGCGGCGCTGCTGGACGAGATTTTCAGCACCTACGCGATTGATGCAGTGCTGCATTTCGCCGGCCTCAAAGCCGTTGCGCAGAGCGTGCGCCGGCCGATGGATTACTACGCCAACAATGTCGTCGGCACCCTGAACCTGTGTCAGGCGATGGCCCGCGCCCACGTGTTCAATCTGGTGTTCAGTTCCTCGGCGACGGTGTACGGCGAGCCCGCCCGCATGCCCATCATCGAAGACCACGGCACCGGCAAACCGGCCAATCCCTACGGGCGTTCCAAGCTGATGATCGAAGAATTGCTCAGCGACCTTGCCCTCGCGGATGCGCGCTGGAACATCGCCGTGCTGCGGTACTTCAACCCGATCGGCGCGCACCAAAGCGGATTGATCGGTGAAGCGCCCAATGGACGGCCGAACAATCTGCTGCCGTGCCTGACTGAGGTTGCCAGCGGCCAGCGCGCTGCGTTGACCGTGTATGGCAACGACTATCCAACCGTCGACGGCACCTGCGTTCGCGATTACATCCATGTGCTGGATCTGGCCGAAGGTCATCTCAAGGCGCTACAGGTTTTGCAGGGCGACGAGCATGGCCTGCACGTGTGGAATCTCGGCAGCGGCAACGGCTACAGCGTGTTGCAGATCATCAGCGCCTTCGAAGACGTCACCGGCCTGCGCATTCCCTACCGCTTCGCCCCGCGCCGCGCCGGTGATGTCGCCGAATGCCGCGCCGATGCGAGCAAGGCCGGGCGCGAGCTGGGCTGGCGAGCACAGCGCGAATTGACGCAGATGCTCATCGACAGCTGGCGCTGGCAGACCACCAACCCTTGGGGCTATCGCCCGCAACCGGCGCCGTTGCTGGCGGTAGGCACGTAATAACGGCGCAAACCCAAGTTAGGGACGACTCATGAACAGATCACGCTGCTTGCTGTTGGTTTTGCTACTGCTGAGTGCAGGCGTCAGCGCCAATATTCCACGACCGGTGGCTGACGGCCTGGTGTTGTGGCTGGACGGCAATGATCCGGCCTCGATGACTCTGGAGGGGCAAAATCAGGTCGTGCGCTGGCTGGATAAATCCGGCAAGGGCAATGACGTGGTCGTCGACGACCGCGCGGCGACGACTTTGCCCACGCGCGTCGACAACGCCCTCAACGGCCACGGCGTGGTGCGCTTCAGCGGCACGGCGGCGTTCATGGGCCAGGCGATCCGCACCACCAAGGGCCCGGTGACAGTCTTTGTCGTCTCGCGGCGCTTGCCAGAACAGGCCGGCGGCAAGGCCTGGCAACGACTGTTCAGCTCGCGACCGCAACTGGCGGACAACGATAACGTCGCGCCGAATTTCGGCATCAGCGTGCAGCAGACCACCGCCTATGAACCGGCGCTGGCCTTGCTGGAGACCAATGACGTACCGATCGGCCCGTTCGCGGTGGCGCGCAACGTGGTTGGCACCTCGGAGATTCTGCGTGGCGACATCGCCGAAGTACTGGTTTATGACCGCCCATTCAGCAGCCAGGAAGAACGCCGCAATGTGTTCGAGTATCTGGCGCAAAAGTGGGCGGTCGCCATTCCGCAACAGGTCGATGCCTGGACTCGCGTCGGCCCGTTAGGCGCGACCCCGACGCACGTTACGCCCGATCTGCCGTTGTCGGATCAGGCCAATGCCGGCGGCTGGAAACGCGATACACGGCTGTCCGACGAATTCAACGGCAGCACCCTCGATGCCGAGCGCTGGCACGTCAACAACGCCACCGGTACTGATTCCCTCGGACGCAAACCGGCGTTGTTTTTGCCGGAGAACGCCAGGGTCGGCAGCGGCAATCTGAACATCACTTTCCGCAAACAGACCTTGCCGGAAAAATACGTAGCCCTGGGCTATAAGGATTACAGCTCGGCGATGGTGCGAACCAACGAACGGGGCATGTACGGCTATTACGAAGCCCGGGCGAAACCGATGAACTCTGCCGGTTCCAGTGCGTTCTGGCTGGCGTGGACCGGGCTGCCGGACAATGCCACGGAAATCGATATCTTCGAAATCGGCGGCAAGACCCGCAACGAAGCCTTTGATCGCCTGTACAACATGAACGCGCATGTCTGGACCAGACCGCAGAACGATCAACACCTGAGTTCCGGCAGCACCTGGATTGCACCCTGGCGGCTGGCCAATACTTTTCATGTCTACGGCTTTGACTGGCAACCCGAGACTTTGCGCTGGTACGTCGACGGCGTATTGGTCCGGGAAGCGAAGAACAACTACTGGCACTTCCCCATGCAAATCGTCTTCGACAGCGAAGCGATGTGGGACTGGTTCGGTGTGGTCGACGATGCTGACCTGCCGTCGGTGTTTCGCATCGATTACGTCAGGGTCTGGACGCGCTCGCCGCAGTAGTGCTGTTTTCAACGGTTTTCAACCATCGCTTGCATCCGCCACAGCGTGCGGAAACCTCCCTGACGCTTGCGCAGTTCTCCCGGCGTGCGGTCCTGCACGATCTCGCCTCCCTCCAAGTGTCATCCCCCTGCCCTCAATACCCGCAAGAATCCCTCGAGCCTGCTCGCAAAGGTCGACGTGCGCCAAGCCAATCGAGGGGCTGCCCTCGCCCTTTGCTCTACCATCCATCGGCTGTGATGGAAAATCATCAAACCCAAGTGCAAGTCCGCTATCAGAATCGGTAATCACTTAAGCAACAGACATCCTCGAGGACACTCATGGCTAATGATCCCTACATCTCCGATCGCACTTGGCCCAGGCCCGAGCATGCGGTCGAGAAAATCTTTCCTGCCAGAGATCCGATTTCGCCGTGAGTCTTGACCGGCGCAGCCTCAATCTGGTCGCGGCAGCCTTCGCGCTGACGGCTTTGTCCTATGGCCTGGCGCGCTTCGCCTATGGACTGCTGC
The DNA here is from genome assembly GCF_054668915.1 of Pseudomonas sp. H3_E04. Taxonomy (NCBI): domain Bacteria; kingdom Pseudomonadati; phylum Pseudomonadota; class Gammaproteobacteria; order Pseudomonadales; family Pseudomonadaceae; genus Pseudomonas; species Pseudomonas sp. H3_E04. The sequence continues at coordinate 1,213,975 of NZ_CP162797.1, read as the reverse complement.
TGCCGCAGATTCGTCAGGATCTGGCGCTCAGCGTGACCGCTGCCGGATGGATCGGTGGCAGCGCTTTTGCCGCTTACTGTGTGGGCATCATTGCCACGTTTATCTGCAACGGCAAGGTCAGTCCGCGTGGGTTGACGGTGATGGCCGGCGCCGCCGCGACGCTGGGCATGGGACTGGTGGTTGTCGCTTCGTCGGGGCTGACGTTGGGCTGCGGTGTGGCGCTGGCGGGATTGAGCACGGGTCTGACTTCGCCGCCATTGGCCAGCGCGGTAGCGGCGCGTCTTGATGATGCGGATCGCCCGCGCGCCAATGGCTTTATCAATGCCGGGACGGCAGCGGGCATCGTTTTTTCCGGTTTGGCGGCGATATTGGCGGCCGGGCAATGGCGCCAGCTGTATGCCCTATTTGCCTTGATCGGCATCGGCGTCACGATCTGGCTCTGGTTTGCGGTACCGCGCCGGATCGAGCGTGACGTCGCGCAGAACTTCTCGCTGGCAATGCTGCGTCGACCAGGCGTACTGCCTTTGTGCGCCAGTGCTTTCCTGATGGGCCTGGCGAGCACGGCGATCTGGACATTCGGTGCCGATATCCTGCGCAGCGAGGCTGGACTCAGCGATCAGTCGATCGCCTGGGCGTGGATCGTCCTGGGGGCGGCGGGAATCAGCGGATGCATGACGGGCGTGTTCACCGGCCGATTCGGTGTCGTGCGTATTCAGCATCTGGCACTGGCAGGGATCGCCCTCGGGACATTGGGCCTGTCGGCCGCCTCGATATCAGCCGGGTCTGGCCTCGTCGCAATGTGCCTGTTTGGCGCGGCCTACATCGTTTCTTCAGGCGTTTATCTGCTGCAAGGCATTCGCCTGTTTGCGGATCGTCCCGACTTGGGGCTGGGCATTCCGTTTCTGCTTCTGGCGCTCGGCCAAACCACCGGCACGCCGGTTTTCGGCGCTGTGCTGGAGGCTGCCGGCGTAATCGTTGCCCTTTGTGTTTTCGCGGCGGCCGCTTGCGCCGCCATGGTGCTGTGCCCAAGAGATGGTGAAAGTCCGCGCAGACAGATGTGCCAATCCACCGAAGGCTTGGGTCGCTAATGATTTTTATCGTCAGGAGTACAAACCATGGCCGTAAACATCAGCAATCTCACCCTCTCCACTCCGGTCCCCGTTTCGGCAACCAATCCGGTCGCACTTGAGCTCAACGGCGCCGAGGCCATTGCGCAGTTCCCCAGCATCGTCACGGTGCTGCCGGATGGATCGCTGCAACTGTCCGCGCCAACCAAAGGCGCCTCGAGCAAGAGCACTCACCGCACTCGCTGCGAATGGAAAGAATCCTTCTATTGGTCGCTGGCCAGCGCCGCTGACCACCTCAACTATCAGGAGATGACCGTGACCAAGGTCAACTCTGCGCAGAAAGTCGTTATCTCGCAGATGCATGTGAAAAACGACGACAGCCCTGCAATCAAAGTGTTCTGGCAGAAAGGCAACATCACCATGGGCTTCCGCCAGAGCTTCAACCAGCCCACCCCGGTCAACACCACGGTGCTCAAGGGCGTACCGTTGGGGGCGAAGTTCAAGATCACCATTCGCGCCAACTCTGCCGGCGTCGCTCGAGTCACCGTTGACTACAACGGCGTTGTCGGTACATCAGGTGATTTGCAGCTCGACTCAACGTGGAATTCGCAGGTGTTCAATTTCCACGGCGGGGTCTACAACCAGATCGACTACACCGACGCCACGCCGCCAGAGGATGGCTCGATCTGCATCATCAGTGACTTGTTGATTTCGCATACTTAGGCGCTGAAACGAGCAAGGGCCTGGGTCAGCTTTCGCTGGCAGGCCCTTGTCAGAGCTGAGCTCGATGGTGGGTTTTCAGCCTCCTCTTCGACTTCGAAATTGCCTGCGTCCTAACGTCGCAGCCTTCGGCTATTGGCAAATCCTGAGCAAGCCGTAGAATCCCGCGCGCTCTTGCAATCGCGCGTCTGGTCATAGACGCGCACTTGCAGGGCTGGCCATGTCGGCCGACGCCACCGCCCTGCCCGATCGGCAGACATTTGCACAACACCTGTTCCAGCCAGGCAACCGCATGCGCAGAGGCGCACGTTGCGCTGTTCGATTTCTTGAGGTTTTTATGTCTCCGCGTTTGCTGGCCATGGCGCTGGCGCCCCTGCTCGGGCTGTTCATTATTGCTCTGGGCAATGGTTTTCTGTCTTCCCTGACCACCCTTCGCCTGGACGCCGCTGGCGCCTCGGCGACGATGATCGGAGTTGTTTCGTCCGCCTATTTCATCGGCTTGACGCTGGGTGCGGTGTTCAATGACCGGCTGATTCTGCGCATCGGCCATATACGCGCCTACGGCAGCTTCGCCTCGCTGATTGCCGTAACCATCCTGTTGCAGGGTCTGTTCTATGACACCTGGGGCTGGCTGGTCCTGCGCCTGATCAACGGCTGGGCCACGGTCGGTGTGTTTCTGGTGATCGAGAGCTGGCTGCTGCTGGCCGGTGACGAGAAGATTCGCGGGCGCTTGCTCGCGCTGTACATGATCGTCCTGTATGGCGCTGGCGTTTTGGGCCAGGCGACGCTCGGGACCATCACCGGCATGAGCGACAGCGCGCCGTTCATGGTCGCCGGCATGCTCGCTGCGCTGTCGGTGCTGCCGATCGTAATCCTGCCGCGCGTATCGCCGCTGCTCGATCAGGTCGAGCCGCTCAAGCCCCGGCAACTGCTGGGTGTGACGCCGACCGGGCTGGTCGGCTGTTTCGGTTCGGGCGTGACCATCGCGGCGATCTACACCTTGTTGCCGCTGTATCTGCAACGCAGAGGTCTGGACGTCGGTGAAGTCGGCAGCATGATGGCCTGGACGATTCTCGGCGCGATGCTGCTGCAGTATCCGGTCGGACGCTGGTCCGACCGCACCGATCGCTTGCAGGTGCTGACCCTGCTGACGGTGGCGTGCACCTCGTTGTCTCTGGTAATTGTGCTCGTGCCGTTGTCCTCGACGATGCTCGCCGCAATGCTGTTTCTGCTCGGTGGCGGTGTCTTCGCGCTGTACCCGGTTGCCGTCAGCCACGCGGCCGACCGCGCCCCGGCCGAAGCGCTGGTGCCGATGATTCAGGGCTTGCTGCTGATCAATTCACTGGGCTCGGCCATCAGCCCGATGATGATCTCGCCGGTGATGAACTCGTTCGGTGCCAACGGCCTGTTCTGGGTATTCGCAGTGGTCAACCTGAGCATGGTCAGCTTTTTCTTCTGGCGCCGCGGCAAACGCCCGGTGCCGGCCAACCCCGCACCGTTCACTGCGGCAGCCACCTATTCGCCGACGGGTGCGGAGTTGCGGGTCACCGAGGATTTGCGCGTGGCCGCTGAGGAGCATCCGGCGATGATGGATGCGATCAGCGGAGAACTGGTGACGCAGCCACGGTGACAGGTGATCAGCAACTGCCCGGCGGGATGCCGTCCTTGTTGAAGTCCTTCAAGCGCTCGCGCTCTTCTTCAGTGGAATGCGCCGGGGTTGTTTGATTCGGTACTTCTTCCGGCACTTCGGTTTTTTCTTCAGTCATGGCTTTGCCCTCGTTGTCGATGCTATTTCGGCATCGGCGAAGGGCTGGTGGTTCCGGATTTCGCACTCCGCCCCGCCATGCGCGTGGCGAAAAAAAGAATAGCGAAGGGTAAACGAACAAAGGCCTGCGTAGCTTTCGCTCGCAGGCCTTTATTGAAAGATGGTGCCCGAAGCCGGAATCGAACCGGCACGCCCTTACGAGCGGGGGATTTTAAGTCCCATGCGTCTACCAGTTTCGCCATTCGGGCGGTAGCGCGGTGTTGCTTTGCTCAGCTTGCGGTTGCGATCCTGACAGGATGGCTGCTTGAAAAGCCGAGCGGGGAATATATACATCACGTCCCGGTGAAGCAAGTTTGGAGTGCGCGATTTGAAAACTAAATTTTGCAGGGCTCAAAAAAACAAAAAGCTAACTAAATCATGGAGCTATGTCGCTTGCTTGAAGTAGAGGCCAAGGTGAAAAACGGATCTCAGCAATCAGAGCGCAAACTGGAGATAAACCTCAATAGATTCATAAGGTTAACGCTACCTTCGCTAAACCGGTCAAGGATTTTCCTGCGCTGGCGATCATGACGAAGCAACCCGCCACTCGCCTGAGTGTCTACGCTAAACGTTGACGCCGGATCAGCGACTGGACCTGACCAATCTGTACCTATCCACCACGACCCCGCCCTACAGGCGCTGGCTTCCACAACACGTCACCAGAGCCCAGCTCAGGGATGTACCAGAAATCAGGAGATTTGACCCTATGCAAATGAGTGACACCGTGCTCAAGGCATCGTTGAGCCATGAGGAGCGCTCGGCGATCGCCGAGATCGAAGCGACGACCAATATTCTCCAGCTCGTCACCCGTTTGACCGGTACGCGCTTCGCCGGCATCGCAAAATTTACGGAAACCGAGTGGATCGTCTGTTCCGCCTACGATTCGATCGAACTGGGTATAAACGTCGGCGATACGCTGGATCTGGAAACCACGCTGTGCAGTGAGTTTCGAAGGGATCCTCAAGCCCTCTTCCTTCCACAAATCAGCCAGGACGGGAGGCTGTCGTCACGCCCGGTCGTGAAACAATATTCGATTGAAAGCTATGCGGGCGCTCCGGTCTTCCTGCCGGATGGGCGACTGTGGGGAGCGCTCTGTGCTTTGGATTCCCGAGCTGTTCTGTTTGATAACCCGGATCTTGCAGAGACATTGACACTGTTCGCACGGCTTATCGGCTGTATCTTTTTTTCGAATCTTACAGTGGAAGGCGCCAGCCATATCAAGACCGGAGCATGCCTGAGCGAGTGACGCTGTCTAAGGGGGGCGCAACTCCCCTCTTTTTCCAAGGCAACAAAAAACCCCGTAGATCATTGATCTACGGGGCTTTTGATAGTGGAGGCCGAGGTCGGAATCGAACCGGCGTAGGTGGATTTGCAATCCACTGCATAACCATTTTGCTACTCGGCCTCAAAGTCTTTGCTGTCAGTAGCGCAACAACAAACACTGTACAAATTGGAGCGGGAAACGAGACTCGAACTCGCGACCCCGACCTTGGCAAGGTCGTGCTCTACCAACTGAGCTATTCCCGCTTGGTGTGGCGCATTCTATAGAATTAAGAAGCCCCGTCAACCCCTTGATTCAAAAAACTTTTATTTCTTTTCCACATCGGTCTTGAGGTGCGGCCAGGCGGCGCGAAGGTATTGAACCATCGACCACAGGGTCAGCCCTGCCGACACGATCAACAGCGTGTAACCGAGCACGACCCAGAAGCTGAAGGCCTTTGGATGAGCCAGCAGGATCACCAGCGCGAGCATCTGTGCAGCGGTTTTCCATTTACCCAGATTGGAAACGGCCACCTGTGCCCGGGCGCCGAGTTCGGCCATCCATTCGCGCAGGGCCGAAATCACGATCTCGCGGCCAATAATCACCGCTGCGGGCAGCGTGAGCCAGAGATTACCGTGTTCCTGCACCAGCAAGACCAAGGCAACTGCAACCATCAGCTTGTCGGCGACGGGATCGAGGAACGCACCGAAGGGCGTGCTTTGCTCCAGTCGGCGCGCCAGATAACCATCGAGCCAGTCGGTTGCGGCCGCGAAGGCAAACACCGAGGCGGAGGCCATGTAACTCCATTGGTAAGGCAGATAGAACAGCAAAATGAAGATCGGGATGAGCAAGACGCGTAGAACGGTAATCAGATTAGGGATATTCATCGGCACAACTGGCTACGAGGTGAAGGGGCATTCTACTCACTATGCAGGTTCGCATAAATCGACTCTGCGAGCTTTTTACTGATCCCAGGGGCTTTGGCGATCTCTTCGATGCTTGCACGAGACAGCTCCTGCAATCCACCAAAATGTTTCAACAGGTCACGGCGGCGCGTCGGTCCTACCCCTGCCACGCCTTCCAGCGTCGAGGTACGGCGGGTCTTGCCGCGACGGGCGCGATGGCCCGTGATTGCGAAGCGGTGCGCCTCATCGCGGATCTGCTGAATCAGGTGCAGGGCAGGTGAATCGCCACGCAAGGTGAACTCGTGCGCTGCATCATTCAGATACAACGTTTCGAAACCCGCCTTGCGCGTTGCGCCCTTGGCCACGCCCAAAAGAATCAGATCCGGCACCGCCAGTTCGTTGAGCACGTCACGGGCCATCGACAGTTGGCCTTTGCCACCGTCGACCAGCAGGATGTCGGGTAGTTTGCCCTCGCCGTCCTTGAGTTTGCTGAAGCGGCGGGTCAGCGCCTGATGCATGGCGGCGTAATCGTCACCGGCGGTGACGCCTTCGATGTTGTAGCGGCGGTAATCCGACTTGATCGCGCCTTCCGGCCCGAACACCACGCAGGACGCAACCGTCGCCTCACCGCTGGAGTGACTGATGTCATAGCATTCCAGGCGTTGTGGTGGTTCATCCAGGTTCAGCACCTCGGCCAGCGCGTCGAATCGCGCAGCGGTGTGCTGACGGTTCGCCAGGCGTGCGCCCAACGCTTGCTCAGCGTTAGTCACGGCCAATTGCTGCCAGCGTGCCCGTGTGCCGCGCACTCGATGGCTGATTGCCAACTCGCGGCCGCGCAAGGTATGAATGCCTTCTATCAACGCCGGGAAGTCTTCGTGAACCACGTTGACGATCAGTTCGCTCGGCAGATCGCGTTCGGGGCTGCTGATGTAGTACTGGCCGAGGAACGCTGCCATGACCTCGGAAACGTCTTCCTCGATGCCGACTTGCGGAAAGAAATTTTTGCTGCCCAGCACTCGGCCGCCGCGCACACTGATCAGGTGGACACAGGCGCCGCCAGGGTTGACGAATGCGGCAATGACGTCGATATCGCCGGTTCCGCCCTCCATGCTCTGCTGGTCCTGTACTCTACGCAGCAAGGCAATCTGGTCGCGCAATTCGGCGGCACGTTCGAATTCAAGATTAATCGCCGCCTCTTCCATCGCGGTGGACAACTCGTTGGTCAACGCATGACTGCGACCTTCAAGGAACATCACCGAGTGGCGCACGTCTTCGGCGTAAACGTCAGGCTCGACCAGACCCACACAAGGCGCCTTGCAGCGCTTGATCTGGTATTGCAGACAGGGACGCGTACGGTTCTTGTAATAGCTGTCTTCGCACTGACGGACGAAAAAGGTTTTTTGCAGAATGCTCAGGCTTTCGCGGATAGCGCCGGCACTTGGATACGGGCCGAAATACTTGCCCTTGGCCTTTTTGGCCCCGCGATGAATGCTTAGGCGCGGAAACTGCCCATCCGACAAAAACACATAAGGATAGGATTTATCGTCGCGCAGCAGAATGTTGTACGGCGGCCGCCATTCCTTGATCAGCGTCTGTTCAAGCAGTAGCGCTTCGGTTTCGTTGGCGGTGATGGTCGTTTCGACCTGAGCGATACGCCCGACCAGTGCAGCGGTCTTGGGTGCCAGGCCGGTCTTGCGAAAATAGCTCGCCAGACGTTTCTTCAGGTTTTTCGCTTTGCCCACGTAGAGCAGGCGCGCCTCGCTGTCGAACATGCGATAGACGCCGGGCCTACCGCTGACGGTCGACAGGAAAGCACTGGAATCGAATGTCTCGGTCATGGTCAGGCGCTGGCATCCACCATGCCGTGACGCACCGCGAGCAGGGTCAATTCGACGTCGCTGCTGATCGAAAGCTTCTCGAAAATGCGGTAGCGGTAGGTGTTCACGGTTTTCGGCGACAGGCACAACTTGTCGGAAATGATCTGGACCTTCTGGCAGCCGACAATCATCAGCGCAATCTGGATTTCCCGCTCCGACAAGGCATCGAACGGCGAATCATTGGTCGGCTGGAAGGATTTGATCGCCAACTGTTGGGCGATTTGCGGACTGATATAGCGCTGCCCGGCAAAAACCAGCCGAATCGCCTGGACCATCTCCGGCAGACCCGCGCCCTTGGTCAGGTAACCGGCGGCGCCTGCCTGCAGCAAACGTGTCGGGAAAGGGTCTTCCTCGCACACCGTAACAGCAACCACCTTGATGTCCGGATGGCTACGCAGCAGTTTTCGCGTGGCTTCGAGGCCGCCGATGCCGGGCATCTTGACGTCCATGAGCACTACATCAGGCTTCAACTCACGGGCCTTGATCAAGGACTCTTCACCTGACTCGGCCTGCCCCACCACTTGCAGGCCGTCGATATCGGCCAGCATCCGTGTTATGCCTGTGCGAACGAGATCATGGTCGTCGACCACTAGCACCCTAATCAAGCAGACACCTCGCGATATGGTCTTATTGGGATGCCGGACACCTTAGCAAAAAGTGCCAGACAGACCTAGCGGAAAGCCGCATTTAAAAAGTTTCAATTCATCAGTCAGGGCTTGCCGGCTGTGGGTTTCAGAGCACAGCTGTGCTCAAAACAAGCTGCATCCTCAGGAAACACTCGTCCACGCCCACGATGCTTAGTCCTTTGCGCGCATAGAGTTTCTGCGCCGGGTTGTTATCGAACACCGTCAAGCGCAGTGCCGGTCGCCTTGCCTGAGCGGCCATTTCGACAACCTGATCGATGACCCAGGAACCGGCACCCTGCCCTTGCCAGGCCTGATCAATCTGTAATTCGCGTATGTACAGCGCCCGGGCATCCTGGCTCAGACTGAAAAAGCCGATCAGAGTTTGATCCTGGAGGATCATCCAGTTCTCGCGGTACTGCCAGCCTGCGTCGAACGCTTCGTCCTGCCACAACAGATCGTGGTCAATGTAATAACGCAGCATGTTCCGACATGTCAGATCCCGCGAGAAAGCCAGATCATCATCGGTGGCATGCCGAGTCCGGTAGTTCATTCTCCGCCTCCATAACTGCAAAAAGTTATCTCACCCGCATGGTTTGCAACTCAATAGTCATTTCGACCGGCAGGCAATAGCATTTTCTGATTGCTGACGCGTATCGGCGTCGAGTAAGCTCGGCGCATTCAACGGAGAAAACCATGTCCAACGCCCTTCCACAGATCTGCATCGCCAGCGCCCCGCGCTCGATTGCGCCTGTCCGGGTGAATGACGTGTGTGCTCCAGCCAACTTTTATTTTGGGTATTGGTTTAGCCACTGGCGCGCCTGATACCCAAACGGCGCCCATCATAACGGGTCGCCTACCAGAGATTTCTCAACCCCCGGTCGGCCTCCCGACCGGGGGTTTTGTTTTTTCAGGCCCGACCTTTTCCAGCACCACACCAGACACTTTGAGGATTACACCATGAACTACAGCACTTATTACCGCGACGACAGCTTCAGCGCCTGGCGATTTACCAGCCTCCGTTCGGGACAGCCTGCCGCCTCCGATCGGTCGCCCACAGGTGGCAAACACACACGCCTAGCCAGTACGGCCATTTGTCGAACACCCCAGTAGGGCCGAGCGCGCGGGAAATGCCCGCCATCCGCCCAGGAAGACCGAATATGAATTCCTCCGTTTCCGCTTTGCCGCTGTCCGCCCTCGATTCTGCCAACGAAGCACTGACCCTGCGCCTGCCCAGCTCGTTGCAGCTCAAACAGCAATTACCGCTCAGTCACTCCTTGCATCAACAGGTTAACGCCCATCGCCAGGCGGTGCGTGCCATCCTCAATGGTGAAGATTCGCGACTGCTGGTCGTCGTGGGTCCCTGCTCTATCCACGACCCGCAATCGGCAATCGAATACGCCAGCAAGCTCGCTCGTCTGGCTGAGGATGTCAGCGGTGAAATGCTCTTGGTCATGCGCGCCTACGTCGAAAAGCCACGTACCACAATCGGCTGGAAAGGCCTGGCCTACGATCCCCATCTGGATGGCACTGACGACATGGCTGCCGGCCTGACGCTTTCCCGCCAACTGATGCTGGAAATGATCCAGCTCGGACTACCGGTTGCCACTGAACTGCTCCAACCCATGGCTGCCAATTACTTCGATGACCTGCTGAGCTGGGTCGCCATTGGTGCCCGCACCACCGAATCGCAAATTCACCGAGAGATGGCAAGTGGCCTGAACATGCCGGTCGGCTTCAAAAACGGCACCGACGGCGGCGCCGCCGTTGCCGTCGACGCCATGCGCTCGGCAGCTCATCCGCATCGGCATTTCGGCGTGGACAGCCAAGGGCATCCGGCGATCGTGCAAACCGCTGGCAATGCGGACACCCACATGGTGCTGCGCGGCGGCCATCAGGGGCCAAACTACGACGCAACCAGCGTGGCCAAAATCAGCGCCGAACTCAGTCGGCTGAGGATCCCCAGCCGAATCATGGTCGATTGCAGCCACGCCAACAGCGGCAAGGACCCACTGCGTCAGCCAGCGGTGTTCAACGACGTGCTTGAACAACGCTTGCGCGGTAACCATTCGCTTATCGGCATGATGCTCGAATCCCACCTGTTCGAAGGCTGCCAGCCGCTGAGCACTTCTTTGCGCTATGGCGTATCGATTACCGATGGCTGCCTCGGCTTCGGCGCAACGGAACAACTGCTGACCGACGCCGCGAACCGTCTCGCACAGACCAGGATGTGATCGCAAGTCGCCCTCCCGCTCCATTCAGAGCGCGGAGGGCTGACGTTCCCAGGCTATGCCACTACGTTGATCCGCCTCACCGCAGACTGCTGACTGACGTCATCCAGGCGTTCAACGGTGTAAGCAATCTCGACCGTTGTCCCATGATGTTCACGCCAGAACCGGTGAGGGACAATGAAACTCAGCGGTCGCCCGGCCATCTCCGAAGTGATTTCAAGATCATCCCGGTGACTGAAAAATTCACCGTCAAGCTTGAGATAGACCAACTCATCCTCCTGCACTTGCGCGTCCTCAATGCGAATGCAAACCCCGTCTACCGAATCCTTCACTGATAACACGTCTTCAATCGCTTCAACGACATCCGGCGCAGCGAGTTGAGCACGCACCGCAGGCCCGATGAAAACTTTCGCTGGCTCCGACGTGCGAACCGTTCCACAGGGATATTCAACACGGTAGGCGACGACGACCTCACCACCGCGATGCGCTTCGATGCAACTGCCCGGCACCCAAAACGACAGATTCTGTGCAACGGCATAGGCCTCCACTTTCAACGTATCGGTAAAAATCTCGGGTGAGGTATCTCCATGCCAGGACAACATCACCCGATCACCCGCAGACATTCGCGCATAAGGCTGCAACATAACCAATGTGCCCTCGGTCACTCGCGACGGCTCCAGCGCTCCGTTTACCGATCCTTCTATCTGTGGCGCCAGCAATTGCGCGCGGACATCCCCCACTGATAACTGCAGGCGTGCGGATTCCACGGGGCTGGTCGTCCGCGCACTTTGCAGTGACCAGTAGACCTGCAGTGACCCCCCATCCAGTGCAGCTACATGCATGCCCTTGATGACGAAGATGACTTCTTTGCCAATCTGGGCCTGACTGACGAATCGAACCTTCTCGTATTGATAGGCGAAGCCTTCGATATCCAGTCCCTCCCAGTTCAACGTCAGCTGATCACCACAATGCATGTTGGCATAAGGGGCAATGCGAACGACGGCCCTGGCCAGCGAAGGCTCCAGGACGCTGCCCTCCAACCCGTCAATCGTCGGCGCGATCAGAGGCTCGATAGATATTTCGGCAACTGCGGACTGACGCATCCGCCAGCAAAACTCGATTTCATGGCTGTTCATTTCGTCTCCACTCCCTGGAAAACGTGCCGTTCCGAATGACGGCACTGACATCTACATTGAGGACCTCTTTGGGTGTTCTGGATGTCAGTCGAATACACCGCGACAACGGCGTAACCGCCACTCGCAAAGTAGGCAACTACGGCGTTCGCACTGTTATGCCGACAAACGACCCAATGAACTTCCGATTCGGATTTCACGCGTCTCCGAAATTTCGTACACCTCGTAGTCCATTTTCAAACACCAAGTGAAGCCTCTTCGTACTTCTTCAACGAGATGAGTGTTTTAGAGTGGCCCGGTGATTTCCCGATGAACTTCTACGAAAAAGGTAAGAACATGCAACGGAATGCTACAACTCGTTATCCAATCCTGTTGGTCCACGGTCTGTTCGGGTTCGAGCGTATCGGTCATTTCGAGCTGTTCCATGACGTCAGGTGCGCGCTTAAAGCGGCCGGCTGTCGATTGTTTGTTCCACACCTTTGCGCCACTCACAACAACGAAATCAGGGGTGAGCAATTGCTGTCACAGATTGCCTGCGTGCTGCGAGGCACAGGTGCGAAAAAAGTCAATCTGATAGGACACAGTCAGGGCGCCTTGGCTGCTCGCTATGCAGCAGCGCTTGCACCAGACCTCGTCGCTTCAGTTACATCCGTCAGTGGCCCGAATCATGGCTCGGAGCTCGCCGATTTTCTGCGCAAGGCACTGATTCCCGGCAAGCTGCCGGAAGTCGTTGCGCAGAATGTCGCGACACAATTTGCCGATCTTCTGTGCCTGCTCAGCGGCAGCGTGGCATTACCGCAGAATGCGCTGTCCGCCCTCAATGCGCTGACGACCGTTGGCGTTGGTCAATTCAATGACAAGTACCCACAAGGTCTGCCGCAAACATGGGGAGGCCACGGCGCCGAGCAAGTCAACGGCGTGCGTTATTATTCATGGAGTGGAGTTGTTCCGCAATCGACGCAGCCAGCACTGGATCCCGTCCAGGGCATCTGTCGGGCCCTGGCGCAATACTTCACCACCGAACCCCAGCAGAATGACGGTTTCGTCGGACGGTTCAGTACGCATCTGGGGCATGTAATACGCTCTGACTATCCAATGGATCATCTGGCCAGCCTGCGGCGTACCGCTGGGGCAGCGGTGCCTTCACCCGATCCGATTGAGCTGTATGTTGAACATGCACGGCGCCTGCGAGCGGCGGATCTCTGAACCGGATCCGCCATCAAGAATGGAACTTTGCCGAGAATTCGCCCACTGATTCCGGTAGGCTCCACCTTTTATTGAAACAGTTCGGAGAATTTCCCATGGCTAAAGCCACTGCCCGCCACATCCTGGTTTCCAGCGAAGACAAGTGCAACGAACTCAAGACTCAGATCGAAGGCGGCGCCGATTTCGCTGAAGTCGCCAAAGCCAACTCCACCTGCCCGTCCAGCCGTCAGGGCGGCGATCTGGGTTCGTTCGGTCCAGGCCAGATGGTCAAGGAGTTCGACACCGTGGTGTTCAGCGCGCCGATCAACGTCGTGCAAGGCCCGGTAAAGACTCAGTTCGGTTATCACCTGCTGGAAGTCACCAGCCGTCAGGACTGATTCGTCGTCCGATCGCTACAACGGCCCGCCTTCTGGCGGGCCGTTGTGTTTCAGTTACATATACGGCTGGCGAGTGGCGCGCGGCTCGCGTACAACTTGCGCTTATCGATTTTCCGTTCCAAGGCTGACGATGCGACTGGTTTTTCCCACACTGATGCTCACCGCCCTCGCCCTGCTCACGGGTGCCGCCGGTGTGACAGCTGCGCCGCAACACGCTCTGACCGTCTACGGCGAACCGGCCAAGTACCCCGCCGGCTTCAGCCATTTCGACTACACCAATGCGCAAGCGCCGAAGGGCGGGACAATGCGTCGTTCGGCGATCGAAATCGGGCACTTCGACCATTTACTGCCTTATATAGACAAAGGCATCGGTGTAACACAAATCGACGGGCTCCTTTACTCTCCACTGGCGCAGCGCTCGCTGGACGAGCCATACACCGTCTATGGCCTGGTCGCACAACAGATGGAACGCTCGGACGACGGTCTTTCGCTGCGTTTCTTCATCAATCCAAAGGCACGTTTTGCCGATGGCAAACCAATCACCGCCGAAGACGTTCGCTACACCTACAACCTGCTGATGACCCAGGGCAGCCTGCGTTATCGCACCCAGTTCGCCGACGTCAAAGGCGTTGAAATCGAAGGCCCACTGACCGTGCGCTTCGACTTCAAAAGCAACGAAAACCGCACCTTGCCGCTGGATATCGCGACCCTGCCGGTGTTTCCCGAACACTGGTGGAATAGCCGCGATTTCGCCGGTGGCGGTGGTTATGAACCGCCGCTGGGCAGCGGGCCGTACCGGGTCGGCAAGGTCGATTCCGGGCGCAGCATCACCTTCGAACGCAATGGCGACTGGTGGGGCAAAGATCTGCCGGTCAGTCGCGGCCTGTATAACTTTGACCACTTCAGCATCGAGTACTTCGGCGACACCGACGTCGCCCGCCAGGTTCTGCGCGGCGGCGCCTATGATTACAACCGCGAGTTTTCCGCGACCGGCTACTCGATCGGCTACGACAGCCCTGCGCTGAGCGATGGTCGCTTGCAGAAAGCCCACTTGGCCACCGAAGCACCACAGTCGGCCCAAGGCTTCGTGTTCAATCTGCAAAAGCCGATGTTCCAGGACCGTCGCGTGCGCCAGGCTCTGGCGATGCTCTGGGATTTCGAGTGGAGCAACCGGCAGATGATGCGCAACGTGTATATCCGCCAGCAGAGTTACTTCTCCAACACCGACCTGGCCGCCCGACAGTTGCCCGACGCACAGGAACTGAAAATCCTTGAACCACTGCGCGATCAGATTCCCGAAGAAGTGTTCACTAAAGTCTTCGAAGCGCCGAAGACCGATGGCAGCGGCATCATCCGTGACAAGCAATTGCAAGCACTCGATTTGCTTGAGCAGGCCGGCTGGAAACCGGACGGCGATCAACTGGTCAACAGCGCCGGTGAGCCATTGAGCTTCACCTTTCTGGTCAGCCAGAACGGCATGGACCGCCTGCTGCTGCCATACAAGCGCACGCTGAAGCAGATCGGCATCGAACTCAACATCCGCCGCATCGACTCCTCGCAGTATGTAAATCGCCTGATGAGCCGCGATTACGACATGATCGTCACCGGCTATCCCGTCACCACGTCCCCTGGCGGTGAATTACTCAACTACTTCGGTTCAGTGGCAGCCAACGATCCGGGCGCGAACAATTACATGGTGCTGAAAAACCCGGCGGTCGACACGTTGATAAACGGCCTGATCCGCGCCTCGAGCCAATCGGACATGCTGCATTACGCCCATGCGCTGGACCGGGTACTGCAATGGAATTACTACTGGATTCCCAATTACTACCCGCCGGGGACCTCAACTGTCTGGTGGAACCGCTTCGGTATTCCTACGGTACAGGCGAGTAATGACGAAGCCATCGAGAGCTGGTGGGAAATCAGCCGGACGCCGCTGACCAATCAGCAAATGACCGCTGAAAAAATCACTCGCAGCAGACCCGGAGGGCCGCACTGATGTGGGGTTACATACTGCGGCGCCTGCTGCTGATCATTCCGACGCTGGTGATCATCCTGCTGGTCAATTTCGTGATCATTCAGGCCGCGCCCGGCGGACCGGTGGAACAAGCGATCGCCCATCTGCAAGGCATTGGCGGTGCCAGTGTCGGTGGCGGCGCCAGCGAGACATCGAGCAACGCTTCGCGCGCCAGCCGTGGCCTCGACCCGCAACTGATCAAGGACATCGAAAAGCAGTACGGTTTCGACAAACCTGCCCACGAACGCCTGTGGCTGATGCTGAAAAACTACGCGCAGCTGGATTTCGGCAAGAGCTTCTTCCGTGGTGCAACGGTCACCGACCTGATTCTGGAAAAGATGCCGGTGACCATTTCCCTCGGGCTGTGGGCGACGCTGATCACCTACCTCGTTTCGATTCCGCTGGGCATCCGCAAGGCGGTGCACCACGGCAGCCATTTCGACATCTGGAGCAGCACAGCGATCATCATCGGTTACGCCATGCCGGCGTTTCTGTTCGCGATGTTCCTGATCGTGGTATTTGCCGGCGGCACTTCGCTGAACTGGTTTCCGGTGCGCGGGCTGGTTTCGGACAACTTCGAATCGCTATCGACGCTGGGCAAGATCGCCGATTACTTCTGGCATCTGGTGCTGCCGGTCACCGCGCTGGTGATCGGTGGATTCGCGACTTTGACGATCCTGACGAAAAACTCGTTTCTCAATGAAATCACCCGACAGTACGTAGTGACGGCCCGGGCCAAAGGCTTGAGCGAACGTCGCGTACTGTACGGGCATGTGTTTCGCAACGCGATGCTGCTGGTGGTCTCAGGGATACCTCAGGCGTTCATCAGTGTCTTCTTCGCCGGTTCGTTATTGATCGAAGTGATCTTCTCCCTCGATGGCCTTGGGCGCATGAGTTACGAAGCAGCGGTATCGCGGGACTATCCAGTGGTGTTCGGCTCGCTATTCATCTTCACGCTGTTCGGCCTGCTGATAAAACTGATCGGCGACCTCTGCTACACCCTGGTCGACCCGCGTATCGACTTCGCCGCGAGGAATGCCTGATGTTCAAGCTCTCGCCTCTGGGTCGCCGACGTTTCGAACGTTTCAAGAAAAACCGCCGCGGCTGGTGGTCGCTGTGGTTGTTCATTGGCCTGTTCATGCTGACACTGGGTGGCGAGTTGATCGCCAACGACAAGCCGTTGATGGTCAGTTATCAGGGCCAGTGGTACTTCCCGGTATTCAAGCGCCACACCGAGCAGGAATTCGGTGGGCAACTGCCCTTTCAGGCCGATTACCGCAGCGAGTACGTGCAGAATCTGATTCGCAAGGACGGCGGCTGGTTGCTGTTTCCGCCGATTCCGTTCAGCGACGACACACCCAACTATGATCTGAACAAGCCAGCACCGAGTCCGCCGACTTCAGTGAATTGGCTGGGTACCGACGATCAGGCACGCGATGTGCTGGCACGGGTCATCTTTGGTGCTCGGGTGTCGATTCTGTTTGCCCTGATGCTCACATTTGTCAGCGCGCTGATCGGTATCGCAGCCGGCGCGTTACAGGGCTATTACGGTGGCTGGGTCGATCTGCTGGGTCAGCGGGTGCTGGAAGTCTGGTCCGGACTGCCAGTGCTTTACCTGCTGATCATTCTCTCCGGTTTCGTCGAGCCGAATTTCTGGTGGCTGCTGGGGATCATGGCACTGTTTTCCTGGTTGGCGCTGGTGGACGTGGTGCGCGCCGAGTTCCTGCGCGGGCGCAATCTGGAATACGTCAAAGCCGCACGTGCCCTGGGCCTGACTGACCGCAAGGTGATCTTCCGGCACATTCTGCCCAACGCAATGAACGCGACGCTGAGTTACCTGCCGTTCATTCTGACCGGAGCGATTTCGACGCTGACCGCACTGGATTTCCTAGGCTTCGGCATGCCGGCCGGCAGTGCCTCGCTGGGTGAACTGATCGGTCAGGGCAAGCAGAACCTGCAAGCGCCGTGGCTCGGGTTGACCGCGTTCTTTACCCTGGCGCTGATCCTCTCCTTGTTGGTATTCATCGGCGAAGCGTTACGTGACGCTTTTGACCCTCGATCCTGAAGCGTGACCATGACAGAAAACCTGATTGAAATCCGCAACCTCAATGTCGCCTTCCATGGCCAGACCGTGGTGCGTGACCTGTGCCTGGATATCCGCCCCGGTGAGTGCCTGGCACTGGTGGGCGAATCGGGCTCGGGGAAATCGGTGACCGCGCATTCGATCCTGCAGCTGCTGCCCGATACTGAGGCGCAAACCCGTGGCAGCATCCGCTATCGCGGACAGGAACTGCTCGGTGCAGACCCGAAAGTCTTGCGTGAGCTGCGCGGCAATCGCATTGCGATGATCTTTCAGGAGCCGATGACGTCGCTCAATCCGCTGCACACCATCGAAAAGCAGATCGGTGAAACCCTGTTATTGCACCGTGGCCTCGGCGGCAAGCAAGCGCAGCAGCGCATTCTCGAATTGCTCGGGCTGGTCGGCATCCAGAAACCCAAGGAACGCTTGAAAGCCTATCCGCACCAACTCTCTGGCGGGCAACGGCAAAGGGTGATGATCGCCATGGCCCTGGCCTGCGAACCGGAGTTGTTGATTGCCGACGAGCCGACCACGGCGCTGGATGTCACCGTGCAACGCAAGATTCTCTTGCTGCTCAAATCTCTGCAGCAACGCTTGGGCATGTCGCTGCTGCTGATCAGCCACGATCTCAATCTGGTGCGCAGCATCGCGCAACGAGTGTGCGTGATGAAGGCCGGTGAGATTGTCGAGCAGGCACCGTGCGAGACCCTGTTTACCGAACCCCGGCACCCTTACAGCTGCGTACTGT
This sequence comes from Pseudomonas sp. H3_E04, assembly GCF_054668915.1. Taxonomy (NCBI): domain Bacteria; kingdom Pseudomonadati; phylum Pseudomonadota; class Gammaproteobacteria; order Pseudomonadales; family Pseudomonadaceae; genus Pseudomonas; species Pseudomonas sp. H3_E04. The sequence continues at coordinate 1,195,926 of NZ_CP162797.1, read as the reverse complement.
TGAATGCTGAGCCGGAAGGTGAAGCACTGCCCCGTGACGAACGTGAAAATGTGCTGGAAGTGGCTGACCTGCGCGTCGATTTCCAGGTCGGTGGCGGACTGTTTCGCCGCAAGCAATATTTGCGCGCGGTCGACGGCATCAGCCTGAACATTCAGCGCGGCAAGACCTTGGGAATTGTTGGCGAATCCGGTTCAGGCAAGTCGACGCTGGGACAGGCGATCCTGCGCTTGCTCGACTCCGAAGGCAGTATTCGCTTTCAGGGCGAAGCACTTGATGGCCTCAATCAGAAGCAATTGCGGCCGTGGCGCCGAAAGATGCAAGTGGTGTTTCAGGATCCGTTCGGCAGCCTGAGCCCGCGCATGTCGGTCGCACAGATCATCAGCGAAGGCCTGGAAGTGCATTGGGAATCGACGGCTGACGAATGCGACGAGCAGGTCATTCGCGTCCTCAAGGAAGTCGGTCTGGATCCGGACAGCCGCCATCGTTATCCGCATGAATTCTCCGGCGGCCAGCGCCAACGCATCGCCATCGCCCGGGCTCTGGTGCTGAAACCGGCGCTGATTTTGCTTGACGAACCGACCTCTGCGCTCGACCGCACCGTGCAGAAACAAGTGGTCGCCCTGCTCCGTGATCTGCAGGAAAAACACGGTCTGACCTACCTGTTCATCAGCCATGATCTGGCGGTGGTGCGCGCCCTCGCCCATGACATGATCGTGATCAAGGACGGCCAGGTCGTCGAACGGGGTGCCAGTCACGACGTGTTCGATAACCCGCAGCACCCGTACACCAAAGAGCTGTTGGCGGCGGCGCATCCGGGGTAGGTTTTTTCTGCTAATTCGCGGCGCGGCATTCGCGAGCAGGCTCGCTCCCACATTTGGAATGCAGGCCTCTGTGGGAGCGAGCCTGCTCGCGAAGGGATCGGTACCGGCAACAAACAATCAGGACCAGACTCGATGAACACCACCGAAAGCCTCAAGGACTATCAACGGGTTCGCACCCTGGCGATCCGTTCGCTGTTCGAGATCATCGAGCAATCCAGTGAGGGGACGGTGATTGTCGATCGCGATGCGAATATCGTCTGGATGAACGAACGCTATGCCCGGCGCTTTGGTCTCGAATCGGCGGCAGGCGCTATCGGCAAACCCTGCGAGAGCGTCATCCCCGGCAGTCTGCTGCGCGAGGTGGTACGCACTGGTCGGCCGATTCTGCTGGACATGCAGGACACGCCGAAGGAACCGCTGGTGGTGATGCGCCTGCCGATCCACGACGACGCCGGCAGCGTGATCGGCGCCATCGGCTTTGCCCTTTTCGACGAGTTGCGCACGCTGTCGCCGATGCTCAAGCGCTACCTGAGCATGCAGGAAGAACTCGCCTCGACCCGCTCGCTGCTGCGTGCGCGGCAGACCAAATACAACTTCGCCCATTTCATCGGCACCAGCACCGCCAGCCTCGAAGTCAAACGCCGCGCTCGGCGCAGCGCCAGCGCTGATTCGCCGGTGTTACTGCTCGGCGAGACCGGTACCGGCAAGGAATTGCTCGCGCAGGCAATCCATAGCGCCTCGCCACGGGCGCACAAAGCCTTTGTCAGCATCAACAGTGCGGCGATTCCCGAGGCGCTGCTGGAAGCCGAATTTTTCGGCACCGCACCCGGCGCCTTCACCGGCGCTGACCGCAAGGGGCGCACCGGCAAACTGCAGATCGCTCAGGGCGGCACGCTGTTTCTCGATGAGATCGGCGATATGCCGTTGCCGCTGCAAAGCAAACTGCTGCGCGTGTTGCAGGAAAAGGAGTTCGAACCGGTCGGCTCCAACGAAGTGATCCAGAGCGATGTGCGGGTGATCGCCGCGACCTCGACGGATCTGCAGGCGGCGATCAAGCGCGGCGAATTTCGCGCTGATTTGTACTACCGCCTCAACGTACTGCCGATCCAGGTGCCGCCGCTGCGTGAACGTCTCGATGATCTGCCGGCGCTGAGCGAGGCGATTCTGGAAGAACTGCGCAGCCAGCATGAACTGCACCGCGATGCGCTGGCGTTACTGGCCCAGCATGCCTGGCCAGGCAACATTCGCGAGTTGCGCAACGTACTGGAGCGGGCTGCGTTGCTTAGTGATGATCTGCTGTTGACTGAACAGGATATTCGCGGGGCGATTGGCACGTTTACTCCAGTTGAGCGAACGGCCGAACCGAGCATGCGAGCCTGCGCTGGGGAGACATTTGCACAGGCGCGGGCGCGGTTTGACCGGCAGTTGATCGAGTCGACCCTGGCGCAGTGCGCGGGGAAAGTACCGGAGGCTGCGGCTCGGCTAGGGCTGGGGCGGTCGACGTTGTACAAGAAAATGGCTTCGCTGGGAATCGTTGAGTCTACATAAAGAGATATCGAATCTCTGTATCAAGACATAACAGAAGCTTCGCGAGCAGGCTCGCTCCCACAGGGGAATGCATGTCAACTGTGGGAGCGAGCCTGCTCGCGAAGGCGCCGGCCCATTCAAAGAAAATCTCAACAAAGAGACAAAAACAGCTCCCAGAACGCGACAGAGATCTAAATTCCTTATATTTCAACCAGTTAGAAGATTGGCACAAAACTCGCTACGTCCTCTCCACAACCGTTCCACCCACAAAAATAACAATCCTGGAGAGACACACCATGAGTGTGATCATTGCCTTGGCAGCCCTGACGCTGCTGATGCTCGCCGCCTACCGTGGCTACAGCGTCATCCTCTTCGCCCCGATCGCCGCCCTCGGCGCGGTCCTGCTCACCGATCCGTCCGCCGTTGCCCCCGCGTTTACCGGGGTGTTCATGGACAAGATGGTCGGGTTCATCAAGCTCTACTTCCCGGTATTTCTCCTCGGCGCGGTGTTCGGCAAGCTGATCGAGCTTTCGGGTTTCTCACGCTCGATCGTGGCTGCTGCGATTCGCTTGCTCGGGACTAAGCAAGCGATGCTGGTGATCGTGCTGGTCTGCGCCCTGCTGACTTATGGCGGCGTGTCGTTGTTCGTTGTGGTCTTTGCCGTTTACCCGTTTGCAGCGGAGATGTTCCGCCAAAGCAATATTCCCAAGCGCCTGATCCCGGCGACCATTGCCCTCGGTGCGTTCTCCTTCACCATGGACGCCCTGCCCGGCACGCCGCAGATCCAGAACATCATCCCCAGCACCTTCTTCAACACCACCGCATGGGCCGCGCCTTGGCTGGGCGTGATCGGCACGATTTTCGTGTTCTGCGCCGGCATGCTGTTTCTGCAGCGTCAGCGCAACAAGGCGCAACGTGCCGGCGAAGGCTACGGCACCGAACTGCGCAACGAACCGGAAACCGCAGAAGATCTCAAGCTGCCGAACCCCTGGATTGCGCTGTCGCCATTACTGGCGGTGGGCATCATGAATCTGCTGTTCACCCAGTGGATTCCGCAGTGGTACGGCAAGACCCATAGCCTCGCGCTGCCGGGCATGGCCACGCCGGTCACTACCGAAATCGCCAAGCTCACGGCGATCTGGGCGGTGCAGGCGGCGTTGCTGGTCGGCATCCTCATGGTCCTGGCGTTCGGCTTTCAGGCGATTCGCAGCAAACTCGCCGAAGGCAGCAAAAGCGCGGTCAGTGGCGCGTTGCTCGCGGCCATGAACACTGCTTCTGAGTACGGCTTTGGTGCAGTCATCGCGTCGCTGCCGGGGTTCCTGGTACTGGCCGACTGGCTCAAGCAGATTCCCAATCCACTGGTCAACGAAGCGATCACCGTGACGCTGCTGGCCGGCATCACCGGCTCGGCGTCGGGCGGCATGAGCATTGCGCTGGCGGCGATGTCCGAGCAGTTCATCAGCGCGGCGCATGCGGCGAATATTCCGCTGGAAGTGCTGCATCGCGTCGCAGCCATGGCCAGTGGCGGCATGGACACCCTGCCGCACAACGGCGCGGTGATCACGCTGTTGGCGGTGACCGGGCTGACGCACCGCGAAGCCTATAAAGACATTTTCTGTATTACGCTGATCAAGACCCTGGCGGTTTTCGTGGTGATCGGCACTTTCTACGCCACTGGCATTGTGTGAGGTATTCATGACCACTCTTTCCGGCAAGACAGCTTTGGTGACCGGCTCCACCAGCGGCATCGGCCTGGGCATTGCGCTGGGCCTGGCCAAGGCCGGCGCCAATCTGATTCTCAATGGCTTCGGCGACGCCTCGAAAGTGATCGCCGAAGTCGCTCAGTACGGCGGCAAGGTCGGCCATCATCCCGCCGATGTCAGCGACCCGGCGCAGATCGCCGACATGGTTGCTTACGCCGAGCGTGAGTTTGGCGGCGTCGACATTCTGGTCAACAACGCAGGTATTCAGCACGTTGCGGCGGTGGAAGAATTTCCAGTGGAGCGCTGGGATTCGATCATCGCGATCAATCTCTCGTCGGTGTTTCACAGCACGCGGTTGAGCCTGCCGGGCATGCGCAGCAAGAACTGGGGCCGCATCATCAATATCGCCTCGGTGCATGGTCAGGTCGGTTCTACCGGCAAAGCCGCGTATGTCGCCGCCAAGCATGGTGTGATCGGCCTGACCAAAGTGGTCGGGCTTGAAACCGCCACCAGCAATGTCACCTGCAATGCGATCTGCCCCGGCTGGGTATTGACGCCGTTGGTGCAGAAGCAGATCGATGATCGCGCGGCCAAGGGCGTCGACCCGCAGCAGGCGCAGCATGATCTGCTCGCCGAAAAACAACCGTCGCTGGAGTTCGTCACCCCGCAGCATCTGGGTGAGCTGGTGCTGTTCTTGTGCAGCGAAGCTGGCAGCCAGGTGCGCGGCGCGGCGTGGAATATCGATGGTGGCTGGCTGGCGCAATAAACACCTGGCCATTGTGGGGGCGATCTCCCTGGCCTGTACGAATCAGATAAGAAGAGGCAAGCCCATGTCCGACATTCTCTGGCAACCCGACGCCCAGCGCATCGCCGGTTCGCGTATGGATGCCTTCCGGCGCGATATCAATCAGCGGCATTCGCTTAAGCTCGACGGCTACCCTGCCCTGCACCAATGGAGCATCGATCAGCGCCCGGCGTTCTGGCAGGCGATCGTCGATTTCTTCGACATCCGCTTCCACACTCAGCCCGACGCCGTCTTGCGTGAAGGTGCAGAAATGCCCAGCGCCGAGTGGTTCCCCGGCGCGACCCTGAACTTCGCCGAACACCTGTTGCGCCGCCGCGACGATGCCGTGGCCGTGATCGCAGTTGCAGAGAATGGTCAGCGCGAACAACTGACCTGGGCCGAGTTGGCCGAACAGGTCGCCGGGTTTCAGGCGAGCCTGCGCGCTGCGGGCGTCGGTCGGGGTGATCGCGTGGCGGCTTGCATGCCCAACACCTGGCAAACCCTGGTGGCGATGCTGGCCACCACCAGCCTCGGCGCGATCTGGTCCTGCTCGTCGCCCGACTTCGGTACCCACGGCGTGATCGATCGCTTTGGCCAGATCGAACCGAAAGTGCTGCTCACCTGTGCCGGTTATCAATACGCCGGAAAAACTCTGGATCAGACCGCCAAGCTCAACGAAATCCTTGCACAACTGCCGTCACTGCAGCAGTTGATCATCGTCCCGTACGCCCGTCCGCAAGCGCGCATCGAGGATTACCAAACCCTAGCCGATGTCTGCTTCTGGGAAGATTTTTATCAACCCGGCGGCGAACCGGATTTCACCCCGGTGCCGTTCAATCATCCGCTCTACGTGCTGTACTCCAGCGGTACCACCGGCGTGCCGAAATGCATCGTCCACAGCACCGGCGGCGTGCTGCTGCAACACGTCAAAGAGCACGGCCTACACTGCGATCTCGGTCCCGGTGACCGTTTGTTCTACTACACGACCTGCGGCTGGATGATGTGGAACTGGCTGGTCTCGGCACTCGCAGTCGGCAGCGCCGTGGTGCTCTACGACGGCTCGCCGTTCCACCCGGATCACCAGCGCCTGCTCGACCTGATCGACGATGAACGCATCAGCGTGTTTGGCACCAGTCCGAAATTCCTCGCGACGCTGGAAAGCAGCGGCGCCAGGCCCCGCGAAAGTCATGACTTGAGCAGTTTGAAAACCCTGCTGTGCACAGGCTCGGCTTTGTCACCGCAAAGCTACGATTTCGTTTATCGCGACTTCAAAACCGAGGTGTGTCTGGCCTCGATGTCCGGTGGCACCGACATCGTTTCGTGCTTCGTCAATGGCAACCCGCTGTCAGCGGTACGGCGCGGAGAAATCATGGGCAAGAGCCTGGGCATGGCCGTCGAGGTGTGGAACGACGCTGGCCAGCCGGTTGTCGGTGAGAAAGGTGAACTGGTCTGCACGCGGCACTTCCCGGCGATGCCGATCGGGTTGTGGAATGACCCCGACGGCACAAAACTCCGCCAGTCCTACTTCAGCCTGTTCCCCGGCGTCTGGGCACAAGGTGATTACGCCGAACAGTTGCCCCATGGCGCGATGATGATCCATGGCCGCTCGGATGCGGTGTTGAACCCGGGCGGCGTACGCATCGGCACGGCGGAAATCTATCGGCAGGTCGAGAAAATCACTGAGGTACTGGACAGCGTCGCCATCGGTCAGCAATGGCAGGAGGATGTGCGCGTCGTGTTGTTCGTGCGTTTGCGCGACGGCGTCGAGCTGGATGAAGGGCTTGAACAGCGAATCCGTGAAGTGATCCGCGCCAACACCACGCCCAGGCATGTTCCCGCACGCATCGTCGCAGTAACCGATATACCGCGCACCATCAGCGGAAAAGTCGTGGAGCTGGCGGTGCGCGACGTCGTGCATGGGAGGCCAGTGAAAAATACCGACGCACTGGCCAATCCCGAAGCGCTGGAGCAGTTTCGGGATCGGCCGGAGCTCGGCGACTGAGCGCCGCCAACATCACTGCCCCATGCCAGCGTGGGGCATCGATACAGATCATTCGCCGTTCAGTTGAATGAGAACCTCTTTCTCTATTGTACGACCGGTGTGACTGGCAACAGCTGCCTTCAGGATTTCGATGTTCTTGAAGTACGCAGCGGCATCACTTCCCACTTGACTCAGCAGAGCAGTCAGCAACGCATAAGAGTCGGCATTCGACCGGGCTTCATATGCACTATGAAAACCTCCGCCCGCCTTGGGCAGGCGCCCCGCCGCAAGATTCAGCAAAGGTGCTACATCCAATACCGCAGCGCTGTTCTGCATACTCGCCGTGGCGACAATCAAATCGGTCTTGCCTGACCCTGCACGGAACATCTCATGAAGCAGATCGTCAGCAACCTCACCATAATTGAAACCTGCTGCGTTGAAACGGCGATTGAGATTTTGATTACTGATGCTCAGGTACTGTAAATTTTCCTTCTCGTGCAAACCGGCTTTCTTCCATTCGCTGTATTGTGTCTGGTTGACTTGAATGGTTTGATCATTGACCTTCGCACTGTCCAATACGAAATTGCTGACCGACGTGTCGAGGATGTTGAGGCGGACAGCCGTCAATGCAGTCGCAAACTCATCACGCCCTCCAGGGGAGCTACCTAAAAATAAGCCAATAGCAAGATCAGTCTTGGTATTGAGCTTTGGCTGATTGAGAAGTTTGATAGCCGCGTCAACCTTTTCCCGCATAATCGGCAAACTGTTCTGAATGATATGCCGCGTATAGCTCTCGGGACGCACGCTAGGCACAGTGAATGCTTGCTGGAACTGAAAGTCCGCAAGTTTTTTTCCCCACGGTGTACCGCGTGTACTGATCGCATACCATTGATTGTTTCTACTCATCGCACATACGTTAACCACATCGGCGGCACTGGCACGCGGTCTCCATTTACCTTGACCGGTTTGGGGCAAACTCGCTAATTGAACAAAGTCTACGGATTGACGCCTGCCAGTCATTCGATGTAATTGAGAGGTAGCCGTTTCAAGCAGTTTGAGGCCATCCTTGCTTAATTCAAGTCCGCTTTTCAAAAGTGACTTGGTCGCGAGGTATCCGGCCGTCGGAAGACCATCTATAGGGTTTAATGTCGACACTGTCAGCTTCAATGAGTACTTCACGACGCTAGCTAGTTTCGCCGTCAACGAAACTGTTCTTGCTGCAATTGTCAGAATTTTTGCCGGGGCGCCCAATATGGTAAAGAAAATCCCGATAGCATCCATCGTGCAAGCATAAATGCCATCCACGACTTTGTCGCGCTCGCCCGAAGCAAGGTCTTCAATGCATCGTTTGAAAGGCACAATCAGATCAACTACAAATGTCACCCATTCGTCGGTTTTCTTGGTAAGAGACTCTCTTTGTGTGAGCTCAGTAAACGCTAATGTGAGCTCATCAATACTACCGACAGGCCGATGGGTAACCACGAATTGCGCAATATTATTTATATGCTCGCTGATAAAAAACTGATAAAGGCTGTGCTTTTTTTCTGGCGCAGTTGTCGGCGCTGCGAGCGTACCCAGCTTTTCTATGACCATGATATCGGAGGCATCAGGACGGGGGCGTTTACCCTGTGTATAGCTCTGGAAGTCAGTCGGAACATGATGGGTTTCAGGCAGAGGAAAAAAGGCATCATTGCTATTACCTTTAAAATCCAGCCTGGCTGGCATATTCATCTTTTGCGTTTTCAGAACCAAGTCACCCAGAGCATCATTTCTTCGACACTCGCCCACGAGACTGAATAACTCATAACACAGAAATTTATTGTCACCACAAGAGGCGATCATAATCACCGCGAAGCGACCCCTTGCCTGATCTTTCTTTGCTTGAACCTCGACAAGTTGAGGCCCCTTGTTGCCTACGCCAATCAAGTTGTAATTGCTAGCTGGATAGACTAGCTCAGTGACTGGCGCCCGAACAGTAAAGAAAGTTATCTGGCTTTTGGAAAATACGTCGCGATCCTGACGTGGCATGCCCGACAACGCCAGTTTTATATTGGAAGCTATCGCCTTGTGAATGTTCCGGTGATACTTTCGAACCTCATCCTCAAAGACACTTTGATTATTCGCCAGCCCCATCAATTGTGGATACTGGCTCAGAATGTGTGGTGTTTCATTCCAGTCCCATACGCCCGAAGTCAGTTCACCCTCAATATGCAAATCCAGCATGGATACTCTTGTGTTGGAAAAGGTCTCCGGCCGAAGTATCGGATCCTCAAGGAAGTCACATTCCGGTACAGCTTTTTGCAAAGCCGTCAGCGCTAGTTTCTTCCGATTGGGTACAGGCGTGGAAAACGCCTCTACGCCGTTGACCATCGTTTCTACATGCATTCGATAAGCACCCAAAGCCCTCTCGGCAGCACTCGCGACGCAAGCATTCAGATCACTCTGGACGATTACCTCGTTTATCAACGCCCAATCGATGATGACACCAACTGCCGCCAGGCCCTGAAGCTGGCTCAATGCATGACTGATCGAACCCATGTCGGCAAATAGCATCACGTCATCGTAATCCACAAAGCGTGACGCTCCTCTGACGCTGAGCTCGATCATGCCGACCGCCTGAGTAAAGGTTACCCATCCGATTGATCCAGCCGTGAGCCACTTCGGCACATTATTGATCAGCAGCGCCGGGGCCCGCGCCGACAGTAGCATGTGTGAAGCTAAAGGCACCAATACGCGGGTCACGCTTTTTTGGCTGACAAGATGCTGCTCAAAGCTCTGCCGAATACTGGCCAAGCTCTTATCAGCGGCAACAGCAGGATGATAGAGATCATAGCCAGCGATCAGGTTGCGCTGTGTTTCGCTGCCGATACCTGGATCAAGCTGAAGAAGAACGGCCGTATAGAGAACTTGCGCGTAGTCATTCGCGTCGCACGCCTCCCCGGCACCAGCGCCCCACCACGCGAGTGCGTCAATATACCTCTTCGCCAAATCGTAGGAATAATCATGATGCACGAGTTCCTGCAAGACCTCATCGGCAGTTTCCCAATCAATACCATCGTGTAAAACAGGCTTGACGTTTTCATACAACATGCTCAGCAAGCTCTTTCCATCAGGAACCAGCCTTCCGGTCAAAGTTCGAATCTCTCGACATTGAGCCTCGGTCAATGCGGCTGAGCCACCCTCATGCCCGTTTATGTACTCCCAGTAATTGGCGATACGGTTGCTACTTCGAAATTCCCATTGCAGAAAAGTCAATAGACGTTCCAGTTGTTCGACATCAGTTGGGACGAGCAGTCCATGAAAACGCAGCCACTGAGCATAACTGGCGTCATCCACTACCGAGCGGACTGCTCCACCCGTTTGCTCCGCACCCTGCATAATCAGTTTCAGGACCGTTTGTGCACTCGGATCAGAATGGATTTGCTGTCGAATGCTATCAGCGCCACTGCCGTTATCGATCCAAACGTCCAGTCCGGCGCTGGTGACGATTGCAACTGCATCACGATGGTAAGACTTGATCAGATTCGCCAGCATCCCGCTGAAAGTCTTGTGCACATAATAAAAAGACGAGTCTTCGTGCAGGGTCAGAGTGATTGCGTCCATATCGAGCAACACCGCACTTTGTCGCACCTTATAGAGTGCGTAAAGCACTGAAGTTATTCTCTTCCGCTCCACCGCATCAGCTTTGATACATAGTTGATTGTCCTGCACAGTCGTAACTGCACCACCAGCAACACCACTTCTTATCTTCACGCCCTATCCTTATTTAAATTCAGTCACGCCACAATCGGCGCCTCAAACTTTAGACAGAACAGAACATCAATCAACCAGTTAGTTATTAGTCAAGATTTCAGAATACAATTTTAAGCCAAACAATTATCAACCCAGCAAGAACTCCCTCAATCAACCAACCCCCAATCGCCCGGCGAACTATCATTAACCCTATCGTCCGAATGCAGCTTTATTCGCAGCCTTAAATTATTCACAGAATCTGCGTATTTAATTGCCTCGTCCACGCTAACAACACCTTCTACAACCAGTTTATAAAGTGCGGAATCAAATGTTTGCATGCCTGCAACTTCCGACTTTTCCATGACGCTTTTAAGTTCTCCCAGTTCATTCCGTCGAACCAGATCTCCCACCGTTGGCGTGCCTAATAACACCTCCACAGCCGCCCTGCGTTGTCCGTCAATGGTGCGCACCAAACGCTGAGAGACAAATGCTTTCAGGTTGTTGCCCAATGTCTGCAAAAGCTGTTCGCGCTTCTCCTCGGGAAACATATTGATAATTCGATCGAGCGCCTGATTGGCATTGGTCGCATGTAACGTGGACAACACAAGATGGCCGGTATCAGCGAATGACAAGGCATGCTCCATGGTTTCGCGATCGCGTATTTCGCCAATCAACACCACATCCGGTGCCTGGCGCAGAGTGTTCTTCAGTGCAGCATGAAAGCTGCGCGTATCGACGCCAACCTCACGCTGATTGATGATCGAGCGCTTGTGCCGATGGATATATTCGATCGGGTCTTCGATGGTGACGATGTGCCCGGCACTGTGGCGATTGCGGTGATCGATGAGTGCCGCCAGCGAAGTCGACTTGCCTGAACTGGTAGCGCCTACAAACAGAATCAGCCCTCGCTTGAGCATCACCGTTTCGAGCAACACCGGCGGCAGCTTCAGGTCTTCGAATCGGGGTATGTCGACCTTGACGTTGCGGATAACGATCGAAACGTCGTTGCGCTGCTTGAAAATGTTCACCCGGAACCGGCCGACGCCCGTTCGGGAGATTGCCAGGTTCATTTCCAGATCCCGGTCGAACTCCCGGCGCTGCTCGGCGTCCATCAGGGAGGCGGCGATGGCTGCGGTTTCGCCGGGTTTGAATGGCTGATCGCTGAGCGCCGTCAGCACGCCATCAATGCGCGCACTCGGCGCTGCGCCGGTAGAGAGGAACAGATCAGAACCGTTTTTTTGCGACAATATTGTCAACAGTGCATCGATTTCCATGGCTGAAAGCACCCGCGAAGCATTGGATGAGCAGATTTGGCCTACGCTTGGCGCGGCTCCTGCAACAATGATAGACCCCGTCTCACCGAACCACGCTCAGGATTGAAACATGAACGCTGTACCCACCACCGATGACGCTCAGGCCCTGATTGCCCGCACCGACTGGAGCCGCAGCCCGCTGGGCGCCGCCGGCACCTGGCCGCAGAGCCTGCGCACGGCGGTGGATATCGTCATTCATTCGCCGATGCCGATGCTGCTGTTGTGGGGCCCGCAACTCACGCAGATCTACAACAATGGCTTTGCCCTGCTCGCTGGGAGCAAGCATCCCGAAGCGTTCGGGCAACCGACGCATGAGGTCTGGCCGGAAGTGCGGGATTTTGCCGAGCCGATTTACCAGGCGGTGCTGAAGGGTCAGGTGCGCAGCTTCAGCGAGCAGCGCTTCAGCGTGCAGCGGGACGGCAAAAAAACCGATTTCTGGCTGGATCTGACCTACAGCCCGATTCGCGACGAAACCGCACAGGTCGCCGGGATTCTGATCACCGCCATCGAAACCAACGAGCGCCGACGCATCGCCCTGGAATTGCAGCGCCGTTCCGAGGAAAGCCTCAAGGCCCAGCGCCAGTCCGAGGAGCGTCTGCAACTGGCGCTCGCTGCCACCGACGCCGTCGGCACCTGGGATTGGGACATTGGCGAAGACCGTTTCATCGCCGATGCGCACTTCGCCGAATTGCACGGCGTCGATCCGACCAGGGCCGGGCAGTTGCCAATCAGCGAATATATGCACGGGGTGCACCCCGAAGACCGCGCCATGGTCGCGCGCGGCATCAAGCACTGCATCACCCACGGCACCGAGTACGCTGAGGAATATCGCCTGCTGCAGGCCGATGGCACACTGCGCTGGGTATTCGCACGCGGGCGCTGCTACAAGGATCACCATGGTCGGCCGACGCGCTTTCTCGGCGCGGCGCTGGACCTGACCGAGCGCAAACACACTGAACAGGCGCTGCGTCAGAGCCAGACCGAATTGCAGTTGATCATCAACGCCATGCCGATCCTGATCAGCTACGTCGACGCCGAAGAACGTTTTCGCCTGAACAACGCGGCCTATCTCGACTGGTACGGGCTGACCCCGCAAGAGCTGTACGGCCGCACAATTCGCGAAGTCATCGGCGAAGAGGCGTATTTCCTGCGCGCACCTTTTATCGCTGAAGCGCTGGCCGGACGCTCCTGTTCCTTCAGTTTCTACACGCCGCACCGCGACGGCAGCACCCGTCACGCCTTGATGAACTATCTGCCCCGTCATGGCGCGGACGGTGCGGTCAAAGGTTTTTACATTTTTGTCATCGATGAGACCGAGCGCAAAAAAACCGAAGAAGCCCTGCGCAATCTCAATGAAACCCTCGAGGAGCGGGTCAGTGCCCGCACCGAACAACTGGCCCAGGCCAACCAGCGCTTGCAGAACGAGATGTTCGAGCGCGAGCGCGCCGAAGATGCTCTGCGCCACGCGCAGAAAATGGAAGCGGTCGGCCAGCTCACCGGCGGTATCGCTCACGACTTCAACAACATGCTCACGGGCATCATCGGCAGTCTGGATTTGATGCAGCGCTATATCGCCAACGGTCGCGCCGACGAGATTGGCCGGTTCACCGAGGCGGCGGTGTCATCGGCCAATCGCGCAGCGGCGCTGACCCATCGCTTGCTGGCGTTCTCGCGGCGCCAGTCGCTGGACCGCAAACAACTGAACGTCAATGAACTGGTGCACTCGCTGGAAGACCTGATCCGGCGCACCAAGGGCGATGCCATCGATCTGCAATTGCGCCTGCCCGACGACGTGTGGCCAGTCAGCACCGACGTCAGTCAGCTGGAAAATGCCCTGCTCAACCTGGTGATCAACGCCCGCGATGCGATGCCGGAGGGCGGCGCGTTGCTGATCCAGACCGCGAACGTGTACCTCGACAGCAGTGACATCACCATTCTCGAAACGGTGAAGGCAGGGGAATACGTCATGCTCGCAGTCAGCGATAACGGCACCGGCATGACGCCGTCAATTCGCGCCAAGGCGTTCGACCCGTTTTTTACCACCAAGCCGATCGGCCAGGGCACCGGACTCGGGCTGTCGATGATCTACGGATTTGCCCAGCAGTCCGGCGGTCATGTCAGCCTCGACAGTGTGCCGGGGCAAGGCACCTGCGTACGTCTGTACTTACCGCGTTTGCTTGAACTGGATGCCGAGGCGGTGTCGGTGAAGAATGCCGAACCGATCGCTTCATCATCGACCGGTGAAACCGCGCTGGTCGTCGAGGATGATCCGGCGGTGCGCATGCTGGTGCTCGATCTGCTCAAGGAACTGGGCTACAAAACCTTCGAAGCGGAAAACGCCCAGACCGCCCTGCCCTTGCTCGAATCCGCACAACGCGTCGATCTGCTGGTCACTGATGTCGGGCTGCCGGGCATGAATGGTCGCCAGTTGGCGGAGATCGCTCGCCAGCATCGTCCGGACCTGAAAGTGCTGTTCATGACCGGTTACGCGCAAATTGCTGCCGAGCGCCAGGGCTTTCTCGAAGCAGGCATGGACATGGTCGCCAAGCCGTTTGTCCTTGAAGTGCTGGCGAGCAAGATCCGCAAGTTGAGCACCCCGACCCCGTGACTTGAGGCATAATCGCGCGCCCCGCCGTCACCCCGTTATCAGGTATCGCACGATGAAAGCCCAAGCCCGCCACATTCTGGTGAAAACTGCCGAAGAGGCCGAACAACTCAAACAGCGCATCGCCAAGGGCGAAGCGTTCGATGTGCTGGCGAAGAAATTTTCCACCTGCCCGTCCGGCAAACGCGGCGGCGACCTGGGCGAAGTGCGGCCGGGGCAGATGGTCGGCGCGATTGATGCAGTGATTTTCAAGAAACCGCTGCGCACCGTGCATGGGCCGATCAAGAGCAAGTTTGGTTATCACCTGGTGCAGGTGTTTTATCGGGATTGATCGGTGCTCCTGTGTAGGAGCTGACGAGTGCGACGAGGCTGCGATCTCTTGACCTTGGCGTTGCGGATCAAGATCAAAAGATCCGCAGCCTTCGGCAGCTCCTACAGGGAGTGCATTTCAGGCTTTGGGGATCAGCGCCCCGGGCACCTGAATCACCCGACTGGCCAATTCATGTCCCGCTTGCGCCGCCTCTGCCGGACCGCCGCCGAGCAAGCGCCTGGCCAGATACGCGGCGCTGAAAGAATCCCCCGCCGCCGTGGTGTCGACGACCTTGTCGACCTTGTGCGCCGGCACTTCAAACGCCTCACCATTGCAACGGATCAGGCACGCCTCGGCGCCACGCTTGAGCACGACTTCCGGTGTGCCGAACTGGGCATACGACGCAAACACCTCAGCGCAATCGGCAAACCCGAACAGCGCCTGTTCGTCATCCACGGTGAGTAACGCCAGATCCACATATGGCAAGACGCTGCGATATGCCGCCCGCGCCTCTTCCACCGACGCCCACAGGCGTGGGCGGTAGTTGTTGTCGAAGACAATACGCGCATCACGCTGCCGGGCTTCGCTCAATGTCTTGATCAAACGGGCGCGGCCTTGCATGCCAAGCACGGCGAGGGTGATGCCGCTGAAATACAGCACGTCGTAATCCGGCAAGGCCGCGAGGATCGGCTCGGCCGCAGGCGTGGTGAAGCAATCGCGTACAGCCGCTTCGTTGCGCCAGTACAGGAAACGCCGCTCGCCGCTGGCGTCGGTCTGGATGCAGTACAGACCGGGCAGCCGACCGGGCAAACGCTGCACCAGATCAAGGCCGATGCCTTCGCTGCGCCAGATCTGGCACATCGCGTCGCTGAAACTGTCGTCGCCCAGCGCGGTGACGTAGTCGACGTGCGCCTTATCGCCCAGCGCACGGGACAGATACACCGCTGTGTTGAGGGTATCGCCACCGAAGCTTTGCTGCAGACTGCCATCGGCGCGTTGCTGCAGTTCGATCATGCATTCGCCGATCAGGGCGATGCGTGGGGTGTTGCGGAGGATTTTCATTGGGTGGGATCTCGGGTGGTTCAGTGGAGGCTAAGCGGGCCTCTTCGCGAGCAGGCTCGCTCCCACAATGGAACGCATTGATCTTGTGGGAGCGAGCCTGCTTGCGAATAGCCGCCGCAACGCAATCTCAAGCCTTAGAAGCAAGTCTCCATGGCCTCGATAACCGCCAACTGCTCATCCACCAGCAACCCTACCCGCCACTTGTCAAACGTCAGGCACGGATGCGATGTACCAAAGGAAATGATGTCGCCCACCCGCAACTCGACACCCGGCGCCACGGTCATGAACGCATGCTGATCCATCACCGCCGTGACTTTGCAGGCGCCGACATCATCACCCGCCGCCGGCACCACGCCGGCCTTGTAGCGCAACAACGGCACCGGCAAACCGGCATCGAACGCGACGTCACGCTTGCCCAGAGCAATCACCGCAAAACCCGGCTCCGGCAGCGACTGCACATGGGCCCAGACTTCCAGCGCCGGACGCAGGCCTTCGTGCAGGTCGCTGCGACGGTCGAGCACGCAGCACTGCGCCTCTTTGTAGATGCCATGGTCGTGCGCCACGTAACTGCCCGGGCGCAACACGCTGAGGAAACGGCCAGCGGCGTTCTGGGTTTCGAAGGATTCGGCGATCAGGTCATACCAGGCCGAACCCGACGCTGTGATGATCGGTTTGGCGATAGCAAAAGCGCCGCTGTCCTGCAACTGCACCGCCAGGCGTACCAGCGACGCGGCGAACTCGCGAATGCCACTGACCGCATGATCGCCGTGGATCACGCCTTCGTAACCTTCGATGCCGGTGAGGGCCAGCGCCGGTTGCGCGTCGATGGCCTTGGCCAGTTCGATGACTTCCTGCTCGCTGCGGCAACCGCAGCGGCCGCCAACCACGCCGTATTCGATCATCACGTTGAGCTTGACCCCACGGGAAGCGAAGTAAGTCCCGAGGTCGGCGACGTTGTCGGGGTGATCGACCATGCAATAGAAATCGAACGCCGGATCAGCGAGCAGATCGGCAATCAGCGCCATGTTCGGCGTGCCGACCAATTGATTGGCCATCAACACCCGGCGTACACCGTGGGCATAAGCGGCGCGGGTCTGGGTAGCGCTGGCGAGGGTGATGCCCCAGGCGCCGGCCTCGAGCTGTCGCTTGAACAGTGCCGGGGTCATGCTGGTTTTGCCGTGGGGCGCCAGTTCGGCGCCGCTGTCGCTGACAAATTTCTGCATCCAGTGAATGTTGTGCTCCAAGGCCGCGCGGTGCAGCACCAGCGCCGGCAGGCTGACGTCGCGGGTCAGTTGCGCGCCGATCACGGCATCGCCTTTTTCCACAGCAGAGTTGATGGCAGTCGTCATGGTCCAATCCTCACAGTCGCGGCCGCAGGCAGCCGCGGTTATTCGTTGATACGCCGGGCGAGGCTGTTGGCGCTCTCGATCAGCACCCGGCGATAGTCGTTGTAATTGTTTTTCGCGTCGGCCCGTGGGGCGACGATGCACAACGTGCAAATGGCCACGCCTTGCGGGTCTTTGACCGGCGCGGCGAAGCAGTGGGTGAAGGTGTCGGCGACGCTGTCGAAGGAGAAGAAGCCATCGATACCGGCCTGGCGAATCTCCGCCAGAAAGCGTTCCAGTGGCAGGCGTTCGCCGTCCGGCAGGATGTAGTCGTCCTCGTCGATCAAGTCGATGATCTGCTGATCGCTCAAATGCGCGAGCAGCAGGCGCCCAGAGGCCGTCCACGGGATCGGCGCGTTTTCGCCAATATCGGAGGAAATGCGGAAATGCCGTTCGCCCTCCTTCATCAACGCTACCGTGTACTTGCGCCCGTTGAGCAGGCACATCTGCGCGGTTTCGCGGGTCTGGCTGACGATTTCCTGCAGGGCGTGATCGGCCTCACGGCTGAGGTCGAAATGGCGCAGATGCGCCTGGCCGAGGAAGTACAACTGGCGGCCGAGATAGACGTGGCCGTCCTTACCCACCGGCTCGAGAATCCGCCGCTCCAGCAAAGATGCGACCAACTCGTAGACCGTGGATTTCGGACTGCCGATGCCGTTGGCGATGTCATTGGGGCGCAAGGGCTGGCCGATTTCCTTGAGAAAATCGAGGATATCGAACGCCCGGTCCAGACCGCGTGCCCGGCGTTTGATGGTGTCTTCGGTCATGTCATTACTCACTCGATATTTCCTGTAGGAGCTGCCGCAGGCTGCGATCTTTTGATCTTGCCTTTCTGGCGCATCCAAAAATGCCAAAAGATCGCAGCCTTCGGCAGCTCCTACAAGAGCCGCGGTGTATCAGGCCTTCTTCTTGTAGGCAATGCAGTCGATCTCGACCTTGCAGTCAACCATCATGCTCGCCTGCACACAGGCCCGCGCCGGGGCGTGTTCGGGCTTGAAATACTCGGCGAAGACCTTGTTGAAGCTACTGAAATCCCGTGGATCGTCCAGCCAGACGCCGGCGCGGACCACGTCTTCAAGGCCATAACCAGCTTCCTCGAGAATGGCGATCAGGTTCTTCATGGTCTGGTGGGTCTGCTCGACGATACCGCCAACGATGATCTCGCCATCCACCGCCGGTACCTGGCCGGACACATGCAGCCAGCCGTCCGCTTCGACAGCGCGGGCGAAGGGACGTGGCTGGCCGCCGGCGGCGGTGCTGCCGGTGCCGTAACGCGTAATGCTCATGGGTGTTTCTCCTGATTGCAAAAGTGCAGATTCAAAACCGCGTGCTCTTGAGAAATTCCGCCAGACGCGGCGATTGCGGGCGTTCGAACAGTTCCTTGGGAGGCCCCTGCTCTTCGATGCGCCCTTGATTCATGAAAACGATCTTGTCCGACACCTCGAAGGCAAACCGCATTTCGTGGGTCACCAGCAACATGGTCATGCCGTCCTCGGCCAGGCCCTTGATCACGTTGAGTACCTCGCCGACCAGCTCCGGATCGAGGGCCGAGGTGACCTCGTCGAAGAGCATCAGGCTCGGGTTCATCGCAATGGCCCGGGCGATGGCTACGCGCTGTTGCTGACCACCGGACAATTGACCGGGAAAGTGATTGCGTCGCTCCAGCAGGCCGACGCGCTCCAACCATTTTTCGGCGAGTACCACGGCTTCGTCCTTGTGCATTTTCTTCACCTTGAGCAGGCCCAAGGTGACGTTCTGCAACGCGGTCAGGTGCGGAAAGAGATTGAATTGCTGGAACGCCATGCCGGTCATCGCACGATGCCGGGCAATGACCTTTTCCGCATGGCGCACGCGTTTGCCGTTGAGCTCCTCGTAGCCGATGGACTCGCCGTCGAGCAGGATCTGCCCGCCCTGGAATTCTTCGAGCATATTCACGCAACGCAGCAGCGTGGTTTTACCCGAGCCACTGGAGCCGATCAGCGTGACGACGTTGCCGCGCTGCATGCTCAGGTCGACACCCTTGAGCACTTCCACCGCGCCGTACTGTTTATGCAGGCCGCGAATGTCCAGCAATGCCTGATCCTGTGAAGCAACTTGAGCTTGAGTCATGGCAGGGCCACCCGCTTTTCAATGTGCCGGCCGAGTAATTCGATGCCGTAGTTGATGACGAAGAACAGAAAACCGGCGAACAGGTAGAACTCCAGGGTCATGAAGTTCCGGGCGATGATCTGTTGCGTGCTGAGCAGCAATTCGGCGACGCCGATCACCGAGAGCAAAGTCGAAGCCTTGACGATTTCGGTGGACGAATTGACCCAGGTCGGCAGGATCTGCCGCAGTGCCTGAGGCAACAGGACGTAGCCGAGGGATTGGTAGAAAGTCAGACCGATGGCGTTACCCGCCTCCATTTGCCCGCGCGGCAAGGCTTGCAGCGCGCCCCGGACGATCTCGGCGACGTGCGAACCGCAGAACAGCGTCAGGCCCAGCGCGCCGGCCTGAAACGCGCTGATCTGCCAGCCCAACGCCGGCGCCATATAGAAGCAGGCCAGCACCAGCACGAATACTGGCGTGCCGCGAATCAGATCGACGTAAACGCGGAACGGTGCGCGCATCCAGAATTTGCCATAGGTCAGGACCAGACCGGCAACCACGCCGAGCATGGTGCCGAGCACAATGGCCAGCGCCGAGACCTGCACACTGGTCAGAAAACCCTGCCACAACGGCTCGCGGGCGAGCCACAATTCATGCAACCAACTGGGCGATTGGTACATCGCAGCCTCCTATCGGCGGATCGCCAGACGCTGCTCGAGGTAACGCAGCAGCATGGCAATGAGGTAACAGGCCGCGACATACAACGCCGTGGTCACCAGCCAGGTTTCGATCACCCGGTAGCTTTCGACGTTGATCTTGCGCGCGTAATAGGTCAGCTCCGGCACTGCAATCGCAGCCGCCAGCGAGGTGTCCTTGAACAGCGAAATGAAATTGTTCGACAGCGCCGGCAACACGTTGCGCAGCATCACCGGCACCGTGACGTACGCCTTGACCTGCCATTCGCCGAGGCCGATCGCCAGCCCCGCTTCGCGCTGGCCTTTGGGTATGCTCAGCAAACCACCCCGAAAGACCTCGGTCAGGTACGCGCCGGCATACAGCGACAGCGTGATGATGAACGACGGAATCTTGTCCAGACGAATCCCCAGACTTGGCAAGGCAAAGTAGATCAACAGAATCAACACCAGGATCGGCGTGTTGCGCACCACCGTAACGTACACCGAGGCCAGCACCCGCAAGGCGCGATGCCTGGAAAGCAAGGCAAACGCCATCAGCAGGCCGATCACGCAGCCGATGGCGATCGACACCAGCGCCAGCTGCAAGCCCAGACCGAGCCCCGCCAGCAAGGTGTCGAAATCGCGCCACACGGCGGCAAAGTTCAACTGATAGTTCATGGTCAGCAGCACCTTGAGCGGGGCGACGGCAATCGCCCCACTCTCACGGGATCATTTGAATTCGACTGGGAAACCGATGGCTGGAGATGGCAGATCAACACCGAACCATTGTTTGAACGAGGCGGCGTAGGTCGGGAACTCAACTCCGGTCATGGCTTCATGCAGCGCGGTGTTGACGAAGTTCAGCCAGTCCTGATCGCCACGTTTGACTGCGCAAGCGTAGGTCTGCGGGCTCCAGGCATAGCTCGGGCTGCGGTAACGGCCAGGGTTCTGCACCATCAGGTATTTGACCGACGATTGATCGGTGGCGGCGGCATCGGCGCGGCCGGAGTTCACCGCCTGATACATCAGGTCAACGCTGTCGTACTGGTCGACCTTGGCTTTGGGCAATGCCTGATGTACCAATTCTTCGGCGTAGACGTTCTGCAGCACCGCAACGGTGACGTCATCGCCCGCCGCTTGCAGGTCTTCGATTTCCTTGTATTTGCTGTTGTTCGGCAACAGCAGGCCGACGCCTTCGCGGTAGTACGGCAAGGTGAATGCCACCTGCTGCGCGCGGCTGGCTGTGACGGTGATGAACTGGCAGCTCATGTCGACCTTGTCGGTGAGCAGATTGGGAATCCGTGCATCGGACGACTGCACCACGAACTCGACTTTGCTCGGATCGTTGAACAGCCCCTTGGCCACCATCCTGGCGATGTCGATATCAAAACCCTGCAACTTGCCGTCCGCGCCCTGAAAGTGCCACGGCGCATTGGTGCTGCCGGTGCCCACGATCAACTTGCCACGGGCCAGAACACTGTCGAGCTTGCTGTCGGCAGCCTGGGCAACGCCCATGACCGAGGAAGAAGCCGCAAGAATAAAAACACACGCTTTGAACAACGAAGGACGGCGATGCATGGCAAGCACTCCAGAATTGTGTTTATTCCGCTATACCGGAACACGGCTTGTTACTACGGAATAGACAGCAGAAAGTGTGCCACAGGAATCAGGAGAAATCTGTAGTCGCGGTGAATGCTTTGGTAATCAAGGAGATATGGGTTTGCGGACTCACTGATTGGTCCGACCCAGCACGCAGGAAGTTTCCTGCGATCACTGATGAAGGGGTGATTCGTTCCCAACTTGGGTCAGATGGCGTCGTCATGGTGCGAAGCAGGGTTACAGTTGAGCAATACCTGTGTCAGCGTTTGAGTGCCTGCCTGTACACATCACCACCCTGCCGTTTCCCGGTCGCTATCACCGTAACGGCCAGTACCTCGTCCCTGACCCGATAGACCAACCGATATCCAGCGCTTCGAAGCTTGATTTCATGGGCGTTACTCAATCCTTTCAGACGAGCCGCCGGAACGTGCGGATTTGCCAGCCTTTTTAATCTCGTGGCTACGGAGGCCACCTGTAATTTCTGACAGTAGACCGCGACGCCCCAACTCCTCTAACGTCAAGGAGCCTACTCGCTCGTTGAAAAGGACCCTTCGATGAACGCCTCAAACACAACCCCCACACTGGCCCCGGTTTACCGCAAAGCCCTGAAAACCTGGCGCCCGGTCATTCTGTATTTCGCCAATAATCACCGCCCCGCCTGCGAATGGACCGGGCCTATCTTTCGGCGGATTGCCGAGCCTTATTGACTGCGCGCCAACATTTACATGCTCGACACCAGCCAATCGCCTCGCCATCCGAACGTGACCGGCACGCCTACAGCGCTGTTCTACAAAAATGGCAGGCTGCTCAAAAAACTCAAAGGTATTGGCACTGAAGAAACCCTTGCACGGGATTTCGCGATGCATATCGGCAAGACCAAAGCGCCCGTTGCCGCGCGCAAACGAACGCATGACCTGCCTTGGCTGCGTCAGACACTCCGTACTTTGCGTACCGTTCCACGTGGACGCCTGCGCCGGATGTTCTGAACGACGCTCCCCAGAGCTGTGAAGTGCCTGCCAAATCACCTTCGCGAGCAGGCTCGCTCGCACATTGAACCGCGTTGCAATATGGGAACGAGGCTGCTCGCGAAAAGGCCGGCACAGCTTGTAGAAAACGCACGGATTACGCGGCAGCGCGCTCCAGCAACACCCGCGTCACCCGCCGCTCTTCCACCGCTTTGACGGTCAGTTGCCAGCCTTCGTATTCGAGCCGATCGCCGGTCATCGGCAAGCGATCCAGCAGGCTCATGACCAACCCGGCCATGGTCTGATAATCCTCGGTCGGCTCAGCATCGAAGCCAGTACGCTGGCGAACGCGAGCCAGGGGCAGCGCGCCGCTGACCAGAAAGCCGCCGCGCTCTTCGACCACGTCCGGGCCTTCGATTTCGCTGGCGTCGGGTAACTCGCCGGCGATCGATTCGAGGATGTCGGTCATGGTCAGTACCCCGACGAAATCGCCGAACTCATTGACCACAAAAGCGATGTGCGTCGATGCCGCGCGCATTTGCTCCAGCGCATTGAGGATCGAATAACTGTCGAGCAGATTGATCGTCTTGCGTGCCAGATGCTCAAGACTCGGCTCGTTGCCGGCCAGATATTCCTTGAGCAGTTCCTTCTTGTGTACGAAGCCCAGCGGCTCATCCACCGCACCATTGCGAATCAACGGCAAGCGCGAGTAAGACGAATGCATCAACTTCGTGCGAATGGTTTCGACTTCGTCGCCGAGGTCGATCAGATCGACATCGGCGCGCACCGTCATCAGGTTACGAATCGGCCGCTCCGCCAGTTGCAGCACGCCGCTGATCATCACCCGCTCACGACGATCGAACAGCTCGGCAATCGGCGCTTCACCGTTGTCGAGCAAATCGGATATCTCCTCGCCGACCTCCTCCACCGCCAGCTTGCGCCCGCCGAGCAAGCGCATCACCGCATGCGCGGTGCGCTCGCGCATGGGTCGCAAGCCCTGCATCGAACGTTTGCGCCGTGCCCGGGCGATCTGGTTGAACACCTCGATGAGGATGGAGAAACCGATGGCCGCGTACAGATAACCTTTCGGGATGTGGAAGCCCAGGCCTTCTGCAGTCAGGGCAAAGCCGATCATCATCAGGAAGCCCAGACACAGCATGATCACGGTCGGGTGCGCGTTGACGAAACGGGTCAGAGGTTTGCTGGCGACGATCATCAGGCCGATGGAAATGATCACGGCGATCATCATCACCGCCAGCTCATCGACCATACCCACGGCGGTGATCACCGCGTCGAGAGAGAACACCGCATCGAGCACCACGATTTGCGCCACGATCGGCCAGAACAGCGCGTAGGCGGCATTGGTCGAGCGCTCACCGACATGGCCTTCGAGGCGTTCATGCAGCTCCATCGTCGCCTTGAACAACAGGAACACACCACCAAACAACATGATCAGATCACGCCCGGAGAAACTCTTGTCGAACACCTCGAACAACGGCTGCGTGAGCGTGACCAGCCAGGAGATGCTCGCCAACAGGCCCAGGCGCATGAGCAAGGCGAGCGACAGGCCGATGATGCGCGCGCGATCACGCTGATGCGGCGGCAGCTTGTCGGCAAGAATTGCGATGAACACCAGGTTGTCGATACCCAGCACCAATTCCAGCACGATCAGAGTCAACAGGCCTAACCAGGCCGTGGGATCCGCTAACCATTCCATAAAACGTCTCGATCTCTCTTCAGTGAATTCAGGCTGCCGGACACGGCGAAGTGCAACGCGAAGGCTCAAGAGCCGCGTTATCAACCATAGTCGGGAGTCGGAAGACGGGATGCTGCGAATGAATCAAGACCGCGCGAAGGCGTGCTGGAGAATGTTGACTGGGAGGCTCCGAGAGGGTGTCCATGTAAATCCTGAATGAAAAATGGCCTTGGAGCGTACAAGGTCGACGGGGCTGTTCCCCAGCGGCAAATCATTTCAAAATTTGTATGAATGAACTCAACCGGAGATTTTCAGCGCTGCTGAAGAAGCCTTCGCGAGCAGGCTCGCTCCCCCAGGGTTTGAGCGGCGCGGCGGATTTCAACGTAAACCCGGCTCATCGATATGCTGATACTGCGCCTGCAGCGCGGTCGCCAGATCTTTCGCTCGGCCCAGTCGAATCGGCCCGCGCTCGATGTCGATGAGCAATCCGGGGCACGCCAGCACGGGCAACCCCGACACGTCTTTCAGGCGACCATCGGTCACGATCAGGCAACGCTGCAATTCGGCGGGAAAGCGCTTGCGCCGCACTGTCAGCCACTGCTGCGCCTGCGCCAGCGCCGCGAGCAACGGCGTACCGCCACCGGCACCGAGACCATCGAGCCAGACACTCAGGCCGCTTGAGGCCTTTAATCCTTGCACCTGCCACTTCGGTGCAGTACCACTGGCCGTCAGCAGAGCCAGCCGCGCCCGCTGGCGGTAAGCGTCGTCGAACAGTTGCGCGAGCAGACCCTTGGCATCGCTCAAGGCCTGATGGCGGCGGGTCGATGCCGACGCGTCGACGATCACCAGCCAGATCTCATGGGGTGAACGGGTGCGCTGTTGAAACAATAGATCAGCGCGGCTGCGAGGGCGACCATTGAGCAGCGTGCCCGGCCAGTTTACCGAACCGCTGCTGGCGCTCTGCCGTTGGCCCTGGCGGCCATTGTCGAGTTGTCCGGCCCGGGAACTGGCATTCGCCCCCGCCTCGGATCGGGGGCGAATGCCTAGGGCTTTTTTGCCAGCGGCGGCCAGCCCGGAACTTCGCGGCGGGCACCGGTGGCTTGCGCCGTCGCCGGCAACTCGCCCCATTGGCCCTGCCCTTCGCTGGGTTTGCTCTCTGTACCTGACGGCGCTGACGCAGACGATTCTGCCTGGGTCGAGGGTTGCTCGCGACGGCGATGGCGCAAGGCAAATTCGGCCACTGCGTCGATATCCTCTTGCGCAATCGCATCCGCCCCACGCCACGCCGCATGGGCGCGAGCTGCGCGCAACCACACCAGATCGGCGCGCAAGCCATCGACGCCAGCGGCGAAGCAACGCTCGGTAATCAGCGCCAAAGCCGCATCATCCAGCGGGATGGCTGCCAAGCGCTCGCGGGCGTTTTCACAACGCGAACGCAACATCTGCTGCTGGCTTTCCCATTGCGCGCAGAACCCTTGTGGATCACTGTCGAAATCCAGCCGCCGGCGAATGATCTGTCCGCGCTCGGCAGGCGCGGTATGCCCGCTGAGGGCGACATTCAAACCGAAACGGTCAAGCAGCTGCGGCCGCAATTCGCCCTCTTCCGGGTTCATGGTGCCGATCAGGACAAACCTCGCCGAATGCCGGTGGGAAATGCCGTCACGCTCGATCAGGTTGGTGCCGCTGGCGGCGACATCGAGCAGCAGGTCCACCAAGTGATCGGACAGCAGATTGACTTCATCGACATAGAGCACGCCGCCATCAGCCTTGGCCAATACTCCGGGGGAGAATTGCGCGCGACCGTTGCTCAGGGCAGCGTCGAGATCGAGGGTGCCGACCAAGCGCTCTTCAGTAGCGCCCAACGGCAAAGTCACGAACTGGCCACTGGCGAGCAGATCCGCCAGGCCCCGGGCCAACGTCGACTTGGCCATCCCGCGCGGCCCTTCGATCAGCACGCCACCGATTTTCGGGTCGATGGCAGTCAGGCACAGGGCGAGCTTCAAGTCATCAGCGCCGACCACGGCGGAGAGCGGGAAATGCGGGGTGTCGATCATGGGTTTCTCTTTCGTGGTCGTGGATGGTCATCACGTTGTGGTGTGTCAGTTGTTGCCCTCACCCTAGCCCTCTCGCAGAGGGAGAGGACTGGGGTGAGGGTAGCTTTTTAGCGGCTACATATCTTCCTCGATATCCAACAGCAGATTCTCCAGCGCCTCTTTATAAGCCCCCGGCTCCTGCCACATCCCGCGCTGCTGCGCTTCGAGCATGCGTTCGGTCATGTCACGCAACGCATGGGGATTATGCTCACGGACAAAATCCCGGGTCGCTGGATCCAGCAAATAGGCATCTGCCAGCAACGCGTACTGATGATCATCGATCAACTGTGTAGTCGCATCGAAAGCGAACAGATTATCTACCGTCGCGGCCAGTTCGAACGCGCCTTTGTAGCCGTGACGCTTGACCCCGTCGATCCACTTCGGGTTGGCCGCGCGCGAGCGCACCACGCGGTTCAGCTCTTCTTTCAGGGTACGAATCTTCGGCAGATCCGGCTGGCTGTGATCGCCGTGATAGCTGGCCGCCGCCTCGCCTCGCAGGCTCTCCACCGCCGCCAGCATGCCGCCCTGGAACTGGTAATAATCATTGGAATCGAGCAGGTCATGCTCGCGATTGTCCTGGTTTTGCAGCACTGCCTGCACCTGGCTCAGGCGCTGACTGAATTGCTCGCGGGCGGCCGTACCTTCGTCAGCGCCGCCATAGGCGTAGGCGCCCCAGTTCAGGTAGACATCCGCGAGGTCTTCGCGGGTTTGCCACAGGCGCCCGTCGATAGCGCTTTGCACCCCGGCGCCGTACGCCCCCGGTTTGGCGCCGAAGATGCGCCACCCGGCCTGACGCCGCGCGGTGTCCTCATCGGCGCCCGATTGCAGCAGCGCTTCACGTTCAGCGCGCACTTTGGCGGCCAGCGGGTTCAAGTCGTCCGGCTCGTCCAGCGCGGCCACCGCTTGCACGGCGGCGTCGAACAGGCGGATCAGATTGGCAAAGGCATCACGAAAAAACCCCGAAACCCGCAGTGTCACGTCAACACGCGGGCGATCGAGCAGACTCAGCGGCAGAATTTCGAAATCATCCACGCGCTGACTGCCCGTGGCCCAGACCGGACGCACGCCCATCAGCGCCATGGCCTGGGCGATGTCATCGCCACCGGTGCGCATGGTTGCGGTGCCCCACACCGACAAGCCCAACTGGCGCAAGTGATCGCCATGATCCTGCAAGTGTCGTTCGAGAATCAGCGTTGCCGACTGGAATCCGATGCGCCACGCGGTAGTTGTCGGCAGGTTGCGTACATCGACCGAGTAGAAGTTGCGCCCGGTGGGCAGCACGTCAAGGCGGCCACGGCTGGGCGCGCCGCTGGGGCCGGCGGGGACGAAACGACCGTTCAAGGCGTCGAGCAGACCGCGCATTTCGGCCGGCCCGCAGGCGTCGAGACGTGGAGCGACGACTTCGCGCAGATGATCGAGTATCGAATCAACCTCAGCCCACCCCAATCCCTGTAGGAGTGAGCCTGCTCGCGATAGCGGTGTGTCATTCAACATTGAATTGCCTGACACACCGCTTTCGCGAGCAGGCTCGCTCCCACAGGGTACATTCAGTGATTGGGAGATCAGGTCTGCGGCAAACAATTCGAGGCGCTCGCGGGTGTCGCCGGCGGTGCGCCAGACTTCTTCGCTGACGGCCTGCAACTCGGTCGGCCGCGGGCCATTCCAAGGATCTGCCAACGCACAATCCAGGGGGTCGAAGCCCAACTCAAACGCCTTGGCCAACGCTCGCAACAAGCTCGACTGCGCGCCCTTGCCGTCACCGCGCGGGATGCGCAGCAACGCCAGCAACGTGTCGATGCGCAAGCGCCCGCCCGGCGATTCGCCGAAGATGTGCAACCCATCGCGAATCTGCGATTCCTTCAGATCGCAGAGATAAGTGTCCAGACGCGGCAACCAGATCGCCGCATCGGCGTCGCTGTCCAGCGCGGCATCCAGTTGCAATTCGCGGTCGATCTGCGTGTCACGCACCAGTTGCAGAATGTCGCGCTGCAACTCACGGGCGCGGCGTGGATCGAGCAGTTGCGCCTCGTAATACTCGTCGGCGAGCAACTCCAGATTGCGCAGTGGCCCATAGGTTTCGGCGCGGGTCAGTGGCGGCATCAGGTGGTCGATGATCACCGCTTGCGTGCGCCGTTTGGCCTGGGCGCCCTCGCCCGGGTCGTTGACGATGAACGGATAGATATTCGGCAGCGGCCCGAGCAGCGCGTCCGGCCAGCAATTCTCCGAAAGGCCAACGCCTTTGCCCGGCAGCCATTCGAGATTGCCGTGCTTGCCGACGTGGATCACGCCGTGGGCGCCGTAGGTGTTGCGCAACCAGAAATAGAACGCCAGATAGCCGTGCGGCGGGACCAGATCCGGGTCGTGATACACCGCGCTCGGATCGACCTGATAACCCCGGGCCGGCTGAATGCCGACAAAGGTCAGACCGAAACGCAGACCGGCGATCATCAGACGGCCGTCGCGGCACATCGGATCGTTGTGTGGCGATCCCCACCGTTCGACCACCGCCGCGCGATTGGTCTCCGGCAGCGCGTTGAACATTGCCAGATAATCGTCCATCGCCAGGCTCTGCTGACAGGGGCGCAGATCGAGGCTGTCGAGGTCGTTGCTGACGCCGCCGAGCAGTTGCTGGATCAGCTCGGTGCCGCTATCGGGCAACTCAGCGGTGATCGGATAACCCTCGTCGCGCAGAGCACGCAGGATGTTCAGCGCCGCCGCCGGCGTATCGAGACCAACACCGTTGCCGATACGGCCGTCGCGAGTCGGGTAGTTGGCGAGGATCAGCGCGATGCGTTTTTCGCCATTGGGCACACGCGCCAGAGCGATCCAGCGCCGCGCCAGTTCGGCGACGAAATCCATGCGTTCGGGCTGGGCGCGATAGCAGACCACATCGGACTGACTGCGCTCGCTGCGCCAGGCCAGATCCTTGAAGCTGATCGGTCGGCTGATGATGCGCCCGTCAAGTTCCGGCAAGGCAATGTGCATCGCCAGATCGCGCGGCCCCAGGCCCTGTTCGCTGTCGCGCCAGCCGGGCTCATTGTCTTGGGCGCAGATGGCTTGAATCACCGGAATGTTGCGGCGGAACGGGCGCAAATGCGGCGCTTCGGGGCTGGACTGAGCGAAACCGGTAGTGTTGAGGATCACCCCCGCTTCGACCTCGTCGAGCCAATCCTCGACCGCCGACAGGCAACCGGCTTCTTTCAGACTCGCCACCGCGATCGGCAGCGGATTGAGTCCGGCCGCCTGCAAACGCTGACAGAACACATCGATGAAAGCGGTGTTCGCCGCTTGCAAATGCGAGCGATAAAACAACAGCGCCGCCACCGGTTGAGCGGGTCGCCATTCGGTTTGCCAATCGCTCAGGGCTGCGCTGGTTTTCTGTGGGTGATAAATCGCCGTGCGCGGCAGGGTGTGCGGTTCGCTCCACGGGTAATCGCGGGCGAACCATTGGTTGCCCAGGCAACGGAAGAAATCCAGCGCGTTGCCCATGCCGCCTTGACGCAGAAATTGCCAGAGTCGATCGCGCACTTCGGCGCTGACTGTGCTCAAGTCGCTGAGCTCGGGGTCCGGGCGGTCATCGCCGGGCACCAGGATCAGCTGTACGCCGCGCTCCGACAACTCGACCAGCCGCTCGACGCCGTAGCGCCAATAGGCAATGCCGCCATGCAGCGAGATCAGAATGACCTTGGCGTGGCGCAGCACTTCGTCGACATACAGGTCGACCGAGGCATGATTCTGCACCTGCATCGGGTTGGCCAGACGCAGGCTCGGATAATCATCGGGCAGTTGCTGCGCAGCCTCGGCGAGCAGCGCCAGGCTGGAATCGCCGCTGCACAGGATCACCAGCTCGGCGGGGGTTTGTCCGAGGTCGGCAATGTTGTCGTCCGAGACGAATCCGCCAGGCTGGGTCCTGAGCAGGTGCATGGCTTAAACGCTGAGCGCAGCGCGCAATTGCGCTTCGAGTTGTGCCGCATCAAGCTCCTGACCGATCAGCACCAGGCGCGTGACGCGCGCTTCCTCGGCACCCCACTGGCGGTCGAAATGCCTGTCGAAACGTGTACCGACGCCCTGGATCAGCAGGCGCATTGGTTTGCTCGGGATAGCGGCGAAACCTTTGACGCGCAGGATGCCGTGCTGCACCACCAGTTGCGTCAGAGCATCGAGCAGCAGGCTTTCATCGGCTTGCGGCAGTTCGATGGAGATCGAGTCGAAGGCGTCATGATCGTGATCGTCGTCATCACCGTCGTGATGGTGATCGTGGTGACTGTGGCGGCTGTCGATGTGCTCCTCGGAGCCGGCACCGAGACCGATCAGCACGTCCAGCGGCAGGCGGCCGTTGCTGGCCTCGATGATTTTCACCGCTGGCGGCAGCTCTTCGGCGACTTCAGCGCGTACCCGAGCGAGATCTTCCGGGCTGGTCTGGTCGGCTTTGTTGAGGATGACCAGGTCAGCACTGGCCAGTTGATCGGCGAACAATTCGTGCAGCGGCGACTCGTGGTCGAGGTTCGGATCGAGTTTGCGCTGGGCATCGACCTGATCCGGAAACGCGGCGAACGTACCAGCAGCAACAGCCGGGCTGTCGACCACGGTGATGACAGCGTCGACGGTGCAGGCGCTACGGATTTCTGGCCACTGGAAGGCTTGCACCAACGGCTTGGGCAGGGCCAGACCGGAGGTTTCGATAAGGATGTGATCAAGATCACCGCGACGGGCGACCAGTTCGCGCATTACCGGGAAGAATTCTTCCTGCACCGTGCAGCACAGGCAGCCGTTGGCCAGCTCATAAACGCGGCCACTGGCCTCTTCTTCGGTGCAGCCGATGGTGCATTGCTTGAGGATTTCACCGTCGATGCCGAGCTCGCCGAACTCGTTGACGATCACCGCGATACGCCGGCCCTGAGCGTTGTCGAGCATGTGCCGCAGCAGCGTGGTTTTGCCCGAACCGAGGAAACCGGTGACGATGGTGACGGGGAGTTTGGCCAGTGTTTTCATCGGTATGCCCTTTGGCAAGCGGCGGGCATACGGGACGAGAACCGGCAGCGCGCGTGCACGCCGGAAGCATTCGCCACCGGATCACCCCGCCCGGTTGTAGTGAGAATCTGTGACGAGGCAGGTCTCCTGGCTGACGGCGTTCAGGCGCGGGGCCTGGCATTCGCTGCGCCTTCCCGCTGCTCATCGGTTGAGCTGGCAGTGGCGTGGCAACGAACATCACCGTTCACAGTTGCGGGGGCAGCCGCGGCTTCGACCGCGTTCCCTTCTTAGCTTCGGCAAGTGCCGAAGAACCTCGAAAGCGCAAGGCTACGCATGCCCGGGGGGCGGGTCAACATCTGCAACGATCTCGTTATATGGAGATGAACTTTCATATATATACGACGAACCCCTGTCAGTTATTTGTAAGTTATTTCCTACATACATGAATACGCACACTAATAACTCAATCACGCTAAAGCCTGAACCAGAGCCATTAATCCAACGAATTACATTTCTTTACAAAAACCAAATTGATAAATCGAAACAAGATATGAACTATAAATATTCATACGGATTATGAATCACACATAAAAGGATTTTCGGCATGCCTGATTTTCGTCAGCGTTCAATCCTGTTTTTTCATACCCACTCTGTCAGCGAGCCAGCACCATGAGTGCTGGCAACGCATTACGGCAATCAGACGCAGCCGTATTAAAACAACTTTCCGAATTACTGGTTAATTGCCACTACGCGCACAGTTACGATTATCCATCGGCCGAACTTGCATCGCTTGGCCAAACAGAGTTCCGCAATTTCAATGCAACCTGGGAGCGTTTGTGCCCGGATACGTATTTGAGCGTGCAGCACGGTAGCCGCGAGAGGCGCATCTGCAAATTCGAATATCGCCACCGCGAAGGCAAGTGGGCGCCGCTGCCCGATTGCCACTTCTTTCAGACCGAAGCGCACAACCCGCTACTGGGCGGCGTCCAGCGCACCTACCAGCGCAGCGAAGCGACGTTCATCGAGTCCGCAGTGTTGCGCTCGTTGCTGGCCGCCGATCTGGCGCTCATGGAGTTGACGGTCGGGCGGCGCGACTGGCTGGTGACCTGCCACCAGTTCCGCATTCTCTGCGATCCAGGCACTGACGGGCACGCCACGCCGGAGGGCCGGCATCGGGATGGGCATGACTTTGTTTTTCAACACCTGATTGATCGCCAGCATGTCATCGGCGGCGAAAGCCGGGTATTTCATGACGAACGCGGCTGTGTGTTCAGCGCAACGCTTACGGACTATCTGGAAACTATCGTCCTGAATGACCGAATACTTACGCACGAAGTTTCTTCCTTGCAAACATCAGGCATTCATTCCGATCGCGGCAGCCGCGACATGTTGATTATCGACTTCGACCTGGCGGACTACTAATGAATCATTCAAATCATGCACTTCCCATTGCCATGCCTGACACACATGATTTTATTCTGAAGCAGTTCCAGCAAGCCTGGTCCAGGCGAACTTGCACTTTGTCATTGACGGCCAATGAAAACATCTTGTCAGATACTGCGCGCACGCTCGGGCAAAACCGCCACTACGAGCGCTATCTGTTCAATGCCAAGACCATTGACGGGCAGCGCTACGCCGCCGAATTCAACGGTATGCAGGTCGAACATTTTCCTGAAGTCGAAACATTGAAGGCGTTGGCAACGCAAGCCGCGCAGGCAATGTTCAACGCGCCATTTGTCGAATACCGCGTGCTATCCGGCGTCCATTGCACCTTGAGCGTATTGGCTGCCCTGACTGAATCAGGGGCCACCATTGTGTCGCTGGCCCCCGAGAGTGGCGGGCATTTCGCCACTGGGCCACTGGTACGACGAATCGGCAGGCACTGCGTTTATTGCCGGCTGACAACAGACGGGCAAATCGATCTGGCGTATTTCGAGCAGGTCGTTCGGTCACTCGCTGCGCCTCCTTCGGCAGTGCTGCTCGATCATGGCCTGACCATCCGCGCCATCGCTATCAAGCCGTTGCGCGCGTTACTCGACCGCTGCGGCCTCGAGCACACCCTGATTCTTTATGACGCCTCACACACCTTGGGACTGATCGCAGGTCAGGCATTCCCGAATCCGCTCGACGAAGGTGCCGACATCCTGCAAGGCAATACCCACAAATCCATGGCCGGTCCGCACCGGGCGCTGATCGTCACGCGCCGCGCCGATCTGGCGCGGTCGATCGAGCAAACGCTCAGCGGCGGGCTGGTGTCATCGCCGAATCTGCCCGGTTTGCTGCAACTGTTCGTCACCCTCATCGAAACCGAGTGTTTCGGCCAGGCCTACGCCCGGCGCATGTGTGCCAATAGCCAGCAACTGCACGACGCGCTGGCCGACATGCCAGGCTGGAGACTGCACCCCACCGACACCCACTTGCTGCTGCTCGAAGGTGAACAGGCCAGGCAAGCGGCGCAGCAGCTCAATGAGCTGGGCATCCGAGTCAACAACAAGCAAGTGAACGGTCGCGACTTCCTGCGCTTCGGGCTTCAGGAAATCACTCGTCTGGGCATCACCACAGAGGATCTCGAGGCATTGGCGCAAATCATCCGTAACGTCCTGATCCGTGGTGCGAATGGCATCGACCGCATCCGCCTGGCACATATTTGCCAGCGTTTGAATCAGGTTCATTACAGCTTCGACCGGGAGAGTCGCCAATGAGCGCGCCAGCCTGCCTGATTCTGGGCAACGTCCGTGATGGCGAGTACGAGGGCCTGCTGGCCGAGGGCATCAAACCACTGCTGATTGCCGACAGCCGCGTAACCAGCAAGATTGCCGACGCGAAGCGGATTTCGCCGGTCGCGCTGTACGACTTTTCCAAAGGACTGACCGCCGAACTGGTTGAACTGACGCAACAGTTGCTGCACGAGCACCGCTTCACCAGCGTGCTGAACTTCCGTGAAAGCTACGTCGCAACCACGGCCCGGCTGTGCACGGCGATTCCGGCACTGGCTCATTTGCACCGCAACGTCGAAAACACGCTGGACAAGCTCCTGCAGCGTCAACGCTTTCAGCAATCGGACAACCCTGATCTGCACGTGATGTCGCGCGAGGTACGCATCGACGATCTGCTGGCGCGCCCCGCCGAGCTGCCCTACCCGTTCATTCTCAAACCGGCCAGCCTTTACAGCAGTCTGTTTGTGCGCTGCATTCATGACCAACGGGATCTGCTCGACTATGCCAGCCACGAATGGCCACTGCTGCAGCGTTATGTCGCCGGCAAGGACCGCGAGAGCGATCAACTGCTGCTGGAAGAATTCCTTCACGGCTCCAACCACTCCATTGACTGCGCGATCGAACCTGACGGCACGATCCACAGTTTTGCAATCGTCGACGTCATCGCTGGCGTCGATATCGGTCGCGCAGACTTCCACCACTTTGCCCGTTACACACCCTCGACGCTTGCAGCCGATGCGGATCTGCACGAGCGCTGCCAGCGTCTGGCCCACGATGCCGTCAAAGCGCTTGAGCTCAAGGGCACCTTTGCCCATGTCGAATTCATTCTCACCGCCAACGGCCCCAGAATCCTTGAAGTCGGTGCACGCCCGGGAGGCAGCCGGATTCACGTCATCCGGCAAGCCTGGGGCGTGGCGCTGGACGTCTGCTACCACCGGGCGCTCAGCGCACAAACGCTGCCGTCGGCCAGTGACACGCCTACACCGTTCGGCATCGCCACACCCTTCGCCCGCTCTGACCGTCTCTTTGATGGGGTGTACGACGCCGAACGTCTGACCGATGTGCCGGGTTTTCAGCGCTGGTATGCCTACGTGAATCCGGGAGATGCCATCGGCCCGGTCAGCCACGGCTTTCAAAACTATCTCTACGTCGAATTCAAACAGCCCGACACGGCAAGCTTGCGTCAATCACTGCTGGCGGTCGCCGACATCGATGTCTACGGCGAAAACGCTACTGCAACCAATACCAGGCATGTTCTGGTAATCGGCGGGCGCGATTCAGGACTGGATTGGGACACTGCGCGCCAGCTGCGCTTTACCCTTGTGCAACAGCCGACGGCGGTCACGGACTACCAGCGTCAACATGCCACCCTGGTGCTGACGACGGACATCGCCGATCTGTCGGCCTACAGCGAAACCATTGCGCGGCTGCACCGGCAACGCCCCTTCGACGCCGTTGTATCGTTCTCGGAACTGGGTCTGTTGCCCGCCTCGCAACTGGGGCAAAAGCTGGGCATCAGCCACAACAACGTGCGCAGCGTCGAAGTCAGCCGCGACAAATTGCGCTTCCGCCAGTTGCTCCAGGGCAGCCGCTACGAACTGCCGGCAGACGCGGTCAGCAGCGTTGAACAAGTTCGCGCCTTCGTCCTTCGCCACGGCCCGGCCATTGTCAAACCCGTCGATGGCTCAGGCAGCCTGGGCGTCTACGCCATCGACACGCCGGAAGATGCCGAGCGTCTGCCGCTTGCAGGCAACAATCTGATCGAAGCGTTCGCCCGGGGTGACGAATACAGTGTCGAGTCCCTGAGCCTGGACGGACACCATCAGATTCTCGGTATCACCCGCAAACACACCAGCGGCGCGCCGGGCTACGTTGAGACCGGACATGATTTTCCCGCCACGCTCGACAGCGCCAGTCGCGCCCGGATCGAAGAGGCAGTGCTGTGGCTGCTTGAGCGCATGGGCAATCGTTGGGGGCCGGCGCATACCGAGATCAAGCTCGACGGTTCACGCCTGCATTTCATCGAAACCCAGACCCGCTTCGGCGGTGACCAGATCTGGGAAATGGTCTGGAAAACCACCGGCGTGCATCTCGCCGCCAGCACGATCGCCGGCATGACCGGCATTGCGCTGCCGACGCCCGCAAAACAGTTTGTGAAAATGGCCATCCGCTACATCGAAGCGGACCCTGCAACCGATCCGCAGCCACTCAAGGCAAGCCTGCTGCGACAACCATTCGCCTTGCGGGCAAGCCTCAATCACGAGAAGTTCGGCCACCCCATCCACCGCTCCGCCGATCGCCACGGCTACGTATTGCTCGCCTGCTGTGAAGCGGATGACCCGGTGCTTTTCAACGCGGCGATTTCCAACCCACCTTTCAATCCCCAAGGACAGGTGCAATGAGCAGAGACGAAACGCTGTACCACATCGATGGACCGATCAGCCCTGACTTTCCGCTGATCTCGTTTTCAACCAATGTGTACGACAATCCCGCAGACATCCTTGGTTCGATCACTGATCTGGCCCGGCACTTCAAGGCAGTGGAGTTTGAAATCGGCGAGGACGCCGAACAGGTGTTCTGGTCTCTCGACACCGGGCAGCGCGCTGAACTTGCCCGGCAGATTCACCACTTCATCCAGCACAAAGGCATCACGCTGACAGTGCATGCCGGGTGGTGGGGGCGACAGTACAACCTGTGCTCTGCGGATCAGGCCGAGCGTGCCCAGGCCGTCGACTGCCTGAGCGCAGCCGTGGAGTTCTCGCGCGCGGCCGGTGCGACCAGCGTGACTTTTCATCCCGGTTACAAGGATCATCTGGAAAACGCTGAATTGCTCGACAACCTCATCGCGTCCATTAATCAGGTCAAGGCGCGTTGCAACACGACGGGCATCGCTTTGTGTTTGGAAAACATGGGTGGCCAGCGTCCGAAGTTCCCGGTTTTCACAGTCGAGGAACACTTGCGTTTCCATCGCGAGACCGGTTGCTTCGTGACCATCGACGTAACGCACCTCTGCTCGCTGATGCCCTACGGCGAAGATTTGTTCGCAGCTATCGCCACTTTGGCACCGGTGACCCGCCATCTGCACATTGCCGACCTCAACGACACGCACCACCAACATCTGCCAATCGGCGAAGGCAATCTGCGCTTGAGCGACGTGCTCAATCGCTTCGCGGTCAATGGCTATCGAGGCGTGGCGGTGGTGGAGGAATTCATTCCGCGCTTTTCCACCGAGTATTACCTGGAGAAGGCGCTGGCCTACAAACAAGGCGTAGAGACCTTGCTTGCCGACGCGCGACAGAACACCCATGCCGGCTGAATCCAGTCTGGCGAAAGCTGGATCACAGAGCGAGATAGCGACGGGCATCCGCGACGCGCTGCCCTTCGTGTTCTCGCTGTTGCTGACGTTCACACTGATCGGCATGCTCGGGCGCCGTCATGGTCTGGAACTGCCGGCCATGGTGGTGTTCAGCGGCACGGTGATGGCCTCGCCGTTGCAACTGACGCTGCTGGAGACGCCCGCGCACCTGCTCAATGCCTTTGGCGTGCTGGTCTCGGCGCTGAGTATCAACCTGCGTTTTCTGGTATTCACTCTGAGCCTGAAATCCAGCCTCGACGGCCCGGTCAAAGCGTTCATCCCGGCGCTGGCGGTGATGGCCAATGCAGCCTTCACGCTGATGTCGATTCGCAAGGAGCAGCAATCGATCAGCCGTCCGTACGCCAACACTGTGTGTTTTTTGCTGTATGGCGCCGCTCTGCTTGGCACCGTGGCCGGCTACTGCTTCGCCAGCCTGGCCGACAATGCCTTGATGGATCACGCCAACGTGGTGATCGCGATCTTTCTCAGCGCTTCGCTGGGCAAGATGGCCCGCGACCGTCAGAGCTTCCACGGCCAATGGATTGCCGGCCTGGCCAGCGTTGCAAGCTTGTTATGGCTCGGCGAAATCAGCCTGCTGCTGGTGCTCGCCGTCACGGTACTGACGAGTTATGCCTATGACCGACCCTAGTACGTTCTGGCTGTACGTGTCGATTTGCGCGCTGGTGTCGGCAATCTGTCGTTTGCTGCCCCTGGCGGTCGACGTCGAACGGCTGTCCGGCGGTGCGCGCACGTTCATTGACCGACTGGGCAAATACACCTCGGTGGCGATGCTGGTGAGTTTGCTGGCGGCAGCGCTCTATCCCTTGGCCAGCCAGCACGCAGAGAACCTGCCGTGGATGGCGCCAGTGGTGCTGGCCTGGCTGCTGAGCCTGACGCCACTCAAGTCCTACTACGCGTTTCTGATCGCTTTGGCGCTCTACGTGCTGCTCGTAATGCGCTAGCGGTCGATTGACGACAATCGCCGCCCATGTTCTCCTGCACACCTTGTTACGGGTGCCCTTCACAGGGTGAAACGGGAAACCGGTGAATCATGTGCTTTACTCAAAGCCATGTCAGTCCGGTGCTGCCCCCGCAACGGTAAGCGAGCGAAGCGTCAAATCCACTGTGCCCCGGCATGGGAAGGTGACGCTTGCAGGTCGGCGACAAGCCAGCCCCTCGCAAGCCCGGAGACCGGCCCGCAACATCCAGCGCGCACCAGCGCCGCTGACCACAAACAAACCCGCGGTGGGCGGGCGCTGTTCGAAATCCCTGCGTGCCCGGCTCGCGGGGTTTTTCATGCGCTCTGTTTACCCGCTGACATTTCAGAGGGAAGCGCTATGTCGATCATCAGCAATACCGTCAGCCACACTGACCACATCTCCAGCAGCACCACCCTGGGCCAGCGCGTAGCTGCCGCCCTCTTCGCCTCGATCCTCGGTGCCAGCCTGGTCTGGTTCGCCGGTTTCTCGCACATCGAAGCGGTGCACAACGCCGCCCACGATACGCGCCACAGTGCCGCGTTCCCGTGCCACTGAGGCCTGCCGACATGATCAAGCGTATCGCGCAAACCGCAGGATTCACCGGCTTGCTGGCCGCCCTGCTCCTGACTTTGCTGCAGAGTTTTTGGGTCTCGCCACTGATTCTTCAGGCCGAAACCTTCGAGAAATCCGAACCGGTCGCGCAAGTCCACGAACATGCTGCTGGCACTGCCGCCCACAGCCACGATGGCGAAGCCTGGGAGCCGGAAGACGGCTGGCAGCGCGTGGTCTCGACCACTGGCGGTAATCTGGTGGTGGCGGTGGGTTTCGCCTTGATGCTCGCCGGCCTGTACACCCTGCGCGCGCCGACCAAGACCTCGCAAGGCCTGCTCTGGGGTCTGGCCGGTTATGCCACGTTCGTTCTCGCACCGACGCTGGGGCTGCCACCTGAATTGCCGGGCACTGCGGCTGCTGATCTGGCTTCTCGGCAGATCTGGTGGATCGGCACTGCCGCTTCGACCGCTGTCGGTCTGGCGTTGATCGCCTTCAGCCGCCACTGGCTGATGAAGCTTCTCGGTGTGGCGATTCTCGCCGTGCCGCATGTGATCGGCGCACCACAACCGCAGGTGCATTCCATGCTCGCGCCAGAGGCACTGGAAACCCAGTTCAAAATCGCTTCGCAGCTGACCAACGTCGCGTTCTGGCTGGCCTTGGGCCTGATCAGTGCGTGGTTGTTCCGCCGCAAAAGCGCAGGCCAATATCAGGCATGACCGATGACCGCGCAGCGCCGACCCTCGTGGTCGGCCTCGGCTGCCAGCGCGGCTGCCCGGCCAGTACGTTGCGCGCGTTACTCGATCAGGCGTTGCAGGCGCATCGCATTGAACTGCGAGCAGTCAGGGCTTTGGCCAGTATCGATCTCAAACGCGACGAACCGGGTCTGCTGGAACTGGCCACACAACTGAACCTGCCACTGCAGTATTTCAACAGTGCCGAGCTGGCGCCCTATCAACAGCGTCTCAGCCATCAATCGCAGATCGCCTTTGAGCGCACCGGCTGCTACGGCGTGGCGGAAAGCGCCGCGCTGGCGCTGGCCGAGCAACTGATTCAGGCACCGGTGAAACTGCTGATACCCCGGCAGAAATATGCGCAGGCCACGCTGGCCTTGGCTGGCGCCGGTTAAAATCCCGATAATCCCCGCCATCGATCATGAGCACGCTTCATCTGAGGTGCGGCTGCGCTTCTTACCAAGGATTCAACGATGACCGTCTACTTCATCGGCGCCGGCCCCGGCGACCCCGAACTCATCACTGTCAAAGGCCAGCGCCTGATTCGCAACTGCCCGGTGATTATCTACGCCGGTTCGCTGGTGCCGACGGCGGTTCTGGAAGGACACCAAGCCGAAATCGTGGTCAACAGCGCTGAGCTGCACCTTGAGCAGATCATCGATTTGATCAGGAGCGCCCATGCCAAAGGCCAGGATGTGGCCCGTGTGCACTCCGGAGATCCAAGTCTGTACGGAGCGATTGGTGAGCAGATTCGCTATTTGCGTGAGCTGGGCATTCCTTTCGAGATCATTCCCGGCGTGACGGCTACAGCGGCATGCGCAGCGCTGCTCGGCGCCGAGTTGACCTTGCCGGACATCTCGCAAAGCGTGATTTTGACCCGTTACGCCGACAAGACCGCGATGCCGGCCGGCGAAGAACTGGCCAGTCTGGCGCAGCACCGCGCGACCATGGCGATCCACTTGGGGGTCAATCATCTGGAGAAGATTCTGTCTGAACTGCTGCCGCACTACGGCGCGGATTGCCCGATTGCCGTTATTCACCGCGCGACATGGCCGGATCAGGATTGGGTGGTTGGTACGTTGGCGGACATTGCCGACAAGGTCGAGGCCAAAGGCTTTCGACGTACGGCGTTGATTCTGGTCGGGCGGGTGCTGGGCAGTGAGGTGTTCAGCGAATCTTCGCTGTATCGCGCCGGGCATGCACATCTTTATCGCCCTTGAAGGCGCTTTGGCGAGCAGGCTCGCTCACACATCGGATTGCATCTCATTGTGGGAGCGAGCCTGCTCGCGAATGGGCGGCAAATGTTGCCCATAAAAAAACGGCGCTCACGGGGCGCCGTTTTTCATGTTCGCAGCGAACGCCTTAGTAGTAGGCGTTTTCTTTCTGCGTATGGTCGGTCACGTCGCGAACGCCCTTGAGCTCAGGAATGCGCTCGAGCAAGGTGCGCTCGATGCCTTCCTTCAAGGTTACGTCGGCCTGGCCGCAGCCCTGGCAACCGCCCCCAAACTGCAACACGGCAATGCCGTCCTCGACCACATCGATCAGGCTGACCTGACCGCCGTGGCTGGCCAGCCCCGGGTTGATCTCGGTTTGCAGGTAGTAGTTGATGCGCTCGTTGACCGGGCTGTCGGCATTGACCATCGGCACTTTGGCGTTCGGCGCCTTGATGGTCAGCTGGCCGCCCATGCGGTCGGTGGCATAGTCGACAACGGCGTCGTCAAGAAACGCTTCGCTGAAGGAATCGATGTAGGCAGTGAAGCTTTTCAGCCCCAGCGCGGTATCTTCAGGCTTCTCTTCGCCCGGCTTGCAGTAGGCAATGCAGGTTTCGGCGTACTGGGTGCCAGGCTGGGTGATGAAGACGCGGATGCCGATGCCCGGGGTGTTCTGCTTGGAGAGCAGATCGGCCAGGTAATCATGGGCGGCGTCGGTAATGGTAATAGCGGTCATAAAAACTCCTCGCAGGCTTGGGCGCAGTTTACGCCAATCGGCGCGGCTGACAAAGTCCTAGTATTTTTGTCAGGAAAGAATCTCGGCACACGCCGGCGAATGCTCAAAGGTTCTCGTACCGGTTCATATCCAGCACACCCTCTTCCACCGGATCGGTTTCGTGGATGTACTGGCTCAGATCATGGAAATACCGCCAGAACTGCGGATGACTGCGGCGAATGCCCCAGCGTTCGACGATTTTTTCGAAGCGATTGGCATCCCTGGCGTTCTCCATGGCATCGACAAACGCCGGCACCTGCTCGGCCGGTACGTTGAACATGAAGTTCGGGTAACTGGTAAGTACGCCCGGATAGACAGTCAACGTGTCGAGCCCCGGCTGATAGCGCCGCGACTCACCCAGCAGAAACGCCACGTTGCTGTGCGCACGGTTGCGCAGCAGGCTGTAGACCTCGCGCTTGCCGCTGGCAGTTTCGACGCGCAGCAAGGTCGCCTCGGGCAACTGGTCGATGACTTTCAGCCCCGCTGCCGGTCGCGAGGCCAGACGGCTCAAGGCCTGCTCGGCGTTCTGCAATGCCGGATCGATATTCGGCCGTGAGCAATAAGCGCCGTCGCAGCGATTGATCGGGTCTGGCCGCGCGTTCAGATCGCCGTAGCGCGCCAGCAATTGCATGGCGAAATCGCGTTTCGGGTCATTTCCGTCAAGTTTCAGCGCGGTCGGTTTGTCGTCGTCGATGGCCTCGTAATCCAGCCACATCTTGAACTGGCCGCCGTCCTGATACCAATCGTTGAGGTAATCCTCGCGCGAGTCGGCGGGCATCAGGCGCAGGAAGTTCTGTTCGGCACCGTTGCGGATCAGGTCGAAATACAGACGAGTCTGCGCCTGATGGGAGACGTTGCCGAACACATCGAAGTTGACCGCTAGCTGGTAATAGGTGCGCTCGAGCAGCGGATAGTCGAATAGCCACATGGTTTGCGGCACTTCACCGATCAAACCCTTGGTAACCGAGGCGCTGTCGAAATGGCGGAAAATGCTCAGCAAGGCGTTGTCGTTGCCGGCCCACAGCGTCGACCAGCTCGGCGCCGGCAGATCGGCGTAGCTGTCGCGGCGCAGGGCTTCGTATTCGTTGCGCTTGTCGCGGTAGTCGCGCCACAGGCTCAGCACGCTGCCGACGTCGTCGTTCTGCCCCGGCATCGCCAGCAGCGGCGTGGCCTGGCCGCGGTAGTTCGGGTCGGTGATATAGAGGTCATGTTCCGGCGCCTGGAACAGCGCCCAGAAGTTGTCGCGGATCACATCGGTCGCGATCTGCCCACGGCACACCGGCCCACGAATGAAGGTGCGGACGAAGTATTCAGCGTTATCGAGCATGAACTGATAGCGCGCCTGTGCCGGAATCGCCTCGAAGGTGGCAAATGGATTGGCACGGCTTTGCGGCCCGTAACCCGGCAGCGCATTGACCTGCCAGTTGCCGCTGTAGAACAGGCTTTTGATGCGGGCCATTTTCGCCGCGCTCAGCGGGTAGGTGATGTGCGTCTTGTGCACGATCACCCCCTGCACCGGCCACAAGCGGTAATACACCTGCGTGCCCGGATCGTCGTTGGGACGGCGAGTGGCGATCAGGTCGATCGGTTGGCCGCTCGGCGTACGCGAACGCACCCACTGGAAATAATGCCCCGGCTCACCATCCTTGAAATAGATGTGCGCCAGGTACCAGTGCTCGAACAACCAGCGCCCGACCAGACTCTGCCGGGCACCGGGGGCGTTGAGCAGGTTTTCCCACTGCAGAATTTGCATGGCCTCTTTGGCACTCGGCGCCAGGCTCTGCTCGTCAATCGGCGCGCCAGACGCCAGCCAGCGCTGCAAGGTCTGGTATTGCTGGTCGGTCAGGCCAGTGACCGCCAGCGGCATGCCCTCTTTCGGGTGCGCGCCGGCATATCCGTCGAACTCCGCAGGCATTGCGCATAGATTATTGCGATTGAGCCCCAGGACAATGTCTTCGGGCAGCTTGGCGTTCGGCGTCAGCGGCGTCTTGTGGCCGAGTTCAAGCATGCGCGCCATCAGTGCGGCCTGACTGCCCTGGGCGTCGAGGACCGAATAGAAGTCTTTCTGCTGCCAGGCGCGCTTGCCGAAGGCGTCGTAAAACAAACGCGTGGTCGGTGCAGCC
The DNA here is from genome assembly GCF_054668915.1 of Pseudomonas sp. H3_E04. Taxonomy (NCBI): domain Bacteria; kingdom Pseudomonadati; phylum Pseudomonadota; class Gammaproteobacteria; order Pseudomonadales; family Pseudomonadaceae; genus Pseudomonas; species Pseudomonas sp. H3_E04. The sequence continues at coordinate 1,152,173 of NZ_CP162797.1, read as the reverse complement.
TGGGTGCGTTCGCCGTCGTACACCGGCATCTTGCTCGCGCCACGGGCGGCGCCTTCGCCACTGCCCAGATTGAGCTGACAGGCCGAGTCATAGCAGGCATGGCAGGCTACGCACTTCTCGGTGAAGATCGGTTGGATATCCCGGCTGTAGGAGATAGCAGAAGAAATGGCAGGATCTTGCGCCGCGACGCTTCCACTCAGGACCAGCAACCATAAACTGATGAAGCGGTGCGGCATGCTGCTGGTCTCGATTGTAAAAAAGGCTGCAATTCTACCGTTATGACGCTCGTACCAACATGAGCGATATTCATGCAAAAGCTGCGCATGCTCCAAAAGCGCACAGGTTTGCTATGATCGCGCTCCTTCGTAATGGTCTTTTCGAGTAGTCCACATGTCCGATCGCAGCGTCCGCCTTCAAGCTCTCAAGCAAGCCCTCAAAGAGCGCATCCTGATTCTCGACGGCGGGATGGGCACGATGATCCAGAGCTACAAGCTCGAAGAGCAGGATTATCGCGGCAAACGCTTCGCGGACTGGCCGAGTGACGTCAAGGGCAACAACGACCTGCTGGTGATCACCCGTCCGGACGTGATCGGCGGTATCGAAAAAGCCTATCTGGACGCCGGCGCCGACATTCTCGAAACCAACACCTTCAACGCCACGCGCATTTCCATGGCCGATTACGGCATGGAAGAGCTGGCGTACGAGTTAAACGTAGAAGGCGCACGCCTGGCGCGCAAGATTGCCGACGCCAAGACCGCCGAAAACCCGGCCAAGCCGCGCTTCGTTGCCGGCGTGCTTGGCCCGACCAGCCGTACCTGCTCGCTGTCGCCCGACGTCAACAACCCCGGTTACCGCAACGTGACCTTCGATGAGCTGGTGGAAAACTACACCGAAGCCACCAAAGGTTTGATCGAGGGCGGCGCCGACCTGATCCTGATCGAAACCATTTTCGACACGCTCAACGCCAAAGCGGCGATTTTCGCCGTGCAGGGCGTGTTCGAAGAACTGCACCTCGAACTGCCGATCATGATTTCCGGCACGATCACCGATGCCTCCGGTCGCACCCTGTCCGGCCAGACCACCGAAGCGTTCTGGAACTCGGTGGCTCACGCCAAGCCGATTTCCGTAGGCCTGAACTGTGCCCTCGGCGCCAGCGAATTGCGCCCGTACCTGGAAGAGCTGTCGAACAAGGCCAGCACCCACGTTTCGGCGCACCCGAACGCTGGCCTGCCCAACGAATTCGGCGAGTACGACGAACTGCCCTCGCAAACCGCCAAAGTCATCGAAGAATTCGCCCAGAGCGGTTTCCTCAACATCGTCGGCGGCTGCTGCGGCACCACGCCGGGCCACATCGAAGCCATCGCCAAAGCCGTGGCCGGTTACGCGCCACGTCAGATTCCGGACATTCCCAAGGCCTGCCGCCTCTCCGGTCTGGAGCCGTTTACCATCGATCGCAGCTCGCTGTTCGTCAACGTCGGCGAGCGCACCAACATCACCGGTTCCGCAAAATTCGCCCGCCTGATCCGTGAAGACAACTACACCGAAGCCCTTGAAGTCGCTCTGCAGCAGGTCGAGGCCGGCGCGCAGATCATCGACATCAACATGGACGAGGGCATGCTCGATTCGAAGAAGGCCATGGTGACCTTCCTCAATCTGATCGCCGGCGAACCGGATATCTCGCGCGTGCCGATCATGATCGACTCGTCGAAATGGGAAGTGATCGAAGCCGGTCTCAAGTGCATTCAGGGCAAGGGCATCGTCAACTCGATCAGCATGAAAGAAGGCGTCGAGCAGTTCATCCATCACGCCAAGCTGTGCAAGCGCTACGGCGCTGCGGTGGTGGTGATGGCCTTCGACGAAGCCGGCCAGGCCGACACCGAAGCGCGCAAAAAGGAAATCTGCAAACGCTCCTACGACATTCTGGTCAACGAAGTCGGCTTCCCGCCGGAAGACATCATCTTCGACCCGAACATCTTCGCCGTCGCCACCGGCATCGAAGAGCACAACAACTACGCCGTCGACTTCATCAATGCCTGCGCCTACATCCGCGATGAACTGCCGTATGCACTGAGCTCCGGCGGCGTGTCCAACGTGTCGTTCTCGTTCCGTGGCAACAACCCGGTGCGTGAGGCGATTCACTCGGTGTTCCTGCTCTACGCGATCCGCGCCGGGCTGACCATGGGCATCGTCAACGCCGGCCAACTGGAGATCTACGATCAGATCCCGGTCGAGCTGCGCGACGCGGTCGAAGACGTGATCCTCAACCGCACCCCGGACGGCACCGACGCCCTCCTCGCCATTGCCGACAAGTACAAGGGCGACGGCAGCGTCAAGGAAGCCGAGACCGAAGAGTGGCGCAACTGGGACGTCAACAAGCGTCTGGAACACGCGTTGGTCAAGGGCATCACCACGCACATCGTCGAAGACACCGAAGAGTCCCGGCAGTCGTTTGCGCGGCCGATCGAAGTGATCGAAGGCCCGCTGATGTCCGGCATGAACATCGTCGGCGACCTGTTCGGCGCCGGCAAAATGTTCCTCCCGCAAGTGGTGAAATCCGCCCGCGTGATGAAGCAGGCCGTGGCGCACTTGATTCCGTTCATCGAACTGGAGAAAGGCGACAAACCGGAGGCCAAGGGCAAGATCCTCATGGCCACGGTCAAAGGCGACGTCCACGACATCGGCAAAAACATCGTCGGCGTGGTGCTTGGTTGCAACGGCTATGACATTGTCGACCTCGGCGTGATGGTCCCGGCCGAGAAGATCCTGCAGGTCGCCAGGGAAGAAAAATGCGACATCATCGGCCTTTCCGGCCTGATCACCCCGTCGCTGGACGAGATGGTCCACGTTGCCCGTGAGATGCAGCGCCAGGATTTCCACCTGCCGCTGATGATCGGTGGCGCAACCACCTCCAAGGCTCACACGGCGGTGAAGATCGAGCCCAAGTACAGCAACGACGCGGTGGTCTACGTGACCGACGCCTCACGCGCCGTTGGCGTGGCGACGCAGTTGCTGTCCAAGGAGCTCAAGGCCGGTTTCGTCGAGAAAACCCGTCTGGAATACATCGACGTGCGCGAGCGTACCTCCAACCGTAGCGCCCGCACCGAACGCCTGAGCTACGCTGCCGCCATCGCCAAGAAGCCGCAATTCGACTGGGCCAATTACCAGCCAGTCAAACCGACCTTCACCGGCAGCAAGGTGCTCGACAATATCGATCTGAAGGTGCTGGCCGAATACATCGACTGGACGCCGTTTTTCATCTCCTGGGACCTGGCCGGCAAGTTCCCGCGCATTCTCGAAGATGAAGTGGTCGGTGAAGCCGCCACCGCGCTGTACAAGGACGCCCAGGAAATGCTCGCCAAGCTGATCGACGAAAAGCTGATCAGCGCCCGTGCCGTGTTCGGTTTCTGGCCGGCCAATCAGGTCAACGAAGACGACATCGAGCTGTACGACGATAACGGCAAGCCGCTGGCCAAACTGCATCACCTGCGTCAGCAGATCATCAAGACCGACGGCAAACCGAATTTCTGTCTCGCCGACTTTGTGGCGCCAAAGGACAGCGAAGTCACCGACTATGTCGGCGGCTTTATCACCACCGCTGGCATCGGCGCCGAAGAAGTGGCCAAGGCCTATCAGGACGCTGGCGACGACTACAACTCGATCATGGTCAAGGCCCTCGCCGACCGTCTGGCCGAAGCGTGCGCGGAATGGCTGCACCAGCAAGTGCGCAAAGAGCACTGGGGTTACGCCAAAGACGAGACCCTCGACAACGATGCGCTGATCAAAGAGCAATACCGTGGCATCCGCCCCGCTCCCGGCTACCCGGCTTGCCCGGATCACACCGAGAAAGCCGCGCTGTTCACCTTGCTTGACCCCGAAGCAGCTGAAATGCGTGCCGGACGCAGCGGCGTGTTCCTTACCGAGCACTACGCGATGTTCCCCGCCGCTGCGGTCAGTGGCTGGTACTTCGCCCATCCGCAGGCGCAGTACTTTGCCGTGGGCAAGATCGACAAGGATCAGGTGCAGAGCTACACCGCGCGCAAAGGCCAGGACCTGAGCGTCACCGAGCGCTGGCTGGCGCCGAACCTGGGTTACGACAGCTGATACACAGCGAAAGCCTGGGAGCCGTGCGCTCCCAGGCTGCTTCAGGCATCAGGTTCGGGGTTGAGAAGGCCCGGGTTGCGGTGACGATGAGCCCGCTTGCGTGGTGCTCGCCGGGGTTTGTGCCACCGCCGTACGTGTCAGCTCCTTGAGTTTGAGGTTCCGTGCTTCGGCGGTTTCGATTTCCAGTTGATTCATTGCAGCCAGATATTGATCAAGCACGTCCTGACTGTCATCTCTGCGCGCATACGCATCTTCAACCTCCTCCTGACGTCGGGTCGCGTTGCGTTCCAGCTCATCGAACACTTCGGGATGCTGGTCGCGCAGGTAACGCACCCAGTAGTCACGGGAAATCAGGTCCTCGATAAACAGGTCGGACGCCTCGTCCGCCAGTACGGAGGCGCGGGCGTTGAGCAGGGTCCGCCCGCGAATCGGCGTGGCGTACAACATGTGTTCCGGTTGCGCGGGCAATTCCAGGCCGTCAGGCCAGCCGCGGATCATGCCGATCCGGTACTGCAGGCGGATCTCCGCCCGATCCTTGTTTTTCCCGGCCGCCTCGGCAAGCCGGTCGACCCGCTCCAGACGGAACAGACGCCGGGTCAGGTCCAGCAAGGCTTTGCCGCGCTGTTGCGGACGATGGAGCGGTACGTCGCGCAGAGCATTGAATTCATAGACGCGGGTTTCCAGTTCACTGAACGACAGAATCCGGCCATCGCCACAGGTGCCATGGGTATCGGCGTTGGCAAACAGCAACTGGCGCAACTCGCTGTCTTCTGTCGCCGCCTGTATCACCTGCCATACCCGGTGCGTCAGGTCGGCGCCCGACAGCTGGTACTCGGCGGTATAGCGCAATGTCGAGAGCAAATGGAAAAACGACTCATGCCCGACCTGTTCAGCCAACTGCAGCCAGAGCGCATATCGCTCCACACGGACATCCGAAGGCGTGTAGGTCAGCCAGATGTCCATGGCCGGAGCAGCCACATCCTGCAGCGGGTTATCGATGACTTCATCGGCCTCGACAACTGCGTGAGTATCATGGCCGTCGCTGTCCGAATCTGAATCCGAGTCCGAGTCCGAACCGGATTCACTTTCAGAAACCAGCCGCTGCGCCATTTCCTGGTCCAGCGTCGTACTCGAATAGCCCATCACGTCACGGTTGCCGTGAGCCGCACTGTGATCACGCAGTTGTTCCAGACTGTTGAGCGTCAGGGTGTTGTCGGAAAGGTCGGTGCCCGCCACCAGGCCCTCGTGATTGCCACCCAGCAGCCGGTCCGGAAACTGCGTGATGTCATTGCCTGTCAGATTCAATGTGCGCAGCTGTGCCAGTTCCAGCACGCCGTCCGGCCAGGCATCGAGACCGTTATGAGCAAGGTCGAGGGTTTCGAGCTGAACGAACACGCTGGCGTCGAAAACGTCGAGCCGGTTGTGACTCAAATCCAGCAAGCGCAAGCGAGGGGTAGCGACCAGGCTTTGCAACGTTAGCGCGTCCTCCAAGCGGTTACCGCTGAGTTCCAGACGCTCAAGGCGGCTCAGGCTTTTCACGGCATCCGGCAGCAGCTGTAACGCGTTGCCGTTGAGTTTCAGTGCGGTCAGTTCAGGGAACGCGGTGCAGAACAGATTGAAACTGTCGACGGTGAACCCGAGGCCGGTCAGGTTCAGTGTCCGGACATGCGTAAACACCGTCTCCAAGCGGGGCAACTGGCCGATCTGCAGTCCGGTGAAGTCCAGCGTGTGGCCCGCCCCTGTACCAGATCCGGTCAATCCGTCCTGCCAGCAGTCACGAATTTTCTGCGCCACCGATTGCCGGCTGAACGCCGACTCCCGATTGCCGTTGATTTGCACCTCGCGGGTGAATATCCAGTCGTTCAGCTCACGAACCAATGCCTCGCTCGCCTGAAGCCATTCAATGAGCCGGGTGTCGATCTGGGCCTCGGTCATGCCCGCATTGCGCAATCGCGTCACACAGGCTGTTGCCTGATCTGCCGAGAGCGCCGGGTTCAGGTCCTGCACTCGACTGACAAATCCCTGAGCGCCCTCCAGCGCCGGCGTCCGCCGAGGCAGCGGCAGTAGGTATTCGGCCAGAGAGCCTGCGGTTTCGGGAGACATGCCGATGGTTGAAAATGGCGGTGAGCCGCGCTCGAAGCGCTCCAGCGCGCCGGCGGGCAAACCTCTGATACCTTCGATCCGGCGCTGCGCAACCGTGAGCGCTGCCCTTCCTTCGGGGCTGAAGGCATTGTTGGCCAGATCGGTTCTGAGCAAAACATCCTCGTGAGCGAGCACGTGCTCAGGCAGCGCGCTGATCGAGTTGTAACGCAGATCGAGCCATTTCAGCTGCGGCAGACTTTCAGCGCCTGATGGCCACGCATGCAGTCCGGTCGAGGTGAGCCTGAGTGACTGCAGCCGGGTCAGTGCGGACACGTCGATTGCGGCCAGCGGATTGAGGAAAGCGTTGAAGTGTTGCAGCTGTGCCAACGCGCTGAGCTGGCGCTGCACCGTGGGAGTGACGACGATGCGGTTGTACGAAAGGTCCAGACTCGTCAATTGGACAAAATCCTCCGGCGCGATCGGCACCTCAGTAAGGCCACAGGCTGTAATTTCCAACGTCTTGGCCCCGCTGAATGCCTGAAGGAAGCCACGGACCTGCTCGGCCGGTACCGCCAGACGATCCAGGCGAACGGTCTGCACCTGGGAAAAACTGCCAGCCGGTAACCGGGGCAATTCGCTCACAGACGATTCACCTTGAATCCAGGCGGTATCGAGCAACTCGAAAATCGTCGCATCGTTGCCATCTACCCGGGGCGCCCAAGTGAAAAAATTCGCTGGTCGAGCATCGGCATTTACGCCGTAGCGCTGACGAACAGCGGCACGCCAGTGTTTCTCCAGCGCGCGGACCACTCTGATATTGGGCGGCAGGCTCCAGCTTGGCAGCGGTGCAGCCTTTCTCAATCCGCTGGACAGCGTCGGCTGGTAAAACTGGCGAAAAATACCCGCGTGCTCAAGCCGCAACGCCTCGACAGCGGCGAGGCGGGTCTGCGGTGTATCCCACAGATTCATGATCCGCTGCGGCAATGGATTCACATGGCCCGCCTCGCCTGTCAGGAACTCCAGCTCCCCGGCGCAATACCTGCGTACCATCAAGTCAAGATCGACCAGATGCCCCCAAGGGCCGAGGTAATTTTTCACGTAGTCGTAAGCGGGCTTGAATGCCTCGTGGGAAAACTTCGACCAATCCAGCGACAGGCCCACCCACACCTGTTCATGCCCGGCATAGAGTGTCGGGGGGACAGTCGCGATGGCTGTCTGTGACAGGTCCAGCCTTTGCAGGTTCGGCAGGCTTTCCACAGACACCGGCCACTGCGTCAGGCCCGGCGCGGCAATTCTGAGTCTTTTCAGCTGCTGCAGCGTACCCAGCTCAAGCGCTGGCGCGTCGGCGTCCAGCCGTACCAGTTCGAGATCAAGCTCTTGCAGCGTCGTCATTGCGGCCAAACCCTGCGAAAAACCAGCATTCAGGGACTGCGCGCCGGTTCTGAACCGCAGTCTTCTCAGCGAGGGCATGGCACTCACCGCTGAGGGCAGTCTGGTCAGTGATTGCTCCCGCCCTATGAAGGAGCCGAAAGCGCTGCCTCGCTCGCCGAGGGTCAACTGCACCACGTTGGGAAAGCGCGACAGAAACGCGTCGGCGTCGATATCCGTCATGCCGTCACCGCTCAGGGTCAAGTCGCGAACATGGGAAAAATCTGCCTCAATCGTTGGCAATGGGTAATAGCTTACGATCGTCAGCCTGGCGGCACTTTGATCGTCAGCGGCTAGCGGGGCCCTGCGCCAGCATGCTTCCAGCGCACTTGCCGTTTGCGATCTCTGGAACATTGCAGATAAATCACTGGCCGCCGTGTGCGAAGGTCCCACCCATCCTTCAAGCGTCGCTTTGAGCCGCTCCCATTCCTGACGGCGCGACTGCACCATTTCAAAGATTTCACCGTTGCTTTTGCCCAGGCGTACCTGCTGCAGAACAAACCCGTTCGCTTGTTCAACTGTCAGCTCTGGATAGACCTCGCGCAATCGATCGACCAACTCGGGATTAAACGCGGCGCCACGCCCGCTGGCCCGATAGCCGATCGCCCTTTCGCTGATGCGCGCCGGAGGCCTGAGCCACTTCGCCTGCGGCTCCAGTAAAAAGAGCGCTTTACTTTGATGTTGATCGGCGTACGCAATGATCGCTTGCTGCAGCTCAGCCCACTGGCCGACTGCCGGCAGCCCGAGGCTGCGGCGTGCCTCGTCGGGCAAGGCGTGCATGATCGATGCGTAAAAATTGTCGCCGTGGCGCGGCAGGCTGTTGAGCTCTTCGCCACGGTCATTGAAAGCCTGGAATTGCGCACCTTTTTTGATCAGGTACTTTTTCTCGCCACCGGCCTCGGTACCCACACTGTCGAGCAGCGAACCTTCGAGACTGCCTTCGCGCACCTCCAGCCGCAAACCAGCAGGCCAACCGGGCAAGTTTTCCAGTGTCTGCAGTGCCAGACGCCGGCTATCTGCCGTAGCGATATTCTCACTGCGCAGGCCGGCGAAAGCCCTGACCTGTCGGCTTTGCCGTGTGTACCAGCGCGCTTGCTCGAGCATGCGCAGCGGCGCGCGTTTTGTGGTCGTCAGCTGTTCCAGTTCACCAGAGCTGGCGTGGGCGAGGACGTCCAGAGCAGCCGACTCGGTGAGTCCCACGCAGGCATTTTGCAATCGCTTGACCAACGGGTCCGCAGGTTCGGTCCCTTTGTAGATGCTGTCGTAGATCGCCGATTGTCGGGTTTGTGCGTAATCCGCTATCTGCCTGGCAAATTCGCCAGGCCTGTCCTCAGGCACCCGTGCGCCCTGCTCCCCAAGCAGCCCGGTGATTTCAGCTTCGTCAAGTGCTGCCAGAATGACGGCCGGCAGTTCTCCGCTGAGGATATCGGCCCGGGAGACTTGGATCGGTGCTCTGACACGACTGCCCCGTACCCGACGCGCACCGCCGTACTTCACGGATTTGCCGGACACGTACGCGCCGTCGAATACCTCAAGCACCCGATTGGCCGGCCATAGCGGCATTTCAGTAACCAATGGCAAGGCATACGAATACATCTCGTCGATCGGTTGCGTACCGCGCAACTGCTCGATGACCCGCCCGGCGCCAGAATCGGCCTTGAGCATGCGCATGGCTTGCAGCAGCTGCGGCGGTGGCGATGCGTGATCGAGGTGCATCTTGCGCAACGCGTCATCGCTGACGCCACTGATATCGGCGGCCCTGATCAGCTCGCTGTCGGAAAACGCTTCGCTGCGCGGCCCCATTCGCCGCAGCAGGGTCAGACGGTCCCACGCCAGAGGTCGCTCCAGGGTAAAACGCCAGGCCCCCACACCATTGCTCTCCAGCACAGGCTGATACGCGCCGGCATTGGTTGGATGCTGGATGCGCCATTTACCGAGCGCTTGATCGTACCTCTGTTGGTAAAGCTTGCCGTCGAGCCGGATGTACGTGTTGCCGTCTACCACATACTGGCCCGCTTCATTCGGGGCGAGGCTGGCGTCCAGGCTCACGCTGGATTGATAAGCGCCAAGATCAGGCTTCCACAGCCGGGTTTCACCAGTGGGCAGCGACACCGGGCTCAACTGTTCGAGCACCGGCACAGCCCGGGCGCCGGTAAATGTCTGCACACCGGCGCCGACACCCGCCATGACGCCGATCAGCGCCAGATTCTCCGCCACGTCGATCAGATGGTCTTTTGCTGCCCGGCGATCACCTTCACTCCATTCGACAGCACCCTCAAGGGTTTCGTAGAGCAGCTGACTGGCCATGGCCACCATCATCACTTCGCCGAGTACCGGGACGAACATCGACACCAGGTTCAAGCCGAGCATGCCAACCTGCATCAGGTGGGCGAGCTTGGCGTCACGGGCTTTCGTATCGACGTCGGCCGTCGGCACGGCGTGACTTCGCGCATCGGCAATCGCTTTGTCGCGGTTCTGGGTGAACAGATACTCCCAGAGATCTTCATTCGCCGCCCACAGCCCCCGCCCCGCGCGCCCGATTGTCGACGGAGCGATATAAGGATCAGCCACCGGTTCGAGTTTGACCTTGCGCTCAGGGGGCACTTCACTGATTTTGGTGAAGGCCGAACCGGGGCTGATCGCATCGATGACAGTGGCCCAGGGCGAACGCCAGAATTGCCAGACATCTTTGGGCGAGTCGGCCGCCTCTTGGGTGAATTGACTGAAGTAGTAAGGGCGCTGGTCGCAGGGCAGAAACTGGCTGAGAAACTGTTGGTACCGGGTCGGCGCTGCGCCAGACGCCTCGGTCGCATCGCGGGCGGTCAGCAGGCGTTTGAATTCGCTACGCATCTGCTCATAGCTATAGCGCTTGAGCGGGTGATGTGGATCGTGAGGGATGTACAGGAGCAGCTCATCGCTGTAGCGGTACTTCTCGCAGATCACGAACGCGACGCAACCGGTCAGGCGTTTCTTCATCAAGCCCAGGTCTTTGAACCAGACCTGTTTGTCGCCCATCCACGGATGCATCTCGCCATTGATAACCGACAGGATCATCGTGTAATCCGCCGGTTCGATGTCTTTTTGCAGCAACGCCTGTTCAGCCGCCGCGCGCATCGTGGCTTTCTGGCTGGCTATGAACGGATCGCGGAGTGCGTCTTCTGCCGCCGCATCGGCCGGATGAAAGAATGCCTGCAGATACGTCTGATATTGCTTGCCGATATCCAGGCTGCGGCAAAGCCCCAGGAACTGGCTGACCGTCACGCCAATGCTCACTGATTCGAAAGTGGCCGCAGTCTGGGTCGCCACGAGGAAACCGGACGTCTCGTGATAGGCGCCCGCTTCGCATTCATAGGCTTCAAAATTATGCAGCGCCGCATCGAGCATCGACAGCTTGAGGAACTCAAACGATGCCAACTCTATTTTCAGCACGCCAACATCCACGGGGCGCTTGAGGCACAGCTGGGTTTTGTCGACGTCCACCTGCACCTGATACTGGTCCTTGAGCGCCTTGATCAGCAAGGGCCGGGCAAAAGCCTCGATTTGCTGGAACGACGCCAGACTTTCGTCCAGAGCGTTCTGCGCGGTGACGCTGGCGATAAAACTGTCGGTCAGGGCGGTGCGCTGCGCGGGCATGGCGTCCTGATACCAGGCCGGCAGCGTGGTCGAAACACCTTTTAATGCCTGACGGCGTTGCGTCGATGCGCCGCTCAGCCATGCCGGGACGGATTTCTGCAGAAACCCGCTGTGAATGCTCTGTGTCGCGCTGAGTCTGGCGGGCGGGGTCGACGCCTCGGGCGGCGCCGGTGAATGAGTCGGGATAGCGTCCATGGTCACTCCTTGTTAATGGAGTGGTTAGCAGACCATCTGCCGCTATCCCTTCGGTGGTAGCCGGCTATCGCTCAAGTGTCGATAGGTAAGCGGAGGCAAATGTCCCAGCCGAAGCGCAAACGCCCGGCGCGCTAGTCAAATCGGTGATGAAGGACCCGGTCGTGGCGAATGACGGCGCAGTCGAGAGGAAGGTGTTGCGACGGGTTTGAACCGTCGGGTGCAGAGTTGACTATGCTTGTAACGCACGATTTTGCGGAGAGGGATTTATGGACGATCCAGTCGACAACAAACCGCCGACCTTCTGGCAGATGCTGCACAGCGTCATGGCCGCAGCATTCGGCGTACAGAGTGGCAAAAACCGGGAAAGGGATTTCACCCACGGCAAGCCCAGCCATTTCCTGATACTGGGCGTTTTGTTCACAGCCGTTTTCGGTCTGACGCTGTTCGGTATCGTCAAACTGGTGCTGCATCTGGCCGGCGTTTGAAGTGGATATGAGAAATCCGGGCCTTGGCAAAGCGATCGAGCCTTGTCACTGGCGAACCACCGGCTACAGGCGTGCGGTCAGACCCGGAGTTTCGCTCACTGGTGGCTGACCCAGAAGACCGCTGTTCCTACAACGAGAATAATCAGGAACAAAATGGCCCACGCATCGACGCTGCTGTCGCTTTTCCTGGCTTTGGTCGGGTTGCTCATTGCATCGCCTCTTGTCGGTTTTATCGGTGATTGCACATAGACTCGATCAGAGTAAAGACGATGATTGTCCGCACGACAAATGTGGATTAGTTGCAAGCCATTCGCGTTAGGCGATTTGGTTCTTTACATATACTCAAACATCACTTTTGCGCATAACTGCAAACGGGTATATTGCCCCGGCTCCGTGACGGAGTGCGCGGCCGTGCGCGCAGAATTGCAGAGGCAACATCGGACTCCAGCAAGCGAAAACGCAGCGTTTTCCGAGTAGCCCAAGCCTGAGAACAGGACTTATATGTACGTATACGACGAGTACGATCAGCGGATCATCGAGGACCGCGTCAAGCAGTTCCGTGATCAGACCCGACGCTATCTGGCAGGTGAGCTGAGCGAAGAAGAATTCCGCCCCCTGCGCCTGCAAAATGGCCTGTACATCCAGCGCTTTGCGCCGATGTTGCGCGTGGCGGTGCCTTACGGCCAGCTCACTTCGCGCCAGGTGCGCATGATGGCCAAAATCGCCCGCGACTACGACAAGGGCTACGCCCACATCAGTACGCGGCAGAACGTGCAGTTCAACTGGCCGGCGGTGGAAGACATCCCGGACATCCTCGCCGAACTCGCGACCGTGCAGATGCACGCTATCCAGACCAGCGGCAACTGCCTGCGCAACGTTACCACCGACCAGTTTGCCGGCGTCGCCGCCGATGAAGTGATCGACCCGCGTCCATGGTGCGAAATCGTCCGTCAGTGGACCACCTTTCACCCGGAATTCGCTTACCTGCCGCGCAAATTCAAGATTGCCGTGAATGGCTCGACCAGCGACCGCGCTGCCATTGAAGTTCACGACATCGGTCTGGAACCGGTCTACAACGCCGCTGGCGAGCTGGGCTTCCGCGTGCTGGTCGGCGGTGGTCTCGGTCGTACGCCGGTGGTCGGCGCGTTCATCAATGAATTCCTGCCGTGGCAGGACCTGTTGAGCTACCTCGACGCCATTCTGCGTGTGTACAACCGCTATGGCCGTCGTGACAACAAATACAAGGCGCGGATCAAGATCCTCGTCAAGGCGCTCACGCCAGAAGTGTTCGCGCAGAAAGTCGACGCGGAAATGGAGCATCTTCGCGGTGGCCAGACCACGCTGACCGAAGCCGAACTGCATCGCGTCGCCAAGCACTTTGTCGACCCGGACTACAAGGTCCTCGACAACCAGACCGCACAACTGGCCGATCTGGACAAAGAGCATCCGGGCTTCGCCCGCTGGCGTAGCCGCAACACCTTGGCGCACAAGAAGCCGGGCTATGTCGCTGTAACGCTGTCGTTGAAGCCGACCGGTGTTGCCCCGGGCGACATCACTGACAAGCAGCTCGACGCTGTGGCCGATCTGGCCGACCGCTACAGCTTCGGTCAACTGCGCACCTCTCACGAGCAGAACATCATCCTCGCCGATGTCGAGCAGAGCCAGCTGTTCACCCTGTGGGGCGAGTTGCGAGAAGGCGGTTTCGCCACGCCGAACATCGGCCTGCTGACCGACATCATCTGCTGCCCGGGCGGTGACTTCTGCTCACTGGCCAACGCCAAGTCGATCCCGATTGCCGAGTCGATCCAGCGTCGCTTCGACGATCTGGATTACCTGTTCGACATCGGTGAGCTGGACCTGAACATCTCCGGTTGCATGAACGCCTGCGGTCACCACCACGTTGGCCACATCGGCATTCTCGGCGTCGACAAAAAAGGCGAAGAGTTCTATCAGGTTTCCCTCGGCGGCAGCGCCAGCCGTGATGCGAGCCTGGGCAAGATCCTCGGCCCGTCCTTCGCACAGGAAGCCATGCCTGACGTGATCTCGAAGCTGATCGACGTGTACGTTGAACAACGCACCGAAGACGAGCGCTTCATCGACACCTATCAGCGTATTGGCATCGACCTCTTCAAGGAACGCGTCTATGCAGCGAATCATTAAGAACAACGAAGTCGTCGACGAGACCTGGCACTTGCTGCCGAAGGATTTCAACATCGATGAGATCAGCAACTGCGACGATCTGATCGTTCCTCTGCAGTTGTGGCGCGAGCACAGCCGCATGCTCAAGGCCCGCGACGGCGGTCTCGGCGTATGGCTGGATGCTGACGAGGAAGCAGAAGAAATCGGTGAAGACGTCGGTGAGTTTCAAGTGATCGCGCTGAATTTTCCGGCGTTCACCGATGGCCGCAGTTACTCCAATGCCCGTCTGCTGCGTGACCGTTATGGTTTCAAAGGCGAGTTGCGCGCGATTGGCGATGTACTGCGGGACCAATTGTTCTACATGCATCGCTGCGGTTTCGACGCCTTTGCCATTCGCGCGGACAAAGACCCGTACGAAGCACTGGAAGGTCTCAAGGACTTCTCGGTGACCTACCAGGCCGCCAGTGACGAACCACTGCCGCTGTTCCGTCGGCGCTGAGCCTAGAGCTTTTGTTGCGGACACAAAAACGCCGGTCATATGACCGGCGTTTTTTTATGCCTGGTGTTTACCAAAAGCGTTGCTGGGTAAGACGACTCCACCAGCTCAACAGCACGCGGTCCACCGAGCCACTGGCAGCCATGCCGATGCGTTCCTGCAGGCTTTTGCGCTCGGCGTAGTGCAGGTGATAGACCTCCGCCTGTTTGGCTTTCTGCGCCAGGTATTCATCGCTGGTCTTCAGTTCGTCCACCAGTTGGTTTTCCAGCGCAGCGATACCGAGCCACACCTCACCGGTAGCCACCTCATCGATCGCCAGTTGCGGGCGATAACGGGCGACGAAGTTTTTGAACAGGCGATGGGTGATGTCGAGGTCCTCCTGAAACTTCTCGCGGCCCTTTTCAGTGTTTTCGCCAAACACGGTCAGAGTGCGTTTGTATTCACCAGCGGTCAGCACTTCGAAATCGATATCGTGCTTTTTCAGCAGGCGATTGACGTTGGGCAATTGCGCGACCACGCCGATAGACCCGAGGATGGCGAACGGAGCGCTGATGATCTTGTCGCCGATGCACGCCATCATGTAACCGCCACTGGCTGCGACCTTGTCGATACAAACGGTCAACGGCACGCCCGCATCACGGATTCGGGCCAGCTGTGACGACGCCAGACCGTAGCTGTGCACCATGCCGCCGCCACTTTCCAGACGCAGAACCACTTCGTCTTTCGGCGTGGCCAGGGTCAGCAGCGCGGTGATCTCGTGGCGCAGGCTCTCGGTGGCGGAAGCCTTGATATCGCCGTCGAAGTCGAGCACGAACACCCGAGACTTGGTCTCAGGCCTGTTCTTCTGTTTCTTCGCGCTTTTTTCCGTTTTCGCTTCGCCCTTGCGTAAAGCCTTGAGCTGATCCTTGTCGAGCAGGGTCTGCTCCAGCCGTTCACGCAGACCCTTGTAGAAATCGTTGAGTTTACTGACCTGCAACTGGCCCGCCGATTTGCGTCGACCCTTGCTGCGCAACGCGGCGAAACTGGCCAGCACCACCAGAATGGCGATCACCAATGTGACAGTCTTGGCCAGAAAACTGGCGTATTCGGTGAAAAAATCCACAGAGACTCCTCAAAGCAATGCGTGAAACTGTAATACACGCGGAATGGCTCCAGCATACCCATGCGCCGGCTCATCGGCCAGCCGTGAAACCTCTGGCAACATGCCTGTAACGGGCATTTCAAACAAGCGTATGTTTTTTCATTGACAGCCTTACGCCATCCTCATAACCTCGCCTGACCTTCAACGTACCGGGACGACGCGGACGTGGGCAGCATCTACTTGATACGACATGGCCAGGCCTCCTTTGGTGCAGACGATTACGACGTGCTGTCACCCATCGGTGTGCGTCAGGCAGAAATCCTCGGCCAGCACCTTGCCGATCTCGGCATCAGCTTTGATCGTTGCCTTGCCGGTGACCTGCGTCGTCAACAGCACACGGCCACCAGTGCACTGGAGCAATTCAGCGCCAGAGGCCTGCCGGTACCCGTTCTGGAAACCGATTCCGCCTTCAACGAATTCGATGCCGATGCGGTGATCCGCGCCCTGCTCCCGGCCATGCTGCCGGAAGAGCCGGAAGCCCTCGACATCCTGCGCAACGCCGCGCAAAACCGCGGTGAATTCCAGCGCATCTTCGCCCTGATCGTCGAGCGCTGGCTTGCTGGCACCTACGACACACCCGGACTGGAAAGCTGGCTGGGTTTCGTCGAGCGGGTTCAGGCCGGGCTGCACCGCATCCTCGACCTGGCGGAAAAGAACCAGAAAATTGCCGTGTTTACCTCCGGCGGTACCATCACTGCCCTGCTCCATCTGATTACGCAAATGCCTGCCAGACAGGCCTTTGAATTGAACTGGCAAATCGTCAACACCTCGCTCAACCAATTGAAGTTTCGTGGTCGCGAGGTGGCTCTGGCTTCCTTCAACAGTCACGCACACCTGCAACTGCTGAAGGCCCCGGAACTCATCACTTTTCGCTGAGTCCGGCTTACTGTGACCCTGGCTGTAACCACCCAGCTCCCATGACCAAGAAAGGATCGAACCATGACCTCCGTAGCTGATGCCGTAAAAGCAATGCAAGCCAAGTTCAACCCAGCCGCCGCTGCCGGTCTGGACCTGGTCTTCGGTTTCAACATCACCGACGAAGACAAGCAATACGCACTGATCGTCAAAGACGGCACCTGCGACATCCAGGAAGGTGAAAACCCGGACGCCAACTGCACGCTGGTGCTGGACAGCCAGACCCTCAAAGACATCGTCAGCGGCGAAACCGACGGCATGCAAGCCTTCATGGGCGGCAAGCTGCGCGTTGAAGGCGACATGATGCTGTCGATGAAACTGTCCGAGCTGTTCCCTTCGTAAGAAGCTGCCTGGTCAAACACAAATCCCGCCCTTTTGGCGGGATTTGTCGTTGTTGCAAGGGGAATCAGCGCAGGGCTCGGCTTCGCGCTCCGCTCGCGGAGGTACGATCAACCCTCCTGCAACAACCGCGTATCCAGCCCAAACCGCTCTTGCGAAACCATCCTGAACTGACCCTCCGCCAGATCGCAACTCACCAGTAAATTCCACGAGTGCCGCGTTGCCACCGAAGGCACCAGAACAAATGGATGTTCAGCCAACAGTGCATCGGCAAACTTTCGCTGGTTGGGCGAGGTTTTGATCGGGGTGAGCCACTGCGGGTTGGGCACATCCTCAGGCTGCACGATTCTGACGCTGGCGTCGTGGGTGATCTCAAAACAGGTCAACACATAGGGCTCCTGATCAAGCGCATCAAAACTGCCGTGGGCCGCCACTTCCAGAATCGCCGTGGATGGGTCGACCGACGCATAAACGACTCTGCGCCCAGGCGTATTCCAGCGGCCGCCGTCCAGTTTCGAACCCAGCCCGCTATTCCAGGTAGCGCTGTACATCTCGCGATCCAGCCGCCAGGCATACCAGCGATCATCCCAGGGCAAGGGATTCATTGATAAACCCCGTATTTGATCTGGTTCAGATACTCCTCCACCATCCTGAATCCCAACGCATGCCCGACCAGATCGAGCGGCACATGACCATAGAAGTATGTGGCGCTTTGCTGCAGCCATGACTCGGCCTTGGCCTGTCGCCCGAACACCTCAATGGCCAGCTCCAGCGCCGCGGCATATTGGTAGGCGATGATGCTCTGTGGCGTGTCCAGGCGCACCGGAACGCCCTCCTTGAGCAGACGTCGCACAGTTCTCACAGATTTGCCGGTGATACGTTTGACCATCTCTCCCTGTTGGTACAGCGCGGAGGTTGCGATCATGTTGACCACATCGAGCAGCTCAAATCCTTCGCTTGTGCAGCGCAGGACGAGCATCGGGTCGTCGCCGGTGTCCTGCCCACGCAGAAGCAACTCCGAAGGCGTACCCTCGAGCTTCTTCAAGCCTGTGAGCCGCGGCGCTTTGGCGGTTGGCATGGCGACGTCCTCCGAGGGGCATCTGGCGCGATCGTCGCGCCAGTAGTGGCGAGGGGAGTAAGCAGGCGTGTGGTTTTCAATCAGTGGGATTCGCATAGTCCATCCTTTGTCCGGTCCAGAGCGATCTGTGCGCTCGATGACTTCAATGTCAGGACTGATGCTATAGACCCAGCGTCCGACGACCAACCTGAAAAAGTCGTCAGAAATATCCCCTCATCTGATCAAAACGCTCCTGTTTCCGTAGGACCCAAACGCAATTTTCAGCGGTGTAATCCGTTGCTGCTTTCAAGTTGGGGCTAGGGACTTTTGACTTACAATGCGCTCCACCTCCAGATACCGGCCCTGCTCCATGGACATCGACCTCGCCCGCACTTTCCTCGAAATCGTCCGTCACGGCAGCCTCGCCGCCGCCGCGCAGAAGCTGTTCGTCACGCAAACCGCGATCACCGCACGGGTGCAGAAGCTCGAAAGCCAGTTAGGCAGCACGCTGTTCGTGCGCAATCGCGCCGGAGCGAAGTTGACGGCCAATGGCGAAGCGTTCGTGATTTATGCCAATCAATTGGTACAGACCTGGGAAGCCGCGCGCCGCGACTTGCCGCTGCCCGAGGGTTATCACAACGTTCTGCACATCGGTGGCGAGGTCAGCCTGTGCAATCCGCTGATGCTCAGTTGGGCGGCGGAACTGCGCGAGAAAATCCCCGGCCACGCGTTGCGTATGGAAATCCGCGATGGCGAAAATCTGTTGCGTCAGCTCGAACTCGGTGTGCTCGATGCCGCGCTGGTTTATCAACCGGAATACTGGCCGGGCCTGCAGGTCGAGCAAGTGCTGGAAGAAAAACTGATTCTGGTGCGCGCGCCCGAGCGTCCGGAGCCTTACGTCTACATCGACTGGGGCCCGGATTTCCGCCGTCAGCACGACGCCGCCCTACCGGAAAAAGCCAAAGCCGCGCTGAGCTTCAACCTTGGCCCGCTGGCCCTGCAATACATCCTCGAACATGGCGGCAGTGGTTATTTCCGCACCCGGGTCGTGCGCACTTATCTGGAAACCGGCGCGCTGGAAGCCGTCACCAAAGCGCCGGAATTCGGTTATCCGACCTACTTGGTGTACTCGCGTGATCGCGACTCGGCCGTGCTGCAACAGGCCTTCGATCTGTTGCGCGAAGTAATCCGCACCGATGACGACTGGTCGCAACGCTGGAATCCGTTGAGCTGACGGACAGCTTCAGTCCAGAGCATGGCGCTTAAGGCCGCAACGTTCGCCCTGCACAAGTCAGCGGATCGGCTAATCTGCCGGGTATAACAACAATACCCGCAGGTGAAACGCATTGAGGCAGACCACCGAGGCATTCCGCGGCCGTTACCGCGCGGCCATTCATCCTTTATACAACCCGTGGCTGCATGGCGCGTTCGTGCTGCTGTTCGGGATTCTCGCGATTGCTGCGTTCTGGCACACAGTAGATTCGGTGAGCTGGCTGGAGTGGCTGACCGTGCCGCTGAGCCTGTTGTTGTTCAACTTCGGCGTGTACATGGTCCATCGTCATTTGGGTCATCACAAAAAAGCTTTCGCGAAGATGTTCTACGCGCGGCATGCCGGCGACCATCACAGTTTTTTCACCCCCGGCAACATGAGCTACGACAGCGCTCGGGACTGGCGGGTGATTCTGTTTCCAGCCTGGCTGATCGTCATTCATACGCTATTGATCACCCTGCCGCTGTGGTGGCTGCTCGCGCAGATCAACGCCAATGTCGCCGGGCTGTTCGCCGGGTGCATGGTGCTTGGCTATCTGCTCTACGAAGTGTTCCATGCCTGCGAACATCTGCCGCCGCAAAATCCGTTGGCCCGTTTGCCGTGGATCCGCCAGATGCGCCGTCTGCACGAATTGCATCACCGCCGCGAGCACATGCAGGAGCGCAATTTCAACATCGTTCTGCCCTTGATGGACTTCCTGTTCGGCACGCTGTACCGCGAGCCGGAACCCGCCCCTTTGAGTCATTCGAAAATGCCCATGACGCGCATGCAGCACCAGATCGATATCCCCGGCGAACCGGTCGCCGTGCTGGCCTATGCCGCCAGCGTCAGTCACTGGCCGGAATGGCATCCCTCTTCATTGAAGATTGACGGCCCGCAAGGTCCACTGCATGCCGGGGCGCGTTTCGAAGAGGATATCCATGCCGGCGGACGTGCCGGTCACTTGCGCTGGGAAGTCACTGAATATCTGCCGGGACGGCGCTGGTGCGCACGCGCGCAAAGTGATCATGGCCTGTCCCTGCGGCTGACTTACGAGTGTTCGGCGGAGGCTGGCGGCACGCGATTCCTGCGTACGCTGGAGTATCGCTTTGACGGCTTGCTCATGCGTCTGGCTAATCGCCTGTTGCTCAAGCGGCGCATCGAGCGCGAGTCTGCCGCGTCCATGCTCGCCCTGCGCTACAAGGCTGCCGAGCGTATCGGCACGGCGAGGGCCAGCGTGTGAAACTACGTTATGTGCTGTGCCTGCTGATCGTTCTTGTCATCGCCTTCTTGTTATTGCTGCCGACCAAAGTCGAACCGGTGGCCTGGACGCCGCCACCGGCGCCGTCGTTGAGAGACGGGATCTACGCGGACAACCAGCGCCTCAAAGGTGTGGCGAAGGTCGGGCCGAGCGACATCGAAGGGCCGGAGGCGTTGCTACTGGAAGACGAATTCCTCATCACCGGATTGCACGACGGCCGATTGATTCGCAGCAGCCTCGACGGTACGCAGCGCAAGGTTCTCGCCGACACCGGCGGCCGCCCGTTGGGCCTGGCCCGTCATCCGAACGGCATGCTGGTGATTGCCGACGCGGTCAAAGGTTTGTTGTCTCTCGATGCACAGGGCCGCGTGATCCCCTTGACCACCGAAGCCAACGGTTTGCCATTTGGCTTCACTGATGATGTAGCGGTCGACAAGTCCGGCCACTATGCCTATTTCAGTGATGCCTCGAGCCGCTGGGGCTATGGCCATGACGGTGAGGCAATCATCGAGCACGGCGCCGACGGCCGTTTGCTGCGTTACGACTTTCAGAGCGGCAAGACCAGCGTGCTGCTCGACAAGCTGCAGTTCGCCAACGGTGTCACCCTGGGCCCCGACGAAGCCTACGTGCTGGTCAACGAAACCGGCGCTTATCGCATCAGCCGCTACTGGCTGAGCGGACCGAAGGCCGGCACCAATGATGTGTTCATCGACAACTTGCCGGGGCTGCCGGACAACCTCTCGTTCAATGGCAGCAATCGTTTCTGGGTAGCGCTGTACGCACCACGCAATGCCCTGCTCGACGGCACGGCTGAACATCCGTTTTTGCGCAAGATGATCGTGCGGGCGTTGACGGTTTTGCCCAAGCCTGTCGAAAAGCGCGGGTTTGTGCTGGGACTGGATCTGGACGGCAAGGTAATTGCCAGTTTGCAGGATGCGAGCGATGGCAATTATTCACCGATCACCACGGTGCGCGAGTATGGGCAGTGGTTGTATTTCGGCTCGTTGAAGGCGACGCATATGGGGCGGATGGGATTGGATTCGGCGCTGAAGTAAAACAGTAAAATTTTCACCATATGGACCGACGCTATCGCTGGCAACCCAGCTCCCACAGTGTCCATGTGAACTCCAAATATGTGTTCACCAGAAGAACCTGTGGGAGCTGGCTTGCCAGCTCCCACAGTGTCCAGGTGAACTCCAGATATGTGTTTACCAAAAGAACCTGTGGGAGCTGGCTTGCCAGCGATAGCGCATTTCAATGTGGGAGCGAGCCTGCTCGCGAAGGCGGTCTGTCAGTTGCCGGAACGGTCGAACTTCTCCGGATCTTCATCCTCCGGCAGCTCTTTCACGGTTTTTTCCGGATGCGCAGTGGTATGCGCCGGGCTGTTCGGTTCAGGACGGGTAGGAATCGGGTCGAAGCCGCCCTGCTCTTCACTGGGGAATTTGGGGTCGTTCATGAGGCACCTCGCAACGAGTCGATGGTTTGCAGACTCTGCACATTGGAGGTGCCATTGACCGTTGCCGTTCCCTTCAAAGTGTGACCGCAGGTCGGGCGATTACTGTCCCGTCAGCGGCTGCCCGGCCAGTTGGGCAACGATCTGTTCCTTGACGATCACACGCTTCTCTTTGAGCTTCTTCAGCTCGTCGTCAGTGGGGGCGTCTGACTGCGCGTTCTCGGCTTCGACCACAGCCTTATCCACGTCGAAATACTTGTTGAGCAGCGAGTCCAGCTTCGGATCCTCGGAGCGTTTTTGCTCGATCTCTTCCTTTTTGCACCCCAGGTCCTGATACAGATCATGTGAAACCGGCATGAAACACCTCCATCAAATTGATCGACAACCAGCGCGACCGATGCGCTGACTCTTTATCAGCATGGCCTTGCGCAACGGCTTCTGTCGACACCCTGTCAGACCAGCGGTTGCCGTTCGTCGCCCTGTCGGAAATGCGATAAAACCTTTGGCTTCTGCGTTCGCTCCATTGGATAACGCTCACAAAAACCTGCGTGGAGATACCCAATGGACGGATTCAACCTGCGTCATCTTGCTCTGGCTGTTGCCCTGTCTGCCGGCATGGGCAGCGCCTTTGCCGCGACCGACAACGATTTTGTCGATAACGCCGCCGCCGGTGGCATTGCTGAAATCGAAACCAGTCGCCTGGCCCTGGAAAAAAGCCAGTCCGCTGACATCAAAGCCTTTGCCAACCAGATGATCACCGATCACAGCAAGGCCAACGACGAACTGGCGGCGATTGCCAAAGCCAACGACATCGAAGTTCCGGACACCACCACCCTGGTCAAACAAGCCAAGGAAAAGATTCTCGACATGCGCGATGAATCCTTCGATGCGGCCTACGCCAACAACCAGGTCAAGGCGCACGAAGAAACCATCGAGCTGTTCAAGAAACAGGCGAACACTGTGACCGATGACAAGGCCAAAGGCGCAACCGAACTGAAAGCGTTCGCGCAGAAAATGCTCCCGGCGCTGGAAAAACATCTGGCCCACGCCAAAGAGCTGCAAGCCAAACACCCGAGCAAGTAACCGCCCGGCAATAAAAAGGCCGCATCATCCGATGCGGCCTTTTGCGTTTTGGCGATCAACCGCCATCGGTGTCGATATCGGCGTCGGTGCTTTCGCCCGGTTCAGGACGATCCGGGTCAGGCTTGAATCCAGGGCTGAAGTCGTTGCTGTTGTCATTGTGATGCTGTTTCTGATCGACCTCGGCAGCCGCGCTGTCCGCCCGTCCTTCTTCGGCCGGTGCAGGCTGGAATTGCCCCGGCGTTTGCGGGTCGATGGCCGGGTCGTTGCGGTTAATTGACTCTGAGGACTGATTTTGCTGTTGCGGCGCTTGCTCGTTCATATCCACCTCATTCATAGTCCTGCCTCCTTCTTCCAGCGCGACTGGAAAACGTCGGGCATGCAGATTCGAAGCCTGACGCCGTAGATTCGTTCAAAAGATCGTTGCCTGCCGCCACGCCGACTAGAGTTACCGGGGCGTTCGACGCGGCAGGCAGAAAAAATCACCGCTGGCTGAACAACTATTTCAAGCGGCAAATGTCAGTCAAATCGCGCCGCTCATTTCGCCGAGCCGGCCCCTATACGTAACGGAGCGACACGCACATGGCAGCACTGCAGAACAGCACAGTTGAAGCAATCAAGAACAATCAGGCTCAACTGTTGAGCGAATGGACCAAACGCCTCGAGGCCAGCGGCGCCACGCGCAATCTCAAGGAACACGACCTCGCTCAGCAAACCCGCGACCTGCTGAGCCTGCTGCTCACCGGTCTGGAAAACGGCAACGGCAGCAAGATTGCCGCCGCTGGCTGGGAAGATACCCGTCAGTTCCTTGAAAAGCTGTCGCAGAGCCGCGCCCTGCTCGGCCAGGATTCCCAACAAACCGCCAACTTCATCTTCGCCTTGAAAGGTCCGCTGTTCGCCCTGTTGCAAAATCATTATCAGGATCAGCCGGCACTGCTCGCCGAGCAACTGCTGGAAGTTTCCGAACTGCTCGACACGGTCGGCATGCACACCATCGGCACCTTCCAGAAATCCCGTGAAGCGGTGATCAAGCGTCAGCAGGAAGAATTGCTGGAACTGTCGACGCCGGTGGTCAAGCTGTGGGATGGCGTCCTCGCCCTGCCAATGATCGGCACCCTCGATTCGCAGCGCACCCAAGTGGTAATGGAATCGCTGCTGCAACGCATCGTCGACACCGGTTCGGAAATCGCCATCATCGACATCACCGGCGTGCCGACCGTTGACACCCTGGTCGCCCAGCACCTGCTGAAAACCGTGACCGCAATCCGTCTGATGGGCGCCGATTGCATCATCAGCGGCGTGCGTCCGCAGATTGCGCAAACCATCGTGCACCTGGGTCTGGACCTGCAAGGCGTAGTGACCAAGGCCAATCTGGCCGACGCATTGAAACTGGCCCTGACTCGCCTGGGCATCAGCCTCGGCAAAGCGGTCTGAGCCGATGGAGCGTATTCCGATTCTTCAGATGGGCGATTTGCTGTTGGTGACCATTCAGGTCGACATGCACGATCAACTCGCCATGACCCTGCAGGACGATCTGTCCGAGCGCATCAGCCGGACCTCGGCGCGTGGGGTGTTGATCGACATCTCGGCGCTGGACATGGTCGATTCTTTCATCGGGCGCATGATCGGCACCATCTCGGGTTTGTCGAAAATCATGGACGCCGAAACCGTGCTGGTCGGCATGCAGCCGGCGGTGGCGATCACACTCGTCGAGCTGGGCATGACTTTGCCGGGCGTCAGCACGGCCCTCAACGTCGAACGCGGAATGAAACTGCTGCAGGATCGAGTACGCGAGCAATGACCGTACGCAGCAGCGGCACTCAACCCATTCTCATTGAGCAGGACGTCGTGCTGGCCCGCCAGACCACGCGCAAGCTCGCCACCGAATGCGGCATGCGCCTGATCGACCTGACCAAACTGGTCACCGCCGTCAGCGAGCTGGCACGGAACACCATGGTTTACGGCGGTGGCGGCGACATGGACTGGCAGATCCTCGAGGAAAACGGCCGGGTCGGTTTGCGTATCACTTTCCGCGACGAAGGCCCGGGCATCCCCGACATCAAACTGGCGATGACCGACGGCTGGACCTCCGGCAGCGGTCTGGGTCTGGGCCTGACTGGTGCCAAGCGTCTGGTCAATGAATTCGAACTCGACACTGAGCCCGGCAAAGGCACACGCATTACGATCACCCGATGGACATGAATATCACCGGGTCGTTGACCCAGGTTCTGCCGATCGAGGACAGCAGCCAGATCGGCCACGCACGGCGCACCGCGCAGAAACTCGCCGAGCAGCATGGCTTCGACGAAAACGATGCCGGCCGTGTGGCGCTGGTCGCGACGGAACTGACGAGCAACGTACTCAAGCATGCCCAGCGCGGTGAGTTTCATCTGCGTGTCCTGGCTCGGCCGGATAACGGTTTCGGCATCGAAATGCAGACCGTCGATCGGGCTCAGGGCTTTGATCTGGATGCCTGTCTGGCGGATGGCTTTTCCACTGGCGGCACACAAGGCATCGGCCTCGGCGCCGTATCGCGGCAGACCAATGTGTTCGATGTCTACGCCGACCACCGTGGCGCGGTGTTGCTGGCGCGAATTTTTCCGCGCAACGATCGTCAGGCCGATATCCGCTTCGGGGTCAGTCAGCATTCGCTGCATGCCGATCCAGCCTGCGGCGATGTCTGGCACCTGGCGTATCAAGACTGTCGAATCAGCGGGCTGGTGGTCGATGGCCTCGGCCATGGCGAGGACGCCGAGCGTGCGGGCCTGGCCGGGGCACAGGCATTCGCCCGGGCACCGTTTGCCGATCCTGTGGTATTGATGGAAGACCTGCATCAGGAAATGCTCGGCACGCGCGGCGGCGCAGTCGCTTTCGCGCAGTTCGACAGCCAGCGCGATGGCCTCACGTTCGCCGGTGTCGGTAATATCGGCGCCAGCTTGCTCGACCCGGCAAAGTCACGCGGGCTGGCCTCGCATCCCGGCATCGTCGGCGGCCAGTACCGTAAAGCCAAACCCTTTGACTATGCTCACGTGAACGGACATTTATTGATCATGTACAGCGACGGCTTACAGTCCCGTTGGAATCTCAAAGACTACCCCGGCCTGGTGCATCGCCATCCGTCCGTGATAGCCAGCGTCCTGCACCGCGATTTCTGTCGTGGCCGCGATGACGTGACGGTGCTGGTCGTTGACCTGGAGGCCACCCATGGCTGAATCGACAACCCTGAGCCCTGCTGAACAGGCGGTGCTCATCGCGCAGTTGCAGCGTGAAAACACCGCCCTGCGCGAAGAGCTCGATGAAACCAACCAGGGCGTGCTGGCGCTGTATGCCGAACTTGATAACCAGGCCGACGAACTGCGTCAGGCGTCGGATCTCAAGAGCCGTTTCCTGTCGTACATGAGCCATGAATTCCGCACGCCGCTGGGTTCGATCCTGAGCATCAACAGTCTGCTCGCTGACGAACTCGACGGCCCGCTCAGTCCTGAGCAGCACAAGCAAGTGGCGTTTGTCAGCACGGCTGCCCGCGAGCTCAGCGACATGGTTGATGACCTGCTGGATCTGGCGAAGATCGAAGCCGGGCGCATCAGCATCTCGCCGGCCTGGTTCGACATGTTCGACCTGTTCTCGGCCCTGCGCGGGATGTTCCGGCCGATCGTCGATGCTTCGGCGGTGGATTTGATTTTCGAAGAGCCGCTGGGCCTGCCGCGTCTGTATACCGATGACAAGAAGCTCGGGCAGATCCTGCGCAACTTCATTTCCAACTCGCTGAAATTCACCACCCGTGGCGAAGTGCGGGTATCGACGCGCATGGAAGGTGAAGACAAGGTGCGCTTTGCCGTCAGCGACACTGGCATCGGCATCGCGACCGAGCTGCATGACACGCTGTTCGAAGATTTCTCACAGGTCGATTCACCACTGCAGAAACGTCTGCGCGGCACCGGTCTGGGTCTGTCACTGTGCAAGCGTTTCGCCGCCCTGCTCGGCGGTGAAGTCGGGGTAGACAGTACGCCGGGCGTGGGCTCGACGTTCTTTGTCATCATCCCGCTGGCGATCGCTCTGGAGAACGTCGATGAATCGTGACATCCGCCTGTTGATCGTCGATGACAACGTCGCTACCCGTTACGCACTGCGTCGGCGCCTGGAGCGCCATGGCTACACGGTGCTCGAAGCCGGCACCGGCAGCGACGGTCTGGCCCTGATCGAGAGCGAAGCCCTCGATGCGTTGATCCTTGATGTCAACCTGCCGGACATGAGCGGCTTCGACATCGTCCGCCTGCTGCGCGCCGACCCGCGCACTGCGCTGTTGCCGGTGATTCATGTGTCAGCGGCGTCGATCCAGACCGGCGACATCATCACCGGCCTCAACGCGGGCGCCGATGCCTATCTGATTCACCCGGTCGACCCCGATGTGCTCTTGGCGACGTTGCGTACCCTGCTGCGGGTGCGCGACACGGAGAATGCCCTGCGCGAGAGCGAGGCACGTTTCCGCGAGATTTTCGCCAATGTCTCGGCACCTATCGCGGTGCTCGATGCCAACCTCAAAGTACATGAATGCAATCACGCCTTTGCTCAGTTGATTGTCGATAACCACGATCCGCAGGCGCTGCGAGAATGCTTCGCTGAGGATCAGTGCTCGATTCTCGATGAGTTGCGCTTGCGGCTGGTCGACGGCGAGCGCTGGAAAGGCACGCTGAACATGAGCGTGCAGGGTGAAATTCGCGAAACCGAATGGCAGATTTCGCCGTATCGCACGCCAGAGCTGAGCCTGGTGTTCGTCGAGGACGTCACCGAACACCGCCACCGCGAGCGCTCGCACCTGGCGCGGCTGGATGACACCACCACGCAACTGGCCAAGGAGGTCGCCGAACGCGTGCATGCCGAAGCGCAATTGCTGCAAGTGCAGAAAATGGATGCACTGGGCAAGCTCACCGGCGGTATCGCTCACGACTTCAACAATCTGCTGACCGGGATCATCACCAGTCTGGAACTGATCCAGAAACGCGTGGCCGATGAGCGTCTGGACAAAGTGCAGTTCTATACCGAAGCGGCGCTGAACTCAGCGATGAGCGCGGCCTCGCTGACCCATCGCCTGCTGGCATTCGCCCGTCAGCAGCCGCTCGATACGCGGCCGGTGGACATCAACGAGCATGTCCGCTCGCTGGAAGAATTGCTGGTGCGCACCATCGGCGAGCGCATCACCCTCAAGCTGGAACTGACCAACAAACCGGCGATTGCGCTGGTCGACCCGGTGCAGCTGGAAAGCGCGGTGCTCAACCTGGTGATCAACGCCCGCGATGCCCTGCCCTCCGGCGGCAATATCTGGGTCAATACTTACGCCGCTTATTCCCACGGCGATCCGAATCTGGCCGATGGCGCTTACGTGGCGCTGTCGGTACGCGACGACGGCACCGGCATCGAACACAACGTGATCGACAAGGTGTTCGAGCCGTTCTTCACTACCAAGCCGCTGGGCCAGGGCACCGGGCTCGGTCTGTCGACGATCTACGGTTTTGCCCGTCAGTCCGGCGGTGACGCGCACATCCGCAGCGTCGCCCGCCGTGGCACCGAAGTGACCATCATGCTGCCCGGCACCAACGACCCGACCGGCGCCGACGCGCCAGTGCCGGTGCCCGACGCCAAAGGCAGTGGCGAGCATGTGCTGATCGTTGAGGACATGGCCACGGTGCGCTTGTTCGTTACCGAAGTGCTGGAAGACGCCGGCTATCGCTGTACGCAAGTGGCGGATATCGAATCGGCGCTGGAGCGCTTGCAGAATGACCCGTCGATCGACCTGCTGCTATCTGACGTCGGCTTGCCGCGCATGAGCGGCCGTGAACTGGCGGATGTTGCCCGTGGCTGGCACGAAGGGCTGCCGATCCTGTTCATGACCGGCTACGCCGAAACCGCGCTCAACCGCCAGGTCTTCCTTGGCACCGGCATGGACATGCTGGTCAAACCGTTCCAGATCAGTGAACTGCTCGACAAGGTCCGCCGCACAATCGATGGCGCCTGAACTGACGCCAATCCCCCTGTGGGAGCGAGCCTGCTCGCGAAGGCGTCCGTCCAGTCAGCTCATCTGCGACTGACACTCCGCTTTCGCGAGCAGGCTCGCTCCCACAGGGGATCCGGGTGTAACAACCTTTTCCGGGTACACCTTTCAAATCTGTGGGAGCT
This sequence comes from Pseudomonas sp. H3_E04, assembly GCF_054668915.1. Taxonomy (NCBI): domain Bacteria; kingdom Pseudomonadati; phylum Pseudomonadota; class Gammaproteobacteria; order Pseudomonadales; family Pseudomonadaceae; genus Pseudomonas; species Pseudomonas sp. H3_E04. Next base: position 1,122,945 of record NZ_CP162797.1, on the reverse strand, counting down.
GGCTTGCCAGCGATGGCGGCCAGCAAGGCGCTGCAGTTATCGGCTCAAAGCCCGAGCCAGAAACGGCGCAGTCTTGCTCTTCTTGCTCGCCGCAACTTTCTGCGGTGTGCCGGCGGCGACGATCCTGCCGCCCTGATCGCCGGCCCCGGGGCCGATGTCGATCACCCAGTCGCTCTGCGCGACCACACGCATTTCGTGTTCGACGACGATCACCGTGTGCCCCGCCGTCACCAGCGTATCGAGTTGTTCCAGCAAGCGATCGACATCCCTCGGGTGCAATCCCGTGGTCGGCTCATCCAGTACATACAAGGTCGCGCCACGCTGGCTGCGCTGCAACTCGGTCGCCAGTTTGATTCGCTGCGCCTCACCGCCGGACAGTTCCGTGGCCGGTTGCCCCAGGCGCAGGTAGCCCAGGCCAATATCGCGCAGCACTTCCAGCGAACGACGAATCCCCGCCTGCTCGGCAAATACCGCCACCGCTTCATCGACGGTCAGTTGCAACACCTGAGCGATGCTCAAGCCTTGCCAGAGAATCGCCAGGGTCTGCGGGTTATACCGCGCGCCGTGGCACGTTGGGCACGGCGCATACACGCTGGGCATGAACAGCAATTCCACGCTGACAAACCCCTCACCCTCGCACGTGGCGCATCGGCCCTTGGCGACGTTGAAGGAAAACTGCCCGGCGTCATAGCCCGCCGCTTGTGCCTCGGGAGTCGCGGCGAACAGCTTGCGCACGTTATCGAACAAACCGGTGTAGGTCGCCAGATTGGAGCGCGGTGTACGGCCGATCGGTTTCTGGTCAACCTGCACCAGCCGTTTGATCGACTCCAGGCCAGCGCTGATCTGGCCAGTGCTGGGCGGTGGCGTGTCATCTTCCAGGCTCGGTTCTTCTGGCTCGGCCTCGGCCACCGGACGGCCCAACTGCGCGCCGACCAGTTCCAACAAGGCCTGACTGACCAGACTCGACTTGCCAGAGCCCGATACGCCGGTCACCGAGGTGAAACAGCCCAAGGGGAATTCGGCGCTGAGATTGTTCAGGTTGTTGCGCGTGACACCATCCAGTTTCAGCCATCCGCTCGGCTTGCGCGCGCCGCGCTCAGGGCGTTGGTTTTCCGCGAACAGATAGGCGCGAGTCTGCGAGTCTGCAACATCAGCAAGCCCCGCAGGCGGACCGCTGTACAGCACGCGCCCGCCCTTCTCGCCTGCCGCCGGACCGACGTCGATCAGCCAGTCGGCGCGGCGCATGGTTTCGACATCGTGCTCGACCACAAACAGCGTATTGCCGTCCGCCTTCAACCGTTGCAAGGCCTCGAACAATGCCTCGCCATCCGCCGGATGCAGGCCGGCAGATGGTTCATCCAAAACATAAATCACCCCGAACAGCTGCGACCCCAATTGCGTGGCAAGGCGCAAACGCTGCAATTCGCCAGACGACAAGGTTGGCGTACTGCGTTCCAGCGCCAGATAACCCAGGCCGAGATCGGTCAGGGTGCTGACCCGCTCCAGCAGATCTTCAGCAATGCGCTGCGCCGCCAGACGTTTCTCCAGCGACAGGTTCGGCGTGTGGCGCACGTCCGGCGCGCTGGCATGACCGCTGGCGCCATGCGCGACCCGTTGCTGACGGGCCTCGCGGGTTTGCGCATGACTGAGGGTGTCGCCTTTCTCCTCGGCCTGTTCAAGATAATTCGCCGCTGCCACCGGCCGCAGTACATCGGCCACTTGCAGCAACGGCATCTGCGACAGCTCACCAATGTCGTAACCGGCAAAGGTCACCGACAACGCCTCGCGCTTGAGCCGTTTACCCTCGCACACTGGGCACGGGCTGCCGCGCATGAACTGCGAAACACGCTTCTTCATCAGCGCACTTTGCGAGTGGGTGAAGGTGTGCAGGATGTAGCGCCGCGCGCCGGTGAAGGTGCCCTGATAACTCGGTTCCATCTTGCGCTTGAGGGCGACGCGGGTTTCTTCCGGGGTCAGCCCGGCGTACACCGGCACCGTCGGCGTTTCTTCAGTGAAGAGAATCCAGTCACGCTGCTTTTTCGGCAGTTTTTTCCATGGAATGTCGACGTCGATGCCCATGGTCACGAGGATGTCGCGCAGGTTCTGCCCCTGCCACGCCAACGGCCAGGAGGCCACCGCGCGCTGGCGGATGGTCAGGTTCGGGTCCGGTACCATCAGCGCTTCGGTCACTTCATAGACGCGGCCAAGTCCGTGACACTCCGGGCAGGCGCCTTGTGGTGTGTTCGGTGAAAAGTCCTCGGCATACAACATTGGCTGCCCCGGCGGGTAACTGCCGGCGCGGGAATAGAGCATGCGAATCAGGCTCGATAACGTCGTCACGCTGCCCACCGACGAACGCGCGCTCGGCGTGCCGCGCTGCTGTTGCAAAGCGACGGCGGGCGGCAAGCCTTCGATGGAATCGACATCAGGCACGCCAACCTGATCGATCAGCCGCCGCGCGTACGGCGCAACCGATTCGAAATAACGCCGCTGGGCCTCGGCGTACAACGTGGAGAACGCCAGCGATGACTTGCCTGAACCGGAGACACCGGTGAACACCACCAGCGCATCGCGCGGAATATCGACGTCAACGTTCTTCAGGTTGTGTTCGCGGGCCCCGCGCACACGGACCATGCCGGCGGGTGCTTTGGAATTGCGCTTGGAAGTCATCGACCTGCCTTGGTTGGAAAACAGTGGCAGCGCTCGGCCTCAAGTGCCGAGCACCTCGCAAATCATCTGCAGTAACGCTTGCGGGCTGTAGGGTTTGCCGAGCAGATGCGTATCGGGGCTGAGCTGGTGGTCGCGGGAAATGATGTCGCGGGTATGCCCCGAGGTGAACAGCACTGGCACCGGCGGCGTCTGCACCTTGGCCCATGCGGCCAGATCCGAACTCTTGATCAGGCCGGGCATGACCACGTCGGTGAAGATCAGATCGATCTCGATGCCTTCCAGCAACATCTGCATGGCGACGTCGCCATTACAGGCGGTCAGCACTCGATAACCTTCTTCGCGCAGCAACTCGACTGCCGAAGCGCGCACTGCGTCATTGTCTTCCACCACCAGAATGGTTTCGTGGCCGCCGCTCTTGCGTTCGCCGACACTGGCGGCCTCTTCGCGAACCGGACGCAGGCTGCGCGGAAAATACAATTGCACCCGCGTGCCGGCGCCGAGCTTGCTGTCGATCTCGACGTGGCCGCCGCTCTGTTTGACGAAGCCGAAAACCATGCTCAGACCGAGCCCGGTGCCCTGCCCATCGGCTTTGGTGGTGAAGAACGGTTCGAAGACCTGTTCGAGCATCTGCGGGGCAATGCCCACGCCAGTGTCGCTGACCGCCACACGGACATACTCACCGGCAGAAATGCCTTTGCCTGCACAGAACTCGTTGTCGAGACGAACATTGGCCGCGCTGAGGCCGATAACGCCCTCGCCCTTCATCGCGTCGCGGGCGTTGATGGCCAGATTGAGGATGGCGTTTTCCAGTTGGTTGCGATCGACGTTGATGTGCCACGGCTGCGGCGGCAGTTGCACGTCGATCTGAATGGTTTCGCCCAAGGCGCGTTGCAGCAATTCGCCGACGCCTTCGAAAATCTGTTCCGGGTTGCACACGGCGGGTGAAAGCGGTTGGCGTCGGGCAAACGCCAGCAGTTGCGAAGACAGTTTGGCGCCGCGCTCGACCGCTGCCAGCGAAGCCCCGACCCGGCGCTGTACGTTGGCATTGTTCGGCTCATGGCGGGCAAGCAGATGCAGGTTGCCGGCGATCACTTGCAGCAGATTGTTGAAGTCGTGGGCGACGCCGCCGGTGAGGCCGCCGATCGCTTCAAGTTTTTGCGATTGACGCAATTGCTCTTCCGCAGCCAGTCGCGCATCCACTTCGGCGGCCACGCGCTGTTCGAGGTTGCGGGTGAATTTGAGCAGTGATTCTTCGGCGTTCTTGCGCTCGTGGATGTCAATCAGCACACCGGGGAAGCGAAACGGCTTGCCATTTTCATCGAACTCGCAGGCACCACTGGCCAGCACCCAAAGGTACTGGCCGTCGCCACGCTGCACGCGGTATTCGGCGTTGTAGGGTTCGCCAGTGCGCACGCAATGGGCGACCCGCTCCTGCACCCACCGATGATCCTCGGGATGGATGCGCGATTCGGCGATTTCCTGTGGCAGATCGCTCAGATCCTGGTCTGCGGGATAGGAGAAGGTACGGGCGAATCGCTCATCGGCGGACAAGCGATTGTTCTTGATGTCCCAGACAAACGAGCCCAGCAATGCGCCGGCATTCAAGGCCAGACGCACGCGCTCGTTGTCGGCGCGATAGGCGTCTTCCGCCGCTTGGCGCAGGCGCTCGGAATGCACCAGTTCGGTGGTCTCGACCACCATCGCCATGACGCCGCCGGGCACGCCTTCATCGTTGGCCACCGGGCTGTAATACAAATCCATCCAGACATCTTCGGGCACGCCATCACGCAGCAATACCAGCTCTTTGTTGCGATAGGACAAGGTGCCGCCGGCCAGGCAGGTGTCGACGACGTGACGGTTGAATTCGGCGACTTCCGGCCAGCCCAGTTCTACTGGCACACCGAGCAGATAGGGATGGCGACCACCGGCGAATTCGGAATAGGCGTCGTTGTAGATCATGTAGCCGGCGTGGCCCCAGAGCATCACCATCGGCAACGGCGAAGCCAGCATCAGTTGCACAGTGTTGCACAGGCTGGCCGGCCAGTCGGTGAGCGGACCCAGTTCCGTGTGGCTCCAGTCGAACGCACGGATGCGTTCGGCCATTTCGCCTTTCCAGCCCTCACAGCCGTGGCTTTCGGATAAAAACTGCATCGCCTGACTCAGTGTCCTTTTTTGCGGTTTTCCGATCTATCGCAACGCTACAACGACGCGACGCCCGTGTGTTTCGAGGCTCTGAAAGCGCATTGGTTTCATTGGAGGTATAGCCGATTTGCAACGCCGGGCCATTCAGACGCCAATCAAGTGTTTGAGCGGGTGATAGCCGGTTTTCATTTTTGCAGCAGCGTCAAGAATCGCTTTCTCGATTCCGTTGAGGTGCGTGCAGGTCAGCTCGATCGCGGCGCTCTGATTGCCGGCCTCAATGTACTCGAGCAGGCGCAGGTGTTCATCGTCGCGGCAGGCCTGGTGACTGTCGTCGTCGAGCGCGGCGGCATACAGCGAGGCGCGCGAGATCAGCTTCTGGAACCAGTCGAGCAGCACCGGATTGTTCAGGCTGCGCGCCAGTTTGAGGTGGAATTCGCCAAGCAAGTGGATCAGCCGTTCATGGTCGCCGGCCGCATGGGCCGCATCCTCCAGCAATAAGTGCTCGCGCAGGTCCTGCATGACAACGGTGTCTTTGCGTCGGCACAGTTCGGTGACGATGCCGATCTCGATCAGCCGCCGGGTTTCGAACAGCGAACGCAGCTCTGCGTCACTGGGCAAAGAAACCGACGCGCCTTTGTTGGGCTCGGTCGTCACCAGGCCATCGGCCTCCAATTGCTTGAGCGCAGCCCGCACCGAGGTGCGGCTTACATTGAACAGCTCAGCCAGCGAGGCCTCGCCCAGCTTCATGCCCGGGCGCAACGAACGCTTGCTGATCGCCGCGTAAACCCCCTGGTAGACGCGGTCGACCGTGGTTTCCAGCTTCTTTTCGCTCATTCGAACACTCCTTTGGCCTCGGGCAATTCATCCTGGCAGTGGCCGGCCATGGAGATTGATGGGATTCCCGTGCCCGTGTGAAGCGCAGAATATCTGCCTTCGGCCCAAAGGTGCAGCCTTTTGATTTGTATCTGTTTTGAACACTGAGCCCAAAACCTGTGGGAGCGGGCTTGCTCGCGAAGGCATCGGCACATTCAACATCGACATCGCCTGACCCACCGCTTTCGCGAGCAAGCCCGCTCCCACAATAATCCGGGACAAACCCACAATCTTCAGCGCAACCAAAATCCCTGTGGGAGCGGGCTTGCCCGCGAAGGCGTCGGTACATCCAACACCATCATCGCCTGACCCACCGCTTTCGCGAGCAAGCCCGCTCCCACAATAATCCGAGACAAAGCCACCATCTTCAGCGCAACAACAATCCCTGTGGGAGCGGGCTTGCCCGCGAAGGCGGCGGCACATTCAACATCGACATCGCCTGACCCACCGCTTTCGCGAGCAAGCCCGCTCCCACAATAATCCGGGACAAAGCCACCATCTTCAGCTCCACCAAAATCCCTGTGGGAGCGGGCTTGCTCGCGAAGGCGGCGGCACATTCAACATCGACATCGCCTGACCCATCGCTTTCGCGAGCAAGCCCGCTCCCACAATGATCCGGCGCAAAGCCGCCATCTTCAGCGCCACCAAAATCCCTGTGGGAGCGGGCTTGCTCGCGAAGGCGGCGGCACATTCAACATCGACATCGCCTGACCCATCGCTTTCGCGAGCAAGCCCGCTCCCACAATAATCCGAGACATACCAGCGATCTTCATCCCAAACAAAATCCCTGTGGGAGCGGGCTTGCCCGCGAAGGCGGTGGCACATTCAACATCGACATCGCCTGACCCACCGCTTTCGCGAGCAGGCTCGCTCCCACGATAATCCGAGACAAACCCACCATCTTCAGCGCAACCAAAATCCCTGTGGGAGCGGGCTTGCTCGCGAAGGCGTCGGTACATTCAACATCATCATCGCCTGACACTGCGCTTTCGCGAGCAAGCCCGCTCCCACAATAATCCGGGGCAAACCTACAATCTTCAGCGCAACAACAATCCCTGTGGGAGCGAGCCTGCTCGCGAAGGCGGTGTGTCAGGCAACTCGATTGGGACTGTCACAGCGTTTTCGGTGCAGGCTTTCTCACAAAGGATCAGTGAAAATCCCGGCTCTGCACGTGAATGCCATTGAGCAGCGGGCTGAGGTCGCTCATGCGCCCGGCGATCAGGTGGCGCACATCGCCTTCGCGTTCCCAGCGGCCGTCGACCTTGAGCAATTGCGAACCCACCAGCACCTGTCGCTGACGCTCGGCCAGGTCACGCCAGACCACCACGTTGACGTTGCCGAACTCGTCTTCCAGGGTCACGAACGTCACGCCGCTGGCCGTACCGGGGCGCTGTCGGCCGGTGACCAGACCGGCCACGCTGACCGGCCGGCCATGTTCGATATCCATCAATTCCCGAGAGCTGCGGCAGCGCCGGGCCTGCAACTCGCCACGCAACAAGGCCAACGGGTGCGGCCCGAGCGTCGTCCCCACTGTGGCGTAATCAGCATGCAAGTCTTCGCCGACGCTGGGTTTGGGCAGGACGATTTTGACTTCTTCCTCGTTGGGCAGGCCGGCAAACAGGCCGAGTTGTTTCTGTACCCCAGCCACTTCCCAACGCGCGCGATGACGATGCCCGGCCAGGCCGCGCAAGGCGCCGGAGTCAGCCAGCAAGGCCTGCGCACGACTGTCGAGGGCGGCGCGCTCACCGAGATCAGCGACATCGGCAAAGGCGCCGTGTCGCCGCGCGGCTTCGATGCGCCGTGCGTCCTCTTCGCGAAAACCCTTGATCATGCGCAGGCCCATCCGAATCGCCGGCTGCCCGGCACTCAGCGGTTCGAGGCTGCAATCCCAGTCGCTGGCGCGCACGTCCACCGGACGGATCTGCAATTGGTGCCGGCGCGCGTCCTGCAGAATCTGGTCCGGACTGTAGAAACCCATCGGCCAACTGTTGATCAGTGCACAGGCGAACGCCGCCGGCTCGTGACACTTGAGCCAGCAACTGGCGTAGGTCAGCAAAGCAAAACTGGCGGCATGTGATTCGGGGAACCCGTAACTGCCGAAACCCTTGATCTGCTCGAAGATCTGCGCGGCAAATTCCGGCGTGTAGCCGTTCTTTTTCATGCCAGCGGCGAGGCGTTCCTTGTGCGGTTCCAGTCCGCCATGGCGTTTCCACGCAGCCATGGAACGGCGCAGCTGATCGGCCTCGCCGGGGCTATAGTCGGCAGCGACGATAGCGATCTGCATGACCTGTTCCTGAAACAGCGGCACGCCCAGGGTTCTTTCCAGCACGACTTTGAGCGCTGGCGACGGATAGGTTTCCGCCTCTTCGTTATTACGTCGGCGCAGGTAGGGATGAACCATGCCACCCTGAATCGGCCCGGGCCGGACGATCGCCACCTCAATCACCAGATCGTAGAACGTCTTCGGTTTCAGGCGCGGCAACATCGACATCTGTGCCCGCGATTCGATTTGAAACACCCCGACCGTATCGGCACGGCTGATCATCTCGTAGGTCGGTTTGTCTTCGGGCGGGATTGTCGCGAGCGTCAGATCCAGATCGCGATGCCGGCTCAGCAGGTCGAAGCAACGGCGAATCGCACTGAGCATGCCCAAGGCGAGAATATCCACCTTGAGCAGGCCGACCGCATCGAGGTCGTCCTTGTCCCACTGAATGATCGTACGGTCGGCCATCGCCGCGTTTTCGACCGGTACCAGGGTGTCCAGCGGTTGCTCGGAGATTACAAATCCACCGGGATGTTGCGACAGGTGCCGGGGGAAGCCGATCAGTTGCCCGGTCAGGCTCAGTACACGGCGCAGCACCGGGCTCTGCGGATCGAAGCCACCTTCGCGCAAGCGTTCCAGCGGCGGCGTTTCATCGCTCCAGCGACCGCAGCAGTCGGCCAGCGCGTTGACCTGATCCGGCGGCAGGCCGAGCGCCTTGGCCACATCGCGCACGGCGCCGGTGGCGTGATAGGTGCTGACCACCGCCGTCAACGCCGCACGCCGCCGGCCGTAACGGTTGAACACGTATTGCAGGACTTCCTCGCGGCGCTCGTGCTCGAAATCAACATCGATGTCCGGCGGCTCGTTGCGTTCCTTGGACATGAAGCGTTCGAACAATAGCGTGGTGCGCTCCGGGTCGATTTCGGTAATACCCAAGGCATAACACACCGCCGAGTTGGCTGCCGAACCACGCCCCTGACAGAGGATTTTCTGTGTGCGGGCAAAGCGCACCACGTCGTGCACGGTGAGGAAATAGCTTTCGTAGCCGAGTTCGGCGATCAATTGCAGCTCGTCATCGATCTGCTTGAGCACCTTGGCCTGAGGCCCTTTCGGCCAGCGCCAGGCAATGCCCTCCTCGGTCAGATGGCGCAACCAGGAACTGGCATTGTGACCAGCAGGCACCAGCTCTTTCGGATATTGATAGCGCAGCTCGCTCAGATCGAAGGTGCAGCGCCGGGCAAGGTTGGCCGACTCTTCGAGCAAGGCTGGCGGGTAAAGCTCGCGCAGCTCATCAAGGCAACGCAAATGCCGCTCGCCATTGGGGTGCAGGCGCAGACCCGCTTCGGCCACGGGGACGTGATGACGGATCGCGGTCATGGTGTCCTGCAAGGCACGGCGGCCACGGGCGTGCATGTGCACATCGCCGCTGGCCACGGCTGGTACCTGCAACTCAGCCGCCAGAGCCAACAATGCCGCCAACCGCTGCTGATCGTCCTGGCCGCGATGCAGTTGCACCGAGAGCCACAGGCGGTCGCCGAAGATTCGTTTCAGCCAGCGCCCTTCTTCCTGGTCATCCACTGAATCGGGCACCCACAACACCAGCAAACCCGGCAGCGCTTCGGCGAAGTCTTCGCGCAGCACCTGATACTGGCCTTTTTGCGTACGCCGCCGAGCCTGGGTAATCAAGCCGCACAGGGCCTGATAACCCGCAAGGTTTTCCACCAGCAGCACCAGTTTCGGGCCGTTTTCGATACGCACCTCGCTGCCGATGATCAGCGGCAACTCGACGGACTTTGCCGCTTGCCAAGCACGGACGATTCCGGCGAGGGTGCATTCGTCGGTAATCGCCAACGCCTGATAGCCGTGCTTTTTCGCCCGCTGAAACAACTCCAGTGCGCTTGAGGCGCCGCGCTGGAAACTGAAATTCGACAGGCAATGCAGTTCGGCGTAATCGGCACTCATGCGAACCAGCCCTGCAGCCACAACGGACCGCCCTCACCCACCGCCCGCCAGGCCCAGCCTTGCTGCCCGGCGCGGTTCTGGATCAGGTAATAATCACGCCGCACGTCACCCCCGTCCCACCAGCCGGATTCGATGCGCTCCGGCCCCATGAGAATCCGTGCCGAACCTTCCGGCACGCTTTGCGGTTCGTTGAGCAGCCAGCCCGGGCGCTGGACACTGGGCAACCCCGTGCAAGGCTGTTTGTCGACGGCGCTCTGCCAAGCGCACTCAGGACGATGATCGGGCTGAAAGCGCAAGCCCTGCACCGCGTCATCACCCAGCCGTGCGCGCAGACGTTCGCGCAATTGCTCCCAGGGCAAGGTTTGCTGCGGGCGATCGTCGAACAGTTCCTGATACTGCGGAACGAAACTCGGCAGGTCTTCGGCGCGCAAGCGGAAACCACGCACCGGCGCCTCGACCTGGACTTGCTCCAGCCGGCCACGGGCCAGTTCGAAGAGCATCGCCGCGTCACGTTCGGCGCTGAGCAGGCCGACCTTGATCACCGTATCCGGCAGCCCGGCGTGTTCCAGAAGCAAATCGAAACGCTGCACGCCACTGTCTCGCCCGCAAAGAAACGCTGACAGATCGCCGGTCAGACGCCGTAACGGGAACAACAAGGCCTGATGGGACTGCACGTCGTAATTCAGCTCGATGCGAATATCGAAACGGTCGGGCGGAAGATAGAAGGCCAGCGCCAGAGGGCGTGCGCCGAACAGCGTGTCGAGGTGCTTGAGCATCTGCGCTTCGAAACGCCGGGCCAGTGCCTGGCGTGGCAGGCTTTGCACCTGACTGAGATTGCGCAGCCCCATGCGCGTCAACGCCGTGGCGACATTCGGCTCCAGCCCGACACGATCAACCGGCAATTGCCCGAGATGATGCTGCAAGGCTTCGCCGTCCGGCACTACCAAGCCATCGTAGGCATTGGCCAGCACCCGCGCGGCCACCGGGTTCGGCGCGGCGACGATGCGGTGACGAAAGCCGAGGTCTTTCAACTCCTGGCGCAAGCGAGCTTCAAATTGCGGCCAGGTACCGAACAGGCCCAGGCTCGATTCGATCTCGAAGACCACGGTGCGCGGGTAATGCACGCTGACCTGTGCGCTGAAACGATAGGCCCACGCGGCGAGAAACTGCTGCCAGTGCTCAACCTCGGCCACCTCGTAATCGGCGGTGGCAAAGCCTTTGCTCATGGCTTGCGCGGCGGTCATCGACATACCGGGACGCAGACCGAGTTTGCGCGCCGCCGGATTCACCGCTTGCAGCACCCGGCGCTGGGCCGGGCCACTAAGCAGGACCAGCGGCTCCTCAGGGTCTGGGCGCTGCCGCAGCACAGCGTCGAGGGCCAATTGCGGAAAAAGGATACATACCCAGCGCATGACGGTCAGTGCCCCACGGCAAAGGCAATCGGCGTCGCACGCGACAGCCCGCCTCGGCACTTGAGCACGCGTAGCTGCGCCGGTTTGGCATCGATGGCAATGCGTAACGCTGCCGGTGACGGGTTGACCGCCTCGCTTAACGGGCGCCAGGCAAAGGCCAGGGTCTGGCCGGTTTCCGCCGCCACCTGCATGCGCCGCAAGGCGCGGTCATCGGCCTTGTTCGGCCAGCACAGCACCGCGCCGCAACTGCCCGAGCGCAGGCACTGCTCCGCAGCCCACAAGGCATCGCGTTCGCTGGCCTGTATAACGGACAACTGGCGCAGATCGACTCCGGCGTTGGCCCAGGCCTGCGGGTACGGCACGAACGGCGGCGCCACCAGAACGATGCGCTCACCGGCCGCGGACAATCGCGCCAGGGTCGGCCAGACCAGTTGCAACTCGCCGACACCGGGGCCGGCCAGGAGAATTTCACTCAACGCCGCTTCCGGCCAGCCACCGCTGGGCAGCGCTGCGTCCAGTGCCGCATGCCCGGTCGGCTGCGGGCTCGCCGCGGGTGGCGCAGGCCTGCCGCGCCAGACCTGGCCACCATTGAACAGCGTATCCAGTGCAACGACGGCGCCCATCAGCCTTGCCTCACCAGACCACAGAACACGCCTTCGATGGCCAGATCCTGATCATCACGCACGACAATCGGTTGATAGGCCGGGTTGCGCGGCAGCAGGCGCACTTCATCCCCTATTCGTTCGAAACGCTTGATGGTGACTTCACCGTCCAGACGCGCAACGACGATCTGGCCGTTGAGCGCCTCGGGATTGCGCCGCACACCGACCAGATCACCGTCGAGGATGCCGTCTTCGATCATCGAGTCGCCCTGCACTCGCAGCATGTAATCCGGGGTGCGGGAGAACAATGCCGGATCGAGTAGCAAGCGGTTATGGATGTCGGCATCGGCGCCAATCGGCGCGCCAGCGGCCACGCGACCAAGTACGGGGATCTCCAGCAGCTCCGGACGCGCCGGCTGACCGAGCAAACGAATGCCACGGGCCTGATGCGGGTTGACCTCGATGAAACCGGCTTCGGTGAGCGCCAGCACATGCTTGCGCGCCACGCTGCGTGAGGCAAAACCAAAAGCCTCGCTGATTTCAGCGAGGCTTGGGGGCTGACCGTGTTCGGCGATGCGATCGCGGATGAAGGTCAGAATGGCGGTACGGCGGGGAGTCAGATCAGTCATGGAGTACATTTGTACTCCTGTAGGAATTTCCTGACAAGAACCGCCAGTCGGCGCAAGCCGAAGCAGGAGCTGCCATCTGATCAATCTGTGAACACAGTCCCTGTGGGAGCGAGCCTGCTCGCGAAGGCCTCGGCACACATTCAACATCATCGCCGCCTGACCCACCGCTTTCGCGAGCAAGCCCGCTCCCACACTGATCCGGGGCAAATCGACAATCTTCAGCGCAACCAAAATCCCTGTGGGAGCGAGCCTGCTCGCGAAGGCCTCGGCACATTCAACATCATCATCGCCTGACAGCCCGCTTTCGCGAGCAGGCTCGCTCCCACACTGATACGGGACAAATCGACAATCATCATCGCAACCAAAATCCCTGTGGGAGCGGGCTTGCTCGCGAAGGCGGCGGCACATTCAGCATCATCATCGCCTGACAGCCCGCTTTCGCGAGCAGGCTCGCTCCCACACTGATACGGGACAAATCGACAATCATCATCGCAACCAAAATCCCTGTGGGAGCGGGCTTGCTCGCGAAGGCGTCGGCACACATTCAACATCATCGCCGCCTGACCCACCGCTTTCGCGAGCAAGCCCGCTCCCACAATGATCCGGGACAAATCGACAATCTTCAGCGCAACCAAAATCCCTGTGGGAGCGGGCTTGCTCGCGAAGGCCTCGGCACATTCAACATCATCATCGCCTGACACGGCGCTTTCGCGAGCAAGCCCGCTCCCACAATAATCCGGGGCAAAGCCACCATCTTCAGCTCCACCAAAATCCCTGTGGGAGCGAGCCTGCTCGCGAAGGCGTCGGAACATTCAACATCATCATCGCCTGACACTGCGCTTTCGCGAGCAAGCCCGCTCCCACAATAATCCGGGGCAAAGCCGCCATCTTCAGCGCAACAACAATCCCTGTGGGAGTGGGCTTGCCCGCGAAGGCGGCGGCACATTCAACATCATCGTCGCCTGACAGCCCGCTTTCGCGAGCAGGCTCGCTCCCACAATAATCCGGGGCAAAGCCACCATCTTCAGCGCAACAACAATCCCTGTGGGAGCGGGCTTGCCCGCGAAGGCCTCGGTACATTCAACATCATCATCGCCTGACACTGCGCTTTCGCGAGCAAGCCCGCTCCCACAATAATCCGGGACAAATCGACAATCTTCAGCGCAACCAAAATCCTTGTGGGAGCGAGCCTGCTCGCGAAGGCCTCGGCACATTCAGCATCATCATCGCCTGACAGCCCGCTTTCGCGAGCAAGCCCGCTCCCACAATGATCCGGGGCAAAGCCGCCATCTTCAGCGCAAGCCCGCTCCCACATTGACAGGGGACAAATCGACAATCTTCATCGCTCCCACAGGGGGCCAGGAAAAGTCAGGAACCCAGTTGCGCCAGATACGCCCACGGGTAAATCCCGCGTTGATGCCCGTCGCTGAACACCAGTTGCACGCCATAACCCTGCGGGGTGACCTCGATCAGGCGCACGCGATCATCAACCAGCGGCGTGACGCCGCGCAGGCGAAACGCGCTGCATTGCGAGCACGGGCATTGCCGGCGCAGATCGGCATGCGTGAGCAGCGATTCACGCCCGTCCGGCCAGCTCAGGCGCAACGTGCGTGCACTCTGCGAGTTGCCTACCGCCAGCGGATTCATTGCAACTGACTCAACGCGATGCGCACGGCTTTACGCACTTCCGGATCGCCGTCGTCCTGCGCCGCCTGCAACGCGGCCATGGCGCCGCGATCGTTCAATTCACCGAGGGCCAGCGCAGCTTCCTTGCGCAGGTTGCTGATGCGATGGCCGAGGGTGTCGATCAACGCGTCGAGCGCCGGGACGAAACGCAAACGGCCGAGGCTGCGAGTAGCGCGCAGGCGCACTTGCCAATAATCATCGCTCAGCGCATCGACCAAGGCCGGGCCGGCGTCGCTGTGGCCAACCTTGCCCAGCGTGGTCGCAGCTTCTTCGCGCACTTGCCAGGCAGGGTCGTGCAAAGCCTGGCGCAACGCCGGCAGCACTTCGGCATCGCTGGCCAGACCGAGCGCACCGGTGGCGGCGCGGCGCACTTCGGTGTCCGGGTCGTCGCTGGCCAGGCGCGCCAGGGCTGGCAGCGCGTCGAGCTGTTTGAGCCAGCCGAGCACGCCCACCGCTTCGCGACGCACATTGGCATCGGCATCCTCCAACGCGGCGACGGCAGCCGGCGCGGCCTCGGCGAAGCGCAATTCGCGTAACGCCCGAAAGGCGGCGATGCGCACACTGATATCGGCATGTGTGGTCCACGGCAGAATGACCCGCCCCGCCGCCGCAGTCTTGAGCAGGCTCAGACTTTGCGCAGCCGCCGATTGCACCCCGGGCGCCGGGTCCGTCAGCGCTTCGCACAAGGCTTGCACGACCGCTTCGTCCTCCCACGCTTCGAGCAATCGTGCGGCCTCAGCGCGAACGTCCTCGGCGGGATCCTGCCGGAGTCGATCAACCAGCCAGAGCAAACCATCCGGCTCCTCCAGATCGGCCAGATCGATCAGGGCAATGCGCCGCACGCCGGCGTCTTCAGCCGTCAGGCGCGGTTGCAGGGCGAGTATCTCTTCGTTGTCGGTCACAGCAAAAATAGAGGTCATAGGGCAAATCGCGGCAAAGGGTTTTCAGGAGGCAGGCCGAGCGGATTGAGGCGCGGCAGCGGTCGGTCGTTGTCGTGGCGCAGCAGGTCGAGGCAATGGCGTTTCAGGCGCGCGAATTCCGGGCTGGTCACCAGTCCACTGGTACGCGGACGAAGGAAGTCCAGACGCAAGTCTTCGATGATCCGCCCCGGTCGCGCGCTCATCACCAGCAAGCGATCGGCGAGAAACAATGCCTCATCGATGTCGTGGGTGACGAAAACCACCGTGGTGCGGATGCGCGTCCAGATGTCCAGCAGCAGTTCCTGCATGTTCAAGCGGGTCAACGCATCCAGCGCGCCGAACGGCTCGTCCATCAGCAACAGGCGCGGGCGATTGACCAGCACCCGGGCGATCTCGACCCGTTGCTGCATGCCCCCGGAGAGTTGATCCGGCCAACGTTCGGCAAAGCCTTCGAGGCCGACCAGTTTGAGGATTTCATCAGCGGCGCGATGCCGCTCAGCCTTGCCGACGCCGCGCATCTTCAGGCCGAAGGCGACGTTGTCGCGCACCGTGCGCCACGGAAACAGCGTGTGATGCTGGAATACCATGCCGCGCTGTGGTGATGGGCCGGCCACCTCGGTGCTGTCGACTTTCAGGCTGCCGGATTTCGCGCTCAAGTGGCCGGCCAGGGCGCCGAGCAAGGTCGACTTGCCACAACCGGACGGGCCGAGAATGCACACGAACTGGCCGGGTTCGATCTGACAATCGAGGCCCTGCACCGCTTCGAAAGCCTCGCGGCCCTGGCCGAGGACGATGGACAACTGGCGAATGTCGATCCGCCCTTCCGGGGTTTGCATGACGCTCATCAGGCTTTGCCTCGCGGTCGATGCCAAGGCGTGAACAAGCCGCCCAGGCGTTTGATCAGCCAACTGCTGCCCATGCCCAACACGCCGATCAGGAGCATGCCGACGACAATGTCGGCGTAGTTCTGAATGGTGTAGGACTCCCAGGTGTAGTAACCGATACCGAACTGCCCGGAGATCATTTCCGCCGTCACCAGACAGAACCACGAAGTGCCCATGCCGATCGCCAGACCGGTAATGATGCTCGGCGCAGCGCCCGGCAGAATCACTTCCAGCAGAATCGCCCGACGCCCTGCCCCGAGGCTCTTCGCCGAGGCAATCAGGCGCGGATCAACGCCTTCGACGCCGTGCACGGTATTGAGCAGGATCGGGAACAGCGCGCCGGTGAAAGTGATGAAAACCATCGACAACTCCGAGGACGGAAACATCAGGATCGCCAGCGGAATCCACGCGACGGCGGGGATCGGGCGCAGGACTTCCAGTGGCGGCAACAGCAAATCCTCAGCCCATTTCGACCGGCCGATGGCCAGGCCCAGGGCGATGCCGATGATCAACGCCGCCAGATAGCCGGCGAAGACGCGGCCCAGGCTGCTGCTCAGGTGCTGCCAGAGTTTGCCGGAGTCGCCCAGCCCCAGCGCGGCTTCGATCACCGCCAGTGGCGTCGGCACGTTGGCGAAGGTGACCAGGCCGAGGTTCCAGTGGTGGCTGGCGGCGAGTTGCCAGAAGAGCAGGCAGAGCAACAGCGAGCTCGTCCTCGGAATCCAGCGCAAACAGGATCGATACACGAATATTCCTCTCAACCAGATCCCTGTAGGAGCTGCCGAAGGCTGCGATCTTTCGATCTTGATCTTAAAAAACAAAGTCAAAAGATCGCAGCCTTCGGCAGCTCCTACAGGGGGAATGCAGTGTTTTTTGGGGTTAGCGCGCAGCAACGACCTGCGCAGTGGCATCGCTGAAATCGAACACTTTGCCACCCTGCGTCGCAGCGTATTGTTGGGCCTGGCCCTTGAGCAGAAATGCGCTGAGGCGACCCTTGGCATCGCTGGCAAACCACGCCTGCTCAGCGAGCAACTTGATCCCACTGTCACTGGCCTGCGCATACACCGCCCGAACGTTCTTGCCCTCCTGCTTCAACCCCGCCAACGCGGTGAACGCCGCTTCAGCCGAGCCGTAACGGCGGACTTTTTCCTCGCCACGCACCCAGATTTCCGCGACATGGCTGACATCGGTGATGGCTTTGCCCGTCGCCGCATCCACACCCGGCAACGGCGTCTGCGCGTAGTTGGCCAGTTGCGCGCTGTAATCGAGGTTCGAAGCCTTGAAGGCGGCGCGGATGTACTGGTCGTCGATGAAGCTGTTCAGGTCGAGGCCGCGATCGGCTTTCTTCAGCAGCTTCAAGGTATCGATGGCGGTGCCGACGGCCTGGCGGTATTCAGGTTTCCAGCTCAGGTCGCGGGTCTGCACGCCCAACGGGCCGTGGAACAGGTAGTTGACCTCAGCATCGACGCCGGTGACTTTGGCGATCAGTTCGCTGTACTTCTCCGGTTCGGCCGCGAGCAGTTGGTTGGCTTCGATGCTGGCACGCAGGTAGGCGACGACGATTTCCGGATACTTCCTGGCGTAGGCCTGATCCACCAGTGCGCCATGGAAGGTCGGTGCGTTGGCCTGGGCGCCGTCGTAGATCTTGCGGGCGAAGCCACGGCTCGGGAACAGCTCGGCGAAGGGCACAAAATCGGCGTGGGCGTCGATTTTTCCGGCCTGCAACGCCGAGCCGGCGACTTCCGGTGGCTGGGCGATGATATTGACATCCTTGAGCGGGTCCCAGCCCTGCTCTGCCACGGCGCGCAACAACATGCCGTGGGCGGTGGAGGCGAACGGCACCGAGATGGTCTTGCCCTTGAGCTCACTCAAGCTCTGCACGGCCGAGGCGCTCGGCACGACGATGCCGTTACCGCTGCCCTTGATGCTGCCCGACAACACGCTGATGAACAGGCTGTGCTTGCCCGCCGTTTCGAATGCCACACCGTTGAACGCACCGGGGAAATCGGCCATGGCACCGAAGTCGAGTTTGCCGGCGACCATCTCGTTGGTCAGCGGCGCGCCACTGGTGAAGTTCTTCCACTGCACGTCGTACTTCGCGTCTTTGTAGACGCCGTCGTGGGGCAGGTATTTTTCCAGCAGACCGAGTTCACGGATCAACAGGCCGCCGGCGGCGCAGTTGATGGTGGTGTCCTGTGTGCCGATGGCGATGCGGATGGTTTCGGCCGAGGCCGACAAGCTGAATGAAGCCAGTACCAGACCGGCGAGTGCTGCACGCAACATGAGTGTTTCCCCTCGAATCATTTGTTAGAAGTTCGTCTCCGCCGCGATCAGGGCGCGGTGGGAAACGAGGGGTTTTCGGTGAATCCAGCGTCCGGGTTTTCCGGGTAGCTAATGGCTTGCCACACCATTGAATGTGGGAAACCTTTGTGGGAGGGGGCTTGCTCCCGAATGCGTTTTTTCAGTCAAGGGTGATGCCAGCAATGCCGGCCTCTTCGGGAGCAAGCCCCCTCCCACCTTCGACCGGGTTTCAACGCAGGAGATAAGGGATGTCGACCTTCACCGCGCCCGTCGGGCAATCCTTCTCGCACGGCATGCAGTACCAGCATTCATCGAACGCCATGTAGGCCTTTTGCGTGGCCGGGTTGATCGCCAGCAGGTCCATCGGGCAGACGTCGACACACACGGTGCAACCCTTGTCGGCGATGCATTTGTCCTCGTCGACGGTGACCGGCGCGTTGGACCGGAAGAAAATTTCCTGAGCTTGATAAGCCATGGTTCGGACTCTCTGAAAAATGATGTCTCAAGCGGCGAAGGCACCGACCCGCAGGCGGTCATAGGCCTGCATTTCTTCGGCATCGAGCGGGATGATGTAAGGCTCGACGGCTTTCTTGAAACTGGTCATCTTGCCGTCCTCGCCCTTCTTCAGATGGCAATGGCAGAACCACTCGGTGTCGTTGCGTTGCGGATGATCGACACGGTAGTGGTACAGGCCCCAGCGGCTTTCAGCGCGGAACAACGAGGCGCGGGCGGCCATTTCGGCGCAGTCGCGGATCACGCTGGTTTCCATCGCACGCATCAATTCGTGAGCGTTGTTGGCCTTCATCTGTTCAAGATCGCGCTCGATGTCGCTGAAGCGTTGCAGGCCGATCTGCATTTTTTTGGTCACTTTCGGCGGTTGCAGGTAATCGTTGACGAAGCGCCGCAGCTTGTACTCAACCTGCGCCGGCGGCAGACCGTCTGCGCGATCGAGCGGCGCATAGACCCGGGCTTTCTCCTTGGCGATCTGCTCGCTGTCCAGTGCCGAAAACTCGCGACCGGCGACAAAGTCCGCCGCGTTGTGCCCGGCGAACCAGCCATAAGTGAACGCGCCAAGCATGTAATTGTGCGGCACCGCAGCCATGTCGCCGGCCGAATACAAGCCTTTCACTGAAGTCTCGGCACGCTCGTTGACCCACACGCCGGACGCCGAGTGGCCGCTGCAAAAGCCGATTTCCGAAATGTGCATTTCAACCATCTGCGTGCGGTAGTCGGTGCCACGGTTGGCGTGGAACTGGCCACGGCTCGGGCGCTCGTTGCTGTGCAGGATTTCCTCGATGTTCTGGATGGTTTCCTCGGCCAGGTGATCGAGTTTGAGGAACACCGGACCGTTGCCGCTCTCCAGTTCCTGATGGAACTCCCACATCATCTGTCCGCTCCAGTAGTCGCACTCGATGAAGCGTTCGCCCTTGTTATTGGCGGTGTAGCCCCCCAGCGGGCCGGTGACGTAGGCGCAGGCCGGGCCGTTGTAATCCTTGATCAACGGATTGATCTGGAAGCACTCGAGATTGGCCAGCTCAGCGCCGGCGTGATACGCCATCGCGTAGCCGTCACCCGCATTGGTCGGGTTTTCGTAGGTGCCCATCAGGTAGCCCGACGACGGCAGACCCAGGCGTCCGGCCGCGCCGCAGGCGAGAATCACCGCTTTGGCCTTGATCACATGGAAGTCGGCGGTGCGGCAATCGAAGCCCATCACACCGTTGACCGCGCCCTCCTCGTCAGTCAGCAAACGCGTGCAGACCAGGCGATTGGTAATGCTCACCCGCGCACGTTTCAACTGCCGATACAGAACTTTCTTGATGTCGTGCCCTTCCGGCATTGGCAGTACATAGGCGCCCATGTGGTGGACCTTTTTCACCGCGTAGTCACCGGTTTCGTCTTTCTCGAATTTCACGCCCCAGCGGTCGAGTTGTTCGATGGTTTCAAAACTGTGCGTCGCATAGGCATACACCGCAGCCTGATTGACGATGCCGTCGTTGGCGATGGTGATTTCCTTGGTGTATTGCTCCGGCGTCGAGTGGCCGGGGATGATCGCGTTGTTCAGGCCGTCCATGCCCATGCTGATCGCGCCGCTGCGTTTGACGTTGGCCTTGTCGACCAGCAATACGCGCAAATCGCGGTTCTTCTCTTTGGCCTTGATCGCCGCCATCGGCCCGGCCGTACCGCCGCCAATCACGACGATGTCGTATTCCTGTTCTAGAACGTTGCGGGTCATGCCTGCTCCCCTTTTTGCCGGTCGATCCGCAGGCGGTACTGGAACGCATCGCCACGGTAATAAAGGTGTTCGAAGTCCAGCGGCTGGCCTTGCGCATCGTGGGTCAGACGCTCGATGCGCATGATCGGCGATCCGGCTTCGACGTTGAGCGCCTGGGTCAGATCGCTGTCGGCCAGTACCGCGTCGATGGCCAGATCGGCGTGGCCGAGGGCGATGCCGCAATCGTTTTCCAGAATCAGAAAGATGTCGCGAGTGACCAGATCGGCCTTCTCTAGCCGTTCGCCGACCGCTTTGGGCAGGTAGGTGATTTCCAGCGAGATCGGCTCGCGATTGATCAGCCGTACGCGTTTGATCTGCGCGACGATCTCGCCTTCAACCACCTGCAGGCGCTCGGCCACACGCTTGTCGGCCGGAATGAATCTGAAACTGCGCAGGCGGTTGATCACCTCATAGCCGCGCCCGGTCATCGACTCGGCAAGGCCTTGCAGGCTGCTGACGTTCTGAAAGGTTTTCGGCTTGGCGACGAAGGTGCCCTTGCCGTGGATCTTGAAGATCAGCCCTTCCTTTTGCAGATCGCCCAGCGCCTGGCGCACGGTGATGCGGCTGACTTTGAACAGCGCACCCAGCTCGCTTTCGGAAGGCATCTGGCTGTCTTGCGGGTATTCACCGTCGAGAATCCGCGCACGCAGGACATCACGCAGTTGGGTGTGCAGCGGAACGCTACTGAGGGAGAGAACGTTATCGGTCATCGCGGGATCACTTGTTATAACGAGTTATGACGTGATCTTAGAGACGTTATGACGAGGTTGAGAAATATTGTTTGGGCATAACCTTAGATGCGCGTTGCGCCGGAAGACCTGTGGGAGCGAGCCTGCTCGCGAAAGCATTCTGTCAGTCAATACCTCCGTGACTGACACACCGCTTTCGCGAGCAGGCTCGCTCCCACAGGGGATTGTGAGCTATTCAGCGTCTGAGGATCCGGTCCATGACCCAGTCGGTCTTGACGGCTTGCTCGGCCACGGCAGGATGGTCGGATTCACCCCGAATATGCGCATTCATCGCCAGCACGTGATGCCACTGGATATGCTCGTGATGGGCAATCTCCAGGCTGAGTTGCTCATCGGCATCCAACTGCACCGGATGCTCGTCAAACACGGAAAAACCGATGCGCCCTTTGCTGCCGATGATCTCGACGCGATCCTCACGGCGGTCCGCAACAAAGTTCCAGCAGCCCATGCCCAGCGCCCCGGAGGCGAACCGCCAAGTGGCGCTGACCGCATCTTCCGCCGCGTACAAACCCGCCTGATGCGAAGTGAAACCAGCGACTTCGACGATGTCGCCAAGCAGATACTGAAACAGGTCCAAACCATGGCTGGCCAGATCGGCAAAGTAGCCGCCGCCCGCCACCGCCGGATCAGTGCGCCAATTATCGCGCCCTTCGAGATCCACGAGTGACGGCGCTTTGGTCAGCGTCCAGCTCAGGTGGCGGACGTCACCTATGCGCCCCTGCTCCAGCCATTGCCGAACCTGGGCAAAACGCGGCAGCGAGCGGCGGTAATACGAAACGAACAAGTGCAGACCGGCTGCGGCAAACGCTTGCTGCATCGCGCGGCTTTGTCCGGCGTTGAGCGCCATGGGCTTTTCCACGCAGCAATGCTTGCCGGCGGCGGCGACTTTCAGGCTGTAGGCGTGGTGGCTGTCGGGTGGCGTGGCGATGTACACCGCGTCCACTTCGGGATCGTTGATCAGTGCATCGACATCGGTGTAGACGCGGCTGATACCGTGACGCGAAGCGTAATCGGTGACGGCTTCGAGGCGTCGCCCCATCACCGCGACCAGCGCCGAACCCGGGGCCTTGTAGAAAGCCGGCCCGCTCTTGCGTTCAGCGACGCTGCCGCAACCGATCATGCCCCAGCGCACCACATTCATATTCAGTCCTCAGCCGATGCGCAACGCGCGCAAATCAAGGCGTCCGTCCTTGAGTGGCGGACACCAGTAGTAACCGCCGGTGATCGGTCGGCTGATCTGGTACAGGCCATCGGCGATACCGTCCTCCAGGCCGCTCATGCGCCGCAGCTGTGCTTCGAAGGCATCGAGGGAGAAACCGAAAGCGAGGAACATCAAACCGGCACGATCGCCTTCGATCCACGGCATCGAGCGGCGCACGACGAACGCTTCCGGCGCGAAGCTCTCCTGCGCGGTGCGTTTGACGTGGGCGGAGATTGGCGCGTCGTCGATTTCTTCGTTATCGCTCAAGCGCCGTCCCATGATGTCGTCCTTGGCGCCGGCAGACAGGCGATGAAAACCCTTGAGGTCGTGCTGCCATTGCTGGATCGCGGCGAAGCTGCCACCGACCAGCCCGTCAGCGCCTGAGCTCAGCAGCGCGGCGGCGACAGCGGCGTCATCGTGGGGGTTTTCCGTGCCGTCCTCGTAACCGGTTAGGTCGTGGCCGTCCATGTGGCGGAAGGCTTCCTGCATCTCGACCAGACGCAAGGCCGGGGCCAGCGCGGCTTCGATAGCGTTGCAACGATTCAGCAGCTCACCCCGGTCGACACCGTGCAACCAGATCCACAGGGCGTGCTGGGTCGACGGGTTGTTCACGCCGACGCCAGTCAGCGCCGGGAAGCTGCGCAGGCCGGCGACTTCGACATTCAGCGCCTTGGTCAACGACTCACCAAAACCGAGCACCGCCGACTTGCCATCCACCAGCATCAGCAGGCTGTCGATCGCTTGCGGCAAGGCTTCAACCGACGCCAGGGCGAAAAACAGATGACGTGCTTGCGCAGGAACAGGGTGGCGAGAATGCCCGGCTGGTAGTAACTCATGTGAACTCCTTGAAAAAGTGCGCGGAGTTTACCTGTAGCCGGATCGTTTGTGTGGGTGGCGAGAGCGTCGTCGTTCAGCCTTCAACGCCTTCGATCAACGCCTTCAAAGCCAGCGCATCGGCTGTGGCGGCACCGCTGGCGGTGTTATCGAAGATGCACCAGATGTCTTCGCCGTCGGCCCTGGCGCGCCGCAGGTTCTGAGCAAGCTGTTGCAGATAGGCCGCTTCATAAGCGCTGTGATAAATCCGTGGCGAGCCGTGTAGGCGCCAATACTGCAGACCTTGCCAGCCACCCGGCGCGGTGTCGGTGCTGATCCGCGAGGGATCGACCACCGCTTGCGCAATCTGCAGATCCACCAGCATTGCCTCAGCCTCAACCCACGATTGGTGTCGTGGCTCCAGCACCACACTGCCTTTGAACCGCTCGCGCAGGGCACGAAAAAACGCCTCGGCGACCGGCGCCTCAAAGGCCAGTTTCGGTGGCAGTTGCACCAGCAGGCAGCCCAGTCGATCACCCAAGCCTTGGCACTGTCCGAGAAACTCATCAAGGGCAGCTGCGCTGTCCGCCAGCCGTTGCTCATGAGTGATGAGCTTCGGCACTTTGACTGCGAAGCGAAAGTCCGGCGCCACCGTGTCGGCCCAGCGCTCGTAGGTCTGGCGCCGATGCGGACGGTAGAACGAGCTGTTGATCTCCACACAGTTGAAGCGCGCGGCGTAGCGTTGCAGGTGCGAGCCATCGGCGGGGAATGCCGGCCAGTGCTCGCGAGCGAGACTCCAGCCGGCGCAACCGATGTAGATCGATGGCGCGTTCAAGCGCACACCTTCACTTCTTCCCGGGCAACACGGCGCCCAGCACCTGCTTGGCAGTCTGCACGATCACCCCGGCTTCGTCCGGATCGCCTTTGAGCAGGGTCGTGGCGAATTTCTTCGCTTGCTCAAGCTTGATGTGCGGCGGAAGCGGCGGCACGTTGGGGTCGGTCTTGAACTCGATCAGCACCGGTACTTCCGAGGCAAGCGCCTGTTCCCAGGCCGCCGCCACCTCTTCTTCACGATCAACGAAGATTCCCTTCAGGCCAATGGAAATCGCGAACAGGTGATACGGCACGTCGGGAATGCTTTGCGACGCCTCGAACTTCGGATCCCCCTCCATCACCCGCTGCTCCCAAGTGACCTGATTGAGGTCTTCGTTGTTGAATACCGCGCAGATCCATTTCGGGCTCTGCCATTGGCGCCAGTATTTGGCGACGGTGATCAGCTCGGCCATGTTGTTCATCTGCATCGCGCCGTCGCCGACCAGGGCGATGACCGGACGCTCGGGAAAGGCGAATTTCGCTGCGATCGCATAGGGCACCGCCGCGCCCATCGAAGCCAGGCCACCGGACAACGAGCACTTCATGCCGCGACGGATTTTCAGGTCACGGGCGAACCAGTTGGCGCAGGAGCCGGAATCGCTGGTGATAATCGCCTGCTCGGGCAAACGCGGTGACAACTCATAGACCACCCGTTGCGGGTTGACCGGATCGGCTTTGGCCATCGCGCGTCTTTCCAGGGTTTTCTCCCAAGTGCTGCGCCAGCCTTCGATCTTCTTGCGCCATTTATTCGAGGTTTTCTGTTCCAGCAGCGGCAGCAACGCGGCGAGAGTTTCTGCTGAATCGCCGACCAGATTGACCTCCATCGGATAACGCAGGCTGAGCATGTCCGGCTGCAAGTCGATTTGCACCCCGCGCGCCTGGCCTTCCTTGGGCAGAAACTCGGAATACGGGAAGCCCGAACCGATCATCAACAAGGTGTCGCACTCGCTCATCAGCTTATAGCTGGGCTCGGTGCCGAGCAGGCCGATGCTGCCGGTCACCCACTGCAAATCGTCGGGCAATGCGGCTTTGCCCAGCAGCGCTTTGGCGACACCGGCGCCGAGTTTTTCCGCCACGGCGATGACTTGATCAGTCGCCTCCAGCGCGCCTGCGCCGACCAGAATCGCGATTTTCTCGCCGCTGTTGAGGACCTCGGCGGCGCGTTGCAGATCGCTTTCATAAGGCACGACTTTCGGCTTGCTGTAACCGACGCCGGAATGCGCGGTGCCATGGGCGCGCGCCGGTTGCTCGTAGGGCAGATCCTGCAAATCGTTGGGCAGAATCAGTGCGGTGACGCGGCGCTCGCCTACCGCAGTACGCACCGCACGATCAAGCAGATGACGCACCTGCGACGGCGCCGAGGCCTGCTGCACAAACGCACCGGCGACGTCCTTGAACATCGATACCAGATCAAGCTCCTGCTGGTAGTGGCTGCCCAGCGCCGTGCGTGCCTGCTGACCGACAATGGCGAGCACTGGCATATGGTCCATGCGCGCGTCGTAGAGGCCGGTGATCAAGTGCGAAGCGCCGGGGCCGGAGGTGGCGATGCACACGCCCAGCTCGCCGGTGAACTTGGCGTGGGCCGAAGCCATGAATGCAGCCATTTCCTCGTGCCGTGCCTGAACGAATTCGATCTTGCCTTTGGCCCGACTCATGGCACCGAACACGCCGTTGATGCCATCGCCCGGATAGCCAAAAATCCGCGTCACGCCCCATTCGCTGAGCCGTTCAACCAGAAAATCCCCTACTGTCATCGTCATCTCGTTCCTCGCCATTGGCCGGTGCATGGACATGTAAGGGTCTGGACAGCCCGTTGCGCAGTGAAGTTTCGCTGGATTGTCCGGGCATCAACTTCGGCGCCGTGTTTGCGCGGCAATGATTTTTGAGGCGTGCGCCCTGCTCTGTGGTCGATTGAGAAATGATCTAAGGAGGATGGGCCATGACTGAAGTGCAAACCCTGCTGCTCGAACGCCATGACTGGGTACCGAACAATCCGCGTTTGCCGGTGCTGATCTATCGCGGCGCGGTGGCCATCGAGGGCGACGACCCGGCGGCGCGCTTCGAGCAGACGTTCGGCGCCAATGGCTGGCCGGCGCAGTGGCGCTACGGGATTTACGACTATCACCACTACCACACCGAAGGCCATGAAGTGCTTGGCGTGGCGGCGGGTCAAGCGCGGTTGATGTTGGGCGGGCCTGACGGGCAAATTGTCGACGTCAGTGCCGGCGATGTGTTGCTGCTGCCGGCCGGGACCGGGCACTGCAATCTGGGATCGAGCAAGGATTTTCTCGTGGTGGGTGCTTATCCGCCGGGGCAGCAGGCGGATATTTGCCGCGCCGCGCCGAGTGATGCGCAGTTGGCGCGGATCGTGGGGCTGGCGTTTCCTGAGACAGATCCGGTGCAGGGAGTCGGGGGTGCTGTTGGGCAATATTGGAGCCGTTAGGCGCGGCGACCCTGGCGACGCTGGCGACGCTTTCGCGAGCAGGCTCGCTCCCACACTGAATTCGGGTGAACCCTGTCTCTCTGTCCAATACATACCCCTGTGGGAGCGAGCCTGCTCGCGAAGACGGCGGATCGGTTTGCATCATTCGATATGAATAACCGCACTCACCGCTGGCACCCGGCGGAATTTTTCCCTACGGTGTCCATCTGTTCTCTCCCAGCATCGACGAGGTCCGTTTCATGAGCAATGCGTCTTACGTTCCGCCCAAGGTCTGGAAACACGAAGCCCCGTCCGGCGGCCACTTCGCCAGCATCAACCGCCCGGTTGCCGGGCCGACTCATGACAAAGAGCTGCCGGTCGGCAAGCATCCGTTGCAGCTGTATTCGCTGGCCACGCCCAATGGCGTCAAGGTCACGATCATGCTCGAAGAGTTGCTCGCGCTCGGGCACAGCGAGGCCGAATACGACGCCTGGCTGATCCGCATTGGCGAGGGCGATCAGTTCTCCAGCGGCTTTGTCGAGGTCAATCCGAACTCGAAAATCCCGGCGCTGCTGGATCGCAGTGTCGAGCCGCCGATCCGGGTGTTCGAGTCCGGCTCGATCCTGCTCTATCTCGCGGAAAAGTTTGATGCCTTGCTGCCCAAGGATCCGGCCGGTCGCACCGAAACCCTCAACTGGCTGTTCTGGCAAATGGGCTCGGCGCCGTATCTGGGTGGTGGCTTCGGGCACTTCTACGCGTATGCGCCGGATAAACTCGAATACCCGATCAACCGCTTCACCATGGAAGCCAAACGGCAACTGGATGTGCTCAACCGCCGTCTCGCCGACAACACCTATCTGGCGGGCGACGAGTACACCATCGCTGATATCGCCGTGTGGCCCTGGTACGGGCAACTGGTGCGCAACAATGTTTACTCGGCGGCGGAGTTTCTCGCGGCGCATGAGTACACCCACGTGCAGCGCTGGGCCGAAGAAATCGCCAAGCGGCCGGCGGTCATGCGTGGGCAACGGGTGAACCGCACCTGGGGTGATGAAGACAGTCAGGTGCCGGAGCGGCATTCGGCAGAAGATCTGAATTGAACCAGACGCGGTCTGTCTGACCGACCACCGGGCAAAAATGTGGGAGCGGGCTTGCTCGCGAATGCGGTGGATCATTCAACCAACGTGTTGTCTGACCCAACCCTTTCGCGAGCAAGCCCGCTCCCACATTTGCTTGCGGAGGCCATCAAATCCAATTGTGAAAAAATCATTAACTAACTGACCCGTACGGGTTTATTCCCTCGGAAACTTCCTACATACTAATGCGAATAATTCTTACATGCACTCGCATCAGTTTCGTTTGGGTAATCTGGGGAAGCAGATAGATGTCGTTTCACACGATCCACCGCCGTTCGAACCTTTCACCTAACCTCCTCGCAATCGCCATCGGCATGGCCAGCATCGCACCTGTGCTGGCGGAGGAAGCTGCCTCGACTGCGCCCGCCAATGGCCCGCTGGAACTGCAAGCGACCGAAATCGGCGCCACGCAGATGAGCAGCACCACCGAAGACTCGCAGTCCTACACCACCGGCCCGATGCAGACCGCGACCAAGCTGTCGCTGACCATGCGCGAAACGCCGCAGGCGGTGACAGTGATCACTCGCCAGCGCATGGACGATCAGAACATGACCAGCGTCAACGATGTGGTGCGCGGCACGCCGGGGTTGTTCCTCAGCGAGGCCAGCGGCCCGGGCCGGCAGACTTACAAGGCGCGCGGTTTCGACATCGATAACATCATGTACGACGGCCTGCCCAGCTCGTATTCGCCATTCACTTTGGCAGTGCAACCGAACCTGGCGATGTTCGACCGAGTGGAAATCGTCCGTGGCGCAACCGGCCTGGTCACCGGTGCCGGCAATCCGTCGGCGGCGATCAACATGGTCCGCAAGCGTCCGACCGCCGATCAGCGCGTAACCCTCACCGGTGCCGCCGGCAGTTGGGATGACTACCGTGGCGAAGTCGATGCCTCCAGTCCCCTGAACGAAAGCGGCACCCTGCGTGGCCGGGTGGTGACTTCTTATCAGGGCGCGGACAGTTTCCGCGACAAGGAAGAAAATGATCACGGCCTGTTTTATGCCATCGGTGAAGCGGACCTGAGCGACAGCACCACCGCGACCCTCGGCTTCTCGCGGCAAAACGATCAGACCAACTATTTCTGGGGCGGCCTGCCGATCGGCGAAAACGGCCACCACCTCGACCTGCCCCGCTCCACCTACCCGGGCACCGATTGGGAAAACCGCAAGCTGCAAGTCGACACCGTGTTCGGTGAAGTCGAACACCGTTTCGACAACGACTGGAAACTGCACCTCGGCGGCTCGACGTCGACACTCGAGGGCGAATTTTCCGGCACGTACCTGTCGCGCTACAACGGCCCGCTGGAAACCACCGCCTACCAGTCGCATCACACCGACAAGCAACGCGCCTTTGACGGTTTCGCCAGCGGCCCGTTCGAAGCCTTCGGCCGCACCCACGAATTGGTGGTCGGCGCGAGCAATCGCGTGTACGACGCCACCACCAGGGAATACTCGCCCTACGACACCGGCCTGCCGATCGCCGCGCCCAAGCCTGACTTCGTCCGTAGCGGCAAGTCGCGCAACGTCACCACCCAGGATGCGGTTTACCTGACCACGCGCTTGAGCCTGGCCGACCCGCTGACGCTGATCCTCGGCAGCCGCCTGGACTGGTACGACTACGACGATCGCAGTGCCGACGGCGACTTCAAGGTCACGCGCAACCTGACCCGTTACGCTGGCCTGATCTACAAACTCGACGACCATCACTCGGTCTACGCCAGCTACACCGACATCTTCACCCCGCAAACCCAGAAGGACCTCGGCGGCAAAGTGCTGGAGCCGATCGTTGGTGAAAACTATGAAGTCGGCATCAAGGGCGAGTATTTCGACGGAGCGCTGAACGGCAGCCTCGCGGTGTTCCAGATGGACCAGACCAACCGCGCCACCCAGGCAGCGACGCAGCTCGGCTGCCCGGAACTGACCTGCTACGAAACCTCCGGCAAAGTCCGCGCTCAAGGCGTTGACATGGAACTGCAGGGTGCACTGACCGAGCAATGGCAAGTCGGCGCCGGCTACACCTACACCCGAGCCCACTACATCAAGGACGAAAACCCGGCCAACAATAATCAGAAGTTCGACACCGATATGCCGGAGCACCTGTTCAAGGTCTCCACCGTCTACCGCTTCAAAGGCCCGCTGGAAAAACTGCGCGTGGGCGGCAACATCTACTGGCAGAGCCGCATGTACAACGACATCGCTCTGGCCAATGGCAGCAGCTACCGCCTGCAACAGGGTGGCTATGCGACCACCGACTTGATGGCCGGTTACGAGGTCAACAAGCACCTCGACCTGCAGGTCAACGCCAACAACATCTTCGATCGCAAGTACTACTCCTCCATCGGCACCGACGTGACCTGGGGCTCGACCGACAACTACGGCACCCCGCGCAGCTACATGATGACCGCGAAGTACAAGTTCTGAGTCGATAGCGTTCAGCCTGTAACACCAAGGGCGCCGGGACTTTCCCGGCGGCCTTTTTTGCATGTTCATTAGGCATGGCCGGGAATTACCGATAGTCTCTGGCGACACTATCGCGAAGCACCGGCCATGTCCCAGACAGATTTCACTTCCGACCTCGAAGCCATTGGCAGCATTGACGCTGTGCCAGTGATCCTGAGCATGGTCAAGCACATCACCGGCATGCGCTTCGCAGCGGTTGCACGGGTTACCGAGAGCAAATGGATTGCCTGCGCCGTTGATGACTCGATCGACTTCGGATTATTACCCGGCGGCGAGCTGGTGCTCGAATCGACCATCTGTCATGAAATCCGTCAGCATCATCAGCCGGTGATCTTCGGCCATGCCAGCCAACATCCGGTGTTCTCCACGCATCACACGCCGAAAACCTACGGCCTGGAAAGCTACATTTCCATTCCGATCATCAAGGCCGATGGCGAGTTTTTCGGCACACTCTGCGCCATTGATTCGGTCCCGGCGAACCTAGATGATCCGGCCGTCGAGAAAACCCTCACCCTGTTCGCCCAATTGATTGCGATGAGCCTGGATACCCAAGGCCATTTGCACGCGACCAAAACCGCGTTGGCCGATGCCAATGAATTGGGCCGTCTGCGCGAGCAATTCATAGCCGTACTGGGCCATGACTTGCGCACGCCGCTCAGCGCCATTCGCATGAGCGCCGACCTTTTACAAAGCAAAGCCGAGGACAAGCGTTCGCGCACGCTACTGTCGGCGATCCGTACCAGCTCAGTGCGCATGGGCGTGCTGATCGAAAACATCCTCGACTTTGCCCGCGGCCGGCTCGGCAGTGGCATCCCGGTGCAGCGCAAACTGGTCGATGATTTACAGCAAACGCTGCGCCAGACCCTCGAAGAAATCCAGGTGGCGTACCCGCAGGCGAGGTTTGTTGCCGCGCTTGAGGTGCCGGCCGGCGTCTATTGCGACCCGCTGCGCATCAGTCAGTTGTTGTCGAATCTGCTGGGCAACGCGGTCACCCACGGTTCCATCGCCGAACCGATCGTGCTCAAGGCCTGTGCCGAGGGCGACGAAATCGTTATCTCGCTGACCAACCAGGGCACGCCGATCCCGCCTGCGCTGATGCCGCTGCTGTTCGAACCGTTCTCGCGTTCCGAAGCAGGCCAGCGTCATGAAGGGTTGGGATTGGGCCTGTACATCGCCGGGCAGATTGCCAATGCGCACAACGGCACCTTGAGCGTGACGTCCGACCGTGAAGCGGGCACCTGCTTCGTGGCGCGCTTCCCTGCGCGCTTCAAGTGGGTCTGAGCGCCGTTCTAAGTATTCAGGGGAGTCTGCGGCGTGTCCGGGTTGAGCTGGCGGCGACGGAACTGGCCCGGCGGCTGGCCATGAATCTGGCGAAATCGCCGGGAGAAATAAGCCTCATCGGCGAACCCGCACAACCGCGCCACTTCGCCCACCGAGCGCGTGCTGTTGAGGAGGAAATTGCGCGCCGCGTGCATGCGCCGTTCCAGCACCAGCTCGGTGAAGGTCTTGCCGATTTCCTTGCGCAGCCAGTGCGTCAGGTAAGTCGGTGACAGATAGGTCGCAGCAGCGACTTTGATCAGGTTGAGATCAGGATCGGCGATGTTCTTCCGCAAGTACTCGAACATTCGGCTCAAGGCGTCGCGACGGCTGTTCTCGGCAGCATTCTCTTCCGCCAGGCGCTTGAGCGGCTCGGCATAGAGAAAACACACGCTGCCGATCATCTGCAGCAAGAGCCCCTTGAGCATTTCCCGCGTGCCGAACTGACGGTTCTCATCAAGTGCGCGCATCTGCTCGATCAAACCGCAGACTTGAGCGAAATCCTCATCGTCCAAAATGAAATCCAGGTGTTCCTGAAAGCGGAACGGCGACAGTTCAGGCGCGAGCAGGATCGACACTTCTTCCAGATCCATCGGGTCGCACTGTAGATGCGGCAAGAGAAACGTCTGGGAAAAATTGATGACGATGAAATTGCTGTCCTCGGGATGCGGAATCACATGTACCCGATGCGGCAGGATGAACGCCAGGGTGTTGCGCGGAAATGGCCGCTGCACGCTGCCGATGTGCTGCACGGTGTCGCCACCGAGGTTGATCTGGATCTGGAAGTACTCATGCCGGTGAGGAGCGGTTTCGGCGCGTCGGCCCTTTTTGTCGCGAATGTAGAAATCGGTCAATTCGCTGCGTTGCTGCATGACGTAGGTCGGAATACGGCTGGGTGAAGACATGGGTAGGAGGTCCTCCGGGCAGTGAGGTGGCGCTTGTCATCTTGCAGGGTTGAGCGGTGGTCGGCAATGAGTCATACGATGACGACGGCGTTTGCAGTTGTTTTCTGATGATGGGTGCCGAAAGCGCGTGTCCAAAAGCACAAATAGCTAATTCTCAAAGCAAAGGTATTTAATTCAATAGATTAGGTGATCTTTCTAATTCCAATTATTAAAACTTAACGTATTTATCTTTTTGGACACTCTCGCCAAATCCGCTTTTTTCAAGAAAAAACGTTCTAACCCGCCGGTTGATTTAGAAACGTTGTACGACCACTGTAATGATCAACGCAGCCCAACCTCTTTCAAAAACAATCAAAGGTGCGCACGTCATGATCCTGCTATTTCCCCTCGCCGCCCCGCCCGACCTCCCCTTGAAGTCAATTGCACAAAGACGTTCCTGAACGTCTGAAACCCGCGCTGCAACCCGTTCGATTGCCTTGCCCCACACGTTGCGGGCAACGGCATCGGCTGCTCGAAAAATCTCGACTCTTCTAACAATAACGAGGTCTCCGCATGTCCAACTCCCATTCCTCCAGTGCCACTGTGCCGCCGGTGATAGCCGGCGCACGCGATGCCGTTTCGGCGCAGCGTCTGCCTACCCGGCGGCGCTGGTTCATGCTGTCGTTGCTGCTGATCGCGACGATCATCAATTACATCGACCGGGTGAACATCTCGATCGCCGCGCCGTTCATGGCCAAGGATCTGGGTCTGGACAAGATCGAGATGGGTCTGATTTTCTCCGCCTTCGCCTGGACCTATGCGCTGGCGCTGGTGCCGGCGGGGTTTATCGCTGACCGGTTTGGCTCGCGCTTCACCTACGGCGTATCGCTGATCAGCTGGTCGACCGTCACCGTTTGCCAGGGTTTCGCCACGGGTTTTGCCTCGCTGTTCGGCCTGCGGCTGGCAGTCGGCGCCATGGAAGCTCCGGCTTTCCCGGCCAACAGCCGCGCCGTGACGGTGTGGTTCCCGGCGCGGGAACGCGGGATGGCCAGCAGCATTTACGTGTGCGGTCAGTACCTCGGCACGGCGCTGTTCACCGGCGCGCTGCTGTGGCTGGCGACCACTTTTGACTGGCGCCACGTGTTCTACAGCACCGGCGCACTCGGCATCGTCTTCGGTGTGCTGTGGCTGTACCTGTATCGCGATCCGCTGAACTGCAAAAAAGTCAGCCAGGAAGAATTGAAGTACATCGAAACCGGCGGCGGTCTGGTCAAGAGCAGCCAGGAGCGCACCCGTTTCAACTGGCGGCAGATTGCCGAGCTGTTCAGCTATCGGCAGATCTGGGCGATCTGCATCGGCAAGTTCGCCAGCACCTCTGCGCTGTACTTTTTCCTCACCTGGTTCCCGACCTACCTGATCGAAGAACGCAAACTGACCATGATCAAGGCCGGGATCTTCGCCGTGCTGCCCTTCGTCGGTGCCACCGTGGGGATTCTGCTGGCCGGCATCGTTTCCGACCTGCTGATCCGTCGCGGCTACTCGATGTCGTTTGCGCGCAAGCTGCCGCTGGTGGTCGGTTCGATGCTGGGCATGTCGATCGTGCTGGTGAACTTCACCGACTCCAACCTGATCTGCATCGCCGTGTTGACCATCGCCTTCTTCGCCCAAGGCATCGCATCTTCGTCGTGGGCGGCCGTCTCGGAAGTGGCGCCGAAAGAGCTGATCGGCCTCACTGGTGGCATTACCAGCCTCGCCGCGAACATCGGCGGCATCGTCACGCCGATCGTGATCGGCGCCATCGTTCACGCCACCGGCACCTTCGCCTATGCCTTCTGGTTCATTGGCGGCGTGGCGCTGATCGGCACGCTCTCCTACTCGTTGCTGCTCGGGCGCCTGTATCGCATCGAACTGAAGGTGCGCTGAGCTCAAAAAACCGGATTTGTCCAAACGCAGGCGGCTTTCGTCCAACTTCGCCGACGCCAGCCGCCGTACGCTGCCCTTTCAAACAGGATGACCCGCAGGATGAACATGACTGAATACGTCTTTACCCCGGATCTGCCCGTGACCTTGCCGGTACTCGGCACCGAGCAACGCTTCCCGGTCGGCCGGGTGTTCTGTGTCGGCCGCAACTACCCATGGCCGGACACTCAAGGCCAGTCGCGCCAGCCGCCGGTGTTTTTCATGAAACCGCCGAGCTGCGTGGTCGATGCCGTCGGCGACGTCGCCTTCCCAACAGTGTGCGAGGACTTCGTTCACGAAATCGAACTGGTCGTCGCCATCGGTGAAGGCGGCGCCAATATCCCCGAGGATCAAGCGCTCGCCTACGTGTGGGGCTACGCCGCCGGCCTCGACCTGACCCGCCGCGATGTGCAACGCGCGGCCAAGAGCAACGGCCTGCCGTGGGAAGGCGCCAAGGTGTTCGACGGCGCCGCGCCGATGACCGCCGTGGTCCCGGTGAGCCGCTGCGGCCATCCCGAAGGCGAGTTGTGGCTGAACGTCAACGGCGAAGAACGCCAGCGCGACAACCTCGACAGCCAGATCTGGTCGGTCAGCGAAGTGATCAGCCGCATCTCGCAATCCGTGGCCCTGCGCGCTGGCGACCTGATCATGACCGGCAGCCCCGCCGGCGTTGACAGTCTGCAACCCGGCGACGTGATCAACGCCGGCATCGACGGCATCGGCCACCTGGAAATGCGCGTCGGCCCACGGTCCTGATACCAGCGGATTGAGAAAAAAGGAGAACAACAATATGACGACCCCTTTGAAAGTCGCGCTGGTCACCGGCGCCGGCAGTGGCATCGGCCGCGCCGTGGCGCTGGGCCTGATGGCCGACGGTTTCACCCTTGTACTCGCCGGACGCCGGCCCGAGCCGTTGCAAGCGCTGGTCGAACTGGCGCAGAGCCAGGGTCATCAAGCGCTGGCGGTACCCACCGACGTGCGTGATCCGGCCAGTGTCGACGTGCTGTTCGCGACGATTGCCGAGGTCTACGGGCGCCTCGATGTGGTCTTCAACAACGCCGGCGTCAACGCCCCCGCCGTGCCGCTGGACGAGCTGACCTTCGAGCAGTGGCGCAACGTGATCGACACCAACCTCAACGGCGTCTTCCTGTGCGCTCGCGGCGCCTTCGGGCTGATGCGCAAACAACAGCCACAGGGCGGGCGGATCATCAACAACGGTTCGATTTCCGCACACACGCCGCGTCCGTTCAGCAGCGCCTACACCGCGAGCAAACACGCCGTGCTCGGCCTGACCAAATCCCTGGCGCTGGACGGCCGCGAATTCAACATTGCCTGCAGCCAGATCGACATCGGCAATGCCCTGACGGAAATGTCGGTGCGCATGACCAAAGGCGTACGCCAGGCCAACGGCAGCATCGCCGTCGAGCCGATGGTCGACGTCAAACACGTCGCCGATGCAGTGCGCTACATCGCCGGCCTGCCGCTGTCGGCCAACGTCCTGAACATGACCGTCATGGCCAGCGCCATGCCGTTTGCCGGCCGCGGTTGAGCCGG
This sequence comes from Pseudomonas sp. H3_E04, assembly GCF_054668915.1. Classification (NCBI taxonomy): domain Bacteria; kingdom Pseudomonadati; phylum Pseudomonadota; class Gammaproteobacteria; order Pseudomonadales; family Pseudomonadaceae; genus Pseudomonas; species Pseudomonas sp. H3_E04. The sequence goes on along the minus strand of NZ_CP162797.1, from coordinate 1,086,968 downwards.
CCTTTTTATTGCGTAACGAGGTAGCCATGAAGCCAGAAATCCTGCAACTGAGCCCGATCCTGATCCCGGAAATCAACGCACGTCTGGACGAACTGTTCAGCGTACGCCGCTACTTCCAGCAAGCGGACAAACCCGCCTACATAAAAGAACACGGCGCCAACATCCGCGGCGTGATCACCGGTGGCCACACCGGCATCAGCCAGGCGCTGATGGCGCAACTGCCGAACCTGGAAGTGGTCGCGGTCAACGGCGTCGGCACCGACGCCGTCGATCTGGCCTACGCCCGCGATCGTGGCATCCGCGTCACCGCCACCATCGGCGCCCTCACCGAAGACGTCGCCGACCTCGCGATCGGCCTGCTCATCTCGGTCTGTCGGGGCCTGTGCACCAGCGACCGCTACGTCCGCTCCGGCCAATGGCCGCAAAGCCCGACCCCACTCGCGCCCCTGCCGCTGGCCCGGCAAGTCTCAGGCATGCGCATCGGCATCGTCGGCATGGGCCGCGTCGGCCGCGCCATCGCCACCCGCGCCGCCGCCTTCGGCTGCCCGATCAGCTACACCGACCTGCAACCAATGAGCGACGTCCCCCACACCTTCATCGCCGACCTCAAACAACTGGCCCGCGACAGCGACGCCCTGATCCTCGCCGCTGCGGCGGACAAGGGCGAAGCGATCATCGACGCGCAAGTGCTGCAAGCGCTGGGTAAAGACGGTTATCTGGTCAACGTCGCCCGGGGCAAACTGGTGAATGAGGCGGATCTGGTGGCCGCGCTTGCGGCTGGCGAGATTGCCGGGGCTGGGCTGGATGTGTTTGTCGATGAACCGAATGTGCCTGAGGCGTTGTTTGGTAATGAACAGGTGGTGCTGCAACCGCATCGGGCCAGCGCCACGCTTCAAACACGCACGCGGATGGGGGAAATGGTCGTGGCGAGTCTGGTAGATACGTTTGCGGGAAAAGTGCCGGTTGGGTGTGTGACGGGGTGAACCGGTTCCGGAGCGCTGTTCGCAATCGCGGCACATACCGCTTTCGCGAGCAGGCTCGCTCCCACAGGTTTGATTGCGTACATTCAGTGAGAACCGGGTCGGCTGTCAGGCCGCCTTCGCTGGCAAGCCAGCTTCCACAGAAAAGCAAAAGCAAAAGCAAAAGATCGCAGCCTTCGGCAGCTCCTACACACGATGAGCGTTAGCTCGAGTAAAGCTTTTGATCCTGGAGCCCGTCGGCAGGCTGAGTGGAGGGATTGATCCGGGGGTGGGAGCGCAGCGACCGTACGACGCAGTCGTACACAGCGCAAGGAGGTGCAGCGAAGCAAACCGGAGCCGCTGCGCCCGGATCGATCCCGGAGCGAAGGAACCCCGAGCCCCAGCGAGCGGGCCGAACGTCAGGGCGCAGCCTTTTGGTTACTTTTTGGCGTTTGAAAAAGTGACCCGCTGTAAGAGCGGAACCGTAATCAGTCACACCCGCAGAAACGGATATACACCCAAAACCCGAAGAGCATGGTCGGCCCAAAGGCCGCCAAGTCCACAAAAAAAACCCCACAACCGAAAACCAGTGTGGGGCCAAAAAATTGGTTGGTTGCGGCCAACCAAAGGAGCTCTATCAAAAAACCATCCAGGCGCTCAGATCAAATGCACTCCTGAGCCGCCCGCTCAAAACTCGAAGGCAACAGATTCGACGCCAGCAAATGCCGCTCATAAATGAACACCTTGCCACCCTTCCCCGCCTTGTACGCCTCCAGCACGTTGTCCGCCGCCACCTTGCTCGGCACCACAATCCGATAACTGCGCTGACTCTGCGAAACCGTCGGATTCAACGCACTGCCCTGCAACTTCGGCACCACGCAATCGGCGTACTGCGCCGGCGTCTTGCTGGTCTGCAACGTCAGAGTCGGATCGTTCGGCGCCGAAGCACAACCGCCGAGCAAAAGGGAAACAAAAGCCATGGCTGGCACGAATAAAGGACGCATCGGGGTAATCCTGAAAATAAAGGTTCGGTTCAACCGGCAACGGTTCGACTTCACGGGATCGCCGCTGCCATTCAATTTTTTGGAGAATCAGCTCGACGCCACCAGGGCCTTGAGCGACACATCGAATTGCTTCAGCGCATTGAGTTGCAGATCACGCTGCTGATTGATCTGTGCCGCGATCTGCGGCGCCGCCCGGTCATGCACCCAGACCGAAGGCAGCTCCTGCTCGATTGCCCCCTCGGCCTTGCCGATGTATTGCAGGTCGGCGTCGTAGAACCGTGCAGAGAAGCGCGCCTCGACCAGACTGTTGCGTTGGGTCAGCAAGCGATTGAAGGTATCGAGCTTGACCACCACATCCGGATGGGCCTGAAGCAGCTCATCCAGATTGTCGTAAACGGTCACCGAGACGAACTGTTGCTGCAGCGAACTCACCAGCCAGTCGAGCGCCAGTTCCGGGTCGGAGCTCCCAACAAAGGCGTCGCGAATTCGCGAATCCAGCGCATCTTTCGCGCCATTGAGCGCCATGTCGTGGTAGCGCTCCAGATATTGCAGGTTCTGCAGTGTGTTTTCGCTCAACAACACCCCAACGGTCTGCGTATGCTGCAACGCCGAGGCACTGGCGGCGATGGGTTGCAGGTGACACGACCGGGCGTCGTCTGCGTAAGCCGGTGCGGTAACCACCCCGCCCATCAGCAGGGCGATCATTGCCAGTCGAGTCAGAATGTTCATCGCGCAATTTCCTTGAGCTGCGTCTTCGATGGAGGCGATTTTCCGCCGATCGCTGACAAAGCAGAACTTGCGTTTCTTGATGGTCACTATTACTTCCAGCAATAGTTGCGTGTCGCGCAGACTGATGCACACTGGATGCATCCAAGAAAAATGATGAGGGTCTCGCCTTGAGAACGTTCGATCTGATCCGTGACGCCGTGCTGCCCGATTTCCGCGAGCGCGTGGCCGAATATCTGGTGCAGTACGAAAGCATCCTGCTGGACAAAAACACCCGCGATGCGCAACTGATCCGCGACACTGCCCAGCAACTGCGCGGTTACCTGCGCGGGCTCAACACCACACGAGTGCTGGGCATGGCCTATTGGGAAGAGCTCGATCGCCGCGTGGTAGACACGTGGCTAAGCCCGAAAGAGTGACCGCCGGAGCGCCAGTGGTCTGCCCGGCGACGCGCCCCCTGCGAAAAACCTGACCAAACGCTTACAATCGCAGGCCTATTGCCATACATACAGGCTTGCCCGGAAATGCCGCTCGACCCGCCAACGATGCTGACCATCACGATCGCCCTCGCAGCCGCTGCCGCGCTGTATCTGGCGGTCGAATGGCGCAGCATCCGTGAGCCTTCGCTACTGTTCTGGAGCGCCGGTTTCGCCACCATCACCATCGGTTCCACCCTCGCTCTGCTGCGCAGCAGCGGTTTTCTGCTGCTGGGCATCTGGTTCGCCAACGGCCTGCTGGTGACCGCACATTTCTTTTTCCTGCTCGGCGTGGCGCGTTTCACCCAGACCCGACTGTCGCCGGCGTGGTATCTGATTTTCGCGACGTGGCTGATCATGTTGACGTTGCCGGACGGACCGCTGTGGTCCAAGGCCATGCTGGTGGCCAACTCGCTGCTGGTAGCCATCCCCACGCTGAAGGCCAGTTCGCTGCTGCGTCCGCACGGCAAGTCATTGAGCGTCGGCGCGGTGCAACTGCGCTATGTGCTGCTCGGCCACGGCATCTTTTATGTGGCCAAGGCTCTGACCGTAGTGATCCCCGGCACGCTGATCGATCTGGCGGCGTTTCGCGGCGAGATCATTCAGATCTCGCTGGTCGAAGGCGCCATGGCGATCATGTTGATTGCGCTGTCGATGACCGGCACCGAGCGTTATCGCCGGGAAAAGCAGATCGCCCGCCTCGCCGAGCGCGATCCGCTCACCGCCCTCTACAACCGCCGCGCCCTGGAAAAACGCACGCCACGCCTGTTGGCCGGGGTATCGGCGCAAAGACCGGGTGCGCTGCTGTTGATCGATATCGACAACTTCAAACTGGTCAACGACCAGTACGGGCATATCGCCGGCGACCGCTTGCTGATTGCCTTGAGCGAGATGATCCGCGCCCAGCTGCCGGCGAATGCGCTGACCGCGCGCCTGGGTGGCGATGAGTTTTTGATGTTGCTCAACAACGCCTCGCCCGAAGCTATCCTTGAACTGGGCAATGCCTTGCGCGAACAGTTTCTGGCCCTGGCGTCGCACACCTATCCCACGTCCGCTGCGGTGACCTTGAGTATCGGCGGCGCCCTGTTCGACAAACCACCAGCCAGTCTGGATGCGCTGATCGAACTTGGCGACGCCGCGCTCTACGAGTCCAAACGCGGCGGCCGCAACCGCTTGCGCCTGTCCGGCCTCGCCACTCCAGGATGACCCACAGCATGTCCAGCCACGACACCCCGCTGCAAGACCTCGCCGCCCCCGAAGGCGTTTGCTACGGCTGCGGCGGCCGCAACCCGCACGGCCTGCACGTCAAAAGTCGCTGGGACGAAGACGGCAGCCATGTGATCGCCGAACACGTGCCCGAAGCCCAATACTGCGGCTGGCCGGATCTGGTCTACGGCGGGCTGATCGCCATGCTGGTCGACTGTCACTCCAACTGGACCGCCATGGCCTGGCACTACCGCGCAGAAAACCGCGAAGCCGGCAGCCTGCCGCGCATCGACTGCGTCACCGGTAACCTTGGGATCAAGTTCATCAAACCGACACCGATGGGCGTACCACTGCTCTTGCGCGCGCGGGTCGAAGGTGAGGTCGGGCGCAAGACCCGAGTGATTTGCGAGGTGTATGCAGGGGAAGTGCTGACGGCGGCGGGCGATTCGGTGTTTGTGCGTGTGGATACGGGGCAGTTGGCCAATGCGGCGCATGGCCGCTGAGCTTGGCTCGCTCTGTAGGAGCTGCCGAAGGCTGCGATCTTTTGATCTTGCTTTGGTCAAAAAAAATCAAAGTCAAAAGATCGCAGCCTTCGGCAGCTCCTACATTTGGATCGCCTGCTCTCAACGCGACAAGGTTGTCGCATTCGCCCGCGCCGCATGCAGCTTCTTATAGCTCTCAATCAAGCGCAAATGCCGATCCAGCTCTTCCAGCTTCATGCTCGTCGGCGTCAAACCGTAAAAGCGCACACTGCCATTGACCGAACCAATCGCCGCATCCATGCGTTCGTCGCCAAACATCCGACGGAAGTTGGCCTCGTAGTCTTCCAGCTCGAGATCCTCGTCCAGCTCCATTTCCAGCACCACATTCACAGCCTGATAAAACAAGCCGCGCTCAACGGTGTTGTCGTTGTATTGCAGGAACGCTTCGACCAGATCCTTCGCCTCGTCAAACTTCTGCAGCGCGAGGTAGATCAGCAGGCGCAGTTCGAGAATCGTCAATTTGCCCCACGGAGTGTTGTCGTCGAACTCGATGCCGATCAGCGTGGTGATATCGGTGTAGTCATCCTGCTCGCTGCGTTCCAGGCCCTGGACCAGATTGCGCAGGCCCACCTTGCTGAGGTTGTGCAGGTTGAGAATGTCGGCGCGAAATTGCAGGGCTTTGTTCGTGTTGTCCCAGATCAGGTCTTCGATCGGGTAGATCTCCGAGTAATCTGGCACCAGGATGCGGCAGGCCTTGGCGCCGATGTGCTCGTAGACGGCCATGTAGACTTCCTTGCCCATGTCTTCGAGGATGCCGAACAGGGTTGCTGCTTCTTCGGCATTGGAGTTTTCGCCTTGGCCGGAGAAGTCCCACTCGACGAATTCGAAGTCTGGTTTGGCGCTGAAGAAGCGCCACGACACCACGCCGCTGGAATCGATGAAGTGCTCGACGAAGTTGTTCGGCTCGGTGACTGCCTGCCCGGAAAAGGTCGGCTGCGGCAAGTCGTTTAGGCCTTCGAAGCTGCGGCCCTGCAAGAGTTCGGTCAGGCTGCGTTCCAGCGCGACTTCCAGGCTCGGGTGCGCGCCGAACGAGGCGAAGACGCCGCCGGTGCGCGGGTTCATCAGGGTCACGCACATCACCGGGAATTCACCGCCCAACGAGGCATCCTTGACCAATACCGGGAAGCCCTGCTCTTCCAGGCCTTTGATGCCGGCGAGGATGCTCGGGTATTTCTCCAGCACTTCTTGCGGTACGTCCGGCAGGGCCATTTCGCCTTCGAGAATCTCGCGTTTGACCGCGCGTTCGAAAATCTCCGACAGGCACTGCACCTGCGCTTCGGCCAAGGTGTTGCCGGCACTCATGCCGTTGCTCAGGTAGAGGTTTTCGATCAGGTTCGACGGGAAGTACACCACTTCGCCGTCCGACTGGCGCACGAACGGCAGCGAGCAGATGCCGCGCTGGGTGTTGCCGGAGTTGGTGTCGTACAGGTGCGAGCCACGCAGTTCGCCGTCGCGATTGTAAATGCCGAGGGTGTAGTCGTCGAGAATCTCGCTCGGCAATTCGTCCTTCGGCCCCGGCTTGAACCATTTCTCATCCGGGTAATGGACGAATTCGGCATTGGCGATGTCTTCGCCCCAGAACTGGTCGTTATAGAAGAAGTTGCAATTGAGGCGCTCGATGAACTCGCCCAGCGCCGAAGCCAGTGCGCCTTCCTTGGTCGCGCCCTTGCCGTTGGTGAAGCACATCGGCGAATGCGCATCGCGAATGTGCAGCGACCAGACGTTCGGCACGATGTTGCGCCACGAGGCGATTTCGATCTTCATGCCGAGGTCGGCGAGGATCTTCGACATGTTGGCGATGGTCTGTTCCAGCGGCAGGTCCTTGCCGGCAATGTAGGTGCCCGCCTGGGAATCGGACTGCGGCATCAACAAGGCCTGGGCATCGGCGTCGAGGTTGTCGACTTCTTCGATAATGAACTCGGGGCCGGTCTGCACCACCTTCTTTACCGTGCAGCGGTCGATGGAACGCAGGATGCCCTGGCGATCCTTGTCGGAGATATCGGCGGGCAACTCGACCTGAATCTTGAAGATCTGGTTGTAGCGGTTTTCCGGGTCGACGATGTTGTTCTGCGACAGGCGAATGTTTTCCGTCGGGATGTTGCGGGTGTCGCAGTACAGCTTGACGAAGTAAGCCGCGCACAAGGCCGACGACGCCAGGAAGTAGTCGAACGGCCCCGGTGCCGAGCCGTCGCCTTTGTAGCGGATGGGCTGATCGGCGATCACCGTGAAGTCGTCGAACTTGGCTTCAAGTCGAAGGTTGTCGAGAAAGTTGACCTTGATTTCCATGCGGGATTACCAGAATACGGCTAAACGAATGGCGGCCATTATCCGGTTTTTGTGCGGGAAGTCTCGCCCTTTCGGGATTCGCCGCCGGCCGGCGGTGCTGGAAATTCCAACGGATTCGCTACACTTTGAAAAAATCCAGGCGATACCAATAACACAATCTGAACATTGTGCGTTCGCCATTGTTCTAGATTCACAAGACACCGGATCAAGGACGAGCACATGGTCGTTACTCTCCCTGCGCAGCCAATCCCAACACCGCAACGCGCCGTGACCCGGCGCCTGGCCATCGCCGTTGGCGCTTTGTTCGTCGCTGGCGTTATCGCCGCGATCAGCACATTACTTGGCATCGCCAATACCCTTGACGCGAAAGACCTGGAACAGAACCAGTTCTATTCCGTGCGCGCCGTGGAAAACCGCATCACCGCGTCGAAAAACTACATCACCAGTTATGCCTACTGGACCCGCGCTTACGAGGCCTTGAGCGGGCCGATCGACATCAACTGGGCCTACACCGAACAGAACATGGGCAAGACGCTGTTCACCAGCGATGGCTACGACGGTGTGTTCGTCCTTGATCGCAATCGCACCAAGTACGCGGTGATTCGCGGGCAGATGGTTGAAACCGACGTGGCCACGGTGCTGCAAGCGCCCGCCCCGGCGCTGGTCGAGCAGGTGCTGAGCCAGCCTGATCTGACCAAGCCGATCAGCAGTTATTCACTGTTCGAAGGCTGGCCGGCGCTGATCACCGCTGCCGCGATCATTCCCAACGACGAGCGCCCGCTGGATGAACTGAAAAACACCTCGGTGCTGGTGTTCGTCGACAAGCTGACTCCGACCAAACTGCGCAAGATCGGCAGCGGTTATGGTCTGACGAACCTGACCCTGGTCCCGGATGACACCATTGAGAAGGGTCAACCAAGCGTGCCGCTCGACAGCACCGGCTACAGCCTGGTTGCCGACTTGCAACGACCTGGCCAGCAATTGTTGTGGACGCTGGTGCCGCCGCTCGGCGCGACCTTTCTGGTGCTGATGCTGCTGACCGCCTATTTCTTCCGTCACGCCTTGCGATCGTCCCAATACGTCGACAACAGCATCCATGCCATGCAGGCGTCGAATCAGGCCCTTGAAGCCGCCAATCATGCGCTCGAAGCCAGTGAAGAACGCTTTCGCGCCGTGGCCGAAGCGGCGTCGGACTGGATCTGGGAAGTCGATGGTCACTTGGCGCTGACCTATCTGTCGGCGCGCTTCAGCGAGGTCACCGGCTACCCGCAAGCCCTGTGGCTGGGCCAGGACATCGGCGAATTATTGACCTGCGACACCACACCTCTGGAGCTGTGGCTGCGCAAACTCAGCGAAGAAAACAGCGCCGGCGATTTGCGTTGCACCTATCGCGATCACTCCGGCCAGCCGCGCCATTGCCGGCTCTCGGCACGGCCGATTTTCGACAAGGACGATGTCGTCGGTTATCGCGGCACCGCCAGCGACATCACCGACGAAGTCGCTGCCCACGCGCAGATTCAGCACCTGTCGATGCACGACGCCCTGACCGGTCTGCCCAACCGCAACAAACTGGCGCGCTATCTGGATGAAGTGCTGCTCTTGAAGGAACACGCACCGCCTCTGTCGCTGCTGATGATCGATCTGGACAATTTCAAACCGATCAATGATTCCCTCGGTCATCCGGCCGGCGACGCGGTGCTGCAGGAAGTCGCCACGCGTCTGCGTGAATGCACCCGCGAGCACGACCTAGTTGCCCGCCTCGGCGGTGATGAATTCGTCGTGGTGCTCAACGGCATGGACAGCCATAACGAGATCGACAAATTCTGCACACGGCTGATCGGCAGCCTGCATCAACCGATCAATTATGAACAACATCCGCTGCACATCGGCGCCAGTGTCGGCATCGCACTGAGTCGTCGACACGGCTTCGTCGTCAGCGATCTGATCCGCTACGCCGATATCGCCCTGTATCAGGCCAAGTCCGAAGGCAAGAACACCTGGTGCTATTTCGAAGCACACATGAGCGATCAGATCCAGACGCGCCGGCAAATGGAAGATGACCTGCGCCATGCGCTCAAGCACAACGAGTTCGTGTTGCACTATCAGCCGCGCTACAAGGTCGACGGAAAGCACATCGTTTCAGTCGAAGCGCTGGTGCGCTGGCAGCATCCGACACAAGGCTTGCTCGGGCCGGACGTGTTCATTCCGCTGGCCGAGCAGACCGACCTGATCGTGCCGCTGGGACGCTGGGTGCTGCGCGAAGCCTGCGAAACTGCGCTGGAATGGCCGTCTGACATTCTGCTGTCGGTGAACCTCTCGCCAGCGCAGTTTGCCCTCAGCGATGTGGTCGAGGATGTTCGCGAAGTGCTGGTGCAAACGCGTTTCCCGGCCAGCCGCCTGGAGCTGGAAATCACCGAGAACGTGATGCTGAACGACACCGATGGCGCGCTGACGACCATGAATCAGCTCAAAGAACTCGGCGTGCGCCTGAACATGGACGACTTCGGCACCGGCTATTCGTCGCTCGGTTATCTGCGCGCCTATCCGTTCGACGGGATCAAGATCGACAAACGCTTTATCGCCTCGATCAGCAGCGGCACCAATGATCGTGCCGTGGTGCAGGCGATCATTGGCCTGGGCAAAGCCATGGGTTTGACGGTGACTGCCGAAGGCGTCGAGACCGAGGAGCAACTGGCGATTCTCGGCAAGGATCAATGCAACGAGGTGCAGGGCTACTTCATGAGCCGGCCAATCGACAAGGCGGCTTTTGCTGACTTGTTGCGAGCTTCGCGACTGTCGCTGGTGAGCAAAAGAGGTCGGGTGACGTGACCCTCAGCCATCGCTGGCAACGCGCACCTTGCCGCTGAACACGCGGAAACCGAAAGTGTTGTAGGCCAGCGTGATGGGGATCAGCACGGCGAATCCGATAAGCATGAAGATCTGGCTGTTCGGGCTTGAGGCGGCTTCGCCCAAGGTCAGATCCGGCGGAATGATGAAGGGAAATAGCGCGACCAGCATCACCGCGAAAGCCAGGACGAAGACGCCCAATGCGGCGAACAGCGGGATGAAGTCGAAGCGGCTGTGAAAACCTTTGCTGAACACCCATCCTAGAGCGCTGACGATCAGCCCTGCCGGCAACCACAGCCGAATATCGGCGAGCCGCCGGGCATATTGCGGCTGCAACGTCGCCGTCCATGCGATCAGCACCAGCAAGAGTGCCGCGACGACCAGCGCCAGCACGCGGGCCTGGCGGGCCGAGTGCCGCTGCAGTTCATCCAGGGTGCGCCAATACAACCAGCAGGTCCCCAGCCACACGTAACCGAGCACCAGCACCAGACCACAAAACACGGGGAACGGATTCAGCCAGTCGCGGCCATCGCCAATGTACTGACCGTCCTGATGCGCAACACCCTGCACCAAAGTCCCCAGTACCACGCCCTGAACAAAACCCGTCAGCAGCGAAGCCAGCGCCAACACGCCATCGACGACTCTTTTGCGCTGTTCGTTCGCTGCGTAGTCACGAAACTCCAACGCCATGGCCCGCGCGATCAGGGCCAGAAACATCACGATAAACGGCACGTACAACGCCGGCAGCAGAATCGCGTAGGCCAGCGGAAACAACGCCAGCAGCCCTCCGCCGCCGAGTACCAGCCAGGTTTCGTTGGCGTCCCACACCGGCAGAATCGTCACCGCCATCGCCCGCCGCTGCTCGCTGCAACGCGTCAGACCCATCAGCATGCCGACGCCCAGATCAGTGCCGTCAAGCAGCACGTAGTTCATCACCGAGAACGCCAGCGCCGCCGCGCACAAAAGGGTCAGCCAATCCGTGTCCATGTCTGCGACTCCTCAGTGCCCGGTTTCGTCGCCAAGGGTGGGCTGCGGCCCCGGTTGATCCTGCTGCGGCGGCTCGCGCAACAAGCGCAGCAATACCCACAGGCCGATGCCGAAGATCAGCAGATAAAACAGCAGAATCAGCCACGTCGACCCGACGACTTGAGCCCTCGACACCGACGAAAGACTGTCCGCCGTGCGCATCAGCCCATAGACCGTAAACGGCTGACGACCTACTTCGGTGACGACCCAGCCGCTGAGCATCGCCAGAAACCCGGCCGGTGCCAGCAGCACGCAGGCGCCCAGCCAGCGACGCGCCGTGTACAGGCGATTACGCCGGCGCAGGATCAGGCTGACCACGCCCTGCCCGAGCATCAACAGCCCCAGCCCGACCATCAGCCGGAAGGCGAAAAACACCGGTGTGACGGGCGGGATGTCCTCAGCCGGAAATTCATCAAGCGCGGCGATGGTGCTGGTCAGGTCGTGCTGCAGGTAGAGGGAGCCGATGCGTGGAATGGCCACCTCCAAGTGGTTGCGGCGTTCTTGCATATCCGGCCATGCGAACAGCCGCAGTGGCTCCCCTGCCCCTTGAGCCGGGCGCGTCCATGAGCCTTCGATCGCCGCCACTTTCTGCGGCTGGGCGTGCAAACTGTGCCGGCCATGCAGGTCCCCGACAACGATCTGCACCGGCATCAGCAGCGCAATCACCCACAGCGCCATGGAGAATTGCAGGCGAGCACGCGGATTTGCCGAGGCCTTGCGCAATTGCCAGGCGCTGATGCCGGCAATCAGCGTCGCACTGCCGATAAACACGGCAAGCAGCATGTGCGCCAGGCGATAGGGAAACGAAGGGTTGAAGATGATTGCCCACCAATCCTCGGCGAGGAAACGCCCATCCGCGCCAATCGAATAGCCGGCGGGGGTTTGCATCCACGAATTGGCGGAAAGAATCCAGAAAGCGCTTATAACCGAACCGACGGCCACCGCGCAGGTGGCAAAAAAATGCAGACGCGGGCCGACCTTCTTCAGGCCGAACAACATGATGCCAAGGAATCCCGCTTCGATGAAAAACGCCGCCATCACTTCATAGAACATCAGCGGACCAAGGACATCACCGGCCTGCACCGACAGCCGCGACCAATTGAGGCCGAACTGATATTCCAGAATCAATCCCGACGCCGTGCCCACTGCAACGTTGAGGGCGAATACCTTGAGCCAGTAACGATAAACATCCAGATAAACCTGGCGCCCGGTTTTCAACCACATCGCTTCCAGCACCATGAGGAAATTCGCCAGACCAATGCTGAACGCCGCCAGCACGATATGGAAACTGATCGTGATCGCAAACTGGGCACGGGCCGCCATCAGGGCCGAATCGACAGCCTCCATCCATCAACCGCTGTAGAACACAGCAAGCTTGTTGCCTTCGGGATCGCGCAGATAGGCCACGTAAAAGTCCGGCGTGTAGGCCTCGCGCGTGCCGGGCGCGCCCTCATCGCTGCCGCCATGGTCGAGCCCGGTCTTATACACCTGATCAACCTTATGCCGCGAGTCGGCGCGAAACGCCGGCATCATGCCGTTGCCCGGAGTTGCCGGCTCGCCATTGAACGGTTGTGATATGTGCACGCTGCCGGGGCCGTTGGACTTGTCGGCGCAATCGGGCAGGTAGAAACAGTAGTGTTCTTCGCGATCATGCCGGTAGCCGAGCGGCGTCAGGATCGCCTTGTAAAAAGCCGCCGAACGCTCAACATCGTTGGCGCCGATAAACAGATAACTGAGCATGGGACGTCCTCCGATGGCAGCTGTCAGCGCTGTGGCTGTTCCTCGTTCAGGGTAAAAACGTTACCGGCGTCGCGTACCAGTTGGCGCCATTCGGCACTGGTGATCAGGCCTTGCTCCTCCATCTGATCCGCAGCCTTGAGCAACTCGTCATATTGCTGTTCCGGATCCAGATCGCCCTCGGCCTGCTCCGCCATCTTGCGCCATGCCGCCAGTGATGCCTTTTTTTGCTGATCGAACATACGGGAATCTCCTGAGGGACTTACCCGGTAGAAAAATCAGTGCGAGAGAGGTTCAGGGCAGACGACGGATGGACGGTTGATGCGCAAAACCCTGTCGGAGTGAGCCTGCTCGCGATAGCGGTATATCTGTCAAATTAAATTTGAATGTTCCTCCGTCATCGCGAGCAGGCTCACTCCCACAGAAAAGCAAAATCAAAAGATCGCAGCCTTCGGCAGCTCCTACACAATGAGCGTTAGCTCGAGTGCTTTTGATCTTGCTTTTGATCCACCGGCGACGTCGGAAGGCTGAGTGGAGGGATTGATCCGGGCGTGGGAGCGCAGCGACCGTCTGGCGCAGCCAGACACAGCGGAAGGAGGTGCAGCGAAGCAAACCGTAGCCGCTGCGCCAGGATCGATCCCGGAGCGAAGGAACCCCGAGCCCGCGAGGGGCCGAACGTAGGAGCAAGCCTTTTGGGTTACCTTTTCGGCGTTTGGAAAAGGTGACTCGCCGTAAGGGCGAAACCGCCAGCCGCAACACCCGAAAAAACGGATATACACCCAAAACCCCAAGAGCCTGGTCGGCCCAAAGGCCGCCACGCCCCAACAAAAAAACCGCAAATGTCAGAACCGCTCCGCCACCCGCTTGTAGGGATAATCCGGCTCCCGATACTTGCCCGGCTTCTGCCGTTTCGGCAACTCGACCTTGTCGCGCTTCACCTCTTCATAGGGAATGCGACTGAGCAGATCAGTGATGATGTTCAGCCGTGCACGACGTTTGTCATTGGAATCGGCAACCCTCCACGGCGCCCAATCGGTGTCGGTATGCTTGAACATCTCGTCCCGCGCCCGTGAGTAGTCATACCAGCGGCTGTAGGATTTCAGATCCATGGGTGTCAATTTCCAGATCTTGCGCCCATCATTGATTCGCGCTTCGAGCCGGCGGGTCTGTTCCTCCGGACTGACCTCAAGCCAGTACTTGAGCAGGATCACCCCCGAATCGACGATAGCGTTTTCTACCCACGGGATCGACTTGAGAAACTTGTCGGCCTGTTCTTCCGTGCAAAAGCCCATGACCCGTTCGACACCGGCGCGGTTGTACCAACTGCGGTCGAAAATCACCACCTCGCCGCCCGCCGGCAGATGCGGCAGATAGCGCTGTACATGCATCTGACTTTTTTCTCGATCGGTTGGCGCCGGTAATGCCATCACCCGGAACACCCGTGGGCTGACGCGTTCGGTGATCGCCTTGATCACCCCGCCCTTGCCCGCACCGTCGCGCCCTTCGAAAACAATACACACCTTGACACCTTTGGCGATGACCCACTCCTGCAGCTTGACCAGTTCAATGTGCAGCTTGCGCAGCTGTTCGAGATAGTCCTTGTTTTTCAAGCGTGGACGTTCGATTGCCTTTGCAGGTTTCTTCTTGTCTTTCGCCATGAACCTGTCCTCGCGCTTCAACAGCCCGCTGAAATTGTTTATTGACCCGATGGCCCTGATCCGTGAGGTTAGTTGACGCCGGGTTGTTTGCCATCACCGGGCAAAAAAGCCCTGTCGCCATGTGTTTCCTGGGTTTGTTCCGACGTCGCACTGTTCATTGCCCGATCCCCTGTTTGCTGGAGTTTCTCGATGCCGTCGCCCAAATCATTGCCCACTGCCCTGCTCGGTCTGGCCCTGGCCTGCCCAGTGATGGCCGAGACCCAAGGTCTGGAGCTGGGGCAGGTATTGATTTCGGCGGATCAGCGCAGTGGCACCGATGCCTCGGTCGAAGAAGCCAGGGAACGCCTCGAACAGGTAGCCGGCGCCACCAACGTGGTCGATATGCGCCAGCCGTTGCAGGGCCGCGTTGCCAGCAATCAGGATGTGCTGGCCTATCAGCCGGGGGTCTATGCCCAGTCGGCGGGCAACGAAGGTGTGAAGATTTCCATCCGTGGTTCAGGCATCAACCGCGCACCCGGCGCCCACGCCTCGGGGCTCTACACGATGCTGGATGGCTTGCCCCTCACCGGCCCCGGCGGCACGCCGTATGAATTGCTCGAGCCGCTGTGGGTCGACCATGTCGAAGTGCTGCGCGGCGCCAACGGCTTCGATCGCGGCTCGCTGGCACTGGGCGGCGCTATCGATTACGTCAGCCACACCGGTTACACCGCGCCAAAGCTGCAAGTGCGCTACGCCACCGGCAGCCATGGCTATCAGCAGCGCCAGGTCAGCTCCGGGCAAGTGCTGGGAGATTTCGATTACTACGTGTCCCTGACCGATGCCAACGCCGACGGCTATCAGGACCACACCGTCAGCGAGAGCAAAGGCCTGATCGCCAACTTCGGCTATCGCTTCAACCCGAATCTGGAAACCCGCTTCTACTTCCGCTATCGCGAAACCGACAACGACCTCGCCGGTCGCGTGACCAAGCATTCCATCGAACACAGCCCACGGGCAGCCAACCCGGCGTATGTGGCCCGCGATGACAGCCGCAAGCAACCCGGCAGTACCTTCATCGGCAACAAGACCACGTTCTATCTCGATGACGATTCGAGCATCCAGACCGGCCTCGCCTACCACGACTACCCGATGGATCTGCGCGAAGGCCCCAACCGGCTGAAGGTGGCATACACCGACGTCAGCGGCACCTTCGACTACAAGCGCCGCGACACTTTGTTCGGCATGGAAAGCCGCAGCAATGTCGGCCTGCGCGTGACCAAGCACCTGCCCAACGATGGCGCCAGCGAGTTCGTGCGAATCCCGAGTGGCAACACCGCCAGCTATGCCCCCGGCACGCGAATGCGTAATTTCACTTATCAGGGTTCGGATACCGTGCTGCATTTCGGTAACGATCTGGAAATTGCCGACGACCTGTGGCTGACCACCGGCCTCGCCGCCATCTACACCCGCCGCGAAAGCGCCGTGACCTATCCGCAGGGTGGCGGCAAAACAAGTCTCAGCGACTGGGACTATGCACCGCGCATCGGCCTGCGCTACCAGATCACCCCGGACGTACAAGTGTTCGGCAACCTCAGCCGCTCCGTCGAAGCACCGCACCCGTGGTCGCTGATCTACAGCTCCAACGTGCGCTTCCCTGCCGGCAGCGGCGCCGCCACCGGCACCCAGCGCGACCCGATCGAACTGCAAAACCAGACCGCGACCACCCTGGAACTCGGCGGCCGTGGCGACAGCGCCTTCGGCGAATGGAGCCTGGCCTGGTACTACGCGCAAGTTCGTCACGAATTGCTCTCGGTACTGCCGGACGCCAACGCCGTCACGCCCTACGAACTCAACGCCAGCCCGACAGTGCACCAAGGCATCGAGGCCAGCCTCAACACCAAACTCTGGACCGCCGCCGACGGCCGCCAGTTGAGCTTGCGCCAGGCCTACACCTTCAGCGACTTCCACTACCGCAACGACGAACGCTTCGGCGACAACCGCCTGCCGGGCCTGCCAATGCATTATTACCAGGGCGAACTGCGTTACGACTGGCCGCAGGGTTTCTTCGCCGCCGTGAACACGCAACTGGTGTCCAAAGTTGCCGCGGACTACGCCAACAGCTACTACGCCGACCCGTACGCCCTGTTCGGCGCCACCCTCGGCTACAACGCCCCGAAGGGCGACTGGCAAGGCTGGGTCGACATGCGCAACCTGACCGGCAAACGCTATGCGGCAACGGTCACGCCGGGGTATGACGACAAAGGGCTGGATGCCGCACGGTCGACGCCGGGTGAAGGGATGGGGGTTTATGTCGGGGTTTCGTGGAGTTTGTTGTGAGGCCTGTTGGCTGTAGACGGACAACTCCAGCCAATCTGCACTACGCTGGCTAGCGATATGAGACAGCTTGCGGAAGGTTCGCTCAATGACAGTCTGCTGCCCTGATTGTGGGTTCACCACCGATAACCTTCCGCCCACGCATAAATGCCCTGAGTGCGGAGAGTTTTCCCACGATTGGTTGATTTACGACTGGGAAGAATTTGTTGCGATCAAACGTCGGCACATCAAGTACAACGTCGCGATTCTTGGGGCATTGCTGATCAATGTGCTTCTGGCCCTCGCGCTTCAGTCCAGCAATGCTTTCCAGTGGTTTTTGACGCTATTGGCGATACCGGCGATCATCAGCTGGCTTCGTTGTCGCAGACAATTGCGGGCGAGGTCAGCATATAAAGGCCATGAATCTGGCGTTGTTTTTCCATGGTTCAGCGGGTTGGGTGGTCTTTAATGGCTGTGCAATAAGGAGCTTTTGCCAGCCCGACGTCCTCTTGCAATACGAATCCGAAACGCAACAAGCAGTGGCAAGCCCTTCAAGGAAGATGTAGATGCGCGAACGCAAAGCAGCACGATTACTGGTCATAAGTCCCTCGCAAGAAGTTCTGCTTTTCAGATTCATCCATGAGAACGGCGCCTTGGCCGGCAGAAATTACTGGGCAACCCCAGGCGGCGGCCTTGAGGCCGGTGAGACATTCCATGACGCTGCAATACGTGAGTTGCGTGAGGAAACCGGTATTGAGGTCCTCACGGTTGACGGACCTGTAGCTCACCGTGATTTTTCCATGCTATTACCCAACGGCGAAACTGTACTCGCGGTCGAACAATATTTCGTCGTGCATACGCCAAGCGAGCGGCTATCCAGAGCTGGCTGGACTCAGGAAGAAACCGAGGTCATGGCCGATCATCGTTGGTGGTCCGCTGAATCGCTACGAGGCATCGACGATCAGATATGGCCCGAGAAGCTGGATGAAATGCTGGTGAATGCAGGCATCTTCGAGTCGGTCAGGTAATCATCGCTCTCCACTGAAAATAACGGATTAATCTCATGGATACTTCCCAAGAAAACCCTCTGGAGACATCACTCCGACTGGCCGCGGACGAACCCGCGCATCGCCCTGAGTTCTATCGCACCCTGCTGGATTCGACCGTCTACATCCTCGGCACCGCCGGTGCGGCGCAAGGTCATGTCAATCTCGAAGCCGGTAGCAACATCAGCATCGCTCATTGGCAGAAGCCCGATGGCACGCCGGTCATTCCGTTCTTCTCCTCGCTGCCCACGCTGCAACAATCCATCGACAGCGAGCAGAGCTATGTGGAGATACCTGCCCGATCATTGTTAGAAATCACGTTGGGCGCACTGCTCTTTCTGAATCCGAAGTCGCCGTACGGCAAGGAATTCCTTCCGGATGAAGTGCAACGCCTGCTCTCAGGCGAAATCGGCCGGCCCGCCACGCAGCGTACCGTCGAAAAAGAAACCAACGTGTTGCTCGGACAGCCTTCGGACTACCCATCGACGATGGTCCACTCGCTCTCGCAACTGCTGGCCAAACACTGCAATGTGAAACGCGCGTTCCTGGCGCTCATGCACGACGCCTCGGTTGATGAAAAGCCGCACCTGGTCGTCGGCATCGAAGCGGATGGCGATATCGAACAGGTCATGCGCGAAGCCGGCAATGTCGCTGCGGACACAGCCCCTGATGGCGGGCCAGTTGATTTTTGCCGCGTGCTGACGGGACAAGCCGGGCTGAGTGATTACTTCCTCAAGGAGACCAAGCCATTCTACGAACGCAAGGCACCGAGCAAGCTGCGTTCGCTCTTTGGCTTTGGTTGACAGTCGCCTGCGGGCCGCTTGATCAGCGGGCCAGTCGTCGATTCTGATGAGCGTGACCTTGGATTCTCTCAACCCGCCCTCATAACAGTGGGTATCCCCCATCGTCTCCGAGAGGAAGCACACACCATGACCACTCAAACCGAAACTGCCATTCTCGCCGGCGGCTGCTTCTGGGGTATGCAGGATCTGTTGCGCCGCTACCCCGGCGTGCTCAAGACCCGCGTCGGCTACACCGGCGGCGATGTGCCGAATGCGACCTATCGCAACCACGGCAACCACGCCGAAGCCATTGAGATCGAGTTTGATCCGGCCGTGATCAGCTACCGACAGATCCTCGAGTTCTTCTTCCAGATCCACGACCCGAGCACGCCTAACCGTCAGGGCAACGATCTTGGCCCGAGCTACCGCTCGGCGATCTACTACCGCAACGACGTGCAGCGCGCCGTCGCTGAGGACACCGCCGCCGATGTCGACGCATCGAAGTTGTGGCCGGGCCGAGTGGTTACGGAAATAGAACCGGCCGGCCCGTTCTGGGAAGCGGAACCCGAGCATCAGGATTACCTGGAGCGCATTCCGAACGGCTACACCTGCCACTTCATCCGACCAAACTGGAAACTGCCGAAGCGCGGTTGAAAAAGCTGCTGGCGGGGTTCAATGCCCCGCCACCACCGAAGTTCCTACAGATCGCTGGCCCGACTTGAAACCGTGGGCCCGGGCACCCCAGGCAATGGCGAAGGCGATAGCGACCAGTGCCAGCATGGCCCACGGAAATGAGGCAACGCCCCACTGATCGAGCAGCACGCCGCCGACGACACCGCTGCCAGCGATCGCGCTGTTCCACGCCACTACATTCAACGACAAGGCGACATCCGCTCCGTCGCCCGCCGCGTCAGCCAGCGCCGTTTGCAACAGCGTCGCCGCGCCGCCGAAGGTCAAACCCCATACCGCCACGGCGAGATAAATCACCTCTGGGTTGCCTCCGCCAAAACCCAGCGCCACGCAGACGGCGGCAAAGGTCGCCAAACTCAGCAGAACAGTCGAGCGCAGCAGCGGCTCGACCAGCTTCGCCGTCAGCCATATCCCGACCAGCGCGGCGATGCCGAAGATC
Source organism: Pseudomonas sp. H3_E04 (assembly GCF_054668915.1). Taxonomy (NCBI): domain Bacteria; kingdom Pseudomonadati; phylum Pseudomonadota; class Gammaproteobacteria; order Pseudomonadales; family Pseudomonadaceae; genus Pseudomonas; species Pseudomonas sp. H3_E04. Next base: position 1,067,252 of record NZ_CP162797.1, on the reverse strand, counting down.
AACAACACCACATCCACCCGCTCGGCCATGCCCGCCGGCGCAACGAACGGAGCGATATAGGTGTAGAGAATGTTGTGCGCCAGCATCCAGCTGATCACCACTGCAAGCACAGGACGCACGCCCGGGGTAGTCAGGACTTTGCTCAGCGATCGGCGTTGATGGGCCGGCTGCGGCGGGTAGTCGGGCACTTTCACCAGCACCCAGACGATCAGTACCAAGGTCAGCGCCGACATCAGGCCGAATGTAGTGCGCCAACCGACCAGCCCACCGAGCCACGTACCCAGAGGCACGCCCAGCGACAGCGCAATCGGTGTGCCGACCATCGCCAGTGCCAACGCCTTGCCCTGCTGTTCGGGCTCAACCATGCGTCGCGCATAGCCGGCCAACAGACTCCATGCCAAACCCGCCGCAACCCCGGCGAAGAACCGCGCGACCAGCGTCACGCCGTAGTGCGACGACAGCGCGGTAATCGAATTGAACAGCAGGAAACCGACAATCGTCAGCAGCAGGACGTTGCGGCGCCGCCAGCCCCGGGTGGCGATGGTCATCGGGATCACCGCCAGTACGGAACCCAATGCGTACGCGGTAACCATTTGCCCAGCCATGGACGGCGAAATCGCCAGGCCTTCACTGATCAACGGCAGCAAGCCCGCCGGCAGGGTTTCGGTGACGATGCAGATGAAGCCAGTCATGGCCAGCGCCAGCAAAGCGCCGATGGGCAGGCCTTTTGGCGTAGCCGTTAAGGTGATTGAAGGTGTCACTGGAAGCTCCTCGAAAAAACCGAATCAGATTTAAATACCGATCGTTCTAGATCCTGAGGGTGCATGCGCAGCGTTGTCAACAATTTCTGTATCGACTAGTCTTTATATGAAATCAATGAGGAGTCAGGTCATGGCGAGAACCGGTCGCCCCCGTCAGTTTGATCGCGACGACGCCGTCGATCAGGCTCTGCAACTGTTCTGGCAACACGGCTACGACGCGACATCGCTGGCCCAGTTGAAGGCAGGCCTGGGTGGCGGTATCTCTGCGCCTAGTTTCTACGCCGCGTTCGGATCCAAGGAAGCGTTGTTCGATGAATGCGTGCAACTTTATTTAGCCACCTATGCGCAAGTCACCGAGTGCCTGTGGGACGACAGCCTGCCACCACGCCAGGCGATCGAGACCGCTTTGCGCCGGTCGGCACGCATGCAATGCGACGACACGCACCCCAAGGGTTGCATGGTTACCCTCGGTGTCATGAGCGCACCGAGCCCGGAAAACGCCCATGTGGTGCAAGCCCTGACCCGCTCACGGCAGCGCACCCGTGCCGGCATTCAAGCCTGCGTCGAACGCGCTGTGAATGCCGGCGAGCTGGCCAGCGGCACAAGTACGGCGGCGATGGCGACGGTATTCGACAGTTTCCTGCAGGGCATATCCATCCTCGCCAGAGACAATACCGCGCTGGAGAACATTGATGCTGCCATCACTCAGGTCATGCAGACCTGGGACATTGCCGCCTCGCGTAAGGCGGATTGATCAGATCACAAATGCACCGGTGCCACCGGCGCCGAACCCGGCTCCGGCACATCGACATTGACCTTCAGTGCAATCAGCAGCGCGGCCAGCAACATCAGCATTCCAGCCGCTACAAACACGCCATTGATACCGCTGAAACTGAACACCGAACCGCCGGCGGCGGCGCCTGCGGCAATCGCCGACTGCACGGACGCCACAACCATGCCGCCCGCGCTTTCGGCCTGATCGGGTATCGAGCGCGCCACCCAGTTCGACCATGCGACCGGCACGCCACCGAAGGCCATCCCCCACAGCGCCAGAAGCAACACCTGCCCGGTGAGCGACGCCGGTAACCCGACCAGCGCCAGAGCAGCAACGCCCACCAACACCGGCATCAGCACCAGTGTTGCGCGTGGATTGCGCTGCAACAGCCAGCCGGCGAACAGCGTGCCGGCAAAGTTCGCCACGCCGAAACCAAGGAGCATCAGTGCCAAGGTCTGCGCGCCGACGCCGGTGGTGCTTTCCAGAAATGGCCTGATATAGGTGAACAACGCAAAGTGACCGGTGTGTACCAATACGCAGCCGAACATGCCGACGGCAATGCCCGGTCGCAGCAACACCTCCAGCACCGTGCGCAGGCGTGACGGACGATGCGGCGCCAGACTGGGTAGCGTGAACATCTGAAAAATCAGCGTCACCACGCCCACCGCTGCAGCTGCGAAAAACGCACTGCGCCAGCCAAACTGGCCGCCGAGATAACTGCCCAACGGCACCGCCACCACGGTACCCACGGCGATCCCGCTGAAGATGATCGACAACGCGCGGGGCAGCAGCGCCGCCGGCACCAGGCGCATCGCCACGGCCGCCGCCATGCTCCAGAATCCGCCGAGGGCTATGCCCAAAAGGATGCGCATGATCAGCAACACCGCGAGGCTGGACGACAACGCCACCAGCAGATTCGAGGCAATCATCAGCGCCGAGAAACCGAGCAAGACCAAGCGCCGATCAAGGCTGCGCGTCAACCCAGGTACGAGCAATCCGGCAAACAGCGCGACCACCGCTGTCACGGTCACAGCTTGCCCGGCCAGCGCTTCGCTGACGCCGAGATCCAGCGCCATCGGTGTCAGCAGGCTGGCCGGCAGATATTCCGCAGTGAGTAAACCGAACACCCCCATCGCCAGTGAGAAAACCGCCATCCACGCAGGCACCAGCGGCTCCCCGTCAGTTCGCCCATCACCTACACATTCATTCATTTCAATACTCCCTCGGACATTTCAAGAGGGCAGTCTATTGACGGCAAACCGGATGATCTATGATGCGAAGTCTTGAACTTTTGATCGAAACCCCGAACATGAGCAGCACCGATCCCTTCTCTGTGTCCTCAGACCTGATCACAGAATTGCTGCGCAGCATGCGTCTGCGTGGCGTGCAGTATCGGCAAATCCACGCCGGTCCACCGTATGGCCTGGGTTTCAGCGACAAATCCGGCCATGCGTATTTCCACTTCGTCGCTGCTGGATCGACGGTGTTGCGACTAGAGGACGGCAGCCTGTACGCATTGTCGGCGGGCAATGCGGTATTCATTGCCCATGGTGCCGCGCACCAGTTGCTGTCAGACCCGGGCGCCGAAGTGCAGGACATTGACAGCGCCGTCGCCGCGCCACTCGGCGATACGGTCTGCGCGGTGCAGGTCGGGCACAGCGCCGATTCGCCCGATAGCGCCCTGCTCTTCAGTGGCTGTATGGAGTTCGAACTCGGCTGCCTGCAAGGCCTCGGTCGGTTGATGCCGGGACTGATGCTGATCGACGCAGGCGGCCAGCGTTATCCGGGACTCATGCCGATTCTCGCGACCATGGAACGCGAAGTCAGCGCAGCGCGCATCGGCTTCGCCGGGATTCTCGCTCGCCTTGCCGACGTAGTGGCGGCAATGATCGTTCGTGGCTGGGTCGAATGCGCTTGCGGCAATGCCTCCGGTCTCGTCGCCGCCCTGCGCGACCCACGCCTGGCGCAGGCCTTGCTGGCCTTGCACCAACAACCGGGCCGCGACTGGAGCGTCGCCGAACTGGCAACGCTGTGCAACACCTCACGCTCGGTCTTCGCCGAACGCTTCCAGACCACCCTCGGCACCCCGCCGCTGCGCTACGCCACCGAACTGCGGATGCGCCTGGCCAGTCAGTGGCTGACACTGGAAAGACTGCCGATCGAAGAAGTGGCGCAGCGCTTGGGCTACACCTCCCAAGCGGCGTTCAGTCGTGCGTTCAAGCGTATAACAGGCGCCTCGCCGGGAGCGAGTCGGCGCCAGCGCGCACTATAGGAATTGCATTAACAGGGCGGCAATGAATCCGAGCCGCCCTCACCGCTGGATTTTGTCCAGCCCCGCGCCCACCCGCTCAGCAGCCTGCAAATCCCCACGCGCCTTCAACTCGTGCGCTACTTGCCGCAACTGCTCAACCGTCAACCCGACATTCAGACTGATCTTCAAATGTGACTCCAGCTGCGATTCCACCCCAGCCATTGCCGCCAGTGCGCCAACCGTCGCCAGTTCCCGATCCGTCCATGCCAGGTTGTCGCGGGCGAAGATGTCACCGAACAAGTGCACTTTCAGAAACTGATCGATCGCCGGGGCGAATTCGAACAGTGGACCGGCGACTGGCGCGCCGACCAGACGGGTCTGATTGTCGGTGCCGAGTTCGGTGAGCGCATATCCCGACGGAACCGGACCCGGCTCGCGTCCCGGCACGTCTTCGATGCCCCGAGCAGCGCGTTCCTGCAAAACCTTCATCAGCAATGACAAGGCGTTGAGGCTGCGCGGGAACCCGGCGTAGGCGTACAACTGGACCAGAATTTCCTTGGTTTCACTGATGCTCAGCCCGGCATCGAGACCTTGATCGAGTGCGTAGTGCAAACGCGGCATGTCGCCGATTGCGGCGTTGGCGGCAATCGGGGCGATCGCCAGTTGTTTAAGCGTCAGAGGCTGTTCTTGCATGATCGGTTTCTCCGGTGATTGGGAAGGATTGGCGCAAAGAGGATTCACACAGGCTGCGCTGGCGAGGACCGCACAGCCGAGGGCCACGATGCGCAGAAGACGCCCTTGATTTAACGATTTCCGGTTCATCAATGACTCTCCTCACTCATGCAGAGTGAACGTCACCCGCACATCGCCGCGCCCCAAGGCTTCGGCCAAGTCCTGCGGTCGGTCGATGCGACCAAGGCGCGAATAGCGGTAAGACGAATCGAAGGTTTGGTAGAAGACCACCAGCGTATCGTCGCCATACAAAAGGAAATCGCCGTTGTGGATCGTGCCCGGCAGGTAGGGCTGGGTAGGTAATGGCGGCTGCACGGTGGCGTATTTTTCATTGCTGTGCAGGTCGGCCATGTCCAGGCTCAACGGCAATCGCGTGAGCAATTGCCGAGTGCTCGGGTTGTCATCCAGGGCAATGGCAAAGCGGTGTTCTCCGACAGTCATCCACATCGTGCGGTCCTCCATAGCGGTCGGTGCAGACAGAGCAAAGGGCAGCCATGCCATCAGAACGAATCCCTTCCAGCCGTTGGCAAAAATCCGCATCGCTTTGCTCCGTCGCGGTGAAAGTTACTTCAGGTTGCTCTTGAAGAACTGCGTCAGCTTGGCAAAAGGAATCAGCTCGACCCGGTCGTACAGATCGACATGGCCGGCATTCGGCACGATCACCAGTTCTTTTGGCTGTCCCGCCAACCGGAACGCCTCTTCGCTGAACTCGCGCGAGTGCGCGTCGGCACCGGCAATAAACAACATGGGGCGCGGCGAGATGCTCTCGATATCGACGAACGGATAGAAGTTCATGAACTTGGTATTGCTGGTCAGCGTCGGCCGTGTGGTCTGTTGCGGCGTCGAGCTGGCCGGGGTGAATTCGCCGCGCGGGGTGCGGTAGAAATCGAAGAATTCACGCTGGATCGGATGTGTGTCGGCCTTCAGTTCCAGCACGGTGCCGCCGGTGTATTCAACCTTGCCGCCAGTGAACTCTGCGTAACGCTGCTCGGCCGCTTGCGCAATGATCTGCTTGCGCTGCGCAAGGCTTTGCGAATGCTTTAGGCCGTCACGGTTGGCCGCCCCCATGTCGTACATGCTGACCGTGGCGATGGCTTTCATGCGCGGGTCGATTTTCGCCGCGCTGATCACGAAGCTGCCGCTACCGCAGATGCCCAACACGCCGATGCGCTCGCGGTCGATGAATGGCCGTGTGCCGAGGTAATCGACGGCCGCGCTGAAGTCTTCGGCGTACATATCCGGCAGCACGGCATTGCGCGGCGCGCCCTCGCTTTCGCCCCAGAACGACAGATCCAGCGACAGGGTGACAAAGCCCTGCTCCGCCAGTTTCTGCGCATACAGATTGGAGCTCTGCTCCTTTACGGCGCCCATCGGATGGCCAACGATAATCGCCGCGCTGCGCGCTGCCGGGTCGAGTCCTTTGGGGACAAACAGGTTGCCGACCACGGTGAGTTGATATTGATTTTTGAAGCTGACCTTCTGCACGGTCACCTTATCGCTCTTGAAAAAATTGTCAGCACCGTGGGACATGTCAGCTCCGAATGCAGTAAATGAACTCAGGAGAAACCCGAGCAGTATGAACAGTCGTTTCATGGGGGCGTCCTTGATCGAGAAACCAGGCGAGGCCGGGATGGAGGTATTGTTGCGCAGGCTCGAGGCTTTGATTAGCTAATGAGTGCTTAATGCGGTTATAAACACTGCTAATCAATAAACCCGAGCGCGCGCCCATGGCCAAACCCAATTTCAACGACCTGCTCGCCTTCGTCACCGTTGCCCGCAGCGGCAGTTTCACCCGCGCGGCGGTGCAACTGGGCGTGACGCAATCGGCGGTCAGCCAGGTGGTCTCGGCGCTGGAAGCACGTCTGAAAATTCGCCTGCTGACCCGCACCACGCGCAGCGTGTCACTGACGGCGGCCGGCGAACGCTTGCTGCAAACCGTGGGTCATCGTTTCGATGAAATCGAAGCCGAGCTGGACGCTCTCACCGAGTTGCGCGACAAGCCTGCCGGCACCGTGCGGATCACGTGTGGCGACAACATCATCAAGACCACTCTGCTGCCCAAGCTGACGCCGCTACTGCTGCAATACCCGGACATCAAGCTCGAATTCGATATCAACTATGGTTTCCGCGACATCGTTGCCGACCGCTTCGATGCCGGCGTACGCTTCAGCGACACCGTCGCCCAGGACATGATCGCTGTGCCGATCGGCCCGCCATTGCGTATGGCCGTGGTCGCTTCGCCCAGCTACTTTGCCCAGCACCCTGCCCCGCAACATCCGCGCGATCTGGCGGCGCACCGCTGCATCGACATCCGCTTTCCGACCTACGACGGTGTCGATGCCTGGGAATTCGAGCGTCAGGGCAAAAAGTTGAAAGTGCGGGTCGACGGCCAACTGGTGTTCAATTCGACTGTGCACATCGCCGACGCCGCTGTGAACGGCTTAGGGATTGCCTACCTGCCCGAAGACGAGTTCGGCGCGCACCTGGCTGAAGGGCGTTTGGTCAGAGTGCTGGAAGACTGGTGCGAACCGTTCGGTGGCTTCCACCTCTACTACCCCAGCCGCCGCCAGCCGTCGCCGGCGTTTTCCCTGGTGGTGGAAGCGCTGCGCGTGGTCAGAGACCCAGCCCCGCTGTAGGAGTGAGCCTGCTCGCGATAGCGTCGGCACATCCAACTGAGTGAGTGCCTGACCCAGCGCTTTCGCGAGCAGGCTCGCTCCCACCTGATTCGTAAGTCGATTGACTTCTGGGATATGACGCAAAACCCTGTGGGAGCGAGCCTGCTCGCGAAGACGCCAGACCAGGCAAATCATCTCTGCATGCCACCCCGCGCGCCCCTCACAACTTCGACACATCCCCGGTAGCCTCGGCTATCGTCGCCAGGGTTTCCTCCATACTGGCGATGTCTTCATGGAGCTTCTGAAACACCAGATCCAACGACTCGGGGGCGTCCACGGTCTGATGCCCACGCAGCGACTCGACCCTAGCGCTCTCCACGTGCTGGAGAATGTCGACACTTTCTCGCAGTGCCAACAGCTGATCGAAGATCGCGGCAATCTGCGCCTGGCTGCGGGCGCTCATCGCTTCCCCGGCTTGCAGAGCAGTGATCCCCATCCCAGACATGCGATAACCATAAATCAGACCCTCCTGAAGAAACGATGAACACAGAGCAGAACAGGCGGCTTAGCCTTTGGCTTTTTCGTGGGTCGGCGGCGCGCGGAAAAGTGCGTTCTTGCGTGAATGATCAAGACCGTTAATGGATTGACCTTGAGCGTTTCAGAGAGTTTGAAAGAATTGATCCCCACTCAATACGCGAACTCGTGCCCCAACTCGCTCTCCATCCACGCCAGAAAACGCCTCACCCGTGGAAAGCTCGAATGCGCCTTGGGATACACCAAATGGTGCGCCGCCACCGCAGCACTCAGTGATTCAGGCGCTACTTCAACCAACGTGCCCGCTGCCAGATACTTCTGCGCAAGCAATGTGCTTTCCAGCGCGAAACCCAAGCCGTGACTGGCTGCTTCCAGCGACATATACGAGCGATCGAAGCTCAATGCGTAAGGCCGTTCCGGACGCGCCAGGCCATGCTGGGCAAACCATTGCGGCCATTTGAGTAGCGTCGCTTCCGACAGAATCAGATCGCACTCCAGCAGGTCCGCCGCGCCGCGCACCGGGCGTTGCGCGAGCAGTTTCGGTGAAGTCAGCACCGCGAATGTCTCGTTCCTGACCGTACGCACCTCATAACTGGGCCAGTTCGGCAGACCATGGCGGATATCGACGTCGATCTTGTCGCGACTGAAGTGCAGCGATTCATAGGAGCACGACAGGTTGATCTGAATGTCCGGATGACTCGCGCGAAACGCTTCCAGGCGTGGCATCAGCCAGAGCAGGCCGAAGCTCGGCGATGAATGCAAGCGCAGGCAATCGAGGCTGACATCGCTGGCCGCCCGCTCGGTGGCAACGGCGAGACTGTGCAGAATCCCGGAGACTTCCTTGAGGTACTGCTCGCCGACCGGCGTCAGCGAGACGCCCCGAGCGGCGCGAACAAATAATTGCCGGCCGATCATCCCTTCAAGTTTCGCCAGTTGATGGCTGACTGCCGAGGGGGTCAGGTCCAGCACTTCCGCTGCCCTGGCGACATTGCCGAAGCGCGCGGTTTGCTCGAAGGCCTGAATTGCTTTCAGCGGTGGCAGGATGATCGGTGCCTCAGTGTCTGAGCGCATGGGGACTCCGTGGTGATTTCTTGTGATGTACGGACCGGTTTCATTCAAGCATTTGCGAAACGGCCTGACGAGTGCTGAATTTTTTTCAGCATTGAGTGACTTCCGCGTTATTGCTCACGCTCGCCCCGGAGGACAAGCTGAGTCATCGGTTACTTACACACCGACCCAATAAAAACAATTCGAGGGAATCCTCCATGCTTCTTCAAGGCAAAGTCGCAATCATTACCGGTGCCGCATCTGCCCGTGGCATTGGCCGCGCTACCGCCAGCACATTCGCGCAACACGGCGCTCGCGTGGTCATCCTCGATCTGGATGCATCCGCAGCACGTGACGCCGCCGCAGCACTGGGCGAAGGTCATCTGGGCCTGGCGGCCAACGTGGCCGACGAAGCGCAGGTTCAGCAAGCCGTCGCTACCATCATCGAGCACTTCGGGCGCATCGATATTCTTGTCAACAACGCCGGCATCACCCAGCCACTGAAGACCCTCGATATTCGCCCTTCGGACTATGACAAGGTGCTGGACGTCAGCCTGCGCGGCACTTTGCTCATGTCCCAAGCGGTGATTCCGCTGATGCGCCAACAGTCTTCCGGCAGCATCGTCTGCATGTCGTCGGTGTCGGCACAGCGCGGCGGCGGCATCTTCGGTGGCCCGCATTACAGCGCAGCCAAGGCTGGGGTGCTGGGTCTGGGCAAGGCCATGGCGCGGGAATTGGGGCCGGACAATATTCGCGTCAATTCCATCGCACCGGGGCTGATTCACACCGACATCACCGGTGGCCTGATGCAGGATGACCGCCGTCACGCCATCATCGACGGCATTCCGCTGGGTCGCCTGGGTCAAGCGCAGGACGTCGCCAACGCTGCGCTGTTTTTGGCCAGCGACCTGTCCGCTTATCTGACCGGCATCACCCTCGATGTGAACGGCGGCATGCTGATTCACTGAGTCACTCTGGGCGGGCCTGCGTGGCCCGTGCGGTTCTGGATCGATGACGGAGCCGGGCCTGATGGCCTGGCGGTCAATAAAAACAAGAGATCAGACCATCATGACTACCCTGTCGCTCGAAGCGGTTTCGACCGTGCGCTCTTCTGCCTACCGCAAAACGGCCTGGCGGCTGATGCCGTTCCTGATGCTGTGCTACCTGTGCGCTTATCTGGATCGGGTAAACGTCGGTTTCGCCAAGCTGCAAATGATGAACGATCTGGCCCTCAGCGAAACGGTCTACGGACTGGGCGCGGGGGTGTTTTTCATCGGCTATTTCCTCTGCGAAGTGCCCAGCAACATCATCCTGCACAAGGTCGGCGCGCGGGTGTGGATTGCGCGGATCATGATCACCTGGGGCATCGTTTCGGCGCTGTTCGCCTTCGTCGAAACCGCTTGGCAGTTCTATGCCCTGCGCTTTCTCCTGGGGATCGCCGAAGCCGGTCTGGCGCCGGGCCTGCTGCTCTATCTCACCTACTGGTTTCCGTCCTATCGCCGGGCCCGCATGACCGTGTTGTGGTTTATCGCCATTCCGCTGTCGGGCATGGTCGGTGGCCCGCTTTCGGGCTGGATCATGAACCACTTTGCCGGCGTGCACGGCTGGGCCGGCTGGCAGTGGATGTTCGTTCTCGAGGCGGTGCCCACGGTCATCGTCGGCCTGCTGGTGCTGAGTTATCTGAAGGACGGCGTGCATCAGGCGACATGGCTCAATGACGAGGAAAAAGCGCTGATCACTCGCGAGCTGGCCGAAGACGACCAGCAAAAGGTCACCCACGCCTCGATCGGCGAGTTCATCCGCGACCGGCGCTTGTGGCTGCTGGCGGCGATCTACTTCTGTGTGGTCATGGGCCAATACGCGATCACCTTCTGGCTGCCGACACTGGTGCGTAATGCAGGGGTTTCCGACCCATTGCACATCGGTTTCCTGACCAGCCTGCCCTATCTGTGCGCCATCGCCGCCATGCTTCTGGTCGGCCGCAGTGGCGACAAACATCGCGAGCGCCGCTGGCACCTGATCGTGCCGATGATCGCCGGTGCGATCGGTTTGAGCCTGGCAGCGATGATGGGTGGCAACCCGACCTTGTCGATCCTCAGCCTGTGTCTGGCCGCTTCCGGCATTCTGTCCGCCACCTCGTTGTTCTGGATGCTGCCCACCACGCTGCTCGGCGGCGTGTCTGCGGCGGCCGGCATCGCGGCGGTCAACAGCTTCGCCAACCTCGCCGGGTTCTGCTCGCCTTATCTGATCGGCTGGATCACCACCCTGACCGGTTCCAGCGCCATCGGCATGTACCTGATCACCGGTGTGCTGTTCCTCGGCGCCAGCCTGGTCCTGCGTATTCCTGCCGCTTTGGTCAATCGTTGAGTCAACGGAGTTTCATCATGACGACTAATCTTTCACACGCTGCATCGCTGAGCCTGACCCAGCGCGCGCACAACATTCGCCGCCATGCACTGCGCATGGGCCAGGTTCAGGGCCAGGGCTATGTGGGCCAGGCCCTTGGCGCGGCTGACCTGCTGGCGGTGTCTTACTTTCATGCAATGAACCATCGTCCGACAGATCCCGAATGGGAGCAGCGCGATCGCTTCTATCTCTCCATCGGCCACTACGCCATCGCGCTGTACGCAGCGCTGATCGAAGCCGAGATCATTCCGCTCGACGAGCTGGAAACCTACGGCTCGGATGACAGCCGCTTGCCGATGTCGGGTATGGCCGCCTACACGCCAGGGATGGAAATCACCGGCGGCTCGCTAGGTCAGGGCCTGGGTATCGCGGTCGGGGCCTGCCTGGGCCTCAAGCGCAAAGGCTCGACCTCGTTCGTCTACAACCTGCTGTCCGATGGCGAACTCAATGAAGGCTCGACCTGGGAAGCGGTGATGTCGGCTTCGCACTGGAAGCTCGACAACCTGATCGCCATCGTCGACGTCAACAACCAGCAGGCCGACGGTTACTCCAGCGAGATTCTTTCGTTCGAACCGATCGTCGATCGCTGGCAAGCCTTCGGTTGGTTCACCCAGCGCGTCGACGGCAATGACCTCGACGCCTTGGTCGCTGCATTCGATGCCGCGCGCAATCACCCCGGCGGGCAACCGCGCGTGATCATCTGCGACACAAAAATGGGCAAAGGCGTGCCGTTTCTTGAGAACCGGGAAAAGACCCACTTCATTCGCGTCGAAGAGCACGAATGGGACCTGGCACTGAGCAACCTTGAAGAAGGAAAAGACCAATGAGCAACGCCGCCAATACTGCGACTTCGACTTCTCCTGGCGCGCCGGTGAAAAAGCGCCTGACCACCTCGGCGATGATTGCCTCGATTGCTTCCGAGGGTCAGGCGACCCGCTCGGCACCGTTCGGCCATGCGCTCGCGGCGCTGGCAGAGCAGCGTGCAGACATCGTCGGTTTGTCGGCTGACCTGTCCAAGTACACCGACCTGCACATTTTCGCCAAGGCGCACCCGGAGCGTTTCTATCAGATGGGCATGGCCGAGCAACTGCTGATGAGCGCAGCTGCGGGCATGGCGCGTGAGGGGTTCGTGCCGTTTGCCACCACCTACGCGGTGTTCGCCTCGCGCCGTGCTTACGACTTCATCTGCATGGCCATCGCCGAGGAAAACCTCAACGTCAAAATCGTCTGCGGCCTGCCCGGCCTGACCACGGGTTACGGGCCGAGCCACCAGGCCACCGATGACCTCGCTATTTTCCGCGCCATGCCCAATCTGATGATTGTCGACCCGTGTGATGCGCTGGAAATCGAACAGGCCGTGCCGGCCATCGCTGCTCACCAAGGCCCGGTGTACATGCGTTTGCTGCGCGGCAATGTGCCGTTGGTGCTGGACGAGTACGGCTATCAATTCGAGATCGGCAAGGCCAAGACCCTGCGCACGGGCAACGACGTGCTGATCATCTCCACCGGGCTGATGACCATGCGTTCGCTGGAAGCGGCCAAGCAATTGCAGGCCGACGGCATTGATGTGGCTGTGCTGCACGTGCCGACCATCAAGCCGCTGGATGAGCAAACCATTCTCGCCGAAGCACGCAAATCCGGGCGTCTGGTGGTCACCGCCGAGAACAGCTCGATCATCGGCGGTCTGGGCGAAGCCGTCGCCGGTTTGTTGTTGCGCAATGGCGTGACGCCGACCTTCAGACAGATCGCGTTGCCCGACGCCTTCCTCGACGCCGGCGCCCTGCCGACGCTGCATGATCGCTATGGGATTTCGACGCCGGCCGTTTGCGCACAGATCAAGGCCTGGCTGTAACTCCATCATGAGCGGCGCCTCCATCCGAGGCGCCGCTCATTCGAGAACAGGAGGCAGAACGTGAAAGCACATGAATTGCTGGATCCCGACTTCCAAAGCTTTTTAACCCCCGGCGCACAAGCCTGGACTTTGGAAACGCTGCCCGCGATCAGGGAGCGTGTTCACGCGACGTTCAAATCTGCAGAACAAGCGCGCTGTGAAAGCCTGTGGACCAAGGCCCACGACGGTGAGGATTTGCGCCTGTGTCTTTACCGGCCCGCAGGCGCGGCACCGGACGGTGTTTTTGCGGTGATCCTGTACATCCACGGTGGGGGCTTCGTCCTTGGTTGTCCCGAAATGGCCGATGACTATCTGGCTAACCTCGCCGAAGAACTTCAGACGATCATCGTCGCTGTCGATTACCGTCTCGCGCCTGAACACCCCTTCCCCATTCCTCTCGAGGACTGCTACACCGCCCTCGCCTGGGTTTGCGCCCACCAGCAATCGCTGAATATCGACGCCGCCAAAGTAATCGTCATGGGCCACAGTGCCGGCGCCGGGCTGGCAGCAGCGCTGGCGATTGCGGCGCGGGATCGCGGCGAATACTCCATCGCCAGCCAGGTGCTGGTTTATCCGATGCTCGATTACCGTTCGGGCAGCGCAGCCTCGCCTCACCAAAACAGCACGACCGGCGTGATTGGCTGGCCGGCGCAAACCAACCAATTCTGCTGGCGGTGCCTGCGCGCTGACCACGCGCTGGATGATCAGCAACTCGGCTGGTTCTCCCCGGCCCTGCAGGATGATCTGGGTGACTTGCCACCGGCGTTTCTGGCCGTCGGGGCGTTGGATCTGTTTCTTGAAGAGGACGTCGCATTTGCTCTGCGCCTGTCGCGCGCCGGGGTTGCCGTCGAGCTGCACGTCTACCCCGGGGCGCCACATATGTTTGATCAGTATCCCGGCGGTGTTACCGAGCAATCTGCGCTGGATATCGTCCGATCACTTCGACGAACGATAGCTAGCGCATTAACTGCCAGGCGACGGCAAGAAGAGCTGAAACGGTAAAACCGGATTTCTTATACAAAGCCTTCCTCTGCTTTTACGCTTATTGATTAATACCTTCGCAGACAGGCAAATGCGGAGGGTGGCTCAAGCTTTGAGAAATTCAATATCGCTTAGCCATCACCCTCTTCGGGTCCGCCCGCACTTTCTCCACCGCCACTTTTGATAATGTCGAAAACGACACATTTTGTTGCGCCCAAAAATTGCTTGGATCCAACATCCCGACAAACGGTAGCGTGTGAAATAAAGCTATTTTTCAAATAGATAAGCGTGGGCAAATTGCCAATCCCGACGCTCGCCAAAAATCAGGCAGCCCCATCTGACACTCCCTATCTATGGTTTTAAAACCACACGTGGACGTCCGCCCACCCATTTACAGGGAGTAGTAATGGACAACATCGTCATTGCCGACAAAGCCAATTCTCAGCTCACTGCCCAGAACTGGGGCAATGTTCAGCTCAGTCAGCCTTCAGTTGTACAAATGCCGGTCCGTCCCGATCAACTGGCGTCGACCAGTCGCAGCGGTCAGGATTTGATCGTCAATCTGAAGTCTGGCGAGCAAATCAAAATCTCCAATTTCTTCGTCACCAGCCCTGACGGCGTGCCCAATGACATTGTCTTTCAGGGTGACGACGCGACGCTGTGGCAGGCGCGCTACAGCGCCGAGCCGTTCAACGGCTTTACCTTTGACGAAATCAATTCGCTGGACGAGCTGATCGCTGGCGTCGGTGTGGTGGATGGCGCGACGCCGGCCTGGGCGATTGCCGGGCTTGGCCTGTTGGGCGCGGGTGGTGCGGCAGCCGCTGCCGGCGGAAGTGGGGGCGGCGGAGGTGGTGGCGGCGGTGGAGACGCGACGCCTCCCGCGCCCGCGACCGGGTTAACCTTGTCGGCCGATGGCCGGGTACTGAGTGGTTTTGGCGAAGCTGGCAGTGTCGTTCAGGTACGCGATGCAGCCGGCAACATTTTGGGTTCCGGAACCGTTGCCGCCGATGGCAGTTTCCAGGTCGATCTGGGTACGCCGCAGAACAATGGCCAGCCGCTCGACGTGACGCTCACCGACCCTGCGGGCAACGTGTCGACACCGGGCTCGATCACCGCGCCGGATACCACCGCGCCTACCGCCCCGGGCAACCTCAGCGTAAGCGCCGATGGCACGCAACTCGGCGGCACCGGTGAAGTCGGCTCGACCATCCAGGTGCGCGCCGCCGATGGCACCCTGCTCGGCAGCGCCGTCGTCGCGGCGGACGGCACTTTCAGCGTCGGCCTCAGCCCTGCGCAAACCGGCGGTCAGCCACTGACGGTGAATGCCACCGATGCGGCAGGCAACACGTCCTCCGGCGCAACGGTCAGCGCGCCGGAGATCGTCGAACCGACGACACCCACCAATCTCGGTTTGAGCAGCGACGGCAGCCAACTGAGCGGCACCGCTCGGGCCGGCACCACGATTGAAGTGCGTGCCGCCAATGGCGAATTGCTCGGGCGCGCGGCGGTGGCCGCTGACGGCACTTTCCTGCTGACGCTGATTCGTGCGCAGGCCAACGGCGAAACATTCAGTGTCGTGGCGGTCAACAGTTCCGGTGCGCAATCGCCGAGCGCAACCTTCAATGCCCCGGACATCACCGGCCCCGGCGCTGCGACAGATGTGGCCGTGAGCAGCGATGGCCTCTCGGTCACCGGCCGTGGCGAACCCGGCAGCACAGTCAGCGTCACCAATGCGCAAGGCACGCTGCTCGGCACGGCTTTGATCGGCGCCGACGGCTCGTTCACCGTGCAACTCAACGCCGCGCAAATCGATGGTCAGGTGCTGAGCGTGCAGGTCACTGACGGCGCCGGCAACCCTTCGCCAGCAGCGACCGTTATCGCCATCGATCTCGATGGTCTGACTCAACCCAGCGACATCGCGGTAAGCGTCGACGGCACACAGTTGAGCGGACGCGGCCAGCCCGGTTCGACCGTGACGGTGCGCGACGCCAACGGCAATGTGCTCGGTTCAGCCGTGGTGGCGGCGGACGGCACGTTCAGCCTGCAACTGAGCAGTCCGCAGAACAATGGCGAAACGCTGCAGATCAGCGCCAGTGACGCCGCTGGCAACACCTCTGCGCCGCTGAGCTACGTCACGCCGGACACCCAGGGACCGGCAGCGGTATCCGACCTCGTCCTCGATGGTCAGGGTCAGACGCTGACCGGCAAAGGTGAGTTGGGTGCGTCGATCACTGTGCGCGATCCGGCGGGCAACATCATCGGCACCGGCACGGTGGGTGCCGATGGCAATTTCACCGTCCCCCTTTCAACACCACAGACCGATGCACAACAGTTGCAAGTGATCCAGACCGACGCAGACGGCAATCCTTCGGCGCCGGTCAACGTGGTCGCACCCGATCTGACCACACCGGTAGCCGTAACCGATGTGAGCATTTCCGCCAATGGCGCCGTGGTCTCTGGCGCGGGTCAGGCCGGCGCGACCGTGACCGTCACTGACGCCGGTGGTGCGGTGTTGGGCACCGCCGTCGTCGGCAGCAACGGCCGTTTCGAAGTCACCCTGTCGTCGCCACAGACCAATGGCCAGAACCTTAGCGTCGTGCAGACCGATGGCTCGCCCTCAGGCTCCCCGGCAGTTCCAGTTGAAGCACCGGATATCCAGGCCCCCACTGCCCCTTCCAATCTGTCGCTGAATGCAGGCGGCACTGAACTGAGTGGCACAGGCGAACCCGGTGCCACGGTGTCGGTCAAGGATGCGGCCGGTAACACGCTGGGCACCGCGATCGTCGACGGCAGCGGTGCATTTACGGTGACGCTGAACAGCCCGCAACTCAACGGCCAGCAACTGCAAGTCAGCCAATCGGATGGCGTGAACGTTTCCCCCAGCACACCACTGACAGCAACGGACACCACCGCGCCGCTAGCCCCGGACAATGTCGTGCTCGCCAGCAACGGCGTGACGTTGACCGGTACCGGGCAAGCCGGCAGCACCGTAACCGTCAGCGCACCGGACGGCACGGTGCTCGGCACTACGGTGGTCGCCAGCGACGGCAGTTTCAGCGTTAACCTGAGTCCTGCTCAGCTCGACGGTCAGGTACTGAGCGTGATCCAGACCGACGCGAGCGCCCTGCCCTCACCGGCCACTCCGGTCACCGCACCGGACATCACCGCCCCACCTGCACCGAGCGGTGTGCTCATCGATCCGGCGGGTGCCACGGTCACCGGCACCACGCAGCCCAATAACACGGTGCAGGTGCTGGATGCCAACGGCAACGTCATCGGCACCGCAACCGCTGACGGCACGGGCGCCTTCACGGTCAACCTCGATACTGCACAGATCAATGGCGAAGCCTTGCAAGTCGTGGCGTCGGACGGCACCAACAGTTCGCTTCCCGGCAATGTCACCGCGCCTGACAGCACGCCACCGGCGCCAGTCAGCGATCTCGCGCTCAACCCGGCCGGCACGCAAGTGTCGGGACTTGCTGAACCGGGCACGACGGTCACCGTCAGCATCGCTGGCGGCGGTCTCGTGCTGGGTACCGCAACGGCGGATGAGGACGGCCGCTTCGTCGTTACCCTGAATCCACCGGCCGAGCCTGGCGGCAATCTGGAAGTCATCAGCACGGATGGCGGCGGCAATGATTCGCCCGTTGTGCCGCTGGCGGGTCTGGACGGTACGCAAGTTGCGACCCCGACCGATCTGGCCTTGAGTGCCGATGGTTTCACCCTGACCGGCGCCGGCACGCCCGGTTGCACCGTGACCGTGACCAGCAGCAGCGGCACGGTGCTCGGCTCAGGTCTGATCAACAGCTTCGGCCGGTTCACCCTGTTGCTCAGCAGCAAACAGATCAACGCGCAAGTTCTCCAAGTGACGGCCACCAGTCCCGACGGTGACGTCTCGATTCCAGGCACGGTGACGGCGGTCGATGGCACGGCGCCGGACGCGGTGACCGATCTGGCGCTGAATACCAACGGCACGACACTCACTGGACGCGGTGAGGCCGGAGCGACGGTCAGTGTCACCGACGCCACAGGCACCGTGCTCGGTACTGCACTGGTCGCCAGCAACGGCACGTTCAGCCTGACGCTGACGCCGGCGCAGCTCAATGGCCAGGCGCTTACCGCGATCCAGAGCGACGCCGCCGGCAACCTGTCGCAACCCGCCGGCATCATTGCCACCGATCTGCAACCGCCAGCCGCAGCGACTGGCGTTACGATCAATGACGTCGGCACCGTGGTCAAAGGCCAGGGCGAAGCCGGCAGCACCGTAACCGTGCGGGATGCCGCCGGTAACGTGTTGGCCACCGGCGTGGTCGATCAGAGCGGTAACTTCCAGGTCACCTTGCCCAACGCGCAGAACACCGGCGAAACCCTGCAGGTCACCCTGACCGACGCCAACGGCAACGCCTCGATTTCCACTGGCGTGATCACCGTCGACGGCACCCCGCCGGCCGCCGTGCAGAATCCACTGATCAGCGCCGATGGCAGCACCCTCAGCGGCACGGGTGAGGCTGGCGCAACCGTCAATGTCACCACCGCCAACGGCACCCTGCTGGGCAGCGCCGTAGTTGGCGCGGACGGCTCGTTCAGCGTGACCCTGGCGCCAGCGCCGACCAATGGTGAAGCGCTCGCGATCAGCCAGACCGACCCTGCCGGCAATGTTTCACCGTCGGCCAGTGTCAACGCCCCCGACATCAGCCCGCCGGCAGCGCTGACCCAAGTCGCGGTGAATGCTGACGGTGTCACCGTCACTGGTCATGGCGAACCGGGCGCCACCGTTTCCGTGCGCAGCGCCGACGGCACGTTGCTTGGCACGGCGCAGGTCGGCAGTGGCGGCGCGTTCACGGTCACCCTCAACGCAGCACAACTGAATGCCGAAGTGCTGACCGTCACTCAGGAGGATCCGCCGGGCAACGTTTCGACGGCGGTGGAAGTCACCGCCGTGGATTTGACCGCGCCGGCGATTCCGAGCGCATTGACCCTGAACGCGGCTGGCGTGCAACTGGCCGGTAACGCCGAGGCCGGCAGCACAGTGACCGTGCGCGACAGCCAGGGCAATATCCTCGGCACTACCACAGCGGCCGCAAACGGCACTTTCCAAATTACCCTCAACAGCCCGCAAACCAACGGCCAGGCACTCAACGTGACAGCCACCGACGCGGCGGGCAATCCGTCTGCACCGGCTATCGTCAATGCCCTCGACAGCACCGCGCCGTTGGCGGCCAGCGATCTGGCAGTCAGCGCCAACGGTGCAACCCTGACCGGTATCGGTGAGGCTGGCGCCAGCGTGGAAGTGCGTGATGCCGGTGGTGTTTTGCTGGGTACCGCCACCGTTGCCAGCAACGGCAATTTCAGCGTCACGTTGTCCCCGGCGGCGGTGGCTGGAGCGAATCTTTCCGTAGTGCAGATCGATGCTGCCGGCAATACCGGGCCGGCAGGTCCGGTGACCGCGCCGGGCAATCTTGCGGAAAGCGCACCGACCAATCTGGCCCTCAGCGCTGACGGGCTGACCCTGACCGGCTCGGCCACCGCCGGCAGCACCGTGAGTATTCGCAATGCGTCGGGTGTGTTGCTCGGCAGTGCGCTGGTGGCGGCCAATGGCACTTTCAGCGTCACGCTAAATGCCGCACAACTCAACGGCGAACAGCTGTCTGCCGTGGCGACGTCGAGCACCGGCATCAATTCCTCCCCGACCGATTACACCGCAGCCGATGTCGCCGCGCCAACGCCGCTCAGCGAACTGAGCCTGGCGCCGAACGGCACGGCCCTGACCGGGCGCGGTGAAGCCGGCGCCACGGTGACCGTGCTCGGCACGGGCGGAGTGGTTCTCGGCAGCGCCGTGGTGGCGGCCAACGGCACGTTCAGCGTCTCCCTCAGCCCGGCCCAGACCTCGGGCCAGACCCTGAGCCTGAGCCAGGCCGACACCGCCGGCAACGAATCCAACAGCGTCAACCTGATCGCGCCGGACCTGCTCGCGCCCAATCCACCGGCGGCGCTGGTGGCAAGCGCTGACGGCACCTTGCTGTCGGGTACCGGCGAGGCCGGCACCACGGTCAACGTGTACAACGCCGCCGGAGCGCTGGTCGGGACCGGTACCGTGAGCATCGACGGCACATTTGCAATCACCCTGACCACGCCGCAAGCCAACGGCCAGGCGCTGGCCGTGTCGCTGACGGATGCGGCGGGCAACACCTCGGCAGCCACGCCGTTCACTTCGGTCGACAGCACACCGCCAGCGGCCGTTTCGCAACTGAGCATCGGCGGCGACGGCGCAAGCCTGACCGGGCGCGGCGAACCGGGCGCGCAGGTGCGCGTCATCGACAGCGACGGCAACGTGCTTGGCACCGCCGTGGTCAGCGCGACCGGTACCTTCACCCTGCCACTGAACCCGGCGTTGACCAACGCAGAAGTCATCACCGTGGTGCAGGCCGACGCGGCGGGCAACGACTCGCCTGCGGTGAGCCTGACCACACCGGACTTCACCCCGCCTGATCCACTGGACAACGTCGATATCAACTCGTCCGGCGCGTTGGTCATAGGTACTGGCGAACCCGGCGCGACCGTGACCGTGCGCGATGCCAATGGCACCTTGCTCGGCACCAGCGTGGTACTCGGCGACGGCACCTTCAGCGTCACCCTCAATCCGCCGCAGATCAATGAACAGATCCTCAGCGTGCAGCAGGCCGATCCACCCGGCAACGTCAGCGCGCCGGTGTCGATCACCGCACCGGATCTGACCCCGCCAGCGACGCCGGCCGATCTGCAACTGAATGCCGATGGCGACACGCTCACTGGTACCGGCGAGGTCGGTGCCATTGTCCGCGTGACATCGGCGGACGGCACCGAACTGGGCACCGGTACGGTGGGCAGCGATGGGCGTTTCCAGATCACCGTGACCCCGGCGCAGACCGATGGCCAAGCGCTGTTCGTGGTGTTGGCGGATGCGGCCGGCAATGCCTCGCCTGCCGGCACCCTGACCGCGCCTGACAGCACGCCTCCTGCCGCGCTGACCGATGTCGATATCGACGCCAGCGGCAGCCTGATTACTGGTTCCGGCGAGGCTGGCTCGCAAGTGATCGTCACTAACGCGGTGGGCACCATCGTCGGCACCGGCACCGTCGCGGCCGATGGCAGCTTCAGCGTGACTCTGGATCAACCGCTGCTCAACGGTGAAGCCTTGTCGGTGATCCAGCGCGATGCGGCGGGCAATCCCTCGCCTATCGTGCCGGTCACTGCACCGGACACCACCGTGCCTGTCGCGCCTGCCAGTCTTGCCCTCACGCCCGATGGCGTGACGCTGACCGGTACCGGTGAAGCCGGCGCCACGGTGCGCGTGCTCAGCGCGACTGGCACGGTACTGGGCTCGGCAACCGTGGCCGCCAATGGCTCGTTCAGCGTGACTCTCAACCCGCCGCAAGTGAACGGCGAGCTGTTGAGCGTCAATCAGACCGATCTGGCGTCGAACACTTCGCCAGCCGCGCCCCTACAGGCAGGCGACAGCACTGATCCGCTGGAAGTGGCCGACCTCAATGTCAGCCAGGACGGCTTGACCGTGACGGGTACCGGTGAGCCCGGGGCGATCGTCACCGTGCGTGACGGCACGGTGGTGCTCGGCACAGCGACCGTGGCCGCAGACGGCAGTTTCAGCGTGACGTTGTCGGCTGCGCAACTCGATGGTCGCGCACTTTCGGTCGTACAGGCCGACGCACAAAACAACGAGTCCGAGCCCGTACTGGTCGACGCACCGGACAGCACCGCACCGATCGCACCGACAGTCACATCGCTGACCGGCGCCGGCACCCTGCTCGCCGGTACCGCCGAAGCCGGCAGCACCGTGACTGTGCTGTCCGCCACCGGCACCGTGCTCGGCACAGCGGTGGCACTGGGCGACGGCACCTATACCGTTACGCTGAATCCAG
Source organism: Pseudomonas sp. H3_E04 (assembly GCF_054668915.1). Lineage (NCBI taxonomy): Bacteria > Pseudomonadati > Pseudomonadota > Gammaproteobacteria > Pseudomonadales > Pseudomonadaceae > Pseudomonas > Pseudomonas sp. H3_E04. Next base: position 1,045,343 of record NZ_CP162797.1, on the reverse strand, counting down.
CCCAGGCCAACGGTGAGTTGTTGTCGGTGATCGCGACGGACGAGGCGCAAAACTCATCGCCGACATTCCTCTTCCCGGCACCTGATATCACTCCTCCCGATGCCGTTACCGGCCTGACCATCAGCGGTGATCTGACCCAGCTCGCCGGTCGCGGCGAAGCCGGCGCGAGTGTCGAAGTGACCGATGCGCTGGGCAATGTTGTCGGCACCGGCACGGTCGCGGCCAACGGCACATTCCTGATCGATCTGGACCAGGGCATCACCGCCGGCCAAGTGCTGACCGTGAAGCAAACAGATGTCGCGACCAACGTGTCTGCAGACGCCGACCTGACTGTTCCGGCAGTGCCAGCCCCGGCTGCGCCGGACAATCTTGTGCTGACAGCCGACGGCGTGACGCTGACCGGCACAGCGGCGATCGGCACCACCATTAATGTTTATGGGCCTGACAACAGTCTGATCGGCACCGGCGTCACCGGCGGGGATGGCACGTTCAGCGTGGTGCTGACGCCCGCGCAAACCAACGGCCAAAGCCTCGAAGTCACCGCCAACACTGCGTTGGGTGGCGCCTCGCTGCCGACTGAAATCACCGCAGGTGACACCTCGGCGCCGGCGCCACTCAGTGATCTGGCGGTCAATGCCAGCGGCACAGTCGTTACCGGTCGCGGCGAAGTCGGCGCGTCGGTGACCATCACCGGCGCGGGCGGCGTGGTGCTGGGCAATGCGACGGTCGGCGCCAATGGCACCTTCAGCGCGCAACTCAATGCACCGCAGGTCAATGGTCAGGTGCTCAATGCGACTCAGACCGATGCGGCACTCAACACTTCGCCGGGGCTTAACGTAACCGCGCCAGACATCACCCCTCCGGCGGCTCCGACGGCTCTCGTACTCAGCGGTGCCGGCCTGGTGCTCGGCGGGCTCGGTGAAGCCGGCGCCACCGTTACCGTGCGCGGTGCTGGTGGCACGGTGCTGGGCACCGCGACGGTGGCGGGCAATGGCTCGTTCTCGGTGACCTTGTCATCGGCGCAACTCAACGGCCAGCAACTGAGCGTCACGCAGAGTGATGCAGCCGGCAACATCTCACCGGCGACCAACCTCAGCGTCGCCGATACCACCGCGCCAGCGCCGCTGAGCAATGTGAGCCTGAACGGCACCGGCCTGGCCGTCAGCGGCACGGGTGAAGCCGGCGCGACCGTCAGCGTGACCAACGCAGCCGGTACCGTCCTCGGCACCGCCGTGGTCAATGCTGGCGGCACCTTTACCGTGCAACTGTCCAGCGCGCAACTCAACGGCCAACAGCTCAACGTGCAACAGGCCGACCCGACGGGCAATCTGTCGGCGGTATTCAACCTGACGGCCCCTGACGTACAGGCGCCGATCGCGGCCAGCGGTTTGACGCTTGCTGCCAACGGTCTGACCTTGAGCGGTACAGGTGAAGCCGGTGCCACGGTCAATGTCTACGGCCCCGGCGGCGCGCTGCTCGGCACCACCACGGTGGGCAGTGGCGGCACGTTCAGCTTCAACCTGAACACAGCGCAATTGGACGGGCAGCTGTTGACCGTGCGTCTGGTCGACCCGGCCGGCAACCTGTCGCCCAATGCCAGCGTGACGGCGCCGGACAGCACCGCCCCCGGCGTGCCCACCGGCGTCAGCGTCAATGGCAGCGGCACCGTGCTCACTGGCGTCGGTGTGCCCGGCTCAACCATCAGCGTGCGTGGCGCCGGCGGTGTGGTGCTTGGCACCGCGACCGTCGCCGCCAACGGCAGCTTCTCCGTGGTACTGGCCTCGGCGCAGATCAACAGCCAAGTGCTCAGCGTCACCCAGGCCGATCCGAGCGGCAACGTATCGGCAGCGGCGACCGCGACGGCGCCAGACCTCACGCCTCCAGCCGCAGCCACGGCTTTGCTGGTCGGTGCCGATGGCCTGACCGTCACCGGTACCGGCGAAGCCGGCGCCACTGTCACCATCAAGTCGGCCAACGGCAGCGTTCTGGGCACCGGCACAGTCAACAACCTCGGCGTGTTTACCGTCACCCTTAGCAGTGCGCAGATCAACGGCGAAAAACTCACCATCAACCTCAGCGATGCACGCGGCAACGTCTCGCTCGCCGCCAACGTCACCGCGCCGGATATCGACGTCAATGCGCCCGTGGTCGCCAGCGATAACCTCGCCGTCGGCACCGTCACCCTGGCCCCGGTCACCGCGTCGCAGACCTTCAACGACTCGTTCACCACGCTGCTGGCCGGATTCTCGAAAACCTTCACCTTCACCGTGGCCGGCGGCACGCGTCTTGATCCGACCCTGACGCTGACCACCAGCAGCCTGATCTCGCTGATCGATGGCGTGGTCTACACCCTGCAAGTGAAAGATGCCAGCGGCAACTGGGTGACTCTGGATGTCAACGGCAGCGGCGGCCTGCTTGACCTGATTGCCTTGGCCGGCCAAGGCGTGCGAGTCGATATCGGTAACCTGCTGTCAGGCGATTATCGACTGACGGTTTCGAGCACCGGCATCGGCGTGCTGACCACGGTCAATACCCAGCTGCAACTGGATGTCAGCAGCCTGACCCAGTTCAACGGCATTGCCGGGCCAGCGGTGACTGGCAACGTCATCACCAACGTCGGCGTCGATGGCACGGCCGATCAGACCGGCCCGGACAACGGCGCGCAGTTGCAGATCTTCAAGAACGGCGCCTGGGTCAGCGCTGGGGCCGGCACCACGGTGCAAGGGTTGTACGGCACGCTGACCATCGACGCCAACGGCAACTACAGCTACAAACCGAACGGCAGTGTTGGCAGTGTCGGCAAAGTCGACGTGTTCAATTACCAACTGGTGCACCCGAACGGCTTGAGCGACACCGCCAATCTGTACGTGCGCATCGACAGCCCGCAAGCCAGCGAAGTGTGGAATGACGCCAACCTTGGCAGCCCGGCATTGGTGGTGGATGCCACAGCGGACATCGCCTCGACTGACGTCACCCTGATCAACCGCGAAGTCACCACCAACTCCGCCCTCGGCACGTTCAATGTGCTGCTGGGCGGCGGCAGTGGTAACTACAACACGGTGGTCGCGGCGGACACCGTCAGTGATCTGACCGTGGTGGTCAATTCGAGCAACCTGTTGGCGCTGCTCGGTTCGATGACGGTGGGCCTGTACAAACTCAACACGGCGACCAACCAGTACGTGCTGGTGAAAAGCTACGGCGGCAATGCCCTGCTCAATCTCGGCGGCGGCAACTACGGGATCAAGTTCGACGACCAGACCGCTGGCAGTTATCAAGTGCGGGTGGCAGTGGGCGGCCTCGGTCTGCTGACCAGCGTCAACACCAGCCTGATCAACGTCGCGACCTACAACAATCAGTTCGTGGTCGGCAGCTACACGCCAGTGTCAGGCAATCTGCTCACCGACACCGCTGGTGGCGGCGCCGATGTGTTGGGCTCGGTCTACACCTTGCTCAGCGTGCTGGTCGCCGGCAGTTACGTGGCGCCGGGTTACAACGGCGTGTCGCTGGTCGGCAACTACGGGACATTGGTGGTTCAGGCCAACGGCAACTACACCTACACGCTCAAGGCCGGGCTGACCGATGCGGTGATCGGCCAGGAAGACACCTTTACCTATCAGCTCACCCACCCCAACGGCACGGTCGATACCGCGACACTGACCATCGACCTGAACAAGGCCGGCGCTTTTGCTACCACGGCATTCTCGGCACTGGCCAGCGATGACCTCGGTCTGGCCCATGCCACTGGCAGCGAGTTGATCCAGGGCACCGAGGGCAACGACACCCTCGACGGCTCGCACGGTGGCGCCGTGACCCTGCAAGGTGGCGGTGGCGACGACACGCTGATCATCGCCGACCAGCAGTTCACTTCAGTCGATGGCGGCAGCGGCACCGACACCCTGCTCTGGGCCGGTGGCGACGTATCGATCAACCTCGGCGATCTGCAGAGCAAAATCCACAACGTCGAGATCCTCGACCTCAACCATTCCAGTGCGGTTGCGCTGACACTGAATCTCAGCGATCTGCTGGCGATTACCTCTTCGGACAACAACACCCTGCTGATCAAGGGTGACGAAAAGGACAGCGTGCACATTACCGATGGCTGGGTCGCTGATGGCACGCAACAGGCCGACGGCATCGACTATGTTCAATACACGGCACAGGAGGATCCGAGCCATCACTTGTGGGTGCAGAACGGCATTCAAGTGGTTTGAAACAAGACATCAAACGTTGGTCTCTCAACAGTAAGGGAAGTCTGTGGAGTCAGTTTTTCGCCAGAAATGGCCGGTGGTCCTGTTGACCATCGGCCTCTACCCCGCTTTCACCGTCGGCGTCCGCGCCGACGACAATCTCGACAGCAGCTTGCGCAGCATCAGCCCGTCGCAACTGCAACAACCGGCAGGCAATGAAAGCCGTCAGCGCCCTGCCCTTGCTCTGAAAGCGTCCGCCGATGCGGACGCGTTGGGGCTGGAACAAGCGGTCAGGCTGGCCGTGGACTGGCACCCACGGATCGGCGAGGCCATCGGCACCCTGTTCCAGCAAGGCGAAGGGGTCAACGTCGCCGAATCCGGCTATTACCCGCAGGTCACCGGCGGCATCAAGGGTGGCTACACCAGCGGTTACGGCAGCGATGCCGGCAGCCAGTCGGTGAACATTTCCCTTAAGCAGATGCTGTACGACTTCGGCAAGGTTTCCAGTTCGGTCGACGCCGCCCGCGCCCGGGTGGCGCGCAGTCAGGCCGGGATTCTACTGGCGATCGACGACATTGCCCGCGACACCGCCAAAGCCTATATCGAAGTGCAGCGTTATCAGCGTCTGCTCGAGGTTGCGCGTGAGCAGATTCAGGGCATCGGCGGCATCGTCGACCTGGCCAAACAACGCAGCGACATGGGCGCCAGCACCCGTTCCGATATGGTCCAGGCGCAGTCCCGGGCCGAAGGCGCGACGGCCACATTGCAGGAATTCAAGGCGCAATACGCGCGTTGGCAAGCGACGCTGACCAGCCTGCTCGGACGGCGCACGCCGCCGGGAGTCAGCGACGCGCCCGCGCCGACGCTGACTCAGGCCTGTGACGCCTCGCAGATCTCCGACACCCTGCCCGCTGTCCTCCAGGCCGCCGCGCAACGCACGCAGGCCCAGGCCGAACTGGCCCAGGCCAAAGCCGAAGCCTACCCGACCCTGTCGCTGCAACCCTCGGTCAATCAATATCTGGATGACCACTACGACGATCAGAACTCGCGCGCCGACCGCACCCAGGTGGGGATCTTCCTCAACCTCGAAGTGCCGATCTATCAGGGCGGCGCTATCAGTGCGCGCAGCCGCGCGGCCGGCCATGCGCTGACCGCAGCGGACTCGGCCGAAGACTTCGCCCGGCTGCAAGCGCGCCAGGGTCTGGCCGAAGCCCAGGCGCAAACCTCGGGGCTGAACCGGCGGCTGCGCTCGCTGGAATTTCGCCAGACCAGCATCACCGAGGCGCGCATGTTGTATGGCCGCCAGTACCTGGAGCTGGGCACGCGGCCGCTGCTGGACTTGCTCAACGCCGAGCAGGAAATCCATCAGTCGCGCTTCGATCTGGTCAACACCCAGGCTGATCTGCAACGCCTGCAGATCGACTGCTTCTACAACAGCGGTGCGATTCGCCGGGTCTTCGGCATCGACCACAGCGCCATCCAGAATGTCGAGATCCTGCCATGACCAATGCCAGCATCACTGTTCCCGAACCCGCCGCTGCCGAGGCTCGCGAAGATTATTCGCCGTGGCTGGAAGCGGTGCTCAAGGTCGCCCGCCACTATCGCCTCGATGTCTCGCCGGAAAGCGTACGCCTGGCTTCGGTGCACAGCGAAGGCCGCGTCGAAGAAGTGGTTCGGCACATGGCGCGTCAGGCTGGGTTGAGCGTGAAATTCGCGGCATTCGACAACAAGAGCCTGAGCCGCTGGCGCACGCCGCTGGTGGTGCAACTGCGTGACGGTCAGGTCGGCGTGCTCGAAAGCATTGGCGAGACCGGCGAGCTGGGCATCTGCTTCAGTGGTGATCAAGGTTTGCAGAGTCGCATGGAGGCCGGCGCTCTGACCGAGCAGGCCCTGCGCACGGTGATTCTGCGTCCGACGCAACCGGTGGCCGACGTGCGCACCAACGATTACATCAAGCCCTACGACGAGCACTGGTTCCGGCGCATCGTCCTCACCGATCTGCGGCCCTACAGCCAAGTGATGATCGCCTCACTGGTCGCGAATCTGCTGGGCATGGCCGGGGTGCTGTTTTCCATGCAGGTGTACGACCGGGTGATTCCGGCCGAGTCGCTACCGACCCTGTACGTGTTGTTCGGCGGGGTGATGCTGGCGCTGCTGTTCGACTTCGTCATGCGCATTCTGCGTCTGCGCATCACCGATGTGCTGGGCAAGCGCGCCGACTTGCGCGTTTCCGATCTGGTCTTTGGCCACGCCTTGCGTCTGCGCAATTCGGCGCGGCCGAAATCCACCGGTTCGTTCATCTCACAACTGCGCGAGCTGGAGCAGATCCGCGACCTGATCACCTCCAGCACCGCCACGGCACTGGCGGACATGCCGTTTTTCCTGCTGTTCCTGCTGGTGTTCTATTTGATTGGCGGGCCGCTGGTGCTGATTCCACTGGTGGCGCTGGTGTTCATGTTGCTGCCCGGAATCATCGCGCAACCGCGTCTGGCGCGACTGGCCAATGCGTCGATGCGCGAGGCGGCGCTGCGCAACGCCATGCTGGTGGAAAGTATTCAGGGCCTGGACGACATCAAGGCATTGCAGGCCGAGCAGCGTTTCCAGCAACAGTGGAACCAGTACAACGCCGCCTCGGCGGACAGCAGCCTGCGCCTGCGCACCTTGACCAACAGCCTGGTGGCGTGGACGCAGAACGTGCAAGGCGGAGTGTTCGCGGTGGTCATCGTGTTCGGCGCGCCGATGGTGATTGCCGGCGACCTGACCACCGGCAGTCTGGTCGCGGCGTCGATTCTGTCGTCGCGGATGATGGGACCGATGGCGCAACTGACCCACGTGCTCACCCGATGGCAGCAGGCCAAGGTTGCGCTCGAAGGCTTGAACCGGATCATGCAGATGCCGGTGGATCATCCCGAAGGCAGCCAGCGCGTGCACCTGCCGGCGATTCGCGGCGACTACCGCCTGCGTCAGGCCAGTTTTCGCTACAGCGAGGAAGCGACCCCGGCGCTCAACAACCTCGACCTGAGCATTCGCCCCGGCGAGCGCATCGCTCTACTCGGCCGCAACGGCGCCGGCAAGTCGACGTTGCTGCAAGCACTGGGCGGCGCGATGGATCTGAGCAGTGGTGAAACCACCCTGGACGGCATTGCCCTTGCGCATCTGGATCCGGCCGATCTGCGCCGCGACGTCGGCCTGCTGTCGCAACAGGCGCGACTGTTTCACGGCACCCTGCGCGACAACATCACCCTCGGTGCCGGTCAGGCCAGCGATCAGGAAATCATCGCCGCGCTGACCGTTACCGGTGCCCTGGACTTTGTTCGCCAACTGCCCAAAGGCATGGATCACCTGGTGCTTGAGGGCGGCCTGGGTTTGTCCGGAGGTCAGCGTCAAAGCCTGTTGCTGTCGCGTTTGTTGATCCGCCAACCGCAAGTGCTGCTGCTCGACGAGCCGACGGCCGCGCTGGATGACGTCACCGAGCGTTTGCTGCTGGAAAAACTCGCGACCTGGACCCAAGGTCGAACGCTGGTGGTCGCCACGCACCGGGTCAGTGTGTTGCAACTGGTCGAGCGGATCATCGTCCTCGACAACGGCCGCATCGTCATTGACGACCATCGCGACGCGGCCCTCGCGCGGTTGCGCGCACCGGGCAAAGGAGTGGCGGTATGAAGCCGATGATGACCGACGTGCCGGACCCGATGTCCTACCTCGACGGCCGCGATGAGCGCGCACTTGCCGGTGGCGCAAAGGTGATCTGGGGTTGCGCGCTGATGCTCGCCTGCTTCATTGCCTGGGCGGCGTGGTTTGAAATCGTCGAGGTCTCGACCGGCACCGGCAAAGTCGTGCCCAGCTCGCGCGAGCAGGTGATTCAGTCGATGGAGGGCGGCATTCTCGAACAGCTCAATGTCAGCGAAGGCGCTATGGTCGAGCGCGGCCAGATCCTCGCGCAACTGGACCCGGTGAAGAACCAGTCCAACGTCGGCGAAAGCGCGGCCAAGTATCGTGCAGCGCTGGCCAGCGTCAATCGCTTGCAGGCCGAGGTCAGCGAAAAGCCCCTGACTTTTGACGCCTCGCTGCAGGAGTTTCCTGACCTGATCCGCGCCGAAACCGAGCTCTACCAGACCCGGCGCAAAGGTCTGGCGGAAACCCTCGACGGTATTCAGAGCTCGCTGAAACTGGTGCGCAGCGAACTGGCGATTACTGAAAACCTGGCGAAGATCGGCGCCTCGAGCCGGGTTGAAGTGCTGCGCCTGACCCGTCAGCGCTCGGAGCTGGAATTGAAGGCCACCGAAGCCCGCTCCGATTACATGGTCCGCGCCCGCGAAGACCTGGCCAAAGCCAACGCCGAAGCGCAAATGCTCGAAGCGGTGATCCGTGGGCGCACCGATTCACTGTCGCGTCTGACCCTGCGCTCGCCGGTGCGCGGCATCGTCAAGGACATCGAGGTCAGCACGATTGGCGGCGTTATTGCGCCCAACGGCCAGGTCATGCAGATCGTGCCGCTCGATGAACAACTGCTGATCGAGACGCGCATCTCACCGCGCGACATCGCTTTCATTCACCCAGGTCAGGCGGCGAAAGTGAAAATCACCGCTTACGACTATTCGATCTACGGCAGCCTCGACGGCGAAGTGGTGACGATCTCGCCGGACACCATCCAGGACGAAGCCAAACCGGAAATCTTCTACTACCGCGTGTTCATCCGCACCGCTTCGGATGAACTGCGCAACAAGGCCGGCAAACGCTTCGCCATCGTCCCCGGGATGATCGCCACGGTGGACATTCGTACCGGCGAAAAAACCGTGCTGGACTACCTGATCAAACCGCTCAACCGCGCCCGCGAAGCGTTGCGCGAACGCTGATCAGCGGCTGGCCAGTTTGGTCGCTGGCGGCGTCGCTGGAGTGATGCTGGCCTGATAGCGCGACCACTCGCGATTGATCTCCGCGTACGGCAAAAAGATGCTTACGCGCGGTTGATCGAGCAAGTCTTTACGCTTGAGGCGGCTGACGTCGTCACGGGTGAGGAACGCTACGTTGATGCCGACCACTTTGCCATCGGCAGAAAACACCGGCCCGCCGGACATACCTTTGGCCAGTGCGCCATTGTGGGTGCCGTAAAGCACGTTGCCCTCTTTGACGTCGAGGCGAACCATGGCCGGTAAAGCCTCGCCAGTGCCCTTGATCGACATATACAGCGAATTGAAGCCCACCGAAGTCAGCTCTTCGCCCGGCGTGTAGCCGCGCCACGCCGGCACGCTACTGGCCTTGTGACGGAAGAACTGCACGTCTGCCTGCCCCTGGAAAACCGTGCCCGACAAGTAAGGAATGTGCTTCACCGTCACGGCGAAATCCTCATTCCATTGCACAGCCGAACCCATCAGCAGGTAAGGCAAAGGTGCACCGGAGTGGACGACGAAGGCTTGGTCTAAAACAGGATCCTGAACAAAAGCGACTGGCATTCCATTGCACCCGCTGAGCAGCAACGACGCTGCAACAAGTGACTTGAGGGGGCGCATTTTCGGTACATCTTGAGGTGAGGAAAGGTGCTGCAATATGTCATTGCGCCATCACTTTTAGCAATAGGCTCAGCCTACCGCTTGTCGGCGAGCGATATAGTGAGTCAATCATTGGATCCAGGATCCGAAATGGAAGCGCTGCGAGCGTCTATTTTGATATCACCTCTGAACGGAACGACCACTGATGTGCAGAGTCATCTGCAACGCCCTGCATCAGCGTACAGAGGGACACGATTCGCTGAGATCGTCCTGAGGAGATTCATATGACAGACAAGGCCGACCCAAAAGCCACGCCTACACTCAACCCACCGGTTTTTTATACATCGGGGATCATCCTGCTATTGCTGGTCATCTATGCCAGTGTTTTCCAGGCCAACGCTCAGTTGGTGTTTGCCGAGGTTCAAAGCTGGATCATCACCAATGTCAGCTGGTTCTACATTCTTGCTGTAGCGATCATCCTTGGGACCGTTGTGTTTCTCGGTATCAGCCGATACGGCGATATAAAACTCGGTCCCGACCACAGCAGCCCCGATTACAGCAGCACAACCTGGTTCGCGATGCTGTTCTCGGCCGGTATGGGGATCGGCCTGATGTTCTTTGGCGTGGCTGAACCGGTCATGCATTTTCTCAACCCGCCAGTCGGCGACGGCAACACCGTCGAGGCTGCACGGGAAGCAATGAAGATCACCTTCTTCCATTGGGGCCTGCATGCCTGGGCGATCTACGCCATCGTGGCGATGATCCTTGCCTATTTCAGTTATCGTCACGGGCTGCCGCTCACGCTCAGATCAGCGCTGTACCCGTTGATCGGAGATCGTATCTACGGGCCGATAGGCCATGCCGTCGACATCTTCGCCATCATCGGCACGGTGCTCGGGGTCGCGACGTCCCTGGGCTTCGGTGTTGCGCAAATCAACACAGGTCTCAACGCGTTGTTCGGCGTCCCGATCAACACCACCGTGCAGATCATCTTGATCGTCGTCACAACCGGGCTCGCCACTGTTTCGGTTGTCACCGGTCTGGACAAAGGCGTGCGCCGCCTCTCGGAACTCAATCTCGGATTGGCGGTGCTGCTGTTGTTGATGGTTATCGTCCTCGGGCCTACGGTGCTGATCCTGCAGACTTTCGTGCAGAACACCGGTGGCTATCTCACCGAAATCGTCAGCAGAACGCTAAACCTATATGCCTACCAACCTACCGACTGGATCGGCGGTTGGACATTGTTCTACTGGGGTTGGTGGCTGGCCTGGTCGCCCTTTGTCGGACTTTTCATCGCACGCATTTCCCGAGGCCGCACCATCCGTGAATTCGTCATGGGTGTGTTGCTCGTTCCCGCAGCTTTCACTCTGTTGTGGATGACCGTGTTCGGTAACACTGCCATTCATATGATTCTCACCGAAGGCATCACTGACCTGGGCGCAGCCATTGATAAGGACACTTCCCTCGCGCTCTTTGCGTTCCTTCAGCATTTCCCGTTTTCCGGCGTGATCTCGCTGGTCGCCGTGGTAATGGTCGTGGTGTTCTTCGTCACCTCGGCAGACTCCGGTGCGATGGTGGTCGACATGCTCGCTTCGGGCGGATCGGCAAGCACGCCGGTATGGCAGCGCGTGTTCTGGGCGTCGAGCATGGGCCTGGTTGCCATTGCTCTGCTTCTGGCAGATGGTCTCAAGGCTTTGCAGACCGCGACCATTGCCAGCGCATTGCCCTTCACAATCACCCTGCTTTTCAGCATGCGAGGTCTACTCAAGGCCTTGAAACTCGATGCGACCAAACGCGGACTGCGTTATCAGTCAATGTCGCCCGGCGTCAGCCGCAGCCCGGGGAGCTGGCAACGCAGGTTGCGGACAATGGCCATGTTCCCGCGGCGTTCACATGTGCTTCGCTTCATTACCGAGACGGCGAAACCGGCTTGTCTGTCGGTGGCTGAGGAATGGCGAAAGCAGGGCTACGTGTGCAATGTCGAAGACCTGGAAGACAGCAGTGTCCGACTCAGCGTCGGCGGTGCGGACAATCCGCAGTTCATCTATGAAGTGCGCCCTCACCCCTACGCGATGCCGAGCTTTGTCATGGGTGACACACAGGATGAGGATCGCAAGTACTTCAGGGCCGAAGTGCATTTGCGAGAAGGTGGGCAAGACAAGGACATCATGGGCTGGTCACGCGAAGAGGTGATCGGAGATATCCTCGATCAATACGAGCGGCACATGCAGTTTCTTCATCTGGTGGGCTGAACCCGACGACGGCAGGCGGCCTGAAATTTCTAATCCACGCACGTTTCAATCCAGGAAAAATGAGGAGGATTCATGCCACTTCATCCCATTCTGTTCATGGGCGGTTCCGGCGCCATTGGCCACCAGACGGCTCGCGCATTGCGCGCAGCGCATCCCGACGTACCCTTGCTGATCGGCGGGCGCGACCTCGCCAAGGCTGAGCAAACCGCCGAGCAAATCGGCAATGCCCAGGGTGTGGTCATCGATGCTCGCGCAGATGATCTGGGGCTGGGTGATCGCCCGGTCAGCGCCATCGTCCTGTTCTACATGGACCACGCCCTCGCCGGGCTGCGCTTTGCGCAAAAGCGCAAGGTGCCGCACCTAAGCATCTCTTCCGGCGTGTTCGAAATCGCCCCGCAAATCGCCAGTTTCATGCACACGCCTGACGCGTCGCCCATTGTCCTCGGCTACGAATGGATGGTCGGCGCCACCACGGTAGCGACGCTGCACATCGCCAAGGCATTCGCCCGCGTGCACGACATCCGCATTCATGCACTGGTCGACGAACAGGACGGCGGCGGCCCGACCGTAGCCGCCGATTTCGAGCATCTGAACAAAATGCTGCCCGCCGCGCTGACCCGCAGAGGCGGCGAATTCATCTGGCGTGAAGGCGACGACGCCAAGGTCAGCTTCCGCGCCATCGACGGCACGACCCTGCAGGGCGCCGGCTTTTCCTCGATCGATGTCACCGGCCTCGCCGCCGCCACCGACGCCCCGAACGTCGAGTTCAACCTTGCCAGCGGCATCAGCTCGACCCGGCGCCAGGGCCAGCCGATGTCGACGGAAATACTGATTGAAATCGAAGGCACGGATCACAAGGGATCTGCGTTGCGCACCCGCCACGCCGTGGTTCACCGCGACGGTGCAGCGGCGTTGACCGGGCTCAGCGTGGCCATGTTGCTGGAGCGACTGGTCGGGCTGAATGGACAGCCGCCGGTGAGGCCGGGGCTGTATTTTCCGTATCAGTTGCTGGAGGCGCAGGGTTTTTTGCAGCGGTTGGAAAAGGACGGTGGCGAGTTGATTGAGCTGGACGGAGAAGTGAATGGATAAAAAATCGTAGCGACCAGGCTGGTCGCTACTAAAAAAGACAGAAGCCAGGGTCGCTGGCGAGCAACCGAAGCTTCAGTTTTACTTTTCCTGCATCTGCACAGGATCAGAGCTTGCGACCAAGCTGAGCGTAGCCCTGCCTTGAGCTCAAGGCAGGGCGCAGAGCGCTGGCAGATATCACTTTTTCTTTTTCGCTGGCTTGTCGGCCTTCTCTGATTTCTTCGCCTTCTCCGGTTTGCTGTCAGCTTTCTTGGCGGAATCCTTGGGTTTGGCGTCTTTTTTCTTTTCTTTCTTGTCAGAGGGCTTTTCTTTCTTGCCGGAGGACTTCGATAGCGTCGAAGCCGCATCCGATTTCTTCGCCGATGACGACTTTTTGTCTTTCAATTCTTTACTGGCTTTCGAAGTCTCACCTTTGCTCTTTTTGTCATCTTTAGCCACGTTAACCACCTCTCGGAGTAGTGCCGACATTAGCGCACCGCCAGCGGAATTGCCCACAGGCTCAGTATTAGGCGTGGCTGGTGAAATGCCGTTCAATTTTTCTCAAACGTCGACAATCGCAGGTTGAAAGCTCAAAAGGTGTTGGCGATCTGGAAGCGCCTTGCACTACAAGGCGCATCCTGTTCTTCGTCCCGATTTCGACGAAAGAAATCGCGCATCAGCTCGGCAGTAGCTTGACGCTGCCACAAACCCTGCTCGCGGGTCTGCCAGTCATTCCTTCACCTGTTGCGCCAGTGCGGTGGGATAAATGACTTGCTGGGTGTCCAGATTGCGAATCTCGGATTCGATGCTGATGGTTGATATCTCACGTCCTGGGGGTCCGCTGATGGAGTTGCTGGTGGAGAAGTCCACTACGTAACGCTGACCGGCGCGGAACTCGACATCGCGCGCACCGAAGCCGCATTTGGCACCGCCCGTACCCAGCCCGTTCATCGATACCCAGCACCAGCCCAATGAGTGCTTCCCGGGCGTAAGGCGTAGCGCCTGCTTGCCGGAAACATCGAGAATTGACGCACGACCGGCGCCCGGCAATGGTTGGCCATCCACTTGCGTGGCCAGCAGCAGTCGGTGAAAAGGCACACCGATAGCGCGAAATTGAGTGGTCGCGAAGTACACAAGCGCGGCGTCGGGAGCGTTATTGGAAAGATCATAAGGCGTCATCGATTCCGGCGCCCATTCGCCCTGGTAATCCTTGTAGTGATAGTTAGAGCAGGCGGTGGTGAAAATGGCCGCCAGCAGAACAGCGGATAGCTTGAGTTGTGAATTGAAAAACGACGAACGCATTGTTCTTCCTTGCTGAGATACCTACGGCCGCTTCGTCAACAGCGGCCGTCTCCGGCGAAAAGTGATATCGCTATGCTATCACTTCAACTATCCCAAAGCCTCTGCGTCCTGTTCTTGTGCGAGAAAAAAGACCCGCCGCACGACGGGCCTCTTATGCCTTTACTTCGATTCAGGCTGATTTCACCGTGTCAGCCTCTTGGTTGTTCTCAGGCCGAATCCTGAACCAGATCGCATACATCGCCGGCAGAAACACCAGCGTGATGATGGTGCCAACAAACGTGCCGCCGATCAGCGTGTAGGCCAGCGTGCCCCAGAACACCGAGTGGGTCAGCGGAATGAACGCGAGAATTGCCGCCAACGCGGTCAACAATACCGGCCGCGCCCGTTGCACTGTCGCTTCGACCACGGCATGGAACGGCGCCAGCCCTTCCTGTTCGTTGTGATGGATCTGCCCGATCAGGATCAGCGTGTTGCGCATCAGAATCCCCGACAGCGCGATCAACCCGACCAGCGCATTGATACCGAATGGCTGGTTGAAGATCAGCAGCGTCGGCACCACACCAATCAAGCCTAACGGCGAGGTGAGGAAGACCATGATCATCGCCGAAATCGAGCGTACCTGAACGATGATGATGAGCAGCGTCATGGCGATCATGATCGGTAGCAATGGCAGGATCGCCTTGCCCGCCTTGCCGGACTCTTCGATGGCGCCCGCCTGTTCAATCCGGTAGCCGGAAGGCAGGTTTTCGATGATCGGCTGCAACTGCTGGGTGATTGCGCCGGAAACATCCGGCGGTTGCAAACCTTCGGCGATGTCGCCACGCACGGTGATGGTTGGCGTGCGATCGCGGCGGCGCAGGATCGGATCTTCCATGCGCACTTCGACCTGGCCGATCTGCGACAGCGGGATGCGCTGCCCCGCCCCGCCGACCAGGGTGAAGCCCTCGATCTGCGCCGGATCAAGGCGGATATTGCCCGCCGCACGGCCGATGACCTGCACGGAACGGATGTCTTCGCGCACCGCCGTGATCGGCACGCCGCTGAGCAGAAACTGCAACTGCTGGGCGACTGCGCTGGACGCCAGTCCCACCGCCTGCAAGCGGTCCTGATCCAGGTTGAAATGCAGCGTCGGCGTCAGCGGCCCCCAGTCAGTGTTGACGGTTCTCATCATCGGGCTGTCCTGCATCACCGCCCTGACCTGCTCGGCGACGTCGCGCAGCTTCGCCGGATCCGGCCCCATCACCCGGTAGGCCACCGGGAATGGCGAGTACGGGCCGAAGACGATTTGCGTCGCCCGGACGCGCGCCTCTGGAGCAAGCCCTTCGGCGACCGCTTCGCGCAAACGCAACTTGAGGGTTTCGCGTGCGTCCTGGTTGTCGGTCAGCACAACGATTTTGGCGAACGATGGATCCGGCAGCTCCGGCGCCATCGCCAGGAAAAACCGTGGTGCACCCTGACCGATATAGGCGGTGACGATTTTTGCCTCTTCCTGCTTGTGCAGCCAGGCTTCGACTTTGGCCGCAGCGGCGCTGGTCTGCTCGATGGAAGTGCCGTAGGGCATCTGCACTTCGATCATCACTTCCGGGCGGTCAGAGGTCGGAAAGAACTGCTTCTTCACCAGACCCATGCCCGGAATCGCAACGGCAAACAGCGCGACCACCGCACCGGCCACCAGCCATTTACGCGTGATCACCCACGTCAGAATCCGCCGGAAGCGGTTGTAGCGCGGCGTGTCGTAGATTGCCGCGTGCCCGCCTTCGACTTTCTGGATATCCGGCAACAGCTTCACGCCCAAGTACGGCGTGAAAGCCACGGCGACGACCCACGAAGCGATGAGCGCGATGCCGACAATCCAGAACATGTTGCTGGTGTATTCGCCCGCCGTTGATTGCGCGAATCCGTTGGGCAGAAAGCCAATCGCGGTGACCAGCGTACCGGCCAGCATTGGCGCTGCCGTGTGGCTCCAGGCATAAGCGGAGGCCTTGATGCGGTCGTAGCCCTCCTCCATCTTCACCACCATCATTTCAATGGCGATGATCGCGTCATCCACCAGCAGCCCCAGCGCAAGAATCAGCGAGCCCAAGGTGATCCGGTCAAAATTTTTGCCGGTAGCCGCCATCACCACAAAAACGATCGCCAGGGTCAACGGCACTGCCGCTGCGACCACCACGCCGACACGCCAGCCCATGCTGAGAAAACACACGAGCATGACCACCAGCAGCGCGACAAAGAACTTGACCATGAACTCGCCGACCGCCGAGTCGATATTCACCGCCTGATCGGTAACTTTCGAGAGGGTCATGCCCAAGGGCATTTCCTCATTGATCTTCAGTGTCTCGGCATCCAGCGCCTTGCCCAGATCCAGACCGTTCCAGCCCTCGCGCATGATCACGCCGAGCAATAAAGCCTCCTCACCGTTGTTGCGTACCAGAAAGGTCGCCGGGTCTTCGTAGCCGCGCTCGACCGTGGCCACGTCAGACAGCTTGAGTGTTCGGCCCTGAGCGACAACAGGCGTGTCACGAATTTTCTGCAACGTGTCGAACGCGCCATCGACGCGCAGAAACACCTCCGGCCCTTTGGTTTCGACCGATCCGGCGGGGGTCAGCACGTTCTGATTGTTCAGCGCGGCAAAGATGTCCTGCGGCGACAAGCCCAGCGTCGCCAACCGATCATGGGAAAACGAGACGAATATCCGCTCGGCCTGCTCACCAATGATGTTGACCTTTTTCACTCCCGGTACGTGCAACAGGCGTTGGCGTAAAGTCTCCGCGTCGCGCACCAACAAGCGCTGCGGCTCGCCCTTGGCTTTCAAGGCGAACAGCGCGAAGGTCACGTCGGAAAACTCGTCGTTGACCATCGGCCCGACGACACCCGCCGGCAGCTTGATTGCTTCGTCGTCGAGCTTTTTCCGTGCCTGATAAAACTCTTCCTGCACTTGCGACGGCGGTGTGCTGTCGAGCAACGAGACCATGGTGAACGCCAGTCCCGGGCGCGTGTAGGTTTCCGTGCGGTCGTACCACTTCAGTTCCTGCAAACGTTTTTCGAGGGGTTCGGCAACCTGATCCTGCATCTCTTGCGCGGTCGCCCCCGGCCACGCGGTGATGACGGTCAGCTGCTTGACCGTAAACGGCGGGTCTTCCGCCCGGCCCAATTTGAAGAACGACAGGACGCCGGCAACGGCGATCAGAAAAATCAGAAACACCGTGATTGCGCGCTGGCGCACGGCGATAGCAGAAAGGTTGAAGCGGCCCTCGCTCATGGACGACTCCCGGCAACCTGGCCCTCGTCGCGCGCAAGCAAACGCACTTCCTCGCCATCGCGCAGCAGATGCGCGCCCAGCGCGACAATCGGATCACCGACATTGAGCTCGCCAGCGACACGGGCCGAATCATCGCTCAAGCCCAGGACCTCGACCGAGCGCCAGCTCACTGTCGCCGGAGTGCCGGCGATGACCCATACGCCGGGGCCTTTGCCCGGGTTGTAGATCGCGGCGACGGGCACCTTCAGCGCCTGATCTGGCGAAGATCCCTGGGCAATTTCGACGGTAACCGTCGAGCCGATTGGCGCATTGGCCAACCTGCCTTCGAGCACATAGCGCGCCTCAAAAGTACGAGTTGTGCTGTCAGCCGAATCGGAAAGCAGACGCAGTTTTGCGCTGACGGCCGCCGATGTATCGCCATACTGTTTTGCCTGAGCGATGGAGCCCGGTGCGGGCCGCAAGGTCTCGGGCAGATGGACGATGGCCTCCCGCTGACCGGCCCGCGCCAACCGCACCACCGGTTGTCCCGGGCTGACGACTTGTCCGGGCTCGGCGAGGGTTTCCACCACCACGCCATCAGCGTCCGCCACCAAAACCGCGTAACCCGAGGCGTTGCGCGCGACGTCCGCTTGCGCCACAGCGGCATTGAGCTGCGCCTTGGCGGTGTCGGCTGCGGCTTTGAACTGATCGTAGGCCGATGCCGAAATAGCGCCGGCGGCGACGAGTTTGCGATTGCGCGCTTCGTCACCGGCAGTCTGTAGGGCTCGAGCACGAGCGGCACTAACCGCTTCTTGCTGGGCTCGCGCCTGCAGGCCGAGGTCGATCGGGTCCAGCCGCATCAGTGGCTGGCCGCGCTTGACCGTCTGACCGGTATCAACCAGACGCTCGAGCACCTTGCCAGAGACGCGAAAGCCCAGATCGCCCTGGGTGCGCGCAGCGACGACGCCGGTGAATGATCTTGTTCCATTTTCTGCCGGTTGCACCGCCGCCGATCTGACAATCGGCGCCAAGGTACGTGGATCTTTTGCGCTGGAGGAATCCCCGCACGCCGTCAGGGCCAAGGGCAGCAAACATACCGCGAGGGGGAAAGGTCGGAGCCGGCGCATGGAATTCCTTTACTTAAAATAGGATGACCATCATATTCTCAGTCTTGTGACCATCATCGTCAACAGTCACTACGTCGCCGGCCCGATTTTCATCGCTGAATCAGAAGCGATAGCTGACAGAAGTACCGAGGCCGCTGGCGCTATTCTTGTATTTGGCGCTGTACGAACCCTTGCCTGCCGAGGCGTCGTTGAATACGCGGTCCGCGAGCGGTGTTGTTGGCCGGAGACTGATCAACCGAGAACCCGGTACGCAGTACTGAAATAACCAAACTGCGGCGGCCATGTTGTCCTAGTGACCATGCCATTCAAGAGTCACAATCAGAACAGCGGAAATGCCGTTGCGTCAGGAACAGGATTGGGTTGGGGCGACTGATCCGACTCCTCGGATCAGCAGAGGATCAAGGCATCAAGCTGCGCAAGATGAGGTTCGAAGTCAGCGTCGGCGCCACTTCGATGAAATCCAGGTTGTGTTGCAGCATGAGTGGATTGACGAAGGGCCGCAGCGCCAGGTGGATCGATTCGACCGTTTCATCCAGCGGCGTCCTGCGCTCGAACTCACCGGCCTCGCGCCCTTCGCGGACAATGTCGGTGATAAAGCGCTTGATCTGCGCATCGTAACGCTGCGCACTCGGCCAGTTTTCGCCAGCGGCGAATGCGGCAATGTCGTAGAGCTTGCGGTCGTTGAAGAACAGGTTCACACCCGTGGCGATCACGGTTTTTACCAAACGACGGAAACGCTCGGTAGGCGTCAGGTCTGCTTCGTTGATCGCCTGCTCGACCGCTGCAACGATCTGCCCCAGACAATTCGCACAGATCGCTTCGCCGATCGCCTGTTTGGAATCGAAGAATTTGTAGATGTATGCCTTGGAGAAACCGATGGCCTTGGCCAGATCGGACACCGTGGTTTTGGCGTAGCCGTACTGGCTGAAATGCTCGTTGGCCGCCGCGACAATCTGATCACGAATATCGTGATCGACTGGACCACGCGGGCCGGGGAAGGATGGGGAAACTGAAGTGTGATTCATGCCGGCAGCTTACTCACCCGCCCGCCGACTGACAACGTGTTACACATCCTGAATATCACCACCCATCCACTGTGGGAGCGAGCCTGCTCGCGAATACGCCCGCCCAAACAACACAAATCTCCCGCCCATCACCTGCCAGGAAACGTGACGCTAACCAGCCTTACTGATCGCAGAAAAATTGATACGAGAACAGCCGTGCAGCAACATCCCGACAAGGATCAACGCCCCCGCCCGCAACCAGGTTTCCAAACCCTGCTGACTGAGCAGCACCAGACACGAAACGATCGCAAGCACCGGAACGAAGGTCGGCACGCGAAAGTGGTCCTCCTCCACCCTGTCACGACGAAGAACAAGCACCGCCACATTGGTACTCAGAAAAACGAACAGCAACAGCAAGACCACCGTCTCTGCCAAGGTTGCCAGCGTCCCTGTGAGTGTCAGGGCAATAGCGACCACGGTCGTTGCGACAATGGCAGCCCACGGGGTTTTTCGTCGAGGCAACACCGCGCCCAGCACGCCCGGCAACAGACCGAGGTTAGCCATGCCATAAGTCAATCGACTGGCCATGATCATGGTCAACAGCGCACCGTTGGCCACAGCGATCAGCGCAATAAAAGAGAACAGCGCGGGCGGGATTGCGAGGGTCGACGCGCGGACAACTTCGAGCAAAGGCGCCGACGTGGCCACCAACTTCTCGGTAGGCAGCACCGAAGAAGCGGCCACACCCACCGCCATGTAAACCACCCCAGCGGTAAGTAAAGCCGCGAACAAAGCACGCGGGTAAACCTTGCGCACGTCTTTGATTTCCTCGGCCAGATTGGCCGAAGTTTCGAAACCGACGAAGGAATAGAAGGCCAACAACGCCGCCCCCAGCACCGCCAGCACGGGACTGACGCCCGGTTTGAACGTGAGCGTCCGCCCCAGATCCGCATCGCCTGTGCGGAAATACCAGACCGCAGCCACGATCACCAGAATCAACCCGGACAGCTCAATCACGGTCATTACCAGGTTTGCCCCAAGCGATTCCTTGATCCCTCGCGCATTGAGCAGGCCGATTGCCAGAAGAAACACCAAGGCTGCAATGTGCGGCGATACGTCGACAAAGGCGTTGAGGTAATCACCGGCAAACGCCAGCGACAAACCCGCAGCGCTGGTGACCGCAGCCGCCAGCATGCAGAAACCGACGAGGAAGGAAATGAGCGGTGACTTGAACGCCTTTTCCGCGAACACCGAAGCCGCGCCGGCGTGAGGATATTTGGTCACCAGTTCTGCGTAGGAACCCGCCGTCAACATGGCGAAGAACAGCGCAATCAGCAGCGGCACCCAAATCGCGCCGCCCACCTCCCCTGCGATCGTTCCGGCGAGTGCATAAACGCCCGCCCCCAGAACATCGCCGAGAATAAACAGAAACAGCATCGGGAAAGTGATAGCCCGGCGCAGAGAAGTTTTGTCAGTGGGAGCCGTCACGGTCATTCCTTGATTCAGGTGTGGAGGAGCTGGAGGGTTGTCACCTCAAACAATGGAAATGGCGCCGAAAGCAAAGTTCAAAATCTGTGATGGGGCTTGTCGGCACGACGCTATAAACATTGCCAACTCGACACCTGTGGGAGCGAGCCTGCTCGCGAAGAAGCCAGCCCGATCAACACAAAACATCAGCCAAAACCAATTCCCTAAACACCCCGTTTAAAACCGACATCCAGACTATTCCAGCAAGCTACAACACCTTGCGCCATTGCCTACGACTACGCCAGAATCCGCCGGCTTGTGCGCCTCGGGCCGGGGTTCTATCGTTGGCCGGTCACTGAAAAACAGTGATCGGGTTTGGTAGCCCGCTTTCTACATGGCGCATAACGTCATCCCATGCAGATGCTTTCGCATCGGTTTTATGGTGGCCATGCGCAGGGCGCTTTCGAGCGCGCCGGTTTTTCCATGTGGGCCGGTCTACCAACCTTCGTATGGCCACCACCCTTCGTTTGGTAGCGAGAGTGATGGCTCCCTTGGTCACATATGGAGCTTCACCATGTTCAAAGTAACGCCTAACCCGCCAGCGTCGGACGCAACATCACCCTACGAATCACTCGATTCAAAAAAACTCCACGAAGCCGCCGACCGCGCCCTCGACCACTACCTCAAACCCACAGACACCCTCAAAACCACGCCCTACCAAACCAGCAGCATGTTCCTCGCCAACCCGAAAACCGCGACCGAAGAATTGCTGGTCAACGCCAGCGAATCGCTGGGCTCGGCTTCGGTGATGTTGAGTGATGTGATTGGGATGGTTGAAGGATCTGCGCGCAAGACACTGCAAGGTATCGCGCAGGTCGTCATGCTCGGCGAGCTGGCGGTTAATCAGGCGTTGGATAACGTCGTGCCGGTCGAGTAAACGAAAACGCCCTGTGACGACTTTCTCAGCTCTCACAGGGTTTCCAATCTTCAGATCTGAAGGACAAGAGATGACCGACCAGAACAACCCATCGGCATACCCGCGCGGACTTAAAAAATATCTCCGCATCGATGCAGCTCTTTTTATAGCAAGCATGCTGGGCGCTTTCACCCTTAGCGGTTTCGCTCATCTGGAAAAGTTTTATCTAACGCTCGATGTCCCCATCGAACGATTGAACATCAGCGCCCAGCAATACCTTTCCTATGGTGCTTCCGGGTTCGGATCTTTTCTCTCTGCTCTCTTCTTCGCCATGGCTTTGGTGGGAATTGTTTCCCTGCTGATACTGCTTTTTGAAAAACGCAAACTGGACGCGCCCCAACCCGTCCCACCGTCAAAATGGGTCGCCGATGTGCGTGAACGAGCCGCAGAAAACCGCGGCATGTTTATCATCGTGGGTTCTATTTTCCTGCTCGCGTTTTTGTTGATGACCGCCTGGTATCTGTTGGTCCGAGTGCCTTCAAACGCGGGACGGGCAGCAGCGCTGGAACTGGCAACCACGTGCGAGGTCCGGCAGCTTACCTACAAAAATCTCGACCAGTTCAGCGGGTGCAAGATTTCAGAATCTGACGACATGCTTTATCTACTGAAACGAGTCAAGGTTGACGCAGCTGGCATTCAATTTCAGACATTCGAACTACCGAAGACAGGGCTCAAAAGCATCTCTGGCGAGGTCCAGAGTTTCAAATACAAGCGGTGAAGGTTTGTACTTTATGCCCCTTCGTATGGACCCTGTCCTTGAATGCTCGGCGCCTCAGTCCGCAGGGCAACCGTGGCCCAGTCATCCGCTCGACACCTCGACTGCCCTGCGCAGCCGCCAGGCGTCTTTCGCCGGTGGCATGCCGAACAGACGGGCGTAGTCTCGGCTGAACTGCGAGGGACTTTCGTAACCGACTGCATATCCCGCCTCTGCGGCATCGACCGCTTCGGTGACCATCAGCCGGCGTGCTTCCTGTAGCCGCAACTGGTTACGAAACTCCAGCGGGCTCATCGAGGTGATCGCCTTGAAGTGCGTGTGAAACGAAGAACGGCTCATGCCGGCGATTTCGACGAGTTCATCTCTTCGACACGCTTCGTTGTAGTGGCTGCGCAGCCAGGCAATAACCTTGGCGATCTGGTTCAAGCGGCTGTCTGCTTGTGCCATCTGCCTAATGATGCTGTTGCCGTTTTCGGTTAGAAGGCGATAAAGCATTTCGCGAATCACCAGCGGAGCGAGCGCTTCGATATCCCGTGGCCTGTCGAGCAGCCCGGCCAGCCGAACCGCAGCATCCAGCAGTTCTGGAGTCGTATCGTTGAGCGTAATGCCTGCCGGCGGTGCACTGTCGCTCTCTTCTCTTAGCGGATGGCGCAGCGCAAGTTCACTCAACACAGCGGTATCGAGATCCAGCGCCAGGCACAGATAGGGAACAGCCTCACTCGCCTCGATGACCGAGCCCATCACCGGAAGGTCTACCGATGCAATCAGGTACTTGGCCGGATCGTAAACATAGACGGTAGTACCCAGCATCGCTTGTTTACGTCCCTGAGCGACAAGGCAGAGTGTTGGCTCGTACACCACCGGCATAGGCATCGTGGGCGTAGCCGAACGAATCAGGCTGACACCCGGAATCGCGGTGCTGTGAATGCCGTCATCCAGGACGTGACGACCAACGATATCAACAAGCTTTGAAAGGGAATTCAAACACAACTCCATAACGAGGGCATGCGGCGGTTTAACAACTGGTATCGGATGATCAAGCAAGAAATCAGGACGATCCTGCAACAGCCCTCCTCCGCTCGTAAGTCACACTTCAGATGAAGCCCAGAGGTACTGCCGCCCACTCCATGTCCCGCGTCGATGGCTCTTTGCCGATGCCCCATATAGAGCAACGGCGCGGGAAAACGCAACTAGCGGCTTACAGATAACAACAACAGCCCATCCAACTCGACGGGGCTCATCCGACAGAATAAGGAGCACAGGAAATGACGTTTGTTCAACGCCTCTCTACAGCGCTAGCACTGGTCCTCACCACACTCATCGCAGGGCCGGCGCCCGCCGTGGCCAGCGAACCGACTACGGAACGCAATCGCCAATTCATTGCGCAAGCGTTCAACCAGTGGGCTCAGGGCGGCCGGACGTTCTTCACAGATGTGCTATCTCCCGATGTGATCTGGACAATCAAGGGGACGAGCCCTTCGGCGGGTACTTATCGGGGCCGGGATGACTTCTTGAAACGGGCAGTCCAACCCTTCGCAAAACGGCTCGCCTCGCCCGTCCGCCCGACGGTGACGGATATCTGGACTGAAGGCGATGACGTCGTTGTGCACTGGGACGGCACCGCCACCGCAGCCGACGGCGCGCCTTATCGCAACAGCTACGTATGGATCATGCGCATGCAAAATCTGCAGGCAGTTGAGGTCACTGCCTTTCTCGATCTGGTGCCTTACGACGACGTTATCAGGCGAATTCCGCTTCAAGCGGGAGATCTTGAATAGATAAGCCTGCCAGAATCGGCTGAAGGATCTGCCTGTAGGAAACTGCGAGATATTACGTGTGGGCAGGTCACCGGATGTCGGCTTTCGGCCAGAAGCGGACGCTCCCAAGTGGCCACTAACGGCTACAAGCAAAAGTCTTTCCTTTCAGATTATTAATGGCGAACGCTTACGGACTTCTGGTCAAACCGCACCAAAAGCAATTCGCCACTATTGGCCTATACTCGGTTCGTCCGCGGTGTCTTCAAGGAGAGATCTCAATGGTCGTACCAGATTTGAATGGGCTAGACGCTCCCGTTGCCGACGATTTTGAAATTTGGCTCGGCGAAAGAAGCCGGTGGTTACAGACAGCTGCCAAGAACCTAATCGAGACCAAGAAGCCACCAACAGACGACCAGATCCGAGAGCTTGCCCGGCTGTGCATGATTGAATCGAAGAAGGAACAGGACCCAGGCTTCTGCACCGTATCGCCAGGCTCGTTGGCACTCGCTGCCAGTCGTCCTGCCATACGCATAGAAGGGATCTCAGATGTCTACGGGTTGAATGCGATCAAATCAGGCGCAGCACTACCATTTGGCTCGGGCAACATCACAGTGTTCTACGGTCAAAATGGTTCAGGAAAAAGCGGATATGCACGCCTCCTGAAACAGGCATGCGGCTCAAGGTCAAAAGACGAAATTCACCCTAACGTCTTCATTGAAGAACCTGAGGCCTGCAAGGCGAATTTCCAAATATCGGCAGGAGAAAAGAAAGGAACTATTGAATGGACGCTGGCACAGGGTGCAGATCCTTTACTTCGTCACGCCCAGATTTTTGACTCCAGAACGGCCACCCAGTACATGGGTAAAAACGAGGCCAGCTACGAGCCAAGCCAAATGAAATTCGTGGCGTCATTGATCGCAGTGTCAGACAGGGTTAATCAGCACCTCACCGCATCGAAAAATGCACTGCTGAGCGTATTGCCACAATTCCCAGCGGACTTGGAAATCACTGAGGAAGGTAAGTGGCTTGCGAGTATTAAGTCTGCAACGACTGATGCCGTCATCGACAGATTCTGTACGTACACTCCCGAGCACGATGCTGAGCGGATTATCACAGAAGGTGCGCTGGCCCAGAAGGACGTGGCGGGGCGACTGGCATCAATCACGAAAGAAAAGCAGGGGTTGGCAACAGTTCGGCTAGCTATGAGCCAACTCAAGGATAAGCTCTCCAACGAAACAGCGCAGATCATCGTAAGTGCCAACGCTGATGCAAAGGGCAAGCGGCAAGCGGCTCAAAAATTTGCTCAACAACTTTTTTCCGAAACTCCACTCGAAGGAGTCGGCGAAGCGGTGTGGCAACAGTTATGGGCCCAAGCTCGATTGTTTTCTCAAAATCATGCTTACCCTGGTCAACCATTTCCTGTTGTGGGTGAGCAGGCAAGGTGTGTGCTCTGCCAGCAAGAGCTCAATGAGGATGCTGGCCATCGGTTGACCCACTTTGAGCAATTTGTTACCGAAGGTTTAGAGTTAAGCGCAAAACAAGCAGAAGACAAACATAAGGGCTTTTTACAAGCCTTACCCCAATCACCGAAGGAACAGGACTGGTTAGCTCATATGGCCTTGATCAAACTGGATCAAAAGCAGGCCATCGAACTGCATAAAACTTTGGTGGAAAGACGTTCCGATCTCGAGACCGCTGAAAAAGTCGAAAATGTGACCCCATTCGACTGGTCACTAGTAGATCAAGCACTGGCAGAAGTAACAGATCAGTTAGTTGGCGAAGAAAAGTCGTTGAACGAGCTTTCTCAAGACGGCAAACGACAGCAAATGGAGGCGCAACTTCTTAAGCTGAAGGCTCTGCAATGGCTGTCGCAAAACAAACCTGCAGTCGTTGCCGAACGGGACAGGTTGTTGGCTGTTGACCAGTACGGAAAAGCCATCCGGCTTGCTGCAACCAACACGCTCACTATCAAGAACAACGAGTTGGCGAAATCCGAGGTGGAGGCAGGATATCAAACTCGCTTCGCCGCCGAACTGAAACTATTAGGTGGCTCGAGGTTGCCTGTAGCCCCTCAAAGCAAAACAGTCGGTAAAGGCAGAACCACATTCGGACTGATACTCGTTGGCGCGAAAGGAGCCCGCCCACCAGAACAAATTCTCAGTGAGGGCGAGACAAGAATTGTAGCGTTGGCTGCATTCCTAGCTGATATTACTGGCTCCAATCAAGTAGCTCCCTTTATTTTCGATGACCCGATTTCCTCACTCGATCAAGATTTTGAGGAGCGAGTTGTCGCGCGCCTTGTAGATTTGGCGCAGTCCCGCCAGGTCATCATCTTCACCCACAGGCTTTCGCTGGTGACACTTCTGGAATCCGCAGTAAAGAAAGTGAAGGAGCATCCAGATATACAAGACATCGTCTTTAACGTTCAGACGCTTCGACGTCTCGACAAAACGTCCGGCATTCTGACAGGACAAAGTGCTCGAGACTCGAAACCGAAGCCGGCTATCAACAAGCTACTTAACGAGAACTTAGCCCAACTCAAGAGGCACCAGGCACAGGGCGATGCTGAAAGCTACGACCTCATGGCCAAGAGTGTTTGCAGTGACTTCAGGATCATCGTGGAGCGCACTGTTGAGGTGGTAATGCTGAACAGTGTCGTGCTGCGATTCCGCAGGGAAGTGATGACCAAAGGGCTACTGAGGCAGCTAAGTAACATCACTCAGGAGGATTGCGATCTGATAGACGACTTGATGACACGATATTCTGTGTATGAGCATTCTCAAGCAGACGATCTTCCAGCGGTACCCCCCGAACTCGCCCAGCTCGAAACAGATATGCGATCGCTTGCGGACTGGATAGAGGGGTACTCGAAGCGAGTGGCCTGACCCACATTGAAACGCCGACTGCTTGTTACCTATAGCCCATGCCATACGGCGGCCGGAGCGAAGCTTACACTTCACTCTGGTCGCACTGGTGACTGAAATAAGTATTTAGAGATCTTTACTAAAGGCTGTAGCTGCATCAATCTTCCAGAAGATTCTTCTTTTCAATTTTATCTTTATAAGCGTCGTGCAAAGTTTTTAGGAATGCATTACCAATACCTGTAATTTCGTAAGCAATTTTAATGTATTGTTCTTTTTCCTGACTAAGCAAGTTTCTGTCTCGACTTGCAAGGTTGACACTGCGCTTACAAATACGATGATTTACCAAGATATCTCCCAAGCCATCGTCAAAAATGTACGGATTATGATACCCATGCATAAATGTAAAAATATCAATTATATATATGCTGTTTATAAAGCGCACTTGATCTGCAAATTGACTTCGATTTATTTTATCTCTAACAAGTCTGCGGAACGTAACGCCGATCATTTTGGCTTTCTGTTCGGATTCTGCGTGTTCAATAAGTTCTAATAGATGTTCGGAGAGTAAAGGATCATCTTTAGGATCCCTAGCTGCTATGAATTTTGAGATTTCCCCCTGCTTTAAATCATCAGCACCTTCAATAAATCCCTTCAGCTTTTCTTTGAGCCTCTCTTTTTTGTATGTTCTGAAAGCCTTAAAAATACCTATTGCGGACCCCGCTATGGGAAGTTCGCCAAAAGCCTCATTGGTTACGAAGGTGTCGATGAATGCCTCTACTGCGTCTTCTAAAGGCAACTCTTTACTGGCCTTGACTATTTTAATGTCCTTCATGCACGCTCACTTTTCTCAACCCATTGATGGCTTGTCCCGCAACCGCTTAGAAAGGTATACCAGCGATTAACGCGAAAAGGCAGTGCTATCCTTGAAAGAAAAAGGTAGAAGAACAAAATCTAGCTCATTGGAATCCAACATTTACACATGCCTGAATGCGACGGTTGGTCTAACACTAGAAAATGGTTCTATTTTTCACTGAAAAAACTTCGGTTATCACATCATCGAACGTTGAATTATGGCAGGTAGCGGTCGCTTGTGAGCGTCCGCTAATGGCCGATTGCTCCCCGTCGCCATGGGCGCTCTGCTGCCAGGCCATGTATTCGCCTCACGAAACGGCGCTTCAAACACCTGCACTCTCCGCAATGTCCCCTTCCCCCCGCAAAAAATCCACAAACGCCCTCAGCGGCGAAGGCATGTGACGGCGGCCGTGGTAGTAAAGAAACGGGCCGTCGAAGGTCTGCCACCAGTCCTCGAGAATCGGCACCAGTCGACCATCGGAGAGTGGCTCGCGCAGAAAGTCCTCGAAGGTATAGACGATGCCCAGCCCGTTGATGGCAGAGCGAATTTTCAGATCGTGCGACGACGTCAGCAGTTGCCCCTGAGGCGGGATACGCACGATACGGCCGTCTCGATGGAATTCGAATACGCCTACTTTGCCACTCTCGAACCGATGGCCAAGCAGGTCATGGCCCGGCAGTTCTTCGGGGTGAGTGGGCGTACCGCGTTCAGCCAGATAGCCCGGGGCGGCGGCTGCAACGAAGCGTTGGCGACGCGGGCCGATGGGCACGGCGATCATGTCCTTGGCCAGGCTCTCTTCATAGCGCACGCCGGCGTCATACCCGCCAGCGTTGACGTCGACAAAGGCGTTGTCCATGACGACTTCGACACTGACTCCTGGATAAAGGCGCAGAAAACGCGCCAGCAGGTCGGGCAACAGAAAGCGTGCCACCGGCACTGGCACATTGAGTTTGAGCGTGCCGACCGGGCGCTGAGCGTCGTCGTCCAGATCGTTGAAAGCGGCGTCGATTTCCTGCAAGGCCGGGCGCAGGCGCTCGAGCAATCGCTCGCCGGCGGCCGTCGGCGTGACGCTGCGCGTGGTTCGATTGATCAGGCGCACGCCCAGGTCGCTTTCCAGCCGACGCATGCAGTCGCTCAGCGACGAGGCGGACAGCCCGCGCTTTTGCGCGGCAGCACGAAATCCCCCCGCCTCGACCACCGCAGCAAATATCGACACATCGGTAAGGTTGGGTTTACGCATGAATGCTTCCTCCGCAAGCGGCTGACTGTACGCCATACCGTACGGGCCATCCACCAATGCCCGGCTTATCCTCGCGCATTCGTACACCGATACTGCTCACTCGCCCCGCCAACCGGGAACCTGTCACGCGAATGAGATTTCCCCGATGAGCCATTCACCCGCTACGCCGAGCAATACCGCGACCCAACGCTTCCTCAAGGCCGCCCGAACGCTGTTCGCCATTTCCGCGCTGATCGGCACACTGGCTGCGCAGGCGAATCCCCAAACGGAGCCGAAGCCGGACTGGTCAACCCACGACATGCCCAACCAGAAAGGCCGCATCGTGCTGGTCACTGGGGGAACCAGCGGCATGGGCTATGAAGACGCGCTGGCTTTGGCGCGAGCCGGTGCCGAGGTGATCATAGCCGCACGCAACGCCGAGCGCGGCCGCGAAGC
This sequence comes from Pseudomonas sp. H3_E04, assembly GCF_054668915.1. NCBI lineage: Bacteria > Pseudomonadati > Pseudomonadota > Gammaproteobacteria > Pseudomonadales > Pseudomonadaceae > Pseudomonas > Pseudomonas sp. H3_E04. The sequence goes on along the minus strand of NZ_CP162797.1, from coordinate 1,015,372 downwards.
GATCACGAAGATCAAGCAAGCCGTGCCCGAGGCGCGCGTGCAATTCGAAACGCTGGACCTTGCCAATCTGCAATCGGTGCGCGACCTCGCCAACCGTCTGCAAGGGCGCCTGCCGAGGCTGGACGTGCTGATCAACAATGCCGCGATCATGTCGCCGCCTGTTCGAGGCGTTTCCGCCGATGGCTACGAGATGCAACTGGCGACCAATTACCTGGGGCATTTCGCCTTGACCGGCCTGCTGATGCCCCTGCTACGCAAAAGCGACGATGGTCGGGTGGTCAGCCTGTCGAGCATCGCCGCCGGGCGCGCAAGCCTGAACTTCGATGACCTGCAGGCTGAGCGCAGTTACGACCCTTTTGCCAGCTACAGCCAATCGAAACTGGCGGTTCTGAAGTGGAGTATTGAGCTGCAGCAGCGCAGCGATGCCGCCGGTTGGGGGATACGCAGCATCGCCGCTCACCCCGGCGTTGCCGTGACGGAGCTGATCGCCCGGGGGCCTGGCCTGGACAGCCAATTCGGCAAACAATGGGCGGTAGAGCGGGACATGTATCATTCCGCAGCGCAGGGCGCGCTGCCCACCTTATATGCGGCGACGGCGCTGGAGGCGGTTGGCGGTGCCTACTACGGGCCTACTGGTGATAACGAGAAGCGCGGGCCGCTGGGCTTCGCCAAGATGCCGCCGGCCGCTGCCGATCGCTCGAATTCGGCCACACTGTGGCAACTCTCCGAGCGACTGACCGGCGTCACCTACCGCTGAGCCCGCTGGCACGGGCAAGCCCCGTGCCATTGCCTCCACACTCCTACAGGAGCGCAACATGGATACGTCTCTTCTCGCCCACCGCGCCGGCGCCATCATCAATGCCGAGGCTCACGAGCTGCGCCCTGCGCTCAACGGCTTTCTGCTGTTCGTTTGCCTGTTCGCCGGCTATTTCATGCTCCGTCCGATCCGCGAATCGATGGGCATCACTGCCGGCGTCGAGAACTTGCAGTGGCTGTTCACCGCGACCTTCCTGGTCATGCTGGCGGCCGTTCCGCTGTTCGCCTGGCTCAGCGCACGCGTGCCGCGCCTGCATTTCGTGGACTGGGTATACGGATTCTTCTGCACCAATCTGTTGTTGTTCGCCGCCTTGTTCCTGGGCGAGGAAAGCCCTTGGCTGGCGCGCGTGTTTTACGTGTGGATATCGGTTTACAACCTGTTTGTCGTATCGGTCGCCTGGAGCCTGATGGCCGATGTATTCGACAGTGCCCAGGCCAAACGTCTGTTCGCGTTCATCGCGGCGGGCGCCAGCGTCGGTGGCCTGAGTGGCCCTGCGTTGAGCGCTTTGCTGATCGGTCCGCTGGGTGAGTCCGGCCTGATGTTGCTGGCCGCTGTTCTGTTGGGCGCTGCGATGTGGTTCAAGCGCCAGCTGATGCACTGGCGTGAACGGGGTGGCGCAGGGCGCCCCGATGCCGCGCCGAGTGAAAGCCCTCGCAGGCCGTTGCCGGGCAATCCGTTCAGCGGTATGACGGCCGTTTTGAAATCACCCTATCTGCTCGGCATCTGCGGTTTTGTGGTGCTGCTGGCGACAGTCTCCACCTTCCTTTACTTCGAGCAGGCACGCGTCGTCGCCGAACACTTCCCGAACCGCGAGGCGCAGGTGCGGGTGTTCGGCATCATCGACTTCGTCGTGCAGGCGGGCGCCCTGCTCTGCCAGTTGTTCATCACTGGGCGCCTCGCCCAAAAGCTCGGCGTCGGCGTGCTGTTGGCCATGGTGCCGCTGGTCATGTGCGCGGGGTTTATCGGGCTGATCTTCGCCCCAAGCTTTGGCCTGATCGCCGCGCTGATGATCGTGCGCCGCATCGGTGAGTACGCCTTCGTGCGCCCAGGCCGGGAGATGCTGTTTGCCCCGCTCGATGCCGAAAGCAAGTACAAGGCGAAGAACTTCATCGACACCGTGGTCTATCGCGCCGGCGACGCCATCAGTGCCTGGGCGAAAAGCGCGCTGGATGCCCTCGGCCAAGGTGCTGGCATGGCAGCGCTGGTCGGCGCGTTGTGTGCACTGCTGTGGGGGCTGCTGGGATGGCGGCTCGGCGAACGGGCGGACCGCCGAGCCAGGGTGTCGGGAGCACGGCAAACCCCCGCCTAGTGTTCAAGAGTCATTGACTGAGACAGGCATTGCCGTAGAATCGCCCGCCCAAAAAATCAGCTTGCAGAGCGAGAAGGAGCTTCGATGCAACGGGTGATGATTGTTGGTCAGCCTGGGTCTGGCAAAAGTACGTTGGCGCGCAAGCTGGGTGAGCGCACGGGGTTGCCGGTCGTGCATATCGACACGATCCATTGGCAGCCAGGCTGGATCGAGCGAAGCCCGGATGAGAAGACCCGACTCTGCCTGGAGGTCGAGGCGCGTGATCGCTGGATATTCGAAGGTGGCCATTCAACCACTTGGGAAAACCGCGTCGTACGCGCAGATCTGCTGATCTGGATCGATCGTTCGCCACCGCTTCGATTCTTGCGCGTCTTGCGTAGAACGCTGCTCAACCACGGTCAGTCTCGGCCCGACTTGGCGGAAAACTGCCCCGAACAGCTGGCGAACCTGCCGGAGTTTCTAAAGTTCATGTGGCGGACGAGAAAAACCTCGCGAGCCAAAATGCGCCAATTCGTGTCAACGGCGCCATCGGCTTGCCGGGTGGTTCATCTGCGGTCCAATCGAGAGACGAGGATTTTTCTCGAAAGTATTGGCCATTCAACGGGCCAGACTTTGCAGACTGACTGACGGCTGACCGCCCCACCAGGGAACTGCCGGTGCAAGGCATCGTCCGAGCTTAAGCGTTTAAGCAAACAGCTCGCCACGAGGTTTCCGTTTGAAAGCTGCCATCGTCAAAAAATACCGTCTGATCATCAAGACCCTGGGTTACGTGGGCTGGTCTTTGTTCTGGTTGCTGCTCTGGGACATCGCCGTCACCGTCGACTTCATGCTGTTTCTCAACGCCAAGCTGAACCTGCCGTTGATGCCGCTGACCTTGCTCGGTTCAGCGTTGATCGTGTTGATCAGTTTTCGCAACAGCAGCGCTTACAACCGCTGGTGGGAAGCGCGGACGCTGTGGGGATCGATGATCAACAATTCCCGCAGCTTCGCCCGGCAGGTGCTGACGCTGCTGGACGACGCTGGTGGCGAGGTGAATCCGGTCAAATCCACGCTGTTGCGCCGCCACGTCGCCTACGTCAATTGCCTCGCCGCGCACCTGCAAGGCCAGCCATGTCCCGACGAGGTGCGGGCGTTTATTCCCGCCGAAGAATTCGCCCGCAGTGGCACAACCAATAACTTTGCCAACGATATCCTCACCGGCTCGGCGACTTTGCTCGCTCGCGAATACAAGGCCGGACATCTGGACAGTATTCGCTTGGCGCGGCTTGAGTCGACGCTGGTGGACTTGTCCAACAGCCAAGGCGGCATGGAGCGGATCGCCAATACCCCGCTGCCCTACCCTTATGTTTATTTTCCGCGTCTGTTCATTTCGCTGTTCTGCCTGATTGTCCCGATAGGACTGGTCGAATCCCTCGGCTGGTTCACGCCGCTGGCGTCGACCGTGGTGGGATTCATGCTGCTGGCTATCGAGCGCATCGGCACCGACCTGCAAAGCCCGTTTCGCCACAGCGAACACCAGATTCAGATGGAAGCGCTGTGCGAAACCATCGAAAAGAATTTGCAATCGATGCAGCGTGATTCGTTGGGGGATGTGCGCAGGGTTGAGGAGCCCGCTTGAGGCGCTGCTTTAGCAGCAGCGCTTTTCATCAGATGCGGAGCGGCTATTGACGAGTGTCCGCCTCCTCGGCCGGGTAAAACTCGCCCTGCTTACCCATTTCTTCGAGTCGTTCACGCGCTACCGCCTCAACACGGGCAACTGCGGCACGATCGTCGGGATCCACCAATTGCAAGCACAGGCGTCGAACATTTTGATCATGTGTCCCCTCGCTAAGCATTTCGTGGGTGAAGACCTGTTCAGCACGCCAGAGGCATAACTGGGTATGGGTCCCGCCGAGCCATATCTCGTTGATTGATCCAAGATCAGTGGTTGCCAGTTGATCCACGGTGATTGTCTTATCCATTGCGCCGTACCTGAAGAATGCTCGTAGACAGGTACGACTAGCAGGCACAGTGGGTCGTTCCAACCGACGACAGTTTGACCGCGCCCATGATGGTGCAGGAGATCGCATACCAACTTCTGTTGTACGGAAAATTCTTATGAAAACACTGATAATCGATGATTACATCGCCAGCTGGCCTTTGCTGGGCTCGGGCTCGACTGCCCCTTGGGCGGTGACCCAGGATTGCGAGAACCGGATCCTCGCATTGTTCGAAACGCTCGGTTCCGGATACCGGCGTGAAGGCAATATCGCAGTTCATGAAACCGCCGTCATCGAGCAAGGCGCTGTTCTGAAAGGCGCGATCATCATCGGCGAGGGCTGTTTTGTAGCAGCGGGCGCTTATCTTCGTGGTGGTGTGTATCTCGGCAGAAACTGCATTGTTGGCCCCAGCTGTGAGCTGAAAAGTACCTTCATGCTCGATGGCAGCAAGCTTGCCCACTTCAACTTCGTCGGCCACTCATTGATCGGCGAAGCGGTCAATATTGAAGCCGGCGCGATCATCGCCAATTACCGGAACGAACTGGACGGGGCCGATATCAGGATCCGCCATGAAGATCAGGTGATCGACACAGGCGTCAGCAAGTTCGGAGCATTGGTGGGTGACGGCTGCAAGATTGGCGCAAACGCCGTGGTCGCTCCTGGTGCTTTGTTGCGGCCCCACACACGTGTTTCTCGCCTGGGGTTAGTTGACCAGTTTGCCTACGATTAAAACGAAATGTTCCTGCGGAACTGAATCGCTATCGCGCGGGGCCGTACCACTCAGCAAATCCTCCATAAAAAAACCCGCAAAGCGGGCTTTTTCATGCACAGGTAAAAGCGCTGATCACTTATTCCTCAACAGTACATACGTCTCACCGCCCTTGCGGTCATGCTGAAGAATGAAGTTGTGGTCCTGGATACGCACCTTCGTCGGCACGCGATCAGCAACCGGCGTTTGCGAATAAGTTTGCGCTGCACTCACCAATTGCCGGGTCAGGCTGTCGTCCGACTGACTATCAGTGGCGACGACGCACTCCTTTTCGGAAAGTTGCACGGAAAGATTTTTGTCTGCGGTGAAGCCGATGCGTGTGAAGCCCATGTCCACAAGGTCGGTGATGCCATTCATCTTGGCTGCTTCAGCCGAGCCGGCGAACGACGGGGCGGTCTTCAGACAAATGTCGATAAAAGCTTCAATGGCTTTGGAAGTGACAGGTGTCGGTGCGGTTGGCGTCGCAGTGGTGCAGCTGGCGAGCACGAACAGACTGGACAAAGTCAGTGTGCGGAACAACGTATTGGACATGACGCGGGAATCCTTCCATTTCAATTTCGTAATGCAGCCGTTGGGCTGAACGCCGCCGGAACAGGCGACGTGCGAATGGTAAATGAAAACGCGATATCAGGCGGGACACCATTGCAGCTTACTGTTCGCGTGTCAGATCACCTTGTAGTGCACTGAGACCCGCCGGGCTTGAATAGAGGTTTTCCAGAGCCGATATCTCAGCCAATTGCTGCGGCGAAAGTGTTTTCTCTTCCTTCTCAAGCTGCTCGCGCATGGGGCCTGCAATATCATTCGGCAGCGCTTGTTTGAGCGCCACGCGCAACAATCCGCAAGCCTTGAGCTTGTTACGCTGGACGCCCTGCCCATTATCCAGATGAACGGCGAGGGCAATCTGCGCCATAGCGTTTCCTTGAATGGCTGCCTGCAACAGCCAGTGATTGGCAAGTGGATAGTTCACGGGTACATCACCGCCACTGCTGTAGAGATAACCGAGGACATACTGGGCGTTGACCCGGCCCTGATCGGCGGCACGGGCATACCAACGCAATGCGGTGGGTACGTCTTTCGAGGTACCGGTGCCTTCTAAAGTGACCGCTCCCAATAATTCAAATGCAAGGCTATCGCCAGCATTGGCCGCTTGGCTGAACAATGTCACGGCGTGTTGAGGGTCGGCTGGAACTCCTTGACCGGAAATATAGAGCGTGCCTAATAGCGTAAGAGCCTCGGCATCTCCTTGGGCACCCGCCTTGCTAGCCCATTTGAAGGCCTGTTGGTCGTTAGCCTCAACGCCGTAACCTTTGTGATAAAAGATAGCGAGTTGTCGTTGAGCCTTGGTATGACCTTGTTCTGCTGCCTTGATGAACCATTGTGCACCTTGGACAAAATCACTGGCCACATCTCCGCCCGCGATGCTTGCAACCCCCATGTAATATTGTGCGTCCGCGTCTCCCTGATTGGCCGACTCCGTTATCCACTGCATACCTTTTGGTCGATCAACTTCGACGCCTCGACCGTAGTATTGAATGATGCCGAGCTTGTACTGCGCCACAGGGTCGCCTTTTTCGGCAGCGCTCAAGTACCAGTCTGCGGCTTTGCCAGGGTTGCGGCTGACTATCAGACCCTCCTCATAAGCTGAGGCGATCAAGACAGGGAGGCCATAAGGGCTTCGCCATAGTGCGATCACGAAGGTAACAAGAAGAAAGGCCAAGAGGCTGAGGCATAGAGCAATCGAGAACTTGCGCAATTTTGAATCCGTTCATGACTGGGAGGACAACGCTCGGGGCCGAGTCGCCCGACAGGTTATCGCCAGGTTTCATGCTCGCTGAAGGGCAAATCTACAAAAAGAGCTTGTACACATGGTGAGCTCCCGCAGGTTCGCAGAGTCGGCTCTCATGGTTCACTCATAGAATTTGCCAGCTAACAGAATGGATGCACGCCGCTGCCATATATTTGTTTTTGAAGAGCTCGGAGAACTCCGAGCACTAGCGGTTGCCCAGGCAGCTGCTGCTTCAAGAAATGTATCAACAGAACCGTTTACCCACTGCGAAAAGCCAGCCTCATCGCGCTTCAATGGCGTCGCTTTATCAAGCAAGGGTTGACTGGCAAAATCCGAACCCAGAGCCTCGATAAATGCGATGAGCGAATCAGAGATTACAGTGATGCTGCTACGCAGAAGGAAAACCAGTCAACTTCATTTTATGAGGGACGCGACGGGGCTGAAGTGGGGACAGGAAGGAGTTCATAGATCACACCTGCCTCATGAAAACACGTTCGCCACTCTAGAAATCCGGGGCGACCCTCGCACAGAAGCAGAACGTTCTGCCCACCCTCTGAGCTAAAAACCTCTTCAACTAAAGCGATATCTCCCGGTGTCGGGCCTCGAGAGTTTATCCAATCTGTATAAATTACTTTTGATTGATCGGCGCTGATCAGCTTTATGAGATCGCCTTTACAAAGTGCCATGTACTCTCGCCTGGATTTTCACTGATAAGACCTTTTTGCCCCGAGGGCGTCTTTTGGGCGATCCGCTTTTGGCCGGCTGCCACCCTTCGTGTCAGATAAAAAAGACCGAAGTCAATTTTTCCGAGCCCAACTCCCAAACATCACATCGCCGACGTAGATGCCCGAAGAGGCTGAACGCTCTTGATCCAGACGCGCCTGCAACGTTTCAATTTCTACCTCTTCTGCACTGGCCACACCTAACGCAATGATTCGCGGCAAGCATGCTCGAATGATGGCGCCAAGGCTGTAGGGCGTATCAGGCGTTTGTATCAGGCACTCAGCGCGCACGCTTTCAACGGTCAAGCCTGCCTGGGTGAAAATGCCGTGCAGGTTAAACCCGATGTGCAAATCCGCTCCTTCGCGAGCAAGCATTTGCTGTAACCAGCGTTGCGCTCTTTCATGCAAAGGGAAATGCTCGACGCTGGCAGGCGCCAGCGTCGTATCGTGTTCCTGGAAGACCATGATCCCGCCGGGACGCAGACACTTCGACAGCGCTCGGATCGTCGCCACCGCATCCTTCTGATACATCAGAACGCGCCTGCCGACGATGGCGTCAAAAGTGCCGACAGAGTCTGGCAATTCCTGCAGGTCTCCCTCGAGAAAGGTCAGCGCATGTCCTGCGGTGCGCTGGCGTGCAACGGCAATGGCAGCGGCGTCGTGATCGACTCCGATGATTTCCCCGTTTTCCACTAGATCACACAGCAGCAAAGAAACATCACCCGAACCGCAGCCTACGTCGAGGATCCGCATTCCTTTGCCGATGCCCGCGTCAATCAGCAAACGTGTGGTGAAGTCGAGTCGGTTGAGCGGCATTATCAAATTCCCTGAGTTTTCCGAAAAATCATGGCAGGCACATCAGTCATCTGGCCCCCCGACAGCGCTTCATCCTTCGCCACCGCACGTTTGCAGGCGTCGCGGGTGGTCAACTTCTGGGCATAGGCGAGAAACGCAGGCCTGGGCGGCAAGGTTTGCAAGCCTAACCCCCAGCCAATGTGGGAGCCAACATAAACGTCTGCAGCGGCGAAGCGTTCACCGGTACTAAAAGGATGCCAACCGCGCGTTGCAGTTGATCGTCCGTGCGCTCGTAGCGTCCGTAACGACGCCAACCGAACCCTTGCCGTTGAGCATCGTCCGATGTCCAGGAGAACAAATCGCCTAAATGATCTCTTCTTCAATTGGCAATAAACTTGTTATGGGTTTTATTCGTCACATTATCAACAAACCAAATTGCAGACCCATCACTCAAAACCCTGCTGCATTCCTTGCCGTACTTTTGATAGGTAATGCAGATCACATCTTCTGTGACAACCCAGCTCCCCGACTGCATGGACTCGCTTGATATCTTAATTTGTGCAGTTCCGTCAGCGCTTAATACTTGAGAAAAAGGATAGCCAGTGGACGTTACGCTGGAATGTTTTCGGCCTATGACCGTAGTTTTTATTTCGCTGCCCGTTAGCTGCTTTGCGGTCGCCGGTGCGTCCGCATGGGCGTCGAGTGCAGCTTGATTACCGGACGAAGCGCAGCCAATCACAAATAGAATGGCAACCGCACAAAAAATAAGATTTTTCATAACTATCACCCTTTCGCTTATGGGAATGCAATTAAAGTGTCGAGCTGATAATAGATAAGGAAAACATCGACAATATATTCGATCACGATAAAGCCAATAGCACTCCCAGCTATATCTCACCAAACTGTAAAGCATTCGGACACAGTCCTAATTAGTTTGGTAGCGTCGCCGCTATTCAATGTTTCGAACTCGCACACCATTTAACTTGACCATGTAGTGATGGCTCCGAATGGGTAATTTTTTGCGATGCTCACCGGAGGATTCCCAGGCCGCGCCGACGATGCTCCAAAGCCTTGTCACCAGAAAGTCACGCCAATTTCCTAATCTTCATCCCTTCCGTCGCCCCAAGAGCCCGCATTCCAAAATGCCGCCCATCACCGTCAACTCCCCACCCCGCCAAAAGATCATCCTGCGCTCCGACAACCTCACCTCTTGCGACTTCGGCGCGCTGTTTTCCAGGCTCTTCGGCAACCGCTACGCCGATACTCCGCCGCCGCCCTCCAACATCATCATCGGCGGTGTCTACGGGCGGCACGACGGGGTGAGTTTCCGGCGTATGCATTACCACGGCGACTTCAGCGTCACCCTCCCCGATCCGCAGAACGAAATCACCTTCGTCATCCCCACCGCCGGCAAGATCGTTTTCAATCACGTCACTGAATCCATTGGCATGGCGCACATCGGTCTGGCAATCGACAAGGCGGATATCCGTTCGATGCGCTTTGTTGATGATCACGCGCACCACGGGATTTCAATCAACCGTCAACAACTCACCGAGCGGTTGTCGGCGCTGCTGGAGAAACCGGTCGTGCAGAAGATCGTGTTCGAGCCAAGCGTGGATCTGAATACCCCGGCATTTCAGGGCCTCAAGGCGTTGATCGATCTGGCCACGGGCACTGAGTTCGATGCCTTGATCAACAGCGGCACGCTGATGCCGTCACGGTTGCGCGAGATGTTGATCGATGCGGTGCTGGAGGCGTGGCCGCACAACTTCACCCAGGCATTACGGGGGCCTGCGCCGTGTGTGGCGCCGCGACATGTGAAGGTGGCGATGGAGTTTATTCAGGCGCATCCGCAACAGTTGGTCAGTGGCGTGGATCTGGCGCGGTTGAGCCATGTCAGCCAGCGCGCGTTGCAGGAAGGTTTTCGGCGCTTTGTCGGAATGTCGATCGTGGCGTATCAGCGGCAGGTGCGTTTGCAGCGCGCCTATGAGGCGTTGGTGCGCGGGCATGCAGCCTCTGTGACGGAGGTGGCGTTGCGTTTCGGCTTCAGCAATGTCGGGCGCTTTTGTCAGTATTTTCAGAGTGCTTACGGCGTAAGCCCAGCGGAGTTGAAGGCCAGGCGTTGACCATTCGGTCTGGCGAATGCTGCATTTGATTGAACAGCAGGAATCTCAGGGCGACTAACCCAGACAGGTCGTTTGACGGCACAGCCGATTCAGGCGGCGTTTACCTGGCTGCGACCGGCGGTGCGTTTCTGCGCTTGTCGGTGCAGGCTTCGCAAGGGGGTTTCCATGACCGAGGATTTCATCGGCTTTTTCACGACACACACGATTTTAGGAATATCACTGGCGAACTGGGTACTGGCGTTTCTCGCCGCGACGCTCAGTTATCTGCTGACCACCACGGCGATCCGTTTCGTTTTCCGCAAGGTGCAGGCGCGGGCCAGCGCCGGCAATGGGCATCTGACCTACATGGCCAGCGAAGTGCTGGCGGCGACCAGTACCACGTTGCTGCTGTTGGCGTCGATTCTGGTCGGCATTGGTTTGCTGGATTTGCCGGAGCGCTGGCTCGGGCGGGTCAGCAGTTTATGGTTCGTAGTGGCGGCGTTGCAGGTCGGCCTGTGGACCAACTGCGCGCTGGCGCTGGGGCTGCATCGGTATTTCTCGCGGCATAACGCCACCGGCACTTTTCAGGCGAGCGCCCTGGCGACCCTGAGCCTGTGGGGCGTCAAGGTGTTGCTGTGGGCGGTTATTCTGCTGGCGATGCTGTCGAACCTGGGCGTCAACATCACTGCGTTCGTCGCCAGCCTGGGTGTCGGCGGTATCGCGGTGGCGCTGGCGGTGCAGAACATTCTCGGCGACGTGTTCGCCTCGCTGTCGATTGCCGTCGACAAGCCGTTTGAGGTGGGCGACTTCATCGTGGTCGGCACGCTGGCCGGTACGGTCGAGCACGTCGGCCTGAAGACCACGCGCATCCGCAGTCTTGGCGGTGAGCAGATTGTCATGGCCAACGCCGACATGATCGGCAGCACCATTCAGAACTACAAACGCTTGCAGGAGCGTCGAGTGGTGTTCGAATTTCGTCTGACTTACGAGTGCACCAGCGAACAGATCCGCCAGATCACTCAACGCGTTGAAAGCATCATCAAGAACGAAAAACAGGCGCGCTTCGACCGCTGCCATTTCCGCAGTTTTGGTGAAAGTGCGCTGGAATTCGAAACGGTGTACATCGTGCTGGACGCCAGCTACAACGTCTACATGGACGTGCAGCAACGCATCAATCTGGCAATCATGGAAGCGGTGGCCGAACTGGACGCGACGTTCGCCTTTCCGGCGCGCACCGTGCATGTCGCCTCGCTGCCCGAACCCACCACGCAGCCGGCCCGCACGCAGCAACCGTCGCGTGCGCAGCATGCTTGAACTGAAGAGCCCGGCAACCTGCCGGGCTCGCTGTGTTCAAAACGCGTAACTGGCTTTCAGTCCGCCATTAAAACCATGGCTGTCACCGCCACCGCTGGCCCCGACCTCAGCGCCCACACTCAGGGCGCCGAGGTTGGCCGTCAAGTTGACGCCGCCGCTGAACTGATCGCGGTTGTCGAACGCCGCGCGCTGCTCGATATCCAGCCCCAGCAGGTGGCCTTCGCTGTCGACTTGCTGATCGCCGAGCGCACGTTCATAGCCCACGCGAACGCCCGGGACCAACTGCCACGCACCCAACACCACAGGGGCGAATGACACGTCGAGATTGGCCACTGCGCTACGGCGGGTCCGCTCGATGCCATCGACGTCGAGCGCCAGTTCACTGCCCTTCTCTTTGAAACCTTGCAAGTCGAGCTGACTGACGCGAAAGCCCAGGCTCGGTTCGACAATCACGCTGCTGAGCGGCAGGCGATAACCCAACGCCACGGTCGCGCCAGTGAGATTGCCGTGAGTGTCGCCCTTGGCAGTGCCGAGACCACCGCCAAGCTCGCGTTTGCTGTCGTAGTCGACGTATCCGGCGCTGGCGTTGGCATCGACAAACATGCCGCGCTCAAGGCTGGTGAGGCCGTAACGCGCACCGAGGTTGAGGAAGGTGAAGTCAGTATCGGCCTCGCCTCCCGCGCCGCCCACGCTGCCCTTGCTGTAGCCAAAGCCGCCGCGTGCGCTGAGTTGTTCGTTGAAGCGCTGGGTGATGCCGAGCATCAGGCCTTGGCTGTGCTCGTTGCTGCTGTCGGCGTGGGCTGAGCCGTCGGTGCCGACGTAGCTGGCGAGCGCGGTGCTCCAGAGGCGGTATTGGCCGACCTTCAAATCGCTACCGCTGGCGAACGCTGCAGCGGCTTGTTCGATCATCGCGTTCTGCCGCAGCAGGTAGCTGGCCGCATCGGCGTGAACCTGCCCGCCGACCTGCGATTCGACACCGCCCAGGCTGCCGGCGTCGATCGCCGATTGCAGGTAATAGTTGTAGGCACTGTAGGTGCCGGACAGCTCGGAGTTCTGCAACTGCCGCAGCAATTCGGCACCAGCGGCGGCATTGCCGATCAGCCTGGCCTGCCCCGGCAAGCTGTTGTACTCGACCAGCTTGCCGCGCAGCACGTAAATGGTTTCCTGGGACAGACCGAGGCCCTGCTTGAGGTAGTTGTCCATGCTGCCGTACTCGGCGGCGACCTGGTCGAGACCGGCCTGCAAGTAACTGGCCTGGACCCCGAGCAGCGGCTCGTAGACAGCGGCCATGCTCGGCGGCAAGGCTTTCAAGGTAGCGGCGACACGGGCGGCGGTGTAGTCGTTGGTCGCCAGATAATTGGCCATGATCGTCGCCTCATCGACGCCAGCGATGCTCTGCAACACGGCGGCGGTCCAGCCGGTGCGGTCCTTGCCGGCGGTGCAGTGGAACAACTGCGCGGCGTCGACACTGGCCAGCTCATTGAACAACTGGCCGAATTGCCCGCGCATGCCGGCATCGCTGACGAAAGCGCGGTTGGTCTCTTCCATCATCGCCACGGCCTCGGCGGCGCTGCGGAACGAGATGTTGGTGATGTTCGAACCGGACGTGGTGCTGCCGATAATGTCGATATTGCGATAGGCCGCGCCGCTGATCATGGTGTCGGGCGTGGCGGCGATTTCGCTCGGGGTGCGCAAGTCGTAGATCGCTTTGATGCCGAGGCCATTGAGTGTCGCCAGGTCCGCCACCGACGGCGTCAATGCGTTGGAGCGGTAGAACACGCCGCTGCGCATAACGCCGTCGTGGGCGGTGGAGTACGCGGTGGTGGTGCCGGCAATGTCGCGAAAGTTGTCGATGCCGAACAAGCGCGGCGTGTCGAGGGTGACAGGCTCGGCCCCGTGGGCAGCGGCAATGGACAGACTCAGAACGGACAGCGAACACAGAAGACGTTGGAACACAGTGCAGCCTCATGAAATCAGCGTTGGGCTGGTCACTATGGGCAGGCGAGCGGGAAGGAATATGACAGTTTCAGGGCGCGACAAAATGCCTGCGCGAATGGGCCGTGGGGTGCGTGATTGGTCCACAAATCTCGAAATTGGTGAGGATCCTTGTGGGAGCGATCCGGCTCATGAAAGCGCTGTGTCAGCCGATTATATTCAAACTGAAAAAAAGCTTTCGCGAGCAGGCTCGCTGCCACAGGGCTTGGGGAAGTATCCGTTTTTTCAATTTGTCGCACGCAATGACTACCCCTTATAAGACTGCCATCACTCCCGATAACAAGAGGCTGTACCCATGAGCAACGCCTGGAACGAAGGTTATTTCACCGACGAAGGCTACACCTACAGCTATAGCCGGGAGATCAATCCGGTGTTCCTGCGTTACTGCCTGTTGTTGCGCGGTTTCGCCACGCTGGACAGCAGCGATGGCGTGCACTGCGAACTGGGCTTCGGTCAGGGCGTGTCGATCAACATCCACGCCACCGCCAACCCGGGCTCGTTTGTCGGCACGGATTTCCATCCGGGTATGGCCGCCCATGCCGTCGACCTCGCCAACGCCGCCAACAATGGCGCGCGTCTGTATGACGACAGTTTCGAACAGCTGCTGGCGCGCAATGATTTGCCGCAGTTCGACAGCATCAGCCTGCACGGTATCTGGACCTGGGTCAGCCGTGACAATCAGAAGCTGATCGTCGAATTCGCCCGCCGTCACCTGAAACCGGGCGGCATGCTCTACGTCAGCTACAACTGCTTCCCCGGATGGTCGCCGTCGGCGCCGCTGCGCAACCTGTTCAGTCTGCACGATCGCTTTGCCAATGCCTCGGCGCGCTCCGATGGGCGTATTGACGCAGCGCTGCAGTTTTCCGAAGCGCTGCTCGCGGCCAATCCGAAGTATGCCGCTGCGGCGCCGAGCCTCGGCGCGCGGCTGCAGAGCATCAAGGGCCAGGATCGTCACTACGTCGCCCACGAATATTTCAATCGCGACTGGAACTGCATGTACTTCTCCGACATGGTCGATGCGCTGGCCCCGGCCAAACTCGACTACGCCACCACGGCAGTGCCGCTGGATTCGGTCGACCCGCTCAACCTGAGCGCCGAAGGCATGGACTTTCTGGAAACCATCGAACACCCGATCATGCGTGAGCAAGCGCGGGACTACTTCGTCAACCAGCACTTCCGCCGCGACCTGTACGTGCGTGGCGCGACGCGCCTGTCCGCTGCCGAACGCCGGGCGAGGATGCTGCACAGCCGTTTCGCGTTGCTGCAACCCTGGGAAACCGTCGCGGGCTCGGTCACCGGCCCTGCCGGCGAAGCGACCTTGCAAGCGGAAATCTACGGCCCGGTGTTCGATGCCTTGGCGGCGCAGAACTATGCGGCCAAATCCATGCGCCAATTGCTCTCCGAGACTGCGATGGCTTACGACGACCTCGAACAAGCCCTGGCCGTGCTGATCGGTATGGGCGCGGTCGCTCCGTGCCAGAGCGAGGCCGCCGAGTCGCAGGTCAGCGGTCGCTGCGCCGCGCTCAATCTGCAACTGTGCAAACGTTCGCTGTACGGCGCCAATATCCAGACCCTGGCCAGCCCGGTCACCGGTGGTGGCGTGACGATCTGCCGCTTCCAGCAGCTGTTCCTGATCTCGATCAAGCAAGGCAAACAGCACCCGGCCGAGTGGGCGCAACTGGCCTGGGGTGTGATCAGCGAACAAGGTGAAGTGCTGGTCGACAATGGCCAACCACTGCTCACGGCAGAAGCCAATATCGCCGCACTGACCACACAGGCGCAGGTGTTCGCCCAACAAACGCTGCCTGTGCTCAAGGCGCTTAAAATCGCTTGATTGCAAAACGAACCCATGTGGGAGCGAGCCTGCTCGCGAAGACGCCGGGTCAGCCGCCAAATCGGTGACTGACGCTCCGCATTCGCGAGCAGGCTCGCTCCCACAATGGTCGTAGAACGGGGTTAAGCCAGCCGTCCTGTTTTCGGAACTTTCCGCCCTCTGCCGCCCGTCCTGCCACTCTGCAAAAAACGAAATTTCCGCTGCGCGCCCTCCTCACAAACTATGCATGCGCTAACGCCCATCAGGGCAAAAGCGCGATAGCCTGGTCTGAGGAAAATTTGAATGTTCATACATAACAAGCGACTTCAGTACACCGTTCGCGTGGCCGAGCCCAACCCGGGTCTGGCCAATCTGCTGTTGGAACAGTTCGGCGGCGCCAATGGCGAGCTGGCGGCGGCAGCGCGCTATTTCACCCAAGCCTTGGCTGAAGAAGATCCGGGGCGAAAAGACCTTCTGCTGGACATCGCCACCGAAGAGTTGAGTCACCTGGAGGTGGTCGGCTCGATCATCGTCATGCTCAACAGGGGTGCCAAGGGTCAACTTGCCGAGGGCGTGCAAGAGGAAGGCGAGCTGTACCGCGCGTTGAATGGCGCCGGCAATGACTCGCACATCACCAGCCTGCTCTATGGTGCCGGCGCGCCGCTGGTCAATTCGGCCGGGGTGCCGTGGACGGCGGCTTACGTTGACTCGATCACCGAGCCTACCGCCGACTTCCGCTCCAACATTGCCGCCGAAGCACGGGCAAAAATCCTCTACGAACGCTTGATCAACATCACCGACGATCCGGGCGTGAAAGAGGCGCTGGGCTTCTTGATGACGCGGGAAATCGCCCATCAACAGTCGTTCGAAAAAGCTCTGCACTCGATCCAGCCGAACTTCCCGCAGGGCAAACTTCCGGGGATGCCGGAGTTCACCAATAAGTACTTCAACATGTCTGGCGAGCCCAACGTTCGTGGGCCGTGGAACGAGGGCGGTGCGTGGGAGTACGTGGAAAACCCAGAGCCTGCGGTCGACGGCGGCGATGGTCTGGCGACCGTCAGCCTTCCGGCCGAAGACCAACAAGTGCTTGAGGCGATGAAGATCCGCACGGCCTCCGACCCACTCAGCGAACCGGTGACCGGTGCTGATCTGGGCTCCGGTTATGTGCAAGGCAAAGATGTCTGAACCCAGTCCGGCGGCCCCGGACCGGGGTCGCCACTCGCTCAAGGTGAACAACATGAAAAGCAGCAAAGTCCTGGCACTGACCTCTGAACATTTTCAACGTTTGATGGAGCACGCATACGCCGGTTTTGAGCTGGACTGCAAACAGGCCTGCCGAGGATTGAAAGTCAGCATGGCGGTGAATGTTTTTGGCCTGGGTACCCTGCTGCCGAATAATTTCGCTGAGGAGACTGCCGTCCCGCCAGCGGACGAACATTCAGCCGTCGACGACGCCTTGCCCACGATGCCAGTAGTTGCCAGGCGCGCATTGGCGGCGCGCAACCGTTCAATCGACGAACGTTTTCATCGGTAAGAGGAGCGCGACATGAGAACGCTTAAAAATCCCGGTTGGTCCTCAAGGCCGATCATCGCACCCGGCCTCCAGTTTCTGCTGGGCTGCGCGATATTCGCCGGCGGAACGCTGATCATGATGAGCGAGCTGGCGGGACAATTTATTGCTATGTGAGCCTGTGTTGCTGCTGCACATTCAAAACAACACACCAGCCGCTTCCCTCATGAAGATCTCAACGGTCATCGGCCCTATCCCCTCGAACTCGGACAGGCGCTTCTCCAGCGCCTTACGATCCGCGCTCGCCGCCACGATATTAGTGACCTTACCGGCGTACTCGCTGTTGAGCTTGTTGGCCAAAGCGAGTAATCGCGACGCCGTGCTCTCGTCATAGCGCACGTAACGTGCCTGCCCCAGCATCGACACCAGTTGACGGTGCGTACACTGCGCAAGCTTTTGCGGGGTGTCTTTGTGATGCTGCTCTACTATGACTTGATACGCCTTGGCGGCGATGGCGCCCTGAATTCTTTTGCCCATCAGAAAACTGGCCAGCAGCCATTTGAACAGGCCGGGTTCGCTGGCGTTTTGCAGGTCGATGTTCAAGTCTCGGGCGGTGATGATTTCACTCACAAGTCTCACCTCAAGGCGCGCTGCAGTTACAGATGTTGACCCGGCACGGCTTTGAACGATCCAATGACCGCCGCCTGACCGGGGCAATAAATTGAATCCCCAGTGGAAATGGATGGTCATCTTTCAGAGATGCGAGAGATGACAAGCATAAGGACCTTCAAATGCTCGGTCGTAAGATGCCCAAAACCAAGGGGCATGACGCCGCAGAAACCGCTCCCATCAAAGCTGCCAGCGAGATCGCCGCTTTCCGCCTGACAGTCATCTTCATGCTGACGGTCATTCTGGCGTTTCTCGGCGTGGAGGGATGGCGAACCTGGCGTGACTATCATGCAGCCTTCTCGTCGGCGCGTGATTCGGTCACCAACCTCGCGCGGGCAACTGCGCAACACGCCGAAGACGCCATCCGCCAGGTCGATGTACTGACCGCCGCCCTGGGCGAGCGCGTCGAAGGTGACGGCTTGCAGAACATCGACGTACCGCGCATCCACAACTTGCTGGTACAGCAGGCCAAATTGATGCCGCAGTTGCATGGGCTGTTTATCTACGGCCCGGACGGCAAATGGATCGTCACCGACAAGGAAATGATCCCGGACCCTGCGAACAACGCCGACCGCGACTACTTCCAATATCACCGCGCCAACACCGATCGAAATGTGCGTATCGGTGATGTCGTCAAGAGCAAATCCACCGACGACCTGATCATCCCGATTTCCCGCCGCTTGAACAACCCGGACGGCTCCTTCGCCGGCGTGCTGCTGGGGACGATCAAGGTCAGTTATTTCGTCGACTATTACGGCGATTTCAAGATCGACGACAAGGGTGCGCTGGTACTGGCGTTGCGCAACGGAACGATTCTTGTACGTCGTCCCTTCATCGCCTCGGTAATCGGTCAGAGCCTCGCCGACAGTGAGGTTTTCAAGAACTACCTGCCCTATTCCAATCAAGGCATCGCCGAGGTCAGAGCCGTCGTCGACGGCACCCAGCGTCTGTATGGCTACAGAGCTTTGAGCACCTATCCGCTGGTGGTGGAAACCGGCCTTTCCCGCGAATCGATCATCGCGCCGTGGCGCTGGGACCTGATCAAAACCGGCTTCGTGCTGATGTCGGTGATTACTGCGTTCACAGTCTTCGGATTGATTGTGTTGAGGCAACTGCGCCAACGGATGGTGATGGAAAAGGATCTGCGCAAGGCACACCAGGCCATGAAAGACATGGCTTTGACCGACAGCCTGACCGGGCTGGCCAATCGTCGGCGACTGGACACTGCCTTGGTTGACGAAATACGCCTGGCCAGACGACAGGGGTCGTCGATTTCATTGATCATGATCGACGTTGATCACTTCAAACTCTACAACGACAGCTATGGGCACGCGGCAGGTGATGATTGCCTGAGCGCCGTCGGCCAAGCGATCGCGCAAGCGGTAAAACGGCCGGGTGATCTCGCCGTGCGCTATGGCGGCGAGGAGTTTTCCGTGCTGCTGCCCAACACGGGTATTCGCGGGGCGGCGCTTGTGGCTGAGGAGATTCTTGAGGCCATTCGCTCCTTGCGGCTGGAACACAGAGCCCATCCGCAGGGTCACGTCACTGCCAGTGCAGGTATTGCGGTGGGCAAGCCGGCCGAACATGAAGTGACCCCCGCCACTCTCATCGAGTCGGCTGACAAGCTGCTTTATGCAGCGAAGCAGCAAGGCAGGGATCGCTACTGTCTCGGCGATGAAGTGCTCGGCGCCTAGCCACCGTTGCTCAACGGGAGCGCAGCATCACGGCTGCGCGAACTCGCTGGACGCCAAACACCGTCATGCGCAGAAACTCCTGGTGACTGACCGGCAAGTGCTGGCAGTCCAGGCCGCGCTTGAGTTTGCTGTGATCGACATCAGGATCGTGCAAGTAAACGAAGTCCTCGTCACACCCGGTGATGATGACCCAATGCGGCGCTTTCAAGCGGGTGAATCGATAGCTGCTGATCAGCACCAGCGGTTTGTATCCGGCCGCCAACGCAGCGCCGATCTCCAGATAATTCCCCAGCACCTGCTCAACTTGCGTGGCCGCCAGGTCTTGGGCAAACCCGTCCTCGACCAGTTTCATGATCGACTTCTTCTCCGTACTGCGTACGCCGTGAAGAAAAAGCGAGCCCTTGTGACTGACTTCCAGGCGCACATCGAAACCGCGCCGCCAAGCCGCCAATGCCAGACCCTTAGGACTACAGCCACCGTGCCCCGCCGTCATGAAAATGGTGGTTGCCTCGCGCCACAGCTGGATTTCCTCCGCTCGGGTCATGCCACGGCTCGAATCGATGGCAGACATGGCCATCAGCAGACACGCGGCGCCGCAGGTGAACTCGGTGGTCTGCTGGTAATACGGCACTTGGCGCGCGGGCGCTGGTGTTTCGCGCAGGATACGTTTTTCGTAGCGCAACGCCTCGCAGTGGTCCTCGTAGTAGTCCTCGACGCTGGCAAAGCGCTGGTAGCCGTTGGCTTCGTAGAGGCGGATGGCAGCGCTATTGTCAGCGCGCACCTCCAACCGCAGCCATGCACAGTTGCGCGCCAATGCACAGGCCTGGGCCTGTTCCAGCAGACGCTGGCCAAGCTCATGTCCGCGCCACGCAGGGCTGACGGCAATCGAATACAGGCGTCCAAGTGAGGTGCCACGGTGAAAAAGCACCAGTGCATAACCGCAGAGGATTGCGCCCGAAGTAACGACAATCAGCGCGGCATTGGCTCGGCTGAGCATCCAGCTGAAGTTGCGCTGATTCAACCGGTCGAAGGTAAAACACACCCGCTCCAATTCGACCAGATCGTCGATATCGTCCATGGATGCAAAGCGAAAATCAAAAGACATGACCGCACCGTAAAGTTTGAGTAACGAACCGGGACAGACCGAAAGGCCCGTGATTTATTGAAGTGGCGTCTTCTTCAACAGGGATTCATTACTCATGTCAGCGGTGCAAGCCAACGTGAACGAAGTATTAGACAAAACCGAGCATTCGACAATCTCCCTCAGCGAGGAACCTCCCAGTCTCAAACCCTCGGGAAGTCGATTGCTCATACTGGTCGAACGCAAGGATGACTGGGCTGATTACCTGCCCAGCGAGAGCCTGATGCTCGCTCAGGATTACCTTGAACACAGCGATGATTTTCCTCATCGCACCCAGGTCATCAACCTCTGCCGCAATTACAAATACCTCGGTCAGGGCTATTACTGCTCATTGCTCGCCGAAGCGCGCGGGCACAAGGTTTTTCCCTCGGTGCGCACCGTTAGCGAGCTGGCGCGCAAAGCGCTGTACGGGGTCGGGCTGAATGATTTGCAACGCACCCTGGAGCGGGCGCTGGCCAACCATCCATACGGCGAAACCGAGGCGTTCACGCTGTCGCTGTACTTCGGCAAGGCCTCGATCGAGCCGCTGCAAGAGATCGGTCGTCAGCTGTTCGAGGCGTTCCCCTGCCCTATCCTGCTGGTGGAGTTTCGCCGCGGTGAGAGCTGGCAGATCGCAGGCATCAAGGCCGGTGCACTGCACAAACTTCGCGATGAACAGCAGCATGTTTTCGCTGATGCGCTGGATGCGTTCAATCGCAGGACGTGGCGTCAGCCAGCCTCCAAACGTGTGGCCCGCTATGACTTGGCCATCCTGCATGATCCTGACGAAGCCCTGCCGCCGTCTAACTCCGAGGCATTGCAGCGTTTCATCGCTGCGGGCGAACAGCTGGGTATCGATGTCGAGCTGATCGAGAAAAAGGACTACGCACGTCTCGCCGAATTCGACGCGCTGTTCATCCGCGAAACAACGCGAGTGGACGATCACACCTATCGGTTCGCCAAGAAGGCCGAAAGCGAAGGCCTCGTGGTGATTGACGATCCGTCGTCGATCCTGCGCTGCACCAACAAGGTTTATCTGGCCGACCTGCTCAAGCGTCGCGGGCTGGGCATGCCGGCAACGGAAATCCTCTACAAGGATCGTCCGCAGGAGCTCGAAAACGCAGGGCGTCGCCTCGGTTTTCCCTTGGTATTGAAAATCCCCGATGGCTGTTTTTCACGGGGTGTGATCAAGGTCGCCGATGCACAAGCGCTGGCTACTGCCGCGCAGGAGTTATTCGAACACTCGGTGCTGTTGCTGGCGCAGGAGTATTGCTACACCGAATACGACTGGCGCGTCGGCGTGCTCAATGGCGAGGCGCTGTATGCCTGCAGGTACTTCATGTCCAAAGGGCATTGGCAGATTTACAACCATAAAGCGCTGCCCGGCGAGATCAACGGGATGTGCGAGGCGGTGCCCGTCGAGCAAGCCCCGCCCGCAGTCGTGCAGCTCGCCGTGCAGACGGCGCGGCTGATCGGCGACGGCCTCTACGGCGTCGACCTCAAGCAGGCGGGTGATCGGGTCCTGGTCATCGAAGTGAACGACAACCCCAACCTCGATGCGGGCATCGAAGACGCGGTGCTGGGCGACGAACTCTATCGGCGCGTGCTGCAAGCGTTCACGCAAAGGCTCGAGCTCAAACACCGTGGCCAAGCGTGGTGAGCAATGATTGAAGGCTATTGCATTGATTGCGGCGCCCTGCACAGGACATCGGAGGACCAGGCGACTGTCTGGCTGTGTGTCGCCCCCGACGCAGCCGAGCAACTGGATCTGCACAGACGCCTGGGCATCGGCGCGCAAGCGATAGAGTCGTCGCTGGACCCTGACGAGGTGGCCCGCATCGAGGTCAAGCCTGATCACCTGTTTATGATCTGGAAGCGCCCGGAAAGCTTCGACGGGCGCGCATTCAACGTTTCGTCCTTCGGAGTGGTGCTGAGCGAAAAACGCCTGGTGGTTATTTGCGCGAGCAACTCGCTGCTTTCAGGTCTTGAGCACGATGCGCAAATGACCGGGCCGCTGGACGTGCTGATGGCGTTACTCGCTGAAAGCGTTCACCACTATCTCGGGCATTTGCGCGTGGTCAAACAGATCGCTCGGGAGATCCAACAGCAATTCACCAGTGCGATGGACAATCAGCAATTGGCGCAGATGTACAACCTGAGCGAAAGCCTCGTCTACTACGTCAATGCGATCCAAAGTAACGGAGCGGTGCTGACGCTGCTGCGCAACCACGGTCAGCGTCAGGGCTTCAGCGACGGTCAACTGGCTGCGCTGAACGATCTGATCGTGGAAAACGAACAAAGCTTCCAGCAGGCCAGAATTCACGCCAAGGTGTTCGCCAACCTCATAGAGTCCCACGGTAATCTTGCCAACAACAGCATGAACCGGGCCCTGCGCAAGCTTACCCTGATCAACGTCGTGTTCCTTCCCTTGAACCTGATCGCCGGCATCGGTGGCATGTCGGAGTTCAGCATGATGACGTCCGGCGTTCCATGGTGGATGTCCTTTCCCGTGCTGATCGCCTGCATGGGCCTCGTGGGCGCGGGGATGGTGCTGGTATTGCGGCGCATGGCCTGAATCCAGAGCACATTCTGCTAACGCCTGCGCCGCATGCGAGGGTCAATTGGTGCGGCTGACCACCCGGATATGTGTAATCCCTACCCGCTCGGCCTGCTCGAGAATCTGTTCTGGCGTCGAATCCGCCGTGGGCATGACCAGGCTGTTTTCGGCATCGCCCAGATGCAGTTCGAGCAGATGCATCGCCGCGTCGTGCTCGGCCAGTTGCGCTTCCTTGAGTTCGAGCAGGTAAGTACGAGGCTCGCCGTTGAAACGGTATTCGATGTGATAGGTGTACATGATGTCGTCCGCGTCGGTGGGAAAAGGCAGTGTTTATCCTGACGCGACGGTCAGCTTTTAGTTCAACCCGACTGCCATTTTGCGTTTGCAAACAAACTTTTTGCGCAGCGAAGCGTCCTCTTCTTAACTCTCCATAACAGCTGATCACAGCTAAGGACTGGCAATGACCTTTTTCATATTCCTTTTGGCCTGCGCGGCGGCGGCAACCACTGGCGTGATGTTCAAACCGGGCCCGTGGTACGAATCGCTGACCAAACCCTCTTTCACCCCGCCCAACTGGGCCTTTCCTGTGGCCTGGACGATTATCTACCTGCTGCTGGCCTGGGCCGGTTATCGCCTGAGCCTGATC
Organism: Pseudomonas sp. H3_E04; assembly: GCF_054668915.1. Taxonomy (NCBI): domain Bacteria; kingdom Pseudomonadati; phylum Pseudomonadota; class Gammaproteobacteria; order Pseudomonadales; family Pseudomonadaceae; genus Pseudomonas; species Pseudomonas sp. H3_E04. The sequence goes on along the minus strand of NZ_CP162797.1, from coordinate 991,772 downwards.
CCCGGCAGCCAAACGGTGCTGGCCTTGTGGGCCGCGCAAATCGCCCTGAACACGCTGTGGACGCCGGTGTTCTTCGGCGCGCATCAGGTGCTGGCGGCGCTGGTGATTCTGGCGGTGCTGTGGGTGGTGGTCGCGGTGATGGTCGTGCTCGCCCTGCAACTGGACGTGGTCACCGGGCTGATTCTGTTCCCGTATCTGGCGTGGCTGTGCGTTGCGCTGGCGCTGAACTGCTCGATCCTGATGAAGAATCGCCTGTGAGCGATTTTCCATGGCCGCAAGGCGAGCGCGAACTGGCGCAGATTCGCGCGTTCAACAAAAAGCTCGCCTGGCTGCCGCGCTTCAAGGTGCGCAATCGAGTCACCCCACGGCTGATTCAGGCGTTGCTGCGGGCGGGTCAGATCGGCGGCGCTGGCAAGCTGCACCAACATGGGCTGACCGCCGAGCGGAAGATCATCGATACGGTGCCCGTGCGCATCATTCGCCCCAAGGGCAAAGCCAGAGGCGTGGTACTGGATTTCCACGGCGGCGGCTGGGTAATCGGCAATGCGCAGATGAACGACAACTTCAACATCGCCATCGTCAACACTTGCGACGTGGCGGTGGTGTCGGTGGATTATCGGCTGGCCGTGTCGACGCCAATCGAGGGCTTGCTGGAAGACTGTCTACGGGCCACTCGCGGCGTCTTGAGCGATGCTGAATTTGCCGGGCTGCCCGTAGTCGTCGTCGGTGAATCGGCTGGCGGCCATCTGGCGGCGGCTACCCTGCTCGCGCTCAAATCTTCGCCCGAAGTGCTGCAACGGATCTGCGGCGCCCTGCTGTATTACGGCGTCTACGACCTGACCGGCACACCCAGCGTGCGCACCGCGCCAGCCGATACGCTGGTGCTCGACGGCCCCGGCATGGTCGAAGCGTTGCGCCTGCTGACGCCGGATATCAGCGACGAACAACGCCGCCAGCCACCGCTGTCGCCGCTGTATGGCGATTACAGCGGGCAGCCCCAAGCGTTGCTGTTTGCCGGTGAGCTCGATCCGCTGCTGGATGACACGCGGCTGATCGCTGAGCGCTGGCGACACGCGGCGCCGGTGGAGATGTACGTGCTGCCAGAGTGTCCGCATGGCTTCATTCACTTCCCCACGGCCACTGCTGACCATGTGCTGGCTTACAGCAGGCAGTGGATTTCGGCACGAGTGGCGAGCTACTCAGTGAAGTCCGCCGAAATCAGCCCGGCACTTTCGTAGCTGCCGATCAACTCATCAAACAACGCAATATCCCCTCGGCTGCGCGCAATCAACTGCGCGCCAGCCACCGCCGCGTAAATCGCCCGCGCCCGCGCCTTGCAGCTGTCTTCGTCGGCAGATCCAGCAGCGATCAACACCTGGGTCAGCCACCCGATATTGACCTCTGCGAACTTCTTCACCTGGTCCTTCACCGGGTCTGGCAGATCCTGGTATTCGGCAGCCATGAAGCTGACCAAGCACAGCCGATTGCCGTTTTCCAGCGAGGTGCGAAAGATCGACGGGTACAATTTCAGGGATTGTTGCGGCTCGGGATTGGCCTCACGAATGTCATCCAGCGCCTTGGCCGCGTCTTGCCAGTAACGCTCGGCAACTGCCGCGCCGAGGTCGGCCTTGCTGGGAAAGTGGTAGTAGATGCTGGCGTTCTTGATGCCCACCACTTCGCCGATGCTACGGAAGTTGATGCCGTTGTAGCCGTGGGTCTGCGCCGCTGTTTTGGCGGCTTCCAGAATCGCTTCGCGTGCGTTCACGCTCATGTCTGTGTCCTCGATGGCCATCGATCAATGGGGCGGATTGTACCCGCGAAAGATTTACCTGCCAATTGGCAGGTAGGGGATTGACAACAATAAATTCTGGTCGCAATCTTTGCCTACCAACTGACAGGCAGGGACAACTGCAATGACCGCTACCTCTACTCACAACGATGCTCAATCCATTTGCGCCTTGAAAATCTACGACTGGTACAACGGCCCCTACCCGGCCCGCGTACGCATCGCCCTGGCGGAAAAATCGCTCTTGGCGCGCACCGAATTCGTCTCGGTAAATCTGTGGAAAGGCGAACACAAGAACCCCGAGTTCTTGCGCTTGAACTACTCCGGAACGCTGCCAGTGCTAGAGCTGGAAGACGGCACGCTGCTCGCCGAATGCACGGCCATCACGCAATACCTGGACGTACTCGACGGCAACCCCCTGCTCACCGGCCGCACACCGGTTGAGCAAGGACGTATCCACATGATGACCAAGCGTGCCGAGATTGAATTTCTCGATGCGGTGAGCGTGTATTTCCACCATGCAACCCCGGGACTTGGCCCGGAAGTGGAGCTGTACCAGAACGCCGAATGGGGCATGCGCATGCGGGACAAGGCTGTGCGCGGCATGCGCTATTTCGACAACTTGCTGCGTCATCAGCCGTTCGTGGCCGGCGCGAGTTTTTCCATGGCCGATATCGCCGTATTGGGCGGGATGATCTTCTCGGCGCTGGTTGAGTTGGAAGTCCCGGAAGACTGCACGGCACTGCGCGAATGGTACGCGCGCATGCAGCAACGTCCGAGTGTGCAGCAGTGGCGCGCGATGGTTGAGCGCGGCGAACCGTAAAACCAAGACCAAAAAAAGGCGCCCTCACCGGCGCCTTTTTTGTTTGCGCTGAACCCTGCGCGATCGTTCACCCCATGCCGATTGTGGCTCAAACCGTAAACAGTCTTTACCCGATCCGCGCCTGTTTCCCCCGCCAGCCGCCGCATAGAGTTCGCTCCAGCAGCACACTCAACTTCAGCAAAGGAAAATACCCATGAAAGTCTCAATGCTCGTCCTCGCACTCTTCGGCTTCAGCTCGGTGGTCATGGCTCAGGACTCGACTACCACGCCTCCCGTCGAGCAATACACCTACGCCAGTCACCTCGACGTCGCCAAAATCATCTCGGAAGATCCCGTGCCGGATGTCTGCGCCGTAGTGCCGGTGCACATGACTTATCAGGATTCCCAAGGCAAACAGCACATCATGCAATACGAGGTCATGGGCAGCGGCTGCAGCAACGGTTGATCAGGCCAATACCTCGCACACCCATTGCGTCTCAGAGTTGGCTCGCTGAGACGCAAATGCTTTTACCGCTTCAATCGACAAGCGCCTGAGCAGTGCTCGCCAACTGCGCGCCGACCCGACTTTTCAAGGTATCGATGAATCGCGTGATCTTCGCATCGACAAACTGGCGAGACGTGTAGACCGCATAAACATTGCGCTCGTAGGTGTGGTAATCAGGCAGTACCCGCACCAGCCTGCCGGCACGCAAATCGTCGATCGCCGTGAAGCCTGCCAACAGACCAATCCCCGCCCCTTCGCGAATGGCCACGGCCATTGCGTCCATATCGTTCACGCTGAAACTCGGCCCGCTCGGGATGAACGTCGCGTCGCCCGCCTTGCTTTTGAGCTGCCATTCATCGCGCACGTAATCCACGGTACCGAGCAGCAGGCATTGATGATCGCAAAGCTGCTCCGGCGTTTCGGGTGCTCCATGCCGCGCCAGGTATTGCGGGGAGGCCACCAGTACGCAGTGACTGATGCCGATCTTTTGGCTGACATACGCCGAATCCGGCAGCGTTCGCGCGATCAGAATGGACACGTCCAACTGATCCTCAAGCAGATTGGGCATGCGTTGGGAGAGCATCAAATCGACCGTCACTTCGGGGAACGCCTGGCGATATTCCAACACCGCGCCGGTCACCAATTGCCGGGCCAGTCCGGGCACGCAGTGCACGCGTAACGTCCCTCGTGGTTGCAAGGCGGCATTGCTCGCCTCGGCTTCGGCGCTTTCCAGCTCAGCGAGAATCTTCACGCAGCGTTCATAAAACCGCCGGCCCGCGTCGGTCACCGAGAGACGCCGGGTCGAGCGTTGCAACAGGCGGGTGTCGAGCACGTTTTCCAACGCCGAGACCGCACGCGATACGTTACCGACGGTGGAGTCGAGATGGTTGGCCACGGCAGTGAAACTGCCCATCTCGACTACCTTGATGTACACCGACATGTTTGAAAGTTTGTCCATCCTGATCGTCCTGTAGACCTGCCACTCACTGCGGATACGTCGGATGCTACACGCTCGCTCCTGCGCTCGATATTACCTTCTGGGACAACAATGATTCCCTCGCGGCCGGCTAAATCAAACGGCGCGCCTTCCATAGACTGGATTCCACGGGACGCCTGAACCACTGCGTACAAGGCGCCGAATGAATCCTCAACCATGAAGGCGACATCCATGAACACTCCTTACGATCCGCTCTATCTCTTCATCGGTGGTCAATGGCTCACCGCCCAAGACCGCGCGACCGCTGCGGTGGTCAACCCGGCGACCGGCGAGGAAATCGGCCAGGTGCCACTGGCCACCGCCGAAGACCTGGATCACGCCCTCGAAGTGGCCCGACTGAGCTTCGACCAATGGCGCCAGACCGTGCCGGACCAGCGCGCAAAAATCCTCAAGCGCGCCGCCGACCTGATCCTCGAACGCGCCCCGCACATCGCTGCGCAAATGACGCTGGAAGAAGGCAAGCCACTGCGCGAAAGCCTCGATGAAGTGACCCGTGCGGCGGAATATTTCGAGTGGTTCGCCGAAAGCGCACGACGCATCGACGGCCGTGTCGTACCGGCCAATCGTCCGGGTGTACTGCAACTGGTCAAACGCCAAGCCATCGGCCCCGTCGCAGCGTTCACACCGTGGAATTTCCCGGCCATCACCCCGGCGCGCAAGCTCTCGGCTGCACTGGCCGCCGGTTGCAGCGTGGTGCTCAAGCCCGGCGAGGAAAGCCCTTCCACCGCCCTGGCCCTGGCCCGGGCGCTGGACGATGCCGGCCTGCCGAAAGGCGTGCTGCAAGTGGTGTTCGGCGTGCCGGATCAAGTTTCAAGCCATCTGATTGCCTCACCGGTCATTCGCAAAGTGACGTTCACCGGTTCGGTGCCAATCGGTCGGCTGTTGTCGGCCCGCGCTGCCGAAGGCGTCAAGCCGATCACCCTGGAACTGGGTGGCCACGGCCCGGTTCTGGTGTTTGCCGACGCCGACATCGAAAAGGCTGCTGTGGAAGGCGTCGCCAATCGCTTTCGCGGCACCGGCCAAGTGTGCATTTCCTCGACTCGTTTCCTGATCCAGCGCGAGGCCTATGCCGAGTTCGTCGCGCACTTCGTCGCGGCCACCCAGGCGTTGAAAATCGGCGATGGCATGGATCCGCAAACCCAGGTCGGCCCTCTGGCCAACCCACGGCAACTGGCGAAGATGGAGCAACTGATCGCCGACGCCGTCGAGAAAGGCGCGCGGGTGCTGGCCGGTGGCGAAGCGTTGCCGGGCGCAGGCTTCTTCTTCCAGCCCACTGTTCTGGCCGATGTGCCGATGAGTGCGCGAATCATGCACGAAGAACCCTTTGGCCCCATCGCGATACTGATGCCTTTCGATGAACTGAGCGACGGGCTGCAAGAAGCCAACCGCCTGCCCTATGGCCTCTCGGCCTACGCGTTTACCTCCAATGCGCGCACCGCGATCGACGTGGCCGATGGCCTGGAAGCCGGAATGATCGGCATCAACCAGTACCGCATCGTCGCCACTGAGTTGCCGTTCGGCGGCATGAAGGAAAGCGGCCACGGTTCTGAAGGCGGCATCGAAGGCATCGAGCACTACCTCACCAACAAATTCATCAGCCAGGTTTAAGGGGATTTCCATGTCGACTATCGATTTCAGCAGCCCACGCGAAGCCGCCCGCGCCTTCACCCCGAAACTGGCGCAATTCGTTGACTCAACGCTGTACCCGCAGATCTGGAATGACCCCGCCTTGTCACCCCGCGAGCGCAGTCTGATCACTGTCGCTGCGCTGATTGCCGGCGGCCACTGCGAAGAATTACCCGCGCACCTGCGCCGCGCCGTCAGCAATGGCGTGAGCCATGAAGAGTTGTCGGCGGCGATCACTCACCTGGCCTTTTACGTCGGATTCCCGGGCGCCATCACGGCCTCGGCCATCGCCAATGCCACCCTTGCCGACACGGAGCAACGCTGAGATGAAAGCCATCAAGTTGAAAGAATTCGGTTCGGCAGAAGTGCTGCAACTGGGCGAAGCACCCGACCCTGAAGTGCGCCCGACCGATCTACTGGTGCGCGTCTACGCGGCCGGCGTGAACCGTGCTGACCTGACGCACCGAACCGGCGGCTACGGCCATGCGAACTTTGGTGACTCGCTGATCATCGGTCTGGAGATTGCCGGGGAAGTGCTCGAGACCGGCAGCGAGGTCAGCGGATTCGCCGTCGGCGACCGGGTGATGGGCGTGGTCGGCGGCGGTGCCTACGCCGAACTGGCGCGCATCGACTACCGCATGGCCATGCCGATTCCGGCGCAGCTCGACTATGTGCACGCAGCGGCGATTCCCGAAGTGTTCGTCACCGCCCACGAAGCGATGCTGCACCTGGCCCGACTCAAGTCAGGCGACTCAGTGCTGATTCATGCCGCCGCCGGTGGCGTCGGTTCCGCTGCCGTGCAACTGGCCTACGCCACAGGCGCCACGGTGTACGCGACCACCGAGGGCAGCAAGCTGTCACGTGTCGAACATCTGGGCGCCGATGTGGCGATCGACTACAAAACCGAGGATTTCGCCGCAGTCATCGCCGACAAAACCAACGGGCGCGGCGTCGACGTGATCATCGACTTCATCGGCGCACCCTACTTCGCCCGCAACATCGCCTCGCTGGCCCACGGCGGCCGCCTGGTGCAGGTCGGCATCCTTGGCGGCGGCGGCAAGGTCGACGTGGAGCTCGAGCACATCCTCTATCGACATCTGCAAATCATCGGCACGGTGATGAAGTCGCGCACCCAGCCGGAGAAGCACGCGATGATCCAGCGCTTTCGCGAACATTGGCTGGAGCGCTTCGCCGGCGCGGCGAGCCTGGAACCGGTGGTGGACAGTACCTTCGCGCTGTCGCGCGCAGCCGACGCGCATCGGCGGATGGAGTCTTCGCAGAATGTCGGGAAGATTATTCTGACGATGCAGCCGGAGGATTTGCGCTAAGACAGACGTAAGAAAGGCCAGTCAGTTGAGCTGACTGGCCTTGGTTTGTCTGACGTTTGCGCTGATCAGCCCACCTTGATCACCACCTTGCCAAACGCCCCCTTCGCCAGATGCTCATAGGCCTCGCGCGCCTGTTCGAACGGATACACATGGTCGATCACCGGGCGAATGTCGTGCTCGGCGAGGAACACGTTCATCCGGTCGAACGATGAACGCGGTGCCACCGCAATGCCGCGAATCGTGGTCTGGCGGAAGATCAGCGGCATCAGGTTCAGCTCGACGGTCTGCCCTGTCAGAAAGCCAATCTGCGCAATCCGCCCCGAGGCCTTGGTCGCTGCTACCGACTGATTGATGCCATTGCCTCCTGCCACATCGAGCAGCAGATCCACACCCTTGCCCTCGGTGAGTTTCAGCACCTCGTCCGCCCAGTTCGGCGTGCTGCGGTAGTTGATACCGGCGACCGCGCCCAGACGTTTTACCGCGTGCAGATTGTCATCGCTGCTTGAGGTTGCGATGACTTTGGCGCCCAGCGCGGTGGCGATCTGCACGGCGAAAATCGATACGCCGCCGGTGCCCTGCACCAACACGGTCTGGCCCGGTTGAATAGCGCCGAAATCCACCAGTGCGTACCACGCGGTCAGTGCGGCGATAGGCAGCGTCGCCGCCTGTTCATCGCTCATGTTGGCCGGCGCGCCGACGGCGCTGTCCTCGTGAATGATCATGTACTCGGCGAGGCCACCGGGCAGCGGTGAACCGAAGCAATAATCCGGCTCGTTCGGCCCCGGCTCGCCGTCAAGCCAGCGCGAGTACAGATGCGAATTGACCCGATCGCCAACCTTGAAACGAGTAACGCCGGCGCCGATTGCAACTACGGTACCGGCGGCATCGCTCACTGGAATCAGCGGTTTCGGCACCAGGTGCGGCTCGTAGATACCGTCAACGATGGCCTTGTCGCGGAAATTCAGCGAGACCGCGCCGACCTTGACCAACAGCTCGCCAGCCTTGGGTTGCGGCGTTTGCGTCTCGCCGAGTTGCAGATTGTCGAGCCCGAAATCTTTCAGTAACCACGCTTTCATGGTGAGTCTCCAAATGCGTTATTGGCTGCAAACCCTCAGCAGGTTTGCCTTGGGTCCATGATTGGCTTTTACTGCAGCGCAATAAATGCTTGGAAACAGATAGGATTGTTCTATTCTCAGGCAACAAATTCAGATACTGAGCTCAGCGGAAAAGCCATGGAATTACTGCAATCGATGCGCCTGTTCGCCCGACTGGCGGAACTGGGCAGCTTCACCAAAGCCGCTGAGTCGCTGGACATCGGCCGGCCGCAGGTCACTCGCTATATTCAGGAACTGGAAACATCGCTGGGCGTGCGCCTGTTCCAGCGCACTACGAGGAAAGTGGCACTCACCGCCGAGGGTGAACTTTTCTATCAGCGGGTCCAGGAAATTCTGGCCGAGATCACCGCCGCTACCACCATGTTCGATCGCACCGGAGCCACGCTGTCCGGCCGCCTGCGCATCGACATTCCCACCGCGTTCGCGCAGCTGGAATTCATCAAAAGCCTGCGCGAATTCACCGACACCTACCCCGGCATCGACATGGTACTGGGCGTCACCGATCGTGCGGTTGATCTGGTCGGCGAAGGCATCGACTGTGCGCTGCGCATCGGAGAGCTGCCCGACTCAACCCTGATTGCCCGCCCTATCGCCCTGGCGACCATGGTCACCTGCGCCGCGCCGGAGTATCTACGCGAGCACGGCACACCCGAAACGCTTGGAGATCTGGCGAACCATCAAGGCGTGAACTTTCTCTCGGGCCAGAACAACCGCACTCTGCCCTGGCAATTTTCAGTTGAGGGCAAACAGAAAACCTACGTCAGCCGCAAAGGCATTACCGTCACGGAGTCGAACGCCTACGTGCAGTGTGGCGTGTCGGGCTTCGGCATTATCCAGGCGCCGGGCATCGCGGTCGCCGAGCATCTGGCTAACGGAGCATTGGTAGAGATTCTGCAACCGCTGCGCCCGACGCCTCGGCCGGTATCGCTGCTGTACCCGAGCCGCACGCATTTGCCGGCGCAGGTGCAGGTGTTTATCGAATGGCTGCAGGTGCGGTTTGTGCAGTTGCATGGGGCGTGGGTGCAGAACTGAAGGCGGGCCTTCTCACTCCCAGCCGTGCGCTTCTTCGATAAAGTGCAGCACTGCACTGGAACGCTCATCGATGCGCGAAATCAGCGACAGCTCACTGACCATTTCCGCCTGATTCAGCGGGATGATGCGAATGCCCGGCATGCTCAACCGGGTGACTGCCTCAGGCACGATACTCAAGCCGATGCCCGCCGCCACCAGGCCCGGGATGCTCATCAGTGACGGCACATACATGATGTTCTCGGGATGCAGCTGGTTCTGCCGACACGCCTGTAGCGTATGCGAGGTCAGGCCGATGCCCGCGCTGTCCTGCAACAGCACGAATTTCTCGTGACGCAGTGTCGCCAACTCGCCGCTGAAGCGGTCCGCCAGTTCATGGTTGTCCGGGATCAGCAAGACCAGGCGTGACTGGCTGAAATGATGGGTACGCAGACGATCCGGCAAGTGATCCTTGAACACGCGGGCAAAGGCCAGATCGAGCTTGTGGTCGAGCAACATGTCGAACTGCGCGCGGATCCCGGCATCGACCAGCGACACTTTGACTTCGGGGAATGTGCTGAAGTAATGCCGCAGCAATTGCGGCAGGTTGGCTTCGAACAAAGCCGAGTGATAACCGATGTTGATCTCGCCGACCTCACCGCGCCGTGCACGTCGCGCGGCGGCCGTCGCCCGTTCACTGGCCTCTATCGACTGCCGCGCGTGTGGCAGGAACGCCTCGCCGGCGGCCGTCAACACGACGCTACGGTTTTCCCGGCGGAACAATGCCAGCCCCAGCTCGGCCTCCAGCGTACGCATCAATTGGCTGAGCGCCGGTTGCGCGATGTCCAATTGTTCGGCTGCCCGGCTGAAATGCTGAAGCTCGGCGGCGACCACAAAGGCCTTGAGATGACGCAATTCCATTTCAATGATCCATAAGGCTGGCTTATCTATTTATCGTAATTTCGATAATTATTCTCTAGGCCGGATGGGCTACTGTCTACTGACTTCGACGATCTGCCCAGGCCAGCGCTGGCCAGAATCGTACGGGGACCCCGTAACCATAAAAATAATGACGAGCCCCCCAATGAGCACAACCAGTCACGAGACTCATGATTTGCGCATGCCTCGCAAAGCGGTGACCGCTGCGACCATCGGCACTGCGCTGGAATGGTTTGACTTCACCCTCTACGGTGCGGTGTCGGCAACTATCCTGCCCAAGCTGTTTTTTCCTGCCATGGAACCGACCGCCGGGCTGCTGGCATCGTTGGCCACGTTCGGCGTCGGACTTGCCGCCCGCCCCCTGGGCGCGATTACCTGTGGCTACCTCGGCGACAAATTGGGCCGTCGCAACCTGATGCTCGCCACGGTTACCCTGATGGGCCTGGCGTCGGTGCTGATGGGCTTGTTGCCCACCTATGCACAGGTGGGGATTCTCGCGCCGATTCTGTTGGTGCTGCTGCGCATCATCCAGGGCTTCGCGCTCGGCGGTGAATCCACCGGGGCGCAACTGATGGCGCTGGAACATGCCACTCGTGATCGTCGCGGTCGCTATTCCGGGTTGCTCGGTCTGTGTTCACCGCTGAGTCAGATATTGGCCAACGGCGTGCTGATGGGCCTGGCTGCCACCCTCTCCAGCGAACAGTTTGAAAGTTTCGGCTGGCGGATTCCATTCCTGCTCAGCTTCGTGCTGGTTATCGTCGCGATCTATATCCGCCTGAAGGTCGATGAAACCCCCGCCTTCGTTGCCTTGAAGAAAAACCCCGTCAAGCAGGAAAAAAGCCCGCTCAAATCGGCCATGGGCAGCCACTACAAAACCATCCTGCGTTTGATGCTGTTTTTCTGCTCGCCCGCTGCGCTGTTCTACCTGATTGTGATTTTTTCCCTCAGCTACCTGACCAAGCATCTCGGCTTCAGTCAGTCGACGGGTTTCATGTCGCTGATGGTCGCCAACCTGTTCGCGATTGTCGGAGCGTTGGCCGGCGGCTACCTTTCTGATCGCTGGGGACGCAAAAAAGCGCTGGCGTTCGGCTCGTGCATGACCTTGTTGATCCTGTTCGTCTACTTCCCGATTCTCAACACGCTGAACGTTGCCGCCATCATGGCAATCATGGGCCTGTTCCTCGGCTTCACTCAGTTTCAAAGCGGCATCCAGCCAGTGGCGTTTGCTGAAGCCTTTCCCACCCAGGTGCGCTATTCCGGCTCGGCCCTCGCCTATACCGGCGCCAACCTGGTGATCGGCGGCCCCATGCCGATGATTGCCGTGTGGCTGATGAGCCAGTCCAACAATTCACCATGGCCCTTGGTGACGCTGTGCGCGGTGATCAATCTGATTTCGCTGGCGATGATCCTGATCGGTCCCGAAACCCGGGGCGTCGACCTGAACGCCGTGACGCCAGACAACGCCGACGCAACGGCCACATCGCCTTTCTCTCCAAATAACGCTGCAGGACGACCATGAACCGCACTGTCTTTATTCTCAACGGCCCGAATCTGAATCTATTGGGCCGCCGTGAACCGCATATCTACGGGCACACCACTCTTGAGCAAATTCGTCTGAGCAGTGAGCAACTGGCCGGGGAACTTGATCTGCACTGCGTGTTTCGCCAGACCAACCACGAAGGCGTGATGGTCGATTGGATTCAGGAAGCCTTTGATCAAGGCGCCGCAGTGATCATCAACCCGGCCGGCCTGTCATTTCATTCCATCCCGGTGCTCGATGCGCTGAAGTTGCTCAGCACACCGCTGATCGAACTGCATCTGTCGAACATCCACGCACGGGATGAATTGCATCGCCACTCGATCATGTCCGGGGTGGTCAATGCTGTGATCTGTGGCATGGGCGCCGACGGTTATGCGCTGGCGATACGTGCGGTCGACAACTTGTTGCGTCGGTAAAAAGCTCGGTGGGCTCGTTCAGAGAACTCTAACGGGCCCCACTTTCTTTGACTGATTCCACATCAATCTGACCGGACTCACCCAGGGCACGATATTGATTGCGCAGTTTTCTAAGCTCGCGCGCTTCCATTTTCTCCAGACCCAGGCTGGCATTCTGGGCTTCTTTTGTGGCGCGTATCAGTTCATCGATCTTCAAATGCAAAATGTCGTTGTCCCGGTTCTGCGTATTTTGAATGAGGAACACCATCAGGAAAGTAATGATCGTCGTCGAGGTGTTGATGATCAGTTGCCAAGTGTCGTTGTAATGAAAATATGGCCCGGTTCCCGCCCACGCAACGATCAGAAGGATTGCCGTCAGAAAGGTTTTGGGGCTGCCTGCCCAATTGGAGAGTGCCTGGCAAAAGCGTGCGAATTTCATCTGGATACCTCTAGATAGACTCATGCACTTGACCTCGCCCATCACTGAAATACTTAGTCACATTTCCAACCGTTCGTCGTGACTGTCGTTTTATCGCCAGCACCTCATAAACAGAATCAGGCAAATCGCCAACAGTATCCGCCTAACGCCGACAGCGCCCTGCCCCCTAATCTGAACCCATGCAGAACACACCACTGCAACGGGTTAACCAGAGACTGATCTGAACGACCCGGACCTCAATCCCGATTTGACCGGAGTCACCGCCATGAAAACTGTAAGCCAACTGATCGCCGTCGCCACTTTCGCCCTCAGCGCCAGTGCATTCGCCGTACCGAGCAATCAGGAAGATCGCTTCTTCACCCAGGTCAGCGAACCACAGCAAACCGTTGCAGCCGACGGTTCGCAACGTACGCCCCAAGGCCCGGCCATCGCTGCCGACGGCTCAGACCGCACCCCACTGGGTGAGGCCCTGGCCGCTGATGGATCCGACCGCACACCGGGTCGTCGCGCAGCCTAAGCGCGTAATACTGAGACCAGAAAAGTCCTGCGGGTTTGAGACCTGCAGGACTTTTCCGCCTTCTGGGGGCCAACGCTGAACAACTGATCCAGAACCTTATTGATAGGAACAGGCAATACTCGGATCCGATCCGGCATCGCCCACCAGCGCGTTCCGCCCTAGCATGGCCTCTCCAATTGCCTGCAAGAGTACTGATCCATGAAGACCCTTTTCATCACCGGTGTCAGCAGCGGCTTTGGCCAGGCTCTGGCCAAAGAAGCGCTCGCTCGAGGTCACAGGATTATCGGCACAGTGCGCAGTGAATCCGCGCTGGCAGCTTTCGAAGCGCTGTCGCCCGAGCGTGCGCATGGGGTGCTGCTGGACGTTACCGATTTCGATGCCATCGATGGGGTGGTTGCTGCGGTGGAAGATCGTCACGGCCCGGTGGACGTGCTGGTCAACAACGCAGGTTATGGCCATGAGGGGATTTTCGAAGAGTCGTCACTGGAGGAAATGCGCCGCCAGTTCGATGTCAACGTGTTTGGCGCAGTGGCGGTGACCAAGGCTTTCGTACCGTATTTCCGCCAGCGCCGTGCGGGGCATATCCTCAATATCACCTCGATGGGCGGCCATATCACCATGCCCGGGATCGCGTATTACTGCGGCAGCAAATTTGCGCTTGAGGGGATCTCCGACACCTTGAGCAAGGAGCTTGCGCCCTTCAATATTTTTGTCACCGCTGTGGCGCCGGGATCGTTTCGCACCGACTGGGCAGGCCGCTCGATGCAGCGCACGCCGCGTAGCATCAGTGATTACGACGCAAGCTTCGATCCGGTGCGCAAGACCCGGGAGGAGAAAAGCGGCCGTCAGCTGGGCGATCCGCTGAAAGCTGCACGGGCCATGCTGACGATAATCGACAGTCCAAACCCTCCGGCTCACTTGCTGCTTGGCAGTGATGCTCTGGCCCTGGTGCGTGACAAGTTGCAGCAGACGGCGGAGAGTATTGAGCAATGGCAAGCGCTCAGCCGCTCGACGGATGGCTGAGCAACGCGGAGAACCTAAATGCCGAAACCGAAAGACCCGATCACGGCACGCATGGTCCGGTTGATGAGCCAGCTCGCCCCGCTGGAGGGTTACAACCTGAGCCCGCTGGAGGACGTGCGTTTCCTGCGCTCCAACCGCCCGCTGACACGCACGCCGGTGCTGTACGAACCGGGCATCGTGATCCTTTGTCAGGGGCGTAAACGCGGTTATCTCGGCGATGAAGTCTACGTCTACGACGCTCAGCACTATCTGGTGGTGTCGGTGCCGGTGCCCTTCACCATGGAAACCGACGCCAGCGAAGCCGAGCCAATGCTCGCGGTGTACGTGCGTCTGGATTTCGCCTTGGCCGGCGAGCTGATTCAGCAGGTCGATGAACTGTGGAATTTCCCCAGATCCCAACCGATGGGCATGTACGCCTCGCCGCTCGACGAACCGCTACGCCAATCGACCTTGCGTTTTCTCGAAGTGATGAACAACGATGCCGACGCGCGAATCCTCGGCCCGGCGATGCTGCGCGAGCTCTACTACCGTATCCTCACCGGCGAACAAGGCGGCACCCTGCGCGCCGCCATCGCCCAACAGGGCCAGTTCGGCAAAGTGACCCGCGCCATCCACAAGATCCACAGTTGCTATCACCAGCATCTCGACGTAGAAACCCTGGCCGATGAAGCGCAGATGAGCGTGCCGAATTTTCATCTGCACTTTCGCAAGGTTACCGATTCCTCGCCGATGCAGTATCTCAAGTCGACGCGGCTGCACCAGGCGCGATTGCTGATGCTGCGTAACGATCTGACTGCGGCAAAAACTGCATTTCTGGTCGGCTACGAAAGCGCCTCGCAATTCAGCCGCGACTTCAAACGCCTCTTCGGCCGCACCCCGCTAGCGGAAGTTGCGTGGATGAAACAGGCCTATGCGCTGCCGGCACCGACGACTGCTTCGCCGTTTGTGTCGTCGCACTGACTTCACCCGCGTCTTGAACACACACAAATCCACATTGAAGGGAAGAACGTGAATCTGAGAGCTGAGATCGAAAACGCATTTGGACCCCAGGCATTCGCCCGTCCGCTTTTCTATTCCTGGCCCGGAGGATTGCGTTTCGAACTCTCCGAAACGGGCGGAATGATCGAGCAATTCCTGACCGCTATGCGCAAATCCATAACCATCTGCGGC
Source organism: Pseudomonas sp. H3_E04 (assembly GCF_054668915.1). Lineage (NCBI taxonomy): Bacteria > Pseudomonadati > Pseudomonadota > Gammaproteobacteria > Pseudomonadales > Pseudomonadaceae > Pseudomonas > Pseudomonas sp. H3_E04. Next base: position 976,582 of record NZ_CP162797.1, on the reverse strand, counting down.
GACATTTTCCAAGGGGACGCATCGTTTGCCGCATGCCTGCGCATTCATTCCGGTCGCAATCGATTCGCCCACCGCAGCACTCTTCGCGCCCTTAAATCTGCTGGCATCGATACTCCATCAGCGCTGTGCATCTGGAGCGAAGAAATAGATAACGAGGAATGGTTCAGTGAGGAAGAGCCGGAATATTGGGTCAACGTCGCCTTCGAAGCGTCTGTCGCGAGCATTCAAGCATTACTCTGGTGCGCATTGGCCAAGGACTTCGGTGCTATCCAACCGCGTGCGAACTGTGCTGTCTACCTGTTCAATCTGCCCAAGCGAGTCATGGTCTTTCCCTATGACGACAGAGGCATGGACGTGGTTGGAGCCAACGCCGAACTACTTTTGCAGCTTTATCAACGACATCATGCCTGGTTGCTCGACCATGACCGGGCAGCGATGGAAGCCACATTCGGCAGGCTTAAACGTTAGGTGAACGCTATCGTTTCAACTTCTTCGCCATGATGATCGTGCGCTCCGTCTGATGAAACTCATCTCTGATTTTCTTGAAGCCGAGGGAAGCATAGAAGCCTTCTGCGGTGACTGAAGAAGGAACGCGCAGCAGATTGAAACCTGTGTCCATGGCGAGTGATTGAATGCTCTTCATCAGCTGTCTTCCGACACCCATTCCTTGAAAGCCCGGGTCGACAAAAACGCTTCGAACAACGTCTCGATCGAGACTTGCCGTTGCGACGATTTGGCTGTCGAGCGTAGCGACCAGCACCTGACGCTCAGTCAAAAAACGAAGGATCTTCGAGGGCGAAAAACTTTCAATCACTCGATCAATGATTTCGGGAGGATAGTCGCGGGCATTGCTCTCACGGAGCGTCTTGATGATCGTTTCACTGATAGCCGATGCATCCGCATCTCTCGCGATGTGAATTTGAATATCCACCCAGTAGCTCCTTGCTTGTCAGTTCCGTGTACAGCACTTATCGCAGCAAATTCCCCATCCGCATAGTGCTTGCCCCCTTCTGTGTTTCCTCGCCCAATCACACAGGTCAGCCACCTGCATCAGGATGGGATCATGAACACCACGGCCATTCCCGAAGGCTTCACTCCATTCACCCGCAGCAGTCCGTTGCTGGATCTGCTCGGCCCGATCTACGCCAGAGGCCACGGCCTACAATTGGAACTGGGTTTACTGACCGACTCCCGCCACGCCAATGGTCGCGGCACTTTGCATGGCGGTGTATTGGCGACATTGGCGGATGTGGGGATGGGCTACGCCATGGCCTTCTCCAGCGATCCGCCGCAGCCGTTGATCACGGCGAGCATGACCCTGGATTATCTCGGTGCGGTGCAAATCAACGAATGGCTCGAAGTGCGTCTTGAACACTCCAAAAAGGGACGTCAACTGGCGTTTGCTGGCGTCAGTCTGCACGTCGGAGAGCGAACGGTTGCGCGCGCCAGTGCCGTGTTCGCGGTGCCGCTGAGCTGAAGCGCGAAACCTCAGTCTGACGCTTCAGGATCGTCCCGCGCCGGCACAGGGATTTGCCACGAGGGTTTCTTGCCGGTCTGGCTATCGAACGTGCGTCGCGCTTCGCGGAAACCCTCGACGTTTTCCACCACCCAAGTCCAGATCGGCGACATCCGCACCAGCAATCCCATCCCCAATGGCGTCAGTTCGTACTCGACGTGCGGCGGCACCTGGTCGAGCTCGCGCCGGGTCAGCAGGCCGTCGCGTTCAAGCGCACGCAGGGTTTTGGTCAACATGCGTTGAGTCACGCCGGTCATCTGCCGTTTGATCTCGGCGTGACGCATGGTGCCGTAGACACCCAAGGCATGCAGGATGCCCAAAGACCAGCGACTGCCGGCGTGTGCAAGCACTTCGCGGCGCACGCCATCATCGTCTCGTCTGAGCGTCTGGCAGATCGCTTCTGCCTCACTGAGCGCTTGCTGATCAGTCATTTCTTCACCTGGTATCACGCGTGTGCCTTCTTCTGAGTGCTGCCCGATCGTGCCAGCATTTGCCGATCTTACATGCAGATCTGAGGAGACATCATGACCGAATCGAACCACCCTTCCGCGCAATCCATTCTCGTCCTGGGCGCAGGCGAGCTCGGCCTGCCGGTTTTGCGCAACCTTGCACGAGCAGCAAAGCGCTCGCCCGGCAGCACGATCAGCGTCCTGCTCAGGGCCTCGACGATCAACAGTCAGGTGCCGGAAAAGAAAGCCGGAATCGATGAACTGCGCAGTCTCGGCGTGCAGATGGTGGCGGCAGATCTGGTCAACGATTCAATCGACGAACTGGCCGAAGTCTTCGCACCGTTCGATACCGTCATTGGCTGCGCCGGCATGGTCGCTGGTCGCGAGACGCCGATGAAGCTGGCGACCGCCGCGCTCAAGTCCGGCATCAAACGCTACTTTCCCTGGCAGTTTGGCGTGGATTTCGAGGTGATCGGCCGGGGCAGTCCGCAGGATCTGTTCGACAGTCAGCTCGACGTGCGCGAACTGCTGCGCGCGCAGGACAAAACCGAATGGGTGATCATCTCGACCGGCATGTTTACCAGCTTCCTGTTTGAGCCAGTATTTGAAGTCGTTGATTTCGACAACGACACCGTTAACGCCCTGGGCAGCCTGGACACCAGCGTGACGCTCACGACTCCGGACGACATCGGCAAGCTGACCGCAGAAATCGTTTTCTTCGAACCGCGTTTTCGCAACGAGATCGTGTACCTCTCGGGTGACACGCTGACCTATGGACAGGTCGCGGGCCTTCTCGAACGCGTGCTCGGACGCCCCTTCAAGCGTAACGTCTGGACAGTGCCGCACCTGATGCAGGAACTGGAAAAAGACCCCACTCACCACATCAAAAAATACCGCGCTGTATTCGCCCAAGGCCGAGGTGTGGCGTGGCCTATAGCGGGCACGTTCAATGAGCAGCGGGCGATTCAGGTCACGACGGCTGAGCAGTGGGCACGGGAGAAACTTGGGTTGTCTGAATCATGTAAAGCTTAATAGCATGTGGCCACTTTTCGGTATCATCTGCTTTTGAAAAGTCCGATGGTATCCAGGAGCAGTACATGTACGGGAATGGCAGATTTGGCTTGACGCTTTTGGCTGGAGCATTGGCACTGAGCGGTTGTACTTCACTGTTTCAGGGTAAACAGTATCAATTTCCCCGACAGGATGAGCCGTCTGCGACGGTCAGGCTTAAATATGAAAGCGGCACTAATCTCGACGCGATGACCTTCAACGAATCGGGATGTTACGCGGGCTTCACGCCTTTGCCCTATACCGAGGGTTTTATCCAATCGCCGGTAGCTGCCGACAAAGAGCTGGTTTTGACTTACCGGCAAACAGTTGGTGGAAAGTTTTGCCAGATACCCTTCTCTTTCACCCCTCAGGCTGGGGCCAGCTATACGTTGAAGTCGGGCTACTGGACTGAACCCAAGGCTGGCCTTCTCCCGATCTTCACCTTCAATCAACAATACTGCGGCCTGGGCGTAGTCAAAAAAATCGGATCTCAGGAAAGCATCGAACCCATCAAGCAACTGCGTATCAAAACCGCTTTTGCATGCCTCAGATTCGTCGAGTGAAAACAACGATCTGTCTCGCTCGGCGCCCAGTAAAGAACATCCGGGTCCATCATTCTGCGGTGGCCCTTTGTAACTAGGAGCCGACACAATACTTCGCTGGCGACCGTTTACTGGCTGGAAACACCTTGGCGCTTGGCATATTCCTGCGAGAGGCTCTGGGCGGTTTGTTGAGCATATTCAATACAGGGTTCAATTCTGCTTCGCACTCGAATCTCCTCGATAGCGGCTATATACGCACTCTCGGTCAGGCACTTTTCAACCAGGGCGCTTGCGAGCGGCAAAGACACTGCTGGCAACGCCGGAATAAATTCCCGGACAAAATCGGCAGCACTGGCAAGCCGGTTGGCATCGGTTGCAAAGGCCCACTCGCGCAGACTCACGTCATGCAGGTTGCCGCCTTGATCCCAGCCGTCGGCAAAACGGTCTGTTTTTCCGCAAGCGCCCAGCACGCCGCAAACCACTAAGACTAGCAATCCATTCAGCGTTTTCACAAACATCGGTACTCACTGTATTCAGACTGAAAATGAAGAGCTGCAAATGATAGCAATATGATTGCATTTGCATGCAAAGAATCAGATCCGATGAAAAGATGCCACCTCTTACATCCGATGCTGCTCCAGTAAAAAATCCACAAACAACCGCACCCGCGCCGGCATCGCCGCGCCGCCGACGAACACCGCATGAATCGGTTCCTCATCACCGGGGTTCCAGGTTTGCAGCAGCGCAATCAAATCCCCGCGCTGCAAGTCTTCCCTGACGGTGAACTCGCCAATCCGCGCAATGCCGGCGCCGAGTCTGGCGAACTGGGCCAGTGCTTCGCCGCTGCTGCATTCGATGTTGCCGCTGACTTTCAGCGAGAACTCCTTGCCGTCGCGGATAAACGGCCAGTTGGCTTCGGCGCGGCGGAAGTTGAAGCGCAGGCAGTTGTGCTTGAGCAGGTCTTCCGGTTCGAGAGGTGTGCCGTGGCGTTTCAGGTAGTCGGACGATGCGACCACGACTTGGCCGGTGTGGCCGAGCCGGCGTGCGGTCAACGGGCTGTCGGGCAGATGGCCGAAGCGTATGGCGACATCCGCCTGGCCAGCGAGGATGTCGACTACTTCGTCGCCGAGGCTGAGGTCGACGACGATGTTCGGGTAACGGGCGGTGAAGGCTGCGACCAACGGCACAATGGTCAGCCGTCCATGGCCAAGGGCGGCACTGACACGCAAGCGGCCCTTGGGTACGCCTTGATCGGTGATGGCGCCTTCCACTTCGTCCATGTCGGCCAGAATCCGCCGGGCACCGCGCAGGAACGCTTCGCCCTCGGCGGTAAACGCCAGCGCGCGGGTCGTGCGCAGCAACAGACGAGTGCCGAGTCGCTGTTCGGCGCGGGCGATGATCCGACTGACCGCCGAAGGCGTCAGCCCCAATGCACGCGCCGCTGCTGAGAGGCTGCCCTCCTGCGCCACGGTGACGAACACGCTCATTTCCCCTGATCTGCCGTTGAAGTCCATTCGTGCCTCTTACGCAAAGGTGATTGCCAAAATCGCCATCTACCGCCGGAAAACGATGGATCGTAGCATTGGCGGCATAGATGAGGAGACTTTCCATGCGTATCAATCCACCACTTGTTGCACTCGCTGTCGGCGCCTTTGGCATCGGCGTCACCGAGTTCGCGCCGATGGGCATGTTGCCCGGCATCGCTGCCGATCTCGGCGTTTCCATTCCCGCTGCGGGGTTGTTGGTCAGTGCCTACGCTTTGGGCGTGCTGCTCGGCGCACCGCTGATGACCCTGACCACCGGCAAAATCCCTCGGCGTTATCTGCTGATCGGGCTGATGGCGATTTTCACCCTGGGCAATCTGATGTCGGCGCTGGCCACCGATTACTCCAGCCTGATGGTCGCCCGGGTGATCACCTCGCTCAATCACGGTGCGTTCTTCGGGGTTGGCTCGGTGGTTGCCGCCAGTGTGGTCGCGCCAGAGAAACGTGCCGGCGCCGTGGCGGCAATGTTCATGGGCCTGACGTTGGCGACTATCGGCGGTGTGCCGCTGGCGGCGTGGTTTGGTGAGCTGTTCGGCTGGCGCACGGCGTTCTGGGGCATTACCGGTCTCGGCGTGCTGACCATGATCGCCTTGTGGTTCGCCCTGCCCAATCTGAAAGCAGAGCAAGGCGCGGGTGCGCTGGCGGAAATACGTGTATTGGGCCGAGGTCCGGTGCTGGCCGCGCTGGCCCTGACCGTGGTCGGCTCGAGTGCGATGTTCACCGTGTTCACCTACATCGCGCCGATTCTCAGCAGCGAGACCCACGCCTCCGCCGCGTTCATCACCGCCATGCTGGTGTTGTTCGGAATCGGTTTGACCCTGGGCAACATGTGGGGTGGCAAGGCTGCCGACCGTTCGATCGACCGCACCCTGATCGTGTCGCTGAGCGCATTGATTGTGGTTTTGCTCGCATTCACTGTGCTGATGCGCTGGCCGCTGCCGGCCGCCGTGGCCATTCTGATCTGGGGTATCGCCAGCTTCGCTCTGGTGCCGCCGCTGCAGATGCGCGTGATGGAAGCGGCCAAGGACGCGCCGAATCTGGCTTCGGCGGTGAACATCGGTGCGTTCAATTTCGGCAACGCGATCGGCGCGGCGCTGGGTGGCGCGGTGATCAATGCCGGGCTGGGTTATCCAGCGATTTCCTTGGCCGGCGCGGCGATGGCTGGTCTGGGCCTGCTGATGGTGCTGACGTTCGCCTGGCGCTCCAGAGCCAGTGCCGCTGCGCTGGCGTAAGTCTTCGCAGCGCTACGCCCCGCCCTGCTGATACTCGCGGGGCGTGCAGCCGAACTCGCGACGGAACACCGTGTGCAGATATTGCGCAGACTTGAAGCCGCAGGCCTGGGCAATATCGGCAATCGCAGCATCGGTGTTCTTCAAACCGCTGGTAGCCGCCGCCAGTTTGAAACGCAGAATCTCGTCATGCACGCTGCAACCGCGCTCGGCGCGGAAATGCGCTTCCAGCGATGAGCGCGACACGCCGACATAGGCCGCCACTTGCGCGGTCTTGATGCCCTGGCAGGCATATTGGCGGATGAACAGCAGCGCTTGCATGACGTAGGGATTGCCCAGCGGTTGGTGCAGGCTCGACACCTGCACGTTGACCGCGTCCGGCGGAATCAGGATTTGCGTACCGGTGGACGGCATGCCGTGGAGCATCTGGTGCAGCAGTTGCGCGGCGGTGCGGCCCATGGTTTCGGTGCCCTGAATCACCGAACTCAGCGGCACACGCGTCAGGCTGCGGGTCAGCGGGTCATTGTCGATGCCGATCAGCGCGACCTGCTCGGGCACGGCGATGCCGGCGGTCAGGCAGGCTTGCAGCAACTGCCGGGCACGGGCGTCGCTGACGGCGATGATGCCGATCGGTTTCGGCAGGCTGTGCAGCCAGGCGATCAGTTGTTCCACGGCGCTGTCCCACAGCGGCGCGCTGGTGCCCATGCCGCGATAGATTTCCGCGTGCAGGCCATCGCGTTGCATCAGTTTGCGAAAGGCTTTTTCCCGCTCCTGCGCCCAGCGATTGGCCTGCGCCTCCGGCAGGCTGAAACAGGCAAAACGCTGCAACCCCGCCTCGACCAGATGCGAGTAAGCCAGCGTGATCAATGCGTTGTTGTCAGTGGCAACGTAGGGAATCGCTTTCGGGTAGGCGCGCGCATCCTCGTAGGAACCGCCCACCGCCACCACCGGCAAATGAATGTCGGCCAGCGCCTCGCCGATCAGCGGATCGTCGAAGTCGGCAATGATCCCGTCACCCTGCCAGCGCTCGATGCCTTTCAGGCGGCAGAGAAAATCCTCTTCCAGAAACAAGTCCCAGGAAGCGCGGGTGCTGCTCAGGTAGTTGCCAATGCCGCTGATGATTCCACGGTCGTAGATCTTGCTGCCGTTGAACAACAGGGCGATGCGGTGCACGGGCGGTAGGCTTTTCATACAGGATCCGGATTTGGCGTCAAGCCATTCGCGAGCATCCTCGCTCCCACACGGTTTTGTGAATGACACGAATCAAATGTGGGAGCGAGCCTGCTCGCGAAAGCGGCCTCAAATTGTTTTTGTACTGTTCCGGGCCGCCATGTCAGGGCAGCGATGGACACAGACTAGGCGCGAAGACGCAGAAGCTCAATACGCAAAATCGCACTCGCAGTTGAGGCTTTTCATAATCAGCGGGCACGGGGCCGTTGCTAGTATCGAGACACCGCCAAGAACAACAAGGACAAGGTCCATGCAGTACTTCCCCAATATCGAGCCGGTTCGCTACGAAGGCCCGAACAGTGATTCGCCCCTCGCTTTCCGCCACTACGACGCCGACAAACTGATCCTCGGCAAACCCATGCGCGAACACCTGCGCATGGCCGCCTGCTACTGGCACACCTTCGTCTGGCCCGGCTCCGATGTGTTCGGTGCCGGCACCTTCAAACGCCCCTGGCAACGCAGCGGCGAACCGATGCAACTGGCCATCGGCAAGGCAGAAGCCGCGTTTGAGTTCTTCAGCAAACTGGGCATCGATTACTACTGCTTTCACGACACGGACGTCGCCCCCGAAGGCAACTCGCTGAAGGAGTACCGCGAACACTTCGCGCAAATGGTCGACCGCCTCGAACAGCATCAGGAACAAAGCGGCATCAAGTTGCTCTGGGGCACCGCCAACTGCTTCAGCAATCCGCGTTTCGCCGCCGGTGCCGCGAGCAATCCCGATCCGGAAGTGTTCGCCTGCGCCGCTGCGCAAGTGTTCAGCGCGATGAATGCGACCCATCGCCTCAGAGGCTCCAACTACGTGTTGTGGGGCGGTCGCGAAGGCTACGAAACCCTGCTCAATACCGACCTGAAACGCGAGCGCGAACAACTCGGGCGCTTCATGCGCATGGTCGTCGAGCACAAGCACAAGATCGGTTTCACCGGCGACCTGCTGATCGAACCCAAGCCACAGGAGCCGACCAAGCACCAGTACGACTACGACAGCGCCACGGTGTTCGGCTTTCTCCAGCATTACGGCCTGGAGAAGGAAATCAAGGTCAACATCGAAGCCAACCACGCGACCCTGGCCGGCCACAGCTTTCATCACGAAATCGCCACCGCCGCCTCGCTGGGAATTTTCGGCAGCATCGACGCCAACCGTGGCGATCCGCAGAACGGCTGGGACACCGACCAGTTCCCCAACAGCGTCGAAGAAATGACCTTGGCGACCTATGAAATCCTCAAGGCCGGCGGTTTCAAGAATGGTGGTTTCAACTTCGACTCCAAGGTGCGCCGGCAGAGCCTCGACGAGATCGACCTGTTCCACGGCCACGTTGGCGCCATGGACGTTCTCGCCCTGTCGCTGGAACGCGCCGCTGCGATGGTTGAGAACGATCAACTGCAAGTGCTCAAGGACCAACGCTACGCCGGCTGGCGTCAGCCGTTCGGGCAAGCGGTGATGGCGGGCGACTTCAATCTCGAGTCGCTGGCCGAGCACGCGTTTACCAACGAGCTGAACCCGCAAGCCGTCAGTGGCCGTCAGGAAATGCTCGAAAACATCGTCAACCGTTACCTGTATCGCTGATCGCCGAGACCCTCTGCCGACGCAACCACGCTGTGACAATTGCACGACAATTCTGTGCCTGCTGCGTCGGCAGATTCTCTACAGTTCTACCAGCCCGATTCATCGTCAGGCCGTGTCTTTCCAACAAAAATAAAAGGACGCACCACCATGAAGAACTTGAAACGTACGCTGTTGGCCAGTGCCCTGGCGTTGTTGGCCCTGCCGGTAATGGCCGACGCCACCCACCCGAAAATCGGTTTCTCCATTGACGATCTGCGTCTGGAACGCTGGTCGCGCGACCGCGATTACTTCGTCGCGGCGGCGGAAAAAATGGACGCCAAAGTCTTCGTGCAATCGGCGGACGCCAACGAGCAGAAGCAGATTTCGCAGATCGAAAACCTTATTTCTCGCGGCGTCGATGTAATCGTCATCGTGCCGTTCAACGCGACAGTGCTGACCAACGCCGTGGCCGAGGCGAAGAAAGCCGGGATCAAAGTGGTGTCTTACGACCGGCTGATTCTCAACGCCGATGTCGACGCCTACATTTCCTTCGATAACGAAAAGGTCGGTGAAATGCAGGCCGGCGGCGTGCTGAAAGCGGCGCCCAAGGGCAATTACTTTCTGTTAGGCGGTGCGCCGACCGACAACAACGCCAAGATCCTCCGTGAAGGCCAGATGAAGGTGCTGCAGCCGGCCATCGACAAGGGTGATATCAAGATCGTCGGCCAGCAGTGGGTCAAGGAATGGAACCCGACCGAAGCGCTGAGCATCGTCGAAAACGCGCTGACCCGTAACAACAACAAAATCGACGGCATTGTCGCCTCCAACGACGCCACCGCTGGCGGCGCCATCCAGGCACTGGCCGCGCAACAACTGGCCGGCAAGGTGCCGATTTCCGGTCAGGACGCCGACCTCGCAGCCGTCAAACGCGTGATCGCCGGCACGCAAACCATGACCGTGTACAAACCACTGAAACTCATCGCCTCCGAAGCGGCCAAGCTCTCGGTGCAACTGGCGCGCAACGAAAAGCCGGCCTACACCTCGCAGTACGACAACGGCAGCAAAAAGGTCGACACCATCCTGCTCACGCCGACCCCGTTGACCAAGGACAACATCGACTTGCTCGAACAGGATGGCTTCTACACCAAGGCGCAGATCGCCGGGCAGTGATCCGGCCATAAATCCTGGTCAGACCTGTGGGAGCGAGCCTGCTCGCGAAAGCGGAGTGTCAGTCAGTAAAGCTCTGGCTGAAAATGCCCCTTCGCGAGCAGGCTCGCTCCCACACAGGTTCAGTGGTGTTTGAGTTCCTGATATACGAGCCTTTTCCATGTCCGACTATCTGCTGCAAATGAACGGCATCGTCAAAACCTTCGGCGGTGTCAAGGCGCTGAACGGCATCGACATCAAGGTCCGCCCCGGTGAATGCGTGGGCCTGTGCGGCGAGAATGGTGCCGGCAAGTCGACGCTGATGAAGATCCTCTCGGCGGTCTATCCCCATGGCACCTGGGACGGCGAAATCCTCTGGGACGGACAACCGCTCCGGGCGCAATCGATCAGCGAAACCGAGGCCGCCGGCATCGTCATCATCCATCAGGAGCTGACGTTGGTTCCCGACCTGTCGGTGGCGGAAAACATCTTCATGGGCCATGAGCTGACGCTGCCCGGCGGGCGCATGAACTACCCGGCGATGATCCACCGCGCCGAAGCGCTGATGCGTGAATTGAAAGTGCCGGACATGAACGTGTCGCTGCCGGTTTCGCAGTACGGCGGCGGCTACCAGCAACTGGTGGAAATCGCCAAGGCGCTGAACAAACAGGCGCGTCTGCTGATCCTCGACGAGCCCTCCTCGGCCCTGAGCCGCTCGGAAATCGAAGTGCTGCTCGACATCATCCGCGACCTCAAAGCCAAGGGCGTCGCCTGCGTCTACATCTCGCACAAACTCGATGAAGTCGCCGCCGTGTGCGACACCATTTCGGTGATCCGCGACGGCAAACACATCGCTACCACCGCCATGGCCGATATGGACATTCCGCAGATCATCACGCAAATGGTCGGCCGCGAAATGAGCAACCTTTATCCCAGCGAGCCGCATGAGATTGGCGAGGTGATTTTCGAGGCGCGCCACATCACCTGCTACGACGTCGACAACCCCAAGCGCAAACGGGTCGACGACATTTCCTTCAGCCTCAAGCGCGGCGAAATTCTTGGCATTGCCGGGCTGGTCGGCGCCGGCAGGACCGAACTGGTCACCGCGCTGTTCGGCGCCTACCCCGGCCGCCACGAAGGCGAAGTCTGGCTGGACGGCCAGCCGATCGACACGCGCACGCCGCTGAAAGCGATCCGTGCCGGCCTGTGCCTGGTGCCTGAAGATCGCAAGCGCCAGGGCATCATTCCGGATCTCGGTGTCGGCCAGAACATCACCCTCGCCGTGCTCGAGAGTTATTCGAAAATGACCCGCATCGATGCCGAAGCCGAACTGGGCTGCATCGACCGGGAAATCTCCCGGCTGCATCTGAAGACCGCAAGTCCGTCCCTGCCGATCACCAGCCTGTCGGGCGGTAACCAGCAGAAAGCCGTGCTGGCGAAAATGCTGCTGGCCAAACCGCGCGTGCTGATTCTCGACGAGCCGACCCGAGGCGTGGATGTCGGCGCCAAGTATGAAATCTACAAGTTGATGGGCGCGCTGGCCGCCGAAGGCGTGTCGATCATCATGGTTTCGTCGGAACTGGCCGAAGTACTCGGCGTGTCCGACCGCGTGCTGGTGATCGGCGAAGGCCAGTTGCGCGGCGACTTCGTCAACCATGAGCTGACCCAGGAACAGGTACTCGCCGCCGCCCTCAGCCAGCCGGGCAGCCATAACAATAATGATCGGAAAACCGCGTAAATGAATCAGGTCAAACAACTGTTCACCCGCTACAAGATGCTCGCGCTGGTATTTGCCGTGGTGCTGATCTGGCTGTTCTTCAGCTGGCAGACCGAAGGCGGTTTCCTCACCCCGCGCAACCTTTCCAACCTGCTGCGGCAGATGTCGATCACCGGAATTCTGGCCTGCGGCATGGTGCTGGTGATCATCAGCGGCGAGATCGATTTGTCGGTGGGCTCATTGCTCGGCCTGCTCGGCGGCCTCGCGGCAATACTCGACGTGGTCTATCACATTCCGTTGCTGGCGAATCTGAGTCTGGTCGCCCTGTGCGGCCTGATGATCGGCCTCGCCAACGGCTACATGGCGGCGTACTTGCGCATCCCGTCCTTTATCGTCGGGCTGGGCGGCATGTTGGCGTTTCGCGGGATTTTGCTGGGGATCACCGGCGGCACCACCATCGCCCCGGTATCGCCGGAGCTGGTCTACGTCGGCCAGGGTTATCTGCCCCACGCGATCGGCACTGGCCTGGGTGTGCTGCTGTTTGTGCTGACGGTGTTCCTGACCTGGAAACAACGACGCAATCGCGCCTTGCATGGCCTGGCGGCGCATTCACTGGTGCGTGATGTTGTGCGCGTGCTGGTGATCGGCGCGGTGCTGGCCGGTTTCGTCCAGACCCTCAACAGCTATGACGGCATTCCCGTGCCGGTGCTGCTGTTGCTGATTCTGCTCGGCGTGTTCAGCTACGTCACCAGCCAGACCGTGTTCGGCCGCCGGGTCTATTCGGTCGGCAGCAACATGGAAGCCACGCGCCTGTCAGGCATCAATGTGCAGGCGGTCAAGCTGTGGATCTTCGGCATCATGGGCGTGATGTGCGCCCTCGCCGGCGTGGTCAACACCGCACGCCTCGCCGCCGGCTCACCCTCGGCCGGCAGCATGGGCGAACTCGACGCCATCGCCGCCTGCTTCATCGGCGGCACCTCCATGCGCGGCGGCTCCGGCACCGTCTACGGCGCCCTCCTCGGCGCGCTGGTGATCACCAGCCTGGACAACGGCATGTCCATGCTTGACGTCGATAGCTACTGGCAGATGATCGTCAAGGGCAGCATTCTGGTGTTGGCGGTCTGGGTGGATGTGAGTACGCGCACGGCGCGGCGTTGATCACCGCGAGCCTGGAGGGATCTGCTTCAAAAGGGAGCAAGAACGCAACCCGCTGCTACGCTACGTAACACAATATTATGGAATACCAGATACCATTAAACGCTGCTTCAAACGCTTGGTCCGCTCTGGCTCAATGGCTTCGAAGGCCTTGCAGAGCTTGGCCCGTATCTTGCTCCTCCAGTGCATATCGCGCTCAAGGTCTATGGCCATGCCTGCATCCTCCGCACAATTCGGCGACGCTCACACCCGCTCTTCAAGCGCGGTGTGTGCGTTGCCGTGCGCAGCGATGGCGCGTTATCTCCGTCGATTCCGCTCTTCGTCCTCCATCGTGCTGCCTCGGCTGCCATCCTGCGTGAGCGCAAAGCAAAACGGCTTCTGGCAGATAGTCAGGTAACACCTCCCGACGAGAGTCTCTCTCGATCTCTCGCAGTTTCCGCCTTGGCGGATCGCTGCGCACCGTCATTACCGAGTTTCCTGGTGAGTCCCTCCGGCTCGCCCGGCGCTCTGCATCCGGAACAAACCTGATGAACCAAAACACCGCCTTGCTTGTGATCGATATGCAAAAGGAAGATGGCTTCCCGCTCGAACGCTTCGATCAAGTGGTCGATAACGCCGCATCCCTGATCGATCGCGCTCGCCAGTTGCACATCCCGATTTTCTATACCCGCCACGTCAACGACGCTCCGGGCCGCGATCTGGCGCTGGGCGAAACGGTAGACGACCAAGGCAGGCCGACGACTTACCGCGCCGGCACATCTGCGATCGAGATCATTGATGCCCTGGCGCCTCGAGACGCTGACGTCGTCATCGATAAACGCCGCTACAGCGCCTTCCACGGCACCCGTTTGGCTCAGATGCTCAACCGCCGAGGCATCAAGCAACTGGTGGTCATCGGCGTGCTGACGGATGTGTGTGTCATGAGCAGTCTGTTCGACGCCTATCAGCACGACTTCCAGGTCAGCCTTGTCGCTGACGCCTGTAGTGCGACTACAGAGGGAGCGCATTACTCGGCACTGTTCATCCTGTCCAACTGGCTGTACGGGCTGGAGCTCTTTACCACCGAGCAGCTGTCGAGACGCTGGAACAACGAGCCGGCAACATCGCTTCGAACCGCAGAACCCGATCACCTCGCCTTCCAGCCAGATGAATTCCCACAAGTCGTAGCGCGCTTTCAACGCCGCCTCGTCGACGCCTGCTGAACGGAGAACAGACATGAAAGTTGAAAAACGCAGCATCGACTTTATCCCTGAGAGCGAGCGTCACGGTCGGCCACGTTCCCTGTTCTTCGTCTGGTTTGGTGCCAACGCCAACATCACCACGGTAGCGGCTGGAGTGTTGCCCATCAGCCTGGGACTCAATCTTTTCTGGAGTGCGCTATCGATCCTTATCGGTTCGCTGATTGGTGCAATCTTTATGGCTTCGCACTCCGCGCAGGGGCCGAGACTGGGTATTCCGCAGATGATCCAGAGCCGGGCACAATTCGGGGTTTTCGGCGCTATCGTCCCGCTGCTGTTCGTCATGCTTATTTACTTGGGCTTTTTCGTCAGCAACACGCTGTTGGCTGCTCAGGCGGTCAGCAACCTTAGCCCGTTGAGCACCGCTGGCAACATCGCTCTGCTGGGCGCGGCATGCTTCCTGGTCGCGCTGTTCGGCTACCAATTGATCCATCGCGTGCAGAAGGTGCTCTCGTTGGTTTCGATTGCCGTGTTCGGCATCGCCACCCTGCTCGCCCTCGCGCTGCCGATAGAGACCGGCCAATGGACCGCGCAGGGTTTCAATCTGGTCAGCTTCCTCGCCTCCGTCAGTATCGCGGTCACTTGGCAATTGTCCTACGCACCTTACGTGGCGGATTACTCTCGGTATTTGCCGAGCGACACATCCACCCGCCAAGTGTTCTGGTACAGCTACGCCGGTACCGTTATCGGCGGAAGCTGGATGATGTTGTTAGGCGCCGTGCTGGCCAAGGGCATGGTGGGGTTCTCCGATAACGTCGGGCTGCATCTTATAGGCCTGCTCGGAGGAGGCACGCTGTTGATGGTGGCATTCGTGCTTTACGGCCAGATCGCCATCAACGTGTTCAACCTGTATGGCGCTTTCATGTCGACGGTCACGATGATCGAGCCTTTCTCTGCGCTCAAAATCACCCCGTCTGTACGTGCGGGATTCCTGCTGATCATCTGCACGATCGCAACCGGTTTATGCACTTTGGCGCAGGACGACTTTCTGCAGTTCTTCCTGAATTTCATTTTTTTCATGAGCTACTTTCTGATCCCCTGGACGGCGATCAATCTTGTCGACTACTACGCGCTGCGCAAAGGCGTTTACCGGATTGCCGACATCTTCGATCCGGCAGGCATCTACGGTCGGGTGAACTGGACAGCAATCGCAGTATTCCTTTGCACCATTGCTCTGGAAATTCCGTTCATGAACACCTCCATGTACGTCGGGCCTGTTGCCACCAGCCTGCAAGGCGTAGACCTGGCGTGGGCCGTTGGCTTGCTGTTCCCTGCGTGCGCTTACTACGCCCTCATGCGCCGGCGCGGTTCGCTGCTGCTCAAGGCAACGGGCGTCTGACTGAGCAGAACAGATCTGCTTTCCAAAGCCCGGAAACAAGGGCTGAGGTCTGTCAGCGCAGACGTCAGCCCGTCTTCGAACCAGCCCGTCAGGGCATGCGCATCTCATACGCAGTGCCGGACCTTAACCATCTGTAATGCACGAACGTCTGCTAGGATCGCAATTCACTGACGGAACAGGAGCACGGTGCGTGAGCAAGCACAATGCGACCAGCGACAGCGTTTCCAAGGGCATAGTGCTGATCAGCGCTGCTGTCTTTCTGCTCTCCCTGGCCGATGCAGCGGTCAAATACTTCAGCACTCGCCTACCGCTCTGGCAGCTGTTCCTCTTGGTGTCTTGTCTGTCGGTTCCCG
Organism: Pseudomonas sp. H3_E04; assembly: GCF_054668915.1. Lineage (NCBI taxonomy): Bacteria > Pseudomonadati > Pseudomonadota > Gammaproteobacteria > Pseudomonadales > Pseudomonadaceae > Pseudomonas > Pseudomonas sp. H3_E04. The sequence goes on along the minus strand of NZ_CP162797.1, from coordinate 960,528 downwards.
CCCTTGGCGTCTGGCTCGGCAGACGCATCAGATCGGGCCGCCAAGGGATTACATCGCTGTACTGGGTGACCGTCCGAAGCATCCTGCTTTTGTTGATGTGGGTAACCTACTACGCGGCATTACCGCTGATTCCATTATCAGTCGCTGCCGTGGCGATCTACACGACGCCCCTGTTCATTGCGCTTTTTTCCACCCTTTATGGAGGTGAGCCGTTATCACTGCGTGGCTGGGTGGCGATAGGAACAGGCTTTGCGGGTGTCGCAACGGTGTTACGTCCAGGCTCGGACATCTTCGTTCTCGCAACGCTGTTGCCCGTCATCGCTGCTGTGTTCTACGCGCTTGCGATGGTAGTGACGCGCCGACACTGTCGCAGTGAACATCCACTGGTATTGGCCCTGGGATTGAATACCGCTTTCCTCGTCGCTGCCAGCCTCGGCGGTATCGCTTCGCTGATGGTCAGTGACACGACTGCCACAAGTGCCGGTTTTCTACTCTCCCCATGGCAATCGCTTGATTGGCAAGTGACGCTGTTCATCTTCTGTTATGCCTGCGCTCTGGTCTTCATCAACACCGCTACCGCCAAGGCTTATCAAATCGCGCCTGCGGCACTGATCGGCACGTTTGATTACGCCTACCTGGTTTTTGCCTGTCTTTGGGGTTACGTGCTGTTCCACGAGGTCCCGGATATTTTTACATGGGCAGGAATGGCGTTGATTTTGATTGCCGGCTTGCTGGTCATCCGCGCCCAAAAAGATGGCCAGTAACTTTGCCTGTGAAAGTTGACAGTCCGGCCTGCTGTCAGTGTTTTGCCCTTTCTCGTCAATTCCCCGGCAAATCAGATATTTCTGCCTAGACTTGAACATGTCCCGGCACTTGAACGCGTTCAGCGCGTCGAGCGGTCATCACAATAAAAACAAGAGGAATCACCCAGATGCTCAGATCTCTGTTCAGCGCACTTGCCTGCGCTTTGGCGGTAAGCAGCATGAACCCGGCCATGGCGGCAGACCCGGTGATCATCAAGTTCTCGCATGTGGTCGCTGACCAGACGCCCAAGGGGCAAGGTGCGTTGCTGTTCAAGAAACTGGTCGAGGAACGCTTGCCGGGCAAGGTCAAGGTCGAGGTGTATCCCAACTCCTCGCTCTTTGGTGATGGCAAGGAAATGGAAGCGCTGTTGCTCGGCGATGTGCAGATGATTGCGCCGTCGCTGGCCAAGTTCGAGCAGTACACCAAGACCGTGCAGCTGTTCGACCTGCCCTTCCTCTTCAATGACATCAACGCTGTCGACCGTTTTCAACTGAGCCCGCAGGGTCAGGGCCTGCTCAAATCCATGGAAAGCAAAAACATCACCGGCCTGGCTTATTGGCACAACGGTATGAAACAACTGTCGGCCAACAAGCCACTGCGTGTGCCCGCTGATGCGCGCGGCCTGAAGTTCCGCGTGCAGGCCTCGGCGGTGCTGGAAGAGCAGTTCAAGGCGGTGCGCGCCAATCCGCGCAAGATGAGTTTTGCCGAGGTTTATCAAGGCCTGCAGACCGGTGTGGTCAACGGGGCGGAGAATCCTTACTCGAACATCTACAGCCAGAAGATGCATGAAGTGCAGAAATACATCACCGAATCCAACCACGGTGTACTGGACTACATGCTGATCACCAACACCAAATTCTGGAACGGCCTGCCACCCGACGTGCGCAGCGAACTGGACAAGATCGTCGTGGAAGTCACCACTCACGTGAACAACGAAGCCCAGCAACTGAACGAGGGTGACAAGCAACGCATCCTTGCCGCCAAAACCACGGAAATCATCACGCTTACGCCAGAAGAACGTGCGCAATGGCGCGATGCGATGAAACCGGTCTGGAAGAAGTTCGAAGGCGAAATCGGCCCTGAGTTGATCTCTGCTGCCGAAGCCGCAAACCAGGCGCAATAATCGCAAGGCAGGCGCCGCCAAGTCGGCGCCTGCCCGTCTTCACTCGACGTGAGATGCCATCCATGAAAGCGCTTCGGCGAATCTGGGAACACTTCGAGGAAGGCTTCATCGTCTTCCTTCTGGCGGCCATGACCCTCGTCACGTTTGTCTACGTGATCCTCAATAACTTCTACAGTCTGTTTTACTGGCTCGCCGATCATTGGCCGGCAGCGAGTGTCCCGCTGTTCGCCGTGGGCGATCAGATCATGGGCATGGCGCAGGCCATGACCTGGAGCACAGCCCTGACCAAAGCGCTGTTCGGCTGGCTGATTTTTTTCGGCCTGGCTTATGGCGTGCGTACCGCCGGGCATATCGGTGTCGACGCACTGGTCAAACTGGCACGCAGATCGGTGCAGCGCTACATCGGCATCCTCGCCTGCCTCTGCTGCCTGGCCTACGCGGGACTGCTCGGCGTCGCCAGCTTCGAATGGATTGAAACCTTGATGAACGCCGGTATCGGCGCCGAGGATCTCGGCCATTTCGGCGTCATGCAATGGCATGTCGGGTTGATCGTGCCGCTGGGCTTCGCGCTGGTGTTCATCCGCTTCGCTGAAATTCTCCTGCGCATCCTGCTCAACCGTCAGACCGGCCTCGGGCTGGCCGATGAAGCGGCCGACGCGCTGAAACTAGCCGAACACGAGGATGACAAGCCATGACCATCGCCTTCCTGTTCGTGGCCCTGTTCGCCTTGATGTTCATCGGCGTGCCGATCGCCATTTCACTGGGGCTGGCCGGCTCCCTGACGATCATTTTCTTCAGTCCCGACTCGGTGCGCTCGCTGGCGATCAAACTGTTCGAGACCTCGGAACACTACACGCTGCTGGCCATTCCGTTCTTCCTGCTGGCCGGGGCCTTCATGACCACCGGTGGCGTCGCCCGCCGGCTGATCGACTTCGCCAACGCCTGTGTCGGGCATATTCGCGGCGGCCTGGCCATTGCGGCGGTGCTGGCCTGCATGCTGTTTGCCGCCCTCTCCGGTTCGAGTCCCGCCACGGTCGCTGCGGTGGGCTCGATTGCGATTGCCGGAATGGTCCGCTCTGGCTACCCGCAGGCCTTCGGCGCCGGGATCATCTGCAACGCCGGTACGCTGGGCATCCTGATCCCGCCGTCGATTGTGATGGTGGTTTACGCCGCCGCGACAGAAACCTCCGTGGGCAAGCTGTTCATGGCCGGCGTGGTGCCTGGCCTGCTGCTGGGCACCGCTTTGATGGTGGCGATCTACATCGTCGCGGTGAAGAAAAATCTCCCCGCCTTGCCCCGTGCAACGCTTCGCGAGTTTCTGAGTACGGCACGCAAGGCAATCTGGGGCCTGTTGCTGATGGTGATCATCCTCGGCGGCATCTATTCGGGCATGTTCACCCCGACCGAAGCTGCCGCAGTGGCAGCCGTCTATTCGGCCTTCATCGCTTTGTTCGTCTACAAGGATCTGACCTTTCGCGAGACCCCCAAGGTTCTGCTCGACTCGGCCAAGCTGAGCATCATGCTGATGTTCATCATTGCCAACGCCATGCTGTTCGCCCACGTGCTGACCACCGAACAGTTACCTCAACAAATCACTGCCTGGGTGATCGACGCCGGCCTGACGCCGGTGACGTTCCTGCTGGTGGTCAACATTGTGCTGTTGATTGCCGGCGCGTTCATGGAACCGTCAGCGATCATCCTGATCCTGGCGCCCATCCTTTTCCCTATCGCGATGAAACTGGGCATCGATCCGATTCACCTCGGCATCATCATGGTGGTCAACCTTGAGATCGGCCTGATCACGCCACCGGTGGGCCTGAACCTGTTCGTGACCTCGGCGGTGACCGGCATGTCCTTGCCCGCCACGGTTAAAGCCGCGATGCCCTGGTTGTCGATTCTACTGTTGTTCCTGATCCTGATTACCTACGTACCCTGGATCTCACTGGTGCTGCCGAACTGGCTGGGGATGAACTGAAGTGGCGATCACGTTCAGCCAGGATCGACTAAAGTGCAATCACTCTGCTTAAAACCATAACAAGACGGAGAAGTGCTCCCATGCGAGTCAAAACACGCTTTGCCCTGCTGGCCGCCGCCACGCTGACCCTTAGCAGTGCTGCGCAGGCGGCGCCCGTGTTCATCAATATCCTCACCGGCGGAACCAGCGGGGTTTACTACCCGATCGGGGTCGGTCTGTCGCAAATCTACAGCGACGGCATTGCCGGTTCAAAGACATCGGTGCAGGCCACCAAAGCGTCGGTAGAAAACCTCAACCTGCTGCAGGCCGGACGCGGCGAATTGGCCCTGGCTTTGGGCGACTCAGTCGCCGACGCCAAAAACGGCGTGGAAGACGCCGGTTTCAAAGCACCGCTGACCAAATTGCGCGCCTTGGGCGGCGCCTATCCCAATTACATTCAAATCGTCGCCAGCCAGGAGTCGGGGATCAAAACCCTCGCCGATCTCAAGGGCAAGACCATTTCGGTCGGTGCGCCCAAATCCGGCACCGAATTGAATGCGCGGGCGATATTCAAAGCGGCCGGCCTGACATACGAGGACATGGGCAAGGTGCAATATCTGCCGTTTGCCGAATCGGTGGAATTGATCAAGAACCGGCAATTGGATGCCACCCTGCAATCGTCGGGGCTGGGCATGGCCGCCATCCGTGACCTGGCTTCGGTGATGCCGCTGAACTACGTGGCTATCCCGAGTGAAGTGGTGGCAAAAATCGGCAATCCGGCCTACCAGAGCGCAATGATCCCGGCCAACACCTACGACGGACAGGCCGAAGCCGTGCCTACCGTGGCAATCACCAATATTCTGGTGACCCGCGCCGACCTGCCGGATGACGTCGTCTATGACATGACCCGCCTGCTGTTCGACAACCTGACGCGCCTGGGCAACTCCCATTCGGCGGCCAAGGACATCAAGCTGGAAGCGGCTGCGAAAAACCTGCCGATCGCGCTGCACCCCGGCGCCGAACGCTACTACAAGGAAAAAGGCGCGTTATAAGCGCTTGTGCGCAGTGGCGTGACGGCCACTGCAGCGTCGATTCCTTTGTGTGGTCATGAGGAAGGCAGCCAATGAGTGACGAGCATCACGGTATTTCCGCGAACCCACGGGACTGGCCGAAAACCCTGTTTTACGTAGCGTTGCTGTTCTCGATTTTCCAGATCGTCACCGCAGCCTTCTCACCTCTCTCCAGCCAGGTGCTGCGTGCGGTGCACGTCGGCTTCCTGCTGTGGGTGGTGTTTCTCAGTTATCCCGCACGCGGCACAGACCGTCCGTGGCAACCGCTGGCGTGGCTGCTGAGCCTGGCCGCTATCGCTACCGCGCTGTATCAATGGGTGTTCGAGGCCGACCTGATCCAGCGTTCCGGTGATCTGACGTCGGCCGATCTGGTTATCGGCATCGTGTTGATTGCTCTGGTATTCGAAGCCGCGCGACGGGTGATGGGCATTGCGCTGCCGGTGATTTGCGGGTTGTTCCTGGCGTACGGCCTGTTCGGGGAATACCTGCCAGGCGAACTGGCCCATCGCGGCTACGGTTTCGACCAGATCATCAACCAGCTGTCCTTCGGCACCGAAGGGTTGTACGGCACGCCGACCTACGTATCGGCGACCTACATTTTCCTGTTCATCCTGTTTGGCGCTTTCCTCGAGCAGGCCGGCATGATCAAGCTGTTCACCGACTTCGCCATGGGCTTGTTCGGTCACAAGCTGGGAGGCCCGGCAAAAGTGGCCGTGGCCTCGTCGGCGTTGATGGGGACGATCACCGGCTCCGGGATCGCCAACGTCGTGACCACCGGGCAATTCACCATTCCGCTGATGAAGCGCTTTGGCTATCGCGCCGCGTTCGCCGGCGGCGTGGAAGCCACCTCCAGCATGGGCAGCCAGATCATGCCTCCGGTGATGGGCGCAGTCGCCTTCATCATGGCTGAAACCATCAATGTGCCCTTCGTCGAGATCGCCAAGGCGGCGCTGATTCCGGCCCTGCTGTATTTCGGTTCGGTGTTCTGGATGGTCCATCTGGAAGCCAAGCGCTCCAACCTCAAGGGCTTGCCCAAAGACCAATGCCCCAGCGCATGGGGCGCGGTGAAAACCAGCTGGTATTTGCTGATTCCTCTGCTGGTTCTGGTTTACCTGCTGTTTTCCGGGCGCACACCGCTGTTCTCGGGCATGGTCGGCTTGGCATTGACCGCCATCGTGATTCTTGGCTCGGCGATCATTTTCAGGGTGCACAGCTTTGGCCTGCGCTGTGCGTTCTGGATTGCCCTGGGCGTGCTCTGCACAGGTTTTTTCCAGCTTGGCATCGCGGTGATTTTTGCGGTCATTGCCGTCCTGGTGCTGGTCTGCGCTTTCATCAAGGGCGGTCGTGAAACGCTGCTGATCTGCCTGCACGCGCTGGTCGAGGGCGCCCGCCACGCGGTACCGGTGGGCATCGCCTGCGCGTTGGTCGGTGTCATTATCGGCATCGTTTCGCTCACCGGCGTCGCTTCGACGTTCGCTGGCTACATTCTCGCCATCGGCCGCGACAACCTGCTGCTGTCGCTGATCCTGACGATGATCACCTGCCTGGTGCTGGGGATGGGCATTCCGACCATTCCCAACTACATCATCACCAGCTCGATCGCAGCGCCCGCCCTGCTGGAGCTGGGCGTGCCACTGATCGTGTCGCACATGTTCGTGTTCTACTTCGGCATCCTCGCCGACCTGACCCCGCCGGTCGCCCTCGCCTGCTTTGCCGCCGCACCGATCGCCAAGGAAAGCGGCTTCAAGATCAGCCTGTGGGCCGTGCGCATTGCGCTGGCAGGTTTCGTCATCCCGTTCATGGCGGTCTACAACCCGGCCCTGATGCTGCAAGGCGACAACTTGTGGGCGACTGCCTACATGCTGATCAAGACTCTACTGGCGGTTGGTCTGTGGGGCATGGCGTCTACCGGTTTTCTACAACAGAAAATGCTGCTCTGGGAACGAGTGCTGAGTCTCGGCGCCGGCACCCTGCTGATCGTGGCACTGCCGGTGACCGATGAAATCGGCTTCGCACTCGGGATTCTGGTCATCGTGCAACACCTCTGGCGCTCACGGCGCGCAGCAGCGGTCAATGCATGATCGGCTTGTGCCTGGGTCTGGCCGGCAGCATTTGGGCCCAGTTGCCGGTAACGAATTTCACCTTGGCATGGACCCACAGCATCGAAAAAATCCTTTGGGAAGAAGACTACAGCGTCACGGCCCAAGGCCTGGTTCTGCAGGAGGCCAGGGTTCGCGGCAACGGCGCTGGCATGGAGATACCCGACGATGCTCGGCTGGAGAACGGCAGTTGGCATTTCCGACGCCACTTGCCGCCGCTGCAACCACTGCAATTGGGCCGAACCCCGCAGGCCGGCGATTACCAGTTATGCATGGACGGCAAGTGCGAATTGGTCAGCCGATGGGTTGGGCCGGCCAGAATCAGCCAGCCGTTCTTGCAGTTGTGGAGTTGCGAAATGACCACGCTATCGGCATCGCATGATGGTTAGCCAGGAAACCGTGGCGAGCTGTCGCCAACATCGCCACGTTGCGCGGATTACTTGTGCGCCAGCAGCGCCTTGCGTGCAGCCTTGGCGTGTTTCATGGCAGCGATTTCCCGCTCGCACGCTTCGACATCGAAGGAGTTGTCCCACTTGGCAATGGCGATGGTGCCGATGCCGTTGCCAATCAGGTTGGTCACCGCTCGCGCCTCGTTGAGGAAGCGGTCGATGCCCAACAGCAACACCAGGCCCACCAGAGGTATCGAGTGAATGGTGGTGAGGGTCGCCGCCAGGGTCACGAACCCTGCTCCCGCCACACCGGCCGAGCCCTTGGAGGTCAGCAGGAACACGCCGAGCAGGATCATTTGATCCATGAACGTCAGCGGTGTGTTGGTCGCCTGGGCAATGAAGATCGCCGCCATGGTCAGGTAGATGCAGGTGCCGTCAGCGTTGAAGGTATAGCCCGTCGGCAGGACCATGCCGACCACGGATTTCTTGCAGCCGAGCTTTTCCAGTTTGACCATCATTCGCGGCAGCACTGCTTCGGTCGAACAGGTGCCCAGGGTGATCAGGATTTCATCTTTGAAGTAGCGCAGAAACTGCATCAGCGGCATGCCCGACCATCGCGCCACCGCGCCCAGTACGACGACGATGAAAATCAGCGTGGTGATGTACAGCGCGACCAGCAACTGCCCCAGCGACAGCAAGGTGCCGATGCCGTACTTACCGATAGTGAACGCCATGCCAGCCCCCGCGCCCAACGGCGCCAGACGCATGACCATCGCGACGATTTTGAACAGACCTTGCAGGAACAGATCGATGGTGTTGATCAGCGGCTTGCTGGTTTCGCCCATTTGCACCAAGGCGACGCCCATCAGCACCGACAACAGAATCACTTGCAGCATGACGCCATTGGAGAAAGCGCCGAGAAAGGTATGCGGGATGATATTGAGGAAGAACTCGACCAGACCGCCCTGCTCGCTCGCTGCTTGGCTGTATTTGTTGACAGCACTGCCATCGAGGGTGCCGGCGTTGATGTTCATGCCGGCGCCGGGCTTGACCACATTGACTACGATCAGGCCGACCACCAGAGCGATGGTGGAAAGAATCTCGAAGTAGATCAGCGCTTTCACACCGATGCGCCCGACCTCCTTGATACTACCCATCTTGGCGATACCGACCACTACCGTGCCGAAAATGATCGGCGCCAGGAGCATCTTGATCAGCTTGATGAAACCGTCAGCGAACGGCTGCAGCTTGGCGCCGATGTCGGGCACGAAGTAACCGATGGCAGCGCCGATGACGATGCCGATCAGCACTTGCACATAGAGCTGGCTGTACCAGCGCGATTTTGAAGTTTCCACGGAAGCACCTCATTTTATTGTTGTGGTGGGCATGTGGCTTTGGCGTCGCGGATGACGCCTGAAGCTGCGGCCTCGGAAACCGAGGCCGCAGATGAAACCGAATCAGCCCTCGCCCAATTCACGCATGACGGCATACAGCGCAGATTTGGCTTCGAAGCCGACCCCCGGAATATCCGGCAGCCCGACGTAGCCGTTTTCCACGCGGATGCCATCGGCAAACCCGCCGAATGGCTGGAACACGTCCGGATACGATTCGTTGCCGCCCAGGTGCAGACCGGCAGCGATGTTCAGCGACATCTGGTGACCGCCATGCGGCACCACGCGGCGCGAGGACCAACCCAGCTCTTCCATCACTTTCAGGGTGCGCATGTACTCGACGAGTCCGTAGGACAGCGCACAGTCGAATTGCAGGTAATCGCGGTCAGGGCGCATGCCGCCGTGGCGCAACAGGTTGCGGGCGTCCTGGTGAGAGAACAGGTTTTCCCCAGTGGCCATCGGCAGTTCGTAGTGATTGGCCAGCTCGGCCTGGAGCGCATAATCCAGCGGGTCGCCGACTTCTTCGTACCAGAACAGGTTGTACTTCTTGATCGCTTCGGCGTAGGCGATACCGGTCTGCAGATCGAAGCGGCCGTTAGCGTCGACCGCCAGGCGCTGGCCGTCGCCCACCACTTCGAGCACCGCCTCAATGCGGCGGATATCTTCGTCCAGCGGCACCGCGCCAATCTTCATCTTGACCACGTCGTAGCCACGATCCAGATAGCTCTGCATTTCGGCCTTGAGCTTGGTCTGGTCCTTGCCCGGATAGTAATAACCACCCGCCGCATACACCCAGACTTTGTCATCGGCGACGCCATCGCGATAACGATCGGCGAGCAGGCGATACAGCGGTTTGCCTTCGATCTTCGCCACCGCATCCCACACCGCCATATCGATGGTGCCGACCGCTACTGAACGCTCGCCGTGCCCGCCCGGTTTTTCGTTGGTCATCAGGGTTTTCCAGATGGCAAACGGATCGAGGTTATTGTTCTCGTGATCGATCAGGGTCTCCGGGTCGGCCTCGGTGATCCGCGCCAGAAAGCGATCGCGCATCAACGCGCCCTGGCCGTAGCGACCGTTGGAGTTGAAGCCGTAACCGATGACCGGTTTGCCGTCGCGGATCACGTCGGTAATGACCGCGACGACCGAGCAGGTCATCTTCGAAAAATCGATGTAGGCATTGGCGATCGGGGAAGCGATGGAGACGGTTTTTTCACGGATATCGACGATACGCATGACGGGTTCCTCTTGTTGTGGTGACCCAACGTTATGCGTTGCGACGACACCCGCCCAATGCTATTAATGCCGCGCCCTATGCACAGGAGGCATTGCCCTTGGAACTGGTTTGGCTTGAGGATTTTTCAGCGCTGGCCGAGTACGGCAGCTTTGTCCGGGCCGCCGAAGCGCGCCATGTGACGCAGCCGGCGTTCAGTCGCCGAGTGCGCTCGCTGGAGAACTGGATGGGGGTGGAGTTGTTCGTGCGCACCCCGCAAGGCGCGACGCTGACCGAGGCCGGCCGGCAGATTCTGCCCAGTGCGCAGGAAGCGGCCAGACGCCTTTACCGCATGCGCTCCGAGGCGCAGGAAGTGGCGGGCATGGCGGCGAAAACCCTGCAGTTTGCCGCCACTCATTCGCTGTCATTCACCTTCTTCCCACGCTGGTTGCGCAGCGCCGAGAATGGCGCGCCAATCGACGCGGTTCGCCTGCACTCCGACAGCATGGCCGTGTGCGAACAGATGTTGATTCATGGCCAGGTGCAGTTCCTGCTGTGCCATCGCCATCCTGACGTTCCGCCGTTGCTGGCGCCTGATCAGTTCATTGGCAAGAAGGTCGGCGAAGACGTGCTCGTGCCGCTGGCGAGTGCTTCAGCCCAGTTCGACACTTCCCCTGAAACTCTGCCCTATCTGGCCTATACCCACGAATCCGGTCTGGGCCGAATCGTCGCCCACAGGCTGCACGGCAAGGCCGATTATCTGCATTTGAAACCGCTGTTCAGCAGCCATCTGGCGGCAGTGCTGATGTCGATGGCGCTGGAAAGCAAAGGCGTGGCTTGGCTGCCGAAAAGCCTGACCGAGCAGGAAATGGCCGACGGGCGCCTGGTCAGGGCGCTGGATGAAAGCTGGGACATTCCATTGGAAATCCATCTGACTCGCCCGACGGCACCGATCAGTCATTCGGCCGAGGAATTCTGGGCGAAGCTGGGTGGGTGATGTTGACTCAGGCTAGCGTGAGGGGCTTTCGACTGTTGAGCTTTTTATTTCCAGTCATGCCACGGTCAGCCCCGTCCACTGCTCCGAAACCGCCCAAAGTCGCTCAGCCAGCTCAGCATCCGCCGCCCATTGCGCAACGCCCTTGCGGCCCGCTTCAGGTTGATTGATCGGCGCAACATTACAGTCTTCGCAATACACGCCACCCAAATCCGCAAGCGCCGCGCTGGTCGCACACCACAACCCCGTCGCGGCGCCCTGCTCCAGCGTTTTCAGCCCGTTGTGGGCATCCAGCCGTGGCCGGCCCTGCTCGTCCAGCGCATCGAATGCGGCGAGTTCCGCCGTGCTCAAGTGCCGTGCCAGATCCGTCAGAATCTGCCCCGGATGCAATGAGAACGCACGAACGCCATGACTGCGTCCGCGCCGATCCAGCGCGATGGCAAACAAGGCATTGGCTGTTTTCGACTGACCATACGCGACCCATTTGTCATACGGCCGTTGCAGGAAATAGATGTCGTCAAAGTCCAGCCCGGCAATCTGATGCCCGCGCGAGGACACCGACAGCACCCGCGCCTGCCCAGCCCTGACCAGCGCCGGCCAGAGGCCGCAGGTCAGGCGATAGTGGCCCAAGTGATTGGTCGCGAACTGGCTTTCATGGCCATCGGCATCGCGCAGCAACGGCGCGGCCATGACTCCGGCGCAGTTGATCAGCAATGACACTGGCTGCCCCGCGCTGACCACGCTTTGGCTGAACGCCGCCACCGATTCAGCCTGCATCAGGTCCATGGGTGTCACGCGGACACCTTCAACACCGGCCAATGCCACCTCTGCCCGCGCCGTATCTCTGGCCGGCACGATGACTTGCGCGCCCGCCGCCGCGAGGCTTTTCACCGTCAGCAGACCCAGGCCGGAATAGCCGCCGGTGACCACAGCGAGCTGCCCGCGCAGATCGATGCCGGCCATGACTTCAGCCGCTGTGCTCGCGGCGTTGAACGGTGATTCCACAGGTTGTTGGAGCGTAGTCATGAGCGTTAATCCTGAGTGAGCTATCGAAGGTCTTCATTCTTGGCTAAGCTCTACGGACGAACCAGTCTGATAAATCCAGGTTTCTGTCGTGATCATCCAAAATCCTGCTGGCGATCCGCTTTCTGCCGTATTGGCGCTCTCGGAACTGCGCGCAGCCTGCTCGGTTCGGCTACAGGCTGGCGGCGTGTGGGCGCTGCGTTTTCAACCCATCGAACTGAAATTCAACGTGGTGCGACGAGGCGAATGCTGGTTGCGCATGCAGGGCTTGCCGGCGCAGTTGCTGCGGGCCGGCGACTGTTTTGTGGTGTCGCGCACGCCGTTCATTCTGGCCAGCGGCGCCGACGTCGAGGCGGTGAATGCAGCGGATGTTTTCGCCCATGACGGCGCCTCGGCGACCTTTGGCGTCGGCGAGGAAGTCGAGCTGCTGGGAGGCAGCGTGTCGCTCTCAGGTCCAGGCGCAACAGAGCTGCTCGATGTGCTGCCCGCCTCGCTGATCATTCGTGCCGAAACCGCAGGCGCCTCATCGTTCGGTTGGCTGCTTGATGAACTGGGCCGCGAGTGGCCATCACATCAGGCCGGCTCGCAGGCGATGTGCAACGACCTGCTGCGGCTGATCTTCATCCATGCGCTGCGCCATCACATCAACAGCGCGGATGCCGAACAACTGGCCTGGCTGGGCGGGCTGCGGGAACCGGCGCTTGCCGGCGTCTTGCGCGCCGTTCACGGTGCTCCGGAGAAGCCCTGGCGACTCACGCAAATGGCCGAGATTGCCTGCATGTCGCGCTCCGGTTTCGCTGCGCTGTTCAAGACACGCATGGGTCTGGCGCCGGTCGAATACGCCACGCGCTGGCGGATGCGCGTGGCCGCGTTTCGCTTGCGCAATGGTCGGGACACTGTGGCGACTGTCGCCGCGTCACTGGGCTATCTGTCCGACGCGGCGTTTGGCGCTGCCTTCCGCCGAGTCCACGGAGTATCGCCGGGGCAATACCGGCGCGACCCCCTCCTGTAGCCCAACGATCGAGGTTATGATCGCGACAACCGCCGCCAAGGACATCCGCCGATGCCTGCCATGAAAACCCGCCCTAGCCCCGCGCCACTGCTCAAGCCCGACGAAACTGTGGTGCTGTTCGACGGCGTGTGCAAACTGTGCAACGGCTGGGCGCGCTTTCTGATTCGCCATGACCGCCAGCGCCGTGTGCGGCTGGCGGCGGTGCAATCGCCCGAGGGCCAGGCCTTGCTGGCATGGGCCGGTCTGCCGCTGGATGAGTTCGACACCATGGCGGTGATTCGCGACCGGCATTACTGGGAGCGCTCGGATGCATTCCTGGAAGTGGTCGGGCAACTACCGGGACGCTGGCAGCCGCTGAAACTGCTGCGAGTCTTCCCGCGCGGCCTGCGCGATTGGGCTTACGATCGCATTGCGCTAAATCGCTATCGACTGTTCGGCAGGTACGACACTTGCCTGCTACCAACAGCGGATCACGAAAGCCGTTTTCTAAAGGCCCACGGCTGACCCGAGCAGTTGCAGCGGCGTCATCTTCGTCACCATCATCAGCACGATGACAAACATCCCGGCGAACCCGGCAATGCCCATCCAGAACCACCAGCGGTAAGTGCTCGCGTAGCGATCATCCAGCGACTGGCCAGCCTCCCCCGCGCTCAGCGCCATGCTCTGCAAACGCTTTTGCAATACCAGCACCGGCAGCCACAACGCGCCCACACAGAAGAAAATGATCAGCGAAGTCAGCAGCCATTCGGTGCTCATCGAAAGCCCGGAAAGCCGCATCAGCAGATAGCCAGTGATGACCTGCACGAACCCGGCGGGCGTGGTGATCCACGTATCGAAACGCACGACCATCCGCGCGACATGGGCGATCACTTGCGGGTTGCGGGTGCGGCTGGCGGCGATCAGGTACAGATAGGAGCCCATGCCGAAACCAAAGAGGAAAATCGCTGCGATCACATGCAAATACTTCAGACAGAGATAGAGCATCTCAACGCTGCCCATCGGAGAATTGAACCGACAGGCTCAAGTTGGCCGGATCGTTGATTGCTGCCAGATATTCCTCGACGCTGATGTCGCCAACACACGGCCGCGCGCCAGATTGCGGCACGTAACCCCGAGCCATTTTTGTAGCAAGGGCGACGGCGGCGCAGCTGGGGATTTCCGGGCCTTTGTCATTCAGTGCGGTGAGTTGAGCGGTCATGCTCAGCGGCTGGCCATCGACAGCAATGCCGCGAACATCGATGTACATCGCGCTTTTGCCATCACCGAAGCGTTCGAACCAGGTGCCCAGTCGATGCAAGCGCGCCGCCCAGCGCACGTGATCGCGCACCACAGCGAAGCGCAAGGCTTGCGCCAGCACGGCATTGGCGACGCCGCCGAGCTTCAGGCCGGCGCCAGCCTTGAAGCGCAGCGTCTGTGCGCCATAGCGGCGAGCGAAAATATCCATGTCCGGCACATCGACATTGGCCAGCACCCGCGTGCCCAGTTGCGGCATGCTGCGCAGGGTCAGATCGAGCCAGCCCAGTACTTCGTGTACCTGGCCGTTCTTCAATTGTTTGATCGGCTTACCGGCATAGGCGAGCACGCCCTCGACCGTGGACAGCCCCGGCATTTTCGCCGAGGAAGAAATGCCGTGCTCGATCGAGTCGATTCGCGCAAAACGCTGGCGCTGCTGATCGATGATTGCTGAAGACAAGGTCGGCACTGAACTGCAACCACTGAGCACCGCCACACCAGCCTCCTTGGCGCGGGCGTCGAGCACATCAATGCCGTTGACGAAGGTGCGGCAGTCAGACAGATCGCAGTAATTGACCCCGGCACTGATGCAGCTTTCAGCCACTGCGTAGGATTGCCCCTGAAACGGCCCGCCGGTGTGCACCACCAACTGAACATTCAACTCTCGCAACGCCGCTTGAAAACCTGCGCCCATTGCATCACCGCACCACCCTTCACAAGCTCGGCCCGATTGCGCTTGCAGCTCAGCGACCTTGCCCTGCAACTTGCGCGCATCGCGGCCCGACAGCAGCAGTTCAATCTCCGGCATGAGCGCCAGATGCCGACAAACGATACTGCCGAAATTGCCGTAACCACCGACAACCATCACCCTGAATGCCATTGCCCTTTCCCTGTTTCAGCCTAAACGTGGCGCAGAGGATATAGGCCACAGCCGCAATGAGACATTTATTTTGCCACGGGTATCACGGCGTCCGCTTGTCCCGGGCAAAAAGAATGAACCCAACGCCCCGCTTGTCGCCTAACGCACAGACCATCAGGAGGTAAGCCTATGCAAATCGAAACCGTGTGGATCGTATTGGCGGTCATTCTCGTGCTGATCGAGCTTTGGGCCATCAACCGGGTGCGTAAAAGCGAGGGAAAATCGAGCAATAAAGGCGTGTGGATCGTGCTGATCGTGTTCGTGCCGCTGTTCGGCCTGATCGCCTGGGCGTTGGCGGGGCCCAAGCATATCGGGCGCGTTTCGCCATCCCAGGCTAACCGGTGAAGCGCCGGCCCTGGCCCTTTTTCAAGCATCACCACAGCCCGGCTTTGCCGGGCTTGTTATATGCAATGTCCGTCGCGCGGATATCTTGCAGCCTGCACGAAGGCGTTATGCCTGCTTCGGCGACAGCCCTTGATTTACGCGGGTTGCGCTTGATCGGTGAGTTGGCATGAGTCATGCGACAGCCTCTTCCTGAATACACAGCAGCGCGTAAAAAGAACGCTGTGTTCAATCCGTGAAAAGCAGAGGCCTCAAAAAATGAATGCCATCGACCTTCTCAAAGCCGACCATGAAAAAGTAAAAGGCATCCTCAGCCAACTGAGCGAGTCCACCGACCGTGCGCTGAAAAAACGCGTCGAGTTGCTGGGCAAACTGGAAATGGAAATCACCATCCATACCCGTCTCGAAGAAGAGATTCTCTACCCTGCGTTCAAGGAAGCCGGCAGCAAGGAAGAAGACATCATGTACTACGAAGCCAAGGAAGAGCACCGCACCGTGGATTCGCTGGTGCTGCCTGATCTGAAAGAAACCGATCCAGGCTCACCGGAATTCGCCGGTCGCGTCAAAGTGGTCAAGGAACTGCTGGAGCATCACATCGAAGAGGAAGAAGAGGAGATGTTCCCCAAAGCGCAGAAGCTTCTCGGCAAAGCCAAGCTCGAAGAGCTGGGCGCACAGATGGAAGCCATCAAGGCGAGCCACAAAAAGGAAATGGCGGCCAACAAGATTGCCGCTTGAAGTGCTGAAGACACCGAGGCCCGGCAGCGATGCCGGGCTTTTTTGTGCGCCCGAAATGGATCTCGCTGCCACACTGGATTTGTGAGTGTTCAGGAATTTTGGGGCAAGCCACTGGACTTGTGGGTGTTCAGAATTTTGAGGCAAGCCACTGGGTTTTTGGGTGTCAGGAATTTCCGGGCAAACCACGAAACCGGTGGGAGTGGGCTTGCCCACGAAGGCGTCAGGTCAATCAGATCATCTATGACTGACACTCCGCTTTCGCGAGCAAGCCCGCTCCCACACTGGATTTGTGAGTGTTCAGGAATTTTGGGGGCAAGCCACTGGGTTTTTGGGTGTCAGGAATTTCCGGGCAAACCACGAAACCGGTGGGAGTGGGCTTGCCCACGAAGGCGTCAGGTCAATCAGATCATCTATAACTGACACTCCGCTTTCGCGAGCAAGCCCGCTCCCACACTGGATTTGTGAGTGTTCAGGAATTTTGGGGCAAGCCAGTGGGTGTTTGGGTGTTCAGGAATTTTGGGGGCAAACCACTGGGCTTTTGGGTGTTCAGGAATTTTGGTGCAAACCACAAAACCTGTGGGAGTGGGCTTGCCCACGAAGGCGTCAGGTCAATCAGATCATCTATGACTGACACTGCGCTTTCGCGAGCAGGCTCGCTCCCACTGGGGCAGTGTCAGTGTTGATGCAGGTTGTGGTCAGAGGCCCCAAGGGGGTCCGGGATCGAATTTGGATTCAATCCACTCCTTGAACGCCACCACTGCCGCCGCTGGAAACCGCGATGACGGCCTGACCAGATAGACGCCGCCCGCCGAATCCAGATGCCAGTCGGGCAACACGCGAATCAACCGCCCTGCCGTCAGATCGCGGCTCATGAGCCAGTCGCCGGCGCCGAGTATCCCGGCGTCGGCGCGGGCGGCGGCGAGCAGGGATTCGCTGTCGCTGGCGGTCAGGTTGCCGTGTGGCGTGAGGGTCTGTACCTCGTTGCCGCGATGCAGACGCCACAAAGGGAACGACGCCAGCCCGCTGAAGCGCAGGCAATTGTGCTGCAGCAGGTCCTGCGGGGTTTGCGGCATGCCGTGCGCCTCGAGGTACGCCGGTGACGCGCAGAGAATCCGGCGATGGTCACTGAGCTTCTTCGCGATCAGCCGATTGTCGTCCAGTTCGCCGATGCGAATGGCAGCGTCGAAGCCCTGCTCGATGATGTCGACCAGGCCTTCGCTGTAATCGGCGACCAACGAAACGTGCGGATGGACCTTGAGAAATTCCGGCAGCAGCGGCCCCAGCCATAACCGCCCCATCGCCGCCGGCAACGCCAGACGCAACGTGCCGCGCACTTCGCTGGCGCCCTGCACCGCTTGCTGCTGCGCTTCGTTCATCAACTCGACGGCCGCGCGCAGACGCTGTTCGAGTTGCAGGCCAGCCTCGGTGATACGCACGTGTCGTGTCGAGCGCTCCACCAGCCGCACGCCCAGTCGCTTTTCCATTGCCGCAAGGCGCTTGGAAACGATGGTCGGATGACGCTGCAACAAACGGCCCGCCGCGACAAACGAACCTTGCGCGGCGACGGCCAGGAAAGCAGCGATTTCATCGCTGTGCGGGTTGCTCAGAACATCCAGATTCATGGTTTTAAAATGATCGCCCCTGATGATCGGCCTGCCTCGAGATCGGCATGCGCTTGTGCCGCGTCAGCCAATGAATAACGCGCGCGGATTTGCGGCGTGATGATACCGGCGGCCACGGCGGCCAGCACATCTTGTGCGCGCTCCTGATATTCGGCTGTCGTAGCAGTGTGCGCGGCCAGCGATGGACGCGTCAGGAACAGTGAGCCCTTGGCGTTCAGCGTGGCCATTTCCACCGCCGCCGGCGCGCCGGTCTGCGCGCCGAACGAGACCATCAATCCACGCGGGCGCAAGCTGTTCAGCGAGGCCTGAAAAGACACCCGGCCAATCGGGTCATACACCACGTCGACCTTGCGCCCCTCGGTGATACGCAACACATCGGCGGCTAGGGTCTCGGCATTGAACACCAGCACTTCGTCACAGCCCGACGCGCGCGCCTTGTCGACACTGGCCTGTTTCGACACCACACCGATCACCGTCGCGCCAAGGTGTTTGGCCCACGGCACCATGATTTCCCCCAGACCACCCGCGACGCCGTAAAGCAGCATCGTCGTGCCCGGCCCGACCGGGTAGGTCGCCTTCAGCAGGTACTGCGCGGTGATGCCTTTGAACAGCACCGCCGCTGCATCTTCGAACGACAGCTGATCAGGGATTTTTACCAATCGCTCCGCCGGGAACAGCCGCGCCGAGGCGTAACCGCCCAACGGGCCAGTGGCGTAAGCGACCCGATCACCGACGCGCACGTGGCTCACACCGGCACCGACAGCCGCAACCCGGCCCGCACCTTCCAGACCCAGCCCCGACGGCAACGCCACCGGCACCGCGCCTTTGCGCTGGGTGACATCGAGGTAATTGACGCCAACCGCCGCTTGCTCCAGCCAGACCTCGCCGGGACCAGGGTTTTGCTCGCTGAAAGTCTGCAATTGCAGGACGTCCGGAGCGCCCGTTTCGGTGAAGCGGATTGCGTTGGCCATGGTCATCTCCATTCATTCGTCAAGCGTTGAGCTCCAGTCTGAAAGCTCAGAACTCAACGAACAACCCAGCCTGAATGCAGTTCATTGCTGCACCTGATGCAGCTATGCGCGCATAAAAAAAGGAGCGGCACGTGCTGCCACTCCTCTTGGAAAAATCAATCGAAAGCGCCGTTGAGCACCTCGTAGATCAGCCCGGTGGCCAGCGCAACGAGAATCAGGTCGGTACCCACCTGTTGCCATTCGTAGCCGTCATAGTGCGGCAAATGGCCGAGCAGACGCCCGTCCAGTTTCTTGGCGATGCCCGGTGGCAGCGGTTTGCCCCGCGCCAGATTCTTCTGAATGCCCGGCGGCAGCGGTGGCCCCGGATTCCAGTATTCGCCGCGATAGCCGTCGACGATGCCGAGGATATTGCCGCGATCGAAACTCGGGCCGCCACCATTGCCAGAGTGTTGCAGGCCTTTGTTGCCATTGCCTTGGCCGCCCCCTCCCTGTTTGCCGTGATCCTGCATGTTCTGCGGTTTGCCCTTGCCGTTGCCCTGGCCGCCTTGGCCACCCTGCCCCTTGCCATTGCCGGGGTCGGCCAATGCGGTCGTGCTGCCGATCACAAGCGCGAGGCAAGACAACGCGGTAATCAATCTGCGAGCTTTTCTCATGTGCGATTCCTTCGGTGGGGGGATGCTCTTGAGTATGGGCGAATGTGCTCAGCTTAGTGGATTTCTTCTTGCTGACCACTCGGCCTTGCGTCAGGATTCCCACCCTCTCCACCCTGATCGAAAAAACATGAATCGCCAAAAGAAGCTGCAGCAGTTGTTCAAGGAAAAAGCCAAAAAGGCCAACGCCAAACTGGCGCCGATAAAGCCCAAATACATCTGCAAGGCCGATCGCCTGAAGCTGGAAGCCGAAGCTGCGCAGGCGTCGGCCGAGAACACCGAAAGCTGACTCAGGCTGTCTGCCGCGACGTCAGCCAGGTCATCAGCGCCGCCAGCACCAGCAATGCCGCGCTGGCGAAAAAGGTCAGCCGGTAACCGCTGCCGTCGAACAGCAAACCACCGACAGTCGAGCCCGAAGCGATCGACAATTGCACCACCGCCACCATCAGCCCACCGCCGGCTTCGGCATCTTCGGGCAGCGTGCGCGCCAGCCACGACCACCAGCCTACCGGCGCGGCAGTGGCGATCAATCCCCACAAGCCCAGCAACACGAACGCTGCCAGCACTGAACTGCCCAGCCCGATCAGCGCCACGGCGATCATCGCCATCAACAACGGAATGGCGATCACCACTCTGTACAGACCTGACTTCAGCACCGACCCGATGATCACAGTGCCGATAAACCCGGCCACACCAATGACCAGCAAAATCATCGACAACACCGAGACGTCGACCCGGGTCACGGTTTCCAGAAACGGTCGCAGGTAAGTGAACAGAACAAACTGGCCCATGAAGAACAGCCCGGCGCCGAGCATGCCGAATGCCACCCGACGGTTTTTCAGCAAGGCGAAGACATTGCCTGCACTCGCCTTGCGTGGCGCGGCGGGGAGCGCGGGCAAGCTGATCCACTGCCAGAGCAGCGCAATCAACGCCACCGGTATCAGGCAGAAAAACGCCCCGCGCCAGCCAATCACACTGCCCAGATAACTGCCCAACGGCGCCGCCACAACGGTCGCCAAAGCATTGCCGCCGTTAAAAATCGCCAGTGCCCTGGGCACGCTGGCCGCTGGCACCAGACGCATGGCCAGTGCCGCCGACATCGACCAGAAGCCGCCAATTACTACGCCGATCAATGCGCGGCCGATCATGTACACCGTGTAGTTGGGCGCCAGACCAACGACCAGCCCGGACGCGCACATCAACGCCGTCAACAGCAGCAACAAGCGCTTGCGATCCATCGAGCCGGCGAGCCTGGCGATCGTCAGACTGGTCAGCACCGCGAAGGCGCCAGAAATGGCGATGCCGTAACCGGCCAAACCTTCGCTGATGCGCAGGTCCGTCGCCATCGGCGTGAGCAGACTGACCGGCATGAACTCGGAAGCGATCAGCGCGAAGACGCACAAGGTCATCGCGAACACGCCGCTCCAGTACGCCGGTTGCTCGCCGGCTGTGGACGCGCCCATGGACTGGGCTGTCGGGTTATCAATTACTTGGGCCGTCATGAAAAACCTGTTTTGGAGAAGATTTGAGCGAAGCATTTTTGCCGCGCTACTCAGGCTGTAAAGCTTGACGGATTGCGGTTAAGTTGATTAGTAGCGGTAATCTTCACGTGCTTTTGAGAAAAATTCAGCAATGAGCAACGCCAAAGTCAACGATCTCCAGGCCTTTTTGGCCGTGGCGCAGGAGCAGAGTTTCACGAAAGCCGCCGCTCGCCTCGGCGTCACGCCGTCTGCGTTGAGCCATACGGTTCGCGCGCTGGAGCAGCGTCTGGGTATTCGCTTGCTCGCCCGCACCACGCGCAACGTCTCGCCGACCGAAGCGGGTGAACGCTTGGTGCGTTCGATTGCGCCGCTGTTCGAGCAGATCAACGCCGAGCTCGAGGCCCTCGGTGAACTGCGCGACAAGCCCAGCGGCACCCTCCGGATTTCCTGCACGGACGATCAGATCGAATTGTGCATCCGGCCGATGCTCGCGAAGTTTTTGCAGGACTATCCGGACATCACCCTGGAGTTTTACGTCGATTACGGATTTACCAATGTGGTCAAGGAGCGCTTCGACGCCGGCATCCGTCTCGGTGAATCGATCAGCAAAGACATGATCGCCGTGCGCATCGGCCCGGACTGGCGCCTGGCAGTGGTCGCCGCGCCCGACTACTTCGCTCGTCACCCGGCACCCGCCACGCCCCATCAGTTGACGGAGCACACCTGCATCAACATCCGCCACCAACCGGCCGGCGCGATATACGCGTGGGAGTTCGCGCACAAGGGACAGGATTTCAGCGTCAAGGTCGACGGGCAACTGGTGTTCAACAGCATCATGCATGTGCTCAATGCCGCTGTGGACGGCATCGGCGTGGCGTATGTGCCCGAGCAATTGGTCGCGCCTTATCTGGCCGACGGGCGACTCGTGGAGGTGCTGGAAGAGTGGTGCCCAACGTTTCAGGGCTATCACCTGTATTACCCGAACAGACGCCAGGGCTCGGCGGCGTTTGCGGCGTTTGTCGAAGCGCTGAAATACAACCGCTGACAAACGCAACTCTTCAATCCAACCCAATCCATGTGGGAGTGGGCTTGCCCGCAAAGGCGCCGGTACATTCAACATCATCATCGCCTGACAGCCCGCTTTCGCGAGCAAGCCCGCTCCCACAATAATCCGGGACAAACCCACAATCTTCAGCGCAACCGAACCCCCTGTGGGAGCGAGCCTGCTCGCGAAGGCGCCGGCACATTCAACACCATCATTGCCTGATCCACCGCTTTCGCGAGCAAGCCCGCTCCCACAATAATCCGGAACAAAGCCGCCATCTTCAACGCAACCAAAATCCCTGTGGGAGCGAGCCTGCTCGCGAAGGCGCCGGCACATTCAACACCATCATTGCCTGATCCACCGCTTTCGCGAGCAAGCCCGCTCCCACAATGATCCGGGGCAAACCCACAATCTTCAGCACAACCGAAACCCCTGTGGGAGCGAGCCTGCTCGCGAAGGCGCCGGCACATTCAACACCATCATTGCCTGACACACCGCTTTCGCGAGCAAGCCCGCTCCCACAATAATCCGAGGCAAACCCACAATCTTCAGCGCAACCGAACCCCCTGTGGGAGCGAGCCTGCTCGCGAAGGCGCCGGCACATTCGACACCATCATTGCCTGATCCACCGCTTTCGCGAGCAGGCTTGCTCCCACAATGATCCGAGGCAAATCAGCAATCTTCAGCGCAACCGAACCCCCTGTGGGAGCGAGCCTGCTCGCGAAGGCGGCGGCACATTCAACATCATCATCGCCACTCACACCGCTTTCGCGAGCAGGCTCGCTCCCACAATAATCCGAGGCAAATCAGCAATCTTTGTCGCAACCCAAATCCCTGTGGGAGCGGGCTTGCCCGCGAAGGCGTCGGCACATTCAACATCATCGTCACTCACACCGCTTTCGCGAGCAGGCTCGCTCCCACAATGATCCGAGGCAAATCAGCAATCTTTGTCGCGACCCAAATCCCTGTGGGAGCGGGCTTGCCCGCGAAGGCGGCGGCACATTCAACATCATCATCGCCTGCCAGCCCGCTTTCGCGAGCAAGCCCGCTCCCACAATAATCCGGGGCAAATCAGCAATCTTCAACGCAACCGAAACCCCTGTGGGAGCGGGCTTGCCCGCGAAGGTGCCGGTACATTCAACATCATCATCGCCTCACACACCGCTTTCGCGAGCAAGCCCGCTCCCACAATAATCCGAGGCAAATCAGCAATCTTTGTCGCAACCCAAATCCCTGTGGGAGCGGGCTTGCTCGCGAAGGCGTCGGCACATTCGACACCATCATTGCCTGATCCACCGCTTTCGCGAGCAAGCCCGCTCCCACAATGATCCGGGGCAAACCCACAATCTTCAGCGCAACCGAACCCCCTGTGGGAGCGAGCCTGCTCGCGAAGGCGCCGGCACATTCAACATCATCATCGCCTGACACACCGCTTTCGCGAGCAAGCCCGCTCCCACAATAATCCGAGGCAAATCAGCAATCTTTGTCGCAACCCAAATCCCTGTGGGAGCGGGCTTGCTCGCGAAGGCGTCGGCACATTCGACACCATCATTGCCTGATCCACCGCTTTCGCGAGCAAGCCCGCTCCCACAATGATCCGGGGCAAACCCACAATCTTCAGCGCAACCGAACCCCCTGTGGGAGCGAGCCTGCTCGCGAAGGCGCCGGCACATTCAACATCATCATCGCCTGACACACCGCTTTCGCGAGCAAGCCCGCTCCCACAATAATCCGAGGCAAATCAGCAATCTTTGTCGCAACCCAAATCCCTGTGGGAGCGAGCCTGCCCGCGAAGGCGGCGGCACATTCAACATCATCATTGCCTGACACACCGCTTTCGCGAGCAGGCTCGCTCCCACAATAATCCGGGGCAAACCCACAATCTTCAGCGCAACCGAACCCCCTGTGGGAGCGAGCCTGCTCGCGAAGGCGCCGGCACATTCAACACCATCATCGCCTGACACACCGCTTTCGCGAGCAAGCCCGCTCCCACAATAATCCGGGGCAAACTCACAATCTTCAACGCAACCAAAATCCCTGTGGGAGCGAGCCTGCTCGCGAAGACGCCGGTACATTCAACATCATCGCCGCCTGACCCACCGCTTTCGCGAGCAAGCCCGCTCCCACAGTGGTCCGGGACATACCAACGATCTTTATCTCCAACAATCCACCCCACGACTATTGAGCCGCTTGCTCATGGCACGCGGGCCCGGCGGTCAGGAAGGCGAGGTTCGGGCGATCTGCCTGGAAGAACTGCAGCGTCATTGCGACGAGGTCTGGACCGATCGGGCCGGTAATGTCATCGGCCTGTTCAAGGGTCGCAAACCCGATCCCGATGGCAAGTACGCCGGGCGCATCATCGGAAATATGGATGAGATTCCCATGGTTTCGAACTGGTGGTCGACGGCGCGATTGAAGCGTGTGCACAGACGTTGGTGGAATATCTGCAATGCCCGCAAACGAGGTATCGACTTGAGCCGCAGCCCAATAAAAAGGGAGGCCCATTGCAGGCCTCCCCTTATTTCTCACTGTCAGGATGTACCCAGACCCTGTGACAAATCGGAAGACGACGGCCGCGCCGGATCTGGCCTGGTCTCAACCTCGGTTTGTTCGGTGGTTCGGGTCACCGTGTCACGCACGGCCTCGTAACCTTCCTGAGCTTTCTGCTTGGCTTTGTCGACCATGCCTGCGCTGGTGCGGCCCATGTAGCGCTGTTCAGTGGACGTAGTCGGCAACGCCACGCCGAGCAATGCACCGAGCGCAACCCCAGCGGCAGCGACCATCAGGGGTTGCTCCTTGAGCATGTGACTGAATTGCTGGCCAAGCACTTGCGAATTACGCGACAGTCGATCACTGGCGTCATGCATCGCATGGCTCAGATTTTCCTTCGCAGCACCGACGTTTTCACCGAGGTGGCTGGCCTTGCCTTTCAGCGCCTCATAGCCGCCCTTCAGTGAGTCTGTAGTCGAGTGCAAATGCGCGCGCGCACTGTCGATGCCGTCGGCCAAACCGTCGGCCCACTCGCCAGCCTTGTCCTGATCCGGACCGCTACGATAGGTCGGTTGCGGCACGGGCGGTCGATTCTGGCTGATCATCAGCCAGAGCAGGCCCACCGAAGTCAGCACCGCTGGCACCGGGTTATTGCGCACGCTGGTGCCCAGATTGGTGAAGAACGTCGAGCCGTTGCTCTGCATCATTCCCCAAGCCTGATCGATCATCTGCCCGGGAGTGAATTTGCTTTCCAGTTGATCGACGATGTTGCCGATGCTCGCACGTTGCGCATCGATCTCGCGCTCGATCTGCTCCGGGCTTTTTTCCGCTTCGATATCCAGTTCGCTTTTCATGAGACTTTCCTCCGCAGCGCTTCCTGATCCTTGTTCAAGGCGTCGAGGGTGCGATCAGGTTTGAAGTGAGATGGCTCGAATTGTTTTTTCCCGGATTGCAGCATGGCGAAGCCGATGATCATCACCACTACGCCGACGATCAGCGCGGCCAGCCACGGCGCCATGAACATGCTCAGGCCGTACACCGCCGACATCAGCAGAATGATGAAGCCAGCGAGAAACACGATCGCACCACCGGCAACCGCACCGATGCCTGCCTTCAGCGTGCTGAGGCTGTTCTGCAGTTCGGCTTTGGCCAGCGCCAGCTCCTTGGTGAACAACGCCGGAACTTCGCGCGACAGTTGTCGCAACAGACCGACCACCGAAGCGTCATCCGCTTGGCCAAGGGGCCTTGCCCCGCTCAGATCAGATTCATCTCTGTTCATCACAGTTCTCCTTTGGCGTCAGGTGCGTGCGGTACGGAAGCTGCCGCAAAATCAGAAGGGTGATCGCTGTCACTGGGCGAGGTCGGGGTGATGCCGGTGGCCAGTCCCGGATTGGCGTGGGCCGACGGCGGCATTGCCGATTCATAAGGCCGCTGCGCGCCGTAATCGGCTGGCGGTGGCGTCGAGGTGGAGCCCGCCGCCGGATCGTGTTCGGCACTGACCGTCGCTGCCGCAGCCGTCCCTGCCTTGAGAAACCGCGACAGTCCGAAACCGATGGCAATGCTGCCGGCGATGAATAGCCCCGGATTGCTGCGCGCCAGATCGGCCGCATCGTGCAGCAACTGCTCGGCACTCTTGCCGCGCAGATTGCCCGCCAGTCCGGTCATGGAATCGGCCATGTCAGTCAGGTAGTCGGACATGCCCAGCGTGTCCTTGTCCTGCAGCTCCGAGACGAAGCTTTTCGCCCCTTGCGCCAAGGCTTCGATCTGCTCGGCCGCCGTGTCGCGATACTGACCGAATTGCGCATCAGCCTGTTGCCGCGCGCCGCCCAGCGCTTCATTCACGTCGTCTTTCAAATGTTCAAAACCTTGTCCAGGCTTGCTGTTCGGATCACCTGATTCAAAGCCTGCCCTGCTGTCTGAAGTATTCATGTTGCCCCTCGCCTTCTGACTGAAAACGCAAAAACGGGACTACACGGCAACGTTGCCTCGAGCCCCCACATAGATGATGACGAAGCAGCTTGCGCGAGAGTTCAAAGAGGTTGATGAGCGTGCAACGTCTGGCCTGGATCAGCGACGAAAGGTTGCGCCAGGCAGGATTGCGTTGAGCTTCTGCGCCTGCCTGCGGTCAAGACAAGGCACAAGGATTGATCTGCAACATGGCGTCGAAACCCGCAACGCCGCCGATAGATGGCAGAATCCCCACACCCTGATCACTTCGGAGACCGCAATGCTTCGCCTGTTTGAAGAAAGGCTCGACCCCTTCCCGCCCGACGAGGCGCCCCCACCGCCAGTTGGCCTGATGCGCTTCTTGTGGGCCTGTACCCGGGGGGCGCGCGGTTACATTCTGGCCTTCGCCCTGCTCAGCGCCAGCGTGTCGATCTACGAGGCGTGGCTGTTTTCTTTCCTTGGGCAAGTGGTGGATCTGCTCTCGACCTGGCAGTCCGGCGGCGCTGCCGGTGATGAGGAAAGCCGCGTGTTGTGGGGCATCGGCATCGTGCTGGTGGTCAGCATCGGCCTGGTGGCGCTGCGTACGATGGTTCAGCACCAGATCCTCGCGATCAATCTGCCGCTGCGCCTGCGCTGGGACTTTCACCGGTTGATGCTGCGGCAAAGTCTGTCGTTCTTCTCCGACGAGTTTTCCGGTCGGGTCACGACGAAGGTCATGCAGACCGCGTTGTCGGTGCGCGAGGTGCTGTTCACCCTGATCGAAATCCTCCCCGGCATCGGCGTGTACTTCATCGCGATCATTGCGCTGGCCGGTGGCTTTGCATTGAAGTTGATGCTGCCGTTCTTGGCGTGGATCGTTTTGTTCGGGCTGGCGATGGTGTATTTCGTTCCGCGTCTGGGCAAGGTCGGCCAGGAGCAGGCCGATGCGCGCTCGTCGATGACCGGGCGGATTGCCGACGCCTACACCAACATCACCACGGTCAAACTGTTCTCGCACTCCAAGCGTGAAGCGCATTTTGCCCGCGCGGCGATGGAAGATTTCAAGCTCACCGGCTTCCGCCAGATGCGCTTGGTCAGCCAGTTCGAAATCGTCAATCAGGCGCTGGTGGTGGCGTTGATTATCGGTGCCGGCGGTTACGCGCTGTGGCTGTGGCATCAGGGCGAAGTCGGTACCGGCGCCGTCGCGGCGATCACCGCCATGGCGTTGCGCATCAATGGCATGTCGCACTGGATCATGTGGCAGATGACGTCGCTGTTCGAAAACATCGGCACCGTGCAGGACGGCATGGCCACGCTGACCAGCGGCCCGAAAGTCCAGGACGCACCGGATGCCAAGGTGCTTGAGCCTGCCGGTGGCGAAGTGGTTTTCGACAATGTCAGCTTCAACTACAACGGCGAACGTCAGGTGCTCGACGGCTTGACCCTGCACATTCGCCCGGGCGAAAAAATCGGCCTGGTCGGCCGCTCCGGTGCGGGCAAGTCGACGCTGATCAACCTGCTGCTGCGCTTCTACGACGTTGATCGCGGCGAGATCCGCATCGATGGGCAGAACATCGCCGAGGTGACTCAGGACAGCCTGCGCAGCGTGATCGGCATGGTCACCCAAGACACGTCGCTGTTGCACCGTTCGATCCGCGACAACATCGCCTACGGTCGCCCGGACGCCACCGACGAGGACATCCATCGCGCGGCAGTGAACGCCCAGGCCGATGGTTTCATCAGCCAGTTGAGCGACAAGCAGGGCCACAGCGGTTACGACACGCTGGTCGGCGAACGCGGCATCAAGCTTTCGGGCGGCCAGCGCCAACGCATCGCCATCGCCAGGGTGATGCTGAAAAACGCGCCTATCCTGTTGCTTGATGAAGCCACCAGCGCGCTGGATTCCGAGGTTGAAGTCGCGATTCAGGAAAGCCTCGATGAAATGATGCAGGGCAAAACCGTGATCGCCATCGCCCACCGCTTGTCGACCATTGCGGCGATGGACCGGCTGATCGTCATGGACGAAGGCCGCATCATCGAACAAGGCACCCACGCGCAGTTGCTTGAGAAAAACGGCACCTATGCGCGGTTGTGGCAGCACCAGAGCGGCGGGTTCCTGGGTGAGGATCGGGGTTTGGTCGAGGTGATGGAGGAGTAATCAGGCTGGAGGGCCTGAGCCAAGGCCTACAGGATCGGCTCGAGTTTTTCGAGAATGAATTCTGGCGGGCGCATGCCTGTAATCCGCAGCAGGAGATGGCCGCTGCGCCCGCAACGAACGCCTCTGAAGCGACCACGGCTACGGACTCCTTCCTATGAGAGGAGCCCGTTGCAATAGGTTATGCGTGGAGAGTTTTTACTCTAGGCATCGCTTGGGCGTGAGTCGAGTTTGCTCGGCATTCTGCACCTCAGCACTGACATCGACCTGTTTACGGCTGCTGAACTCGATCGGATAGGGCCCGGTCTGGGCAAGAGCTGCCTGCACACGGCTGACAAAGGCCGCGTCGTCCAGCGTGTAGAAAACCCACTCCATGCGTTGTCCGCCAGTGACCGTGCACCCCCACTTTGCCGAACCATCCGTTGCGACGGCTGCCTGGATCAGACGGTCCATTTGCATCATCCGCGCGTATTCCTTTGGACTTGGCAGGAAGTGATCCGGCACGTATTTCCAGCTGATTCGAGTCTTGTAAGCAAACGCCTGGGCGTCCTTGAGATTCAGGTTGGAAGGCATGCGAAAACTCGCTGGCATCGGGTCGTCAGGAAAATCAGACGGTTGAAAATCGCTGTCGCCTGGCGCAGCCACTTGCCGGTGGTCGGCCGGATCATCACTGAGCAGTATTCGGAGCGCTTCAGCGATGCGCTCTTCCCGCTCGCTCACGCATTTGTGATGGGCCGTTGTATTTACTGGACCGGCATCCAGACAAGGATCGCGCTCCACCGGCCTTGGAGAGTGGGATCGCGAACAACCGGTTATGACTAGAGTTGCCAGCGCGAATAACAGAGCGGCGGGCCAGATTTGAGGGCGCGGGGAAGCGTGGAAAGTGGCGTGGTTCAAGTGGCCTTCCTTGGTGTGGCAACAGTTCGAGAGCTATGTAAAAGAGGTGCATTCTGCCTGCCACCCCTGTCGTATGAACAGGCCAAAGCGCAGCGAAAATGGCAGTTCGTCACAAGCGAAGCCCGGCCAGAACCAGCCACTTGTGACGAAAGCCATCAGAACACTCAGCTATCTGTACTTGAACCACTGCCCGCAACGCTCAAGTCGCCACCCGGAAAAGCACCACCCTCAATGTGATACACCCTCGGTTCCGCCGAAAAATAATCCTCCAGTCCCTGCATGAACCGCTGGTGGTCTTCACTTTCTTCAAACCCCGGCGAGTGGTCCTCAAGTGACCGCCAGCGCACGATCAAATTGAATTGCTCGGGGGTTTCAATACCTTGCGCCAGCAAGTGGCCGCCGTAACCTTTGGCGCGAGTGAGCAACGGTTCGACTTCGGCAAATGCCCGTCGAAAGGCTTCAGTCTGTTGCGGGTGAACGGGCAGCACAGCGATCTCGTAGACCATGATGTTTCTCCAAAATCAGTGAGCGGATTCAGACGATGAGCGAAGGCTCGACGGCGATGGCGATTTTTCCCAGCAGACCGTTGTTGCCGCTCTCGAGTCGGGCGTGGGCGAGCGGGATATCGGCGAGGGAATAGACGGCGCCAACGTGTGGCCGCAGCTGACCGCGCTCGACCAACGCGCTCAGTTCATCGAGCTTGCCGCGATTCTGCCGGGTGAAGACGAAGTGATAGCTGGCGTTCTTGCCCCAGGCCTGGACGAGGTTTTGCGGCTGCGCAATGTCGACGATCGAGACGACGCGGCCAAGCTGGGCGAGCGCGTCGGCGCTGCGGGACAGGGTATCGCCGCCGATGGTGTCGAACACCACATCAACGCCATGCCCGGCGGTTTCGCGCATGATCGCTTCGACGTAATCCTCTTGGGTGTAATCGATCACCACATCAGCGCCCAGGCTGCGGACGAACTCGGCGTTGGCCTCGCGCACGGTGGTGAACACTCTGGCGCCCATGGCCTTGGCCACCTGAATTGCCACATGCCCCACCCCGCCCGCGCCACCGTGGATCAGAATGCTTTCGCCAACGCGAAGCACGGCGCGCACGGTCAGCGCTTCCCAAACCGTGCCGCCGACCAGACTCAGACTGGCAGCCTCGAGGTGGCTCAGCGACGCAGGCTTTCTGGCGATGATGTTTTCGGATGCGACGTGGTATTCGGCATAACTGCCCTGCCCGTCGAATATCTGCGGGGTGTACCAGACCTCGTCGCCAGGTGCGAAGGCGCTGACGCCCGGCCCGATAGCCTCGACCACGCCCGATACGTCGTGGCCGGTAATGGCTGGCAGCGGCACCAGGTCGGGATAGTCGCCGCGCCGAACCTGATAATCCAGCGGATTGATGGAAGTGGCGTGCACTCGGACCAGCACTTGGCCCGCTTGCGGAACCGGTTTTGGAACGTCGTTGAGTTCGAACGATTCAGGACCGCCGAAGGATTTCAGAATCATCGCTTTCATGGCAAAACCTCGTATCGATAAAGAGGGATATCGAGAATTCTCGATATCCTGTAGTAAAAAAATTTACAGCTCTTTCCCTATGATCTCTGCAAGCGCGCTGATAGCAGCCTCATTGCGTTTGTAGTAGGTCCATTGACCGATGCGCCGCACTTCAACCAGCCCCACCCGCTGCAACGTGGCCAGATAACTCGACACCGTCGACTGCGACAGGCCGATACCTTCCTGAATGCTGCTGACGCAGACGCCCTCGACAAAAACGTCACCCTCATCCTGCGGGGGGAAGTTCTTGACGGGATCCTTCAGGCCTTCAAGGATCTTGAGGCGCGTCGGGTTCGAGAGGGCTTTGAAGATTTCGATCAGTTCCATGCGCCGAGGATATCGAGATTTTTCGATATGTCAATGCGATTTTTTTGACTCATTTCTTTCAGGAAACAATCGGGTCCTGGAGAATGCGCGCGTCGGTGCAAGGCCGACCGTCCAGATAGAGCTGTTGGAACTGTGCGCATTCCATGGCTTTCGCGAACAGCCATCCTTGTGCATAGCGCACCTGGCTGGCGTGCAGGAAGTCGAGCTGCGCCGGGGTCTCGACGCCCTCAGCAACAAGTGTCAGCCGCAGCGCGTGGCCCATCTGAATGACGTGAGTGACCAGCAAGGTCTGCTCCTCTGCTTCGCTGATCTGCTCAACAAAGGATCGGTCGATCTTGAGCACGTCCAGCGGTAATTGCTGCAGATATTGCAAACTCGAATAGCCAGTGCCGAAGTCATCCAGCGCAACTACAAACCCAGCGCTTCGTGCGCGCTCCAGCGTTATTTTCGCTAACGCCAGATCGACGAGGCTGCGCTCTGTCACTTCAAGCCATATCTGCGCGGGCAGCACGTCGAGGCGTTGGCTTTCAGTCAATAAAGTCGGTATCAGTCGGCCGGAGCTCACATCGGCGGCGGCCAGGTTCAAGGCCACGTGCAGCGAACGGTCACTGGCGAGCATGGCGCCAAGGTCTGCGAATACACGATGGACCACTTGGTCAGTGATCGCTTCGATCAATCCACTGGATTCGGCCAGCGGGATGAACACGTCCGGGTAGACCAGCGTGCCGCTGGGTTTGCGCCAGCGGATCAAGGCTTCGGCGCCGACACAGCGCCGGGTTTCGATTTCAATGATCGGCTGGTAATGAACCACGAACTCTTGGCGCTGCACCGCGCGCTCCAGTGCCGCCAGCGGGGACAGCTTGCGTCGCCACCAGCGCAGGCTCGCAATGACCAAGCCCAGGGTGATGACAAGACCGATCGGCAGCAGATAAAGGACGTGTTGCCCGAGGCTGCGCAACAGTTCCTGTCGCGGGATTGCGGCGATTACGGTGAAGTTGCCCTGGGCCACCAGCGTGTAGAGAAAACCGTCCTTGAGGCCATGCGTAGGCCCCTCATGCACCAAGGCGAGGAAACTCGCCATGTTCGGGTCCGCCGGGCCGAGCAAGCGGCCCTGACGTGTGCCGACGGCCAGCCTGACGCCTTCATCCAGCACGACTTCGCGAAACTGTTCCGGGTCGACCAGCACGTTGAACGCAGCAAACTGCAATGCCAGCATCGGTTTGATCAGCTCGTTGTCATCGCGCGCATCGACGGACACCTTCACCCCGTCGTCAGTGACGAAATCCTCCGCCCATTTATTCGTCCGCGGCGGCGTGGCGCCCCATGACGTGCAGGCAAACACATCCTCTTCATAGCCCACCGTCTCGACCGAAAAGGTATTGATGGCAATCATGCGCATCTGCTCGATGGCTTGTGGCGAGCAGGGTTCGAGGTCAGTAATGGCCATGCTCTTCAGCGCTTGGGAGGCCTGCGCGAATGTCTGACTGGCGCGATCGTTGGCAATCGCGGCGAGCGTCTGCAGGCGGTCGTGCGCCGCGTAGATCGACAGCATCCAGCCAGCCGCGAGGGTCATGCCCAACGGGACGATCATCGCAAGGGCCGTCAGCATTATTCCCCGCCGCATGATCTTTGAACGCTTCATTTCACCGCCCGAATGAGTTGGCCCGTGACGCGTCATCGCGACTGCTGGACGCGCCGTTTGCGCGGCACCTACCGCTGCTTTTAGCTTGGAATCGAAGCAGAATCAACAACTCTGCCGATTAGTTGAAAGCCCCGTGACGTGGATCAATTTGTAGTCTCATCGCAATTGCTTGAGGCCATCGACAGATACGATTCCACTCGATTGCGTCCACCCTGTTTGGCGCGGTAGAGGCATTCATCGGCTTTCTTCAGGACGATTTCTGCAGTAGTCGGCAAGTGTTCACACGTTGCCACGCCGATCGAAGCGGTAATGCGCCCTACGGTCGGAATATCACTGGTCGCAATGGCCTGACGAATCCGCTCAGCGATGGCACTGGCTGACCCGACATCGGTCTGCGGCAAAATCAGCAAGAATTCCTCTCCTCCGGCTCGGCACGCCAGGTCGCCGACGCGGGAATAGGTTTGCAGGGTATGCGCGACCTGTTTGATCGCCAGATCACCCTTGTCGTGGCCGAAGGTGTCGTTAACCGTTTTGAAATGGTCGATGTCCAGCGATAACACCGAATATGGCTGACCGCTGCGCTCAAGGCGGCGCAACTCCTCATCCATGGCTCTGCGATTGGCCAGCCCGGTCATGGCGTCGGTCAGCACCTGCTGGTTCAGGTGACCCAGCTTCGCTTGCAACAACTGCACGCCGGCAAGCATCGCCTGGCGGATGGAAAACGCCTCGTGATACCAGGCCTTGACGTGGCGAAGTTGCTCACTGGCCTGCGGCGCTGACAACTGCCGGGCAATACGCGACAGCTGATTGAGCGGGCGACAGATCAGCAAGGTGCCGAACCAGATCAGTACGAAGCCGATCAGGGCGGCAGGCAGCATTCCCAGCAGCACATCGCGCATCAAGGTGTTCAGCGGCGCCAGACTGACCTCGCGCGGCTGCTGCGCGACCACGGCCCAGCCAGCGCCCGGCACCTGAGCGTACCCGGCGAGCATGGGTACGCCTTTGTAGTTACGTACGCTCATCGCGCCGCTCTCGCCACGCAACGCGGCGTCGACGGTTTTGCTCCAGCCCAGGGTGTCGCCAATGCGCGCCGCCTCAGGGTGAAAAAGCAGTTGCCGATCCTGATCTGCTACAAAAGCAAAGGTGCCTTCGTGGTGAAAATGGCGGCTGATCAAGGTGTGCAGTGCGTTGTCTTCGCGCAGATAAACCGAGCCGCCGATGATGCCCACGTAACGCTCAGCAGAGTCGTAGACGGGTTCGGAGATAAATACGACGAGATTGCCGGCGGCGGATGTATACGCGGAACTGATGAACGGCCGCCTCGCCTCGATAGCTTTGAGAATGGCATCCGAACGCAGCGTTGAACCGTTGATTTGCAGGGTATCCGGGTACGCTTCCAGCACCTTGGCAGTACTATCGATTATGGCAATCGAGTTGAAATCGGCATCCTGTTTTTGCAGGCGCAGCGCTTCGGCGCGCATGACGCTGGGGTCACCCCAGGCCTGGCCCAATTCACTGGCGCTGTAACGAAGATGGTTCTGTGCTGAATGAATGAATTCAGCGAGACTCGAAGCGACCTTCGCTGCATAGGCGCTGTTCGACTGCAGGGCATGATCAACCAAGGCATCGCGCTGCACGCGGTAGGCCGTGACAAGGCTGTTGCCCAACGTCGCCAGAACAGACAGCAGTACCAGTGAGAGAATCAGCCAACGCAAATTCAGCGCAGTTACCGGTTGCGTGGCACCCAGCGTCTCGTCGCTGGCCGATTCATTTGGGGGGTCCGTTCTGTCGATCATCGTCTGCCCTGACAGGTCTCTTTGGGAGTTCGCAGCGAAAGCGCCTCAGCGAGTATATGCGCTCGTGCGTGAGACGCCTGAGCGACTTCCAATACGAGAGCGTCTCCCCGCTGCGGTTGAACTTCAAGCCGGGTCCAGCAATACCCACAACCGCACGATTTTTCCCGCTTTGATTTCTGCCACATCGACGCCACTGACGACAACCGGTCCAGCGCTCGGGCCCGCATGCCAGCGCAGGTAACCCAACCCGTGGTGCCCAACCGCCGGCCCCTCCGGAACAAACTCGAAGTCCGGCCCGAACTGAGCCAGCAACGCACCGGCCACTTCTGAAATCGCCGCCTGCCCAGTGACGATGCCCGTCGGTTCGTACATTGTTGGTGTATCTGCAAAAAGCTCCTGCACCGCTGCCACGCGCCGCTGTGCATCGCGCTCGTTGAACACGCGCTGCAGGTTGGCCCGCAGCAAGGCGTCGTAGTTTTCCACTTCGTTGACATTTCGCGAATCTGAGCCAGACATTTTTTAATCCTCGATTGAGATGTGAAGCCCGGTTGCGCGGGCTCAGCGGTTAACCATGTTTGACCAGGTTCAAGGCTGGCAAAGGTCCGCCCGGAAACTGCGCAAGCATTCCCTGCTGCACACCGCCCAGATCGATGCCGTAAAAACCCAGTTGAGTGATCAGCTCTGCAACCTTGGTTTTGCTCGCGGCATCTTCACCGGAATAAAACAGCACACGCTTGCCGCCCTCGGCGGTGGGATCGGTCAGCAGAGCCGCGAGCAAATGGTTGAAGGCCTTGACTACGTGCGCACCGGGCAGCATCTGCGCCACCACTTGCGAAGACGGCTGGCCGCCCAGATCGAACGGCTTGAACAGTGGCGCCTCGATCGGGTTGTTGGCATCGATCACGATGCGCCCATCCCAAGGCCCGAGATCGCGCACCGCGTCGGGGATTTTCGACCAGTTCACCGCCAGAAAGACGACGTCCGCCTGACTCGCCTGCCGAGCGGTTACGGCTTGCGCGAGTGGGCCCAATTCGCTGACAACGCCAGCAAGACTTTGCGGCCCGCGACTGTTGGCCAGGCTGACCGGCAGGCCCGCGTTGACGAGCAACCGAGCGATGGCGGCGCCAATGGAGCCAGTACCAATGATGCTGATAGTCATGATGCTCTCCTTACGCTGTGAAGCCGCCGTCGACGATTAATTCTGCGCCGGTGACAAACCCTGCCTCTGCACTGGCCAGGTACGCCACCGCGCTGGCAACATCCTTGCCCTCGCCGTACCGCCCCATGGCGATGTTCGGGCGTAGGAAGTCCGCAATAGGCCCGTCGGCCGGGTTCATGTCGCTGTCGGTCGGGCCGGGATGGACGGTGTTCACAGTGATGCCGCGCGGCCCCAGATCGCGCACCAGTCCACGACTGAAACCGGTCAGCGCACCTTTGCTCAGGGTGTAGACGGAGGCGGTAGCGAACGCAGCGTATTGCACCATCGAACTGCCGATGTGAATGATCCGACCGCCCTGCCCCATGTGTTTGAGTGCTTGCTGAGTGGCGACGAAGACGCCGGTAACGTTCACCGCAAGGATGCGTTGAAAGTCCTCTAAGGCGATGTCCTCCGGGGCACCGAGCAGGCTGATACCAGCGTTATTGACCAGAATGTCGATCTTGCCAAAACGCTGTGCAACCTCGGCAATCGCTGCACGTACAGCCTCGGGATTGCCCGCATCGGCCGCCAGCGCCACAGCCTGGCCGCCCGCCGCAACGATTTGCTGCACGACCGCTGCGGCGCGATCTGGCGATGCGTTGTAGGTGATGGCGACGGTTGCGCCGTCTGCCGCGAGCCGCTTGGCGATTGCGGCGCCGATGCTGCGTGAGCCACCGGTAACGATGGCGATTTTGCCGGTCAGTGGAAGCGTGGATGTGTTCATGGTCGAGCCTCTGGGTGGTTGAAGTTGATAAGGCTATGAGACGCCTTTTGATCTTCCATCAGTAGTGGAAGCCACCTAGAATCACTTTCAATCATCAGTTGAAGGTGCACGGATGGAAACGTTAGGCAATTTGCTCTCATTCGTGCGCAGCGCCGAGGCGGGAAGCTTCTCTGCGGCCGCGCGACGCCTGGGCCTGACTCCAGCAGCGGTCAGTCGCAATGTCGCGCAGCTGGAGGCCAACCTCGGCGTACGCTTGTTTCAGCGCAGCACGCGCAAACTCACGCTGACCGAGGCGGGAGAGCGCTTTTTGGCCAACGTCGGTTCGGGACTTGAGAGCGTTCAGGCGGCGATCGCCGATGTGGCCGGCA
Organism: Pseudomonas sp. H3_E04; assembly: GCF_054668915.1. NCBI lineage: Bacteria > Pseudomonadati > Pseudomonadota > Gammaproteobacteria > Pseudomonadales > Pseudomonadaceae > Pseudomonas > Pseudomonas sp. H3_E04. The sequence goes on along the minus strand of NZ_CP162797.1, from coordinate 923,387 downwards.
ATGCTGGAGAGCCTTCAGGGCTTTTGCGTCTGAGCGCAGCACCCGGTTTCGCCAGGGATTTTCTGCTGCCGCTGATGCCCGAGTTTCTCAAGCAATACCCCGCCGTGACCCCTGAATGGCACGTCGACAATCGCCAGGTCGATCTCATCGCAGATGGATTTGATGCGGCCATCGGCGGCGGCATCGAGTTGGCGCAAGGTGTGGTGGCCAGGGCCATCGCGCCGGCGCATCTGATTCTGGTGGCATCAAAAGAGTACCTCTCGGGACACCAGCGCATCCGGCACATTGAAGAACTGTCGACGCTCGATCACCTGGCCATGCGCTCGGTACAGACCGGCAAGGTGCGCAGTTGGATGCTGCAACGGCGCGACGGGCAACGAGCGCCTTTGGAGTTGAAGCCGCGCCTGTTGGTCAACGATCCACAAGCGCTGTGTCAGTGCGCGCGACTGGGATTGGGGGTTGCGCTGTTGGCAGTTCCGGATGTTTTGCCTCATCTGCAGGACGGTACGCTGGAAAGGGTTTTGCCGGATTGGTATGTCGATGCGGGGCAGATCTATTTGTACTTTTCCAGCCAGAAACTGTTGCCGGCCAAAACCCGGGCGTTTGTGGATTTTCTGGTCGGTCAGGCTCGAGAGGATGGGTGGGCGACTCGACTCGATGCTCGGGCTTAGCAAGCAAGTTATACGACCTCTGAAACTCAAACAGCGTCACGCCTAAGCGGCTTATCAAGCCTTTCGAGCTTGCCGCGTCTGCTCGATTACGGTACAAATCGGGCAGTTGTACGACAACATAATAAAAACCTGAGCCACCCCGAGTGGCTATCATTTTTGAGATCTGCCATGTCCCGTCCTGAGTTTGCGCCAACCGTACCGCCACCCTTCCCCCGTTATCTCGCCGTAATCATTCTGTTGTGCATGGGTTGTGCGTTCGCCGGCAACCACGTCGCGGCACGGGTGGCTTTTGATGACGGCGCGGGTGTGCTGCTGGCAATTCTGATGCGCTCGGGCGGGACCTTGCTGGTGCTTGCCATTCTCGTCCTGTGGCAGCGGCAAAGCCTGCGTCTGCCGACGGGCGCGTGGCGTTGGCAACTGTTGTTGGGCCTGCTGATTACTGCGCAGAGCCTCTGCCTCTACTCCGCTGTCGCACGAGTGCCGGTCGCTCTGGCGCTGCTGGTGGCCAACGTATTTCCGATCCTGCTCGCCTTGCTGACCTGGGCGCTGGGCGGCCCACGACCAAGCGCGCGCACCGCGATGTTGATGGGCTTGATCCTTGTCGGGCTGGTATTCGTGCTGGACGTCCCCGGACGTCTGTCAGACAGCGCCAGCGTCGGCCCGGAATGGTTGCTGGGCGTCACACTCGCCTTCTGCGCCGCCAGCGTCTTCGCCTGCGCGCTGTGGATCACCGATCACAAACTGTCGCAAGTGCGCGGCTCGGTGCGCAGCCTGCTGACCATCTTCATCGTCTTCAGCAGCGTCAACCTGGCCGGCCTGACCGGCGCCCTCCCCGGCGGACTCAACCTCCCCGCCACCTCAACCGGCTGGTTGGCCCTCGCCACGCTGGTCGTGCTCTATGGGACCGGCTTCATTGTGTTGTTCATCTCCGTCCCCAGACTGGACATGCCGCGCAATGCCCCGGTGATGAACATCGAACCACTGGCGACGTTGTTGATGGGCTGGATTGTGCTGGATCAGATGCTAAGCAGAGGACAGATCGTGGGTGGAGTGATTGTGGTGAGCGGGATTGTTTTGCTGACGTATCGGAAGGCGACGGTGAAGGTTGGGGTGAAGGCTGAGGTTTGAGGTTTGAGGTTTGAGGGGTTGTGATGGCGGGACTCTTGGTTGGCGAGTCCTGCTTATCGCCGCCGGCTCGATACCGGATCAGCAGAATTGCAGGCTCTCGAGGTCTATCTGGGCATAGCTTCCTATTTCACCCTTGTAGAGATAAATCGCAGTAACCTTCAGCTCTGTTCGTAAGAATTCCGCCGGCGTTCTGAGTCTGGTGTTTGTGGCTAAACAGGCTGAGGATTTTTTGTTTATGTGGCGGTAAATGGGCTGGCGTCATCGCGAGCAGGCTCACTCCTACAAGGGGATTGTGCTGAGGTTCCCGGCGATCCTTGCCTATCACGATCCTGAAATTTCCCGTCTGACCTGAAGAGCAATTAAAGCGAAACCTTTACCAGTGCCGCGCTGGGAAACTGCATGGTTCTGAATTTCAGTTACATCTTCCCATCGCTCCACAGCGTTCACACATTGGTGGTCGATGTCGGTGTCAATTTCAAAGGCTATGAACCGTTCTGCCTGATTCAGGATCAAGCCATGCAGCCTTGGCATGCCGGGGAAATCGACTTCCAGTTCAAGTACCACGGTGCCCGCCCAGTCGATGCCCTGGCTTTCACCATAACCAGCCAAGGCAATGGGAAGACCGGCATTACGCCAGAATCTTGCGTTCGTCATCAGGCGGTGGGCAGTCACGGCATTCTGTTCCTGCACATTCAACTGTCGCTTCTTAAGCAGCCGGTTGATTTCCATTTAGCTCCTCAGTCGTCTGCCCCTCGTTGTCCTTGATACTTCAAAATCTCATCCAAAAATCCCAGCGCTCGACGAAACACAGGACGGCAATCGTCATACGGTAACTCATCGAGCGAGGCCCAGAAAAACTCGAAAACATGCCCTTGATCATCCAGTGTCTGGTGAAACCATCGCTCTGGCAGTGGCTCACGCACCTCGCAAAGTTGGAACGACCAGACTTGTCCGTGGTGGCCAGACTCCCAGCATCCCAAATCCTGCGCGATTGTCGCATTCTCAATACCGGACTCTTCCGCCAATTCTCGCAAAGCGGCCTGGGCGGGTGTTTCTCCGCGCTCAATGGTTCCTTTTACTAACTGCACCCCGGCCTGTGGATGTCGAAACAGCAGGATTCGCGGGCGCTGTGCGAAACAAAGCACAACAGGACAGGCCTTGTCGGGATGCATAAAGATTTCCTTATCGGTTTAAATGATCCATCGGGGTGGCATCAACCCTGCGTTACGAGCGTCAACTTCGGCCAGATCTCGAGCCATCTCTTCGATTGCATGCGCTCCACAAACACCGCGTTTTTATCACTTTCAAATCGGGCGGTTGGCCGCACTTTCAGCGCAAACAAATCCTCTAGCCCCAACGGCGCCGAAACCTCTATCGCACCATGCCGATCAAGCCTGACCCCTACTGCCGTAGCAGTTTCCGGCCAGAACGTCATTGCATCGGCAACCGCCCCATAAGGCGCATCGGCGTTCCGCTGGTGCATGCGTGCCTGGTTTTTCACCGACCAGTTCAAGCCGCTGCACAGTGCTGCAAGCTCTACCTCCACGGCCAGGTCTGTTTGCGCACTGGCGCATGCTGTGTCAAACCATACGACATCAATGTCCTCGGGCAACGGCGAAGGTTGGCGCTGATGCAGATGATCCCAAACCAGGCTGCGCACAAAACCTGCGGCAACCCAGCAGTCCGGCAAGTTGAGATCTCTGACTATGCGCAGGATGTGCATGCGGACGGGATCTTCAGCAATCAGATCCCGCAGTTGCGCTTCCAGATTCATTTATTTCAATCCAATGACCATGGTTGCGAGAGCCTATCAGTGGTCTCTGTAAGCGCTCGGTCCCTTGTGCTGAATGGCGAGTGCAGGCGAACTTTGCAGGATAGGGCCAACTGCCGCCCACTACTCAAACCTTGAACTCTTCCTTGAGCAAATCGGCAAACTTGTCTTTTGCGCGATGAGATTCAACGTGCCTGTTCCAGATAAAATAATTCTGCACAGGCTTTAAGTCATTGAAGAAGAATCCTTGAATACCGCCGAGCTGGCGGAACTGTTCAAACATGCCTCTCGGCACCAACGAAATACCGGCGCCTGAACTTACGCAGCCAAGGATGGTGCCATAACTGGCTATGCTTGTTATCGGGTTGAAAACTTTGTACCGCTCCAGCCAGGTTAGCAAAGCCTTTCTGTAGGGACATCCTTCAGGCCACATGAATAAATCCACACCGTGCAGGTCCTCTGGCTGGTTTATCACCCCCGCGGACGGCGAGGCAATCACCACTAGATCCTCTTCATAGATCTCCAGACTCTCGATGTCCGGATGTTCTGGCCTGACGGCAATTATTGCCCCGTCCAATGTGTAGTTGACCACTTCGGCGGATAATTGTGACCAATCGCCAGTGCTGAATTGCATTTGTACAGCCGGGTAGAGTTGATGAAACCTGGATAGCACTTTGGGTAACCGGCCGGTAGCGGATGACTCTATGGCACCAATCCTGAGTTCTCCCGAAGGAGCTGACAGCGGATCAAGCGCTCGTTGCGATTCTTCGCACAAAGAAAGGATTTTGTTGGTATAGCCGAGAAAAAGCCGACCTGAAGGGCTGATGATCAAACCTCTGCCTTTCCTTATAAACAGGTCAACTCCAAGCTCACGCTCCAAAAGCTTGATGCGGTTGGTGATGTTGGACGGCACGCAATGCAATCGTTCCGAGGCACGAACGATACTGCCCAGATCGGCTACTGCCTTGAACATGACCAGTTGCGAAAACTCCATACATATACTCATTAAAAATGAATGATCGGGTGAGTATAAGTCACTTGTCGGAGACCAACAAACTGGGCTAATTTCGCCGCTGCAAGGCGAAAAGTGCGTTAAAACCAAACATTCATAGGTCTTTAGGGAGAAGGACACATCATGAGCTCAGCATCGCCACAGAGCCGTTTGGAACCGCTTGAACATAAATCCATGCAAGAACTTGGCGAGACATTTATCCAGGCCCTGCCCAGGCACATACGCAACTTGAAAATTCCCGGACGTACCTTAGAAGAAAACCAACGGCGTCAACCTTTGCTGGCCTGCGTCGGGAACGTTGCTGAGGTACAGGACGCCATGCTTGAGGTACTCAATCATTCCATCACGCAAGACGCGCAACTGGCGGCTGAAAGCGCATTCAGGGCGTTTCTCGAAAAACCAGCAATAGATTCGTCGGTATTAAGCTTTTTCAATGGGTGGAATGAAACCCATAAAACCACCAGCCTCGTCTCGGCAAAAATCATCATGCGCCTGTCGGCGGATGCGATATCGGTATCTCCCGACAGACGTGAGGGTTACCACAATGTCATGGCGCATATGCATGAAGTGGCGAAAGATGATTTCGGTCTTGGACATCAGGGCCATGACGGAATGTACAACTACATGACTGCAGCTTTTGGTGCGTCAGCCTGGGTTGAGGAACAATTCAAAATTGCTGAATGTAATGACTTCGCGGATTTCCTATACAACACCGGGGTCGCCAAGCATAAAACGGCTTTAAATTCTCAGGAACACAGATCTTCAATTATGGATGCGATGATGGTTTCAATCGCATCAGAACTCTGGAATGGTCGTGAATACAATTTCATCGCTCAATATATTGAAGCAAAGCTCCTCGCTGCCAATCCATTCTTGAGAACAAACACGCAGAGCCTGCGTAACGCCAAAGGCTACGTAATGGGCCACTCCGGTGAAGTTGAGAATAAACACGGATTGCATGCCTTGGCGGCCGCGCAAGCTTACGGTCGGACGGTAGGTTTGGAATTCAAACCTGCGCGCCTGAAGGGCATCATGCTCAATTACAATGAAAGAGTCGGCAATGCATTCTCCGCCATGCATCGGATTATGACCTCTTGACATCTGTTGACTGACAAAACATGCCGATAAAACTCTCGCAACTTGAAGTTGAAGAATGATCGGCATGTTTTAACGATATTCAATATAAGACCACGAGCGACTCATGAACCTTCCGGCTAAAATGACGTTCCGCAGGGATCTATCGCATGAATGTTGAACACGCTGTTCTTGCGCTGGGTTTCTTCGCGTTCTGTGGTGGCCTGATAGACGCTGCGGTCGGTGGCGGAGGCCTGGTTCAGGTGCCAGCACTTCTACATGCTCTACCGCAGTACAGTCTTGCCACCATTTTCGGCACCAACAAACTGGCCGTTCTGGCAGGCAATATTTCATCAATATCGGGTTACTTGAAGCGCATAAAAATCCGCTGGAATTTAATGCTTCCGACCATGCTCGGCGCTTTTTTATTTTCTTTTCTCGGCGCTCTCTCAGTATCCCTTGTCCCTAAAAGATTGATGGAGATCGTTGTCTTTTGCATATTGATAGTCATGGCTATCTACACGTTTATGGAGAAAAAACTTGGTTTGGCAGGCCAAGGCCGACACTTCGGAACGAAAGATATTTGCCTTGGAGTTTTCTTTGGCAGTCTGATCGGTTTCTACGATGGTGTCTTCGGCCCGGGCAGTGGCAGCCTGCTGCTGTTTATCTTCGTCAAGGTCTTTGGCTTTGATTTCCTCAATGCATCAGCCTCTGCAAAACTGGTCAATCTGGGGACGTTCAGCGCTGCGCTTATTTTTTTTATCCCCTCCGGTAACGTCTTGTGGGCGATTGGCGGCGTGATTGCCTTATGCAATATGGCCGGCGCACTGACCGGTGTCTTTCTGGCATTACGTTATGGAAGCAGTTTCATCAGAGTTTTTTTCCTGATCCTGCTCGTATTCCTGATAGGCAGGATGGGGATCAATATTTTTTCGTAGACACTGGTCGCCTAATACTGAATACGCGGGTGAATTGCCGGGCTCAGGTGCACCACCTCGGCCAGTTCTTCGACGCTCAGCAAGCGATTGAGACGCACCCGGGTGCGACGCCCGGATAGCCGGGTTATTGATCCAGGCAACGCGGCAACTCAAACACCAGCCGCGCGCCCCTCGGCTCACTGCGCTCGGCCCACAACCGTCCGCCGTGACTTTCAATGATCGTGCGGCAGATCGACAACCCCATGCCCAGCCCGGTGGCGACATCGCTGTTGGCGCACATCGCCGGCGGGGTCATGTCACGCCAATGCACACCGCCCGAAAGCAACTCGTCACGGGTGAAACCGACCATGCGCAGGAACGCGTCGTTGGCCTCGATGATTTGCCCTTCCACGCTCCAAACGATGATGTTGGCGGGGACCAGCCGGCGGATCTGCGCTTCGCGCTCGGCGAGGTCGCGATACAGACGCGCGTTGTCCAGCGAGATCGCGGGCCTGCGAGGCCACCAGGCGCAACGTGGCGAGACGCGCCGGGCCGCGCACCCCGGCGGCACCTATGCATTGATCGTCAAGCAGGTTCTCGGCTCCTGAGAATCCTTGGAGAACCGCGTTCCAGAGCGTTTTGTGTCGCTGATCACCTGGCCAGAAAATCCTTTGAATTTTTTTTGTCGGACAAAATCATTTACGTATGAGCGTAAGGAGGAACTCATGCGTAGCACCGATATTTTCGTCATCGAATACAAACTGCACGACCAGCCAAAATCATTCGTCATCCGCGCCAAGAGTATGCGCAACGCCGACGCTTGGCATTGGGCGAGCTGTGACGCCGGTATTGCGCCGATTCCAAAACCGGGCAAACCGCCGTTGAAAGTCGTTTCCAAACCCCAGGCCGAGCGCTACGGCATCACCCATGTGAAGTGGCGCGAAACCGCAGCACTGGACTGGACGGAGGCATAGGCAAACGGCGCGGCTCAAGCCACCCTGCATGTCAGCCAGGCGCCCCAGAACAGACTACTGAAAAACCGCGTCGCCTCACCGAACCCCGCGTGTTGCAACAACGCCTGAACCGCCGCCTCCGAGTGCGGCGGATCAGCGCCCTGCAAAATCTTCCCGAGTTTCGCCTGCACCTCCTCGGCGGTGGCGCCCTGCTGTCGCCAGCGCTGGCTCCAGGCTTGGAGCAGCAACGGCTGACTTTCGTAAGCGTAATGATTGCCGGCGACGATCAACGGCGCGCCGGGTTTGAGCCGGGCGTGAATGGATTGCAGGATCTGTTGCTTGGCCGTGTCGCCGCCCAAGTGATGCAGCACGCCGATCAGCGTCGCGGCATCGAAGGACGCGTCTGCCGGCAAGTCTTCGACATGGCCGAGATGTACTCGGGTTCTGTGCAACAGATCATTGGCGCGCAAGTGCTCGGTGGCGGCACTCAGCATCGGCTCGGAAGGGTCCACTGCAGTGAAATTCCAGCTTGGCTCCAGCGCGGCCATGGCGATGATTTCCTGCGCTGTGCCGCCGGCACCGACCACCAGCACTTTTGCCGAGCGCGACGGGCCGAGGCTGGCGGCCAACATGCAGGCGGACAGGTCGTGACAGGCGTCGTAGCCGGCCAGGGCAATGCGACTTTGCCTGGCGTATTCATTGGCTCTGGAGTTGTCGAATTTGCCGGCGGGATCGAGGGCGAGTTGGGTCATGGGGATTCTCCTTGTTCTTGATGGCACGCTACGCCATGAGCATCAGGAAGAAAAATCCAATGATTTCATGGGGGATATTCCGCTGGGGAATACGCAGGCACGCCGTCGTCAGGTCTGCCGGAGCGCTCAGGTGCCCAACGTCAATCCATTCGCCGGCAAGGGCAGCGCAGTCTTGTAGCGAACCTGCTTGAGGGCAAAGCTCGAGCGGATGTTGGCGACGCCGGGCACCTTGGTCAGAAAATCCATCATGAAGCGTTCCAGCGACTGGATGCTCGGCACCAGCACGCGGATCAGATAATCCGGATCGCCGGCCATCAGATAGCACTCCATGACCTCGGGGCGATCCGAGATCGCTTCCTCGAAATGCTGCAGCGCTTCTTCCACCTGTTTCTCCAGGCTGACGTGAATGAACACGTTGACGTGCAGCCCCAACAGATCAGCGTCAAGCAGTGTTACCTGCTCACGAATCAGGCCCAATTCTTCCATTGCCTTGACCCGGTTGAAGCATGGCGTCGGCGACAGGTTCACCGAGCGAGCGAGGTCGGCGTTGGTGATGCGCGCGTTCTCCTGAAGGCTGTTGAGAATGCCGATATCGGTACGGTCCAGTTTGCGCATGAGACAAAACCACCTGTTTTTTATGTTTATGCAGATTTTCTATCTGCAAATGGCCGCCAGTGCAACGAAACACAGAGAAATATTCTTCTTGCCCGCGCCTATGATTGTTGTAGGACAAGATTTCCTCATCCCGGAATGACTGCCAGCTCACTACAAGAAATTCACAAGATCGAGCGTAGAAGCCATGACCCAAGCGTATGAACCGCTGCGCCTGCACGTCCCTGAACCCTCGGGCCGTCCCGGCTGCAAAACCGACTTTTCCTACTTGCATCTGACCGATGCCGGTACGGTGCGCAAACCTCCAATCGATGTAGAACCTGCCGACACCGCCGACCTGGCGCGGGGCCTGATTCGCGTGCTTGACGATCAGGGCAACGCCCTCGGCCCCTGGGCTGAAAACGTGCCGGTCGAGATTCTGCGCAAAGGCATGCGCGCGATGCTCAAGACGCGCATCTACGACAACCGCATGGTCGTCGCCCAGCGGCAGAAAAAGATGTCGTTCTACATGCAGAGCCTCGGCGAAGAAGCTATCGGCAGCGCCCAGGCGTTAGCACTGAACATCGACGATATGTGCTTCCCGACCTACCGCCAGCAAAGCATCCTGATGGCCCGCGATGTGCCGCTGGTCGACCTGATCTGCCAGTTGCTGTCCAACGAGCGCGATCCGCTCAAGGGCCGCCAGTTGCCGATCATGTATTCGGTCAAGGACGCCGGGTTCTTCACCATTTCCGGCAACCTCGCCACCCAGTTCATTCAAGGCGTCGGCTGGGGCATGGCCTCGGCGATCAAGGGCGACACCAAAATCGCCTCGGCGTGGATTGGTGACGGCGCCACCGCCGAATCCGACTTCCACACCGCCCTGACCTTCGCCCACGTTTACCGCGCGCCGGTGATTCTTAACGTCGTCAACAATCAGTGGGCGATTTCCACCTTCCAGGCGATTGCCGGTGGTGAAGCCACCACCTTCGCCGGACGCGGCGTCGGTTGCGGCATCGCTTCGCTGCGTGTCGATGGCAACGACTTCTACGCCGTCTACGCCGCTTCCGCCTGGGCTGCCGAGCGCGCCCGGCGCAATCTCGGCCCGACCATGATCGAATGGGTCACCTACCGCGCCGGCCCGCACTCGACCTCCGACGATCCCTCGAAATACCGCCCCGCCGATGACTGGAGCCACTTCCCTCTCGGCGATCCGATTGCGCGTCTGAAACAACACCTGATCAAAGCCGGCCACTGGTCCGAGGAAGAGCACGCCACCGTCAGCGCCGACCTCGAAGCCGAAGTCATCGCCGCGCAGAAACAGGCCGAACAGTACGGCACCCTCGCCGGTGGCCAGATTCCGAGCGCCGCGACCATGTTCGAAGACGTCTACAAAGAGATGCCGGAGCACTTGAAGCGCCAGCGTCAGCAGTTGGGGATCTGACATGAACGATCACAACAACAATATTCAGTTGGAAACCGCCATGACCACGACCACCATGACCATGATCCAGGCCCTGCGCTCGGCCATGGATGTGATGCTTGAGCGTGATGACAACGTCGTCGTCTTCGGCCAGGACGTCGGTTACTTCGGCGGTGTGTTCCGCTGCACCGAAGGCCTGCAGACCAAGTACGGCACCTCGCGCGTGTTCGACGCGCCGATTTCGGAAAGCGGCATCGTCGGCGTGGCCGTTGGCATGGGCGCTTACGGACTGCGCCCGGTCGCCGAAATCCAGTTCGCCGACTACGTCTACCCCGCCTCCGACCAGATCATTTCCGAAGCGGCGCGTCTGCGTTATCGCTCGGCCGGCGAATTCACCGCACCGATGACCCTGCGCATGCCGTGCGGCGGCGGTATCTACGGCGGCCAGACTCACAGCCAGAGCATCGAGGCGATGTTCACCCAGGTGTGCGGCTTGCGCACGGTCATGCCGTCCAACCCGTATGACGCTAAAGGCCTGCTGATCGCCTCCATCGAAAACGATGACCCGGTGATCTTCCTTGAGCCGAAACGCCTGTACAACGGCCCGTTCGACGGCCATCACGACCGCCCGGTAACCCCGTGGTCGAAACACCCTGCCGCGCAAGTGCCGGACGGCTATTACACCGTGCCGCTGGACGTCGCTGCGATCACCCGCCCGGGCAAGGACGTGACCGTGCTGACTTACGGCACCACCGTGTATGTATCGCAAGTCGCTGCCGAAGAATCCGGCGTCGATGCCGAGGTCATTGACCTGCGCAGCCTGTGGCCGCTGGACCTGGAAACCATCGTCAAGTCAGTGAAGAAAACCGGCCGCTGCGTGGTGGTTCACGAAGCCACCCGCACTTGCGGTTTCGGCGCCGAACTGGTGTCGCTGGTGCAAGAGCACTGCTTCCATCACCTGGAAGCGCCGATCGAACGCGTCACCGGTTGGGACACGCCCTACCCGCACGCGCAGGAGTGGGCGTATTTCCCAGGGCCGTCCCGAGTGGGTGCGGCGTTGAAACGGGTCATGGAGGTCTGAATGGGCACGCACGTTATCAAGATGCCGGACATCGGCGAAGGCATCGCAGAAGTAGAACTGTCGCAGTGGCACGTCAAAGTTGGCGATCTGGTGGTTGAAGACCAGGTGCTGGCGGATGTGATGACCGACAAGGCGATGGTCGATATTCCGTCGCCGGTGCATGGCAAGGTGATTGCTCTTGGTGGTCAGCCGGGTGAAGTGATGGCGGTCGGCAGTGTGCTGATCAGCATCGAAGTCGAAGGGGCTGGCAACCTTAAAGAGTCCGCCGCGCCTGTTGTTACGAAAGAGCCAGTTGCACCGACAGTTGAAGCCGTTGTGGAGAGCAAACCTGTTGCAGCCGCGCCGCACCCTGCCCCTGCTCCAGCCTGCCAAGGCCCGATGGTTGCTCGCGAAGCAGACGAACGCCCGCTCGCCTCGCCGGCCGTGCGCAAACACGCGTTGGATCTGGGCATCCAGTTGCGTCTGGTCCGCGGCACCGGCCCGGCCGGGCGTGTGCTACACGAAGACCTCGAGGCTTATCTGGCGCAAGGTCAGTCGAACGCTTCGGCGCCAGCTGCCGCTTACGCCCAACGCAACGACGAAGAACAGATTCAAGTGATCGGCATGCGCCGCAAGATCGCTCAACGCATGCAGGATGCTACTCAGCGTGCCGCGCATTTCAGCTACGTCGAGGAAATCGACGTCACCGCGATCGAAGAACTGCGCGCGCATCTGAATGAAAAGCACGGCGCCAGTCGTGGCAAGTTGACCTTGCTGCCGTTCCTCGTTCGCGCGCTGGTTGTGGCCCTGCGCGACTTCCCGCAGATGAACGCCCGTTACGACGACGAAGCGCAAGTCATCACCCGCCTCGGCGCGGTGCATGTCGGTGTCGCCACGCAAAGCGATGTCGGGCTGATGGTGCCAGTCGTGCGTCACGCCGAAGCGCGCAGCCTGTGGGACAGCGCCGCCGAGATCTCGCGCCTGGCCAACGCCGCGCGCAATGGCAAGGCCAGCCGCGATGAACTGTCCGGCTCGAGCATCACCCTGACCAGCCTCGGCGCGTTGGGCGGTATTGTCAGCACGCCGGTGCTGAACCTGCCGGAAGTGGCCATCGTCGGCGTGAACAAAATCGTCGAGCGGCCAATGGTGGTCAAAGGCCAAGTGGTGATCCGCAAGATGATGAACCTCTCCAGCTCCTTCGATCACCGCGTGGTCGATGGCATGGATGCGGCGCTCTTCATTCAGGCCATCCGTGGCTTGCTCGAACAACCCGCTACCTTGTTTGTGGAGTAATGGAATGCAATCTCTGAACACCACGCTGCTGATCATCGGCGGCGGCCCCGGCGGTTACGTCACCGCGATCCGCGCCGGGCAACTGGGTATCCCGACCATTTTGGTCGAAGGCCAATCGTTGGGCGGCACCTGCCTGAATATCGGCTGCATTCCGTCAAAAGCGCTGATTCATGTGGCTGAGCAGTTCCACCAGACGCAGCATCACAGTCAGCATTCAGCGCTCGGCATCAGCGTTGCCGCGCCGACCCTGGATATCAGCAAAAGCGTTGAGTGGAAGGACGGCATCGTTGATCGCCTGACCACTGGCGTCGCTGCGCTGCTGAAGAAGAACAAGGTCCAGGTCGTGAATGGCTGGGCGAAAATCATCGATGGCAAAACCGTGGAAGTCAGCGATACGCGAATCCAGTGCGAGCATCTGGTGCTGGCCACCGGTTCGACCAGCGTCAACCTGCCGATCCTGCCGATTGGCGCGCCGATCATCTCCTCCACCGAAGCGCTGGCGCCGACGTCCGTGCCAAAACGCCTGGTCGTGGTCGGCGGTGGTTACATCGGCCTGGAATTGGGCATTGCCTATCGCAAGCTCGGCGCCGACGTCAGCGTGGTCGAGGCGCAGGACCGGATTCTGCCGGCCTATGACGCAGAACTGACGCAACCGGTACATGAAGCGCTGAAGCAACTGGGCGTGAAGCTGTACCTCAAGCACAGCGTGCTGGGTTTCGACGGCACATTGCAGGTGCGCGATCCCGAGGGCGAAACCTTGAACCTGGAAACTGATCAGGTGCTGGTCGCGGTCGGACGCAAACCCAATACTCAAGGCTTCAATCTCGAAGCGCTGAACCTGGATATGAACGGTTCGGCGATCAAGATAGACAGCCGTTGCCAGACCAGTATGCGCAATGTCTACGCCATTGGCGATGTCAGCGGCGAACCGATGCTTGCTCACCGCGCCATGGCCCAAGGCGAGATGGTTGCCGAGCTGATCAGCGGCAAAACCCGTGAGTTTACCCCCACCGCCATCGCTGCCGTGTGTTTTACCGACCCGGAACTGGTGGTGGTCGGCAAGACCCCGGACGAAGCCAAGGCGGCCGGCGTGGACTGCATCGTTTCCAGCTTCCCGTTCGCCGCCAACGGCCGGGCGATGACCCTGGAATCGAAAAGCGGCTTCGTGCGCGTGGTTGCTCGTCGGGATAATCATGTGATTGTCGGTTGGCAAGCGGTGGGTGTTGGGGCTTCCGAATTGTCGACGGCGTTTGCACAAAGCCTGGAAATGGGCGCGCGGCTGGAAGACATCGGCGGCACCATTCATGCGCACCCAACCTTGGGCGAAGCGGTGCAGGAAGCGGCATTGCGTGCCCTCGGGCATGCGTTGCATATGTGATGTGCGGTGGCAGTGATGGCCCCTTCGCGAGCAGGCTCGCTCCCACAATGGGAATGCATTTCAAATGTGGGAGCGAGCCTGCTCGCGAATTCTTGAGGGCAACACTATTTATCTGAGCGTCATCCGATAGTCCGGGCTGCGAAACCGCTCAAGAATGAAGTATTGTTGTGCCCATCCAAAAAAACGTCAGAAGCCTTGAACCGTTTCGGCGGTTGTTCAGTGATAGAGGGTGTCATGGGTAACGAAAGCATCAATTGGGACAAGCTGGGTTTTGACTACATCAAGACCGACAAGCGCTATCTGTCGTACTTTCGCGATGGCGAGTGGGACAAAGGCACCCTGACCGAAGATAACGTCCTGCACATCAGCGAAGGCTCCACAGCCCTTCACTATGGTCAGCAGTGCTTCGAAGGCATGAAGGCCTATCGTTGCAAGGACGGTTCGATCAACCTGTTCCGCCCGGACCAGAACGCCCTGCGCATGCAACGCAGCTGCGCGCGTCTGCTGATGCCGACGGTCGATACCGAGCAGTTCATCGAAGCCTGCAAAGCCGTGGTCCGCGCCAACGAGCGTTTCATCCCGCCGTACGGCACCGGCGGCGCGCTGTACCTGCGCCCGTTCGTAATCGGCGTTGGTGACAACATCGGCGTACGCACCGCGCCCGAGTTCATCTTCTCGATCTTCTGCATTCCGGTCGGCGCCTACTTCAAGGGCGGCCTGACCCCGCACAACTTCCAGATCTCCAGCTACGACCGCGCGGCCCCACAAGGCACCGGTGCGGCCAAGGTCGGCGGCAACTACGCCGCCAGCCTGATGCCGGGCTCGAAGGCCAAGAAAGCCAACTTCGCCGACGCGATCTACCTCGATCCGATGACCCACACCAAGATCGAGGAAGTCGGTTCGGCCAACTTCTTCGGGATCACCCACGACAACAAGTTCGTAACCCCGAACTCGCCGTCGGTCCTGCCAGGCATCACCCGCCTGTCGCTGATCGAACTGGCCAAATCGCGTCTGGGCCTGGAAGTGGTTGAAGGCGACGTGCTGATCGATAAGCTGTCGGACTTCAAGGAAGCCGGTGCCTGCGGTACCGCAGCAGTGATCACGCCGATTGGTGGCATCAGCTACAACGATCATCTGCATGTATTCCATAGCGAAACCGAGGTAGGCCCGGTGACCCAGCAGCTCTACAAAGAGCTGACTGGCGTGCAGACCGGCGACATCGAAGCGCCAGCGGGCTGGATCGTCAAAGTTTGAATTGACAGTTATTGATGTGGAAAAGCCCTCCATTGAGTGATTGATGGAGGGCTTTTTATTGGGCTACAAAAAGTCAAAAGATCGCAGCCTTCGGCAGCTCCTACAGAGACCGTGTAGGAGCTGCCGAAGGCTGCGATCTTTTGATCTTCTATTTCAAAGCAATCCGCTTCCCGGCTCGACTGGCAATCCCACTCGCCTGCCCATTCTGCTGCTTGCCCATCCGCGCCTGGGTGATCAATCCCGGTATCAACTCGCCCTCCGGCAGGTTCTTCCAGAAACGAACCGGCAGATGCCCCTGCATGACCTTCGGGTTCAAACGCGCCGGGTTGAAGATGTGGCTGTAGTAGGTCAACCAAAGATCGCCATGCGGGTCGTCGACATTCTGCGCCAGCTGTTGCCATTCAATCGGGCACTGGCGCTCGTGAATCAACTGCTCACCGTCGTAGTACACACCATCGCGCGGCGTGGCGATCAACCAGCGATGCTGGCCCATGCGCCCGATGAAATGCTCACTGGCGCTGTGCAGGATGTCATGGGCCGGCTCGTGCCACGCCACGTATTGCGGGCCGGGCAGATCCTTCGGCCGCTCGATGAAACGCACGAATGCATGCAGATGATGGGCCTCGCGGCTGACCTGCTTGATGCGGCGCTGCAACTCGCTGCCGAGTTTATCGCCGGCCATCATCGCCGTACGATCGCCATGACTGACGCGCCACAGCACTTCATACAACAAGCTCCAGCGTTGCTCGCCGCGATAGCGCGCCGCTTGTTCGAGGGTGTCGAGCAGCGCGCGCGGAATACGCGCCTGAAACGGCCCCTGCCCTTCGGGAACAGGATCATCACTGGCAAACAGATCGCCAACGCCCTCCGCCGCCCAGCTCACCAGACTCGGATCGATTTCATGACTGAGCAACCAGCGCGCCTGCTGGCGCCAG
Source organism: Pseudomonas sp. H3_E04 (assembly GCF_054668915.1). Lineage (NCBI taxonomy): Bacteria > Pseudomonadati > Pseudomonadota > Gammaproteobacteria > Pseudomonadales > Pseudomonadaceae > Pseudomonas > Pseudomonas sp. H3_E04. Next base: position 907,175 of record NZ_CP162797.1, on the reverse strand, counting down.
GTGTCGAACAGATCATCGCAATCAAGACTGATCATCCCCACAACCCCATCTGCTGCGGCATCGGCCGGTCGCGCAATTGCTGGTAGAGCATATGGCTGGTGACTTCCGCCTGTTGCGGGTGGTAATCGCTGGTGATGATGAACGGCTTGGCCTTGGCCAGCACACAGCGCATCCGCGCGACGTCTTCGTAACGGATGCGGCGCTGGCGGCGCAACTCGACCAGGCGCTCGGTGGTACGCAAACCGATGCCGGGAATGCGCGCGATCAGCGATGCGTCGGCACGGTTGAGGTCCAGCGGGAACACTTCGCGATTTTCCAGCGCCCAGGCCAGCTTCGGATCGATGTCGAGCGCCAGATTGCCCGGCCCCTTGAGTAATTCATCTGCGCTGTAGCCGTAGCTGCGCAGGAGGAAATCAGCCTGGTACAAACGGTGCTCGCGCATCAGCGGCGGCGCGGCGAGCGGCACGCTTTTCGGGCTGTCGGGGATCGGGCTGAATGCTGAGTAATAAACCCGGCGCAGACGGAAGTTGCCATACAGGGATTGGGCGCTGTGGAGGATGGTGCTGTCATCGGTGTCATCGGCACCGACAATCAATTGCGTACTTTGCCCGGCCGGGGCGAATTTTGCCGAGCGCGGCTCGTTCAGCACCGTTTGCACGCCGGTGTAGATGGTGTTCATCGCTTGCTTGATCGAGGTGATGTCCTTCTCCGGCGCAAGCGTCTGCAGGCTGGCGTCGGTGGGCAATTCAATGTTGACGCTGAGACGGTCGGCATAACGCCCGGCTTCTTCGATCAAGGCAGGATCGGCTTCGGGAATGGTCTTCAGATGGATGTAGCCGCGAAACTCATGCTCTTCACGCAGCAACTTCGCCACGCGCACCAGTTGCTCCATGGTGTAGTCCGCCGAGCGGATGATTCCGGAGCTGAGAAACAGGCCGCTGACGCAGTTGCGCCGGTAGAAATCCATGGTCAGCGTCACGACTTCTTCCGGGGTGAAGCGCGCACGCGGCACGTCGCTGGAACGGCGGTTGACGCAGTACTGGCAATCGTAAAGGCAGAAGTTGGTCAGCAGAATTTTCAGCAACGACACACAACGCCCGTCCGGCGTGTAGCTGTGACAAATGCCCATGCCATCCGTCGAACCGAGCCCGCTCTTGCCCTCGGAGCTGCGCTTGGGCGCACCACTGCTGGCGCAGGAGGCGTCGTACTTGGCGGCGTCGGCGAGGATGCTGAGCTTGTCGATGATTTGCATGGCGCGGACTCTTTACTGTGTGCATATACAGTATAGGCTCGCCCGCCGCGAAACAAGTTGATGGATGACCCCTCGTCGGCTGGCCATCTGAATTGCGACCAACCGCGCAACCAGGGGAGCGAGCCTGCTCGCGAAGAGGCCCTGCCAGTCACCGTAACTCAGCGATCAAACCGCCCATTGCAAGATCAACCAGCAATTCGCCCCGCTGATCAACACAAACAGACCCCACGCCAGAACGCGCGTCGGCCAGCGATTGACGAACGGCCCCATCAATTGCCGGTCGTTGGTCATGCGAATCAGCGGGTACAAGGCGAACGGCAGTTGCAGGCTGAGCACGACCTGGCTCAACACCAGCAACTTGCCGATCGCGCCATCCCCGAGCAGCCATACGCCGATGAACGCCGGTATCAGCGCCAGCCCGCGAGTGATCAAACGCCGCTGCCAGCACGGGATGCGCAGATTCAGATAGCCCTCCATGATCACCTGCCCGGCGATGGTCCCGGTAAAAGTCGAGCTCTGTCCCGACGCGAGCAGCGCCACACCGAACAACACACTCGCCAGCGCACCGCCCACCAGCGGATCAAGCAGGTGATAAGCGTCCTGAATATCGACCACATCGGTGTGCCCGGACTGGTGAAACGCCGCCGCTGCGAGAATCAGAATCGCCGCGTTGACCAGCAGCGCCAGGGCCAGCGAACCGATGGTGTCGATGCGCGCCAGTTTCACTGCGTCCTGCTTGCTCGCCAGGTCCTTGCCGATCATCCGCGTCTGCACGATCGAGGTGTGCAGATACAGGTTATGCGGCATGACGGTGGCGCCGAGGATGCCAATGGCCAGATACAGCGGCGCAGCATCGCCAATAGCCGACAGCGACGGTTTGAAGCCCATCGCGACGTCTGGCCAGTAGGGTTTGATCAGCAACAGCTCAACGAAAAAACACACGCCGATGGTCGCGACCAGCACCAGCATGATCGCTTCGAGACGGCGGAAACCACGGTTCTGCAGGGCCAGCACCAGCAGTGTGTCGAACGCCGTCAGAGCGATGCCGAAGGTCAGCGAACAGCCGAGTAGCAGGTGAAATGCCAAGGCGCAGCCAAGCACCTCAGCGAGGTCGGTGGCGATGATCGAGATTTCCGCCAAGCCCCACTGCAAACGCGCGGTCGGCGTGCTGTAGCGCTCGCGGGACAGCTGCGCCAGATCGCGACCAGTGGCGATGCCCAGCCGCGAACACAGGCACTGCACCACCATGCCGGCCAGGCTCGCCAGCAGCACCACGAACAACAGGCTGTAGCCAAAACGCGAACCGGCCTCGATCGCGGTCGCCCAGTTGCCCGGGTCCATGTAGCCAATCGACACCAGCAAACCTGGGCCGGCGAAACGCAAAACGCGCTTGAAGAACGAGGCAGTAGGATCGACCGCGACGCTGCCGGCCACTTCCGGCGGGCAAAACGGCGCGGTGGCGATTTTGGGCAAACTGAATTTCACGCACACATCCAGAAACAAACACGGGAGCCCGGCAGCTTAGACGTTTCGACCAAAGCGTTGAAGAGCAAAAGATCGCAGCCTTCGAAGCGCTGCGATCTTCTGATCTTATGGGGTCACGCCCAGCAACTGCTCGCGCAACTCGGGACTGCGCGTACGGGGATCCAGCCAGATATCAAAAAACGCCTTGGCAAATTGCGGATCGTCGATTTCATGCTGAAGCTTCTGGCCGATAAAAAAACGCGCGCCCTGCCCCGGCAGATACACACCGGTGATGCGTGTGCCGGCCTGCACATCGACGAACGATTGCTGCATCTGCACCTGCCAATCGGCCAGTTGTGCCGGACTGACACGGGGGCCGCCGAGACGTTTGATTTCGTCGACGCTGGTGCTGACCAGATCGTCTCGCGAAATTTTGCGCCGGTAGATCAGTTCCAGTGCAAACGGCTGGCCGTCCGCCAGAGGCCGCGCGGCACTCCACAGACGCGCACTGTAAACGTCGAAGCCGAACACACTGAAATCGCCGCTGCCGATGATTTGCGCCCCCGGCACCGCGTCCTGCCAATTGGCCCATGTCGGCGTCAGCAACAGGGCCCACAAGCCGATGCCACAACAGCCACGTACGAGCTTGGGTGTTCTGTTCATCGCCGTATCGTCTCCGCCGCATTGTGATGATCAAAGCATAGCCGGATTCGCGCTTGAATTTTTGTATACAAAAATTGCGAACATAGGCAGCAATCTTCAATCGACAGTGCTAACGTGGCTCATCCTGACCCGATGGAGACACCCGCGTGCTGATCCTCAAACTGCTGCTGATTCCCGGTTTTCTCCTGCTGATTTCCCTGGCAGGCAAACGTTGGGGGCCGAGCGTGGCCGGGTGGCTGTCGGGATTGCCGGTGGTGGTCGGGCCGATCCTGTTGTTCCTCGCCATCGAACAAGGGCCGCAGTTTGCCGCGCAATCGGCGGTGGCGGCGCTGTCGGCAATGTTCGCGATGATCGCGTTCTGCATCACCTATGCGCAGGTCGCGCAACGCGCCAATTGGCCATGGGCGCTTACAATTTCACTGGCGGTTTGGGGCGTACTGGCGGCGGTGTTGTCGGTAATTCCGGCGTCCTTGCCGTTCTCGGTGATTGCGGCAGCGGTGGCACTGCTCGCTTCGCCTTATCTGTTCCCTGAGGTGCATCCAGTATTGAACGGGCCAGCACCGAAGTCGGACAAACTGATCTGGCGGATGATCGCCGGCGCGGCGCTGACGCTGGTGGTGACGATGCTGGCGAGCACCGTCGGCGAACGCTGGAGCGGCCTGCTCGCTGTGTTCCCGGTGCTGGGCAGCGTCATGGCGGTGTTCTCGCAACAAACCCGAGGCCCGGCTTTTACCGCTGCGTTATTGCGCGCAACGGCGACCGGCATGTATTCGTTTTCGGCGTTCTGCCTGGTGTCGGCCTTGACGCTGCCGAGCATGGGCCTCAGCGGCTTCGCAGTGGGAGTGGCAGTGTCTGTGGCCATGCTCGGGGTGACCCGACGGCTGCTGGCGCGACCAGTGGCGAAGGCGCAAGCACAATAGCGCCCGGACGAATCGCGCTGGAACGCCTGGTGTGCTCCGTGGGATGATCGGCCGCCTCGCGCGACCACTTCCCGGAGATTCAGATGTCATTGTTGAGCAAAAAAGCCGTCGTCCTGATGTTGGCGGCCGTCGCCGGTTTCGCCGCGATCAACGCACACGCCGCCAAGGAAAAAGTCAAAACCGAAAAGGTCTCGCTGCTTGACGGCAAGTTTGCCTTTGTCCTGCCCAAAGGCTTTGTCGCCGACCCGTTGCCCGCCAGCCCGAGCGGGGCCAAGGGCACCATGTACACTAATCAGACCACCAAAACCGTGGTTATCGCCGCCGAAAACCAGATCCCCGCAGGGCAGAACGTCAAGGATAACGACAGTGAATTTCTCGACGGCAGCGTGTCGAGTTTCATCGACGATCAGCGCAAGGCTCTGCCAGACTTCAACAAGCTCAGCGAGAAAAGCCTGACCCAGAAAGGCACCGGCCTCGGCCTGCGCCAGGTTGACAGCACCGCCACCCAGGGCGGTGGCCAGACCCTCAACACCACGCTGCTGGCAGGCTCCGGAACGAAGATGGCGCTGGTGCAGGTGATTTCCCGCGCCAGCGACAAGAAAGGTCACGATGCTTTGGTCAAAACCATCGTCAAGGATTGAGCCGCTGCAGCCAGCCATTCAGATCGCGCAATTCGGCAGCACTGATACTGTGGCCGACGCCCGGATAAGCGTGAAACTCAGGCTTGTAATCGAGCTTCTGCAATAGCGCGTTGGCCTCGGTGCCGTGACGGTAAGGCACCGGGTCATCGGCAGTGCCGTGGCCGATAAAGATGCTCAGCGGCAGCGGCTGGCCAGGCTTGAGTTCGGCTTTGAGCACCGGCAACAAGCGCCCGCTCAACGCGGCAAAGCCGCCCACGGCCGCCGGGGCGCGCAGGCCCACTTCGTAACTCATCATCGCGCCCTGGCTAAAACCGATCAGGTATACCTTGTCCGGCGCGGCGTGATATTTCCTCGCGGCCTGGGCGATAAAGTCGCGCAGCTTCTGACCGCTGACCTTCAGATCATCGGTCTCGCCGTTGTAGGCACCTTCGCCCTTCTTGCGAAACCACTGGTAACGTCCTTCACCCAACGTCATCGGCGCGCGCACCGACAGGTAGTTGTACTGTGCCGGCAGCTGAAATTTCATGCCGATCAGATCGGCCTCGTTACTGCCGTAACCGTGCAGGAAAATCACCAGCGGACGCGGCTCGGCGTCTGCGTGGACCTGTTCGAGGTACTTGAGTGGCAGATCGGATTGCAGGGTGGTTTGCGCCTGGACGGCGGTGGATGCGAGCAGGGTTAGCAGAGCGAAGATCTTCAGCATTGCAGCGTTCCTTCACAGAGTGTCGGGTTCGCGGGGGAGCCTAACATTCTCGGCTGAGGAACCAAATTTTGTGGCGTGGCTGATGGCCCTTTCGCGAGCAGGCTCGCTCCCACCGTTGAAATGCGTTCCCTTGTGGGAGCGAGCCTGCTCGCGAAGAGGCCCGCACATTTACCGCAACCTGTCAGTCGTTGGTCAGCTTGCCGGTACGAAACGGCACCCGCCCTGCCACTTTCGCCTGCCAGATCCCCGGCTCGGTATAACGCCCGCGATCAATCGCAAACAGCACCCCGCTGGTGCCGGCGCGCACGGTGGTTACGCGATCCTGCAGTGGATCGACGACTTCGAACAACGCGTCGCCCTGCTCTACCCACTCGCCGGCATTGCGCAAGAAACTGACCACGCCGTGGTGCGGCGCAAACAGGTATTCAGTGCCTTCAAACGGCAGACCTTCACAACATTCGCTCGGCGCCGCCGGCCATTCGCCGCTGATGAAGCCCTGCTCGGCGAGAAAGCCCAGAATCGCTTCGCAATTGGCCTGAGCCTGATCGACGCGGGTGTCGCCCATGCTGCCCAGCTCCAGCGTGGTCGCCAGGTTAGCCGGCGGAATCGCCGCGTTGGGGAAGGCTTTGGCCAGACGCAACCACGGCGTCGAGCACGATTCATCGAACGAGCTGCCGCCGGAATCTTCGCAGAGCAATGCGACGCCCGCCTTCAACCGCGCCGCCAATGATTGCCAATGCGGCCAGTGTTGCGGCAGCGCGTAAAGGTGAATCGCAGCGTCGAAGTCGCAATGCAAATCGAGGGTGATGTCGGCGTCGCAGGCGTGGCGCAGCAACAAGCGATGCAAGGCCTCCAATTGCGACTTTGCTGCCGGCAACTCATCAAAGACCTGAGCCATGGTCTGACGGATCAGCGCAATATTGGCTTCGGCATCCGCGCCCAGACGCTCGCCAACCAGCGCCGCTACCGGGGCGCTGAGCTCGACGAATGAGCGATTGAAGTTCTTGCCGCTGCCCAGTTCGAAGCGGCCCATGTGATTGCCTTGCAGATGCTGATCCAGGCCGATCGGATTGGCCACCGGCACCAGTTCGATGACGCCCTGCAAGCGGCCCTGCTGTTCCAGTTCGTTCAAACGCAGCTTGAGTTCCCACGCGGTGCGCATGCCCGGCAGTTCATCGGCATGCAGGCTGGCCTGGATATAGACTTTCCGGCTGCCAGCGCCGTAACGGAACACGCTGAGGGAGCGCTCGCTGCCCAAGTGGCTCCAGGGCAGAACGTGGTCGATGCGTTGCATGTGAAACTCCTCAATAGCTGGGTTACGCAAAACCCTGTGGGAGCGAGCCTGCTCGCGAATGCGTCAGGTCAGACGATGACGATGTCGATGTCGATGTCGATGTCGATGTCGATGTCGAATGTCAGACCGCTTTCGCGAGCAGGCTCGCTCCCACAGAGAATTTCCATCAATAAAAGAACATAAAAAAAGTGGCCACCGCGCAAACGGTGGCCACTTTTTTTCACGGCGTATTAATGGCCGTACACGTCAAAGTCGAAGTACTTGTCCTGGACTTTCTTGTACTCGCCATTGGCGCGGATGTCGGTGATGGCTTTGTTGAACTGCTCAGCCAGCGCGGTATCGCCCTTGCGCACGGCAATGCCAGCACCGCCGCCGAAGTACTTGGCGTCTTCATAGGTCGGGCCGACGAATTCGAAGCCTTTGCCAGCGTCGGTTTTCAGGAAACCGTCGCTGAGGTTGACCGAGTCGGCCAGCATCGCGTCGATACGTCCGGAGACCATGTCGAGGTTGGCTTCCTGCTGCGAGCCGTAGCGCACCAGTTCGATCCCGGCCGGAACCAGCACTTCGGTCGCGTAACGGTCGTGAGTACTGGCGCGCAGCACACCGACTTTCTTGCCTTTGAGTTCGGTCAGCGGGTCTTTCACACCGGAGCCTTCCTTCATCACGAAGCGCGCCGGGGTGTGGTAGTACTTGATGGTGAAATCGACGTTTTTCTTGCGGTCGTCAGTGATGGTCATCGACGACAGAATCACGTCGATTTTTTTCACTTTCAGTGCCGGGATCAGGCCATCGAACTCTTGCTCGACCCACGTGCATTTGACCTTCATCTGCGCGCACAGCGCATCGCCGATGTCCACGTCAAAACCAGTGAGTTTGCCGTCAGGGGTTTTCATCGAGAATGGCGGGTAACCGGCTTCGATACCGATGCGGATCGGCTTGGCGTCTTCGGCCACAGCGGTGAGGGACAACATCGACAGTGCCAGGGCACCGAACATCACTAGCTTTTTCATTTATTACTCCCGTGCGGAGGCTTTTATTGGCAGCTTTCGATTCAGCATTCGGTCATGGCGTTCTAACGGCAAAAACCGAAGTGGCCGGCAGTCTATGGCGACGCGCACGGGGGCAATTGTTTTTAAGCGACAAATACTTACAGAACATCGGCGCACGCATTGACGAGGGTCAAGGCGTGCGCCGTGGTGGTGCGAAGGCTGTAGGACAGGAATGTTTTCAGAGCAAAAAATGCTGATTCCCCTGTAGGACCTGCCGAAGGCTGCGATCTTTTGATCTTGTTTTTTGAGATCAAGATCAAAAGATCGCAGCCTTCGGCAGCTCCTACAGAAACGTCAGCATTCGCAGGCCACAGGTGTGTTGGCTGCTGAAACCGCGCTCAGTTTGAAACCTTCATCCAGCCATCCAGTAACGCCGCCGATCATCTCCTTGACCGGATAGCCCAACGCCGCCAGCTTCACCGCAGCCTTGTTCGCGCCGTTGCAATGGGGTCCGGCGCAGTAGACCACGAACAAAGTGTGTCTTGGGTAATCGGCCAAGCGCTCCGCCGTGAGCAAGCGGGTCGGGATATTGATCGCGCCGGGCACATGGCCGCGCTCGAACGCCAATGGGCCGCGCACATCCACCAGAACAAAATCGACCTCCCCGGCCTCTTGGCTACTAAACACGTCGGAACAATCGGTTTCGAAGGTCAGACGATTGCTGAAATGCATCAGGGCAATCGCCGAAGGGGCCGCAGGGATTTCGCGAACCAGGCTGCTCATGTGTGTCGCTCCTTTGTCTGTGGGGTATGAACAGACTTTATCGAGACGGCGCTTGCCGCTACAGTGGCGCGCAAGACACCGACCGGGAGTTTTCCGCCAAATGCCCACTCAGCCCAATCTGGTTGCCATTCTGGCCTACGACGGCCTCTGCACATTCGAGTTCGGCATTGCTGTCGAGATCTTCGGCCTGGCCCGGCCAGAGTTCGACTTCCCTTGGTACGAACACGCGATTGCCGCGGTCGACAAAGGCCCGATGCGCGCCATGGGCGGCATTCAGGTGCTGGCCGATGGTGGCCTGGAACTGCTCGCCGCAGCGCGCACCATCGTCATTCCGGGCTGGCGCGACCGCAACGCCCCGGTACCGCCTGCGCTGATCGACGCGTTGCGTCGGGCGCATGAACGAGGCGCGCGGTTGCTGTCGATCTGCTCGGGCGTGTTCGTCCTCGCCGCCAGCGGCCTGCTCGACGGCCACCGCGCCACCACGCACTGGCGCTACACCGGTGAACTGGCGCAACGCTTCCCGGCCATTGAGGTCGATCCGGACGTGCTTTATGTCGACGCCGGCCAACTCATTACCTCCGCCGGCAGCGCGGCCGGCATCGACGCCTGCCTGCATCTAGTGACACGTGACTTCGGCACGCAGGTCGCCAACGCCGTCGCGCGGCGCCTGGTCATGTCGCCGCAACGCAACGGCGGCCAGGCCCAATTCATCCCCACCCCGGTCAGCCCGACACCCCGCAGCGACCTGTCGCGCATCATGCAATGGGCCCGCGAACGCCTGCACGAACCGCTGGAAGTCCGCGATCTGGCCAGTGAAGCGGCGATGAGCGAGCGCACGTTTTTGCGGCGCTTCACCGAAGCCAGCGGGCAAACGCCCAAGGCGTGGCTGCAACATGAACGCCTGGCGCGAGCGCGGGAGCTGCTCGAGAGCACCCATCAACACACCGAGCAGATCGCCCAGCGCTGCGGCTATCGCTCGGTAGAAAGTTTTCGTGTGGCGTTTCGCAGCGTGGTGGGCGTGCCGCCGTCGGTTTATCGGGAGCGGTTTGGGCGGTAGGGTAAGGCGATGATGGCTTGATGCAGCGCTGGTCGACATGCAGTGCACTGGCAAACGCCGTCAACTCTGTGGGAGCGGGCCTGCTGGCGAGGCACACGTCTCGTCAATCCGTTAACAGCCAAAAAGGACACAGCTGCGCCAATGAAACTCACCTACCAAGACCCGTCAATAGATCATGATGAATCCGAACGATTACTGACCAGCGGCGCTCAGGAGGATGTGATTTGCGCACTGATCTCCATTGGCTTGAATGAACCCGATGGCAGTTGGGCAGAGGAAATCTGCGCCAAGTATCTCTCCAGCGAAACCGAATCGATCGCTGCCTCTGCCATCACCGCCCTGGGCCATATCGCTCGTCGACATGGAAGACTGGATGCCGAAACCGTTTTGCCGGCGCTCGAAAACGTAAGGCGTCGGATGCCCTCGTTGCAGGGCGTCATTGAGGACACAATTGACGATATAGAGATGTTCACCTGAGCATCCGAAGTTGCAAGCGTTTGGATGAGGGTGGCGTCATCCAGACGCACGCTCCTCAGACCTCAATCCTCCCGCGTCAAAACCTCCAGCAACTCAATCTCAAACACCAGATTCGAATTCGGCGGGATCTTGCCCATGCTCCGCTCGCCGTAGCCCAGATGCGCCGGTACCAGCAATTTGCGTTTGCCGCCGACCTGCATGCCCATCAGGCCCTGATCCCAGCCTTTGATCACGCGTCCAGTGCCGATCACGCACTGAAACGGTTTGCCTCGGCTCCCGGATGAGTCGAATTCAGTGCCGTCTTCCAGCCAGCCGGTGTATTGGGTGGTGATCAGCGCGCCTTTCACAGCGGCTTTGCCGTCGCCCGGTTGCAGGTCGATGATTTGCAGTTCGTCTGTCATGTCGTTGGCTCTTGAGATGTTCGCAGGCGGCGTTTTTCGCAGAATCCGGCGTCGATGGCAATCCATGGAACCGAAAACACGCATCGCCGCTCACATGTGTATCGACATCGTATGACGACAAGGATGCTTAGATGACCGACTCTCGATTGCTCCGCAGTTTCATCCCGCCCTACATTCTCAACCGCATCATTGCCCACGGCTCCGAGCCGCAGCGCAACGCCGCGATGCAGACGCTCAATCATGTACGCAGCCTGCTGCCCAACCCCGGCCGTCCTTCGCAGCCGCCGGCGCGGGCGATTCTGCCGGAGGCGAGCAAGCCTGGCCTGGCGCGGCGCAGCGTGCATGATGCGCAGAACAAAATGCTCTTGCCGGGCATGCCGGTGCGCCTCGAGGGCCAGCCGGCATCGGGGGACCCGGCGGTCGACGAGGCTTACGATGCGCTGGGCGCCAGCTATGATTTCTTCTGGAAGGTGCTCGGTCGCGACTCGATCGACAATCAGGGATTCGCGCTGATCGGCAGTGTGCATTACGGGCAAGCCTACGAAAACGCGTTCTGGAATGGCGCGCAGATGGTCTTCGGTGACGGTGATGGCGAAATCTTCCAGCGCTTCACCCGCTCGCTCGACGTCATCGGCCATGAACTGGCCCACGGCGTCACCGAAAGCGAAGCCGGGCTGATTTATGCCAACCAGTCCGGCGCGTTGAACGAGTCGCTCTCGGACGTATTCGGCGTGCTGACCAAGCAGTACACCCTCGGCGAGACCGCCGAGCAGGCAGACTGGTTGATCGGCGCCGACCTGCTGATGCCACAGATCCAGGGCAAGGGCCTGCGCTCGATGTCGCACCCCGGCACGGCATACGACGACCCGATGCTGGGCAAGGATCCGCAACCGGATCACATGCGCAAGTTCGTCATCACCAGCGAAGACAATGGCGGCGTACACATCAACTCCGGCATTCCCAACCGCGCGTTTTACCTGGCAGCCCGAGCGTTTGGCGGCTTCGCCTGGGAAAAAGCCGGACGCATCTGGTACGACACGCTGTGTGATGACCGATTGAAACAGGACGCAACGTTCGACGCGTTCGCAAAACTGACGATCAACCACGCCGGCGAGCGCTTCGGCGCCGAAGCAGCCGACGCAGTGCAGCAAGCCTGGGCACAGGTCGGTATCGAATAATCCGAGGAGACCGTATGAAAACGCTACCCGAGCTGGATAAAGATTCCGTTTTGCGCGTATCTCGCCAGGGTGGCGTTGCAGCGATTCACAGCCTGAGCCGCCCAAGGGAAATCGAATTTGCCCAGTGCGATATCAGTCAGCGTTCAAGGATCTGCTCGGTGCTCGAAGGTTGCCTGCCACTGGACAATAGCGAATCGGGACGTGGGGATCAGCGCTTCTACCAGATTGAAGTGCGCTATCAGTCCGGGGAAATGGTGTTGAAGGTGCCGGAGGATCGGGCACCGGGGGAGCTGGTGCATTTGTGGGACAAGGGGGAGCTTTTGTAACGCTCCCCCGATATTCAGACTATTTCTCGACCGGCTGCATCTCGACAATCGTGCCGTTGGTGATCATCACCATCACGTACTTGTCATTGATCTGCACCCACTGCGCCTGCTCGATCGGTGCTTTCAGACCTTTGGCTTTCCAGTTCTTCAGCGCCTTGTCTTCGCGCTGATACATTTCCGGCGCGCGGTCATTGACCTTCAACTGGCGATCGCTGGTCGGCGATTGCACAGAGGGATCGCTGGAGGTTTGCGCCGCTTGAACAATGGGCGTGATCCCGGCAATACCGGCAGCGAGGGCCAGGCTGGCGATTAGGGTTTTGCTGTTCATCGGTGAACCTCTTTCAGATGAGTAGTACCTGAACTCCGACTGCGCGGCGCGGGAAACATTCCTTGTTTTTTGCCGGATGTGGCCGTCAGAAGGCTTTGTCCATCAGACCGCCATCGCTGGCAGGCCAGCTCCCACAGGGATTGGTGCTTCACCACATTTTTTGACCAGAGCTCCGGTCCCTGTAGGAGTGAGCCTGCTCGCGATACACCTTCGACTGGCAAACATCGTTTTCGCCTGAGATACCGCTATCGCGAGCAGGCTCACTCCTACAACAGCAAAAACCAGATCAAAAGATCGCAGCCTTCGGCAGCTCCTACACGATGAGCGTTAGCTCGAGTACCGCTTTCGATCTTGATCCACCAGCAACGTCGGGAGGCTGAGTGGAGGGATTGATCCGCCCTACGCATCAATCCATGCCAACAATGCAATTAACAGATTGTTACATCTGCGCCACCATCCACCTCAATAAAAACCGTGCGCCGCTTCTCCGTAGCGCACGTCATAAAAGCGGTGGAGTACTTTCCAATGACAGCCTCAATCCCTACCAACGGCTCGCGGGCCGGTGCCATCTTCCGGGTGACCTCGGGCAACTTCCTCGAACAGTTCGACTTCTTTCTGTTCGGCTTCTACGCCACGCAGATCGCGGCGGTGTTCTTCCCGGCGAGCAGCGAGTTCGCCTCCCTGATGATGACGTTCGCGGTGTTCGGCGCAGGCTTCCTGATGCGTCCGCTGGGCGCCATTGTGCTCGGCGCATACATCGATGATGTCGGCCGGCGCAAAGGTCTGATCGTCACCCTGTCGATCATGGCCAGCGGCACGATATTGATTGTGCTGGTGCCCGGATACGAAACCATTGGCCTGTTCGCCCCGGCACTGGTGCTGATTGGCCGGTTGCTGCAAGGCTTCTCGGCCGGTGCGGAACTTGGTGGTGTTTCGGTGTATCTGTCCGAGATCGCCACGCCGGGGCGCAAAGGCTTTTTCACCGCTTGGCAGTCGGCCAGTCAGCAAGTGGCGATCATCGTCGCGGCCGCGCTGGGCTACGGTCTGAACCAGTGGATGGAGCCGCAAGCCGTGGCCGCGTGGGGCTGGCGCATTCCGTTTTTCGTCGGCTGCATGATCGTCCCGTTCATCTTTTTCCTGCGCCGCAATCTGGCGGAAACCGAAGAGTTCGCCGCGCGTAAACATCGCCCGAGCATGCGCGAAGTATTCCGCACCCTCGGCCAGAACTGGGGCGTGGTGCTCGGCGGAATGCTGATGGTCGCGCTGACCACCACCGCGTTCTACCTGATCACCGTGTACGCACCGACCTTCGGTAAAACCGTGCTGCACCTGAGCACTTCCGACGCGCTGCTGGTGACGCTGCTGGTGGGTGTGTCGAACTTCTTCTGGCTGCCGATTGGCGGCGCGTTGTCCGACCGCATCGGCCGTCGTCCGGTATTGATCGGCATGGCCTTGCTGGCGCTGGCCACGACATATCCGGCGCTGTCGTTCCTGGTGCAGGCGCCGAGCTTCACCAACATGCTGCTGACGCTGCTGTGGCTGTCGTTCATCTACGGCTTGTACAACGGCGCGATGATTCCGGCGCTGACCGAAATCATGCCGGTGGAAGTGCGCGTCGCCGGCTTCTCGCTGGCCTACAGCCTGGCCACGGCGATCTTCGGCGGGTTCACCCCGGCGATGTCGACCTTCCTGATCCAGTACACCGGCGACAAAGCCGCGCCAGGTTACTGGATGAGCATCGGTGCCCTCTGCGCGCTGTGCGCCACGCTTTATCTGTACCGCCGTGCCGGTGGTCGTCTGCAACCTGTCGCGGCCTGAGGAATACTTGCCATGAAAAAACTCTTTACTGTCACTGCCCTGCTCGCCGGTCTCGCCTTCAACTTCGCGGCCCAGGCCGAAGAACTCAGCGTGATGACCTCCGGGGGCTTTACCGCCGCCTACAAGATTCTCGGGCCGAAATTCGCTGCCGCCACCGGTAACACGCTGACCACCAGCCTCGGTCCGTCGATGGGAAAGGCGCCGGAAGCGATTCCCAATCGTCTGGCGCGCGGTGAGCACGCCGACGTGGTGATCATGGTCGGTTACGCCCTCGATGAGCTGATCAAACAAGGCAAGGTCGACCCGGCCTCCCGCGTTGAACTGGCGGATTCGCGGATCGGCATGGTGGTGCGTGAAGGCGCGGCGAAACCGGACATCAGCAGCGTCGATGGCCTGAAGAAAACCCTGCTCGGCGCGCAGTCGGTGGCGTACTCCGACAGCGCCAGCGGCGTGTATATCGAGCAGCAGCTGTTCAAGAAACTCGGCATTGAAGATCAGTTGAAACCGAAAGCCAAGATGATTGCCAGGATCCCGGTCGGTTCGGTGGTTGCCACTGGCGACTATCAGCTGGGCTTCCAGCAGGTCAGCGAATTGCTGCCGGTGCCGGGCGTGAGCTTCGTCGCGAAGATTCCGGAATCGGTACAGTCGGTGACGCGTTTTGCCGCGGGCATTCCGGTCAAGGCCGAGCATCCGCAAGAAGCCAAAGCCCTGCTCGCCTACCTCGCTGCACCGGCCGCTCAGGCTGACGTGCAGGCCACCGGACTGGATTCGGTCAAGCGTTAATCGTTGGCGGCTGGACGCGCATCTCGACGACCAGCCGCTCCAGTTCCAATGCCGCCGGGGTCAACGTACGATCCCGGCGCTTGATGATGCCGACACTGCGCATCACCTGCGGCTCAATCAGTGGCACCCGCGTCAGAATCGGATGATCCGGGCCGGGCATCGCCATCAACGGCACCGCCGCCACGCCCAACCCCGCCTCCACCAAACCGATCATCGTCGTCACATGCCGCGTCTCGCAGATGCTCTGCCGCTGCGGCACTACCCCGCCCAAGGCCTGATCGAGCAGAAAGCGATTACCCGAAGTCTTGTCCAGCGCGATGTAATCCTGCTGATAGAACTCGTCCCAACTGACGCTGCTGCGCCCGGCCAGCGGATGATCGCGACGACAGGCGACAACGTAGCACTCCTGCACAAGCGGTTCGAACTCGACTTTGGCATCCTGCGTGCCGAGGAAACTCAAACCGAAATCCGCCTCGCCATTGACCACCGCACTCAACACATCGTGAGCACTGGAATCGAGGACTTTGACTTTGATCCGTGGAAACTGCTGGTGATAACGCGCGACCACGCGGGGCATGAAGTAGTACGCCGCCGACGGCACGCAGGCCACGGTGACATGGCCCAAACGGGTCGAAGCCACTTCGCTGATGCCGAGCAAGGCAATGTCGAGATCATCCAGCAAGCGTTCGACACTGGGCATGAAGCCGCGTCCGGCCTGGGTCAGGCTGACCTTGCGCGTGGTGCGCTCGAACAGTTTGACGCCGAGGGCGTCTTCGAGCTTCTCAATGCGCCGGCTCAGCGCCGGTTGCGACAGGCGTACGGTGTCGGCAGCCTTGCGAAAACTGCCCTGCTCGACCACTGCACGGAAGGCTTGCAGGTCATTGAGGTCGAAGTTGATGGCCATGGCGTTTCCGGAAATTGATGCGCGGGGGTTATAAATGTAACCAGTTGATGCAAATTATTACAGAGCACATGAAGATCCCCTGTAGGGGCTGCCGCAGGCTGCGATCTTTTGATCTTGATTCTCTGAAGGCAAAAGCAAGATCAAAAGATCGCAGCCTCGTTGCACTCGACAGCTCCTACAAGGATCGTTGGTGGATCTGAAATTGATTGAGCCCTTATCCTTGTCGCCCCGCCGTACCCGTAGTCAGGAGTCGTTCCAATGCCCCATGAAGGCAATCTGTTGCAAGCCGCTGTCGTGTTTCTATTCGCGGCGGTGCTCACCGTGCCTTTGGCCAAACGTCTGCAACTGGGCGCTGTGCTCGGTTATCTGTTTGCCGGGGTGATCATCGGCCCATCGGTGCTTGGCCTGATCGGCAATCCGCAAAGCGTTGCGCATATTTCCGAACTCGGCGTGGTGTTGTTGCTGTTCATCATCGGCCTCGAACTGTCGCCTCGGCGCTTGTGGGTGATGCGCAAATCGGTGTTCGGCGTCGGCCTGGCGCAGGTGCTGCTGACGGCGTCGGTGATCGGTGGGCTGGCGCTGTCGGTGTTCGGCCAGCCGCTGAACAGTGCGATCGTGCTGGGCCTCGGTCTGGCGCTGTCCTCCACAGCGTTCGGCCTGCAAAGCCTTGCCGAACGCAAGGAACTGACCAGCCCCCACGGGCGTCTGGCGTTTGCGATTCTGCTGTTCCAGGACATCGCGGCGATTCCATTGATCGCCCTGGTGCCGATGCTCGCCGGCGTCGATCATCACACCAGCACCGCCGACGATATTCGTCACAGTTTGCAGGTGCTCGGCGGCATTGCCGTGGTGGTGATCGGCGGGCGGTATCTGCTGCGGCCGGTGTTCCGCGTGGTGGCGAAAACCGGTCTGCCCGAGGTATCCACTGCGACGGCGTTGCTGGTGGTGATCGGCACGGCGTGGCTGATGGATCTGGTCGGCGTGTCGATGGCGCTCGGGGCGTTTCTCGCCGGTCTGCTGCTGGCGGATTCGGAATATCGGCATGAGCTGGAAGCGCAGATCGAACCGTTCAAGGGTCTGTTGCTCGGACTGTTTTTCATCAGCGTCGGCATGGGCGCCAATCTCAGCCTGTTGTTGAGCGCGCCGATCACCGTGTTGGGCCTGACCCTGCTGCTGATCGGTCTGAAATTGCCGCTGCTGTTCGTCGTCGGGCGGCTGGCAGGCGGGTTGAACAAGATCAGCGCGATCCGCCTCGGCATCGTCCTGGCTGCCGGTGGTGAGTTTGCCTTCGTGGTGTTCAAGATCGGCCGCGATCAGGGCCTGTTCGAGCCGCGTCTTTACGACCTGCTGGTGCTGACCATCACCCTGTCGATGGCGCTGACGCCGTTGCTGCTGTTGATCTGCGCGCGGCTGGTCAGCCCGAAAGTGCAGCCGGTGGAAGTGCCGGAGAAATTCCGCGAAATCGATACCGAAGCGCCGCGCGTGGTGATCGCCGGCATGGGCCGGATGGGCCAGATCGTGGCGCGGATCCTGCGCGCGCAGAACATCAAGTTTGTCGCGCTGGACACCTCGGTGGAAACCATCGAACTGTCGCGCAGCTTTGGCGGTGTGCCAGTGTTCTACGGCGACCCGATGCGCCCGGAAATTCTGCATGCGGCGAAGGTTGGCGAGGCGGAATATTTCGTCATCGCCACGGATGATCCAGAAACCAACATCAAGACTGCGGAAGTGGTGCACAAGCACTATCCGCACATGAAAATCATCGCTCGCGCGCGTAACCGTCAGCACGTGCATCGCCTGGTTGACGTGGGCGCGGAAGCGATTCGCGAGACTTACTATTCGAGTCTGGAAATGAGCCGGCGCACGCTGGTCGGCCTCGGTCTGACACAAGCCCAGGCCGATGCGCGGATCAAGCGTTTCAAGCATCACGACGAACAGGTACTGGAGGCGCAACACGCCGTATACGACGACGCCGCCAAAGTCCTGCAGACCGCCCAGGAAGCCCGGGCGGAACTGGCCAAACTGTTCGAATCGGATCAACTGGAAGAGCAAGCGCGCGACAGCTGAAAATCCGGCGCTGCTCAAGCCGCCTTCGCGGGCAAGCCCGCTCCCACAGTGGTCGAGTCGAACCAATATTTCGTGTACGACATATAACCCTGTGGGAGCGGGCTTGCCCGCGAAGAGGCCGGCACATTCAACATCAATGCTGCCTAGGTCAGGCCAGTTCCAGCATGGGCGCAGGCTCGACGGCTGTAACTGCAAACCGATCCGCCAGAAACGGCGTGATATCCAGCGGCAGCGGTTCGTCACTCACCAGTTTATCCAGCAGCACACCGGTAATCGCCGACGTCAGAATGCCGGTGCGGAAGTGTCCGCAAGCATTCAGATAACCCTCGACCCCACGCATCGGGCCGAGGATCGGCAACTCATCCGGCGAGCCCGGGCGCAATCCCGCCCAGGTGCGCTTGAGGTTGACGTCCGCCAGCTCCGGCAAACAGCGCACCGCGCCCTGCACCAGCCCGGCGATTTCCGGGAAGGTGGTGGTGACGTCGAAGCCTTTGTCTTCGGTGGTGCTACCAATGAGGATTTCGCCGTTGTCCTTTTGCGCCACGTAACAATCGCTGGTGGTCAGGCAGCCATTGAGGATCTTCGGCATGCGCTCGGTCAGCAGGATCTGGCCTTTCACCGGTTTTACCGGAATACGAATCCCCGTCGCCCACTCGCTCAGATCCGCCGCCCAGGCACCAGCGGCGTTGATCAGCGTCTTGCAGTGAAACACCCCCGCCTCCGCCGTCTGCACGCCAGTCACGCGAGTGCCATGATGCAACACGCCGGTAACATTGGTGTTGACGAAGATGTCGACGCCGTTCTGCCGCGCGCCTTCCATGTAGGCATCCGCGAGGCGAAACGGGCTGACCTGATGGTCGCAGAGAAACTCCAATGCACCGCGAGCCTCATGACTGACACTCGGCTCCGCCTCCCGCAACGCCGCTTGATCGAGCCAGCGCACCTGATCGGCCAGATGCGGAATGCAGCCGACGATGTGCTCGGCGTAGAGCCGGTCCTCGTCGTCATAAATCACGAATTTCAGCCCGGTCTTCTCGAACTTGCAATCCATGCCGTGATTGTCTTTCAACTCGCGGTGCAACGCCGGGTACAGCGCGTTGGACTGCAAGGCAAAATCGAAAAACGACTGCGGCAAAATATGCGGCGTACTGGCGTCCACCGCCACCGCCGCGCCCCGGGTTGCGCGCTTGCGATTGGCCGACATCATGCGAAAGAAGATCACCCCGCAACCGAGGCCGACCGATTCGCCGATCGCCCACAACCCGCCAGCCGAAGCACGGGTCGCGTTGCCGGGGCGCTTGGCGTCGATCAGTGCCACCTTGAGATCTTTGCGTTTGGACAATTGGTAGGCGCAGGACGCGCCGATCACGCCGCCACCGGCAATGACCACGTCGTAGAACTTACTCATGGGAGGCGGCCTCTGTGCCGAGGGACTGGAATGCGGAAAACGGCACTGGATCAATCGGAAAGCGCGGGCGCAGCCAGCCGACATCCTGACGTCCGGTGGCCTGGCGCAGGCGATCGCTGCAATAGCCGACGCACATCCGCCCCTGACAATCGCCCATGCTCACGCGGGTGCGCATTTTCAGGCTGGCGATGTCTTGCACACCCTGCTCCAGGGCCAGATCGATGTCGGCGCGGGTCGCATGTTCGCAGCGGCAGATCACCGTGTCGGCTGCGGGCAAAGCTATCTGGCCGACACCGCGCGCCGTATAGCGATCCACGGCAGCACGGAAGCGCACGATGGCTCTGAGTTTGCTCAGGTAGCGGTCACGGCGGACGCGGGCCAGTTCGGCGTCGAGTTCGCCACGTTGCAGCAGGATCGAAGTGGCAGCGATCTTGCCGGTGAGCATCGCCGCTTCACCGCCGCGAATTCCGCCCATGTCACCGGCCAGATGCACATGCGCCACGTTGCTTTGCTGCCAGACATTGGCGTGGGCCCGCAGGTAACCGTCGTCGCTGAAGCCGTGATCGAGACCCATCTGCTGGCTCAATTGCGTGCGCGGAATAAAACCGTAACCCACCGCCAGCGTCTGCGCTTCGAAGCGTTCGACCCGCGAAAGGTCCGCCTCCCACGTCGCCGAATACGGCGCGACGCTGACGCTTTTCAACTCGCCTGCGCCGTGGGCTTCCACCACACCCCAGCCGTAATTCATCGCAATGCCGTGCAATTTCAGATAAGCGAGCATGCTCAAGCCGTCGAGGAACAGTTGCGGTTTGTTCAATAGCGCCAGACTCTCGCGGGCGATCTTGCCGAACGCGCAAGCCTCGTAGACGCCGGCGACGCGCACGCCAGCGGCATGCAATTGGGTCGCCACCAGCGGCAGCAGCGGCCCGGTGCCGGCGATGATCACCGGCCCTTGCGGTTTGACCACGCCGCTCTTGATCTGCAGCTGCAAACCGCCGAGCAGGATGACTCCCGGCAACGTCCAGCCGGGAAACGGCACGCTGCGTTCATGGCAACCGGCGGCCAGCAACAGCTGCGGATAAGCCATCTCGTGCAGTTGCTCATCGCCGTCGAGCACCACCAACGCGCGGGTGCCTTCAGCGCCGACCACGCGATGGTTGAGGCGCACGTCAATCAGCCCCGACTGCTGCTGAAATTCGCCGTGCAGTTTGTCCAGTGCTTCGGAATAACGCGGGCCGAGATAATCCAGCTGCACGCCATCGCGCAACGGCCCGCGATAGACCACCCCGCCGAGGCGCGAAGCCTCTTCGAGCAAGGTGCAGCGCACCCCGTGGCGCGCCAGTTCGATGGCCGCCGCCATGCCCGCCGGCCCACCGCCGACAATCAGCGGTTGCAGGCTCATGCGACCTCCTGGCCGACGACGCGGTTGACCTGGGTTTCAATCTGCATGCCGTCGCGCACTACGGTCTGGCAGGCGCGGCGTTTGTGGCGACCGTTGATTTTCACCAGACAGCACTGGCACACGCCCATGCCGCAATAGGCGCCGCTGATCTGATCGTGATCATTGCGTGCGATCTGGCGCACGCCGAGGGACTGGATGACGCTGAGGACAGTTTCGCCAATGCCGGCGCTGACCGCTTGGCCATTGATGTGCACGGTCATGTCCGCCTGCACCAAGGGCTGGATATCGAAAGTTCTTTCTAGGCAGTTCATTACGGTGTTCGTCCGTGAAGATTCAGTTGAGGTTGTGACAGCTCCTTGCTGCACTACGCCTCGTCGACGCTTTTATTGCTGTGTTTTCAACGTCGACGCGGATACTTCGTCAGCGCAACAAGGTGCGCGAGAAGCACTGTAGCTCATACCTCAGCAAAGGCCTGGGTCATTTACGGTAGGCGATATCGCAACGCGAAATATTGATCCAGGCCAGTGAAAATGTCGGGATGGACAACGCTCAGTTGGAGAAGACGAACTGGCCTTTGATTTTCTTTGCGCCGAAGAAACCAAGGTCGGGGAACAACAGATTTTTCAGCCAGGCAACGTAGAAGATCATCGCCAGCGTGATTGCCACACCGATCACCGTACCGGTCGGGTCCTCTCCGTATTCCTTGAACATGCGCGGCACCTGGCTGATCGAGAGCACCACATACACCGTGTAAGCATGAGCCGCGTTGCGATAAAAACCCCAGGCAAAGAGCAAAGGCACGCCCCCTGCAAACAAACCAAGTCCAATGGCGAAACCGGTGCTGATGGTCAGCCCCAGGAGATAGCCACCCACCAGACCGATCAGCGCCTGAACATAAATCAGTCCAAGAAGAATTTTGATCTTGCCAGCGTGTCGTTCAATCAGATCCGGATCCGGGCGCGAGCCGATCAGGTAGGCCAGCGCCTTGTCTTTCAGCGCACCACCGGAGAATGCCTTGAAAGTCTCGGTTTTCGAGCGACCGGCAGCGAGCATTTCGCTGATCTGGCGTTTGGTTTCCTTCTTGTCCAACTGACTCATCCTTAAAGTGATAAAGCGGAACGCCCGCTTTGCGCAGGGATTTTCGCTTTTGGCCCCGCAGAAAGCAAAAAGCCGCTTTCACCCGAAGATGAAAGCGGCAGAGGCATCCTGCCTCAGAGGGATCAGTGTACGAACAGGGCGATCAGGATGATGATCGGGATCGGTACGCCGAGGAAGAACAGCAGTAATGAGCGCATGGTGACTCTCCTTTTTAACGGACCGGAGTGGTAGTGGTGTAGGTGTCGACTTCAACGTACTCGACCGCATCGCGACGACGACCGCCGAAGGTGGCTGCGAGGCTGGCGAAGAACGCACCGGCCAGCAGCGCGACGAACATCCACAGCGAGGTGTAGGCAGCGACTTTGGCGGCGGTGTCGGCCGCTTGCTGGGCTTTCAGTTTCGCGTCAGCAATGGCTTTCTGTGTGTTGGCGTAGATTTCGTCGACACGACGTTCAGCATCGGCCTGGCTCAGGTTGGTACGTTGCGACACCAGTTGTGCGAGGTAGGTGCGGTCTTCGGCGCTGAGCTGACCGTTGGCCAGGCTCTGGGCGAAAATGCGGGTTACGGTGCCGCGTGCGGCGTCATCGCTGACGGCAGCAGGACGGTCATCGCGGAACAGGCTGTCAACGAAGTAGCCGTACTGATCGCTGTCAGTGTTGGCAGCAGCCGAGCCAGCTGCTTGGCTCATCGCCCCGGCAGCACCGCCGACAACATTCGCACCGGCCTGCACACCGCCGCTGATTACGCTGCTGACCGAACCGACCACCAGCACAGCGGTGACCAGCGTGGCGACACACCAGGCGAGGAAGCCATGGGCGGTGTCGCGGAAGTAGACTTCGTCACCGTGCATGTTGGCCCACTTCACCCGCAGACGGCCGGCAATGTAGCCGCCCATGCCGGAAGCAATGATCTGCGTCACAGCGAGCCAGACTATCGTCGAAATGCCCAGGCCCTTGGCGCTGACGCCCTCTCCGGCCCACGGTGATACAGCCGAAAAGCCCAGGCCGAAACCGAGCAACACCAGAATCATCGACAGTGCAGCGGCAGCCGCAGCACCGGCGAAGATCGCGCCCCAGGACACGCCTGAAACACTGCTCGACTCTTCCACGGCAGAATAATAGCCATCAGGGGATCTATTCATTGTTGTACTGCTCCAGGCATGAAAAATGGTGTTACAACTCGTCGGATGAGGAATTGCAGTGACCGTGCCAGTTGCAGCAACTAAATAAATCCTTGTTTTTCATTGACTTATAAAATATGAACTTCTTAGGACCTTGCAAATTGCAACAGTTGCCAAATTCCAGCGGGTTTTATGCATTGGCAGAGTCGATCATTTTCGCTTGTAGCTCTTCTTGCCGCTGGGTGTCAGGCAATACACGCCGCCGCGCGGCCCCGTGCAAAACGAGCCGGTACCGCAGGCGCAACCGTCATCGCTTTGCAGGAAGTTTTGCGGGCGCGCCTGTTGGCGCTCGCCAAACATTGCCGCGCAGCTCTTCTTCGAACCGCTGATTGAGCCGTCATTGCACAGGAAAAGGTCGCCGTCGCAGCGGTCGATTCCGCCTTTCTTGCCGGAACAAGGCGTATTGGCCGCCAGAGCGAGACCGCTGGCAAATACCAGCAAAAGCAGGAATATCGGCCTCCAGCCAGAGCTAATCAATTTATTCACAGCGCCACTCCTGTTGGACTTTATGGCCAGATGATATCAATCTTCTGCCAATCAAAGCTTCCGTCCCGGCGAATGGCAGCGGCAACATGAAAGTTAATTTAAAGCGTCACGGGAAATTCTTGGCAAAATGCTGCCACTCCGTTTGAACCGATCAGCAGGCCTGCCTATGACTCGTATCTTGACCATCGAAGACGACGCCGTTACCGCGCGCGAAATCGTTGCCGAACTGAGCAGCCACGGGCTGGACGTCGACTGGGTCGACAATGGCCGCGAAGGCCTCGACCGTGCCGTCAGCGGCAATTACGACTTGATCACTCTCGACCGCATGTTGCCCGAGCTCGATGGCCTGGCGATTGTCACCACGTTGCGCACCATGGGTGTGGTGACGCCGATTCTGATGATCAGCGCCCTCTCCGATGTCGATGAGCGCGTGCGCGGCTTGCGCGCAGGCGGCGATGACTACCTGACCAAGCCATTCGCCACCGATGAAATGGCCGCCAGGGTTGAAGTGTTGTTGCGTCGGCAGACCAGCGTCGCCACCCAGGCGACGACGTTGAAGGTCGCTGACCTGGAACTGGACCTGATCAGCCACGAAGCCCGACGCGCCGAGCAGGTCCTGACGCTGCTGCCGACCGAATACAAGCTGCTCGAGTTTCTGATGCGCAACAGCGGCCAGATCCTTTCGCGGATGATGATTTTCGAAGAGGTGTGGGGTTATCACTTCGACCCGGGCACCAACCTGATCGACGTGCACATCGGCCGTCTGCGCAAGAAGATCGACGCAGCCGGCAACGTTCCGCTGATCCGCACGGTACGGGGCTCCGGCTATGTCATTGCCGAACCCGTCTGACGGCTGGCGCTCTTCCAGCAGCCGCCTGCTGGCGCTGTACAGTTCGCTGTTCGTGGCGTGGAGCGCGATCCTCATGGGGGTCATGTACTACGAGGTGTCCGGCTACCTCGACAAACTCGCCAAACATTCGTTGATGCAACGTCAGCACCTGTTTTCGCACTTTCGCGGCGAGCAACTGGAAGACGCCCTCGCTGCCAGCATGACTTTCGATATCAGGGGTATCGACGCCTATGGTCTGTTCAGCGCGGACGGCGTTTACCTGGGCGGCGCACTTCAGCAAATTCCCGAAGGACTGCCGCTGGATGGCAAGATCCACATGCTCGCCGAGTGCGCCGATTCCGACGATCCGACCCTGCCAAACGACAGCTGCGATGCCGTAGCCACGCAAACCCGCGACGGACGCTGGCTGGTGTTGCTGCGCGACAATGGCTCGTTGTTTGCGGTCACGCGGATCATTTTGCACGCGCTGTTCTGGGGCGTGTCGCTGACAATTATTCCCGGGATCGCCGGTTGGCATCTGCTGCGGCGTCGACCGTTGCAGCGCATTCGCGCGATCCAGAACAGCGCGCAGGCGATCGTCGCCGGCGACCTGACGCACCGCTTGCCGCTGTCCAATCGCCGCGATGAACTGGACATGCTCGCCGCCATCGTCAACGCCATGCTCGAGCGCATCGAACGTTTGATGAACGAGGTCAAAGGCGTCTGCGACAACATCGCCCACGACTTGCGCACTCCCCTGACCCGCTTGCGCGCGCAGTTGTATCGCATGCAGCAACAGGCCGGCGAAGGTTCGCAGCAAGCAGCGCAACTGGATTTGGTCCTCGCCGAAGCAGACACGCTGATGGCGCGCTTTCGCGGGTTGCTGCGGATTTCCGAACTGGAGGATCGTCAGCGCCGTTCAGGTTTCGTCGAACTCGACCCGGCGCAGCTCCTGGAAGAATTGCACGAGTTCTATCTGCCACTGGCCGAGGAAGGCGACCTGCGCTTTCAATTGAACATGCCCGAGACGCTGCCGCCGCTCAATGGCGACCGCGCTTTATTGTTCGAAGCGTTGGCAAATCTGCTGAGCAACTCGATCAAATTCACCCCGCCCGGCGGCACGGTCATGTTGCGTGGGGTCAACGCCGGTGGGCAGACGCGGATCGAGGTGCACGATTCAGGGCCGGGGATTCCTGAGGCTGAACGTGAGGCAGTGTTCCAGCGCTTTTATCGCACCGAGGGTGGCCAGCCGCAAAGTGGGTTTGGCTTGGGACTGTCGATTGTCGCGGCGATTGTCAGCCTGCACGGCTTCAGCCTTGAGGTCGGGGGCAGTGACCTGGGCGGGGCGAAACTGGTGCTGGATTGTCGGCAGAGCTTGATCAGCCAGGCCTGAGGGGATGCGATCCACCCTGTGGGAGCGAGCCTGCTCGCGAATGCGGTGGTTCAGTCACAGCAATGTTGACTGACCTGACGCCTTCGCGAGCAGGCTCGCTCCCACAGGAAATCCCATGCTTAACAGGTACTGTGCAATTCAATCAGGTCGGGTAATTCGCACGCTGGGCATCGAGGCCGCCCTGGTAGATACCGTTGAACAACGCCACCACTTCCTCATCGCTCACGCCCACCGCGTTGAAGCGCCCCGACCACGTCACCCGCGCGCCCTGCCCCTGGGCTTCAACCTTGATCGTCGCCAGGTAATCACTGGCCGGGAACGGTGCCTGCTCGATCGAATAGCTGTAGGTTCTGGCCGCGTTATCGAAGGTCTGCAGACGTTCGATTATCACACCGCCGTCAGCGGTTTGCAGACTGCGCACGCGCCCGCCTTCGCTCAGTTCACTTTTGGTAATCAACGGCAGCCAATCCGGCAGTGTGTTGAAGCCGCCGATCAATTGCCAGACCTGATCGGCCGAGGCCGGGATGTCGATGGTTGCGGAAGCTGTTGGCATAAATACGTCTCTCGAAGAATTCAGATAGTCAGGCTGTCGACCACGCCGCCATCGACGCGCAACGCCGCGCCTGTGGTGGCCGAGGACAGCGGTGAAGCAATGTAGGTGACCAGATGCGCCACTTCCGAAACGTCCGCCACGCGCTGGATGATCGAAGTCGGACGGGCCTTGCGCACAAAGGCGTCGGCCTCGTCACGCAGATTGCGCCCGGACTCGGCAGCGGCGTCCTTGAGCATGTCCTGCAGGCCATCGGTGAAGGTCGGCCCCGGCAGGATCGCATTGACCGTGACCCCGGTGCCAGCCAGACGCTTGGCCAAGCCGTGGGACACCGCGAGGTTGGCGCTTTTGGTCACGCCGTAATTGAGCATGTCCGCCGGCGTCGCCACGCCGGATTCCGACGACAGGAAGATCACCCGGCCCCAACCCTGCTCGACCATCGCCGGCACGTAATGCCGCGCCAGGCGCACGCCGGAAATCACGTTGACCTCGTAGAAGCGTGTCCACTCGCTGTCGGGGGTCTCGAAGAAATCGACGTCGTTGAAGATGCCCAGATTGTTCACCAGAATGTCCGCGCGCGGCTCGGCGGCGAAGAGCTTTTGCGCGCCCTCCGCCGTGCCCAGATCGGCGGTCAGACCACGCAACTGCGCGCTTGGCACGGCTTGGCGAATGCTCGCCAGTGCCTGCTCGACCTTGGCCGTGTCACGACCGATCACCACCACCGTCGCGCCGGCCTCGGCCAACGACTGGCTGATGCCCAGGCCGATGCCGGCGGTACTGCCGCTAACGATGGCCAGCTTCCCACTCAGATCAATCTTCATGCGTTTACCTCATCGATTGGCAAGGGCTCGCGCCGGACGGCCGATGCCTGTTACGGGCTCGACCTTGGCAGCAATTTCAGGGCATGGATCAGCGTAGTCGCGATGTTGCGTCAGTGAGAGAGCTGCCGACCGGTGACGCGGTTGAGCAACTTTTTCTGGCGCAGATCAGATTTCCTTCAAGCGAAGCATGCCGTCGCTGTCGGCCCTGACACTGATCGCATCGTAACTGGCCAACGTCGCATGCGCTGTTTCGATCGGATGCTGGTGCGTTGTGGTGATGATCATCAGCGCCGCGCCCGCCGCTTCCGCAGCCTGAATGCCAACCGCGGCGTCTTCAAAAATCAGACAGTCCGCCGGTTCAACGCCAAGCTTTTTCGCTGCCAAAAGATAACCCGAGGGATCAGGCTTGCCGGCCGTCACATCTTCCGCCGTGATCATCACCGCCGGTTCGGCAATCCCCGCCGCCGCCATCCGCCGCAACGCCAGATCGCGCGGCGCCGAGGTCACCATCGCCCAGCGATCTTTCGGCAAGTCACGTAGAAATGCCGCCGCACCGGGGATCTCGACAATGCCTTCAACGTCTTCGATTTCCGCAGCAGTAATGAACGCCGCTTGTTGCTCGGCATTCACGCCCGGAAGATTCAGCCGGGTGATGGTGTCGATCGCCCGCGCGCCATGGATGGTCGGCAGGAACGTCTCGACATCAACGCGATGACGCACCGCCCACGCTGACCAGATGCGCTCGGCGGCGGCGATGGAGTTGAGGACGGTGCCGTCCATGTCGAACAGGAACGCGGCGAACGCGCGATCAAAAACCGATGCTTGTGCAGACAAAAGAACAAATCCTCTGACAGATGGCCGGGCAGCCCGGCCCGGCAATGTAGCACTTGTCAGTGCAGCTGCGGGGCCTTGGATTTGAACGCACTTTCCACACAATCGAGCAACTGACCGATCGCCCACGGCTTCTTGATGAACGCCACCGAATGCTTGACCCCAGAGGTCTCGGGCGTTTCATAGCCGGACATGACCATCACCGGTTTGTCCGGCCAGCGATCGCCGAACAGGTTGGCCAGATCGGCGCCGTTAAGCGTGCCGGGCATGGTGATGTCGGTCAGCAACAGCGCGACATCCGCTGCATGCTTTTCCAGATACAAGGATGCGGCGTCGGCGCTGGTTTGCGGTTCGACCTTGAACCCTTCCTCCTGGAGAATTTCGCAAAGGAACTCCAGAATCAACGGATCGTCCTCGACAACCAGAATCAACCCGCCAGGAAGGTGCGCGCTCGACGTAGGTGTAGGGCACATGAACAGCACTCCCCCGAATTACATTTTCGAATAGCGGTTTTGAATCCGCTGCTTATCAGGTATGAGCAGCGCGCTCTGCAGAAATTCACTTTTGATACAGGAGATTTCGCCAAGGTGTTGTTTTTCGGGCCGCAGCCCCCTCCAAAATACTCATTTGTGGTTAAAATGCGCGCCCTTTGCCCGGCCGATCCTGATCCATGAACCCTGAAGCTCTCGCCACCCTCCACGCCCATTTGCTGCCCGCACTGGCGGCGGCACCCTGCGAAACCCGCCGTCTTTTCCACGGTCGCGGGCGCTGCTGGGCGGGGCTGGAGCAGTTGACCGTGGACTGGTTGCAGGGCGTGGTGCTGGTGTCGCTGTTCAAGGAGCCGGCGCCTGAGCAACTGCAAGATCTGCGAGATTTACTGCTGCACCTCGCCGCCTCGCCCGAATGGCAGCAGTCCGGTGCGCACACTCTGCTGATCCAGCACCGTTATCTGCCGCAGAGCACGGCCGAATGGCTGATCGGTGAGGAAATCGAGGATATGACCATCGTCGAGGGTGGCTTGCAGTACCGCGTCGACCTGGGCCGCAAACAGAACACCGGACTGTTCCTCGACATGCGTTTTGGACGCAACTGGGTGCGCGAACAAGCGGCGGGCAAACGCGTATTGAACCTGTTCGCCTATACCTGCGGCTTTTCCGTGGCGGCAATCGAGGGCGGCGCCAGCCATGTGGTCAATCTCGACATGTCCCGCGCGGCGCTGAGCCGTGGTCGCGACAATCATCGTTTGAACGGCCATGACTTGAGCAAGGTCAGCTTCCTCGGTCACGACCTGTTCAAATCCTGGGGCAAGGTGATCAACAGCGGCCCGTACGATCTTGTGATCATCGACCCGCCGTCGTTTCAGAAAGGCAGCTTTTTGCTGACCAAGGACTATCAACGCGTGTTGCGCCGCTTGCCGGAACTGCTGACTGCGCAAGGCACGGTACTGGCGTGCATGAACGATCCTTCGTTCGGCTCGGAATTTCTCATTGATGGCGTGACCCAGGAAGCGCCAAGCCTGCGCTTCGATCACCGGCTGGACAATCCGCCGGAGTTTCCCGATGTCGATCCGCAAAGCGGCCTGAAAGCCTTGGTTTTCCAGCGTATCAGCTGAAACACCAGAAATCCCTCTGTGGCAGCGAGCCTGCTCGCGAAAGCGCAGGGTCAGATAAGAATTTGCTGACTGATACACCGCTTTCGCGAGCAGGCTCGCCCCACGGTTGTTCGTACAAATCAGCTTTCAGCGCGAATCGAGCGCCACGCCGCTTGCGCGAGCACCTCGCGATAGTCCGTCGGACTGCCTTTGACTCGCCCCGCCAGCCAGGCTCGGCAATAACTGTCCGCCTGGCCGATGATCAGCGATGGCAGCAGCTCGGCAGGCAAATCCTGCAGCTCGGCGGCACGCCCCGATTCCGCAAGCCATTGGCGCAGACGCAGATTGCGCGTCTTGTTGCGCTCAGCCAGGTCTTCCTTGAACGGGCCTTTGGTCACGGCGAACCGCGCGTGATACTGAAAACGCGCCCACTGCGGCTGTTGCTCGACCCAGTCGACATAGCTGAAGACCAGCGCCTGCACGCCTTCTTCGGTGCTATCGGCCGCGTCCAGATACGCATCACGCAAACGCCCTTGATCCTCCAGCGCGGTGAAAAACAGCGCCGCCACCAGCCCTTCCTTGTTGCCGAAATGGTGGTAGATCGCGCCGACGCTGGTGTCGCATTCGGCGCGGATCATCTCGATGGTTGTCGCCTCAATTCCCTGCTCGTTGAACAGGTTCAAGGCTTTGCGAAAGATGTCGCGTTTGAGTTCGGCGCGGCGGCCGGGGTAGCTGCGTTCCAGTAGATCGGCGGTGTCCATGCTGCTTGAGGTCCGAAAAAGGGTTTGAACAAGGCAAGGTTTGCCCGTGGAAATTGCGCCTAGGTTGACAGATTTGCCGTGAACAGAATACCGTTCCGTTACAGAACATTATTCTGTAACGGAACATCATTCTGCAAAACTACTTAGTGAGGCTTTCCATGAGTCAATCTCTCAGCATGTTCAACAGTGTCGGCCCGGATGCTTTCAGCAAGATGGCCTGCCAGTTCGCCCCATATTTCAGCAGCATCAATCCACTGATCAGCGAATTGCGCCCGAACGCCGCCACCGTACAAGTGCCGTTTCGCAAGGAGATCACCAATCACCTCGGTACAGTGCACGCGATTGCCATGTGCAACGCGGCGGAACTGGCCGGGGGGATGATGACCGACGTCTCCATTCCGGCCGGCGCGCGCTGGATTCCGAAAGGCATGACAGTGGAATACCTGGCCAAAGCAAAAACCGACGTCACCGCCGTGGCCAGCGCTGAAGGCGTGGATTGGCAGAGCGATGGCGACAAGGTAGTCAACGTCGACATTCACGATACCGAGGGCAAGAAAGTCTTCACCGCGCGCATCACCATGAACGTCAAGCTCGGTTGAGATTGCAGGCACAAAAAAGCCCTTGCAACGGGATGCGCAGCAAGGGCTTTTGATTGCCCGGGTCAGTGCAGAGTCAGGCGCTGGCGGACAAATTCTTCTACCTGGCGACTGGTCTGGTCCAGATGGCGGTCGCGTTGTTTTTCCGCATCGAGCATCGCGCGCTTGCCATTCTTCTGCAGCAGGTAGGTATGAATCTGCTGCACTTCCAGCGAGCGGTAGATCGGCGTGGTATCGATAAAACCGCGCAAGCCGTTGCTGCGGTAATGCCGCGTGCTCATCAGCACCTGAGTTTCGCGCTGGCCGATCACCTCGAAACCCAACGCCTCGAAATACGGCACCTTGCCAATGCTGCAGGCCAGTTCCGCGTGCGGATAGCGCTTGACCATGTCCGCGAGCATCGCCCGCGCCACGCCTTGACGCCGATGGCCTTCGCGTACAGCCATATACGCGACGCTGCATGCCTCCCAATCGCCCTGTACCGGCAGGTACAACAGAAAGCCGACGACCTGCTCCGGATCCTCATCGTCAGTAGCCACCAGCAGTTCCACCTCAGTGCCTTTCTGGCCATTCAACGCCTCGAGGTACAGATGCACCTCATAGCCGACCGCGTACTGATAAACGTTGTACAGCAGATTGCTCGGGCCGAGGCCGACCGCACTGATGTCGGTCAGGTAGTCGACAACCATTTGCAGGATCTGACTGTTGACGTTTTCAGGGCATGGGGACGAGTAGTGGGTGATGCGTGGCATGGACAAACTCCGGCGGTAAATAACGTTGCCGATGATCAGAGCCGTCGACGAACCGCGACATCATACCGTGCCGCGATAGACCACCGTTTAAAGATCCGCTGTCG
Organism: Pseudomonas sp. H3_E04; assembly: GCF_054668915.1. Classification (NCBI taxonomy): domain Bacteria; kingdom Pseudomonadati; phylum Pseudomonadota; class Gammaproteobacteria; order Pseudomonadales; family Pseudomonadaceae; genus Pseudomonas; species Pseudomonas sp. H3_E04. Next base: position 875,325 of record NZ_CP162797.1, on the reverse strand, counting down.
AAGGCCGATGTAACGAACACCCTCATTTCACTACCAAGGACCGGGCCATGTATTACCCGCGCGAAGCCGCAAAAGATCATCTTTACAACCGCGTCGTCATGCTCACTGTCGCCTGCTGCGTGGTCTTGCTCCTCGCCGGGATGGCGCGCCATCAAGGCATTCTGTATGCGCTGCTGAATTTCAATGGCGCGCAAACCAACGGCACTGTCACGCAGCTGGAAGAGATCCTGATGAACAAGAATGGCAAAATCATTCACTATCGCTATGCCGACGAGCTGGGCCAGCTCCATGAAGGTGATTTTGTCGACGAACGCTACGCCGAACACACCCAGTACGAAGTCAATGGCCCGATTGCGCTATTGGTCTCGCCCTGGATGCCGGAAAAAAGCGCCATCGCCAGCCAGCTGCAAAGCTATCGCGCAGGTTTTTACATCATGACCGGCGGCGTGACGCTCGCCCTGCTGTTCCTGCTGATTTCCGGCCGGACGTTCTGGCAGATTCAGGCGATGAAGGAACAGGACCGGTATTACTGAACGGTCACTGTTGTGGCGCCACCACTCTGAATTTGATGTTGATGTCTCTGGATACCACGCTGTCGGCCCACTCCCCTGCGCCGAGGCCGAACGCCTCACGGTTGAGCACCAGCTCACCATCGAAGATGCCGATGGCGTTGTCCGGTTTCAACTGCACCGGCACCTCGACCTCGCGAGTGATGCCCTTGAGCGTGAGCTGACCGGCGACCTGGTACAGGTGCTCGCCCACCTGGGTGAAACGGCGGGACTCGAATACCGCGAGCGGGAATTTCTCGGTGTCGAACCAGGCCGGTTTTACCAGTTCGGCATTGGCGTCCTCGCTGCCGGCGTCAATGCTGCTCAGGTCGATATGCAAGGTGGTGCGGGCGTTGGCAAGGTTATCGGTGTCGAAGTCCAGCATCGCCTCGAACTTGCCGAAGGTGCCATACATTCGCGAGCCCATCTGCTGGTAGGTGAAGCTGATCTGGCTGGCGCTGGTATTGACGCGAGTGTATTCGGCGGCTTGAGCGACGGTCGAGGCGTACAGGTACAACGCGGTAACCAGCAGCAATCGCATCGACATGGAATTCTCCGGGCGGCGCGTGCCGTCGAGGGCCTTGATTGACTTAAGCAAACAACCCGTTGTTATGCCAGCACCTATATCAACCGCTCGATTTTCTGATGCTTCCACACCAGTTTGTAATAAAGGGTCTGCAAAATCAGCATCCCCAGGTAGGCAACCGGAAACGCCATCCAGACACCCTGCAAACCGAACTGCCCGTCCAGCCAATACGCCGCCGGCAACTGCACGCCGACCACGCAAATAATCGAAATGAGCACCGGGACAAGCACCGTGCCGCTGGCGCGCATGATCCCGCCGATGATGGCCTGAAAGCCAAATACCAACAGACTCCAGAGCATGATGTGCAGCAGATGCTCGGCCATCGCCCGGGTCGAATCTTCGGTGAGGAACAGGCCCAGCAACCAGTGCGACAAAAGATAACCCAGCACAATCAGGCCCCCGGTCAGACACACGTTGATCAACAGCCCGGTACGCAGGATCGGTCCCATGCGTTGCAGATGTCCCGCGCCGATCGCCTGTGCGCCGAGAATGGACGCGGTGATCGCAATCGACAGCGCCGGGAACTGCACGTAATTGACGATCTGCGTCACCGCGCCATAGGCCGCTGTCGCCTGAGAACCATGCTGGTTGACCAGTGCCAGAATCACCAGCTCCGACAACGACAGCACGATCATCTGCACCCCGGTCGGCAGGCCGATGCGCAAAACCTTACCGAGGATCACCCGGTCCAGTCGCAATGCGGCAAAGAACTCCCGGTCCGGCGCCAGCGGATGGCCCTTGCGGATCAGCCGCCAGGCGAGCCATGCCATTGCCGACAGATTCCCCGCCAGCCCGGCATACGCCGCACTCTGAATGCCCAGTGGCGGTAAGCCCAGCCAGCCGCGAATCAACGCCGGAGTCAACGCCAGCCCGACGGCAGTGGAGACGATCAGCGCGAGCAGCGGTGAGAGCGTATCGCTGACCCCGCGCAGCAATTGGGTGAACAGCACGAATACCAGTAGCGATGGCAGAATCCACAACATGACGTGGGCATAGTCCACCGCCTCGTCGAGTACATCCGCCGGCGTGCCCAGCCCCGTCAGCGCCTGGCGCGCAAACACGGTGCCGAGCACTGCGGCAACCAGGCCGATCAGCACACCCAGCAGCAATGTCGCTCCGGCAATCGCCTTGACCATGTGCGTTTCGCGCGCACCCCACGCCTGACCGATCAGCACGCCAGCACCCGCGCCAAGGCCGATGACCAGGGCGATGAAAAAGAACACGACGGGAAACATGCCGGACACTGCCGCCAACGCTTGAGTGCCGAGCATTTGGCCGATGTAGATGCTGTTGACCGTCCCGGACATCGATTGCAGGAAGTTCGACAGCACCATCGGTGCGAGAAACAGCAGATAGGTTTGCCAGAGCGGCTTGGCGAAGGTGGCGCTTTGCATTGAATGGAGGTCCATCTCGACGGCGGCAGGCCTGATTGACGATAGCTTCGGTGAGTTGCGTGCAGCGTGCAATCAACATTTCCCATCGGCGTTGATTGCCGGTTTTGCATTTGTGTAAATGCCAGGCATCGCTTTGTGTCAGTGTGCGGCTGTGGTAAATCAGCGATTCTCTCGACACGCACTATTGAGGCTCGGTTCATGCGCAACGTTGCAAATTTTCTGTTCGGTTCCCTTTTCGTTCTGTTCGCCACCTGCGCTCAGGCGGCCGCACCTGCAGCGGCGCCTGCTTCATTGAAGCCGCTACTGGCCACTTTGAATGAACGTCTGAACATCGGTGATCTGGTTGCGTTGACCAAGTGGGACAGCGGCAAGCCGATCCAGGACAGCCCACGTGAGGCGCAGGTCATCGCCAATGCCCGAACCCTGGCCGCCGAACACAAGCTCGATCCGGACGACGTAGCGCAACTGATCGCCGCACAGATGGAAGCGAATAAACTGGTGCAATACGGTCTGCTCGCGCAATGGCAAGCGGCAGGTGCTGCACCGGACACACCGCGCCCGGATCTGGGCAAACAGATCCGCCCGCGCCTGGATGAACTGCAAAAGCGCTTGTTGCAGCAGTACGCCGCCTTCGCGCCCTATCGCCAGGATCCGAATTGCCCGGCATGGCTGGTCGATGTCCGCAACGGTCTGGCCGCCGATGCGCTGCACGATCTGGCGCTGATTCGTGCCAGCGGCGAGTTGTGCATACGGGCAAAAGCGCTCTGAATCAACGCTCCCGGCAAACATCATCGGCGTCGATGTTCACCATCACGTCAATGAAGTTCTCATAAAAACTGCGCGGCGTAACATCGGCTCCAGACAAACAAACAACTTTCTGGAGCACACGATCATGAAACGCCAAACCCTTCTCGGCATCGCTTTCTCGGTTTTCGCAGTTAACGCTTTTGCAGTAACGCCTGCTCATACCCTGGTCGCTGAAGGCGGCTCGGACAAGCTGATCGAAAGCCGTCTGGCTGAAGGCGGTTCAGATCGTCTGATCGAACGCCGCGTTGCTGAAGGTGGTTCGGATCGTCTGATCGAACGCCGCGTTGCCGAAGGTGGTTCGGATCGTCTGATCGAACGCCGCGTTGCCGAAGGTGGTTCGGATCGTCTGATCGAACGCCGTGTTGCCGAAGGTGGTTCGGATCGTCTGATCGAACGCCGTGTTGCCGAAGGTGGTTCGGATCGTCTGATCGAACGCCGTGTTGCCGAAGGTGGTTCGGATCGTCTGATCGAACGCCGTGTTGCCGAGGGTGGTTCGGATCGTCTGATCGAACGCCGTGTCGCATGAATCAATCCCATCACCGCAGCACCCATGAAAAAGCCCGGCCTGATCAGCCGGGCTTTTTTGCATTCAGCCGACGCTTATTGCGCGGTTTTCAGCTTGACCACGTCACCGGAGATGGTGGTGGTGTAACCGGTCAGGACCCAGGCCCAGAACCAGTTTTCCTGAACCTGCGTGTTGATCATTGCATCGCCGCCCTTGGCTTGGATGGCCGCGTTTTGCGCGCGCACAAATCGGCTGTTCTGGCGGATCGGGATAATGCCAAACAGCAGCAGGCCGGTGGCCGATGCTTCGCTGTGGCCAACCACGGTGTATTGGTTGCTGTCGTAATGGGCGGTTTTCATCGGGGCGCCGGTGCAACCTGCCAGAACCACACCGAACAGTGCGGCGGCGACTACTTTGCTGAGGTATTTCACAGTAAAACTCCATGGGGGAACGCCCGGGATCCGTCTCTCGGGCGGCGCGCATTCTAACCAAAATGATGGCTCATTAGCATCAATCTTCTTTGCATTTACTTGAGCCCGTTCGCTGGCCCGCCGTCGGCGATGTCGCATACCATGGCGCCACTTCAATAAAGACAGACACCCGCCTCCATGTTCAAAGCCAGTCTGCGTAGCCATCTCACCCTGTGGTTCGGCGGTTTGTCCCTGCTGACGTTATTGAGCGTCGGCTTTTATGTCGGTCACATCGCCACCGAACAGATGAAGCAGGCCAGCGGCAATGCCTTGCTGAACACGGCGCGCTCGACGGCGACGTTGTTGGGTGAGCAACTGCGCGAGCGGCAACTGGAGGTCTATCTGCTAAGTCGCGCGCCGCATCTGGAGCGTGGCGATCTGGACAATCCAGTCATTCTCAAGTCGATGCAATTGCGTACCCAGGCGCGCGCCGAATATGCGTGGATGGGCGTCACCGACGCCGAGGGCAACGTCCGCCAGGCCGTCAACGATTTGCTGGTCGGCCAGTCAGTTCAAAAACGCCCGTGGTTCCAGACTGGCTTGCGCCGCCAGTACACCGGCGATCCCCACGAAGCGGTACTGCTGGCAAAATTGTTGCCTGGCCTGCCCAATGGCGAGCCGCTGCGCTTCATCGATTTCGCCGCACCGATCCATAACGCCGAAGGTCAGGTGATTGGCGTGCTGGGTGCACATGCGCACTGGAGCTGGGTGACCCGCATCGTCGAGTCGGCGGCGTTTTCCCACAAAAACTCGGCGCCGGATATACAGGCACTGATCGTCGACCACGATGGCAAGGTGCTCTACCCCGAAGCGCTGATGGGCCAACAGTTGGCGACCAACGATCCGGTATTGTCGGGCTGGACGGCGGCCAACGGTTACCTGACCAGCATGGTCACCGTGCCGACGCCATCGGGCACGGCGCTGTCGTGGTCGATCGCCATCCGCCAGCCACTGGAGACCGCGCTGCAACCGGCGCGGACGCTGCAATACGAATTGCTGATCCTCGGCGTTTTCGCCGCCATCGTTTTCGGCCTGGTGGCTTATTACCTGGCGCTGTACCTGAGCCGCCCGATCGAACAACTCGCGCACTCGGCCAAACAGGTGCAGAACAACCAGCCCGGCGCGCAGTTCCAGCTCCAGCATCCGGTGCTGGAAATTGCCCAGCTCGGACAGTCCATCGATGCGATGACACAATCGCTGCTCGGCAAGGAGCGCGAACTGCAGGAAGCCAACGCCTCGCTGGAAGCCACCGTGGCGCAACGCACCGCCGCGCTCACCGAGGCCAATGCCGAGCTGCTGAGTCTGGCCACCCACGACGGCTTGACCGGCGTCTACAACCGTCGCCGATTTGACGAAAAAATCACAGAGTACTCGCTGCTGTCGCGGCGCACCGGACGCCCGTTCGCCCTGCTGCTGATCGACGCCGATTACTTCAAACGCATCAATGACAGCCACGGCCATGCGGTCGGTGACGAGGTCCTGCAACAACTGGCAAAGCTGATTCAGGACAGCGTGCGCAGCACCGATTTCGTCGCCCGTTACGGTGGCGAAGAATTCGCCGTACTGCTACCGGAAGTGGCGCAACCCGACACCCCGGAAGTCGTCGCCGAGAAGATTCGCGCGGCGGTGGCCCAAGCGGAGTTTCCCGGTGTCGGCAACGTTACCGTGAGTATTGGCCTCGGCCTGGCAGATCCGGCAGACAACAACCATACGACGCTGGTCAAACGTGCCGATCAGCAGCTGTACCAGGCGAAGGCTGCGGGGCGCAATCAGGTGGCGTTCCATGCCCGCTGACAGCGGCGTGTATCAACCAGAGACAGGTCGGCCCGCAGGCCGCCATCGCTGGCAAGCCAGCTCCCACAGGGATTGGGTAAAACCGGAAATATGAGTCGTTTGGAGAACCGCTTTCGCGAGCAGGCTCGCTCCCACAGAAAAGCAAAGCAGCGCAGCTGGGCGCGAAAAACCATCGCCCGACTAGGGCTCGGCACTGAACTTCTGCAGATAAGCCAGCAGATTCTCCAACTTCTCCTCATCACTCAGCCCCCAGAAAATCATCCGCGTGCCCGGCACCACCCCTTTCGGATCCTCGAGATACGCCTTGAGCGTCGCCCGATCCCAGGAAATCCCTGAATTCTTCATTGCATCGGAATAAACATAATTGGCCGAAGTCCCGGCCGCCCGGCCAATGACGCCGTTGAGCTGCGGACCAAAGCCCGGTCGGGCCGACTCGCCAACCTGATGGCAACCGCCGCACAGGCGCGGGAAGATTTTCGCCCCGGCCTCAGGATCGCCCTCAGCCTGAGCACTGGCGCTGAAAATCAAGGCGAGAAGCAGTGTTGTGGTGAATTTCATTGAACAGTCCAAACTGGCTTTTCATGGCGTGGGCGCAGTTTACAGATAAGCACCGACAATCGTCCTGACAGTGATCAACGCCTGACGCAACACCAGCAGGTCCACCGACCCGAGAGCCAGACGAATCGCATGGGGCGTATTGGCCGCCAGCGAAAACGGCTCTGCACTGGTGACGGAAATCTGCTGCCGCATAAGCTCGACAACGATCTGATCGGCACGCACGTCTTCGGGCAACGGCAGCCACAGAAAATACGAGGCCGGATGAGCCATGTAGCGCAGCCCTTTCAGCGACTCGGCCGCCAGGGCCTGTCGGGCCATGGCATCGTGGCGTTTCTGCTGTTCAAGCAATGTGACTGTACCGTCATCGAGCCAGCCGCAGGCGATGGCGGTCATGACCCCGGGCGTGTTCCACGTCGTTGCGCGGATGATCCGCTCCAGTCCAGGCACCTGAGCGAGTGGCGCCGCAATGAATCCGACCCGCAAACCAGTGGCGATGTTTTTTGACAGACCCGAAATGTAAAACGTCCGTTCCGGCGCCAGATCGATCAAGGCTCGCGGCGCGCTCTTGACCAGAAACGCGTAGGCCGCGTCTTCAATGATCGTCAGATCATGCCGACGGGCAATCGCGATCAATTGCTCGCGCTGCTCCAGTGGCATGACCCAGCCCAGCGGATTATGCAGTGTCGGCATGCTGTACACGGCGCGCACCGCACGCTGGCGGCAGAGCCGGTCCAGTGCCGGCAAATCCGGGCCATGTTGCGTCATCGGAATCGCCAGCACTTCCAGATGCAGCGCGTCGGCCAGTACCTTGAATCCCGAGTAGGTCAGCGCATCGGCGGCGATCACGTCGCCAGGTTTGAGCAGGGCCATCAGCGTCACCGCCAAACCTTGCTGAGCGCCATTGACGATCAGTACCTGGTCGGCTTCAACCGTCACGCCGCGTGTCGACAAATGTCGCGCCACCGAGGCGCGCTCGTGGGCACGTCCGGCGTGGGGTTGATAGCGCAGCAGTGCTTCGAGATCACCGGACAACGCCAACTGGCGCAACGCCGTGCGCAACAGCTCGGCCTGACCGGGCAACGACGGATAGTTGAAATTCAGGTCGGTCATGCCGATCGCCACGTCCTTCTGATCGATGCCCTGCCCCGGCGCCAGCGACGTTTCCCGGACAAACGTGCCACGCCCGGCTTCGCCGCTGACCAGGCCCATCGCTTCTAGCTCGGCGTAAACCCGTGATGCGGTCACCAGCGCCAGTCCTTCCTGCGCGGCCAGTTGCCGATGCGTTGGCAATCGCGTACCCGGCGCCAAACGTCCACCACGAATGTCCGCCGCGTAACGGTCAACCAGGGTCTTGTAACGGGAACGCGGCATGTGGTCTGTATCCATGACAATTTTTTGATTGTGCTGATTCTCAGCCCTAGCATCGCCGCAACACAATCCACATTTTGAGCGCGACCGACATGCACACAACATCGACTGCGGCCAACCCGGTGCTGGAAAAAACCAGCGGCTGGATCAACGGTTTTATCGGCGTGCTGATTTTCAGCGGTTCGCTGCCGGCCACACGCTTGGCGGTGCTGGAATTCGATCCGGTCTTTCTGACCGTGTTGCGAGCAGCGATTGCCGGGGCACTGGCCGTAGCACTTCTGCTGTTGTTCAAGCAGCGGCGACCGTCGCGCCATCAGTGCCTGTCCCTGTTGATAGTGGCGCTGGGCGTGGTTCTGGGATTTCCGCTGTTGACTGCGTTGGCATTGCAGCACGTAAAGTCAGCGCATTCGATTGTGTTTGTAGGATTGCTCCCGCTGGCCACGGCGATGTTTGGAGTCTTGCGTGGTGGGGAACGGCCACGACCGGTGTTTTGGATCTTCTCCATCCTGGGCAGTGCGCTGGTGGTGGGCTTCGCCTTGTCTCAAGGGCTGAGCGCGTCGCCGACCGGGGACCTGCTGATGCTCGCGGCGATTCTGGCCTGCGGCCTCGGTTACGCCGAAGGCGCGAAACTGTCACGCAGCCTCGGCGGCTGGCAGGTGATCTGCTGGGCGCTGGTGTTGTCGTTACCGCTGATGGCGCTGCTGAGCCTGTGGCTGGCGCCCGCCTCGTTTGCCAACATCAGCGTGTCGGCGTGGCTGTGCCTGGGCTACGTGTCGTTGTTCAGCATGCTGATCGGCTTCGTGTTCTGGTACCGAGGCCTCGCTCAGGGCGGGATCGCCGCGGTCGGGCAGTTGCAATTGCTGCAACCGTTTTTCGGTCTGGCGCTGGCCGCGACGTTGCTGCATGAACAGGTCAGTGTCGGCATGCTCGGCGTAACGCTCGGTGTGATTCTTTGCGTGGCAGGGGCGAAGAAATTTGCCAGGTAATGTTCAGTGTTCGGCTTTCCATTGCCGAGGACTGAGCCCGGTCTTGCGCCGAAACGCCCGGGCCAGCGCCGACGGACTTTCGTATCCAACCTCCTCGGCAATCAGTGCAATCGGGCGGCCTTCGCGCAGGCGTTTCTGCGCAAGACTGACGCGCCAGCTCAGCAGATAATCGGCCGGCGTCTGCCCGACCACGCGGCGGAACTGCTCGGCGAAACTGGCGCGGGACTGGTTCGCCGCAGTCGCGAGATCGGCCACACTCCACGGCTTGTGCGGTTGCTCGTGAATCAGGTTCAAGGCGCGGGATAAACGTGCGTCAGCCAGCCCGGCCATCATGCCCGGCTGCTGATCGCGACTGCCAATCAGATGGCGCAGCAGCAGAATCACCAGCAATTCGAACAGGCGATCCATCACCGCCACCCGCCCGCAATGGCCTTCAAACGCCTCGCTGAACAACCAGTCAAGGGTGCTGCGCAGTTCCGGGATGTCGGTGAGTTTCAATACCAGATAGTCAGGCAACGCGGCGGCCAGGGCATTGCCCGAACCGCCGTCGAAGGTCAGCGAGGCGCACACCACTTGGCTGGCCATGGCCTCGTCGGCAGACATCCGGTGGGTGAACGGCCGGGGAAAGAAAATCAGCGACGGCTCTTCCAGGCGAATTTCCCGCTCGTTGCCTGGTTTGAGCAGCAACGCCCCGGCTTGCAGAACATGCACATGGCCGACCGGTTCGCCTTCGTGAACGCTCACGCCGCAAAACGCGCCGCTATGGAAGGTCCCGGCGTTCACACCGAAATGACTAAGTAATGTGGAAAGGCGATCCATGGCTGACTCCCGAAGGCATATCTGGACGATCTGCCGCATATCCTCGACGATTTGCCGCCAAAGCGCTACTGGCAGCCCCTAAGATCTCTCCATCGCCGCTGCACTTCGCTGCGGAATTTCGGAGAATCACCATGAGCCGCATCCCTGCAATCAGCCTCGACACCGCCACCGATGCTACCCGTCCTGCACTGGAAGGCGTGAAGAAAAAAATCGGCTTCCTGCCCAACGTCTTCACCACCCTCGCCCAGGCACCCGTTGCCCTCGACACTTACCTGCAAGCCTCGGCCATCCTCGGCAAAACCTCGTTGAGCGGCAAAGAAAAAGAAGCCATTTACCTCGCCACTTCGCAGGTCAACGGCTGCGACTACTGCCTGTCCGCACACACTGTGTTCGCTGACAAGGCCGGGCTCTCTGCACAGGACATCGTCGCGGCACGTCATGGCGAACTGAATGCCTACGCCGCCCTCGCCCGCCAACTGACCGAGACCCGTGGTCACTTGAGCGACGAACAACTGGCGGCTGCCCGCGCTGCCGGTATCGATGACCGCAAGATCATCGAAGTGATCGCCCTGGTGGCGGTGCAGACATTGACCAATTACCTGAACAACACTGCGCTGACCGACATTGATTTTCCGGCCGTCGAGGCCTGAGCAGTCGCTCACGATCTGAAGATAAAACCGGTGGCGAAAAGACGCTCTTTTCGCCATCGCTGTTTTTTGCTGCCATGATGTACGTCAGAATAATTCGCAGCGCAAACAGTGTCTGGTGCGCTGAAACCAAACACCCTGTGCGAAGGTCTCTGTTCTCAGACAAATGCCCGGATAGACACGAACCCCATGACAGACTGGTTGCAAGACAAAGGCGAGATGGCCGGGCAGATCCGCCGTCACGACTGGGCGAATTCGCCCCTCGGCCCGTTGGAAAACTGGCCCGATGTACTCAAGACCACTGTCTCGCTCAGTCTCGCGTCGCATTTCCCTCAGGCGATCGTCTGGGGTCCGCAACTGATCACCCTTTATAACGACGCCTTCGTGCCGATTCTCGGCGACAAGCCGCAAGCATTGGGACGACCTTTCAGCGATATCTGGAAGGAAGCCTGGCACGAGATCAGCCCGATCGCCGAAGCGGCGTACGCCGGCCAGGCGACCTACATCGAAAACTTTGCTCTACAGATCGAACGCGGCAAGGGCCCGGAGCAGGCGTTCTTCACTTTCTGTTACAGCCCGATTCGCGACTCCCACGGCAATGTCGTCGGCATGATCGACACCGTCACCGAAACCACCCAGACCGTTTATCTCAATCGACGCCTGGCCGTCCTCGATGCCATTGGCAACGCGGTAACCAACGCCACGGATGCGCAATCGATTTTGGCGGCGAGCACGCGGCTGATGGTCGAGCAACTACGTCTGTCCAATTGCGCCTACGCCGACATGGATGCCGACGAAGATGGTTTCACCATTCGTGGCGATTACGCGGCGCCGGGTTCGCCGAGCATCGTCGGCCATTATCAATTGCGCGATTTCGGTGAGAAGGCAGTGCGTCTGCTACGCGCCGGTGAACCGCTGGTAATTCACGACAACCGCAGCGAGTTGCCGCCGGAGGAATCGGCGACCTTCCAGGGCATAGGCATCACCGCCACCATTTGCGTGCCGCTGATCAAGCAAGGTCGCCTTACCGCGTTAATGGCCATTCACGACAAAGTGCCGCGCATCTGGTCCAGCTTCGAACAGGCCCTGCTCAGCGAAGTCACCGAACGTTGCTGGGCGCATATCGAGCGCGTGCGTGCCGACGCCAATGTCCGCGAAGGCCTGCTGGCGCTCGCTGAACTCAATGCCACACTGGAACAGCGGGTCGAGGAACGCAGCCTGCGTCTGGCTCAAGCCGAATCAGCGTTGCGCCAGTCGCAGAAGCTCGAAGCGATCGGCCAGTTGACCGGCGGCGTTGCCCATGACTTCAACAATCTGCTGACGATCATTCGCTCGTCGGTGGATTTTCTGCGCCAGCCCAACCTGCCGGAAGAACGCCGTCAGCGCTATATGCGTGCGGTGTCCGACACAGTCGAGCGTGCCTCGAAACTGACCAGCCAGTTACTCGCTTTCGCCCGCCGCCAGCCGCTCAATCCGCAAGTGGTCGATGCCGGCGAACGTCTGGCCAATATCGGCGAAATGCTCGAATCGGTTACTGGCGCACAGATACACGTATGCGTTGAACGCCCGGATCACCCCTGCTACATCCGTGTTGACCTCAGTCAGTTCGAAACCGCGCTGATCAACATCGCCCTGAACGCCCGCGACGCAATGGACGGTCAGGGCGAGCTGAAATTGCGCCTGGAGTGCCGCAAACCACTGCCGGCGATTCGCGGCCACGCCGGTTCCAGCAGCCACTTCGTGTCGATTGCTCTGGCCGATACCGGTGCCGGCATCGATGCACACACCCTGGAACATATCTTCGAGCCGTTCTTTACCACCAAAGCAGTCGGCAAGGGCACGGGGCTGGGGCTGTCGCAGGTGTTCGGCTTCGCCAAGCAATCGGGAGGTAACGTCGATGTCTCCAGCGTGCTCGGCCAAGGCACCGAGTTCACCTTGTATCTGCCGGAAGTGCCGGCGGACGAGGCTGAGGTGGATGACACGAAGGACGATGGCGAGGTGCATCAGGCGTGCGAAAAACGCCGGGTGCTGGTCGTCGAGGACAATCTCGATGTCGGCCGTTTCGCTAATCAGATCCTGCAGGATCTGGGCTATGAAACCGCGTGGGCGACCAACGCCGAAGAAGCCCTGCAATTGGCCGGCAGCGATGCCATGGCATTCGACGCGGTGTTCTCCGACGTGGTCATGCCGGGCATCACTGGCGTCGCGCTGGCCAAAGAACTGCGCCAGCGCCGCCCCGATCTGCCAGTGATACTGACTTCCGGCTACAGCGAAGAACTGGCACGCAGCGGTTACGAGGGTTTCGAGTTTCTCGCCAAGCCCTACTCCGCCGAACAGGTCTCGCGAATTCTCGGCAAGACCTGGCTCAAGGACGCAACGCCAGCGGTGTCAGTCGTGATCAACGCCAGCGCGCTTGAGTAATTTCTTGCAGCGTTCCGACAGGTGAAACACCTGTAAATGCTTGCCAGCCTTGGCGTAGCGTTCACGCAGGGTTTTCAATGCGGCAATCGCCGAGTAGTCGACAAAGCTCAGATGGCGGCAGTCGAGAGTGACTCTGGCCGGATCGTTGGCCGGATCGAACTGATTGAGAAACGGCGTGGTCGAGGCGAAGAACAGCGTGCCGTGCAGGCGATAGAGTTTGCTGCCATCGGCCTCCAGATGTTCGTCGGCGTACAGTTCACGCGCCTGCTGCCAGGCAAAATTGAGCGCGGCGATGATGATCCCGCACAGCACCGCCGTGGCCAGATCAGTGAACACGGTGATGGTGGTCACGGCGATGATCACCAGCACATCGTGCGCCGGCACCTTGTTGATCACCCGCAAGGACGCCCAGGCAAAGGTCTGCTGCGACACTACGAACATCACACCCACCAGCGCGGCCAGCGGAATTCGCTCGATCAGCGGTGACAGAAACAGAATGAACAGCAGAATCAGCACACCGGCAACAACGCCGGACAAGCGCCCGCGCCCACCGGAGCTGAGGTTGATTACCGTCTGGCCGATCATCGCGCAACCACCCATGCCACCGAACGCCCCGGACACCATGTTCGCCGCGCCGAGCGCTACGCACTCGCGATCCGGATAGCCACGGGTCTCGGTGATTTCGTCGGTCAGGTTCAGCGTCAGCAGGGTTTCCAGCAGGCCGACCATCGCCATCAGGATCGCGTACGGGGCGATGATGCGCAGCGTTTCCAGGCTCCATGGAATGTCCGGCACGGCAAAGGTCGGCAGACCGCCAGCAATGTGCGCCATGTCGCCGAGCGTGCGGGTCGGCAGGCCGAACAGGTAGACCAGCAAGCCGACACCGAGGATCGCCACGAGGGCCGGCGGCACCGCCTTGGTCAGGCGCGGCAGGATGTAAACGATGGCCATGGTCAGCAGCACCAACCCGGCCATCAGATACAACGGCGTACCGCTGAGCCAGTGCTCGCCGTTTTTGAAGTGCTCCAGTTGCGCCAGGGCAATGATGATCGCTAGGCCGTTGACGAAACCGAGCATCACCGGATGCGGCACCATGCGCACCAGTTTGCCCAGGCGTAGCAGCCCGAACGCCATCATGATCAGACCGCCGAGCAGCACCGTCGCCAGCAGATATTGCACGCCGTGTTGCACCACCAGCGCGACGATCACCACCGCCATCGAACCCGCCGCGCCGGAGACCATGCCTGGTCGGCCGCCGAACAATGCGGTCAGCGTACAAATGATGAACGCGCCGTACAGCCCCATCAGCGGATTGAGATGCGCCACCAGCGCGAAAGCAATGCATTCGGGCAACAGGGCGAACGAGGTGGTGAGTCCGGCGAGGACATCGGCGCGCAGACGAATCGGTTTCATGGCTTACCTGACTGAGCGGCCGCTGGGCACGGCTGCTGTTTTCGCGAAAAAAGAGGGAGGCGAATGTTACGGAATTGTTCGGCCTCGGGCCAGTGAAACGCTGACATGGGGTGGCGCGGGCCTTATCCTTGCAGGCTTGTCCATCGAATCGAGTCGCAGCATGTCAGCGTTTTTGTCCGCCCGGGATGTGTGTCAGCGTCTGCGCGAAGCTGCGCTGGGCGTGCTTGCGTTCGAAGTCTGCGAGGTAATGTCCGAGTCCGGGCTGATTGCCGTTGATATCGAGGGTTGGCATCTGCTGCTGGACTTCGCCGAGGGGCATTTGCATCACTGTGATTACGCGCGCAACTGCGCCGGGGATGAAGCGACGCTGGACACTTGGCAGCGTTATGGCACGGACCCGGTGAGTCTGCTCAGCACGTGGGAACTGGCGCAGATCGAGCGGTTACTGCGTGAGGCGAATCGCGTCCAGACCTAGTGCGTCGTTTCCGACTGCGGTGCTCTCTGATGTTGAGACCGACCAAATCCCTGTGGGAGCGAGCCTGCTCGCGAAGGCGGTATATCAGTCGGTTTGATGTTGGCTGTCACAGCGCTTTCGCGAGCAGGCTCGCTCCCACATGGGTTTTGTGTAAGTTCAGAAGGTGATTTGAGCTGCCGGTTTGATGTCGATTCGTGCCACGGAACTGGTCAGGGCGGCGAAGTCCTTGTTGTGTTGGGCAATGATGTCGTCGGCGCTCATGTGGCCGTTGTCGACCGTCGAATGCGCATCCTGCGCGACGATAACGTCGTAGCCCAGTTCATGCGCGCTGCGCACCGTGGCGTTGACGCAGTAATCGGTTTGCAGGCCGCAGATGATCAGGCGTTCGAAGTCTTCAATGGGCAGCAGCTTGCCGAGATCGGTCTGGTAGAAAGAGTCCCCGGTGGTTTTGTCTACGCTCAGGTCTTTCGTCGAAGTCAGCAGGTCTTTGGCCAGTTGCCAACTGTCAGCACCGCGCACGAACGGCCCGTCCTTTTCTTCGTGTTGAATCAGCACCACCGGAACGCCGGCATCGCGGGCCCGTTGGCTCAGACCATTGATCGTGGTGATCACGCGGTCGATTTCAAAACACTGATATTCACCAGCACACAGGGCCTGCTGGACGTCGATGATCAGTAATGCGGTGGTCATGTCGTGCCTTCCTTGATCAATCCTTGAGAATGGGGCGGACCTGAGCCCGCCCCTCTTTTACTCCGCTCAGTAACCCAATGACAAGCCGGTATTGCGCCGTGGATCGTTGGCGCCGTAGAAGCGGTTCTTGCCAATCGGTTTGCCACCCAGTGACGGCGCTCCCACCAGAATCGCGGCGATGTGGTTGGGGTCCTGTGGGCCGGCAAACTTGTGGCCCCAGCTCTCCAGGATCTTTTTCGTATCCGGGCTGGCGGCGAAGTCTTCGAGGTTGGTTTCTTCCGGCATCCATTGCTGGTGGAAGCGCGGCGCGTCGACCGCTTCCTGCAGGCCCATGCCGTAGTCAATGACGTTGAGCATGGTCAGCAAGGTTGCGGTGATGATCCGGCTGCCACCCGGCGTGCCGACCACCATCACCACTTTGCCGTCCTTGGTGACGATGGTCGGACTCATCGACGACAGCGGTGCCTTGCCCGGAGCGATGGCGTTGGCCTCGCCTTGAACCAGCCCATACATGTTCGGCACGCCGACTTTGGAGGTGAAATCGTCCATCTCATCGTTGAGGATCACCCCGGTCTTGCTCGCCATGACGCCCGCGCCGAACCAGTCATTAAGGGTGTAAGTCACCGAAACAGCATTGCCCCACTTGTCGACGATCGAATAGTGCGTGGTGTTGCTGCCTTCGTGGGGCGCGACGCCGGGCTTGAGCTCAGCTGAGATGCCGGCCTTTTGCGGCTGGATGGCGTTGCGCAGTTTGGTCGCGTAGTTCTTGTCCAGCAGATGCTCGATCGGATTTTTCACGAAGTCCGGATCGCCGAGGTAGCTGTTGCGATCGACGTACGCGTGGCGCATCGCTTCGATCTGGTAGTGCATGCCCTGAGCGGAATGAAAGCCCAGGTCTTTCATCGGGTAGCCTTCGAGAATATTCATGATCTGGCAGATCACCACCCCACCGGAGCTTGGCGGTGGCGCGGAGACGACGTGATAGCCGCGATAATCGCACTCCACCGGGGCCAATTCGCGAGTCTTGTATTTGTCCAGGTCAGCCTGGGTGATGATGCCTTTGTTGGCCTGACTGGAAGTGACGATGGCATCGGCGACCCAGCCTTTGTAGAAGCCGTCGGCGCCCTTGTCGGAAATTGTCCGCAAGGTTTTCGCCAGATCCTTTTGCACCAGTTTCTGCCCGACCTGCATCGGCTCGCCGTTGCTGAGGAAGATCGAGCCGGAATCGCGCATGTCCTTCTTGAACACATCGGTGGCGTACTCCAGCAGTTCGACATCTCCCTGCTGCAACTCGAAACCGTCTTCGGCCAGTTTGATCGCCGGGGCAATCATCTCCTTACGCTGCTTGGTGCCGTATTTGCTCAGCGCCAGCTCCATGCCGGACACGGTGCCCGGCACGCCGACAGCCAGGTGGCCGCGCGTGCTGAGGTCCGGAACGACGTTGCCGTCCTTGTCCAGATACATGTTCGCCGTCGCCGCCAGCGGGGCTTTCTCACGGAAATCGAGAAAGGTCTTGCGCCCGTCTGCCAGTTGAATGGTCATGAACCCGCCACCGCCAAGGTTGCCCGCGGCCGGGTAGACCACCGCCAGCGCATAGCCCACGGCCACTGCCGCATCCACGGCATTGCCGCCGTTTTTCAAAACGTCGACGCCGACATGCGTCGCCAGATGTTGCGCGGTGACCACCATGCCGTTTTCCGCCGCAACCGGCGCCACGGATGCCGCGTGCGCCATGAGACAGCTGAGCGCCAGGGAGGTCGCAATGAGCGATCTGGCCAAAGGTTCGTACTTCATGAGTCGATCTCTTTTTGTTTTTGGGGACTGCGCCAAACGCAGGGCAACGCTTCAGAAGCAACAAGCAGTATGGTCGGCTTTGCGTATTGCGCCTCCCCGTTCACCCAGTATGCTGGGCCGAGTTACTGCCCTGCTCTGGAGTCGCCATCATGTCTTACACATTCATCACCCTGCCCTCGCCGGTCGGTGAGTTGAAGCTGGTCGCGAACGGCAGCCGACTCGCGGCCATCCTCTGGGAAAACGACAAACCGAACCGGGTGCGGCTGGGACCCATGAGCGAAGCGCCGGACAACCCGATCCTCATGCAGACCGCGCGGCAACTCGAAGAGTATTTCGCCGGCACGCGGAATCGCTTCGATGTCGAGCTGGAATTTGTCGGCAGCGAATTCCAGAAGAAAGTCTGGGCGGCACTGCTGACTATTCCGTTTGGCGAGACGCGCACCTACACCCAGATAGCGCTGCAGATCGGCCATCCGGCGGCGGTTCGAGCGGTCGGCGCCGCCAACGGGCGCAACCCGATATCCATTGTTGCGCCGTGTCATCGAGTGATCGGCGCTTCGGGAAAACTGACGGGTTTCGCCGGTGGGCTGGAGGCTAAAGAGCGGTTACTGATGCTTGAGGGCGGCCAATGGTCAACGTTCGGCAAAACAGGCGAGCTGTTCTGAATCAGGCGCCGAACAGGTTATTCACCGCTGCGTACTGCAACAACATGATGGTCTTCGCATCGCAGATCTCGCCGCGCTGAAACGCCGCCAGCGCCTCGTCAAATCCCCACTCGAGCACTTCCAGTTCTTCGGTTTCCTCTTCCAGGCCGCCACCGTCGCTGACCTTGGAGGCGGCATCGTATTCAGCGATAAAAAAGTGCAACTTCTCGGTCACTGAACCGGGGCTCATGAACGCCTCGAATACTTTCTTAACGTCATGCACGCGGTAACCGGTTTCCTCCTCGGCTTCGTCACGAATACGCTGCTCAGGCGCGGCACCCTCCAGCAACCCTGCTGCCACCTCGATCAGCAACCCATCGTGACCATTGACGAATACCGGCAAGCGGAACTGACGGGTCAACACCACGGTGCGTTTCTCGCGGTTGAACAGCAGAATCGCCGCGCCATTTCCGCGGTCGTAGACCTCGCGGGTCTGACGTTGCCACTCGCCATTGTTGCGGTGGTAATCGAAGGTGATTTTCTTCAGCAGATACCAGTCGTGGGACAACACCTGAGTGTCGACGATGTTGACCCGTTCGGCTGTGTTGGACATCGCGTCTGATCCTGTCTTCATGGGGGACTGCCATGGTCGGACAATTGCGCCGACAAAAAAAGCCCGGCAGCGCTACCGGGCTCGTTCAGCCTGGGTTGTTACTGGAAGTCGACGTCGAAGGCCTGGTAGAAGGCGTTGCCGGTGTTGGCGACGATCCACATCAGCACAATGACGTGATGCCCCTTCTTGTTCGTCGGCAGTTGCACTTGGTGATCGACCTTGGCCTTCAATTCGCCGGCATGGCTGTAATACGGCACCTGAGGGTAGAAGTCTTCGAAGAACGGCTGGGTTTCGAGTTGCGCACGGCTGATGCGTTGCTGTGGATCCCAACCGTCCTTGGTGATCAGCCAGCGATAACCACGGGTGGTGTGCGGCGCTGTGTAGGCCCATGTGACTTTGAGAATCTGCCCCGGATCGACATTGAGCAGCGGCCAACTGAAGGCACGGCCGAGCTTATTGCTCATCTCGTCATTGGTGTAGTTCACGCAATCGCGGGCATCGGTCTTGCCGCCACTGAGAATGTAACCGTCGGCCGGCGGCGCGACGCTGGCGGAGTCTGTTTCAAAGGGTGACGGAAACGGTCCGGCTTCCATGGCCGGAAAATTCTTGCCACCTTCCATTTCATTGACTTGCCAGGCGCCGAGCAAGCCGAGGTCGATGGCGACTGCGCCGCGACTTGCTGGCGAGATGACGCGACCGTGTTTCAGTTGGGTTTGTGCAATTGCCTGATTCATGTTTTTCACTCCGTTGATTTGAGAACCCTCCTTCCCGAGGAGAGGCCTTCAAGCTAACGGAGGTGAATTTTTTGTCCATCGGCGCTTTTGTCGCAGCGCTACCTGAAGGACGAATGAAATCCTGCAAATACTGGATGGATAAACAGCCTCACAAGAAACATCGTACTCGACGCGTAGCTGAACACCTACACGCCGAGTTGACGAAACGGCTCAAGGCAGATCAAGACAGTTGCGCCTGATACTCCTTTTCGTACTGTCCAGCGAGTTGTGTTTTCTGTTTATCGTCGAGCAGCTTGCCGGCCATCTGGAAGAATTTATGCTCTTCTTCCTCAAGGTGGTGATGGACCTTGTCCGACAGCTTCTTCGCCGTTGCCAGCCAGGCCGGACTGGACATTTCGGTCTCGTCGAGTTCTTCCATCATCTCGTCCATTTCATGGTGCTCGGCGATGGCGTGGCGGCTCAGGTCCACGCCTTCGTCAATTTCCATCAACGGGATATAGAAGTGCCGCTCTTCGGCGGTTTCGTGCGCTTGCAGTTCGGCTTTCAGCTGTTTGTAAGCCTCGACCCGCTCAGGGCTGTCGCCGCTGGTCGCGATCAGAGCTTTGGCATAAGTGCGCTGGCGCTCGTGGCTTTCGCGCAGGGCTTCAAAAATATTCACGGGATGTCCTCATCAATCGCGCTCAGGGAAAGACGCGATAAAAGCCTAGACCGCAGCGCTGGTTTGACGGTTCCGCTTGTTTGATCGATGGGCTTGGAGACGCTTGCCCGGACGGGTTAGGCTGGGCGTTCAATTACACAAGGAAGTCATGCATGAACTTGCGTATCGAGTTGACGCAGAGCCCTACCGAGGAACAGCGCGCAGCGATTCTTGCGCCTTTGCGTGCACACAACGTTGCCAAGGCCGGGCCATCCACGTGGGAGCCGATTGCCTTGCTGGTGCGTAACGAAAACGACGAGATCCTCGGTGGCCTGTATGGCCACACGTTCTACCGCTGGTTGTTCATTGAATTGCTCGCGGTCCCGGAGCAAGGCCGTGGTCAGGGTATCGGCACAAAGCTGATGCGCATGGCCGAGGACTTTGCCCGGGAGAAAGATTGCGTGGGCATTTGGCTCGACACCTTTTCTTTCCAGGCCCCGGAGTTTTACAGAAAGGTCGGATACAGCGAATGCGGCGAGATTGTCGATTATCCGCTGGGGCACAAGCGGCATTTTTTCCAGAAGCGGCTGATCGATTGACTGTGTCGCCCTTTTGCGCGAGCAGGCTCGCTCCCAAACTGGAAAGCATTTCAACCTGTGGGAGCGAGCCTGCTCGCGACAGCGCCAGCCGCAGCGACACACAATCAGAGGCAGGTCGCCATCGCCGCCATCCGCCGCATCGCGACAAAATCACTCTTCTGCGCGTAGTAGTTCAAGGTCGTGCCGGACGCTTCGGTAATCACATCGACAAACGACTCTGCCGAACGCGTGTAAACCGTAGTGCCACCGGACTTGCGTGGTTCCAGATAGGCCGCCGCGTCGACGCCGAACACCGCTTCGTCCTGCCAGGCGAATTGCACGCACCGGGCGACGTCTTTCTCGGGCTTGTCCGAGGTCAGGACCTTGTCCGGGCTCTTGGTGCGAGCATCGTTCATCACCGAACCGGCGCACCCGGCCAACAGGGCCGCCGCCAGCGCTACCATCAGCATTCGCATTACATTCGCTCATTGAGAAAAAAGCGGACTGTAGCACTGCAACGTGGCAAATCGTTCTGCTTTACTGTTTTTATGCGCGACACGCGCGAGCAGCTGCGGCACCCTGAGATCTTCAGCCACACAAGGAAATTACATGGCGCCTAGCGACCAGCGACATGAACAGGCTCTGAAACTGTTTCTCGATGCGCGACCCGAACTGCGTGAAACCCTCGATCATCTCAACCCGCTGCTGGCTCAGGCCAAGGGCGAAACCCAGGCGCAGTATCGCGAAGAACGCCTGCATGAAGCGTTCGAGGCCGAGGCGGAAAGCCAGGGATTATTTGCCTGGGAACTGACGCTGCAATTGACCGCTGACTCGCCCGAGGACTACCAGGCGCAACGACTGGAGGTGCATCGGGAGGTGGCGGAGATGGCCGGGATGGACTGGGTCGAGTATTGCGATCTTTACGGCATTACCCCGTAATCGATGGAGCTGCCGAAGGCTGCGATCTTTTGATTTTGCTCTTCAAGATCAAAAGATCGCAGCCTTCGGCAGCTCCTACAAAGGAATCTGCGTAAAACTGGGGTTTCGCGGCTGCCGCAATAAAGCTTTATCATGGCCGCAGTTTCGCTGATCGAGTCCATCATGAAGTTCGCCATTGCGCTGTTTTCCGCCGCCCATGCGCCCTCCTCGCGTCGTGCCCTGCTGTTTGCCCAGGCCGCGCTGGCCGGCGGACATGAGATCGTCCGGCTGTTCTTCTATCAGGACGGCGTGTTCAACGCTTCCGATGCGCTGGTGACGCCGCAGGATGAACTGGACTTGCCCAGGCTATGGCGCGCCTTTATCAATGAAGAGCAACTCGACGGCGTGGTCTGCATCGCCGCCGCGTTGCGCCGTGGTGTATTGAACGACGAAGAAGCCAAACGTTACCAGCGTGAAGCGACTTCGCTGAGCGCGCCGTGGGAGTTGTCCGGTCTGGGTCAATTGCACGACGCCGTGCAGGACGCTGACCGCCTGATCTGTTTCGGAGGCGCGTGAACATGGCCAAATCGCTATTGATCATCAGCCGCCAATCGCCTTGGTCCGGCCCCGGCGCGCGGGAAGCGCTGGATATCGTGCTCGCCGGTGGCGCCTTTGATCTGCCGATCGGTTTGCTGTTTCTCGATGACGGCGTGCTGCAACTGGCCGCCGGCCAGAACGCCAAGGCCGTGCAGCAGAAAGACCTCAGCGCCAATCTGCAGGCGCTGCCGATGTTTGGTGTCGAAGAGCTGTTCTATTGCGCCGAAAGCGCCAGCAATCGCGGTCTTGGCAAACTGTCGCTGGAAGAAGCGCAGCCGCTTGCCGCTGAACACATCACCGCCCTTATTGACCGTTACGATCAGGTGATCACCCTCTGATGTCGACTTTGCATGTGTTGTCTCACTCCCCGTTCGGCGACGTTCGCCTGAGCAGTTGCCTGCGCCTGCTCGGCAGCGCCGATGCCGTGTTGTTATCCGGCGATGCGGTGTATGCGCTGCAACCGGGCACTGTGGCGTTTTCTGCTCTGCAAGAGCGAACCATCAAGCTGTTTGTATTGATTGAAGACGCACAAGCGCGAGCGATCGAAATTCCGGACTGGGCCGAAGCCATCGATTACCCGGGCTTCGTCGAGCTGTCGATCCGTCACGCCAAGGTCAACAGCTGGCTATGAATTCCCTGACCGTCGGCGCCCGCGCCATCGAACTGGACAAGGACGGCTTCCTCGTTGACCTCAGCGACTGGTCAGCCGACGTCGCCAGCGCCCTCGCCGCCGCCGAGGACATCGAGTTGACCCCCGAACACTGGGAGGTTCTCGAGCTGCTGCGCAGTTTCTATGCCGAGTTCCAGCTATCGCCGGCCACGCGGCCGCTGATCAAGTACACCGCGCTGAAACTCGGCGCCGACAAAGGCAATAGTCTGCACCTGAACCGACTGTTCAAAGGCACCCCTGCCAAACTCGCCGCAAAACTGGCGGGCCTGCCCAAACCGACGAATTGCCTATGAACGACTTTCCAGCATTGACCCTCGAAACGCCTGCCGAACATCCGTTCGCACAATTCGTGCGCATTCTCGGCAAAGGCAAGCGCGGCGCCCGCGACCTGACGCGCGAGGAAGCCCGCGAGGCCATGGGCATGGTGCTCGACGACAAGGTCGAAGATACGCAACTCGGTGCCTTCCTGATGTTGCTGCGGCACAAGGAAGAAAGCGCCGAGGAAATGGCCGGGTTCACCGAAGCCCTGCGCGAGCGCTTGCAGGCGCCGGCATTGAATGTCGACCTGGACTGGCCGACCTACGCTGGCAAAAAACGCCATCTGCCGTGGTACCTGCTGGCAGCCAAGTGCCTGGCGCAGAACGGCGTGCGCATCTTCATGCACGGCGGCGGCGCGCACACGGCCGGGCGCCTGTACAGCGAACAATTGCTGGGCGAATTGAACATTCCCCTGTGCCGCACCTGGCAGCAAGTGGGCACGGCGCTGGACAACGGCGGCCTGGCCTTTATGCCATTGGTGGACTGGGCGCCGCAGTTGCAGAAGATGATCGACCTGCGCAACACCCTGGGCCTGCGTTCGCCGATCCACTCGCTGGCGCGGATTCTCAATCCGCTCGGGGCACGTTGTGGCCTGCAGAGCATTTTCCATCCGGGCTATCAGGCGGTACATCGCGATGCCAGCGGCTTGCTCGGCGATACGGCGATTGTGGTCAAGGGTGATGGCGGTGAAATCGAGATCAACCCGGACGCCACCAGTCATCTCTATGGCACCAGCGGCGGTCAGAGCTGGGATGAAGAATGGCCACAGCTGTCAGCGCAGCGCCACGTCAAACCCGCCGCGCTGGACATCGAACACTTGAAAGCGGTATGGCGTGGCGACGTGGTCGACAGTTACCCGCAAATGGCCTTGATTGCGACCATGGCCCTTGCCCTGCGTGGCCTTGGTCAAGATCGCGAGCAAGCCTTCGCCACGGCCGAGCAGTATTGGGCAGCACGAAACACATCGATCTAACCGATCATTAGCGCCCGATCTTTGCGCTTTTTGTTCGAACTCATCGGAATAGACTCGACTCCAACGAATATTGGTTTTCAGGAGTCTTGATCATGGGTTTACTCGTCGATGGCCACTGGCAGGACAAGTGGTACGAAAGCAGCAAGGACGGCGCGTTCCAGCGCGAACAAGCGCAACGCCGCAACTGGGTGACCGCCGATGGTCAGCCAGGCCCTAGCGGCGAAGGCGGTTTCGCCGCCGAAGCCGGGCGCTATCACCTTTATGTTTCCCTTGCCTGCCCTTGGGCGCATCGCACGCTGATCCTGCGCAAACTCAAAGGGCTGGAAGGTCTGATCGACGTTTCGGTCGTCAGTTGGCTGATGCTGGAAAACGGCTGGACCTTCGACAAAGCGCTAGGGTCGACGGGCGACAAGCTCGACGGCTTCGATTTCATGCACCAGCGCTACACCGCCGACACCCCTGATTACACCGGTCGCGTGACAGTGCCAGTGCTGTGGGACAAGAAACTCAAACGCATCGTCAGCAATGAATCGGCGGAAATCATCCGCATGTTCAACAGCGCCTTCGACGGCATCACTGGTAACGATCTGGACTTTTACCCGGCGCCGCTACGCAACGAAATCGATGCGCTGAACGAGCGTATCTACCCGGCGGTGAACAACGGTGTCTATCGTGCCGGGTTCGCCACGTCGCAGCAGGCCTACGAACAGGCATTCGATGAAGTATTCGCCGAACTGGATCATCTGGAGCAACTGCTGGGCGCCAATCGCTACCTGAGCGGACAATACCTGACCGAGGCCGATGTGCGCCTGTTCACCACGATGATTCGCTTTGACGCCGTGTACCACGGGCACTTCAAGTGCAACCTGCGGCGGATTGCCGACTACCCGAACCTGTCGAACTGGCTGCGCGAGATGTATCAATGGCCGGGGATCGCCGAGACCGTGGATTTCCAGCACATCAAGCATCACTACTATGGCAGCCACAAGACCATCAACCCGACCGGTGTGGTGCCGAAAGGTCCGAAGCAGGACTTCACCGGGCCGCATGATCGGTCGCGCTTGAGCGGCAAAGGCGTCTGGCGTCGAGGTTGATCGTCGACGAGCTTCTGTGGCGCGTGCTGCACTTGCACGCGGCCACAGGCGTTCGTCCCGCCATCAGGTTTCAGAGAGCGTCTTGAAACCACCAAAAATCATCCGTTGGCCATCAAAGCCCATCGGATTGACGTCGGGCTGCATGCGCGGGTCTTCCATCATTTTCGCCATACCCGCGTCGCGGGTGGCCTTGTCTGGCCAGATCAGCCAGCCGGACGAGACGGTTTCACCCTCCTTGAGTTTGACCGCTAGCGGGAACGACGTGAGCTTGCCCTCCGGTACATCGTCACCCCAGCACTGGACGACATCCGCGGCGCCATATTCCTTGAACAGCCTGGCGGCGATCTCACAGTGTTTTTTGTATTGCTCATGATTGGCATCAGGCACCGGCGCCACGAAGATATCGATGTAAGCCATGTTCATTCTCCTTGCAGGTTGGGTTCGATCTGCTGACTGGTCGATTGCGGCGGGCGCCATTCGACGCGATTGTCATCCAGCCCGACGGACGGCTCTGCGCTAACGCTCAAATTGCCCTGGACCTGTCCGGCGATGTGCAACGTGCCCGCCATCACTCCTGTGGTCGGGTTCTGCAGCAACTTCTGCCAGGCTTTGTCAAAGGTATTGCCGAGGCTGCTGCGGATCAGTGCTTCGCTGTCCGGACGGTCGTTGGCCTGGATGATCGCGCGGATGCCGGCCACACCGACGGAAATCATCGCCCCGGCCAGTTTCCCGGCGGCCGCCGCCACCGCACTGGCGGCGCCGCGTGGGGCCATTTCCGCTTCGATACGCTGGCTGGCGCGCTTTGCCACCGGCGCCATCGCTGCGTCGGTGGAGGAAATGCCCTTGGCGCCGCCGTCGGTGTGGATCTTGTCGATCAGCGCGGCGTACGCCGGCAGAGTGTTCAGCGGCTCGGTGCTGATGACTTTGAACAATGAAGCATCCCGTGCCGGCGGTGGGCCGAGGGCAATGGCCGGGACCTTTTGCAAGCGTCCGTTGAACTGTGCGATCGGCACGCCATGACGCTGGGCGATGAGTGGCATCTGCTGCGCCATCAACTGCGCGTAGAACGCCGTGGCCTGCGCCAGGATCGCATCCGGATCAATCTCCACTGCCACCGGCGCAAGGACTTTTTCCTGATATTGCTCAAGTAGATACGCCGCCAGGCGTTTTGCCGAAGCGTCCTGCTCGCCGCCAGCACTGAGCGTGTACCAGCTGACCTTCATCGACAGCCATTCCTGAGTCCAATAGCTGCTGAACCAAGGAATGAAATTTTCTTCAGTTTGCTGATAGATCCGCGTGCGCCAATGTTCCATCGAGCCACGGGCGAACAGCTTGACCTGCTCGGTGGCCTGCTGCGAGGCGCTGATGATTTCGCGGTCGATC
Source organism: Pseudomonas sp. H3_E04 (assembly GCF_054668915.1). Lineage (NCBI taxonomy): Bacteria > Pseudomonadati > Pseudomonadota > Gammaproteobacteria > Pseudomonadales > Pseudomonadaceae > Pseudomonas > Pseudomonas sp. H3_E04. Next base: position 848,891 of record NZ_CP162797.1, on the reverse strand, counting down.
TGCTGCCAGGTCTGCGCCGACACCACCACGGCTCGCGGCGCACTTACCGGTGCCCGGGCCGAGGTGGCGCAGCCGGCCAGCAGAAGCAGTGCGACGACAACCAGCGCGCGCGGGTTCACGGTGGTGGTGTCCTTTGGCTTGGAGAGGTGCTGGTTTGAGTATAGGCATGTGACTGCTTGGCTGATAACCAATGTGGGAGCGGGCTTGCTCGCGAAAGCGGTGCACCAGTCACCAGATGTATCGACTGACACACCGCTTTCGCGGGCAAGCCCGCTCCCACAGGGGATCCTGTTCATCATCACTGCCGTCGATATCCACCATCGCCACGATTGCCTTCCGCCCCTCCCTCACGAAAGGCACGATTGGCACATCCGACACACAACGAGGCGTTCACATCATGACCCACACTCAAGTCACCCTCTCCGTGAGTTTCCCGGTGTTCGGCAGCAACTATTACCAACAGCACGTCGTGCCGCGCAAGGCGCAGACGCTGGTGTTCAACGAAGATTTCGACGATCTGCTGATGCCCGCCGCCAGCAACCATTTCAGCAATGAAGTGGTCGGCCTCAACGATCAGTTCCGTTTTCTGAGCGACATACTCGCCACCCATTTGCTCGATCACGAGGCCTCGGTGCCTGCGCGATCCCGCGTCCAGGCGAACGCTCGTTTTTTCAACTGAAGGCTGATGCACAGAGGGCGTTCCTGTTAAGGGGAACGCCCTCTTCTCATTCAATCAGTCATCATCGCGATCACGGTAATAACGACGGCCATCGCGGCGGTCGTCATCGCGGTCATCCCAGCGTCGGTCGTGATCGTAATTGCGGCCATGGTCGCGGTCGTAATGCCGGCCATGGCGGTGGTCATCATCAAAATCCGCAATACAGCCGCTGAGCAATACGGCGGCAGTCACAGTGAGCAGCATGGTTGTCGCTTGCTTCATTCAACACTTCCCTAAACCCAAGGTCTTGACGACGGAAATCGCCACGCTGCCCGCGTCTGCGGGACGCAGTGCGCAGCCGCAGATACGACCGGGCAAAAGCACGTTGATTCAGTGGCCACTATCGACCGTTGGTCGGCCCGTTGCTCACGCCCGAACAGCGGCGTAATGCCACCTATACTGCTTGCAACCAACCCCCATGCAATGGATCTGCACCCTCAATAACAACAAGCAGAGGTGGACCATGGTCTGGCAGCAAATCTATGACCCGTTCGGCAATCCGGTGCTTTCCACGCTGATGGCTGCGGTGCCGGTGGTGGTGATGCTCGCGGCGCTGGCGTTCTTTCACGTCAAGGCGCATCTGGCGGCGTTGCTGGCGCTGGCGTCCGCCCTGCTGATCTCGATTTTTGCCTTTGACATGCCGGCGGGCATGGCCGGTTCGGCGGCGCTGTTCGGTGCGGCGAATGGCTTGCTGCCGATCGGCTGGATCGTGCTCAACATCATCTTTCTGCATCGCCTGACCACCGAGAACGGATCGTTCAAAGTGCTGCAGGATTCCCTCGCGCGGATCACCGATGACCGGCGTTTGCAGCTGCTGCTGATCGCCTTCTGCTTTGGCGCGTTCTTCGAAGGCGCGGCGGGGTTTGGCACGCCAGTAGCGGTTACCGGCGCGATCCTGATTGGCCTGGGCTTTTCACCATTGGCCGCCTCCGGTCTGGCGCTGATTGCCAATACCGCACCCGTGGCTTTCGGCGCCCTGGGCACGCCGATCATCACCTTGGCCAAAGTCACCGGGCTGGACGAGATGGAGCTGTCGATGATGGTCGGTCGGCAGTTGCCGTTCTTCTCGGTGCTGGTGCCGTTCTGGCTGATCTGGGCGTTTGCCGGGTGGCGCAAGATGCTCGAGGTGTGGCCGGCGATTCTGGTGGCTGGAGTGAGTTTCGCCATCCCGCAATTTCTCGTGTCCAACTACCACGGGCCGATGCTGGTGGACGTGATCGCCGCGCTGATTTCCATGGCCTGTCTGACGCTGTTCCTCAAGGTGTGGAAACCGGCAACCATCCACACTTCGGCGGCGCTGTCCGGTCGCGTCGACAACTCCAAGGTCGAGGAAGAAAAAGTCACCGCCAGCGCCGCCTTCAGCGATCAGGCGCGCCCGGCAGTGATGCGTGCGTGGATGCCGTGGATCATTCTCACGGTGTTCGTGTTTGCCTGGGGCACGCAGGGCTTCAAGAACATGTTCGATACGCGCCCGGTGATCGACCCGGTCACGCAATCGGCCAAGCTCGACCCGCAAGGCAAACCGGTACGCGAGGCCAATCCGATCTTCGCCCCGGCCGTGACCTTTACCAGCCTGCATCTGCAAATCGAGAAAGTGCCGCCAGTGGTCGCGGCGCCGAAAGCCGAGGAAGCGATTTACAAGTTCACCTGGTTGACCGCCACCGGCAGTGGCATCTTGCTGGCGGCAATCGTCGGCGGTTTGCTGATGGGTTATTCGATCCCGCAGCTGATCAAGCAATACCTGCGCACGTTATGGGTGGTGCGGTTTTCGCTGATCACCATTGCGGCGATGCTGGCGCTGGGTTTTCTCACCCGCTATTCGGGGCTCGATGCGACCATGGGCCTGGCGTTCGCGGCGACGGGGATTTTCTACCCGATGTTCGGCACGCTGCTCGGCTGGCTCGGGGTGGCGCTGACCGGCTCGGACACGGCGTCGAACGTCCTGTTTGGCGGCTTGCAGCGGGTGACCTCGGAACAGCTGGGTATCAGCCCGGTGCTGATGGCGGCAGCGAACAGTTCCGGTGGGGTGATGGGCAAAATGGTCGATGCGCAGTCGATCGTCGTCGCCTCCACCGCGACCCGTTGGTACGGGCATGAGGGCGAGATCCTGCGTTACGTGTTCTTCCACTCGATCGTGCTGGCGATCCTAGTCGGCGGGCTGGTGACGTTGCAGGCGTATGTCGCACCGTTTACCTCGATGGTGGTGGGTGGGCCATAACTGAAAAACACATCTCCACTGTGGGAGCGAGCCTGCTCGCGAAGAGGTCGGCACATCCAGCAGCGGCTGGTTCTGACCCGACGCTTTCGCGAGCAGGCTCGCTCCCACAGGTCAATTGATGAGCTGCGCACATAACTCTTTAGCGCAAATCCGACAAAACCTTTTCCCCTCTTCGGCGGTCACTCCTTTTACGAGACTGGCATGCATGCCGGCGCGCCCTTTTGGGCCTTTTGCAATCCTGCCGCCCGATGAGAGACAAGGAATCGAACCATGCCGATTTCCCGACGCAACTTCATGATCCTCGGCGCCGTAACCGCGACGGCGTTCGCCATGCCCCCCTTTATCAGCCTCAAGGCCTACGCGGCCAGTCTGGAGCAACCGGCCATGAGTAAAGTAACCCTGCAAGTCAACGGTAAACCGCAAACGCTGGAAGTCGACACCCGCACCACCCTGCTCGACGCCCTGCGCGAGCACCTGCACCTGACCGGCACCAAAAAAGGCTGCGACCACGGCCAGTGCGGCGCCTGCACGGTGATCGCCGACGGTCGGCGGATCAATTCCTGCCTGACCCTGGCGGTGATGCACGACGGCAGTGAGGTGACCACCATCGAGGGCCTCGGCATGCCGGACAAGCTGCACCCGATGCAGGCCGCGTTCATCAAGCACGACGGCTATCAGTGCGGCTATTGCACGCCGGGGCAGATCTGCTCGGCGGTCGCCGTGCTCAAGGAAATCCGCGACGGCATTCCCAGCCACGTCAGCCCAAGCCTGACCGAGCCGCCGAAGCTGATCGCCGCCGAACTGCAGGAGCGCATGAGCGGCAACATCTGCCGCTGCGGCGCTTACTCGAACATCATCGAAGCCATCACTGAAGTCGCGGAGGTGCCGGCATGAGAGCCTTCAATTACAGCCGCGCCGACTCGCCAGCGGCAGCCGCTTCCCAGGCTGCGCAAGTCGAGGGCGCCAAATTCATCGCCGGCGGCACCAACCTGCTCGACCTGATGAAACTCGACATCGAAACCCCGGTGCACCTGATCGACATTAACCACCTCGGCCTGGACCAGATCGAAGCTACCCCCGAAGGCGGACTGCGCATCGGCGCGCTGGTACGCAACACCGATCTCGCCGCCGACGCGCGCGTGCGCAAGGACTACGCCCTGCTCTCCCGCGCCCTGCTCGCCGGGGCTTCCGGGCAGTTGCGCAACATGGCGACCACCGCCGGCAACCTGCTGCAACGCACCCGCTGCCCGTATTTCTACGACACCCACCAGGCCTGCAACAAGCGCAACCCCGGCAGTGGCTGCGCGGCGATCGGCGGTGTCACCCGGCAGTTGGGCATCATTGGCGTCAGCGACGCTTGCATCGCCACTCACCCGAGCGACATGGCCATCGCCATGCGCGCCCTCGATGCGCAGATCGAAACGGTCAAGCCTGACGGCAGCACGCGCAGCATTCCCATGGCCGATTTCCATCAATTGCCGGGCAACACGCCGAACATCGAAACCAGCCTCACGCCCGGCGAGTTCATCACCGCCGTGACCTTGCCGACACCGGTCGGCGGCACGCACATTTATCACAAGGTCCGCGATCGCTCGTCTTACGCGTTTGCGCTGGTTTCGGTGGGTTTGATCCTGCAAAAGGACGGCACCGGCCGCGTCGCCGTTGGCGGCATTGCGCCGAAACCGTGGCGGGTCGAAGCCGCTGAAGCGCTGTTGCCCAAGGGCGCCAAAGCAGTCAGCGAACGCCTGCTGGAAGGCGCGACGCCCACCGATGACAACCAATTCAAACTGACACTGGTCGAGCGCACGCTGGCTTCGGTGTTGGCGCAAGCGAGGGAAACCGCATGAAATTCGACACGCCCGCCACCACCAATCCCATCGACCGCCTGAAGGTCGTCGGCCAACCCACCGAGCGCATCGAAGGCCCGTTGAAAACCAGCGGCCAGGCGACTTACGCCTATGAACAGCATGAAGCGGCGGCCAATCAGGCCTATGGTTTCATGGTCGACTCGGCAATTGCCAAAGGGCGGATCAAAGCCATTCATCTCGATGAGGCCAAAGCCGCGCCCGGCGTGTTGGCGATTGTCACTGCGCAGAACGCTGGCAAACTCGACAAGGGTGATTACAACGCCGCACACCTGCTCGCCGGCCCCGAGGTGCAGCATTACCAGCAGGCCGTTGCATTGGTGGTTGCCGAGACCTTCGAACAGGCCCGCGCCGCTGCGCAATTGGTCAGGGTCGATTACGAAACCAGCGAAGGCAAGTTCGATCTGGCCAGCGTCAAAGACCTCGGCGTCGAGCCGAAAGACGAGCTGCCCGACGTCAATCACGGCGACTTCGACAAAGCCTTCACCGCCGCACCGGTGCAGTTCGATCAGACCTACACCACGCCGGACCAGTCCCACGCGATGATGGAACCGCACGCCACATTGGCCGCGTGGAAAGGCGATCAGCTGACCGTGTGGACGTCGAACCAGATGGTCGCCTGGAGTGTCGGTGACATCGCGAAAACCCTCGGTTTGCCGAAGGAGAAAGTCCGTTTGGTCTCGCCGTACATCGGCGGTGGTTTCGGCGGCAAACTGTTCATCCGCGCCGACGTGATCCTTGCCGCTCTCGGCGCGCGCATGGCTGGACGCCCGGTGAAAGTGGCCCTCGCCCGCCCGCAAATGGCCAACAACACCACCCATCGCCCGGCAACGATTCAGCGCATCCGCATGGGCGCCACTGCGGACGGCAAGCTGACCGCCATCGCCCATGAAGGCTGGTCAGGCAACCTCGCTGACGGCAAGGTCGAACTGGCCGCGCAACCGAGCCAGTTGCTCTATGCCGCAGAAAACCGTCGCGTCAGCATGCGCCTCGCTCCGCTCGACCTGCCCGAAGGCAATGCCATGCGTGCGCCGGGTGAAGCGCCGGGGCTGATGGTGCTGGAAATCGCCATGGACGAAATGGCTGAACAGCTGAAGATGGACCCGGTGTTGTTCCGCATCGTCAACGATACTCAAGTCGACCCGGTGAAAACCGAGCGGCCGTTTTCTCAGCGGCAACTGGTCAAATGTCTGCAGATCGGCGCCGAGAAATTCGGCTGGGATCAGCGCAAGGCGCAACCAGGCACACGTCGTGAAGGCCGCTGGCTGATCGGCATGGGCGTGGCGGCGGCGTTTCGCAACAACCTGCTGGTCAAGTCCGGCGCCCGCGTGCGCCTGGAGCGTGACGGCAAGGTCGTTGTTGAAACGGACATGACCGATATCGGCACCGGCAGCTACACGATCATCGCGCAGACCGCTGCCGAGATGATGGGCGTTGGTCTCAATGATGTGGTGGTGCGTCTGGGCGATTCGGACTTCCCGGTGTCGGCCGGTTCCGGCGGCCAGTTCGGTGGCAACTGTTCGACCGCCGGGGTCTACGCCGCCTGCATGAAACTGCGCGAAGCAGTGGCGGCCAAGCTCGGACTGGCGGCGGATCAGGCCGAGTTTGCCGATGGTCAGGTGCGCGTCGGCAGCAAGAGCCTGCCGCTGCGCAATGCGGCCGAAGGCGGCGCATTGGTCGGCGAGGACAGCATCGAGTTCGGTGATCTGGCCGAGAAATATCAGCAATCGACCTTCGGCGCGCATTTCGTCGAAGTCGCGGTCGATGCTGCCACTGGCGAAGTCCGCGTGCGGCGCATGCTCGCGGTGTGCGCGGCGGGGCGAATTCTCAACCCGACGTCGGCGCGCAGTCAGGTGATCGGCGCAATGACCATGGGCGTCGGCGCTGCGCTGATGGAAGAGCTGGCGGTGGACAAGCGCCTGGGCTTTTTCGTCAACCATGACCTGGCCGGATACGAGGTGCCGGTGCACGCCGACATTCCGCATCAGGAAGTGATCTTCCTCGAAGAAACCGACCCGATTTCTTCGCCGATGAAGGCCAAGGGCGTGGGTGAATTGGGGATTTGCGGCGTGAGTGCAGCGGTGGCGAACGCGATTTACAACGCCACCGGCGCGAGGGTGCGGGAGTATCCGATTACGCTGGACAAGATTCTTGAGTCGCTGCCGGAGATGATCTGAGAAACGTCGACGTAAAAACACCCCTGTAGGAACTGCCGCAGGCTGCGATCTGTTGATCTCCAAGCAAGATCAAAGATCGCAGCCTCGTTGCATTCGACAGCTCCTACAGGGTGCCTCGCTTAGCGCGGATATTGTTCTTCACTGACTTGCTCCATCCAGTCCACTACCTTGCCGTCCTGCACTTCCGCAATCGCGATGTGGCTCATCGCCGTTGTCGGTGCCGCTCCGTGCCAGTGCTTGGCGCCCGGGGCAATCCACACGGTATCGCCCGGGCGGATTTCACGAATCGGCTGCCCCCATTCCTGCACGAAGCCTGCCCCCGCAGTCACGATCAATGTCTGCCCCAGTGGATGGGTATGCCATGCCGTTCTCGCACCCGGCTCGAACGTGACGGTCGCGCCGCTGACCCGCGCCTCGTCGGTACCTTTGAACGGCGCATCCACCCGCACCGTGCCGGTAAACCAGTCAGCGGGTCCTTTGGCCGATGGTTGCGAGCCATTTGGCGTGACCGTAACACGTGGGCTTTCAGTGGCCTGCACCTCACCGGCCAGCAGCGAGAGCGTCAGCGCAGAAGCAGCAATCGGGTTCATGGCAGTTTCTCCTGATAAGTGATGCAGCCACTGTAGCGATCCGCACTCATTGAATAATCGACTAGAATCGAAAAAAACTTATGCAGGACAATCATCAATGCTTCGCGAAAACGCCACCGACCTGCTCGCCTTTCTCGCCGTTGCCCGTGAACGCAGTTTCACCAAGGCCGCGGCCAAGCTCGGCGTGTCGCAATCGGCGCTCAGCCATACCATTCGCAGCCTCGAGGCGCGTCTCGGTCTGCGCCTGCTGACCCGCACCACGCGTAGCGTTTCGCCGACCGAGGCCGGCGAACATCTGCTGCAAACCATCGGCCCGCGCTTCGAGGAAATCGAGGTGGAACTGGCCGCCCTGAACAACCTGCGCGAGACCCCGGCGGGGAAGATCCGCATCAGCGCCACCGACCACTCGCTGAACTGGATCCTGCGTCCGGCGTTGCAGGAGTTCCTGCCGCAATACCCGGACGTTGCCATAGAGGTCTGCTGCGATTACGGTTTCGTCGATATCGCCGGTCAGGGCTTCGATGCCGGTGTGCGCTTGGGCGAAGACGTCGCACAAGGCATGATCGCCACACGCATCGGTCCCGACATGCGCATGGCCGTAGTCGGCTCGCCCGCCTATTTCGCCCGACGCGCTGCGCCGCAGACCCCGCGCGACCTGACCGACCACGCCTGCAACAACCTGCGCCTGCCAACCAATGGCGGACTGTATGCGTGGGAGTTCGAAAAGGACGGCGTAAGCCTGAAGGTTCGCGTCGCCGGGCAGGTCACCCTGAATGGCGTGTACCCGTTGCTCGACGCCGCGCTGGATGGTTTCGGGCTGAGCTACATCCCGGAAAATGTCGTTGCGCCATTTCTGGCCGACGGCCGCCTGACCCAGGTGCTTGGGGACTGGTGCCCGGCATTCTCCGGTTATCACCTGTACTACCCGAGCCGACGCCAGGCAGCGCCGGCGTTTGCGCTGTTGCTGGAGGCGTTGCGCTATCGCGGTTGAATTACTTTTTATAGCAACCGGCAGCACCCCACGCTGCCTTGGCTATCTGGTTCGCCTCCAATAAAGAATTCGCCCGCACGATCGCGATTTGGCCTCTCTGGCTGCCCATGCACACGTACTCTGCGGTTTCGCCGATTACCTCGAGGGACGTCAATATCAGGCAGACGCCTGCCAAACCAAAAAATCTTTCGTGTTTCAAGTTCATGCTGTTCTGCCGTTTGGCTGGAACTGCATGATTGGCGTCAGGCACTGCTCAGCCAACTGTCAGGGTTGACAGTTTTTTAGAACAATTTGCAATAACCGGGCGGGCTTGGCGAAGTTTAAAGACCGATCAGCCCAGCAACGCGATCAACTGATGCCGCTGCGCATCGGTCAGCATCGGCCCAAAACCGGCTACGGCGTTGTCGGCCATGTAGCGGGGATTGCTGGTCCCGGGAATCACGCAGGTCACCGCCGGGTGCGCCAGCAGAAATTTCAGCGCCAGTTGCGGCCAGCTGTTGACCTGCACATCCGAGACCCACGCCGGCAGCGGCTTGCCCTTGAGCCGGGCGAGCAGATCGCCGCCGCCAAATGGCCGATTACAAATCACTGCCACCCCGCGCTCGCGGCACAGCGGCAGGATGCGTTTCTCGACAGCACGATCATCGAGGGCGTAGTTGATCTGCAGAAAGTCCAGCTTCTCGGCTTTCAGCACCGCTTCGACTTCGTCATAGGCCGACGACGTGTAATGAGTGATGCCGATGTAGCGAATCCGCCCCTGCTCCTGCCATTCGCGCAGGGTAGGCAAATGGGTTTGCCAGTCGAGCAGATTGTGGATCTGCATCAGGTCGATGCGCTCGGTTTGCAGAAGGCTGAAGGACTGCTCCATTTGCGCGATGCCTTCCTCGCGCCCGCGCGTCCACACCTTGGTGGCGAGAAAGGCCGGCGAGCGTGGTTCATGGATCGACAGCAATTCACCGGTGGTCTGCTCGGCGCGGCCGTACATGGGTGAGCTGTCGATCAGCGTGCCGCCCTTCCTGAACAGCGCTTCGAGTACCGCGGGCAATTGCCGGTAAACCGGATCGCCCGGTGCTACGTCAAAACCGCGATAGGTGCCCAAGCCGACCATGGGCAGTGCCTCGGAGCTGGAAGGGATGGCGCGGGTCTGCATGGTCTGGTCTCCTGCCGTGGGCGGCGCAGTGGCGGTCGGCGGTACGCTGCTGGCCAACGCCCGATCAATGGTGAACAGCGCCGCAGCCTCGGCAGCCAGCGTGAGCAAGCGGCGACGGGAATAACCCTCAGTGTGGCGCATGCGGCTCCTCCTGCTGCGCGGATCTGTTGCACAGTGTGTGCGCCGGCTGTCAGGCGCAGTCGCTGAACTACACTGCCACAGCCAACCTTTCTCCCCGTTAAAAGTAGCCGAATGTCCCGAACCCTGATGTCACTCGTCGTTTTCATCGTCGCCGTGTACCTGCTGCTGTGCGCCGCGCTGTTCGTGTTTCAGCGTTCGCTGATCTGGTTCCCCCAGCCTGCCGCCGTGGTTGCAGCGGATTCGCGATTGAAGCTGTCGATGCCGGACGCCGAGGTCTGGGTGACTAACCGGGAGCGCAGCGGATCGCGGGCGCTGATCTATTTCGGTGGCAATGCCGAGGACGTCTCGCGAAATCTGCCGGAGTTCGCCGAGGCGTTTCCTGACTACGCGCTGTATTTCCTGCATTACCGGGGCTTTGGTGGCAGCACCGGCTCGCCATCGGAAGCTGCGATTGCTGAAGATGCGCTGGCGCTGTTCGATCAGGTCTATGCCAGCCATCCGCAGATTGCAGTCATCGGGCGCAGTCTCGGCTCGGGCGTGGCGGTGCGCCTGGCCAGTCAGCGGCCGGTGCAGAATCTGATTCTGGTAACGCCGTTCAACAGCCTCGAGGAAATCGCCGAACGGCAATACCCGTGGGTGCCGGTGAAGTGGTTGCTCAAGGATCGGTTCGAATCGGGCAAATATGCGGCGCATATCCGTACGCCGACGCTGCTGTTGGCGGCGAGTGATGACGAAGTGATTGGACGCAGCAGCACGCAGCACCTGTTCGAGAGTTTTCCTGCGGGGGTGGCAACGCTGAAGGTGGTGCCGGACTCGGGGCATAACTCGATTTCCGAGCGGGGGGAGTATTTGCGGTGGATGGGGGATGTGTTGAATCGCTAGTGGTTGTTTGCCAGCGACATAGGGGTTAACCGGGCCGGCGTCTTCGCAGGCAAGCCCGCTCCCACATGAGATTTTTTGTGTGGCCAGGATTTGAGTACACCCGGAAGTCCTGTGGGAGTGGGCTTGCCCACGAAGGCGGTGGGTCAGGGAAATTATCTGGGGCTGACACATTGCTTTCGCGGGCAAGCCCGCTCCCACAATGAGATTTTTTGTGTGGCCAGGATGTGAGTACACCGGAAAGCCCTGTGGGAGTGGGCTTGCTCACGAAGGCGGTGGGTCAGGCACATTATTTGGGGCTGACACACTGCCTTCGCGGGCAAGCCCGCTCCCACATAAGATTTTTTGTTGCCCGGATTTGAGTGCACCCGGAAGTACTGTGGGAGTGGGCTTGCTTACGAAGGCGGTGGGTCAGGCACATTATCTGGGGCTGACACATTGCTTTCGCGGGCAAGCCCGCTCCCACATGAGATTTTTTGTGGGGCCCGGATTTGAGTAGACCCGAAGGGCCTGTGGGAGTGGGCTTGCTCACGAAGGCGGTGGGTCAGGCACATTATCTGGGGCTGGCACTCTGCTTTCGCGGGCAAGCCCGCTCCCACAATGAGATTTTTTGTGTGGCCAGGATTTGAGTAGACCCGAAGGGCCTGTGGGAGTGGGCTTGCTTACGAAGGCGGTGGGTCAGGCACATTATCTGGGGCTGACACATTGCTTTCGCGGGCAAGCCCGCTCCCACATGAGATTTTTTGTGTGGCCAGGATTTGAGTAGACCCGAAGGGCCTGTGGGAGTGGGCTTGCTCACGAAGGCGGTGGGTCAGGCACATTATCTGGGGCTGACACACTGCCTTCGCGGGCAAGCCCGCTCCCACATGAGATTTGTGGGATTGCGGGAATTTGAGTACACCCGGAGGGCCTGTGGGAGTGGGCTTGCTCACGAAGGCGGTGGGTCAGGCACATTATCTGGGGCTGACACTCTGCTTTCGCGGGCAAGCCCGCTCCCGCATGAGATTTGTGGGATTGCGGGAATTTGAGTACACCGGAAAGCCCGCTCCATGCGTTAACGCTCGCGGCTAAGGCTGAGCGCCGCTCCGGGCGTTTTCATTGCCGGAGGTGGCCGGGCGCGGCATGACGTGTTGATGGCCGGTCGGGTCGTTGAGCTGCACGGCGTTGCCCTTCTGCCACGCGTCAGCCCCTGGCGCGACAGGCGCCGGTTTGATCTCGGCGCGCGCCTTTTTCTTTTCCGCGCTATCAATGCCCAGACGCTGATCGCGCTGGCCGACCATTTGCGCATCGGCTTGACCATCAGCGGTGAAGCCCATCATCAACTGCGGCACGCCCAGTGGCAGTTGCTTGTCCTGATCGGTGTGCCAGGTGTGCCAGGTCTTGCCGTAGGTATTGGCGAGTTTTTCCATCAAGCGGGTTTCCTCTACTTGCGGGATGCCCGGCGCGACCAACTGGCCAGAAGTGACCTCGTGCGCGTGGCTGTGCCACAAGGCCTTTTCCTTTACCGGCAATTGCGTAAACAGGCGCTGACTGATGATGTATTCAACGCCCATCAATTTGGCTTCAGCGGTGTTGCCGTCGTAGATCACGCACTGGAAGACTTCCTCGTTGAGCGCCGAGCAGTAGTGGTGCGCTTCCATCTGCGCGCCGGGATGGCCGTTGTAAAAATGGAAGCCATCGAGGTACATGTTCAATGCGCGGATCGGCGGTTTGTCCTGCAACCACTGCGCGCCGACTTCGAGCATCTCTGTGTCGGAGGCTTTGGCCTGGCCCGGTGTCTGCACCGGCGAATCGGTGTTGCTCATCGCGCAACCGGTCAACGCGGCGACCATCAAACCAACGGGAACCCAACGTCCCTGCGAGGTTGTCGTACGCATGTTTCACTCCTCGAACTTTCAGTGACGGGCGCGTGCTGGCCCTGTTCTGCAACTGAAAGCGGGAGAACGGCAGAGTTCGAAAAAGCTGCGCGCGGATCAGACTGGAGAGATCGTCGCCAGCACGCCGATCAGGATGGTCAAGGTCAGGAAACCGCCGAGGAAAATCGCCATCTTGTACATGTTGCGCTCCTTGATGCTCAGTGTGCGGTGCACCGGACGCTTCGGGATGAGAGGTCGGAGGGTGATTGGCCGCACTGCCGGGGCATTCTGAGCCTGTGGCTGTACTGAATACAGAGGCAGATGAAACAGAAAAATACGGATCAGATGCGCATCTGATCCGCTTCGGGCATGAACCGGTATTCAGCCTGAAACTTGAGGATTCACTTTCGGCGCGGTTGATCTACAGTCATTGCCGACCGACAACAATAAAAACCGGAGTGACCATGCCCGACCTCGCCTTGCAGCCCAACGTCGCCGCGTCCCTTGAGCGCTGGCACGAGATGATCCGCAGTGGCAACCTCAAACACCTGCCTGAACTGCTCGATCCGCAAGCTGTATTCCGCTCGCCCATGGCCCACACGCCCTACCCCGGCGCGCCGGTGGTGGCGATGATCCTCAACACCGTGTTCGAAGTCTTCGAAGATTTCGCCTATCACCGCGAGTTGGCGACGGCGGATGGCCTGAATGTGATTCTCGAATTCAGCGCCAGGGTCGGCAGCAAGGAACTCAAGGGCATCGACATGATTCGCTTCGATGAGCACGGCAAGATCGTCGAGTTTGAAGTGATGGTACGGCCGTTAAGTGGGTTGCAGGCATTGGGCGAAGAAATGGGTCGGCGCCTGGGGGCCTACCTGGCGAACGCGAAAGCCTGACCCTACCGAATGTAGGAGCTGACGAGTGCAACGAGGCTGCGATCTTTTGATCTTGATCTTCAAACGTCAAAGTCAAAAGATCGCAGCCTCGTTGCACTCGTCAGCTCCTACAGGTCCGGCGTATAAAAAAACCCACTGACCGTCGCCGGTTCAGTGGGTTTTGTGTGTCAGGGATCTAATTACAGAGCCATGTCACGTGCAGCGTTTTCCTTCGGCGCTACGGCTTTGTCAGCCGCAGGTGCCGCCGGAGCAGCTACCTGACCGATCGCTGGAGGCGTCGGCAGTTCGAGGATTTTCGCGGTGTAAGCCCACTCTGCAGCCACTTTGGCCGGATCGCTGTTCAGCTGGGTGCCGTAGCTCGGCACGATCTGGTGCAGCTTGGTCTGCCACTCAGGGGTTGCGACCTTGTCTTTGAAGACTTTCTGCAGCACGCTCAGCATGATCGGTGCAGCGGTCGACGCGCCTGGCGATGCGCCCAGCAGGCCGGCGATGGAGCCGTCTTGCGAAGCAACGATCTCGGTGCCCAGTTTCAGCACGCCGCCAGCGGCTTCATCACGCTTGATGATTTGCACGCGCTGGCCGGCTTGCCACAGACGCCAGTCTTCGGCTTTGGCATTCGGGAAGTATTCCTTCAGCGCGTTCAGACGGTCTTCATCCGACAGCATCAACTGACCGGCAAGGTACTCGACCAGCGGGTATTCCTTGATGCCGACCTTGGTCATTGGCCAGATGTTGTGGGTGGTGGTGCTGGTCAGCAGGTCGAAGTACGAACCTTCCTTGAGGAACTTGGTGCTGAAGGTCGCGAACGGGCCAAACAGAATGACGCGCTTGCCATCCAGAACTCGGGTGTCCAGGTGCGGAACGGACATCGGTGGCGCGCCAACCGAAGCTTTACCGTAGGCCTTGGCCAGGTGCTGCTCGGCAATCGTCGGGTTCTCGGTCACCAGGAACGAGCCGCCAACCGGGAAGCCTGCGTATTCCTTGGCTTCAGGAATGCCCGACTTTTGCAGCAGGTGCAGAGCACCGCCGCCAGCGCCGATGAACACGAACTTGGCGTCGGTTTCGGTCTTGGTACCGTCTTTGAGGTTTTTGTAGCTCACACGCCAAGTGCCATCGGCGTTCTTGGTGATGTCTTCGACTTCGCTCGACAACTTCAGATCGAAGTTAGGTTTGGTCTGCAGGTGAGCGGCGAACTGGCGGGTGATTTCGCCGAAGTTCATGTCCGTACCCAGCGGGCTCCAGGTGGCCGCGATTTTCTGGTTCGGGTCACGCCCTTCCATCATCAGCGGTACCCACTTCTTGATCACAGCCGGGTCTTCGGAGTACTGCATACCGGCGAACAGCGGGCTCGCCTGCAAAGCTTCGTAGCGCTTTTTCAGGAACTTGATGTTGTCATCGCCCCACACGAAGCTCATGTGCGGTGTGGTGTTGATGAACGAGCGAGGGTTCTTCAGCACACCCTGCTGAACCTGCCACGCCCAGAACTGACGGGAAACCTGGAACGCTTCGTTGATCTCGACGGCTTTCGGGATCGTCACGTTGCCCTTGTCATCTTCCGGGGTGTAGTTCAGCTCGGCGAGGGCGGAGTGACCGGTACCGGCGTTGTTCCAGCCATTGGAGCTTTCCAGGGCGACGCCATCTAGGCGCTCGACCATTTCCATCGACCAGGTCGGTTCCAGCTCATTGATCCACACACCCAAGGTGGTGCTCATGATGCCGCCGCCGATCAGCAGGACGTCAACTTTCTTGGCTTCGGCAGCATTGGCAGACGACATCCCCATCGCCAAAGCCAGACCGAGCAAGGCTGTGTTCACTTTCTTAAACATCTGTTGCACCTATGATAAAACGCCTTCCGCCCGTCGTTGTTATCAGTCTGCGTTGCGCTTTGTTGACGCTCAGGCTGGCGTCGCGCAATCCGGCACACTTCAATATTGACGGGTGGGCACACAAGGCCGACATGTGGCATCGACCTCAGTTAATGTCCCTTCTGAACTGACTTCTTATCGTTATTGGCTTCAGCTGCTTGAGCGACAGGGATCCCGTCGACCCGCCCGAAAGGCCAGCCAACCGAATTAAGTCAAAGCAAATTTGGCGCGGAGAATATCACGTCAGGGCGAACCCGCGCGTCTGTTCCCGACTTGAAAGTCTTTTTCCGCTCAGAGATTTATCGGCCATCGGCAACCAAACATGACTGCGATCAGGCATTGGCCTGCAAAGTTTTTTGCGCGATGTGCATCGCAACTTGATAAATCAGCGCCAAGTGCTCGTTGTCTATGCAGAAAATAACCTGCTAAGTTGTACGATGACTGACGAAATAAGCCAGTCATCCCACCCAATAAAAACAAGGAAACAACATGACCAAGTCTCGCCTTCTTATCGGCTTGTTCTGCGCCTTCAGCGCCTGTGCCATGGCCGCCCCTGCTCCAGCGGAAAAGGAAGTTGCCCAAGCGGTTGATCACCTGACCCAGGCGATGCTGCACAAAGACATCGCCGAACTGAACGCTCTAACCGCGCCGAACCTGACCTACGGCCACTCCAGCGGCAAAATTCAGGACAAGCAGGAGTTCATCGCCGACATCGAAACCGGCCGCAGCGCATTCAAGACCCTCGAAATGCAGAAGCAGACCATCACGATGTCGGGTGATACCGCGCTGGTGCGCCACCACTTTTCTGCGCAGGCGTTGAAGGGGACCGAGGTGATTCCGACCGAGATCGAGAATTTTCAGATCTGGCAGAAACAGGGTGGGAAATGGTTGTTGGTGGGGCGGCAGGCGTTCAGGTTTTGATCAAGGGCACATTGGCCTGATTCAATCCTGTCAGCGCTGGCCTCTTCGCGAGCAGGCTCGCTCCCACAAAGGACTCGACACTGGCGAACCTTGTGGGAGCGAGCCCGCTCGCGAAAGCGCTGGCTCAGGCAATGGAAAACCCGCTGGTCTACCTAAACATCACAACCGAAACCGATCCACCGACCGCGCCAATTGCCCCGCCAGACTCGACAATTCATCCGTGGTCGTCGCGGTCTGCCCGATCACCCGGCTATTGCCCTCGCTCATTCCCGCAATCATTTCCACCTGATGGGCGATTTCATTGCTGGCCTGACTCTGCTCGCCAATCGTACGGGTTATGTCATTGACCAGTTGCGTGGTGTTCAGCGTGGCGTCGAGGATCTCGCGAATCGCCCGCTCGACTTCCGCCGTCACCGCCATCCCCTTGTCAACCTGCGCCACGCCCGCCTCCATGCTGCTGACCGCCTCGCGCGTGCTGTTCTGGATGCGCGCGACCATGGCTGCGATTTCCTGGGTCGAGGCGCTGGTGCGTGCAGCCAGACTGCGCACTTCATGAGCGACCACGGCAAAGCCACGGCCCTGCTCACCCGCTCGCGCTGCCTCGATCGCAGCGTTGAGTGCCAGCAGGTTGGTCTGGTCGGCGATGCTCTTGATCACTTGAATGATGTTGAAGATCGCCTCGGATTCCTGATCCAGCGTGCGGATCACCTGCGCTGACTGCTGCGCCGAACGGGCGATGTCATCCATGTCGCTGACCACTTGGTGGATCACCCCGCCACCCTCCTTGGCCAGGCTTTCAGCCTGATTGGCCATGCTCAGGGCGCGTTCGGCGTGGCGGGTGATTTCTTCGATACTGGCGGTCATCTGGCTGGCGGCAGCGGCCATGGTTCCGGCCGCGATGCTCTGCTGCTGGCTGCTGTCGGCGACCTGATGGCAGCCGTGGCTGAGCTGCTCGCTCATGCCGCTGACACCATGGGCGTTGCGCCGCACTACGTCGATCATGTTGCGCAGATCACGCTGCATGGTCGCCAACGTGCGGATCAGCACACTGGCTTCATCTTTGCCGGCGGGTTCGACAATCGGTTCGCTGAGATTGCCATGGGCAATGCTTTCGGCGATGCGGCTGGCGGACTGCAGCGGCCCGAGGATGCTGCGCATCACCCAGCGGCCCTGGATCAGCAGCAGCAACAGACTGGCGATCAGCACCACACCAAGGGCCAGATTGGCATTGCGAATGGCTGCTTCGGTGCCTTCGCTGGTCTGTCGGGTGTTGCTTTCGATCAACTCGCTGAGCGCCGCCATCTGTTCTTCGAGCTGGCTGAACGCGATGTTGAACGTGCCAAGCTGTTGCTGGGCGGCATCCGGATTGTCCAGCGCCACGCCGACGATTTGCTCGGCGGATTTGATGTAGGTGTCGAGGCTCGGCTTGATCTGCTCGAGCGCCGTGCGCAACGCCGGGTTGATCGGCAGCTTCAGGTTGTCATCCAGCACTGCACGAAAATGCCCGGCGTGCTCGGTGAGCGAATCGCGCACCTCAGCCGCACTGCCGGTGCTTTTGCCCAAACCGACCAGCATCGCCGAATAGACATCAGCGCGCAGGGCGTCATGCATCATGTCGGCTTCCATGTGATTGCGCAGCGCGCTCATGCTCACCGTGTTATCACCGACCGCCGTGGCCATCCGCAGATTGCCGACGTAACTGACCAGGCTCACGATCAGCGCCGTCAGCAGGCTGGTCGCAATCAGCAACACCAAACGCAGTTTGATCGACACCGTGGAATCTCCCGTGGGCACGCTGGATTGCGCTTGTCGGATTTCAGTTAAGCCTATGTGCAGGGAACTGCCGACACAGAGCGTATCGGCTGATGTCAGCGGCGACTTGAATCCGGCAAAACTTTTGGATCGCGCGGCCAGTCACACCTTGCAGCACCGCTGGATAACGCCTTCATCACCGGTTAACCCCGGCAGGCTATCTATCCAGCGCTTCGAACATTCATGCAGCTGAAGGAAACGCTTATGAAACGCGCACTGTGGTTTGGTCTGCTCGGCACCCTGGCAATCGGCACCGCACAGGCGGCAACGGAGAAAGTCGCGATCAACCTGGTCAGCGCCGACGGCGCGCCGCAGGCAATCGGCTCGGTCACTGTCAGCGAGACGCCGTACGGTCTGCTGTTCACCCCGGACTTGAAGTCGTTGCCGGCCGGTATTCACGGGTTCCATGTTCATGAAAACGGCAGCTGCGAAGCGGGCATGAAGGATGGAGTAAAAGGCGCGGCACTGGCCGCTGGCGGACACTTCGATCCGGCGAAAACCGGCAAGCACCTCGGCCCGTACGCCGACGGGCATCTGGGCGATCTGCCGGCGGTGTATGTGACGGCTGACGGTGTCGCCAACTATCCGGTGCTGGCGCCGCGCCTGAAGCAGCTGTCCGAGATCAAGGGGCACGCCCTGATGATTCACGCCGGCGGCGATAACCATTCCGACATGCCCAAGCCACTGGGCGGTGGCGGCGATCGCATGGCGTGCGGGGTGATCTGACCTGACTGAGCGGTGAAAACTCTGACTCAAGGGTTTTCACCGCTCACGGAACTCCGGCGCACCGTTCACCTCTGACGTTATGTAGTCCCTTCCCTTTTTGCTGAGCGCTTGTGGAGGAACACGTCATGCGCAAGTTAGTCCTGATTTCTTCTCTTATGCTTTGCCTGCCGGTCGGTTCGGCACTCGCCCGCGTCGATGCGGGTGATGTCGCCACTTCGGCCGGTGTCTCCGCGTCGCTGTACTCGACTTTCAAGGATGACAAAATGGTGATTCCGGCCCGTGACGACGTGTCTGCGTTTGTCGCCAGCGGCGGGGCCATTCGTGGGGTTTATCTTGAGTCGGTACTGCAACAGGTGCGTCAGGCCAACCCAGGCTTGAACGCCAGCGATGAAGACCTGGCCAATGCCATCCTGGTGCAATACGAAGGCGTGCATCAGTAGTCACAAGGGCAGCAGCGGCCGATGGACGGCCGCTGAGTGCGCATAGGCAAAAACGTCCGACGGCCTCTATGATGGAGGCCATGACGACGACTGTGCCATTGCGTTCACCCTGCCCGCCCGGCGCCTGCATCTGTGGGCGCGATCCTTTGCTGGAAACGCCCGGCGCGGATCTGCGCATCCTGCGCCTGACTCGCGCCGAGGAAAAAATCCTCCTGGCACGTCTGGAACAACTCAAAGACCTCGACGACCTCAAACGCCTGCAGCAGCGCATGTACGAACAGCTGGGCATCCGTGTCGACGTCGCCCCCGGTTTCAATGAAGTGCGCACCATGCGCGGCATTGCCATTCAGATCGACGAACTGCCGGGGCTGTGTCGCAAGACCCGTGCGGCGATCCCGGCGGCGATTCGCAAGGGCCTGGAAAACCACCCGCAAATCGCCTTCGAACTGCTCAACGCGCACGACTTGCTGCGCGACACCTGATCACTTTTTCATGCCGACGCGTTTGCGCATCTCGGCGGTGATGGTCTGGCGGGTTTTCTTCATGTCCGCCCAAGGCTCGTCGCCGACTTCGGTCAAACGTTCATGAACGTTGCAGATGTTCCAGTGATTACCACCCTTGATTTCAGCGACCTCCTCTCGATACAGCGGCACGGACACCGGCATGCCTTCCCGCGCCCGCGCGGCGTAGGCGCAAATAGTGGTGGCGCCGAGGCCGTTGCGCAGGTAATCGATGAAGATCCGCCCGACGCGGTTTTTCGGCCCGGACACCGCTGAAATACGATCCGGCAGCAATTTGGCCATGTGGCTGACGATGGCGTGGCTGAAGTCTTTCACTTCGTCCCAGCCGTGCTTGCGCGTCAATGGCACCACCAGGTGAATACCCTTGCCGCCGCTGGTTTTCAGAAAGGCTTTGAGGCCCAACTCATCAAGCACGGTCAAGGTCAGCGCGGTGGCTTCCACCATGCTTTTCCACGGCAGCGCCGGGTCCGGGTCGAGGTCGAGGACAAAGCGATCGGGCTTGTCCAGATCAACCTTCGTGGCATTCCAGGTGTGCAGTTCGACGGTGCTCATCTGCACCGCGCCCACCAGCGCTTCGGGATTGTTGATCATCATCACCGGCTGGCCGGTGACGTCCTTGTCCAGGGCGGTGATGCCGGGAATGGCCAAGCGGTCGGCGTTCTTCTGGAAGAACAATTCGCCGGCGATGCCGTCCGGCGCACGCACCAGTGCCACGGGCCGATCCTTGAGCTGCGGCAGGATGTATTCGGCGACGCTGACGTAGTACTGCGCCAGTTGCATTTTGGTCGTGCCGCTGACGGCGTCGATCACCCGATCGGGGTGGGTGATGCGTACCTTGCCGCCGGCCAGTACTGATTGCGACGGTGCGGTTTCGGCCTTACTGGCGGCGACTTTTTTTGCCGGTTTCTTCGCGGTGGCGGCGGGTTTTTCGCTCTTCGCGGATTTTTCGGACTTGGCAGCTTTCACAGGCTTCGCTCGCTCCTCGGTAATGTCCTTGGCCGGTTTGTCGTCGCGCAGACCATGGAACACGGCGTGGCGCACCGAGCCATCCTTGGTCATCTCGGCGAATGCCACTTCCGCCAGCAATTTTGGTTTGAGCCAATGCACGCCTTTGGCCTCGAAACCGCTGGGCGGATTGACCACCGCCGCACTGTTGGTATGCAGCGGCTTGAGCTGGGCGAGGATGCTTTTCAATGTGGTCTCGTTGAACCCGGTGCCGACCTTGCCGGCATAGCGCAGCTCGCCGCTGTCCCGATCGTGCAGGCCGAGCAGCAATGCACCGAAGGCACTGCGCGCACCTTTCGGATCGGTGTAGCCGACGATGACGAATTCCTGGCGATGCTTGCACTTGAGCTTGATCCAGTCGCCGCTGCGCCGCGATACATATGGCGAACCGAGGCGTTTGCCGATCAGGCCTTCCATCTGCATCTGGCAAGCGCTGTTGAGCAGCGCGTCCGGGGTTTCTTCGAAGGCTTCGGAGAAGCGCAGCGTTGAGGATTCTTTCTGCGCACCGAGGATGGTGCTCAGCGCAGCGCGGCGTTCTTCCACCGGCACATCGCGCAGGTCGACGCCATTCAGATACGGCACGTCGAACAGGTAATAAACAATGTTGCCGCTGCGCCCGGCATCGAAAGCATTCTGCAACGCCTGAAAATCCGGCACGCCTTGCTCGTTGGCCACGACCATTTCGCCGTCCAGCCACGCCGATTCCAGCCCCAGCGCCGCCAGCGCCTTGGCCTGCTGCGGCAGCTTGTGCGTCCAGTCATGGCCATTGCGGGTGAACAGCTGCACCTCATCGTGATCGATTCGCGCCATGATCCGGTAGCCGTCAAACTTGATCTCGTAACTCCACTGCCCTTCGGGTGCGCTGTCGACCAGCGTCGCCAGTTCCGGCTTGATCTGCGCTGGGAGCTTGGCCTTGCGCGCGCCGGTAAGCTGCCCGGACGCCTGCTTGCGCGGCTTGGCCGGGGCCTTTTTCACCGGTTTGGCTTTATCGGCAGCCGCCGCCGATTTGCCGACAATCGTGCGCTCGCTGAGCACGCTGTCGGGCTCGGCAACGAGTACGTCGAAGTCATCCTGCGGACGCGCGGCGTTGTCCTGATGCTTGATCAGAAACCATTGTTCCTTCTTGCCTGGCATGTGTGTGCGCACAAGATTCCACACGCCGCCGAGCTTCTCGCCCTGCAGCTCGAACTTGAGTCGACCTTTGGCGTAGGCCTTGTGCGGATCCTCCAGCGGAATCCACACGCCGCGATCCCAGACAATCACCTCACCGGCGCCGTAATGCCCCTCGGGAATGCTGCCTTCGAACGTCGCGTAATCGAGCGGATGATCCTCGACATGAATCGCCAGACGCTTGACCGACGGGTCCAGCGACGGCCCCTTCGGCACCGCCCAACTCTTCAGGGCGCCGTCGAGTTCGAGGCGAAAGTCGTAATGCAGGTGCGAAGCGTCGTGCTTCTGGATGCAGAACTGCAACGCATGATCCTTGGCCGATTTACGGCCCGAGCGCTTGACTGCGACCGGTTCCGACGTCGCGGAAAAATCACGCATGCGGTTGTAATCGTCGAGGTTCCTGTTCATGAGCACACCGATGGCAGACGGGTTCTGTTATGCAGAAGAGCGACACGGCGGCGGAAAAATTCAATCGAGGTAAAAAAACCCCGGACGGATGGAATGGCCGGGGCTTGTAGCGACATATCCAGTAATTGCCTGGGCTGGCTAAATAGAGTGAAGACGCTAAGGTCTTTTCAGGATCATGAAAGGGAGGCAATGGAATGCCTGCGGCTGCAAAAGCCTGTCGTTTGAGAACGGGCCGACATTCTGAAATTGGGAGAATTTATTTGCTGACCGCTGTGGTAAACCAGCGAGAGCGTATTTTTACCAATTGGCATGATGGGAGATTGGTGGTCAACGAGTTGAGACGGTGCAGTGAAGCGGGATTAGCCACCTCTCTGGCGTGGGTCGTAATGCCAGACCATCTACATTGGCTAGTTGAGCTTAATGAGGGCTCGCTCGCAGATTTGATGTGTCGCGTTAAATCCCGAAGTTGCCAGGCATATAATCGAAAACATGGTCGCCAAGGACAACTATGGCAGCGAGGGTATTACGATCGTGCCCTGAGACGAGATGAAGACCTAAGAGCCGCTGCGCTCTACGTCGTCAAGAATCCCGTGCGAGCCGGTCTGGTGAGACGCCTTGGGGACTACCCTTTGTGGGATGCCATTTGGCTCTGAAGATCAAAAGATCGCAGCCTTCGGCAGCTCCTACGGTTGCACCGTATTTCAAAGGTAGGAGCTGCCGAAGGCTGCGAGCTTGATGGATCTCGAAGACTCCTTGCCCGGTGTGCCTTGCGAGCCGGCCTGGTGGCGCTTGAGGGATTATTCTTTGTGGGGATGCCATTTGGCTCTGAAGATCAAAAGATCGCAGCCTTCGGCAGCTCCTACGGTTGCACCGTATTTCAAAGGTAGGAGCTGCCGAAGGCTGCGATCTTGATGGATCTCGAAGACTCCTTGCCCGGTGTGCCTTGCGAGCCGGCCTGGTGGCGCTTGAAGGATTATTCTTTGGGGGGACGCCATTGGGCTCTGAAGATCAAAAGATCGCAGCCTTCGGCAGCTCCTACGGTTGCACCGTATTTCAAAGGTAGGAGCTGCCGAAGGCTGCGAGATTGATGGATCTCGAAGACTCCTTGCCCGGTGTGCCTTGCGAGCCGGCCTGGTGGCGCTTGAGGGATTATTCTTTGTGGGGATGCCATTTGGCTCTGAAGATCAAAAGATCGCAGCCTTCGGCAGCTCCTACGGTTGCACCGTATTTCAAAGGTAGGAGCTGCCGAAGGCTGCGAGCTTGATGGATCTCGAAGACTCCTTGCCCGGTGTGCCTTGCGAGGCGGCCTGGTGGCGCTTGGGAGATTATTCTTTGGGGGGATGCCATTTGGCTCTGAAGATCAAAAGATCGCAGCCTGCGGCAGCTCCTACGGTTGCACCGTATTTCAAAGGTAGGAGCTGCCGAAGGCTGCGAGATTGATGGATCTCGAAGACTCCTTGCCCGGTGTGCCTTGCGAGTCGGCCTGGTGGCGCTTGAGGGATTATTCTTTGTGGGGACGCCATTGGGCTCTGAAGATCAAAAGATCGCAGCCTTCGGCAGCTCCTACGGTTGCACCGTATTTCAAAGGTAGGAGCTGCCGAAGGCTGCGATCTTTTGATGTTGATTCAGGCTTGCCCTTTGGCCTGCTGTTCCAGATGCACTTGCAGATCCGGATCGATCTGTAAGGCTGCGGCCAGTTCATCGAGATAGCTGCGCTCGGCGTTCTGTTGGTCATCTACCAGCATGACGCTGGCAAGATACATTTCAGCGGCTACGGCCGGATCGCCACCCGCGGATTCGGCCACTTCGCTGGGATCCAGTGGCTTGGCGACTTCGGCGTCGAGCCATTGTTGCAATTGCGGGTCGGCGGTGTGTTTGCCGATTTCGCTGCTGATGAGGTGTTTTTCCGCTTCATCGATGCGCCCGTCAGCCTTGGCGGCGGCGATCAGGGCGCGCAGTACCGCGTGGCTGTGAGTTTCGATTTGCGGGCCGGCGAGCAGGTCGGCGGTTTGTGGCAGTTCCTGCGGCGCCTTGCTCGCCTGGCTGCGTTGCCAGGCTTGATACGCCTGGTAGGCCATCATGCCCAGCGACGCGAGTGCGGCGTAATTGGTCCCGCCGGTACGGCTTCGGCGGCCGCCACCGAGGGCGCTACCCAACCCGCCACCGCCTAGCAAGCCACCGAGTAAACCACCCAGGCCGCCGAGGCCACCCGAAGCAGCCGCGCCGCCCGCTCCGGTCTGACTGCCGCCGCCCAACAGGCCACCGAGCAATCCGCCCAGACCGTCACCGGCCGAAGCGCCACGCTGTTGTCCCGCCGAGGCCTGGCCTCGCAGCAGTTGTTCAAGCAAATCGCTGGTGTTCATGACGTTGTCCTCCGCGGCCCCGACCTGATTGCGTCAGGCAACGATAGACCGACGCAGCCATAGCGCCAGCACCGTTGGGCTGACGCCGGCTCACCGATGAAATCACACCCGAGAAATTTTCCGCGAGCCAGCTAAGATTCATGGGTGGTGAACCTTATCCCGGCCAAACCGGTCGATAGCTGCAACCCGACCCGGTTTGCCGGCGCCCTTTCTGACGATGGGCGATACCCGGCTTGCTTCACTTTCTGGAGAACGTCCCCGTGATATCCACCGTACACATCGCCAGGCTCAAAGCATGGGGCGCCCATGGTTTTACCGCGACCGGCGTGGTCACAGCCTTTCTGGCGACCCTCGCCCTGCTGGAAAACCAGCCGATCCATTGCCTGATGTGGCTGGGCGTAGCGCTGATCGTCGACGGTCTCGATGGTGCACTGGCGCGCAAGGTCAATGTGCAATCGGTGCTGCCGAGTTTCGATGGTTCGATCCTCGATCTGGTGGTCGACTACCTGACGTATGTATTCATTCCGGCACTGTTTATCTACCGCTACATTCCCCTGCCCGATTACACCTTGCTGCTGACGGTGTCAGTGATTCTGGTGTCGTCGCTGTTCTGCTTTTGCAACGTCAACATGAAGAGCAAGGACAACTATTTTGTCGGCTTCCCGGCCGCCTGGAACGTGGTTGCGCTGTGCCTGTACATCATTGGCCCAGGACCGTGGATCACCTTTCTAACCGTGATCGGTCTGGCATTGCTGACGGTGACACGGATGAAGTTCCTGCACCCGTTCCGCGTGCGTCGTTTCATGCCAATCAATATCGCGGTGACGGCGATCTGGCTGTTGTGCAGTCTGTCGCTGGTACTCAATCACCCAGTGATCAACCCGATGGTGATGGGTTTGTGGTTGCTGATGTCGGCTTATTTCCTGGGGATCTGCATCTGGCGCACGGCGCTGGAGTGGTTTGATCGCAGCCATTTGAAATAAGCACATCCCCTGTGGGAGCGAGCCTGCTCGCGAATGCGGTGGTTCCATCAACATAAAGGTTGGCTGGCACACCGCTTTCGCGAGCAGGCTCGCTCCCACAGAGATCTTCATCGATCAGGACATCCGATGTGGACTAGCGCTTGGTAATCACCACCTCCAGATACTCACTCGGCACCACCAGCGACGCCTCCCCTGCTCGATTCGATCGGTTGAGCAACTCGGTCAGATCATCCTCCAACACCTGCCCGGCCTCTGGCGACAACACCGCAAAAGCCTTGTGTACCGGCCCGTACCAGTGGCGAAAGATGTCAATGAAATGCGCCGCCGAGCGATAGCGGAAATTGAACTGGCTGCGTGTTACCCGAACAAGAAAATCGCGATCATCGAACTGCTTGTGCAGCCACGCATCCGAGCCCCAGTTCGACGGCGGCTGAGCCACTGCTGGCGGAGGCAGATGCTGGCCGAGGATCTTGAACATCTGCCCGACAAAACCCTCCGGCGTCCAGTTCGCCATGCCGATCCGCCCGCCGCGACGACAAACCCGCCCCAGTTCACTCGCAGCGGTCACCTGATCGGGCGCGAACATTACGCCAAACGTGGACAGTACGGCGTCGTAGCTCTCGTCGGGAAACGGCAGCGCCTCGGCATCGGCTACCTGAAAAATCACCTCCAGATGCTCGGCCCGTGCGCGGTCCTGGCCACGCTCCAGGAGTGCGGCGACGTAATCGGTCGAGGTCACCACACAACCGCGCCGCGCCGCTGCCAGAGTTGCATTGCCGTTACCGGCGGCGACATCCAGCACGTCCTCATCACAGCGCAGATCGCAGGCCTCGGCGAGGCTTTCACCGACGATCTGCAAAGTCGTGCCGATCACGGCGTAGTCGCCACTGGCCCAAGCGACTTTCTGACGTTCCTTCAGGGCAGTGAGATCAATCGGGGTACTCATGACAGCGAGCTCCGTGGCAGAGAGAATGCACAGGCTGCGACGCGGACCGTGCTTGCTCACTATCGCGCCGAGGCTGCCCGGCGTCCCTGTCAATCGTCCGGCAACCCCGTAAACCGGGCACTTTGCCGATGAGCGGCGGAAATCTGTCAAGGTGCTGAAACAGGTTGATCCGCGCAACGAGCTTCAGACGCATGCCGACGCAGCTAATCAGGAAAAAGCCAAATGGCTCATGGTCCGCGACCTATGAGCCATTGCGTTGTTTTGATCAGGCGGCCGGTGCCTTGGCCTCCTCCAGCAACTGCTTGATCATCTGCTCCTGCTCTGCATAGCGACCTTCGCCGAAGTGGCTGTAACGCACCTGGCCCTTGGCGTCGATCAGGTAATGCGCCGGCCAGTATTGATTGTCGAAGTTGCGCCAGATCGCATAGTCGTTGTCGATCGCTACCGGGTAGGTAATGCCGAGCTTTTTCACCTGATCCTTGACGTTGTCGATGATGCGCTCGTAGCCGTATTCAGGCGTATGCACGCCGATCACCACCAGGCCGTCCTTCTCGTATTTCTTCGCCCAGACTTTGACGTACGGCAAAGTGTGCTGGCAGTTGATGCAGTCGTAGGTCCAGAAGTCCACCAGCACCACTTTGCCGCGCAGGGATTGGGCACTGAGCTCTGGTGAATTGAGCCACTGCACGGCGCCCGACAGCGACGGCATCGCGCCCTGGGCTTCGTCCATCATCGAATCGGCGCGGACCTTGCTGACGAAGTAGTCGACCACTTTCGGCACGTTTTCCAGAACGTTTTTCTCGACGCTGGCCACGCCTTCCGAAGAGGTGCTGGCGAGCAGGGTTTTGTCGGCGCCCGTCGCAATCACCGCGACCGTAGCAAGCACTGCAACGCCGGCACCGCGACGCAACCAGCCACTGAACGGGATCGACGGTTTCAGACGATTGACCAACCCGCGCCCGGCGAAGATCAACGTGCCGAGCGACAAGGCACTGCCGACGCCGTAAGCCAGCAGCAACAGGCTGGTCTGGGCATTGGCGCCTTGCAACATCGCGCCGGTGAGAATCACTCCAAGGATCGGCCCGGCACAAGGCGCCCACAACAGGCCGGTGGCGACACCGAGCATGATCGAGCCCATCGGCCCCGCACGTTTACGGGTGTCCTGATCGAGGCGATTGCCCAGCGCGACAAAGGGCCGGGTCAGCCAGTCACCAACGCGGGCAGAGATCAGCGACAGGGCGAACAGCGCCATGACGAACAGGGCAACGTGGCGGCCGGTGTTGCTGGCCTGAATCACCCACTCGCTGCTGACCACGGCGAGGCTGGAGATCAGCGCAAAGGTCAACGCCATGCCGCCGAGAGTCAGCAAAATCGAGGAACGTGTACGGTTGGCGCCAGCGAACAGAAACGGTACCACCGGCAGGATGCACGGACTGAGGACGGTCAGCAGACCGCCGAGAAATGCGATGAGGTACATAGGGGTCACCTTGAAAGGGGGGCTGGGCACGCAACCGGGCAGCGAGGGAAACGCCCCCTCGCTAGCCTGCTTTGTCTAAGCCGTGCCTCATGCGGTCTGGCCGTCGAGCAGCTGCCCTTGCGGTGTGCGGCTGGCACCGTTCTCCGCAACCAGTTGGCCCTGCGGTGTACGGCTGGAACCATCAGCGGCAACCATCTGGCCTTGCGGAGTGCGGCTGGAGCCGTCAGCGGCAAGCGTCTGCCCTTGCGGTGTGCGGCTGGAGCCGTCAGCGGCAAGCGTCTGTCCCTGCGGTGTGCGGCTCGAGCCGTCAGCGGCGATCAACGCATCGCTGCCCTCCTTCGCCACGGTGGTCAGCTGGAAGCAGGTGCTGCTGGCGCAACTGCTTTGTTCTACAGCACTGTTGGCGTGGGCGGCGGCACCGGTGAAGGCGAAGGCTGCTGCGGTCAGAAAGCGCGAGACGTTGTTCATGGCAAAACTCCTTGCAGAAAAAGTGGGGGTGACTCAGTTCTGGTTGTTGCAGCCGTCAGCGAATTTGCTGTAATCCAGCTCGCGGGTTTTGCCGGCGGAATCGAGGTAGGTCATGCGCGCCTCGGTGATGCCGCAGGTCACCGAAGTGTCCTCAGTCATCGACAGCACTTTCTGGATATCCAGATGGGTGCCGTAGGTGTAGGTTTGCCGGCTGACGTCAGCTTCGGCGTGGGCCGACAGGGTGCAGATGTTCAGAGCGGCGAACAGGCAGGCGGCGATTACGGATTTGTTGTTCATGGTGTAGTCCTCAAGGCTTCAGTGGGTTTGAGCCGAGGCGCTCTGTGTGTGCCTCGATGGAGCCTATTTGAGGCCTTCGAGGTATCGCGTCTGTGTCAGGAAAGGACGAGAATCACTCGTTGTGTATCCACGCCGTGTGTAGATACACAGCGATACAAAACCCGTAGAAAATCGCGTTTTTGCGTCGGCGTGTATCCGCCGTCGCGGCAGATACACTGCAATACAAAGGCAGGCAGGCGTGCGGTCAACGGCGCTATAGACTGCACGGCATTCCCCTTTAAAGAGGCTTGAACCGATGGAACATGTCGATCACATTCTCATCGTCGACGACGACCGCGAGATCCGTGAACTGGTAGGCAATTACCTGAAGAAAAACGGTCTGCGCACGACAGTCGTCGCCGATGGCCGGCAGATGCGCAGTTTTCTCGATGCCAATACTGTCGATCTGATCGTGCTCGACATCATGATGCCCGGCGACGATGGCCTGCAGTTGTGCCGCGAATTGCGAGTCGGCAAACACAAGGCGACGCCGGTGCTGATGCTCACCGCGCGCAACGATGAGACCGATCGCATCATCGGCCTGGAAATGGGCGCCGACGATTACCTGACCAAACCCTTCGCCGCCCGTGAACTGCTGGCGCGGATCAACGCCGTGTTGCGCCGCACACGCATGTTGCCGCCGAATCTGGTGGTCACCGAAGCCGGACGCCTGCTGGCGTTCGGTCGTTGGCAGCTGGACACCTCGGCGCGGCACCTGCTCGACAGCGACGGCACCATGGTTGCTCTCAGCGGCGCCGAATACCGCTTGTTGCGGGTTTTTCTCGACCACCCGCAACGAGTGCTCAGCCGCGATCAACTGCTCAACCTGACCCAGGGCCGCGAGGCCGATCTGTTCGATCGCTCCATCGATCTGCTGGTCAGCCGCTTGCGCCAACGTCTGCTCGACGATGCCCGCGAGCCGGCCTATATCAAGACCGTGCGCAGTGAAGGTTATGTGTTTTCGCTGCCGGTCGAACTGCTCGGGGCGTCGGCATGAAACTCAAGCTGCAATGGCCGCGTACCCTCGCCTCGCGCCTGTCGCTGATCTTTCTGATCGGGCTGATTCTGGCGCAGGGTCTGTCGTTCGGCGCGCAGTATTACGAGCGTTACCAGAGCGCGAAAAGCACCATGCTCGGCAACCTCGAAACCGACGTCTCGACTTCGATGGCGATCCTCGATCGCCTGCCGGCCGCCGAACGCGAGGCCTGGCTCCCACGCCTGGCCCGGCGCAACTACGGCTATCTGCTCAACGAGGGCGAACCGGGCATGCCGGTGACCTCGGCTGAAGAGTCCGTGGCCATTGCCTCGATCACCGCGGCCATCGGCGACACTTATCCCATCGTGTTTACCGAGGTTCCCGGTGGGCCGAGACGACATTTCCAGGGCCACCTGCGCCTGAGCGACGGCAGCCCGGTGACCATCGATATCCGCCCGGCGATGGTGCCGTTGTCGCCGTGGTTGCCAGTGGTGTTGCTCGGCCAATTGGCGCTGCTGATTCTCTGCACCTGGCTGGCCGTGCGCATTGCCATCCGTCCCCTCACCCGCCTCGCCAATGCCGTGGAGACTCTCGACCCCAACGCCCACCCGATCAAACTCGACGAGCAAGGGCCGACCGAAGTGGTCCACGCGGCGCGGGCTTTCAACGCCATGCAGACGCGCATCGCCGTTTACCTGAAAGAGCGCATGCAACTGCTGGCGGCGATTTCCCATGACCTGCAAACGCCGATCACCCGGATGAAGTTGCGCGCGGAATTCATGGACGACTCGGTCGAGAAAGACAAACTGAGCAGCGACCTCGGTGAGATCGAACATCTGGTGCGCGAAGGCGTGGCCTACGCCCGCAGCATTCATGGCGCCACCGAAGAAAGCCGCCGTACCGATCTCGACTCGTTCCTCGACAGCCTGGTCTTCGACTATCAGGACATGGGCAAGGACGTGCAGCTCGGCGGCAAAAGCAAAGCGGTGATCGAAACCCGCCCGCAAGCGCTGCGCCGGGTCCTGGTGAACCTGACCGACAACGCCCTCAAATTCGCCGGCGCCGCGCAATTGCAGGTCGAAGCGCAGGGCAACAGCCTGTCGGTGAAAGTCCTTGATCGCGGCCCGGGCATCGCCGAGGCCGAACTGGCGCAGGTTCTGGAACCGTTCTACCGCGTAGAAAACTCGCGCAATCGCGACACCGGCGGCACCGGGCTCGGTCTGGCGATCGCCCAACAGTTAGCGATGGCGCTGGGTGGTTCGCTGATGTTGAGCAACCGTGAAGGCGGTGGGTTGTGCGCTGAATTGAAGTTGCCGCTGCACGGCTGACAGCCACTGTTTAAATTTCCCTCCTGCCCCCCTGCTGTTTCCATCCGAACAGCAGGCATCTGCCTACAACCTCACCGGAATCTCCCGACTGTTGCGCCCAGGCGAAGACCCCTATGGTTATGCATCTGCTGACGCCTCGCTACTGTCAGACCTGACAGTAGCGAGGCGTCAGTCTTGTGTCGTCTGATGACGGCTCGCGAACCGTAACGAGGATCAGCCATGACTCTGCTCGAATCCGTCACCCAGGTATGTCATCGGCTGGCGCCCGGCGGCTGGCGTTCGCTGATGTTGGCCCACGGCCTTGATCTGTTGGCAGAGCCGCTGGCAGCCGAGCTGCGACGACCACTGACGGTTGATCGCTGCCTGAACGGATTCGAAGATTTCGACCCCGACGGAGTCTGCGCAATCGAA
The DNA here is from genome assembly GCF_054668915.1 of Pseudomonas sp. H3_E04. Taxonomy (NCBI): domain Bacteria; kingdom Pseudomonadati; phylum Pseudomonadota; class Gammaproteobacteria; order Pseudomonadales; family Pseudomonadaceae; genus Pseudomonas; species Pseudomonas sp. H3_E04. Next base: position 817,257 of record NZ_CP162797.1, on the reverse strand, counting down.
GCGGCGGCGCCCTCGCGCAGCTTGCTGTATCACGCGCTGGCATCACCGCAAGTGACCGTCGACGAAACCGGAACGGATCTGCGGCTGTTTCCGACTCCGGGCGAGATCGAAACCGTTCTGAACTATGTCTACAGCATCGCCCCGCCCACCCTCGATCAACTACGGCTGACCGCCGCTGGCGCGCCCCTGGCGGTGGTGGCCTATGCCAGTGAATATCGCTGCGCGGCCGACACCGTACACGGCCGACACGCCGATCTGTGTTTTTCGCGCACCGGCATTGCCCGCGTCGGCACTGTGCCTGCCCGGTATGACGCCAGACAACGATGCTTCCTGCCCTTTGTCGACGGCGACGTGCATGGCATCCGGGTCATGCCGGTGCGCTACAGCGCGTACATTGCCATGCAACTGCGCGGTGATGCGCAGCGCTTCGGGCCGATGGATTTTCAGGCTGAAGTCGATCCGGGGCTGGATTTCTGGGTGCCGCTGCACAAACTGTTCGATGGCGACCAGTGTCTGGCGGGCCTGCAACTAGCGGTGACACTGGAAAATCATCAGATCAACGAGAAGTTGCGGCACATCCATTTACGTCACAGTGGCACCGGCTGGGCGGAACCGCAGATCAGCCAGCCGCCCTTTGTCGTGACCGATGATCTGGCTGCCTGGGCAACTGTTGAGGATTTCGGCACCGGGCTGCTGTTGCCAGAGCCGAAGGCACGGCTGGTCGAGCCCGCCAGACTCGAGGGCCGACCGCTATCGTTTCTGATGCCAGCCAACACCGGCGGCATGGTGCATGGCCGACACAAGGTTGACGCAGACGGCAGCATCGACGATTTGAACAACCACCCCGATGTCGAAGCGCTGGTGCGTGAGGGCGGTTATGAGGCCCTGCACTATCAGGACGCGACCGCTGACGGATGGGTCCGGCCACACTGCGCGGCGCTGAGCGACCTGCTGCCGACGGTGGCTGCCTATTCGATTATCGGCCCTCCGGATTTTTACCCACTGTGCAGTCAGCGCAAACTGCTGCGCTGGGTCCGCGAGGAGCCGCTTTTCCCCGATCCCGACATTTGGCACGCCCGCCTCGAAGCGCTTTCCAACGTGCGGTATTGCGCCAACCTGAATCTCAAGGATCAGTTGTTTTCTGACAAGGATCGAGGGGTGACGGCGATTGTCGCTTCGGCTGAACCGCGCCTGCGCGCGTCGTCGCAAATGCCGCTCGCTCAGCGTTCGCGACCTTCCTCGCTGCCCGACGGCGCTGCCGGGGTTTTCGGTCCGGGCTGGGAAGTAGGCTGGATTCGACAGAAAACTCCCGATGCGCAATGGATCAACGTGTTGGCCGGCTATCAGATGGCAAGCCCGTTTCCCGAAGATGCGAAAATCTGCGCGGCTCTGGGCTCCTTCTGGCCCGGGGTGGCACCGGACTCGGTGCGCGTTTTCGAACCACGTTCAAGTCTGCACACCATCATCCCGTTGACCGATCAGGAAATCGGCCAGGACGGTGCCATTGCCTGGGACGATCAGCCGGGTCCGCAACTCATCGCTCAAGACAACCGCCTGTTCGCCCAGTACCACGCCTATGCCCACGCCGACTACACCCAGGTCGCCCTGGACGGGCATTTTTCCCTGAGTCTGACCGGCCGCACATCACAACCCGCGTATGAGCGGCGGGTCGTTTCGATGCATCGGGTTTATCAGGTGCTTGGCGCTGACGATGACAACGCCCAGCGCAATGCCTGGCCGCTGCTGTCGTTTCTCGAGGTGCAGCAACCGGACAACGAACTCGATACGGCCCAGCAGGAAGCCGGCGTTGTCCTTGAGGGCTGGGTGCAGCGTTTTTCGATGTACAAGCGCGGGGCTGTCAGCACTGCCGATGATGATTTCAAATTGCGTCACGTCGAAGTGGAGCGACAGGTCATGTTGTTCGTCAGCGCCGATGCCATCCTGATGAAACAGGATGCAGAGGCGTGGCAGATCGCTGATGAAGCACTTTGATGTTGTGGTGATTGGCTCAGGCCCTGCGGGCTGCGCCAGTGCCATCAGCTGTGCCCGCCGAGGGTTGCGCGTGGCTTTGCTCGAACGGCAAGCGTTTCCGCGATTCCGCCCCGGCGAAAGCCTGCACCCGGGGATCGAACCGTTATTGCGGCAACTCGGCATTGCCGATCTGCTCCGTGCCTCGTCGACTCTGCGCTTTGAAGGTCAATGGGTGCACTGGAACGGCCCGGCCTGTTTCAACGCTTTCGGCGCGGATACAAATGGCCCATGGCGCGGCTTCCAGATCAGCCGCGTGCAACTGGACAGCGCATTGTTGCAGCAAGCGGCTTCTGCGGGGGTCGAGGTGCACCAGCCATGTCGGGCGCAGCAGGTGCTCACCCAGGGGCGTCGAGTGATCGGGGTGGAGACCGACAGCGGCTGCCTTTGCGCCGCGTATTTGATCGACGCCAGTGGAGCTACCGGCTGGCTTGGCCGCAAACTGCACCTGAGGGTGCAGATCGATTCTCCCGCGTTAGTGGCTCGCTATGGTTATTTGCAGGGTCGCTGCGAGCCCTACGCAAGCCATCCGCATTTGCTGGCGACCCCTGATGGCTGGACCTGGATCGCTCAGGTCAAGGCACAGTTGCTGCACTGGACGCACCTGACGCTGGAAACCGAGGCTGCGCCGGGGGCAAATCCTTCCCTGCGAATATTGCCCGCAAACCTGCAAGCATTAGCGCAGGCAGGCCCGATACGGGGTGCTGACGTGAGCTGGCGCATAAGCGAGGTTGTTGCCGGTGATGGCTACTTTCTTGTGGGCGATGCTGCAAGCCGGCTCGACCCGGCTTCATCGCACGGCGTGCTCAAGGCGTTGATGAGCGGCATGCAGGCAGCTCAAGCCATTCATGACGGCTGGTCCCGGCCGTTACTGCGCCCCCTCGCACAAGCACAGTATCAGCGATGGCTGCGCTGCTGGTATGAGCACGACCTGACACAGCTGCGCAGTTTCTATGGTCAACACCCGTTCCCGCCCCGATGGCTGGGCACGGATCGAGTAAAAGGAGTCTAGACTCATTCATTACCCAGTCGAGGGGGCCGCAGGACGTCTGCTGTGCCCTGCCCCTATCCGTGACCACCGCCCGGTGGCGCCTGCCTCGACATTCAACGCCGCCGGACCGTGATCCTGTTTCAGGAGCACACGTGATGAATGAGGCGAAACTCAACGAATTCATGGGCAAACTGGTCAATGACATGGGCGGCGCGGCGATGCTGGCCAATGTCATCGTCGGCGAAGAGCTTGGGCTGTACCGGGCGATGGCCGACAGCCAACCGATCAGCCCCGAAGCCCTCGCGGAAAAAACTACCTGCAACCCGCGCCTGGTGCGCGAATGGCTCAGCGCTCACGCAGCTTCCGGCTACATGGAGCACCTTGACGGCCAGTTTCGCTTGCCGGAAGAACAGGCACTGGCGCTGGCCGTGGAGGATTCGCCGGTGTACGTCGCCGGCGGGCTCGGCGTGGTGGCATCGTTTTTCCATGACAAGGACAAACTGGTCAAGGCCATGCGCGGCAATGGTGGTCTGTCCTGGGGCGATCACCACCCGTGTATGTTCAGCGGCACCGAACGTTTCTTCCGCCCAGGCTATAAAGGCCATCTGATCGCTGAATGGCTGCCGGCGCTGGACGGTGTGGTGGCCAGACTGGAACGCGGCGCCAGGGTTGCCGACATCGGCTGCGGCCACGGAGCGTCGACGGTGATCATGGCCCAGGCATTTCCCAAGTCGCAGTTCGTCGGCTTTGATTTTCACGCGCCGTCGATCACGGTGGCCACGCAACGCGCCGAAGAAGGCGGCGTCGGCAACCGAGCCAGATTTTTCGAGGGCACGGCAAAAAACTACCCCGGCGGCGACTATGACCTGATCTGCTTTTTCGACTGCCTGCACGACATGGGCGACCCGGTAGGGGCGGCTCGCCATGCATATGAGTCGCTGAAAGACGATGGCACGGTATTGCTGGTCGAGCCGTTTGCCAACGACAAACTGGACGACAATCTCAACGCGGTCGGACGTCTGTTCTACGCCGCCTCGACGTTTATCTGCACGCCCAACTCGCTGTCTCAGGAAGTCGGCCTCGGGCTCGGTGCGCAAGCCGGGGAAATGCGCCTGCGCAAAGTCTTCGCCGAGGCCGGGTTCAAGCAATTCCGCCGCGCTACGCAGACGCCGTTCAACCTGATACTGGAGGCGCGCAAGTAACCAATGCGGATCGCGTGCTAACCTGCGTGCACTGCCCATTCTGGAGTGCTGAGCATGCTCGACAGCCCGATCCGCGAACATTTCGACACGCTGTTGCAGGCCATGGCCGAGGATCAATTTCTGGTGCTGACGGGCGCCGGTATCAGCACACCATCGGGAATTCCGGACTACCGCGACAGCGACGGCGTACGTCGCGGGCGGCAGCCAATGATGTATCAGGAATTCCTCGCTACCCCGCAATCACGCCGTCGCTATTGGGCGCGGGCCATGCTCGGCTGGCCGCGCGTGCGCCAGGCCCGGCCGAACGCCGCGCATGAGGCGTTGGCGAAATTGCAACTGCGTGGCCGGATCAGCACTCTGATCACGCAGAACGTCGACACCCTGCACGATCAGGCCGGTAGCCACGATGTCATCGAACTGCATGGCAGGCTGGATCGTGTGCTGTGTCTGGATTGCGGGCAGCGCAGCCAGCGCGATGTGATCCAGCACCAGATGGAAGCACAAAATCCCTACCTGACCGGGGTTGACGCGGTGCAGGCGCCGGATGGCGATACCTTGCTTGATCCGGCGTTCGAAGCGCGCTTCAAGGTGCCGCAGTGTCCTCACTGTGCGGGTGAGCGGATGAAGCCGGATGTAGTGTTCTTCGGCGAAAACGTGGCGCAGCCGACGGCGGCACGGGCGATGGCGGCTGCCGAGAATGCGGCGGGGTTGCTGGTGGTGGGGTCGTCGTTGATGGCGTATTCGGCATTTCGCCTGTGCCGGGTCATCGCCGAACGGGGCAAGCCGCTGATTGCGATAAACCTGGGCAAGACCCGCGCCGATGATCTGCTCGATTTGAAGATTGAAGGATCATGCGAAGCGCTACTGCCGTTGCTGGTACAGCGTCTCGACGCCTGAAACTCCACTGCTGGGAGATCACGGAGACAGGCGTTCGCTCAGGTTTTCCTGCTGGAGAATATCGAACAAGGCCTGCGCCGCCGCCGACAGTTCATTGCCCGGCTCGGTCAACACGCCAATTGCCCGCTCGACCGAATCATTCAAGGTCAGACAGTGCGCGCCCAGTTCGCGCATTTGCCCCGCACACAATGCCGGCACCGCGCTGACCCCGAGTCCGCTGGCCACCATCCGCCCGACCGTTGCCAATTGATGACTTTCGAATTCCACCGGCAATTTCATTCCACGCGCCTGCAGATGCTCTTCCAGCATGACCCGCACCGTCGATGGCCGTTGCAGGGTGATGAATGGTTCGTGCAGTAGGGTCTGCCAATCGATGTCGCCACGCTTGGCCAACGTGGAGTCCGCTGGCACCACCGCGACGAAGCGGTCGACATACAACGGCGTAAAGGTCATCGAAGTGCTTTGCATCGGTGCGAACGCCACGCCAAGCTCGACTTGGCGATCGCGGACCATCTCCAGGACTTGTTCGTTGATCACGTCGTTTACCGTGACGTTGACGTTTGGATAGCGCGCGCGAAAAGTCTTGAGGATCGGCGGCAGCAGATTGCCGGCAAACGACGGCATCGCCGCCAGCGTCACGCGCCCGCGTTGCAGGCTGAAACGCTGACGCATTTCGTCTTCGGCGTTGTCCCAGTCGGCAATCAACCGGCGCGCCAGCGGCAACAGCGATTCGCCTTCCGGGGTCAGCGCGACATTCCGAGTGTTGCGGCTGAACAGCCGACCGCCCAGGCCCTCTTCCAGCGCCTTGATGGTCAGGCTCAGTGCCGATTGCGACAGGTGCAGACGCTCGCAGGCCACGGCGAAGCTCAGGCTATGGGCCACGGCGAGAAAGGCCCGGATCTGTTTGATGGTCATGGTCGCTGTGCTCCAGTTGCAAGCGGCAAGCTGCACGCCGTAATGCGATTGCTCTTTCAATTGGTGAGCTTTATCAATCAATCAACCGTAAAAATCAACTTAACAAATATATTCCACGGAGAGACACTCCAGGCACTCGGCTAGCCAGCCGCCCGCAAATAATAAAAGAGGTGCCTATGGCAGGTTTCGACAAGCGTGTGAGTTCCTACGAGGAAGCGATGGCCGGGCTGGAAGACGGCATGACCGTCATCGCCGGCGGCTTCGGCCTGTGCGGCATTCCGGAAAACCTGATCGCCGAGATCAAGCGCAAGGGCACCCGCGACCTCACTGTCGTCTCCAACAACTGCGGCGTCGACGGGTTCGGCCTTGGCGTGCTGCTCACCGACCGCCAGATCAGCAAAGTCATTGCCTCCTACGTCGGCGAAAACAAACTGTTCGAGGAGCAACTGCTCAAGGGCGACATCGAAGTCATCCTCACCCCGCAAGGCACCCTCGCTGAGAAAATGCGCGCAGGTGGCGCCGGCATTCCGGCGTTCTTCACTGCCACAGGCGTCGGCACCCCGGTTGCCGAAGGCAAGGAAGTGCGTGAATTCAAAGGGCGAAAGTACCTGATGGAAGAGTCCATCACCGGCGACTTTGCCATCGTCAAGGGCTGGAAGGCCGACCATTTCGGTAACGTCGTTTACCGTCACACCGCGCAGAACTTCAATCCGCTGGCCGCGACCGCCGGCAAAATCACCGTGGTCGAAGTCGAAGAAATCGTCGAGCCCGGCGAACTCGACCCGACGCAGATCCACACCCCGGGCATCTACGTCGACCGGGTCATTTGCGGCACGTTCGAAAAACGCATCGAACAGCGCACCATCCGCAAATAATTCAGGCCTACGGAGAACAACAACATGGCACTTACCCGCGAACAAATGGCTCAGCGCGTCGCCCGCGAAATGCAGGACGGCTACTACGTCAACCTCGGCATCGGTATTCCGACCCTGGTTGCCAACTACATCCCCGAAGGCATGGAAGTCATGCTGCAATCGGAAAACGGCCTGCTCGGCATGGGTCCGTTCCCGACCGAAGAAACCATCGATGCCGACATGATCAACGCCGGTAAACAAACGGTGACGGCGCGGATCGGCGCGTCGATCTTCAACTCCGCCGAATCCTTCGCGATGATCCGTGGCGGCCACGTCGACCTGACCGTGCTTGGCGCGTTCGAAGTCGACGTTGAAGGCAACATCGCTTCGTGGATGATCCCCGGCAAATTGGTCAAGGGCATGGGCGGCGCCATGGACCTGGTGGCCGGCGCCGACAATATCATTGTCATCATGACCCACGCGTCCAAGGACGGTGAGTCCAAGCTGCTGGCCAAATGCAGCCTGCCGCTGACCGGCGCCGGTTGCATCAAGCGCGTGCTGACTGACCTCGCCTATCTGGAAATCGAAAATGGCGCATTTGTCCTCAAAGAACGCGCACCTGGCGTCAGCGTTGAAGAAATCGTCGCCAAAACCGCTGGTAAACTGATCGTCCCGGATCACGTACCGGAAATGCAGTTCGCTGCCGAGTGAGGAATTCGAAAATGCAAGACGTCGTCATTGTTGCCGCCACGCGTACCGCGATCGGCAGTTTTCAGGGCTCCCTGGCCAACGTATCCGCTGTAGACCTGGGCGCGGCGGTGATCCGCCAGTTGCTCGAGCAGACCGGTCTGGACGGTGCGCAGGTCGATGAAGTGATCATGGGTCAGGTGCTGACCGCCGGTGCCGGGCAGAATCCGGCGCGTCAGGCCGCGATCAAGGCTGGTCTGCCCCACGCGGTACCGGCGATGACCCTGAACAAGGTCTGCGGTTCGGGCTTGAAGGCCTTACATCTGGGCGCGCAGGCGATCCGTTGCGGTGACGCCGAGGTGATCATTGCCGGCGGCCAGGAAAACATGAGCCTCTCCAACTACATCATGCCGGGCGCCCGCACCGGTCTGCGCATGGGCCACGCGCAAATCGTCGACACCATGATCAGCGATGGCCTGTGGGATGCGTTCAACGATTACCACATGGGCATCACCGCAGAAAATCTGGTCGATAAATACCAGATCAGCCGCGAACAGCAGGACGCCTTTGCTGCCGCGTCCCAGCAGAAAGCTGCCGCTGCAATCGAGGCCGGGCGCTTCGTTGAGGAAATCACGCCGATCCTGATCCCACAGCGCAAAGGCGATCCGGTCGCGTTCAAGGTCGACGAGCAGCCACGCGGCGATACCACCGCAGAATCTCTGGCGAAATTGCGCCCGGCGTTCAAAAAGGACGGTAGCGTCACCGCTGGCAATGCCTCATCGCTGAATGATGGCGCTGCTGCCGTGATTCTGATGAGTGCCGAGAAAGCCAAAGCGCTGGGCCTGCCGGTTCTGGCGAAAATCGCTGCCTACGCCAACGCTGGCGTCGACCCGGCGATCATGGGCATCGGCCCGGTATCGGCCACCCGCCGCTGCCTGGACAAGGCCGGCTGGAGCATCGATCAGCTCGACCTGATCGAAGCCAACGAAGCGTTCGCCGCGCAATCGCTGGCCGTAGCCAAGGATCTGCAATGGGATCTGAACAAGGTCAACGTCAACGGCGGCGCCATCGCCCTCGGTCATCCGATCGGCGCATCGGGCTGCCGCGTGCTGGTGACATTGCTGCATGAAATGCTCAAGCGCGATGCGAAAAAAGGTCTGGCGACCTTGTGCATCGGCGGCGGTCAGGGCGTGGCTTTGGCGCTGGAACGCGCCTGATAAAGAGTTCAAGGTTGACGGCGGATCCACGACATCCGCCGTTGGCTGGCAACAAAAAACCCGGTGCGATTTGCGTTGCACCGGGTTTCTTTTTGCCTGTCGAAAATCAAGGTGAATGTTCTGGCCGCTTCGCGAGCAGGCTCGCTCCCACAGGGAAATGCATTGCAGAATGTGGGAGCGAGCCTGCTCGCGAAAGCGCTTGTTCAGGGGCCAACCTTTCAAGGCTTGCGCAGCAAATAGGTATCCATGATCCACCCATGCTCCGCCCGCGCCGCTTTGCGTACCCGTTCGATCTCGTCGGCGACATCCGCCAGCCTGCCGCTGAGCAGAATCTCGTCCGGCGTGCCCAGGTAAGCGCCCCAGAAAATCTCGGTCTGCCGATCTGCCACTTGCTGATAGGAATCTTCGGCATCGAGCATGACCACCAGACTGTCCGCCTCACTCACCTGCCCCGCCGCCAATCGCCGGCCCGTGGTGATTTCTACTGAGTGGCCAATCGTGTTCAAGGGGATTTTGTGCTGCGCGGCCAAGGCCTGAACGCTGGTAATCCCTGGTATCACCTCGTACTCAAACTCACAGCGGCCTGATGACTGGATCGCCTGAAGAATCCGCAACGTGCTGTCGTACAAGGCCGGATCGCCCCAAATCAGGAAACCGCCGCACTGGCCGTCGGACAATTCTTCATTGATCAACTTTTCGAAGGTCTTTTGCTTGGCGCGATTCAGTGCATCGACGCTGGCTGTGTAGTCGACATCACCGCGCTCGCGTTCCGGACTCCTGGCTTCAACAAAGCGATAAGTGTGATCGGTGATGTAGCGCTCGCAGATGTCCCGGCGCAGATCGATCAGCGTCTGCTTGCTCTGGCCTTTATCCAGCAGGAAAAACACATCGACCCGATGCAGCGCCTTCACCGCCTGTATCGTGAGGTAGTCAGGATTGCCGGCGCCGATGCCGATGACCAGCAGCTGTTTCATCAGAATTCCTCTTCGAGGGCCACGCCCGGCAAGCGTAGGCGCCAGATGCCGTTGAAGCGCAGTTCGATCACCGACAGCGGCTCGACATCGATCACATTGAACGCTCCGCCCTGCACCACCTGCACCAGCGCCGCGCGCATGACGAACGGATGAGTGACCGCCACGACATGGCCGGGCGTTGCGGCGATCGTGTCCAGCCACTGCGCCACCCGCTGCGTCAGTTGCCTGACCGATTCGCCGCCATCGGGGGCTGCGTCTGCATCGGCCAGCCAGGCCTGCAATGCGTCGGCGTGGTTGGCTTGCAGATCCTTGATCGACTGGCCGTGCCAACGTCCCCAATCGCAATCGCGCAGGGCCTGGTCGATTTCGGCATCGGCACCCAGCCACGCTGCTGTTTGCCGGGTCCGCAGCTCTGGCCCGCAAATCAATCGCCGTGGCGGGGCAAACCGCGCCTTGAACGCGTCAGACGCCACAGGCAAATCTTCAACAGGCTCGTTCGTAGGAAAACGCGCCAGTTTTTGTGCGACGGTTCGTGCATGGCAAATCAATGTCAAACGGCTACTTGGCACAAGCAGGTTTCTCGGTTGAAAGTTATAACAAGCGACGGCACAGCCGGTCCGCGAGCCATTGTGCCGCAAACCGGAGACTCTGAGCGCGATCGCCTGCCAGTCGCTGACTCGTCTATAGGCAATGTCTCACACCGCCATCGGCAAAGGACTACAACACCGGGCGACCCCGGCCTAGCCCTTATTAAACGGGCGCCCCGCACACTTTTGGTGCTCGCTCAACCTGTACAAAAATTAGCTAGACATGTAACACCCATTACATAAATACTCGTTTAACGGATTGTGAAACGAATTCAACACCTCATCCAGCAGGAGCCCGGATGCCCCCTCTCAGAGACCTGATCACCGATCCCGGCCTGGACCTGACGCCGTCAGAGCGCAAAGTCGTCCGCGCCCTGCTCGATCAGTACCCGCGCAACGGTCTCGGGCCTATGGCGCGGCTGGCTGAACATGCTGGTGTCAGCGATCCGACCATTGTGCGCCTGGTGAAAAAGCTCGGTTTCGGCGGTTATGCCGAATTTCAGGAAGCCTTGCTCAGCGACATGGACCATCGCCTGCGCTCGCCACGCACGCTGTTGCAGCCGCGCTCGCAGCAGAACAAGGACGATGCCTGGGCACATTATCTGGCCGACAGCCACCGCTTGCTGGTCGACACTCAAGCCCTGACCCAACCGGAAGACGTGCGCATCCTCGTGGAATGGCTGCTCGACAGCCGCCATCAGGTCTATTGCTTCGGTGGCCGTTTCAGCATTCTCATGGCCAATTACCTGCTCAACCACCTGCGTCTGCTGCGTCCCGGCTGCTTCGCCCTGGAAGACAACGCCCTGCTGCCCGACCGCTTGTACGATCTGCAACGTCAGGACGTAGTGTTGGTGTTCGATTACCGGCGTTACCAGACCCAAGCCCTGCGCGTTGCGCAGGCGGCGAAGCACAACAACGCGCGGGTGGTGCTGTTCACCGATGTCTACGCCTCGCCGCTGCGCGAGTTGGCCGACCTGATCATCAGCGCACCGGTGGAATCGGCGTCGCCGTTCGACACCATGGTACCGGCGCTGGCGCAGGTCGAGGCGCTGATTGCCTGCCTGACCTTGCGCGTGCCCGACCCTGCCGATCGCCTGGAAGGCATCGATGCCCTGCGCAACGATTTTGCGACTCACCTGATGGAGGAAAAATAAGGATGTTCAGCCTTCCCCACCGCTCGCCACGGGACGTGCCGTTTGCGTTCGACCACACCGCTTTGTTGCTGGTAGACATGCAGCGTGCCTGGCTCGAGCCGCAATTCGACCCGCACCTGAGCGGGCCGGACGCCGAATATTTTCTCCAGCGCGCGCGCAGCCAGGTGGTGCCCAATCAGCAACGGCTGCTTGGAGCCTTTCGTCAGGCGCAGCAGAACGTGCTGCACACGATTATCGAAAGCCTGACCGCCGACGGTCGCGACCGCTCGCTGGATCACAAACTGTCCGACATGCACCTGCCCAAGGGCAGCGCGCAAGCGCAGGTGATTGCCGAACTGACCCCGATAGAGAACGAAATCGTGCTGCCGAAGACCTCCTCCGGGGTGTTCAACTCGACCAGCATCGACTACGTCCTGCGTAACCTGCAGACCCGTCATCTGATCATCGCTGGCATCGTCACCGACCAGTGCGTCGACATGGCCGTGCGCGATGCTGCAGACCGTGGCTATCTGGTCACGCTGGTGGAGGACGCCTGCGCCACTTACACAGCTGAACGCCATCACGCCTGCCTCAACGCGATCAAGGGCTACTGCTGGATCACCGACACCGACACCGTGCTCGGCCGTTTGCAGGAGATGCAGCCGTGACCGCACGCCTGACGCCTTTGCCGATGACTACGCTGGTGACAACCGACCTGATCGGCATCACCCGTGGCCGCTCGTTTCCTACCGATGAACTGGAGCACTACCAGGCAGCGGGTTGCGGCTGGGTGCCGGCCAACAGCGCGTTGACGCCGCAAGACATCATCGCCTCGCACAATCCGTGGGGCGCGTATGGCGACCTGCGGCTGATTCCCGATCTGAGCAGCCGCGTGACCGTCGGTAGCGGCCCCGACGCCAACGCGCCGGTGCTGGATTTCATCCACGCCGATATTCGCGAGACCGACGGCCAAGCGTGGGGCGCCTGCCCCCGTACGCTACTGCGCGATGAAATCGAGCGCTATCACGATGAGCTGGGTTTGCAGGTCAACGCCGCGTTCGAACATGAGTTCAACCTGCACGCAGGCGTTGCCGAGCACGCAGCCTTCTCTCTCGAGGCGCAGCGCCAAGGCGCCGAATTCGGCGGCTGGCTGCTCAGTGCCCTGCGCGCCGGCGGCGTCGAGCCGGAGATGTTCCTGCCGGAATACGGCAAGCACCAATACGAAATCACCTGCCGCCCGACCCTTGGCGTGGCAGCGGCGGATCGTGCGGTCAACGTGCGTGAAATCACCCGGGAAATCGCCCGGCAGATGGGCCTCGATCTGAGTTTTGCGCCGAAGACCGCCGCCGAAGCGGTATGCAACGGTGTGCATCTGCACGTCAGCCTGCTCGATCTGGCCGGCGAGCCCATGTTGTACGACGCCGGCACCAGCAACGGCCTGTCGGGCATCGGTCAGCACTGGGCTGCCGGCGTCCTGCATTATCTGCCGGCGCTTTGCGCATTCACTGCACCGACGCCGCTGTCGTACGAACGTTTGCAGCCGCACCACTGGAGCGCGTCGTACGCCTGCCTGGGGCAGCAGAACCGTGAAGCGGCGCTGCGCATCTGCCCGATCGTGACCTTGGGTGGCAAGTCTGCCGCGCAGCAGTTCAACCTGGAATTTCGCGCAATGGACGCCACCGCCTCGCCGCATCTGGCCATGGCCGCGTTGCTGATCGCCGGGCGACTCGGCATCGAGCAGCGTCTGGCCCTGAACGCGATCACCGAGGAAATTCCCGATTCACTCAACGACGAGCAACGCAAGGCCCGGGGCATCGTCGCCCTGCCCGCCTCGCTGGCCCAGGCGCTGGATTGCCTGCGCGACAGTGCAGCCTTCAATGAATGGCTGCCCAAGCCGTTGCTCGACACGTATTACGCCCTGAAAACCGAGGAACTGGCGCTGACGGAACAGCTCTCGCCCGCTGACCTGTGTGAGCACTATGCACGCCTGTACTGAATCCGCCGAACTGGGGTTGTTCACTCGCCCGGTGTACAACCTGAGCCGCGAGGACTCGACGAATCCGTTGATCCTGGTGTGCGAGCACGCCAGTCGCTACATCCCCGAAGCCCTGAATAATCTGGGCCTGGACGAGGCGGCCGCGCGTGAGCATATCGCCTGGGACATCGGCGCGCTGCAACTGGCCGAACAGTTGTCGCAACAGCTTGGCGCCACGCTGCTCAGCGCCAATTATTCGCGGCTGTTGATCGACCTCAACCGGCCGCGCCATGCGCCGGACAGCATCCCGCTGCAGAGCGAGATCTATCAGATCCCTGGCAACCGCGATCTGGACGAAGCGGCGCGCGAGTACCGCCGGCAAACCCTGTTCAAACCGTTTCATGCGCGATTGCAGACGCTGATCGATGAACGCATTGCCCAAGGCCGGCCGGTGCGGGTGGTCGGCATTCACAGTTTCACCCCGGTGTATTACGGCCAGCCGCGACCACTGGAAGTCGGCGTGTTATTCGGCCAGGCCAAAGCCTATGCCGAGCGCCTGCTCGACGGGCTGCAAGCGCATCCGCTGAAAGTCGCGGGCAACCAACCGTACAGGATTGATCCTTTGGGCGACATGACCGTGCCGGTGCACGGCGACGCCCGCGGCCTTGAAGCAGTGCTGATCGAGGTGCGCAATGACTTGCTGCGCAGCCCCGAAGCGGTATCGCGCTGGGCCGGCTACCTCGCACCTTTGCTGTAAGAATCGCGGTAAAAGATGGACCGATAGAACAACTAAAACGACCGATGGCTGACAAGGAGTTGCGCTTCATGGAAATTGAAGAATTCGGCTACAAGCAAGAGTTGAAACGTAGCCTGACGCTGACCGATCTGGTGGTGTACGGGATGATCTTCATGATCCCCATCGCCCCGTTCGGTGTGTATGGCTACGTCAATGCCGAAGCACCGGGGATGGTGCCGCTGGCGTACATCATCGGCATGGTCGCGATGCTGTTCACCGCGCTGAGTTACGGCAGCATGGCCAAGGCCTTCCCGGTTGCCGGTTCCGTATATTCCTACGCCCAGCGCGGCCTTAACCAACACGTCGGTTTTATCGCTGGCTGGCTGATGCTGCTCGATTACCTGCTGATTCCGCCGCTGCTGTACCTGTATGCGGCGATGGCGCTCAACCATCTGTACCCGGATATCCCCAAGGTCGGTTTCATTCTGGCGTTCTTGGTCAGCGCGACATTCGTCAACCTGCGAGGCATCACTTTTACCGCGCGGATGAACATCTTGTTCCTCCTGGCACAACTGGTGGTACTGGGTATCTTCCTGTTCTACGCCTGGAACGCCCTGCACAACGGCGGTGGTAACGGCGAGCTGACCATGGCGCCGCTGTATCACCCGGAAACCTTCAACTTCGCCCTGCTGATGCAAGCGGTGTCGATCGCCGTGCTGTCATTTCTCGGCTTCGACGCGATCTCGACCCTCGCCGAAGAAATCAAGGAAGATCCGGGCCGCAGCGTTGGCAAGGCAGCGCTGATCACTCTGGCGGTGATGGGCACGATTTTCGTGGTACAGACGTGGATTGCCACCGATCTCGCGGCGGGCATGGGCTTCAAATCCGCCGACACCGCGTTCTATGAAATCGCTGAAATCGCCGCTGGCAGCTGGCTCGCGACCCTGACCGCCGTCGCCACGGCGCTGGCCTGGGGCGTCGCTGTAGCGATCACTTCGCAGGCCGCGGTGTCGCGCCTGTTGTTCGGCATGGCCCGCGACGGCAAGCTGCCGAAGGTGCTGGCCAAAGTCCACCCGAAACACAACACGCCGTACCTGAGCATTTATCTGGTGGCGGTGCTGTCGCTGCTGATCTGCTACCTGTTCCTCAATGCGGTGGACATTCTCACCTCGCTGATCAACTTCGGCGCCCTAAGCGGCTTCATGCTGCTGCACCTGACGGTGATCAACCACTACTGGCGTCGGCAGAAGTCCGGGCAGGTTGTACGCCATCTGCTCTGCCCGGTGATCGGCTTCATCATCGTCGCCGCCATCATGTACAACATGGGCGTCGATGCGCAGAAGCTTGGTCTGATCTGGATTGCCCTGGGCCTGGTTTACCTGTTCTTCCTCAACAAGCTCGGCGCCAGCACCGCACTGCCCGATCCAAGCAAAGGCTGACAAGAAAAAGAGCGGCGTCTGACACCCAATCAGGCGACCGCCGATTCAACGCGTGGAAACCGACAGTGATAGTCAGGTTCGGTGAACGAGCCGAACCTTTTGATACAGGAGTACATCCATGCTGGTCTTACGCCCAGTCGAGCAGAATGATCTGCCCCAGCTACAGCGCCTGGCTCGCGAGAGCCTGATCGGCGTGACCTCGCTGCCGGATGACAGCGAACACCTGCGCGAGAAAATCGCCGCATCGTGCGCGTCCTTCGACAGCGCCGCCGCAGCGCAGGGGCCGGAGAACTACTTCTTCGTGCTCGAAGATCTCGAACGCCAGCAACTGGTCGGCTGCTCGGAAATTCTTGCCACCGCCGGCTTCAATGAGCCGTTCTACAGCCTGCGCAACCGCCACTTCACCAGCGCTTCGCGGGAATTGAACATCGAGCACGGCGTGCCGGCGTTGTCGCTGTGCCATGACCTCAGCGGGCATACCTTGCTGCGCGGTTTCCACATCGACGCCACGCTGGTGCGCACGCCGTTTTCCGAACTGCTGTCGCGGGCGCGCCTGCTGTTCATTGCCGCACATGCGCAGCGGTTCTCCGAAGCGGTGATTACCGAGATCGTCGGCTACAGCGACGAGCAAGGGCATTCGCCATTCTGGGATGCGCTGGGCAAGCATTTCTTCGACCTGCCCTATGCCGAAGCCGAGCGGCTCTGCGGTTTGCAGAGCCGCACGTTTCTCGCCGAACTGATGCCGCAATACCCGATCTATGTGCCAATGCTGCCGCAAGCGGCGCAGGACTGTATCGGCCGCGTGCATCCGGACGGTCAGGAAGCATTCGATATCCTTGAACGCGAGGGCTTCGAAACCAACAGCTACATCGACCTGTTCGACGCCGGTCCGACCCTGTATGCGCGTACCGCGAACATTCGCTCGATCGCTGACAGCCAGACCGTCGTCGTCCGCCAACAGGTATCGACCGACGCCCGTGGCCGTTACCTGCTGAGCAACGACGCCCTGCATGGCTACCGCGCCGTTGTCACCGAACTTGATTATCAGCCCGATCAGCCGCTGCCCCTGACACCCGCCATTTGCGCCGCACTGAAAGTCAGCGATGGCAGTTCGATACGGCTGGTCGCTCTGTGAGCCGCGTTAGCCGTCCACGCCTGAATCGGTACGCCAAAGGAGTTGGAGCATGATTGTCCGTCCGGTAAAAGTCAGTGATCTGCCTGCCTTGATGACCCTCGTTGAACAGGCAGGGCCGGGCTTTACCACCCTTCCTGCCAACGAGGACCGCCTCGCACATCGAGTGCGTTGGGCGCAGCGGGCGTTCGCCGAACAGGTGGAACGCGCCGATGCCGATTATCTGTTTGTACTCGAGGATGACGAGCAGCGCGTGGTCGGTGTCAGCGCCATGGCTGGCGCCGTTGGCTTGCGCGAACCCTGGTACAACTACCGGCTCGGCGTAACCGTCAGTTCGGCGCCGGATCTGGGCATACAGCGGCAGATTCCGACGTTGTTCCTCAACAACGAACTGACCGGCCAATCCGAGCTGTGCTCACTGTTTCTGCGCCATGACCAGCGCAGCGGCAGCAATGGCCGCTTGCTGTCGCTGGGGCGTCTGCTGTTCGTCGCCGAATTTCCGCACCTGTTTGGCGAGAAGATGATCGCCGAACTGCGCGGCAGTGCCGATGAAAACGGTTGCTCGCCATTTTGGGACAGCCTTGGCCGGCACTTTTTCCAGATGGATTTCACCCACGCCGATCACTTGTCGGGCCTGGGCAACAAAGCCTTTATCGCCGAACTGATGCCGCGCCAGCCGCTGTACACCTGCCTGCTCACCGAACAGGCGCAGGCGGCGATTGGTCAGACTCACCCGAACACCCAGCCGGCGTTGAAGATTCTTCAAGCTGAAGGCTTTGCGCACAAAGGCTACATCGACATTTTCGACGGTGGTCCGGTCATCGAAGCGCCGATCCGATGCATCCGCACGGTGCGCGACAGCCTTGAACTGACCCTGAACCTGGGCACCCCGGACGAGCAGGCGCCGCTGTGGCTGATTCACAACCGCCGCCTGGAAAACTGCCGCATTACCGTGGCCCCCGGTCGACTGGTGGGCAACAGCCTGGTTGTTGATCGTCTCACCGCCAAACGCCTGCAATTGCAGCCGGGCAATTCGGTGCGCGCGGTGCTCCTGCCCCATCAACAGCAACACGCCGTGGCGGCCTGATATTTCCAGCACGGGAGATTAAACCTTTCAGCCGCCAGTCTTGCCGCGCAAATTCGTCATGATTCTTGACCCATTCGCGTGATAGCCTTTTCATTCTTCGGCGTTGACACCTTTGCTCAAGCCCTTCCATTCCTTATGTATTGGTGGAACTCGTATGACCAGGCTTTCCCATCAAGATTTGCGCCGTAATTTCCGTCAGCTGCTGGCCTCCGACACCTGCTACCACACGGCTTCGGTGTTCGACCCGATGTCGGCCCGCATCGCCGCTGACCTGGGTTTCGAAGTAGGTATCCTCGGCGGTTCCGTGGCCTCGCTGCAGGTGCTCGGCGCGCCAGACTTCGCCCTGATCACCCTCAGCGAATTCGCCGAACAGGCCACGCGCATTGGCCGCGTCGCCCAATTGCCAGTGATCGCCGACGCCGATCACGGCTACGGTAACGCCCTCAACGTAATGCGCACGATCGTCGAACTTGAACGTGCCGGCGTCGCTGCACTGACCATCGAAGACACCCTGCTGCCCGCGCAATTCGGACGCAAATCCACTGATCTGATCACCGTAGCCGAAGGTGTCGGCAAGATCCGCGCGGCGCTGGAAGCCCGGGTCGACACCGAGATGGCCATCATCGCCCGCACCAACGCCGGGATCCTGCCGAACCAGGAAATCATCAGCCGTACCCGCCAATATCAAGCGGCCGGCGCTGACGGTATCTGCATGGTCGGCGTGCAGGACTTCGATCAGCTGGAACAGATCGCCGAACATCTGACCGTGCCGCTGATGCTGGTCACCTACGGCAATCCGGCGCTGCGCGACGACAAGCGCCTGGCCGAACTCGGCGTGCGCGTGACCATCGACGGCCACGGTGCCTACTTCGCCGCGATCAAAGCGACCTATGACAGCCTGCGCGAACAGCGGCAGATCTTCACCCAGGCCGCCGACCTCAGCGCGACCGAATTGACGCACACCTACACCCAGCCGGAGGAATACATTCTGTGGGCCAAGGAATACATGAGCGTCAAGGAGTGATGCAAACGCTGCACCGGCCCCTTCGCGAGCAGGCTCGCTCCCACAGTTGAAATGCGGTCCCCCTGTGGGAGCGAGCCTGCTCGCGAAGCGTCTGCTGCTGCGGAGCTGAACCGGGAACGATCACTGCTTCATTGCGGCTTGGCCAACTCCATGATCATCCGCGACAACAAGTAAATCCGCGGCGCTACACTCGCCACCTCGGCATATTCCTCCGGCGTGTGAATATTGCCGCCGACAATCCCGAAGCCATCCAGCGTCGGCGTGCCAACGCCTGCGGACAGACTGGCATCCGCCGCGCCACCACTGCCCTCCTCGGTCAGCTTGCGGCCAATCTCGCCGTAAATTCCCTGGGCCATGGCCATCAGGCGATCCGACTCGGCCGTCTGCGGCATCGGCGGCAAACCGCGCTGCAAGGACGTTTTCACTTCGGTATCGGCAATCAACTTGTCCTGCGAGACCCGCGCCAGATCCTTCTCGATGCGATCAAATTCCTCCGGCACTGCCGCACGCACATCCGCCTTGGCCGTGGCCTGATCGGGAATCACGTTGGTGCGATCGCCGGCCTTGAGCACGGTGAAGTTGATGGTGGTCTTCTTCGCCTCGTCGCCGAGCTTGCCCAGTTGCAGAATCTGGTGCGCCGCTTCCATTGCCGCGTTCCGTCCAAGCTCTGGCGCGACGCCGGCGTGGGCGGCTTTGCCTTTGACTTCGACCAGCGCTGTCGCACTGCCCTTGCGCCACACCACCAGGCCATCGGCCGGGCGGCCCGGTTCGAGGTTGAGGGTCACATCGTGCTGTTTGGCGGTTTTCTTGATCAGGTCGGTGGCGACATCCGAGCCGGTTTCTTCGCTGGCGTCGAGCAGGAAGGTGATCTGCGCATAGTCTTTGAAGTCGAGGTTCTTCAGCACTTTCAGCGCATAGATGCCGGCGACGATGCCGCCCTTGTCGTCCATCACCCCCGGCCCGTAGGCGCGACCGTCCTTGATGTGGAAAGGCCGCTCGGCCGCGGAGCCTTCCTTGAACACCGTGTCCATGTGCGCCATCAGCAGGATTTTTGCCTTGCCGGTGCCTTTGAGCGTGGCCAGCACGTGATTGGATTTTTCCGGGGTGTTGGGTACCAGTTCGATGGTGGCGCCGAGTTTTTTCAGCTCATCAATGGCAATGTCGCTGACCTGTTTCAGGCCCGGTTCATAACCGGAACCGGAGTCGATATTGACCAGCCGCTCCAGTAACTTCAGGGCCTCGGGCTGGTACTGCTCGGCATCGGCGAGGACTTGTTTATGCGGTTCGGCGACAGCGGTGGCGGCCGTGAGCGCGAGGGACAGACCGAGACTGGCGGCCAGCAGAGAGCGGGGAAATGAGAACGTCATGAAGCAGTCCTTGTTTCGTGTCGGAGGGATTCAACCGTAACCGACATTGGCGCAAGGCTCTATAGCGGATGCGACACTGATCTAATCGACAACACATAACCCTGTGGGAGCGAGCCTGCTCGCGAAGGCGTCGTGGCAAACAATATTAATACCGCCTGACCCACGGCTTTCGCGAGCAGGCTCGCTCCCACAGGTAGCAGCCCCCTCCGTCAAACCGAATCCAGCAGCGCCTGCCTCGGTTTATTGTCGCTGTTGCAGATCACCCGATTGCGCCCACTGGCCTTGGCTTCGTACAACGCCTGATCGGCCTCATCCAGCCACCGCGTGGCGTCGGCATGGCTTGGGTCGTAGGCAGCCAGACCAATGCTCAGACTGACCTTCAGCGCCGGGTTCTGCTCGTAGCCCATCACCGCGAAACGCTCGCGCAAGGCTTCCATGGCCTGAGCGGCGTTGAACAGTGGCAGTTCCGGCAGGATCACGCAGAACTCATCTCCGCCGTATCGCCCGGCGACATCGGTGGCGCGCAGATTCTGTTTGAGCAGTTTGCTCAACTGGCGCAGGACGATATCGCCGGCGACGTGGCCGTAGGTGTCGTTGATCGCCTTGAAGTGATCGATGTCGATCAAGGCAATTGCCGCGCCCTGCTGCTGGCGGTTGCAGCGCTGGAATGCGAGGTTCAGTTGGTCCTTCCACGCGCCGTGATTGAGCAGGCCGGTCAGGCTGTCGGTGCGGCTCAACGCCAACAGCTCACGCTTGTGCCGACCGAGGGTCGAGGCCTGACGAAAGCAGATCCAGCCCAGCGCCAGCGGATACAGCAACAGCAACGGCAAACAGGCGTAAAGCTGCAGCGGCGATGTCGCTGGAATGAACGCCGGCGCAAACACCACCAGCCCGACGCCGATGCCCAATAGCTGCGCCGCCGTCCCGGCGAGTAGAAACCGCCCTCCGCCAATGGCGACGTTGTTCATCGCCATCATCGAAATCGTGGTTGCACTGGGTAGCGGATTGAACTGCATGGCGGCTACCCAGAAGCCACCCATGAACGCGTCGATCAGCAAATTGCGGTGTTCGGCGCGGTACGGAGTGTTCGAGCTTCGCGCCCATAGAAAGGCCAGATGTGGCCAGACCAGGCCGTTGAACAGCATCAGGCCCCACACCCACAGCGGCGGATCGAGCGCATGCATCGCCACACTGACACACATCAGCCCGAGCAGCAGCCCGAACACCCGCGACGTATACAGCCTCCTGGCCAGTGAAAGTCCCTTTCCTCGCGTATTTCCCATAAGGGCCTCGACCGCGCGATGCATGGTTACATCCCGACAAGGATGTGCCCGGAGTCTATCAGGGCGCCGTTAAATAGCCATCACCGGCCAGCGGCCTGAATAGAGCGCTATCAGCGCCGCACACGCCGCCCAGAGTTGGCTATAAATGAAAGAGGGGAAATGCAAAAACAACTATAAAAAGGGGACACATGCATACCTACGCTGTATTGATCATCGGCAGCGGTTTCGGCGGCCAGTGCGCGGCGGTCAACCTGCTCAAGGCCGGGATCGACGACTTTCGCATTCTTGAGCGACGCGACTTTTTCGGCGGTACCTGGTGTCAGAACACCTACCCCGGCGCAGCGGTGGACGTGCCGTCGCCGCTGTATTCGCTGTCATTTGCGCCCTATCGCTGGACGCAGATGTTCGCCGAACAGGCCGAACTGCAGCGCTATACCGAACAGCTGATCGAGCAGTTCGGTTTGCGCGAACGCGTGGAACTGGAGGCCGATGTCGAGCGCGTCGAATGGAACGAAGCGGACAAACGCTGGACAGTGCATACCCGCGCCAAAGGCATTTTCCATACGCAGTTCCTGATCAATGCTTCCGGGCCGTTGAGTCAGCCGGTCATCCCACACTTTCCTGGGATGGATCGCTTTCAAGGCAAGACTTTTCACACAAATAATTGGGATCACAGCTACAACTACCGCGGTAAACGCGTGGCGATCGTCGGCAGCGGTGCCAGCGCCGCGCAAGTGATCCCGGCGATTGCAACCCAGGTCGAACATCTGCATGTATTCCAGCGCACGCCGCATTGGGTGTTGCCGCGTGCCGATCGCAAATTCGGCCGGTTTCAGCGCTGGCTGCTTGGCCTGAAACCGGCATACAAACTGCTGCGCTGGCTGATCTACTGGCAATTCGAAACCCGGGTGATCGCTTTCAAATACTCGAAACCGGCGATTCACCTGGTCCAGCAACATGCGCTGCGTTTTCTCAAACGCCAGGTTCCGGACCCGCTGCTGCGGCAGAAACTCACGCCGGATTTCACCATCGGCTGCAAACGGGTGCTGGTGTCCAGTACGTACTACCCGGCGCTGAGCCGCGCCAACGTCACGCTGCACAGTCGCGAGCACGGCATCGCTTCGATCGACGAAAGCGGGATCAACACCGTGGACGGCGAGCATCTCGATATTGATCTGATCGTTTGGTCCACCGGTTACGACGCCACCGACGGGGTAATTTCCTACCCGGTCAGCGGTAAAAACGCGGTGCAACTCAGAGATGTCTGGGCCGAATATCCGCGCGCCTACCTCGGCACCAGCCTGCCGGACTTCCCCAACCTGTTTATCGTCACCGGGCCGAACACCGGCATCGGCCACACCTCGGCGCTGTTCATCATCGAATCGCAGATGAACTACATCCTCGACTGTATCCGCACGGTGCAGGCCAAAGGCCTGCGCAGCATCGAAGTGCGTCATGACGCGGAACGTACCTACACTGCAATGATCCACCGGGAAATGCAGCGCACGGTGTGGAAGTCCGGCGGTTGCCACAGTTGGTACCAGAGCAAGAGCGGTCACGTGATCGCGATGTTTCCCGGCTTCAGTTTCAGCTATCACCTGCTGACCCGGGCGCTGAAACCGGCCGACCATATTTTGTCCTGAACACGTAAAAGGAAGACGTCGATGCTTTTGCTGTTTGTCGCACTCGCGGTTTTCGTGGCCTGGAGCTGGTTGAGTTACCCGGCGGTTGGCCATTGGCTGTACAACCTGGCCATGGCCAGCGAGGCCAGGTTGTACAAATTGCACAAGATCGAAGTGCCGATCGCCGAGATGACCGTGTCGACCTGGCAAGGCGGGCCGTACGAGGCGTCCAGCGCGATCCTGATGCTGCACGGCTTCAGCGCCGACAAAAACCTCTGGCTGCGCTGCGCCCGGCATTTCGTCCGTCAGTATCGGGTGATCATCCCGGATCTGGCCGGCCACGGTGAGACTGGCTTCAAGGCTGGCGGCGGTTACGACATCGCGGTTCAGGCCAAACGCATGATTCAACTGCTCGACGTCTGCGGCGTGGAGAAAGTCCATGTCATCGGCAACTCCATGGGCGGCTATATCGCCGCGTGGCTGGCGGCAACCTATCCCGAGCGAATCGCCTCGCTGGCCTTGATCGACCCGGCCGGCGTCACCGCACCGGAGCCGAGCGACCTGGAGCGCCATCTGGCGCGCGGGCACAATCCATTCCTGATCAACTCCCGCGAAGAGTTTCAGCGCTTTTATGCGATGACCATGGAGTCGCCGCCGTGGGTGCCGAAACTGGTGCTCGACGCCGTCGCCCAGCGCTATGAGCAACAACGTGACGAGCTTGAAGAAATCTTCCGCGACTTCCGCGCCAGCCCGCCGATGGAGCCGAAACTGGCCGAGATCAAATGCCCGGCGTTGCTGCTGTGGGGGCGCAAGGATCGCCTGATCGACGTCAGCAGCGTGCCGGTGTGGAGCAAAGGCATCGCTAATCTCGAAGTGGATGTGTGGGATCACGTCGGGCACATGCCGATGGTCGAACAGCCGGGAAATACCGCGCGGCTGTACGGGGATTTTCTGGAACGACAGCGATGAACATCCTTTACGACGAACGCCTCGACGGTCCGTTACCCGAGGTGAACAAGGGCGAATTGCTCAAGGCCCTGCAACAAGCCCTGCCGGACTTGGACATCGTCTGGCGCGAGGAAGAACTCAAACCCTACGAATGCGACGGCCTCTCCGCCTACCGCACCACGCCGATGCTGGTGGCCCTGCCCCGGCGTCTGGAGCAAGTGCAAACCCTGCTGAAACTCTGCCATCAACACAGCGTGCCCGTGGTCGCCCGGGGTGCCGGCACTGGATTGTCCGGCGGCGCTCTGCCGTTGGAAAAAGGCCTGCTGCTGATCATGGCGCGGTTCAACAACATCCTGCACATCGACCCAGCCGCACGTATCGCCAGGGTTCAACCGGGGGTGCGCAACCTCGCCATATCTCAAGCGGCGGCGCCGTTCGGCTTGTATTACGCGCCGGATCCGTCATCGCAGATCGCCTGTTCGATCGGCGGCAACGTCGCGGAAAACGCTGGCGGCGTGCATTGCCTCAAGTACGGTCTGACCGTGCATAACGTGCTGAAAATCGAAGTGCTGACCATTGAGGGCGAACGTCTGACGCTGGGCTCCGAGGCGCTTGATTCAGCCGGTTTTGACCTGCTCGCCTTGTTCACCGGCTCCGAAGGCTTGCTGGGGATCATCACCGAAGTCACGGTGAAGTTATTGCCCAAACCGCAAGTCGCCAAGGTCTTGCTCGGCAGTTTCGATTCAGTGGAAAAGGCCGGCCGCGCGGTCGCCGAAATCATCGCCGCCGGGATCATCCCGGGTGGTCTGGAAATGATGGACAACCTCGCCATTCGCGCCGCCGAAGATTTTATCCACGCCGGTTACCCGGTCGACGCGGAGGCGATCCTGCTGTGCGAACTCGACGGCGTCGAAGCCGACGTGCACGACGATTGCCAGCGTGTACGGGAAGTCATGACAGCGGCCGGCGCCAGCGAGGTGCGCCAGGCCCAAGACGAAGCCGAGCGCGTGCGTTTCTGGGCCGGGCGCAAAAATGCGTTCCCGGCGATCGGCCGGTTGTCGCCGGATTATTACTGCATGGACGGCACCATCCCGCGCCGCGAACTGCCCGCTGTGCTGCAAGGTATCGCCCGCCTCGGCGAAGAATACGGATTGCGCGTGGCCAACGTGTTCCACGCCGGCGACGGCAATATGCATCCGCTGATTCTGTTCGATGCCAACCAGCCAGGCGAGCTGCATCGCGCCGAGGCGTTGGGCGGCAAGATCCTCGAACTGTGCGTCAAGGTAGGCGGCAGCATCACAGGCGAGCACGGCGTCGGCCGCGAAAAAATCAATCAGATGTGCGCGCAGTTCAACAGCGACGAGTTACTGCTGTTTCATGCGGTGAAAGCTGCGTTCGATCCGCAGGGCCTGCTCAATCCCGGCAAGAACATCCCGACCCTGCACCGCTGCGCCGAATTCGGCGCGATGCACATTCACGCCGGACAACTGCCGTTCCCCGAGTTGGAGCGATTCTGATGGCTGATTTCGATGCCGCCAACGCCCTGCTCGATCAGGTCAACGCCGCGCGGGCCAATGCCACGCCGCTAAAAATTCAGGGCGGCAACAGCAAGGCCTTTCTCGGCCGCGAGGTGGCCGGGGAAGTGCTCGACACCCGCGCCCATCGCGGCATCGTTCAGTACGACCCGACCGAATTGGTGGTCACGGTGCGCGCCGGCACGCCATTGTCCGAGCTGCTCGCGGCGCTGGACCACGCCGGGCAAATGTTGCCCTGTGAACCGCCGTCCTTCGCCGACAGCGCCACGGTCGGCGGTATGGTCGCCACGGGACTGTCCGGACCACGCCGGCCGTGGTCCGGCTCGGTGCGCGACTTCGTTCTCGGCACGCGGGTGATCACCGGCCTCGGTCAGCATCTGCGCTTCGGTGGCGAAGTGATGAAAAACGTCGCCGGTTATGACCTGTCGCGGCTGATGGCCGGTAGTTTCGGCTGCCTCGGCGTGCTCAGCGAAGTGTCGCTGAAAGTCCTGCCCAAACCGCGCCAGTGCCTGAGCATCCGCCTCGATATCGACTGCGCTCGGGCCTTGAGCAAACTTGCCGAATGGGGCCAGCAACCGCTGCCGATCAGCGCCGCTTGCCACGATGGCCGGAGCCTGTACCTGCGCCTGGAAGGTGGCGAAGGTTCGGTGACGGCGGCGCATCAACGCCTCGGCGGCGAGCCGCTGGATTCGGGTTTCTGGCGCGACCTCAACGAACAGCGCCTGAGTTTTTTCGACGAAGGCTTACCGCTGTGGCGCCTGTCATTGCCGAACAACCTCGGCCCGCTCGAACTGCCCGGCGAGCAACTGATCGACTGGGCCGGCGCGCAACGCTGGGTAAAATCCGAAAGCTCTGAGATTCACGCACTCGCCCATTCCTTGGGCGGCCATGCAACGTGCTTTACCCACGGTGCCACCGACTCGCCGTTTCAACCCTTGGCGCCAACCCTGCTGCGCTACCACCGGCAACTCAAGGCACAACTCGACCCGCAAGGGCTGTTCAACCCCGGGCGAATGTACGCGGAGGTTTAGCCATGCAAACCACCCTCAGCGAACAATCGCGGCAATTGCCCCGCGCTGGCGAAGCGGAAAAGATCCTGCGCACCTGCGTGCATTGCGGCTTCTGCAACGCGACATGCCCGACGTATCAATTGCTCGGCGATGAACTCGATGGGCCGCGCGGTCGCATTTATCTGATCAAGCAAGTGCTGGAAGGCGCACCGGCCACCGAGCAGACGCAGCTGCATCTGGATCGCTGCCTGTCGTGTCGCAACTGCGAAACCACCTGCCCGTCCGGTGTCGATTATCACAACCTGCTCGACATCGGCCGTGCGGTGGTCGACAGCGCGGTGCCGCGCCCGGCCGCCCAGCGCTTGCTGCGTGAAGGCTTGCGTGCGTTGGCGCCCAATCCCGGGTTGTTCAAAGGCTTGCTGCGCATGGGCGCGACCTTTCGGCCGCTGCTGCCGCGCCTGCTGGAGAGCAAACTGCCGCAGCGCTTGGGTGTTATGGGGTCGCGCCCTGCTCCTCGGCATGCGCGCCGAGTGTTGTTGCTCGAAGGTTGCGTGCAGCCCGGCCTGTCACCGAACACCAATGACGCGACGGCGCGGGTGCTCGATCGCTTGGGCATCAGCGTCACCCCGGTGAGCGAGGCCGGTTGCTGTGGTGCGCTCGACTATCACCTCGACGCCCAGGCCAAGGGCCTGGACCGTGCGCGGCAGAACATCGATGCCTGGTGGCCGCATCTGCAGAACGGCGCCGAAGCCATCGTGCAGACGGCCAGCGGTTGTGGCGCGTTCATCAAGGATTACGGGCATTTGCTTGCGGGCGATCCGATCTACGCGTTGAAAGCCCGGCGGATCAGCGAAATGACTCGGGATCTGGTGCAAATCATCGCCGAGGAACCGCTGGAGCAAGTGTGCGCCGCCAGCGAACGACGCATCGCCGTGCATTGCCCGTGCACGTTGCAGCACGCATTGAAACTTGGCGGCGCGGTGGAAGCCGTGCTGACCCGACTCGGCTTCAACCTCACGCAGGTACCGGATGGCCATTTGTGCTGCGGCTCGGCGGGCACTTACTCGCTGACCCAACCCGCGCTGGCGCGGCAATTGCGTGACCAGCGCCTCAACGCCCTGGAAAGCGGCCGCCCTGAATTGATCGTCACTTCCAATGTGGGCTGTCAGAGTCATCTGGCGAGCGCCGGGCGAACGCAGGTCAGGCACTGGATCGAACTGGTGGATCAGTCGTTGGCAGAATGAAGTTCGTAGGATTCTTCGTTTGCCCGCATGGGCGAAGGCTGCGATCTTTTCCGACATCCATCTCGTCACCGTGGCAGGAATTTTTTTCATGACCGTGCAGCCGTTCGTCAGCCCCGACCTGATCCGCCAACGCTTTTCCCGAGCGATGTCCGACATGTACCGCGAAGAGGTGCCGTTGTACGGCGCGCTGATGGAACTGGTGGAGAAAACCAACCGCGACGTGCTGGCAGGTCAGCCAGACATCGCCGGGCAACTCAAGCGCACCGGCGAAATCGATCGGTTGGACATGGAACGCCACGGCGCCATCCGCGTCGGCACCGCAAGCGAGCTGGCCACCCTCGCCCGCCTGTTCGCGGTGATGGGCATGCAACCGGTGGGTTATTACGACCTGACCCCGGCGGGTGTGCCGGTGCATTCGACGGCGTTTCGTGCGGTGCATGAAGAGGCGCTGCGGGTCAGCCCATTTCGCGTGTTCACCTCGTTGCTGCGCCTGGAGCTGATTGAAGACGCTGAATTGCGTTCGTTTGCCGAGTCGGTACTAAACCGTCGTTCGATTTTTACTGAAGAGGCGTTGCGCCTGATTGAACAGACGGAAACGGCAGGCGGACTGAATGACGACGAAGCCGCAGAATTCGTCCGACAGGCACTGGAGACTTTTCGCTGGCACCACAGCGCCACCGTCAGCGCCGCGCAGTACCAGAAACTCAGCGCCCAGCACCGCTTGATCGCCGATGTCGTTGCGTTCAAAGGCCCGCATATCAATCACCTTACGCCGCGCACGCTGGACATCGACACCGTGCAGGAGCAGATGCCTGCCCATGGCATCACACCGAAAGCAGTGATTGAAGGCCCACCGCGCCGCAACTGCCCGATCCTGCTGCGCCAGACCAGTTTCAAGGCGCTGGACGAGCCGATCGCCTTCACCGATCAGCCCGAAACCCGTGGCAGCCACAGCGCGCGCTTCGGCGAAATCGAACAACGCGGCGCGGCCCTCACGCCCAAGGGCCGAGCGCTATATGACCGCTTGTTGAATGCCGCTCGCGATGAACTGGGCGACTTCCCCAATGAAGCCAATGCCGCACGCTACGACGCGCTGATGACTCAGCACTTTGCCGAATTTCCTGACAGCGTCGAGGGCATGCGCGAACAGGGACTGGCGTACTTTCGTTATTTCGCTACGGAAAAGGGTTTGGCCGCTGGCGGGCTTGGCGAATCGTCACTGGAGGATTTGCTGCGCGAGGGCTATGTGAAAGCGGAGCCGCTGGTGTACGAAGATTTCCTGCCGGTGAGCGCGGCGGGGATTTTTCAGTCAAATCTTGGCGATTCTGCGCAGACGCATTACGCCGAACACTCCAATCGCCAAACCTTCGAACAGGCTTTGGGGCGTTCGACAATCGATGAATTGCGGTTGTATGCCGAGACGCAACGGCGGTCGATTGAGGAGTGTTTGACCCGACTCGCGCGTTAAAAAATCAAAAGATCGCAGCCTGCGGCAGCTCCTACAGGGGAAATGCATTCCAAATGTAGGAGCTGCCGCAGGCTGCGATCTTTTGATCTGAAGCTATGAGGCGATCTTTGCGTCCATAGCAATCTTTGCCTCCATAAAGGCATCTGGCCATTGTGCGCAAGAAATTGCGCAGTTGGTCGTAATATTTCAGGGGTGAATTGCCCTGCAGCCCACGCCGGGCAAGCCCTGCAGCCAAGTGCGCAAGAAGTTGCGCAGTACTGCGCAACTTCTTGCGCACTTTCTCCCGGTTATCCCGGTGAAAATCGCCGCGAAAGATGACCGACCAGCGTGGCGCCCCCGCCATCCGGGCACCGCGCAGAACCTGGCACGCTCCTTGATAACTCTCAGCTACCCACCGGGCGATTTCGCCTCCGGGCACCCTAACTTTATCCGCAAGGAGAGCACCCCATGGCAACACCAGCGTACATGTCGGTTACCGGCGAAAAACAAGGCCTGATCACTGCCGGCGCTTTCACCGCCGACTCCGTTGGCAACACCTACCAGGAAGGCCACGAAGACCAGGTCATGGTTCAGGCATTCACCCACGACGTGATCATCCCGCGTGACCCGCAATCCGGTCAGCCAACCGGTCAGCGCGTACACAAGCCAGTTGTGATCACCAAGGTCTACGACAAGGCTTCGCCACTGCTGCAAGCAGCACTGACTTCCGGCGAGCGCATGAGCGAAATCGTTATCCAGTGGTACCGCACTTCGGCTCAAGGCACCCAAGAGCACTACTACACCACCAAACTGGAAGACGCGATCATCGTCGCCATCAACAACAAAATGCACAACTGCCAGGATCCAGGCAACGCGCACTTCACCCACCTGGAAGAAGTGCAGTTCACCTACCGCAAAATCACCTGGACCCACGAAGTATCCGGTACTTCCGGTTCCGATGACTGGCGTGCTCCAGTCGTTTAATTACGGCTGACCGTTACACGCATCGGCCAGCTCTGCTGGTCGATGTTGTTTACGCCCCTCCAGAATTTCGCGTACGTTGAGCCGCTTTTTTGCGGTCGTCGACGAGCGCCGCTGTACAGCACGAGGAACAAGGGATGTTCGCGCCGGCCAATGAAACCCACTTTGCCCTGACCATCGAAGGGCTTTCCGCTGACTTTCAGGTATTCACCCTGCAAGGCCGGGAAGCCATCAGCCAGCCTTTTGTCTTTGAGGTGGAGCTGGTCAGTGAGCAGCCGTCGCTGGACCTCGAAACCCTGCTGCACAAACCGGCCTTCCTGCAACTGTCGCCTGACGGCAGCGGCATCCATGGCCAGATCTACCGCGCCGCACAAGGCGATTCCGGCAAGCGTCTGACCCGTTATTCGGTGACGCTGCGCCCACAACTGGCGTATCTGGCGCACCGCATCAACCAGCGCATCTTCCAGAACCTCAGCGTGCCGAAGATCATCGGCATGGTGCTGGAAGAGCACGGCATTCAAGGCAACGCCTACGAATTCAAGACCGGCTCGATCTATCCCGAGCGCATCTACTGCGTGCAATACGACGAGTCGGATCTGCACTTCATCCAGCGCCTGTGCGAAGAAGAAGGCATTCATTTCCACTTCCAGCACAGCGCCACGGCGCACAAGCTCGTGTTCGGCGATGACCAGACGGTGTTTCCGAAACTCGCGCCTGTGCCCTATCAGCAAGACTCCGGCATGGTCGCCAGCAACCCGGTGATCAAACGTTTCGACCTGCGCCTGGAAACCCGCACCAGCCGCACCACCCGTCGCGACTACGACTTCGAAAAACCGCGCCTGACCCTGGAAAGCGAAAGCCGTGGCGACGCCCTGCCCGACCTCGAAGACTACGATTACCCGGGCCGCTTCATCGACCGCGAGCGCGGCAAGCACCTGGCCAAACGTGCCCTCGAACGCCATCGCAGTGACTTCCAACTCGCCGAAGGCAAGAGCGATCAGCCATTGCTGGTCAGCGGCCATTTCCTTGCCCTGACCGAACACCCGAAAGCCAAGTGGAACGACCTCTGGCTGCTCACTGAAGTCCTGCACGAAGGCAAGCAGCCGCAAGTGCTCGAGGAGTCGGTGACCAGCGACACCACCGCGCTGAAAGACGATTTCCACCAGGGCTACCGCAACCGCTTCCAGGCCACGCCGTGGGATGTGCCCAACCGCCCGCCGCTGCGCCACCCGAAACCGCGCATCCTCGGCAGCCAGAGCGCAGTGGTCACCGGCCCGAAAGGTGAAGAAATCCACTGCGACGAATACGGCCGGGTCAAAGTCCAGTTCCACTGGGACCGCGAAGGCCAGGCCGACGACAAGACCAGCTGCTGGCTGCGCGTCTCCAGCGCCTGGGCCGGCGCCCAGTACGGCGGCATCGCCATCCCGCGCATCGGCATGGAAGTGCTGGTCACCTTCCTTGAAGGCGACCCCGATCAACCGCTGATCAGCGGCTGCCTGTACCACAAGGAAAACACCGTTCCCTATCCACTGCCGGCGAACAAGACCCGCAGCACCTTTAAAACCCTGAGTTCGATGGGTGGCGGCGGCTACAACGAACTGCGCATCGAAGACAAGAAAGGCCAGGAACAGATCTACCTGCACGCCCAGCGCGACTGGGACGAAAACATCGAGCACGACCAGAAAATCCGCGTCGGCAACGAACGCCACGACACCGTCGAGCAAAACAGCTACAGCGAATTCAAAGCCGAAGAACACCACACCGTCTACGCCGACCGCAAAGTCGAAACCCGCGCCAACGACCACCTCACCGTCGGTGTGAATCAGCACATCAAGATCGGCACGGGCCAGTTTATCGACGCAGGCCAGGAAATCCACCTGAGCAGCGGCATGAAAGTGGTGATGGAAGCCGGCGCCGAACTCACGCTGGTCGGCGGCGGCAGCTTCATCAAGATCGACGCCGGCGGCGTGACCATGAGCGGGCCGGTGATCAACATGAACTCTGGTGGCAGCCCCGGCAGTGGGACTGGTGCTGCGCCGTTGATGCCGGGGCCGTTGAAGCAAGCTGATACGGATAAAGCCGGGCAGTTGCTGGTGCCAGCGCAGCGGCAGGCGTTGATGCAGAAGAAGCCGATTTGTGCGGTGTGCGAAGCCGCCAAACAGGCTGCGCAAAGGGAGTTACAGTAAATGATCGAGCTACCGCCACTTCCGATTGATCTGCCATGGGAAACCCCAGCTTATTTGCTGCTGGATGGCGTCAGTGTTCCAAATCTCGCGCAGCAATTGTTTCAGTGGGATAACCAGGCCTACAGCCTGTATCAGTCCACTCGCTGGCAGGAGTTGTCAGATATTTCGCCCTACCTGATCGAGCTTAAAGGTGCCAGCGATCCGCTCTTGGCGTACTTCAGAGAACATGCGGCTGAGGAGTGGGGTTATCTGCTGTTCAGCGACGCAGATGCGCATTCGTTGTGGGGCCATTGGCGTCACTTGCTGAGCGTGAAGCACCCGAGTGGCATAGAAGTCATGCCCCGTATTGCCGACCCTGCGGTCATGCACCAGCTGTTTGCATTGGCAGAAAAAAAGGGCAGCGCGAAATGGTTCGGACCGGTCAGCCATGTCTGCCTGCCGGACGGAGTTGGCATCAACTGGCATCAACACATTTGCCCCCGACCCGCTATAGCCGAACCCGAGACCTATCGTTTGACGGATGAAGAACTCACTGCGTTGGGCGAAGTAGAATTTCGTAACTTCATATCTGATCTAAATGAGCATTTGCATACGTACTTTGCGGACTTCATAGCGACTTTTGCATCTGAAGATCGTCGGCCCTATGCGCAAGCACTCGCGGATGATGCCTATCAAAAGGGTTTCGCTTCTGAACAGGAAATCACCCTCTATGCGAACGTTTTCGGTTATCTCGCTGGTGAGCCGGTCACTGATCACCCCGACATCGTTCAGCTACTCGCGCAATCGACGTCTGAAGCACCATTGAAACGCGTTGAGCGCGCTGCAGAACTGGCCGAACGCCGTGCCGCCGATCGACAAGGAAGCCAATCGTGACGACTCAACAACCGCCTAAACCCAGCGCCAACACCGCCGCAATGGCCAAGCCGGCGAAAGACACCCGAGTGCCGATGGGTGTGTGCCCGTTGATGAACAAGAAGGTGCAACTGTTGCCTCTGCGCTATGGCCTGGTCCAACATCTCGATCCAGCTGCCGAGGTGTCCATGCCGTACAAAACCAAAAGCCAGCCGCTGGGCATTCGTTTGCTGCGCGATGGGTATCTGTACATCATCAATGGCACCACCGGTTACTTGCACGAATACCGGATCGAGAAAGGCCAGATCACCAAGCTGCTGTGGAACAGTCAGGAAGTATCGGCCGACACTCGGACCAGTTCAGTCGGGGAACCGCATCTGATTTTCACTCGATCTCACACGCTTTACGCCAGTTATTCCGAGATTCAGTGGACAGCTTTCAAATGCTCGCAAGTGCTCAACTCCAAGGATGAGCGCAAACGCTTGATGCAGCAGCTCGAGTTGACAAGCGCCTGCCCTGAAAAGAGTGGCGAGCATTTGCTGAGTAAGCAGCAGGCGGAGAGCTGGCTGGCCGAGGTCAAGGAGGATCAGTCTCGATCCGATGCCAAACCAGAGGGTTCGAATCAGCAGGAAAGCGTGGCTTATCACTGGGAGGATCAGCCACTCTTCAAGCAAACCACCATTGAAAGTCTGACCAGTAACGTGCAAGGCCCGTACAAGAACGACTACCTGTTTCTGGTGCTACGAGACGACATTGGCGTGATGCGTGATCTGGCCAGTGCGCAGTTGAAAGTGGCTGACTGGATTGAACAATGGAGTGCTGATGAACGATGCCAGGCTGAATACCTTACTGGCTCTTACATACAGTCGCTCTACGACGTCAATGGGCCCCGACTTGACGCTCTGAGCAAAACAGACCCTGATATCAAGTCGTTGAAAGATGACACCAACGAAGAGCAGCAGAACAAGATTTATGAGTATCTGAAGGTTCGCCGGGATAACAGAGATCCGGGGATCTATGGAGACGAAGCGCACTGGCGAAAAATGGCTGAAAAGGATCCTTATGCCCGTGCGTATATGGACATGACGGATTCGCTTGGCAATCCGTTATACCGTAAACATCAAGACACCTTGAATAAACTGAGCCTGCAAAGCTGGTACGCCTTGCATGGCAAGGAGCTCGGTCAGCGTGGCGTCGATGACTTGGTTAACCGACCGGAGATGGAGGCATTTCTCCTCAAACAGCAAATACTGCTGAGTCACTGGCACGGACGGTTGAAGAACATTCGTGATGACCGCCTGAAGATGTTTACCAGTGGCTACTTCCACGGAGCCGCCTGGTACTACGATTTCAAGCTCGATGCGCAAATCAAGCATCGTCTGGAGACTGAATTCGTCTGTGTCGCCGCTATGTGTGCTGACCCGAAGGCCGTCGCGAAACTTGCGGCTTACATGGAAGCCAATCTGCTGACCGTCGTACCTGGGCTGGACACGCTGACTCTGGCCGCACAAGTCGACGTAGCAAAAAAACTCGCGGACTTGAGCAGTTTCTCGATCAACGTGATCTCCGCCAAGGAAAACCTGGCCAACGTCAACGTCCTGACCAATCAGTTCCACAGTCTGATGACCGAGCGCCTGCCCAACTACGCCAAACTGAACACCCAGTTCATGGGCATGCAAAGCTTGCTGGACGAGGCCTATAACCCGGCTCGACAGATGAAAATTGCCGATCAGTTGGACAAAGCTCACGTAACCTTCGCGCGTGCACAAACCGTCGACCCCAACAGCTACATTCGCGAAATCGGAGCGCCTGCGCGTTTACAGTTACTGCGAGAGTTTTCCCGGCAAGGGCTGACATTGCGTGCAGCGTCTGCCGCCGAAATCAACGCCTTCAACCTTGCCCGAGATCAGGCGTTGGACCTGCGCGGCCAGCTGAAGGAAACCTACAAGCTGCGCAATCGCGAATTGTCCCGGCAAACCACCGGCTCCGCCATGCCGGGCAGCGAAACGCAGTACAACCAACGAATTGCCCAAATCAAAAATTCGCTGTTACCTTTGGAACAGAGGCTCTGCGACGCGTTGACGGTAGGCGGAGACAGCCCAGCAAAAATCGGCACGGTCATCGATGGTCTGGATCCGCAATTGCGGGCAGAGTTGGGCCGGACCGTACGAGACTTCCGGGCTACAGGGACGTTCAATAAGCCGCTCGCAGGGGTCATGAAGTCGAAGGGGGATGGGATTGCGTTTGCGTTGTTTGTGATTCAGGGACAGAAGTTTATTGAATCGCTGAATACCTTTGTAAAAAAAGAAAATCGTTCACTAAGTGACAAAATAGCTTTCACCGAATCATTCGTAGGTATGACAGCAGCTGGCTTTGCAACAGTTCAAGGCCTTTCAGTAACCATCTTTCAGTCTCATATCGAACAGATGGAAAGCGTTGGAGGTAAACTGAATACAATGAGCCGACTGGGACGATGGACCGGAATCGCGGGATTTTGGGCATTCGTATCAGGTGGCGTAGTTGCATCGCTAGACTTAGGAAAACACTCATTGCAGTGGGGTAAAGCGTTAGCGGAAGGCGATTACAAAGCCTTGGGCGCCACCACACTGCAGATAAGCGGTGACACCATGCTAGTCGGTACCAACACTTGGGCGGCCAAACACACCGGCTCAGTCGTGAAGAACATCATGAAGACACCGACTGAACTACGTGCATTGGCATGGGCTGAAGCCAGCCCTCGACTTTTAGCGATAGGCGCGCGCGCAAATCTAATAGGTTTGATCGCTACCGCCCTGCAATTGGTAGGGGAAGGCCTTTACAACTACTTCAATCTGGACGACCTGCAAAAGTGGATGCGGAGCAGCGCTTGGGGGAACAAGACCGAAAACCGTACCGCACAGGATGAGTGGAACGAATTGGCAAAAGTTGTGCAAAAACCTACCTGCGAAATGATCCGCGATGCCAAAAAGACCTATTTGAAACTGGTAGTTCCTGGTGTGAGCACACAGGAAATGGACACTCGCAAATTACAGTTGAAAGCGTACGAGCAGTATCGCGACACTCCAAAAAATATTGGATATGCGCCAGGTCCGTTCCCGTTAAGGTGGCAGGAACGCTCGTCCGCTTGGGTCACCCGCTTTGTTGTGGTTAGCAAAAGCAACGAGGCATTGACACTCCACCTGCCGATAAGTGACTCGCTACAAACCACCGATTTTGCCTTGGCGCTGAACATCGCCTATCAATTGGAAGCCGAGCGCGACATCATGCACGAAACCTGTTTTGTACTTCGTGACCTGCATATCACTGGCGCATCATATAAACGCACCCCAACGCGAGGTGTCTTTAAGGTAGAGTCCGTAGACACATTGCCGAATGGCATAAATAAATCTCAATTCATTTTGTTCAAACAAGAAGACCTGGCGACTGTCGATGTTTAAGAGCCTTTTGAAGCGCAAAGATAAAATCGTATCGACCGAAGCCGCACCAGATATACGCAGCAAGCG
The DNA here is from genome assembly GCF_054668915.1 of Pseudomonas sp. H3_E04. NCBI lineage: Bacteria > Pseudomonadati > Pseudomonadota > Gammaproteobacteria > Pseudomonadales > Pseudomonadaceae > Pseudomonas > Pseudomonas sp. H3_E04. Next base: position 780,401 of record NZ_CP162797.1, on the reverse strand, counting down.
CCCAAACGCGGGGGAAATCCGGAATAGCGGGTTGAATGAAACTCTATTTCTCTCGCCATTGCCCGTTTACACAGGACAGACGCAGTCCTCTCGTAGAAATTTTTCGGAGGTGAATGACACATTCTTAGAGCTAGGTGGGAGTAACTGGGGGACCGTTGAGCAGGGAAAAATATTAGCGGCAGGACTATGGTTCCCCATATTTCTGGCGTTCATAATGCCAAGCCTTGTGATTGCTTACGGAGTGATTTTTTACCCCGAGCACTTTAGTGATCCGTGGCGCGAACTATTCGGTTTTATTCAAGTATCCATAAGTATTTCCCTACTCTCCTTTCTTCCGATAGGCGCTTACGTCTACGGAATGATCTCAAGTGTCTACTCATCCGCAAAAACCTACCCCGTCCGCTTCAACCGCCAACGCCGCGAAGTCTGCTACGTCGACAGCAAAACCCGCCGCGCCCTCATCGTACCTTGGGAAAGCGTAGTCGCCTGGGTCTCCAACACTCAGGGCGTCACCAGTTATGGCGCTACTCGCCAGTACACGTTCGGCATGGGTCTGGAGGATGAGGAGCAGGACAAAGTGCAATTCCTCCTGCTACCACAACCCAGCGATGCACATGCTTTAGGGATGTGGACGTCAATTCGTAATTACATGGAAGACGGTCAGTTGGTAGATGCTCCAAACCCGATGCTCAAGGCACTGGGTTTGACTCCATCCGGTGATCGGCTCAAACCGTACGAAGGCCTACACACTTTCGAGATCGAACGCGAAGACGCACGCGCGATGGGGTCGCTGGACGAGGGTGGTGACGAACTGACGCCCGAGCAGCGCGAGCATTACGGTTACTCGAAAAAATCCTACTGGCCGTTGCGCCGCTGGTACATGTGGCGCGTGCTGAGCTTCTGGAAGATGCCTTACATGCTAGCCGAATGGGCGCATCGCAAAGGGCGGCCTACCCTTCCGGAGCAAGTGCAAACATGGTCTGAGCCGTTGCCACCAGAGCAATGGGCCAAGCCCACCGCTGCATTCGTGAAAGCCAATCAAATGGTCAAGACGGCCATGGACAAAAAAGGCACCACGTTCGTCGAAGCGTGCAAAGCGGCGGGTTTGCATGGATGAAATGTGAGCAACCAAGTTCGTCTATTTCTTTGGATTTTTAACATCTGTTAAAACGTAAAGCCGATTTTTTTCGGTTTATCCGACACCATAAGTCGGAAATCTCGAGTCTGAAAACCCAATGAATACCCGTCAGATAACACTTGCCAATCAATGGACCGCAACCTTTCAAAACATCGGCGAGTTTCGCATGGGCGTCGAGGGCTGGGGCTTGCTTCTACAGGGTCCGGATAACCAGACGATCAAATACTTCGCAGACCAGATTGTTTTAGCGAACGACGAGGATGGCAACCAAGCCAACACTTGCATCCTGCTCTCGGTCGATGGTGTTTACGGCTGTTTGCATACGGCCGTAGACGGCGTCTGGGTGATCGATTTTGCGCGAGGGATGATTGCCCCTCATCGAGTAACGATTCGCCACCATCACGACGCTTACTACGAAAGCCTTGCACTATACGAACAGCCGACCTTCAAACGTGCACGCCAGTACGTCAGTGTTGTCGGAAAACACATCTACCTGACTTTTCCGCTAACCCGAGATGAGGACTTTCCCAAGGTATGGGAAGAATATCTGGCAATCCGCAAGCGCCAACTGGATGAGCTTTACTTCGGAACCTGACAATCGCATGGAGAGGTCCGGCAGTCATCTCCAACCATATACGTCGTCATATTCCCGCAGGTGCCCCCCTCCCAAATTAAGCTTCACCTAAGCTTCCCTCGCTAGCATCCCGGCTCATCAACCTGTCGTCTTGAGCCGTGGATGAGTCCCTCCGACATGAAAGCCTTTGATCTGCCTACCCTGCCGCATTCCAACTTCAGCCTCGTTCTGGTCAATTACAAAACCCCGGACATTACCCGCATGTGTCTGGAGCTGTTGCGCGAGCATGTCCAGGCGCAGGGCATTCCAGTGTGGGTGGTAGACAACGATTCGGCGGATGCCAGCCTTGATTACTTGCGTTCGCTGGACTGGATCAATCTGATTGAGCGGCCGTCGCCGGGCAAGGAAATGGGGCATATTGCCCATGGCAAGGCGCTGGATCTGGCCTTGGCGAAAGTTGAGACCGATTACTTGTTTCTGCTGCACACCGACACCTTTGTCTACGACATGGAAGTGTTCGCGATGATGATGCGCGAATGCACGAAAAGTGCGGACATGGCGGCGGTGGGTTGTGTTGAGCAACTTGATCGTGGGTGGCTGCGAGATACCTGGCGGTTAACTTCGCGATTCTGCAAACATCATGTTCGTCGGCTAAAAGTTCATTTCGGCTTGCGTTCGAAACCGCCACGCCCGTATAAAGAAACGCATCTGAAAAGTTTCTGCACGCTGTGGAATGCGCGTTTGATGAAGTCGCTGGGTTTGCACTTCTGCATGGATCAGGAGGTGCCGGGTTACACGCTTCAGGATCGAATGGTCGGGTTGGGCTATGGCGTCAGGTTTCTCTCGCCGCGGAAGATCTTCCGCTACCTTGATCACATCCAGGCCGGCACCGTCGCGGCGGCAGGCACGTATGGCAAGGATCATCGCCGTACAAAAATGTACCAGCAGACACTCAAGCGCTTACAGGGGCAGCACGGCAAAGCGGGCATGCAAGCTTCCACCTAATCGAAAACAACAAAAAGGGCGACTGCAAAGTCGCCCTTTTTGTTTGCAGAATCTGTATACAACTTTGCAAGTCGTGGAGTTCGCCCAGTGTTACGGCCTGGCAATCCTTGCACCGGTAAAGAGCCCTGACACTGGGCGAACGCCGAGGATTTTAATTCAAACAAGTGGACATGTCGTCATGGGGAAACATGAAATTTTTGAACTGAAAAGTTAAAAACTGTGTTTTACCGATTTTTCTCGAGAATTGTCTTACAAAAAACTTTATATGATTGCTCTCATACATAAAGTTGTACAAGAGCAATAAACTTGTAGAGTTAATACTCAACTATCGTGCTGACTGGTCACTTTCAGGATATCGGTATAAGTGACAATAACGCTTTGCCCTACTTTCAGATCTTTCAACTTGGCCTGAATCTCCGGCTTCTTCACATCGAGCGTCTTCGATTGTCCGGATGGATTTTCGAGGGTGACCTGATTGGTCTTCAAATCGATTTTGCTGATTTTCAGCTGCACCTGAACCTGACGATAGGCTTCGCCGCCAGGGTTATCGCTGCCTGGGGCTTTGCGCAGTTCGCCGGTACGCTCGGTGGTGCCTGGCAGACCTTTATCCACATCTGTATCGAGATAAGCGGCGACAGACCGCTGCACTTCGATCTTCACCAAGTCCCCCACTTTTAGATTGGCGAGGTTTTTCGCTTTGTCGCTGAGCTGAACGTGGACCTGACGTCCCTCAGGGCTTTCCAGCACGACCTGGTGATTGGCCGGGTCGACGGCGAGCACTTTGGTGGTAACGGAATCGGCCTCAACGACGGCGGATAACGGAATGTCGGCAGCTAGTGCGCCGAAACTGGCGGCAGAAAGCAGCGTTGCGAGGGTTATGGCCTTGGCCAGAGCGTCGAGCTTCATATGCATTACTTTCCCTGTGATGAAATGGCGACGCCCGCCACCAAATCGACTTCAGCAGCGGGCGTGCCAGTGAGCATAGACGCTGTTCAGGGCTTGACTTGGGTTTGCGGCCCTCGGGTGTGTGGCTTGGCGGTTTCCTGAGCGGTGGACTCGCCGCTCGGTGTGCCTTTGCCGCTGTCCTGCCGCTGCTTGGGATCGGTCGGGCGCAGGGCGTCGTTATCGCGTTCGGTTTCGCCGGCGGGGCGTGGTTCGTCGGGGTTGTCGTTCTGGTTGATGGTGGTATTCACGGCGGTAGTCCTCAGGCTTCGGGATCGTCGAGTTCGCGGGCGACATTGACCTCGGGTGACTGCTTGTGCAGATCGTCGGCTTTGGCGCGCAACAACTGCCATTGCTCAAGATCGATCGCGCCTTGGCCGAGCAGGTCATCGGCGATGCGCTGTAGATCGAAATAGTGAGCGTCGGGCGATTGCTGCCAAAGAGTCTGATCGTCGAACAGGCGTTGCCAGGTGTTGAGGTCTGGGAGTTGCACGTCGTCGCTCATGAGTGAGTCCGAAAATGGCGGGTTTCTGGGTAGAGCGTATTGGCGGAGGGAGAGTTCCGAGCGGTTTGATCAGTGGTGGCCTTGTTGACGCCATCGCTGGCCAGCCAGCTCCCCCAGGGATTGGGGTTATCCGCTATCCATTAGTATCTTTGAGAAAGCCGTGGCGAGCAGGCTCACGCCTGCAAGAGCAAGATCAAGATCAAAAGATCGCAGCCTTCGGCAGCGCCTACAGTCCCACTTCACCTATAGGTCGAGTGTCAGCTCGCCTGCTTTTGATTTTGACCCACCGGCGACGTCGCAAGGCTGAGTAGAGTGATTGATCCCACAGGGAGACAGCGCCTGTCGTTAATACCCGGTCATTTCCAGATAACCTTGGCCAGGATGGCTGCCATTGATCTTCACCGGCCCTTCCCAGTAGGGAATACGCAAATCCATCCAGGCATTGCGATTGATCGCGTCAACGCTGATGTCCAGCTTCTTGTCGGGAATGCGGATTGACCATTTCACCGGCATCGGCCGATCAGCAACCTTGGCCGTATCCTGCGGCACAAGGCTGATCTGCTCGCTGCGCAATGTCTGAATCTGCCCGTCAGCGGCGATCCAGGTGCCGGTCAGATAAGGTGCGCCGTCCTTCTGCCGCATGCGATAGAGCATCACGTGTTCGCCGCTGTCCAGGTGCAGCGAGAACCAGTCCCAGCCCGTTTGATTGGCCGTGAGTGGTTGGCTGCTCCATTCGCGATCGAGCCACGCCGGGCCGCTGACGGTGTAGGTCTGGCCGTCGATCTGCAGCGTGCCGCTGGCCTGAAAAAACGGTTGGCTGTAGTAGTACGAGGCCTGGCCTTCTTCGGATTTCTGGCTGAAGCCATTGTCGCCCTGCGGCACCAGTGGGCGGCTGGAGTTTAGGCGCAGTTGATAAGCGAAATTCTTGTCACGAGCACTGAGTTGCATGTCGCTCAACGGATCCTGAGCTTGGCTGGCAAACATCCAGTCGTCGATCCACGCCTCGAACGGCGCCAGCCGCACGCCGGCCTGCCCTACTCCGCCCCGGGCGTAGCGCTCGGCGGCGTGGTGCACCGAGCGCGAAGTAACCGCCGCATGGCCAAGCCAGATTGTTTGATTGCCCCACCCGGCTTGCTCGGCAACCGGTGTCAGGGCGCTGCGAAACAGCGTCCATTGCACGCCGAAGTCATTGCCCCGCTGATCCTTGAGATTGGCGGTGACGTACCACCACTCGATGCGAAAACCATCATGTGCACCGTGATCGGCGGGGAAACTGAACACCCGACCGGGCACTACCGGGGTGAACGATTGCGCCTGATCGCCCATGCCGGCAAAGCCCTTGTCCTCGGGTGCAGGCTGATCGCAGCCAGCAAGCAGCAGCACCAGCATCAACACGACGCTGTTAATCCTCATGGGCAAACGTCCTCAGCAAATCCGCCGGCTGCGTGCGATACAACGAATACAGCGGCCATGCCGAAGCCAGTAAAGTCGCGAGCAAAGCCAGGCCCATCAGTTGCAACAACTGCAACGGAAACACCCGCAACGGCAGTCGCCAGCCAAACGCCTGCACGTTGATCACCGCATCCAGGCACCACGCCAAGGCGATGCCCAGCGGCAGCGCCAGCATCAAGGTCAGCACTGCCAGCAGCCACGTCTGGCCGAGGTTGAGCAGCATCAATTGATTGCGCGTCACGCCCAGGGCCCACAGCGGTGCGAGTTGACTGAGACGACTCTGACTTTGCGTCAGCAAGCTGATGAACAGCGCCACGCCAGCCACGGCCAAGGTCAGGCTGTTCAAGGCTGCCGTCGCAGCAAATGTGCGTTCGAAGACTTGCACCGACCAGCCCTTGAGCCGGGCCTGGTCTACGACGCGGTTGTCATCCAGCGCAAAGCGCGCCTGCAAGGCGTTGAGCAGCGCCGGAATCTGCACTGGATCGATACGCAAATTGAAGCGGTTGGGCGTGAGTTGCGGCCAGCCGCGCAACAGGTGCTCGCTGCTGATCAGCACGTGCCCTTTCGGATTGCCGTAGTCGGCGTAGATGCCGACGATGCGCGGCGACCACGTGCCGTTTGGCGTGGGAATGTTCAGATGCTCGCCGGGCTTCAACTTCAGGCGTCGTGCCAGTTGTTCGCTGAGCATCACCGCATCATCCGTGGCCAGTTTGCCCCAAGGATCGCTGCCACTGCTGTCGAGCAACGGCCAATGCTGGCGATAGTGCGGATGGTCGATAATGCCGTAGACATCGGCTGGCCAGCCTTGCAGCGTCACCGAAACCTGCCAGTTGGGCAGCACAGCGCTCACATTCGACTGCTGCTTGAGCCAACTGTGCATCTCGCGGGCCTGCGCCGGGTTGGCCGGGTTGATGTACAGCTCGGCGCTCAGACGTTGTTCGAGCCAGTCGTTGAAGGTCTGGCGAAAACCGGCGGTCATGCTGCCGGCGCCGATGTTGGCCGCGAGCGCCAACAGTAGCGCCATCAGCGCCAGACTCAGGGCTGGCAATTGCTGGCGGCAGTCGGCGAGAAACCATTGGCCGAGCACCGACCGACTGCGCCCGAGCAACGGGTTCAACAACGCGCTGAGCAGCACCGGCAAGGCCAGCGCGGCACCGAGCAACAGCCCGGCCATGAGCACGAAGCCGCTGCTCAGGCTGTCGCCCCAGATCAGCGCCGCCAGCGCAATCGCCAGCAGTGCCATCGCCAGCCAACCCTGCCGGCGCAACCAGCGCGAATATTGTTGATGCCAGGCCTGCGGATCGGCCACCGCCAGCAACGGCAGGCGCGCCGCTCGCAGCAGACTGTTGGCCCCGGCCAGCAACGCGCCGAGCAGGCTCAGACCGACACCGCTGAACCACCACCAGGGACTCAGACGCAACTGCCCCGCCACTTCCGCGCCATACAGACCGCGCAGGCTGGCGGCGACGTCCGGCAGCAGCACGCTGGCCAGCCAATAGCCGCTGATCACACCGAACACCCCACCGATCAGCGCCAGCGCATCCAGTTCAAGCACCAGACACGCGATCAGCATTCGTGCACTGACGCCACAGGCGCGCAATGTGCGCAGCAAGCCCCGACGCTGTTCCAGTGCGAGGCCGATGGCGGCGTGGACGATGAACAAGCCGACGAGAAACGACAGAAATCCAAGGGCATCGAGATTGAGGTGAAAGCTCTCGGTCAACCGCTCCAGATTGTTTTCTTCGCCGCTGCTTTTGAGCTGCAAGCGGTCGTTGAAACTGGCCGGTAATTCCTGATGAAAATCTTTGGGCAACAACAGCCGTGACAATTGCTCGGGTTGGTCGAGCAGTCTTTGCGCTACGCCGATGTCGACCAGTAACAGGCCCGGCGCCATGTCCTTCTGCGCGAGCAGCGGCGGCAGGGTTTGGCCGTTCGCGGTTTGCGCTGTATCACCTTCGCGCAAGCCGAGCATTTGCAGGGTGTCCGGAGAAATCCAGGTGCTGCCCGGCGGGCTGAAAAATTCGACGATGCGCTCGATCGGCATCGCCTGCCCGGCCACTGCGGAATCCGTCGGCAGCGACACCGGCTCGATGCCCATCACCTGAATGCGCTGGTCTTCGTGGCCCTTGAGCGTTAGCCGTCCCTGCAACACCGGCGACACCGGCCAGCCCTGACGGCGCAATTCGATAAACCAGCGCTGTGGAAACAGTGCCCCATTCGGCGTGCTCAGGCTGGCTTGCGGTGCGCCGCCGATCATCTGGCTGGCCCGCGCGTAGCTGTCGCGCGCCTGACTGTTCAGCGCCTCGACGCCAGTGAGCAGACTGGTGGCCAGCCACAGCCCGGTCAGCACACTGAAAAACTGCACGGGATGGCGCCGCCAGTGGCTGAGCAGCGCGCGCAAGGTTTGCCGCCAGATCATCAGGCGACCCGCCCGTTCGACAACACCACACGCTGGGCCAATCGCGCCGCCACGCGCTGGCTGTGGGTGACCATCAGCAGGGTCGTCGGCGTGTCATCGAGCAATTCCAGCAACAGCCGCAGCACTTCATCACTGGTCGTTTCATCGAGGCTGCCGGTGGGTTCATCGGCCAACAGCAATTTCGGCTGCGAGGCCAATGCCCGACCCAATGCGACCCGCTGCTGCTGGCCGCCGGAAAGTTGCTCGGGATACCGCGAGAGCAGATCGCCCAGACCCAGACGCTGCACCAGATGTGCCTGCCAGCGCGGCTCATGGCGCCCGGCCAGGCGCGCCTGAAAGGCCAGATTGTCCTCCACCCGCAAACTGCCGATCAGGTTGAACTGCTGAAACACCAGACCGATTTCCGTGCGCCGCCAGTTCGCCAGATGCGCTTCGCTCATGGCTTCCAGGCGATGTTCGCCGCTGCGAATACTGCCGCTGTCGACCTTGTCCAGCCCCGCCACCAAATGCAGCAGCGTGCTTTTGCCACTGCCCGATTCGCCCATCAGCGCGAGGCTGCCGCCGGCCTCCAGCGTCAGGTCGACGCCTTGTAGCACCGGCAACAATCCCTGCGGAGTGGCATAGCTTTTGAAAACGTCGCGAACCTCAAGCATGGGCAAACCCGATCAGTGAACCTGGGCCTAGGATAGCGGCCCTGAATGGTTTTTGTCCGCTGGTGATCCGTACCACTTGAACAGGAGCTCAGAGTGGCGTTGCCTGTGCAGGCGCCTTCGCGAGCAGGCTCGCTCCCACATTGGAACGCGATCCCCCTGTGGCAGCGAGCCTGCTCGCGAAGAGGCCCGCCCGAGCAACTCAAATCTTACTGCCCGGAAGCCACACTCGCCGGCGCCCGCTCAGGCGTCACGATGCTGCCCAGGTCGATATGCTTCCACTCAGGCTTGGCGCCCAACCGCGCATTGAAGCGGTAGTTGAAGGTGAACTCATCCGCCGTCGGCATGCTCAGCGGTTTGCCATACACCGCCTCAATCCCCGCCAGGTCGTAACCCATCACCTGCAACAGTGTCGGGAAGATGTTGTAGTGGCTCGAACGGTCCTTGTTTGCAGGCAGATTCGCCGCCCAGTCCGGCGCCTGCAATCCACGACCCTGGATCACCACCAGCGGCACCAGCCCCTCTTCCTCGACCGGGTCGCCGCCGCAATGGGTATTCAAGCCCGGGTTGCCGCGCTCGTGCAGATCCTGGCCATGATCGGAGGTGTAGATCAGCAGCGCATTGCTCAGATTGGCCTGGGCAAATACCCGAGCGAAAAATTCGCCAACGTTCCACAGCAGCGTGTTCTTGTAGGCGTTGCGATACAGCAGCCAGTCATCCGGCTGGCCATTGAAACCGGTGCGTTCGCCAGTGTCGGCGACTTCGGTGAACTGCCCGCGTGGCAGCGTTGGCCGGTAAGCCATGAACGCATCCGGGTATTTGTCATGCACCGGAAAATGCGCGCCGACCTTGTTGATCACGATCAGCTCGACGCGATCGTCGTTGAGCAGTTCGATCAGCTTCGCCGCTGCCGCCATATCGCGGTCGCGTACGCTGGTCTGGTTGAATTGCACGAAACTGTCGATGTCGTTTTTCTCGGCGGCGGTCATCAGATTCTGCAGATTGCCGGCGGTGCGCTGGGCGTCGATGTACACCGTGCCGAGCCCGGCCTTTTTCGCGTACTGCCAGATCGACGGCAACGTGCTGTTGATGCGCATGTAATCGGCGCGGGTGCCGCCGTAGCGCAAGGTGACATTGGTGTCGGCGCTGCAATTGGCAATGGACGCGGCGTAGCCAAAGTTGAAGACATCGACCCCGGCCGGCGCTTGCTTGAGGTTGCTGTGCACGCCAAATGGCGCGTTGATGTCCAAGTAATTGCCGGAAATGCTTTCGTCAATGATCAGCACGATGTCGTGGCCGACGGCAGGCGCGGCGCGCGCGAGCGTCACCGCTTCACGGGGGCCGACGGTGTCATGCAGCGCTTCGTAGGCAAACAGGTTCAGGTAGGCCAGCGGCGTGTACATGATCGGCAACCCACGTGCGCCCTCGCCTGCACGTAAAAACAGCAGTGCGCTAAGCATCAGTACGCCGAAAACGGGCGCCAAGATGCGCAATGTGTTGGGTATGAATAGCGCATGACGCGGCTTGAGCCCGATGCCAAACAAAAGCAGCAAGCCACTGAGCACCGCGCGCAGGATCGCATCGCGGTACTGATACGCGGCTTCCTGAATGAAGCCGCCGGAGTACACCAGCGAGACAAAATCGCTGTACCTCAGGTAATCCGCCGTGACCCGGGTATAGACATCGAAAAAAACCGCCGCAACAAACAGCGTTACTGCGAACACATGTCGAACGAGAGCCTGACGTATATAGGCACTTAGATATAACGCGAAAGTAAGCGCCAAAAACATCGCGCCAAAAACAAGTGCATTGAAACCCCACCCGATAGCATTTAACCGATCCAGATAATAGTCGGAAAAGAGCAATAGATAGGCAACTAAGAGCAGTTCCTTGGCGTATTTGAACATGGCGGTACCGGTGATCGGAAAAGGGCAGATGTCAAAGCTTTGTCGGTCAGAACCTGACACTAGCACCCGGCCATCAAAGCGCAAGAAATGACTGATAACCGGGCAAAGCGTCAAAAAAACGGTGACTCAAATCTGACACACCCTCAGCGCTTAAAGCCTTTAATTTCGGGCACTTAGACCGTCTGTCGGTTAAATTGAATCTGAACAAATCTGCAAAGAAACAACAAATTCAATCGCAGCAATGACTTGATGGCCAATCGCCAAAAACGCCTCAAGTGTTATACCCGTGCAACATGTCATTTTGCTGACACGCTTTTCAAACCCTGCGCTATACCCCTTTAACAATCTCATTCCGTAGTTAACTTTTCTGGTTTTATTGAGGTGCGCAGATGGACGTGAGCGTATTTGGCACTGGCTATGTCGGACTTATACAAGCCGCTGCACTTGCCGATGTCGGCCATCGGGTTTTATGCATTGATATCGATCCGAACAAGATCAAACAACTGCAACAAGCGGTACCGCCCATCAGTGAGCCAGGCCTGTCCGCAACACTTGAAGAAAACATCAAGGCCGGGCGTTTGTTGTTCAGCACCCAGGCCAGTGATGCGGTGACTCACGCCGAGCTGATTTTCATCGCCGTCGGCACCCCGGCGGACGAAGATGGTTCCGCCGATCTAAGCCATGTGCTTAACGTCGCCCGGCAGATCGCCGGTCTGATGGAGGCCGATCGCACCTTGATCATCAAATCCACGGTGCCGGTCGGAACTGCCGATCAGGTGCTGGCCACGGCCACCAGCGAATTGCTGCAACGGGGCAAATCCGAGCTGCAGGTGCGGGTGGTATCCAACCCGGAATTTCTCAAGGAAGGCAGCGCCCTCGCCGATTGCATGCGCCCGGACCGGATCATCATCGGCACCCGCGATGACGCTGCCCGCGAGCAGATGAGCGAGCTGTACGCGCCGTTCTGCCGCAACCACGAAAAACTGATGTTCATGGACAACCGTAGCGCCGAGCTGACCAAGTACGCCGCCAACGCGATGCTCGCCACCCGCATCAGTTTCATGAACGAACTGGCCAACCTCACCGAATTGCTCGGCGCCGATATCGAAGCGGTGCGCAAGGGCATCGGCTCCGACCCGCGCATCGGCTACCACTTCATTTATCCGGGCTGCGGCTTCGGTGGCTCGTGCTTTCCCAAGGATCTGCGGGCTCTGCTGCACACTGCTGAACACAACGGCATGCCGCTGAAACTGCTGCGCAGCGTCACCGACGTCAACGACAGCCAGCGGCACATCCTGTTCAGCAAATTGCGCGCGCAGTTTCCCCAGGGCCTGGCCGGCAAATCCATTGCGGTCTGGGGCCTGGCGTTCAAACCGAACACCGACGACATGCGCGAAGCTCCGAGCCGTTATCTGATGGACGCGTTGTGGGCCGAAGGTGCCAGCGTGCAGGCCTACGATCCGGAAGCCATGTCCGAGTGCCGACGCATCTACGGCTACCGCAATGACCTGCACCTGTGCGCGACCCGCGACGACACCCTCGAAGACGCCGATGCGCTGGTGATCTGCACCGAGTGGAAAAACTTCCGCGTGGTCGATTTCGAGCTGCTCGCCGAGAAGCTGCGCTCGAAGGTGATCATCGACGGGCGCAACCTTTACAACCCGGAACAGGTTGCCGCCGCCGGCCTGCATTACAGCGGCATCGGCCTGCGCCACATCGCCCCTGAAGGGCTGCGGCCATGAAGATTCTGGTGACCGGTGCCGCCGGTTTCATTGGTGCCCATTGCGTCCTGCGTTTGCTGCGCGACGGACATTCGGTGGTCGGCCTGGACAATTTCAACCACTACTACGACCCGCAGCTCAAGCACGATCGCGTGCAGTGGGTGCGCGAGCAGGCTGGCGATTTTCCGCTGGCCACGGTGGATCTGGCCCACGCTTCAGCGATCGACGCGCTGTTCGCCCGCGAGCAGCCACAAGTGGTGATCCATCTGGCCGCGCAGGCCGGAGTGCGTTATTCGCTGGACAATCCACGGGCGTATCTGGACAGCAATCTCAACGGTTTCCTGAACATTCTCGAGAGCTGCCGGCATCACCCGGTCGAGCACTTGATCTATGCCTCGTCGAGTTCGGTGTACGGCGCCAACCAGCACACCCCTTACTCGGTGAAGGATGGCGTCAATCATCCGCTGTCGCTGTACGCCGCGACCAAGAAAGCCAATGAACTGATGGCGCACAGCTACAGCCATCTGTTCGGCATTCCCTGCACCGGCCTGCGCTTTTTCACCGTGTACGGGCCTTGGGGACGGCCGGACATGTCGCCGATCCAGTTCGCCCGGGCGATCAGCGAAGGCGAGCCGCTGAAGCTGTTCAACTACGGCGAGCATCAGCGCGATTTCACCTACATCGACGACATTATCGAAAGCATCGCCCGCCTCATCGATCAGCCACCGCAAGCCAATCCGCAGTGGGATCGCGAACAGCCCGACCCCGCCAGCAGCATGGCGCCGTGGCGCCTGTTCAACATCGGCGGGCAGCAGCCGGTCGCACTGAAAACCTACCTCGCGCTCATGGAAAAACACCTCGATCGCAAAGCCATTGTCGAGCTGCTGCCGCTGCAACCGGGCGACGTGCTCAACACCTGCGCCGAGGCCAGCGATCTGGCCCAGGCCACCGGATTCCAGCCCCGGATAGAACTGGATGAAGGACTGGGCCGTTTCATCGCCTGGTTCCGCGACTACTACCCCACTGCCCGTGCGCCGCTTGCGGCTGAATGAATGCGGAGGACGCCATGACTGGACATGAAAGAAGTGTGTCGATTGCACAGATGCGCCCTGACAAGCGCGTCGACCCGGAACATCGCATGCGCCTCGACGCGGCGATCCACCGTCAGGGTCGCGGCTGGCTCAGCGGCCGCGATGGCGGCCGCCCATGGCAGCTGTCGCGGACCAATCGGGTGGTCGCCTGCCTCGGTGCGCTGACGATTCTCGTGCTGATCTCGCCGGTGCTGCTGGGCCTGGCCCTGGCCATCAAGTTCACCAGCCCGGGGCCGGTGCTGTTCGTGCAAAAGCGCACCGGTTATCGCGGGCGCAAGTTCGGCATGTTCAAGTTCCGCACCATGGTCAGCAACGCCGAAGAACTCAAAGAGTCGCTGCGCCACCTCAACAAACACGGGGCTGACGCCATCGATTTCAAGATCGACAAGGACCCGCGCGTCACCGGCATCGGCAGTTTTCTGCGGCGCACCAGCCTCGACGAGCTGCCCAACCTGATCAACGTGGTGACCGGCGACATGCGCCTGGTCGGCCCTCGCCCGACCTCGTTCAACGCTTACCGCTACAAGGACAATCACCTCGCGCGTCTGGCGATCTACCCCGGCATGACCGGTCTGTGGCAGATCTCCGGACGCAGCAACATCGACTTCGACCAGCGCGTTGAGTTGGACCTCAGCTACATCGCCGAGCAGAGCCTTCTGCTTGATCTGAAGATTCTGTTGAAAACCCCCTTCAAAGTATTCAGCGGCCACGGAGCAAGCTAATGGACGGTTCAACCAATAAAAGCCTGAGCATCGCCAGCCCCAGCGAATCGAATCTGACTTCGACCGTGCTGGATCTCGATCTGCGCATTCTGTTCCTGACCGCCGCCAACCCCGGCGCCGGCACCACCACCAGCGCTGTAGCACTGGCCAGTCAACTGGCACAGATGAGCAGCGGCCAGGTGCTGCTGGTCGACGCCAGTCAGTCGGCGAACAACCTCACCCAGCAGATGAACCTCGGCAAGGAGCGCGGCCTGCGCGACCTGCTGTTCAACCCGGACAACCCGCCGTTGTTGCAGGACTGCGTGGTGCAGGTGTCGAGCCTGCCCTTCCACGTGCTGCCCAATGGTCGGCCGATCCGCACGCTGGAACACCTGACCGCCGAACGCCTGAGCCCGTTGCTCGATCAGTTGGGCAGCCAGTACCGCTTTGTGGTGATCGACGGCGACGCGGTGTACTCCGCCGCCGACACCCTGGTCATCAGCACTCAGGTCGACGGCGTGGTGTTTGTCGTGCGCGCCGAAGACACCCGCTGGGAAGTCGCTCAGGCCGCTGTGCAACGCCTGACTCAGGCTGGGGCGAAAGTGGTCGGCAGCGTGTTCAACCGGCGCAAGTACTACATGCCCAAATGGCTTTACAAAAACCTGTAAGCGAACGCAAAGGATGACGCCATGAACGCCAGAATGCTTGTCCTGCTGTTGCTGCCGCTTGCGGGCTGCTCCAGCACTTCCGACACCCAGAACATGCCGGTGAATATTCTCACCGCCTCCCCGGCCAACGCCCAGGCGACCGATATGCCGAAGATCGAGCAGACCCTGCGCCCGCAGGATGTGCTGGACGTGATCTTCCATATCAGCACCAGCGGCTCGGACGCTTACCGCGTGCAATCGGGCGACCAGATCGGCCTGAATTTCACCGCCGCCAGCCAGCTCAACGGCAATCAACTGGTGCTGCCCGACGGCACCATCGAGCTGCCGGGCGCCAACACCTCGGTGAAAATCGCCGGATTGACCAGCGAAGAAGCGCGCCAGGAAATCCAGCGCGTCTATCAGCGCAAACAACTGTTCCAGCCCAACCGCAACCAGCTCACCGTGCAGATCATCAGCCCTCTGAGCAATGAGCAGAACCTGAAAAGCGCGTTGAACCACCCGGCCACCGGCATGAGCCGCGAGATCACTGTCGGCACTGACGGCTACGCGAGTTTTCCGGAAATCGGCGCCGTGCCGCTGCAAGGCATGACCGTCAATCAACTGGAAACCTTCCTCAACAAAAAGTACGCGCAACTGCCGGGCCGGATGACTGTGGACGTGCTGCTCAAGTCCACCGCCGGCAACGAGATCTACGTGCTGGGTGAAGTCGCTCAGCCAGGCTCGTATCCGATCCGCCGGCCGGTGTCGGTGCTCGAGGCGCTGACCCTGGCGCGCGGCACCAACGTCAAGGCGCGGCTGGATTCGGTGGTGATCATGCGGCGCAACGGCAATCAGGTGAAAGCGGTGCGCTACGACGTCGAAAAAGCCCTGTCCGGCGATGCCCCGCAAATCGCTTACCTGCAACCGGACGACATGCTCTACGTGCCAAAAACCAAACTGGCCAGCGCCGGCGAACTCGCCCGCCAACTGGCTGATGTGGTGCTGTTCCAGGGCGTCGGTTTCAGCTTCGGCTACCGCGTCGACAACAAAGACAGTGACAACTAACTCACAGGTGACCGACATGAACCCAAAGGAAAACTACCTGCATGAGTTCTTCAGGATCTTCTTCGCCAACAAGCAACTGGTGAAGCGCGTGTTCCTGACCTTTGCAGTCATCGCCCTGCTCCTGCCGCTGATGCTCAAACAGAGCTTCGATATCACCGCGCAGGTCATCGTGCAGTCGAAAAAACTCTCACAGGGCGACGCCACCACGTCGCTCACGGTGGACAACGCCACCTTCATTCCACCGTCACTGGCGGACATGGAAACCGAGAGCAACATCCTCCGCTCGCCAGCGCTGATCCGTCAGACCATCAGCGAACTGCGCGACAACGGTGAATACAGCCCGCCACCTGGGGTGTTCGCCAAGTTGCTCGGCGAACCGTTCAAGCGCTACGTCTCGACACCGCTGCGCGAGTACGTGATCAACCCGCTGCGCAGCGGGCTCGGCATGGAAACCGATCCGGTGCGGGACACCACTCTCGACGCCCTGACCCAGCAAGCCGTCGACAGCCTGAAAATCGAAACCCTGCCCGGCTCGAACGTGATCTCGATCACCTACAGCTTCCCGGATCCGCGCCAAGGCACGACGTTCGTCAGCGCCCTGCTGCAGAACTATCTGGTCAGCCGTCAGGCGTTGCAATCGATCGATTTGCCGCAGTCGTTCTACGAGACCAAAAAGCACCAGTATCAAGTGCGTCTCGATGGGCTGGAAGGTAACCGCCAAGCGCTGCTGGAAAATGTCGGCGCGGCGGATCCGAAGGAGGAAATCACCTTCCGCCTCAATGCAATCAACACTGAAGAACAGGCGCTGAACCTGTATCAGGATCGCCTGCTGCAAAGCCAGCGCTGGCTCGAATATCTGAAAACCGCGCTCGCCGCCGCCAGCAGCAGCAAACTCAACGACTACACCTTTCCCTACACCTTCACCACCACCGTCGACAACGTGGCGTTCGAGGACCGGGAAATCAAACAGATGGGCGAGCAACTTACCAGTCAGGTCAGCCGTTACATGAACGATCTGGCGGTGTTCCAGCCCGGCAGCGAACCGATGCTGTTGACTCGCGAACAGATCGCCCGCACCCGTCAGCAGTTTCTCAAAGTGGTGAGCAACCGCATCCAGGAACGCACTGCCGACCTGGCCGTGGTCAAGCAGGTGATCGAGCAGAAAACCGCGCGCATCGCCGAGTTCAAGAACCGCATCCGCGACCTGCAACAGACCCAGAGCAAACTGCGTCAGATGGACACCGAGATCGATGCGCTGCACGCAGCGTTCTCGACCTATGCCCAGCGCTTCGCCGAAAGCAGCACCACGCGCTCGCTCAACGATGATCTGTCCAACGCCCGGGTGCTCAGCCCGCCGTTCGAACCGACCGAGGCGGCGTTCCCGAAACCGCTGCTGATCATTCCGTTCGGGCTGTTCACCGGCCTGCTGCTGGCGATCGCCTTCGTCTACGTGCGTGAGTTCTTTGATCACCGCTTCAAGCATCCGGCGCAAATCAGCCATGAGCTGGGTCTGCCGGTGCTGTTGGTGCTCAACGAAGAAACGTCGCAGCCGGGTAATCCGCACAAGAACTGGACCATGCCGAGCCTGGTTCACTGGGTGCGCAATTGAACGCGGTGTCCACCCCAATCGTCGCCCTGCCGATCATTCACTTGCTCAGCAGCGGCGGCTTCTACGGGGCCGAGCGGATGTTGCTGGATCATTGCCTGGCCACGCCGGGGCAGCACCAGGTGCTGTTCCTCGACGCACCGCCTGAGCTGATCTCGCGCTTTCGCGAGGCTGGGGTGGACGCTCGCGCTTGTGCCGGGCTGGGGGAGCTGTTGCGGTACTTGCGTCAGCGCCGTGGCGACAAGCCGCTGCTCAACACCCACAACTTCAAAGGCCTGCTGTTCGGCTGGGTCGGCGCCACGCTGTTGCGCCTGCCGCTGGTAATCACTCAACACGGCTTCACGCCGCGCAGTCGCAAGCAGAAGTTCTACACCTGGCTGAGCCTGCAACTGTGCCGCACAGCGTCGGTGAAACAGGTGGTCTGCGTGGCGCACAGCATCGCCACGCTGCATCTGAAGGCCAGCGTGAGCGCGGAGAAGTTGCAGGTGATTCCCAACGGTTTGCCAGCGGCGCCAGCGATGCCGCCGCTGGCGGACCGGCAACGCTGGCTGGCCGGTTACGTCGGTCGGTTGAGCAGCGAGAAAGGCCCGGACCTGTTTCTCGATGCGCTGATCGGCCTGTGTCACCAGCATCCGCAACTGGACGCGGTGATGCTCGGCGACGGACCGGAACGCGAGGCCTTGCAGGCGCGTATCGACGCTGCCGGTTTGCAACAGCGGATTCGCCTGCCGGGCTACCAGACGGCGATGCAAGGCTGGTGGCAGCAACTCGATGCGCTGGTGATCAGCTCGCGCACCGAGGGCACGCCGATGATTCTGCTCGAAGCGATGCAGGCCGGCGTGCCGGTGGTGGCGTTCGCGGTTGGCGGTATTCCCGATGTCTTGCAGGACCGCCACAACGGCCTGCTCGCAGCGCCGACGGATACCGCCGCCCTCGCCCGCCAGCTCGACACCTTGCTGGCCGAACCGAAGCTGGCCGCGCAGTTGCGCGACAACGCCAGACGCACCCAACAGGAGCGCTACGACCTCAAGGCTTTGGCCGAACGCTGGTCGCAGCTGTACATCCACACGGCACGGGAGACACGCGCATGATTTTCCCGCTCTCGATCGTCAGTCTGTTTGCTCTGGTCAGCCTGGGTTTGCTGGCCAGTCCCTGGCCTTATCTGGCTCCGGGAGCGGTGATTGGCCTGGTCGGTTTTACCGTCCTGTACCGCAAGCCGACCTGGGGCCTGCTCGGCATTGCCGCGCTGGTGCCATTCGAAGGTTTCTTCAAGGACAGCTCGGTGTCGGGGAGCAAGTTGCTCGGCGCCTCGCTGGCAGTGATCGTGATGCTGCAACTGGCGCTGCACCAGATCCCCTCGCAGCGCCTGCGCAGCAATCTGTGGCACTGCCTGATCGGCTTCATGGTTCTGTATTTTCTCAGCCTGCTCAATACCGATGACATGGGCATGTCGCTGGGGCACCTGCGCGAACTCAGCGTCGGCCTGGTGCTGTTTGTCATTACGTTGTTGATCGGCCGCGAACTTAACCTCGACCTGTTCGCCCGGCTGGTAACCCTCGCCGTCACCGCGACCTGCGCCATGGCGATGTTCTCGGCGAAGTTTCAGGATCAGGGCCGCGCCGCCGGCCTGCTCGAAGACCCCAACGCCTTCGCCATGCTGATCGCCTTCGCCATTCCTCTCGGGCTGCTGCTGGTGATCCGCAGCCCGAACCTGCTGCACCGCTTGTTCTGGGGCGCTTGCTGCCTGTTGTTGCTGGGTGGCATGACCAAGACCGAATCGCGTTCCGGGCTGGTGGTATTGGCGTTGAGCCTGCTCATCGGCATCTGGCACTACCGCGCGCAACTGACCCATATCCGTCCACGGCACCTGGGTTTCGTCATGCTCGGTGCGGCCATCGTGATCCCGCTGGCGATCTACGCCATGCCGGCCGGTTACATGGCGCGGATCCAGTCATTGAGCATCCTTAGCGCCGGCTCCAAGGCGCAGGACGAATCCCTCGGCCGCCGTGCTTCCTACATCGTCGTCGGCAGCCAGATGATCCGCGAGCACCCGGTGCTCGGCTCCGGCCCCGGCACCTTCCCGTTGCATTACGCGACCACCGGTTACGCCAAGGCGTTTTCTGCCAACCGCAAGATCGGCGACCTGTACCGCCGCGCTCACAACACCTATCTGGAAATCTTCAGCGAACTGGGCGTGCCCGCCGGGCTGTTCTTCGTCGGCATGCTCGGGCTCGGTCTGTACAACCTGATTCGCTCGCGGGCGGCGTGGATGCTGCGCGGCGACGGATATCGGGCAGACATGATGACCCACCTGGGGGTGAGCTTTCTGTCGCTGACCCTGTTCCTGATGTTCCTCAGCGCGCCGAACCAGAAATACGTGTGGATCATGCTGGCGCTGACCAGTGTGCTGCGCATCAAGGCCGAGCAGGCGCCACTGACTACGGAGACGCAGGCATGAAGCGGATCAGCATCGTCATTCCGATGTACAACGAGGCGCGGCACATTGGCCGAACCCTGCTCGCCGCACAAAAATCCGCACACGCGGCCAATGTCGAGTGCGAGCTGATCGTGGTCGACAACGGCTCGAGCGACCAGGGCCCGCACATTGCCCGGCAGTTCGGCGCAACCGTGCTGAGCTTGCCGGGGCTATTGATCGGCGCGCTACGCAATCGCGGCACGGCGATCGCCAGTGGGGAATGGCTGGCGTTCATCGATGCCGACGTGGAAGTGCCGGAAACCTGGTTGCAGCCCTTGTTCGACATCGAAGCCAGTGGCCAGGCCGATGTGTTCGGCCTGGATCTGCATACGCCAGCCGAGGCGCCATGGTTTGCTACGGCCTGGCAGCGCCGCACTTCGCAGCCGTCGCACCGGGTCAGCCACAGCGTCGATTGGCTGCCCAGTTCCAACCTGCTGATGCGTCGCGAATGGTTCGACAAGGTCGGCGGTTTCAACGAGACCCTGCGCACCGGCGAAGACAAGGAATTCACCCTGCGCCTGCACGAACAGGGCGCGCGTCTGCTGTCGGTCAATGACAAGGTCGCGCTGCACTGGGGGTACGAGATGAACTGGCGCGAATGGATGGGCAAGGAAATGTGGCGTCAGGGCAGCCATCTGCAACTGCTGCGCACCCATGGCATGAGCCTGCGCCTGCTGCGCTTTCCAATGTTGTCGTTGTTGGTGTGGATCCTCGATTTCCTGGCGATTTCGGCGCTGCTCGACGGTTTTCCGCACCACGCGGCGCTAATGGTGACGCTGACCCTGATGCCGGGTCTGGTCCTGAGCGTTCGCCAGAGTCTCAAGCACCGTGATCTGCTCCTGACCCTGCAACTGTGGGGCCTGCACTGGCTGCGCCTGCACCTGGCCGGCGCCGCTTTCATCCTGAGTCTGTGTCAGTGGAACGCAAGGAGGCCTGCCCGTGGCTGAGTTCATTTTCTGGATGTGCCTGTTGCTGCCGGCCTACGCCTACGTCGGCTACCCGCTTCTGTTGACGATCCTCGCGCCACTGTTTCCGGCGTGGCGACACACGCCGGCACCGCCGCTGAACGTCAGCATCGTCATCGCTGCGCACAACGAGGCGCGGCATATCGAGCACAAGTTGCGCACGCTGCTGGCCCAGGATTATCAACCGGCAACGCTGCAGATCATTCTCGCCAGCGACGGCTCTACCGATGACACCGTGGCCTGCGCGCACAAAGTGATTGATCCGCGCATCACCGTGCTTGACCTGCCGCGTCAGGGCAAAGCCGCCACGCTGAATGCCGGCGCCGCGCTGAGCACCGGCGACATTCTGGTGTTCACCGATGCCGACAACCAATGGTCACGCGACACCCTCGGTCACTTGCTCGCGCCGCTGAGCGATCCACAGGTCGGCGCCTGCGCGGGGCACATGGTGATCCCGGTCACCGGTGGCGGTCTGAGTGTCGGCGACAGCCTCTATCGGCATTACGAAGGCTGGTTGCGCCGGGTCGAGAACCGCACCGGTTGCATGGTCTCGGCCGACGGCGCCCTGCTCGCCCTGCGCCGCGAGTTGTTTCAGAACGTACCGGCCGAAGTCAACGACGACTTCTTTATCAGCACCTGCGCACCGGTGGCCGGCAAGCGCATCGTCTACGTGCCCGAAGCGCAGGTTATCGACCATGGCGTCGACGAGGCGGACAAACAGTTCCGCCGCCGGCAGCGCGTCACCGTCGGCGGCCTGCAAAGCCTGGCTCAGCGCCGCGAACTGCTCAATCCGCTCAAGCATGGCCTGTATTCCCTGGCGTTGATCAGCCACAAACTGATCCGCCGCCTGGCGCCTGTGCTGCTGCTGCCGTTGCTGCTGAGCAACTGCTGGCTGTGGGAAGAACACGGCTTCTATCGCCTGACCCTGGTCGCGCAACTGTTCGGCTACAGCGTGGCGATTGCCGGGCTGCTGGATGGGCAACACCGCCTGCCGAAACCGTTCCGCCTCGCCGCGTTTCTGCTGGTCACCCTCGCCGGGATGAGTCTTGGCCTGTGGCAGTTCCTGCGCGGCCAGCGGTATGCCCAGTGGAATCCGGAACAGAACCGTTAAGAGGACCGAAGCCATGGCGATCAAACAACTGATAAAAAGCACCAGCGGCTGGCTCTATCTCAACTCACCGGTGGGCCGTCAGCAGTTGCAGGGCGCGGGGGTGATTCTGATGCTGCACCGCGTGCTGTCGAATGACCGCGCCGCCGACCTGCCGCACCGCAATGAATTGTGCGTCGGGCCCAAGGCGTTCGAGCATTTGCTGGTGTGGCTGCGCAAGCATTTCGACTGCGTGCCGCTGATGGAAATCCTCCAGCCCAACGCTTTGCGCAGCGAGCGCCCACGGGTGGCGCTGACGTTCGACGATGGCTGGCGCGACAACGCGGTCAACGCCTTCGCGCTGCTGCAAAAACATCAGGTGCCGGCGAGCATTTTCCTTTCCACTGATTTCATCGGCAGCCGCCAGCGCTTCTGGTGGGAAAGCCTTGGCGAAACCCTCTGGGGCAGCCATGGCGAAAAAGCGCGCATGCACCTGATCGAATGCCTGCATGCGCACAAGCATCCGCTGCCGGTGCTGCTCGATGACATTGACGTCGAGCGCCGCAGCCTGGCGCTGCTGCATTACCTGCAAGGCTTGAAAAGCCTTGCCCCGCAGGAATTGGAAGAGCTCACCGACGAATGCCCGAAAGACTCTCTGCCACAGGCACTGGACTGGCATCAGGTGCGGGCGATGGAAGCCTCCGGTCTGGTGCGGTTCGGCCCGCACGGCGCCAGCCACGCGATCCTCACCGGCCTCGACGATGTACGCCTGAGCGAAGAAATCCGCCGCAGCCGCGAGGCCTTGAACAACGGCTGCAACCGACCTCTACCGGTGTATTGCTACCCCAACGGCGACAACGATGAACGCGTACGCCAGCAGGTCGCCGATCACGATTACCCGTTTGCGCTGGGCACCGGCACCGGGATCTATCGCGGCGACGGCGATCCGCTGAACCTGCCGCGTTTCGGCGTCAGCCAGCGCACTGCACGCCATCCGCAATTGCTGTCGTGGCGGATCTACCGGGGAGCGCGGCCATGAGCCGAGGCAACTACCTCAAGCACCTGGCGCTGAGCATGGGCACCAAACTGGCGATGATCGCCCTGCGTTTGCTGCGCAACGTGTTGCTCGCGCGGATTCTCGGCCCCAGCGAACGCGGCCTGTTCGCCCTGCTCAGTACTTTGCCGGACCTGATCAGCGCGGCCACCAGCGGCGGACTGAATTCGGCGGTCGGTTATCAGGCGGCGAAGCAGCGGCCGATGGGTTTGCTGCTCAGCCAGGTGCTGGTGTTCGGCTGTCTGCTGGCCGGTTTGCTGACTTTGCTGGTGGTGGCGCTGGTGCGCGAGTTCGGCACGCAACTGGACGTGACCCTGCAACTGGGCCTGCTCGCCTGGCTGTTGCTGCTGGCGGTGCCGTTGACCGTGTTGAAAAGCGGCCTGCTGACCCTGCACAACGCCTCGGGTGGCGTGGTCGCATTCAACATCTTGCGCCTGATCGAATCGCTGGCGCCGCTGTTGCTGTTCGTCGCGCTGTTCTGGATGTGGCAGAGCGCAGCGCTGGAGGCGGCGCTGATCAGTTGGCTGGCCGGGATCAGTCTGGTGGTGCTCGCCGGTTGGGTCTGGCTGAAGCGGGCGCAGCCGTTGCAGCTGCAATGGGATCGCGCCAGCCAGAACGAACTGCTGCGCTTCAGCGCACGCAGCCATCCCGATCTGCTGTTCCAGCAAGTGATTCTGCGCTCCGATTACCTGTTCATCGGCGCCCTGCTCGGCAGCACCGCGTTGGGCCATTACGCCATGGCCAGCGCTGCTGCCGAATTGCTGCTGATCGTCCCCGAAGCGGTGACCACTCCCTTGATGAAGCGCCTGCTGCAACAGGATGAAGGCATGGACAAGGTCACTCCGCTGGCACTGCGCCTGACCGCAACGGTAATGCTCGGCGCCTGCCTGAGCATGGCCGTGATCGGCGAATGGTTGATCGTCACTCTGTTTGGCGCTGCCTACCAGCCGGCATATCCGGCGCTGCTGGCGTTGCTGCCGGGCTTGCTGGGCCTGTGCTACGCGAGCATTCTGCGCCTGGACTTGCTGGGCAAGAATCGCCCCGGCACGGTGTCGTTGTTGATGGGCCTGGGCGCGCTGCTCAATCTGGCGTTGAACCTGATACTGATTCCGGCCTACGGCATTGTTGGCGCCGCTGCCGCCTCATCGATCGCCTATCTGGCAGTGACCGTGGCCATGCTCGTGCTGTATTGCCGTTTGAGCGGCGTGCCGTTCTGGCAAACCCTGATCATCCTGCCCCGCGACGTGCTGCCGATGTGGTCGATGCTGCAGAGGAAGCCGGCATGAAAGGCTGGTACCTGCTGTTCGGACTCGGTTTGTCGCTGGACGCTTTGGCGGCGTCGATGCGCTGGGGCGAGATTCGTGACGGCAGTCTGTTTCTGCAAGCCGATCAGCCCGACAGCGTGACCGTGCGCTGGACGCCGGCGTGGCAAGCGGATGCCAACGAAGAGCAGCTGTACCTGCTCGACGGTCGCGGCAAATTGCTCGGCGAACGCTTGATCAAGGCCAGCGAAACCCGTGGCAGTCAAAGCTGGCCGCTGCTGCCCGGTGCGGCGAGTTATCGGCTGGAAATTCCCGGCTACAGCTTCCGCCACTACCGCATCGAACACGATGAACGCACCGTTGCCCTGTTTGCCCCGGCCAAAGTGCACTTCAGTGCCGAAAGCAAAAATGGCGACGTGCTTTATTTCAAAGTCGCGGCCGGTGAGCGTGCAGTGCTCGCTGGCAAGTTTCACGGCGGCGTCACCGCGCTACAGGCGCAACGGGTCGGCGACCACCAGGCACTGACCCTCGCATTGAAACCCTATCGCGCCTACTGGCAGTTCGATCAGGTGGCGTTGCCGGTCAGCCCGCGCGAGCAGGTCTGGCGCCTGCAACTGCAAGGCAGCGGCAAAGCGGCGTTCTGGCTCGATGGTACTGCCAATCTGTTTGCGCAGAATCCGCAGCAACTGCAACCGCTGCGCGAAGAGGTCGGAGATGTGCGGCTGGTGCTGCATGACAAAGTCCTTGGGCGCACGCCGGATCTTGGCATCGCCCTGCCCTACGTGATGCCGCCAGCGGCCAGCCACGCGCTGCTCGATGCGCTGAAGCCGACGGCGGCGAGCTATTACAGCTTCGTCGACGTCACCGCGCAGAATCCGCAGTTCGAGGACGCATTCCGCCGGGTCTATCAGCAGCGCTTCGGCATTCGCAACGACATTACCCTGCTGGCTGGCAGTCAGCGCCAGGCCGATCTGCGCGCCGACGTGCAGAGCAACAGCGGCCTCGACGCCTGGCTGGCGAGCACCCGCGCCCTCGGCGGCAACGGCACGCATTACATCGGCTTCGCCGACGAGCCCAATCTCAACTACTCCAGCTATGGGCAGTATCAGGCGATTTTCGCCAGCATGGCCCGTCAGGTGCGCAGCGACCCGGCGAATGCCCGCGCCGGTGTACGCATCGCCATGCCAGCCAGCTCGCGACTGGTCAACGGCCCGTTCGCCGATAACGCGGCGGATAAGCGCGGGATCGATTGGGCGCGGCGCCTGCTCAGCGAGTCAGCCGACCAGATCGACGCACTGGCCTGGCATGAGTGGATGATTCGCGATCTGCTCGCCACCCGTGTTTACCGCGACAGTGTGCGGCGCGCCGCCGAACTGGTCGGCCTCGACGCCAATGGTCAGCCGCGCAAGGCCTTGCTCCTCGATCAGACCAACTTGTCCAGCGGCTCCAGCCTCAGCCCCTACGATCAGGAAACCCACTACACCTCGCTGTGGTGGGCGTCGGTGGTGATCAACGCCTCGCAGGACGGTTTGCTGAGCATGCTCAACTGGTTTCAGGCCGCCGATGAGCCGCAATACCCCAAAGGCATGTTGCGCGTATTGGGCGAGGATCGCTTCGAGCTGAAACCGGTCGGACTGGCCCAGCAATTCATCGCCCGCCACTGGTTGCGGCAAGTGCTGCAATTGGACAACGACGCCTTCGAGGTGGATGTGCTGGCGATGGCCGGCGACGAGCAGCGCGCGTTGCTCGGAGTGAACAAAGGTACGCGCCTGCAACGCGTCGATCTGAGTGGCGCCCGCTGCCCGTTGAACCATGGCGCCCTGCGTTACTTCGGCGCCGACAATCGCAGCCGCGATGCACCGTTTGCCTGCGACAACGGGCGCGTGCGTTTCGAACTGCCGGGACAAACCCTGTTTGCCCTGAGCTGGAGCGCTTCATGAGCCGCCCTTCGATGCTCTGCCGCGCGGGCTTGATGCCGCGCATGGCACCCTCATCAGGAGAAAAGACCATGGATGTTTTGCAAAAACTCAGCGGACATATTCGTCGTAAAGGCCTGCGAGCGACCTTGGGCAAGATCCGCAAACTGTACATTTTTTCCCATCAGCAACTGCTGTGGATGGAGCGCGACCTGGTCAGCCCGGTGCCGCCGCACCGCCTCAAACCCTATCCGCCACTGCGCGTGGTCAGGATTACGGCGGACAACGCCAGCGCTTTCGCACGCTACTTTGGCGACCGTGTCGGCACGATGGCCGAGCTGGCTAAAGAGGGCCACACCGGGCACATGCATGTCGACGAGCAAGGCGATGCCGTAGCGTTTATCTGGGGCACCCCGCGCGATTATTTCGACCGGCACTACTACGGCTGCCGGTTCCCGGTGAAACCCGGTGAGTTCTTCGAGTTCGGTGGCGAACTGGCCCGGGCGTACTGGGGGACGGAGCTGTCGGTGGATCTGCAATTGCGCCTGTGGGAAGCCATGGCCGCCCAGGGCTGCCGCAAAGTGGTCGATGTCTGTGAGTCGACCAACATACCGGCGCTCAAGCTGCACCTGCGCATGAGCTATACCGAACAACAGCGGATCATGAATATCTACACGCTGTTCGGTCGCTGGCGCTTCTATCGCGAAACCCGCTACAGCGGTTCGCGCCTGGCGGCGCTGGGTAAAACTTCTCGTCCACCTGTCAACGCAACGGCGGCCTGAACCTATGGTGATGCGATTCGAATGGCGCACGTCGCTGTGCGCCGCCGACTTCCCGGCAACCGCGTATGAAACGCTGCGCCTGGGCGTGACCGACCATACGCCGTTCAACAATCTCGGCTGGTTGTGCGCGGCGGAACAGGCTTTGGGCGAGGACCAGCGCCTGCACATTCTGCTCGGTTGGGAAGCCGCAGAACTGCGTCTGTGCCTGCCCCTTGTGGCGAGTCGCGAGCGCTTCGCCGGCGTGCCGTTTCGGGTCTTGCATCACTTGGGTTATCCGCTGGCCGACCGTCTGGCTTTGCTGTCGCTGCTCGGCGGCGAGGACATGCACGAGGCGCTGGTGCTGATTCGCCAGCGCCTGCCGCATGCGCTGTTGCAACTCAATGAGCTGTCGGAACCGGCGGGTGAGGAAAGTGCCGTCACCGCATGGATGGCGCGCAGCTCCACGGCCGAACGACGCCTGAGTTGCCGGGTGCCGGTGCATCTGATCAGCGAAGCCGACCACCAGGAAGTCTCCGGCGACCCGCGCTACAAACTGCGCCGGGCTCGCAAACGGATTGCCGCGTGCGGTGCGCAGATCCGCCGGATCACTCCAGATGCGCTGAGCATGGCTGCCTTGTTGCAGACCATCAGCGAAGTCGAAGCGGTGAGCTGGAAAGGCGATGAAGGCGTCGGGATTTTCGCCACACCGCGCAGTCGCCAATGGATCGAACGCGCCTTCACCGCCCTCGCAGGCCAAGGCTTGGTACGCGTGGTGATGCTCGAGCTGAACGGCCGCTGCATCAGCTATCGCCTCGGCCTGCTCGAACAGGGCCGGCTCTACGATTACAACCTCGCATTCCTGCCGCAATACGCCGACCTCGGCAGTGGCCGGGTGTTACTGGAGGAATGGATTCGCTGGGGCCTGGACGAGCACTGGCGCTGGATCGATGCCTCGCGGGTCAGCCTGGAAAATTCCAGCCATCAACTGCACGAACGCATGACCGGGCAATTGGAACACTGGCGCTGGAGTTTCTATTCGTGGCGCCCAAGTGGACTGGCATTGGGTCTGGCGCTGCGCATCTGGTATCGCTGCAAGCCCGCCGTGCAGCAATGGCGAGCCCGCCGTGCAAACAAAAAAACTGCAGCACTGGTGCAACCTGTCGCAATCACTCCGGAGGGCGGCCATGCCTCGCCAAGTCATAGTCAACGCTGATGACTTCGGTCTCAGCGCCAACGAAAACGCAGTGATTTTCGCTGCCTTCCAGGCCGGCCTGATCAGCTCGGCCACCGCCATGGCCAACATGCCGGCGTTCGAAGCCGCCTGCACCATGGCCCGCCATCCGACGCTGCAAGGGCGGATCGGCCTGCACTTCAACCTGACCTACGGACGTCCGCTGAGCCAGACGATCCTGGGGCGGCGAACGTTCTGCGATGGCAACGGCGTGTTCGACCTCAACCTGCCCCGCCACAGCCTGTGGCTGGGTCGCGCAGACCGGGACGCGGTGCGCGCCGAATTGCAGGCGCAATGGCAACGCTGTGTCGATCACGGCATGCGCCCGAGCCATATCGACTCGCACCAGCACGTACACAACATCTGGCCGATCGGCGAAGTCGTCGCGAAGTTTGCCGCCGAGCAAGGCGTACCGATCCGGCTGGCGCGCAACCTCGGGCACAACCTCACGCTGCCCAAGCGCATATTCAAAGGTTTGCTCAATGGCCGTCTGCAGAATCTGGCACGGGTCACCGCCGATTACGTCTGCACCCCGGTGGACCTGCGCAACGCCAGCGTCCCCAGCGACGGCGTGCTGGAAATCGTTGCCCACCCGACCCGCCTCGGCGTCGATTTCGGCGATGCCTATCTCGACTCCGGGGAGTCTTTGAGCGAGGTACTCGAACAGGGTTTGAGAGGCGTCGCGCGAGTCTCGTATGCCGATCTCAATCGAGAAGAAACACAGGGCGCCACGGCGCTTGAATGAATCACCGCTGTAACGACACTCACCACAACATCCGGGCCAAGACCCTGGAGGGGCATCATGAGCATCATCACCAAAGTGCAAGATCGCATCAGACAGAAAGGCCTGGGCCGCACCGTCGGGACGTTGTGGAAACGCTACGTGTTCTTCCACTGGGAACTGCTATGGATGGAACGCGACCTGATCAGCCCGGTGCCACCGCACAAACTGCGCCCGTATGAAGGCCTGCGCAAAGTCGACATCACCGCGCAGAATGCCGTGGCGTTCAGCAAACACTTCGGCGACCGCGTCGGCACCATGGCCGAACTGGCTGCCGAGGGCCACACCGGGCACATGTACCTCGACGCCGATGGCCACGCCGTGGGCTTTATCTGGGGCAGCATTCGCGACTACCACGACCGCCACTATTACGGCTGCACCTTCCCGGTCAAACCCGGCGAGTTCTTCGAATTCGGCGGCGAAATGATCCGCGCCTACTTCGGCAGCAGCCTGTCGGTGGATGTGCAGGTTGCGCTGTGGCAAGCGATGGCGGCACAGGGTTGCAACAAAGTCGTGGACGTCTGTGAAACCCACAACATCCCGGCGCTGAAACTGCATATCCGCATGGGCTATCAGGAACAGGGTCGGGTGACCCACGTTTACTGCCTGTTCGGCCGCTGGAAATTCTTCCGCGAAACCCGCTATGAAGGCTCACGCCTGGACCCGCTGCGCAAACCAGGGCGGCCAGTGGTGAGTGCAGCGGCGCAGGCTTGATCCGGTCTTGTGAAATGTGGCGGTCGCAAGGCCGCCATCGCGAGCAGCTCGCTCCTACACTGGACAGTCGCCATACGCGAAACCAATGTGGGAGCGAGCCTGCTCGCGAAGAGGCCAGTCATCGCAATGAAGATTCTCAGGCCTTGCTTGCCACCAGGCTGAAGCACATCGGCAGCTGCGCCTGCTGGTTCAGGTAGCAGTCATACACCTCTTCCCGGTTCGAATGCGCATATTCCTTAAAATCCACAATGCTCAACCCCGCTCCAATGGCGCCGCTGAAGATCGCGCCCAGCGTATGCACGAACCAGTACGACTTTGCCGCCGGCTGCTCGACTTTACCTACGTAAACGATCGGCTCTTGCTGCACAAACGGCTCGGCACGGAAATACGAGCTGGCGAGGCGGTAGGGATCTTCAGCCTGCGGATCAACCATTTCCAGAAACGGATGGGTTTCGTAGATCACCAGTTTGCCGCCCGGCTTGAGCACCTGGGCGACATGGCGGAAGAATTCGCCGATGTCAGGCATCCAGTTGAGTACACCAATGGTAATCAGGGCAACGTCGAAGCGGTTATGCAGCGATGCGGGCAGATGGTGGATGTCGCTCTCGACGAATTCGGCAGTATGCGGCGAGCGGCTGTTGAGCTCGCGGGCCTGCTCGAGGAACGCTGCCGATTGATCAACGCCTACGACACTGCGCGCACCCAGCGCGAACAGCGACAGGCATTCCCGACCGTTGTTGCAGCCCAGTTGAATCACGTCTTTGCCGTCGACGTCCAGCAAGCCGCGCAAGGTGTCATCGAGACAGCAAAACTCCGCCTGCGCGACATCGCTGAGCAATGCCTGCCAATCCGGCGAATCCTGATGATGGCGAGCGGAATCGTTCCACGCCTGTCGATTGCTTTCGATGGCGGTTTTGGGGTTGGGCACTTCCATGGCGCTACTCCGGGTGAGGCTCTTGATTGAGCGGATCCGAGTCTAGATCAGCCTGATCGCTTCGGTTGTAGCGAACTTGTAAGCCAACCCGCGCCAGAGTTGCAGCAGGCTGCGATCTTTTGATTTTGAAAAGCAGGATCAACAGATCGCAGCCTTCGGCGGCTCCTACGTAAATTTCGTCCAAGGCAGCTATAGTTAACAGCCTTGGGGAAAACCGCATTCGCAGGTGCCGCCATGCTAAAGCTCGATCGGCTGCTGTTGACTGGCTGTCTGCTCGCTGCCACTGAGGCGCAAGCGCTGGACAGCAACTTCAGTTATTACGGGCCCAATCAGCCCTTCGCCCACCCTGCTCCGTACTCGCTGAGCGCTACGCCGCCCAGACCTTACGAGGACACCGCGCCAGCAGACTTCATCGTGCTGCCGGGAGGGCAGGAGTTTACCGACTCACAATTGCCGACCGTGGCGGATGCGACGGTGCGGGTGTTTATCCGCACGTACGATGCCGAACGGGGGATTTACGTGAATGACGAGGTGCTGGATCCGAGTTGCGTGCTGGAGTGCCTGAGCCGGCAGCCACATTGAGGGCTCACACCTTTTGCCGACACCAGGCGTCCCCCGCGGGAGCGAGCCTGCTCGCGAAGGCGATGGGTCAGTCAGGATTGATATGGCCTGACCCGGCCGCTTCGCGAGCAGGCTCGCTCCCACAGGGACCACGCGCTGTGTCCGCTTTACCACGGCCGCTTGTCCGGCCTGGCCAGGCCGAGTTTTTCAATGCGGTAACGCAGCATGTCACGGCTCAGACCCAGCAGGCGTGCGGACTTGGTGACGTTCCAGTCGGTTTTGTCGAGCATCTTGCGCACCATGTCGCGTTCGACTTCCGGCAGGTTCATCGACTCGGTATTGCTCGCCGGGCGCGGTTCGTAATGCAACGGCGCTTCATGCATATGCAGCGGCGGCTCATCGACCAGGCTCATGCACACGTTCAACTGGTGCGCGGCGATGGTATCGCTGGGGGCCAGCAGCACGGTTTGCTCAAGCATATTGCGCAGTTCCCGCACGTTGCCGGGCCAGGTGTAGCTCAGCAACAATTCCTCGGCCTGTTGACTGAAATGCAGATTCGGTTTGCCATACCGCTTGCCATGGCTGGCGAGGAAATGCCGGGCCAGCAGCAGGATGTCTTCGCCA
This sequence comes from Pseudomonas sp. H3_E04, assembly GCF_054668915.1. Taxonomy (NCBI): domain Bacteria; kingdom Pseudomonadati; phylum Pseudomonadota; class Gammaproteobacteria; order Pseudomonadales; family Pseudomonadaceae; genus Pseudomonas; species Pseudomonas sp. H3_E04. The sequence continues at coordinate 748,612 of NZ_CP162797.1, read as the reverse complement.
CGGGCGTACAGGCGCGGGACCTTGATCGAGATGATGCGCAAGCGGAAAAACAGATCGCGCCGGAACTTGCCCTGCTGAACCATTTGTTCCAGATTGCAGTTGGTCGCGCTGATCACCCGCAGATTGACCTTGCGCTCTTTCACCGAGCCCACACGGCGAATCGTCCGGTCTTCGAGCAGTTTGAGAATCTTCGCCTGCAGCAATAAATCCATTTCCCCGATTTCATCGAGAAACAGCGTGCCGCCATCGGCCGCTTCCACCAGCCCGACCCGACGATCCTTGGCGTCAGTGAAGGCGCCCTTCTCATGCCCGAACAATTCCGACTCGACCAGATTCGACGGGATTGATGCGCAGTTGAATTCAATGAACGGGCCTTTGCTGCGCGGTCCGTCAAAGTGCAGCGCCCGGGCCACCAGTTCCTTGCCGGTGCCGGTCTCGCCTTCGACCAGGACCGGCGGCAGATCGGTGTTGGCCATGCGCCGCTCGGCGTCGAGCAATTGTTCAATGGTGTGTTTCAGATACTGCATCGGCGGCGAATCGCCGATCAGCGCCTGCACCCCGGATTTCTGCGCCTCGCGTTCCTGATAGAACGACAGCGTGCGTTCCAGCCGCTCGGTGGCCAGGGCTTTGTCGAGGAGCAATTTGAGTTCCTGCAGTGCGACCGGTTTGGTGACGTAATGAAAAGCGCCCTCCTTCATCGCCACCACGGCGTCTTCGACGTTGCCGTAGCCGGTCATCATGATCACTTTCAGATCCGGTGCGCTGATGCGCAGCTTCTGGATCAGTTCGTGACCGCTCATGCCCGGCAACGAGTTGTCGGTCAGGACGATGTCCGGCATGAAGCTGCCCAGTTGCTCCAGCGCGTCTTCGGCCGTATGGCAGACAGTCACCTCGAAGTCCTTGCGCTCCAGGTAGGTCTGAATATTCTCGGCCAGCAGTTCGTCATCCTCGACCAGCAGAATGCTGTGTTCCATATTCCCCTCCCGATGCCACTTTGAAGTTGAGACTGACGCGGGTTCCCTCCTGCTCGCGACTGGTCAGGACGACCGAGCCCTGGAAACGCTCCATGATGCGTTTGACCAACGCCAGGCCAACCCCGAGGCCGCCCTGTTTGGTGGTGAAAAACGGCTTGAACACCGACAACTGCTGCTGTGCGCTCATGCCCTTGCCGGTGTCGCTGAGGGTCATGCGCACGCTGTCGGGCTGCGGCGTTTCGAGTTCGACGCTGAGTACCCCGCCTTTGGGCATGGCTTCGAGGGCGTTGGCAAAAAGGCTGTTGAGGATTTGCGTGAGCAGCACCTGCTGGCTGACGACCGCCGGGCAGTGCGGCCGGCTGAATCGCACCTCGACGTTGCTGCGTTTGATCAACGCATCGAATGCGCCAATCGTATCCTCGACCGCCATGACCAGATCCACCGTTTCGCCGTCGTTACACATCGGCCGCAGCGACACCAGCAATTCGCGGACCCAGCGCGACATACGGTCGACCTGACTGATGATGTCGCCGATGTTGCGCTGCGCCGCAGGGCTGGCGATGTCCTGAGCCAATTCGGCGCTGGAGCGGATAGTCGCCAACGGGTTGCGCAAGCTGTGCGCGACCGCCGAGGACATCTCGCCCAAGGCGACAAAGGTTTCGTTGCTGACCAGCTGTTGCTGTTGGCTCTGCAGCAGCTTCGCCGCCCGTCGCACAATCCAGAACAAAGCGAGAAAAATCGCTGCACCACCAAAAAACGTGGCGGCCCAGATCGAGGCGAAACCGCGGTCGATGCGATCGACCAGATCCGACGGTTCCTTGTACACCTCGACCATGGCGATGACTTTGCTTTTGTCGGCATTGAACATCGGGATGTAGTTTTCAATGAACAGGTATTTCGGCTCACGCAGCAGGCGCTGTTCCGGGCGCTCATCGTCGATCTTGTGATAGCTCGACGAGACCGGCACTTTCATTTCGAACGACTCGTCGAGTTCGTCGTCATCCTTGATGTGCACGCCGATCAGCTCGGCATTGGTAGACCAGATCACTGTGCGATCCAGCGCGTAAACGGTTGCGAGAAGAATGTCCGGCAGATGCTCGACATGGTCGAGAAATTCAGTGCGGGCAGAGACGTGTGCGGCCGGATCGACATCCGGATAGTGGTTGTCCTGACGTGGATCGAGCATTTCGCCCATGGTCCGCGCCGCCGTGATGTTGGCGTGGCGCATTTCCGCCTCACCGATGGCCTGGATGAATTGCGCGGTCAGCAACGCGTCGCGCTCGACACTCTCGGTCACCACAAACCGCGTGGAGATATAGCCCAGGCCGAGCGCGACCGCAGCGATGATGGAAAAACTCGCGAGCGAAAACCAGCGCAGCAGATTGAACTGTTCGCGCCAGCCCTTGCCGGTCATTGCAGGCGCCTTTCGTGCTTCCAGTCGCTGCATGAGAATGCCCCGGGAGATTGCTGCGAGTCGCTGACAACCATCAGTGTAGGTGGCTCTGACCGCGACACACGGCTCAGTGATTGTATTTTGCCGCTATTGCATGCGACTGAAGGCTGCCGCTCCAGCGCCAGCCCTCACGGCGTTGACGGACGGCTGCTGGCGCTCGGTTTCATCCGCAAGAAATTCAATGATCGATTGCACGGCCGATTCGTCGAGGCGCAGGTTGGGCATCGGGATTCGCTCGAATTGTTCGTAGAGTTTCAGGACAATCGGATCTTTTTCAGCGAGCAGGCGATCCGGCTCGCGGATCCAGCGGTTGAGCCACTGCGGATCACGCTGGCGGGTCACACCAATCAGGTCCGGACCGATGCTGCGCATGCCAATGCCCTGGCCATCCATCGGCCCGAGGCTGTGACACGAGGCGCAGCGTGTGCGAAACAATTCTTCGCCACTGCTCGGCGGTCGGATATCCGGAGCGTTGACGTAGCTTTGCTCGGTACTCGGCTGTTTCCAGTTCTGCAGGGTGTTGGCCAGTTGATCGGCGAGGATCCATGGGTTTTCGAACGGCGAAGCCTTCATCCAGCGCCCGGTGCTCTGGTTGCCGACAATCAGGCTGAGGTTGTGATCCTTGCTGCGGCCGTTGTCGACGCCATCGATAAACAGGCCAAGCGTCTTGCGCAGCTCGGTGACGTCTGCGAATTCGCCAGTGAGAAACTTCCAGCCGGGGCCGACCTTGAAGCGTTGCGCGTAAGCCTTGAGCACATCCGGCGTATCGCTGAGAGGGTCGATGCTGATCGAATAGAAGAAGATGTCCTGGCCGACTCGATCACCGAGCAGCTTCTGTACCTGACGCAGGCGCGCGGTTTCCAGCGGGCAGGAATCGCTGCAGGAGGTGAAGATGAAATTGATCACCACCACTTTGTCTTTGATCAGGTCATCAAAAAACCGTAGCTGCCGACCATCCTGATCGGTCAGCAACGTGTCGGGAAAATAATCGCTGCCCCACGGTGTGGCGTTTTCGCTGGCCATTGTCGCCGCGCCGGAGCTGGCCTGGTGCGCCAGCAGTACGCGGCTGCCGAGCACGCAGGCCACCAGCATCAGCACCAGGTGCATGCCCAGCGCCCGGGAGCGCGGAGTATGCCAAGTCCGGTCAGCGTGCCGGCGGCTCATGGCTTGACCACCACTTGCGGGCCCATGCCATCGCCATTGCGGAAGGTCGGCAGCGCGGCGGAATTGACGTAACGCACGCCATCCCAGCTCGGCAGCGGTGTCGGCATCAGCTGCAACTGCCCGGGTTTCTCCAGGTCCCAGCGCAGCAACATCGAATTGTCCTCATGCTGGGTGTTGTGGCAATGCTCCATGTAAGTGCCGGCAAACTCGCGGAAGTTGATCGCCATTTCCACACTGTCCAGTCCATCACGTTCCGAACCGATGCGATAGACATCCTTGCGCGCCCATTTTTCCCACTCTGGCGGCGCCTTGCCGCCGCGACTGAGGATGATCCCCTCCTCGAAGTGCACATGCACCGGATGGCTCCAGCCCGTGCCGCCGGCCTTGATGTTCCACACCTCCAGGGTGCCGAATCCGGTGACGCCAGCATCGGTGGGGCCACTGGACAGCTGGGTCGAGGCATTCAGCCGACGCGGGTCCATGTGGAAGCCGAAGCCGCCATCTGTCTTGACCGTCCACGGTGCCTGATCGGTGCCGTCGGATCGGCCGAAAGTGAAGGTGCGATGCCGGGCCTTGGCCAGCAGCGCCTTGTCTGCCGCGTTGTCACGATGAATTTTCAACGGAATCATCACCAGCCCTTCGGCCTTGCCCGGTTTGGCCGGTTCATAGGCTGCCGGGTTAATCGCCAGATCCTGACCGGTATAAGCCTTGACGTTGAGCTGCAGAACCTTGCCCACCGCCGGATCGCCCCGATCCCATTGCGGCCCTTTACTGGTCTGTTTGATCACGGCCAGATATTTCTCGGAGAGGATGTCGGCCAGTGGAATGACGTCTTTCGGTCCCTTGCCGTCGTCATGGGCCTGCATATTGACGAAGAACAACTTGTCGCCCGGCTTGATGCCGTTTTTTGAAAAGTTGACGATGATATCGAAGCGCTCGGCGATGCCCTGAGTCGGCAGAATCGCATTGTGATTCTGCTTATCGCCGTCGGCGTCGAGGTCCATGCTGCCGTCGAACGGCACGCTGTGTTCCATAATGTTGCCGTCATTAGCAATCATGTGGAACGGCGCGCGGCTATAAGACACGCCGGCATTTTTCGGCCCCGCAAACTCGCCGCCACTGCCTTTGATTTCTCGCACCAGCGCCAGTTTGAAGTAGCGCGACACCGAACCGTTGAGCATGCGGAAGCGATAACTGCGCGCTCGCACGTCGAGGGTCGGCTTCCACTGCCAGTTGACCAGCAGTTGATCGCCGAGGAAGCCATCGGTGTTGAACGGGTTGAACCACAACTGGCCTTCCTGATCCCACGCCTTGTCGGCGAAAACCAGGTTGACGTCGTAGTCGCGGTTGCCCCATGGCAAGGCGCTGCCGCTGGGCAGACGCAGGTTGACGCCATCGTTCACCGACTCGTTACCGCGATCCAGGGCGCTGTAGTAATTCATCATCGCCGCGTTGCCCTTGTAGACGTTTTGTGCGGTGAAATCGAGCATGTGGTCGTGGAACCAGTGGGTGCTCATGGTTTCACGCCAGTCGCCACGGATCTTGATGGTGCCGTTGTCACAGGTCTTTTTCGCCGGGGTGAGGTCGTTGACCCACAGGGTTTCCCCCGGCGCGCAGGGGAACGCCGCGCGCGGATCTTCAGCCTTGGTATTTATGCTGTCGTAGCCGGCGAGCTGAATCGGCCAGCGATAGTCGTAGAACTGCCCCGGAAAGAAGAACGCATTGGCATAGCCGTCGCTCTCCGCCGGCGCGTGGCCGTTGTGTTCGTGGGTGCTGATGGTGTGCAGACCGAAGCCCCGATTAGCCGACGGATCGATCGGCAGGCCATTGTAATGGCGCATCAGCACAGGCTGACCGTAGCGCACCATCAACAGTTTCGGCGGCAGTGTGCCGTCGAAGGTCCACACCGCATTGTGGTTTTGCACCGGCATGTTCGGATGAAAACGTGGGTCGACACCTTTTGCAGTGCCGTCGGTCGCCGGTACGCCGGCAACGTTGTGATACAGCCCGCCGGGGCCGAACTCGCCCAGCGCATAGCCGTGCATCTGCAGGCTGTCACGCAGGCCTCCATTGAGGCGCGCTCCGGTCTGCACGGTCTTGTAGGCCGCTTGCGGATAAAACTCGTTCCAGCGCTGATGCGCCCAGCCTTTTCCCGGCGGGCGCCCTTCTGCCGATGAGCCGATGTGGCGGTTGAGGAAGACTTCGATCTGGGTTTGCCAGGGATTGCGGTCAACCACGTTGGAAAACTGGCTGGGAAACGGCGTCAGCCCGGGCTGGCGCAAAAAAGCATCGAGCGCACTGCCGGGCGGCGCGCTGCGGGCTGGATTGTTCGGATCCTGCGCAGGCGCCGGGCCAATCGCGACTGGCGGGAACGGCAACAACGCCGCTGGAGTAGCCGGGTCGAGTTTTTCCGGTCCGAACTCTTCGAACAAGGTCAGCTGTTGAGTAAACGGCTGCGCACCATACAGCGGACTGGGTTTGCCATTGGTGGGGTAATTGAAACTGGTCTGCACTGTCGGCGGCAGCACGTTCTCGATCCGCGTCGAATCACGCGTACCTTTGACGCCGTCCGGCAGATCGAATGAGTCTTCGTTGGCCTCGGGCATGGTCAGGATGGCATTCAGCGCCCCGGCGCGATCAGCGGGCTCGTCGTAGTAGGCCGATGGATCAGAGATTTCCGGCTGTCGCTCGTCATCGATCGGACTGGCCCGGACGCCCCCGACCATGCCAAGTGTCATCAGCAAAAAGACGCTCATGGGCGTCAGCAGAAAGGCATTACTCGGATCACGCATTGCTCTGTCCATCACCAGCCACCTCAGCAAGGAAGGGGTGATGGAGTTCTGCAACGAGCGCGCCAATAAATCATTTCTTGTTGTAACAGTGACTTGGAAGGACTGAGTGATTCCCCATTCCCCGGCGACCGGGGCTTGACACCCATTAACGGGGGAAGTTCATAAATATTCCTGATTTATATAAATCCCTGTAGGAGCTGCCGAAGGCTGCGATCTGTTGATCTTGAAAAAAATCAACAGATCGCAGCCTTCGGCAGCTCCTACCTGGGAAATCCGTCAATCAGGGGACTGGCTGAAAAACCAGGCGAACGTCCGTGCCTTCGCCTTCGCGGCTGTCGAGTGTCACACCGCCGCCGAAGCGTTCCATGATGCGTTTGACCAGCACCAGACCGACACCCAGGCCACCGGTCTTGGTGGTAAAAAACGGTCGAAACGCCATGGTGCGCTGTTCTTCGTTCATGCCTTTGCCGGTATCGCTCAGCATCACGCACACGCGTCGATCGTTGCTGGGTTCAAGCTGGACGGTCAAGGTACCACCCTTGTCCATGGACTCGAATGCATTGGCCAAAAGGCTGTTGAGGATCTGTGCCAGCTGCACCGGCTGGCTCAGTACCATGGGTGTGCTTTGCGGTTGAAACACTACGTGCACACCGGTTCGGGCGATCTGCTGTTCGAAAGCGACGAGGCATTCGTGCAGCGTCGCCACCAGGTTGACCGGCTCTGGGTCATCGCTGAGCGGACGCAGGGATTGCAGCAACTCGCGCACCCATTTCGACATGCGGTCGACCTGACCGATGATGTCGTGAATGTTTTTCTGCGCCGGGCCGCTGTCAAACTCCAGGGCCAGCTCGGCACTGGAGCGAATCGTCGCCAGCGGATTGCGCAAGCTGTGCGCTACGGCGGAGGACATCTCACCCAGCGCGACAAAGGTTTCATTGGCGATCAGCTGCTTCTGCTGGGCGGCGAGCAGAATCGCTGCGCGCCGCACGATCCAGTACAAGCCCAGATAGATCAAGCCACCGCCCAGCGCAGTGGCCAGCCAGATCAGCGCCAGGCCGCGCTCCATGCGGGTGATCAGGTCTTTGGGTTCTTTATAGATCTCGACCATCGCCGTGACGTTCTTGCCGTCGGCGTCGAACAATGGAATGTAATTTTCGATAAAGATGTAATCCGGCTGCGTGAGAAACTTCTGCTCCTCCCGGGCCTTGTCGACATTGTGATAGCTGGCCGACACCGGAATCTTCTCATTGAAGGCGCGATCGAGATCTTCATCGGCATGAATGTTGGTGCCGATCAGCGCCGGATTGGTCGACCAGATCACTTGCCGATCCGGTGCATAGATATTCGCCAGGATGACGTCGGGCAGGTGCTCGATATGATCCAGGAACTCGCCCCGGGCAGCGGCACGGACTTGCGGGTCGACGTCTGGAAGGGATCGGTCCTGACGCGGGTCGAGCAATTCGCCCATGCTCCGGACGTTGGCGATCGAGACATGGCGCACCTCGGCCGAGGCGATGGCCTGGATGAACTGCGCGGTGAGCAAGGCATCGCGCTGCACGCTTTCTTCGATCACGAACCGCGTCGAAACCATGCCTAGCGCCACCGCCACGGTACCGATCACCGCCATGCTGATCAGCGAAAACCAACGCAGCAGATTGAACGGCCGCTTGCGCGAGCCCGACTGCAGCGTCTCCTCCTGAAGCGCAAGCGAACTGGACTGCATGTTCATGGCGGCGATTCCCGAAACGTCTCCATAGGTATAGCCCACCGTTGGGGGATTGCCCGGATGCGGGGACAGCGGTGCGTTCCCCTCGAGCACCATCCATCTCAGTGGGAGCGAGCCTGCTCGCGAAGGCGGTGGTTCAGTAGACATATGCCTCCCAGGATGTTCCTTTCGCGAGCAGGCTCGCTCCCCCAGGATCTACACCCGACAGCCGTTCAGTGTTCATCCCCAGCGTCCCCAACTCTGGGGGGATTCGCCCTGTCCCCGCAGGCCACGAAACTGATCATGTTGCCCGCCAAGCCCTCTATTCCGGCCATTTCCCGCCAACCCACGGCACCTTGGCATGGAAGGTGTACAGCCCCCTTCAACTGACCCGTCCCAAGGGGCAGGCACTTCGATAGAGGGCTTAACTCATGCACCCTTTACTGTCCAAAACCGCGACCGTCCTGGTCGTGAGCGCCTTGGCCCAGGGCATCGCCCAGGCCGCACTGTTTGCTGTAGATCCCGGCCCGTACACGCCGGCGACTGGCGGTTTCGCCAGTTGGTATCAGGATTCCCATGGCCGCACCCTGGACCTGTGCCTGTCGAAGGCACTCAGCTCCCGCGTACCGAGCGCTCCCGGCGCGCCGTCATACATGTGCTCGCTGCTGCCGACCCCCGGCGTTTTCGACGACGCGCAACCGATCGTCTTCCCGACAAACTTCCCTGACGAAGCGTTCTGGTTCACTGGCGAGACCGCTATCATCGACGCTGCGCGCGGAATTGATCTGGGTTATGTCAGTGCCATCGAAGCCGCGTTTGCTGCCGAGGAACCGGTAGAAGGTGATCAAGTCAGCTTCGCGCGGATCCGCATTCGGGTCGACGTGCCCACCGCCGGCACCTACGTCATTACCCACCCTTACGGCGTCGACGTGTTCAATATCGATACCCCCGGGCGGCGTGCGATCAACATGACCCGCGACATCGGCATCGGCACGCCGAAAACCTACGACGGCGCGCTCAAGGGCGACATCGGCCCGTTCCTGCGCAGCGTCAACGGCCCGTACACCGAGACCAACCCGGTTTCCGGTGCCGCCGAGCAATTCGTGGGCGATCCGAACCTCAACGAAGCCGTCACTGGCAGCCCGTTCAACACCAACTTCGTGCGCATCGAAGGGCCCAACGGCCTCGACCTGCGAACGACCACGTTCGCCGTCTCGGGCAAATTATCAGCTGTGGTGCGGCCAACGCCGCTGATCACTCAGCGCAGCACTTACTCACGCAAGGCCGGCGCCAGTGCACCAGTGGCGCAACAGGACGTTTTCGTCCTGGCGCCACCGGCCCCCGGCACCGCAGCAGTCACCAGCAGCACGCCGGTGCTGAACATGAGCGAAGCCAATTCCACCGGCAGTTGGTATGCGCAATCGCCCGCCAACCCGACCTTGCCGACCACGCTGCAAGTGACCGCCGACAACCATCTGGCTATCGCCAGCAGCACCCCGACCACCCTGCCGATGACCCTCACCGATCTGGTGGTGATCCAGCGCGCCGAATACAGCCTGAGTTCCGGGCAGTTGACGCTGGTGGCATCGACCAGTGACGAAACCTCGCCGCCAGTGCTCACCGCCAGTTCCGTCAGCGGCGCCGCCATCGGTGCGCTGGGCGGCGACGGCGCGGTGAAAACCCTGGCCACCGGCATCTCGCCGATCCCACCGGCCAAGGTTCGCGTGACGTCGTCCAACGGCGGCAGCGATACCGAAGAAGTGGTCATCGTGCAATGAACGCTCACATGCCCAGATCCGCATCAGGAGGCATCATGAATAAGTGGCCACGCTTTGCGCTCAACGCGCTCGGGCTCGCTCTTTCGCTGACCGGCAGCGCTTATGCGCAACTCGCCGCCGTCGATCCCGGCCCCTACACCTTCGCCACCGGGAAATTCCCGATGTGGTATCAGGACAACAATCTGCTGTCGATGGAGCTTTGCCAGTCGCGCGCTGCCAGTTCGCGGGTGCCGGTGAGTACACCGCCGGCCTACATGTGCATCCTGCTCGCCGAGCCGGGCATCTTCGATGATGCCCAGCCGATGATTTTCCCGGACAACTGGCCACCGGAGGCCTTCTGGTTCCTTGCCGAGACCGCGATCCCGCAGATCGGCAACAGCGGTTACGAACTCGACGCCTATGTCGCCGGGATCGAAGCAGCGTTCGCCTCGGAAAACCCCGTCGATGGCGATCAGGCGAGCTTCGCGCGCATTCGCATTCGTGTCTCGGTGCCGACCGCCGGCACCTATACCATTACCCACCCGTACGGCGTTGAAACGGTCAATGTCACCACGCCCGGACGCCGCGCCATCAATATCACTCGCGATATCGGCATCGGTGCACCGGGCAATTTCACCGGTGCCATCAATGGTGACCTCGGCCCGTTCCTGCGTAGCGTCAACGGCCCGTACACTGAAGTGAACCCCGACACCGGCGCCACGGAAACTTTCGTCGGCGACCCCAACCTCAACGAGGCGGTGACCGGCAGCCCGTTCAACACCAACTTCGTGCGCATCACCGGCCCGGCCGGGACCATCCAGTCCAACCTGTTCAGCCTGTCCGGCAAAGTGCTCGACAACCGTCAGCAGACGCAGGTGGAAATCGACCGCGCCACCTATCGTCGCACCGCTGCTGGTGTGCGCGCTGAGGTCTTCGCCAAAGCGGACAGCAGTTCCTCGCTGTGTTTCCGGGAAACCATCGCGCTATTGCCCGGGCCGCCAGCCACGCCCTGCCAGACCAGTCTTCTGGGCGACAACAACGGTTTGTTTTTCGGCCAGCGTCTGGGCTCCGGCGCGGTACCTACGGTGATCGTGGTCACCGCGACCAACCCGACCGGCACCACGCGGCCGACCGCCGTGTCGGCCAAGCTCACCGATGTGGTGAAAGTGCAAACCGCACGCTACAGCTGGGACAACCACAGCCTGCTGATCGAGGCGACATCGAGCGATGAAGTGGCGATTCCGGACATGGTTGCCCAAGGCTATGGACGCCTGTCGAAGAGCGGCACCCTGCAGCGCATCACCGTCGCCGACCTGACCCAGCCTCCGGCTACCGTGACGGTGAAATCTGCTGCGGGCGGCAGCGACACCGAAGCCGTCGTCGTGGTTGGCACTGCGCCGGACACCGGTGAAAATCAGGCGCCGATCAGCAATGCCGACATCGGCAGCACCAGTTTCGGTGTGCCGATCACCCTCAGCGTACTGACCAACGACAGCGACCCTGATGGCGATAACCCGCTGGGTATCACTGCGTTGACTCAACCGCCTACCGGTCAGGGCAGCGTGGTACTGAGCGGCACGGCAGCGGTGGTTTACACCCCGCCAGCGGTAGTCAATGCGCCGCTGACCACCAGCTTCACCTACAAGGCGCAGGACGCCAAAGGTCTGGCCTCGGTCAACCCGGCGACCGTAACAATCACCGTCGCCCCGAACCAGGCCCCGACCGCCGTCGCCGACAGCGTCGCCACCCTGGGCGTGGCGATCCCGATCAACGTGCTGGCCAACGATACCGATCCGGAAGGCAACGTGCCGCTGGGCGTCAACAGTCTGACCCAACCGGCCGCAGGCCGTGGCACGGTCAGCACTGACGGCACAGTGATCACCTACACCCCACCGGCCACCGTGACCACGGCGTTCACCACAACCTTCACCTACATCGCCCGGGACAGCTTCGGCGCCCTGTCGACGCCGGCCACGGTCACGGTGCAAGTGTCGCCACGGCCAGCGGCAGAAACGTTCGCCGTCACCGCATCGACGGTGCAGGCGCGCTCCGGCGGTCGCTTCAACTGGGACTTCACCGGTACCTCGTCAGTGACCACCGGCAACACCATCACGGTACAGGTCAGCACGCCAACCGGTGTCGTTACGCTGGGCAGCACCACGGTACCTGTGACCGGACGCTGGCGGCTGACGCTGAACAACACGACGGTGGTGCCATCGGCCAACCCGACCGCGACGATCCGTTCGTCCCAGGGCACCGTGCGCACGGTGTCGGTGACCACGCTCTGAGCCTGCGCCCCGGCCGCTTGCAAGCGACCGGGGCGGGGTCTTGAAGGTTAACGCCCGAAAGGATTTACGCCATGAACACGCCGACCGCCGCCCTGCTTTGCCTGCTCGTGCTGTGCAGCACAGCGGGCGCGCGCGCCGACGACCTGATGGAAAACGACGATCTGGCAGCCACCAGCTCTGACCTCGGCGAACTGCCCGCACCTGTGGGTCAGCAAGCCCTGATCGATCAGCTCGGCCAGGCCAACGTCGCCCTGCTGCAACAGAACGGTCAGTCGCTGCTCGGGCAGATCGTGCAAGCGGGCAGCAATCAGGAGGCGTACATCCTGCAACAGGGCAGCGACCTGATGGCGCTGATCAACCAGAACGGTTCCGGCAACGCCGCGTACATCACGCAAAACGGCAGCCACAACCGCGCGCAGATTTCGCAAAACGGCAACAACAACGACGCCAGCATCGAGCAGGCCGGCACGGGGCTGCAAAGCGCCGTGACCCAGTCGGGCAACGGCATGAGCGTTTCGGTCAAGCAATATCGCTAAGCACTGCACATCATCGGAGAGTTCATCATGTTCAAACTGACGCCCCTCACCGCCGCCCTGCTGGTCATGATCAGTGCCCAGGCCATGGCCGACGACAGCCTGTCCAACCAGAGCCAGACCGGCACCGCCAACATCGCGGATGTGAAACAGACCCAGGCCCCGTTCAGCAGCGCCACCCAGACCCAACTGGGCCAGGGCAACGACGCCGCCGCCTTGCAGGATCATGCCAGCAGCGTGATCACTCAGGACGCCGTCGGCGACTACAATGCGGCCTACGCCGAACAGCTTTACGAGGACAACGCCACCATCACCCAGCAACAAGTCGGCGCCTTCAACACCACCCACGCCAGCCAGTCGCTGGGTTTCGGCTCAGCGAACAGCGCGTTGCAACAGCAGCAAGGCACCGGCAACTTCTCCTTCGTCTACCAGGATTCGCAGAACGGCAGCGAGGCGAAAACCTTGCAATTCGGCGACAGCAACGAAGCCAACATCGAGCAACTGTATGAAGGCACCGGCAACAGTTCGGTGATCACCCAATACGGCACCGCCAACTACGGCACCGCTGAACAAGTGCTGCACAACGGCGGCCAGATCGGCATCAACCAGGCCGGCGAAAGCAACTACGCCTACGGCGATCAGCGCAACGGCACCGGTGGCAACATCACCATCAACCAGTTCGGCAGCCTGAACGGCACTGAGATCTGGCAAGACGCGCAAATCGCCAGCCAGGCCACCGTCAACCAGTACGGCGACAGCAACGAAACCGTGGTCGACCAGAGCTTCGGCGAAAACAACGCCGCCGCCGTCACCCAGGTCGGCAATGCCAACGCGATCTACGCCGACCAGTTCGAGTCGGTCAACTCGACTTTGGCGCTGTATCAGGTGGGCAACGGCAACGTGCACTTCACTTACCAGAACGGCGACAGCCACGTGCTCAATGCCACCTCCGTGGGCAACGACAACAAAGTCTACGCCAGCAACTGGAAAGGCCCGCAGTCGGGCGGTCAGTTCGGCAGCGGCCAGCGCGCCACCGTCAGCCAGGCGGGCAACGGCAACATCGCCAGCTTCACTCAGGACGGCGTAGGCCATGTGATGACCACCAGTCAGACCGGGACGGGCAACAAGACCACGGTCAGTCAGGCCGAGTCGTATAACGAGCTGTACTTTGATCAGAATGGCAGTGACAACATTCTGATCTCGGATCAGCGCGGCACGGGCAACCTGGTGCAGGGTTCTTCGAATGGCACCGGCAACAGCTCATCGTTCGATCAATCAGGCTCGGGCAACCAGGCGTACACCGCGCAGCTGTATGGCAGTGACAACATGATCACGGTTAAACAGGCAGATACGATGAACGTGGCGTATGTGACCCAGGGCGGGACGGGGAACATTGCCAATGTCGATCAGAGTGGCATGACGCAGACGGCGAATATTCAGCAGTTTGGGTCGGCTAACCAGGCAACGGTTTTGCAGCAGTAGGGGTTGGGTGTTGATGGGCCGCGATTCTCTGGTGAGGGGGGTCGCGGTTTTTTTGTGGGCTGACGCTTGAGTTTCGTCCTACGGAAAACGGAACGTTTTCAGAAATTCGGGGAGTTTTCTGACAAGTTCTGGCGGTTGGCCGTCGGAAGTGCAGGCTCTAGGATTTGCCGGGACAACTTGATCCTCATGGAGCTTGGCCTACATGCAATTCATCCAGACAGCGACGACAGCGATACCGTTAACGAATAGACTTCGAGGCACCAAACCCGGAGGTTCTATGATCGACCCGTCCTTGATCGACCCACTATGCCCGGTTTTTTCGGATCTTGATCCCGAGGAGCAGGCTGCGAGTTATGACCGCTGGTTTCGGGCCGAAGTACAGGCCTCTCTCGATGATCCGCGTCCGAGTATTCCTCATGAGCAAGTGATGGAGGAAATGAATGCCTTGATGGAATCTATGCGCAAAAGCGCAGACGCAGATTAAGTGGCGACCCAAGGCCCGGGTCGAACTCTCTAAAATCCTGAAGTACATTGGCGAGCGAAATTTTGAAGCGGCGACTGCACTTCACAAGTCCGTCGTGAAAGCTACATCTGCGCTTTGTTGGCATCCACACCTGTATCGCAAAGGCCGCTCTCCCGGCACTCGAGAGATTGTGGTAAGCCTCAACTATCTCGTCGTTTATCAAGTGGCGGACCACATTGAGATTGTGAGCATCTTGCATGCGCGTCAGGAGTACCTCGACGCGACCCCGGTTAAGATCGCTTCCTCGTCTCGACACAAGAAACCGTGCCTCCCGTGGAGGTACGGTTTTCTTGATCGTTCCCACGCTCTGCGGGGGAATGCCTCTCGGGACGCTCCGCGTTCCAACTTGCGAATTTTACGCAGAGCGTCAAGGGCTGCATTCCTTTGCTGCGCGCGGGAACGATCAATCAGCCATCCTTCAACTCGACGTGATCCAGCGCTTGATTGACGCCCAGTTCATCCAGCATGACGACTTGTGCGATGCCCAGTGCGGTTTTGCGCTGTGAGGTTTCCAGCGAGGCGGCGAAGTTGCTGAGCATTTCGCTGGCGGAGCCAAGGGTTTCGCTGGCGTTGGCCAGCAGCGACTCGGTGTTGTACCTGGGATTGGCGAGGTACATGGGTTCCGGCTCGTTGGTGCTGGACATGATGTGGGCGGTGGGGTTGAGGTAGAAATCGAGGGCGCGGTCGGCGGCTTCGTGGAGTTTTTAATGTCGACCGAGGCGTAGGGGGATGTGGTGTTGGTGTCTGGTTCCGGGGGGGTTGGGTGTTGGTTTTTTCATGGTGATTCTCCGATCCTGAAGTGAAGCTGGCCCATTCGGTTTCCGAACGAATAGGTGGCAGCTGTACGCAGGCTGGAAACCCGGGGAACGGAGAACCCGGTTGACCCGAAGGTCTCCCGCGCACAGCCGCCATAACGGAGTGCACACAATAAAGGTGCGCAAGCATACGTCATGAAAAGCGCAAATGCGCTCGGTTCACGTCGGGGTTTCCAATCCCGGTCACTGAATTGGCAGCGACGAACACAGGCTAGAGACCGGACGTCCGACGGACAACCTGAAAACCTTGTGGGAAGGTTCTGCAAAATCCAAACATCTTTTAAACATCCCGAATTGAAATACGCACGGGTAGGAGCTGCCGCAGGCTGCGATCTTTTGATCTTGATCTTAAAAAATCAAAGTCAAAAGATCGCAGCCTTCGGCAGCTCCTACAGTGAATGTGTGCAACCGGCGGGAATTGGTCGGCTCATAGATCGCCATCGCTGGCAAGCCAGCTCCCACAAGGATTTGGGTACATCCGCAATGGCAACTGTGACTGAGAGATAGCCTTCGCGAGCAGGCTCGCTCCCACAGTGGGAACTGGGTACATCGGCAAGAACCTGGTCGGCCCGAAGGCCGCCACGTTCACTCGGCATCCGGGTCAATCTTGTTCTGCGTCAGATACCGATTCAACACATCATCCTGCCCAGGCACCGATCTGTCGCCCGCCACCTGCCATAACCGCCGCTCGATCCCCTGCGCCACCATATGCCCCACCGCCGCCTCGATCGCCGACAACACACACAACTGCGCAGGCTCATTCGTCGTGTATCCGACCTCAGCCTCAAGCAACTTCTTGAACTCGATGAATTTGAAAATCCCGGCACTGCGCGCCACCGAGTAAATCGTCTTGCTGGTCATGACATTCGACAGCACCTGCCCACTGCGCACATCCACCGCACGCAAGTTCACAGTCACCTGATCCACCCGATACTCACGCTGCAGATCAATCCCCAGATACCGCGCCCCTTCCCCACCGCTGCGCACATTGGTGTCATAGGCGATGATCCCGCCTTCGAGCATCATGTTCGCTGCCTGCAACGGCGGCAGCTCACCCTGAATATTCACCGGCGTATTCGGCTTCTTCTGCGACGCGCGAATAATCTTGCGCTCGGTCAACAGGTTCTGCAGCCCTTCGCGCTCCAGCACCACAAACCAGCCACTGGCCTGCATCGCGTCCATCAACATCGACGCCGCGCCTTGGGTAACGCTGGTGGAAAACGAACTCGCCGGCGTCGGTTTGTACTGCCCGGTCTGGTCACGGAAACCGTACACCACCGCCATCAATCGCCCCTTGGGTCGCGGCATCTTCAGCAAGTCGTAATAGGTTGAGGCCCTGGGGGTCAGGGTCGGGGTTTCGGTGTCCTGCTCGGCCGACATCGGCTCACGCAGACTGCACCCTTGTAATGTCGCCAACAGCAGCCCTAATGCGATGATCTTTTTCATGTCCGTCACTCCCCGGAACCGTCAGCCCGTCATGGGTTGAGGCCGTTCACCTGAATTTCCGAAACCTCACCGGTCGCTCGATCGGTCACTTCAATGCTCAGTGCCCCGGAGTCGTCGATGACGTTGACGATAAAAGAGTCAGTGGACAGGCTCCCCGTGTTGCCGGTGGAGATGTTGTCCAGCAACTGCCCTAGCAGCCGCGATTGCAATTGACTGGTGAAGCGTTCCAGTGCCGAAGTCCCGGCCACGGCCGAGCGGCTCTTGATGTCCGGGTCGTCGTGATCGTTTTGCGCCTGAGCGTTGTTGAGCAGCCAGGTGCCGTTCAACGGGTTGCCGCCGAACGACGGGTTGACCGGCGTATAGACCAGTTCAGTGGCCTGGACAGCGGCGGCGCTGGCGAGCCCGATCAACAACCCCGAGATCCAGAATCCGCTGCGCCGTGAGAACGTTGTGTTGTTCATAATTCGTCCTTCTCAAGGTCGGTGGTGTCCTGCAACAGTGCCTCCAGCTTGCGCTGGACAACCTGGCGGCGAACCCAGTCGGCGGCCGCGTAGGCCTCGTCCTTGAGCTCCACAGTGTTCGGCGGCAGGAAGCGCCGATAGACCAGGCGTCGCTGATATTCCACGGTCACCAGGCTGCCCCAGCGCGCGTCGGGGCGCTCGCGCACCACCAGGTTGAAATCCATCGGGCTGGTGTCGCGCAGGCGTTCACTGAACGAGTAGTAAAAGTCGTGGCCGATGTGCGAGATCGTGTCGTCGACGATAAAGCCCATCATTTCGTCCTCTTCAGCAGCGCTCGCGCCGCCAGCCGCAAGAATCAAGACCAGCGCGCACCACCAGTGGCGAGTCATGGCTGCAATGCCTGGGGCTGCTTCGACTGCCCTTTCGCCGGGCCGCTGGCGCCGTCCAGGAAGGCTTTTTCGGCAACGAACTGCCAGTCCGAATAACGCTGCATACCTTGGAAGTCCGACCATTGCGTCGGGAAATCCGCCTGCTTCAACGGCACCTCGGTCGAGGCGCTGTTGAGACCGGTGATGCGTCCGTCAAAACCGCGTTGCAGCGCCCATTCGCCCTGTCCGATCGGATCAGGGTAGAGCTGACGCAGGTGATGTTTCGCCTCGGGAAAACGTTGATCGTCGAGCAGATCGGCCAGTTCTTTCGGGTACTGCGCCAGCCCCGGCGAGCTGCGGTAATAGCTGCGCAACGCCTGTGCATACTGGGTCCCGACCCAGAGCAACTGGTGTTCACGGTCGCGGCGCGCAGTGGTCGACCACAACTCGCCGGCACTGGCCAACCCCATGCCCATCACCACAATCAGGAACAGCACGCCCAGGTAGGTAAAACCACCCTGCTGCGCGCGGTTACCACTCGGAATACTGGCTGCCATCACGCGCCCTCCCGGTAGCACCGCTTTTGATATCGGCGACTGCGCCTGCGACGCCGTCCGGCGGTGCGATCAACACCCACTGGTCTTTGCGTTCGGTAATCGGGTCCAGTGGCGCATTACGCAGGTAACGTTGTTCGATCAGTTGCTCGATGGAATCCGGATAGCGGCCGGTGTCGCCGTAGAAGTGATCCAGCGCCTCGCGCATCGCCGACAGGCTCTGGCGCAACGTGGTTTCCTTCGACGCTTCGAGGCTGTTGAAGTAGCGCGGCAATGCGATGGTCATCAGCGTGGCGATGATCGCCATCACCACCATCAGCTCCAGCAAGGTAAAACCTTTTTCCCGACGCATGAGGTTCACCACTCGCGGTAGGCAATGCCGTTGAGGCCCTTGCCCCGGGCGTGGGAGTAGACGTCGAAAACGTCCTCGCCATCGCGCGGATTCTGAGCCGGACTGTCGTAGGCGCGCAGGCCCCAACCCCCTTCATCGTCACGTTTGGCCGGTACCAGCGGATCGCGCGGGATGCGGCGTAAAAAATAGAACTTGGCGCCCTTCGCGCTGCGCACATCGCGCACGCCCTCGACCAGCACTTTCAGGTTCGGCGGGTAGCCGCTGCTGTTCAGCGACTTCTCGATGTAACCGGCATCGAACGCACGTTTGTAGGCGTCGATGGCATCGCGAATCTGATACAGCGCATTGCGCAATTCCTGCTCCTTGCCACGCCGCACCAGGGTCTCGGTCAGCGGCGCGGCCATGCTTGCCAGCAGGCCGATGAGGGCCAGCGTCACCACCACCTCGATCAAGGTGAAACCGCGTTGGGAGGCGTTCATGATCAAGGCTTCTCGACGGTGACACGCGTGGTCGCCACGGCCGATTCGCCGACTGCACGCGGCTGCGCGGCAGGTGACGGCACCCCGTAGCTCTGCGAACGATCCGGGGCCTGAATGTGCATGCTGGTTTCGGTGCCGGTGGAGAACTCCATGTCCGACGGGCTCTGGTACGGCAGATTGCGCACGATCCGAGGAGTGATCGACAACACCAGCTCGGATTTGCCCACGGTGTCCTTATTGCTGCCAAACAGCCGACCCAACCCGGGAATATCGCCAAGCCCCGGAATCTTGTTGCCGGTGGCGCCGTGGTCGTTGCGCACCAGCCCGGCGAGAATTTGCGTTTCGCCATCATGCAAGCGCAGCGTCGTCTGCGCATTGCGGGTGTCGACCTGCACCGGGATCGTGCCCTGACGGGTCGGCTCCAGCGGTGTGGCGTTACTCACTTCGAGGGCGATCTTGATCGCCACCTCGTTGTTCAGATGCACCGTCGGTTGCACCTCGAGTTTCAAACCGACGTCGAGGTAAGTGACGCTTTCGGTGATCACCGGGCCTTGAGTCGACGGCACCGACGTGGCGCTGATGATCGGCACCCGCTGACCGATGTGAATACGCGCCTGTTCACGGTTGCTCACACGAATCACCGGGCTGGCGAGCGTATTGATGTCGTTATCCTGCGCATTGATCTTGGCTTGTGGCGAAGGCGAGATCGAGATGCGGCTGGAGTTGATCCCTTTGAGCTGATCGAGCAGGGTCACCGCCGAGCCATCGCTGTTGACCACGCCGAAGGTGTTCGGCCATTGCAGGCCGAGGTCGAGAATGCGCTGGGTGGCGACTTCCATCACCTCCACCTCAAGCACCACTTCCGGATTGGACTGGTCTTGCGACTGCAGGAGTTTTTCGGCCATGCGCACGGCGTCCTCGGTGTCGCGCATGGTCAGGGTGTTGAGGCGTTCGTCGACAAACACGTCGCGGGTCTTGAGCATGGTTTTCACCATGTTCAGCGCGGTGTTGGCGTCGATACTGGTCAGGTAAAAGGTGCGCATCACCAGTTCCTGGTAATCCTTCACTTTCTGCGGCGAATCCGGGTAGATCAGCAAGGTGTTTTCGTTCACCACTTTCTGGTGCAACTGGTTCTGTTGCAGCAGCAGGGTCACCGCGTCTTCGATGCGCACGTCCCGCACGAAGATGGTGGCTTTCATGTCCGGGCGCAGGTCCTTGTCGAAGATGAAATTCAGCCCGGCAACCTGCGACAGCACTTCGAAAATGGTCTTGAGATTGGCGTCGCGAAACTCCAGGGTCACCGGGCGATCAAGCTTGGTACGCAACTGCGGATAGACGATGACGTTACGGCTTTGCACCAGACGGATGTTGCCCTGCAGCTCCAGCGCGCCTTCGTTGTTCGGGTCAAGTTCGAGGATCTGTCTGACCTGGCGGTCGGCGCCGTAGATGTCGCCGCGACGCAAGTCGCCACGGGCCAGTTCAAGCTTCTCGTCCATGCTGCGCAGATAGTCCATCTGCTTCAGGGCATCCTGGGCACGGCGGTTATTCGGCTCGATGGTCAACACGCGGTTGTAGGCGAGCCGTGCGGAAGCGAAATCGCGCCGTGCGCGGTCGGTGTCGCCGGAGGTCAGCAATGCGGTGATTGCCTTGGCCCGGCCGCTGTTGAGCAGCAGGTGCAATTCGGTGTCACGCGGGTCTTCGCGCAACCCCTCCTCTATTCGGGCCAGCCCCGCCTCGTATTGCCCCTGTTCAATCAGGTCGGCGGCTTCCTTGTTGGCCACTTGTGCGGTGCTGCAGGCAGCCAGCCCGGCGCACAGGCCGACACTCATCAGCAAACGGGATCGGTTCATTGCGTGCTCCCCACAGACAGGGTCTGCGACAAATGCAAAGGCAGGTAGACCAGACTCAGTTCCAGTTCGGAAATGCCGGTGATCTTCCAGATATCGTCGATCACATCCCCGTTGCGCACGACGTAGATTTTCTCGCCGCTCTGCAAAAACACTTGCACGTCGCTGCGGTCATGCAGCCTGCCGACGAATTGAAACGGCAGCGGTGGCAGGCTCGGGGCTTGCGCCACCGGGGCGGGGTTGACGGCAATTTCAGTGACGGTGGCCAGGGTCGGCGCGGCTTTCCAGGTCTTGGCCGCGAACAGGTCGCCGGCCGGGCCCAGGTCTTTGATTGGCGCTGTCTTGACCCTGGCTGCCTGGGCGCCATGACTGGCAGATTGCACCGGCGTGGCGATGGCCACTTCGACCGATTCCGGGTCTTCGCCTGGCGAGAAGTACTCCGGCAACCAGGCCAGCGCCGCCGCCACACCGAAGAACCCCAGCCAACCGATCACGCGCTTGGTATTCATCACGACCTCGACAGGTAGAGGGTCAAACGGATCCGCCCGTTGAGGTCGGTGTCACCAATCTTCTTGCGCTGCAATTCGAGGTCTTCCACCACCACCGCCGGCAACTGCCCGAGCAAGGCGTGCAGGAAGCGCCGCAGTTGCGGATAACTGCCACGCACCGGCAAGAGGATCTGATAGCGCGCCAAGTTGGTTTTCGGGTCGACGCCAAGGGCGTATTCGCCACGCGCCAGGGTGATGTGTTCCTGCGCCGCGAGCGCATAGATGCGATCGATCGCCACGGTAGCCTGCGGTTGCGCCGGCAGCTTGTTGCGAAAGTCATCAAGCTGACGCTGCGGCACCACGGGCGGCGCGATGCTGCCGTCTTCGACCTGGGCGAGATAGTCGCTCGCCTCCTGCGTCTGTGACGTGAGCTGCTGCAACGACTGCCACCCAGGCACCAACCCAGCAAGCGCCCAGGCCAGTGCAACCAGTAACAGCGCCAGCCCGGCCAGGCCCGGAATACCAAGGCCCTGCAAGTATTCGTGGACGATCAGTCTAGGGATTCGCATCGCCTGTCTCCCAGGTCGCCGACAGGTTGAATTGCACCGGTTGTTCCGGCGATTTGACGACGATCTCGTGGCTCAGCAGCGACACGTCGGACAGCTCGTCACTGGCCTCCAGGCGCTTGTGGAAATCGAGCATGGCTTGCAGATCCCGCGCTTCGGCACTGATGCGCACCTGGCCCTTGCGCGCATCCGGGGTCAGGCTCAGCAGCGCGACGTCATCGCGTGGCAGCGCTTCGAGCATGGCGAAGAGACGTTCCCAGGGGCGCCGCAGTTGCTGGGAAACCTTGCGCATTTCGGCGAGGTTCTGCGCCTGCTCGCGGGTTTCTGCCGGGCTTAACGTGCTCTTGCTGCTGTTATCGCCAGTGAGCTGGCGCTGGGTCGTCTGCAAGTGACCTTGCTGTTGTTCCGACTGGCCATCGAGATGCTGTTGTACCCCCAGGCACAGCAGCGCCAGCACCACACCGCCGCCGAGCAGCCCCCAGCCCAACGGGCAGGAACGTGGCCGCGGCTGAAAATCCAGATTGAGCGCGCGCATGTCAGGCCACCGCCCGGGACATGACATACAAGCCGTCACGCACGTTCATCGAGGCGTCTTCAAGGCTGCACAATTGCACTCCCGGCAAGTCTGGCTGCGCATCGAGGCGGGCTGGCGCGTGCAGGTAAACGGTGAAGGCGCGCTCGCTGGTCGAGGCTTGCAACTGCCGTTCGCGACCGATCAACGCACTCAGCGCGCCATCGCTGTCACTGCCGCCGACCGAGCGCACACTGGCCCAGCGCCCTTCCCTTGCGAGCAACAACACACTGCGTTGCGGCTCGGCCACCACGAACAGGAAATCGCCGGCATCCAGGCTTTTGTCGAAACGGTTGAACGCCGACATCAAATACGGTTGCACCGAGCGCAGGCGCAGACCGCGAGTGCTGACCAGTGTGCGCAAGCGATCGAGCAAATCCTGCGGCAAGGCGCTGGCGATGCGATCGTAACCGGCCGGTTCGGCGGACAGCACCAGACTCCACGCCTGATTCGCCGCACCGAACAGATCTTCAAAACACAGTCGGGCAAAGCCGCGCAGTTCTTCAGGACTGCTGATCTGCGCGCTCCACGGCACCAGGCAGAAACGGCTGAAGTGGCCGGAAATCACCACGCTGACTTCGGCGCCGGCGCGGGCGTGTTCACCGAGCAAGCGATCGAGGGTGTCGAGCGCCACCGCGTAGCTCTGGAAGCCTTCGTCGATGTAACCGACGCTGCCCAGCCACAGGGTTTCGCTGCCCCGCCGCTGCCCCAGGCCAACACCGCTGGCACCGAGCACTGCGATAAAACGCTCACGCGATAAAAGTGACACGATTGATCTCCTCCAGCGTGGTGCGCCCCTGCTCTACCAACTCCAGCGCCGATTCGCGTAGCAGGCGCAAACCACGGGCGCAGGCCAGGGCTTTGATTTGAGTGATCGGTTGGCGCTCGACGATCATCTGGCGCAGTTCGTCGTCCAGGTGCAGCAACTCGGCAATCGCCGTGCGTCCGCGATAACCGCTGCCCCGGCAGTGGCCGCAGCCCTTGCCATGGACGAAGTGGTAGTGCTCGACTTTTTGCGGGTCGAGGCCCGAGGCGCGCAACTCTTCATCGCTCGGCCTGACCGGTGCGCTGCAACGGGTGCAGACCAGGCGGATCAGGCGCTGAGCAAGAATGGCGTTGAGCGCCGAGACCAGGCTGTAGGGGTCGATTTCCATTTGCGTGAAGCGGCCAATCACGTCGAAGACGTTGTTGGCGTGGATGGTGGTGAACACCAGGTGACCGGTGAGCGCCGATTGCACGGCGATCTGTGCGGTATCCGGGTCGCGGATTTCGCCGACCATGATTTTGTCCGGGTCATGGCGCAGGATCGAGCGCAGACCACGGGCGAAGGTCAGGCCTTTTTTCTCGTTGACCGGAATTTGCAGCACCCCCGGCAGTTGATATTCGACCGGGTCTTCGATGGTGATGATCTTGTCCACGCCGTGGTTGATCTCGGTGATCATCGCGTACAACGTGGTGGTCTTGCCGCTGCCGGTCGGGCCGGTCACCAGTACCATGCCGTAGGGCTCGGCGGCGAGGCGGCGCAGCTGGCGCAGGGTTTCGTCTTCAAAACCCAGCGCCTGCAATTGCACGCCGCAGACCTTGTCGGCGAGATCCTGTTTGTCGAGCACCCGCAGCACCGCATCCTCACCGAAAATGCTCGGCATGATCGACACACGAAAATCGATCTGCCGGCCACTGATGCCGATCTTGAAGCGCCCGTCCTGCGGCACGCGTTTTTCGCCGATGTCCAGCTCGGCCATGACCTTGACCCGCGAGATCACCTGCTCGGCGAACTCGCAGCCCTGGATCTTGCTGATGTTGTTGAGTACGCCGTCGATGCGGTACTTGATCACCAGGCCGTTGCCGGTGGTGCCGAGGTGGATATCGCTGGCGTGCATCTTCAGCGCGTCGTACAGGGTCGAGTTGACCAGTTTCACCACGCTGCTGGCGTCTTCGCTGATACTCGTCAGCGACAGGCTTTGCAGCGTGTCGATTTCGTGATGGGTGTCGCCCTGGGCATTCAGCGAGTCGACGGCGTGGAAGCTTTCTTCATGGCGGGCCAGATAGGCCTTGAGGTCATCGGCGTGGACCAGATACAGCGGCGCGCCGTGCAGGCAGTCGTCTATCCAGGCCAGCCGCGCCGACTCGAAAGGGTCGGCGAATACGCCAATGACTTCGTCGTTATGGCGCAGCAGGATGAATTCACGTTTGAGGCATTGTGCAAGGGTGACCCGGTCGAATACCGGCGTCGCTTGAAACAGGTTGTCGGTGGCCAGCACCGGGTAATGCAGGGTGGCGCCGAGGCAATCAATGAACGGCATCGGCGCCAATTCGCAGAGCACTGCGAGCGCATCGAGGACGCGTTCACCGGAGGTGGCGGCCCGTGCCCGGGCCTGAGCCAGCTGTTCGCAGGTAAACCGCTCTGCAGCGGTCTGCGCCTGCGGTGATTCGACGACAACGGACAGACGTTCCATGGCTTGCTCTCCAACCGGGGCCTGAAGCCCTGTCGGCGCGGCAAACTCTGGCGGCTAGTGCCGGAACGTCTGATCGCGCCATTACTCCCCGGTGAGCATCTGATCGTCGTCCGGTGCCATGGCCGTCGCGCGACTTCGTCGCCGATCCGCCAACACCCAACTGCCATCGTACAACTGCAACGGGAAGCTCTCGGTCCTGCTCTGGCGTCGTTCGACAAACCCTTCGGAAGGGCTCGCACCGGGTTTCGCTTCACGCTTGATGCCTAAAAGGTCGCAGACAGCTCGGGCCAGTTCCGCCAAGGGAAACGGTTTGAACAGGATGTGGCTGACCCCCAGTTGCCGCGCCCGTTCACAGACTTCGGCGGTCGGGTGACCCGTTATCAGCACAAAATGGCACGTCCTGTTCTGGCGGACGGCGTCGAGCACCTCAAAACCTTCCATATCGGGCAAGCGGTAATCGAACACCAGTACGTCGGGAGCAAACGCTTCGGCCGAACCGATACCCGTCGCTCCGTCATGTGCAATCCGGACGTCCAGCCCTTGCGCCGACAGATAATCCTGAAGGTTCTGTGCAAGCAGCTGTTCGTCTTCGACAACCAGTACTTTGTTAACCAAGGTCGACTCCTTGAAGCAGCAGATCCGGCAGATGAAACCTTGAGCCCGGGTCTGGTGGAGTGTGCCTTACTCTCGGTAACGCACACTTCATGCCAGGCGCAATGCCAGTATTTTTAAGTCTTCATGCCCTTGAATTCAATGACAATGCCCGCTCGTCCCGGTCCCCCGTTCCCCAGAAACGGGGAAGCACCTGAATGGGCATCGAAGCCATTCCCCACTATTGGGGGGGCAGCTTCAATCGTCGTCAATTCGTTCGATCCTGTTCTGCGCCCGCAATTGTGCGAGCACCTGACGACGAGCCTGGGCCTGTTGCTGTCGCGCGCGTTCGCCCCCGACTGATTCCAGCCCTTGCCTATGTGGGACATCGCTCGCCTCCCAGTGGTTCTCCAGATAGATCAGGTGCCAGCCGAACGGTGAGCGCACCGTTGCGCTGACGAACCCCGCCGAGGCAATGATAGACGCTCGCATCTGTATCAAGCGTAGCTGCGCTTGTGCCTGGGTGGTGGCATCGGCATCCGGCGCAACCTTGATCAGCATTTGCTGCGTGCGGGTGAAACGCTGGCGCAGCAATTCGGCAAACATTTGTTGCGCGGCCAGTTCACGGCGCAGGTAATCGCGGTACGACGCCTCGTCGAAACCGGCTTCCTGTAACCGCCGGCTGAAGAGCTCAGCGCCGCCAAGTGCGGTGCGGGTCTGATTGATCTGTTGCTGCAACGTTTGCGCGTCGATGCGCACACCGCGTTTGCGTGACTCCTGCCACAGCAGCTCGCGGTCGATCAGCGCATCCAGCGCAGCCCGGCGCAGTTGCCTGTAGGCCTTGGGATTACGAATGCTCGCCACGGCGCGGCCCTGATCTTCCAGGTATTCGGCGAAATAACGCTCAAGACGAAACTGCGAAATTTCCTCGCCATTGACCCGCGCCGCCGCCGGCCCGTTGTTGGCCCACGCTGCCGGCAAACAGCAGATAAGCAACCACATCAGGGTTATGAGCTTCATGAGCGGAGCCTCCGTCAGGGGCTGGCAACAATCGGTTTATACGGCGCCACCAGATAGAAGCGCTGATCGGGCAAATCCACCGTCACCACATGGGCGCCGTTCAAGCCCAGGCGTCGCCCGGGACCGAAATTCAGGCGCGGCGTCAGGCCGGTGTCGAAATCGTGCAGGCCTTCGAGAGCGGCGACAAATTTTTCCCGGCTGGCATCCCGGCCGGCCTGCTTCATGCCTTCGCCGAGCAACAACATCGAGGCGTAGGCGCCAACCTGCAGCACCGCATGTTGCGCGCCCAGGCCTTGCCCCTCACGCAACGTCGACAACGCCATGCGTCCGCTTTGCGTCCAGTCGCTGGGCACGAAGGGATAGGCGAGAAACACGCGCCGGGAAAAGCCTTCCGGCACTTGCAGCAGATCGCCGGCGACCTGGCTCGAGACGGCAAACAGATACGGCACCTGGCCGGCGTTACGCAGGCGCGTGGCCAAGCGACTGAAACCGCCGCCGCTGCCCAGATAGAACACCGAGCGCGAACCCAGTGGCAGTTGCTCGGCTGCCGGGTCGTAGGTTTGCAAGCTGACTTTTTCCCAGCCATGCCCCTGCAGATATTGACCGAGGCTTCGCGCCGCTTGCGCCTGTAACGGGTCATCGGGATAGGCAATCAGGGTCGGCCCCTGCAACACCCGCAAGCTGCCCGTGGCGTAATCGGCCAAGGCCAGCAACTGCTCGCGCAGCCCGGGCAACGGCTCGAAAATCTGCACGCTGTTCTGCAGGGCGCCAGGCATCGATAACGGACCGATCAGCGGCACGCCCGCCTGTTCCAGCAGCGTCGCCAATTCGCTGTCGAGGGCCGGCGCCAGCGGCGCGATCAAGGCGAACACTTGCTCGTGCTCGATCAATTGGCGCAAGGCCAGTTCGGCACTGCTGCGATCCGGACCGGGATCGATCACTGTCAAACGCACCTGCCGGCCGTGAATTCCGCCCGCCTGATTGATCCGCGCGACACTGCCGTTGAGCACCGCTGCCACCGTCATGCCCTCCTCGGCCAACGGCCCCTGGCTGGGCAGCAAGGTACCCAGGTGCAAGGTTTCGTTGTCGAGGCCGGGGTCGCGCTCGTCGGCGAGCCGTTTGAGGTACGCGGTGAGGTTGCGCTGGTCCTTCATCGACAGGACGAAGCGCGGCATGCTCGGGTCGAGGCGATTGCCTGCGGGATCGCGGCCCAGTTCGATGACCCTTGCCAGGCTGGTTTCGGTGTAGGCCGGGTAGCGCCGACCGTTGACCTGTTGCTGACCGTAAATGCTGGTCAGCCGCGCCCAGTTCAGTGGCGGTGGACGCACACCACCTTCAGGCCGTCCGAGGCCATCGGCGCCGTGGCAATTGGCGCATGGCAGGCTGGTCGCCGGCAGCGCCACGTCCGCCGCGCCCACGCGCGCCATGACTGGCTCGCCGCTGTCCGACAGCCCTTCGCGGTACAAGCGCTTGCCGGCCGCCTCCTCAAGCGTCAGCGGCTGGGCTGTGGCGCCAACGTTGATGCCAAGGAGCAGAATCAGGGCGAGTGAGCGGCCAAGGTTCATGGCGCAGGCTCAGCGGCCGGCCACAGGCATTGTCAGCAACTGCAAGCGCTGGGCAATGGCGGCGGCCGGGGCATCGGGGCGGATCTTGCTCCAGCGTTTGTTGGCGACGTCGCCGACGATCAGCTGCGTGGAGTGCTGCTCCGGGGTTGGCACGATCTGGCCGATGCGACTCAGCACCAGGTCCATCTGTGCCTTGTCGCCGGTGAGAAAAAGCCAATGAGGGTCATCGGAACCCTGCTTCAAGGTGTAAGCCTTGAGCACCGCCGGCGTATCGCGCAGCGGGTCACTGGTAAGGGAAATGAAGGTGATCCCGTCAGCCTTGTCACCCAACAGCTCGCGGACTTCCTTGAGCTTGCGGGTGATCAGCGGGCAGGCATCGTTGCAACTGGTGAAAATCACGTTGAGCAGGACCACGCGGTTCTGCAAGGCGTCGCTGTAGAAGCGCAAGGTCTGGCCGTTCTGATCCTGCAACGGCGTGTCGGTAAACCAGGCCTGTGCGTCGTGAGTGCCTTTGGCCGGTGCGGCGACAACGGTCGTCGGGGCGTCGGGCGCGTGGCCTTCGTGGGCAAACGCGACGTTGCTGAAAATCCAGAAACACACGCTCAGCGAAATCCAGTCGAGCATTCTCATGGCCGATGCTCCATGGCGATGGCGGTGTGTCTGGCATGGGTGCGCAGACCGCTGAGCTTTTCCACTTCCTTGCTGAGCAGCGCCGGATCGGTGAAACCGTAGTAGCGCGTCCAGTGACGATTGTCGCCATCGCCGACCAGAATCAGCGGCTGGTGGCTTTTGAAGTCGCCGCTGAAACTGCCGAGGCCTTTGAGGGTTTCATTGATCGACTGAGGCGAGCCGGTCAGCCAGCTCCACCCCGGCCCCTGCTGAAAGCTGCGGGCATATTCCTGCAGGCGCTTGGGGTCGTCGCGCTGGGGGTCGATGCTGATTGACACCAGTTGCACCTCATCGCCGACCCGTGCACCGAGTTGTTTCTGCACCTTGCCCATGATCGACGAGACCACCGGGCACACCGTGGTGCAACTGGTGTAGATGAAGCTCATGACGACAATCTTGCCCTGCACCAGATCCGGCTCAAGGCGCACGCTCTTACCATCCTGGTCGAGCAATGGCACGTTGGCAAACTTCACCTGGGCGTGCTCCTGACTGCTGCGTGGCGGCGCCGTATGCCCGGCATGCTCGTCTGCGGAATGGGCCTGGGCCTGTTGGATACCGACGCTCAACAGACACAGGGTCAGCACACCACTGGATGCAAATCGGTTCATGTTCAAACTCCTCTTCAGCGCGTCTGGCCCGGGGCTACCCGAACACTGGCAAATGTGTTGTCGTCGAAACCGGCCCCCAGCGACGCTGCACGCACATGCAGGTACCAGGCGCCACTGCGGTCGAGGGTGATCGGCGCTTCATACACGCCGTCGGCGACTTCCTGCGCGGCGACCTCACGCGGGTGAGAGGTGGGCGCCAGGTAATAGCGCAATTGCACGTCTTTCACACCGCTGCGCTGTTGTTTCTGCTTGCCTTGCACAATGCGGAACCGCACCACGTACGGGTCGTTGAGCGCGGCGGTGGTCTTGTCCAGAAGAAACTCGACCTTCGGCTGACCGAGTTGTTTTGCAACCGCGCCATCGACCTCGATCAGCGCGCTGAAGCAGTGAATGATGTTCGGTTGATTGAGCAGGAACGCCACATCGAAACGCCCGGCTGGCGGCAGTTTCACCCGGGCACTGTAAAGCCCCGGCGAGACCTCGCGCAGGCTGCGGTCTATAACCATGGCTGCGCGGGCGATCTGGCCACGATTGGGATAGCCGGACATCGGCGCGTTCATGCCTTCGGCGTAGAAATAAGTGGTGTTGTCCACCGGGTTGACGACGAACACCGCGTTGTCGTCGCGCGATACCGCAAGGCTCGACGCAAGCGGCAAATCACCGGCCATGCGCGGTGGTTGCGGGCCGGCTTCGAAGCTCTGGATGATGGCCTGTCGACCCTCGCCCAGCGAAGCCAGATTGATCATGCTGACCTTGGGCGAGGCCAGTCCGCGCACGTAGGCATAGGCTTGGGTGAACACCACCTGGTAGGGCTCGGCGGAGACTTCGAGGTCATGGATCGCCGTATCAGTAGCCGCGTCGATCACACTGGCGCGGTTCGCCAGGGTGTTGAGCACCACGCCGAAACGCCCGTCAGCGCTGAAACCCATCGGACCGAGGCCTTGCTGCAACGTAATCACCCGGCGCACGGCATGGCTGTTGGCGTCGATCACCGTGACGGTGCCGTCCTTGCCGTCTGCCACATACACCGCGCCGGACAATGCCGAGTAGGCAACCGACAAAGGGTGGGAGCCGGTTCTGACCTGCTTGACGATGGCCAGGCTGGCGCTGTCGATCACGCTCAACGTGCCGTCGTCGCGGTTACTGACAAAGGCGAAACGGCTGTCCTTGCTAAAGCTGATTTCATGGTGGCCACGGCCGGTCGGCAGATGTTTGAGCGGCTTGAGGCTTTGGCTGTCGATCACTGTGACGCCGGAGTCTTCGCCTTTGCTGGCGTTATTGCCGACCCAGAGCAGGCGTTCGTCCGGTTGCAGCGCGACGCGCACCGGTTGGCTGCCAGCCTTGATCGAATCGAGCACCTTGAACTGCTCGCTGTCGATCACCGCCACTTCGCCGGCGGTGGGCATCGACACGAATACACGTTTGTTGTCGGTGGGCGTGACCCAATCCATCGGCGGTTGCTTGAGCTCGATCCGCGCCAGGGTGCTGGTGATGCCGCCGACCGACACTGAGGGATCGACCACGGCGATGCTGGCATCACGGTTCATGACCAGCAGGAAATAGCTATTGAGGTCGAGCAACGGGCGCGCGCCGATGTTGGATTTGAGGAATACGCCGACGCGCGCCTTGCAGCTCTGATCGCGGCCCTGGGCCTGATCAGCGGCGACCGTTTGCGCATCGATCCACGCCCCCGGCGCCACACCGGACAAGGCCTGCCCGGAAGCGCTGTCGGTCACGCGAAACTGCACATCGGCGAATTCGCCTTCGCGCAGTTTGCCGTCGACGGCCAGTGGCTTGAGATTGAAGTCCACCGCCACGCCGTCGCGGTTCAGCGTCTGACCGGCCCCGGTTTGCGCCAGCGCAATGTCACTCAGCGTCAGCAACGACCCGGCCATGGCCAGCGTACAAATACCGATGATGTTGATGTTCCTGTTCATCTAGCACTCCCCTACCTCTTCATCTGGCAAAACACCGCCCCCTGTGGGAGCGAGCCTGCTCGCGAAGGCGTCTTCACAGCGCCACCCTCGAAACCGAGTTGCCCCCATTCGCGAGCAGGCTCGCTCCCACAAGGGATTTGCATCCATCCCACTCCCTCACTGCCACCATTGCCCACTGTGGGAGCGAGCCTGCTCGCGAAGGCGCCTTCAGCGCCACCCTCGAAACCGAGTTGCTCCCATTCGCGAGCAGGCTCGCTCCCACAAGGGATTTGCATCCATCCCACTCCCTCACTGCCACCATTGCCCACTGTGGGAGCGAGCTTGCTCGCGAAGGCGTCTTCAGCGCCACCCTCGAAACCGAGTTGCTCCCATTCGCGAGCAGGCTCGCTCCCACAAGGGATTTGCATCCAACCCACTCCCTCACTGCCACCATTGCCCACTGTGGGAGCGAGCCTGCTCGCGAAGGCGTCTTCACAGTCCCACCCTCGAAACCGAGTTGCTCCCATTCGCGAGCAGGCTCGCTCCCACAAGGGATTTGCATCCAACCCACTCCCTCACTGCCACCATTGCCCACTGTGGGAGCGAGCCTGCTCGCGAAGGCGTCTCCAGCGTCACGCCTAAAAAACCGAGTTGCCCCCATTCGCGAGCAGGCTCGCTCCCACAGGGGATTTGCATCCATCCCACTCCCTCACTGCCACCATTGCCCACTGTGGGAGCGAGCCTGCTCGCGAAGGCGTCTCCAGCGCCACCCTCGAAACCGAGTTGCCCCCATTCGCGAGCAGGCTCGCTCCCACAAGGGATTTGCATCCATCCCACTCCCTCACTGCCACCATTGCCCACTGTGGGAGTGAGCCTGCTCGCGAAGGCGTCTCCAGCGTCACGCCTAAAAAACCGAGTTGCTCCCATTCGCGAGCAGGCTCGCTCCCACAGGGTTTTGCATTCACAGGCCTTGCGTATGTGCCTACTGCCCCTGCGGTGCCGGTTCCGCTTCGTTGGTGACGCGCAGCAAGCCCCACAATCCCGAGGTGTTGCCGTAGGCGCCGTAGTCGCGGAACAGGTAATCGCCCGGTATCGCGTTGCTGCCGCCGGCGCTGGGGATCATGAAGCTGAAGTGCGCCGCCGGGAGGATGCTTTCGTGGGCGCCGATGTACATCGACATCGGGTTGTAGCCGAAGCGCACCGAACCGACGCCCGGCGAGCCCATCGGATAACCGCCGGTGTCGCTCTTCTCGGCCTGGAACGGGTTGACCGACCAGACATGTCCGTCGAGCTGGAAGGTGCTGCCACGACTGCCGCCGCTGGGCATCAGAATGTGCGTGCGCAACGGTTGCCCCGGTTTCGCGTAGAGCACCGGTGTTTGCGGATCGCCGCCGATCAGCGCATTGCTGTAAGCCATGTGCGCGTTGGCCATATCGCCGTAACCGGCGCCGTCGGCATGCCCGAACGGTGCGTCAGGCGCGAGGCCGAAGCGATACCACAGCGGTTCGGTCTTGTAGTTGATCGCCATGCTCGAGTTGTCCTGCGGATCGGTCGGCACACCCAAGCCTTCAGCCGCAATGCCCTCGACAGGCCGGCCATTGGCCCAACGAGTGTTCAGCGCCTTGTGCCAGACCATCGCAAAATCGCGGTAGCTGGTTTGCCCCGGCGCGGTGACCGTGGCGTTGACCTTGCGTACATCGTCAACCCAGGTCGCGCCGATCGGCAGGATGCTCATCGCTGCGCCAAGACCTTTTTGCGGCTGCTTGATCACGTCCGCCGGGGTGATGTTCAAGCCGCCGAACTCCACCGCCGTGGCGTTGATGTTGTCGACACTGCGGCCCAACTGCGTCACCGGTTTGCCTTCACGCTCCAGATGCCCGGCGTAGTACTGATAGGTCCGGGTCGGATACGCGCCACTGTTGCCGCCGCGCGGTGGCACGGTCTGGATCGGGTTGGCGCCGACGTTGGCACCGTCGGATTTGGTGATGTCGTAGGCCAACAGTTGCGCGTGCAGACCGACGTGGCTGGACGGCCGCATCAGGTTGTTGCTGAAGGTGGTCGAGCCCAGACCACTGTTGCGGTCGCGCTTGACCATCCCCTGCATGACAGCGGTCTGAGTCAGATCAGGCATCACGCTCGGCAAACGGTTTTCCAGGGTGATATTGATGCAATCCCCCGCTGCTGCGCGCAGCACCAGCGGCTCGACCGGGATGCCGGGTTTGAGCTTGCCGCTGACCGGATCCAGATCGGCTTTGCGCACATACAGAATCGCAGTCGGGTCATGCAACGGCCCGCTCTGACCGCCGATGGTGATGGTTTCGCCGTCCTCCGGATCGGTCACCGTGACTTGTGGAATGCTCACCGCGCGCGAGTTCAGCACCAGGGTGCCACCGGCCGGGTTCAGCGGCCCGCCGACATGCTGGCCGAGTCCTGCGGAATCGCCGATGGTCAGGCCCAAGGCATTGCCGAGAATGTCGTTGGCCAGCGCGGCGACCACTTCATAGTTGCGCTGCACAGTGGGCCGGGTGCCAATGCCGTTAGGGTTGGCGCCATAGCGCGGGCAACTGCCATCGAAAGCGACCGTGTTACGCATGCCCGCTGGGCTTGGGTTGTTGGGAATCGCAAACAGGTCATTGCGTTTGGCGGTGTAGTTGCGCATCACGCCCCAGATACCGCTCCAGTAACCCTCGATCGACGCGTCCATCGAGTACAGATAGTCGCCCGTGGTCGCTGCCGAGCTGGAGAGCATCGACACCGGCGCGATGAAGCCCATCTGTTCGGAGATGCCGATCATCTGCGAGGCGCGCCAGCCCGAGTTGGAGCTGTTGCCGAAACCGGAACCGCTCTGCAGCCATTTCACGCCATGCAGGGTCACGTTGTGTTCCTCCTCATGGCCCCCGGCATGCACCCGCAGCCGCACGTTGTCGCCGGTGTAGGTGCGCAGCATCGGCGTGAACGGATCGCCCGGTTCGGCACCGCCCTTGTTGATGTGCGGCGGGAACAGCGTGGTACCGCCGGTGGGCCCGGTGGCCGAGGTGAGCAGATTCGGCGCCAGGTTCATCGCCGGAATTGCGCGGTCGGTACGGCTTTGCATGGCGAACGACAGATCACCACCGAGGCCGTCGGCCTGCATGCCGCGCTTGCCATCCGGGCCGACTTTGTTCGGGTCGTACACGCGCAGGGCCAGCGGCTCGTTGCGGTAATTGACGACGAACATGCCCGGGTCATCCACCGAAATCGCCTGCGGACACGGCCGGCTCGGACAGCCCGGCACCTGACCGCCCTGCACTTCCAGCACGCCTTCAAGCAGAGTGCTGGCGTTGTTGCGCACCGGCGGATTGATCGCGTAGCGGAAGCTGTCGGCGGTGGCCGGGAACGCTTGCGCATTGGGCACGCCATTGGGTCCGGCACCGACGTAGACGCCGGCTTCATAGGCGTGCTGGAAGTCGCTGTATTCGAGGAAGAACTCGCGGAAGCTGTCGTTCTTGCCGTCGCCATCGAGGTCACCGGTGTTGATCACCGCTTGCCACGACGTCGGCCCGCCGTCCTGACGCGCGCCGCTGTACAACGGCTCGCCAGTCTCGGCGTGCAACCAGGTCGAACCAGCCGGTTCCGCCAGCACCGTGGCGTACAGCCCGATCTGCTGGTGCGTCGATGGGCCGAGGTGGTCGTGGGTGAAGATCGTGCCGAGGCCGCGATCAACACCTTTGATGTTCACCACCGGGTCGACGAACCAGCGCTGCATCGCCGTGCGCGCGCCAACCCAGTCAGCCCGCCCGTACTGACCAAAGAACGGGTGTGCCTTGGCTTTCGGGCAGGCTTGAGTACCGTCGCGCGGGTCCGTGCCTTCGCACTGGTTGAACGCACGGATGGCGTGAATGCGTTCCTGCACAGCGCCCGGGGAAAGCACGCCGTCCTCGTAGTTCCAGCCGTTGGAAGAACCGTCGGCCGAAGTCAGGTCCCACTTTGGCAGGTGGATGTGCTGACCGATCACGTCGGTCGGTGTGCGCACCTGATAGTCGTCCATCTCGTACGTGGCCGGCACCAGGTTGGTTTGCTGGTACTGCACGCAGTCGAAGGTGTTCATGCGCATCACCAGCGGCTCTGGCGGACGCTGTTTGGTGATCACCGGCCAGGCGTCTTCCCACAGCGCGAGAATGCGTGCCTGCGGGAAGTGATAACCGACTTTGTTGTACACCGCGTCGAACTGAATATTGGCGGCCTTGTAGATCCGTGGCCGGTCGGCGGTGAACGTCGAGGCACCGACAAACGACAGGCCATCGATGCGCTCGCCGCTGTTGAATTCACCGCTGCCGGCGCTGTTGGTCAGGCGTTTCTGCCGGTCGTCCATGCACGGTTCGTAGTAAGGCGCGCCGGCCATCGGCAAGGCGCCGTTGGTACGAAAAGCCTTGGCTACCACTTGATTACCGGGCAGCAAGGCATAGCTGGGGTGATCCTTTTTCGCGTGGAAGGCCATCGCCGCCTGTTCGACCTCGGTGCCCTCCTCCGGCATGTAGATTGGTTTGGCCCGCACCACTTCCTTGGAGAAGTCCAGCGAAGTGGTCACCGTATGCGCCTCGCCTCCGGCCGCCACGCCGTCGAGAGTATGCCGTTGCAGGCCGCCGTCCCAGCCACCGGACTGCGCCGGGTCGAGGTTGGCCCACAGCGCCTTGCCGCTGGCCTTGAGCGATTGCGCGGTGGCCGCGTCGAGCATGTCCAGTGGCGGGGTTGGCGGACGTTGGCCGACCGAGCTTTCCATGCCGCCGATCCAGAACGGATAACCAGGGTTTTTCAGGCTGCCGTCGGCATTGCGGTTGGCTTCGCTGCGATCGACCAGCGCCAGGGAGCCGATGGCTTGACCACCAGCGTTGCCGCCATGGTGCTCACCGTCATCATCGCCCTCTTCTTCATCATCCTCGTCATCATGGCCGGCGATCAGGGTTTCACCGATTTTCGGCACGACCACGACTTTGCCCGGCATCGGCGCCATGGCTTTGCCTGGCAGCGGCACGATCGCCGGAATCGGTGTGCCGGCGACGATCTCGCCGTCCGGCAAG
The DNA here is from genome assembly GCF_054668915.1 of Pseudomonas sp. H3_E04. Classification (NCBI taxonomy): domain Bacteria; kingdom Pseudomonadati; phylum Pseudomonadota; class Gammaproteobacteria; order Pseudomonadales; family Pseudomonadaceae; genus Pseudomonas; species Pseudomonas sp. H3_E04. The sequence goes on along the minus strand of NZ_CP162797.1, from coordinate 712,112 downwards.
GCGCGCGCGCCGGCCGCCGGTTTGCCGCTGCGCAGGGCAAACGGTTCGCTGTGATAGCCATCGGCGCCTTGCTGCGAAACGTCGAGCCGGGTGCCCTCTTCGAACACATCATGCACCCGCCACATCGCCCACATGCCTTGGGCAAAGTGCGGATAGAAGTGGCAGTGATAGATTGCATCGCCCGCTACCCGATTGCGGTTGCCTGAACCGCCATTGGCGATTTCATAGGTGTAACCGGCACCGGGACCGATGCCTTGGGCGTCGACGTAATCGGAGTTGTCGTCGTTGGGGTTGAACAGCCATTGATGGCCGTGCAGGTGGAAGATGTGCTGCTCGTGACCGTTGTGGGTATTGCGAAACTTGACGAAGTCACCGATATAGCTGTGATTGACGTTCGACGGCTCGGACGGGAACAGCGCCATGGTCGCCTTCACGCCAATCTGATCGGCGTTCGGGGTCTGCCCGGGAGCGATGTTTTCCAGCCCGGCGTTGGCCGGTACGTCGACCAGCATAGCGACGTCGCCAACGGTGTGCGAGCTGAGGAAAAATTCCTCATAGGCACAGGACAGGCAATCGTGCATCGGCCCGACACCCAGGCGATTGGCGACGACTTCGGCGCCCATGCCGCCGGAGCCGTAATTGATCATGAACGAATCGCGGGTCGGTTCCAGGACATGGGCCATCACCGGGTCGGCCCAATAGGCGGGGAATGCCTGGGTGGCGGCGGTTTCATCCTGGAATTGCGAAGCGAAATCGCGGAACGGCTCCAATCGATTGGGAATCGCCGGGTTGCGTTTGCCCACCGACTCCAGCGGATAGGTGCTGGGCGGGAAGCTGCCGTCGGCGTTGCTGCCCATCACGATCGCGTCACTTTCACTGGAGATGATTTCGTTGCCGTCGACCATGTTGATGATCGGCGTGCCGGCCTTGCCTTCGCGCAGCCACGGCTCGCGCTGCGGATAGCGCGCCTGGTAATCGACAATCGGCTGCCCGGCCGGCGTGCGCCCGCTGGTGGCCAGGCGCATTTCTTCTTCGCTCAGCGTATTGCGATAGCTGCGGCCACCCTTGGGCAGCACCACCACTTGACCAAACAGCCCGTTGGCGACGTTGCCCGCCGCGCCTTCGCCACCAAACGTGGCGCCTCGACTGCTCACGGCAAACGCGCCCTCGCGCTCGGCAAACAGGGTGTAGGAACGGCTGGCACCCGGCACTATCAAGGTGTTGGGGTTACGCCCGGTGAACGATGAAATGTCATCGATACTGTTGACCGCTTGCAGGCCGTTGACCTGGAAACCGATGTGGCGGTCAGCCACTTGCTCATCGACCTTGAACGCGTCGATCGCATTGGGATTTTCCTCACCTTCCACCCCTTCGACATGCTTGTTCGGGTTGGCCTGATAGTCGAGCAGGTTCTGCAGATTGATCGTCAGACAGTCCCCAGCCGCCACCCGCAATACCAAGGGCCGTGGACGCTTGTCAGGCCGCAACGCAACCTTTCCCGGCACCGCCACGCCACCGTACGCCAGCGACACGTCGTGCTCATCGACCACGTCGCGGCGCAGGGCGAACATCATGCCGTTGGCGTTTTGCGCACCGAGGCGGTTGAACATCAGCGGCTGATCGAACGCCACGACGTTGGCCACCAGGTTGCGCTCGCAACGTACCGCCGCGCCGGCCAGTTCGACGCTGAGCAGCGAGGCCATTATCAACAACCCGTTAATCAGGGATGGAGCGAGAGGAAAGCCAGCCATGATCGGTAACCTCGTAGTGGGTGCTCTTGGGAACACTTCTGGACAAATGTCCCGGAGCAAGCCGCGTGCCACAAAAAATCCTTCTGCATATCAACCAGTTAACGCGACGACCTGAGAATCCGGGGGATATTCCCCACCCGTTTGCCCCACTTTTCGGGCCGGCCCGGTTGGCCCCGAAAGTGGGGAATCGGGTGAAGGGGTCACAACGGCGCATCCATCGCCAACCCCTGCAGACGCCGGTACTGACGCAGCACATTCGGCACATAGCGCTGGGTTTCGGCGAACGGTGGAATCACCCGACCACGGCTGAGCACCGCATCCGGCCCGGCGTTGTAAGCCGCCACGGCGAGAGCGATGTCGTTGTTGAACAGGGTCATCAGGCGCTTGAGGTATCTGGCCCCGCCCTGAATATTGGCCTTTGGGTCATAGACGTCGGTCACGCCCAGCTCGCGCGCGGTGTCAGGCATCAATTGCATCAGCCCAGCCGCGCCTTTGGCTGAAGTGGCGCCGGGGTTGTAACGCGACTCGGCGTTGATCACCGCGTGCAACAGCGCCTCGGGCAATTGGTTGACCCTGGCCGCTGCAGAAACCAGCTCTGCGTAGGGCTGATTGGCGATCATTTGTGGCTGCTGATCGAGGCTGGCCACTGCGGCGTCCGCCTCGTGAATGACCCGTTCGTAAGTGCGTCCGGGCCGGTGCACGTTGGACAGCACGTAGCTGCCCTTGGCGTCCATGGAGATGAAAACATCGGCTTGCACGGCGCCGCTGAGCAGCACACATCCGAGCAATCCACTGGCGAGAAATTTCATGTCGGGCCTCCCCGGACCGGCCCCCGATAAATTGGGGGAAATGCCCCAGTGGCCGATCACGATCGAGCTCTACGCAAGCACTGTGCCGTTTCCTCAAAGGCCCGAATGACGAGGCCTCCAGCGCGGCAGATGATTTCCTGCGGGGCTGAGCATGGCAATTGCATAGGCCCATGTGGCGACTCGATTGCCATCTACGGGAGATCATCATGAAGCTGCCCTTTCGTCCGCGTGACCAACGCGGTTTTACCCTGCTTGAACTGCTCGTGGTGCTGGTGGTGCTCGGCCTGCTGGCCGGTATCGTCGCGCCGAAATACTTCGCCCAGCTCGGTCGCTCCGAGGTCAAGGTGGCCAAGGCGCAAATCGAAGGTTTGAGCAAAGCGCTGGATTTGTATCGCCTGGAAGTCGGCCATTACCCGTCTACCGAACAAGGCCTGCAGGCGCTGGTACTGGCACCCAGTGACGAGGCGAAATGGACCGGCCCATACCTGCAAAAGAAGCTGCCGCAGGATCCATGGGGCCGTAACTACGCCTACCGCTACCCGGGCGAAAACAGCGAGTACGACTTGCTGTCGATGGGCAAGGACGGCCAGCCCGGCGGCGAAGGCGAGAACGCTGAAGTGACCAACTGGCAATGAGCGGAGCGCGGCCCATGCGATTTCATCTCAAAGCGGTCGGCAAGGCTGGCGTGGTGTCGATGCGCGTCGAAGCGCCGGGGGACAGCGAGGCGCGACGGATCGCCGAGGACCAGGGTCTGCGGGTGCTCAGTGTGCACGCCGACAAGCACTGGCGTGCGCTGAAACTGCGTCAGCGCGAGACCTTCAACCTGGTGCTGTTCAGCCAGGAACTGACCACCCTGCTCAACGCAGGCCTGCCACTGATCGATGCGCTGGAAAGCCTCGCCGAAAAGGAAAGCGCCCCCGCTGCGCGCAAGACCCTCAGTGAACTGGTGCGCCTGCTTTACGAAGGCAAATCCTTCTCACAGGCGCTGGCCCAGTTGTCGGCGGTTTTTCCGCCGTTGTACGTGGCGCTGGTGCAGTCCAGCGAGAAGACCGGCGCGGTCGGCGATGCCTTGGGCCGTTACGTCAGTTATCGCCAGCGCATGGACGAGGTGCGGCAGAAGATCATCAGCGCTTCGATCTACCCGATGCTCTTGCTGGTGGTCGGCGGTGGCGTGGTGTTGTTCCTGATGGGCTACGTGGTGCCGCGTTTCAGTCTGGTATTTGAAGGGCTGGGCAATAACCTGCCGTGGCTGTCGCAGGTATTGATGAGCAGCGGCATGTTTCTGCATGCGCACCAGGCGCAGTTCTTCGGTGCTCTGGCGGCGCTGGTCATTGCCCTCGCCGTAGCGCAGAAACAACCGGCGTTTCGCCGTGGGCTGGATCGCCTGGTGGAGAAACTGCCGGCCGTGCATCAACGGATTTTCATGTATGAGCTGGCGCGGTTCTATCGCTCGCTGGGGATCCTGCTGCAGGGCGGGATTCCGCTGGTGACGGCAATGGGCATGGTTCGAGGCTTGCTCACCGTGGCCTCGCGCACGCGCCTGGATCAAGCCTGCGAACGGGTCCGCGAGGGCCAGTCCTTGTCAGCCGCACTGGAACTCAATCACTTGGTGACGCCGGTATCGCTGCGTCTGCTGCGGGCAGGCGAGCAGTCCGGCAACCTCGGTCAGATGATGGAGCGCAGCGCCGACTTCTACGACGAGGAAATCAGCCGCTGGCTGGAATGGTTCGTGAAACTGTTCGAGCCACTGTTGATGACTTTCATCGGCCTGCTGATCGGCGTCATCGTGATCCTGATGTACATCCCGATTTTCGAGTTGGCCTCGAGTATTCACTGACCACGGGAACGGGTCGGATCCCGGCAGCAGCGCACTGTACGTTCCCAAACAAAACCATAAACACGGAGAACGATATGCAGATCAAAAAGCTCGTGCTTGCAATGGCCATCGGCGCCGTTCTGTCAGCGTCTACCGTAATGATTCCGGACAGTTTGTCCGGGGTGTCCAGTGCACATGCCAAGGATGGGGGAAGCGGCGGCGGAAGTGGTGGGAGCGGCGGCGGTGGCGGCGGTGGGAGCGGCGGCGGCGGTGGCGGTGGGAGCGGCGGCGGCGGCGGTGGGAGCGGCGGAGGCGGAGGTGGTGGTGGTGGTGACGGTGGCAATGGTGGAGGAAGTGGCGGTAATGGCAGTGGCGGAGGAAGCGGTGGCGGCGGCCATGGCGGTGGTGGCAACAGCGGCAGCGGTAATGACGGCAACAGTGGCCACAGCGGCAGCGACCATGGATCGAGCCATTCGGGCAACAGTGCGTCTTCCTCTTCCGGCCGCAGCGGCACCCATGCCGAACCAGGGGATGACCATGGCGTCCATCGCGCTGGCGAGTTAGGCGACGACCATGGCGTCCATCGCGCCGGTGAAGTGGGCGATGACCATGGCGTGCATGTCGGCGGCGAACCGGCCGATGACAAGCGCGCCAACTAAGCGACTTTGAAAGCACCGACAATCTACTGTGGGAGCGAGCCTGCTCGCGAAAGCGGTCTGCCAGTCAGCACTTCAGCGTCTGAACGATCGCCATCGCGAGCAGGCTCGCTCCCACAGAATCAACAGCGAGCACAAAACCGGCAGACAACCCTATTAATTGTGGGAGCAAAGCCTGCTCACTCCCACAGGATCAACGGCGTGCACAAAACCAGCACACAACCCTATTAATTGTGGGAGCGAGCCTGCTCGCGAAAGCGGTCTGCCAGTCAGCACTTCAGCGTCTGAACGATCGCCATCGCGAGCAGGCTCGCTCCCACAGAATCAACAGCGAGCACAAAACCGGCAGACAACCCTATTAATTGTGGGAGCAAAGCCTGCTCACTCCCACAGGATCAACGGCGTGCACAAAACCAGCACACAACCCCATTAATTGTGGGAGCGAGCCTGCTCGCGAAAGCGGTCTGCCAGTCAGCACTTCAGCGTCTGGATGATCGCCATCGCGAGCAGGCTCGCTCCTACAGTTTGGTCAGCGTAAGGATCAAAGATTCACATGACTCTGGTTAAGCCGTTCTCGCAAAAACTCCACCAGCGCCTGCACCGGCCGCGAAGCCTGGCGATGCTGCGGATAAACCGCCGACAAGGTCAGCGGCTCCGGGCGCAGGTCGTCCAGCACCGGCACCAGCCGCCCGTCCTTCAACGCCGCACCGACGATGAACGTCGGCAGATAGGTAATCCCCATCCCCTGCACCGCGGCGTCTCGCAGCAGTTCGCCGTTGTTCACCCGCATGCGCCCGGTGACGTTGATCAGCACTGGTTTGCCCGGCGCTTCATTGAAGCGCCATTGCACCGAGCGCCCGTGGCCGTAAGGCAGGCAGTCGTGGCTGTGCAGGTCTTCAGGTTTGAGTGGCGTGCCGCGTTCGGCAAGGTACGCCGGGCTGGCGCAGTAGACCCGCTCGATGCTGGCGATACGTCGGGCGATCAGTGTCGAATCTTCCAGCACGCCGATGCGCAGGGCCAGGTCGTAACCTTCGCCGAGCAGGTCCACCGGGCGATCGCTCAAATCGACCTCGACAGTGACCTCGCGATAGCGCTGCAGGAATAGCGGTAGCAGACAACCCAGATGCGCCACGGCGAACGACAGCGGCGCGCTCAGGCGAATCGTGCCGCGTGGCTCAGCGGTTTCGCCGGCGATGCCCTGCTCGACCTGCTCTACCTCACCCAGCAAGCGCAGCGCCGATTCGTAGTAGCTCTGCCCCAGGGGGGTGACGTCGAGGCGGCGGGTCGAGCGATTCAACAAGCGCACACCGAGGCGCTCTTCCAGTTGCATCAAACGGCGGCTGACGAACTGCTTGGACAGTCCCAACTGATCGGCCGCGGCGGTGAAGCTGCCGGAGTCCATGACCTGGCAAAAAATACGCATGTCTTCGAACGGGTTCATTGTCACTCTCTGGTGGACAGTTAAACGCTTTATAGCCGCTTTTTCGCTTTTCAGCAGCCCATTAATCTGTGCTCACGGTGTTGCTGAGGCCGCAAACCCAGTGCCACAGCAGCCCGCAATTCAGGCAAACAATCAAAATCATTCAAAAGGATTTCCACCCATGAACATCGTCAAGAAAACCCTCGCCGCGTCGCTCCTCGCCCTGTCCGTCAGCAGCGCTTTCGCCGCTGGCAGCCCTGGCGTCGAACACAATACCCAAGCATTCCTCGATGCCCTCGCCGCTGGCGGTGGTCGTCCTCTGGAACAACTGAGCCCGAAAGACGCCCGTGCAGTGCTGACCGGTGCACAGGCTTCGGTGAAGGTTGATCTGTCCGGTGTGGAAGTCAGCGACAAGGCGATCAAGGTCGATGGCCAGACCATCAACCTGAAAGTGGTGCGCCCGGCCAAGGTCAAAGGCGAGTTGCCGGTGTTCATGTTCTTCCACGGTGGCGGCTGGGTGCTGGGTGACTTCCCGACGCATCAGCGCCTGATTCGTGATCTGGTGGTCGGCTCTGGCGCTGTTGCGGTGTATGTCGACTACACGCCGTCGCCGGAAGCGCAGTACCCGACCGCGATCAATCAGGCTTACGCCGCAACCAAATGGGTGGCCGAGCACGGCAAGGACATCGGTGTCGATGGCAAACGGCTGGCGGTGGCCGGAAACAGCGTCGGAGGCAACATGGCGGCGGTCGTGGCGTTGATGGCCAAGGAGCAGAAAGCCCCGGCCCTGCGCTTCCAGCTGTTGATGTGGCCGGTGACCAATGCGCAGTTCGACGACGGTTCGTACGAGCAATTTGCCGAGGGCCACTTCCTCACCAAAGGCATGATGCAGTGGTTCTGGGACAACTACACCACCAACCCGGCCGAGCGTGCGCAGATCCATGCCTCGCCGCTCAACGCCAACGCCGAACAGCTCAAGGGCCTGCCCGCTGCGCTGGTGCAGACCGCCGAGTTCGACGTGCTGCGTGACGAAGGCGAAGGTTATGCCCGGCACTTGGATGCGGCCGGCGTGCCGGTGACCTCGGTGCGTTACAACGGGATGATTCATGACTTCGGCCTGCTCAATCCCCTGAGCCAGATTCCGGAAGTCAAAGCAGCGGTGCGTCAGGCGGCGGCCGAGCTGAAGACTCATCTGAATCCATAAAAGCAAAAGATCGCAGCCTGCGGCAGCTCCTACCCTGGAATACGATTCCCTGTAGGAGCCGCCGCAGGCTGCGATCTTTTTTCTCATCAGCGTCGCGGAGTACCGGTCATGACTCTTTTCTACGCCCACCTGCTGTCCTGGAGCGCTGTGCTGTTGCTGCTCGACGCCGCGCTCTGGCATTTCTCGCCCTTCAGCCATCGCGCGCCGCGAGTCGGCGTACGTCTGGCGTTGTTTCTGGCATTCAGCGCGCTGGTGATCAATGCCGGTGTCAGCCCGTTGCAGGCGCCGCTGTTCGCCGATGATCGCGTGGCGCAACTGGGTGCGACGGCGTTGGGGATTCTTTGGTGGCTGTACGCGGCACGGGTGCTGACCGAAGTGATCGGCCTGGCGCTGATGCGCCGCATCGGTCACAGCGGTCGCTTGCTGCAAGACGTCATCGGTGCGCTGGTGTTTCTGGTCGCGATTGTCGCGGCGGCCGGCTACGTGCTGGAGCTGCCGGTCAAAGGTCTGCTGGCCACCTCCGGGGTGGTCGCCATCGTGGTCGGTCTGGCGCTGCAAAGCACCCTCGCCGACGTGTTTTCCGGCATCGTCCTCAACACCACCAAGCCGTATCAGGTGGACGATCTGGTGATGATCGACGGCGTCGAAGGCAAGGTCTTCGATATCGACTGGCGCGCCACGCACTTGCTGACCAGCGCCGGCACCATGGCGGTGGTGCCGAACTCGGTGGCGGCCAAGGCGAAGATCGTCAACCTCAGCCGGCCGAGCAACATGCACGGCGTGTCGATCAGCATCCAGGTGCCCAACCACATTCGTCCGCGTCGGGTACTCGATGCCCTTGACCGCACCTTGCAAGGCAGCAGCTCGCTGTTGCTCAGCCCGGCGCCGAAAGCCGTGCTCAAAGAGGCCGGCGAAAGCATGTCGGAATACGTTGCCAGCGGTTTCATCGCCGAGCTGGGCAAGAAGAGCGAAGTGCGCAATCAACTGTTCGACCTCGCCCACCGCCATCTCGAAGCGGCGGGTATTTCGCGGCATCCCGACGGCGTGATCGAACCGTCGAGCCGTGCTCGTGCATTGCTGGATGAGGTGAAGATTTTCCGCTCGCTGAGCAGTGAAGAACGAGATCGCCTGGCTGAGTCGATGGTCGCGCAGCAATACACCGCGGGTCAGGTGGTGCTCGATCTGGACGAGGTGCCGGACAGTCTGTTCGTGATTGCCACGGGCGTGGTCAGCGCGACGGTGCCGGACGGCAATGGCCAGACCGAGGCCGGGCGCATGGGGCCGAGCGAAGTCATGGGTGAGCAGAGCATTCTTGCCGATACACCGTCGCAAGCGACGTTCACGGCGCTGACGTCGAGCATCATCTATCGCCTCGACAAACAGTTGACCCGTGAGTGCATGGACAAGCGCAGCGAAGTCGGCCGGGCCTTGAACAAGTTGCAGGCGGTGCGTCAGCAGAACAGTCGCCTCGCGTTGATGGCCAAACCGGTGGCGGTGAAAAAAGGTGGTTTCCTGGGTTGGTTGCAAAAACGCTAACAGCAAAAGATCGCAGCCTTCGGCGGCTCCTACAGCGAAAATGCGTTCCCATGCAGGAGCTGCCGAAGGCTGCGATCTTTCGATTTTCTTACTTGGCGGTGAACTTGGTGTAGCTGTTGATCAGGTTACGATAGTTAGGCAGACGCTCGGACAGCAGATGCGCCAGACCTTCCATGTCGTTGCGCCAGTCGCCTTGCAGCTCGCAGGCCACAGCGAACCAGTTCATCAGGTGTGCACCGGCGGCGGACATGCGCGCCCACGCCGCTTGTTGCACGGTGGTGTTGAAGGTACCCGACGAGTCGGTGACGACGAACACTTCGAAGCCTTCAGCAATCGCCGACAGGGTCGGGAAAGCTACGCAAACGTCGGTCACTACACCGGCGATGATCAGTTGCTTGCGGCCGGTGGCCTTGATCGCTTTGACGAAGTCTTCGTTGTCCCAGGCGTTGATCTGGCCTGGACGCTGAATGAACGGCGCGTCCGGGAATTGCTCGAGCAGCTCAGGCACGATCGGGCCGTTGGGACCTGCGTCGAAGCTGGTGGTCAGAATGGTCGGCAGTTTGAAGAACTTGGCGATGTCGCCCAGTGCCAGCACGTTGTTCTTGAACTCGTTCGGCGAGAAATCCTGCACCAGCGAGATCAGACCGGTCTGGTGATCGACCAGCAGGACGACGGCATCATCTTTGTTCAGACGCTTGTAAGGAACGCTCATGGCAAAACTCCTGGATGGATGGTTGTTGCGGGAAGCGCCGGCCCTGATGACCAGCGCTTTTTTCAAACTCAGAACGCGAAGCAGGAACAGCCGAACGCGCCCCAGAAACCGGCGAAATCGCTGACCGGCGCATTCGACATCCGCGCCTTTTCATGGCTGTGGGTGTGCACGGCGCACGGCCCGCTGCACTGGTGAACCTGCGCCTGCAGTGGCGAGTTCGGGCGCCAGTGGCCCGGGACCTTGACCACTGGCGACCAGTCCGGCAGCACCGGAATCGAACGCGGGCCGAGGTCTTCGAAGTCCCCGGCGGCGTAGACGATCTTGCCGCCGACCACGGTCATGACCGACTCGATCCACTTGATCGCTTCTTCCTCAACGCTGAAGAAGTCCGCGCTCAGTGCCGCGAGGTCTGCCAGTTGGCCGACGCGGATCTGGCCCTTCTTGCCCTGCTCCGAGGAAAACCAGGCGCTGCCGTGGGTGAACAGTTCCAGCGCGGTGCTGCGTGGCAGACCTTCTTCGTACAGGGCCAGACCGCCAACGGTGCGACCGCTGACCATCCAGTACAGCGAGGTCCACGGGTTGTAGCTCGATACGCGCGTGGCGTCGGTGCCGGCGCCGACCGGCACGCCTTCGGCGAGCATGCGCTTGATCGGTGGCGTGGCCTCGGCGGCTTGTTTGCCGTAGCGATCGACGAAGTATTCGCCCTGGAACGCCATGCGATCCTGAATTGCGATGCCGCCGCCGAGCGCTTTCACACGTTCGATGTTTTGCGGGGTGATGGTTTCAGCGTGGTCGAAGAACCACGGCAGACCGTTGAACGGAATGTCGCGGTTGACCTTCTCGAACACGTCGAGCATGCGGCTGATCGATTCGTTGTACGTGGCGTGCAGACGGAACGGCCAGCGCTGCTCGACCAGGTGCCGCACCACCGGTTCCAGCTCCTGTTCCATGGTCTGCGGCAGGTCCGGGCGCGGTTCGAGGAAGTCTTCGAAGTCGGCAGCGGAGAACACCAGCATTTCGCCGGCGCCGTTGTGGCGCAGATAATCGTCGCCTTGATGCAGCTTGACGCTACCGGTCCAGTTCTGGAAATCGGTCAGCTCTTCTTTCGGCTTCTGGGTGAACAGGTTGTAGGCGATGCGCACGGTCAACTGGTCGTCTTTGGCCAGTTGCTCGATTACCTGGTAATCGTCCGGATAGTTCTGGAAACCACCGCCGGCGTCGATTGCACTGGTGAGGCCCAGGCGATTGAGTTCGCGCATGAACTGGCGAGTAGAGTTGACCTGATATTCCAGCGGCAGCTTCGGCCCCTTGGCCAGGGTCGAGTAGAGAATCATCGCGTTCGGCCGCGCGACCAGCATGCCGGTCGGGTTACCGTTGCTGTCGCGCACGATCTCGCCGCCCGGCGGGTTCGGTGTGTCGCGGGTGTAACCGGCCACGCGCAGAGCGGCGCGGTTGAGCAGCGCACGGTCGTAGAGGTGCAGGATGAACACCGGAGTATCCGGCGCGGCCTGGTTGATTTCTTCCAGGGTCGGCATGCGTTTTTCGGCGAACTGGAATTCGTTCCAGCCACCGACTACACGCACCCATTGCGGGGTCGGTGTGCGATCGGCCTGATCCTTGAGCATGCGCAGCGCGTCGGCGAGCGACGGCACGCCTTCCCAACGCAGTTCGAGGTTGTAGTTCAAGCCGCCACGAATCAGGTGCAGGTGCGAGTCGTTGAGGCCAGGGATGACGCAGCGGCCCTTCATGTCGACCACTTGTGTGGCGCTGCCTTTGAGGGCCATGGCCTCGGCATCGTTACCAACGGCGACGAAGCGCCCGTCCTTGATCGCCACCGCACTGGCCAGTGGTTTTTCCCGGTCTACGGTATGAAATTGGCCATTGAATAAAATCAGATCGGCGCTCATCGCAGTTCCTCAAGCAAAAGTGAAAAGAAGCAAACCCCGCTCAACGCGGCGAGGTTTCTTGGGAATCGAGGTGTTCATGGGAATCGAGGTGTTCATGGGCCTGGCTGGCTTCCAGCCACGGGGTGAACAAACGGGTGACCGGCGGCATCACCACGTAGACCACCGAGAGGACGATGGTCAGGGTGATCAGGAACGTGGCGACCACGTAGTTGGACAGAAGCGGATGCAGCGCCAGCAACGGGCCCCAGATCAGCGGCACCAGCAGGGTATGCGGCAGAATCACCAACAGCGTGACGACAGCCTGCTTCCAGCGCGGCGGCGGCGAGCCTGCTTCGGCCAGCGGTGTGAACCAGAACTCATTGACCGGCGCGACTTCGGTCTGATCGCCGTCGGCCAGCATCGGTGCGGCTTCAGCCACCAGCGCCTGACGCTCGGAGGATTCCAGCCAGCCCTGCATCGCTTCGGTGGAGCTGAAGCGCAATACGCAAGTGTAAAAATCCAGACGCCCGCGCTTGCCGCGCACCACGTCCACACCCAAATGCCCTTCGCGCTGACCGGCGACGCGTACGATGTTGCGCAGCCATGCTTCATACGCCGACTCGAAACCGGCCTTGACCGAGTGTTTGATGATCAACGTGACGGTCTCATCGGCCCCCGGTACTTGTGAATTGAGGACTTCAGGCATAACGCAGCACTCCGGGCAAACGAACAGGAATCGCCAGCCGTCCGGGCCCGGCGATCAAGACAGTGGTGAAAAGAATCAACAGCAACCAGCCAAACTGCCCTTCAGCCACACTCCATTGCGGATGCACGACCAGCAACGCCACGAGCAGTACAAAGAGAATAGGCAGGCAGGCCAATCGCGCCAGTACACCGGCGACGATCAGTAACGGGCAGAGGACTTCGGCGAAAATCGCCAGGATCAAGGTCAGGTGGGCACCGAGATGAAACGGGTCTTCGATCAGTTGCAGTTGCGCCGTGAAGTCGAGCAACTTGGGCAAGCCGTGCACCCACAACAGAAACAACCCGCCGCTGACCCGCAGGAACAGCAACCCGATGTCGCGCGCCTGTTCATCCCTCGTAGCAATCATGACCCGACCCTTTGAATGTCATTGACGGGAATCATGCCAAGGCCGGGGCGGAAGAAATTGGATGGGTGTGCTTAGTTGCTTTTCAGAGCACCGACGGTCTGCAGTCAGCCACAAAACATGTGGGAGTGGCGTCGTGCACTCAATTTGCGGAACGCCACAAAACCATGTGGGAGTGGGCTTGCTCACGAAGGCGTCAGATCAGTCTCATCCACATTGACTGGCACACCGCTTTCACGAGCAAGCCCGCTCCCACAGGGATTGGCGGCATGCACTCAATTTGCGGTACACCACAAAACATTGTGGGAGTGGGCTTGCTCACGAAGGCGTCGGGTCAGTCACATCCACGTTGACTGGCACACCGCTTTCGCGAGCAAGCCCGCTCCCACAGCGATTGGCGGCATGTACTCAATTTGCGGAACACCACAAAACATTGTGGGAGTGGGCTTGCTCGCGAAGGCGTCGGGTCAGTCACATCCACGTTGACTGGCACACCGCTTTCGCGAGCAGGCTCGCTCCCACAGGGATTGGCGGCATGCACTCAATTTGCGGACCGCCGCGAAACATTGTGGGAGTGGGCTTGCTCACGAAGGCGTCAGGTCAGTTGCATCTACGTTGACTGGCACACCGCTTTCGCGAGCAAGCCCGCTCCCACAGGGATTGGCGGCATGCGATCAATTTGCAGACCGCCACAAAAACATTGTGGGAGTGGGCTTGCTCACGAAGGCGTCAGATCAGTCACATCCACGTTGACTGGCACACCGCTTTCGCGAGCAGGCTCGCTCCCACAGGGATTGGCGGCATGCACTCAATTTGCGGACCATCACAAAACATTGTGGGAGTGGGTTTGCTCACGAAGGCGGCGGGTCGGTTGCATCTACGTTGACTGGCACACCGCTTTCGCGAGCAGGCTCGCTCCCACAGGGATCAGCGGCATGCACTCAATTTGCGGAACACCACAAAACATTGTGGGAGTGGGCTTGCTCACGAAGGCATCAGATCAGTCACATCCACGCTGACTGGCACACCGCTTTCGCGAGCAAGCCCGCTCCCACAGGGATCAGCGGCATGCGATCAATTTGCAGACCGCCACCTAAACAGTGTGGGAGCGAGCCTGCTCGCGAAGGCGTTGGGTCAGTCACATCCACATTGACTGGCACACCGCTTTCGCGAGCAAGCCCGCTCCCACAGGGATTGGCGGCATGTACTCAATTTGCAGTCAGCCACAAAACCATGTGGGAGTGGGCTTGCTCACGAAGGCGTCAGGTCGGTTGCATCTACGTTGACTGGCACACCGCTTTCGCGAGCAGGCTCGCTCCCACCGGGATCAGCGGCATGCACTCAATTTGCGGACCGCCGCGAAACATTGTGGGAGTGGGTTTGCTCACGAAGGCGTCAGATCAGTCACATCCACGTTGAATGGCACACCGCTTTCGCGAGCAGGCTCGCTCCCACAGGGATTGGCGGCATGTACTCAATTTGCGGACCGCCGCGAAACATTGTGGGAGTGGGCTTGCTCACGAAGGCGGCGGGTCAGTCACATCCACGTTGACTGGCACACCGCTTTCGCGAGCAGGCTCGCTCCCACAGGGATTGGCGGCATGCACTCAATTTGCGGACCGCCGCGAAACATTGTGGGAGTGGGCTTGCTCACGAAGGCGGCGGGTCAGTCACATCCACGTTGACTGGCACACCGCTTTCGCGAGCAAGCCCGCTCCCACAGGGATTGGCGGCATGTACTCAATTTGCAGACCGCCACAAAACCGTGTGGGAGTGGGCTTGCTCACGAAGGTATCAGGTCGGTTACAACGACGTTGACTGGCATACGGCTTTCGCGAGCAGGCTCGCTCCCACAGGAGAACTGCTTGTGTGATCGAAATCGGTTAAAGCGCTGGAATATCCAGCGGTGCCGCCATGAACTGGCTGATCCGCGAGCGTAGCCACTTTTCTGCCGGGTCGTTGTCGTGCACTCCGCTCCAGGCCATCGACAATTGCGCGGCATCGATCGGGAACGGCGGATCTTCGGCACGCAGGGCGCAGCCTTCAACAAGGGCACAGGCGGCATAATCCGGAACGGTGGCGATCATCTCGGTGCCAGCGAGCAAGGCACGCAAACCGCTGAACTGCGGCACGCCGAGAACCACCCGGCGGCAGCGGCCGATCTTGGCCAGATCCAGGTCGATATTGCCGCTCAGGTCGCCGGAGAACGACACCATCGCATGCGGACGCTCGCAATATTCATCGAGGGTCAGAGGCCCCGGACGGTCGTCGCCGCGCAGCACTTTGCAGGGAATATCACGGAGTTTCTTGCGTTTGGCATTGGCCGGCAGATCGGTAGTGTAGCTGACGCCCACGGAGATCTCCCCCGAAGCCAACAACGCCGGCATCAACAGGTAGTTGGCGCGGCGCACCACCACGACAATTCCCGGCGCCTCCTGCTGAAGCTGGCGCAACAGCGGCGGAAACAGACCGAACTCGGCGTCGTCCGACAGACCGATGCGAAACACGTCGCAACTGCTCGCCGGTTCGAATTCCTTGGCACGGCTGACCGCACCGGAAATCACATCCATCGCCGGTTGCAGTTCCTTGAGGATCGCCAGCGCGCGCGCCGTCGGCTCCATGCCGCGACCGTTGCGCAGCAGCAACGGATCGTCGAACAGATCGCGCAAACGCCCCAGTGCAGCGCTGACCGCCGGCTGGCCCATGAACAGTTTTTCGGCAACGCGGGTCAGGTTCTTTTCGAACATCAGCGCTTCGAAAATCACCAGCAGGTTCATGTCGACGCGGCGCAGATCGTTACGGTTCATGGGCGTGGTTTCCTTATCGGTGTCAGACGCTTTTTGCCACAGGCGCTGGGCACTTTACTCGATCAACGGCACTTTCGCCGCGCGTTTGTAAGGGCCGTACTCCACCGGCACCCACTGGAAATGTTTGCCCTCGGCGGCGATGTGACCGATGCCCGGAAACGGCAGATGCGCTGCCGTTACCCAGGTCTTGCTCGCTGCCGCAGCACTGAACACTGCCTGCCGACTGGCGATCGCTTGCTGACTGTTGACGTCGAAACTGATCGAGACTTCCGGGTGCAAAAACTGCACCGCGAGGTTGTGCACCAGATCGCCCATAAACACGATGCTCTGTTGCTGCGAGCTGAAGCGGTACGTGGTGCTGCCCGGCGTATGCCCGGCTTCAAGAGTTGCTTCGACCAGCCCGGGCAGCGGTGATTGCCCGGCGGCAAACGTCTTGAAGCGGCCAGAGGCAACATAGGGGGCAGTGGAATCCCGGGCAATTTTGAAGAACTCTTCGGCTCCCGCCGGGGCCCTGGCCAGCGCTGCCGGATCAAGCCAGTAATCTGCCTCTGCCTTGGCCGCATAGACGGTGGCATTGGTGAACAGCGGCTTCTTCTCTGCATCGACCAGACCACAGACGTGATCGAGGTGCAGGTGGGTCAGCAAAATTGTGTCGACCTGCTCAGGCTTGTAACCGGCGGCCTGCATGTTGGCCGAGAGTTGGCCTGCGGTGGCGCCGATGCACTGCCCTGCGCCGGTGTCGACCAGAATCAATTGTGTGCCGGTGTTGACCAGAAAGGCATTGAACGCCGTCTGCACGCCCGGGCTTTCAATCGAACGGCGTGCGAGCAGCGCGCGAATCTGGCTCTGGCTCATGCCCTGCAACAGCTTCGGCGACAAATCGTTGTAACCGTCGAACAACGCAGTGACTTCGTAATCGCCCACCGCCAAGCGGAAATAACCCGGCGCCTGAGTGCCCACCTGCGGTGCCTGCGCCATCGCGCCGGACATTGCCAGCATGACCGCCAGGGTCGTTGCTGCTTTCACCAAGCCTTTCATTGCATTCCCCTTTGAACCTGGCCAACGGCGGCCGCGCTTTGTCGACATCGTCGCGCAAAGCGCCGGGCGCTGACTTGCAAGGATGTGCTGAGTTCCAGCCTCAGCAAGGAAATTAACAACGATTAACTCGTCAGCCTCACGCCCTCGCCCAACAATGAAGTCCTCTGCGCAGCGTTGCTTTTTTGACCTGAGGGAATGCGCCGACCGTGTATTCCCCACCGACACGGACCTTGGCCATGGCTTATCTACAGCAAACCGTCGCCCTCGCCCCTGCCTGCGAACCGCGTAAAAACACGACTGGCGGACTCAGTCCTCAGCGCGAACGCCAGATCAAACAGTTGATTCTCGATCGCTTGGGCGAAAGTCTCGAAGTGGCTGAACTGGCCCGGGCCTGTTCACTGTCACGCAGTCATTTCTCCCGCGCATTCAAGTGCAGTACCGGCCTGTCGCCACAGGACTGGATCCGCGCCCAGCGCCTGGCTCGAGCCAAGCTGCTGATCCAGCACACCGACCTGAGCCTGACGCAGATCAGCCTGGAATGCGGCTTCTGCGATCAGGCGCACTTCTGCCATATGTTCACCCGCAGCGAGGGCATCAATCCCTTTGCCTGGCGCTGTCGAGTCATGGGCAAACCGAAAAACAACGCAGCGCAACCTGCGGTGTTTTGACTGCTGCCGTTACGCCACCCGTTGCACTGATGCCAAAACCTGAGGATTATGCCCGGACACCCCGGATCAGAAGGCCTGCGCATGCGCCAGGCACTGGTTCGCCCTGTCCGTCGCATCACCGCAGGAGCGCGCTGTTGAGTTTTCCCCCGAATCAGGCCATTGCGTTTGGCCCCTATCGGATTCATCCCGGGCAACGACTGCTACTTGAAGGCCAACAGCCTTTGCGCCTGGGACGGCGGGCGATGGACATCCTCCTGATTTTGCTGGCACACGCCGGTGAAGTGGTGAGCAAACAGCAATTGATGGCCGGGGTCTGGCCAGACAGTGTGGTTGAAGACATCAACTTGCGCGTGCACATGGCGGCGCTGCGCAAAGCGCTGGGCGACGGACAGAACGGTCAGCGCTACATCGTCACCGTGGCGCAGCGAGGCTACAGTTTTGTCGCACCGATCGTGCTCGACAGCATCGAACAAAAACCGGCAATGCCCGTCGCCAGACACAACCTGCCGCTGCGTCGCACGCGAATGATCGGCCGCCAGCCGCTGGTCGATCACTTGATTACGCAACTGCCGCGCCGGCGCTGCATTACCCTGGTCGGCCCCGGCGGCATCGGCAAGACCACCGTCGCCCTGCGCGTCGCCGAACAACTGATCGGCCAGTATCGCGACGGCATCCGCCTGGTCGATCTGGCACCCATCGTCGACCCCGCGCTGCTCGGCTCGCACCTGGCGACGCTGCTCGATCTGTCCGCGCCTGAAGGCGATGCGCAGGCTGGTGTGGTCGATGGCCTGCGTGAACGGCAAATGCTGCTGGTGATCGACAACTGCGAGCACCTGATTGATGCGATCGCGGCGCTCAGCGAGCAGATTCTGCGCGGCGCACCCAAGGTGCATATCCTCGCGACCAGTCGCGAGAGCCTGCGTGCTGAAGGTGAGTTTGTGCAGCGTCTGGAATCACTTGAATGCCCGTCCATGTCTACGCCGATGGAACCGGCCCAGGCGCTGGGCTTTGCTGCGTTGCAATTGTTTGTCGAACGCGCCACGGCTGCCCGGGAAAACTTTCAACTGAGCCACGCCGAACTGCCGCAAGCGATCGAGATCTGCCAGCGCCTGGACGGCATTCCGCTGGCACTGGAACTGGCCGCCGCACAGGTCGGCGAATTGGGTATGGATGGACTGCTCAAGCAGTTGCGCGAAGGTTTGCCGCCGCTGTCCGCTGGACAACACAGCAGTGCCGAGCGTCACCTGACCCTGCGCGCGACGATGGACTGGAGTTTCAACCTGCTCAACGGCTGCGAGCAAACCTGTCTGCGCCGTCTGGGCATTTTCCGCGGCAGCTTCACCCTCGCCTCGGCGGCGGCAGTGGTCATCGGCCAGCAGATCGATCCCGGCGCGGCGTTCACCGCCGTCACACAATTGGTGGCCAAATCCCTGCTTAGCGTCGAAGTGGGCGACGAAGATGTTTTCTATCGCCTCCTCGACACGACGCGCCACTACGCGCTGGAAAAACTCGAACAGGCCGAAGAGCTCAGCGCAACCCGCCAACGCCACGCCGAGCGCTGCCTGACACTGATGCAGCAGGCGCAGGCGGATTGGGACAATACTCCGACTGTATTGTGGATGGAGCGTTATGCCCGGGGCCTGGAAGATTTACGCGCGGCGCTGGACTGGAGCCTCAACGGTCCGGGACCGGATGAACTGGGCGTGCAACTGACAGCCGCGTCGGCACCGTTATGGCAAGAGCTGTCGTTGCTGCGCGATTACAGCCGCTATGTGCGCCGGGCGCTGAGTCTGCTGGAGCCTTCGCGAGCAGGCTCGCTCCCGCAGCCCTGCCCTCGCCTGCAAATCGCCTTGAAACTGGCGCTCGGCAGCGCCAGCTATCACACCTGGGGCGGCACGCCAAAAACCATCCAGGCCTTCGTCGACGCCTGCCGATTAGCCGAAGAACACGGCGATCTGGCCGGGCAACTGCGTGCGATATCGGGGCACATGGCGGTCAACCTGAGCTGCGGGCATTACCGCATGGCGCTCGCGCAGAGTGAGCAATTCGACCGCATCGGTGTGCACGGCGAGCCATTGCTGTCGCTGAGCACGCATCGCTTGCGCGTGCTCGCCCTGCATTATGCCGGCGACCAGCCGCAGGCCCGCGTACATGCCGAACAGGTGCTGCAACGCATGGCCCACAGCGGCCATCTCAATCGTTTCACCCATGGTTTTGGCGTGCAGTACGACCAGAGCGTCGCTTCGCTGACGGTACTGGCCCGGGTGCTGTGGTTGCAGGGCTTGCCTGAGCAGGCTTGGCGGGCGGCACGGCAAGCGCTGGACATTGCCGTGCAGATCAACCACGGAACCTCGATCTGCTACACCCTGGCGCTGGCCAGTTGTCTGATCGCCCATTACAACGGTGATCGCGACAACGCCCGAGCCCTGCTGCAGTTGCTGCTGGAACAATCGCAGAAGCATTCGGTGCTGCTGTTCAATAACTGGGGGCGGCAGTATGCGCAGGTGATCGATCCAGACAATGCCGCGCCCGTATCAGCGCAGAGCAGCGGTTTGATCCGGGAAGTGATGGTTACGCTGGATGAACGCTTTGTCGATGAGGCACTGGTGGAGCGAGCACGCAGTGGGGACGCGGGTTGGAGTACGGCGGAAATATTGCGGGCACGGGCAGCGGCGTTGTTGAAGAATTCACATAAGCCGCTTCGCGAGCAGGCTCGCTCCCACAAGGGGTCGGTGTCGGGCGCAAATTCCGAGTTGTGCGCTGATTCCTGTGGGAGCGAGCCTGCTCGCGAAGCGGCCCTCTCGGACACCGCTGAAACCCAAGCCGAACAAACCCTGCAACAAGCGCTGACCATTGCCAGAAGCCAAGGCGCGCTGGCCTGGGAACTGCGTAGCGCCACGGATCTCGCTGAACTGTGGCACCGCCAATTGCGCCACCGCGAAGCACTGGATCTGCTCACGCCAATCTACCAGCGCTTCACCGAAGGCTACGCCACTCCAGACTTGCGCAACGTGCGCCAGCTACTCGACAACCTGCGCGACCAGTGCCCGGCCTGACGTATTGCGCGTGCGGCTGAGATAGCGCGCATGACGCCGTTCCAGTTCAAGCCACTCGTCGCTGCGCTCAAGCCGATCACGCGCATAGCGGCGCACGGTGTTGAGCATCCAATAGCGAACCTTGGCCTGGATGGGTTGCTGAATCAGCAACGATTTGCGCGCCAGGTCTTCGATGATTGAGGTCAACCTGGAGCCGGCCAGATCCGCGCAGCTGACCACACTCACTGCAGCTTCCAGGGTAAACCCGCTGCCGAACACCGACAGACGCAGCAGCACACGCTGCTGCGTTTGCGTCAGGTACTGAAAGCTCCAATCGATGGCAGCGGCCATCGACTGATGGCGCGGTTCAGCAGTGCGCCGGCCTTGACCGAGCAACTGCAGACCGTTTTCAACCTGGGCCTGTAGACCGATCAAACCCAGCGCGTCGATCTGCGCCGCGGCGAGTTCGATCGCCAGCGGCAGACCGTCCAGTTGACGGCAGATCTCGCGCACGCCCGACAAATCCTGTTCACGTAAACTGAAGCCATGCTGCCTTGACCGCGCGCGATTGACGAACAACTGCACCGCCGGATAGCTCATGGCTTCTTCGACGGAATTCAATGTCGAGCGCTTGGGAATCGCCAACAGCGGCACGTAATGAACGGTCTCCTGCACTAATTGCAGGGCTTCGCGGCCGGTGACCAGAATCGACAGGCGAGGCGCAGCATGCAACAGGGTTTCAACCAGAGCCGCGCAGCTGTCGCGCTGGTGGTCGCAGTTGTCCAGTATCAGCAAGGCGTGGCGGCCGATCAGGGTGAAAAAGTCTGTGTTCAGGGTGTGCAACAGGTGGTCGAGCAAGGGCCGGTCATCTTCGAGGCTGGCAAGGTCGAACCACCAGGCGCCATCGCGAAAGTATTGCAGCAACAATTCCGCTACACGCAGTGCCACCGTGGTTTTGCCAACACCCGGCGCACCGGTAATCGTCATCAAGCGGCACGCCGGCATTTGTCGAACCAGACTACCGACCAAGGCATCGCGCCCACTGACTGGCGTCAGTCGTGCCGGAAGATTGTGCAGTCGCGTGAGCGCGGCAGCGGGCACGGTCAGCGCATCTCTTGTCCCCTTCTCCACCGGAGCGACAAAGCTGTAGCCGCACTGCGCCACGTGAATGATGAAACGCTGCCCGTTAATGCCGTCACCCAGTGCGCGGCGCAACGCCGCGATGTGCACCCGCAGGTTGATCTCTTCAACGATCGATGTCGGCCATACACGAGCAATCAACTGCTCTTTGCTGACCACCGTCCCCGCGTGTTCAAGCAGCACCTGCAGAATGTCCATGGCGCGCCCGCCCATGCGCAGCGGCTGTTCTCCTTCGAGAACCAAGCGTTGGCGCACATGGAAAGCGTACGGGCCAAAACGCAGCACCGAACCGAGGCTTGTGTCGTTGTGATTATCCATGCCAAACATCTTGGCACTCTCGCGTGACGATACAACCGCCACAGCCGACGCAGTACGGACATCCGACTGCGTCAGACGGACAGAACCGCTCTAGCTGAACTGTTCGCGGTATTGTAACGGCGTAAGACCGAGCTTTTCTGCGAACAACGAGCGCATATGCCGCACGCTGCCAAAGCCACTTTTGTAGGCAATGGTCTTGAGCGGCAGATCGCTGGTTTCCAACAGGTTTCGCGCGCAGTCGATGCGGGCATTCTGCAGAAACTCCATGGGAGTCATGTTGACGTCACGGGAGAACAGGCGAGCAAAGTGCCGTGCGCTCATGTTCGCCAATCCGGCCATGCGCTCCACTGTGAAGGGCTCATCCAGGTGTTCAAGGACGTAATTCTGCGCGCGGGTGATGGGCGTTTCTTGCGGTGAGACTGCCGCCATCAACGGGCTGAACTGCGCTTGCCCGCCCTGGCGCTTCATGACCACCAACAAGACCTTGGCGACGTCCTGGGCGATTTTCTTGCCGTGATCCCGGGCGACTACCGCCAGTGCCAGATCGATGCCGGCCGTCACGCCACCCGAGGTGATGAGATTACGATCCTCGACGTAGATCTGATCGGTGGTCACCGTGGTTTTCGGAAAAGCCTTGATCAGGCGCTCGGTGTAGTTCCAGTGCGTAGTGACGCGATAGCCATCAAGCAGGCAGGCATGGCCGAGGATAAAGGCGCCAGTGCAAATCGAACCGTAACGCTCCGCGCGCGGCACGGCTTTTTTCAACCAGCCAAACAGCTCGGGAAATCTCTGGTTATAGGCGCCGGGTCCGCCCGGCACCAATAGCAGGTCATAGCGCTCGGCCGCTTCGTCGATGTGCAAGTCAGCCTGAACCTGCACGCCATTGGACGCCCTCAGCAAGCCGCGCTCTGTGCCTAACGTCGTCAGTTGATAGTGCAGATCAGGCTTCAGATAACGGTTGGCGACTGAAAACACCTCCAGCGGCCCCGCCATGTCGAGCATCAGAAAGTCAGGGAACAGCACCATTGCTACGGTTTTCATCGCAGGTTTCACACATATTCAAGGGTCAAGACGCACGCTTCAGCCGAGGCATTATGGCCGACTGAGTTGTCATGAGCGTGTTCGAATGCGTCAACCATAACGCAAAACTGTCAACCTGAACCGGACAGTCTTTCAATTTCCATCTACTTATTGCCTTGTCGGGTAACCAGTAACCTTCTCCTCACTCGGACGAATTCACGTCCCGCCAGGAGATTTCATCATGCTGACTCTTCGCAAAGCCTCCGATCGCGGCCTCGCCAATCACGGCTGGTTGAAGTCGTTTCACACCTTCTCGTTCGCCAGCTACCGCAACCCGCGTGAACAGGGTTTCTCCGATCTGCTGGTGATCAACGATGACCGGGTCGCCGCCGGCAAAGGTTTTGGCCAACATCCGCACCGCGACATGGAAATCTTTTCCTATGTGCTCGAAGGCGCCCTGGAACATAAGGACACCCTTGGTACTGGCTCGGTGATCCGCCCCGGCGACGTGCAACTGATGAGCGCCGGCAGCGGCGTGGCGCACAGTGAATTCAACCACTCGGCCACCAAGCCCGTGCACTTTCTGCAAATCTGGATCGTGCCGGACGTCAGCGGCGCCAAACCGCGCTATCAACAGGAGCATTTCAGCGCGCAGAAAAAACGCGGTCGCCTGCAACTGATCATCTCGCCGGACGGTGGCAACGGTTCTCTGAAAGTCCGTCAGGATGCACGCGTCTACGCCGGGTTATTCGACGGCAAGGAAAGTGCCACGCTGAACTTGCCTGCCAATCGTTACGCGTACGTGCACGTCGCTCGTGGCAGCGTAGAGCTCAACGGCCAACTCTTGCAGGAAGGTGATGGCGTGCGGGTTCGTGAAGAACAGTTGCTTACCTTGAGCAACGGCGTCGATGCCGAAGTGCTCGTGTTCGACCTGCGGCCTCAGGAGCAGCCGGAAATGCCATGATCTGGCGCATCGAGAACGGCCTTCTACCGAGGGCCGTTTTTTATTGCGGCGGCAGCGTAATGGTTCGTTCAACTGGTTTGGGGGCGGAGACCTCTTTGCCAATCTGAATCGCTGCCAGGGTGGTTTGGATCGTTGTCAACACCGCCGCCTGATTGGCGAAATGTGCGCCAACCAACAAGGAAGCCACGCCGAGGAAATGCACGGTGGTGGCAGCCCAGTAATTGGCCTTTACCGTCGATGCCTGTCTGATCGCTTCCCGCGATTCGTCGGCAATTTTCTGTACGCCCATCCACATCACGTCATAACGCTTGTCCCGTTCCTGTAGGGCCTTGTCCCGCTCTGCCTGAGCAGCGAGGAACCCGCGAATGTCGGCGCGCATTTCTGCGACGCGGCCATCCATTCTCGTCTCGATGGTTTCTATCCTGGCATCGAATTCTTCGCGACTTATGCTGCTCATGGTTTGCCCGTCCCGCCCTGCATTCGACCTGTCCGTGTCTGCATATAGATTCACTTCCCTGATTTTCAATTCAACACCTTTATATGGCTACCGAGGCCTTCCCTGGCACTTCGTTTCGATGCAGGACCGAGGTCTGCATCGAACTGCAGTCACAATAGATTTCATCGCCTTCGGCGACAAGCCGGCCCATTCTGCCTCGGATGTAGGCCGTTTCGTCAGACGCTGTAGCCCTGGCAAAACCCTGAACCACTTATTCGTTTTCCAGCGCAAAAACCTCAACGATCTGCTCGATCACGGCCCGTACCCGCGCGGTGTGGCGCAAGTCGGCGTGGGTGACGAGCCACACTTCATACGGCAGCGGCCGGGTCCGCTCCGGCCAGAGTCTGAACAGGCCGTCGCGCTCGCCCATATACACCGGGATTTCCCCTATGCCGAGGCCGGCGGCAAGGGAACGACGCACTAGAAGGCTGGAGCTGAGCGTGGCGACGATGCGTCCGCGGGTCAACGGTTCAGAGACCAGCGTGAGGTCTTTTTTGCTCTGCAAATAAGGCTGATACACCACGAGATCATGGCCCTCGAAAGCACTGCCCGGCTGCGGTTCGCCATGGCGGTCGACATAGGCCTGCGCCGCGAAAAGTCCTACAGGCCAACGGGCGATTCGCCGAGCGATAAGATCCGGATTATCCGGCCGGGTATTGCGCACCGCGATATCGGCCTCGCGCTTGGCCAGACTGAGGATTTGTGTCGACGCGTCCAGCTGAATCTGCACTTCCGGATGCTGGTCATGCAGGCGCGCCATCGCCGGGATGATGAAATCGATGGCCAGCGAGTCGGTGGTGCTGACCCTTACATTACCGGTCAGCCGATCGTCCAGCCCGTGGATGTGTCGCTCCAGTTCCAGCGCCGAATGCTCCATTTTTTCCGCACTTCTGAGCGCTGCCTCGCCGACGGCCGTGAGCGCATAGCCATCAGAGGTTCGCAGGAATAGCGTCGCGCTCAAAGACTTTTCCAGCGCGGTGACGCGTCGCCCTACAGTGGCTTGGTCCACGCCCAGAACCCGCGCAGCACCGCGCAAGGTCGACTCTCTACAGACCGCAAGAAATACTCGCGCATCATCCCAATTCATGCTGCCCCCATGAAGCATTTTTGCATCACCGTGCCGCTTAATCGCTGCATATCCGCAGCAACAATAGCCGATAAGCTGAGCGCCATACACCTCTTGTGAGATCGCGATCATGCGTACTTCAAACTATTCCGGTATCTGGCTGCCGATCTTCGCCGGACTTTGCGCCAGCCTGGTCAGTATTGGCCTGGCGCGTTTCGCTTACACGCCATTGATCCCTTCGCTGATTCAGGCGCAGTGGTTTTCAGCCAATGATGTCGTCTATCTCGGCGCGGCCAATCTGGTTGGCTACTTGATTGGCGCCCTCCTCGGTCGGCCCATGGCTCATCGACTGCGCAACCGCAACGCCTTGCGTCTGATGATGCTGGCAGTCACGGCAGCATTTTTTGCGTGTGCCTATCCGCTGTCGGTGAGCTGGTTCTTCGGCTGGCGTTTGCTGTCCGGGATTGCTGGCGGCGCGATCATGGTGCTGGTCGCGGCAACCGTGCTGCCTCATGTTCCGGCGTCACGCAGAGGCTTGGCCAGTGGCGCAATCTTTCTTGGTATCGGCCTCGGGATTGCCGGCTCCGGAACCCTCGTGCCGCCGCTGCTGACCCTTGGCTTGCAGGCAACCTGGCTGGGACTGGGCGCGCTGGCGTTGTTGTTGACCGCGCTGAGCTGGTTCGGCTGGCCTGCGGATACCGCGCAAGCCGTCGCAGCGCACACAACGTCAGCCGATGAGCCGACACCGCCGGGCGTTTACCTGTTGTTCGCACAATACGCGTTCATGGCCGCCGGGCTGGTGCCTGCCATGGTGTTTCTGGTGGATTACGTGGCTCGTGGACTGGGCGCCGGGGCGCATATCGGCGCAATGGTCTGGGTCATGTATGGCCTGGGAGCGATTGTCGGGCCGGTGACTTACGGGTTTCTGGCTGACCAGCTTAACGCACGCACAGGTATTCGGCTGGTGTTGGTAGTGCAAGCCATTGCCCTCGGTTTATTGGCCGTCACACATTCGTTTCTGGCGCTGGCTTTACTGGCGGTGATTCTCGGCTCGTTCCCGCCGGGCATCGTACCGCTGGCATTGGCGCGGGTGCATGAGCTGGTGCCGTCGCATCACCGTCAGCAGATCGCCTGGAGCCGCGCAACCGTGTCGTTCGCCACCTTTCAGGCGCTGGCAGGGTTTGCCTATTCCGCGCTGTTCAATGCTTCGGGCGGCCAGCATACGCTGCTGTTTATGATCGCCGCCGGCGCGATCGGCGTTGCCCTGCTGCTGGAGCAAGCCATGCGCTGGCTGCCCGCTGCGACTCAAACTCGTTGCGCGGCGAACTGAAGGGAATCATTGCGCGCTCGCAGCGCTCCCATCTACACGACCTTTTTCACAGGAATTGACATGTCACTGCCCAACGAAATGACTCGTATCGAAATCACCCAACCAGGCGGCCCGGAAGTATTGCAAGCCAGACGCGTGTCTCTGCCCAGCGTTGCCGAAGGCCAGGTGCTGATCCGCGTTCACGCCGCCGGCATCAATCGCCCCGATGCCCTGCAGCGCGCCGGCAAGTATCCGATGAAACCCGGCATGGACCCGATCCCCGGTCTCGAAGTGGCTGGCGAAGTAGTCGCGCTCGGCGCCGGAGTAACGCGGTTTGCGCTCGGCGATCGTGTCTGCGCACTGACCAATGGCGGCGGTTACGCCGAATATTGCGCGGTTCCAGCCGGCCAGACTTTGCCTGTACTGGATGGTGTCGACTGGGTTCAGGCCGCTGCGATTCCGGAAACCTTTTTCACCGTATGGGCCAACCTGTTCGGCCTCGGCGGCGCCACTGCCGGCCAGCGCGTGCTGATCCATGGCGGCACCAGCGGCATCGGCACCACCGCGTTGATGCTCTGCCGTGAGTTCGGCATTGAGGCGTTCGCCACTGCCGGCAGCGCTGAAAAATGCGCCGCGATCAGCCAGCTGGGCGGGCAACCGATCAACTATCGGGAAGAGGATTTCGCCAAGGTCATTGCCTCTAAAACCGCAGAACAAGGCGTGAATGTGATTCTCGACATCATGGGTGGCTCGTATCTGAACGGCAACATCAGCGCGCTGGCAATGGACGGGCGTTTGGTAATGCTCGGCTTTCTTGGCGGCGCCCGCGCCAACGACATCGATCTGCTGGCGATCCTCGGCAAACGCGCGATGGTGACCGGTTCGCTGCTGCGCGCGCGCACGGCTGCGGAGAAAGCAGCCATTGCCGATCAGTTGCAGGAACATGTGTGGCCTGCACTGGCCGCCGGGCGCTGCCTGCCAATTATCGACAAGGTCTACCCGCTGGCTGATGCGGCTCAGGCCCATGCCCGCATGGAGGGCGGCGACCATATCGGCAAGATCGTGCTGCAAGTGGCATGAGCGATTGCAGCATTTTGTAATCGTTGCGCATGGGCGGTGGTCGAAATTAATCACGCGCAGACCGAGGCATCTGGTAAAAAGCGTTCTTTGTCTGCGCAGTGGTGAAACGATTAATGTTCCTGTCCTTCCTGACTCGTCTGCGACGCCGCCGCCTGGCGTTCGCCATGATGGCCGCGCTGATTATTGGCGTGCCGACGAGTTGTGCGGTGCTGGAACACACTGAGCGCAAACTGCTGTTCCGCATCGAACCGGGTACGGCCGGCTGGTATCGCGGTCTGCCCGGCAGCGTTCAAGAACTCGATCTGCAACCGAAAAGCTTCAAGGCGGGGCAGAACATCCATGCCTGGTGGTGGCCGGCGGAACGTGCCAATGCGCCAGCGATTCTGTATCTGCATGGCGTGCGCTGGAATCTCACCGGGCAATTGTTTCGCATCGAACAGCTGCGGGCGGCGGGCTATTCGGTGCTGGCCATCGACTATCGCGGGTTCGGGCAGAGCAAGGGCGATCTGCCTTCCGAGAGCAGCGTTTATGAAGATGCCCGCGTTGCGTGGGAACGCTTTCAACTGCTGCAACCGGATCCGAACAAACGCCTGATTTACGGTCATTCTCTCGGCGGTGCGGTGGCGATTGATCTGGCCGCTGAGCTCGGAAAGAACGCCGCGCGTAACCACACACCTCTGCCGGTGCGCGGACTGGTCATTGAATCGACCTTCACCTCACTGGCCGATGTGGCCGCCGCGGTGGCCAACACCTCGCTACCGGTGC
Source organism: Pseudomonas sp. H3_E04 (assembly GCF_054668915.1). NCBI lineage: Bacteria > Pseudomonadati > Pseudomonadota > Gammaproteobacteria > Pseudomonadales > Pseudomonadaceae > Pseudomonas > Pseudomonas sp. H3_E04. The sequence continues at coordinate 683,507 of NZ_CP162797.1, read as the reverse complement.
GCTGGTTGCTGTCGCAGAAATTCGACTCCATCGACAAGATTGCCGACATTCACATGCCGCTGCTGGTGGTGCATGGCCTGGCTGATGCCTTCGTACCGCCGCGCTTCAGCGAACAACTGTTCAATGCCGCTGAGCAGCCCAAGCGCCTGTTGCTGGTGCCGGGAGCAACGCACAACAACAGCATGGCGCTCGGTGGCCAGGGTTATCGCAAGGCTCTGGATGCGTTGATGCAAAGCAAACCGTTGCCCAGGGTTGCCGGGCCGGCGGTGGCCAAAGGCTCTCGCGACTCTTGAACCAAATAGTCAGCTTGGTTGAAACAGTCTCAGCGCCGGGCCAATTCGTGGCGCACGCATTGCTCGTAATAGGTCTGCTTGACCGCTGCCGGTTTGAGCTTCGAACTGCTGTTGTAGGTCTGCTCGGTAATCCCCATCGCAGTCATGCGCATCCATGGCTGCTGGAAGCGGCGAACCTGCAGTTGCTTGCGCGCGCCATACAGCGAAACCCCGGACAGCTTGGATTGCTGCGCACCGGCAGCAATGTCCGAGCCCCAGGTACAGGCAAAGCGATGGCCCTTGCTTAACTCTCTTGCCTGCAATCCCGAGGCGATCAAAGCCAGGGAAAACGCCGCAACGGTGATGACAATCGTCCGCATATTGCCAGCCTAACCTTTTGAAAAAAAGCGATTTTGCCGGGGTGCATTGCGTCTGGGGGCCAGCAATTTGCCTGCTGGCGGGATTTTTTTATCAAGGTGAATTCGCCGCTCGTCCAGTAGCGCGCACCTTTGGCCGGCTGGCCTATCCAACGCAGTACATCCACCGCGTAGAAGGCCAACGTGATGAACAATAAAATGCTCGCCCTGTGGTTTTCCAGCCTGTGCCTGATCGGCCCGCTTCACGCCTGGGCAGCCGAAACGACAGCGGGCGCCGCCACCCCTGCCACCGCCCTGCCTGGTGTCAACCATGCAGACAGCTCTCGCGACCATGACGAAAAGGCGAACAAGAAAGGCGAAGAGTCGTCAGGCGCCAACGCGGGTTCACAGCCGCATGAAACAGAGAAGGATGCCGCGACGTCGAGCGACTCCAGCGACATAGATAAAAAACCCGCTCAGTAAGAGTGGATTCGCTTTTAGTAACGAAAATCCGATGTCGAAACTAGCGCAACACAGGGTGATATCAATATGATGCGCGCACTGGCGACCATAGAGGGTGGCCAGAGGAAAATACATCCAAGGAATGCAAATGAAAGATTTCGTCATCGGCGTCAATAACATCGTTCTCTACATCGCACTGGCAGTCATCCTGATCGTGTCTCTGTTCATGATGAGCCAAAACTTTCTTTCGGGGCTCGGCATGTTCGTAGGCGGCACCCTGGGGTGGTGCATCGTCTCCGGCTTCTGGTTCGTGCAGTCGGCGACCTACGAAGAACTGCGCAAGCTGAACTCGAAAACCAGCTGATCTGCGCCGAGCATTCGTTAAAGAGAAAAGGCCAATGTCATCGACATTGGCCTTTTTTTTAGCGTCGAAGAGGCTGGTTCTTCATTGCTTGGTGCACTGAGCGCCAAGCCCCATGCCCATGGAACCCAGGGCAACCATCGGGCCGCTCGGCAATTCGCACGTATATTCACCGCTTTCGGTTTGAGCGGTATAGAAAGTTGTATTGAAGTCGCTGCGGATATTGGAAACCTTGATTACAGGTTTGCCGATGGTGGTCTGTGCGCGATTTTTGAGATCACTCTCTCCCGGTTTGACAGTCTGGCAACCAGAGACCGCGAGCGCCAATGTTGCGAATAAAGCGAGAACCGGGATAGTCCTTGATGAGTTCATGCAGATCGACCTTTTTGATTTTCATACCGGAAAAATTCTGGCAATTAGCTGCCAAGCGAAAGGACTTTAAAGTCGAGCCGGAACAGGGGCAATTAGGTCGGATGTGCTAATGGCTGAAGGCTAGCGGCGCGCTCAGCGAAGCTTTGCGACTGCCTTCGGTATCGCAGGACGCTGCTAATCGGTTTGTAAAATGTCTATCTGCAAGCGATCGCCGCCCTCCTCTCGGCAATCGAAACGAACCGGCAAAAACAGCTCAATAACTTCGATGTTGCTGCGCAGGTGGTCAGTCATGCGCGGCGTGGTGAACGATCCGCCGCCGGCCAGCGCCATTGGCAACAACAACTGATCGGCCAGGTGCTCCGCGACCGCCGCATCACTACGCAACCAGTCCGCAGCCTGATTGATCGCGGCATCAGCGACCTTCTCGGCGCGCAAAGACACTTGGCCAAACGCGCTGAACACCTCAGTGACATGTTCGAAAACATATTCCAGCAATAATACGTTGCCCGGGCCGCGTGCCGGATCAATCGTCACCGGTTGCAGCGCCGCCGGTGGCCAGTTCAAACGCTTGGCCACCTGACTCAGTTCTCGTTGAGCGACACTGGGCGCAAGTCCGGCAGTCAGCGCCAGAGCCTGTTGTGAAATCGCCTCGCCGCGCTCACGCAGATCCAGTCGCATCAGGCTCGAAGGCTGCACTCGTACTTCAATCTCGCCACCGCCGGCCGGCACAAAACCATGACGCATCAAGTCCAGCTCGACATCCCCGCCCATGCGCCGCAGCAGCGGTAACCAACTGCGCGAGAGGAAATCGGTCGGCGGCGCCAGCGGATTGTGCGTGCCGCCAGAGATCGTCACTCGACTGGCCTGCGGTGCCCGCATCAGGGCTGGCAGCAAAGTCTGCAGAACCAGCGTGCAACTGCCCGCCGTGCCGATGGCGAACTTGAAATCACCTGCGCGGATTGCGCCCGGTTCGAAGCTCAAGGCCTGCGACCCCAAATGCGCACCGGAGATCCGCGCACCACAAACCTCGGCCGCCGCCATCACGGCTGTCAGATGCTGACGCAGCAATCCCGGACGGCTGCGTCTGGCGCGAATCTGTTCAATGCGAAACGCCCGGCCCGTCACCATCGACAGGCTCAGCGCACTGCGCAACACCTGGCCGCCACCAATGGCGCCGTCCAGTTCTATCTTTTCTTTCATTGCAAATCCTTACGCATACAACCCGACGGTGTACCTGAGCTATCGATGCAGCCGTCGCAGGTTTTCCTGAGTTCTGAATAATGTCGGGATTTCGCGCTAGAGTTCAGCTGCGATGCACCGGTGCAGAGCCGGGCGACGTCGCCCGGAAGCGTTCTCGCCGGCACTGATTGCTATCCCTTGACGCACACCACCTGACGCAGGGTGTGCAGCACTTCCACCAGCTCACGCTGGGCGTGCATGACTTTGTCGATGTCCTTGTAGGCCATCGGAATTTCGTCGATGACCGCTTCATCCTTGCGGCACTCCACGTGGGCGGTGGCGCGAATCTGATCGGCGACGGTGAACGTATTTTTTGCCTTGGTGCGGCTCATGGTACGCCCGGCGCCATGACTGCAGGAACTGAACGACTCCTCGTTGCCGAGACCGCGAACGATGAAGCTCTTGGCACCCATCGAGCCCGGAATAATCCCCAGTTCACCCTTCTTTGCCGAAACCGCTCCCTTGCGTGTGATCAGTACGTCTTGACCAAAATGCCGCTCCTTCTGCACATAGTTGTGATGGCAGTTCACCGCTTCGAGCGCGACCTCGAAAGGCTTGCGAATGATCTGCCGCGTCGCCTGAATGACCGCACGCATCATCAGTTCGCGGTTCTGTCTGGCGAAATCCTGCGCCCATCCCACTGCTTCCACGTAATCATCAAAGTGCTGGCTACCTTCTTCGAAATAAGCCAGGTCACGGTCCGGCAGGTTGGCGAGGTGCTGACGCATATCGGCTTGGGCCATTTGGATGAACAGGTTGCCGATGGCGTTGCCGACACCTCGCGAACCACTGTGCAACATGAACCAGACACGGTTCGCTTCATCCAGGCACACCTCGATGAAGTGGTTGCCGCTGCCGAGCGTCCCCAAGTGCCCACGGTTGTTGGTGTTGGCCAGTTTCGGATACTTGTCGGTGATCAATTTGAAGCGCGGCTGCAACCCCGCCCAGGCCTGATCAGCCTGCTGAGGAATCTCGTCCCACGCGCCTTTGTCTCGCCGCGAACGATTGGAACTGCGGCCATGTGGCACCGCTTGTTCGATTGCAGTACGCAAGCCATGCAGGTTGTCTGGCAGATCTGCAGCCGTCAGCGACGTACGCGCAGCGATCATGCCGCAACCGATGTCGACGCCCACCGTCGCCGGAATGATCGCGCCAACTGTCGGGATCACGCTGCCGATGGTTGATCCCTTGCCCAAATGCACGTCTGGCATGACCGCCAGATGCTTGAAGATGAACGGCATTTTCGCGGTATTCTTCAACTGCTCGCGCGCCTCGTTTTCTACCGGAACACCTTCGGTCCAGAGTTTGATTGGCTTGCCGTTGGCGACTTCGAGGAGCTGGTAGCTTTGATCTTTCATAAATCGTTGTCCCTGTTTGTTTCCATGAGCATTGCAGCCGCTGTGCCAGCTGCGTATGTCGCGCCTTGTTATTTGATCCATCCCCTTGATTTAGAAGGCCTTATTAATTTTTTGAGTCGGTCTCCGCATGCAATCGACGACAAAAACGCCTCAAGGAAATTATCATTGCCTATCGTCATTTATCTTCTGAGATAAGCATGTCTGAAAAACTCACTGTCGCTATCGGATTTATCGGAGCCACTCTCGATCGCGTCGGTAAAGGCGCAAACCGATGGAGCCAGTGGCGTCCCACAGTCGGCCTTTGCCAACAAGCCAATCTGCCGATCCATCGGCTTGAACTGATTCACGGCCTCGATGCGCGCGACGTCAGCCTCGCGGAGCGCGTCACTGGCGACATTCAGCAAATCTCTCCAGGTACCGAAGTGCGTCTGCATCCGATGTCGCTGCGCAACCCTTGGGATTTTGAGGAGGTGTACGGCGCCCTGCACGACTTCACCACGACTTACAACTTCGACACCGAGACTGAGGATTACCTCGTACACATCACCACTGGCACCCATGTTGCGCAGATCTGCTGGTTCCTGCTCACCGAAGCGCGCTATCTGCCGGCCCGCCTGATCCAGACCTCTCCAGCCAAGCGCAAGAGCGTTAACGAGCCCGCCTGCGGCACGCATGCGCTGATCGATCTCGACTTGTCGCGTTATGATCGCATCGCCTCACGCTTCGCCAGCAAGCGCCTCGAAGGCCTGCAGTTTCTCAAGTCCGGCATCGCCACGCGCAACTCTGCATTCAACCGTTCCATTGAACAGATCGAACGCGTAGCGGTGCGTTCCAAAGCGCCCATGCTGCTGATCGGCCCGACCGGCGCCGGCAAATCCTTCCTGGCCCGACGTATCTACGAACTCAAACGCAATCGCCATCAGATGCAGGGGCGCTTTGTCGAAGTGAACTGCGCCACCCTGCGTGGCGACGGTGCGATGTCGACCCTGTTCGGTCACGTCAAAGGTGCGTTCACCGGTGCGCAAAACGCTCGCGAAGGCCTGCTGCGCGCTGCCGATGGTGGCATGTTGTTTCTCGATGAAATCGGCGAGCTTGGCGCAGACGAACAGGCGATGCTGTTAAAGGCAATCGAAGAAAAACGCTTCTTTCCGCTGGGTTCGGACAAGGAAGTCGAGAGTGATTTCCTGATCATCGCCGGCACGCACCGCGACTTGCGCAGCCGAGTCGCCGAGGGACTGTTTCGCGAAGACCTGTACGCTCGGATCAACCTGTGGACGTTCGACCTCCCCGGCCTCGCCGGCCGTCGCGAGGATATCGAGCCAAATATCGACTTTGAACTTGAACGCCATGCTCGCGATCACGGGCAGCACGTGCGCTTCAATCTCGAAGCGCGCCGACGCTACCTGGACTTCGCCAGCTCACGCGAAGCAGCCTGGCTGGGCAACTTTCGCGAACTGTCCGCGTCGATTACGCGGATGGCGACCTTGGCCGACAGCGGGCGCATCGACGAAGCGCAGGTAGACGAGGAGATTGATCGATTACGGTATGCGTGGAGCTTGACGCAACCCGCTGCGGTGTCGGCTGACTTGCCGGGAGACGGCGAGAAGATGGACTTGTTCGACCGTTTGCAACTGAAGGCGGTTATCGAGGTATGTCGTCAGGCGGAGAGCCTGTCAGATGCCGGCCGACGGCTGTTCGGTGTTTCCCGGCAGGCCAAAGCGCAGCCCAATGATGCTGATCGATTGAGGAAGTATCTGGGGCGGTTCGGACTTGAATGGAGCGAGGTAGTCGGCACGAAGTAAAGCTGCATTCCTGCTTATGCTGCGTCAATGAATACCGTAGAAAAAATGAATTAGCCGCCTGATCTCTCGGTCAAGAATTATGAACGCAGTAAATCTGACGAGGTGACAGCAATGACTATCCAGGCAGAGACACTCGTACAACTGACCGAAGCGCTTCAAGAGCGCGGCATGAAGATGGTTTCCGATGCTCATTTCACTCGCGCGCCCTACCGATACAACCACCGCTGGATCTGTATCGTAGAGTGAACACGCTTGTTGCCGGCGCCTGGATCAAAGCATCCAGCCGCCGGCGCCGCTCGGTTTCGCCCTCTCAAGTCTAGATAACCGTCTGTGCTAGGGGATGTCGATAGAGGGTTCGGCGACAATAAAAACCCGGCGCGATGGCCGGGTCTCCTGAACGATAAAATTGATCGAGCTTACTTAGCGCCGCCATTATCTCGGCCCGTCTGGGCATCTTGATCAGAGCCGGGATTACCGGGTGGCGGATTCCAGTCTTCTGGTCGTTCATCAGTGCCCTGCTTCGGCTCAGACTCAGCTTGCTCCAGACCGGAATCATGACCCTCGCCGGAGTCAGGGGTTTGTTCGCTTGGACCCGGATATGGCGCCTCAGGGCCGTTGTTGTCTTCGATCATCATTCTCTCCCGTCAGTGGCGCAGGGGCTGCGCTTACTATTCAGAGAAGATGCGCAGACTGGGAGTGCGATCTGCTCGACGAGCGGGTATGAAAAAGCCCCGTCCAACGATCGGGCTCAACTATCCGATGAATCATTTATTCCGTTGCAGCCAACCTATCAACATGAAAACCAACCCAGGTATCAATAACCCCGGCGCGACGTATGCAAAGGTTCCGCTGGCGAGAAGACCATTAAGGCCGAAAACAAAGCCGCAAACTGCGAGCGGCAGCCCAACGACAAACATTGGCTGTTTGAACGCCTTGTCCATGACTCGACTCCTTTCAAGTATTTTTATTAATAACCTACCTGCGGCGCGTGCATGGCGGAAAAGGATGACGTGATCAATGCGCTTTATACAGACCTTCTGCCTGCCACGGGCCACCCAACTTGGAGTTGAAGGCTTGATCGGAATCCAGAAGCCCCCAAATCTAACACGCATGAAAAAGGCCAATGCTGTGAACATTGGCCTAAGTCATTGAATTATATGGTCGGGACGGAGTGATTCGAACACTCGACCCCTAGCAACCCATGCAAGCGGACTGACCTACAGTCCGCCAACCCGAGGCTTCGCGCTGGGCGCTCTCTGCAACGATGCCCAACCGTGCGCAACCGTTACAGAGTCACTCGGAAAGTCACTGAGCCTTTTTGGCACCATCCCCGGCGTTCTGCCGACCGAACACCAATCCAAAACCCTACAGCTCGTCAACTCCTCATCGCCGCTCTCAGTTCGCCCTTACCATTATTCTGGTTGGCACGCTTGTCTTTCCAAAGTATGACTTTTGGTCAGTCGACCAGTATTCGAAATCAAGAAATTTTCCGCCACCACGCGGTACTAGGACAAGAGCCTGCCCCTCTCTGCCAAGACCTAAGCTCGGAACGAGCAGGAAATGAGTTTCCCCCACAATCGAGTGAACAACGTTCTTGCGTGCATCTGGGTGCGTGTGCCCAGAAATCCATGCAGAAACCTCATACTTAGCAGCGAGCGCCATCAACCGAGACCTGGTTTCAGCATTGTAATCAACTGTGTCGGTAGGATCGAACAGCCCCCCAAGGGCAGCCCCGCTATCAGGCATTTCGTGAGTTACTACCACGAGATTATGAGTAAGCTGGTACGTGGCCAACTGAAGCTCTAACCACTGAAAGTCGGCATCAGAAAACGCCTTGGTTCGCTTGCTGTGATCGTCAAAATCAAAAAACTTATCCATCGAAATGAGTACAAAACACGTGTTTCCAACAGTAAATACACTTTTGGTAGTCGTGGTTTTTGTTCCCTCAAACGTTTCCAGAAAGCTAGCGATACCTCGTTTTTCCGTAAAGCCCTGCCGAACTACTGTCCTGCCGACTGGGAAAACAGTCGGCACAGTGGAGTCAAGTTGGAGAGTGCTTCGAAGCTTGTCTATATGCCGAACCATCCCTATGTAGAAATGCTCATCCGCGTCCTTCTGCGGGGTTTCCAGAAGAAGCACTTGGCTGCCCTCCACGAAATTCTCAATTCCATTAACAAATATTTCGGTATCGCCAGGCTTCACTTGAGAGCTCAAAAAGCTTTCAACTTCGGTGCGCAGGTAGCCGTCGTGCAGCGGATTGTTGAATACCCCTTGAATCTCTGGATAGTTGTAATAGAGGTAATCGTGGTTTCCTATAACTGCATGCTGGTCGACGACGGGGCGCTGCGCGGCGACCCAAGTCACCCAGCCGCGCACGATCCCCCATTCCGAAGGAAGGAAATCCATGATGTCGCCAACCCAAACCAAATGAGTCGGTCTTACTTCTCCCGACAAAACTATCTGTTTGAGGCGTGAAAATGAATTGTCACCCCAAGCCATACTTCGATCTTTTCCATCTACCGAAGCATGGGTATCAGATATAAAAACTATTCTTGCAGGCATTTCTTGCGACCATGCAAAGTAGCAGTATAAACCGATCAGCAATGCGGCAACCGCGACAGAAAACCCTATTTTTATTTTCAATTCAGTTCCATTTAGCAGCGCTAATGTCTTATTTTGCGTGCACTCTAATGTGTATCAATCTTTCATACAATTTTTACATTTAATCCATCATAGAAAATTTTTGAGCACGGTCGCGCGCCAACCGAGGTTACTCGACTGGTGATGACCGCAGTGCTGATAAAGACGCAAAAAATCGGTCATGGCACGTCTCTGAAGAAGATGTGATTACCCAGCTTGAGGGTCTCGTTCGCAACGCTAGACCACCTCGGCGCCGACGACATGCTGGCTGCGTAATAGTGCGTTGCGCCGTCGGTGGGGTCAGGCACCTTGCCGTCGATCACCTGGTCAGCGGCGATCCGACATTGCGCCAGTTCTCGGAACGGGATTTCCTTCACGCCGATCAGGAACTGATAGTTCGGGTCGTTCTTGTTCCAGCAGCTGAACTGATACGGCTTCTGGCATACGCCGGCATAGCCCTCACCCCACCACGACTTTTCCTTTCCATCGAACACGCGGTTGCGGATGGTCCAAGCTACGGCGATCTGCCCGGCAACGCCTTCGCCGCGAGCCTCGCCCCAAAGCGTTCGGGCCAGGACGTCTCGGGCTTTCTCGGATTCGGTCATACTTTTCTCCAGGCGAAAAAAAAGCCCGCTCGGTGGCGGGCTTCTTAGGATTTATGAGGCTAGCGGGTGTTTTCGATGTCTTTCAATATAAGCGGAGCCAGAACTTTCTGAGCAACGTAAATCGAAGTGGCAGGCGTCAGGTGACTGTTGTCGAACGTGGTAATACCAATTTTCCGATCTGATCCTATGTATGTTCTGCACCCTTGTTCGCCGCACAGAAGGTCGATCATTGATACGTATTGGAATCCGCCCTCACCACTGCCATACTTTGATTTGAGCGTTGAATCAGAATCTAGAACGTCTTTAATTACGTCATCCTTGATATAGCTTGGCGTGGCGCTCCAATATTTCCGAAGGATAATCTGGTTGAGGCGTGTTTCCCATCTAGGAACTGGCCCCATGACAATTACATGCTTCACGCCGTAGGAAGTGAGTGCAGCCGCCAACTTAGGAAGGCTGTTAGACACATCATGTGCAACGATCTGCCCAATGATCACAACGTCAGGCTTCTGGTCTTTGATCGCTTGAATCGCGAACTGATTCGATTTCCTGCAATATTCTGCGGGAGATGCATCCAATTCAGGTAGGTTCGGCAGGCATGCTGATGTGGCGGCTACGAGAACTCCGAAGTCCGTTGGCAGTTCGTGCGTAACGCCATAGATATATTGCTGCGCATGCGAGTCACCCCAAAACAAAACCTTTTTGGCGCTGGACGACTTGAAGCATTTCTCAGCGATGCTCGGCATTGGAACGTTCGTAGCATTTCCGCCAAAGAACGCCTCTTGATTATACCAGTCGCAGTCATAACGATAACGCTCTGGTATTTTATTCTCGATAAAGTAGTGCCAGTCTGGCCTGCCATTCGCAAAATATGCGGCAAACTCCTGCCTCTCATCCTGGCGGTCTGGAAGGCCGTTTTTATAAAAAACAACAGCGCTAATAGCGATGAATAGTAGCGCCACTCCGATCAATACGGCGAAGGCCTTCTTGCCGGATACATGCTGACGCAAAGGCAGCTCGACAAGCCTATATGTCAGAAAGGAGAGAACAAAAGCCGCGCCTACCATCGCCATTTGAACACCTGCTGTAGGGGTGCCCGAAAAATAAATGTATGCGAAAGAAAACAGCGGCCAGTGCCATAGATACAGCGGATAGCTGATGAGTCCAATGAAAACCATAAGCCTTGACGCAAGGACGTGTTTGTTGATCCAAGCATTGGGTCCGGCATAAATTATCAGCGCAGACCCCGCGACCGGCAGCAGCGCCCAGTAGCCAGGAAACTGACGATTCTTGTCTATCATCACGAGCGCAATGGCAATCAGCAGCAGCCCCAAAACTGAAGCCGCATTACGGGCTCTCCCCGATTGAAGATCGGTGTTGTGGTTTCCGCCGTGGACAGATGCGTAAGCCAAAAAGCCACCGAAAATCAGTTCCCAGAATCGGTATTGAGGAAGGAAGAAAGCCCCGGCCGGCGTGTCGGCTATCTTTACGATGGACAGCGTGAACGAAATCAAAGCCATAACCAGCAGCGCGGGAAACAGGCTCACTTTAAGTCGATGCAGCACAATCAGTATTACCGGAAAGACTAGATAAAACTGCTCCTCCACTCCAAGCGACCAAAGATGCATGAGCGGTTTAGTTTCGGCGCTTGCGTCGAAGTAACCGGCTTCTGTGTACAGAACTAGGTTCTGAACGAACCCTATACCAGCAATGATGTGCTTGGAGAGCGCTTTGAATTCGTCCCCCATCATCACTATCCAGCCAGCAGCAAATGTTGCCGTGAGAACAAGCATCAAGGCCGGGAAAATTCGGCGAACGCGCCTCATATAGAAGTCGTAGAAGCTGAAGGTGCCTGATGCAACTCCCTTCATAATAATGCTGGATATTAGGTATCCCGATATCACAAAGAAAACATCGACGCCGACAAATCCACCTGAAACAGCAGATGGAAAGGCGTGAAAAACCACCACTGACAGTATAGCAATTGCTCGCAACCCATCTATATCCGGCCTGTATCTTAAGTGACCGCCAGTTTCATTTATTGACGTTGCTTTTTGCCTCTCCGCCAAATCTGGAACAGCTACTGAACTCATCTTCAATTTCCGTATAGAGCCTAGTGCTCCCAATAATCACAGAAGGGAGCACGTAAAATTTTCTCATTCTACGTTCAAGGCTCATGGAACTCCAATTGAAACGCCTTCCATGCGACTTGGCAGAGCCCCCTTTATACCCGGACACCAAGGCTCAGCGTCGACTTCCCCAAAGCTACGTATGGGGTCAGCCCAGCGCGAATACGCCATCGAGCTTTCGATGAATGCGTACCTTTAAAGTGTTATTCAGACCCCGTATGCCGTGAACATCCACCACGCAGCATGCGCGTTGCGCTCCCTTTCGGTAACAGGCATCACTTTTCTCCAGGCAAAAAAAACCGCTCGATGGCGGGGTTCTTGTGTATCGCTCATCGTTACTCTGACGTCAGCGACTCTGCTGCGGGTTTCAGCGCATTCAACTCCGCGCGCAGCTCTTTGACTGCCCCCATGAGGTGAGTGATCAGGGCAATTGGCGCCGAGCCTGTCCAGTTGAAGTTATAGCGATTTAACCCTCTGGCCCCATTGATGCCCAGCCGGCAGTATACGGATCGTGGCGCAAAGTCATGCGTGAAGCTCAAAGTGGCTACTCTTTCACAGAGCATGCGGACGCTATAATCAGCCGTTGAGTTGTTGAAGTGGAAGTCCATGTACGGGGCCGCGACGGAAAGCTCCAGGCCTGTGAACTGCGGAGCGCCTCCTGTTCCAAGACCAAGCGCTGCTGCCGCTGCCGTCGCCGTGACAGCCCCCGTCCCGTCCTGCGCAATGCTGAGCGGCGTCGTCAAACCAGAGATGGATGTAATGTCGCCATTGGCTCCCTTCATGGCTCTTGCAGTGACCTGCGCCTGAAGCTTCCCAATGGCGGCCAAGATCGTGTCGGTAGCTGCAACGACCGCCGAAGAAGCAGTGCTCAAGCCTGTCAGCACCGACTGCAACACCCTCGAAGCACTGAAGTATTTGTTAGTTTCCCCTTCAGTCACGACGTCTGTATCCAGCGCCGTCGAGCCTGTGCCACCTTTGACGACCGGCAGGATGTCGTAGTTACCAGTGGTGCCGAGTGCCGCCAGCTTATCGCCGTAGTTGTTGAGGATGGCGCGCACTTGGTCGGACAGATCCTTCTGATATCCCTGTACCGGCATGATCGAGTAGAAGCCGCCGGTCGCTGTTGGGCCTTGGTAATTCGGCGAGATCGACAAAGCGGTATTGCTGGCGATGTTGGTCACCTCATTCCAGCGACCGTCCGGACCGCGAAAGCCGTCGCCGACCTGGCTGTTGGCGATGAACGCAGTGCCTGTGCCGATGACCGCGTTGGAATTTTGGGTGACAGAGACCGTTCCCGTCTTGTACCAGGGCATTGTGTATCTCCAAAAATGAAAGGGTCAGGCCAGCAACTTAGCGCAGAGGAATGGGCGGTGGCCCTGATCGGTCCAGGCGTTTGAGGCGAGGCTGTACATAAGGATTCGACCATTGGCGTAGTCGACGCCGAGCGCGCAGGCGCCGCCCGAAGAGTTGTTATGGCAGGTCATCGTGAGTGGGTTGATCGAAACGTACTCGCCGACACCAAACACCTTGTTGATGCCCCAGATGTAGCGCTGCCCTACGCTGAGCTGCTCCGCGCCGAGATACGTCCAGTTGCCGGCAGCGAATGTCACCACCACCGCCGGCGCGCCGCTGTCATAGCAAAGAACGCCGCTCGGATCTCACAGCCGCAGGCCGTAGGTCGCCGTTCCCATCGAGGCCCAGGCCGCGACAAAATACTGACCGCTGAGCGACTCGTTGACCTTCGACGCGTTCATTGAAAAACCTGTCCAGTTGCCGGCCCACCGGTGAACCAGACCGAATACGGTACTTGGATCAAGCCCGTCTGATGCGGGCGGATGAACACCAGCGGCGGGTTTTGGCTAGTCACCGCCCTCGGGAATGTAGCCGTTGCGGTGGCCACTCCCGAACAAGATCCTCGCGTCAGCATGCAAAGCCGTGGCGCTTCCGAATCGATCTGAACGAAAGCGTTGTCATTGATGCTCTGGAATCCGAAACTCATGTCGCAAACCTTATGGCGTAGGCCTTGGATACGATCCGCGACTGCAGTGTCGAGGCGCTGGATGATGGGTTTTTCGGCCTGACGACCACCTGACCTACCGCTGTAGTCACGAACGGATAAGACCGGATGTTGCCCGACGAGTCGTTCTCCGAAGGCTGCACGTCCTGTGCCCTCGTCGGGATGATCATGAACACGCAATTGGCAGGATTGAAGCCAGGAATATTCAGCGTATAGCTGGGCACTGTCCCGCTGAAGTCAATCACGCCCTGCCAGATCACTTGGTAGGTGAAGCTGTTGGTGTCCATAGCGAGCTGAACGCTCTCGTTAAAGACACGCAGTCCAAATAGCGCCATTGATTACCCCAGATAGCCGAGACGAACACGCAACACCTTGTTGGCGTCGTAGACCGAGACGTTCAGTGAGTTGATCACCAGACGACCCTGCCCAGGAACGATGCCGTTTATTTCAAGCGTGCCGTCTTTGTTCAGGATCCAGCCTTGCTGGCCGGCGATGTAGTTGGAGGAGCTGATGTAGTTGCCGATCTTCGCGTTGGTGATCGAGCCATCCATGATGAACGCCGAGTTCATGAACACCTGGCCGCCGCACTGCAAACGGCACCGCGATCGCGCCGCCGGCAATGGTGTTGACGATGGCGAAGCGGTCGGCGCTGACCAGGAACTGACTTTGCAGCCTGGCCCCGGTGTTTGCCAATGCAGATCGGCACCGGGTTGCCGCTGGCCGTGGTGTTCTTGGCGCTGCCGAAGGCGTAGTACGGTGAGTTTTCGGGGGGATGCGCTTTGCTTCAGTCCCGTCGCTTGCGGGCTGAGAAGTTGCACGACACCACCAATCTTCAGACCAACACCTGCTGAAAAGAGGCTCGGCCCAGCACCGCCCGCGAAGAAAGAAGCCGCGATGAGCACCACCCCAATAATTGTTTGGAGTACTCCGGCGCTTTTGCTCCCCGTAATCACCGGGACGATACGAATTTCCTGTGTGCCACCCAATGAGAAATCCATCTCGTCGACGTTCTTTTTATTACGGAAAATCGCGAAACACATGCCGCGCAGATCTAAATCTTTGATCGCCTGCTCAAATCCATCGAGCGTGCATTTCAAAGCTTTGAAGGCTTCGCTCACTGACTTTGTTCCAAGTTCTCGGTGATGAGTGCGCCCGAACAGTTTTGCCAGGTGACTGTGCTGCGGGATGAGAAATACGGCGCTGACGCTCAGGAGGTGTTCCGGCGCGAGCGGTACATGAAGAACCAATACGGCGCGCCATGCACCAAGCTGCTCAAGCGCAGGCTGCTCGACACCTGGAAGCAGCCAGGTGACGTAATGGTGTTCGGCTATACCGCCGAAGAGGCTGATCGCCTGGCTGACTTCCGCGAGCGCAACCCTGATCGGCCGGTTATTGCACCGCTGATTGATCGCGGCCTGGGCAAGGAAGACTGCAAGGCAATGATCGAGCGCGCCGGTATTGAGCTGCCGCTGATGTACCGCATGGGCTACGACAACGCCAACTGCATCGGCTGCGTGAAGGGTGGCGAAGGTTATTTCCGTGCTATTCGGGAAGATTTTCCGGAGCAATTTGAGGGGCTGTGCCTGATCCAAGATGACTTGGGCGAAGGCTCCTACCTTTTCCGCAACCGAACTACCAACGTGCGGTTTTCCCTTCGCGACCTCGGCGAAGGCCCAGTGCGGCGAAACGAGAAGATCCCGTCCTGCTCGTTTTTTTGCGAGATGGCCGAAGCCGACATCGCAAACAACTCGTAACCCCTCCCCCAACTCAACAGCCTGCCGGTGTACGGCGGGCGAGGAATTCGTATGCGCGAAAAAGTATCCATCCAAGACCTGGAAGGCGCCGACCTGGCTCTGTGGGCTGCCCGGGCCCAAGGCGTCGAAGAAAGGAAGGGAATCAAGCTGTACGCCTCCGGCCCATGCCTTTACCGCGATACAGGCCCCGGCGGTGAACCCTTCCCTTTTCGACCCGATTCGAATCTCGGTGAATCAGCGATTTTGATTCAGGAGATGACGCAGGCAGGAATCTTGACCCTGTTCGGGCACGGCGCGCAGTTCGAGGCCCAGGGATTTGGGCACGTCGGATTTACGGGTGCGCCTTCTGCTGCGCTGACCCGCTGTTACATCGCGTGGAAACTCGGCCAAGACTTCACGGCTACGCCTACTAACTGATCACCACCTTCTGCCGCCACGCGCGGCACGGAGCATCACATGTCAAATCGAAGCGCGGCCCAGGTCGCGCCCATCCTCCCGCGCTTCATTCGCGCCGGTGAGGCATACGGCTACCTCGGCATGTGCCGGGACGAATTCAACAAAACAGTGCGCCCGAACGTCCGCGAATTCCCGATCGGGAAACAGGGTATCGGCTTCGACCGTCTCGAGCTGGACGAGTGGGCCGACCGTTACATCGAGTCGATGGCAATTGAAAAGGCCGCCAATCAGGACAACAATCGCCCTCGCAGCGAGCGCCAGGGCAAGAAGAAAGGAGCAACGCCGTGGCCCAAAAAGCAATCACCGGCCTCCAGCAAATGCCGAACGGCATCTGGAAGATCGACAAAAAGTACAGAGGAGAACGAATTCAAGAGAGTACTGGCACTTGTAACCGCGCCGAAGCAGAGCAGTACCTGATTCACAAGCTGGAGCAGTTGCGCCAGCAGAAGGTGTACGGCGTCCGGCGGGTCAGGACGTGGCGGGAGGCGGCGACTCGCTTCCTGCTGGAAGTGAAGGATCAGGCTTCCATCCACATCTCGGCCACATATATGGAGCAGCTCGACCCGTTCATTGGCGATATGCCGCTGACCCACATCGACGACGATGCCCTCGCGCCTTACATCCAGTCGAAGCTGAATCCAGCGGTAGGCAAGCCAGTCACGAACCGGACAGTGAATATCGCGCTTCAGCGGGTCATCCGTGTGCTGAACCTCTGCGCGCGAAAGTGGCGAGACGAGGAGCGACGGCCGCTGCTGGATGTGGTGCCGATGATTTCCCTGCTGGACGAGAAGACGAACAGCCGAAAGCCCTACCCACTTTCATGGGAAGAGCAGTCGATCCTGTTCGCCGAACTCCCGGCGCACCTTCAGACCATGGCGATGTTCAAGGTCAATACAGGTTGCCGGGAGCAGGAAGTCTGCAAGCTTCAGTGGAATTGGGAGATTGCGGTACCGGAGCTGGGAACGAGCGTGTTCCTGATACCGGCGGGATTTGGGGGAAGGAGCGCCAGGTCTGGCGTGAAGAACCGAGACGAGCGTCTGGTCGTGATGAATGACGTTGCCAAGTCAGTGATCGAGAAGCAGCGCGGCAAGCATCCGCTCTACGTCTTCCCGTTTGGCAAGCCAGATGGTGATGGGAATGAAACGACGGTTCACCGCATGAATGACTCGGCCTGGAAGAAGGCGCGGATTCGAGCGGCAAAGAAGTGGCAGGAGAAATTCTTGCGGCCGGCACATGACGGCTTTGCCAGAATCCGAATTCACGACTTGAAGCACACCTTTGGGAGAAGGCTGCGTGCGGCTGGCGTGACTGAGGAGGACCGCAAAGCGCTGCTCGGCCACAAGAACGGGAGCATCACCAGCCACTACTCGGCAGCGGAGTTGGATCAGCTCATTGCGGCGGCAAATAAGGTATCAGCAACCGACTCGCGCGCACCAGCGCTGACGATTCTGAAAAGGAGGGAAGCATGACTGAAAATGCCAAGGTCACTCGGAAAGTCACTATGGCAGAAACAACAAAGCCGCTCGAAAGCGGCTAAGTCATTGAAAAATATGGTCGGGACGGAGTGATTCGAACACTCGACCCCTAGCACCCCATGCTAGTGCGCTACCGGACTGCGCTACGCCCCGACTGATATTGCATTTCGCTCTTCACCTCGAAGAACGCTCAAGAATATATCGCAAGCTTTTGAAAACTGGAAGTATTCAAACGCTGCTTTTTATTTCTTGAGTACCACCAGGACGTCTTCCAATTCCGCAATCATCTGCCGAATCATCTGTTTGTACTGAGTGGTATCGTCTTTGGCCTCGTCGCCGGACAGGCGCAGACGTGCGCCGCCGATGGTGAAACCCTGATCGTAAAGGAGCGCGCGGATCTGCCGGATCATCAGCACGTCCTGGCGCTGATAATACCGGCGGTTTCCGCGGCGTTTGACGGGGTTGAGCTGAGGAAACTCCTGCTCCCAATAGCGCAGCACGTGTGGCTTTACGGCACACAGCTCGCTGACTTCACCGATGGTGAAGTAGCGTTTGCCCGGGATTACGGGTAGTTCGTCGTTATGACTTGGTTCCAGCATAAGCCTCAACTCGGGCCTTCAACTTCTGCCCTGGACGAAAGGTGACCACACGGCGAGCCGTGATCGGGATTTCTTCCCCCGTTTTCGGGTTGCGGCCAGGCCGCTGGCGTTTGTCCCGAAGGTCGAAATTGCCGAAACCGGACAATTTGACCTGCTCGTTGTCTTCAAGAGCGTGCCTGATTTCCTCGAAAAACAGTTCGACCAATTCCTTGGCTTCCCGCTTGTTCAGGCCCAGCTCTTCATACAGACGTTCCGCCATCTCAGCTTTCGTCAAAGCCCCCATACGTCACTTCCTTAACGTGGCGTTCAACCTTTGTTCGAGCGAGGTGAGGATATTTTGCGTCGTCGAATTCACCTCATCGTCATTAAGAGTGCGCGATGGATGCTGCCAGGTCAAGCCGACTGCAAGGCTTTTTCTATCAGGATCAATACCTTTACCCTGATACACGTCAAACAGCCTGAGCTCTGTGAGCCATTCGCCTGCATTTTCACGGATTACGTCCAGTACAGCCGAGGCCGCGACGTCTTTGTGCGCGATCAGTGCAAGATCACGACGCACTTCAGGAAAGCGCGACAACTCATGGAATTTCGGCATTTTACCGAGTGCCACTTCTGCCAGAACCAGTTCGAAGACGAACACCGGACGATCCAGGCCCAGCGTTTTCGAGAGCTCAGGGTGAATGGCACCGATGAAGCCCACTTCACGACCCTCACGCTCGATGCGCGCGGTCTGACCTGGATGCAGCGCCGGGTGTTTGCCCGGAGCAAAGGTGAACGAATCCAGAGCACCGGCGAAACCCAGCACCGCTTCAACGTCGGCCTTGACGTCGAAGAAGTCAACGGAATCGCGACCCTGCGCCCAGCCTTCCGGCAAGCGACTACCGCAGACAACACCGGACAGCATCGGCTCTTGCTTCAAGCCGTCAAGCTGACCAACGAAGCGCAGGCCGCTCTCGAACAGACGCACACGATCCTGCTGACGATTGAGGTTGTGCTGCAACGCCTTGACCAGACCTGGCCACAGCGACGAGCGCATGGCAGCCATGTCATTGGAAATCGGATTGGCCAGCAACAGCGGCTCGACGCCCGGATTGAACAGTTCGAACTGACGCGGATCGATGAAGCTGTAGGTGATCGCTTCCTGATAACCACGAGCAACCAGCAAACGGCGCAGCTCAGGCAGATCGCTACGCGCTTCGGCCTTGGCTTGCGGGGCCAGACGCGCTTGCGGGTAGCGAACCGGCAGACGGTTGTAACCGTACAAACGAGCCAGCTCTTCGATCAGGTCGACTTCCAGGCTGATATCGAAGCGGTGGCTTGGTACTTCAACACGCCACTGCCCTTCCCCTTCAGCGGTAATGTTCAGACCCAGAGCGCTGAGCAGACGCTCGACCTGTGCCGAATCCATTTCCATGCCGAGCATCTGAGTGATGCGCTGGGCACGCAGGGTGATCGGCGCAATCGACGGCAGATGTTGCTCGCTGACGGTTTCGATAACCGGACCAGCTTCGCCACCAGTGATTTCCAGCAGCAGGCCAGTGGCGCGCTCCATGGCTTCACGGGCCAGCTTCCAGTCAACGCCACGCTCGTAGCGATGCGAAGCGTCGGTGTGCAAGCCGTAAGAACGTGCCTTACCGGCAACAGCGATCTGATCGAAGAACGCAGATTCGAGGAACACATCGCGCGTGGTCGCGGAAACACCGCTGTGCTCGCCACCCATGACGCCGGCGATCGCCAGTGCACGAGTGTGGTCGGCGATGACCAGCGTATCGCTACGCAGGCTGACTTCCTGACCGTCGAGCAGAACCAGCTTCTCGCCCTCTTCAGCCATCCGCACACGAATGCCGCCATTGATTTCGGCGAGATCGAACGCGTGCAGTGGCTGGCCCAGCTCGAGCATCACGTAGTTGGTGATGTCCACCGCAGCGTCGATGCTGCGCACTTCGGCACGACGCAGACGTTCAACCATCCACAGCGGCGTCGGCTTGGACAGGTCGACGTTACGGATAACCCGACCCAGGTAACGTGGGCACGCGGCTGGGGCCAGCACCTCGACCGAGCGCACTTCGTCATGCACCGCTGCAATCGCAGCTACCACAGGACGGGTTACCGGCACGGCGTACAGCGCGCCGACTTCACGAGCCAGGCCGGCCAGGGACAGGCAGTCGCCTCGGTTCGGAGTCAGGTCGACCTCGATGCTGGCGTCTTCCAGATCCAGGTATACACGGAAATCTTTGCCCACCGGCGCATCGGCCGGCAGCTCCATCAGACCGTCGTTGCCCTCACCGACCTGCAGCTCGGCTTGCGAGCACAGCATGCCGTTGGACTCGACGCCACGCAGCTTGGCTTTCTTGATCTTGAAGTCGCCCGGCAGTTCTGCGCCGATCATGGCGAACGGAATCTTCAGGCCCGGGCGCACGTTTGGCGCTCCGCACACGACCTGGAAAGTTTCCGCACCATTGCTGACCTGGCACACGCGCAACTTGTCGGCGTCCGGATGTTGCTCGGTGCTGAGCACCTCACCCACCACGACACCACTGAATACACCGGCGGCCGGCGTAACGCTATCGACCTCAAGACCGGCCATCGACAGACGGGCTACCAGCTCGTCGCGATCTACCTGCGGGCTAACCCAGCCACGCAGCCATTGTTCACTGAATTTCATCCTGCTCTCCTAAGAATTCGTTACGACTAGCGAAATTGCGCGAGGAACCGCAAGTCGTTGTCGAAGAACAGACGCAAGTCGTTCACGCCGTAACGGAGCATGGCCAGACGCTCGACGCCCATGCCGAAGGCAAAGCCGGAGAACTCTTCCGGGTCGATGCCGGACATGCGCAGCACGTTCGGGTGAACCATGCCGCAGCCCATGACTTCCAGCCAGCCTGTCTGCTTGCAGACGCGGCAGCCCTTGCCGCTGCACATCACGCACTCCATGTCGACTTCGGCGGATGGCTCGGTGAACGGGAAGTACGAAGGACGGAAACGTACGGCCAGTTCTTTCTCGAAGAACACCCGCAGGAATTCTTCGATGGTGCCTTTGAGATCGGCAAAATTGATATCGCGATCAACCAGCAGGCCTTCGACCTGGTGGAACATCGGCGAGTGGGTGATATCGGAGTCGCTGCGATACACGCGGCCCGGGCAGACGATGCGGATCGGCGGCTGCTTGGATTCCATGGTGCGGACTTGTACCGGCGAGGTATGGGTGCGCAGCAACATGTTGGCATTGAAATAGAAGGTGTCATGCATCGACCGGGCCGGGTGATGGCCTGGGATGTTGAGCGCTTCAAAGTTGTGGTAGTCGTCCTCGACCTCAGGGCCTTCGGCGATGCCGTAGCCAATGCGGGTGAAGAACTGCTCGACGCGCTCCAGCGTCCGGGTGACCGGATGCAGACCGCCAGAGGTCTGGCCACGGCCCGGCAACGTCACGTCTATGGATTCGGCAGACAGTTTGGCAGCCAGCTCGGCTTCTTCAAACAGGGCCATGCGCGCATTGAGAACGCCTGTAACACGTTCCTTGGCAACGTTGATCAGCGCACCGACTTGCGGACGCTCTTCGGCCGGCAGATTCCCCAGGGTCTTCATCACCTGAGTCAATTCGCCCTTCTTGCCAAGGTATTGAACCCGGATTTGCTCCAGGGCATTGATATCTTCAGCGCTTTGCACAGCCTCTAGTGCTTGAGAGACCAGCGCATCCAGGTTTTCCATGTACAGACTCCAGATACAAAATAGGGGAAGAGCTTGAAGGCTCTTCCCCTATTTATGACGTTTAACACCTGGCCTCACAGAGGTGAGGCCGGGTGACTGTCGGGGGTACTTAAGCCAAGGTGGCTTTAGCTTTCTCGACAATCGCAGCAAACGCCGCTTTTTCGTTCACTGCCAGATCAGCCAGAACCTTGCGGTCGATCTCGATGGACGCTTTTTTCAGGCCAGCGATGAAACGGCTGTAGGACAGACCGTTAACACGAGCACCAGCGTTGATACGAGCGATCCACAGAGCGCGGAACTGACGTTTTTTCTGACGACGGTCACGGTAGGCGTATTGGCCTGCCTTGATTACCGCTTGCTTGGCAACACGGAATACGCGGGAGCGTGCGCCGTAGTAGCCTTTCGCAAGTTTCAGAATTTTTTTGTGACGCTTACGGGCAATGACGCCACGCTTTACACGAGCCATGAGTTACTTCCTCTATTCTTGACTAAATTAACGAAGGCGCAGCATGCGCTCGACTTTTGCCACGTCAGACGGATGCAGCAAGCTGCTACCGCGCAGTTGACGCTTACGCTTGGTCGACATTTTAGTCAGGATGTGGCTCTTGAAAGCGTGCTTGTGCTTGATGCCGTTAGCAGTTTTCAGAAACCGCTTGGCAGCACCACTTTTGGTTTTCATTTTTGGCATGTTCGGATACTCCGCATTCAGTTGATAAACATAATCAGAAGGCCTGCCGTGCCCTGTTGATTACTTCTTCTTTTTCGGGGCGATGACCATGATCAGCTGGCGTCCTTCCATCTTAGGATGCTGTTCGACCGAACCGTACTCGAGCAGGTCTTGTTCAACCCGCTTGAGGAGTTCCATCCCCAGCTCCTGGTGGGCCATCTCACGGCCGCGGAATCGCAAGGATACCTTGGCCCTGTCCCCGTCACTCAGGAAACGTACCAGGTTGCGCAGTTTTACCTGGTAATCCCCTTCCTCCGTCCCTGGACGAAACTTGATTTCTTTAACCTGAATCTGCTTCTGGTTTTTCTTCGCCGCGGCAATCTGCTTCTTCTTCTCGAAGATCGACTTGCCGTAGTCCATCACCCGGCAAACAGGCGGGACTGCGTCTGCGGAAATTTCCACCAGATCAAGCTTTGCTTCTTCAGCGATACGAAGCGCTTCATCAATCGAGACGATGCCAATCTGCTCGCCATCAGCGCCAATTAACCGAACCTCGCGTGCCGAGATATTCTCGTTGATCGGGGCTTTCGGTGCAGCTCGTTTATCTTGTCTCATTTCACGCTTAATAATAATTACTCCGAATCTGGGCGACCACGCCGGGAAACCGCTTGCGCGAGAAACTCAGCGAACTGGGCGACGGGCATCGAGCCCAGGTCAGCACCTTCACGAGTACGCACAGCGACAGTCTGCATCTCGACTTCCTTATCTCCGATAACCAAAAGATAGGGAACCTTGAGCAAAGTATGCTCGCGGATTTTAAAGCCGATCTTTTCATTTCTCAAGTCGGACTTGGCACGAAATCCGCTTTCGTTGAGAGTTTTTTCGACCTCTGCAACAAAATCTGCCTGTTTATCAGTGATATTCATGATCACTGCCTGGGTTGGCGCAAGCCAAGCAGGGAACGCACCTTCGTAGTGCTCGATCAGAATCCCGACGAAACGCTCGAACGAGCCGAGGATCGCGCGGTGCAGCATCACAGGGTGTTTGCGGCTGTTGTCTTCAGAGACGTATTCAGCGCCCAAACGGACAGGCAGGTTAAAATCGAGCTGCAAGGTACCACACTGCCAGACACGACCGAGACAATCTTTCAGCGAGAACTCGATCTTCGGCCCGTAGAAGGCACCCTCGCCCGGCTGCAGATCGTACGGCAGGCCAGCAGAATCAAGGGCTGCAGCCAATGCTGCTTCAGCGCGATCCCAAAGCTCGTCGGAACCGACGCGTTTTTCCGGACGAGTGGACAGTTTCATCTCGACTTCGGTAAAGCCGAAATCGCGATAGACATCCATGGTCAGTTTGATGAACGCGGCGGACTCGGCCTGCATCTGCTCTTCGGTGCAGAAGATGTGCGCGTCGTCCTGAGTGAACGCTCGCACGCGCATGATGCCGTGCAACGCACCCGACGGCTCGTTACGGTGGCAGGCACCGAACTCGGCCAGACGCATGGGCAACTCACGGTAGCTTTTCAGGCCCTGATTGAACACCTGCACGTGGCATGGGCAGTTCATCGGCTTGATGGCGTAGTCGCGGTTCTCCGACTGAGTGGTGAACATGTTGTCAGCGTAGTTGGCCCAGTGCCCGGACTTCTCCCACAGGCTGCGGTCGACGACTTGAGGAGTCTTAATCTCAAGGTAGCCGTTGTCGCGCTGGATCTTGCGCATGTACTGCTCGAGCACCTGGTAAAGCGTCCAGCCGTTCGGGTGCCAGAACACCATGCCCGGGGATTCTTCCTGGGTGTGGAACAGGCCCAGGCGCTTGCCGATCTTGCGGTGATCGCGCTTCTCGGCTTCTTCGATACGCTGGATGTACGCTGCCAACTGTTTCTTGTCTGCCCAGGCGGTGCCGTAGACGCGCTGCAATTGCTCGTTCTTGGCGTCGCCGCGCCAGTAGGCGCCCGACAGTTTGGTCAGCTTGAAGGATTTCAGGAAACGCGTGTTCGGCACGTGCGGACCGCGGCACATGTCGACGTATTCTTCGTGATAGTACAGACCCATGGTCTGCTCGTTCGGCATATCCTCGACCAGGCGCAGCTTGTAGTCTTCACCGCGAGCCTTGAACACTTCGATCACTTCAGCGCGCGGAGTGACTTTCTTGATGACGTCGTAATCTTTCTCGATCAGCTGCTGCATGCGCTGTTCGATAGCCGCCATGTCTTCCGGCGTGAAAGGACGCTCGTAGGCGATGTCGTAGTAGAAGCCTTCGTCGATGACCGGGCCGATGACCATCTTCGCGGTCGGGTACAGCTGTTTGACCGCGTGGCCAACCAGGTGCGCACAAGAGTGGCGAATGATCTCCAGCCCCTCTTCATCCTTTGGCGTAATGATTTGCAGGGTCGCGTCGCTGCTGATGATGTCGCTGGCGTCGACCAGTTGGCCATTGACCTTACCCGCGAGCGTAGCCTTGGCCAGACCTGCACCAATGGATGCGGCGACCTCGGCTACGGAAACCGGGTGATCGAATGAACGTTGACTGCCGTCGGGAAGAGTAATAGTTGGCATGGCGCCTCCTCTCCTAGTGGTGACCCCTACCAAAGGTCACGTGGGTTGGGATGAGCCAGTACAAGATCCGATCCAGGCCATTCAATGACGAACGCCTGCCTTACAGCGGCAGGAGCCTTGCGGCCAACCGGAAAACCGAACCAGAGTGACTGGGATTCAAATCGAAAATAATCGCACGCTGACCGCTTCGGGACGGAAGGTCATCCGAAGCCTGAGAACGCTTGAGCCCGGCATGCTAGCACAGATGAGCGGTCGCTCACGCCCTGATTTGGCAGAAGGCGAAATGTCCGATTTTATGCCAGAGTGCTGAACTTGATCGGCCCTTGCGCCCTCAGATAACAAGACATTGACCCACAAGGAGCATCCTCGCATGCGTCTGAAAAGCTTATTCGCCGTCCTCGCCCCCGTCGTTATGCTGCTGCCACTGGGCGCCTACGCCGACTGGCCAAAAGGCGAGCGCGAGAAGTACATGGCCCAGTGCACTCAGGCTGCGACCCAGCAAATTGGCGCTGCTGCGGCAAAATCCCACTGCGCTTGCGGTGCTGACGCTATCAAGTCCTATCCGGCCAGCGACCTTCAGGCATTGATGGACAACAAGGCGACTCCTGAACTGCAACAGAAAGCCCTCGGGCAGATCGCCAAATGCAAGGCAAATACCGCCCCGAAAAAATAAGAAAACCGGGCATTAACATTGGCTGAAAGGCGGAAAAAAGTGCAGGAAATGAGCCTTTTCAGACGATTTTATGCAGGTTTTACAGGTTTTTTTATCGTCTTTACGTTTCGCTGAAAGCCTTTCAAACCGGGGCTTTCAGCAGAAACGGGTGGTAAAGAAAACACGACTGATTGGCAAACAGCACGTCCGGGGGGCTACCAAAGCGAACATTTCGACTATGATACCCGGGTGTGCCCAGTTGGCCTGAGCAGCACAGTACTACTGAAAATATATGTTTCTTGGAGATACACCATGTCTAATCGCCAAACCGGCACCGTTAAATGGTTCAACGATGAAAAAGGCTTCGGCTTCATCACTCCTCAAGGTGGCGGTGACGACCTGTTCGTACACTTCAAAGCTATCGAATCCGACGGTTTCAAAAGCCTGAAAGAAGGCCAGACCGTCTCTTTCGTGGCTGAGAAAGGCCAAAAGGGTATGCAAGCTGCACAGGTTCGCCCAGAGTAATTTCTTGGCGCACTAAAAAAACCCCGTCCTGGTGACGGGGTTTTTTATGCCTGAAACAAAAGGACTCAGCCGCAGTTGACGCGGGTAACTATCAGATTGTTGTCGGTGTTCAGGTTGAGGCGGTCGGAGCGGTATTCCAGGGTGATCATGTCGTTTGGCTTGAGGAAGCGCGCATTTTGCGCTCCAGCCTTGGCACGCGCCTGATCCAGTAATTCAGGGGATGCCTTCTTGCCGACAGCAAATTGTGCTGCCGATGCTTCGCAGCGGCTGCTTCCTGATTCAGCCGCCACGGGCTCCTTTGCCGACTCGCTGGAGGTTGTGCTGCAACCAGCCAACAGAGCAGCGGCCATAAGTGCACCCAGTGTCGCGAACTTCAAAGGCATGAAGCCTCCTTGTTTTCAAATGTTTAAGCAGAGATCGTGCGACCGCCAATGCGGCGTTTGGTTTCAAGGCTCAAGCCATGCCCTGCCCCACGAACGGAAAAACGCCGAGTGTGCCTGAGCTGCGCGAGGCGACTGAGCAAACAATCGTGACTGAATATTAACGACCTCAGTAAACGTCGATGTAGTCATACGGCGGATTCGGCCAGTTGTCCTTGAGCGCGTTGAAGATCTGCATCACCCAGACTTCATCGCTGGCTGCGACGTTACCCACATAGCCCGAGCCCTTTGCCCAGGTTTCCAGGCGAAACAGCAGCCCCTCGATATCCTGCCCGCCAGTCACGGTGGACAG
This sequence comes from Pseudomonas sp. H3_E04, assembly GCF_054668915.1. Lineage (NCBI taxonomy): Bacteria > Pseudomonadati > Pseudomonadota > Gammaproteobacteria > Pseudomonadales > Pseudomonadaceae > Pseudomonas > Pseudomonas sp. H3_E04. Next base: position 656,771 of record NZ_CP162797.1, on the reverse strand, counting down.
ATAGGCGATGCCATCTCTGCTCACGCGCAACTGGTTGTGTACGTCGTCACTGGCCGAAGCGAGCAATTGGCGCACAGCTTCGAGTGTGAGGCCGTCAGGGGTATTCAGATCGATCTGCACAGCAGGGTCCTTTGTGAGCCGGAAAAGACCAAGTGTCGCATAGCGCTCCGCTCATGCCTAAGTCGCAGTGCCAAATGCCGCGCAAAATGGTTAACTCGAAAAACAGACACCCTGACCTTTCGAGCCTTCTCATGACCAGCCTCAGCATCGACGCCGCCATTAATGCGAAATGGGCAGACGGACACAGCTCCTACAGCCCCGGCACGACGGAAGAGCTGGCGCTGATCGGCATTGATCTATTGGTCAAGGAGCTGGGCATCGAGGCGGCGCAGCAATTTATCAATCAGGTATTCGAACGCTACCGCACCGTAGCGGCCGAACAGACGCAGTGAAAACCCGCAGGCAGTGACCTGCGGGTCAGAGGTCTTATTTAAGGCGCTTCAGGCGCTCGGTCAGCAGATCAAAGAATCCCTGGGCGTCGCCATTTTCGACCCAGAATGCATTCTTCGGCGCTTTCAGGCCGTCATACCAGTCAACGATGGTCTGGCCGAATGTCGGTCCTTCACGGCTATCCACCACGACGTTGACTGCCCGACCGGTAAACAGCTCAGGCTTGAGCAGATACGCCACAACAGTCGCGTCATGTACCGGGCCGCCGGGGATGCCGTAATGCTCCATATCGCCCTTGATGTATTCGTTGAGAATGTCGCCGACGATCTTGCTCGCATTGTTGTTTAGCGCGGCAATCTGCTTCAGGCGTGCATCACTGGTGAGGATCTTGTGAGTCACGTCCAGCGGCAGATACGTGAGTTTCACCCCGCTCTTGAGCACCACCTCGGCAGCCTGCGGATCAGCGAACAGGTTGAATTCGGCAACGGGGGTGATGTTGCCACCGTTGAAATGCGCCCCGCCCATGATCACCACTTCCTTGATGCCCTGCACGATTTCCGGCTCCTGGATCAGCGCCAGCGCCAGGTTGGTCTGTGGGCCGAGCATGGCGATGGTGATGCTGTGCGGTTTGGCCGATTTAAGAGTCTCGATCAGATAATTGACCGCATTGCCTTTCGCCAGGCCTTTCTTGGGTTCGTGAACCGTCACGCCCGACAAGCCTTCCTTGCCATGAATGTTCTCGGCGTAGATCGGGGTGCGCATCAGAGGTTTCGGCGCACCGGCATAAACCGGCACGTCTTCGCGCCCCGCCCATTCGCGAGCCAGCCGCGCGTTGCGCGAAGTCTTGTCCAGCCGCACGTTGCCAGCGACAGTCGTCAGCGCGCGGATATTCAGTTCATCCGGCGACGCCAGAGCGAAGAGCAAGGCGACCACGTCGTCAGCCCCGGGATCGGTGTCGATGATCAGGTCGATCTTTTCCGCCGCCTGGGCGCCGGTGGCAGTTATCACGGACAAAAGCAGCAGGCTCCGGATCAGTTGGTGAAGTTTCTCAGCGTAGCGTTGCATGGCGCATTCCTTGTGCAGGTGAAATCGAAAATCAGAATGTAACCCCAGCGACCAGAACGATGTTGCAGTACGGCTGACATTCTCCTGTACGAATGATCGCCCTGGCTTGTCGGCTCAGTACCTTGAACTGCTCGTGAGTGAGCAGATCCCTACGGCCCAGCGCACCCTCTTCGTTCAAAGCATTCAGATCGGCCAGCGCCGTGGGTTGTTTGTCGAAGATCTCTTTGGCCAGCACATGGCTCTCTACCTGCATCTCGCTGAGTACAACTTTCAGCGTGCTGACGAAATCAGGGATGCCATGGGTCAGCGCCAGATCGATCAATTCGACACCCGGCGGCACGGGCAAACCGGCATCGCCAATCACCACCATGTCACCGTGGCCAAGAGAAGCGATCAGTCGCGACAGCGCGACGTTGAGCAGAGGAGTCTTTTTCATGCGGGTTTGAACGCCTGTACTTCGGACATGGTTGGAATCGACGGTTGCGCACCGGCGCGGGTAACCGACAGTGCAGCGGCGATTTGCCCGTAGCGAATCGCCTCGGCCTCAGACTTGCCATCGGCCAGCGCTGCGGCGAAACCGCCGACAAAAGTGTCGCCCGCCGCTGTGGTATCGACCGCCTTCACGGTCGGCGCGGGAAAATGTTCGAAGCCTTTGCCATTGGCGAACAATGAACCCTGCGCGCCCAGGGTTACGATGACTTTACCGGCGCCCATGGCAATCAACTGAGTGGCAGCCGTTTCTGCCGACTGCAGCGAGTCCACCGCGATCGCGCTCAATGCGGCCGCTTCGCTCTCGTTGGGAATCAGATAATCGATCGCGGCGAACCAGTCTGCCGGCAAAGGACGGCTGGCAGGCGCCGGGTTGAGGATCACGGTTTTACCCAGTTCACGTGCACGCTTGAGCGCATGCCCGACCGTCGCATCCGGAATCTCGAGCTGGCAGATCACCACATCGGCGGCTTGTAAAACTGCATCAAAGCGGTCGATCACTGCCGGCGTCATCGCGCCGTTGGCACCGGCGACGATCACGATGGCGTTCTGGCTGTTGTCATCCACGACTATCAGCGCTACGCCACTGGAATCCTCGACGACACTGATGGCCTGGCAGTCGATGCGCTCGGCTAGCAGCGCATCGCGCAGTCGCACACCGTAGTCGTCATTTCCGACGCAACCGATCATTGCCACCTGCGCGCCCAAACGGGCTGCAGCAACCGCCTGATTGGCGCCCTTGCCACCAGACACGGTGGCAAAGGAATGACCGATCAGCGTTTCACCGCCGCGTGGCAGCCGTGGCGCCCGGGTGACCAGGTCCATGTTCAGGCTGCCTATTACCACTACATTTGCTGGCATACATCACTACTCATCAATTCGGTTTCAGCGATATTCGGTGAACACGCCGGACAGCGGCGCGGTCGATTCGCGCAGGACAATGCTCGGGGTCACGATGCGTTGATCGGTGCCCGAGGCCGGCGCAGCAATTCTGCGCAACAGCACTTCGGCGGCCATCTCGCCCAGTTGCAGGATCGACTGGCCGACCGTGGTCAGCGCCGGATAGACATAACGGCTCATCTGAATGTCATCGAAGCCGATCACCGACAGCTCGGCCGGCACCCGCACGTTACGTTCGGCTGCTGCGCGCAGCACACCGATGCCAATCATGTCGTTGCCGGCAAAAATTGCGCTGGGCGGATTGCTTTCGAGCAGCCGGGCAGCGGCGTTGTAACCGCCGGTGCTGGTGAAGTCACTTTCCAGCATGCGCTCCTCGCGCACCTCGATTCCCGCCTCTTGCAGCGCTCGGCAATAACCGGCCTGACGCATTTGCGCCACGCTGGTACTGGCCGGACCGCCGATGGTGGCGATGTCGCGATGCCCCAACTCGAGCAGGTGGCGGGTTGCCAGATAAGCACCGTATTCGTGATCGATGCGCACCAGATCGGCATTTACCCCTTCCAGGCCCCGGTCAACGATAACCATCGGCGTCTTCACGCCTGCCAGCCCTTGCGCCAGACCAGTGTCACCGCCGGCGGAGGCGACGATCAAACCGTCGATGCGTTTTTCCAGCAACACGCGCAGATAACTGCGCTGCTTGTCCGGATTGTCGTCGGAGTTACAGAGGATCACGCAGTAACCGTTGCGCTCGCAGTAATCCTCAATTCCGCGCGCCAGTTCGGCGAAGTACGGGTTGAGACTATTCGGAACCAGCAAACCGATGGTCGCGGTGGTCTTGGCTTTCAGCGAGCGCGCCACGGCACTGGGCACGTAGTCGAGGCTTTTGATCGCCGCCTCGACTTTGCGCCGCACTTCCTGACTGACCGGGCGAGTGTTGTTCACCACGTGCGACACAGTCGTGTAGGAAATGCCCGCGAGCGCCGCTACATCCTTGATCGTTGCCATGGTTCAGCCCCGGCGACTGGCGCGTTGACTGCGATAGGTGTCGAGCACCACAGCGATAACGATTACCGCGCCAGTGATGATGCGCTTGGTCGGCTCCGTCGCACCGATCTGCGCGAGACCCGCCGCGAGCACGGAAATGATCAACACGCCAAAGAAAGTGCTGATCACCGAACCGCGACCACCCATCAGGCTGGTGCCGCCGATAACCACCGCTGCGATCACTTGCAGTTCAAGGCCAGAGCCTGCGTTCGGATCAGCCGCTTCCAGACGCGAAATCTGAAACAGCGCAGCGATACCCGCCAGCAAGCCCATCAGGCTGAACACCAGAATCTTGTAGGGTTTGGGATTGATCCCGGCCAGACGAACCGCCTCTTCGTTGGTTCCGATGCCGATCAGGTAGCGACCGAATACAGTGCGAGTCAAAACCGCCTGCGCGATGAAGATAACCAGCAAAGCGATGATGAACGACGGGGAAATACCGAACGCGATCGGATTCGACAGCCAGGCGAACGCATCGCCGATGTAGGCAGTACGCGACCCGGTCATCTGATACGCCACACCGCGGGCCATTTCCAGCACGCCGAGGGAAACGATGAACGACGGAATCCGCCAGGCCACGGTGATCGAACCGGTGATAGTCCCGGCCAACGCTGCTACGGCCATGCCGAGCAGGGCCGCCGGCAAAACGCTCCAGCCCCAACCGAGAATCGCCACGCTGACGGTCGATGCGGCCAACGCCAGCACCGAGCCGACAGACAGGTCGATGCCGCCGATGATCAGCACAAAGGTCATTCCCACCGCCAGTACCATCAGGTCGGGAATCTGGTTGGCCAGGGTGCTGAAAGTGTTGTACGAAAGAAAATGGCTGCTCAGAACCGAGAACAGCGCAATCATCGCCAGCAAGGCCCCGGCCAGGCCAAGATAAGTACCCAGGCCGAAGAAATTGCCATTACGTTTACTGGCAGAAGATGCAGTTTTCATGGGAGATCCCTAGGCGCCGCTTCATTGAGCAACGCATCACGTTTCTGGTAGCCGGCGAATGCGGCGGCAAGCAAATCATCCTGGGTCCAGCTGTCGCGTTCGAAGGTGTCGATCAGACGCCCCGCCGAAAGCACGCCGATCCGGTCGCAGATCAGCATCAACTCACGCAAGTCACTGGATACCACGACCAACGCCTTGCCCTGGCGAGTCAACTCACCGAGCAAACCGTAAATGTCGAACTTGGCGCCGACATCAATTCCGCGAGTGGGCTCATCGAACAGCAGCACTGAGCAGTCGCGTTCGAGCCAGCGGCCGATCACGACCTTCTGCTGATTGCCACCAGACAGTTCCGAGACCAGTTGCGTCGGGCTCGAACTGCGGATACGCATGGCTTCGATCTGACGCTGCGCCAGGGAGATTTCGTCGCCGTTGTTGACGAAACCGCCACTGGAGATTTCCGGCATGTTGCCCAAGGCGATATTGGCGCTGATCGACTGACTGAGGAGCAGCCCTTCGCCCTTGCGATCCTCAGTGATCAGAGCAATGCCATTGCGCACGGCATCGACAGGCGAGCGAACACTCACGACTTTGGCCGGCGAGCCGAGCGCGATGGTGCCGCTGTCGGCAGCATCGGCACCGAATATCAGCCGCAGCAACTCCGTGCGCCCTGCCCCGATCAATCCGGAAATGCCGAAAATCTCCCCGGCACGCACTTCGAAGGAGACGTCGCGGACTTTGTCCGAACGCGTCAGGCCTTTGACCGTCAACGCCGGAGCGCCGATCTTGCGCGGCCCCATATCGATGTGTTCACCCAGTTCGCGACCGACCATCAAGGTGACCAGTTGCTCGCTGTTGTAGTTGGCCATCGGCTCGACGCAGACCAGATTGCCGTCACGCAGCACAGCAATACGCTGCGCCACCCGCGCCAGTTCTTCGAGGCGGTGGGAAATATAAATGATGGAAACACCACGGGCCTGCAAACGCGTGATCTGCTCGAAGAGCATTTCGACTTCGCGCGCCGTAAGCATCGCGGTCGGCTCATCGAGGATCAGCACGTGGCAATCACCGATCAGGTTGCGCGCGATTTCGACCATCTGCTGATGACCGATACCCAACTCGCCAACCAGTGTGTCCGGATCGATCGCATCGAGGCCGACTTGCGCCATGGCTTCGATCGCCGCCTTGCGCAACTGCTTGCGACTGATCCAGCCCGCGCTGCTCGGCAGATTATCCAGAAACAGGTTTTCCGCCACCGACAGCGTCGGCAACAGATTGAGTTCTTGCATGACCATGCGCACGCCAAGCTCTTCAGCCTGGGTACGGCTGCCCGGACGATAGTCCTTGCCATGGAATTGCATCTGGCCAGTAGTGGGCGTGACCAGACCGCCAATGATCTTCGACAGGGTACTTTTGCCGGCACCATTTTCGCCGGTCAGCGCCAGTACCTCACCGCGCATCAGCGTCAGATCGATGCCGGTGAGCACCGGTTGCGCATAGGTCTTGCCGATACCGCTGACCGAGAGGACAGCGTTCGGGGCGGAAACTGACATAGGAATCTCCATGCGCTCGCCCGGTCGGACGAGCGCCGTTGTGTCGCCGGATGACTTACTTGGTGACCAGCTCGACCGGTGTTTCGATCACGCCGTTGGCACCGCTGTCGACTTTCTCGCCCTTGATGATTTTCAGTGCGGTTTCGATGCCGAACACTGCTTGTTTCGCAGCAAACTGGTCAGCTGTCGCCAACACACGACCGTCTTTGAGCATCGGCTTGATCGCGTTGATGTTGTCGTAACCTACGACCTGAACCTGGCCAGCCTTGCCGGCGGCACGGACTGCGGAAACGGCGCCGACCGCCATGCTGTCGTTACCAGCCAGCAGAGCTTTGACGTCCGGGTATTCACTGAGGATCGAAGCCGCAACCTTGTTGCCCTTGTCGATTTCCCAGTCACCGGATTGCAGCGAGACTACTTTGATCTGTGCGGCGTCCATCGCGTCCTTGAAACCGGCCGTGCGTGCCTGCGCGTTGGTGGTGGTGGACACGCCTTCGATGATACCGACCTGGTCGCCCGCCTTCAGTTGCTTGGCCAGGTATTCGCCGACCAGGCGTGCGCCTTTGCGGTTGTCCGGACCTACGAACGGCACGTTGATATTTTTGCTTTTGACCACGGCGGGATCGAGCTGATTGTCGATGTTGATCACCGTGATACCGGCGTCCACGGCCTTCTTGATAACTGGCACCATGGCCTTGGAGTCAGAGGGCGCGATCACCAGTGCATTCACCTTGGCCAGGATCATTTGTTCGACGATGCGAGTCTGGCCGGCGGTGTCGGTTTCGTCTTTGATACCGTTGGAGATCAGATCGAAATCGGCGGAATGTTCTTTCTGGTAGGCCTTGGCGCCGTCTTCCATGGTCAGGAAGAATTCGTTGGCCAAAGATTTCATGACCAGCGCGACTTTGGGTTTTTCTGCGGATTCGGCGAACGCCGAGGAGACAGGTAGTGCGGCGGCTGTGGCAGCCAGCATAGCGACAGCAAGAAGACGTGCGGCGAATGGCAGCTTCATGGGTTCACTCCGATCTTATGATTATTGTGAGCAACATTTGCGCTGACGTAAGCTACGTCACGGCTGGATGGACATCTGCCCCGTTAAAGCCGCGCAAACGTTTGCGTAGACCGAACTATGAGAATCCAGCCGACATTTGTCAACAATCAGAAATCGTCATTTGTTGTAGGGCGAATCGCTGACTCGCCCAATCGATAGATCACGCAGTGGTGTTGACCAGCCCCCCGCTGGCGCCCTTGGACATTTCCTTCACCAATGCGCCCGCGACTTCCGTCATTGCCGCGCTGGTCTGCGCGATCTGTCCCTGGATGGACATGATCGCCTGGGACTTGGCTTCCGGAGTCGGATAACTCGCCGCCTGCGCTGCTGCCAGTTGCTGCTGTTGTTCCTGAAGTTGCTTCTGCAACTCCTGCATGCGCTTGAGTAACGTCTTGACCGTGACGCTCTGATTGCCACCGCTCTCGGCCTTGCTGTCTTCCTGAACAGGACCGCCACCGGTTCTGACCTGATTTGTTTCGGTTTTCTCGGAACCCAGCGCCTGCGCCGATGCCTCTTTGGTCGCGTCGTTCAGGGTGTTGATCGTCGCTGCAGTCTTACCGCCGATGGTAACTGCAGCGGGATTGGCAAAACCGACCGTAAGTGACATGTGAACTCCTGAAAATTGGTTTCCTTGAGGACGCATCGGCCTGGGCGCACATTTCTTTAGCAGGAATTGTCACCCGCCCGTTTTTCAGAGATCGCCTATCGGCGAGCCGAACACGAATCCTCCTGTCGTTCGGAATCCCGGATGGATCGCTCCTCAACGATGCTCCAGCTTTCGAAAAATGTTGATTTAAATCATCGGGTTAAACATTTTCCGCCAGCACATTACGCATGGTATGAATCCTGCTCCCTCCCGTGCACCTCGAGCATTCAGATCGGCTCGGGGCGCATCTAGATGAACCTGCATCAGCACCGTCTCACGACTAGAGAGAAAAATAATGAAATCTGCTTTCAATACCTTGGTTCCGGGCGCATTGGCCCTCCTCCTGCTCCTGCCTACTGCCCTTCAGGCAAAAGAAGTCGAAACCCAGACCAAACTGGCCAACGTCGTTGTCCTCGCCACGGGCGGCACCATCGCCGGCGCTGGCGCAAGCGCTGCCAACAGCGCCACTTACCAGGCAGCGAAAGTCGGTGTCGAACAACTGATCGCCGGCATTCCCGAGCTGAGCAAACTGGCCAATGTGCGTGGCGAACAAGTCATGCAGATCGCTTCGGAAAGCATCACTAACGACAATCTGCTGCAATTGGGTCGTCGCGTTTCCGAGCTGGCTGATAGCAAGGACGTCGACGGTATCGTCATTACCCACGGCACAGACACCCTGGAAGAAACCGCCTACTTCCTGAACCTGGTCGAAAAGACCGACAAGCCAATCATCGTCGTCGGCTCGATGCGCCCGGGCACTGCCATGTCGGCAGACGGCATGCTCAACCTGTACAACGCCGTCGCCGTGGCGAGCAGCAAAGAAGCGCGCGGCAAAGGTGTGCTGGTGACCATGAACGACGAGATCCAGTCCGGTCGCGACGTCAGCAAAATGATCAACATCAAGACCGAAGCATTCAAAAGTGCCTGGGGCCCGCTGGGCATGGTGGTCGAAGGCAAATCCTACTGGTTCCGCCTGCCGGCCAAGCGTCACACCATGGATTCGGAATTCGACATCAAAGACATCAAGAGCCTGCCTGACGTAGAAATTGCCTACTCATACGGCAATGTCAGCGATACCGCCTACAAGGCACTCGCCCAATCCGGTGCCAAAGCGATCATCCACGCGGGCACTGGCAACGGTTCGGTATCTTCCCGCGTGGTCCCGTCCCTGCAAGCACTGCGCAAGGATGGCGTGCAGATCATTCGTTCGTCCCACGTCAACGCCGGCGGTTTTGTCCTGCGCAACGCCGAACAGCCTGACGACAAATACGACTGGGTTGTCGCTCACGATCTGAACCCGCAAAAAGCTCGCATCCTGGCGATGGTCGCGCTGACCAAGACCAACGACAGCAAAGAACTGCAACGGATGTTCTGGGAATATTGATTGACCTTCGCCTGATCAGTTCTCGATCGGGCAATTGTTCACCACCTGCCGGACTTGGCAGGTGGTGACTCGCTTACATCCTCCAAGCATTTCTCCCACAAAAACTCGCCAAGCCTTACACCAAAACCGGAAACCTGCTGTCAGAGGATTTTCTTGAATTTTAAGCAGTTGCGAAATCGCTTACAGTTAAATACTGTATGCACGTACAGCTTAATAAGGATAACCTCGTGGCCACCTCTCCTGCTGCTCCTGACGCTTACGAACGCATGGGTATGCGCGTTCAGAAAATCATCAACTCCCCCACCGCACAAAAAGCCAAAGCCGCACTGATTTTCCGCTTGCCGGATGAGCCGATGGACGACTGGGAGCGCTTGCTCGAGGAAATCGACGAGAACGACAACGTTACCCTCGCTTATCGCGATGACGGTGGCGTGCAGATTTTTTGGGTTGTGCCGAAGGAAGATTGATTCAATGAGTGTCCGCTGTGTTGCTTTGCTGTTGTTGTTTTTCGCCATGGGCGCCCAGGCTGGCGCCCCACGAACCTTTTCGGAAGCAAAAAAAGCTGCGTGGAAACTTTATGCACCGCAGTCCACCGAGTTTTATTGCGGCTGCAAGTACACCGGTAACAAGGTCGATCTGAAGGCTTGCGGTTATGTGCCGCGCAAGAACGCCAAACGCGCATCGAGGATCGAATGGGAGCACATCGTGCCGGCCTGGCAGATCGGGCATCAACGACAGTGCTGGCAACAAGGCGGACGCAAGAACTGCACCCGCTACGATCCGGTTTATCAAAAGGCCGAAGCAGATTTGCATAACCTGGTACCGAGCATTGGTGAGGTCAACGGTGACCGCAGCAACTTCAGTTACGGCTGGTTGCCGGTACAATCGGGCCAGTACGGTTCCTGCCTGACCCAGGTCGATTTCAAAGCGAAGAAGGTCATGCCCCGCCCATCGATTCGCGGCATGATCGCCCGCACCTATTTTTATATGAGCAAACAATACGGCCTGCGTCTATCGAAGCAAGATCGGCAGTTGTACGAAGCGTGGGACAAGACCTATCCAGTGCAGGACTGGGAACGTCAGCGCAACCAGAGCGTGGCCTGCGTGATGGGGCGCGGCAATGAGTTTGTCGGCTCGGTGAATCTGAAAGCCTGCGGTTAATCACAGCACGAATAGAAAAGGCCCCGAGCGTTATGCTCGGGGCCTTTTTCATTTTCCGCGTTCAACCAGCGTTGAAAGCGCTACGTTTATGGCGTGAGCGGATGCTCAATTACCACCGATTCAATATTTTGTTTCTTGGCTTTTACCAACGCCGCATCCACCTGCACCTTGCGCGCTTCGGCGTCAGCCTGGGAATTGAAAGGACCGATCAGAATGCGTGTTTTACCGTTGCCGTCCTTGACGACCGTCGGAACGAAAGCGTGCTCGATCAACCAGCCACTCAGGTCACTGACGGCCTGAGGCGTTTCGCCGCGCACTTCCAGATCCCACTGTGGCGCAGCGGCCGCCACCGGCGCTGCCGCGACCTTCGTCTCAGGCTTTGGCGCATCTACATTCTTGCCTTCACCGCAGCCTGCCAATGCCAGTGCCGCTACCAGCCAAACCAATTTGCGCACAACGCTTTCCTCGGAATTCGTAAAGCGGCGATCTTATCATTCATAAATACTTCGCGAGCCCCGCAAAATGGGCACAAAACAACGAGAATGATGATTGCAGCCTCTGTATAGTTACGCCCTGGGAATTAATGCCGCATCTGCGCGTCAGAAAGAGGCACCCAAACCGTGAGACTTCGCACTAATCTATAGATACCACCGACCTCTGCACTGTCTGAATCAGGTGCCCTACAAAGCAATCAAGGAGAAGACCATGCTGATACTCACCCGCAAAGTCGGTGAAAGCATAAACATTGGTGATGACATCACGATCACCATCCTCGGAGTCAGCGGCCAACAGGTCCGCATCGGCATCAACGCTCCGAAAAACGTGGCAGTGCACCGTGAAGAAATTTACCAACGCATCCAGGCCGGCCTGACCGCTCCGGACAAGCCGCAAACCCCCTGAGCCACACCGCCTCACGTAGCCAGTCCTTTTGCCGCCGCGCAAGACTGGCTAAAGATTCACGCGCCGTTTAGCCATCCGCAATTCCCCCACTGGGCACGGCGCCTGAAGCATGCAGATTCCCTTCACTTCCACCCCCTCCTCTGTTGCGCCGATATTACCTTTCACCTCGGGAGCTGGCTGTCGGACGTTTCCGATAGAGCGCGGAGAATTTCGCCCTCTAAGCGAATATCACCCCACGCGCCATGCCTGTTGCCGCGACCATCATCAAGATCAGCAGCAGCGCTTCAACATGACTGATTCGCGCAAACAACTTCGCACGTCCGGTATCAAGCTCCATCCCGCGTGATGATGCGATGCGCCATTTGATCAGCGTGATCATCGGTGCAAGCTCCATAAGAAGGATCAGCACGAACAGCGTCATCTTCAGGTGAAACAGTGGTTGATGCAGGTAATAGTCAGCCCCCTTCTCGTACCCACCAAACGCACGCATCCCACCGGTAACCAATAGCGTCAAAGCTGAAAGCCCCCACAGGTTATCCGCGAGCAGAACGCGCTTGATGTCTCCAGTACCCGCCGAGAGCCGGCCGAACGCACTGCCGCGCGTCAGCGCCGCCCAGAACGCGAGGGCAAATGCGAATAGGTGAATAGCCGCAAGAATCCACTGACCCAGCATCGATGCACTCCTTTATAGAGAGATGACTTCGGCCAATCAGTAGTAGACGAAAAAGCGGGGCCTCGCTTGAAGGTGGCGGCGAGACAGATGCCAAACGCCAAATCGCAGGCAAAAAAAATCCCAAGCAGCTGATGGAAGCTTGGGATTTAAAAATGCATAAACCGTGGTGGTGAACGCGGAACGGATGTTACTTAAATTCCCAACATGCAACAAGGCTTTTTCGATAACCGGTTGGAGAAAAAGAGCTGTAAGCCTTTGGATATTCAGATGTTTTCAACGACTACATGAAAGAGGAACGCACCAAAATGGCGCTTGATCATTTTGCGCAAACAGTAATGGAAGGAGAGTTGAACAGAGCGAGGCGGAAATGACTGGGAACGACGCGGAATAAATCACAGACAACAAAAAAGGGCTCACCTTTCGGTGAGCCCTTCCAGACCGCCCAGCAGAGCGGATTTTGTTTGGTAGGCGCGATTGGACTCGAACCAACGACCCCCACCATGTCAAGGTGGTGCTCTAACCAACTGAGCTACGTGCCTGCTGTGAGGCGGCATTCTACGGAATTCCGGAGGGGTGTCAACACCTTTTTTTCACCTAACCCTATGAATATGCAAAATATTTAATTTCGGCTCAGCGACGAAGAATTTTCGGTGGCTGGCGGAGGTTTTTCAACTCGGGTAGGATCGACGCACTCGTAAAATATATTAAACAGAGGCGGCAGGATGGCAAACACCCAATACCCAGAGTCTTATTACGCTGCGTCGGCAAATGCCGTACCGCCCCGTCCTGTACTGCAGGATGATGTGGAGACGGACGTCTGTGTGATCGGCGCCGGGTATACCGGGCTTTCCTCTGCTTTGTTCCTGCTGGAAAACGGCTTGCGCGTGACGGTACTGGAAGCGGCCAAAGTCGGTTTTGGCGCTTCGGGGCGTAACGGCGGACAGATCGTCAACAGTTATAGCCGCGACATTGATGTCATCGAACGCACCGTCGGCCCCAAGCAGGCGCAACTGCTGGGCGAGATGGCCTTCGAAGGTGGCCGGATCATTCGCGAGCGCGTGGCCAAATACAACATCCAGTGCGACCTGAAAGACGGCGGCGTATTCGCAGCCCTTTCCGCCAAACAAATGGGTCATCTGGAATCACAGAAACGTCTGTGGGAACGTTTCGGCCACACTCAGCTGGAATTGATGGATCAACGCCGCATTCGCGAAGTGGTGGGTTGCGATCAATACGTCGGCGGCATGCTCGATATGAGCGGCGGCCACATCCATCCGCTGAACCTGGCGCTCGGTGAAGCGGCGGCAGTCGAGTCTCTCGGCGGCACTATCTATGAGCAATCACCTGCCGTGCGCATCGAGCGCGGTGCCAATCCGGTTGTGCATACACCGCAAGGCAAGGTCAGGGCCAGGTTCATCATCGTCGCCGGCAATGCCTACCTCGGCAATCTGGTGCCGGAACTGGCGGCCAAATCAATGCCGTGCGGCACTCAAGTGATCACTACCGAGCCACTGGGTGACGAGCTGGCGAAAGCATTGCTGCCGCAGGATTACTGCGTCGAGGACTGCAACTATCTCCTCGACTACTACCGTCTGACCGCCGACAAGCGCTTGATCTTCGGCGGCGGCGTGGTTTATGGCGCTCGCGATCCGGCGAACATCGAAGCGATCATCCGCCCGAAGATGCTCAAGGCTTTCCCGCAACTCAAAGACGTGAAGATCGACTACGCCTGGACCGGCAACTTTTTGCTGACCCTGTCGCGCTTGCCGCAGGTCGGACGCCTGGGCGACAACATCTATTACTCGCAGGGCTGCAGCGGTCATGGCGTCACCTACACGCATTTGGCGGGCAAGGTCCTCGCAGAAGCGTTGCGCGGCCAGGCGGAGCGTTTCGATGCCTTTGCCGACCTGCCGCACTATCCTTTTCCCGGCGGGCAATTGCTGCGCACTCCGTTTGCCGCGCTGGGCGCCTGGTATTACGGGCTGCGCGACAAATTCGGGATGTAAAAAAGGGCCGCACATTGCGGCCCTTTTTGTTTACGCGTAGCACTTACAACTGGTCCCGAGCGATCCCGCTGCGAATCCGCAGGATATCCGCCAGCACCGCCAGCGCAATTTCCGCCGGCGTCTTGCTGCCGAGGTTGAGGCCGATCGGCGCATGAATCCGCGCCAGCTCCGCCTCACCCAGACCGCCAATGCGGCGCAAGCGCTCGAAGCGCTTTTGCGACGTCTGCTGCGATCCCATCACACCGATGTAAAACGCCTCGGTGCGCACCGCTTCCATCATCGCCAGATCGTCGATACGCGGATCGTGGGTCAGCGCCACCACTGCTGTGTCGCGATGGCAGCCACCGTCGGCAATGAACACCGAAGGCAACTGCCGACGGATCTCCACGCCATTGAGCACCACACCTTCAAGCACTTCATCACGCGGATCGCAGAGAATCACTTCGAAGCCGAGCCCTACCGCGAACTCGGCACAGGCCTGCGCCACACTGGAGTAGCCAGCGAGCAACAAACGCTGTGCGGCACCGATACGGATGCGCACCCGATCGATCTCACGCTCGATCCGCGCACCCTGCTCGCGATCAGCAAACAGAGCGCGCGCACCGCTGGCCAGATCGACTTCGCGAAGCAGCCGACGCTGACCCAGCAGCGCCGATTCCAGTTCACGCAGATGCGCCTGCACCGCGCAGTCGGCGTCAAGTTTCTCCACCAACACATCGAGAATGCCGCCACAAGGCAGACTGACCCGCGAGCGCGGATCATCGCCTTCGCCGTAACGCACAACGCTGACCGCTTCGAGAAATGCACCTTCGGCGACGCGCTCAAGAAAATCCTCCTCGACGCAACCGCCCGACAGCGAACCGACCCACTGCCCGCCTTCGTTCACCGCGAGCAGCGAACCCGGTGCGCGAGGTGCCGAGCCATAAGCGGTGAGCACCGTGCACAGCCAGATTCGCTGCCCGGCCACCGACCATTCCAGCGCTCGACGCACCACTTGCAGATCGAGATGCTGCATATCAGTGGGCCTTGTGCTCGACGCTCGGCGCGTCGGCTTGCAGCTTCTGCACTTCGCTCACCGCCAGTTCAGCGCTCTGCCCGCCCCAACCCTGACGCAGGTAGTTGAGCAGATCGGTCAATTGCTCAGGATTGAGCTTTTCAGCAAAACCCGGCATCGGCTGCATGTGCTCGAACCCTGAGAACTTCTGTTCGCCGATGCCATCCTCAATCACTCGCAACAGGTTGCGCGGATCTTCCAGACGCAACGTGGTGTTGCCGCGCATGGCCACCGCAATGTGCGGCTTGCCTTCACCGCCAGCGGCGTGGCAACCGGCGCAGACGTTCAGGTATTCCTGACGGCCGCGCTGCGCACTCGGGCTGAGCTTGTCAAACGGCACCTCGACGAGCTCTTTGGCTGGCGGCGGTTGCTCGCCAAGCAGGAACGTCGCCATTGCCGCCAGATCAGCATCGCTCAGACCTTGAGTGCTGTTGTGAAACACCGGGAACATCTCATTGAACATCGTCCCTTGCGCGCTCATGCCGTGCTTGAGAAACGTACTCAGATCCTGCTGATTCCAGCCGCGCGCGGCCAGGTCGGTAGCCAGCAGGCTCGGTGCCAGATAGCCATTGAGGATGCCGCCGGTCATGCGCTTGTCCATTTGCATCGCGCCGGGCAGACCGCGTGGCGTGTGACATTCACCGCAGTGACCGAGAACGTCGACCATGTACTGGCCACGCTTCCACGCCGCACTTTTGCCCTCGGCGGGTTCCAGTTTGACCTCTTTGCCGTAGAGCATGTTCCAGCCGGTCAGGCCCAGACGCACGTTGAACGGAAAGCTCAGGCTGGTCACCGGTGCGGCGCGTTCGATCGGCTCGATGGTTTTCAGATACGCGTGAATCGCATCGGAATCGGCGCGCGGCATCAGGTGATACGAGGTGTACGGCATCGCTGGATACAGGTTCGCACCGTCGCGCCGTTTGCCTTCGGTCAACGCAGCGAAGAACTCGTCATCATTGTACAGACCGATGCCGTGCTCTTTGCTCGGGGTGATGTTGGTGCCGTAGATCGTGCCGAATGGCGAGACGATCGGCAGGCCGCCGGCATACGGCGCGCCACCCGGAGCGGTGTGGCAAGCCATGCAGTCGGCGGCGCGGGCGAGGTATTCGCCGCGCTTGACCTGATCCTCGGCGTGGGCAAAAAACACTGGCGCAGCGACGCCGACCGCGAGGGCCAAGCGGGTCAGTAAACGCTTCATGCTCAACCCTCCTTGACCAGGCCGAGATCGGTCAGCACGTTGCGCGTGGCGTTGTAATAACGCACGTACCCGGTGCAGCGGCAGACGTGATGGCCGAGGCTGTCCTCGATCACCTGTTCCAGCTGACTTTTGACGATCGGCTGGCGTTGCAGCTTTTCCACCAGCACAGTCGCGGCGTTGACGAAGCCTGGCGCGCAGTAGCTGCACTGGAAAGCGAACTCGTCGACAAAGCGCTGCTGGATCGGATTGAGCTCAGTGACCTGGCCCTGCTCGTCGCGACTGGCATGGCCTTCGATGGTGCGGACTTTCTTGCCCTCGAAGTAATGCGCACCGGTGATGCAGGTACGCACTTCTTCGCTGGTGCCGTCGGGGTTATCGACGATCACCACGCAGGCGTGGCAGATCCCCTGACCGCAGCCCAGCCGCGAGCCTGTGAGGTTTTTGTATTCGTGCAGGTAGTCGATCATCGGCAGGTCATCAGGGATGTCCACCGGGCCGACGGATTGACCATTGAGGGTCAGTTGAAGCGGACGGTTAGCCATTGAGGGCCTCCTTGATGCGCACAGCGGTGATAGGCAAGTCACGAACACGTTTACCGATGGCGTGCGCCACGGCGTTACCGATGGCGCCGACAATCGGGATCATCACCACCTCCGCGATGCCCTTGGACGGATCGCTCGGCGACAGCGGCGGCAGGATCTCCGCAGTCTGCTTCCACACCGCCACGTGACGTGCCATCGGCAAACGGTAACGGTTGAAGTTCCAGTCACCCTCCCCCGGGCCACCTTCGTACAGCGGCATCTCCTCCATCAGCGCATGACCAATACCCATGGCAATACCACCTTCGAGCTGGCCCTTGACCAACTCTTCCACCAGCACACGACCGCACTCGATCCACGAATGGTGGTTGAGCACCTGGACTTCCGCCGAGCCTTTATTGACCTTCAACTCGACCAGCGTCGCGACCGGACTGTAATAGGTCACGGCAGCGTTGTTCAGCTGGACTACCGGGTAGTTGACGTTCTGCCGATCGAGCAGGTGGAAGCCAGCACTGTTCATCTGCGCCTTCTTCGCTTGCGGCGCGCCGTCGCCATACTTCACCGCCAGACCATCAAGCGGCAGGCGCTCGCGCACGCCGTCGATGCTGTACTCGGCCTCGGCCCAACTCCAACGGTTGAAACCGTGCACCGTGGCGCCCGTCACCAGACCGCGTTCGTGGGCGCGTTTGGCCAGTTCTTCAAAACTCAGCGGCTGCATGCCGTTGGCGGTCAGCTTGCCGTCGACCCAATGCGCATCTTCACGGCGCACCACGTAAGGGTTGGCCTGCCCGCCGTACGGACCTTGGCGCCAGATCTCCAGCGCCGCCGGCCACAAACCGTGGTTGAACAGCACGCGCGCCGCCTCACGGGTTGCATGGCTGAAGTAATAGGCGGAGTTGGTCGCCGAAGACGCCGACGCCAGCTTGCCAACCCAGCGCGGGTTGCGCAGCAGATTGTCCTGCTCGGCCTGACTCATGATGTAAGGGTTGCCGCTGGTGATCAGCTGCATTTCCTGCCATTCGGTTTCACCGGTCTTCACCTCGTGCGCCGGGCTGCCGAGGAAATCGGCGACGACCAAGGCTTGCGAGGTGGACATGCCGGTACCGATTTCGATACCGATGTGGCGCAGAGTGATGCGCCCGTCTGCGGTGAATTCGATGCTGGCCATCGGCGCTTCGGAGCCAGTGCCGAAGTCTTTCTGGCAAATGGCGAAACCGACGCCGTACCAGTTATCCGGGTCTGCAGCTTCACGTTGTTGCTTGATCGTGTCGCGGTTTTTCCAGACTTCGTGCACCGAGGCCTTGTCGAGGATTTCATGCAGGCGCAGTGCACCGGCCGGGATTGCACCCTGGGTGTTTTTCATACCGGAACGCAGGGCATTCCTGCGGCGCAAATCGATAGCGTCGACACCCAGACGATTGGCGATCTCGTCGACCATCATTTCGGTGGCCGCCATGCTTTGCAGAGTGCCGTAACCGCGCATCGAACCCGCCTCGACCGCGCGCGAGTGGTACGCCGTGACCTGCAGATCGTTCTGTGGCATGTAGTAGATCGACTGCGCAGCCGTGGCTCCAACCGCCGCCACCGATGGGCTGTAGTTGACCCGACCGCCGCCGTCCACGCTCATTTCCGCGCGGAAGATCTTGAAGGTGTAGTCGTTCTTGTCCACGGCCAACTGGTAGCGGATGTCGAACGGGTGACGCTTGATGCCGCTCTGGAATTGCTCGTAGCGGTCGTTGGCCAGACGTACCGGCACACCGGCGCCGTACAGCGCGGCCAAGGCTGCATAGTAGACGAAAATATTGTGGTCTTTGGAGCCATAGCCGACGGTATAGCCCGGGTGCATGTTCAGATTGGCCAGGCCGAAACGCGACGGCCCGATCATCTTCGCGGTCTCGGTCGCGACTTCCAGTGGGCATTGCGTCGCCACGACGAAATGCAGGGTTTTGGTTTTCGGGTCGTACCAGCCGTTGCCGTTGTCCGGCTCGAGGGCAGCCGGTTCGATCGACGGGGTTTTGTAGCGCTCATCGAAGACCAGCCAGTTGTCTGGCGGCGTGTCGATTTCCTGCTTCATGCGGTCGGCGTAGAACAGCCCGCGCTCGGTGAGGTTGCCATGCAGGTTCGGCGATGCATTCCACACCGGACGGCGGTTTTTCAGCATCGGGAACAGGATCGAATCCTTGAGACTGGCGAACTCGTCTTCGTCCGCCGATGTCGCGCCACCGACGCGCACGTAGCGGAAGCTGCCGTAGGGATCGCCTTCGTAGAACGGCACTGTGGCGCCGTAACGAATCGCTTTGTCATTGAATTTGAGTTGATTCTTGGCCTGACGGAAACGCTCAAAGTCGTTCCAGATCAGAATCGCTACCGGGTGACCGATGAACATCGGCACTTTGCCTTCGGGCAGCAATGGATCAGGCGCGTGCTCTTCGGGGAAGACGATACCGTCCTTGTCCAGATCGGCAGCGGTAACGATACGGTCCGGCTGCAGATCGGCACCGAGCCACGACAGGTCGTAGCCTGCGTAGATACGGTCGGCCTTGATGGTTTTCAGCAGCATCGCGTGGCCCTGTTGCTCAGGCCAGCCGGGCATGTCCTTGGCGCGGATGTCGCGGGCGAAGACCTTGCTGCCGCAGACCTTGGACAGGGCATCATTGCGTTGCCGCGCCTTGCCGTTATTGCCGAGCCATTTTTCGGACGGCACGGTGACGCTGTTTTCCATCAAGGCAGCCAGCGCCTGACTGCTGAGCGGCGTAAGCGTAACGCTCACACCCGCCACCAGCCCGCCCTGAAGGAACGAGCGCCGGGATATTTCACGGTTGGACATGGATCATCCTCTGGGCGGTTATAGGTCCGCCCTTGTGGTTATCTACTGGGAATCTCGAGTCGTGCAGAAGCTCTTTCTGGCGAAGCAAAGAGCTGTGTTGACAGTGCAAAGCTGACCGAAAGGTTAACTTTAAAGGTTTCTGCGCCCGCAGCAAACAACCAGTTACAAAAACCTGACTAAATAATCAAAAAAATCAATGCGACGTGGCACCGCATCCGATCCGCCGAGATGACAGAGCGTGCCTATGTGGGAGCGAGCCTGCTCGCGAAAGGGTTTTCCAGGCAATACAGATTTTGAATGTGCCGGCGCTTTCGCGAGCAGGCTCGTTCCCACAGGATTTGCATTGGCTTCAGGAGAGAGGAAGAGGAATAGCCAAATTTCAGACACAAAAAACCCCGGCCTTTCGACCAGGGTTTTTGCTATCGATCCGATTCAGCCAATGGCTGGTTTCGGCGTTTCAAGGCGTTCAGTGGTCCTTGAAACAGATATGGCGCAGCGGACGGGACTCGAACCCGCGACCCCCGGCGTGACAGGCCGGTATTCTAACCGACTGAACTACCGCTGCGTATCGCTTTGAGCTTGCGCTCAAGTAACTCGTTTTGATTGCAGGCTTCGGTGCCTGGCAATCGCGAACCAGATGAATCTGACTCGAAAATATGGCGCAGCGGACGGGACTCGAACCCGCGACCCCCGGCGTGACAGGCCGGTATTCTAACCGACTGAACTACCGCTGCGCGTCGGTGCAGGCACTTTCAGCCTACTCTCTTGCTTGCGCAAGCTTCTCGGGAGTGGTGGGTGATGACGGGATCGAACCGCCGACATTCTGCTTGTAAGGCAGACGCTCTCCCAGCTGAGCTAATCACCCGTTTGCATCTCCGAGGCCGCGAAATTTACGCAGGTGGCGAAGCTAAGTCAATAGCAGGATTGGAGTTTTTTTCAAAAACGGGTTTTAGCTGCAAGCTGCAAGAAAAAGCAGGATCACCTAAAGCAGGCACATCAGCGTCTTGCTTTAGCTCGCAGCTTGAAGCTCGAAGCTACCTTTCACTGCTCGTAAATCATTTTCTTGGTCATGCCGCCATCGACAACGAATTCCTGGCCGGTGACAAAGCCGGCATTCCTCGACAGCAACCACGCCACCATCGCCGCCACGTCCTCGACCGTCCCTACCCTGCCCGCCGGATGCTGGGCATGATCGGCATCGGCCAAAGGTTCGGCGCGACGCACTGAGGGATCACGCGCATCAATCCAGCCGGGACTGACTGCGTTCACGCGGATTTCCG
This sequence comes from Pseudomonas sp. H3_E04, assembly GCF_054668915.1. Lineage (NCBI taxonomy): Bacteria > Pseudomonadati > Pseudomonadota > Gammaproteobacteria > Pseudomonadales > Pseudomonadaceae > Pseudomonas > Pseudomonas sp. H3_E04. The sequence goes on along the minus strand of NZ_CP162797.1, from coordinate 635,612 downwards.
GTCCAAGGCTGATTGCCAGCGCATGGGTCAGCGCCAACAGCCCGCCCTTGCTCGCCGCATACGCCTCGGAGTCCGCCTCCGACTGTCGCGCACGGGTCGAGGCCAGATTGACGATCGAACCGTTGTGCGCACGCAGATAAGGCGCACAGTGCTTGGCCAGCAACATCGGCCCGCTCAGATTCACCGCCAGCACCCGATTCCAATACGCCAGATCGAGGCTTTCCAGAGTGATGTTGTGCGGATCGGCCACCGCTGCGTTGCAGACCAGCGCATCGAGGCGACCAAACTGCCCCAATACCTCGGCCACGCCCAGCGCGACCTGATTTTCGTCTGCGACGTCCATGGCGATGAACCAGGCGTTCTCGCCGAGCACCTTCGCCACTTTAGAACCACGTGCCCGATCGAGATCGGTCAGCACCACCTGCCAGCCTTCGCTGATCAGCCAGGCGGCAATTCCGAGGCCAATGCCGCGCGCAGCGCCAGTGACCAGCGCCACGCGGCCATGGGTATTGGCCGCCGGTGTGGACAACTCGATCACAACGCCGCCAGACCGCGCGCCAGGTCGGCTTGCAGGTCAGCCACATCTTCCAGACCGACCGCGACGCGGATCAGGCTGTCACGAATGCCTGCCGCTTCACGCTCCTGCGGCGCCAGACGGCCGTGGGAGGTAGTGCTCGGATGGGTGATGGTGGTTTTGCTGTCGCCGAGATTGGCGGTGATCGAAATCAACCGCGTGGCATCGATAAAGCGCCAGGCGCCTTCTTTGCCGCCCTTGACCTCGAAGCTGACCACCGCACCGAAGCCCTTCTGCTGGCGCTGGGCCAACTCGTGCTGCGGATGGCTCTTGAGACCGGCGTAATGGACTTTCTCGATGCCGTCCTGCTGCTCCAGCCATTCGGCCAGCGCCTGAGCGTTGGCGCAATGAGCTTTCATGCGCAGGTTGAGCGTCTCGAGCCCTTTGAGGAAGATCCACGCATTGAACGGGCTGAGGGTCGGCCCGGCGGTCCGCAGGAAGCCGACTACTTCTTTCATCTGTTCGCTGCGACCGGCGACAACGCCGCCCATGCAGCGGCCCTGACCGTCGATGAACTTGGTCGCCGAGTGCACGACAATGTCCGCGCCGAGCTTCAGCGGCTGCTGCAACGCCGGGGTGCAGAAGCAGTTGTCGACCACCAGGTGCGCGCCCTTGGCATGAGCAATTTCTGCCAGCGCGGCGATATCCACCAGTTCGGCCAACGGATTGGACGGCGATTCGACAAAAAGCAGTTTGGTGTTGGATTTGATTGCCGCATCCCAGGCCGACAGATCGGCCAGCGGTACGTAATCGACTTCGACGCCGAAGCGCTTGAAGTACTTCTCGAACAGGCTGATGGTCGAGCCGAACACGCTGCGCGACACCAGCACGTGATCGCCCGCGCTGCACAGGCTCATCACCACCGCCATGATCGCGGCCATGCCGGTTGCCGTGGCGACGGCTTGCTCGGCGCCTTCCAGCGCGGCAATGCGCTCTTCGAATGCGCGCACGGTCGGGTTGGTGTAACGCGAGTAGACGTTACCCGGCACTTCGCCGGCAAAGCGCGCCGCCGCATCGGCAGCGGTGCGGAACACGTAGCTGGAGGTGAAGAACATCGGATCACCGTGCTCGCCTTCCGGCGTGCGGTGCTGACCGGCACGGACGGCCAGGGTATCGAACGCTACGCCTTCGAGGTCGCTGTCCAGCCGACCGGCATCCCATTCCTGACTCATGCTGTCTCTCCTTGCTGTTCTCGAACAATAAATATCAGATACAAAACCGGCCCCTCAGGGCCGGTGGAAACTCAGTTGTTGTACAGATCGATGATCGCACTGACTGCCTGGGTCTTGACCTTCGAGGCATCGTTGCGCGCCAGTTCGATCTTGTCCAGGTAAGCCTCGTCGACGTCACCGGTCACGTACTTGCCATCGAATACCGCGCAATCGAAGTTTTCGATCTTGATCTTGCCGCCGCCGACCGCTTCGATCAAGTCAGGCAGGTCCTGATAGATCAGCCAGTCGGCGCCGATCAGATCAGCCACGTCCTGGGTCGAACGGTTGTGGGCGATCAGTTCGTGGGCGCTTGGCATGTCGATACCGTAGACGTTCGGAAAGCGCACTGCAGGTGCCGCCGAGCAGAAGTAGACGTTTTTCGCGCCGGCTTCGCGGGCCATCTGGATGATCTGCTTGCAGGTGGTGCCGCGCACGATCGAGTCATCGACCAGCATGACGTTCTTGCCACGGAATTCCAGCTCGATGGCGTTGAGCTTCTGGCGTACCGACTTCTTGCGCGCAGCCTGGCCCGGCATGATGAAGGTGCGACCGATGTAACGATTCTTGACGAAGCCTTCGCGGAATTTCACGCCCAGGTGATTGGCCAGTTCCAGCGCTGCAGTACGGCTGGTGTCCGGAATCGGGATGACCACATCGATATCGTGTTCAGGACGCTCGCGCAGGATTTTCTCGGCGAGTTTCTCACCCATGCGCAGACGCGCCTTGTACACCGAGACGCCATCGATGATCGAGTCCGGACGCGCCAGGTAGACGTGTTCGAAAATGCACGGAGTCAGCGACGGGTTGGTTGCGCACTGACGGGTGTGCAGCTTGCCGTCTTCAGTGATGTACACCGCTTCGCCCGGGGCGAGGTCGCGGATCAGGGTGAACCCGAGCACGTCCAGCGAAACGCTTTCCGAGGCAATCATGTATTCGACGCCTTCGTCGGTATGACGCTGGCCGAACACGATCGGACGGATGCCGTGCGGGTCGCGGAAACCGACGATGCCGTAACCGGTGATCATCGCAACGACGGCGTAGCCACCCACGCAACGGTTGTGCACGTCGGTCACGGCGGCGAACACGTCTTCTTCGGTCGGCTGCAGCTTGCCGCGCTGGGCCAGTTCGTGGGCGAAGACGTTGAGCAGCACTTCCGAGTCGGAACTGGTGTTGACGTGACGCAGATCGGATTCGTAGATCTCTTTGGCCAACTGTTCAACGTTGGTCAGGTTACCGTTGTGCGCCAAGGTGATGCCGTAAGGCGAGTTGACGTAGAACGGCTGGGCTTCGGCCGACGTCGAGCTGCCGGCAGTCGGGTAACGGACGTGGCCGATACCCATGTGGCCGACCAGACGCTGCATGTGACGCTGCTGGAACACGTCACGCACCAGGCCATTATCCTTGCGCAGGAACAACCGGCCATCATGGCTGGTCACGATACCGGCAGCGTCCTGGCCGCGGTGCTGGAGCACGGTTAGCGCGTCATACAGCGCCTGATTGACGTTCGACTTACCGACGATACCGACGATGCCACACATGCGACGCAACCCCTACTTAATGGATCTGAACTGAGCAACACTCACTGAGGCGTTTTCGCCGTCGGCAAGAGCTGCTCCTTGAACGGAATCTCAGCGGGTACGCTGATTCCGCTGGCAAGCCACTGACTGCTCCACCCGAGTATCAGGTTTTTGGACCAGTCGGCGACCAATAGAAACTTGGGCACGAGCTGTGATTCTTTCCACCACCCGTCCTGCTGTACCGGCCCCAGGCTCAACAGCCCGACCGCCACGACCACCAGCAACACGCCACGCGCTGCGCCGAAGGCCATGCCGAGGAATCGATCGGTCCCGGATAACCCGGTGACGCGAACCAACTCGCCGATAAGATAATTGATCATTGCGCCCACGATCAGTGTGGCGACAAACATGATGGCACAGCCCGCAATCACGCGAGCCGATGGGGTTTCGATGTATCCGGCGAGGTACTCGGACAGTGAGCCACCAAACATCCAGGCAACCGCTCCTGCGATGATCCAGGTCAGCAGCGATAATGCTTCTTTCACGAAGCCGCGGCTCAGACTGATCAATGCGGAGATGGCGATGATTGCAACGATCGCCCAGTCAACCCAGGTAAATGGCACAGTGCAGCCTACAGACGGATAAGGCGGCGCATTTTAGCAGAGCGCATGGCTGTCGGTAAGCTGCGATTGTCAGTGCTTTTCAATCGAGGTGATAGATTTCAGCCACGTTCAGGCTGAAAACGGACAACGAAGCCTTTGAGGTTCTGCTGACGGCTGAGCAGATCGCGCAGACGATCGGCTTCGGCACGTTCGATCAGCGGACCGACGAAAACCCGATTCTTGCCATCGGCCGAACGGATATACGCGTTGTAACCCTGGCTGCGCAGGTTCTTCTGCAGGCTTTCGGCGCTGGCACGACTCGACAGACTGGCCAGTTGCACCGACCAGCTTACCGACAGACCGTTCGCATCGACGCGGCTCTGCGTGGTGTCAGGCTTGCTGGTTGCGGATGTAATCGGCTGAGCCGGCGCCGGAATCGGCTTGGCCACCGGTGGCGGCGTTGCCGGGCGGGCGATCTGCGCAGGGATGGTCGGTGCCGGAGCAGCCGGTGCGGCCGGCGCGGTTTCTTCAGCAACTTCTTCGTCGGTCGGCACCGGCTCTTGCGGCAGAGCCTGCGGCTCAGGCACAGCCACCGGGTCCATTTGCACTTGCGGCATGGCCGAAGGTTGAGGCGCAGCCGGGGCCTCGACGGTCACCTGACGCTGCTCGTCCTGACGGGAAAACAGCATCGGCAGGAAGATCACCGCCAGCGCCACCAGCACCAAAGCGCCGACCATGCGCTGCTTGTACGCTTTATCCAGCAAAGCCATTTGCCGCTTCCTCCGTGGAGCGCCGGGCCAGCCATTCAAGGGCCTCGGCGACACAATAAAATGATCCGAACAAGAGAATCTCGTCGTCGCTGGTCGCAACCGCGCACTGCCCTTCCAGAGCGGCCGCAACGCTGGCATAGGACGTAACCGAAGCACCAAGGTTCTGCAGCACTGCCTCAAGTTCAGCCACCGGACGCGCGCGCGGCGAATCCAGCGGTGCGACAGCCCAATGCGCGACACTAGCATTCAATTCGCCAACAACACCATCGAGATCCTTGTCCGCCAGCAGGCCGAACACCGCCAGGCGCTTGCCAGCCGGCGGCCGCGCCGCCAGACGACGCGCAAGATATTCAGCGGCATGCGGATTGTGACCGACGTCCAGCAACAGATTCAGGCGCTTGCCATTCCACTCGAACGAACGACGATCGAGGCGTCCGACCACGCGTGTCGCCTGCAATGCAGGGACAATCTGTGCGGCATTCCACGGCAACCCTGTCAGCAGATAGGCCTGCAACGCCAGCGCGGCGTTCTCCATCGGCAGATCGAGCAGCGGCAAGTCACGCAGTTCGACCGCCTGGCCCTGCGCATCGGTACCGCGCCACTGCCAATGCTGCTCGGTGATGCCAAGATCGAAATCGCGTCCACGCAGGAAAAACGGACACGCCAGTTCGCGTGCCTTGTCGAGCAGTGGTTGCGGAGGATTCAGATCGCCACACAAAGCGGGCTTGCCCTGGCGGAAGATTCCGGCCTTCTCGAAGGCTACGGACTCGCGGGTATCGCCTAGATAATCGGCATGATCAACGCCAATGCTAGTGACCAGCGCGATATCGGCATCGACCACATTGACCGTGTCCAGACGCCCACCCAAACCCACTTCAAGCACTACAGCGTCAAGCGCAGACTGCTGAAACAGCCAGAACGCTGCCAGAGTGCCCATTTCGAAGTAAGTCAGGGAAGTCTCGCCGCGGCCCGCCTCGACCGCAGCAAAGGCTTCGCAGAGCTGCGCGTCAGTGGCTTCGACGCCGTTGAGCTGCACCCGCTCGTTGTAACGCAGCAGGTGCGGAGAATTGTAGACGCCAACGCTCAGGCCCTGCGCGCGTAGCAACGAAGCCACGAACGCACAGGTCGAACCTTTGCCGTTAGTGCCGGTGACCGTGATCACCCGAGGCGCCGGCTGGCCCAGCCCCATGCGGGACGCTACCTGTTGCGAACGCTCCAGGCCCATGTCGATGGCCGACGGATGCAACTGCTCGAGGTAGGCGAGCCATTCACCAAGGGTGCGCTGGGTCATACGTTGGCAGGCACCGGCGGTACCACGATCGGCTCGATTGGCGCGGCAACGAATTTCGGCGTCGGCTTGCCGGTCATCTGCGCCAGCAGGTTACCCAGACGCGGGCGCAGTTCCTGACGGTGAATAATCATGTCGATGGCGCCGTGCTCCAGCAGGAATTCGCTGCGCTGGAAGCCTTCCGGCAGTTTCTCGCGCACGGTCTGCTCGATGACACGTGGACCGGCGAAGCCGATCAGGGCTTTCGGCTCGCCAACGATGACGTCGCCAAGCATCGCCAGACTGGCGGAAACACCACCGTAGACCGGGTCGGTCAGTACGGAAATGAATGGAATGCCTTCTTCACGCAGGCGCGCCAGCACGGCCGAGGTCTTGGCCATCTGCATCAGCGAGATCAGCGCTTCCTGCATGCGTGCACCACCGGAGGCGGCGAAGCAGATCATCGGGCAGCGATTTTCCAGTGCGTAGTTGGCAGCGCGCACGAAGCGCTCACCGACGATGGCGCCCATGGAACCGCCCATGAAGTTGAATTCGAACGCCGAAACTACCACCGGCATGCCCAGCAGGGTACCGCTGACCGAAATCAGCGCGTCTTTTTCGCCGGTCTGCTTCTGCGCAGCAACCAGGCGATCCTTGTACTTCTTGCCGTCGCGGAATTTCAGACGGTCAACCGGCTCCAGGTCAGCACCCAGTTCGTTGCGGCCTTCCGGATCGAGGAAAATGTCGATGCGCGCACGTGCGCCAATGCGCATGTGGTGGTTGCACTTGGGGCAAACGTCCAGGGTCTTTTCCAGCTCCGGACGGTACAACACCGCCTCGCAGGATGGGCATTTGTGCCACAGACCTTCAGGCACCGAGCTCTTCTTGACCTCCGAGCGCATGATCGAAGGGATCAGTTTGTCTACTAACCAGTTGCTCATGCTTTCTTTCTCCAGTACCGGCGGCCCGAACGCTCTGGTTCGCAGCCCCGCGTATGCCCTTGAGCTAAATTCATGTGTGTGGCGATGATCGATGAAGAGTCGCGGTCAGCGCGAAACATGACCTGCGTACGATTCAGCAACCCTCAGCCGCGCCTGCTTTGTGCAAGTGCATTGATGGACGGCGGCAGACTGCCAGCCGTCACATCGACGATGTATTGCCGCGCACCGCGTTGATGAATGCGCGAATCTTGTGGTGATCCTTGATGCCTTTGCTCGCCTCTACCCCGCCGCTGACATCCACCGCGTAGGGCTTGACCTGTGCCACCGCGCCGGCAACGTTCTCCGGCGTCAGGCCACCAGCCAGAATCAGCGGTTTGCTCAGGTGTTGCGGAATCAGTGACCAGTCAAACGCCTCGCCGGTTCCGCCGGGCACCCCTTCGACATACGTGTCGAGCAGTACGCCACTGGCGCCGGGAAAGGCATCGCAGGCGGCGGCAATGTCATCGCCAGCCTTGACTCGCAGTGCTTTGATGTACGGACGATGCCAGCCTTCGCACTCCTCCGCGCTTTCGTCGCCATGGAATTGCAGCAGATCCAGTGGCACCGCATCGAGGATTTCTCCAAGCTCGCAACGACTGGCATTGACGAACAGCCCCACGGTGGTGACGAACGGCGGCAACGCCTTGATGATCGCCCTTGCCTGCTGCACGTTCACTGCACGCGGGCTCTTGGCGTAGAACACCAGACCAATCGCATCGGCGCCGGCTTCGACGGCGGCCAGCGCATCTTCGATGCGGGTAATGCCGCAGATCTTGCTGCGAACGGCTGACATGTCAGGAAAACCTCAAGGCAAAATCCGAAAACGTCCCGGATGGTAACAAAAGCGTTCGAGGGCGTCAGCCGTCAAGTTCGGAGAAACCCGTAAGGAAATGTGGCCCGATAAAACGCTCTGGCAACGGGAATTCGTCGTGGTACTCGACCTGTACCAGATACAGCCCGTACGGATGCGCCGTCACCCCGCCGGAGCGGCGCTCGCGACTCTCCAGCACTTCCTTCATCCACTCCACCGGGCGCTCCCCGGCACCGATGGTCATCAGCACACCGGCAATATTGCGCACCATGTGATGCAGGAAGGCATTGGCACGAATGTCGAGCACGATCATCTTGCCGTGACGGGTCACGCGCAGGTGATGCATCTTCTTGATCGGCGACTTGGCCTGGCATTGACCGGCCCGGAACGCGCTGAAATCGTGGGTACCGATCAGGTACTGCGCCGCCTCGGCCATGCGCTCGGCGTCAAGCGGGCGATGATTCCAGGTGATTTCTTCGTTGAGATGCGCCGGGCGGATCTGATCGTTGTAGATCACGTAGCGATAACGCCGGGCAATGGCTTTGAACCGCGCGTGAAAATGCGCCGGCATGACCTTGGCCCAGCTGACGCTGATGTCATGGGGCAGATTGATGTTGGCGCCCATGACCCAGGCTTTCAGCGAGCGATCAACTTGAGTGTCAAAGTGCACCACTTGGCCGCAGGCATGCACGCCGGCATCGGTACGCCCGGCGCATTGCAGGGAAACCGGCGAATTGGCGACTTTCGACAGGGCTTTTTCAAGCTCTTCCTGCACCGTTGCCACGCCGGTCAGCTGCCGCTGCCAGCCGCTGTAGCGCGAGCCTTTGTACTCAACGCCCAGCGCTACACGGTAAAAGCCGTCGGGCGCCATTTCCGCGACCGGGTTATCTATGTTTGCCAAGATGGGACAGCCTGCTGATTTGCAAAGGCGGGCATTATAAGGCGGTGGGCTGGGGATGCCAGAGTTCTCTATCGGCAGTACCGCCCTCTTCGCGAGCAGGCTCGCTCCCACATTTGCAATGCGTCCCCCCTGTGGGAGCGAGCCTGCTCGCGAAAGCAATCGATCAGACACCGCAGAATTCGGCACAAACAAAAACGGCAGCCCCACCGGGCTGCCGCTTATCGTTTACCGCTGAACTTACGCCAGGTTGGAAAGCATTTCCTTGGCCTCGCCCCGCTGCTTCTCATCACCCTCGGTCAACACTTCGTTGAGGATGTCACGCGCACCGTCGGCGTCGCCCATGTCGATGTAGGCCTGGGCCAGATCGAGTTTGGTCGCGGCTTCGTCAGTGCCGGCGAGGAAGTCGAAATCGTCTTCGCCCAGATCGTCACCCAACGCAGCGTCCGCTTCGGTGAAGCTCGGCTCGGCCATGCTTTGCGACAGGCGATCCAGCTCGGCATTGACGTCGTCCAGCTCGGCCGCGAAGGCGTCCGGCTCGGCGGCTGGGTTGCTGTCCATTTCGTCGGCCAGTGACAGGTCGAAATCGGCTGGCAGCTCCAGGTCGTCCTGCGGCACGTCAGCAACTACCGGCGTTTCGACCGGTGGCAAGTCCTTCACGCCGTCGTCCAGATCCAGCAGGAAGTCATCTTCAGCCAACGTGGCCGGCGATGGTTCGGCGCCGAGATCCATGTCCAGATCGAAGTCCGACAGATCGTCGAGATTGTCTTTCATCTCGGTCTGCTCTTGCAGCACCGAGGCGAAGCTCAGATCGTCTTCAGCCGGGAACGCGTCGAGCTCGACCGGCGTTTCTGGCTCGGCCACTGGCGCAGGATCGACCGGGGTGATGTTGTCGAGATCGTCCAAGCTCAAATCGAACGCCGTGTCGAGATCGTCAGCGGCAGCCTCAGGCGCTTGTGGCTCGTCCTGCAACAATTCCTTGACGTACTGCGCGTCCAGCTCGGCAGCGACGGCGGCAGCCGCCAGTCCACCGGCAGCGACCACCGCCATGGCCGGGAAGCGGCTTTTCAGTGCTTCAACCTTGGCGAAGTTGTCGCCGTTAGCCACCAGTTGACGCTCTTGCGCGACGAACGCATCGCGGTCGCCCTGCTGGCCGTAGACTTCCATCAGCTTCAGGCGCAGATCGCTGCGTTCCGGCTCGAGGCTGACGCCTTCTTCCAACAGCGCGGCGGCTTGATTCAGGCGACCGGCATTGATGTGCGATTGCGCTTTGTCGAGCACGTCATCAGAGCGTTCGCCGGCCGGGGCCACCAGAGGCGCGGCAATCGGCGCAGCCATCACCACCGGAGCGACGACCGGTGCTGGAGTTGGCGCAGGTGCCGGAGCGGGCGTATTGAGTTTGACGCTGGCCGCTGGAGTTTCCAGGCCAGAGAAGCTGCTTTCCGGCAGATCCTGCTCAGCGGAGAACTCTTGCTCTTCAGCCAGAGCGCGGGCCATGCGCAGGTGCTTTTCGGCCTCCTGCTGGGCTTTGCGACGGCGCGCCAGCAGCAACAGCAGAAGCAGCAGAACCACCGCACCGCCGCCGATCAGGCCGAGCAGGATCGGATTGGTCAGCAGTTCGTTGAAGGCTTTGTCATCGTCGGCAGCAGGCGGCGTGGTTTCGACCACCGGCTCGACGACTGGCTCAACCGGGGTTTCCGCCGGCGGCGCGATGGCCGATTCGGGAGTCGGTGAAGCCGCTGCGGCGTCGGCAGGAGTGGCTGGCGGCGTCGCGGCCAGTTCGGCAGTGATCGCCGGCACCGGCGGCACAGCACCGTTGGCGCCAGGCGCAGCGCCGGCGCCAGCGCCGTCGGCCTGCATCTTCGCCAATTGATTGTTCTTCAGCTCGATGAGTTTTTGCAGCTTGTCCAACTGGCTCTGCAGATCAGCCATGCGGCTTTTCAGTTCCTCGTTGTCACGACGGGTCGTGTCGAGGTTTTCCTGAGTGATTGCCAGTTTGTTGCTCAGTGCCTTGGCGTCGCCCGCCGGGCCTTTTGCGCCGGGCTTGGCGCTTTCCGCCGAGACCAGGCTCAGGTTGTCCTGAGTATTGGGCGCCGCCCCCGTGTTGCCTCGGCCACGATTGGTCGCATCCAACTGCTGCTGACCGGTGCCAGGCTTGGCCACGTAACGACGGCCCTGACGCCAGGCTTCGTTCTGCGCCGCCACTTCAGCGATGGCTGCCGATTGCGGCAACGCGGTGCTTTGCACCGGGTCCGGCAGACGCAACACCTGACCGGTTTTCAGGCGGTTGATGTTGCCGTCGATAAAGGCATTCGGATTGAGCGCCTGAATCGCCAGCATGGTCTGCTGCACCGAGCCGCCATTGCGCGCCTTCGCGGCGATTTCCCACAGGGTGTCGCGCGGCGTGGTGGTGTATTGATTGCGATGGGTGGCGCCAGTGGTTGGCGCAGTGATGGTCTGTGACGGCGCCGGTTGCGCGGCAGCGTCAGCGGTCTGCGGCGAGAACTTCGACGGATCGAGCAGCACGCTGTAATCACGCAGCAGGCGGCCATTGGGCCACATCACCTGCACGAGGAACTTCACCATCGGTTCCGACAGCGGTTGGCTCGAGGTCACGCGCAACACGCTTTTGCCGTTGGCGTTGAGCACCGGGGTGAACGTCAGGTCATTGAGAAAAGCCTGACGATCGACGCCGGCCTTGGCGAAATCTTCAGGGGAAGCCAGGCTCGGCACCACCTCGGCGGCAGTGAGATCCTTGACGTCGAGCAGCTCGATTTCAGCCACCAACGGCTGGTTCAGGGTCGACTTCAGGGTCAGCTCCCCGAGCCCGAGGGCATGCGCCATACCGGAGGACAGCGCCGAGGCGGCCGCTATTGCTAACACCAGTTTGCGAACTTGAACCATAGCCTCATCCTTTGTTTGAACGTTCCTCGGCCAGCGAGAAGCTTTTGAATACCGCTGCCGTAAGGCATTGCACGCGACGACGAGGGTCGCCGCGCGCGATCATTTCTGTGCTGCCCCGGAAAGTCCCGGAGGGTGACTCGTCATCGACGTGCTTCGGGCAAGCATAGCGCTCACCTAGAATCAGTCGACAAATTGTTGCCAAGTATCTTTTACAGCAGGTCTTTTATCAACAACTCAGCCAGTTGCACGGCATTGAGCGCCGCGCCTTTGCGTACGTTATCTGACGTCAGCCAAAGATTTAGTTCCGCCGGGTCGTCGACACCACTGCGCACGCGGCCGACGTAGACCACGTCCTGCCCCACCGCATCGCCGACAGCGGTCGGATAATCGCCGGCCTCGACCAGCTCGATGCCCGGTGCAGCCTCGAGCGCGGCGTTGACCTTTTCCAGGTCAACAGCGCTGCCTGACTGCAAGGTCACGCTAAAGCTATCGCCAAAAAACACCGGGGCTTGAACGCAAGTGGCAGAAATCTTCAATAAAGGTTTTGCCAGCACCTGGCGCAACTCGCGTACCAGACGCTTTTCCAGCAGCGTATGACCCTGGGCATCCGGCGTGCCGACCTGGGCCAGCAGGTTGAAAGCCATTTGCCGATCAAAGAAAGTCGGCTCCAGCGGACGCATGTTCAGCAGCTCGGCAGTCTGCCGCGCGAGCTCGGTGACCGCTTCGCGACCTTGGGCAGAAACGGCCAGGTTGGCGGTGACGTTGAGGTATTGCAGATCGATCAGATCGAGCAGTGGCGCCAGCACCACCGCAAGCGTAGTGGCCGACGGGCTTGGGCTGCTGACCTGGAATGGGCTTTTCAGACTGGCGAGGATATCGGCATTGGCCTCGGGCACCACTTGTGGCGCCTGATCCGCAGGCAACGCGCCAGACAGGTCGATCAACGAGCAACCGGCAGCATGGGCGCGAGCGGCGTAGCTCAGCGACACCGCAGCGCCAGCGGCGAAGAACACCAGTCTGACCTTGCTGAAATCGAACTCGTCGACCTCGCGCACGCGGACGTTTTTGTTGCGGAACAGCACCGAGCTGCCGGCCGACTCACTGCTGGCCAACAGGTGCAGATTGCCGACCGGGAAATCGCGCTCTTCGAGAATCTGTACGAGGGTTTCGCCGACAGTACCGGTGGCGCCGATAACGGCGATATCGAAAGTCTGGGTCATGGAGCTACCTCTGGCAAAACGGGGGGAGCGGCACTTTACCGGGTGGGTGGCGCACAGGCAATTTCTGCGGGATTTGCGGCGGCTGTACCAGCCCTTTCGCGAGCAGGCTCGCTCCCACAGGGGACCGCGTTTCAATGTGGGAGCGAGCCTGCTCGCGAAGACGGCAGCACAGACACCGGAGAAATCCTTGGCATAAAAAAACCCGCACCTCTCACAAGGCGCGGGCTCTTTCACAACTTCAAGCGATCAACGCTCCAGCAGGATCCGCAGCATGCGGCGCAGCGGTTCGGCCGCGCCCCACAGCAGTTGGTCGCCGACGGTGAAGGCACCGACGAATTGCGAACCCATGTTCAGCTTGCGCAGACGACCGACCGGTACATTCAGGGTACCGGTGACCTTGGTCGGGCTCAGCTCCTGCATGCTGATCTCACGGTTGTTCGGTACCAGCTTGACCCACGGGTTGTGCTGGCTGATCAGCCCTTCGATATCGGCAATCGGTACGTCTTTGTTCAGCTTGATGGTCAGCGCCTGGCTGTGGCAGCGCATGGCGCCGATGCGCACGCAGATGCCGTCGACCGGGATCGGGCTCTTGAAGCGACCGAGAATCTTGTTGGTCTCGGCCTGGGCCTTCCACTCTTCGCGGCTCTGGCCGTTCGGCAGTTCCTTGTCGATCCACGGGATCAGGCTGCCGGCCAGCGGTACACCGAAGTTTTCGGTCGGGTACGCTTCGCTGCGCATGGCCTCGGCCACGCGACGGTCGATGTCGAGGATCGCGCTCGCCGGGTCGGCCAGTTGATCGGCGACAGCGGCGTGGGTCGCGCCCATCTGCTTGATCAGTTCACGCATGTTCTGCGCGCCGGCACCGGAGGCCGCCTGATAGGTCATGGCGCTCATCCATTCGACCAGACCGGCCTCGAACAGACCGCCCAGGCCCATCAGCATCAGGCTGACGGTGCAGTTGCCGCCGATGTAGTTCTTGGTGCCCGCGTCCAGTTGCTGGTCGATGACCTTGCGGTTGACCGGGTCGAGAATGATCACCGCGTCATCGTTCATGCGCAGGCTCGACGCCGCGTCGATCCAGTAACCCTGCCAGCCGGCTTCGCGCAGCTTGGGGAATACTTCGCTGGTGTAGTCGCCGCCCTGGCAGGTCAGGATCACGTCGAGGGTCTTCAGCTCGTCAATGCTGTAAGCGTCCTTGAGCGGAGCAATGTCCTTGCCCACGGACGGGCCTTGGCCACCGACGTTGGAAGTGGTGAAAAACACCGGCTCGATTAGATCGAAATCCTGCTCTTCCAGCATCCGCTGCATGAGCACGGAACCGACCATCCCGCGCCAACCGATCAGACCTACACGTTTCATCGCAACTACACCTTCTTGAAAAGTGGGCCGCTGCTTTGTATTGAATTTCGCAGCGGGCCCGAGAGATTACAGATTCCGCAGCGCGGCGACTACTGCGTCGCCCATTTCCTGCGTACCGACTTTGGTACAACCGGCGGAGTGGATGTCGCCGGTGCGCAAGCCCTGATCGAGCACGACGCTGACGGCTTTTTCGATGGCATCAGCGGCGTCGTGCAGATTGAAGCTGTAACGCAGCATCATCGACACCGACAGGATCGTCGCCAGCGGGTTGGCAATGCCTTTACCGGCAATGTCCGGGGCCGAACCGTGGCACGGCTCGTACATGCCCTTGTTGTTGGAATCCAGCGAGGCCGAAGGCAGCATGCCGATCGAACCGGTGAGCATCGACGCTTCGTCGGAGAGGATGTCGCCGAACATGTTGTCAGTGACGATCACGTCGAACTGCTTGGGTGCGCGCACCAGTTGCATGGCGGCGTTGTCGACGTACATGTGGCTCAGTTCGACTTGCGGGTAATCCTTGGCCACTTCTTCGACAATTTCACGCCACAGTTGGCTGGACGCCAGCACGTTGGCCTTGTCCACCGAGCAGAGTTTCTTGCCACGCACCATGGCCATGTCGAAACCGACACGAGCGATGCGGCGGATTTCGCTTTCGCTGTACGGCAGGGTGTCGTAGGACTGACGCTCGCCATTGTCCAGCGTACGGGTGCCACGCGGCGCGCCGAAGTAGATGCCGCCAGTCAGCTCACGGACGATGAGGATGTCCAGGCCGGCAACGATTTCCGGCTTCAGGCTCGACGCATCGGCCAGTTGCGGATACAGAATCGCCGGACGCAAGTTGCCGAACAGGCCCAGTTGCGCACGAATCTTCAGCAGACCGCGCTCAGGGCGGATGTCACGCTCGATAGTGTCCCATTTCGGACCACCGACCGCGCCCAGCAGCACGGCATCGGCAGCACGGGCACGATCGAGGGTTTCGTCGGCCAGCGGCACGCCGTGCTTGTCGATGGCCGCGCCGCCGATCACGTCGTGGCTCAGCTCGAAGCCTAGGCTGTACTTGTCATTGGCCAATTCCAGCACCTTGACCGCTTCGGCCATGATTTCCGGACCAATACCGTCACCCGGGAGAATCAGAATCTGCTTGCTCATGCTTTCCTCGTGTCTTCAAGCGGTGCGCCACTGAACGGCGCGCCGGGAAAAATTCTTATCGCTCAGCCATCAGTACGATCACATCGGTACTGAACGAGCCGTCGGCATCTATCTCAAAATACTCACGCACTTCGTTGCCCATCGACTGCTGCAACTGGCGGATCGCCGCGCGCATCACGTCAGGTGTTCGCATGCGCTCGACCCAACTGCTGTACTCCAGACGCAGGCGCTGACGGGTGGTACTGCGCACCTGCAGACCGGCCTCGCTGACCTGGCGCAGCCACTCGGCGGCAGAGTAGTCGCGCACATGGCTGGTGTCGCGCAGCACTTCAACGCTTTGCAGGTAAGTGTCGAACAACGGACTGCCCGGTGACAACACATCAACGAACGCCGCCACGCCGCCTGGCTTCAGCACCCGGCGCACTTCGCGCAACGCCAGGCCAAGGTCGCTCCAGTGATGCGCCGAATACCGGCTGAACACGAAATCGAACTCGCCATCGGCGAACGGCAAGCGCTCGGCTGCGCCGTTGACGGTAACGATGTTGCCTAAGCCGCGATCGACGGCAGCGCCGGCAACCACGTCGAGCATTTGTTGCGACAGGTCGTAGGCGACCACTTCCTTGACCAATGGAGCGACGTGGAAACTGACATGGCCTGCGCCGCAACCCAAGTCCAGTACACGAGCCTCGCCCTGCCCGGCCAGCTCAGCCTGTAGCAATGCGAATTCGGTGCCTCGAGCGTGCACGGCGCTGCTCAGGTAGGCGGCGGCCTGTTCACCGAATTGCTTTTGTACGACCTGAGTGTGTTGGGCGGTGCTGGTCATGGTCACATCCTGGTATCTATGTTGTTTGCGCTGCCGTCTTCGCGAGCAGGCTCGCTCCCACAGGGGAATGCATTCCAAGGTGGGAGCGAGCCTGCTCGCGAAGGGGCCAGCCCTGACTACATCAATCTCAAATCAGGCGTCGCGAAACAACCACGGCTGACTAACCCGATGCTTGGCCTCGAACGTCGCAATCGCATCGCCGTCCTGCAAGGTCAGGCCGATATCGTCCAGACCATTGAGCAGGCAGTGCTTGCGGAACGCATCGATCTCAAAGCTGTACACCTTGCCATCCGGGCGGGTCACGGTCTGCGCCTGCAAGTCGATCTGCAATTGATAACCCGGCTCGGCTTCAACCTGCTTAAACAGTTCATCAACTTCTGCATCGCTGAGAATGATCGGCAGCAGGCCGTTCTTGAAACTGTTGTTGAAGAAGATGTCGGCGTAGCTCGGCGCGATGATGCTGCGGAAACCGTACTCTTCCAGCGCCCACGGCGCGTGCTCACGGCTCGAGCCGCAGCCGAAGTTCTCGCGGGCGAGCAATACGCTGGCACCCTGATAACGCTCGGCGTTGAGGACGAAATCCTTGTTCAACGGGCGCTTGGAGTTGTCCTGATACGGCTGGCCGACATCCAGATAACGCCACTCGTCGAACAGGTTCGGACCGAAGCCGGTGCGCTTGATCGACTTCAAAAACTGCTTGGGAATGATCTGATCGGTGTCGACGTTGGCACGATCCAGAGGCGCGACAAGACCAGTGTGCTGAGTAAATGCCTTCATCTTTACTGTGCTCCTTGGATCAATTCACGAACGTCGATGAACCGGCCGTTCACCGCTGCCGCCGCTGCCATCGCCGGGCTGACCAGGTGGGTACGGCCACCGGCGCCCTGACGGCCTTCGAAGTTACGGTTGGAAGTCGACGCGCAATGCTCGCCGGACTCCAAACGGTCCGGGTTCATCGCCAGGCACATCGAGCAGCCCGGCTCACGCCATTCGAAACCGGCTTCGAGGAAAATCTTGTCGAGGCCTTCGGCTTCGGCCTGCGCCTTGACCAGACCCGAGCCCGGCACGACGATCGCCTGCTTGATGGTCGAGGCGACCTTGCGGCCCTTGGCGATCACCGCAGCGGCGCGCAAGTCTTCGATGCGCGAGTTGGTGCAGGAACCGATGAACACGCGATCGAGCTGAATGTCGGTGATCGCCTGATTGGCGGTCAAACCCATGTATTTCAAGGCGCGGACGATCGAGTCGCGCTTGACCAGATCCATTTCCTTGGCCGGGTCCGGCACGTTCTGATCAACAGCCAAGACCATTTCAGGCGAAGTGCCCCAGCTGACTTGCGGCTTGATCTGCGCGGCGTCGAGCTCGACCACGGTGTCGAATTTGGCATCGGCATCGGAAACCAGATCTTTCCAGGCTTCGACGGCCATGTCCCACTGCTCGCCTTTCGGCGCGAATGGACGACCTTTGACGTAGTCGATGGTCTTCTGATCTGCCGCCACCAGGCCGACGCGGGCGCCGGCTTCGATGGACATGTTGCAGATGGTCATGCGGCCTTCGACGGACAGATCGCGGATCGCGCTGCCGGCAAATTCGATGGCATGGCCATTGCCGCCGGCGGTGCCGATCTTGCCGATCACCGCAAGGACGATGTCCTTGGCGGTCACGCCGAACGGCAATTGGCCTTCAACGCGCACCAGCATGTTTTTCATTTTCTTCGCGACGAGGCACTGGGTGGCGAGCACGTGCTCGACCTCGGAGGTGCCGATGCCGTGGGCCAACGCACCGAATGCGCCATGGGTCGAAGTGTGCGAGTCGCCGCAGACCACGGTCATGCCCGGCAAGGTCGCGCCCTGCTCCGGGCTGATCACGTGAACGATGCCCTGACGCACGTCGTTCATCTTGAATTCGACGATGCCGTATTCATCGCAGTTGTCGTCGAGGGTCTGCACCTGCAAACGCGAAACCTGATCGGCAATGGCTTCGATGCCGCCCTTACGCTCAGGGGTGGTCGGTACGTTGTGATCCGGGGTCGCAATGTTGGCATCGATGCGCCAAGGCTTGCGCCCGGCCAGACGCAAGCCTTCG
The DNA here is from genome assembly GCF_054668915.1 of Pseudomonas sp. H3_E04. Taxonomy (NCBI): domain Bacteria; kingdom Pseudomonadati; phylum Pseudomonadota; class Gammaproteobacteria; order Pseudomonadales; family Pseudomonadaceae; genus Pseudomonas; species Pseudomonas sp. H3_E04. Next base: position 617,442 of record NZ_CP162797.1, on the reverse strand, counting down.
AAAGCTTGCGGCGAAGTCACTTCGTGGATGATGTGACGATCGATGTAGATCAGCGCCGAGCCATCGTCGCGCTGCTTGACCAAATGCGAATCCCAGAGCTTGTCGTAGAGCGTTTTGCCGGCCATCAGACGGTTCCTCATCAGCTTGTTTCTATGCCCTGGGCTTATCAATAACCCTTTGGCTTGTGAGGCCGATCCTATGGGGTTAGATTAAATAACTCAAATTCATATTTTTTATGCTTTGGATAACCAACTGGAATGCGACATGGACTTGGCTAACCTCAACGCTTTTATTGCCATCGCCGAGACCGGCAGCTTCTCCGGCGCTGGCGAACGCCTTCATCTGACACAACCGGCGATCAGCAAGCGCATTGCCGGACTCGAGCAGCAATTGAAGGTGCGTCTGTTCGACCGATTGGGCCGAGAAGTCGGCCTGACCGAGGCCGGGCGCGCCCTGCTGCCGAGGGCTTATCAGATTCTCAATGTGCTCGACGACACCCGCCGCGCCCTGACCAATCTGACCGGTGAAGTCAGCGGTCGCCTGACCCTGGCCACCAGTCACCACATCGGCCTGCACCGTTTGCCGCCTCTATTAAGGGAGTTCACCCGCCGCTACCCACAGGTTGCGCTGGATATTCAGTTCCTGGATTCGGAAGTTGCCTACGAGGAAATTCTCCACGGCCGCGCTGAACTGGCGGTCATCACCCTCGCGCCAGAGCCGCATACCCTGGTCAAAGCCACGCCGGTATGGGACGACCCGCTGGATTTCGTCGTCGCCCCGGAGCATTCGCTGATCAACAACGGTGCCGTCAGTCTGGCGGACATTGCCGGTCATCCGGCGGTTTTCCCCGGCGGCAACACCTTTACTCATCATATCGTCCAGCGTTTGTTCGAAGCCCAAGGCCTCACGCCGAACATCGCCATGAGCACTAACTATCTGGAAACCATCAAGATGATGGTCTCCATTGGCCTGGCCTGGAGCGTGCTGCCGCGCACCATGCTCGACGAACAGGTGGCAAGCATCGCATTGCCGGGCATACAGCTCACTCGCCAGCTAGGCTATATCTTGCACACCGAACGGACGCTATCGAATGCAGCAAGAGCCTTCATGGCCCTGCTGGATGCACAGATCGATCGGCCAGGGACTCCGGCCTGACTTGTGCTACTCCTATAGAGCCGCTCCTGTGCCTAACGCCACTCAGCTCAAGGCCCGCTGACAATGCCGAAATCTGTTGACCGAATTCCGCCGATGCCGCGAATCCAGGCTGTAGATCCGCGACACTCCGAGCAGAGCTGGGAAAGCGCGCCGCAATTGCTCGCCGCGCTCAACGGCGCGCGGCTCGGTGCCTGGTATTGGGACATCGAGCGCGGGCAGATCAGTTGGTCGCGGGGCACTCAGGCGTTGTTCGGGTTTGATCCACGACAGCCGCTTCCGGCAGATCTTGAATACCTCGACCTGTTGCCGCCGGAGGACCGCGCGAAAACCGTGCGTGCCTTCCACGCGGTGATTGCCGGCGCCCCGCTGGAGCAGGCGATGCATCACCGCATCCGCTGGCCCGACGGCAGCCTGCACTGGCTGGAGATCAGCGGCAGCCTGCTGCCAGACAAGAACGGCCGGCCCCGAATGATCGGGGTGATTCGTGAAATCACCCACCAACGCCAGCGCGAGCAGGCCCTGAGCAGCTCGGAGAAACGTTTCGCGACACTTTTTCACCTGTGCCCGAACATGGTTCTGCTGACCCGTCAGGATGACGGTCTGATCAGCGAGGCCAATCAGTATTTTGAAAGCCTGTTCGGCTGGCCGGTGCAAAGCGCAATTGGCCGCACCACCCTGGAACTGGGCCTGTGGGTGCATCCCGAGCAACGCGCCGAACTGGTGAAGAAAACCAAAGCCAAGGGCGAGCTGATCAGCATGGAAGTGCAGTTCCGCGCCAGCAACGGCCAGGTGCACGACGGCATCCTCAGCGCGCAGAAGGTCGAACTCGAAGGCCAGCCCTATCTGCTCAGCACGTTCCTCGACACCACTGAACGCAAAGCCGCCGAACTGGCCTTGAAGGACAGCCAGGAACGCCTCGACCTGGCGCTGGATTCAGCGCAACTCGGCACCTGGGACTGGCACATCCCCAGCGGCATGCTTTACGGCTCGGCGCGCGCCGCGCAACTGCACGGGCTCGAGCCGATCCCATTTCATGAATCATTCGAGGAGTTTTTCGAAGGCGTGCCGGGCGAGGAGCGCGACAGCATGCGCGACGCCTACCGCAGCCTGCGCGAAGGTCCGGCCGGCAATTATCAACTGACCTATCGCGTGCAACTGCCCGACGGCAGCTCGCGCTATCTGGAAAGCCGCGCGCGTCTCTATCGCGACGACAACGGCGCACCGCTGCGCATGGCCGGCACGTTGCTGGACATCACCGATCAGGTCGAGCGGGAGCAGCGTCTGGTGGCCTCGGAAGAGAAATTCGCCACGCTGTTTCAGGTCAGCCCTGATCCGATCTGCGTCACGCGCCAGGAAACCGGGGAGTTCATCGAGATCAACTCGAGCTTCAGCCAGACCTTTGGCTGGAGCGCCGCCGATGTGATTGGCCACACCGCCGAGGAAATCGGCCTGTGGGACGCCTCGGCGAAAAGCCTGCAACGCATCGAACGGGTGATTCGCGAACAAGGCCTGAGCAACGTGGCCATTCTCGTCCAGCACAAGGACGGCCAGTCGCTGACCTGCGTGATTTCCAGCCGGCAGATCAGCGTCGGCGACCAGCCGTGCATCGTCACCACCCTGCGCGACATCACCCAGCAACAACGCTCGGAAGCGGCGCTGAAGGCCAGCGAAGAAAAATTCGCCAAGGCGTTCCACTCCAGCCCCGACGCCATCACCATCACCGAGCGCGACACCGGGCGTTATCTGGAGGTCAACGACGGTTTCTGTCGCCTCACCGGCTACCGCGCCGACGAAGTGGTGGGCAAAACCGTTTATCAGGTGGGGATCTGGGCCGAAGAGAAACAGCGCTCGACCTTACTCGCCGAGTTGCAGATCAAGGGCCGCGTGCATCATCAGGAAATGCTCGGGCGCAACAAGCGCGGCGAATTGCTCACGGTGGAAGTCTCGGTCGAGCCGATCACCCTCAATGAAACCGCGTGCCTGCTGCTGACCGCGCGCGACGTCAGCCTGTTGAAGAACGCCGAAGCGCAGATTCGTCACCTGGCCTATCACGACCCGCTGACCAACCTGCCCAACCGCGCCCTGCTGATGGATCGCCTGAGTCAGCAGATCGCCCTGCTCAAGCGTCACAATCTGCGCGGCGCTTTGCTGTTTCTCGACCTCGACCACTTCAAGCACATCAACGATTCCCTCGGTCACCCGGTCGGCGACACCGTGCTGAAAATCATCACCGCGCGGCTCGAAGCCAGCGTGCGCATGGAAGACACGGTGGCGCGCCTCGGTGGCGATGAGTTTGTGGTGTTGCTCAGCGGCCTCGAAGGTTCGCGCAGTGAAGTCAGCGAACAAGTGCGCGCGCTGGCCGACACCATTCGCGAATTGCTTTCGGAGCCGATGTTCCTTGATGGCCAGCGCCTGCAAGTGACGCCGAGCATTGGCGTCGCGCTGATCCCCGATCACGGCTCGACCCCGACCGACCTGCTCAAACGCGCCGACATCGCCCTGTACCGGGCCAAGGATTCCGGGCGCAACACCACGCAGATGTATCACAACACCATGCAGAAAGCGGCGAGCGAACGCCTGCGTATGGAGACCGACCTGCGTCTTGCGCTGTCGCGCGGCGAGTTCAACGTGCACTTTCAGCCACAGGTCGATGCCCGCGACAACCGCATCATCGGCGCCGAAGCCCTGGTGCGCTGGAATCACCCCGAGCTCGGCGCGCAATCGCCTACTGAATTCATCAAAGTGCTGGAAGACAGCGGCCTGATCCTCGAGGTCGGTACGTGGATCCTCGATGAAGCCTGCAACGCCTTCAAACAACTGATCGCGTTGAAACTGGTCGACCCGCACAACTTCAGCCTGTGCGTGAACATCAGCCCGCGGCAGTTCCGCCAGAACGATTTCGTCGAGCGCATCGAACACAGCATGATCAGCCACGGCCTGCCCTGCTCGCTGCTGAAACTGGAAATCACCGAAGGCATCGTCATCCAGAATCTGGAAGACACCATCAGCAAAATGCGCCGCCTGAAAAAGCTCGGCGTGAGCTTCGCCATGGACGATTTCGGCACCGGTTATTCGTCGCTGACTTATTTGAAGCGTCTGCCGGTAGACACCCTGAAGATCGACCAGTCGTTCATCCGCGATGCGACCACCGACTCCAATGTTGCCGAGATCATTCGCGCAATTGTCGCGATGGCGCGCAGCTTGGAATTGGAAGTGATTGCCGAAGGCGTGGAGACGCCGGAGCAGTTGGCGTTTTTGCAGGGGTTGGACTGCCATTTGTATCAGGGCTATCTGCACAGCCGGCCGGTGGGATTGGAGGATCTGAAAAAACTGCTCGAATAGCGGACACAAAAAAGGGCGCCATCACTGGCGCCCTTTTTGTTGCCCGACGTTATTGCAGGACGGGCTGCTGCGCTCCATTGATCGGGATGCGCTTGGCTTTCGCTTCTTCCGGGATCACACGAAGCAGGTCGATGCTCAGCAGGCCGTTGCGCAGCGCAGCGTCCTTGATCTCGATGTGATCGGCCAGACGGAACGACAGCTTGAAGGCTCGCTGGGCGATGCCTTGATGCAAGAACGTGACGCTTTCGTCAGTGTCACGCTTGCCGCCACTGATGGTCAGCACACCCTTCTCGACTTGCAGGTCCAGGTCTTCTTCCTGGAAACCGGCGGCCGCGACGACGATACGGTATTGGTCATCACCGTGTTTTTCGACGTTGTAGGGTGGGTAGCTGCTGCCTGGCTCGTTGCGCAGGGCGGTTTCGAACAGGTCGTTGAAACGGTCGAAACCTACCGAGGAACGGAACAGTGGCGCGAGAGAAAATGCAGTACTCATGATTCAAATCTCCTGAAAACAATCAGCAAGGTTTTGTGTCTCCGCGACCCGAATTCGGCATCGCGTAACCCTTAGATAGGGACCGCTGTTTTGATTTCAAGAGATTATTTTGAGATTTTTTATGCGGCCTCGACGAGCGGCAATCCGAGCAGACGCGAGACTTGATCCGGCTCGGTTTCGCGGCGCAGAACGGTGAAAAGCTCGGCGGCTTCCGGGTAGTTGCGCGTCAGCATGGCCAGCCATTGCTTGAGACGACCGGGCGATTGCCGGGCGGTCATCTGCGCTTTGGCCTGCAGCCAGAAGTCCTGGATCAGCGGCATCAGTTCGGCCCAAGTCATTTCAATGACCTCCTCGCCGGCCCGAGCGGCAGCGATTTGCCGGGCCAGATCCGGACGAGAAACCAGGCCACGACCGAGCATGATGTCTTCGACACCGCTGATTTCGCGGCAACGACGCCAGTCTTCGACGCTCCAGATATCCCCGTTGGCAAACACCGGCACCTTGACCACGTCCTGCACACGCGGGATCCACTCCCAATGCGCCGGTGGTTTGTAGCCGTCCATTTTCGTCCGCGCATGTACGACGATGTGCTCTGCCCCGCCTTCGGCCAGCGCCGTGGCGCAGACCAGCGAACCGTCAGGACTGTCGAAACCCAGGCGCATCTTGGCGGTAACCGGAATATGCGCCGGCACGGCGCGACGGACGTGCTCGACGATCTGGTTGAGCAACTCCGGCTCCTTGAGCAGCACGGCCCCACCACGGGATTTGTTGACGGTCTTGGCCGGGCAGCCGAAGTTGAGATCGATCACTTCCGAGCCGAGTTCGCAGGCCAGCGCAGCGTTTTCCGCCAGGCACACCGGATCGGAACCGAGCAATTGCACGCGCAGCGGCACACCGGACGCAGTGCGGGCACCGTTGAGCAACTCAGGGCCGAACTTGTGGAAGTACGCCGGGGTGAGCAACTGGTCGTTGACCCGAATGAATTCGGTCACGCACCAGTCGATGCCGCCAACGCGGGTCAGCACGTCGCGCAGGATGTCGTCGACCAACCCTTCCATGGGCGCCAGAGCAATTTGCATGGGGAAACACTACTTGAAGAAAAACGTGCGGCAGTTTACTGGATATCGCGCAAAACCGCAGATCCCTTGTAGGAGCTGCCGAAGGCTGCGATCTTTTGATCTTGATCTTGATTCGCAAAAAGCAAAATCAAAAGATCGCAGCCTTCGGCAGCTCCTACCAGACCGGGTCAGGCTGGAGTCAGGATCGCCGGGCCATAGCCTTCGATAAATTCCGCCGGCATACGCTTGGGCTTGCCGGTCGACAGTTCGATGCAGACAAACGTGGTCTGTGCGCGCAACAGCGTGGCGTTGTCACTGGGGCGCTTGAGCTGGAAATGTCGAGTCATTTTCAGGCGCTGATCCCAATCAACGATCCAGGTCGCCAGCTGCAATTCATCACCTTCATAGGCGGCGGCCAGGTAATCGATTTCGTGGCGCACAACCGCCATTGCCCGGTCCAGCCGCCGGTATTCGACCAGGTCCAGGCCGAGGCGCTGCGAATGGCGCCAGGCGCAGCGCTCGAGCCAGGTGACGTACACGGCGTTATTGGCGTGCCCGAGCCCGTCGATGTCTTCGGCGCCTACTTGCAGATCAATGGTAAACGGCGTTGCCCGATCCCAGCCCATACCCCACTCCCGGTCAAAATATTCAACCGGGGCAGTGTAACGGAGCTCAGGCCGATTGGCGCGCCTGAAGGCTGCGACCGGCGAGCAGTGATAACACGCCATCAATCACGCGAGGGTCGGCCAGCACGCGTTGATGGCCACCGCTTTCCAGGCGCAGCAGGCGGCTGTCGAACCAGGCTTCGTGAATCAATTGTGATTCTTTGACCGAGACAAAATTGTCGTCCTCGGCATGCACGATCAGCCCGGGCATATCCAGTTGATAGTGGGCCACGTCCAGCGTCGCGGCGCGCATGCCGACGTCCTGCTCGACTTGGCGGATAAACGCCGAACGCGCGCGCGGCGGCATGCCGACCATGCGCGCGAAACCGCGCAGCACGCCTAGAATCCGCGACGGTGCGGCGATGCTGACCAGGGTTTCGGTGCGCAGGCCCAATTGCACGGCGAGCATCGCGCTGGCGCCGCCCATGGAATGGCCGATAACCGCTTGCAGCGGCGGCAATTCGGCAGCGGCTTCGAGCATGGCGCGGGCGAACAGCACGACATTGGCTTCTCGCCCAGGGGAGCGACCGTGGGCCGGACCGTCGAGCGCGACGACGGTATAGCCGGCATCGACCAGAGCGTTTATCAACGAAGCGAATTGCGTTGGCCGCCCTTCCCAACCATGCATCAGCAGCACCGCAGGGCCTTGGCCCCAGCGCAGCGCCGACAGGCCGAAGCGCAACGTGATGCGTTCGGAGCTGGCCAGCAACGGCAGCTCCCAGTCCCGCAGCGGTAGCGCGCGAGGCGTCATGAACGCCAGACGCATTTTGCTCGCCACCAGTTTCGGTGCAAACCAGCCCAAGGTACCGTTAACGCCACGAACCCACTTCAACGCGTTCATCGCTCTCTCCTCAGGCGTGTTGCCTTCAGGTCAACGCACCGCCGACTTGGCGGCGCGCAGCAATCGATCGGATAACTCTCCCGGGCCCAGCGCTCTTGCCAGAGCCAGCCCCCCCACCATCAGCGCAACATCGGCCAGAGCCTTGTCGGTGTCTTCGGGGCTGGCCGCCAGTTGCGCGACCATTAGCTCCAGATGCTCGTTCAACGCGATGCGGAACGATTCCGGCAAACGCCCCAACTCACCAATCGAAGCCGGAATCGGGCACGCCGCGTCGCTGGAATCCCGGTGTTTGCGCGACAGGTAGAACGCGGCAACCAAGGCTCGACGCTCTTCGCCGGTCAGATCGGCATCCATGTCGGCAATCAGGTCGCGACGGCGGCCCAGCAGCTGTTTGAACGCTTCGAGCATCATTGCGTCCTTGCTTTCGAAGTGCGCATAGAAGCCGCCGACAGTCAGGCCGGCTGCGCCCATCACTTCGCCCACGCTAGGATCCGCCGGACCACGCTGTATCAGCGCAGCACTGGCAGCCTTGAGGATGCGTTCGCGGGTTTGAGCTTTTTTATCGTTCATCGTTGCCTCCGAATATTACGACTAGAATATTATTCGCATAATAATATTCCGCAAGTCATGAATATGACCGCTGGTCTGAAGCGCAGTGTAAGGAAAAAGGAGAGTTGGCCAAACGCCAGACAAACAAAAGGGCCATTCAATAATTGAATGACCCTTATAAAATCCCGCAGAGCGGGTAATCGTGGCGTCCCCTAGGGGACTCGAACCCCTGTTACCGCCGTGAAAGGGCGGTGTCCTAGGCCACTAGACGAAGGGGACACAAACCCTTCTATACAACTGATCAGTGCTGAGAGCTGATCGATTCAAGGCCGGTGTGGCCATACCTTGAACTGTAAAATTGGTGGAGCTAAGCGGGATCGAACCGCTGACCTCCTGCATGCCATGCAGGCGCTCTCCCAGCTGAGCTATAGCCCCGGATTTTTCGCCTCGCGGCGGAGTGATCTCTTGCAACATCACTTCTGTAAAACTGGCGTCCCCTAGGGGACTCGAACCCCTGTTACCGCCGTGAAAGGGCGGTGTCCTAGGCCACTAGACGAAGGGGACGCAAACCCTTCTATACAACTGATCAACGCTGAGTGCTGATCGCTTCAAGGCCGGTGTGGCCAGACCTTGAAGTGTAAATTGGTGGAGCTAGACGGGATCGAACCGTCGACCTCTTGCATGCCATGCAAGCGCTCTCCCAGCTGAGCTATAGCCCCTCATCGCTGAGGACGGGGCGAATCTTAAGGGCGTATCGAAAGCCTGTCAAACTTATTTTTGAAAAATTTCAAAATTTTTTGTCGGGATAACAATCACTTACCGCCCTCCCCCGTAAAACCGGGAGGTTTGCAACGCGGGCGGACCTGGAGGAGCTGGCGCAGCCTGCGATCTTTTGACTTTGCCTTTTGAAAACAAGATCAAAAGATCGCAGCCTGCGGCAGCTCCTACAAAGAAGCAAAAGCAATCAGGCGATGGCGCCCAAGAGCTTTTCCCACTCTTTGTTTTCTTTCTTCGACACGCCGCCCAGCAGGTCGATCGCCTGACGCAGACGGTAACGGGTCAGGTCCGGGCCGAGGATTTCCATCGCATCGAGTACCGACACCGAACTGGCCTGCCCGGTGATCGCAGCAAACATCAACGGCATCGCATCGCGCAGTTTCAGCTCGAGGGATTCGACCACCGCCTGGATCGTCGCGGTGATGCTGTCCTTCTCCCACTGCCGCAGGCTTTCCAGTTTCCACAGGATCAACTGCATCAACTGACGAACCTGATCGCCGGAGAGCTTTTTCGACTCAAACAGCTTGGCGTCCGGGTTAACGCCACCAGCAAAGAAGAACCCCGCCAGCGGTGCGACCTGGCTGAACGTTTCGACGCGACCCTGCACATGCGGCGCGATCTTCATCATGTATTCAGAGTTGAACGCCCACTTCTGCACGCGCGCGGCAAACTCTTCCACCGGCAGATCGCGCAGCCACTGGCCGTTGAGCCACGACAATTTCTCGATGTCGAAGATCGGCCCGCCGAGGGAAACGCGCTTGAGGTCGAAGTTGTCGACCATTTCCTGCAGCGAGAACTTCTCGCGCTCGTCCGGCATCGACCAGCCCATGCGCCCGAGGTAGTTGAGCATGGCTTCCGGCATGAAGCCCATGCGCTCGTAGAACGTCACCGAGGTCGGATTCTTGCGCTTGGACAGCTTGCTCTTGTCCGGGTTACGCAGCAGTGGCATGTAACACAGCTCTGGTTGTTCCCAGCCGAAGTACTCGTAAAGCAGAATCAGTTTCGGTGCCGATGGCAGCCATTCTTCGCCACGCAGGACATGAGTGATGCCCATCAGATGGTCATCGACGACGTTGGCGAGGAAGTACGTTGGCAGGCCGTCGGTCTTCATCAGCACTTGCATGTCCATGCGATCCCACGGGATCTCGACGTCGCCACGCAGCATGTCCGGCACCACGCAGACGCCTTCGCTCGGCACTTTCATGCGGATCACGTGTGGTTCGCCAGCGGCCAGGCGCGCAGCGACTTCTTCCTTCGACAGCAGCAGTGCGCGGCCGTCGTAGCGCGGAGTTTCGCCGCGAGCCATTTGCTCGGCGCGCATCTGATCGAGTTCTTCAGCCGTGCAGAAGCACGGGAACGCATGGCCCATGTCGACCAGTTGCTGGCAGTACTTCTGATAGATATCGCCGCGCTCGCTCTGCCGATATGGGCCGTGCGGGCCGCCGACGTCCGGGCCTTCGCTCCAGTCGATACCGAGCCAGCGCAGGGCGTCGAAGATCTGCTGTTCGGACTCGCGGGTCGAACGCAACTGATCGGTGTCTTCGATGCGCAGGATGAACTCACCGCCATGCTGCTTGGCAAAGCAGTAGTTGAACAATGCGATGTAAGCGGTACCTACGTGGGGGTCCCCGGTAGGCGATGGCGCGATGCGAGTGCGGACGGTGGTCATGGCTTGTCTCGAAAAAATGAAGAGCAGAACAATCAAGCGGCGAATGGTAACAGGCGACACCCGCCCCGCTCCAGCGGGCAGGGTATTTAAGCCGATGCCCTAAGGCCTGCCGATTGTGTGAAGGCCATTCGCGAGCAGGCTCGCTCCCACAGGGATACACAATTGCTCTGTGGGAGCGAGCCTGCTCGCGAAGAGGCCCGGCAAGGCGATGAAGATCAAACGGTGAGCAATCGCTCGCGCAGCTTGGCAATCTCGTCGCGCATCTGCGCCGCTGCTTCGAATTCCAGATCCCGCGCCAGTTGGTACATCTTCTCTTCCAGCGCGCGGATGCGTTTGGTGATTTCGCTTGGCGAGCGCAGTTCGGCTTCGTACTTGGCGTTTTCTTCGGCGGCCTTGGCCATGCCTTTGCGCTTCTTGCTGCGCGAACCGGGCACGGTGGCGCCTTCCATGATGTCGGCAACATCCTTGATCACGCCTTTCGGGGTGATGCCGTTCTCAAGGTTGAAAGCGATCTGTTTCTCGCGGCGCCGCTCGGTCTCGCCAATCGCGCGCTCCATCGAACCGGTCATGCGATCGGCGTAGAGAATCGCCCGGCCATTGAGGTTACGCGCCGCGCGACCGATGGTCTGGATCAACGAGCGCTCGGAACGCAGGAAGCCTTCCTTGTCGGCATCGAGAATCGCCACCAGCGACACTTCCGGCATGTCGAGGCCTTCACGCAGCAGGTTGATCCCGACCAGCACATCGAACACGCCGAGGCGCAAGTCGCGGATGATCTCGACGCGCTCCACGGTGTCGATGTCCGAGTGCAGGTAACGCACGCGCAAGCCGTGGTCGGCGAGGTAATCGGTCAGGTCTTCGGCCATGCGCTTGGTCAGCGTGGTGACCAGCACCCGTTCTTCGATCGCCACGCGCTTGGTGATTTCCGAAAGCAAGTCATCGACCTGAGTCAGCGCCGGCCGCACTTCAACCTGCGGGTCGACCAGGCCGGTCGGCCGCACCACCTGCTCAACCACACGCCCGGCGTGCTCGGCTTCGTAGTTGCCGGGGGTCGCGGAAACGAAAATGGTCTGCGGGCTGACCCCTTCCCACTCGTCGAAACGCATGGGCCGGTTATCCAGCGCCGAGGGCAGGCGGAAGCCGTACTCCACCAGGGTTTCCTTGCGTGAACGGTCGCCCTTATACATCGCGCCGACCTGCGGCACGCTGACGTGGGATTCGTCGATCACCAGCAAGGCGTCGGCGGGCAGGTAGTCATAAAGGGTAGGCGGTGCCGCGCCGGACGGACGCCCGGACAGATAACGCGAGTAGTTTTCGATGCCGTTGCAGTAACCCAGTTCGAGGATCATCTCCAGGTCGAAACGCGTGCGCTGCTCCAGACGCTGGGCTTCCACCAGTTTGTTGTTGCTGCGCAGGTATTCGAGGCGCTCCTGCAATTCGACCTTGATGCCTTCGATGGCGTCGAGCAGGGTTTCCCGAGGCGTCACGTAGTGACTCTTCGGATAGAAAGTGAAGCGCGGCATCTTGCGGATGACTTCGCCGGTCAGCGGATCGAAGGCGGAAATGCTCTCGACCTCGTCATCGAACAGCTCGATGCGGATCGCTTCCAGATCGGATTCCGCCGGGAAAATATCGATCACGTCACCGCGAACTCGGAACGTCGCCCGGGCAAAATCCATGTCGTTGCGAGTGTATTGCAGGTCGGCCAGGCGCCGTAGGAGCGCGCGCTGATCGAGCTTGTCGCCGCGATCAACATGCAGGACCATTTTCAGATAGGTTTCCGGACTGCCCAGACCGTAGATGCACGAGACCGTGGTGACGATGATCGCGTCCTTGCGTTCCAGCAACGCCTTGGTCGCGGACAGCCGCATCTGCTCGATGTGGTCGTTGATCGACGCGTCCTTCTCGATGAAGGTGTCGGACGACGGCACATACGCTTCAGGCTGGTAGTAATCGTAGTAGGAAACGAAGTATTCCACCGCGTTGTTCGGGAAGAACGCCTTGAACTCTCCGTACAGCTGCGCGGCCAGGGTTTTGTTCGGCGCCAGCACCAGCGTCGGACGCTGTACCTGCGAGATGACGTTGGCAATGCTGAAGGTCTTGCCCGAACCGGTCACACCGAGCAGTGTCTGGTGCGCCAGCCCGGCGTCAATGCCCTCAACCAATTGGCGAATGGCTTCCGGCTGATCGCCGGCGGGCTCGAAGCGGGTGACTAGCTGGAATTCCGACATACACACCTCTGGAATCGCGGCGCTCCGCATCAGTCGGAGCACCACGAGGACGACCGCAAACGACCGATGTCGCGCAAGAAAAAACCTGGATTGTGCTGAATGTGGTGGCGATTGCCTGACCTTTCAAGGCAAACGTCCTACATCCGGTAAAGAATCTGACAAAGTCAATCGACTAACGGTCAAGAAATAATCGGAAAAACTTGCCGCAAAAGCCGATTCGCCTGTCGCCATTGCGCGGTGATGGCCTCTATACTAGCTCCCCGTTTGTGCACCGCTCTAGTGCATTCGGCTGGAGCGCTACACGTCCCTCCACTCTCCATTCAGAGCCGCCGTAATAATGAGCCTGTTCTCCGCTGTCGAAATGGCACCCCGCGATCCAATCCTGGGCCTCAACGAAGCATTCAACGCCGATACCCGGACCACCAAGGTCAACCTGGGCGTGGGCGTGTACTGCAACGAAGAGGGGCGAATTCCACTGCTGCGCGCGGTGATCGAAGCCGAGACGATTCGCGTCGCTCAACACGCTTCGCGCGGTTACCTGCCGATCGATGGCATCGCTGCCTACGACCAGGCTGTGCAGAAACTACTGTTCGGCAGCGACTCGCCGCTGATCAGCGCCGGTCGCGTCATCACCACTCAAGCCGTCGGCGGGACCGGCGCACTGAAAATCGGTGCCGACTTCCTCAAGCAACTGCTGCCGAACGCCGTCGTGGCGATCAGCGACCCGAGCTGGGAAAACCACCGCGCGCTGTTCGAAACCGCGGGTTTCCCGGTGCAGAACTACCGTTACTACGACGCTGCCACGCACGACGTGAACCGTGCCGGCATGCTCGACGACCTCAACGCCCTGCCGAACGGCTCGATCGTTGTCCTGCACGCCTGCTGCCACAACCCGACCGGCGTCGACCTGACCCCGGGGGACTGGAACAAGGTGCTGGAAGTGGTCAAGGCCAAAGGTCACGTGCCGTTCCTTGACATGGCTTATCAGGGCTTCGGCGACGGCATCGATGAAGACGCCGCCGCTGTGCGCCTGTTTGCTGAGTCCGGCCTGACCTTCTTCGTCTCGAGCTCGTTCTCCAAGTCGTTCTCGCTGTACGGCGAGCGCGTTGGCGCGCTGTCGATCATCAGCGAATCGAAAGAAGAAAGCGCCCGCGTGCTGTCGCAGGTCAAGCGCGTGATCCGCACCAACTACTCCAACCCGCCGACCCACGGCGCCAGCATCGTTGCTGCGGTGCTGAACAGCCCGGAACTGCGCGCACAATGGGAAGCCGAGCTGGCCGAAATGCGTCTGCGCATTCGCGGCATGCGCGAGCAGATGGTTGCCCTGCTGGCGGAAAAAGCCCCGGGTCGCGATTTCAGCTTCGTCGGTCGTCAGCGTGGGATGTTCTCCTACTCCGGCCTGACCACTGAACAAGTGCATCGCCTGCGTAACGAGTTCGGCATCTACGCTCTGGACACTGGTCGCATCTGCGTGGCTGCGCTGAACCAGAGCAACATCAAGGCTGTGACGGACGCGATCGTTCAGGTCATCTGATTTCGGCGCGCGATGAAAAACGGGAAGCCTTGCACGGCTTCCCGTTTTTATTTGTCTGAGAAAACGCCTTGCAACCTCTAGACTGCACACAAATCCAACCGTAGGAGCTGACGAGTGAAACGAGGCCGCGATCTTTTGATCTTGTTTTTAAGATCAAGATCAAAAGATCGCAGCGTTCCGCAGCTCCTACCGGTTTTGTGTACACCCGAGATTTTTGAAGAGAACCCACATGAAAAACGACAACCTGCGCGCTGACCGTGACGACCTGGATGATTTCATCCCGCGCGCTCCGGCCAAGCGTGAAAAGAGCCTGGTGCTGCAAGTCGCCACCGGAGTATTTCTCGGAGGCCTGGCCCTGTGGCTGGTGCAACTGGCGGCGACGGCGGCCTATGCCAAGCTGATGCTCGGCACGATTACCTTCGGCAGTTAAGCCAGTTCGGCCGAGCGTTGAGTGGCAGCATCGTCGTAAATCACGTACAGCGATTCGGCGACCTGGCTCTTGATGGCCTTGCTGCTTTCCAGACCGAGGACGAAACCTTCAGCCTTGCCGCCTGCGCGATTCAGTTCTTCGGCGGTGCTTGCCCCGGTGATTGCATCGAAAAGTTTTTCGGCGTGCGGGCCGATCCCTTTGGGCAAGCTGATCTGTGCAGTGCTCATGCGAACACCTCGGTGTTGCGAGTGATTTGATTCATGGCGCGTACCTTTGCGGCGAATGGCCGGCAGCGCGTGTGACCACTTCCGGGCTGCCATGGTAGACCTCCGAGGCCTTTCTGGTAACCGCCAATCGCTGACAAAATGCCGTCCGTCCCGCTGAATTACAAAAGTTGCCAGGCCGAGCTTGACTTCTCTTTTTGAATCAGTAACATACGCACCAATTCCGCAATAGCTCAGTTGGTAGAGCAAGTGACTGTTAATCACTGGGTCCCTGGTTCGAGTCCAGGTTGTGGAGCCAAATACCAAAGCCCCTGAATCGCAAGATTCAGGGGCTTTTTTGTGGGTGCTCGAAAAATACCAAAAGGCCGATCTGCGTGGGCAGATCGGCCTTTTCTGTTTCAACAGCAGCTGTCAGACATGTTCGCTGCTTTTTACCTGCACCTTCGGCGCGCCGTGGCCATGGTCGTGGTCATCCGGCTCGATCACCGGCACTTCCTTGCCATCGCAATCATGCAGCTTGCCGTCGCTGAAGTAGTCGCCTTCACGCAGCGCGGCCAGATCGCGGTAGCGCAGGGTGCGCTCTTCCGCGGCGGCGAACACCGACTGTTGATCCGAGTTGCCGGTCGTGAAGTGGTTGAACGCCAGGTTGAGCAGGATCGCCATGATTGCGGACGAACTGATGCCCGAATGGAAAATCGTCGCGAACCAGCTCGGGAAATGATCGTAGAAGTTCGGCGCGGCGATCGGGATCATGCCGAAACCGATCGAGGTGGCAACGATGATCAGGTTGACGTTGTTGCGATAGTCCACCTTCGACAAGGTGCGAATGCCGCTGGCTGCCACGGTGCCGAACAGCACGATCCCGGCGCCGCCAAGGACCGAAGTCGGTACGGCAGCAATCACCCGGCCCATGAACGGCAGCAGGCCGAGCACCACCAGGAACAACCCGCCGGTAGCGACCACGAATCGGCTCTTGATCCCGGTCACCGCCACCAGACCGACGTTCTGCGCGAAAGCACTTTGCGTAAACGAACCGAAGATCGGCGCAAACATGCTCGACAGCATGTCGGCGCGCAGACCGTTGCCCAAACGCTTTGAGTCAACCTTGGTGCCGATGATCTCACCGACGGCGAGGATGTCGGCCGAGGTTTCCACCAGGGTCACCATGACCACAATGCACATCGACAGAATCGCGGCGAAATGGAAGGTCGGCATGCCGAAGTGGAACGGCGTCGGGAAGCCGAACATGGGCCCGGTGGTGACGCTGGAGAAATCCGCCATGCCGAGGAATACCGCCAGCACCGTGCCGATGACCATGGCCAGCAGAATCGACAGCCGAGAAATGGTCGAGCTGCCAACCTTGCTCAGCAGCAACACCAGCACCAGCGTGACCGCCGCCAGACCGATGTTCTGCATGCTGCCGAAGTCCGGCGCGTGGCTGTTGCCACCCATCGCCCAGCGTGCAGCCACCGGCATCAGCGTCAGGCCGATGGTGGTGATCACAATGCCAGTGACCAGCGGCGGAAAGAACTTGGTGATGCGTGAGAATACCGGCGTGATCAGCAAGCCGATCAACGAGGCGGCAATCACCGCGCCCAGCACCGATTGGAAACCGCCCTCCCCGCCACTGCTGACGATCGCGACCATGGTCGCCACGCCGGAGAACGATACGCCCTGGACCAGCGGCAGCTGACAGCCAAAAAACGGCAGACCCAGGGTTTGCAGCAACGTCGCCAGCCCCCCCGCAAACAATGAAGCAGCAATCAACAGACCAATGTCCGCCGGCGACAGACCGGCCGCCTGGCCAATGATCAGTGGCACCGCAACGATACCGCCGTACATGGTCAGAACATGTTGCAGGCCGTAAGCCATATTCGCGCCGACCCCGAGGTTTTCATCCTCGGGCCGTTGGTGTGAAACATGGGGCGTTTTCATGGTGGGGGGTTCCCTGGTTTTTGTTATGCGCACACTGTATTCAATACTCAGGACAAATGTCCATAGAGTTGTATACAACTTGTCAGTCACATAATGGTTAGGTAGCCATCCAACCTTCTAGCCTGCGCTTCTTGCCCCAACAAATTCGGCAACACATCCCCGCTGCGCTCGCGCCAGTGCCCACTAGGCTGAAGTGTTCACGGCGACCGACGGTGTAGTCGCGCTCTTTTTTATACATATAAAGTATGCATAATGAAGTCATTCAAGATTCAGTACGACAAAAGCAAAAACGCAGCCAACAAACTCAAGCACAAAGGCATCAGCCTCGCCGAAGCCGAACCGGTTTTCCATGACGAACGCGCACTTACGCTTGAGGACAACGACCATGACGAACAACGCTGGATCACCCTCGGCCTCGATGCCAAAGGTCGTGTGCTTGCCGTTGCTTACAGCTATCGCGAAGCCAATGTTGTTCGAATCATTTCCGCACGTCTCGCCACACCCAGCGAACGGCGCGCGTATTTTCAGGAGGCTTGACCGATGAAAGACGAATATGACTTTTCCGCAGGTAAACGCGGCGCAGTAGCGCCGAACAAGGGCAAGACCCGCATCACCATCATGCTTGATGACGCGGTGATCGAAGCGGCGCGTACCGCCGCAGAAACCGAGGGCTTCGGCTACCAGACTGTGATCAACAACACCCTGCGCCATGCTCTGCTTGATGGCACACGCCAGCAGGAAAGCGCTGACGGTTCAGGTCTGACGGGACAATTCAAGAAAGGCATCACCGCCACCGATCTCAAGAGTCTCGAGCGAAAGCTATCAGCGGCCATTGGCGAAATCCGTCGCGTGCTGGAGCCTGACGTAAAGCCCTAGACAGACACCGGCGCGATGACCCTAGCCAGCGCTTGCCGTACACGCGGTGAATCAGGCACCTGAAGGTCAAACTCGCGGCGCAGCAACTCCATCAGTTCGTCGACGTCCGCCACCTCGCGCCGCTCACTGTCAGTGCCCATATGATGAATGGCGAAACTGCCGTTGTTCAGGGTCTTGCGCCAGCCAGCGCCGGTGCGCGCGACCATCAGGCGCTGGGCAAAAGGTGACTCGGGATGGGTGGAGACGTACCAGTTGCCGACGCTGTAGTCGATGTGTTCCTGGCGCTGCAAATCGAACAGGTACATCGGCCGCCACTCGCCCGCGACTTTGGCGCGCAGCAGGTAGCCATCCATTTGTTTGTCGATGCGGTAAGGTTCGTGCGGGGTGGGTTGCTCATCTTCACTGTCGAGCAATAGCGGTGCGGTCGGCACCATGCCGCCGAAGCCCACGTCGGCGATATAGCGAGTGTCCTCGATGGTGACCAGGCTCAAGCGATGCGTGCGCGCCGTCCAGCTGCCTTCCGGCTGATTCATCACCACGCGACCACTGATCCCGCGTGCCTCAAACCCCAGTTCAAGCAGCAGCGCATAGAACAAATGATTGAGCTCATAGCAGTAGCCGCCCCGCCCTTGCCGCAGGACCTTGCTTTCGATGGAGTCCAGGTCGATCAACACCGGCACTCCACTGACCGTTGCCAGATTTTCGAAAACAAACTCGGCGGTATGGCGCAGTTGCAACTGGCGCAAGGTTTCCAGCGTCGGTGGCGGCGGCGCATCGAAACCCAGACGTTGCAGGTACAGATTGGTAGTGGTCAGCCGTGGCGCACTCATTGCTCGATCCTTATGCATAGGGCCGCAGAACACTGCGTGGATGTTGCCCTGTATACGGGATCAGGCACAGCTTTCGACAATTGATTTCGCCAATCGCCCGCTCAGCGCTTTTTCCGCGAGCCGATTCGAATCCATGTCGGCGCATGGTCACTGGCGTGGGGTTCGTTGCGCACCCAGGCGTCGACGCCGGCGTCATGCAGATAGGGGCTCAATGCCGGGTTGAGCAGCAAATGGTCGATGCGCAGACCAGAGTTGGTTTGCCAATGATTACGAAAGTAATCCCAGAAGGTGTAGAGGCGCTCTTCGGGATACACGTGGCGCAGGGAATCGGTCCAGCCCTGATCCAGCAGCCGCTGGTAGCACTCGCGGCTTTCGGGTTGCAACAAGGCATCCTTGAGCCAGGATCGGGTGTTGTAGATGTCCATGTCGGTTGGCACAACATTGAAGTCACCGGCGAGCACCACCGGGTGATCGCTGCTCTGCAAGTCTTTTGCGTAATTGATCAGGCGCTCGAACCAGGCCAGTTTGTAATCGAATTTCGGCCCCGGCTGAGGGTTGCCGTTGGGCAGATACAGGCAACCGACCAGCACGCCGTGCACCGCCGCTTCGATATAGCGGCTGTGCGTGTCATCGGCATCGCCGGGCAAACCGCGTCGACTCTCCAGCGGCTGCGTATCGCGCGCCAGAATCGCCACACCATTCCATGACGCCTGGCCCTGCCAGATCGCGCCGTAACCGGCTGCCTCCAGTTCGGCGGCGGGAAATGCGCTGTCGACTGACTTGAGCTCTTGCAGGCAGACGATGTCCGGTTGCTCGCGCTTGAGCCATTCCAGCAGATTCGGCAGCCGCGCCCGCATGCCATTGACGTTGAAAGTGGCGATTCGCAGGTTTTTCATCGTCCGCAACTCCTGCCCGGTGGGATTGGAAATTGTGACCCTGAGAACGCCGCGCAGGTTGCATCGAATGACAACGCGAGAGCTCAGACGCGATTACGCAGCCACTGCAGGAAGCCTCTTTTCGGTGCGACCACGGGCGCGTCCTCGGTCAGCGACTGCGCCTTGTGCAGGCGGAAATCGAGCAACGCCTGCATCGCATCATGGATGTCATGGCGCGCGTCCAGGCACGGTTTCAGGTAGGACTTCTCGATGCGATACAGGCCGCAGAAAGTCTTCGCCGAAAAGTCCGCCGGCAGCGCGGTGTCGGAAAGAATCCCGGCCTCGCCGATCACCTCGCCCGGCCCCATGCGCCCGGACTCCAGGGGCGCACCATGGCGCTTGAGCGTCACCGAAACCACCCCGGATTCAATGATGAACAAATGATCGCTGACCTCCCCGCCCGCGAGAATCGTTTCGCCAGCGCGGAAAGTCTGCAGGGTCATGTTCTGGCTGAAGGTGTCTTTTTCTTCCTCGCGCAGGGTCGAGAAAATCGGCGAGCTTTCCAGCAGTGCTCGTGGCCGCGACAAGTGTGGCGCGGCGCTGGTCTCGTTGCTCGACAGCAGATTGACCCCGGAGGCCTGCAAATGTCGGTAGGCCAGGTCGAACAACTGATTGCGCACCACGCGCTTCTCGCCCATCGAGGCAACAAACCCGCTGATTTCGTATTCAGCTCCGCCGCTGGCAGAACTCTTCAACGACACGCTGGGCGCCGGTGTGTCGAGCAATTGCCGGCAGCCCTGCATCGCCCGCTCCAGTGCCTCGATCACCGAACTGGGCCGGGCATGGGGGCTGACGGGCACGCTGACCGAAACGCCGAACATATTGCTCGGCCGACTGAAGTTGATGATTTTGGCTTTCGCCGCCAGCGAGTTGGGAATCACGGCCATGCTGCCCTGGCTGGTCTGCAGACGCGTGGCGCGCCAGTCGATGTCGGTAACGCGGCCCTCGGTGCCGTCGATGGAGATCCAGTCATCGAGTTGATAGGGCTTGGTGGTGTTGAGGACGATGCCGGAAAACACGTCGCTCAACGTGCTCTGCAAGGCCAGACCGACAATGATTGCCAACGCACCGGAGGTTGCCAGCACGCCTTTGACCGGCAAATCCAAAACGTAGGCCAGCGCCGCAATGATCGCGATAAGGAAGATCACTGCCCCAAGCAAGTCCTGCAATAGCCTGCCGGTGTGGCCGACCCGTTGCATCATCACCGCGCCGATCAACACGGTCAGGGTGCGCGCGCCAAACAGCCACCAACCGATCTGCAACCCGGTCGCCGCCAGATGCAGCGGCACGTTGTCAGCCCACGGCGCCGGCTCCATCGGGTTGAGGCCTTCGTTGAACAGAACAATGCTGAACAGGGCAAAAATCAGCACCCGCACCAGCAGTTTCCATTCGCTGCCGCGAGAGCTGATCAGCCGCCACAGGCCCAGATCGAGCAGAATCAGGATCAACGCGCAAAACAACGGATGTTCGGTCAGCAGAGACAGCATCAAACAACTCCGACAAGGGCCAATCGCGAGAAGATCGCACAGATTGGCACAGTGTAGGAGCAATTGATTTCGGCGGATGAACAGCGTCTCGAAAACGCTGAAAAACCTGTGGGAGCGAGCCTGCTCGCGAAGGCGTCCTGGCAGTCACTACCGCTTGGACTGATCAGAGCATTCGCGAGCAGGCTCGCTCCCACAGGGGCGTCTCAGTTGCCAGTAAAGCTCAGCGTCAGGCGTGCATCCGGCCAAAGCGCCCGGACTGAAAGTCGGCGAAGGCCTGATGAATTTCCTGCTCGGTGTTCATCACGAACGGGCCATGGCCGACGATCGGTTCGTCGATCGGCTCGCCACTGAGCAGCAACACCACCGCGTCCTCGCTGGCCTGGAGAGTGAGTCGATCACCGTCGCGTTCGAACAGCGCCAACTGCCCTACCCCTACCGATTCCGCACCGTTAACCTGCACCGAGCCCTTCAACACCACCAGTGCGCTATTGCGACCTTCATGCAAACTCAGCGTCAGCAACTTGCCGGCATTCAGACGCAGATCCCAGACATCGATCGGCGTGAACGTCCGCGAAGGGCCGGTGTGCCCGTCGAATTCACCGGCGATCAGCCGCAGGCTGCCGGCGTCGTCCTTGAGCGTGATGTTCGGAATATCCCGGTCGAGAATGGTCTGATAACCCGGCGCGGCCATTTTATCCTTGGCCGGCAGGTTGACCCACAGCTGGACCATTTCCAGCTTGCCGCCGGTTCTGGCGAAGTTTTCCGAGTGAAATTCCTCATGGAGGATCCCGGACGCCGCCGTCATCCACTGCACATCACCCGGGCCGATGGTGCCGCCACTGCCAGTGGAATCACGATGCTGCACTTCACCGTCGTAGACGATGGTCACGGTCTCGAAACCACGGTGCGGGTGCTGGCCGACGCCACGCTGTTCAGTGGTCGGAGTGAATTCGGCAGGTCCGGCGTGATCGAGCAGCAGAAACGGGCTGATGTGCTTGCCCAGGTTGTCGTAGGAAAATAGCGTGCGTACCGGGAAACCATCGCCGACCCAATGGCCGCGAGGGCTGGTGTAGATGCCGATGATGTTTTTCATGGGGTCTCCAATGTGGGAATTCATTGGATTAAGCCTAAGGGCATATCGAATATTCGACTAGAGGGTTAAAACCGGCTGGAGTGTTCCATAAGTAGAACAATTGATTTAGCGGTGCGCTATTCGCGAGCAGGCTCGCTCCCACCGCAGACTGCATTGGCTCAGAGACACTGCGCCAGGCCACGCATGGCTTCGCGCAACTTGTCGATGGCACTCGCGACAGCCGCGTGTTCACTGTCTCGGCAAGTCCGTTCCAGATCTGCACATGCCGCAACAACCCGCGCGGCCCCGACCATCTGCGCGCCGCCCTTGATGTGGTGGGCCAATTCGCGCAAACCGTTGCGATCGGCAATCGGCAACTGGTCCAGAGCTTGCAGATCGTCGCGAAGGCTTTTGCCGACCTGCTTGCGCAAGCGTTCGATCAGCGAGTGATCGGCACCGGCCATCTGTTCCAAGGCACTCAGATCAATCTCGACGGGCTCGGTGCCGAGCGGTTGATCTTCGTGCGGCTCGCAACGGCGAGCGCCTTTCAGGGCTTCAGCCAGATCATGCAAGCGAATCGGTTTGAACATACAGCCATCCATGCCGGCATCCAGACAGCGCAGGCGTTCTTCAATCTGCGCATTTGCAGTGAAACCGAGAATCAGGCACGGACTGCGGCCCGTGACGGCCTCTTCATCACGAATGCTGCGCGCCAGTTCATAGCCATTGCGTTGCGGCATGTTGCAGTCGGTGATCACCACATCGAAGGCCTGGGTTCGCCAGCGGTCCAGACCCTGTTCGCCATCGCCGACGTCTACCGTGCGATGCCCCAGTTCGCTCAGTTGCCAGCACATCAGCAAGCGGTTGACCGGGTGATCATCCACCACCAGCACGTTCAATACACAGGTGAGGGGCGCGGCCTCG
This sequence comes from Pseudomonas sp. H3_E04, assembly GCF_054668915.1. NCBI lineage: Bacteria > Pseudomonadati > Pseudomonadota > Gammaproteobacteria > Pseudomonadales > Pseudomonadaceae > Pseudomonas > Pseudomonas sp. H3_E04. The sequence goes on along the minus strand of NZ_CP162797.1, from coordinate 594,415 downwards.
GGCGTTGCCGGAGTGGTGGTGATTGCGGTCAGCAGCGGCAATTGCAGGTTGATTTCCACGCGCGTGCCTTGCCCCAGGTCACTGTCGAGGCACAACGTGCCGCCCATCCTGTCGCAGAGGTTGCGGCTGATCACCAGCCCCAGGCCGGAACCGCTGCGTGCCGCTTGGAGGCTGTTGCTCGCTTGAACGAACGGACTGAAGAGGCGCTTTTGATCTTCGACGCTTATACCGATGCCGCTGTCTTCAATCAGCACCTGCACATCCACTTGCACGTCCGATGTCGCCAGAATCTGCAGCCGCAGGCCGACCTCGCCTGCCTCGGTGAATTTGATCGCATTGCTCAACAGGTTCGATAGCACCTGTTTGAATCGCGTCGGATCGATCGACACATCCACGTCAGCGCGCGGATCAAGTTCGATGTGCCACATCAGGCGCTTCTGCCGCGCCAGCCCTTCGAACACTCGGCATACCGATAACACCGTTTCGCGTAGATTGGCTCGTTCGGGGGCGAGGGACAAATGCCCCGACTCGATGCGCGCGATATCGAGAATGTCGCCAATCAACGCCAGTAATTGCTGGCCAGCATTCGACGCTACCTGAATTGCCAAGCGGTCGGTGACGCCCTCATCTGCGCGCTTGAGGGCCAGTTCGAGCATGCCGATCAAGGCGTTCATCGGCGTGCGGATCTCATGGCTCATGGTCGCCAGAAAAGTGCTTTTGGCCCGATTGGCCTCCTCTGCCGCGTCCTTGGCCTGTTGCAGTTGCAACAACCATTGCTGGCGCTGCTGAATCTGCCGGCGTTGCCAGCCGATCCAGATCAAGGCCAGCACCAGCAAGCCTGCCGCGCCGGCAAAACCAAGCAGAATCTCGCGGCGATGGCGCGACCAATAGCTGTCCTCCACCACCACATCGTGGCTCCAGCGCTCGACCAGTTCATCCATTTGCTGCGGCGCGATGCTCAGCAACGCCTTGTTCAGGATCGAGTGCAGCAACGCCGAGCGAGGTGCGGTAGCGAGGGCGATGCGCGCCGGCTGATCGCCAACGGTGCCGGTAATACGCAGGCGGTCGCGGTACTGCCGGGCAATCAGAAAACGCGCCACCAACAACGAGCTCACGGTTACGTCGACCTGTCCTCTGGCGATCAGCGCCATGCCTTCGGCGGGGCTTCTGACCTCGACCAGACGCAGACCGGGCACGCGTTGCAGCAGGTAATCACGCAATGGGTGGCCGCGATAGATGGCCAGGCGTTTGCCCTCAAGGTCGTCGAGCGGCAATGGATGTTGCCCGTTCGCCGCGCTGACCAGCACAAACGGATTGTTCAGATAGGCGCGGGTGAATTGCAGTTGCGTTTCACGCTCGGTGCTCGGCGTCACTACCGGCAAAACATCGAGCGCACCGGCCTGCAGTTGCTCGAACTGGTCGTTGAGCGAGCTGCCGCGCACGATCTCGAAATGCAGGCCACTGCGCTGCGCAATCAGGCTCAGCAACTGCGCCGCCAGCCCATTGAAGCGCCCGTCGCCATCGAAAAACGCCAACGGTGCAAAGTCTTCGACCGCGCCCACGCGCACCACCGGGTGCTGATCGAGCCACTGCTGTTCGGCGGCACTGAGTTGCACGCGGGACTGCTCGGCCATCTCGGCGAGGCCGACACTCCAGCGCTGTTCGATCAGTTGCCGACGCTCCATGGGCACGGCCAGCAAGGCTTTGTCGACGATGCGTTTGAGTACCAGGTCGCTGCGCAACAACGCAAAAGCGAACGGATTGGCGTCGAGCCCCGCCGGCCCGGCCAATTGCAGGTCGTTGCGATAATTGGTGTTGATCAGATAGTTGGCGCTGATGAAGTCGCCCAGGTACACATCGTCAGCACCGAAGGCGACCGCGCCGAGTGCATCCATGGCTGAAGCATAGAGCTGCACCTGAGCGCCGGGGTAGAACGCCTGAACATGGGCCAGTGGCAGGTAGTCTTCGACCATGGCGATGCGTCTGGTCGTCAGCTCGGCGGATACCTTCTCGTCGTGGCGCGTGATCAGCATCGGCTGATCGTCAGCGTAGGGCCGCGACAGAATGAACGCCGGATCCGCCGCTTCGAAACTGTTCGAGGTGCCCAGCAAATCGACATCCCCGCGCTTGAGTGCCGCCATCAGTGCCGGCCGATCGGCGAAGCGCCGCACTTCAATCCTGATGCCCAGCAGTTGCGCCAGCAGATCGGCGTAATCTGCGGTCAGCCCTTCCAGCTCATGCTGATTGCGGGTGATCTCGAAGGGCGGGTAATCCGGACCGGAGATGCCCATGCGCAATACTGGATGCTCGCGCAGCCACTGACGCTCAGCATCATCGAGGCGGACCTGAATACTCCCCGGTTCGAGGCGGGCGAGCACTTCCAGGGTCTGCGGCTGGCCAGCCGCCCAGACCGAGCCTGCGAGCCCCAGCCACAGCCATAAAATCCGCAGTCCCTGCGTCATGTCGGGGCACTCAGATCAAGTGATTGCGCTTGGCGAATTCACGCAGGAGCACCAGTGACCCCAGGCAAAGTTTCGCCATCATGCGGGTCTTGTAGGTGCTGACGGTCTTGTGACTCAAGTGCATCTCCTGGGCGATAGATTTGTTCGGTTTGCCCAGCGCCAGGTTCACGAAAATGCATAACTCTCGATCGGACAGCTGAGCGATCAGCTCCTTTTCAGTGCGTTGCACGGCGTTGTACAGACCGCTGGTATTGGGCAACGCGGAGAAATAAGTGTGGCCGGACATCAGTGCCTTGATCGCTTCGTGCAGCAGAGTCAGCTGATTGCTCTTGGTAACGTAACCCCTCGCCCCGGCACGCAGGCAGCGCTCTTGATAATGCGTGGGCTCATGCATGCTGAATACCAGCACCCGGCAGCGCGCCGTCGGCGCCTTGATCTGGATTCGCGTCAGCACTTCGAGCCCGTCCATCGATCCCAGACCCAGATCGAGCACAACCAGGTGTGGATCATGCGCGCAAATCAATGGCACGACTTCATTGCCACTGGAGGCTTCATGAATCAGGGTAAAGCCTTGAGCCTGCAGGACGATTCGAATGGCCGCGCGCACAACTGGATGATCATCGACGATCAGCGCTGACTTCATTGACACTCCTGCAAAATCGAAGACACCGCAACATTCTGTTCCGGAGTCGGTGGCTGCGCCGGCACTGTTACATGGACGGCCATAAAGAGCACCTGTCAGGTCTGACAGTTGTGCAGATTGGTTTTTTATGCATTGGCATGGCGTAACAACCAATGCAAGTCAGGTGTGGCGTGGTCTTCGCCGGCTGCTTCGACCCCCGCCATCACCTGCCCGATGAGTTGTGCATTTGGCAGTGGCACCGGGCTGATCTGCACGTTTTCCTGAGCAAACCCGGCATCGTCCTGCAATGGTGCTGACGGTTCGTTGTAGATCAGAGCATGGCGAACTTGCTGGTTATCGAGGACAAAGCCCTGCAAGTCGAGAGCGCCTGCCGCCAGTTCGGCATTGATTACCAGCACATCGAACGGCTCGCAGCCGTAGTCGACCAGGGTCAACAATTCGCCGAGATTCTGCACCGGGGCTACGCGGTAGTAGCCGAGCGCGTTGAACAGGCGTTCGATCTTCATGCGGTGAAAATGCTGCGGGTCGGCGATCAGGATGCGCAACGCTTTGTTGCTCATGGTCATTCTCCCGGTGAGGTTTGGGGAGGGCAAGACTACGCAAGCGCCGAGGATGACTCTGTAGGACTTTTCCTAAAAAGCAGGCCATTCATCCGGCGCCCCAGACGCAACAATATTCCCTGTGGGAGCGAGCCTGCTCGCGAAGGGGCTATACCAGTCAGAGATGTACTGACTGACACGACGCCTTCGCGAGCAGGCTCGCTCCCACAGGGGAAAGCATTCCATGGCGGTTATTGCCAGCCGAACCGGCGGATGTAGAAGCCTTTGACGGCTTGGGTGAACGCCATGTACGCCAGCAGAATCATTGGCAGAAACACGAAATACAGCGACGGCAGCGCCTGTAATTTGAAGTAATGCGCCAGCGGGCCCATTGGCAGGAAGATGCCGACCGCCATGATGACCCCGGTCATGACCAGCAGCGGCATGGCGGCGCGGCTCTGCAGAAACGGAATCTTCGGCGTGCGGATCATGTGCACGATCAGCGTCTGGGTCAGCAGACCGACCACGAACCAGCCGGACTGGAACAGCGTCTGGTGATCCGGGGTGTTGGCGTCGAACACGTACCACATCAAGGCGAAAGTCGTGATGTCGAAGATCGAACTGATCGGACCGAAGAACAGCATGAAGCGCCCGACATCACCCGGCTGCCAGCGCTGCGGCTGTTTCAGCATCTCGTCGTCGACGTTATCGAACGGAATGGCGATCTGCGAAATGTCGTAGAGCAGGTTCTGTACCAGCAGGTGCATCGGCAGCATTGGCAGAAACGGGATGAACGCGCTGGCAACCAGCACCGAGAACACGTTGCCGAAGTTGGAACTGGCGGTCATCTTGATGTACTTGAGCATGTTGGCGAAGGTGCGCCGCCCTTCGAGCACGCCCTCCTCCAGCACCATCAGGCTTTTTTCCAACAGGATGATATCCGCCGCTTCCTTGGCGATGTCCACCGCACTGTCCACGGAAATGCCGATGTCAGCGGTGCGCAGCGCGGGCGCGTCGTTGATGCCATCGCCCATGAACCCGACCACATGGCCGTTGCCCTTGAGCACCCGGACGATGCGCTCCTTGTGCGACGGCGTGAGTCTGGCGAAGACGTTGGTCGTCTCGACCGTTACGGCCAGTTCGCTGTCGCTCATGCGCTCAATGTCATTGCCCAGCAGCAGACCCTGTTGGGCGAGGCCGACCTCGCGGCAGATCTTCGCCGTCACCAGTTCGTTGTCACCGGTCAGCACCTTGACCGCCACGCCATGCTCGGCCAAGGCCTTGAGCGCTGGCGCGGTGCTTTCCTTCGGTGGATCGAGGAACGCCACGTAACCGATCAGCGTCAATTCCTGTTCATCGGCCAGGCTGTAAATCTCGCGGCCTGCTGGCATTGAGCGAGCCGCGACCGCCACCACGCGCAGACCTTCGGCGTTGAAAGCGCCGGTGACCTGGCGAATCCGCACCAGCAACTCATCGCTCAAGACTTCATCGACCTCGCCGTGACGCACGCGGCTGCACACCGCCAGCACTTCTTCCACCGCACCTTTGCAGATCAGTTGATGTGGCTGAGCGCGCCCCTCAACCACCACCGACATGCGCCGGCGATTGAAGTCGAAGGGGATCTCATCGACCTTGCGAAAGGCGCTGCCGACTCTCAATTCGCGATGGATTTCCACGTGCTCGAGCACGGCGACATCCAGCAGGTTTTTCAGGCCGGTCTGGTAGTAGCTGTTGAGGTAGGCCAGCTCCAGCACTTCGTCGCTGTCTTCGCCCCAGACATCGACATTACGCGCCAAAAAGATCTTGTCCTGCGTCAGGGTTCCGGTCTTGTCTGTGCACAGCACGTCCATGGCGCCGAAGTTCTGGATCGCGTCGAGGCGCTTGACGATGACTTTTTTGCGCGACAGAAATACGGCGCCTTTGGCCAAGGTCGAGGTGACGATCATCGGCAACATTTCCGGGGTCAGGCCGACGGCAATCGACAGCGCGAACAGCAGCGCTTCGGTCCAGTCACCCTTGGTGAAACCGTTGATGAACAGCACCAGCGGCGCCATGACGAACATGAAGCGGATCAGCAGCCAGCTGACCTTGTTGACGCCCTGCTGGAACGAGGTCACCGCCCGGTCGGTCGCGCCGACCCTTTGCGCCAGCGCGCCGAAATAGGTGCTGTTGCCGGTGGTGAGAATCAGCGCAATCGCGCTGCCGGAGACAACGTTGGTGCCCATGAACAGAATGTTATCCAGCTCCAACGGGTTACGCGTGTCGCGATCGGTCTGGTGGGTAAATTTCTCCACCGGCATCGACTCACCGGTCATCGCGGCCTGGCTGACGAACAGATCCTTGGCGCTGAGCACGCGGCAATCGGCGGGAATCATGTCGCCGGCCGAGAGCACGATGAGATCGCCGGGCACCAGTTGCCTGATCGGCAGTTCCCGCCGTGGCGCATCCCGGCGCAGCACCGTGGCGGTGTTGCTGACCATGGCTTTGAGCGCATCGGCGGCCTGATTGGATTTGCTCTCCTGCCAGAAGCGCAGCAGTGTCGACAGCACCACCATGGAGAAAATCACCACGGCGGCCTTGAGGTCTTCGGTCAGCCAGGAGATCACCGCGAGCAAGGTCAGCAGCAGGTTGAACGGGTTTTTGTAGCAGTGCCACAGATGGGTCCACCACGGCAGCGGCTGCTCATGTTCGACTTCGTTGAGGCCGTGTTGCGCGCGCAGTGCATCGGCCTCGACCTCGGTGAGCCCCTCGCCGTGCGTGCCCAGTGACGACAACAACGCAGCGCTTTCGGCATCGGCGGCAGCGACCAGCGTGTTGGCCAGCGTCGGCGGCACTTCACGGCTGACCCTGGTGTCATTGATCGAATCCAGCAACGCCAGACGACGGAAGTGCCGGGCGATGTGGCGGCTGCGCAGAAAGCCTGCGAAAAATTCCTTGAGCGTGAGTTTCATGGCTGTGTCCCCTGTGGTCAGCCGGGCAACCGTCGAGCAGGTACCGCCGCGCCCTGGCACCGGGAAAACCGGCACGGCAAGGCGTGGCACGCCGGTCAGAAACAGGCGTGTCGATAGGCTGCGATGACGACTGAGGTCGCCATCACGCTTGGTTCAGCGTCGATGAGAAGGACGTCGAGACACGATCCGGAACGGGTCGTGCACGGAATGCCGCTGCTCGCTGTTACGGCGAGACAACGGCAGGGAAAGGCTGCGCGTTATCTTGCCGAGAATCTGCCGGTAATCGAGACCGGCCGACAACTGTCACTCGAACAAGTACCCACTGTGGGTCTCCGCAATTGATGAAAACGCGCGCAGCTTACGCCCGCAGCGAAACGGCTGGAAGAGGTGTATTCGGGGAATGTGAGGGGTGTTCAGGAAGGGTTCAGATTCAGGATATGCGGGGCTATCCATGGCCCCTTCGCGAGCAGGCTCGCTCCCACATTTTGCACTGCGTTCACAGAACCATTGTGGGAGCGAGCCTGCTCGCGAAAGCGGTATGACAGGCGCAGCAGAACTCAGCTGGCAGTGGCCAACAACAGCTCCGCCACCGAACGGCTGTGCCCGCGCTGTTTGCCATGCTCATACAGCGAGCCAGCGATTTCATCGGCGCGAATCGGCAGCACCGACAGCAGCGTATCGCTCAGGCCATGGCTGGCCTGGCAGAAGCCCTGCATATAAATGCCGGCCTTGCAGCGCTCGTCGGTGATCAGCTTGTAATTGCGATCGACTTCGAATTCGCCGAGGTATTCCTCCAGCGGCGCGAGCAACTTGCGGTGCATCTGCCGCTCGTAACCGGTGGCCAGCACCACGGCGTCATAGATTCGCACCGTGACTTCGCCGGTGGCGTTGTTGCGCACGGCCAGTTCGATGCCGTTTGCCGTGGCAGTGGCGCTCTCGACGGTGGTCAGGGTGCGGAAGGCATGGCGGGCAATCCCGGAAACCTTCTGCCGATAGAAGATGCCGTAGATGCGTTCGATCAGGTCGATGTCGACCACCGAATAGTTGGTGTTGTGGTACTCGTTGACCAGACGCTCGCGCTCGACGCTGTTCTGCTGGAACACCAGATCGGTGAACTCCGGCGAGAACACTTCGTTGACGAACGGGCTGTCATCCGCAGGTTTCAACGCCGAACCACGCAGGATCATGTCGACCTGCACCGACGGGAATGAATCGTTCAGATCGATAAAGGCTTCCGCCGCGCTCTGCCCGCCTCCGATGATCGCGATGCTCATCGGTTGATTGTTCACGCACGGCTGTCTGGCCATTTGCGACAGATACTGCGAATGGTGGAACACCCGATGATCGCCCTTCAGCGCCTTGAACGCCTCCGGAATACGCGGCGTGCCGCCAGCGCTGACCACCACCGAACGCGTGGTGCGCACGAACTGCTGGCCGTCGCTGCCCCGGGAAATTACCCGCAACGCTTCAACCTGCTGGTTGTGCAACACCGGTTCGATGAACTGCACTTCTTCACCGTAACGGCTCTGCTCGGTGAACTGCCCGGCGACCCAGCGCAGGTAGTCGTTGTACTCCATGCGGCAGGGATAGAACGTGCCGAGGTTGATGAAGTCGACCAGACGTCCGTGGTGCTTGAGGTAATTGACGAATGAGTACGGGCTGGTCGGATTGCGCAGGGTCACCAGGTCCTTGAGGAAGGAAATCTGCAGTTCGCTCTGCGTCGACAAGGTGTTGCCGTGCCAGCTGTAAGTGGCCTGCTTGTCGAGGAACAGCACATCCAGTTCGCCCTGGGTGGCGCCGCGCTCCTGCAGTGCGATGGCCAGTGCCAGGTTCGAAGGGCCGAAACCGACGCCGATCAGGTCGTGAACGATGGGCGATGCAATTGCCTGTGTCATTTCCAGTGTCCTCTGGATGAACCCCTCAACGCGGGGAAATAAAGCCTGGGTGGCCTGACCGGCCTGAATCAGGTCAGCAGGTCGTCTGTTGAGTAGGAACGAGGACGATGGAAGGAAATTTAACCGGCGCGGATCACTGGCCATCCCATTGCTGGATGCGCAAGCGGCAATGTTTCATGGCGTTGACGATGTGTTTTTCCACCAGCGCCCGGGAGATGCCGAGGGTCTGGGCGATTTCCGGATGGGACAGGCCTTCGATCTTGCGCAGCAGAAAACTGTCGCGGCACAGCGGCGGCAGCTCGGCCAGTGCGCGCTGGAGCATTTCCAGGCGCTGTCCGTGATCAAGGGTGCCGTGAGGCGAGGGAGTGAAATAGCGCTCTTCGTTATCGAGCACGTCCAGCGATTCGACCTGACGCAGCGCGTTGCGGCGGTGATCGTCGATAACCAAGTTCAAAGCGGTGCGATAAAGGAAGGCCCGGGGTTGTTCGATCGGCACTTCGCTGGAGCGCTCCAGCACGCGAACGTAGGCGTCATGCACCACATCCTCGGCGACCTGACGGTTGCCCAGTCTGGCGTTGAGGAAACACACCAGCTCACGATAGTAGTTTTCCAACATGACTCCCGACCGCATCGATGCCGTTTCTGTCCTTGAGCGCACTGATCAGACCTGCGGATTACGCAGTAGCAAGATAGTGGCAACTTGAGGTGCGTAATTTATAGTAATTCTCATATAGATTTAAAGAGTTGATTCCATATCCCGGACAAATAGTGCTGGCCGGCACGCGGTAACTCGATGTGTCTGCGGCTAAATTCCATGGCGCATGCCTCGTTTACAGGACAGCCCCTGTGTCTGTCGTGCCTTGCGACGGACCGCAACCACTGGCCGGAACCCTGCATGAATCGTCCCCGCCCCGCCCGCCGCGCGTTGTTCGCCGCCCTCTGTCTGATTCCCGTGATCGCCGTTGCTGCCTGGCAAGTGTTGCCACCCGGGCGCGACTCAGTCGCCACTGTGCAGGTCAGCCGGGGCGATATCGAAAACAGTGTGACGGCGCTCGGTACCCTGCAACCGCGCCGCTATGTGGATGTCGGCGCGCAGGCCTCGGGGCAGATTCAGAAGATTCACGTCGAGGCCGGCGACACGGTGAAGGAAGGTCAGTTGCTGGTGGAAATCGACCCGTCGACGCAACAAGCCAAGCTCGATGCAGGGCGTTTCTCCATTGAAAACCTCAAGGCGCAGTTACAGGAGCAACGTGCCCAGCACGATCTGGCGCAGCAGAAATACCAGCGCCAGCAGAAACTCGCTGCCGGCGGCGCCACCCGCGAGGAAGACGTGCAGACCGCCCGCGCCGAGGTCCGTGCGACCCAGGCACGCATCGACATGTTCCAGGCGCAGATTCGTCAGGCCCAGGCCAGCCTGCGCAGTGATGAGGCCGAACTCGGTTACACGCGAATCTATGCGCCAATGGGCGGGACCGTCGTCGCCATTGGTGCGCGCGAAGGCCAGACCCTCAATGCGCAACAACAGACCCCGCTGATCCTGCGCATCGCCCGGCTTTCCCCGATGACGGTATGGGCAGAGGTTTCGGAGGCCGACATCGGCCACGTCAAACCGGGCATGACTGCCTACTTCACCACCCTCAGCGGCGGCACCCGACGCTGGAGCAGCACGGTGCGGCAGATCCTGCCGGTGCCGCCGCGTCCGCTCGAACAGAATCAGGGCGGCAGTCCCACCAGCGGTCGCAGCGGCAGCGAACGGGTGGTGCTGTACACCGTGCTGCTCGACGTCGATAACGCCGATCACATCCTGATGACCGACATGACCGCTCAGGTGTTCTTCGTCGCGCAACAGGCACAAGACACCCTGACCGTGCCGACTGCCGCCCTGCAACCGGGTTCGCGTCCGCAATGGCAGCGGGCGCAGATCGTCGCCGCCAACGGCGATATTCAAACGCGGGAAGTGCGCACCGGCATCAACGATCGCCTGCGCACCCAGGTGCTGGAAGGTCTGGCCGAGGGCGAACATATTCTCAGCGCGCCGGCCGCTGGTCATGGAGGCTGAATGCACACGCCCCTGATCGACCTGCGGCAGATCCGCAAAGCCTACGGCGGCGATGACAGCCCACTGGTGGAGGTGCTGCGCGGGATCGATCTGTCGATCCACGCCGGCGAGTTCGTTGCCATCGTCGGCGCCTCCGGTTCGGGCAAGTCGACACTGATGAACATCCTCGGTTGCCTCGACCGCCCCACCAGCGGCGAGTATCTGTTCGCCGGGGAAAATGTCGCGCAACTGGACAGCGATGAACTGGCGTGGCTGCGCCGTGAAGCGTTCGGTTTTGTCTTTCAGGGCTATCACCTGATCCCGTCAGGCTCGGCGCAGGAGAACGTCGAGATGCCGGCGATTTATGCCGGCACCCCGGCCGCCGAGCGGCATGCCCGAGCTCACGCGCTGCTGGAGCGGCTCGGCCTCGGCACTCGCACCGGCAACCGTCCGCATCAGCTTTCCGGCGGCCAGCAACAGCGCGTGTCGATTGCCCGTGCGCTGATGAACGGCGGCCATATCATCCTCGCCGACGAGCCGACCGGCGCCCTCGACAGCCACAGCGGCGCTGAGGTCATGACCCTGCTCGACGAACTCGCCGATCAGGGCCATGTGGTGATCCTCATTACCCATGACCGCGAAGTGGCGCAACGGGCCAAACGCATCATCGAAATCCGCGACGGCCTGATCATCAGTGACAGCGCCGAGTACGCATCGGCGCCGCCTGCGGCCAATCCCGGGGCGCTGCAAGCGGTCGACCTGCGCCAGCGCCTGAGCAACGGCAGCAGCCAGACCGGCGTCTGGAAAGGCGAACTGGTTGACGCTGTACAAGCGGCGTGGCGAGTGATGTGGATCAATCGCTTTCGCACGGCGCTGACCCTGCTGGGCATCGTCATTGGCGTGGCCTCGGTAGTGGTCATGCTCGCCGTCGGCGAAGGCAGCAAGCGTCAGGTCATGGCGCAAATGGGCGCGTTCGGCTCCAACATTATTTACCTCAGCGGATCGGCGCCGAACCCGCGTACACCGGAGGGCATCATCACCCTCGACGATGTTGCCGAACTGTCCGCCCTGCCCCAGGTGGAGCGGATCATGCCGGTTAACGGCTCGACCGCCGGGGTGCGCTTTGGCAACGCCGACCACAGCAGTTACGTCGGCGGCAATGACACCAATTTTCCGCAGATTTTCAACTGGCCGGTGATTCAGGGCAGCTACTTCACCCAGGCCGACGAGGACAGCGCCGCCGCCGTCGCGGTGATCGGCACCAAGGTCCGCGACAAATTGCTCAAGGATGTCGCCGACCCCATCGGCCAATACATCCTCATCGAAAACGTGCCATTCCAGATCCTCGGCGTGCTCGCCGAAAAAGGCGCCAGCTCCGGCGACTCCGATAGCGACAACCGCATCGCCGTGCCCTATTCGGCGGCGAGCACGCGCCTGTTCGGCAGTCGCAACCCGCAATACGTGGTGATCGCGGCCAAGGATGCGCGCAAGGTCAAGGACGCCGAACACGCCATCGAGCAGGCGATGTTGCGTCGGCACCACGGCAAGAAGGATTTCGAGCTGACCAACAATGCCGCGATGATCCAGGCCGAAGCGCGCACGCAAGGCACGCTGTCGCTGATGCTGGGGGCGATTGCAGCGATTTCCCTGCTGGTCGGCGGTATCGGCGTGATGAACATCATGCTCATGACGGTACGCGAACGTACCCGCGAGATCGGTATTCGCATGGCCACCGGCGCACGTCAGCGCGATATCCTCCGTCAGTTTCTCACTGAAGCCTTGATGCTCTCGGTGGTCGGCGGAATCGCCGGGATCGGCCTGGCGCTGCTGGTCGGCGGCGTGTTGCTGCTCAGCGGCGTAGCGATCGCCTTTCAAGCGCTGGCGGTGGTCGGCGCGTTTGCCTGTGCGCTGGTCACCGGTGTCATTTTCGGCTTTATGCCGGCCCGCAAAGCTGCCCGGCTCGACCCGGTCACGGCCCTTACCAGTGAATGATCGACCTATGAAAGTGCGACTGACGTTCCTCGCCGCCAGCCTGTTACTGGCGGCCTGCAGCAGCCCGGCGCCGCGCCTGGACAGCGGCGTGCAGCCACCGAGCGCGTGGCAGTCCGCCGCCAACCATGGCGCGCTGCAGAGCAATCGGCAATGGTGGACGCAATTCGGCAGCCCCGAACTGGAGCGGCTGGTGGAACAGGCGCGCCTGGGCAGCTACGACCTCGCCGCCGCCGTGGCGCGAGTCAGACAGGCCGAGGCCAGCGCAACCATTGCCGGCGCCCCGCTGCTGCCCGAGCTCAAGGCCGGGCTCAACGCCAACCGGCAGAAACTGATTCACGGCAAGGGCTACAGCCAGCTGGATGTCAGTCCCGAGAATCGCTCGCTGGATTATTACGATGCCGAGCTCAGCGCCAGTTACGAAATCGACTTCTGGGGCGGCAAGCGTGCCGCCCGCGACAGTGCGGTGTTCGGTGTGCAGGCCAGCGAGTTCGACCGCGCCACCGTCGAGCTGACCTTGCTCAGTGGCGTCGCCAACAGTTACACCCAGGCCCTGGCCTTGCGTGAGCAGGCGCGCATTGCCGAACTCAATCTGGCCAATGCGCAAAATGTGCTGCATCTGGTGCAGACCCGTTTCGACGCCGGCAGCGCCACCGCGCTGGAACTGGCCCAGCAGAAAAGTCTGGTGGCCGAACAACAGCGCCGCCTGCCGCTGGTGCAACAACAGGCCCGCGAAGCACTGATCAGCCTCGCCGCCCTGCTCGGCCAACCGGTGCAGACGTTGCCGTTGCCCAAGCAATCCTTCGCCCAATTGCATTGGCCGGACATCGCCAGTGGCGTGCCGAGCGACTTGCTCAGCCGCCGCCCGGACATTGCCAGCGCCGAGGCCAGACTCGCAGCAGCCCAGGCGGATGTCACCGTCGCCCGCGCCGCGATGCTGCCGAAAGTCACCTTGACCGCCAGTCTCGGCAGCGGCGCTGATCTGGCCGCTGACCTGCTGCGCACGACGTTCTACAACCTGTCCTCGGGGCTGACCGCGCCGATCTTCAACAACGGCCGCCTCAGCGCCGAACGCGACAAGGCCAAGGCGCGACAGGATGAGCTGCTGGAGACCTATCGCGGGGCAATCATCAACGGCTTCGCCGACGTCGAAAAAGCCCTCAGCAGCATCCGTGGCCTCGACGAACAGCGGCAATGGCAAAGCGAAGAACTGAATCAGGCACAGACCGCCTTCGACATCGCCCAGAGCCGCTACCAGGCCGGCGCCGAAGACCTGCTCACCGTCCTGCAAACCCAGCGCACGCTGTATGCCGCGCAAGACCTGAACGTGCAACTGCGCCTGTCGCGCCTGCAGGCGAGCATCGCCTTGTACAAAGCGTTGGGGGGCGGCTGGGAGGTGATCTGAGGGCGACGCGTCGACTGCACTGACGTCTTCGCGAGCAAGCCCGCTCCCACATGGAAATCCGGGCCAGGCCAAATACTTCGCCCCGACCATGCCCACTCCCACAATGAAATTCGGGTCAGGCCAAAACCTTTGCCCCGACCATGCCCACTCTGTGGGAGCGAGCCTGCTCGCGAAGTGGCAGTGTCAGGCAATGATGTAATGGATGACCCACCGCTTTCGCGAGCAAGCCCGCTCCCACAATGAAATTCGGGCCAGGCCAAAACCCTCGCCCCGACCATGCCCCCCTGTGGGAGCGAGCCTGCTCGCGAAGAGGTCGTGTCAGTCAAAGATGTAATGGATGACACACCGCATTCGCGAGCAAGCCCGCTCCCACAATGAAATTCGGGTCAGGCCAAAACCTTCGCCCCGACCATGCCCGCTCTGTGGGAGCGAGCCTGCTCGCGAAGTGGCAGTGTCAGGCATTGATGCACTGGATGACACACCGCATTCGCGAGCAAGCCCGCTCCCACAATGAAATTCGGGTCAGGCCAAATACTTCGCCCCGACCATGCCCACTCTGTGGGAGCGAGCCTGCTCGCGAAGTGGCCGTGTCAGTCAAAGATGTAATGGATGACCCACCGCATTCGCGAGCAAGCCCGCTCCCACAATGAAATTCGGGTCAGGCCAAAACCCTCGCCCCGACCATGCCCACTCTGTGGGAGCGAGCCTGCTCGCGAAGTGGCAGTGTCAGGCATTGATGCACTGGATGACACACCGCATTCGCGAGCAAGCCCGCTCCCACAATGAAATCCGGGCCAAGCCAAATACTTCGCCCCGACCATGCCCACTTTGTGGGAGCGGGCTTGCTCGCGAAGAGGCCGTGTCAGTCAAAGATGTAATGGATGACCTACCGCTTTCGCGAGCAAGCCCGCTCCCACAATGAAATTCGGGCCAGGCCAAATACTTCGCCTCGACCATGCCCACTCTGTGGGAGCGAGCCTGCTCGCGAGGAGGTCGTGTCAGGCAATGATGTAATGGATGACCCACCGCTTTCGCGAGCAAGCCCGCTCCCACAATGAAATTCGGGCCAGGCCAAAACCCTCGCCCCGACCATGCCCCCCTGTGGGAGCGGGCTTGCTCGCGAAGAGGTCGTGTCAGGCAATGATGTAATGGGATGACACACCGCATTCGCGAGCAAGCCCGCTCCCACAATTGACCTGCGAGTAAATCAAAATCTACGGCGCAACGAAGCCCCCTGTGGGAGCGGGCTTGCTCGCGAAGAGGCCATGTCAGGCAATGATGCACTGGATGACACACCGCTTTAGCGAGCAGGCTCACTCCCACAAAGGGATTGCGATCAATTCAGAGTGTGTGTTGAAGCGATCTAAAGCTGTCGGCCCTTGACCTTCAGGTGCCGTGCATACCAAGGGCGCTGTGGCACTTTGCGGAACAGCTCGGTCATGTTGTCTTCGTCGCCGAAGGTGATGCGCAGCGCCAGCTTCATGGTTTCCGGGTCCATCTCCACTGAACGTCCGACCTGCAGGCCGGGTACGGTGCTGCAGCCGTGGGTGTCGGGGCCGAGCCAGGGATCGGCGACTTCCACCCAGCGTCCCGCTGCAAACCATGGCACGCCGTTCACTTCCAAACGACTCACTTCACCCGGATGAAAGCGTTCATGGGCGCGAAACCAGTCTTCCAGGCGATCATCGATCCAGCCGTGAAAGCGCCAGAACACCGGGTTTACATGGGAGGAAAAGGGATCACCGAGAAAGTCGTTTTCCGGCGCATACCAGCGCGCGGCGAAATCCGCCTGATCGCGCGCCATCGGCACCGGAATGTCGTTGGACGGGTCACGCGCCACCGAAGCCCAGCGCATGTGCAGCCAGTCGTGCAGGCCCAGTTCGACCTCCGAACCGAACTGGCCAAGGGTCAATTTCGACAAATAACGGGGATCACGGTACTGCGATTCCCAGACCAGGAAATTGCTCTGGAAAGTCTCCGCCGCTTTGATGTCGCTGACCCATTTGGTGTACTCGTCATCACCCTCGGCCAGCCAGGTCGGCGGCAGGGAATTGCCGTCGTGATTATCGAAGTAACGCGCGAAGCCCTGCCGGTCCCGCTCCAGCTCAGGCTGCGGCTGCGGGAACGCCGGCCAGGAAGGCAGATCCTGCATCGAGCGGGCGATGCCGAGCATGTGCCGATGCATAAAGAAAAAGTCCACGCCCGAGCCGTTGCGATCCTTGCTTGGCCCACGGGCATCGCGCTCCTTGTCACGTGGCCCGGGCTGCCAGCCGATGCCGCGCAGCGCTTCGCGTTTTTTCTCCGAGAGCTTGTGCCACTTGTCACGGGTGGCGTGCCAGAGCTGGTGGAACAAACGATGTTCGGGCGCCACCAGCCAGGCCAACAGTTGCGGGTTCAACCCGGTGCGTTCGCGAGCTTCGGGAAAACGCCGTTTGATGGCGATGAACTGATTGTCCAGCTCGGGCAACGCCAACGGCCGGTCCAGACGCAGCACCTGCCCGGTGAACGTGGCGCTGCCGGCATTGCCGAACGCCGCCCATACCTCATCCAGTTTGACTTTGAATTCATACACCGGCGGCGTAAGCGGCGCATCGGTGCGCATCAGGCGCCAATACATCTCGGCGCCGTTGCCCGGTGCCAGATCGCCAATTACTTGATAACGCACAGGCCCTTCGGCACGCAGCTTGGCCCCGGTGTCGAGATAACCACGCAGGCCGCGCCCACGATGAGCGATGTCGAGAAACAGCTCCAGGCCTTGCGCCGGCAAACCATCAAGCCCCGCTGCCGCACCGGTAAAGCGAATGTCCCAGACTCCACGCAAATTGTCCGCCAGCTGTTGCCCGGCGGTGTCCGCCAGATCGACCGTGGCCTCGCCCGGGGTGATCGGAAACTCCTCGCGGGTCAGTTCACGATGTGCATAAAAAGCGGCAGGCAGCGCGGCGCCCGTGAGTGCCATGCCCGCCATGAACCAGCGTCGAGAGATCGTCATTGCCCTACCTGTGTCAGCCATGAAGCAGGCTTTATCCAAGCTAGAACGTTTGCTCGGCGGGGAAATTTACGCCGCTGGCAAAACATCCCTGCGCCGCTGCCGGGCATTTGTAACCCACGCCTAAATTAGCCACCCGGCCACTCGTTCTTCCCAGATAGCAAAGGCCCCTGCGCCTGTACCTCGACGGCGAACCTGAATGAGATGGCAATGACAAAACCGCGTTGGAAAAAGGCTCTATTCATCGGCCTGCCGCTGGCCCTGGCGATCAGTGCCGGCGCAGGATTTCTGGCCTGGGATTACCTGAACAACCCCGGCTACCCGGTGAAAGTGATGAAACAGGCGACCGAGTTGCAGGATCGCCTGCTGTCGTTCGACAGCCACATCACCGTGCCGCTGAGTTTCGGCAGCCACGACCACGAAGCCGACAAGGATGGTTCGGGCCAGTTCGACCTGGTCAAGGCCAATCGTGGGCGCTTGTCCGGCGCGGCGCTGACGGTATTCGGCTGGCCGGAAATGTGGAACGGCCCGAACGCCCCGCACCGTCCGACCGAGGGTTTTGTCGAAGAAGCGCGCAATCAGCAGGAGGTGCGTTACAAGATCATTTCCGGGATCGTCCGCGACTTTCCCAATCAGGCCGGCATCGCCTACACGCCGGATGATTTCCGCCGCCTGCACGGCGAAGGCAAGTTCGCGATTTTCATCAGCATGCTCAACGCCTACCCGCTGGGCAATGATCTGAGCAAGCTCGACCTGTGGGCCGGGCGCGGCATGCGCATGTTCGGTTTCAGTTACATCGGCAACAACAGCTGGGCCGACTCGTCGCGGCCGCTGCCGTTTTTCAATGACTCGCCCGATGCCCTCGACGGTCTGTCGGACATCGGCAAACAAGCGGTGCAGCGCTTGAACGATCTGGGCGTGATCATCGACGTTTCGCAGATGTCGACAAAGGCCCTTGAGCAGGTCGCCGAACTGAGCCGTACACCGCTGGTGGCCTCGCACTCGGCGCCCCGGGCGGCGGTGGATATCCCGCGCAACCTCAGCGACAAAGAACTGCAACTGATCAAGAACAGTGGCGGCGTGGTGCAAGTCGTCGCCTTCTCGCAGTACCTGAAACCGCTGACCCAGGGCACGCAGGACAAACTCAATGCGTTGCGTGCGCGCTTCGATCTGCCGCCACTGCCCAATCTGGCCATGGCACTGATGCCGGGCGATCCGATCATCACCGCCTGGTCGGAACAGAAGCTCGGCCAATACGCCAGCGGCCTCTACGCGATCCTCGAAGAAGAACCGAAAGCCACCCTCAAGGACTTCGGCGACGCCATCGATTACACAGTGCGCAAGATCGGTATCGACCACGTCGGCATCGCCTCGGACTTCAACGACGGCGGCGGCATCAAGGGCTGGGAAAACGTCGGCGAGATCCGCAACGTCACCGCCGAACTGCTACAGCGCGGCTACTCCGAAGCGGACATCGCCAAGCTCTGGGGTGGCAACTTCATGCGCGTCTGGGATCAGGTGCAAAAAGCTGCGAAACCGGCGCTGGCGTCACGCCAGGAGGTGGCCCGGCCATGACCGATCGTCGCACTTTCCTGAAGCAGGCCGGCCTGCTCGCCACCGCCCTGCCCTTGGGCGCCAGCCTGACTGCACCGGCGGCCATCGCTGCCGTGCCGACTGCCTCGCGGGACAAATGGGCGCAGTTGCGTCAGTTGTTCGAGCAGGATCCTCAGGCGATTCACTTCGCCAATTTTCTGGTCACCTCGCACCCCAAACCGGTGCGCGAAGCCATCGAACGCCATCGCGCCGCGCTGGATCTGAATCCGGGTCTGGCGATGGACTGGGATCTGGGCGTCACCGAGAAGCGCGAAGAAAACGTGCGCCACTGGGCCGGCCAGTATCTGCAAGCCAAACCGGCGCAAATCGCCCTGACCGGCAGTACCACCGAAGGCCTGGCGATGATCTACGGCAGCGTGCAGGTGCGCGCGGATCAGGAAATCCTCACCACGGTTCACGAGCATTATTCGACGCGCAATATTCTCGATTTCCGCAGCCGTCGCGATGGCACGCGCGTGCGCAAACTCACCCTGTTCGAAACTCCGCAGAGCATTTCTCTGGATCAGGTACTCGACACGATCAATCGCAATATCCGCCCCGAGACTCGCGTGCTGGGCATGACCTGGGTGCATTCCGGCAGCGGCGTGAAGCTGCCGATCAGCGAGATTTCGCGGCTGGTCGATGAGCACAACCGCCAGCGCGACGACAAGGATCGGCTGATCTACGTGGTTGACGGTGTGCACGGTTTCGGTGTCGACGACCTGAGTTTCCCGCAGATGAACTGCGATTTTTTCATCGCCGGCACCCACAAATGGATGTTCGGCCCGCGCGGCACCGGCATCGTCTGCAGCCGCATGGAAGAACTGAAATACGTCAGCCCCAGCGTGCCGACGTTCTCCGAGGCCACGGCTTTCTCGACCATCATGACCCCGGGCGGCTACCACGCCTTCGAGCATCGCTGGGCGCTCGACGAAGCCTTCAAGTTGCACCTGCAACTGGGCAAGGCCGAGGTGCAGACGCGCATTCATCAGCTCAACAGTTACCTCAAGCAACGCCTGCAGGAGCACCGCAACATCGAGTTGGTGACCCCGCTCGACTCGCAGTTCTCCGCCGGTTTCACCTTTTTCCGGATCAAGGGCCAGGACAGCGATGAAGTGGCTGCCTGGCTGATGCAGAACCGGGTGGTCTGCGACGCGGTCAGCCGCGATGTCGGGCCGGTGATCCGGACCGCGCCGGGCTTGCTCAACAGCGAAGCCGAAGTGGATCGCTTCATGGACATCCTCGGCAAAAAGCTGCGTGCCTGATCTTCGACTGCCGTTTTCCTTTCAAAGAGACGACCCATGAAAAAGCCTCACGCGTCACTCCTCTCCAAAGCTCTGCCCGCACTGACGCTAAGCGCCCTCTGCGCTGCGCTGTTGCCCGGCAGCGCCCTGGCGGCGACCGCGCCCGCTGCGGGCAAAGTGTTCAAGGACTGTAAGGACTGCCCGGAAATGGTCGTGCTGCCAACCGGCAGCTACACCATGGGCACGCCGGATGATGAAGTCGGCCGTCAACCCGACGAAGGCCCGCTGCACACCGTGACTTTCAGCAAACCGTTCGCTATCAGCCGCTCGCAGGTGCTGGTGGGCGAATGGGACGCCTATGTGCGCGAGACCGGCAACAAGCCCTACGACTTCGATGATCGCCCGGGGCGCCGTTGCACCGCCGGCAAGCCGGAATTCAAACAGACGCCCCGCGACCCGGCCGTGTGCATGAACGTCGCCGAAGCCCAGGGCTACATCGACTGGCTGTCGAAAAAGACCGGCCACGCCTATCGCCTGCAAAGCGAATCGATCCGCGAATACGCCGCCCGTGGCGGCAGCGCCGGACCTTTCCCGTTCCCGTTCGATGAGGGCAAGGATTACCAGATCTCCAGGCACGCCAACACCTACGGCGCGGCCGACGGCTACAACTTCACCTCGCCCGCCGGTACCTTCCCGGCCAACGCATTTGGCGTGTTCGACGCTCACGGCAACGTCTACGAATGGACCGCCGACTGTTATCACCCGGACTACTCCGGCGTGCCCGCCGACGGACGCCCATTGACTCAGGAAAACTGCGAACGCCAGGTCATGCGCGGCAACGACTGGGGCGAGGCGCCGATCTTCTCGCGCTCGGGCAACCGCAACAGCAGCTGGCCGACCAGCAAGGGCGACTGGCTGGGCTTTCGCGTAGTGCGCGACCTCTGATCCCGCCCTCGACGAGCGCAGCCACGCCTGCGCTCGGTTAAAGAAACTCCGCGACCATTCGTTTTCCTTAAGTACCGGCACTCCCTCCGCATCGAAGCAGGAATCCTCCATGACCAAGCCTACGCGTGGGGCGATCAACGAATTGTTCGCCCTGCTCAAGCCCTTCCGCCTGATCGTCTCGGCGTCCATCGTGCTCGGCATGCTCGGCGGCCTGAGCGTCACCGTGCTGCTGGCGACCATCAACAACGCCCTGCATTCCGATGACGGCCTTACCCGCACCGTGGTGATGATCTTCGCCGGCCTTTGTGCTCTGGCCCTGCTGACCACGATCCTGTCGGACATCGGCACCAACTACGTCGGCCAGCACATCATCGCCAAACTGCGCAAAGAGCTGGGGGAGAAAGTCCTGTCGGCGCCGATCGACCAGATCGAACGCTATCGCAGCCACCGCCTGATTCCGGTGCTGACCCACGACGTCGACACCATCAGCGACTTCGCTTTCGCCTTTGCACCGCTGGCGATTTCCATGACCGTGACCCTTGGCTGTCTCGGCTATCTGGCCATGCTGTCGTGGCCGATGTTCCTGATGATGCTGGTGGCCATCGCCATCGGCACCACCATCCAGGCAATTGCGCGGGCCAAGGGCATGCGCGGTTTCTACGCTGCCCGCGACTCCGAAGACGAACTGCAAAAGCATTACAACGCGATCGCCGAAGGCGCCAAGGAACTGCGCATTCACCGCCCGCGTCGCCAGCGCATGTTCGTCGCCGGCATTCAGAAAACCGCCGAGAAGATCTGCGACACCCAGATCAGATCGATCAACACGTTCGTCATCGCCAAGTCGTTTGGCTCGATGCTGTTCTTCGTGGTCATCGGCATGGCGCTGGCCCTGCAATCGCTGTGGCCGAGTGCCGACAAAGCGGTGATGAGCGGATTCGTTCTGGTGCTGCTGTACATGAAGGGGCCGCTGGAACACTTGATCAGCACCCTGCCGATCATCAGCCGCGCGCAGATTGCCTTCCGCCGCATTGCCGAACTCAGCGAACAGTTCTCCTCACCGGAACCGCACCTGTTGCTGCAGGATCAGGGCAGCAAGCCAGCCGCCGTCAACAGCCTGGAACTGCGCAACGTGCGCTACGCCTTCCCGCCCGTCGAAGGCAGCGAACCGTTCCGTCTCGGCCCGGTGAACCTGCGTATCGAACAGGGCGACATTGTGTTTATCGTCGGCGAAAACGGCTGTGGTAAAACCACGCTGATCAAACTGCTGCTGGGCCTGTACGCGCCGACCGAAGGAGAAATCCGCGTCAACGACAAGCCGATCACTGCGGTCAACCGCGACGATTACCGGCAGAACTTCACCACGATCTTCGCCGATTACTACCTGTTCGATGACCTGATCCAGGGCGATCGTGAAGTGCCGCAGGATGCTACGCGCTACCTCGAACGTCTGGAGATCGCGCACAAGGTCAGCGTGCGCGACGGCGCGTTCAGCACCACCGACCTGTCCACCGGCCAGCGCAAACGCCTGGCACTGGTCAATGCCTGGCTCGAAGAGCGCCCGGTGCTGGTGTTCGATGAATGGGCGGCGGATCAGGACCCGACCTTCCGGCGGATCTTCTATACCGAGTTGCTGCCCGACCTCAAGCGTCTGGGCAAAACCATCATCGTGATTTCCCACGACGACCGTTACTTCGACGTCGCCGATCAACTGGTGCGCATGGAGGCCGGCAGGGTCAAAAGCGAACTGCAAACCGCTTGATCGAAGCAGCCGCGACCGGGCCGGAGAAAAAACTTTTCCGGTTTGCCGCGGCTTCCTCGTCTTAATGAGATGAATAAGAACCATTAACAACTATACCTGCCAAGGTCTTAACCTCATGTCCGCATCCCGTTTCATGCTTCGCCCTCTGACTCGAGCCCTGCTGATGCACGGCGCGACCCGCACACGCCTGGCCGGTAGCGGCCTGGGTCTGGCACTGACCCTCGCGGCAGCGCCGTATGTCCAGGCCCAGGAATGGACCCTGAACATCCCGGCCCAACCGCTGGCCCAGGCCCTGCAGACCCTCGGTCAGCAGACCAGCCTGCAAATCGTCTATAGCCCGGAAAGCCTGCAAGGCCTGCGCTCCAGCGCCCTCAACGGCCGCTACCAGGACGACGAGTCGCTCAAGGCGATGCTCAGCGGCACCGGCATTCGCTATCAGCGTGACGGCAACACCGTCACCGTGCTCGGCCCGGCCACTGGCGGCAGCGCGATGGAGTTGGCCCCGACCAACGTCAACGCCAACCGCCTCGGCGCCACCACCGAAGGCAGCAACTCCTACACCACCGGCGGCGTGACCATCGGCAAGGGCGTGCACTCGCTGAAGGAAACGCCGCAATCGGTCACGGTGATGACCCGCAAGATGCTCGATGACCAGAACCTCAACACCATCGAACAGGTGATGGAGAAGACCCCGGGCATCACCGTCTACGACTCGCCAATGGGCGGCAAGTATTTCTACTCGCGCGGTTTCCGCATGACCGGCCAGTACCAGTACGACGGCGTGCCGCTGGACATCGGCAGCAGCTACGTGCAGGCGGACAGTTTCAACAGTGACATGGCCATCTACGACCGCGTGGAAATCCTCCGTGGCGCGGCGGGCATGATGAAGGGCGCGGGCGGCACCGCCGGCGGCGTCAACTTCGTGCGCAAGCGCGGCCAGGACACCCCGCACACGCAGCTGTCGCTGTCGGCCGGGACCTGGGACAACTACCGCGGCCAAGTCGACACCGGCGGCCCGTTGAACGACGCCGGCACTGTCCGTGGCCGCGCCGTGGTGACCCAGCAGACCCGTCAGTATTTCTACGATGTGGCTGAGCGCCGCGATCAGATCTACTACGGCGCCCTGGACTTCGACCTCAGCCCCGACACCACCCTCGGCCTGGGCATGGCCTATGAAGATGTCGACGCCACCCCATGCTGGGGCGGCCTGCCGCGCTACGCCGACGGCTCCGACCTGCACTTGAAACGCTCTACTTGCCTGAACACCTCGTGGAACAACCAGCGCAGCAAACGCGCCACCTACTTCGCCGACGTCAAACACCAGTTCAACGACGACTGGTCGCTGAAAGTCGCCGGTGTCTACTCGCGCAACACCCAGGACATGGAATATTCCTTCCCGAGCGGCACAGTGCCGTTGGGCGCCACCGCCACCAACACGCTGATGCTCGGCAGTACCTATGACTACGACCAGCGCGACTACGGTTTCGATGCTTACGTCGACGGCAAATTCGACGCCTTCGGCCAGCAGCACGAACTGATCGTCGGCGCCAACGCCAGCCGTTCGCACAAGGACGACTTCTACGCGGTGGCGGCATTGCCACAGCGTCAGAACGTGTTCAACCCGAACCACAACATCCCGCAGCCGGATGAAAGCTACTACCTGGCCAACGCCTCCCGTGGCGGCCCCGTGGACATGCACATCAAGCAATACGGCGCTTACTCGATCGCCCGCCTGAAACTCGCCGACCCGATGACGCTGGTACTGGGCAGCCGGGTCAGCTGGTACAAATCCGACACCGACTCGGTGCAGTACTTCCGTGGTGAAGGCACCGAGGTCAACACGCAGTCCACCGAATCCGGCCAGGTCACGCCGTTCGCCGGCCTGCTGTACGACCTCAACGACAACCTGACCGCCTACGCCAGCTACACCGACATCTTCACCCCGCAAGGCTCGTACAAAACCATCGACGGCAGCACGCTCAAGCCGCTGATCGGCCAGAGCTACGAATTGGGGATCAAGGGTGAGTGGTACGACGGTCGTCTGAACACCACGTTCAACCTGTTCCGCACCATCCAGAAAGACGCGGCCCAGGATGACCTGCGGTGCGAAGACAGCTCCTGCCAGATCAACTCGGGCAAGGTCCGCGCCCAGGGCTTTGAAGCTGAAGTCAGCGGTGAAGTGATCGACCGCCTGCAATTGCTCGCCGGTTATACCTACACCCAGACCAAAGTGCTGGAGGATGCCGACGCCACTCAGGATGGCGCGGTCTACAACTCCTACGTGCCGCGTCACCTGTTGCGCGTGTGGGGTGATTATGCCCTGAGCGGGCCGCTGGATCGTGTGACCATTGGTGCGGGTGTCAATGCGCAGACAGGCACTTACCGCGTTTCGCCACTGGGCGGAGACAATGTCGACGGCGCGGGTTACGCGGTCTGGAACGGTCGCATTGGTTATCGGATTGATGACACCTGGTCGGTGGCGTTGAACGGCAACAACCTGTTCGACAAGCGTTATTACGCGACCATTGGGACCGAGGGGTTCGGTAACTTCTATGGCGAACCGCGCAATTTTGTGATGTCGGTGAAGGCTGATTTCTGATTGGTCTTAGTTGTGTGGAAGCCCCGCTTTGGCGGGGCTTTTTGTTTTTGGGGTTGGGGGCATATCCGTTGCTGCGGTGAAGGCTACTTTGGGTTCCGCCCCTACGGCGGGTCACCTTTTCCAAACGCCGGAGTGCCGGCCCAGCGAAAAGGTAACCCAAAAGGCTTTGCCCCGGCGTACGGCCCGCTCGCTGGGGCTCGGGGTACCTTCGTTACGGAGCCGATCCTGGCGCAGCCTGCCGAAGGGGCAAAAGATCAAGAGCCGGATCAAAAGCCAAAGCCAAAGCCAGATCAAAAGATCGCAGCCTTCGGCGGCTCCTACAGTTGGATCAGGTGCGGGCATAGAGAAATCGGTCGGCTGTCAGGCCGCCTTCGCGAGCAGGCTCGCTCCCACAGAAAGGCAAAAGCAAAAGATCGCAGCCTTCGGCAGCTCCTACACAATGAGCGCAAGCTCGAGTGCTTTTGATCTTGATCCACCGGCGACATCGGAGCGAAGGAACCCGAGCCTGCGAGGGCCGAACGTAGGAGCTAGCGTTTTTTGCTTACTTTTTTTGGCGCTTGTAAAAAAGTAAGTCGCCGTAAGGGCGAAACCGCCAGCAGCAACACCAAAAAAAAGGATATTCACCCCATCCAAAAAGCCCGCGCAAGCGCCCCACCCACCCTCGAATAAACCTCCAGAACCCCAGGCACCACCGCCCCCAACCGCAACAAATCATGAGTCAACCCGGCACAAACCTCGACCTCGACCCCCACCCCCTGCCCACGCAGCCTATCGACATAAGCCTGCCCCTCATCCAGCAACGGATCAAACCCGGCCAATACCACAATGGCCGGCGCAACCCCACGCAAATCCTCCGCCAGCAACGGCGAAAAACGCCAATCCAGATAATCCTCCGGCCCACGCGCATAGTGCTGATAAAACCACTCCAGCGTGTCGTTCTCGAGCAAATACCCCTCGCCAAACAACAGCCGCGAATCATGCACCCGCGAAGCATCCGTCACCGGATAACACAACAACTGCACCTTGGGCGCGATAGCCACCGTGTGCGGCCGCCGCACTGCCTGAATCGCCAGCACCGTCGCCAACGTGGCACCCGCGCTGTCGCCACCAAACGCAACGCGCGAACCATCCAGGCCCAGGCTCACAGCCTGTTCGGCCAGCCAGGCCAAAGCGTCCTCGCCATCCTCCAGCGCCGTCGGGAAGCGATGTTCCGGCGCCAGCCGATAACCGACTGAGAGCACCGCACACGGGGTGCGCTGGCAAAACTCGCGGCAGACGCCGTCGTGGGAATCCAGACTGCCGACCACAAACCCGCCGCCATGGAAATACACCAGCACCGGCAGCGACGAGGCAACACCGCTGGGCCGATACAACCGCAAAGCCAGCGCCGCACCATCGCGGGCCAGTGTCTCAATCTCGCTGACTTCAACATCCTGCGGCGCTGGCCAGCGCAATTGCGCGGTGGTCTGTTCGAAGGTGGCGCGGGCCTCGCTCGGGCTTAGTTGGTGCATGGCCGGCAGGCCGGCGTCCTGGCTGTCTTGAGCGAGGTCGAGAAAAGCTTCCAGATCAGGGTGTAACGACATCGATAAAAATCCTTGTATCCGCAATAAGACGGGCGCGCCTGGGCAGCGCCCGCGCAAAAGACCGGGCGATCAACCCACCCGCGCCATGCAATGCTCGATCAACGCTTCAAGCTCACGCTGGTAATCGCTCATCAGCGCATCCATGGTGCCGGCGCGATAACGCTGGCTGCTGTAGATGCAGCGCAAGGCCAGTTGCCCGTCATAGACCTGGCCGACGATTTCCAGCCAGTTGCCCAGGTTCGCCTTGAGGCTGTAGTTGTCGCCGGTCTCTTCCAGGGCCGGCACCAGCAACGCCTGTTCGTCGAAGCTCTGGTCGAACTGTCCGAGGTAGTTGAAGGTCACCCGTGCCTGCGGCAGTGCGGCCAGTTGCGCCGAAATGTCCGGCCCGGCCAGATGACGCAGCACGCCGTAGCCGATGCCCTTCTGCGGTACGCCCGCCAGTTGCGCCTGCACATCGATGATCGACTGGCCGATGTCATCGCTGTCCGGGCGCAAACGCACCGGGAACATGCTGGTGAACCAGCCGAGGCTGCGGCTCAGGTCGATCGATTCGAAGAGGTCTTCGCGACCGTGTCCTTCGAGCAGGATCAGCGCTGACGGTTGCTGGCTCCAGCGGCACAGGGCACGGCTGAGTGCTGACAGCAGCAGGTCGTTGATCTGCGTGCCGTACACCGCCGGGGCCTGTTTGAGCAGTTGTTCGGTGTGTTCGCGGGACAGTTTGAGCCGTGCCTGCGCCTGTTGCCGCACAAGGTTCTTGCCGCGCGGGTTGTCGCACGGCAGATCAACGCCGGGCTGATCCAGTTGCTCCAGCCAATAGCTCAACTCCTGTTCGGCAATCACTGGCGCCCGCGCCTGCAATGCCTCGGCAAACGAACGATAACTGCTGGTGCGAATCGGCAGTTGCGGCGCCAGCCCCTGCACACACGCCTCATAAGCGACTTTCAGATCGTCGAGCAGAATCCGCCACGACACGGTGTCGACCACCAGGTGATGAATCACCACCAGCAAGCGCGCCTGGCCATCCGGCAACGCCACATGCATGACCCGCCAGACCGGCCCGTCATCGAGTCTGAGGCTGCGCTGCGCGAGGTTGGCCAACGCTTCGACCTCTTCGCTGTTTTGCGTTTCACGGCGCCACAGCACAGCCTCGTCCGACAAGCGGGTGCTATAGCGCTGCAACCAGCGCCCGCCGTCGTTGGAAAAACGCAGGCGCAGCGAATCGTGATGTTGTTCGATCAAGCCCAGCGCCTGTTCCAGTGCATCGAGATCCAGCGGCTGACGAGCGCTGAGCAGCAACGACTGGTTGTAGTGATGCGCCTCGGCCATGCCTTCGGCAAAGAACCACTCCTGGATCGGCAGCAGATTGAACGCGCCTTCTGCGGCAACCTGAGTCAGGTCCGGCAACGCTTGCCCGGCGCCCTCCTGCACCACCTGCTGCTCGACGATGCCGGCGATGGTTTGATAGCGCATCAGATCGCGCAGCTTCAGTTCCATCTGCAGGGTTGGATGGTTTCTCACCCGCGAGATCACTTGCAGGCTGAGGATCGAATCGCCGCCCAGTTCGAAGAAGTTATCGCTGATACCGACCTGCTCGACCTGCAACACCTGCGCCCAGATCTCGGCCAGCAAGCTTTCCTGCTCGGTGCGCGGCGCAACATATTCGTCGCTTTTGAATTGCGGCTCCGGCAGGGCCTTGCGATCGAGTTTGCCGTTGGGCGTAACCGGGAACGCGCTGAGGCAGACGATCTGCGCCGGCACCATGTATTCCGGCAGCGAAGCACGCAGCCCGGCCTTGAGTTCATCGCCGATATCATCACCCGTGGCGGTGACCACATAACCGATCAGTTGCTTGCCGGAGGCATTGTCGCGGGCAATCACCAGCGCATCGCTGACTGCCGGCAACTGACGCAGGCTGGCCTCGACTTCGCCCAGTTCGATGCGGAAGCCGCGCACTTTGACCTGATGGTCGATGCGCCCGACGTAATCGACCACGCCGTCCGGGCGACGCCGCACTAGATCGCCGCTGCGGTACAGGCGCTCGCCAGGGGCAAATGGATTGGGCACGAAGCGTTCGCCGGTCAGGTCGGGGCGCCCGTAGTAACCACGGGCGACGCCGTAACCGCCGATGTACAACTCACCGGCAAAACCCGGCGGCAGCGGATTCAGATCGTCGTCGAGCACGTACAACGAACGTGCACCGACTGCGCGGCCGATCGGCGCGTATGCCGCTTCGCAGTGCTGGCTGATGGCGACTTTCCAGAGCATCGGCGTGACCACGGTTTCGGTCGGGCCGTAGCCGTTGGTGAAGTATTGCGGACGCAACGCCGCTTTCACCTGTTCGAAAGTCTGTTCCGGCACCGCATCGCCACCGAAGCAGTAGATGCGCACCGGCGGCGGTGCAATGCCGCTGGCGGCGGCGTACTCGGCGAGTTGTTTGAGATAGGCCGGCGGGAAGCAAGCGATGGTCACGCCGTAATCGTGCAAGGCCTGATAGGTCTGCTCCGGCGTCCACAGGCATCCGTCGCGAATCACCAGACGACCGCCGCTGTACAAGGTACTCAGCCAGCGTTCGTGAGCACCATCGAAGGCGAACGACATGAAGTGCAACTCGCAACTGCGCGCGTCCATTTCGTACAGCCCGGCAATGGCCTGGCAGTGCATGCTCAACGGACCCTGGGTGACGGCCACGCCTTTCGGCCGCCCGGTGGACCCGGAGGTGTAAACCAGATAGGCCAGGCTCTGCTCGTGAATAGCGCAGACCGGGGCAGCATCACTGTAAAGACTGCGATCGAGCTGATCGATTTCCAGGCGCAGCACGTCTGGCGGCGCCGGCAGGGTCGCGCGCAGGCTGGTCTGCGTCAGCAGCAGGGCCATGCGCGAATCTTCGATCATGTAGGCTAGACGCTCCGGCGGATAATCGATGTCCAGCGGCACGTAGGCGGCACCGCTCTTGAGCACGGCGAGGAAGCTCACCAGCATTTCCAGCGAACGCGGCAACGCCACGCCGATCACCACTTCCGGCCCGGCACCGTGGGCGATCAGGCACTGCGCGAGACGATTGGCTTGCCGCTCGAGTTCGGCGTAGCTCAGGCTCTCGCCGGCGCATTGCACCGCGATCGCATCGGGTTGCTGTTGCGCATGACGGCTGATCAGCTCCGGCAGCAACTGCGGCGCGTGGCGGTGGGAAGGCTCGGCGCTCCAGGCCTGCGCCGCTTGCCATTGCTCGGCGGACAGACGCTGCAAGTTACCCAGCCGCTCATACGGCGCGGCCATCATCGCCGCGAGGGTGTTTTCCAGGGTCAGGCGAATGCCTTCTACCGCCTCGGCGCTGAAGTGGCTGCGCAGGTACAGGTACTCGATCGACAACTCATCGCCAAGCATCACCGCAAGGTCCATCGGCACGTTGGTCACGCCGTGGCCGATGGATTTGCCGAAGGTCAGCTCGGTGTCGGTTTCTTCCTGCAAGCGCTCGTCGATCGGGAAGTTTTCGAACACCACGATGCTGTCGAACAGCGCCTGACCACCGAGGTTCGACCAGCGCTGCACATCGGCCAGCGGTGCCTGGGAGTAATCGCGAATGTCGAGGTTGTAGGCCTGCACTTCCCCCAGCCAGTCGGCCAGACGCTGATCGGCCTGTAGGGTCTGAATGATCGGTAAGGTATTGATGAACAGGCCGAGCATGTTGCCGACGTTCGGCAGGCTTTCCGGACGCCCCGATACGGTGGCGCCGAAGGTCACCGTCTGCTGGCCGGTGTAGCGTTGCAACAGCAGCAGCCACGCGCCCTGAATCAACGTGTTCGGGGTGATGCGCAAGTCGCGGCAGAACTCCAGCAGACGCGCGGTTTGCGCTTTGTCCCAGTTCGAATAGAGCGCATCGTGACCGGCTACGTCGGCACTGTGACGCGGGTGCATCGCCTGACTCAGCGCGGTCGGTTCGTTGACCACCGCCAGACGCGCCTTCCAGAACAGCTCTTGGGCATCCTGATCCTGCGCCTGCAACCAGGCGATGAAGTCGCGATAGCGGCCGTTTTCGCCAGTCACCTCGCCCGTGGAGTAGTACTGCAAGACCTCGCCGAACAACCGCGAACTGCTCCAGCCGTCCATCAGAATGTGGTGGCTGGTCCAGATCATCTGGTACTGCTGGTCGCCCAGCTGCAGCAGGGTCACCCGCTGCAATCGCGCTTCGGACAAGTCGAAGCCCAGTGCGCGGTCGGCGCTGGCAAACTCGGCAATCGCCGCCTCGCTGCAGTCCTGCCCACGCCAATCGAGCACCTGCATCTGCAACGGCGCCTGGCGATGCACGACCTGCAGCGGCTTGGCCAGCCCATCCTGCCAATGGAAACTGGTGCGCAGGATCGCCTGACGGACGATGATGAATTCCCAGGCCCGGCGGAAACGCTCGACGTCGAGGCCCTTGATCGGCAGGCTGACCTGTTGCACGTAAAGGCTGCTGCCGTTATCCGACAGGGTGTGGAAGAGCATGCCTTCCTGCATCGGCGACAGCGGATAGACGTCTTCAATCAGCTCCGCCGGCACCGGCAAGGCATCGAGCTGCGCCTGATCCAGTTGCGCCAACGGGTAGTCGGCAGCGCTGGCGAATTGTGCGTCTGCCAGCGAAACCACCGTGGCGAGTTTCTGCACCGTCTGCTGCTGGAACAGGTCTTTGGGCGTGAAGCAAATGCCCTGCTGCCGCGCGCGGCTGACCAGTTGAATCGAGATGATCGAATCACCGCCGAGGGCGAAGAAATTGTCGGTCACGCCGACCTGCTCGATCTTCAGAATGTCCTGCCAGACCTCGGCCAACTGCTGCTCCAGCGGCGTCGAAGGCGCGACGTAATCGCGTTGCGCCTGATTGGCATCCGGCGCCGGCAAGGCCTTGCGATCAAGTTTGCCGTTGGGTGTCAGCGGCAACTGTTCGAGGAACAGCCACTGCGCCGGCACCATGTAATCCGGCAGATGCGCCTTGAGCGCGGTTTGCAGCGCAGTGCTCAGCGCGTCCAGTTGCGCCAGGCTTTGATCGGCCTCGGTCGGCACCACATAAGCCACCAGTTGCTGACCGCTGACGCCGTCCACAGCCAGCACCACGCCTTCGCGCACGCTGGCCTGGGCCAGCAGACGCGCTTCGATTTCACCCAGTTCAATACGGAAGCCACGCACCTTGACCTGATGGTCGATGCGGCCGACGTATTCGATACGGCCGTCCTCCATGAAACGCGTCAGGTCGCCGGTGCGGTACATGCGCTCGCCGTTGCTCGCCAACGGGTTGGGCACGAAACGTTCGGCGGTCAAGCCTGGGCGCAACAGATAGCCACGGGTGATGCCATCGCCGGCCAGATACAGCTCCGCTGCGATGCCGACCGGCGCTTCCTGCAATTGCTCATCGAGCAGGTATGCAGTGGTATTGCGCAATGGCCGGCCGATATTGGCCTGGCCGCCGAGTTCGCGACGGGTCCAGGTCGAATACGTGGTGTCTTCGGAAGGCCCGTACAGATCGTAGACGTGGGCGACCGAAGTCTCGCGGTACAAGGTGTCGACCAGCGCCTGCTTCAGCGGCTCACCGGCCAGATTGATGATGCGCACGCCCGGCGGGATCTGGCCGATGCGTTGCAACGCGGCAATCGCCGACGGCACGGTGTTGATCAGGCGCACCTGATCACGCTCGGGCAAGTCCGGTAGCTCCAGAGCATTGCGCGCCATGACCATGGACCCGCCGCGCGCCAGGGTGACGAAAATCTCCCACACCGACAGGTCGAAGCACACCGACGTCGAGGCCAGCACGCCCTGCAGATCGTCCTCGCTGTAGACCTCGGCGGACCAGTGAATCAGCGCCTGCACGTTGCGATGGGCGATGGCCACGCCTTTCGGTTTGCCGGTGGAACCGGAGGTGTAGATCACGTAGGCAAGATCGACCGAGTCAGCGCGCGCCGGCAGGTTGTCCGGTGCCTGCGCGGCGAACGCCTCGCCGCCGGCCTCGACCAGCACCACCTGTGCTTCGCTGGACGGCAGTTGCGCCAGCAACGCTTGCTGGGTCAGCAGGACTTTCGCCTGGCTGTCATCGAGCATGTACGCCACGCGGTCGGCCGGGTAATCCGGGTCCAACGGCACGTAGGTGCCGCCGGCCTTGAGCACCGCCATCAGGGCGATCACCAGTTCCGCCGAACGCGGCAGCGCCACGCCGACGCGCACTTCGGCGGTGACACCCAGTGTCACCAAATGCCGGGCCAACTGGTTTGCCCGGCGGTTCAGTTCGCCGTAGCTCAGCGCCACGCCGGCATGACTCAACGCCAGTGCCTGCGGATGCGCTGCGACCCTTGCTTCAAAGCTCTGCGAGATCAACCGCTCGGCCGGATAAGAGGCGTGATTGTCGTTCCACTGCGCCAGCGTCTGACGCTCGGCCAGCGGCAGCAGACCGATCTCGCCGAGTGCCCGTTGCGGCGCCTCGATAAATTGCTCCAGCACTTCACGCAGATGCGCGGCCAGAGCGAGCACGCTGCGTTCGGCAAAGTGCTCGGTGAGGTAGTTGAAATCGAGGTTGAGCACTTGGCTGGCGCCGGCGATCAGGGTCAGACCGTAGTTGGTCTGCTCGCGATGTTCCAGACCGGAAAAACGCAGCCCCCCCGGGTTGGCCTCCAACGCTTCGGACACCGGGTAGTTCTCGAACACCAGCAAGGTGTCGAACAACGCTTCGCCACTCAATGCGGCCAGACGTTGAATGTCCTGCAACGGCGTCTGTTCGTAATCGCGCAACAACAGGTTCTTGTCCTGCACACTGCGCACCCAGTCACCGACGCTGAGGCTGGCCTGCGGGCTGGCGATCACCGGCAAGGTGTTGATGAACAGCCCCAGTTGCTCCTCGATGCCCGGCAAATCCACCGGACGCCCGGATACCGTGGCGCCAAACGCCACGGTGGCCTGGCCGGTGTAGCGCTGCAACACCAGCAGCCATGCCGCCTGCACCAGACTGTTGAGGGTCACCTGTTGCTGACGGGAGAAGTGGTTCAGGCGCTGGGTCAACGCTTCATCGAAATGCAGACGATGCATCTGTTTGCCCGGCCCCGGCACGGTGCGTCCGTGGCAGGCCGACGCCAGGCGGGTCGGCTCGTCGAGTTCGGCCAGTTGCCCGCGCCAGAAATCCTGCGCGGCTGCCTTGTCCTGGCCTTGGAGCCAGACCAGAAAATCGCGATAGCGGCCCTGCGCGCTCGGCACCGGCTGGCCGGCGTAATCCTGCAGCACTTCGCCGAACATCCGCGAGTTGCTCCAACCATCCATGAGGATGTGATGGCAGGTGAAAATCAGCCGATGGCGATCGGCGGCAGTGCGCAGCAGGCACAGGCGCAACAGCGGCGGATTCTGCAGATCGAAGCCACGTTCGCGGTCGGCCTGCGCCCGTGCTTCAAGCACCGCCGGCAGATCGGCGGCATCGCGCACATCGATTTCCGGCATTTCCAGGGTCAGTTGGCGGTTGATCACCTGCAACGGTGCATCGAGGCCATCGCGGCCCCAGATGAAACCGGCGCGCAGCACTTCATGGCGATCGACCACCCGTTGCCAGGCTTGCTGGAACCGCGCAACGTCGAGGCCGTCGATGTCCAGCAGCATCTGATAGACGTAGGCGCTGGCGTCCGCGTCGTACAGGCTGTGGAACAGAATGCCTTGCTGCATCGGCGCCAGCGGATAAATGTCCTCGATGCGCTGGGCGGCAATCGGCAGGCTGTCCAGATGCGCCTGGGACAAACCGGCCAGCGGCACGTCGGACGGCGTGAGCCCGCCCGCATGGCTGAGGCAGTGCTCGATCAATTCGTTCAGCGCCACTTCGTAGGCGCGGGCCAGCGCGGCAATGGTCGTCTCTGCGAAGACGTCGCTGCTGTAGGTCCACGTCAGGCTCAACT
The DNA here is from genome assembly GCF_054668915.1 of Pseudomonas sp. H3_E04. Lineage (NCBI taxonomy): Bacteria > Pseudomonadati > Pseudomonadota > Gammaproteobacteria > Pseudomonadales > Pseudomonadaceae > Pseudomonas > Pseudomonas sp. H3_E04. Next base: position 559,895 of record NZ_CP162797.1, on the reverse strand, counting down.
GGCCCTGATAAACCCGGCCATCGATGGTCAGCCAGTTGGCCATCGGTGCGTTTTCGTCCTGACCGGCGCCCTTGTCCTCGGTGGCCGGCCGCCACAAGACGTCGTCATCGAAGTTGTTATCGAACTGGCCGAGGTAGTTGAACGTCACCTGCGGTTGCGCCAGTTCATGCAGTGCCGCTTGTGCTTCGGCCGTGCCGAGATAACGCAGCAAGCCGTAGCCGATGCCCTTGTTGGGGATCGCGCGCAGTTGCTCCTTGATGCCTTTGATCGAACTTTCCAGGCTGGCGTTTGGTGTCAGGCGCACCGGGAACATGCTGGTGAACCAGCCAACGGTGCGGCTCAGGTCGATGTCGTCGAAGAGGTCCTCGCGGCCATGGCCTTCGAGCTGGACCAGCGCGCTGTCGCTGGCGGTCCACTCGCAGAGCACCCGCGCCAGTGCGGTCAGCAGCAGGTCGTTGACCTGAGTGCGGTAGGCCGCCGGGGCCTGTTGCAGCAATTGGCGGGTAAGTTCGGCGTCCAGCCGCGTGTCGACGCTGCGTTCGAAGCGGTTGTTCAATTGGCCCTGCGGATTATCCAGCGGCAAACCGAGCGGCGCGTCGCGCAACTGTTCGCGCCAGTAGCTCAGTTCGCTGCCCAGCGTCGCGCTGCGCGCATGTTCTTGCAGGCGCAAGCCCCAGTCCTTGAACGCGCTGGTCTTGGCCGGCAGATGCACGCTCTGTCCACTGCTGATCTGCTGATAGGCGCTTTGCAGGTCTTCGAGCAGGATCCGCCACGAAACGCCATCGACCACCAGGTGATGAATCACCAGCAACAGTCGCTGACTGGCGTCCGGCAAATCGATCAGCGCCGCGCGGATCAGCGGGCCGTTGTGCAGGTCGAGGCTGCGTTGCAGGTCGAGGCACAGCGCTGGCAATGCCGCGCTATCGTCCAGCGTGAAAGTGCGCAACAACGCTTGTGGCTGATCCGCCGCGCCGTGGCTCTGCTGCCAGCCCTGCTCGGTTTGGCGATAACGCAGGCGCAAGGCGTCATGCTGTTTCTGCACCTGCGCCAGCGCCTGTTGTAGCGCAGTGGCTTGCAGGGTTTTCGCCGGGGTCAGCAGGATCGACTGGTTCCAGTGGTGGCGCGCCGGGATGTCGCTGTGGAAGAAATACTGCTGGATCGGCGTCAGCGGCGCATCGCCGAGCACCTCGCCCTGCTCCGTTTGCACGGCGTCGCTTTGTTGCGCGACGGTGGCCAGACGCTGCACGGTCTGGTGCTGAAAAATGTCCTTGGGCGTAAAGCGGATACCGGCCTGCCGCGCGCGGCTGACCACTTGAATCGAAATGATCGAATCGCCGCCCAACTCGAAAAAGTTGTCGTGAAGCCCGACCCGTTCGACCTTGAGCACGTCCTGCCAGATCTCGGCCAGGCGCTGTTCCAGTTCACTGCGCGGCGCCGCGTAGGCCTCTTGCACTTGCGCAACGTCCGGCTGCGGCAGTTGCTTGCGACCAAGCTTGCCGTTGGCGGTCAGCGGCAGTCGGTCGAGGAACGCCCAACTGACCGGAACCATGTAATCGGGCAGGGTCTCGCGCAGGTGCGCCTTGATCGAATCGCGCAGCGCGCCCTGCTCGTCCGCGTTCAATGTCTCGACCGGCACGACCCAGGTCGCCAGTTGCTGGCCACTGAGACCGTCCACCGCCAGCACCACCGCTTCGCGCACCTGTAGATGCTTGAGCAGTTGCGCTTCGATTTCGCCGAGCTCGATGCGGAAACCACGGATCTTCACTTGGTGGTCGATACGGCCGATGTACTCGATCACCCCATCGCCGCGCAGGCGTGCGAGGTCGCCGGTACGGTACAGACGCTGGCCGGCCTTGCGGTTGAACGGGTCGGGCACGAAGCGGGTAGCGCTCATGCCAGCCTGATTCAGATAACCACGGGCCAGACCGGCGCCAGCGATATACAACTCACCGATGCAGCCTTGCGGCACCAGGTTGAGCGAACTGTCGAGCAAGTACCACGACAGGTCGACAATCGGCGCGCCGATCGGGCTGCTGTGATTGCTCTGCAGATCCGCCAGCGACAACGGCCGGTAAGTCACGTGCACGGTGGTTTCGGTGATGCCGTACATGTTGATCAGCGTCGGCGCGCGATCGCCAAAACGCTCGAACCACGGACGCAGATTCTGTACTTCCAAAGCCTCGCCGCCGAACACCACGTAACGCAGGGCATTGCTGCGACTCGACTCGCAGGCGACCTGCATCAACGGCTTGAACGCCGACGGCGTCTGGTTCAACACGGTGACATGTTCATCGCACAGCAGCGTGTAGAAATCCTCCGGCGAACGGCTGACATCGTGGGGCACCACCACCAGTTTGCCGCCGTACAACAGCGCGCCGAAAATCTCCCACACCGAAAAGTCGAACGCGTAGGAATGGAACAGCGTCCAGCTGTCCTGCGGGCCGAAATCAAACCAGTGCTCGGTGGCGCTGAACAGGCGCATCACGTTGCCGTGCGGCAGCAGAGCACCCTTGGGTTTGCCGGTGGAACCTGAGGTGTAGATGACGTAGGCCAGATTGTCCGGCGTGGTCAGGCATGGCGGGTTGCTTGCGATGCCGTGTTCCGGCGCCTGATTCAGATCGAGGCAGATCAGCCCCGGCGGCAGCGGCAATTGCCCGAGCAAATGGCCCTGAGTCAGCAGCAACTGGATGCCGCTGTCATCGATCATGTAACTCAAGCGGTCATCGGGGTAGCTCGGGTCCAGCGGCACATAGGCGCCGCCGGCCTTCAGCACCGCGAGAATGGCGACGATCATGTCCAGCGAACGCTCGACCGCAACGCCGACGCACACGTCCGGGCCGACGCCCTGCTCGATCAGCGTATGCGCCCACAGGTTGGCGCGGTGATTGAGTTCGGCGTAACTCAGGCGTTGCCCGGCAAAGCTCACCGCCACCGCATCGGCATGCCGCTCGGCCTGGGCCTCGATGGCTTGCTGGATGCACTGGGTCAGCGGCTGTTCAATCAGCGGCGGATTCCATTGCGCCAACAGCTGTTGCTGCTGGCCTGCATCGAGCATTGGCAACTGGCCGATACACTGGCTCGGCTCGGCGACGATCGCTTGCAACAGCGCGGTCCAGTGTTGCGCCAGGCGCTCGATGGTCGCTGCGTCGAACAGGTCAGTGGCGTACTTGAGCACGGCTTCGATGCCGTGGGCCTGTTCGGTGGTATTGAGGGTCAGGTCGAACTGCGCGGTCTGGCTCTGCCATTCCAGCGGTTCGATGTTCAGGCCGTTCAGGCGTGTGGCGATGCTCGCGCGGCGCTCGGCCTGGTGGTTGAACATGACCTGAAACAGCGGACTGTGGCTGAGGCTGCGCCCCGGTTCCAGCGCTTCGACCAGTTGCTCGAAGGGCAAGTCCTGATGCGCCTGCGCCTCCTGCGCCGTCTGTTTGACCTGACGCAGCAGTTCGACAAACGGCAGCTCTGCGTCGACATCCGCCTTGAGCACCTGGGTGTTGACGAAGAAACCTATCAGCCGCTCGATTTCCACCCGGCCACGGTTGGCTACCGGCACGCCGACTCGGATGTCGCTTTGCCCACTGTAGCGATGCAGCAAGGCCTGAAACGAAGCCAGCAGCAACACGAACAGGGTGACGTTTTCCTGCCGGGCAAACGCCTTGAGGGCATGGCTCAGCGCCGGATCAAGAATCAGGTTGTGGCTGGCGCCGGCGAAGCTCTGCTCGACCGCGCGCGGGCGATCCAGCGGCAGTTCCAGTACCGGTTGTTCGCCGCCGAGCTTTGCCTGCCAGTAGGCCAGTTGTCGCTCCTGCTCACCGGCCTCCATCCAGTGGCGCTGCCACAAGGCGTAATCGGCGTATTGAATCGGCAGCGCCGGCAGACCGGCGTCGTGACCAAGGTTGAAACCGGCGTAAAGCTGCACCAGTTCCTCGATCATCACTTGCAGCGACCAGCCATCGGAAACGATGTGGTGCAGGGTCAGCACCAGCACATGGTCATCAGGTTTGACCTGCAGCAGCGCGGCACGCAGCAACGGGCCGTGCTGCAGGTCGAAAGTCTTTTGGCTCTGAGTCTGGACGAAAGCCTGGATCGAGTGCTCCGGGTCATGCGCCAGATCAGCGCTCAGATAATGAATCTCCAACGCAAAGGGTCCTGCGGGCAGGACCACTTGCAAGGGTTGTGCGCTGTCTTGAGTGAATACGGTGCGCAAGGTTTCGTGGCGCTCGATCAGCGCCGCAATGCTGCGTTCCAGTGCCGGCACATCCAGCGGCCCCTGCAAGCGCAGGGCCGTCGGAATGTTGTAGGCCGCGCTGTGCGGTGCCCACTGCCAGAGGAACCACTGGCGCTGCTGAGCGTAGGACAGCAGCAACGGCTCTTCAGCCGTGCGCTTGAAAACCGGGGCAATGTCAAAGAGGTTGACGCCTTTCTGCTTGAGCAGAACCGCCAGAGCCTTTCTTTGCTTAGCCGAAAGTTGTCCTACCGACTCGATTAACTCTTGCACGCGTTTTTCCCTCTCAAGAAATCAGTTTTTCCAGATCATCGAGGGATAGACGTTTGAGGGCCTCCAGTGATTTAGCCAATTCATCCTGAACGGGCGACATTTCGACGCGCAGCGCTTCAATCCGCGCGCAGAAATCCTTGAGGGTGTCGGTTTCGAACAACGCCTTGAGCGGCACCTTGTCGCCGAGGCGCTCCTGCACCCGAGTCACCACCAGCGTCGCCAGTAACGAATGGCCGCCGAGCTGGAAGAAGTTGTCCGCCAGCCCTACCCGCTCGACTTCCAGCACTTGCTGCCAGATCGTTGCGACCTCCCATTGCAGATCGCTTTGCGGCGCCTGGTATTGCTCCTGCGTCGGGCCCTCGCCCAACGCCATCAGCGCCTTGCGATCAAGCTTGCCGTTGGGCGTCAGCGGGATCGCATCGATCAGGTGCAGATGCCCCGGCAGCATGTGCGCCGGCAAGCGGCTGACCAGCGCATTGCGCACCCGCTCGGCCAGCGTCGACCGCTCGCTGTCCGGCGCGGCGACGAGGTAGGCATGCAGGTGTTTGCCTGCGGCGCCGTCCTGCGCCAGTACCACCGCTTCGCGAATATCGTCGAGTTCCAGCAGGCGCGCTTCGATCTCGCTGAGCTCGATGCGGAAACCGCGAATCTTCACTTGATGGTCGGCGCGACCGATGTACTCGATGTTGCCATCGTCGCCCTGGCGCACCAGATCGCCAGTGCGGTACAGGCGCTCGCCGTTGCTCGCGTAAGGGTTCGGCACAAAGCGTTCGGCGGTCAGCGCGGCGCGGCGCAGATAGCCACGCGTCACCCCGGCGCCAGCGAGGTACAGCTCGGCCGCCACGCCCTCGGGCAGCGCCTGCAACTGACTGTCGAGCAGGTACGCCACGGTGTTATCCAGCGGCCGGCCAATGTTCGCCCGGCCCTTTGGCGTGCGCAGGGTGAAGGTCGAATAAGTGGTGTCCTCCGACGGCCCGTAGAGGTCGTAGACCTGCCGCACCTGAGTGCTGGCGTAGAGGCTGTCGACCAGACTCTGCTTGAGCGGTTCGCCGGCCAGATTGATGGTACCGACCGACGATGGAATCTGCGCGGCCCGTTGCAACGCGGCAATCGCCGACGGCACGGTATTGATCAGCGTGACCTGATCGCGCGCCGGCAAATCGGCCAGCGCCAGAGCGTTGTCCGCCAATACCAGACAGCCACCGCAGGCCAGCGTGACGAAGATTTCCCACACCGACAGGTCGAAGCAGATCGACGTCGAAGCGAGCACACCGCGCAATTGTTCTTCGCGATAGGCCGCCGCCGACCATTGAATCAGCGCCGACAGATTGCCGTGGCTGATCGCTACGCCTTTCGGTTTGCCGGTGGAGCCGGAGGTATAGATCACGTACGCCAGATTTTCAGCCGCGAGGTTAACCCGCGGCGCAGTGGCCGGGTATTCGCTGGCGACGCTCTCGTCCACCAGCAGCACCTGCGCACTCAAGGTGTCGGGCAGCATCGCCAATGCCGCAGGCTCAGTGAGCAGCACCGCCGCGCGGCTGTCGTCGAGCATGTGCAGCAAGCGTTCCTGCGGGTAATCCGGGTCCAGTGGCACATAAGCGCCACCGGCCTTGAGGATCGCCAGCAAGCCGACCAGCATCTGCGGCGTGCGGCGCATGCACACGCCGACGCGCACTTCCGGCCCGACGCCCATGCCTTGCAGCTTGTGCGCCAGACGATTGGCCCGGGTATCGAGGCCTTGGTAATCGATGGATTGCTCAGCGAACAGCACCGCGTTCGCCTGCGGCTGACGTTGCACTTGCGCGGCGATGTGCGCCAGCACCGTGCGTTGATCCGGCGTGGCAACCGGCGCCTTGCCCCACTCGATCACTTGTTGCCGTTGTGGCTCGGCGAGCAGTTGCAGCGCACCCAGCGGCTGCGTGGCGTCGGCGAGGAATTGCTCGAGCAGGCCTTGCAACTGCCCACTCAATGCACTGATCGCTTGAGCGTCGAAACTGGCCTGATCGTAACTTACGCCCAGACTCAGCTCGCGGCCGGTGATCGCCACCAGCGTCAGCGGATAGTTGGTCTGCTCCTGACGGCGGATTGCCGAGAACTTCAGATCCGTTTGCGGGCCCTGCGCCAAGGCCTCCGCCATCGGGTAGTTTTCGAACACCAGAATGCTGTCGAACAACGCCCCGGCACCCGTACCGGCCCAGCGCTGAATGTCATACAGCGGCGTGTGTTCGTGCTCGCGCAAGGCCAGGTTGAGAGCCTGCACCTGTTGCAGCCATTGATTCACAGCGATCTCGGCCGACGGTGCTGCCACCACTGGCAACGTGTTGATGAACAGGCCGATCTGCTGCTCGACGCCCGGCAAATCGATTGGCCGTCCGGCGACCGTCGCGCCGAACGCCACGTGGTCCTGGCCGGTGTAGCGCTGCAACAGCAGCAGCCACGCCGCTTGCACCAGTGTATTGAGGGTGACTTTCTGCTCGCGGGCGAAGCGGTTCAGTTCGGCGGTCAGCTGTTCGCTGAACACATGCTCGTGATCGGCATAGCCGCTGGCCGCGTGCCTGACCAGTATGGCGCTGGCCAGTCGCGTCGGCTGTTCAAGGTCCGCCAGCGCCGCGCTCCAGAACTGTCGACTGGCCTGTTGATCACGTCCCCCGAGCCATTCGATGTAATCGCGATAACGCCCCTGCCCTGCGCTCGGTGTGATGCCGGCGTAACGCTGCAGCACTTCGCCGAACAACTGCGAAGTACTCCAGCCGTCCATCAGGATGTGATGGCAGGTGTAGATCAGGTGATGGGTGTGTTCAGCGCTGCGCACCAGCGTCACGCGCAACAGCGGCGCGTCGAGCAGATCGAAGCCACGTTGCAAATCTTCAGCGGCGAGGTGATCAAGCGCGCAATCAAGATCATCGCGCCCGCGCCAGTCCTGCACTTGCCAAGGCATCTGCACACGGCTGCGCACCACTTGCACCGGCGCGGCGGCATCCTGCGGCCAGACGAACGCGGTACGCAAAATGTCGTGAGCATCAACAGTCTGCTGCCAGGCCTGGCGGAAGCGCTCGGCGTCGAGCTGCTCGACATCGACGCGCATCTGATTGGTGTACGCCGGGCTGTCCGGCTCGTTGCGGCTGTGGAACAGAATGCCTTGTTGCATAGGCGACAGCGGGTACAGATCGACGATGTCACGCGGCGCCATCGGCAGCGCCGACAACTGCGCTTGCGTGAGATGGGCGAGGTTGAAATCCGACGGTGTCACGCCACCGTGGCCGCTCTCGCAGCAATGTTCGATCAGGCGTTGCAGTTCGCGGCGATACGCCTCGGCCAACGCCTCGATGGTCTCGGCGCGGTACATGCCGCTGCCGAAGGTCCACGTCAGCTCCAGCTCAGCGCCGAGCACCTGACCGTCAACACTCAGCCAATTGCCCAGCGGCGCCTGCCCATCCTGATTGGCGCCGGTGCTGTCGGCGCTCGGCAGGAACAACGCGCCTTGCTCAGCGCTGAACGCGCCGTCGAACTGGCCGAGATAATTGAAGGTCACCCGTGGTTGCGCCAGCGTCTGCAACTCGGCAGAACGCGTGAGGTAACGCAGCACGCCGTAACCGATGCCTTTGCCCGGTACAGCACGCAGTTGCTCCTTGATCGCACAAAGCGATGCAGCGGGACTCGTCTGCGGGGTCAGGCGCACCGGGAACAGGCTGCTGAACCAGCCGACCGTGCGGCTCAGGTCGACGTCGTCGAACAGGTCTTCACGACCGTGACCTTCGAGCTGGATCAACACCGACGGCTGCTCGCTCCAGTCACACAGCACCCGCGCCAAAGCCGTCAGCAACAGGTCGTTGATTTGCGTGCGATAAGCCGCCGGGGCGACTTTCAGCAGCTTGTCGGTCAGTGCCGGGCTCAAGCGCGTACTGGCGCGGGCGGCCTGGGCGCGGGTCTGGCTGTCCACGGCGAAATCTCGTGGCAGTGCCGCGTCATCCGCCGCAAGAGTCTGCTGCCAGTAAGCGCCTTCGGTCGCCAACGTTTCACTCTGAGCATAACGGTGCAATTGCCCGGCCCAGTCGTGCAGCGAACTGCTCTGGCCTGGCAACACCGGCGCCGTCCCCGCCGCCAATGCCTGGTAAGCCAGCTGCAAGTCTTCGAGCAGAATGCGCCACGACACGCCGTCGACCACCAGATGATGAATCACCAGCAACAAGCGCTGCTCGGCATTCGGCAGAGTGACCAGCACCCCACGCAGCAAATGCCCGCGTTGCAGATCGAGGCTGCGCTGCGCCGCGTCGGCCACGGCCGGCAAGGCATCGAGACTTTCCAGTTCGCGTGCCCAGAGCAGTTCGGCATCGCGCTGAGTCTGCGGCAACGCCTGCCAGCTATCGCCCGACTGCACGAAGCTCAGGGCCAAGGCCTCGTGCTGTTCCACCAACGCTGCCAGCGCCGTACGCAGATGCGCGGCGTCCAGGGCCAGGGTCGGTTGCAGCATCACTGACTGATTCCAGTGCTGGCGCTGGGCAATCGGCGTGTCGAAGAAACGCACCTGGATTGGCAGCAACGGCAACGGCCCGCGTGCCACTGGTGCCGCGATGGCAGCCGGTTTGGCTTCGATCAGTTTGGCCACAGCAGCCAGTTGGCCTATGGTCTGTTTTTCGAACAACTGCTTGGGGCTCAGCTTGATCCCCTGGCGCTTGGCGCGGGCGATGATCTGCAAACTGAGAATCGAGTCGCCGCCCAGTTCAAAGAAGTTATCACTGCTGCCGACCCTTTCGAGCTTGAGCACCTCGGCCCAGATCGCGGCCAGTTTTTCCTCGATCTCACCGACCGGCGCGACGAACTGCTGGCTGACCACCCCGGGCACTGGCAACGCACGCTTGTCGAGCTTGCCGTTGGCGGTCAACGGTAGCTTTTCCAGCAACACTAACTGCGCCGGCACCATGTAGTCCGGCAGCCGCGCCTGCAATTGCTCGCGCAGATCCTGCGCCTGCTCCTTCGCGCCCACTGCCGGCACGCACCACGCCAGCAGTTGCAGGCGCGCCGGATCGTCATCCATTGGCAGCGCGAGCACGGCGGCTTCGCTGACGCCATCAAGGCTGAGCAACACCCGCGCAACTTCCGCAGGCTCCACACGGTAGCCGCGCACTTTGACCTGATCGTCGGCACGACCGATGAATTCCAGCGCCTGCTCGCGATTGCGCCGGACCCGGTCGCCGCTGCGGTAGACCCGCGCGCCCGCTGCGCCGAACGGGTCGGGCAGGAAGCGTTCGGCGGTCAGCGCCGGCTGATTCAGGTAGCCGAGGGCGACGCTGTCGCCGCCGATGTACAGCTCACCGGCAACCTGATCGGCCACCGGGTTGAGCACATCGTCGAGCACATAGACATGGGCACCGGCCAGCGCTGTGCCGATTGGAACACTGCGCGCCAGCGCGGCGAGCTCTTCGACCTCATGAGTCAGCACGCCCACGGTGGTTTCGCTCGGGCCATAGTGGTTAATCAGGCGGCAGCCCGGTTTCAGTTGCTGCACACGCTCGACCAGCGCTGGCGAACAGGCTTCGCCGCCGACGATCAGTGCGTGTTCCGGCAACACGTCGGCAGGCTTGGCCGCCTGCAACAGCGCGGCGAGATGCCCAGGAACGATTTTCAGCACGCCCACGCGATGGCGGGCCATGTATTCGGCAAAGCGGTCCGGGTCGAAACCGAGTTCTTCCGGCAGCACATGTAGCAGTCGACCCGAGCACAACGCACCGAACAGCACGGTGAAGCCCAGGTCGGCGGCGATGGTCGAGACCAGCGCCATGCTCGCCTCCGGCGCCGGCGCCAGACGCTCGAGTATGCCGCGCACGTAACTGCCCAGCGCGCCGTGGCTGACCAGCACGCCCTTGGGTTGCCCGGTGGAACCGGAGGTGTGAATCACGTAGGCCGGCGACTGCGCATACAGCGTCAGCTCAGGCGCGGACGTCGACAGTGACTGCCATTGCCCCGGTGCAAACTCCAGACCCTGACAGCCCTCAGCCGCCAATTCGCTGACCCGCACATCGCCTTCAGCACCGATCAGCGCCCGCGCCTGCGCAGCGCCGAGCATCTGCTTCAGGCGCGCGCTTGGCGCCTTGACGTCGAGCGGCATGTACACCGCGCCAGCCTTGAGAATCGCCAGCAGGCAAGTCAGCCAGTCCAGCGAACGCTCGAGCAGCACCGCCACCGGATCGCCGACATTGACGCCCTGCGCACGCAAATAATGGGCGAGACGATTGGCTTGTTCATCCAGCGCCTGGAAAGTCACCGTTTGCTTGAGATCACGAGCGGCCAGCGCCTGCGGCTGCCGCGCCACTTCACGCGCCCAGTGCTGCAACACCGTCAATGCCGGTTCGTGTTGAATTGAAAGCGCAGCGGGCCGTGGTGTGGCAACCGTGTGCAGTGGCGCCTGCGGCGAGTTGAGCAACTGTGTAAACAGATCCAGCAACATCGGTACAAAACCGGCGACCGTTTCCGCCCGATAGAGATCGCTGGCGTAGGTCATCTGGCCATGGATCAGCGCGCCGTCGTCGGTGATATCCAGCGCCAGATCGAAATGCGTGCCGTCCTTGGCCAGCGGGTATTCGCTGACGGTCAGGCCGGGCAAAGCCATCGAGCGCTGTTTCTGCATGCCGACGTTCTGGTTGAACTTGGCCTGGAACAACGGGTTGTGGCCCAGGGTGCGTTCGGCGACCAATTCGTCGACCAGTTGCTCGAACGGCAATTCCTGATGTGCCTGTGCGCCGAATGCCGCTTCACGCACCTGCGCGAGCAAATCGGCGAAACTGCCGCGCTCATCGACCTGGCAACGCAGCACTTGGGTGTTGACGAAGAAACCGATCAGCCCTTCGACTTCGGCACGGCCACGGTTGGCATTCGGCACGCCGACACGAATGTCGCGCTCGCCGGCCAGACGCGAAAGGAACAGCGAGAACCCGGCCAGCACCAGCATGAACAGGCTGATGCCCTGGCTGCGGGCAAAGGCATTGAGCTGTTGTGACAGGCCGGTGCCGAAATCGAAGCTCAGGGTCTGCCCGGCGAAGCTCTGGCTCATTGGTCGGGCAAAGTCCGGCGCCACTTCCAGCAGCGGATGCTCGTCGCCCAGTTGCTGACGCCAGTAGTCGAGCTGGCGCTCGCCCTCCCCGGCCTCCAGCCAGCGCCGCTGCCAGATCGCATAGTCGGCGTACTGCAACGGCAGCGCCGGCAATTGCGGTTCGCGCTGCAGGCTGAAGGCCTGATAGCACTGCACGAATTCCTTGACCATGACGTCCATCGACCAGCCATCGGAGACGATGTGATGCATGCTCACCACCAGCACGAACTCATCGTCGGCCAAAGCAAACAGGCTGGCGCGCAATAACGGGCCATGGCGCAGATCAAACGGTTGCGCGGTGACGTCTTGTACGTGTTGCGCGAGCAGTTCTTCGCGCTCTTGCGCGGCGGTGCCGGTCAGATCGAAGCGTTCCAGCGCAATACTTTGTTGCTCGAGAATCAGCTGATGCGCTTGATCGCCGTCGGTGTGAAACACCGTGCGCAATACTTCATGGCGCGCCAGCAGATGATCGAACGAGCGGCTCAGGGCCGACTCATCCAGCCGGCCTTTCAGACGCAAGCCAGCGGCCATGTTGTACGCGGCGCTTTCCGGTTCCAGTTGCCAGAGAAACAGCAGGCGCTGCTGGGCGAATGAAAGGGGAATCTGCGCGCAGTCGTGGCGGCTGACCGGCAGCGGCAACAGGCTGAAATCCTTGCCCTCCTCGCGCAATTTGGCGAGAAACAGCCGACGCTGTTCCAGCGACAAGCCGACGAACCTTTTTGCAATACGTTCCGCCATCGTGCCGCTCATACTTCTTCTCCTTGCAAAGCATTCATGAACTGATCCATGTCGGACCAGTCGTCGTCGCCGCTAACCTCGGCCAGTTGCCCGAGCACCTCGGCCAGATCCGCCAGCAGCGGTTTTTCGAACAGGCTGCGCAGCGGCAGCACCACACCCATCTGCTCCTTGACCCGGGCAATCACCTGCGCGGCCAGCAACGAATGGCCGCCCAGTTCAAAAAAGTGATCATCCAGGCCCACACGCGGCACGTGCAGCACCTCGGCCCAGACTTGCGCCAGACACTGCTCGGCCGGCGATTGCGGGGCGCGGTAATCGCCCTGCAACTGCGCCGGATCCGGCGTCGGCAAGGCCTTGCGGTCGAGCTTGCCGCTCGGCGTCAGCGGCAGGTTCGCCAGCAACAGCAGATGCCCCGGCACCATGTAATCCGGCAGGCTGGCTTGCAGCGCAGCGCGGGTCTGCTGACGGAATGCCGCTTGCGTCGCCGCGCTGGCGAGCACCGCAGGTTCTGTCACAACGTAGGCGACCAGTTGCGCACCGCCGGCGAATGGCACCGCCAGCACCACCGCTTCGCGAACGCCCGGACATTGCTGCAGGCGCGATTCGATCTCGCCCAGTTCGATGCGAAAGCCACGAATCTTCACTTGATGATCGACCCGGCCGACATACTCCAGCGCGCCATCGCCGCGCAGCCGCGCACGGTCGCCGGTGCGGTAAAGGCGCTGGCCGTCGGCGCACGGGTCGGCAATGAACCGCTCAGCGCTGAGGCTCGGCTGACGGTGATAACCGCGCGCCAGCCCCGGCCCACCGATGTACAACTCGCCCACCGCACCTTGCGGCAGCAGGTTCAGATCATCGTCGAGCACGTACAGACGCCGCGCCGTCAGGCCCTTGCCGATCGGTATGCCGCGCCACGACACGTCCTGCGCGGTCAGCCCGCTGCAGTCATGAATCGTCGAGACCACCGTGGCCTCGGTCGGGCCGTAGGTATTGAGCAGGCGCACATGGCCGAGCCCGGCCTGCTGCCACAAGCGCAAGCCGTCCACGGCCATGGCTTCGCCGCCGACGTGAATCTGCCGCAGCGCGCCGAAACTGGCCGGCGGTTTCGCCGCGTATTCCTGCACCAGCCAATACCAGTACGCCGCCGGCAGGTCGGCCAGGGTGATGCCCTGATCGATGATGACCTGATGCAGTGTCGCGCTGTCCCACAACGGCGCGTCGCGCATGATCACGCTGGCGCCATGGCACAGCGGCGGGAAGAACTGCTCGACGAAACCGTCGAAGCTGCTGGTGGCGAATTGCAGAACCCGGTCGCCTTCGCGCAGATCGCTGTAGTCGATGGCGCGGGCGATGAACTCGCTCAGCGCGCCATGACTGACCGCCACGCCTTTCGGCCGTCCGGTGGAACCCGAGGTGTAGATCACGTAAGCGAGGTTGTCGGCTTCGACCGTGATCGACGGGTTGTCGCTCTGCTCGCTGGCGGGCAATTGCTCCAGACACAGGCACTCGATGCCGTCGAGCGGCGGCAGGCTGGCGAGGCTTTGCTGATCACTGAGCAACAGTTTCAAACCACTGTCAGCGAGCACATGGCGCAAGCGTTCGGCCGGGGTCTGCGGATCCAGCGGCACATAAGCACCACCGGCCTTGAGCACGGCCAACAGCGCCACCGCCAGTTCCAGTGAACGTCCCAGCGCGACGCCGACCAATACGTCCGGGCCGACACCCTGTGCGCGCAACTGATGGGCCAGACGATTGCTGCGGGTGTTGAGTTCGTCGTAGCTGAATGTCGGCGCAGGCGCTGTGGCCAACCGCACCGCCGGGGCTTGCGCAGTGCGCGCGACTTGCGCTTCGAACAGGCTTTGCACGCTGGTGAAACGAGGCGCTGGCGCGGTGGCCTGGATCAACCCTTGGCGTTCGTCTTCGGCGAGCATCGCCACTTCGCCGATCAACTGCTGCGGATCACGGCACACCGACTGGAGAATGTTGCGCCAATGCCCGGCCAGCGCGGCAATGGTTGAGGCATCAAAAATATCCGTGGCGTAAGTGAAGGCAGCAAACAGTTGCTCGCCCTCCTCGCGGGTGTCGAGCATCAGATCGCTGGTGGCCGCGTGTTGCCGAGCACTGCCGGCCAGTTGTTCCTCGCTCAGATAGCCCACGCGCAGGCCCGAAGCGAGTTGCGCCTGGTGCAGATCGGTGACCAGCGGCTGGTGGTTGAACATCACTTGGAACAGCGGATTGTGGCTCTGGCTGCGCGCCGGTTGCAGGGCTTCGATCAGGGCGTCAAAGGGCAGATCCTGATGGGCCTGGGCGCCGAGTGCAGCCTGGCGCAGGTTCTGCAGCAGCTCGGCGAATGGCGTTTGTGCAGTAACCGCGCTGCGCAGAATCTGGGTGTTGACGAAGAAGCCGATCAGCCCTTCGGTTTCACTGCGGGTGCGGTTGGCGATCAGCCCGCCGACACGAATATCGGTCTGACCGCTGTAGCGATGCAACAGGGTCTTGAACGCCGCCAACAGCACCACGAACAAGGTAACGCCCTGGCGCTGGGCAAGGTTTTTCAGCTCTTCGCGCAAGGCAGCGTCGATCACCGTTTCCAGGCGTGCGCCCTGATGGCTGGCTTGCGCCGGATAAGCGCGATCGGTGGGCAATTCCAGCACCGGATGCTCGTCGCCCAGTTGCGTGCGCCAGTAGTCCAGTTGCCGCTCGCGCTCGCCGGCCTCCAGCCAACTGCGCTGCCACAGCGCGTAGTCGCGGTAATGCACGGTCAAGGGCGCCAGCGTCGGTTCACGCCCGGCGACCAACGCGTCGTAAGTGCGCATGAATTCGTCGATCAGAATGTTCATCGACCAGCCGTCGGCAATGATGTGATGCAGGGTCAGCAGCAGCACGTGTTCCTGCGCGGCCAGGCGCAACAGCCGCAGACTCAGCAGCGGGCCGTTCTGCAGATCGAAGGCCTGGGTCGCTTCGGCCATCATGTGCTGCTGCGCCTGCGGCCAGCGCTGGGCTTCGGGCAACTCGCTCAGGTCAGTCAGGGGTAGTTTCAGAGGCTGAGGCTCGGCCACGCGCTGGAAGGCACGCTCGCCGTCCTGGCCGAAGGTGGTGCGTAAACATTCGTGGCGCGCAGCCAGACGGCTGAAGGCCTGTTCCAGCGCCTCGACGTTTAGATCGCCCTCCAGACGCACAGCCATCGGCAGGTTGTAGGCTGCGCTGGTCGGCTCCAGCTGCCAGAGAAACCACATGCGCTGCTGCGCGTAAGACAGGCCGTCACGCTCGGCGATGCCGTCGCAGGCGGTCATGGGCAGCTGCGCAAAATCGATGCCTTCGCGGGCCATGCCGACGAGGAACAAACGGCGTTTGTCCTGGGGCAATTCGATAAAGCGGCGGGCTAGTTTCTGTGCGTCTGCGGCATTCATGCGTGGAGTCCTTGCTGATCGGCGGCGTGACCTGGAGACCCGGTCGTATCAACAAGAACGAATGGCCCGCGCGATGATTTAGCGCGCCAGCGGCAATCGCGGCCCGACGGTACAAAGGCCAGGCAGACAAATGCCGAAGCCAGTACAAGCCCGGCTTCGGCATTTAAGTAGAAGAGTTGCGAAGCGTTCAGCCCGCGTCCTGCGAATGCCCCTCGGCCATCGCCACGATGACTTTGCGCGGCCCTTCGAACGGTGAGCGCGCGTGAGCCGAAAGCATGTTGTCGAGCATCAGCACATCACCCTCCTGCCAGGGAAAACTGATCGCACAGTCGTCGAGCACCGCACGAATCTGCGCCAGCACCTGGTCCTCGATCGGCGAGCCGTCGCCGTAGTAGACGTTACGCGGCAGGTCTTCTTCGTCGACGATGTCGAGCAGGCTTTCGCGCACGTCCGCTGGCAGGTTGGAGATGTGAAACAGGTGCGCCTGATTGAACCAGACGTGATCGCCCGTTACCGGGTGCACCGCTACCGCCTGACAGGTCTGGCGCGTGCGTAGCTCACCGTCGTCCTTCCACTCGCAGATAATGCCGTGGGCTTTGCAGTAGGCCTCGACGACCTCGCGGTCTTCGGTGTTGAACACGTCTTCCCAAGCCACATCGAGGCCATTGCCGAAGTTGCGCACGTACATCAGGCCTTTACTGACGAAACGCTCACGGATCGCCACCGGGATGCGTCGGTACACTTCGCGGCTGTCGGCAATCGGCGTCTCACCGCCGGACTTGGCGGCGATCATGCTGTAGAACCAGATTTTCATCGGCCAGTCGCGCGAATACGCCTGTTCGTTGTGCAACGGAATGCTCTGGTGCGCCGGGTATTCGGTGGAGGTGTACACGCCCTGGGTGACGTTGGTACGCGGCGTCGAGCCGAACTCGTAGTTCAGCAAGGGATGGCCGAAGCTCGCGGCAAACTGGCGAAACTGCTCGGCGCCGTCGAGGCGAAAGCCGCGAAACAGCACGCCACCGTCGCGCAGCAGATGCTCGTCGACCAAGGCCTTCAATTCATCGAATACCGCCAACAGATCGGTGTCGGCATCGCCCGCCTCGACCAGCAGCGGCAAGCGCCCGCGCTGCGGCAGCAGCGGCCGCACGGAAAATCCCAGAGCAACAGCCATGACTGGCCTCCTGAATATGCGTGATAAATAAGTCGCGTCTCAGAACGCCGGTTGCGCGGCCTGCGCATGGCGCCGGTGATGCGCTTCCAGATGCGTCTTGATCGTGCGAATGACCCGCGCCTCGTGCTCATGAATGAAGAAATGCCCGCCGGTCATCATGTCCACCGAGAAACTGCCCAAGGTCTCTTTGCTCCAGCCGATCAGTTGTTCGGTGGTAGCGCGGTCTTCCTTGCCACCGAGCACGTGCACCGGGCAATTGAGCAAGGGCCGCTCGGCAGGCGTGAAGCGCCCGCACATCATGAAATCGGCACGCAGCACCGGCAGCGTCAGGCTCATCAACTCTTTATTGGCGAGGACTTCTTCGCTGGTGCCCTGAAAGGTGCGCAGCTGTTCGATGAGTTCTTCATCGCTGCGCGGTTCGGCAAAGCCGCGGTCGTAGTCGCTGCGCATGGTCGGCGCGGCGGTGCCGGAGGCGAACAGCGCCAGTGGCTCCGGCACACCCAACTCGCGAAAGGCATGGGCCATTTCGCAGGCGAGCAATGCACCGAGGCTATGCCCGAACAACGCGTACGGGCCTTGCAGCCCCGCTTTGTGCTCGCGCGCCAGTTGCCGCGCCAGTGCGCGCATGTCGGTTTGCAGGGGCTCATCGAACCGCGCGCCACGCCCCGGCAGTTCCACCGGTTGCAATTGCAGCCACGTCGGCAGTTGGCGCCGCCAGCGGCTGTAAACCATGGCGCTGGCGCCCGAATAGGGCAGGCACAGCAATGTCAGCTTGGTCACCGCGCTTTCCTTGAAAAATGTGTCTGCAAGAAAGACGGATCACTCGCCGGACAAATTAGTCGCCCTGCCGTTAAATTCTCCCGCCAGCCGCTCGTTGCCTGTTCAGGAAAAAAACAACAATCGCGAGGGAATCACCGTGGACCTGCAGAGCATTCTGGACAAGTTGTTCGCCAACGCCGGCGCGGTCGGCATCGAGGGGGTTTTCCAGTTCATCTTCAGTGGGCAACAGGCCTACTGGTATGACATCAAGACCAGCCAGCGCACGGAAGTCGGGCGCCACCCGCGTCCGGACGTGACCATCGAAGTCGCGGAAAAAGACTTTCTCGGGATCATGGCCGGCGTGGTCAACGTCGAGGAGCTGTTCGCCAGCGGTCGCCTGAAGATCGGCGGCAACATGGGCCTGGCGACAATGTTGCCGCAAATCATCGACCACGCCCGCCAGGGTGGCGGCACGGTGGAAAAGGTCGACATGAACAAACGCTACCCGACGCCATCGCGCTTCAGTGAAAAGCTCACTGCCGCGCTGCCGCGCCAGACCAGCGTCGAACGCCGGGCGCGCGCCGAGTTGAGCCGACACGAATTCGAAACCCGTTATCTGCCCAACGGCATTCCGTTGGTGATCAGCAATGCGCTGCACGACTGGCCGTTGTTCAGGCTGAGCCGCGAAGAGTCGCTGGTGCATTTCGCCGAACTGCAGGGCATCACCCGCCATGGCGATTATGTGAAGAAGACCTTTTCCACCGAGCGTGATTTCCGCTCGACCTCGATGGCCGAGTTCATCGCCTCGCTGGACAGCCCGGCAGTCAAAGGCGCGGACGGCGAGCCGCCGGCGTACATGGGCAACAACATTCTGCCCGCGCAATTGTTGCAACAGATCCAGTACCCGCCCTACTTCGACACGTCGCTGTTCATCCCGCCACGTATCTGGATCGGCCCCAAGGGCACGCTGACGCCGTTGCACCGCGATGACACCGACAACCTCTTCGCCCAGGTCTGGGGCCAGAAGAAATTCACCCTCGCCGCGCCGCATCACCGCGAAGCGCTGGGCACTTGGTCGACCGCGCCCAAAGGTGGCCTGGATGGCTGCGATTTCAACCCGGATGCCCCGGACTACGGACGTTTCCCGGAAGCGCGGGAGGTAACGTTTTTGCGCGTGACGCTGGAGGCTGGGGATCTGCTGTTTTTGCCAGAGGGCTGGTTCCATCAGGTGGAGTCGGTGTCGACGTCGCTATCTGTCAACTTCTGGATCAACTCAGGACGAGGCTGGTAACCCCATTTCCTGTAGGAGCGTAGGAGCGTAGGAGCTGACGAGTGCAACGAGGCTGCGATCTTTTGATCTTGATCTTGATCTTGATCTTGATCTTGATCTTGATCTTGATCTTGATCTTCAAAAGTCAAAGTCAAAGTCAAAAGATCGCAGCCTCGTTGCACTCGTCAGCTCCTACGCTCCTACGCTCCTACAACAGGATTGTTATTTCAAGTGACGGAAACTTTGAAACGCTGAAACCAGCACCACCGCCCCCGCTGCGATCGCCAGCCAGAAGCCGCTGCGCGCGCCGAACGCGTCTACCAGCGCGCCGGAGCCGGCGGCGCCGATTGCCACACCGATGCTCAGTCCGGTCACCAGCCAGGTCAGGCCCTCGGTCAGTTTGGCCGGTGGCACGATGCGTTCGATCAACGCCATCGCCACAATCAACGTCGGCGAAAAAAACAGCCCGGCGATAAATACCGCGATCGACAAGCCGATGATGTTGCTCGCCAAAAGCAGCGGCAGCGTGGTCACCGCCGTCGCCACGCCGCCGTAGAGAAACAGTCGCGGCAGTGGCAGTTTCGAGCGCATCGCACCGAAGGCGATGCCGGCCAGGCACGAGCCTATGGCATACACCGACAAGACAATGCTCGCCGCTGCCGGCTGGCCCTGATGTTGAGCGAAGGCGACGCTGACGACATCGATGACCCCGACGATCACGCCCATCGCCAGCATCAACGCCAGCAGCCATTGCACGTCAGTCGAGCGAATGATCGAGCCCTGATGCTGCGACTCCTGCGCGTGCACCGCTGGCTCGGTGCTGCGCTGGGCGACAAACGCCGTCACGCCGATGGCCAGCGCCAACAACGCTGCCAGCGGCCCGGCCTCGGGAAACACCGCGACCGACAAACCCACCGACAGCGGCGGCCCGACGATGAAACACACTTCGTCGAGCACCGATTCCAGCGCATACGCCGTCTGCAATTGCGCCTGGCCCCGGTAGATTTCGGTCCAGCGCGCCCGCACCATCGCCGACATGCTCGGCATGCACCCGGCCAGCGCTGCAAAGACGAACAACATCCAGTTCGGCGCCTGCAAACGCGTGCACAGCAGCAACATCAACAACCCGCCGCCACCGGTCAGCGCTGCGATTGGCAGAATCCGCCCCTGCCCATGACGGTCCACCAACCGCGATACCTGCGGCGCGCAAAACGCCGTGGCCATGGCAAACGTCGCCGCCACCGCCCCCGCCAGCGCATAACCGCCGTTCAACTGCGCAAGCATGGTGATCAGACCGATACCGGTCATGGAAATCGGCATGCGCGCCAGCATCCCGGCCAGCACAAACGCACGGGCGCCGGGGGCGGTGAACAATTCGCGGTAGGGGTTTGCCATCGATTGCAGCCTCATCAGGGGCGGCCAAGTTGCCATAGCCTTGAATGCCGTGGAAGCGCGCAATTGTTAGCGGTCTGTGAAGGCCCCTTCGCTCGCACACTCGAAATGCAGCCCCCTGTGGAGCGAGCCTGCTCGCGAAGGGGCCCGCGCAATCACCGCATCCAGCAAATGAACTCTCAGCGTCTGCCATCAGTCAGCTACTTAAGTCTCTTGAACCAAGGCGCGAATCGTCATGCAGATTTCCCTCGCTCATCAGGTGGCGCTGGTCACTGGCGCCAGCTCCGGCATCGGCCATGCCGCCGCCAAAGCACTGGCCGCCGCCGGCGCTGCGGTCGTGATCAACTACAACAGCAGCGCCAAACCCGCCGAAGAACTGGCTGCACAGATCAACGCCGAAGGCGGCAAGGCCCTCGCCATCGGCGCCGACGTTTCGAAAGAAGAAGAGGTCGAAAGACTGTTCGCCAAGACCGTCGAAGCCTTCGGCTCGCTGGACATTCTGGTGGCCAATTCCGGTCTGCAGAAAGACGCTGCCGCCGTGGACATGACCCTCGACGACTGGAACACGGTGATCGGCGTCAACCTCACCGGGCAGTTCCTCTGTGCGCGCGCGGCGTTGCGGATTTTCCAGCGTCAGGGCGTGCGCGAAGGGGTATCGCGCGCGGCGGGCAAGATCATTCACATGAGTTCGGTGCATCAGCGCATTCCGTGGGCGGGGCATGTCAATTACGCGGCGTCCAAGGGCGGCGTCGATCAGCTGATGCAGAGCCTCGCCCAGGAAGTCAGTCAGCAACGCATCCGTATCAACAGCATCGCGCCCGGCGCGATCAGCACGGCCATCAACACAGAAGCCACCGCAGGCGCGGCCGGCGAAAAACTTCTTGAGCTGATTCCCTACGGACGCATTGGCGATGTCGAGGACGTTGCCAACGCAGTGGTTTTTCTCGCTTGCGATCTGTCTGACTACATCGTCGGTACCACCCTGTTCATCGATGGCGGGATGAGCCTCTATCCGGAGTTTCGCGGCAATGGCTGAGCCTGAAATGGAACAACAAAGCGCCATCGGTGCTCACGGCATCATCGGCGACATGCGCAGCGCCGCACTGGTCAACGACAAGGGCAGCGTGGATTTTTTCTGCTGGCCGGAGTTCGACAGCCCGACGATTTTCTGCTCGCTGCTCGACACACCTGAAGCAGGGATTTTCCAGCTCGCGCCCGACTTGCCGGATGCGCGCCGGGAACAGATTTATCTGCCCGACACCAACGTCTTGCAGACCCGTTGGCTGAGCGAACACGCGGTGGTGGAAATCACCGATCTGTTGCCCATCGGTGACGATGTCGACGCCCTGCCCCTGCTGATGCGCCGGGTGCGCGTGGTCAGCGGCTCGGCGACGTTCAACCTGCGTTGCGCGGTGCGCCACGACTATGGTCGCGCCGAAACCCGGGCAGAGATTGACGAAAAAGACGTGACGTTCCACGCCGCTGGCCAGCCGTCGATACGTCTGGCTTCAGATCAGGCGCTGCAGATCGATGCGCAAGCGGCCGTCGCGCAATTCACCCTCAAGCACAATGAAACCGCCGCGTTCATGCTCGGTGGCAGCGACGACCCGCGCTTTGCCGAAGGCGCTGCCGAATTGTGCATGGAGCGCACTTTGAAATTCTGGCGCGGCTGGATCGGCCAATCCAACTATCGCGGACGCTGGCGGGAAATGGTCAATCGTTCCGCCCTCGCCCTGAAACTGCTGACCTCGCGGCGCCACGGTGCAATCCTCGCCGCCGCCACCTTCGGCCTGCCGGAAACTCCCGGCGGCGAGCGCAATTGGGATTACCGCTACACGTGGATCCGCGATGCCTCGTTCACCGTGTATGCGTTTATGCGCCTGGGCTTCGTCGACGAGGCCAACCACTACATGCAGTGGCTGCGCGGAAGGGTCAGCGATTGCTGTGGCAAACCGATGAAACTCAACATCCTCTATGCCATCGATGGCCAGCAGGAACTGCCGGAAACCGAACTCACGCACCTGTCCGGCCACGGCGGCGCGCAACCGGTGCGCATCGGTAACGGCGCTTATGACCAAATCCAGCTCGACATCTTCGGCGAGCTGATGGACGCGGTGTATCTGGTCAACAAGTACGGCGACGCGATTTCCCACGAAGGCTGGCGGCATGTCGGCGAAGTGGTCGATCAGGTCTGCGAGAACTGGCAGAGCGAAGATGTCGGCATCTGGGAAATGCGCGGTGAGACCCATCACTTCCTGCACTCGCGGCTGATGTGCTGGGTGGCGCTGGACCGGGCGATCCGTCTGGCTTCCAAGCGTTCGCTGCCGGCACCGTTCGCCCGTTGGGATGAGACCCGGCAAGCGATCTACACCGACATTTGGGACAACTTTTGGGATGAAGAACGCGGGCATTTCGTCCAGTACAAGGGCGGCACCGCGCTGGACGGCTCGATGCTGCTGATGCCGTTGGTGCGTTTCGTCAGCGCCAAGGACCCGCGCTGGCTGTCGACTCTGCAAGCGATCGAAAAAACCCTGGTGCGCGACGGCATGGTTTATCGCTATCGCAACGAGGACGCCAATATCGATGGCCTCAGCGGCACCGAAGGCGCCTTCGCCGCGTGTTCGTTCTGGTACGTCGAATGCCTGGCCCGCGCCGGGCAGGTGGAAAAGGCTCATCTGGAGTTTGAGCAGTTGCTGCGTTATGCCAACCCGCTTGGGCTGTACGCCGAAGAGTTCGACAGCCATGGCCGGCATCTGGGCAACACGCCGCAAGCGCTGACGCATCTGGCGTTGATCAGTGCCGCGAGTTTTCTTGATCGCAAGTTGAGTGGCGAGAAGAGTTCCTGGCAGCCGTAGCGCTGTTTTTTCGTCAGCGCATGTCAGACCGATCCCTGACTGGACGGGATTTTTCCACAACGGGCCTGCCCGCCAGCCAACGGCAACAGGCCCATACCCAACGTGAAACCTGCACGGCGGTTATGTCTGGCGACAGTCTGTGTAAAAACCGCGCCTACAAAAGCCACACACGTTACGTTGAAACGCTTCCCGCAACGTACGCTTACACGCCGAAATACCTTGTTGCCAGCCGTTACATCCACACCTACCATCCAACGCAATGGTCGATACAAGAAGCCAATACCTCAGTCAGTTCCCTTTCCCTCTGGAAGAGGGCCAGGGTGAGGGGCTTTTGATCTTTTACGGGCACAGCGGAGCTGTCCAGCCACCCCCGAATTCAAGGAACCGGAATGCCTCACCACGTCCAGCGCAGCATCGCCTCCCCTCTTCGCAGCGGACTGACCCGCACCCAGCTCTGGGAAGCCGCCGACAAAGGCCTGATCAAATGTTGGGAAATCGGCCGCCAGCGCGCCGAACGTTTACCTGAACTGGCCCAGCGTTGCCTGGCCGGTGAATTGCCGGTGCTGGGCTGGAAGGGTGGCGTCAGTCGCAGCCTGAAGAAAAGCGAGAAATACGGCTCACTGAAATATCTGGCGCAGTGGCAGGGTCTGCGCGGTGAGGATCTGGATATTGATCTGGCGCAGGAGAGTGCGCTGACGTGCGCGCGGACGAAGATGAAGGTGACGTTTACGCCGGATCGGACGAAGTATTTCAATCAGATGGCGGAAGTCGAAGCTTAAGGAGAGGCAGAGATGGTCGATTTACATCAGGAGTTCCAAACCAGCGGTTTCTTTCACGAAGCGCGGATTGACCGTCGCTCTGCAGATGCCTTGGTTGGTGTCGCGGCGGGGCTTGCCGCCGACGGCAGGATCAATCAGCAAGAAGCAGAATTTCTCAAGACATGGATTGAAACTCATCTGATTCATCTAAGCGATCCGGTGGTTAACATC
This sequence comes from Pseudomonas sp. H3_E04, assembly GCF_054668915.1. Taxonomy (NCBI): domain Bacteria; kingdom Pseudomonadati; phylum Pseudomonadota; class Gammaproteobacteria; order Pseudomonadales; family Pseudomonadaceae; genus Pseudomonas; species Pseudomonas sp. H3_E04. Next base: position 535,729 of record NZ_CP162797.1, on the reverse strand, counting down.
CTTTACAAGCGCCTTGCCGAGATGCTCAGCGATGGCGTACTGGATTCGGATGAATCAGTGGAGCTTTTGGGAATGCTTCATCAGTTTGCCGGGCTGCCCGTCGGGACAATCCAAACCTTTACAGCGCCAAATGCCCTACCCTTCGATAATCCATTCCCAACCTTGAGCTGGACGGATCGCGTCTTTCTTTTTACCGGCGTCATGGCTTACGGGCCGCGCAAGGAATGCGAATTGCGCGTGACTGAGCGAGGAGGACTGATTGGTGGCGCCGTCAGCAAAAAAATTCATTATCTGGTGGTAGGCAGCATCGGTAATGACCAATGGCTTCACAGTACCTATGGCACCAAGATCAAAAAAGCCGTCGAGCTTCGAGACAGCGGCGCACCGATAGCAATTATCAGTGAAGACCATTGGCAAAAAGTGTTGTTTGGCTAGCGTTAGGTCATTGGCCGATCTTCATCAATTGGGCCCAGAACGTCTGAAGGCATTGGATCTGTTACAGCGCTGACCGAAAACCGCTCCCGATAAGCCTGCGGTGTCACGCCAATGGCACGGAGAAAACTGCGCCGCAGCGTCTCTTCACTGCCAAACCCGCAATTGGCGGCGATGCGTTTGACCGGCAGGCCGGTATCGCTGAGCAGTCGCCGGGCGGTTTCGACGCGGATCAATTCGATCGCCCGCGCCGGGGTCTGGCCGGTGTCGGCGCGGTAGTGGCGGATAAAACTGCGTTCGCTCATGCCGGCCTGTTCGGCCAGCGTCGGGACACCGAGGTCGCAAGTGAGGTTTTCGGCGATCCAGGCGTGCAGTTCATCGAAACGGTTGCCCCGTTGTTGCAGCGACAGCGTCACGCTGAATTGCGCCTGCCCGCCCGGGCGTTTGAGGAAGACGACGAGGTGCCGGGCGACGTCGAGGGCGATGTCGCGGCCGAGGTCTTCTTCGACCATGGCCAACGCCAGATCGATGCCGGCCGTGACCCCGGCGGAAGTCCACACCGGGCCGTCGTTGATGAAAATCGGGTTGGCTTCGACACGCAGATTCGGATGTTGCTCGGCCAATTGCTCGCAGCGCGTCCAGTGCGTCACCACGCGGCGGCCATCGAGCCAGCCGCTGGCGGCGAGCAGAAAAGCCCCTGTGCACACCGAAGCCACCCGCCGGCAGCCGCGCGCATGATCGCGCACCCAGTCGACCAGTTGCAGGTCTTCCGATGCCGCATAAATGCCCCAGCCCCCCGAGATGATCAAGGTGTCGCTGGGCGTTTGCGGCAACGGTTCGGCGAGCACCGCCAACCCCGCCGATGACATCACCGCCCCGCCGCCGCTGGCGATCACGCTCGGCGCATAGGGCGTCGGCAAACCGCGCTGGCGAGCCAGATCGTTGGCCGAGGCAAACACCTGCAGCGGCCCGGTGACATCGAGAATCTGCATATTGGCGAACGCGAGGACGTGAATGGCTTTAGGCATTTGGCGTAATTCGTGGGTTGATTGGCGTATGCGCCAGAACCTACCCGCCTACAGTGAAGTCGTCCACTTCTTTCAACGGAGCAAGAACGATGACGCTGCAGATCGGTTTTCTGTTATTCCCGCAGGTCCAGCAACTCGACCTGACCGGCCCTTACGACGTGCTCGCCTCGTTGCCCGGCGTGCAGGTACACCTGATCTGGAAGGATCTGATGCCAGTGACCTCCAGCACCGGCCTGCTGCTGAAACCGACCACGACCTTCGACGACTGCCCGGATCTCGATGTGATCTGCGTGCCCGGCGGCGCTGGCGTCGGGCCGTTGATGGAGGATCCGCAGACGCTGGACTTCATCAAACGTCAGGCCGCCCAGGCGCGTTATGTGACCTCGGTGTGCACCGGCTCGCTGGTGCTTGGCGCGGCGGGTCTGCTGCAGGGCAAGCGCGCGACCACGCATTGGGCGTATCACGAGTTGCTGCCGACGCTGGGGGCGATTGCGGTGAAGGATCGGGTGGTACGCGACGGCAATCTGTTTACCGGTGGCGGAATCACCGCTGGCATCGATTTCGCCTTGGTGCTGGCGGCGGAACTGGTCGATGCCGATACGGCGCAACTGGTGCAGTTGCAACTGGAATATGCCCCGGCACCGCCGTTCAACGCCGGCAGCCCGGACGTGGCGCCGAATGCGATTGTCGATGAAGCGCGGTTGCGCGCAGCGCTATCGTTGAAACTGCGCACCGAAATTACCGAGCGCGCGGCGGCGAACCTCGGCCTGCGCTGATCTTCAGCCGAATGCAAAACATGTGGGAGCGAGCCTGCTCGCGAAGGCGGAGTGTCAGTCGCCTGTGATGTCATCTGGAAAACGAACCTCGGCCTGCGCTGATACCGAACGCCCACCGATTTCTGATTGAAATGATCCAATGTGGGAGCGGGCTTGCTCGCGAATGCGCTGTGTCAGTCACCTGTTCTGTATCGGTGACACCCCATTCGCGAGCAAGCCCGCTCCCACATTGGGTTCTGTATATGACTATCCAGCGTTACGTTGTCCCGGTTTGTCGCCACACCTTCACTTGTCCCACCTCCCTCGCCCGTGTAGAAAGCCCCTTCCAGAAATCTCGCACAAGGATTTTCGATGAAGGCGCTGCCCTGGCTCTATCTCGCGCTGCTCGGCCTCGGTTACGGATTGGCCCTGAGCTACGGCCAACTCGGTTGGCTGGCATTGATCTCCGTGGGGCTTTTGCTGTTCGCCGCGTTCGCCGTGCGCCAGCAGCAAGTACCGTTTGCGCGCTGGCTTGGCCATGGCCTGTTCATTGTTTTGGCCGTGGCACTTGCGCTGCACTGGTTACCGGGCTTCGCTAACGGACGCGCGATCAACCCGCAACGCTTCACTGACAACGCCGTGCCGTTTGCGATGTACCTCAACCTCGACAAACCGCTGGTGGGCTTCTGGCTGCTGCTGGTCTGTCCGTGGATCGTCGCGCGGCGGTCGTTGCGACTGACTGTTTATGCCACCGCCCTCGCCCTGACGCTGTGCGCAATTCTTGCCCTCGGCGGCGCGCTGTTGCTGGGCGTAATCGCCTGGGCACCGAAGTGGCCGGATCAGGCCTGGCTGTGGGTGCTGAACAATCTGTTACTGGTGACGCTGGTCGAGGAAGCGCTGTTTCGCGGCTATATACAAGGCGGACTCAGCCGTCGCCTCAACCATCTGCCTTACGGCGATAACCTCGCGCTGCTGTCGGCCTCACTGCTGTTTGGTCTGGTGCATGCCGGCGCCGGCTGGACCTGGGTGTTGCTGGCGGGACTGGCCGGGGTCGGCTATGGTCTGGCCTATCGTTTCGGCGGACTGAGTGCGGCGATCGCCACGCATTTCGGCCTGAACCTGTTGCACTTCGGCCTGTTCACCTATCCGATGCTGGCCAGTTGACGCAAGCGCGGTTTTGCGACGCCGTACTTAAATCTGAAAAAAAACTTCAATAAAAACTTGTCAGCGCCGACAACCTTTCAAAGCCTTGCGGATTGAAAAACCATGCGTAACAACCAGCCCATTACACAACGCGAGCGGACCTTTCCAGCTCAGCAACGGTTGATTTCCACCACCGATGCCAAGGGCGTGATCACCTACTGCAACGACGATTTTGTCGAGATCAGCGGGTTTTCGCGGGAGGAACTGATCCGTGCGCCGCACAATCTGGTCCGTCACCCTGACGTGCCGTCGGCGGTGTTCTCGCACATGTGGGGCACACTGAAACAAGGCTTGCCATGGATGGGCATCGTCAAGAATCGCTGTAAATCCGGTGACCACTATTGGGTCAACGCCTATGTAACACCGGTGTTCGACGGCAATCAGGTGATCGGTTACGAGTCGGTGCGCGTCAAGCCCACCGCCGAACAGATCCGCCGCGCCGAAGCGCTCTACCAACGCATCAACCAGGGCAAGTCGGCGATTCCTTCGACGGACAAATGGCTGCCGCTCCTGCAGGACTGGCTGCCGTTTATTCTGGTCAGCCAGCTGAGCTTCATGATCGGCGCGACGCTGAACTCGCATTGGGGCTTCGCCCTCGCCGCCGGTTTGTCGGTGCCGCTGGGCCTGATGGGCCTGCAATGGCAGCAACGCGGACTCAAGCGCCTGCTGCGCCTGGCCGAACAGACCACCTCCGACCCGCTGATCGCGCAAATGTACACCGACAGCCGTGGTGCCCAGGCGCGCCTGGAAATGTCGATCCTCAGCCAGGAAGCGCGCCTGAAAACCTGCCTGACCCGCTTGCAGGACACCGCCGAACACCTGACCGATCAGGCCAAGCAGTCCGACGCCCTGGCGCACAACAGCTCGACCGGTCTGGAACGCCAGCGGGTGGAAACCGAACAGGTCGCCACCGCCGTCAACCAGATGGCCGCCACCACCCAGGAAGTCGCCAGCCACGTACAGCGCACTGCTGACGCCACCCAGGAAGCCAATCGCCTGACCGGTCGCGGTCGTGACATCGCCGGAGAAACCCGCGAAGCGATTCAGCGCCTGTCGGTGGTCGTCGGCGAAACCGGCCTGACCGTGACGCAACTGGCCAAGGACAGCGACGAAATCGGCGGTGTGGTCGACGTGATCAAAGGCATCGCCGACCAGACCAACCTGCTCGCCCTCAATGCTGCGATTGAAGCCGCGCGTGCCGGCGAAATGGGCCGTGGTTTTGCGGTAGTGGCTGACGAAGTCCGTCAACTGGCGCAACGCACCAGCGAATCCACCGGGCAGATTCATGCCCTGATCGCCAAGTTGCAGCAAACCGCCTCCAGCGCCGTGCAGACCATGGAAGCCGGGCATCGCCAGGCCGAAGAAGGCGTGGCGCGGGTACTGGAAGCCGATCAGGCCCTGGTCGGCATCAGCGAAGCGGTGGCCAACATCACCGACATGACCACCCAGATCGCCGCCGCGACCGAAGAGCAAAGTGCCGTGGCTGAGGAGATCAGCCGTAACATCAGCAATATTTCGGAACTGGCGGATCAGACCTCGGAACAGGCGCATAACTCGGCGTTGCTGAGTGAAGAACTGACGAAGACGGCCAACACGCAGTATTCGTTGGTGGCGCGGTTTAACCGCTAACAGCAAAAGATCGCAGCCTGCGGCAGCTCCTACAGATAATCGGTGCAGGAGCTGCCGCAGGCTGCGATCTTTTGACCTTGAAAGCCCGGACGGCGAAAGCTGCCCGGTTTTTTTTGGTTTCGGGATTGGTGACGTCTGGCAGCCTGCTCGCGATAAGGCCTTTTATGCCTCACGGATCATCACTCCAGGTCCAGTTGCTTCCGAGCATTCTCGAGCAGGCATCCGTTCATGGCTTTTTCGCAATCACACCAACCATGTATTCATGCAAATCACGAAAATCCTTAACGCTCCAGACATGCGCCGGGATCTTCACGCCATTCTCCTGCAAGGTTTCCGGTATCAGATTGCCGTTCGGGCGCAGGATCACCGACGACACAATCACCCCCGGGTAATCATTCAGCCGTTGCTTGAACGCGGGGGTGGTCAGATCAGGTGTGGACGGATTGCTCTTTTTCGCCAACGGCCCCGTGCCTTTGATATCCGGCCCGTGGCACACCGCGCATCGCTGGGAATAGAGAGCTTTCCCGTTGACGTTTTCCGCCAGGGCCAGCGACGGCTGACTGGCGAGCAGCGCCGCGAACGACGTGCACACCAGATATTTCATGCGCGCGGATAATGTAGCCAACAGGTCATCCATGACAGGTCTCTCGCAATAGAGCGCGAGACGCTAACGCCTGGGGCTGTGTGTGTCCAGCGAGTTTTCCGATGCGCAATTCCAAGTCCTGGCAACAGCGCAATTCAGATGCGGAAATCGATCGCCGCGATAGTGGCATATTAATACCCACCACCCCTTCAGAATTCCTGCATGCGGACGACAACCTCCACAAATCCGTTCCTTGTTGTGAGTCCTTCATGAAGAAGTTCGCTGTCCTGATGTTCGCCGTTCTGTTCCTGGCCGGATGCGCCAACCAGAAATTCAAGCCCGAATACCGTACCCAGATCCACACCGTGAAAATCCTCCCGGTGTCATGGAAACCTCGGGAAATGAGCTATATGGGCCGCGAACAAGCATGGGGCGCGGCCATTGGCGCGGGCGTCGGCACCGGCGTAGGTCTGGCGGCGGGCGCAGGCAAAATCGGTACGGCGGCACTCGGCGGTGCCGGTTTTGCCGCTGGTTTGAAGGCCGGCGACCTGGCCTCCATGTCGACCGTCGATGCGATTCTGTACAACATGGAAACAGCCAACATCAACCTCGGCGACCTGGTGAAAAAGAGCTTCGAAGAAAAACTCGCCGCCAGCGGCCGCTTCAAAATCGTCGGCGACAACGAACCGGCGGACGCGCAGATTGAACTGACCGTATTCAACTGGGGCTTCGCCCTGACCCAAGGCTTCAGCAGCGTGGTTTACCCGACCATCGCGGTCAACGGTGTGATGAAGCGCGGCGACGAGTTGATCTGGCAGCGCAACGAGCCGATCACCGCGTTTAACGGCGCCAACACCTACGGTTATGAGCCGCTGCGCTATCGCACCGAACCGGAACTGGTACGCACCGCGTTGACCGGCGTTTCGCAGATCGTCGGCGACTACCTGGTCAAGGATTTGAACGAGTAAGGGTGATGGCGCTGCGCTGAGCCCAAGCAGGGTTATATGAATCGTAATGCCTCTTTCAATCGATCCCCCGGAGAGTTCCGTGCAGCGCATCATTCTTTGCATCAGCACATTGCTGTTGGCCGCTTGCGTCACCCAGCCCAAAAATACCGACCGCCAGGCAGTGTTGCTGGCCCAGCCGTTGACGCCCAACAGCCTGATGCGTGAAGGCGACGTCATCAACTTTCAGGTGATCGAGCCGAGCGATCCGCAATCCATAGTGATACAGCGCTTCCAGTACTCGGCGGCCTGCAGCACGGCGCAAATCAACGAAGTGTATTCATTCCTGTTGATGCGCCACATTTATCCGGGCAATCCGGGTCACTATGCGCCGGCGAAGGCGTTGCCCGAGCGTTACCACGCCACACTGCTGAACAACCGCGACTTCCTCCAGGCATGCAAAAACCTGCCCGTCGCCGATTGGCGCAAAGTGGCGCAAGACGACACGGGTCGCTGGTTGCTGGTCGATAAAAACAACCTGCAAAACAAGGCCGGGCAAGTCGATCTATGGATGGCCTACGACGAGCCGAAAACCCGCCTCAACCTGGTCAATAGCGCACCGTTCACCCAAACTCGCGAGCATTACACGTTCGATTGCGCCACACGTAATTCCACGCTGCTGGCCCGCTATTTCCTCAACGCCGACAACCAGGTCACCGACGGCAAAATCGACATGTTCCCCGAGACCAAAGCGATCAAGGCGTCCGATGCGGACAAGTCAAAGATGGTTGAACTGGTGTGCAACGCACCAACGTCCATCGCCAGCCTGCCGGCGCTGACCCGACGCAGCAAAGCGGCGGTAGATGCCAACGCTATCCCCGACATCAACCCGAACGTGCTGAAAAGCATCGAACAGCTGCACCTGCCGAAACCACTCAAGACCCTGACTTACCTGGACCTCGCCGGAACTGCCAGCAATAGCAAAAAGAGCTGGCCGGAACGCACCGAGTACTTCATTTCCACCGACCCGGTCACCCAACAACTGAGCATTGACAATAAGAGCGAAAACCTCGTCGGCCATGGAATCAGCTGGCGCGGCCTGCTGACCCTGTCCGGTCGGGAACAGGCCAAACTGTCCCGCAACACCCTTGTGATCGACAATTTGAGTTTCCGAGGTGATTGGCAGCAAATGCGCGTCGGCAGCCAACTGGGCTACACCCGCCAAGGCAGCGTCAACAGCAACCTGATCGGCTCGCTGGGGGAAGAACCGGTGACCGTGGATTGCACCGTCGACAGCGAGTCACCCGCCAAACTGCTGAACCCGGCGTTGAGTGGTAACGCCAAAGCGATCAGTTGCCGTGATCAGCGCAAGAGCTTGAAACCCGTGCCGATGGATCATTATTACTATCTGGTGGATTACGGTTTTTTCTATCACGCTAGTACGGATAAAGGCGACGGGATTGCATTGGAGATGCACGTGCAAAGCGTGAAGTAGGCGACGACGGGACACCAAAATTGCGCCGCCATCCCACGTCGCTCTTTTTACACTTGAAAGCCCGGCAAGCGAGCGCTTCCGGGCCTTTTGTTTGTGATCTGGGATTTTTGGGGGCCGGCAGATCGTCATCGCGAACATGCGAAGGCCTATATTGGATCTGCGGTGATCACTGGTTTATGTACCCGGTCACGATCCCCTGTAGGAGCGAGCCTGCTCGCGAAGAGGCCTTCTCTGCCGACGACGATCTCACTCAAGCAATGCAGACACTGCCTACAACTGCGCCAGAATGAGCCGACTGGTGCTCGTTGATGCCAGGTTCTATCGTTTGCCGGTCAAAACTTATTCACATAAGCTGGTCAGCATGAATACACATCCTTCGGAGGCTCCGATGGCCACCACCCGAAAAACCGACAAACCCAGCAAAAAGGAAGTTCGTGAAGAACTGACATTCCTCGATGTTCGGCAAGCCGCGCGTGATGGGCAGAAAGTGTTCGATAAATTTGTGATCACTGGCAGGCTACCTATTACAAAGTAGGCCTGGATGCCAGCCATCAAAATTTCTGCGCTTTTTGAACGAATCAAGAACTGGCAAAACTTTGCTGCACACTTCTACAACTACAAAATTTGCGATGAATTACCTGCCGTTTTCGGGCGGGATGAACGACTCGATCTGAGCGACATGCACCACATACACCTTGCCAGTACACAGTCACTGCAGGCTCGATGGGCAAAAATCAATCGCCAGTATTACCGGACAGCATTGGTTAATGATGCTGACAATGACTTTTGGCTGATTTATGCCTATGACGCTTTTCGGGATGAGTACTTGCTACTGACGATCATCGGCCCGGATGCCCATAACCGAATAGAGTGGGGATCTTTTTTGCGCAGCATGCATTGCGACATCGTTGAACCTTGGACGCTTGGCAGGATTATCTTCCCTGATCTGGATAATCTGTAACCAGCCCAGGCCGGTAGAAAGCGAGATTCACAGGTCGGACTGGGTGATCACTAAATGTCTTCGGCAGCTCTGATCGGGGTTATTTGATGATTTTTAAGTGCAGGGACTACCTCTGACAGTCAGGTGGTTTGAGGTCGTCTGGAAGAGCGCTTTCGCGAGCAGGCTCGCTCCCACGTTTGGACCGAGTACGTCAGTGAGGGATTGGTCGGCTTGGAGGTCGCCATCGCTGGCAAGCCAGCTCCCACAGGGATTTGGTCCAAACGGTAGAGATTGGTCGACTGGGAGATCGCCATCGCGAGCAGGCTCACTCCTACACTGGATCTGCGGTAATCACAGATTATGTGCCAGACACCAATCCTCTGTGGGAGCGAGCCTGCTCGCGATGAGGCATAACAGCCAATGAAATTATTAAGGCAACTTCAGCTTATCCAGCAGCCGATTGACCAACAGTTCGTTGAGCATGATCACCTGTTGCAGCGCCAGCAGTGGTTTGCGTTCCGGTCCGCCGATTGAGTTGGCGATGTTACCGGCCATGGCATGCGCGTATGAAAGCGACTCGCAGGCCTCGACCAACAGGGTTTCGTCATCCAGCATGGGGTCGACAACATAGATGGGGCGATATTTCGGCGAACTTGGCGGGGCTGCCAGGTCTTCGGGTTTGAGGTAGTAATCGAGGGCGCGGTCGGTGGCTTCCTGGATTTTTTGCGGGTCGAGCGCGCGGTCGTGGGACGGTGGCGGGTTTGGGGTGACTTTGAACATGGGCGTACTCCGGTTTCGAATATTGGGAGCCAACACCCTCGCTACCAAACGAAGGGTGGTGGCCATACGCAGGTTGGTAGACCGGTCGAAACAGGAAACCCGGCGCTCACAAAGGAGCCCCACGCATGCCCACCATAAAAGTCGAGCCCCGCAACGGGACTGCATACGGTGACGCTATACAACGGTTTCGACGCGGGCTACCAAACCCCATCACTTTTTTTCAGTGACAGACAAACGATATAGCCCGCCGCCTAGCCGTGTAAGCCGGCGGATTCTGGCGTACGCGTAGGCAACGGCGCAAGGAGTTGTAGCCGGGATGGCGTAACGGGTCGTGTAGTTTAAACATTGGTATTTGATGATGTTTAAGTGCAGGGATTGCCTCTGACAGTCAGGTGGTTTGAGGTCGTCTGGAAGGGAGCTTTCGCGAGCAGGCTCGCTCCCACATTTGGACCGAGTACGTCAGTGAGGGATTGGTCGGCTTGGAGACATTTGGACCGATTGCGTCAGTGAGGGATTGGTCGGCTTGGGGGTCGCCATCGCTGGCAAGCCAGCTCCCACAGGGAATTGGTCCAGACGGTAGAGATTGATCGACTGGGAGATCGCCTTCGCGAGCAGGCTCGCTCCCACAAAAGCAAAAAGCAAAGCAGCGCAGCTGCCCACGGCGAAGCCGCCCCACTCAACAATGAGCGCAAGCTCGAGTACCGCTTTTGATCTTGATCCACCGGCGACGTCGGAAGGCTGAGTGGAGGGATTGATCCGGGCGTGGGAGCGCAGCGACCGTCTGGCGAAGCCAGACACAGCGGAAGGAGGTGCAGCGAAGCAAACCGTAGCCGCTGCGCCCGGATCAGTCCCGGAGCGAAGGGACCCAAGCCTGCGAGGGCCGAACGTAGGAGCTAGCATTTTTTGCTTACTTTTTTTGGCGCTTGTAAAAAAGTAAGTCGCCGTCAGGCGAAACCGCCAGCCGCAGCGCCCGAAGCAACGGATATGCCCCCAACAGCAAGATCAACAGCTACCCCCTCACCCCAGCCCTCTCCCCCAAGGGGGCGAGGGGGAAAGGGAGCCGATCTCCATGGAGAACAGAATCTCGGTCAACCCTTGAGAAACTCGGATACTTTCTGCGCGGCGCTGGCCAAATGCTGTTCATGCGTAAAGCCAGAAGCCTTGAGCGGCTTCAAATCATGATCCCCCGCCACCAACCAAAACACCTCAATCCCCGGCGCTAACGAATACCCCTCAACCGCCTCGCGATTCCCCAGAGCATCCCGCTCACCCTGCACAATCAACGTCCGCGTCTTCAAACCAGCCAAATGCTCAACCCGAGGCTTCTCCGGTTTGCCCACCGCATAAAACGGATATCCCAGACACACCAGCGCATCAGCCCCCAACTCATCAGCAAGCAAACTAGCCATCCGCCCGCCCATCGACTTCCCGCCAACAGCCAAAACCCCAGCGACATGACGCCGCACAAGCGCAAACACCTCCCGCCAGCAATCCAACAGTTTCGGCGCAGGATTCGGCGGCCGCTTCACCCCATCCACCCGCCGCTGCGCCATATAGGGAAACTCAAAGCGCAACACGTTGACCCCAAGCCCGGCAAGGCGCCCGGCCATGTCGTTCATCCAGTCGCTATCCATCGGCGCCCCCGCCCCGTGCGCCAGTATCAAGGTTGCCGAGGCCTCAACAACAGCGGCATCCCAAAGCCACCCATGATCACGCACACACTGTGCCCATTGATCCCCGTCAATACTGGCCTTGTGCTGTTTGTCCATGCTTGCCTCGCTTTTAGTCTGCCTATAACTCCAGACGAAGGATTCGCGCCGTTTGCGCGCGCTCACTTCGGCTGAACCGTGGATGGGGAACCATGAACACTTCTATCAGTACCGCCTACAACTACAAGGTGGTCCGCCAATTCGCCATTATGACGGTGGTGTGGGGCATCGTCGGCATGGGCCTCGGGGTTTTTCTCGCGGCGCAATTGGTCTGGCCGGAACTCAACTTCAATTTGCCCTGGACCAGTTTCGGCCGTCTGCGCCCGCTGCACACCAACGCGGTGATCTTCGCCTTCGGTGGCTGTGCGCTGTTCGCCAGCTCCTTCTACTCGGTGCAACGCACCTGCCAGACGCAATTGTTCGCGCCGCAAATCGCCGCTTTCTGCTTCTGGGGCTGGCAGCTTGTGATTCTATTGGCGGCGATCAGCCTGCCGCTGGGTTACACCAGTTCCAAGGAATACGCCGAGCTGGAATGGCCGATCGACATCCTGATCACCATCGTCTGGGTCGCCTACGCGATCGTGTTCTTCGGCACGATCATGCAGCGCAAAACCAAACACATCTATGTGGGCAACTGGTTCTTCGGTGCGTTCATCATCACCGTGGCGATCCTGCACATCGTCAATAACCTTGAGTTGCCGGTAAGTTTCACCAAGTCCTATTCGCTGTACGCCGGTGCAACCGACGCGATGGTGCAGTGGTGGTATGGCCACAACGCTGTGGGCTTTTTCCTCACCGCCGGCTTCCTCGGCATGATGTATTACTTCGTGCCGAAACAGGCCGAGCGCCCGGTGTATTCGTATCGTCTGTCGATCGTGCACTTCTGGGCGTTGATCACCCTGTACATCTGGGCCGGCCCGCACCACCTGCACTACACCGCACTGCCGGACTGGGCGCAGTCATTGGGCATGGTGATGTCGCTGATCCTGCTGGCACCGAGCTGGGGCGGTATGATCAACGGCATGATGACCCTCTCGGGCGCCTGGCATAAGTTGCGCAGCGACCCGATTCTGCGTTTCCTCGTGGTCTCGCTGGCGTTCTACGGCATGTCGACCTTCGAAGGTCCGATGATGGCGATCAAAACCGTCAACGCCCTCTCCCACTACACCGACTGGACCATCGGCCACGTACACGCCGGCGCACTCGGCTGGGTGGCGATGATTTCGATCGGCGCGCTGTACCACATGATCCCGAAAATCTTCGGCAAGGCGCAGATGCACAGCGTCGGCCTGATCAATGCGCATTTCTGGCTGGCGACCATCGGCACCGTGCTCTACATCGCCTCGATGTGGGTGAACGGCATCGCCCAGGGCCTGATGTGGCGCGCAGTGAACGAGGACGGCACGCTGACCTACTCCTTCGTCGAAACCCTGGTGGCCAGCCATCCGGGCTTTGTCGTGCGGCTGATCGGCGGGGCGATTTTCCTCAGCGGCATGTTGCTGATGGCTTACAACACCTGGCGCACCGTGCGGGCCTCGCAGCCTGCCGACGTCGTCGCTGCCGCGCAGATGGCCTGAGGAGTCCGCCATGAAACACGAAACGATTGAAAAGAACGTCGGCCTGCTGATGCTGCTGATGGTGTTCGCCGTGAGCATCGGCGGCCTGACCCAGATCGTCCCGCTGTTCTTCCAGGACGTCACCAACAAACCGGTGGAAGGCATGAAGCCCTACACCGCGCTGCAACTGGAAGGCCGCGACATCTACATTCGCGAAGGCTGCGTCGGTTGCCATTCGCAGATGATCCGCCCGTTCCGCGCCGAAACCGAACGCTACGGGCACTACTCGGTGGCCGGTGAAAGCGTCTGGGATCACCCGTTCCTGTGGGGTTCGAAACGCACCGGGCCGGATCTCGCCCGGGTTGGCGCGCGCTACTCGGATGACTGGCACCGCGCGCACTTGTACAACCCGCGCAACGTTGTGCCGGAGTCGAAGATGCCGGCCTATCCGTGGCTGGTCACCCAAGCGGTCGACAGCAGCCACACCGAAACCAAGCTGAAAACCATGCGCACCCTCGGCGTGCCGTATACCGATGACGACATCAGCGGCGCGGTCGCCAGTCTCAAGGGCAAGACTGAAATGGACGCCCTCGTTTCCTACCTGCAAGTGCTCGGCACTGCAATCAAGAGCAAGAGGTGAGTCATGGTCATTGAAATGAGTGCAGGCCTGATTCGCGGCCTCGGCACGGTCGTGGTGTTCGTCGCGTTCGTCGGCCTGACCTTGTGGGTGTTCAACCGCAAGCGCAGCCCGGAATTCGCCGAAGCACGCCTGCTGCCGTTCGCCGACGAACCACTACCCGAAACATATTCAGCCCCTGAAACAAGGAGTACCCGGCCATGACCACCTTCTGGAGTACGTGGATCTGCGTACTGACCATTGGCAGCCTGATCGGCCTGACCTGGCTGCTGATCGGCACCCGCCGGGGCGAGACCAAGGGCAGCGTCGACCAGACCATGGGCCACAGCTTCGACGGCATCGAGGAATACGACAACCCGCTGCCGCAATGGTGGTTCATGCTGTTCGCCGGCACGCTGGTGTTCTCGGTGGGCTATCTGATTCTGTATCCGGGCCTGGGCAACTGGAAAGGCATCCTGCCCGGCTATGAGGATGGCTGGACCGGCGTGCACGAATGGGAAAAGGAAATGAACAAGGCGGACGCCCGGTTCGGTCCGATCTTCGCCAAATTCGCCGCCATGCCGCTGGAAGAAGTGGCCAAGGATCCGCAGGCGCTGAAAATGGGTGGTCGTCTATTCGCCTCCAATTGCTCGGTGTGCCATGGCTCGGATGCCAAGGGCGCGTTCGGCTTCCCTAACCTCGCCGACAGCGACTGGCGCTGGGGCGGCGATGCCGAGACGATCAAGACCACCATCATGGGCGGCCGCATGGCGGCGATGCCGGCCTGGGGCGAAGTGTTGGGTGAGGCTGGGGTGAAAAACGTTGCCGCGTATGTCCGCCACGAACTGGCCGGCCTGCCACTGCCCGCCGACAGCAAGGCAGATCTGCAAGCCGGGCAGCAGGCGTTCAGTACCACTTGCGTTGCCTGTCATGGCGCCACCGGCCAAGGCACTGCGGCGATGGGCGCGCCAAACCTGACCCATCCGGCCGGCTTCATCTATGGCACCAGCCTGACCCAGTTGGAACAGACCATTCGCCATGGGCGCCAGGGACACATGCCAGCGCAGAATGAGTTGCTGGGCAACGACAAAGTGCAATTGCTTGCTGCTTATGTGTACAGCTTGAGCAATAGTTTGAGTACAGAAAAAACTTTAACTGAAGACACAATAAAATAAATCTTGCGTACACAACTGCCGCGACTTTTTCGCCGCGGCAGTTTCCCGCCCCCTTGCGACGCATTGTCGCACCCCTTGCTACCTCACCTTTCGGTTCGCCTGATTCGGGTCTACGCTTGTTCCAAAGCAGACCGGTGCGTGACTGTTACAGATGCCCCGCAAGCGACGCGTCCGATAAAGCGGCCTGTGGATTTGCCGCAAAGGCAGGCAGTTAACGGCTGTTACGCCGATTGCCTTGTGAAACCCGATCAAGACCTGTTAGCAGGCATCGTTGACGGCGATCCGGACCCGGCGTTTTTTTCACTCACCGAGACATTTTGTCAGAGGCCATTTTTGACCCTACTCGGCGCATGGAAAGGCCGCAGAATCAGCGTTGGAAAGCATTGACCCAGGTCATGGCGCGTTGCAATGACCCCCTGCTTTATACATACTTGCGGCCGATTTTATCCCTATAAAAATACCCAAACCGTGGAACCTTAGAATGAGCACAGCAATCAGTCCGACTGCTTATAACTATAAGGTAGTCCGCCAGTTCGCCATCATGACGGTGGTCTGGGGGATCCTTGGCATGGGGCTCGGTGTCTTCATTGCCTCGCAACTGGTCTGGCCGGAACTGAACTTCGGTCTGCCGTGGACGAGCTTTGGACGCTTGCGCCCGTTGCACACAAACCTGGTGATTTTCGCCTTCGGCGGTTGTGCACTGTTTGCCACTTCCTACTATGTCGTGCAGCGAACCTGCCAGACGCGACTGATTTCCGACAGCCTCGCGGCCTTCACCTTCTGGGGCTGGCAAGCGGTCATCGTCGGCGCCATCGTCACCTTGCCGCTGGGTTACACCACCACCAAGGAATACGCCGAGCTGGAATGGCCGATCGCGATTCTGCTGGCGATTGTCTGGGTCACTTACGGTCTGGTGTTCTTCGGCACCATCACCAAGCGCAAAACCAAGCACATCTATGTCGGCAACTGGTTTTACGGCGCGTTCATCGTGGTCACCGCGATGCTCCACATCGTCAACCACATGTCGCTGCCGGTCAGCCTGTTCAAGTCGTACTCGGCCTACTCCGGCGCCACTGACGCAATGATCCAGTGGTGGTACGGCCACAACGCCGTGGGTTTCTTCCTGACCACCGGTTTCCTCGGGATGATGTACTACTTCGTGCCGAAACAGGCCGAACGCCCGATCTACTCCTATCGTCTGTCGATCGTGCACTTCTGGGCGCTGATCACCCTGTACATCTGGGCCGGCCCGCACCACCTGCACTACACCGCCCTGCCGGACTGGGCGCAATCGCTCGGCATGGCGATGTCGATCATTCTCCTGGCGCCAAGCTGGGGCGGCATGATCAACGGCATGATGACCCTGTCGGGCGCCTGGCATAAATTGCGCACCGACCCGATCCTGCGCTTCCTCGTCGTATCGCTGGCGTTCTACGGCATGTCGACCTTCGAAGGGCCGATGATGGCGATCAAGACCGTCAACTCGCTCTCGCACTACACCGACTGGACCATCGGCCACGTCCACGCTGGCGCCCTCGGCTGGGTGGCGATGATTTCCATCGGCGCGATCTACCACATGATCCCGAAACTGTTCGGCCGCGCGCAGATGCACAGCACCGGGCTGATCAATGCGCACTTCTGGCTTGCGACCATCGGTACCGTGCTCTACATCGCCTCGATGTGGGTCAACGGCATCACTCAAGGCCTGATGTGGCGAGCAATCAACGATGACGGCACCCTCACCTACTCGTTCGTCGAAGCGCTGCAGGCCAGCCACCCGGGCTTCATCGTCCGTGCGCTGGGCGGCGCTTTCTTTGCCAGCGGCATGCTGCTGATGGCTTACAACGTGTACCGCACCGTACGTGCGTCGGATCCGGTTGAAGCCGAAGCCGCCGCCAAGATTGCCGTCGTTGGAGCTCACTGATGAAGCATGAAGCTGTCGAGAAGAATATTGGCCTGCTGGCCTTCTTCATGGTCATCGCCGTCAGCGTCGGTGGCCTGACCCAAATTGTTCCGCTGTTCTTCCAGGACGTCACCAACAAGCCGGTCGAGGGCATGAAGCCACGCTCGGCGCTGGAACTGGAAGGCCGCGACGTGTACATCGCCAACGGTTGTGTCGGCTGCCACTCGCAGATGATCCGGCCGTTCCGCGCTGAAACCGAACGCTATGGCCACTATTCGGTTGCCGGTGAAAGCGTCTGGGACCACCCGTTCCTGTGGGGTTCCAAACGTACCGGTCCGGACCTGGCCCGTGTGGGCGGTCGTTACTCCGATGACTGGCAACGTGCGCACTTGTACAACCCGCGCAACGTGGTCCCCGAGTCGAAAATGCCGGCTTACCCGTTCCTCGTGGAAAACAAGCTCGACGGCAAGGAAACCGCGAAAAAAATGGAAGTCTTGCGCACCCTCGGCGTGCCTTACACCGACGAAGACATCGCCGGTGCACAGGATGCCGTGAAGGGCAAAACCGAAATGGACGCGCTGGTGGCCTATCTGCAAGGCCTGGGCACCATCATCAAAAGCAAACGGTGAATCTGATGGATATCGGGATGATTCGAGGCCTGGGCACCGTGGTCGTGATGGTGGCCTTCATCGGTCTGGCCTTGTGGGTGTTCAGCCCCAAGCGCAAGTCGGAATTCGACGACGCGACCATGCTGCCTTTTGCCGATGACCCCGAAGCCATCAAGCACGTCGAGCAAGCTTCTAGGAGTAACAAAGAATGACTACATTCTGGAGTCTGTACGTCACAGTCCTCAGTCTCGGTACGATCTTCGCCCTGACCTGGCTGCTGCTGTCGACCCGCAAGGGCCAGCGCAGCGAACAGACGGACGAGACGGTCGGCCACTCCTTCGACGGGATCGAGGAGTACGACAACCCCCTGCCGAAATGGTGGTTCATGCTGTTCGTCGGCACCATCATTTTTGCTCTGGGCTATCTGGTGCTGTATCCGGGGCTGGGCAACTGGAAAGGTCTGCTGCCGGGCTACAACTATCTGGATAACGAGAAACAGACCGCGTTCGCCAACGGCCAGACCGGCTGGACCGGCGTCCACGAATGGGAAAAGGAAATGGCCCGTTCGGACGCGCGCTTCGGTCCGATCTTCGCCAAGTTCGCGGCGATGCCGATCGAAGAAGTCGCCAAGGATCCGCAAGCACTGAAGATGGGCGGCCGTCTGTTCGCGTCCAACTGCTCGGTGTGCCACGGTTCCGACGCCAAGGGCGCCTACGGTTTCCCCAACCTGACCGACGCCGACTGGCGCTGGGGCGGCGAGCCGGAAACCATCAAGACCACCATCATGGGCGGCCGCCACGCGGTGATGCCGGCGTGGGCGGAGGTGATCGGCGAGCAAGGTGTGGCTGACGTAGCGGCCTTCGTGGTGACCAATCTCGACGGGCGCAAACTGCCGGAAGGCACCAAAGCCGACCCGGCCAACGGCCAGAAACTCTTCGCCGCCAACTGCGTGGCCTGCCACGGTCCGGCCGGCAAAGGCACGCCGGCCATGGGCGCGCCGGACCTGACACACCCGGGCGCATTCATCTACGGCTCAAGCTTCGCGCAACTGCAGCAGACCATCCGTTACGGCCGCCAGGGCCAGATGCCTGCGCAGGAACAATTGCAGGGCAATGACAAGGTGCATTTGCTGGCGGCGTATGTTTACAGCTTGTCCCATGGTGAAAAAGCGCCGGAGGCGAAGGCTGAGTAAGGCCAACGTTTAAAGCAAAAAAGGCCCCGCCAATGGGAATTGGCGGGGCCTTTTTATTGGATGGGTTACGCGTTGAGACGTTTTGTTGATAGACCCGTGCCCACCGTGCCCTGTAGGTTTTCTTCAGCCCGATGAACCGCATCGGATCGATATTCAGGATGAAGCCGACATGCACGAAAGCACACCCTCACACTTCCACCCCTGCCCCGATTATCAAGTCACGCTAGCAAAAACGCCGGCGCAGCCCAACAGTACATTTTCGCAAAACGTCTCGGCCAATCGAGGTAACGATAGCGGTCTGGACAGCCTGGGCGGCGGCAGATTGCCCGGACCCGGGAGACGCAGGGCTCAACCCTTGGGAACGGTGAATTAGCCACCCCAGCAAAACCGTCCATACTCAACAAGTCAATTGATCTGCGTCAGGCTTGTGCGCAATCGCTACACCATCCGCATTTTTTACCCAACGCGACCAAAGGTCGCACCCTTGAGCCAGAGCGGCAGGCGTATCATCGCGCTACTGCAACAGCCTTTTTGACCTCGATCGGCACGTATCGACCGAGGCATTTTTCCACTGCCGTGGGATGCAATGATGAGCAATCAGATTCCGGTACACGACGTCACGCCACCGAGCAAGAACGCGAACAACAGCGTCGACCTTTATGCCTCGCGAGAAAAAATCTACACCCGTGCCTTCACAGGCATGTTCCGCAATCTGCGGATGCTTGGCGGTGCGGCGTTGTTTCTGCTGTATTTCGGTACGGTGTGGCTGAACTGGGGCGGTCACCAGGCGGTGTGGTGGAACCTGCCGGAGCGCAAATTCTTCATCTTCGGCGCGACTTTCTGGCCGCAGGATTTCATCCTGCTCTCCGGGCTGTTGATCATTGCCGCGTTCGGCCTGTTCTTCATCACCGTGTACGCCGGGCGCGTCTGGTGCGGTTATACCTGCCCGCAGAGCGTGTGGACATGGATTTTCATGTGGTGCGAAAAGGTCACCGAAGGCGACCGCAACCAGCGCATCAAACTCGACAAGGCGCCGATGAGCGCCAACAAGTTCCTGCGCAAACTGGCCAAGCACTCGCTGTGGCTGCTGATCGGTTTTGTCACCGGCATGACCTTCGTCGGCTACTTCTCGCCGATCCGCGAACTGGTCATCGAGTTCTTCACCGGCCAGGCTGATGGCTGGTCGTATTTCTGGGTCGGTTTTTTCACCCTCGCCACGTACGGCAATGCCGGCTGGTTGCGTGAGCAGGTGTGCATCTACATGTGCCCGTATGCGCGCTTCCAGAGCGTGATGTTCGACAAGGACACGCTGATTGTTTCCTACGACCCGCGCCGTGGCGAAAGCCGTGGGCCGCGCAAGAAAGGCATCGACTACAAGGCGCTCGGTCTGGGCGATTGCATCGACTGCACGATGTGCGTGCAGGTCTGCCCGACCGGCATCGACATCCGCGATGGCCTGCAGATCGAATGCATCGGCTGCGCTGCGTGCATCGACGCTTGCGACAGCATCATGGACAAGATGGATTACCCGCGCGGGCTGATCAGCTACACCACCGAGCACAACCTTTCGGGGCAGAAAACCCATAAACTGCGTCCGCGCCTGATCGGTTACGCCGTGGTGCTGCTGGCAATGATCAGCCTGTTGGTCGCCGCGTTCTTCATGCGCTCACTGGTCGGTTTCGACGTCAGCAAAGACCGCGTGCTATACCGCGAAAACGCTGAAGGCAGGATCGAAAACGTCTACAGCCTGAAGATCATGAACAAGGATCAGCGCGACCACACTTACCTGCTGCAAGCCGAGGGCTTGCCGGACCTGCGCCTGCAAGGCCAGCGCGAGATCAAGGTTGCCGCCGGCGATATCGTCAGCATGCCGGTCGAGTTGTCGAGCGCACCGGAACAACTGCCATCGAGCACCAACGAGGTGAAATTCATCCTCAAGGACGCCGATGACGACAGCGTCCACGTTGAAGCCAAGAGCCGATTCATCGGCCCACAAATCCGTTGAGAGAATTTTGAACATGCCCGCTGCGAACGCCGCAAATCCCTGGTACAAGCACCTCTGGCCGTGGATCATCATCGCCATCCTCGCCTGCTCGGTGGCCTTGACCCTGTCCATGGTGACCATCGCGGTGAACAACCCGGACAATCTGGTCAACGACAACTATTACGAGGCGGGCAAAGGCATCAACCGTTCACTGGATCGCGAGCTACTGGCGCAGACCCTGAAACTGCGTGCAGCGGTGCATCTGGATGACGTGACCGGTGAAGTCGATCTGCGCTTGAACGGTGACAGCCTGCCGCAGACCCTGGAATTGAACCTGATCTCGCCGACCCAGCCGGAAAAGGATCGCAAGATCTTGCTGACCCGCAGTGACAGCGACAGCGGGCGCTACATCGGTCAGTTGAGCGACAAGGTTGAAGGGCGGCGGTTTGTCGAGTTGCTCGGAAGCCAGGATGAGCACGTGTGGCGCATGTTCGAAGAAGAGCTGGTCAGCCATGACAAGGAACTGCTGCTGGGTGACGAGCCATTGCAGGGTGCCGAAGACCTGAAAAAATAAAACCTGCGCTTCGCGCATTCGCGAGCAGGCTCGCTCCCACAGTGGATCTTCTGTGTTCACAAAACCTGTGGTAGCGAGCCTGCTCGCGAAGAGGCCCTTGCGGACGACATAAACTTTCCTGATGACCAGCCCAACCCCCTGCTACCACTGCGCCCTGCCCGTCCCATCGGGCAGCCGCTTCACCGCTGTCGTCCTCGGACAATCCCGCGAGTTCTGTTGCCCGGGCTGTCAGGCGGTGGCCGAAGCCATCGTCGCCGGTGGCCTGGAAAGCTATTACCAGCATCGCAGCGAAGCCTCGGCCAATCCCGAATCGCTGCCGGTGCAACTGACCGATGAACTGGCGCTGTACGACCGCGCCGACGTGCAGCAACCGTTCGTGCGCCACGAAGGCGATCTGGCCGAAACCACCTTGTTGATGGAAGGTATCAGTTGCGCCGCTTGCGGCTGGCTGATCGAGAAACACCTGCGCACCCTGCCCGCCGTCGCCGAAGCGCGGCTGAACCTGTCCAACCATCGCCTGCATGTACGCTGGGCCGATGCACAACTGCCGCTGAGCCAGATCCTCGCCGAACTGCGCCACATCGGTTATGCCGCTCACCCATACCAGGCCGACCGCGCCAGCGAACAATTGGCCAGCGAGAATCGCCTGGCCCTGCGCCAACTCGGCGTCGCCGGGTTGCTGTGGTTTCAGGCGATGATGGCGACCATGGCCACCTGGCCGGAATTCAACATCGATCTGAGCCCGGAGCTGCACACGATCCTGCGCTGGGTTGCGCTGTTTCTGACCACACCGATCGTGTTCTACAGCTGCGCGCCGTTCTTCAAAGGCGCGATGCGCGATTTGCGCACCCGCCACCTGACCATGGACGTGTCCGTATCGCTGGCGATCGGCAGCGCTTATATCGCCGGGATCTGGACGTCGATCACCGGCGTCGGCGAGCTGTACTTCGATGCGGTCGGCATGTTCGCGCTGTTTCTGCTCGCCGGACGCTATCTGGAACGCCGCGCCCGCGAACGCACCGCTGCTGCCACTGCGCACCTGGTCAACCTGTTGCCGGCCTCGTGCCTGCGCCTGGATAGCGATGGCCAGAGCGAACGCATCCTGCTGAGCGAGTTGCGTGTAGGCGAGCGGATTCTAGTGCAGCCGGGCTCTATTCTGCCGGCTGACGGCAAAATCATTGATGGCCAGTCGAGCATCGACGAATCGCTGCTGACCGGCGAATACCTGCCGCAGCCACGCACACTGGGCGATGCGGTTACTGCGGGCACGCTTAATGTCGAAGGCGCATTGACCGTGCAAGTGCAGGCGCTGGGACAGGACACGCGTCTTTCCGCGATAGTGCGCCTGCTCGATCGCGCTCAGGCGGAGAAACCGCGTCTGGCGGAAATCGCCGACCGCGCCGCGCAATGGTTTTTGCTGCTGTCGCTGATTGCCGCAGCAGTGATCGGCCTGCTGTGGTGGCAGCTGGACTCAGCGCGGGCGTTCTGGATCGTCCTCGCCATGCTGGTGGCGACCTGCCCGTGCGCGCTGTCATTGGCGACGCCGACCGCCCTCACCGCCGCCACCGGCACCCTGCACAAACTCGGGCTGCTGCTGACCCGTGGCCATGTGCTGGAAGGCTTGAACCAGATCGACACAGTGATTTTCGACAAGACCGGTACGCTCACCGAAGGCCGGCTGGTGCTGCGCTCGATTCGCCCGCTCGGCGCGCTCGACAGTGAGCAATGCCTGAGCCTCGCTGCTGCGCTGGAAAACCGTTCGGAGCACCCGATCGCCCGGGCGTTCGGCCGTGCGCCACTGGCCGCCGAGGACGTGCACAGTACGCCGGGGCTGGGCCTGGAAGGCGTGGTCGGTGAGCAACGCTTGCGCATCGGTCAGGCGCCGTTCGCCTGTGCCCTGAGCGGCGCGGCGCTGCCGTCGCTGCCCGATGAAGCCGGTCAATGGTTGCTGCTCGCCGACACTCAGGGGCCGCTGGCATGGTTCGTCCTTGACGACCGCCTGCGTGACGATGCCCCCGCTCTGCTCGCGGCCTGCAAAGCGCGAGGCTGGCGCACCTTGTTGTTGTCCGGTGACAGTTCGCCGATGGTCGCCAGTGTCGCCGCCGAACTGGGCATCGACGAGGCCCGTGGCGGCTTGCGCCCCGATGACAAACTGCAAGTGCTGCAACAACTGCACAAGGAAGGACGCAAGGTGTTGATGCTCGGCGACGGCGTCAACGACGTTCCGGTGCTGGCTGCGGCCGATATCAGCGTGGCCATGGGCTCGGCCACCGATCTGGCGAAAACCAGCGCCGATGCGGTGTTGCTGTCCAACCGCCTCGACGCCTTGGTGCAAGCCTTTACACTGGCGCGGCGCACGCGCCGGGTAATCATCGAAAACCTGCTGTGGGCGGCGCTGTACAATGGCCTCATGTTGCCGTTCGCCGCCCTCGGCTGGATCACACCGGTGTGGGCGGCGGTCGGTATGTCGATCAGTTCGCTGACCGTGGTGCTCAACGCCCTGCGCCTGACTCGCCTGCCGAGCGCGCCGGCCGCCGGCAGCCCGCCCCAAACCCGCCCGCTGCCGGCCTGAGCCGCGCGGGCCTGGAGTTACCGATGCCAGCTCTCTACGTGATGATTCCCGCTGCCTTGCTGATCGTTGCCATCGCCGTGTACATCTTCTTCTGGGCGGTGGACAGCGGTCAGTACGATGATCTCGACGGCCCGGCGCACAGCATCCTTTTTGACGATCAGGACCCCAACCACACCGCTGCCGTGGACGAAGCCAACGCCGGCAAACCGGACGACAAGGCGCCACCCCATGCTTGAACTGGCGCCTCTGCTGGTTTCGGCGCTGATTCTTGGCCTGCTCGGTGGCGGCCATTGTCTGGGCATGTGCGGCGGTCTGATGGGCGCGCTGACCCTGGCGATTCCCAAGGAACAGCGCAGCCGGCGCTTTCGCCTGTTGCTGGCGTATAACCTGGGGCGGATTCTCAGTTATGCCACGGCGGGATTGCTCATCGGCCTGGCCGGCTGGGCCGTCGCCAACAGTCCTGCGGCGCTGTTCATGCGCGTGCTGGCCGGGTTACTGCTGATCGCCATGGGTTTGTATCTGGCCGGCTGGTGGAGCGGGCTCACCCGTATCGAAGCAGTCGGACGTGGTTTGTGGCGCTTCATTCAACCGGTGGCGAATCGCTTGCTGCCGGTTTCCAGCCTGCCCCGCGCCTTGCTGCTCGGTGCGCTGTGGGGCTGGCTGCCGTGCGGACTGGTTTACAGCACGCTGTTGTGGAGCGCGAGTCAGGGTAATGCGCTGGACAGTGCATTGCTGATGCTTGCGTTTGGTCTCGGCACCTGGCCGGTACTGCTCGCCACCGGGCTGGCGGCTGAGCGGGTCACGGCGATCCTGCGCAAACGCAGCGTGCGCGTGGCGGGTGGCTTGCTGGTGATTGTGTTTGGCCTGTGGACCTTGCCCGGGCCGCATCAGCATTGGCTCATGGGCCATTAAAAGCAAAAGATCGCAGCCTTCGGCAGCTCCTACAGGAGGTCGCATTCCAAGGTAGGAGCTGCCGAAGGCTGCGATCTTTTGACCTTGTGCTGTTGATGCAAATCAACAGCCCCATCGCCGCCCCCCGATAGACTCGCCACACTGCCAGCCTATCCGGGGGAATGCCCGCATGCTCGACGCCATTCGTTGGGACTCTGATCTGATCCGCCGTTACGATCTGGCGGGGCCACGCTACACCTCGTACCCGACTGCCGTGCAATTTCACGGTCAGGTCGGCACCTTTGACCTGTTTCATGCCCTGCGCGACAGCCGCAAGGCACAGCGGCCGTTGTCGTTGTACGTGCATGTGCCGTTCTGCGCGAACATTTGCTACTACTGTGCCTGCAACAAGGTCATCACCAAGGATCGCGGCCGCGCGCAGCCGTATCTGCAACGGCTCGAGCAGGAAATCCAGTTGATTGCCTGCCACCTCGACCCGGCGCAAACCGTCGAGCAACTGCATTTCGGTGGCGGCACGCCGACCTTTCTCAGCCACGACGAGTTGCGTCAGTTGATGGCGCACCTGCGCAAGCATTTCAATCTGCTCAACGATGATTCCGGCGATTACGGTATCGAAATCGACCCGCGCGAAGCCGACTGGTCGACCATGGGCCTGCTGCGCGAACTGGGTTTCAACCGGGTCAGCATTGGTCTGCAGGATCTTGACCCGGCGGTGCAGCGTGCGGTCAATCGCCTGCAGAGTCTGGAAGAAACCCGCGCGGTGATTGATGCGGCGCGCACTTTGCAGTTTCGCTCGACCAACATCGATCTGATCTACGGCCTGCCAAAGCAGACACCAGACAACTTCGCTCGCACCGTCGAGGAAGTGATCAGTCTGCAACCGGATCGTCTTTCGGTATTCAACTACGCGCACCTGCCGGAACGCTTCATGCCGCAACGGCGGATCAACAGCAGCGAACTGCCGAGCCCGGCGCACAAGCTGGAAATGCTCCAGCGCACCATCGAGCAACTGACCGCTGCCGGTTACCGTTACATCGGCATGGACCACTTCGCCCTGCCCGATGACGAACTGGCCATTGCCCAGGAAGAGCACACCCTGCAACGCAACTTCCAGGGTTACACCACCCATGGCCATTGCGATCTGATTGGTCTGGGCGTTTCGGCAATCAGCCAGATTGGTGATTTGTACTGCCAGAACAGCAGCGACCTCACTGCCTATCAGAACAGCCTCGCCAGCGCGCAACTGGCGACCAGTCGCGGCCTGGTGTGCAACGCCGACGACCGCTTGCGCCGCGCAGTGATTCAGCAACTGATCTGCAATTTCAAACTCGAATTCGCCGAGATCGAGCAGCAGTTCAACATCGATTTTCAGGGCTACTTCGGCGCGCTGTGGCCGCAGCTGCAAGGCATGGCCGAGGATGGCCTGATCAGGCTCGAGCGCGAGCGCATCGAGGTGTTGCCGGCGGGCCGACTGCTGGTGCGCTCGGTGTGCATGGTCTTCGATGCGTACCTAGAGCAGCAGAACCGCCAGCGTTTCTCTCGAGTGATTTAAGGCTTGGTCAGCAACGAACCGACCTTGAGGTTCTGATCAGGACTGAGCGCCGACTGGTTCATGACTTTCGACAAGGAAAGGTTGGCAGTGATCAGGCCACTGTTGAGGGCGGCGATGGCGCCCCGCAGCGCGGCGAGCTTGTTGATCTTTTCCTCGTTGGAGAGGGTTCTGTCTGACATGACCGCTGCCATCCGCGCTTTTTTCTCGATGATTTCTTTTTGGATCTTGCGAATCATCTTCAGCAACTGCTGGATGTTCTCCGGCAAGCCACTGTTGTCGATGTCACTGTTTTCGCCGCCGACAGCGGCAGATTTGGCGATGGCCGCCCCGGACAGCGACACTTTGACGCCCTCGACCAAGGTCGGGGTTGCCGTATTCGACAAGTCGTCATCGTGGCTGATCGCAGCGTCGGTATGGGTGATCTCCGGCGCGGCAGCAACGCCGCTGCTACCGGGGCCTAGCGTGCCAATGGCGGTCATCGGGGCCTTCCCTGGATGGATGCTGATAGCTGTTTATCGGCCGCAGGTGCTGCGGCTTTATGTCTGTGGGACAACGCCGCCGCGTGCTGGCCTGAATGTCCTCGCGTGAGTTACCCTTACGGCTTATGTGTGTTTTCCCACAAGGATTGAAGAAATGTCCGAGCCAGTCAAACTGCGCGCTCACAATCAGGCCCATTGCAAGGATTGCAGCCTGGCCCCGCTCTGCCTGCCACTTTCGCTGAATCTGGAAGACATGGACGCGCTGGACGAAATCGTTAAACGCGGTCGCCCGCTGAAAAAGGGCGAATTTCTTTTTCGCCAGGGCGACACCTTCGATTCTGTTTATGCGGTTCGCTCCGGCGCCCTGAAGACTTTCAGCCTGAGCGATGCCGGCGAGGAGCAACTGACTGGCTTCCACCTGCCAAGCGAACTGGTCGGACTGTCGGGCATGGACACTGAGAAACACCCGGTGTCGGCCCAGGCGCTGGAAACCACTTCAGTCTGCGAAATCCCTTTCGAGCGTCTCGACGAACTGGCCCTGCAATTGCCACAACTGCGCCGCCAGTTGATGCGGGTGATGAGCCGCGAGATTCGTGACGACCAGCAAATGATGCTGCTGCTGTCGAAGAAGACCGCCGACGAGCGCATCGCCACTTTTCTGGTCAACCTGTCGGCCCGCTTCCGCGCTCGCGGCTTCTCGGCCAACCAGTTCCGCCTGAGCATGTCGCGCAATGAAATCGGCAATTACCTGGGCCTGGCGGTGGAAACCGTGTCGCGGGTGTTCACCCGTTTCCAGCAGAACGAGCTGATTGCCGCCGAAGGCAAGGAGATCCACATTCTCGACCCGATCCAGCTGTGCGCGCTGGCCGGCGGCTCGATCGAAGGCTGATCACGACCCGCGGTTGAGCGAATCGTTTCAGCCGCGGGTATACTGCGCCGTTTGCAGCCCTGCCAGGACACCCCGATGGTCTTCGACTCCTTCGACATCAAATCCCTGATCCGCCCCGTGATCGACTTCCCGAAACCGGGCGTGATCTTTCGCGACATCACCCCGCTGTTCCAGTCGCCAACGGCCCTGCGCCTGGTGATGGACAGCTTCGCCCATCGCTACGTTGAAGCCGACTTCACCCACATCGGTGCGATGGATGCCCGTGGTTTCCTGATCGGCTCGGTATTGGCCTATCAGTTGAACAAACCGCTGGTGCTGTTCCGCAAGCAAGGCAAACTGCCGGCGGACGTGCTGGCAGAAGGTTATGCGACCGAGTACGGCGAAGCGTTTCTGGAAGTGCACGCCGACAGCCTGTGTGAAGGCGATTCGGTGGTGATGTTCGATGACCTGATCGCTACCGGCGGGACGTTGATTGCAGCGGCCAACCTGATTCGCCGCATGGGCGCGCGGGTCCATGAAGCGGCGGCGATCATTGATCTGCCAGAGCTGCAAGGCTCGCAGCGTCTTGAGGATATGGGCATCCCGACGTTCTGCCTGACGCAATTTGCTTTGACCGATAAATAATCAAGATCAAAAGATCGCAGCCTTCGGCAGCTCCTACACAGGGATCCGCATTTCCCTGTAGGAGGCGCCGAAGGCTGCGATCTTTTGTTTTACAGCCCCATCTGCTTGCTGATGATTTCATTCATCACTTCCCGCGTCCCGCCGCCAATCGACAGAATGCGGTTATCCCGATACAGCCGCTCCACCAGGCTTTCGCGCATGTAACCGAGCCCGCCAAGAATCTGCACGGCTTCGGTGGTGATCCGGTCCGAGGTGTCGGTGGCGAAGTTCTTCGCCATGGAAATCTCCTTGATCACGCTCTGCCCCGCCGCCATTTTTGCCGCTTGCCGATAAGTGAACTCGCGCGACACTTCCAGCGCCGTGGCCATTTCGGCGAGGCGATGTTTGATCACCTGAAATTTTCCGATGGGCTTGCCGAACGCCTCGCGCTCGCGCGCCCATTTCAGGCTCTCCTCCAACGCCAATTGCGCCGTCATGTTGGCCATCAGCGCCAGGGCCAGCCGTTCGCTCTGGAAATTGCCCATGATGCAGGCGAAGCCCATGTTCTCTCCGCCAATGAGGTTTCCTACAGGCACGCGGCAATCGTCGAAGAACAATTCAGCGGTGTCCGACGCCCACCAGCCCATTTTCTTCAATTGCCTACCGACACTGAAACCCGGCGTGCCCTTCTCGATCAGCAACAAACTGATGCCGCCAAACCCCGGCGCACCGGTGCGCACCGCGACTGTGTAGAAATCGGCGCGCACACCGCTGGTGATGAAGGTCTTGCTGCCGCTGACCCGGAAGAAGTCGCCGTCACGCACGGCGCGGGTTTGCAGGTTGGCGACGTCTGAACCGCCGCCGGGTTCGGTAACCGCCAAGGCGCTGATCTTTTCGCCGCTGAGCACTTGGGGAACGACCCGCTCTCGCACTTCAGGCCGCGCCCATTTGACGATCGGCGGCAAACCGATATCCAGCGAACCCAGCCCCGCTACCAGGCCGCCAGAGCCGCAGCGCATCAGTTCCTCACTGGCGGCGACCTTGGCGAACAGATCGCCCTCATGGCTGCCGCCAAGCGCTTCGGGATAACCGATGCCAAGAATGCCTGCCGCGCCGGCCTTGACGTACAGCTCACGAGGAAAGCTTTCGGATTCTTCCCACTGATCGATGTCCGGCAGGATCTCGCGTTCGACAAAACGTCTGACGCTGTCGCGGACCAATTGGTGGCTGGGGTCGAAGTATTCCTCAAAGGCAGGCATGGGCGAGCTCCACGGAAGGGTTCGCCGACGTTAACCGAGCGCTTGCTTGGTTATCAATGAAATTGTGTGAATCAGATGGACCGCGGCGCGCCATTCGCGAGCAGGCTCGCTCCCACAGGGGATTTGTGAACGACACAAAACCAATGTGGGAGCGAGCCTGCTCGCGAAGGCGTCAGTTCAGACGCCGCAAATTCAGAGGGAAATCGGTTTACGCCCGGCAAACGAATGCGCCAGCGTGCCGCCGTCGACCAGCTCCAACTCACCGCCCAGCGGTACGCCGTGGGCGATCCGCGAGGCGACCAGACCTTTGTTGTTGAGCAACTGCGCGATGTAATGCGCCGTCGCTTCGCCTTCGACTGTCGGGTTGGTGGCGAGGATGACTTCAGTAAAGGTCCCCGCCTCTTCAATCCGCGCCATCAATTGCGGAATGCCGATCGCTTCCGGCCCCAGGCCGTCGAGCGGCGACAAATGCCCCTTGAGCACGAAATAGCGACCACGGAAACCGGTCTGCTCCACCGCATAGACATCCATCGGCCCTTCGACCACGCAAAGCAGCGTGTCATCGCGGCGCGGGTCGGCGCATTGCGGGCACAGATCGTCTTCGGTCAGCGTGCGGCACTGGCGGCAATGGCCGACGCCCTCCATGGCCTGGCTCAAGGCCTGCGCCAGACGGGTGCCACCGCTGCGATCACGTTCGAGCAACTGCAACGCCATGCGCTGAGCGGTTTTCTGACCTACGCCCGGCAAAGTGCGCAGAGCGTCGATCAGTTGGCGAATCAAAGGGCTGAAGCTCATGGGTAAACAGTCCGACTAAACAACGAGACGCGGTTTATACCCGCGCCTCTGGCCAGCGTCAAATCCTCAGTCCTGGGCGACCCGGACCACCAGTTTGCCGAAGTTGCGCCCTTCCAGCAGACCGATGAACGCCTCGGGTGCCTGCTCCAGGCCTTCGACCACGTCCTCGCGGAACTTGACCTTGCCGTCGCGTACCCACGGCACCATGTGGCTGATGAATTCCGGCTGACGATCACCGTAATCGTCGAAGACGATGAAGCCCTGAATACGCACACGCTTGGTCAGCAATGTGCGCTGCAGCATCGGCAGGCGATCCGGGCCAGTGGGCGCCTCGGCGGTGTTGTAGCCGGCGATCAGGCCGCACAACGGGACGCGTGCCTTGGGGTTGAGCAATGGCACCACCGCATCAAAGACATGGCCGCCGACGTTCTCGTAGTAAATGTCGATGCCGTTGGGACAGGCCTTGGCCAGTTGCTCGGCGAAGTCGTCAGCCTTGTGGTCGACGCAGGCATCAAAACCCAACTCCTCGACCACGTATTTGCACTTCTCGGCCCCACCGGCCACGCCGACCGCGCGCAGGCCTTTGATCTTTGCCACTTGGCCGACCACCGAGCCGACGGCGCCGGACGCCGCAGCCACCACCAGGGTTTCGCCTTCTTTCGGCTGGCCGATGTCCATCAGGCCCATGTACGCGGTCATGCCCGGCATGCCCAGTACGCCGAGGGCCATCGACGGGCTCGGCAGGCCGGCCGGGATCGGCATGATGTTGCGACCGTCGCTGATGCTGTGGCTTTGCCAGCCAGTCGCGCCGACCACCAGATCACCGACGTGGAATTTCGGGTGATTGGACTGCTCGACCCGACTGACCGCGCCACCGGTCATGACTTCGCCGATTTGCACCGGCGCAGCGTAGGACGGTGCGTCGCTCATGCGTCCGCGCATGTACGGGTCCAGCGACAGGTACAGGGTTTTCAGCAACACCTGACCGTCCTGCAGATCCGGCAGCGCCTCGCGCTCCAGACGGAAGTTCTCCGGGGTCGGCGCGCCGGTCGGGCGCGAGGTGAGGACAAAGCGTTGGTTGAGGGTAATAGGGTCGGACATGTCAGCGTCTCCTGTGAATGGGGAATTCGGTGTATAGGGAGCAGACCTTGGTAGCGGTGGTGTGTTCGATGTTTCTTCAGTTTTGCCGAGGTGAGTTCATTCGCGAGCAGGCTCGCTCCCACAGGAGAATGCATTCCAAATGTGGGAGCGAGCCTGCTCGCGAAGGCGTCAGTCCAGCCGGCACATGTCCATCAGGCAGAAACAAAAATGCCAGGCGCGATGCCTGGCATTTTGTGTAGCTCATCTGCCGCCCAATGGCGAATCAGAATGGCAGTTTCATACCCGCTGGCAGGTTCATGCCGGCGGTCATGCTGCCCATTTTTTCCTGGCTGTTGGCTTCGATCTTGCGCACGGCGTCGTTGACGGCGGCAGCGACCACGGCTTCCAGCATCTCTTTGTCGTCTTCGCTCAGGCCTTCGACCAGGCTTGGGTCGATGCTCACGCTTTTCACGTCGTGACGACCGGTCATCACCACGGTGACCATGTCGCCGCCGGCCTTGCCGGTGACTTCGGCGTTGGCCAGTTCTTCCTGCATCTTGGCCATTTTTTCCTGCATCTGCTGCGCCTGCTTCATCAGGCCGGCCATGCCACCTTTCATCATGGGAATCACCTCAAACGTACTTGGATAAAACAGCGCCCGGCCATCGAAGCCGAGCACCTTCAGTTATTAGCCTTGGGTGACCAAGGCGTCGACAGGTTCAATAGTATCGCTTCGCACCACCGCGCCGAACTGCTGAACCATCTGCTGGATGAACGGATCACCGTGGATCGACTCCTCGGCCTCGCGCTGACGATTGGCGCGGCGGCGCGAGGCAGCCTGAGCCGGGGTTTCCTGCTCGGGCTTGATCAGCTCGATGGTCAACGTCAGCGTGCGCCCGTGGAACTGGTTCAACGCATCGTTCAGGCGGCGCTGCTGCGTGGCGTTGAACAGGGCGCTGTGGGCCGGATCCAGGTGCATCAGCCAATGATCACCATCGACCGCAATCAATGTGCAGTTGGCGGCGATGCTGCCGGTCATGCCGGAAATCGGCAGTTTCGGGAACAGCTCCAGCCATTGCAGGGCCAGACCGGTGGCCGGTGCGGCGGCAGGTTCCGGCTCGGGCTCAGGTTCGGGATCGGCGGCGTGCTCGCTGGCCAGTTCGTCGAGGTAGCTGTAGGCCGAATCCATGTCCGGCTCGATGTAGTCTTCATCCAGCGGCGGTTCGTCGTCCATGTCCATGCCCGGCGTAGCGGCATCGACGTCGGCGACGGACGGCTCGGGAATTGGCGCAGCGGCCCACTCCGGCGCATCCGGCACCACGCTGTCCGGGGTCGGCAGCGGCATCGGCGGCAGTTCAGGCTGCTCGCCGGCGGTTTCCAGCACCGGCTCGACGGCGGGTTGCTGTACCGGCGCCGGCTCGGGCTCGGCCTCAACCGGGTCGTTCCACGGCAGATCGACCACGGCTTCGACAGCGACTGGCTCAGGCTGCGGTTGCGCTTCGACAACCGGCGCAACAGGTTCTGGCTCGGCAGCCGGCGCCGCTATCGGTGCGGGCGCAGGTGTGGGCGCAACAACGGCAGCGACCACCGGCGCAGGCTTCGGCGCGGCAGCCACTGAGTTTACGGAATCAACTGTGGCCTGGCTGATCCCCACTGGCTTTAGCGGTTGCCTCGGCGCGTCCGCCGTATCCGCCGGGCGGAACGCGAGCATCCGCAGCAAGACCATTTCGAAACCGCCGCGCGGGTCCGGGGCCAGCGGCAAATCGCGACGACCAATCAGGCCCATCTGGTAATAGAACTGCACATCTTCGGCCGGCAGCGCCTGGGCCAAAGCCAACACGCGGTCACGGTCGCCGTGGCCATTGTCGACCCCTTCCGGCAACGCCTGAGCGATGGCCACGCGGTGCAGCACGTTGAGAATTTCCGAGAGCACGCCGTTCCAGTCCGGACCTTGCTCGGCCAGATGCCGCACGGCTTCGAGCAGCGCCTTGGCGTCGCCTTCGATCAGCGCATGCAGCACGTCATAGACCTGACCGTGATCCAGCGTGCCGAGCATCGCGCGCACGTCGGTAGCGAGGACCTTGCCTTCACCGAACGCGATGGCCTGATCGGTCAGGCTCATGGCGTCACGCATCGAGCCGTCAGCCGCGCGACCGAGCAGCCACAGTGCATCGTCTTCGAACGGTACGTTTTCAGCCGTCAAAACGTGGGTCAAATGCTCGACTACACGCTCGGGCGTCATGTTCTTCAGGGAGAACTGCAGGCAGCGCGAAAGAATCGTTGCCGGAAGTTTCTGCGGATCGGTGGTCGCCAGGATGAACTTGACGTAGGGCGGCGGCTCTTCGAGGGTTTTCAGCAGCGCATTGAAGGAATGGCTGGAAAGCATGTGCACTTCGTCGATCAGGTAGACCTTGAAGCGCCCACGACTTGGCGCGTACTGCACGTTATCGAGCAGTTCGCGGGTGTCTTCGACCTTGGTGCGGCTGGCGGCGTCGATCTCGATCAGGTCGACAAAACGGCCTTCATCGATCTCGCGGCATACCGAACACTCGCCGCAGGGGCTGGAAGTGATACCTGTCTCGCAGTTCAGGCACTTGGCAATGATCCTCGCGATGGTGGTCTTGCCGACCCCGCGCGTCCCGGTGAACAGGTAGGCGTGGTGCAGCCGTTGGCTGTCCAAGGCATTGATCAGAGCCTTGAGCACATGGGTCTGGCCGACCATTTCGCGGAACGAGCGTGGACGCCATTTACGTGCAAGAACCTGATAACTCATCGAAAACCGTCGCAGCGAAGGAAGCAGAAGCGGCTAATGCTAGCGGAGCAAGGGCAAAATTGCATCCGGTGTCCTCGTCTAATATGGCTAAGCTGCATCAGCAGAGGCTTTTATCAGCTCGGGACGAGGAATTACCGGAGCGTCTATGCGGTGGGCCGTGGCGGCATTGCTGGGTATCAGCCTCAACGCGATGGCCGCGCAAGCGCCGTTGCGCTTCGCCGTGCCGGACAGTTGGGC
This sequence comes from Pseudomonas sp. H3_E04, assembly GCF_054668915.1. NCBI lineage: Bacteria > Pseudomonadati > Pseudomonadota > Gammaproteobacteria > Pseudomonadales > Pseudomonadaceae > Pseudomonas > Pseudomonas sp. H3_E04. The sequence goes on along the minus strand of NZ_CP162797.1, from coordinate 501,472 downwards.
GATGCCGATGGTGCAACTGCAAGGCGGCAGACCGACCCAGGGCATCCTGCACGACGTCCTGCTCAGTCTGGCGACCCAGGTGGGCGCACCGGCGCAATTCATCGTTCTGCCGCGCGCGCGGGTCCAAACTGCGATGGAGCATGGCGACATCGATGTGCGCTGCTATGCCGCGCAGTCGTGGCTGCCGAATCAGTACGGCGATTACATCTGGAGCGTGCCGTTGTGGTTCCAGCGCGACCTGCTGATCAGCCGCAAGGGACAACCGGCGCAGATCAATCCCGCCCAGCTGCCGCGCCAGGCCATCGGCACCGTCCTCGGTTACAGCTACCCTACCCTGCAACCGCTGTTCGACGCCGACCGGTTGCAACGCGAAGACGCGCGCAATCAGGAACAGGTGCTGGAAAAGCTCCTCGCCGGACGCTATCGCTATGCAGTGAGCAATCAGTGGACGCTGGACTGGATCAACCAGCGCCTGTTGCCGGAGCAGCAGCTGCAAAGGGTCGCGGTGCTGCAGGAACAGAATATCGGCTGCTACGTGAGGAATGATCCAAAGGTGCCGGTGCAGCGGATTTTGCGCACGTTGCTGCGGATGAAGATGTCGGGCGAGATCGACGACATTATCCGGTTGTACACCGGCACCTCTTCAACCACACCCTAACCCCCTGGGAGCGAGCCTGCTCGCGAAAGCGGTATGTCAGGCGACACCGTTGTTGAACACGCCGACGTTTTCGCGAGCAGGCTCGCTGCCCCAGGGTTGGCCGGTCAATAGCCGTGCGATTCGCGGAATTTCTGATAATCGTGAAAGTCGATCCACTCGACCACGTCGTAAGGCAGGTAAAGCTGCTGTCGCGCGCGGGAAATGGCGATGTATACGGCACAGATGCGCTGATCGAACTCGTAGGCGTCCTTGAACTTCTCGTTACTGAGCAACGCCCGCGTCAACAGCACGCGCCTGAACTCCATCCCGCCGGCCTGCTCCGCCATCATCAACAGACAGGCCTTGCCCGGCTCGATGATCTTCTGGCTCAGTCGCGTCAGGTCGGCAATCATGAAGCCGTTTTGCAACTGTGCTTCGATCCACAAAAAGGCTTCATCGAACTGGTTGGCGGCGCGCACCTGCTGCCAATCAGCCATGTCGCTGAAATACGGGTGCGGTCCTTTCTCGCTGGACCCGGCGTTATAGAAATCACGACGGAACAGCTCAATGGCGGTGGTCATGAAATGCTTGATGTCGTCCTGCGCTTCCCTGTCGGGAAAACTGAAGGCGCAACTGGAGTCGTGCAGGTGGATGGCCCACATCATCGTGTCCCACGGTGACGCGGTCAGCACCACGCAACCTTCGGGCGGTATGAAAGCTTCCGGGTAGTACTCGATATCGACGTCGGCGTGACGAGCACCTTCGAACGGCACTTTGCTCTTTTGCGTGTGGCGCGAGATCAGCGGATTGACCAGGCGCTCGACATTGCGCCCCGAGCGCACCGAATAGCAGATATCGCTCTGGCGAACTTCACGCTTGCGCTTGAGCGGCTCGCCCTTGGCCTGCTGATATTCATCGCCGAGGGTGATCAGCACCTGCTGCCCGCGCTCGATGATTTGCAGCAGCGACGCCGGTACATCCTGGCTCTCGTCGATGATCACATGGGTGTAGCGCGGCGGGACGCGGCAACCGGCGAGACTGGCGCGCTTGATCATCAACAACGTCTGAAAACCGCTCTGGCTGGCCCAGGCCGGATTGGCCTCCAGATACACCCACAGGCGACTGGAGTACTCCAGCAGCGCTTGCGAGTCTGCACCGGTCAAGGGCTGCTGGAAGTGCGGCAAATGCCTGGCGGAAAGTGTGTGATCTCTAGAGGCGCAGTACAGCTCCAGCACGCGCAGGCAAACCTCGAGAGTGCCCGGCCCGTCGTGGTGGCGAAAGCCGAACATATTCAGTTCCTGCGCCAGCGCCTGCTTGCTCGGAAGCCGACTCTGGGCCTTGGCCACATGCAGGCGCGGGCCAAGCAACTGCGCCTGGGCAAATTCGAAAAAGGTCTGGCCAATTTCCGTGTCATGCACCTGCACGATGTGCTTGCGCAACGTCGCCAGTTTCGCCGGGGTGCGCGCCAATACCAGGGTGCGTTTCGAGCGCAGGCACTCGATCAGCGCGCTGAGCATGTAGCTCTTGCCGATCCCCGCATAACCCTGCACATGCAGGTCTTCGTCGAGGTTGGCGCGGAAGGTCCGCAGCAGCTTGTCCTGCGCCGCGCTCAACCAGTGCTCGCGCTCGCGGGGACTGACCATCTGCTGGCGGAACGGGTTGTTCTGTTTCTGATGGCGAATCTTGAAATCGACATCCCATTGCCCATCGGGCAACAGGTATTGCTGCGCTGTGACTTCATCGGCCATGAGAAACCGCAAGTTCAGACTCTTGAGCGTGTTGAGGCCGAAGTACAATTTGCGCGAATCGAACAAGCGCCGCGCCTCTGCAAGCAGTCCCGCTGATCCAGTGCACCGAGAGGTAACAGACCAGTCAATGAGTCTGGCGAGAATCTTCTCCGCCGCGCTGGCGCTCAAGTCCTGTTCCGTGGCCTGGGCGAGGTTCTGGATAACCAGCACCGCCGCCAGCTCCGGGTCGCTCAGGTTGGCCAGTGCCGCGTCACCGTCGGGCTGCAACAACGCCGTGCACGCATCATGTGTGATCGGCAGAAGTACCGGTGTGGCCAAATCAAAATGTTCCGGGTGCATACAACCTCGCCGCCTGGGCTTTGACACATCACCAGATCAGTCCTGGTCATTCTCGTTGTGCATTTCATGGGACTTCGGCAAGTTTCGCTCGCTGCCGGCCTCGGGGCTGATCCGCAGCTCGAAGGAGTAGCCGCCCAGCGTGCCGGACATGCCGCGTCGATCTGCACCGCCAGCCAGCGGGCCTGCATCGATCTGCGCCTGCACTTCGTAGAGCGCCATTTCGAGCAGTTTGCGCAGGTGTTCAGGGTTTTGAGCGGTGGCATGCAGTTGCAGGTCGTACTGGCCGGCCAGCGATTCTACGATTGCGGGCTGGTCCTGCACCGCGACCGGCTGCGCAGTGTCTTGCGCCGCGCTGAACACGGTCGAAGCCGCCAGAATCGCGGCGTGCTCCTCATCCATCAGGTCGAGCACTCGCGACAGCTCCAGCGTACGCTCGGGCTGATCCTGCATCTGCGCTTTGACTTCCAGACGACGTAACTGCCATTCGCGCAGCTTTTCCCGGGTCAGATCGTCAATTTCACCCACTTGCCTTACCTCTCGTTGCCAAGCGGAGGAGTATGCCACTGTTCGCTGTCGACAGCCGCACGGGCACCGGGACGAGGCGCTGCTGGTCCGCGCGTTTCTGATGGCGGATCAACGCCCAAACCAAATCGCAGGCATAAAAAAACCGCAGTGGGCGAAACCCATGCAGTTCTCTTTGAAGCCTTCGCTGTTTCGTTAAGGTGGTGCCCCCACCAGCCACACCCCGGCACACAATGTTCCCGCTGTGGCTGCTTCCTTCCGGATCTGACCAGGTTCACGGGTAATCGTTGCGGGGGGACCGATGGGGTCACCATAACGACGCTTGCCTGTCGGCGAGCCGCGCCATTGTACCTGTCTGAGATGAAGTTACAACCGTTGGTTGCAGATAAAAAATACCAACAGGTTCAAGGACATGCGGCGACGGCAAAAGATCGCAGCCTGCGGCAGCTCCTACAGGGCCAGGACTTCGTCTGCACGACCGCCCGCCTGTTGGATTACCAGATGAATGAAGTGCAGCTTGGCGATCGCCGCTGCCGGCAGTACGAACGGGTAGAAATCCGGCTGGCCCATGCTGCGCGACAGTTCGTTGAGCATGCCGGCCAGTTCGATCCAGGCATTGACGAACGACAGGAATGCCGTGCCGCCGGGGTGCTCCGGGTCGTACAGGCTGCTAGTCGGAAACGGCTGATAGTCGAAGTCCATTTCCCGCGCGCTCATGCCGAAGCCCAGCGCCGTGTCGACCGCATCCATCATGTGCAGGTAATGCGCCCAGGTTTCCGCCCAGTCTTCCCACGGGTGCATGGTCGCGTAGGCGCTGACGTAGTGCTGCGGCCAGTCCAGCGGTGCGCCTTGCTGGTAATGCCGGTCCAGCGCCTCGGCGTAACTCGCGCGTTCGTCGCCGAACAGGTTACGGAACGCGTCCAGCCAAGGGCCGTTGGCGATAAGGCGATCCCAGTAGTAGTGGCCGACCTCATGGCGAAAATGCCCGAGCAGCGTGCGGTAAGGTTCATGCATCGCCGCCCTGACCTGCTCACGATGCGCATCGTCGGCCTCTTTGATGTCGAGAGTGATCAGGCCGTTGGCATGGCCGGTCATCGGCGCGTTGCCTTCAAGGTCGACACCGATGAAGTCGAACGCCAGCCCGGTTTCTTCATCCTTGGTTTTCGGGATGACCGGCAAGCCGAGGGTGATCAGTTGCGCGACCAGTCTGCGCTTGGCGATTTCGACCTTGCGCCAGCGTTCGGGGTTTTGCGCGACGGACAGGTCGGGAATGGTGCGGTTGAGGCTGCAAGCGATGCACAGGGTGTCGTGATCGTTGGCCGGCAGCAGCCAGTTGCACGCGGCGGGCATGTCAAGGTTGGCGCAGCGGCGGAACAGACCGGCGTCGGGATCAACGTCGAGTGTCCAGGTACCCTCCTCCGGCCCCGGCTGCAGCGAGGTCAGGCGACTTTGTTCGGGTTGATAGCCAAGCAAGGCGTTACAGGCCAGACACTGACTGTTGCGAAAAAACAGCGACTGACCGCAACGGCACGGCCAGACTTTGCTGTTGCGCGAGGATCCGGCCACGAACGGCGCGATGATGCGGGAACTGAGCTGCTCGAAAAAACGGTGCATGGCGATCTCTCCCTGGGACTGGCCAAGACTAGATCATTCCCATGACAACATCGTTCCCGCGCTTACCTTGGGATAAATCAAAAGATCGCAGCCTGCGGCAGCTCCTACAGGAGATCAATGTGCTAGACACTAGCCCTGTAGGAGCTGCCGCAGGCTGCGATGTTTGATCTTAAACGGCGACGCCGTGGGTTTTGAGGAAGGCGATAAACGCTTCTTCGTCCATCACTTTCACGCCCAGCTCATTGGCTTTGGTCAGCTTGGAGCCGGCGCCGGGGCCCGCGACTACACAATGAGTTTTCGCCGACACGGAACCGGCAACCTTCGCACCCAGGCTTTCCAGATGATCCTTGGCCACGTCCCGGCTCATCAGTTCGACCTTGCCGGTCAGCACCCAGGTTTCGCCGGACAATGGCAGCCCTTCGACAACTTTCTTCTCGCTCTGCCAGTGCATGCCGAAATCGCGCAGCTGCCGCTCAGAATCTTCCGCAAGCTTCCGGTTTTCAGCAGATTGGAAGAAATCCCGCACCGAGTTGGCCTGTTTCTCCGGCAGCGCCTGACGCATATCCAGCCAGTCAGCATTCATCACCGCTTCCAGCGAGCCAAAGCGGTCGGCGAGTTTCTGCGCACCACCGGGGCCGACGAACGGAATGTGCAGTTTGTCGAGCAAGCCGCCCAGCGTAGTGCTGGCGGCGAATTCGGCACCCAGTTCGCCCTGATCCTGAATCTGCAGACCATGGCCGAGCAGTTCGGTGATGACCTGCTGGTTGTGCGCATCCTCAAAGAAACTGTGAATCTCGTGCGCCACTTCCAGGCCGACGTCCGGCAGGTAGGTCAGCACATGCGGCAAGGCCTGTTGCACGCGCTCCAGTGAACCCAGCGAACGCGCCAGCACTTTCGCCGTCTCTTCGCCGACATCGGGAATGCCGAGGGCGTAGATGAAACGTGCCAGGCTCGGTCGCTTGCTGTCTTCGATGGCCTTAAGCAGCTTGTTGCTCGACACCTCGGCAAAGCCTTCCAGGTCGACGATGTCGTCGAACTTCAGCGCATAGAGATCGGCCGGCGAACTGACCAGACCCTCGTCAACCAGCTGCTCGACGCTCTTGTCGCCCAAGCCTTCGATATCCATGGCCCGACGCGAAACAAAGTGGATGATCGCCTGCTTCAATTGCGCGCCACAGGCCAGTCGGCCGACGCAGCGGTACACCGCGCCTTCGCTGAAGGTTTCCTTGCCCTTGCTGCGCTTGACCAGTTGCGTGCGCTCTACGTGGGAGCCGCACACCGGGCAGCTTTCAGGAATGGCCACCGGGCGCGCGTCATCAGGGCGACGCTCGGTGACTACCTGCACCACTTGCGGAATCACATCACCGGCGCGGCGGATTATCACCGTGTCGCCGATCATCAGGCCCAGACGCGCCACTTCGTCCATGTTGTGCAATGTGGCGTTGGCCACGGTGACGCCGGCGACCTTCACCGGTTTCAGACGCGCCACCGGCGTTACCGCACCGGTGCGGCCGACCTGGAATTCCACGTCGAGCAGCTCGGTGAGTTCTTCCATCGCCGGGAATTTGTGCGCGATCGCCCAGCGCGGCTCGCGGGCACGGAAGCCCAGTTCACGCTGGTCGGCGATGCTGTTGACCTTGAACACCACACCGTCGATTTCATAGGCCAGCGACTCACGGCGCGCGCCGATGTCGCGGTAATACTCCAGGCATTCGTCAATGCCCTTGGCCAGCTTCAGTTCATGACTGATCGGCATGCCCCACTTCTGCAACTGCTTGAGGTTGCCGATGTGGGTGTCGGCAATATCGTGGGACACCTGGCCAATGCCGTAGCAACAGAATTCCAGCGGCCGGTTGGCGGTGATCTTCGAATCGAGCTGGCGCAGGCTGCCTGCTGCCGCGTTGCGCGGGTTGGCGAAGGTCTTGCCGCCGATTTCCAGTTGCGAAGCATTGAGGCGCTCGAAACCAGCCTTGGACATGAACACTTCACCGCGCACTTCCAGCGTCGCCGGCCATCCTTCGCCGTGCAGCTTCAGCGGAATATTGCGCACGGTGCGCACGTTGACGCTGATGTCTTCGCCGGTGGTGCCATCGCCCCGCGTGGCGCCGCGCACCAGCAAACCATCCTGATACAGCAGGCTGACCGCCAGGCCATCGAGCTTCGGCTCGCAGCTGTATTCCACCGCCGCGCCGCCACCAAACAGATCGCCGGCCGGCACGTCGAGGCCTTCATTGACCCGGCGATCGAACTCGCGCATGTCGGATTCTTCGAAGGCGTTGCCGAGGCTGAGCATGGGGATTTCATGCCGCACCTGAGTGAACGCAGTCAGCGCCATGCTGCCGACGCGCTGGGTCGGCGAATCGCTGGTGATCAGTTCCGGGTTGGCCGCTTCCAGTGCCTTGAGCTCATGGAACAAGCGGTCGTACTCGGCATCCGGAATGCTCGGCTCGTCGAGAACGTGATAGCGATAGTTGTGCTGATCCAGCTCAGCGCGCAGCTCTAGAATGCGGTTTTTGGCGGCGGTCATGGGTGTTCTCTCATAAAGCAAAAGAGCAGCCGAGGCTGCTCCAGTTTTATTCCATTATCGGCGGTGCGGCCAAAAGATCGCAGCCTCGTAGCACTCGTCAGCTCCTACAGGCCAAAGGCTGCGATCTTTTGATCTTGCCCTTAGCGCTTCTGAGTCAGGGCGCGGCGTTCGAATTCGACGATACGCTGACGGTAGTGCTCGATCGTCTGCGCGGTCAGCACGCTGCGCTGATCGTCTTTCAGTTCGCCGTTCAGTTCCTGGGACAGCTTGCGCGCTGCCGCGACCATCACGTCGAAGGCCTGCTTCGGATGACGCGGGCCAGGCAGACCGAGGAAGAAGCTCACCGCTGGGGTGCTGAAATGGTCGATATCGTCCAGATCAAAGATACCCGGCTTGACCGCGTTGGCCATGGAGAACAGCACTTCGCCGTTGCCGGCCATGCTTTCGTGGCGGTGGAAAATATCCATCTCGCCGAAACGCAGGCCGCTTTCGAGAATGTTCTGCAGCAGCGCCGGGCCCTTGAAGCCGGCCGGGTCGCGGCAGATCACGCTGATCACCAGGACTTCTTCGGCTTGCGGCTGATCTTTTTCCGCCACGGCCGCGGCAGGCTTGCTGTCTTCGGCGAAATCGTCGTCACGGCTGCTGAAGCTCGGGCCGCCGTCCAGATCCAGATCGAGGTTCAGGTCGCCCTGCGCCGGGCCGTTGCTGCCACGCTTGCCACGCTTCGAACCGGATTCACGCGGCTCGCGGGCTTCGCGGTTGGGCATGCTCACCGACGGCAGATCGTGCTCGTCCAGTTGCGGCTCTTTGTGCGTATCCAGAACGCGGGCCGGGCCCAACAGCTCGGCGCTGGTGTCCTCGTCCGGCAGATTGGACAGGCTCCGGTCGAGACGGAATTTCAGCTTTCCCTTGCCGCCGCGCATACGGCGCCAGCCATCGAAAAGAATACCGGCTATCACAATGATGCCGATGACGATCAGCCACTCGCGCAGACCGATTTCCATGTAATCCCGTGCCTCTATAAAAAATGCTGAAAAATAAGGGGTTTACACTGCGTAAACCGCTTTAAAACGTGGCGCCAACTCTATGTTCTGACAGGCGTTTTGCCCACGTATACGAAAAATTGACATTAAACTAGCACGATCAAAGGCTTCGCAGCTACAAGCTTTAAGCTCCAAGCCACAAGCCGTCCACTTGCAGCCTGGAGCTTGTCACTTGCAGCTGCGCCGCTAGGCGTCCACCATCGCCATCGCCTCCTCGACATCCACCGCCACCAATCGCGAACAACCCGGTTCATGCATGGTCACGCCCATCAACTGCTCGGCCATTTCCATGGCGATCTTGTTGTGGGTGATGTAGATGAACTGCACGGTCTGCGACATCTCTTTGACCAGGCGTGCGTAGCGTCCAACGTTAGCGTCATCCAGTGGCGCGTCAACCTCATCGAGCATGCAGAACGGCGCCGGGTTCAACTTGAAGATGGCAAAAACCAGGGCCAGAGCAGTCAGGGCTTTTTCGCCGCCGGAGAGCAAATGGATGGTGCTGTTCTTCTTCCCGGGCGGCTGCGCCATGATCGTTACCCCTGTATCGAGTAGATCTTCGCCCGTCAGTTCCAAATACGCGCGCCCGCCACCGAAAACTTTCGGAAAAAGTGCCTGTAATCCGCCGTTGATCTGATCAAAGGTATCTTTGAAACGGTTGCGGGTTTCCTTGTCGATCTTGCGGATGACGTTTTCCAGAGTCTCCAGCGCTTCGACCAGATCGGCGTCCTGCGCATCCAGATAACGTTTACGCTCCGATTGTTGCGTGTATTCGTCGATGGCCGCGAGGTTGATCGCACCCAGGCGCTGAATGCGCGCGTTGATGCGTTCGAGTTCTTCTTCGGCTTCGCGTTCACTGGCTTGGGCAGTCAATGTCGCGAGCACGCCGTTGAGATCGTAGCCGTCCTCAAGCAATTGATCCTGCAAAGCCTTGCGGCGCACGGTCAGGGCTTGCCATTCCATGCGTTGCTGTTCGAGCTGGCCGCGAATCAGCTGCGATTGCTGTTCGGCCTGGGTGCGGCGTTTTTCCGCGTCGCGCAATTCCCGATCGGCGTCTTCCAGGGCGATCTGCGCAGTCTTGAGTTCCTCATCGACAGTCATGCGCTTGTCGAGCAACTCCTCGAGCTTGAGGCGCAGCTCTTCCAGCGGCGCCTCGCCCTCCTCCAGATTCAGACTCAACTGTTCGCGCTTTTCAGTCAGACGCTCGGCCTGCATTTCCAGACGCTCCAACGCCTGACGCGTGGAGTCATGCTGGGCGCGCAATGAGCCGAGACGCACCGCCAGTTGGTGGGCGTGATCCTTGTGCTGCCGCGCTTCCTGGCGCACGCGATCAAGACGCTCGCGCAGGCTGTCGCGCTGGGCCAGCAGCAACTCGCGTTGCTCGGTGTCGAGCGCCATGGCGTCCAGCGCTTCCTGCAAATGCATGCGTGCTTCGCCGACCTGTTCGTGCTCAAGCTCACGCTGCTCGCCGAGTTCGACCAGTTCTTCATCGAGACGGGTGCGGCGCAAGGTCAGTTGTTCGGCCTTGGCTTTGCCAGCGGACAACTGCGCTTTCAGTTCGCCTTGCTGGCGCGCTTCGTCCTGCAGCAAGCGGCGCAGATGTTCGCGGCCGTTTTCCTGCTGGCGCTGTTGCGCGCGCAAGGTTTGCAGGCGGGTTTCCATGGCCTCGACCGTGGCTTCGCGCTCTTCGCGTTCCAGTTGCAGGTCTTCGATTTCCTGGCCCCGGGCGAGCATGCCGCTTTCCGCTTCGCTGGCGCGACGTACGCGCAAGAAGTGCCGACCGACCCAATAGCCATCGCGACTGATCAGGCTTTGCCCGGCGCTCAACTGGCCGCGCAAGGCCAGTGCCTGCTCAAGGCTGTCGACCGGTTTGACCTGACCAAGCCACGGCGACAGATCGATCTGCGCCTCGACTTTGTCCAGCAAACTGCCCGCCACTCGCACGCCATCGCTGGCCGGGCTGAGCAGGCGCAGATCGCCCTGGGTGAAACCGGACAAATCAAAGCCACTGAAATCGTCGACCAGCACCGCTTGCAGATCGGCGCCGAGCACGGTTTCCACCGCCAGCTCCCAACCGGCCTCGACCTTAAGGCCCTCGGCCAGGCGCGGACGCTCGGCGAGGTTGTGTTCCTTCAACCATTCGGCGGTGCCGGTGCCCGGATCGAGCGCGGCCTGCTGCAAGGCCTCCAGCGATGCCAAACGCCCATTGAGCCGCTGCAGATCGCCCTGCGCCTGCTGCTGCGCGGTCAACGCTTGCTGTAATTCCTGACGCAGTTGTTCGAGCTTTTCGACCTGCGCTTCTTCGCTGGTTTGCAAATCTTCCAGGGTCGCTTCGGACTCGGCGAGCTGCTCGTTGAGCGCCATGATCGCCGCGTCTTCCGGGTCGGCGGACAGCAACGCACGTTCTTCAGCGAGACGTTTCTGCCGGTCGGCCAGGCGCTCCATGCTGCTTTCCAGCTGCTGGATCCGCGACTGTTGCACTTCAGCCTGACGGCGCGGTTCGGCAGCGGTCAGGTTGAAAGCGTCCCACTGCTCCTGCCAACCGTGCATGGTGGTTTCGGCTTCTTCGAGGGCCGCAGCGGCTTCCTCGGCGGCGGCGCTGGTGACTTCCTGTTCTGGCGTGAGCATGTCCAGCTCTTCGCCAAGGGTCAGCAGCAACGTGCGGTCGTGACCCAGGTGCGACTCGGTTTCCAGACGCGCGCGCTCGGCTTCTTTCAGATCGTCCTGCAACTGGCGCAAACGCTGCTGGCCGTGCTGGATACTCTGCTCGACCCGGGCAATATCACCGCCGACCGAATAGAAGCGCCCCTGCACCAGATTGAAGCGCTCGGACAGGTCGTGGTGGCCGTCGCGCAGGCGTTCGATGGCCGCATCAGCGTTACGCTGTTCAGCGACCAACGCTTCGAAACTGACTTCCTGGTTGCCGATGATCGACTCGCGCTGGCCAACCTGCTCGTTGAGATCCTGCCAGCGCAGTGCCGACAGTTGCGCCTTGAGCTGACGCTCTTCGGCCTTGAGTTCCTGATACTTTTTCGCCGCCTCGGCCTGACGGTGCAGACGTTCGAGCTGGCGCTCCAGCTCTTCGCGCAGGTCGGTGAGGCGGGCGAGGTTTTCGTGAGTGCGGCGGATGCGGTTTTCAGTCTCGCGGCGGCGCTCTTTATATTTCGAGATGCCGGCGGCTTCTTCGATGAAGTTACGCAGGTCTTCCGGCTTGGATTCGATCAGCTTGGAGATCATCCCCTGTTCGATGATCGAGTAGCTGCGCGGGCCGAGGCCGGTGCCGAGGAAAATATCGGTGATGTCGCGCCGACGGCATTTGGTGCCGTTGAGGTAATAGGTGGTCTGGCTGTCGCGGGTGACTTTGCGGCGGATGGAAATTTCCGCGTAGGCGGCGTATTCGCCTAGCAGCGTGCCATCGGAGTTGTCGAAGACCAGTTCGATGCTCGCCTGGCTTACCGGTTTGCGGCTGGTCGAGCCATTGAAGATGACGTCGGTCATCGACTCGCCACGGAGGTTCTTCGCCGAACTTTCGCCCATCACCCAGCGCACGGCGTCGATGATGTTCGACTTGCCGCAACCGTTCGGCCCGACGACCGCCGCCATGTTACTGGGGAAGTTCACCGTGGTCGGATCGACGAAGGATTTGAACCCCGCCAGTTTGATGCACTTCAGCCGCACGCTCAGGCAACCGTCAGCGCAGACACCACCAGATCGCAGCTGCGCTGGGCATACGCCGTGAGCACGATGCGGATCTGCGGCAAATCACGGGCGAGTACGGCGGCGAGCAAGCGTTCGAACAGTTCGAGGAATTCGCTCATTTCCGCCTTGCGCTGTTCGAGGGCCAGAAAGTAGGCGCGGCTCATCGCCGGCTGGAGGTTCTCGACGGTTTCTTGCAGGTACGGGTTGTTGGCGAACGGATAGGCGGCACGCATCACCGCGAAGCTGTCATCGACGAAGCTGCGGATATCGCCGCGCTCGTAATTGGCGGTCAGGCGCTGCTGGATCTGCACGAACGGCGCCATGTCCGACTGCACTTGCCAGCCGTTGGCCACGGAATTGCCGAGCAGGATGTACAGCTCGCTCATCAACGTGCACAGGCTCTGCACCTTGTGCGGCGTCAGCTCGGTAACGTGGGCGCCACGACGCGGCAGGATCGCGATCAGGTGACGGCGCTCGAGGATCAGCAAGGCTTCGCGGACCGAACCGCGGCTGACGTTGAGCGCCAGCGTGACCTTCTGTTCCTGGATGCGCTCTCCCGGCTTCATTTCGCCACGAATGATGCGTTCGGCGAGGTGGTGAGCGATTTGCTCGGCGAGGCTGTCCGGCGCCTTGAACGTCATGGTTGTCCTTCAAACTCTATCGATCTGCACAAGCGGCGCAGTGTAGCGCAAATGCACGGTCATGGCGGAGTGCCCACTCAGCGGTTTTTGGCACGAATCCCGCAAAAAAGCGCAGTGACCGATGAAGGTCAATACTGAATAGACACGCTGTTGATCGACGAAACGGGTTTTCCTGACCTTTAAGTCAGAAAACCATTGACCGAAAAGTCAGACCTGCTAAATTCGGTTCACGTCGGTTAACAACAATAATGAGTCTGCGAGGCCTTCCGTGATCCAGTTTTTACTTAACCAGGAACTCCGTAGCGAGCACGCCCTGGACCCGAATCTGACTGTGCTCAATTACCTGCGCGAACACGTGGGCAAGCCCGGCACCAAAGAAGGTTGCGCCAGCGGTGACTGCGGCGCCTGCACCGTGGTGGTTGGCGAGTTGCAGACCGATGACACGGGCCGTGAACACATTCGCTATCGCAGCCTCAATTCGTGCCTGACCTTCGTCTCGTCCTTGCACGGCAAACAACTGATCAGCGTCGAAGACCTCAAGCACAAGGGCGAACTGCATAGCGTGCAGAAAGCCATGGTCGAGTGCCACGGTTCGCAGTGCGGCTTCTGCACCCCCGGTTTCGTGATGTCGCTGTTCGCCCTGCAAAAGAACAGCGATGCGCCGGATCAGGCCAAGGCTCACGAAGCGCTCGCCGGCAACCTCTGCCGCTGCACTGGCTACCGGCCTATTCTCGCCGCTGCCGAACAATCCTGCTGCGCCAAACCAGCGGATCAGTTCGACGCCCGTGAAGCCGAAACAATCGCCCGCCTCAAGGCTATCGCGCCGACCGATATCGGTGAACTCAACAGCGGTGACAAACGCTGCTTGGTGCCGCTGACCATCGCTGACCTGGCCGACCTCTACGACGCTTATCCACAAGCCCGACTGCTCGCCGGCGGCACTGACCTGGCACTGGAAGTCACCCAGTTCCACCGCACCCTGCCGGTGATGATCTACGTCGGCAACGTCGCCGAAATGAAGCGCATCGAAACCTTCGATGACCGCATCGAAATCGGCGCCGCCACCGCCCTCTCCGACTGCTACGAGGCGTTGAATGCCGAATATCCGGACTTCGGCGAACTGCTGCACCGCTTCGCTTCGCTGCAAATCCGCAACCAGGGCACCCTCGGCGGCAACATCGGCAACGCCTCGCCGATCGGTGACTCGCCACCGCTGCTGATCGCCCTCGGCGCGCAGATCGTGTTGTGCAAAGGCGAGGCCCGCCGCACCTTGAACCTGGAAGATTACTTCATCGACTATCGCGTCACCGCGCGCCAGGAAAGCGAATTCATCGAAAAAATCATCGTCCCGCGCGCCAGCGCCGAGCAGTTGTTCCGCGCCTATAAAGTGTCGAAGCGTCTCGACGACGACATCTCCGCCGTCTGTGCTGCGTTCAATCTGCGCGTGGAAAACGGCGTGATCGCCGACGCCCGGGTGGCCTTCGGCGGCATGGCGGCGATTCCGAAACGCGCTGCGCACTGCGAAGCCGTGCTGCAAGGCGCGCCGTTCACCAACGCCGTGATCGAACGCGCCTGTGCCGCGCTGGCCGAAGATTTCACACCGCTCTCGGACTTCCGCGCCAGCAAGGAATATCGCCTGCTCAGCGCGCAGAACCTGCTGCGCAAATACTTCATCGAACTGCAAACACCGCACATCGAGACTCGGGTGACCGCTTATGTCTAACCATCACGCCGTAGAGAAGACTCAAGCTGAATTGGCCGAACTGTTCGCCCAGGACCTGACCACCGGTGTCGGCCGCAGCGTCAAGCACGACAGCGCCGCCAAGCACGTGTCCGGTGAAGCGCAGTACATCGATGACCGTTTGGAATTCCCTAACCAATTGCACCTGTATGCACGCCTGTCGGACCGCGCCCACGCGAAAATCCTCAGCATCGACACGCAGCCGTGCTACGCCTTCGAAGGCGTGCGCATCGTCATCACCCACGAAGACGTGCCGGGCCTGAAAGACATCGGCCCGCTGATGCCGGGCGATCCGCTGCTGGCCATCGATGACGTGCAGTTTGTCGGCCAACCGGTGCTGGCGGTCGCGGCGAAAGACCTGGAAACCGCGCGCAAAGCAGCGATGGCGGCGATCATCGAATACGAAGATCTCGAACCGGTACTCGACGTCGTCGAAGCCCTGCGCAAACGCCATTTCGTGCTCGACAGCCACACCCATCAACGCGGCGATTCGGCTTCGGCACTGGCCACGGCTGAACACCGCATTCAGGGCACGCTGCACATCGGCGGCCAGGAGCACTTCTATCTGGAGACGCAGATCTCCTCGGTGATGCCCACCGAAGATGGCGGGATGATCGTCTACTGCTCGACGCAGAACCCGACCGAAGTACAGAAACTGGTCGCCGAAGTGCTCGACGTGTCGATGAACAAAATCGTCGTCGACATGCGCCGCATGGGCGGTGGTTTCGGTGGCAAGGAAACCCAGGCCGCGAGCCCGGCGTGCCTGTGCGCGGTAGTCGCGCACCTGACCGGCCAGCCGACCAAGATGCGCCTGCCGCGCGTCGAAGACATGCTGATGACCGGCAAGCGCCACCCGTTCTACGTTGAATACGACGTCGGTTTCGACAGCAGCGGCCGTCTGCACGGGATCAACATGGAGCTGGCTGGCAACTGTGGCTGCTCGCCGGACTTGTCCGCCTCGATCGTTGATCGGGCGATGTTCCACTCGGACAACTCCTACTATCTCGGCGATGCGACCATCAACGGTCACCGCTGCAAGACCAACACCGCCTCGAACACCGCTTACCGTGGCTTCGGTGGCCCGCAAGGCATGGTCGCCATCGAAGAAGTGATGGATGCGATCGCCCGGCATCTCAAGCTCGATCCGCTGGCGGTGCGCAAGGCCAACTACTACGGCAAGACCGAGCGCAACGTCACCCACTACTACCAGACCGTCGAGCACAACATGCTCGAAGAGATGACCGCCGAACTGGAAGAAAGCAGCCAGTACGCCGAGCGCCGCGAAGCGATCCGCCGCTACAACGCCAACAGCCCGATCCTGAAAAAAGGCCTGGCGCTGACTCCGGTGAAATTCGGCATTTCCTTCACCGCGAGCTTCTTGAACCAGGCCGGTGCGCTGATCCACATCTACACCGACGGCAGCATCCACCTGAACCACGGCGGTACGGAAATGGGTCAGGGCCTGAACACCAAAGTCGCGCAGGTCGTGGCGGAAGTGTTCCAGGTGGAAATCGACCGTGTGCAGATCACTGCGACCAACACCGACAAAGTACCGAACACCTCGCCGACCGCGGCCTCCAGCGGCGCTGACCTGAACGGCAAAGCCGCGCAGAACGCAGCACAGACCATCAAGCAACGTTTGGTCGAATTCGCCGCGCGGCACTACAAGGTCAGCGAAGAAGACGTCGAATTCCGCAATGGCCACGTGCGGGTCCGCGAGCAGATCCTGACGTTCGAAGCGCTGATCCAGCAGGCGTATTTCAATCAGGTCTCGCTGTCGAGCACTGGCTTCTACAAGACCCCGAAAATCTATTACGACCGCAGTCAGGCGCGGGGCCGTCCGTTCTATTACTTCGCTTTCGGCGCGGCCTGCTGCGAAGTGATCGTCGACACCCTGACCGGCGAGTACAAGATGCTGCGCACCGACATCCTGCATGACGTCGGCGCCTCGTTGAACCCGTCGATCGACATCGGTCAGGTCGAGGGCGGTTTCGTCCAGGGCATGGGCTGGCTGACCATGGAAGAGCTGGTCTGGAACAACAAGGGCAAGCTGATGACCAATGGCCCGGCCAGCTACAAGATCCCGGCCGTGGCGGACATGCCGCTGGATCTGCGGGTGAAACTGGTGGAAAACCGCAAGAACCCGGAAGACACGGTGTTCCACTCCAAAGCCGTCGGTGAACCACCATTCATGCTCGGCATCGCCGCGTGGTGTGCGATCAAGGACGCTGTGGCGAGCCTCGGTGATTATCAGCACCAGCCGAAGATCGACGCCCCGGCCACGCCGGAGCGGGTGTTGTGGGGCTGCGAGCAGATGCGTCAGCTCAAAGCGGTGAAAGCCGTTGAAGCTGAAACCGAGCTGGCTCCGCTCTAGGACCGAGGCGCGGCCATTCGCGAGCAGGCTCGCTCCCACATTTGGAATGCATTGCCAATGTGGGAGCGAGCCTGCTCGCGAAGAGGCCGGCACAGACAACGAAGATGTCGAGGTGAAACATGTACAACTGGATCGACGCCCTCGCCGACCTGCAGAACCAGGGCGAGCCCTGTGTGCTGGTGACGATCATCGAAGAACTTGGCTCGACGCCACGCAACGCCGGCTCGAAAATGGTCGTCAGCGCCGACCGCCTGTTCGACACCATCGGTGGTGGACATCTGGAATTCAAAGCCATGCAGATTGCCCGCGAGATGCTCGCCAGCGGTAAGCAGGACACCCATCTGGAGCGCTTCAGCCTCGGCGCCAGCCTCGGCCAGTGCTGCGGCGGCGCCACGGTGTTGCTGTTCGAACCGATGGGCCAGGTCCAGGCGCAGATTGCCGTGTTCGGTGCCGGCCACGTCGGTCGCGCGCTCGTGCCGCTGCTGGCCAGCCTGCCCTGCCGGGTGCGCTGGATCGATTCGCGCGAGGCCGAGTTCCCTGAACACATCCCCCACGGCGTGCGTAAAATCGTCAGCGAAGAGCCGGTGGATGAAGTCGATGACCTGCCTGCCGGCAGCTACTGCATCGTCATGACCCACAATCATCAGCTCGATCTGGAGCTGACCGCCGCGATTCTCAAGCGCAACGATTTCACCTGGTTCGGCCTGATCGGCTCGAAAACCAAACGCGCCAAATTCGAACACCGTTTGCGTGATCGCGGTTTCGACCCGAGCGTGGTGCAGCGCATGCGCTGCCCGATGGGCATCGGCGAAGTCAAAGGCAAACTGCCTGTGGAAATCGCCATCTCCATCGCCGGTGAAATCATCGCTACCTATAACGCCAACTTCGGCCAGCACAGCGCCCGCGCCGAACCGATTGCCCGATTGCTGCCCGCCTCACGCCGCAGCCAGTCCGCCAAACTCAAAGCCTCAAACTGATTAGAGAACCCTCATGCCTCTGACTCGCAAAGCCTACCGCGCCGCCATCCTGCACAGCATCGCCGACCCTGCCGAAGTCGGCATTGAAGCCTCCTATGAATATTTCGAGGACGGCCTGCTGGTGGTCGACGACGGCAAGATCAGTGCCCTCGGCCACGCCAGCGAACTGCTGCCAACCCTGCCGGCGGATATCGAGATCAACCATTATCAGGACGCGCTGATCACCCCGGGCTTCATCGACACACACATTCACCTGCCGCAGACCGGCATGGTCGGCTCCTATGGCGAGCAACTGCTCGACTGGCTGAACACCTACACCTTCCCCTGCGAAAGCCAGTTTGGCGACAAGGCCCACGCCGACGAAGTGGCGGATATTTTCATCAAGGAACTGCTGCGCAACGGCACCACCACGGCGCTGGTGTTCGGCAGTGTGCATCCGCAGTCAGTCAATTCGTTCTTCGAAGCGGCCGAGAAGCTCGACCTGCGCATGATCGCCGGCAAGGTGATGATGGACCGCAATGCCCCGGACTATCTGGTCGACACTGCTGAATCCAGCTATGTCGACAGCAAGGCGTTGATCGAGCGCTGGCACGGCAAGGGTCGCTTGCACTATGCGGTGACGCCGCGTTTCGCACCGACCAGCACCCCGGAACAACTGACCCTGGCCGGGCAATTGCTGACGGAATATCCGGATCTGTACATGCAGACCCACATCAGCGAAAACCTCAAGGAAATCGAGTGGGTCAAGGAACTGTTCCCGGAGCGCAAGGGCTACCTCGACGTCTACGATCACTACCAGTTGCTCGGCGAACGCTCGGTATTCGCCCACGGCGTGCACCTGTGTGACGAAGAATGCGCGCGACTGGCAGAAACCGGCTCGGCGATCTCGTTCTGCCCGACCTCGAACCTGTTCCTCGGCAGCGGCCTGTTCAACCTGCCGATGGCCGAGAAGCACAAACTCAATGTCGGCCTCGGTACCGACGTCGGCGGCGGTACCAGTTTCTCGCTGCTGCAAACCCTCAACGAAGCCTACAAGGTCATGCAACTGCAGGGCGCGCGGTTGAGCCCGTTCAAGTCGCTGTATCTGGCAACCCTCGGGGGCGCGCGGGCGCTGCGCCTGGAAGACAGGATCGGCAACCTGCAACCGGGCTCCGATGCCGACTTCCTGGTACTGGATTACAACGCTACGCCGCTGCTGAGCTATCGCTTGAAGCAGTCCAATAACATTGCCGAGACGTTGTTTGTGTTGATGACCTTGGGTGATGACCGGACGGTGCAGCAGACTTACGCTGCGGGGGCGCTGGTGCACCAGCGTTAGGTTTTCCCGAGGCATAAAAAATCCCCCGGTGGTGTTTACC
Organism: Pseudomonas sp. H3_E04; assembly: GCF_054668915.1. NCBI lineage: Bacteria > Pseudomonadati > Pseudomonadota > Gammaproteobacteria > Pseudomonadales > Pseudomonadaceae > Pseudomonas > Pseudomonas sp. H3_E04. The sequence continues at coordinate 482,255 of NZ_CP162797.1, read as the reverse complement.
CCGGGGGATTTTTGTTGCCGGTCAGGTTGTCTTCGCGAGCAGGCTCGCTCCCACCTTTGAAATGCATTCCCCTGTGGGAGCGAGCCTGCTCGCGAAAGCCGCGACTCGGTTTCAGATCAGAGCTTGGCCGCTGCACGCCCCGGCTTTTTGGTCTGCAACAAATGCGAAAACACCGCATGCAGATCATCCGACGCGCCTTCCTCGTCGAGGTTGAGCTTGCTGTCGATGTGATCCATGTGATGCATCATCAGGTTCACCGCCAGCTCGCCGTCGCGTTTCTCGATTGCGTCGATCAACTGCGTGTGTTCATCGTACGAGCAATGCGAGCGGTTGCCGCTTTCGTACTGGGCGATGATCAATGAAGTCTGCGACACCAGGCTGCGCTGGAAGCTGATCAACGGCGCGTTCATGGCCGCTTCCGCCAGTTTCAGGTGGAATTCGCCCGACAGCCGAATACCGGCGCCGCGATCGCCACGGGAGAAGCTGTCGCGTTCGTCATTGACCATCTGCCGCAGTTCGGCGATCTGCTCGGCCGTGGCATGCTGCACCGCCAATTCAGTGATCGCCCGCTCGACCAGACGCCGGGCGAGAAACACCTGACGCGCCTCTTCAACGCTCGGGCTGGCAACGACGGCACCACGGTTCGGCCGCAACAGCACCACGCCTTCATGGGCCAGACGCGACAGCGCGCGGCGAATGATGGTGCGGCTGACCCCGAAGATTTCCCCCAGCGCTTCTTCGCTCAACTTGGTGCCGGGCGCCAGACGCTGTTCGAGGATGGCCTCGAAGATATGCGCGTAGACAATATCGTCCTGGGTTCCGCTGCGGCCGGCTTTGCCTGCTCGCGGTTGTTTCTTGAGGGGTTGCAACTGTTCGTTCATGGGCACTCGAGTCGGGAAAACTGCGGCGAATAGACCGTGACTGTAATACGGCACAGTAGGTCGCTGGCAAGTATCGCGTAAAAAACAGCGCGATTGTACACAATGAATGGTGGCAACACGACTGTACGGCTGTTTGCGACTTCGGCTGTATTGCAACGGTGGGTTACGTTTGAGTTTAGGCTTGATCGCAGAATCCGCTGCTTTAACACCACCCACCCTATAGGAGCTGCCGAAGGCTGCGATCTTTTGATCTTGCTTCTTAAAATCAAAGTCAAAAGATCGCAGCCTTCGTCAGCTCCTACAGGGGATGTGTTGTGGCGGACATCTCCATTGGTATAAGGAACACCGCCGTCATGACCGACGCCACCCACTCGCGCCTGCGCCCGCTGGCCGATACTTCGCCTTCCGCCATCGTTGCCGGTTTCATCGCGATGATGACCGGTTACACCAGTTCGCTGGTGCTGATGTTCCAGGCCGGGCAAGCCGCCGGCCTGAGCAGCGGGCAGATTTCCTCGTGGATCTGGGCGATTTCGATCGGCATGGCGGTGTGTTCGATTGGCCTGTCGCTGCGCTATCGCACGCCGATCACCATCGCCTGGTCGACACCCGGCGCAGCGTTGCTGATCACCAGCCTGGGCGGCGTCAGTTACGGCGAGGCGATCGGCGCCTACATCACGTGCGCGTTACTGGTGACGATCTGCGGCCTGACCGGCAGCTTCGAACGGCTGGTGAAAAAGATCCCGGCCTCTTTGGCGGCAGCTCTGCTGGCAGGGATTCTGTTCAAGATCGGCAGCGAAATCTTCGTCGCCGCGCAACACCGTACCGGGCTGGTGCTGGGGATGTTCTTCACCTATCTGGTAGTCAAGCGCCTGTCACCACGCTATGCCGTGCTCGCGGCGCTGCTGCTCGGCACTGCGCTGTCGGGCTTTATGGGGTTGCTGGATTTCAGCGGCTTTCATCTGGAAGTGGCGACCCCGGTCTGGACCACGCCGCACTTCTCCCTGGCCGCTACCATCAGCATCGGCATTCCGCTGTTCGTGGTGGCGATGACCTCGCAGAACATGCCCGGCATCGCCGTGCTCCGTGCCGATGGCTACAACGTCCCGGCCTCGCCACTGATCACTACCACCGGCATCGCCTCGCTGTTGCTGGCGCCGTTCGGCTCCCACGGTATCAACCTCGCGGCCATCAGCGCGGCCATCTGCACCGGCCCGCATGCCCACGAAGATCGCAACAAGCGCTACACCGCAGCGGTGTGGTGCGGGGTGTTTTACGGGATCGCCGGGGTGTTCGGCGCCACGTTGGCGGCATTGTTTGCGGCGTTGCCGAAAGAACTGGTGCTGTCGATTGCCGCGCTGGCGTTGTTCGGCTCGATCATCAATGGCTTGAGCATTGCCATGACTGAGGTGAAAGAACGTGAAGCGGCGTTGATCACCTTTATGGTCACGGCGTCGGGGTTGACGCTGTTTTCCATTGGTTCGGCGTTCTGGGGGATTGTTGCGGGGGTTTTGACGCTGGTGATCTTGAATTGGCGTAAAGCCTAGAAGCAAAGATCGCAGCCTTCGGCAGCTCCTACAGGAGATCGCGTTCCCCTGTAGGAGCTGACGAGTAAAACGAGGCTGCGATCTTTTGATACACGAAAAAAAACGGCGACCCTAAGGTCGCCGTTTTTTCAGTATCACTTGGCCGCGTTGATCGGCTTTTCCGGATACCACACGTCCAGCAGCGGGCTAACGGTCATACCGGTCAGTTCGCTACGGTTTTTCAGCCAGGCTTCAACGGCAGTGCGCTGCTCTTCGTTGACCGAGCCACGCTTCTGCAGGCATACCAGACCGAAGTCGTCGCCGCCAACATAACCCAGACCGTTGGCTTCCATGGCTTCTTTGATGAATGCTTCGAGGAAAGCGTCAATGGCTTCTTCGGACAAGTCTTCTTTGAAGTCCAGGTTCAGTTCGAAACCCAGCTCTTGAAATTCATCAACGCACAGTTTTTTGCGCAGACGCTGGGAACGGTTAGTCGCCATTGGAACAATCCTCTTAAGTAATAACGGCCGGCACTTTACCAGTTTAAGCCAGCGATTGCCCGACTCTCTGGCCGCTGCGGCCGACCGCCTGTAAAAAAATAACCATTTGGCCGGCCCCGACACGGCACAAGCTGTTACAGCTTGGGGCATAATGCCGACACTTTCGTTACCACTGAGGGCCTTTTCATCCATGTCCTCGTCTTTTTTCCCCTCTTTTGCAGGGTTTTATTGCATATGATCAAATCGTTGCGTCCACTGTTTCTCGCCGGCCTTCTTCTGCCTCTGGCCCTGCCTGTCTCCGCTGCCACCATCAACACTTCCCTCACCCCGAACGTCGAAAAAGCCCTCAAGGCCAGCAAGCTGCAGCCCACTGCGCTGTCGCTGGTGATGGTGCCGCTCGACGGTCCGGGCACGCCGACCGTGTTCAACGCCGACGTCTCGGTCAATCCGGCCTCGACAATGAAACTGGTCACCACTTACGCGGCGCTGGAAATGCTCGGCCCCAACCATCAGTGGAAAACCGAGTTCTACACCGATGGCGACCTGAACGGCGGCATTCTCAACGGCAACCTTTACCTCAAGGGTGGCGGTGACCCGAAGCTGAACATGGAGAAACTCTGGCTGCTGATGCGCGACCTGCGCGCCAACGGCGTGACCCAAATCACCGGCGACCTGATCCTCGACCGCAACTTCTTCGTGCAGCCGCAACTGCCGGAATTCAACGATGACGGCAACGACGACAACAAGCCGTTTCTGGTCAAGCCCGACTCGCTGCTGGTCAACCTCAAGGCCCTGCGCTTCGTCGCGCGCAATGACGGTGGCCGCGTGCTGATTTCGGTGGAGCCGCCGATTGCCAGCATTCGTATCGAAAACACCGTCAAGGCGCTGCCGTCCAAGCAATGCACCGGCGGCGTGCGCTACAACCCGGTGCCGCAGGCCGATGGCAGCGTGACCGTGACCGTCGGCGGCCAGTTGGGCGAAGGCTGCAGCTCGCAGACTTACCTGTCGCTGCTCGACCACGCGACTTACACCGCCGGCGCCGTTCGGGCGATCTGGAAGGAACTGGGTGGCAGCATTCAGGGCAAGGATCGTCTGGCGCCAACGCCGAGCGGCGCCAAACTGCTCGCCCGCGCGTATTCGCCGGATCTGGCCGAGATCATCCGCGACATCAACAAATACAGTAACAACACCATGGCCCAGCAGCTGTTCCTCAGCCTTGGCCAGCGTTTCCGCAACGATGCCGACGGTGACGACGCCCGGGCTGCGCAGCGCGTGGTCCGCCAATGGCTGGCAAAGAAAGGCATCACCGCGCCGCATCTGGTGATGGAGAATGGCTCCGGTCTGTCGCGGGCCGAGCGGGTCAGCGCGCGTGAGATGGCCAACATGCTGCAGGCCGCCTGGCACAGCCCGTACGCCGCCGAGTACATCAGCTCGCTGCCAATTGCCGGTACCGACGGGACCATGCGCAAACGCCTGAAAACCACGGCAATGCGCGGTGAAGCCCACGTCAAGACCGGCACCCTGAACACCGTGCGCGCCATCGCCGGTTTCAGCCGTGACGTGAACGGCAATACCTGGGCGGTGGTAGCGATCCTCAACGACAAGGCCCCGTTCGGCGCCTCGTCGGTGCTCGATCAGGTGCTGCTGGATCTGTACAAACAGCCGAAACTGCCGCAGACCGCTTCGGTGCTGTAACCCTCAAAAGCAAAAGATCGCAGCCTTCGGCAGCTCCTACAGGTGTCCGCATAACCCTGTAGGAGCTGCCGAAGGCTGCGATCTTTTGATCTAACCTAACTCCCGCTCAACCCGATCCCGGCCATTCTGCTTCGCTGCGTAAACCCCTGAGTCCGCGCGCAGCAACAACGCATCCGCGCCCTCACCCGGGCGCCAGCTGGCGATGCCGAAGCTGGCGGTGACCACGCCAACTACGTCCACCGGCGCGCTGCGAAGGCCTTCCCACAACTCCATCGCCAGCATGTACGCGTGCTCGCCGTCGATGTCCGGGCACAGCACCATGAACTCTTCGCCGCCCAAACGGCAGAACACGTCGGTGCGACGCAGGCGATGGCCGATCCGCTCGCAGACTGCCTGCAGCACGCGGTCGCCGACGGCGTGGCCGAACTGATCGTTGATGCGTTTGAAGTGGTCGATGTCGAGCATGATCACCGACAACTCACCGCCGCCACGCTCGACCCGGGCCATTTCGGTGGTCAGGCGTTCCTGGAAATAGCGACGATTGTGAATGCCGGTCAGCGAATCGGTGATCGACAACGCACGCAATTCTTCTTCCACGCGTTTGAGATCGGAGATATCGGAGATGTAGCCGTGCCACAGCACCCCGCCGCCCGGCAGCTCTTCCGGTGTCGCCTCGCCGCGCACCCAGCGCAGGCCGCGCTCGGGCAGTTGCACGCGGTACTCCTCGCGCCAGGGGCTGAGGTTTTCCGCCGACTCGCGGATCGATGAGCGCACGCGAATGGCGTCCTGCGGATGGATGCGGCTGAAGATCGCCTCGGCGTCGAACAGCAACGCGTCCGGCTCCAGCTCGTAGATCTCGCGGATGCCGTCGCTGGCGTAGATCACGCTGAAACGTCCGTCGAACTCCATCTTGAACTGATAGATGCCACCGGGAACATGGGCGCTGAGCTTCTTTAGCAGAATGTCCCGCGCCGCCAGTACTTCGTGAACGCGCTTGCGTTCAGTGATGTCGATGCAGATCGCCAGATGCCCGACCCACAGGCCCTGCTCGTCGAGTACCGGCGTAGCAAGCATGTTCACCGGCAGATGACTGCCGTCGCTGCGCACCAGCGTCCACTCGCGCGCTTCATGGCCGCCGACCTCGCCGCCCTCGACCAGCATCGCGTGGCAGGTCGGAATACTTTTGCCGTAGCGCGCGCTCAACTCGGCGGAACGCGCCGCCAGCTCGCGGGGCAAATGCAGGTTTTCCAGGGTCATCCGCCCCACGACTTCGGCGCTGCTGTAGCCGAGCATTTGCTCAGCGCCGGGGTTGAAGGTGTTGATCACCCCGCGCAGGTCGGTGGCGATGATCGCGACCTGAGTGGCGGCATTCAGCACACCGCGCAATTGGCCGTGGGTGCCGCGCAGTTCCTGCTCGCGCTCGTGCAGTTCCTGGGTGCGCACCTCGACCAGCCGCACCGCGCGCTGGCGCTGACTGACCAGCACGTAAAGCAAGGCACTGAGCAGCGCGCTGAGCAAGCCGCCCAGAATGATCACACTGCCCACCGAAGAATGGTTAGCCTGCATGAACGCGTAGCTTGGCAGGATATCGACCTGATAGTCGTGATCGGCCATGCGCAGCAAACGCGTCGCCGCCAGATCACCGGGCACCGCCTCGTTGGTCGATTCGAACAACGCCTCGTGCTGCCCCTGGGTCGACAAGTCGAGAATCCGCACCGACAGATAATCGTGCAGGGCATCGGGCAGACCGTCGGCGAGCAGCTGGCGCATGCTGATCACCGCCATCACGTAACCGAACGGCTGCGACTCGCCAGCGCGAATGACCGGTGCCAGCAGCAAAACCCCACGCGCGTAGGAGGACTCGATGCCGACCAGATGCATCGGTTGCGACACCGCCATGCTGCCGAGCTGGTCGGCGCGTTGCAGGGTTTCGCGGCGCAAGGGTTGGGCGAGTAGATCGTAGCCCAGCGGTGGCGCCAGTCGGCTTTGGGTTTGCGTGTAGAGCACCGGCACGTATTCGTCGCGCGGCGGCGCCAGTTGCAATTCGCCTTTGGCGTCCAGTTCGCGAATGGTGAAATTGCTCAGGCCTTCATCACGCACCTGCTGTTCGAACGCGGCCCGTTCGGCACCGCTGACTCGCGGCGCGTAGGTATAGGCTTGGGTGCGCAGTAACAAGGGGCGGGAGTAACCGTCGAATTCGGCGCGGGACACCGATTCGGAGTTGGCGAAGAACCGGCGCAGACCATCGAGACGTTGCTCCTGGTCCTGAAAACGTTCGGCGATGCGGCTGTAGCGTTCATTGGCCAGCAGTTGAAAGCGCTGACGCGATTGTTGCTGAAACTGGTTGAAGGTGCCCCATGCGAGCAGCCCGGTGAGAATCCCGCCGGCAAGCAATACCAGCAAAGCGACCAGCCAGGCTGAGACGTCTTCGCTGATGAAACCGAGGATTTTCGGGCGCACGGGGTGCAACGGCATAAGCACGACTCACTCCGCCAGATTCCCGGGAAAAACCCCATTGGCGGTGTGTGAGTTATAGCTATTAGCCACTAATTTAGCTAGCACCGCTGGATCCACCGAGCCTTTAAAAATCAACGCTCTGTGGATCCAAGCGGCGTAAGCGTCAACGAGCCGTGATTTTCCAGGCGCGGTGGATCTTGGTATTGCGGGCGAAATCCGGATCAATGGTCTGCGCACTGATTTCCTCGACCGCATAACGCTCGGCGAGGTTTTCCTCCAACTGGAACTTGCGGAAGTTGTTGGAGAAATACAGCACGCCACCCGGTGCCAGCCGCGCCATTGCCAGGTCGATCAACTGCACCTGGTCGCGCTGCACATCAAAGATGCCTTCCATGCGCTTGGAATTGGAGAACGTCGGCGGGTCGATGAAGATCAAGTCGTACTCGTCGCGGCTGCTTTCCAGCCACGCCATGACGTCGCCCTGCTCCAGACGGTTCTTGTCCGAGAAACCGTTCAGCGACAGGTTGCGCCGCGCCCAGTCCAGATAGGTTTTCGACAGGTCGACGCTGGTGGTGCTGCGCGCGCCGCCCTTGGCCGCGTGCACGCTGGCGGTCGCGGTGTAGCAGAACAGATTGAGGAAGCGCTTGCCGGCCGCCTCTTTCTGGATACGCATGCGCATCGGACGGTGATCGAGGAACAGGCCGGTGTCGAGATAGTCGGTGAGGTTGACCAGCAACTTCACGCCACCTTCATTGACCTCGACGAACTTGCCCTGCGCCGCCTGACGCTCGTACTGCTTGGTGCCGCTCTGCCGCTCGCGGCGCTTGACCACCACGCGGTTCTTGTCGACGTTCAACGCCTGCGGAATGGCCGCCAAGGCGTCGAACATACGCGCCGAAGCCTTTTCCGGGTCGATGGATTTCGGCGCGGCGTATTCCTGAACGTGCACCCAGTCGTGGTACAGGTCGATGGCCATCGCGTATTCCGGCATGTCGGCATCGTAGACGCGGTAGCAATCGACACCTTCACGCTTGACCCACTTGCCCATCGCCTTGAGATTTTTCTGCAAGCGATTGGCAAACATCTGCCCGCCTTCGCTCAGGCGCGGTTGTTCGATCACTGGCGCCGGTGCTGGCGTCGGCTTGATCGGGTTGCCGTTCTTGTTGAACTTGCGCTCTTGCGGCTCGTCCGGGGTCTGATCGTAAGCCGCTTGCTCGCGCTCGGCCTGACGCTGTTCCGGGGTGCGACGCTCGCCAGTGACGAACTGATCGGGCAGAACCTTGATCAGCAGCAGTTTGCACGGCAGCGCGCCGTTCCAGAACGAATACTGTTTGTGGCTGCGGATACCCATGCGCTTGCCCAGATCCGGCGCGCCGGTGAACACCGCCGCTTCCCAGTTCAGGCAGGCCTGACGCAGACGCTCGCCCAGATTCTGGTAGAGATACAGCAGGCTCGCTTCGTCACCGAGACGCTCGCCGTACGGCGGGTTACAGATCACCAGACCTTTCTGGTTCTGATCCGGACGCGGCTCGAATGTCGCCACTTCGCCCTGGTAGATCTTGATCCATTCGCTCAGGCCGGCACGTTCAACGTTGTTGCGGCCTGGCTGAATCAGACGTGGGTCGGCTTCATAACCACGAATCCACAGCGGTGGCTTGGCCAGACCGGCGGCGGCACGTTCAACGGCTTCTTCATGGAGTTTTTTCCACAGCGCCGGCACGTGACCGAGCCACGCGGTAAAGCCCCATTGCTCGCGACGCAGGTTCGGCGCCATGTCGGCGGCGATCATCGCCGCTTCAACGAGAAACGTACCGACACCGCACATCGGGTCAGCCAGCGCGCCGCCCTCGGCGGCAATACGCGGCCAGCCGGAACGAATCAGGATGGCGGCGGCGAGGTTTTCCTTCAGCGGCGCCGCGCCCTGCTGCAGGCGGTAGCCGCGCTGGTGCAGGCTGTGGCCGGAGAGGTCGAGGGACAGAATTGCTTCGCCGCGATCCAGACGCAGGTGAATGCGCAGGTCCGGGTTGAGTTTGTCGATGGATGGACGATCGCCCTGCGGCGTGCGCAGTTTGTCGACGATGGCGTCTTTGACTTTCAGCGCGCCGAAGTGGGTGTTGTCGATGCCCGAGCCGTGGCCGCTGAATTCGACGGCCAGGGTGCCGTCGCTGAGCATGTGATCCTGCCAGTCGATGTCGAGCACGCCGTGGTAAAGGTCTTCGGCGTCCTTCATCGGGAAACGCTTGAGCACCAGCAACACGCGGTTGGCCAGACGCGACCAGAGGCACAGGCGATAGGCGGTTTCCATGGTCGCCATGCCACGCACGGCGGAGGTGTGCTCGCGCGCTTCTTCAAGGCCAAGCCCGACGGCTTCCTCGATGAGCAGGCCTTCAAGGCCTTTGGGGCAAGTGAGGAAGAGTTCGAAACGATCGGACATGGTAATTCCAGAGCCTTTGGCTAGTGGGCCGACAACGCATTGCCGACCCGGTTTTCAATCAGGCGCTTTTCTGAAAGAGCGCCCGCGTGGCACGAAGGTGTGCCGTTCCATCCCCGCTGCTCGGGTTAAAAGAGCTTAGATGCCGGGACAGATAAAAAAGTTGGTGCAACAAAAAGACTGAAAGCGACCCTTCGTCGAATATTACCCAAGCGCAAACGTGGGTCATTCTCACTAAAGGATTAACCCCCTGAGTCAGCGGGGCGCCGATCATACCGGGGTTTGCGCAATGATCGTTGAATAAATACGCAGTTACTTATCGCCATAGCATCCTTTCCGTTACGTGCTTATGACAAAACGATCATTCCCTCGATGTGACTCATTGGTTAGAACTGAGCACAGGTTGACGTCGCAACGGCGTCAACACCTTGGCTCGCCACGCCGGCAGCGAGCCGCACGATGGCAGGTTTTTTCTGCCAGACCTCAATTGAGGTCAACGCGACACTACAGTCAACAAGTGAGGGAAACACCCTATGAGAAGACTTAAGCGTGATCCGTTGGAAAGAGCATTTTTGCGCGGATATCAATATGGCGTTGGTGGCAAATCCCGTGAGCTTTGCCCATTTACTCTACCGTCGGTACGTCAAGCCTGGATCAACGGCTGGCGAGAAGGACGCGGCGACAACTGGGACGGTATGACCGGCACTGCGGGAATCCACAGACTCAACGAACTTCACGCCGTCGGCTGACACAGGGCATTTATTCCGACACGACAATCTGAATCTGCATTGAATTAACCACGCACGTCCTTCCCGGACGGCGGGCTACGGCCCAGGGGCTCCTTCGAGGAGCCCTTTTTAATGCCGGTGTGGCTGACACATATCTCGTGTAGGAGCTGCCGAAGGCTGCGATCTTTTGATCTTGTTTTTTTAGAATCAAAAGCAAGATCAAAAGATCGCAGCCTTCGGCAGCTCCTACGGGGACCGGGTTATTTGCGCAACGCAGCGATCGCATCCACCGATTCACGAATCAGCGCCGGGCCTTTGTAGATGAAGCCCGAATAGATCTGCACCAGGCTTGCACCGGCGGTGATCTTCTCCGCTGCATGTTTACCTTCGGTAATCCCGCCCGCAGCAATGATCGGCAAACGCCCGGCCAATTCGCCCGCCAGGACCTTCACGGTATTGGTGCTCTTCTCACGCACCGGCGCGCCGGACAGACCGCCCGCCTCGTCGCCATGCTCCATGCCTTCGACACCGACACGGCTCAGGGTAGTGTTGGTGGCGATGACCGCGTCCATGCCGGTTTCGATCAACGCCTGGGCAACCTGCGCAGTTTCTTCGTCGGTCATGTCCGGCGCGATCTTGATCGCCAGCGGCACATGCTTGCCGTGACGCAACGCCAGTTCGGCGCGGCGTGTGGCCAGATCAGCGAGCAATTGCTTGAGCGAATCACCGAACTGCAGGCTGCGCAGGCCCGGGGTGTTTGGCGAGCTGACATTGACGGTGACGTAGCTGGCGTGGGCGTAAACCTTGTCCAGGCAGATCAGGTAATCGTCGACCGCACGCTCGACCGGGGTGTCGAAGTTCTTGCCGATATTGATGCCCAGCACGCCTTTGTATTTTGCCGCAGCGACCCGCGCCAGCAGGTTATCCACGCCAAGGTTGTTGAAGCCCATGCGGTTGATGATCGCCTCGGCTTCCGGCAGGCGGAAGATCCGTGGTTTCGGGTTGCCCGGCTGCGGACGCGGGGTCACGGTGCCGATTTCGACAAAGCCGAAACCCAGTTGCGCAAAGCCGTCGATGGCCGCGCCGTTCTTGTCCAGACCTGCCGCCAGCCCTACCGGGTTCGGAAACTCCAGCCCCATGACGGTCACCGGCATTTTCGCCGGCGCCTTGCACAGCAAGCCGTTGAGGCCCAAACGTCCACCCGCGCCGATCAGATCCAGCGACAGATCGTGGGAGGTTTCCGGGGAAAGTTTGAACAACAGCTGACGGGCCAGGGTGTACATGGGCGGCAATGACTCGGGCGGCGAAAAGAGGCGGCGATTATAGCCGGGCATCGTCCCCCGGCGCGAGGCGCCTGCGCGAATCAGGCGACTGGCATATGCCTTGCACCGCCCTGCTCATCAGTCTGCCGACCAATGACGGCGCGCAGGCCAGGACAATGGCGTCGTCCCCGGGTTTTGCCTGCGCAGAATCCGGGACGGCGTTTTTTTTGAGGTAGCGTATGAACGAAACGTCCTTGGGGCCTCTGGCCTGGGTCAACGGCAGCGATGCGCCGGAAAAAAGTGCGATCAATCTCGGCTTCATGGCGCTGAGCGACTGCGCCTCGGTGGTGGTCGCCGCCACCCAGGGCTTCGCCCAGCCCTACGGCCTGACCCTGAACCTCAAGCGCCAGGCGTCATGGGCCAACCTGCGCGACAAACTGGTCAGCGGCGAACTGGATGCCGCGCACAGCCTGTACGGGCTGATTTATGCGGTACACCTTGGCATCGGCGGCGTCGCCCCGACCGACATGGCGGTGCTGATGGGCCTGAACCAGAATGGCCAGAGCCTGAACCTGTCCCATGGCTTGCAACAGGCTGGCGTGAACAGTCCTGAAGCGCTCGACCGGCACGTGCACCAAAGCCGCGCAAAACTGACCTTTGCCCAGACCTTCCCCACCGGCACTCACGCGATGTGGCTTTATTACTGGCTCGCGAGCCAGGGCATTCATCCGTTGCAGGACGTCGACAGCGTGGTGGTGCCGCCGCCACAAATGGTGGCGCACCTGCAAGCCGGGCGCATCGACGGCTTTTGCGTCGGCGAGCCGTGGGCGGCCAGCGCCGTGCAACAGGATCTCGGCTTCACCTTGGCGACCAGCCAGAGCATCTGGCCCGACCACCCGGAAAAAGTCCTCGGCTGCACGCGCGAATTCGTCGAGCAGTATCCCAACACCGCGCGCGCCCTGGTCATGGCCATTCTTGAGGCCAGCCGCTTTATTGAAGAAAGCCCGGAAAACCGCCGCAGCACCGCACAATTGCTCAGCGCTGCGGAATACCTCGACACTCCCGCCGCGTGCATCGAACCGCGCTTTATGGGCGACTACGCCGATGGCCTCGGCAATCGCTGGCAGGATCCGCATGCGCTGCGTTTTCATGGCGAGGGCGAGGTCAATCTGCCCTACCTTTCCGACGGCATGTGGTTCATGACCCAATTCCGTCGCTGGGGTCTGTTGCGCGAGGATCCGGAGTATCTGGCCGTCGCCCGTCAGGTTCAACGTCTGGATCTGTACCGTGAGGCAGCGAGTGCTGTCGGTGTCGCCACTTCCTGCGCAGACCTGCGCAGCAGCCAGTTGCTCGACGGCAAGGTCTGGGACGGCAGCGATCCGGCGGGCTATGCGCGCAGTTTCAAACTGCATGCCCTGAACGACGCCGCCCCCCTTCTCGCCCAGCGCTGACAGGAGACCGCGAACATGTTGCGCATTCTGCTGATCAACGATACCGCGAAAAAAGTCGGACGCCTGAAAGCGGCGCTGAGCGAGGCCGGCTTCGAAGTGATCGACGAGTCCGGCCTGACCATCGACCTGCCGGCGCGCGTCGAAACGGTGCGCCCGGACGTGATCCTGATCGATACCGAGTCACCGAGCCGCGATGTCATGGAGCAAGTGGTACTGGTCAGCCGCGACCAGCCCCGGCCGATCGTGATGTTTACCGACGAACATGACCCGGGGGTGATGCGTCAGGCGATCAAGTCCGGGGTCAGTGCCTACATTGTCGAAGGCATTCACGCACAGCGTTTGCAGCCGATTCTCGATGTGGCGATGGCGCGCTTCGAGAGTGACCAGGCTTTGCGCGCGCAATTGCAGGCCCGTGACCAGCAACTGGCCGAGCGCAAGCGCATCGAGCTGGCCAAGGGTTTGCTGATGAAGATGAAGGACTGCAACGAGGAAGAGGCCTATACGCTGATGCGCCGCCAGGCCATGAGCCGCCAGCAGAAGCTGATTCAGGTGGCGGAGCAGATCATTGCCATGAGCGAGTTGCTGGGCTGATTGAAGATCAAAAGATCGCAGCCTCGTTGCACTCGTCAGCTCCTACAAATGACCGCCCCCTCCTGTAGGAGCTGACGAGTGCAACGAGGCTGCGATCTTTTCAAGCCTTGGCACAAATCTCGCTATGTAAACCGCACAGGTAACCAACGGCGGTTGCCCCACCTACGACAAAGACGTCGCTCACCCCATTCGCCCCTCGGCGAATCAGGTAGCGGCGTTTTTGCGTTTTGGCCCCACAGAGCGGGGCCGGTGGTGCGGCCGTGAGGCGCTCCACCTGCTGTGCATGACTCCTTTCGAGACTCTTTTCAGCCGAGGTGCGCGATGAATTCAAGCTTCTGGAAATCCGGCCATACCCCGACCCTGTTCGCGGCCTTTCTGTATTTCGACCTGAGCTTCATGGTCTGGTACCTGCTCGGCCCGCTGGCGGTGCAGATTGCCGCCGACCTGCACCTGACCACCCAGCAACGCGGCCTCGTCGTCGCCACGCCAATTCTCGCCGGCGCGGTGTTGCGCTTCGCCATGGGCATGCTCGCTGATCGCTTGTCGCCGAAGACCGCCGGGCTGATCGGCCAGGTCATCGTCATCTGCGCGTTGTTCGGTGCCTGGAAACTGGGTATTCACAGTTACGAACAGGCGCTGATCCTCGGCCTGTTCCTCGGCATGGCCGGCGCGTCGTTCGCCGTGGCCCTGCCGCTGGCCTCGCAGTGGTACCCGCCAGAACATCAAGGCAAAGCCATGGGCATCGCCGGTGCGGGCAACTCCGGCACCGTATTCGCCGCGCTGCTGGCGCCAGTGATTGCCGCTGCTTTCGGCTGGAGCAATGTTTTCGGTTTCGCCCTGATCCCGCTGGTTCTGACTTTGGTGCTGTTCGCCCTGTTGGCAAAAAACGCCCCGCAGCGGCCGAAACCGAAAGCCATGGCCGACTACTTCAAGGCCCTCGGTGATCGCGACAGTTGGTGGTTCATGTTTTTCTACAGCGTCACCTTCGGCGGCTTCATCGGCCTGGCCAGCGCCCTGCCCGGTTACTTCAACGATCAATACGGTCTGAGCCCGGTGACAGCCGGCTACTACACCGCTGCCTGCGTGTTCGGCGGTAGCCTGATGCGGCCATTGGGTGGCGCGCTGGCCGATCGCTTCGGCGGCATCCGCACCTTGCTGGCGATGTACACCGTGGCTGCCATCTGCATCGCTGCCGTCGGCTTCAATCTGCCAAGTTCCTACGCGGCGCTGGCGCTTTTCGTCTGCACCATGCTCGGCTTGGGCGCAGGCAATGGTGCGGTTTTCCAACTGGTGCCGCAGCGTTTTCGTCTGGAGATCGGCGTGATGACCGGACTGATCGGCATGGCCGGCGGTATCGGTGGCTTCGCCCTCGCGGCCGGCATGGGCGCCATCAAGCAAAGCACCGGCAGTTATCAACTGGCGCTGTGGTTGTTCGCCAGCCTCGGTGTGCTGGCATGGTTTGGCCTGCACGGCGTCAAGCGTCGCTGGAGAACCACCTGGGGTTCGGCGGCGGTGACAGCGGCGCGGGTCTGAGGCCTCAATGGCTCTGCAACTGAGGTTCGCCGAAGCCAGCGCTACCGGCCCGCGCGCGGAGAATCAGGACGCCCTGCGCTCGGTGACACCGGCGCCGGCACTGGCGGTGAGCAAGGGTTATCTGTTCGCCATCGCCGACGGCGTCAGCCAGTGCGCCGATGGCGGCCTCGCCGCGCGTTCGACCTTGCAGGCGCTGGCGCTGGACTACTACGCGACGCCGGAAACCTGGAGCGTGGCCCAGGCGCTGGATCGCCTGCTGCTCGCGCAAAATCGCTGGCTGCAGGCCAACGGCGGCGGGCAACCGCTGCTGACCACGGTCAGCGCGCTGGTGATGCGCGGTCGACGCTTCACCCTCGCCCACGTCGGCGATTGCCGGGTCTATCGCTGGCACGCCGAGCGGTTGCAGCGCATCAGCGAGGATCACGTCTGGGAGCAACCGGGCATGCAACACGTGCTCAAACGTGCGCTCGGGCTCGATCAACATCTGGTCCTGGATTTCCTCGACGGCGAACTGCGTGAGGGCGAAAGCTTCGTGCTGCTCAGCGACGGCGTCTGGTCGACTTTGGGCGATACCGCGATCGCGGCAATTCTGCGCGATCAAGCGGATCTGCCCAGCGCCGCGCAAACCTTGGTCAACGCCGCGCATCTGGCCGGCAGTCAGGACAACGCCAGTGCCCTGCTGGTGCGCGTGGATGCGCTGGGCGAATCGAGCATCGGCGATGCGCTGGTGCAACTACAGCAATGGCCACTGCCGCCAACGCTGAAAGCCGGGCAAGCGTTCGAAGGCTGGCAAGTGCAGTGCATCGTCGGCCAGAGCCAGCAATCGCTGCTGTATCGCGTGCTCGATGGTCAGGGCCAGCCTTGGTTGTTGAAGACCTTGCCGGCGCGGCTGGCCGACGACCCGCAGGCCGGGCAAGCGCTGCTGTCGGAAGAATGGTTTCTCAAGCGCGTGGCCGGCCGGCATTTTCCGCAAATCCATGCCTGCACTCAGCGTCAGCATTTGTATTACGTCATGCGCGAATATGCCGGGACGACGCTGGCCGAAGGGTTGCAACACAGCGGTCCATTGCCATTGGCGCAGTGGCAGGACATCGCCGAGCGGCTGTTGCGCGCGGTCGGGCTGCTGCATCGGCGGCAGATTCTGCATCGCGACATCAAACCGGAAAATCTGCTGCTGGGTGATGACGGCGAGCTGCGTCTGCTGGATTTCGGTCTGGCTTACTGCCCGGGACTGTCGGAGGACGCGCCGTCGACCTTGCCGGGAACACCTAGCTTCATTGCGCCAGAAGCTTTTCGCGGGGAATCGCCGAGCGCCCAACAGGATTTGTATTCGGTGGGCGTCACCCTGTATTTGCTCCTCACCGGGCATTTTCCCTATGGCGAAATCGAAGCGTTCCAGCGTCCCCGATTTGGCGTGCCGGTGAACGCCAGTCGCTATCGCCCGGACCTGCCGGAATGGCTGGCGCAAAGTCTGGAACGCGGCGTCGCAGCCGACCCGCAACACCGCTTTGAGACGGCAGAAGAATGGTTGCTGGTGCTGGAACAGGGTGAGCGGCAAAGTTTGAGTGTGCGGCCCCGGCCTTTACTGGAGCGGGAGCCGTTGAAGGTCTGGCGGACCATGGCGTTGGTGGCGCTGCTGGGGAATGTCGTGCTGCTGGTTTTGTTGTTTCATGGCTGAGATTGAGTTGCACCATGCGCGAGCAGGCTCGCTCCCACAGGGGATTTGTGTCGTTCGCAGACACCTTGTGGGAGCGAGCCTGCTCGCGAAGGCATTCGGTGTCACACCGCATAACCCCAAGAATTAACGCGCCACGAACGAGCAACACGCCTCGATTCGGTGCAAAAAACCTCCTGTCACACCCCGAACACCCAATAAAACCGCGTCCACCCAAGTTGGCACAACCACTGCATTACCCTTTTCACCATACATAAAGCCCAACCTTCAACGACGAAGGCTGCGCTTCCCGAGAGAACGGGACCAGGACAAAGGCGTCCTCGCTAGGCAACTAGCGGGACGCCTTTTTTTGTTTGCGCAAAATTTGTCGAGCAAGGCCCGACGGCCCACCAGAGGCCAGCCGCAGCTCCCGGAGAACCTGATGAAAAAACTCAAACTGGTGATGATCGGCAATGGCATGGCCGGGGTGCGTACCCTTGAGGAACTGCTCAAGCTGAGCGACGAGCTCTACGACATCACCGTCTTCGGCGCCGAACCGCACACCAACTACAACCGCATCCTGCTGTCGCCGGTGCTGGCCGGTGAGCAGACTTTCGAAGAAATCGTCCTCAACGACCTCGACTGGTACCTGGAAAACAACATCAAGTTGCTGCTCAACCGCAAAGTGGTGGAGATCGACCGGGTCAAACGCCGAGTGATTGCCGAGGACGGTACCGAAGCCGAGTACGACCGCCTGCTGATCGCCACCGGCTCGACCCCGTTCATCCTGCCAATCCCCGGCAACACTTTGCAGGGCGTGATCGGCTATCGCGACATCGCCGACACCCAAGCCATGATCGACACCGCCAGGACCCACAAGCACGCCGTGGTCATCGGTGGCGGTCTGCTCGGCCTCGAAGCGGCCAATGGCCTGATGCTGCGCGGCATGCACGTCACCGTGGTGCATCTGGGTGAGTGGCTGCTGGAGCGGCAACTGGACAAGACCAGCGGCCAGTTGCTGCAATCGGCGCTGGAATCCCGTGGCCTGCACTTTCGCCTGTGCGAACAGACCCAAGCCCTGCACGACGCCGGCAATGGCCGGGTCGGCTCGGTGCAGTTCAAGAACGGCGACATCATCCCTGCCGACCTGGTGGTGATGGCCGCCGGCATCCGCCCCAACACCGAACTGGCGGAAAAGGCCGGCATCCCGTGCAATCGCGGGATTCTGGTCAACGACACCCTGCAAACCTACGATCCGCGCATCTACGCGATCGGCGAATGCGCCAGCCATCGCGGCATCGCCTACGGTCTGGTTGCGCCGCTGTTCGAACAAGCCAAGGTCTGCGCCAATCACCTCGCGCAACTGGGTTTCGCTCGCTATCAAGGCTCGGTGACTTCGACCAAACTGAAAGTCACCGGCATCGACCTGTTCTCCGCCGGCGACTTCATGGGCGGCGAAGGCACCGAAACCATCACCCTCTCCGACCCGATCGGCGGTGTGTACAAGAAACTGGTGATCAAGGATGACGTGCTGGTTGGCGCCTGTCTGTACGGCGATACGGCAGATGGCGGTTGGTATTTCCGGCAGATTCGTGAGAATCACGCCATCGGCGAGATCCGCGATCACCTCATGTTCGGCGAAAACGCCTTAGGCGACGTAGGACATCAGGGCCAGGACAAAGCCATGGTCATGGCCGACAGCGCCGAAGTCTGCGGCTGCAACGGCGTGTGCAAGGGCACCATCGTCAAGGCGATTCAGGAACACGGTCTGTTCAGCGTCGACGAAGTGAAGAAACACACCAAAGCGGCCAGTTCCTGCGGTTCCTGCGCCGGTCTGGTCGAGCAGATCCTCATCAATACGGTGGGTGGCGCGGCCGACGTCAAACCGAAAAGCGAAAAAGCCATCTGCGGTTGCAGCGACCTCAACCACGGGCAGATTCGCCAGGCGATCCGCCAGGAACACCTGCTGACCATCGCCGAGACCATGAGCTACCTCAACTGGCGCACACCCAATGGCTGCGCGACCTGCCGCCCGGCGCTCAACTACTACCTGATTTCCACTTGGCCCGGCGAGGCCAAGGATGACCCGCAATCACGCCTAATCAACGAACGCGCCCACGCCAATATCCAGAAGGACGGCACCTACTCGGTAGTACCGCGCATGTGGGGCGGCGTAACCAATCCGTCGGAACTGCGGCGGATCGCCGATGTGGCCGACAAGTACAACGTGCCGATGGTCAAGGTCACCGGTGGTCAGCGCATCGACTTGCTGGGGATCAGGAAGCAAGACCTGCCCGGCGTCTGGAAAGACCTCGACATGCCGTCCGGCCACGCCTACGGCAAATCCATCCGCACGGTGAAAACCTGTGTCGGCAGCGAGTTCTGCCGCTTCGGCACACAGAATTCGACGCAACTGGGCATCGAACTCGAGCACGACCTGTTCAACATGTGGTCGCCGCACAAGGTCAAGCTGGCCGTGTCCGGTTGCCCACGCAACTGCTCGGAAGCGGGCATCAAGGACGTAGGAATCATCGGCGTCGACTCCGGCTGGGAGATGTACATCGGTGGCAACGGCGGGATCAAGACCGAAGTCGCCGAGTTCTTCGTCAAACTGAAAACTGCCGAGGAAGTCCGCGAATACAACGGCGCGTTCCTGCAGCTCTACCGCGAAGAAGCCTTCTACCTCGAACGCACCGTGCATTACCTGCAACGGGTCGGCATGGAGCACATCAAGAAGAACGTGCTCGAAGACCCCGAGCGGCGCAAGGCCTTGAACGAGCGCCTGCAATTCTCCCTGTCGTTCGAACAGGACCCATGGAAAGAACGTCTGGCGCAGCCGCAACTGAAGAAAGAATTCGACGTGATCCCCGTGAAAAATCTGGAGGTGCCGGCATGAACTGGCTGGATATCTGTGCGCTGGAAGAAATCAACGCCCTCGGTTCGCGGATCATTGCCGGGCCGAAAGGTGACATCGCGATTTTTCGTACAAGCGACGACGAGGTTTTCGCCCTCGATGACCGTTGCCCGCACAAGGGCGGGCCGCTGTCGCAAGGCCTGATCTACGGCAAGCGCGTGGCCTGCCCGCTGCACAACTGGCAGATCGACCTCGAAACCGGCGAAGCTCAGGCGCCGGACATCGGCTGTGCGCACCATCATCCGGCGCGGGTCGAGAATGGCCGGGTGCAACTGGCCCTGCGGGACGCCATCTGATGAACCGCCAGACGACCGCCTCGACCTGCTGTTACTGCGGGGTCGGCTGCGGCGTACTGATCGAGCATGACGGCGAGCGCATCCTCGGCGTCAGCGGCGATCCGGCGCACCCGGCCAACTTCGGCAAACTATGCAGCAAAGGCTCGACCCTGCACCTGACCGGCGACCTCGCCGCCCGCGCCTTGTACCCGGAACTGCGTCTGGGCAAAGGCCTGGCGCGCGGCCGCACTGACTGGGATACAGCACTGGAACACGCCGCCAACGTGTTTGCCGAGACCATCGCCGAACACGGCCCGGACAGCGTCGCGTTCTACATCTCCGGGCAGTTGCTCACCGAGGACTACTACGCTTTCAACAAACTGGCGCGGGCGCTGGTCGGCACCAACAACATCGACAGCAATTCGCGGCTGTGCATGTCCTCGGCGGTGGTCGGCTACAAGCGCAGCCTCGGTGCCGACGCACCGCCGTGCAGTTACGAAGACCTGGAGCTGAGCGACTGCGTGATGATCGTCGGCAGTAACATGGCCTACGCCCATCCGGTACTTTTCCGTCGACTTGAAGAAGCCAAATCCCGTCGTCCGCAGATGAAAGTCATCGTTATCGACCCGCGTCGCACCGACACCTGCGATTTGGCCGACCTGCATCTGGCGATTCTTCCCGGCACCGATGTCGCCTTGTTCCATGGAATTTTGCACCTGCTGCTGTGGGAAGACTGGGTCGATCGCGATTTCATCAAGGCGCACACCGAAGGCCTCGCCGAACTCAAAGCCCTGGTACGCGATTACACCCCGCAGATGGTTTCGCAACTGTGCGGCATCAGCATCGAACAACTGCAGCAATGCGCAGAATGGGTCGGCACTGCGCCGAGCTTCCTGTCGCTGTGGTGCATGGGCCTGAATCAATCCACCGCCGGCAGCGCAAAGAACAGCGCGCTGATCAATCTGCACCTGGCCACCGGGCAAATTGGCCGTCCCGGTGCAGGACCTTTCTCACTTACCGGTCAGCCGAACGCCATGGGCGGGCGGGAAACCGGCAGTCTGTCCAATCTGCTGCCCGGTCACCGCGATGCCGGCAATGCGGAACATCGCGCCGAGGTGGCGGCGTACTGGGGCGTGGAGAGCTTGCCCGAGGCGCCGGGCCTGAGCGCCATCGAACTGTTCGAAAACCTGCGCAGCGGCAAGATCAAAGCGCTGTGGATCGCCTGTACCAACCCGGCGCAATCGATGCCAGACCAGAGCGCAGTCCGCGCAGCGCTTGAGGCCTGCCCGTTTGTGGTGTTGCAGGAAGCCTTTCGCACCACCGAAACCGCTGCGTTTGCCGACTTGCTGTTGCCCGCCGCCAGTTGGGGCGAGAAGGAAGGTTCGGTGACCAACTCCGAACGACGCATTTCCCACGTGCGCAAAGCGGTTGTCGCACCGGGCGAAGCGCGGCCGGACTGGGCCATCACGGTGGATTTCGCACAGCGTCTGGAGAAACGTCTGCGCCCCAAGTTGCCGAGCCTGTTCGCTTTTGATCAACCTTCGCAGTTGTTTGATGAATTCAAAGCGCTGACCCGTGGGCGAGATCTGGACTTGTCCGGTATCAGCCATGCCTTGATCGACGAGATCGGCCCGCAGCAATGGCCCTTCCCTACCGGCGCCCGGCAAGGCACGCCACGCTTGTACGGCGACGGCATTTTTCCTACAGCCAATGGCCGCGCGCAGTTCATTGCCGATCCATATCGCGCCGCCAAGGAACAACGCGACGCGCGCTTCCCGCTGACCTTGATCACCGGTCGCCTGCGTGATCAGTGGCACGGCATGAGCCGCACCGGCACCGCCGCGCAATTGTTCGGCCACGTCAGCGAAGCCGTGCTGAGCCTGCACCCTGACGAAATGCGTCGGCACCGCTTGCAGCCCGGCGATCTGGTCAATCTGAAAAGCCGCCGTGGTGCCCTGATTGTTGCGGTCGGCAGCGACGACAGCGTGCGTCCGGGCCAGGCGTTTCTGCCGATGCACTGGGGCGATCGCTATCTCAAGGGCGGCGTTAACACGCTGACCTTGCCGGCGTTTGATCCGCTGTCCAGGCAACCGGAGCTCAAGCACAGCGGCGTGCGTCTGGAAGCAGTCAACCTGCCGTGGCAGCTGTTCGCCTTGATCGAGGGTGATGTTCAACGGCATTTCGAGACGCTACGACCGCTATGCGAGGCATTTTCCTACGTCAGCCTCAGCCTCGTCGGTCGTGAGCGGCCAGCGTTGCTGATACGCGCTGCACACGCCGAGGCGCCGGATCCACAGCTGCTGGGTGAGATCGACCTGTGCCTGTCACTGCTGGATGGCCCGGTTCTGGCCTACGACGATCCGCGTCGCGCCATTGGCAAGCGGGTGCGCATCGAAAACGGCCGTATCACCGCGATTCGCCTGGCCGGCGAAACCCTTGCGCAACACTGGTTGCAGAGCCTGTGGCTCGAGGGCCGCGCCGACCAACAACTGCGGCGCTGGCTGCTCGCGCCGATGAGCGCGCCGCCGGGCGCTGTCGGCGCCATTGCGACCGACAAGACCTTGTGCAATTGCGAAAACGTCAGCCTCAACGCAGTCTGCGCCGGCATTCGCCAGGGCCTGGATCTGCAAGGTCTGAAAAACACTCTCCGCTGCGGCACGCAATGCGGTTCCTGCGTGCCGGAAATCAAGCGTCTGCTGGCTGCCGAAGCGCGGCCGGTCGCGGTCATTTAACGAGGACAACACCATGAATGCGAAAGTCTGGCTGGTGGGCGCAGGCCCTGGCGATCCGGAGTTGCTGACGCTCAAGGCGGTGCGGGCGTTGCGCGAGGCCGATGTGGTGATGATCGATGATCTGGTCAATGACGCAGTGCTGGAGCACTGCCCCGATGCGCGGATCATTCCTGTCGGCAAGCGCGGCGGCTGCCGTTCGACGCCGCAGGCGTTCATTCATCGCCTGATGCTGCGTTATGCGCGCCAGGGCAAATGCGTGGTGCGGCTAAAGGGCGGCGATCCGTGCATTTTCGGGCGCGGAGGCGAAGAAGCGCAGTGGTTGCGCGAGCGTGGCGTTGAGGTGGAATTGGTCAATGGCATCACCGCCGGGCTCGCCGGGGCGACGCAATGCGATATTCCGCTGACGTTGCGTGGCATCGCGCGCGGGGTGACGTTGGTGACTGCGCACACTCAGGATGACAGTCAGCTGAACTGGCAGGCGTTGGCGCAAGGCGGGACGACGCTGGTGATCTACATGGGCGTGGCAAAACTGAGCGAGATTCGTGATCAGCTGTTGGCTGGAGGGATGGCGGCGGATACGCCAGTGGCAATGATCGAAAACGCCTCTTTGGCGCATCAGCGTGAGTGTCGCAGTGATTTGAGCGGGATGGCTGAGGATGCATCCGCGTTTGAGTTGAAAAGCCCGGCGATTCTGGTGATTGGTGCGGTGGCGGCTGTTGTTGAAGAGCAAAAGATCGCAGCCTTCGGCAGCTCCTGCACGGCGTAAGGCCTGCAAGCGCTTTAAGCACCGTAGCCAAATCGCAGACAAAGAAAAGCCCGGCCTGAGCCGGGCTTTTCCATCAGCGGCAGCTAATTACTTAGCTTGAGCTTCAACCTGCGCTTCTACGCGACGGTTTACAGCACGGCCAGCGTCAGTTTTGTTGTCAGCAACTGGGCGGGATTCGCCGTAGCCAACAGACTGAACGCGGGACGATTCAACACCGTACTGGTTGGTCAGAACTTGCTTAACGGCGTTTGCACGACGCTCGGACAGTTTCTGGTTGTAAGCGTCAGGACCGACGGAGTCAGTGTGACCTTCAACAGTAGTGGTGGTGGATGGGTACTGCTTCATGAAGTCAGCCAGGTTTTTGATGTCGCCGTAGCTGTTTGGCTTGACTACCGACTTGTCGAAGTCGAATTTCACGTCCAGCTCAACACGAACAACTTCAGCAACTGCTGGGCAGCCATCAGCGTCAACGGTTACGTTGGCTGGGGTGTCCGGGCACTTGTCAACGTTGTCGCAAACGCCATCGTTGTCGCTGTCGGAGCAGACTTCAGCAGGTGCTGGAACTGGAGCAGCAGCTGGCTTGGAGCCGCCACCGAAGTTCACACCGATACCGACGCTAGGAGCCCACTCGGTGTCGCCCTGGTCGATGTTGTACTGAGCTTCAACGCCGGCACGGGCGTAGAAGTTCTCGGTGAAGTACAGCTTGGCACCGCCGCCAACGTTGGCGAAGGTGGAACGGTTACGACCGTTCGAACCGTTCTGGTCGATGCTCTGGTCAGAGAAACCGGCCGAAACGTATGGACGAATCATGTCGCCTGGGTTGTTGAAGTGGTACAGAGCGTCCAGAGCGGTGTTAGCGCCTTTGACGTTCTTGCCATCGTCGGCACGTACGTTGTGCACTTCGTCGTAGCCCAGACGCAGTTCAACGTCGTCGGTCAGGAAGTAACCGATCGAACCGCCGAACAGGTTGCCGTTGTTCTTGAAGTTACGAGCGCTGTCGAATTGTTCTTTCTTAGCGAAGCCTTCGATTTCAACTGCGCCTTGGCCTTGTGCCAGAGCGCCGAACGAAGTGGCGGCAATCAGAGAACCAATGGCCAAGCCCAAGGTGTTTTTCAGTTTCATCCGTTAAATCCCCATCTGGTGATTGTGAAGCAGTCCCGCAAACCGGGGGACAACTCGGCGGCAAGTCTATCAGAACTTGCCTACACGTAAGAGATATTTGCGCTGAACTAAGTTTCAGCAATGCCTGCAAATTTCTCACGCAATTTATCTAGAGCGCGTTTGTAACGCATTTTTGTCGCACTCAAACCCATGTGCATGATGTCTGCGATCTCCTGAAACTCCAGCTCTGCGACAAATCGTAGCACCAGAATTTCACGGTCAATCGGATTCACATACACCAGCCAGCGATCAAGCCCACCCTTCTCCTCCGGCTTCGGCGCCTTTTCTTCAGACGCTTCTTCAAGAGGGTCCAGACTGAGAGCGTCCATCAAGCGACGCTTACGCCGTTCCTTCCGATACTGCGTGATGCATTCGTTGTAAGTGATGCTGTAAAGCCAGGTTTTGAACTTCGATTTCCCCTCGAAGTTCTTCAGGCCGTACAGCACCTTCAGCATCACTTCCTGACAGACATCGTCTGCGTCGCGATCGTTCCCAAGATATCTCGCGCAGACGTTAAATAATGTTCGCTGGTAACGCCGCATCAACTCTTCGTAGGCGCGCGTTACGTGAAACAGCTCGGTATGCGAGCGCGCGACCAACTCCTCATCAGAGAGCTCGCGGGGGTCGTAGCGCGTGGATAGCGGTTGGGCTTTATTCAAAACAAGTCGTGCCGACAGTCAGGTCAATGTCCGCCACAACCAGCCTCGGCTGGCATTTTGCGGCGGCATACATTAGCAGGGTTTGCCGGTTTAGCGGCTACTCACATGCTGTTCCAGCAGGATCCGATTGGAGAGTGAGACTAGCTCACCCTCATCGGTCAGCAATGTGGTTTTAACCGTGCCGATCTCTTCGATCTGGCCTTCGACCTCGCCAACACGCACTTGTTGCCCAACCTCATACAGCTCACGCACATAGATTCCCGCAAGAATCTGACCGGCAATTTCCCGGCTTCCCAAACCCATGGCCAGCGCAACTGCCAGACCAACGGTAATCAATACGATGACAATCACATGGTTCAGCAGGTCGGTCTTGACCTCGAGCTGGCTGATTGCAACCGAGATGCTGATGATGATCACCAGCCCTTGGGCGATCCGCCCCAACCCGGAAGCGTAGTCCAGGCCTACGCCTTCTGCCGCTCCGCGCACCAGCCCGTTGGCCAATTGCGCCAGCAGGACACCGACCAGCAACACCAGCGCGGCACCGAATACTTTCGGCAGATACAACGCCAGCATGTCCAGCGTAGCTGAAACTCGCTCAAGGCCAAGGGATTCTGCTGCAGAAACCAGAAAAATCAGCAGAACAAACCAGTAGACGATTTTACCGATCAGCGTCGAGATCGGCACCTGCAGCCCGGCGCGCGACATCAACTTGGTCAACCCGGTGCCGCCCATCAGGCGATCGAGGCCCAGTTTGGCCAGCAGTTTGGAGAGCAAGGTATCGAGCAGTTTGGCCACGACGAAACCCAACAGCAGCACAACCAGTGCGCCGAACAGGTTCGGAATGAAATTAGCGACTTTGGTCCACAACGCAGTCATTGCAGTGACGAGGCTCTGAGTCCAGAGATCAAGTTCCATATTCAATCAGCCTTATCAGCAGTGCGAGCAGTGGTTTTACGAAGACGGGAAACCGGCGAGACATGCGCCGAGCCATTGTTCAGGGCGATCATCAGCGCGGGCAGCCAGCGGCCCAGCAGGCTGAACAGATCACCGGCGCCAACCTGGCGGTTGGCGGTTTTGAGTACGCGGCCAAGACACGCATCGTCGTCGCGGCTGGACGGCGAAGCGTTGAGCATGTCGCGCAAAGACTGTTCAAACGGATCGTGCATACGCACCTCTCGTGATGTCTGTGAAAGACGCGGGCAGATTTGCTTGGGTCACATGCGCCATGTTCACACCCAGCGCAATCGACGGAACAACCACCACTGGCCGAACGCCAGGGCGAGCACGGTCAGGCAGGCAATCAGGAACCCATACGGGCTTTCGGCGAACGGAATCCCACCGACATTGATGCCCAACAGACCAGTGATGAAACTCATCGGCAAAAAGATGCAGGTAATGATGCCGAAGCGGTACATGGTGCGATTCATGTGCACGCTCAAACGCCGGTCTTCGGCCTCCAGCACAAGCCCGACGCGCTCTCGGGTCAATTCGAGCTCTTCCAGATAACGGGTCAGGCTGTTGTTCAATTCGTTCCAGTAGTCGGCGTCGTCTTCGACGAACCAGGGCAGTTTTATCCGCGTCAGTTGTCCGAAAATGTCCCGCTGTGGCGCGAGGAAACGCTTCAGCCCTGCGGCCCGACGACGGATGTGCAAAATGGCCCCGTGCTCGGGTGTATACCGTTCGTCGGCGTCGAGTTTTTCTTCCTCTTCATCGACCACTTCCGACAGGCATGTGACCAGATCCTGCACTTTATTGGTGAGGAACTGCGCCAGATACAGCATCAATTCGGAGGACGTCCTTGGTCCTTTGCCCTCGCCGAGCAGCGTCATCAGCTCATCAGTGGCGCGCAACGGACGCAAGCGCAGGGAAATCACTCGCTGAGCCGAGGCGAAAATCCGCACCGAGACCATGTCCTCCGGCTCGGCCCCGGGGTTGAGATTGACCCCGCGCAAAAACAACAGCAGCTCGGAGTCGGGCAACGGCAACAGACGCGGCCGGGTGTTCTCTTCTAGCAGCAGGTCACAGGTGAATTCGTTGAGCCCGCTGGATTTACGCAGCCAGGTCTGGGTCTGCGGATGGCTGCGGTCCCAGTGCAGCCACAGGCTTTCATGGGCCTGCAGCTGCAATTGGTCGAGTTCAGTCCGGACTATCGAACGCGCGCCGCCCTTGCCGTCCAGCACCAGGGCATGCACCAGCCCCCATTGCGCGTTTTCTTCCTCGAACATCCGCATCCCTTGTCGAAAAGCTTATTCAGGCATTTTCAGCGGAGTCGGCGAAACGATCACGCCGTTGTTGTCCGCATAAATGTACTGGCCCGGGTGAAACGTCACGCCGGCGAAAGTCACCGCAACATTGAGGTCGCCAATGCCGCGCTTGTCGGTTTTCATCGGATGGCTGGCAAGCGCCTGCACGCCGAGATCGGTCTGCGCAATGACGTCAACGTCGCGGATGCACCCGTAGATCACCAGCCCCTCCCAACCGTTCTGCGCGGCCTTTGCGGCGATCATGTCGCCCAGCAAAGCGCGACGCAGCGAACCGCCACCATCGACGACCAGCACTTTGCCTTTGCCGTTGAGTTCGGCTTGCTCCTTGACCAGCGAGTTGTCTTCGAAGCACTTGATGGTCACGATTTCGCCGCCGAAGGAATCACGGCCGCCGAAATTGCTGAACATCGGTTCCAGCACCTGCACCAGCTCCGGGTAGGCGTCGCACAGATCAGGCGTAAGGTAATGTTCCATCGAAAAACTCCTGTAACAAGGAAGACGATCAAGGGATGCCGCATTCTGATGAGACGAGTTCCGGCGGTCGCTGTTTACCTTAGTCCATGCCATGGTCGCTGACGCAACCTGAACAAACCCTGAAACGTAATCGCTAAACAGTCACGAAATATGACCGGAACCGCACATTGCGTCATATCTTAGCCGCAAGCCAGGCTGAACGGAACGCCCCTCAGCCTGCAGCGGCCAGATCCGCCGTCTGCGCCAGCAATGGCGTCTGCTGATCGTCCAACCAGCGCGCCACCAGCGGCCACACCTCCGCCTGCGCTGCTTTGCTCACCAACATTTCGACATGACCGAAATTATCCGAGAAGCCTTGCTCGCGGCCGAGGTTGATGAACTGCTTGTGCTCGGAGCCGATCTGCTCGAACAGCTTGCGGCAGGCCCATGCCGGGTCTTGGTGATCGCCCGCTGCCGTCACGGCCAACACCGGCACCTGCACCTCGGCAAGCCCGGCCCACCAGTCCTTGTCCTTGTCGCCGAAGCGGCCGAACAAGCCGTACCAGCGCATGCTTTCGATGGCCAGGCCAATCGGCTCGTCTTCCGGGCCGCGCTTGAGGCGTGAGCCGGACAATTGCGCGAAACGCTTGAGAATAAAGCGCCCGCCCCACTCCACCGGTGGGATTTTCAACGGCCAATAAGTGCGACTGACCTGAGTGCCGAAAAACGCCGCCGAGGCCACGGCCGGTTCGCCGAGGTATTGGCCGCCGAGCGCCGCCGCCAAGGTGATTCCCCCCAACGAGTGGCCGATCCAGTGCGGGATCTGTCCGCTTTGCTCACGCACGAACGCGGCAATCGCCGGCAGATCGTAACGGGCGTAATCGGCGACGCGGTTGCGCCGGTAGTCCTCATTGCGCTGGGACAGGCCGTGACCGCGCATTTCCGGAATCCACACGTCGAAGCCCAGCCGCGTCAGATACGCGCCGAGCCCGAGGCCTTTGGGAGAAAACCAGAAGCGCCGATTGGAAAAGCTGCCGTGCAGCAGAATCACCGGCACGCCGCGTGGCGCCGTGTCATCGGCCATGCCCAGGCGGGTGACAGCGATTTCCACGGACCAGTCCGGGCTGTTGCCGGGTTTCAATCGATAGACGTCTTCGCTCAGATCGCCGCGCCGCTCGGCGCTGATCAGTGCGACAGGAAACAGGTTGCTGCTGCTTTGCATAATGCTCTTGCACAAAAAAGGGCGGCATCCGATGGAGCCCGCCCTACTTCAATCTCAAGGCCCGGCCCATGTGGGAGCGAGCCTGCTCGCGAAAGCGGTGTGTCAGCGAACATCCATGGCGGATGTTGCTCCGTCTTCGCGAGCAGGCTCGCTCCCACAGGGTCAGGCCATCGTTCACATGTTGATCAAGCCTGCGCCTGGCCTTCGGCGAGGAAGAACCAGGTTTCCAGCACGGTGTCCGGGTTCAGCGACACGCTTTCGATGCCCTGTTCCATCAGCCACTTGGCCAGATCCGGGTGGTCCGAAGGACCCTGACCGCAGATACCGATGTACTTGCCAGCCTTGTTGCACGCCTGAATGGCGTTGGCCAACAGCTTCTTCACCGCCGGATTACGCTCGTCAAACAGGTGCGCGATGATCCCCGAGTCGCGGTCCAGACCCAGCGTCAGTTGGGTCAGGTCGTTGGAGCCGATCGAGAAACCGTCGAAAAATTCGAGGAATTCCTCAGCCAGAATCGCGTTGGATGGCAGTTCGCACATCATGATCACGCGCAGACCGTTCTCGCCGCGCTTCAAGCCGTTTTCGGCGAGCAGATCGACCACTTGGCTGGCTTCGCCAAGAGTACGGACGAACGGCACCATGATTTCGACGTTGGTCAGGCCCATCTCGTTGCGCACGCGTTTCAGCGCGCGGCATTCGAGCTCAAAGCAGTCGCGGAACGATTCGCTGATGTAACGCGAAGCACCACGGAAGCCCAGCATCGGGTTTTCTTCTTCCGGCTCGTAGAGCTTGCCGCCGATCAGGTTGGCGTATTCGTTGGACTTGAAGTCCGACAAACGCACGATGACTTTCTTCGGTGTAAACGCTGCAGCCAGGGTGCTGATGCCTTCCACCAGTTTGTCGACGTAGAAGTCGACCGGGTCGCTGTAACCGGCAATACGCTTGTCGACGCTGTCTTTGATGTCCTGCGGCAGACCGTCGTAGTTCAACAGCGCTTTCGGGTGCACGCCGATCATGCGGTTGATGATGAATTCCAGACGCGCCAGACCGACGCCGGCGTTCGGCAATTGGGCGAAGTCGAAGGCGCGATCCGGGTTGCCGACGTTCATCATGATCTTGAACGGCAGCTCCGGCATGGCGTCGACGGAGTTCTTCTTGATGTCGAAGCCCAATTCGCCTTCGAAGATGTAACCGGTGTCGCCTTCGGCGCAGGATACGGTCACGCCCTGGCCATCCTTCAGCAGCTGGGTGGCGTTGCCGCAACCGACGACTGCCGGAATGCCCAGCTCGCGGGCGATGATCGCCGCGTGGCAGGTACGCCCGCCACGGTTGGTGACAATGGCGCTGGCGCGCTTCATGACCGGTTCCCAGTCCGGGTCGGTCATGTCGGATACCAGCACGTCCCCCGGCTGGACTTTGTCCATTTCCGAGACGTCTTTGATGATGCGCACTTTGCCGGCGCCGATGCGCTGGCCGATTGCCCGACCTTCCACTAGCACGGTGCCGGTTTCTTTCAGCAGGTAACGTTCCATGACGTTGGCCTGAGTGCGGCTTTTCACGGTTTCCGGACGGGCCTGCACGATGTACAGCTTGCCGTCGTCACCGTCTTTGGCCCACTCAATGTCCATCGGGCAGCCGTAGTGTTTTTCGATGATCATCGCCTGCTTGGCCAGTTCGCTGACTTCGGCGTCGGTCAGGCAGAAACGCGCGCGTTCGGCTTTGTCGACATCGACGGTCTTGACCGAACGACCAGCCTTGGCCTCGTCGCCGTAGATCATCTTGATGGCTTTGCTGCCCAGGTTGCGCCGCAGGATCGCCGGACGACCGGCCTCCAGCGTGCCTTTGTGTACGTAGAACTCATCCGGGTTGACCGCGCCTTGTACGACGGTTTCGCCCAGGCCATAAGCGCCGGTGATGAACACCACGTCACGGAAACCCGATTCGGTATCGAGGGTGAACATCACGCCGGCGGTGCCGGTTTCGGAACGCACCATACGCTGCACGCCAGCCGACAGGGCGACCAGTTTGTGGTCGAAGCCCTGGTGCACGCGGTAGGAAATTGCACGGTCGTTGAACAGCGAAGCGAACACCTCTTTGGCGGCGCGGATTACGTTTTCCACACCACGGATGTTCAGGAAGGTTTCCTGCTGACCGGCGAAGGATGCGTCCGGCAGGTCTTCGGCGGTGGCGGAAGAGCGCACGGCCACAGCCACATCAGGATTGCCCGCCGACAGCGCGGCGAACGCGGTGCGGATCTCGGTGTTGAGCTTTTCCGGGAATTCGGCGTCCATGATCCATTGGCGGATCTGCGCGCCGGTCTTGGCCAGGGCATTGACGTCGTCGACGTCGAGCGCGTCGAGGGCCTTGTGGATCTGCTCGTTCAGGCCGCTCAGTTCGAGGAAGTCACGATAGGCCTGAGCCGTCGTGGCGAAGCCGCCGGGGACCGAAACACCGGCGCCTGCCAGGTTACTGATCATCTCGCCCAGGGATGCGTTCTTGCCCCCCACATGCTCAACATCGTGTTTGCCGAGCTTATCGAGGGAAACTACGTACTCTACCAAGGTGATCTCTCCACTAACTGTGTTGGAAAAGCTCAGAAACCGGCGGCCCGGGGGAGCCTTGGCCGGTTGTATGGCCTGGACCTGGAAAATAAGTGAGAATGCGGGCCAATGGCGGCCGGCAAATCGCGCCTATCATATCCAGAAATGCTCATCAGCTTAAGGCCCAAGGTGCAAATGAAACGATCTGCTTTCTTCATCTCCGATGGCACCGGCATTACCGCCGAAACCCTGGGTCAAAGCCTGCTGGCGCAGTTCGAAAACATTACCTTCAGCAAATTCACGCGGCCTTACATCGACAGCGTGGAAAAAGCGCGGGCCATGGTACAACAAATCAACAAAGCCGCTGAAACCGACGGCTTTCGCCCGATCATCTTCGACACCATCGTCAATCAGGACATCCGTGAGATTCTCGCAACGTCCAATGGTTTCATGATCGACATTTTCTCGACCTTCCTCGCGCCGCTCGAACAGGAGCTCACCGAGCATTCTTCCTACACCGTCGGCAAATCCCATTCCATCGGGCACAACTCCAATTACATGGAGCGCATCGAGGCAGTGAACTTCGCCCTCGACAACGATGACGGCGCACGCACCCACTATTACGACAAAGCCGATCTGATACTAGTGGGCGTGTCGCGATGCGGCAAAACGCCGACGTGTCTGTACATGGCCATGCAGTTCGGTATCCGCGCGGCCAACTATCCGCTGACCGAAGACGACATGGAACGCCTGACCCTGCCCACCGCCCTGCGCGCCCATCAGCACAAGCTGTTCGGGCTGACCATCGACCCGGACCGCCTGACCGCGATCCGCAACGAGCGCAAGCCCAACAGCCGTTATTCGAGCTACGCCCAGTGCGAATTCGAAGTGCGCGAAGTAGAAAACCTGTTCCGCCGCGAAAACATCCCGCACATCAATTCCACGCATTTTTCCGTGGAAGAGATTTCGGCGAAGATTCTGGTGGAAAAAGGCGTCGAGCGGCGGTTCAAGTAGTTTTGCGGTGCCTGAACTGACGCCTTCGCGGGCAAGCCCGCGACGGTGGTGGCACATTCAGCATCAACGGTGTCTGACACATCGCTATCGCGAGCAGGCTCGCTCCCACAGGGTTTTGTGGTGGATACAACATTGCAATCAGCCTGAAAAAGCTGTGGAAACGGGCTTGCCCGCGAAGGTGATGGCACATTCAGCATCAATGGTCTCTGATACACCGCTATCGCGAGCAGGCTCGCTCCCACAGGGTTTTGTGGTGGATACAACATTGCAATCAGCCTGAAAAACCTGTGGGAGCGGGCTTGCCCGCGAAGGTGATGGCACATTCAGCATCAATGGTGTCTGACACACCGCTATCGCGAGCAGGCTCGCTCCCACAGGGTTTGGTGGTGGATACAACATTGCAATCAGCCTGAAAAACCTGTGGGAGCGGGCTTGCCCGCGAAGGTGATGGCACATTCAGCATCAATGGTGTCTGACACACCGCTATCGCGAGCAGGCTCGCTCCCACAGGGTTTTGTGGTGGATACAACACTGCAATCAGCCTGAAAAACCTGTGGGAGCGGGCTTGCCCGCGATGGCGGTGGCACATTCAGCATCAATGGTCTCTGACACACCACTATCGCGAGCAGGCTCGCTCCACAGTTTCTGAAGGCGTTCACAATTTCTGTGTCCATCACAACAACCTGTGGGAGCGAGCCTGCTCGCGAAGAACGAAGACGCGGTCTGTCAGATCACAAACAGGTCAATGAATCGATTCACCGGCGTGGCTTCCAGCCGCGCCGGATCCCCGCACAGCGCAAAAATCTCCGCGCAACGCTGCCCGGCGAACCGCCTCGCCAGATTGGCCTTGAACTTGTCCTCCAGTAACGGAATACCCTCGGCGCGGCGGCGGCGATGGCCGATCGGGTACTCCACCACCACGTTCTCTGTGCTGCTGCCATCCTTGAAAAACACCTGCACGGCATTGGCAATCGAGCGTTTGTCGGGCTCAAGGTATTCGCGGCTGAAACGCGGTTCTTCGACGATGACCATTTTCTCGCGCAGCACATCGATGATCGGATGCGCCCTGTGG
The DNA here is from genome assembly GCF_054668915.1 of Pseudomonas sp. H3_E04. Classification (NCBI taxonomy): domain Bacteria; kingdom Pseudomonadati; phylum Pseudomonadota; class Gammaproteobacteria; order Pseudomonadales; family Pseudomonadaceae; genus Pseudomonas; species Pseudomonas sp. H3_E04. Next base: position 448,477 of record NZ_CP162797.1, on the reverse strand, counting down.
AAGTCGTCTTCGTAGTGCTCGGCTATCAGATTGCCGAATGCCAGCGGCACGGCGGTCATGTATTGCAGGCAATGATCGCGGTCGGCGGCGTTGGCCAGCGGGCCGACCTTGGAAATGATGCGGATCGCCGATTCATGGGTGGTGATGACGATGCGGTCGATCTCATGCAGGCGATTGCGAACCAGCGGATGCAAGGTCACCGCCGCCTCGCACGCGGTCTGCGCATGAAATTCGGCGGGAAAACTGATCTTGAACAGCACGTTTTCCATCACGTAACTGCCGAACGGCCGGGAATAGCTGAACGCGCGTTTGTCCTCGGGTTTCAACGCCAGATCATTGTTGCTGTGGCTGAACGATACGTCATAAAAGCCCCACTGCTTCGCGCTCAACACACCGGGAATACCCATCTCGCCGCGCATGGCGATGTCGGCCAGCCTTACGCCACGACTTGCCGCATCCCCCGCCGCCCAGGATTTGCGCGAGCCGGCGTTGGGTGCGTGGCGATAGGTGCGCAGCGCCTGACCGTCGGCGAAGGCGTGGGACAGCGCCGACAGCATCTGCTCGCGATTGGCGCCCATGAGTCTGGCGCTGACGGCAGTCGAGGCGACTTTCACCAGCATGACGTGATCGAGTCCTACCCGGTTGAAGGCGTTTTCCAGAGCGATCACGCCTTGAATCTCGTGGGCCATGATCATTGCTTCCAGCACATCGCGCAGGGTCAGCGGTGCTTCACCGTTGGCAATGCGCTTTTGCGAGAGGTGATCGGCAACGGCGAGGATGGCGCCGAGGTTGTCCGATGGATGGCCCCATTCGGCGGCAAGCCAGGTGTCGTTGTAGTCGAGCCAGCGGACGATGCAGCCGATATCCCACGCGGCTTTGACCGGGTCGAGACGATAACTGGTGCCGGGCACGCGCGCGCCGAACGGTACAACCGTGCCTTCGACGATCGGGCCGAGGTGTTTCGTGCATTCGGGGAAACGCAAGGCCAGCAGACCGCAGCCCAGCGTGTCGATCAGGCAGTTGCGCGCGGTGTTCAGCGCTTCGGCGGAGTCAGGCTTGAAAGTGAGGACGTAGTCAGCGATGTCCTGCAGAACTGCATCGTAATCGGGGCGGTTGTTCAGGTCGACGTTGGCGCTCATGTTCGATTCACTCCTGTAGGAGCTGCCGAAGGCTGCGATCTTTTTGTTTTTCGCGATCAAGATCAAAAGATCGCAGCCTTCGGCAGCTCCTACCTGGTTTTGTGTTAAGTCAGAAAGAATCTCCGGGCACGCGGACGTAACCTTCCATCAGCACCCGCGCACTGCGGCTCATGATGGCCTTCTTCACCACCCACTCGCCGTTCTCCAGCGTCGCCTCGGCGCCCACGCGTAATGTCCCCGACGGATGTCCGAAGCGCACGGCATTGCGTTCAATCCCACCCGCCGCAAGATTCACCAACGTGCCGGAAATCGCCGCCGCCGTGCCAATCGCCACCGCTGCCGTGCCCATCATCGCGTGGTGCAGCTTGCCCATCGACAACGCGCGCACCAGCAGATCCACGTCACCAGCGGCAATCGCTTTACCACTCGACGCCACGTAATCCGCAGGTTTGGCAACGAATGCGACTTTCGGCGTGTGCTGCCGCTTGGCGGCTTCTTCCAGGCTGGAGATAAGGCCCATGCGCAACGCACCGTAGGCGCGAATGGTCTCGAACATCAGCAGCGCTTGTGGATCGCCGTTGATCGCGCCCTGGAGTTCGGTGCCGGTGTAGCCGATGTCCTCGGCGTTGACGAAAATCGTCGGGATCCCGGCGTTGATCATGGTCGCCTTGAACGTGCCGACACCCGGCACTTCGAGCTCATCGACCAGATTACCGGTGGGGAACATCGAGCCACCGCCGCCCTCTTCTTCCGCCGCCGGATCCATGAACTCAACCTGCACTTCGGCCGCCGGAAAGGTCACGCCGTCGAGTTCGAAATCACCGGTTTCCTGCACTTCGCCATTGGTGATCGGCACGTGAGCAATGATGGTCTTGCCGATATTGGCCTGCCACACGCGCACCACCGCCACACCGTTGTGCGGAATGCGGCTGGCGTCGACCAGGCCGTTGCTGATGGCGAACGAACCGACCGCCGCCGAGAGGTTGCCGCAGTTGCCGCTCCAATCGACGAACGGCTTGTCGATCGACACTTGGCCAAACAGGTAATCGACGTCGTGATCGGCACGGGTGCTTTTCGACAGGATCACGGTTTTGCTGGTGCTCGACGTCGCGCCGCCCATGCCGTCGATCTGCTTGTCGTACGGGTCGGGGCTGCCGATGACCCGCAGCAGCAAAGCGTCGCGGACGGGACCGGGTACCTGCGCCGCTTCGGGCAGGTCGGTGAGGCTGAAAAACACGCCTTTGCTGGTGCCGCCGCGCATGTAGGTCGCAGGGATTCTGATTTGTGGTGCGTGAGCCATGATTGCTCCTTCAAAGCGGCCAAGGGACTCATCACCCCCCGACCGCTGAACCTGTTTAAACGGCTACCGCCGATCCTTCGAGGAAGTCCTGCGCGAAGCGCTGCAGCACGCCGCCGGCCTCGTAGATCGACACTTCTTCAGCGGTATCGAGACGGCAGGTCACCGGCACTTCGACGCGCTCGCCATTCTTGCGATGAATCACCAGAGTCAGATCCGCACGCGGCTTGCGCTCGCCGATCACGTCGTAGGTTTCGCTGCCATCGATGGCCAGGGTGTGGCGGTTGGTGCCGGCTTTGAATTCCAGCGGCAACACGCCCATGCCCACCAGGTTGGTGCGGTGAATGCGCTCGAACCCTTCGGCGGCAATCGCCTCGACACCGGCCAGGCGCACACCTTTCGCCGCCCAGTCGCGAGACGAACCCTGACCGTAGTCAGCGCCAGCGATGATGATCAGCGGCTGCTTGCGCTGCATGTAGGTTTCGATGGCTTCCCACATGCGCATGACCTGGCCTTCCGGCTCGACGCGCGCCAGCGAACCCTGCTTGACCTTGCCGTTTTCCACGACCATTTCGTTGAACAGTTTCGGGTTGGCGAAGGTCGCGCGCTGGGCGGTCAGGTGGTCGCCACGGTGGGTGGCGTAGGAGTTGAAGTCCTCTTCCGGCAGGCCCATTTTCGCCAGGTATTCGCCGGCGGCGCTGTCGAGCATGATCGCGTTCGATGGCGACAGGTGATCAGTGGTGATGTTGTCCGGCAGCACCGCCAACGGGCGCATACCCTTCAGGGGACGGGCGCCGGCCAACGCACCTTCCCAGTACGGCGGACGGCGGATGTAAGTGCTCATCTCGCGCCAATCGTACAACGGCGCGACTTTCGGCCCGGTGTCTTCATGCACGGCGAACATCGGGATGTAGACCTGACGGAACTGCTCAGGCTTGACCGACGACTTCACCACCGCATCGATTTCTTCGTCGCTCGGCCAGATTTCTTTCAGGCGAATTTCCCGACCATCGACCACGCCCAGCACATCCTTCTCGATATCGAAACGGATGGTCCCGGCAATCGCGTAGGCAACCACCAGCGGCGGCGAGGCGAGGAAAGCCTGTTTGGCGTACGGGTGAATGCGGCCGTCGAAGTTGCGGTTGCCGGAAAGCACCGCGGTCGCGTACAGATCGCGGTCGATGATCTCTTGCTGGATCAGCGGATCGAGGGCGCCGGACATGCCGTTGCAAGTGGTGCAGGCAAATGCCACAACGCCGAAACCGAGCTGTTCCAGCTCAGTGGTCAGCCCCGCTTCGTCGAGGTACAGCGCCACGGTTTTCGAACCCGGCGCCAGCGAGGATTTGACCCACGGCTTGCGGGTCAGGCCGAGCTTGTTGGCATTGCGCGCCAAGAGGCCGGCGGCGATGACGTTGCGCGGGTTGCTGGTGTTGGTGCAACTGGTGATGGCGGCGATGATCACCGCGCCGTCGGGCATTTGCCCCGGCACGTCATCCCACTGGCCGGAAATGCCTTTGGCTGCCAGATCCGATACCGCAACGCGGGCGTGCGGGTTGCTCGGGCCAGCCATGTTGCGCACCACCGAGGATAAATCGAAGGTCAGGCCGCGCTCGTATTGCGCACCTTTGAGGCTGTCAGCCCACAGGCCGGTAAGTTTGGCGTACTGCTCGACCAGTTGTACCTGCTGGTCTTCACGACCGGTCAGTTTCAGGTAATCGATGGTCTGCTGATCGATGTAGAACATTGCTGCCGTGGCGCCGTATTCCGGGGCCATGTTGGAGATGGTCGCGCGGTCGCCGAGGGTCAGCGCTGCAGCACCTTCACCGAAGAATTCCAGCCACGCGCCGACGACTTTCTGTTTGCGCAGGTATTCAGTCAGGGCCAGGACCATGTCAGTGGCGGTGATGCCCGGCTGCAGATTGCCGGTCAGTTCGACGCCGACGCTTTCCGGCAGGCGCATCCACGACGCGCGGCCGAGCATCACGCTCTCGGCTTCGAGGCCGCCGACACCAATGGCGATCACGCCCAGCGCATCGACGTGCGGGGTGTGGCTGTCGGTGCCGACGCAGGTGTCGGGGAACGCCACACCTTCGCGCACCTGAATCACCGGCGACATTTTCTCCAGGTTGATCTGGTGCATGATGCCGTTGCCCGGCGGGATCACGTCGACGTTCTTGAAGGCCTTTTTGGTCCAGTTGATGAAGTGGAAACGGTCTTCGTTGCGGCGGTCTTCGATGGCGCGGTTCTTCTCGAAGGCCTGGGCATCGAAACCGCCCGCCTCGACGGCCAGCGAGTGGTCGACGATCAATTGCGTCGGCACCACCGGGTTGACCTGCGCCGGGTCGCCGCCCTGCAAAGCGATGGCATCGCGCAGGCCAGCGAGGTCGACCAGCGCGGTCTGGCCGAGGATGTCATGGCACACCACCCGCGCCGGGAACCACGGAAAATCGAGATCGCGCTTGCGTTCGATCAGTTGCTTGAGCGAATCGGTGAGCGTGGCCGGGTCGCAGCGACGCACAAGGTTTTCCGCCAGCACGCGGGAGGTGTACGGCAGGGTGTCGTAGCTGCCAGGCGCAATCGCCTCGACCGCCGCGCGGGTGTCGAAGTAATCCAGCGGCGTGCCGGGCAGGTTCTTGCGGAATTCTGTGTTCATCGGGTCAGGACTCGGGTCACGGTGGTTACAAAGGGTGGGCCAGAAACCTGAGTTACACACCGTCCACTGTGGGAGCGAGCCTGCTCGCGAAAGCGGTATATCAGTCGACATCAATGTTGAATGTCAGTCCGTCTTCGCGAGCAGGCTCGCTCCCACAGGGTCTAGCGGTGTTCTCTGGTTCCGGGTCAGCCCACCATTTCAGCGGCGTTCGATTGGCACGAACTTGCGCTGTTCGACGCCGGTGTATTCGGCGCTTGGACGGATGATGCGGTTGTTGGCACGTTGTTCGAACACGTGCGCGGCCCAGCCGGTCAGGCGCGAGCAGACGAAGATCGGCGTGAACAGCTTGGTCGGGATACCCATGAAGTGGTAAGCCGAGGCGTGATAGAAGTCGGCATTCGGGAACAGTTTCTTCTGCTCCCACATGGTCTTGTCGATGGCTTCCGATACCGGGAACAGCACCTTGTCACCGACCTCGTCCGCGAGTTTTTTCGACCAGCCCTTGATCACCTCGTTGCGCGGGTCGCTGTCCTTATAGATCGCGTGGCCGAAGCCCATGATCTTGTCTTTGCGCTCGAGCATGCCGAGAGTGCCTTTGATCGCCTCTTCCGGCGAACCGAAGCGCTCGATCATTTCCATCGCCGCTTCGTTGGCGCCGCCGTGCAATGGACCGCGCAGCGAACCGATGGCCGCCGTCACGCACGAGTACAGATCCGACAAAGTCGAAGCGCAAACACGCGCGGTGAAGGTCGAGGCGTTGAATTCATGTTCGGCGTAGAGGATCAGCGACACGTTCATGACCTTGACGTGCAGTTCGCTCGGCTTCTTGCCGTGCAGCAAGTGCAGGAAGTGGCCGCCAAGGGTCGGCTCGTCGCTGACGCACTCGATGCGCTTGCCGTCGTGGCTGAAGCGATACCAGTAGCACATGATCGCCGGGAACGCGGCGAGCAGACGGTCGGTTTTGTCGCGCTGCTCGGAGAAGTCTTTCTCCGGTTCGATGTTGCCGAGGAACGAGCAACCGGTACGCATGACGTCCATCGGATGCGCGTCAGCCGGGATGCGCTCAAGCACTTCTTTAAGCGCTTGCGGCAGGTCGCGCAGCTTGCTCAATTTGGCCTGGTAATCGGCCAGTTGCGCTGTTGTCGGCAGTTCGCCGTACAGCAGCAGATAGGCGACTTCTTCAAATTGCGCGTCGGCGGCCAGTTCACGCACGTCGTAGCCGCGATAAGTCAGCCCGGCACCGGCCTGGCCCACGGTGGACAGTGCGGTTTGCCCAGCAACCTGGCCCCGGAGCCCGGCGCCACTGAGTACTTTTGCTTCGGCCATTGTGTTCTCCAATCTTTTTGAATTTGTATGGGGAAAACTTGTGGGAGCGAGCCTGCTCGCGAAAGCGTCGTGTCAGTCACTTTGACATTGCCTGATCCACCGCTTTCGCGAGCAGGCTCGCTCCCACAGGGTTTTGTTCAGCCTTTCTTCTGTGCAAACAACGCATCGAGCTTCTGCTCGAACGTGTGGTAATCGATACGATCATAGAGCTCCATGCGAGTTTGCATGGTGTCGATGACATTCTGTTGCGTGCCATCGCGGCGGATCGCGGTGTAGACGTTTTCCGCCGCCTTGTTCATCGCGCGGAAAGCCGACAGCGGATAAAGAACCAGCGAGACGTCGGCGCCGGCCAGTTGTTCGGTGGTGTACAGCGGCGTTGCGCCGAACTCGGTGATATTGGCCAGGATCGGGGCTTTTACGCGGTTGGCGAACAGCTTGTACATGTCCAGTTCAGTAATCGCTTCGGGGAAGATCATGTCGGCGCCCGCCTCGATGCACGCCGCCGCGCGATCAAGTGCCGACTCCAGCCCTTCCACCGCCAGCGCATCGGTGCGCGCCATGATCACGAAGCTGTCATCGGTACGGGCATCGACGGCGGCTTTGATGCGATCGACCATTTCCTGCTGGCTGACGATCTCTTTGTTGGGGCGATGGCCGCAGCGCTTGGCGCCGACCTGATCCTCGATGTGAATCGCCGCCGCGCCGAACTTGATCATCGACTTGACCGTGCGCGCCACGTTGAAGGCCGACGAGCCGAAACCGGTATCCACATCCACCAGCAGCGGCAGGTCGCAGACATCGGTTATCCGCCGCACGTCGGTCAGCACATCATCCAGCCCGGTGATGCCCAGATCCGGCACGCCAAGCGAGCCTGCGGCCACGCCGCCGCCGGACAGGTAGATCGCCTTGAAACCGGCGCGCTTGGCCAGGAGCGCGTGGTTGGCGTTGATCGCGCCGACCACTTGCAAAGGATGCTCGCTGGCGACCGCATCGCGGAAGCGCTGGCCCGGCGTGTTCAGGTTGGAAGTCATGCATCACCTCGTTCAGTGGCTGTCTTGTTGTGGGCGCCGTCCTCGTAGTGACGGGCGATGTTGCGTTTCGACGCGCCGATGTGGCGGCGCATCAACAATTCCGCGAGCTCGCCGTCACGGTCGGCGATGGCATCGAGAATGCGGTGGTGTTCGGCGAAGGCCTGGTGCGGGCGATTCGGCGTGGTGGAAAACTGGATGCGATACATGCGCACCAGTTGATACAGCTCGCCGCAAAGCATCTGCGTCAGCGTGCGATTGCCGCTGCCCTGGATGATCCGGTAATGAAAGTCGAAATCGCCTTCCTGCTGGTAATAACCGACGCCGGCCTGAAACGCCGCATCGCGTTCGTGGGTTTCCAGGACCCGGCGCAGTTCGTCGATCTCCTCGACGCTCATGCGCTCGGCGGCGAGGCGGCAGGCCATGCCTTCGAGGGATTCACGGATTTCATAGAGTTCGATCAATTCGGCATGGCTGAGGGAGACCACCCGCGCACCGACATGCGGCACACGCACCAGCAAGCGCTGGCCCTCAAGACGATGGATTGCCTCGCGCAACGGCCCGCGACTGATGCCATAGGTGCGCGCCAGTTCCGGCTCGGAGATCTTGCTGCCCGGGGCGATCTCGCCTTTGACGATGGCCGCCTGAATGCGCCGAAAGACGTTTTCCGACAGCGTCTCGGAATCGTCACCGCTGATGACCGGGGGATCGAGTTGATCCAGCATGATTGTCGACACCTTTAAATCCAATGCGGCAAAAACTAGCCAATAAGACCGCATCAGTCAAAGGATAAATAGGTATTGTCGACAATCGTCTAATAACCTCAGAAAGATCGCAGCCTTCGGCAGCTCCTACAGGGCGCACGCAAATCGAAATGTAGGAGCTGCCGCAGGCTGCGATCTTTTGATCTTGCTACACCCTGCCCCAAGCGCTGGCGCCATAAAACCACCGTGCTAGAATGCCGCCCGCATTTGCGGGTCTTTGTACGGCTTGCCATAAAAAGCTGCCAGGCACACGCGGGGGCTTGCGCACGGTTGTGCGGGCACCTGAACCGATAACGGAACGCTGCGCACCAGGATTTATGAGACTCAAGCCTTTCCCCACCTTTTTTGCTCTGTTTTGCCTGCCCGGCCTCGCCGCCGCGGGGGAAAAAACCGTGTACGGCCTCAACGAATACGCTTCGCTTGACGGCATCAATCTCGAAGTTGCGGCCAAACTCGACACCGGGGCGAAAACCGCCTCGCTGAGCGCCCGCGACATCAAACGCTTCAAACGCAACGGTGAATCCTGGGTACGTTTCTACCTGGCCATCGACGCCGCGCATTCACACCCCATCGAACGGCCGCTGGCGCGGGTCAGCAAGATCAAGCGCCGCGCCGGCGACTACGATCCGGAAGAAGGCAAGCAGTACACCGCCCGCCCGGTGATCGAGCTGGATATCTGCATGGGTTCGGCATTGCGCAGCATCGAAGTGAACCTCACCGACCGAAGTGCGTTCCAATACCCGCTTTTGATCGGCTCCGAGGCGCTGAAACGCTTCGACGCGCTGGTCGACCCCAGTCTTAAATACGCTGCCGGCAAACCTGCCTGCACCATCGCCGCTCACACCGCCGAGTAATTTCCATGCGTTCTCTAACCTTCCACCTGAAAATCCTGATCGCCGTGCTGGTGCTGCTGGGCGTTTCGGTTACGGCCTATCAGATTTTCGTGCTCGGCATCCCGGTGACCGAAGACGCCACCGACGACCTGTGGAACATCGACGCCAAGGTCGAGTTCGTCGCCAGCACCAAGGATCCGGTGAAGATCCAGATGTTCGTGCCGCCGCTGAGCCGCGATTACGTCAGCCTCAACGAAAGCTTCATCTCCAATAACTACGGCGTCGCGGTCAACCGCATCGACGGCAACCGCAAGGTGACCTGGTCGGCCCGCCGCGCCAAAGGCAACCAGACGCTGTATTACCGTCTGGTGCTGACCAAGCGCTACACCGCGGAAAAATCCAAGGTCAAAGGCCCGACCTTCCGTGACAGCATGGTCATCGAAGGCCCGGAAAAGATCGCCGCCGAAGCCCTGCTCGCGCCGATCCGCCAACACTCGGCCGACGTCGAAACCTTTATTGGCGAGGCGATCAAGCGCGTCAACAACCTCAACGACGACAACGTCAAATTGCTGCTGGCCGGCGATCCGTCGACTTCGCACAAAGCCAAAATCGTCGAACTGCTGCTGTCGATCGCCCACGTCCCGGTAGAAAAAGTCCACACCATACGCCTCGTCGCCGATCAGCCACAGACACCCGAACTGTGGCTGCGCAGCTTCAACGGCAACGACTGGCTGTACTTCAACCCGGAAACCGGTGAGCAAGGCCTGCCAACCGACCGCCTGCTGTGGTGGACCGGTGACGAAAACCTGATCACCGTCGACGGCGGCAAGAAAGCCAACGTGACCTTCAGCCTGAACAACAGCGAGATGAACGCGATTCGTCTGGCCAAGCTGACCGACGAAAACACTGACGCCAACTTCCTCGATTACTCGCTGTATGGCCTGCCGCTGCAGACCCAGCAGACCTTCATGATCATGGTAATGATCCCGATCGGCGTGCTGGTAATCCTGATCCTGCGCAACCTGATCGGCCTGCAGACCCTGGGCACATTCACTCCGGTGCTGATCGCCCTCGCCTTCCGCGAAACGCAGCTGGGCTTCGGCATTCTGCTGTTCACGGTGATCACCGCGCTGGGCCTGTCGCTACGCTCGTATCTCGAACATCTGAAGCTGCAAATGCTGCCGCGCCTGTCGGTGGTGCTGACCTTCGTTGTGGTGTTGATTGCGGCGATCAGTCTGTTCAGCCACAAGCTGGGGCTTGAGCGCGGCCTGTCGGTGGCACTGTTCCCGATGGTGATTCTGACCATGACCATCGAGCGTCTGTCGATCACCTGGGAAGAACGCGGCGCCAACCATGCGCTGAAAGTCGCGATCGGCACGCTGTTCGCCGCCTCCCTGGCGCACCTGATCATGACCGTGCCGGAGCTGGTGTACTTCGTGTTTACCTTCCCGGCGATCCTGCTGATTCTGGTCGGTTTCATGCTGGCGATGGGTCGCTATCGCGGCTACCGCCTGACCGAACTGGTGCGTTTCAAGGCCTTCCTGAAGAAGGCTGACGCCTGATGTTCGGTTTCTGGAAGACCTGGAAGGCCCTCGAGGCGCGCGGCATCATGGGCATCAATCGCCGCAACGCGGACTACGTGCTCAAGTACAACAAGCGCAGCCTGTACCCGATCGTCGATGACAAGATCCTCACCAAGGAACGCGCCATCGCCGCCGGCATCCACGTACCGGAGCTGTACGGGGTGATCTCCACCGAGAAGGAAATCGACAAGCTCGACGAGATCATCGGCGGGCGCAACGACTTCGTGATCAAACCGGCGCAGGGCGCGGGCGGCGACGGCATCATCGTCATCGCCGACCGCTTCGAGGGCCGTTATCGCACGGTGTCAGGCAAGATCCTCGCCCACGAAGAGCTCGAGCATCACATCTCCAGCATCCTCACCGGCCTGTATTCGCTGGGCGGCCACCGCGACCGCGCGCTGATCGAATACCGCGTGACCCCGGATCAGATCTTCAAAAGCATCAGCTACGAAGGCGTGCCGGACATCCGCATCATCGTGCTGATGGGTTACCCGGTGATGGCAATGTTGCGCTTGCCGACCCGCCAGTCCGGTGGCAAGGCCAACCTGCATCAGGGCGCCATCGGTGTCGGTGTGGACCTGGCCACCGGCCTTACGCTGCGCGGCACCTGGCTGAACAACATCATCACCAAACACCCCGACACCACCAACGCGGTGGACGGCGTGCAACTGCCCTATTGGGACGGTTTCATGAAACTCGCCGCCGGCTGCTATGAGCTGTGCGGGCTGGGTTATATCGGCGTGGACATGGTGCTCGATCAGGAAAAGGGCCCGCTGATTCTTGAGCTGAATGCGCGGCCGGGGCTGAACATCCAGATCGCCAACGATTGCGGGCTGACGTTGCGTACTCACGCGGTGGAAGCGCGGCTGGAAGAGCTGAAGGCGCGGGGCGTAAAGGAATCGGTTGAAGAGCGGGTGGCGTTTACCCAGGAAATGTTTGGGCATATTCCTGCGGTCGAGGGCTGATCCGACTCCGAGTCGCGGCCTTTGCGAGCAGGCTCGCTCCCACATTGGAATGCAATCCGCTGTGGGAGCGAGCCTGCTCACGAAGGCGGACTTCCTGCCACCACGAGCCTCAAGCCTGCCGCCCATCTGCCAATCGCCGACATCCCCTCTAGGAGCAATTCCCGCAGAGGACTACAATCCCCACCCCGCCTCAACGGCCGATCTGCCCCGCCCATGCTGACCTGTTCCGTACACCCACTGCCCTACCGTGCCAATCCCGCCGACTACTTCGCGGCCATCCGCAATGCCCCCGGCGCCGTACTACTCGACAGCGGCCGGCCGAGCGCCGAGCGCGGCCGTTATGACGTGCTCAGCGCCTGGCCGCTGGAACAACTGGCGGTATTGCCGGACGAAAGCGGTGCACATTTCCTCCAGCGCCTGCGTGACAACCTCAGCCGCTTGGGCGATGCACAATTGCCTGCCGGGTACGAATTGCCGTTTGCCGGCGGGCTGATCGGCTACCTGAGTTACGACTTCGGCCGGCATCTGGAAAACCTGCCGAGTCAGGCGCTGGATGACCTGCAACTGCCCGATGCGCGTTTCGGCCTGTACGACTGGGCGCTGATCAGCGATCACCACGCGCAAACCAGCCAATTGGTCTTTCATCCTTCGCTTGCTGACAGTGAACGGCAGCGACTGATCGCGCTGTTCACCCAGCCCACTGCTGACACGCTGACCCCGTTCAAACTGAATAATCCGATGACGGCCGATCTCTCGGCCGACGATTACCGTCAGGCGTTCGAGCGCATTCAGGATTACATCCAGGCCGGCGACTGTTATCAGGTCAACTTCGCGCAACGCTTTCGCGCGGAATGCCGAGGCGATCCGTGGCTGGCTTACTGCGCTTTGCGTCAGGCCTGCCCGACGCCGTTCTCCGGGTTCCAGAGCCTGCCCAACGGCGGCGCGGTGCTGAGCCTGTCACCGGAACGTTTCGTCAGAGTCAGCCAACGCCAAGTCGAAACCCGGCCGATCAAAGGCACCCGCCCCCGTGGCGTCACCCCAGCCGAAGACGCCGCCAACGCCGCCGAACTCTTGGCCAGCCCCAAGGACCGCGCGGAGAACCTGATGATCGTCGACCTGCTGCGCAACGACCTCGGGCGCACCTGCCGCATCGGCTCGGTGCGGGTGCCGGAGTTGTTCAGTCTGGAAAGTTATCCGAATGTGCATCACTTGGTCAGCAGCGTGACCGGTGAACTGGCGGCGGATCGTGATGCGCTGGACCTGATCGCGGGCAGCTTCCCCGGTGGCTCGATCACCGGCGCACCGAAGATTAGGGCGATGCAGATCATCGACGAGCTGGAGCCGACCCGGCGTGGTTTGTATTGCGGATCGTTGCTGTACCTGGACGTGCGCGGCGAGATGGACAGCTCCATCGCCATCCGCAGTCTGTTGGTCAAGGATGGTCAAGTGTGCTGCTGGGGCGGCGGCGGGATTGTCGCTGATTCGCACTGGCAGGCGGAGTATCAGGAATCGATGACCAAAGTCAGAATTCTCTTGGAAACCCTGCAAAGCCTCTGAATGACACAATCCCTGTAGCTGCCGAAGGCTGCGATCTTTGCTTTTAAAAATCAAAAGATCGCAGCCTTCGGCAGCTCCTACAGGGCGCGATTTACAGGCTGAGATCGCGGTTTGAGGCTTTGAGGAACTCCTGCTTCAGCGCTTCAAACGTATGCACCGCCGGGAACTGCGGAAACTCGCGAATCACGTTGTCCGGCGCATGAAACAGAATCCCCGCATCCGCCTCGCCGAGCATGGTCGTGTCGTTATACGAATCACCCGCCGCGATCACCCGGTAATACAGGCTCTTGAATGCCAGCACCGACTGGCGCTTGGGATCTTTCTGACGCAGTTGATAGCCCGTCACCCGAGCGCTTTCGTCAGTGATCAAGCGATGGCAGAGCAAGGTCGGGAAGCCCAGCTGGCGCATCAGCGGCTGCGAGAATTCATAAAAAGTGTCCGAGAGAATCACCACCTGGAAACGCTCGCGCAGCCAGTTGACGAACTCCACCGCGCCGTCCAGCGGTTTCAGTGTGGCGATCACTTCCTGAATGTCCGAGAGCTTGAGGCCGTGCTCATCGAGGATGCGCAGGCGCTGCTTCATCAGTACGTCGTAATCGGGAATGTCCCGGGTGGTGGCCTTGAGGGAGTCGATTCCGGTTTTTTCGGCGAAGGCGATCCAGATTTCCGGTACCAGTACCCCTTCAAGATCCAGGCAAGCAATTTCCACAAGACACTCCCGTTTGTAGTGATTATTGAGTCGAGCGAGGCCGAACTCTAGCGCCTGCACCTGAGGTGCGCAACGCAGAGGACGCCCCGAGCGCGGCAGCTTTTTGTTACCATCGGCCCCCTATAGAGCGCCCGAGCGCCACTGACCTGTAGGAAGCCGCCCTGATGAGCCCAACGTTCGACGTCGTGGAACTCGCCACGACCTATGCCAATAAATCCCCCCAGGACATCCTCAAGCTCGCCTTCGCCGAGTTCGGCGATGACTTGTGGATATCTTTCAGCGGCGCCGAGGATGTGGTGCTGGTGGACATGGCGTGGAAACTGAACAAGAACGTCAAAGTGTTCAGCCTCGACACCGGTCGCCTGCATCCGGAGACCTACCGCTTCATCGAACAGGTGCGCGAGCACTACAAGATCGACATCGAAATCGTCTCGCCGGACTACACGAAACTCGAACCGTTCGTGAAGGAAAAAGGCCTGTTCAGTTTCTATAAAGATGGCCACGGCGAATGCTGCGGCATCCGCAAGATCGAGCCGCTGCGGCGCAAGTTGTCCGAGGTCAAAGCCTGGGCCACCGGCCAGCGCCGCGACCAGAGCCCGGGCACCCGCAGCGCTGTGGCGGTGCTGGAAATCGACACAGCCTTCTCGACACCGGAACGCACCCTGTACAAGTTCAACCCGTTGGCGCAAATGACCAGCGAAGAGATCTGGGGTTACATCCGCATGCTCGAACTGCCCTACAACAGCCTGCACGAGCGCGGTTTCATCAGCATCGGCTGCGAACCCTGCACCCGCCCGGTGCTGCCGAACCAGCACGAACGCGAAGGCCGCTGGTGGTGGGAAGAAGCCACGCAGAAAGAATGCGGGTTGCATGCCGGGAACATCATCAGCAAGAGCAAGGTTTGATCATTTGCTGAAATGAGTTCCCCTGTGGGAGCGAGCCTGCTCGCGAAAGCGCAGTTCCAGTCAACGTTTCAGTTGCCTGATCCACCGCATTCGCGAGCAGGCTCGCTCCCACATTGATAGGTGCCAGGCACACAAAAGATGTACACAAGGTTGTCACCATCGGTGCCATTTATGTGTGCACTTTCGGTTTTCACGCCCTGAAAAGTTACATCCCCCTGCAGAATCCCATCTGCGTATCCCTCTACAAAATCCCTCCTCTGAAAAAATACCTGTCCAATCGATCAATTTATAACGCCTGTTTTTCAGCGACTTATGCCGCATCCATAACTATTCGAAATGAGCCACGATGCCAATAGATCCGCAACTGGCACAAATCTGGCTTTATCGCATACATGTTTTGTATACAAAACTGCAAAACATGCACACTTTCGATCCGCAAGCCTGAAGCGCCCTATCCCGTACAGGCTGCAGATGCCCCGTAACCAGTGATGTCTTCACCGCCGCGCAGAAGATTTGTCGAGCCTGAGCGCTCATGCACAGTCATCGCGCGGGGGAACGTCAGGAGCCTGCCGGAATGCGTACAAGTCTTTCGAATAACATCGCGCTGAATCTGCCCTCCTCCACGCTCGATCAACCGTTGCCCGATGACGAACTGAGTGAGCCGCTGCAACTGAGCCCGCGTCTGCACAACAGCGATCTGGCGCCGACCAAAGCCGAGGGCCGGCGCTGGGGCCAGTACAGCATTTTCGCCCTGTGGACGAACGATGTGCACAACATCGCCAACTACTCGTTCGCCATCGGCCTGTATGCACTGGGGCTGGGCGGCTGGCAGATTCTGTTGTCGCTGGGGATCGGCGCGGCGCTGGTGTACTTCTTCATGAACCTGTCCGGGTACATGGGGCAGAAAACCGGGGTGCCGTTTCCGGTGATCAGCCGGATCAGCTTCGGCATCCACGGTGCGCAAATTCCTGCACTGATCAGGGCGGTTATCGCCATCGCCTGGTTCGGCATTCAGACATACCTCGCCTCGGTGGTATTCCGCGTCTTGCTGACTGCCGTGCATCCCGGCTTCGCCGAATACGACCACGACTCGATTCTGGGCCTGTCGAGCCTGGGCTGGGTGTGCTTCGTTGCCATCTGGCTGGTGCAACTGGCGATCCTTGCCTACGGCATGGAGATGGTGCGCCGGTACGAGGCATTTGCCGGACCAGTGATTCTGCTGACGGTTGCTGCCCTCGCCGGGTGGATGTATTTCCAGGCCAACGCGACCATTGCCTGGTCGATCCGCGAGCCGCTGACCGGTGGCGAGATGTGGCGCAACATCTTTGCCGGCGGCGCGTTGTGGCTGGCGATCTACGGCACGCTGATTCTCAATTTCTGCGACTTCGCCCGTTCTTCGCCGTGCCGCAAGACTATCAAGGTGGGAAATTTCTGGGGCTTGCCGGTAAACATTCTGGTATTCGCCGCGATTACCGTGTTGCTGTGTGGCGCGCAGTTCCAGATCAACGGGCGAATCATCGAAAGCCCGACCGAGATCATCGCCTCGATCCCCAACACATTCTTTCTGGTGCTCGGCTGCCTGGCTTTTCTGATCGTCACCGTTGCGGTGAACATCATGGCCAACTTCGTCGCCCCGGCGTTCGTCCTCAGCAACCTGGCGCCGAAGTACCTGACCTTCCGCCGCGCCGGGCTGATCAGCGCGACCATCGCTGTACTGATCCTGCCGTGGAACCTCTACAACAGTCCGCTGGTGATCGTGTATTTCCTGTCGGGCCTCGGCGCCCTGCTCGGCCCGCTTTACGGAGTGATCATGGTCGACTACTGGCTGATCCGCAAAGGCCGGATCAATGTGCCGCAGCTCTACAGCGAAGACCCCAACGGCGCTTATTACTACAGCCGTGGCATCAATTTCCGCGCGGTGGCGGCGTTTATTCCTGCAGCGCTGATCGCCATCGTCCTGGCGCTGGTGCCCGGTTTCCACAGCGTTTCGCCGTTCTCCTGGCTGATCGGTGCCGGTATCGCCGGCATGCTTTACCTGATCGTCGCCAAACGTCACACCCATTACGCCGACGTCAGCGGCGAGTGCATCGCTGTGGATAACGTCAGCCACTGATCCCTTCGCGGCCCGGTTTTCGGGCCGCACCACTGCCCGCAATAAGGATTTTCCATGCGTATTCTCGTGGTCAACGTCAACACCACCGAATCCATCACCGATGCCATCGCCCGCTCGGCGCAGGCCGTCGCTTCGCCCGGCACCGAAATCGTCGGCCTGACCCCGTACTTCGGCGCCGAATCGATTGAAGGCAATTTCGAAAGCTACCTGGCCGCCATCGCCGTGATGGATCGAGTGATGTCTTACGATCAACCATTCGATGCGGTGATCCAGGCCGGCTACGGCGAACATGGCCGCGAAGGCTTGCAGGAATTGCTCAACGTGCCAGTGGTTGATATCACTGATGCGGCGGCCAGCACCGCGATGTTTCTCGGCCATGCCTACTCGGTGGTGACCACGCTGGATCGCACCGTGCCGTTGATCGAGGATCGACTGAAATTGTCCGGCCTGTGGGATCGCTGTGCCTCGGTGCGCGCCAGTGGTCTGGCGGTTCTCGAGCTTGAACACGAACCGCAGCGCGCACTGGAAGCGATCGTGCAGCAGGCCGAACTGGCGGTGACCCAGGACAAGGCCGAGGTGATTTGCCTGGGCTGCGGCGGCATGGCCGGGCTGGACGAGCAGATTCGCCGGCGCACCGGCGTGCCGGTGGTGGATGGCGTAACGGCGGCGGTGATGATTGCCGAATCACTGGTGCGCTTGAAGTTGTCGACGTCGAAGGTGCGCACGTATGCGACGCCACGGCCGAAGAATATTATTGGCTGGCCGGGGCGGTTTGCTCGCTGAGTTATCCATTCGAAACCGAGTTGCCCTTTTCGCGAGCAGGCTCGCTCCCACATTTGCACCGCGTCTCCCTGTGGGAGCGAGCCTGCTCGCGAATGAAAACGACTCGGTCCCAAGCCCTACTCAAATAGCACTGAACCGCCGCCCCAGTCCCTGCTCAGCAAACTGTTCAATCACAAAATCCACAAACGCCCGGGTCTTTCCCGGCAACAATTTGTGCTCGGCGTAATAGATCGAAATGTTGCCGTCATCGACAAACCAGTCCGGCAGCACCCGCTGCAACGTCCCGGCTTGAAGATACGCGACCGCAAACGGCATGCTCACCAGCGCAATGCCCAAACCTTGCATCGCCGTTGCACAGGCCGCCTCGGAATCACTCATGGTCATCCGCGCCCGCAACGTCAGCGGGCTGTGTTGCTGATCGCGGTGAGTCAGTTGCCAGGAACGCACGCGCCCGGTCTGCGGTGAGCGGATCAGAATGCCTTCGTGTTGCTTGAGGTCATCGGGATGGCTGATCGGCGCATGGTTGTGCAGATAATCCTCCGATGCAACCAACACCCGATGCGCCGGCGTCAGCCTGCGCGCAACCACGCCTTGGGGCAGTTCAAAGCCGCCGCCGATCGCCGCATCGAAGCCCTGCCCGATCAGGTCGACCTGACGGTTATCGAAATGCCAGTCCGGGTTGATCGCTGGATAACGCTGCAGAAACTCACCGAGCAGCGGCACGATATACAGACGGCCAAACACCGTGCCCATGCTGACTTTCAGCGTGCCGGCCGGTTGCCCGCCGGCACTGGCCAGATTGGCCACGGCATTCTGGATGGTGGTCAGGCTGGCGCTGACTTCACTCAAAAACAGCTGCCCCGCTTCGGTCAGGGTCAGGCTGCGTGTACTACGCTGGAACAGCCGCACGCCGAGCCGCGCCTCCAGTTTCGCCACGCTCTTGCCGACCGCCGCCGGGGTCAGGCTCAAGCGTCGCGCCGCTTCCGCAAAGCTGCCGACTTCGGCACTGCGCACAAAGCATTCGATACTGCTGAACGTTTCCATGATCGCCACTATAAACTTCTGGTTTACACACACTATAGCAATCATGGTCTACCCGGTTGTCGATGCCACGCCGATACTCGGCACCAACACCAAGGCATTCCGCCTTGAACACTTGGAGATCGAACATGACCACTCAACACCTCAGCGGCAAAGTCGCTCTGATTCAAGGCGGTTCGCGCGGCATCGGCGCAGCCATCGTCAAACGTCTGGCCGCTGAAGGCGCCGCCGTCGCTTTCACTTACGTCAGCTCCGCCGCCAAAGCCGAAGAACTGCAGAACAGCATCACCGTCAACGGCGGCAAAGCTCTGGCAATCAAGGCTGACAGCGCCGATGCCAGCGCGATTCGCCACGCCGTCAGCGCCACTGTCGAAGCGTTTGGGCGCCTGGACATTCTGGTCAACAACGCCGGCGTGCTGGCCATCGCGCCGCTGGAAGATTTCAAACTCGAAGACTTCGATCAGACTTTGGCCATCAATGTGCGCAGCGTATTCATCGCTTCCCAGGAAGCGGCGAAGCACATGGGCGAAGGTTCGCGGATCATCAACATCGGCAGCACCAACGCCGATCGCATGCCCTTCGGCGGTGGCGGCGTGTACGCGATGAGCAAATCGGCACTGGTTGGCCTGACCAAAGGCCTGGCCCGCGATCTCGGTCCTCGGGGCATCACCATCAACAACGTGCAACCTGGCCCGGTCGACACCGACATGAACCCGGCCCACGGCGAATTCGCCGACAGCCTGATCCCGCTGATGGCCGTCGGTCGTTACGGCACCGCCGATGAAATCGCCAGCTTCGTCGCCTATCTGGCCGGGCCGGAAGCCGGTTACATCACCGGTGCCAGCCTGACCATCGACGGTGGTTTCGGCGCCTGACAGACCGGCAAGAAAAAACGCCGCTCTTCTTTATAGAAGGGCGGCGTTTGTGTTTAAGCGGTCAAGCCAGTTCCAGCATCGGCAGGCCAAATACGCTGGGCGTGAAATCTTTCAGCGAGCGGATAATGCCGTCAGCGTGAGCATATTTCTCATCAGCCATCGCTGCGTCGGGGATGGCGATTGCGGTCATGCCTGCCGCTTTCGCCGCAGTGACGCCGAACGGCGAATCTTCGAACACCAGACAATCCCCGGGCGCGACGCCCAAACGCCGGGCGGCGGTGAGGAAAATATCCGGGGCCGGTTTGGCCGCGCCGACTTCCGGATCGTCCGCCGTGACGATGAAATCGAACAGCGAAAACCAGTCGCGGTGCAAAGTGGTTTTCTGCCCGAACGACTGGCGCGATGAACTGGTGCCCACCGCGATCGGGATGTTGTGCGCCTTGAGGTGACGCACCAACGCTTCGGCCCCCGGCATCGCCTGCGCCTTGTGGAAACGCTCGCGCATCAGCGGCTCGCGAATCTGCAGGAATTCTTCCGCAGTGATCGGTAGTTCCAGCGCCTGGACCACGTAATTGGCCAGGTCATTGGCACCGCGACCAATGATGTTTTGTTTGACGCTCCAGTCGAAGGTTTTCCCGTAGCGCCCGGCAATCAGCGAGGTGACCTCGGTATAAATGCCCTCGGTGTCGAGCAGCAAACCGTCCATATCGAAAATCACGGCCTTGATCGGGCCGAACGTCTTCAGCGGTGCATTCATCATCGGATCCGTTAACAAAGACATCCCGGGGCGACAGGCAATGTGCCGCAACGCGGATCTGATTAATGGGTTCAGCAGCATAGCGAGGCCGATGGACATTGAGCAACGGGCAATGCCATCGACGCGTTTTCGCATTTAGCGAAAACTCCTACAGACACTGCCTACTTCCCCGACTTCTTTCCTTTTTGATCCCCCGCAAAGTCCGCGCTCCCGTTTCTTCACATGCGCGAGCGACTGCGAATGTTTCAATCCGATCGGCTCCTGGCCCTGAACAACAGCATCGGACTGCTGGTGGTGGCCGCCCTGAATCCCCAGCAGCCCGATTTCGAAGCGCTGATCGATGAGTTCCGCCTGTGCCTGAACAACTACGACGCCTGGGCCGAGCAATTCTGGACCGGGACGGCGCTGGACATCGAGCAAGTGTTCAAGGTTGGCAATGACGTGCAACTGAGCGCGCCCATCACCTCGCGCGCCCCCATCAGTTCATCGGTGGTCATGTGTTCGGCCATCGGTCCGTTGACCTTGGTGCACATGTTTGAAGCGGCGCGCTTTGTGCCGATCGGCGACACCCCGGTGACCCTCGAGCCGCTGCTGAGCGAAGTCGACGGCGTGCAGACCTTCGGTGAACCACTGCGCCACACCATCGGCCCGAGCGGGATCCTCGAGGTGACCGATTGCATGCGCGGCCAGTGCTACCGCGTCACCTTCTTTCCAGACGTTTCAACCACCCATGTCCGCGCCCTGTATGCCTCTTATGAAGGCGTGATCGCCGGTCTTGAAGGTTGGCTGCGCGCCGAATGGACGGGCTTTCAGCCGCAATGGACGGAGTTTTCCAGCGCCGGTTTTCTTGATCGTTACGGGCAGTTGCAACGGGCCGATTGGCGTGGTTTGGAAAAAGCCCTGAATGGCGTCTGGGATGACATCCGGCAACTGTTCGCCCTCCTTGCCGATCTGCAGGAGCACAGTGCAAAGCTCCTGGAATACCTGAGCGAAGCCGAACTTGAGGCGCTGCTGGCGGCGTCCAGCGAGGCGATTGCCAACGCCTTGTTGATGCTCAGCGACGAGCCGTTGCTGTTCATTCATCTGGCTGCGTTTACCAGTTGGCTGAAGATGCTGCCGCCGCAATACCTCGCTGAGGTGGTGGCTGAAGTTCGCGCCGAGTTGCTGATCAGTTTCCTGTTGATGCGCGTCGCGGGAGGTGCCGGCGTATCGCTGCGTTTGAGCAGCAAGGTCTTGGCCAAGATCAAGTCGCCTCGGGCGCGGGAATGGCTGGCGTCTTCTGCTTTACGCCTGGCGGAACTGACTTCGACGCCGGAGCTCAAGCAGCACGCCAGCACGCTGAAGCCGCTGATGTTTCATGCCCGCGAGGTGGAGCTGAAGCCGACTCCATCGATTCCGCTGAACATTCGCCAGGCCGACGCGGTGGTGCTCAGCGTGCCGAATCCGGCGCCACTCGCGCGGGAAAAATCCCGAGGTATGGCCCGCCTCGAGCGCCACGAGCCACACGACGACGTCCCCGATCAAGCGAAAAACCCCAACGGCGATGCCGCCGACTGCGTCCCCAATACCTGCAAAAACGGCTGTCCGGTGTCGATGGTCACCGGCGAGGAACTGCTGACCCTGACCGACGCGGTGCTCGACGGTGTGCTGCCGTTCGAGTTCACCCGTTTGTACCGCAGCAGCGCGGTCGAGATCGACATCGGCCTGGGTTTTGGCTGGAGCCACACGCTAGCCCATCGCCTGGCCTTTGACGGCGATGGCGTGACCTGGATCGACCACGAAAACCGCCGTACCCGCTTTCCCCTGCCAAACGTCGCGCGCCCGGCGATTCACAACAGCCTGTCGCGGGCGGCGATTTTTCTCGGCGATGAGCCGGAAGAACTGATTCTGGCTCTGGCCGGGGAAACCGCGCGGTTCTACCACTTTCGCGCCGGACGGCTGACGGCAATCAGCGATGTCTACGGCAATCGTCTGACCCTGCAACGCGATCGCTCCGACCGCATTCAGCGTCTGGACAACGGCGCCGGCCGCTCATTGCTGTTGGGTTATGACCGCGCGCAGCTGGTGGCGGTCGAGTATCAGGTGTTCGTTCAGGGCGAGTGGACCACCGAGCAAATCCTCGCCACCTACAGCTTCGATGCCCGGCAACGGCTGCTGACCGCGACCAACGCGGTCGGCGACAGCGAACGCTACGACTACGACGATCACCACGTCATCCTCCAGCGCCAGCTGACCGGCGGCGCGAGCTTCTTCTGGGAGTGGCAACGCGAGGGCAAAGCCGCGCGCTGCGTGCGCCACTGGGCGTCGTTCTCGCAGATGAACACCCGTTACGTCTGGAACGATGACGACGCCAGCGTGACCGTGCATTACGTCGACGGCACTGAAGAAGTCTACGTCCACGACGAGCGCGCGCGGCTGGTGCGGCAGGTCGCGGCGGATGGCGGCGAGCAGCTCAAGGCCTATGACGAGCAGGGGCGCTTGATCGCCGAGCAGGATGCTTTGGGCGCGGTTACCGAATACCGCTATGACGAAGTCGGACGGCTGATCGCGCTGATTCCGCCGGACGAGGCGCCAACGTCCTACGAGTACCGCAACGGTTTTCTCTACAAGCGTTGCCGAGGCGACGCGGTGTGGATCTACCGGCGCAACGCCGAAGGCGCCGTGACCGAAGCGGTCGATCCCGATGGCCAGGTCACCCATTACTACTACAACCTGCGCGGGCAGTTGCTGTCGTTGCGCTACCCGGACAGCAGCCGCCATCGCTGGGTGTGGAATGAGCTCGGCCAGCTCATCGAAGAAACCCTGCCCGATGGCGGCGTGCGGCGTTTTTCCTACGATGCGCTGGGCCGGCGGATTACCACTCAGGACGAATTGGGTGTTGTCAGCCGTCAGCAGTGGGACGCCGCCGGCCGACTGATCCTGACGACTTCTCCTACGGGCAGCACGCGCGCCTACAGCTACGGCGCCTACGGCCAGATCACCGCCGAACGCGATGAACTCGGGCGCATCACCCGCTATGAATATGACGATGATTTGCACCTGGTCTCACGACGGATCAACCCCGACGGCACCCGCGTGCAGTATCGCTATGACCATGCGCGGCTGTTGCTGACCGAGATTGAAAACGAATCGGGCGAAAAGTACCGACTGGATTACACGCCGACCGGATTGATCCGACAGGAAACCGGGTTTGATGGACGGCGCACGGCTTACGTCTACGACCTCAATGGTCATCTGCTGGAAAAGACCGAGTTTGGCGAGCAGGGTTTATCGCTGGTCACCCACTACCAGCGCGACGAGGCCGGGCGTTTGCTGGTCAAAACCCTGCCTGATGGCGCCGAGATCCGCTACGACTACGACCGCCTCGGGCGCTTGGTTGCTGTCGATGATGGCCAGAACCATCCGCTGGCCTTCGAGTACGACCGTCAGGATCGGCTGATCACCGAGCATCAGGGCTGGGGCACCTTGCGTTACGCCTATGACGCCTGCGGTCAGCTCAAACGCCTGCGCCTGCCGGACAACAGCAAGCTCGACTATCACTACGCCAAGGGCGGTGCGCTGTCGGCCATCGACCTCAACGGCACGCCGCTCACGCGTCACGTCTATCAGTCCGGTCGCGAACAGCAACGTCAGCAAGGTTTGCTGCTCAGCGAATATACCTACGACGATCAGGGCCGCTTGCTCGCCCACGCTGTAGGTCATCGCCACGCTTCGCTGTACCGCCGCGATTATGCCTACAGCGCCAACGGCAATCTCGAGCACATTGCCGACAGCCGCCACGGCCAGCGCACCTACGGCTACGACGCCCTCGACCGGTTGATCCGGGTACGTCACTCGCGCGACGAACTGCCCGAATCCTTCGCCCACGACCCGACCGGCAACCTGCTGATGCAGGACCGTCCCGGACCTGCGCAGATCAAGGGCAATCGCCTGCTGATGCAGGGCGACCGCCATTACGATTACGACGCCTTCGGCAACCTGATCCGCGAACGCCGAGGCCACGGCCAGACCCTGGTCACCGAATACCGCTACGACTGCCAGCACCGCCTGATCGGCCTGACCCGCCCCGACGGCCAGACCGCCACGTATCACTACGACGCCTTCGGCCGGCGGATCCGCAAAACCGTCGACGGCGCCACCACCGAATTCTTCTGGCAAGGCGAGCACCTCGTCGCCGAAAGCAGCGCCACGCAATACCGCAGCTTCCTCTACGAACCCGGCACCTTCCGCCCGTTGGCGATGCTCGACGGCAAAGGCCCGAAAAAAGCCTGCCCGTTCTACTACCAACTCGACCACCTCGGCACCCCACAGGAACTCACCGACTACAGCGGCGAAATCGTCTGGTCCGCGCAATACGACGCCTACGGCAAAGTCGCTGCAGTCAGCTTGGCCGGCGAAGATTATCTGGATCAACCACTGCGCTTTCAGGGGCAGTACTTCGATGTTGAAAGTGGGCTGCATTACAACCGCCATCGGTATTACGACCCGAGGCTTGGACGGTATCTGACGCCGGATCCGGTGAAGCTTGCGGGTGGGTTGAATCAGTACCAGTACGTGCCGAATCCGACGGGGTGGGTGGATCCGTTGGGGTTGACGTCCAATTGTCCTCCAAAAGGCCGAAAAACGATTGGCTGCCCAAAATCTGATGAAGTCGAGCCCCCGCAGGTTTCTAGACGAGGCGCATTTAGGCAGGCAAAACTTGATGCGGGAATACCAAAAGGACAGCAGCCCGACATTCAAGTCGACGAGGTGAGCGGCAAGCAGAAGCAATTCACCTATGCCAACATGACGGATAGGAAAGGCAATAACATCCTGAACAGTCGTGGAATGCCCATCATAACTAGAGAATATAGATACACCAGAGAGGATGGATTTATATTGGTACTCCAAGATCATTCCGCTGGCCACAAGTTTGGCGATACAAATAATCGAGGAGACCAAGGGCCTCACATAAATGTGCGACCTGCGGATGACACGCGAAACGGCAAAGTAAAAAACACAAGTGATCATTATCCATTCAGGAGGGCCCGATGAAGTATTGGAATGAGATAGAGGGCAGCAAACTTTTCAATATGGTATTTAGCCGAAACATACCTATCGGAGAAATTAAGCTATTCGCCCTGAACATTGACAACAATCTATCCACACTGACCTTGGCATTTGACATCAGGGAAATCCCCGACACTCCTCCCAAGAAATGGGACCTCATGGGGTACAATGCTTGCCGGATTGGAATAACGTGCAATAACGTTAAGGACCTCACAACATCCAACATCCCAACTCAACAAATATTAAACCTGTCCATCCAACTTATTGGGAATGAGTACTCAGTTTCAGCCGCCTCCGATACTTCAGAGGTAAAATTCATTACATCATCATTAAGATTGAGAGAGCCTAGTGTGTATTTAACAGAATCTTCTTTTTAGAGTTTTGGACCAAAGGCCTGCTGACTCAGGCCTTATGCCAGAATGCAACTCTCAGCTCACCGCCCCCTTCACCCATCATTTGCATCCTCCGATGAAAAGACAAACAGTGAGCCCCACCGATGACTAAAAAATACTCAGCGCATATTGTCGAGATCGACCCAATCATTGAGGAAATGCTACTGCTCAGCATCAACGGTGTGACTGTGAGATGCTTCGCAGGCCACTGCCCGTCAGTAATCGAAGTAGGTGAGACCTACTCAGCCGAGTTCGAAATGGTGCTGCCGGACGAGATAGACATTTCAAAATGTGATGGCAGCGAAACACGTGTCGAGATGCTTGACAATGGTTTCTCATGCGAGATTTACGGGCGCTTAGAAGGCGATACGCTCAAGTCGTTCGTCGAATTTGCGGATCAAGATATCCACTTCGATTTACCGCACCTCAATGGTCAGTTTGTAAAAATCAGAGCACAAAGAATCGACGTCTCTTTCTGAGGAACTGATTTTCTGTAGGGCCTGCTGAGTCAGGCCCTTAAACCATCATTCAAACCCTCAACCCCCCTCACTGCTCATCCCCATCCTCCTCATACTCCATATCCGCCTCATCCGCATCATTCAACGGCACCGTCGCATCATCCATCAGCGAGCCCGGATCTTCATTCCCCGGATCATTGATAAATGGCAATCCACTCGGGCCCTTCTCTTCTTTGCCTTCGGTTTCGGGAGTCATGGCGCACCTCTTGAGCGTGTGGGATGTATCACTTTCGAAAAGCCCTATCGCCAATCGTTCCTCTGCCTGACAGCCAGACACAAAAAACCCGGCACCAGACCGGGTTTCCGTTGATCAATCAGCGATGTTTATTTTTGTGCTTGTTCTTGTGCTTGTGGCCGCCGGAATGAGATCCGCCGTCGTCGTCGCCAAGATTGTTACCTACCGCGCCGCCTGCTGCACCGCCCAGGCCTGCGCCAATGGCGGAGCCGGTGGAGCCGCCAAGGCTGTTGCCGACGACCGAGCCGCCTGCGGCGCCAAGACCGCCACCAATTGCGGCTTCAGTGCGGTTGCGTTTGTTCGCGCCGACGGCACTGCCGGCCGCGCCGCCAACACCTGCGCCGACCGCTGCGCCCGTGCTGCCGCCAAGTTGTCCGCCAACCACATTACCCAGCGCACCGCCGAGACCACCGCCTACGGCAGCGGTGCCGTCTCCGGCCGCCATCGCGCCCTGCGCCACGACCAGGCCAAAAAACAGTGCAGATAATGACAATCGCATATGAACCTCGCAGTTCCCGAATCGGGACAGTCCGCCCAAGCGGGGCGTATGCAGATTGGAGATGATTTCGGACGAAACGTTCAGCCATGAAAAAGCCCGACATCGAGCCGGGCTTTTTCTGACAGGCAGTCAGTCTCAGTGGCGCTTGTGACCTTTGCCCAGGTTGCTGCCGACTGCGCCGCCGGCCGCGCCGCCCAGACCCGCGCCGATGGTGGCGCCGTTGCGGCCGCCCAGGCTGTTGCCGATCACCGAACCACCGGCCGCACCGACACCGCCGCCGATCGCCGCTTTGGTGCGGCTGCCCTTGCGTGCTGCGACTGCGCTGCCCGCTGCGCCCGCAACGCCAGCGCCAATTACGGCGCCGGTGCTGCCGCCCATTTTCTGACCGACCACGTTACCCAGCGCGCCACCCAGGCCACCGCCCAGCGCCGCGGTGCCATCACCGGCAGCCATCGCACCTTGAGCAACCAGAAGGCCAAGAACCAGAGCAGGCAGTGTTAAACGCATGACGAAAACCTCAAATAAACGGGATGACGAAAAGGAGCGGGATTTAATGCCCTCGGCGCAGGAAAGTCCAGACGCAGGCGACAGCGTCGATTGGACCGCGATCAGGGAAAAGGTTTTATGCCGGACAAAAAAAAGCCCGCTGGGGAGACGGGCTGGAGACTTGCTTTCTAACGGATGGCTTCACACTACGTTGGCCAACGTGAAAAGTTTGTGAAAAAAAACCGACATTAATGTCAATGCCCGCCAGAGATTTCAAACCCCTATTCTTGCGCACATAAAAAACCCCGTTCAGTGACGGGGTACGGGATGAAATCACTTTCTGGTCCTTGCCGTGACCTTGGGCAGGAATTTCGCTTTCGGCCCTTTGGGGGCCGTGGATTTGATTTTGCCAATGCTGACCGGATCCTCGCCAAACCCCGACTGATACTCCGACTGACCGCAGCGCACACAGTTGTTGAATGAAAACTCAGCGCCATCATCTTCGATAAATGGACCTGACATAGACTCTCCCCTACGCAACCGGGCCGACACCGGCAAAACAGTTTTGCCTGAAAAATATCGCCCCTAAGCGCTTTTGAGACTAGCTGGTCACAACTGGACTTGCCGTTCAGAAAGACTGATCACCGACGAATGGAAAAAAGCGTTGCAAGCGATCATTCGCTAAAGATTTCCATCGAACGGCCGCTGCCCTTATTCCTACAAATGAATCTCAAGGAGAGGTCATGCAGATCAATGGATTCCCGAACATGCCGGTCGTAAAACTCACGGACGAGCAGATCGCTGCCGGCAAGGCCGGTGCGGAAAAACTCAAGGAAAAGATCGCCTCGGGTGAAATCACCATCAAATACCCGGACAAACCGCTTCTGCAGCCGGGCGTCGTCTACCATCCCAGCGAGCCCGCACCATCGGCGCAGCCTGACGGGACTTCGCCCCTCGTTGCCATCGATACACCGCTGACCTATGACTCGAGAGGCGCAGTGTTGCTCAAGCCACAAGGCTGATTGACGCGAAAAAGCCCACCCGTTGTGCGAGTGGGCTTTGCCTTGAACACAATAATCAGCGCAGCTTCACCGCCGTTCCGGTGACAAACACCACGACCATGCCACCCTTGCCTGCCGGCATGCTGATCTCAAAATCCACGCCAACCACAGCATCAGCCTGCAATGCCCGCGCTCGATCTTTCAGTTCGTCGGTTGCCTGAATGCGTGCTTCTTTAAGAGCCCGCTCCAACGTCTGCGACCGCCCGCCAAAGAAGTCGCGCATGCCCGCAAACATATCGCGGATCACGTTGACGCCCTGCACAGACTCGGCGCTGACGATGTCCAGATAGGCCGTGATCTGCCGCCCCTCGACGGAATGAGTGGTGGAAATGATCATGAAAGTCGTCCCTTTACTGCATAAGTGAAGGCAGCGATTGTAACGCGGCACCAGATCTGGCCCGTGCATCAATTAGATTTAACCACCCACAATTGATCCAGCTTCGTGGTAAAACTCGAACTCATCATCTCCCGCCGCATGCCCCAGGCCGGATCCGCCGGCACACTCCCCGCTCGCAACGTTCCATGCCCCCAGCGCTGATTGATCTGGTCCAGCACCCCCATCACCTTCTCCGCCGTCTGCGGTTGCGACTGGGCAAACAAGTCTTCGGTAAACTCTCCGGGCTGCCGAAGATCCATCAATAACACTTCAGCCTTGCTGTACTTGAAGTCCGGCCGGAACAATCGATCAACCGCCTCGCTCGCCACCTTGCTCAGCAATCGAACATCATTGGTCGGATAAGGCAACTCGATCAGCGCGCCATTGGCGTACTTCGCCTCTTCCGGATTGAACATGCCGGTGCGGATACTCACGCGGATCTTTTTGCACAGCGAATTCTGCGCACGCAGCTTTTCCGCCGCTCGATGCACATAAGTAGCAACGGCTTCCTTGATCGGTTCGATGGTAGTCAAACGATTGCCAAACATGCGGCTGCTGCAAATTTCCTGCTTCGGCGGTTCCGTCTCGGACAGTTCCAGACAGGATGTGCCACCCAGTTCGCGCGCGGTCTTCTCGATCACCACGCTGAACTTGCGCCGCAGCGTCCACGGATCGGCCTTCGCCAGGTCCATTGCGCTTCTGATCTGCATGCTTTCCAGATGAGCTTTCATCCGCCGCCCGACGCCCCACACTTCACCGACATCGGTATTGCGCAACACCCAGTCGCGTTTGGACGGATCGCAGATGTCGACCACGCCGCCGGTATGCGCTTGCAGGCGTTTCGCGGTGTGGTTGGCGAGCTTGGCCAGCGTTTTCGTGGGGGCGATGCCGACGCCGACCGGGATACCGGTGCGTTTATAAACGGCGGAGCGGATGGTTCGACCAAACGCTGTCAGGTCCCCAGGAATGCCGCTGAGATCGCCAAACGCCTCATCGATGCTGTAAACCTCGACGGCGGGCACCATGGATTCGATGATCGTCATCACCCGCTCGCTCATGTCGCCATACAACGCGTAATTGCTGCTGAACACCTGGATGCCATGGCGGCGCAGATCGTCGCGAATCTGGAAATACGGCGCGCCCATTTTCACAAAGGGCTTGGCGTCATAACTGCGCGCAATCACGCAGCCATCGTTATTGCTCAGCACGACAATCGGCGTCTTCGCCAGATCGGGCCGGAACACTCGTTCACAGCTGGCATAGAAGCTGTTGCAATCAATCAGCGCGAAAACCTGCTCACGATTTGCCATGATCGCGCACGCTGTAAGTCACCACACCCCAGATCACCAGCTCATCCCCTTCCATCACGTAGCGTGGCGGGTATTTGCTGTTGGCTGAAAATAGGATGATGGTGTTGTCGCGCATGTGCAGGCGCTTGCAGATGGGTTCGGAGTTGAGACCGGCGATGACGATATCGCCGTGCTCGGCATTCAGGCTGCGATCGACGATCACCAGATCACCGCAAAATATCCCGGCGTCCTGCATGCTCTCGCCTTCAATCTTCGCCAGATAAACGTGCGGCGCACGAATGTCGAAAACCTCATCCAGCGAAATGTGTTTTTCAATGTGATCAGCCGCCGGCGAAGGAAAACCGGCGGGAATCCGAAACGAATACAGCGCAAGCTTTTCGCCCGCGCCTGACAAAGGGCCGAGGATGGTGACGCTCATGATACGAACCTGATAGTGAATTTACTGTATGCACATACAGTAAACTCGGGACGGTTCGGGGGGTCAATGAGGCGTGTAGGAGATTTCGACGGGTGACAGGGTTTTGTACAACATCTGCCCGAAATTGGATTTCGCGGCTACGCGTGGACTTCACGATCGAGCACGTCTGCAACCCATTGATTGATGCTCTTATGGGCTAGCTGCGCCTTTACAGCGACCGTCGCATGCAGCGCTGGCGCCAAGCGCAGGCTGAGATTCCCCGAATACGGTTTCTGCGGTGCGCGACCGAGCCTGGCGCAGGTATCGAGATAATCAGTCACGGCCTCCTGGAACGCGTTTCGCAGCTCTGCGACCGACTCACCATGGAATCCGACGACGTCCTTGATACCGGCGACATGGCCGACGAAGAGCCCGTCTTCGTCACTGTATTCAATCCGGGCGGCATAGCCGTTGTAGTTCATTACGTTCACGGGATGACTCCTGCTTGCTCAAGAAAAGCCCGAGCGTCACGCACCTGATAGGGCTTTGCTTCTTTGTCTGGGTGAGGCCGGTGAAAAGTCACGACCACACCGTTCAATTCAAAGCGCACTCTTGAACCATTGCCTTCAATGGTCTGGGCGCCCACTGCGCCGAAGAGCGATTCCATACGCACCCACTCCAAGTTATTCGGGATCGGCCTTGAAAAAATAGCTTTGAGCGTGCCGCGCTGTTTGTTGTTCATGGTATTAGATCATGATACCGCGATGGTAGGGCAACTGGGTCAAACCGCAATTACGAGGAGAAGGCCTGCTTTCTGCGGGAAACGTATTTCCTGATGAAGTCGCTGCAGACTGGTACGGCATCAGGATAACGAGAGACTCAATGCGCGGTTGTAGGCAAATTCTCGGAGTTGTGTGAGGAAGAGCGACTTTTCCGTTTCCGACAGGCAGAGTTCTTTTCCGAGTACCAGAATTGGGGAATCGCGATATAGCGCAGATATTTTGGGCGAGAAAAAGGTGAGGGAGCTGTGCTCTTGGCGCACCATCCAAGGCACAAAAAACCGACACTGAGTCGGCTTCGTTTTATTATTCGTTTTTTTGGCTTCCAGAAACGCAAAACCCCCGAAAACTTTAACGTTTTCAGGGGTTTTGACGTTTCAAATGTGGCGGTGAAGGAGAGATTCGAAACTACCCGTTTTCGATTTTTCGAACCTACCCCCCCGGTTTATAAGGGCTGCAGCCCGGTCGCCTGTCCAGAATCTGTCCCAGATCGGTCCCATGGCTGTCCCAGCGGAAAACGCGCGAGGAAGCGAAGAACGGCCTCAGATGTGCATTTTTGCTTTTTATGTTGACCCCTGGGAAAAAGGTAATATTGGTAATGTCTAAACTGAAAGCCGCTTGAGGCCTTTAAATACGGGGCTTTGAAGGATTTCAATAAAGGTAATAATCAGGTAAGGATTAGGTTAGAAAATTACCTTTTGGCTTGGTAATCCCCCATAGGGCTCAAACCCAGTAAAACCGGGCACTTCAGAAAATATTACCTCTAACATTACTCGAAATTACCCCCCTGAGGTAATGACTGAAAGCCACGCCCTGCAGGGGATGCAGCCCATTTCGAGTACTCAATTACCAAAATTACCCTTTTCCCACCCCTCAACAGAAATTGGCTATGTGATGAATCGGACTGACTCGTCCAGCCGTCCCCTAAAAACACGGTGAAAGGCCATACCTAAAAGCCGCGTACGGAATCGGTACCAACCACTTTCTTCCTCTGCGCAAGGCTCCAAGCTATGAGGTCACCTGTAGCAAAATTGAAGCATTGATTTCGCGTCTACCCCAAGCTACTGCCAAACGATGAAAATCCTGCATCTAACTGTTGAAGGCGTAGCTCATCGAGGCTAGACTCGAAATTCGTACCATTTTTTTGCAGAAAAACCGCAAAAAAACCCAAGGAAAGAAAATATGCTCGTGCAGTTCAGTGTCGAAAACTATCGATCGGTCAAGGATGTCTGCGAGCTAAGCATGGTTGCGTCTCGGTATTACAAAGAAAATGAAGAAGAAAATACATTTGAGACTGGAATTGCAGATTGCCCACGCTTACTCAAGTCAGTAGTAATTTACGGCCCAAATGGATCCGGTAAAAGCACACTTCTCGAAGCGATGAAGTTCGTGGAAACTTTTGTATTGAACTCCGCGCCTAAATCGCAAGCAGGCGAGGAGATTAATGTAACGCCGTTTCGCCTATCCAAAGAAACCAGAAGCAAACCTTCAAACTTTGAAATAATCTTCATTGAAGACAACGTCCGATACGAATATGGATTATGCACTACCAGAGAGCGAGTAACCGAAGAATGGTTGATTGCTTTCCCCAACGGGGTGCCTCAAAAGTGGTTCCATCGGGTATACGACCAGGAAACTGCTTCATATGTGTATAAGTATTCTAAACACTTTGAAGGAGGACGTTTGCGTGGGGGATGGCAGAAACAAACACGCCAAAATGCGTCGTATTTATCAACTGCGATCCAATTGAATAACGAACAACTTACACCAGTATACAACTGGTTTTTCCGCAGATTGGCCACACTTCGCCCTGATGGCCTCTCATCGGAATTTACAGCAGAGTACTGCCTAGATAGCGACTTCAAAAAAAGCGTTATTGAATTTATCAGTAGCGCGGATATCCCGCTAGCCAACATTGAAGTTGAAACTTTAAAATATTCGGACGTAATGTTCCCTGACAATATGCCCGCAGCCTTCAGAGATGAAATTGCAAAAACGCTAAAAGATAGGGAATATCACGAAGTCAGCTTTGTAAGAAAGGATGATGCTGGCGAAAGCGTCAGATTTAAATTATCTGAAGAGTCGCAAGGTACTCAGGGCCTATTTAATTTTGCTGGCCCTTGGATCGATGTCATCACGAACGATCTAGTATTATTCGTTGATGAACTCGATAGTAGTTTACACCCACTAATTGTTCATCATCTTGTTGATATCCTGCACAAGTCAGGCTCTAACGCACAGATTATTTTCACTACGCATGACACGACGATTCTTTCTCAAAAAATCCTTCGTCGCGATCAAGTATGGCTGCTTAAAAAGAACAAGCTTCATGCTTCAGAACTTTATCCACTTTCTGACTATAGAATTCGCGACGGCGAGGCAATTGAAAAAGGATATTTGTCGGGTCGCTACGGCGCAGTTCCGTTTATCAAGGATATGAGTTTCAATGGGATCTGAAAACTTGTTTCACCTGAGAAAAGGAAAAACAACAAGATCGCTATCAAGAAGGGGGGCGGTGAAGGACTCTGCCCCTATTTACTTGATTGTGTGTGAAGGAAAAAAGACGGAACCAGAATATTTTAACGACTTACGAAACCATGAACGGCTGGCGAGTATCACTGTAAAAGTATGTGGCGAATGCGGTTCCGCTCCGATCTCAGTTGTTGAACACTCATTGCAGCTTTATGAAGAAATGATTAAAGATGGAGAGATTGTAGAGGGGATTTTCTGTGTTTTCGATAAGGATAATCATGAAAGTTTTTTTCGAGCGTGCGCTCTTATCGAAAAATCGAAGAAAGATAAAATACCTATTACCGCAATTTTCTCAATACCGTGCTTTGAGTATTGGCTACTATTGCACTTCCAATACAACCGCGCTCCATTCCAAGGAAAAGGGAATGCGAGTATCGCCGGAGTAGTCTGCAAGCAACTTCAAACATACATCAAAGGATACACCAAAGGTGCAAAAGGGCTATACGCATCGTTGAAATGTAAGCAAACGGATGCAATCGCTCACTCTCAGCGGGCTATTGAGGACTCAGATGCAACAGGTCAAGACAACCCTTCCACTCATATTCACTCGCTTGTAAAACAGCTATTGAAGTATTCAGACGCTTAGCGTGGATTGTTCTCCGACATAGCCGCTAATCTGCTCAAGGCTTTGTGCAGAACAATGTAAAGTACTGAACGCGTACGAGCGACTCACAGCGCTTGTACGCCCTGCCTTTCACGCGCCCCCCCCCCCACGTTAGAAACTCGATTAGGATCGCCTTATCGTAGCGAGGCGAAAGCGAAATCTTCGTTAAAATCCAGGATTTCGATTCTTAAGCCCCGAGAATGCTCAGCCTCCCGCTCTCCTTCAGCGACACTATGATTCTGTGGAGATTGAAGGTTTTTTTAATTTTCTTACAAATCCTTTCATTTATTGAAACGGCTCAAACTGCCCGGTAGACCACGACTAGCAGGTCCCGAGATAGCCATTACACGCATGTAGACTTTGCAAAAAAAGTGATACGGACCCCGTTGGCGGGAGGGGGATAAGTGCTTTTTCACCGATTTTTTATAGAGATCGATTCGTTGCAAACGATTGAACACTCGCAGGGCTGATGTCTCGTGGACTCCAGCCTTTTCGCGTGCAGAGCTTAGAGATTCGCTAGCATCGCCGTAGTCGCATAATCGCGTCTGTAATCGCTTGTGCATTTGCGTCCAAGGTTTCCATGGCGACGAATGCGTTACCTGCAACATCCGCTACGCCGCTCTCTGAAAGCCACTTAGTGATCTCCTCGATGGCCGCGCCTAGCGCGTGCTGATTGTGTAGAAGCAACGTCAGAGCATCTGCCGTGGCGATCTTGCATTCCGAGTTATCCAGCATGGTGGCCATCCTTAAAAAGTGGTCTCGTAAGATTAGTCCATCCTCCGGATAGCTAGCTGGACGTTGCTAGATTAGTCAGCCTTAACCGACTCTGCTCGATGCGACGCTGGCAGGCATGGTAGTAACCGGCTTCGTGTTGAGCGGTATTGATTACATCGACGGCTGCGCTTATGCGCAGTCGAGGTGGTGTCGACTCGGCTGAAAAGCAATTAGCGTGTGCACACAAAAAACCAAAATACAGACCATTCTTATTTTAAACGGAACAGCCATCTCCCACCCTCAATCAAATACATGCAACGCATGCGTCAGACATAAAAAATCTCACAATAAGTCGCCACATCAACGTGTATACAACGCGCCTCTGCTTTTTTGAGATATTTAACAGGATTATGAATAGGTTTTTTTAAATGCGATCAACACTACTACGCACAGTATCACTTTTAGCTGCTGCTACGATCCCCCTTTGTGCAAATGCTACCTGCACTTACCTTGCGGGGCACGGCCCAGTAACCATGAGTACCAAACTCCCTCCCAGCATTACTGTTCCAGCGAATACGCCCAACGGTACGATAATATACATAGGGGGCGATGGTTTTGCGAAAGAGCTAAAAAATCGATTTGGTTGTACTACTAGCTTTTCCGCTGGAAGTATGGACGCACGAGGACAGAATGCGACCTCTGGAACTTACCCCATAGGAGATACAGGCTTGGCGTGGGAATGGACTACTAACCAGGAGAGAGTTGGACAATACCCTGCTATCACAAAGGATGCCGCCCCCGATTATACTTTCAACTATTTGATCCTAGGTTTTAATATCGTTAAAATCGGAGACATCAAAGCTGGTGCAAGAATCCCCGGCGGAATATTGGGTTATTACAGAGATGGCGAACTTTACCCGATAACCCTAAGCGTCACGGAAATGAATGTTGTCGCAGCCTCCTGCGAAACACCGGATATCACTGTCCGAATGGGCACCTTCACGCTCAGCGACATTGGGAAGGCACAGGGAAGCCACTCTGAGCCTGTTGCTTTTGGCATAAAATTGAATAATTGCCCAGCAGGCCTTAATAAAATAAATTATCGCTTCACGAGAGTCGGCGAGACTGCCGATTATCGAAATGGTGTCATCAGATTGAATTCCAGTTCCACAGCCAAGGGTATTGGCATCCAGATAAAACACTCCAATGGCCAGCCAGCCATAATCGACGGCACAACCAAACAAATTTATGACGGTTATGATTCAAAAGGAGGAAACTTTGAAATCCCTATGACGGCCGCATATTTGCACATCGATAACGAAGACTTGAAGCCTGGCACAGCCAATGCCGAGCTTAACTTTACAATTGAATATCTATAACCGGAAAACTTTACAGCTAACAAAAAAACAATGCAGCTTGATTGGTTTCAACCGTTGAGTTACGCCTAATAGCGCTGACTCAAAAATTATGCATTTAACTGTGCATCCACAAATAAAACACACTACATCGATACCGCAGGCTTCGGCTGCAACGTTATTTTTTCGAGTTTTACTAGGCCAGTAGAAGCTTGCGATGCATACAGGGTAAAATTGCCCGCATTGTTCGGCGTTTGCGTGACGCCATGATTATGCATGGCTATTTGCACATTCATATGCTCAATTAATTTAAGCACATCGCAAACAACCTGAAATAAGTTAATCGATTCCGACCCAATCCAGTTCTTCGGTGCCATCAGGTGCTGTTGTTTAGCTACGATGCTTCGGCGCAGCCCTTCAATTCGCTCCTGCATATCGCCTCCCACAGTGGCGTTGTACTTCTTTCCGACAACCAGGTTCAGATCACGACCGGTCGCTAGGTGCAGATCATCCACTGCCGCCAAGCTCGCGGATCCGCCCGACATCAGCTTGAGCGCTCCCAGCGCCTCGATCTTTTTCACACCACCCACAGTTTCGGTCGAGTGGTCGTCGATCGTCTGCGTGTAGCTCTGGAACTGCTCGCGGTTGTCCAGAGCTTCGACTTCGCGCTCGATCGCCTGATCTCGGATCTTGCCATCGGTCTGGCGTAGCCAGTTGCCATCGGCGTCGACGCGCTGCTGGGCGGCTTCGCTGTGCTGCCATACCTGGTCGCCCTTGGGCACCTTCGGCATGCTCAGCCCGTGCGGCAAGATCGATTGAATGTAGGGTTTGTTCGGTAGCCCGTAGGCAAAGCACACCACCACCCGCGTGCCCTCCTCCGGGAATGCATAGATGCCCATTTCCTCGCCACCGGTGGGCAGCGGTAAAGGAACGCCAGTGAGCGGCGGCATGGCCGGGTCTGGTTCATCGTCGGCGCCGAGTACTTCGATGTCCACGGCGTAGCGCGGACGGAAGTCGTCGCACAGTCCTGCGTCCGCCGGCGCGTCGGCCACGGCGACCACCCGGGCAAATCGCGGCAGGTGATAACCACCGGTGAGTTCGGGGAATTGGCGCTCTACAGCGCGGCGGATTGCGTCTTCCATCGGATAGCCATCTGGTCATTGGTCAGCGTCACCGTGGTGATGCGCTCGCCGTTGTTGATCGTTGCACCTGGTCGCACGCCGGGAAGGGCCGCGACCATTGCGCTCTGGTTGCCTTGGTAGCCGTCGAACAGCTCCGTGGGGATTTGCAGCGGCGCACGTGCGCCGAAAAAACTGTCGGCCCAACTGCCGGCGAACACTTCACCGTTGCCCAGCTGGTGCCAGGTGAAGTCGGGAATGTTGAATACCCGGGCGAGACTGTCCATCGCCTGGTAACCGGCGGCGAGGCTGTAGAAGTACGGCGTCTTCACGCTGGCGTATGGTTGATCCGGCACGCGGAAGCGCAGCCCGGTTTGTTCGCTGACCTTGGCCAACACGGCGCGCAGATCCACATGACGCAGATTTAACGGCAACGGGTTGGCCAGCACTGCCGCTAGTTCCCGGCAAAACAGCACCTGCTCGACCGCATTGGCGGCGGTGCAGCGCTCGACGTAGCCGATGAAGTGGCGTTGCAACGTGCCTTCGTTGTAGCCGATGTCCAGCGTCACCAGACCTTTCAGCGGCACAGGAGATTGAACTGTGAAGTTCGCCCGGCCGGGGCTGGTAGCGTCCAGCCTGACGTCCTCCTTGATGAGAGCGATCGGGGCGCCGTTGATGGAAAGTATCTTGTGCAGTTTCACTTCTGCTCACTCCCGCCCAGCCACTTATCCACACGTCCCAGCACTTTTTCAAAGCCGCTCAGCGCGGGGTTGTCGCTGGTTCCATCACCGTTGCCGGCGCCGCCTTCGCCGACCGCACTGCCCGAGGCGCCTTGAGCGTCTACCTTGTTGCCGGCGCGCCGGCCTTCAACTTTCTCCGGGTTCGATTCGCGTTCGCTCAGCGTGAATTGCACAAGCCAGGCTTTCAGGGTGTCGGCTTCCCGTGCACTGACGCCGTCGGAGAACTCCACCTGACGCACCCCGAAGGTTTCGGCCGTGTCGTTCACGATCCGATACAGATGCAACTGACCGCCGCCGGCGGTGGCTTCAGCCATGCGCAGTAGATCCGTAAGCTGGGTTTTATCCACAAAGGGAATCATCAACGACACGGCCAGCGTCTTAGGCTTGAAGCCTTTGTGAGCCTTGTCGGTGTTGCTGGTCTGGCCGGACATATCGCCGCTTTCGATTCGCAGGTTGGCCGTGACTTTGAGGTTCTTGCCTTGGACTTTTTGCCCGTCGAGTAGCAGCGTCATAGGCCCACCAGTTCCTGGACGAAGCTCAGCCCTTCTTTGCTGCCGACCAACAGCAGGCCGGCGCACTGAATCCATTCGTGACCCGGGCCGTCGCCGGCCAACAGTTCGCGGCGGAGTTCGCCGGCAGTGCCCGGGCCGATCAACCGCGCGCGCATGCTGACGTCAGGGTTTCCCCCAGCCAGCAGCTCTTTCAGGTCAGCCAATTGCTTATCCCGTCCCTGCTGCTGGGCGCTCTTGCGAGCTGCCAGCGCTGCCAGATCGGCCAACGGCGAGCTGTCAGCGGCGTAGCCTTCCAGCACGGCTATCTGCCCCGCCATCGACTGTTTGGCAGCTTTGACCACAGTGCAACGCTCCAGCGGCAAACCCTGCCAGCGCGGTAGAGTTCCGGCACCGGGGATCTCCCACTTTTCGCTCTCCAGTTTCACCAGGTGTTGCGCCCGGCGCTCAGTGCGCACCAGGTCGGGGATCGGCAGCAGAGCATTGAATCGCGCCAAGCTGCTGGCCAACTGTTCGAGGCGCGTGCCCAAAAACAGCATCGACAACGCGTATTGCGGCCCGGTTGGGCGCCCGCTGTCGCTGGCGTCTTCCAGTTTCTTGGCGAGATGTTCCAGCGCGTTGGGCGCGGACAGAAAGCGCTGATAGCCGGCGCCCTGGCCAACGCCGCTTTGAAATGGCGTCACGACAAGGCACGCCGGAATCTGCCCCATCTGCTCGGCCAGCGCTGCGCGTCCGGCCGCGATCGCGCCTTTTGCTGCATCACCGACCGGCCCCGGGTTGGTGTTGGCCAGTCCACTCAGGCCAGCCAGGCGCTGGGCGGTGCTGGCCAGTTCGCCACCGGCCAGATCCTTGGCCGCTGACAGCCCGGCCATCCACTGCGTGGCCTGCTCCGGCCAGCGCATTGTCACCGGTGCCCAGGTCATGCCGGCGGCGTCCAGGTGATGGCTTTCATTGCCTTCAGATTTTTGTCTTTCTGAGCCTTCGCCACAGCTTGGCGCAGTGTTTCCGCGTGCTGCTGTGCGGCCTGCCGGAAGCGCACCAGGTCAAGGCTGACTTTCTGCAACTGTTCGATGGTATGCGGCCGGAAGGCCAGCACCTGGTCGGCGTCATAGCATGGGTAAACGTCGTCCAGGCCCAGCACTACCTGGCCGTTTAAATTCACCTGGTCATCGATCGCGCTGCTGTAGCGATAAGGCTCGCCCAATGCGCTGGAGGTGAAGCCCCCCGCGATGTAGGCCGCGAAGTCAGCCCCGATCATCTGCAGTTTCTGATCGCGCAGTGAGGCCAGCACGGCGTCGACGTCATCCACCCACTTGCCTTTCTTCCAGACCTGGTTCGGTTCTGGCCGGCTCATGGTGAAGCCCGCTGGCACTGGCTCGAAACCTTCGAGAGTCCGTGGCTCGCCGGTTTCGGTGCTGTACACCACGACACCGCCGAAATAATCCACCAACTGCCAGGCCTTGCCGTTCCACCATGCGGCTTTGTGTTCCGGCACAGAAGGCGGCTCAGCTTCCACGCAGCCGCCAGGAATCAGATAAACACCTGGCTCCAGCGGCGATTCATCAGCCGCTACCGCACCAACGAAAATGCCGAGGTGGTCGGTTTGATAAACCAGTTTTTCAGTCATGCTCGATCTCAATATTTGATGCAGTAATTTAGGGCCATGTTTCGAGGCCGGGTTTCGGCGCCGCCAGCGGCGGCAACAGTCACACCGTGGGTATGCGCACCGCTGCCACTCACGCCAATGTTGTGCGCGTGCAGGCCAGCGGCGCCGATGCCGACGTTGTGTGCGTGATTGCCTTGGTAGTCGGTGCGCATGGGGCGACCGTCGGCGTTCTTGCCACCGGGGATTTCCAGCTCTGTGAAAACGCTGCCACCTGCTGGATACCCCACGTTGATCCCGGCGCCGTTATCGACTATTCGAAACCCGTGGTCGTGGTTACCTTGCGCGTCAGTCCAAGCACTGTGGTTGTGGTTGCCTTGGGCATCAGTCCAAGCACTGTGCAAGTGGTCGCCTACGGCCGCAGCCGACGCAGAGTGCGCATGGGAATGAATCATCATGTCCTGATACGCGCCGAACGCTCGGCCGGGATCCAGCCCGCGCCCATCGTCCCAGCCGCGAGGGAATAAACCGCGCATGTCGGGCAGATTGAATGTGGTTGAACCATCACCCTCCCCGTAGTGCGTACCAAGCCAAGCGAAGAGTTGTGCGAACGTGCTACGCGAGACCGCCGCACCATTGCACTTAAGCCATCCCGTCGGGGCGGCGCTCATTGCAAACGCTGCCACCATGCCGGTCATTGAATCCCCGACTTGTTTCTGGAGTTTGTTGAGTGCCGCCGTAGATGCCACGATCTCGCTGCTGTTGGTTGCTGGATCGTCGCTAATGGCGTTGGGCAAGTTGCCCAGTCCGACGTCTGCTTTGGTCGTGGCCCGGGCACGCAGCTGCGAATAATCGCCGGTACGAGAGGCGAGATATTTGATCACCGCACCGCCGACTGGCTCGGCGTCCCGCAAATCCACTATATTGCTGGGTGAAATGAAATCAGCGATCGGCACACAGTAATGACGCACGCCGGCAGCATCGGTGTAATCGGCCTGGTCACCGAACACCACTTTCCATACAGCCACCCGATCGTTCATTTGGCGCTCGAGGCAAACGTCCAGACATACCTTGCCCACAGGAACGACACCCGGGACGGCTTCTGCCTTCGCGATCGCTATGCGGATGCCCTCGACGTAGGCCGTGCCACCGTTAATCTGGTAGCCGGTGCCTGCCTTTTCGAAAATCAGTGAATCACTGAAAAAGAATGCACGTCCATAAAGGTTGCGATTGCTCAGGCGCCCACGCTCGTCGATGCCGGCAAGGCGTACCGTGAAATCATGCTGCCAAGTGCTCGCATCGATCTTCACACCGGTGAGTTGCATCGCACCGTCAAAGGCCACCAGGAAATTGCGGGTAACGTTGTTACCGATCTGCTCCGGCGGAATGTTCCTGCGCTTTTGCTGCAGCGG
Source organism: Pseudomonas sp. H3_E04 (assembly GCF_054668915.1). Classification (NCBI taxonomy): domain Bacteria; kingdom Pseudomonadati; phylum Pseudomonadota; class Gammaproteobacteria; order Pseudomonadales; family Pseudomonadaceae; genus Pseudomonas; species Pseudomonas sp. H3_E04. Next base: position 406,460 of record NZ_CP162797.1, on the reverse strand, counting down.
CACCGACGACGCGGCGAACAAGATGCCGTCGGCGTCCTCAAGGCCCACCCAATTAAAGTCCCAGTCACCGATGTCCGAGCCCAACTGCGCGCTGTACACCACTTGGTTCGGATTCACGAAACCCGCGTTCTTTTCCGGGATGGTGTAGACGTGCACAATCTGTTCAGCGGGTGGCTTGCCGGCCGCGCGATCGAGCGGCGCGGTCGGATCAAGCCCCGGCACATTAGCAAAGATGAACCGACTGACGATCAGCGGCTTTTGCTGGCTTTGTTTAAGGGCAATTTGGCTTTCGCCGGCCAAGGTAATATTGGCGCTCACGGTGCGCTCCTACAGGCTGGCAACCAGCGTTTGCTGGTCGTCGTTGAAGTCGATCAGGGCGATTTGCAGCCCTACGGGGGTGATGGTGACGAAGTCGTAGCGCCGGCACGTTCGGCCGTACTGCTGGATCAGCACGCGCAGAAGTTCGGGATTGAGCGACAACTGAGCGTTGCTGAATTTGAGCAGCACCACGTCCCAATCGCGATCGGGCTGGCGTTCCTCGATCTCGACGTAACCCACGCCCAGTCGCTCAAAAATGCGTTTCAACCCGGCGGTGCTGCCGGCGTCGACTGAGTTGATAAACGCGTATTTCACGCGCAGTCGAAACAAGGACTCGGGTTCGCCCTTGAAGCGCGTCACGTCACGTTGCCAGGCCCACAGCTCAAGGATGTTCATGTGGCAGGTGTCGGGATTGATCTGCGAATAGGGCCAACGCAACCAACCGGCGACGGTTTCCCACCACGCCTGTGCAGCGGCCACCAGCTTTGAAAGCTCGGTGCCGCCCAGCCAGAACGGCAATTTGAGTTTGATCATTGCAGGTTCACCTTCAGCGACGTCAGGCGCGGGATGTCCAATCCGCTGGTGATGTCGACGCCGGGTGTAAACCGCAGTGAAGCGATATCGACGAACTCCTGGTGCAACTCCTCCGCCAGTCGACTGAAGCTGAAACGCGATTGGGGATAAGTGAGCGTCGGCTGATAGTCGCGCGGCGTGCTTTCACGAAACGCGGCCCGTATGAACAGCTCGACCTCACTTTTCAACGTGTCGGCCTGCTCGGCGCTCAGGTTAGGTTGTGGCCATAGATCCATCTCAACACTGACAGGCACCTCTGGCATCACCATGGCCAGCAGATCGTCGCCGTGGCCATGGTTGCCCTGGTCGCGAATGTGCGAATTGATTTGCTCCAGGTAAGTCGCCGCCGGCACTCCCGCGTCGAACAGCACGAAGGCGTTGGCACTCCCCGGCCCGCGCGGTGCGCCGTGCTCGAAGTAGACGCCATCCGGACGCACGCCCGGGAAAGCTGAAATCATGGCCCGATACACCGCGTCGGTGTGCCACTGGTTCACCGCCGAGAACTGGTTGCGCACGCGCAAACGCAATTGGCCGTTCGGCTCAGGATCCGCACCAGGTGATTCCAGCCAACCGTCCTTGTTCACGACCTGGATAATGCCCGGCACCGGAACCGGCAGGATGGCGTAGTAACCTGGGGCGAGATTGAAGCCACTACCGGATTCGATCGCCTCCGCCTGAACTTCCAGCTGCAGCTGGCCCGCGACGAACGTCGCCGGCGCCGTGGTAATCAGTTGGTACACGTTGCCGTTGATGGCGGCCGACTGCACCACAATGCCTTTTTCCAGCTCCAGGACACCGTCCGGCAAGGCCCGGGTAAACAGCAATTTACCGCGGGCTTTGGTGGCGCCTTTACGCTCGACGTTGACCGCCCATCCGCCTACCGCCATGGCCATCAGGTTTTCCATCTCCAGCGGCGTCATGGTCTTGCTGGTGTGAATGTTCACGTTCTCCACATGCGTGCCCTTGTTCTGGCTGCTGTTGTTGTTCTGGATGCTGGTCAGCAGGCCACCGGGCGGCACCGCTGAAGGGCGCGCCGGCGAAAGGTTGGGGATTGCCGCGTTGATGGTTTGCTGGGCTTTCTGCGCGGCGTTGGCTGTGTCGGCGGCATTGGTCGCGGCATCGACGCCGGGCACTTCAGGCATGCCGCCGAAACGCGCTTCGATGTTCACGCCCGGGATGCTGTTCAGCAGCTCGATCACGCCATTAACGGCCTTGGTGAAAATGCCGACGATACTGTCCCAAGCGGCCTTGGCCATGCCTGACCAGCCGCCCATTGAGTTAAACCAGTCGGACAGTTTCTGGAGCTTGTCGGCGACGAACTGGAACGCGGCCGTGTTCATCAAGGCGGACGTCCATTCGTCCCAGTAGTGAACCGCCGCGACAATGACCGCCACCAGGGCGAGAACACCGACCACAATCCACACCATCGGGTTGGCCAACAGTGCCGCGTTGACCAGCCAGATCGCCCCTTGCCACAGCAGCATGGCGCCACGAACCAGGGCAAGGCCGGCGCTGAGCGTATAGATCACGGCCATGTAAGCCAGGATCGCCAGTTTTTGCAGGACGAAGCCGGCAACGGTGCGCAGGTTCATCAGCTGGACGACCTTCCACACCGACACCAAACCCAGCCAGGTCATCCGTGAAACGCCAACCACCAACGTCAGCAGTGACATGGCGCCGACGAGGCTCATGATGGTCAGTGCGGCGATGCCGATCACGCGGGTGATGTTGGGAAACAGCTGCGACCAGCGCACCAATGTTTTGCCGATATCCACCATCTTGTTCATGAACGGCGTCAGCACCGGGATCAGCACTTGGCCAAACACCACCCGCATGACTTCGACCAGGGACGCCCATTGCTGCCAGGGATCGACCATGGCCCGGGCCATTTGCTCGGCATTCTCCAGACCGCGCACTTTGCCCAACTGCTCAATGCCGTTGCGCAACCGGTCGGTGTCCTTGGCGAGCGCGCCGATTACCTGGGCGCCTTCGCCGCCGAAAGCCTCCATCAGCTTGGCGCCGGCCGACGCACTGGTCAGGTCACCGAACTTGCCCTGCAGCTTGTCTAGGATCGTCATCATCGGCAGAAGCTTGCCCTGCTGATCGGTGAACTTGAGTCCCAATTTGTCGGAAGCGGCGCCGATGTTTTCAAAAAAGGCCTTGTAGCGTCCGCCAGCGTCGCCGCCTTCCATGGTGCTGCTGAGCGTACCGATCACGGCCATCTGTTCGGCCAGGTCAACGCCCGATGTGGTGGCGATCGCTCCGGCTTCCTTGAAGGCGTCTTTCATCGCCGCGCCGCTGGTACGAAACAGCTGCACGGCCAGCGCGGTCTGCCCGCCGAGCTTTTCCACCCACGCGCCCTTCCCCATCGCATCCGCTTGGGACTTCTGCAGGTTGTAGAGCGTGCCGACGTATTCACCCATCGTTTCAGCGTCGGATTTGGTGGCCTTGGCCAGCAGGTTGCTGGTGTTGGTGAAGATCGCGAGCTGGTTGCCGGCAAGTCCTTTGATCGCGCCTTCGATCACATAGGCGGACGCCACAAAATCCTTGGCGTTCTCGCCATAGCTCACGGCGAACTGCAGCGACTTGGCATTGAGCGACGACAGCGCATCCTCGGCCACGCCGAGCGACCGAACGTCGCCAAGGGCGCGATTGACCTCCAGCGCCGGCGCCATCGCCTGCTGGACGCCGACCACAGCCGCCGTCACGCCGCCCATGCCCAAGCCGATCGTCTTGATGTGCTTTTCGCTCTGATCAGCGAGCTCGGAGAAACCCATCTTCACCTTGCCCAAGGGCGCGGTGACTTTGTCCTGCAAGCTCAGAATGAAAGCCAGGCTGGCACTACGATCTGCCACAGTCGTTATCCGTTCAGCGCAAGGGCGATGCCGTTAGCCACGGCAAACTCCATGCGTTTCCAGTGTTCGTCCTCCAGCCACTTGGCCGTGCCCATCGCCTCGGGCGTGGGTTCGGCACCAGGTAGCCAGCGGTTCGTCAGGGCCATCAGCTGGCCCAGGCCGTTTTCGCTCAGGCGCTCAGCGTGCTCGAGCGCTTTTTTACGATCACCTCAACGTTGGGCGCGTACTCCTCGAGCAGCGCGCCGGCGATCTGCATCACCATCACCGGGTTGGCCAGCAGCGGTTTGAGCGTGGCCTTTTCCTCTTGCTTGACGGTGGTCATCAGCAGGTTGTTGCCCGGGGCCACCTTGTTGGTTTGGGTCAGGGCGTTGAAGTACTTGGTGACGTCCGCCGGCGTGAGGTTGAAGGTGAACTCCGCTTCGCCGACTTCCAGGGTGATTTCGGTGTTGTTCTGTTGGCTCATTGGGTAGATCTCTTGTTGAGGTTGGGAAAAGTGGTGTCCTGGTGCGCTGGCGATCGCTGGCACACGCCACGGACGTATTGCTGCAGCCCGAGAATCATTTGCCGGCTTAAGGCGAGCTGATTACGGAGGGTGAAATAATCCGGTCGAGCGTCTGCTGCGAGTTCGGCGCGTCCTGCATCAGCCACGCGGGCGGCGCCGGCGGTGGCGGGCACAGACCCACCGCCGGGACAGGCGGCCCGGACGTGCAACCGGCCAGTGCCATCGTCAACAGCGCCGCGCAGGCGATCGTTTTCGGTGCGTGCATCGGTCAATTCCTTGGTGTTTCGTTGGTCGATCGCGTCCCGCTCGGCGAGCATTTCGCCGCTGATTCGGGCCGCTTCACGTAACCCGACGACCTCCGACTTCAGCCCATTCAGGTCTTTCAGCGCTTCATCACGCTGATCCACAACCCGGATAAACCAATACAAGGGCACCAAGGCAGTAATCAGCATCACGATCAGCGCGAGCCGTAGCGGTGGAATCGTCATTTCAGACAAACCTCCACTTCAGCCAGCCGGCGGTTGTGCAGGCCTGAAACGAAGCGCTTGCGGCCTTGGGCGTCGGTCACGTACGCCCATACCGGTGTCTTGCCGTCCGGTGCCCAGGCCAACGCCCTGCAGCCGTCAGCAATGCGGCCGGCGTTGATCAACGCCACCGCCCGACTGGCGCAAGTGCTGGGCACACCGACGTTGTGGGCATGGCTGGTCAGCGCGTCGAAGGTGTTCTGGCTCACGTCCGGGTTGGTGATGCAGTCGGCCAGCTGCAGCTGGGTTTTGCGGATCACCAGCTGCTCCACCTCCGCGCAACGATCGGGCGACCAGTAGTCACCGACTACCACCGGGAACGGGCTGGTGTGTCGAGTGATGCCCTTGCAGACAGTGGGCAGTCCGCTGGCCAACTTGTCGGCATAGACGGTGTTCTGGCCGTTGCCTTCCCAAGTGCCCAGGAAAATCACCAACGGAGCGCTGGCCAGCGCAATCACGCCGGCTTGAATCCTGCCGCGCAGGCTCATGGGAACCACACCCGCAACAGTGCCGGCACAACCATCTGCAGCACAGAAGCGACCACAGTGAGAATGGTCAGCAAGCGGCCGACCTTCGCGCCGATGTCGTTCACCGCGACCGTCAGGGTCTGCTGGCCAGCGTTGAGCTCCGAGAGTTGCCCCGCCATATGCTCGAAGCCCTGCTCCAACTTGGTGACGCGGGTCGGGACGGTTTCGTGGCGGTCTTCCAGCTCGCTCAGGCGGTGCTCAAAGACCGCAAATTTTTGCTCCAGCGCGCCGAGGCGCACGGCTTCGATGGTCATCAGCGTTTACTCTGCTCAAAGTCAGCCTGGCACGGCACGCAGCGCGTTTTACCGCCCAGCGCCTGGCGCGCTGGCGGGATTTCGTTATCGCAGTCCTGGCAATGGGTCAGGCTTGGCCCGACCGGCATACCTTGATCTGCTTCGGCGGGAGGTTGAGCGGATCGGGAACCTCGACACTGTTTACGCCAAGGGCTCGCCAGCGTTGTTTCAGCTCTGCCAGATCGGCATTGACCTCGACCATTGCCATGGTCAGGTCAGCGGCCAGCATGTCCACCAGGTACTCCGCCGGCAGGCGGTATCCTTTCTGGAATTCGGCAACAGACAGATCCGGCCAAAAGCCGTCGTTCTCGATCATCTGTTCCACAAACGTGGTGGGTTTACCGGAAAAGCTCATTGCTGACCGCTCAAATAGGGCGGGGAGACTGTTTTCCGTGGGGCTGGCCATGAATGGCAGACACACGTCCACAGTTCCCCGCTGGGGGGGGTAGTGGGTTATTGGGCGCCGGTGACGGCGGGTGTTTGTTTGGCGATCGCTTTGCGGCACTTCGCAATGCGCGTCTCGTTGCCGGCTTTCGCGTACAGCTCGGTCGAGCGCTCCAGATGCTGGAGCGCGGTTTCCCATTGCTCGGCCTCCATGGCGCGCATGCCGATCAACTTGTGGTACTTGCTCGGGATTTGCTCGGTCAGCTCCCACTCACCGTCGACGCGGGGCAGCAGGTCAGACAGGTACGGCTCCGGACTGCGCTGGGCGTTGTATTCGGCGTAAGCCCAATCGATTACCGCGTCGGCAACGAAGGTCTGCACGTCGCGCCGCTTGAACCGCTCGGGCATCTCCTGCCCCTGCCCGATCGCAAAGTCAGCCAGTGCCAAGCCATCTTCGAACTGCTCGGTGTCGAACAGCCAGACCATCACCTGGACCAGGACGCGGTTCGGCATCACCAGGCCCGAGTCCATGTAGCGCTGAATGAAGTCCTGGTACTTGGGAAGCAGTTCCTCACGCTTGAGCGCCTGACGCCCGGCAAGACCCTTGATATCGCTCAGGCGCTGCAGATCCTGATCCAGCGAGGCTTCCATCAGCAGCAGGTGCTTTTTAGCGTTGGCCGGGCTGCTAAGGGCTTCCGCCGGCGAATACGCCAGCGGTGCCGCTGCAGCAGCAATCACTGCAGCGGTTCCTTGAGCCAAAGTGCGGCGCTTGTGTGCGAGAGCCAGGCTCACTTAACCAGCTCCACGTTCTCGGTTAGCGCGATTTTCTCCAACTGCTCGATCACATAGCCTTCATTGCGACTGTTGTAATCCTCGACGCGGGAGCGTTTCGGGTTGTCCACGGTTTGCTTGCGCCAGCTGGAGTCTTGGAAGTAGATCGACAGGTTGTCCCAACTGGTTACAAGCACACCGTTGCGCCTGTTGGCACCGGCGTGGGAGGCCTTACGCAAGATCGATGCATTGAACCGCAACAGAAAAGCGCAAACCGTGGAGGTGGTCGAACGGGACAACAAGACGGTGCGAAACCACAAGCTGCACTTCGTGTTCCTGAACACCAAAACCGGGCTGCCACATGCCAACGATTTTGTCGTACGCGATCGCTTCTTCAAGGCGCACTTGCTGGCGGCTGGTGTTCGTTACCGGGGCCCTGGTCAATGCAGGCACACGTACGCCAGTCAGCTGCTCACCACTGGCGTGGCGTCGATCGACTGGATTGCGGAACAGATGGGGCACACCAACGGCAACATGATCCGTCAGCATTACGGGACGTGGATCAATGAAGACGGGCCGGACGTAGTGGGCATGTTGCAAATGGCGCTGAAGCTGTCGCCGGTCACAGCTCCACACTGAATCCCCGAATACCGATGTTTTCGGCAAAGCGCCCCACCGCGGTCAAGCTGGCCCAAGTGCGCAGTCGCTCACGCCGCGAGCGCACCGGCACCCAGCGTGCGCCACTGCCGCCTAAACGAATCGACAAGCCCCAGTCGGGGCCGCCTTCGATCTTGGCGACCAGGCATTCGCGCACCGCGTGTTGTTCCACCAGGGCGCGCAGCACCTCCTCGTGAATGCCTTCGCCGATCATTCGTCGAGCGCCGCCTGACGCGCTTGTGACGCATCATCGAATACCAGATACAGGGTTTCAATCGCTCCAGGGTTTAGCGCATTTACCGTCTCGATGCCGAGCACGAAGCCCTCGGCCCGGTCGGCGGCGTGCAGCGTATCGGCCACGGTGGTGGCCTGGGCAATATTGCTCAGCAGTTTGACGGCGCGGTAATGAACCGCCTCCGGCAGGTTCAAAGCGGTAAATGGATCATGCAGGGCAGGTTCGTCGTATCCGCTCATGAACGTTTCCTGGCCTCGCGCCGTCAAGGCGGCAACCTGCACTGGGCTCAAGTCGCCCGGTTTCATGGCTTCAGGGTTGATGTTGTCGCGGTTCATGTCGTCCATTCCATAGTAAGCGTGACGGCAGAGCCAGTCTGCCGGTGTCTGGTCGTCCAGTGTAGGTAGGACTGGTCGACGGCCCCAAACAAAAAGGCCCCCACGCCGACGCACGGTGTGGGGGCCAATTGAACATAGGCTGGAATTCAACGTATCAGTCCTCAAAGGCTGCTATCGGCCAGAAGCTGACGTGCGGGAATAACCGCTTTCGACTCAAGCAGACATATTTAATGACCACAATTCGCCGTGTTCAACCACCGGACAGGTGTGCATATTCAAGGCGCTGCTGGATAGAACTCACCATCATCACCCTGAACTCTCGCGTTCAAACTGCGAGCCATCTCTTCGAGTTTGGAGATCGCCTTGTCAGTCGGATTTTTTGTATACAGTTCACCAAGATCTGAGCGATACCAGAGCGGAAATGACTCTCCAGGTATGGAGACCATAAAGTCTTGTGGGCTATTGGCAACATCCCTGATGACCTCTGGGTCGGTTTTCAAATGTTCTTGCCATTCGTCGAAGGTGATTTTGGGACCGAAGTCGTCAGCCCAAAAATCCTTGCGACTGATATGTAGATCGTAACCGGCGACCGCAAAGGTGCTAACACCCATAAGAAGCACTGAAAGGAAATTACGCATATGTCCCTATTTGAGGATGTCTGTGGGATTTATGCTGACGTCCTGAGACTTTCCTTACAAGGGGAACCTGCTACAAAAGTCCGCTCTTGGCCGATTTCTGCCTGTCACGACTCACCGACATCGCCCCAAAGGTACCGGTCAGTGAAAATGAAAAAGGCGCAAAATTAACCTCGAAGCTTTTTTACCTTCAGCCTCGTAGATTTTGCGCAATGAATCTTGATCGTGGAGTTTGTGTAGATTGAAGTGATTATAGAAGGCTTGCCCCAACCGCTGATGCTTGAAGCTTCCTTGGCTCCACAGCCGGATGAACTCGTTATAGGCTGTGCGCTCGATCTGCAGCGACAAATTAGCTTCCATCTTGGGTAGTCATCAATGAAGGTTCTCAAGCTTACGAACCGACCACGAATCCCTCAACCCCCACCGTCGCGCACTGGAGGCGTTTTCGCCCAATAGCATTCATTCATGGACGACTCGATAGACCCGGAGCTGCCTCTCGGAGAGCTAAAACTGAGATTGTCACTCGTCAAACAGAGTCCAACCATGGCAAATGCCGTCAAAGTCTTTTGCCGTAAAAAATAATACAAGTTCCTCTGGGTCAAATTTTGTGTACAGCCAGTGCCCAGGAACAGGGCCTCTCGTTATCACGTATTCCAAGCGGTACTTTTGAACAACTGCAGAACTGAGAGAAGCTGAATTCAACTCAAATCTGTCACCTTGATTGAGCGCCCATAGCTTCCCAATAAGGCTATCATCAAGTACCACCTCTTCAGCTGTCTCCATCAGATGCCGTGTATGCAGTTTTTTTTGAAGCCTAACGCTTCTGGCCATGGATCAACCTACCTATAAACAGTCCGAAGGTCGGCATAATAATACTGGAACGCGGAGATGACTGCCTTGTGGCTACTTCAGCCGATTCCGACAGGCAGCTACTGGCCGCTTTCTGCCTTTCGTGAAGGGTGAGAAGTTTCTCGATGGATGTTTCCAGACCAATAAAACGGTCGAACCGGATATAGCCTTCCATGTTGTGCCAACCCTTCATGGTGCGTAATGGCGCAAGCCCCTAAGACTGCCGTAGTCGGGTAATTGCTTCAGTGATCGCTTTGGCATTTGTGTCGAGGGTTTCGATGGCCACGAGCGCGTTATCGGCAACGTCCCCTACACCATTTTCTGAAAGCCATTTGGTGACCTCCTCGATCGCCGCCGCCAGGGCATGCTGGTTATGTAGAAGCAATGTCAGAGCATCTGCCGCGGCAACGTTGGAATCAGAATCAGATGGCATGAAAGTCGTCCTTGGAGTTCGGTTCGCAAAAGGCTAGCTCATCGTATCGCTGGCGACGGTCAGCTACCATTCGGCGGTTCTACTTTCGCACCAAAATAGCGCACCAGTCCCATCTCAGTCCCATATGGCTTTTTTTCAGACGCCAAAAACCACAAACCCCCGAATTTCTCTAGGAAAATCAGGGGCTTGCGTTTACTGAATGTGGCGGTGAAGGAGAGATTCGAACTCTCGATACAGTTTCCTGTATACACACTTTCCAGGCGTGCTCCTTAAGCCACTCGGACACTTCACCGTATCTCTGCAGACATGTTCTGTCTGTCGAGGCGCGCTAATGTAGTCGAAAGCTTTTCTGATGGCAAACTTTTTTTCAGAATTTTCATGTGCTTAAGAGGGCACGCTGCATTCGGCCGGTGAGCACGATGGCAAACCCGCCAATCTCGGGTGAGCCGCGCGCTTCCTTTATACAAGGCAAGAGGCGCGCCGTGCTGGCCGAAGCGCAAAACGGTGACTGGCAGGTCAGTCACGGCGCTTTACCTGGCTTGCGGCGGTGGGTAACGTCTGCCCATCTTTCTAATAAGGAATAGCGTCATGAGCGAGTTGATTGCCTACCACCTCGAAGACGGTATCGCGACCCTGACCCTGAACAATGGCAAGGTCAACGCCATTTCTCCGGATGTGATTGCGGCGTTTAACGCGGCGCTGGATCAGGCGGTGGCGGATCGCGCCGTGGTGATCATTACCGGGCAGCCGGGGATCCTCTCGGGCGGGTATGACCTGAAGGTCATGACGGCCGGCCCGAAAGAGGCCGTTGCTCTGGTGACGGCCGGTTCGACCTTGGCCCGCCGCCTGCTCTCTCATCCCTTTCCAGTGATCGTTGCTTGCCCGGGGCACGCCGTGGCCAAGGGCGCTTTCCTACTTTTGTCTGCCGATTACCGCATTGGTGTCGACGGCCCGTTCAGCATCGGTCTTAACGAAGTGCAGATCGGCATGACCATGCACCATGCCGGTATCGAGCTGGCGCGTGATCGCTTGCGGCGTTCGGCTTTCCATCGCTCGGTGATCAACGGCGAGATGTTCGATCCGCAAAGCGCCGTTGACGCAGGCTTCCTCGACAAAGTCGTCACTGCCGAAGAATTGCAAGGCGCCGCCCTGGCTGCCGCGCGGCAGCTGAAGAAGATCAACATGCTGGCGCACAAGAACACCAAGCTGAAAGTACGCAAGCAACTGCTGGAAACCCTCGACGATGCCATCCTGCAGGATCAGCAACATCTGGGCTGACTCGTCCAGAATCTGCCGGTAAGAAAAAGCCCGACCTTCGTGTCGGGCTTTTTCTTACGTTCAGCGTTGAAGATTCGCTGAAAGCTCTAGGACGCGCCTGACAGGCAATGCTGAAACATGCGCTTAAACATCGGCTATCTCCGGACTCTATAGCGGCAATTGCCGAAAACAGTGCACATCCGTACACTGCGCCACCTTTTGTCGCGGTGGGCCTGCAAAAATGCTGTTCGTGTTTCGTATGTTGTTGATGGGCCTGCACTTTATTCTGGCGGGCGTGCTCGGCGTGATCCTTGGATTGTGCCGTCCGTTCAACCCGGACAATAGCCGACTGTGCGCCCGCCTCTACGCTTTGCCGGCGATGTGTATCTTGCGTTTGCGGGTCAAGTCCGAGGTCAACGGCTTGATGAACAAGCCCGACAGTTGCGTGATCATCGCCAACCATCAGTCCAACTACGATCTGTTTGTGTTCGGCAACGTCGTCCCGCGCCGCACCGTGTGTATCGGCAAGAAAAGCCTGAAGTGGGTGCCATTGTTCGGCCAACTGTTCTGGCTGGCCGGCAATGTGTTGATCGATCGTGGCAATGCGCACAAGGCGCGGCAGTCGATGCTGACGACGACCCACACCTTGCAGAACGAAGACACCTCGATCTGGGTGTTTCCCGAAGGCACCCGCAACCTCGGTGAAGATTTGTTGCCGTTCAAGAAAGGCGCGTTCCAGATGGCGATTGCCGCCGGCGTGCCGATCGTTCCGGTGTGCGTGAGCAGCTATATCAAGCATATGCGCCTGAATCGCTGGCGCAGCGGCGAGGTTCTCATACGCTCGCTGCCGGCGATTCCGACAGTCGGATTGACCATGGAAGACATGCCTCTGCTGATCGAGCGATGCCGCGAGCAGATGCGCGAGTGCATCGAGTCGATGGATCGGCAACTGCAAGCCGCGTGAAAAACAAACCCGCCCTGTGCGGGTTTTCTTTTGCCGGGTGAACTGTAGAAGTTTCACTGACTCTCAAGCAGCGACACGGCTAAGCTGAAGCCTGGTTTCCCTGCCATCTGCCAAGAAGAAGTGAATCACCACCATGGGTCGAGTTGTTGCTGCTGCGGTGTACAGTGAGGGTAAGAAAGTCACCAATATTTCGCTGGACGAAGGTGCTGCGTGGGCGGCCAAACCCGGCCACTTCGTCTGGATCGGTCTGGAAGAACCGGACGCACAGGAATTATCCAACCTGCAACGCCAGTTCAACCTGCATGAACTGGCCATCGAAGACGCGCTGGAAAAACACAGCCGTCCGAAACTGGAAACCTTTGGTGACGCTCTGTTTATCGTCACCTACTCACCGGTCCGCGAAAACGGCGTTTTGCAATTCATCGAAACGCATATCTTCGCCGGCAGGGGTTACATCATCACCGCACGCAACGGCCATTCCGCGTCGTACGCCTATGTGCGCCAACGCTGTGAGGCGCGTCCGCTGTTGCTCGAGCACGGGGAGGATTTCGTCCTGTATGCGCTGCTCGATTTCGTCATCGAGAACTATCAGCCGGTGGGCGAAGCGATCCACGCCGAGATCGATGAGCTGGAGCGCAACGTGCTGTGCAGCGCCCTCAACGAGCGAGACATCCAGAAGCTGCACGGTCTGCGCCGTGACGTGGTGCGCTTGCGCCGATATGCGGCACCAATGGTGGAAATCGGCGAAGAGCTGCAAAAGCTCAGTTTCCCGTTCATCGACAAGAACATGCGCCCGTACTTTCGCGATGTGCAGATTCACGTGACGCGGCAGATGGAAGACCTGAGCACGCTGGCGGACATTGCCAGCCAGACCATCGAGATCGGCGTGTTGCTCGAGGCATCACGGCAGAGCGTGGTGCAGCGCAAGTTTGCGGCGTGGGCGGCGATTCTGGCGTTCCCGACAGCGGTGGCGGGAATCTATGGGATGAACTTCCAGAACATGCCCGAGTTGACCTGGCACTACGGTTATTTTGCAGTGCTGGGGTTTATCGCGGTGGGGTGTGTGAGTTTGTGGGCGAGCTTCAAGCGGTCCGGGTGGCTGTAGCCGGGACCGCGTTGCCCCGGAGATTCGCGAGCAGGCTCGCTCCCACAGGGATTGTGGGAGCAGGCCCTTTTAGCGTTGAGCCGCTTCTGGCTTGTGCGCCACAAACCGCATCATCCACTCCGCAACCGTAGCGCCATGATGCTCCTGCTCAAGGCTCGCGACACCCTTGGTGTAGATCTGCGAACCCAGCGCTTCCTGGCGCAGATCAAGCAACGCGCGCGAGTAGTCGTGAATGAATTCCGGATGGCCCTGGAAGCACAGCACCTGATCGTTGATGTGATACGCCGCGAACGGGCAGAAATCGCTGGAGGCGATCACCGTGGCATTCTCTGGTAGCTCAGTTACCTGATCCTGGTGGCTGATCAACAGTGTCAGCTCTTCGCGCACCGGACTCATCCACGGCGCCCTGGCCGCCAGCTGGTAGCTGTGAGTGCCGACGCCCCAGCCTTGGGAAGCACGCTCGCTCTTGCCACCAAGCAGCAGCGCCAGCAATTGATGGCCAAAGCACACGCCGAGCAATTTGTCGCCGCGTTCGTAGCGTTTCAGAAGATAGGTCTTGAGGGTCTGGATCCACGGGTCAGTGCCGAACGAATCGGCCTTGCTGCCGGTGACCAGGTACGCATCGAAAGTCTCGTCGTCGCTTGGGTATTCACCCTTCACCACGTTATAGACCGTGAACTCAGCGGCGATCGGTTGTTGCGAGAACAGGCGCTGGAACATCTGCCCATAGCCCTGATACTGGTCAATCAATTCGGGCCGCAGGATGTCGGTTTCGAGAATGCAGATGCGCAACGACATAAAAAATACCTGACACGTGATGGGAATAATGAACACCCCAGAGCCTGCCCTGAAACACCCGGCCAAGGCAAGCCCCGAAATGCTCGCCGGCCCTAGAACATTTCACCTTTCGCCGCTTTGTCCAGCAGCAGCGCTGGCGGGGTAAAACGCTCGCCGTACTGCTCGGCCAGATACTGCGCGCGGGCGATGAAGTCCTTCAGGCCATATTGGTTGATGAACTGCAGCGCACCGCCGGTCCACGCGGCGAAACCGATGCCGAAGACGGAGCCGACGTTGGCATCCGCCGTCGAGGTCAGCACGCCCTCCTCCACACAACGCACGGTTTCGATGGCCTGCACAAACAACAGACGATCACGCACATCCTTCGCAGAAATCTGTCCGTCGGCCTTCTCGAAGCGCGTTTTCAGCTCCGGCCACAAATGCTTTTGGGCACCTGCTGGATAGTCATAAAAACCGCCCCCGGCAGCTTTGCCCGGTCGTTTGAATTCATTGAGCATCAAGTCAATCACGGCAAAGGCCGGATGCTCAATCAGTGGTTTCCCCTCTGCGTGTAAGTCCTTGGCCGTCTGCTGACGGATATGGCTCATCAGGCTGAGGGAAACTTCGTCGGAGATTGCCAGAGGCCCGACCGGCATTCCGGCCTTGCGCGCTTCGGTCTCGATCATCGGTGCACTGACGCCCTCGCCGAGCATGGCAATGCCTTCGTTGGTGAATGTGCCGAAAACCCGTGAGGTGAAGAAGCCGCGACTGTCGTTGACCACAATCGGAGTTTTCTTGATCTGCAGAACGAAATCGAAACCGCGAGCGAGAGTTTCATCGCTGGTCTGCGCGCCCTTGATGATCTCCACCAGTGGCATTTTTTCCACCGGACTGAAGAAATGCAGGCCGATGAATTTGCGTTGATCCGGAATGGCGGTCGCCAGGCCGGTGATCGGCAGCGTCGAGGTATTGGAAGCAATCACCGCTTCGCTTCCGACGACCTGTTGCGCGGCGGCAGACACCCTGGCTTTGAGTTGGCGATCCTCGAACACCGCTTCGATGATCAGATCGCAACCCGCCAGATCGCCATCGCTTTCGCTCGCAACGATTCGCGCCAGCACCGCTTCGCGCTGTTCGGCAGTCATGTGGCCACGGGCAACTTTCTTATCCAGCAGCGCCGCGCAATGCGCTTTGCCCTTTTCGGCAGCGGCGAGGTTGATGTCCTTGAGGACGACCTCGATACCGGCCGAGGCGCTGACAAACGCGATGCCCGCGCCCATCATTCCGGCGCCTAGTACACCGACTCTCTGCGTTTTATAAGGCGCAAAACCTAGCGGTCGTGAACCGCCGGCGTTGATCTCGTTCAGTTGAAACCAGAACGTACCGATCAGATTTTTCGAGATTTGCCCGGTCGTCAGTTCGGTGAAGTAGCGGGTTTCAATCAGGTGCGCCGTGTCGAAATCGACCTGAGCGCCCTCCACCGCTGCGCACAGAATCTTTTCCGGTGCCGGCAGAGTGCCCTGGGTTTTCGCGCGCAGGATCGATGGCGCGATCGCCAGCATCTGCGCCACTTTCGGGTTCGATGGCGTGCCGCCGGGAATCTGGTAACCCTTGACGTCCCAGCGCTGCACTGCCGCCGGATTGGCGATAATCCAGGCGCGCGCCTTGGCCAGCAATTCATCTGGATCTGCTGCCAATTCATCAATCAGCCCGGCCTGCAACGCCTGTTGCGGGCGCACCTTCTTGCCTTCAAGCAAGTACGGCAGCGCTTTTTCGATGCCGAGCATGCGCACCATGCGTACTACTCCGCCGCCGCCCGGCAACAGCCCCAGCGTCACCTCCGGCAAACCCAGTTGCACCGAGGCATCATCCACAGCGATGCGATGGTGGCAGGCCAGACAGATTTCCCAACCACCGCCCAGCGCCGCGCCGTTGATCGCCGCGACCACCGGTTTGCCGAGGGTTTCCAGGCTGCGCAATTGCGCCTTGAGGGTCAGCACCATGTCGTAGAAAGCTTTGGCTTCGGGCTTGCCGACCTTGATCAGTTCATTGAGGTCGCCGCCGGCAAAAAAGTTTTCTTCGCCGAAGTGATGATGACTCCGGCGATGCTGTCTTTCTCGGCCAGCAAACGGGCAACGCAAGCGGCCATGGCCTCGCGGTACACGGCGTTCATGGTGTTGGCGCTCTGGCCCGGCATGTCCATGGTCAGCACGACGATACCGTCCTGGCCTTTTTCGTAACGAATGGCTTCGCTCATAACAGGGTTCCTTGAAGTCGGGGCTCAGAGGCGTTCGATGATGGTGGCAATGCCCATGCCGCCGCCGACACAAAGCGTCGCCAGCCCGTAGCGCAGGTTGCGCGCTTCCAGTTCATCGAGCAGGGTGCCGAGGATCGCGCAACCGGTGGCGCCCAGCGGATGGCCCATGGCGATCGAGCCGCCGTTGACGTTGACCTTGCCTGGATCGACGGCCATGTCCTTGATGAATTTCAATACCACCGAGGCGAACGCTTCGTTGACCTCGAACAGATCGATGTCCTCCACCCGCAGTCCGGCCTTGGCCAGCGCTTTGCGGGTCGCCGGCGCCGGGCCGGTGAGCATGATGGTCGGGTCGGTACTGGTGACGGCTGTAGCAACGATGCGCGCCCGTGGCTGCAGGCCCAGGGCGCGGCCCTTGGCTTCGGAGCCGATGAGCATGAGCGCCGCACCGTCGACAATTCCGGAACTGTTGCCCGGCGTGTGCACATGGCTGATCCGCTCGACATGGCTGTAGACCCGCAACGCCGTGGCGTCAAAGCCCATCTGCCCGATCATTTCGAAACTCGGCTTAAGTTTGCCCAGGCCTTCGAGGGTCGATTCGGCGCGGATGAACTCATCGTGATCAAGCAGGATGATGCCGTTTTGATCCAGCACCGGCACCAGCGACTTGTTGAACGAGCCGTCGGCTCGCGCTCGTGCGGCTTTTTGCTGCGAGTGCAGGGCATAGGCATCGACGTCCTGCCGGCTGAAGCCTTCGAGGGTAGCGATCAGATCGGCGCCGACACCTTGCGGCGTGAAGTGGCTGTGCAGGTTGGTCTGCGGGTCCAGTGCCCAGGCGCCGCCATCGCTGCCCATCGGCACCCGTGACATCGACTCGACGCCGCCGACCACCACCAGATTCTCGAAGCCTGAGCGCACTTTCATCGCGCCAAGATTCACTGCTTCCAGACCTGAAGCGCAGAAACGGTTGATCTGCACACCGGCGACGCTGACGTCCCAGTCGGCCACTTGCACCGCCGTCTTGGCGATGTCCGAACCTTGATCGCCGATCGGCGTGACGCAGCCGAGGACGACATCATCGACCTGACTGGTATCCAGCGCGGTGCGCGCCTGCAAGGCGCTCAGCAAACCGGCCACCAGGTTGACCGGCTTCACGCTGTGCAGCGCGCCATCGGCCTTGCCTTTGCCACGCGGGGTGCGTAACGCATCGAAAATCAAAGCTTCAGTCATGACGTCCTCGAACCTGATTTATTGTCACTTCACTTTCGCCCTGCGCCGACTGGCAAGCAATGACCACATTGCTCAAAGCGCTTGACGCACACGCTCAGACGGACGGTCATCCGGCATCAGGTGAACCGGTTCAGGTCAGCGAGTTGTCTAGCCAGCGGGCGGCAAAGAAGCTGGCAATACGCCTCATGCTTTTTTTAAAGCTTTTTCCAAGCGCTCCATATGAAATGGATCTAAGTCAACGCGGACGTGGGCCCTAAGGTGAAGATGTACGCCATCGTCGTCGGGTTTTGCCGAGACGGGCGTCCTTCAACAGGAAGTGCAACGCGTGCCGTCAGGGATATGCAGTCAGGCATGCATCAGGAAATAACAATAAAGGCGGTCAAGCCATGTTCAAACAACCGAAAGTACGTCAAGCAGGGCTCATTCTTTTCGCCACGACGCTGTTGTTGATCTTGCCGAATCTGACCAAGGTCATCGGCTGATTCAAACGTCGCGTGCTGTATATCGCCACTGAAAATGTGACTGGCCCGCTACCCGGGCCAGCGTGGTTGTGCCAACCTTTGCGCACTTCCACGACATGGACGGCGATCTTTTGAAAACGCTCATTGCGCTCGGTGCCTTGCTGCTGAGCTTGCCCTTGTCTGCCGCACAACTGGATTTGCAGTTGGGCGCAAACAGCCGCACCTGGCAGACCGAAGAGCTGCTCAAGCATCCTCAGCTGCAAACTCTCACGATCAACAATGATGTTTCCTACAAGAAGGACATGACCTATCAGGCTGTGCCTCTGGCCGCATTGCTGAAGGGGATCAAGCCGGAGGATCATTTGCAGGCGGTGGCCCTGGATGGCTTTGCCGCAGAGTTGGCCGCTGCGCCCTTGCTGAACAGGGACGGCGCACGAGCATGGCTGGCAATCGAGGACCCGGCGCGGCCGTGGCCACCGCTGTCTGCCGGCAAGCACAGCGCCGGGCCGTTCTATCTGGTCTGGACCGATCCGCAGACCGGCAATATCAGCCCCGAACAGTGGCCGTTCGAAGTCGCCAGCATCAAGCTGATGGCGCCGGTGGCCCAACGCTTCCCTGCCCTGCTGCCCGATCCTGCCTTGAAGGCCGATGATCCGGTGAACAAGGGGTTTGCCCTGTTTCAGAAAAACTGCCTGGCGTGTCATCGATTGAATGGTGCGGGCGATGCGCAGTTCGGGCCGGATCTGAATATTCCGTATAGCCCGACCGAGTATTTCGGGGCGGATTTCTTGAAGCGCTACATCCGCGATCCGCAGAGTTTGCGTCAGTGGCCGCAGGCGAAGATGCCGGGGTTTTCTGCTGAGGTATTGCCGGATACAGATCTTGAAATGCTGGTGGGCTATCTCAAGCACATGGCCGGCCGCAAAGCCAAGCCCTGATGCAGTCCCCTTGTGGGAGCGAGCCTGCTCGCGAAGGCGGAATGTCAGTCGCTGATTGGCTGGCTGATGGACCGCTTTCGCGAGCAGGCTCGCTCCCACAGGGCTTTGCGTGCGTAGAACTATTGTTGCTGCACGGAAATAACCGGCGTCGGCGAGACGAACACCTTCGCATGCATCTGCTCGCAGCCGCCGCCCCGGCGCATGCCGCGCACCGGGCAGGCATCGAGATAATCCAGGCCCACCGCCAGCTTCAGGTGTCGCTCCGGGCGCGCCAGCTGGTTGGTCACGTCGAAGCTGTACCACGCGTCATCCAGCCACGCTTCTGCCCAGGCATGGCTGGCCAGATGCTCGCAGTCTTCGCTGTACAGATAACCCGAAACGTAACGCGACGGCACGCCGAGGCTGCGCGCGCAGGCGAGAAAGGCATGGGCATGATCCTGACAGACCCCGGCGCGACCGGCGAAAGCTTCGGCGGCGCTGGTGTCGACTTCGGTGGAGCCCGGCGTGTAGGTCATGTGCTGATTCAGACCATGCATCAAGTCGATCAGCGCGGTGCGATCACGCCGTTGCTTGCAGTTCTTCGCGGCAAACTCGCGCAAGGCTTCATCGGCTTCGGTCAGGCGCGTGAAGCGCAGGAACGGCAGCGCCGACTGGCTCTCATGTTCGGCCTCGCGCAATTCATCGATATCAACCTGACCACGGGCGCCAATGATGATCGCTTCGTGCGGCTCGTCCATGGTCAACACATGCAGGATATTGCCGAACGGATCGAGCTGCGCACGCACCGGACGCGGCAGATCGAGCTGCCAACTGAGCACATGCTGACGCTCGCTGTCATGAGGGGTCAGGCGCAGGTACTGGATGCTCGCGCGCACCTGATCTTCGTAGTGATAGGTGGTCTCGTGGCTTATGGAAAGTCTCATGCAGCCTCCAGGTAGGAACTGTGAATGGCGTTGCCCAACTGGCGCACCAGCGGGATGAATTCGGTCAGCCAGGCGTGCAGGCCTTCTTCGAGGATTTCGTTGATGCCGGTGTAGCGCAGGCGCGCGTCCATTTCCGCCGCCAGGCGTTGTGCCGGCCGGCCGTTGGCGCCGGGCAACTGCGCGAGGATCTGGTCGATCTCTTCGGTGCAGGCACGCAGCGAGCGCGGCACATCGGCGCGCAACAGCAGCAGTTCGGCCACATGCCGGGCGCCGGGCGCGTCGCGATAGATTTCGGTGTAGGCCTCGAACGACGACAACGCCCGCAGCAGCGCACTCCACTGGTAATAAGCGTGCGCCGTGCCATCGCTGACGGCTTCGGCCTGATCGCCGGCCATTTCGTAACGCGCATCAAGCAGGCGCAGCGTGTTGTCCGCGCGCTCGATAAACGTGCCCAGACGAATGAAGCGAAACGCGTCGTTGCGCATGATCGTGCCGTATGAGGCGCCACGAAACAGGTGCGAACGCTCCTTGATCCATTCGCAGAAACGGCTCATGCCATAGCGGCTCAGGCCCTGTTCGGCGATGCCGCGAATTTCCAGCCAGGTCGCATTGATGTTTTCCCACATGTCGGCGGTGATTCGCCCGCGTACCGCATGAGCACTGGCCCGCGCCGCGCCAAGGCAGCTGTAGATACTGGCCGGGTTGGCGGCATCCAGTGCGAAGAAATGCAGCAGACGTTCGGCGTGGAGGTCGCCGTGGCGTTCAAGGTAATCGTCAAGGGTGCCGGTAATCAGCAACGGCATGGCGAGTTCGTGCAGACCGTCGCCGCGCCCGTCCTGTGGCATCAGCGACAGTGAATAACTGATGTCGAGCATGCGCGCGAGGTTCTCCGCACGCTCCAGATATCGCGACATCCAGTACAGATCCGAGGCAGTTCTACTTAACATGGCAAGCTTCCTTCAATCCTCGACTACCCAGGTGTCCTTGGTGCCGCCGCCCTGGGAGGAATTCACCACCAGGGAGCCTTCACGCAACGCGACACGGGTCAAACCACCGGGTACGACCCGGGTTTCGCGACCGGACAACACGAACGGACGCAAATCGATATGGCGCGGTGCAATGCCATTTTCGACAAAGGTCGGACAGGTCGACAGCGACAGCGTCGGCTGCGCGATGTAGGCATGCGGTTTGGCTTTGATGCGCTCGCGGAACGCATCGATTTCCGCCGTCGTCGCGGCTGGCCCGACCAGCATCCCGTAACCGCCGGAGCCTTGGGTTTCCTTGACCACCAGATCCGGAAGATTGGCCAGCACGTGGGAAAGTTCAGACGGGTTGCGGCACTGCCAGGTCGGCACGTTTTTCAGAATCGGTTCTTCGTCGAGGTAGAAACGGATCATCTCGGTGACGAACGGGTACACCGATTTATCGTCCGCCACGCCGGTGCCGATGGCGTTGGCCAGCACCACGTTGCCGGAACGATAGGACGACAGCAGCCCCGGCACGCCGAGCATCGAGTCAGGGTTGAACGCCAGCGGATCGAGAAATGCGTCATCGAGGCGACGGTAGATCACGTCAACCGCTTTCGGGCCATCGGTGGTGCGCATGAATACCTTGTCGTCCCGCACGAACAGATCCGCGCCTTCCACCAGTTCAACACCCATTTCCCGCGCCAGAAACGCATGTTCGAAGAACGCGCTGTTGAAGCGCCCTGGCGTAAGTACCACCACACTGGGGTTGTCGATCGGGCTGGAGCTTTTCAGCGTGTCGAGCAGCAGATTGGGATAGTGATCGATCGGCGCGATGCGCTGGGCGGCGAACAGTTCGGGGAACAGGCGCATCATCATCTTGCGGTCTTCGAGCATGTAGCTCACGCCGCTGGGTGTGCGCAGGTTGTCTTCGAGGACGTAATAAGTGCCATCGCCGTCGCGCACCAGATCGACGCCGGAGATGTGCGAGTAGATGTCGCGGTGCAGATCCAGGCCCTGCATCGCCAACTGGTATTGCTCGTTGGCCAGCACCTGTTCGGCGGGAATGATCCCGGCCTTGATGATGCGCTGCTCGTGATAGAGGTCGGCGAGAAACATGTTCAACGCCTTGACCCGCTGAATACAGCCACGCTCGACAATCCGCCATTCACTGGCGGGGATGCTGCGAGGAATCGTATCGAACGGAATCAGTCGCTCGGTGCCTTGCTCGTCGCCATAGAGCGTGAAGGTGATCCCGGCCCGGTGAAACAACAGATCGGCCTCGCGACGGCGCTGCGCGAGCAACTCGTCAGGTGTCTCGGCCAGCCAGCGGGCGAATTCTCGGTAATGCGGGCGGACCAGGCCGCCGGCATCGTACATCTCATCAAAATAGGTGCGGATCATGCCGTACTCCTTGTCACTCCGGACATACAGGCCTTCGCAAGGCCCGTGCCATCGGCATAAACGCTTTTAATTCAATCGGTTGTAGATCTATGCCGCAGACCGCGCACCATTCCTGTGCGGCAAATGCCCCGGCCCGATTGCCCCCGCTTCATTGCGACGCACTGCATCGCCTATCACCAGCATAGTCAGAGTTGATTTCACTGCCCGGCCGCGACTGCGGATAATCCGCGCATTCGCTGCAAAACTTCCCCGGCACGGCGTCGTGAAGTCGCCAGCTCACTGAGCTGAACTGCCTTGGCAGCCCCGTCCCGACAGGACTTTATTGCATACCCGTCTTCCCTTTTAGCCACCCTCTCCGGTGGCTTTTTTTTGCCGGGGATTCTTGTTTCAGGGTTTTGCCACTGCGATGTGCAGAAGCCAGAAACGACAACGGCCGACCCGAAGGTCAGCCGTTGCCCGACAAACAATGCGCAAGATCAATTCAACCGGTAACGATTGCGCACCTCCTGCTTCACGCCCCAACCCTCGATAATGCCGCCCAGCGGTTCGACCACGGCAGAAAAGCCTTGCTCGAAATCGCCAATATCGTCATAGGTCGCATACATCACTTTGCTCAATTCCAGCGACCAGGCGCCGTCGTCGCGCGCACTGACTTGGGCATTGATGGATTCACCGCGAAATTTGCCTGCTGCCCTGCGCGCCCGCTCCTCGTCCGGGAAAATCGCGTAGAACTCGATGGGATGGAACCGGGAAAAATCGAATCCGCCTTCTTTCATGCGGCGCAGAACGTTGCTGCTGATGTCTTCTTGATAGGCTGTGCTCATGAATCGTCCCCCTCGATTGATGGATAGACTTTCCGTATTCCCGCCCCGGGCCTTTTGGCCTAAGTACTACGGCAACGTGGTTGCGCGCGGGAAACAAGCATGTAGCTGACAAGACCAGACCTTAGCGATCCATTCGCTGATCTCGCTTGCAGAGTAGCCCCAAGAGAGCGCCGCTGCCAAGGCCTGGTTTTCGAGATGACAGGAAGTGTTCAGATGGGTGTGATGCTGCGGATTTCGATGCCGTTCTGGGTCTTGAGGTTTTTCACCCCGGCATCGGCGGTGCGCCCTTCCAGATCGTTCAGATCCAGCTTGGCAGCGACCGGAAGAAGCCGCTCCTTGATCAGCCGTGCGGCTTCATCATCGGACGGGCATTCCTCACGTTCGAAGACTTCATCAACAATTTCGCCGTGATCATCCACGAAAGTGACTTTCCACTTTTGCATCAGTGCCTCCTCGATCAACCCGTAAATGGGCTTACCTCTATCTCGACTTTTTTCCGCGATAGTTGGTTCAAAAGGATTACAGCACGTGGCCAGGAAAAACGGATGAGCGTTGTGGTAGCGAGCCTGCTCGCGAAGGCGGCATGCCAGTCGACATTGAGTTGGCTGACACTGCGCTTTCGCGAGCAGGCTCGCTCCCACAAGGAGGTTTTTTGCGGGGAAGTATCAGTCGTTGCTCGGCTTGTTGACCGCTTGCAGCACGTATTGCGGCAAGGCGAACGCGCCAATGTGGATTTCCGGGTTGTAGTAGCGGGTGACGATGCCGCTGCCGATGAAGCGCTGTTGCAGGGTTTCACGGCTGAGCTTGCGGTAGGCCGGGTTGGTCGAGCCCCACGCGAAGGTCATCGAACCACCGATGTAAGTCGGCACGGCGGCCTGATAGAAATGCCAGTCCGGAAACAGGCTGCGCAGGCGACCAGCGGTGGTTTTGACTTCCTCGATCTGCATGAACGGCGTGCCGTTCTGAGTGACGAGGATGCCGCCCTCGTTCAGGCAACGGTGGCAAGCCTGATAGAAATTCTCCGAGAACAGCACTTCACCCGGGCCGATCGGATCGGTTGAGTCGGAGATGATCACGTCGAATTTTTCAGTGGTGGTGGCGACGAAACGCATGCCGTCGTCGATCACCAGATTCAGGCGCGGGTCGTCGTAGGCACCGGCGGAATGGTTCGGCAGAAATTCCTTGCACATGTCGACCACGGTGCCGTCGATTTCGACCATGGTGATGTGCTCCACGCCGGCATGCTTGGTCACTTCGCGCAACATGCCGCCGTCACCGCCACCGATGATCAGCACGCGCTTGGCAGTGCCGTGGGCGAGGATCGGCACGTGGGTGAGCATTTCGTGATAGATGAATTCGTCGGCTTCGGTGGTCTGGATCACGCCGTCCAGCGCCATCACCCGGCCCATGCGCGGGTTCTGGAAGATCACCAGATGCTGGTGTTCGGTGCGCACTTCGTGCAGCAGTTTTTCCATGCGAAAACGCTGGCCGTAGCCTTCGTAGAGGGTTTCCAGGTACTCGCTGGTCTTGGTGACGGTCATGGTCAAGTGCTCCGATAAATGCGCGGGCGCCATCGTGGGGACGATTGCCCGGGAAAGGCGCGCATTCTACGTTGCCGAAGATGACAGGTCGAACCTCACTTGATGGCGTAGACACAATCCTTGTAGGAGCTGCCGAAGGCTGCGATCTTTTGATCCTGGTTTTCAAGTTCAAGATCAAAAGATCGCAGCCTTCGGCAGCTCCTACAAGGGAGATCGCTGTGTTGTCAGATCCGGACATTGCCCCGTGGCCCGGCGATCGCCCAGATGATCAGGCCCAGCACCGGCAGGAGGATGATCAGCAACACCCAGACAATTTTCATCCCGGTGGAGGTACCGCTTTTCAGCACGTTGATGATGGCCCAGATGTCGAGGGCAAGGATGATCAGGCCAATCAGACCGTTGAACGTGGAACCCATGGTGTCGCTCCAGAATAGTGGCATGCACTTTTAGGATAGACGGTCGCGCGCAGGGTTCCCTTTTATTGCGTTCAGACGTGAACGGCGACCTTCAAGGCTTCCAGCGCTGGCGCAGCGGAGATGCCGACCTCGGCGCACAACTCCAGCACGCGGGGCACATCGTTGCCGTAGACCAGGACCATTTGCAGTTCATCGTCGAGCAACTGGCTGAAGTTGACCAGCGTGTAACCGCCGTTTTCCTTGTTCAGGCTGCTCATCTGCACCTGGATGCGGTTGAGTGCGGTCAGCGCTTCGGTCTTGGCCAGTTGCTTGGGCTTGAGATTGAAGTCCACGCCCGGGCCAAACGAGGCAACGATCTGCGCAAACAGATCGACGTAGGTGTCGGCCTGGAACAGTACGGTTTCCGGCAGGCTACCGACCACCACCCACTCACCCAGCGGAATCGGGAAGGTGTCGTCGTAGTTGATGTCAGGATTGGCTGTCAGAAACGCATCGGCATCGGCGTAGGCCTGCGCGGCTTCGTCGGCGACTTTCAGGATCTCGTCCTCGCCCATGCAGCCAGAGCTGATTTTGCTGATGAGTTCGACGAGTGCGGCTTTCATGAGGGCGGATCCTGTAGTGACAGTAGAATTTCGGGCGCGAAGGATAGCGTAGAAAAGCAGAAGATCGCAGCCTTCGGCAGCTCCTACAGATTCTGCGTTTGACTGCGGACAGGCTGCGATCTTTTGACGTTTATCAAGCCAACAACTTTTCCAGCTGCGCGGTGGTATCGACTGCGCCCATGGTCCGCGCCGCGTCCAGCGCCGTCACGCCATTGGCGTCCTTGGCTTTCGGGTCAGCGCCCTGGCCGATCAGGTAATCGACGATTTCAACGCGGTTGAACATCGCCGCCATCATCAGCGCCGTGCGGCCGTCGAACGACGAGCCTTCGATCTCGGCGCCCGCCTCGACCAGCGCTTTGACCACCGCCAGATCGCCTTTGAACGCAGCGCCGGCAATCGGGCTCTGGCCGTTGCCATTGCGCATTTCCGGATCGGCTTTGTGTTTAAGCAGGACCTTCACCGCATCAACATGGCCGTAGTAGCTGGCGAGCATCAACAAGGTGTCACCCTTGCTGTTTTTCAGGTTCACCGGCAGCCCGGCGGTGACCAGGCGATCAAGCATCTCGGCATCACCGTCGCGCGCCTTGTTGAAAACCTGCTCGGTGAATTCGGCAGCTTCTTCAGGGGTCATCTGGCGGCTTTGGTCGGACATGGGGCACTCCATTTCGGTCTATCGGAAAGCCGACAGTTTCCCGAGCGCGACGGTGGCTGTCACTCGGTTTTTTCCGAGCGCCCTGATAGCCACACTCAATATCGATGTTTGCCTTGTTGAATTTCAGCGAGGATTTGCTCACTGACATGCACATACGTTTCGCTGCCGGGCAACCAGGCGAAGATCGGGTCATCGCCCGTGAGCCCGGGGTCAAAGCCTTCCGTTTTCAAACGAGTCTTCTGGTATTTGAAGGTCCCGGTGGTTTCCATTTTCACTTTCACCCGCAAGAACAACGGCACGGCATAGGCCGGCATGCGTTGCCGGGCGAAACTCAGCAGTTCGGCGAAATCCAGCGTGGCCAAGGATTCGGCGGGAGTGATCGCGGCCATGCCTGCACGGCCGTTGGTGTTCGGGATTTCCACGCCGTAGGCCACGGCTTCAGAAATCAGCGGGTGCTGCAGCAACAGGTTCTCGACTTCGGTGGTCGACACGTTTTCGCCCTTCCAGCGGTAAGTGTCGCCGAGGCGATCGACAAACTGCGCATGGCCGAAACCGATGTTGCGCAGGAGGTCGCCGGTGTTGAAAAAGCGATCGCCCTTGTTGAATACATCGTGCAGTACGACGCGCGCGGTTTTTTGCGGATCGGAGTAACCGTCCAGCGGCGCCTTGTCATCGATTCGCGCGAGGAGCAGACCCTGCTCACCCTTGCTGACCTTGCGCATGAAACCATCCTCGCCACGGAGCGGCTCACCACTGTCGTGATCGTAGGCAACCAACTCCCAGGCCATCAGCGAGAACCCGACGGTGTTATCGAAATTGAGGATGTTGGTGAATCCGATGTTGCCGTCGCTCGCCGCGTACAGCTCACAAATGTGCTCGACGGCAAAACGCTTTTTGAACTCGGCCCAGGCACCGGGACGCAAGCCATTGCCGATCATCTTGCGTACATCGTGGCGACTGTCATCGGCGCTCACCGGTTGCTCGACCAGATACCGGCAGAGTTCGCCGACATAGCCGATGGTGGTCGCGCGGTACCGGCGCACATCACTCCAGAACTGACTGGCGCTGAATTTGCGGCGGATGGCGAACCCCGACGCGCCGTTGATCGCCGATCCCCAGCACACGCACAGGCCTGTGGCGTGATACAGCGGCAAAGTGCAGTAGACGACATCATCCGGGCGCATATCGAGGGCGATCATGCCGAAGCTCGCCGAACTGCGCATCCAGCGTCCATGCTTGAAGACCCCGGCCTTGGGCAGGCCGGTGGTGCCGGACGTGTAGATGTAGAAACACGGATCATCGAAGAAAATTTGCGCGCTGCTCGGCGGGTTATCGCTGCTGGCGTCGGCACTGGCGCTGATCAGATTAACGTAACCCTCGGGCGCGATGCCCGGATGGCTGTAAGTGTCCTGATCAGCGACGAACCATGTACGCGGTGCGGCGATGCAAACCTGATCACGCACGCCGGCATAGGCGGCGGTCAACTCTCCGCCGACCACGATGGCTACCGGCGCGACCAGATTGATGCTGTGGATAAGCGTGTCGCGCATCAGCGAAGTATTGAGCAGCGCACTGACCGCGCCGAGCTTGGCCAGCGCCAGGATGGTCACCAGTAATTCCGCACGGTTCTCGATGAACACCGCGATCACATCGCCCTTGCCGATGCCCTGCTCGCTCAGGTAATGCGCGATGCGATTGGCCCATTGGTTGACCTGCGCGTAGGTCAACGCAACGTCGCCCTGCAACATCGCCACACCATCGGGATTGCGCAGTGTCGCCTGCTCGAACGTCCAGCCCAGGCCGCACGTTTGGGTCGGATCCGTGACGTTGGCCACTTTCATGCCCTTGACCACCCGTGGGATGGCCTTGGCAATCATCGGTAGTTTGCGGAGCATCATGCCCCAGGTAATCGTGTCGCTTGGCGCGTGACGCATGAAAGCTCCCCGTTCGGTCTTGACGTGCAGACCGCTGTTCTTGTTATCGGGTAATGAGTGCGACCCACGCGTTTACACCGTGTGTCGAGAAGGAAAGTACGTCAGCGCTCGCGAGGCTGTACACGCGGTTTTTGCAATGATTTGTATCCCGTCTCGCTGATGAAGGAAGAGCGGATTCTGGTACGGACGTTTGGTTCCATTGAACGGAAAAAATCACGCAAAATGCAGGATGCACGATGGCCATTCATGCAGATTGCACGACACCTGCAAAATGAGATGCTTTCAACTGATTGATTTTAAAGACTTTTTATTTGTTTCAATACTGGCACAAACGCTGCAACTACCTCCGCATGCTTGCCATTCAAGTACATACGGAGCTGATGACATGAGCCTGATTCAAGAAAAATTTACATCGCTGTTCTCCAACTACGAAGTCAGCACTGCCCCACGTCCTGACGGTGGCATCCTGCTCACTCTGCGTAGCAGCGACGGCAAAGTCTTCAAACGCGCACTCTCGTATCAGCAATTGCACGCCGGTGATCAACTGTCGTGGGCAATCAGCGCAATCCGCCGCGACCTGGCCGAACAAGCCAGCGAGCTGCCGCAAATTGCAATGCTACAGAGCCAGCAGCGTTTTGCTCTGCCGACGTATCACTCGCTGTAATTTGCTTTAAACAACAACAGGCCGTGGAGCATGCGCTTCACGGCCTGTTTTTATGTGCGCATGATTTTTGTAGGAGCTGCGGCACGCGGCGATCTTTTGATCTTGATTTGATGCCTAAATCGAAAGATCGCAGCCTCGTTTCACTCGACAGCTCCTACAGGGATTTGTGCAATGGTCAGAACGCTTCCGGTTCGATCCCGGTAAAGCTGTCAACCGTCACGTGTCCTGCCAACTCCCCGCCTTCACGCGCCAAGCCACAGGTTTTCATGCCGGCTGACTGAGCAGCGTCGAGCTCTTCGACGATGTCCGACAGGAACAGGATTTCATCTGCTTCAACACCGACCGCCTGCTGAATGTTGCGGTAGGACTGCGCCTCACGCTTCGTCCCCGATGTGGTGTCGAAATAGCCGCTGAACAGCGGTGTCAGATCCCCCGCCTCCGAGCAACCGAAAATCAGTTTCTGCGCCTGGATCGAGCCGGACGAGTAAACAAACAGTTGATAACCGGCAGCATGCCAACGTTGCAGCGCTTCAACGGCATCCGGATAAACATGCCCTTTCAACTGCCCGGCCTGATAGCCCTGCGCCCAGACCATGCCTTGCAATGCCTTGAGCGGCGTGGCCTTGCGGTCTTCGGCGATCCAGCTCAAGAGAATATCAACAACCCGTTCGACATCGGCCTGCGGCTCGTTGCTGTCGCTGCGAACGGCATCGAGCTGTTCGGCGACATCAGCACGCGAAGCGTTCTGGCGCACAAAGTCGGGCAAGTGTTTGGCGGCGAAAGGAAACAGCACGTCGAAGACGAAACTCACCGCGCTGGTGGTGCCTTCGATGTCGGTGAGGATGGCTTTGATCGACACGGTTTCAGTCCTCCAGACGCGGGAAGCGGCCGGCGATGTCTTCGCCGGTGAAATTGGCAACCCAGCCTTCCGGGTTGTTGAACAGACGAATCGCCACGAAATGCGGATGCTCGCCCATGTCGAACCAGTGTTTGGTGCCGGCCGGAACCGAGATCAGGTCGTTCTTCTCGCAGAGCACGGCGTAGACGTAGTCGTCGATGTGCAGGGTAAACAAGCCACGCCCAGCGACGAAAAATCGTACTTCGTCTTCGCCATGGCGGTGTTCTTCGAGAAACTTGGCGCGCAGTTCGGCTTTTTGCGGATGGTCGCTGTTGAGGCTGATCACATCGACGGTGATGTAGCCGCGCTCGGTCATCAGCTTGTCAATCTGCTCTTTATAAGCGCTGATGACCTCTTCCTGACTGGCGCCGGGCTGGATCTTCGCGGCGGCTTGCCAGCGGTCGAAACGCACGCCCTGCTCGGCCAGCGTCGAAGCGATGTCTTCGAAATGGGTCAGCACCTTGTTGGGAATCTCAGGGCTGGAAACGTGATAAACAGACAGGCTGCTCATGGGCAATTCCTCGGTAGCGGCGGCGCCGTCCGGCTCTTCAAGATCGGTCGGGCGCCGCATGGCATCAGGCATACGGGCTGTTTCGGGTGAACTCAGCCTTGGCGGTTCATGACGCTGCGGGTTGTCAGCTCGCATTCAAACAGGAATTCAAAAGCCTCGATCTGCCGCAGCGCGTCGCTCATCTGCGCGCCCCAAGTGTAGAGGCCATGGCCGCGAATCAGATAACCGACGCAATCGGGATGGGCGTCGAGCCAAGGCTGCACCTTGGCGGCGAGGCGTGCAATGTCCTGATCGTTGTCGAAAATTGGCACGCGCACCCGCGATTCGTGGGTGGAAATGCCGCTGAAGGCTTTTTGCAGTTCGTAGTCTTCAAACTCGATGAAGTCTTGCGAAGTGAGGCGCGACAGCACCGTGGCGTTCACCGAGTGGGTGTGCAGCACGGCGCCGATTTCCGCGCGCCAGCTATAGAGCTGGGTGTGCAACAAGGTTTCGGCGGAAGGTTTCTTGCCCGGTTCCAGGCTATTGCCGGACAAATCGGTGGCGAGCACATCATCCACGCTCAACTGGCCTTTGTGCTTACCCGATACGGTCAACAGCGCTTCGCTCGGTGACAGGCGTGTCGAATAGTTGCTGCTGGTGGCTGGCGACCAGCCCCGGCCATATAGAAAACGCCCGGCGTCGACGATCTGCTGGGCGAGCTGTTCACGGCTAAGGCTCATGGCCTGTCCTCTTGCATACATGTGGCAATGATAACGGCAGCGGCAAGCGCTGCGAGACTGGCAATACTAAAGGTCAATGTCGCGCCGAGGGCATTCCAGCTGTAACCGGAATACAGCGCGCCGAGCGCCCCGCCGGTGCCGGCCAGTGCCGCATACAGCGCCTGGCCCTGACCTTGCTGGCGGGCGCCGAAACTACGTTGCACGAACGCGATGGCAGCCGCGTGAAAGCTGCCGAATGTCGCTGCATGCAACACCTGGGCAAACAACAACACCCAGAGAAACTCCGCAAACGAACCGAGCAGCACCCAACGCAACGCCGCCAGCAGGAAGCTCGCCAGCAGCACCCGGCGCAGGGAAAAGCGCGCCAGAATGCGGCTCATGGCCATGAACATCAGCACTTCCGCCACCACACCCACGGCCCAGAGCATGCCGATGACGCCACGGCTGTAACCGAGGCGTTCAAGGTGCAAAGTCAGAAAGGTGTAATACGGCCCGTGGCTGACCTGCATCAGCGCGACGCAAGCATAAAACGCCAGCACGCCGGGATGACGCAATTGCTTGAGAAAGCCCTCACCCGTCGGCCGATTGCCTTGCGCCGGCTGTGCATTCGGCACCCACAGGCTGCTGAGGACGATGCCGGCCATGATCAGCACCAGCGCCGCCGGATAAATGTCCAGACTGAGCCATTCGAACAGCCGCCCCAGCACCACCACGGTGATGATGAAACCGATCGAACCCCACAGGCGAATCTGGCTGTAGCGCGAGGTTTGCCCCTGCAAATGCGCGAGGGTGATGACTTCGAACTGCGGCAGTACCGCATGCCAGAAGAACGCATGCAGGGCCATGACCATCGCCAGCCAGGCGTAGGTCTGGCTGACGAAGATCAGCGAAAAGGTCAGCAACGTGCACACCGCGCCAAAGCGCACGATGGCCAGACGCCTGCCGGTGTAATCGCCGAGCCAGCCCCAGATGTTCGGCGCCACGCAGCGCATCAGCATCGGAATCGCCACCAGCTCGCCGATGCGCGCGGCACTGAAGCCGAGGTGATCGAAGTACAGCGCCAGAAACGGCGCTGTCGAACCGAGCAAGGCGAAATAGAACAGATAGAAACTGGACAGCCGCCAGTAAGGAAGCGCCGCCACGCCGATTATGCCGCGACGGCTTTGAGCGCAGCCATCAGAGCTGGCCCAGCACCGGCGTGCTCACGCGCACGTCGGCGTTCTGCCCACGGTGGCGCAGCAGGTGATCCATCAGCACGATGGCCATCATCGCTTCGGCGATCGGCGTCGCGCGGATGCCGACGCATGGGTCGTGACGACCCTTGGTGATCACATCGACCGGGTTGCCATTCACGTCGATCGAGCGGCCCGGGGTGGTGATGCTCGACGTCGGTTTCAATGCCAGATGCGCAACGATTGGCTGGCCGGACGAGATGCCGCCGAGGATGCCGCCGGCGTTGTTGCTGAGAAAACCCTCCGGCGTCAGTTCATCGCGGTGTTCGGTGCCGCGCTGGGCGACACAGGCGAAACCGGCGCCGATCTCGACACCTTTGACCGCGTTGATGCTCATCAGCGCGTGGGCCAGTTCGGCGTCGAGGCGATCGAAGATCGGCTCGCCAAGACCCGGCATCACGCCTTCGGCGACCACGGTGATCTTCGCCCCGACCGAGTCCTGATCGCGGCGCAACTGGTCCATGTAGGCTTCCAGCTCAGGGACCTTGTCCGGGTCAGGGCTGAAGAAAGCGTTTTCTTCGACCGAATCCCAGGTCTTGAACGGAATTTCGATCGGCCCGAGCTGGCTCATGTAGCCACGAATGACGATGCCCTGACCCGCAAGGTATTTCTTCGCGATCGCCCCGGCCGCCACGCGCATCGCGGTTTCCCGAGCCGAGCTGCGGCCACCGCCGCGATAATCGCGCTCGCCATATTTGTGGTGGTAGGTGTAGTCGGCGTGGGCCGGGCGGAACAGGTCCTTGATCGCCGAGTAGTCCTTGGACTTCTGGTCGGTGTTGCGAATCAACAGGCCGATCGCGCAACCGGTGGTGCGCCCCTCGAACACGCCGGAGAGGATTTCGACTTCATCGGCTTCCTGGCGCTGAGTGGTGTGGCGACTGGTGCCAGGCTTGCGGCGATCGAGGTCGCGCTGCAGATCTTCCAGGGAAATCTCCAGGCCCGGCGGGCAGCCGTCGACAATGGCGACCAACGCCGGACCATGGCTTTCGCCAGCGGTGGTGACAGTGAACAACTTGCCGTAGGTATTGCCGGACATGCAGGACGCTCCGTGAAATCAAACCCGAATTCTTGATGCGCGCCAGTATACGCAGGCTAACCGAGTAGTTCATCCTCGAACCTTAGCGGTGCTGGCGAGTCCAACCGGCACCTTGACCAATGATGGCGTGATGATGCTGCGAGTTTTGATCTTGAGTCTTACCCTCTTTACAGGCTTTGCCCAGGCGACAGTCCTACAACGCCCGGTCACTCTGGACACCGGCAACGGCGAACTTTTCGGCTCGTTGTTGCTGCCCAAGTCCGACAGCCCGGTGCCGATTGTTCTGATCATTTCTGGCTCGGGTCCTACAGATCGCGACGGAAACAACCCCGACGGCGGGCGCAATGACAGTCTCAAGCGCTTGGCCTGGGTACTGGCCAAACACAACATCGCCAGCGTGCGTTACGACAAGCGCGGTGTTGCGGCGAGCCTGGCGGCCGCTCCCGATGAACGTGATCTTTCAGTGGAAGGCTATGCAGCGGACGCGGTGGCGTGGGGGCAGAAGCTCAAGGCCGACCCGCGTTTCGGCAAACTGATCCTGCTCGGCCACAGCGAAGGCGCGCTGATTGCCAGCCTCGCTGCGCCGAAGCTGGACGCAGCGGCGGTGATCTCGCTGTCCGGCAGCGCGCGACCGGTCGATCAGGTGATCCGCGAACAGCTGGCGCGCAGCTTGCCGCCGCCACTGATGCTGCGCAGCAACGAACTGCTCGACAGCCTCAAGGCCGGGCATATCGATGACAACGTGCCGCAACCGTTGCAGGTGATCTTCCGCCCAAGCGTGCAGCCGTACCTGATTTCGCTGTTCCGTCAGGACCCGGCGCAAGCTTTTGCCCAGCTGAAAATGCCGGCACTTATCGTTCAAGGCAGCAACGACATTCAGGTCGGCACCGAGGACGCGAAGCTGCTCAAGGCGGCGAAACCAGACGCGCAACTGACGGTGATCGAAGGCATGAACCATGTGCTGCGCATCGTGCATAACGACATGAAGCGGCAATTGGCCTCCTACAAGGACCCGAATTTGCCCCTGGCCGCCGAACTCGGCGCCGCTGTCATCGAATTTATTGACGGAATTCGTGCAAGTTAACTGCGTTTTACCCTCCAGCCTCACAGAAAACGGCCGATAAGCCTTTGTCGCCAGCGCAACGTCTGGCGGCAAGCAGGGCTTGGACAGGATCTCGCCGTTATGACTGAAACCCAGACTACACCCGACACCAGCGCTGAAAAAGACGCACCGCCAGCGGTCGAATTGCCGTGGGCGGACGTTCAGGCCGAGCACCACAAGATGCTCCGCCTGGCGCCGCTGCAGACCGACCGCAACACCGGCGGCCGGCCGTTGCGCTTTGTCGAATTCGGTTACGCCGAGCGCAACAGCAAAGAGCGCAGCCTCATGCGCATGGCGATCAAACTGCCAAACCAGCGTGTGCGCAAAGAGCAGAATCATCTTGATGTGTGGGTCGACCACGCGAGCAAACGTGTGAGTTTCGGTCCCGACAGCGGCTTGCAGATCGAACCGCTGAATCGCGGTATCGGCCGCTTCATGGCCGCGCAAGGCATCAACTGGGCGAAAAAGCGCTGGCCCGGCTACACCGTCGACGGCATGGACTTGAACAACAAGGACGCGCTCAACGAAGACACTCGCTTGCGCCGCGACCATTTCCTGCGCGTGCACGGTTTCGATGTGGCTTACGCCGATGCCCAGCATTTGAAAGGCAGCATCAAGGCGGTGCAGGTCGGTGATCTGTTGGGTGACTGGAACAGCGAAAAGCTGCAGGTCGTCGAAATTCTTGAAGCCGCACAGATGCTGCAGCAAGCCGAGCAGAATCTGGCTGAACAGGAAGTGAAGCTGAAAAAGCAGGAGGAGAAAGTCAGCAAGTTCAAGCGTGAAGACGCCGGTTTGCGCTTCACCATTACGTGCCTGGTGGCGTTTGCGGTGTTTCAGGCGGGGTTGTTGATCTGGATTGCTACGCACCGGTAGATCAAAAGATCGCAGCCTTCGGCAGCTCCTACACTGGAATGATGGACATCCTGCAGGAGCCGCCGAAGGCTGCGATCCGATCGTTCCCACGCTCTGCGTGGGAATGCAGCCCGGGACGCTCTGCGTCCCTGAAAACGTCAGACGCGTGAGGCGAAAAGTGCCTGATGCGCGCGGCACTGCTCGGCGGTCAGCATGAACACGCCATGCCCGCCGCGCTGGAATTCCAGCCAGGCGAAATCGACTTCCGGGTACAACGCTTCAACGTGCACCTGGCTGTTGCCCACTTCGACAATCAACAAACCCTTCTCGGTCAGATGATCCGCCGCTTCGGCGAGCATGCGCCGGACCAGATTCAGACCATCATCTCCGCAGGCGAGGCCGAGCTCCGGCTCGTGCTGATATTCGTCCGGCATGTCGGCGAAATCTTCCGCGTCGACGTAGGGCGGGTTCGACACGATCAGATCGAAACGCTGACCCGGCAAGCCCTCGAAGCCATCACCCTGCACCGTGTAGACGCGCTCATCGACACCATGACGCTCGATGTTCTGATTGGCCACTTCCAGCGCTTCGAACGACAGGTCCGCGAGCACTACCTCGGCATTCTGAAACTCGTAAGCACAGGCAATACCGATGCAACCCGAGCCGGTGCACAGATCGAGAATTCGCGCCGGTTCGTTGCCGATCCACGGTGCGAAGCGGTTTTCGATCAGCTCACCGATCGGTGAACGCGGGATCAGTACGCGCGGGTCGACAATGAACGACATGCCGCAGAACCACGCTTCACCGAGCAGGTAGGCGGTGGGAACGCGATCTTCGATGCGGCGCTTGAGCAGTCGCTGCAGGTTGACCAGTTCGTCATCTTCCAGCGCGCAATCAAGATAGCTGTCGGCGATTTCCCACGGCAGGTGCAGAGCGCCCAGTACCAATTGACGCGCCTCGTCCCAGGCGTTGTCGGTGCCATGGCCGAAAAACAGATCCTCCCCATGGAAGCGGCTGACGGCCCAACGGATATGGTCGCGCAGGGTACGAAGTCGGGAAGTGATCACGGCGTAGAGCTCCAAAAAAAACGACTGGCGATTCTAACAGCCAAAACGCCCGACGACGACGCAGGAAAAACCGCGCTGCAACGGTAGGAGATTTCTTTTTTTTGCATCAGGCATTGAACGGAACGTGTAACTTGACAAGGCTGCAGGCCAAGAACGACGGCGCCTACGATGGTAGCGATTCACAGAACCGCTCAGCCAGAGGACAATGTCGCAAAAGCCCCACCCCGAGGAGCCCCAGAATGTCCGTTCCAAAAACGATGTTTCAACTCAGCGGTCGCGGTTACGCAGCGGCCACACTGAGCCATGCCACCGTGGTCATCATCGATGCCCAGAAGGAATACCTCAGCGGCCCGCTCGCCCTGAGCGGCATGGACGCGGCCGTCGCGAACATCAAACAAGTGGTTGCCGCAGCCCGTGCCGCCGGTCGGCCGATCGTGCACGTGCGTCATCTCGGCACCGTTGGCGGCCTGTTCGACCCGCAGGGCGAACGGGGCGAATTCATCCCCGGTCTGGAACCGCAAGGCGATGAAACCATTATCGGCAAATTGCTGCCGAGCGCATTCCATGGCACTGAGCTGCTCGAGCGTCTGCAGAATCTCGGCTCGCTGGACCTGATCGTTTGCGGTTTCATGAGTCACTCCAGCGTCAGCACCACCGTGCGCGCGGCGAAAAATCTCGGTTTCCGCTGCACCCTGGTCGAAGACGCCTGCGCGACCCGCGATCTGCCGTTCAAGGGCGGCGTGCTCAGCGCCGAACGCGTGCAGGAAGCGGAAATGGCAATCATGGCTGACAACTTCGCCACACTGGCAAAGACTCAGGACCTGATCTGATCCTGCCCTTGTGAGCGGTGCGTTGGCGCCGCTCATCCGCTATATCCGCTGATTTGCCGCAAATGCCATAGCCTCAGGAACAACCCGGTCAACTCCCGGTCGAAGGGCCGATACCATTGAGGAAGGTCGGAATGAAGTTATCCGATGGATTTGACGCACGCCGTTTGCGGCCCAAAGGCCAAAGCAACTGGCGTTTTCGATTTGGCGCGGCGATCTCGGCCATTCTGGCGACGTTCGGCGTGCTGCTGGCGATGGCCGGCGCCGCCAGCCTGCTCGGCCGCCCGCCGGCGCTGGGTGACCTGAACGCATCACCGCTGGGCTCGGCAATCATGCTCGCCGTCGGTTTGCTGTTTCTGTACTTCGGCGTTGCCCTGTGGCGCCGCTGCCGCCGTCGCGCGCGGCAATCGCGGGAACTGAACATGTCCCCGCATCTGATGAAAAAACACGACTGACCCGATGGCCTGGCTTTTTGCCGGGCCGTTTTCTGTCGACTTGGGTAAACTGGCCGCCCTTCGCGGAGGCTGACATGCAAGACGACGATTTTTCTCTGTTCAAAAGTGCGATCCAAGGCGTCAAGCCGATCAAGCACGACCGCGCCGACACCGGCAAACCCAAGGCTGACCGCGCGCAGATCGCCAAGCTGCGTCAGTCCGCTACCGTACGCAGCGACACCACCATCATTGACGGCCTGTCCGACCAGTTCGTGATAGATGTCGGCCCGGAAGACGAGCTGATGTGGTCCCGCGATGGCGTGCAGGAAAGCCAGATGCGCAAGCTCAAGGTCGGGCAGATCCCGTTTGAAGGCAGCCTCGACTTGCACGGCATGAGCGTGGAACAGGCCCGGGAGACGCTTTGGGCCTTTCTCGCCGAAGCGACCAAATTCGAAATCCGCTGCGTGCGCGTGACACACGGCAAGGCTGTGCGCCTGGATGGCAAGCGCCCAATGATCAAAAGCCACGTCAACACCTGGCTGCGCCAGCACGCACAAGTGCTCGGATTCTGCTCCTGCCAGGCCCGCCACGGCGGCGCCGGCGCGGTTTATGTGATGCTGAAACGGACGATGATGGAAGGTCGCGACGAATAAAGCCGTCACACCGAACTTGCAGGGTTGTGTCCGCCACCGTACCCTTGCCCTTTGCGAAAATCCCCACAGGTAGTTTCATGTCCCTGGAACAGAATTACACCGCGATTCTCGGCCAATTGGGCGAGGACGTGTCCCGCGAGGGCCTGCTCGACACGCCAAAGCGTGCCGCCAAAGCCATGCAGTACCTCTGCCGCGGTTATGCACAGACGCTCGAAGAGGTCACCAACGGTGCCCTGTTCAGCTCCGACAACAGCGAAATGGTGCTGGTCAAGGACATCGAGCTGTATTCGTTGTGCGAACACCACCTGCTGCCGTTCATTGGCAAGGCGCATGTCGCCTATATCCCGAGCGGTAAGGTGCTCGGCTTGTCGAAAGTGGCGCGGATCGTCGATATGTACGCCCGTCGCCTGCAGATCCAGGAAAACCTCAGCCGCCAGATCGCCGATGCAGTGATGCAAGTCACCGGCGCGCTGGGCGTAGCCGTGGTGATCGAAGCCAAGCACATGTGCATGATGATGCGCGGTGTCGAAAAGCAGAACTCTTCGATGATCACTTCGGTGATGCTCGGTGAGTTCCGCGAAAACGCGGCAACCCGTAGCGAATTCCTCAGCCTCATCAAGTAATTCGCAACAGAAAACAGCCGGCGTTGATCGCCGGTTTTTTTTCGCCCGTGAAAAATCGGGTAAGCTGCGCGCCTTTCTTCATTCGTACCGTGAGGCTTTCAACGTGTTCGTCAAAGCGCTTCGTGTCGGCCTCGGCCAACTGGTTATCTTCATCGACTTCATCACTCGTCCGGGCAAGAAGAAACGCCCCGCCGCTGCTCAGGCGCAAGTCGACGCTGCCGCAAAAGATCTGACGCTGTATCAATTCCACGCCTGCCCGTTCTGCGTGAAAACCCGCCGCGCCCTGCATCGCCTGAATGTGCCGGTGGCGCTGAAAGACGCGAAGAATAATGAGCAGGATCGCCAGACGTTGCTGGAACAGGGCGGCCGGATCAAAGTGCCTTGCCTGCGTATCGAAGAGAATGGCCAGACAACCTGGATGTATGAGTCCAAGGTGATTATTGATTATCTGGATAAGCGATTTGCGGCGGTCTGATGGTTATGTGGTGAGTTGATTGACGCCTTCGCGAGCAGGCTCGCTCCCACCCTTTGGAATGCATTTGCGCTGTGGGAGCAAGCCTGCTCGCGAAGGGGCCCTCTCAGCCACCGCAAATCCCAGACAAAAATAAACCGGCCCTCGAGCCGGTTTATTGTTTTCAGGCCGCTTTCTCTAGCTGCGCCTGGCGCACCACCGCCGCCAATCGCTTGAGCCCTTCATCCAGGCGCGCTGGATCAATGTGGCTGAAGTTCAAGCGCAAATGCCCGTGATGCTTGTCCGGCTCAGGGAAAAACGGCTCACCCGGCATGAACGCCACATCATTGGCCAACGCCTCGTTGAGCAAAGTCCGCGTATCCAGCGGCTGCTTCAACGTCAGCCAGAAGAACAGCCCGCCCTGGGGCATGTTCCACTCAGCCAGATCGGCAAAGTGGCTTTCCAGCGCCAACTGAAATGCATCGCGCCGCTGCCGATAGAACTCACGCAGATCGCTTAAATGCTGTTGATACCTCTGCGAGCCGATCCATTGCAGCGCCTGCCACTGGCCGATGCGATTGGTGTGCAGATCGGCCGATTGCTTGAGTTTGAGCAGATGCGCGAAGAGGTCCGGGCTAGCGATCAAGTAACCGACGCGTAAACCGGGCAACAAGGTTTTCGAGACGGTGCCGGTGTAGATCCAGCTCGCCTTCTGCAGACGCCCGGCAATCGGCTTGGCGCTGCCGCCATCGAAGGTCAGCTCGCGGTACGGCTCGTCTTCGATCAGGGTGACGCCGAATTCATCAAGCAACGCGGCGACCGCTGCGCGCTTGGCCTCGCTATAGCGCACGGCGGATGGATTCTGGAATGTCGGAATGAGATAGATAAACGCCGGGCGGTGCTGTTCCAGACGGTTGCGCAGTTGCGCCAGGTTGGGGCCGTCGGCTTCCTGCGGCACGGTCAGGCAATCGGCGCCGAACAGCTGGAAGATTTGCAGCGCAGCCAGATAGGTTGGCGCTTCAAGCAAAATTTCCGTGCCCTTGTCGATGTACAGCTTGGCCGCCAGATCCAGGGTTTGCTGGGAACCGCTGACCACCAGCACCTGACTCGCCTCGCATTCCAGGCCAAGCGCCCTCGCCTCTGCCGCCAAGGCTTCGCGCAAGGCCGGCTCGCCTTCGCTCATTCCGTACTGGCCCAGGGACAGCGGCATTTCGGCCCACTCCACTTTTGGCAACATCGCCTCAGCGGGCAAGCCGCCGGCGAACGACATCACCTCCGGACGCTGGGCCGCAGCGAGGATTTCTCGGATCAAAGAACTTTTCAGGCGCGAGACACGTTCGGAAAAAGCCATGGAGGTCACCGTAGCGAGGGAGGCGAAAAATGAGTCAAACTGGTTGACTGAAACTACGACAGCTTGAGCGAGTACGTCAACATGCTTGACCTTAAAAACCCCTCCAGTCAGCAACAGGCCATGGAAGCGTTTTTCTTCGGCTACCAGGCGTTCACGGCCAAGGCTGATGAAATGCTTGAGCGTCGCGGCCTGTCGCGGGTGCACCAGCGCATCGTGTTTTTCATCGCGCGCTATCCGAACCTCAGCGTGAAAGAGTTGCTGGCCCTGCTTGGCGTGAGCAAACAGGCGCTGAACATGCCGCTGCGCCAGTTGCAGGAGATGCATCTGGTCGACAGCGTCGCTTCGCAGACCGACAAGCGTAAGCGCTTGCTGGAGCTGACGGCGGAAGGTGCGAAGTTTGAGCAAGCGTTGCGCCGCGAGCAGGTGAAATTGCTTGAGCGGGTGTTTGCCGAGGCCGGGGAAGCGGCGGTGAATGGCTGGCTGGCGGTGAACCTGGCCTTGGGTGGCAGTCTGACAATTCTTGAGTGAATCAACAGGCACTTTCGCGAGCAGGCTCGCTCCCACATGGGAACGCATTACAAAGGTGGGAGCGAGCCTGCTCGCGAATGGCTTGATAGCCATATATCCCTATCAGCAAAAAAATCGCCGACAAAACAAAAAACAATATTTGCTTTATTTGTACACAAAAGCATAATCCACTGCGTGCGAGTTCCTGACTACACGGTCAACAAATTCGCGTATGCCTCAAAGGGCCGCTGCCACCCCTCATGGGTCCGGCCCTGGAAATAACAATAAAACTCTTGAGGAGTACTCGCTGTGGAAAGCCGCAAATCCGAAGCACCGCCGCTCGAGCTCACGCCGCCATTACGCAATGGCCTGCTGGAGCGTCTGTTCAAACTCAGCTTGCATGGCACCACGGTGAAGACCGAGCTGATTGCCGGTCTGACAACCTTCATCACCATGGCTTACATCATCTTCGTCAACCCTAACATCATGGCCGATGCCGGCATCGATCACGGTGCAGCCTTCGTTGCCACCTGTATCGCCGCCGCATTGGGCTGCCTGTTGATGGGGCTGTACGCCAACTGGCCGGTCGGCCTGGCACCGGGTATGGGCCTCAACGCCTTCTTCACCTACACCGTGGTCGGCACCATGGGCTACAACTGGGAAACCGCGCTCGGCGCGGTGTTTGTCTCGGGTGTGCTGTTCATGTTCCTGACCTTTTCGCGGATTCGCGAGTGGCTGCTCAACAGCATTCCGGTCAGCCTGCGTTTTGCGATGGGCGCCGGTGTTGGTCTGTTCCTCGGCCTGATCGGTCTGAAGACGGCAGGCATCGTTGTCGACAGCCCGGCAACGCTGATCAAGCTCGGTTCCCTTCGCGAACCCGGCCCGCTGCTCGCAGCGATCTGCTTTCTGATGATTGCCATCCTCAGTTACCACCGCGTGTTCGGTGCAATCCTCATCAGCATCATCACCGTCACTCTCGCCGGCTGGGGCCTGGACCTGGTGCACTACGAGGGCATCATGTCCGCGCCGCCGAGCCTGGCGCCGACCTGGATGGCAATGAACGTCGCTGGCGTGTTCAACGTCAGCATGATCAGCGTGGTGCTGGCCTTCCTGTTCGTGCACATGTTCGACACGGCCGGCACACTGATGGGCGTCGCCCAGCGCGCCAACCTCGTGGCGGCTGACGGGCGCATCGAAAACCTTTCCCGAGCAATGAAGGCTGACAGCGCATCCAGCGTATTCGGTGCCGTGGTCGGCGTGCCACCGGTTACCAGCTACGTGGAAAGTGCCGCTGGCGTGGCCGCTGGTGGTCGGACTGGTCTTACCGCCGTCACCGTGGGTGTGCTATTTATAGCGGCGATGTTTTTCGCCCCACTGGCTGGCATGATTCCCGCTTATGCCACGGCTGGCGCACTAATCTACGTAGCGATGCTGATGATGGGCGGCATGGCCCACATCGAATGGGACGAAGCGACCGATGCGATTCCGGCAATTGTCACGGCGATCATGATGCCGCTGACCTTCTCCGTCGCCGACGGCATCGCGCTGGGCTTCATCACCTATGTGGCGCTGAAGGCCGGCACCGGCAAGTACAAGGAAATCTCCGTCAGCCTGTGGGTGCTCTGCGCGATCTTTATCGCCAAGTTCATCTTCCTGTAAACGCTGCGCGGTTCATGCTTCACCCCAGCCTCACCCTCACCGGTGGGGCTTTTGTGCATTTCGATAACAACAAAGGAGCAAAGCGATGAGTCTGGAAACCTGGCTGCTGTTCAGTGGCGCTGCATTGGTGGTGATCCTGATCCCGGGGCCGCTGTCGTTGCTGATGATCAGCAACAGTCTCAATTACGGTTTGCGCCGCTCGTACCCGGCGTTCCTCGGTGGGGTGATCGCCTCGGTCTGCCTGCTCAGCGCTTCGGCACTCGGGCTTGGCGCCTTGCTGTTGGCATCGGAGCAGTTATTCAGCGCATTGAAAATCGTCGGCGCACTGTACCTGTTCTATCTCGCCTGGCAGAGCTGGCAGCAATCGCGCCAGCCATCGACGGGCGCCGAAGTCCCTGAAGCCGCACCGGTGCCGCGCTTTCGCACATTGTTCGGGCGTGCCTTCGTTCTGGGTGCAAGCAACCCGAAGGACATCCTGTTCTTTGCCGCATTTCTGCCGCAGTTCCTCAGCGCTAACCAACCTTTTCTGCCGCAACTGCTGATCATGATCGCGACCTGGGTGGTGCTCGACCTGTGCTGCAAGCTGGCCTACGGCCTGGGCGCTCATGGCGCAGCGCGGTATCTGCGCAGCGGCAAAGGCCAGAGCTGGTTCAACCGGATCAGTGCCGGGCTGTTTGGCGGTGCCGGCGCGGCCTCACTGCTCAGCAGTCACTGAATATTGATGTGCATAACCCTCCTGACTGAACGGATTCAAGTCAGGAGGGTGCTGTTTACAATTAACCATCTCGC
The DNA here is from genome assembly GCF_054668915.1 of Pseudomonas sp. H3_E04. Lineage (NCBI taxonomy): Bacteria > Pseudomonadati > Pseudomonadota > Gammaproteobacteria > Pseudomonadales > Pseudomonadaceae > Pseudomonas > Pseudomonas sp. H3_E04. The sequence continues at coordinate 362,944 of NZ_CP162797.1, read as the reverse complement.
GCCCACCCCCGTAATCATTGACAAGCAATACACGGCAACAACCACTTTATGTACAGCGTTCGAAAGAGCGCCTTAATATCCGCTCCAATTCGAAACAATAGCCAGAACAAGGAAGTTCTCATGGCCACTCTGATACAACAGGCATCCACTCAAACCGATCCTGCAATAGACCCAAACAATCAAAACGTTACAGACACGGTTGTTATTACGGATATGCGCTTCGAAAGCAACGAGCGCAAGCCTGCAACTATTGATGCGCCTGAAAGCTCATCCAAGTCGAACCAGTTGAACTTTGCCGACGAAATATTCGGACCTTTGCAAATAGGCGATATATCAATAACACGAGTCGCTCTTGACCACTTGGGAGCGACCGTCAACGGCAAACCCTTGAATGGTCGTAATACTTTTAGCCGCGTACTCAAACGTTCTTTTATCGATGCCCTGCAATTCGACCTTAACAAAGTCGAACACGCGATAAAGACCACCACTGGCAGCGACACTTACTTGTTGCCGACCTTGTTGTTTGAAATGGCCAGTCACCGTCCTCTGACCGCACCGCCGCTGTTCAGCGAGCGCGTCAGCGATGACAGTGGTCCGGGTAGCTACCACCGCAAACTGATGAAACTCGCCAATGCCGCGCAGGCGCTCGACCTGCAGCATGTGCACCTGCCCAAACACCATCCGCGCTGGAAAACCCTGAGTAAAAGCTACGCAGCACTCGGCTCCAGCGTCGGCATCCAGGGCTTCGGGATTTTCATGGGCCTGCGCGGAGTCGTCGATGCGATCAAGGCCGACAACACCACGGAAATCGCGATAAACAGCCTGGGTATTGCATCCGAACTGGGCTCGATCGCTGTCGACGTAACCGTCAGTAAAATTGCCACCCAGATGCTCACCGCCGGACAACACGCCTACCGTGACTTCGCCAGGACGCGTATGGCAATCAGACTCGGGCGTTCGGGAGGCCTGCTCGGCGGCGCGCTGACGTTGCCTTTCGATATCTACACCGCCGTGCGGTCCATGAACGCTGCCGAGAACGCCACGGGCAAGGATGCGATGGATCACTACGTCAGTGCCGGCCTGAGTATTACCAGCGCAGCGATGACGGTGATCCTCGGCGCCGCAGCGATGGCCGGTTTTTCCCTGGCCGGTCCGGTGGGACTGGCTGCCGGTGCCATTCTCGCCATCGGATCGCAGGTCTACGGGGCGGTGCGCATCGTCGATGACATTGACGATTACATCGAACTTACCCTGGAGGAACGGTGGCGCACTGGCTGGTTTGCGTTCTGCATGAAGGATATCGATCAGGACGTTCAAGACCGCTATGTCAAAGCCAAGACTTTGTTGCAGCACTCGGTCAAGTTGCAGGCAGCGGCAAGGACACTGCTCGACGGCCCTCTCAAGGACACCACCGAAGCCATCGTCAATGGCCAATTCGAAGTTCGTCTGCGACCGACCCGGGTCTGGAAGCGCAACTGGTGGACCAAGCAGGATGCCTGGGAGTCGGCAAATGTCCCTGAGATAGTCGGCCTCGACGACAGCATCGATGCGCGCGAAGGCGTCACCCAACAAACCCCCGGCGCGGAACTGGGCACAGCCGCTGACAACAAGAGCGTTCTGTGGCTGCTGACCGAGGGTCGGGACTCAGTCAAGGGCGTCGAGAAAAAACCGAATGTCTTTCATTACAAATCGGGAAAGAAAGAGCTGACCGGGGGCGAGAAAGATGATCGGTTCGTATTCGACAACGCGGCGGCCCTCCTCAAGCAAGGCGCGAATGTTGGTGAACACTCGGTACTGCGCGGCGGTGCAGGCAATGACACTCTGGTGCTCAGCGGCGTCCACTCGGGTTACCGCACTGATAAGACCGGCTATGACGTCGATCTGCCGGGCGGCACCCTTAAGGTCATCTCGCCCGATCAGTCTGCGGATAATGGCAGGAAACACACGCTGCACAGTTTGCTGGACAGTATCGAGAATATTGAAACCGTTGACAGCGCCGTCAGCGTAGTGACTGGCACAGCGCAAAACAACATTATCAAGGCGCGCGGTAGCGACGTGATCGAAGCCGGCGCCGGAGACGATCAGATCCACTTGTTGCACAAAGACGCCAAAGCATCCGGAGAAGCAGGCATCGATCAATATTTTATCGCCCATGTGGCCGGTCGCTTCTCGATCATCGAGGATGGCAAACAGCCAAGTTACATCCTCCTGAAATGGAAAAAAGACCTGATTGATTCCTGCAAGATCGAGGAAAACGACCTGCTCGTCATTTCCGGATTTGAATTCAATGACAGGTTGAAAAACATATTAACCATACATGACGTCTATGAAAAACAAGCCAACGAACGAATATTGATCAACAACAACCTTACTTTCATCACCAGCGACGGTTTCTACTTCAGACTTGATCTACCCGAGAAAATCGCGGAAGGCGAGACAGCGGATCTCGCGGAAATAATCATCAAATTGGGTCAACCGCAACGACCGGTCATTGTCTACGCAGAGGAATGCTGGATCAGACATCATCAGGACGCAAGTTACTACCTGCCGCGTGCCAGTAACATGACCACTTTTTACTCGGTAACACGCTACGAGACAGTCAGCCGAATTTATCTTGACTACAGTAGTGACGAATTGACCAGGGCTGAAGCACACTTCTTCAGTTTCAAACCCAAGTCAAACCGACTGACTGCGGGTTGCCATCTCATCTATCACTTGGGCGACAAGCGGATCAAGTTGAATTATTTCTCCTGCGCCCGTAATGAGGATGATCACGACAACCTGACGAAAATCCTGCGGACCATGGCAGTTCGGCCCTTTTACCGTTATGTACTGATCTTCAAGGACGGTATTGCCATCAATGCCGGTCTCACGGATGAAACCGAAGCCCTTCCTGCTTTCACTGATTACGCTGTGCAAAGGGACTGGATTGTCGAGATGCCTTTGCCGCTCGCCTTTCGCTCGCGACGCTTCAGCTATGCCTTGCCGGAGAACAAGTCGCACGAAATGGGCAATCGCAACTGCTGCGCCACGCTCACCGCCCTGACCGTGCAAACCGCCATGGAAACCCTTATCGGAGAAAGCGCCACGTATCTGATTCATCTCGTGGCCGACATGACCATCAAACTATCCACACCGGGTGCACTCGCGAGCTCGCCTGTGCGTCTGGCGAACTCTTCCACCTGGGAGCTCGATGCGACAAAACTCGGATCCGTTGCGATCAAACTCTCGAATAATCAATTATCCATTGGCACCTGCACTGTTTATCTGCCGGTGTATGAAAGCGAAGACTTGATCGATCAGATCCGGGTAATCACGGCGAACGGCATTGTTCATACGGTCGATCTGGTGTTTGACCGGGTCTATCAAGACGGCCTGGATGCGCGATTCTTTGAAGCCCCCGACGTGGCCGGAGCAATGCCTTCAGCACTCGCTCCGCTGGCCACCGATGTGGTGAAAGTCAGCAACGTGAACTGGATCTTCGATGAGCGAGCCGCACTGAGTTACAGCTTCGCCGCATTCGGCTGGGTATTGAGCGCCGATAACTCACGCGTTGAAGCGTCCGAGCTGCGAGTGGCGAATCGTTGCAGTCACCAATCCGGGATCTTTGCCCCCCCGCCACGGCTTAACGTCCCGCTGGCGTAACGCCGAAATCTTTTATCGATAGCGCCCTTGGCCACATTGCGTTTGGCCAGGCGCCTGCGCGCGCCTGCGCATTCACTTCATGAGTATCAGAAAATGGCTAAACCACCGAAAAAAGTATCTGTCACGACAAAAACCGATCTGCCTGAGGCTCCAGGTTCCAGTTCGCCGACGCCGCGCAACACTGTCGGTCTGCACATGCCGGACGCCCTTCTGCTGGGCATTGAGCCGACGCCAGGCCGGGCCACAGAAGCCTCGGCAGGGGTTGATCAAATGCCTGCGGTGGTCATTCACCAATTGCCACCGACAGCGAATGCTTCCGGCACGACTCGCCAGGCGACCGCTTGGCCGCAAGACCGCGCAGACGAGTTGGTACCCTTGCCAGACCAGCGAGGTCTGTTCACTGGCCCGGATCAGCGAACGTACGCACAGATTGCTGACGAAGGACGGTTCGTGGTCGAACAGGATTCGCACGGTAATTACCATTTGCCGCTGACCTTCGCACCCGGCGTAGCGGGCCTCGCCCTGGTTCGCAACGAAGGCCAGCCGAGCTGGAACATCCAGCGCCCTGACCGGCAATCGATCCGGCCCGCGACATCTACCGCAGATACCCCCACCTACCTGTCTCCATCGGACGTCAGCACGCTGACCAAACCCGAGCTGGCCACTGATGGCATTCGCTACAACAAGCTCAAGCAGACCTTTGTCACTACGCTGGACGGTACGGTCATGGTGCGCAAAAACAAGGATGGCGAATATCAGCAGGCGTTTGCGACAAGCCGTGATGCACCGGAGATTTTCTTCGAGCAGATCGCAGGAACCGTGTTCTGGCGGCAAAAAGCCTCTGGTCCCCAGCAGGCAGAACCCTCGTCATCCAGCCGGCAGCCGATCGTTCAGGCCGAAGAGCCCATCGCCGGCCCGAGCAAACGACCACGGCTGGACGAGGCAATCGATGCGTCAACACAACCAACAGCCAGCGTACAGGACCAGCAGTCTGCGTATTCCTGGTTGCCCTGGGGCTATTTGAACAAGCCTGCGGGGATCGAATCGGTGCAGCTTGGCTGGCTGCATTATCCCATTGTGCCGGTTGGCTCAAACCCGGCGCCCAGAGTATTTTTCGTGGTTCATCCTGAGTTCAGGCCGACGCACTTTGAAGCGTTCGAGACCATGCTGACCCATGCCCCTGCCCTGCAACCTGTGGCAACGTTTCGGATCGGCAGCGATCCGGGCGAAATACACCCGGGAAAACGCTTTTTCGACGCGCCGATCACCCAGTCGGTGGCGCGTGCCTTCCCCGACTTTTCTGACGCCACCGCGCGCGCCGTGGCCAGACGGCTATTTGAACTGGCCGATCACTCACCGACGATCACCGGCACCGGGCTGGTCAACATTCAGGCTGCACTGCATCAATGGCAGCAACGGACAGTTCCCACGACGCCGACGCTGACCATGGCCGACCCGATGAACATGCTGGCGGTGGCACCGGACATTGACCTCGGTGGCAAGCGACTGATTCCGATGCCTTCCCGGGTCGACAGCGAGTTGCAACGCCTGAGCTTCGACCCCCAGCGTTTTCCACTGGCCTGGAATCACTACTCAACCTATCCCTCGGACCTCAACCTGAGGCGACTGATAGGTTCGTTGCTGGTTAACAGCGGCTACGAATTATTCCCGCTGACGTACGAACATCGCATGCCGACGCTGGTGTTCAGACGAGCCCACCACGATCAGATTTTCTTCCTCAAACTGGGAGCGGTCGACCAGGCAGGTCTGACGCATGTGCCCGGCAATGAGCTGACCGAACCGAGCGCGCCGGCCCGAATTGGCCAGGCCGCCTTCAAAGCGCTGACCGAGGCCGCCGCGCAAAACAGAGTGGTGTGGCTGATCGGCGGAGTGTTGAGGGTTGCCGGCAAGCCCGACTCGGTATTCATCATCCGCGAGCGCTGAGCATGGCGCTCGGTCGCCGGTTTCGAGGCATCTTGCGAGCATAAAAAAAGCCCGCAGTGTGAGCGGGCGAAAGACCAAAGAAGCTATATGCGCAGTCGCTTCCCGGTGGGGGCAGCTGCTTGGGGGTCAGCTGCCCCGATACGTGGAATAGCTGTAAGGCGAAATCAGCAGAGGCACGTGATAGTGGTCCTGCTCGGCAGAGATGCCGAAACGCAAGACCACCACGTCGAGAAATGCCGGCTCGGGCAATTGCACACCGCGGGCGCGGTAGTAATCGCCGGCGTGGAACTGCACCTGATACACGCCGGTGCGATACTCGTCGCCTTGCAGCAACGGTGCATCGACCCGGCCATCGCTGTTGGTTGTCGCACTGGCGACCAATTCCAGGTGCGATCCTTCAACGCGGTACAGCTCGACCTTGATCGAGCTGCCCGGGCAACCGTGTGCAGCGTCCAAAACGTGTGTTGTCAAACGTCCCATTGATTCTGCGCGCCTGGCCGCTACAAGCAGTCAGACTTCGCGCCTCCCGAAGTCAGTTGAAAAGGAGACCGCACCGTTTCAGAGCACGAAACGCTGCGGCGAGCGACTGATTAAGACACTTTTCAAAAAAATTGTACACAATAAAAACGACATTTTTCGCTTCACCCACGCCATCCGGGCCTTTATCGCCAATCCGCAGGCAAAGCGCCTGATCATTGCGCCTTCTATTCATTAGCTGACTGGTCAGGCAGGTTTCTTGCAGGCTGCAACCGTTAACAGTAAAAGATGACGGCCGGTGAAAAATGCGAAAATTCAGGCTTACAAAATGTAAATAAAGTTGTATACAATCAGCCCATCGCTGTGACGCCAGCCTGCCAGGCCGCCACACCAATCTGTCAACGTACAAGAAGGAAGACTGCAGTGAGCGCTGACTACCCACGCGACCTGATCGGTTACGGCAGTAACCCTCCTCACCCACACTGGCCGGGCAATGCCCGGATCGCCCTGTCCTTCGTACTCAATTACGAAGAAGGTGGCGAGCGCAATATTCTGCACGGCGACAAGGAATCCGAAGCCTTCCTGTCCGAAATGGTCGCCGCTCAGCCGCTGCAAGGCGCGCGCAACATGAGCATGGAATCGCTTTACGAGTATGGCAGCCGTGCCGGCGTCTGGCGGATTCTGAAGCTGTTCAAGGAATTCGATATTCCGCTGACCATCTTCGCCGTGGCCATGGCCGCCCAGCGTCACCCGGATGTGATCCGGGCGATGGTCGAAGCCGGCCACGAGATCTGCAGCCACGGCTACCGCTGGATCGACTATCAGTACATGGATGAAGCGCAGGAACGCGAGCACATGCTCGAAGCGATCCGCATCCTCACCGAACTGACCGGCGAACGTCCGCTGGGCTGGTACACCGGTCGCACCGGGCCGAACACCCGTCGACTGGTGATGGAAGAAGGCGGTTTCCTCTACGACTGCGACACCTACGACGACGACCTGCCCTACTGGGAACCGAACAACCCGACCGGCAAGCCGCATCTGGTGATCCCCTACACCCTCGACACCAACGACATGCGCTTCACGCAAGTGCAGGGTTTCAACAAGGGTGACGATTTCTTCGAATACCTCAAAGACGCGTTCGACGTGCTTTACGCCGAAGGTGCCGAAGCGCCGAAGATGCTGTCGATCGGTCTGCACTGCCGCCTGATCGGCCGCCCTGGTCGCCTCGCTTCGCTCAAGCGCTTTATCGAATACGCCAAAAGTCATGAACAGGTGTGGTTCAGCCGTCGCGTCGACATCGCGCGCCACTGGCAGCAAACCCACCCGTACCAAGGGACTGCAAAATGAGCCGTTTTCAAACCCTGCAACCGTCGACCCTGAGCCGCGACGCTTTCGTCAAAGCCTTCGCCGACATCTACGAACATTCGCCATGGGTGGCCGAAAAGGCCTACGACCTCGGTGCGGACGCTTCGATCGACGAGATCGAAACCCTGCACCAGCGCATGAGCGATATCCTGTTGAGCGCCGATCATGCCAGCCAGCTGGCCCTGATCAACGCTCACCCGGACCTGGCCGGCAAAGCTGCCGTCCAGGGCCAACTGACCGAAGCCAGCACCAATGAACAGGCTGGCGCCGGTATTCACCAATGCACGGCCGAAGAGTTCCAGCGCTTCACCGAGCTGAACGACGCCTACAAGGCCAAGTTCAAGTTTCCCTTCATCATGGCGGTAAAAGGCAGCAACCGGCATCAGATCCTCGCGGCGTTCGAAACGCGCATCAACAATTCGGTGGAAGCCGAATTCAAATGCGCGCTGGCGGAGATCAACAAGATTGCCCTGTTCCGTTTACTGACTCTTTAGCAAGCTTGGCCCGAGCGTGAATGAACGCGCAAACGCCCAGGGCCCTGCAAGCATCCCCAGCCAACTTATCAAAGGCAGACAAGAAGAATGAAAGCTTACGCCGTACCTTTCGAAAAATACGTCAACCTGGCCGACGCCCGTCTGGGCACCAAAATCATCTCGGTCACCGATGACTGGTTCGCAGACGCCAATCGTCTGTTCCAACCGACCCCGGCCGTATGGAAGGAGGGCGTGTTCGATGACAACGGCAAGTGGATGGACGGCTGGGAGTCGCGCCGCAAGCGCTTCGAAGGTTACGACAGCGCGGTGATCCGTCTGGGTGTACCGGGCTCGATCAAAGGCGTGGACATCGACACTTCATTCTTCACCGGCAACTATCCGCCCTCGGCCTCGCTGGAAGCGTGCTTCCTGGCCTCGGGCGAGCCGGATGAAAACACCCAGTGGACCGAAGTGCTGTCGGCCGTAGAGCTGCAGGGCAACAGCCACCACTACCACGAAATCAGCAACGACAAAGCGTTCAGCCACCTGCGCTTCAATATCTACCCGGACGGCGGTGTGGCTCGTCTGCGCGTGTACGGTATTCCATTCCGCGACTGGTCCGCGGTTGGCGACAACGAGCAGGTCGATCTGGCTGCAGCCCTCAACGGTGGCCGCGCCCTCGCCTGCTCCGACGAACACTTTGGCCGCATGAGCAACATCCTCAACCCAGGCCGTGGCATCAACATGGGCGACGGCTGGGAAACCGCGCGTCGTCGCACGCCGGGCAATGACTGGGTAATCGTCGCCCTGGGTCATCCGGGCGAGATCGAGAAGATCGTCGTCGACACCCTGCACTTCAAAGGCAACTACCCGGACACCTGCTCGATCCAGGGCGCGTTCGTGAAAGGCGGGACTGACAGCCAGATCGAAACCCAGTCGCTGTTCTGGCGCGAACTGCTGCCAAGCCAGAAGCTGGAAATGCACGCCGAGCACACTTTTGTCGAGCAGATCAAGGCACTCGGCCCGATCACCCACATCCGCCTGAACGTGTTCCCGGATGGTGGCGTGAGTCGCCTGCGTGTACTCGGTAAGGTCGCTAAATAAGGTTGAACCCATTCGCGAGCAGGCTCGCTCCCACAGGGGATAGCATTCCAAAGGTGGGAGCGAGCCTGCTCGCGAAAGCGTCAGAACCAACAAAACAGAATTCGGACAAGAAGAACAGCATGCGCACACTACAGATTGAACCGCTGACCAAAGAAGCCTTCGCCCCTTTCGGTGACGTGATCGAAACCGACGGCAGCGATCACTTCATGATCAACAACGGTTCGACCATGCGCTTCCACAAACTGGCGACGGTCGAAACCGCTACGCCTGAGGACAACGCAATCATCAGCATTTTCCGCGCCGACGCGCAGGACATGCCGCTGACCGTTTGCATGCTGGAACGCCATCCGCTGGGCAGCCAGGCTTTCATTCCGCTGCTCGGCAACCCCTTTCTGATCGTGGTCGCGCCAGTTGGCGATGCACCTGTATCAGGCTTGGTCCGCGCCTTCGTCACCAACGGCAGGCAGGGCATCAATTACCATCGCGGCGTCTGGCACCACCCGGTGCTGACGATCGAAAAGCGGGATGACTTCCTGGTGGTTGATCGCAGTGGCACAGGCAATAACTGCGATGAGCATTTTTTCAAAGAGGATGAGCGGTTGATCCTCGCCCCCCACCAATAAGAGAAGGTCTGATCACTCGACAACAAGAGTGACAGGCGAGAGGTAAAGACTGTGGAAGCACATCTGTTGGAATGGCTGAACCTGAGCGTGCGCTGGGTTCACATGATCACTGGCGTGGCCTGGATCGGCGCGTCGTTCTACTTCGTCTGGCTGGAGAACAACCTCAACCGCGTCAACCCGAAAACCGGTCTGGCCGGTGATTTGTGGGCGATCCACGGCGGCGGCATCTACCACCTGGAAAAATACAAACTGGCCCCACCGTCCATGCCGGACAACCTGCACTGGTTCAAATGGGAAGCCTACTTCACCTGGATGTCGGGGATCGCGCTGCTGTGCGTGGTGTTCTACTCCAATCCGGTGCTCTACCTCGTGGCACCCGGCAGCGGCCTCAGCGGTCCCGAAGGCGTGGCCATCGGTATCGGCTCGCTGATCGTCGGCTGGTTCGTCTACGACTTCCTCTGCGATTCGGCCCTGGGCAAGAAACCCGCCCTGCTCGGCTTCATCCTGTTCGTGCTGATCATTGCCGCCGCCTATGGCTTCAGCAAAGTGTTCAGCGGGCGTGGTGCGTACCTGCACGTCGGCGCGATCATCGGCACCATCATGGTCGGCAACGTGTTCCGCATCATCATGCCGGCGCAACGGGCACTGGTCGCGGCGATCGCCGAAAACCGCACGCCTGATCCGGCCCTGCCGGCCAAGGGTCTGCTGCGGTCGCGTCACAACAACTACTTCACCCTGCCGGTGCTGTTCATCATGATCAGCAACCACTTTCCGAGCACTTACGGCAGCCAGTACAACTGGTTGATCCTGGCCGGGATCGCGGTATTGGCGGTGTTGGTGCGTCACTACTTCAACACCCGTCACGACAGCCACAAGTTTGCCTGGACCCTGCCGGTGGCAGCGGTGGGCATGATCTGCCTGGCCTATGTCACTGGCCCGGCGCCGATGTCGAACGCACCTGAAGTGGCGAAAGCACCGGCGAAAATCGAGTACCAACCGCTGCCGGAAACGGCACTGGGCGGTGGCGCGAAACCGGCCGAAGCGGCGCAACCTGCGGCACCCGCAGCCCCTGCGGCGGCACCCGCGCAAGCCTCGAATGCCGGTCCAGGTTTCGACAAAGTGCACAACGTGATTCAAGAGCGTTGCACGGTGTGCCATTCGTCCAAGCCGACCAGTCCGTTGTTCAGCGCAGCCCCGGCCGGTGTGATGTTCGACACCCCCGAGCAGATCCGCCAGAACGCCGCGCGCATTCAGGCGCAAGCCATCACCACGCAGATCATGCCACTGGGCAACATCACCCAGATGACCCAGCAGGAACGTGACCTGATCGGTGCCTGGATTGCCCAGGGAGCGCAGACCAACTAATCGTTAAAAGCATCGCGAGCAGGCTCACGCCTACAGAGATCCTGTGGGAGCGAGCCTGCTCGCGAATAGCCGCCGCAACGCGGTCCCCCTGATGCAAAGAAACAGCTGCAAGCAACCCGGCAGCTGTTAATCACAAGAATAAAAAAGATCCGAGGTGTTGCATGTCCGAGCTGTCCAAAGCGCGCATCCCCGACGCACCCGCCATTCAGCGTTTGCCCCTTTTGCAACTGATCCTGGTCGGTCTGCAACATGTTCTGCTGATGTACGGTGGCGCCATCGCGGTGCCGCTGATCATCGGACAGGCCGCTGGCCTGAGTCGTGAAGAAATCGCCTTCCTGATCAACGCCGACCTGCTCGTCGCCGGCATCGCCACTATCGTGCAGTCGCTCGGCATCGGCCCGATGGGCATTCGCATGCCGGTGATGATGGGCGCCAGTTTCGCCGCAGTCGGCAGCATGGTGGCCATGGCCGGCATGCCCGGCATCGGCCTGCAAGGCATCTTCGGTGCGACGATCGCCGCCGGGTTCTTCGGCATGCTGATCGCGCCGTTCATGTCCAAGGTCGTGCGCTTCTTCCCGCCGCTGGTGACCGGCACGGTCATCACCTCGATCGGTTTATCGTTGTTTCCCGTAGCCGTGAACTGGGCTGGTGGCGGGGTCGACGCCGCGCAATTCGGTTCACCGATCTATCTGGCCATCGCTGCGCTGGTGCTGGCGACCATTCTGTTGGTGCACCGTTTCATGCGCGGTTTCTGGGTGAACATTTCGGTGTTGATCGGCATGTGCCTGGGCTACGTGCTGTGCGGCGTGATCGGCATGGTCGACCTCAGCGGCATGGCCAGCGCACCGTGGGTTCAGTTCGTCACCCCGCTGCATTTCGGCATGCCGAAATTCGAATTGGCACCGATTCTGTCGATGTGTCTGGTGGTGGTGATCATCTTCGTCGAGTCCACCGGGATGTTCCTCGCGCTGGGCAAGATCACCGGCCAGGAAGTCTGCCCGCGCATGCTCCGTCGCGGCTTGCTGTGCGATGCCGGCGCGTCGTTCTTCGCCGGCTTCTTCAACACCTTCACTCACTCCTCGTTCGCGCAGAACATCGGTCTGGTGCAGATGACCGGCGTGCGCTGCCGTTCGGTGACCATCGTTGCCGGCGGTCTGCTGATCGTCCTCAGCCTGTTGCCGAAAGCGGCATTTCTGGTGGCGTCGATTCCACCGGCGGTGCTGGGCGGCGCGGCGATTGCGATGTTCGGCATGGTCGCCGCGACTGGCATCAAGATCCTCCAAGAGGCGGACATCGGTGACCGCCGCAATCAGTTGCTGGTCGCGGTGAGCATCGGCATGGGCCTGATCCCGGTGGTGCGTCCGGAGTTCTTCGCCCACCTGCCGCTGTGGATGAGCCCGATCACCCACAGCGGCATCGCCATGGCCACCCTCAGCGCGCTGACCCTGAACCTGCTGTTCAACATCCTCGGCGGCAAGGAGCGTGCGGCGATCAACGATTGCCATGCTCACTGATTGAAACCACCACACCACCTGTGGGAGCGAGCCTGCTCGCGAAAGCGCTGTGTCATTCAACATTGATGGCGACTGACACAACCGCTTTCGCGAGCAGGCTCGCTCCCACAGGGACTACGCAACTGCTTGTGCCTCAGACAATAAAAACAAGAGGAAGCAACAGATGATCCGCACGCAAAGCAACGTTCTGTTGAGTGGCGGCCTGCTGGCCGCGAGTCAGGCCATGGCCGGCGATCTGCTGCTGTGGCAGAGCAACAGCCTCAGCTATCTGTACGGCAAGAACTTCGCGATCAACCCGTCATATCAGCAGACGGTGACCTTCGAGCACGCCGACAAGTGGAAGTACGGCGACAACTTTCTGTTCGTCGACAAGATCTTCTACAACGGCAAGGAAGACCCGAACAAAGGCCCGCACACCTTCTACGGCGAATTCACCCCGCGCCTGTCCTTCGGCAAGATTCTTGATCGCAAGATCGAGTTCGGCCCGATCAAGGACGTCCTGCTGGCGATGACCTACGAGTACGGCGAAGGCGAAAGCGAGGCCTACCTGATCGGCCCCGGCTTCGATCTGAAAGTGCCCGGTTTCAATTACGTCACCCTGAACATTTTCCGCCGCCAGACCGAAGGCCCGCGTCCAGGCGATGGTGTCTGGCAAATCACCCCCGCGTGGTCCTACAGCTTCCCGCTGGGCAATTCCGATGTGCTGATCGACGGCTACCTCGACTGGGTCGTCGACAACGACGAAAACTCACGCGGCACCTACCACGCCAACCTGCACATCAATCCGCAGATCAAGTACGACCTCGGCAAAGCCTTGGGCTGGAGCCAGAAGCAGGTGTACGTCGGCACCGAGTACAGCTACTGGAAGAACAAATACGGCATCGAAAACAGCCACTCGTTCGACACCAACCAGAACACCGCCAGCCTGCTGCTGAAGGTGCACTTCTGAGATGGCCCGCAACCGTGCGCCATGCCTGCCGTCGGTGCTCTGTTGCGGGGCACTTGAGCCTTGGCCGAGGAGTCAGTATTCTCCGCGGCCTTCCGAATTCGCTCTAAAAAAAAGCCCGAATTCAATTTCTGACCGAAAAGCCAACTTATCCCGGCTGCGGTCAGTCCTGAGGCATTCCGAAAACACGCTCGTCGACTGTTTTTCAGCAGCCGAACGGGCGTTTTTTGGTTTTTCGAAAGCCTTGGCGCAGCTTTTGCTACCAGCATTGAAAGCTGACCGATCGGATGAAATTTGCGGTACGAAAAAAGGCGCCACATCAGAGCGCCGATCTTAAAAAAATAACGTGGAACACCTACTTTGGGAGCAACCGAATGAAACGTATGTGCACCAGCCTGATGCTGGCCGGATCGATGTTCGCCGGCGGCCAGGCGATGGCCGAAGGCCTGCTGCAGTGGCAGAACAACAGCCTGACCTACCTGTATGGCAAGGACTTCCAGGTCAACCCGCGCATTCAGCAGACCGTGACCTTCGAGCACGCCGATGCCTGGAAGTATGGGGACAACTTCCTGTTTATCGACAAGATCTTCTACAACGGCAAGGATGATGGCGGCGTCGGCTCCAACACCTACTATGGCGAGCTCAGCCCGCGCCTGTCGTTCGGCAAGATCTTCGATCAGAAACTGGCCTTCGGCCCGGTGACCGACGTGTTGCTGGCCATGACCTACGAGTTCGGTGAAGGCGATACCGAGTCGTACCTGATCGGTCCGGGCTTCGACCTGGCCATTCCGGGCTTCGACTACTTCCAGCTGAACTTCTACCAGCGTCACACCCAGGGCGCGCGCGCCGGTGACAATGTCTGGCAGATCACCCCGGTGTGGTCCTACACCATCCCGGTGGGCAAATCGAACATCCTCATCGATGGTTTCATGGACTGGGTGGTCGACAACGACTCCAACTCCAAAGGCGATTACCACGCCAACCTGCACTTCAACCCGCAGGTCAAATACGACCTGGGCAAGGCGCTGAATTTCGGCGAGAAGCAGTTGTATGTCGGTGTGGAGTACGACTACTGGTCGGACAAGTACGGCATCAAGGACAGCCAGTACTTCAAGACCGATCAGAGCACCACAAGCTTCCTGGTCAAGTTCCACTTCTGACCCTAAAAGCTTCGCGAGCAGGCTCGCTCCCACATTTAGACCGAGTTCAAATGTGGGAGCGAGCCTGCTCGCGAAGGCCTCACCGCAGATTTCAGGCAGGAGCCACCGCTTCAGATAGCCGCAAAAACCGGCACAGCTCCTCGCGCTTGGCCAGCGCATCCCGCCGCCCCAACTCGATCAACTCGCTGCAATACCCCGCCTCGAACAGCAGATAACTGAGCACCCCCGCCCCACTCGTCTTCGTCGCACCCGGCCCACGCAGAAACAGGCGCAACGCCGCCGGTAACTCCTGACGATGGCGCGCGGCGATTTCGTCGATCGGCTGGCTTGGCGCAATCACCAGCACTTCAACCGGCGCCACACCCAGCGCGCGGGTCGGCGTGCCGGCCGGGAGCAAATGGCTGAACTGATTCAGACGCTGCAGCAACTCGATATCGCTCTCCAGACTGTCGATGAACGTGCTGTTGAGCATGTGCCCGCCGATCTGCGCCAGCGTCGGTTGCTGGCCGCTGTAGGCGCGCTCAAGCGGCTGCTGCGGATCGACGCCGCGCGGGTTGCCGCTGACGCCTACCACGAGCACGCGACTGGCACCCAGATGCAGCGCCGGGCTGATCGGTGCCGACTGACGCACCGCGCCGTCACCGAAATATTCCTCAGCGATTTTCACCGGCGCGAACAACAGCGGAATCGCCGAACTGGCCAGCAAGTGATCGATCGACAATTGCGTCGGCACGCCAATGCGGCGGTGCCGCAGCCAGGGGTCGATGGTGCCGCCGCCCTGATAGAACGTCACCGCTTGCCCCGACTCGTAGCCGAATGCGGTCACCGCCACCGCATGCAATTGCTTGCGCGCGATGGATTCGGCGATGCCAGGCAGGTGCAGTTTTTCCTCGAGCAGCTCGCGCAGCGGCGAACTGTTGAGCAGTGCCACCGGCATCTGCCGACCGAGGCCGAGCAGGCTGTGGCTGACGAAACGACTGGCCTGATGGATCACGCCCGGCCAGTCGCTACGCAGCACGCGGTGGCTGCGAAAGCCCTGCCAGAACTGGGTCAGGCGTTCGATGGCAGCACGAAAGTCGGTGGCGCCACTGGCCAGGCTGACCGCATTGATCGCCCCGGCCGAGGTGCCGACGATCACCGGAAACGGATTGTCCGCGCCCACCGGCAGCAACTCGGCAATCGCCGCCAGCACCCCGACCTGATAAGCCGCCCGAGCCCCGCCGCCGGAAAGAATCAAACCTGTAACCGGTTCAGCAGGACTCATCGCCACACTCCAGGGTGCTTGTCAGATCGGGTAATCAACGACGCTTGGGATAAAGCTTCGGCTCACCGGGCGGGCGACTCTTGAAGCGCCGATGCGCCCAC
This sequence comes from Pseudomonas sp. H3_E04, assembly GCF_054668915.1. Classification (NCBI taxonomy): domain Bacteria; kingdom Pseudomonadati; phylum Pseudomonadota; class Gammaproteobacteria; order Pseudomonadales; family Pseudomonadaceae; genus Pseudomonas; species Pseudomonas sp. H3_E04. The sequence goes on along the minus strand of NZ_CP162797.1, from coordinate 346,960 downwards.
AGATATTGCTCGGGACAGGCACGCAAAGCGCTCTCGACCCACTGATTGATGCGGATGCAATCGGCCTCTTCGCTCTCGCCGGGGAAGTCTTCCAGCGGCGGATGGATCACCAGGCGATAACCACTGCCGTCCGCCAGACGTTCCTGAGTGAACGGCACCACCAACGCTTTGCCCAGCCGTGCAAACTTGGTCGTCGCAGTGACGGTGGCGGCCTGAATGCCGAACAGCGGCACGAAAATGCTCTGCTTGGCGCCGTAATCCTGATCCGGCGCATACCAGATCGCCCGTCCCGAGCGCAGCAGTTTGAGCATGCCGCGCACGTCATCGCGCTCCACCGCCAGCGAATCGAGATTGTGCCGCTCGCGGCCACGGCGCTGGACGAAGTCGAACAAGGGATTTTTGTGTTCGCGGTACATGCCGTCGATGGTGTGCTGCTGGCCGAGCAGCGCCGCGCCGATTTCCAGGGTAGTGAAATGCGCGGCCATGAGGATCACGCCTTTGCCTTCACGCTGGGCCTTCTGCAGATGTTCAAGGCCTTCGACGTGGGCCAGTTTCGCCAGACGCTCGCGCGACCACCACCAGCTCATCGCCATTTCAAAAAAGGCAATGCCGGTGGAGGCGAAGTTTTCTTTGAGCAGGCGTTTGCGCTCGGCGGCGGATTTTTCCGGGAAGCACAATTCCAGATTGCGCCGGGCGATGGTTCGCCGGTCGCTGGCGACGCGATACATCAACGCGCCCAAAACTCGACCGATGGTCAGCAGCGCCGGATACGGCAACTGCACGATCAGCCACAAAAGCCCCAGGCCGCACCAGAGCGGCCAGAAGCGCGGAGCAAGATATGCTTTTCGAAAACGCGGGCGATCCATTAAAGCTTCCGTAAATACAGTGGCCGCGCATTCTACATCGTTCGACCCGGCTTGCGGCTCGCGGGCGTTCTCGTTATAAGTCTCGGCACTTTTAGTGACAAGCCGTTGTATGCCGACATGAGCCAAACCGACCCGTTAGACCAAGATCCCGTATTCCAGCTCAAGGGCAGCATGCTGGCCATCACTGTGCTGGAACTGGCCCGTAACGACCTCGAAAGCCTCGATCGGCAATTGGCCGCCAAAGTCGCCCAGGCGCCGAATTTTTTCAGCAATGCACCGCTGGTTCTGGCGCTGGACAAACTGCCGCCGAACCAGGGCGCGGTTGACCTGCCGGGGCTGATGCGCGTCTGCCGCCAACACGGCCTGCGTACCCTGGCCATTCGCGCCAGCCGCATCGAAGACATCGCCGCTGCCATTGCCATCGACATCCCCGTGCTACCGCCCTCCGGTGCCCGCGAGCGTCCGCTCGAAACACCGGAAGCCGAAGTCAAAAAGAAGCCGGAAAAACCCCCTGAGCCGACCGTCAAACCGACCCGCGTTATCACCACGCCAGTACGTGGTGGCCAACAGATATATGCCCAGGGTGGCGATCTGGTCGTGGTCTCATCGGTCAGTCCGGGGGCGGAACTTCTCGCCGATGGCAACATCCATGTATACGGCCCGATGCGCGGCCGTGCGCTGGCCGGCGTCAAAGGTGACACCAAGGCACGGATTTTCTGTCAGCAATTGAGCGCTGAACTGATCTCCATCGCCGGTCACTACAAGGTCTCCGAGGATTTGCGTCGCGATCCGATGTGGGGCTCGGGCGTCCAGGTCAGCCTGTCAGGCGACGTGTTGAACATCATTCGGCTTTAACGGATACTGCCGCATTTTCCAAGCATCTCTAAAACGTAGCGAAAACGGCTCAAACGAAGTAGGAAAAAGGCCCAAAGCCAAATTCCAGCCAAGGCTGTCCGACTGCAGTAGTTTTCAAGAGATGTTTTTCAGGGGCTGAACAGTCCTTCTTCCTTAGGGGTGAAACACCTTGGCCAAGATTCTCGTGGTTACATCCGGCAAGGGTGGTGTGGGTAAGACCACCACCAGCGCCGCTATCGGTACCGGTCTCGCTCTGCGCGGCCACAAAACAGTAATCGTCGACTTCGACGTGGGCTTGCGTAACCTCGACCTGATCATGGGTTGCGAGCGCCGCGTGGTGTATGACTTCGTCAACGTGGTAAACGGCGAAGCCAACCTGCAACAGGCACTGATCAAAGACAAGCGCCTGGAAAACCTCTACGTACTGGCGGCCAGCCAGACCCGCGACAAAGACGCGCTGACCGTCGAAGGCGTGGAAAAAGTCCTGATGGAGCTCAAGGAACAATTCGAGTTCGTCGTCTGCGATTCCCCGGCGGGCATCGAGAAAGGTGCGCACCTGGCCATGTACTTCGCTGACGAAGCGATCGTCGTGACCAACCCGGAAGTCTCCTCGGTACGTGACTCGGACCGCATGCTCGGCCTGCTGGCAAGCAAATCGCGCCGCGCCGAACGTGGCGAAGACCCGATCAAGGAACACCTGCTGATCACCCGCTACCACCCGGAGCGTGTTGAGAAGGGCGAGATGCTCGGCGTTGAAGACGTCAAGGAAATCCTTTCGGTGACCCTCCTCGGCGTCATCCCGGAATCCCAGGCGGTGCTCAAGGCTTCCAACCAGGGCGTGCCAGTGATTCTCGACGACCAGAGCGATGCCGGTCAGGCTTACAGCGATACCGTCGACCGCCTGCTGGGCAAAGAAAAAGCCCACCGATTCCTCGATGTCGAGAAGAAGGGATTCTTCGAGCGCCTGTTTGGAGGTAGGTAATGAACCTTTTTGACTTCTTTCGTGCCACCAAAAAGCCAAGTACCGCCTCGGTAGCGAAAGAGCGTCTACAGATCATCGTGGCGCATGAGCGCGGCCAGCGCAGCACGCCGGATTACCTGCCAGCCTTGCAGAAGGAACTGGTCGACGTGATCCGCAAGTACGTCAATATCGGCAACGACGACGTACATGTTGCACTGGAAAGCCAGGGCAGTTGCTCGATTCTGGAACTCAACATCACCCTGCCCGATCGCTGAGTCGATTTGGCAGTCGCTACGGCGGCTCGGACCGTTGATGCTCGTGTAGGAGCTGCCGAAGGCTGCGATCTTTTGATCTTCAAAGTCAAAAGATCGCAGCCTTCGGCAGCTCCTACAGGGTTATCAGCAGCTCCGAGCCGCCGTTGGCATTTGTTACGAGGCTGTTTTAATGCCGCTGTCCAACATCCGCATCATCCATCAGGACGCCGCCGTACTGGTGGTCGACAAACCGACCCTGCTGCTCTCGGTGCCCGGCCGCGCTGACGACAACAAGGATTGCCTGATTACCCGCCTGCAGGAAAACGGCTACCCGGAAGCGCGCATCGTCCATCGCCTGGACTGGGAAACCTCCGGCATCATCCTGCTGGCCCGGGATGCCGATACTCACCGTGAACTGTCGCGGCAGTTTCATGACCGCGAAACCGAAAAGGCCTACACCGCTTTGGCCTGGGGTCAGCCGGAGCTGGACAGCGGCAGCATCGATCTGCCCCTGCGCTATGACCCGCCGACCAAACCGCGACACGTGGTCGATCACGAATTCGGCAAGCACGCGCTGACCTTCTGGAAAGTGCTGGAACGGTGCGGCGACTGGTGCCGGGTCGAACTGACACCGATCACCGGGCGCTCGCATCAACTGCGCGTGCACATGTTGTCGATCGGTCACCCGCTGCTCGGTGACGGCCTCTATGCCCACGAGCAAGCGCTGGCCGCCTGGCCACGTCTGTGCCTGCACGCGAGCATGCTCAGCTTCACTCATCCGCAAAGCGGTGAACGCCTGCGTTTCGAGTGCCCGGCACCGTTCTGACAGCCAGCACCGGCCCCATGTGGGAGCGAGCCTGCTCGCGAAAGCGGTATCACATTCAGCATTGATGTTGACTGATCAATCGCTTGCGCGAGCAGGCTCGCTCCCACAGGGGATCCGGTCCGGATTCAATTCCCCGGCCAATACGTTAAACTCCCGGCCATTGCTGTCTGGAGTTTCTTATGCGCGCAGAGTTGAACCAGGGCCTGATCGACTTTCTCAAGGCCTCCCCTACCCCGTTCCACGCCACCGCCAGCCTCGTTCAGCGTCTGGAGGCCGCCGGTTATGTGCGCCTCGACGAGCGCGAGCCATGGTCCACCGAGGCCAACGGCCGCTATTACGTCACCCGCAACGACTCCTCGATCGTCGCGATCAAAATGGGCCGCAACTCGCCCCTGCACGACGGTATCCGCCTGGTCGGCGCCCATACCGACAGCCCGTGCCTGCGGGTCAAACCACAACCGGAACTGCAGCGTCAGGGCTTCTGGCAACTGGGCGTCGAAGTCTACGGCGGCGCGCTGCTGGCGCCGTGGTTCGACCGCGATCTGTCGCTGGCCGGCCGCGTGACCTTCCGCCGTGACGGCAAGGTCGAGAGCCAATTGATCGACTTCAAGGCGCCGATCGCGATCATTCCCAACCTGGCCATTCACCTCAACCGTGAAGCCAACCAGGGCTGGGCGATCAACGCGCAGACTGAACTGCCGCCGATCCTCGCCCAGTTCGCCGGTGACGAGCGCGTCGATTTCCGCGCTGTGCTCACCGATCAACTGGCTCGCGAACACGGCCTGAATGCCGACGTGGTGCTGGATTACGAGTTGAGTTTCTACGATACGCAAAGTGCTGCAGTGATCGGTCTGAACGGTGATTTCATTGCCGGTGCGCGTCTGGATAACCTGCTGTCGTGCTACGCCGGCCTTCAAGCGTTGCTCACCGCCGAAACCGACGAAACCTGCGTGCTGGTCTGTAACGATCACGAAGAAGTCGGCTCCTGCTCGGCATGCGGTGCCGACGGCCCGATGCTCGAACAGACCCTGCGCCGCCTGCTGCCGGAAGGTGACGAGTTCGTCCGCACCATTCAGAAATCCCTGCTGGTGTCGGCCGATAACGCCCACGGCGTGCACCCCAACTACGCGGAAAAGCACGACGCCAACCACGGCCCGAAACTCAATGCCGGCCCGGTGATCAAGGTCAACAGCAACCAGCGCTACGCCACCAACAGCGAAACCGCCGGTTTCTTCCGCCATCTGTGCATGGCCGAAGAAGTCCCGGTGCAAAGCTTCGTGGTGCGCAGCGACATGGGCTGCGGCTCGACCATCGGCCCGATCACCGCCAGTCACTTGGGCGTGCGCACCGTCGACATCGGCCTGCCAACCTTCGCCATGCACTCGATTCGCGAGCTGTGTGGCAGCCATGACCTGGCACATCTGGTCAAAGTGCTCAGCGCGTTTTATGCCAGTCGCGAATTGCCATAAAGGCTGAAAAACTTCGCGAGCAGGCTCGCTCCCACAATGGAATGCCATTCACCTGTGGGAGCGAGCCTGCTCGCGAAAGCGCTGCTTCAGACACCAGAAACCTCACTGACTTGAAGCATTCCTGAGTCACATCACCCGCCCGCCTCGAAAACCCGCCTAGACTGCAAGAATCCTCTACAGACAAGGCAGTCTCCATGATCTCGATGTCCTCCTTCCACGCCATGCTCATCCCCATCCTCAGCGGGATGATCCTGTTGGCCATCGGCTTCAACTTCCGTGACAAGAACGCCGGGGTGTTCGCCATGTGGATCGGCATGCTGATGATCCTCGCCACGGTGGTCTACAAGATCCTCGCCAAACTCAACGAATGACCGCGCCCGGCTCGCATTGCGCCAAAGGGCCTCGTACACTCCAGCGCATCCGCCTATCGCGAGGTTGTCTTCTGGTGTTTGCTCGTCTTTTTGCTTTGCCCGGTCTGCTGCTTGTCTGCCTGATGACGCTGCTGCCGCTGGCGCCCGCCCAGGCAGTCGGTCTGCCCGGCCTGCTCAACACTTCCAAACCGCAAGCTGAAGCCCAGGAACCGCTTGGCCAGTCGCTGGATGAAGTCATCAAGTCGCTGGAAAACGACAAACAACGTGCGCAGTTGCTCAGCGACCTGAAAAAGCTGCGCGACGCCACAAAGAAAGCCCAAGCCACTCCGGAAGAAGGCGTGCTGGGCCTGATCGGCGGCACCCTCGCCAACTTCGAAAAGCAGTTTTCCGGCGCCGACAGCCCGATTACCCGCTGGTCCAACGAGTTCGATCTGGCCAAGGATGAACTGAGCAGCAAGCTGCTGCCGGCCAATGAATGGCTGCCGATCATCTTCGGTTTCGCGGTGATCCTGATGGTCTGGAGCCTGCTCGCCGCCGCGCTGATCTGGCTTGGCCACCGCGTGCGCATGCGCTTTGGCCTTACCGAAGAACTGCCGCAACACCCCAAGGCCCTCGACATGCTGCGCTTTGCCCTGCGCAAGCTCGGGCCGTGGCTGATCGCGTTGGTGATGACGGTGTATATGAGCTACGTGTTGCCATCTTCGCTGGGCAAAAGCCTGGCGATGGTGCTGGCCTATGCCTTGGTGGTCGGCACCTGCTTCTCGGCGATCTGCGTGATCGCCTTCTCCCTGCTCGACGGCCCGCACCGCCATCGCGCGCTGTACATCCTGCGTCATCAGGCATTTCGGCCGTTGTGGCTGATCGGCAGCTTCGCCGCGTTTGGTGAAGCGCTGAGTGATCCGCGTCTGGTCGAGAGCCTGGGCGTGCATCTGGCGCACACCGCCGCGACCACCGCCAATGTCCTCGCGGCACTGTCGACCGGCCTGTTCATTCTGCGATTCCGCCGACCGATCGCGCACCTGATCCGCAACCAACCGCTGTCACGCCGCCTGACCCGCCGCGCCCTCAGCGACACCATCGAGATCCTCGGCACCTTCTGGTACGTGCCGGCACTGGTGCTGGTCGGCATCTCGCTGTTCGCCACATTTGTCTCTGCCGGCGATACCAGCACCGCGCTGCGGCAGTCGCTGATCTGCACGGTTCTGCTGGTGTTGTGCATGGTCATCAACGGCCTCGTGCGCCGCCATTCGCTGAAGCCACAACGCGGGCCGAAACGCCATGCGCTGTACTCGGAACGATTGAAAAACTTCTTCTACACCCTGACGCATTTGCTGGTGTGGCTGATCTTCATCGAGCTCGGCCTGCGGGTGTGGGGCCATTCGCTGATCGCGTTCGCCGAAGGTGATGGCCATGACATCAGCGTCAAACTGTTCAGCCTGATCGGCACGCTGATTTTTTCCTGGCTGATCTGGATTCTCGCCGATACCGCCGTGCACCACGCTTTGACCCGCTCGCGCAAAGGCCTGGCCAACGCCCGCGCGCAAACAATGATGCCGCTGATCCGCAACGTGCTGTTCGTGGCGATTTTCATCATCGCGCTGATCGTCGCGCTGGCGAACATGGGCATGAACGTCACGCCATTGCTGGCCGGTGCCGGGGTGATCGGTCTGGCCATCGGCTTCGGCGCGCAATCGCTGGTCGCTGACCTGATCACCGGCCTGTTCATCATCATCGAAGACTCCTTGGCCATCGATGATTACGTCGACGTCGGCGGCCACCTCGGCACCGTCGAAGGCCTGACCATCCGCACCGTGCGCCTGCGCGACATCGACGGCATCGTCCACACCATTCCGTTCAGCGAAATCAAAAGCATCAAGAACTACTCGCGGGAATTCGGCTACGCCATCTTCCGCGTCGCCGTGCCGTACAACATGGAAATCGACGATGCGATCAAACTGATGCGCGACGTCGGCCAGAAGATGCGCAGCGATCCGCTGCAACGCCGCAACATCTGGTCGCCGCTGGAGATTCAGGGTGTGGAGAGTTTCGAGTCCGGCAGCGCGATTTTGCGCGCACGGTTCAAGACTGCGCCGATCAAGCAGTGGGAGGTTTCCCGGGCGTTCAACCTTTCGCTGAAGCGGCAACTGGATGAGGCGGGGCTGGATCTGGCGACACCGCGGATGAGTGTGCAGGTGATTACGCCTGGGGTTGAAATGAAAAAGGACGGCTGAACTGAGATGGCCCCCTATTGGAAGATAAAGCCAATAGGGGGTTGCTTTTATTTATTTTTGAAACCGGGTTTGCCATTAGCGGAACGCCAGTTTTTTACCTCCAAGACAACATTTTCAGGCCCATCCTTACCTTCCTCCGGGTAGTAAATCAAATCGTAACCAGATGGATGTTCCACTAGCCGGGAGAATTCAAGAATGGCAGCAATTTGCTGCTTCTCTGTAGTAAACCCGGAATCATGTATTTTCCTGACAAACTCGAGAAAATCTTCCTCTCTCATATTCTGTATCGATCTCATATCAAAGCCCTTTATGAATTTCAACATGCGCCTTCGGGGTAACGATATTTATGTTGTCGGCATTATATAAATCCCCTCCCTCTGCCAAGCCGACCTTATGATGCAGTTCGTATTTCACTCTTGATCCTGCTGAATCGCTCACTCTAACTATCGGAGCTTTGCCCTTTTTCATTTCGTTCAAACTTGTCGCGTTAAATGAGTCAGCCAAATTTTCGTCATTGAAGACAGCTTTCCAGAATGTTTCTCTGAATGCTCTGAAACTGTTGAACTGACGACCCCTTAACTGATCAGCAATTTGCGATGGGATTGGCGCTCCATCGCCCTGCGTAGCCGCCCCCAGCCATCCACCCGCAACCGGCGCACCATAACCACTGGCCACCCCTGGATCATTGCGTCGATCCCGGAACATGACGTACTGCGGTGGCAGACCCGATTCCGGTGGGAAGACCAGAATGAAGTCGTCGAAACGAATGTTGCCCCGCCCTGGGTAAGCGTCGATCCGTCCTTCAATCGGCACAAGGTTGCCGCCGATATATCGCGGTGGGGCCGGGTTCTCGATGGGGAACAGCGTTGAACTGTCTGCCGGCGTTACTGAGGGAGTCCAGACCGCGGTTGTCGGCGGGATGTCAGTGAGCGTCGCGCTGTAAGTGTTGTTCCCTGCGTTGAAACCAGCTGCAACCACGCGAACGCCGGAAGGCAGTTTTGTCCCCGCTACCGGAACGACAAGCAGCTCGGCGAGAGATCCCGTCAGTGGCCGGGCGCTCAAACGCACCGGCAGATTCAGTCGTGCTCTTTCGCTTGCCAGCCTGTCCAGATCAGGCAGTTGACCGGGCAGCAGATCTGCCAGTGGAAGGCTGAGCAGAAAGCGTTCAGGCAATTCCCCATTACCCAACACCGGGGAGTAGACAAACGCACTTACCCCCACCATCAGACCAGACGCCGTGCCAGCAGCCAGCCCCGATAAACCGGCCACCGCCGAGCGAATCGAAGCGGCAAAACCCGCCATCAGGTTGTCGGCAATCGCGACCGCACCAGCGGACGTCGCAAATACCAGTTGGGCGTGGCTGGTATTGCCCTGAAAGCGCAACAGGCTACTGTGACCACCGGAGGTGTCCTGCCGGCGCTTATCCTCATCAACCCTGCGTGCTTCGGCTTCGGCTTCAGCCTCAAGCGCCGCCTGTTCCTCGGCACGCTTGCGCTCTAGTGCCTCAGCCGCCAAACGGGCCTGTTCTTCTTCGAGACGCCTGAGTTCATCGGCAGCAGCCTGCCGCGCCAGCTCCTCCGCCTGCCGCCGCGCCTGCTCCTGAGCGACGCGGGCCTGTTCCTGTGCAACCTGCCTGGCGTGTTCCGCCGCCAACCGGGCCTGCTCCTGAGCAATCCGGTCGGCTTCCTGCGCTTGCACCACGGCAATCATGCCCTTGACCGTGGCCGACTGGCTGTTCAAAACGCCAATGCCTTCAACCAGTAACTTGGCGTTGAACAAGGCGCTATAGGCCTGCCGTACGCTGACGCCGCCGCCTCGCCGATTGACTTGCGGTAAACGACCTCCGTTGAAAAAGGTTTCAACCTGGGCGTGGCCGAAACGTTCGATGGCCACGTCCTTGGCCGCCAAAAGTGCACCAAACTTTCTGGCGATCAGCGACTCCCTGAATCGCATCTCCCGCGCCAGCGCATCCAAAGGAGGCAGGACACTTTGATCGCCTGCTGCGCGTACTTCTGCCAGCTCAAGCTCGATGACCTGGGCAATATTTCTGGAAGTATCTTTATAGATACTTTCCATATCGAGTATTTCACCCAAAGGCGCAAAGTTGATGCTTGGCCCCGAACCGTCTCCTGCACCTAAATAATGTAAATATTCATCTTGTTTATCCGGACGCACAACAATCGGCGGAAGCGTTATTCCATTACGCTGCATTTATAAATCCTCCATGGACAATAGTTTTGTCGCGCTGGCCGGTCACCCTCAAACAGCCAATAACGTGACCGGTACCTGGAGAAATTTATGGAAATAAATGTTGTGCGGTGCGGTACATAGTTATCGCCCGCGTTTTATCTGTCACGCCGGACGGAACTGATAAAACGGTAGGAGTTTTCCCTGTCGGAGCGCATAGCGCTTCCTTGCCCGATCGCACTTGCGTGCAAAGCCTTTGTCACACGCAAGGAAGCCCAACAACAATAATCAAGGAGAAGCCCATGCAACTGACGCGCATTGCCCAAACCCTCTTGCTCACGCTGGTCGCCAGCCACGCCGGCGCTGCGACGATGGACAGCGCCCGCATACAGATCGCCGAGCAGGCGCAAAAGCTTGAAGCGGAACTACTGGAAATCCGCCGCGACCTTCACGCCCATCCGGAACTTGGCAACACCGAAAAACGCACCTCTGAGCTGGTCGCCAAACAGCTGCGAGCCATGGGCCTGGAAGTGAAAACCGGCGTCGCGCGCACCGGCGTAGTGGCCGTGCTCAAAGGCGCCCTGCCCGGCCCGACCGTGGCCCTGCGCGCCGACATGGATGCGCTGCCGGTCAAGGAAGTCTCCGATCTGCCGTTTGCCTCGAAAGCCAAAGGCACGTATCTCGACAAGGCAGTCGACGTCATGCACGCCTGCGGCCACGACGCCCATACCGCGATCCTGCTCAGCGCGGCGAAAATTCTGACGGGCATGCGCGACACTCTGCCCGGCACCGTGGTGTTCTACTTCCAGCCCGCCGAGGAAGGCCCGAGCGATTTTATTCCCGACGGCAAAAACACCTGGGGCGCGAAGATGATGGTCGAGGAAGGCGTGATGAAATCGCCGAAACCGGACGCGATATTTGGCCTGCACGTCTGGGCCGGCGTCCCCGCCGGCCAGATCGCCTACCGCCCCGGCCCGACCCTGGCCAGCTCCGACGACCTGCGCATCAAGATCCACGGCAAACAAACCCACGCCGGCCGCCCCTGGGACGGCATCGACCCGATCACCGTCGGCGCGCAAACCATCGTCGGCCTGCAAACCGTGGTCAGCCGCCGCACCGACATTTCCTCTTACCCGTCGGTGGTCAGCATCGGCACCATCAACGGCGGCACCCGCTACAACATCATCCCCGAATCGCTCGACATGACCGGCACCATCCGTTCCTACGACTACGGCATCCGCCAGAAACTGCACAGCGACGTGCGACAGACCATCGAGAAAATCGCCGAAAGCGGCGGCGCGAAAGCCGATGTCACCATCATCGAAAAATACGATCCGACCATTAACAACCCGGCACTGACCGAGAAAATGCTGCCGACGTTGAAGTGGGCCGCCAAGGATGATGTGGTGCAGGGACCACTGGTGGGTGGGGCGGAAGATTTCTCGTTCTTCGCCAAAGAGGCGCCGGGCTTGTTTGTGTTTCTCGGGGTGACGCCGAGGGATCAGGACATGAGCAAGGCTGCGCCCAATCATAATCCGGGGTTCTTTGTGGATGAATCGGCGTTGGTGGTTGGGGTCAGAACATTGGCGTCGTTGGCGACGGATTATCTGTACGGGAATGCGGCGGTGGGCAAGTAGAGAGGGGTGACTGTGGGGGCGCCTTCGCGAGCAGGCTCGCTCCCACAGAACAGCAAAATCAAAAGATCGTCCGATCGCGGCCCGAGCCTTCGGCAACCCCTACACACGATGAGCGTTAGCTCGAGTTCCGCTTTTGATCTGGAGCCCGTCGGCAGGCTGAGCGGAGGGATTGATCCGGGCGTGGGAGCGCAGCGACCAGAAGATCAAACCACATCAACCCCGACGTGAATCGCATCATGCCGCCAAAACTCCAGATCACAATCAATCAACCGCCCATGCTGATCATAATTGACGCGTGCAATCCGTAACCCCGGACTCCCCACCGACACCCGTAACGCCGCCGCTGCATCCACCGACAACGCCGTCGGCACCATCTCGAACCGCACCCGCCCATAGTGCAAATCGTAATGCCGCGCATACAACTCGGTAATCGACTGATTCAAATCGAACTCAAGAATCCCCGGAAAAAACAGCGGATTCAAATAGTGCTCCACGTACAACACCAGTCGCCCATCAATGCGCCGCGAGCGGCAAATCTGAATCACGCTCGACAACGCCGGCAACTGCAACCACGCACACACCGCCGCCGAAGCCGGCTGCAGACGCGCCGAAATCACCTCGGTCGACGGCTCACGCCCCTGCGCACTGACCATCGCGTGAAAATGACTGCGCTGCATCAGGTTGTACGCCAGACGCGGCGGCGACACGAACCAGCCGCGCCGCTCCTCACGATAAATCTGCCCTTGCGCCTCCAATTGCAACAGCGCTTCACGCACAGTGATCCGCGTCGTCCCGAACAACTCGCTGAGCTTGCGTTCAGCGGGCAACTTGCTCCCGGCCGCCAGCAAACCATGATTGATCTGCTCCTGCAGCACCTGACCAATCGCTGTCACCGCTTTCGTTGCCTCATCGCGCATCAACGTTACCTATCTGGACTAGACCAGCACTGTTTCAGGGCAAATCCGGGCGCTGCTCAGAGCGCTTTCGTGTGTTGCAAGCCTAGGCAGTGCAGATGACCGACAGATGACAAAAACTACCCAACGGTCGTTTTCACGGCTTGCAATACATCGGCCAAGTCCCTTGCGTATCGGGCCTGCGTCATGGTCTACGCTTGTTTGGCAACGGCCAATCCCGGGCGGAGAAAAGATCAGCCACAAGGCCATCGACATCAAAATGTCATCCAGCCCGCCTAAATTGGCTCAGGTATTGCTGACCTAGACCAACCCAACCGCAATCGCAGCGTTGAACACGACCAAGGAGCTTCGGAATGAAACAGCTTTTCCTGGCAACACTGTTAGGCTCGACCATTGCAATGTGCAGCGCCGCCATGGCGGCCGACACCGATCTGAAAACCCTAGAAGCCGCTGCGAAAGCGGAAGGCGCCGTCAACAGCGTCGGCATGCCCGATGACTGGGCCAACTGGAAAGGCACCTGGGAAGACCTGGCCAAGAAATACGGCCTGAAACACATCGACACCGATATGAGTTCGGCTCAGGAAATCGCCAAGTTCGCCGCTGAAAAAGACAACGCCACCGCCGATATCGGCGACGTCGGTGCTGCCTTCGGCCCGATCGCGGTCAAGCAAGGCGTGGTGCAACCGTACAAGCCAAGCACTTGGGATCAGATTCCGGACTGGGCCAAGGACAAGGACGGCAACTGGGCACTGGCCTACACCGGCACCATCGCCTTCATCGTCAACAAGAAGCTGCTAAATGGCTCCGAAGTGCCGACCAAATGGGCTGACCTGAAAACCGGTAAATACAAAGTCTCCATCGGCGACGTGAGCACTGCTGCCCAGGCCGCCAACGGTGTCCTCGCTGCCGCACTGGCCAATGGCGGTGACGAGAAAAACATCAAGCCTGCCCTGCTGCTGTTCGCCGACCTCGCCAAACAGGGTCGTCTGTCGATGGCCAACCCGACCATCGCAACCATGGAAAAAGGCGAGATCGAAGTCGGCGTAGTCTGGGACTTCAATGGTCTGAGCTACAAAGCCAAGATGGCCAACCCCGATGATTACGTAGTGCTGATTCCATCCGACGGCTCGGTGATTTCCGGCTACACCACGATCATCAACAAGTACGCAAAAAACCCCAACGCCGCCAAGCTGACCCGCGAATACATCTTCAGCGACGCCGGCCAGACCAACCTCGCCCGCGGCAACGCCCGGCCGATCCGCGCCGAACACCTCCAACTGCCGGAAGACGTGAAAGCCAAACTGCTGCCGAACGAGCAATACAAAAACGTTACGCCAGTCAAGGACGCCGACGCGTGGGAAAAGACCTCCAAAGCCCTGCCGCAGCAGTGGAACGAAGAAGTCATCGTAGAGATGAAGTAATCCTTCATCTGTAGGAGCTGCCGAAGGCTGCGATCTTTTGATCTTGCCCTTTAAAAGCAACATCGAAAGATCGCAGCCTCCGGCAACTCCTACACAGATTGGTTCCAGATTTGTTTTCGGAGTTCTTGCCCCTATGAAGCACAACGTCATCCTTGTCGTGCTCGACGGCCTCAACTACGAGGTTGCGTGTCACGCCATGGGGCATCTGCAGGCTTATGTTGGCGCAGGACGCGCGGCGCTCTATCAACTGGAGTGCGAATTGCCCGCCCTGTCCCGACCGCTTTACGAATGTATCCTCACCGGCGTGCCACCGATCGGCAGCGGCATCGTCCACAACAATGTCTCGCGCTTGTCCAACCAGCGCAGCATCTATCACTACGCCCGCGATGCCGGGCTGAAAACCGCCGCTGCGGCGTATCACTGGGTCAGCGAGTTGTATAACCGCTCACCGTTCGTGGCTGCGCGCGACCGCCACACCGACGATCCGACATTGCCGATCCAGCACGGGCATTTCTACTGGAACGACCATTATCCGGATTCGCACCTGTTCGCCGACGCGGAGAACCTGCGCCTGCGTCATGCGCCGGATTTCCTCCTGATCCACCCGATGAACATCGACGACGCCGGGCACAAGCACGGCCTCGACAGCTCGCAATACCGCAACAGCGCGCGCTCGGCTGACGTCATCCTCGCCGACTATCTGCAGAGCTGGCTCGACGCTGGTTACCAGGTGCTGGTGACCGCCGACCACGGCATGAACAACGATCGTTCGCACAACGGCCTGCTGGCGGAAGAACGTCAGGTGCCGCTGTTCGTCCTCGGCGAGGCGTTCAGCCTCAACCCTGACGCCACACCAACGCAGACCGAGATCTGCGGCACGGTCTGCGAACTGCTCGGCGTACCCCACGACAAACCTGTGTGCCGGGAGCTGCTCAAGTGAATGCCATGAATCGCGGCAAATGGCTCGCGGCGCTGTGTCTGGTGCCTTTCGCGCTGTTCTTTATCGTCTTCGAAATCGCCCCGCTGGTCTGGGTGATGATCAACAGCCTGCAATCGGAAGAGTCCGGCTGGAGCCTGGCCAACTTCAGCAAGATCTTCGGTTCGAAGTTCTATCGGCAGGCAATCCAGTACAGCCTGGAGATCAGTTTCTGGTCGAGCGTATTCGGCATCATCATCGCCGTGCTTGGTGCGTATTCACTACGCCGCGTCGATTCGAAGCTGCGCAACTTCGTGAATGCCTTCGCCAACATGACCAGCAATTTTGCCGGCGTGCCGCTGGCGTTCGCGTTCATCATCCTGCTCGGTTTCAACGGCAGCATCACCATCATGCTCAAGCAGTCGGGGATCATTCAGGACTTCAACCTGTATTCGAAAACCGGCCTGATCATCCTCTACACCTATTTCCAGATTCCCCTCGGCGTGCTGCTGCTCTATCCGGCTTTCGACGCTCTGCGTGAAGACTGGCGCGAGTCCGCCGCACTGCTCGGCGCCAACGGCTGGCAGTTCTGGCGGCACATCGGCCTGCCGGTGTTGACCCCGGCGTTGCTCGGCACGTTCGTGATCCTGCTGGCCAACGCCCTCGGCGCCTACGCCACGGTTTATGCGCTGACCACCGGCAACTTCAACGTTCTGCCGATCCGTATTGCGGCGATGGTCTCCGGCGACATTTCCCTTGACCCGAACCTGGCCAGCGCGCTGGCGGTGGTGCTCGTGGCGCTGATGACCATTGTCACCGTCGTGCATCAATTGCTGTTGAAGAGGAGCTACCATGTCTCGCGCTGAATCCGGCCCGGCCGGCCTCTACCACCGCGTCGTGGTCTATCTGCTGTTCGCCATCCTGTTGTTGCCGCTGCTGGGCACGCTGGTCTATTCGATCGCCAGCAGTTGGTCGGCGACCATTCTGCCGAGCGGCTTCACCTTCAAGTGGTACATCCAGCTGTGGAGCGATCCGCGCTTTCTCCACGCATTCGGGCAGTCGCTGATCGTCTGTGTCGGCGCGCTGGTGTTATCGGTGGTGCTGATCCTGCCGCTGCTGTTTGTCGTGCATTACTACTTTCCGAAACTCGATGCGCTGATGAACATCCTCATCCTGCTGCCCTTCGCGGTGCCGCCGGTGGTGTCCTCGGTGGGGCTGCTGCAGCTCTACGGTTCCGGGCCGATGGCGATGGTCGGCACACCGTGGATTCTGATCGGCTGCTACTTCACCGTAGCGCTGCCGTTCATGTACCGCGCGATCACCAACAACCTGCAAGCGATCAACCTGCGCGACCTGATGGACGCCGCGCAACTGCTCGGCGCCAGCACCTTTCAAGCGGCGTTTCTGGTGGTGCTGCCGAACTTGCGCAAAGGCCTGATGGTGGCGCTGCTACTGTCTTTCTCGTTCCTCTTCGGTGAGTTCGTGTTCGCCAACATTCTCGTCGGCACCCGCTACGAAACCCTGCAGGTGTACCTGAACAACATGCGCAACAGCAGCGGCCACTTCACCAGTGCGCTGGTCATTTCGTATTTCTTTTTCGTGCTGGTCCTGACCTGGATCGCCAACATCTTGAACAAGGACAAAAGCGAATGAGCTACGTCAGCGTCCAACACCTGCAGAAAAGTTATGCCGGCACCACGGTGTTCAGCGACATCGATTGCGAAATCAACAAAGGCGAGTTCGTCACCCTGCTCGGCCCGTCCGGGTGCGGCAAGTCGACTTTGCTGCGTTGCATCGCCGGCCTGACCCCGGTGGATGGCGGCAAGATTTTGCTCGATGGCGTCGACATCGTGCCGTTGAGTCCGCAGAAACGCGGTATCGGCATGGTCTTTCAGAGCTACGCGCTGTTCCCCAACATGACCGTCGAACAGAACGTCGCCTTCGGCCTGCGCATGCAAAAGGTCAACGCCGATGACAGCCACAAGCGCGTCTCTGAAGTGTTGAAACTGGTTGAACTGCACGACTTCGCCAGCCGCTATCCGCATCAACTGTCAGGTGGGCAGTGCCAGCGTGTCGCCCTCGCCCGGTCGCTGGTGACCCGCCCGCGCTTGTTGCTGCTGGATGAGCCGCTGTCGGCGCTCGACGCACGGATTCGCAAACACCTGCGCGAACAGATTCGTCAGATCCAGCGCGAACTCGGCCTGACCACGATCTTCGTCACCCACGATCAGGAAGAAGCGCTGACCATGTCGGACCGGATTTTCCTGATGAACCAGGGAAAGATCGTCCAGAGCGGCGACGCCGAAACCCTCTACACCGCTCCGGTCGATGTATTCGCCGCCGGCTTCATCGGCAACTACAACCTGCTCGACGCAGATGCCGCCTCGAAGCTGTTGCAACGGCCGGTCAACCATCGCATCGCCATCCGCCCGGAAGCCATCGAACTGAGCCTTGACGGCGAACTCGACGCGCAGATCCGCAGCCACAGCCTGCTCGGCAACGTCATTCGCTATCGCATCGAAGCGCGCGGGGTGGAACTGGTGGTCGACGTACTCAACCGCTCCGCCGCCGATCTGCATCCCGACGGACAACGCCTGGCACTTTCCATCGATCCGACGGCCCTGTGTGAGGTAGCCTGATGACTTTGCTGACGTTGAAGAGAGAACTGCACTGATGGCCCTGGCAATTTTTGATCTGGACGAAACGTTGATCCACGGCGACTGCGCCACCCTCTGGAGCGAGCAGATGGGGCGCCTGGGCTGGGTCGATCCCGAGTCGTTCATGCGCAAGAACAACGAACTGATGGACGCCTACAGCCATGGCAAATTACGCATGGAAGATTACATGGCGTTCAGCCTCGAACCGCTGATCGGCCGTACGCCAGAAGAAGTCGAGCACCTGGTCGGGCCGTGGGTTGAAGACTTTATCGAACCGATCATCTTCAGCGACGCGACCAAAACCATCGCCGCCCACCGCAAGGCCGGCGACCGGATTCTGGTGATCTCGGCGTCGGGCACGCACCTGGTCAGACCGATTGCCGATCGACTCGGCATCGACGAGATTCTAGGGATTGAACTGGAAGTCGCGCACGGCGTTTACAGCGGCCATACCGTGGGCACGTTGACCTACCGCGAAGGCAAGATCACTCGCCTGCTGGAATGGCTGGACGCCGAAGAAGAAAACCTCGAGGGCGCGAGTTTCTATTCCGATTCGCGCAATGACTTGCCGCTGCTGTTGAAAGTGGATTTTCCACACGTGGTCAATCCGGATCCGGTGCTGCTTGAGCACGCAGAAAAGGCCGGCTGGCCGATCCACTTCTGGAAATAAAAGCAAAAGATCGCAGCCTTCGGCAGCTCCTACTTTTGGAATGCGTGCCTCTGTAGGAGCTGCCGAAGGCTGCGATCTTTTGACCTTGCTTTGCTGTCAGCTCAAACCCTCATCAATCACCAACACCAACTTGCCCGACACCATATTACTCGCCAGTTCGGCAAACGCCGCCTCGGCATCCTTCACCGCAAACGCCTTGGCCAGTTGCGGGCGCAGTCGCCCTTCGGCAAACAGCGGCCAGACATGCTGGCCCAGATCACTAAGCAGATCCGCCTTGAACTGATCGCTACGGCTGCGCAACGTCGAGCCGAGCAGTTGCACACGCTTGGCCAACACCTGCGCCAGATCCAGTTTCGCCTCGCGACCGCACATCAAACCGATCAACACCCAACGCCCGTCCAGTGCCATCAGCTTGAGGTTCAATGCTGAATAATTGCCGCCCACCGGGTCGAGAATCACGTCGAACGGCCCGAAGTCGCGCAGACTTTCCAGATCATCGGTGCGCACCACACCGCCCTGCGCACCCAATGCTTCGCAGTAAGCCAGACGCTCGGCCGAGCCGACGCTGACCCAGCACGGGTTACCGAAGGCCTTGCACAACTGAATGGCGGCTGAACCGATTCCACTTGCGCCCGCGTGCAGGAGAATTTTCTCACCCGGTTTCAGCGCCGCAAGTTGAAACACATTCAGCCAGACTGTTGCATAAACCTCAGGCAATGCGGCGGCCTCGATCAGCGAAACGCCTTCGGGCACCCGCAGCACGTGCCGTCCGTCGACGACCACTTCTTCAGCCATGCCGCCCCCGGCCAGCAAGGCGCAAACCCGGTCGCCGACCTGCCAGGACGAGCCCGCACCGACTTCGCTGATCACCCCGGAGCACTCAAGGCCGAGCACCTGGCTGGCCCCGGGTGGCGGTGGATAAAGCCCGGCCTTCTGTAATAAATCGGCGCGATTGAGGCCGGCTGCCGCCACACGGATGCGGACTTGTCCTACATCGCACGTAGGACTCGGCTCTTCAACCCATGCCACTTGACCTTCAACGCCTTGCAATGCCTTCACACTGCCTCCATAGTGAGTCTGGACTGAGCCCGAAGCTGTAGCGCCGGGCTTTTTGCATTATGCGACCGGCTCTCAAAGAACCGGCGACTTCAAAGACGGCCTAATATGCGTTATCAATTGTCCCCGCGTCGAATCAGCATGAAGCATCTGCTCCCCAGCACCGCCCTCGCTCTTTTCATCGGTATCGGTCTGTTGCCGGTGTCGGGCACCACATTCGCAGCCAACAGCTGGGACAAGTTGCAGCCTGATCGCGATGAAGTCATCGCCAGCCTGAACGTCGTCGAGTTGCTCAAGCGTCACCACTACAGCAAGCCGCCGCTTGACGATGCGCGCTCGGTGATCATCTACGACAGCTACATCAAGCTGCTCGACCCGTCGCGCAGCTATTTCATGGCCAGCGACATCGCCGAATTCGACAAGTGGAAGACCCAGTTCGACGACTTCCTCAAAAGCGGCGACCTCAACGCCGGGTTCACCATCTACAAGCGCTATCTGGACCGTGTCAAAGCGCGTCTGGACTTCGCCCTTGCCGAGTTGAACAAAGGCGTCGACAAAATGGACTTCAACACCAAGGAAACCTTGCTGATCGATCGCAAGGACGCACCTTGGCTCAAGTCCACCGCAGAACTCGACGACCTGTGGCGCAAACGCGTCAAGGACGAAGTGCTGCGCCAGAAGATCGCCGGCAAAGAGCCGAAGCAGATCCAGGAAACCCTGACCAAGCGCTACAAGAATCAGTTGGCGCGTCTGGACCAGACCCGGGCCGAGGATATCTTCCAGGCGTATATCAACACCTTCGCCATGTCCTACGATCCGCACACCAACT
Source organism: Pseudomonas sp. H3_E04 (assembly GCF_054668915.1). Taxonomy (NCBI): domain Bacteria; kingdom Pseudomonadati; phylum Pseudomonadota; class Gammaproteobacteria; order Pseudomonadales; family Pseudomonadaceae; genus Pseudomonas; species Pseudomonas sp. H3_E04. The sequence continues at coordinate 326,840 of NZ_CP162797.1, read as the reverse complement.
ATCTGTCGCCGGATAACGCGGAAAACTTCGACATCAATATGAGCCTGTCCCTCGAAGGCATCGGCGCCGTGTTGCAGAGCGACAACGATCAAGTGAAAGTCGTGCGCCTGGTGCCGGCAGGCCCGGCGGACAAGACCAAGCAGGTCGCTCCGGCCGACAAGATCATTGGCGTTGCCCAGGGCAACAAAGAGATGGTCGATGTGGTCGGCTGGCGTCTGGACGAAGTGGTCAAATTGATTCGCGGTCCGAAAGGCACCGTGGTGCGTCTGGAAGTGATTCCGGCGAGCAATGCGCCGAACGACCAGACCACCAAGATCGTGCCGATCACCCGTGAAGCGGTGAAGCTCGAAGACCAGGCCGTGAAGAAGTCGATCCTCAGCCTGAAACAGGACGGCAAGGACTATAAACTCGGCGTGATCGAGATCCCGGCCTTCTACCTCGACTTCAAGGCCTTCCGTGCCGGTGACCCGGATTACAAGAGCACCACTCGCGACGTCAAGAAGCTGCTGACCGAGCTGCAAAAGGAAAAAGTCGACGGCGTGGTCATCGACCTGCGCAACAACGGCGGCGGCTCTTTGCAGGAAGCCACCGAGCTGACCAGCCTGTTCATCGACAAGGGCCCGACCGTGCTGGTGCGTAATGCCGATGGCCGTGTCGACGTGCTTGAGGATGAAAATCCGGGCGCGTTCTACAAAGGCCCGATGGCGCTGCTGGTCAACCGCCTGTCCGCCTCGGCCTCGGAGATCTTCGCCGGCGCCATGCAGGACTACCACCGCGCGCTGATCATCGGTGGCCAGACCTTCGGCAAGGGCACCGTGCAGACCATTCAGCCGCTGAACCATGGCGAACTGAAACTGACCCTGGCCAAGTTCTACCGCGTCTCCGGGCAGAGCACCCAGCATCAGGGCGTGCTGCCGGACATCGACTACCCGTCGCTGATCGACACCAAGGAAATTGGCGAGAGCGCCCTGCCGGAAGCCATGCCGTGGGACACCATTCGCGCGGCGATCAAACCGGCGGCCGATCCGTTCAAGCCGTTCCTCGCCCAGTTGAAGTCCGAACATGACTCGCGCACCAACAAGGACGCCGAGTTCGTGTTCATCCGCGACAAGCTGGCCCTGGCGCAGAAACTGATGGAAGAAAAAACCGTCAGCCTCAACGAAGCCGATCGTCGTGCCCAGCACGCCGACATCGACGCCAAGCAGCTGGCGATGGAGAACATCCGTCGCAAGGCCAAAGGCGAAGAACCGCTCAAAGAGCTGAAGAAAGAAGACGAAGACGCACTGGCCGCTGCCGAGCCGGACAAGGTCAAACCGGAAGACGATGCCTACCTGAGCGAAACCGGGCGCGTACTGCTGGATTACCTGAAACTGAGCAATCAGGTGGCCAAGAAGTAAGTGATGGCAATTTAGTGATGACGATCCCCGGATCGTCATCAAACAGTCATCATTCTGTCGTGCAATAAAGGACCGGGAGCAAGCGCTCCCGGTCCTTTTTTTATCGCCAGAGACTGCCATGACCACAACCGAACAGCTGAGCGCCTTGAGCTCGATCCTGACTCAAAGCGGTTTACACAGCCTGTTCCAGCCGATCATCTGTCTCTCCGAACGCCGCATTCTCGGTTACGAAGCCCTTACCCGTGGGCCGTCCAACAGCCCTTTGCACTCGCCGATTGCCTTGTTCGCCGTAGCGCGACAGGCTGGGCGATTGAGCGAACTGGAAATCGCCTGCCGCCAAAGCGCCTGCCGCCGCTTCAACGAGCAGCAACTGCCGGGCAAGCTGTTCCTCAATGTCTCACCCGAGTCTTTGCTCGAAGCCGCGCACCAACCGGGCCGCACATTGCAGCTGCTGCAGGACTTGGGGATTGCGCCGAGCCAAGTGGTGATCGAACTCACCGAACAGACGCCGATTGACGACTTTCAGTTACTGCAAACCGCCCTGCACCACTACCGGGCGATGGGCTTTTCCATTGCTCTGGACGATCTCGGTGCCGGCTATTCAAGCCTGCGTTTATGGTCAGAATTGCGTCCGGACTACGTGAAGATCGACCGACACTTCATTGATGGCATTCATCAGGACGCCTTGAAAAGAGAGTTTGTCGGTTCGATTCTGCAAATCGCCAAAGCGTCCCGCGCGCAGGTCATTGCTGAAGGCATCGAGCTACCGGAAGAACTCGCGGTGCTGACTGAAATGGGTGTCGATCTGGTTCAGGGTTATCTGCTCGGCCGCCCTCAGGAACATCCATCCCGCGACGCTCGCGCGCTGATGCCCAAACACGACAGCAGCGCTGCCGCGCTAACCGACGAAGGCAGTGACCTCAGCGCCCTGCTCAACGACCAGCCCGCCGTGCAGCGTGATACACCTACCGCCACCGTCCTGGAAGCCTTCCGCCGCCAGGCCAACCTCAATTCGCTCGCGGTGCTCGACGAACAAGGCCAGCCCTGCGGCATCGTCCATCGCCACTCGCTGTCGGACGCACTGCTCAAACCGTTTGCCACGGACTTGTTTGCACGCAAACCGATCAGCCGCCTGATGAACGATGATTTCCTCGCCGTGGAAATCAGCCAGTCGCTGCAGCAAGTCAGCCGCCTTATCACCAGCCGCGCCCGCCAGCGCATCGAAGAAGACTTCATCATCACCCTCAACGGCAGTTACCTCGGCCTCGGCCGGGTGATCGACGTGCTGAAACTGATCACCGAACTGAAAATCCAACAGGCACGCTACGCCAATCCACTCACCCTGCTGCCGGGCAACGTACCGATCCAGCAATGCCTCACCCGCCTGCTGCAACAGGCCCGCGAATCGATCATCTGCTACGTCGACATTGACAGCTTCAAACCCTTCAACGACATCTACGGCTACGGTCGCGGCGACGAAGTCCTGCTCTGCCTCGCCCAATGCCTCAACGAACGCATCGACCCCACCCGCGACTTTGTCGGTCACATAGGCGGCGACGACTTCCTCCTCGTCCTCGGCCCCGAAGACTGGCGCAAACGCCTCAACCAACTGCTCGACGACTTCCAGAGCCAGTGCCGCCGGTTCTATCGACCTGAACACATTGAGGCGGGATGTTTTATTGCGCCGAATCGCCAGGGTGTGCGGCAGGAGTTTGCGTTGTTGTCGTTATCGATTGGGGTGGTGCATTTGCGACCTGAAGCTTGTGCAACGCTTGATGCCAGCCAGCTTGCGGAGATGGCTTCGCAGGCTAAGCATCATGCGAAGGGGGTTGTGGGGTTTAGTGTGTATTTGCTCGATGCTATAGCGCCTCCGGCCCAGACATCACAGCTAGTTGGTTAAACTCCAGCACAGTAGCGCATCATGAACTCCATGTAGTTCACAATCATAATCTAGCGATCACATGCCCCTCTTTCAAGACACGGAAGGGTAGTAAGTAGTCACGACTAATTCTCAATCTATCGGATAGTCGCAAGCCCAAGGGGGAACGAACAACTCTGGATTGATCCCATTCAATTCAAGAAAGGCATTTATTTCGTCCTCCGTCTCCATTTTTTTCAGTTTTGTAATTGTGGTATCGCTAGCACCAAAACTATCTCTGGTTTCCAAAATATGAACTGGCACGGTGAACTCAATGAAGACGAACTTAGAGCTCTTGGAATCCTCAAGGAAGTCGTAATAGCGTTCTCCTGGGTGCCTATCCATAAAATTCAAGTGATACACAGCATAAATGGCAGCCCATTTCCGAAGCGAACGATCATGCGAAGGCATCTCTTGGGCTATCTCTGTGTAATTTCTAGCTTCCAGCCCCCACCATACTTTTCTAGAAATCACTTTGTGGCTGCTCATTTTTGCTCTCCGAATTGATTCGGCCAATAGATCCTAATCACTTCACCTTTGACTGGATGCAATTGCAGATGTGGATTAGTGCCATGCGGATCACTTGGGTCATGATTCGCCATTGTGACCTTTCTTGTTTTAATATCTGACATTGGAGTGTCATCCCAATGGTAATATTTTTCGGGGCTTTTAACTTTTCTAAAATGCGTTTTCGCAGTTGCTGAATTGAACTCTTCAGCATTTCTGTACCCTTGTCCGGCATATTTCCCCAAGAACAACTCTTCAGCCTCAGCCCTAGTATTGACGGTAACAGATGTCGCGCCTCTATCCAGTGCTTCTGACGCTCGTTTGGTGGAGCTGTTCGACCACGGAATTTCTGGTGCTGACGGCTCTCTGGTATCAACCTTTGCATTCCCGCATGGTGCCGTTGGATTCCCTGTTCCGTCTCCATCTGGCGGGCAGTTGGACGTCAAACCCAACGGATCCACCCACCCCGTCGGATTCGGCACGTACTGGTACTGGTTCAACCCACCCGCCAACTTCACCGGATCCGGCGTCAAATACCGTCCAAGCCTCGGGTCGTAATACCGATGCCGGTTGTAGTGCAGCCCACTTTCAACATCGAAATACTGCCCCTGAAAGCGCAGCGGTTGGTCGAGGTAGTCATCGCCAGCGAGGGTGACGGCGGCGACTTTGCCGTAGGCGTCGTATTGCGCGGACCAGACGATTTCGCCGCTGTAGTCGGTGAGTTCCTGCGGGGTGCCGAGGTGGTCGAGTTGGTAGTAGAACGGGCAGGCCTTTTTCGGGCCTTTGCCATCGAGCATCGCCAGTGGGCGGAAGGTGCCGGGTTCGTAGAGGAAGCTGCGGTATTGGCTGGCGCTGCTTTCGGCGACGAGGTGCTCGCCTTGCCAGAAGAATTCGGTGGTGGCGCCGTCGACGGTTTTGCGGATGCGCCGGCCGAAGGCGTCGTAGTGATAAGTGGCGGTCTGGCCGTCCGGGCGGGTCAGGCCGATCAGGCGGTGCTGGCAGTCGTAGCGGTATTCGGTGACCAGGGTCTGGCCGTGGCCACGGCGTTCGCGGATCAGGTTGCCGAAGGCGTCGTAGTCGTAATGACGGTCGCCCTGCATCAGCAGGCGATTGCCCTTGATCTGCGCAGGGCCCGGGCGGTCCTGCATCAGCAGGTTGCCGGTCGGGTCGTGGGCGAAGGATTCGGGCAGTTCGTCGCGCGAGTGACGTACGCGGATCAACCGGTCGAGGGCGTCGTAGCCGTAGGTGCGCTGGCCGTGGCGGCTGTCGGCAATGTGCTCGAGATTGCCATTGGCGCTGTAGGCGTAATCGCGGCGGTACAGCGAAGCGTGGCGATGACCTACAGCGTGGGCAAGCAAGCGGCCCTGATCGTCGTAGGTATATTCGCTGAGCAGCAGTCCCTGCTGACGTTGCTGTTCGCGACCGGACTGATACACATGCCGCGTCAGCGGCGTGCCATTAAGGTCGATGGCCGATAGCGCACCGCCCTTGGCGTAGTGATAGTCGAGCTTGCTGCTGTCCGGCAGGCGCAGGCGTTTGAGCTGACCGCAGGCGTCATAGGCGTAACGCAAGGTGCCCCAGCCTTGGTGTTCGGTGATCAGCCGATCCTGACGGTCGTACTCGAAGGCCAGCGGATGGTTCTGGCCATCATCGACAGCAACCAAGCGCCCGAGGCGGTCGTAGTCGTAGCGGATCTCGGCGCCATCAGGCAGGGTTTTGACCAGCAAACGCCCGGCCTTGTCGCGCCGGTAGTGGGTGACCAAACTGGGACCGAAATCACCAAACTCGGTCTTTTCCAGCAGATGACCATTGAGGTCGTAGGCGTAGGCAGTCCGACGCCCATCAAACCCGGTTTCCTGTCGGATCAATCCGGTCGGCGTGTAATCCAGTCGGTATTTTTCGCCCGATTCGTTTTCAATCTCGGTCAGCAACAGCCGCGCATGGTCATAGCGATACTGCACGCGGGTGCCGTCGGGGTTGATCCGTCGTGAGACCAGGTGCAGGTCGTCGTCATATTCATAACGGGTGATACGACCGAGCTCGTCACGTTCAGCGGTGATCTGGCCGTAGGCGCCGTAGCTGTAGGCGCGCGTGCTGCCCGTAGGAGAAGTCGTCAGGATCAGTCGGCCGGCGGCGTCCCACTGCTGACGGCTGACAACACCCAATTCGTCCTGAGTGGTAATCCGCCGGCCCAGCGCATCGTAGGAAAAGCGCCGCACGCCGCCATCGGGCAGGGTTTCTTCGATGAGCTGGCCGAGCTCGTTCCACACCCAGCGATGGCGGCTGCTGTCCGGATAACGCAGCGACAGCAATTGGCCGCGCAGGTTGTAGTAGTAATGGGTGACCTGGCCGTCGGGATCGACCGCTTCGGTCACGGCGCCTTCGGCGTTGCGCCGGTAGATCCACACTGCGTCGCCTCGGCAACGCTTGTAGAGAAAACCGTTGCGGTACTCGTAGGACGTTGGCGCCTCGTCCGGCGGAATCAGCGCGATCAGCCGTCCGACTTCGTCATAGCGGTATTCGGTAACCGCGCCCAAAGCATCCTGCTCGGCGATCAACCGGCCTTGCTGGTCATAGGCCTTGAGCTGCTCGCCGCCATCCGCCGCGACCTGCCGCACTAAACGCGCGCGCTCGTCGTGGACGTAGACTTCTTCGGTGCCGTCGACGTAATGCACGGTCACGCTGGCGTCGTCATCGTTCCAGACGTAACGGGTGTTCATCTGCGAGAACGACGCCCAGTGCCGCACGCAGCGCGCGGCTTTGCCCTCGCGTTGCCACTCCCAGAAGAAGCTGGCGCCGCCGGTCAGCTGGCGCTGGAGGATGACGTGGTGGTCGTCGTAATCGTAGCGCTCGCTGTCGCCGACCGCGTTGGTCGCGGTCAGCAGCCGTTGCCGGGCATCGAAGCTGTAGGCGGCGAGGTTTTGCTCGGTGATCCACTCGCCCTGAACGAACACCTGATACTCGACCGCCACCAGCTGCGCGCGGTCATAACCCAACAGCAATGAGCGGCCGGCGCCGTTGTCCAGACGCTGAATGCGGTCGGAGCGATCGCGTTGCAGGGTCAGACGATTGCCGTAGACATCGCTGATTGCCGTCAGCCGGCCGGCGCGAAAGTGATAAAACCGCGCACTGTCGCCGGCCGACGCCAGAATCAGTTCTTCCGGCTCATCGCCGAGAAAGATCGCCGCCCGCGACAGGCTGTTGTGAATCGCCGGGCGCGCGACGTTTGGCAGGGGAAAGCGGGTACGGCGGTTCTCGTGGTCGATCCAGGTCACGCCATCGCCGTCGAAGGCCAGCCGATGGGCCAGCGTATGGCTCCAGCCGAAACCCAAACCGATATCGATCTCGACCGCGCTGCTGCGGTACAAACGGGTGAACTCGAAGGGCAGCACGCCATCGAGCACCGCGTCGGTCAGGGTCAGCAGTTCTTCGCCGGTGACCATCGACACCGGACAGCCGTTTTTGCAGGTGTTGGGCACGCAGTCGGCGGCATCGCCGTTGGGGTTTTTCGCTTGATCGGGGACGTCGTCGTGCTGTTCGTCTTTCTTCAACATGGCGTTGCGCTTGGCATCCCAGCGCAACTGCAACCGGCCCTTTTTCACCCCGGCGGCGATGCCGCGCGCGGCAACGGCTTTGTAGCGGTCGACGTATTCAATGAAGGTGCTGACGATGCTGAACAGCGCCCTGACCAGACGCTTGGCGACGTTGAACAACTGCGCTGCACGGTCAGCCAGACGTAGCGTCAGGTAAGCGATCCCCGCCCCTGCACCGACAAAGGTCAGCACCACGCTGACCAACACATCGATGATCAGTTGCACGATCATCATCGACGCCGCTTCAGCAGACTTGCCGGCAATCTCACTGGGCGGCAGCATGTCCAGCCACAGGCTCGCCGACCGCAGCAGCAAGCACATCGCCGCCTCGTCACTGACCAGCAACTGCAGCTTTTCCATGAGATCAGGCGCGGTCTGTGCCAGCTCGATCAGATCAGCCGCGCCGCTGCCTAGACGCTCGGCGAACTTGCCGGGGTCCTGAAGAATTTCCGAGAGCAGACCGAGGCTGTCCCATACCCCCTCGATGGCCGCCCAACTGCCGGCGAGCATGCCGTTGCTGGCTGTGGTCGCCACCGATTGTGGCCACTGCGGCTTGAAACCCTGCCACTCGCTACGCAGCCAGCCGTCCAGCTCGCCGGTCAAACCGTCATAGGATTTGAACAGCTCCGCGACTTGGTTGGAGGTGACAGCGCTGTGCACAAGAACGCGGTAGAACCTGCCCTCTTCGCCTCTGAATTCACCCTTGCCCTGCTGATCAAGAGTGACCGGGCTGGTCTTGCCGCTATCCACGTCGACCACATCGACGGAAATGTTGCCTAGCGGGATGTCGTAGACCGATTCGAACTTGCTCTCGATCTGCATGAGCGCGCCCTGCGGGCACTGGACGACGCTGGAAGAAAACTCCTCGTCGCTGCTACTGACCGCCGTGCTGCGATCGCCGAAGCGAATGATCCGCTCCATACCCACCAGCGATGGCAGGTCTGCTGCCTCGCTGATCTGGTCCACCCTGCGACTGAGCCAGTGATCGAGCTGTTTGCGGTAGAGGCTGAGCGTTTGCGGGAAGCTGTCGAGTTCCTGCTCGATGCGCGCGATGGCTTCCATCAACACACGCGAGCAAACAAGGTGGGCTGAAAAACGGGCTGAAGCATGAGCGGTCCCTCGCGCAAGAAATTAGTCGCGGGAACTGTGCGGGGGATCAGAAAGGAAAGAAGTCAGGCGAGTAGGTAAAGGATGTAGGACTAATCTGCAATTCAACATCAAGCGAAAAACGTGCAGGCAGAAACGTAAACGCGGCGTGAGGAAAACCTCGCGCCGCGTTTACTTAGAAGACATACATGGAATTACTGCGTTGAATCACCAGCCATCAGCTGTTGCAGCTTCAGCTCGGCCAACGGGTGCCCGGCCTTGGCGGCCATGCTCCACCAACGAGCCGCTTCAGCGGGATCCGGTGCTTTGCTCGGCGTACCGGCGAGACTGATGACGCCGACTTGATAAGCGGCTTTGCCGTCACCGGCCAACGCCGCCAGCCGCAGTAAACGCACGCCTTCTTCACGCGCGCCCAACCCGACGCCGCGAAAAGTCAGAATGTGCCCATAAAAGCTTTGCGCACCGACATCGCCGAGGTTGGCCATGCGCGCGAACTGGCCTTCAAGCCAGCGCCAGCCACGCGGCTGGCGAACGAACCACGACCAACGAAAAAGCCTGCGCGCCAGCCAGTAACCGGCCCGCGCCTTGAGCCGCAGAAACACTCAGGCCTCCGCCGATTCCGGGTATTCGTATTCGAAGACGCGGACCACTTCCGACGCATGCCAGGACGCGGCAGCAACGCCGTCCGACGGCCCGGAAAAGCGCCCCAAACGCTCGACACATTCAAAAAACCCGGTACGCGGCAAACGACTCGCGCCCTGACTGATGACCAGCGAACTGCGCAACGGCTGTTCGGCTTTGGCATCCAGTGCGGCCAGATGCTCAAGCGCAGCCGTCAGCGTCTGCATCGCCGGCGTCGGCAGCTGCAAACGTTCAAGCAGGGCTCGATAGGTAAGAAGATGGCGCTGGCGGCGCGCCTGATCCAGTTCCCCCAGCAATCCGTCCCAATGTTGACGGCTGATGCGTACGCTCACGATTCATCCCTCCAACCTGGCACCGTCAGTTCCCAGGCCAGGCTGCGGCGAATCGCGGCGTCGGGCTGACGCTCACCACTTTCGATCATGGCCAGATAAGACGGGCTGATGCCTACCGTGCGGGCCAGCGCCTCGATGGCGATGCCCTTCCCTTCGCGCAAACTGCGTAATTGATCCAGACCCGGAAGAATCGGCTCCGGCGAGGCGGCGAGCGGCGCTGCTGGCTGCGGCGCCGGTGTTGCGTTGATCCCTGCTGCTTTCAATAGAGCCTGATATTGAGCCCACGGCAGAACCGCGTATTCGGGTTCGCCATCGCGTGCAATTATCTGAATATCCATGACTACCCCGTAGGACAACACCACTTAGCGAGTCGGCACTTTTCCCTAGAAGTGTAATCCTAACAGCGGCTAAGGTCGCGAGTGGTATCTATCTGTAGGCAGTCTTGGTCAGTCAGGGCTTTTTCGGGCCTTGCAGCTGCAATTGTTCAGGGGTATCGGGGAGGCGTTCAACCACCGCCAGCTTCTCGGGTTGCTGACGCTTGCGCCACAGGCGGAAGGCGTTGAGCTCGTCATCGAGGGTTTTCATCAGCCAGGCGAGGACAGCGATGTCATCGAGCATGCCGAACATGGGGATGAAATCCGGAATGGCATCCACCGGGCTGAGGAAATACATCAGGCCCGCCACCACCGAAATCAGTGACTTGGCACTGATCGCGCGATACTCGCCACGCCAGTAGGCCAGGCACAGCGACTGCAGCAAGCGCAGATCATCCTTGAGTTTGCCCAGACGATTGCCTTGCGCGGCGCCTTTGCTAGCCACGGCAAACAGCAGGGTTGGCAGACGTCCACGGGCCAGCAGACGGCCGGCCAAGGGCAGGAATCGAGCGAAATTCCACGGAGCTTTCATCTATTCTTCCCGTTGAAATGTTATCCACACAAATTGTGGATAACCTTGTGAACAGAGCTGCATTTCAGCGCTGAAAGCCCCGTTTCATAAGGGCTGCGCTTAGATCGGGCGTTTTTTACTCACATAAAAAAGCCCAATATTTCATTGACTTGGCGGCTCAGGGCGTCTAGCGCGGGCAGCCTCAAAGCTATGACTGTGTTGAACGGCGTCAGTTCGCTCTGTTTACCTTCCTCAACCTCCAGATGCAACAACGCCCCGCATAAGCGAGGCGTTGTTTTCGAGCCGTTGCGTGTTACTTGGCAGCGGCGTCTTCTTTGGCTGGATCCTTGATGGCCAGCAGTTCCAGGTCGAAAACCAGAACCGAGTTGGCCGGGATTGCCGGGCTTGGCGACTGAGCGCCGTAAGCCAGATCGCTAGGGATGTACAGTTTGTACTTCTCGCCAACGTGCATCAGTTGCAGACCTTCAACCCAACCCGGGATCACGCCACTGACTGGCAGATCGATCGGGCTGCCGCGCTCCACGGAGCTGTCGAACACGGTGCCGTTGGTCAGCTTGCCGGTGTAATGAACAGTGACGACATCAGTCGGCTTAGGCTGTGGGCCATCGGCTTTCTTCACTACTTCGTACTGCAGGCCGGAAGCGGTGGTGGTGACACCGGCTTTCTTGCCGTTTTCTTCGAGGAATTTCTTGCCGGCGGCTGCCGACTCTTCGCTCATCTTGGCCATACGCTCCTCAGCACGCTTTTGCAGCGAGGCGAAGGCTTCGACCAGTTCTTCATCTTTCAGCTTCTGTTCTTTCTTGCCAACGGCATCTTCGATGCCCTGGGCTACCGCTTTGGAGTCCAGATCATCCATGCCTTCCTGGGCAAGGCTTTTGCCCATGTTCAGGCCGATGCCGTAGGAAGCTTTTTGCGCCGGGGTTTTCAGCTCTACGCTGGTCTGCGAGTCACAACCCGCAAGTACCAGGCTAACCAGGGCTACCGCCGCCGCCAACCGATGCTGTTTCATGCTATTTCCTTGTTCATGCGCCGAATGGGCAATCGAGTAAAGCCGCGAGCTTATCAGGCCGCCACGACCAATGGCTACCGGCATGAGAGCAGGAATCTTCCGATAAGTTCAGGGATTAAAACGCATTTGGACGATGGCTGGATGAAGCTTCTGTCATCCGTGGACGACAAGGGTCGTCGTCACTTGCCGCAGCTTCTGGCGTAATGGCCACTTGCCCAGCCAGCGCCGCTCAGGCATAACATCGCAACAATTCGACAAGGATGTTCAACTTGCGCCTCTTATCCCGCGTTCTCGCTCTGGTGATCGTGCTGGCGGTAATCGCCCTTGCCGTCATCGTCTATTACGTCGCCAACCCGAAATTGCCCTTCTACACCCCACCCCAGCAGGTGCGTTACCTGAATCAGTGGAGCGAAGCGCAACGCCAGACTTACTACTTCACGCCGCAGGGCACGCAAGTCAAAGGTCTGCGTTACGAGTGGTTCCAGGCCTTGGAATTGCCTTTCTCTGAACAGCGCTTCGCCTCACCCGAATACCTCGCCCGTTTCGGCTTCCTGGTCGATCCGCAGCAAAGAGCTAACGCGAACAACCCCGGCAACCTCCCCGTCGGTTTCGCCCGACACCAGAATCCCGGCAACGCTTCAGAGCACTATCTGGACATCACCTGCGCCGCTTGCCACACCGGCGAGTTGCGCTTCAAAGGTCAGGCCGTGCGCATCGATGGCGGTACCGCGCAACATGTATTGCCTTCCAGCGTTCCTACATTGCGTGGTGGCAGTTTCGGACAGGCCTTGGTCGCCAGTCTGACCTCGACCTACTACAACCCGTGGAAATTCGAGCGCTTCGCCCGTCAGGTGCTCGGAGACGATTACGAAGCGCGCCGCGAACAGTTGCGCAGCGAGCTCAAGACCTCGCTGAACACCTTCGTCAAAGTGGCGTGGAACGACACCCATCGCGGCCTCTATCCGACCGAGGAAGGACCCGGGCGCACCGATGCGTTCGGCCGGATTGCCAACGCGGCATTTGGCGATGCGATTTCCCCTGCCAACTACCGCGTAGCCGATGCCCCGGTGGATTATCCGCAACTGTGGGACATGTGGACGTTCGACTGGGTGCAGTGGAACGGCTCGGCCCAGCAGCCAATGGCGCGCAATATCGGCGAGGCGCTCGGCGTCGGTGCCACGCTGAACTTCTTCGATGGCAACGGCCAGCCGCTACAAGGCGCTGAGCGCTATCCCTCCAGCGTGCGCGTACGTGATCTGCACGCCATCGAAGAAACCTTGCAACAACTGAAGCCGCCAACCTGGCCGGAAGATCTGTTCGGTGCGATCGACAAGCCGTTGGCCGCCAAGGGCCGCATGCTGTTCGCGGAAAACTGCGCCGGCTGCCATGTCCCGCGCCAATCCCAAGAAGGCGAACGCTGGGTTCAGCACCTGCACATGCTGCCGTTAGACGTGATCGGCACCGATCCCAATGCGGCCAACAACATCGCCAGTCACCGTTTCGACCTGCGTGCACTGCAATGGGATGTCAAAGAACTGGAAACGATGGACGTCAAACTGCACCCCGCCCCCAAGGAGCCGCTTGATCTGAGCCAATTGTCGGTGGCCAAGGGCCTGGCTTACGTCACCGCGTTTGTAGAAAAACGGGCCTATCAAGAAGCGAACATCACGCCGGAAGAAAAACCGCGCATGGATGGTTTTGGATTGCCAATCGGCGTGCGCGAAAAAATCGCTTACAAGGCCCGACCGCTGGCAGGCGTGTGGGCGACTGCGCCGTTTCTGCACAATGGTTCGGTGCCGAGCATCTATCAGTTGCTGTCACCGCAGGATGAGCGCGCGCCAACCTTCTATAAAGGCACGCTCGAATACGACCCGCGCCATCTCGGCTATCGCACCGAGGCTTTCGCCAACGGGTTTCTGTTCGACACGCGCATCAGCGGCAACCGCAACAGCGGCCACGAATTCCGCGCCGGCGCTCGCGGCAACGGGGTGATCGGCCGACTCCTGCAACCCGAGGAGCGCTGGGCGCTGCTCGAATACCTGAAAGTATTGGGCGGACCACTGGAGGCGCAGTTGCCATGATCATGCCGACATTCAAAAAGGAACTGCCGCCACTGGCTCGCTTCTGGCTCTGGTTGGGGCGTCTGCTTGGCAAGACGCTGCTGATCCTGCTGGTCATCGCCCTGCTCGGTTGGGCCATCGCCACCGCGTGGTTTGCCTGGCAGCATCGGGGGCCGGTATCTGCACAGGAACAGATTCCAGCGGGCGAAACGGCGATGACCCAGGACGTCATTCAAACCGCAGTGCGCATCGTCGACCAGCACCGCGAACCCACGCGTTATCTGCGCGATGCCCACGCCAAGGCGCATGGCTGCGTGAAGGCGCAAGTGCAGGTTTTACCGGAACTGGCGCAATCGCTGCGACAGGGTGTGTTCAGCGAGCCGGGCAAGACCTGGCAAGCGCTGATCCGGTTGTCCAACGGCAATGCCTACCCCCAATTCGACAGCATTCGCGACGCGCGCGGGATGGCGATCAAGTTGCTTGAGGTTCCTGGCACGCAACTGCTCGGCAATCGCCAGGACCAGCATGAACAGGATTTCGTGATGTTCAGCCATCCGAACTTCTTTGTCAGCGATGTCGCCGAGTACCGTCAGAATGTGGCGGCGCAGGCCGACGGCAGGAAGGTCATGGCGTTTTTTCCAACATGGGATCCGCGCACCTGGCAGGTCCGTCATCTGCTTATCGCGTTGGCTACGCTGTCAGCGCCGCCGGACAGCCCGACCGCGACTACCTACTTCTCGGTATCGCCTTACAAGTTCGGTGAGGCCAATGCCAAGTTCCGCGTTGTGCCGGCCCCAGACAGTTGTCCGGCGTATACGCTGCCCAAACAGAATCACGACCTGCCGAATTTCCTGCGCAGCGCATTGAATCAGCAGTTGTCGACGGATCGGGTGCCGGCGTGCTTCGCCCTGCAGATCCAGCGCCAGGACGCGAACAAGTACATGCCGATTGAGGACACCAGTATCGAGTGGCGTGAGCAGGATGCACCGTTTGAAACGGTGGCGCGGATCACTCTGCCTGCACAGGACTTCGATACGCCGGCGCTGAATCTGCAATGCGACAACCTGTCGTTCAACCCATGGTTCGGCATCGAGGCGCATCGGCCGATTGGCGGGATCAATCGCTTGCGCAAGGCGGTGTACGAGGCGGTGAGCGAATATCGGCATGCCCGCAATGCGGCGCAGTAGCGCGGCGATTTTATAAATCGCAGACAGCAAAAAGCCCGCACAAGGCGGGCTTTCCGTGGTGTCTGGCGTTCAGTTCCAGATACCGAATATGGCGCAGCGGACGGGACTCGAACCCGCGACCCCCGGCGTGACAGGCCGGTATTCTAACCGACTGAACTACCGCTGCGCGAAACGCTTGAAACGAATGGTGGGTGATGACGGGATCGAACCGCCGACATTCTGCTTGTAAGGCAGACGCTCTCCCAGCTGAGCTAATCACCCTTCGCTTCGTTACGGGGCGCATTATGCCACAAGTTTTCGTAAAGTGTTGATTTTATTGAATATTTTTCAAAAAAATCTGAAAACCAGTGAAACGATACATCCCGCGAGTACAACCTTGAGACAGAAAAAAACCCGCCTCAGCGGGTTTTTCCGTGGTGACCTGGCGTTCAGTGGTCCAGGTTACCGAATATGGCGCAGCGGACGGGACTCGAACCCGCGACCCCCGGCGTGACAGGCCGGTATTCTAACCGACTGAACTACCGCTGCGCTAAACACTTGAAACGAATGGTGGGTGATGACGGGATCGAACCGCCGACATTCTGCTTGTAAGGCAGACGCTCTCCCAGCTGAGCTAATCACCCTTCGCTTCGGTGTGGCGCGCATTCTACGGACCACCCCCACCTCTGGCAAGCACTTTTTTAAATAATTTTCCGAGGCCTTCCAAAGGCTTAGAGAAGGGTTGGCCTATGCCCCGGCGAAGACAATAATGCCCCCCTTTGTATAAAGGAGTGACTCACCCCATGTGGTTCAAGAACCTGCTGATCTATCGCCTGACCCAAGACCTGCCTGTCGATGCCGAGGCGCTGGAAACTGCACTGGCGACCAAACTGGCGCGGCCGTGTGCAAGCCAGGAGCTGACCACTTACGGTTTCGTCGCACCGTTCGGCAAGGGCGAAGATGCGCCGTTGGTGCATGTCAGCGGCGATTTCCTGCTGATCTCTGCGCGCAAGGAAGAACGTATTCTGCCTGGCAGCGTCGTGCGTGACGCGGTCAAGGAAAAGGTCGAAGAGATCGAAGCCGAGCAGATGCGCAAGGTCTATAAGAAGGAACGCGATCAGATCAAGGATGAAATCATCCAGGCGTTTCTGCCGCGCGCATTCATTCGTCGTTCGTCGACCTTCGCCGCGATCGCGCCGAAACAGGGCCTGATCCTGGTCAACTCGGCCAGCCCGAAACGCGCCGAAGACCTGCTGTCGACCCTGCGCGAAGTGATCGGCACCCTGCCCGTGCGTCCGCTGACCGTGAAAATGGCACCGACTGCGGTGATGACCGAGTGGGTCACCACGCAGAAAGCCGCCGACGATTTCTACGTGCTGGACGAGTGCGAACTGCGCGACACCCACGAAGACGGCGGCATCGTCCGTTGCAAGCGTCAGGACCTGACCAGCGAAGAAATCCAGCTGCACCTGAGCACCGGCAAAGTCGTCACTCAGCTGTCGCTGGCCTGGCAGGACAAACTGTCGTTCATGCTCGACGACAAGATGACCGTCAAGCGCCTGAAGTTCGAAGATCTGTTGCAGGATCAGGCGGAACAGGACGGTGGTGATGAAGCTTTGGGCCAACTGGATGCCAGCTTCACCCTGATGATGCTGACCTTCGGCGACTTCCTGCCGGCACTGGTGGAAGCGCTGGGTGGGGAAGAGATGCCGCAGGGGATCTGACTCTGACGAGTATCTAACCTGTGGGAGCGAGCCTGCTCGCGAATGCGGTGTGCCAGTCAACATTAATGTGTCTGGCTCACCGCATTCGCGAGCAGGCTCGCTCCCACAATGTTTTGTGGTGTAACCAAAAATAAGGATCAAGCCATGCGCGCACTGGCTGCACTCAGCCGCTTTGTCGGCAATACATTCGCTTACTGGGTTCTGATATTCGCCGTCGTGGCCTTCCTGCAACCAGCGTGGTTCATCGGCCTGAAAAGCGCGATCGTACCGCTGCTGGGTCTGGTGATGTTCGGCATGGGCCTGACCCTCAAACTCGACGACTTCGCCGCCGTTGCTCGCCATCCGTGGCGGGTGGCGCTGGGCGTGGTTGCGCATTTCGTGATCATGCCCGGTGTGGCGTGGTTGCTCTGCCAGGTGTTTCACCTGCCGCCGGAGATCGCCGTCGGCGTGATTCTGGTTGGCTGCTGCCCGAGCGGCACCTCGTCAAACGTGATGACCTGGCTGGCGCGCGGTGATCTGGCGCTTTCGGTGGCTATCGCCGCTGTCACCACCCTCCTCGCCCCATTGCTGACCCCGGCGCTGATCTGGCTGCTGGCCTCGGCGTGGTTGCCGGTGTCGTTCATGGAGCTGTTCTGGTCGATCCTGCAAGTGGTGCTGTTGCCGATCGTTCTCGGCGTGGTCGCGCAGCGTCTGCTCGGCGACAAGGTGCGGCATGCGGTGGATGTGTTGCCGCTGGTGTCGGTGGTCAGCATCGTGATTATCGTCACCGCCGTGGTCGCGGCCAGTCAGGCGAAAATCGCCGAGTCCGGCCTGCTAATCATGGCCGTTGTGATGCTGCATAACAGCTTCGGTTATCTGCTCGGCTACTTCACCGGGCGCCTGTTCGGCTTGCCGCTGGCTCAGCGCAAGTCGCTGGCACTGGAAGTCGGCATGCAGAACTCGGGGTTGGGCGCAGCATTGGCCAGTGCGCATTTCTCGCCACTGGCGGCGGTGCCGAGCGCGCTGTTCAGCGTCTGGCACAATATCTCCGGGGCGCTGCTGTCGACGTACTTCCGGCGTATGAGTGAAAAAGAAGACCGCGACAATCTCGCGCAACAGGCGGTCGACTGAGCCGAAAACTTGATCCTCGGGTTAATGCTCGTCAGTATATTGCGCAACGCGGGGACGACCCTGCGGCTCGCTCGAGTCATTAATCTGGGGACGACCCCGTCAATCGATGGAGGTCCTGCATGTCCTGGATCATTCTGTTTTGCGCCGGCCTGTTCGAAGTCGGCTGGGCCGTCGGCCTGAAATACACCGACGGTTTCACCCGCCCGCTTCCGACCGCCCTGACCGTTGCCGCGATGGCTATCAGTCTGGGTCTATTGGGCTTGGCGATGAAGGAATTGCCGTTGGGTACGGCTTATGCGATCTGGACTGGCGTCGGTGCCGTGGGCACGGTGATCGCCGGGATCATTCTGTTTGGTGAATCGATGGCGTTGATTCGGCTGGCCAGTGTGGCGTTGATCGTCACGGGTTTGATTGGCCTTAAAGTCAGCGCTTAAGCCGATACCGTCTTCGCGAGCAGGCTCGCTCCCACATTCAACCGCGTTCCGTCATTGGAACAGGGTCAACTGTGGGAGCGAGCCTGCTCGCGAAGGGGCCTTTTGATACACCGACTATCTAACGGACCCGCGCAACTCCCCCACCAACACCTGCAACTTCGCTGGCTCAGTCCCTTCGGTAATCGCCGGCCCGGCCACCAGCGTCACCCGCGACCACAGGCGATGGAACAAGCCCTTGTTCGGATCGCGACTGAAGAAACTCCCCCACAATCCTTGCAGCGCCAGCGGAATCACCGGTACCGGGGTCTCTTCGAGAATCCGCGTCACGCCGCCGCGAAACTCATTGATCTCGCCATCAGCGGTCAATTTGCCTTCCGGGAAAATGCACACCAGTTCGCCGTCCTTCAGATACTGGGCAATGCGCGTGAAGGCTTTTTCATAGATCTGGATATCTTCCTGGCGTCCGGCGATGGGAATAGCGCCCGCCGTGCGAAAGATAAAGTTCAGTACCGGCAGGTTGTAGATCTTGTAGTACATGACAAAGCGAATCGGCCTACGCACCGCCCCGCCGATCAACAAGGCGTCGACGAAGGACACGTGGTTGCACACCAGCAGCGCCGCGCCCTCGTCCGGGATCGCTTCAAGGTTGCGGTGCTCGACGCGGTACATGGAATGGCTGAGCAGCCAGATCATGAAGCGCATGCTGAATTCCGGAACGATCTTGAAGATGTAGGCGTTGACGCCGATGTTCAGCAGCGACACCACCAGGAACAGTTGCGGGATCGACAGCTTGGCGACGCTCAACAAGACGATCGAAACAATCGCCGACACCACCATAAACAGCGCGTTGAGAATGTTGTTGGCGGCGATCACTCGCGCTCGTTCGTTTTCAGCCGTGCGCGACTGAATCAGCGCGTACAGCGGCACGATATAGAAGCCACCGAAAATGCCCAGGCCAAGGATGTCGATCAACACTGCCCACGTGTGAACAAAGCCCAACACGGCAATCCAGCTATGGCCGGTGAGGCTGTCCGGGATTCCCCCGGAATGCCACCACAGCAACAGGCCAAACACGGTCAGGCCGAACGAGCCGAACGGCACCAGACCGATCTCGACTTTGCGCCCGGAGAGTTTTTCGCAGAGCATCGACCCCAGTGCGATCCCCACCGAGAACACCGTCAGAATCAGCGTGACCACGGTTTCGTCGCCGTGCATCCATTCCTTGGCATAGGCGGGGATCTGCGTCAGGTAAATCGCCCCGACAAACCAGAACCACGAATTGCCGACAATCGAGCGCGACACCGCTGGCGTCTGGCCCAGACCGAGTTTCAGCGTCGCCCAGGATTGACTGAATATGTTCCAGTTCAAACGCATTTCCGGCGACGATGCCGCCGCACGCGGAATGCTGCGGCTGGCCAGATAACCCAGCACGGCAATGCCAACGATGGCAGTGGAGACCACCGGCGCGTAGTGCTCGGACGACATCATGATCCCGGCGCCGATGGTGCCGGCGAGAATCGCCAGAAACGTGCCCATTTCCACCAGACCGTTGCCACCGACCAGTTCATCGTCGCGCAAGGCCTGCGGCAGGATCGAATACTTCACCGGGCCGAACAGCGCCGAGTGTGTGCCCATGGCGAACAGTGCCACCAGCATCAGCGACAGGTGATCGAAGAGGAAGCCGATCGATCCTACGGCCATGATGGCGATTTCCGCGAGTTTGATCAGACGGATCAGCGCGTCCTTGGCGAATTTTTCCCCGAACTGCCCGGCCAGCGCCGAGAACAGGAAAAACGGCAGGATAAACAGTAGCGCACAGAGGTTGACCCAGATCGAGCGGTCACCCTCGATGGTCAGCCGATAGAGGATGGCGAGGATCAACGACTGCTTGAACACGTTGTCGTTGAACGCGCCGAGCGACTGGGTAATGAAGAAGGGCAAAAAGCGCCGGGTGCGCAACAGGTTGAACTGTGAGGGGTGACTCATCTTCCGTGTTTCCTGATGTTAGGTAGTGAGGCCTGGGTGCTTGTTATTGGAATCCCGCACCACGATCCAGGCCACACCTTACCTAAACTTTGCAGATTATTTCTTCAAACCTGCAATGCACGGCGAGACAAACAGCTCGCCACGCCATGCGCCCTGCACGGTGCGCTTGCCGACGATCAGCCACATTGCCGCCAACAAAATCACCAGCGCCGTACCGAATACACTGAAAAATGTCAGGTTGAGGATGCTCGCCAGTTTCAAAGTCGCCAGCGAATAGACGCCCAGCGGGAAGGTAAAGCCCCACCAACCGAGGTTGAACGGAATGCCGTCACGCAGATAACGCACAGTGATCAACAGCGCCATGAGCATCCACCACAGACCAAACCCCCACAGCGTAATCCCCGCCACCAGGCCCAGGCCCGAAGCGATTTCACCGACGCCAGCCAGGCCATTGGCGGCAAAAATCGCTGGCGCCTCACCGCCCAACAGCAACATGCCCAGCGCACCGGTGCCGATCGGGCCGAGGGCCAGCCAACTCGACGCGGCCATGTTTTCGTGGGGCAGCTTGTGCAGAGCCATACGCAACAACAGGATGGTCAGAATGCTGAACGCCACCGGCAGGGAAAAGGCCCACAGCACATAGCTGGTGGTCAATACGATGAGTTGCGCCTGGGCGTCAGTCAGATGCGGGGCGAGCAAACCGCCGCTGGCCGCTGCTACTTCCGCCGCCACCACCGGCAGCAACCAGACCGCAGTCATCTGATCGATGCTGTGTTCCTGGCGGGTAAACATCATGTACGGAATCAGCACGCCACAGGCCAGCGACATCGCCACATCGACCCACCACAATACTTCAACGAGCTGGATGACACCGTCGCCCCAACGCGGCAGCCCGAACAGCAAAAAGCCGTTAATGATCGTCGCCAGGCCCATGGGAATGGTGCCGAAAAACATCGACACAGTGGAATGGCCGAAAATCCGCCGCGCCTCGTCGAAGAACAAAATCCAGCGCGCAGCGTAAGCAACGGTAAACAGCGTGAATAACAGAATGTTGAACAACCACAGCCCTTCGGCCACAGCGCGCAATCCGGGAATGGCCAGCGGCAATTGCGCCAAAGCCAACGCCAGGACACCGGTGCCCATGGTCGCGGCGAACCAGTTTGGCGTGAATTGACGGATCACTTCCCGTGGATGTTGAAGCTGGCTGAAAGGTTTGTAGCCGGGGGTGACACTATTAGGGCAAATCATCATGAACTCCTGTCCTCTGGTGAGGTGGAGTCCATGGTAGATCCGAATCGAATATCGATATAACGGGTAATATATCTATCTGTTATCTGTTTTACCGATAGTAATTTAAACGCTGCCTTCGGATTCGATCACTAGGATCCGCGCTACGCCCTGCGGGTGGGCGACATGCTCGGTGCCGACCGAAGCATAGAAAATGTCGCCTGCATCCAGCAGCACCTGCTTCTCCTCACCGCTTTCGCGAAAATGCATCTGCACCTGGCCATCGAGCACAACGAACACTTCCTCGCCATCGTTGATGTGCCACCTGTATGGCTGATCGGTCCAGTGCAGGCGCGTGGTGATGCCGTTCATATTGGCGATGTCCAGCGCACCCCAAGCGCGGTCGGCGGTGAACGATTTGCTGCGGATAATCTTCATGAGTCGATCCGTGAGAGAAGTTCGCCAAGGCTAACCGAAACAGCCGCACTTAAGGTGCACCGCATGTTTGGCCGACGTGTGGACGCAGGCTGAGCAGCAACGCCGCCACGGCCAGCACGATCAACACAACGCCGTAACCATCAGTGGTCGCCAGCAACCCGAAACTGCGAGCCAGGTGCCCGGCCAGCAGCGCCGGCAAACAGAACGCCAAATAACTGAGCACGTAATAAGCCGACATCAAACCGGCTCGTTCATGCGGCAAAGCCAGCGGCACCAGACTGCGCACCGCACCGAGAAAGCCCGAACCAAAGCCGCAACCGGCGACCAGTGTGCCGAAGAAAAACAACGACAGACTGGCGCCATGCACGCCGAGGAGGATCAGGACCAGCCCGATCGGCAGCAAACTCGCGCCCAGCCGCAGCGCCTGAGCGGCTGGACGATTGCGCATCATGAAAATCATCAACGCACCGGTCACGGTGAGCGCCGCGACCGTAGCGCCACCGATCAGATTGGAGGTAGAGCCAGTGGCCGTGCGCACCAACGACGGTGCCAGCGAGGCATAAAAACCTCCGAGCGCCCAGGTTGCGGTGTTCAGTGGCAGCACTCGCCACAACGTCGATCGCGCTTGCACCGGCACGTTCAAGGTCGGCCGCAACGACGCCAGCGCCCCACCTTGCCGCGAGACACTTTCCGGCAGGCGCCAGACATAAACGCCCTGCAACACGAACAACGCCAACAGCAACCAATAGGTCAGTTGCAACGGCGCGGGTGCGAATTCTGCCAGCAAGCCACAGCCCAACCCGCCCAGAGCCATCCCGAGTAACGGCGCGACGCTGTTGATCAGCGGCCCCTGCAGACGGTCGGTGTCGAGCAGCGTTGCACTCAATACGGCAGTGGCCATGCCGGTGGCGAAACCTTGCAGCACCCGTGCGCTGATCAACCACGACACGCTATCGGCGTAGATGAACAGCAACATGGCCAGTGCATTGAGCAACACGGCGGTGAAGATCACCGGTTTGCGGCCCAAGTGGTCGGAAAGCGAGCCCACCGTCAGCAACGCCGCCAACAGACTCAAGGCGTATACGGCAAAAATCAGCGTGAGCATCGCTGCCGAGAAATGCAGCTGATCCTGATACAAGTGATACAAGGGCGTCGGCGCGGTGGAAGCGGCGAGAAAACTGAGTAAGGTGATCGCCAGAAACCACAAGCTGGACTGGTGAGAAGCAATATTATTCGAGGGGCTGGTCATGGGCATACTCCGCAAAAGCTAATTTTTTGCTTTTGCGCAGTGTGCTACCGCCCAGCGCTTAAAGCAAATTCTTTGTGTTAAGGTCTGCCGCATGGCTATTAAAGAAGGTTTACGCCCTGGTGGCCGCAGTGCCCGGGTGCAAGAGTCGATTCATTCGGCGGTCAATGCGCTGCTGCAAGAGCAGGAACGTTCCACCGTGACCGTCCCGCAAATTGCCGCACGCGCCGGCGTTACGCCGTCGACGATCTATCGGCGCTGGGGCGATCTGGCGGCATTACTCGCCGACGTCGCCCTCGCCCGCATGCGTCCGGACAGCGAACCGGCGCAAACCGGCAGTTTGCGTAGCGATATCCGCGCGTGGGCCGAGCAGTACCTCGACGAAATGAGTTCCGAGCCGGGCCGCAACATGATGCGGGATGTACAGGCGAGCATGACGCCGGGGTATTGCGTGACGATCATTGGCGCGCAATTGCAGACG
Organism: Pseudomonas sp. H3_E04; assembly: GCF_054668915.1. Classification (NCBI taxonomy): domain Bacteria; kingdom Pseudomonadati; phylum Pseudomonadota; class Gammaproteobacteria; order Pseudomonadales; family Pseudomonadaceae; genus Pseudomonas; species Pseudomonas sp. H3_E04. Next base: position 303,557 of record NZ_CP162797.1, on the reverse strand, counting down.
ATCATTGCGCGGCACCCGAATGAGACCGCACCGAGTGTCGATCGCTTGATCAATCTGGTGGTGGCGCCAGTGGTGTTCCGGATTCTGTTTTCGGCGGCGGCACTCGAGGTGGAAGAATTACACAGGTTGATTGATATCGCGTTGAACCAGCACTGACACCGATCCCCATGTAGGAGCTGCGGCACGCTGCGATCTTTTGATTTTGATTGCAAAGATCAAAAGATCGCAGCCTCGTTTCACTCGACAGCTCCTACAGGGTTTTGTGTTCGGCAACGTCACCACAAAAACTACCCAGTTCCAGTCCTGCGACACCCCGCCACGCCACGACCTTGGTCGACACTGACTAACCGCCGCGCCCGTGCGAGACTGTCCACCCGGGCAGGAGTGCCGGGGAGTCTTTTGTCGGGAGTGCTGCATGTCGTTGTCCACCGGGCTGATCGCCGTCGTTGCCCTGGCCTACATGGCCATCATGTTCGCCATCGCCTTCTACGGCGACCGTCGCAGCACGCCGTTGCCGCCACGGGTGCGCGCCTGGGTGTACAGCCTGTCGCTGGCGGTTTACTGCACCAGTTGGACGTTCTTCGGCGCGGTCGGTCAGGCGGCGGAACAGCTGTGGTCGTTCCTGCCGATCTATCTCGGGCCGATCCTGCTGCTGGTCGGCGCGCCGTGGGTCCTGCAGAAAATGGTGATGATCAGCAAACAGGAGAACATCACCTCCATCGCCGACTTCATCGCCGCGCGCTACGGCAAATCGCAATCGCTGGCGGTAGTCGTGGCGCTGATCTGTCTGGTCGGCGTGCTGCCCTATATTGCCCTGCAGCTCAAAGGCATCGTCCTCGGCGTGAACCTGCTGATCGGCGCCGGCGCCGATGCCATGGGCACCCGCGCTCAGGACACCGCGCTGATCGTGTCGCTGGTGCTGGCGTTGTTCACCATCGTCTTCGGTACGCGCAACCTCGATGCCACCGAACACCACAGGGGGATGGTGCTGGCGATCGCTTTCGAATCGCTGGTCAAGCTGTTCGCCTTTCTCGCCGTCGGCGCCTTCGTCACGTACGGCCTGTATGACGGATTCGATGACCTGTTCAATCAGGCAATGCTCGCTCCGCGCCTTGAGGCTTACTGGAAGGAAACCATCAACTGGCCATCGATGGTGGTGCAGACCGGCGTGGCGATGATGGCGATCATCTGTCTGCCCCGGCAATTTCACGTGACCGTGGTGGAAAACATCGACCCGCAGGATCTGCGTCTGGCGAAATGGGTGTTCCCCGCCTATCTGGCTTTGGCCGCATTGTTTGTAGTCCCGATCGCCCTTGCCGGTCAGATGATGCTGCCCAGTGATGTGCTGCCCGACTCGTTCGTGATCAGCCTGCCGCTGGCCCAGGCCCATCCGGCGCTGGCGATGCTGGCGTTTATTGGTGGCGCATCGGCAGCGACCGGCATGGTGATTGTCGCCAGCGTCGCGCTGTCGACCATGGTTTCCAACGACATGCTGTTGCCGTGGCTGTTGCGCCGCAACAACGCCGAGCGCCCATTTGAAGTGTTCCGCCAGTGGATGCTCTCGGTGCGCCGGGTGAGCATCGTGGTGATTCTGCTGCTGGCCTATGTCAGCTATCGCTTGCTTGGCTCGACCGCGAGCCTGGCGACCATTGGCCAGATCGCCTTCGCGGCGGTGACGCAGCTGGCGCCGGCGATGCTCGGCGCACTGTACTGGAAACAGGCCAACCGTCGCGGCGTGTTCGCCGGTCTCGCCACCGGCACCTTCCTCTGGTTCTACACACTGGTGTTGCCGATTGCCGCGCACAGTCTCGGCTGGTCGTTGGCGAGTTTCCCCGGCTTGGCGTGGCTGCACAGCAATCCGCTGAACCTGCCGATCACGCCGTTGACCCAAGGCGTGGTGTTGTCGCTGGCCGGTAATTTCACCCTGTTCGCCTGGGTCTCGGTGCTGTCGCGCACGCGGGTTTCGGAACACTGGCAGGCCGGGCGTTTCATCGGCCAGGAAATCAGTGCACGCCCTAATGCTCGCTCGATGCTGGCGGTGCAGATCGACGATTTGCTGCAGCTGGCGGCGCGTTTCGTCGGCGAAGAACGCGCGCGGCAGAGCTTCATTCGCTTCGCCTACCGCCAGGGCAAGGGCTTCAACCCCAACCAGAACGCCGACAGCGAATGGATCGCCCACACCGAACGCTTGCTGGCCGGTGTCCTTGGCGCTTCTTCGACGCGCGCTGTAGTAAAAGCCGCCATCGAAGGTCGGGAAATGCAGCTGGAGGACGTCGTCCGAATCGCTGACGAAGCCTCGGAAGTGCTGCAGTTCAACCGCGCGCTGCTGCAAGGCGCGATCGAGAACATCACCCAGGGCATCAGCGTGGTCGACCAGTCGCTGAAACTGGTGGCATGGAACCGCCGTTATCTGGAGCTGTTCAACTACCCCGACGGCCTGATCAGCGTCGGCCGGCCAATCGCCGACATCATTCGCTACAACGCCGAACGCGGCTTGTGCGGCCCCGGCGAAGCGGAAGTGCACGTCGCACGACGCTTGCACTGGATGCGTCAGGGCCGCGCGCACACTTCCGAACGGCTGTTCCCCAATGGTCGAGTGATCGAGCTGATCGGCAACCCGATGCCTGGCGGCGGCTTCGTCATGAGTTTCACCGACATCACGGCGTTCCGCGAAGCCGAACAGGCATTGACCGAGGCGAACGAAGGGCTGGAACAACGGGTCAGCGAGCGCACCCAGGAACTGTCGCAACTCAACGTCGCGCTCACCGAAGCCAAGGGCAACGCCGAGACAGCCAACCAGTCGAAAACCCGCTTCCTCGCCGCCGTCAGCCACGACTTGATGCAACCGCTGAACGCCGCGCGACTGTTCTCCGCCGCTCTCTCCCACCAGAACGAAGGCTTGAGCGCAGAGGCGCAACAACTGGTGCAACACCTCGACAGTTCGCTGCGTTCGGCGGAAGACCTGATCAGCGATCTGCTGGACATCTCGCGCCTGGAAAACGGCAAGATCAACCCGGAGCGCAAGGCCTTCGCCGTCAACGAACTGTTCGACACCCTCGGCGCCGAATTCAAAGCGTTGGCCCAGGAGCAAAAGCTCACGTTCCGCGTACGTGGCAGTCAGCTGCGCATCGACAGCGACATCAAACTGCTGCGGCGAATCTTGCAGAACTTCCTCACCAACGCTTTCCGCTACGCCAAAGGCCCGGTGCTGCTGGGCGTACGCCGGCGCGGCGACGAGTTGTGCCTGGAAGTCTGGGATCGCGGCCCGGGCATTCCGGAAGACAAACAACAAGTGATTTTCGAAGAATTCAAACGCCTCGACAGCCACCAGACCCGCGCTGAAAAAGGCCTGGGCCTGGGCCTGGCGATCGCCGACGGCTTGTGCCGCGTGCTCGGGCATACCTTGCGCGTCCGTTCATGGCCGGGGCGCGGCAGCGTGTTCAGCGTGACGGTACCGCTGGCGCGCACGCAAACGCCTGCGGCGAGCACCACGGTCGAACCGAACAGCAAAATGCTCAGCGGCGCGCAGGTGCTGTGCATCGATAACGAAGACAGCATCCTGATCGGCATGAACAGCCTGTTGAGCCGCTGGGGCTGCCAGGTGTGGACGGCGCGCAACCGCGAAGAATGCGCAGCGATATTGAATGAAGGCGTACGGCCGCAACTGGCGCTGGTCGACTATCACCTCGACCACGGCGATACCGGCACAGAGCTGATGGCCTGGTTGCGCACCCGCCTGGGCGAGCCGGTACCCGGCGTGGTCATCAGCGCGGATGGACGCCCGGAGACCGTGGCGCAAGTGCATGCGGCGGGCCTGGATTATCTGGCCAAACCAGTGAAGCCGGCGGCGTTGCGGGCACTGTTGAGTCGGTATTTGCCGCTGTAGAAGGTGAACTTGCAGACGCCTTCGCGAGCAGGCTCGCTCCCACAGAACAGCAAGAGCAGGAGCAGGAGCAAGAGCAAGAGCAAGAGCAAGAGCAAGAGCAAGAGCAAGAGCAAGAGCAAGAGCAAGAGCAAGAGCAAGAGCAAAAGATCGCAGCCTTCGGCAGCTCCTACAGTTGGACCGTCGATATCTGAGTGAAATGGTTGGTCGGCAGATTGCCTTCGCGAGCAGGCTCGCTCCCACAAAAGCAAAAGCAAGGCAGCGCAGCTGCCCGCGGCGAAGCCGCACCACTCAACAATGAGCGTTAGCTCGAGTGCTTTTGATCTTGCTTTTGATCCACCGGCGACGTCGGAAGGCTGAGTGGAGGGATTGATCCGGGCGTGGGAGCGCAGCGACCGTACGACGCAGTCGTACACAGCGGAAGGAGGTGCAGCGAAGCAAACCGTAGCCGCTGCGCCCGGATCGATCCCGGAGCGAAGGAACCCGAGCCTGCGAGGGCCGAACGTAGGAGCAAGCGTTTTTTTGCTTACTTTTTTTAGGCGTTTGTAAAAAAAGTGAGTCGCCGTAAGGGCGAAACCGTAATAAGCCATCACCGCAGCAACGGATATGTACTCCCAATCAGCCAAAAAAACGACGCCTACTCAGGCAACTCAACCAACCCATCAACATCCGTCATCGCCCGCTCCAGCAAATCCGCCGGCAAACTCTTGCTCGCCCGCGCACCGAGCAACTTCAATTGCTCACTACGACTGACCAGATTACCGCGCCCCTCTGTCAGCTTGTTACGCGCCGAGCTGTAAGCCTTGTCCAACTGCTGCAGGCGATTGCCGACTTCATCCAGATCCTGAATAAACAACACGAACTTGTCATACAGCCAACCCGCGCGCTCGGCGATTTCCCGGGCGTTCTGGCTCTGCCGCTCCTGCTTCCACAGACTGTCGATCACCCGCAACGTGGCCAGCAGCGTAGTCGGGCTGACAATCACGATATTACGGTCAAACGCTTCCTGAAACAGCGCAGGCTCAGCCTGCAACGCTGCGGAAAATGCCGCTTCGATCGGTACGAACAGCAGAACGAAATCGAGGCTGTGCAAGCCTTCCAGGCGCTTGTAATCCTTGCCGGCCAGACCTTTGACGTGATTGCGCAGCGACAACACATGCTGCTTGATAGCGATCTGCCCCAACGTGTCGTCATCTGCCGCAACATACTGTTGATACGCGGTGAGGCTGACTTTGGAATCGACCACCACCTGTTTGTCGCCGGGCAGGTAAATGATTACATCGGGCTGGAAACGTTCGCCGTCCGGGCCTTTGAGATTGACCTGTGTCTGATACTCGCGGCCCTTCTCCAGACCTGCGTGCTCAAGAACGCGCTCAAGGATAAGTTCGCCCCAATTGCCTTGGGTTTTCTGGCCCTTGAGCGCGCGGGTCAGGTTAGTCGCTTCGTCGCTCAAACGCAGATTCAACGCCTGCAAACGCTCCAGTTCCTTGGCCAGCGAAAAGCGCTCGCGGGCTTCGGCCTGATAGCTTTCTTCCACGCGTTTTTCAAAGGACTGGATGCGCTCTTTCAACGGATCAAGCAACTGCCCGAGCCGCTGCTGGCTGGTTTCGGCAAAGCGCTGCTCACGCTCATCGAAGATCTTGCCGGCCAGCTCGGCGAATTGCGCGCGCAGTTCATCGCGCGAGCCTTGCAGGTCGTTGAGACGTTGTTGATGGCTTTCCTGTTGCTCGCGAAGTTCGGCACTCAGCGAGGCCGCGTGGGCGTCGAGGCGGCGCAACTCAGCGTCTTTGTTGGCGCGTTCGAGGTTCCAGGCGTGGGAGGCGTCGCGGGCGTCATCGCGCTCGATCTGCAGCAATTCGACTTCACGGCGCAGGGCGGCGAGGTCTGCCTGCTTGGCGGCGTTGGCCTGGCCGAGGTCGGCGATCTCATCGCGGCTGGCTTCAAGCTGCGCGTTGAGGCCGTCCTGAGCCAGTTGCGCCATGGCCAGGCGCTCTTCGAGCAAGGCCAGGTCAGCCCGGGCGTTGCTGGCCCGGCGTTGCAGTTGCCAGGCCAGTGCCAGCAGCGGCACTCCTGCTGCCGCAAGACCGAGCAATATGCTGGTCAAGTCCATAGCCATAGCGACTCCTGCCAATCGGATAAAGCCTGAAGGTTAACCAAGGCGTCAGGGCTTGGACAGCTCAGTCTTCGATCAGACCGAGTTCCTGCTGCGCACGACGGTCACCGGCGCGGGCGGCCTGACGCAGCAGCTCCTGACCGATACGCCGGTCACGGGCGTTGCCGCACTCCCGACAGATCAATTGGCCGAGACGGCTTTGTGCAGCGACCACACCTTCACGGGCCGGTTGCTTGAGCAGACGGCCAGCGAGGTGTTTGGCGCTGGGACTGTCGCTCAGGCGCGGCGCATCGAGCAGCCACTCAGCCACACGTACGGAAAAACGCTTGGGAGCGGTAGCAGAGGTCGGATTGGAGGTAACAGAGTCTGATACTGAGCGAAACTTCATAAAGCACTGCGGGACAGATCGGAAGGCGCGCCACTTTACTCTCTTTTTCTTACAGGTAAAGTCGAAAAAAACCCGGCACGCCCGTCCTAGAGCAAGCGCTAGGGACAATCCACAGAAGCTGTGGATAAGTCAGTGGACAACCGCTCTCCGATCCTCGCAAAGCCTTATGGAATGGGGCTCGCAGTCAAACTGACGATTTTTTCACCAACAAAAAAAGGCGATATTTTTCATTGACTTAAACTTTTGATACAGGCAGCCACTGGAGTCAGGATCGATGTGACAGTTGCGTTACGCCCTGTGCAACTAATGTGCACAAGTACCTGTGAGCCGGTTATATGCGTGCGCTTTTTCGGGTCATTTTGCGCAGCGGGAAAGGTCAAGAGCACCCATGAAAAAACGTCGCCGCCGACGAATGGTTGACCGCGACGATGCCCTCCTAACCTTTTTTACTTCGGGATTTGCTTCGCTCGAAAGGATCCGTTACTATCCGCGGCGTTAGTACCAAGCTGAAAGTCAATTCCGGTCGAACATCTCCCCACGGTCAACTTCCAACAGGAAGACACTACCGAAAAAAGCGGGAACGACCCCTCGATGGTTTCCAGGTAAATCTTGTGACGACGCTGCCTTTGAACGAAAGCAAAGGGCGTTGCGAAGAACACTTACTCTGACCGAACCAACCTGCAAATTGATCAGGATCTTCACCCCGGGCCCAGAACCTTTGCCCTCGCTGTGATGCCTGTCCTCCTAAGTACCTACCTGCCAGCCCAAGCGCGCTCACTTATCAGCGCTTCAAACTGGCTGCTTTGTTCCAGTCGGGTTCTTCGTTCGATCAATGGTGATCAACGTTACTGGAACGTTTTAACGTTGCACGGTTCTTATCCGTGTCATTTGTAGGAACACCTAATAACTATGTCTACTCAAATCCAGACTCAGGATGCCATTCGCACCCTAACCAACGCTTTTGCTCCAATGAACTGCCTGATCATGGCCGCTCGCAAAGGCTGCTTCAGCTTCACCGTGGTCAATGAACACGGCATCGCTCGTCACAGCGAGCGTTTGTACCCCGATCAATACTCCAGCGCCGAACCGCTGCAGGCCGTGATCGAGCGTACCCGTCAGGCACTGGTTGCCTGAAAGCCGGACAGGCTGCAAAAGCAAAGCCCTGCTGAAAAGCGGGGCTTTTTATTGCCTGATATTTCACTTTTAGCGCTGCGCTTCTAAGCATGTTCCGGTCTAACGCCCGCACAGCCGTGGCGGAAATATTTTAAAAACAGACCTTTACACGCTGAATATGACACTACACTTCAACTCAAGCGGCTTGACCCGCTTGCGGCGAGCCTGAGTCGATCCACTGCTGCCAAGGCCCCTTCAGGACTCGCCCTCAACAACAAGAACCGAGGGTGTTATGGGTATCGCTGCCAGCGAACTGTGCCGCTATGTGATCCGTCCCACATTGATCTATCTGGGACGCCACTGCGCAACCGCCGAATCCCTGCTGCTGGGCATTGCTGCAAGCCAGTCAGCCCTCGGGTCTGCCCTGCATGACCGCCGTGGCCACGGCCTCTACCGGATCGCCGAACATCGCCATCAGGCACTCTGGGACGATTATCTGGCGCTCGATCCGGAGCGCGCCAGTCTCGTGCGCGGCCTGGCCAGCCAGCACGCGTTTCTCAGCGGCCCGCACCTGGAACTGACCGTCAACCTGCGTTACGCCACGGCCATCGCCTGGCTGCTCGTAGAAGAACAGAACCCCACCCTCCCCGCTCCGACCGACCTGCTCGGCATGGCGCGCATCTGGCGCCAGACCTTTCAACCGCAAGGCCGTTTGCGCGACTTCACCTATGCCTGGCAAACCTGTGTTTCACCGCTGAATCAGGTCGCTTGCTGACCAAGCGGTTTCACAAGTTCTCGCAACAAGTCGCCATTTTGGTCGGATTGTCCTACAAAACCGCTCTAAATCAAGGCTTGCAGGCTATAGCGCTGGGACGAAAATGTTGGTAATTTTCGCCCCGGTGATCACCAGGAGTTCTAATAATGAAAAAAGTCATGCTCAAAACCACCCTTAGCCTCGCCGTTACCCTTGCCTCCACACAAATCTTCGCGGCAGGTTTTGCCCTCAACGAACAAAGCATCAGTGGGATGGGGACTGGTTTTGCCGGGCGATCTTCTTCTGCCGACGACGCAAGCACTGTTTATGGCAACCCGGCCGGCATGGCGCGCATCAAGCGCGAACAGGTCACCGGCGGCGTCGCCGTTGTCGATGCACACACCGATATCAGCAACGCCAGCTCCAGCCCGAATGGCGGCAGCAACAAAGGCGACATGGTGCCCTTCACCGCTGTACCTATGGGCTTCTATGTAAAACCGATCGATGACCACTGGGCATTCGGTCTTGGTGTGTACGTACCGTTCGGTCTGATCACGGACTACGAAAATGGCTTCGCCGGCCGGTACTTCGGCAGCAAGTCTGAAGTACAAGTCATCACCTTCCAGCCAACCGTCAGCTACGCCTTCAACGACAAGGTATCGATCGGTTTCGGCCCGACCATCAACCGCATCGACGGCTCGCTGGAATCCAACCTCTCGATCACCCAGGCACTGCCGGACGGCAAGGTCAAGATCAAGGGTGACGACACCGCGCTGGGCTACAACGTCGGCTTGCTGGTCCAGGCCACCGACACCACCCGCCTGGGCCTGACCTATCACTCCAAGGTCGATTACAAGCTCGAAGGCGACACCAAGGTCAACTACGGCGCACTGGCGCTCGTGGGTGTCGGCGCCAACCAGAAGTACGACGCTTCGCTGAAGATCACCACACCGGAATCCGTGGACCTGTCGGTCACCCAGGCGATCAACGATCGCTGGAACGTCTATGCCGGCACCACCTGGACTCGCTGGAGCCAACTGGACAAGATCACCGTGAAAAACTCCGGCGTGCAGCCTCTGCTGGCCGGTCAGTTCGGTTCGATCAACGAAGACCAGAACTGGCATGACTCCTGGGCCTACGCAGTGGGTACCTCGTACCAGTTGAACAAGGAATGGGTACTGCGTACCGGTCTGACCTTCGACCAGTCGCCGACCAACAACGAAGACCGCTCGCCTCGTATCCCGACTGGCGACCGCACCATCTTCAGTATCGGTGCCGGCTGGAGCCCGACCGACGACCTGACCATCGACGTCGCGTACTCGTACCTGAAAGAAGAGTCGGTCAAGATTCGCAACGAAAATGCTCGTGGCCAGACTTACGATGCCAAGTATGAAAACTCGGCAAACGGCTTCGGTGTCGGCGCGACTTACCGCTTCTGATGCACCGTGGCGAGGCTAACCCCTCGCCCACGAAAAAGCCCCGCTCTCTTTACAGAGGCGGGGCTTTTTCTTGCCTGAAAATTTGTACAACCCGTAGGAGCTGACGAGTGCAACGAGGCTGCGATCTTTTGATCTTGAATTAGAGGTTCAAAAGATCGCAGCCTCGTTGCACTCGTCAGCTCCTACAGGATCATCACAAGGCTTCAGGGCTTCAGCGGTTTGGAGGCGATTGCCTTCTCGATCGCAGCGATAAACTCGGGATCATCCGGTTTGGTCAAACTGGAAAAACTCGCCACGACCTTGCCCTGCCGATCCACCACGTACTTGTAGAAATTCCACTTCGGCGCATTGCTCTGCGCGGCCAGAACCTGAAACAGATGCGTGGCGTCGTCGCCGCGAACTTTCTGCGGCTCGGTCATGTTGAAGGTCACGCCATAGTTGGCGTAGCAGACCTTGGCGGTTTCCGCGCTGTCCTTGGATTCCTGCTTGAAGTCATTCGACGGCACGCCAAGCATCTCCAGGCCTTGCGCCTTGTAGCGTTTGTTCAGCGCCTCGAGCCCTTCGAACTGTGGAGCGAAACCGCAGAAGCTGGCGGTATTGACCACCACCAGCGGTTTGTCGGCGTACTGCTTGCAAAGATCGATGGATTCCTTGGCGCGCAGCTTGGGCAGCGAGCCTTGCAGCAGCTCAGGACAATCGGCGGCCTGGGCCAGGCCAGTCAACGCCATCAGCAACGCGGGAACAGCACACCAGCGCATCAACATGTCGAACTTCCTTGGGCAGTCATCAGGCTTTGACGTTACTCGCCACGCTGCGATCTAGCAAATGCTCATGCCCAATTGCATCAGCGCCAGCCCGCCGCGCTGCCAGCCCCACCACACCAGCGCCAAGAGCGCAGCAGCCACTGCGGTGACGGCGAATCGCGCGCAGATCCTGCTCATGCGGCGCTCGCAGCGGCTTGCAGGCGCGCCACCGGACGCTCGCGTACCGGCCAGTTCAACGCCGCTGCCAGCAGGCTCAAGAGAACCGCCACTTGCCAGATCAAGTCATAACTCCCGGTGCGGTCATACACCACCCCTCCCAGCCAGCCGCCAAGGAACGAGCCGAGCTGATGGAACAGAAAGACGATGCCGCCGAGCATGGACAAATTGCGCACGCCGAACAAGGTCGCCACCGTACCGTTGGTCAACGGCACCGTCGACAGCCACAGAAAACCCATGGCCATGCCGAACAGATAAGCCGACGTGGTCGTCACCGGTAACCACAGGAACAGCACAATGACCACCGCGCGCAGCAGGTACAACGCCGTCAGCAGACGCGGTTTGGACATGCGGCCACCGAGCCAGCCAGCGGTGTAAGTGCCGAAAATGTTGAACAGGCCGATCAAGGCCAGCACCGTGGTGCCGACGGTCGCCGGCAGATGCTGATCGACCAGATACGCCGGCAGATGCACACCAATGAATACCACCTGAAACCCACAGACAAAAAAGCCGAACGCCAGCAGCCAGAAACCGGAATGCGAGCAGGCTTCGCGCAGTGCTTCGGAGAGGGTTTGTTCGTGGCCGAGAACCGGCAGCGGCTTGTCTTTGAGCATGCTCACCAGCGGCACGATCATAGCCACCAGCAGGCCCAGCACCAGCAATGCAGCGGACCAGCCCAGCCAGCCGATCAAGCCGAGGGTGCCCGGCAACATGGCGAACTGGCCGAACGAACCGGCAGCGCTGGCAATGCCCATGCCCATGCTGCGTTTGTCGGCCGGCACGGCGCGGCCGACCACGCCGAGAATTACCGAGAACGAAGTGCCGGACAAACCAATGCCGATCAACAGGCCGGCGCTCAGCGACAAAGTCACCGCCGAGTCGGACAGGCCCATGAACACCAGGCCCAGCGCGTAAAGCACGCCGCCGACCAGCACCACTTTCGCCGCGCCGAAACGATCAGCCAGCGCGCCGGTGAACGGCTGCGCCAAGCCCCAGATCAGGTTCTGCAGGGCGATGGCGAAGGCAAAGACCTCGCGCCCCCAGCCGAATTGCGCGCTCATCGGCGACAGGAACAGACCAAAACCGTGGCGCACGCCCAATGACAACGCCAGGATCAGCGCGCTCCCCAGCAACACCCAACCGCAAGTACGCCACATCGTTGTCATTGTTATTCTCCAATCGCGGGTATATACCCGCTTGAACTCGAAGAAACCGGCGTCAGGCCAGTTCGTCGAGCAATTTGAGCAAGGTTTCGCGCTTCTCGGCACCGAGACGGTCGATCAGCCGCTGTTGCGCCGCTTCCCACGCCGGCAATGCCGCTGCCAGGCGCTGCACACCGGTTTCGGTGAGCCGGACGATGCGGTTGCGCATGTCCTCGCCTTCGGCCAGCGCCACCAGACCTTCGCCCTCGAGCACCCGCAAATTGCGTCCCAAAGTGCTGCGATCCAGACCCATGGCTTCGGCCAGTTCGGAAATGCTCGGCTGCTCCAGCCGCTGCAGATTGCACAGCAGAGAATACTGGGCAACGTTGATCCCGAAGCCATCGAGAGCGCCGTCGTAATGCCTGCTGACGCCACGCGCGGCGCGACGCAGGTTGGTGCACAAACACTGAGAAGGAAGCATGATGCGTGTATATACCCGCGAGTGTGTTAAATCAAGTTACACATGAGTTTATTCTGAACATCATTGCTGCCGGTGAGGCCGCCTTCGCGAGCAGGCTCGCTCCCACAGGGGATTGCATTTCGAAGGTAGGAGCGAGCCTGCTCGCGAAGGGGCCGGCATCATCTACGCAAATCCTTCAGACCAAAGCGAGCCCCACCAACACCCCCATCTCCAGCAATTCCAGCAGCGCCCCCGCCGTGTCCCCGGTAGTCCCACCCAACCGCCGTATCATCAAACGCCGCAGCCAGACACACCCAACCAGCGAAATCAGCAAGATGCCGAAACCGGCGACAAACAAGCAGCCCAGGGCACTCACCCCAAGCACCCACCACCCCGCTTTACGCGGCAGATGATCGGCCAGTGCCTGACCCAAGCCACCCGCACGCACATACGGCGTAGTCAGAAACAAACCCAACAGCGCCGCCCGCCCGAGCACCGGGACGACGATCAGCGCCAGGGTATGCCCTTGTTCGATCAGTGCCAGCAACGCGGCAAATTTGAGCAACAACACCAGCACCAGCGTGACCACCGCGATCGGCCCGCTGCGCGGATCTTTCATGATCGTCAGCGTACGTTCACGATCACCAAAACCCCCGAGCCAGGCATCGGCGCTGTCCGCCAAGCCATCGAGATGCAGCGCGCCGCTGAGCAATACCCACACGGTCAGCAACAGCGCCGTATGCAGCAACAACGGCGCGCCGGCCAACAGCAGATTCAACGCATAGAGGATCAGCCCGAACAGCAATCCCACCAGCGGATAAAACAGCAGCGAACGGCCAAGCTGTTGCGGCTCGGGCATGCCTGACAGGCGAATCGGCAGGCTGCTGAGAAACTGCAAGGCGATCCACAGCGGCAACATCTCAGTGGCCTTCCTTGAGTGCGCCGTCGCCCTCGACGGTCAGCGCAAACAGCGCGCCGTGGCCGACTTCGACATTGAGCAACTGTTCGCGCGGCAGCTCTCGTGCCTGCGCCAGCAACAAGCGCATCACGCCGGCGTGGCTGACCAGCAGAATCCGTTCACCGGCGTACGCCGCATGCAACCGCGCAACTGCCGCCAACACCCGTGCGGAAAACGCGCTGACTGGCTCGCCTTGCGGCGGCGTGAAGCCATAGGGATCAGCCCAGAACAGCCCCAGCGCTTCGGCATCCGTTTCCATCAACGCCGCCGCGCTCTGCCCTTCCCACGCGCCGAAATGCAGCTCTTGCAGCTCCTTGTCCAGATGCACGGACAGGTTCAATTGCTCGCCAAGTTCGGCGGCAAAGCGCGCGCAACGCTGCAATGGCGAGCTCACAATGCGATTCCACGGCCCGCCTTCGACCACCGCTGCACGCATCTGCGTCCAGCCGTTTTCAGTCAGCGCATCGTCGAGGCTACCGCGCAAGCCACCGCCGAGCTCCGTTTCGCCGTGGCGCAGCAGATCCAGACGCAGGCTCACGCCGGGCGATCCGCGACGGCCGCTTCGGCGAACGTCGCCATTTGCCCGTGCAGGTCACAGGCCAGACGCAACAACGGCACCGCCAACGCCGCGCCACTGCCCTCGCCCAGACGCAGGCCGAGTTCCAGCAACGGTTCGGCGCTCAAGGTTTCCAGCACATGACGATGGCCTGGCTCGGCACCGCGATGGCCGAACAACAGCCATTCATGACAGGCCGGATTCAAGCGCACTGCGACCAGCGCGGCGACGGTACAGATAAATCCGTCGACCAGCACCGCGATGCCTTCCTGCGCGCAGGCCAGATAAGCGCCGACCAACGCGGCAATCTCGAAACCGCCGAGATTCAACAGCGTCTGCAAGGCATCGCCACGCTGCGTGACATGCAGCGCCAGCGCGCGCTCGATGACTTGCGCCTTGTGGCTGACGCCAGCGGCATTCAGCCCGGTACCGGGACCGGTCAGGTGCGCCACCGGGCAATCGAGCAAGGCACAGGCCAGCGCACTGGCCGCCGTGGTGTTGCCGATGCCCATCTCGCCGCCGATGAACAACTGGGTACCGGCGGCTTTCGCGCGCGACACGCTTTCGCGACCGGCCTGCAAAGCCAATTCGCCCTGCGCCTGAGTCATCGCTGCGCCCTGGACGAAATTCGCCGTTCCCGCACCAATGTTCAGATGGCGCACGCCGGGCAGGTTCAGCGCCGGATTCACCGTGCCCAGATCGACCACTTCCAGTTGCGCACCGATCTGACGCGCCAGCACGCTGATCGCCGCGCCGCCGCTGACGAAATTCAGCAGCATCTGCCCGGTGACTTCCTGCGGATAAGCCGAAACACCCTCCGCCACCACGCCATGATCGCCAGCGAAAATCGCGATCCAGACTTGATCCAGCGTTGGCTTGAGCTGACCTTGCAGACCGGCCAGTTGCACGGCCACCGATTCAAGGCGCCCCAGCGAACCGGCCGGTTTGGTCAGTTGCTGCTGGCGCTCGGTCGCTTGCGCGATGATGTCCGAGTTCACGGTTTTGCACGGGTTCAGCCACCAGGTCGGGCTCATAACGCAGGTCCTTTCAAAGTCAGGGGCAGGCCGGCGACGGTCAGGACAACTCGCTGACAGCGCTCGGCCAGAGCTTGATGCAGCCAACCGGCTTCATCGACATAGCGGCGAGTCAATTCGCCCAGCGGCACGACACCCATTCCGGTCTCGTTGCTGACAAAAATGATTTCACCCGGCAACGACGCCAGGCAGTCGAGTAAGGCTTCACGCTCGGCGGCGAGACGTTCAGCGTCGTCGAGCATCAGCAGGTTGGTCAGCCACAGGGTCAGGCAATCGACCAGCAGGCAGCGCTCGGCGCCGGCGGATTCGCGCAGCACGCGGGCCAGTTCCAGCGGCTCTTCGATCAACGCCCATTCGACCGGGCGGCGTGCGCGGTGATGGGCAACGCGCTGGTTCATTTCGCCGTCCAGCGGCTGGCTGGTGGCGATGTAGGTCACCGCCAGACGGCTGTCACTGGCGAGTTTTTCCGCCAGACGACTCTTGCCGGAGCGGGCGCCGCCGAGGATCAATTGGAGCATGGGTTCATCCAAAAATGTGTGGTAAGGCAACCGGCCCCTTCGCGAGCAGGCTCGCTCCCACCGTTGATCGCAGTTCCCTGTGGGAGCGAGCCTGCTTGCGAAGAGGCCAGCCCGGACAACTCAAATCCCGCAGAGCTGGCGCAGCAGCCCGGTATCCAGATGCTTCTCCACCAGATCCGCCAGCCGCTCGATATCACGCTCGCGCAAGCCGTGGTAATCGACCTCTTGCACATCACTCAAGCCCGCCCAGCGCAACAACGCCGCGCTCGCCTCGGGGGATTCGAACAAGCCGTGCAGATAGGTGCCGAACACTTGGCCATCGGCACTTTGCGCACCATCGCAACGACCGTCGTCCAGATGCACCGCCGGGTTTTCCAGCGCCGGCCCGGTGGTTACGCCAGCATGGATTTCATAACCGCTGACCGCGGCGTCTTCCAGCGCCAGTCGACCGCGCACATTGCGCAGTTGCTTCTCGGCTTCGAGCTGCGTTTCGAACGCCAGCAGCCCCAGACCGGCGCTGGAGCCGGCAGCGCCCTCGAGCCCGAGCGGGTCGTGCACCTGTTCACCGAGCATCTGCAGGCCGCCGCAAATCCCCAGCACCTTGCCGCCGTAGCGCAGATGCCGATTGATTGCTGCGTCCCAACCATTGGCGCGTAGATAAGCCAGATCACTGCGCACGCTTTTCGAGCCCGGCAGGATGATCAGATCGGCGGCGGGAATTGCCTGCCCAGGGCCGACAAATTGCAGATCGACCTGCGGATGCAGACGCAGCGGGTCGAAGTCGGTGTGATTGCTGATGCGCGGCAGCACCGGCACCACCACTTTCAACACTTGCTCGGCCTTGTCGGTCTGGCGTTGGTCGATGCCGTCCTCGGCCTCAAGGTGCAGGTCCATCACGTAGGGCAACACGCCCACCACCGGTTTGCCGGTGCGCTGCTCCAGCCAGTCGAGGCCCGGTTGCAGCAAGGCGATATCGCCGCGAAAGCGGTTGATGATGAAGCCTTTGACTCGCGCCTGTTCGCTCGGTGAGAGCAATTCCAGCGTGCCGACCAAATGCGCAAATACGCCGCCGCGATTGATGTCGGCGATCAGCACAACCGGGCAATCCACTGCCTCGGCAAAGCCCATATTGGCGATGTCGCCGGCACGCAGGTTGATCTCCGCTGGCGAACCGGCGCCTTCGACCATCACCAGCGGATACTCCGCGCTGAGCCGCGCATGGGAAGCGAGCACCGCTTGCATCGCGATGGCCTTGTAATCGTGATAAGCGACGGCGTTCATCGTCGTCACCGCGCGGCCATGAATGATCACTTGCGCGCCGGTGTCGCTGTTGGGCTTGAGCAATACCGGATTCATGTCGGTGTGCGGCTCGAGACCGGCCGCTTGCGCCTGCACTGCCTGCGCGCGGCCGATCTCGCCGCCGTCAGCGGTCACTGCGCTGTTGAGCGCCATGTTCTGCGGTTTGAACGGCACCACCGCCACGCCCTCGCGGGTGGCCCAGCGGCACAGGGCCGTCACCAGTGTGCTTTTGCCGGCATCGGAGGTGGTGCCTTGCACCATCAGAGTGGTCATGGGTGGTCCTTGGCGAACGCTTGCAAAGCCTGTTCGAGACGCAGCGCTTGCGCGGCATCCGCTGGCAGGCCGAAACGCACGCTGCTGTTGTGGCTGAACAGGCGCAGGAGGATGCCGCGCCGGGCGAGGAATTCGTGCAGCGCCTCGGCGTGCTCGGTGATCAGCCACTGAAACAGTGCGCAGCCGCCCTGCGGTGCAAAACCGCAACGGGTCAGCAGCGCCACCAGCCGTTCGCTCGCTTCATCGCTGCGGATCCGCTGACGGGTATGCCCCTCGGTGTCTTGCAGGCACGCCGTACCGAGCACCCGCGTCGGCCCGCTCACTGCCCACGGCCCGACCTGTTCGGCGAGCAGTTTGAGCAACTTGCGTTCGGCCAGAACGAAACCGAGGCGCACCCCGGCCAGGCCGAAAAACTTGCCGAACGAACGCAACACCACCAGCCCGACCTGATGCGCATAGGGCGCCAGGCTCAGTTGCGGCGTGTTGTCCATGAACGCTTCGTCGACCACCAGCCAGCCGCCGCGTTGCGCCAGCCGCGCATGCCAGTCGAGCAGGCGCGCCGGGGTCAGGCTCAGACCGGTCGGATTATTCGGATTGACCACCACCAGTACATCGAGGCTGTCGAGAAAGAATTCGACTTCCTGCTCGAGCACTTCACGGACGATGTAACCGCTGCGCCGCCAGGCTTCGGCATGCTCGGCATAGCACGGCGACAACACGCCAACCTTGCCGGCCCGGCGCAAACGCGGCAGCAACTGGATGGCCATTTGCGAACCGGCCACCGGCAACACCTGCGCGGCGCCGTAGTAATCGCAGGCCGCCTGTTCCAGTCCGTCATCGGTTTCCGGCAAGCGCGCCCAGGCGCGCAGCGGAATCTCCGGGATCGGGAACGGCCACGGCGCGAGGCCGCTGGACAGGTCGAGCCAGTCGGCCTCGGCGATCCCGTAATCGAGTGCAGCCTTGCGCAGTCGGCCACCGTGCTCAAGCATAAAATTCCGCCCCCAGGCAAAGCATCAGCAGCCACAACCATACGCCGCGCTGGACCAATTGCCAGCCACGCTCGATGGAATCGGCATCGGCCGGCGCACCTTCGCCCAGTTGCGGGCGCTCATGCAGTTCGCCGTGATAGATCGCCGGGCCACCCAACTCGACGCCCAGCGCACCGGCACCGGCCGCCATCACCGGGCCGGCGTTGGGGCTGTCCCATTTCGGCGCCTGGGTGCGCCAGCACTTCAGTGCGAGTCGGGTTTTGCCGAGCAGTGCGTAGGTCAATGCCACAAGACGCGCAGGAATGTAGTTCAACACGTCGTCGATTTTCGCCGCCGCCCAGCCGAAACGTTCGAAGCGTTCGTTGCGATAACCCCACATCGCATCCAGGGTATTGCTCAGGCGATACAGGACCACGCCCGGTGCGCCGGCGACGACAAACCAGAACAGCGCAGCGAATACCGCATCGCTGCCGTTCTCCAGCACCGACTCAGTCGCGGCGCGGGCCACCGCAGTGCTGTCGAGTTCATCGGTCTGGCGGCTGACCAGATAGCCGACGCGCTTGCGCGCCTCGTCCAGATCATCGGCGCGCAACGCAGCCGCGACCGGCGCAATATGTTCGCCGAGGCTGCGCATGCCGAGGGCGCAATACAGCGCGAGGATCTCGACGATCCAGCCCACATAGGGTGCCCAGGAAAGTGCCGTGGCGAGCAGGGTCAGCGGCAGCACTGCGAGCACCCATGCGGTCACACCATGGCTGCGCCAACCACGACCGCCGGCGTTGAAGCGTTGCTCGATGCGCCCGGCAAAATTGCCGAACGCCACCAGCGGATGCCAGCGTTTCGGTTCACCGAGCAGCGCATCCAGCGCTACCGCAGCGACACTCAGCAACGCCACACTCATTGACTCACTCCCCAATAATTTTCGTACAGCAACTCGTTCAGCGGTCGCGCCTGCGCCCAGCCTTCAAGCACCAGCATCGGCGCCGGATAGAACTCCTTGACCGGGCCGAGACACAACACCGCCAGCGGCTTGGCACCGGCCGGCAATTTGAGCAAATCCGCCAGGGCCTGCGGCTCGAACAGCGAGACCCAGCCCATGCCCAGACCTTCAGCGCGGGAGGCCAGCCACAGATTCTGGATCGCGCAGGACAGTGAAGCCATGTCCATTTCCGGCAACGTGCGCCGACCGAAAATGTGTTTCTCGCGATCGTCCATCAGCGCCGCCACCAACACTTCGGCGCAATCGTTGATGCCTTCGACTTTGAGCTGCATGAACTCATCGCTGCGCTCGCCAAGGGCTTCGGCGGTGCGGATACGTTCGTCTTCGACGAGATCGCGGATCTGCCCGCGCAAAGCACGATCGCTGATACGAATGAAGCGCCACGGCTGCATCAGGCCGACGCTTGGCGCTTGATGAGCGGCTTCGAGCAGACGACGCAGCAACTGCGGCTCGACGCTTCCGCCAGTGAAATGGCGCATGTCGCGACGTTCGGCGATGGCTTTGTAGACCGCTGCGCGTTCGGCTTCGGAGAAAGTGTTGTCGGTCATGGCCCTTTCGCGAGCAGGCTCGCTCCCACAGGGTTCAGGTGATCCATTGTGGGAGCGAGCCTGCTCGCGAAGGCGGCCTCACGGTCTGGCGCAAACAATGCAGCAATTGCGGTCGGATTGGACGGAAAATAAAAGTGCACATAGGAAGCCGTCATCCGCCCCTCGCGATAAACCGCCTCAGCGCCGCGCCCGCCATTGGGACTCAGCCCACGGGCAATCGGCGTCAGCTCGGTGGTGGTCAGCGAATGATGGTAGGTATGCCCGCGCAACTCCCCTTCCGGCAGCTCAACCGCTTGCAACGCCAGCGCCGCCAGACGCTTCTGCATCACTGCATCGCCCTTGAGCAAACCGACCAGCTCAGCACGAGTACCTTCGACATCGGTCAACGAATCAAGCAGATAAAGCATCCCGCCACATTCAGCGAGCAACGGCTTGCCCGCCGCGTGGTGCGCGCGGATTGCTGCAAGCATCGAGATGTTCTGCGCCAGCGCGACGTGATGCAGCTCTGGATAGCCGCCCGGCAAATACAGGCTGTCCGCCTCGGGCAATTGCGTGTCGCGGATCGGCGAGAAGAACTGCAGCTCGGCGCCCATCGCCCGCAGCAGATCGAGACTGGCGCCATAGGTGAAGGCAAACGCTTCATCGCGGGCGACGGCGATGCGCACACCTTTTAATAGAGGTTCGGCGGCGATGACGTCAGGCGCGGCGAATTCAACGGCCGGTGGCAGTGCAACTTGGCAACTGCTGGCGAGCGCATCGGCGGCCGCGTCGAGACGCAGGTCCAGATCATTCAATTCGCTGGCCTGAACCAGGCCCAGGTGGCGGCTCGGCAATTCGATGCCGGTCTCGCGGGACAGTGCGCCGTACCAGCGCAGACCTTCGGTGAGGCTGCCTTCGAGCAATTGCGCGTGGCGCAAGGTGCCAACGCGGTTGGCCAGCACGCCAGCGAACGGCAAGTCCGGCTGATACTTCGCCAGGCCCAGCGCCAAAGCACCAAAGGTCTGCGCCATGGCGGTACCGTCGATCACCCCAAGCACCGGTACGCCGAAGTGGCGCGCCAGATCAGCGCTGGATGGCGTGCCGTCGAACAGGCCCATCACGCCCTCGATCAGAATCAGGTCGGCCTCGGCGGCGGCTTCCCACAACAGCCGGCGACTTTCCTGCTCGCCGACCATCCACATGTCCAGTTGATACACCGGTGCACCGCTGGCGCGCTCGAGGATCATCGGGTCGAGAAAATCCGGCCCGCACTTGAATACGCGGACCTTGCGCCCCTGATTGCGATGCAATCGGGCGAGCGCTGCGGTGACGGTGGTCTTGCCCTGACCGGAGGCCGGCGCGGCGATCAGCACCGCCGGGCAGTGACGTGATTGCTTCAAAGTTCGACGCCTTTCTGCGCTTTGATTCCGGCCTGGAAGGCGTGTTTGAGCATGCCCATTTCGGTAACTGTGTCGCCCATCTCGATCATTTCCGGCTTGGCGCCGCGACCGGTAACGACCACGTGTTGCATCGGCGGACGCGCCTGCAAATCGCTGAGCACCTGATCGAGATCGAGGTAGCCGTGCTTGAGGGCGATATTCAATTCATCGAGCACCACCAGACCGATCGAAGGGTCGCGCAACAATTCGCGCGAGACTTCCCAAGCGGCAGTCGCTGCGGCGATGTCGCGCTGACGATCCTGGGTTTCCCAGGTGAAGCCTTCGCCCATGACGTGGAAACGCACCTGCTCGGGGAAGCGGCGGAAGAACAATTCTTCGCCAGTGCTGTTGCGGCCCTTGATGAACTGCACCACGCCGCACTGCATGCCGTGGCCCATGGCACGGGCGAGCATGCCGAACGCCGAGCTGCTTTTGCCTTTGCCATTGCCGGTCAACACCAGCACCAGGCCGCACTCGTCGGGCGAATTGGCGATGCGTTCGTCGATCACGGCTTTCTTGCGCTGCATGCGCGCCAGATGGCGTTCGTCACGCTCGGGGGAATCAGTCATGGGGGAGCTCTCCGTTGAGGCTGGATAACGGCGGGCAGGCACAAGAATAGACGGCAAAAAGCCTGGCATCGCCCACCGTGATGCCGCTGAGATGGATCAGGCCGGTCTCCGGGCTCATGAGCGGCGGTTCGCCTGACTGCGCGCCTTCCCGCTTCTTTCGAGGCAGTGGCTCAAGGCGCAGTTTTCACTCATTTACCGTTGCGGGGGCAGCGCCGGGATCGTCGTGGCTTCGCTTGAAGTCCACCCTCACCGGCTTCCCTGTTTCACTCTGTCGACGCGGGGCCACAGAGCACCTGAAACAAGCGGCGAAGGTTAGAGGGTTGGGGGTGGAGCGTCAATTGAAGAGGCGCTTCGGGCGCGAATAACTGCCGCTGATCAATTGTGCAGCGGCAATCTTGTGCCAGACTGTGACAAGTGATATCAAAGAGCCATGCTTTTTTCAAAAAGCCCACTACAACAATAAGGATGACGACGATGCAAGGCATGATCATCAGCAACCCGCGCCTGGAATTTCTGCGCCCGGTGCTGGAACGCTGGTTTGACTGTATCGATCGCTACAACACAGTACGCGGCGACAACGACACGCCGTACTGGCACGACGAGAAAGCCAATCTCGGCCTGCTATCGGCAGCGGCGTGGATGGCGGAAATGGTCACGCTGACCGACACCGCCACGCGCAAACAGAACGAAGAAGGCGAGCGCAATGCCCGCGCGGACCTGCTGATTGCCGGCGCCGAAGACCGCGCGTTCATTCAGGCCACGCAACGCTGGCCACGGGTCAACAACCTCAACCTGACCCAGGCCCTGCTCGACATCACCGTGGATGCCAAACGCATCAGCTACGCCAGCGATCTGAAGCTCGGCTGCCTCTTCGTCGCTCCGCAAAAAGCCCAGCACAGCGCCAGCCCCGAAGAACTGCAGGACATGGTCGACGACCTGCAAAAGGAACACACCTGCGCAGTGGCCTGGTATTTCCCCTACGCCTATCGCAAATTGCACAGCGACGCGGGCAACTATCATCCGGGCATCGCCGTGCTGTTCAAGGAAGCCCGCGGTTGAGCAGTTGAACCATCGGGCCTGCGCCCTCCTCTATGTTTAGGAATGCATTCATAGGGAAGATCAGCAATGCGCAAGGCCCAACTCGCTCTTATCATCGCCGTCGCAGGCGGGCTCGCCGCCTGCGGTGAAACCTCCAGCCTGCAAGTCTCCGACGGCACCGGCCCGTCGCCGAAATTGCCCGAACCGAACAAGACGCTGATCCCGACAGTCAACATCGCCCCGGCGGTGGGCTGGCCGGACGGCACGAAACCGACCGCAGTGGCCGGTACCCAGGTCGCCGCGTTTGCCGAAAGCCTTGATCACCCGCGCTGGCTCTATGTGCTGCCAAACGGCGATGTGCTGGTGGCGGAAACCAACGCGCCGCCCAAGCCTGACGACAGCAAAGGCATTCGCGGCTGGGTGATGAAGAAAGTCATGGGCAAGGCCGGCGCCGGCGTGCCCAGCCCGAACCGCATCACCCTGCTGCGCGACGCCGACCACGATGGCGTCGCAGAAACCCGCACGGTGTTCCTGCAGAATCTCAACTCGCCGTTTGGCATGACGCTGGTTGGCAACGATTTGTACGTAGCCGACACCGACCGCCTGCTGCGTTTCAATTACGAGCCGGGCGCCACCGAGATCAAGACCCAACCGATCAAAGTTGTCGACTTGCCCGGCGGCACGTTGAATCACCACTGGACCAAGAACGTCATCGCCAGCAAGGACGGCAGCAAGTTGTACGTCACCGTCGGCTCGAACAGTAACGTCGGCGAAAACGGTCTGGATCAGGAAGAAGGCCGCGCCGCGATCTGGGAAGTCGATCGCGCAACCGGCAATCACCGGATCTTCGCCTCGGGTATCCGCAACCCCAACGGCCTCGCCTGGGAACCCACCAGCGGCGCATTGTGGACAGCGGTCAACGAGCGTGACGAAATCGGCAGCGATCTGGTGCCGGACTACATCACCTCGGTCAAGGACGGCGGCTTCTATGGCTGGCCATTCAGCTATTACGGTCAACACGTCGATGAGCGAGTCAAACCGCAGAATCCGGATCTGGTGGCCAAGGCCATCGCGCCGGATTACGCCGTCGGCCCGCACACGGCTTCGCTGGGTCTGACTTTCGCCGAGGGCAACAGCCTGCCGGCGCAATTCAAGGAAGGCGCGTTCATTGGCCAGCACGGCTCGTGGAATCGCAAACCGCACAGTGGCTACAAAGTGATCTTCGTGCCGTTCACTGGCGGCAAGCCGACCGGGCAACCGGTGGATGTGCTGACCGGCTTCCTCGACAAGGACGAAAACGCGCTGGGCCGCCCGGTGGGCGTGGTGATCGATCAGCAAGGTGGCTTGCTGGTGGCGGATGATGTCGGGAACAAAATTTGGCGCGTTTCGGCCAGCAAGTGAGCTAAGCGCGAAGCAAAAAATGTGGGAGCGAGCCTGCTCGCGAAAGCGGTTTATCAGTCAAATCATTGTCGACTGACACTCCGCCTTCGCGAGCAGGCTCGCTCCCACATTTAGTTATGCAACGCGCTAGGGGTTATGCGCCAGCTGCCCCGGCTGCAACACCCGCTTGGCGCTCAGATACGCCTTCTGCCAATAAGCCTTAGACAGACTGTCGAGCTTGACCGTGCCGCCCGTGGCCGGCGCATGCACGAAGCGCCCCTCGCCGACGTAAATCCCCGCATGACTGACCTGCGAGCCGCCGTTGGTGGCGAAGAAGATCAGGTCGCCCGTCTGCAAGCCTTCCTTGCCGACATTCGGCGCCTGCATGACGATCATTTCCCGGGTGGAGCGTGGCAGCGAAATTCCCGCCGCGTCGCGGTAGACGAAACCGATCAGACCACTGCAATCAAAGCCCGAATCTGGCGTATTGCCGCCCCAGCGATACGGCGTGCCGACCAGGCCGAGGGCGCGGAACAGCACGTCTTCAGCAACAGGAGAAAAAGCCTGGGAAGGCGCGAACACGATTGGCGCGCGAACCACGGGGGCTGGCGGCGGTGTGCGGCTGGCGCAGGCGCTGAGCAGCGCGGCGCAAAGGATCAAGGTGAGGCGGGCCGACATCGTCATAAGCAGAACATCCTGATCTGGCTGCGGCTTTCTCTGCCGAATGGACAGAAACAAAACCGCCTGCGTCATCACGCAGGCGGTTTGCCATCAATATAGATTCAGGATTCTAGCGGCTACGCGGCAAACTTCAAGTAAGACTTTAACTTCACCTTGTAAAGTTTACGTCTATTCCGTTGCCGCACCGTGCTGTCGCCGCGAACGCAGCGACATCGGGATTACTTGCGAGCGGTGACCACAGTCGGAGCCATGGCGAGTGCACGCTTGGCTTCGATGAAGGTCTTGCTCCAGTAGCTGTCACCCAGGCTGTCGATGCGAACACCGCCGCTGCGACGACTGCTGGAGTGAATGAACTGGTTGTCACCCAGATAGATCCCGGCGTGACTGACACGACCGCGACGACCATTGGTGGCGAAGAACAGCAGATCACCCGGCTCAAGGTTACTGCGCGAAACCAGCGGCGCATCGACGTTGATCATTTCGCGAGTGGAGCGCGGCAGATTCATGCCCGCCTCCTCGCGGAACAGGTAACCAATGAAACCGCTGCAATCGAAGCCGGCTTCAGAGGTACCGCCGAAACGGTAACGGGTACCGATCAGGGACATGCCGCGTTCGAGGATGCTGTCAGCCAGGACAGGCAGCTGATAAGGCTTGCTGCCATTGAACTGGTTGAGTTCTTTTTCGGTATCCAGCTCTTCCTGGTAAATAACGGAAGACTGGGCGGTAGCAGAATTCTTGACCTGTTGCGGCGGCTCTTGAACCGGAGAATGAGCAGCACAACCGAATAACAGGGTAACGAGTGCGAGAGGCACGAGGGGTGCGAAGCGCTTTAGCATGGGCACGACCGTGGCTGATAGTTGTAAAGAAGCCGAGACTATGCCCGCTATCGTCCTCATTTGCAAATTCAATCGAACTTTATGTGACTTCCCGGTTTCGCGTTTACATCTAAGCGCGTAACTCGCCTAGCCGGTGGATCGCTGCAGATACGCGGGTTTTCTGGCGCCTAAAAGCTGGCAAAAGCCCACTACTACCAGCCGAGTGTTTCCTTGAGAAAGGGAATGGTCAGCTTGCGTTGCGCCTGCAATGAAGCCTGATCAAGCTGCTCGAGGAGATCGAACAGCGCGCTCATGCTGCGCGTGCCACGCGTCAGAATGAAGTGCCCGACTTCATCCGTCAGATGCAACCCGCGACGTGACGCGCGCAATTGCAGCGCACGCAATTTGTCTTCATCGGAAAGTGGGCGCATCTGGAAGATCAGCGCCAGGGTCAGGCGTGACTTGAGGTCGGCGAGTTTCACAGGCAGTTCGCGTGGCGAGGTGGACGCAGCGATGAGCAGGCGCCGACCGCTGTCACGCAGACGGTTGAACAGATGGAACATCGCCTCTTCCCAGTCAGCCTTGCCGGCAATCACCTGCAAGTCATCCAGGCACACCAGCTCGTACTGTTCAAGGTTGTCGAGGATTTCCACGCCGCGATCCATCAACTCGGCCAACGGCAGATACACCGCCGGCTCGCCCATCTGCTCGAAGCGCAGGCACGCCGCCTGCAACAGATGTGTGCGCCCGACGCCGTGCTTGCCCCACAGATAGATCAGGCTCTCCGTCCACCCGGCGTCGGCTTCGCACAGACGCTCGACATAGCCGAGTGCAGCGGCATTGGCGCCTGGGTAGTAGTTGATGAAGGTGGCGTCGTCACGCAGACGCACACCTAGGGGCAGCTGAATCGGTTTCATGCTGACTGAACAGTTCAAAGGAACCGTTAGTGGCCTCTGTGTAAAGTTTGCGAAGTTTATACCCGTGAGGCTGAGCGCACAATGCGACAGACTCCAAGCAAAATCAAAGGTTTGCGTTAACGCAGCGGTTTTCTGACAGATTCTCTGGCGCCCTCGCCTGCACGACACGGGCCAGCCCGGCCAAGCGCCGGGCTGGCCGCGCCATTACAGCTCGGGTTCGTCGACGCCGCTGTAGATCTCGGAATCCTTGTACAGATCGTGGACATGACGCACCAGCACCATGATCACCGCCGCCACCGGCAACGCCAGCAGCACGCCCGTGAAACCGAACAGCTCACCGCCAGCGAGGATCGCGAAGATCACCGCCACCGGGTGCAGACCAATACGATCGCCCACCAGCAACGGTGTCAGCACCATGCCTTCCAGTGCCTGACCGACCATGAACACCGCGACAATCCCGACCATCGGGTACAGATCGCCACCAAACTGGAACAACCCGGCGATCAGCGCCGCGCCAATGCCGATGACAAAACCCATGTACGGCACGATCGCCGCGAGCCCGGCAATCAGGCCGATCAACAGCCCCAACTCCAGACCGACGATCATCAGGCCGGCCGCGTAGATCACCCCCAACGCAACCATCACCAGCAACTGCCCGCGCACGAACGCACCGAGCACTTCGTGGCATTCACCCGCCAGCGAAACCACGCGCTCTTCGCGATCACGGGGTAGCAGGCTGCGGATCTTGCCCATCATTACGTCCCAGTCGCGCAGCAGATAGAAGCTCACCACCGGGATCAACACCAGATTTGCCAGCCAGCCGATCAGCGCCAGACTCGAGGCGGTGGCCTGACTCAGCACCACGCCGACAATGTCAGTGGTCTGGCCCATGTGCTCGCTGATCGCAGCCTTGACCTTGTCGAACTTCCAGAAGCCGTCCGACAAGCCGAGCTTCGCTTGCGCCCACGGCACAGCGGTGTGCTGCAACCAGTCGAGCATCTGCGGCGCCAGCTCGTACAGACGCAGCAACTGTTTGGCGAGCATCGGCACCAGCACCAGCATCAACGCGGTGACGATCAAGGTGAACAGAGCAAACACGGCGATCACGCCCCAGGTTCGCGACAAGCCGAGCCGCTCCAGACGATCCACCAGCGGATCGAACAGATAAGCCAGCAACAACGCGACCAGAAACGGCGTGAGGATCGGGTGCAGCAACCATACAAACGCGCAAAGCAGGACTACCCCACCGAGCCAGAACCAACGCCGCGTATCGGCCATTTACCACTCCTGATGCTTCTATATAAGGAAAGACTTACCAACGAAACCGCAACGACGGTGCCACCGCTGCCGGGGTTGGCGCTGCAATCGCAGGCGCGCCCTCGACGGCAGGCTGCGCCGGCGCCACTGGAGCCGGTGCTTCGGCAGGCAGCTCCTGCAACTTCGCCAGCGACAATTGCGCGCGCAACTGATCGGCGCTGCCATTGACCCGGTAGACGATGCGATCACCCTGCACGCTTTGCAGACGCACGCCGAACGGTTCGAGTAACCGCAGCAGCGCCGCATAATGCTCCAGATTCATGCCCTGCACTTCCAGAGTCTGCTGACCCGATGCGCCGGGCTTGGCGACAAATCGCGGCGCCAGACGCTCAGCCACTGCCAGCATCACCGCATCGGCAACGGCGGCCTGATCGGCGCCCTGCACGCTGCCGGCCTCTTTCTGATCACCGAGCCACAAGCGCCATTTCGCCTGCCACTGCCCGCCTTCTTCGCGCGCGTGCACCGCCAGCAAGGCGTCAGCGTTGTAGCGTTCCGAAGCATTGCGCAGGGGCGCGGGATCAGCGTTTTCCAGCGCCGGCGCGGTGGCAACCAGTTGCTCACTGAGATCAGCCAGTGGCAAACGCAGCGGCAAACCGCGATGTTGCGCGGCTGTGCGCAGCGACGCGGCTGCGGCCTGACCGTCGCCGACCAGACTTGCACCTTCGGTTGAATCGTTCAGCCACCAGCTTAGGATCGACGGCCGACTGGCGCCCCACACCGGCAAGCCGGCCCGGCGCAAGGCCTGCTCGGTGGTTGCCGGGTCGAAATCGACTTTCAGCACTTCCGGCGGCCCCGCGTCGAAACCGAACTGGCTGATGATCTGCTGCGGATCCTTGCGAATCGGTGCCAGCCCCGGGTTCTGCGCGGCTTTCGGGTCGCCGGTCAGGCGCAGCACCAGGGTATCGAGCGCCGCCTGCGTGGCGCGCTCGCGCTCCTCCGGCGCCTGGCCGTTGACCGGCTGACGCACCTGATACAGGCCTTTGAGGTTTTCGGCATGGCTCGCCAGGCTGACCAGTGTCAGGCAGCCTACAAATAACAATTTACAAAAACGCATGGAAAATTCCCGTCGACAGGAGCGGCTGGAACACGCCGCGTGAACCGTTTGAGCAAGGCTGTGACCCCCACCCCTGGCAAAACATTCACACAGTGGCGGTAAGTTTTTGCACTGTCCTAACGATAGACGGTTAATCGCCACACCTTATACAGGCAGTCATAACCTGCGATTGCAAAAAATTTCCGCCGATATGGCCCTGCCCGTCGGTGCGAGGATGGCCGCTGCCCCTCAAGCCTGATAAAATCGCGCGCCTTCGCAGACCGGCAACAGCCGGGCCCCTCGAAACTCGCGTGAGGCGATCGCCCATCGAGCTCGACGTTCCCGCTGAACTCGGTCGTTACCCCCTGAATCCCCTCCCCTAAAGGCCTGGATCATGAGCAAGCAACCCTCCCTGAGCTACAAGGACGCCGGTGTAGACATCGACGCCGGTGAAGCATTGGTCGAACGCATCAAGAGCGTCGCCAAGCGCACTGCGCGCCCGGAAGTCATGGGCGGCCTGGGCGGTTTCGGCGCCCTCTGCGAAATCCCGGCCGGCTACAAGCAGCCAGTGCTGGTCTCCGGCACCGACGGCGTCGGCACCAAGCTGCGTCTGGCGCTGAACCTGAACAAGCACGACAGCATCGGCATCGACCTGGTCGCCATGTGCGTCAACGATCTGGTGGTGTGCGGTGCTGAGCCGCTGTTCTTCCTCGACTACTACGCCACCGGCAAACTGAATGTCGACACCGCTGCCCAGGTTGTCACCGGCATCGGCGCTGGCTGCGAACTGTCGGGTTGCTCGCTGGTTGGCGGCGAAACCGCTGAAATGCCAGGCATGTACGAAGGCGAAGACTACGACCTGGCCGGTTTCTGCGTCGGCGTCGTGGAAAAGTCGGAAATCATCGACGGCTCGAAAGTCACCACCGGTGACGCCCTGATCGCCCTGCCATCGTCCGGCCCGCACTCCAACGGCTACTCGCTGATCCGCAAGATCATCGAAGTCTCCGGTGCCGACATCGAGAACACTCAGCTCGACGGCAAACCGCTGACCGACCTGCTGATGGCCCCGACCCGCATCTACGTCAAGCCGTTGCTCAAGCTGATCAAAGACACCGGCGCCGTCAAGGCCATGGCCCATATCACCGGTGGCGGCCTGCTCGACAACATTCCGCGCGTACTGCCAAAAGGCGCTCAGGCTGTAGTTGATGTGGCCAGCTGGACTCGCCCGGCCGTGTTCGACTGGCTGCAAGAGAAAGGCAACGTTGACGAAACCGAGATGCACCGCGTGTTGAACTGCGGCGTCGGCATGGTCATCTGTGTAGCTCAGGAGCACGTTGAAGTTGCCCTGAACACCCTGCGTGACGCTGGCGAGCAGCCTTGGGTCATCGGTCAGATCGCCGTGGCCGCCGAAGGCGCTGCGCAGGTCGAGCTGAAGAACCTCAAGGCTCACTGATGCCAAAGCCCTGTGATGTCGTGGTGCTGTTGTCCGGCACCGGCAGTAACTTGCAGGCTCTGATCGACAGCACGCGGACCGGCGACAGCCCGGTCCGCATCGCTGCGGTGATTTCCAACCGCGCCGACGCCTACGGCCTGCAACGCGCCCGCGACGCGGGTATCGCCACCCGCTCGCTGGATCACAAGGCATTCGAGGGCCGCGAGGCCTTCGATGCCGCGCTGATCGAACTGATCGACCAATTCAACCCCAAACTCGTGGTACTGGCCGGCTTCATGCGCATTCTCAGCGCTGATTTCGTGCGCCACTACCAGGGTCGCCTGCTCAACATCCACCCGTCTCTGCTGCCCAAATACAAAGGGTTACACACGCATCAGCGGGCGCTGGAGGCCGGCGACACGGAACATGGCTGCTCCGTGCACTTCGTCACCGAGGAACTCGATGGCGGACCACTGGTCGTACAAGCAGTATTACCGGTAGAGTTGCACGACACGCCGCAGAGTCTGGCGCAACGAGTCCACGCTCAGGAACACCTGATCTACCCGATGGCAGTACGCTGGTTTGCCGAAGGCAGGCTGACACTCGGTGACGAGGGTGCTTTACTCGACGGCCAGCTACTCGCCGCCAGCGGCCACTTGATTCGAAACTAGGAGATATTATGCGTCGCGCCCTGCTCTTCGCTTGCGCTCTGCTCGCCCTGCCCTTCGCGCAGGCAGCGGACCTTCAACCGTTCTCCGCCAGCTACACCGCCGACTGGAAGCAGTTGCCCATGAGCGGCACCGCCGAACGCAGCCTGACCAAGGAAGCCAACGGCGTCTGGAAACTCAGCTTCAAGGCGTCGATGATGATCGCCAGCCTGACCGAAGAAAGCACCCTGAAGCTGGACAAGGACACCTTGCTGCCGCAGTCCTACCACTTCGAACGCGGTGGTCTGGGCAAAGCGAAAAAAGCTGATCTGGACTTCGACTGGGCCAACAAGCTGGTCACCGGTACCGACCGTGGCGACGCGGTGAAGATCCCGCTGAACCGTGGCATGGTCGACAAGTCGACCTATCAACTGGCGCTGCAACATGACGTCGCCGCCGGCAAGAAAAGCATGAGCTATCAGGTCGTCGATGATGGCGAAGTCGACACCTACGACTTCCGCGTGCTGGGTTCGGAAAAGGTCGACACCAAAGCCGGCCAGATCGACGCGATCAAGGTCGAGCGCGTGCGCGACCCGACACAAAGCAAGCGCATCACCGTGCTGTGGTTCGCCAAGGATTGGGATTACCTGCTGGTGCGTCTGCAACAGGTCGAGACCGACGGCAAGGAGTACAACATCATGCTCCAGGACGGCACGGTCAACGGCAAGACTGTCAAAGGCAGCTGATCGCGCTGCTGGAACGAGAGCCCCGCAAATGCGGGGCTTTTTATTGCCCGCAGTTTTCGCAAACACATCATTTCCTGTAGGAGCTGACGAGTGAAACGAGGCTGCGATCTTTTGACCTTGATCTTGAGTCAACATCAAAAGATCGCAGCGTGCCGCAGCTCCTACAGGAATTTCGTCACCTGCTGATTCAGACAGAAAACCGCGCCACCATCCCGTTCAGATCCACTGCCAGGCGCGACAACTCCTGACTCGCCGCACTGGTCTGATTGGCCCCCGCCGACGTCTGCATCGCCAGATCTCGAATGTTCATCAGATTGCGATCCACCTCGCGCGCCACCGCCGCCTGCTCTTCCGAGGCACTGGCGATCACCAGGTTGCGCTCGTTGATCAAGGTAAATGCCGAGGCGATTTCCTCCAGGGCCGAGCCTGCGCTCTTCGCCAGCTCGAGGGTCGAGCGCGCCCGTGAGTTGCTCTGCTGCATTGAACTGACCGCCGAATCGGTGCCCTGCTGGATTCCGCCGATCATCTGCTCGATTTCCTGGGTCGACTGCTGGGTGCGATGGGCCAGCGCCCGTACCTCATCGGCAACCACCGCAAAGCCCCGCCCGGCATCGCCGGCGCGCGCCGCTTCGATCGCGGCGTTGAGGGCGAGGAGATTGGTTTGTTCGGCGATCGAGCGAATCACGTCCAGCACTTTGCTGATGCCATGAACCTTTTGTGCCAGCGCCTCGACCTGCGCGGCATTATTGGTGACATCGCCAGCGAGAAACTCGATCGACGTCACCGTCTGCTGCACTTGCTCGCGCCCTTGCCGGGCGATGCGGTCGGACTCACGGGAGGCTTCGGACGTGGCCACGGCGTTGTTTGCCACTTCCTCCACCGCTGCTGTCATCTGGTTGACTGCGGTGGCGGCCTGTTCGATTTCCTGGCTTTGCTGATGCAAGCCACGAGTGGCATCTTCGGTGACGCTGCTGAGTTCTTCGGCGGCCGAGGCCAACTGGGTGGACGACTCGGAAATGCGCCGGATCGTGTCGCGCAGATTGTGCTGCATGCTTTTCAGCGCTTGCAGCAGGCGCGCCGGCTCGTCTTTGCCAGCGATGTGAATGTCACCGGTCAAATCCCCTGCAGCCACCACTTCAGCCACGCTGAGCGATTGCGACAAAGGCACGACAATGCTGCGCGTCAGCAGCAACGCCAGGCCGACAGTAATCAGCGCAGCCATGGCGATCATTACTCCGACCCACAACCGCGACTGACTGAATACCAAGCGTGCGGCCTCGGTGGCCAGATTGGCATTGTGTTTATTCATCTCGACCAGATCGCGCAGCGTCACAGCAATTTCATCGGCCAGTGGACTCATCTGGTCATTGAGAATCGCCGAAGCGTCTGCCACCCGATTTTGCGCTGACAGCTGTAGGACTTGCGCCTGCAACTCCAGGTATTTGTGCTCGGCAACCTTGAATCGATCAAAGAGCGCACGCTCCTCCGGCACGGCGATCAACACGTCATAGCGCTGCTGCGCCTCGCTCAAGCCACTGCGCAGTTCGTTGAGCTTGGCGACATTCTGCTCCAGTGCCTTGGGGTCACGGTTGAGCAACAAGCGCATGGTCAGTGCGCGCAGACGCAGCATGTCCTGACTCATCTCCCCGACCGCCATCACACTCGGCAGCCAGTTGTTGTCGACTTCATCGGACTGTGCGCGCATGTTCGACATTTGCAGCAAGGCGAACGCCCCAAGGGCAAACACCATCAAGGCCAGCAGGCCGAAACCGATACCGGCGCGGGGGGCAATATTGAAACTACGGATATTCATCACTCTGGCTCCTTCCAAAAGCGCTGCATCAGCCTGCAGCGGGTTGCTTTAGAAGGTATCGGCATTGCTCCGAATTTGCGTAAGACGAAAAGGCGATAGGCAGACGAGCGGCTTGTTCGAACCCACGGCTTTGACGTTTCAGCGCGGGTCGGCGGTTTTTTTCGTATTGCGCGGCAATATCGCCAGGAAGTTGTCCCTTGCGACCTTTCGTGCAACCGCGTCCGGCAGCGCATCGAGAAATGGTTTGTAGCTGTGCATTTCCTCACCGAGCTTGTTGAACCGTCCTACGACGTCAGAGCCAAGCATGAAGCGCTCGGGATATTTCTCCACCAGCGCCAGCCATTGCGCGCGCGGCTTGCCCTGCTCGTCCAGCAGGTACGGCGTGAGCATGCTCCACGACAGGTCGATAAACAGATTTGGATAAGCCTCAAGCATGCGCGTCAGGGTCGGCAGGAGAAATGGCAACTGGGTCTGATGCCGATGGATCTCGGCACTGGTGCCAGCGTGCGCCCAGATGAAGCGTGTGTGCGGGTGATTGCGCAGCGGCTCTTCGACTTCCTTCAGATACAGCGGATTTTTCTCACGCTTGGAGGTGATGTTGGAGTGCAGCATCACCGGCAGATCATTTTCGGCGGCGAGGTGATAGATCTTGGTCATTGCCTCATTATTGGCCCGAGGCGTGTCGCCGGCGGTCAGCGCGGTCAGATCGTCGTGTCGGGTAAACACCTCGCCGATGCCCTGCCACAACCCCGGATACAGGTCGAGCATGCGCTGGATGTGCGCGGCGGAGTTCTTGTCGTTGGGATTGAAGCCGGACAGGAATGGATAAAAGTACTGGCGTTGCTCCGGCGCGAGTTTTTGCACCGCATCTGCAACGATCACGTCAGTGGCGCTGTACCAATAGGCATCGGCGTCATCGCCGGCGTAGTAGCGCGGACGCTTGGGTTCGTCTTCGTGCCATTTTTTCGCCACGGGAATGCCGGAAATCATCACGTGCTCGATGGAATTTTCTTTCATGGCCGTGAGCAATTTCTGCATGCCGGCGCTTTCCTGGAAAAAATCCACGTAATGCAGGTGCGCATCGCTGTAGGTGTATTCGCGGGCACTGGCGCTGCCAGCGAACAGCAGCAGACAGGCAAGACTCAGACGAGACAAGGACACAAGTAATCTCCGGCAGATGGGCATAGCCTAGACCGCGCCCGAACGACAAGGGTTCATCCCTGCCGAAAAGCGGAACGCCCACTGCCGGGAATGCTCTATAACTGCAAGGTCTGCTTTGATCGAACGATTTCTCCTGCCGCCTGTGAGGTTTCCATGACTGTTACCGTCAATACCGTCTCTGCTGAAGGTTTTCGTCACACCGTCCAGATCGACGACCATGAATTGTTTGCCGACGTACCGAAAACCGCCGGTGGTGAAGGCTCCGCGCCAGAGCCACACGACTACTTCGACGCCGCCCTCGGCGCCTGCAAAGCGCTGACCCTGAAGATGTACGCGAAGAAGAAAGACATCCCGCTGACCGGCGTGGGCGTCGAAGTGAAGCGCGACAACAGCGAAGAGCAGAAAGGCAAATACGCCCTGCATGTCACCCTGACGCTCAAAGGCGTGCTGACCGACGCCCAGCGTGAGGAGCTGCTGCGAGTCGCCGATCGCTGCCCGATTCACAAATTGATGACCACCAGCGACGTCAGCATCGAAACCCACGCGCCACAAGGCTTCGACAGCCAATAAACCTCCTGATGCCAGCGGCGGGTTATGCTTCTGGCATCACCCGTTCAGCCTGGAATGCACCATGGACACGCCACTCCTGATCATCCGCCCGCGCGCCGAAGACGTCGAAGGCCAGCCGATCCTGCGCCCGCTGCCGTCAGCCAAATGCCGCAACGTCGGGCCTTTCGTGTTTTTCGACCACATGCTCGAGACGATTTATCCGACGGGTAAAGGCATGGATATCCGACAGCATCCGCACATCGGTCTGTCGACGCTTACCTATCTGTTCGAAGGGCAATTGCAGCACAAGGACAGCCTGGGCTCCGACCAGGTCGTCGCTGCCGGCGATGTCAGCTGGATGACCGCTGGCAGCGCCATCGCCCACGTCGAGCGTACGCCTGCGCCCCTGCTCGCCGAGACCTTCACCCTGCATGGCTTGCAAGTCTGGCTGGCTTCTCCCAAAGAACACGAACAGGGCCCGGGGCATTACAGCCATCACCCGGCAGAGACGTTGCCGGTCAGCGATAGCCTCGGCGTGCAGATTCGCATGATTGCCGGGTCAGGCTTTTGCCTGGAATCGCCGGTGCCGGTGCTTTCTCCTACATTGTACGCCGAAGTGAAGATGCAGACCGCGACCACACTGCTGATTCCCACCGAGCATGAGGAACGCGCGGTGTATGTGCTGAACGGCGATGCGCAGTTGAATGGCGAGGCGATCGAGCCGCATGCGCTGGTGGTATTGCCTGCCGGCGAAGAGATGAGTCTGTTTGCCGAAAGTGATGTGCACGCGGTGGTATTCGGCGGCGCACCGCTGGACGGGCCTCGGCGGATCAATTGGAATTTCGTTGCGAGTGATCCGGCGGCGATTGATGAGGCACGGCGCAAGTGGGCGGCCAGGGATTGGCCGACAGTGCCGGGGGAAGTCGAGCGGATCGAATTACCCTGAGATTTGTAGAGGGCCTCAGTCAGTCTTCGCGAGCAGGCTCGCTCCCACAGTGGTTAGTGATGCATTCCCTGTGGGAGCGAGCCTGCTCGCGAAGAGGCCAGATCAGACACCGATCAAGTCAGCTCCTGAAAACTGACTCAGCCGTTGAACACTTCATCCAGCAAATCATGCATCGACTTGAACGCGCGCTTGGCGGTCTTTTCGTCGTACATCATCTTGCCAGGTACGTTGGCGTGCGGATCGGTAAACGAATGCACCGCGCCGCCGTAGCTGAGCAGTTGCCAGTCGACCTTCGCCGCGTTCATTTCATCTTCGAACGCCGGCAGTTGCTCCTTCGGCACCAACGGATCGGACGCGCCGTGCAGCACCAGCACCGAGCCCTTGATGTTCTGCGCATCCGCCGGATTCGGCGAATCCAGCGTGCCGTGGAACGACACCGCCGCTTTTACCGGCGCGCCCGTGCGGGCGAGATCCAGCGCACAGCAACCACCGAAGCAGAAACCGAACACCGCCAGTTTCGACGTATCCACCGCCGCTTCGCCCTGGCTCTGCAATTGCTCGAAAGCCACTTGCAGACGTTTGCGCAGCAGCGCGCGGTCGTCCTTGAGCGGCATCATTGCCGCCAGCGCCTCGTCTGCGTTCTGCGGACGTACGGTCTGGCCGTAGACATCCGCGATCAGCACCACGTAGCCCTCGGCCGCCACCGCTTTGGCGATGTCTTCAGCACCGGCGCTGACGCCCATCCAGTTCGGCGCCATCAGCAACCCCGGGCGCGCAGCTTTGTGCTCGGCGTCGAAGGCAAGGCGACCTTCATAGGCCTGGCCGTCAATCTGATAGACCACGGAACGTACAGTGACTTGGCTCATTTCTGACTCCTGATTGGGTAAACACCAGAACGAAAAAACCCGCCGAAGCGGGTTTTTCCTACGACGTGATCAAACCGACAGTTCAACCAGCAGCTTGTTCAGACGGCGCACATAAGCGGCCGGATCCTTCAAGCTGTCGCCCGCCGCCAGAGCGGCCTGATCGAAGAGGATGTGCGACAGGTCGCCAAAACGCTCTTCGCTCTGCTCGCCATCGAGTTTTTCGATCAGCGGGTGGCTCGGGTTGAATTCGAAGATCGGTTTCGAATCCGGGACTTTCTGCCCGCTGGCCTCGAGGATCTGGCGCATTTGCAGGCCCAGGTCCTGTTCGCCGATGGCCAGAATTGCCGGCGAATCGGTCAGACGATGCGACACGCGAACTTCAGCGACAGAATCGCCCAGCGCAGTTTTCAGACGCTCGACCAGGCCTTCTTTGGACTTGGCGACTTCTTCCGCAGCTTTCTTGTCCTCTTCCGAGTCCAGGTTGCCCAGATCGAGGTCACCGCGCGCCACGTCGACAAAAGTCTTGCCGTCGAATTCGCTGAGGTAGCTCATCAGCCACTCGTCGATACGATCGGTCAGCAGCAGCACTTCGATGCCTTTCTTGCGGAAGACTTCCAGGTGCGGGCTGTTCTTGACCTGCGCGTACGTTTCGCCGGTGAGGTAGTAGATCTTGTCCTGACCTTCCTTGGCGCGGGCCAGGTAGTCAGCCAGACCGACAACCTGCTCGCCGTCGTCGCCCTGGGTCGATGCGAAACGCAGCAGACCGGCAATTTTCTCTTTGTTGGCGAAGTCTTCTGCCGGGCCTTCTTTCATCACCTGACCGAAGTTCTTCCAGAAGCCCTTGTATTGCTCAGGCTCGTTCTTCGCCAGTTTTTCCAGCATGTCCAGAACGCGCTTGGTCAGTGCGGTTTTCATCGAGTCGATGATCGGGTCTTTCTGCAGGATCTCACGCGACACGTTCAGCGACAGGTCGTTGGAATCGACCACGCCTTTGATGAAGCGCAGGTACAGCGGCAGGAACGACTCGGCCTGATCCATGACAAACACACGCTGCACGTACAGCTTCAGGCCTTTCGGCGCTTCACGCTGGTACAGGTCGAACGGCGCGCGGGCCGGCACGTACAGCAGCGAGCTGTACTCAAGCTTGCCTTCAACCTTGTTGTGGCTCCACGACAGCGGATTTTCGAAATCGTGAGCGATGTGTTTGTAGAACTCCTGGTATTCCTCGTCTTTGACTTCAGTGCGCGGACGGGTCCACAGGGCGCTGGCACGGTTGACGGTTTCCCATTCAACGGCTGGAGCCTCTTCGCCTTCGGCCGGAGTGACTTCCTTCGGCAGCTCGATCGGCAACGCGATGTGGTCGGAGTACTTCTTGATAATGTTGCGCAGACGCCAGCCATCAGCGAATTCGTCTTCACCGGACTTCAGGTGCAGGACGATGCGGGTACCGCGCTCTGGCTTGTCGATGGTGGCGACTTCGAACTCGCCCTCGCCTTTCGACGACCAGTGCACGCCTTCGCTGGCGTCGGTGCCGGCGCGACGGCTGTAGACATCAACCTTGTCGGCAACGATGAAGGCCGAGTAGAAGCCGACACCGAACTGGCCGATCAGGTGCGAATCTTTCTTCTGATCACCGGACAGGTTTTTCATGAAATCGGCGGTGCCGGACTTGGCGATGGTCCCCAGGTGGGTGATCACATCGTCACGGTTCATGCCGATACCGTTGTCTTCGAGGGTGACGGTCTTGGCGTCCTTGTCGAAGCTCACACGGATTTTCAGGTCAGCGCCACCTTCGAGCAACTCAGGCTTGGCCAGGGCTTCGAAGCGCAGCTTGTCGACAGCGTCAGAGGCGTTCGAGATCAATTCGCGAAGGAAAATTTCCTTATTCGAATACAGCGAATGGATCATGAGGTGCAGCAGCTGCTTTACCTCGGTCTGGAAGCCCAGGGTTTCCTTTTGAGTTTCCACACTCATGGTCATCAAACTCCAATCAGATGGCAGTGGCCGCGACCCGAAATGGTCTGCGGCGGGTTGTCTTGTGAGTTTGGGGCGCTGTTCAGGATTTCAAGGGCTCATCGATTTTGAAGTGCGCGCGGGCGGTGGCGATCGGTTCGCCCTCGGTACTCTGCCACGCCGTGACCGCGACGTTGGCCACGCGCCGGCCCTGACGGCAGACCTGACACCTGGCCCAGGTGTCGCGAAACTGCCCGGCGCGCAGGTAATCGAGGGAAAAATCGATGATCTTCGGCACACCCGGCGTGCCGGTAAAAATCAGCAAATGCAGGGCTGCGGCCAGCTCCATGAAGCCGGCAATCACCCCGCCATGGATCGCCGGCAATAAAGGGTTACCAATGTTGTCCTTGTTCGCCGGCAGCTTGAACAGCAACTCATCGCCGACTCGCGAGCACTCGATACCGATCAACCCGGCGTAAGGAATCAATGCCAGCAGCGGCGCGTAATCGCCTTGCGCGTGGGCCTGTTGCAGCTGCTCCCTGAGATCGTCGCTCATTGGCTGGCCCCTTTGATAGCGCCTGCGAAGCCTTTGCTGCCCTTCAAACCGATGCCCATGCGCATGAATGTGCCGACGACGTGGGCAATCGGTTGCTCGGGATCGTCCTGGTAGGCAAAACCCCGGGCAAAGATCACGTCGGTGGTGACGCGGTAGCACTGGGCGAAGCCGTACACCGCTTTGTGCGGTTCGGCGGCGTGCATGTAGTCGATGCGCAGATCAAGGGTCGGGCAGACTTCGAACTCTGGCAGCACGCACAGGGTCGACATGCCGCAAGCGGTGTCCATCAACGAAGTGATGGCGCCGCCATGGATGACTCCGGTTTCGGGATTGCCGACGATTTTTTCGCTGTAAGGCAGGATCACCGTCAGCCCTTCGCTGGAGGCACTGTGCACTTGCAGACCCAAGACCTGACAGTGGCGCAATGCCGATAAAAAGCGCGTCGCGCGCTCAAAAACGGGGTTTTCGGCCATGTGATAATTACTCGCGTTTGGGCCTTGTGCCAGTAGTGAGGAAAGCGGCAAAAGTTCCGTGATAAAACAAACTTATATATCTGAAACAATTGAGGAACTTAACCTGTAGCGCCGAGTTCTTAAGGCCAGTAGTTATTTTCCATAAGGAGAAACACCCCATGCGTAAGACTTTAGCTATTGCCTTGATGTTGACCGCTTCCCTCGGTCTCGCTGCCTGCGATAAAAAATCCGAGGACAAAGCTCAAGATGCCAACCAACATGCTGAGCAAGCTCAGCAAGACATGAACAAAGCTCAGGATAAAGTGAACGACGCAGCAAAAGAAAACGCCGAAGCTGCCAAAGCTCAGGCTGAATCGAACGCCGCTGCTCAAGAAGAAGCCGCCAAAAAGCAATAAGCTTTCTGGTGTGAAAAGAAAACCCGCCAAGTGCGGGTTTTCTTTTGCCTGCGATTTACCGTTTAGAGCAACACGGTTCTAAAAGTCGGACTAATCATCAGCAACAACGAACACACAAAGCCAACTAGCCACATCAGGCTGCGCAACTTCGCCAGGTCGGCCAGATAGAACCACAGATAGAAGATCCGCGAGATCACGAAGATGATCGCCAGCGCATCGATCAGCCAACCCGCGGTTTGCGTGGTGTGCGCCATCAGCACACCGACAGCGAACAGGATGAACGCTTCGATGCTGTTCTGATGGGCCGCCAGCGCTCTGGCGCCGAAGCCGGTC
Organism: Pseudomonas sp. H3_E04; assembly: GCF_054668915.1. Lineage (NCBI taxonomy): Bacteria > Pseudomonadati > Pseudomonadota > Gammaproteobacteria > Pseudomonadales > Pseudomonadaceae > Pseudomonas > Pseudomonas sp. H3_E04. The sequence goes on along the minus strand of NZ_CP162797.1, from coordinate 263,072 downwards.
AACTGCGCCTGTTGCTGCCGCGGCAAATGATTGTCATAACCGCCCTGCTCTTTCATGGCCTTGGCTACCGGCATGCGCGCCACGTAGATCAATAAAGCACTGATAAACACACACCAGAACGGAATACTCATCAAACAGCCTCTTTGTTTGCCTCAGGGACGGGCGCCTCTGTAGGGGTATAGACCATGACATCGAGAACGTCGGAATGAAACTCGCGGCGGTACAAAACCACCACAACACCGGCGCTCATGATCATGAATAGCCACGGACTGACGAACCACGCCAGCATGCTCATGCCAAAGTAATAAGAGCGCAGGCCGAAGTTGAACTGGTTGGCCGCCATCGAAATCACCCGCGCCGCCCGCGAAGCGAAGGCCTTGCGTTCCTGCTCGGTCACCTGCCGCTCGCCGATCATCGGCGCTGAACCGACCAGAATCGCCGCGAAGTTGTATTGGCGCATGCACCAGCTGAAAGTGAAGAACGCATAGACGAACACCAGTGCCAGGCACAGCAACTTGATCTCTGACATGCCTTGGGATGCTTGCTGCACCATCGGAATATCCGCCAGCAGCGATACCGCCCGTTCCGACGCGCCGAGCACGGTGAGGATACCGGCGAGGATGATCAGCGTGCTGGAAGCGAAGAACGACGCGTTGCGTTCCAGATTGCCGATCACGCTGGCATCGGCAATGCGGTTGTCACGCAGCAGCATGCGGCGCATCCAGTCTTCGCGGTACAGGTGCAGCACGCTGGCCAGACACGCCGTATCGCGGGCCTTCCAGGTGGCATAACGGGTGTAACCGCCCCAGCAGACGACAAACCAGACAGCAGCGAGCAGGTGAATCAGATTGGCTTGGATGAACGACATTCGTTGTCCTGAGCAAGAAGCATGATAGAGGGAACCCTTCGTTTCGACGTGTTGGCTCGTAAAAAGACACGCTCTTTGAAGAGTCAAATTTATTCAAAATAGACCGCAGCTATCAGTTTTCGAAGGCTTATACCTGTCAACTCTGACAGTAGCGCCGAGGGTATGGCGAGGCATAAGGTCGTTTTCTCAAACGGGAACACTGACCGCTCCCCTATCAGACAAGGATTTGAGCATGACACCTTTGAACGCTGCACTGCCCATTGACACAACGTTTGGCAACCGGGGGTACGCCGAGTCATTTGCTGCGGGAAGCCAGGCTTTGAACATCGCAGGCTTGCGCCCGGATGGAAAGATCCTTCTCGTGGGACAAACTGTTGTAGAGGGCAAGGTCAGTTTTCATTTGGCGCAATTACTGGCGGACGGTACTAACGATACTGGCTTCAACGAAAACGGTTGGATCGTAGGTACGTTTGCAGGTTCGGGACAAGCCAGCGGAACTGGCGCCTGTCTTTATAAAGACGGTAAGGCGCTGCTTTTTGGATATCAATATGATGAGGACCAAGGGACCCGATTTGCGCTTGCCAGATTCTTCGCTGATGGTGAAAGAGATCGCGATTTCGGTTCCGATGGGACGGTTTACGTCCCTTTCCTGCCACAGTCCGAATCGCAATTGCCAAAACCGGAAGCTTCCATCAAGTCGCAATCCAGAACCAGGTTAGTACTGACTGCCGATGAAAAAATACTCGTCGGTCAAAGCAACCGCCTGTTCAGACTTGATCAGAAAGGAGATTTCGATACCGCTTTCAACAACCAAGGCTGGCTGGATCTTGCAATGGGCATTGCTTCGATTTCAGTGGCAGAGGATGGAGTAATCACAGTTGCAGGTTCGAGCGCTGGAGAAGGAACGATTGTGCGCCTGAACGTCGATGGAACGCCCCATAAAGACTTCGGCGATGATGGCACCGGGACCGTCTACGTTCCATCGAATTACCCGGCCAGCGTACGAAGCCTTATGGTACGTGCTGACGGCAGCTTCTTTGTTGCTGGCCAAGTCGATACATCTCCTGAGGACGTTTGGGGTAAAGGACGCAAGGCAATGATGGCCGCGTACAACCCGAACGGTAGACCAAATCTCGCATTCAATCAGGGTAAGCCTGTTGTCACTGATCTTGGATTAACCGACGGTTGCACTTTGTTCGATCTAAGTGGGGAGCCTGAGGATGGTTTGGTTGTGGTGGGGAGTACAGGGCAACTAACCAGGGAGCAAATGCTTGCCTGCCGCTATCTGGCAACGGGTGAACTGGACACAACCTTTGGGGATGGCAAGGGATACGTGACTCACTCTATGGGGCCCGGTATGCAATGGATCTCGGTGGCAGTGCAGCCCGACAAGCGAATACTCCTGAGCCGTGACAGCGACAACGTCAATGTGGGAGCTCTGGTCGTACGTTATCTGGGCTGAGGATTATCAGCTCTGATAAAAAAATGCCCCGCATCGATTGATACGGGGCATTTCTGTTTAACCGTGCCTGACTCGCTTGTGGCGGGTCACATCACGTCAGGCAGTCACTTCGCTGCGCTTGCCCAGCAGGCGATCGCAGACCACCGCGACCACCAGGGTCATCACGCATGGCACCAGCCATGCCAGCCCTTGCTCGCTCAGCGGCAGATGGGTCAGCTGAGTTGGCATCCAGTCGGCCAGACCAGCGCCTTTCAGGGCGTCAATGGTGCCGAAAACGAAAGAAACCAGCATCACCGGGCCAAGAATGCGCCCGTGCTCATGCCAGAAATCCTTGCAGAAGCTCAGCGCGACCAGAACGATGCACGGCGGGTAGATCGCAGTGAGTACCGGAATCGAAAAGGCAATGAGCTTGGTTAGGCCAAGGTTGGAGACCAGCAGCGAGAACGCTGCGAGGATAATCACCAGAGTCTTGTAGGACAGTGGCAGCACACGGCTGAAGTATTCAGCGCAGGCACAGGTCAGGCCGACCGCCGTGACCAGACACGCCAGCGAGATCAGCACCGCAAGGAAACCGCTGCCCAGCGAACCGAAGGTGTGTTGCACGTAGGCATGCAACACCGCCGCGCCGTTGGTGGCGCCGACCGCGACTTCATGGCTGCCGGAACCGAGACGGAACAGGCTGACGTAGACCAGTGCCAGCCCCACGCCGGCAATCAGCCCGGCGATGATCGCGTAACGGGTGATCAGCGCCGGCGACTCGACGCCACGCGAGCGGATCGCGTTGACAATGACGATGCCGAACACCAGTGCGCCGAGGGTATCCATGGTCAGGTAACCATTGATGAAACCCTGTGAGAACGGTGCCGCCACATACTCCGGAGTGCCGTGACCGATGTCACCCGCCGGCAACGCGAACGCGGCGATACCCAGCACGGCCAGCGCGATGATTTTCAGCGGCGCGAGGAAGCGGCCCACGGTATCCAGCAAACGCCCAGGATAGAGCGAAATGAAGAACACCAGCAGGAAGTACACCGAGCTGTAAAGGAACAGCGCCAGCGGGCTTTCGCCGGTCAATGGCGCCAGACCCACTTCAAAGGATACGGTCGCGGTACGCGGAGTGGCGAACAGCGGCCCCACAGCCAGATAGCACGCCGCCGCGAGGATACCGCCAGCGATCTTGCCGATCGGGCTGCTCAACGCATCCATCGCGCCGCCGACCTTGGCCAGCGCCACCACGGTGACTACCGGCAAACCTACGGCGGTGATCAGAAAGCCCAGCGCGGCCATCCAGACGTGAGGTCCGGCCTGCAAGCCGACGATCGGCGGGAAAATGATGTTACCGGCCCCGACAAACAGGGCAAACGTCATAAAACCAAGTGCCAGGATGTCCTGACCTTTCAAAACTTTCATTAAGGTAATACCACACTACTGAAATCGGAATTTAGAGGGGGATTGCCCTGTTGGATTAGGGAAATGCTGTCGATCCGTATGGGACTGACCCTTAAAGCGCGTGGCTGCCTTGTGGGCGGCGGACGCAAAAATGGCTGCCAGCCTAACGAATTTGCCTGACAAACGCACTGTTGGAGGGCGAACTATCCGATACGCGACGTTTCCGTGTCGCGTTTACATAAGAAAAGCAGCTGCAAGCTACAAGTTTCAAGCCGCAAGCTTCTATCTTGCAGCTAGCCGCTTGGAGCCTGCCGCTGCTGTGAAACGACAAAGGCCACCCGAAGGTGGCCTTTGTTGCTGGAGCAAAAAAGTCAGCCGCAGCTTACTTCTTCACTTCCCAGCCGGTCAGCTCGGCCAGGGCCTTGCCGATGTCTGCCAGCGAACGCACGGTTTTCACGCCTGCGTCTTGCAGCGCAGCGAATTTCTCGTCTGCAGTGCCTTTGCCGCCAGAGATGATTGCGCCAGCATGGCCCATGCGCTTGCCCGGAGGAGCAGTCACACCAGCGATGTAGGAAACAACCGGCTTGGTCACGTTAGCCTTGATGTAGGCAGCCGCTTCTTCTTCAGCCGAACCGCCGATCTCGCCGATCATCACGATCGCCTCGGTCTTCGGGTCTTCCTGGAACAGCTTCAGGATGTCGATGAAGTTCGAACCCGGGATCGGGTCACCACCGATGCCGACGCAAGTCGACTGACCGAAGCCGGCGTCAGTGGTCTGCTTAACAGCTTCGTAGGTCAGGGTGCCGGAACGCGAAACGATACCGACCTTGCCTGGCAAGTGAATGTGACCTGGCATGATGCCGATCTTGCATTCGCCTGGGGTGATCACGCCTGGGCAGTTAGGGCCGATCAGGACTACGCCCAGCTCGTCGCACTTAACTTTGGCGTCCAGCATGTCCAGGGTAGGAATGCCTTCGGTGATGCACACGATCAGCTTGATGCCGCCGAATGCCGCTTCCAGGATCGAGTCCTTGCAGAACGGAGCCGGAACGTAGATCACGCTGGCGGTAGCGCCAGTGGCTTCTACCGCGTCTTTTACGGTGTTGAACACTGGCAGACCCAGGTGCTCGGTGCCGCCTTTGCCAGGAGTAACGCCACCAACCATCTTGGTGCCGTATTCGATGGCTTGCTGGGTGTGGAAACTACCTTGCGAACCGGTAATACCCTGGCAGATAACTTTGGTGTCTTTATTGATCAGGACGCTCATTATTTGCCCTCCGCAGCTTTGACAACTTGTTGAGCAGCGTCGGTCAGGCTGGTAGCAGCGATGATGTTCAAACCGCTTTCTGCCAGTACTTTAGCGCCCAGCTCAGCGTTGTTGCCTTCAAGGCGAACAACAACCGGGATTTTCACGCCGACTTCTTTCACGGCGCCGATGATGCCTTCGGCAATCATGTCGCAGCGAACGATGCCGCCGAAGATGTTGACCAATACTGCAGCGACGTTGGTGTCGGACAGAATGATCTTGAACGCTTCAGTTACGCGTTCCTTGGTTGCGCCACCACCTACGTCGAGGAAGTTGGCTGGTTTGCCGCCGTGCAGGTTGACGATGTCCATGGTACCCATGGCCAGACCGGCACCGTTGACCATGCAGCCGATGTTGCCTTCCAGGGCTACATAGTTCAGTTCGAACTTGGCAGCGTGCGCTTCGCGCGGATCGTCCTGCGACGGATCGTGGAAAGCCTTCAGCTTAGGCTGACGGTACATGGCGTTGGCGTCGATGTTGATCTTGGCGTCGAGGCAGTGCAGATCGCCGTCAGCCTTGATCACCAGCGGGTTCACTTCCAGCAGAGCCAGGTCGTGGTCTTTGAACAGCTTGGCCAGACCTACGAAGATCTTGGCGAACTGAGTGACCTGCTTGCCTTCCAGACCCAGCTGGAATGCCAGCTCGCGACCCTGGGATGGCTGAGCGCCAACCAGTGGATCGATAGTGGCCTTGAGAATTTTTTCTGGAGTGTCGTGAGCGATTTTCTCGATGTCCACGCCACCTTCGGTGGAAGCCATGAACACGATGCGACGGCTCGAACGGTCAACGACAGCGCCCAGGTACAGCTCTTTAGCGATATCAGTGCACGATTCAACCAGGATCTTGGTGACTGGCTGGCCGTTGGCGTCAGTCTGGTAAGTCACCAGACGCTTGCCCAGCCACTGCTGTGCGAAGGCTTTGGCGTCTTCTTTGCTGCGAACCAGCTTTACGCCGCCCGCTTTACCGCGACCACCGGCGTGAACCTGGGCTTTGACGACCCACTCGTTGCCGCCGATCTTGTCGCAAGCTTCTGCTGCTGCTTCCGGGGTGTCTACTGCGTAACCAGTGGAAACTGGCAGGCCGTATTCAGCGAACAGCTGCTTACCCTGATACTCGTGAAGATTCATGCTTTTTACCGTCTTCGTTAGGTACTGCGCATTCGGCGCTGCGCTCGTTTGAGTGCCGCGCCACCTGTGACTGCTGCTTGCGTAGCTGAGCTACGCAAGACTGCGTCCGGCGGACATTCCGCGGTGAGTCTTGCTCGCAAGGCTCACGACGGGCCGTTACCGCCGTGGTTTCTTATTATGTCTTAACGCTTCTTGCGGTTGGCAATGTGAATGGCGCCGCCATTCACTGCCAGAGCGGCTTCGTGCAAGGCTTCGGACAGGGTCGGATGGGAGAAAACCATCATGCCCAGGTCTTCAGCGCTGGTGCCGAATTCCATACCGATCGCGCCCTGCTGAACCAGTTCCGCAGCGCTCGGGCCAATCACGTGCACGCCCAATACGCGGTCGGTCTTGGCATCGGCGATGACCTTGACGAAACCACCGGTATCGTTGGCAGCCATGGCACGGCCGGAAGCGGCGAACGGGAAGGTGCCGACATTGACTTCAACGCCTTCGGCCTTCAGCGCCTGCTCGGTTTTGCCAACCCACGCGATTTCCGGGTGAGTATAAATAACCGAAGGGATCAAATCATAGTTCATCTGAGCCTTGTGGCCCTTGATGCGCTCGACAACCATGATGCCTTCTTCCGAAGCCTTGTGGGCCAGCATCATGCCGCGAACCACGTCGCCAATGGCGAAGACGCCCGGTACGGCGGTGACGCAATGGTCATCGACCGCGATGAAACCGCGCTCGTCGATTTCCACGCCGCAGTCGGCAGACAGCAGATCAGTGGTCACCGGACGGCGACCAACGGCTACGATCAGCTTGTCGAAAGTGATGGTCTGTTCGCCGTTGGCATCGGTGTAGTTGACGACGACTTCTTCGCCGTTGACTTTCGAACCGGTAACGCGAGCGCCCAGCTTGATGTCCAGGCCCTGTTTGGTCAGGGTTTTCAGCGCTTCCTTGGAAACGGCGGTGTCGGCTGCCATCAGGAAAGTGTCCAGAGCTTCCAGAACAACCACTTCCGAACCCAGACGCGACCATACCGAACCCAGTTCCAGACCGATCACGCCAGCGCCGATCACGCCCAGACGTTTAGGAACGGACTGGAATTCCAGCGCGCCAGTCGAATCGACGATGACTTTCTGGTCGACCGGAGCTGGTGGAATGTCGATCGGACGCGAACCTGGCGCGAGGATGACGTTTTCCGCTTCGATCACTTCAACCGAGCCGTCCGGCTTGGTGACTTCGACTTTCTTGCCGGCCAGCAGCTTGCCGTGGCCCTGAATCGAAGTTACGCCGTTGGCCTTGAACAGGGTGGCAACGCCGCCGGTCAGGTTCTTGACGATGCCAGCCTTGCGGCCAACCATCGCAGCGACGTCCATTTTGACTTCGCCGGTCGAGATACCGTGAACGTTGAAGCTCTCTTTGGCCTCCTTGTATTTCCACGAGCTGTCGAGCAGCGCCTTGGAAGGAATGCAACCTACGTTCAGGCAGGTACCGCCCAGGGCTTGCTTGCCCTCTGCGTCGGTGTACTTCTCGATGCAGGCAGTGGTCAGGCCCAACTGGGCAGCCTTGATGGCAGCTACATAGCCACCAGGGCCGGCACCGATCACTACTACGTCAAATTTCTGCGACATTCAAAAAATCCTCTTTAGCAATAAAGCTACAAGCCGCAAGCTTCGAGCTGCAAGCCCACCCGCTCGCCTTGAGCTTGAGGCTTGTAGCTGAAAGCTTGCAGCTGCTTTTTAGATATCCAGCAACAGACGAGCCGGATCTTCCAGCAGGTTCTTGATGGTCACCAGGAAGGTCACAGCTTCTTTGCCATCGATCAGACGGTGATCGTAGGACAGTGCCAGGTACATCATCGGACGGATCACGACCTGACCGTTGATGGCCATCGGACGCTGGATGATGTTGTGCATGCCCAGAATCGCAGCCTGCGGCGGGTTAACGATCGGTGTCGACATCATCGAACCGAAGGTACCACCGTTGGTGATGGTGAAGGTACCACCGGTCATCTCGTCCATCGACAGTTTGCCGTCACGGGCTTTCTTGCCGAAAGTCGCGATGCCGCCTTCGATTTCAGCCAGGCTCATCAGCTCGGCGTTACGCAGAACCGGTACCACCAGGCCACGGTCGCTGGAAACGGCAACGCCGATGTCCGCGTAACCGTGGTAAACGATGTCGCCGCCGTCGATCGACGCGTTGACAGCCGGGAAGCGTTTCAGCGCTTCGGTAGCGGCCTTGACGAAGAACGACATGAAGCCCAGACGTACGCCGTTGTGCGACTTCTCGAAGAGGTCCTTGTACTTCGAACGCAGGGCCATGACTTCAGTCATGTCGACTTCGTTGAAGGTGGTCAGCATCGCCATGTTCGACTGAGCTTCAACCAGACGCTTGGCCACGGTGGCGCGAACGCGAGTCATCGGTACGCGCTTCTCGATGCGGTCGCCAGCGGCGAACACCGGAGCGGCGGCCGAAGGAGCAGCAGCCTTGGCAGGCGCGGCAGCCGGAGCGGCTTTCTTCGCAGCAACAGCTGCAACCACGTCTTCCTTGGTCACACGACCACCCTTGCCGGTGCCGGCAACGGAAGCGATGTTGATGCCGTTTTCTTCAGCCAGTTTGCGCGCAGCCGGAGCTGCGATCGGATCATCTTCGCCGTCGGCTGCAGCCGGAGCGTCAGCGGCAGCAGCAGCAGCAGCCGGAGCAGCAGCGGCGGCTGGAGCAGCGGCAGCAGCGCCGCCCTCTTCGATCGAGCCCAGGACCTGGTTCGACAGAACGGTAGCGCCCTCTTCGGCAACGATTGCGCCCAGCACGCCGTCCGCTTCAGCCAACACTTCGAGCACGACTTTGTCGGTTTCGATGTCGACGATCAGGTCGTCACGCTTGACGGCCTCGCCTGGTTTCTTGTGCCAGGTGGCGACGGTGCCATCGGCAACCGATTCCGGGAATGACGGGGCTTTGATTTCGATAGCCATTATCTGTGGGTCCTTAAAATTCGGTTTCAGTCAGCGCGAAGGCGTTAAACAGTGAAAGCATCTTGCAGCAGTTTTTCCTGCTGCTCGGCGTGCATCGATGCGTAACCACAAGCTGGCGCAGCCGAAGCCTCACGGCCCGCGTACTCAAGTACGAGAGTCTTGTCGAGGTTGGCGATGCTGCGACGCAAGTGATGCTGGCTGCAGTACCAGGCACCCTGGTTCATCGGCTCTTCCTGACACCAAACGGCGTGTTTGACGTTGGTGTACGGAGCCAGGACTTCTTTCAAGTCGTCCTCAGGGAACGGATACAGCTGCTCGATACGCACGATGGCGATATCTTCGCGGCCTTCGGCACGGCGTTTTTCCAGCAGGTCGTAGTAGACCTTGCCGCTGCACAGAACCACGCGCTCGACCTTTTTCGGGTCCAGTGCGTCGATTTCCGGGATCACGGTCTGGAACGAACCTTCGGCCAGATCTTCCAGCGTCGAGATGGCCAGCTTGTGGCGCAGCAGCGACTTCGGCGTCAGCACGACCAGCGGCTTGCGCAGCGGACGAATCACCTGACGACGCAGCAAGTGGTAGATCTGTGCCGGCGTGGTCGGCATGCACACCTGAATGTTGTGCTCGGCGCACAGCTGCAGGTAACGCTCAAGACGTGCCGAGCTGTGCTCAGGGCCCTGACCTTCGTAACCATGTGGCAGCAGCATGGTCAGACCGCACAGACGGCCCCACTTGTGCTCGCCGCTGGTGATGAACTGGTCGATCACGACCTGTGCACCGTTGGCGAAGTCGCCGAACTGGGCTTCCCAGATCACCAGCGCGTTTGGCGTAGTGGTCGAGTAACCGTATTCGAATGCCAGTACCGCTTCTTCCGAGAGGAACGAGTCGTACAGGTCGAAGCGTGGCTGACCGTCGTACAGGTTCTGCAGCGGAATGTAGGTGCCCGCGTCTTTCTGGTTGTGCAGCACAGCGTGACGGTGCGAGAACGTACCGCGGCCGATGTCCTGACCGGTCATGCGGATCGGGTGACCTTCGAACGCCAGGGTCGCGTACGCCATGGTTTCAGCGTAACCCCAGTTGATCGGCAGGCCGCCGGCTTGCATCTTCTGACGGTCTTCGTAGATCTTCGCGACCTGACGCTGAACCACGAAGCCTTCCGGAATTTCCAGCAGCTTGGCGGACAGCTCTTGCAGGGTCTTGAGATCGAAACGCGTGTCGTGACGCGCAGTCCAGGCATGGCCCAGATACGGGCGCCAGTCGACGAACAGCTCTTTGTTCGGCTCTTTGACCAGCGATTTCACCACGTGCAGACCGTTGTCCAGCGCGTTGCGGTATTCGTCGACCTTGGCCTGAACACGTTCAGCATCGAGCACACCGGCCTGGGTCAGACGTTCAGCGTACAGCTCACGGGTGGTGCGCTGCTTGGTGATCTGCTGATACATCAGAGGCTGGGTGCCGCTTGGCTCGTCGGCCTCGTTGTGGCCGCGACGACGGTAGCAGACCAGATCGATCACCACGTCACGCTTGAACTGCATGCGGTAGTCAATGGCCAGCTGGGTCACGAACAGCACGGCTTCCGGATCATCACCATTCACATGGAGGATCGGCGCCTGGATCATCTTGGCAACGTCGGTGGCGTACTCGGTGGAACGCGAGTCCAGCGGGTTGCTGATGGTGAAACCAACCTGGTTGTTGATCACGATGTGCACGGTACCGCCGGTCTTGAAACCGCGGGTCTGCGACATCTGGAAGGTTTCCATGACCACGCCCTGACCGGCAAATGCCGCGTCGCCGTGGATGGAAATCGGCAGAACTTTCTCGCCGGTCAGGTCGTTGCGACGGTCCTGACGGGCGCGCACCGAACCTTCGACCACCGGGGAAACGATTTCCAGGTGGGACGGGTTGAACGCCATGGCCAGGTGAACTTCACCGCCGGTGGTCATCACGTTGGACGAGAAGCCCTGGTGATATTTGACGTCACCGGAACCGAGCTCGACCTTCTTCTTGCCTTCGAATTCGTCGAACAGCTCGCGCGGGTTCTTGCCGAAGGTGTTGACCAGTACGTTCAGACGGCCACGGTGGGCCATGCCGATGACGACTTCCTTGGTGCCGTACGAGCCGGAACGCTGGATCAGTTCGTCGAGCATCGGAATCAGGCTTTCGCCGCCTTCCAGACCGAAACGCTTGGTGCCCGGGTATTTGGTACCGAGGTATTTTTCCAGGCCTTCACCGGCAGTCACGCGCTCAAGCAGGTGGCTCTTGATGTCGGCGGAGTACGTCGGACGACCACGCACGCTTTCCAGACGCTGCTGGAACCACTGGCGCTGCTCGGAATCGGTGATGTGCGTGAATTCAGCGCCGATGGTGCGGCAATATGTCTGCTGCAACGCTTCGTGAATTTCGCGTAGGCTCGCTTCCTCTTTGCCGATGAACAGGTCGCCGGCACGGAAGGTCGTATCAAGATCGGCATTGGTCAAGCCGTAATGATTGATCGACAGGTCTGCAGGTGCAGGACGCTGCCACAGCCCCAGCGGGTCAAGCTGGGCTGCCTGGTGGCCACGCATACGGTAGGCCTGGATCAATCGCAGCACTTCAACTTGCTTCTTCTCGTGCTCACTGCTCACGCTGCCGGCGGAAACCGGTTGAGCGCGGCGCTGGTTCTTTGCCAGCAGCACGAAATGATCGCGAATCGTCGAGTGCGAAACATCAGTGGCAGAGTTGCCGTCGGCTGGCAACTTCTGAAAGTAGGTGCGCCACTCTTCTGGCACAGCGTTAGGGTCGTGCAGGTAGAGCTCATAAAGCTCTTCCACATAGGCAGCGTTTCCACCTGAAAGGTAGGCGCTGTTCCACATGCGCTGCATCACGCTTTCTTGCATGCTTGGTCACCCTCGGTTAGGGGAACACCATCGGTGTCGACACCGAGCAAACTTGCAGAAGTCCGAATGCAGCGACTAAAACAAGCCACCTAGGATCACACTGATAGTCCGGGTACCAGCCCGGATGCCCCTGCTTGTCTCATTTCTTCAAAAGAAGAGCTGCAGCTTATGGCTACTGCTCTGGTTATAGCCATGACGCGGGTTGAAGCCCGCGCCACAGCCTCTACGGTGCAACGGTTACAGCAGCTGAATCACACGCCGCTCGAAAGCAGCATGTTACGGATGTGACCGATGGCCTTAGTCGGGTTCAGGCCTTTCGGACATACGTTGACGCAGTTCATGATGCCCCGGCAGCGGAAAACGCTGAACGGGTCGTCAAGTGAAGCCAGACGTTCGCTGGTCTTGGTGTCACGGCTGTCTGCCAGGAAGCGGTAGGCTTGCAGCAGTGCAGCAGGACCCAGGAACTTGTCCGGGTTCCACCAGAAGGACGGGCAAGAGGTCGAGCAGCAGGCGCACAGGATGCACTCGTACAGACCGTCGAGCTTTTCGCGCTCTTCTGGCGACTGCAGACGCTCGATGGCCGGAGCCGGCGTGTCGTTCTGCAGGTAAGGCTTCACCTTCTCGTATTGCTTGTAGAAGATGCTCATATCGACGACCAGGTCACGGATAACCGGCAAACCTGGCAGCGGACGAACGATCAGCTTGTTGCCTTTTACAACGGCAGACAGCGGCGTGATGCAGGCCAGACCGTTCTTGCCGTTGATGTTCATGCCGTCGGAGCCGCAGACGCCTTCACGGCAGGAGCGACGATAGGAGAAACCCTCGTCCTGCTCTTTGATGAGGGCCAGCACGTCCAGCACCATCAGGTCTTTACCACCGGTATCGACCTGGAAATCCTGCATGAACGGCGCAGCGTCCTGATCAGGGTTGTAGCGATAAACACTGACTTGCAACATGGCGGTCACCCTTAATAAGTCCGGACTTTTGGTTCGAAAGTCGGAACAGTCTTCGGCGAGAAGTTCACGGCACGCTTGGTGACGCGCTTGTCACCCGGGAAGTACAGGGTGTGGCACAGCCAGTTTTCGTCATCACGGTCTTCGAAGTCTTCACGGGCGTGAGCGCCGCGGGACTCTTTACGTACTTCGGCCGCGATGGCGGTAGCTTCAGCCACTTCCAGCAGGTTCTGCAGTTCCAGCGCTTCGATACGTGCAGTGTTGAACGCCTGCGACTTGTCGTTGATCTTCACGTTGGCGATACGCTTGCGCAGATCGGCCAGCTGAGCGATGCCCTTCTGCATGTATTCGCCGGTACGGAATACACCGAAGTAGTTCTGCATGCAGCTTTGCAGCTCGCGACGCAGGGTGGCAACGTCTTCACCGTCGGTACGGTTGTTCAGCGCGTTCAGACGCGACAGTGCAGCTTCGATGTCGGACTCGGTAGCGTCGTCGTATTCGATGCCATCGGTCAACGCCTTTTCCAGGTGCAGGCCGGCAGCGCGACCGAATACCACCAGGTCGAGCAGCGAGTTGCCGCCCAGACGGTTGGCACCGTGGACCGATACGCAAGCCACTTCGCCTACCGCGAACAGGCCAGGGATGATCTGGTCCTGACCTTCAGCGTTCTGGGTGATCGCCTGGCCATGAATGTTGGTGGCAACGCCGCCCATCATGTAGTGGCAGGTCGGAACAACCGGAACCGGAGCAACCACCGGGTCAACGTGAGCGAAAGTCTTCGACAGTTCGCAGATGCCTGGCAGACGACTGTGCAGCACTTCCTCGCCCAAGTGGTCGAGTTTGAGCATCACGTGGTCGCCATTCGGACCGCAACCGTTGCCAGCGATGATTTCCTTGACCATCGAACGGGCAACCACGTCACGACCAGCCAGGTCTTTCGCGTTCGGAGCATAACGCTCCATGAAACGCTCACCGTGCTTGTTGATCAGGTAACCACCTTCACCACGGCAACCTTCGGTAACCAGTACGCCGGCGCCGGCGATGCCGGTCGGGTGGAACTGCCACATTTCGATGTCTTGTACCGGCACGCCAGCACGCAGAGCCATGCCGACGCCGTCACCGGTGTTGATCAGGGCGTTGGTGGTGGACGCGTAGATACGGCCTGCACCGCCGGTGGCCAGAACGGTGGCCTTGGCACGGATGTAGGAGGTTTCACCGGTTTCGATGCAGATCGCGATCACACCCACGAATTCGCCTTCCTGGTTTTTCACCAGATCAACAGCGTAGTACTCGTTGAGGAACGTGGTGCCGGCTTTCAGGTTGCCCTGATAAAGCGTGTGCAGCAGCGCGTGACCGGTACGGTCGGATGCAGCGCAGGTACGTGCAGCCTGACCGCCCTTGCCGTAGTCCTTGGACTGGCCACCGAACGGACGCTGGTAGATGCGACCTTGCTCGGTACGCGAGAACGGCAGACCCATGTGGTCCAGCTCGAACACGGCAGCCGGGCCTTCCTGACACATGTATTCGATAGCGTCCTGGTCACCGATATAGTCGGAACCCTTGACGGTATCGTACATGTGCCAGCGCCAGTCATCGTTCGGGTCGGCGGAAGCGATGGCGCAAGTGATGCCGCCCTGTGCGGATACAGTGTGCGAACGGGTCGGGAAAACCTTGGTGATCACCGCAGTCTTGTGGCCGCCCTGTGCCAGCTGCAGTGCAGCGCGCATGCCGGCACCGCCACCACCAATAATGATGGCGTCGAAAGAAATCGTTGGAATGTTAGCCATGAATCAGATACCCCAGAGAATCTGCACACCCCAGACGAAGTAAGCGAACATCGCAACGCCGCATACTGCCTGGAAAAGGAAACGTATCGCCGTTGCGGACTTGCCGAACGCCATTGGCGTCAGGTAGTCGGTCGCGATGGTCCACATGCCGACCCAGGCGTGAGCGCCCAGAGCAACAAGGGCCAGCAGGCTGAAGATACGCATTCCGTTGTGAGCGAACAGTTCATGCCACTGGGCATACTCGAGGCCAGGGTTGGCGACGATGTATCCGATCAGAAAGATGAAATAAGCCGCGAGAACGACCGCAGACACACGCTGTGCCATCCAGTCATAGAGGCCCGAACGCGACAGGTTAGTGACGTTAGTTACCATATCCAGACTCCTGCCAGAACGATTACCACCACGGAAACGGCGATAACGATTTTCGAGCCCAGTTTGCCGCCTTCCAGCGTCTCACCGATGCCCATGTCCATGATCAAGTGGCGCACACCGGCTACCAGGTGATACAGCAGAGCGGACAGGATGCCCCAAATCACTAGCTTGGCTAGCGGACTGGTCAGACACGCTTTCACCTGACCGAAGCCTTCCTCGGAGCTCAGCGACTTGTCCAATGCGTAAAGCATGATGGCAAGGCACACGAAGAGGATGACACCGGAGATACGGTGAAGAATGGACGTGTAAGCAGTGACTGGGAGTTTGATGGTCCTTAGGTCTAGGTTTACAGGTCGTTGGCTTTTCACGGCTTTTTTTTCACACTGAAGAGCCCCTAACAATCAGGGCAAAGTTGTTGGGGAGTGCACTGGTCAGGTAACCACCACCCAGGGATGCGACCCCCAATGAAAGCAAGCCCAAAAGCCCTTGGCGGTCGGTGGCCGAGTATAGACAGTTAGGCTACTAATGACAACGCGTTCACCTACCCCCAATAGCGGATTGCACAAGTTGCATAAAAGGCGTAAATGGCAGGCAATTTCGAGGAAAAAGTCGGCTTAAAGCCTTCTGGAGCAAGACTTTAGGCAAATTGACATTCGAATTTATCTCACTATAGTGGTGCGGGCCCTGCGTGGGGGGTCTGTCTGATGGTTCAAGCATAAATAGGAGGCCACATGGCTGACAAAAAAGCGCAGTTGATCATCGAGGGCGCAGCCCCCGTCGAGCTGCCCATTTTAACCGGCACCGTTGGTCCCGATGTAATCGATGTTCGGGGCCTGACGGCCACGGGCCGCTTCACTTTCGACCCGGGTTTCATGTCGACCGCTTCGTGCGAATCGAAAATCACCTATATCGACGGCGACAACGGCATT
This sequence comes from Pseudomonas sp. H3_E04, assembly GCF_054668915.1. Taxonomy (NCBI): domain Bacteria; kingdom Pseudomonadati; phylum Pseudomonadota; class Gammaproteobacteria; order Pseudomonadales; family Pseudomonadaceae; genus Pseudomonas; species Pseudomonas sp. H3_E04. Next base: position 247,043 of record NZ_CP162797.1, on the reverse strand, counting down.
CTGTTGCACCGCGGCTACCCGATCGAACAGCTGGCTGAAAAGTCGGACTACCTGGAAACCTGCTACCTGCTGCTCAACGGCGAACTGCCGACCGCAGAACAGAAGGCCCAGTTCGTCAGCACCGTGAAAAACCACACCATGGTTCACGAGCAGCTGAAAACCTTCTTCAACGGCTTCCGTCGCGACGCCCACCCGATGGCCGTCATGTGCGGTGTAGTTGGCGCCCTCTCGGCCTTCTACCACGACTCCCTGGACATCAATAACCCGCAGCATCGCGAAATCTCCGCGATCCGCCTGGTTGCGAAGATGCCGACCCTGGCAGCGATGGTCTACAAGTACTCCATGGGCCAACCCATGATGTACCCGCGCAACGACCTGACGTACGCGGAAAACTTCCTGCACATGATGTTCAACACCCCGTGCGAGATCAAACCGATCAGCCCGGTACTCGCCAAGGCCATGGACCGGATCTTCATCCTCCACGCCGACCACGAGCAGAACGCTTCGACCTCCACTGTGCGTCTGGCCGGTTCTTCGGGTGCCAACCCGTTCGCCTGTATCGCCGCCGGTATCGCCGCACTGTGGGGCCCTGCCCACGGCGGTGCGAACGAAGCCGTGCTGACCATGCTCGACGAGATTGGCGATGTGTCGAACATCGACAAGTTCATCGCCAAGGCCAAGGACAAGAACGATCCGTTCAAGTTGATGGGCTTCGGTCACCGCGTCTACAAGAACCGCGACCCTCGCGCGACTGTGATGAAGCAGACCTGCGACGAAGTGTTGAAGGAACTGGGGATCAACAACGATCCGCAACTCGAACTGGCCATGCGCCTGGAAGAGATCGCCCTGACCGACCCGTACTTCATCGAGCGCTCGCTGTACCCGAACGTCGACTTCTACTCGGGGATCATCCTCAAGGCGATCGGCATTCCGACCAGCATGTTCACGGTGATTTTCGCCCTGGCGCGTACTGTGGGCTGGATTTCGCACTGGAAGGAAATGCTCTCGAGCCCTTACAAGATTGGCCGTCCGCGCCAGCTGTACACCGGTTACGAGTCGCGTGACATCACCAAGCTGGAAGATCGCAAATAAGGTTTTTTCTTTTCTGTGATGGGTTAGTGGTGTGTCAGGAACGGCCTCTTATATAGAGGCCGTTTTTGTTTGTGGTCTCAGCGGCCTTCGGGCCGACTGGTCCTTGGATTCTGGGGGCATATCCGTTGCTGCGGTAACGGCTTCTTAAGGTTTCGCTCTTACAGCGACTCACTTTTCCAGACGCCGGAATGCCGGCCCAGCGAAAAGTAAGCAAAAGGCTTTGCCCCGGCGTGCGGCCCGCTCGCTGGGGCTCGGGGTACCTTCGTTACGGGACCGATCCGGGCGCGTAACGAAGCCTGCCGAAGGGGCAAAAGATCAGGAGCCGGATCAAAAGCCAAAGCCAAAACAAAAGCAAAAGCCAGATCAAAAGATCGCAGCCTTCGGCAGCTCCTACAGTTGGATCGCGGAACTCGATAGGAATTGGTTGCCTCGCAGATCGCCATCGCGAGCAGGCTCGCTCCCACAGAAAAGCAAAAGCAAAAGCAAAGTCAAAAGATCGCAGCCTTCGGCAGCTCCTACACAATGAGCGTTAGCTCGAGTGCTCTTGATCTTGATCCACCGGCGACGTCGGAAGGCTGAGTGGAGGGATTGATCTGGGCGTGGGAGCGCAGCGACCGTCTGGCGCAGCCAGACACAGCGGAAGGAGGTGCAGCGAAGCAAACCGTAGCCGCTACGCCCGGATCAGTCCCGGAGCGAAGGAACCCGAGCCTGCGAGGGCCGAACGCAGGAGCTAGCGTTTTTTGCTTACTTTTTTTGGGCTTGTAAAAAAGTAAGTCGCCGTAAGGGCGAAACCCTAAGCCGCCGTTACCGCAGCAACGGATATACACACCAAACCAACCAATAACCGCCCACAAAAAAAACGCCCCAATCTCTCAATCAGGGCGTTTTCTTGCAGCTTACAACTGATCTCTTAGTGCGAAACCGCCCCACTCGCCCCCAACCCAGTCTGCGAACGCACAAACTGCGGGAAGAACAGCGCGCGCTCGTTATCCGCAGCCGCCGACTTGTCAGTGATCGAGAAGAACCAGATCCCCACAAACGCAATGATCATCGAGAACAGCGCTGGATACTCGTAAGGGAAGATCGCCTTCTCGTGATGCAGAATCTGCACCCAGATGGTCGGGCCGAGGATCATCAGACCAACAGCACTGACCAGACCCAGCCAGCCACCAATCATCGCGCCGCGAGTGGTCAGCTTCTTCCAGTACATCGAAAGCAGCAGTACCGGGAAGTTGCAACTCGCCGCGATCGAGAACGCCAGGCCAACCATGAACGCAATGTTCTGGCTTTCGAACAGAATACCCAGACCAATCGCCAGTACCGCCAGCGCGATGGTGGTGATCTTCGACACGCGAATCTCATCCTTCTCGTTGGCCTTGCCCTTCTTGATCACACTGGCGTACAGGTCGTGAGAAACCGCCGAAGCACCCGCCAAAGTCAGACCGGCCACCACTGCCAGAATGGTTGCGAACGCCACCGCCGAAATGAAGCCGAGGAAGATGCTGCCGCCGACCGCGTTGGCCAGGTGCACCGCCGCCATGTTGTTGCCGCCGAGCAAAGCGCCCGCTGCATCTTTGAACGCCGGGTTGGTGCTGACCAGCAGGATCGCGCCGAAGCCGATGATGAAGGTCAGAATGTAGAAGTAACCAATGAAACCGGTAGCGTACAGCACGCTCTTGCGCGCTTCCTTGGCGTCACTCACGGTGAAGAAGCGCATCAGAATGTGCGGCAGGCCAGCGGTACCGAACATCAGTGCCAGACCCAGCGAGAACGCCGAGATCGGATCCTTGACCAGACCGCCCGGGCTCATGATCGCTTCACCCTTGGCGTGCACCTTGATCGCTTCGGAGAACAGCGTGTTGAAGTCAAAGCCGACGTGCTTCATCACCATCAGCGCCATGAACGAGGCACCGGACAGCAGCAGCACAGCCTTGATGATCTGCACCCAAGTGGTCGCGAGCATGCCGCCGAACAGCACGTACATGCACATCAGCACACCGACCAGAATCACCGCAACGTGGTAATCGAGGCCGAACAGCAGCTGGATCAGCTTGCCGGCACCGACCATTTGCGCGATCAGGTAGAACGCCACCACCACCAGCGAACCGCAGGCGGACAGGGTGCGAATCTGGGTTTGCCCGAGGCGGTAGGACGCCACGTCGGCAAAGGTGTATTTACCCAGGTTGCGCAGGCGCTCGGCGATCAGGAACAGAATGATCGGCCAGCCGACGAGGAAGCCGATCGAGTAGATCAGGCCGTCGTAGCCGGAGGTGAACACCAGGGCGGAAATACCCAGGAAGGACGCCGCCGACATATAGTCACCAGCGATCGCCAGACCGTTCTGAAAACCGGTGATCTTGCCGCCCGCCGCATAGTAGTCGGCGGCCGAGTTGTTTTTCTTCGAAGCCCAGTAGGTGATGTACAACGTCGCGCCGACGAAGGCCACGAACATCAGGATCGCCGGGATGTTCAGCGGCTGCTTGGCCACCTCCCCCGTCAACGCGTCAGCCGCCCAGACACTCGGCGCGAAAGCCGCAACACTCAATAGAGCCAGTAGACGCCGGATCATTGCTGAGCCTCCTTGAGAATCGCATTGTTCAGGTCGTCGAACTCGCCATTGGCGCGGCGCACGTAGATGCCGGTCAGGACGAAGGCTGAAATGATCAGGCCGACACCGATCGGGATGCCCCAGGTGATCGAGGATTCAGGACTGAGTTTCGCCCCGAGCACGTGCGGCCCGTATGCGATCAGCAGGATGAATGCGGAGTACAGCCCAAGCATGATTGCCGAGAGAATCCAGGCGAATCGTTCCCTTTTCTGAACCAGCTCCTTGAATCGGGGACTGTTTTGAATCGAGAGGTAAATGCTGTCGTTCATTGTTTTTATCCTCGCAGCACAAATTATTGTTGGAACGTAGCTAATGTATGCGGCTGCGAGAGAGGTTCCAGACGACCTTAGTAGTAGATGGCCATGATGTTCTGGCCATTTTCAAGCACACACAAAAACAACTGTGGGAGCGAGCCTGCTCGCGAAGGCGTCCTATCGGTCGATATCGCATCAACTGACAGATCGCATTCGCGAGCAGGCTCGCTCCCACAGGTGCGTGACGGCGTTTAAATTATTTGGTCCAGTCAGCAACACGATCCGGGTGTTTGGCCACCCAGTCCTTGGCGGCTGCATCAGGCTTGGCGCCGTCCTGAATCGCCAGCATGACCTCGCCGATTTCGTCTTTCGACGCCCACTGGAAGTTTTTCAGGAACTTGACCACTTCCGGCGCCTTGGCTTCCAGGCCTTTGCTGCCGATGCTGTTCACGGTTTCAGCCTGGCCATATACGCCTTTCGGGTCGTCGAGGAAGCGCAGTTTCCACTTGGCGAACATCCAGTGCGGCACCCAACCGGTGACAGCGATGGATTCGTTTTTCTTCTCGGCGCGGGTCAGCTCGGCGATCATGCCGGCGCCGGAACTGGCCTTGAGGCTGTACTTGTCCAGACCATAATCCTTGATCGCCTGATCGGTCTTGAGCATTACGCCTGAACCGGCATCGATACCGACGATGCGGTTTTTGAAGCTGTCGTCGGTTTTCAGGTCTTCAATCGATTTGGCTTTGACGTACTCCGGCACGATAAGGCCGATTTTTGCATCCTTGAAGTTCGGGCCGTAATCGACGACCTGATCCTTGTTTTTCGTCCAGTAGTCACCGTGGGTCACGGGCAGCCAGGCCGAGAGCATGGCGTCGAGTTTGCCGGTGGCCACGCCCTGCCACATGATCCCGGTGGCGACGGCTTGCAGCTTCACGTCATAACCGAGTTTCTGCTTGATCACTTCGGCCGCCACGTGGGTGGTCGCGACGCTGTCGGACCAGCCGTCAACGTAACCGATGTTCAGGGTCTGTTTTTCAGCGTTGGCGAAAGTGGAACTCATCGCAAGCACCAGAGCGGCACCTGCGCCTAAAAGTCGTCGCATCTTCATCGTTTACTTCCCCGAAATGCTGCGCCCGACGGATGCCGGGCATCGTCAACGTATTGTTATGGTGCACAGCGCCCCCATCACGCCGGACCTCACACACCGAACATCAGCCGATTTTTCAAAAAGGGTACTGATGGTTTGATCATCAACCTCAAGCGGCAGTCGACCTGCTCTGTCAGCGACCTCAAGGCAGCGAGAAACGACATCAGAAAGCCATTAATCAAGCGAGATTAATTGACGCCAGACAATCCGCCCGAACTTTGCATGTACAACGCCTGCGAGCCACCTGCCCTTCTATAAATGCAGGTAACATGCGTCGCTTTGCAGCCACTCGGCCTGACCATGTCCGCGACGTACCGATTTCCTTTTCTGCCTTATCTGTTCGCCTGCCTGCTCGGGCTCCTGGCCCTTGGCGGTTTCTGGTATGGCCTCGGCCAACCGGTGATCCTGCCGGACGCCGCGACGCCGACGCACAAGTTGCAATGCGCCTCCTACACACCGTTCGACAAAGACCAATCGCCGTTCGACATACCGTTCAAATTGCGTCCCGAGCGCATGGACGCCGACCTCGCGTTGCTGGCGACGCGCTTTGAATGCATCCGCACCTACTCAATGACCGGCCTCGACGCCCTGCCCGATCTTGCGCGCAAACACGGTCTGAAGTTGATGATCGGCGCCTGGGTCAATAGCAACCCGGTCGACACCGAGCAGGAAGTCGAGTTGCTGATCAAATCGGCCAACGCCAACCCCGACGTGGTTTCAGCCGTAATCGTCGGCAACGAGGCACTGCTGCGCAAAGAGGTCACCGGCGCGCAATTGGCCCGGCTGATCAACAAGGTCAAAAGCCAGGTCAAGCAACCGGTGACTTACGCCGACGTCTGGGAATTCTGGCTCAAGCACCCGGAAGTCGCGCCGGCTGTGGATTTTCTGACCATCCACTTGCTGCCGTACTGGGAAGACGATCCGTCGAACATCGACGTGGCGCTGCGGCATGTGGCGGATGTGCGTCAGGTGTTCGGCCACAAATTTGCGCCCAAGGACGTGATGATCGGCGAAACCGGCTGGCCGAGCGAAGGCCGCCAGCGCGAAACCGCCGTGCCGAGCCGGGTAAACGAGGCGAAATTCATTCGTGGATTCGTGGCGATGGCCGAGCAGGAAGGCTGGCGTTACAACCTGATCGAGGCCTTCGATCAACCGTGGAAGCGCGGCAGTGAAGGCGCCGTTGGCGGCTATTGGGGGCTGTTCGATGCCGATCGACAGGACAAGGGCGTGCTCGCCGGGCCGGTGAGCAATGTGCCGTACTGGAAAGAGTGGCTGGCGGTCGGCGGATTGATTTTCCTTGGCACGCTGATGCTTGGTGGACGCGTGCGCAGCACACGTTCGGCGCTTGTCCTGCCACTGCTGGGCGCTGTCGCGGCGTGCTCGATTGGCGCCTGGGGCGATCTGGCTCGATTGACCACACGGTTTGCCGGTGAATGGCTGTGGGTCGGCTTGCTGACCGGGTTGAATCTGTTGGTCCTCGCGCATGCGACGTTGATGTTGAGCGCGCGTAACGGTTGGCGGGCAGGCGCATTCGACTTCCTCGAGCGGCGCGCCGGCTGGCTGGTCGCGGCGGCCGGTTTTGCCGCTGCGGTGATGATGCTGGAGATGGTCTTCGATCCGCGTTATCGCAGTTTCGCCAGCACGGCGTTCGTCCTGCCGGCGCTGGTCTACCTGTGCCGCCCAGTGAGCGTGCCGCGTCGGGAGATTGCTCTGCTGACCTTTATCATCGGTGCCGGGATTGCACCGCAGTTGTATCAGGAAGGGATGCTGAATCAGCAGGCGTGGGGTTGGGCGCTGGTCAGTGGACTGATGGTGATGGCGCTGTGGCGCTGCCTGCGGGTTCGTAGAGGCTGAGCAAGAGCAAGAGCAAGATCAAAAGATCGCAGCCTTCGGCAGCTCCTACAGGTGTACGGCATGCCACTGTAGGAGCTGCCGAAGGCTGCGATCTCTTCTGTCACGCGCTGCGTGAAGATCTGACCAGGCGCAATCCGGCAATCACCACCGCAAACACTGCCAGGGTCGTGTTGTACAACGCCAGCGCCGGTAGACCGAACACCAGCGCCAGCACGGCCAGCCACCACCCTGCCCGTCCAGGCACGACAAACGCCAATACTGCCGCGCCCACCGCCGCCCAGCCCAACACCTTGAAATGAATCATCAGCCCCAGATTCGAACGCACCACGCATTGCCAACGACTGGCCTCGTCAACGCAGATGCCCACCCATTGCCCATCTTCCATGAAGCCATAGCGCGCGGCATAACTGGCGGCCAGCCACAGCGGCAACAAAACGAGCAGCACAATCACGGGCAAGCGGCGGGACATGGAGCACTCCAATCTACGGAAATCGGCGGCCAGCTTAATCTGCCGACCGGCATTCGCAAGCACTAACAACTGTTAACTGTTCAGCAAGCCCTCGCAACGTGTATCGTCCAGCTACTATTACCCCGAATTCCGCCTGTTTGGTGCCGCAGCATGGCACTTTGGCGCACGGCCGGTGGTCATAGCCTGCGAACTTCAATCGGCACCTTCCTCTAAGGGATCTAGTCATGCTCCGTTCCTTGCGCTTCGCCGCGCTGTTCAGCGGCCTTATCTTGAGTGCGTCCGCGCTGGCGGTGGATATCGACGCCGCCAGCTATGGCTACCCGCTGACCAACCCGTTCGAGGCGACGATCGCCACGACACCACCGGACCTGCGTCCGGAGTTGCCGCTGGACGACGACATCAATCAAACGGACCGCAGCCTCACCCTGCGCCCGGAGCGTGAATTCCAGCTGCCGGACAATTTCTGGGCAGTGAAGAAGCTCACTTACCGCATCGCCACGCAGGACAAACCGGCGCCGCTGATCTTCCTGATCGCCGGCACCGGTGCGCGCTTTGACAGCACGCTCAACGAATACCTGAAAAAGCTGTATTACAAGGCCGGCTATCACGTCGTGCAGTTGTCGTCGCCGACCAGCTTCGACTTCATCAGCGCCGCCTCGCGTTTCGCCACTCCGGGCGTGACCAAGGAAGATGCCGAAGACATGTACCGGGTGATGCAGGCCGTGCGGGCGCAAAACCCGAAACTGCCGGTCACCGAGTACTACCTGACCGGTTACAGCCTCGGCGCCCTCGATGCTGCGTTCGTCGCGCATCTGGACGAGACCCGCCGCAGCTTCAACTTCAAGAAAGTCCTGCTGCTGAACCCGCCGGTCAACCTCTATACCTCGGTGACCAACCTCGACAAGCTGGTACAGACCGAGGTCAAGGGCATCAACAACAGCACCACGTTCTACGAACTGGTACTGACCAAGCTGACCCGCTACTTCCAGCAAAAAGGCTACATCGACCTCAACGATGCGCTGCTGTATGACTTCCAGCAGTCCAAGCAGCATCTGACCAACGAGCAGATGGCCATGCTCATCGGCACGTCGTTCCGCTTTTCGGCGGCCGACATTGCCTATACCTCGGACCTGGTCAATCGTCGCGGCCTGATCACCCCGCCGAAATTCCCGATCACCGAAGGCACCAGCCTCACGCCGTTCCTCAAGCGTGCGCTGCAATGCGACTTCGACTGCTACATCACCGAGCAGGTTATTCCGATGTGGCGCGCGCGCACCGACGGCGGCAGCCTGCTGCAACTGATCGATCAGGTCAGCCTGTATGCGCTCAAGGATTACCTGCACGACAGCCCGAAAATCGCCGTCATGCACAACGCCGACGACGTCATCCTCGGCCCTGGCGACCTGGGCTTCCTGCGTAAAACCTTCGGTGATCGCCTGACCGTTTATCCACTGGGCGGCCACTGCGGCAACCTTAACTATCGCGTCAACAGCGACGCCATGCTGGAGTTCTTCCGTGGCTAAATATCTCCTGCTGATTGCAGCGTTCCTCTGTGCAGGCGTGGCCCAGGCCGACAACAGTAAAGCCGACGCACCGGTGGTGGTCGACAGCGACGGCTTCAAGGAACCGCTGACCAAACTCAAGTTCAACCCGGGCCTGGACCAGCGCGAGTTCGAACGTTCGACGCTCAACGCGCTGAACGTCTATGACCCGCTGGAATCGTGGAACCGCCGGGTCTATCACTTCAACTATCGCTTCGACCAGTGGGTGTTCCTGCCGGTAGTCGACGGTTACCGCTACATCACGCCAAGCTTTGTGCGTACCGGGGTGAGCAACTTCTTCAACAATATTGGCGACGTGCCGAACCTGGTCAACAGCCTGTTGCAGTTCAAGGGCCAGCGCTCGATGGAAACCACCGCGCGCCTGTTGCTCAACACCACGATCGGCATCGCCGGCCTGTGGGACCCGGCCACCGCCATGGGCTTGCCACGGCAGAACGAAGACTTCGGTCAGACCCTGGGCTTCTACGGCGTACCGGGCGGTGCCTACTTCGTACTGCCGATCTTCGGTCCGTCGAACATTCGCGACACCGCAGGTCTGGCCGTGGATTACACCGCCGACACTGCGATCAACTTCCTCAATGTCGCCGAAGTCAGCTCCAACCACCCGGAAGTGTGGGCCTTGCGTGCGATCGACAAGCGTTACCAGACCAGCTTCCGCTACGGTCAGATGAACTCGCCATTCGAGTACGAGAAAGTGCGTTACGTGTACACCGAAGCGCGCAAGTTGCAGATTGCCGAGTAAATCGGCTGCCGCAAAACACTGTGGGAGCGAGCCTGCTCGCGAACGCGGAGTTTCAGTCAACATCGATATTGACTGAACTACCGCATTCGCGAGCAGGCTCGCTCCCACATTTGTTATGTGTTGCTGATTAACCCTTCAGCGCTTTCCACAGCTTGCCGACAACCGAAACCACCGCCAACACCACCGCGCCGGCAATAATCCCCGCAACGCCATTGAGCAACATCGGCACGGCAAAGCCGGCACTGCCCGCCGCTGCGCCGACGCCTTCGATCCAGTGATGCAGCACCGGCACGCCGTGGGTCAGGATGCCGCCGCCGACCAGGAACATCGCCGCCGTGCCGACCACCGACAGGGTTTTCATCATGTACGGTGCGGCGCTGAGAATGCCGCCGCCGATGTTTTTCGCCATCTGCCCCGGTTTCTGCGTCAGCCACAGGCCCAGATCGTCGAGTTTGACGATGCCCGCCACCAAACCGTAAACGCCCACGGTCATGACGATGGCGATGCCGGACATGACCACCACTTGCTGAGTCAGCGAGGCATCTGCCACGGTACCGAGGGTGATGGCGATGATTTCCGCCGAGAGAATGAAGTCGGTGCGAATCGCGCCTTTGATCTTGTCCTTCTCGTACGCCACCAGATCGGTAGCCGGGTCGGCCACAGCCTCGGTCAGCTGCGCATGGCCGGCTTCGTCTTCCTCTTTGCTGTGCAGAAACTTGTGCGCGAGCTTCTCGAAACCCTCGAAGCACAGGTACGCACCACCGACCATCAGCAACGGCGTCACCAGCCAGGGCACGAAAGCGCTGATCGCCAACGCCGACGGCACGAGGATCAGTTTGTTGACAAACGAGCCCTTGGCTACCGCCCAGACCACGGGAATTTCCCGCTCGGCGCGCACGCCCGAAACCTGCTGGGCATTGAGCGCAAGATCGTCACCGAGCACCCCAGCGGTCTTCTTCGCGGCCATTTTTGTCATCAATGCAACGTCATCCAGAACGGTGGCGATGTCATCGATCAGCACCAGCAAACTGCTTCCTGCCATGAATCCTGTTTCCTTCTGTGTATGAATGTTGCCAAGCATAACGCGACCGCCGGCCACAGGCTGCATTGTTGAGCGCCGCTCAAGGCCGGTGCTACCATGCGCCACCGCCAGAACAGGCAAGGAACCACCGGGTTTATGAGCACAATCCGCGAGCGTAACAAAGAACTGATCCTGCGCGCCGCCAGCGAAGAGTTTGCCGACAAGGGCTTCGCGGCGACCAAAACCAGCGACATCGCCGCCAAGGCGGGATTGCCCAAGCCCAACGTCTATTACTACTTCAAATCCAAGGAAAACCTCTATCGCGAGGTGCTGGAAAGCATCATCGAGCCGATTCTGCAGGCCTCGACCCCGTTCAACCCGGACGGCGTGCCGAGCGAGGTGCTGAGCGGCTACATCCGCTCGAAGATCCGCATCTCCCGCGACCTGCCCTACGCTTCCAAAGTGTTCGCCAGCGAAATCATGCACGGCGCCCCGCACCTGAGCGCCGACCTGGTCGAGCAGCTCAACGCCCAGGCCAAACACAACATCGCCTGCATCCAGAGCTGGATCGACCGTGGCCAGATCGCCCCGATCGACCCCAACCACCTGATGTTCAGCATCTGGGCCGCGACCCAGACCTACGCCGACTTCGACTGGCAGATTTCTGCGGTGACCGGGAAAGACAAGCTTGATGAGGCCGATTATGAAGCGGCGGCGCAGACGATTATTCGGTTGGTGTTGAAGGGGTGTGAGCCGGATCAGTGAGATCGGGGGAACCGCTTCGCGAGCAGGCTCGCTCCCACAGGGGTTGTAGTGTTCAGACATTTTGTGTCCAACCCAAATCCACTGTGGGAGCGAGCCTGCTCGCGAATGGCCGCACCGCAGATCTCGACTCATAACCAAATCGAATCCCACAACGGATAGTCGCCAAGGCTTTCGACCAACCCGGCCCGTAATGGGTTGGCAATGACATACCGAGCCATCATCACCAGATTCTCTTCCTTACGCAGTGCGCGGTCATGGAAACCAGGTTGCCAAAGGCTGGACTTTCGACCGGTCGAAAGCTTTACCGCTTTTGTACTGAGGGACTTCGTTCGCTGCATCAATTCGCCGAGCGAGCCGTTCTTCAATTCAATCAGCCAGTGAAAATGATCGGGCATTACGACCCAAGCCAGAGAATTGGCCAGTCCCGTTTCCTCAGTTGCCCGGAATTGACTTACGAGCAATCTGCCAAGGAAGAAATCGCTGAATACGGGTTCTCTCCCGGCAGTATTGGCGGTCAGAAGGTAAATGCGGTTGTGTTCTGAATAGCGTCCGATGCACAAGCGATGTGAAGCAGATAAACCCGGCATTCCGTTGCCTTTTCATATGTTGATCATAAGAAGGCTAGCCGTGGAGATGGCGAAGGGAGTGCCAAGTTTTTAGCAAGATATGTAGCGAGGATCGTATTCGCGAGCAGGCTCGCTCCCACAGGGGATTTTTGGGGTTCAGACATTTTGTGTCCAACCCAGATCCAGTGTGGGAGCGAGCCTGCTCGCGAAAGCGCCTATTCAGACACTGACATTCAAACAGCCACCCCGCCATCCGCCCGCAAATCCAGCGCCTCCACCGCTATTATCGCGACCTGCTCATCCACATCCGACAAGTCCCCGCTGATCCCGATCGCGCCGAGCACTTCACCCGCCTGATTGCGAATCAGCACGCCACCCGGTGCCGGCACTACGCTGCCCTGCCCCATGCTGTTCAACGAAGAAAAAAAGGCCGGGCGTTGCTGGGCGTCCTGGGCGAGCAGGCGTGAGCCTTTGCCCAGGGCGATGGCGCCCCAGGCTTTGCCGATGGCGATGTCCGGGCGCAGCAGGCTAGCGCCGTCTTCGCGTTGCAGGGCGATCAGGTGGCCGCCGGTGTCGAGCACCGCGATGGTCAGCGGCGCGGCGTTGATGCCACGTCCTGCGTTGATGGCTTCGCTGACCAGGTTGACTGCGACTTTCAAGGTTAAAGCGCTCATGGTGCCGTCCTCATTTTGTTATAGGGAAAGTCGTGGGACTGCGCGTTTGTGCCGCAGTCCGATGACACAAATAGAACACAATGAGTTATTTTTTTGTATACAATAATTCTCGAAAAGCGCCACATGCGACGAAAAGCCACAGCACAAAGGGCTTCCGACGAATGAAACAGGCGCTTGAGAAAATGGATTGACCTGCGCCGTCCGCCGTGAATACACTCTGCGCAAAGCCACTTGTATACAATTACAAAACGTAAAGAGGCACAAAACCATGAGCAAAATGAGAGCAATCGAAGCCGCCGTTCTGGTGATGCGCCGTGAAGGGGTTGATACCGCTTTTGGCATCCCGGGCGCAGCGATCAACCCGCTGTACTCCGCCTTGCAGAAGGTCGGTGGCATCGATCACGTCCTTGCTCGCCACGTTGAAGGCGCCTCGCACATGGCCGAGGGCTACACCCGCACCAAGGCCGGCAACATCGGCGTGTGCATCGGCACGTCCGGCCCGGCCGGCACCGACATGGTCACCGGGCTCTACAGCGCCTCGGCCGACTCGATTCCAATCCTCTGCATTACCGGCCAGGCACCCCGCGCCCGGATGCACAAGGAAGATTTCCAGGCTGTCGACATCACCAGCATCGTCAAGCCAGTCACCAAGTGGGCAACCACCGTTCTCGAACCGGGCCAGGTGCCTTACGCGTTCCAGAAAGCCTTTTATGAAATGCGCTCCGGGCGTCCAGGCCCAGTACTGATCGATCTGCCGTTCGACGTGCAGATGGCCGAGATCGAATTCGACATCGATGCTTACCAACCGCTGCCACTGGCCAAACCGACCGCGACTCGCGTGCAGGTCGAGAAGGCTCTGGCTCTGCTGGACCAGGCCGAGCGTCCATTGCTGGTAGCCGGTGGCGGCATCATCAATGCCGACGCCAGCGACCTGCTGGTCGAGTTCGCCGAGCTGACCGGCATCCCGGTCATCCCGACCCTGATGGGCTGGGGCACCATCCCTGACGATCACCCGCTGATGGTCGGCATGGTCGGTCTGCAGACGTCGCACCGCTACGGCAACGCGACGATGCTCAAATCCGACGTGGTGCTGGGCATCGGTAACCGTTGGGCCAACCGCCACACTGGTTCGGTTGACGTGTACACCGAAGGGCGCAAGTTCATTCACGTCGACATCGAAGGCACGCAGATCGGCCGCGTGTTCACGCCGGATCTGGGCATCGTTTCCGACGCCGCTGCCGCGTTGACCGTGTTCATCGAAGTGGCGCGTGAATGGCAAGCCGCCGGCAAGCTGAAGAATCGCAGCGCCTGGCTGCAGGATTGCCAGCAGCGCAAGGCCAGCCTGCATCGCAAGACCCACTTCGACAACGTGCCGGTCAAACCACAGCGCGTTTACGAAGAAATGAATCAGGTGTTCGGCAAGGACACCTGCTACGTCAGCACCATTGGTCTGTCGCAGATTGCCGGCGCGCAGTTCCTGCACGTCTACAAGCCGCGTCACTGGATCAACTGCGGCCAGGCCGGCCCGTTGGGCTGGACCATTCCGGCGGCGCTGGGCGTGGTGAAGGCCGATCCGAACCGCAAAGTCGTGGCCCTGTCGGGGGACTATGATTTCCAGTTCATGATCGAAGAACTGGCGGTCGGCGCTCAGTTCAAACTGCCGTACATCCACGTCGTGGTGAACAACTCGTACCTGGGCCTGATCCGTCAGGCCCAGCGCGGGTTCGAAATGGACTACTGCGTGCAGCTGTCCTTCGATAACCTCAACGCACCGGAACTCAACGGTTACGGGGTTGACCACATCGCAGTCGCCGAAGGCCTCGGCTGCAAGGCACTACGTGTGTTCGAACCGTCGGAAATCGCCCCCGCCCTGCGCAAGGCCGAACAGATGATCGAAGAGTTCAAGGTGCCGGTGATCGTCGAGATCATTCTGGAGCGTGTGACCAACATCTCCATGGGTACCGAGATCAACGCGGTCAACGAATTCGAAGACCTGGCACTGGTCGGCAATGACGCGCCGACGGCGATTTCGTTGCTCGATTAACTGCTGACTGCTCTCCCTGTGGGAGCGAGCCTGCTCGCGAAGACTGCTTCATATCCGACAAGGATGTCGGCTGACAGATCGCTTTCGCGAGCAGGCTCGCCCACAGGGGACCTCACAAGATTTACGGGAGACCACCATGCCGCGTTTCGCAGCCAACCTGTCCATGCTGTTCACCGAACAGGATTTCCTTGCCCGTTTCGACGCCGCCGCCAAGGCCGGTTTCAGTGGCGTGGAATACCTGTTCCCGTACGACTTCAGCTCGGCTGAAATCAAGGCAAAACTCGAGGCCAACGGGCTGACCCAAGTGCTGTTCAACCTGCCGGCCGGTGACTGGGCCAAGGGCGAACGCGGTATCGCCTGCCTGCCGGACCGGGTCGAAGAGTTCCGCGCCGGGGTCGATCTGGCGATCGCCTACGCACAAGTGCTGGGCAACACCCAGATCAACTGCCTGGCCGGTATCCGCCCGCAAGGCGTTGACGATGCCACGGTGGAAAAGACCTTTGTCGCCAACCTCAAATACGCCGCCGACAAGCTGCAAGCGGCGGGTATCAAACTGGTGATGGAAGCGATCAACACCCGCGACATTCCAGGTTTCTACCTGAACAACACGGCGCAGGCCCTGTCGATTCGCGAACAGGTCGGCAGCGCCAACCTGTTCCTGCAATTCGACATCTATCACATGCAAATCATGGAAGGCGATCTGGCCCGCACCCTGCAATCGCACCTGGGCGAGATCAACCATGTGCAGCTCGCGGACAACCCGGGGCGCAACGAGCCGGGCACCGGTGAGATCAACTACCGCTTCCTGTTCGAACACCTTGATCGCATCGGTTATCAGGGTTGGGTTGGCTGCGAATACAAGCCGTTGACCACCACCGAAGCGGGCCTGGGCTGGTTGAAATCGCACAACGCAATCTGACGAACACATGGCCCTGTAGGAGCTGCCGAAGGCTGCGATCTTTTGATCTTGTTTTTAAGGATCAAGATCAAAAGATCGCAGCCTTCGGCAGCTCCTACAGGGAAAAGACAAAAAAGAGGATTTTCTCATGGCTAAAATCGGATTCATCGGCACCGGCATCATGGGCCACCCAATGGCGGCGAACCTGCAGAAAGCCGGTCACAGCCTGTTCCTGTCGCAACACCACGACGCCGCGCCGGCCGATCTGCTCGCCGCTGGCGCCGTCGCCCTGGCCAACCCGCGCGAAGTAGCGCAGGAAGCCGAATTCATCATCGTCATGGTTCCGGACACCCCGCAGGTCGACGACGTACTGTTCCGCGCCGACGGCGTTGCGGCTGGTATCGGTAAAGGCAAAGTGGTCATCGACATGAGCTCGATTTCGCCGACCGCGACCAAAGCCTTCGCTGCGAAAATCAACGAAAAAGGCGCGCAGTACCTCGACGCGCCAGTGTCCGGCGGTGAAGTCGGCGCCAAGGCCGCGACCCTGAGCATCATGGTCGGCGGCGACGCCGACGCCTTCGAACGCGCCCTGCCGCTGTTCCAGGCCATGGGCAAGAACATCACTTTGGTCGGTGGCAATGGCGACGGCCAGACCGCCAAAGTGGCGAACCAGATCATCGTTGCGCTGAACATCCAGGCCGTGGCCGAAGCCCTGCTGTTCGCTTCGAAGAACGGTGCCGATCCAGCCAAGGTGCGCGAAGCACTGATGGGCGGTTTCGCTTCTTCGAAGATCCTTGAAGTGCACGGCGAGCGCATGATCAAGGGCACCTTCGACCCAGGCTTCCGCATCAGCCTGCACCAGAAGGACCTGAACTTGGCCCTGCAAGGCGCGAAGGAGCTGAACATCAACCTGCCGAACACCGCCAATGCCCAGCAAGTGTTCAGCACCTGCGCGGCCATCGGTGGCAGCAACTGGGACCACTCGGCGCTGATCAAGGGCCTGGAACACATGGCCAATTTCTCGATTCGCGACAACAAATAAAGCCTGCACAAAACCCTGTGGGAGCGAGCCTGCTCGCGAAAGCGGCTTAACATTCAACATCCATGTTGGCTGACATACCGCGTTCGCGAGCAGGCTCGCTCCCACAAGGGACCTGAGTCGCCCATTCGAATAACAAGAATTCCGGGAGCCCGCCATGTCGGTCGATCCGCAACAACTGCTGCGCGAGCTGTTTGCCACAGCCATCGACGCGGCCCATCCGAACCAAGTCCTCGAAGCCCATTTGCCTGCCGATCGCAGCGGTCGCGTCATCGTCATCGGTGCCGGCAAAGCCGCTGCCGCCATGGCGCAAGTGGTCGAGCGCTGCTGGGAGGGTGAAGTCACCGGCCTGGTGGTGACCCGCTACGGCCACGGCGCTCCGTGCGAAAAAATCGAAGTGGTCGAAGCCGCGCATCCGGTGCCGGACGCCGCCGGGCTGGCCGTGGCCAAACGCGTGCTGGAGCTGGTCAGCAACCTGACTGAAGACGACCGCGTGATCTTTCTGCTTTCCGGCGGCGGCTCTGCCCTGCTCGCCTTGCCCGCCGACGGCATTACCCTCGCTGACAAGCAGTCGATCAACAAAGCCCTGCTGAAATCCGGCGCGACCATCGGCGAGATGAACTGCGTGCGCAAGCACCTCTCGGCGATCAAGGGCGGCCGCCTCGGCAAGGCCTGCTGGCCGGCGACGGTTTACACCTACGCGATTTCCGATGTACCCGGCGACCTCGCCACGGTCATCGCGTCCGGGCCGACCGTGGCCGATCCAAGCACTTCGGCCGAAGCACTTGCGATCATCAAGCGCTACGGGATCGACATTCCCGCCTCCGTGCGCACCTGGCTGCAAAGTCCGGAATCGGAAACGGTCAAACCCGGCGACCCGAGTCTGGCGCGCAGTCATTTCCAGTTGATCGCCCGCCCGCAGCAGTCGCTGGACGCGGCGGCGGTGAAATGCCGTCAGGCCGGTTTCAGCACCTTGATTCTGGGCGACCTCGAAGGCGAGGCCCGCGAAGTGGCGAAGGTCCACGCCGGCATCGCCCGACAGATCATCAATCACGGCCAGCCACTGGCGGCGCCGTGCGTGATTCTTTCTGGCGGTGAGACCACGGTAACCGTGCGCGGCAACGGCCGTGGCGGGCGTAACGCCGAATTCCTCCTCAGCCTGACCGACAGCCTCAAGGGCCAGCCCGGCGTCTACGCGCTGGCGGGCGACACCGATGGCATCGACGGCTCGGAAGACAACGCCGGCGCAATCATGACCCCGGACAGCTACGCCCGCGCCGCCGCCCTCGGTTTGAGCGCCAGCGACGAGCTGGATAACAACAACGGTTATGGCTACTTCCAGGCGCTCGATGCGCTGATCGTCACCGAGCCGACCCGCACCAACGTCAACGACTTCCGCGCCATCCTGATCCTTGAGAACTGCAAATCATGACGCCTGATAAAAAGGTCAAAATCCTCGCCACCCTCGGCCCTGCCGTCGACGGCATCGACGACATCCGCGAGCTGGTCGAGGCCGGGGTCAACATCTTCCGCCTGAACTTCAGCCACGGCGATCACGCCGACCACGCCAAGCGCTATCAGTGGATCCGCGAAGTCGAGCGTCAGCTCAACTATCCGCTGGGCATTCTGATGGACCTGCAAGGGCCGAAACTGCGCGTCGGCAAGTTCGCTGAAGGCAAGGTGCAATTGCATCGCGGTCAGGCGTTCCGCTTGGATCTCGATGCGACACCGGGCGATGAGCGCCGGGTCAACCTGCCGCATCCGGAAATCATTGCCGCGCTCGAAGCGGGCATGGATTTGCTGCTCGATGACGGCAAGCTGCGCCTGCGCGTGGTCACCAAGTACGCCGATGCGATCGACACCAGCGTGCTCAACGGCGGTGAGCTGTCCGATCGCAAAGGCGTGAATGTGCCGCAAGCGGTGTTGGACTTGAGCCCGCTGACCGCCAAGGATCGCCGCGACCTGAGTTTCGGTCTGGAACTGGGCGTGGACTGGGTCGCGCTGTCGTTCGTACAGCGCCCGCAGGACATTGTCGAAGCCCGCGCGCTGATCGGCGACAAGGCATTTCTGATGGCGAAAATCGAGAAGCCTTCGGCAGTCGAGCAACTGCGTGAGATTGCTGAGTTGAGCGACGCGATCATGGTCGCGCGAGGAGATCTGGGCGTTGAAGTGCCGGCGGAAAGCGTGCCGCAGATTCAGAAAAACATCATCACCACCTGCCGAGAACTCGGCAAACCGGTGGTGGTGGCGACGCAGATGCTCGAGTCGATGCGCTTCTCCCCTGCCCCGACCCGCGCCGAAGTGACCGACGTCGCCAACGCCGTCGCCGAAGGCGCCGATGCGGTGATGCTCTCGGCGGAAACCGCGTCCGGCGAATACCCGCTGGAAGCCGTGCAGATGATGAGCAAGATCATTCGTCAGGTGGAAAACGGCCCGGACTATCAGACCCAGCTCGACGTCAGCCGACCGAAAGCCGAGGCGACGGTTTCCGATGCGATCAGTTGCGCAATCCGCCGGATCAGCAACGTGCTGCCGGTGGCGGTGCTGGTCAATTACAGCGAGTCCGGCGCCTCGACGCTACGTGCATCGCGCGAGCGGCCAAAAGCGCCGATCCTCAATCTGACGCCGAACCTGCAAACCGCGCGGCGCTTGAGCGTGGCGTGGGGCATTCATTCGGTGGTCAACGATCGCCTGCGTCAGGTCGACGAAGTCTGCTCGACGGCGCTGGAGATTGCCCAGGCGCAAGGTATGGCCGAGCGTGGCGACACATTGCTGATTACCGCAGGCGTACCTTTCGGGCAGCCGGGGTCGACCAACTCGCTGCGCATTGAGACGTTGATTTAGCGCCTGTAGCGGCCTCTTCGCGAGCAGGCTCGCTCCCACCGTTGATTTGTGTGCACCACAAACTCAATGACTGGACGCAGATCCATGTGGGAGCGAGCTTGCTCGCGAAGCAGGCGCCTCGGTTTCCCTGACTTTCAGAACTGCCATGCCTGCCAATCATTTCAACACCCACTGCCCCGACTGGGCCGAGGCTTTGCTCAACGGTTTCAGTCAGATTTTCTTCCAGCGCCATCCGCTGTGCGGCCTGCTGTGCCTGTTGGCGATTCTGCTGACCGCGCCGGTACTGTTCGCCGGGGCGCTGCTTGGTGGCGTTGCTGGTCTGCTCACCGCGCAGCGGCGCAACTACGCCAAGGCCGATCGCCAGGCCGGGTTGTTCAGCTACAACGGCGTGCTGCTCGGCCTGCTGCTGAGCCTGTATTTCCCGTGGTCGCCACTGCTGCCGCCGTTGATTCTTGCGGCAGGCGGCTTGAGCGCGATGCTCACGCAGCAATGGCTCAAACACGTGTACCGCAGCCGCGCCATACCGGCGTATACCTCGCCGTTCGTGGCGCTCAGCTGGGTGCTGCTGGTGTTCGCCGAACCGTCCGCGCCGATGGCATTGGTCGACCTGAGCACGACAAATCTGCTGGCCGCTGAACTGCGCGGATTTGGCCAGGTGATGTTTCTCGACCATCCATTGGCCGGAGCGTTGATCGCCGGGGGGTTGCTGCTCGCCGATCGCCGCGCTTTTTGCTGGGCATTGCTGGCTTCGGCGATCGGCCTCGGCTCCAGTCTGCTGCACCACGAAGCGTCCGCCGCATTGCTCGGGCTCGGTGGCTACAACGCCGTACTCGCCGCCCTCGCCTTCAGCACGCAACGGCAACATCCGTGGCTGCCGCTGCTGGCAATTGTCCTGGCGTTGCTGGTGACGCCGTTGTTTGCTGCCATGGGACTGGCGACGCTGACCGCGCCGTTCATCCTCGCCTGCTGGTTGATCCGGGCTGGCATTCAGATGTTGGGCAAAGCGTCGCTGGCGCATGAGCCTTGCGCTCACGGGGACAATCACCCTAGGCTGCGCTGATCTTCGATTCAGGCGTTATCCATGGACAGCAGCAACAATTGGCGCGAACGGCTTTACGTCATGATTTTCCAGAGCGACACCCCGGCCGGGCGTCGCTTCGACGGCATCCTGCTGTTGATCATCCTCGCCAGTCTGGTGATCGTGATGCTCGACAGTATCGACAGCATTCACCGTAATTACGCCGACGTTCTGGCCTATATCGAGTGGGGCTTCACGGCGATTTTCCTCGGCGAATACATCCTGCGTCTGTACTGCTCACCCAAGCCGCTGCGCTATGCCTTCAGCTTTTATGGCCTGGTGGACCTGCTGGCGATCGTGCCGGGCATCCTCGCGCTGTACTACAGCGATGCGCAGTATCTGCTGATCATCCGCATCATTCGGATGCTGCGGATTTTCCGTGTGCTCAAGCTCAGCCCGTATCTCAAGCAAGCCAACTATCTGATGTCGGCGCTGCGTGGCAGCAAGCAGAAAATCGTCGTGTTTCTGGTCAGCGTGTGCACGCTGGTGACGGTGTTCGGCACGCTGATGTACGTGATCGAAGGCCCGGAACATGGCTTCACCAGTATTCCCAAAGGCATCTATTGGGCGATCGTCACCCTGACCACTGTAGGCTTCGGCGACATCGTGCCGAAGACGCCGCTGGGCCAGGTGATTTCCTCGCTGGTGATGATCACCGGTTACTCGATCATCGCCGTGCCCACAGGGATTTTTACCGCTGAGCTGGCCAACGCCATGCGCGGAGAGCAGCTGCAACATGACTGCCCGGGCTGCCAGAAAAAGAGCCATGAACAGAGCGCAGCGTTCTGTTCGCGCTGCGGCAGTCAGCTGTTCAAGAAAGTGGAATAAGCACAGAGCTTTTTAATCTTTAAGCGACTATGCGAGGCCCGCTATAGTCGCTGGCAAATCGCCTCATTATTGACACGACACCCCACAGAACAAGGAATGCGCAGTGAAAAAACTCTTTGGCGCCTCACTTCTCGCCGCCGGCCTGGCCTTGGCCAACATCGCTCAGGCAGCACCGACGCTGCTAAACGTTTCCTACGACGTGATGCGTGATTTCTACAAAGACTACAACGCTGCTTTCCAGAAGCACTGGCAAGCCGAGCACAACGAAAACATCACCGTGCAGATGTCCTTCGGCGGCTCGAGCAAGCAGGCGCGCTCGGTGATCGATGGCCTGCCGGCTGACGTCATCACCATGAACATGGCCACCGACATCAACGCCCTCGCCGACAACGGCAAACTGGTCCCGGACAATTGGGTCACGCGCCTGCCCAACAACAGCGCGCCGTTCACCTCGGCGACGGTGTTCATCGTCCGCAAGGGCAACCCAAAGGCCTTGAAAGACTGGCCAGATCTGCTCAAGGATGGCGTGCAAGTGATCGTGCCCAACCCGAAAACTTCGGGTAATGGCCGCTACACCTATCTGTCGGCCTGGGGCTACGTGCTGAAAAACGGCGGCGACGAGAACAAAGCCAAGGACTTCGTCGGCAAGCTGTTCAAGCAGGCGCCGGTGCTCGACACCGGTGGCCGCGCCGCCACCACCACGTTCATGACCAACCAGATCGGCGACGTGCTGGTGACCTTCGAAAACGAAGCGGAAATGATCGCTCGCGAGTTCGGTCGCGATCAGTTCGAAGTGATCTACCCGACTGTCTCCGCAGAAGCCGAGCCACCGGTTTCGGTGGTCGATAAAGTCGTCGACAAGAAAGGCTCGCGTGCTGCAGCTGATGAGTATCTGAAGTACCTGTGGTCGCCGGAAGGGCAGGAAATCGCGGCGGCCAACTACCTGCGTCCGCGTGATCCGGCGGTGCTGGCGAAATACACCGACCGTTTCCCGAAAGTAGATTTCCTCTCGGTGGAAAAGACGTTTGGTGACTGGCGTACGGTGCAGAAAACCCACTTCAATGATGGTGGGGTGTTTGATCAGATTTATACCGGGCAGTAAGGCTTGATCTGAAAAATCAAAAGGCGACCCACCGGGTCGCCTTTTTGTTGCATGGGAATACCGGTCATTACACTGCGTAATAACAGTTATCATCCGAAAACGTCTTCTGCCATCCCGCGTTGTCCATTAGCCTCAGCGCTTTCCTGTGCCCGACCCGAGATTCCCTATGACCACCACTCCTCACGCAATGACCCGAGGCATGGTCCTGCTGTTCGCGTTCTGCTGCGGCGCCATCGTTGCCAACATCTACTACGCACAACCGATCATCGGCCTGATTGCGCCGGACATCGGTCTCTCCGACACCATGGCCAGTTTCATCGTCTCGCTGACCCAGATCGGTTACGCGTTGGGCCTGTTCTTTCTGGTGCCGCTGGGGGATCTGCTGGAGAACCGTCGGCTGATGATCATCACCACGGTCGTGGCGATCGCCAGTCTGCTTGGCGCCGCGTTCACTGAACCGCCGAACGTATTTCTGCTGATCTCGCTGCTGGTCGGGTTCAGCTCGGTGTCGGTGCAGATCCTGATTCCGCTGGCGGCGCATCTGGCGCCGGAAGAGTCCCGTGGGCGCGTGGTGGGCGGGATCATGGGCGGTTTGCTGCTGGGTATTCTGTTGGCGCGACCGGTGTCGAGCGTGGTCGCCGATCACCTCGGCTGGCGCGCCATGTTCATGATCGCCGCAGCATTGATGGCGGCTATCAGCGTGGTGCTGGCGCTGACCGTGCCCAAGCGCCAGCCAGATCACAGCGCTACTTATGGCCAATTGATCGGCTCGCTGTGGACGCTGCTGCGCCAGCAACCGGTGCTGCGTCAGCGGGCGTTTTATCAGGGCTGCATGTTTGCCACGTTCAGCCTGTTCTGGACCGCCGTGCCGCTGGAACTCGCGCGCAACCATGGCCTGTCGCAAAGCGAAATCGCCATCTTCGCTCTGGTGGGGGCCATCGGTGCCATCGCCGCGCCAATCAGCGGCCGCCTCGCCGATGCCGGTCACACACGCATCGCCTCGCTACTGGCCATGCTGTTTGCCAGCCTGAGCTTCCTCCCTGCTTTCATTCACCCGGCCTACAGCGTCATTGGCCTTGCCGTGACCGGCGTGGTGCTCGACTTCTGCGTGCAGATGAACATGGTCCTGGGCCAACGCGCGGTGTACTCGCTGGACGCGAAAAGTCGTGGCCGCTTGAACGCGCTGTACATGACCAGCATCTTCATCGGCGGCGCCTTCGGCTCGTCGGTCGCCAGCGCGGTGTACGAGCATGGCGGCTGGTTGTGGATCGTGATTGTCGGCAGCGTCTTTCCGCTGTTGGCGTTGCTGCGGTTTTTGAGCACTTCACGACGCGCTTCATTGGCCACGGCTTAAGGCGACAAAAGCTTCGCGAGCAGGCTCGCTCCCACAGGTTTTGGGTGACCTTCGAATCACTGCAACACACAAAACCAGTGTGGGAGCGAGCCTGCTCGCGAAGGCGTCAGTTCAGATCATGTTTGCACCGACTGACACACCGCTTTCGCGAGCAGGCTCGCTCCCACAATTGGACGTACCTTCAATACCGAACCAGTTTCTCCATCGCCGCATCCGCCAGAAACGAGGAGCGGCTTTTGACGTTATGCTCGCGTACATAGCGATCAATACGCTGAATCACATAGCCGGGCAGCGTAACGTTGACCTTTTCGGTCTTGCCCAGGTACGGCGAGATATCCAGCTCCAGCATGCCCCAGCCCATCTCGGCAAAATCCGGATGATTGCGATGCGCCGCTGCCGAGGTCGGCATCGGAATCGCCTGACCGGCCGCCGCGATCTCCTGCAGCATGAGGTGAGCCACTTCCACGGCCGCGTTGTAGGCCCCCTCAAAGCTGTCCCCGGCCGTGACTGCGCCGGGAATATCGGGGATCTGAATGCCGATGGCAGTGTTCTCGTCACCCCACTCGATGCAGATGGGATATTGCATTACGGATCTCCTTCATGACGGTTTGGCGGGCTGAATAACCCCGCGCGCCGCCGAATGCTTTTGACTGTCCCCAGCGGTAAATCCTTTTTCGGATGCGGGACGGCAATCGTGTTCGGGTTGTAACGATGAGTGAAGATGTGATGACTGCCCGCAACCCGATCCAGCGTCCAGCCCGCCTCCTCCAGCTCCTTCATCAATAGCCTGCTCTGCACCAACCGCCTCCTTGGCCTGGCCCATTAAAAGTAACTCTAGAGTTATCTTTACTCAAGCACAGAATGGGACGGGGTGATGGTTGGTAGTTTTACAAGGTGTGATTCAAACGGCAAAAAAAACGGCGATCCCAGGATCGCCGTTTCTCTCACTGCCCGAACTTCTTCCCCAACCCCGGCGGGACGCCGTGGATGTTGGTGTCTTCCCACGGGCCGTTGGGGCTGACCGAGCGGCTCCAGCCGTTGTTCCAGCGGTAGTAGGTGCGCTGGCGGTAGAAGGTGTTGGTCTGGTCGTCGAGCACGTAGACGCCGAGCTTCTGGTCCCAGTGGCTGTTGCCGCCCGGTGGCGGGGCGAAGCTGGCTGAGGTGCGGGGCACGGGCTTGGAGGGTTTGGCCGGGATGCTCTTGCCGGGAGTCGGCGAGGTCGACGGGGTCGGGCTCGGTTGCGAGGGCGGGATCGGCGGCAGGCTGGTGGTCGGTTCCGGGCGTTGTACCGCACATGCACTCAAGCCCAGGGCCAGTGTGAGGACTGTGATGCGGGCGATGGTGTGCATGGCGGTGCTTTCCTGTTGGGTCCGGTTACTTGTCCGGGCTGTCGATAGTCAGTTTTTGTGGCGCGGTAGTGCTGCTGGCCAGTGGGCCGCTGCGACCGATCCACTCACCGGCAGTCGGTTGACCGGCTCGTGAGATGCGCGCAACCAGTTGGACTTCAGGGAAGTTGGACAGTTTCAACTGCGGCATCATTGCATCGGCATCGCCCAGTTCGACGGTCACCGGCAGGTCAGCCACGGTCAGGCGTTTGGCCGCCAGCGGCGCCGGTGGGCCAGAAGTGGCACGGGCGAAGATGAACACACTGTCGCCCGGTTGCACCTTGCTCTTGAGTTCGCTGGCCAGATCAACGCTGACTTTCAGCAATGCAGCTTTCGGCGCCGGTGCCTCGGCAACCTTGCCACCGCTGGCTTTCAGGCGTTCGGCGGCACGTTCGATGCCGCCTTGCAGCGCAGCGCGAGAGTTGTCATCCGGCGGCAGTTGCGCAAGCAGGCGATTCCAGTAATCGATGGCTTCTTGATAACGCTCGCCTTCGAACGCAGCGATGCCGAGCAGGCCGAGGCTGGTGACTTCTTTCGGATCGGCCTTCAGCGCTTCGTCGGTCAGTTTCTGAATCTTCTCCGACCACTTTTTACCGTCAGCAAAATACTGCGCCTGCGCCCACTGGCCGAGCAGCTCCGGCTGGCGACCGGCGAGGTTGGCGGCGCGTTCGAACATCTTCGCCGCGTCTGCCGGGCGGTCCTGAGCCATGTAGGTACGGCCGAGGAAATACAGACCTTCGGCGGAATCCGGTTGTGCGGCAACCGCACGCTCCAGACGCTGGGTCATCTGTTCCATCGACTGCGGTGCCTGAGCGAATTCGCGGGTCAGTTCGACCTTGTCGGCGGCGCCGAAATGCAGGTACAGACCGAGGCCCAGCACCGGCACCAGCACGGCGGCCAGCAGCGGCAGCGGCTTACCCAAGCGCGAGACACGCGGCGCGGCGGCGCCTTCGGTGTCAGCGAGCAATTCACGCGCGGCTTCTGCGCGGCCGCTGTCCAGTTGCGCGGCGTCGAGCACGCCCTCGGCCTGCTGCGCTTGCAGCTCGGCCACCCGTTCCTGGTACAGCGCGACGTTCAACGCGGTGCGATCTTCTTCCCGCTGAGCGCGGCGTTCGCGCAGCACCGGGATCAGCAGAAAACTCAGGGCGGCCAGAAGCAAAAGCCCTGCGGCGAGCCAGAAATCAATCATTCTTGGTTTTTATCCAACAGTTGGTCGAGGCGCTGACGTTCTTCGGCAGACAGCGATGACGGCGTTTCGGCGCGTTGCCCGCGCCGCCTGCGCACGATCAGCGCGATCACCACGAAACCACCGAGCAGCAGCCCGGCCGGGCCGAACCACAGCAGCGCAGTCTTGGCATTGAGCGCCGGTTTGTAGCGGACGAAATCACCGTAGCGATCGACCATGAAGTCAATGATCTGCTGATTGTCCTTGCCCTCCCCCAACATGCGGAAAATCTCTTTGCGCAGGTCGGCGGCGATCGGCGCGTTGGAGTCGGCAATGTCCTGGTTCTGGCATTTGGGGCAGCGCAGTTCCTTGGTCAGTTCGCGGAAACGCTCGCGGTCGCCCTCGTTGGCAAATTCGTAGGTATCGATGGCCGCGTGGGAGACACCGGCCAGGCTCAAACCCAACACGACCGCAGCGAGAAAACGCTTCATGGCTTGGCCTCATCGACCAGCGCCTGATACTTGGCCGCGAGTTTTTCGCGCCAGACCTGCTCGTCGATCACTCCGACGAACTTGTCGCGGATGATGCCTTTGGCGTCGATGAAGAAGGTTTCCGGCGCGCCGTAGACACCGAGGTTGAGGCCCAGCGAACCTTCGTCATCACGAATATCCAGCGCATACGGATTGTGGAACTCGGCCAGCCACTTCAACGCGTCGGCGTTGGTGTCCTTGTAGTTGATGCCGTAGATCACCACACCGCGCTCGGCGAGCTTGTTCAGCACCGGGTGCTCGACCCGGCAGGAAATGCACCAGGTGCCCCAGACATTGACCAGCGCCGGTTTGCCGAGGATGTCGGCTTTGGTCAGCGTCTTGTCACCCTGCACACTCGGCAGGGAAAACTCCGGGAACGGCTTGTTGATCATCGCCGACGGCAGCTCTGCCGGATCCAGGTACAAGCCCCGATAGAGAAACACCGCCACCAGCAGGAAAATCGCCAGCGGCAACAACATCAACCAACGTCTCATACCGCCGCTCCCGTCATGCCCAGCGCTTCGCGAACTTTGCTTTTCACCTTGACCCGATAACGCCGATCCAGCGCCGCCAGCAAACCACCCAATCCGGTGAGCAAGCCGCCGAACCAGATCCAGCGCACGAACGGTTTGACGTGTACGCGCACGGCCCAGGCGCCGTTATCCAGCGGCTCGCCGAGGGCGACGTAGAGATCGCGGGTGAAACCGGCATCGATGCCGGCTTCGGTCATCACCGAGTTCTGCACGGTGTACAGACGTTTTTCCGGGTGCAGCACGCTGATTTCCTTGCCATCGCGAATGACGCGGATGGTGCCTTTGTCGGAGGTAAAATTCGGCCCCTCGAAATGCTTGGCGCCCTCGAAGACGAATTGATAGCCGGCCAGATCCATCGACTCGCCCGGTGCCAGACGCAGGTCGCGCTCGGCACTGTTCTGGCTCGACAACACTACGCCCAGCGCGCACACCGCGATGCCGAGGTGGGCGATCTGCATGCCCCAATAGCTGCGGGTCAGCGTCGGCAAACCTTTGATCAGGCCTTTGTGCCGAGTCTTGTCGAACAGATCGCGCACACCGGCAAGCAACACCCACGCCGCCAGCAGGAACGTCGCGATCACTGCCCAGTTGAAATCGCCATAAGCCACGCCGGCCACCACGGCCAATGCGACGCTGCCGAGCAGCACCGGAGTGAGCATGCTCGCCAGCCATTTCACTGGCGTGTCCTTCCAGCGCACGATCACACCGATCGCCATGACCAGCATCAGCAACGCCATCAACGGAATGAACAACGCATTGAAGTATGGCGGGCCGACCGACAGCTTGGCGCCGCTGATGGCATCAAGAATCAGCGGATACAAGGTGCCGAGGAGGATCATCGATGCAGCGACAACCAACACCAGGTTGTTGCCCAGCAGCAAAGTCTCGCGTGACCACAGATTGAAACCGACCTGACTTTTCACCACTGGCGCACGCAGTGCGAACAGCGTCAGTGAACCGCCCACCACGAACAGCAGGAAAATCAGGATGAACACGCCGCGCTCGGGATCCGAAGCAAACGCGTGCACCGAGGTCAGCACGCCCGAGCG
Source organism: Pseudomonas sp. H3_E04 (assembly GCF_054668915.1). Lineage (NCBI taxonomy): Bacteria > Pseudomonadati > Pseudomonadota > Gammaproteobacteria > Pseudomonadales > Pseudomonadaceae > Pseudomonas > Pseudomonas sp. H3_E04. Next base: position 218,440 of record NZ_CP162797.1, on the reverse strand, counting down.
TACGAGGAAAGTGCCGAGCAGGCTCAACGAAAACGCGGCGATCGCCAGCAACACCGTCCAGCTCTTGAACACGCCACGTTTCTCGGTGACCGCCAGCGAGTGAATCAGCGCGGTGCCGACCAGCCATGGCATGAACGAGGCGTTTTCCACCGGGTCCCAGAACCACCAGCCGCCCCAGCCGAGTTCGTAATACGCCCACCACGAACCGAGGGTGATGCCGATGCCCAAAAACGCCCAGGCGACGATGGTCCACGGCCGCGACCAGCGCGCCCACGCCGCATCGAGACGCCCGCCGAGCAGCGCGGCGATGGCAAATGCGAAGGCCACGGAGAAACCGACATAGCCCATGTACAGCATCGGCGGATGCACGATCAGGCCGATGTCTTGCAGCAACGGGTTGAGGTCGCGACCGTCAGCGGGAATCTGCGGCAGGATCCGCGAAAATGGGTTCGAGGTAAGAATCAGAAACAGCAGGAAACCGGTGCTGATCATGCCCATCACCGCCAGGACGCGGGCGAGCATGACTTGCGGCAACTGCCGGGAGAACACCGACACAGCGAAGGTCCAGCCGCCGAGGATCAACGCCCACAGCAGCAGCGAACCTTCGTGGGCGCCCCACACCGCGCTGAATTTGTAGTACCAGGGCAGCGCGCTGTTGGAGTTCATCGCCACGTAGCCGACGGAAAAATCGTCGGTCATGAACGCGTAGGTCAGGCAGCCAAAGGCAAACAGCAGAAAGGCAAACTGGCCCCACGCCGCCGGTTGCGCCAGGCTCATCCACAAGCGGTCGCCGCGCCATGCGCCGAGCATCGGCACCACCGCTTGAACCAGTGCAAAACACAGCGCAAGGATCATCGCCAGATGGCCCAGCTCAGGAATAAACAGTGCGGCGGCCATCGATCAACCCTCCTTCACAGGCGTCGGTGCGGATTGACCGCTGTCCTTCAGCGCTTTGGTCACTTCCGGCGGCATGTACTTCTCGTCATGCTTGGCCAGCACTTCATCGGCGACCACCACACCATCGGCGTTGAGCTTGCCGAGGGCGACGATGCCCTGCCCTTCGCGGAACAGATCCGGGAGGATGCCGCGATAGGCGATGGTCACCGATTTGTTGAAATCGGTGACGACGAATCTGACGTCCAGCGAATCCTTTGAGCGTTGCAGCGAACCGGCCTCGACCATGCCGCCGGCGCGGATGCGTGTGCCCTGCGGCGCTTCGCCGTTGGCGATCTGCGTTGGTGTGTAAAACAGATTGATGTTTTCCTGCAGCGCGCTCAGGGCCAGGCCGACAGCAGCGCCCACTCCGACCAGAATCGCCAGAATGATGATCAGACGTTTTTTGCGCAGCGCATTCACTTGCCGTTCTCCCGGCGCAGACGACGCGCCTCTTGTTGCAGATAACGCTTGCGCGCCGCAATCGGCGCCACCACGTTGAGGGCCAGCACCGCCAGGCAAATGCCGTAGGCCGACCAGACATACAGGCCGTGATGGCCCATGGCGAGAAAATCGCCGAATGAAGCAAAACTCATCGCGCAGCCTCCATACTCTGCTGCACTTCGGCTTTTACCCAGCTGGCGCGGGCTTCGCGTTTGAGCACTTCAAGACGCATGCGCAGCAACAGCACAGCGCCAAAGAAGCAGTAGAAGCCCAGCACCGTGAGCAGCAGCGGCAACCACATTTCCGCCGGCATCGCGGGTTTTTCCGTAAGGGTGAACGTCGCGCCCTGGTGCAGGGTGTTCCACCACTCCACCGAATATTTGATGATCGGAATGTTGATCACGCCAACGATCGCCAGCACCGCGCAGGCCTTGGCGGCGCTGTCACGGTTGCTGATGGCGTTGCCCAGCGCGATCACGCCGAAATACAGAAACAGCAGAATCAGCATCGAGGTCAGGCGCGCATCCCACACCCACCAGGAGCCCCAGGTCGGTTTGCCCCAGATGGCCCCGGTGACCAGCGCCACGGCGGTCATCCACGCACCGATCGGTGCGGCGCATTGCAGAGCAACATCGGCGAGTTTCATCTTCCACACCAGCCCGACCACGCCGCACACTGCGAGCATCACGTAGATCGATTGGGCGAGCATCGCTGCAGGTACGTGGATATAAATGATGCGGAAGCTGTTGCCTTGCTGGTAATCCGGCGGCGCGAACGCCAGGCCCCAGACCACACCAATGCCGATCAGCAGCAACGCTGCGATGCTCAACCACGGCAGGAACTTGCCGCTGATGCCGTAGAACCACTTGGGCGAGCCGAGCTTGTGAAACCAGGTCCAGTTCATACTGTTTCCATCACGGTTGCCGCTCATCATCGCGAGCTGGCAGAGGGTCATGCCTTTCTTCTGGAAGAAGTGGTCAATTTTTGACCAGGCCTCATTATTATTCGCCGACGCTGATTTTCAGGCCAGCGGCTATTGCAAAGGGTGTCAGGGTGATCGCCAGCGCTGTGAGGCTGGCCATCCACAACAGGTAGCCGGTCGCCGGCATGCCTTGCAGCGCCGCTTGCAACGCGCCGCTGCCAAGGATCAACACCGGGATGTACAACGGCAGAATCAGCAGCGCCAGCAACAGCCCGCCGCGCTTCAGGCCGACCGTCAGCGCCGCACCGACTGCGCCGAGCAGGCTCAACACCGGCGTGCCGAGCAGCAACGACAGCAGCAGCACCGGCAGGCACGCGGCCGGCAAACCGAGCATCAGCGCCAGCAACGGCGACAGCAGCACCAGCGCCAGACCGGAGAACAGCCAGTGTGCCAGCACCTTGGCCAGGACCAGAAGCGGCAGCGGGTGCGACGAAAGGACCCACTGTTCCAGCGAGCCATCTTCGAAATCACTGCGAAACAATCCGTCCAGCGACAGCAGGACCGACAACAACGCCGCCACCCAGACTAACCCCGGGGACAGGTTTTGCAAGACTTGAGTTTCCGGGCCGACGGCCAGCGGGAAAAGTGCAATGACGATGGCGAAGAAAATCAGCGGATTGGCCAGCTCCGCCGGGCGGCGGAACAGCAGTCGCGATTCGCGGGCAAGCAGCAGGCCGAAGACACTCATAGCGCCCATTTCCCCAGATCGACGTCGCGGTAACCGGCCGGCATGCGGCTCAGCGTATGGTGGGTGGTCAGCACCACCAGACCGCCGCGTTCGCAATGCGCGGCCAGATGTTCTTCCAGCTGGGCGACACCCTGTTTGTCCAGCGCAGTGAAAGGTTCGTCGAGGATCCACAATGGCGGGCTGTCCAGATACAACCGTGCCAGTGCCACACGGCGCTGCTGGCCGGCGGACAGGCTGTGGCAGGGAACGTCTTCGAAACCGCGCAATCCTACCGCTGCCAGCGCCTGCCAGATCGCCTCGCGCTCGGCGGGATGATGCAGGGCGCAGAGCCAGGAAAGGTTTTCTTCAGGAGTGAGCAGATCCTTGATCCCGGCGGCGTGGCCGATCCACAACAGATTGCGCGCCAGTTCGCTGCGTTGCTCGGTCAGCGGCTGACCGTTGAGCAGCACCTGGCCGTCGGTGGGTTGCATCAAACCGGCGAGCAGACGTAAAAGACTGGTCTTGCCGCTGCCGTTGGGGCCGCTGATCTGCACCATGTCGCCGCTCGCCAGGTGCAATTCGAGGTTTTCGAAAAGCAGCCGCAGATCGCGTTCACACGCCAGGGCAACGGTTTGCAGGACAGGACTGGTCAAGGGATCACGGGCCTTATACGGTTCAAGTCGGCTCTAGAACGGCCGTTAAAGAGATGCAGCATAGATGCTTTGATCGCTCGATCTGACGAGCTGGATCAAACAATTGCCAGGTTTTTTGAACGAAGCGCACGACGCGCGGCATTATACATGCCGTGCCTTACTCTCAAGAGCGCAATTTCCTCAGGTTGTGTCCGCGTATGACAGGCGAAATGAACATCCTCCCGCTCCCTCCGACCGCGCCGGCGAGCGCCCGCCCGCAGATGGGTGAGCTGCTCAAGCTGCTGACGCCGGTCGAGGGATTGATAGGCGCCGGGCAAAGCGCCAAGGCCGAGGTGTTGTCGCTCAAGCAGGCCGATCAGACCTTTGAATTACTGCTCAAAGTGACCCTCGACAGCGGCCGCCAGACCACCGTGCAGGCCAGCAGCAATCTACCGTTGCCGCAGGGCACCAATCTGGCGATCACTCAGCCGTCGGCCGGCAATCTGGCGATCACCGTACAGCAAGCGATCGCCAGCAGCGTCGCCACCCTGACGCGCATCGATACCGCGCAATTGCCCGCCGGCACCCTGCTGCAAGGCAAAGTCGTGACCTCGCAAGCCCTGCCGCAGACGCCGGGGCAAGCGGCGGTATTTCGCTCGATGGTCACTCTGCTCAACACCGCATTGAGCGGCAGCACCTTGACCGTCGACAGCCCGCAGCCGCTGCGCATCGGCACCTTGTTGTCGGCGCAGGTGCAGGACGCGCAAACCCTCAAATTCGTGCCGCTAAGCAGCCGTCAGGAACAACTGGCGGTGAGTCAGCAATTGCTCGGCCAGCAAAGTCGCCAGGGCTCGCTCGATGGTCTGCTGAAGATGTTGCAAAATCTGCCGCCGGCCACTGACCAGACCTCGGCCGATCTGCGCGCGGTGGTCGACAAGTTGCTCGCCAGCCTGCCCGACTTGCAGCAAATGAGCAGTGCCAAAGGCGTGGCGCTGGCCTTGGCGAATAGCGGTGCGTTCCTCGAAGCGAAACTGCTCGGCGGACAAAACCCTACCCTCGCCCCGGACATGAAGGCCGACCTGCTCAAGCTGATCGCGCAACTGACGCCGGGCCTGCCGAGCAATACCAGTTTCAACGCGATCATCGCCGCCAACACCTTGGCGCAGGCGCTGCCAAGTTTCGTCCGGAACGCCCTCGGCACCCTCGGCCAGGTCAGCGCCAAACCGCTGCCGAGCAGCTTTCCGCTGCCCGAACGACTGCTGGCAAAACTGGAAGGCGAAGGTGATCTCGAACAACTGCTGCGCCTCGCTGCCGCAGCGGTGTCGCGCCTGCAGAGCCATCAACTGTCGAGCCTGGAACAGACCGGCGTCACTGACGATGGCCGCCTGCTCAGCACCTGGCAGCTGGAAATCCCCATGCGCAATTTGCAGGACATCGTGCCGCTGCAGGTCAAGTTCCAGCGTGAAGAAGCGCCGGAGCGCGAACCGCAACCGCATGAGCGCCGCGAAGAACGCGAACCGAAACAGCAACTGTGGCGCGTCGATCTGGCCTTCGACATGGAGCCGCTCGGGCCGCTGCAGATTCAGGCGCAACTGATCGCTGGCAGCCTGTCCAGTCAGCTGTGGGCTGAGCGTCCGTACACCGCCGACCTGATCGAAAACAATCTGTTTGCCTTGCGCCAGCGCTTGCTCGATTCCGGCCTCAACGTCGGCGACCTCGACTGCCACCACGGCACCCCGCCGCAAGGCAACCAAACCCGCCTCGAACACCGCTGGGTCGACGAAACCGCATGAACGATTCCACTGCCCCACGCCAGGCCATCGCCCTCAAATATGACGGAAACCACGCCCCGACCCTCACCGCCAAGGGCGACGATGAACTGGCCGAAGAAATCCTGCGCATCGCCCGCGATTGCGAAGTGCCGATCTACGAGAACGCCGAACTGGTGCGCCTGCTGGCGCGGATGGAACTGGGCGACAGCATCCCCGAAGAGCTCTATCGCACCATCGCCGAGATCATCGCGTTTGCCTGGAACCTGAAGGGCAAATTTCCCGAGGGGCACGACCCGGATGCGCCGATGGTCGAGAAGGACATCACCGCGCGCGGGGATGATTATTGAGGTTTCAAAGACGCCTTCGCGAGCAGGCTCGCTCCCACATTTACCGTTAACAAATGTGGGAGCGAGCCTGCTCGCGAATAGCGCTTTTGATATTGCTTGAAGCTTGCCGCTAGAAGCTTCTAGCTGCTCTTGTGCAACTTGCGCATCAACTCCGCCTCAGCCTGGGTCAAGCCGCACGACTGAGTCAGTTCATCGACGCTGGCGCCCATGCCCACCAGTTTCGCCGCTTGGGCGAATGACAGGCTCGATGGGTCGCGTTGTTCCAGCGCAACGATCTTGTCCGGCAACGGGCTCACCACTGCGCGCAACTCGTGCAGGGCTTCGCCCATGCGCACGTTACCGTTCTGGTAGTCGTCGACGCGTTTGGCCAGCTCCTTGATGCGCTGATCACGCAGCGCATCACCCTGGGCCTGCTGCGCAGCGATTACCCGCTGCGCCTTGATGTAAGAGACGAACATCGCCAGCGTACCGGCCCAGAACAGGAACAGAACAATTACCGCAACCTCGAGAATCAAATCAGATGCTCTCCAGTTCCGACCATTCTTCTTCGCTCATCATCTTGTCCAGCTCGACCAGAATCAGCAGCTCGTTGTTCTTGTTGCACACGCCCTGGATGAACTTGGCCGATTCTTCGTTACCGACGTTCGGTGCGGTTTCGATTTCCGACTGACGCAGGTAAACCACTTCGGCGACGCTGTCGACCATGATGCCAACGACTTGCTTGTCGGCTTCGATGATGACGATACGGGTGTTGTCGCTGATCTCGCCGCTGTGCAGGCCGAAGCGCTGACGGGTGTCGATCACGGTGACCACGTTGCCGCGCAGGTTGATGATGCCCAGCACGTAGCTCGGCGCACCCGGTACCGGGGCGATCTCGGTGTAGCGCAACACTTCCTGCACGCGCATCACGTTGATGCCGTAGGTTTCGTTATCCAGTTTGAAGGTCACCCATTGCAGGATCGGATCTTCAGAACCTTTTGCATTCGACGCCTGACTACTCATACCCTGACCCCTCGAAAATACCGCCCTGGGCGGTGTGTGTTCTGTGTGGTGGCGTTGAAAAATGCCATCGCCTGATTGTTATGTCGGCTGCTTTGTCGGTTTATGTAGCGGCTTGTTGCCGCTCAAGTGCTTTGCCCCGCCGCTGGCGATCAACTCGGCCAGCGCGGACACGTCAAGCAATGCACACATGTGCTCGATCACGGTGCCGGCGAGCCATGGCCGCTGACCCCGGTGACTTCTCCATTTGATCTCATTCGGGTCCAGGCGCAACGAGCGGCTGACCTGATGCACCGCGAGCCCCCACTCGTAACCCTGTACCGAAATCACGTATTGCAGGCCCTGTCGGAAGTCATCGCGGTAGCGATCCGGCATGACCCAGCGCGCCGTGTCCAAAACTTTCAGGTTGCCGGCCTGGCTCGGCAGAATTCCGAGGAACCACTCCGGCTGACCAAACAGCGGCGTCAGCTCGTGGCCGGCCAGCGAATAGATCGAGCCGAGGCACACCAGCGGCACCGCAAGGGTCAAACCGGCTACATCGAACAGCAAGCATTCGAAGGCTTCGGCAGCCCAGGCCGGACGGCCATCGGGCTCGACCGGTGGCGGCGGATTATTCGGTGGCAGATGCACTTCGACCAGCGGCGGGACCAGCACCTGCGGTTCGGCCACTGGCGGCGCGGGTTCTGGCTCCGGCTCGGGTTCCGGCACGGTCAATAACTGTGTTTGCAGCAGCGGCGTCAGGGTCGACAGCGGCGCGCGCGGTTCGTCGATCAGGGCGACCGGTGCCTTGGCAACAGGCGCAATGGCGGGCGCGGCAACCGGGCCGGCAGATTTCTGCGCATCGCGGGCCTGCTCTTCCAGCACCGCTGCCTGGAACTCGTCCATGGCTTCGGTGCTTTCCACCGCTTCAGGCTGCGCCTGCTCCACGATTGGCGGCTGCGCTTCGACTGGCGCAGGCAAGTCCTCGGGGAGGTCCAGCAGCAGGTCTTCCAGATAGGACTGCAAGGCCTGTTGCGGACGTGAAGTCAGCTTCACCGGCCGGTTCATGCGCGACTCCCTGTAGGAGCTGCCGAAGGCTGCGATCTTTTGATCTTTTCAGGAGCACTGACAAGCCAGATCAAAAGATCGCAGCCTTCGGCAGCTCCTACACGAATAAGGATCATGCTCAGGCCACCTGCGGAACAAGTTGCTGCGCGAGCAGGTGTTTGAGCAGCGCGCGATAGGCCAGCACGCCACGGCTCTTGCCGTCGAATTGCGAAGGCGTGACGCCCGCCCGGCTGGCGTCGCGCAGACGGGTGTCGACCGGGATATAGCCGTGCCAGATGTCTTCGGGGAATTTGTCACGCAGCACGCGCAAAGTGCCCATCGAGGCCTGCGTGCGGCGGTCGAACAGGGTTGGCACGATGCTGAACGGCAACGGCTGTTTGCGCGAACGGTTGATCATCGCCAGGGTGTTGACCATGCGCTCCAGACCTTTCACGGCCAGGTGCTCGGTCTGGACCGGGATCACCAGTTGCTGGCTCGCCGCGAGGGCGTTGACCATCAGCACACCGAGCAACGGCGGGCTGTCGATGATTGCGTAATCGAAGTCCTGCCACAGCTGCGCCAGACTCTTGGCGATCACCAGGCCCAGGCCACTTTGCCCCGGTGACTGTCGCTCAAGGGTGGCCAGTGCGGTGCTCGATGGCAGCAGGGAAATGCGTTCGTCGCTGGTCGACAACAGCAACTGCCCCGGCAGGCCTTGCGGCACGCTGCCCTTGTGCAGAAACAGGTCGTAGTTGCTGTGCTCCAGGCTGTCGGGGTCGTAGCCGAAATAGCTGGTCATCGAGCCGTGCGGGTCGAGATCGACCACAACCACGCGCTTGCCCGCCTCGGCCAGCAACCCGGCTAGAGCGATGGAAGATGTGGTTTTACCGACACCACCCTTTTGATTGGCGACTGCCCAGACTCTCATTCAGTTCGTTCCTCCCGGCCAGATTGGCTGGCCGAGACATGCTTCAGCGTGTTAATGCGGGCGACGGAGAATTGACGGCACTCTCGCGTCCCGGCGTCTTGACCGGGGTCGGTGCAGTTTGTGTGCCAGCGCGCGTCAACGCCGCATCCGGTTGCGCATTGGCGGTTCCGGTGCCGGTGAGGCTGCGGCGCACATCGAGATTGCGCGAGACCACCAGTACCACACGACGGTTCTTCGCCCGGCCTTCGACCGTGGCGTTGTTGGCCACTGGCTGGAATTCGCCGTAGCCCACCGATGCCAGTCGCCCAGGATTTACACCCTGCATGGCGAGCATGCGCACGATGCTCGCCGAACGCGCCGAGGACAGCTCCCAGTTGGTCGGGTACTGCGCGGTGCGGATCGGTTGATCGTCGGTGAAGCCTTCGACGTGGATCGGGTTGTCGAACGGTTTGAGGATCGCCGCGACCTTGTCGATGATATTGAACGCGATGTCGCTCGGCATGGCGTCACCGCTGCCAAACAACAGGCTGGAATTGAGCTCGATCTCGACCCACAACTCGTTACCGCGCACGGTCATCTGGTTGGAGTTGATCAAGTCACCGAACGCGGCACTGATGTCATCGGCGATGCTTTTCAGCGGATCGCTGGCCCCGGAAATACCGGCGTCGACCTGCTCGGCATCCTTGACCAGCGGCTTGGCCGGGGTCACGGTTTTCGGTCGTTCGTCGCCGATCGGAATCGGTTTGAGCGAGCGGTCGGAGTCGGTAAATACGCCGATCAGCGCTTCGGAGATGACTTTGTACTTGCCTTCGTTGATCGACGAAATCGAGTACATCACCACGAAGAACGCGAACAACAAGGTGATGAAATCCGCGTAGGACACGAGCCAGCGCTCGTGGTTAACGTGTTCTTCCTGGTGGCGACGACGAGCCATGAGGTTATTCCCTTAGTCCATGAAGCCTTGCAGCTTCAACTCAATGGAACGAGGGTTTTCACCTTCGGCGATCGACAGAATTCCTTCCAGCAACATTTCGCGATAACGCGACTGCCGCAACGCGATGGACTTGAGCTTGGCCGCGACCGGCAAGAGGATCAGGTTGGCACTGGCCACGCCGTAGATGGTCGCGACGAACGCCACGGCAATGCCGTTACCCAGTTGCGACGGATCGGCGAGGTTGCCCATCACGTGAATCAGGCCCATCACCGCACCGATGATGCCGATGGTCGGCGCATAGCCGCCCATGCTTTCGAACACTTTGGCTGCTTCGATATCGCGGGATTCCTGGGTGTAGAAATCCACTTCGAGGATGCTGCGAATGGCTTCCGGCTCGGCGCCGTCGACCAGCAGTTGCAGGCCCTTGCGCGAGTAGCTGTCGGGTTCGGCGTCGGCCACGCCTTCGAGGCCAAGCAAGCCTTCCTTGCGCGCCGTCAGGCTCCAATTGACCACGCGGTCGATGCCGCCGGCCAGGTCGACACGCGGCGGAAAGAAGATCCAGGCGAGAATCTGCATGGCGCGCTTGAACGCGCTCATCGGCGATTGCAGCAGCGCGGCACCGACCGTGCCGCCCAGCACGATCAGCGCCGCCGGGCCGTTGGCCAGCGCGCCGAGGTGGCCGCCTTCAAGGTAGTTGCCGCCGATGATGGCGACGAACGCCATGATGAGGCCGATAAGGCTGAGAACATCCATCAGATACACGCCTCGACGATGTGCTTGCCGATGTCGTCCAGACCGTACACCGCGTCAGCCAGATCGGCTTTGACGATGGCCATCGGCATGCCATAAATCACGCAACTGGCTTCGTCCTGCGCCCACACCGAACTGCCGCCCTGCTTGAGCAGACGCGCGCCTTCGCGGCCGTCGGCGCCCATACCGGTGAGGACCACTGCCAGAACTTTGTCGCCGTAGGACTTGGCTGCAGAACCGAAAGTGATGTCCACGCACGGCTTGTAATTCAGACGCTCGTCGCCCGGCAGAATCTTCACCGCGCCACGGCCGTCGATCATCATCTGCTTACCACCCGGCGCCAGCAGCGCCAGGCCCGGACGCAGGATGTCGCCATCCTCGGCTTCCTTGACGCTAATGCGGCAGAGCTTGTCGAGACGTTCGGCAAACGCTTTGGTGAACGCCGCCGGCATGTGCTGGATCAGCACGATCGGTGCCGGGAAATTCGCCGGCAATTGCGTCAGTACACGTTGCAGCGCGACCGGGCCGCCAGTCGAAGTGCCGATGGCTACCAGTTTGTAGGCTTTGCGTTTCGGTGCCGGCGACGAAGCGCTGGCAGCGGATGCACGGGCAGGCGCTGGCGCAGGCGCCGGACGTGCAGGGACAGGGCTGCTGTGGTTCGTGTGGCTGCCGTAGCTCGACGCTGCCGGAGCAGGCGTCGGCGCTGGCGCAGCGGCGGGAGCCGGCGCGCTGTACGCACTGAAACGACGATTGCTGCGCGAGATGCTGTGGACTTTCTCGCACAGCAGTTGCTTGACCTTCTCGGGGTTGCGCGAGATGTCTTCGAAATTCTTCGGCAGGAAATCCACCGCGCCGGCGTCCAGCGCATCGAGGGTTACCCGTGCACCTTCATGCGTCAGCGAGGAGAACATCAACACCGGGGTCGGGCAGCGCTGCATGATGTGCCGCACTGCCGTGATGCCGTCCATCATTGGCATCTCGTAGTCCATGGTGATCACGTCAGGCTTGAGGGCCATGGCCTGATCGATCGCCTCTTTACCGTTGGTGGCCGTGCCGACCACCTGGATGCTCGGATCCGCCGAAAGAATTTCCGAGACGCGGCGGCGGAAAAAACCCGAATCGTCCACCACCAGGACTTTGACTGCCATAAACACTCCATTAGGTGCAGCGGCGCGTCATCGCGCCGCCGCCCCGGATTCAAATACGCTTTGTGGCGTAACGCTTGAGCATGCTTGGAACATCGAGAATCAGCGCAATGCGGCCGTCACCGGTGATGGTGGCGCCGGACATGCCCGGAGTTCCCTGGAGCATTTTGCCCAATGGCTTGATGACCACTTCTTCCTGGCCGACCAGTTGATCGACGACGAAGCCGATCCGCTGAGTGCCCACCGAAAGAATCACCACATGGCCTTCGCGCTGCTCTTCGTGAGCGGCGGAACTGACCAGCCAGCGCTTGAGGTAGAACAATGGCAGCGCCTTGTCGCGCACGATCACCACTTCCTGACCGTCGACGACATTGGTGGTCGACAGGTCGAGGTGGAAGATTTCGTTGACGTTGACCAGCGGGAACGCAAAGGCCTGATTGCCGAGCATGACCATCAGCGTCGGCATGATCGCCAGGGTCAGCGGCACCTTGATGACGATCTTCGAGCCCTGGCCCTTGGTCGAATAGATGTTGATCGAACCGTTGAGCTGGGAAATCTTGGTCTTCACCACGTCCATGCCGACACCACGGCCGGACACGTCGGAGATCTCGGTCTTGGTCGAGAAACCCGGAGCGAAAATCAGGTTGTAGCACTCGGTATCGCTCAGGCGATCGGCCGCGTCCTTGTCCATCACGCCGCGTTTCACCGCGATCGAACGCAGGACGTTCGGGTCCATGCCTTTGCCGTCGTCGGAGATCGACAGCAGGATGTGGTCGCCTTCCTGCTCGGCCGCCAGCACCACGCGTCCGCCACGGGCCTTGCCCGATGCTTCACGTTCTTCCGGCGACTCGATGCCATGGTCGACGGCGTTGCGCACCAAGTGGACCAGCGGGTCGGCCAGAGCCTCGACAAGGTTTTTGTCGAGGTCGGTTTCTTCACCCACCAGTTCCAGGTTGATCTCTTTCTTGAGCTGACGTGCGAGGTCGCGAACCAGACGCGGGAAGCGCCCGAAGACCTTCTTGATCGGCTGCATCCGCGTCTTCATCACGGCGGTCTGCAGGTCAGCGGTGACCACGTCGAGGTTCGACACGGCCTTGGACATGGCTTCGTCGCCGCTGTTGAGGCCCAGGCGCACCAGACGGTTACGCACCAGCACCAACTCGCCGACCATGTTCATGATCTCGTCGAGCCGCGCGGTGTCGACGCGTACGGTGGTTTCCGCTTCGCTGGCCGGTTTTTCTGCCGGGGCAGCAGCTGGCGCACGGGCCGTAGCCGGTGCAGCAGCGGCGGCCGGTTTCGGCGCCTCTGCTTTCGCTTCAGGCTTGGCCGCAGGCTTCGGCGCAGCAGCGGCAGCCGGAGCTTTCGCCGCTGGCGTGGCGACGCTCGACGCAGAGCCGACAGTCGCCGCGCTGGCGTCAAACTTGCCTTTGCCGTGCAGTTCGTCGAGCAGCGATTCGAATTCGTGATCGCTGATCAGGTCACTGCCGGCCGCAGCGGCTGCCGGTGCAGCAGGTGCTGACGGAGCCGAAGCGATAGCCGATTCCAGCGCGTCAACGGCGAAGTTGCCCTTGCCATGCAACTGATCGAGCAAGGCTTCGAATTCGTCGTCGGTGATGTCCGAGCTGTCGCCCGCAGCAGGCGCGGCCGGAGCCGCCGGTGCTGGCGCCGGAGCGACCGCATCGACAGCAAACTGGCCCTTGCCGTGCAGCTGATCGAGCAGCGATTCAAATTCGGCGTCGGTGATTTCATCGCTCGCCGCCGTGTCGGCAACCGGCGCTGGAGCAACAACAGCAGCCGGGGCCTCGGCCTGGGCCTTGACGGCATTCAGCGAGTCCAGCAGTTGTTCGAATTCGTTATCGGTGATGTCTTCCGATGCGCTTTCAGCGACCGGTTCTTCCACCGCTTCTACCGGTGCGGCAACGGCTTCATCCGCCGATTGCGGCTCGGCCAGACGCGCCAGTGCGGCCAGCAGTTCCGGCGTGGCAGCGGTGATCGGTGCACGCTCACGGACTTCGCTGAACATGCTGTTCACCGCGTCCAGTGCTTCGAGCACCACGTCCATCAGTTCTGCATCAACGCGACGCTCACCCTTGCGCAGGATGTCGAACACGTTTTCGGCGATGTGACAGCACTCCACCAGCTCATTGAGCTGAAGGAAGCCGGCGCCCCCTTTTACAGTGTGGAAACCGCGAAAAATTGCATTGAGCAGATCTGCATCATCCGGGCGGCTTTCCAGCTCGACCAGTTGTTCGGACAGTTGCTCAAGAATCTCGCCGGCCTCAACCAGGAAATCCTGAAGGATCTCTTCATCGGCGCCGAAGCTCATTAATGGGGTGCTCCTACAGGTCTAAAAACCCAAAAAACCCGAATTCCGAAACTCTAGAATCCAAGGCTGGATAACAAATCGTCCACATCGTCCTGACCGGACACAACGTCTTCTCGTTTATCGGCATGAATCTGCGGACCTTCACCCTGCGAGAGATGTTTTTGTGGATCTTTTTCAGCAAGCATTGCAGCGCGGTCATGTTCGATGCCCGCAAAGCGGTCGACCTGACTGGCCATGAGCACGAGTTTGAGCAGATTGCTTTCGACTTCGGTGACCAGTTGGGTCACACGCTTGATCACTTGACCTGTGAGGTCCTGGTAATCCTGAGCCAGCAGGATGTCGTTGAGGTTGCTCGACACCGCACGGTTGTCCGTGCTGCTGCGTGACAGAAAACCGTCGACCCGGCGCGCCAGTTCGCGGAACTCTTCAGCCCCGACCTCGCGACGCATGAAGCGGCCCCAATCGGCGCTCAACGTCTGCGCTTCATCAGCGAGACTGTTGACCACCGGCGTGGCGCTTTCCACCAGATCCATGGTGCGGTTGGCCGCGGCTTCCGTCAGCTTGACCACATAGCCCAGGCGTTCGGTGGCGTCGGTGATTTGCGACACTTCCTCGGCCTGCGGCATGTGCGGATCGATCTGGAAATTGACGATCGCACTGTGCAGTTCACGTGTGAGCTTGCCCACTTCCTGATACAGGCCGCGGTCACGGGTCTGATTGAGCTCATGGATCAGTTGCACCGCGTCGCCGAACTTGCCTTTTTCAAGGCTCTCGACCAGTTCGACCGCGTGTTTTTTCAGGGTCGATTCGAAATCGCCCTGTGATGATTCGTTATGCTCCATAGCTCCCCCGCGCATTCATCAGCCGATGCGTTCGAAAATCTTCTCGATTTTGTCTTTCAACGCTTGAGCCGTGAAAGGTTTGACCACGTAACCGTTCACACCGGCCTGAGCGGCCTCGATGATCTGCTCGCGCTTGGCTTCAGCAGTCACCATCAACACCGGGAGGTGCTTGAGTTTTTCATCGGCGCGCACGTGACGCAGCAGGTCGATACCGGTCATGCCCGGCATGTTCCAGTCCGTTACCAGAAAGTCGATGCTGCCGCTGTTGAGCACCGGAATGGCAGTGGTGCCATCGTCGGCCTCGACGGTGTTGGTGAACCCAAGATCGCGCAGCAGGTTCTTGATGATCCGCCGCATCGTTGAGAAGTCATCAACGATGAGGATTTTCATGTCTTTGTTCAATTCGACCTCCAAGCAGTCTTAAACGCGCCCAGCACCTGGACGCGCCACTTCAATCAATCGGCATAGCACTCGAAGTTTGTCTGGAGCACAACGGATCGAGACCGGCGCCGTTCATCACCGCACCAGCCTCGTTTCGCAGTGTCCCCACACTGCCTTCAGCGCGCTCGCCACTCCCCCAAACGCCCCCGCAGACGGGCCGCGCACTGGCTGTGTAACTGGCTGACCCGCGATTCACTGACGCCAAGGACTTCACCGATTTCCTTGAGGTTCAGCTCTTCGTCGTAGTACAGCGCCAACACCAGTCGCTCACGCTCCGGCAAATTGGCAATCGCGTCCGCCAGCGCCGCCTGGAAGCGTTCATCTTCCAGATCGCGTGACGGCTCCATATGAGCACTCGCGCCATCCTCGTGCAGCCCTTCGTGTTCGCCGTCCTGCAGCAGGTCGTCGAAACTGAACAGGCGACTGCCCAAGGTGTCATTCAGAATCCCGTAGTAATCGTCGAGACTCAATTGGAGTTCGGCCGCAACCTCGTGATCTTTAGCGTCACGGCCGGTTTTAGCTTCAATCGAGCGAATCGCGTCGCTGACCATCCTGGTATTACGGTGAACCGAGCGTGGCGCCCAGTCCCCTTTGCGCACTTCATCGAGCATCGCGCCGCGGATTCGAATGCCCGCGTACGTTTCGAAACTGGCGCCTTTGCTGGCGTCGTATTTGGTCGAGACTTCCAGCAAACCGATCATCCCGGCCTGGATCAGGTCTTCGACCTGCACGCTGGCCGGCAGGCGCGCCAGCAAGTGATAGGCAATGCGCTTGACCAGTGGCGCGTAGCGCTCGATCAATTCGTATTGCGCGTCACGCGCCGACTTTTTGTAAAGATTCATGCCACTGGCGGTCATATCACAGGCCCTGCGGTTTGCTGCACGAGACGCTCGACGAAAAATTCCAGGTGCCCGCGCGGGTTGGCCGGCAGCGGCCAGGTGTCGACCTTCTGGGCAATGGCCTTGAAGGCCAGCGCGCACTTGGAACGGGGAAAGGCTTCGTAGACGGCGCGCTGCTTCTGCACCGCTTTGCGCACGCTTTCGTCGTACGGCACGGCGCCGACGTATTGTAGGGCGACGTCGAGGAAGCGATCCGTGACCTTGGTCAACTTGGCGAACAGGTTGCGCCCTTCCTGCGGGCTCTGCGCCATGTTGGCCAGCACGCGGAAGCGGTTCATGCCGTAGTCGCGGTTGAGCAACTTGATCAGCGCGTAAGCGTCGGTGATCGAAGTCGGCTCGTCGCAGACCACCAGCAACACTTCCTGGGCGGCGCGCACGAAACTGACTACCGAGTCACCAATGCCCGCAGCGGTGTCGATCACCAGCACGTCGAGATTGTCGCCGATGTCGCTGAACGCCTGGATCAGGCCAGCGTGTTGCGCCGGGCTCAGGTGCACCATGCTCTGCGTGCCGGAGGCCGCCGGCACGATGCGAATCCCGCCCGGGCCCTGCAACAGCACGTCGCGCAGTTCGCAACGGCCTTCGATGACGTCGGCCAGTGTGCGCTTGGGTGTCAGCCCCAGCAGAACGTCGACGTTGGCCAGGCCCAGGTCGGCGTCCAGCAGCATGACCCGACGGCCAAGCTCTGCCAGCGCCAGCGACAAGTTCACTGACACGTTAGTCTTGCCGACGCCACCTTTGCCGCCGGTCACCGCGATCACCTGTACGGGATGCATGCTGCCCATGTTATTTCTTTACCTTGTCTTGCATAGACGGAGGCCACATTACTGGCTGCGCGTTCACGATCGGAACAATGCGTGGCAGACCATCGATGTAGGTACAAAAACTGTTCATGATTACCTCAGCCAACCTGCTTGGTCGGGCTGTGATAGATATCAGCGAACATGTCAGCCATGGCTTCTTCGCTGGGTTCTTCCTGCATTTGCACGCTGACGGCGCGGCTGACCAGTTGATGACGGCGCGGCAGATGCAGATCATCCGGAATCCGTGGGCCATCGGTCAGGTACGCGACCGGCAATTCATGACTGATCGCCAGGCTCAACACTTCGCCGAGACTGGCCGTTTCATCCAGTTTAGTCAGGATGCAACCGGCGAGCCCGCAACGCTTGTAACTGTGATAAGCGGCGGTTAGAACCTGTTTCTGGCTGGTGGTTGCCAGGACCAGATAATTTTTTGAGCGAATGCCACGCCCGGCCAGGCTCTCGAGCTGCATGCGCAACGCCGGATCACTGGCTTGCAGCCCGGCAGTATCGATCAAAACCACGCGTTTGCGTAGCAGTGGATCCAATGCCTGCACCAGCGACTGGCCGGGATCGACGTGCGTCACCGGCACGTTGAGGATGCGCCCGAGGGTTTTCAGTTGTTCCTGCGCGCCGATGCGGAAGCTGTCCATACTGACCAGCGCAACATTCTGCGCGCCGTACTTGAGCACATAACGCGCGGCGAGCTTGGCCAGCGTGGTGGTCTTGCCCATGCCGGCGGGGCCGACCATGGCAATCACACCGCCCTCTTCCAGCGGCTCGACTTCCGGTACGGCAATCATCCGCGCCAGGTGCGCCAGCAGCATGCGCCAGGCCTGACGGGGTTCTTCGATATCGGTGATCAGCGCCAACAGGTCGCGCGACAGCGGGCCGGACAGGCCAATACGCTGCAGACGGCGATACAGATTGGCCTGGGCCGGACGGCTGCCTTGCAGCTGATTCCAGGCCAGGGTGCCGAGTTGCACTTCCATCAACTCGCGCAGGCTGTTCAATTCAAAACGCATCGAATCCAGCGCACGCGGATCGACACCTGCCGAGGCCTGCGCAGGTGCTGCGGCCGGACGCGTCGGTGCGGCGTAGGTCGGCTCGCTCAGCGGCTCGGCAGCGGTCAACGGCAGGCCTGCGGTCAATGGCAGCCCGGCAAACAATTGCTGATTGGTGTTGCCGTCGGCTTCGCCACGCAGGCTCAGCTCGGCCTGGGCAGTGACGATGCGCGATTGGGTCTTGCGCAGCTCGTCTTCGAGTTCCATGTTCGGAACCCGTGGCGCCAGCGCCGACAATTTGTAATCCAGAGCCGCCGTCAACTCGACGCCGCCGGCAATGCGGCGGTTGCCGATGATGGCGGCATCAGCGCCCAGCTCATCGCGAACCAGCTTCATGGCCTGACGCATATCGGCGGCGAAAAAACGCTTAACTTGCATAAACCACTACCTCAGCCGTTGGGCCCTACTGTCGCAACGATGGTCACTTGCTTGTTGTCCGGTACTTCCTGGTAGGCCAGCACATGCAGCCCTGGCACCGCGAGGCGACCGAAGCGCGAGAGCATCGCGCGAATCGGGCCTGCTACCAGCAGGATCACCGGTTGGCCTTGCATTTCCTGACGCTGGGCCGCTTCGATCAACGAACGTTGCAGCTTCTCGGCCATGCTCGGCTCCAGCAGGACGCCCTCTTCCGAGCCTTGTCCTGCCTTCTGCAGACTATTGAGCAATATCTGTTCCAACCTTGGTTCCAATGTGATCACAGGCAGCTCGGACTCAGTACCTACAATGCTTTGGACGATTGCACGGGATACGCCGACCCGCACAGCGGCGACCAGCGCGGCGGTATCTTGACTCTTCGCGGCGTTGTTCGCGATCGCTTCGGCGATGCTGCGGATGTCGCGCACCGGCACGTGCTCGGCGAGCAGCGCTTGCAGAACCTTGAGCAACTGCGACAGCGAAACCACGCCCGGTACCAGCTCTTCTGCCAGTTTCGGCGAGCTCTTGGCCAGCAATTGCATGAGTTGCTGCACTTCCTCGTGGCCGATCAGCTCACTGGAGTGCTTGTACAGAATCTGGTTCAAGTGCGTGGCGACCACGGTGCTGGCGTCAACCACGGTGTAGCCGAGCGATTGCGCCTGGGCGCGCTGGCTGATTTCGATCCACACCGCCTCGAGGCCGAAAGCCGGATCTTTGGCGTTGATCCCGTTGAGCGAGCCGTAGACCTGGCCCGGGTTGATCGCCAGTTCGCGATCCGGGTAGATCTCGGCCTCGGCCAGAATCACCCCCATCAGGGTCAGGCGATACGCGCTCGGCGCCAGATCGAGGTTGTCGCGGATGTGCACGGTCGGCATCAGGAAGCCCAGATCCTGCGAGAGCTTCTTGCGCACGCCCTTGATCCGCGCGAGCAATTGCCCACCCTGATTGCGGTCCACCAGAGGGATCAGGCGATAGCCGACTTCCAGACCAATCATGTCGATCGGCGTAACGTCGTCCCAGCCCAGTTCTTTGGTTTCCATGGCGCGGGCCGGCGACGGCAGCAGTTCCTGCTGACGCTTGACCTCTTCCAGCGCCACGACCTTGGCGACGTTCTGCTTCTTCCAGAACAGGTACGCGCCGCCTGCGGCCAGCGCAGCCATGCTCAGGAAGGAGAAGTGCGGCATGCCCGGCACCAGGCCCATCACCGCCATCAAACCAGCGGCCACGGCCAGCGCTTTCGGCGAGGCGAACATCTGGCGGTTGATCTGCTTGCCCATGTCTTCCGAGCCGGACGCACGGGTCACCATGATCGCCGCTGCTGTAGATAACAACAGTGATGGCAATTGCGCCACTAAACCGTCACCGATGGTCAGCAAGGCGTAAACCTTGCCCGCATCGCCGAAGCTCATGCCGTGCTGGAAGATACCCACGGCCATGCCGCCAATGAGGTTGATGAACAGAATCAGCAGGCCGGCGATGGCGTCACCGCGGACGAACTTGCTGGCACCGTCCATCGAACCGTAGAACTCGGCCTCTTGGGCGACTTCCTGACGGCGCGACTTGGCTTGATTCTGGTCGATCAGGCCGGCGTTGAGGTCGGCGTCGATCGCCATTTGTTTGCCGGGCATCGCATCGAGGGTGAAGCGCGCGCTCACTTCGGAAATCCGCCCGGCACCCTTGGTCACCACGACGAAGTTGATGATCATCAGAATCGCGAAGACCACGATACCGACCACGTAGTTACCGCCGATCACCACCTCACCGAAGGCCTGAATCACCTTACCGGCAGCGGCGTGGCCGTCCTGACCGTGGAGCATCACCACCCGCGTCGAGGCCACGTTCAACGCCAGGCGCAGTAGCGTTGCCACCAGCAGAATGGTCGGGAACACAGCGAAATCCAGTGGCCGCAGCGCATACACGCAGACCAGCAGGACGACGATCGACAGGGCAATGTTGAAGGTGAAGAAGACGTCGAGCAGGAACGGCGGCACCGGCAACATCATCATCGCCAGCATGACCAGCAGCAACAACGGCACGCCCAGATTGCCTCGACTGAGGTCGGCAACGTTGGTGCGTGCTGTATTGAATAACTGAGTGCGATCCACCGGTTTTCCCCGTTCCTTTAAAGCAAACTTTTGACGCCCCGAACGGGCGCAGGGCGGCTACTGCAAGAAGCTTTCCAACTTTTGCGGTGGATTGAAAACGAGGGGATTTGGCGGGGGGATTTGTTGAAGTCGCAATGACCCCTTCGCGAGCAAGCCCGCTCCCATAGGTGCCGAGGCACCACAAAACTTGCCGCTAGCATGCACCCTTTGTGAGACATGTCTTGCTCGCGACGATGATCACTTGGGAGGCCGGTTCTCAAGTGGATCAGGGATAAAACCATGCCGCCCTGCTTATCAGTCGAATGCAGGTCGATCATGCGTGATCGTCGATCTGAAAGAGGGTCACAACTGTCAGACCTGACAGGTGGCAGGCGCGCGAACCTATGGCCTACTGCGAGTCTCCCAAGGCTCAAGGATCCCGGCCATGAACCACTCAACCGATGTAGCTGCGTACCAACTTGAATTGCCCAACGAAAACATCGTGATGATCAAGGGCCTGCATGGCCTCAGGCTCAGTCCGGATGCTTCTTTGTTGTATTTTGTGTCCACCTACGACGGCAGCATCAGCTATATCCGTGCCATGGATACTCGAACCCACGCCATCGTTCACAGCTATTCGCCAAAAGTGGGCGGTGAACAGTTGGCAAGCCTGACACCCGACGGCTCTCGGGCATATGTCCACAGTCGCTACTCGCAGCATATTTGGCAGATCAACACCCAAACCCATAAATTGAGCCAAGGCGCCGATCTCGGAGGCAGTACGCCTTTTATGGTGGGAAGTTCAAACGGCCGAACCCTTTACGCCTGCGGCACTCTGGAACCGCATTCAGTAAAAGGGTTTCTGAAAGCAATCGACGCCTCCACCCAGACAGTCACCAAGACACTGGTGATCGAACCATGGCCTTACGAACTTGCAGCCAACCCCAAGCAACCGCGTTTGTACCTGGCCAATGTGGGTGATGCGCAAGCCAATGCCGACCCTACAGCCATTGACGTAATCGACACCGATAGCTGGAGGCTCGTAGCAAGAATCTCGATCCCCGGACTCGCGTACTCAATGGCTCTGAGCCCCGACGGCGCTCACCTGTACGTCGCTGACATAACATCCAGTCAAATTTTGCTGATTGATACGACAACGCATAAGGTCATCAAGGCTTCCTCGAGCGAGAAATCCCCCCGGCACGTATCGGTCAGCGCAGACGGCAAACAGATATTCGTCGTGTCATACACCTCCGGTCGTATATGGGTTCTGGATGCCGGGAGTCTGGAGGCTGTGCGTTTTATTGATACAGGCAAGACCGATCTGAGGGAGGTATTGGCAACCGCTGCCAACGGCATGTATGTGCTTTATCAGGAGTGAAAGAAAAGATCGCCGACTTCGACAATGGCTACAGGACTGTCGAACGCGGCGATCTTTAGCTCAAATAATCTTGAAATACGACCCATTGCGGGACGGATTTATATAACCACTCCGCTGACCGGCATGTCCCTTCGCGAGCAGGCTCTCCCACCTTGTGGAATGCATTTCCTTGTGGGAGCGAGCCTGCTCGCGAAGGGGCCAGTGAAGGCAGCGCTAATCGCCTTTTAAACTCAGGTGTTTAAAAGACACCTGCAGACACGGTCTCAAGGCTACAAATCCTTGCGCCATTACCTACAGCCAAGCCAGAATCCGCCGGCTTGTGCGCCTTGGGGGCGTGATAGCCGTCGGATAGGGTTTTTCTCCGACGGAGATGTCAGCTATCGGGATCAAGCCGATAACCGTTACCCCTGCGTTTTTTATGCCTACGAACGGACGCACGGCTGCCGCAAAAAGCATTCCAACCTTCAGGGGGTAGAAAACAGAGAGTTATCGGAGCATCCGGTAAACGCTCGATTGCGCGGGCCGGACTTAGTGCAAAGCACTTGCCCATAAACCCACGCTATCGCCACATCGCGAGCAAGCTCGCCCCTACAGATTGGTAAAAAAACCGCAAAACCAGAGCTGAAAGGATCAGATGCTCAGCACCTATGTCAGAAGTCGTGCCCAGGCCCGGCGGGGAGTTTAAATGCACCCACCCGCCAATCGACCGCTAACACAACAAGCTAGATGACTATTCCGGCCAGATTGTTATAACCAAAATTGATTCCTCCGTCCTCACCGCCGTTGTTGAGATTTTTCCTCCACCAATGGTTGCTGGAATGAATCTCACCGGACCAGAACGCACTATTGAGATCGGGAGAAGGCGAGGCCGACCAACCAACGAAATAGGCGACGGAAGGTTGATGGGCTGCGTAGGATGCCCAGAACTGACGCAGTTCGTCCATTACCGGAAAGCGCAGGCCGTGCGCTGCGAGGACAGCGGGGCCGTTATACATATTGTGGTTACCGCCAGGGCAAACCCATACCCTGATGCCCGAGATAGTCACCGTATGAGTGGCTGTTCGGCCCTTGCTGTCTGTGGCCGTCATAACTGCCTGCCCGTTCCCGACTGGCACCACCCTGCCGTTCTGATCAATCACGGCGACGTTAGCGTTGCTGGATGAATAGCTATAACCCGGCTCCCCCCC
The DNA here is from genome assembly GCF_054668915.1 of Pseudomonas sp. H3_E04. Classification (NCBI taxonomy): domain Bacteria; kingdom Pseudomonadati; phylum Pseudomonadota; class Gammaproteobacteria; order Pseudomonadales; family Pseudomonadaceae; genus Pseudomonas; species Pseudomonas sp. H3_E04. The sequence goes on along the minus strand of NZ_CP162797.1, from coordinate 195,443 downwards.
CGTCGCTGTGCGTGTATAGGTCGCATGAGCTGGCGGATTGGTTGGCGGCCGTCCCCGGGCAACGTGGTAAGTGGTCAGGGAGAGAGCGACATCCTGCCCAAAACTTAGTGGCGGAACGGGGGATTTCACTTCGAACGACCAGACATTCGACACCGGATTACTGCCATAGAGCGCTCTGGCGGTAATGCTGTGAGTACCGACACCCACTGAGAAGCTGACCTCTCCCCATCCACCGCTGCTATTGACCGGTGCGTTCTGTTTCACATTACCGTTATCGCGAACTTCGACGCTGGCATTTATTGACGCACTGCCACTGACATACACGGTGGTTGCAGTGGTCGTGCTGCCGGGAGAAATGTTGTTACCCTGAGAATCTCTCACCCTGGTAACACTTGGCGTGACAGCTGCCGCCACGGTAAACGTCCGCGCCGCCGACACCGGATTACTGCCGTACAACGCCTTGACCGTGATGCTGTGAGCGCTGACGCTCAGTGCCGACAGCGGCAACGTCCAGTCGCCGCTGGCATTGACTGGGGCCTCCCCTTTCGAGGTGACCCCGTCGAAGATTTCGACCTTCTGATTGGCGAACGCCTTGCCGCTCACCGTGACCGAGGTATCGAACGTGGTGCCACCCGCCGCGATTTCACCGACGGAATCCCTGACCGAGGTAATGGTCGGCGCCGTGGCCACCGCCACGGTAAAGGTCCGCGCCGCCGACACCGGATTACTGCCGTACAACGCCTTGACCGTGATGCTGTGAGCGCTGGCGCTCAGTGCCGACAGCGGCAACGTCCAGTCGCCGCTGGCATTGACTGGGGCCTCCCCTTTCGAGGTGACCCCGTCGAAGATTTCGACCTTCTGATTGGCGAACGCCTTGCCGCTCACCGTGACCGACGTATCGAACGTCGTGCCACCCGCCGCGATTTCACCGACGGAATCCCTGACCGAGGTAATGGTCGGCGCCGTGGCCACCGCCACGGTAAAGGTCCGCGCTGCCGACACCGGATTACTGCCGTACAACGCCTTGACCGTGATGCTGTGAGCGCTGGCGCTCAGTGCCGACAGCGGCAACGTCCAGTCGCCGCTGGCATTGACTGGGGCCTCCCCTTTCGAGGTGACCCCGTCGAAGATTTCGACCTTCTGATTGGCGAACGCCTTGCCGCTCAGCGTGACCGACGTATCGAACGTGGTGCCACCCGCCGCGATTTCACCGACGGAATCCCTGACCGAGGTAATGGTCGGCGCCGTCGCCACCGCCACGGTAAACGTCCGCGCCGCCGACACCGGATTACTGCCGTACAACGCCTTGACCGTGATGCTGTGAGCGCTGACGCTCAGTGCCGACAACGGCAACGTCCAGTCGCCGCTGGCATTGACTGGGGCCTCCCCTTTCGAGGTGACCCCGTCGAAGATTTCGACCTTCTGATTGGCAAATGCCTTGCCGCTCACCGTGACCGAGGTATCGAACGTCGTGCCACCCGCCGCGACCTCGCCTTTGGAATCCCTGACCGAGGTAATGGTCGGCGCCGTCGCCACCGCCACGGTAAACGTCCGCGCTGCCGACACCGGATTACTGCCGTACAACGCCTTGACCGTGATGCTGTGAGCGCTGACGCTCAGTGCCGACAACGGCAACGTCCAGTCGCCGCTGGCATTGACTGGGGCCTCCCCTTTCGAGGTGACCCCGTCGAAGATTTCGACCTTCTGATTGGCGAACGCCTTGCCGCTCACCGTGACCGAGGTATCGAACGTCGTGCCACCCGCCGCGACCTCGCCTTTGGAATCCCTGACCGAGGTAATGGTCGGCGCCGTCGCCACCGCCACGGTAAACGTCCGCGCCGCCGACACCGGATTACTGCCGTACAACGCCTTGACCGTGATGCTGTGAGCGCTGGCGCTCAGTGCCGACAGCGGCAACGTCCAGTCGCCGTTGGCATTGACTGGGGCCTCCCCTTTCGAGGTGACCCCGTCGAAGATTTCGACCTTCTGATTGGCGAACGCCTTGCCGCTCACCGTGACCGACGTATCGAACGTGGTGCCACCCGCCGCGATTTCACCGACGGAATCCCTGACCGAGGTAATGGTCGGCGCCGTCGCCACCGCCACGGTAAACGTCCGCGCCGCCGACACCGGATTACTGCCGTACAACGCCTTGACCGTGATGCTGTGAGCGCTGACGCTCAGTGCCGACAACGGCAACGTCCAGTTACCGCTGGCGTCGACTGTCACAATCGGTGTGATAGGCGTAATGCCGTCATACAACTGCAGTGTCAGATGGGAGCTGGCCGTGCCCTTGACCGTTACACTGTTGTCGAAGGTAATGCCCTTATCGGGAATTAACTCACCCCTGGTATCAGTAACCGAATTGATCACAGGCACTACTATCTCAACGATCAACAGCGCCAGTGTGGCCGAGTATTCATAGCGTTGCGAGGCCGCACGCCACAGCACGTAGCGCACATCAACATATTGCCCGATGTTCGACGTGACATATTCCTTGTCGACCCTGAAACGCACAGGTTTGCCCGCACTGACGGTGGTAATCGGCAGCCAGTCGCTGGTACTGGAGAACGGATTGGGACTGCGCCAGTAATAGGTCAGCACGTCCTTATCAAGCGTCTTCGCCTCGCCGATCAGTAGATGAACGTTGTCGAACACCTTCGACGGATCAAGCACATCCCCCGGCGGTTCAGCCTCCTCGACCACAGGTTTGGGTAGCGTCGCCCGGATCTTCCCGACCTTGGCCAGCAAGCGCTCGGATTCTCTGACGTCGAGAAGACCCGGTGCATCGTTGGCGACCACGTAGTAAAGATCCAGCGTGCCGTTTTCGAGCACAGTGATGTGCTCGGCGTCGACGTATAGCGTGACCAGGCCTTCCCGGGCCTCGTTCTCGCTGACGATATGCGCAACCTCATGCAGATAGCCGTCGCCGTTGGACTGGATGCCGGACCATCTCATGCAGATCAGGTCGCCATTTTTCATGACATAGCGCACATCGACTGTGGCGAAACGTTCGTCCGGTTCGAGGGTATCGCCCAGCAGTTCGCGAATGTTCGGCTCGGGCAGCATGTTGACGTCGCCCTCTACCGTTGCAAACGCGCGCTTGGAGGAGAGCGGGTCGCCGCCGTCCTTTTTATAGAGGATATAGGAGACGTCGGCGCGTCCCAGAACGATAGCCCTGATCAAGTCATAGGGCACCTTGATTTCCAGCACTGAGGGAACGTTGGTGATCTCACGGGATTCGCAGTAGTAGATGGGTTCAGCGTTACGCGGCGGCCGCCCGATGAAGGTCATGTGCACGTTATCGCCGAGACTGAAGTCCTTGCTACTGACATGAATCTGCACGGTGACCGGCTGCTTGTTCAAATCCCTGATAGTGATGACGCCATTGATGGCTTCCTTGATGAACGGCGGTTCCAGGCGCCAGCCGCCGGCGTCGATATCGACATAAGTGCGTTTGGAGTGACGGTCGGCCCAGTTCCACGCTTCGTCATTGATGTCGTATCTGATTTCCCGCTGTAAACCGTCTCCAGCGCGGAGAATGTCTGCCTGTTCAATGAGGATTTCAATCGGTTGTCGGTTTTCGGCTTGCTCCTGCGTGATGAGGTGAGCAGGAAGCAAATGATCGCCAATAAGCAGGCGGACCTTATCGTTGCGGGTGCAAAAAACGTAGTGGGGGATGGTGGCCAACACGCCTTTTTTTGCCCATTCGGCATCGATCACGCCCTGTTCAACCACCTCGGGCGGCAATTGCACGATGTTCAATTCCGAATGGCCGTCCTCTTTATGCGGTTCCTTGTCGAAGTTCCCCGGCTTGTACAGTTTGATCATTATCCGCAAGGACGCCGACGGGGGCTCGGCTTCGGTTTCACCCACTCGGGTCAGCACGTAGTGGCAATCCTCGGCCCACCCGGACTCTGCAGGCGTCGGCAAGTAGAAGAACACCCGCTGATCGACTTCGTCGGCCGTCACGAATCGTTCGAGTACTTTCGCGCCGTTCCACCAGATATCCAGCCTGTCACCCTCGCTCATCACTGGCAGATAAGGATTGATCACGCACAGCAAACCTTCGGGGTCGTCGGTTGCCACCTGGATGTTGATGCCGCCATCGCCGTCTTGTACTGGTTCCAGCAACCCTGGAATCAGCAGCGGGCGCAGGGCCAGTGTGTCGTTGCCTTCCTTGATGGGCGGGAAGCGGAAGTGCTGGTGAGAAGGCATCAGGCGAATCCTCTGCAAGAGCGTTGAGACGTCGTGTAGCGACGTTCAAGGCCGACGAAATAATGAAATTCCGACGGGCCTGCAGATGCGGGGCATTTGGCGTACATGGCGTGCACTCCGGTCGGGTGATGGAGTGATTGAATCTGTGTTGATGTATTTGCACACCTGTCAAACCTGACAGGTATCGATGGGTTTCAGATGAACGGTAGACTTAAGGAATCGAGGCTGAAAAATGGCTAATGGGCAAACCGCCTTTGAGTCGATCCGTGCGCCACCTTAACGGGGTTCTCTCGCTGGGAACCCATTCCAGGTATGGGAGGAATACGCACGCTGATGGGGATTGCGCTGTTGATCATGCTCGGCGAACTGGCGGTGAATCGGGTGCTGGATAATCTGGAGTTGCGGCAGTAACGCTGCGTCACGCTTATCGATCCCACGCTTCGCGTGGGATCGATAAGCGCAGTACTTGGCTACTGCGCAGTCAGTATCTGCTTGGCCGTGATTTCGCCGAAAGCCAGCTGGCTGCGATCGACATACTTCACGCCACGAAGTACCCATTGCCCTTCAACCTCGACGAGGTCTTCATGCATGTACATAAGAACGACCTTGGTCACAGGGGCAGTGATATCAGGAGCGGTGAGGTCACTTTGCAACAGGTTTAACGCCCAATGAAACTGCAATAGAGGTAAATCTGCGATCTTGATCGTTCGACTTTCGTCCACCAGTCGCAAATCCCTGCTTGCAGTGACGCGCAACTTTTCCCCGACCACCTCAAACCCAGGCTTGCTGTAGCGTACCGCCAACTCAACACCGGTGACCCATTGATCCATGTAATAACGTGGCGATGTGAACAGCTCGAACAAGGCCATTTTGTCGCGAATATTCCCCGCACTATCGAACAGATAGTTGTAGGAGTAGTGGTAAGCCAATCCGTCCAGTTCAGGCCTGATGGCATTGACCGGGTTGTTCAGATAACCGGGGATATAGACGTTGGCCATCTGCACGAAGTGGGTGAAGTCGAGATCAAGGTCAAAGCTCACCGTATAACGTATGAACCGCTCTTTGGGGTTTTCCTCCAGTTGCCCTGAAACGTAGTCCAGCGTCATTCCTTCGAGTTTTTTATAGATTCGCTCTGCCATGATCTTTGCCTCTGCGCCCAGGGATTATTCCCACGTGCATAGCAACGCGGCTGCAGAGCGGCGTCTAGTGTCAAACTTGACAGGTTCAGAGGTTTTCCAGACAGACGGTAACCGTCAGGAATCGCGCCGCAGATCCGGCGGAATCGGCAAATCATCCTTGAGCGGATCCGGCCGCTTGCCCTTGCCCGCCTGGTGTTGGCGGATCTGATAGACGTAGGCCAATACCTGCGCCACTGCCAGATACAGCCCACCAGGAATTTCCTGCTCAAGCTCAGTTGAGTAATAGATCGAGCGCGCCAGCGCCGGCGATTCAAGCAGCATGACGTTGTTGGCCACTGCGATTTCGCGGATTTTCAGGGCGATGAAGTCGCTGCCCTTGGCCAGCAGCACCGGTGCGCCGCCCTTCTCTGAGTCGTACTTGAGCGCGACGGCGTAGTGGGTCGGGTTGGTGATGACCACGTCGGCTTCGGGAATCGCTGCCATCATGCGGCGCTGGGACATTTCGCGCTGGGTCTGGCGAATGCGTTGCTTGACCTCGGGGCGGCCTTCCTGATCCTTGTGCTCGTCGCGCACTTCCTGCTTGGTCATCTTGAGTTTCTTCATGCTCTCCCAGATCTGCACCGGCACGTCGACCGCGGCGATGATGATCAGACCGCAGGCCAGCCACAGCGTGCTCCAGCCCACCAGCAAAACGCTGTGAATGATCGCCATGTCCAGTGGTTCGTGGGCGATGCGCAGCAAGTCGTCGACATCGGCGGACAACACCAACAGCGCCACGCCCAAGGTAATCAGAAACTTGGCCAGTGCCTTGAGCAGTTCGACCACAGCCTTGAACGAGAACATCCGTTTGAGGCCGGCGGCGGGGTTCATCCGGCTGAATTTGGGCGCCAGGGAGCTTGCGGCGAACAGCCAGCCGCCGAGGGAGATCGGCCCGATGATGGCGGCGAGCAACAGGGTGATCATCACCGGCTGAATCGCCAGCAAGGCGATCAACCCTGACTCCAACAGAAACCGGCCCATGGCGCCCTGGTCCATGACCACTTCGCGGGACAGGGTGAAGTTCAGGCGCATCACGTCCATCATTTCTTGCGCAAGCATGCCGCCGAAAATCAGCAGCGCAGAGGCACCGGCCATCATCACGGCGAGGGTATTGAGCTCTTTGGAACGGGCAATCTCACCCTTCTCACGGGAGTCCTTTTTGCGTTTCTCCGTGGGATCTTCTGTTTTGTCCTGACCGCTCTCGCTCTCTGCCATGACTCAGCGCGCCCGTGCCAGTTCGCGTAGCAACTGCAAGGCCTCGCTGGCCAGCGGTTGATACTGGTTGAGAATGTCCGCAAGGCCGACCCAGACGATGAACAGGCCGAGCACCAGGGTCAGCGGAAAACCGATCGAGAAGATGTTCAGTTGCGGCGCGGCGCGGGTCATCACGCCGAATGCGATGTTGACCACCAACAGTGCGGTGACGGCCGGCAACACCAGCAGCAGCGCGGCGCCGAGGACCCAGCCGAGTTTGCCGGCCAGTTCCCAGTAATGCTCGACCATCAAACCGCCGCCGACCGGCAGCGTGGTGAAGCTTTCAGTGAGAACTTCGAACACTACCAGATGGCCGTTCATCGACAGGAACAACAGCGTCACCAGCATGGTGAAGAACTGCCCGATCACCGCCACCGAAACGCCGTTGGTAGGGTCGATCATCGAGGCGAAGCCCATGCCCATCTGGATCGCAACAATCTGCCCGGCAACGGCAAATGCCTGGAAGAATAATTGCAGGGAAAAACCCAGTACGGCGCCGACCAGAATCTGCTCGCCGATCAGCAGCAAGCCGCTGAGATCCAGCGGGCTGACGGCGGGCATCGGCGGCAGCGCCGGGGTGATGACCACGGTGATCGCCACGGCGAAATACAGGCGCACGCGGCGCGGGATCAGGGTGGTGCCGAACACCGGCATGACCATCAGCATCGAGGCGACGCGAAACAGCGGCAACATGAACGACGCCACCCAGGTGCTGATCTGGGTGTCGGTCAGCTGAAGCAGCGATTGCATGGCTTAGCCGATGACCATCGGAATGTTTTTGTACAGCTGGATGATGTATTCCATGAACGTCTGCACGATCCACGGACCGCCGATGATCAGGGTCACCAGCATCACCAGAAGACGCGGCAGGAAGCTCAGGGTCTGTTCGTTGATCTGCGTGGCGGCCTGGAACATCGACACCAGCAGGCCGACCAAAAGGCTCGGCACCACCAGGATGGCGACCATCATGGTGGTCAGCCACAGGGCTTCACGAAAGATATCGACCGCGACTTCCGGCGTCATGGCGAAACACCTCCAAAACTGCTGGCCAGAGTACCGATGATCAGCGCCCAGCCATCGACCAGCACGAACAGCATGATCTTGAACGGCAGCGAGATGATCAGCGGCGAGAGCATCATCATACCCATGGCCATCAGCACGCTCGCCACCACAAGGTCGATGATCAGGAACGGAATGAAGATCATGAAGCCGATCTGGAACGCAGTTTTAAGCTCGGAGGTTACGAACGCCGGCACCAGAATGGTCAGCGGCGCCTGATCCGGGCTGGCAATGTCGGTGCGCTTGGACAGGCGCATGAACAGCTCCAGATCGCTGCTGCGAGTCTGCGCGAGCATGAAGTCCTTGATCGGCACCTGGGCCTTTTCCACCGCTTGCTGGGCGGTGAGGGTTTCGGCCAGATACGGTTGCAGCGCGTCGTTGTTCACCCGGTCGAACACCGGCGCCATGATGAACAGCGTCAGGAACAGCGCCATGCCGGTGAGGATCTGGTTCGACGGCGTCTGTTGCAGGCCGAGGGCCTGACGCAGGATCGAGAAGACGATGATGATCCGCGTGAAGCTGGTCATCAGAATGACCGCCGCCGGAATGAAACTCAGCGCGGTCATGATCAGCAGGATCTGCAGACTGACCGAATATTCCTGCGCGCCGTCGGCATTGGTGCCCAGCGTGATCGCCGGGATCGACAACGGATCGGCGGCCAACGCCAGCGGCGCGGCCAGCAACAGGAGCAGCGTCAAGACGATGCGGAGCGCACCCATTACTTCGTATCCTTTTGGTCCTTGCCGAGAATTTTCAGCAGATGCTGAGCAAATTCCGGCGTCGCTTTTTCGCTGGCAGTGGGGACTTCGACCGGCTCTTTGAGCACATGCAGCGCGGTGATGGTACCGGGGCTGAGGCCGAGCAGAATCTGCTCGTTGCCGACCTGCACCAGCATCAAGCGGTCACGCGGGCCGAGCGCGCGCGAACCGATCAGCTCGATCACCTGGCCCTTGCCCGCCGGCCCCGCCTGCTGCACGCGGCGCAAGAGCCACGCGAGGAAGAAGATCAAGCCCAGCACCAGCAGCAAACCGAACACCAGTTGCGTCAACTGACCGGCCACGCCGCTGTTGACCATCGGCGCGGTGGCGGCAGGCGCAGCGGTGGTTGCGCTCGGCTCGGCAGCCAGCACGCTCAACGGCCATGCCAGCAGCACCCAGAGAAACCTTTTCACTCAGCGCAGCTTCTTGATGCGTTCGCTTGGGCTGATCACGTCGGTCAGGCGGATGCCGAACTTCTCGTTGACCACCACTACTTCGCCGTGAGCGATCAGCGTGCCGTTGACCAGCACGTCGAGCGGTTCACCGGCCAGACGATCGAGCTCGATCACCGAACCCTGGTTGAGTTGCAGCAGGTTGCGGATGTTGATGTCGGTGCTGCCGACTTCCATCGAGATCGACACCGGGATGTCGAGGATCACGTCCAGGTTCGGACCGTCGAGGGTCACCGGATCGTTGTTCTTCGGCACGCTGCCGAACTCTTCCATCGGCAGACGGTTGGAGCTGGAAGTACCGGCGTCGGCGGCCAGCAGTGCATCGATGTCAGCCTGGCCGGCATCACCGGTTTCTTCCAGGGCCGCAGCCCATTCATCGGCCAGTGCCTGGTCGTCCTGCGCGTTCATATCGTCGTTCATCATGTGTCCTCGGCGGGCAACAATTCAGTTAAATACGGGGGTGAAAAGCGCCGCCTCAGCGACGCTCGATCGGCTCGATCACTTGCAACGCGAGGTTGCCTTTGTGCGAGCCCATCTTGACCTTGAAGGCCGGCACGCCGTTGGCGCGCATGATCATGTCTTCCGGCATCTCGACCGGGATCACATCGCCCGGTTGCATGTGCAGGATGTCGCGCAGCTTCAACTGGCGGCGAGCCACGGTGGCACCGATCGGCACGTCGACATCGAGCACGTCCTGGCGCAGCGCGTTGACCCAGCGCTCGTCCTGATCGTCGAGGTCGGACTGGAAACCGGCATCGAGCATTTCCCGCACCGGCTCGATCATCGAGTACGGCATGGTCACGTGCAGATCGCCGCCACCGCCATCGAGTTCGATGTGGAAGGTGGAGACTACAATCGCTTCGCTCGGGCCGACGATGTTGGCCATGGCCGGGTTCACTTCCGAGTTGATGTACTCGAAATTGACTTCCATGATCGCCTGCCAGGCTTCCTTCAGATCGACGAAAGCCTGCTCGAGCACCATGCGCACCACGCGCAGTTCGGTCGGAGTGAATTCACGCCCCTCGATCTTGGCGTGACGGCCGTCACCACCGAAGAAGTTGTCCACCAGCTTGAACACCAGTTTGGCGTCGAGGATGAACAGTGCGGTGCCGCGCAGCGGTTTGATCTTGACCAGGTTGAGGCTGGTCGGCACGTACAGCGAGTGCACGTATTCACCGAACTTCATCACCTGCACGCCACCGACAGCCACGTCCGCCGAGCGGCGCAGCATGTTGAACATGCTGATGCGGGTGTAGCGGGCAAAGCGCTCGTTGATCATTTCCAGAGTCGGCATGCGTCCACGGACGATGCGATCCTGGCTGGTCAGGTCGTAGCTTTTGACACTGCCGGGTTCGGCAGCATTATCGGTCTGTACCAGACCATCATCGACGCCATGCAACAGCGCATCGATTTCATCCTGGGACAGCAGATCCTGCACGGCCATGTCGTGTTCCTACTGCAGTACGAAATTAGTGAAAAGCAACTGTTCGATGACCACTTTGCCCAGTTCTTTCTGCGCCACTTCCTGGACGCTGGCGGTGGCCTTCTGGCGCAACATTTCTTGGCCGACCGGGGTCGCCAGTGTGGCGAAATCCTGACCGGAGAAGAGCATCACCAGATTGTTGCGGATAACCGGCATGTGCACTTTGAGCGCGTCCAGATCAGCCTGATTACGCGCCAGCATGGTGATGCTCACCTGCATGTAGCGCTGACGGCCGTTCTGGTTGTAGTTGGCCACGAAGGCCGGCGCCATTGGCTCGAAAATCGCCGCTTGCTTGCCGACCGGCGCTGCTTCTGCGGCCTCGGCAGGCTTGCTTTGCGCGCCGTGCATGAAGAACCAGGTCGCCCCGACGGATGCACCAATAGCCACCAGCAACGCCAGCACGATCACGATGATCAGCTTGAGTTTGCCTTTGGTTGCGGGGTCTTTTACTGCTGCAGCTTCGCTCTTCGCCATGCCAATAATCCGTCACTAATCGGGGGTTTCACAGTTGCACGGCAAGGCAAGAGCAAGTGTTATGCCAGAAGTGTCAGCGCGTCATCTGAACGGCGCCATAAACAAATGTGGGAGCGAGCCTGCTCGCGAAAGCAATGTGTCAGTCAACATATTGGTTGAATGTCACACCGTATTCGCGAGCAGGCTCGCTCCCACATTGGGTATTGCGTTGCATCAGGCGTAATAGTCGACCGCGCTGGTGCCGATCACGCTAGTCGTTTGAGCCGCGACTTCCGCCACGCTGGCCGGAGCCAACTCTTCATCTACCGAATCAAGGCGACCACCCGCAGCGCTGGTCCGGCCACTCTGGCCCTGCTGCGCCTGTTCCTGGCCCTGCTGACCCTGCCAGCCACGGTTCTGGTCGGCGACGTTGACGTCGACCTGGCCCATGCCCTGCTGGTTGAACATGTCGCGCAGGCGGTGCATCTGGCTGTCGAGCGCTTCACGCACGCTCGGGTGCGCGCTCATGAAGGTGACCTGGGTCTGCTGATCGGGAACCATGTTCACGCGGATATCCAGACGCCCAAGCTCTGCCGGCTGCAACTGAATGTCGGCGGCTTTGAGGTTGACGCTGGACAGGTACATGACGCGGTTGACCACTTCTTCGGTCCAGCCGCTCTGGTGCATGGCGATCGGCTGATTCACCGGCAGCGCATTGGCGGTTTTTGGCGTTGCGGCCTGCGTGAGTGCCGCCAGACGGTTGGCGAAGTCATCGACACGGGTGTCGCTGGTGGCGGATTTCAAATCTTTCAAACCATCATCGATCAGCCCGCTGAAAGCTTTTTCGCCGCCCTGACTGGTGCTGTCCTTGTCGGCCTGCACGTCGAGCATGCTGGCCATGCCGGCGGCAAAGTTCTGCGCGGCGGTCAACTCGCCATCGGCCTGAGCTTGAGCAGGCGAGGCTTTCGGCTGCGCCTGACTGGCGGCGGAAATATGTCCGCCCTGCTCCATCGCCATGCGCACCGCCGGCATCGAGTCGAGCGGGTCTGCCGACGGATCGAAATCGCTGTCGGTGGCCGCCGGATCTTTGACCATGCCCGGCAAGGCCGCCAATGCAGGCGTTTCGGTTTCCGCCTGGGCTGGCGTTGCGGCTACCGGTGCTTGCACAACAGGCGCTGCCACCAACGGCTGGACGACTTGCGCCAGAGCCGGATCAAGGACCGGGTCTACAGGCGCGGCATCGGCCACAGGAGTTTGTACAGTTTCAGTGGTGTCATCGGCAGTGGCTGTCGCGTCATCGCTCGCCGCCGCTTTGTCGGCTGGCAACGCTTTGCCGCTATCGGCAACTGCTGGCTCGGGCGCGGCAGACTGGTCTTTGCCGATATCCTTTTTGCCGCTGCTGTCAGCGACTTTATCGCGTGCCGGTTTGACTGAATTATCGGCGCTTGCGGCAGGCTTGGCCGGCGCCTGATCGGCAAACACTCTGGCGAAGCTGGAAGCCTTGTCCCCGGCGTCTGCGGCCATTGCCGACGATTTGGCAGAGGCGGCTTGCGCCTTGGCCTGGGCGGCGGTCTGAAGAAGAATGTTGGGGGTCGCAGGCATGACACGGTCTCCGCTGCACTGGATCGTAGGTACAGTTGAGCAAGTAGACTGCAAGTGCCGGGCCAGTTTGGCCAGACACTTGCGAAAAGCGCCGGACGGCAGCTTCAGTGGATGTGGGCGTGGTGCTTTTCGCTTTCGTACACCGGGCGTACTTCGGCGAATTCAGCATGGATATCGGCGACTAGCTGAGCGAGCGCTTCCGGACTCTTGTCCTTGGCATTCGACTCAAGGTCCTGGCACAACCCAGCCAGTCGAACCGCGCCCATGTTGCTGGCGCTGCCCTTGAAGCTATGCGCTACATCGGAAAGCACTTTGGCGCTGGTGCTGTCCTGCAACTCGTGCAGGCGACTTTCCGAGTCTGCCAGGAAGGTCTCGAGCAACTCCGGATAACCGTCCTCCATCACCTCGCGCAAGGTGTCGAGAACGTCACGATCTACATGTGGGTCAGTCACTTGCTCACTCCTTGATCAAGAATGGGCGGATTATGCCTCAATCTCCCAGAAAAACTCCACGCTGGCACTACGACCTTGGTCCGACCAACTGGCGTTGCGCCCCAGTTGCCGGATCAGGCTGATGCCGCGTCCCGACAAGCGGACGTTATCCAGCGGCCGCTCCATGACCCGCGTTACATCAAAACCTTCGCCGCTGTCTTCGACCCGGATGACCAGGCGCCCGCCCTCGCCCTGCGGTTGCACCTGCAAATGCACGCGCACATAACCATCCTGCAGCGACTCCAGCCGCGCGGCGCGCATTTCATAGTAACGGGCGAACCCCGTCGCATCGCGCTTGAGACGCGAGTCGAGCCCCAGCACGCCATGCTCCAGCGCATTGGAATACAACTCGGCGATCACGCTGTACAGCGCCCCGCTCTGCGGACGCAGGCCATGTACCTCGAGCAGCAATTGCAAGAGAAACGGCAACGGATTGAAGCGCCTGAGCGTGGCACCGCGAAACTCGAAACTGGCCGACCAGTCCAGCGGGCACGACTGGCCGCTGTCGGAATACACCGGCGCCGCGCCGTGCGCCTGCGCCGACTCGACAAGGCTGACCTCGACCATGCTCACGTCATCACGGGCCTGCCCGCGAAAATCGCGCAGCGCCTGTTCGATGTCCTCGAACAACCGATCCGGCTCGCGGTTGGCAGCAAAGACCTGCTGCAAGCGCTCGACGCCGAACAACTGATCATTGGCATCGCAGGTATCAATCACCCCGTCCGACAGCAGAAACACCCGGTCATCAACGGCCATCGGATACACATCCGTTCGGTCATCGAAGGCCTGCGCACTGAGAATTCCCAGGGGCAAATGCCGCGCCGGCAAAGGCACGCGCTCGCCGCTGGCCATGCGGTGCAGGTAACCGTCAGGCATGCCGCCGTTCCACACCTCCACCGAGCGGCTCTGAAAACTCAGGCAGAGCAACGTGGCGCAGCAGAACATGTCCACCGGCAGGATGCGCTTGAGCTTGGCGTTCATCTCGCGCAGGGTCTCCGTCAACCCGTAGCCCTTGGCCGTCATGCCGTAGAACACTTCGGCCAGCGGCATCGCCCCCACCGCTGCCGGCAAACCATGCCCGGTGAAATCGCCGAGCATGACGTGCATGTCACCGGCGGGCGTGTACGCCGCGAGCAACAAGTCGCCATTGAACAGCGCGTAAGGCGATTGCAGGTAGCGGATATTCGGCGCACTCAGGCAGCCGGAATGGGCGACCTTGTCGAACACCGCTTTGGCCACACGCTGTTCGTTGAGCAGATAGTCGTGATGCCTGGCGATCAGGTCGCGCTGTTGCAAAACGGTCGCCTGCAGACGCCGCAAGCGATCCATCGCCTTGATTTTGGCGGCAAGGATAACTTGGTTGTACGGCTTCGCCAGAAAATCGTCACCGCCTGCCTCAAGACAACGGGCCAGCGCTTCGCTCTCGCTCAGCGAGGTGAGGAAGATGATCGGCACCAACGCATCACCCGCCAGCGCCTTGATCTGCCGTGCCGCTTCGAAGCCGTCCATCACCGGCATCAGCGCGTCCATCAACACCAGATCGGGTTGCTGCTCCTTGAACGTATGGACCGCCTCGGCACCATTGCCTGCCGTCAGCACCTGATGGCCCTGACGACGAACGATGGTCGACAGCAGCAGCCGGTCGGCGGCGCTGTCTTCGGCGATGAGAATGGTCAGCGGCTCTTGCGCCTGCATGGGCGTCAACTGATGTCGAAGAGTTTGTCGAAGTTGGAAATCGCGAGGATTTTCTTCACATCGGAACTGCTGTTGACGACGCGGATATCCGACTCGTCGCCGCCGGCGTGATCACGCAGCAGGAGCAGCATGCCCAGCGCGGAGCTGTCGAGGTAAGTGGCTTCTTTGAGATCGACCACAATGGATTCGGGCTTTTTGTCGAGCCGCTCATAAGACTCGCGAAATTCCTGATGGCGACCGAAATCGAACCGGCCTTTGACCGCGATCGTGAGCTTTTTCTTGTCTGGAGAAACTTCTGTAACAACTGACATTGACTGGCTTCCTTGTCATTGACGAACCTGTACAAGGTTTAGCAGCTGGATAGGGTTGGGGCAAGGCGCAACAGTGGAACAAGTGTGGGAGCGAGCCTGCTCGCGAAGGCATTCTGTCAGTTGACTACAGGATTGACTGACACGGCGCATTCGCGAGCAGGCTCGCTCCCACAGGGTTTGGCGGTGAGGTTTAGAAGGCATCACGCCGTGGCAAACGCTGTGACAGTTCATCGAGCAGCTTCTGCTCGCGCTTGTCTTCAAGGCGTTGAGCCTCGTCGCGATAGCGCTGCACCAGTTTGCGCAAACCCTCGACGCGGGCGAACGCCTGCTGCCACTCTTCACGCGCCTTGTCGAGCTTGTTCTGATGCCAGACCAGGCTCTGCCGTTGCTGGTCGACGGCGGTATCGAGTTGCGCCAGAAAGCCCTGAAACCCCAGCAGCCATTGCCCGGTCACGCCGGTGCTGCCGCGCACGATCCACTGCTGCGAGTAATCCAGGCGAAAGGCATTGAGGTCGGCCAGCTTGCTTTCAGCAACTTTGACCTGGCCCTGAAAGTAGGCGAGGCGCTGCACGGCGGCTTTCTCGGCCTTTTCGGCCATGTCCACCACCGGTGCCAGGCGCGCGGCGCGGCTGACAGCCATGGCCAGTTACCCGCCCGCCGCAGGGGCGAACAGGGTTTCCAGATAGGCCTGGCTTTCACCCAGATTGATTTTGTCGTTGAGGCCCTGGCGCTGAT
Source organism: Pseudomonas sp. H3_E04 (assembly GCF_054668915.1). Taxonomy (NCBI): domain Bacteria; kingdom Pseudomonadati; phylum Pseudomonadota; class Gammaproteobacteria; order Pseudomonadales; family Pseudomonadaceae; genus Pseudomonas; species Pseudomonas sp. H3_E04. The sequence continues at coordinate 179,754 of NZ_CP162797.1, read as the reverse complement.
ACCTGACCAACTGCGGTTGCAGGGAAATCGCCAGATCGGTCTCGCGATCACCACCGGCCACGTAGGCACCGACGCTGATCAGATCGCGGCTCTGCTGATAACGTGACCACAGCTGCTTGAAGTACTGCGCGCGCTGCATGTGATCCGGCGAAACCACGGCCGGCATGACCCGGCTGATCGACGCTTCGATGTCGATCGCCGGATAGTGACCTTCCTCAGCCAAACGTCGCGACAGCACGATGTGGCCGTCGAGTACGCCGCGCGCCGAGTCGGCAATCGGGTCCTGCTGGTCATCGCCTTCGGAAAGCACGGTGTAGAACGCCGTGATCGAACCGCCACCCTTCTCCGCGTTACCGGCGCGCTCCACCAGTTTCGGCAGTTTGGCGAACACCGATGGCGGATAGCCCTTGGTTGCTGGCGGTTCGCCGATGGCCAGAGCGATTTCCCGCTGGGCCTGGGCGAAACGGGTCAGCGAGTCCATCAGCAGCAGAACGTTCTTGCCCTTGTCGCGGAAATATTCGGCGATGCGCGTGCAATACATCGCCGCGCGCATACGCATCAGCGGCGCATCGTCCGCCGGCGAGGCGACGACAACCGAACGCTTGAGTCCTTCCTCACCGAGGATGTGCTCGATGAATTCCTTAACTTCGCGACCACGCTCACCGATCAGGCCGACGACGATGATGTCGGCCTCGGTGAAGCGGGTCATCATGCCCAACAGCACCGATTTACCGACACCGGTACCGGCGAACAGACCCAGACGCTGGCCACGGCCGACCGTCAGCAAACCGTTGATGCAACGGATGCCGACGTCCAGCGGTACGCTGATCGGATCACGGTTGAGCGGGTTGATTGTCGGGCCATCCATCGGCACCCAGTCTTCGGCTTTCATGCCGCCCTTGCCGTCCAGCGCGCGGCCGGCGCCGTCAAGAACACGGCCGAGCATGCTCATGCCCATCGGCAGACGGCCGGTATCGGCCAGCGGCACCACGCGGGCGCCCGGAGCAATGCCGGCGACGCTGCCCACCGGCATCAGGAAGACTTTACTGCCGGAAAAGCCCATGACTTCCGCTTCCACCTGGGACGGGTGGTAGCTGTCGTCATTGATCACCATGCAGCGGGTGCCCATGGCAGCGCGCAAGCCTTCGGCTTCGAGGGTCAGACCGACCATGCGCAGCAGCCGACCTTCAAGGATCGGCGCGCCGGCAATCTCGGTGGCCTCGGCGTAGGTGCTCAGGCGCTTGGCGAAACTGGTGCGTTCAAGGCGCATCGCTGGCGTCCGCGCGCGGCTCGTCGGGGGCGACAGCCGCTGGGGTGTCTTCAGGAATGTCCAGACTCAAGTCAGGCGCTGCCGGATGCAGGGCCTGCTCATGCAATTGGTCGAACAGTTTGGCCATGACCTGGGTCACCCGCGATTCGACGCTGGCGTCGATGCGACTGTGTTCGGTTTCAACCCGGCAGCCGCCCGGCAACAGCGACTCGTCTTCGACGATGCGCCAGGTTTCTTCGTGGCGTTCGCGCAGGGCTTTGACCTGGGCGAAATCCTGCGGATTGACGTACAGGCGCACGTTTTCCACGCCCAGCGGCAGCAGCTTGAGAGCATCGCGCATGACGTGTTCGATCTGCGTCGAATCGATGGCCAGTTCGCGCTTGATCACCTGCTTGGTGATGTGTTGCACGAGGTCAACGAGCGACTTTTCAATCTGTGTGTCTTGCTCGGCGATCGGTTCGAACAGGTTGGCCATCAACAGCTCAAGGCTGGCGACTTTCGCCGCCAGCGCGGTTTCGGCTTCCTGACGGACCTTCAGCGTGGTGCTGTGAAAACCTTCCTTTTCGCCGATGGCGAAGCCCTCGTTGTAAGCCTCCTGACGGATGCTTTCGAGTTCTTCCAGGGTCAGTGGCTGGACTTCTTCCAGCGGCACTTCTTCCATTTCCGGCGGCTCGGGCTCGGGTTCCGGCTCGGGCTCCGGTTTCGGCGGGTCGAAGCTGGGCAGCGCCCAGGATTCGAAGCCGCGAACATCACGGGCGCGGATCAGATCCGTCACAGACTCGTCAGGCTTATCCATGGGCTTAGATCATTTCCTCGCCGCCCTTGCCACCGAGCACGATCTCGCCGGCTTCGGCCATACGGCGGGCAATGGTGAGGATTTCCTTCTGCGCGGTTTCGACGTCGCTGACGCGCACCGGGCCTTTCGCCTCGAGATCGTCGCGCAACAGTTCGGCGGCACGCTTGGACATGTTCTTGAAGATCTTCTCTTTGACGCCTTCGTCCGACCCCTTGAGGGCGAGCACCAGCACGTCCGAAGACACTTCGCGCAACAGCGCCTGAATGCCACGGTCGTCGACGTCGGCGAGGTTGTTGAACACGAACATGAGGTCTTCGATCTGACCGGACAGGTCTTCGTCGACTTCGCGGATCGAGTCCATGAGCTGGCCTTCGATCGAGCTGTCGAGGAAGTTCATGATGTCGGCCGCACGCTTGATACCACCCAGGGTGGTGCGCGAGGCGTTCGAGTTGCCGGAGAACTGCTTCTCGAGAATCTGGTTGAGTTCTTTCAAGGCTGCCGGTTGCACGGTATTCAACGACGAGACGCGCAGGATGATGTCCAGACGCACTTTGTGGTCGAAGTTGCCGAGCACCTCACCGGCCTGATCCGGGTCGAGGTACGCGACCACGATCGCCTGGATCTGCGGGTGTTCGTAACGGATCACGTCGGCAACAGCACGCGGCTCCATCCATTTCAGGCTGTCGAGGCCACTGGTGTTGCCACCGAGCAGGATGCGGTCGATCAGGCCATTGGCCTTGTCTTCGCCCAGGGCCTGGGTGAGCATCTTGCGCACGTAGTCGTCGGAACCGACGCCGAGGCTGGTCTGATCGCCGACGATGTCGACGAACTCGCTCATCACCTGCTCGACCTGCTCGCGATGGACGTTGCCCATCTGCGCCATGGCCACGCCGACGCGCTGAACCTCTTTAGGGCCCATGTGGCGCAGCACTTGCGCAGCATCGGTCGAACCCAGGGACAGCAGCAGAATCGCGGCTTTGTCGACCTTGGTCAGTTTGACGGTAGCGGCTCGGTTATCACTCATCTGCGTTAATCCACTCTTTCACGACCTGAGCCACGCGACCCGGGTCTTCAGCTACCAGACTCTTGATTGCATTCAGTTGCGCGTCATAACCCTCGCTCGGGCTCGGCAACAGAATGCTCTGCGGACCACCGAGGCTCACGCGGTCGTTGGCCAGTTCGCCGTCCAGGCCGCCCATGCCACCAAGTTCCACGTCGCTGCCAAGACCGGCCAGCTCCTTGCCTTTGCCACCGCCGGTGATGTTGTTGAGCACCGGACGCAGCACACCAAACACCAGTACGAGGATGAACAGCACACCCAGCACTTGTTTGACGATGTCCCAGAACCATGGCTGGGAGTAGAACGGAATATCGGCAATCACTTCGCCGCGTTCGGCGGAGAACGGCATGTTGATCACGCTGACGCTGTCGCCACGGCTGGCGTCGAAACCGACGGCGTCCTGCACCAGACGCGTGAAGCGCGCCAATTCGTCGGCGCTCCACGGCGCGCGGCTGGTTTCGCCGTTGGCCGGGTTGACCTTGACCTGATCGTCGACCACCACCGACACCGACAGGCGATTGAGACGGCCCTGCTGCTGCTTGGTGTGGCTGATCGAACGGTCGAGCTCGAAGTTCTTCGTCGATTGTTGACGCTTGTCCGCCGGGTACGGCGCGAGCATCGGCTGGCCGGTGGCCGGGTCCATGATCTGCTGACCGTTGGCGTCAACCAGTGGCTGGCCCGGCTGGATCATCCCGGCCGGTGCGGCGGTGCCACCAGTGGTCTGCGGTGCCGAGGCTGGCGCCGGTGGCTGGTTGCTCAGGGCACCCGGTACACCTTGCGGGCCATTGCTGGCGGTACGTTGTTCGTTGACCGACTGCTCGCTGCGCAACGCCGGTTGGTCCGGGTTGAACTGCTCGGCAGTCGATTCGACGGCACTGAAATCGACGTCGGCGGAGACTTCAGCCTTGTAACGATCGTTGCCCAGTACCGGTTGCAGAATGTTGTGCACGCGCTGGGTGAGCATGCTTTCCATGCGACGGCTGTAATCGAACTGCTTGCCGGCCATGGTCATTTCAGAATTTTCCGCCTGATCGGAGAGCAGGTTGCCCTTCTGATCGACGACGGTGATCTGCGATTTGCTCAGCTCTGGAACGGACGTCGCGACCAGATTGATGATCGCGACCACCTGACCCGGCTCCAGCGAACGCCCGCTGTACAGCTCGACCAGTACCGAAGCGCTCGGCTTGCGCTCGTCACGGACGAACACCGAACTCTTCGGAATCGCCAGGTGCACGCGGGCACCCTTGACGTTGTTCAGGCTGGAGATGGTCCGCGCCAGTTCACCTTCGAGGCCACGACGATAACGGGTCGCTTCCATGAACTGGCTGGTGCCCAGACCCTGTTCCTTGTCGAGGATTTCGAAACCGATGTTGCCGTCGCTGGGAGTGACACCAGCGGCAGCGAGTTTCATCCGCGCACGGGACAGGTCGTCGGCCTTGACCAGCAAGGCACCGGAATTGGGTTCGACGTTGTAAGGAATGTCAGCGGCGGCCAGGGTTTCCATGACCTGCTTGGCGTCCATGCCGGCAAGGCTGCCGTACAGTGGACGATAATCCGGCTGCTGCGACCACAGCACTACGGCAAAGCCAATCGCCACGCTCGCTGCCAGACCGACCAACAGGCCGACCTGACGCAGCATGGTCATCTGGGAAAGGTTTTCCAGAAAGGACAGGCCGAACAGCGGCGGTTTGCCGTCGATCGGGGTGGCCTTGGCCGGAACGTTATCAGCGACTGCTTCTGCCATGACTTATTTCGCCCTTAAACCGGCATCTGCATGATGTCTTGGTAAGCCTGGACCAGCTTGTTGCGCACCTGGGTCAGAGCCTGGAACGACACGCTGGCTTTTTGCGACGCAATCATGACGTCAGTCAGGTCGACACCGCTCTTGCCGATCTCGAACGCGTTGGCCAGTTGAGTCGACGCCTGCTGGGTATCACTGACTTTATTGATCGCCTGACCGAGCATGTCGGAAAAGCTGCTGCCCGCGATTTCAGGGACAGCGGCGGTCGATTTACGCGCAGACATGGCATCCACTTTCATGGCCTGCATGTCCATCATCAACCGATTAAATTCAATACCTTGGCTCATGGTCTACTCTCTTGGGCGGCCCGCAATTTTTTGACACTCACTCGGCGGGTACACAGGTATTAGCAACAAGGGTGCCAGCTCATGGGCACCCTTCTGAGAAAAGCATCTGGGATGTTTTGCAGCATCGGTCAGGTGGCGAACAGATAACCTTCGACATCCATCCCGGCATCGCGCATTTGCGCCAGTTTGTAACGCAGGGTGCGCGGGCTGATGCCGAGTTTTTCGGCGGCCTCCTTGCGGCGGCCACGCTCGGCGCGCAGGGTGTCGATGATCATCTGAAACTCCCGGCGGCGCAGGTCATCACCCAGAGCGCCGGAGGAATCTGCCTCGATTTCCACCTCGCGAATTACCGGCGCTGCGACCGGCAATGGGGCGAATGTCACCGCGCCGGTCAGGCAGAAATCCTGCGGCTGAATCAAGCCGCCCTGCTGCAGAATCAACGCGCGCTGAATGGCGTTGTCCAGCTCACGCACATTGCCCGGCCACGGATATGCGGTCAGGCAGGCCTGCGCTTCGGGCGACAGCTTCGCTGCGGCGTGCTTCATTTTATTGACGTGTTTGGCCAACAGCTTTTCCGCCAGCGGCAGGATATCGGCAGTACGTTCGCGAAGTGGACGCCAGGCCAGTGGGAAAACCGACAAGCGGTAAAAAAGGTCTTCGCGAAAACGCCCCGCCGCCACTTCACCGGCCAGATCGCGGTTGGTCGTGGCGACCACGCGAATATCCAGGCTGATCGGCTTGCGCGCGCCCACGCGCTCCACTTCCCGCTCTTGCAGGACGCGCAGCAACTTGGCTTGCAGGCCCAGAGGCATTTCGGAAATTTCGTCGAGCAGAATGGTGCCGCCGTCCGCCTGCTCGAACTTGCCGGCCTGGGAGGCGATGGCGCCGGTGAACGAACCCTTCTCATGGCCGAACAGTGTTGCTTCGAGCATGTTGTCGGGAATCGCCGCGCAGTTGATCGCAATAAACGGCTGGCTCGCCCGTCGCGATTGCTGGTGAATGTAGCGCGCCAGCACTTCTTTACCGGTGCCAGACTCGCCGGAGATGAGGACAGTCGAATCACTGCGCGCAACCCGCGCCGCCAACTCAAGCAACTGCGCACTGGCCGGTTCAACGGCGACGGGGCCTTCCGCTTCGCCAGCGTCTATGCTGCCCAACGCATGCCGCGCGACCAGATCGAGCAATGCCTTGGGCTCGAACGGCTTGACCAGATAATCCGCCGCGCCTTGGCGCATGGCATCGACCGCACGTTCGACCGCGCCGTGGGCAGTCATCAGCAGCACCGGCAACTGCGGTTGGCGCGCGCGCAACAAGCCGAGCAACTGGTGGCCATCCATGCCTGGCATGTTGACGTCGCTGACCACCAGGCTGAAGGCTTGCTGTGCAACCGCCGTCAATGCTTCTTCGGCGCTGCCGACGGCGTGATAGTCGTGGCCGGCGAGCAGCAGCGTATCGGCCAGCGCCTCGCGCAACGAACGGTCATCCTCGACCAGCAACACCTTGATGCCCATGACGTTTATTCAACTCCCTGTGCAGCGGAAAACAGCGGCAGACTGACCTGCGCGCAGGTGCCGCGTCCGACGCGCGAACGCAGGGTCAATTCTCCCTGATGGGCGCGGGCCACCGCTTTGACCACGGTCAGGCCGAGGCCGGTGCCGGTGACTTTAGTGGTGAAAAACGGCTCGCCGAGGCGCGCCAGCACGGTCGGCTCAATGCCGCTCCCACTGTCGCTGACGCACAAGCGCAGTGTGTTACCTCTGGTGTAGCAATGCACTTTCAGGCGCGCCTCGCCGGCGCTGGCCTGAATGGCGTTTTCAATCAGATTCAGCAGTGCGCCGACGAGCGTGTCGCGGTTGCACAGCAGCTCACCGGCATGGCTGTCGCACTGCCAGCGGATTGGCAGATCCTGCACATGGGTCAGCGCCGCAGCCTGCAGCGATTGCATCAACGCATCGGGGGTGAGGCGGTCGGTCAGCGGCAATTCACCGCGAGCGAACACCAGCATGTCACGCACTTGATGCTCCAGTTCGTGCAGACGCTCTTTCAGGCGTCCGGCAAAACGCTGCTGGGTTTGCACTGGCAATTGCTGTTCAGTCAAATGACTGGCGTAGAGCAATGCGGCGGACAGCGGTGTACGAATCTGATGAGCCAGAGACGCAACCATGCGCCCCAGCGAGGACAAACGCTCATGCCGCGCCAATTGATCTTGCAGATGACGGGTTTCAGTCAAGTCGTTGAGCAGCACCAACTGCCCCGGCTCGGCGTCCAGCGAGCGGGTGGAAATCGACAGGCGTCGACCATTTTTCAAGGAAATTTCGTGACCGTCGTCTTCACGCGGAGCGAAGCAGCGTGCGATCACATGGCGCCAGAGTTCGCCTTCGAGTGGCGAGCCGAGCAAGTCGAGGGCGGCCGGGTTGGCCTCGCGCACCAGACCGTGGCCGTCGATAACGATGACGCCGCCGGGCAATAGATCGAGGAGGTTTTGCAGGCGATTGGCCAGGCGTTCTTTTTCCGCCAATTCCTGCATGCGCTGGGCACTGACCACGGCCAGCTCACCCTTGAGTTCGGTGACTCGCGCTTCGAGCAGGCTGTAGGAGTCGGTCAGCTGGCTCGACATCTGGTTGAACAGCTGGAAGGCCTGCTCAAGTCCCTGACGACTTGCCTGCTCTACGGACGAGGGTTGCCCCACGATATTGGAGGCAGAAGAGATCTGGGCGGCTTGGGGCATTGGGCTCTCTCGCTTGGCTGACCGTCAGTGAAACGGAACGTTGCGAGGGCTATAGCAATACCCGTGCCTAAAAAAAACCGCTTATAAATGAAGCGCTTGAAAAACAGGCGTCAATCATCCGCCTGTTCATCTCCTCCGGCGCGACTCATACCGTACTTGCGCATCTTCTCGACCAGGGTCGTGCGACGGATGCGCAGACGTTCAGCGGCCCGTGCCACGATGCCATTGGCGTCGTCCAGTGCTTGCTGAATCAGGCCTTGCTCCAGACCACCGAGGTAGTCCTTGAGGTCGAGCCCTTCCGGCGGCAGCAACGCGTTGGCGCTGAAGTCAGGCGTATGGCCGTTGATCGCCACACGCTCTTCGAGATCGCTGCGCAGGCTGTCGACCATTTGCTCATCTTCGTCGTCGACGTAGCGGAATTTCTTCGGCAACTCGACCACGCCGATCACCCCGTACGGATGCATGATCGCCATGCGCTCGACCAGGTTGGCCAGCTCGCGGACGTTGCCCGGCCAGCCGTGACGGCACAGCGACATGATTGCCGCCGAGTTGAAACGGATCGAACCGCGCTTCTCGTGCTCCATGCGCGAGATCAGTTCGTTCATCAGCAGCGGGATGTCCTCCACGCGCTCACGCAGCGGCGCCATCTCGATCGGGAACACGTTCAAGCGATAGTAGAGGTCTTCGCGGAACGAGCCGATCTCGATCATGCTTTCAAGATTCTTGTGGGTCGCGGCAATGATGCGCACGTCGACGCTTTGCGTCTTGTTGCTGCCCACGCGCTCAAAGGTGCGCTCTTGCAACACGCGCAGCAGCTTGACCTGCATCGGCAGCGGCATGTCACCAATTTCATCGAGAAACAGCGTGCCGCCGTTGGCCAGTTCGAAGCGCCCGGCACGGCTGGTGATCGCACCGGTAAAGGCGCCCTTCTCATGGCCGAACAGTTCGCTTTCAAGCAGCTCTGCCGGGATCGCCCCGCAGTTGACCGGGACGAACGGCGCGTCGCGGCGCTTGGAGTGATAGTGCAGGTTGCGCGCGACCACTTCCTTGCCGGTGCCGGACTCGCCGAGGATCAGCACGCTGGCGTCGGTGTCGGCCACTTGCTGCATCATCTGCCGGACGTGCTGAATCGCACGGCTGGTGCCGACGAGGCTGCGGAACAGATTGGGTTCGCGATGACGGCCGCGTTCGCGGGCCTGATCGTACATTTCGCGGTAGACCTGGGCGCGGTGCAGCGAATCGAGCAATTTGCTGTAGCTGGGCGGCATTTCCAGGGTCGACAGCACGCGGCGACGCTGGTCTTCAGGCAGGTCAACGGAAGAATTATCGCCCATTAACAAAACCGGAAGGAACTCATCCCAGGTTGCGAGTGTCTTTAGCAAGCCCAAAAGCGCGCCAGGAGCATTGACCGTCCCGATCAGTACGCAAATGACCTCACGACTAGACGACAAAGAGCCGACAGCCTGCTGCCAGTCATGGCTGCCGCAGGGTAAATTTTCTTCGCCAAGAAAATTCAGAATCACCGCCAGGTCGCGGCGGCGGACGCTATCGTCATCGATCAGCAGAATTTTGGTTTCACGCCACATGCAATAGCAACTTCCCTAGTCAACTCAATGCCCGAAAAATGGGGCAAGCGAGACGCTTGCAGGACACCATGTGCCTGTAGACGCCCTAAACCTGATAATAGCCACTAGTTAAGTCAAAAAACCGTGCACAGTCAAATTTATGGCGCACATCTCTGGTTCAACTGACGGTTAATCAACCAAACAGATGGTAAACCTTTGCAGCCTTTTGCGCTTGGGTGATCTGCGACATCTCGTTGGCTATCGCCTGCCGCTCCCCCATTGCCACCTCAAGAAGCTCTTTGTAGACGAATAGCAGCTCCTCGAGGTTGTCGCGCAGTGCCACTTCGTCCAGTGAAGCTTCCGCCATGACGTCTTCCATGCAGGAACGGCAAGCCAGATCCAGCTCGCCGATGGCTTCCCAGTTCCGTTCGGCCAATGCTCCGACCAACGCCTCACGGGTATCGGCTATTCGCTGCAATACAAGACTCATGGTGATCTCCTTCAGAACTGCGGAGCCGGCACGGGCGCGATGGCGTCCCAACCTTCTTTGACCGTTGTCAGCAGGCCGGCGACTTCGTCGAGTACACGGGGATCGCTGCTGATGTTCGCCTCGGCGAGGCGCTTCATCATGTAGATGTACAGGCCATCCAGATCAGCCAGCGCCTCGGCGTTGTTCTCAAGATCGAGGCCTTCGCGCAGGCCACTGACAATGCCGATGGCCTTGCTGATCGCCGTGCACTTGCCGGGAATATCGTTGCGCTCGATGGCGCCCTTGGCCTGCGCAATGCGGGCCAGGCCACCTTCCATCAACATTTGCACCAAACGGTGCGGGCTCGCTTCGGACGTCTGCGCATGGGCGCCGACTTTCTGGTACTGCCGAAGGGCTAACATCGGGTTCATGTTCTACCTCATTGCCACGTTGACTCGTATAACCAGTGTATCGCCAACCGGTTCGAAAACTTTAGATCAAAAGACAAAAACCCGGCGCACGCCGATAAAGCGTAGCCGGGTTTTTGTCGTTACTGACTGTTACTTCGCGGACTGCTGAGCGTTCAGCGAGCTGAAGAACGACGTGATGTTGCTCGCCGTTGCCTTCATCTGCCCTACCAGCAAGTCCATGGCGTTGTACTTGGCCGTCAATGTCGACGTCAGGTTGGCAACCCGCAGATCCAGCGCCGCCTGCTGCTTCTGCAAGCCGCTCGTCAGACTCGCCAGGTTGGAGCTGCGCTGATCCAGCAGCCCACCGGTCTTGACGTACGGATCAACCGCCGCAGTCATACGCGCCAACAGACCATTCTTGGCATCGGTGCCGCTGAAGAGCTGCTGAACCTGGCCAGCCATGCCTGGGATTTCCATACGCTTGTTGAACACTGCAGTATCGAGCGTCAGCAAACCGGTTTTACTGTCAGTCAACACACCCATCTGTGAAAGCACGGACAATTGGCCTGCTCCGCCCGCCCCTGGATCTGTCAACTGAGCGCGCACGTCCGCCATCAACGAACGCGGCAGAGCGTCACCGGTGAACGCCGCCGAAACGGTCAGATTGCCATCGGCATCCGGCGTTGCCTTGGACAAGGTGTCGATGGTTTTCTTCAGGGTGTTATAGGAATCGATGAACGATTGCAGCGATGTCTGGATGCCGGCGGTATTGGTCGCAACCGATACAGTAGCCGGCGTTGGCACGCCGCCCACGACGGGACTCGCAGTGACCAGATTCAGCGTCATGCCGCTGATCGCACCGGTGACGGTGTTGGTCTTGCTGGTAACGGCCAGTCCGTCGATGGTCAGGCTCGCATCCAGGGCCAGCTCACCAACAGCTCCCGACGCACCTGCCGCCGGGCTGGTGCCCATCTTTTGGGTACCGTCGATTTCCAGCCCGGCGATACCGCTGACCTGCAGGTCCATGCCGGCGCCAGTCTTGTTGGAGCTCAATACCAGACGCGATGAACCAGAGCTGTCAGTCACGATGTTCGCGGAAATGCCATTGCTGGCCTGTGCGGTGTTGATCGCATCGCGCGTGGACTGCAAGGTGGCATTGGCCGGAATCGCGACATTGTAATCAATGCCATTCTGACTGATTTTCAGAGTACCACTCGGAATGGCACTGGCGGCCCCGCCGGCAAAGGCGGCACTGGCAACTTTCGAGCCGGTGGCCAGGTTTTTCACGACTACGCTGTAAGTACCCGGCACGGCGGTTTTATCCGAAGTGGCACCGACGACAGTTGGCGTATCCGAGGTTGCAGTAAAACCGGCAAACGCCGGGCTTGTTGCTTTGTTCAGATCACCCATCGCTTTCTGATAGGCCGCCAATGCACTTTTCAGCGAACCAACGCCGGAAATCTTCAGGCTGTTGCTTTTGGTCGCGGTATCGATCTGCGTCTGCTTGGCAGACTTGTCGGCGTTGACCAGCGCGGTCACGATCGCGCCGATGTCCAGGCCGGAACCCAGTCCGGAACCCGGTAGAATTGGACTTGCCATGTGCATCTCCCTTCAGATTGTTGCCATTCTTTTGACCGTTACTGGCGTCTGGAGAACGAACAAACACTATTCATGCCATTTATCAGACTTTGGCGTCGAACAATACATGACTTGCATTGGCCAGGCTGTCTGCGAGCTTAAGGGCTTCGGCGGAGGGAATCTGTCGAACGACCTCACCCGTCTCGCTTGCGATCACCTTGACGATGACCTTGCCGGAATGCTCGTCGATCGAGAACTCCAGATTGCGCTTGATCGATTGGACGAACTTCTCGATCTCCTGCACCGCCAGTTTCAACTTGGCGTCGTCCGTATCCTGTCTCTTGGCAGCGACCGGCGCTTCAGTCTTGGCAACTTCAGGCGTTGCTGACGGCTTGTCAGCGACCGGCGTTACTGGCTTGGGAGCCGGATAAGACACGTTAAGCTTTACGCTCATGTCCATGCCCATCACCTCTTAACGTAAAAAAGCGAGAGAGCACGACAAGCGCACTCCCCCGCTCAAACTTGTTCCGGATTACTGAAGCAGCTTCAGTACAGCGGAAGGCAGTTGGTTGGCTTGAGCCAGTACGGAGGTCGAAGCTTGCTGCAGAGTCTGCTGCTTGGTCAGGTTAGCAGTTTCTGCGGCGAAGTCGGTGTCCTGTACACGACCCTGAGCAGCGGTGGTGTTTTCAGTGATGTTCTGCAGGTTGGAGATGGTGCTGGTCAGACGGTTTTGCGAAGCACCCAGGCTGGCACGGGTTGCACCGATGGCAGCGATAGCGGCGTCGATTGCAGTGATCGCGTTGTCGATGTTCTGCGAAGCAGAACCAGCACCAGTACCCGAAGTACCGGTCAGAACTACAGTACCGCTACCTACCGACAGGCTGACGGCGTCGAACTTGGAGCTCAGTACCAGATCGATGTGGTTAGCCGAACCGGTGTTTGCGCCAACTTGCAGAGTCACAGTACCAGCCGAACCGTCCAGCAGGTTTTTGCCGTTCAGGTTGGTAGCAGCCGAGATACGGGTGATTTCGTCAGACATCTGAGCGAATTCAGCGTTGGTAGCGGTCTGGTCAGCAGTGCCGTTGGTACCGTTACGAGCTTTAACAGCCAGTTCACGCATACGCTGCAGGATGTCGGTCGAAGCTTGCAGAGCGCCTTCAGCGGTCTGGGCAACGGAGATACCGTCGTTGGCGTTCTGGATGGCCTGGGTGTTACCGCGGATCTGCGAGGACATACGGTTGGAGATCTGCAGGCCAGCGGCGTCGTCTTTGGCGCTGTTGATTTTCAGGCCGGAAGACAGGCGCTGCATCGAGGTGGACAGAGCGTCGGAAGCGCGGTTCAGGTTTTTCTGAACGTTCAACGATGTGGTGTTGGTGTTTACTGTTAAAGCCATGACGAATTCCTCGTTGGTTGGGTACTGCGGCTTCCGGCCCTGGCAACCGCCGGGTATGGCCTAGAGAACCTTCGTAATAGTTATCGTCGGGATTGCAGGTTGCTTGAGGGCTTTTTGAAAAAATTTTGCCATCACCACGCCACCCCCGATAAAACAAAGACTTAGCAGTACATCCAGTGCGAAAAAATGACGTCATAAAACCGCCTGTAACGCAAAGCCGCGGGCCAGTGCTGCGCAGCGGTTCAGCGCGTGGCACTTTCCAGCAATTCGACCAATTCGTATTCCATATAGTCAGCCAGGCCCAACCAGTCCTGACGCTCCTGACAGTCGAGCATTTGCGTGAGCACCTGTGCCCAGTCCTGCTGCACCTTCTCCGAGGCAGACGCCAGGCATAGTTGAGCCTGTTCGAACACATCGACCATCGTCAGCGCAGCTTCAACATCGCGCCCAAGGCGAAACAACGCGGCACACCGGCGACACTGATCCTGACTCTGGTTCAGCGCACTCATTGCACGAACTCCGGATTGAAAGCGGTGCCGGCGATCAACGCGCCGGCGCGGCTGCTGTTGAGAAATTCGACCTGTGGATGCGCGGCGATGTAGCGCTCCAGCACACACAGATAGCCGCGAAAATTCAGCTGAGTGCTGACGCGCTGACCATGGCCATCGCGCACCCAGTGCCGCGCCTGGGCCAGCGGCGGGCCCAGATCGCCGTCGTCCCAACCCGCGTGAGTCTTGTTCATCGGGAAGGCGAAGTCAGCGCCAAACAGAGTGATTCGACTCGCGCCCATTTTTACCGCGAGATCCACCGCCGGATGGATCACGCTGCCGCCGACGTGCAGCTCACCGCGTGGATACTGCTCTTGCAGGTCGCTGTAGATCGGGCTGGCCGAATAGCCGCCATAACGCTTGCCCTTCCATGCCTTCAATACCTGCGGATCGCTCATCGGCAAGTACACCAGCGCAATGTTCTCGGACGCCTCGCACGGCAGATGCCGAAAACCGATGCGCTGATCGATGCTCACCACCAGATCAGGCTCGATGCCATGTTCGCGCAACGGCCGATAAGCGGTATCAACACAGATGAACAACGGCCGCTCAGCAAGCTGACGGATCGCCGCCAGACGTTCGAAATGCTGCTCCAGTGTCGGCCCGGTGGCGATCACGTAGACTTCGCGCCCGGCGCAGCTACCGAACAACTGCGCCACATCGGCATCGCCAAGCAATACCGGCAGAGACTCCTGCAAGCGCTGCCTGATTTCCGGTGACTGCGGATCGAAATCGCGGTTATTGAACGTCAGGTGCACTTCATTGATCAGCCGGTCGCGGACCTTTGCATTGAAGTCATCGGCCAGCAGCATCTCGGCCGGCAAGGCAAAGAATGGCGTGAAGAAGTCCGGGTGATCACCAGCGTAAAACAGCTCCACCCGAGGATCCTGCAGCCACTGGCGCTGATCGAGCAGTTGCAGCACCAGCGCGAACAGCGCGCCGTTGAGAATGTGTACGTACAGTTTTTCCAGGTCTGCGCGCTCAAGCAGCACGCCGGGCAAGTCGCCCAGGCCAGTGCCATATACGTGAAGATGCGGTTTTTCCGGCAGGCTCGCCGCCTGAACCTGCGCCTCATGCAGGCGATCATGGCGGCTGGTGAGCTGAATGCCGTCGACGCTCAGCGTCGAGCCCAGCCCTTGCACGAGTTCGGCCTGCACGGACGCGCTGTCCTCAGCCATCAATCGTTCGAACAGCGCCGGCCAGCGCCGTTGCAACACCTCGGCATTGGCTTGGAAAAACTCGCTCATGGCGCCTCGCACTCCTTCTCGGGCAAAAAAATAGCGTTCAAGGTTAAGCTTGAACGCTATTTTTGTATCAGTGTTTTTTGCTTGGGCTTACGGGCGATAGATGATCGCCGAGCCCCACGACAGACCGACGCCAAAACCGCTCAGCGCGACGCGCTGCCAGTCGGAATCGAGCACGTGTTTTTCCAGCAGCAGCGGAATGCTCGACGACACGGTGTTGCCGGTCTCGACCATGTCCTTGATGAACTTCTCCGGTTCGCCTTCAAAGCGTCGCGCCACGGCGTCGACAATCGCCGCACTGCCCTGGTGAATGCAGAATGCGTCGATGTCATCGGCTTTCAAACCCGAATCATCGAGCAATTCGTGCAAGTGCGCAGGCACTTTCAGCAATGCGAAATTGAACACCTGACGACCGTTCATGAAGAACACGCCGTTGCTGACTTTCAGGTGCGGAGCACCGGAACCGTCGGTGCCGAACTTGGCCTTGCCCAGCGCCCAGGTCGGATTTTCGCCGATCCACGTTGCCGTGGCGGCATCGCCGAACAGCATGGTGGTGTTGCGGTCTTCCGGATCGACGATTTTCGAGTACGGGTCAGCGGTGATCAGCAGGCCATTCTTCAGGCCGGCGGCTTCCATGAAGCCCTTGATCGCGTAGATGCCGTAGACGTAACCGGAGCAGCCCAACGAGATATCGAACGCTGCGACATTGGTCGGCAGGCCGAGTTTGTCCTGAACGATGGCAGCGGTATGCGGCAGGCCTTCTTCGTCACCGTTTTGAGTGACGACAATCAAGGCATCGATCGATTCACGCTTCAGTTCAGGATTGCTGGCAAACAGCGCATTGGCCGCTTCCACGCACAGATCGGAAGTTTCCTGCTCAGCGTCTTTGCGCGGCAGGAACGCCGAACCGATCTTGCCAAGGATGAATTCTTCATCCTTCTCGAATTTTGCACCTTGTGCGTAATTGTCCACGCCGGCTACAGGAACGTAGCTCGCAATGCTTTTTATGCCAATCATTACGGCTTCCCAATAAAAAACAGCCCAAAACCACCGCTCGCAAGGATTCGAGGGGCGCCGACAAACAGAAAACGGCCGCCACGACGGGCAGCCACGGGAAGCGCAAAGGGCTATCACTGGAACCGCAAAACGGGCCAGGCGCCATCTCCCCGGTCAATACAATACAGTGAAGATGCGCGTTATGACTCGCAGGTCACGCTATTTTGCCGAATCGATGGCAGATTGGCCTATTCGACCAGCGACCAGTCCAGCGGCGTACCGCGCTTGATCGCGGTGCGCGCACGGCGTCCGAGGACGGCTTCGGTGTGCCTGGGCGGCAGACCGAGACCGGGGCGAATGGCGCGCAGATTGTCGCCGGTAAAGGCTTCACCGGCGGCCATGTCAGCGGTGACATACAGCGAGCGGCGATAGACCAGCGACTTGCGCTCGGCCTCGGTGACGCCGTAATGCACCTGCCCCATGGCCTGCCAGGCACGCTCTGTTTCGACGACCAGACTGGTCAGCTCCGCAGGCTCAAGGGAAAAACTCGCGTCGACGCCTCCGGCCGAACGGTCGAGGGTGAAATGCTTCTCCACGACAGTCGCCCCGAGCGCCACCGCCGCCACCGATACGCCGACGCCCATCGAGTGGTCCGACAGCCCGACCTCGCATCCAAACAACTCACGCAGATGCGGGATCGTACGCACATTGCTGTTGAGTGGCGTCGCTGGATAAGTGCTGGTGCACTTGAGCAAGACCAGATCCTTGCAACCGGCCTCGCGTGCGGCACGCACGGTTTCATCCAGTTCGGCGATGCTGGCCATGCCGGTGGAGATGATCAGCGGTTTACCGGTCGCTGCCACTCGACGGATCAACGGCAGATCAGTGTTTTCGAAACTGGCGATTTTGTACGCCGGCACCTCGAGGCTTTCGAGAAAATCCACCGCGCTGTCATCGAACGGTGTCGAGAACGCGAGCATACCCAGCGCTTTGGCCCGGGCGAAAATCGGCGCGTGCCACTCCCACGGTGTGTGAGCTTTTTCGTAGAGATCGTAGAGCGAGGTGCCGGCCCACAGACTGCCCGGATCCTTGATGAAGAATTCGCCTTCGGCCAAATCCAGGGTCATGGTTTCGGCGGTGTAGGTTTGCAGCTTCAAGGCATGCGCTCCAGCCTTGGCCGCCGCCTCGACGATTTGCAGAGCGACGTCGAGGGACTGGTTATGGTTGCCGCTCATCTCGGCAATGATGAATGGTGGCGCATCGGCACCGATGGTGTGCTGGCCAATCTTGAAACTAGACATGCGAGTGATCCTTCAAAACACGGCTGAACTCACAGGTTTCCTGGATGAATCCGGCGTCGCGAAAAACTTTCAATGAAGACTGATTGGCGGGCATGACCCGCGCAGTGATGCGCGTCAATTGCGGCCAGTGCGCAGCGACAAACGCTTCGCCACGGCTGAGCACTGCCCTGCCCCAGCCCAGGCCAAAACGCCCCTCCAGCAGATAGATCGACACTTCGGCTTCGAACCCGCGCAAATCGTAGCGCAGCACCCCCACCGGGCCGTCGTCCGCCTCGGCAATCAGCAGCAACCGTTGCGGACTACGCAGGGTCGCCGTCAGCCAGTGCAGATGCTGTGCCCAATCGATGACGCCGGTTTCCAGCGACCAGCGCCGTACCGCTTCGGCATTGCGCCCATCGAACAGCAACTGCGCATCGTCCTGGGTCGCCGGGCGCAATTTCAGTACCGCACCGGCCAACGCCGCCGCCACGCGTTCGGCACCGCGCCCATCGACCAATTGCCGCGAGCGCTCGGCAAGGCTCTGGCGTAGAAAATGATTGTTCACGACGAAGCCGACCGCATCACGCAATTGCTCGACGCTGACCTGCTCGCGAGCACCCATGAACACATGCGCGCCGGCCGCCGCCATGACTTCGCCGTTGGCCTGCTGATTGTTCGCCACGGCGATGCAGATCGTCGGCAAACCCAGCGCCGCACGCTCCCAACTGGTGCCGCCGCCGGCGCCGATAAACAGGTCCGCTTCAGTCATGCGCTGATGGAAATCGCTGACGAAACTGTGCAGGCGCCAGTTCGGCCGCGTCTCGGCCAACGCCTGCATCTGCGTCCACGCCGGGTTGTCGGCGCCAGCGACGAAATCAACCTGCAATCCAGTGAAATCAGCCAGTGCCAACATCGCGTGGTGAGTTTGCCTCGCCGCGTCAAAACCACCGAAATTCACCAGCACCCGGCGCGCCTGCGGCTTGATCTCGATCGCCTCGCAGTTGAATTCTTCGCGCAGCATGGCGTAGCGCGGGCCAAGCAAAGTACGACAACCTGGCGGCAGCAGCGGCGCGTAGTTTTCACTCAAGCCAGAGAGGTTCTGATTGAGCAGCAGATCGACGCTGTAGCGCCGCGTGGCCAGATCATCCACGGCGGCGATTCGGTGCGCCCAGCGCCGGGCAGCGGTTTGCCAGTGATGATCGAGTCCGTAATGATCGACGATGATCCAGTCGAACGGTGCCTGCCCGTCCAGCAGCAGGCCCAGTGCATCGATGTCGAACTGCCACGGCAACATCGATTCGATGGCCTGCAGCGGGTCTTCATCACGATAGCGCTCGGGCAGCGCGAAGGTCTCGAAGCCTTCGGCATTCAAGGCATCCAGTCGATGCCCGGGCAAACGCCGACAGGCAAACGCGACGTGACCGCCCTGCTGTTTCAGCACCCGCGCCAGGGTCAGGCAACGGGCGATGTGGCCGCTGCCAATGGTTGGCGAGGCGTCGGCGCGGATCAGCACTCTCATTGCAGTTCTCCGCCGGCCTTGAGCGCGGCGTAGAGGTATTCGGCGCGTTGCCAGTCTTCGGGCGTGTCGATGTCCTGGACCAGATGACGCGGCAGAATCACCGGCAGGCTGGCTGGCGAGAACAGCGTCTCGCCACGCAACCACGCTTCGCTGCGGCCCCAGTAGAACTGCCCGGCATCCTGAAACGCTTCGGGCAGATCCTGCGAACGGGTGGTGCGAAATTCGGGGTACAAAGACGTCAACGCGCCCTCTTCGTCGAGGGTCAGTGCGCGCTGTACGGGGAAACCGAAGCCGCACACCGAGAAAGCGAACGACTTGTGCGGATGCTGCATGAGCAAATCCAGCCCCAGGCGCAGATACCGATTTTGCAATAGCGGCGCGGTGGCATAGACGCAGCAGGCGTAATCGAATGTCGGCAATTGCTGCAAGGCATGCACGATCACCGCAGCGGTGCCGGTGAAATCATCCGCCAGATCGGCCGGTCGCATGAACGGCACTTCAGCGCCATGTGCTCGTGCGACGTTGGCGATTTCGTCATCGTCGGTGCTGACGACAACGCTCTCGAACAGCCCTGACTCCAGCGCCGTACGAATCGAGCGAACGATCATCGGCACGCCGTCGAACGGTTTGAGATTCTTGCGCGGGACGCGCTTGCTGCCACCACGGGCGGGGATGATCGCGACGCAGCTCACGGTGCCTTACTCCTCAAGCAGCAGCCGACGCAGTTGCTCGACCACCTGATCCTGTTGTGCCTCACTGAGCAAAGGGAACAGCGGCAAGCTGAGCGCCTCGGCGTAATAGCGCTCGGCCTCGGGAAAATCGCCCTCGGCAAAGCCCAGCTCGCGATAGTACGGCTGCAGATGCACCGGAATATAGTGCAGATTCACGCCGATACCGGCGGCGCGCAAACCTTCGAATACCTGGCGATGACTGAGATTGCAACGTTCGGTCTGCAAGCGCACCACGTACAGGTGCCACGCCGATTCCGCTTCCGGCTGCGCACTCGGCAAGGTCAGCGGCAGGTAGGCGAGGAGTTGATCGTAACGGGCGGCCAGTTCCCGGCGACGTGCGACAAACTCGTCGAGCTTACGCAGTTGCGACAGCCCCAGGGCCGCCTGCAGATCGGTGATCCGATAATTGAAACCCAGCTCAACTTGCTGGTAATACCATGGCCCGTGGCTCGGCTCGGTCATGTGTTGCGGATCGCGGGTCATGCCATGGCTGCGCAGGCGTTGCAGACGCTCGGCCAGCGCCGGACGATTGGTCAGGACCATGCCGCCTTCGGCGCTGGTGATGATTTTCACCGGGTGAAAACTGAACACCGTCATCGCCGCAAATTCGCCACAACCGACCGGGCGCCCGGCGTAGCTCGCGCCCACCGCGTGCGAGGCATCTTCGATCACAGTGAAGTGGTAGCGCACCGCCAGATCGGCGATCTTGCGCAGGTCACAGCTCTGCCCGGAGAACGCCACCGCGACGAGAACTTTCGGCAACGTGCCGTCGCGTTCGGCTTGCTCAAGCTTGGCTTCAAGGGCAAAGGCATCGAGGTTCCAGGTCAATGGGTCGATGTCGACGAAATCAACCTCGGCGCCGCAATAGCGCCCGCAATTGGCCGAGGCCAGAAACGTATTCGGCGTAGTCCACAAGCGATCGCCCGGCCCCAGGTCAGCGGCCAGACAAGCAATGTGCAGCGCCGCCGTGGCATTGCACACCGCCACGGCGAAATCGGCCTGGCAACGCGCGGCCATGGCTTGTTCGAAGCGCTCGATGGTCGGCCCTTGGGTCAGCCAGTCCGATTGCAGGACGTCGACCACTGCGTCGATGTCCGCCTGATCAAGGCTCTGCCGACCGTAAGGGATCATACCGACAGCTTCGCGTGCAGATCGGCGATCTGCCCGACCGAAAGGAAATGCGGGTTGGTGTCCGAGCGATACTCGAAATCTTCGCTCACAGCACGCCCACGTTCACCGAGTTTATCGACGGCAAAATCGACGTCGACGCTGGTAAAACGAATCGACGGCTGAATCGTGTAGTGATCCTCGAACTCCAGAGTCATGCGCGCATCATCCAGCGGCACCATCAGCTCATGCAGCTTCTCGCCGGGACGGATGCCGACGTTTTTGTGCGGCAAATGCTCGGCCATGCCGCGCGCCAGATCGACGATGCGGATCGACGGAATCTTCGGCACGAACACTTCGCCGCCGTGCATCCGCGCAAAGCTGTCGAGCACGAACTGCACGCCGTGGTCGAGGGTGATCCAGAACCGCGTCATGCGCTCGTCGGTGATCGGCAATTCTTGCGCGCCGTCAGCAATCAGCTTGCTGAAAAACGGCACCACTGAGCCGCGCGAGCCGGCCACGTTGCCGTAGCGCACCACGGCAAAACGGGTCTGCTGCTCGCCGGCGATGTTGTTGGCGGCGACGAACAATTTGTCCGAAAGCAATTTGGTCGCGCCGTACAGATTGATCGGGCTGGCCGCCTTGTCGGTGGACAGTGCGACGACTTTCTGCACGCCGTTATCGATCGCCGCAGCGATGATGTTTTCCGCGCCGTTGACGTTGGTGCGAATGCATTCGGTCGGGTTGTATTCCGCCGCCGGCACCTGCTTCAACGCCGCAGCATGCACCACGTAATCGATGCCGCGCATGGCCTGACGCAAGCGGTCAGCGTCACGCACATCACCGATGAAATAACGCATGCACGGCGCGTTGAACGTCTGCTGCATCTCGTACTGTTTCAGCTCGTCGCGGGAGAACACCACCACACGCTTGGGCTGGTATTGCTCGAGCAAGCGACGGATGAAGTTGCGCCCGAACGAGCCGGTGCCGCCGGAGATGAAGATCGATTTACCGTTGAACATATTTTGATTATTCCGTCCCTGTCGCCAGGCTTAAGCGAGCAACTGTGCCCAGTCCAGTGAAGCGTTGTCATTGAGCACGAAACCTTTACCGCTCAGGCTCAGGTTCGCGTTGTAAGCCTGATCCTGAGCGAATGCCGCCGGCCATTTTTCGCGCAGGGCCAGCAGCGCGTGCGGGGCGTCAGGCATACCGCCCTGATGGATGACTTGCACCGCCGGAGTCCACACCGTCAGATAACCGGCTTGCCCGGCGCTCAGGCACAGATCGACATCGCTGAAGCCTTCGGCAAATGTGCTTTCGTCCAGACCACCGAGCGCCTCGTACAGTTCTTTGCGGACCATCAGGCACACGCTCGATACCGCCGAGTAGTTTTGTTCCACCGCCAAGCGATGCAAGTAACCGTCGGCATCGTGATTGTCACCAACGAAGGGCGAATCGACCCCGCCATTCATGCCCAGGATCAGTCCCGCCTGGCTGATCTTGCGATCACGGTCGATCAGTTTCGGCCCGACCACACCAACCTCTGGGCGCAGAGCATGGTTGAGCAAAGAGTCGAGCCAGTTCGGATTGACCACTTCAGCGTCGGCAGCAAGCAGCACCAGGTACTCGCCCTGCGCCTGACGACTGGCCGCGTTGAACAATCCTGCTTCGCTCAACGTCCGGTCAGTGCGCAGCACCTGCACTCTGGAGTGCTTGTAAGTACCGAGCCAGTCATTGACCTCAGCCGTCTGATCCGCAGCGGTGGCGATCAGCACTTCATAGTGTTGGTAACGGGTACGCAGCAACACACCTTCAAGGCAACGTTGCAGCACCGCCAGATCGCTGCCCGCCGGAATAATGATCGACACCAGCGGACGATCACTATGGTGGTAGTCGATCTGGTAAACCCCGGGAACCGCTGACGTCACTTTGGCCTTGTAGCCGCGATTGCCCAAATGGCGCAGCAGCGCCAGGCGCTCGTCAGCATTCTCGACCAGCTCTGGCGCCTGGCTGATCAATAGCGGCTCGTCGAGGTGAGCCAAGCTGTTGAGGCCGTGCTCTTCGATAAGACGCAAAAGCACATCGAGTTCCAGTGCCTGACTGAAATCGGCGCGATAGCCGCCGATTTCGACCAGCGCATCGCGCCGCACCAGCCAGTGCCGCGCCATCAGCGTTGGCAGGCTCAGCAACAGATCAAGGTTGAAGCCCGGCCGGAACACGTCGGCCAGGGCACCGTTTTCCTGGCGCTGGATTTCGTCGGTGGATACCGCGCGGCACTCGCCGGCGTTCATCAGTTCCAGGCTGGCGCGCAACAGTCCGCTGGCAGTGAACTCATCACCGGCTTCAGCCAACAGCAGCCAGTCACACGGTGATTGACGAGCGCTTTGATTGAGCTTGTCGATCAGATTGCCCGCGGTCACTCGGACAAAATGCAGGGTGTTCTGTGCCGTGGTCGCAGCGGGGGCTTCGCCGGTGGTGAACACGACAATGCGGAAAGCCTTGCACTGTCCTTCCAGCAAGCTGTCGAGAGACACCTGGAGTTTGTCGATATCGTCGTCCAGATCCAGCAGAAAAATGCCGAACTGCGGCCCGCCGCCATTCACCGCCAGATGTTGGCCGATTGCCTCAAGGTGAGCGCCGGGCGCACGTGCGGCCAGCCAGTTGAGCAGGCGACCGGACTGCATCTTGTCCATGACCGCATGATGGTCATCGACGGTCAGCGCTTCGAGGCGCTTGATCCAGGCCTGCATCGCCTGCGCTTCTTCGGCCTGGCCCATCGAAGTCAGCTGAGCCGCCAGCCGTTTGATCACGGTGCGATTGAACGCATTGAGATCGTGAGCCTGCCACAAACGGTCGAGCACGCTTTCCGGCGTGTCGTTGTTGCGTGCTTGCAGCAAGTGCGCCTGACGGGTCCAGACGCCCTCCAGCCCTTCAAGTTGAATGCGCCCCGCCGGCATGGCGTGCAGCATGAATTCGAACTGTGCCAGGAGGTCGAAGAACGCCTCGTTGTAGAACGGCATTTCCACGTACTGCAAAGGCCCGAAGCGGCGATCCGGATACTTGAGCTCCTGATTCCAGGTGGACTGGATGATCAGTTCCGCGGTCAGCGCTCGATTCGATTGCAGGCTGTCGACCATTGCCTCGAAGCTTTGCAGGGCAAGCGCTTTGCCCTGTTCGGCGTCCAGCCCTTTGATCTGGGTTGGCAGCGCGGCAAGGAACTCGGCAAAAGCTTCACGCTCGGCCACCGATTTGGCATCGACGTAGGTCAGCGAGTGATACACCTCGGTGCTGTGCTCGGAGGCACCGTAGTTGATCTCCCGAACCACGTAAGGGATCGGCAGAATCCGTGCTTTGGCACTGGCGAGCAGGAAATAGACATGGCCGATTTCCTGCCACTGGAAGCTGGTGCCGGGTGGCAATGCCGAGTGCCAGGTCTTCATCAGATCAGTACGGGTCACCGCGTAGAACGGCGGGATGTACTGGCTCATGTAATCGATGACCCGCTCCTGAGCCTGTTCGGAGCAATAGTCTTCCTGGACCTTTTTGTCGCGGCGGTAGTAGCTGACGCCACCGGCCAGCGCCAGGTACATCAGGCAATAGCCATGGCACATGCCGTAATCCGGATTGGCCTGCAGGAAACCCACGGATCGGGCCAATGAATCATGCAGGATGAAGTCGTCATCCGCCGCCAGCACCATGTACGGCGTGGTCAGTTGCTCGACACCATAGGCCAGTTTGGCCTGCATCCCCCAGTACGCGAATTGCGGCACATGATGGTAATCAACGGCGGAAAAATCGCCTTCCGGACGTTCCGGCGAGGAGTCGAGCACCATGATCTTGCAGGGCAAGTCGCTGTAATACTTCACAGCCCGACGCAGGAACGCCGGTCGGTTGTGGGTAATCAGCACCACCGTCAACAGCTCATCAAGCGGTAGCGTCAGTTCAGAACTGTACTTGCCTTGCATAACTTCTCTCCACAACCGGCGACTCGCCGAAACAACGCTGGGTAAATATTGCGAATTAACGGACGCGACGCAGGTAGCCGTCCGGCGCCACGGTGATCAACAATTTGTTCTGCAATTGCTGGTCGATTTCGAAGTCCTGGTTCTCTTCCAGATACTTCCACACTGCGGTTTTCGGATTGTCGCCCGGGCCCCACGGACGATCCGGGAAGAAATCGGCCGGCATGTCTTCAACCACGGTGTCCATGACCACGCAATAGCTGTCGACCGATACCAGCGGCGCGTAGAGGCGCAGCTCTTCGAGCACGTGATCGTGAGTGTGATTGGAGTCGAGGACCAGAATGACTTTCTTGCCTTTGGCTGCGGTCTGCACCTGAGCGGCAATGGCCGGGTCGATGCTCGAACCTTCGATCATCTTGATGCGCTTGGCCATCGGGTGGCTTTCGATGGCTTCGCGGTTGTGCGGACGAATGTCGAGGTCGATGCCGAGCACTTCGCCGTGGCCTTGCAGCTCGAGCAGCGAAGCGTAGTAGATGATCGAACCGCCGTGGGCGATGCCGCACTCGATGACCAGGTCCGGCTTGACCTGCCAGATGATCTCCTGCATGGCCATCATGTCTTGCGGCAGCTGGATGATCGGGCGGCCCATCCACGAGAAGTGGTAGCTGTATTTGTGCTTGGCCGATTCGTTGAAGAAATCCCGGGCTAGGCCGGTCAGTTTCGGGTCGTCACCCTGCTGGGCGATCTGCTCGCGGCACTCGGCTTCGAAGGCTTGGTTGATGCTGTTGTCGGTCATGTTGGTCATCTCAAGGGTCACTGGAACGAAGCGCTGTCGACGGCGTGATAGACGTAGCGTCCACCGGTCATCCGCTTGATCTCTTCGAGGTAATTGGAATTCATCACAAACAGGTGCGCGCCTTCGGGCAGCGCATCCATGGCCTCTTGCGGCGAGGACACTCGCACGCCGCTCAGCGGCAGATAACGCCCCTGCTTGGCCGGGTTGATATCGATCACGCGATCGACCGCAACGCCGGCGCGTTGCAGGAACAGCGAATAGATCACGCCTTTGGACGAGGCGCCCCAGATCGCCGAACCCTGCGCAGGCGCCGAGCGGATGAGCTGCACAGCGCGGTCGAGGCTGGCGCTGAAATCTTCCGGCAGGGTCAGGCGCGGCACCGGTTGTTCGGGTATCAGGCGCAATGTCGACAGATCAGCGACGATGTACAGATACTGGCCGCCGAACAGATGCCCGGCCTCGTGCACCGTGCCGAACATCCGGCGCAGGTCATCGAGGCGGAAATAATTGACGTGTTCGTAGAACAGGTCGAACCAGGCCTTGTGCTCGAGGATCCAGTCCAGGCACGGCACTTCGATATAGATCTGCCCGCCCTGATTGGCCTCGGCGATCACGGCCAGAAAGCTCACCGGGTCTTCGATGTGCTCCAGCACATGACGCAGCACAATGGCATCTGCCGCCAGGCCGAGGCCGCGCGTGAACGGCGCCTTGATCACCTCGGGGTTTTCGCCTTCATAAGCCGGGTCGATGCCGGTGATCGAATAGCCGAGGCCTTTGAGCAACTCGAGAAAGTAGCCCTTGCCGCAGCCGACTTCGATCAGTTCCTGGCCCTTGAAGTGCCTGGCGATGATGCCTTCGACGTCACTCAAATGCTTCTGGAACTGAGCAGAGTGCGCCTGCTCGTTCTGATAGTCGGCGTCATAACTGAGCTTGTCGGCATCGAACGCGGCGTTGAAAACCAGACCGCTGCGTTCGTCCTGCACCAGCACCATGTCGGCGCTGGCCGAGGCCCGCGCCGATTCGGCATCGGCGAAAGTGCGGTTCTGCAACACCGGCAGGCCGGTGGCCCGGTACAACTCGTGCCTCATGACGACTCTCCCAATAACTGTTGCAAGCGCTCCGTGACGGCCCAGAACGCCATCGGTTCATGGGTCGGATACGGGTAGTGGCCGAGGTTCAGATTCAGCGTTGCGCCGCGTTCGCGCAGCCGTTGCTCGACCAATGAACGCACCGAGACCGGCTGGCCGCTGGCACAATTGACCACGCCATCGAACTCACGCTGGTCAAGGATCGCAGCGAGATGACCTGCGGCGGTTTCGATGGCCAGAAAGTCGCGCAGTTGCTCACCGGCCGACATGTTGAACGACGCCTCGCCGCTATCGATGGCCCGATCCAGCGCGGCCAACAGGCTGTTGGGGTTCTGCCCTTCGCCGTGCAGATAGAACAACCGCGCCCACTGCAAAGTGAACGGCCGCTCCTGCTGCAAATTCTGCAGAAACAGGTGCAGCGTATGTTTGGCCAGACCGTAGGGATTGCTAGGCCGTGGCTCGGTCGACTCGCTGAGCGGGCCGCTCTGCATGCCGTATTCGAAGCAGGTGCCGGTCACCAGCACCTGCGACACGCCCGCCTCTACCGCGCTTTTGATAAAGCGGTAATCGGCCATCAGGTTGTGCTCGAAATGAAACAGCGCCCGATAGTTCGGCAGCCCGGGCCAGGCCAGATGCGCGAGTGCGTCGACGCCTTCGGTCAGCGCGACAGCATCCAGATCAGCGGCGTGAATATCCGCCGCGACGAATTCGACGTGGTTGATCCATGGCATGCCCTGCGCCGTTTCTGCGTTGCGCGCCACCGCGCGGACTTCGCAGCCGCGTTCAAGCAATGCAGCAACCAGATGCCGACCGACAAAGCCCGTGGCGCCAGTGACCAGAACTTTCACAGCACTTTCAACTCAGGCACGGCGATGACGAAGCGCCCGTCCCACTGACGCACCTGCGCCAGTTGCTGACTGACTTCGTGCAGCAGGTTCCAGGGCAGCACCAGGACGTAGTCCGGTTGCTCAATGTCGATCTGCGCTGGCGCAACAATCGGGATGCGACTGCCCGGCAAGAACTTGCCCTGTTTGTGCGGGTTGGCATCGGCCACCCAAGCCAGCAGATCCGCTTTGACTCCGGCGTAGTTGAGCAAGGTATTGCCCTTGGCCGCCGCGCCATAACCGACTACACGCTTGCCGTCGGCCTTGGCCTGCAACAGGAAGCGCAGCAGGTCATGCTTGATGCGTTCGGCAGCCGGTGCGAGGGTCGCGTAGTACTCGGCGGTTGTCACCCCGGCAGCGAGTTCGGCCTGCAGTTGTTGCTGCACTGCCGGGAGAACAGCACGACGCTCACCGTCCTTGCGCTGTACGAATACCCGCAGCGAGCCGCCGTGAGTACTCAATTGGCTGACGTCGAACACTTCCAGGCCATTGCGCTCGCACAAGGTCTGCACGGCGGTCAGTGACAGGTAGGAATAGTGTTCGTGATACAGCGTGTCGAACTGCGCGCCGGCCATCAGCGTCAGCAGTTGCGGAAACTCGAAAGTGGCGACACCGGTCGGCTTGAGCAGTGTCGCGAAGCCGGCTAGGAAATCGTTGATGTCCGGCACATGGGCGAGCACGTTGTTGGCCGCCATCAGGTCGGCGCTCCAGCCTTCGCTGCGCAATTGCGTGGCGGTGTCGCGGCCGAAGAACAGTTCACGAATTTCCAGGCCTTTGTCCCGTGCCGCTTGCGCGGTGCTGCGCGTCGGCTCGACACCCAGGCACGGGATCCCGCGCGCGGCGACGTATTGCAGCAGGTAACCATCGTTGGCGGCGACTTCGACTACGCGGCTGTCGGCGGTCAGACCGAAGCGCTCGCTCATCTCGGCGACATAGCGCTCGGCGTGATTCAGCCATGTGCTGGAGAACGAACTGAAATAGGCGTACTCGGCATCGAACAGACTGTCGGCACTGGTGTAATCCTCGGTCTGCACCAGCCAGCATTGCTGGCACACGGCGACTTTCAACGGTACCCATTGCTCGGCCTGTTCCAGTCGATCAGCGTGCACATAAGCGTTGGACGGCGGCGAAGTACCGAGGTCGATCAGCGGCAGGCTCAGCGGTGCGGCGCACCCACGGCAGTTCATAAACGCACTCCAGCAAAGTGTTGATCAAGCGCGGGATGGCTGGAATCACGCGCTGACAAATTATTGACAGGCAACGGCCAGGCAATCGCCAGCCGCGGATCATTCACCGACAAGCCGCCCTCGTGCTCCGGCGCGTAATCGGCGCTGTGCAGATAGAGCAATTCGGCGTCGTCGGTGAGCGTCTGAAAGCCATGAGCGAAACCGGCCGGAATCAACAGGCTACGGCCATCACCCGCCTTCAAGTGCTCGGCGTGCCAGTGCAGAAATGTTTCCGAGTCAGGACGCAGATCCACCGCGACATCCCAGACTTCACCGCGCAGGCAAGTGATCAGCTTGGCTTCCGGTGCGCTGGCATTCTGATAATGCAGGCCACGCACGCTGCCCTTCTCGCGGGTGCAGGAATGGTTGATCTGGCGAATATGAAACGCGCTGCCGAACGCACTCAGGCTGCCCTCGCAGAACAACCGGGCGAAGTGCCCGCGCTGATCTTCGAAGCGTTTGTGCTGAACGCAGAACAGTCCGGCCAATGGCAACGCCTTCAGGGAAAACTCGCTCACAGCGCGCCTCGGTACAGATTCAATTGGCCCAGAGTTACGGCGCGCATGTCATCGCCGTTCTGCCACGCCAAGTGCCAATCGAGGGTCTGCGCCAGGCACGCCTGCAACGACCAGCGCGGCTGCCAGCCAAGCACCTGCCGCGCGCGACTGCTGTCCAGACGCAGCAGACCGGCTTCGTGCAATTCACTCGGCTCGATGCGCAAACCACGGGCCTGCGGCCATCGGTTGGCGAGCAGCTCGACCACTTCGCCGACGCTGCACATGTCCGCCTCGCCCGGGCCGAAGTTCCACGCACCGGCGTATTCCGGGCCGTATTCGTAGAGGCCGGCCGCCAATTGCAGATATCCGGCCAGCGGCTCCAGCGCGTGCTGCCACGGGCGCACCGCTTGCGGGTAACGCAGGGTCACCGGCTCGTCGGCAGTCCATGCTTTCAATACGTCGGGAATCAGTCGCTCCGGCGCAAAATCACCACCGCCCAGCACATTACCGGCGCGTGCGGTCGCCAGGGCCAGACCATGTTCGGCATGTTTGTCCGCCGGGAAGAACGACGCGGCATAGGACTGCGCGAGCAATTCGCAGCAGGCCTTGCTGCTGCTGTAAGGATCGTGGCCACCGAGGGCCTCGTCTTCGCGGTACGGCCACAGCCATTCCTTGTTGGCGTAGACCTTGTCGGTGGTGACCAGCACGCAGGCCCGCACGCCGCCGACCTGACGAATCGCTTCGAGCAGGTTCAGCGTACCCATGACATTGCTTGAATAGGTGCCGAGCGGATCGCGATAGCCCTCGCGCACCAACGGCTGGGCCGCCAGATGCAGGACGATCTCCGGTTCGGTCTCGGCGATGATTTCCAGCAAGGCGCCGAGGTCACGCAGATCGCCGCGTTGATCATTGATGCCTTCGTGCACGCGCGCCAGTTCGAACAGGCTCGGCTCGGTGCCCGGATCCAGAGAAAAACCGCTGACCTGCGCACCGAGGCTTTGCAGCCACAGGGTCAGCCAACTGCCTTTGAAACCGGTATGTCCGGTGACGAGAACCCGTTTGCCACGCCAGAAATCCGCACTCAGGCCCATTGCTTCCATGGGGCCTCCCCGCTCTGCCACAGCGCTTCGAGATGGTTCTTGTCGCGCAGGGTGTCCATCGGATGCCAGAAACCTTCATGCTCGAAGGCCTTCAGTTGTTCGTCCTGAGCCAGACGAGCCAACGGCTCGGCTTCCCAAGTGGTGGCGTCATCGCTGATGTACGGCAGCACTTTTGGCGACAGCAC
The DNA here is from genome assembly GCF_054668915.1 of Pseudomonas sp. H3_E04. NCBI lineage: Bacteria > Pseudomonadati > Pseudomonadota > Gammaproteobacteria > Pseudomonadales > Pseudomonadaceae > Pseudomonas > Pseudomonas sp. H3_E04. Next base: position 149,234 of record NZ_CP162797.1, on the reverse strand, counting down.
GAAGAAACCGCCATTGATCCAGCCACCGTCACCACGGGGTTTTTCAGTGAAACCCAGCACCTGATCACCTTGCCGTTCAAGCGCGCCGTAACGACCTGGCGGCTGCACCGCAGTGACGGTCGCCAGGCGGCCGTGGGCTTTGTGATAGTCGACCAGCTCAGCAATATTGATGTCGGAAACGCCGTCGCCATAGGTGAAACAGAACGCCTCTTCATCCTTGAGATAACGCGCGGCACGCAACAGGCGGCCACCGGTCATGGTTTCCTCGCCGGTGTCGATGAGGGTCACACTCCACGGTTCGCTGTAGTTCTGATGAACGTCCATGCGATTGTTGCGCATGTCGAAAGTGACGTCGGATGTATGCAGAAAGTAGTTGGCGAAGAAGTCCTTGATCGCGTAGCCCTTGTAGCCCAGGCAGATGACGAAGTCGTGGATCCCGTGGGCGGAATACTGCTTCATGATGTGCCAGAGAATTGGCTTGCCGCCAATCTCGATCATCGGCTTGGGCTTGAGGTGCGACTCTTCACTGATGCGCGTGCCGAGGCCACCCGCCAAAATTACTGCCTTCATCGTCTCCCCTCTCGTTCTTCACCGGGCTGCGCACTGCTTTTTTGCGCGTTGCAGGCCTTCTGGCTAAACCTTCTGCCGGACCGGGCGCCGGTGGAAAGACCGCGAGCGCTCGTTTTATGGCGATTTGCGGGGCACTTGCAGGAAACGCGCCAGCTCGTAGCCGGGTTTTGGGAGATAGCTGATAGAGGCTTCGGGGGAAGTGGCAACAGGCTGATGGACAGGCTGAGGGCGTGAAGGGGCAAGAGATCAAAAGCCAGAGCAAAGATCGTCCGATCGCGGCCCGAGCCTTCGGCAGCTCCAGTTGGATCGCGTGCATCCAGCAAGAAATGGGTCGGCTGTCAGGCCGCCTTCGCGAGCAGGCTCGCTCCCACAGAACAGCAAGAGCAAGAGCAAGAGCAAGAGCAAGAGCAAGAGCAAGAGCAAGAGCAAGAGCAAGAGCAAGAGCAAGAGCAAGAGCAAGAGCAAGAGCAAAAGCAAAAGCAAAAGCAAAAGCAAAAGATCGCAGCCTTCGGCAGCTCCTACAGTTGGATCGTGGGCATTTGGGAGAAATGGGTTGCTCGGCAGGCCGCCTTCGCGAGCAGGCTCGCTCCCACAAAAGCAAAAGCAAAAGCAAAAGCAAAGCAAAGCAAAGCAAAGCAAAGCAAAGCAAAGCAAAGCAAAGCAAAGCAAAGCAAAGCAAAGCAAAGCAAAGCAAAGCAAAGCAGCGCAGCTGCCCGCGGCAAAGCCGCCCCACTCAACAATGAGCGCAAGCTCGAGTGCTTTTGATCTTGATCCACCGGCGACGTCGGAAGGCTGAGTGGAGGGATTGATCCGGGCGTGGGAGCGTAGCGACCGTCTGGCGCAGCCAGACACAGCGGAAGGAGGTGCAGCGAAGCAAACCGTAGCCGCTGCGCCCGGATCAGTCCCGGAGCGAAGGAACCCGAGCCTGCGAGGGCCGAACGTAGGAGCAAGCGTTTTGGGTTACCTTTTTGGCGTTTGAAAAAGGTGACTCGCCGTAAGGGCGAAACCGCCAGCAGCCGCTACCCAAGCAACGGATATTCACCCAAACCCCCAACAGCCTGGTCGGCCCAAAGGCCGCCAAGGCCCAAAAAAAAGGCAATCCCAAAAGGCCTATACAACCGATCAATCCGCCAGCCAGCCATTCTCCCAATACCGCAGATTGTCCCCACGCAACACATAATCGCGCATGACCACCTCATGCAGCTCGTCACCCATGCGATAGCTGGCATCAGGGTCGGCCAGATGCATGCGAATCGCCTGCAGCCATTCATCAGTGCTGTTGGTCTTCACCCGCGTGCACGGCAGGTAGCCCTGATAGGCTTCAGTGTCAGTGCAGATGACCGGGTAACCACAGGCGCCGTATTCCAGCAAACGCAGGTTGCTCTTGCAGTCGTTGAAGATATGGAACTCCAACGGTGCCAGGGCCAGGTCGAGGTTCAGACTGGCCAGCTTGGCCGGATAGACGTCCAGAGGAATCACCCCGTGGAATTCGTGCATGTACGGACGCAGGTCATCCGGGCACATGCCGAAGAATACCCAGTCAACTTCGTTGGCCAGCTCACGCACGACATCGGCAATCACCGCCAGATCGCCATGATGGCTGGTGCCTCCGCCCCAACCGACGCGAGGTTTTTTTGAGGTGCGGCGCTGCCCCCGCAGACCGGTCCAGAGGTTCTGCGCAAGCATGTTGGGGACTACGCGAATGTCGTGGTGCATGTCCGACAGCGCATTGGCCAGTGGTTGAGTCGACACCACCACGCGGTCGCACAGGCTGATCGCCCGGCGCACCATCCGTTCCATTTCCTGCTTGCTGGGCATGTTGCGGATATGCGCATTGCGATGCGGAACATCGATTACATAGTCATCCAGCTCGAAGATGCGCCGGGCACGGCAGAACTTTTTCAGCGGCGGGATTTCATCGATCGCGCCCTGGGAGTAGCGCCCTTGCAGGACGATGACATCCGGCGACTGACGCTCGATTTCAATGATCGACGGCAAGCCGTAGCGAATGCACCCTTCGGCCCGGTTCGCCGCTTCCAGCTCTATCAGTGGCTGACTCATGCGGTAATGGCCAATCGCTGAGGCGTTGATCGGCACGGCGAGTACGTTGGGCAATTGCGGCCGGGAAAAAGCAGTCCACCCCGTACGCAGGCCCGGCTCAAGGCTGAAACTGGTCGCTCCGACACCCTGCAGGGACAGGTTGACGTTGAACGCCGGATCGCGGGCAATGCGCGGCAGCCAGCGTTTGTAGAAGGTCTCCTGCTCGTGCAAATGTTGCTGGCTTTCTTCAGCGGTTGACTCGACAGTCGGTCGCACGCCCTGAGCCAGCAAGGCATAAGGCGTCCACACTACCAGGTAGCCTTCCTGGCCGATGCGCAGGCACAGATCCACCACGTTCAGCGCCTGCTTCAAATCCTCTTCATCAAGCCCTGCCACCGACTCGAAAACCGCCTTGCGCACCATCAGGCAATCACCGCCGACTGCACTCAGATCGTGGGCGGCCTGCAGCCGGAACATATAACCGTCAGACTGCAGCGACTGCCCATAAAATGGCAGCCCGACCGCGCCCTGCATCCCCAGAATCATGCCAGCGTGCAGCACATACCCATCCGGGTTGAACAACTTGGCGCCGACCACACCGACTTCCGGGCGCTGCGCATGATTGAGCAGTTCGTCCAGCCAGTCGGCGTGGGTGATCACCGCAAAGGTATTGAGCAGCAGCACATAGTCGCCACGAGCCTTGGTCACGGCAAAATTATGCAGGGCAGCCATGTTGTCCGGCTGCGGGTACGTCAGCACGCGGATTCGGTCGCCACCCAACTGCGCGATGCCGTCCAGCCATGCTCTGGCCTCAGCGGTTTCACTACCGTTGTCGACCAGCAGCAGCTCGTATTCGGCGTAGGCGGTTTTTTCCAGCACGGTCTCGACACACCGCTGCAAGGCAGCAGTCTGATCCCGGGTGACGATGATGATCGACACAAGCGGACGGCGCGCGTGCCGATAGTCGACACGATTGAGCAATTGGCAGCTGCCACTGCGGATTTCGTGGGCAACGCCGATGCGTCGCAGATGCGCTTCGAGCACACGAGGATTCTGTTCGATGACGCCGGGCTCGGCCAACCATCGCGACAGATCGAATGGCGACTCCAGCAGCACTTCGGCGACATGCCCGATCACCTGGGTGCCGTCGCTTTCGACCATGCGCCAGAGCATGTCGTGAGGAGCCAGTTCGGTGAACGTCGTGTCAAAACCACCCAGTGCCAGAAAGCGTTCGCGCTTGAACGCCAAGGCACGCCCGACATACGGGTAGCTGCGCATCAGATCAAGGTTGAAATCGGGTTTGAAAGCCGGTTCCACGGATTCACCATCGCGCAGACCGCCTTCATCGCTGTACACGCAACCGAGCGACGGCGAGTGCGCAATCCGGTCAGCCATGACCAGCAAGGCCGGCACCATCAGCCGGTCACCGGCCTGCAACAGGTAGAACCAGTCAGCGCCCTCCAGTTGGGGCAACAGAGCGTTGATCTGACCCAGCCCGTCACCTTCCAGTGGCATGTGGAACACGCGCCCGTCCAGCGTCGCCTCGTTACAGGAAGCGGACAGCACCAGAATCAGTTCAGGCGCATAGTCCTGCCGAGCAAGCGCCTCAAGCGTGCGCTCGACTCCATCGCGACTGCCTTGGGCGTCAATCACAATCGGCACTATTCGCGGCTGTTGTGGCCAGGCGGCCAGAGTTTCCGGCAGTAACCTGCGCTGCCCTTCAGTGAGACTGCGGCATTGCAGCCAATGCGCATAGAGTTCGGCGAAGCTCCAGCTATCGATGCCGACGCACCACTCCTGGCGACTCTGCTTGGTACCCAGCGTACGGCTCAGAGGCAGCTCTTCCCAGACGCGCGGCATTACGTCAGCCTTGGTCAGCGGGACATAGCGTACCCAGCCCGGCGCCGGGGCCGACTCGCCGCTGCGCGCCTTGAGCATTTGCAGAATCCACTCGCGCTCGACCTCAACCGCGTCTTTCATCGGCTGCTGAGCACTCAAGCGCTCCGGGTAAAGCCGCTCGGCACTGAGCACGGTGTTCGACATCGCCAGATTGCCGCGCCGCAGCAGGCATACGTACAAGGCGAAATCCAGGGTGGCGACAAAGCAGTGGCCGTCCTGAGTCAGCGCCGGCAACAATTCGGCGAGGTCCGAACGACGGAACAAGGCGCTGGAGAAACCGCCCAGTACATTGACCGGAAATTTCTCGAAGATGCCCAGCAGGTCGTCACCCTTGAACAGACCGCTGGCCGGTGACAACGAGGTGTTTTCCAGGCGCGCCGGCAGAATGATGTCGTCGGCGTCCCAGAACAGCCGCTGAGCCAGCACCAGGCTGACCTCCTCACGCAACATCTCGTGCGCCTGCTGCTCGATGCAGGCGGCATAGAGATGGTCGTCGTCACACATGAACTTGACGAATTCACCCTGCGCCTGATCAAGGCACGCCTTGAGATTGCCGACCATCCCCAGTGTGCGCGGGTTGCGCACATAGCGCACGGCAACACCCGAGCGCTCGGCCACAGCGCTGACAATCCCTTCGATCTCATGACCACGACTGTCATCGCAGACAATGATCTCAAGGGGTGCGTATGTCTGGCTGACGGCGCTGTTCAATGCCCGCTCGAAAAAGCGCGGATTGAACGCGGGAATGGCAATGCTGACGAGAGGAAGTGAATTCACGGCGGGCTCACAGGCGGTACGAGCCCGCTCGGAAAAACGAGCCCTTGATACCGCAAAAAATCATTAACAGAGGGACAACGTTAGCGGGCGCGCACGCGCCCGCCAACCATCAGATCTTGTTGAACAGACCCAACTGACTGATCTTGCTGAACGCCAGTTGCGCGGCTTGCAGCATGGTCTGTTGCAGGGTCAGACGGGTCATGACTTCAGCCGGATCGGAATCACGGATCGAACCCTGGGTCGTGCTGTTCGCCGTGGTCAGGCTGTCGTTGGTGATGGTCTGCATGTCCAGCGCCTGGCCGCGCGCACCAATGGTGGTCACCGCCGTGCCGATCTGATTGGAAGCGGCATCGATGTTACCGAGACCTGCCTCCATCGCGCCCTGCAATTTCTGCTTGGCAACCGGATCGCCATCGACCGGCGTGTTCAGCGCGGTGATCATCTGGCCCAGGGTGTCGAGCACGTTCTGGGTCTGATGATTGTTCGGCTGGATCGAGAACTGATCACCAGCGGCCGGCGTGTTGCCCAGTGCAAAGGTCACCCCGGCAGCGGTGGCGTTACCGCCGGCCACCGTGCCCGAGGAAACCGGCTTGCTGTCGGCAGTCACTGGCGCGGCATACAGATCGAAATCGGTGGCGCTGGTGAACTTGAGCACTGCGCCGCCCTGCGGGAACGCTGCGGTGTAGGCTGCCTGATCGGTGATGGTCGAACCGGTGATCACGCTGGTCGACGGGTTACCCGGATTACGCGTGGTGGTGAACGAGTCCGGCGAGGCCGACAGCAGAAAACTGTGCCCTGCGATAACGGCGTCCGGATTGGTATCGCCTGCCTTCAGGTTGACGTTCAGCTTGAGGTCGACGCCACGGAAGCTGACGGTCTGGTTGGCGCCGCTGCTGTTGCTGATCAGGCCATTCTGGCTGGCCTCGGCGGTCACGTCGTTGCCCAAGGCATCGGTGATCTTCAACTGGGTGCTGCTGACGAAATCGACGGTATACGGCTGCCCGGCAGTGAACTTGGCATCGTAGGTGGCAACAGTGCCGACGGTGCCGTTGGACAGCACGACACGGCCGTCATCCACGGCTGGCGCGGTCATCTTGGTGTTGGTGCGGCCGGTGTTGATGGTCTGCTGAAACGCGTCCCAACCGGTGGTGTTGGTACCCACGGTCATGCCGTCGCCGATGCCCAGATCGATAGTGGTCTGGTCGCCGTTGTAGCTGAACGTGCCGTCAGAATTCTTCGAATACGGCGCGGTATCGGTTTTCGAACCGGAGAACAGGTAGTTGCCGTTGGCATCCTTGGCGTTCATCAGGCCCAGCACTTGTTGCTGGATCTCACCCAGTTCCGAGGCGTACGCCTGGCGATCCTTGTCAGTGATCGTGCCGTTGTTTGCCGCCAGCGCAAGTTCCTTGGCTCGCGCCAACGCCGTGGTGATCGAATCCAGCGTGGACTCTTGCACGGTCAAGGCACTTTTGGTGGTGTTGACGTTGGTCTTGTACTGATCAAGCATCGCCGCCTGCTGACCCAGCTGCAGCAAGCGCCCGGCACCGATCGGATCATCGGCGGCGGTGTTGATGCGCTGCAGGCTGCTCGCCTCGCTCGCGGTGGCAACAGCCTTGTTGAAGTTACGCTGATAATCCGAAGCTTGCGTTCCGTAATACTGGGCGGTGGAAATGCGCATGAATTACGACTCCTTAAAGGCTGTTGATCAGCGTGGCGAAAGTTTCCTGCGCAGCTTTGATGATCTGCGAAGACGCTGTGTAGTACTGCTGGTACTTGACCAGGTTGCCGGTTTCTTCGTCCAGGTTGACCCCGGAAAGCGAATCGCGGGCACCCTTGGCGTTCTCCAGAATCGCCGTGGTCGCGGCGCTGTCGGACTTGCCTTGGGCGGTCTTGGTACCGACGTTGGTCACCAGGGTGTTGTAGGCGTCAGTCAGGCTGATGCCCTTGCTCGCCGAACCGGTGTCCACGGTCTGTTTGGTTTGCAATGCGACCAGTGCCTGGGCATTGCGGTTGTCCGAAGACGCCGCGCCGGTCAGGTTCATGGTGAAGGTTTCGCCGGTTTTCGGCGTGCCGCCCACGGTGGTCTGCACGGTGAAGGTCTTCTGCACGTTCGGCGTGACGGTGGTGTCCATCACCGGGTTGCCGCTGGCATCGACGATGCCGACTTTCAGATTCAGCGTGTTCGACTGGCCGGGCACGATGGTGCCGGTGCCAATGGTCGCGCCCTTGGCGTCGACCAGGTTGTACGACTGGCTGCCACCGCTGGCTGCGCCGAACACCAGTTTGACTGGTGTCGAATTCTTCAGCGCCGCCTGCATGTCGGCCTGGGCGGTCGGGTTGTAGATATCGATCTTGTCGCTGAGCGTCGGCTGGGTGTAAGTGCCCAGACCGTTGGCGCTGGCGACGCCGGTCAGCGGACCGGCCGCAGCGATTTTCTTCGGATCGGTCAGGACCGTCTGAATGCTCGCCGCCGCGTTGCGGGTCGGCGTGATCTTGAACGAATCACCCGCGCTCAGCGCGCCGCCATTCAAGGCCAGGGTGAAGCCGTCGATCACTGGCGGCGGATTGGTCGTGGTGCTGAATGCGCCCAGATCGGTGCCGTCGGAACGCTTGACGGTGTAATCGGTGGCGCTGGTGAAGGTCACCTGATAATCGCTGGTGGTCAGCTTGCCGGTGTCCTTGATGGTCACATCGAGGTTGCCCGAACCGGCGCTGTTGCCATCCTTCGCAATGCTGCGCTGACTGATCAGGGCGGCACTGTTGATGTTGTTGAAAATCGCCGCGCCGAAGTCACCGTTCTTGTCGATGCCCTGGGCTTGCTGGCTGTTGATCTGATCGGCAATCACCAGGGCCACGCGACCGAGCTCGTTGAGCGATGGGTCGAGGACTTCCTTGCGATAGGTCAGCAGACCGCCGATTTCGCCACCGCTGATCACCGAAGTGATGTCGATGGTGCTCGAACCGCGATCCATCTGGATCGACATGCGCGACGGGTCGGTCTTGCTCGCGACCATGCTCAGGCTGTTGGTGGTGTTGCCGATGACCAGCGGCTGGCCGCTGCCGACATAGATGTCGAAACTGGTGCCGCGCTCGACGACCTGGGCACCGGTCAGCTCGGAGAGCTGACGCACGGCTTCGTTACGGCTGTCGAGCAGGTCGTTCGGCGCCCCGCCACTGGTGGAGATTTCGCCGATCTTCTGGTTGAGATTGGCGATCGCCGTGGCGAGCTTGTTCACCTGGGCGGTCATGTCGCCGAGGCTGCCGTTGATCGTGGTGTTCTGATCGTTGAGCTGCTTGGCCAGGGTGTTGAAACGGCTGGTCAGTGCCTGCGCACCGGTCAGCACCGACTGACGCGAAGTGTCATCGGTGGCCGACGTCGATACGCCCTGCATCGAGGTGAAGAATTTCTGCAACACGCCGGTCAGGCCGGTGTTGGTGTCCGACAGCATGGCGTCCAGCGGCGTCGCCTGCTTGAGGAACGCGGCCGATTCGCTGTCCAGCGACGTCGCGGTGTGCAGCTGCGATTCCAGATACGAGTTGTACACCCGGCGCACGTCGGCCAGGGTCGTGCCCGTGCCGATGAAAACGCTGCCGTACTGCTGCGAGGACTTGGTGCCCTGCACGGTTTGCTGACGTGAATAACCGGCGGTGTCGACGTTGGCAATGTTGTTGCCTGTCGTAGCCAGAGAGGACTGGCTGGCCGACAGTCCCGACATCCCGATATTGAGCAAACTCATGGTTCAGACCTTATTACCTGGTGCCTTATAAAGGCGTGGTGGAGACACCCGCCGCAGCGTAGTTTTCAAAACTGTTCATCTGCTTGGCAATTTGCGAAATCTTCGTCGCGTAGTTCGGGTCGGTGGCGTAACCGGCCTTCTGCAACTCGCGTACAAACTGTTCTGGGTTATCGGCCGACTTCAGCACTTCTTGATAGCGATTGTTGCTCTGCAGCAACGTCACCAGATCGTGGAAGCTGTCCTTGTACGAGGCATAGGAACGGAACTCGGCCGTCTCCTTGACCATCGCGCCATTGCGGAACTCGCTGGTGATCGCGCGGGCCGAATCGCCCTTCCAGTTGCTGCTCGCCTTGATGCCGAACAGGTTGTGACTGCTGCTGCCGTCCTGGGCGCGCATGACCGATTTGCCCCAGCCGGTTTCCAGTGCCGCTTGCGCCACCAGATAACGCGGATCGACGCCGATACGGTCGGCGGCTTCCTTGGCCATCGGCAACATGGTGTTGACGAATTCGTCGGCGGAACTGAAGGCCTTCTTCGCCGGTGCCAGCGGAATCTGCGCCATGGCGCGGCCGTAGACCTGCATCTGCCCGCCGGCAGCTTTCTGCTCTTCGGCACGGGCCAGCCAGTCGCCGTTGTACAACGCGCCGGAGCCTGTGACGGCGGTAGTCGCAGCCCGTTGCGGCAAGGCGTTGGTCGCTGCGGCCGCAGTGCTGGCAGTGGCCACGCTCGGCGCCGATGGCACCAGGCCTGCGAGCAAGCGATCGGCCAGTTTCGGCGGCAGCGCCAGACGCCGCTGATTGATCAGCGCCATGTCGTTGCGATGGGAAATATCGGTGCTCGGCGCATGCACCGAGCGCGATGCCCACAGTGGGCGCTCGCCGTTTACGCGAGACAGCGGACCGTTGGTGGCGACGGTGCCGGCGGCAATCGGCGTCGGCACGGCGGCGGCCTTGGCCAGCGCTTCCTGCTGCTTGGCGGCGGACGCGGCTGCAGCCTCGCCCGGCGCCATCGGTTTGTTCTTCGACATCTGCCGGATCAGCACGTCCGCCAGGCCGATACCACCGCCCTCCCGCGACATGGAAACCGCCAGTTGCTGGTCGTACATTTCCTGATACTGCTTGGCCGCCGGTGTGTTCAGCGGATTGTCCTGGCCGAGCGCTTCGGTGGCCGAACGCATCGACTTGAGCATTTCGCCGAGGAACAGCGACTCGAATTCCTGCGCAACCTTGCGCATGTTTTCGTCGCTGTTCTTGTCGCCGACCTTGAGCTGATTCAGACGATTGAGGTCCGAGTAGGACCCCGAATCGCTGCTGCTGACCAGACCGCTTTTGCGCATATCCATGGTGGCCGGCCTCAGATCACGATCAGGTCGGCTTGCAATGCGCCGGCCTGCTTCAGAGCTTCAAGAATTGCCATCAGGTCACCCGGTGCTGCGCCGACCTGGTTCACCGCACGCACGATCTCGTCGAGGGTGGTGCCCGGGCCGAACTTGAACATCGGTTTGGCTTCCTGTTCGGCATTCACCCGCGAGCGCGGCACGACGGCGGTCTGGCCGTTGGACAGCGGGCCCGGCTGACTGACGATCGGGTCTTCGGTGATGGTCACGGTCAGGCTGCCGTGGGTCACGGCGGCTGGCGACACTTTCACGTTCTGGCCGATGACGATGGTGCCGGTGCGCGAGTTGATGATGACTTTCGCCACCGCCTGACCCGGATCGATTTCAAGGTTTTCCAGGATCGACAGGTAGTCGACGCGCTGGCTCGGATCCAGCGGCGCAGTGACCCGCACCGAACCGCCGTCGATGGCTTGTGCGACGCCAGGGCCGAGCATGTCGTTGACCTTGTCGACGATGCGCTTGGCGGTGGTGAAGTCGGAGCGGTTGAGGTTCAGCGTCAGGCTGTTGCCCTGATTGAAACCGCTCGGTACTGCACGTTCCACCGACGCACCGCCAGGGATGCGACCGGCCGACGGAACGTTGACGGTAATCTTCGAGCCGTCACGACCTTCGGCGTCGAAACCGCCAACCACGAGGTTGCCCTGAGCGATCGCATAGACGTTGCCGTCGATACCCTTGAGTGGCGTCAGCAACAAAGTGCCGCCGCGCAGGCTCTTGGAGTTACCGATCGAAGACACAGTGATGTCGACTTGCTGACCTGGCTTGGCGAACGCCGGCAGATCGGCACTCACCGACACCGCCGCGACGTTCTTCAACTGCACGTTGCCCGATCCCGGCGGCACCTTGATGCCGAACTGCGAGAGCATGTTGTTGAAGGTCTGCAGGGTGAACGGGGTCTGCGTCGTCTGGTCACCGGTGCCGTTAAGCCCGACCACCAGGCCGTAACCGATCAACTGGTTGGAGCGCACGCCGGAAATGCTGGCGATGTCTTTCAGCCGCTCGGCGTGTGCGGTGAACGCCGCAGACATCAACAACGCGGCCACCATAAGGCTTTTCAGATTCAACGTAGCCACCTAGAAAGGGAACAGCGGGCTGAGGAAGAAACGGTCGAACCAGCCTGGCTGACTCGTATCGGCAAACGCGCCGGTACCCGAGTAGGTGATGCGTGCATCGGCGACGCGGGTCGACGACACGGTGTTGTCGGTCGCGATGTCATCGGCGCGAACCATGCCGGCGATGCGCACCAGTTCGTCACCGGTATTGAGCGTCAGCCACTTCTCGCCACGCACGGCGATGATGCCGTTGGGCAGCACGTCGGCCACAGTCACGGTGATCGAACCGGTCAGGCTGTTGCTCTGCCCGGACTTGGCGTCGCCCTTGGTCGAACGGTCGGCGCTGTAGCCGGCGTTGAGGCTCAGGTCACCGCCACCGATCGGGTTATTGGTGGTCAGGCTGGAGCCGAACAACGAGGTCAGACCGATCGAGTTATCGCTGTTCTTGTCCATCTGCGAGTTGGCGTTCTTGCTCGCCTGGGTGCGCTCGTTCAGGGTGATGGTGATGATGTCACCGACCCGGAACGCCTTGCGGTCGCTGTACAGGTTCTGCTCGAAGCCGGCCTGATAGATCGAGCCGTTGTTGGCAGCCGCCGGCAACGGTGTGCGCGGCAACACCGGGGCGTAGTAAGGGTCATTGGGCTTGGGCGTCGGGGCGACGCAACCCGCGAGCGAGACGACCCCACTCAATGCCAGAACAGATACAAAGCGCTTCATGACCCTACCTCACGGTGTTGCTGGCGACCTCAGGCCGCCCCAAAGACTGGATTACAGATTCTGCGTTACGAACGAGAGCATCTGGTCGGCGGTGGAGATCACCTTGGAGTTCATCTCGTAGGCGCGTTGAGTGGTGATCATGTTGACCATCTCTTCAACGGTGCTGACGTTGGACGTTTCCAGGGTGTTCTGCAGCGTGGTACCGAAACCGTTCAGGCCCGGGGTGCCGATTTGCGGCGCACCGGAAGCAGCGGTTTCCAGGAACAGGTTGTTGCCCACGGCTTGCAGGCCGGCCGGGTTGATGAAATCGGCGGTCTGCAGGTTACCGATCACTTGCGAGGCCGGGTTGCCGGCGATGGTGATCGACACGGTGCCGTCACGGCCGACGGTGAAGGTCTGCGCATCGTTCGGGATGATGATCGCCGGTTCCAGCGCGAAACCGCTGGCGTTGACGATCTGGCCATTGGAGTCGAGGTGGAAAGTACCGTCACGGGTGTAGGACGTGGTGCCGTCCGGCTGCAGGATCTGGAAGAAACCGCGACCGTCGATGGCCATGTCCAGCGGCTGCTCGGTGGTTTGCAGGCTGCCGGCGGTGAAGTTCTTCTGGGTGCCGACAATGCGCACACCGGTACCCACTTGCAGACCCGACGGCAGTTCGCTGTCCTGGGTCGACTGGGCGCCTGGCTGACGCTTGATCTGATACAGCAGGTCCTGGAACTCGGCACGGTCACGTTTGAAACCCGTGGTCGAAACGTTCGCCAGGTTGTTGGAAATGGTGGTCAGGTTGGTGTCCTGGGCGGACAGACCGGTTTTGGCAACCCATAGAGCCGGAAGCATTCGATTCTCCTCGTGCGCCTGTTTTACGGCGCGACGTTCTGATAATTAGCTGATCTGCAAGACCCGAGCCATGGCCTGGTCGTCGTCTTTGGCGGTGTTCATCATCTTGACGTGCAACTCGAACTGCTTGGCCAGGGCCAGCACCGAAGTCATTTCTTCCACGGCATTGACGTTGCTCGACTCGAGGAAACCCGAGACCAGTTTGACGTTGGCGTCGGCTTGCGCCGGCTGGCCGTCCTTGGTGTAAATCGAACCGTCGAGCCCTTTGTTCATGTTCTTGATGTCCGGGTTGACCAGCTTGATCCGGTCGACTTCGGCCATGACGCGGGGGCCTTCGCCCATCGCGCGAATACTGATGGTGCCGTCTTCGCCGACTTCGACCTGCTGCTCGGGCGGCACGGCGATCGGGCCGCCATTACCGATCACCGGCATGCCGTTGCCGGCGCGCAGTACGCCGAGGGCGTCGATGTTGAGGCTGCCGGTACGCACGTAGCTTTCACCACCGCTGGGGTTTTGCACGGCGATGAAACCGTTGCCGGATACCGCGACGTCGAGTTCACGACCGGTCTGCACCAGCGAGCCCGGCGTGAAGTCGGTGGCGGGGCGTTCGCTCATGGCAAACGCGCGCGCCGGAAAGCTGTCACCGAACACCGGCATCGAACGCGCCTGCTCGAGGTCGCGCTGGAAGCCGTTGGTGGAAATGTTCGCCAGGTTGTTGGCATGCGCCCGCTGCGCCAGTGCGTTCTGGCTGGCGCCGGTCATTGCCACATAAAGGTACTTGTCCACAGTGTTTCCTCTGCATGCCGGACGTTTGCCGCCCACCGCTGTACTGCTCAGCCATAAGCAATTTGCAGACCAACTTTTAGTTGGCAGGCGAAGACCCGGTAAACAGGGGACTTGAGGGGATCAGAGGGGAATTTGAAATGTGTCGAAGACGAAAAACCGGCGGTGTCATGCCGCTTCGCGGCAAGAGATCAAAAGATCGCAGCCTTCGGCAGCTCCTACAGGCAACCGCGTTCCAAATGTAGGAGCTGCCGAAGGCTGCGATCTTTTGATCTTAAGCTCCGCTGTCTTTACCCACCTCATACTCACGCAGTTTGTTGGCAATGGTGGTGTGCGAAACACCCAGCCGCTTGCCCAGTTGCCGACTGCTCGGATGCTCGGAATACAAGCGCTCCAGCACCGCTTTCTCGAAACGCCCGACGATCTCGTCCAGACTTCCGTCGAGAGAAAAATCGCCAAGTGGCTGACGCACGCCGTAATCCGGCAGGCGGATATGTTCAGCCTTGACCTTACCGCCGTCGCACAACGAAACCGCCTGGAACAACACGTTCTCCAGTTGCCGCACATTGCCCGGCCAGTGGTAATGGCTGAGGCGGTCCATCGCCGCCGGGGCCAACTTCGGTAGCGGGCAGCCGATCTGCCGACTGGCCTGATCGAGGAAATGTTCAACCAGCGGCGTCAGACCGTCGAGGCACTCGCGCAGCGGCGGGATGTGCAGCGACAGCACGTTCAAGCGGTGATAGAGATCCTGACGAAACTCGCCCCGCGCGCACAGTTCGGACAAGTCCACCTGGGTGGCGCAGATCACCCGCACGTCCAGATACACCTCTTCATCACTGCCAACGCGACGGAAGCAACCGTCCTGAAGAAAGCGCAGCAATTTGACCTGCAAACGCGGGCTCATCTCGCCGACGCCATCGAGAAACAGCGTGCCGCCAGCGGTCAACTCGAGCAGACCAAGCTTGCCCTCGGCCCGCGCACCTTCGAAGGCGCCGGGGCCGTAGCCGAACAGTTCGGTCTCGGCCATTGATTCCGGCAACCCGGCGCAGTTGAGCGCCATCAACGGTGACTGTCCGCGCGGACTGGCAAGGTGACAGGCGCGCGCGAGCAGTTCCTTGCCCGTGCCGGTTTCGCCTTCTATTAATAGCGGCGCATCCAGCGGCGCCATGCGTCGCGCCTCACGGACCACAGCGGCCATGACTTTCGAACTCTGGAAAATACTGTCGAAGCCACGCAGTTCCTGTTTGCGCACATTGTAGATACGCTCGCCGACCCGATCGGCGCGGTGCAGCGTCAATACGGCGCCGGCCATGGCCTCGCTGTCATCGTGCTCCGATTGCAGCGGCGCGATGTCGGCAAGAAAGATGTCGCCCTTGACCTTGACCCGCATGCCGTTGATTCGCGATTTGTTGGCGCGCACCAGTTCCGGCAAATCGAAATCCTCGGCGTACCGCGACAGCGGAATCCCCGGCACCTCATCGACGCGCACCCCGAGCAACTGCGCTGCCGCGCGGTTGGCCGCGACGATCGAGCCGCCCATATCGATCGACAGCACCGGAAATTCCAGCGCGCCGAGCAACGCATTCAACTCCATATGCCGGCGCTCGCTGGGCATCAGCCCGACGCGCTTGACCCCGAACACCCCGCCGATTGCCTCGAATTTCGGCCGCAACGCCTGGAACTGGATGTTGATCAGGTTCGGGCAGTGCAGGTAGATCGCGTTGCCATGCTCA
Organism: Pseudomonas sp. H3_E04; assembly: GCF_054668915.1. Lineage (NCBI taxonomy): Bacteria > Pseudomonadati > Pseudomonadota > Gammaproteobacteria > Pseudomonadales > Pseudomonadaceae > Pseudomonas > Pseudomonas sp. H3_E04. Next base: position 133,693 of record NZ_CP162797.1, on the reverse strand, counting down.
CCGCCAACCTCACCGCGCGCGACGTTGATCCCGTACGCCACCAGCAGATTGAGAATGTCGCGCAGGATGCCGATGCGGTTCTGGCAGTGGACTTTGATGCGCATAGAAAAGGCCCGACAGGTTTGAGAGGTAAACACATGTCCTTGTGGGAGCGAGCCTGCTCGCGAAGGCGCCAGCACATTCAACATCGATGTGTCAGACAGACCGCTTTCGCGAGCAGGCTCGCTCCCACAGGGTTTTGTGGCGCGTCCGGGGCAGATTTTTCTGCCGAGGCACGCAGATAGTTGTCAAGATTATGTGACAGCCCCGACCCTTTTCAAACCCGCCAATCACCGTAAATGCGCATTACCCGACAAAGCGTAACGATAACTTTACGAAACGAGCCGAATTTTCCTACGCACACGCCAGTCAACATGCTGCACGCCCTGTCACTCTCGGGTATTCCTTAAGCCATCGCTGGACATAACAAAAACGAATTTCCTAGCAGGAGAGCAGCATGAAGCAGACGCAATACGTGGCTCGCGAGCCCGATGCGCAAGGTTTTATCGACTACCCCGCCGAAGAACATGCGGTGTGGAACACGCTGATCACTCGCCAATTGAAGGTGATTGAAGGTCGCGCGTGCCAGGAATACCTGGACGGTATCGAAAAACTCGGTCTGCCCCACGACCGCATCCCGCAACTGGCCGAGATCAACAAAGTCCTCGGCGAGACCACCGGCTGGCAGGTTGCCCGGGTGCCAGCGCTGATTCCCTTCCAGACCTTTTTCGAATTGCTCGCCAGCAAGCAATTCCCCGTCGCCACGTTCATTCGTACCCGCGAAGAACTCGACTATCTGCAAGAGCCGGACATCTTTCACGAGATCTTCGGCCACTGCCCGCTGCTGACCAACCCGTATTTCGCCGAATTCACCCACACCTACGGCAAGCTCGGCCTGCAAGCGACCAAGGAAGAGCGCGTGTATCTGGCGCGGCTGTACTGGATGACCATCGAATTCGGTCTGGTCGACACCCCGCACGGCAAGCGCATCTACGGCGGCGGGATTCTGTCTTCACCCAAAGAAACCGTTTACTGCCTGTCGGACGAGCCCGAGCATCAGCGCTTCGATCCGCTGGAAGCCATGCGCACGCCGTATCGCATCGACATCCTGCAACCGCTGTACTTCGTCCTGCCCAATCTCAAGCGCCTGTTCGACGTGGCCCATGAAGACATCATGGCCATGGTTCGTCAGGGCATGCAGTTGGGCTTGCACGCGCCGAAATTTCCGCCGAAACCCAAAGCCGCCTGAACCGCGACTTTTGCTGACAATTGCGTCTGTCCGTCGCCGCCACTTTGCTTTAGCGTGACGGCATTGACGGCACACGCGCTTTAATAAAAAACACACTCGTTTTCAGGAATACACCATGTCGACTTTGAACCAAGCCCACTGCGAAGCCTGCCGCGCCGATGCGCCACAAGTCAGCGACGAAGAACTGCCGGTCCTGATCAAGCAGATCCCTGACTGGAACATCGAAGTACGCAACGGCATCATGCAGCTGGAGAAAGTTTTCCTGTTCAAGAACTTCAAACACGCGCTGGCCTTCACCAACGCCGTGGGCGAGATTTCCGAAGCCGAAGGTCACCACCCGGGTCTGCTGACCGAGTGGGGCAAAGTCACTGTGACCTGGTGGAGCCACTCGATCAAAGGCCTGCACCGCAACGACTTCATCATGGCCGCGCGCACTGACGAAGTGGCCAAGACCGCAGAAGGACGCAAGTAATGCACTTCGACGCCATCGGCCGGGTCCCCGGCGACCCGATTCTCGGTTTGATGGAGGCCTATGCGCAGGATGCCAATCCGCGCAAGTTCGACCTCGGCGTTGGCGTCTATAAAGATGCCCAGGGCCTGACGCCAATCCCCGAGGCGGTGAAAATCGCCGAAGCGCGACTGGTCGAAAGCCAGGAAACCAAGACGTACATCGGTGGCCACGGCAACGCGCTGTTCGGCAAGGTCATCAATGAACTGGTGCTCGGTAGCGACTCGGCATTGATCGCCGAACAACGCACCGGCGCCACCCAGACCCCGGGCGGCACCGGTGCCTTGCGGCTGGCGGCAGACTTCATTGCGCAATGCCTGCCCGGCAAGGGCGTGTGGTTGAGCAACCCGACCTGGCCGATTCACGAAACCATTTTCGCCGCCGCCAGGGTCAAGGTCAGCCACTACCCGTACGTCGGCAGTGACAACCGCCTCGACGTCGAAGCCATGCTCGCCGTGCTCAAGGAAGTGCCGAAGGGTGACGTCGTGCTGCTGCATGCCTGCTGCCACAACCCGACCGGTTTCGACCTGAGCCATGACGACTGGAAGCGCGTGCTGGAAGTGGTGCGCAGCCGCGATCTGCTGCCGCTGATCGACTTTGCTTATCAGGGTTTTGGTGATGGCCTGGAGCAGGACGCCTGGTCGACCCGGCTGTTCGCGGCACAAGTGCCGGAGCTGCTGATCACCAGTTCCTGCTCGAAGAACTTCGGCCTGTACCGCGACCGCACCGGTGCGCTGATCGTCTGCGCGACCAGCGCCGACAAGCTCATCGACATCCGCAGCCAACTGGCCAACATCGCCCGCAACCTGTGGTCGACGCCGCCGGATCACGGTGCGGCGGTGGTCGCAACCATCCTCGCCGACCCAGAGCTGAAAGCGCGCTGGGCTGATGAAGTGGAAGCCATGCGCTTGCGGATCGCGCAGTTGCGCAGCGGCTTGGTCGAGGCACTGGAACCCCACGGTTTGCGCGAGCGTTTTGCGCACATTGGCGTGCAACGCGGGATGTTCTCCTACACCGGCCTGTCGCCGGAACAGGTTAAACACCTGCGCGAGCGACACAGCGTGTACATGGTCAGCTCCGGCCGGGCCAACGTCGCCGGCATCGACGCCACCCGGCTCGCCTTGCTGGCCGAAGCCATCGCTGACGCCTGCAAGTAGTCAGACACTGCAATAACCTGTAGGAGCTGCCGAAGGCTGCGATCTTTTGATTCTGCTTTTAAATACAAGATCAAAAGATCGCAGCCTTCGGCAGCTCCTACATTTGTTTCTGCGGTGACCTTCTGGCTTCCTCCCTGCGGCCATCTGTCGCATTAATTTGAATTAAAAGTCTGATTGTCATTTTTCCTGCTGTATCCTGCGCAGGCTTTGTAAAGCGCGGAGCACCTGATCTATCAACAGACTTAGCGAGGAGCGCACCCATGCACGAGATTCCCAATCTCCCCTTCCCAAGCCTGCACGTACCTGAGCAGACGACCCCGCAACACGCCGGCGCCGAAAAGCCCGAGCCGCAAGAAGCCGCTGACAGCCGCAAAGCCGACAGCGAAGAGTAAGACCCGCCGTACAGACCGTGTGGAAAGCGCTAACATGCGCTTTCCACACTGCCTGAAACCCGAGCCCGCCATGACCGACGAATTCTCCGAAAGCCAAGCTGCCGTGCTGATCGGCACCACCGAGAAAATGATCGAGATCTGGAATCGCCTCTCGCCCGAGAAACAGGCTGCGCTGCTCGAGCGTTTCGGCAGCGAAGAAAACGCCCTCGCCGCCCTCGTCACCACGCAATTGGTCGCTCCGGCGAAATCCTGAAAACGCCGCCCGGCAAATAGTTTTACTTTTCCACGCCCCTGAGCGGTTCACGCCGGTATCATGAGCAGCCTATCTAATCTGCTGCTCCCGTGGATCGTTACCCATGTCGTCTATATCCGAACCCCAGCGCCCGCTGGCGGTTACGCTGCAAGTGGTTTCCATCGTCCTCTTCACCTTTATCGGTTACCTGAACATCGGCATCCCGCTCGCCGTGTTGCCGGGTTACGTCCACAGCGATCTTGGTTTCGGCGCAGTCATCGCCGGGCTGGTGATCAGCGTGCAATACCTCGCCACCCTGCTCAGCCGCCCGTATGCCAGCAAGATCATCGACAACCAGGGCAGCAAACGCGCAGTGATGATCGGCCTCGCTGGTTGCGGCTTGAGCGGTGTGTTCATGCTGATTTCGGCGTGGACGCCGAACCTGCCGCTGCTGAGCCTGATCAGTCTGTTGATCGGCCGTCTGGTATTGGGCAGCGCGGAAAGCCTGGTCGGCTCCGGCTCGATTGGCTGGGGCATCGGCCGCGTCGGCGCGGCGAATACCGCCAAGGTGATTTCCTGGAACGGCATCGCCAGTTACGGCGCCCTGGCGATCGGCGCGCCGTTCGGTGTCTGGCTGGTGAGCCGGCTGGGTTTGTGGAGCATGGGCGTGAGCATCATCCTTCTCGCTTTGCTCGGTCTGGCGCTGGCATGGCCAAAAACCGCTGCGCCGATTGTTGCCGGTGAACGTCTGCCGTTCATGCATGTACTCGGCAAAGTATTCCCTCACGGCTGCGGTCTGGCGCTGGGTTCGATCGGCTTCGGCACCATCGCCACTTTCATCACCCTCTATTACGCGACCCAGCACTGGGACAACGCCGTGCTGTGCCTGAGCCTGTTCGGCGCCAGCTTCATCGGCGCGCGACTGCTGTTCGGCAACTTGATCAACCGCCTCGGCGGCTTCCGCGTGGCGATCGCCTGCCTGTCGGTGGAAACATTGGGGTTGTTGCTGCTATGGATCGCACCGGATGCGCATTGGGCACTGGCCGGCGCGGCGCTGAGCGGCTTTGGCTTCTCGCTGGTATTCCCGGCGCTGGGCGTGGAAGCAGTGAATCTGGTGCCGGCCTCGAGCCGTGGCGCGGCGGTCGGTGCCTATTCGCTGTTCATTGATTTGTCGCTGGGGATCACCGGGCCGCTGGCCGGGGCGATCGCAGCAGGATTCGGCTTTGCTTCGATCTTTCTGTTCGCGGCTTTCGCGGCGTTGAGCGGCCTTGGCTTGAGCGTTTATCTGTACAAGCACACGGCGAAGTATCGCGAAGTCTAGAAGTCCACTTTGCCGCGCCCGGCCTTGATGCTGCCGCGCTTGGTTTTCGACTCCAGTCGACGCTTTTTCGAGCCGAGGGTCGGTTTGGTCGGACGGCGTTTCTTTTCGACTTTGGTGGCACTGAGAATCAGCTCGACCAGCCGCTCCAGCGCATCGGCGCGGTTGGCTTCCTGGGTGCGATATTGCTGCGCCTTGATGATCAGCACGCCATCGCTGGTGATACGGCTGTCACGCAGTGCCAGCAGGCGCTCCTTGTAGAACTCCGGCAATGACGAGTTGGGAATGTCGAAGCGCAAATGCATGGCGCTGGAAACCTTGTTGACGTTCTGCCCACCGGCGCCTTGCGCGCGGATGGCGGTCAATTCGATCTCGGCATCCGGCAGATGCACGTTGTTGGAAATCACCAGCATGGAAAAGCGTCCGTAATCAGAGGGTGCAGGATAACCTGATTCACTCAACCTCTGTGGGAGCGAGCCTGCTCGCGAAGGCGGTGTGTCAGTCGATGCAGATGTTTCTGATGGACCGCTTTCGCGAGCAGGCTCGCTCCCACAGGGTTCGGTGTGGTGCCAGATTTTTCCATTTCAAAACAACAAACCCGGCACTTGGCCGGGTTTGCTGTTTCTGCTTGAGCGGTTACTTGGCGATCACTGGCAGCGCCTGCTGGGCACTGCGTTTGTTCTTGATCAGGTAGCAGACCCACATGAACACCACCCACACCGGAATCGCGTACACCGAGATCTGAATCCCCGGGATCAGCAGCATCACGCCGAGGATGAACACCACGAACGCCAGGCAGACGAAGTTGCCGTACGGATACCACAACGCCTTGAACAGCGGCGTCTGCCTGGTCTGGTTCATGTGCTGGCGAAACTTGAAGTGCGAGTAGCTGATCATCGCCCAGTTGATCACCAGCGTCGCAACCACCAGCGACATCAGCAGTTCCAGCGCGTGTTGCGGGATCAGATAGTTGAGCAACACGGCAACCAGCGTCACTGCCGCCGAAGCCAGAATCGAGCGCACCGGCACGCCGCGCTTGTCGATCTTCGCCAGGCCTTTCGGCGCATCGCCCTGCTCGGCCATACCCAGCAGCATGCGGCTGTTGCAGTAGGTGCCGCTGTTGTATACCGACAGCGCGGCGGTCAGCACGACGAAGTTGAGGATGTGCGCGGCGGTGTTGCTGCCGAGCATCGAAAACACCTGGACGAACGGGCTGCCGCTGTAGGAATCGCCGGACGCGTTGAGGGTTTCCAGCAGGCTGTCCCACGGGGTCAGCGACAGCAGGATCACCAGCGCGCCGATGTAGAAAATCAGGATGCGGTAGATCACCTGGTTGATCGCTTTCGGGATCACGGTTTTCGGTTTGTCGGCTTCAGCAGCGGTGAAACCGAGCATTTCCAGACCGCCGAAGGAGAACATGATGATCGCCATGGCCATCACCAGACCGCTCACCCCATTGGGGAAGAAACCGCCGTGGGACCACAGGTTGCTCACCGAGGCTTGCGGGCCGCCGTGGCCGCTGACCAGCAAGTAGCTGCCCAGGGCGATCATGCCGACGATGGCCACGACCTTGATGATCGCAAACCAGAATTCGGCCTCACCGAAGACTTTGACGTTGGCCAGGTTGATCGCGTTGATCAGCACGAAGAATGCGGCAGCGGAGACCCAGGTCGGGATGTCCGGCGCCCAGTAATGGATGTACTTGCCAACCGCTGTCAGCTCCGACATGCCCACCAGAATGTACAGAATCCAGCAGTTCCAGCCCGAGAGAAAACCGGCAAAACCGCCCCAGTACTTGTGCGCGAAATGGCTGAAGGAGCCGGCCACCGGCTCTTCGACGATCATTTCGCCGAGCTGGCGCATGATCATGAAGGCGATGAAGCCGCAGATGGCGTAGCCGAGGATCATCGACGGCCCGGCGGATTTCAGTACCCCGGCAGAACCGAGGAACAATCCGGTACCGATCGCGCCACCGAGGGCGATCAGTTGAATATGGCGATTTTTCAGGCCGCGTTTAAGCTCGCCTGATTGCGAGGGTTGTCCACTCATGAAAAAGGTCTCACGCAAGGTTTGATGATGTTCAGTAGACGTTGCTGCAAGGTTGCGATTTCAGGCAGCCCCGATCAAACCCCAGCGCAGGCACCAGGAGTTCAGCTCATTTACAACGGTCATGCGTCACCTGTTTGTTTTTATCTGTGACGAAATCGAACCCGGCACGCTTGTGGCGCGGCGGAGTGAACAAGGCGGATAGCCTCGAGATTTTTGCGATTACGCAGAGGGTCACAGTTAAAACGCGGCGCATTGTACACCGCTAACCCCCTGCTGCCAGACCCGCCTGATCAGCGTGTCGGTTGCCGGGATTGCGTGTGTCCGCCTCGACAGTCTCGAGCGGCTGCAAAATCTGAGTCAGGCCTTTGCAGGCCATCGGCGGGGACGAGGAAAAAACCGTCCCACGGGGAGAAGTGGAAATCAGTCGCGGCGTTCATTGCGCCTCCTTCTTGTTATTCGCCTGCACGACAGGCATGGGGCGCATCACACCTTGCCTGAACGCTTGAAACAAGCGCGCCAGAGCCCTGCGTGGCGCACGCTCCGGCCGGTTACGGAAGCTTTTCCTTACAACGGAGAGCGAGACGGGAAATGACCACGTGGGCGGGCCAAGATCGTCAGGTTTTCTTTACAACGCGTAACGTAAATTTTCCGAATCAGAAATATCCGAAGGACGTCTGCTTCTTGACGGTCGCTAGCTTGCTATTGAATCCACCAATCCAGTTTTCTGTTTTAAAACAAGAAAACTCATCCCTGAAAACAGAACAAAAAGTCTATTTAAAAATTAAATGGATAAATTTTTGCAATCCAAAAAACCCTCAACTAGGTTTTTCACGTCTCACCGGCCACCTCGACCGGTCAGTCATAAACCGTGAAATTCTCTAGGAGATCGACCATGCAAGCACTGGAAAAAGACTTGGATACCGAACTGCAACTGGACGAATGGTTTGAAGCGCCAACCCATGAGGCCGCTGTGGAAATGATGCAAGCCGACGCGGTGGTTCCGTTCGGCACGGCGATGTGGCCTCTGTAAGTCATCCCGGGCAGGCACGGTCCGGCCGGTCGTGCCTGCCGCTTCATTTCCCGGTCAGTCAGGGAGGATTCATGGACAAGCCCCGCGCCATCTCGCATTTCCTTTACTACCTCGAACATCACCCTGCCCTTGCCGGCCTCGACTCGGCGAAGGTCATGCTCGGCCACACCGCCGACTACGAAGCCCTGACCGGCGCCATTGCCGAACAGGCCGGCGAGCATCCGCGCTTTCAGTTCAGCGCCCGGCGTCTGGACCTGGAAAGCACCGCAGCGCTGTCCGAGGCGATTGCCGACAGCGATCTGTACATTTTCTTCTACGACTCTTCCACCCTGCCCAACCCACGCCCCGACGGCCCGGAGTTCGTTCGTGCGCTGCAAGCGGTGATGGCGGAAAACTGGAAGAAGTCGCTGCTGTTCAAGGATTACGGCGACTATTTCTACGACACTTTCAGCATCACCCCACAGCGCATCGCCGGGCTCAACAGTCACCTGATCCAGCGCATGTCCCAGGCGACCACGCTGAGTTTCAAGGATGACCACGGCTCATGGTTCGAAACGCCGATGAGCAGCATCAAGAAGTGGACCGACATCAACGGCGTCGGCAACTTCGACCTCGCTCCCGGGGAAATCGCCACCCACAGCGAAGCCATCAATGGCCACGTGAAGTTCAAGGGCACCTTCCTCAGCACCATCCCGTTCGCGCGCAAGTACGGCGTGCTGGAATCGCCGCTGGAGTTGTGGATCGAGAACTCGACCATCAGCCGCATCGCCACCGACGTGCCGGGGCTGGAACACGACTTCAACAAATACCTGGACGCCAACCCGTCGAACCGGCGGATCGAGGAACTGGGGATTGGCACCAACGAAGGCGTGAAGGACCTGTATGCGCGCAATGCCGGGTTTGAGGAGCGGCATTGCGGGTTGCATCTTGGATTAGGCGGTGGCGCCAAGGGCAGTCATCACCTGGACCTGATCTTTTCGGGTGGGGTGTTGGCGCTGGATGACAAGCCGGTGTTTGATGGGCGGTTTGTGTTCTAGCCTGAAGTTGATGGTGCTACTACTGGCCTCTTCGCGGGCAAGCCCGCTCCCACAGGGTTTTGAGTTGTTCACAGATATTACGTACACCAATGAAACCTGTGGGAGCGGGCTTGCCCGCGAAGGGGCCGGGTCAGGCAATACAAATCTTTCGCCAGACGAAAAAAAACGCCAACCCGAAGGTTGGCGCTTTTGCTTCAGCTCGAAGCTTGCAGCTAGTAACTCACAGCTGCCTTATTCCGGTTTCTTGCGTCCAAAACCCGGGCGCTGACCGGAACCGGCCGGGGCGCCGCGGCGCTTGCCCGAGGGTTTGTCACCGTCGACCAGTTTGATCCCAGGACGCTTCGGCGCCGGTTTGGCCGGGCGCTTATTGGTGGTATCGGCTGGACGATCCGCTACTGGCGTACCGCGACCGGCAGGAGCGCCGCGTTCGCCACGCTCGGTACGACCATTGGCCGGACGCGGTGCGCGCTCGCCGTCACGGGCAACCGGCTTGCGACCTGGACGCTCGCCTTCAATCTGCGGCTCACGGCTCGGGCGCGGCGCGGTCGGTGCGCCAGCGGCTGGACGCAGGGTACGCACGCGCTCGGTTTTGGCCATCGGCCGCGACGATTTGCGCTGCATGCGTTCGAGCTTGTCCTTGCTCTTGGCATTCAGCTGCGGCATTGCCACCGGCGTCAGGCCGACTTCGGCGCTGAGCACGTCGACTTCGTACTGGCTCATTTCGCGCCAGCGGCCCATCGGCAGGTCGGAATTGAGGAACACCGGACCGAAACGCACACGCTTCAGACGGCTGACCACCAGACCCTGCGATTCCCACAGACGACGTACTTCACGGTTGCGCCCTTCCATGACCACGCAGTGGTACCAGTGGTTGAAGCCTTCACCGCCCGGCGCCTGTTGAATGTCGGTAAAACGCGCCGGACCGTCTTCCAGCACCACGCCTGCCTTGAGGCGTTCGATCATCTCGTCATCGACCTCACCGCGTACACGCACGGCGTACTCGCGGTCCATCTCGTAGGACGGGTGCATCAGGCGGTTGGCCAACTCACCGTCAGTGGTGAACATCAGCAGACCGGTGGTGTTGATGTCGAGACGGCCGATGTTGATCCAGCGGCCTTCTTTTGGACGCGGCAGTTTGTCGAACACGGTCGGACGGCCTTCCGGGTCGTCACGGGTGCAGATCTCGCCGTCAGGCTTGTTGTACATGATCACGCGGCGCACCGATTCGGCCGCCTCTTCGCGTTTGATCACTTTGCCATCGATGGTAATGGCGTCGTGCATGTCGACACGCAGGCCGAGGGTGGCGTCTTTGCCATTGACCTTGATCCGGCCCTGGCTGATCCAGGCTTCGACGTCACGGCGCGAGCCGACGCCGATACGGGCGAGGACTTTCTGCAGCTTTTCGCCTGCTGGGCCGATTTCCTGGTCGTCTTTCTGATTGATGTCACTCATCTGGGCACCTCCCGGTGTGGTCTGTTCAGGCGGCGCCTGAAGCATTGGAAACTGGTGTTCGGCCGAAGGGATCGGCGAAGGGTCGCGAATCATACGCGGATGTGCGCCGTCGCGCATCAGAGACTAGCTGATCGATCAACAGTTATTTCTTTTTCCGCCGACCGGCACCACCCAGTTTGATCAGGCGCAGCGCGGCTTCAGCCAGCACCGCGCGTTTATCGTCCTTGTCGAGTTTCTTCCAGGCCTTGATCTCGCGCTTGCTGCGACCGCAACCGAGGCAGATGTCGTCGGAGAATTTGCAGAGGCTGATGCAGGGGTCTTTGGTTGAGCTCATTGGGATACCTTTGGAAGATCAAAAGATCGCAGCCTTCGGCAGCTCCTACATTGGAATGCGTCCCCTGTAGGAGCTGCCGAAGGCTGCGATCTTTTCGGCGCGGGTCAGTCTTCGAACTCGCGCCGTTCGGCTTCAATCGCCTCGGCCAGTGCGCGGGCTTCGGCTTCTTCTTCGCTGAGTTCCGGTTCCGGCTGTTCGAGGGCAGCGACAGCGGCCAGGAGTTTCTCGCGAGCCTCGGCGACGCCGAGAATATCTTCTTCCGGTTCGGCGTCGGGCGCGGCTTCAAGTTCCACTTCAAGCTCAACAACCGGTTGAATAATCTCGGGCACAGACACCGGCGCTTCGCCATCCACCGCATCACGCAGCAGATCGTCGAAGTCGGTCTTGATCCCCTCCTCCATGCTGTCCAGCTCCAGCAGCAGGGAATGGAAACTGGTTTCTTCCTTCTCCTCCTCCGGTTCGGCGCTGGCGTCGGCCAGCTCCTGCAGACTCTGCGGTACCGGCACGTCGTCGAAGTCGAGCACCGGTTCGGCTTCCATCTCGCGCAGTTCGGCCAGCGGCGGCAGGTCTTCGAGGTTTTTCAGGTTGAAGTGGTCGAGAAACGCCTTGGTCGTGGCGAACATCGCCGGTTTGCCCGGCACGTCGCGGTAACCGACGACGCGGATCCACTCACGTTCGAGCAAGGTTTTGACGATGTTGCTGTTGACCGCGACGCCACGCACGTCTTCGATTTCGCCACGGGTGATCGGCTGCCGATAGGCGATCAACGCGATGGTTTCCAGCAAGGCCCGGGAATAGCGCTGCGGGCGCTCTTCCCAGAGACGGCCGACCCACGGCGAGAACTTCTCGCGGATCTGCAAGCGGTAGCCCGACGACACCTCCTTGAGCTCGAAGGCACGGCCCTCGCAGGATTTGCCGAGCAGGGTCAGGGCTTTCTTGAAGACCGCCGGCTCCGGCCGCTCGCCTTCTTCGAACAGTTCAAACAGGCGCTCAAGTGATTGCGGTTTTCCCGAGGCCAACAGAAAGGCTTCAAGCAGGGGCGCCAGCTCGCGGGGTTCAGTCAGGTTCATGTTTCGACTCGTTATTCGGCTCGGGCTCGCACGTGGATCGCGGCGAACGGCTCATTCTGCACCAGCTCGACCAAGGATTCCTTGACCAGTTCAAGGATCGCCATAAAAGTCACTACCACACCCAGGCGGCCTTCTTCGGCGGTGAACAGCTCGACAAACGGTACGAAGCCGCCGCCCTTGAGCCGTTCCAACACATCGCTCATGCGCTCGCGGGTGGACAGCGCTTCGCGGCTGACTTGGTGGCTTTCGAACATGTCGCCACGGCGCAGCACTTCGGCCATGCACATCAAAATCTCTTCCAGCGCCACGTCCGGCAGCAGTTTACGCGCCCGTGCTTCCGGGGCGTCGAGCTTGGGCACGATCACATCGCGACCGACCCGGCTCAGACCATCAATACCTTCGGCAGCAGCCTTGAAGCGCTCGTATTCCTGCAAGCGGCGGATCAGTTCGGCGCGCGGGTCGTCTTCTTCATCTTCGACAGTTTCGGCGCGCGGCAGGAGCATGCGCGATTTGATCTCGGCGAGCATCGCCGCCATCACCAGATATTCGGCGGCCAGTTCCAGCCGCACCGACTGCATCAACTCGACGTAGCCCATGTACTGGCGGGTGATTTCCGCCACGGGGATGTCGAGGATATTGATGTTCTGTTTGCGGATCAGATACAGCAGCAGGTCGAGCGGACCTTCGAAGGCTTCAAGGAAGACTTCCAGCGCATCCGGCGGGATGTACAGGTCCAGCGGCATTTCCATGACCGCCTGGCCATAGACCATCGCGAACGGCAGTTCCTGCTGGGCGCCGGCCTGGGGATCGACCACGGTTTCCACTGCGGACATTCAGGCCTCGACCATGAACGGCGTCGGATCGCCGCAACCGACGCGGACCACTTCCGGGTCGTCGCCGGTCAGGTCAATCACCGTCGAGGCCTTGATGCCGCCAAAGCCGCCGTCGATGATCAGATCGACCTGATGCTCAAGCAACTGGCGCATTTCATACGGATCGCTCAGTGGGTCTTCGTCGCCGGGCATGATCAGCGTCACGCTCATCAGCGGCTCGCCGAGCTCGGCCAGCAGCGCCAGGGCGATCGGATGGCTTGGCACGCGCAGGCCGATGGTGCGTTTCTTGGGATGCAGCAACAGGCGCGGCACTTCGCGGGTGGCATTGAGAATAAAAGTGTAAGGCCCCGGCAGGTGCGCCTTGAGAATGCGGAAGGTGCCGGTGTCGATCTTGGCGTAATTGCCCAACTGCGACAGGTCGCTGCAGATCAGCGCGAAGTTATGCTTTTCATCGAGCTGACGCAGCCGTCGCACACGTTCGATGGCGGTCTTGTCGCCGATCTGGCAACCGATCGCGTAGGACGAGTCCGTGGGATAAATCACCACCCCGCCCTTGCGGATGATCTCGACCGCCTGTTTGATCAGGCGCGCTTGCGGGTTTTCCGGATGTATCTGGAAAAATTGACTCACATTCTCTACCTGTTCAGACGGCGGCAATATCTGTGTCATGTTTGAACCGACACCACAGGGGTGGAAGGTCCTCGGGAACCGGCCGGTACTGGCCGATCTCGGACCAGCCGCCAGGGCCATGGAAGTCACTGCCGGCGCTGACCAGCAGACCGAACTCACGGGCAAGGATCGCCAGGCTGCCCACCTGTTCTGCGGGCTGATGGCCATTGACCACCTCGATAGCATGCCCGCCTGCTTGAATATAGTCGGCAATCAGCTTTCGGCGTTTGCTACGCGTGAAATCGTAGTGCCATGGATGCGCCAGGCTGACCCAGGCACCGGCGGCGCGCAGGGTGCCGACGGTGTCTTCCAGGGTCGGCCAGTGCAGCTTGACGTCGCCGAGCTTGCCGGCGCCGAGCCATTTGCGAAACGCCTCGGCGCGATCCTTTACATAACCTTCACGCACCATCCAGTCAGCGAAATGCGGCCGGGCCGGCGCGTTGCCGCTGTCGCCCAATTCCTGCTGGATCTGCCGGGCGCCGTCGAGGGCCCCGGGCATGCCCTTCAGAGCGAGCTTGCGGCTTATTTCTTCCGACCGCAGCCAGCGGCCATCGTGCAATTTCGCGATCGCTTCGACTAACGGCGCGGCGTTGACGTCGAAACCGTAGCCCAGCACATGAATGGTCGCCCCGCCCCAAGTGCAGGACAATTCGACGCCGTTTACCAGTTGCATGCCCAACTCGGCGGCCGCCGTACGCGCTTCGGCGAGGCCTTCGAGGGTGTCGTGGTCGGTCAACGCCAGGACTCGCACGCCATTTTCGAACGCACGCGCTACCAGAACCGCAGGCGCCAGGGCGCCATCGGAGGCCGTGCTGTGGCAGTGCAAATCAACATTCACGGGGAGTTGTAACCTCAAATCAGCTGGCGCTATCGCGCGCCCATATGTTTGTTATTATGCCGCCACATCCAGCTTCTGGCTCTCACTGTGAAACAATTCATCGATTTCATCCCGCTTCTGCTGTTCTTCATCGTTTACAAACTTGATCCACGGGTCGTCGACATTGCCGGCCAGCAAGTGACCGTAGGCGGTATCTACAGCGCCACGGCGATGCTGATCATCAGCTCCCTGGTGGTGTACGGCGCGCTGTTCATCAAGCAGCGCAAGCTGGAAAAGAGCCAGTGGCTGACGCTGATCGCCTGCCTGGTATTCGGCAGCCTGACGCTGGCCTTCCACAGCGAAACCTTCCTGAAATGGAAAGCGCCGGTGGTCAACTGGTTGTTTGCAGCAGCGTTCATCGGCAGCCACTTCATCGGTGACCGCCTGCTGATCAAACGCATCATGGGCCACGCGCTGACCTTGCCGGACCCGGTCTGGACGCGCCTGAACATCGCCTGGATCGCGTTCTTCCTGTTCTGCGGCGCCGCCAACCTGTTCGTCGCCTTCACTTTCCAGAGCATCTGGGTTGATTTCAAGGTGTTCGGCAGCCTGGGCATGACCGTGCTGTTCCTGGTCGCACAGGGCATCTACCTGTCGCGCCATCTGCATGACACCGATACCACAACGCCAAAAACCGAGGACTGACATGCTCTACGCCATCATTGCCACCGACGTTGCCAACTCGCTCGAAGCTCGCCTGTCGGCGCGCCCGGCGCATCTGGAACGCCTGCAAGCGCTCAAGGGCGAAGGCCGCATCGTGCTGGCCGGCCCGCATCCGGCCGTCGACAGCAATGATCCGGGCGCAGCGGGTTTCACCGGCAGCCTGATCGTCGCCGAGTTCGACTCCCTCAGCGCCGCACAGGCCTGGGCCGATGCCGATCCGTACATCGCCGCTGGCGTTTACGCCAATGTGATCGTCAAGCCGTTCAAGCAAGTCCTGCCTTAAGTCCTTCCACGCGATGAACCTTCTCGGTTCATCGCGCTCTCAATCGCTCATTATTCTCGTTTGCCTGCCGACAACCTGCCCAATATCCATTTGGAAACAGGTGTCGCGATGCGCAAGGGTCCGTTGTGTCTGATGTTGCTCACGTTGTCGATCATGGCCCCCGCCCATGGTGAGGAAACCACCGAAAGTGGCAGCTCCACGCCATTGTCATTGAGCGCCGGCAGCCAGATCACCGAGCTGCAGCAGCGGCTCAAGGCCAGTGAACAGCAGCGCGAAGAACTGAACAAACAACTGCAAAATGCCGACAACGCCCGCGAAAGCGCCCAGCTCGCCCGGCTGCGCCAGGAGAACCAGCGTCTGAAGCTGCAACTCAAGGAAGCCCAGGCCAGCCCGCTGCCGCGTTTGCTGACCGATCAACAGCAGTGGTTCGTCACTGGCGCCGGGGTAGCGCTATTGGCGCTGCTCTGCGGTATCTTTGCCAGTGGTGCAAGCCGAAAACGTCGGCAATGGCTAAATTGAGTGAGTCATGAGCGAGCTGTTACTGATTGATGATGACCAGGAGTTGTGCGAACTCCTGAGTAGCTGGTTGAGCCAGGAAGGCTTCCAGGTGCGCGCCTGCCACGACGGCCAGAGCGCGCGCAAGGCGTTGGCCGAAACCGCCCCGGCGGCGGTGGTGCTGGACGTGATGCTGCCCGACGGCAGCGGTCTGGAATTGCTCAAGCAACTGCGCAACGACCACGCAGACCTGCCGGTGCTGATGCTGTCAGCGCGTGGCGAACCGCTCGATCGCATCCTCGGCCTCGAACTGGGCGCCGACGATTACCTGGCCAAACCCTGCGACCCCCGCGAACTGACCGCGCGCCTGCGCGCCGTATTACGCCGCAGCCACCCGGCGGCCGTGTCGACGCAGCTTGAACTGGGCGACCTGAGTTTCAGCCCGGTGCGTGGCGTGGTCAGCATCGACGAAAAAGAACTGACCCTGACCGTCTCCGAAAGCCGCCTGCTCGAAGCCCTGCTCAAGCAGCCCGGCGAGCCGCTGGACAAACAGGAACTGGCGCAACTGGCCCTCGGCCGCAAGCTGACCCTGTACGACCGCAGCCTCGACATGCACGTCAGCAATCTGCGCAAAAAAATCGGCCCTCACCCCGACGGCCGCCCGCGCATCGTTGCGCTGCGTAGCCGTGGTTACTACTACAGCTTATAAGACCTGCGCCGTGTAGGAGTGAGCCTACTCGCGATGGCGGTGTGTCAGTCAACACACTCTTGTGCCATCGCGAGCAGCCTCACTCCAAAGGGGATCTGATCTTTTCCACGCTCTGTATGGGAATGCAGCCATCGGTGGCTTTGCAGTGGTTAATCGGGCATCGAACGAATAATGTCGGCCAAATCGTCCTTGGTTATCTCGTTGGCCTTAATGGCAGCGGCAATGTCTTTTTTGGAAAGTGGAAAACGCTTGAAAATTTCTTGCAAAGTATTCGCATCAACATTTGCCAGCCAGAGCGGATCAATAAAAGAACCGCCGTACTCAGGCTTCATCGGTACTTCTTCGTGGGCAATCGTACCCTTATGGTTGAGATACACCACATAACGATCATGCCCTTCAGGAAAGCTTTTATCGTGATATAGCGTAGTACCCTGCGGCAGCACGTAGTAATTTTCGTCGCCGATTGGGCCCTCGATCAGCAACGGTTCCTTAGTTTTGATCATCTTCATATCGTGCCCCTGCGAACCATGATCAAAAATCAGGAATGCCAAAAAAATCGCATTGACCGATAAAGCTGCCATCAGCCATGGGCCGAGTTGCCTGGTAAACGTTTTATTAGTCATAGGGAAGCTCGGTATTCGCTTTGTTAAGGCACGCAGCCGTTGTTCTTTCGCTGAGCGACAATGTCGTCTAAATGAGTGATCACAGCCTCGGCCCGTGCATTATCCAAAAGATCGCAGCCTTCAGCACCTCCTGCACTGGATATGTGTAAGGCCGGGCACGAAGCGTCTTTACCGAAGCTTTACGCTGCGCTGACCGCCGCTGACCTTGATCTGCGTAATCTGCACTCATCCGGGAACGAGACAAGGAGATACACCATGCGCAAGACTCTTATCGCTCTGATGTTCGCTGCCGCTCTGCCAACCGTGGCCATGGCCATGCCGCAGGATGGTGGTCCGCTGGATGGCCCGCGCCACGGCGGCCAGATGCACGGCGGCATGCACGGCAAAGGCCCGTACAGCCAGCTCGACCTGACCCGCGAACAGCGCGAGCAGATTCGCAAGATCATGGGCGAGCAGATGCACGAGCGTAAGCAGGTGGTCGACAAGTACCTGGAAAAACTCTCGCCGGCCGACCAGAAAGCCATGAAGGACGAGATCGCGGCCAACCACAAGAAAGCCGAGTCCGATGTCCGTGCACTGCTTAAGCCCGAGCAACAGAAGCAGTTCGACGAGATCCAGAAGAAACGCGCCGAACGCCGCGCCGAATGGGCCGAGTTCAAGGCCTGGAAAGCGCAGCAGGCACAAAAGGCGCAATAATGGCTTGACCCTGGGCCCGACGACTCACCTCGTCGGGCCTGTTCCATTCAAATCGAATGTGGGAGCGAGCCTGCTCGCGAAAGCGCTGTATCAGCCAGAGATGGATTGACTGACACTACGCCTTCGCGAACAGGCTCGCTCCCACATTTGAACGGTGTGTTGATTGAGGAGTTTCTGTGCGTTCACTGTTCTGGCGGATTCTTGCGAGCTTCTGGCTGGCCATCGCTCTGGTAGCCGGGCTGTCGATCCTGCTCGGGCACATGCTCAATCAGGACGCGTGGATCCTCAGCCGCCATCCCGGCCTCAACACACTGGCGGCAGAGTGGACGCAGACTTACGAAGCCCAGGGCGAAGAAGCCGCCCAGGACATCCTCGAACAGCGCAAACGCCAGTATCACATCGACGTTCAAGTGCTCAACGAAACCGGCGATCCGGTGGTGCGTGGCACCTTCCCGCGTCGCGCCGCAGCATTCGAAGCGCGGCAGAACAACGACGATCGCCGCCTGCCTTGGCGGCGCCTGACTGATGAAATCACCAGCGAAAAAACCGGTGACACCTACCTGTTCATCTACCGCATCCCACACCCGGAACTCGACGCCTGGCACCGCGAAAGCCTGCTCTGGCCGCTGAGTGCGCTGGGTATTGCGCTGGTGGTGCTGACCCTGTTCAGTTTGCTCGTGACGTTCTCCATCACTCGCCCACTCAGTCGCTTGCGCGGCGCGGTGCATGATCTGGGGCAGACGACTTATCAGCAGAATAGCCTGGCGAAACTGGCCAACCGCCGTGACGAATTCGGCGTACTGGCCACCGATTTCAACCGCATGGGCGCGCGTCTGCAAAGTCTGATCGGCAGTCAGCGCCAGCTGCTGCGGGATGTCTCCCATGAACTGCGCTCACCACTGGCGCGCCTGCGCATCGCGTTGGCCTTGGCTGAACGGGCCAATCCTGAAGAACGCGAAAAACTCTGGCCACGGCTGACCCGCGAATGCGATCGGCTGGAGGCGTTGATCAGTGAAATTCTGGTGCTGGCACGAGTCGATGCCGACAACGCCAGCGCTGAAGAAGTGGACCTGAATGCGTTGCTCGCCACGCTGCAAAAGGATGCGCAGCTCAGCTCCCCCGAGCAGACCGTGCGCCTGCAAACCGAGCCGCAGCTGAATCTCAAAGGTTGGCCGACGATGATCGAACGCGCGGTGGATAATCTGCTGCGCAACGCCCAGCGCTTCAACCCGAGCGATCAGCCGATCGAATTGCAGGCTGCGCGGCAGGGTGAGCGGATTGTCATCAGCGTGCGCGACCACGGGCCGGGGGTGCAGACGGAACATCTGAGTCAGTTGGGCGAACCGTTTTACCGGGCGCCGGGGCAAACTGCTGCCGGCCATGGCTTGGGTCTGGCGATTGCCAAACGCGCGGCGGAACGGCATGGCGGCACGCTGACGCTGGCCAATCATCCGCAGGGTGGCTTTGTGGCGAGTCTGGAATTGCCGCTGGTGCCGGGAGTTATCGTTCAGCCGTAGGTTTACGGTAAGACAAAAAAGATCGCAGCCTTCTGCAGCTTCTACAACGTCATGTGAACACTTGTAGGAGCTGCCGAAGGCTGCGATCTTTTGATCTTAAGCCTTACCTGGCCAGGCGCTGACGAACTCAGCCAGATCAACCTTCTCCGCCACGCGCGGCTCTTTCTGCGGCGTGCCGAGATAGAGAAACGCGATCACTTCCTCGCCTTCCACCAGTCCCAAGCCTTCGGCCACATGCTTTGAGTACGCCAGATCCCCGGTGCGCCACACCGCGCCAATCCCCTGCGCATACGCCGCGAGCAAAATCCCGTGGGCCGCGCAGCCGGCCGTGAGCAGTTGCTCAGCCTTCGGATATTTCACGTGTTCCTGCAATTTTGCGATGACCACAACCACCAGCGGCGCGCGCAGTGGGCCGTTGCGGGCCTTGTCGATCATAGCGTCGGTGACTTCGCCGCCCTGCTGGCGGGCCGCCTCGGCCAGCAGCTCGCCCATTTGCTCACGCGCCGCGCCTTCGACGGTCAAAAAGCGGTACGGCTGCAAATGTCCGTGATCCGGGGCCCGCAAGGCCGCGCCGAACAGGGCTTCGCGCTGCTCGGCAGTGGGGGCCGGTTCGACCAGGCGGGGAACGGAAACACGGTTGAGCAACGCGTCGAGAGCCTGCATCGGCCACCTCCTTTGAAAAATGTGCGGCTATTCTAGCTTCATCTGCGCAGCGCCTGCCGGTTTACATGCCTTGCCCCACAGGTAGAATGGCGCCCTTCTCCCATCAGCCCGAGCGGATTTCATGGCGTTGCCGACCTTACGGATCATTGGTTTCATCATCGGCATCTTCCTGATCACCCTGGCTGTGGCAATGGTCGTGCCGATGGCCACGCTGGTGATTTTCGAGCGCACCAGCGACCTGCCGTCGTTCCTCTGGGCGAGCATGATCACCTTTATCGCCGGCCTCGCTCTGGTGATTCCCGGGAGACCGGAACACATTCACCTGCGCCCGCGCGACATGTACCTGCTGACAGTCAGCAGTTGGCTGGTGGTGTGCATTTTCGCCGCGCTGCCGTTTCTGCTGACCCAGCACATCAGCTACACCGACTCGTTCTTCGAAAGCATGTCCGGCATCACCGCCACCGGCTCTACCGTGCTCAACGGCCTGGACAACATGTCGCCGGGAATTCTGATGTGGCGGTCGCTGCTGCACTGGATCGGCGGCATCGGCTTCATCGGCATGGCGGTGGCGATTCTGCCGCTGCTGCGTATCGGTGGCATGCGCCTGTTCCAGACTGAATCCTCGGACCGCTCGGAAAAGGTCATGCCGCGCTCGCACATGGTGGCGCGGCTGATCGTGGCGGCCTACGTCGGCATCACCATTCTCGGCAGCCTGGCATTCTGGTGGGCCGGGATGAGCCCGTTCGATGCGATCAACCACGCGATGTCGGCGATTTCCACCGGTGGTTTCTCGACCTCCGACCAGTCGCTGGCCAAGTGGACGCAACCGGCGGTGCACTGGGTGGCCATCGTCATCATGATCCTCGGCAGCCTGCCATTCACCCTGTACGTGGCGACGCTGCGCGGCAACCGCCGGGCGTTGATCAGGGATCAACAGGTGCAGGGTTTGCTGGCGATGTTGCTGGTGACCTGGCTGGTGCTCGGCACCTGGTACTGGTGGACCACAAAGCTGCATTGGCTGGAAGCGCTGCGGCATGTGGCGCTGAACGTGACCTCGGTGGTCACCACCACCGGTTTCGCCCTCGGCGACTACAGCCTGTGGGGCAACTTCTCGCTGATGCTGTTTTTCTACCTGGGCTTTGTCGGCGGTTGCTCAGGTTCGACGGCGGGCGGGATCAAGATTTTCCGTTTCCAGGTCGCGTATATCCTGCTCAAGGCCAACCTCAATCAACTGATCCACCCGCGCGCGGTGATCAAGCAGAAGTACAACGGCCACCGCCTCGACGAAGAGATCGTCCGTTCGATCCTGACCTTCTCGTTCTTCTTCGCTATCACCATCTGCGTGATCGCCCTGCTGCTGTCGCTGCTCGGGGTCGACTGGATGACCGCGCTGACCGGCGCCGCCAGCACCGTGTCCGGCGTCGGCCCGGGCCTGGGCGAAACCATCGGCCCGGCCGGCAACTTCGCGACGCTGCCGGATGCGGCGAAGTGGATTCTGTCGTTCGGCATGCTGCTCGGCCGACTGGAGATCATTACGGTGTTTGTGCTGTGTATTCCGGCGTTCTGGCGTCATTGACCGCGTCCGGCACTTGCGTCAGGCGTAGGCGGTATTCGCCTGGCGTGGTGTCGAACCAGCGGCGAAACGCGCGGAAGAAGTTGCTCGGGTCGGCAAAGCCCAGCAGGTAAGCGATCTCCAGCAAGGTCATGCTCGGTTGCGCCAGATATTGTTCGGCGAGTTCGCGGCGGGTGTCGTCGAGCAATTGCTGAAAACTGGTGCCCTCCTCCTGCAAACGCCGCTGCAACGTGCGCTGGGAGAGGTGCAATGTCTGAGCCACGGTGTCGCGCTTGGGCTCGCCCTGGGGCAGCAAACGACACAGCACCTGCCGTGCCCGGTGCGTCACGCGGCTCTCGGAAAACCGCGCCAGATATTCCCCGGCAAAACGGTCATGCAACAGCGCCATGGCTTCGTTGGCGGTGGGCAATGGTGCTTCCATATCGGCACGTTCGAAGATCAACGCATCGTATGGCGCGTTGAACACCAACGGTGCGTGAAAGGCTTCTTTATAAGGTTGCAGGTTTGTCGGCTGATCGCCCTGAACTAACACTTTGACCGGGTGCAGCGGGCGCCCGGTCAGCCAGCCGCACAGCGCCAGTGCGCAGGCCAGTGAGGCTTCGGCGCTCTGCCGGGTCGGCGGCAGATGATCGCCGTGCACGGTGAGAATCAGCGCGTAACCTTCATCGAGCAGGCGAAAGCTCAGGTCGGCGCTTTCGGCAATGATGCGTTGATAGCGCACCAGACGCTGGAAGCCTTCAGCCAGCGTATTGCTCGACATCAGCGCATAGCCGGCGACGTGAAACGAGGCCGGGCGCACCACTTTGCCCATGTTCAGGCCGATCGCCGGGTTGCCGGAAACCTCGACCGCGCGCTGCCAAAGCCGGGTCATGGAGTCCTGCGGGAAACGCGCATCGGGATCTTCGAGGGCGCTGAAGTCCAGCCCCAGCTGCTTGAACAGAACCCGGCAATCCAGGCCGTCCATCTCCAGTGCTTTGACAATCCCCATCGCCCAGCTTGCAGAAGTCGTTCGTTCGCTCATGGTTGTTATTCTTTTACATGACGGGCTGCAGATAACCGCCCTATTTGCGAAGGATACTAAAGTGGCGCCGATTGTCACTGGCCCACGCCAATGATCACTCTAGACTCAAATAAGCTACCCAACGCACAACTTGTCGCCAGAACAATCACCACAGAGAGCGCGGTCGTGGAAAACATCAAGCAGTTCAACAGCTTCGCCGAGTTCTACCCGTATTACCTCGCCGAGCACAGCAACAGCACCTGCCGTCGTCTGCATTTCATCGGCACTTCTCTGGTCATCTTCATTCTCGCCCTGAGCATCGCCAAGAGTGCCTGGCTGCTGTTGCTGGCACTGCCTGTGGCCGGTTACAGCTTTGCCTGGATCGGCCACTTCTTTTTTGAAAAAAACCGCCCGGCGACGTTTCAGCATCCGTTGTACAGCTTGCTCGGCGATTTCGTCATGTACCGCGACATGATTCTCGGTCGCGTGGCGTTCTGAATGAGGGTCTGCCCATGAATGCCCATGCTCGCTTCACTCATATGAAGGACGGCACCGAAGACGACTGGGCGATCATCGCCGCCGACTTCAGTGCCTATGCCAGACAACTGCCGTCGCGGATCCTCGCGCATCTGAAGCTGCTTGAGGGCGACTTCGGCGGTTTCCCGGTGGATCGCCTGACCCACTCGTTGCAAACTGCGACCCGTGCCTTTCGCGACGGGCGTGACGAGGAATACGTGGTCTGCGCGCTGTTGCATGACATTGGTGACACCCTCGGCTCCTACAACCATCCGGACATCGCCGCAGCGATTCTCAAGCCGTTCGTGAGTGCGGAAAATCTGTGGATGGTGGAGAAGCACGGCATCTTTCAGGGCTATTACTTCTTTCATCACCTGGGCATGGATCGGCACTTGCGCGAGCAGTTCAAAGATCATCCGCAGTTCCAGGCCACTGCCGAGTTCTGCGCCAAATACGACGCGGCGGCGTTTGATCCGGCGTACGACACGCTGCCGCTGAGCTTCTTCGAGCCAATGATGGAGCGGCTGTTTGCGCAGCCGAAGAACTCGATTTACAAAGCCGCAATGCAAGAACACAGCCCGGCCTAAGCCCACATGTGGGAGCGAGCCTGCTCGCGAAAGCGCTGTATCAGGCACATAAGTTTGTCTGACACTACGCCTTCGCGAGCAGGCTCGCTCCCACAGGGTTCTCTTTCGCTCAGGCGATTTCGGCAACTTTGGCAGCTTTCAACTCCGCCTCCCGCGCCTGCGCATCCGCCAGCCGATACAGCTCGATCGTGCCGTCCCAATGCTCGATCAGCGCCGTGCACGATTCGACCCAGTCGCCACAATTGAGGTAGTCCACCTCCCCCACCTTGCGAATCTCGGCATG
Organism: Pseudomonas sp. H3_E04; assembly: GCF_054668915.1. Classification (NCBI taxonomy): domain Bacteria; kingdom Pseudomonadati; phylum Pseudomonadota; class Gammaproteobacteria; order Pseudomonadales; family Pseudomonadaceae; genus Pseudomonas; species Pseudomonas sp. H3_E04. Next base: position 109,839 of record NZ_CP162797.1, on the reverse strand, counting down.
GTGAATATGCCCGCAAACCACGCCATGCAGTTCGCGCTTCACACATTCGTGGGCGATGGCTTCTTCGAAATCGCTGATGAAACTGACGGCGGTCTTGACCTTGTGTTTCAGGTACGCCGACAGCGACCAGTAACCGTAGCCATAACGGGCGCGCCAGTGATTGAGCCAGCGGTTGAGGGTCAGGGTGAATTCGTAGGCCGAGTCGCCGAGAAACGCCAGCCAGCGGTGATAGCGGGTGATCACATCGAACTGATCGCCGTGAATCACCAGCAAGTGCCGGCCGTCCGCCGTAACGTGCACCGCCTCGTCGACCAACTGGATATTGCCCAGAATCAGTTTCGAATAGCGCCGCAGGAATTCGTCATGGTTGCCGGTGACGTAGATCACTTCGGTGCCGCGCTTGCTCATGGTCAGCAGGCGACGGATGACGTTGGTGTGTGCCTGCGGCCAGTACATGCCGCTGCGCAGTTTCCAGCCGTCGATGATGTCACCGACCAGATAGACCTTGTCGGCGTGGTAGCCCTTGAGAAATTGCGACAAGTGCTCGGCCTGGCAATCCCGGGTGCCCAGGTGCACATCGGAGATCCACAGGGTTCGCACCCGTTGTTTGCGGCTGGGTCGGGCGAGCTCGGCGCTGGTCATGGGCAACCCTCTGCGATGTTTTCGCCAGCTTGCGCGCGCCCGGTTAATCGACCGTGACAAGCGTGAGTCAGTCGTGTGACAACGCATCCAGCGTACGGCGGTGTAGACTGACGGCCACTTCGGAGACGACCTGCCATGCGACCGATCCTCACCCTGCGCCAGTACACCCACGATTTGATTGTGCACAGCCACGAGCACGCGCAATTGGTGTTCGGGCTGTCCGGTGCGCTGGATTCGAGGTCGAGGGCTGTGGCAGCCAAGTGCGTCAGCAGAGTGTTGTGGTGGTTCCGTCCGGCGCTCATCATGCCTGCGACAGTCCCCAAGGCAGCAGCTGCCTGGTGCTCGACATCCCTGAAGGGGAATGGGTGCAGGACTCGCTGGGCGCGCATGCCGAGGCCAGTCGCCGCTTGCTCGATCATCCGGGGCGGCTGTCGCTGGACTCGGGGCAGAGCCAATTGGTCAACTGGCTGGCGAACAGTCCGGTCAGCGATCCGTTGATCGCGCAGCAAGGCGCGGTGTTGCTGCTGGCCAGTCTCAATCACGCGCAACCTGCCGAACTCGGCGCGCGTCGCCTGCCCTACGCCGCGCTGGATGCGCACATCGAGCAATACGCCGCCTATCCGCTGCAAGTCGCCGACCTGGCGCGCGTGGCCGGGTTGTCCAGTGCGCGCCTGCATGCACGGTTCATGGCCGAATGCGGACAGACGCCGATGGATTACATCCGCAGTCGACGCCTGCATCTCGCGGTGCAACTGCTGCGCGACACTGCATTGCCGATTGGTGAAGTAGCCAGTCGCGTCGGTTACAGCTCGCAAAGTGCGTTCTCGGCCGCAGTCCTACGTGAGTTCGGCTCATCGCCCGGACATCTTCGGCGCGATTCCTGCGACAAAAGACGATAGCCTGCCGACAGACTTGTAGGCCGAGACGCGGTTCAATGTACGCATGAAGTTGAACCTGAAAAAAGGAATGCAATGACTCCGCGTACCGCCCTGGGCGCTCTGCATATTGGCGCTTTGATGTTTGGCCTGACCGGTGTGTTCGGCAAACTCGCTGCCGCATCCCCTGCTGTGATCGTCTTTGGACGTGCGGTTTTTGCCGTGCTCGCCCTGGCATTTTTCGCCCGTTTCGCCAGCCAGCATGGTTGGCAGAAACTTCAGTCCGTGGACTGGCGGCGCCTTGCCCTCAGCGGCCTGTTGCTGGCCGGGCACTGGGTGAGTTTCTTCATATCCGTGAAGATCGCCGGCGTAGCCATCGCAACATTGGGCTTTGCCAGTTTCCCGGCGTTCACGGTGATTCTCGAAGGGCTGATCTTCCGCGAACGTATCCGCGCCAACGAGATTCTGCTGGTGGTATTGGTCAGCATCGGCCTGATTCTGGTAACGCCGGCCTTCGACCTGGCCAGCGGGGCGACCATCGGTTTGCTCTGGTCGGTGCTTTCGGGGCTGCTGTTTTCCCTGCTGTCGCTGACCAACCGTGCGAGCTCCGGGCGCATCCCGGCGGTGCAGGCGGCGCTGTGTCAAAACGTGGTGGTGGCATTGTGTCTGTTGCCGGTTGCGGCACCGCAACTGAGCGAGGTGCGCGCACTGGACTGGTTGTGGATTGCCCTGCTCGGGGTGTTCTGTACCGGCGTCGCCCACAGCCTGTTCGTCGCCAGTCTGGCGGTGATCAAGGCGCGCACGGCGGCCGTGGTGTTCGCCATGGAGCCGGTTTACGGCATCACCATCGCCTGGCTGCTGTTCAATGAAATCCCGACGCCGAAGATGTTGATTGGCGGCGCGCTGATCATTGTTGCCATCGTTATATCGGCGCGGATGTCAGGCCATGCCGACAAGAAAGCCGTCGCCGCCGAAGCCGCGTCTCACTGAGTGCGGTCGTTGTGACCGAGGTCGCGGTCAGGATCGATCTGATCGCGCACCCGTTGCTTCAACACCTTGGCCTCGGGGAAACCACCATCGGCCTTGCGCTCCCAGATCTGCACACCCGCACAGCTGATGTGAAACACCCCGCCGGTGCCCGGCACCAATGACACTTTGCCCAGGTCGTCAGCAAAGGTGCTGAGCAGCTCCTGTGCCAGCCACGCGGCGCGCAACAGCCACTGGCATTGGGTGCAATAAGTGATGACAACTTCGGCTTTGGCGACGGTCATGATCGCTGAAACTCCTGAGACAGAGGGCGCCGCTATAATAGCCGGCTTTATCGCTTGCCCCGAGACTCACAATGCGCCGTTTGCTGTTCTGCCTGCTGCTTGGTTTCCTTCCCCTGCTGGTCCACGCCAGTGACGCGCCACGACCGAAAGTCGGCCTGGTGCTGTCCGGCGGTGCTGCGCGCGGGCTGGCGCACATCGGCGTGCTCAAGGCGCTGGAAGAACAAGGCATCAGGATCGACGCGATTGCCGGCACCAGCATGGGCGCGGTGGTCGGCGGCCTGTACGCCTCGGGTTACAAGATCGACGAACTGGAAAAGCTCGCCCTGAGCATCGACTGGCAGGCTGCACTGTCCGACGCCCCGCCGCGTGAGGACGTGCCATTTCGACGCAAGCAGGACGACCGCGACTTTCTGGTGAAACAGAAACTCAGCTTCCGCGACGACGGCAGCCTCGGACTGCCATTGGGGGTGATTCAGGGCCAGAATCTCGCGCTGTTACTGGAAAGCCTGTTGGCCCATACCAGCGACACCCGTGACTTCGACAAATTGCCGATCCCGTTTCGCGCCGTGACCACCGATATCGCCAATGGCGAAAAAGTGGTGTTTCGCAAAGGCCACCTGCCGCAGGTGATCCGCGCGAGCATGTCGATCCCGGCGGTGTTCGCCCCGGTCGAGCTTGATGGCCGACTGCTGGTGGACGGTGGCATGACCGACAACATCCCGCTGGATGTCGCGCGGGAAATGGGCGTCGACATCGCCATCGTCGTCGATATCGGCACGCCGCTGCGCAATCGCAAGCAACTGACCACCGTAGTGGATGTGCTCAATCAGTCGATTACCCTGATGACCCGGCGCAATTCCGAAGAGCAACTGGCGAGTCTGCATGCCGATGACGTGTTGATTCAGCCTGCACTGGCAGCGTTCGGCGTGACCGATTTCGGCAAGGCGCAGGAGATGATCGATGCCGGTTATCGCGCCACGCGAATCCTCGATGCGCGTCTGGCGCAGCTGAAGCCGACTCAAACCCAGGACGCGGAATTGAACGCTGCCCGCCAGCCTGGTCAGCGCACGCCGATCATTACCGCAATCCGGGTCGAAAATGACTCGAAGGTCGACGATGACGTGATTCGCTATTACATCCGCCAGCCGATCGGCGCGCCGCTCGACCTGGGCCGCCTGCATTCGGACATGGGCACGTTGTACGGCCTCGATTACTTCGATCAAGTGCGTTATCGCGTGGTGCACAAGGGCCAGGATCACACATTGGTCATCAGCGCCAGCGGCAAGCGCAGCGGTACCGATTACTTGCGGGTCGGTTTGAATCTGTCGGACGACATGCGCGGCGACAGTGCTTTCAATCTTGGCGCCAGTTATCGCGTCAATGGCATCAACCGCCTCGGCGCGGAATGGCTGACCCGCGCGCAGATCGGCGACAAGCAGGAGCTGTACAGCGAGTTCTATCAGCCGCTGGACGTCGGCTCGCGTTACTTCGTCGCGCCCTATGCGTCGTTCGAGGCGCAGAACGTTGATTCGGTGCTGGATAACGATCCGATCGCCCAGTACCGGGTCGAGCGCTACGGCTTCGGCCTCAACCTTGGCCGGCAGATCGGCAACAATGGTGAAGTGCGACTCGGCGTCGGCCAGGCCTGGGGCAAAGCTGATGTGCGCATTGGCGATCAGGATTTGCCGAGTGAAAGCTTCAACGAAGGCTTCTATACCGTGAAGTATTCCTACGACTCGCTGGACAACGTGTACTTTCCGCACGAAGGCAAGGACGTCAGCCTGACGTTCGCTCAGTTCGAACCGGGTCTGGGTTCGGACAATCGCTATCGCCAATGGGAAGCAAAGTTCGACAAGGCCATGAGCCACGGGCCGGATACGCTGATACTCGGCGGGCGCTACGGCCGCACGCTGGACGATGCCAATGTGGTCACCTCAAGCTTCCTGCTCGGCGGCGCGCGGCAGTTGTCGGGGTTCCGTGAGGATGCGCTGTCCGGACAGAACGTCAGCCTGATGCGCGCCGTGTACTACCGCCGTCTGACGCCGCGCTCGTACCTGCCGCTGGACTTCCCGCTGTACGCCGGCGCCTCGCTGGAGCGCGGTCGGGCGTGGAACAACGACAACGAGTTCGACAGCGGCTACATTAATGCCGCGAGCGTGTTTATCGGCTTCGACACGCCGCTGGGGCCGTTGAACTTCACTTATGGCTTGAATGATGCGGATGAGCAGGCGGTTTATCTGAATCTGGGGCAGACGTTCTGACGTGAGAGGGTGTTGGCCGATCTGACGCCTTCGCGAGCAGGCTCGCTCCCACAGGGGAAAGCACATTCCATTGTGGGAGCGAACCTGCTCGCGAAAGCGGCCCTCAAGGAATCGTAATCCGTGGGCGCTCAGCGAATCCCCGCCAACAACGTCCGCGCCGTCTGCTTCAACGGCTCATCCCCTTCCCTGAGCAATTCATTGAGCAGCGCGATCGCACTGTCGATGTCGCCGTCGTCGATGCAGGTTTGTGCCTGTTCGAGCTTGCCGGCGGCCTCGGTGTCAGTGTCGATGGACTCGGGCAATTGCAGATCCAGAGGTTCCAGCACCAGCGATGGCTCGGGATCGCCGAACTCGTTGAGAAAGTCATCGTCGAGCGGTTGGGCGTCGGGTTCGGGAATCCATTCGAGCTCGGCTTCTTCGGCAGATGCCGCCTGCGGCAGTTCGAAATCGGCGTCCACTGACAAGCTGGTTCCCAGTGCCGGATCATCGATCGGCGGTGCCGCGCGATCGCTACGGCTGTCGTTGAGATCCCAATTCGAATCCATCGACAGCTCGCCCAGGTTCAATTCGAAATCATCCTCGGGAGCGCTGAGCGTCGATGCGAGCGGCGCGGCCGCAGTCGCAGGCAGTTGGGGTGCAATTGGCGTTGCTGCAAATGCCGCCGGTGCGGCGCCTGCCAGTTTTGGATGGCGAGCACGGGTTTCAATCAGTTCGCGTTCATCGACGCCAAGCGCACGCAGGCGGTTCTCCTGCTGTTCAAAAGCGCCACTGTCACCCTGGCGCCCCAGGACTTCCAAAAGCTGCAAACCGAGATCGGTGCGTTCGGGTTCCTTGTGCAAGGCATCGCGCAGCAGCCCGGCGGCTTCGCTGAGTCGACCGTAGGCCAGATAGATGCCCACGGCCTCCAGCACGTCGCCGGCACCCGGTTCGTCTCGATGATCAGCCGCCGCGTGCGAACCGACAGTTTGGTGAATCTCGGGCTCATCGACGTCGCTTTCGACGCTCACGGGCAATAGCGGCAGCGGGGTGCCATCTGCTGTCGAACGTTGCTGACGGCGGCGTATGAGCAACGCTGCCAGCACGCCCAGCAGCAATATCAGTCCGCCAAGCACAGGCCAGTTCACGCCATCGTCTGTTGATTCGACCGGGGCTGAAACAGCGGCCGGAGCGGGCGCGACCACGGCTGGCGGCGGCGCGTTCTGTACTTCGGCCAGACGGGTTTGCAAATCTTCGATCTGCTTCCTGCCGTCGGCTATCTGCACTTGCTGTTCTTGCAATCTGAGGTTCTGTTCATCGATGGTCTTTTGCAACTGCTGGGTCAGCAGCACGCTGGCGGCCAGTTGCTCGGCCTGCGCATCATTGGCAGGTGCCGCTGGCGTCGGCGACACAGGCGCCGCGGTGCGTTTGCCCTGGGCTGCCTGGGGCGCCGCGGTAACCGGTTCGACGGTTGGAAATTCGGAGGATTGCGGGCGCGGATCCGGCTCGTCGGTGGCGGGCACGATGCCCGGCGAGCCCGGCGGGTCGATCAGCACCGTGTACTCGCGCAACAGACGGCCGTTGGGCTGATCGAGCTGCACGAGGAAGTTCAGGAAAGGTTCGTTGACCGGCTTGCCGGACGTCACCCGGATCATCTGGCGACTGCCGCGCAAAATCGGGGTGAATTTGAGGTCATTGAGAAAGAACACCCGCTCGACGCCGGCCCGGCCGAATTCATCCGCCGAAGCCAGGCTGGCCGAGAGATCGTTTTGCGTCAACGTGCCGACATCGACCAGTGCGATGTCGGCCTTGAACGGCTGATTGAGGGCTGAGTGAACAGTGATTTCGCCCAACCCCAACGCCATCGACCAGGTCGAGTAGCTGAATACGCCAGCGAGCAGCAGCCATTTGGCGCCCTCGCGCAGCACGTGCCGACTTGCGAGCATGAGCATCCCTTAAATAAGCAAAACCGGTTTCTATGCGTTCGCACATCCGGTACGAACACGATATTGCCCAGTAGTTCTTATAGACGGCTCAGACCGATCTCTCAAAAAATCGCCGTTGGGATGTGCCTCAAGATTTTTCCAGATTGGCCAGAATGTGCCCGTGCACACGCATGCACACCTTCAAATCCGCCTCGTCGACGCCTTCGAATAATTCGTGGCGCAGTTGCGTGGCAATGGTTTCGATTTGTTCGATCAGCGGCAGAGCGGGTGCGCAGAGAACGATTTTTTTCGCCCGACGGTCTTCCATCACGGACTGGCGTTGCACCAGTCCCTGGTTCTCCAGACTATCGAGCAAGCGCGCCAGGGTCGGGCCTTCGACGCCGACACTCTGCGCCAGTTCGCGTTGGGTCGGCGCCTCTTCAAAACGCGCCAGATGCAGCAGCACCAGCCAGCGCGCCTGCGACAGGCCCAGCCCGGCGAGACGACGATCCAGTTCGGCACGCCAGCCACGGGACATCTGGGCCAGTTGCATACCAAAGCGATGTTGATCGGTTAACGGCATAAAACACTCACGGTTAGACTGAAAATACGGAAAATCTAATTATTAGTCAGCTAAGCATGGGCCGCAGTTATAGGCAAGAGTGGCTCTGTACTGAATCGTTACAACTGTACGGGGCTTGGCGCATACGCCGTTTCACATCTCGAATTCAGACTGCAACGCCGCCCGCACGCAATACAGCACGCCTTCCGGTACTCGCCCGGCAAACAACTCCGCCACTTCGGCGACCGACGGCAACTCGCCCTCGCCATCGAGGAACGCGTCCTGCACTTCGCCCATCAATTCCTCAGGCAAGTCCAGCGCCTGCTCCAGCGACAATTGTTGCTTGCCGATGGCTTCAGCGAGCATGGCGTAGACGTTTTTCTCCGAACACTGCAGTTGCCCGGCGATCTGCAGCGGGGTCATGCCGGCGCGGGCCAGGGTGATCAGTTCGTGACGGACATCGGCGACCACCTTCGGCGCCTCGGCCTCGCCGCCGAGCACTTCGAGGAAGGCTTCGCCGTAACGTTCCAGCTTGCGTGCGCCGACGCCGCTGACCCGGGCCATTTCCGCCAGCGAGGTCGGTTGGCTGCGGAGCATTTCCAGTAGCGTCGAGTCGGGAAATATGACGTAAGGCGGCACACCGTGTTCTTCAGCAAGCTTGCGGCGCAATGCACGCAAGGCTTCCCACTGTTCGCGTTCCTCGCCGCGTACCAGCTGGCTGGCCTGGCTCTTGCTGCCGGTCTTGGCGGTGACTTGCGGTTTCAGGTCACGGCGCAGTTCCAGTTTTACTTCGCCTTTGAGCAAAGGCCGGCAACTGTCATTCAAGCGCAGACCGCCATAGCCCTCATGATCGACGTCGGCCAACCCACGGGCCACCAGCTGGCGGAACAGCGAGCGCCACTCGCTCTCGCTCAGCGCCTTGCCAACGCCGAACACTGACAGATGCTGATGGCCAAAGCTGCGCACCTTTTCGTTGTCCTTGCCTAGCAACACGTCGACCAGATGACCGACGCCGTAACGCTGGCCGGTGCGGAAAATCGCCGACAACGCCTGACGTGCAGGCTCTGTGGCGTCCCAGGTCTGCACGCCGTCGACACAGTTGTCGCAGTGCCCGCACGGCTCAGGCATGTCTTCATCGAAATAGGCCAGCAACGCCTGGCGGCGGCAGCGGGTTTCTTCGCACAGCGACAGCATCGCGTCGAGCTTGTGCTGCTCCAGACGCTTGTGGCGCTCGTCGCCTTCGGAGTTCTGCAGCATCTGCTTGAGCATCACCACGTCTTGCAGACCGTAGGCCATCCAAGCATCCGCCGGCAGACCGTCACGGCCGCCGCGACCGGTTTCCTGGTAATACGCCTCAAGGGATTTCGGCAGATCGAGGTGCGCGACGAAGCGTACGTTGGGCTTGTCGATGCCCATGCCGAACGCCACCGTGGCAACCATGATCAGGCCTTCCTCGTTGAGGAAGCGTTTCTGGTGATAGGCGCGCAGATCGTTGGGCAGACCGGCGTGATACGGCAGCGCCGGGAAGCCTTGCTCGCTGAGGAACGCCGCAACTTCTTCGACCTTCTTGCGCGACAGGCAATACACGATGCCGGCATCGCTGCGCCGCTCGGCAAGGAACGCCAGCAATTGTTTGCGCGGCTGCTCCTTGGGCACGATGCGATAAAAGATGTTCGGGCGATCGAAGCTCGACAGGAAGCGCTCGGCGTTCTGCAGGTGCAGGCGATCGACGATTTCTTCACGGGTGCGCTTGTCGGCGGTCGCGGTGAGGGCAATGCGCGGAACGTTGGGGAACAGCTCGGCCAATTGACCCAGTTGCAGGTATTCGCGGCGGAAATCGTGGCCCCATTGCGAAACGCAATGCGCTTCGTCGATGGCGAACAGGGCGATTTCCAGGCTTTGCAGAAACGCCAGCATGCGCGGCTGCACCAGACGCTCCGGTGCGAGATAGAGCATTTTCACTTCGCCGCGTTTGATCCGCAGAGCGAGATCGCGCTGCTGCTCGGCGCTCAGCGTTGAGTTCAGCGCAGCGGCAGCCACGCCCAGTTCTTCAAGGGTGGCGACCTGATCGTCCATCAGTGCGATCAGCGGTGATACCACTACGGCCAGGCCTTCACGCAACAGCGCTGGCACCTGGAAGCACAACGACTTGCCGCCACCGGTAGGCATCAGCACCAGCGCATCACCGCCGCTGGCCACGCGCTCAATGATCGCACCCTGACGGCCACGGAAACTGTCGTAGCCGAAGATGTCCTTGAGGACGCGTTGAGCCTGTTCGAGCATAAAAACTCCAAAAATCTACCGATACATCCCTGCTCAGGCTGGTTCATAGCAGCCTCGGCTGCTTAAACAAAACGTAAGAACACATTGCATGACCAGCGCAGCGCCGGCAGGGATCGCAAAACGCGGCAGTATACCCGAGGCCTTCGCCGCAGAGGGTGCCGCTGAGAAGACACTGATAAACCTGCCACACAAAACCCTGTGGGAGCGAGCCTGCTCGCGAAAGCGACCTGTCAGTCGATAGAAAAGTGCCTGATACAGCGCCTTCGCGAGCAGGCTCGCTCCCACAGGGTTATTCATCTTTCCAGTGAGGCCGGTAATTCGGGCAAATCTGCCAAGCGGCTGGCTAGAGCGCGCAAGAAGGCCTAGAATTCCCGCATTGTTTATTCCCCAAGGTAGCCCCGTAATGTCCTTCGCTGAGCAACTGACCCGCCTGCAAGTCTTCCTCGACGCCGACGAGCTGCACGACGAGGCGCTGGATTACGTCGCCGCCCACGGTTACCTGACCGCGCTGTCGATCTGCTCCGAAGACGTTCCGGAGCGCGAGTGGATCGACGCGCTGTTTGCCGAAGAGCCGCATTACACCGACGAAGCCCAGCGTGCCGAAATCGAAGCCACGCTGATCGGCCTCAAAGCGCACATCGCTCGCCAACTGGCCTCGGATGAAGAATTCGAATTGCCGTGCGAGCTGGATCTGGGCGAAGAGCCGGACGACTCCGAACTGCGCGGCTGGTGCATCGGTTTCATGGAAGGCGTGTTCCTGCGTGAAGCGGCCTGGTTTGAAACCGCCGAAGAAGAAGTCAGCGAAATGCTCCTGCCGATCATGGTCGGTTCCGGCCTGTTCGACGAACAACCGGAGTTCGAAGACATCGCCAAGGACGCCAACCTGATGGACGACATGATCGTGCAGATCCCGGAAGCCCTGACCGCGCTGTACCTGCTGTGCCAGGCCCCCGACGAAAAACCGGCGATCCTCAAGCCACGTCATCACTAAGATCCGGCCTATGGACAACCCCATAGGCAACCGCCCCCTGATGTTGCGCTACGTCCTGCTGGCCATCGGCTGGCTCAGCGTCGCATTGGGGGTGATCGGCATCTTCCTGCCGGTCCTGCCCACCACCCCTTTCCTTTTGCTCGCCGCGGCCTGCTTCGCGCGCAGCTCTCCGCGCTTCTATCGCTGGCTGGTCGAACACCCACGGCTGGGGCCATGGATCCGCGACTACCTCGAAGGCAATGGCATCCCGCTCAAAGGCAAGGTCTACGCGATCGGGCTGATGTGGCTGAGCATTCTGTTCTCGTGTTATCTGGTGCCGCTGGTTTGGGCGCGGGGGTTCATGCTGACCAGCGCGGTGTTGGTGACGGTTTATATCTTGCGGCAGAAGACCAGGGGCGAATGATTATTACTTTTCAGCTGATAGTGCCGAGGGCTTTCCTGCTCGGTACCACATGGTAAACATCATCAGCGGCTATGAAGCTCACGTGCAGTATTACGGCAAGTATCACGGCGTCGGGATCAGATAAAGCCATTTTCAGTGGGAACAAAAAGTGTCTCGCCGATCACTAGACACTTTTCGATAAACGAGATGGTAATTACCAGTTGTACCTTACCCCGACATTCCCTCCCCACGGCTGTTCGATATGCTCGCCATTGGAATAGTCCAGATCAACATGCACCTGCCACTTGTCCGACATCGCCACCGCCACCCCCGCACCAAACTCCGCACGCGAACCAGACAGATCGTTGTTGAACACATTGTTGTTAACCTTCACCTCGTTGTTCGAAGCGAACTCATGAGCAATGGCCGCTCGCACGTACGGCTGGGCAACGCCTCTGCCGACGCTGAATTCGCGACCCAACGTAGCACCGGCCTTCGCCAGCAGCGAACGCGTGCGATCGCCATCGGCGTCCATCTCGTTGCCCAGTGTGTAGCGCTTGCCCTGGATCTGCACGGCCGACAACTGGGTGAACGGTTCTACGAAGTAGTCGTTGGCCAGTTGGATATGCCGGCCGAACTCTGCAGATGCGCCCAGCCCCCAGTTGTCGTAATCGCCCTTGGTCCGCGAGCCATCGCTAAGATTGACCTTGGACTCGTTGCGAAAGCGGTTGAACTTGAGCACGCCGTCGAAGTAGTAACCGGTGTCGCTGTCCAGCCAAGTCACATAGGGCCCGACGTAGTAGCTTTTTACTGCGCCTGAGGTGCCACTATTCAGATCCAGGTCGGACTCACTTGTACCGGCAAGTATCCCGAGTAGCACCTGGCTTTCTCCCAGACGCGCGTCGGCGCCCAGCGACAAGCCCTTTTGCGTTTGCTGATACCCGACACCTGAACCATCGGCAACGTTGTACTTGTTGCCGTAGGTGCGGATCCAACCACCGGCTTGACCCCCGTTGAAACGCAACTCACCCATGCGGCTGCGCAACGAAGACAGCTCGCCATACCAGACAGTCGGTGCGGTATTGAACAAAGCCAGCACCGAGCGCGCGCCGGGGCTGATGACCTCGGTGGTCGGGTCGAGAAACCACTCCTTCGCTCCCCCCTCGATTTCCCGGCTGGCCAAACCGTAGGACCAGGTACCGACGTCCACCCTCTGCTCACCGGCCAAGGCAAAATTCGCAGCGTCGGTGGTGCCGGTACGTACCAGGGTCAACTGCTGTGGCGAGGCCGCATCCAGACCAGAGGCCGCGACAGCCAGGGCGAAGTCGCCCGAGGAAGCGCCGGCGACATTGAGAAAGTCATGCTCGCCGCTGGCGAAATCGCCCTTCATCGCAAATGTCCCGTTGCCGGAGAGCGTGCCGACATTCAACTGGTAATACGTAGCGGGGGCGTTCTGAGCGCCAAAGCTGACGATGCCACCGTTCATGCCCAGTGCACCAATCGAATCGTTGCCGACAAGTGTCCAGTTGGCGTTGCTGTTGATGTTCACGCTGTCGACATTGTCGAGGCGACCCGTCAATTGAGAATGGTTTTGCAGCGTGACGTTAGCGGTAGAATTGCCATCGACAAGAACGTCACCCGTTATTTCGCCTTGGTCGAAAAGAAGATTGGCCGTGCTGTTATCCACCACATAGACGTTTCCATTCAAGGTGGTGTTGGCCACGCTCAGGGTCGCGATCGACGCCCCTTGAACATCCAATAATCTGCCGTTGCCAGCAATAAGGCTGGACCCGTTGAGAACGTTTATCGTGGCCTCAGTACCACGATCCACCAGAATCGCAGAACCACCGATACCTTCCACCGTGGAATTATCCAGCGAAAGGGTACGGCTTCCCACATTGAGGGCGTCATTGACCATCCGCACCCCTGTCGCCTGGCCGGTGATGGTCGTACGCGCGGAAGCACTCACTTCCCCACCGAGGATATTCACACCAATGCCATCGCTGGCCGCGCCCATGACTTGCGTATTGGTCAATGACAGGGAGCTCAGGCCCGTGACCTGCGAACCGATCAGTTGTCCACTGATCTGGCTGTTGGACACCGTCACGGTGGATCCACCCGCGGTGACACTGGAGCGATTGACCGCCAGCCCGATTTCATCGCTGGTCACCGTCGTTCGATCAATGCTTGCTCCACTACTGGTGACTGTTACGCCATCGCCACCGTTGTTGCCGACGACTGTGGCGCCATTGATGCTCAGCAATGAACCGGACTGCGCCGTGATCGATCGGGTACTGGCATCGGAGGCATTGAGCACGCCATTATTGCGCACCAGATAATCCGTAGACGCCGTCGATGCATCGATATTCAGCGTGGTGTTATCAACGATAGTTGCCGAATGGGCAAAGTCAGTGAAAAAAAAACGGCCGGCAAGCAAAGCATTATTCCCGACCGCGCAGGAACAACGCGAACGTGTGATACATCCAAAATTTTCATGATTGATTCACCTCGAAATAATTACTGGCCCGAGCAGCTCAATAGCATCTGACGGGAGCGGACAGTAGCCTGCCCTCCCCATAAAAAGCTGTAGGAATAGTCCTCTATGCGTACAGAAACTTCCTACGACTTGGTAGTCCTTTAAAGAAAAGGGAGGCTTGAATGCCTCCCTGACTTCAACGATCAGATATCACAGACTGACCCGTCGCCTTTTTTCATGTGTACCCTGACCAAGTGTCGCTGAGCACTTACCGGGCGCCCGTCAATGATTGCCGAGTAAGTGATATCGCCCCACGCACTCTCCGTTGCCAATATTTTCTGATAGGGAATTTTCACGACAAACCCGGCAGTCGCTTCCTGCAGCGTTGGCGTGTAAGTTACTTTTTCTTCAGTACCGTCTTTTTTTGCAGTGCCCTCCGCATTGGTATACCCCTGGTAGACAAACTCCAGAGTTTGATCGGCTAACTGCGGCTCGCCACCGGAAACCAGTACTTCTGCACATCTAATCAGAACCGGGTCCGGGCGCAGTGAGCCACAGTTGAACCAGTCAGTGAAGTCCGGATCCAGATGCTGAAACTTGATTTCAGGAACCACACCCGGTCGAATGAGCGCGTCGACATCCCGCGGCCGTGAGTGCACTTCGTTATCATTGATGTCAGGGTTGGTGATTTTGTAGGTGACCGGCAGCGGATTACCATTGCCACCCGCGTCTGCGACTTCCCAGAGCACACTGAACGACAAGTTTCCGGTTTCCGTTCCGTCCAATACCTTTACACCACCTTGCGCGGCAGTAACCTCAACGCCTTTCCATATGAGTGTCATAACATCCTTGTCTTTGACACCGCCGAAAACCGGAACAGTTACAGTTATAGCCTGGTCTTTGTCTTCTTCCCGCAGAGTATTCGCAGTAGTCGTGACCGCACCTTGCACAGTCACCAACGCCAGGTTGGGATCCGGATTCTCGCCGCCGTCGCCATCTCCGGGCCGCCGCAGGTCAACGTCCACGTCTTTTGAAGGTGGCGTTGTGCCAAGTGGATAGCGCAGGTTATGGCGTTTGATCCGATAACTTACGGCTACCTTTTTTTCATCGAGGTTGCCGTTGAACACATCCCGATAAGGAATGTTCACGTAGAACGGAAACGCATTGATCTTCTGCGCCGGTTGCACGACCCCGTCGAAAGTCACTTCCAACTCGTCGACATCCATCAGATAGTTTGTATATTCAGCCAGAATACCGACCCCCAGAGGGGCCTGGGCATCAGCCAGATCTACCAGTTTGGGGTCGGCATCGTCATCAAACAAAGGGATACTGGGTGCTATAAGCCCTTCCGGAGGATCGGTCAGCGAGACATTGAGTTCCGTGTAGTAATGTGGTGTGTTTCGGTTACCTTTACGGTCGCTGAGGTAATAAAAAATGGATCTTAAACCTTCCTCGGTACCGACCAGTGCGGGGGTCAATTCAAACGTTATCGGAGCTGCCGGGTCAGTTATGGTCATTGTTCCGATGATCGTCGGAATTGGCAAACTCGACCCGAAGAGACACTCAACGATGTCACCGAGCTTCTTGCTTCCATAGTTTGGAACGGTAACCAATACGAACCCGTTATCGTCGAGGTATTTTTTGGTAATGCCGTCTCTCTCCACCTCAGGAGGAACAGTTGCCTTGCCGAAAGCTATTGGTGCTGTTGCATCAATGTTGATTGCGAGTGGCGTTACTTCCGATGGGTTACCGCCAAAATTCAACACATAACTCAACTCATGAGGTCCTGAGGATGATGTGTAGCCTTCCGGTAAAACCAGATCAAACACCGTAGTACCTGAATCAACCGGAGTTGTGAAACGGACTCGCGTAGAAGGTATGCTTGTGCCATCCCACATAAGTTCAAGAAATCCTTGAACACCATTTGGATCATCCGCTTCGGCAAATCGCGGGATCTGCACTTTCAGCGGAAATCCTTGAAAGCGCGAGTGCAGTTGGTTTGGAGCATCATCCGCTTCATCAGGGAGTAGCGGATTATCCGGATGAAGTTCCGGGGGTAATGCCGCAGCCTTCGGGCTGCGAAAACGAACACCAAAGAAACGTTCGCGGTTCTGCGCCGGTGTCAACGAGTGAATACTGGTCATCTTTTGTTATCCTCTGAGCAACTTCTTTTGACTGGCACAGGGCGAACAGCTTCCTTGCCAGAGTTTTTACACAATGACTGCATGGGTGAAAAAAATTCGAATAAAGCCTTTGATTAACTTCGACCAAGCCGCGTCAATACACTTGGAAACTACACCTCACACAGGTCGTTATCCGGACCGCAAACTTCGCCACTCGGCCACGTTCGATTGATAATGACAAACTCCGGCTTTGAGTTGCCTATGCCACCGTTGGCTTTTTTCAGGTGATAACTGCACAGCGCCGAGCCGTTGTTTACCATGGGCGCAATCAGACGCTCGTAGTCACTGACATGCACATCAAAACCTTCCCGAGCCTGCTCGGCGGTCAGCGTTGTTTTGAATGTTTCGTCCGTTCCTTCAATCGGATCGGTTCCATTCAGACCGGCACATCCTAGCCAGGACAATTCGACGATATCGTCTTTATCAAAGGCATCATTGCCGGCGACATGTACGAAGACACCTTCCCATAATCTGGGCTTGCTGCAGCAGTGGAGTACGCCATCACGGTTGGCATGAGGAAATGTAGGCTCCGGCAAGTTCTCGATCACGATGATCGCAACATCAACGGCCGTCACTTGCGCCTGCTGCAGGTTCACGCCATTACTGGTGATATACCAGGTCGGCAGCGACGGATTCACTTTGTCCTGTTCGATCGCCCCCCAAGGAACACTGAAAATGATCGGCTTGCCCGCGACATCGCCGGTTACCACTTCATATTCGGCGACGGGCGTGATTATCGTGCCCCAATACAGGAAAAGCTTTTCACCCGGTTGTGGATTGTCATAAAGCGCCAAGCGCGCCTCGGCCGGCTCACCGAAATCGACGGTTGACAGCTTGTTGGGCTGCTTTGATATGGCACCGTAAACTTCCAGCTTGGCCAACGTGGAATTCAATAGTGCCGGGGCGTTGGCATGATCCTGCCCAGCGATTGTCAGATTCACCATCACCCGCGTATCGGCTGATGGCAAAGTCGGCGTACCGCCGCGCTGTATGCGGTAGCTCACGCGAATGTTCAGTGGCCCTAGTCCGTCTGCTGTCAGGGTCATCCAGGGCACGACAGCCACTTGCGGGAACTTGGCGGGATCGACGTCGAGCGGAGTAAGTTCGTGACCGTTCCAGTTAATCAACACCTTGTCGGTCGGATCCGGATTTTCATACATATCTATTTCGACGGTAACAGCCCGCTGGCTTACTGCGCCTTCACGGGCATGTTGCCGGTCGATGAAACCACGCGCTGACAACGGCACCTTCGGCGGTTTGAGTTTGCCCGGGGCAGGATTCAGATCGACGAAAGCCGGCAGCAACGTTGAGCGCGGCCCGCGATTTCCAGACCAGTCACGGAGCCGGTAGTAGATGAAGCGCTGCCCAGGACCGCTGTCACGAATATCTGCCTCAATCATGGCGATGATCAGACGTTTCTCGTCGATGTCCTCCTGACTGAACTCCTGCTCAGCTATTTCGATTTCCGAATCCAGGGGATCCGGGTGGTCCGTCCAGTAATAAATCGCACGATCCTTGGCCCGGACATCGACATACAGCGGTACCTGAAACCGTACTTCGCCATGCTGCGAGAGGTAGTCGTCAGTGATGTCGCCCGCCAGATCCAGCAGAATCAGAGGGTCAGGTTCCTGATTGTCATTCGGCGGAGATCTGTCGACTGTGACTCGCTTGATCTCTGAGTCCATCGGGTTGCCGCCGTAGCTGACTCTGTACGACAGGGAATAAGTGCCGTGATCGAAGTTCAAATTCTCCCTTGGGACAATCAGCGTCTTCTCTCCGGGATCGTCGAAAGATTCACGGTAGACTTCCGTGAACGCACCGCCTCGTGCTGCCCAACTGATGATAACGATGAAGGGAATGGGATCTTCGAAGGGAGCGCTCCAATCCGGGATGACGACGGTGAGATCTTCGGCCAAAGCGGAACGCGGCAACAGCCCTTCGGGACTTTCCTTGCCTTCTGCATCCTTGAGGATGGCAGGCACTTGAGGTATCTCAAGCAGGTCATCATCCGTGTATTCAGAGCGTTGCATTGAACGAACTCCCTCGCCTCATCCCAAGCAGAACATGCACAAATCACCAGGTGTGATGGGTCGCTGCTTGAGTTGATTTAACGACGTTGAAGACCTCCTGCCTACTGTCAGAAATTACAGGTATTGCTACCGCTTGTCGGAAGGCAATTTGCATGGGGGGGCTAGATAATATGGGGTCGGGGCAGCGCGACGAGATTATGCGCTGTCCAAGCCGCCCCCCTTCGCGAGCAGGCTCGCTCCCGCAGTTTCACCGCGCCCCCTGCTCGCGAAGACTGACTTAGAGACAACACGTTTCTGCAGACGGACAAAACCCACCGTCCCGAATCAACGGGGCGGCGGGTTTTGTTGTTTCAGACCTCAGATCAGACCGTATCCACCTTCAACGAATGATCATTGAGCATGCCGCTGATGATCGTCGCCGTGTCGTGGCCGCTGGCAATCATGCCGCCTGCGCCCGGGGTCACGCCGTAGTGGCTGGCGAGGTTGACGCCGGCAAGGTCGATGGTCTGGTTCGGCGCGGCGCCAGCCATGGCGCTGACGTCAATGCTGGTCATCACCGAGGCGCCGCTGCCGCTGACGGTGAAGTGCAGATAGTCGTCCAGCGACGCGGTACTGGCGTTTTCGCCTTGCAGCAGTTGCGACAGATCGAGCCTGTCGGTACCGGGGGTGAAGTCGGTGATCAGGTCGTGGCCGCTGTTGCCCTTGAGCCACTGGAAGGTGTCCGCCCCTGCCCCGCCTGTCAGCGTATTGTTGCCCATGCCACCAATCAGCAAGTCATCGCCAGCACCGCCATTGAGGAAGTCGTTGCCGAGGCCGCCGTTGATCACGTTGTTGTTGCCGTCGCCGGTGAGGCTGTCGTTGAAGTTCGAGCCGAGCAGATTTTCGATGCCGGTCAGCGTGTCAGTACCGGCGCCCAGGGTGTTCTGCGCACCGAGCAGGCCGAGGTTGACGGTGACGGCGGCTGTGGCGTGGGCGTAGCTGGCGGTGTCGCTGCCAGTGCCGCCGTCGAGCAGGTCATTGCCGGCGCCGCTGTAGAGCAAATCGTTGCCGGCGCCGCCGTGCATTTCGTTGTTGCCGGAGCCTGCGCTGAGCACGTCGTTGCCGTCGCCGGCGTTGATCACGTTGTTGCCGCTGCCCGCTACCAGCACATCGTCGCCAGCGGTGCCGGTGAGGGTGTGGCCATCCTGATAGCTGATGCTGAGGTTGGCGGTGTCGCTGCCGCCGTGGTTGTCGTTGGCGGTGTAGGTGCCGTGGTAGTCCGGCGTGATGTCGTGCGCGCCGGCGTAGTTGAGGGTCATGGTCAGTTGGTAGCTTTCCGCCACATTCGGGTTGCCGTTGCCGGTAGCGTTGGCAATGTTGGTGATGTGGATCTGGTAGACGCCGTCGGCCGATGCGGTAAGCGTTTGCCCGTCCGCCAGCGCGGTCCAGGCGCCGCCGTTGAGCGAGTACTCCATGCCGACATGACCGGCGGCGAGGTTGTGATCCAGATTGAGGGTTTCACCCTGACGCAGGTTGACGGTGATGCGGTCCTCGTCATTGGCATTGCTGTTGCTAACCGCGCCGAGGTAGCCGCTGACCACCAGCACGGCGGTCATGGTCGCGGCATTGGCGCTGAAGGCGCTGCGCACGTTGGCCAGGTTCTGGTTGGCGGCGCTGTTGCTCTGCCCGGTGAAGCCGATCAGACCGGTGCCGGTGAAGTCCGCCGCTTTCGACACCCAACCGGTGTTGAAACTGGTGGGTGTGGCGTTGAGCGCATCGCCGTTCGGATCGGTGTCATTGGCAAGCAGCAGCTCACCCGGCACCACGATGTTGCCCGACAGCACGTTGGTGATGACGTGATCGTCCATCGCCACTGGCGGCGCGTTGGGGATCACTTTCACGGTCAGCGTGGAGCTGGCCAGATCGCCGTCGTTGTCGCTGACGGTGAAGCCGATGTTTTCGGTGATCACCACGGCGGTGGTTTTCTGCGAGGTGTAGCTGTATTCGCCGGTGTCGAGGTTGACCACCAGCGTGCCGCTGTTGTTGGTGGCGATGCTGACGCTGTTGTTCGCTGTGTTGAAGGTGCCGTGGTTGGCGCCGCCGCTCGCGGTCAACGCGCCCTGGCCGCTGAGGGCTTTCGGGTCGTAGGTGTAGGTGGTGCCGTCGACCACGATCGACTTGATGAAACCGCCATCGGCACCGAACGAACCGCCCTCGCCCAGCAACGAACCGGTAACCGGCGCGCCCTGCACAGTGCCGGACAATACCGAGTTGAGCTGATTGAGATCGGTGACCACTACCGCATTGGTGTTGGTGTGGTTGATGCCGTCGTAGGCCAGCGGATCGAGGTTGGCGTTGCTCACGCCACTGCCCAGACCGATTGCATAGTTCTTGATGTTGTTGGCGTCGAGGAAGTTTTTCAGCACGGCTTCGTCAGCCGTGCCGATGTCGCCCTCGTTGGGCTTGCCGTCGGAGAAGAAGTAGCCGACGTTCTGCGCCCCGGTGAGTTTGCCCGAGGTGTTGAACGCGTTCTGCATCACCGCCACGGCGGCGTCGTAATTGGTGCCGCCGCCGGCGTTGAGGCCGGCGAGCAGGGTCTTGGCGGTGGCGACATCGACCCACACGGTGGTGCGGTCGGCGGCATTGCTGCTGAACGTTACCAACTGCACTTTCACATCGCCCAGATCATCGTACTTGTCGAGCAAGGCGCCAATGGCTTGCTTGGCCAGTGCCAGCCGCGACAGGCCCGGCACGCCAGAGGCATCAGCCATACTGCCGGAGATGTCGAGGACGATGAGGATGTTGGAATCGATCTCCACTGCGGTTACCGAGCGATCCGAGGCAACGGCTTTCGGCACGTCGTCAACAATGTTCACCACGAGGGTGCTGGTGGTGCTGTTGCCCAGCGCATCGGTGGCTTTGTAGGTGAACGTTTCGCTCAGGGTATTCGGCCCGTCGTTGGCATTCGGTGCGGTTTTCGGCGCTGAGGTCAGCGTGTAGGTGTAGGTGCCGTCAGCGTTGAGCTGCAGTTGTCCGTAACTGCCGGTGGCGTTGCCGACCAGGGTGTACGTGATCGCGCCGCTGCCGCCACTGACCGAACCGACCAGCGTGCCGCTGGCGGTTTCGCTGGTGTTGCCCGGTTCGCTGCCAGTGACTGTGCCGGGAGCCAGGTCGGCGCCATCCTTGCTCAAATCGAGGGCTTTTTCGTAGACCGTGACATCCTGATCGACCGAAGCGACCAGTTTGCTGTCGGCGACATTGATGGTCAGCGTCGTGGTGCTTTCATCGCCATCGCTGTCGCGGATGGTGTAGGTAAACGTGTCGGTCGCGCCCGGCGGGCTCACCGAGTTCGGATTGCTGTGATAAACCGCGTTGCCCGCCGCGTCGAGCGTCAGGTAGCCGTAGTTGCCGTTGATGTTGCTATTGAGCCCACCGCTGGCCGACGTCGCGGTGTTGCTGCCAGCGCGCACGCCGACCACCGTGGCGACGCCGTCGGCACCGCTGAGGTCATTGCCGAGCACGCTGACATTGACCGTGCCGCCCTCGGCCACCGAGCCGGTATCGGCATGGGCAGTCGGCAAATCGTCTACGATGTTGACGTTGATCTGACCGCTGGCGGTGCTGCCGTCAGTGTCGGTGGCGACCACAGCAAAGCTCTCGCTGAGGCTGTTGGCACCGCTGGCGTTCGGATGAACTTCATTGTCGACCAATGTGTAGCTGTAGCTGACCACGCCGGTGGCCGGGTCGTAACCGGTGACGGTGAAGGTGCTGCCCAGCGGCGAGACCACCGACTGCGGCAAACCGGCGGCGACGCCATTGCTGATCACGGCAATGCCGCCGACCGTCAGGGTTTGCAGGCCATCAAGAGCGATCACGGTGAAGCTGCCGCTCTGGGTCAGCGCCGAGGTGTTGGGGTTGCTGCCGTCGCTGAGGTTTTTCTCGTAGACGGTGATTTCGCCGCCCTTCACATCAAGGCCATCGAGGCACACCGGATCGTCGTTGTTATGGACGTTCAGCACCAGATTGGCCGTGCTGGTGTCGCCGTCGGCATCGGTGAGGGTGTAGGCGAAGGTTTCCGTGCCGTTGCCGCCGCCGTGGAGGTTTTTGAAGTCGGCGTCGTTGGCGTCCAGCGTGTAGGTGTAAGTGCCGTTCGCGTTGAGCACCAGCGTGCCGTAAGTGCCGGTGAACGTACCGGCGGTGACCGGGCCACTGGCGACGCGGTCGGCGCCTTGCACATCGTTGTCGAGGACGTTGCCGCTCAGGGTCACCCGGGCTTCTGTTGCGCTGTCGGCATTGCTGTCATTCAGCGCCTTCGGCACGTCATCGACGATGCTCACAACGATCGTGCTGGTGACGACATTGCCCAGCGAATCGGTGGCCTGATAGGTGAAGGTTTCGCTCAGGCTGTTGGCGCCGTCGTCGGCGTGCGGCGTGGTGGTCGCTGGCGAAGTCAGGGTGTAGGTGTAGGTGCCATTGGCATTAAGGACGATCTGCCCGTAGTTACCGGTGGCGCTGCCGACCAGTGCATAACTGATCGCGCCGACCGCGCCGGTGACCGAACCGACCAGGGTGCCGGAAGCGGTTTCGCCAGTGCTGTTCGGATCGCTGCCGACCACACTGCCCGCCGCCAGATCCTGGCCGTCCTTGTTCAGGTCGAGGGCTTTTTCGTAAACGGTGACATCGGTGTCGCTGACCGCTTTCAAGCAGCTGTTGTAGACATCGATGGTGATGGTCGTGGTGCTTTCATCACCGTCGGAATCGCGCACGGTGTAGGTGAACACATCTACCGCGCCCGGGCCGTTCACCATATTGGGGTTGCTGTGATAAACGGCGTTGCCGTTGGCATCAAGCGTGAGGTAGCCATAGGTGCCGTTGATCTGCGAATTTAGCCCGCCGATGGCCGAGGTCGAAGTGTCGGCACCCGCGCGCACGCCGACCACTGCACCGCTGACCGCCGGGCCGTCAGCGCCGCCGATATCGTTATCCAGCACATTGCCGCTGACGGTGCCGCCCTCCGCTACCGAAGCCGCGTCCGCATGCGCAGTCGGCAAATCATCGACGATGTTGACGTTGATCTGGCCGCTGGCGCTGCTGCCATCGGTGTCGGTCGCGACGACGTCGAAGTTCTCGGTGAGGCTGTTGGCGCCGCTGGCAGTCGGGTGGGCTTCGTTGTCGGCCAGGGTGTAGCTGTAGCTGACCACGCCGGTTGCCGGGTCATAACCGGTAATGGTCAAAGTGCTGCCCAGCGGGGTGATCACCGATTGCGGGAAACCCGCAGCCACGCCGTTAGTGATCACGGCGATACCACCGACCGTGAGGGTCTGCAGACCATCGAGAGCGCTGACGGTGAACGTGCCGCTCTGGGTCAGCGCGGGCGTGTTGGGGCTGGTGCCGTCGCTGAGATTTTTTTCGTAGACGGTTAGCTCGCCACCGTTGACGTCGAGACCGTTGAGCAGCACCGGATCATCGTTGTTGTGAATTTGCAGAACGAGGTTGGCGCTGCTGGTATCGCCGTCGGCGTCAGTGATGGTGTAGGCGAAGGTTTCGGTGCCGTTGCCGCCACCAGTCAAGGCTTTGAAATCGGCATCGCTGGTATTGAGCGTGTAGGTGTAAGTGCCGTCGGCGTTCAGAACCAAGGTGCCGTAAGTACCGGTGAACGTGCCGGGTGTGACTGGACCGGTGGGTACGCGGTCGGCGCCTTGCACGTCGTTGGTCAGGACGTTGCCGGTCAGGGTCAGTTGGCTTTCCGAGGCGGTACCGTTGCTGTCGTCGTTGGCTTTCGGCAGGTCATCGACGATGTTCACGTCGAGGGTACCGGTGGCGGTGGTGCCGTTGTCATCCACGACCGTGACCGCGAACTGCTCAAGCAGATTGTTGGCACCGTTGGCATTCGGATGCGCTTCGTTGTCAGCCAGGGTGTAGCTGTAACTGACCACGCCGGTTCCAGCGTTGAAACCAGTAATCGTCAACGTGCTGCCCAGTGGCGTGGTGATCGATTGCGGGAAACCTGCGGCGACGCCATTGGTCACCACGGCGATGCCGCCGACTGTCAGCGTGGTCACGCCGTCCAGCGCGGTGATGGTGAACGTGCCGTTTTGCGTCAGTGCGCCAGCATCCGGGGCGCTGCCGTCGCTGAGGTTTTTTTCGTAAACCGTGAGCTCGCCACCGGCGACGTTCAGGCCGTCGATGATGACTGGATCGTCGTTGTTGTGGATCTGCAGAATGAGGTTGGCAGTGCTGGTATCACCGTCGGCATCGGTGACGGTATAGGCGAAGGTTTCAGTGCCGTTACCGCCGCCGGTCAAGGCTTTGAAATCGGCATCGCTGGTATTCAGGGTGTAGGTGTAGGTGCCGTCGGCGTTCAGAACCAACGTACCGAAAGTACCAGTAAAAGTGCCCGGCGTGACTGGACCTGTTGGTACGCGGTCGGCGCCTTGCACGTCGTTGGTCAGGACGTTGCCGGTCAGGGTCAGCTGGCTTTCTGACGCGGTACCGTTGCTGTCATCGTTGGCTTTCGGCAGGTCGTCGACGATGTTGACGTCGAGGGTGCCGGTGGCCGTCGTGCCGTTGTCATCGACTACCGTGACTGCGAATTGCTCAGGCAGATTATTCGCGCCGTTGGCGTTCGGGTGCGCTTCGTTATCGGTCAGGGTATAGCTGTAACTGACCACGCCGGTCGACGCGTTGAAACCGGTGATAGTGAGCGTACTGCCCAGGGGCGTGGTGATCGATTGCGGGAAACCTGCGGCGAAGCCGTTGGTGACCACGGCGATGCCGCCGACGGTCAGCGTGGTGACACCGTCCAGTGCAGTGATGGTGAACGTGCCGTTTTGGGTGAGCGCGCCAGCGTCCGGGGCGCTGCCGTCAGTGAGGTTTTTCTCGTAAACCGTCAACTCGCCACCGGCGACGTTCAGGCCGTCGATGATGACTGGATCGTCATTGTTGTGGATCTGCAAAACCAGATTGGCGCTGCTGCTATCGCCGTCGGCATCGGTGATGGTGTAGGCGAAGGTCTCTGTGCCGTTGCCGCCACCGGTCAAGGCTTTGAAATCGGCATCGCTGGTGTTCAGGGTGTAGGTGTAGGTGCCGTCGGCATTCAGAACCAAGGTGCCGTAAGTACCGGTAAATGTGCCAGGCGTAACCGGGCCGGTAGGTACACGGTCGGCACCTTGCACGTCGTTGGTAAGCACGTTTCCGGTGAGGGTCAGCAAGGTTTCCGAGGCAATGCCGTTGGCGTCGTCAAACGCTTTGGGCACGTCGTCGGTGATATTCACGTCCAGCGTGCCAGTGGCGCTGTCGCCATTGCCGTCGGTGGCGATCACGGTGAACTGTTCGCTGAGGTTGTTCACGCCGTCGCCGGCCGCGTGAGTTTCGTTGCCGTTGAGTGTGTAGCTGTAGCTGACCGTGCCAGTGGCCGCGTTGTAACCGGTGATGGTCAGGGTGTTGCCCAGTTGTGTGGTGATCGACTGGGGAAAGCCGATCGGCACGCCGCCAACAATCACGTTGATGCCGCCGATGCTCAGGCTGTTCAAGCCATCCGCTGCCGAGACGGTGAAGCTGCCGCTCTGAGTCAGAGCGCCCGGATTGGCCGCTGTACCGTCAGGCAGATTGGCTTCATTGAGGTTGAGCTCGCCGCCCGCCGCATCGAGACCGTTGAGGATGACCGGGTTGTTCACCGGTGGCGGTGGCACCACGACCGGCGCCGGCGTGTCGTCGCCATTGTCGTTGTCGGCGTCGCGACGATACTCGGGAAATTCGGGAATGCCGTTGAAGCCGGCGGTGGGGAAACCGATGATCGGATCAACTCGGCCGCCGACTTCGGTGAGCAGAACGAAGCTGTGCCCGCCGCCCAGTTCCCCGGTATTGCCAGTGGGCGCGTTGGGACCGGCAGCGGTGGCTTCAGCAGTTTTGCTCGGGTCTTCACCGGCGGCGATGGCTTTCTGGATCTGCTCGACGTCGGTCAGCTGTGCCTGGCTTGGGGTCTGCGCTTCGTCGACATTCACCGGCACCGCCTGGTCGGCCAGCAGTTGGCCGGTCATGGTAATGCTGCTGCCGCGGCCGAGGGTCAATTCCTCGCCGTTTTGCAGCTTCACCGCCACCGCGCCTTCCGCGCCAGTGATCAGTTGATCGCCGGCGTACAAACGATCGCCTTCGAATAGCGGGCGTTTGATGCCGTCGCTCGCCTGAGCGAACACCTGACCAATGACTTTTGTGACCGTACCGATGAGCGTTGCCATGTGAAATCCTCCGCTGCCGACCACCGTCGGCACAGGTTCGCGAAGCAGCCCATGGCTCAATCGGGTTGCCGGGGGCGACGCTCGCACCCTCGACAGTTCGTTTCGCAGGCCTCATTGGAAGAGAATTGTCAGCGCCATCAAGCACTTGCCAACCCTGTTCAATCCATCGACCCACTAGCGCTACGTAACGGTGGTGAATCACCCGAGTGACAAAAAAATGTCGCTCGTTTGCCGCTACGCGTCCCTCCCCTTCAGCAGTACTTCGCAGTGTCTCGCAAAGTGAATGGAACTTTCCTCAAGCCTTTTCGAGCTCCCTAAAGCGCATAAAACAAAGGCTTTCGAGCTGAACAATGTGCTGCTTTTGAAAAACCGCATAAGTTTTTTTTGGAATAAGCCTTATGAAAATTTTTTCTTAGCTACGCTCTAGGATGTTCTTAGCTCTGTTGTTACAAGAGTGAAACGCTTACACCCTAAAATTACGTCAAATATTTGGCGACGGTAACACAACATTGAGATCCAGGGAGATGCACCCATGCGCGTTTTAACCCCCCTCTGCAGCGCGGTTTTGCTGGCCATGGCTTGCACTTCCCAAGCCCAGGCGATGAACCTCACCGAGGCGATTCAGAGCACCATCGCCACTCACCCGGAACTCGCTTCGCGCGTGGACGCCCGCCTGTCTGCGGATGAACAGGTCAAAGTGGCCAAGGGCGGGTTTTATCCGTCGGTCGATCTGAACGCTGCCTACGGTCGCGGCTACAGCGACAACACCAACACCCGCGCCTTCGGTAATCACAACACCGAAATCCTCAATTACACCCAGTCCGAGCTGCGTTTGCGGCAGATGATCTTTGACGGTTTCAACACCGCCAACGAGGTCGAGCGCACCAAGGGCGTGTCCAACTCGCGTGCCTACTACGCGCAAGGCACCGCACAGGATCTGGCCCTGCGCACCATCGAGGTCTACCTCGAAGTGCTCAAGCGTCGTGAGCTGGTGACGCTGGCGAAGAACAATTTGCAGGCGCACTTGCGCGTCAACGATCAGATCGGCCTGCGCACCGAGCGCGGCATCGGCAGTACCGCCGACTCCGATCAATCGGTTGCCCGTCGGGCACTGGCGCAGAACAACCTCGACACCGCCGAAGTCGATCTGGCCGACGCCGAATCGAATTTCTACAGCGTGGTCGGACGCATGCCCGACGAACTGGAAACCCCGGCCTCGACTCGCGGTGAGCTGCCGCCGGACCTGCGTGAAGCGCAGCAGAGCATGGTCGATAACAACCCGTACCTGAAATCCGCCCAGGCTGACGTGCAGTCCGCCGAGAGCCAGTACGAAGTGGCCAAGTCGCCGTTCTACCCGCGCTTCGACGCGGAAGCGGCAGTGGGCGCGAACAACAACGTGCAGGGTGACGAAGGCCACGACAACGAATGGCGTGTCGGTGTGGTGATGAACTACAACCTGTTCCGTGGCGGCAGCGACAAGGCGCGTCTGGCGGCCAATGCGCACGACATCAACCAAGCGATGGACATCCGCAACAACGCTCTGCGTCAGCTCAACGAGAATATTCGTCTGGCCTGGAACGCCATGGAAAACGCCAAGAAGCAGACGCCGACCGCTCGCGAATATGCCGAAACCACCAAACGCGTACGCGCCGCTTATCAGGACCAGTTCGGCCTCGGCCAACGCACCCTGCTCGACCTGCTCGACAGCGAAAACGAGCTGTACAACGCCAACCGTCGCTACACCGAAATCCGCTACACCGAGGAATACTCGATGTACCGCGTGCTGGCGAACATGGGCCAGTTGCTGAGCAAGCAACGCGTGGTGCTGCCGGCCGATGCGATTGCCACGACCGAAGTGAAAAACCAGGCGCGCCTGCCCGAGTTGAAATAGACCCGTGTAGGAGCCGAAGGCTGCGATCTTTTGATCCTGATCGTTCCCACGCGCAGCAAAGGAATGCAGCCGTACGCGGGTCACGTTCAGAGCGACGTCAAAAGATCGCGGCCTTCGGCAGCTTCTACAGGGGCCGTGTTCACCTCGCATCACTGTTCAACAGAGGCAATCACTATGACCAGCATGGAACCCGGCGCCACCGGGGTCGATCCGCGCCTGAGCTTCGATGATCCGTTACTCGACGGTCTGCTGATCCTCTGCAAACTGCATGGCGCCACGGTCAGTCGTGCCAGCCTGAGCGCCGGGCTGCCCTTGAACAAACAACGCCTGAGCCTCGATCTGCTGCCCCGTGCAGCAGCGCGGGCCGGATTACAGGCGCGCTTGTTGCGCCGTGACTTGAAAGACATTTCACCGCTGAACCTGCCGATCCTGCTGCTGCTCAACGACGGCCGCACCGCTGTGCTGCGGCGGTTTGGCGAGGATGGCAAAGCCCTGCTGCTGCCCAGCGAAGCCGATGGCGGCGAGCAATGGGTCAGCCGCGAAGAGCTCAGCGAACACTACAGCGGCCAGGCCTTGTTCGCCCGCCCGCGCCACGAACTCGAAGACCTGCGCGCGCCGCTGGTGCCAAGGGTAAATGCGTGGTTTCGCGACACTCTCAAATTGTCGAAATGGCTGTACAGCGATGCGATCCTCGCCAGTTTCCTGATCAACCTGCTCGGCCTGATGGTGCCGCTGTTCGTCATGCAGACCTACGACCGCGTGGTGCCGAATCAGGCGACTTCGACGCTGTGGGTGTTGTCGATCGGCCTGCTGATCGGCACCGGTTTCGAACTGGTGCTGCGCGTGGTGCGCGCGCACCTGCTCGACACCGCTGGAAAGAAAACCGATGTGATCCTCTCGGCAACTTTGTTCGAGCGCATCACCGGCATGTCGATGAAGGCGCGGCCAGCAACCATCGGCGGCTTTGCCCAGAGCATTCATGATTTCCAGGGCCTGCGTGAATTTCTCACCGCGGTGACCCTGACCAGCCTGATCGACTTGCCTTTCGTGGTGTTGATGCTGGTGGTGATCGGCCTGCTCGGTGGCTGGCTGGTGGTGATTCCGCTGCTGGCGTTTCCGATCACGATCATCTTCGCCATGGCGATTCAGGTGCGCCTGCGCGACACCGTGCAGAAAAGCCTGAGCCTCGGCGCCGAGCGTCAGGCGGTGCTGATCGAAACCCTCGGTGGCCTGGAAACCCTCAAGGCCTGCGGCGCCGAAAGCGAGCGCCAGCACAAATGGGAAAGCACCCACGGCGCCCTCACCCGCCTCGACAGCCATGCGCGCAACCTGTCGGCCCTGGCCACCAACGGCACGTTGTTCATCCAGCAATTTTCCGGGATGGCGACGATTGTTGCCGGGGTCTACAGCATCATCGCCGGCAACCTCAGTGTCGGCGCGCTGGTCGCCACCTACATGCTCGGCAGCCGCGTGCTCGCCCCGCTCGGGCAGATCGCCGGGCTGATCACCCGCTACCAGCAAGCGCAACTGACCATGAAAAGCACCGACGCGCTGATGGCGCTGCCGCAGGAACGCGACGGCAAACAACGGCCACTGGAACGCACGCAGCTGCAAGGCGCACTGGACGTCAGCGGCGTGACGTTCCACTACAACGGCCAGAACGCACCGGCGCTAAGCGAGGTCAGCTTCAGCCTGAAAGCCGGCGAGCGAGTCGGCATCATCGGCCGCAGCGGTTCCGGCAAAAGTACGTTGGCGCGATTGGTCATGGGCTTCTACGAAGCGGAGGAAGGCCAGTTGCTGCTCGACGGCCTCGACCTGCGCCAACTGGACGTGGCTGACCTGCGCCAGCAGATCGGTTATGTCGCCCACGACCTGCCGCTGTTGGCCGGCAGCCTGCGTGACAACCTGACCTTGGGCGCGCGCTACATCAGCGACTCGCGCATGCTCGAAGTCGCCGAGCTGACCGGCGTTACCGAACTGGCTCGGCAACACCCGCAAGGTTTCGACCGACCGGTGGGCGAACGCGGGCAATTGCTTTCCGGCGGCCAGCGCCAGGCGGTTTTGCTGGCGCGGGCGTTACTGCTCGATCCACCGATCATGCTGCTCGACGAACCCACCAGCGCCATGGACAACAGCAGCGAAGATGCACTGCGGCAGAAACTGCATGGCTGGGTGCAAGGCAAAACCCTGCTGCTGGTGACTCACCGCACCTCGATGCTGAGCCTGGTGGACCGGTTGCTGGTGCTGGACAACGGCCGGGTCGTCGCCGACGGCCCGAAAGAAGCGGTCATCGATGCACTGCGCAAGGGCCGTGTCGGCTCGGCGGCGGTCTAGGAGTTACGCCATGCCAGCTACTTCCGATAGCAACAAGCGCGGCTACTTCGACAGCTTCGGCAAAAGTGCCGAGGCCGAATTCATGCCGGAAACCGCCGGCGCGGCATTGCAGGATTCGCCGCGCAAATCGCGGATCACCGTGTGGTTGGCGGCAGCGCTGCTGATCGCAGCGCTGGTCTGGGCCAAATTCGCCGTGCTCGAAGAAGTGACCATGGGCGAAGGCAAGGCGATTCCGTCGAGCAAGGTTCAGGTGATCCAGAACCTCGAGGGCGGCATCGTCACCGAGATTTTCGTTCGCGAAGGCCAGATGGTCGGCAAGGGCGACACCCTGCTGCGTCTGGATGACACACGCTTTCGCTCGAACAAGGGCGAAAGCGAGGCCGACCGTTACGCGCTGACCGCGCAGGTTGAACGGCTGTCAGCGGAGGCCGAGGGACGTCCCTTCAAACTCTCCGCCGAAGTGATCGCCAAGGCACCGCAAGTCGCCGAGGACGAGCGTTCGTTGTACGAGCAACGTCAACGGCGCCTGGCCAGCGAGCAGCGCACCCTCAGTGAACAACTGCGGCAGAAAACCCAGGAACTGGCGGAGTTTCGTTCCAAGCAAGGCCAGTTCAGCTCCAGCCTCGCGTTGTTGCAGCAAGAGATGAACATGTCGGAACCGCTGGTGAAAACCGGCGCTGTGTCACCGGTGGAAATCCTCCGTCTCAGACGCAGCGCCGTGGAAATTCGCGGCTCACTGAACGCCACCACGCTGGCGATTCCCCGGGCCGAATCGGCCATTGCCGAGATTCGCAGCAAGATCGACGAATCCGAGCAAACCTTCCGTTCCGAGGCTGCCAAAGAGCTGAATGAGAAACGCACCGACCTGTCGAAAATCACCGCCTCGAGCATCGCCATCGACGATCGCGTCAGCCGCACTACGGTGACGTCGCCGGTGCGTGGCGTGATCAAGCAGATGAAGGTCAACACCATCGGCGGCGTGGTCCAGCCGGGCAGCGACATGGTCGAAATCGTGCCGCTGGAAGACAACCTGCTGATCGAAGCAAAAGTCCGCCCGCAAGATGTCGCGTTCCTGCATCCGGGCCAGAAAGCCATGGTCAAGTTCAGTGCCTACGACTACACGATTTACGGCGGGCTGAGCGCCAAGCTCGAGCTGATCGGCGCCGATACGATTACCGATGACAAGGGCAACAGCTTCTATCTGATTCAGGTGCGCACCGACAAGAATCACTTGGGCGGCGATGTGAAACCGCTGCTGATCATCCCGGGGATGGTGGCGACAGTGGACATTATTACCGGGGAGAAAAGCGTTTTGGATTACCTGCTCAAACCGGTGTTGAAAGCGCGGACCGAGGCGATGCGCGAGCGCTAGTGATCTTTGAATTGCGGTGATTGATCTGGCGCTTTCGCGAGCAGGCTCGCTCCCACATTTGGGATGCGTTCCCCTGTGGGAGCGAGCCTGCTCGCAAAGCGGCCCGCACAGACAATGATCATCTGTCGCCATGATTACGCTGGAAAGTCTCCTCCCCCATCGCCGCAATCTGCCCTTCGATCAGCGCTTCAAACGGCTTGAGCAACGGCGCAAACGTCGTCGGCGCTTCGAGGGTTTCCAGCGCCTGCACGATCGCCTCGATAGTCGATAGCGCCCCCGGCGCCGGTGCTTTGCGCAGGCGATAGCGCGACACACCGCCCTCGGCGAGGGTCACCCGTGGCAGCGCCGCCAGCAGCGGATTGAGGTGCAGCATCTTGCGCGCCTTGCGCCAGGTGCCGTCCGGGACGACCAGCAACATTGGCTGATCATTCGCCGCGTAAACCTGCAGCGGCTGCGCATCTTCAGCCGGAAACAACAGCCGCGCCTGATAGCCCGGCCGGTTCAACAACGTCGGCAAATCCTCGAACACCTCACCCACAATCAGCTCGGCATTGGTCAAACCCAGCGCCGCCAGTCGCGCGGTATTCAGGGCGTGGCTGACCTCGCCGGGATGCTGCAGCACTAACACGCGCGTGCGGCTGTCGAGGTGCGGAATCAATGGGCACAGGCAATGGGTCTGGGGGCGCAGGCAGCGCGGGCATTGTGGTCGGGACATTTTTTTATCAAGCCTGATTGAGCTGCGCTTTAAGCAAATCGCGGAAGGTCTGGATCAGCGGCTCGCGGCTGCGGCCCCTGCGCATGATCATCGAAAACGGTGCCTGGTAACCGAAGGTCGCTGGCAGCAGAACGCGCAGATCGCCCTTGTCGGCCCAGGCCTGCGCGTAGTGCTCCGGCAGATAACCGATGTAGGCGCCGGAGAGCACCAGAATCAGCTGCGCTTCCATGCTTTCCACGGTCGCGGCGCTGTGTTTGAAACCATGCCGGGCCAGTTCCGCCTGACTCCAGTAACCGCGCCCGACCATCCGTTGCTGGGTGATGACCTGCTCGGGGATGCGCCGCTCGTTGAACAACGGATGACGACTGCTGCAATACAGCCAGTGCTGCTCGCGGTACAGCGGCATGTAGACCAGACCGCTCATGCGCGTGGAAAACGCACCGATGGCCAGATCGAGGCGATTGTCCTGCACGCCGAGCTGCAATTCGTAAGGGCTCATCACCGACAAGTGCAGATGCACCGCTGGGTGTTCCTGACTGTAGGCGCCGATGGCTTCGGCAAATGGCAGGGCTTTGTCGCTGACCGTCGAATCGATCACCCCGAGGTTGAGCGTGCCGCGCAGTTCGCCCTTGAGCGCGGCGGCGTACTGCTCGAAGCCTTCAAGTTCGGCGAGCAGGCGCAGGGTTTCCTGATGGAACAGCTCGCCCTTGCTGGTCAGGCTGAACCCGCCGCGCCCGCGATGGCACAGCACCAGACCCAACGCGGCTTCGAGCTGGCTCATGTAGGTGCTGATCGCCGAGGTCGACAGGTTGAGTTCCTGCTGCGCATTGGCAAAACCCTGATGGCGCACAACGCTGACGAAGATGCGCAGGAGTTTCAGGTCGGGTAAGGCGTTGGCCATTTCTGCTCCGGTCATGAGGTAACGCGCAATGCACAGTTCGATGGAGATCATATTGTGGGAGCGAGCCTGCTCGCGAAGGCGTCGGGTCAGTCGCCATCGAGGTTGACTGTCATGCCCTCTTCGCGAGCAGGCTCGCTCCCACAGAGTGAGATCTTCAGAGATTCCAGTGGTGCGAAGTCTAAGCCGCTGGTTGGCATTAGTTTAGAAAAATCTGAACTAAGTTTTTGCCCGTAGCGATTCTTCCCCGCCACTACATTTCGCATCATCGGCCCCACAGCGGCGTGCGAACCTGTGCTCAACGGCGCGCCGGCATAAATAAAACAAAGACGATGAGGCCCTACCCGTGGACAAGATTCTTCACCAACCACTGGGCGGCAATGAAATGCCGCGCTTCGGCGGCATCGCCACCATGCTCCGACTTCCCCATGTACCGACCGCTGCCGGCCTCGACGCTGCCTTCGTTGGCGTGCCGCTGGACATCGGCACTTCGCTGCGCCCCGGCACCCGCTTCGGGCCGCGCGACATCCGCACCGAATCGGTGATGATCCGCCCGTACAACATGGCCACCGGCGCCGCACCGTTCGACTCGCTGTCGGTGGCCGACATCGGTGACGTGGCGATCAACACCTTCAACCTGCTCGACGCCGTGCGCATCATCGAAGAAGCCTACGACAACATTCTCGAGCACAACGTTATCCCGATGACGCTGGGTGGCGACCACACCATCACCCTGCCGATCCTGCGCGCGATTCATAAAAAGCACGGCAAGGTTGGCCTGGTGCACATCGATGCCCACGCTGACGTCAACGATCACATGTTCGGCGAGAAGATCGCCCACGGCACCACATTCCGTCGTGCCGTCGAAGAAGGTCTGCTCGACTGCGACCGCGTGGTGCAGATCGGTTTGCGTGCCCAGGGCTACACCGCCGACGACTTCAACTGGAGCCGCGACCAGGGTTTCCGCGTGGTGCAGGCCGAAGAGTGCTGGCACAAGTCGCTGGCGCCGCTGATGGCGGAAGTGCGCGAGAAGGTCGGTGGCGGTCCGGTGTATCTGAGTTTCGACATCGACGGCATCGACCCGGCCTGGGCGCCCGGCACCGGCACCCCGGAAATCGGCGGCCTGACCACCATTCAGGCGATTGAAATCGTCCGTGGCTGTCAGGGCCTCGACCTGATCGGTTGCGATCTGGTAGAAGTCTCGCCCGCTTACGACACCACCGGCAACACCTCGCTGCTGGCCGCCAACCTGCTGTACGAAATGCTCTGCGTACTGCCTGGCGTGGTTCATCGCTGAGGGTCGGGTCATGCACGCACGTGATCAGGTTTTGCACGCGGCCGCCGAGTTGGTCGCCGCGTTTGCGCGTAACGATCGCGAAGCTTACTTCGGCGCATTCAGCACCGATGCCAGCTTCGTTTTCTACACCCTCGAGCAGCCATTGTTGTCGCGCGATGCCTATCAGGCGTTGTGGGACCGCTGGCGCGCCGAGGATGGATTCGAGGTGCTGTCGTGCACCTCGAGTAACGCCTTCGTCAGCCTGCAGGGTGACGTGGCGATTTTCATCCATGACGTGGCCACCGAGCTGCGCATGCAAGGGGAGCAACACTTCAGCCAGGAGCGCGAGACGATTGTTTTCAGAAAACAAGCGTCGAGCCTAGAACAACAAGGCCTATGGCTGGCCTGTCACGAACATTTGTCCGCAATGCCGGAAGGGCTGCCACCCCCTTAGCCAATGGTGACGCTCACGCACGATGAGCGCGCCTGATGATCGGAGCAGATCATGAATAACAACAACAACGAAAAAAGCCTTAGCAGTATCGAAACAAACGGGGTCGAACAGATCCCGGATCATGAGCGCGACGCCCGACCCAGCGACCTGTTTCGCTTGATCTTCGGCGGCGCCAATACGTTTGCCACCGCTGTGCTCGGCAGTTTCCCGGTGCTGTTCGGCCTGTCGTTTCAGGCCGGTGTCTGGGCGATTGTGCTGGGTGTGGTGGTCGGTGCGCTGATCCTCGCGCCAATGGGCCTGTTCGGCCCGCTCAACGGCACCAACAACGCCGTGTCTTCCGGTGCGCACTTCGGCGTGCACGGGCGGATTGTCGGTTCGTTCCTGTCGCTGTTGACGGCGATCGCGTTCTTCTCGCTGTCAGTGTGGAGCTCAGGTGACGCGCTGGTCGGCGGCGCCAAACGCCTCGTCGATTTGCCGGAAACCGACCTGACCCTGGGCCTGGCCTACGGTCTGTTCGCGCTGCTGGTGCTGACCGTGTGCATCTACGGTTTTCGCATCATGCTGTGGGTCAACCGCATCGCCGTGTGGGCCGCGAGCCTGTTGTTCCTGCTCGGCATCTTCGCCTTCGCCCCTGCTTTCGACAGCCACTACGCCGGCAGCGTGGCGCTGGGTCAGGCCGGGTTCTGGGCGGCGTTCATCGGCGCAGCGCTGGTGGCGATGAGCAACCCGATTTCCTTCGGTGCATTCCTCGGCGACTGGTCGCGCTACATCCCGCGTGAGACACCGAAGGGCCGGATCATGCTGGCGGTGATCGCCGCGCAACTGGCAACGTTGATCCCATTCCTGTTCGGCCTCGCCACCGCCACCATCGTCGCGATCAAGGCGCCGGACTACATCGCCGCGAACAACTATGTCGGCGGCCTGTTGGCCGTGTCGCCGAGCTGGTTCTTCCTGCCGGTGTGCCTGATTGCGGTGATCGGCGGCATGTCCACCGGCACCACGTCGCTGTATGGCACCGGCCTGGACATGTCCAGCGTGTTCCCGCGCGTGCTCTCCCGCGTCAAGGCGACCTTGCTGATCGGCGTGCTGTCGATCGCTTTCATCTTCATCGGCCGTTTTGCGGCGAACCTGGTGCAAAGCGTGTCGACCTTCGCCGTGCTGATCATCACCTGCACCACCCCGTGGATGGTGATCATGATCATCGGCCTGCTGGTGCGGCGCGGCTTCTACTGCCCGGATGACCTGCAAGTGTTCACCCGCGGCGAACAGGGCGGACGCTACTGGTTCAACCACGGCTGGAACTGGCGCGGTCTGGGGGCGTGGATTCCGAGTGCGCTGGTCGGCCTGTGCTTCGTCAACCTGCCGGGGCAGTTCGTCGGCCCGCTGGGCGAACTGGCCGGTGGCATCGAC
This sequence comes from Pseudomonas sp. H3_E04, assembly GCF_054668915.1. Classification (NCBI taxonomy): domain Bacteria; kingdom Pseudomonadati; phylum Pseudomonadota; class Gammaproteobacteria; order Pseudomonadales; family Pseudomonadaceae; genus Pseudomonas; species Pseudomonas sp. H3_E04. The sequence continues at coordinate 73,416 of NZ_CP162797.1, read as the reverse complement.
ATCAGTTTGCCGGTGACATTGGGCCTGGCGTCGGTGGTGTATCTGACGCTGCTGCGCCTGTTCCCCGAACCTCGGGAGGTGTTTGGGCCGACGGATGTGCGCAGCGAAGCCGCCATAAAACCTCAACTGCGTCAGGCCGCCTGACACCCATCCCCTGTGGGAGCGAGCCTGCTCGCGAAAGCGATCTGTCAGTCACATCTTTATTGAATGTGCGTGCGACTTCGCGAGCAGGCTCGCTCCCACAGGAAGCCTTGCAGACCCCATTTGCTTGACCATAAAAAAGACAATCGGAGACACGCCATCATGGCTTTGGATTTATTCGTCGTACTCATTTATGCCGCTGCGATGCTGATTCTCGGCTACTACGGCATGCGCAAGGCCAAGACCCACGAAGACTATCTGGTTGCCGGGCGTAATCTGGGGCCGTCGCTGTACATGGGCACCATGGCAGCAACCGTCCTCGGCGGCGCGTCCACGGTCGGCACGGTCCGCCTGGGTTACGTGCATGGCATTTCCGGTTTCTGGCTGTGTGCGGCACTGGGTTGCGGCATCGTCGCGCTGAACCTGTTCCTCGCCAAACCCTTGCTGAAACTCAAGGTATTCACCGTCACCCAGGTCCTGGAGAAGCGCTACAACCCGATGGCGCGCACCGCCAGTGCGACGATCATGCTCGCTTACGCGCTGATGATCGGCGTGACCTCGATTCTGGCGATCGGCACCGTGCTGCAGGTATTGTTCGGTCTGCCCTTCTGGGTCTCCATACTGCTGGGCGGCGGCATCGTGGTGATTTATTCAACGATCGGCGGCATGTGGTCGCTGACCCTGACGGATATCGTCCAGTTCGGCATCCAGACGGTGGGCCTGATGTTCCTGCTGCTGCCGATCTGCCTGTACCGCGTCGGTGGCTGGGATCAACTGGTCGCGCAACTGCCGGCGGCCAGCTTCAACTTCACCAGCATCGGCTGGGACACGATCATCACCTACTTCATGATCTACTTCTTCGGCATCCTGATCGGCCAGGACATCTGGCAACGCGTGTTCACCGCTAAAAGCGAAAAAGTCGCCAAGTACGCCGGCACCTCGGCCGGGATCTACTGCATCATTTACGGCCTGGTCTGCGCCTTGATCGGCATGGCTGCGCATGTACTGATTCCGGATCTGGACAACGTCAACAACGCCTTTGCCGCCATCGTCAAAGTCTCGCTGCCTGACGGCATCCGTGGCCTGGTGATCGCTGCTGCACTGGCGGCGATGATGTCCACCGCCAGCGCCGGCCTGCTCGCCGCGTCCACCACCCTGACCGAAGACCTGCTGCCGAAACTGCGCGGTGGCAAACAGTCCAACGTCGCGGTCAGCCGTCTGTTTACGCTGCTGACGGGGATCGCGGTGCTGGGCATTGCTCTGGTCGTCAACGACGTGATCAGCGCGTTGACCCTGGCTTACAACCTCTTGGTCGGCGGCATGCTGATTCCGCTGATGGGCGCGATTTTCTGGAAGCGTGCGACTACCGCCGGGGCGATCAGCGCGATGACGCTAGGCTTTATTACGGCGCTGGTGTTCATGGTCAAGGACGGCATGGATGCGAACACGCCGATCTATTACAGCCTGGGTGTCAGCCTGGTGAGCTTTGTACTGGTCAGCCTGTTCTCGCCGCGCCCGGCGACAGTGGCAACTGCGGTGTGAATCAACGGTAACGACCTGATGTTTTCTTCAACGGGTGTGGCGTCGGTGGCCACACCCGTTTTTTTTGCCTGATGAAAAGCAAAAGATCGCAGCCTTCGGCAGCTCCTACCCTTTGTAGAAACTGCCGACGGCTGCGATCTTGAAATCTCTGATCGCAGGTATTAACGGCGACGTGGCTGGCGTCGACGCTGTTCGTCGTCCGTGCGAATCGGTACCGGTTGCAGAGGCGGTTCGATCAAACCGAGGGCAACTCCCAAATCGTGCAGCCAGTTCTGGATTTTCTCTTTCATCGTCATGCCCCCTTCAGGGTGGTGCTGAGCAGCCGGAATTCTGAGGCCGCTTCGCACTGATAATAGTCCGAAGTCCTACGCAATGCGCGGCCAAATCCGCAATGATCTGTTACTGAATTGAACAGAAACTGTTGTGTTTGGTTCACGCTGTTTCACGTACTTCATGCAAAGCCACGGGATAGACCGCTTGCTGCACGTCGATCCAGGCATTCAGGTTGGCCCCGGCCATGCCCTTGCGCCACATGAGCCACGTTGTCGCACCCGCGAACGGCTCGGCCAACGGATGCACCGCAACGCTCTCACGACCTGGCAAGCTGGCGAGCATCGACTCGGCCATCAACGCGACACCACTGCCGGCGATCACACAGGCGAGCATGCCCTGATACGACTCGATCTCCATCGGCCGGCCCATCGCCGCGTGGTAATGAGAGAACCACGCTTCCAGACGCATGCGATATGAACAGCCCTGACGGAAGGTGAATACCGAACGCCCTTCCACGTCGCGCGCGGTGCGTACCGGCGGATGATCGATTTCAGTGATCAGCACCAGCCGCTCCTCGCACAGCGGCACGCCATCGAGCCCGGCCAATTGCAGCGGACCGTCGACCAATGCTGCGTCGAGGCGGCCGGTGAGCAACCCTTCGAGCAATTCCCCGGTCGGCGCCGATTGCACCTGCAAATTCACCATCGGGTATTGCTTGTGATAACGCGCCAGCAGCGCCGGCAGATGGATCGCCGCCGTGCTGTACATGGTGCCCAGCACGAAATCCCCAGCCGGTTGCCCGCCCATCACTGCCGCGCTGGCCTGATCACGCAAAGCGAAGAGTTTGCCGGTGTAGTCGAGCAAAACCTTGCCCGCCGGCGACAACTGCAAGCGCTGTCGTTCGCGGACGAACAGTTCGACACCCAGTTGCTCCTCGAGCTGTTTCAGGCGCGTCGACAGATTTGATGGCACGCGATGCAGGCGCTCGGCGGCGCGGGTGATAGAGCCTTCCTCGGCGACCGCCTGAAATATCCGCAGTTGGCTGAATTCCACTGCTTTCTCCTGAACAGAACAAGTTACTCACTATTATTCAATTTTAAAGAAAGTCAATCGATCCTAGCCTGACGGTCATTGCTCCTTTGAAGGAAGCCCGACCATGTCGCCGCTGATACGTTTATCCGCCTGTTTCATTGCCCTGATGATGGCCATGGGCATCGGCCGCTTCGCCCTGACGCCACAGATGCCGCACCTGCTCAGCGAAGGGCAGATCGACCTCACTGCCGCCGGGTTGATCGCGGCGGCCAACTATCTCGGGTATCTGCTCGGTGCTGTGGATGCGATGTTCGCGCATCGGCCACAGCAGGTGCAGCGACGCCTGCATGGTGGGTTGTGGCTGTGCGTGCTGCTGACCCTGGCGTCGTTCTGGGCCAACGGTTTCTGGTCGCACTTGCTGTTGCGTTTTGGTACCGGCGTGGCGAGTGCGTGGGTGCTGGTGATGATCACTTCACTCAGTCAGCCGCTGGCGGCGGCCGCGGGTCGTCCGCGCTGGGGCGCTCTGGTTTTTGCCGGGCCGGGTCTGGGGATATTTCTCACAGGCTTGCTGGCGCTGGTCTCACACCGCTTGCAGCAGACATCGGCAACCCTTTGGCTGATTTACGCGGCCGCCGCGTTGCTGATGATGCTCGGCGTCTGGCGGTTGTTGCCGCAGCCTGCAGCGGCAACGAAGACGGCGATCACCCCGGCGACTTCAGCGAATCGAGGCATTGGCCGGCTGGCGCTGGTGTATGCGTTGTACGGCATCGGCTACATCATTCCGGCAACGTTCCTGTCGCAGATGGCCAATGCACAATTTCACGGCCAGTGGCAGGCGGATCTGTTCTGGCCGTGCTTTGGTCTCGGCGCGGCAATCGGTGTGTGGCTGGTGAGTCTGCGCCGACATGATCCCGAGACCACGCGGCACTGGCTGATGGCGACGCTGTGGCTGCAAGCGGCCGGGGTATTTGCCTGTCTGCTGGGCAGCGGCCTCGGCTTGGCGTTGGGGGTGATCCTCTGCGGCACGCCGTTTCTGGCCTGCATGCAACTGGTCATGCAGCGTTCGCGAGAGCTGGCGCCCCACGCCACTCAGCGCAACGCCGGGATGCTCACGGCGTGCTTCGCTGTCGGCCAGCTGAGCGGCCCGCTGCTGGCGGCGCTGAGCAGCCATTTCAGCGGCGGTTTGCAGCCGGCGCTGCTGATCGCCGGCGCGCGCCTGTTGGTGGCCGGCGCGCTGGCGATGCAGGCCAGGGCTACTGGCCCAGTGCCTTGCGCAAACGCCGACGCAGCCACTGCTCGGCGCTGACGAAAGTGATGCCGAGCAGCACCAGCACGGCGCCGATGACGAAGTTCAGGCTCAACTGTTCGTCGAGCAGCAGCACGCCGAAGGTCACGCCGAACAACGGCGTCATGAACGAGAACACCGCAAGGTTCGCCGCCAGATAACGGCGCAGCAGCCAGAACCACACCAGGTAACTGAAGAACGACACCACCAGGCCCTGGAACAGCACACTGGCCACCGCCACGGTAGTCAGGCTGACGTGGGTGATCTGGCCGCTGAACAACGCGATCAACAGCAGACCGATGAAACCGACCAGCAATTGATAAAACAGGGTCAGCGTCACCGGTGCTTCCGACAGCCGCGAGGCACGCACCACCACGGTGGTCGCGCCCCAACAAGCGCCGGCCAGCACGCCGAAGGCATCGCCCAGCAGCATGCGGCGGTCGAGGTTGTCCCACGACACACCGCCGGCGAAGGCAATCGCGATGCCGATGAACGCCAGCAGAATCCCCAGCCATTGCAACGGTCGCAAACGCTCGCTGGCGAGCAGAAAATGCACGCCGAGTGCAGTGAAGATCGGCGCGGTATAGAGGAACACCGACATGTGCGCGGCGGTGGTCAGTTGCAGTCCTTCGGCAATGAACAGGAACTCCAGACCAAACAGCGCACCGGCCAGCAAGCCGCCGCGCCAGGTGCTGCCCACCTGATCCCAACCGCCCTTCCAGCAGATCAGCAAACCGACCAGCAACGCGGAAATCCCCGAGCGTCCCGCCGCTTGCATCACCGGCGCGATGTCCGTTGCCGCCCATTTGATCAGGACTTGCTGCACCCCCCAGATCAGGCACAGGCCGATCATCACTTGCAGGGCAAAACCGTCGGCATTGCGCCGCTCGGCACTCACCGCAACACCTCGAACACACACAACATGGCAGGCCATCCAATGGTCAGAAAACAGTGTCGGGGATTATCAATCAGTCGCGCGGAAAAAGCCGTCTGGAAAAGACCTTTATTTGGTCAGTGGCGTCAGCGCTGAATGGTTGACGGCTGCGCCGTCATTCGCGGGCAAGCCCGCTCCCACAGGGGATTCGGTGAACATGTGAGAGCCAGCCTGCTCCCACAAAGGGTTCGCTGAACATGTGGGAGCCAGCCTGCTCCCACAGAGCGTTCGGTTAACATCTGGGAGCCAGCCTGCTCCCACAGAGCGTTCGGTGAACATGTGGGAGCCAGCCAGCTCCCACAGAGGGGTCGGTGAACATGTGAGAGCCAGCCTGCTCCCACAGAGGGGTCGGTGAACATGTGAGAGCCAGCCTGCTCCCACAGAGGGTTCGGTGAACATCTGGGAGCCAGCCTGCTCCCACAGAGGGTTCGGTGAACATCTGGGAGCCAGCCTGCTCACAGAGGGTTCGGTGAACATCTGGGAGCCAGCCTGCTCCCACAGAGGGTTCGGTGAACATGTGGGAGCGGGCTTGCTCGCGAAGAGGCCCGCAGTGCCAACACAACTGCAGGATCAGCTCACGCAAATCGCTTCGCCACCCAATAACCGACAGCGCAAGCAACCGCCGTAGCCACTGTCCCCCACGCCCAATCCATCAAACTCACCTGCACCGACCAGTCGCGCAAGGTCGCCCAATTGGTCAGGTCATAAGTGCCGTACGCCACCAGCCCCAACAGCCCACCCAGCTTCGCCGCCCGCTGCCAGCTCAGCGCCGGCAACACGACAAACACCACGCAGCCAATAACGTACAGGCAATAAAAAACCGCTGCGGGCAACAGCAGCGGTTTTTCCAGCATCAGCGAACCGAGCAGTTCGCGATAGGTCGGCGCCATCAGCAGCCCGAGCCAGATGCCGTCGAGCAGCAGAAACGTCAGCAGCGTTGCGACGTAAGCGATCAGCGCCTTTTTCATTTGCCTTCCCTCTATATGTAGGAGCCGCCAAAGGCTGCGATCTCTTGATCTGTTTCATACAAGATCAAGATCAAAAGATCGCAGCCTTCGGCAGCTCCTACCATGGGCCTGCGGTGAGTCAGGTTAGTTCAATGCGATCGGCGTGAATGACGATCTTGCCTTCCTTGTACAGCGAGCCGATGGCTTTCTTGAAGTTGCCCTTGCTGACGCCGAACAGGCTGCTGATCAGTGCCGGATCACTCTTGTCACTGACCGCCAGGGTGCCGTCGTTTTCGCGTAACTTGCCGAGGATCTTCGAACTCAGACTGCTGGCCGCTTCCTGGCCAACCGGTTGCAGGCTCAGGCTGATCTTGCCGTCGGCGCGCACTTCCTTGATGAAGCCTTTCTCGCGCATGCCCGAACGCATGAACTTGAAAATCTCGTTCTTGTGGATCAGGCCCCAGTGCTTGTTGTTGATGATCGCCTTGAAGCCCATGTCGGTGGCTTCGGCTACCAGCAGATCAACTTCCTGGCCCGGGCTGTAGGTGGCCGGGGTCTTGTCCAGGTAACGATCGAGGCGTGCGGTGGCGGTGATGCGGCGCGTGTGTTTGTCGAGGTAGACGTGCACCACGCAGTATTCGCCAGCGGTCATCTGGCGCTTTTCTTCCGAGTACGGCAGCAACAGATCTTTCGGCAGGCCCCAGTCGAGGAACACGCCGATGCTGTTGACTTCAACGACTTTCAGGCTGGCAAATTCGCCGACCTGAACTTTCGGTTTTTCCGTGGTGGCGAGAAGTTTGTCTTCGCTGTCCAGATAGATGAATACGTTGAGCCAGTCTTCATCTTCGCTGGGAATATCTTTGGGGATATAACGGTTGGGCAAAAGAATTTCGCCGTCGGCACCGCCGTCCAGATATAAACCGAAGTTAGTGTGTTTAACCACTTGCAAACTGTTGTAACGCCCGACTAAAGCCATTTCCAAAACCCTCAATACGTGGGCGGCATTCTACCCGTTTTTGCCGCAGACGTCGGGCGACAGATCCTCGCAGCGGAAAATCTGCTTCAACCTGTTGATTTTGCTTGATCACTGCCCGACAAGGTGCCGCTCGTCAGTCCGACCCGACGCTTCACAGCTGCGCTGATTGGCCTCATCTCAATTAAATGTTCTTATTTAAAACAGTAGGTTAGTCGCTTATTACGAGTGGCCGCCCGGCATTAATGCAGCGCTGGGCCTGGTTATTCCGGGGGATATTTACCAAGCTATTGTCAAGTTATTCCTGTACGATGCCTGGCCGAGTTACTTTTCTAAAGGTTAATGGCCGCCATGCGTGTAAAAGCATCCACCAGCAAAGCAAAGCCAGCTCCAGCCGTTGAAACCAGCGAATCGATCAACGATCAGATCGCAGCATTCCTCAAGTCCGGCGGCGAGATCCAGCAAATTGCCAAAGGCGTCAGTGGCCAGACATTCGGCCCGTCCAAGCAAATCAGCCTGGGCAAGAAGTAATACGGTTTCACCCCGTCCAGAGGCGCTTTGAGCTTCGAAGCGCCTGGACTGGCACCGCGCAATACCCCTTCTCTTTAAACAAAAATCCCCGAAAATCGACGAACGGCCATCAATGCCGAGCATTCGTCGGTATCCTTGCACGCGTCTAGATCAAGCGTTTCAGCAGGCCTTCGCCCTGCGCTCGCGGTTCATGGAGTGACGCATGCGCCCATTTCCCTGTTTATTGTTCGTCAGCCTGCTGTCAGGCACGACCGCGCACGCGCAGGTTTTTCAGGGTGAACTCGGCGACTTCGATCTCAAGCTTGGCACCACGCCCAGCCGCAGCATGGCCCAGGGACTGGTCAAGCCGGCGGCGGTCGGTTCGTTCCATGGCGGCCTCGACCTGAGCCACGACAGCGGCGTGTATTTCGGCCAGTACGCGCCGAGCATGGGCATCAGCCCGGGCAAGAACCTCGAGATCGATTCCTACGTCGGCTTCAAGCAGCCGTTCGATCAGGTGCTCGGCTATGAAGTCGGGATGATCCATTACAGCTATCCCCGGGTGGACACCCTCGACAGCCAGGAGCTGTTTGGTGGTCTGACCCTGCTCGGCAGTCGCTTCGGCATCGCCTTGAGCAACGATCCGGATAAACAGAACAACACCTTGTTTGCCGACCTCACTGGCAATCAGCCGTTCGGCATTGGCGTGAGCATGAAATACACCACGCACCTATTGAATACGCCAGTGGCGGTGGACGGCGGTTACATCAGCAGTTTCACTGATTGGTCAGTGAAACTGTCGCGGCCATTCATGGGCGTCGATCTTGATCTGATCTACAGCGACTCCAGCCTCAGCGGCAGTGATTGCTCGGCCTATTCCGGGCACAACAGTGAGTGCGACGGCCTCGTCACCCTCAAGGCCGTACGTACGTTCTATTGATCGGCTGAACTGCCGCGCGCATCCTGCATCACATAAGAATCAGATTTCCGACGCCAGGCTCTCGCAAGGATTTGCCCATGTCTCGCTGGTTCAAACAGATTGCCGCCCTGCTCATCTTTACCCTCGCCCTCGGCGCTTGCAGCCGCGTGGGCCTAGCCTACCGCAACCTCGACGTAATCATCCCGTGGTCGCTGAGCGATTACGTGGACATGAACGGCGAGCAGAAAGACTGGTTCAACGAAAGGCTCAGAGAACACCTGATCTGGCACTGCACCACGCAGTTACCGGGTTACCTCGACTGGCTGGACCGATTGCAGGCCATGGTCGAAAGCAATCAGGTCAGCGACGCCGCCCTGCAGGAGCGCACCGCCGAAGCCAAGCAGGCCATTGCCGAAACCGCCCGCGAAATCACCCCATCGGCGATCGAGCTATTGCAAGGACTGGACGATAAACAGGTCGCGGAAATGAACGATGCGTTTGCCAAGGATTTGCGCAAACGCCAGCAGGAATACGTGAAGCCCCCGCTGGCCCAGCAGATCAAGGAGCGCGGCGAGCGCATGGAAAAACGCTTGAACGATTGGCTAGGCCCGCTCAGCGACACGCAGAAGCAACGCGTCGTAGCCTGGACCAACGCCTTGGGCGACCAGAACACTCAATGGATCGCCAACCGCGCGCACTGGCAGCAACAGTTCAGCGCTGCCGTTGCGCAACGCCAAAGCGCGGAATTCCCACAACGCATCGAGACGCTTCTGGTCAACCGCGAGCGGTTGTGGACAGCGGATTACCGCAAGGCCTACGCCAACACCGAAGCCCAGGCACGCTCGTTGTTCGTTGACCTGATGGCTGAAAGCACGCCGCAACAGCGTGAGCGTTTGTTGAAGAAAATCGAGGGAGTGCGCAAGGACTTCAATGACCTGAAGTGCCTGAAGGCCGCGCAGAAACCTTGAAATCACTGGACTCCAATGTGGGAGCGAGCCTGCTCGCGAAAGCGGTGTATCAGACAGTTCAATGTCACCGACAGACCGTATTCGCGAGCAGGCTCGCTCCCACAGGGCGGAATTCGCTGATTCAGGCGATTTGAGCCTTTGAAGCGACTTCATCAAACGTCGCTTCATCCAGCGCATCTTCCTGCTCATCCAGCACCTGACGCGGATGATCGTTGCCGGGAATGCTGCTGTCGATCAGGCTCAACAGGCTCGAACCGCGTGGCGTCAGGATGAAATTATTGCCGGTGCTGCCTTCATGATCCGGCCGCGGCTCGATGAATCCGCGTTCCAGCAGAAGTTTTTCATAATCACAGGCCAGGGTTTTCAGCTGATCGAGATTATCGATCGGCTCGCCGGCGCTGGCTTTCTCGGCCGCATGATCTTCGGCATAGGCGCGGGGGGCGAAGCTGTGGCCAGCGCTGTTCTGCACTTCATGCAGCAAACGTTCAATCAAATCCCAGTTATAAGTCGTCATCCTGATCCAACCTCCGGTGCGGGTGATTTTGTGCCGCGTTCAAGGTTGTGACCGAAGCGCTGCGCAGCCGTTCAGCAGTATTTCAGGCCCCGACCGACCGGCGGCTGTCGATTACCTCGCACGATGAACGACTAGGCTGAAACAGCCGGTTCAACCCGCAGGAGACATCGTCATGAACGTTGCAAACCATCCGGTGGTATCACGCGAAGAATGGCTCGCCGCCCGCGAGCAGCATCTGGCCCACGAAAAGGCCTTCACCCGTGAACGCGATCGCCTCAGCGCCGAGCGCCGCGCCCTGCCGTGGATGAAAGTCGACAAGGACTATCATTTTCAAGGCCCGAACGGCGAGCTCAAGCTCAACGACCTGTTTGGCAACAACAGCCAGTTGATCATCTACCATTTCATGTTTGCCAAAGGCTGGGAGGAAGGCTGCCGGGGCTGCTCGTTCCTCAGCGATCACATCGACGGCGCCAACCAGCACCTGGCCCATCACGATGTTGCGGTCGTCGCCGTTTCCCACGCGCCGTTGCGCGAGTTTCAGGCATTCAAACAACGCATGGGCTGGAAATTCGACTGGGTCTCGTCAGAAGGTTGCGATTTCAATTACGACTTCGGCGTCTGCGCCCGGGCTGAGGACGTCGCGGCGGGAAAGGCTACCTACAACTACGAAAAAACCGACAGCGCCGAGGAAGAAATGCCGGGGCTGAGCGTGTTTTATCGCAACGCGGATGGCGACATATTCCACACTTACTCGACTTATGCCCGGGGCCTGGACATGCTGGTTGGCGCTTACCACTATCTGGATCTGACGTCCAAGGGCAGGAATGAAGACGAGATCATGGAATGGGTGCGACATCATGATCGGTATGACGGTGCGCCGAAGTCGGGCTGCTGCCATGCCGATTGAGCGCAACCCTGGCCCCACAGTTTCTGAACTTTTGCCACGCTTCAGCCCTCAACCGGTTAACCCGCCTTAACCGGAACTGAGGCCTGCCCATGAAAACCCTGATCAAGCTGTCTCTCGCCGCCACCCTTGTCTGCGCCCTGCCCGTCTGGGCTTGCACGCCGGAAGAGGCGACGATCAAACGCGAACAACTGGCCAAGGAAGTCTCGAAGCTCACCGAGCAGAATCCGGAAAAGGCCAAGGAGATCAACGCCGAGTTGCAGAAAATGGATCTGGGCACGGCTAGCGCGGATCTGCCGGACAAGTGCCAGTTGATCGACCAGCGTTTGAAGGAACTGGGGTCGGCGGAGAAAAAAGCCGACAGTTGAGGACGAAAAAAAACCGGACAGTGTCCGGTTTTTTTATGCGCGGTCTATAGCTTACTCAGCCGCAGGCTCGGCCGGCTTGCGGCGCTTGAGCGGGGCCATGCCGTCGCTGCTCACCAGAGAATCCGGCTTTGGACGGTTGACGCTCTTGCGCTTGGTCGGCGTCTTGGCGGCGGTTTTCTTTTTGTCGCCCTTGGCGTCGGTCTTTTTCTTCTTCACGCCCACGGCTTTACCCGAGGCCTTGACCTTTTTCGGCCCGCCGTAGGTGCCTTTGACTTCCTTGATCGTGCGTCGCTCGAAGCTTTGCTTCAGGTAGCGTTCGATGCTCGACATCAGATTCCAGTCGCCGTGGCAGATCAGCGAGATCGCCAGACCATCGTTACCGGCACGGCCGGTACGACCGATGCGGTGTACGTATTCGTCACCGCTGCGTGGCATGTCGAAGTTGATCACCAGATCCAGACCGTCGACGTCCAGACCACGGGCCGCAACGTCGGTCGCGACGAGAATTTTCACACCGCCCTGCTTCAGACGATCGATCGCCAGTTTGCGATCCTTCTGGTCTTTCTCGCCGTGCAGCACGAACGCTTTGTATTCCTGAGCCACGAGGCGGCCGTAGATGCGGTCGGCCATGGCGCGGGTGTTGGTGAAAACGATGGCCTTCTGGTAGGTCTCGTTGGCCAGCAGCCAGTTCACAATCTGCTCTTTGTGCTGATTGTGGTCGGCGGTGATGATTTGCTGGCGGGTGGTCGAGTTCAGTTGGCTGACCGCGTTGAGCTGCAAATGCTCTGGGTTGTTCAGGACCTTGGCGATCATCTCGCGCAGGCCGGAACCGCCGGTGGTGGCGGAGAACAGCATTGTCTGCTGACGGTTCGGGCACTCATCGACCAGACGCTGCACGTCCTCGGCGAAACCCATGTCGAGCATGCGGTCGGCTTCGTCGAGCACCAGCACTTCGACTTCTTTCAAGTCGAGGTTGCCGGCGTTGAGCTGCTCGATCATCCGCCCCGGGGTGCCGATGAGGATGTCCGGCACTTTGCGCAGCATTGCGGCCTGGACTTTAAAGTCTTCGCCGCCAGTGATCAGGCCTGACTTGATGAAAGTGAACTGCGAGAAGCGTTCGACTTCCTTCAACGTCTGCTGGGCCAGTTCACGGGTTGGCAGCAGGATCAGCGTCTTGATGCTGACCCGGATCTTCGCCGGGCCGATCAGGCGATTGAGGATCGGCAGGACGAAAGCGGCGGTTTTGCCGCTACCGGTTTGCGCCGTCACCCGCAGATCACGCCCCTGGAGCGCCAGCGGGATGGCCGCGGCTTGCACTGGCGTTGGCTCGACAAATTTCAGCTCGGCCACGGCTTTGAGCAGGCGTTCGTGCAGGGCGAATTGGGAAAACACGGGTGCTACCTCGAAGATATGCAAAAAAACAGCTGCATAGGTTACCGGTTTCGAGCGCTCAGGCCGAGTTTCTTTGTGCAAACGGCGACAATCAGTGGTTTTTTTGTTGCCCGATTTGTCACTCGCTGCAATACACAGCGTCTTAAATGCTCTAATCGGCCCTCGCGTCTTACAGAAGAAATGTTTCGCTTATGGATATCAAACAGCTCTGGCTCAAAGCCCAAGGCCTCTGGGGCACGCTCGAAGAGCACCCACTTCTGCAATCGGGACTGGCGCTGCTGGTACTGCTGGTCATCGCGCTGGTGCTCGGACGGGTGGCGCGTTACCTGATCCTGCACGCCAGCCGCATGCTCGGCCGCCAGCCGGCGCTGCACTGGATCAACGACTTTCGCCACAACAAGGTGTTTCAACGGCTGGCGCAGATGACGCCGTCGCTGGTCATCCAGTTCGGCCTGCACCTGGTGCCGGAGCTGAGCAAAACCGCGATGAATTTCCTCGGCAACGTCGCGCTGGCGTTCACCATCCTGTTTCTGCTGCTGGCGGTCAGCGCCCTGCTCAATGCCTTGCTCGACATCTACGCACGCACCGAGCATGCGCGCACCCGCTCGATCAAAGGCTACGTGCAGCTGACGAAAATGGTCTTGTACGTGTTCGGCGCGATCATCATCGTCGCCACCCTGATCGACCGCTCGCCGCTGTTGCTGCTGTCGGGTCTGGGTGCGATGTCGGCTGTGATCCTCTTGGTCTACAAGGACACGCTGCTGTCGTTCGTCGCCAGCGTACAGTTGACCAGCAACGACATGCTGCGGGTCGGCGACTGGATAGAGATGCCGCAAGTCGGCGCCGATGGCGACGTGGTCGACATCACGCTGCACACGGTCAAGGTGCAGAACTTTGATAAAACCATCGTCTCGATTCCGACCTGGCGGCTGATGTCCGAGTCGTTCAAGAACTGGCGCGGCATGCAGCAATCGGGCGGACGGCGAATCAAACGCAGCCTGTTCATCGATGCCAGCGGCGTGCGTTTCATCCGCGACGACGAGGAAGAAAAGCTCTCGCAGGTGCACCTGCTGACCGACTACATGGGCCGCAAGAAAGCCGAGCTCAAGGCCTGGAACGAGGCGCAAGGCAACGTCGCGGCCATGTCGGCCAACCGCCGCCGCATGACCAACATCGGCACCTTTCGCGCCTACGCACTGGCGTACCTGAAGAGTCACCCGGAGATTCAGCCGAACATGACCTGCATGGTCCGGCAGATGCAGACCACCGCGCAGGGCATTCCGCTGGAAATCTACTGCTTCACCCGCACCACGGTGTGGGCCGATTACGAGCGGATTCAGGGGGATATTTTCGATTACCTTCTGGCAGTGTTGCCGGAGTTTGGCTTGAGTCTGTATCAACAGCCGAGTGGTGGGGATTTGCGCGCCGGGTTGCTGCCGGCGGTGTTGGGCTCGGCGAGTATTCCGGAGCCGGAAAAACACCTTATGTAACCCCGCAGAATCACAAATGTGGGAGCCGGCTGGCTCGCGAAAGCGGGGTGTCAGTTATAGATGATCTGATTGACCTGACGCCTTCGTGAGCAAGCCCACTCCCACAGTTTCTGTTGCGCGCCCAAAAATTCCTGAACACCCAAAACCCCAGTGGCTTGCCCCAAAAATCTGAACATCCAAAAACCTAGTGGCTTGCCCCAAAATTCTGAACACCCAAAAACCCAGTGGCTTGCCCAAAAATTCCTGAACACTCTTTATCCAATGTGGGAGCGAGCCTGCTCGCGAAGGCGGAGTGTCAGGTATTGAAGGGCCGACTGTCCTGACGCCTTCGTGAGCAAGCCCACTCCCACAGGTTCTGTTGCGCGCCCAAAAAATTCCTGAACACCCAAAAACCCAGTGGCTTGCCCCAAAAATCTGAACACTCTTTATCCAGTGTGGGAGCGAGCCTGCTCGCGAAGGCGGAGTGTCAGGTATCGAAGGGCCGACTGTCCCGCCGCCTTCGTGGGCAAGCCCACTCCCACAGGTTCTGTGGTTCGCCCAAAAATTCCTGAACACCCGCAAGCCCGCTCCCACAAGGGGATTTGTCAGTCAGACGTTATGCGATGGCCGCGGCTTTGCGGATACCCAACCGGCTGATCCACACAGCCGCCAGGATCACACCCCCGCCAAGGAACAACCGCCCCAGTTCCTCATGCTGATTCCAGATCAGCAGATTCAACAGCAACCCCACCGGCACGTGCAGGTTATTCATCACCGCCAGCGTGCCGCCATTGACCATGCACGCGCCTTTGTTCCACCAGTACAAGCCCAACGCCGTCGAAACCAGTCCAAGGAACAGCAACACCGCCCATTGCAGAGGCGCTTCCGGGAGAAAATTCGACTTGCCGAACAGCAGAAACGCCGGCAACACCACCGCCAGTGCGCCCAGGTAGAAATAACCGAAGCGCCGGTAATGCGGCAGATCGCTCGGATGCTTGGCTACCAGATGCTTGTACAGAACTTGCCCGGCGGCGTAGGTGAAGTTGGCCAGTTGCAGCAGCAGGAAGCCCATGAAGAAGTCTGGACTGATGCTGTCGAAACGAATCACCGCCGCACCGCCGACTGCCACCAGCGCGGCAATCAGAGCCCATGGGTTGAATCGGCGGTTCAGCGCATCCTCGATCAAGGTCACATGCAGCGGCGTGAGAATGGTGAACAGCAACACCTCCGGCACCGTCAGCACGCGGAAACTCAGGTACAGGCAGACGTAAGTCACACCAAACTGCAGCGCACCGATCAGCAACATGCCACGCATGAACGCCGGCTCCACCGAACGCCAGCGCGTCAACGGAATGAACACCAATCCGGCCAGCACTACACGCACCAGCACCGCAAAGTAACTGTCGACATGCCCGGCCAGGTATTCGCCGATCAGACTGAAGGAAAACGCCTGGATCAGCGTCACAAAAAGTAGATAGCCCATGCTCGCCTCGAAATTCGAATGGCGGCGACGATAGCGGTTTTTTCCCTCACCGCGAAGGCCGGCATGACAAAACTTCCTGTGGGAGCGGGCTTGCTCGCGAAGGCTACGTGTCAGACGGCGGATACTTTTCTGACACACCGCCTTCGCGAGCAAGCCCGCTCCCACAAAGAGTTTTGCGGCGTTCAAAAAATACAGACAAAAAAAAGCCCGATCTCGCTAAAGCGTTCAATCGGGCTACAGCACTCAGGAGCAAAAGTGCAAAGGGAGGTTCGATGCGCGTGGAACCTTGAAGGGGTTGCGCCAGGTCACTAGACCATCCAGCGATTATCTGGCGATTAACCGATCAAGCGACCTGAGACAATTTGGCGTTGGCCTGATTCAGGCCCTTCTCCTGGAAGTCACCGCCCAGGTTCATGCCCTCGGCATGGATGAAGGTCACGTCGTTGATGCCGATGAAACCCATCACTTGCCGCAGGTACGGTTCCTGGTGATCCGCAGGGCCACCGGCATACACACCACCGCGAGCGGTCAGGACAAAGGCGCGCTTGCCGTTGAGCAGACCTTGCGGACCGGTTTCGGTGTACTTGAAGGTCACCCCGGCGCGCAGCACATGATCGAGCCAAGCCTTGAGCGTGCTCGGGATCGCAAAGTTGTACATCGGTGCAGCCATCACCAGCACGTCGGCGGCGAGCAGTTCATCAGTCAATTGGTTGGAACGATCCAGCGACGCCTGTTCGCTGTCGTTGCGCTGTTCGGCGGGCTTCATCCAGCCACCGAGCAAGTTGGCGTCCAGATGCGGCACCGGGTTCACAGCGAGGTCACGCACGGTGATCTGATCGGCAGGATGCGCGGCTTTCCACTGAGCGATGAAAGTCTGGGTCAGTTGACGGGAAACCGAGTCTTGCTGGCGGGCACTGCTTTCGATGATCAGAACGCGGGACATGGTGTGTAGCCTCCATCCGAGAATGTTGTAAGTCGATGGAGTGAAGGTTAAACAGAGTCGAATCGATGAAAAAGCGCAAATATCCGCTGTAATCCATCGATAAATTCGTTTATAAGCTAAACCCATATTCCCGTATGAGAGCGGGCTTGCTCGCGAAGGCGGAGTTTCAGCCACATCATCTTTGAATGACGTGCCGCCTTCGCGAGCAAGCCCGCTCCCACAATGAATCCAATGTCATTCAATGGATCCGGTGTTATTTCGGGGTGCAGGTCAGTTTGATGCGCAGCTTGATGATTTCGCGGGTGAACTTGGCCGTGGCGTTTTTATGCTTGCCGGCCGGGACATCGATGCTGCGCGTGCGCGGTGCTTCCGGGCCGTTGCTGAATACCGCACGGCAGGTCGCATCGACATCACCGTAATTGGCCACGCGGATCGAGCCGATGTCGTTGTCGGTATCGAACGTCTCGAAGTCGATCTTCATGCCGTTGAGATCCTTTTGCACATCGATCGGATAGGCAAACGCGGTCAACGGCAGCAGCGCCAGCACCACACAACAGAATTTTTTCATTCGGCAGTCTCCATGAGGGACGGCCAGCTTAGGACAAGAGGAGCTATTGATGAAAGCGCCCCGCGTGACCCTTGATCAATGGCGAACGTTGCAGGCCGTGGTCGACCACGGCGGATTCGCCCAGGCCGCCGAGGCCCTGCACCGTTCGCAATCGTCGGTGAGCTACACCGTCGCCCGCATGCAGGATCAGCTCGGCGTGCCGTTGCTGCGCATCGACGGGCGCAAGGCAGTGCTCACCGAAGCCGGCGGCGTATTGCTGCGCCGTTCGCGGCAATTGGTCAAACAGGCCAGCCAACTCGAAGACCTGGCCCATCACATGGAACAAGGCTGGGAAGCCGAAGTGCGGCTGGTGGTCGATGCGGCCTACCCGAGCGCGCGGATCGTCCGCGCCCTGACCGCATTCATGCCGCAGAGTCGCGGCTGCCGCGTGCGTCTGCGCGAGGAAGTGTTGTCGGGGGTCGAGGAAGTGCTGCTCGAAGGCGTGGCGGACTTGGCAATCACCGGCCTGAGCATTCCCGGCTACCTGGGTGCGGAGTTGAGCGATGTCGAGTTCGTCGCCGTCGCCCATCCTGATCATCCGCTTCATCGGCTCAACCGCGAGCTGAGCTTTCAGGATCTGGAAACCCAGATGCAAGTGGTGATCCGCGACTCCGGCCGCCAGCAGCCACGCGATGTCGGCTGGCTCGGCGCCGAACAGCGCTGGACCGTCGGCAGCCTCGCCACCGCCGCGACTTTTGTCAGCAGCGGCCTGGGTTTTGCCTGGCTGCCGCGGCACATGATCGACCGGGAACTCAAGGATGGTTCGCTCAAGCTGCTACCGTTGGATCGGGGTGGCAGTCGCAATTCGAGCTTCTATCTGTATTCGAACAAGGACAAACCCCTGGGCCCGGCCACACAAATCCTCATCGAGCTGTTGCGCACCTTCGACACCTTGCCGCTGGACGCACCGTTCGCCGCCCCCGAACAAGCCTGACACGGAGTTCACCGATGGCGTATTTCGAGCACGAAGGTTGCAACCTGCACTACGAGGAATATGGCCACGGTGCGCCGTTGCTGCTGGTCCACGGGCTCGGCTCGAGCACACTGGACTGGGAAATGCAGATCCCCGCGCTGGCCGCGCACTACCGGGTGATCGTCCCGGACATTCGCGGCCACGGGCGCTCGGACAAACCCCGCGAGCGCTACAGCATCGCCGCATTCAGCGCCGACCTGCTGGCCTTGATCGAACACCTGAGCCTCGGTCCGGTGCACTACGTCGGGCTGTCGATGGGCGGGATGATCGGCTTTCAGCTGGCCGTCGATCAGCCGCAAGCGCTCAAGAGCCTGACAATCGTCAACAGCGCACCACAGGTCAAATTGCGCACACGTGACGACTACTGGCAGTGGTTCAAACGCTGGAGCCTGATGCGCCTGCTCAGCCTGGAAACCATCGGCAAAGCCCTCGGCAGCAAACTTTTTCCCAAGCCGGAACAGGCCGATCTGCGACGGAAAATGGCCGAACGCTGGGCAAAAAACGACAAACGTGCTTATCTCGCCAGCTTTGATGCGATTGTCGGCTGGGGCGTTCAGGAACGACTTTCCCGGGTGTCCTGTCCAACGCTCGTCATCAGCGCCGACCGTGACTACACCCCGGTGGCGTTAAAGGAAACCTATGTAAAACTGCTACCGGATGCGCGGCTGGTGGTCATCGACGATTCGCGCCATGCCACCCCGCTCGATCAACCCGAACGCTTCAATCAAACGCTGCTGGATTTTCTCGCCACAGCCGACCTTCACTCTCAGGATCACTGACCCATGCTGAAAAAACTCGCCCTCGCCGCCGGCTCCGTACTGTTTGCCGCCAACCTGATGGCTGCCACCCCGGCCAAGGCGCCCCACGTGCTGCTGGACACCACCAACGGCCAGATCGAAATCGAACTGGACCCGGTCAAGGCGCCGATCAGCACGAAGAACTTCCTTGAATACGTCGACAGCGGCTTCTACAACAACACCATTTTCCACCGCGTGATCCCGGGCTTCATGGCTCAGGGCGGCGGCTTCACCCAGCAGATGCAACAAAAAGAAACCAAGGCGCCGATCAAGAACGAAGCCAGCAATGGCCTGCACAACGTTCGTGGCACCCTGTCGATGGCGCGCACTTCCAACCCTGATTCGGCCACCAGTCAGTTCTTCATCAACGTTGCCGACAACGCCTTCCTCGATCCGGGCCGTGACGCCGGTTACGCGGTGTTCGCCAAAGTGGTCAAGGGCATGGATGTCGTCGACATCATCGTCAACTCGCCGACCACCACCAAACAAGGCATGCAAAACGTGCCTGTCGACCCTGTGATCATCAAGTCGGCCAAGCGCATCGACTGAGTTTCGCCGGGCATATCGAGCGGCGTGAGGCTGAGCCTGCGCCGCTCGCACTGATAAAAGGAGAGCCCGGATTCCGGGCGGTTATCTGATGCTCTATCGCCGTTTCGAACAACTGATCGATATCTTCCGCGACGCCCCGACGGCGTCCCCTCCAGACCGCGTCTGGCCCTTCTATATCTATTACCTGAAGCAGGTCTGGCCGAGTTTCGCCGCCCTGCTCGTCATCGGCTTGTTTGCGTCCCTGATCGAAGTGGCGCTGTTCAGTTACCTGAGCCGCATCATCGATCTGGCGCAGGGCACACCCAACCCGAATTTCTTCAGCGACCACGCCCTTGAATTGACCTGGATGCTGGTGGTCGCCCTGGTGCTGCGACCGATCTTCTTCGCCCTGCACGACTTGCTGGTGCACCAGACATTGAGCCCCGGCATGACCAGCATGATCCGCTGGCAGAACCACAGCTACGTGCTCAAGCAGAGCCTGAACTTCTTCCAGAACGACTTCGCCGGGCGCATCGCCCAGCGCATCATGCAGACCGGCAACTCGCTGCGTGACTCTGCCGTGCAAGCAGTCGATGCGCTGTGGCACGTGGTGATCTATGCGATCAGTTCGCTGGTGCTGTTCGCCGAAGCCGACTGGCGCCTGATGATCCCGCTGCTGACCTGGATCGTCGCTTACATCGGCGCGCTGTATTACTTCGTGCCGCGCGTGAAAGAGCGCTCGGTGGAAGCCTCCGACGCGCGCTCGAAACTGATGGGACGCATCGTCGATGGCTACACCAACATCGCCACGCTGAAACTGTTTGCCCACACCAATTTCGAACAGCACTACGCCAAGGAAGCGATCGAAGAACAGACCGTCAAAGCGCAAATGGCCGGTCGCGTGGTGACCAGCATGGACGTGGCGATCACCACCATGAACGGCCTGTTGATCGTCGGTACCACCGCGCTGGCGCTGTGGTTGTGGACGCAGTCGCTGATCACCGTCGGCGCGATTGCCCTGGCCACCGGCCTGGTGATCCGCATCGTCAACATGTCCGGCTGGATCATGTGGGTGGTCACCGGGATCTTCGAAAACATCGGCATGGTTCAGGACGGTCTGCGGACGATTTCGCAACCGGTCAGCGTCACCGATCACGAGCAGGCCAAACCCCTGCAAGTGGCCCGTGGCGAAGTACGTTTCGAGCACGTGGATTTTCACTACGGCAAGAAGCGCGGGATCATCGGCGACCTCAACCTGCACATCAAACCGGGGGAAAAAATCGGTTTGATCGGCCCGTCCGGCGCCGGCAAATCAACCTTGGTCAACCTGTTGCTGCGCCTGTACGACGTCGAGGGCGGGCGCATCCTGATCGATGGACAGAACATCGCCGAAGTCGGCCAGGAAAGCCTGCGCGCGCGGATCGGCATGATCACTCAGGACACCTCGCTGCTGCACCGCTCGATCCGCGACAACTTGCTTTACGGCAAGCCCGACGCCAGCGACGCCGAACTGTGGGAGGCGGTGCACAAGGCTCGCGCCGATGAGTTCATTCCGCTGCTGTCCGACGCTGAAGGCCGCACCGGCTTCGATGCGCATGTCGGTGAGCGCGGGGTGAAACTGTCGGGTGGTCAGCGCCAGCGCATCGCGATCGCGCGGGTGCTGCTCAAGGACGCGCCGATCCTGATCATGGACGAAGCCACCTCGGCGCTGGATTCGGAAGTCGAAGCAGCGATTCAGGAAAGCCTCGAGACCTTGATGCAGGGCAAAACCGTGATCGCCATCGCCCACCGCCTCTCGACCATCGCGCGCATGGACCGCCTGGTAGTACTGGAGAACGGCAAGATCGCCGAAAGCGGCACCCACGCCGAACTGCTCGCCCATCGCGGCCTGTATGCGCGCTTGTGGGCGCACCAGACCGGAGGATTTGTCGGCATCGATTGATGCCTGGCGGTCCAGTGAAAAACCTGTGGGAGCGAGCCTGCTCGCGAATGCGGTGGATCAGCGACAAATTCGTCACTGACCCGACGCTTTCGCGAGCAGGCTCGCTCCCACAGAGGATCTGGAACTAGGTTTGGCGATAGGGCAACGCCGTTCTCGCCTCTTCGGCATACGCCAGAACCCCGGCGCGTTCCTGCTGGAGGAAATCCTTGACCGCCGCTTTCAAACCCGGATGCCGCAGGTAGTGCCAGGAATGGGTGATCACCGGTTCAAACCCGCGAATCAACTTGTGCTCGCCCTGCGCCCCGGCATCGAAACGCTGGATGCCATGGGCGATCGCGTAATCCATACCCTGATAAAAACACGTCTCGAAATGCAGCCGATCAAACTCAGCCAGGCAGCCCCAATAACGTCCATAAAAGCTGTCGCCACCGACCAGACTGAACGCCATTGCCACCGGCCGTGAGCCCTGTTTGGCCAGGACCACGCGAATCATTTCGGGCATGCGTTCAGCCAGCAGACTGAAGAACTCGCGCGTCAGGTACGGCGCCTGACGCCGCACCGCGTAGGTGTTGGCATAGCAGGCGTAAACAAAATCCCACTGTGCTTCGTCCAGCTCACGCCCCTCCAGCCACTCGAACTCAAAACCCTGCCCCGCCACCTGCTCACGTTCCTTGCGCATCTGCTTGCGCTTGCGTGAGCTGAGGGCGTCGAGGAAGTCCTGAAAGTCGCGGTACTCACGGTTCTGCCAGTGATATTGACAGCCGATACGCTGCAGCCAGCCCGGCTGCTCGGCCATCGCCGCATCGGTAAACGGATCAGTGAAATTGATGTGCGCGCTGGACAGCTCTTCGATCTGCAAATAGCCCGGAAGGCTTTTCAGCAACTCGAAACCGTCCTGCACTTTTGCCGCCAGCAAGCGCGGGCCGCTGACCGGACTGAAGGGCACGGCGGTCAACAGTTTGGGGTAGTAATCGATGCCGGCACGCGCGCAGGCATCGGCCCAGCCGTGATCGAAGACGTACTCGCCGTACGAATGCCACTTGCGATAACTGGGCAGCGCGGCGATCAGTCGATCACCTTCGATATGCAGTAAATGTTCGGGCTGCCAGCCTGAATGCGGGCCAACACTGCCACTGTCTTCCAGCGCACTGAGAAAGGCGTGGCGCAGAAACGGCTGGTTGTCCGGCACCAGCGCATCCCAAGTGGCCGGGGCGATTTCTGACAGGTCTTGCAGGCGTTGCAACGGCATTCACTGGCACTCCACAGCTTGGCGACAAAGCCCGGCGAGTATCGCTGATCGCGACCCCGTTGCACACGTTCAATCGGCCGACAGCGCTCTAGGTCGATAGTTCACGCCTGATGCGTATCGTCATCAACCTGCCATCACTGTGCCACCGCTCTGTCATAAACCATCGCGATACTGGCGCCTGTTTTTAGAGCGCCGGGTTCTAACCCGGACACAGTTTTCCGGCCTTCAGCCGGTTGTGCCCAGGATGGTTCAGCCATCCCCTTCATCTTCGGAGATTGCTATGCGTCTTGCTTCCACGAAAACTGCAGCGGCCCTGTGCGGCGGCTTGTTGCTGGCCATGAGCGTTCCGGCCAGTGCTGCAGTCGACGCCAAACTGCTCGACATGCTCAAGGCCAACGGGTCGATTTCCCAGGCGCAGTACATCGAGCTGCAAACAGAACTGGCCAAGGATCAGAAGGCTCAGCAAATCGCCCAACAGGCGCAGCAGGAAACCAACGAACAAGTAGCGGCGGTCGCCAAGAAGACCAACGAACAGAGCCTGTTTGACCAGAAACTGGCGTGGGCGGCCAAGACCCAGTTCAAGGGCGACGTACGTATCCGTCAGGAAACCATCAAGATCGACGGCGAGCCGAACAATGGCGGTCGCGACAAGGACCGCCAGCGCATCCGTGCGCGTCTGGGCGCCTACACCGAGATCAACCCGCAAGTCGACACAGGCATCCGTATCGCCACTGGCGGCGGTGACGACGCGCGCTCGACCAACCAGGATCAGGACAACTACTTCGACAAGAAGCAGATCTGGCTCGACCTCGGCTACATCGACTACCACCCGGATCAGATCAAGAACCTGCACGTGATCGGCGGCAAGATGCTGCAACCGTGGGTGAGCATGGGTGACGTGATCTGGGACAGCGACATCAACCCGGAAGGTCTGGCCGTTACCTACAAATACCCACTGGGCGGCAGCGCCGAGCTGTTCGGCAGCCTGGGTAACTACAACCTCAAGGACAACGTTGACGGCGACGGCGTGCAATTCCGTCACGACCTGCGCCTGACCGCTGGCCAGCTGGGCAGCCGTTTCAACATCACTGACAACCTGAAGATGACCGTCGGCGGCAGCGTCTACGCCTACCAGAACGACGATGACAGCCGCTGCACCGGCACCTCGACGCCGTGCGCGCTGGCAGTCAACGGCAACTCGGCCGACAACGAATTCCGTCTGTATGAAGGGTTCAGCCAGATCGACATCGGCGGCCTGCCAATGCCGCTGTCGTTCTACGGTCAGTACGTGAAGAACAACGATGCCGTGACCGATCAGGACACCGCATGGTTGCTCGGCGCGAAGTCGAAAGTCTTCGGCTTCAACCTCGACTACAACTATCGCGACGTGCAGCGCAATGCCGTGGTCGGCGCGTTCACCGACTCCGACTTCGCCAACGGCACCACCGGTTCGCGCGGGCACAAGTTCAAGGTCGGTTACGACATCGACAAGAACTTCGCCGTCGGCGCCACGTACTTCCTGACCAAGGCCGACTTCGCCAGCCGCAGCCAACGCGATGCAGATGCCAACACCCTGCAGCTGGATGCTGAAGCGAAGTTCTAAGAAAAACAGCTACAAGCTGCAAGCTGCAAGCCAAGAGCTGCGAGTGAATGCCTTTACTTGCAGCTTGAGGCTTGAAGCTTGAAGCTGCACCTGTAGGAGCTGCCGAAGGCTGCGATCTTTTGATCTTGATCCTGAAAACAAGATCAAAAGATCGCAGCCTCGTTTCACTCGACAGCTCCTACGGTGAATTATCTTTTCGTCGTTGGTCGGCCAAGCGTTCAGCCAGCGCATCGACATTCTCGTCCGGTTGTTCCGGCAGCGCCTTGAGTGTCGCCTGCATCACGCGCATCTGTCGCATGAAGCGTCGGCAGTTGGGGCAGAACAACAGGTGATGACGCACCATCAGCGTCTCGCGAAAGCTCAGTTGGCCGTCGAGATAATCGCTGGATCGTGCCACTTGCTCCTTGCAGGTCAACATTCTCCTGTCTCCTCAAAATGTTCCACGGTCGCAAAGACCTTCAAGCGTGCCCTGTGCAGCAGCACGCGGACATTGGAGAGCGAAATCTCCAGAAGATTACAGATCTCTTCCAGCTCCAGGCCCTGGCGTTCGCGCAACAGCAACACACTGCTCTGCAACTCGGAAAGACTCAGCAACGTATGTTCGAGACATTCGCGCAGTTCGTCTTCGGTGAGCAGCGCTTCGGGGGTGTCCTGATGCCAGGCGAATGGCGCGACCAGCCAATGACCATCGCTGGATGAGAATCGATCGTCATCGATGGTGCCGTGGGGCGATGGCAGGTCATCGAGCAAAACTTCCCGACGATTGAGTTTGTAGCGACTTTTGGCCGAGTTGGCGGTAATGGTCAGCAACCAGGTCTTGAGGCTGGAGCGGCCTTCGAAGCTGGCCAGATGGCGGACCACCGACAGCCAGGCATCCTGCACCACTTCTTCGACATGACGCTGGCCGACAATCGCATAAGCCACAGCGCGCATGGCGCTCTGATACGTGGTGACCAATTCCTTGAAAGCCTTTTGCTCCCCCGCCAGCAGGCGCGTGAGCAGTTGGGTGTCGTCAGCCGCCATCCATCAATCCCCTTGTCCGGACTTCGAAAATGAACGCGGCAGGTGTCCACCTGCCGCGACGTCCGAAAAATTACAGCGTTTCACTCGCTTCGAATGTAGGAAAGATCGACGCGATTAAGGGGAAATTAACCTGTTTTAGCGTTTGCGCAGCAACACGCTACCAATCGAGTAACCGGCGCCGAACGAACTGAGCACCGCCAGCGAACCCGAGGCCAGATCATCCTGGTATTTGTGGAAGGCGATGACAGAACCGGCCGAGCTGGTGTTGGCGTAGCTGTCGAGAATCACCGGCGCTTCTTCTTCGGTGGCTTCACGGCCGAGCAGCTTGCGCACGATCAGGTGGTTCATGCTCAGGTTGGCCTGATGCAGCCAGAAGCGCTTCACGTCGCCAACGTTGAGCTGGTTCTCTTCAAGATGCTCGCCAATCAGTTCGGCGACCATCGGGCAGACATCCTTGAACACCTTGCGGCCTTCCTGCACGAACAGCTTGTCGCGGGCGCCGATGCCCTGTTCTGCCGCACGGTTGAGGAAGCCGAAGTTGTTGCGGATGTTGTTGGAGAACTTGGTCAGCAGTTTGGTGCTGACCACGTCGAACTGGTACTCAGAGGTCGCCAGATCCGCGCGTTCGATGATCACCGCAGTCGCGGCATCACCGAATATGAAGTGGCTGTCGCGATCACGGAAGTTCAGGTGCCCGGTGCAGACTTCCGGGTTGACCATCAGGATCGCCCGCGCCTGGCCCAGTTGCACGCTATTGGCGGCGGCCTGAATGCCGAAGGTGGCGGAAGAACACGCCACGTTCATGTCGAAACCGAAACCTTCGATGCCGAGCGCTTCCTGGACTTCGATGGCGATGGCCGGGTAGGCACGTTGCAGATTGGAACAGGCAACGATCACACCGTCGATGTCGGCTGCGGTTTTGCCGGCTCGTTGCAGGGCTTGTTCGGCAGCGCCAACGGCCATCTGGCAGAGCACCGACCATTCATCGTTGGAACGCTCGGGCAGGCGCGGGGCCATGCGTTTCGGATCGAGGATGCCGTCCTTGTCCATGACAAAACGGCTCTTGATGCCCGAGGCTTTTTCGATAAACGCAGCGCTGGATTCGGTCAGGGCCTGGACTTCACCGCTGGCAATGGCCTCGGCGTTATCGGCGTTGAACTGGGCGACGTAGGTATTGAAAGACTGCACCAGCTCTTCGTTGGAGATGCTGTTGGCCGGTGTGTACAGGCCGGTGCCGCTGATGACGACGTTATGCATGGTCGTTTCTCTAATCTGTTCAGGCAGAAAGTGCTGGAACCGTCGTACCAACACGCAAAGGGTCTATTCCCATCCGGGGGACGCAAACCTGGCATCGTTTTATTCCGCAGCGCGACACGGCCGAAGGCTCTGGGTCGCGAAACGGCGGGTTATGGTGGCGAAGTTTGCCATAAACCCAGAATTTTGGCGCCTTTCTCCTGCTCACGCGATCCCTGTAGGAGCTGCCGAAGGCAGCGATCTTTTGATTTTGCTTTTTAAAGATCAAGATCAAGATCAAGATCAAGAGATCGCAGCCTTCGGCAGTTCCTACAGGACCGTTGCAAGGCGCGAAGTCAGGGTTCGACCTGACTCCACTGTTTGCTCAGGCGCTTGTCGGAAATCGGC
This sequence comes from Pseudomonas sp. H3_E04, assembly GCF_054668915.1. NCBI lineage: Bacteria > Pseudomonadati > Pseudomonadota > Gammaproteobacteria > Pseudomonadales > Pseudomonadaceae > Pseudomonas > Pseudomonas sp. H3_E04. Next base: position 46,456 of record NZ_CP162797.1, on the reverse strand, counting down.
ACTTTGGTGCCCAACTGCTGGGCGAACAGCGACACGCGGTATTCCTCCAGCCACCAGCGGTACAACTCCAACTGCGGATCGCGCTTGCCTTCCTGCGCATGCTTGGCCGCGCGACTCTGGTATTGCGCCCACAGGCCAGCGAGTTCGCCGCTCCAGACCCGATCTTTCTGCACCTGCGCGCCGAGTTTCTCGAAACGCTGCTCGACCGCTTTCAGATAACGCGGCAGCTCCTTGAGCCACTGCATCGGCGTCTCGCGGACGAAGCCCGGATAGACCAGATTGCCGATCTGCTGCTTGATGTCGTTCAACGCCACTGCCTGGGCAAGATCGATCTTGCCCTTGAAGCGTTTTTGCAGACCGTGCCAGATCTTGAGGATTTCCAGCGTCAGCCGCGCAACCCGCTCGGCGTGCTCGGTCCAGTTGCCGCGCTTTCGCTCGGCCAATGCCGCCAATCCGGCGCCATCCCGGGGCAACGGGTCTTCGCCTTCGAGAATGCAGCTGTCGAGGCTGGCCAGCAGAATGTCTTCGACCAGCGCATCGACGCGGCCCAGTTCGCGGTACAGCAGGCCCAGCTCAGTCTGCCCGGGCAACTTGCCACGGAGGAATTTTGCCGGCTCGGCCAGTTGCTGCATGAGCAAACGCTGCAAGGCGCGACGGTGCTGGAACTCGGCCTCGGCCGGAGTCGAGAAGCGCCCCTCCTTGACCGTGCCGCCCTCTTCCACCAGCGCCGGGTACACCGTCATCGACAGCCCGGCGATCTTCTGCTGGGTCTTTTCCGCCACCGGCGCAAAGATTTTCGCCTCGACCGGCTGCTGACTTTTCGCACTCTGCGGCACCGCCAGCGCGGCCTGGCTGGCTTCGGCGAAGCGTGCGGTCAGCTCGGCCAGATCGCGACCTTCGCCGAGGAACTTGCCCTGGCCATCGACGATTTCCAGGTTCATGCGCAGATGGCTTTCAACCTGCTGCGCCGCTTCCGCCCACGCCTCATCACTGACCCGCGCGCCAGTCATGCGCAGCAGCTCGCGACCGAGCGCTTGCGGCAGCGAACCTTCGGCGAAAGTCATGCGCTGCAACGCGGCCTTGATGAAGTCCGGCACCGGCACGAAGTTCTTGCGCAGGGCCTTCGGCAAGTTGCGCACGAGGGCAATGCACTTGGCCTCGATCAGCCCCGGTACCAGCCATTCCAGACGCTCCGGCGGCAACATCGGCAGCAACGGCGCCGGCACGCGCAAGGTCACCCCATCACGCGGGTGATTGGGTTCGAAGTGATAGGTCAGCGCCAGTTCCAGATCGCCGATGTGCAGCGTGTCCGGGTAATCACGGTCGGTGACTTCGCTGGCCTCGCGGGCCAGCACGTCTTCCTCGCGCATGATCAGCAGCTGCGGGTCTTTCTGGCTGTTGACCTTGTACCAACTGTCGAAGGTCGCGGTCTGATGGATCTCCGCCGGCAGGCGCGCATCGTAGAAGGCATAGAGGGTTTCTTCGTCGGCGAGAATGTCGCGCCGGCGCGCCTTGGCCTCGAGTTCGTCGAGCTGCTCGAGCAGTTTCTGATTGGCGCTCAGGCACTTGGCCCGCGACTGAATCTCGCCGCGCACCAGGCCTTCGCGGATAAACAGCTCCCGGGATACCACCGGATCGACCGGGCCGTAATGCACCGGGCGGCGACCGACGACGATCAGGCCGAACAGGGTGATCTGCTCGTAGGCGACGACCTGGCCGCGCTTCTTTTCCCAATGCGGCTCGAAGTGGTTCTTCTTGATCAGGTGCCCGGCCAGCGGCTCGATCCAGTCGGCGTCGATCTTGGCGACCATGCGCGCGTAAAGCTTGGTGGTTTCTACCAGTTCGGCGGTCATCAGCCACTGCGGGCGTTTCTTGCCGATGCCCGACGACGGATGAATCCAGAAGCGCCGTTGCCGCGCGCCGAGGTAATCGCCGTCTTCGGTTTTCTGGCCGATCTGGCTGAGCAATCCGACCAGCACCGCTTTGTGCAGCTTCGGATAATCGGCCGGCTCTTTGTTCAGGCTCAGCTGCATGTCGCGGCAGATCAGACTTAACTGACGATGGGAATCACGCCACTCGCGCAGACGCAAATAGTTGAGGAAATTTTTCCGGCACCAATTGCGCAGCGGATTGGCGGTCAGCGCTTGGCGCTGCTCTTCAAAACCACGCCACAGATTGACCAGCCCGGCGAAGTCGGAGTCCGGATCCTTCCATTGCGCATGGGCCTGATCCGCCGCTTGCTGACGCTCCGGAGGACGCTCGCGCGGGTCCTGAATCGACATGGCGCTGGCGACGATCAGCACTTCCTGCAGACTGCCGAGCTTGGCCGCTTCGAGGAGCATGCGGCCCATGCGCGGGTCGACCGGCAAGCGCGCCAACTGGCGTCCGAGCGGCGTCAGCTGGCTATTGCGATCCACCGCCGAAAGCTCTTGCAGCAGGTTGAAACCGTCGCTGATCGCCTTGCCGTCCGGCGGCTCGATAAACGGGAACGCGGTGATTTCGCCGAGGCGCAGATGCAGCATCTGCAAAATGACGGCGGCGAGGTTGGTACGCAGGATTTCCGGATCGGTAAATTCCGGGCGACCAAGGAAATCCTCTTCGCTGTACAAACGCACGCAGATGCCCGGCTCGACCCGCCCGCAACGACCTTTACGCTGATTGGCGCTGGCCTGGGAAATCGCCTCGATCGGCAAGCGCTGCACCTTGGCGCGGTAGCTGTAACGGCTGATGCGCGCGGTGCCGCTGTCAATCACATAGCGAATGCCCGGCACGGTCAGCGAGGTTTCGGCGACGTTGGTCGCCAGTACCACGCGGCGGCCCGGGTGCGACTGGAAAATCCGCTGCTGTTCAGCCGGCGACAGGCGCGCGTACAGCGGCAGGATTTCAGTGTGCTTGAGCTGGGCCTTGCGCAGCATGTCGGCAGCATCGCGAATCTCGCGCTCGCCGGGCAGGAACACCAGCACATCGCCGGGGCTGCGCCGTTCGCTGCGCTCGTAGGCGGCGATTTCGTCGAGGGTGGCGAGGATCGCCTGATCGACGGTGAGGTCGTCCTCGACCCGGTTGCCCTCTTCGTCCTGCTCCAGCGTCAGCGGCCGATACCAGGTTTCCACCGGGAAGGTACGACCCGACACTTCGACGATCGGCGCGTCATCGAAATGCTTGGAGAAGCGCTCCAGATCGATGGTCGCCGAAGTGATGATGACCTTCAGGTCGGGACGGCGTGGCAGCAGGGTTTTCAGGTAGCCGAGGAGGAAGTCGATGTTGAGGCTGCGTTCGTGGGCTTCGTCGACGATGATCGTGTCGTAGCGTTCCAGATAGCGGTCGTTCTGGGTTTCCGCCAGCAGAATACCGTCGGTCATCAGTTTGATCAGGGTGTTGGAATCGCTTTGATCTTCAAAACGCACCTGATAGCCGACCAGCGCTCCGAGCGGCGTGCCGAGTTCTTCGGCGACACGGCTGGCGACGCTACGCGCGGCAATCCGGCGCGGCTGGGTGTGGCCGATCAGACCGTGCTGACCGCGACCGATTTCCAGGCAGATCTTCGGCAACTGGGTGGTTTTGCCCGAACCGGTTTCGCCGGCGATGATCAGCACCTGATGTTGCTCCAGGGCCTTTTTGATTTCGTCGCGCTTGGCCGCGATCGGCAAACTGTCGTCGTAACGAATCACCGGCAGGCTCGCGCGGCGCGCCAGCACCTGGTCACAGGACGCCTGCATCCGCGCTATCCACTGGGCCAGTTTGGCCTCATCGGGTTTCTTGCGCAGCTCAAGCAACTGCCGCCGCAGCCGGTGACGGTCGGCGAGCATGGCGTGATCGAGGTTTTTCAGCAGTTTGTCGATGGAGGGCGATTCGTCGGTCATCGGGTAGGCAATTCGGTCGTCTATTAATGCAGGGGGCGGATTGTCGCAGATTTGCCTCCGATTGGCCTGCTTCCCCTGTAGGAGCTGCCGAAGGCTGCGATCTCTTGATTTTGCTTTTGAAGATCAAGATCAAAAGATCGCAGCCTTCGGCAGCTCCTACAATGTGTTGTTATTCGTTATCGCGGCCCTTGCGCCGGTATGGGAAGACGTCAATGACCTTCCCCGCCCGAATCGCCTCCTGCAAGCCCTTCCAGTAATCGGCGTTGTACAACTCGCCATGCAACTGATCGAACAACTTGCGCTGTCCGGCATCGGCGAACAGAAACGGCGGAAACTCTTCGGGAAAGACGTCAAGCGGGCCGATCGAGTACCACGGCTCGGAGGCCATTTCGTCCTCGGGCGTGCGTGGGGCCGGGATGCGGCGGAAGTTGGCTTCGGTCAGGAAGCAGATTTCGTCGTAGTCGTAAAACACCACCCGGCCGTGGCGAGTGACGCCGAAGTTCTTCAGCAACATGTCGCCGGGAAAAATATTCGCCGCCGCCAGTTGCTTGATCGCCAGACCGTAATCTTCCAGCGCTTCGCGCACTTGCGCGTCATTGGCGTTTTCCAGGTATAGATTGAGCGGGGTCATCCGGCGTTCGGTCCAGCAGTGGCGGATCAGCACGGTTTCGCCTTCGACCGAAACCGTGGATGGCGCCACCTCAAGCAATTCCTCCAGACACGCCGGATCGAACTTGCTCAGCGGAAAACGAAAATCGGCAAACTCCTGGGTATCGGCCATGCGCCCGACCCGATCGACGCTTTTCACCAGTCGGTACTTTTCGATCACCGTGGCGCGGTCGACGTTCTTCGACGGTGAGAAACGGTCCTTGATGATTTTGAACACGGTGTTGAAACCCGGCAGGGTGAACACGCTCATGACCATGCCGCGCACGCCGGGGGCCATGATGAACTGATCGTCGGTGTTGGCCAGGTGATTGATCAGCGCGCGGTAAAACTCCGACTTGCCGTGCTTGTAGAAGCCGATCGAGGTGTACAGCTCGGCGATGTGCTTGCCCGGCAGGATGCGCCGCAGAAAACCGATGAACTCCGCTGGCACCGGGACATCGACCATGAAATACGAACGGGTAAAAGAGAAGATGATCGACACATCGGCTTCGTCGGTGATCAACGCGTCGATCTGAATACCCTGCCCTTCGCGGTGCAACAGAGGAATCACCAGCGGCCATTGCTCGTCGCGGGTGTAAATGCGCCCGACCAGATACGCGCCCTTGTTGCGGTAGAGCACCGAAGAAAACAACTCGACGCTCAGCTCCGGGTCCTTGCACACCCAGTCCGGCAGGTTCTCGCGCAGCTGCGCTTCGAGTCGCAGCAAGTCGCCGGGCAAATCGGCGTAATCCTCGCTGAAGCGGTAGTCGGAAAAAATACTTGCGAGCATGCCGGACAATTGGCCCTGCGGCTTGTACGTGCGGGTTTGCGCGGCGCGCGCACGGCGCAGGCTCGGGCGCGTGGTGTGGATGAACATGCAACCGTCGCTGATCAGGTCGTGGCTGAACAGCCCGCAGAAAATCGAGTTGTACCAGGTTTCGGACAGCTCATCGTCGAAGCGCAGGTCGATCACACTGATATAGGCGCTTTTCACCAGCGGCCAGCAGCTGACGTTCATCAGGGTCTCTTCGTCGAAATACTCGCGCAGGCGAGCGACGGTTTCGCCAACCTTTTCCTCATACAGACTGATCCGCGCCGCCGACGCGGCCTGCGCCTCCTGCCAGCGCGCCTGTTCGAAGCGCTCCCGCGCGCCATCGGTGATGCGGCGGAAATGCTCGCGGTAATCGTCGAAGCCGGCGAGGATCATCCGGGCGATCTCGGTGGCTGGCCATTGCTGCGACATAAATGAAACCTCGGCGGGAAATCGATTCGTTTGAGCTTAGTCACGGAACCGTCCGCAGGAAAAGCGCAATTTCTGCCAAAACCGATACCGGGACGACCGCTGACAGAGTTTCTGGGGCAGGTAGATCGCCAGGCAGAATTAAAAGCCCGAATAGCGGTTGCCATGATCCGGACGCTCGGCAACACTCTCGTCCCGATCAAGCAAGGAGCCCGCCGTGAGCCCTGTCGATATTTTCCGCATGTTGTCGCTGGCCGCTATCTGGGGCGCGAGTTTTCTGTTCATGCGCATCATTGCCCCGGTGATCGGCACAATCCCGACCGGGTTCTTTCGCGTGTCGATCGCGGCCGCCGGGCTGCTGGTGATTCTTGGGCTGATGCGCATCAGCTGGGATTTCAAGGGCAAGCTGAAAACCGTGATGCTGTTGGGCGTGATCAACTCGGGGATTCCGGCGACGTTGTATTCGGTTGCCGCCCAGGTATTGCCGGCCGGCTATTCGGCGATCTTCAACGCCACCACGCCGCTGATGGGCGTGCTGATTGGCGGCCTGTTTTTCAGCGAAAAACTCACAGCGGCCAAGCTCAGCGGCGTGTTCCTCGGCCTGTTCGGCGTCGGCGTGCTGACACGCGCCGGTCCCGTGGCCTTCGATCTGCAGCTGCTGATGGGCGCGGTCGCCTGCCTGCTGGCGACCACTTGCTACGGCTTTGCCGGTTTCCTCGCGCGGCGCTGGCTGGATCAGGCCGGTGGGCTGGACAGCCGTTTGTCGGCATTGGGCAGCATGCTCGGGGCGACGTTGTTTTTGCTGCCATTGTTCGCCTACAGCACGATCACTGCGCCACCGGTCAGTTGGGGCGGCTGGCAGGTCTGGCTGTCGCTGCTCGGCTTGGGTCTGGGTTGCACGGCGTTTGCCTACATCATCTATTTCCGCCTGCTCAGCTCGATCGGCCCGGTGAAATCGATGACCGTGACCTTCATGATCCCGCCGTTCGGCGTGTTGTGGGGGGCGTTGTTGCTGGATGAGCCGTTGTCGATGGCGCACATTTATGGCGGGGTCCTGATTGCGGCAGCGTTGTGGCTGGTGTTGAAGCCAGCGGTGGTGAAGCCTGCAAACGCGTCAGCCCGTTAGATTTTCTGCCGCAGATATTCGCGAGCAGGCTCGCTCCCACAGAAAAATACATTCCAATGTGGGAGCGAGCCTGCTCGCGAAAGGCGGCGCAACAAGCGCCACCTGCCTATCGGCTATCCGGTTTTACGGAACACAAATACCAATCCAACAATGATCAGCAGCATTCCCAACACGCTCAACGCCGCCAGCCGATTACCGAAAATCAGGTAATCCATCACCGCCGTGACCGCCGGCACCAGATAGAACAGGCTGGTGACATTCACCAGATTGCCCCGCGCGATCAGTCGATACAGCAACAGCGTCGCCAGCACCGACACCACCAGGCCCATCCATAACACCGGGATAATGAAGCCTGCGCTGTGCTCGAAGTGAAACGGCTGAAACGGTACGAAGATCGCACACAGCAACAGGCCGGCCAGATACTGCACTGGCAGCGTGCCAAGCGGGTTGTCGGTGATACGTTTTTGCATGATCGAACCGAGCGTCATGCTCGCCAGTGCCAGGAGTCCAAATACCATTCCAGCCCAGGACATCCCGGCCAGACCGATACCCTGATAGACCACCATGATCAGCCCGGCCAGCCCCAGCGTCAGGCCGAACAGGCGGCTCGCTGAACGCTGGCGCTCCATCAGCACCACGGTGAGGATCGGCTGAACGCCCATGATCGTCGCCATCACCCCCGGTGTGACTTTGCTGTTCAATGCCAGCAGATAAAAGATCTGATAGGCGCCCAACAGCACCACGCCGGTGGCGATTGCGAACAGCATGGGTTTGCCACCCTTGGGCAGCTTCAATCTCAGCAGTGGCGCCAGCAACACCAGCCCGCACAGGGCGATGGCGAAGCGAATCAGCAGAAAAGCAAAGGGCGAAGCATGGGCCAGGCCCCACTTGGAGAAAATCGCCCCGCTGCTCCACAGAAGAACGAACAGGCTCGTGGACGTCGCCGCGAGCGCGGATTGTTTCGAAAGGACAAACATGAATACCACCTGTAGTCAGGCAAGAAGCCAACTCAGCCAAAGCTGAAGTTCAGTAGGTTTTTCCGGCGGGCGCAGGGGTCAGCAGAAACTGCCGATCAGCCCCGAACACCAACGCCCGGCGGCGATACGACTGCGCACACCGGCGTGCTACTGACAGGTGGAGGGTAATGACTGATCTGCACCGGCTGCTGATTCCCGCACGGCACGACGCCAGCGTTGACCGCTGAATCGACTACCGCGTTGATGAGGGATGCAGGCATGGATGCTGATCTTTATTGAGGAAATGAAGGCGTGAGCATGGCGCTCAAGCGGGCTGACTATAACCAGCCCGGGACACAGATTGCAATGACTTGGGCAAAGGGCCGGTAGCGACAGTTTGGGGCGGGATGATTAGGGTGATTGGCGGTGGCAATGGATTGTCAGGAGACATGGAATGCAAGAGATCACATGCCAAGGGAACGGACGTATTTGCGGTATCAGGTTTATCGGTCAGAGGCGAGGAAGCGGGCGGGTATTGCGACTGCGCAGATGCGATCCATTACGGGAGCCGACATGTCAGAAGTCCGCTTTGAGGGAGGGAGTATGCGCAAAGTCGTAAGAAAATCCCCAAGCAAGAAGGAATTGCGCGAGCCGGTGGAAAAGCTTGATCGACTGGAGTTATCCGCGAATCAGCGCCGTTTTCTGCAGGTTCTTGAAAACGGAACCGACGTGAATGAGCCCAACCTGCTCGCCGGCCGTCCTTGAACCATCAATAAAAACCGCTCCCAAAGAGCGGTTTTTTATTTCTGGCCAATCGTTAACCAAACAACCAATACCCCAGCAACGTCAGCACCAGCACCGCCAGCACCGGGCGCATTACGCGGTAAGCCTTGGGATGGCGGCGTTTCCACTGCTTGACCACGCCGCTGAAACGGTCGCTGAAGTTCTTGCTCCAGGCATAAGCCTGGTTGATCCCACCGACGCGCTCATCATCAAGATTCTGCGGCGCGGTGGCGCGACCTAGCCAGCTGCTGATGAAGCGATTGATGCGAGTCATCAGGCGGTTGCTCAGTGGACGTTCGATGTCGCAGAACAGAATCACCCGAGTCTGATCGGTTTCATTCTTGACCCAGTGCACGTAGGTCTCGTCGAACATCACGTCATCGCCGTCGCGCCAGGCGTAAACCTGACCGTCGACAAAGATCCGGCAATCGTCGGAGTTGGGCGTCGAAAGGCCCAAGTGATAACGAAGGGAGCCGGCGAAGGGGTCGCGGTGCGGGTTGAGGTGACTGCCGCCCGGCAGCAGCGCGAACATCGCTCCCTTGACGTTCGGTATGGCGCTGACCAGCGCCACGGTTTTCGGGCACAGGGCTTCGGCCGATGGCAGCGGTTTGTCGTACCACTTCAGATAGAAACGCTTCCAGCCTTTCTTGAAAAACGAACCGAAACCGGCATCGTTATTCTTCTCGGCGGCGCGAATGTAGCCTTCGTCAAACAGGTGCATCGCTTCGTCGCGGATGGTTTCCCAGTTGTCACGCAATACATCCAGTTCGGGAAACTTGCTGCGATCCAGATACGGCCTGGAGGGCACTGCGGAGAACAGGTACATCAAAGCGTTGTACGGAGCGAACAGTGCGGAGTGGTTGACGAACTGGCGCAATACCGGCAAACGCGCCTTGCCGCGCAAATGCACATAGAGCGTGCTGCCCAGAAACAGCAACAGCACAAACGCCTTGGCGGCAAAAGAAACGGTCATCAACGACTCCTTGAATAAAGACAACGCTGCGCAATGCCCTTTTCCCGGCATGGCAGCCGGCCATGATAAACACTACCGGCTCCGGGAAAAACCCGCCTGATGCAAGATTCAATGTTAAGCATTGCGCAACAAAGCCTTTATTAACATGCAGCGCCTGAACCTCGGCTGACCTGAATCAACCGGATTACTGCTGATTCTCCTGCTCGGTGAACAGGTCACTGAACAACATGCTCGACAGATAACGCTCACCCGAATCCGGCAGCACCACGACGATGGTTTTGCCTTGCATCTCCGGCGTCTCCGCCAGACGCACTGCCACAGCCATGGCAGCACCGCAGGAGATGCCACACAAAATCCCCTCTTCCTGCATCAGGCGCAAAGCCATGGCCTTGGATTCTTCATCGGTCACCTGCTCGACGCGATCGACCATCGACAGATCAAGATTCTTCGGTACAAAACCGGCGCCAATGCCCTGGATCTTGTGCGGGCTCGGCTTGATCTCGGCACCGGCCAACGCTTGCGTGATCACCGGCGAAGACGCCGGCTCGACGGCCACCGACAGAATCGGTTTGCCGGCGGTGTTCTTGATATACCGCGACACGCCGGTAATGGTTCCGCCGGTGCCGACGCCAGCCACCAGTACATCCACTGCGCCGTCGGTGTCGTTCCAGATCTCCGGGCCTGTGGTCTTTTCATGGATCGCCGGGTTGGCCGGGTTATCGAATTGCGCCGGCATGAAGTATTTGTCGGCATCGCTGGCGACAATCTCCGCGGCTTTCTCGATGGCGCCCTTCATACCCTTGGCCGGCTCGGTCAATACCAGCTCCGCACCCAAGGCTTTCAGGACCTTGCGGCGCTCGATGCTCATCGACGCCGGCATGGTCAGCATCAGTTTGTAGCCGCGCGCGGCAGCGACGAAGGCCAGGCCAATACCGGTGTTACCCGAAGTCGGCTCGACAATGGTCATGCCCGGCTTGAGTTTGCCGCTGCTTTCGGCGTCCCAGATCATGTTGGCACCGATCCGGCATTTGACCGAATAACCGGGGTTGCGCCCCTCGATCTTGGCCAGGATGGTGACCCCGCGCGGCGCGATGCGGTTGATCTGGACCAGCGGCGTATTACCGATGGAATGGGCGTTGTCAGCGTAGATACGGCTCATGGCTGGGTCCTTATGCAGCGTTGAATTCAGCCTTCCAAGGTAAGCCTGTTGCCGGTCACAGTCCAGTCGGGGCGAACGTCTGCGAACGCACGCAGTCAATCGCTTTGAATCGTCAAGGCACACTCTTGAAGGAACAATGGCATGAAACGTCGTTACAGCTGGCCGCTCTGGACCCTGGCGGGTGTCGTGGTGCTGCTGGTCGCCCTGCATTTCGCCCTGCCCTATCTGGTACGCGACTACCTCAATGACAAGCTCGCGGACATGGGCGATTACCGTGGCCAGATCACCGATGTCGACCTCGCGCTGTGGCGCGGCGCATACAAAATCAACGGCCTGAAGATCGTCAAGGTCGATGGCAAGGTACCGGTGCCGTTCGTCGATGCGCCGTTGATCGATCTGTCGGTGAGCTGGCATTCGTTGTGGTACGACCATGCCGTGGTCGCGCAGGTGCAATTCCTCAATCCCGAAATCAACTTTGTCGACGGTGGCCCCAACAAGCAGAACTCGCAGACCGGTCAGGGCACAGACTGGCGTGAGCAATTGGGCAAGCTGCTGCCGATCACCCTGGATGAAGTACAGATCAACGACGGTCGCATCACGTTCCGCAACTTCAATTCCAAGCCGCCGGTGAACATGAATGCCAGCAACGTCAACGCCAGCATCTATAACCTGACCAACGTAGTGGACAAGGAAGGCAAGCGCGACGCCCGTTTCGAAGGCAAGGCGCTGCTGCTGGGCCACGCTCCGCTGGAAACCACCGCCACCTTCGATCCGCTGAGCAACTTCGAAGACTTCGAATTCCGCCTGCGCGCCCGCGACATCGAACTCAAACGCATGAACGACTTCGCCTCGGCCTATGGCAAGTTCGACTTCAACGCCGGCCACGGCGATGTGGTCATCGAAGCCAAGGCAGAGAAAGCCCGACTCACCGGCTACATCAAACCCCTGCTGCGCGACGTCGATGTATTCAACTGGCAGCAAGACGTCGAAAACAAGAACAAAGGCCTGTTCCGCTCTATCTGGGAAGCACTGGTCGGCGGCACCGAGACCGTGCTGAAGAACCAGAACAAAAACCAGTTCGCCACCCGCGTCGAACTCAGCGGCAATGTTCACCAGCAGAACGTCAACGCCTTCGAAGCGTTTTTGCAGATTTTGCGCAATGGCTTCATCCAGGCATTCAATGCGCGGTACGAACGGCCGAAGCCGGATGAGGGTTAATTTTTGCGGTTGACGACATATCGACCTGTGTCTTCGGCCGCTATCGATGAACGCTGTTGCAGCGAATCCCAGCCCAGACAGGCCAACGCCAAAGAACGTGGCACTGCTTCACGCCCATTGCTGTAACGGCTGATGCTGCGAGCGCTCACACCGAGCGCTTCGGCCGCATCATTGAGAGAAAGTCCGGTACGGGCGCGCCAATCGATAAAAATGCGCGTGTTCTCATCCTGGGCATTTTGCGCTAGCGCATCCATATACAAGGTGTCTGCACCGATCTGTACGTCGGGTTCAATCCATTCAACGATCCAACCCTCGTCCCCGACTGCGGCAGTCGCAAAGACTTCGCGATCAAGCAGCGGCCGCAGACCTGGATAAGTATGAATATCCATCCCCAAATCAACTGTCAGTTCCTGACTATTGATAAATGTCAGTGCCAACCTGAAATCCGACAGAACGTGCGCAGATCGCAGACGCGGCCGTTTCATGGGTAACATCGTTTCCAGTCCTCCAATAGTTGCGCCTGATGTGCACCCACCCAAGCCAACGCTTCTTTGACGATCAGCGGCGGTGCCTTGCCCATCATGACTTCGATCGTTTCCAGGCTGAGCATCACGTCAACGCCGCCACCGGTCAGGTGGACATGAGGCGGTGGGTGATCTTTCTCACGCAGCTGTATGCAGTATTTATCGCGAAATCGGTATTTAGTAGACATGGATCACAAGCTATCGCCAAATCGGCGATACCGAAATACTGGCCATCCGCCGAGACTGAGTCAACATGTGACGCTCCATTCAGAGACTGAATAAGCCGTCTGCGTTCACAGTCGACCGGCGTGCGCGTTATAGTCGGGCATCCGATTATTTCGCCCCGCCCTGCCCGTAAGGTCAGCGTTACCGTTCGAGGATTAGCAGATGAAGTTCGAAGGCACCCAGGCCTACGTCGCCACCGATGACCTGAAGCTGGCGGTCAACGCCGCCATCACCCTGGAACGGCCGCTGCTGGTCAAGGGTGAGCCGGGCACCGGCAAGACCATGCTCGCCGAGCAACTGGCCGAGTCGTTCGGTGCCAAGCTGATCACCTGGCACATCAAATCCACTACCAAGGCCCATCAGGGTCTGTACGAGTACGACGCGGTCAGCCGTTTGCGTGACTCGCAGCTGGGCAATGAAAAAGTCCACGACGTGCGCAATTACCTGAAGAAGGGCAAGCTCTGGGAAGCCTTCGAGTCCGAGGAGCGGGTGATTCTGCTGATCGACGAAATCGACAAGGCCGACATCGAGTTCCCTAACGATCTGTTGCAAGAACTCGACAAGATGGAGTTCTACGTTTACGAGATCGACGAAACCATCAAGGCCAAGAAGCGCCCGATCATCATCATTACCTCCAACAACGAAAAAGAACTGCCGGACGCCTTCCTGCGCCGCTGCTTCTTCCACTACATCGCCTTTCCTGATCGCACCACCCTGCAGAAAATCGTCGACGTGCATTACCCGGACATCAAGAAGGATCTGGTCAGCGAAGCGCTCGACGTGTTCTTCGACGTGCGCAAGGTACCGGGCCTGAAGAAAAAGCCTTCGACGTCCGAGTTGGTCGACTGGCTGAAGCTGCTGATGGCCGACAATATCGGCGAAGCGGTGCTGCGCGAGCGCGATCCGACCAAAGCCATCCCGCCACTGGCTGGCGCGCTGGTGAAAAACGAACAGGACGTGCAACTGCTTGAGCGCCTGGCGTTCATGAGCCGGCGCGGCACCCGCTAAGAGGCTGCTGCCATGTTGCTCAACCTGTTCAACGAAATGCGTGCAGCCAAGGTGCCGGTGTCGGTGCGCGAGCTGCTCGACCTGATCAACGCGCTGAAACAGCGCGTGACCTTCGCCGACATGGACGAGTTCTATTACTTGTCGCGGGCGATTCTGGTGAAGGACGAACGCCATTTCGACAAGTTCGACCGCGCATTCGGCGCCTACTTCAATGGCCTGGAGAAACTCGACGATCACTTGCAGGCGCTGATTCCCGAGGACTGGCTGCGCAAGGAGTTCGAGCGCTCGCTGAGCGACGAAGAACGCGCGCAGATCCAGTCCCTCGGTGGGCTGGACAAGCTCATCGAGGAATTCAAGAAACGTCTGGAAGAACAGAAGGAACGTCACGCCGGCGGCAACAAATGGATCGGCACCGGCGGCACCAGCCCGTTCGGCTCCGGCGGTTTCAACCCTGAAGGCATCCGGGTTGGCGATGCCGGCAAGCGTCAGGGCAAAGCGGTCAAGGTCTGGGATCAGCGCGAGTACAAGAACCTCGACGATTCGGTGGAACTGGGCACGCGCAATATCAAGGTCGCTCTGCGTCGTTTGCGCAAGTTCGCCCGCCAGGGTGCCGCAGAAGAACTCGACATCGACGGCACCATCGACCACACCGCCAAGGACGCCGGCCTGCTGAATATCCAGATGCGCCCGGAACGGCGCAACACGGTGAAGCTGTTGCTGCTGTTCGACATCGGCGGCTCGATGGACGCGCACGTGAAGATCTGCGAAGAACTGTTCTCGGCCTGCAAAACCGAGTTCAAGCACCTGGAGTATTTCTACTTCCACAACTTCATTTATGAATCGGTGTGGAAGAACAACATGCGCCGCACTTCCGAGCGCACCTCGACCCAGGATCTGCTGCATAAGTACGGCGCCGACTACAAAGTGATCTTCATCGGCGACGCCGCCATGGCGCCGTACGAAATCACCCAGGCCGGTGGCAGCGTCGAGCACTGGAACGAAGAGCCGGGTTACGTGTGGATGCAGCGCTTCATGGAGAAATACAAGAAGCTCATCTGGATCAATCCGTATCCGAAAGATACCTGGGGCTATACCTCGTCGACCAACATCGTCCGCGATCTGATCGAGGATCAGATGTATCCGCTGACGTTGCGCGGGCTTGAGGAAGGGATGCGGTTTTTGTCCAAATAAAAGCAAAGATCGCAGCCTGCGGCAGCTCCTACAGTGAAATTCGCGTTTCCTTGTAGGAGCTGCCGAAGGCTGCGATCTTTTGATCTTCAGCCAAATCTCTGCAAATACTCGACATGCGCGCGGTGCGCGACGTCCTGCACCACCGGCCTCAATCTCACTTTCGTTCCCGGCAAACACTGCGCCAATCGTGCCAGTGCCAGCGGCGTCAACGCGCCCAGGCGCGGATAGCCGCCAATGGTCTGGCGATCATTGAGCAATACGATCGGCTGCCCGTCCGGCGGCACCTGCACTGCCCCCAACGGAATCCCCTCGGAAATCATTGGCGCGCCCTGATATCGCAACGCCGCGCCGAGCAGGCGGATGCCCATGCGGTCGGCGCGACTGTCGATGGTCCAGGCGCTGTTGAAGACATCGAACAGGCTCTGCCCGCTGAACTGGCCGATCTGTGCGCCGAGCACCAAGTCCAAAGGCGCGTGCATTTTGAAATCCGGCCGCAGCGCCGAAGGTATTGCCCGCACTGCTAACGCTTCGCCGCTGTAACCGAGCGCCGCCCCTTTGGCAAGTGGAAGACCCATGCCATCAAGTCCGCCCAATTCTTCGCGCACCACCGTGGCACTGCTGCCCAGTACCTTCGGCGCAGTAAAACCACCGGGAGCGGCCAGATATGCCCGGGCCCCGAGCAAGGGTTGGGTAAACCGCAATGTCTGCCCTTTCGCCAATTCGAAACTGCACCACGGCGCCAGCGCCTGGCCGTCAACCTGCGCGCCGAGATCCGCGCCTGCCAATGCGAGCAGGCAATCCTCCTCAGCCACCACTGCAAACCCGCCGAGGGTGATTTCAACCACCGCCGCATCCAGCTCATTGCCCAACAGCCAGTTGGCCCAGCTCATGGAACACCAATCCGCCGCGCCGCCCTGGGTTACGCCCAGATGCCGCACGCCAAACCGCCCGGCGTCCTGCAACAGGCACAGCGGCGTGCTGGACTCGATCGTCAATCGACTCATGCCTGCGCCTCCAGTGGTGTGTCGTCGCCGCCCAGACGAATGAATTCGGCGTGGTCGACCGCTTCGAAGCGCACCGTGTCGCCGGGCTGCATCAGGCTGTAACCGTCGCGATGGCGATCGAAGAGTTTCGCCGGGGTGCGCCCGATCAGGTTCCAGCCACCGGGCGAGACCACCGGATAGGCAGCGGTCTGCCGCTCGGCGATACCGACACTGCCGGCGGCGACTTTCTTGCGCGGTGTATTGAGCCGTGGCGCGGCGAGCATTTCTTCGACCAGGCCCATGAAGGCAAAGCCCGGCGCAAAGCCAAGAGCGAATACCTGATATTCCCGTGCGCTGTGGCGACGAATCACCTCCTCTACCGCGAGGCCGCTGCGTTCGGCCAACAGGCTCAGTTCCGGGCCGACACTCAAGTCGTACCAGACCGGCAAGACGTGACACTGCCCGGCACGGCGCGCATTCGGCGCCAGATCGACCAGCGCTTCGGCGATCAATTCCCGCGCCTGCGCCGGGCTCAACAGCGTCAGATCATAATGCACCATCAGCGTCGTATAGGACGGCACCAGATCGATCAGCTGTGCACCAAACACCTTACGCAAACGCTCGCTGGCGGCGAGCATCCACGGCATGTTGGTTTCGGCGATTTCATCGAACAGACGCAGCATCAGGCAATCCAGCGCCACCACTTCTACCCGTGGATTCATGACGCACTCGACGGCTGCAAGGCCTGGCGAATGCGCTGCACGGCAGCCACCGAACTGGCGTTGTCGCCGTGGACGCACAAGGTGTTGGCGCGCAGGATCAGGGCGCTGCCATCGCTGGCGGTGAGCGCGCCGCCATTGGCGATGGTCAGCGCTTGCTCGACGATTGTCTCGGCATCGTGATGCACCGCACCCGGCAGTTGCCGCGAGACCAGCCGGCCAGCACTGTCGTAGGCGCGATCGGCGAAAGCTTCGAACCACAGCGTCACGCCATATTCAGCGCCGATCTGCTGCGCTGCGGCGTTGTCGCGGGTCGCCATCAACATCAGCGGCAGGCTGCGGTCATAAGCGGCCACGGCCTGCACTACCGCGCGCAATTGCGCCGGGTTGGCCATCATGTCGTTGTACATCGCGCCGTGAGGTTTGACGTAACTCACGCGCCCGCCCTGCGCCTTGCAGATGCCATCGAGGGCGCCGATCTGGTAATGCAGGATGTCTTGCAGTTCCTGCGCGGAATAGGCCATGGAGCGCCGGCCGAATCCGACCAGATCCTGATAGGCCGGGTGCGCGCCAATCTGCACGCTGTGCTCAAGGGCCAGCGCCACGGTTTTGCGCATGATGCTCGGGTCGCCGGCATGGAAACCACAGGCAACGTTGGCGCAATCGATGAAGGGCATGACCTCGGCGTCCAGACCCATGGTCCAGCTGCCGAAGCTCTCGCCAATGTCGCAATTCAATAGCAGGCGGCTCACGGTGAACACTCCTGTAGCTGCTGGTCTTTTTATCTGTAGGACATTGCTGCGCAGGTTATCAGTTACTGCGCGTCGAGTTGCTTGCCACGGGTTTCCGGCAGGCTCAGCGCCGCCAGAATCACCACACCGTAGGACACCGCTGCGAAGGCACCGATGCCCATGCTCAGCGGGACTTTCTGGCTGAGCAGGCCGATCAGCAGCGGGAACAACGCCGCCAGCGCGCGGCCGATGTTGTAGCAGAAACCCTGACCCGAGCCGCGAATCCGCGTGGGAAACAGTTCGGTGAGAAACGCGCCCATGCCGCTGAAAATTCCCGAGGCGAAGAAGCCCAGCGGAAAGCCCAGCCACAGCATCACGCCATTGCTGACCGGCATCTGCGTGTAGAGCAGGACGATGGTGAACGAGCCGACCGCGAACAAAATGAAGTTCCTTTTCCGCCCGAGCAGGTCGGTCAGATAAGCGCTGATCACATAACCGACATAGGAACCGACGATCACCATCGCCAGATAACCACCGGTGCCGAGCACGCTCAAACCGCGTTCGTTCTTGAGGAAGGTTGGCAGCCAGGAAGTAATTGCGTAGTAACCGCCCAGCGCACCGGTGGTCAGCAATGACGCGCGGAACGTGGTGAAGAGCATGCCGGGGGCAAAGATCTCGTAGAACTTCGCCGGGTTCTCCGGGGTTTGCGCGGCTTTGGCCTGGCGATAGATTTCCGGATCTTTCACCAGACGGCGGACAAAAATCACAAATATCGCCGGCACGATGCCGAGAATGAACAGCGCCCGCCAGGCATCTTCCGCTGGCAACACCGAGAACAACAGCGCATATAGAATCGCCGTCAGGCCCCAGCCCAGCGCCCAGCCGGATTGCACCATGCCCACTGCTTTGCCGCGATCCTTGGCGCGGATCACTTCGCCGATCAACACCGCGCCGGCGGTCCATTCACCGCCGAAACCGAAGCCCATCAACGTGCGGGCGATCAGCAATTGTTCGTAATTTTGCGCGAAGCCGCAGAGGAAGGTGAAGAAGGCGAACCACAGCACCGTCAGTTGCAGGGTGCGCACGCGGCCGATGCGGTCGGAGAGAATCCCGGCGACCCAACCGCCGATGGCTGAGGCGATCAAGGTGCTGGTGTGAATCAGCCCCGCTTCGCCCGTGGTGATGCCCCACATCGCGATCAGCGTCGGCACTACGAAGCTGAGCATCTGCGTGTCCATGCCATCCAGGCCGTAGCCGATCTTGCAGCTCCAGAACGTGCGGCGCTCCTGCTGGTTGATGTTGCGATACCAGTCGAAAGGCCCGGGGCGCGCCGCAGGCTTGGATAAAGGAAGGGTGTCGGGAGCACTCATGGCAAATCTCCGCAGGGCTTTTATTGGTCTTGTTCGAAGCTCCGACGACGCCTATCGTGGGAACCGGATGCGCCGATTTTTCGTCGCCCTGCCCTGCGCCGTCCAACGAATAAAAACCCGCCTTAGGCATAAGAAAAATTTGTCAGCCGAGCCTTGCCCATGAATCTGAAGTTTCTCGAGACCTTTGTCTGGGTCGCGCGCCTGAAGAGTTTTCGCCTGACCGCCGACAAGCTGTTCACCACCCAGGCGTCGATTTCCAGCCGCATCGCCGTGCTCGAAGGCGAGCTCGGCGTGAAGCTGTTTCTGCGCGATTCACGCGGCGTCAGCCTGACCCCGGAAGGCTTGAAGGTGCTCGATTACGCTGAACAGATGCTCGACACCATGGCGGCGCTGAAACAGTCGATCGAGACCCGCTCGAGCAAGGTCGGGCGGGTGCGTATCGGCGTGATGGACACGGTGATCCATACCTGGCTGAGCCCGCTGGTGGCGCAGATGACCGATCTGTATCCGCGCGTGGAAATCGAATTGGTCGCCGATACTGCGCTGAACCTCTGCGATCAGTTGCAAAAAGGTTTTCTCGATCTGGTGTTGCAAACCGATCTGATCCGCCACGAAAGCGTACGCAGCCTCGAGCTGGCCAGCCATCCGCTGGGCTGGATCGTCGCCAGCAATTCGATCTACAACCGCGACTACGCCGACCTTGCCGAACTGGCGCAGGAGCGGATCATCACCTACTCGAAAAACTCACGGCCGCATCAGGATATCGTCGCGCTGATGCAGGCCAGCGGCGTCATGGCGCCACGCTTGAATTGCGTGAACTCGGTGTCGGCGATTACCCGTTTGTTGCGCGACGGCTTTGGGATCGGCGCGCTGCCACCGGTTCTGGTGGCCGAGGAACTGGCGCGCGGCGAATTGACTTTGCTCGACATCGAGCAGCGCCCGGCGAATCTGCCGGTGGTGGTGTCGTGGCGGGTCGGGGTTGAGTGGGTCGAGGAGATTGTGACGTTGTGTCAGCAGGTCCTGGCGGGGTATGCAGATAAAGTGGGCGACAGTTACATTGTCTTGAACGCCTGAAAAGCAAAATAGCGCCGCCTTCGGCAGCGCCTACAGTGGGCAGTGCAGGAGCTGCCGAAGGCGGCGATCTTTTGATCTTTGGTTTACAAACCGCGTACGTCGCGATCTTCAATCGGCCGGCTCTGGCGCAGACGCCGGCCGCCGAGCACCACCCAGTCAATCAGGCGGAACAGGCATTCGACGCCGAACGACAGCAGCAACGCGCCGCTCATGCCCCAGATCATCGCCTCTGGCGTCAGCAGGATCTGATAGCTGTAGCCGTTCCAGGTTTCCTTGCGAATATCCGGATCAGCCGCCAGCACCACTTGCAGGAAACGCACATACCACGGCCCTTGCATCGCCTGGAATTGTTTATCCAGCGCCACCTGACGGGTGAGCAAGGTGTTCAGGCTGTCAGCATCGCTGCGGAAAATCGGGTCTTCGCTGGCCCGGTAATGCGCGACCAGCGCCTGCATATCGCCTTTGAAAAACTGATCGGCCGTGCCCTGGAAACCACGCAACCCGGTCTGCGCTTCGATCAGGTGCGCTTCGACCCGCTGGGCGTAATCGTTAATGAACCCCGGCACCTGGACACCGATCAACAGGCCCGCCGCAAACAACACCAGCCGTAGATAACTGAGCAACATGGGTGCAAATCCTTATTCGGTCTTGCCCTGGCTGACGCATTCGCCGCGTCGCCACAGGCTCCATTGGCCCGGTTCGTAGCGGGTCCAGGTTTCGTTTTCGGTCAAAGGCTCAGTGGCGATCACCGTGACCACGTCGTTGGGCGTGGTTTCGGCCTGAAAGTCGACAATCACATCGACATCCTTGAGCCGCGCCGGGCCGAACGGGGCGCGCCGAGTGATCTGCGCCAGTTTGGTCGAGCAGTAACAGAACAGCCAATCGCCGTCGCTGAGCAGGCAATTGAACACGCCCTTACTGCGATATTCGGCGCAGGCCGCGACGAGGTCCGGCAGCAGCACTTCGATATCGACCGGTTCCGGAAAGGCTGCGCGCACCCGGTTGAGCAAATCGCAGAACGCCGCTTCGCTGTCGGTATCGCCGACCGGGCGGTAGAAACTCTTGATCGGGGTGAAGTCGGCGAGCTGACCGTTGTGCGCGAAACACCAGTTGCGCCCCCACAGTTCGCGGACGAACGGATGGGTGTTGGACAGGCAGACCTTGCCGACGTTGGCCTGGCGAATATGGCCAATGACCACTTCGCTCTTGATCGGATAACGCTGCACCAGATTGGCCACTTCCGACTCGCTGCTCGCCGCCGGGTCCTGAAACAGACGCAAGCCGCGCCCTTCATAAAAAGCGATGCCCCAGCCGTCGCGGTGCGGGCCGGTGCGGCCGCCGCGTTGCATCAGGCCGGTGAAGCTGAACACGATGTCGGTCGGCACGTTGGCACTCATGCCCAGTAATTCACACATGTGCGGACTCTCGGGTTACAGACGCGGCTCGACCCGCATGCGCTGCGGATTGTTCGGCACTGGCGGGCGACCGTAACGGTCGTCACCGGCGCCGCCGGACGGTTGATCATCGTCGCGCTCTTCGGCACGGGCCGCAGCCTTGGCGGCCTCGGCGCGTTCACGCCGCGCTGTCGAGGCACGCTCGATCGGCAGGCGGATCAAGACGAAAACCAGATAAACGCCGAAGGCGATCATGCCGTACATGAACAGATCGGAAACCGCACGCCAGGCGTTGTTGCCGACCTTGAACAGCATGTCCAGGGCGGTGATGGCGATGGCCGGTGCAACTTTGGCTTTCACCGGATCGACGATGGTCGGGCTGAACAGTAACACCGCCATCAGTACACGCAGCGGCTCGCGCAGCCAGCGCCACATCCAGGTGGTCAAGCGCATCCATACCAGCAGGCAGCCCACGGCGGCAAAGGCGTAAAGGCCCCAGGCGATCAGATAGTCGTTCTCGGTCATGGTGTCCATGGCAAGGCAGGCAAAGAGGCGCTTATAGTAACGACTTTTCGCCCATGCGGCTTGTCCCAATACCAGACGGCCAGCAGTCGACCCTGTGGGAGCGAGCCTGCTCGCGAATACGGACTGTCATTTGCAACAGCGTTGCCTGACACACCGCTTTCGCCAGCAGGCTCGCTCCCACAAGGGCTGCGGCGCTTTCAAGACCTGCGAAAAACCCAATTCCGAATATTGTCCGAGAGCCTTCCATGCCCGAATCCGCCAATGTCATGACTGCCCCGATTGCCCAGCGGGCGCCCGGCGCCGACCCGTATGCCTGGCTGCAGGAGCGCGACACCGACGCGGTGCTCGACTACCTCAAGGCTGAAAACGCTTATCAGGAAGCGCAAACCGCCGATCAGGCCGAGCTGCGCGAAAACCTGTTCAACGAGATCAAGGGCCGGATCCTCGAAACCGACCTGTCCCTGCCCTCGCCTTGGGGCCCGTATCTGTATTACACGCGCACCACCGCCGGCGACGAATATGCCCGGCACTACCGCTGCCCGCGCCCGGCAGACGACAGCCTGACCCTCGATGAAAGCCGCGAGCAACTGTTGCTCGACCCGAATGCGCTGGCCAATGGCGGCTTCTTCTCGCTCGGTGCTTTCAGCATCAGCCCTGATCACCAGCGCCTGGCCTACAGCGTCGATACCTCGGGCGACGAGGTCTACACGCTGTTCGTCAAGGAGCTGTCCAATGACAAGGTCAGCGAACTGGAATTCGAGGACTGCGACGGCAGCATGACCTGGGCCAACGACAGCCTGACCCTGTTCTTCGGCGTGCTCGACGACACCCATCGCCCGCACAAACTGTTCCGCTATCGCCTTGATGGCACTGCCGCCGAAGAGGTTTTTCACGAGCCGGACGGGCGTTTCTTCCTGCATTGCTACCGCGCCAGCTCCGAACAGCAATTGCTGCTGTCGCTAGGCAGCAAAACCACCAGCGAAGTGTGGGCGCTGGACGCCAATCAACCGCACCTGCCATTCAGCTGCCTGGCGCCACGGGTGGAGGATCACGAATACGACGTCGACCACGGCCTGCTCGATGGCGTCTGGACCTGGTTTATCCGCACCAACCGCGACGGCATCAATTTCGCCCTGTATCAGGCTGCGGACACCGGCGTACCGCCGAGCGAGGCCGACTGGCAGAATCTGATCCCGCACAACGAAGACGTGATGCTCGACGGCGTCAGCCTCAATACCGAGGCGATGACCTTGAGCCTGCGCGAAGGTGGCCTGCCGATCATCGAGGTTCACCCGCAGGGCTTGGCCCCGTATCGCGTGCAATTGCCCGATGCGGCCTACAGCCTCCATGTGCAAAACAGCCTGGAATTCGAGAGCGATCGCATTCGTCTGCGTTACGAAGCGTTGAATCGTCCGGCTCAAGTGCGCCAGTTGATTCTCGCCAGCGGCGAGCAAACGGTGCTCAAGCAAACCCCGGTGCTCGGCCCGTTCGATGCCGACGCCTATGTCAGCCAACGTCTGTGGGCGACCGCCCCGGACGGCACGCAGGTGCCGATCAGTCTGGTGATGAAGCGCGAGATGGTCGGCAAACCAGTGCCGCTGTATCTGTACGGTTATGGCGCTTACGGCTCCAGCCTTGATCCGTGGTTTTCCCACGCGCGCCTGAGCCTGCTCGATCGCGGCATGGCCTTCGCCATCGCTCATGTTCGTGGTGGCGGTGAATTGGGCGAAGCCTGGTATCGCGCCGGCAAACAGGAACACAAGCACAACACCTTCAGCGACTTCATCGCCTGCGCCGAATTCCTGATCCTCAACGGCATCACCACTGCTGAAAAACTGGCAATCAGTGGCGGTAGCGCCGGTGGCCTGTTGATCGGCGCGGTGCTCAACCAGCGCCCGGACCTGTTCGGCGTGGCGATTGCCGAAGTGCCGTTCGTCGACGTGCTCAACACCATGCTCGACCCGGATCTGCCGCTGACCGTCACTGAATACGACGAATGGGGCAACCCGGAAGAACCGGACGTCTATGATCGGATCAAGGCTTACGCGCCGTACGAAAACGTCACCGCGCAGGCGTATCCGCCGCTGCTGGTGATCGCCGGCTACAACGACAGCCGTGTGCAGTATTGGGAGGCGGCCAAGTGGGTGGCGAAATTGCGCGCAACCAAGACCGATGACAACGTGCTGCTGCTCAAGACCGAACTGGGCGCCGGGCATGGCGGCATGAGCGGGCGCTATCAGGGATTACGTGACGTAGCGCTCGAATATGCATTTGTGTTCAAGGTTTTGCAGATTGCCTGAGGAACTCTGAGGGTGGCTTGGGTCTTAACAGCAGACCAAAAGCCTCCACCGATTCCCTGTGTAGGAGCTGCCGAAGGCTGCGATCTTTTGATCCTGGTTTTGAACGACAAGATCAAAAGATCGCAGCCTTCGGCAGCTCCTACATGGGGACCGTGTGCTCCTTGGAAACAGTGATAACAAAAAGACCGCATCGACATGTCCGAACCGACCTTCCTGAACAACGAAATCCGCGACTGGCTGATGGACTGTGGCCTGTTCGATCAATTGCAGCTGGCCGACTTCGCGGCCGCTTCCGGTTACTTCAGCATCAGCACCGTGGCTGAGGGCGAGGCGATTTTTCGCGAGGGTGATGCCGGCAGTTTCATGTGCATCATCCACACCGGCCAGGTCGCCGTGCAGAAAACCGGCGCTGACGGCCAGGTGATCACCATGGCCACCCTGCGCAGCGGCCGCGCCTTCGGTGAAATGGCCGTGCTCGACGGCGAACGCCGCTCGGCCACGTGCATCGCGGCGAGCAATTGTCAGTTGCTCAATCTGGGCAAGGACTCGCTGGAGAAAATGCTCAACGACGCGCCGAAAATCGCCGCGAAGATCATCCGCGCCCTCGCCGTCTCGCTGTCCAAACGCCTGCGCATGGCCGATGGCCAACTCGCCGCGCAACAGGTTTAGCCGCCGGGGGATTTGACCTTGTTGCCGTTCGGCTCGATGCCCGGCACAGGTTGATCCTTGCTCGGCGGGCTGGGCATTTCGATCGGTACCAGCGGCGGGCTGCCGCTGCCGGCGCCCGACTTGGGCAGGGTGATCGGGGTGATCTGCGGATACGGTGTCGGCGTCGCGGTGCCGGGCGAACCGGGCTGCGGCGTCGGGCTGACCGGAACGCTCTGCTGGGCCTGCACTGCAGTAATCGCGAGCGCGGCCAGGGTAATGACCGTTAGAATGGTGCGCTTCATCAAGGGCTCCGTTTGGCCTCTAGTCTGTACTCAGGCTACTCCCAACGCGCCTGCTTGCCTTCCCCCCTTTAGAGATTTCCATGAAACGTTTCGTTCTGCTCGACACCACCCCGATCCCCGAAAACGGCGGTGCCCTGTGCCTGTTCGAGTATGGCGAGGATTTCGTCATCAAGATTCAGGGCGGCGATGGCGGGCAGTTGATGAACACGCGCATGCACGGTTCCGAAGATGCACTGGCCGAGATTCCCTGCCGCAAGGTCGCCGGCCGGCCGAACTCGCGGGTATTGATCGGCGGCCTGGGCATGGGTTTCACCCTCGCCTCGGCACTCAAGCATCTGGGCAAGTCCGCCGAAGTGGTAGTCGCTGAGCTGGTGCCCGGCGTGGTCGAGTGGAATCGCGGCCCGCTCGGGGAAAAGTCCGGTCGGCCATTGCTCGATCCGCGCACGGTGATCCGCATGGAAGACGTGGCCAACGTCCTGCAAAGCGAGCCGAACGGTTTCGATGCGATCATGCTCGACGTCGACAACGGCCCCGAAGGCCTGACTCAAAAGGCCAACAGTTGGTTGTACTCCGCTGCGGGTCTGAATGCCTGCGCCAAAGCCCTGCGCCCCAAAGGCGTGCTGGCCGTGTGGTCGGCCAGCGCCGACCGGCAGTTTTCCGACAAATTGAAGAAGGCCGGTTTCAAGGCCGAAGAAGTCCAGGTTTTCGCCCACGGCAACAAGGGCACCCGTCACACGATCTGGATTGCCGAGAAGCTCAAGGGCTGAGCTAAACTCTGCGCATAACCGTCATCAGTCTTTCTGCAAAGGTGAACCCATGAGTTCGTCCACCCCCACCAACACGTCGAAGCTGGACCGCATTCTCGCCGACAACCAGCGCGACAAGGAAATGGGCTACCGCGACAAGGCCCTGAAGATGTACCCGCATGTCTGCGGCCGCTGCGCCCGCGAGTTTTCCGGCAAGCGCCTGAGCGAACTGACCGTGCACCACCGCGACCACAACCACGACAACAACCCGCAGGACGGCTCCAACTGGGAGCTGTTGTGCCTGTATTGCCACGACAATGAACACTCGCGTTACACCGATCAGCAGTATTTCGGCGACGGCTCGCTGAGCACACCAAAAATCGCCAAAGCCACGCATAACCCATTTGCCGCGCTGGCCGGGTTGATGAAGAAAGACGATTAAAAAGCAAAAGATCGCAGCCTTCGGCAGCTCCTACAGGGTGTACGCCATTCAACTGTAGGAGCTGCCGAAGGCTGCGATCTTTTGATCTTATCCCCGTATAATCGCCCTCTTTTTCCCGAAGGCACCCCGCTCGTGGCAGACAAACGGTACAGCTGCATTGGTTTGTATAACCCCAAATCACCAGAGAACGTCGGTTCGGTGATGCGCGCCGCAGGCTGTTACGGCGTGGCATCGGTGTTCTACACCGGCAAGCGTTATGAACGCGCCGCCGACTTCGTCACCGACACCAAACGCGTGCACTACGACATCCCGCTGATTGGCATTGATGACCTGAAAAAAATCCTCCCGCTCAACTGCGTGCCCGTCGCTGTGGAACTGGTCGAAGGCGCCCGTCCATTGCCGGAATACACCCACCCCGACCGCGCTCTGTACATCTTCGGCCCGGAAGACGGTTCGCTGGATAAAGAGATTCGCGACTGGTGCGAAGACGTCGTGTACATCCCGACCACCGGCTGCATGAACCTCGCCGCCACCGTCAACGTCGTGCTCTACGACCGCATGGCCAAAGGCCTGAACACCCGCTCCGGGCCGAAATTCCGCTGAAGCGTCGCACATTCGATGGAACAAGCTGACCGCCCCGGCAGTCAGCTTATCTATCAATCGCACCCTGCCTGGAGATAGATCATGAGCGAGCTCAAACGCGTAGAACGCATCGAATCCACCCCGTTCCAGTCGCCTGCGCACAAGAACGTGCACGGCTGGGAGCGCGTCGGCTCGTTGACCGGCGGCGTGCTGATGGTCGGCAAGGGCCTGCGCCGTGGCGGCGTGTTCGGCCTGATTCAAGTGGCACTCGGCGGCATGGCCGTGGCCCGTGGCATTACTGGCCACTGCTCGGCGAAAAGCCTGCTGGAAAAAGGCCGTCAGGACATGAACAACGTGCGGGCGAAGATCGAACGCGCCGGGGAAGAACTGAGCAAGCTGAAAACCAATGCTGAAGTGGCCACCGAAACAGCCACCGTCACCGGCAATGATTCGCTGGTCTCGCCGAAAGCCGGCGTCTGAGGCTTTAAAGCAAAAGATCGCAGCCTGCGGCAGCTCCTACACGGAATCACGTTTTCCATTGTAGGAGCTGCCGAAGGCTGCGATCTTTTGATCTTTACGGGTTCAACAACCCACCACCTCATCAACCCGCGCGGAAAATCAGATGATCTTCCCAATCATCCTCCGGCACGTTGCCTTCGGCGAGCATGCGCCCGGACTGGGAAATCCGCTCGTGGTGCACCGCATCACGGTCGCCACACACCAGGTGATGCCATAGCGGCAGATCCTTGCCCTCGCTGACCAGACGATAACCGCAGGTCGGCGGCAGCCATTTGAACTCTTCCGCCTGACCCGGTGTGAGCTGGATGCAGTCAGGAACAAACTTGATCCGGTTCGGATAATCGCTGCACTGACAGGTTTTCAGATCCAGCAGTTTGCAGGCGATGCGCGTGTAATAGACGCTGTTGTCTTCTTCATCCTCGAGCTTTTGCAGGCAGCACAGACCGCAGCCGTCGCACAGCGATTCCCACTCCTCATGATCGAGTTGATCGAGGGTTTTGCGTTTCCAGAACGGTTCGACTATGGCGGCCATGGCTCAAGCATCAACATCAAGGTGGTGAAAAGGCCGCCAGTCTAGTGCCAGCGGACGCAAGGGCCAAGCGCTGGCGACTGTCGGTAAATCCGCTTGTCAGCCCCAGCGCCGCCCAGTAGGGTTTTGCAGCGAACTTCTTCCCCATCCGTTGCAAGGAATCCGTGCATGAGTGCCAACCCTCGCGTTGCCGATTACGCCATTCACCCGCAGTTCACCGAGCGCTGGTCGCCCCGCGCTTTTACGGGCGAAGCGATCCCTGAAGAAACCCTGCTGAGCTTCTTCGAAGCCGCGCGCTGGGCGCCGTCGGCGTACAACTCGCAACCGTGGCGTTTTCTCTATGCACGTCGCGACACGTCGAACTGGGAACGTTATCTGGGCCTGCTCAACGAGTTCAACCGTAGCTGGGCGCAGCATGCTGCGGCGCTGGTGATCGTGATTTCGAAAACCACTTTTGTTGCACCGGGCGCCAGCGAGGAAACGCCGGCGCTGTGGAGCACCTTCGACACCGGTTCGGCATGGGGTCATCTGGCGCTGCAGGCGAGCCTCAGCGGCTGGCACACCCACGGCATGGCCGGCTTCGATCAGGAATTGACCCGCAAGGAACTCAACATCCCCGAAGAATACGCCCTGCATGCGGCGGTCGCAGTGGGCAAACTGGGTGACAAGGCAACCCTGGCCGAGTACCTGCAAGCCCGCGAAACACCGAGCCCGCGTCGCCCGCTGAGCGAGCTGGTGGCTGAGGGCGATTTCACCTTATAAGCCACGATGCAAAGCAAATGTGGGGGCGGGCTTGCTCGCGAAAGCGGTGGTTCAGGCAACATTGATATCGACTGAACCGGCGCCTTCGCGAGCAAGCCCGCTCCCACAGTGGTTGGATGCGAATCAATATCCGCGGGTGAAATCCACTTCCCCACGCAACGCCTCACCCGCCTCGTACGCCTTCAGGTTCTGCACAAACAGATCCACCATCAGCGCTGGCGAGGTCGGTGCCGAACTGTGCCCGGTCAGCAGCAAGCCCCACGCGGTCCAGAATGGGTGGCGTTGCGGCAATGGCTCCTGACGGCAGACGTCGATCACCGCGCCGGCCAAGTGCCCTTCTTTCAAAGCCTCGACCAGATCGGCATCGACCACCGCGACACCCCGTCCGGCGTTGATGAACAAGCCGGTCGGTTTGAATTGCCTGAACAGCGCTGCGTCGTAGATATCGTGGGTGTGCTCGGTGTTCGGCAGCAGATTGACCACGTAGTCCACTTCGCCCACCAACCGTGGCAGATCGGCCAGCGCGCCGACTTCGACAAACGGCGCCTGTTCGCGGGCGGTGCTGGCGACGCCGTACAGCTCGACGCCGAACGGCAGCAGAAATTGCGCGACACTCTGGCCAATGTCACCGGTGCCGACGATCAGGACCTTGCGCCCGACCAGACTCTGGCCGCTGCGGTTGTCCCACTTGCGCTCGACCTGGCTGACCAGCCGCGCCAGCACTTCGCGCTCGTGGCCAAGGATATAGGTCAGCACGTATTCGGCCATGACCTGACCAAAAATCCCCACGGCGCGGGTCAGGCGATAATCGCGGCGCAGGCCGTCCGCGAGCAGCGGCGTGATGCCGGCCCAGGTCGATTGCAGCCATTGCGGTTGATGGCCCTGGCGCAACAGGGTCGCCAGCAGATCCGGCTGGCCCAGCCACACCGGGCAATCGGCGGCCTGCCGCGCCAGTTCGGCAGAGTCGCCGCTGGTCAGGACTTCGAGCTCGGGCAGTGCCTGACGCAGCAGGCGGGCGTATATCGCGTGGTCGTGTTCAGCAATCAGAACGCGCATCTTCAAACCTTTCGCAAACCGTGCAGACGGCCGCCGGGTTGGGGCCGGCCATCGCGGTAAAAACAGTTCCAGGGTTAACCGAGGCCCAGAACAGGGCCTCGCGGGTCAGACCGGGTCGTTGCGTCGCAGCAACTCTTCGGGCAGGTGCTCGATGTACTCGTCCTCGGCCGGCGGCATTTGCAGGTGATAGCCCTGCTTGTCGAGGTTTTCCAGGACCACGGTGATGTCTTCGCTGGCCAGTTTGCGCTCGGGCGACAGCACCAGATCGAAGGAATGCTTTGCTTTGCCGAAAGCCGTCATCAGCGCATCCGGCACGCGCTCGAGCGCATCGCTCTTGAGCACGTAGAGATACATGCCGCTGCGCTTGGAGCTTTGGTAGATGGAGCAAATACGTTTCAAGGCTGTTCTCCGGCGGTGGCCAGGCTGTCGAGCAGCTTCTGGCCGAGCAATTCGCGGCGCCAGCCACGCAGCGAATCGGGCAATTGGTAAGGACCCTCGGGGAAACCGCTTTTGACCAGGGCTTCGAGGGTTTTCTTGCGTAGCATCAGTTCCGGGGCAATACCCAGGCGCTCGGCCTCAGCCTGACCCAGTGCGCGCAATTGTTTGATCAGCGCAGCGGCTTCGATCGGCAACGGCTCGGGCACTGCCGGCGGCCATTGATCAGGGCCCACACTGCCAGAGCGCTTGATCAGATCAAGCAGAAACTGACCGTCCTGACGTACGGTACGCGGGTGCATGTCTTCGATCTTGCCCAGCGCCGCGAGGTTATCCGGCTGCGTGCGGGCCAGGGGCCACAGCGAATGTTCACGGACGATGCGGTTGCGCGGCAGGTCGCGGGCGCGGGCTTCTTTTTCGCGCCAGGCGCACAGCTCACGCAGCACGGCGAGTTGCGCACGAGACAGCTTCCACGCCAGTTTCGCGTCGCGATAGACCTCGTACGGATCGGTCTCGCGGCGCAGGTTGGCAACCAATTCGGCGCCATCCTCCAGCACCCAGGCGAACTTGTCGGCGGACAGCTTGGGCCGCAACTCGACGAACACCTCGGCCAGATGCACGGCGTCTTCGGCGGCATAGCTGATCTGGGTTTCGGACAGCGGACGCTGCAACCAGTCGGAGCGGGTTTCGCCCTTGGGCAGGTCGATGCCGAGCACTTCCTGCACCAGACGCGAGTAGCCCATCGAGAAACCGAGATTCAGATAAGCGGCGGCCAGTTGCGTGTCGAACAACGGCGCCGGCAGGCTGCCGGTCAGGCGCAGCAGCACTTCGAGGTCCTCGCTGCAGGCGTGCAAGACTTTCAGCACTGCCGGGTTCTCGAGCAACGCGGCCAGCGGTTGCCAGGCGTTGATGGTCAGCGGATCGATCAAGTAGGCGCGTTTGCCGTCGCCGATCTGCAACAGGCCGGCAATCGGGTAGAAGGTGTCGACCCGCATGAATTCGGTGTCGAGGGCAACGAACGGCAGCTGCTGCCACTCGGCGCAAAACTGCGCGAGGCTTTCGTTGTCGCGAATCCAGTGAATATCGATAGCCACACGGCTCTCCCTTGAAGAATGGCGCGCAGTATATATCGCTACCGACGATTTACGCGCCTTTGCAGGGCAAGAGCTGTAAGGAAATGTCTTGCCTGTCAGCAAGAATAGTCTGACAGCAGAAACAGAAAGGCCCGTCGCATCGACGCGACGGGCCGCAAACGCTTTACTCCTTGGCCAACACACCGTCGATCACCGCGCCACGACAGCCGGCAAACATGTCCAAGGCAGGTTGATAGACGCTGCTGCGCACTTCCAGCAGGCCGAGCATCGAGTGAAACAGATTGTCCTGGCTCAGCGGTTTGTCACGGCTCATTTGCAGGCAATGGGTGTCGACCGAGTAGGCCTTCTGATAGCTGTCGGAGAACCACGCCAGCATCGCGACATGCTTTTGTTGTTCAGGCGCCAGCATGTACGGCGTGCCGTGCAGAAACAGGTTGTACTCGCCCAGCGATTCACCGTGATCCGACAGATAGAGCATGGCGGTGTCGACTTTGTCCTGATTGCTGCGCAGCACATCGATCAGGCTCGCCAGCACATGGTCGGTGTACACCAGCGTGTTGTCGTAACCGTTGACGATACTTTCGCGGCTGCAATTGTTCAGCGCGTTACTTTCACAGACCGGAGTGAAGTGTTCGTACGCCTTGGGATAACGCTTGAAGTAGTCCGGGCCATGACTGCCCATCTGGTGCAGCACCAGCACGGTGTCCTTGTCCAGATGATCGATAAAACTTTGCAGCCCTTGCAGGAGGATTTCATCGCGACATTCGCTGTTGGCGCACAATGCCGGGTCCTGCAACTTGCTGACATCCTGCACCGTGACGCGGTCGCAAGTGCCTTTGCAGCCGGACTGGTTATCGCGCCATATCACATCGATGCCGGCGCGCTTGAGCACATCAAGCAAACCTTCTTCGTTCCTGGCCTTGCTGGCGTTGTAATCCTTGCGGCCCATGTTGGAGAACATGCACGGCACCGAGACCGCCGTTTCCGTGCCGCAGGAATGCACATCGGTGAAAGCGATCAGCCCGGCCTCTTTGTCAAGTTGCGGTGTGGTGTCGCGGTCATAACCGAGAATGCCGAAGTTCTGCGCCCGCGCACTTTCCCCCACCACCAGCACCGTGAGGGATTTGCGTGGCTGGAGCTGCAAGTCGGGATTGCGCTGGGCGTCCTCGCCGATCTTGACAAACGGCTGCTGCGCCGAGACCACTTGCTCCTGCAGATAACCAATGGATGCGCCGATGTAATTGCTCGGCACCAGCATCAGGCGAATTTCGTGGTGATTGCGAAACAGCGACGACAAGCCTTGATAGTTGGCCAATGCCACAACACCGATCACCGCCGCCGAGGCAACACTGACAATAACTTTACTGAACAACTCACGATGCCAGCGCCGATAATTGACCGGCACTTTCCACAACAACAAACATGGCAAAACACCCAGCAAGAGAATATAAGCGAATAATTTCAACGAGAGCAGATCACGCACTTCCGTCGCATTGGTTTCGGCAAAGTTGCGCAACATGCCGGCATCGATCATCACGCCATATTGGCTCATGAAATAAGCCACGCCGGCGCTGACTAAAAACAAGAGAGTCAACAGTGGTTTAAGCACTGGCCGGAAAGCGAATAATGTAAGAACAATGTTGAACGCGGCAAAGATCATCACGCCGAACGCCACGCGCATGGCGATGCCCTTGCCGTCGGCAGCGGTGATCTCGAACAGATGTTGCCAAAGCACCAGATTGAAACCGAGCAACAAAAAGGCGCTGGCAAACAACGTCACCCATTCCGGGCGCACGGCTTTTAACTTCAACATGATGAGTGACAGTTCCTGAAAGAAGAGCCTCGTCAATTGTGAAAATTTCATTCACCGAGGCATGACAAACTTTAGGCAGCCACGGATCAATTTTTCGTGAAAAAGATGCTAATGATTAGTTGCTTCGGACTACGAAAGTGAAAGTTTGTGAGTATTTGAGAATGGTTCAGGTTTTATTCAGTTTCAGGCATTGCGCAATTTCCTCTGTGGGAGCGAGCCTGCTCGCGAAAGCGGAGTGTCAGCAAATGATTGTTGGTCTGGAGTAACGCATTCGCGAGCAGGCTCGCTCCCACAGGGGAACATGGGTGTTATCGAGTTTTTAGGTCTGACCCCGTGTTTTCTGATTTGCCGATGCGGGGGACGCCACGCCTAATCATCAGCCCCTGGACTCGAAGGCCCGCCGATGAATCACACCCGCCCCGCCGCTTGGCTGATGCTCGCAATCATTCTTGTCGCACTTAATCTGCGCCCCTCAATGGCAGCCATCGGGCCGCTGCTGTCGGCGATCCGTAGCGATATCCCGTTGAGCTTCACCCTTGCCTCTCTGTTGACGATGCTGCCGGTGATGGCCATGGGGCTGGCGATGTTTTTCGGCCTGAGCATCAGCCGGCGCCTGGGCGAACAACGCACGGTGCTGCTGTCGCTGCTGGTCATCGGGCTGGCGAGCCTGTCACGGCTGTTTATCTATTCGGCGAACGAGCTGATCGTCAGCGCGATACTGGCTGGCATTGGCATAGCCCTGATTCAGGCATTAATGCCGGCGCTGATCAAATCGCGCTTTCCTGACAACGTGGCGTGGTGCATGGGCGTCTACGTCACTTCGATCATGGGCGGTGCCGCAATTGCCGCCTCGTTCGCGCCACTGGTGACAGCGCAGGCCGGGAGTTGGCGCGTGGGACTCGCTGTTTGGGCAGGGCTGGCATTGCTCGCATTGCTGGTCTGGTGCTTGCAGCTTGCGCCAGCCATAACAACGGTGACCAAACGAGAGTCTTTCATCACCCGCCCTCGCGCCTGGTTGCTGGCGATTTTCTTTGGCCTCGGTACGGCGTCCTATACCTGCGTCCTCGCTTGGCTCGCTCCGTACTACATGGAAAAGGGCTGGAGCGAACAAAACGCCGGGTTGCTGTTGGGTTTTCTTACAGCAATGGAGGTTATTTCCGGGCTGGCAGTGCCAGCGATCGCTAATCGCAGTCGTGATCGGCGTGGGATATTGGCGGTTCTGCTGTTGCTGATCATCGGCGGTTTCTGCGGGCTGATTCTCGCCCCGCCACACCTTGCGCTGCTTTGGCCGTGTCTGTTGGGGCTGGGGATTGGCGGTCTGTTTCCGATGAGCCTGATTGTCGCGTTGGATCACTGCGACGAGCCGCAGCGCGCCGGTGGCCTGACCGCGTTTGTACAGGGGATCGGTTATCTGATCGCAGGACTGTCGCCGCTGTTGGCAGGGATGATTCGCGATCGCCTGGGCAATTTCGAAGGCGCGTGGTGGACGCTGACAGCGGTGATGGTGATCATGCTGCTGATGGTGATGCGCTTCGACCCTCGCCACTACGCACGCCACTTGCCCGGCCCGGACTAGAGGCCTCTGGCCATCTTTTCCACACGGAATCGGCTACGTCGTGTTGCTAAAAGTTTCTGTCCCACATGTGTCCGTGAAATGCCCTACAAGGGTTTCTCCTGGCACCATCGTTCCGTTAGGATCGTACGCACACGTTTGCGCGAATTCTGCGCAAGGGGCACAGCGAGACGGAACTCATGCTGAACAGTAATTTGCTTCGCAAGCTCGACATGCAGGACTTGATGGTATTTGTTGCCGTGTACGAGCAGAGCAGTGTCACCGATGTCTCGGAAACCCTGTTCGTCAGCCAGTCCACCGTCAGTTATTGCCTGAAGAAACTGCGCACCAGTTTCGAAGACGAATTGTTCATCAACACCCGCACCGGCATGCGCCCGACCTACAAGGCCTGCAGCATGTACGGCCATGTGCAGAAAATCCTCGAAAGCATCAACCTCTGCCACGCCGGTGCCCCGGCCTTCGACCCGAGCCGGCAGGCGGTGACTTTCAACATCTGCGCCCCGGAATATTTCGAGCAGTTGATTCTGCCGCGTCTGTTGAAGCGCTTCGACTTCGACGACTTGCCGGTGATGGTCAACATGCACAAATTCGAAACCGATGTGCCAGCCGAAGAGTTGCGCGACGGCAGCCTCGATCTGGTGATCAGTTTCGGCCCGCACTTTCACCGCCAGCATGCGGATCTGAAATCACGGATGCTGCTTGAAGATGACCTGGTCTGCGTTTTCGACAAACGCGCCACGCCGCTGGAGCCGCGCCTGAGCCTGCAAGCATTCACCGAACGTCGGCATGTGTTCCCGACGCCGTGGACTTCGAGCACCAACATGGTCGACGGCTGGCTGGCACGGCAAGCGCAGAAACGTCAGATAGTGGCGCGCTCGAACAGCTACAGCGCCGCGTTGAAGATGATCACCGGCACCGACTTCATCCTCACCCTGCCCCGACGTATCCAGCGTTTGCTGACCAACGACGCGGTGTTCAATCACTGCGAGGCGCCCAATGGCTTGCCGGGGTTCACCCTCGACATGCAATGGAGCCAGAACGCCGATCAGGACAGCGCCAACGTCTGGCTGCGCGAGCAGGTGATTCAGGTGTGCAGCGAGCTGGAAAACGCCTGAGCATCAGATGCCGATCGCGGCCTTGCTGTAGGACTCGCGATCGATGTCGAGCAGTTCGACACACAGCTGGACCTCGAGCCCGGCCGGCCATTCGCAGAGTTCCTGCAACACTGCCAGCAGACTTTGCGAGAGCTGCTTCTTGATCTCCGCCGAGCGCCCGCTGAGCAAGGCCAGTTTCACATGGACAAAGGCACGCTCGCCCTGCGCCGTGCCGACCTTGAAGTTGTCGATCTTGATCGCGCGGCTCTTGATATCGAACTCCGCGCCGAACTGACCGGAACCGACCAGGGTGTTGTTGAGCCGGATCAGGGCGATGTCAGCGTTCAACTGCGTCAGGTTGGCGGTGTATTCCATGTGCAGGTGTGGCATTGCGGATCTCCAGTCGGCGGATGCGGGGGCGTACATATACCACAGTCGGCTCAACGCATTACCTGTAGGAGCTGTCGAGTGAAACGAGGCTGCGAGCTTTTGATTTTGTCTTTCTTACAATCAATATCAAAAGATCGCAGCCTTCGGCAGCTCCTACAAGGGTTCGTGGTGCTCAGTTGGCCGTTCACTCATGAACGCTTCCAGCCGCGAGCGCAACCAGCGTTCGGCCGGGTCGCTGTCGACGTGGCTGAGCCAGACCATCGACAGGTCCAGCGTCGGCGTCTTGAACGGGAACGGTTCCTGGAACAGCGCCCCGGACGCCGCCATCGCCGCTGCGGTGTAATCCGGCAGGCTGGCAATCAGGTCAGTGCCGGCCAGTAACGCCGGCAGTGCGCTGTATTGCGGCACCGACAACACCACCTGCCGCGTGCGCCCCAGTTCCGCCAGCCACTCATCGGCGTAGCCACTGACATTGGCCGTGTGCGAAACCAGCACATGCGGGCGAGCGCAATATTCGTCGAGGGTCAGCGGCGTAGCAGAGGCATCGGCGCGCAGGATGCTTGGCTGGATATGTCGCAGCAGTTTGCGTTTGGCGTTGGCCGGCAGGCCACGGGTCTGGCTGATGCCGACGGTGATATCGCCGGCAGCGAGCAGGTCGGGAATGCGCCAGTAATCGACATGTTGCACCACGAACACCACGCTCGGCGCTTCCTGGCGCAGCGCACGCAACAGCGGCGGCAGCAGGCCGAATTCGACGTCGTCGGACAGGCCGATGCGAAAGGTCATGGTGCTGGTGGCGGGGTCGAAATCGCGGGTCAGGCTCAGCGCCGCCGACAGTGAATCCAGTGCCGGTTTGAGATGGCGGTAAATGTCTTCGGCACGAGCCGTCGGCTCCATGCGATGGCCGACGCGGATGAACAGCGGGTCGTTGAGCATCGTGCGCAAACGGTTGAGTGCCGAACTGATGGTCGGCTGGCCGAGGAACAGCTTCTCCGCCGCGCGGGTCACGTTGCGTTCGAGCATCAGGGTCTCGAACACCACCATCAGGTTGATGTCGGCCTTGCGTAGTTCATTGCGGTTCATCCTTTGCCCCTGCTCCCCGGAATAGCGGCAGTGTAGAAAGGCCCATGAACCACGTCTATGGGCCCGTGCGCAGACATGCGCCGCGCAGATTCAATGCAGGGTCAGGGCTCGAATACCAATGGCCAGCTTGCGCGGATCGAGTCCCATGCCAAGGGCTCTAGGGCTGATGGCGTCGGCGTACTGAAAACGAATCACCAACACGCCTTCACGCTCGATGCGCTGCTGGACTTCGGCTGGCAGTTCAACGCTGACAACGTTCGCTTCGGGCTTGAGCAAACGGGTGGAGAGCACCGGCACCTCGTTGACGATGACCTCCAGCCCCTGTTCGGTATGCGACGGCGCAATCAAAGCATTGGCTTCCAGCACAAATGACCTCACCGGGGCCTCGGGCCGCAGAATGATCTGCGATTCGCTGCCCTCGGACCACGTGCCCCACGGTTCGCTTTTCGACCATCCGCTGCCGAGGAAAAACGTCGCCAGGCTGGTAACGTTGAAGGTCACGCGCTCGTTCGACTTCAGCGGCGAGATCAGCGTCAGCGGATCAGCAGCGCTGATGGGCGAGCAATCGGCGCAACGCTTCCAGCCCGGTGCCAGCACGTTCAAACCGTCGATTCTGGCGAGCACGTCGGTCTCCCGGTTCAGGGTCAGCGCTGCCGGCAGCACGGTGCGGCTATCGAGTACGTACAGCGTATCGGCGGCGTATTGGCCAGAGCTGACCATCTGGTCGGACACAGCCTGAGCCGCCTCGGTCGCCTTGGTACTGGCGCGGCCGAGGTAGACCGCATTGGTCGGCAGATGATGGCGCCCGGCAAACTCGGCGAGCGTTCGCCACTGCTCCGGATAATTCTCCGGGCGCAGCCAGCGCACTGCCTGATAATG
Organism: Pseudomonas sp. H3_E04; assembly: GCF_054668915.1. Lineage (NCBI taxonomy): Bacteria > Pseudomonadati > Pseudomonadota > Gammaproteobacteria > Pseudomonadales > Pseudomonadaceae > Pseudomonas > Pseudomonas sp. H3_E04. Next base: position 8,502 of record NZ_CP162797.1, on the reverse strand, counting down.
GCGAGCCGCCTGATCCCAGAACGGATCAACCAGCGGCGTCTGCCATTGTGCCGCTGGTGTGACCATGAACAGGTTGCGCGACTCTCCCCAGCCGGACCGCGTATCCGCCACTTGCAGCACCAGAGCAATGCTCAGCAAAATTCGTGCGGTGCGCCGGGGGTGCCCATGAATCACCACGTACAGGACGGCGAAAATCGCCATGTACATGACCGGCCAGATCATCCGCCCCGAACCGCGAAAAATCGTCGCCACCGCCACCACTGCATCCGGCAGCGGGATGTGCAATTCGAATGGGCCGACACCGATGTTGTTGGAAAAGGCGAACAGCGCCAGGCCTGCCAGTGCGAGCAGCAGCCACGGGTAGCGACGCATCTTGCGACGAACATCGGTACCGCGTTGCAGCCAGGCCAGGAAAGCGCAGATGAGCAGAAACACCACACCCAGGCCAAGGAACGCAAAACCGTCGCCATCGCCCAATACGCCCGGCATGTCGCGCAGAGCAAACGACCAGGTGCCCGGGTCGAAAAAGCTCAGCACATTGGCGCGGAACAGACCGTAGCCCATCAGTGCCAGGCCGTCGTCGCCGACGCTGAAGTAGCCCGCCTGCCAGCAACACAGACTCACCAGCAAAAACAGACCGATCAGTTCGGCTACAGCTTTGCGCGGCGCCAAATGTCGCCGCAGGGTGTGCGCTGCGAGATCGGCGAGCCAGATCAGCGCAATCATCGCCAGCAAATAGGCGTGGACCAGCGCGGCCGCCGCCAGCAACGTGCCCCAGGCCAGACAGCGTTTTGGCGTGAATGGCCGCAGCGCCAGGTACAGCGCGGCCAGCAACATGAAATGCCCGCCCAGGGACAGGTGCACGCTCATGCGGACCAACATGGCCGGAACGAACAAAAACAGCCCGGTACCCAGCAACCGCAGTACCGCGTCGCGGCTCACCAGGCCGAGCAGTTTCCAGGCAAACCAGCTCTGCAGAATGAAGCAGGTCAGCAACCACAGTCCGAAGTACTGAAACGGCTCCGGCAACAGCGCCGAAAACGGCTTGAACAGAAAGGCAAACAGCGGATTGGAATCGGAAAAAATCAAGCCGTTGGCCAACTCCAGTCCATAAGACGGATTGAGCCCCAGCGGAAAGCTCCATGGCGAGTGCCGGAAAAACACCCAACCCTGGTAATGGGTGGCCGGGTCGCCGTCGCCCAGCCAGGCAATGTTCATCGGGTTCAACGCCCGTGGGCCGACCACGATAAGAAACGCCAGAATGCCTAGCAGCACAGGCAACAGCGCCGCCGCCCGAGAGTTTGAGCAAAGCTTCATCGATACGTCCAGAAATTATGCAAAACGAAAGTGAACGCCGGCACCGTCAGGGCCACGGCGCCGATTCCGAGCAGATAATGCAACCCAGCCATTTGCGCCGCCCAGGCAACCAGCATCGCCAATAGGAAACCGCCCGCCGAGACCGACACAAAGCGCAGTAACGTGCGCCCGTGCAGGCGAGCTGAAAAGCTCCAGGTGGTATTGATCACATACGACACAACGGTCGCCACGGCAAAGGCGAAACCATTGGCCAGCGGCGGTTCGGGTGCGATGAACCGGATGAACATCACGGCCACCAGCGCATGCAGCGCAGTGACAAACAGCCCGGTCAGGGCAAAACGCAGACCACGGCGGACCAGTGCTGACCGTTCACTGCCGATCACGGTTTCTGCGCCAGCACGAAGACACTCAAACCGGCCAGCCGGTTTTTGCCCATCAGCGGCAACTCCAGTCGGCACAGAGTCTTGAGCACGCTGTTGACCAATGGATGATGACGTTTGAGCTGCGACTGTGGCGGTGCCTCTCTGGAACCCTGCGGCAGCAGGCGCAACGCAGCGGCGATCGGAAACACCGCACCGAAATAATAGGCGCCGCGCTGCACCGTCAAACCGGCATCGCCAGCCAGCGTTTCGAATTGCGCAAGGGTGTAGCGGCGCTTGTGCTCGAGAAAATCATCATGCCCGCTCCAGAGAAACTGGAACGCCGGGACAGTCATCAGAAAGCGACTGCCCGAAGGCACCTTATCAACATAACTTCTGAGCAGGGCGAGATCGTCGTCGACATGCTCGAGCACGTCCATCAGCAACACCAGATCGGCATCGATGCTGTCGATGCCGCGTCGGTAATGCACCGGTTTGCCAGCGGTGGTGGCGCTTGAATCGGCGGGATAACTGATGTCGACGCACCACGCCTCATGCGCGTCGGTGTGGGTCAGCAGATGATGCGAGAAAAACCCCGAGCCGGCACCGACATCGAGGATCCGCCGAATCGGCGCGTCACCCAGCAAACGCCGAGTCGCCGCCGCTTTGCAGCAGTAGTACCAATGCTCATCGATGCTGTCGCCGAGGATGTCGGTTTCCTTGAGATCCATCTGTCAGTCCTTCGGGTCGTAGACGCGACGCACCAGAAAAACCGGCCGGCGTTTGGATTCGATATAGGTGCGGCCGAGGTATTCGCCGAGTACGCCAATGCCGATCAATTGCAGACCGCCAAGGAACGTGACTGCGACCATCAGCGAGGCATAACCGGGCAAGTCGACGCCGTGGATCAGTGTGCGCAGGACGATGAACATGGCGAACGCAAACGACACCAGCGAAACTGTCGCCCCCAGATAAGTCCAGACCCGCAACGGCTCGGTGCTGAAGCTGGTGATGCCTTCGAGGGCGAAATTCCACAGCCGCCAACCATTGAATTTGCTCTGCCCCGCTACGCGCTCGGGGCGTTCGTAGTCGACATGAGTGGTGCGAAAACCGACCCAGGCGAACAGACCTTTCATGAAGCGCCGCGACTCGGGCAGGGTCAGCAAGGCATCGACCACGCAGCGATCCATCAGGCGGAAGTCGCCAACGTTCTCCGGTAACGGCTGTTCGGCGATGCGGTTGTGCAGGCGATAGAACCAGTGGGCCGAGGTCGACTTGGCCCACGTATCACTGCGGCGGCTGATCCGATGGCCGAGCACCACTTCGTAACCATCGCGCCAGCGCTCGATCATCTGCAAGATGACTTCAGGCGGGTCCTGCAGATCGGCGTCGATCGGCACCACGATCTGCCCGCTGGCCATTTGCAGACCGGCCGAGAGTGCCGCTTCCTTGCCGAAGTTGCGACTCAGGTCGACGATCCGCAGCCGCGAATCCTGCTGCTGCCGTGCAAGCAAGCGCTCAAGGGTCGCATCGGTACTGCCGTCGTTGATAAAGACCAGCTCAAGATCGATCAGCGCTTGTGCGTGAAAGACCTCGTCGATGCGCGAAAGAAAGCTGTCGAGGCTGTCGGCCTCGTTGAAAACGGGGATCACCAGCGACAACGTCACCTGCCCGGCCTGTTGCGTTCCGTGCTCAGTCAAAGGAGTGCTCTTTTTATAGTTTGTCGGTCATCGAAAGTTTTTCGAGGCCATGAGCCGTCCCGTATTAAGCAGTAGCCGGCACCGGCACGCAAGCAGGACGCGGCGTCATATCGGCCAATTCGCCGGGCACACGCGGCGCTCTGGCCTGCGTCTTTCAGAAATATCCGCGAACGATTGGAAACAAATCCGCGATAGCCAAAAAACCCTGCTGCGCTAGGCTTGCGTCGATGCGCCACAGAGGCTGGCGCGCCTATCTATCGCAAGGAGCGAACCCATGTATTTCGAAATCTACCGACAAACCCGCGGCACTCCGAGCACTGGCAAGGGCCAATGGCGCTGGCGACTGCGCGCACGCAACCACGAGACGGTGGCCAGTGGTGAGTCATATGTGAACAAGGCTGATTGCCTACACGTGATCAACCTGATCAAAGCGGTACAGGGCGAAACGCCGATCAAGGAGATCTGAACGAAACCACAGTCATCAAAGGTGCATGTGCTGCATTAGTCGCTGCCATGCGCCCGACCGCCCCTAGCAGCGGGCGCGCGGAGATGCGTCGACAGTTGAGCGAACCAGGAAAGCATCAAAGCTGTAACAGAACTACGCCGACCAATATGGCAATCACTGCCGATATCGCCATCACTTGAGTAGACGTCAACGCCAGCGCCGCGTCCCTGGAACGACCGACGAACCGGCCGCGAATCTGATGCAAACCCGGCTGCGCCTCGAACAGGTTGTCCGGGTGCTCGTTGTCCTCAGGCTCGTTGGTTTGCTGGCCAGACCAGGCGGCGCGTGCCATCAGACGGTCGAGCAAACCCGGCATGACCGATTGGCCAATAATCGCTTTGATCGTTGATCCACCGAGCCACAGCTCGCGAGGTGGATGCTTGACCACACTGAAAATCGCCCGCGCTGCCACGTCGGGGTCGTGGATCGGTGGCACGGGTTGCGGGCGCTTGGGCAATTTGTTGCGCGCCCAGTCAAACTGCGGCGTGTTGATCGCCGGCAGTTGCACCATGCACACGCGAATACGGCTGCGCTCATGCAGCAATTCGCAGCGTAATGAGTCGGTGAACCCGCGCACGGCGAATTTTGCCCCGCAGTAAGCGGCCTGCAGCGGGATAGCACGATAGGCCAGCGCCGAGCCGATCTGGATGATCAATCCTTTGTTACGCGGACGCATCAACGACAGTGCCGCCAGGGTACCGTGGACGGTGCCGAGATAGGTCACCTGAGTAACGCGCTCGATCTCGGCGGCGGACAACTGTTCTATCGGCGAGAGTACCGTGACCATCGCTGCGTTGACCCACACTGCCAGCGGCCCGAGGTGGGCTTCCAGTTGCTGCGCGGCCTCCTGCACAGCCAGCGCATCGGCGACATCGACGCTGACCGTTTCCACCTGGACCCCATACGCTTGCAGCTCCTCTTGCGTAGCGGCCAGTCCCGCCGGATCGCGCGCCAGCAGGCCGATGCGGTAACCGCCGGCGGCAAACCGGTGAGCCGCCGCGCGCCCGACGCCGGCACTGGCGCCGCAAATCACCACCACTGGTTGCTCCTGCATGGATCGTCCTCTCTGACGCTCAGTCAATCGGCCCGATATTGATCATCAGGTCTTCGCCCAGCCCTTGCACCTTGGCCAGCACATCCACTGGCGTCTCGCTGGAAAAATGCACGACATAACCCATGCCGCTGCCGTCCTCTTCGATTGCACTGACCCACGACTCCACCTCGTCAGCATCCAGCCCCAGGGCCTGGCCGAATTGGCCGTTGCGGTGATCGGAATCGGTTTCGTCCATCGGATAATCGCTCATTGCCAACATCTCCTCGGGGATCGTGCCCCTCACTGGTTGTTCAATGCGGTCTTTAGGATGGACGCCGAACGTGCGCCGTCAGTTCGTTTTTTCAGCCGAGCATCGAGCGCAGCTTGCGCAGCAGATCCACCGGTGCGTAAGGCTTGGCGATCAATTCGAATTCATTGTCAGCCAGCTCATTGGGCGTCGACTCGTCCGCGCAGTACCCGGTCGTCAGCAGGATCTGCATGGCCGGATAGCGCTGGCTGATTTCCCGCGCCAGTGCCAACCCGTTCATCTCACCGGGCATGACCAGATCAGTGAAGACCAGCTCATAGTCGCTACTCTGCAGTACTGCCAACGCCTCGCGCGCATCTGCAGCGATGTCGGTGCGGTAACCGTGTTCGGACAGAACCAGACGCGCCAGCTGAGCAACCTCCGGACGGTCCTCGACGATCAGAATGCGCTCGGTGCCTTTGAGATTTTCGGCATCGGGCGACGATTCCGACACCGCCGGCAGACTGTCGTCGGCCGCGAAGAACAGACGCACCGTGGTGCCGAGTCCCGGCGTCGATTCGATTTTGACGACCCCGCCGGATTGCTTGACGAAGCCATAGACCATCGACAGCCCGAGGCCCGCCCCGCTGCCTTCTTCTTTGGTGGTGTAGAACGGCTCCATGACCTTGTCGAGATCGTCGGCGGCAATGCCCACGCCGTTATCGGCGATCGCGATGCAGACGTAACGCCCCGCCGCCAGTCCGCCCTGATGTGGATCGGTCGCGTCCGGGACAACGACGTTGCGGGTCTGCACGGTGATGATCGGCTGTTGCTGCTGCCCCAGCGCATCGCGAGCATTGGACAGCAGATGATTGAGCGCCATCTCGGCCTGCGCCGGGTCGAGGCGGCAATTCCACAAGTCCTCGGCGAAGTCGAACTGCGGCTCCAGAGCAGCAGATTCCGGCGACGGCAGCGTTGACCGCTCAAGCAAGGCATTGAGATTGATCACCCGCCCCTCAAGCCGTTGTCGGCGGGAGAATGCCAGCAGATGCTGGGTCAGCAAACGTGCTTTTTCCGCCGCCGCGCGGGCGTGGCCTGCGCCGACGACAATGCGCTGCGGATCGATGCTCGGCCGTTTGGCGGTGTGCTGGATCAGCTCGATGTAGCCGATCATCACTTGCAGCAGGTTGTTGAAATCGTGAGCAATGCCACCGGTCAACTGTCCCAGTGCTTCCATGTTCTCGCTATAACGCAAGCCGTCCTCGGCGTCGCGGCGGCGGCTGACGTCCATTTGCGAGGCGAAGAAATACACCAGTTGCCCGCGCTCGTTGAATAGCGGCGCGATAAACAGCTCGTTCCAGAACGACGAGCCGTCCTTGCGATAGTTGAGCACCTCCACGCAGGTTTCGTGTTGATGTTTCAGCGCTTGCTTGACCTGTTGCAACACCGCGCGATCAGTCTGCTCGCCTTGCAGAAACCTGCAGTTGCGCCCGAGCACTTCTTCCAGCTCGTAGCCGCTGAGTTCAAGAAACGCATTGTTGGCAAAAATGATGGGATCATCGGGCTGTGCAGGGTCGGTGACGATCATGGCCATGCGGCTGACCTGCACCGCCGCGAAGAACACATCTTTGCGCTCTGGCGAAAGGACCGCTGCATCGGCGCGGTCGACGATCGGCCTGGATTTTCTTGGCAAGTTGACCTCCGCTAAGTGACTCCGTTTCGCTGTGACCGTCATCAGCGAGCGAAGTGCCAAGGCCGCACACCGCCAGGGCGGGTGTCCGATGAATTGTCCCGGTACTTCAATGGATCCGAATTACCTCGCTGATTGTCGAAAGCACACCAAGAACTGCACGCAGTTATCGCGTCTGGCAGTCTGCATGTTCAAATTCGATCCGCCAGGGAGAACCACCGTGGACTTGTTGTTTCTGGGCACGTCTGCCGGCGTGCCGACCCGCCAGCGCAACGTCAGCGCGACGGCACTGATCGCGTCTGCCGGCAAGGGCTGGTACCTGATCGATTGCGGTGAAGGCACCCAGCATCAGGTGCTGCGCACGCCGCTGTCGCTGAGCGAGTTGCGGGCGATTTTCATCACCCACGTGCATGCCGATCACTGCCTGGGCTTGCCGGGTCTGTTGGCGAGCACCGGCATGTCCGGACGCACGCGACCGCTGGACATTATTTTGCCGGCGGCGCTGCATCCGTGGCTGAAAATGAGCCTTGAGGTGACGCAATCGCATCTGCCATTTGAGATCAACCTGCACGCTGTGGAAACGCTTACCGAATGGCGCAATGTCAACGTCCAGGTGCAGACCGTCGAGTTGTCGCACCGTGTGCCGTGTCATGGTTATGTATTCACCGAGTCCGACCCGGAACCGCGTCTGGACGTGCGGCGCCTGGATGCCGAGGGCATCGAACGCGGCCCGCTCTGGGGTCAGTTGGCCCATGGGCAGGACGTGGAGGTTGACGGCCGGATGCTGCACGCTCGCGACTATCTGCTGAGCGCGCGACCTGATCGACGCATCGTTGTCTGCGGCGATAACGATCGGCCGGCATTGCTGGCCGAAGTGGCGCAATCGGCGGATGTGCTCGTGCATGAAGCGACATTCGTGCAGGCAGCAATCGACCGCGCTCGTGCCAGTTACGGCCACAGCAGCGCCGCCGCTGTCGCCGGTTTCGCCGAATCAGCCGGGGTGCGCAATCTGGTGTTGACGCATTTCAGCGCGCGCTATCAGGCCAATCCGGCGGTGAGCCCGTCGATCGAAGATGTGCGCAGTGAAGCGGCTGCGCTGTATCACGGCCAACTGATTCTGGCGCGGGATCTGCAGCGTTATCACCTCGACCGTTTGGGGCATTTGCAGCCCGTGGTCTGCAGAGGCTTTTAACGCAGTAAATGCATCACCAACCCAACCAACGCACAGCCCAGCAACACCTGAATCACTCCGCGTTTGAAGCGAAACAGCGCAACGGCTGCCGCAATGGCGATCAATGCCGAGGGCCAATCCAGGCTGCCGCTGAAACCCTGCGGCCAGAGCACGTGGTAGCCGAAGAAACACGCCAGGTTAAGTATCACGCCGACCACCGCAGCGGTGATCGCGGTCAGCGGTGCGGTGAATTTGAGTTCGTCGTGCGTCGACTCCACCAGCGGGCCGCCGGCGAGGATGAACAGGAATGAGGGCAGAAAGGTAAACCACGTCACCAGCGCGGCGGCGACCGCTCCGGCCAGGAACACTTGATCGGCGCCGAACACCTGCGCCACATAAGCACCGACAAAACCGACAAAGGCCACCACCATGATCAGCGGCCCGGGCGTGGTTTCACCCAGCGCCAGCCCGTCGATCATC